>CAWBJV010000001.1:0-632368 GCA_963789205.1 uncultured Acidobacteriaceae bacterium
GCGTATGACACTTATCATCTTTCTTCGGGCAACGATTCGCAGACATTTCAGGAGTTGACCAACGCGCTGGCGGCGGAGCAGAACAAGCGCGCGCCGGTGTTTTTGCCCATCCTTGAAAATCCGTTCGACTCGGTTGTTAACGTGTTGGCGAACCGCAAAGGGCCGGTCGGACACGGCGCGGCGCTGATGAAAGTCTTCATGCCGTATCTGACCTGGAACACGGTTTTCGACAACACGCGGGTCATGGCGGAGATGGGACGCAAGCCGGCGCCATTTTCGAAATACAGTTTTCCGCTGCTCCGGTTCAGCCGCGAGCACAATTTTGAATACCCGTATCAGGCCTGGCCGGAGAGCACGAGAGCAGGAGGGTCCGCGGCATGATGGACTTCGTCCTGGAGGCGTGGGTATCGGGCATCATTGAGGGCAAGAAAATTCAGTGGATGATGGGCAAACGCGAGCCGTGGCAGCCAGGGGAGAAACTGAAGCTGCTGTTTGCGGGTTACAACGGGACGCGCAACACGGGATCGGATGTGCGGGTGGAAGAGATGCTGCGGCAGATCCGGCGGATTCTGGGGCCGGAGAATGTTGACCTCAGCATGATGACGTTTAATTTTGACCGGTCGCGCGGATATTTCGAAGGGACGTCGCAGGTGCGGCTGCCGGATATTTTTCCGCCGTTCCTGGCGAATGAGGTGCCCAAGCATCATGGTGTGGTGGCGTGTGAAGGTTCGATGTTCAAGTCGAAATTCGCGAATGCGCTTGCAACGATGATGATTGGTTCGCTCGGCATTGCGGCGGCAGAGAACAAGTTGTCGGTCGGCTATGGCGCCGAGGCAGGACAGATGGATCCGCTGGTCGCGAAAATGTGCGGGCGCTATTGCAGGAATTCGCTGGTGATCACGCGCAATGAAGAGTCGCGAAAAATTCTGCGCGAGCTGGGCGTCCCAACGGAATTGGGCACGGACACGGCGTGGACGTTTGAGCCGCTGGACGCGGAGTATGGGCAGAAGGCGCTGCGCGATGTGGGTTGGGATGGGAAGACGCCGGTGCTGGTGGTGTGTCCGATTAATCCGTTTGAGTGGCCGGTGAAGGCGTCGGTCGCAAAGGCCGCGCTGCACAGCCTGACCGGCGCGTACAAAGAGAGCCACTATCGCGGTCCCTACTTTCATCATGCGGGGCCAGAGGCGGACCGGGCCTACGAACATTATTTGAGTTCGATTGCAAATGCGGTAGGTGCGTTCCGCCAGAGGAAGAATGTGTTCGTGATTATGGCCGCGACCGAACGCATGGATGCCCGGCCTTGCCGGCGTATCTCGGAGAAACTGGGCGGAGTTCCGGTGCTGACCTCCGACGATTACAACATGTATCAGCTGGTCAGTATTCTGCGGGCTAGCCGCATGATGGTGTCTTCGCGCTATCACGGGATTGTGACTTCGATGCCGGCGCTGGTGGCGTCGGCAGGGATCACGATGGATGAGCGCATACGGAATCTGATGAACGACCGCGGGCATCAGGAGTTGCTGATGAATGTGGATGATCCGGACCTGGAGGCGCGGACTCTGGCGGCGCTCGAAATTCTCGATCGCGATGGGGAGCGGATTGCGGATGGGATCGCGCGGACCGTGGTGAGGAATTTGAAATTGATGGCGCGCATGGGTGTGTACTTCGAAGAGGAAGTGCAGCGGCGCTATCCGGAGTTTCCCACCCGGCGTGGAGAATGGAGCTGGGAGGATTATCTGCCGCCTATGAGCGAGGGGTTGCGGGGGCTGGTGAGGGCGTACGGATAGAGCTCGCAGGGAGAATGCCTTGCTGCGACGGTGGTGAGTCGAGCGTGTAGGATCCCTTCGGCTTCGCTCAGGGCAGGCTCTTCGACTCCATGGCCGATCCGCTTCGCGGAGCAGCCACTGCGCTCAGGATGACAATTCGAAAAATAAATGACTTTTCTTGAGCAAATTTTTGCGAGCCTGGAGCACAGCGGCGATTCCATCGTGCTGCAGGAACTGCGCGACGGGCAGGCGGCTCCGCTTACAGCGCGGCAGTTGTTGGGTCAGGTGCTGGTGGCACGCGCTTATCTACGGCGGCTGCGGTTGAAGAAGGGCGACCGTTGCGCGCTGCTGGCGCATAACTCGATGCAGTGGGTGGCGATGGATCTGGCCGCCATGGCGGAGGGGCTGACGGTGGTGCCGCTGTATGCGCGGCAGGCGCCAGCCGAACTGGTCGCGATGATGAAGGATTGCTGGCCTTCGGTGATTGCTTGCGGCGAGCAGTCGCTGGCTGATGCGATCGTGGAGGCGTGGCCTGAGGCGCCGCCGCATTTCTGTTTCGAAAATGTTTTTACGGCAGGGCGCGGGCCGGTGGAGAATCCGGCGCTGGTGGTTGCGGAAGAAGATGTGGTGACCATCATCTACACCTCGGGCACATCGGGCGAGGCGAAGGGCGTGATGCTGAATGCGGGCAACGTCGGGTACATGCTGGGCTGCACTTCGGGGCGGCTGGATCAGCTCATGAAACGGCGTCCGGGGCAGGATTCCGTGTTTCATTACCTGCCGCTTTGCTTTGCGGGCTCATGGATCATGATGCTGACCTGCCTGCTGCGCGGCAGCAAGCTGACGTTGAATACGGATCTGGGGAAGATCGCCACCGAGATGCGGATGGCTGCGCCGGATTATTTCCTGAATGTTCCCGCGCTTCTTGAACGCATGCGCAAAGCCGTCGACGAGCAGCTTTGGAAGACGGGTGGATTTCCGTTGAAGGTGTACACCAAAGCAAAGGGCGCGTGGGTGCGGCGGCAGGAGGGCAAATCGCGCGCTGGGGACGGGTTCTGGGTCGGGCTGGCGAATCGGCTCGTGTTTCCTACGATTCGAAGAAAGATGATCGGCGGCAAGCTGCGCGCGCTGATTTGCGGGTCGGCACCGCTGAGTGTGGAGACGCAACTGTTTTTCATGATGCTGGGCATCCCGGTATTGCAGGTGTACGGACTGACCGAAACGACGGCGATCTGCACCATGGATGATCCGGATGTACCGGTAGTTCCGGGATGCGCGGGGCCGGCGATTTCCGGCGTGGAGATGAAGATCGCGGAGAATGCGGAGATCGTGGTGCGCGGGCCGAATATTTTTCCGGGATACTGGGAGCGTCCGGAGGAGACGGCGAAAGTGCTGCGCGATGGCTGGTTTCATACTGGCGATCAGGGCGAAGTGGACGCGACCGGAAACTGGAAGATTGTCGGCCGCATCAAGAACCTGATTATTCTGGGGTCGGGGCATAACATTGCTCCGGAGCCGATTGAGGACAAGATTCTGCACGAGTTGCCGGGTGCGATTCAGGTGGTGGTCGTGGGCAATGGGCGCGGATATCTGGCGGCGCTGGTCACGGGTAAAGTGAGCGGCGAGAAAACGCAGGCTGCGTTAGATCCTGTGAATCCGGGCCTGCCACATTACAAGCAGGTGCGGGCGTTTCATCTGGTGGAGGAGGCGTTCTCCATCGAGAGCGGGCTGCTGACGGCGAACGGAAAGCTGAAGCGCGACTTGATTGCAGAGCGGTTTCGAAACGAAATTGACGCGATGTACGAGGCTTCGAAAAACCACGCTTCGAACCAGGCAGCGACGGCATGAGCGAATTCAAAGGGCAGACGCTTTCGTGGCAGATCGTGAATGGAGCGATTGAGCTTGCGCTGCATCGCGATCCTTGCAACGAGATCGGATCGCTCACGCTGGACGAGTTGGAGAAATTTGCGGCGGCTCTGCCTGGGCTGGCGAATGAAGCGCATGCGTTGATTGTGCATTCGACACAGAAGGCTGGGTTTTCGGCGGGAGCGGATTTGCGCGAACTGTTTCAGCGCGGGCAAGAGATGGAAAAAGGAGCGGCCCTGCGCGGGGTTCGGGAGTTTCTGGAACGCATTCATTCCGTGATGAACGCGCTCGACGCGGCTCCGCTGACGACGATCGCGGCAGTGCATGGGGTGACGTTTGGCGGCGGGTTCGAGCTGGCATTGGTTTGCGACATTATTATTGCGGACCGCATGGCGCGATTTTGCTTCCCGGAACTGCGGCTGGGCCTGATTCCGGGATTCGGCGGGATTCCGCGGCTGAAGCGGGATTTGGGCAATGCCGTGGTGCGCGATCTGCTGCTGACCGGGCGCAGCTTCAATGTGATGAAGGCGCAGCAGATCGGCCTCGTGAGCCAGATTGCCGCCGAGGGCGAGGCGCTACGGGTGGCGCGCGCTACGGCCAGTCAGGTGGGGAAATTTGATCGGCGGACGGCGGCGGCGGCGAAGAAGTTTGTGAAGCCGATCCCGTACGAAGAGTTGAAGCGGGAGATTGATATCTTCTGCGAACTTTATTCGCGTCCGGCTGTCGAAGAAGGGCTGCGGAGGTTTGTGGAGAATGAGGGAGTGCAGCCGTACTTGCCCTAATTTGCAATTGGTGATTTGTAATTTGTGATTTGAGGGACTTCACGCTTATGTCAGCGCCTACTGCCGATCACACGCTCGACGAAATTCTGAATCTTGCTGCTTTGCATTTTAAAGTGGCGCGGGAAAAGCTCACGCCCGACGACGATTTTTTCAAGACGCTGGGAATCGACAGCCTGCAGGCACTCGATTTGCTGACGCGGCTCGAGCATCACTTCCGCATCGAGTTGCCGGACTATGAACTGCAGGGCGTGTCGGATTTCCGGACGCTGGCGAATCGGATCCAGGCGCGGCTTTAGTGTGATGAAACCAGAACAATTGAATGCTTGATCTCCGCCAATATGCCAGCCTGGGTGCAGCGCTGAAGGATGCGCTGGAGCGTTGGCCGAACGAAACCTGCCTGATTGAAGCCGATCGCGAGCGCGAAAAAGTGCGGCTTACCTATTCTGACTTTAAGGAAATGGCAGAGCCGCTTTGCCGCGCGCTTGAGGACGCCGACTTCAAGGCAGGCGACCGGGCGGCGATCATCATGACGAATCAGTCGAAGTGGCTGATTTCGGCATACTCGATTTTTTTCTCCGGTGGCGTGCTGGTTCCCCTGGATTACAAATTGACCGCGGCGGAGCATCTGCAACTGCTGGCGCATTCGAAGGCGCGGTTTCTGGTGGTCGAATATTACTTGTGGCGGGCGATCACGCAGTCGCCGGAGTTCTCAAACCTCGCGGCGGAAATTGTGCTGGTGACGGAAGCGCCGGCAGGAGCGGACTTGCGGGGTGCGTACCGGTGGGAAGAATTTCGGAGAAAGGGCGAACCGCGGTTGGTGGCGCGGCAGCGTGAGGATACGGCCTGCATCGTCTATTCGTCGGGGACGGGCGGGCGTCCGAAGGGATGCGTGCTGACGCACGACAGTTATTTGGAGCAGTGTACTTCGCTGACGGCGTGGTATCCATTTTGGCCGGGCGTGCGCTATTTGAGTATTTTGCCGACGAATCACGCGATTGATTTCATGGTGGGATTCATCGGGCCGTTCATCTGTGGAGCTTGCGTGGTCCATTTGCGGACGCTGCGTCCGGAATTTGTGCGCGACGCGTTTGTCCGCTATCGCATCACCTATGTGAGTCTGGTGCCGATGGTGCTGAAGAATCTGGAACGCGGGCTGCGGGCGAAGTTCGATGAACTGAAGCCGGGGAAACGGTGGATGCTGGACCGGTTGATCGGGCTGAATAAAATGCTTACGCGAAGGCGTCCGCATGTGGAGATCAGCCGGCGTCTGCTGCCGCAAGTACACAAAGCGTTTGGTGGAGAGTTGCTGGCGTTGATTGTTGGCGGAGCATTTACGGATCCCTCGACATTGCAGTTCTTCTACGATCTGGGAATTCCGGTGACTTGCGGGTACGGACTGACGGAAGCTTGTACGGCAGTGACGCTCAACGATCTGAAACCATTTCGCGCCGATACGGTGGGGAAGCCGCTGCCCGGGACTGAGGTGCGCCTGCTGAATCCGGATGGCGACGGAATCGGGGAAGTGGCGGTGCGGAGCCGCGCTGTCATGTCGCATTATCTCGATGACGCCGAACTGACGGCGCAGACGATCGTCGAAGGCTGGCTGCTGACGGGCGATCAGGGACGTTTTGAACCGCATGGGCACCTGCAGCTTGTCGGGCGCAAGAAAAATATGATCGTCACCGAGGGCGGAAAAAATATTTATCCCGAGGACATTGAGTCGGCGTTTGATGATTTGCCGGTGAAGGAATTCTGCGTGTTTGCGGCGAATTATTTGTGGCCGCAGAAGACGCTCGGCAACGAGATGCTGGTGCTGGTGGTGCGGTTGGAGCAGAATCAGCAGTTCGATGATCGATTGGCCGAGGAGATAGTGGCGCAGAACCGGCGGCTGGCGGACTTCAAGCGCGTGGGCGGGTATCTGGTGTGGGAGAAGGATTTTCCGCGGACGGCGTCGCTGAAGATCAAACGCGGAGAATTGGCGGCGGAGATTGGGGCGGGTGCTGCGCGGGCGTTAGTGGTGGAGATATAGCTGTCAGCCGTCAGCTCTCAGCTTTCAGTCGTGAGGAAGAATCGCTTCGAGCCTCGAGCTACGCGCTGCGAACCGAGGGGCAAGCGCTAAACATGAACGAAACTTTTCTTGCCATTATCAATCCGGAGGCGGGCGGCGGCAGCTGCCGCCAGCGAGTGGGGGCTGCCCTCGATCGCCTGCGCGCCGCGGGGATTGCACTGGAGACGGCGGAAACGAGCGCGGCTGGACACGCTACGCAGATTGCGCGCGAGGCTTATGGGCGCGGCTATCGGAAGTTTCTGGCGGTGGGGGGAGACGGGACTTCTTATGAAATCGTTAATGGCTTATTTCCAGAGAGCGGGTCTCAGCAGAGCAGGTCTCAGGTCTCAGGTTTCGGCGCTCAGGGGGTTTTAGGTGGTGCGGAAAATCAGATCGAAGATCAGATTCCTACGCTGGGATTTCTTCCGCTTGGCACTGGCAATTCGTTTCTGCGGGATTTCGAGGATGGGGCTTCCGGCATACGCGGTTTGGAGCACGCGATGCGGGCGCTTGAGGCGCGGCGTTCGCGGCCTTGTGATGTTATGCGCCTGACGCACAAAGATGGAGCGATCTACTACACGAATTTGTTGAGTGTGGGGTTTGCGGCGGATGTGGCGGCGCTGCGGCATCGGCGGTTTCAGGGGCTGGGGCAGTTTGGGTATCTGCTATCGATTTTTTTATGTCTGGCGCGGCTTGATCGGCGGCCGTTTCCGGTGCGGGTGGAGGGCCAGGGCGAGTTTGATTCACGGCGCTGCTTGTTTCTGACGTTTAACAACAGCAAGTTCACGGGCGGCACAATGATGATCGCGCCCGACGCGGTCACCGATGACGGATTGATTGAGTACGTGCGGTGGGGACCGATTGGGAGACTGGGACTGATCCGGAACCTGGCGACGCTTTATGATGGCACACACACGCGGCATCCGCTGGCGGAGCGGCAGGCGGTGCGGAGGGTCGAGTTTCAACTCGATGGGCCGGTGGATGTGATGGTGGACGGTGAGGTGTTGACGCTGGAGTGCCGAACGATCGACGTGCTGCCGTCGGCGCTCCGGGTGGTGGTTTGAGGGACGGGCAAGTAATCGTGATATAAAAATCCATGTCGCAAGAGCGAAGAGAACGGCAAAAAGAAAAACTGGGGATTAAGACCTCGAGCCGGAATTGGGGGCGCATCGCGATCTATGGGGTGCTGATCGTGGCTGCGTTTGGACTGGCCTACTATCTCTACCACCGTAACCAGCATCAAAACGATGCCTTTGCGCATTGTCTTGGGGCACGGGGCGTCAAGATGTATGGGGCGTACTGGTGTCCGCATTGTCAGGAACAAAAAGAGAAATTTGGCGCGTCGTTCGAGTACGCTCCCTATGTGGAGTGCGGCGTCAAAGGCGACCCGCGTGCGCAGTCGCAGGTTTGCAAAGACGAAAACGTCAAACATTATCCCACCTGGCAGTTTCCGCCTACCGGCGAACGAGTGGAGCGCATTTTCACTCTAGAGGAACTGAGCGATCGCACCGGGTGCGCGCTGCCGTGACCGAATTGACGCAGCGTCTGATGAGCGTGGTTGCCATTCTGGCGGTTTGTGGAATCGCGGTTTCGTCGGTGTCGCTGCAGCATCACTATGCGACCTCAAAGACGGCGTACTGTGACATCGGGGAAACGTTCAATTGCGACATCGTGAACCGGAGCGAGTATTCGTCAATCTTCGGAATCCCGGTCGCGTTGATTGGGATGCTCGGCTACGCGGCGCTGGCGGGACTGGCGACGGTGTATCGCGAGCGGCGCGAGGCTCCGGCAATACTTTTCGGCGCGGCGGCCGCGGGCCTGGCGTTTGCTTTGTACCTGACTTACATCGAAGCGCGGGTGCTCGGAGTCTGGTGCATTTTATGTTTGAGTTCATTGGCGTTGATTGCGACGACGACGGTCTTGGCGGTCGTGATCTGGTGGAAGCGAGAGAGAAGCGAGTAGACACTATCCAGCTCCTAAAGGGGCGTCGGATTCTGAGGAATTTCCGGCATCGCTAAAGCGATACCCTGATACGAACCGATTCACTACTAATACGAACCCTATTCACGAAATGTCCCAGTCCACAACTCGAAAACTAAGAGTAAAGACGAAGCGTGCCGCCACTGCTGCGATGCCGGTTCCGGCCGGGAACCTGTGGTTGCATGAACTCAACAGCGGAATCTTCGGGAACACGCGCCTGTTGCGGGTTTGGCTGCCTCCTGATTATGACGGCTGGGGCGCGACGCGCTATCCGGTCCTCTATTTAAATGACGGGCAAAATCTGTTCGATCCGGCAACGGCCTTTGCTGGGGTGCACTGGCAGGTGGGCGAGGCAGCGACGCGGTTGATCGCCGAACAGAAAATTCGCCCGCTCATTATCGTCGGCATCGACAACACGAAGAACCGGGCTCAGGAGTACATCCCGTACAAGTCAAAAGATCCCAGAGTTTTGAACGCGAAGGGAAAATGCTATCCCGATTTCCTGCGGCGCGAAGTGATGCCGCTCATCGAAGAGCGTTATCCGGTATTGAAGGGGGCGGAGAACACGGGATTGGGCGGGTCCTCTCTCGGAGGTCTGATCACGCTGTACACGCAACTGGCTGCGCCGGGGGTGTTTGGGCGATTGCTGGTCGAGAGTCCGTCTCTGTTTGTGGCGAACCGGAAAATTCTGGAGGAGAGCCGTCGATTCCGCAATTGGCCTGCGCGCACGTACCTGGGGATGGGAACGAGGGAAGTAGGACACGCGGAGAAAGACGAGAGGATTGTTGGCGACGTCCGCGAACTGGAAACCATTTTGCGCGAGGTTGGCTTGGACGAACAACGGCTGAGGGTTCGCATCGAAGAAGCCGCTTCACACTCTGAATCGGCTTGGGCGGCGCGGTTTCCGGGGGCGCTGGAGTTTCTTTATTCATCGTGAGCGCACAAGAACGCGTAGGGACAGCCGCCCTCGGCTGTCCGGCAAGCGCGAAGCGCCGCCACACTTTGAGTGCATTGGCGGGCAAACAAAAACCCAGCGAGTTGCGCTCGCTGGACAGCCGAGGGCGGCTGTCCCTACGCGATTGCTTCGCTCAACGATGGTTTATTATTATCGGTCTTCTACTCAGAGTCGTAGATTCAGGAGTGATCAATGAAATTTCGCGGTTTGGTGGGGTGGTGTGTTCTGATCGTGGCGCTGGCAATAACGGCGGTGGCGCAGCCGTATAACGAAGCGCAGTTTAAGGGAATGAAGTGGCGCGATATCGGGCCGTATCGCGGCGGCCGCGTGCTGGCCGTGACTGGCATTCCCGGTAGTCCCTTTACCTACTACTTCGGCGCCGTTGCCGGAGGCGTGTGGCGCACCACCGATGGCGGCGTGAGTTGGCAGCCGATTTCCGATAAGACCGTGATCTCATCGATCGGCGCGATCGCCGTATCGGAGTCGAATCCGAACGTGATTTATGTGGGGACGGGCGAGTCTTGCCTGCGCGGCAATATCTCGTACGGCGATGGAGTTTACAAGACGACCGATGGCGGCAAGACCTGGCAGCACATCGGCTTGAAAGATACGCAGCACATTTCGCGTGTTTGGATTGATCCGCGCAATCCTGACCATGTGCTGATCGCCGCGCTTGGTCATGCGTACGGGCCGAATCCGGATCGCGGCATTTTTCGCACCACCGATGGCGGCAAGACCTGGGAGAAAATTCTTTACAAGGACGATAAGTCAGGCGCGATTGATCTGGCGGTCGATCCACATAATTCCAACGTGATGTTCGCGGCGCTTTATCAGATCCAGCGCACGCCGTGGAGCCTGGAAAGCGGCGGCCCGGGGAGCGGATTGTACCGCTCGACCGACGGCGGAAATTCCTGGAAGCACCTGGAAGCGAAAGGGCTGCCGGAGGGCATTTTGGGGCGCATCGGGGTAAGCGTTTCGGGCGCAGATTCGAATCGCGTGTACGCGCTCATCGAGTCGAAGCAGAGCGGGCTATATCGTTCCGATGACGGTGGCGAAACCTGGTCGCGCGTCAATGATGACCAGCGGCTCACGCAGCGCGCGTGGTATTTCACGCACATTTTTGCCGATCCGAAGAGCGCGGACACGGTCTACATGCTGAACACCGGCCTGTTCCGCTCGACCGATGGGGGCAAGACGCTGAATCTTCTGCCGGCGCCGCACGGGGATCATCACGGTTTCTGGATCGATCCGCAGAATCCGAATCGCATGATCAACTCGAACGACGGCGGGGCGACGATCTCGGTAGATGGCGGCAAGAACTGGTCCACGCAGTACAACCAGCCAACGGCGCAGTTTTATCACGTGGCGGCGGACAACGACTTTCTCTACAAAGTGTACGGCGCGCAGCAGGACAACTCGACTATCGGCATCGCCAGCCGCACCGACGACGGCTATGTCGGGCGGCAGCACTGGTTCGATGCGGGCGGCGGAGAGAGCGGCTACATTGCGCCAGATCCCCGGGACTCCAACATTATTTATGCGGGATCGGGCGGCGGCGCGGTCACCCGCCTTGATCGCCGCAGCAACCAGGAGCAGGACATTACGGTCTGGCCGGAAGATGGCGCGGGCCACGGGGTTGGCGACCTGAAATACCGCCTGGGATGGACGATGCCCATCGTGATCTCACCGCATGATCCGAATGTGATTTACACGACCGCGGAGAGTGTCTTCAAGACAATCGACGAAGGCAAGAGCTGGACGGCGATCAGTCCCGATCTGACGCGCAACGATAAAAGCAAGCAGGTTTCTTCCGGCGGCCCGCTGACCAAGGACAACACCTCGGTCGAGTATTACGACACGGTGTTCACGATCGCGGAGTCGCCCGTGCAGAAAGACCTGTTGTGGGCGGGAACCGATGATGGCCTGATTCACGTTTCGCGCGATGGCGGCAAGAACTGGACGAAAGTAACGCCCAAGGGGATTCCGGAGTGGAGCCTGGTGAGCCTGATTGAGGCTTCGCCGTTCGATGCAGGCACGGCCTATGCGGCGGTCGACACGCATAAGCTCGATGATCTCAAACCGTATATTTTCAAGACGACGGATTTCGGCAAGACATGGGCGAAGATCACAAATGGCATTCCGGATGGCGCGTACACGCATGCCGTGCGCGAAGATCCGGTGCGAAAGAATCTTTTGTATGCAGGCACGGAGACGGGGATTTACGTTTCGTTCGACGGCGGCGCGAACTGGCAATCGCTGCAACTGAATTTGCCGAACACTCCGATCCACGACCTGATCGTGAAGAACGACGATCTGGTGGTGGCGACGCATGGGCGTGCGTTTTGGATTCTGGACGACATCACGCCACTGCGGGCGGCCACGGCGCAGGCGGCGACCGGCGCGGTGCTTTACAAGCCGCGACTGACCTATCGCATGCGCTGGCCTGATTTCTTCGAGCGGCGGCAGCCGGTGGGCGAAAATCCGCCGACGGGCGCAATTGTTTATTACTACTTCCCAACCGCGCCGAAGGGTGTGGTCGCGCTCGAATTTCTGGATGCGTCGGGGAAGGTTGTGCGGCGCTACTCTAATGAAGAGAAGAAGGAAGCGGATACACCGCCAGAATGGCCAGACCAGACGCCTCCCGATGAGAAGATTCCGGCCGAGGTTGGCGTGAACCGCTTTGCGTGGGATTTGCGTTTGCAGGGGCCGACTCCGCTGGCGGGAGAGCCCGGCGCGGAGTTCCGGAATCGTGGACCGATGGTGCCGCCGGGCGCCTATCAGGTTCGGTTGACGGCGGAAGGGAAGTCGTACACGGCACCGCTGGAGTTGAAAGCGGATCCGCGGGTGAAGGTGTCGAACGACGACCTGCAGAAGCAGAGTGAATTGGGACGCAAGATTGTGGCGGAGGTTTCCCAGATTCACGAGGCGGTCGCAACCATTCGCGAAGTGCGCACGCAGACTCGCGGGATGGCACGGCGTTTCGGCGACGATACGCATTACGCATCGCTCGTTTCGGCCACCAAGGACTTCGACAAGAAGAGCTTCGATGTGGAGTCGCAGTTGCTGCAGGTGAACTCGAAGAGTTCGGAGTCGAACCTTAACTACCCGGTGCTGATTGATGAGCGGCTGCACTCACTGTTGTTCAGCGTGGAGTCGGCCGATGCCGCGCCTACCAAACAGCAGTATGAAGTCTTCGAGGATATGGAAAAACAGGCGCAGCCGCTGCTGGCGCAGTACCGCGAGCTGATGTCGAAGGATCTGCCAGCGTTGAATGAGATGGTAAACAAGCAGAGCATCCCCGCGCTGTACGTGCCGGCGGGGAAGTAGGGAGAAGGTACCTGGCAAATTTCGGTGGGAAGGGCACGGCCTTATGCCTTGGGGGCACACATTAGAGGCGAGGCCGAGCTACGCTCGGCTTGGACCCTTCGGCTTCGCTCAGGGCAGGCTCGCGAGGCGCCCGTCCCCACACGACCCCGTCCCCACACGATCTCATTGCCCGACGACTACTTCGTAATTGTGCCGCAGGCGATGCGGTCGCCGGCGTTGCCCGCGGGGTCGGTCTTTTGGTCGTCGGCCTTCGCGTGGATCACAAGCGATGTGCCGCCGTTGCTGAACAGCGAATGGCTGTCCTTGCCGAGCGTCACGTCTTTATTCTCTGCTTTGAAATGCGCTTTGCCATCCGCGCCCACGGTGAAGTTGGGGTTGTCGCCGGCATGGTGGCCTTCGGGATTCTCCAATCCATGCTTCTTGCCATCGGGATTGAAGTGGGGTCCCGCGGACTTGAAGTCCGGGGCATCGCACTTCGCGTTCTGATGAAAGTGGATGGCATGATCTCCGGGAGGTAAATTCTCGAGAGTGAGTTCCATCGCGATTCCCGGGGCGGATTCCCAGAGAACAGCGGTGCCCACAGCTTTGTCCTGGGCATCCTTAAGGTGAACCACAGTCTTGGCCGAAGTGGCCGATGCGAGTGCGACCACGAGCAGAGCGAGCGAAAACAAGTGAGTGGTTTTCATGGAGGGATTATAGCGAAATCCGCAGCCGACCGCTCTAGTCTGCGTCTCGCGCATGAGGAGTTTGTCGAAAAAGTCCGCTTGAGCGCCGCAGTCGCCCTCTGCGGCTGAAGCCGGCGTCGAAAACAAGCTGTTATCGCAGCGGTGAACCGCTGCGCCACCCAAAACCGAACTCAAGATCGAGTCTTTCAGCAATCTGTGAAGGCGCTTCCATAGCGCAGAACGTCGGCATGCTTGAAGGCATGCCCTGATACGAACCGTCCTGGCCGCCGCCCTCGCACTGCGGGCTGCTAGTGCCCTTTTTGGTTAATCGACGTTGCCCAGGTCTGGCGCAGAATGCGGAGCAATGTGACAATAGATGAATGCAAAGATCTCTCATCACAGCCTTACTATTGGCCGCGGGGATGATGCTGGTCGGGGATGGATATGCCCAGCAGACTCCAGCAGCAAGCACTCCGGCGGCGACGACTCCAGCGGCTCCTGCAGCCACAACTCCGAAAGCTGCCACAGCGGCGAAAGCTCCGGCGAAGAAGACGGGAACGGCAGCGAAAAGCGCGGCGGTTCCGGCGCTTACAACACGAAAACAAAAGTTCAGCTATGCACTGGGAATGAATATCGGGTCAGGACTTGGGGCCAACCTGAAAAAGCAGTCGGTGGAGGTGGACTCGACTCTCGTATCCCAGGGATTGAAAGACGCGATGTCCGGTGGCAAGACACGTCTGACGGAAGACGAAGCGAAGGCGGTACTCCAGGAGGTTCAGACCGAGGTTCAAAAACAGCAGCAGGAGAAAACGCAAAAAGTTGCGGCTGCGAATAAGACCGAAGGTGAAGCGTTTCTGACGGCCAACAAGAGTAAAGACGGCGTCGTTACATTGCCCAGCGGTTTGCAGTACAAGATTCTGACAGCCGGCACTGGACCGAAACCCACGGCGAGCGACTCGGTCAAGTGCAACTACAAGGGCACTCTCATCGACGGCAAGGAATTTGACAGCTCCTACAAACGGGGGCAACCGGCGACGTTTGCAGTCGGTCAAGTTATCAAAGGGTGGACGGAAGCGCTGCAGTTGATGCCGGTGGGATCGAAGTGGCAGCTCTTCGTTCCGTCGAGCCTTGGGTATGGCGAGCGGGGCGCGGGTGCCGAGATTGGGCCGAATGCGACCCTGATCTTTGAGGTCGAACTGTTGTCGATTGAGGAAAAGGCGACAGACGCTAAGGGCAAGGGCGACAAGAGCCAAGAAAAGAAGTAACGGAATTTTGGCCGGTGGAGCGACGGGCGTCCGCGCCTGCGCTCCACCGGAGAAACTACCTCGCAAGAATCTTGCCACTCACCGATCACTGATCACTGTTCTATGCTCCCAGATACATCACGTGGACGTAAGTTCCAAGCCTGACGTTATAAGCGAGATACCAGCCGATGTGATCGGGATCGTCGTAGAGGACGATGTCGTCTGAATCCCAGAGCCAGCCGTTACAGAAATCAATGTCGAATGGAGCTACGGAGAAGTAGGAGCCGCCGAACCCGAAACGGCTGGGACCACCGCCTCCAAGGTGCCACACATGCTCGCGGCCGATACCGCCGGTGAAGCGGCCATGCTCCCAGGGATGATCCAGATGGTAATGAGGATCGTTGGGGCCAGTGTCATGGCCCACCCATTCCCGACCGCTATGTACGTGGGGAGCATCTGGATGTCCTGGCTTGTCGTTGAAGTGGGGGTGTTGGTCGAGAGGGCGCGGAGTGTTTACTCTCGCCGGGCCGTGTGCAGGAATGTTTTGACGGCCGCCACCGACCTCTGATCGGCCATGGCCGCCACCATGGCCACCATGTTGTGCTAATGCTGAGAGAGAGAACAAGAGACATATCGCGAGCAATCCAATCAGCTTTTTCATTTTGTCACAATCCTCCAATAGCGATAACACTATACCGCTTTGGATGTTTCTGCCGGACCCCAGGATTGCGGGCGAGGCGCTCGAGCGTCCGAGCAGGCTGTGGAAAAATATGTTTCACGCGCAAGAAGACCTTCTATTCGTAGCGGAGGGCTTCGATCGGGTCGAGGCGGGAGGCGCGGATGGCGGGGACCATGCCGCTGATCAGTCCGACAGCACTGAGGATGAGGACGGCGACGACCAAAGTGATGGGGTTAATCATGAGGCGAATGTCGCCGGCCTCGGCGTGTTTGGCCATGGCGCTGTAAAGGGTAAGTCTGCCGACGGAAAAGGCAACGAGGTAAGCCAGGACGATACCGAGGAGTCCGCCGATGAAGGTGATGGTGAGCGCCTCGGCCAGAAACTGGAGGAAGATGTGGCGTCGACGCGCGCCGAGCGCTTTCTCCACGCCGATTTCGCGGGTGCGCTGGGTGACGGAGACGAGCATGATGTTCATCAGGCCGACGCCGCCGATGCCCAGAGTGAGGGTGCCGATGAAGGCGAGCAGGATCTTGAGGCCGATGGTGATGATCTCGAACTGGTGAACCTGCTCCATAAGATTAAAGACAAACAGGGCGCGGCGGTCGGCGGGATTGAATTTGTGCTGCGCGGCCATGATGTAGCGCACGGATTGCTCGATCCGTTCATAGTCGTTGGTTTCGTAATTGAACCAGACGGAGTCGAGGTAGTGTGTGTCCTTGAGGTCGCTCATGGTGGTGAAGGGAACGTACACGACGCGATTGATATTGTCGTCGCCAGCCTGCATTTTGGGGGCGAGAACTCCGACGACCTCAAAGCTGATGCCATCAAGGCGGATGTATTCGCCGACGGCATTGCGTCCGGAGAAAAGTTTCTCCTTAGTTTCGGAGCCGATTACGGCGACGCGAGCGCGCTGGATCTGGTCCTCGGGGTTGTAGAAACGTCCCTCGCCGAGGCTCAATGCGCGGATGGCGAAAGTGTTGGGGTACTCGCCGTTGACGTTTATGGTGTACGAGCGAGTGTCGTAAGTCACGGTCGCGTTCTTGAAGCTGTCCGGAGTGATGTGGGTGATCTGCGGGATGTTGGTGGTGAGCAAGTCGACGTCGTCCAGTGTGATGCGTATGGGAGCGCCGGCCTTTTCGCCACCGGACTGCATGGAAGAGCGGCCGGGAACCACGATGAATAGCTTGGTTCCGAAGTTGGCAAAGATGTTGGCGCATGCGCGGCCGAAGCCATCGCCGTAGGCTAGAAGCATGACGACGGTGGCAATCCCCCAGGCCATTCCGAGCATGGTGAGCGCGGTCCGGCGCCGGTTGTGGCGCATGGCGTTGTAGGACTCCTGGAGCAGGTCTTGAATCATTTGTAATTTGTGATTTGTAATTTGCAATTTCAAGTCTTCGAAACAAAACAAATTGCAAATTACAAATTACCAACTTCCAATTGCAAATTCTTCACTCCTGCCTCAAGGCTTCGACTGGTTCCAGGCGGGCGGCCTTGCGCGCAGGATAGAGTCCGGCAGCGACGCCCGCGAGGGTGAGGCTGGCAATGGCCAGGATCGCGGTCTTTAGGACGAGCCGCGGCGGATCGAAGCCGCCGGGACCATTGTAATTCCGGAACATGGCCATGAAGCCGCCGATCAGGCCCATGCCGATGAGTCCGCTGCCCAGGGTGAGCACGATGCCCTCGGCGAAGAATTGCAGCATGATGCTGCGATTGGTGGCGCCCAGGGCCTTGCGCAATCCGATTTCGCGCGTGCGTTCAGTGACGGAGATGAGCATGATGTTGATGACGCCGATGGCGCCGAGAGCCAGCGTGACCAGACCGACGGTACCGAGGAATTCGTTCATGGCATCGAAGATGGTGCCCATCATTTGTGCTTGCTTGACGGTATCCCAGCCTTCGAAGGCGTCTTCATCGTGATAGTCGAAATGGTGATTGCGCGCGATGATGCGGCGAGCCTCATCCTGAGCGAGCAGGTGTTCGTCGGCGACGCGAGGCTGATAGTTGAGGAACGAAATCGCATCGAATGCCTCCTCACCTTTGAGCGGGAAATCACTGCGCATGACCTGAAAGGGTATGTAGGCGCGCGTATTGGTTGAATTGTCGTCCCCGCGGCCGACGCGCTTCAGCGTGCCGATGACCTCGAAGCGATAGCCATTGAGCAGAATGAACGAGCCGACGGCGGGACGTCCCGGAAAGAGGTTGCGCGTCATCTCATCGCCGAGGACGACCACGTCGCGTTTCTGAACTTCGTCGAGGCCGTTGAGCCAGCGTCCCAGTTTTAGCGGGAGGAAGCGGATTCCGTTGTATTGCGGTTCGGCTCCGGTGAGTTGGCCGCTCGCGCTGGCGAATTCGCTGACGGCGTGTACCTCGTTGGTGACGAGGACGGGAGTGACGGCGCGAATGTGTGGAGCTTCTTTGCGGATGTCGAGGTAATCCTGGTACGTGAGCCGATACTGGCGAGCGGAGTTTGTGCTGCCCTGGACGGCCGGAGCGCGGCCGGGGAAGAGCATCATGATGTTTTCGCCGTACTCCGAAAGACCGCGCTGGTTGCCGGATCTGAAGCCCTCGCCGAGGCCGACCAGGAGGAGCAGGGAACCGACGCCCCAGGCGATGCCGAACATGGTGAGGAACGAACGCAGTTTGTGCGCCCAGAGGGTGGCGAAAATCTGCGCGAAGATGTCGATCACCATTTGCATGGGGTTGATACTCGCGAGGTACCAGGGCTTAGCCGTCAGCCTTCAGCCGTCAGCTCTCAGCTCTCAGCTCTCAGTAAGAACAAATCCTATCATTAGGATAGCAAGACGGGGGGATGGGGTACACCACCAAAGTTTTGGCTCGAAAGAGAGCTGTTGGATACGCTGGATGGTTCCTTGGCCATTACGGGCCTGACGAATCTTCACGGTTCCCAATATGGCGCTTCCTTGCCACGCGCCCGGTTCTTGTTCGTTGGGCCTGGCGGTGTAGTTAGCTTTGGATTGTTCGGGATTGTCCAGGTTGACCGGAGAATTCAAGGCGGAAGGGAAGGCGAGGGCTTGGCCAGAAGAATGCTGGACGTAGTGGGATCGAGTTTGTTGCTGGTGGTCACATGGGCTGCAGGCTTCCACAGGAATGAGAATCATGGGAAAAATCGCGGTCTGCATTCTCTTCCTGGTTGCGCCGTTTGTCGGGCAACGCTTTGTAACCAGCGCACCGCCGGCCGCGGCCACTGGCCCAGTGTTTGAGGCTAGCGCCGGTTACACTTATCTCGCTTTGGATACGCCGTCACAACAGCGCGTCGGCCTTAGCGGAGTGGATGCCAACGGCTTTGTCGACTTCAACTCACGCTGGGGAATGATGGTGGATTCGAGCTACGCCCGTGCTGGCAACGTGCTCGGCACTGGACATAGTGGCAATGTTCTGAGCTTTCTAATCGGTCCCCAGTTCTATCCCGTGGATTTTGGAAATACGCGGATCTTCGTGCACACTTTGGCCGGCGTCAGTTTGGTGAACAGCGCGGTTCCGGTTAAAGGAACCTATTACCTGGGTGGAACTGTGACTCGATTCTCCTATGCCCTTGGGGGCGGAGTCGAACACACCATAGCCGGGCCGCTTGCTATCCGGGTGGGCGCTGACTATCTGCGTACTACGTTTGCCGACTCCACCGCGGCGATGCAGTTTCAGAACAATGTTCGCATTGTCACCGGCATCGTATTCCGTTTCGGGAGTCGGTAGCGGTGCTTTGCAGGCCGCAAAAGAAGGTGATTCTAGATGCCCAGCCTCTGAACGGGCGTCGGATTTCGCGTAGAGACGCGGCTTGCCGCCTCTCCGGAGACGGGGTTGATCCCCCTAAAGCGGCAACTTAAGAGTTGCTTCCGGTTTGCCCGTCACTCAGGAACAATGGCCTTGGTGTCAGAAAGTGTCGTTAATCCGCGACATGACGGTTACCTATCTCATTCCACTGGCGACATACAAATCAGAGAGAATCTTGTAATCGGAATAAACGTATGACTTGCCGTCGGGCGTCAGCAGAATTGGAGCGATATCCCATAGTCCAGCGGCATCTCTTGGGGCGAGGTTGTAAACGAGTTTCCTGCGGCCGGTGATGACTTCGATTTGATAAACCGGGACAGGGATAATGCCGTAGTTCGCAACAAACAGATTCTTACCGTCAGCACTCCAGCGGATTGCTTCTTCTTCAGGCTCAATGCCGGAAAGCGCTTTAGGCGTGCCGCCGTCCGTCGGGTAAAGCCAGAATTTCTGCCCCTGATCAGATGCCGCCAGCAGTTTGCCGTCCGGGGATACGCACTTTCCTACCGTACCTTCCGGAGTGATGGGCAGCGGTTTCCCGCCAGTTGAATCCTGGACCCAATTCCGTAGCGCATGTCCAGGTTCGCTGCCCTCAAATAAAAACGTTTTTCCATCAGGGAGCAAGGTCGCAAAAATGGTGAGAGATGGAGTCGTGAGTTAGCGTGACAGGTTGTCCTGCTCCGGTGGGCAAGGGGACCGGTCTCGGGCTCAGCGCCACTTATGGTGTACCGTACCTTCCGGAGTGATCGGCAGTGGTTTCCCGCCAGTTGAATCCTGGACCCAATTCCGTTAGGGACTTTGTCGGAGTGGAGCGGCTCGTCAATTATCTATAAATGGCGTCTGTGCCGATGCCTTCACGGCTTGAGCGCCGAAATCACTGTAGCTTCGTATACTCGGCCTTGGCTTGTTGCAAGATGGGAATTTCGGGGTCGGCGTCTTTCCACAGCGCGAAGAAATCCCGGTAGTTGGCCAGAGCCTTGGCATGGGCAACATCGGCGGACGGTCCCTGGTTTGTCCGGGCCTGGAGCGCGTTCGCACGCGCCCGCCAGAGATGTGCCAGCGCGCCGGTCGCACAGTTCTGCACGATGCCACTGTGGTCGAGAATCTTCTGAAACTCGGCGGCAGCCGCGGGGCCATTGCCCATCGCCAGATACGCTTCACCCCGCACCTCGACCGCGTAGAGGCATGACCATGACATGGTGGTCTCAAATGAGTTATAGCCCAATTCCATCGGCGCGGCGGCTTGCAGACGATCGATCGCAGCCGCAGGCTTCTTTCTTACTACGGCTAACCGGGCATCAATCGTCGGCAGCCACAGCGACTGGATCAGGGTATCGAGCGGGTAGTGTTTCGCCAGGTCCTGTTCGAGCGACTCTGCTCGCGCGGTATCGCCCGCCATCGCCAGAGCCAGCGCCGTTTCGAGTTTGACAGCTCGGTTCTCCGGCTGGAGTTTCAGCGCCTCTGCCGCAGCCTCTCGCGCTTCCTTCGCGTTGCCAAACCATGCCTCGCGCAGGGCCGCCCGGTACCACCACATAGTTGCGTCGTCCTTGCTGTCTGCCCGTAACGAGGCGTCCACGGCGCGCCGCGTCAACACCCGCGCCTTGCGTAGATGACCAGCATAGGCCTCAGTGTCGGCCTCCAGCGCCAGACCCTTGCCCTCATACTGCGGCTGTTTCTCCAGCCACGCGATTTGCTCCGCCATGGTTTTGGCATCATGCGTGACGAAGGCGATTGAATAGAGCTCCAGGTTATTTCCCACCGAGGGCGGTTTTCGCTCCAAGGCCGCCAGAGTCGCCTCTCGCGACTCTTCGAATCGGTCCAACCCCAGCAGAGCGCTGGCCAGATTCATGTACCCGCGCCCGTCGCTGGGATTGATGGGGATTCCCTGGCGCATCAGTTCCGCCGCCTTCTCATACTGTCCGAGTTCGGAGTAGAGGATGCCAAGATTTACTAAAGCAGCATAAGACCGCGGATAAATCGCAAATTGACTCTGATATATCTCGGCCGCTTTGTTCAGTTCACCGGTGACGTCGGAGTAGTACAGACTGGCAATATGCAGCCTGGCGAGGGTGATCGCGTGATCCTGTAATTCGAACGCCCGGCCGATGTATTCATCCGCTTTTTCCAATTGACCAGTGTTCCTGTAACTTTCCCCTGCGTCAAAGTACGCCAGCGCGAAGTTAGGGTCGAGTTCGATGGCACGAAGATCATAGGGCAATCGCGCGGTCTCCCCTTTTTGAAAGTAAGCCTTAAATCCCAGCGCGTATTGTTTCAGAGCTTCCAGGGACGGTGTGATTGCCTGTTTGAGAGGAAGATTGAGTTTCCACACAGAGTCTGGCGATTCCCCTAGGTCGACCCGCAATTTAGCGGCTGCGTCGCCGAGCGCGTCCAGCACGTCATCCTTGCCCCTGGCCGTGATCCGCTCCTGCGCCATCATCTTTCCACTTTGGCAATTCACCGCCTTCACGCCGACGACATATTTGCCACTCTGCCCACTAATCGAACCGGCGACATAAGCCCTAGCGCCGGCAAGCCGGCAGACCTCGGGAGCGATGTCAGTGGTAATCGGCGTACTCGGAGGCTTGGACATCGACTTGAGGACCGCGCCCGTTTTTCCGACGGGAAGAAAATACAACATGGGCGACTGCTGCAGAGCGAAGCCGAGCGCCCGCCCGAGCGAATCGTCAAAGATAGTTTCGCCGGTAGAGTTGTCAAAGCTGGCCACGACCACGGCGTCCTGGTCCGTTAATCGGCTTGCTTTGCGGTCGGCGAGGTAATAACGGACGCCGGCTGCGGCGACTGCAATAAGCGCGACAAAACCCAGCGCCAACACGAGTCGACGCTTCCGTGATTCGGAATTCACTCTGGTAGAGGTAGAACTAGAAGGTTCCTGCAGTTGCCTCAAGTCTACGAGGACTTCAGCAGCGGTCTGATAACGCGCATCGCGGTCCTTTTCGAGCGCCCGCTTGATGATGAGTTCGAGTTGAACTGGGATGCTAGGACTTAACTGGCGCGGAAGCACCGGTTGGTGCTTGAGGATTGCATCGTAGAGTTCTGCCGCCGTGTCGCCGGCGAATGCCCGTTGGCCGGTCGCCATTTCGTAGAGGACCGATCCTAAAGAGAAAAGGTCCGTCCGCGCGTCCAACTTCTCTCCCCGCACCTGCTCCGGAGACATGTACCCGGCAGTCCCCATCGCCACGCCCGTCCGGCTGAGAAACAACCTGGGGCTGGAAGTTAACCCGACCCCGGTTTGTGGGCCTCGCGCCTCGTCGATTCCATCACGCGGTTCGAGCGAGACTTCGCCCGGAACCAGATCGGTATTCAGCTTGGCCAGCCCAAAGTCGAGAATCTTGGCTTGGCCGCGTGTGGTCACGAAGATATTCGCCGGCTTGATGTCGCGATGAATGATGCCCTCGCGATGGGCTGCGTCGAGCCCCTCGGTGATTTGAACGGCGAGGTTCAGCAATTTATCCAATGGCAACGGTGGTGCTCCCCCCGCTGCAATCAACTCGCGTAGAGTCTCGCCCTCCAGCAACTCCATCACGATGAAGGGTTGCTCTTCATGGTCGTCGATCTCATAAATGGTGCAGATGTTCGGATGGTTCAAGGCAGATGCGGCTCGCGCTTCGCGCTCAAAACGCTGGAGTGCGTCCGCGTTGCTGGCCAGCTCTTCAGGCAGGAACTTCAACGCGACGCGGCGGCCCAACCTGAGATCTTCCGCCTTGTACACGACGCCCATACCCCCACCCCCCAGCACTTCGAGCACTCGGTAGTGGGACACTTTCTTGCCGATCAGGTTACCTCCGGCCGCTGCCGTAGTTTCTCCCGACTCCAACTCGGTGGGACTTGCCGCCTCTGGCGATGATTCCACCCACTCCACCGGAGTCTTCCAGCGATAGCCGCGGCGAGCCAGAGTTTCGATGTAGCTCGGATTCTCGGGAGAGTCACCCAATGCCTGCCGAAGCCGGTTCATGGCGGCACTGATGCTGTGCTCAAACTCGACGATGGTGCCGTTGGGCCAGAGTTTGCTGCGAATTTCTTCCCGCGTCACAAGATCGCCGGGCCGCGCCAGAAGCATGGTCAGAATGCGAAACGGCTGTTCAGAGAGCTGGACGGCTTTCTCCCCTTCGCGGCGCAGCTCGCCCGCACGAAGGTCTAACTCGAAGTTTTCGAAACGGGCTTTCCGGCGAGAATGATTGGCCATTTCCAATTAGCACTCAAGTAGTGCGCGGGGATTTTACCACCTTATTAGAGGACATCAAGGCTAATGACATGACCGGGAATGGGCCTGCTGCCTTCAAATACTCTCTCGCGGCTCCACCACGCTATCCGCAAGCCCTTGGCAACAAAGCGAATGTTGCTGTGATGCCGAAATGACCCGATTTTGACTCCCTTTGCATTGCGGGGACTGGCGATCCTGAGCATCATGCTCGCGACAATCTCGCAGGCTTGGAGGCGCGAGATGCAAAGGAGAAGGAAATGAATTCCAAAACTTGGACGCGCATCCTCGCCATCACCTTATTCAGCGCACTGGCATTGCCAGTTTCGCTGTCGGCACAGAACAAAACTAAACCAGATCACCCCCATCAATACCATCACTACCAGCTCGTAGACGTGGGCACATTCGGCGGGCCCAACAGCAGCTATCTCCAAGGATTTCCGACGGGCAGGCTGCTGAACAGCAGTGGGACGGCGGTGGGTTCGGCCGACACCCCCACTCCCGATCCCTATTGTGCCTTCTTCAACTTCGACTGCTATGTCGGTCCCGGATTCAAGTGGCAGAATGGCGTCACCAGCGCATTGAGTGCACTCCCCGGTTTCAACGGCCTCAACAGCGCCAGCGGTATCTGGGTCAGCGATAGCGGGCTGACTGTGGGAGTATCCGAAAACGGTATCGATCCCCTGACTGGCGCTTTTGCAATAGAAGCGGTTCTCTGGGGAAGGGACAATTCCCTCACCGACCTGGGGACACTCGGGGGAAACCAGAGCTCCGCAAACGCCGTCAACAGCCGGGGACAGGTAGCCGGAGGAGCCCTGAATACAATTCCCGACCCCTACACGAGCTTTTTCCTCCCGGTGGGAGTAACGGGAGAAACCCAAGTACATGCGTTTCGCTGGACCAAATCCCGGGGCATGGAGGACATGGGCACGCTCGGCGGCACCGATAGCGCTGCCTTCGCCATCAACGATAGGGGTCAGATCGCCGGATGGTCTTTCACCAATACGACTCCGAATCCTGTTGTGACCACTTGCGGTGGGTTGACGGTGAACGTCCCGACCGAGGATCCCTTCCTCTGGGAGAACGGCAAGATGATTGATCTCGGGACGCTCGGCGGCACCTGCGGTCAAGCGTGGGCCCTCAACAATCGAGGTCAGGTCGTCGGCTACTCCGACTTGGCGGGAGACAACGCGGGTGTGCACGCCTTCCTTTGGGATCAGAAAGGGGGCATGCAAGACCTCGGCACCTTGGGAGGCGCTACTGGAGTTGGAATCTCTATCAATGATGCGGGTGATATCGTCGGCGGCGACAGCCGGGCCGATGGGTCGGGCCGCTCATTTCTCTGGCGCGACGGTGTGATGACAGATCTGGGCACCGTGGTGGGTGCAAATATCGACAGTCAAGCCCTCAGCATCAATTCGCGACGCCAGATCGTGGGCAATTTGCTTGATAACGTTTTTGGCAACGAAATCGGCGGGTTCCTGTGGGAGGATGGCGGCCCCATGGTTGACCTGAGCACACTGATCCCTCCCAACCCCAATCTACAGCTGGACCATGCGTTTCAAATCAACGATCGCGGAGAGATTGCTGTTAGAGGAGTGTTTTCCAACGGCGACATCCACTCGTTCGTGCTGATTCCGTGCGACGAGAATCATTCCGGTGTCGAGGGATGCGACTACAGCATGGTGGACGCGGCGGCTCTACGTCAAAGTGCGGCACCCGCTATCCCGGACCCGGCAACTGGCACTGCACGCAGCCGCATGCCCGCGGGCATGTTGAATCGTTTTCGTTCTCGATGGGCTCAGCGGACTCCGGGTTCTGTAACCAATCCGGCGCCTGCCGCGGAGCAAACATCCCCTGCCAACACCGACAGCGTCGATGTGGAAGGCGAACAATTACTCGGGCCACTATACGGGCGCTATAAAGGATATTGCGCGGTGTATGGTGGGAAACTGACGGGCTATTGCACTGCATACAGCTATTACAGTTGTTTGGCCAAGGTTTCTACGGCCTGTCCCAGCGGGAAGACAGCAACAAAACCGGGTTACTTTCAATGTTCCAACAGGAACTCCCGTTATGTCGATCTCGGGAGAGGTTGCGGCTTCAATTGAGAACTCGACTTCAGCAGCGGATTCGAACGGCGACAGACGCTCCGCTCCGCTGACCCGGGCGACGAGAATCATCCCGGCGTGGAGGGCTGTGATTACAGCCGGGTGGATGCGTTTACGGCGTCCCGGGTCAGTCCAGCGCCAGCTATCCAGCATCCGGCAGCGCTGACTCCACACCGTCGCATGCTGCGGGGGACGTTGAACCACCCTCGTTTCTCAAGAGGTCAGCGAGCCATGGGCTTCGGATCCCTGCCAGCGCCCGATTCGAAGTATCTCGAACTCCGTCCGGTGCGATGCAAAACGGTATTACGAATACCTCGTGGGGGCGGCTGCGCAGCAGGACGGCTCGGCGATGATCACATTTCTCGTGGCGTGAAAGGATCTCGACCAATATTTGGCGGGGCCAAGAGTCGCCTGGCCGGAAACATCGCGATAGGTTCTGGGCGGATCGTCGTCATCCGGAAGTTAACGCCCAGACAACCAGCCTGTAGGGTCAACCTCCAGCCCGACCTGCTTAAGCTAGCGATTATGGGGGCAAACCCCGTCTCTACAGCCGGAAGTTACGAAACCGGAGTTGCGTCCGCGGCCTGAGAGATCATCGTCCGGTGCGGTGAGGGAACGGCTTTGATCTCAGGCGCGCGCCGGTGCCGAACCGAATACCGTAGCTACCAGAGCCTCGATTTCCTCGACGGCTTCATCGAGCTCAAAGGTAAACCGGACGAGGTCCACACCTTCGAGCTCGCGGTGTTCCTTCAGGAGAATGGCCCACGCCGGATCGGCGATCAAATCTACTTTGTGCCGTTCGTAATAGCCGTAACCCAGGCCGCGCATGCGGCAGAGAAGGTCGCTCAGGTGTACCAGGGCCACCAGAGGCCGTGCCCTCTGGCTTTGTTCGACGGCGTGATGATGCGCGATTACTTCGATGATGTCGTCGGCCAGCTTCCATTTTTCAGCCAGGGCCCGGCCGGTCTCGCAGTGCGTGAAGCCCATGGTGGCTTGTTCCGCCTCGCCCAGCGGAATTCCCTCCTGGCCGGCGCTCTCCATCGCCTTGGCGAATTCCCTGGGAAAAGCCAGGCAGTTCACCATAAAGCCTATGTCATGCAGAAGGCCCGCCATGTATGCCTTCTCGCTGTCATTCTCGGTATCGGCGGCGGCTAACTTCTCGCTGAATTTCCGGCACACCATGGCGCATCCCAGCGAATGTCTCCAAAATACGGCGGGGTCGAGCACCCACTTGGTTGCGGGGAAAGCTTGCCCCAGGCAGCAGGTGAGAAGAATGGTTTCGACGCGACGCAGACCGAGGGTGATCACGGCTCCCTTGATGGATTTGGGCGACTGCGCCAGGCCGAACAAGGGAGAACCAGCCAGGCGCAGGCATTGCCCAGCAATGGTGTTGTCGTAAGACACCAGGCGCACCACTTCGTCCACCTTCACTTCCTCCGCGGAATTGCTCAACAACTTCAGTAAGGGCAGAAAAACTGCCGGGATGGCGGGCATGGTCTCGATCTGCTGCACGCGCTCGCGAATCTTTGCGTCTAAGGATGTGGTCATAGTTTGCCGCTGCTCAGGGATGGTTTCCAATACGCGATGGTTCCGGGAAAATGGATCAGGTGAAACTGATCATTCAGTTTCATCAGCGACTCCGAGGTCCCGAGAAAAAAATAACCGCCAAAATTAAGATTGGTGAAAAAATTGTTGACCACCTTGGTTTTCGAGGCGGCGTCAAAATAGATCAGCACATTGCAGCAGAAAATCAGCTCCATACCCTTCATGAAAAGCATCCTGGAGTCGTCCTGCAGGTTCAGACGGCTGAAGGTGATCAGCCTTTTCACCTCCGGGCGTACCTGCAGTTTCTTCTCATCGACGGGCGAAAAGTATTTTTGCCGGTAGAGCTCGCTGGTGTTGCGCAGCGCGTAATCGCCGTAGATGCCGGTCTTGGCGGTTTCGATGGAACGGTCATTCAGATCGGTGGCGAGAATCTCCACTGTCCAGCCCTTCAGTAGGCTTTCGCTTTCCTCAAGCATGTTCAACGCCAGCGTGTAGGGCTCTTCTCCGGTGGAGCAGCCCGCACTCCAGATGCGTAATCTCTTGGTTAGCTGCTTGGTTTTTCCCGCCACGATCTCCGGCAGGATTACTTTCCGCAGCGCGTCGAGCTGCGGCTGGCTGCGAAACAGGCAGGTCTCGCCGATGGTGATTTCATTGAGCAGTTCTCTGAGTTCCGCATCCCGGAAGGGCGCCGCGTTGAGACGGTCCCAATACTCGCGTGGGGTTCGCGCCGCCAGCTGTTTCATTCGCCGTCCGCAGCCGTCGGCTAGAAGGTAGAGTTTTTCCTCGGCCTTGTAGATACCCGAAGTCTTGTAGACCAAGTCGCGGATTTGCCGGTAGACAGGATCGATAGCCTCGGCCTTGTTTGGGGCCGGTTGCGCCGCGGCGCGTTGGGGGGCGATTGTCATTTTGCCGGACGCTCCAAAGACATAACTCTTCAAATCAAAATCGTGGAGCGACGGGCATCTCGCATGTCCAGCCGGGCGGGGACGCCCGGCGCTCCACCGGCCACGGCACACTTACTAGCCTGCATGGGCCGCCTTGCTTTGGGCTTGAGCCGCGGCCGCACCGTTCCCGCGGCCGTTTTCACTGGCGTTGATCTTGAATTGCTCGACCAGGCGGCGAAGTTGTGTGGACGTCTCGACTAGTTGTTGCGACGCTCTCTGGGTATCGGTGGCTCCGCGCGTCGTACTCTGCGCCGCCTCCGCCACGCCTGCAATGTTGCTGGTGATCTCGCCGCTTCCGTGCGCCGCTTCGCTCACGTTGCGCGACATTTCGTTGGTGGTCGCGTTCTGCTCCTCGACCGCGGTGGCTATGGTGCAGGAGATATCGTTGATCTGGTTGATGACACCGGAGATCGATGCAATGGCATCCACGGCCGCTTTGGTGTCGGTCTGGATCGCTTCGATTTTGCGGCTGATGTCCTCGGTGGCTTTAGCGGTTTCCTTGGCCAGTTCCTTGACTTCGTTCGCCACCACGGCAAACCCTTTGCCAGCCTCGCCCGCGCGAGCGGCTTCGATGGTGGCATTGAGCGCCAGGAGGTTGGTCTGCTGGGCGATGGAGGTGATGACTTTGATCACCTGACCAATCTCGGTCGAGGACTCGCCAAGTTTGGAAACGATAGCGGTCGTAGTCTCCGCCACCTTAACGGCGGAGGTTGCGACCTTCGCGGCTTCGGACGCGTTCTTGGCGATATCTTTGATGCTGACGCCCATCTCTTCGGCCCCGGCGGCGACGGTCTGGAGGTTCTGGCTGACCTGTTGCGCCGCCTTCGAAACCACATCGGCCTGCGCCGAGGTTTCCTCCGAGTTGGCAGTGATGTGCTGGCTGGTGGTATTTAGCTCCTCGCTCGCGCTGGCTACTTGAACCGCATTTTCGGTGATGGCCAGGATCATGCGTTTCAGACTGCTGCTCATCTTATTGATCGCGGTCGCCAAGTCGCCGAGTTCGTCCTCGCTGCGGATTTTCATCTCGTCCCGGGTCAAATCACCCGCCGCGATGGCCTCGGCCTGGGCCAGGACCGATTGCGTAGCTCCAGAGATGCGCCGGCTCAGGAAAACGGCGACGAAGATGCCGATGGCAACCGCTATGAATGCCGTTCCACCCATGGTCAGGTTCATCAATCGGGTATCGGAATCCAGGCTTTCTTTGTTCTGCTGCAGCAGCGCGATGAATGAAGCCGCAATATCTCCCATGTTTTTTTTGATCGCCTCGGCGATCACTGTGGCATGGTCGGCAAATTCATTTCCGGCGCGGACAGTCGCTTCGCGTTCGCTTCGGGCCGCGCGACCCATGGCTTCTTCCTGGACCTTCCGGAGGTCGGGAAGCTGCTTCTTAACCTCAAGCAGCAGGTCGCGGTTTTGTTGCACGGCCCATTGAGGCGCCAATTCGTCCAGTCGGGCCACATCTTTCTCGATGTCTCCCCAAGCCTCATTGAAAGCTCTGTTCGCGGACTCTCTCCTGGTCGTTTCTGTTCCCGCGAGAATGGCTTGGCGCCCTTTGCTCTGCGTCTGATTCAGGTCCTTCTGCAAGTTTCTGCAAGTTTCGAGCGTGGGCATGCTCACCGCCATCGCGCGATCCTGGTGCAACTTGATGGCGTTCGCTTGGAGATAGGTAAGCGTGGTGTCGACAACGATCAGGCCGAGAATTACTCCAAAGCCCAAACCCAGTTTCCTTCCCAGTGTCAGTCTCACTTCCTTTTCCTCCGATAATTTGTGAAATCGAACCCACGGGTAACATTGCTTCGTCCCCCGAACAGCAATCGCGCAAACAACTTTTAGCGGTGCCGCAATCAGAATGCGAGTGGCATGACCATCGGCTGTGGAGCGACAGGCGTCTCGCCCGTCCAGTATTGTGGTTGCCGGGCGGGGACGCCCGGCGCTCCATTGGCCGAGCCAGCTATCGACCAGGCGTTGCGGTTTCCGCCACCTCCGTCATCTGGCACGCTTTTTCGATGTCCAGCACGTGCAAGAGCCGGTCATTCAGTTTGTGGACACCGAGGATCAT
Source organism: uncultured Acidobacteriaceae bacterium (assembly GCA_963789205.1). GTDB lineage: Bacteria > Acidobacteriota > Terriglobia > Terriglobales > Acidobacteriaceae > Acidiflorens. The sequence continues at coordinate 29,976 of CAWBJV010000001.1, forward strand.
GCTCCGGACGGAGCCGCGCAAGGTTTCGGGCGGCGGCTCGAAGCTGGTTTCCTCGACCTCGACCACATCGCCAATTTCATCGACCAGCAGGCTCACCGCTCCGTCCTCGGAGCGCACCACCACGTTCCTGGCCAGCATGCCTGCCGGCCGGGGCTCCAGTTCAAGCCGCCGCCGAAGATCAACCGCCGTGACGATTTGGCCGCGCAGATTGATCAGGCCACTGACCACTGCTGGCGCCAGCGGAACCTTCGTCATCTCCAGCGAGCGGATGACTTCCTGCACACCTTTCAATTCGACGCCGAACAGCAGCTTATCCAGATAGAAGGTGCAGAACTGTGAAGTGCGGGCCATGGTTTAGGTCGCAGCCTCCCCTGATTTCATGGCAAGGGCGGGGGGAGCCGCGTTCAGATTCGCGCTGCGCAGAATAGCCGGGATGTCGAGCAATTCCGTGACCCGGTCACCGATCACGACGGAATAGAGAACGGACGCCCGGGTCGCGGCCGACTTCACGTCCGCCCGGTCTTCGACTATGTCCAGAATCCGTTTCACGACCAAGCCGAAGGAGCGGCCTTCGTGATGGAGCACGAGCACCTGGACCGGTCCGGAATCAAGCGATGGCGGAGCTTGCATGAGGCGCAACTTATTGCGCCGGTTTTCCAGCATGAGGTCGAGACGAATCAAGGGCAGGATCTGGCCGCGATACTGAGTGACCCACTGGCTGCCCGACATTTCCACTTGCGCCACGGGAAACTCCTCGAGGCGCGCCAGAATGCTAAGGGGTATGGCCATGCGACAGTCGCCGGGGCCCGCGAAGAGCAGGAAAGTTTGCTTTTCTCCAGGGGTCGCCGGCGATTCCGTGACCTTCTCGGTCAGAGCGCGATTTCTGGTTTCTGTAACCACGCCGGCCCGCTGCGCGAGGCCGAGTACGTCCAAAATGAGCGCTACTTTGCCGTCACCCATGATGCTCGAGCCGGCAAAGGTCTTAACCGTCTTGAGCTGTTTACGCAACGGCTTTACCACAATTTCTTCGGTGTCATTGATCTCGTCCACCACCAACCCAAATTGCCGCTCATCGGCTCGCAGCACAACGATGTTGACGGCTCCGTCTCTTTCGCTTGCGGGGCGCGCACCCGCGGCGAGTTTCAGTTCCTGATTGAGATAGACCAGAGGCAGGAGACGTCCGCGCAGGCGGTATACGGGCGCGCCATGAACCAACTCAATGCCCTTCGCTACCTCGTCGGCCTCGAGCCGCACCAGTTCGAGCAGGCTTACCTGGGGAATGGCATAACGATCGCCGCCGCAGGTCACCACCAGCGCGGGGATGATGGCCAGGGTCAAGGGAATCTTTACCCGAACTGTTGTGCCCCGGCCGAGGGTGGACTGAACGTCGACGGAGCCGCCAATTTTTTCGACGTTGGTCTTCACCACATCCATGCCGACGCCGCGGCCGGAGACGTTGGTGACCTTTTCCGCGGTGGAGAATCCGGGAAGGAAGATCAAGTTGAAGATTTCGCGCTCGGTCAGGCGCGCCGCCTGTTCGGTGGTGATCAGGGCGCGTTCGACCGCCTTCTTGCGGATACGCTCCGCGTTCAGGCCGGCGCCATCGTCACTGATCTCGATATTGACCTGCCCACCTTCATGAAAGGCGCGCAGAATGAGCCGCCCGATTCGATCCTTGCCGGCCTTCACGCGGTCTTCGGGAAGTTCGATGCCATGGTCGACTGAATTGCGAACCAGATGAGTGAGCGGATCCTTGATTGCCTCGATGATGGTCTTGTCGAGTTCCGTCCCTTTGCCCTCCATCTCGATGCCGACTTCTTTGCCGCAACCGAGCGCGACGTCGCGCACCGTCCGGGGGAACTGGCCCCAGATGTTTCCGATGGGCTGCATACGGGTCTTCATGACCCCTTCCTGCAGCTCGGTGGTAATCAGGTTCAGACGCTGGGAGGCGGCCAGGAAGGCAGTGTCTTTCGTGTTGCTGGCGAAGAGCAGGACCTGGTTGCGCGCCAGCACCAGTTCCCCCACCAGATTCATCACCTTATCCAGCAACGCAACATCCACACGGATGGTGCTGTCGGTCGCCGCCGCGCGCGAGGACTGCTGGATGCGCAGTGCATCCACGACATCGGCCGGCCGCGCGGCGCCCTGTTCCACCAGAATCTCGCCCATGCGGCGCGGGTCGCCTTCTTTCTGCTTCTCGACCGCGAGCAGGATCTCCGCCTGCGTGACGCCGGCCCTCTGCATCAGAATGTCGCCAATCGAAGACGATAACTCGGCCGCGTCGGAAGTGTGCTCCGGCACGGGAGCAACCTCGCTCTTCGCCGGCGCTTCGGGCCCTTGCTGCAAGCGGGTCAGCGTGGCAATCATCTTCGTATCGTCGCGCTCTCCTTCGCCCCCGCTCACGTCGATACTGCCGAGCATCTGGCGGACCGCATCCACCATGCCCAGCAGCGCCGTGGTGAGTTCCGGGTTGAGCGTAAGCTGTCCGTCGCGCAACCGAGTAAGCAGGCTCTCCCCAACGTGCGCAACCTTTTCAAGTTTGGGGAAACCCAGAAAGCCGCAGGTGCCTTTGATGGTGTGAATAGTACGAAAGACACCCGCCAAAGCGTCCCGATCGTGGGGGTTTTTCTCGAGGCCAACCAAGTCCCGGTCCAGCCGGTCGAGGTTCTCATAACTCTCGACCAGAAAATCCTTGACGATGTCGCTGTCTGAGTCGCTGTCGCTCATCGCTGCCGTTCCTTCCGAAGTTGGGAGCGATTTACGGATGGTGAAGGGCCACTCGTCGCTATGTGCCTTCCCGCCCAGCTTGACGCGTGTATGGAGTAGGCTTTCATTTTTGTGGTGAATAGTCAGTTCAATCCCTTCATCTGTCCATCGTCTGTTCGAGCAATGTTCATTAGGAGGCCATCTCCCTTGGGGACGGGAAAACAAACGAGAGGCCGTGGCCGAGCACTAACAGTTCCTACTTTCGTAACTCGGGATACGTACCTCGGCAGACTAGAATCCGAAGAGGTTGCCGGAGATAGTCGTAATTCATGGATCAGCAAGACTTCCAGCAGGTGAGCCAGAACAGTCCCTTGGCGATTCCGACCCAGATGCGCCGGATCGAAGGCCGGGAATGGTGGCTATGGGGATTCGCGGTTGCTGTCACTCTGGCATTAACCCTGGGGATCATCTCGTTCACTTTTCCCTGGTTTAATGCCGATACGGACGTTTCCTACTGGTTTGATCTCAGGGAATGGGTACGCGGGCTGGCGGCTCTGGTATTACTTTTCGACTTTTACGCGATTTATCAGCACATGCAGCTGCACCGCATTCGTCGGCAGTTGGCGGAGCGAGATCAGCTTTTTCAGCTCATTAGTGAAAATGCCGCCGACATGATCGCGCTGGTCGATGGCGATGGGCGCCGATTGTACAACAGCCCCGCCTATCTAAAGGTTCTCGGGTATTCTCCCGAGGACTTGAACGCGACTTCCTCGATCGAGCAAATTCATCCTGACGATCTCCCGCGAGTATTGAAAGCGGCAGAAAAAGCGCGACTCGGCGGTCCAGGTGAACGGATGGAATACCGGGTACGCCATAAAGACGGCTCCTGGCGCACTCTGGAATCGACTGCGAGCCCGATCCGAAACGAAAAAGGGCAGACCGACAAACTGGTCATCGTAAACCGCGACATTACCGAGCGGAAGCGGGCCGAAGAAATGCTGGCCCACAATGCATTCCACGACGGACTTACTAACCTGCCCAACCGCGCTCTGTTCCTGGACCGGTTACAACAAGCGCTGACACTTTCCAAGAGACACGCCAACTACAAATTCGCTGTGTTGCTCATTGATGTCGACGAATTCAAAATCATTAATGACAGCCTGGGACACGCGGCGGGTGACGATCTGCTGATTCAAATCGGGCAAAGGTTGAAGGAGTCGGTGCGGCGCGCCGATACGGTCTCGCGTCCACGCACGAGCGACGTACCCGACCGGCCCGCCAATGACGACACGCTGGCCAGACTTGGCGGCGATGAATTCACCATCCTCCTGGATGACATCCGAGACCCCATCGAAGCCGTACGCGTTGCGGAACGAGTGCAGGCGGAACTGGCAATCCCCTTTGTCGTGAACCGACAGGAGATAGTAATTTCAGCGAGCATCGGAATCGCCGCCAGCAGCAGTCCTCACACCCACGCGGAAGATCTGCTGCGCGACGCCGACATTGCCATGTACCGCGCCAAGCGGGCCGGAAAAGGCTGCTGTGAAGTGTCTGATACGGCCATGCATGAGAATGCAGTGAAGCGCTTGCAACTGGAGACCGACTTGCGCAAGGCCCTCGACCAGGGAGAATTCCGGGTTTACTACCAGCCCATCGTGTCGTTGCAGACCGGGAAGATCACGGGCTTCGAGGCGCTGACGCGGTGGCAACGGCCGGAGGGCATACTTCCACCGATTGAGTTCATCGCGGTTGCGGAGGAAACTGGGCTCATCATCCCCATGAATCGGCAACTGCTGCGCGAAGCCTGCCAGCATCTCCGATCCTGGCAATCTGAATTTCCTTCCGACCCGCCCCTGACCATGAGCGTGAACATGACGTCCAGGGAGTTCGCCCAGCCCAATGTGGCGGGCGAGATTCGCAAGTCCCTGGAGCAGACCGGCATTGATCCCAGTTGCTTGCAGCTCGAAATCATAGAAACAATCGCTATGGGCGATGCGGAAAAATCCGGTCATGTTCTCGCACAATTGAAGGCTCTCGGCGTGCGCTTGAGCATCGATGATTTCGGCACTGGATATTCCTCACTCAGCCGCTTACGCCGGATTCCAGTGGACACCTTGAAAATCGACCGTGCCTTCATTTCGAACATGGACAGCGACAAGGAAAACCGCGAGATCGTGCGGGCCATCATTGTGCTTGCGCACAATCTCGGTTTGAAAGTCGTCGCCGAGGGGACGGAGAGAGAAGAGCACATCAACCTTCTCAAGCAGCTAAATTGCGAGATGGCACAGGGATACTTTTTCTCCCGGCCCGCAGACGACCAGGCTATGTTGAAGCTGTTAGCCGGCAACCGCAGCGCCGTCGCCACGGCCGCCGGCGGCTAGAGACCAACAAATTTAGACGTGGGGGGGAGCCCGACCAAGCTCCTCGGTTGAAGCAAGAGGCAAGCCACGGGGCTCACCTCTTGCTCTCGTCGTTTACCGTTGTTTATTGTCCGCCGTGAACTAGGCGGCCTTGCCAGCGGCAATTTTGTGAGGCGTCGAGGTGTGGACGTTGAACGTCCGCACGGCCGGAGGACTCTCTATTTGATGCGAGAGAATCTCAGTCACCTTAGCGAATTGCTCCCGTTGATAGCGGTCCGCGTCCTCTTTCGTTTTCCAGAAGCTCAGCGCCATGACTCGATTCGGTTCGGTCTCTGAAGTGAGGACCGTCTCGTCGATGAAACCAGCTTGCTGGCGGAGGATCGGCAGGACCTTTTCGTTGATCGTATTTGCCAGTTCGTGGGACTTTCCGGGTTTGGTATTGACTTCAACTACTCGTGTGAACATAGGAAGTTCTCCTTTCGTAGGCTACGGATTGAAAGGAACGTCGCGCGAGATGCGCGGCGCAGGATGTCACCCTAATCTGGCCAGAAGACAACGCTACTCCCGCGGCGCGGCCATCGTCAAGGCCCGGAAAGAGTGCAAACCTGTTGCGATTTGTTTGCACCTGTAAAGTTCGTGATGTCAATCGGATAGACGCGAATCGAGGGGCGGGCGGAGGGTCGCGGTTTGAGAAAATTTCGTTTTGGAGGCGAAGCCAACCCCTTGGCATGTGCCTGCGTCCAACTGGACACCGATTCGGGGCAAGTTTGCGCCAGAACCAGGCAACATCCTTCCTCCGGGTCTTAGTGGTGCAAGCGAGTTTGCACGCTCTGGAGCAAGGGTGATGTATTGGGAGCAATTTGGACGGGTGATCGTCCATGTCAAACGGGCCCTGCGGAAGAATCGACGGCTAACCGCGGAGGAGTTTAATCAACTACTCCAGCTTTCAGAGGCAGTTATCGAGTACGGTCGAATGATCCAGGAGCACCGCAGGTACTCCTTTCCGAACGTGATCCTCGAGATCACAGAATTGGCGAATCGCTTCAGGGAGACGCCCCAGACCATTAAAGATGCGCTTCTGCTGCTGCGGGACATCGGTTGTGCTGAGCCTGCCGATCTGGACGGATGTTGGAAATTGCGATTGGCAGATGCTTCTTCTCGGCGACTACAAGGGTTTTCGCTCGGCGATGTGCCAGTCCCTAGTCTTGGCGATGATACTTCGGATCTAGGGACTGCTTAACACCGCGACTTAGGGTCGGATTTCGATTGGAGTTCCGTCCGGCACCAGTTCCCAGATTTCGTCCATCTCGTGGTCCGTTACCGCGACGCATCCGTCCGTCCAATCCAGTGCTCGATGAGTAGTGCCCAACCATCCGAAGCCGTTCGGGAGGCCATGAATCATGATATCGCCGCCGGCAGCGACCCCGCGTTGGGACGCTTTCTGTTTGTCCTGATCATTCGGATAGGAAACGTGAATCGACTTGTAGAAGCGGCTCTTCGCGTTTCGGCGGTCGAGGATGTAGTGACCTTCCGGAGTCTTGTGATCTCCCTGCTGCTCTTTGGCGCCAACCGGCGAACCTCCGAGAGCCACTTTGTAAGTGTGCAGAACCTTCCCATGCGAAAGGAGAGTCAGAGTGCGCTGGCTCTTCACGACGAGCACCTGATCAACCTTGGTCGCGCTGTCTGCCGCCGCCAGCATCCCTATAAGCAACAGTAAGATCATGGCGGCAGTATGTATGTTCTTCCTTTTAAATGCTAGCCTGAAACCGCGATGCGCGGACACCTCTTCCATTCCGTCGTACTTATTCTCGTTGCGTTAGGTCTGTCTTCGCTCGCCGCAAAGTTATCGGGCGCAACTTCAGCCCATTCGACTGCCGCCCGCTGGACTGTCGTCATTCGCCCCGCCCGCCTCGTCAATGGAATGCCAGTATTCTTCCGCGTCACCACACCGAAGCCCGTCCGCGCGCTCTCGGGCAACTGGCTTGGCCACGAGTTCGCGTTCAGCTTCGACGCGAGCCACAAATCGTGGTTTGCGCTCGCCGGGGCCAGTCTTGAAACCAAGCCGGGAGCCTATTCCCTCCAGTTGCACGCCGAAACCTCCGCCGGACAATCTGCCGGACCATCCGTCGGACAAGCGATCTCATTCGAAAAGAAAATTCGCGTGGAACGCCAACGCTATCCCCGCGTGCAGCTGAAGGTTCCCGGGCGCTATACCGCGCCCAACCCAGAAGACCAGCGCCAGATCGAACAGGACAAGGAAACAAAAGAAGACGCTTTTAGAACGCTCAGTCCCGGCCGCGAATGGAAGGGATCGTTCGCTGCTCCGGTGAATGCCGCGATCTCCGACGTGTTCGGAGTTGAGCGTGTCTTTAACGGTTCCGTGCAGAGCACGCATCAGGGGCTCGATTTCCGCGTGCCCAGTGGAACCCCCGTCGCAGCCGTCAATAGCGGGCGCGTCATCCTGGCCCGGCCTCTATTCTTTGAAGGGAATTGTGTGGTGATCGACCATGGCCAGGGCCTGCTGACGCTCTATCTGCATCTGTCGACATTTTCCGTTAAGGAGGGCGACGATGTCAGCAAAGGGCAGCCGATCGGACTGAGCGGGGGCACCGGGCGCGCCACCGGCCCTCATTTGCATCTGGCTGTGCGCTGGCAGGGAGTGTATCTGAACCCGCAGGTACTGCTGAAATTGAGATTGCCGTGACTAACCTGGATTTTGTCATCCTGAGCCGAAGCGAGAGATCTGCATTTTGCGGCGGACTGCAGATCCCTCGCTTCGCTCGGGATGACAATTCACAAGAGGCTCTCGTACTCCTCTCGCGTGAAAATCATTGCGGATTCCTAGTACCCGGAAGCTAGCAGCGCATCTTCCGCGTCCAACATGCCATCGCGGAACGTAACGCTCCTCCCCGAGATTGCAGGAATTCGTTCGCCCGGAACAATGATCCCCACCAGGTTCAGGGGATCCGCGGCTGCGATGGTGACGCGTTCGCTATTCTCATTCGGGGGCAGCTTGCGCTGGGCGCGCAACGACTCGACCGCCACCGGAAGCGCGAACTGCTCTCCCAGAAATCCATCGACGAATCGCCCGCCACGCACTTCGCCGCGATCCTCGAGGCGGCGGTAGCCGATCTGCAATTCACGCCAGCGTGGCAGATTCGTCTCCCGCACCAGCAGGTCCCGGAAGACGACGCCGTAGCGCCGCAACAACATCCAGCAGCAGGATTCAACGCTGCGGTCGCGATCCGCGCCTTCGGTGTGCAAGAGCGACCAGCGTCCCGGCGCATGCCGCGGCCGGCGGGCTTTCCCAATTACTTTCGCAAGTCCATTTCCCGTCGAACTTTTTGGTGTTACCAGCGAGCGCAGGTTTTCGAATCCGTCCGCGGTCACGAGGCCCGCTGCCACCAGTTCCCAAAGTCCGGTTTCGATTTCCGCTTTGAGCCTGCCCGTCGCTCGCACCATGTCGGGAAAAAACAATGCGCCCCGCTGCTTCAAAAGTTCAAGCACCGCCTGTGCCACCGGACTTAAGAACGATGTAGCAGAGTCTTCCGCTCCGGGATGATGCGGCCGCAACCAGTCGGCATCTTCGCGCACAAAAAATGCAATGGGCGCGACCCGCGTCGGAATTACTCGCCGCCGGTTCTCCCGGCCGTTCTCATCGGTTCCCGTTGCTTCAAGAGTCGCGGGATGCGGTGACAGGCGGCCCCATCCGACGACACCTGCCAGACATAACTGATCGAGGTGCGCCGGATCATAGTCCGAGATTCGGCGCGCCAACACAAATCGCTCCCACGCGCTCGCCGGAATCTCAAACCCCTGCAACTGGCGAATTACTTCGAGCGTCCCATGCTCGCCCCGCACCTGCGTACCCGGAGCAATATGCTGCCAGCGCAAGAGCCAGTTCATGAACTGTGATGCTGTGACCGGGGCGATCTGCTTGCGCAATGTCGCGACCGTCAGGCGATGAATCCGAGCCAGCAGACGGCGCTCGCACCACTCGGTTTCGGGTTCCTGTGAAGCAGATGCTGTGGGGCGCGAATCGGCAGGGCGGAACTTGCCGCGCAGAATCGCTCCGCTCGCCTCCATGCGGAGTAAAGCCTTCTCGATCTCGGAAGCGGGCAGGCCGAGCAAATCGCCAATTTCTGACGCGGTGGTGGGGCCGAGATGGGCGATCCATCCCTGAACGGCCGTGAGCACGGCCTCGTCTGGAGTTACTTGTGTGGTGGCGGGGCTCTGCCCCGCCGGGACGGGGCAGAGCCCCGTCACCACACGATGAATTGCCTGGAACCATCCCTGCCGCTCGGCGGCTAGCCAATATTGTTTGCCCGCGGCTTCCGCGACGACCGCGCGATTCTCGATTTGCAAGCGATCGAAGAATTCATTCCAGTTCGCGGTCAGCTTCCGGCCGCGAGCATCGAGCTGATTGCTGAATGCTGAATGCTGAGTGCTTTCCACCGGCATCATTACCAGCGTATGCAGCACATCATGCAATTCGTCCGCGTCGCGCACATCCGGCCACGCCTCCTGCTGCACTTGCGCAATGGCTGCAGGATCGAGCGCGCCTACTTCTTCAAGAACCGACGCCGGCAACACTCGCCGCATCTCGACCGCCCGCGCGCGGCGCTCCTCCAGCGGCGCATCATCGAGGTAGGCGTATGGATTCGCGTTGAGAATTTCGTGCGAGAATTGCGACGGTACCGGAGTGTCGACCGCCAGGCAACGAATCCGTCCTTGCTCGATTCCGCGCAACACCTCGCCGAGGCCCTCGCTATCCAGCGCCTCAGTGAGCACGTCCTTCATTACCTCGCGCACCAGCGGATGGTCGGGAATCTTGATGTCGCCTTCGATATTTTCCTGGCACGCGGCTACATCCGGAAAAACCGAGGCCAGCAGATCGTCGGAGCGCATGCGCTGAATCTGTGGCGGCACTCTCTTGCCGCCCTGAAAACGCAGCAGAGCCAGAGCTCGCGTTGCATCCCACCGCCAGCGCGTCTGAAAGATGGGTGAATCGAGCGCTGCTTGCTCCAGAATCGGCGGCATCGTCTCCGAATGCAGGAATCGAAAAACATCCGCCAGCGGAAAACTATGCTGCTCGGCCAGCGCGATGTTCAAGCCGTTGTCGGTGGCTGCCGCCTGCAGTTCGAAATTGAAGCCGCGGCAGAAGCGCTTGCGCAACGCCAGTCCCCAGGCCTTGTTGATCCGGCCGCCAAATGGCGCATGGATAATCAACTGCATCCCGCCGCCCTCGTCAAAGAACCGCTCGGCGATGATCGTCGTCTGCGTGGGCACATCACCCAGCACGACACGCCCTTCGAGGATGTACTGAATCAGTTGCTCGGCGCCGGATAGATCAAGTCCGCATTCCTCTCGCAGCCAGCTCACGGCGTCGGCCACTGTTGGAAGATTGCGCCATCCTTCTACTGGAACCACGCCCGGCAACCGGTCGCTGATCTGCTTGCGCAATTCGCCTAACTGCTGCGAGAGTTCGGCGGTGCGCGCCGGAGCTTCTCCGCGCCAAAACGGCACGGTGGGCGGCGCGCCGTGCGCGTCTTCCACCAGCATGCGCGACGTCCTCGATTCGACCCGACGGATGCGCCACGAGGTGTTTCCGAGCAGCATAATGTCGCCCGCCATGCTCTCGACGGCGAAGTCTTCATCGACGGTTCCGACTGAGCCGCCGTCTGGTTCCGCGACCACCGAGAAGAGGGCATTGTCAGGGATCGCACCGCCGCTGGTGATCGCCGCCAGGCGCGCACCGCGCCGCGCTCGCAGCTTACGGTTGATGCGGTCGTGATGGAGGTAAGCGCCATAGCGGCCTCGTTGCGAAGCGATTCCTTCCGAAAGCATCGTGAGCACCGCGTCGAACGTGTCGCGCGAAAGATTGCGATAGGGATAGGCCCGCTTTACAAGCGCGAATAACTCATCCTCGTCCCATCCGTCGTTTGATTGATCGCCAGATTTGTTAGCTGTCGCGGCACTGCCTGCAGCGGCACAGCAAGCGACAATCTGCTGTGCCAACACGTCGAGCGAACCTTCCGGGAAAATCAGACGGTCGAGTTCGCCGAGGCGAATCGCGCGCACGAGCACGGCGCATTCCGCCAGATCGTCGCGCGTGGTTACGAAAAACCGTCCTTTGGGGACTGCGCCGCGCCAGTGGCCGGACCGTCCCACGCGCTGCAAAGCGACCGCAATCGATCGCGGCGAGCTGATGTGGCACACTAAATCCACCGTTCCCACGTCGATGCCAAGTTCGAGCGATGCAGTCGCGACCAGCACTTTCACCTGGCCCTCTTTCAGCTTTCGCTCCGCCTCCAGACGCAGCTTGCGCGATAAGCTCCCGTGATGCGCCGCCACGTTGTCCTCACCCAGCCGCTCGCCCAGTTGATGCGCAATGCGCTCGGCCAGCCGCCGCGTGTTCACAAACACCAGCGTCGACCGGTGCGAGTTCACTAGTTGCACGATGCGCTCGTAAATCTCGTCCCACATCTCGTTTGAAGCGACTGGACCCAGTTCCGACGATGGAACCTCCACTCCAATATCGAGCGTGCGCTTGTGGCCAACGTTGACGATCACCGGACCGGGGCGGGTTCTTTCGGAATCAGAATTGCCGGCGAGAAAGCGCGCGACTTCTTCAATCGGCTTCTGCGTCGCGGAGAGCCCGATGCGCACCGGTGGGCGATGAGCGAGCGCTTCCAGTCGCTCCAGCGAAAGCGAAAGATGCACGCCGCGCTTGTCGTCGGCCACAGCGTGAATTTCGTCCACAATCACGGTCTCGACATCGTGAAGGATGGCGCGGCTCTTCTCCGCCGTCAGCAGAATGTAGAACGACTCGGGCGTGGTAACCAGAATGTGCGGCGGACGCTTCAGCATGAGGCGCCGGTCTTTCATCAAAGTATCGCCCGTGCGTACGGCCGTCCGGATCTCTGGCATCAGGAGTCCGCGCTCGCCCGCCATCTGCAAAATTTCCCCGAGCGGGATTTCAAGGTTCTTTTGAATATCGTTGCCTAGGGCTTTGAGCGGAGAGATATAGAGCACTTCGGTCCGGTCGCGCAGTTCGCCCGCGAGAGCCTTGCAGACCAGCCGGTCAATGCAGGCGAGAAAAGCGGCAAGCGTCTTTCCGGATCCGGTTGGAGCCGAGATCAGCGTGGTGTGCCCGGCGAGAATGTGGGGCCAGCCCTGCTCCTGCGGTTCGGTGGGCGTCGAGAAGCGCGCGGTGAACCATTCCTGAACCAGCGGATGTGCCCAGGCCAGCGAAGTGGAGACTGCGGATGGCATGGGAATGATTGTAGCTAGAAATGGGAGTTTCGTAAAACGTTCGCCCAGGAGTAAAATTAGATGGATGAAACGACGAGTAGATATTGACTTCCAAAGCGCCAGTCTTAAGCTAGATCGGGAGACCGAAAAGCTCATCAAGGCCCTTCGCGGATCGTACAAAGGCCCGGATTCGCTCGTGGCGGCTCGCGAGCGTGATCACAAGCGGGACGAACGAGCCAAGAGCCGAAAGCTAGGGGCCAGGGTTCGATATCTGGTAGCCGAGAGCTAGACGCTAGAACTCTCGCGATGCCACGGCATAGTGCTGATCAACTCCGGCTTGCGAAGCTGCGGACGGCTTCACCCTTCCCTTTCTCGTATGCGGAGATCAGTTTGTCCATGGTGGAATTGACCTGGTGGTCGATTTGCTTCCGCGAAGGATCGGCGTTGAACCATGCGAGGGACTGTCGAATGCCTTCGGCAAACGAGGTGGTGGCGCAGTAGCCGGGAACAAAACGTTTAATCTTGGAGTTATCGAAGACCACGCTTACCGACTTATCACCTATCAATGTCCCCTTCTTATCGGGCAGGCAGGTGGCAATGAAGTCGGATGGAATATGCACCAATTGCGGTTCGACACCGACGGCGGCGCCGACGATGCGAAAGAGCTGGTCCCAGGTCAGCACCTCATCCGATGTAATGTGAAACGCGTGTCCGATGGCTTGCGGGTGGCCGAGCAAGCCTACGAGTCCTTTGGCGAAATCGGTGTTGTGCGTGATCACCCAGAGGGAAGAGCCGTCTCCGGGCACAACCATCTTTTGTCCGCGGATCATCCTGTCGACAGCGGTGTAAGACTGCTGCCAGCTATTGAGCACGAGCGGAATCAGGGTTTCGCCATAGGTGAGCGATGGCCGCACTATGGTTACGGGAAAGCTCTCGTCGCGATAGGCCTGCATCAGGCGTTCTTCACAGGCAATCTTGTTCCGCGCATAGTCCCAATGCGGATTGGCCAGAGGCGTTGATTCGGTCATCAAGTAGTGCGTCTGCGGTTTCTGATAAGCGCTGGCAGAACTGATGAACACGAACTGGCGGGTGCGTCCCCGGAACAGCTTGAGATCGCGTTCGATGTCGGCCGGGGTGAAAGCAATCCAGTCGACGACGGCGTCAAATGACTCGTGCTCCAGCTTCTGGAGTAGGGCGGGATCGTTCACGTCCGCAATCAGAGTCTTGACGCCAGCCGGAAGTTCGGACCCATGCTGGCCGCGGCTGAGCAACGTGATGTCGAGGCCGCGCTGGGCGGCTAGTGCGGTGCTGGCTGTGCTGATGATTCCGGTTCCACCGATGAAGAGAATTTTCATAAGAGACTATTTGTAGCTAACGGAACATTCGAAGGTCAAACTCAAAGGGTTTGGGCTTTTCGATCTTAAGCTTGCGGAAATCGGAATGCTCCGGATTCAGCAACACGTTCCATTCGCCACGAATGGCGGCGGAGGGTACGTGTAGCGCGAGGGTTTCGCCCGCACGAATCCAGCGGTCGCCGAATGTCCTAAGAGATTCATCTCGCAGCTCGTACCATTTGCGGGAAAGGGACTTCAGATCAAGACGCTCAGCAGCTATATCGTCGGGCATATCCGCCGCAATCGAAACCAGATCGTCGGGACGCAGATTCGGTTCGAGGTGAACAAAAGTCTCGACGGCAGCCAAAGCGAGAGAAGGGGAAGTGTAAACCACTGCCACGCCCTGACTATTCCAGCGGCCTCCGTAGAGGCGCGCGCCTTCACCAGACAAGGCAACGGCGGCATGCGCTCTGCGGCAAATCCTCCAAAGACGCATCAGCTATAGACGCCGTAGGCGATCCGCCCAAGGATGTTTTCAACTTCTTTGACGCCCAGGTCGGTATCGAGCTGATCGATCGGAACTTCGCCTCCGAGCGCGCGGTTGGGGGTGCGAAGCCACTGAGCAGCCTTGTCGGCATTGCCGATCATCTCAACCGCAGTGGCATAGACTCGCGCTAATCGCACCGTGCGGTCGGACTCGGCGGCCGTGAGACGAGAGTGCCGGCTCAGGCGTCGAGTGAAAGTTCGCTGCGGAATGCCGAGTTTCTCGGAAAGCGTGGCATTCTTCAGATCGAGTTTCTCGCCCAGCACGATGAGCGAGCCCGACGGCAAACCTTTGCGGATGAGATCCGCGAGTTCAGCGAAATTCTTAATCGAGCGTCCCAGGACTCGCTTGCCTCCCAGGACCTCGGCGATTACTGATGAAGTCATGCTTAGCCTCTTGGCTACTAAGGCTACGCCAATTGGCGGATTAATGCAAGAGACAGTCTTGCAGGCTAGGCGGTGTGGCGCGTGGAATCCGCCAGTTTTCTTTCAGGCGCGGACTGCAAAGATTGCGCGCCTTTTAGCTCCCAGATTCCGTCGAACTTCACGAAGTAGGGCTCGACCGAAATGTTGGGGAAGTTTGAGGTCAGGAGTTCTCCGGCGCGGAGGAGTTCGCTGCGGTGATGGTCGGCTTCGGCCTGGCGGTCTCCTTTGAAATTGGCCAGTCCGCCATAGGTGGCGCAGTCGGAGTGGCTCATGACCATGACGCGTTTGGTCTGGTGCAGGCGAATGGACATGCGGACTTGTTCGAGGATGAAGTCCTGTTCGAAGTCGTTGCGCGGAGAAGCGAGGGTTTTGGCTCCTCCGGCGACGATGATCATATCGGCGCGCTCGATACCTTGCTTCTTCAAGAACTTCCGCACGGCCGTGCTGATGCGGTGATCGAAGCAGCAGAGAACGGCCGCGTCGGCTTCGTACGGGTCGGCGGGCGAGTCGAAATGGAAGATCTTGCGCATGGGAGATACTCGTTTCGATTCTAACTGTTTCGCCTGTATTATTTCGTGGCCGGGCTGTGCCCGGCTGGGCGGACGAATGCGTCCGCCCCTACGTGAGTCTCGCTACGCTCCGCGCTTTGTCTTCAATTCGGTTAGTAACTGCTCGATGCGGTCTTCCTTTTCCAGGGCGGCGAGGCGGTCTTCTACGTCGTCGGCCAGGAGTTGGGCTTTGGCTCCGCCGATGGCTTCTTCGCGGGCCACTTTTTTCTTCATGCGGTCGAAGGTGGCGGACTTGGTATCAGCGCTCATGCCGGCCTGGGCGTCTGTGGTCCGGCTGGCGGCACGGGCGCGGCGGTGCTGCGCGATCAGCAGATCGGCTTTGGCGTTGGCCTCCGCCAATTTCTGATCGAGATTGCGCAGGGCCGATTTCAGATTCTCAACCTGGGCTTTCTGATCTTCGAGCTGTTGCGCGAAGTTGGCGCTCAGGTCGCGATAACTTTCGACGCGGAGCAGAGCGGCGCGGGCGAGGTCGTCGTGCTTTTTGTCGACGGCGAGCTCGGCCTTGCGCATCCACTCCTGGATTTTGTCGTCGTTTTCGAGTTTCTTCTTTTCGAGCAGATGCTGGTCGGCGATGGCGATCGCAACCTGCGTTTTGACCTGCAAAAGCTGGTTGTGCATGTCGAGGATAACTTGCTTGATCATCTTTTCGGGCTCCTCAGCTTTGTCGATCAGGTCGTTGAGGTTGGCCCGGACTAAGGTGGAAACGCGTTCGAGTAATGCCATAAGGGACTCCTTCTAGTACAGTCGTTGGTCGTTAGTCGTTAGTCGTTCGGTCTCTTGCTCCAGGCGCCGCCTGCGAGCGAAATTGCTATATAGGCTGCTATTCCGGCGGCTACCCAGAGGCCCATGTGGCCGGTGGCGGCGCCGAGGGCCGCGCCCATGGCGGCTCCGAGGGCGACGGACAGGCCGAGTGATCTGGCGTGATGAAGTTCTTGCTGCACGGTTCCTCCTAGAACAGGTCGTTAGTCGATGGTCGTTCGCGGCTCGTCGTTCGCCGCTCGCGTTCTGCCGTAACAATGATTGCTAACGACCATCGACTAACGACCAACGACCTGCCTTACTCCTTCTCTTCCGGCTTCGGTGCTTTGTCGCCGATTTTGCGGACTTTGCCTAATAGTTCTCCCAGCGGCATGCCCGAGAGCGTTTCGAACAGAGCCGGTACTTGTGCCGCCATTTTCGTGATGTCGCCGGTGATCTTGTTCAGTCCGGCGGTGTCGCCGTTGCCGGTGGAGACGATGGTGATCTTGTCCACGTTGGCGAGCGGCGCGGCCAACGCTTTCACGATTTCCGGCAGACCGGTGATCAGTTTGTCGACGACCGCAGCCTGGTTATATTCCTGATAGGCAGCGGCTTTTACGTTCATGGCTTTGGCTTCGGCTTCACCTTTCTTGAAGATGATTTCGGCCTCGGCTTCTCCCTGGGCGCGAATCGCCGACGCGTGGCCTTCGGCTTCCGCGATCAGGCGCTGCTTCTCGGCAGCGGCCAGCGTTTCGATGCGCTGTCGCTCGATCTCCGCCCCTTTCAGTACGGTCGCGATGAGTTCTTTTTCGCGGCGGCTGATTTCGGCGTCCTGAACTTTGACCTGTCCTTCTTTCTCGACTTGCTGCACCCTCACGCTTTCGGTGATGACCTGCTGCTGCATGACATTGGTTTGAATGTCGTACGCCTTGTCGGCCTGCGCTTGCTGCTTTTTCGTGACTTCGAGGTACTGCGCCTTCTTGACCTCGAGGTCGCGCTGCGATTCGGCCTGCTTTGCCTGGGAGAGCGTTTCCGCAAGCACGCGCTCCTGATCGGCTTGCGCTTTCGCAACCGCCGCTTCGCGAGTCGCGATGGCGCGCCGGATGGCCGTGTCACGCTCGGCTTCGGCGGTAGCGACGTCGGCATCGCGCTTGATGCGGGCGACATCGGGCTTGCCCATGTTGCTGATGTATTCGTTCTTGTCGCGAACCTCTTTGATGGTGAAGGAAATAACTTCGAGGCCCATCTTGTTCATATCGTCGGCGCAGGTGGCGCGCATGCGATCGCCGACCATTTCGGGCTGCTTGACGATTTCTTCGACGGTGAGCTGTCCGATGATGCCGCGCAGATGGCCTTCCATCACCAGGCGGATCAGGCCTTCGCGCTCCTGATCGGCTTTGGAGAGGAACTGCTCGGCCGCGGTGAGGATGGATTCCTTGTCGGACTTAACCTTGATTTGAGCGACGGCCTCGACGGTGACGGCCACGCCTTGCTTGGTGTAGAGATCCTGCTGCGGGGCGACGTCGAACGACATAAGTTCGAGCGAAAGGCCCTTGCAGTTTTCGACCATCGGAAAGATGACGGTGCCGTGTCCCTGGACCACGCGGGTTCCGCGAAAGCCGTAAACAATCAGCGCTTCATTTGGCCCCGCTTTGCGGTATAAGCGGGCCAGCATGCTCATCAGGAACAGAGTCGCGAGAACGACCAGCCCCGCGATGACCCAGATTTCCATTGCTATGCCGAACATTATCGCCTCCTGAAAAATCAGTTCTCAGTTCCCGGTTCTCAGCGGCCCGTTACCATATTCAGGTCCCGCACGATCCGTTGCGGGTCGCTGTGTCCCAGAAAAATCTCGCCATTCGAAGTTTTGATATGCACGACCTGGTTGCACCAGACGTAAGCTTGCGAGCTGCCGATGCCGCGAATCCCGTAGCCGCGAATAAAGGCCCAGGGCTCGATCGAATAACTCACGATCGACTGTTTCGGAATCGAGCGCAGCCGGAATCCAAGCATCCGAATCTCGACCCCGTGCCGCAGGAAACGGTACTGAAAGCCACTCCAAGACATCGCGAAGGTGCCGATTGCGATCACTCCGACCAGCACGACCGCCCACCGGCCCACTGTCGATGGCACCAGCGCAACTCCGATCATTGGCCCAATCAGTGCAAGCAGAATGATCAGACTCCATGCACGCCCGGAATGGGTCTCTTCCGCCAACAGATCGTTTTGAAATGCATCGCTCATATTCAGCTCTGGCTCTTAGCTCTTACGCTTCAGTCGTTAGCTCTTCGTTGTTCATCTCTTCCCACGCCGCACGTAGGCAATTCCCTTGTCGTAGCGCGTGACCACGATCTCCTCGCCTTTTTCGAGGGCGTTGCCGTTTTCGCTGCGCGCGCCGCAGGTGCGCCTGGTGCCGGCCTGCGAGTAGATGATTTCTCCGGTGCCGTTTTCACGGATGGGCATCGAGATTCGTCCCAGCACGCCAACCATCTCGTAGTCGGCGGAGTCCATGTTTTCCTCGTGCGAGATCAGCACGCGCGTGAGGAACAGGAAGACGATGCCGGCTCCGAAAAGTCCGGCTCCCAGGGCGATCAGCAGGCCGAGCGCGAACCAGATGCTGGAGAAGCGCGTGATCAGAAATCCGGTCCCTCCGAACCAGGCGAGAAACGCCGTCAAGGTGATGAAGTTGAACGGCGAGACCGGCGATTGGTCACCGGTGTGGCCTCCTGCCGCCGCGCTGTGTGCCGCACCGTGGACGTGTCCAGTGGGTGCGTGTCCAACGTCAACGTGACCGCCCACGTGCGGGAAGTGCGGCAGATGCAACTGCCAGCGTATTCCCCCCGCGAGGAACGAAACCGCGCTCAGCAGAAAACCGACGGCGAAACAGATCAGGTAAAAATCAGACCAAGTCATGACTTTCGCCTCCTCGGCGCGGCGCCGGTGGCGCGCGCGAGTTCCGGGCGCAGAGCTTCGAACAGGCGATCGGCGAGTCCGGGCGTATTCAGGATTTCGCCGAGCAGCAGCAGGCAGCGCCGCGTGTCCTTATCACGGGCAACTTTGATCAGGACGTCACTCACCTCGGGGTCGCTGGCGAAACGCTCCGAGCCTTGCAGCAGCCAGACATCAAGCTGACCTTCGGTGGTGCGCAGGTCGGAGACCAGTTCGGTGTGATAACCCTCGGGATCGTCCACCAGAAAGCCGGGATGCACCTTGAAGAAGCGAGCCAGCAAAGTGCGCGAGGATTGCGTCATATGCGGACGCTTGCCGCGCTCGATCTGCGAGAGGTACGACTGGCTGATAGTCTTGCCCGTCTCGGCGTGAATGCCCTTCATCAACTCTTGCTGAGTGAGGGGGCGATTCATGCCGCGGAGCGAACCTTCGACCTCGCGGAGGTAGCGAATTTTTTCTCCCAGCGTCATATATTCCAGATCGCGATAATGATATCGCAATATGAGATATTGTCAAGGACTGGATTGGCCCTGTTTGCAATGGCTTCCGCGGTGCGCGTCCAAAGAAAAAGCCTCCGCCGGAGCGGAGGCTTTACCCGCGAGGTTAGAACTGTGCGCGTGGGTCCGAAAAATGCGCTTGTTTAACGAACGGTCAGCGACACCGGATAGCTGTGCGACGCTCCCGTTCCGGCAGATCCCTCGATCGTGATGGTGTAGGTTGCGGGCTGGGTGCCGCCGCCGGGGGGAGTGGTGCTGCTGGATGATCCGCAGCCAGACTGCAGCAGGACCGCGCTCGCCATCAGGCAGAGAACGGCTCCGGCCAGCCAGCGGCGTCGCTTGCGACTCGCGCCGAAACCCAGTCCGACCAAACTCAGTCCTCCGATGGGGAGCCATGCGGCGTAGAAGGACCCGCGGCGAAGCAGGCTGCCGGTGACCACGGGGCGGGCCACGGTAGCGATGCTCAGCGTCGTGGTTGACGAAGCGGTCCCCGAAAGCGTGACGGGTGTGGGGTTGAAGGTCGGAGTGGTTGCGGTCACCATCCCACGCGAGGTGGTTTGGCTGGGGGTGATAGTGGCGCTATAGCCCAGGCTGCTGGTCGGAGCAAAGACGACCTGGATAGTGGCAGTGTCGCCGGCATTGATGGTTTGGGACGCAGGCGAGGCAGTGATCGAGAAGTCGACGACGTTCGCCGTCTGCGAACTCGTTGCTTGCGTTCCGCCGCCGTTCGCGCTGACGCTGCCCGAAACCGAGATCGTCTTGTTGGTGGAAGTAATGGATGGCGTGACGTCGACTTCTACCGATGCCAGGGGCGAGGTGCATGTGGGCTCTATGCAAGCAGCCAGCGTTTGAATAAGGCACTGTATGGTATTTCCGACGACCGGACCGCAGGATCCCGAGCCGCTGGTGACTTCGGCTTTGGCGTTTGAAGCCACTAGTCCCCCGATTGGCACTATGGCGAGGAAGGTCACGTTGGATGCGTTGTCTGGTCCTTGATTGAGAATGTCGAAGGTAAATGCAACCTGGGTTCCGGCCGCGACTGGGTTGGGCGCTGGACTGGTGCTAGGGTTTGAGAACACAAGTGTGCTGGAGGCCCCGATCTTGGTGACGAATGCATCCTGCCCGCCGCCGGTCAAATTCGGGTATGGATTCTCAGTGGGAAAATTTGACGACAGGGTGTTGCCGGCCACATACGTCGCGCCGAAGATGTCGATGTCGATTCCAGTGCCCTGATCCAACTCGTTGCCGCCCAGGTAGGTTGACAAGTCGCCGTTGCCCACTCCCAACAATGTGGTTCCGATGGACGCGACGAAAGCGTCCCCTCCACCGCCGGGAGTCGATTGGAGCGTATTGATGGTGGTGGGGAAGTTGGTGGAGGTGGTTGACCCGACGACGTGCGCTCCCTGGGTCGAATCCACTTTGATGTCATTACCGACGTCGTCGCCGTTGCCGCCAAGATAAGTGAAGTAATCGAGCGGATATATCGATCCGGTCAGGTTGCCGATCTTGACGATGAAGGCGTCGGTGGCTCCCCCACCGTAAGCGCCCTGAAAGCTAGACGCGCAACTGTTTGTACAAACCCAATCAGTGGAGTTGGTCGAGCCGGTGATGTAGGCGATGCCGGAGGTGTCCACGGCGATGGCGCGGGCGACATCGGAACCGCCGCCGCCCACGTAAGTGGAGTAGACGGGATTGGAGCCTGGTTGGTTCGGGTTGATCTTGGCGACGAAAGCGTCCGTATTCGTTGTCCCGTGGGCCCCGGTACAAGTTCCGTGGTTGCTGGCTTCGTTGAGGCAGGACTGTTGCGCATTGAAAAGGGGGAACTTTGCTTCGCCGTTCCCGCCAACCGTGGGCAGCATGTTGGTCGTGCCGGTGATGTACATGTTGGGCGTATTGTTCGTGGAAGGGTCCACGGCAATGCCCCCGCCAACCGCCGTTGCGCCAGCGGGATTTCCACCACCGAAGTAGGTGGAGTAGAGCATGCTCAGGGAGCCACTGCCTCCGGTGTTGATCTTGCTGGCGAAGAACTGGGGCGGGCCGCTCGCAACCGGGCACGTCCCATTCGATTGAACCGGCCCGAAAGGACAGGGTTGAAAGGCGTTGGGGTTCGCAGGGAATCCGTCGCTGGCCGGGTTGGTGGAAGTGGTGTCGCCGGTGACGTAGGCATTCAGCTGGCTGCTGTCGATGGCCAGTCCGGTCACGTGATCAACACCATTGCCGGCGAGATAAGTGGAATAAGCGGGAGCATAAGTAGCGTTGAGGCCAAGGCTAATTTTAGTGAGGAACCCATGGGAGCCGGTCTGGGGCTTTTGTTGAAAGGCATTGGGAGTAGTGGGGAAATCGGAAGAAGTGGTCGAACCTGCGACGTAGATGCTGAAAGCTGCATCGACCGCGATTCCCGACAGGCTGTCAGTTCCCGAGCCGCCCAGGTAGATGGAATAGACCAGCTGCGCCGTGCCGGCCAGTGTCGGATTGATTTTGGAAATAAATATGTTCTGGGCGCCCGGGGCAGGATTCAAAGAGGAGCCGTCCGTAACCGGGAAGTCCGGTGAGTTGGTTGCGCCCGCCACATAAATGTCTTGTGCGCCGGAATCAACTGCAATTTTCACCTGAGCCTCGGTCTTGCTGCCGCCGAGGTAGGTTGAATAGCTGAGGACGGGGTCGATGACGAGTTCGCGGCTGTGGTCGTAGTCTCCGATGGCGAAGCCAATTTTGTTGTCGGCGAGTTGGCGGAAGCTTCCTGCGACCGGCCTTTGAATTTTTCCGTCCTGCTGGTAAACGCGCGGAGCGTGGAAGCGTACATCTCCTTGGTCGGTCGCTAGAAGCAGGTCGCCCGAATCAATACGGGCGGAAGCGCCTTTGAAGCTGAGCGCAATCTGGCTCGGGTCGGCGGCTGGAGCGACGCGGAAGTCATATTCGAGTTGTCCCCGATCGCCGTAGTAAACGAGGTTGACGCCGGGATAAACCGCCTCATACTGGACGCGGGCAAACTGAGGAATGTCGCGGCGCCACTTGGAGGGATCGTTGCCGATGAAATAGCTGCTCTTGCCCGGCAGAGGCGAGGCGCCCGAAACGCGGGCCGAAGAGTTCGCGCCGTCAAGGTGCATCCGAATCACCGCACCGGGTCCACGTTGAGAGCTGACGGCTGAGTGCTGAGTGCTGACGGCCGAAGGCTGAAGTTGCAGCACCGCTTCGTCGGCGGTCAGGAACAAGCCGTAGCCGGCGCCGCGGGCAAGGAACTTGACCTGAGGAGCGGTCTGACCCTGGTTCGGCTCGAAGAACAGCGGCAGCGACAGGGATTTCGACGGAAGGGCGTTATGGGCGGCCGGCTTTAGCTCGGCAGATCCGGGCCCGCTGGCTTTGCCGGCATGTACGGTAGTCGAAAAATAGAACGCGACGCCCGCGATTGCGAGCACTGCCGCTGCCAGGAAAGCAGCCTTCATCTTATTTCCTGTATTTTCTTTTTCTGAAGCCGAACGTCTCACCGATCCTCCTACCGACACAGGGTAATTCCAATTCACGAAGCTCCTCCGATTTCCCAATTTCGTGGGGTGAGACCAAGAATGGCACACAAACACCGCTGCCGCTCGACGCCCTTAAGAAGCGGATGCGTACCTGTCACCAGAATACTGGAATTGAACCAAACAAATACTTTTACATTCAACAGATACGCTGTCAAGCGGGGCAGACAGCATGGGCCGCATAGTGAGAAGCGGAGTGAGGGGTAAATGGTTGTAAAGAAGGTCTCAGGTTTTAGGTCTCAGGTCTCAGGAAAGACTTGGCCATGAAATCCACTGCGTGAGCCTCAGACCTGACACCTGACACCTGACACCTGAGACCTGACCTGTTCTTATGACCTGACGCCTGGCTTTTTCAGGTCTTCGATCTCCCGCTTCAGGCGCGAATAGCGCGACACAATCGTTCCCAAATACACAATGTGGATGATCCAGGTGGCGGCATAGGCGGCAAAAAGGTAACCGTTTCTCATCGTGCGCTCCCGCGGAGGTCCATCAGCGATTCCAGTGCATGGGCCTGGTCGACTTCGCGCTGCAGACTCTCCAATCGATAGCGCGACCAGCAAACCAGAAAAGCAAAGCAGGAAAAGGCCAGCCAATTGATGAGCAGCACGTGCAGCATCCGCGGATCAATGGACCCGCCTCCGCCCATCACCGGCTGCGGGTGCTGGGTGCGGAAGAACCAGATCGAGAAGTAGACAAAGGGCACGCACAGTGCGCCGAGAACCGCCAGGGCGGCGGCCAGCGTGGGTGTCTGTCCGCTGGAGGAGAAGCGGCGGAGCACGAGGTAGCTTACATAGATCAGCCACAAGACCAGGGTCGACGTCAGGCGGATATCTCCCGGGGCCCACCAGATGCCCCAGACCGGACGCGCCCAGATCGGGCCCGTGACCAGCACGACGGTGCAGAAAACGACGCCGACTTCAGCGCTGACCAGCGCGACGATGTCAGCCCCAGGTTTCCGCCGAATGAGGTACAAAATGGATGCCACGAAATTGATAAGGAACAAGGTGAACGCGGTCCATGCCGAGGGCACGTGGTAGTAGAAAATCCGCTGCACGTCGCCCATGGTCTGTTCGGTGGGAGCGCCGATCAGCGCCATGTACAACGCGTAGCTCAGCAGGATCGCGGTCAGCACGCCGAGGATGGGGAAGGCGCGGTTCATTTAGTCATTGAATCATTGAGCGATTGAATCATTGAAAAGCTCGACGGCTTAACGAATCGATAGGGCTTGATGTTCCTAAATGATTCAATGTCTCAATGATTCAATGGCCCAATTCTTTTTCATTCTGCGTTCAACACCGTTTCGAACAGGAGGAGACAGCCCGTAGTAAACACCAGATCGTAGCTTACCAGCAACGCCATCCAGACACGTGCGCCTTCGCCGGTCAGGATCGAAGTTGTCGCCTGGACCATCGCAAGGA
The DNA here is from genome assembly GCA_963789205.1 of uncultured Acidobacteriaceae bacterium. GTDB lineage: Bacteria > Acidobacteriota > Terriglobia > Terriglobales > Acidobacteriaceae > Acidiflorens. The sequence continues at coordinate 54,291 of CAWBJV010000001.1, forward strand.
TGGCCGGGATCGAGATTGGGAACAGCAACAGCGGCAGCATGATCTCGCGGCTGCGGGTACGCAACGACATTGCAGCAAAGAACGTCCCGTTTACGACCAGGGCCCAGGTTCCCAGTAGCGCAACTACCAGCAACTGCCATACGGGTCCGAGCGACCGCAGTTGATAGAACACGATGAAGAGGGGAGTCATTAGCGCTTCCAGCACGATGACGAAGATGAAGTTGCCGAGCGCCTTGGCGAGAAAGAGCGAGTTGGCCGGAGCGGGCGAGACGCGATAGGCGTCGAGCACCTGATTGCGAATCTCTCGCGCCCAGGTCTGGTTGAGCGCCACCACCGCCGCGAACAGGAATGCGACCCAGACGAGGCCGCCGGCGATCTGGCGTGATTCTTCGGCGCTCGGATCAAACGAAAAACTAAATACGACCACCACCAGCAGAGAAAAAAACAGCATGGAGTTGATGGCATCTTTCGACCTCCACTCGAGGCGGAGGTCTTTGAGCAGCGTGGCGCGGGTGATGCCGGTGGGCGCGGTCATATTGCATTTTCCTCCGCGCTTTCTCCCGAACTCGTAGTCGAGCTCTCCGACCGTTTCAGTTCCCTCGTGCGCCCGACAATCTGGCCGAATTCCATCCAGACGAACTCGTCGGCCGCGTGCTCAAGCAACGACGCCTGGTGAGTGACGACGAAGACGGTTGTGCCACGGTCGCGCGTACGGGCCAGCAACTGAACCATCTCCGTCGCGGAATGAACGTCCACATTCGAGAAGGGCTCATCGAGCAGAAGGATTTTGGGGTCGTTCAGTAAAGCCCGCGCCAACGACATTCGCTGCCGCATGCCTTGCGAATACTGGCCGACGGGGCGGACGAGATCGGGATCAAGACCGACCGAGCGGATAACCTCCGCGCAGCGCGTGCTGCCGGTGCTTCCGTAGAGCCGGGCAAAGTATTGCAGGTTCTCCATCCCGCTCATCTCGTCATAGAGCAGGGAAGGGTGCGCCATGTAACCCACCTGCCGGCAGATGTCATTGAACTTCTTGGCCCCGAGGATCGCGACTGAGCCGCTCGAGGGCTGGCTGAGCCCTGCGAGAGTGCGCAGCAGCGTGGTTTTGCCGGCGCCGTTGTCGCCGAGAATGGCGTAGAGTTTCCCGCCGGGAAATTCCTCAGTTATGCCCCGCAGGGCAGCAAAACGGCCAAACTGCTTGATCAGATTCGTGATAGTGATGACGGGGACGGAGGCGGGCGTGGCGTCAGTCAAAGGAATAAGGAAGGCGAGTTAGTTCGACATCCTACTCGATCCGGAACTCTGATTCTGCGACATGCTCTTGCCGGGCTCAGCGGTTGGAGCGGCTCCGGGCTGACCAGGCTGGGGCGCATACTTTGACGCGCACTTGGCCTGCAGTTGCTTGGCGTGGAAAATGCCATCACGCCCGAAACTACCGTCGGCCAAGGCTTGCGAGTCGTCTTTAAAAGTGTCGGGCGGAGCTTCGGTTCCGGTATACGAAACGGGCAGCGTCAGATCATTTTCCTTCAGCATGAAATCGACGCGGGTTCCAGAGCGCTTGATCGAGCCTGGGACTACGTTTCCCGCTACTCGAAGACGCTTGGAGTGCGCCTCGTTCCCCATGGCGTTCAATTCTTTTATGGTGACGTAGTAGCTTTTGCTGTCCTGCACGCCCGTGTAGGCAAGATAGCCGAGCGAGACGAGAATCAGCAGGGTGACGGAACCGAATTTCAGATACTTGGCGGCTTCGCGGGACCTTGTTTCGCTGGACATCGAGAATATTGCTCCTGAGTGAAAACTCTACGCGCTGGCTGTGTGCGGGTCAAGATGCACGAGTTCGCGGGCGGGGGCGCCCGCGCCACACAGTCAACCTGTGCATTTACAATCTTTTCTGCATATTCGAACTCACAGAGGCAGGCCTGATTCCATGATCCATCCCTGGCACGATGTAACTCCTGGCAGCAAGCTGCCGCAGGAGTTCAATACCGTCATCGAGATTCCTTTCGGCTCGAGGGTGAAATACGAACTGGACAAGACCAGCGGCTTGATCAAGCTCGACCGCATCTTGTACTCGGCGGTTTATTATCCCGCGAACTATGGCTTCATTCCGCAGACCCTGGCCGAAGACGACGACCCGCTTGATGTGCTGGTGCTGTGCCAGGAGCCCGTCGTGCCGCTGACCATCATCCACGCGCGGGCGATCGGGCTTATGACCATGATCGACTCGGGGAAGAAAGATCACAAGATCATCGCCATCGCCACCGAAGATCCGGAGTTCAACGCCTACCGCGAGGCGGCAGAAATGCCGCCGCACCGGTTGATCATGCTGCGCCGCTTCTTTCAGGACTACAAACAACTGGAGGGCAAGTCGGTCGAGGTGGACGAAATCCAGGCGGCAACCAAAGCGTATCCCATCATCGAGGATGCTTTGCACCGCTACAGCGAGCAGCGGCGCAAAGGGTTTGACGGGGTCAAGGTTTAGGTTGTGTGGGCTATCAGACGGGCCCGAGGAAACTTAAAATAAAGTCTATAGACTTACTTGACATTCCTGAAGAATCTGCTCTATCCTCTGAATCGTTCCTTCCTGGCTCGTACCGCCATTCGCCTGGTGGTACGGGCCGCATTTTTTCGCGCTTAGCTTCCTTTTTCCCGCTCGTAAGGCTTTTGCATGTATCGGCGGGATTCCTCGAGCGCACCCTGAGTATTGTCGTTAGTCTGAATCGCCTGGCGGTATTCGTTGACGGCGCGTTCACGCTGGCCGGTTGTGTCGAAAATCTTGCCCAATTGCAGGTGGCTCCAAACCTCGGTCCAGCGCGGCTCGCCGTCGCCATTCAGCGATTCGCGGTAGGCGTTCGCCGACGCCTGATAATTCTTCTGCAAGAAAAACACCTCGGCGATCCGGTAGTGCGCCAGCGAACTGTTCTTGTTGACTTCGAGCGCTTTGTTGAACTCGCCCAGAGCGCCCGCCAGATCGCCTTGCTGGGTCAGGCCCTGTCCGCGCACGATGGAGGACCGCAGCTTGATGTCGGTGGAGTTGGTCAGCACGCGGTTTCCCGGGTCAATCGTGATCCGTCGCGGGCGGCCAAAGGTCTCCACCGAAAATGGGGAATCGGTCCCTACCACCTCGATGCGTTTTTCTTCCGTTCTTCCATCGGTGTCGATTCTCAAATTTACCGGCATACGGAACAGATCAAGATCCTGCGTGATCGCGCCGACAATTCGAAAGCCTTTGTTGGTGCCCAACCGGTAGACGGTGTACTTGGCCTTGAACTCTGGGGCGCTGGTAGAATCAAGCCACTGCGAGTAAAACCAGGTAAGTTTTTGGCCAAACACATGCTCGCTGACCTCGCGGAAATCGTCGGTGGTGGCGGACTTCCCCGCATACTTGGTGGCGAAGTCGCGCATGAGCTTCAGAAACTTGGGCTCGCCGACAACCCAGCGCAGCATGTGCAGGATCATCGCGCCTTTGTCGGTTACAAGTGACTGAAATTCAGGAGAAAAATAGTCCAGCTTGGCGGCGCTCGAAAGCGGCACGCTGTCGTAAGCGAGCGCGCCCACCGACATGTCCTTCACCATTTCCTCGAGCCCCGCTTCGCCCGCCGCGCTCTCCACGTAGCGCGCTTCAGAGTAGCGCGAGAAGCCGTCGCTGATCCACCAGTCGTCTTTCGATGCCGGACTCACAGAGACGCCCCACCACTGATGCGCAATCGTATTGGCCAGCAACCGGTAGTTGGTCTTCTCCGTGATCGCGCGGCCCGAGAGCGCTGCGATTTCAGGCGCCCATGCCGTAGGCACCGTGTCATCCGGGATTTCAACGATTTTTAACCGCGTCGAGGGTGCGTTGCCATACTGCGTGACGAAGTAGGTGAACGCCTTGATCGCCGTCGATGCGTACTCCGTGCCGAGATTCTGGTGATTCGGCTTGAAGAAGACGTGCAGGTCGATGCCAGCTTCATCGCTCTTGAATTCCTGGAAGGTGCCGGCAACGATCATGCCCGGAAAACTCGGCTTTTCCGACGTGAAGGTGAAGGTCTTGGAGTTCGCCATCGCGGTCGCGGCCTTTTTTGCTGCCGCCGCCCCATACGATTCCTTCCCACTCCCGATTACCACCATATGCGCAGGAACGGTAACGCTGATGGTCGAAGTAAAGCGGTTGACGCCGTATCCTGCGACCGGAAACCACAATCCTGAATAAAGCAGGTAGCTGGTATCCGGGCCGACATAGGCGAGTTTCAATCCCTGAACCGGGCTGTCGTCGGCGCTTTCGAGCGTGCCGTCGTATTCGAAGTTGAACGTGCTGCTCGCATTCTTTGCGAGGCCGCTGTTGAGCGCGAAGCGCACGGTCGAATCCTGCGTGTTGCGCTCGGGAGTGAGAGGCTTATTGCTCGCGTCCGTGAGCTTCGTTATGCGCAGCCCGTTGTTCAACTGAAACGTGGCCACGCTGAGGTCATCGAGCGCCGTGACCTTTACCGTGGCGCGCGCGGTGAGTTTGTGACTCTGCGGCAGGAGTTCGACGTCGATCTGGTAATCGTCCACGCGCATCCGCGGCTTTTCGGCCGCCATCGCCAGCTGATTCGCCACCGAGGCAAGAGACAAGCCAAGAAAAAAGGCAACAATTAAACCGAGCGCCCGGCGCGCTGATTGAGAGTGGCAAAGCTTCAAGTAGAGTCTCCTGGGAGGGCTACAAATTCTAAGATGTTAATTTTCCCGCAAAAGATGCTGTGAGGACAAGGGTTAGCGAAATTTGTTTAGTCAACATTTTGTCGCCGAAACGTCACCCGCGCCGGCAGAGCCCACGCATCCGCGGTGCATTGCGGCAGGAGCGACATCCCGGTGGCGCCTCCGATTTGACAGAAAAGCAGTCGCGCTCACGGGTAGTGAGCGCAGTATTCCCCATCCAGATGCTTCTGGGCACGCTGGGGACTTACGGCGTATATTCTTTTTGCCGCGCCAGGAGAAGACGATCTCCTGAAAAGTAGATGCGGCGGCATGGATCGGTTGCCTTCCTGGGTGTTCCTGCGGGGCCTAGCGACGCGATTGCTGGGTTAGGCGGTTCCGCACGCGACGGAAAAATAAAAGTTCAACTAGTCAAAGTTCCTGCGCATGCCAGCGCGGTCATGCGTCCCAATTCGGGAATACAACCCCTACCTCATTGAAAAGCCAGTTCCTTTCGATTGCCGCAGAGTTGGCGCAGCGGTTGCACCATAGGGCTGACAACATCTCGATTCGCACAGCCACATAACGGTCTTTCGCTCTCCTCAGGGCAACCGGGCTTCGCGACGACTAGCCAAGAGGATTCATCTGCAAATCGCTCGCTTGCTCGTTTTCACGCTTCTGGCAGTCCTTCTAATCGTCGCCCATGCCTTGGCCGAAAGCCCGCTGCCCCGCGAAGAAATGCTCCGCGAAGTGGGCGATGAAATCAACTCGACTACCGCTTCCACGGCCACTTCTGCCTCGCCCATCTCGCTTCCAGACGCACCTGTCCCGCAAAGAGCCGAGGTCAAAGTCAACGTCAAAGTAATGGACAAGAAGTTTATCGCCGTCATGGCAGCGCTTGGGGGCGCTGAGAGTCTGCGTTTTACGACGCACAAGCTGGTGCTGGACCATGAGTTCGCAGCCGGCGCTCCCTGGGTCACCAGCGTTCCTGCGAACCCGCACCTGGTCGCTAAGGGCGCGGCGATCTACGCGGCAGAATTGCTCGTGGCTTACGAACTCAAGAAGCCCCACTCCTGGCTTCCTGGCGACGAGGTCATCCGAAGACTTTGGTGGGCATATCCTGCGGCAATGATGGCTATCCACATCAAAAACGGCGTTGGCAGCATCCGAACCCAGGCTCCGTCATGCCCCGTGGCTGAGTGTCAAGTACCATAGATTCGTATCTGGGTATCGTTTTAGCGATACCGCAGGCTTATCCGATCATTTTCAAAATGATCTCCGCCGCTGTTTCCGAAGGATGCACGCCGCTGCCGCTCCCTTGAAGCCGTGCCTTCACCGCCGCCAGGCGCTCGATCATGCGAGTCCGCGGCTCACCGTCGGGGATAATTTTGTTCAGCTCCCTGACGACGTTCTCCGACGTGAACTTGTGCTGCACCAGTTCTGGGACGATCTCCTCCTCCGCAATCAGATTGACCATGGCAAAATAAGGAACCTTCACGCGCGGCTTGCCCAGCGCGTAGGTCAGCGGAGATACGCGGTACACCATAACAAAGGGAGTGCCCATGAGCGCGGCTTCGACGGTGGCCGTGCCGCTGGCAACGATTCCGGCGCGCGAGTGAAGCAAAGCAGGCAGCGCCTCAGGGACCAAGTGAATATTCCTCTGTAGAGACGCGGCTTGCCGCGTCTCTGTCGGCGCCGCGATCAATTTCGTAAGAAACGACGAGTCAAGCGTGCGCGCCACCGGCAGCAGAAATTCATAACCGCTGCCCAAGCGATCCGCCGCGTCAAGGATCGTCGGCAGGTTCATGCGCACTTCTTTCCGGCGACTGCCCGGCATCAGCGTGATCCAGAGCTTCGAGGCGTCGATCTGATGCGCGGCCGCATATGCCTCGCGAGTAATTTCAGGCACGGGCAGATCGGCCAGCGGATGACCGACAAACGTCGCATCAACTCCACGATCGCGATAGAACTTTTCTTCGAAGGGAAAAATAACCAGCGCCTTGTCAATGTATTTACGCAGCAGACGGGCGCGTCCCTGGCGCCACGCCCAGAATTGCGGCGCGACGTAATACACCACCGGGATGCCGCGCTTCTTCATCTGGCGGGCAACGCGCCAGTTGAAGGCGGGAGAGTCGATAACGACGGCAATCGCCGGCCTCTTCTCATCCGCCGCACGAATCAATTTCCGATAGAGCCCAAGAATCTTCGGCAGATGGCTAAGAATCTCAGTGATGCCGACGACTGCAAGATCTTTAGCGTCGACAACGATTTCGCATCCCGCAGCACGCATGCGGTCCCCGCCCGCGCCAAAAAATTCAATGCTCGTGTGGGGACGGGCGACTCGCCCGTCCAACCGGGCAGCTTGCGTAGGGACAGCCGCCCCCGGCTGTCCAGCGGAGCGAATCTCCGCAGCCCGCCGCAGCGATTCGATCAGTTGCGCGCCATACATTTCGCCCGAGGCTTCACCGGCCGAGATCAGAATTTGCACGGGACACATTGTAACGAGCTAGATGGAGCAGTGTTGAGCAGAGCGTTTAGTCGTCGGCGTTCGCCGTGACCGACGGGTCCCCCGCCGGCAGTTCCTGATCCTTATATTGCAACTGATAGAGCTTGTAATAAATCCCGCGCTGGGCCAGCAGCTGCTGGTGCGATCCCATTTCGCGGACCTGGCCTTTGTGCATCACGATAATCTTGTCGGCGCGCTGGATGGTCGAGAGCCGGTGCGCGATGATCAGCGACGTTCGCCCTTCTACCATGCGGTTAAGTGCATCGCGCACCCGGAACTCGGTCTCCGTATCCACGCTCGAAGTCGCCTCATCAAGAATCAGAATCTTCGGATTATGCGCCAGCGCCCGCGCGAAACTGATCAACTGTTTCTGTCCGGTCGAAAGCGTCGAGCCGCGTTCGCGCACTTCTTCCTTGAATCCTCCCGGCAGTGTTCGGATAAAGTCGGCGAGGTTGACGTCCTCCGCCGCCTGTTCAACATCCGCGTCTTGAATGCGCGCCGTCCCCAGCCGGATGTTGCCCTCGACCGTGCCACTGAATAGAAACGGATCCTGCAAGACGACGCCGAAACGGCCGCGCAGCTCGTCGAGACTCATCTCCTTGATATCCACGCCGTCGATGCGAATCGCTCCGCGCTGGACGTCGTAGAAGCGCATCAGCAGCGAGATCAGAGTAGTCTTGCCCGCCCCGGTGTGGCCGACAACGGCAACAGTCTCTCCCGGTTCAAGCCCAAAGTTAACGTCGCGCAAAACCCAGTCCGGCTCTCCACCAACGTTGTACGCGAACCACACATGATCAAATTCAATCCGCCCCGGCCCCTGCGGCCGTTTCGTAATGGCCGGCGACGTCACTTCAATCTTCGTATCCAGCAGCTTGAACACGCGCTCCCCCGCCGCCATCGCCGACTGCAGGATGTTGTACTTCTCGCTCAGATCCTGAATCGGACGGAAGAAGCGCTGCGCGTACTGCATGAACGCGACCAGCACGCCGAGCGTCGCCACGCCACGGATCACGTCGTTTCCCCCGAACCAGATGATGCTGGCGATGGCAATCGCCGACAATATTTCGACGACGGGGTAATACACCGAGTACGCCATGATGGCGTCTTTAAACGCCTCCATGTGCGAGGCGTTGATGTCGGAAAATTTATTGAAGGCGCGCTTTTCGCGGTTGAAAAGCTGCAACACCAGCATCCCGGAGACCGCTTCCTGCAAAAAAGAATTGATCCGGGCGATCGCGGTGCGGATGCGCCGGTAGGAATCGCGCACCTTGTCGCGAAAAATCAGGGTTGCGTACACGATCAGCGGAAGCACGGCGAAGGTGATCAGCGCCAGCTTCCAGTTCATCCTCATCATGATCGCGATAATGCCGGCCAGCACGAAGACATCTTCAAAAATGGAGACCACGCCCGCCGTGAACATTTCATTCAGAGCGTCGACGTCGGTGGTCACGCGCGTAACCAGCCGGCCCACCGGATGTTTGTCGAAAAATCCGACGTGCATGAATTGCAGGTGGCGGAAAATCTGCCTCCGCAGATCGAACATCACTTTCTGCCCGGTCCACTGCATGAGATATGTCTGGATGAACTCAAGCGTGAAAGTGAAGATCAGAATCCCGACGTAAAGCCCGCCAATCTCCGCGATGCCGTTCAGCGGAGCGTTGCTCAGCCGGTCGCCAATCCAGGAATGCGAATTGGGGGATTTCGCCAGGTATTTATCGATGGCGATCTTGGTGAGGTATGGGCCGAGCACGTCCAACACCGATTTCAGGATGATCGCCGCCAGTGCCACCGCGACGTGCCACTTGTACGGACGCAGGTACGTAAGCAGCCGCCGCATCAGCCGGCCGTCGTACGCTTTGCCTAATACTTCTTCTTCCTGATTGGAGGCCATCGGTGGGCGCGAGAGATCACCTTAGTTGAAGATCTCCCCAACTAAGATTACCCGAAAACACTACTCCAAGTAGATGGCCAAACTGTCGCCGGGGATGCGAAGTTGAAACCGGCCAAAGGCTAGGAACTCAGCCTCTTCGCCATCGAACAATAAATCTCTACGGCTTCCAGTATCTGCTTCTTCTCCACAAACTCGCCCTCCGTGTGCGCCACATGAATCGAGCCTGGACCCAGCAGCAGCGGCTCGCCCCAATTCGGCATCGACGGGATATCGGTCGTGAAAGCGGCGACCATTGTTGGTAGACCGTCCAGCGTCCGCAGCCGCAGGAACGGAGTCTCGCGTGTGAAGCGAACCTCCGCCAGCTCGCCGACGGCCTCCGTAATCTCGCGGCGCAGCGCGTCCGCCGGGCCTACAAGGCGATAGAAAAGATCAGCCTTGGCGAAATCGGAAATTACGTTCGGAGCGCGCCCGCCTTGAATTGATCCTACGTTCTTTGTGCAAGCGCCCACCTCCGCATCTTCCGGAAGTTTCATCGCATGCAGCCGATGCAGCGCTTCGACCAGCTTGTCGATTGCCGACTCGCCCAGCTCCGGATACGCCGAGTGCGCCATCTTTCCGTGGGCCACCAGCTCGACATGCAGCGCACCCTTGCTCGCAAGCGCCAGCTTGTTTTCGGTCGGCTCGCCGTTGATCATGAAGCGCGCGCCTATCGGCTGCTGGTTGGCCGCCTTCGCGCCAATCGAGTCGCGCTCCTCACCCACCAAAAAAAGCAGCGCGGCGAAAACGCCTGCCCGGCGCAGCTTCTCCGCCGCCAGAATCTGTGCTGCAATAATCCCCTTCGCGTCGCACGCGCCGCGCCCGTAAATGCGCCCTTCGTTTTCTGACGAGGTGATGAACGGCGGTACGGTATCCATGTGCGTGGAGAAAACAAGCTCCGGACGAGCATGCCCCGGCCACGTGGCCAGCACGTTCGCGCGCGCGCCCTCGACCGGCATTTTCCGAGCTTCCAACCCGCGCCGCTGCAGTTCGTCGCAAAGGAAATCTCCCACGGCACTTTCATTTGGAGTGATGGATTCGATGTCGATCAGGCGGCGGGCGAGCGCAAACAGGTCCATGCAGAAAAAGCGTAACAGCCCATCGCGATTCGTGGATAGCCCCGAATTGCCGGTGGAGCGCCGAGCGCCCCCGCCCGGCCACCCGTTATGCTGGGACGGGCGAGCACGCCCGTCGCTCCACGAGCGCACTGTTGTACTCTGATTCCGTGCCGCCCGAAACCTCCAGCATTCGCTCCCTGTTCCTTTCCGGCCCCGCCGGACGCCTGGAAGCGCTCCTCAACGCCGGATCACCCAATGCGACGCACGCCGCTGTGGTCTGCCATCCGCATCCGCTCTATGGTGGAACGCTCCACAACAAAGTCGTGTTCCACGCCATGAAGGCGCTCAACAGCTTCGGATTCCCCGTGCTCCGCTTCAACTTCCGCGGAACCGGACTGAGCGAAGGCGAGCACGCCAGCGGCATCGGCGAAGTCGAAGACGTGCGCGCAGCCCTCGACTGGCTCGAACACGAGTTCACGCTGCCCATCATCTTCGCCGGTTTTTCCTTTGGAGCCGCCGTCGGATCGCGCGCCGCCTATTCGGACGATCGTGTCCGTGCGCTCATCGCCCTCGGTTTGCCCGCAGTCCCCATCGAAGGCCGCGTCTACGATTTCGAATTTCTGCGCACTTGCACCAAGCCCAAACTCTTCGTCAGCGGCTCGCGCGATCAGTTCGGCCCCGCCGGAAAACTCGAAGCGCTCGTCAACACCTTCGCCGATCCCAAGAAGTTGGTCCGCATCGAAGCCGGAGATCACTTCTTCGAAGGAAGACTCAAGGAGATGCGAGTGGCGATCGAAGACTGGTTGCGCGAGACCGTACTGGCGAAAGCCACCAGCGACTAAACGGCGAACGAAGAACGGACGGCAAACGGCGAACAGCAGACGACTAACGATTAACGACTAACGATTAACGACTAACGACCCTATAATCCCCTCCATGCCCGCGATCTCTCACGAGCGCGACCAACAATTTCGCCGCATGCGCGAAGTCGGCCGCGAGATCTTCACCTCGGCCCTCAAGAACGCCTCCATCGAAAGCGCCTTCGCCCGCAACGTGCACTGCGAGCGCCGCGCGCTGCGCGTCGGCGACGATCTGTACGATCTCGATACCTACAATCGTGTGTTCGTCGTCTCCATAGGAAAAGCAGCGCACACCATGGCCGCCGCTCTCGAAGCTCAACTCGGCAGCAACTTCGAAGGCATCGTTGCATCGTCGGTCGAACCGGAAAGCCAAGTTCGCGGCTTCCGGTATTTTCGCGGTGGACATCCCACGCCGACCGCCGAATCCATCCTCGCCGCCAACGCCATCCTCAAATCGCTGACCGCCCTCGACTCCGCTGCGCTCGTCATCTTTATGATCTCCGGCGGCGGCTCCTCCATCGTCGAAAAGCCAGTTGACGACGAAATCTCGCTGGCCGACCTCGCTGCCACTTACCAGACGCTCGTCCACTCGGGAGCGCCCATCGCCGAGATCAACGCCATCCGCAAACATCTTTCCGCGGTCAAGGGCGGCCGCCTCGCCCAGGCAGCCTATCCTGCGCAGCAGGTTTCAATTCTCGTCTCCGACGTGCCCGACAATACGCCCGACGCGCTCGCCTCCGGCCCCACCATGCCCGATTCCACTTCCATCCATGACTGCGAGCGCATCGCCGCCAAATACAGTCTCATCGATCAATTCCCCAGTTCCGTTGCCGATCTCTTTCGTCAGCATGCGCTCGACGAGACGCCTAAGTCCGACGACGCCGCTTTCGTCCGCGCGCGGTGGTGGACCGTGCTCTCGAACAAAGTTGCCGTCGATGAAGCTGCCGCAGCCGCCACCCGCGCGGGTTTCGCCGTCGAAGTCGATAACTCCTGCGACGACTGGCCCTATGACAAAGCGGCCGCCTACTTACTTAACCGCCTGCGCGAACTGCGTAGCAAAGTTTCCCGCGTCTGTTTGATCTCCGGCGGCGAGGTGACCGTGGCCGTCCGCAACGGAGGCATCGGCGGACGCAATCAGCAGTTCGCTCTGGCCTGCGCCGAACAAATACCGGGCGACGATATTACCGTGCTGAGCGCCGGCACCGACGGCATCGACGGCAACAGTCCTGCCGCGGGAGCCGTGGCCGATGGCAGTACCGTTGATCGAGCGGGTGGTGTGGAAGCCGTGCGGGACGCGATCTCCAGCTTCAATGTATATCCCCTTTTCGATGTACTCGGCGACACCGTTGTTATCGGACCCACCGGAAATAATCTTCGCGACCTGCGAATCTTGCTTGCTTTCTGATCACCGGACAATTCGCGCTCTTCCAGCCACCGTAAATTCTTGCAAATCTTCCTCTCGCCCGGCAGCGCCGCGCCTCCAGCCTGCATCCAAGCGATTAAACCCACTATTGCTACCGGAGGTTTCGCTTGAAGCAGACTTTACGTGGAGCCATTCTGTTGTCTTTTACCTGCGCTGCACTGGCAGCGCTCTCGAATTTCGCGCAGGCGCAGAAAATCGACGTTGCTTTCGGTGTTAGCACGCTGACGGCGCCGTCGGCTAGTTCAGCCGATAGCAGTCATGCGCCTGTCTCGCTGACGGGCGGCACCTATCCCGGCTTTAGCGGCGACGTGCTCTTCTGGCACAATCTCGGCATCGGGGGCGAAATCTACTGGAAGGCAAACCAGGGCAAGTACGGTGGCGACCCCACGCTTCCGTTTCGTCCACTTCTTTTGGACGCCAACGCCGTTTACTCGCCCAAACTCGCGAGCCACACTTATCTTGAGCTGGTCGCCGGCATCGGCGCGCTCGATACCCGTATCTACTGTCAGGGATGCGGCAACGGGTACAACACTAACTACTCGAGCGACAAACACTTTATGGGAGACTTCGGCGCCGGAATCAAGTTCTATCCCAAGGGCGGCTTCTTCGTTCGTCCCGAGGCGAAACTCTATCTCGTCAACAATAATTTGAACTTCAGCTCCGCGCGCATCACCCGCTTCGGACTCTCCATCGGCTACACCTTCGGAGGGCACTAGCCCAGGCTACCTAGATTTATCCTCGATTTGTCGCCCCGATAGATTTGTCATTCTGAGTGAAGCGAAGGACCTGCTGTTTGCCGATTATGGCAGATCGTGGGTCCTCTGCTATGTAAATTTCTTCCCCGTGCTTTGTAACTTTCTTCCCCATCCCCACTTCGCGAGTGGCCCGTTTCCCCCATCCCGCATTATGATAGAGATATGAATTTTGGCTTCTCAGGCGAGATGATCTTCCTGTTTTTTCTGGCGCTGATCCTTTTCGGCCCCAAGAAAATGCCGGAGATCGGACGTCAGGTCGCGCGCTTCCTCGGCGAGTTCCGGCGCGCTTCCAACGAATTCCGCTCGCAGATCGAGTCCGAAATTAATTCTCTCGAGAATAGTACCCAGGGCGGCAGCTCCCGGCAGCAGATCCTCCCGCCGCTCCAAGCCCCGCTCGGATCGCTGGCCAACCGCATCTTCAATCCCCCGCCGCCCGAAAGACTCGATGCAGCAGAAGATGCCGCCGCCGAAGCCGCCGCAGTCAAGGCCGCCGCTGCCGAATCCGTCGTGATCGAAGCGGCCGCCGTTCCCGAGCCTTCGCCCGCTCCGAAAGTAGCGCCCGATGCCTGAAGCGGCCGCCTCCTCTCCCGTCGACGAATCCGCTAAGGATGAAATGCCAACCATGGGCTTCCTCGATCATCTCGAGGAACTTCGCAAGCGAATTATTTATTCCATCATCGCCATGGTGCTTGGCTTCTTCGCCTGTTGGGGATACGCCGAGAATATCTACGAAGTCATGCAGCGTCCCATCATGGAGGCGCTCCACAGCAATGGCCTCTCGGCAAAACTCGTTTACCTCAATCCCACCGAGCCTTTCAATCTGTATCTGAAAGTGGGATTTATGGCGGGCTTGTTCGTCGCCTCGCCCTTCGTGCTCTACCAACTCTGGTGCTTCATTTCGCCCGGCCTCTACCGCAACGAGAAGCGCTACGTCACACCCTTCATGGTTTCGACCGTAGCCCTGTTTCTGGCTGGCGGATACTTCGGCTACAAGCTCGTCCTCCCTCAGGCGCTTGTCTTCCTGATTGGCTACGGCAAAGACTTCCAGCCGATGATTACACTCAGCGAGTACAGTTCTCTGTTTCTGACGATCATTGTCGGCTTGGGCGTAATTTTCGAAATGCCGATTTTGGTGTTTTTTTTGGCGCTCATGGGCATCGTCACCGCTGGCTGGATGTGGCGCAATCTCCGCTACTCTATTCTTGTCATCTTCATCATCGCCGCCATCATCACGCCCACGACCGATATTCTGAACATGTGCATCTTCGCCGCGCCCATGATTGCCTTGTACGTCCTGAGCATCGGCATTGCCTGGACGGTGCATCCCTCCCAGCGCAAGAAACGCGCGGAGAAAAACTCCTAACCACAGAGGACACGGAGGGCCCACGGAGGATCACAGGGAAAACATGAAGCGACCCACCACAACGAAAGTTTCCTTCCCCTGTGCCCCTCTGTGGCCTCTGTGGTTAAAGATCTTCTTGATGTTGCTGCTGACGCTTGCACTGGCAAGCACGATAGCCTGCGCCAAAGGGATCTCCTCCGCTGGCGCCACCGCTGCAGCCCCAAAATCCGAATCTCCCGCGACGAAGCCAGTTCCGCTTGAAGCCGCCGCTTCCGACAACGCCCCGCTCCCGCACATCGATTCCAAACGCGCGTTCCAATATACGCGCGAGGTTACGGCCTTTGGCCCGCGCTATATGGGCAGCGAGAATCACAAAAAACTCGAACGCTACATCCTTGACCACCTCAAAGGCGATCAAGTTGAAGACGATGCCTTTACCGCCGACACCGTGGAAGGGAAGTTTCCCGTCCGCAACATCATTGCTAAATTTCCCGGCACAAAAGATGGAATCATCGTCATCCTCGGCCATTACGACACGGTCTACCCATTGCGCAACTCCGGATTCGTCGGCGCCAACGATGGCGGATCTTCCACCGCTATCCTGCTCGAATATGCCAACCAGTTGCGTGGTGGGGGAGCCGGAAAGAAGCGCGATAGCTACAGTGTCTGGCTGGTCTGGACCGACGGGGAAGAAGCGGTACGGCAATGGACTAATACCGATAGTGTTTACGGTGCCCGCCATCTCGCCGAAAAATGGGAGAAAGACGGGACGCTGAAAAAAATCAAAGCGCTAATGGTGATGGACATGATTGGCGATGCCGACCTCGACATCGTCCGCGATACCAAAGGCGCTCCGTGGCTGCTCGACCTCATCTATGCCGCTGCCGAGCGCGGAGGCTACCAGTCCCACTTCTACGCCCAGCAGGGCCCCATCGAAGATGATCACGTTCCCTTCGTCAATCGAGGTGTTCCCTGCGCCGACGTCATCGACCTCGATTACGGCTACAACAATGTCTTTTGGCACAGTCCCCAAGACACAATGGACAAGCTAAGCCCCAAAAGCCTCGAAATCGTAGGCGACACGATCCTCGAAACCATCCATATGCTCGACCAACGCTAGCTGGCGCAGCCTGGGTTTAAGTTGATCGCGGGCTTCTTACTTCATTGTCCGGTGCCAGTCAGGGTTGCGGTTGCTGTGCCGCCACCGTTGTTGGCGACGTTGAGCTTGCCGTTGCGTGTGCCCTTTTTGGTGGGATGGAAATAAACGTTGAGCGAGCAGTTGGTTCCCGCGGCGAGCGAACTTCCGCAAATGTTGTTGGTGTTGTTGGAGATGGTGTAATCGGCGGGTATGCCTCCGATAGTGAAGCCGGTGAGATTCACAGAGGCATTGCTTACGTTCGAGATGGTCACCGGCTGCGGGGCGCTCGTTTGGCCCACTGGCTCGGGACCGAAGCTTAGAGCAGTCGGCGAGAGCGCGATCGACATGCCCATCCCAGTCAGAGTCACCTTCTGCGGATTGTTGGCCGCGTTGTCAGTAAGCTGCAATATGCCAGTGCGAGAATTCTTTGCTGTCGGCGTAAATCCCACCGTGATTGCGCAGTTGTTGCCGGCGAGGACCTGAGCACCACAGGTATTGGACTGAACTGCGAAATCGCCAGTGGTGGCGACATTGGAAATATTCAGGGTAGCGTTGCCGGTATTAGTCAGGCTAACGATCAGGGACGTGGTCTGGCCAATGAGCGTCTTGGGGAAGATAAGCTTGGTGGCGGAGAGCACCGCAGTCGGGCTGGGGACGCTGCCGTTGCCGCAGTTGGGGAAAATTAAATTGGAGATCCGCGTGTTCCAGTTGAAGCTGCCGTTGGACTGAATGTACTCCTGGGTGTACCAGAAAGTGCAGTCGTCGACGGGATCGACGGTCATGGCACTGTAGTCGCCCCAGCGGCTCACGCCTCCGGTCTGGGAACCGGAACCACTGAAGATCAATTGTTCGCCTTCCATGCTGCCGAGCATATCGGCTGCGACCCGTCCCGTGAAGTAAATGGAGGGATAGACGGAACTGCTGGAGACGCTGTAGCCGAGGGCGACGTCGCCGGATTGATCCATGGCGATGCTGCCCATCCAGCGTGTGGTTGAGTCGGGACCGAAGGTGCCCTGCTGGAACACGGCAGGCGTACTGTTCGGACTGCGAACTTCATACCAGCGAACTCCCGTGGAGACGGAATGATTGAAGACCAGAGATTCAACTCCGTTGGGGAACTGGCGATAGGCGAGGCGGTACATGGGGCGGTCGCCGAGAGCGTCGAGGCGCTGAGTGGTTCCGGGTTGTTGCACACAGGACCGGAAGCAGCGTTTGGTGAAGGACGCTACCGTTAGAACGGTGGGGCCGGTGAAGGCGGAGTTTACGGGTGTGGTGAAGTCTACGTGAAACGCCCACAATTGAATTGTGCCCGTGCCGAAGTTCATGAAGAAAGCGGGTTCTCCCGCGGCTGGCGGGATGGTTCCGTCCATGTCAGAAGGCAACAAGCTGGCGACCGAGGAAGGCTGCTGGAAGCAGACGATGGATGCGGGATTACCAGCCAGCATGGCGCTGCGATCGAGGGCGCAGGCGTCAGCGCCGATGAAGCTGTTGCCGTTCGCGAAAAGGTTAAACGACATGTAATATGCATCGGGCCACACGCCCAACTTCGGGTAGTCCGGAAAATCGGTGTCGCCGAAAGAAAACGCATAGCGGTTGTAGGTGCCGGTGGCGTCGCTGGTGGTAGAGACGGCTACGCATTCCGTGTAGGGAAGCGTGACGATGGAGAACTGGCTGAAGATCCAACGGTTGGCCATCTTGTCATATTGAACAATGGGATCGCCGTCGTTATTTGTTTCACATCCTCCGCCGAAGCCGGCCCAGAGGGCATTGCCTTCGGTGGGTCCGGCGACGAGCGCGCCGGTGACTTTGTCGAAGACTGCAAACTCAGCGTTGACCCACTGGACGTACTGCGTGGCGCCAACCGCTCCATTGGTATCAGGGGGGCTCAATTCAAGATCAAATCCGTACTGTCCCTGACCCAAGCCGTCAATATTCAGGCCCACGTTGGCGGCCACCGGAGGCAGAGAGGCTTGCTGCAAAGCAACGTCGAGCGCGGCATACTCAGGCGCGTTACTGGCGGGGGCGGTGGGGAGGATTTTCAGCAGGCGAGGCGAGAAACGGTGGGGCTGAGCGGGAGTCATCCGATCAAGCTCGGTGAGCGGGGCAGAGACATCGTGTTTCAGTTCGCGGATCACGCGGACGGAGCTTTGGTCTTGGGCGAGGGCGGAGAGCGAGAAAAGGACTGACAATGTCGCGGCCAGATAGAAAGCTGCGGCGAACCGTGCTGTCAGAGCGTAAGTCATAGCGCGAGTCATGCACCGAGTCATATACCGTGTGATGGCGTGGCGGGGAAGGTTACGAGTTGACGTAGTATATCCGGTTTCTTCAAGATCAACTGCATAGATTTGCACGCCAGAGTCCACTTGCTGGAGCTTGAAAAGAGGGGGTATCACCAATGTCAAGCCGGTCGTCGCAATTATTTGCATATGATTGTCAGCGCTTCGGGACCCGGCGTTCAAAAGCTGCGGTGCCACGGAAGCTGCCGAGCTGCGCTCGGCTTGGACGGGCGAGGAGCCCGTCCCCACACGAGTTCTACGGTTGCTTTCTAGAACGGGAGATGGCTTCGCGGGCTTCCTTGTCGGCGGTACGACGACGTTCGGTCTCGCGCTTGTCCCATTGTTGTTTGCCCTTTGCGAGGGCGAGTTCTACTTTGATTTTGCCGTTCTTGAAATACATGCGGGTGGGGATCAGAGTGAGTCCCTTCTGCTGGGTCTTGCCTATGAGCTTGCGAATTTCTTCTTTGTGAATCAGAAGCTTGCGGGTGCGGAGAGCGGTATGATTGGCGTAGTTGCCATGGTCATAAGGGCTGATGTGGCAGTTGAGGAGCCAGAGTTCTCCGTCTTTGATGAGGCCGTAGGCGTCCTTGAGATTGGTCTTGCCGGTTCGGACTGACTTTACTTCGGTTCCGGTGAGAACGACTCCGGCTTCGAATTTTTCGAGCAAGAAATAGTTGTGACTCGCGTTCCTGTTTACGGAGGCGTCTTTCTCTCCGGAGGCGGTGGGCTGGCGGCGAGGATTTTTCTCCCGATTGGGCTGGGTCTGGTGGGTGGTCTGCTTGGCCATGGCACTGAAAAGAAAGTAACAGGTCTCAGGTCTCAGGTGTTAGGTGTCAGGAAGAGCTTGCAACAATTCCAACTTTCGAATAGATCGGTGCCCTGCCTTCCCTGAGACCTGACACTAGGACCTGACACCCTGCACTCGGGGACAGGTACTAATGAGTGTAAACACCGACGTACCAATCACTTCGGGTGCCAGTTCATGCGATGCTATAATCCGAATTTCCGGTACTTTTTGCACGCGACGGCCGCTGGGACACCCGGCTGGTTGGCTTTTACGGACGGCGGGACGAGTTCCAGCCGAATGAGTCATTGTCGGTTGAGTCGTCGTTGGTTAAATCGTGGCCGGAAGAGTCTGCCCGGTGCCGCCGCCGGCGAGAGAGATTTTATGAGGACTGCTTGATGAGACGCCTGATCCGTCCGGCTCTGTTCGTTCTGCTGCTGCTCTGCTTGAGGCTTCCTGATTTCGCCAAAACTGTTGATTCCGCCAAGGCGCTCTACGACAAGGGCCAGGATGCCGAGGCGCGGCAGAACTACGAGCAGGCCTTCGACTATTTCAAGCAGGCCTACAATTTAAAGCCGAAAGACCTGAGATATCGCACTGCTTTCGAGCGGACGCGCTTTCTGGCGGCTTCGGCACTCGTGCATCGCGGGCAGATTCTGCGCGATGCCGGCAAACTCGACGAGGCACTGGTGGAATTCCAGAAGGGATTGGAGACCGACCCTTCTTCGTTCATCGCGCAGCAGGAGCTGAAGCGTACGCAGCAGATGATTCGGGAGGCGGAGAATCCGCAGCCGCAGGCTTCGGCGCCGGGCGGGACCGCGTTGCGCAGACGGCTGGAATCGGCGCAGGGCCCGGTGGAGCTGGCTCCAATCTCGAACGTGCCCATCACGCTCAAGGTCACGGAGAAAGCCAACGTGATCTACGAGACGGTGGGCAAACTAGCCGGCATTAACGTGCTTTTCGATCCCGACTACACGCCGCGCCAGGTGCGCATCGAACTGAACGGTGTGACGCTCGAAGACGCTTTGGAAATCATTTCGTTTGAGACCAAGACTTTTTGGCGTCCGGTGACGCCCAACACGATTTTTGTCGCACAAGACAATCCTGCGAAGCGGAAAGAGCTGGAACAAAACGTCATCAAAACTTTTTATCTTTCCAACCTTTCCCAGCCTACCGAATTGCAGGATGTAGTGAACGCGATGCGCACCATCCTCGAAGTGAGCCGAATTCAGCAGTTGCCCTCGCAAGGAGCGATTGTGGTGCGGGGCACGCCGGATCAGATGGCACTGGCGCAGAAGCTGGTGGACGATCTCGACAAGGCGAAACCCGAGGTGCTGATCGAAGTGGCGGTGATGCAGGTGAGCCGTGACAAAGTACACAAGCTTGGAATCAACCCTCCGACCAGCGTTACGGTGCAACTGCAGCCCAATATCAACAACAGCACCACCAGCACGACTTCAACCACCTCGACCACGAGCACTACGTCATCGACCTCCGGCATCAACCTGAATACGCTCGCCAACCTGAACGCCACCGACTTCCAGGTAACTATTCCGCCGGCTACGGCGATTGCATTGTTAGGCGACAGCAACACCAAGATCATCCAGAACCCGCAGATTCGCGCGCTGGACGGACAGAAGGCGACGTTGAAAATTGGCGACCGGGTGCCGGTGGCGACGGGATCGTTCCAGCCGGGTATTGGCGGAGTCGGTATCAATCCGCTGGTGAACACTCAGTTTCAATACCTCGACGTGGGCGTGAATATCGACATCACGCCGCGGGTTCATGCGGGGCGGGAGGTATCGTTGAAGTTGACGATGGACGTCTCGGCGGTGACTTCGCACGTAAGCATCGGCGGCATCGACCAGCCGGTGATCGGACAGCGCAAGATTGAACACGAAATCCGCCTGAAGGATGGCGAAGTGAACCTGCTGGGCGGAATGATGGAGGATACGCAGACGAGGGCGCTGAACGGTATCCCGGGCCTGGCGTCGATTCCGCTTCTGAAATACCTCTTTGCGGAGAAAGACACCGAGCATTCGGAAAACGAAATCGTGTTTGTCCTGGTACCGCACATTATCCGTGGGCCTGACCTTGCCCATGGCAATGTCGACATGATCGACGTAGGCACGGCCAATGCGCTGTCGCTGAGACATACCGGCAGCAGAGCGGCATCGCCGGCGAGTGCGCCAGCCCCGGCTTCGCAGTCCGCACCTTCCCAGTCCGCACCTGTAGCCCCTCCGCAGCCGCCAGCTCCTCAGGGCCAGGCGGGCCAGAACTTGAGCCCGCAGAATCAGGCTGGCGCCGGTGCAGGAACATTCCTGTTTGATCCGGCTACATTGACCCAGGCCAAGGGCTCCACCTTCACGGTGAATGTCATGCTTTCCGGCGGGCAGAACGTGTACTCCGTGCCCTTGGAACTTAACTACGACCCGAACCAGTTGCAGGTGGTCAATGTTTCGAACGGGGGATTCCTGTCACAGGATGGGCAGGCGGTGGCGTTAGTGCATCGTGATGATCCTACGGCTGGCAAGTTGCAAGTCACGGCCACGCGGCCTCCGGGCGCCGGGGGCGTTTCGGGCCAGGGCGCGGTGGTGACGCTCACATTCATTGCGAAGGGGCCGGGCCAGTCGGCTCTGACCATCACTCGAGGCGGAGCAAGGGATCCGGCGATGCAGCCGATTGCGATGAGTGGAGCGCAGGCGGCCATTACGATTCAGTAGGAAGGTTCTCAGTTCCCGGTTCTCGGTTCTCAGTGGAGATCGGGTTCCTTTTGACTGAGAACCGGGAACTGAGAACTAATTCATGAGCCAGTCGATAGAGATGCGGAAGACCAGGTCAGTGTTTGCCCGCCGGCAGCGCGGCTTCACGCTGATCGAGTTGATTGTTGCGACTGCCATCCTGGCTATCCTGGTGGGGGCGGCATTTCCGCTGGTAAGGATGACCATTTATCGGGAGCGTGAGCACGAACTGCGACAGGACCTCTGGATGATCCGCGACGCGATCGATCGCTACAAAGATGCTGCCGATCGTGGCGCGTTCCAGATCAAGGTGGGGAGCGAAGGATATCCTCCGGATCTCGACACGCTGGTGACCGGGGTGGATGTTGCCGGGAAGAAATTGAAGTTTCTCCGCCGGATTCCGGTTGATCCCATGACCAAGCAGGATTGGGGAATGCGCTCCATGCAAGATGATAAAGATTCGGACTCCTGGGGTGGGCAGAACGTTTTCGATGTTTTCAGCAAGTCGGACCAAGTCGCTTTGGACGGCACCAAGTACAAGGATTGGTAAATGAAATTCAGGTCCAAAGCCCGCAACGCCAAATTCTGCAATCCCAGAGTTCGCAATCCCAAAGACCGGACTCGCGGTTTCACGCTGATTGAGATGGTGGTGGTGATCAGCATGATCCTGATCCTGCTGTCGATCGCGTTGCCGATGTACAACCAGAGCGTCATCCGCGCGCGAGAAGCCACGCTGAGGCAGAATCTGGCGACGCTCAATAAAGTCATCGATCAGTACACGCTGGACAAGCAGAAAGCGCCGCAGTCGCTGGATGATCTGGTCTCGGCGGGATACCTCAAGTTTGTCCCGAACGATATTACCGGCAGCAAGGACACCTGGGTGCTGGAACAGGAAGACACGCTCAAGTCCATCGACCAGACCCAGCCTGGCATTGTGGGCGTCCACAGCGGCTCCGACCAAACGGCCATCGATGGCACCGCTTATTCGAGCTGGGTTTACTGAGCCAAAGAGCTGACGCTTAACCCATCCTTTCTGTTACCTTATCCGTTCACTATTCTGGAGATGAGTTCTGGAGGCTAGGGTGGATTTTCTCAACCGGCTGCAGCCCTTCGCGCTGCTCGTCATGCGGCTTGTTTTGGGAGCGATCATGATCGCGCACGGTTATCACAAGGTGTGGGGCGGGTTTCATCATCACATGGATTTCGTGGGCTCGCTCGGCATTCCTAAGTGGATGGCGTACCTTTCCGCTGGAACGGAATTTTTCGGCGGAATCGCCATTGTGCTGGGATTGTTTACGCGCTTCTTCGTAGCCGCGTTCATCATCGAAATGGCGGTCGCCATCTGGAAAGTGCATTTTAAGAACGGGCTGATGGGTAATGGCGGATACGAATTTCCGCTGGCGCTGGCTACGATTGCGTTTGGGCTGCTGTGTTTTGGCGGCGGGCCGTGGGGAGCGACGTTTGGAAAGTCTGGCGGGTGGAAAGCTAGGTAGGATTGATCAGGGTTGAGTATGTATGCGAATTACCGTGGACATTACCGATTCGCTTTACCGCGAACTGAAGAGCAAGGCTGCTCAGGAAGGGCGAAGCGTAAGAGAACTGATTATTTGCGGCGTCGAAATCGTGCTGCAGCGGACGCCTCGGCGACGGCGGCCGGTGTCATTGCCATTAGTACGCTCCCGGCAACCGGGGACGGTTGCGCTCGACAATGGCAAGATCTTCGACGTCATTCCTTTTCCCTGATGTGAACAGCGTCTGCTGTGGCATTTCCGCTTTACCAGTGTTGGGGATGTTGCGAATTCATCGCCGACTCCCGATCTGCGCTCGGCTTGGACGGGCGAGGGCGCCCGTCCCCACACGAAGCAGTTTGTCCTCCGGGGCTTTGCGAACGAGCTAAAGGCTAAGAGCTAACTGCTAACTGCTGAACTTAGAATTCCGCCAGCTCCTTCATCGCCCGGAACAGGTCGCTCGACTGGGGCAGGATGGCATTCTCCAGAATCGGCTGATAAGCGACGAAGGTATCGGTGGCTGCGACTCGCTTCACTGGGGCATCGAGGTGATGGAAGAGTTGGTCGGCGATGCGAGCGGCAATTTCGGCGCCGTATCCCCAGCTCAGCGAATCTTCGTAGGCGATCAGCGCGCGGTTGGTTTTCTTTACCGACGCGGCAATCGCCTCCCAATCAAACGGGTTCAAACAACGCAGGTCGATCAGTTCGACGCTGACGTGATGCTCGCGCTCCAGTTTTTGCGCGGCCTGCAGGGCGCGCGGAACCACCGCTCCGTAGGTGATGACGGTGAGGTCGGTTCCGGGCTGCACGACCTTCGCTTTTCCGAACGGAACCATGTAGTCGGGGCCGGGATAGGGCGAGCGTCCGTAGGTTTCGCGGTAGAGACGTTTGTGTTCGAGGAAAAGGACCGGGTCGTCGCAGCGGATCGCGGTGCGCAGCAGGCCCGCGGCATCGAGCGCGTTGGAAGGGAACACGACGCGCAGTCCGGGAGTATGCGTGAAGATGCTCTCGCCGCACTGCGAGTGGTAAATCGCGCCGCCCGTTAGATAGCCGCCAATCGCGACCCGGATCACCAGAGGCGCCGAGAACGCGTTGTTCGACCGCCAGCGGATAATGGGGAGTTCGTCGCGCAACTGCATCATCGCCGGCCAGATGTAATCGAAGAACTGGATCTCAACCACGGGTTTCAATCCACGCGTGGCCATGCCGGTGGCGCGGCCGATGATGTTGGCTTCGGCTAGCGGAGAATTGAAGACGCGGTCGGAGCCGAACGCGATTTGCAGGCCAGATGTCAGCTTGAAGACTCCGCCCTTGCCCTTGATCACCTTCTGCTTGAGATACTCTTCGCGGCTGGCGTCGGCGACGTCTTCCCCGAAAATGATGACGCGTTCATCGCGGCGCATCTCGTCGCGCAGCGTGGCGTTGATGAGGTCCGCCATAGTTTTGGGCGTTGAGGCCCCGGAGCGCTTGCCATCCGCGGTGGTCTCGGGAGCGGCAAATGCGGGCTGAGTTTCGAATGACGGCGCGGTGGGATCGAGGTCGGGCGAGTACACGAAGTTGTAGATGGTTTCCGGCTGCGGCACCGGGGCTGCGAGCGCGCGGTCGGCATCGGCCTGAATCTGCTCTTCGACTTCCTTCTCGATTTTATTGATGCCTTTTTCGTCAAGGATGCCTTCACGCAGCAGGAACATCTGCAGGCGCGGGACCGGATCGCGCGCGGCGTCGGCCTGGCGTTCGGAGTCGGGGCGGTAAAGGCGCTCGTCGTCGGACAGCGAGTGCGAATAAGGGCGGATCACATGGGCGTGGACAAATGCAGGACCATGACCGGCGCGGCAATGGTCAGCCGCGCGCCTGAGAGCGGCGTAAGCGACGACGGGGTCGGTGCCATCAATCTCTTCGAAGTGGAAATTGGGGAAGCCGGAGACGAGGCGCGAAATGTTGCCGCCGGAAGTCTGCACTTCCACGGGCACGGAAATTGCGTATTCGTTGTCCTGCACGCAAAAAATTACGGGCAGACGGAGGTTGGATGCGGTGTTCAGCGCCTCCCAGAATTCGCCTTCGCTGGTGGTGCCGTCCCCTAGCGAGACGTAGGTGATTTCGTCGCCCTGGAATTGGACATCCTTGAATTGGCGGTAATCGGCTTCGGCTTTTTGAGTAGCGTTGGGATGCCTGGCGAAATAACGGCCGGCCTCGGCGCATCCGATGGCCTGCAGAATCTGGGTGCCGGTGGCGGACGATTGAGTAACGACATTGAGCCGCTTGAAGGCCCAGTGCGAAGGCATCTGGCGGCCACCGGAACTGGGATCGTCGGCCGCGCCCACGGCTCCGAGCAGCATTTCGTAAGGAGTAGCGCCCAGGGCGAGACACAGGGCTCGGTCGCGGTAATAGGGATAGAACCAGTCGTAGGCGGACTTCAACGCAAGAGCTGCGGCGACGCCCATGGCTTCGTGGCCAGCACCCGAGATCTGGAAGAAAACCTTCTGCTGGCGCTTGAGCAGGATCTCGCGGTCGTCCACGCGCCGCGATGAGAACATGATGCGGTAGGCATCAATCAGTTGCTGACTCGTCAGGCCCTGATAGGTCTTGGCCTTTTTCGCGATGCTAAGTTCATTCAGCTTGGGATCGACTTTGGTCGTGGCCATTGTGTGCCGCTCACTCCGGTCTGGGACGGACTTTATTGTAAATCAGCCGGCGGGGGTTAGGTCTCAGGTGTCAGGTGTCAGGAAGATCTTTTCATCTTGTTGGTCTTTCCTGGGACCTGAGACCTGAGACCTGGTTTATCCTGAGTTCTCCATGATTCGTTTCTTGCGCCCGTTCGATCCGGATCGCATCCGCTTGCTGGTGTTCGATCTCGATGGCACCCTGATTGATTCCCGCCTTGATTTGATTCATTCCGTGAATGCGATGTTGCAACATATCGGTCGTCCCGAACTGGACGGTGACGTTATTGCGAGCTATGTGGGAGATGGCGCTCCTGCGCTCGTGCGTCGCGCTGTCGGCGACACGGACGACGAGGCGCTGTTTCGACGAGCTCTGGAATATTTTCTGGGCTACTACCGCCTGCACAAGCTCGACCACACCACGGTTTATGAGGGGATCGCGGAGGCACTAGCGAGCGTGGCTGATTCGACAAATGGAGTGCGGCGGCAGATGGCGGTGCTTTCGAACAAGCCGGTCAATCCTTCGCGCGATATTGTGCAGGCTCTGGGGCTGGGAGACTTCTTTGTGCGCGTATATGGCGGCAACAGCTTTACGACCAAGAAGCCCGATCCGCTGGGGGTGCGGACGATCTTGCGGGAGACTGGCATGGCGGCGGATGAGGCGCTGATGATTGGAGACTCGTCGGTCGATGTCTTGACGGGACGCAATGCCGGGTTGTGGACGTGCGGCGTGACCTACGGCTTTGCTCCGCATTCGCTGGAAGAGGCGCCTCCGGATGTGCTGATCGAGAGTCCTCGCGAACTGGGAGAGATGTTCCGCGCGAGCTGAAGCGGTGCGGACAACCGGTCGAAATGCCGCCTCGATTTATTTTGGCTTTTCGGCAGGCGCTATCTGAACCTGGATCGCGTGAACGTTGTCCGACTTGGTAGTGTCGACAAAGACTACTCCAAGACCGCCATTCGCATCGCGTTGTTGAACGGTTCGCGTGGCCTGCGCTCCGGAAGAGCCTGGGCGCACTGTGTCGGTGGTTAGGATGGTCACTCGCAGATTGGAGCCGGGATCGCCGGGAGTAGGCCGCTCCACCTGCTGTTCGGTAGTTTGCTGGCCAGTTGAGCCGGTGCGCTGGGCGGTGATTGCGCGCTCAACCAGGTGCAGGCTTCCATCGCCAGCCGATCCGGGGACATCGACCGAATAGGTTTCGACTGTGTCGCGTTTTTCTCCGGGAGAGCTCTCGGACTCGCTCCTCACGGTACGGGAGACCTGGCCTAGCTTGCCTTCAGCGTCGCGGCGTGAGATCCGCTCGTCAGTGCTGCTGCCCTTGGTGCTGCCGTTCTTGGTGGTAATAGCTTGCCGTATTTCACTCACTTGCCAGTTTCCAGCGCCATCGGGAAGCAGCGTGGTTTGCTGAGATTCAACCGTGTCATTCGCGACTCGCTGGCGGCGCTCTTGCACCTTCATTGCGGGAGCCAGACCGCCATTGGCGCTTGGGAGCATCATCGTGGTCTTCGTCTCCTCCACATCCGCACTCGTCTTTTTCGTCTCCTCGATTTGGCGCTGAATCAGCTGAAGCGTGCCGTTGCCATCGGGATTCGAGATGGTGCGTACTACGTTCGAGTCGCCTCCGGGCAGCGTGTGCTTTTCCTCTTCTGTCACCTGTACCAATGTTTTTGTTCCATTGGCATCTCGAGCGAATGTGCGCGTGATGGTTCGCACCGAGGTCGCGTCCAGTTGCACCGTTTCCTTTTCGATGTCCTGGTAAGGTTCGAATTGTCCGTCAGCCCTGCGGCGCTGGAGCGATTGCTTGTCTAACGTGCGATTGCTGCTCTGGGTGTGGGTTTCAATGGTACGTGTGGGATTTGGGGTGCCGCTTTGCGAGTCGGTTGCGGCCGTCCAGGAATTGGTCGCGTCGCCTGTTGAGGAATCGGATGTTTGCGCCCGAAGCGCGGGACTCAAACAAAAATATGTTCCGATGGCGAGCAGCATGAGCTGGCTCAAACGCACAATGTGTGAGGTGTGAGCGCAGTCGTCGCTGCGTTGATGGCCGGCGCCTGCAGATAGTTCATCTCCGTCCCGTTCGGAAATCTGTCGCATGCGCATATTTTATTCTCATCCGACAAACATTTGGTGGTCCAAGACACAGGGGAATTCCATACATTGCAAAAAAGGGCATCCGGAGAATACTCGGGATGCCCATTACAATTCCCATCTTCACTCTGGCGAGCTGAGCCTCTACTCACCTGGAGGCTTCTGCTGTTCCCGCTTCTGTCGTTCCTCCTCCTGCTTCTTTTCCGCGGGCGTTTGCGGGCGCTGAGGCTGCGGTGCCGGCCTAGCTGCTGCGGGAGGAGGCGTGCGTTGCTGCTGTTGCTGGCGCTCTTGCGGCGGAGGCGGTTGCGGTCGTGGAGCCGGAGCTGGTTGGTTCCGGTTCGGCTCGGGACGATTGTTCGGCTGCGCCGCAGGCGGAGGGCTATTGCGCGCCGGTGGCTCAGGACGACTCGTCTGGGGACGTGGCGGCTCAGGCTGGTTGTTCTGCGGAGTCGGCCGGTTATTCGGCGGAGTTGCGGGCGGCCGATTCATCTCTTGACGGTTATTAGGTTGATTCATCTCGGGACGATTATTCGGTTGTGCCGCAGGCGGACGATTCGCTTCCGGGCGATTGTTCGGTTGTGCCGGCGCTGGCTGATTCGGCTGTGGCGCCGGGCGATTGTTTGGCTGTGACGGTGCCGGCTGATTCGGCTGTGTCGGCGGACGATTGTTTGGTTGTGCCGCGGGCGGACGATTCATCTCGGGGCGGTTGTTCGGCTGTGACGGTGCCGGCTGATTCGGCTGTGTCGACGGACGATTGTTTGGTTGTGCCGTGGGCGGCCGATTCGCTTCTGGGCGATTGTTTGGCTGCCCGGGAGCGGGTTGGTTCGGTTGTGTCGCGGGTGGCCGATTCGGCTGTGCGGGAACGGCCGCGCCCGGACGTTCGTTCGGTGCCGGCTGATTTCCCGGCCGGTTCGCCGGTTGGTTAGTAGGTTGATTGGAGGCGGGTTGTCCCGGACGCCCAGCATTCGGCTGGTTCACCAGTTGATTACCTGGCTGGTTTGCCGGACGGCCCATGGTTGGCGTGGCTGGTTTGCCCGGAGGCGCCACCTTGACCATCGGATGCGGCGCCGCAGTTGCCGCCGGACGCAAGGTCTGCACCTCCTGCTTTGCCAAAGGCTGTCCCGGATGCGCCGCCAAGGCCTGCTGCTGTTTGGCAAACGGCACTGGCGGGGGTGGTGGCGTCGTCTTCGCGATCACCGGCCGGTTCATTACTGCCGGCGGCGGCGCGGTCACATGATTCGCAGTCGCGGCCTTCGCCCCGAGTACGCTCTCCCGCGTAGGTGCAACTGCTACCCTTGCACTCACGGGCGCCGCAGCAATTTGCCGGGCGTCCACCTTGACCGCTGCCCGGGCTACCGGCTGCGCGCTCGCGAAGGCGCGTTGCGGAACCACCGTTACCGCACCTTGTACATTCCTGTTCGCATACGTCACGTTCGTGATGGTCGTGTTGGTCGTCCTGTTATTGATAATCGTGGTGTTGTAAACGTTCGTGACCGTGGTGGTATTGACCGTCGTATTGCTGATGTTCACCCGGTTCACATACTCCCGGCTGACGTGGTATGAGGGCACGAAAACTTCCCGCGGCCCCAGCGGAAACCATCCCACATTGCCGCCGAAGCCAACTCCAATTCCTCCCCCTCCACCGCCAATAAAGACCACCAGCGCGGGAGCGTATACCGCTTGCACCTCCACGGGCCCGGCCACCCAACCCCAGCGTCCTCCGACCGTCACCCAGCGTCCGTAGTGGAACGGCGCGTATCCCCAGGAGGAGTCATCGACCCACGTATATCCCCAGGGGGCAATCCAGTCCCAATGGCCCTCGTGATAAGGCGCCCAGCCTGCTTCCACATGGCTGGGGTACCACACGTGGCCGTAGTTCGAGTCGTCGCGCCAGTCGCCATTGTCATCCAGATCCTCATAACCCACGACATCGTGGGACAAATACCGCGCCGAACGCGAGTTGTCGTAACGGTGATCACGGTCATACGACCAGTTATCAAATTGGTCGGCTCCACTGATTTCAATTACGTCGGCGTTCAGCGAGTCGGTTCCGCTGAAAGTGCCTCTTTGTCCGGCGTGCAGCGTGTAGGTCTGGCCGTTGCCGGTAGCTTGGCCTCCGCCCTCGCGCGGGCTGACGACGGAGTAGGTTCCGTCTTCACTCGCCTCTACTCGATAGTTTCCCGGCTGGGTAACCGAAAACGCCAGGTTCGGCGTATCGATCTCGAAAATATCGTTCTGGTCCAGCCGCCGCACCCGAATGTTAATCGTGCCTGACGTCAGCTGAATCTGAGCCGTGTGGTCGTCCAGATTTAGAAAAGAGAAGCCGGTATTGGCCGACAAGCGAATCACGGCCGACCCCAGTTGCAGTTCGGCGCGCGAGTCCTTGTCTGCCCAGATCTTGTCTCCGGTTGTCATGGGCCGGTTCGGGACCGCTTGCACCCACTCCGTTTCACCGGCGGGTTGGAATGAAACCGAACCCTCCATGTAGCCGATGCGAGCCACTCGGCTCGGCGGATCGTCCTGCTGCTGATATTGATCTTGAGCGGCCACTCGTATTGGTAGAACCATGGTCGCGAGCACTAGCCCGAGCACTACGCTCCACCAGCCTGACTTCTTAAGCTTTTGTGTCATAGAAGTGTCTCTCTCCTTAATAGGTTTCTATCGCGAACGCTGAAGTCCGCGGATTGTTCCGTCTTGTCGCGGAATTTTCCGCCATCTTTTGATGCTGAAAATGGTCGTCGCAGCAGCTAGCATTTGGCGAAGCGCGCCGGACAAGGACCTCAGAACGAACTTCAATCAAATGCACCCGCAGCTCACTAAACTGTTGACGGCAAAAGGATAGCAGGTTGCCTGGGGCAAGGATGAGCAAAAAAGCTCAGGTATCGTGAGCGAGGAAGAGGTTGATTCCAGCGGATTGGGTTTGCGCGCTCGAGCAGTCGGTTGCCCGGCTCTAAGCGTCCGGCTTAGCGTCCGGCTTTAGGCTCTGCAAGCCGATTTGGCCTTCCTGGGGAGTGCCCAGCTCTCCCACCCAAATGACTCGAAACCGTGCGTCGACGCCGTCTGACACCAGATGAACAACTTCTCCGA
Organism: uncultured Acidobacteriaceae bacterium; assembly: GCA_963789205.1. GTDB lineage: Bacteria > Acidobacteriota > Terriglobia > Terriglobales > Acidobacteriaceae > Acidiflorens. Next base: position 85,098 of record CAWBJV010000001.1, read on the forward strand.
TCCTGGGATGGAATGCAACGCCGCCAACCCGCGCACCGCGATGGCTGACATCGATCAGGGAAGTCGTCTGGGGCAAGGATTCCTGGTAGTCCTGGCCCCACACTTCTATCGGCTGGGACACGGATAATCTTGGTTCCCATCGTTGATAAATGATAGGTTGGTTCAAATCGAGTTGCGACGCGCTTCCGGCAGAACCTGCCAACTGATATTTTTCGAGTTCAAGAAGAAACTGTTCTTTGGTAAGGGTGGCCCCGATACGGAACAATTCCAGAAGAGGATCACGTTCGACATTGTCGTCGAGCGAGCGTGTGGTTCCTCCCCCAGAATCGGCGGCGGCATCGGCGGCACTATCGTCCCAGTCGAGTCCTTCCGGCTCCACGAGTACCTCGGCGATGGTGTGAGGGCTCGCGGCCATGTGGTGGATTAACTGTTCCAATCGATGCCGATGCTCAGGCGTCCGGTTCAAGAACTCGATTCCCATGCCAAGTTCGGGATCCATCAGCCGTACTTTTCCTTGCGTCTTGACTGAACCATCCGCGGCTCGGAGCAGCAGTTCGACTCGCGTGTGGGCGGGGAAAGGGGACTGGGTTCGCAGGAAGCATCCACCGAAACTGAGTCCCACCAGAGAGCAGCGGATGGGCGGATCGTGCTTCTCGCCGGACTGCAGATGCAACCATTCTTTCAGACTGTGGTGCGAGACCTCGGAGAGTGTCGCAAATTGAATGCCGACACGACAACGCGCATCCTGCCAGGCAATCGTTCCGGTGGCTTCGATCACGGTTGTGGTGTCAGGGAGCGCAAAGGAGAAGGCGATAAGTCCACTTTTCTTGCCTGGCAAGCTCGCAAGCCGGACTGAGAGTCCGCCCTCGCTAAGCCCAGAGATGGAGGCCTGCTCGCCCTCTCCATCCTGGAATCGGAAATATGCGGGGATATTAACTTCCAGCCGGACGGACCGGCGCCGCTCTCGTTTCAGGAGGGCGCGGGCAGCTCGAAAGCTCGACTTCGCCTTTTCGGTCGAGATCGGCTTGTAGACAACAAAGTTGGCGCCCAGCTTAAATGCAGTCTGCAGATTGGTGCGCGCGTCGATAATCGCGATGGCCACCGATTTACGGTTTTGCTGCCCGGAACGGACACTTTTCAGCAGACCGAAGCTGCGCTCGTCATTGCAATCAATGATGACCGCTTCGAAGCTGTGCTGCGCCAGCTTGTTGGCAGCGCTGACCGTATCCGCGCAGTGCTCGACATGAATTTCCAATTCGCCCAGGACACTGCGAAGGATGCGAAGGGCGCGGTCGTCCGAGCAAACCAATAGTGAAGTGAGATTCATGCCAGTATCGAGAATGGTAGGGAAAAAGCAAGGACATCCAAAGTTACGGTCGTAACGCCAATGCGGAGTCGGGTTGCTGCTCGGCATTACATGGCAATTCACCTCGGCATTTGCTTACCCGCGAAACCGCTGCTCTATTCCCAATCATTGCCCGCACCTGCTACTTTCAAGTGACTCTGCCATCAGCGACGCGAGACGCGGTCGTGTGGTGACGGGGCTTTGCCCCGTTATGGCGGGGCAGAGCCCCGCCGCCACACAAACATCGTCTCGTACGGGAAAATTTGGGATGAAGAACGACTCCAACTCGTGGGGCCTGACGCCCGCCGAACTCCGCAAGTTGCGCAGCTTGAAGACTCCGCACGGCATTCAACGCCTGCTTGACGACATGCCGTATCACCTTGCGGACAGCGCCTGGTCTCCGCGACGCGTGCTGCGGGAAAATATTTCGCATTGCTACGAGGGGGCTCTGTTTGCGGCGGCGGCGCTGCGCGTCATCGGATATCCTCCGCTAGTTCTCGATCTGGAAGCCGAGCACGATACCGACCACGTGATTGCCGTGTACCGCATCGGTGGGCATTGGGGTGCGCTGGCCAAATCGAATTACACCGGTTGCCGCTATCGCGAACCGGTGTATCGTTCGCTGCGCGAACTGGCGCTCAGTTATTTCGACGTGTACTTCAATCAGCGGGGCGAGCGAACGCTGCGAACTTTTTCCCGGCCTGTCCACATGCGCCGTTTCGATCCTCTCCACTGGATGACTACGGAGAAGCCTGTGTGGTTCGTGGCGGAGTACCTGCTTACGATTTCTCATTATCCGCTGATCACGCCCGCCCAGGCGAAGCGGTTGCATCGGCTGGATGGGCGGTCGTTCCGGGCGGGGTGTTTGGAGCGGGCGGAGAAAAAGGTTTAACCACAGGGAGCACGGGGGTACACAGGGATGCACAGGGCAATCCGGCTTCAGATGGAACTGCTCGTGAAGTGGCTTCGTACTTCTGCTGTGCGTTTTTGTGTCGCACTAATCTTTCCCGTGGTTCTCTCGACGACGGTACTTCTCTCGACGGTCTTCGTTTTCAGTCAGGATTCTCCGTCAGATTCGAAGTCAGCTGTCGCTTCGAGATCCGCCGTACCGGTTTCCCCGCCCGTCGATCTGAAGCCCGATGCTTCCGGCGCCGTGCCTTCAGAGCAGATTCGGGAACTTCTGCGCCGCGCCGAAGAGAAGGACATTGAGAACGACAAGCAGCAGCGCGATTACACCTACGTCGAGCGCCAGGAAGCGCGCAAACTCGATGGTCATGGAGCGGTCAAGAAGATCGAATCGCGCACTTCGGAGATCCTTGAAATCTATGGGGAACCGGTCACCCGGCTGACTGCCAGGGATGACAAACCCTTGCCGGCCAACGAGGCGAAAAAGGAAGACGAGAAGATTCAGAAGATTATCGACAAGCGCAAGAACGAATCCGAAGGGGATCGGCGCAAACGAGTAGAGCGCGAAGAAAAAAATCGCGAAGACGATCGTAAGTTCGTTCTGGAGATCGCCGACGCGTTCAACTTCCGCCTGGTCGGCTCCGAAGTTTTCGACGGACGCGACGCCTGGGTGCTGGAAGGCGAACCTCGTCCCGGCTACGAACCCAAGCGGCGCGACGCCAGGATCCTAAGCAAGTTCAAAGGCCGCGTCTGGATTGACAAGGCGGAGACACAATGGGTCAAGCTCGACATAACAGCCATCGACACAATATCGGTCGGCTTCGTGCTTGCGAGGATCCACAAAGGCACGCGTGTTCTCATCGAGCTGACCAGAGTGAATGATGAAGTATGGCTGCCCCGACTTGTTCAGCTTCATTTCGATGCGCGAGTAGCGCTGTTCAAAAGCTACGACGAGGATATCGAACAGACTTATCGCGATTACAAGAAATTCCGGACGGATACGAAGATCACGTTCGTGGGCGAGCAGCGGTGAAGGCGGCCCGCTACGAGCTTCGAGCGAGCGGATGTTCGGGTTGGCTCGTAGCTCGTCGCTGTATTTGCAAGCGAAAAGTTGCCTCGTGCAGCGCAAGTACTACCACCCATCACTAGTGAGCTTCGTATCTGTATTTTCAAGCGCTTGCGCGGCCGTTCCAGTACTTACGTACCGTCTCTAGTACCTTAGTTACCCCATTTCGGGTGACCGGTGCCCGAGTTAGGTGTTGACTACTACTGGTAGTGGTATATCAACCAGTAGATACAATATGTAGAGATAGACTGCAACTCCGCTTTTTGTGAAATCCAGAAAAACCCCATAAAACCCAAAGAAACCGGGAGATTCATGCTGAGAGGCCCTCGCTACCGGTTGAGATATGCTCAGCACACCAAAATACACTCGAACGCGTTGGATCGAGGACTTGGTTCTCCCAAATTCCTCAGCGTTGCCGGGAAGAAAAGGCTGGGCCGGGAGCTGGATTCGGTGGGAGAGAGAAACGTTATGGCCGACTCGCGAGAAGTGATGAACATTCGCCAAGCTTCCCAGTATCTGGGAGTGAGTCCGGACACGCTGTACAAGTACGTGAACGAGCAGAAGATTCCGGCGTTCAAGTTGGGCAACCGCTGGCGCTTCAAGAAATCGAAGCTTGATCAGTGGATGGAAGAGAAGTCAATGGAACTGGAACCACGGGGCAAGAAGAAAATCAAGGCAGCGGTGAAAGCTGCCGGAACTCCGTAAGCGAACTTCGTTAAAGAAGGGCGGGCACATGTTTGGATCGAAAACGATAGTGGGGCTGGATGTGGGCTCTTCGAGCATCAAGGCCGTGGAGCTGCGTAGGACACGCACCGGAATCGAAGTGGCGCATCTCGGCCTGGAGCCGATCGCGCCCGACATCGTGGTCGATTCCATGATCGTGGACTCGGGCACGGTTTCGAGCGCCATCGCCAAGCTGTTCACCGACACGCAGATCAAGTCGAAGGCGGTGGCCACGGCGGTGAGCGGACACTCGGTGATCGTGAAGAAAATCTCGCTGCCCTCGATGAGCGATCAGGAACTGGCCGAGACCATCCAGAAGGAAGCTGCCCAGCATATTCCGTTCGATCTTGCGGATGTGAACCTCGACTACCAGATTCTTTCCGACGACGCGAGCAGCCCGCAGATGGATGTGCTGCTGGTGGCCGTCAAGAAAGATAAGATTCTGAACTACACCAACGTACTCTCGATGGCGGGCAAGACTCCGGCTATTGTGGATATCGATGCCCTGGCCCTGCAGAACTGCTACGAGTTCAACTACGAGCCCGCGCCGACGCAGGTGGTTGCGCTGCTCAACCTGGGTGCGAGCGTGATGAACATCAACATCGTCAAGGGCACGACGCCGCTGTTCCCGCGCGACGTTTCGGTGGGCGGCCATCAGTACACCGATTCGCTGCAGAAGGAACTGGATCTCAGCTTCGATGACGCGGAATCGCTCAAGCTGGGGCGCAAAGTGGGCACGATGCACGACGACGCGAAGACGCCGATCCTGCAGCAGGTCACTGAAATTATCGTGCTTGAAATTCAGAAGACATTCGACTTCTTCCGCGCCAGCGCCGCGGGCGAGCACATCGAGAAGATTTATTTGGCCGGTGGTTCGGCCAAAGTTCCGGGCCTGGTGGAAGCTCTGCGCCAGGAGTTCTCGATGCCGGTCGAGTTGTTCAATCCGTTTCAGAGAGTACTGGCTCCGGCGGAAGGCGCTGGGGCGGAGCTGGTCGAACAGAATGCTGGCCAGTTGGCAGTGGCCGTGGGTTTGGCCCTGAGGAGCTTTGAAAAGCTATGATCCGAATCAATCTGCTGGGGTCTCCGAAACCGAAAGGAAAGAAAGGTCCCGCCTTCAACATGCCGAGCTTCGAGGTCGGCAACTTAGGCGGGCCCCTGGTCCAAGTTGCTGCCGTGTTGGTGATTGCCGGCGCCCTCAATTTCGGGTACTGGTACCAGCTCGATCGGGAAAGGAAATCGATCGAGGTGCGGGCCCTGGTGGCGGAACAGAAGAATCGCGAACTGGCCGCCGTCAAGGTGCGGTATCTGGAGCGGCAGAGGCAAGCCGACTCCTACAAGCACCGGGTGGATGTGATTGACCAGTTGCGCGCGAACCAATCGGGTCCGGTCAGCCTGCTGGCCATGATCGGCGATACGGTCAACAGCACTGAGGCGGTCTGGCTGAACAGCATGCAGGACCAGGGCGCGAGCGTTGCCATTGACGGCACGGCACTGAGCAGCGATGCGGTGGCCAACCTGATTTCCAATCTGCAGAAGACCGGCTACTTCCGCAACATCGAGATCAAGGAAAGTTATCAGGACGAAGCGGTAAAGGACATGCAGGCGTTTCAGTTCACGCTGACCTGCGAAAAGGCGAAGTCGTAAAGGCGGAACCGACTATGAATCTTGGCGAATTATCAGGTGTGAAGCTGCTGGGAACTCTGGTGCTGGTAGCGGCGCTGGGCACGGGCGCCCTCTACTACACGGTCTTCAAGTCGCAGCGCGATCAGAATGCGGCGGCTCAGATCAAGCTGCAGGCCAAACTGCGCGAGAACGCGGAACTCGAAGCCTACCGGCCGAAGCTGGCCGACATCGAGCGTCAGCTCGCCAGCTTGAAGCAGCAACTGGAAATCGAGCGGCGCATCGTGCCCGATGAAAAAGAAGTGGACAATTTCATGCGCATGGTGAGTGGAGAAGCGCGCAAGTCGGGAGTGGAAATCCGCCGCTATACTTCCCGTCCGTATGTCGCGAAAGAGTTCTACACCGAAGTGCCGTTTGAAGTCGAACTCGATGGTCCGTACTACTCAATGCTTGGGTTCTTCGACCGGTTGGGTAAAGTGGAGCGCATCGTAAACGTCTCGAACCTGCTGGTGGCCTCGACCCGCAAGCCGTCCGATGCCAAGGCGAAGCATACCTACCAGTACGCGCCGGGTGAGAGTGTTGTGGCCACTTGCCTGACCACCACGTATTTCAGCCATGACCTGGATCCGGCGGGGCCGGCCAGCAAGCCCGGACCACCGGTGAAGAAATAGGGGGACATGATGAAGCCAGCATTAACGACAACGACGACAATTCTCGGTTGCGTACTGGCCGCGAGCTTGGCCTTGGCCCAGAGTCCCAGCATTATCCAGAACACGCGCAACACCATGAACACGGTGAGCAATAATGCGACGGCCGCCTCGAATGAGGCTCTGGGCGTTCAGCAATCGGCGCCAGCGGCAGCGAGCGCCACGCATGCTCCGGCCAAGTCGAGCGGAGTCGCCGCGGTTAAGCCGGTGAAGTCCTCTGCAACCCATGGGGGTGCGAGTTCGGCGAGTGCGAAAAAGACGGCTGGCGCGAAACCGGTTGTGGGGGTCGTGGCCGGGCGCAAGGCGCAAGCGAAGCCAGCGCCTACGGTTCCGAAAAGCAATCCGCCGGCGGCGGCCAGCGCAGCCCACAACAGTTCGGGGAGCGCAGAAGGCGCAGCGAGCGAAGAATCGGTCGTTCCGGACGGCAAGTACGCCGCGAACGGGCGACGGGATCCTTTCATCAGCCCGGTGGTGAGCCACGCGGGCGGTTCGGGCTGCAACACGGGCAAGAAGTGTCTGGAAATCGGGGCCATCAACCTGCGAGGCGTGGTGCGCGCCGAAAGTGGTTTCATCGCTGTCGTCAGTAACGGTCTGAATAAAGCTTATTTTCTGCGGGAAAACGATCCGGTGTTCAACGGTTACGTGATGAAAATCACGGGTGACTCCGTCGTTTTCCAGGAAACACTGCAAGACCGGTTGGGCAAGACGTTTACGCGCGAAGTAGTGAAGAAGATTACGACTCCGGCAGTGTAGGCCTGGAGACAATAGATTTCTAAGAAATACGTTCTAGGAAACACATGGAGGCGAAACGGCCTCGCATGGGGGGATAGGGAAATGCGAAAGCAACTGCTGGGTCTCTTTGTTACGCTGCTGGCGTTCGTGCTGATCGCCGCCGCGGCTGACATCACGGGCAAGGGGGCGACCAAAGAAACGAGCGCTGCATTGCAGAGGCTCGAGGTCACTCACAGCCAGGACGGATTGCGGGTCGAGTTCAAAGCGACGGGCAAGTTGGCGCCCCGAGTGACGACACTCGATTCTCCGGCACGCATCGTGGTCGACTTTCCCAACACCGTAATGGCCACGGCGCAGAGCCGCGTCAGCGTTGGCCGGGACGGCGTGAAGGACGTCCGCGTCGGGATGGACGGGCAAGTTCCGCCCAGCACGCGCGTGGTCGTCGATCTCGACCTCGCCGGCGGCAGCCGCCAGCATGAATTGGTGGCGAGTCCGGACGGCGGCTTGGTTCTTAATATCCATGATGCCGTGGTGGTCCATCGCCAACCAGCGCCGGCCGCAAAATCGGTGGCCGCGAGTGCAGCGCCAAAACTGGTGCTAGCTTGGGCTCCGGTGACTTCGGCTCCAGTGACTCCTGCTGCGACGACGGCGGTTGCGCCCACTCCGGCGTTGGCAGAGAACTCCGCGAAACCGGCGGACTTTGCTTTCGTCGAACCTAAGTATTCGATTAAGGACAACAAAGCTGCGCAGCCGGCCGCGAAGGCGCAGGAAGCGGCGGGTCGTTTTGCCGACAAGACGGCGGCGGAACTGATCGCGATCAATGCAAATGCCGCCCTCGGGCAAGCTCCTGGCAACTCGCAGGGCATCCAGCCGGCCGTGAATCTGGCCGCTGAACAGAAGGTCCAGATGGAACAGAAGCCGGCGGTGAACGGGGCCAAGTACACGGGCGAGCCGATCTCGGTCAATCTTAAGGATGTGGATCTGAAAGATTTCTTCCGCCTGATTCACGAGATCAGCGGTTTGAACGTTGTGCTCGATCCCATGGTCCACGGCAATCTGACGATCGTGCTCGATGACGTGCCGTGGGATCAGGCGCTGGACATCGTGCTCAAGAATAACGAACTGTCCCGCCAACTGGACGGCAATGTACTGCGCATCGCCACCATTGATACGTTGAGGAAGGAAGCCGAGAGCCGCCGCGCCCAGATCGACGCCGAGGCGCTCGCGGTAGACAAAGTCAGCATCACTCGCTACCTCAGCTACGCGCATGCCAAGGATGTATTACTGCCGATCAAGAAATTCCTAAGTCAGCGTGGCGATGTGGTCGCCGACGAACGCACCAACTCGCTGATCGTTTCCGACATTCCGGCGGTTATGCCGCAGATCGACCGCATCATCCAGCAGATGGACCGCAAGACGCAGGAAGTCGAAATTGAAGCCCGCGTGGTGGCTGCCACCCGCAGCTTCGCTCGCGACATCGGCGTGCAGCTGGGCCTCGGCTGGGGCAACGGCACCACCGGTCTTGGCGGCGCACAAGCCGTTGGAAAGTCGCCGATCCTCGTTGGTCCACAGGTAGGGAACCCGTTGTATCCCGTTATCGGCACGCCTACGACCGGAACTTCAATCCCGCTGTTTTCGAACCTGCCCGCAACCGGGCCGACCAGCGGTCTGGAACTTGTCAACGCCACCAACAACATGCGGATCGATCTGATCCTCACCATGGCCGAGTCGCGCGGGTTGCTGAAAATTCTTTCCCGTCCGCGCATCGTTACGCAGAACAACATTCAAGCGGTGGTGAAACAAGGCACGAAAATACCAATCGTGACCACGGCCCAGCTGGGTGGTCCCCCGACCACTACCTACGTGGACGCTTTCCTGCGACTGACGGTGACGCCGCAGATCACGTCGGAAGGGACCATCTTCCTCAACGTGGATGTGGAAAACACTTTGCCTGACTTTGGCCACGAAGACACTAGCGGTAATCCAGCCCTGATCACGCAGCAGGCCACCACGCAAGTGTTGGTCACCGACGGCGGAACGGTTGTGATCGGTGGCGTGATTCAGACCCAGAACTCCATGAGCGTGTCGCAGGTGCCTCTGCTCGGGGATATCCCCTACCTTGGCAACCTGTTCAAGCATCGTTCGGTGCAGACTTCAAACCAGGAGCTGATTTTCATTATTACTCCGCGCATCATTCAAACGTAAGCGCGAAGTTAGAACAGCCAAAGCCGCCGGCTTCTCGGAGAACCTGCCGACAGCCCGGCGGCTTCGCTTTTTGAGTTTCAGGAAATCAAAGCCGGCTCTCCAGAATCTTGTTGACCTCCTTCAAGAGGAGACTGGGGTTCCCTAAGACCTGACACCTGAGACCTGAAACCTGCCCCTTGCTACACTTCTCCAATGGATCATGCTGGCCGCCTGAGTCGTCTTCGATTTGCACTCGGAGAGAATGATCTGGGCTCCGTGCTGATCACGCATCTTCCCAATATTCACTATCTCTGCGGCTTTACTGGCAGCGCCGCCGCTTTGCTGGTTGCTGATCGTAATGCCATGGGTCGCGGCGCCATCCTCTTTACTGACGGACGCTACAGTGCCCAGGCAAAAGAGGAGGTAAAGGGCGCGAGGATTGTGATCGCCAGTAAATCTCCGCTGCTGGCGGCTGCGGAGTGGCTGGCTACGAATAACGAGCGAAGAAGACCGACGCCAGTGGGCATTGAACCGGCGTCGATCACGGTCGGCATGCGCGACCGGCTAGCCGGCATGCTGAAAGGGAGGGTGCGGCTGCGTTCCGCGCCACCGCTGGTCGAACGTGCGCGCATGGTGAAGGATGCTGCCGAGGTCCTGCGGATCCGGCGGGCGGTTGAACTCGGCGCCAGTCTTTTTCATATCGCATGCAAGAAAATTCGGCCGGGTGTGACTGAGGTCGAAGTCGCCGCCGCCATGGAGTACGCGGCCCGTTGTGCCGGGGCGGAAGGCATGTCCTTTCCGACGATACTCGCTTCCGGAGCGCGCTCGGCAATCGTGCATGGCCGGGCCTCCGGCGCGCGCATTCCACGGCGCGGGTTCGTGGTCTGTGATTTTGGTGTTATACTCGCCGGTTATTGCTCGGATCGCACGCGAACTGTGCATGTCGGACGGCCCTCGGGAGAAGCTCGGCGGCTGTACGAAGCTGTTCTCGAAGCGCAGCAGGCCGCCATCGCGGCGGTTCGCCCGGGCGCGACTGCCGCCGAAGTGGATGGCGCGGCGCGGCGTGTACTTCGCAAACGGAAGCTGGCCCGGTACTTCACGCATTCGACCGGGCATGGTTTAGGATTGGAGATACACGAGGCGCCGAGGTTGGCGGAGGGGCAAACCCAGAAACTGGAGCCGGGGATGGTCATTACGATTGAGCCGGGCGCGTACGTTCCCGGGAAGTGGGGAGTGCGGATCGAAGACGTGGTGGTGGTTACCCCATCGGGCTGCGAAGTGCTGACGCCCACGGATAAAGAGCTGGTTATTATTTAGCAGCGTTGTAACTTAGCATCGTGTGGTGACGGGGCTTTGCCCCGTTACGGCGGGGCGAAGCCCCGCCGCCACACAACCAAAGCGGAACCCGCCGTATCCATGAATCAAAAAGAGCTGAAAGAACTTATCGAGTTCTTAATCGAAAAGGACATTGCCGAGTTTGAATTGGAGCGCGGCGATGTCAAGGTGAAGATCAAGCGCGCCGCCGAACCAGCGCACGGGGCGTTGCCGGACTCGCGTTATTTCGCGGTTCACGCCACGCCGGCTCCGGTCGCGGTTCCTGTTCCTGTTCCTGTTCCTGCTCCCGCGGCTGCTCAGGTAGATCTGGCCGCCAACTCCGCCGCGCCTGAACCTCAGGAAAGCTTGCATATTGTAAAGTCGCCGATCGTAGGCACTTTCTACGAATCGCCTTCACCCGGCTCCCCGCCCTTCGTCAAAGTCGGTGATCCCCTGGAAGTGGGCCAGGTTTTGTGCATTGTTGAAGCGATGAAACTGATGAACGAAATCGAATGCGACATGGCGGGAGAGTTGGTCAAGAAGCTCGTCGCCAACGGCCAGCCCATCGAGTACGGTCAGGAACTATTCGCCGTCCGGCCGGCAAAATAAGCTCTCAGCTGTCAGCTCTCAGCTCTCAGGAAAATCACATGACTGCACAGGCCCGGAATTTCTTGAGAGCTGACAGCTGAGAGCTTTCACATCATGTTCAAAAAAATTCTAGTAGCGAATCGGGGCGAGATTGCGTTGCGCGTCATTTGCGCATGTAAGGAACTCGGCATCCGCTCGGTGGCGATCTACAGTGAGGCGGACCGGAATTCGCTGCATGTGCGCTTTGCCGATGAGGCGATTTGCATTGGACCGCCGCAACTGGCGCAGAGTTATCTCAACATCCCCGCGGTGATCAGCGCGGCGGAAATAGCGAACGTGGATGCCATCCACCCCGGATATGGTCTGCTTTCGGAAAACGCCAACTTCGCGGAAGTCTGCGAGGCCTGCCACATCAAGTTCATCGGGCCGACTCCCGATGTCATCCGGCTGATGGGCGAAAAAGAAAAAGCGCGCGCCGCCATGAAACAGCACGGTGTGCCGATCCTTCCCGGCTCGGACGGCGTGATTGCCTCGGAGGAAGAAGCGATCGAGTGGGCGCGGAAGGTTGAATTTCCGGTCATCCTAAAAGCCACGGCGGGCGGCGGCGGGCGGGGCATGCGCATCGTGCGCAATGAAGACGAATTGCCCGCGCTCTTCCGTCAGGCGCAGTCGGAGGCCTCGGCCGCCTTCGGCAACGGCGACCTCTACCTGGAAAAGTATGTCGAGAACCCGCGCCACATCGAATTCCAGGTGCTGGGCGACGAGCACGGCAACGTTGTCAGCCTGGGAGAACGCGAGTGCTCGATTCAGCGGCGCCACCAGAAGCTGCTCGAAGAGTCGCCATCGGTGCGGGTAACTCCCGAGCTACGCAAGGAAATCGGTGAGGTCCTCAGCAAGACTCTCAGCAAGGTCGGCTATCACAATGCCGGCACCATCGAATTTCTCATGGACCAGAAGCGGCGGCTTTACTTCATCGAGATGAACACGCGCATCCAGGTGGAGCATCCGGTCACCGAAATGGTCACTGACGTTGACTTGGTCAAGAGTCAGATCATGATCGCCGCGGGCGAAAAGCTCGCCGATGTGTTGCAGGGCCCCATCGTGCATCGCGGACACGCGATCGAGTGCCGCATCAATGCCGAGCATCCGGAGAAGTTCACGCCCTCGGCGGGGAAGATCACGACGTTCAATCCTCCGGGAGGGACGGGCGTGCGCATCGACACGGCCGCCTATGCCGAAGGCACGATTCCTCCTTATTATGATTCGCTGATTGCCAAGCTGGTGGTCCGTGGCAAGGATCGTAGCGAAGCTATCTCGCGTATGAGCCGCGCCCTGGGAATGTTTATTGTGGAGGGAATTTTTACGACGATTCCGCTGCACCGGCGGATTCTTGCGGACCCGGAGTTCAGGGCGGGGAACTTCGACACTGGATTCATCGAGCGCTTCCTGGCGAAAAAGGAAACTGCGGGCTGAATCATAATGGAGGGACGGGCGTCTCGCCCTTCCAGCCGGACGGGGACGCCCGGCTCTCCACCGGCACCCCGAGACGCGGCGAGCCGCGTTTCTACGGTTATTTCGAGCCATGCAACTTCCGCGACTCTACGCCATTCTCGACGTTGTCTGCTTCCCCGATGCTGGCGAAATGTTCGCCGCTGCCGAGGAGCTTGCCGTCGCCGGAGTCGCGCTGCTGCAGTATCGCGACAAATCCGGCAACGCCCGGCAAATGCTCCAAGAGGCGCGTGAATTGAGGGCGCGCCTCGGAGCAAGCGTCAAACTCATCATGAACGACCGCGCCGACCTCTGCCTTGCCGCTGGCTTCGACGGACTGCATGTTGGGCAGGATGACCTGTCGCCCGAGTCCGCGCGGAAAATCATTGGGCCCGCGCGCTGGCTTGGAGTGTCAACGCACAATCCCGACCAACTGGCGGCGGCCAACCAGACTTCTGCCGACTACTTAGCCATCGGCCCCGTCTTTGCGACAACCACTAAGGCGAATCCCGATCCCGTCGTGGGACTCGAAGGCATCCGCCGGGCGCGGGAACTGACGCGTAAGCCGTTGGTTGCGATCGGCGGCATTTCCCGTGGCAATGCCCAATCCGTGATCGAAGCCGGGGCCGACGCCGTGGCGGTGATATCCGACTTGTTACGGGATCCCGGCAAATCAGCAGAGGAATTTTTGAGGATATTGAGGTAAAGTCGTGATTCGCGTAGCGCTGGCATCCTGCCGGCTGTCGCGACGGTGTCCCGCCGTCGCTGCGGGGACGGGACGTCCCCGCGACAGCCGCCGAGACGGCGGCGCTACGGAAACTAGGAGGTTCGTGAGCACGAAGGTTCAACCGCCAGCGCCCGCTTCGAAAGTCGCTTTGAACACCAGCGATTGGGAGCGGCACACCCATCAGGACCAAGAGCTAGTCAAAGGTCTCGGCCTGACCAGCGCGACCATGCTGGTAATGGGCTCCATGATCGGCTCGGGCATCTTTATTGTTTCTGCCGAAATTTCTCGCGAGGTCAGTTCGCCAGCGCTGCTGATCGGCGCGTGGGTCATCACCGGTTTTCTCACCATCGTGGGCGCTCTCACCTACGGCGAACTCGCTGCCATGATGCCGCGGGCGGGTGGGCAGTATGTTTATTTGCGCGAGTCGCTCGGCCCACTCTGGGGCTTTCTTTACGGCTGGACGCTGTTTCTCGTAATTCAGACGGGGACGATCGCTGCCGTGGGCGTCGCATTCGGCAAATTCCTCGGGATTTTCTGGCCGGCAATTTCCTCCAGCAATTGGATTGTCCACATCTGGAAAGTGCCAAAATTTGCGGTCGGCCCGATGGTGCTCGGCGGCATGGATGTTGGACTGAACACGCAGAATCTTACCGCCATCCTGGTAGTTGTCGCGCTCTCGATCATCAATATTTTCGGCGTGAAGACGGGCGCTATCATTCAGAACATCTTCACTACCGCAAAAGTTTCGGCGCTGCTCGGACTGGTTCTCTTCGGAATCTTTCTAGGCCGGAACGCGCAGGCCATCGCCGCGAATTTCGGCGCAAACTTCTGGCGTAACGCCGGCCTCGGAACTTTGCATGACGTTGGCGGGGGTGCCGGAGCAAGCGTGCTGGTCTCGACCCTCACGGTGCTGGCGATTGCGCAGGTCGGATCGCTGTTTTCCGCGGACGCCTGGAACAACGTTACGTTCACCGCCGGCGAGGTGAAAAATCCCAGCCGAAATCTTCCGTTGTCGCTGGCGGTCGGCACCGGTGTGGTGATCGCGCTCTATATCGCGTGCAACTTTATTTATCTGACCGCACTGCCGCTCGTGGGCAGTCCGACCGGAGCGACGCTGCTGGAGCGCGGCATTCAATACGCCAGGGAAGATCGTGTCGCCACCGCGGTCATGACCCAGATGTTCGGTTCCGCCGGCGGAGCGTTGATGGCCGTCGCCATCATGATCTCCGGCTTCGGCTGCTGCAATGGCTTGATTCTCTCCGGAGCGCGTGTCTACTACGCCATGGCGAAGGATGGTCTGTTCTTCCGCAGTGTCGCCCGGCTGCATCCCACCTACAAGACGCCCGCGGTTTCGCTCATGGTGCAGATGGTCTGGACGTGCGTCCTCTGCATCTCCGGCAGTTACGGCCAGCTCTTGGACTACATTATTTTTGCGGTGCTGGTGTTCTACGTGCTCACCATCTTCGGACTTTTCGTCTTGCGCCGCACTCATCCCGAGGCTGAGCGTCCTTACAAAGCCATCGGATATCCGATTCTGCCTGCAATCTACATCGTGATGGCTTTGTTTATTGACATTGTGCTGTTACGCTACAAACCGCAATTTACCTGGCCGGGACTGTTCATCGTGCTGCTTGGCATCCCGGTGTACTACGCGTGGAATCTGCGGCAGAAAGAACCTGCCACAGCGCAGTCGATTCCGTAATAAAGGAGAGGGTTTCCATGTCGAGTTTGTTCGCAACCAAGTCTCTGCAGACTTTGATGCAGGAGTCGCAGGAGACAGGTGAGCACTGCCTGAAACGCACGCTCGGTCCTGTCAATCTCATCATGCTCGGAATTGGCGCGATCATTGGCGCCGGCCTGTTTGTGCGAACAGCTGCTGCCATTGCCGATCGTTCAGGGCCCTCAGTCACCCTCGCCTTTATTGTCGCCGGGATCGGTTGCGCCTTTGCCGGGCTTTGTTACGCCGAGTTCGCTTCCATGATTCCGGTCGCGGGCAGCGCCTATACCTACTCCTACACAACCATGGGAGAGTTGGTAGCTTGGATTATCGGCTGGGATCTCGTGCTGGAGTACGCTGTCGGCGCCGCCACGGTCGCCATTGCCTGGAGCGAATACTTCAACCGCGTGCTGGACTGGTTTGGCCTTCGCATTCCTTATCAATGGAGTCACTCCCCTCTCGAGAGCATGGGAGGAACGCGCGGAATTATCAATATTCCAGCCCTTTTCATTCTGTTGCTTCTTTCCGCCCTTCTCATCAAAGGAACAAAAGAATCTGCCCTGTTCAATGGCTTCGTCGTTATTTTGAAAGTAACGATCGTCATTCTGGTTATCTGTATCGGTTGGGGGTTCATGAACCCTGCCAATCACACGCCGTTCATACCGGCTCCGACCACCTACGTGACCCCGCAAGGCATCACTCACCACTACGGCGGGTTGTTGGGCATTCTCGGTGCAGCCGGCGTCGTCTTTTTCGCATTTATCGGCTTCGACGCGGTTTCTACGGCAGCCCAAGAGGCGAAGAATCCGAAGCGTGACATGCCGATCGGTATTCTCGGCTCGCTGGTAGTTTGCACGGTTCTTTACGTACTCTTCGCCTACGTCTTGAGCGGTGTAGCGACTGTGGAGGATTTCCGCTCCACTGGCCGTGAAGCGTCGGTTGCCTTCGCGATTACAAAATACATGCATGGTTATGAGTGGCTGTCCAAATCGGTGACGGTCGCGATTCTGGCCGGATTCTCATCGGTGATCCTGGTTATGTTGCTCGGCCAGTCACGAGTTTTCTATTCCATGAGCAAGGACGGTTTGGTGCCAAAGGTTTTTAGCGACATTCACCCACGTTATCGCACGCCCTATAAGTCGAATATGCTCTTTTTTGTTTTTACGGGACTATTCGCAGGCTTTATTCCCGAGGACATCGTTGGTGAAATGACCAGCATCGGGACACTGTTTGCGTTCGTCCTGGTATGCATCGGAATCTGGCTTCTGCGACGTCGGCGACCGGACCTGCCGCGTGCTTTCAAAGTGCCGGCTGTGCCTTTCGTTTCAACGGCCGGCGTCTTGGTCTGCGGTGCTATGATCTATGGTCTTGGCTGGACAAATTGGCTGCGTCTGATCGTCTGGCTGGCGATTGGCTTGGTGTTCTACTTCAGCTATGGACGCAAACACAGCAAGGTTCAAGCGCTGAACGGCAATGCACCACCACAGAGGAGCGCTCCCTCGATGGCGGATTAGAGCCGCTCCGGAGAGGACCGGGCGAGGACGCCCGTCGCTCCACCGACTACTCCTCCTGCGTTTTCCTGGCAATCACCGTCACAATCCGTCGCGGCGTGAAGCGCACTGACTGCGCCAGCAGCCAATTCTTGAATCCCGAAATCACCACTGGCTTTCCAGCCATCAATGCGCGGTAGCCATCTTCAGCAACCGTGCGCGCATCCATTGCGCCGAACTTCAGCAAGTTCATACGCGTTGCATTCGCACGCTTGTGGAATTCCGTCGCCGTCGCGCCCGGGCACAGGGCTGTTACGGTGATACCCGACTCGTTGAGCTCATTGGCCAGCGCCTCGGAAAAGTGCAGAACGTAAGCCTTAGTCGCAAAATAAACAGCCATCAGCGGCCCCGGCTGAAACGCCGCGGTGGACGCCACATTCAGGATGCCGCCGCTCTTGCGCTCGGTCGTTCTCTCAACCTTGGCCCGCGTGATCATCGCTGGAAGATACAGGCGCGTAAGGTGGGTGAGGGTCGTGACGTTGAGCTGGATCTGGCGCAGACATTCTTCAAGATCATTCTCCGCAAAAAAACCGTACTGTCCGAATCCCGCGTTGTTAACCAGAACATCCACCTGAATATCCGCGCGCGTGGTCTGATCGAGTACATATGCCGGCGCTCCCGGTTCGGTCAGGTCAACGGCAAGAATCAGCGAACGCGTGCCGTGGGCCTTCTCGACTTCGGACGCAAGTTGTCGCAGTTTGTCCGCGCTGCGGGCGACGAGAACCAGGTTGTAGCCTTCGCGCCCGAAGATGCGGGCGAGTTCCAGTCCGATGCCGAATGAGGCGCCGGTGATAAGGGCGGTTTTGGTGGGAGCGGGCATTCAGCACTCAGCACTCAGCATTCAGCAATTAGCATTTAGCACTTAGCAATTTGCCAACAACAAAAGGCGGGTCCGCAGACCCGCCTTAGAGTTAAGGGCACGAAACGCTAGACCAGCGCGGGTTCCACTTCGTAAATCGAGTGCCACGAAGTTGCGGCCTTCAGTTTGCCGTTGACGTTGTTGATATTCTTCACGCCCTCGGTTTCCAACCATTTGCGGAACGCGGCGGCGCCCTGCTTGGCATATATGGGGATACCGTCTTTCCAGGTGGCGCGTCCGCAGAGCACACCATTGAACTTCACGCCGGATTCCCCCGCCAGTTCGAGCGTCTCGCTGAATTCCGCGTTGCTGACCCCCGCCGAGAGATAAATGAACGGCTTGGTCGCAACGTTGGCAGCCTTATGGAACAGGTCGATGGCTTCTTTCTTCGTGTATGCCTTCTCGCCTCCAAACGATTTAGTCCCCTCGACGAATTTCATGTTCACCGGCACTTCGACTTTGAGCACGTCAACACCATAGCGCGGTTTGCTGAACTCCCGCATGCTCTCGGTGACAATGTGCGGTTTCTTCTTTGCGTACTCCAGTCCCTTCTCGTCCGCACCTTCCTCGTAGCCGACAAACTCGAGGAAGTAAGGGATGTCGTTGGCGCGGCACTCGTCGCCGATGCGCTCGACCCAGGCATGCTTCTTGTCGTTCACGTCCTTGGGATCGTAAGGAGTGTAGTAGAGCAGAATCTTGACGCAGTCGGCGCCCGCCTCTTGCAGGCGTTTCGTGGACCAGTGGTCGAGCAGGTCGCCGAGGCGTCCTGGGCCAGTCTTGTCGTATCCGGTTTTTTCGTAGGCCAGCAAAAGGCCGGCGTTTTTCGCGCGACGCTTCGAAGCCGGGAGTCCCCACTCGGGATCGAGCAGGATGGCGCTGGCATGCGGCGTCAGGACTTCGCTCACTAAAATCTTAAATTCTCCCATCATTTCGTCGGAGACTGCGGAGCCTTTTTCCTTGGCAAGAGACTTCTGCAGCGAGCCGCGCTGGTCCATGGCCGCAGCGGCGATTACGCCGCGTTCATTCGATACAGCCTTCATTCCGGCGAGTTTGCCGGGAGTGAGCTTCATACATCCTCCTAGGAGTGCAATACGATAGGTCATTCTAAACCACAGCACGGGCCATGAGAATACGCGGTTTCTTACGAATCGCTTTTCACAGCGTCGCGAACAAGCGAGATGGGGTGTTGGCGCCCGCCGTTTGCCCTGTTCCCCATCACCCGCTAAACTTAATATCTCGGAGTATTCCCTATGCTAGTAGTCATGCAGGCGCAGGCCACCGAAGAACAGGTCCGCGCCGTTTGCCAGAAAGTCGAATCGCTTGGATACCGCGCCCACTCCATGCCCGGCGCGCAACGCACCGCCATCGGCATCACCGGCAATCAGGGCGAGGTCGAAGCCGGGTCATTGGAAGAAATGCCCGGCGTGCAGGAAGTCATCCGCGTCACCAAACCCTACAAGCTGGTCAGCCGCGACACCAAGCCCGACAACACCGTCATCAAGTTTTCAGATTCTCACTTGAAGGGTTCACCCGTCACCATTGGAGGCCCAGACCTCGCCATCATCGCCGGCCCCTGCGGCATCGAGACTCGCGATCAGGCGTTCAAAATCGCCGAGCGCGTGGCCCGTGCCGGAGCCCAGTTCTTCCGCGGCGGCGCCTACAAACCTCGCACCTCTCCTTATTCTTTTCAGGGCTTGGGCGAAGAAGGTCTGAAGATCATGGCCGAAGTCCGCGACCGCTTCGGACTGCTCATCGTTACTGAAGCCGTCGATTACGAATCGCTCGACCTGGTCGACGAGTACGCCGACGTTATCCAGATTGGCGCCCGCAACATGCAGAACTTCTCGTTGCTCAAGCGCGCCGGACGCGCCCGCAAGCCCGTCCTGCTGAAGCGTGGTATCTCGGCTACGCTCGAAGAATTTCTCATGGCCGCCGAGTACATCATGAGCGAGGGCAACTACAACATTGTCCTCTGCGAGCGCGGAGTGCGCACCTTCGCCGATCACACCCGAAACACGCTCGATCTCAGCATTGTGCCCGCCGTTCAGCGCCTCAGCCACCTGCCTATCGTGGTTGATCCAAGCCACGGAACCGGCAAGCGCAACAAAGTGACGCCACTCTCCCGCGCCGCCGTTGCCGTCGGAGCCGATGGACTGATCGTCGAAGTTCATCACGATCCCGATCGAGCTCTCTCGGATGGCATGCAGTCATTGTTTCCCGATCAGTTCGACGCGCTCATGGTGCAGGTGAGACAGATCGCGGCGGTGTTGGGACGCGGCGTACCAGCATCGACCAAAGCTCATGCCGAAGTCACAAGTTCTGCGGATTGATCCGATGAAACAACACTGCCTTCTCACCTTCGCTATCGCCTGCTTGGTTTTCGCGCCTATCGCACTTTGTCAGGATGACTCGACGAAAACTGCGCCGGATCCGGTTCCCGGGGTGCGGGTAAAGATGGAAGGTCCGCACGCGACCTATGCTCCCGACCCTGAGTTTCCGGAAAAAGAGCGCAAAGCGCGTCAGCCCGGGAAGGGGACAGTTTTATTATCGCTTGTTGTTAATTCCGACGGCCTGCCAAGCGACATCAAAGTCTTGCGCACGCTTAGTCCCGAATTTGACAACGCGGCCATGGATGCTGTGAAGAAGTGGAGATTTTCCCCCGGAACTCGAGATGGCAAACCAGTCGCCGTGCAAATCAAGGTAGAAGTGACCTTCCACCTCGGCAGATGAGTCACCTCTGATAATCTCTTGCCTGCAGCGAGGCCAACTCGTCCTTGAGAAAATTCCTGTTACTCGCTGTCCTCGTCCCGCTCCTCCTTGCCGCTGGCTGGTACTATTTCCACGAGCGCACTCTTCCCGCCTACGGACCGCTTTACCGCGAGTACGCCTACATCACGAATGGCAAGAGTAATACGGTTACCGTTATTGATCTGCGCAGCTTTCGGCCGGTAAGAACGCTACAAGTTGGTGCCGAGCCTACCGGAGTTACGGCCAATCCCAAGCGCAACGAAGTGTACGTCGTGAATACTGGCTCCTCGAACGTCAGCGTGATCGACGCCGAGCAGAATAAAATTGTCGCCACCATCGGCGTCCACGGACGCCCCTTCTTCATCGATGTTTCTCCGGACGGCCACCGTGCCTATGTTGCCAATTCCGGGTCTGCCAATGTTTCTGTGCTTGATCTCGACCGTCATACGGTTGCGGCTACGCTTCATGTTGGCGGAAGTCCCGGTTTCGCCCGCGTCTCGCCCGACGGATCCACCGTGGTCATCAGCAATCGCGCCGACAACTCTATCTCTATTATCGACACCGCGCGCCTCGCCGTGCGTTCCGCCATCACCATCTGCATCCATCCCGAGGACATCGTTATCCTTCCTGACTCCAGCAAGGCGTTCGTGTCCTGCTCAGGATCGGGCCAAGTTGCGAGTATTGATCTCAAAAACGACAAACTGCTTGCGCTCCTCGATGTCGGGAAATCTCCAGTGAGTCTTGCGCTGAAACCGGACGGCGGGGAACTGGTCGCCTTCAACTTCGACGCCGGCAGCTTCTCCATCATCGAGACCACGGGCAATGAAGTATCGGGCAGCTATCTTATCGGCGCTCAGCCTACTCGCGGCGTGGTTTCGCTTGATAACTCCCGCTTGTACGTGTCTAACTTCGGATCGAATAACATCGCGGTCTACGACATCGACCTCGGCAAGGTCATCGCGTATCTTCCCGTAGGAACGCACCCGGATGCGCTGGCCCTCTCACAGAATCAGAACTATCTGCTGGTAGTTGACTCCGGTTCCGGTGACCTGGCCGTAATTCAGAAACGCCAGCCCAAGAAGCTGGAACCGTCGGAATATTCCCTGCTGACCATCATCCCCGTCGGCATGCAACCCAACCAGATCGTGGTGAAGTCGTTCCTGACGACGAAAATTACGGATGGGCGCTAGGCTGGTTTCAGGAAAAGCCCCATTTTCCGAGCTCCAGGAGGCTTACTTACCGGCGCTTACGAAAGCACCCGTGGTCGCGTTGATCACGCTGATGCCCTTCCTGTCCTTCTCGCTGGTACCGTAGATGACGTACCAGACGGGCACGTTCTGCTTGCGGTCCTTGAGCAACAGGTAGGTGATAGGCTGCTGCGCATTCTTCTTGAGGATGGCTTCGCCTCCGTGTTGCAGGGTGATCTCGAATGCCTTATCCGTGTCGGTTTTCACTAACAACGGTAAAAAAGCAAGATTGGCGGCGTCTGCATTGTAGGCGCCTTCACTGCCCTCGGCTGAAACCCCGAAGGGCGGCGCATCCGGCCGATGGCTTCCCGAGCAGACGATGGTCTTGGTGGACCGGCGACTCGGCGAAGCAAAGTATCCTCGCCAGATGGCTGATCTTCCGTTCTGGCCGGTGGTTTCCGTGGTGGGGACGGATTCCAGCCGAGCCGGCTGCGCATCCCGCGACCACCTCATTGCGAGACCCATCATTCGATTGAATGCCTCCTGACCAGTGTAAAGCACGGGTTCCTTACTCTGCGGCGGTGCTCCGGAGGCTGGCTTTTCGGGCGTGCTGTGGTTTGGATTATTCTGAGTTGAGCTACACCCTGCCGTCAGAATTGCAACGCTGATTACACAAAGCGCAAATGCGAGACGATAGAATTTCATGCTCTCGTCCTCCGAAGAGTATCTTGAACCCATATCCGCTATTTATCCCGATTACTTTTTCTGCTCATCACAATGTCTTGCGACAGACAGATCAGATCGTGATCCGGTTCGGCACACCCACCTGACAACTATCTCAGTGCAATTCTCCTGCTCTCGGTCTATACTTGGGCGCGGCAGACTGTCCGACCCCCCAATCGGGATTTTCTCTCTGCGATATCAACCCAGGGGGACAGTATCATGCGACCGAAGACTATTGTAGTTCTCATGTTTCTACTCTGCTCAATCTCCAGTGGCCACGCAGCGACCCAGAAAGTGTTGTATGCCTTCATCGGCGGCCTCGACGGAGACTCACCCTACGCGGGCGTAATCTTTGACCCGGCAGGCAATCTCTATGGAGCGACGCAGTTCGGCGGCCTTTATGGCAAGGGGACGGTGTTTCAGCTCACGCCTTCCGGCGGCGGCTGGACAGAAACCGTTCTTTACAACTTCACCGGAGGGCCGGACGGAGCTACGCCGATCGGTGGCCTGGCCATCGATGAGGCAGGCAATCTCTATGGCACCGCCGCCGACAATGGCGATGCCTCAGCCCAGTGTGGCACGGTCTTCAAGCTAGCGCCGTCCAACAGCGGCTGGACATTCACCGTCCTGCATACCTTTACTGCCGGCAAGGATGGCTGTATTCCCGGATCCAGGTTGAGCTACTTTGGTGGCACTCTTTCCGGAACGACCGTCTATGGTGGTCCCAGTAACCAAGGCATGGCCTTCAGGCTCCCGACCTCAGGTGGCAGCGAGTTTAACGCCGCCTTTGCACTAAACAATGGGAACCATCCACGGGGTGGTATCAGCGGGAGCTATGGCACCACCTACAACGGAGGAAAGTGGGGAGTTGGCAACGTGTACGAGTGGACCTATGGCCATCACCTGGTAGCGAAGCATGCCTTTAATCTTACGGGCGCAGCGGGCCGCTACCCTTTGGGTGAGTTGCTAAGCGCGTATCAAGCTGGAGTGTCGAAGATGTACGGCACCACATACGCTGGAGGGGTTGGTGGAGCTGGCGCCGTTTACCTACTGACGGCAAGCCAATACAAATATGACGTCTGGCTTATCTCCGTTCTGCATCACTTTTCCGGGCCCGACGGCGCTGACCCGGGTGCTGGCCTGGTTATGGATCCTGCAGGGAACCTGTACGGCACAACTGTTTTTGGAGGCGCAGACCCAGGATATGCCGGCACCGTTTTCAAACTAACTCCCGGCGCGAAAAACAAGTGGACCCACACCCTGCTGTATAGCTTCACCGGCGGGGCTGACGGGGGCCAAATCTACAGCGGCGTTGTGCTCGACAGTGCAGGAAACCTCTACGGCACAGCAGCCGGCGGCGGTAATGGGGGCGTAGTTTACGAGGTCACGCCATAACAAGACTCTCCATCAAAAGGCGGGTGCCCCATCCTTGCGTGTTCTTTGCGCAAGGATGGGATTCCACGGAAGTGTCCCGCATGGGATTTTAGTCAGGGGTCGGCGAAAAAGTTGGAGTGGTGGAAACCGTAGCCGATTTTTTCAAGAAGCGAGCAGGTAAGGCCACCGGCGGTGACTCACGAAGTTTCTTCGCGCCGCGCGCCAGCAGAATCGTTGGGACAGAAAGCCCCCAAACTTCGCCAAAGGGCATCGCTTGGTTAATTCCCGGCCTAGCTTTTCGCCTTAACTCTTCTTCCCGGTCACGGCATAAAAAGCGGTCGCTTCCTGCTCAACGTGCTTGCTGCCACACTTGGGGCATTTCGCGTCTACTTCGTGTTGCTTCAGGGTGAGAATTAATTCGAAGGTTTCGTGACAGTCGTTGCAGACGTAGTCATAAACGGGCATGGGGGCCTTCCCGCTCGATTGCGATCACGAGCCACGGTTGGAATTGTACGCCGACGCACGGCGCTTGTCCGAGAACCGGAGCTCGGGCAGCGATCCCGCTAGCGCAGGACCAGATCCGAATATTCAGGGTGGGTTTCGAGAAATGCTGCGACAAAGGGACAGACCACATCAACCTTCATGTGATTGGCTCGGGCCCAGTCGAGCGCGGTCTGTGCCAAGGTTGAGGCTATGCCGCCCCCGCGAAGTTCCTCGGGAATTTCTGAATGAAGAAGAGCAAGCACGTTGCCAGCCACCGTGTATTGGAGGGTGGCCACGTGTCCGTCGCGCTCCAGTTCAAATCGGCCGGTCGTGACCAGCGCGGGAGCAGGTTTTTTGTTTCCAAATATTTTCATTGTGCGCTCCGGAAGTGTTCCAGAATTGCTTGCGCCTGTGTTCGAGTTACAACCGCGGATAGCGCCGCTACGTCGGCTTGCTTTACCGCTTGCAGGCTGCCGAAATGTTCGAGCAGACGGCGCGTGGTGGATTCTCCGACGCCGGGAATTTCTCGTAACTCGGTGGCGCGGTCGCGGATCTGGCGGCGCTTGCGGTGGAAGGTTACAGCAAAGCGATGCGCTTCGTCGCGGATCATCTGCACCAGATGCAGGACGGGAGAATGATGGTCGAGAACTACGGGCTCATCTTCCTGCCCATAGACATAGATGATCTCTTCGCGCTTCGCGATGGCGGCTAGCGGCTGGTTGATGATTTCCAGGGCATCGAGCGCCTGGGCGGCGGCGTGGAGCTGTCCTAGGCCGCCGTCGATCAGCACCAGGCTGGGCATGGGCTTTTTTTGGTCGCGGCTTTTTTCTTCACGCTTTTCTCCTTCACACAAGCGCTTGTAGCGGCGCGTGACCACTTCGCGCATGGAGGCGAAGTCGTCCACGCCGGCGACGGTCTTGATGATGAACTTCCGGTAGTCCGATTTTTTCATCTTGCCGTCTTCCCATACGACCATCGAGGCCACCGTTTCCGCTCCCTGAATGTGCGAGATGTCGAAACACTCGATGCGTTTCGGCAGTTCGGGAAGGGCGAGCGCGTCTTGCAGGGCTTCTTGAACGGCGCGGGTGCTTGGCTTCATGATGCGAAAACGCTGGTCGTACGATTGCTTGGCATTGGTGCCGGCTAGATCGATGAGTTCGCGTTTGTCTCCGCGCTGCGGGACGGTGATGTGGACGCGCGTGGCCCGTCCGCCTTCGCCGGCTAGTTGCTCGCTCAGGGCTTCTTCTAGCTCTTCGCGGTCTTCGAAGTCAACGGGAACGTAGATGTTGCGCGGGACGTAGGGCTGGGCGAGATAGAGCTGCTTGAGTAGAGCGGAGAAGAATTCGTTGGGATGGAATTCTTGTGTGGTGGCGGGGCTCTGCCCCGCATCCGGGTCGGAGACCCGGGGCCACACCGGCGCGGCCAACTCGGGGAGGTCCTCCCAAAAAAACTCACGGCGGTCCAGGACTTTTCCTCCGCGCATGTGGAACAGGTTCACGGCCAGCATCTGGTTTTCGTAGTGATATCCGAAGACGTCGGCGTCGTCGCCTTCGACGGCGGCGATGCGCTGCTTCTCCTGCAGCTGCTCGACGGTTGAGATGAGGTCGCGATAGCGGGCGGCGCGCTCGAACTCCTGCTCTTCGGCAGCTTCGGACATGCGCTCGCGCAGAGATTTGACCAGATCGGTTTGGCGGCCTTCGAGAAAGAGCTTCACGTCGCGGACGGCTTCGCCATAAATCACGGGCGTTGTCAGTTCCTTAACGCACGGACCGAGGCAGCGCTTGATGTAGTACTGGAGGCAGGGACGCGGATGGTAGCGCGTCAAATCCACTTTGCAGGATGGGACCATGAAGTGGCGATGAATCAGGTCAACGATGCGATACGCGAGATTGGCAGGGAAGTATGGACCGTAATAGGCGCTGCCATCCTTGCGCAGGCGGCGCGTTACGTACACTCGCGGGAAACGCTCGGCGAGCGTGAGTTTCACGTAGGGGTACGTCTTGTCGTCGCGCAGCAGAATATTGAAGCGTGGTTTCTTCTGTTTGATGAGGTGGTTCTCGAGGGCCAGCGCCTCTTTATTGTTGGCGACAACGATGTAGTCGACGTCGACCGCCTCACGGACGAGCGTGCCGGTTTTCGCGTCCTCCCAACGGCCTTCGTGGAAATAGGAGGAGACGCGCGAACGAAGGTTGTTGGCCTTGCCGACGTAAATCACCTCGCCTTCGGCGTTCTTGTAGAGGTACACGCCGGCCGAGGCGGGCAGACTGTGGATTTTCTGGGGGAGATCCATTGCGCTAAGGTCTATGATAAAGCCTGCGACGCAAAGGATTCACGGGATGGGGAGTGGGTCAATTTGCGAAATCGATAACCACCAAGGGCACGAAGGTACACGAAGGAAACATCGAAAGAAACTCCTTCGCGGAAAGACGCGGCAAACAGCGTCTCTACTCTAGTTTTTCTACGACTCCCATCCCTTTACAAACTCCACCACACTGCGCAGCGCAATTCCCGATGGGCCTTTGGCGATCCACGGTTTGGCCTCTTCCATCCAGGCGGTCCCCGCAATGTCGAGATGGATCCACGGAGTGTCTTCGGCAAATTCCTTGAGGAACATGGCGGCGAAGATAGCGCCACCCCAACGGCTGCCGGCATTGACCATGTCGGCGATGTTGGATTTGAGGTTCTCCTTGTATTCGTCGTCGAGTGGAAGGCGCCACATTTTTTCACCGGTTTGTCTATTGGCGTTCGCGAAGCGCTCGTACATCTGATCATCGCTGGCGAAGATTCCGGCATTCACATAGCCGAGGGCCACCACTACGGCGCCGGTCAGGGTCGCGGCGTCCACGAGATGAGTGCAGCCTAGTTGGCGGGCGTAGCAGAGGCCGTCGGCGAGAACGAGGCGTCCTTCGGCGTCGGTGTTGATAATTTCGATCGACTTGCCGGACATGGCGATTTGCACGTCGCCCGGTTTTTGCGCTTTGCCGGAAGGCATGTTCTCAGTGGCGCAGACGACGGCGGTGACTTTGACCTTGGGCTTCAGCAAGGCGATGGCGCGCATCACGCCGATCATGGTAGCGCCGCCGGCCATGTCGTACTTCATTTTCTCCATGCCGTCGGCGGGCTTAATGGAGATGCCCCCGGTGTCGAAGGTTACCGCTTTGCCGACCAGACCGAGATGAATTTTGTCAGCCGCGCCTGCGGGATCGTAGCGCAGGACGATGAGCGCGGGAGGCTCGTCGGATCCCTGGGCCACTCCCCAAAAGGCGCCCATCTTGAGTTGTTTGATTTTGTCGGCGCCGTAGGTTTCGCAGTTCAAGCCGACTTCCGCCGCCATTTTTTTCGCACGCTCGGCCATCATGGTGGGTGTCATGCGATTGGACGGTTCGTTGACCAGATCGCGCGTAAAGTTCTGCGACTCAGCGACGATGCGTCCGGCCTGCATGGCGCTTTCCAGTGCCTTTGCATCGTGCGCGTCGCCATGCACGACGATGGTGAGGGCGTCGATCTTCTGGTCTTTCTCGTTGTGGTCGCTTTTGTAGTACCCAGGATCGAAGTTGCCGACGAAGGCGCCTTCGACGATCGCGGGCACGCCTTGGCTCGCGGGTACTGCGGTCTCCGGAACAACGAAGGCAAAGCTGCGGATGCTCTTGCTTTTCAGCGTTCGCACCGCGGCGCCGGCGAGCTTGCGTAGTTCCGCCGCCGAAAAAGTCTTGGCTTTGCCGCCGCCGAGGAGGAGCAATCGTTTCGCTTTCAACCCCGCGGGGCGATGTAGCAACGTGGTTTCGAACGGTTTGCCCGTGACTTCGCCGCTCGAAATCACGTCCCTGGCAGCTTCGCGCACGGCGTCGTCGCTGGATTCGACGGTTGCGACGGGCTTGTCTCTCTTGCTTTGATCTTTTTCGCTTTGGTCAAGGACGACTACAACCAGGCAATCGGTTTCCAGTTGAGACGGAACGGAGGAAGAGAGGTTTGTATTCATGATGGACTGTCTTCAGTATCCACGGTGGAAGGGGAAACGCGCAACTCAGCCGTGGGCCATACGAGTTGACTGGAGTCTCGCCACCTACCCTATCGAACCGGGGGCGTGTTTGGCGAACCGTGTAGCAGAATCTCAGAGCGCAAGGCGTAAGCACTGGGATCTGCCATTTTGAAGTCCTTAGCCAGATCCAGGGAAACGCGATCATACTCCTGATCAGCTTCCATAAGTGTCACGACGACAGTTTCCGGCTTCCGGTCGCACTTCTCCCGGACACCAAGCAGTCCAGGTGCGCGTCCCTGGGTGAGGAACGGAATCTGGATGCGGAAGGATCCGCCTTCCACGGTCACGTCGCCCGATTCACCCATCTCTTGTTTCTGTTTCGGATAAACAAGCTGCACCCGAACGATGCCTTTGCGAGGTGCATGTTCAACCCGACCGTTCACAATGACCACATCGACCGAGCACCGGGCATGGGAGAAGGCACCCGAGAAGAGCAGGCATGACAAGGTTCCAGCAAGCGCCTTGAACGCGCCGTAAAACATAGCGAACCTCTCGTCCGACACAGCAATCATGCCACGGAATGGCTTGTTGGCGTGACACTGCAGTGCGGAAGAGTCTGTGTACAAAAAGCGCGAAGGGAGAAAATCCCAAGCGGGACACCACCGTGGAATCCCGCCCTTGACAAAGGACCGCGTCAGTATGGGGAACGCTCGTGAGCAACACAGGTTCGAAAGCGCGACGGCCCTCCCGGAAAATACGGGAGAAGCTGACTCGCGAGCTCTCGATAACGCTACGTGTTGTTGTTACTGGTTGACCACTTGAGTGAGCGCCGTGTATTTGGACGGAAGATAATTCGCGTCGCCACCGTAGGTTGAAACAACGGCATGCGCACCTGCGGGGATGGCCGAGGTTGTGAAATGCGCGACACCACCTTTCAGCTTTGCGGATCCCAGCATCTTACCGCCGGCCACAAACTGCACCGTCTCACCATCGGACGGCGGTCCACTCATCGTCGTCATGGTAGCTGTGAACGTTACCGGCTGTCCCTGCACGGAAGGGTTCACCGACGAAGTGAGCGTCGCTGCCATCTTCGGGACCAAAAGATAGCCACCTTTATTCGTCGAGATCGCGATTACCCCGAAGTCGTTCACCTGCGCAGCGTAAATTTGCTTGGAGGCGCCCAGACCCGCCAGGACAGTAAAATCCTGCATGCCTCCCGATGGAGTCCACAAAAACCCGTGCAGAATTCCAGTCCCCGAACTCGTCAGAGAGGTCCCTACGATCCATCCTCGGCTGTTGATGCTGAGGGCGGAACTTTCCCCGCCCAGAGTGCCCAGGTCTTTGATACCCGCTGCCTGCGTCCAAGCGAAAGCGTGCCGATCTCCATTTGTGGCGGGCGATTGCCCCACAACCACCCCTGAGTCGTTGACGTCGTATGCGAGAGTGCCAGCCGAACCTAGATTCTGGAGGCCTCCGGCTTGCGTCCAAACGAAGCCGAGCGTGTTATAGCTGCCATTCGGATAGTAGTAGCCGACCACGTGGTTCGAAGAATTGATTGCCACAGCCGTGGCGCCACCAATGCTGGTGAGGTCAGGTGTCAGATCCTGCATACCGCCGCCCTGGGTCCAGAGAAACCCATGCTGCATATACGCGGAGGTGAAGGATAGCCCGACCACCGCGCCAGAATTGTTGATCCCACTCGCAGCGCTCCAATTCCCCCCGAGTGAACCGAGCCACTGCGCGCCCCCTGTCGGGTGCCAGACGAAAGCTTCAAGATTGCCCGAATTGTAGGGATCGCCCGCACCAACCACATCGCCAGAACTGTCGATCGCAGTCCCGATCCCGCTCATCTCCATGCTCTGTGCTCCGCTGATGCGGTTCCAAATCGACACCTGATATGAAGCACCGGTGCCGGTGTTCACCACTACCCGGCCGCCGTTGTTGATCGCAATCAAAGAATTTGGACTCGATCCCGGCACCGTAATGACCTTAAACACCGTCTGCGAGAACGCAAAGCTCGAAAACAGCAGGGCAGATACTGCGACGACCGCGCGCGCGACTCTGTTCGTATTTTTCACGGGGATCAATCCTTCCTTCTGACGAGAGCTGACATCTGGGAGTTCAGGGGAAGCGGGCACCTAACTATGCCTGCCAACGGCTAGTTTCGTGCCATCTTGGATCTCTGGTGCCGATTCAAGAATGACAGCTATTTTGTCAGAGTGGTGATCACCAAGAATGCTCACTCTTGCTCAGAATTGGGTTTTATTTCAAAATGGCGTGTTGGTTATCCTCTGATCGACTATTTCGTTCCAGACCTGCCCCGGCCTTACGCAGCTCCAGGAAGCGCGACCCAATCACTTCGCAAACTAAAGCGAAAAAATAGCGACCGCAAAACACGAACCACATCCAATTCTGAGAACTGAGAAAGGGATACTGCTTGTTCCAACGAGTTTTTCCGGCAATCTTTCTGTTCGCATCCATCATTCTGGCGACTGCGCAAGCGCCCAGCGCACCAGGCAAACCGCTTCCTCCGGGGCCCATGCAAGCCAAAGTGAAAGCCGCCTGTACTTCCTGCCACAACACCAGCCGCATTACCGGGCAGCACCTGACCCGCAAGCAATGGTCCGACCAACTCGACAAAATGGAAGGCCTGGGCGCCGTCATCCCCGACGCCGATCGCAACGCCTTTCTGAATTACCTGACGAAAAACTTCGGTCCCGAAAAAGGCGCAACCAGGGATGCAGCGAAGACCGCAGCAAAGAAATCCGGAAACGCAGCCGACTAGTTGCCCGTGTGGGACGGGCGCAGTTCCCCGGGGATTCGCGAAATCGCCCAAGAGCAGAGCGCTGCCGACCCAACGCCCGAAGTGGCCATTACAGCAGCGCTGCCCGTGTTCAAACTACTGTCAGCATGAGCTGTCAACAATAAGACTTCAAGTGATTCTTTAGGTGCGGACGGAGGCAAGCCTACTTCTCTTCCGCCTCGTCCGCGTTCGAAGTTTTCTCCGGCCGCAGCAACGGAAACAGAATCACATCCCGAATGGTATGCGAGTCGGTGAGCAGCATCGCCAGCCGGTCCACCCCAAGGCCCACCCCGCCCGCGGGAGGCATGCCGTAACTCAGCGCATTTATGTAATTTTCATCCATCTGGTGGGCTTCTTCGTCGCCGCGCTCGCGTTCTTTTAACTGCGCCTCGAACCGCCGCCGCTGGTCTTCGGGATCGTTCAGTTCGCTGAAGCCGTTTGCGATTTCCATCTTCCCGGCGAATATCTCAAAGCGCTCGGTCCAGTCCGGCTCATCCGGCTTCTGCTTTGACAGCGGCGAGACTGCCGTGGGGAACTCATAAATAATCGTCGGCTGCATCAAGTGTTCTTCCGCGACCGCCTCAAAGATGGCAGCGATCGTTTTGCCGACCGGCGCCGCGGCGTCGTACTTCAAATTAATCCCCGCGCCGCGCACGCGCTCGACCAGCGCTTGGACCGACTCGCGCGCCGCGAAGTCGTTGCGCTCGGGCTTTGCGCCAGCCTTCTCCGGCCAGAAGTGGACGATTGCCTCCCGCATCGTCATCCGCCGCCAGTTCGCGTGCGACCAGTCAATCTCATGCTCGCCCCACTTCGTCTTCATCCCGCCGGTGACATCCTTCACAGCCTGCTCGATCGCTCCCTGCGTCGTGTCCAGGATGCCAAGATAATCCGTATACGCCTGGTACGCCTCAAGCATGGTGAACTCAGGATTCCATCTCCAGCCCAGCCCCTCGTTGCGGAAGTTGCGGTTGATCTCATACACGCGATCGAATCCGCCCACCGTAAGCCGCTTCAAATAGAGTTCCGGAGCGATCCGCAGAAACAGATCCATCTCCAAAGTGTTGTGATGCGTCTTAAATGGACGCGCCACCGCTCCGCCCGCGATGGGATGCATCATCGGCGTCTCGACTTCCACGAATCCCTGCGCGTCAAAATACCGCCGCAGCGACTGCGTCAGCTTGCTGCGCTTCAAAAACACTTCGCGCACTTCCGGATTCATCACCAGATCGACATATCGTTGCCGATAGCGCAGCTCAACGTCGGTCAGCCCATGAAATTTTTCCGGCAAAGGCAGCAGGTCTTTCGACAGGAACGTCAGTTCCTCGACATGAATGCTGAGCTCGCCCGTGCGCGTGCGAAACAGATATCCGCGAACCCCAATGTGATCGCCCAGGTCGAGCAGTTTCCAAAGTTCGTAGCCGGCGTCGCCAATCGCGTCTTTTTTGACGTAGATCTGCAGCCGCTGCCCGTCCTGCTGCAAGTGCGCGAACCCGGCCTTGCCCATGAGCCGGATCGCCAAAATGCGTCCCGCAACCCGCACCGTCACCCGCGGAGATTCCAGTTCCTCGGCAGTCTGCCCGCTATACTCGGCCAGAATCTGCGGCACGGTGTGGCTGAAGTTATACTTCCGCGGATAAGCCGGATGCCCGAGAGCCTCAATCTTCTTAAGCTTCTCGCGCCGGAGTTCATAAATATTTTCGTCGAGTGCCAATCCGTGTCCTTGAGTCTGAGTTTCAGAGTAAGGTTCTGATTATAGACAAGCCGCGGCGCGATTCGCGCTTCTGCCGCTCGCGGCACGAGTAAACTCGTGCCCTTCCAGGTCTTGCGGGTATCTTCCCCCTTCGTATTCATGCCCTGCCCGGTGCTTAACAAAACTCGATTGAGGCAAGAACGGGAAGGGCACGACTTCCAGTCGTGCCATCAAGCCGAAGAAAGAAGTCCGGCTTCAGCCGCTGAAGGCCGCGGGTCCAGCTCGAATCCCGTGAGGAAGGCGGGTCGCACAGCTTCGCGCGTCCAGATGAGAGGCGGCCCGGCTTTCAGGAATCCCGATCTTAGCCGGGCTGCGGCGACCGCAACAATCCCACGCCGAGCGTGACCACCGCGAGGGCGAGAATCGCTGCTCCGGCGTAGATCAGGGAGACCGCTCCACCGGCTTCGGTGGCGCTTGGCGAAAGCATGGAGAAAAAAAAGCCCGACGAAATGAGAATCGCAGCCAGTGGCACTCCAATTCGGACTGCCCAAAGCAATGAACTGGGAAGCACGGCCGCATCCGCCAGCACCTGGCAAATCAGCGAAAGGATCACGATCACGCCCGCGTGCGCATGCCCCGCACGAAAAAAATTCTGGCGCAACGGATTACCCATGTAGCCGCTGCCTTTGGTCATGAGCGAGGTCAGCAGAAAATATCCACCGTACTGAATCGTGGGCACGGTGATGAGGATGATCCCGGACATCATTCTGGCTTCGCGAGTCATAATTTCTCCTTCCGAGGCGGTTCGGTCGAGACTTTGCAGAATCGTTCGACGAAATGGTAGGTGTGCTTCAGAGGACAGTCAATAGGTCGCTTCGCGGCGGGTGGTCCGCTTCTCGCTTTTCTATCTTCCCGCCGAGATCTGGACCATGTCATCTCTCGGGAACTGGTCGTGGGTGATGCGCTCTTCGATCCTGGACACGAACTTCGGGGTGTGGGCCTTCACCATTTGCCGCATGCCAGGCCCAAATTCATGGAGAATGTTGATTCCCGCGTCGCTGCCAATCGTCGTCCCAAAATTATTGAATGCCGACGAGGTGGAGCGCGCCCAATATGGACGGTAAGCTGTGGAGATAGCAACCGAAGTCAGCACTCCGAGGAAATATGAAGTGTTCAGCTTCCTCTTCCCGGAGTCGTCGCGCGTGATAAAAATGCGCGAAACTGCGTAGGTGGCGCGTCCCATAACGCTGTCGCTGGTCGAAGGATAATAACGAGGGTCCTGCTTGAGCAACGACGGATACAAGTACTTGCCGAAAAAGGCGCTGGACTCTTTTTGAAGAAGCGCCACTCGATAAACAGCGGTAAAGCTGGGCTGCGGTCCGGGAGTGAAATGTTCCAGTTCGGTTTCGCGCATTACCCCCGCGTTGACGCCAACCGCGCCTAGTATCAAAGGCGAGCGGGCTTCATCGACGAACGCTTGAAATTTCTCCGCTTGAGTTGGAGGCTGGAACGACGGAGCATCGGGAAGGGATTTCCACGTACGCATCTCCTGGCGCTGCGCTTCGAATGAGAGTGAGGTTGAGCCGTCAAAGTGAAATCCCTGAGGCACATCAGCTGAAGGAGGTTCGCTCTGGCACAAGGCCCCGCAAGCAGCCACTAGAAGAAAGGATATGACCCGGATTGGTGCAGTTTGCTTCACCATAACTCGGTTCTGCAAAGCGGCAAGCGGGGCTGCTCGGCGATTCGGCTGGAAGCACACCTTCTGGAAGCACACCTTGAAGTTAGCACCCGACGGGACATTCGTCTGAGCAAGAGTGCTCACCCTGGGAGGCAGAAACCCTGTTTTGGCCGGTAATTGAAGGGGACGAAAGTCAAAACTGGCGCCGGGGCAGCGATTGCAGCAGGCGGGAACTGACGCGGCCAGCTACCGGAGACGAACCTTCGCGGTCATTGGCAGCCGCGGGCAGGCTGAGGGCGCGCTCCATTCCCGGACCACGGAGAACAGCATCGCAGCGGCGAAAAAGGCAAACACCAGAGTGCGGGAACGCATCATCATCATCTATCATGACGCGTGACAACCGATCTGGCAAGAGCTCGGCTTTTCCCCAACTAGCCCGCCCCGAAGAAAAGAGAATCAGGTGTTCGCGCCGCTCGCTTCCTTGTCGCGTCTATCTTCATCCAATGAAGTTATGTCCCCGAGAACCGAAGCGACCATAAAGAAAGCTACCGAGCCATATCTGGAAGTGGGCTTCGTGTGCGCCGATCGCGACGGCAATCGCATTCGCATCGACCGCGTCGATCGCAATGCCCGAACGCTCTCCTACCATTTTCTGAACGACGAGCTGCGCGTGCAGGAAGGGGTTCAGGAGCGCTCAATCGAGCAATTCCTGGCGGAAGGCTGGTACATGGCAACCTCCGGGAAATCGCTGTAATCGCCACGGAATCTAGCCGGAAGAGATCACTATGTGCGCGCGTTTTGGGACGGATAAGGCCAGTGTTTCAAACCGCATCATGATCGCCGGATGCATTCCGCACCAGCGCCAAGGTCGTTAGGTCATTGTGTGTGGGAGTCGTCGGGGTGAACTTCCGAGCCGCTTGCAGAATGGTCATGCACAGTTCACTCGCGCTGAGCGCGGTTGCGTGCTGAAAGCTTTGCTTCACTCCATCCAGTCCGAATTCCGCAGCATATTCCAGAGCCTGGTGGTCCGCGTCGAGGTTGCTTGCATGAACATAGTCCGCTTCGACGATTCCGCGCGAGACAACCAGAAGAGCCGAGCCGGGCATAAGGTGACAGCTAGCCGCGCCCTGCATTGTGTGCGAGAACAATCCCAGCGGCAGCCCGGTTGCTTCGAGCGGCGTGATTCCCATATTGTCGCGAAGCAGACCCGGCGTGTGGCCAGCATTGGCATAGCATACCGTCCCCAGATCTTCGTTATAGCAACCGATGAACGCCGGGCAACTGCGAAGGCCGCCACGCAAAATGGTGAGGTTCATCTCGTTGCACAGTTCGATCATGGCGGTGGTCTCGTTGAAGTCTTCCCCGGAGAGAAGCTCAGGCGCCAGGGTTCGGAACGTCTTCTGCATCGCAATCAGGATTTCACGCGTATCCGCCCGCAGGCCGGCAATGTCCAGCAGCACGAACAGCATTCGGGACGGCCCCACCCTCAGGAATTCGTAGAAATCGCCAGCCACGCGCTGCCCGCTGTACACGGCGGCAATCTCGGCGTGACGCAGCATCGGCGCATCGCAATGGAGCGGATCGGCGAGAGACACCGTAACTTCGTCCAGGTTGAACAGCGATCGCCAGAACCCCGTCGAGGGTAACTTGAGGTCCCCAACGTCAGCTCTCTCCGTCATAGCGTGGCTCCCGAAACATGGGTGCCAGGCGCCAGAGAAAAGGGCGAAATCCGCGGCAACACGAAACTCTGCGGTAAAACGAAACTAAGACGAGGAGTCTGCACCTGCCTGGCTAATCGGCAGATTGGCTTCGATACTTTAGGGGAACTGTTTTACTGCGGATGATCTTTAAGGTCGATGATCGCGGCTAATGCGGCAAATAGCCGGATTCCATCGGCAGTTTGCCGTCTACCTTGACGACACTCACGCGATCGGTGATCGACCGTTCTTCCACGAATCCGATCGCGCCCGGAGTGGACGCCACCGCCTCAATCACATCCGCATCCAACCCCACCGTCCGGATCGAATCCTTATGCAGGGCGAACAGCGCTTTCACTTGCGCCTCGGTCATCTTGTTCAGATGTTCCAGCGTAATGATCTCGTCCGGAGAAGAGTTGTGCAACACCAGCACCACGCTTCCGCCGTCGGGCCACTTCTTCACTTCCCCTTTGAAAATCTTAGCTAAATGAGCGGACGTCACGTTCTGAACCTTATTGTCTTTATTAACGACGACCGCCATATGGTGCGCGAAACAGGGAGTCAGGGACAACATTACCCACCCACATAGACAGAAAATCCGTGGATATTTCATAGCCTCAGGTTACTCTTGCTGCTTGGGGATTCTCGTCAAAAAAATTTGTCAAAAGTGCGGGAGGAACCAGCCTCGTAACAGGGTTCTCCATCTTCCCGAATTTCCACTTTTCAGAATCCCATGATGTTGTATCCGCAATCCACGTGGACGATCTCGCCCGTGATGCCCGAACTCGCATCGGAGGCGAGGAACACGCCGGTGCTGCCCACCTCGCGGACGTCCACATTGCATTGCAGCGGCGCGCGCTCGGCGTGCGCACGCAGCATGTCTCCGAGGCCGGAGATGCCGCGCGCCGCCAGCGTCTTGATCGGCCCCGCCGAGATCGCATTGACGCGGATTTTCCGCCGCCCCAGATCCTGCGCCAGATACCGGACCGCGCACTCCAGCGCCGCCTTAGCTACGCCCATGACGTTATAGTGGGGCACAACTTTTTCCGCCCCGTAGTAAGTCATAGTAATAACGCTGCCCCCATCTTCCATCAGCGGCGCCGCCGCCCGGCACACCGCGATCAGCGAATACACGCTCACGTCGTGCGCCACCCGAAAGCCCTCGCGCGTGGTATTTACGAAGTCGCCCTTCAGTTCTTCGGCCGGCGCGAACGCGACGCTGTGCACCAGTGTGTGCAGCTTGCCGTAGCGAGCTTTCAGCTTTTCGAAGAGCTGCGCGATTTCTTCGTCCTTCGAAACATCGCACATGAAAGCTTCCGCGCCCGGCAGCGACAGAATCAGGTCTTTTGCCTCCATCTCCATCCGTTCATTCTGATAGGTGATGGCGAGGTTAGCCCCCGCCGCGTGCAGTCCTTGCGCAATTGCCCACGCGATCGAGCGCTTGTTCGCCACTCCGAAGACGACCGCTGTCCGGCCTTTCAAGTCCTCAAACATAAAAACTCCCCTCGTGAGAAGCCAATAAGAATAGCAGGGCATGAAGTCCCCTGTGTTGTAGTCCCCTGTGTTCCTCTGTGCTCCCGGTGGTAAAGGTGTTGCTCGGCGAACGCAACAAATGCGCAGTACTATTCCGCCACAGAAGCCACCACCTCCCGAGCTCGAATCGGCCAGCAAGCACTGCCAAACGCGACCGAATACACCGCGGCGATCACGCCAAAGCCGGCCGCCAGGCTGATCCGCGACGCGATCCAGCCCACGGCCAGCCCGAGTGCCACTTGCAGAAACGTTCCAAAGAAATAAAAAGTATTCTGGACACGTCCCATAAAATGCGGCGGCACTTGCTCCATCAGGCTGGTATTCATGGCCACGCCGCTCACGCCTCGCGCCGATCCCATCAGCCCATAAAGGAGTACGGCCATCGCCAGCCACGGCGAAAACGGCGAAAGTGCCATGGTAAAAGTCAGCAGGAGCATCGAGAGCGCAATCGAAATGCGTGCCCCCATGCGCACAATCAGCGCCGGAGCATAAAGAGCGCTCAGGAACGCGCCCACGCCCCATCCCCCGTTCAACCATCCGTAGCCGGTCGCGCCGGCGTGGAAGACGCGATCGCTGAGTGGAGCCGTGACCACCACTCCCGTCATCATCGCGCCCAGAAATAAAGCCCAACTCGTCCCCAGGAAAACAACGCTGCGATGCCCGCGCAAAAAGACTAGCCCCTCGCGCATCTCGCGCAGGAAGCGCCCAACCGCGGTTTCCGCCGCCTCCAGATCGTGCCGGAGTTCTACCGTTCGCGGCACCACATGCCGGCCCTGGCGCACCGCAAAGTAGCACGAAAAAGAAACGACATACGTGCTGACGTCGATGAACAGCACGCCGCCGAGGCCAATGTGTTCATAAACAAATCCGACAATCGCGCCGGCAATCAGCCAGCCGCCTTGAATCCCCGCCAGAAGAAAGGTATTCGACTTCACGAACTCGCCCTCAGGCGTCAGTTCCTGAATCAGCGCCGTGATCGTCGGCCAGAACATCCAGAAGCCCGCCGCGACCAGCGTATTCATCAGATAGAGTTCCCAAACCTGCACGCGATGAAGAAAGGCCAGCACCATCACGACGAAAATGACAACCGCGCGCCCGGCATCCAGCCACATCACCAGCCGCCTCCGGTCTTCGCGATCAATAATGACGCCGGTGAAGGGAAGCATCAGCATGGCCGGAATCGTCTGCAACGCGGCAAACGTGCCCAATGCCATCTCGGAGTGAGTGCGCTGCAGGATCGTCCAGGCGACTGCGGCTGAGTTCATCCCGCTGCCGAGCATGGAGATCACATTCGCCGCAAACACAAATCGCAGCGAGCGTTTCTGCAGAATGGAGCGCATCATTCGAATCTAACATGAGGAGCTTTGGGCACTCAGCCGTCAGCATTCAGCTCTTACCTTGGGAGACGCCAAGAAATTGTCATCCTGAGCGAAGCGAAGGACCTGCTGTTTTCGCCCGCTGCAAACTTCTGCGTGAGAGATGGGGCTGTTGAGCGCGAATGACATTCTTTGTACCAGGGCAAGCTGGAGCCTGAGATCAAACGGAGCCGAACCAGTTCTAGAAGTGAGGTAATGGTGTCCCATTCAGGGTGGCTTGGATCACAGTGCCCGCGTAGGCCAGGTCCACCGCTACCGGAGTAGTGAAGGTCATTGACCCTCGCCAGCTTTCCGGAGCCTCCAGATGGACGCCGGTGAAGATTACGAATCCTTTGCCGGATTGGCCTTCGGTGATCGCCGGCGTGCCATCGGGAAATTTGGCGACAACCGCGCCCCACCCTGAAAGCTGGGGACCGTCCTGCCAGTACACATCCAGCGAAGCGCTGCCAGGAAAGGAGATCAGTACCGGCTCCACATGAATCCCCTTGTTTTCATCGGCGTAAAAATCGAACCACACGCCTGCGGTGAGGTCCACTCCGTTGTAAATGGAATATCCCCCGAAGAAAGCTCCGGCACAAATTCCGAGATAATGCAGCCCATAATCTTCGACCGCACCTCGGATCATCAATGCCGTCTCTCCAGTGAGACTCTGACCGATCGTGATCGAATTCCCGCCGGGGACGATCATCAGCTTGTATCCTGCCAGCTGTGGTTCGCTCATTGCATTCAGTTGACTTGAGTCGGCAGTCTTATAGCCGACGCCCAAAGTGTCGAGAACCGCTTCGACCGCCGCGACATCTGAGGACGAAGTGCCCGTTCCGTTGAAAAGAAGCACAGGTTCTGCCGCGGGTATCGGAGGTGGTAAGCCCGCACCCGGCTGCCCACTTCGGGATCCACACCCAGAGAAGGTGAGCAACGCCACCAGTGAAGCGACCACGAGGATCAAGCGCGGTGTGATCGCAACGCGACTGATACAAAAAGGCACAAAATCCGTCCCGGATAGTCCGGTGTGTTCATTGTACTGCTGCCAAGGGAAGTCAAGGGGCGGGCGGAATGTCCCGGGCATTGACTATGGCGTTCGCGGCGGCAAATGCAGGGCCTGTTCAAGCCGGCCCCGGAGTTTATCATTGCTCACGAGCAAAAGCTGGTTGTCGTGTTTCAGGAAGTAATCCCGACGAGCACTCCCGAACCTATTCACTGCCCAGACGCGAGGCGTGCCAGCAAACGTGTACAGATAGCCTCCGTCCTCACGGTGCTCAGTTATTTTGAAATCCGCAAAAGTTTGAGGTTTCGGCACGAAGACCGCGTCGATGTCTCCGTAATCTGTGCGGAAGGCGGCCTCCCCTTCAATCGTACTGTGTTCGACGCCGCCTTCGACCACTCGAAAAATGCTCCCGAGTTTCGTGGGGAACACGCATCGGACAACGAAGCCATGGTCATGGAGGCTCTGTGCCAGTTCCATCGCGTCGGCGTATACCGGATCACTTGCGGAAAGCAACGCCTCGCCAGTGGGACACTCTGGGGACTGCGCGTACGCTTGATAGTGAGAGATGGCCAAGAGAAGAACAAAGCAAGCTAGAAGATGATGGGGAAGAACCTTCAAGATGCTCACCGCTATATTTTTGACACCTGCAGTCTAGCACGCGACGAATTGGCTGGGATAGTTGTTGAGATCAGATCCTTAACCACCCCTATTCGTGCCGCAAAGCCTCAATCGGATCAAGCCGCGAGGCGCGCAAGGCCGGAACCATGCCGCTAATCAATCCCACGGCGCCAAGAATGAGCGTGGACGCGATCAGTGTTCCCGGAGCGATGATCAGGCGGATGTCGCCGGCTTCCCCATTCTTGGCGAAGGCGCTGTACAAGGTGAGCCTTCCCACGGAGAGTGCGACCGCATAAGCCAGTATCACTCCCAGCACACCACCGATAAAGGTAATGGTGAGGGCCTCGGCGAGAAATTGGGTGAGGATGTGCCGGCGTTGCGCGCCCAGCGCTTTCTGCACGCCGATTTCGCGAGTGCGCTGTGTGACCGAAACCAGCATGATGTTCATCAGGCCGACGCCGCCGATGCCGAGCGTAAGCGTGCCAATGAAGCCCATCAGGACCTTCAACCCGAGAGTGATGATCTCGAACTGATGGAGCTGCGTCATGAGGTTGAACACCTCCACGGCCTGGTGGTCGGTCTGGTTGAACTTGTGCTGCGTCGCCATGATGGTGCGGACCGATTGTCCAAGCTCCTCGTACTCAGGAGTCAGGTAGGTGAACCAGATCGAGTCCAGGTAATGGGTATCCTTCAAATCGCTCATGGTGCTGAAGGGGACGTATACGACGCGGTTGATGTCGTCATTTCCCTCCTGCATTTTGGCGCTGAGGATGCCGATGACCTCGAAGCTGAGGCCGTCAACCCGGATGCGTTCACCCAGCGCGTTCCTTCCGGAAAACAGTTTTTCCTTCGCCTCCGAACCGATCACCGCCACGCGGGCGCGCTGGATCTGGTCTTCCATGTTGTAGAAGCGGCCCTGGTCGAGCTTTAGGGCGCGGATGGTCAAGACGTCGGGATCGTTGCCGGTGACAGCCCATGTGAAAACCCTGGTGTCGTACTGGATGCTTGCCTGCTTGCTGGCTTCGGGCGTGATGTGCGTGATTTGAGGAAGGTTGGTGGTAAGCGTCTCTATATCATCCTGCGTAAAGCGGATGAGGTTTCCCGCCTTCTGACCGCCGGCCTGCATGGAAGTACGGCCCGGCACGACGATAACAAGCTTGGTGCCGAAATTTGCAAAGATGTTGGCACAGGCCCGTCCAAATCCATCGCCATAAGCGAGCAGCATGACCACCGTGGCGATGCCCCAAGCCATGCCCAGCATGGTGAGCGTCGTGCGGCGGCGATTGTGACGCATCGCGGTATAGGATTCGTGGAGCAGGTCGCGCATCATAGAATTTGTGATTTGTAATTTGTGATTTGCAATTTCAAGTCTCCGAAACACGATTGCAAATTACAAATCGAAAATTACAAATCCTGCTTACTCCTGCCGCAGGGCTTCCACCGGCTGCAACATAGCTGCTTTGCGTGCGGGATAAAGGCCTGCCACCACTCCGGCCAGCGTCAGGCTGCCAATGGCCAGCAGAGCCGACATCGGCACCAACTTCGGCGGATCAAATCCGCCGGGACCGTGCACATTTCCGGCCATCGCCATCAAGCCTCCAGCCAGGCACATACCAATCAGCCCGCTACCCAATGTGAGCAGCAGCCCTTCCAGGAAAAAATGGAACAGAATGCTGCGGTTGGTGGCGCCCAGGGCCTTCCGCAATCCGATCTCATGAGTGCGCTCGCTGACGGCGACCAGCATGATATTGATCACGCCGATCGCGCCCAGAGCCAGCGTGACCATTCCCACCGCGCCCAGGAACATGTT
The DNA here is from genome assembly GCA_963789205.1 of uncultured Acidobacteriaceae bacterium. Taxonomy (GTDB): domain Bacteria; phylum Acidobacteriota; class Terriglobia; order Terriglobales; family Acidobacteriaceae; genus Acidiflorens. The sequence goes on from CAWBJV010000001.1 coordinate 127,308, forward strand.
CATCACGTCAAAAATGGTTCCCACCATCTTCGATTCCTTGATCGTATCCCAGCCGTCAAACGCGTTTTCATCGCTGACATCGAGTCCATGATTGCGCGCCACGATTTTGTGGACATCATCCTGCGCCAGCAGGTGCTCAGCCGTTACGCGAGGCTGATATTCAATAAAAGAAATGGCGTTCTGGTGGTTCTCTCCCTTGACCGGGAAATTCGCGGCCATCACCTGAAAGGGGATGTAGCCACGCATATTCAGCCAGGTGTTGTCGCCGCGGCCGAGGTGCGGCATGCTGCCAATGACTTCGAACCGGATCCCGTTCAGCAGGACGATCGCTCCCAGCGCCGGGCGCCCGGGGAACAATGTTTTCAGCAGTTCGTTGCCAAGGACGATCACATTGCGTTTTTGCGTGTCGTCCATTTCATTGAGCCAGCGTCCCTCCTTGAGAGGAAGATAACTGATCTCGTTCAGCTGAGGCTCCACGCCCAGGATTTCGGTCCCTGCACTAGCGAATTCGCTCACCTCGTGCAGGTCGTTGCGGGAAAGCAAAGGGCAGGCATTGCCGACGTGTGGGGCTTGGGTACGAATCTCCTTGTAGTCCTGGTAGGTGAGCAGATAGGAACGGGCGGAGTTCATGACGCCCTTCACCGCCGGTGCCCGGCCGGGAAAGATAAACATGATGTCCTTGCCGAACTCCGCCAGTTCGCGCTTGTTACCCGAGCGGAAGCCTTCGCCAACGCCCACCAGCAGCAGTAGAGATCCCACTCCCCAGGCAATACCGAACATGGTCAGGAACGAGCGCAGCTTGTGGGCCCACAAGTTGCGGAAGATTTGCGCGAAGATGTCGAAGACTGTGCGCATAATCGAGATACATTGTACCTTTGAACGGTTGCAGGCTTAACTCCTCAGATCGAGTCAGCCGTTGGGATCTACTGGATGCGAAAGCCGCTATAGTCAAGCGATTTCACTGGAGAGCCCGCAGTAAGACGCCAACAGCTAAAAGCGAACAGCCAACAGCCGCTCCTCCTAATTCTCGCTCTCCACCGGCTTCGCCTTCGGCGCAGGCAGCGCCTTCGCCGGCTTGCCCGGTTTCCCCGGTGTGGCGGGCGGAATCGGCGGAGCCGGAGAAACCACTGCCACCGTCCCTTTGCGGATCTCAATCCTTCCTTTTTCGCAGTTCATCACCAGGCGCGGGCCGTTCGCTCCGATCGAACCGCTGGCGCTCGATTGATTGTTGTGATTGTCAACCTTGATTTCTTCGAAGTCGCTCTCAATCTCTCCCTCATGTGTGCGCGCCTCGACCTTGATCGGCGTGTTGGGCGGAATCGAAATCTGCACGTCGCCCTTGCGGTTATCAATTTGGATATTCCCCGGCTTGTGCAGCCCGACCTCGACCGTCCCGTTTTCATCTTCCAATCGCAAATCGCCCGACAAACCTTCGAGCGCGATGTCTTTCGACCGTGTCGTCAGGCGCATCGGTCCGGATAGCGAATCGGCGCGCAGGTCGCCGGAATCCAGATCCAGCCTGCCATCCAGGCGCGCAAATTCCATTTCCGTGCGCGACGAGCGGAAACTCACCGTCTTGCTGACCCGCACCAGCCGCACGCTTTCCTGAAACTCTCCATTCAGGTGAACCGCGCCATCCACATCCTCGACAGCCACTTCATTCGCCTTACCCTGAATCGTCACGTCGCCTTTCACATGGGCCAGCCGAGCGGAACTGCCGTCCAGACTCAATGAGACGCTTCCCGTGTGGTCGTTAATATTGACTTCCCCGCGATGATGATTGACTTCAACATTGCTCGACATCCCCGCGATGGTTACCTCGCCTCTGCCGGATGTGATTACCAGCGCGGTATTGAGCGGCACATAAATATCCATGTCAGTTGTCACGCCCTTGTCGCCCGCGCCCTGAGTGTTGGCGTTTAGCGTGACGACTTTTTCGGCGACGGTGATCTGCGGCTTGGTCTTGCTGTTGTAGCTCTCGGCGTCCTGTTCTTTTTCCGCGCGCACTTTTTTTCGGACGGAAACTTTCATGGTCTTGCCGTCCCCGACGTTGACCGTAATCGTGCCGCGCTCGTCATTCACGTGCAGTGTGCCCCCGGCCGGAATGTCCTGGCTGAGTTCGTCGCTGTAGTCATACGTGGACCCGCCAAAAATCTCGTCGAGTCCTTGATCATCGCCCAGCTGGATGTGCTCCCCGAGGCTTTTCCAGTCCACACGCGCCGCCTGGGTGGCAATCAGTCCGATTCCAATCAGGAACAACATCAGGAAAATGCCACCGACTCCGATCCCGCGCGCCGGCTGGCCTAAACGCTTAGCCTGTTCATATTCGATCAGCTTGATCACGCCCCACAGGATCAGCAGGGCAGGCCAGAAGTGGGCGAACAGCCTTCCCAGGTTGTGTATTTCCAGAATCCCCATCGTCCCGCACAGGAACAGCACTCCCATCAGGATCAGCACGACGGGCCCGGCAATCGAACGATGCGGACGCGGAGCCGGAGGCGGAGTCATTATTGGGCTAGCCACGGTTCACCTCACCGGTTGGCGGAACGGGCGGGACAGGTGGAACCGGCGGCACCGGAGGAATCGGGCCTCCCGTACTGGGCGGGCTTGCACCCGGTCCCGATGCCGGAATATGGTCCACATCCGATGCGCTACCCTGCAGCAACTTGACCCCGCCAACCACCAGCAGAATTATCGGCCAGGTGCGGCCAAGGTTCACCACATGCAGGTTCCTCAGCAGGAACAGGAAGCCGATGGTCATCATCATCGCCGGACCCATCATCCGCCGGGTACGGCAGCGCGCACATTGGCAGCCCGAACAAAATGGACGACCCAGCGCGCCCCAGTTGCGCGCGAACATCCACGCGCCGACTGCAATCAAAATCAGCGGCCAGAAGCGATCCAGACCGTATTCCGCCCAGCCCATGGTGTGCAGCATGAACAGCACGCCCACCAAAATAAGCACGATCGCACCCATTGGGATCTTGCTGGTCTCGACTCTTCCTCCGCCCCCAAACGTTGTCGCCAGGCCGAAGGGATCTGGGATCGGTTGCGCCGTCTGGATCGCTCGTGCCGAACGCACCGAATCAATAATCTGGTAGACCCAAAAGAAGGCTATGCCAATTCCGCAGAAGACGCCGAGAGCCGTGGAGTGATCGCTGTCGGCGGCGTTGGCCCCGGCGATGAGCAAAACAAAAATGGCCAGATGCGCCAATCCCTTGGCATATTGGCCGGTGTACACCGCACCCACGCCGAAGGGAAAGAATCCGGCGAGAATTCCGGCCACAGTCGGATTGGGTCCACTGCCACTTCCCGGTGGAGGCGGCGGTGGAGGAACGTACCCCGATGCTGCCGGAGAGAATGTAGGGGAAACGAATCCGCTCGTCCCTGTCGGCGCCGTGCCTTCCATCTTCGCTCCCAGGCAGTCCTCGCAATAGATTACGCCCCGCACGGGACGTGTACAGTTCGCGCACAGTGCCTTTCCGCAAGTGCGGCAATAGGCCACTGCTGACGCATCAGCATGATTGGCGCAGTTCATACAAACCTCCGATTCATAGTCGCGTTAAACGACACCGCCACGGCAGATGGAGCATCCCCCACCCCATCACGCAAAACGGGCGTGAAGGGGGCCCTGTCCCGCAGCGCAGCTAAAATCGGCTGATTGTATTCCCGGGAGTAGTTACGATCCTGTCTCTGATCTGGCGAACCATGATCTGGTTGTCCACTGGTGTTGTTCTTGCGATTTTCTTTTTGCTCTTTCGGCGCGGGCTCGGCGGGAGTGTTGGCCCGCTTCAGCTCGCGCACCTTCGATTCGATCTCGTACACAAACCGAATATTGTCGTAGTACTTCACAATTTTGATTTGCGCGTCATTATACGCATGCCGCAATGCCGACGGCCGCAGGTTGACCTTCGCCACGTCCGACGGCTTCACGCCAGCGAGCGTTGCCACCATCGAGAACGAGAAGAAGATCATCCCGAACGACATCACAAACCGCGGCTGCCGCACAAAGGCCATGCTTGGCGCAAAGAAGGAATCCCACCATTCCCGCGCCCGCTCGCCGAACGGAGTCGTTCTGCCATCGGGCCTCACTGCCAGCGGCCGCGTGCTCGCGACTCCACTGGTGGCCGCCAGAATGTTGTGTACAAGATGCGCCGGAGGCTCGACCGGCTCCGATGCCAATGACCGCAGCAACTGCCGCCCAGCCTGCACCTGCGCAAATAGCGGACCGCAAATCTCACAAACGCGCCGATGGGCGTCGAAGCTCTCCTTCCGCGCCGGACTCAACTGCCCGTCACCATCCAGGGCGTCGCTAAGCAGCGCTTCGAACTCGGTGCATTCGATCCCGTGTTTTGTTTCACCTGGCATCAGATCACCTGCCTATATGTACGTTGTAGGAGGCGTGCAAGTTCCGCTCGTCCCCGGTTAATTCTTGACTTGACGGTCCCCTCCGGAACCCTCAGAGCCGTAGCGATTTCCCGGTAGTCCATATCCTGTAAATCCCTCAAAATGACCGCCTCCCGCAGTTCCGGAGACAGCTTTTGCAGCGCCAAATGCACCATTTCCCGCGTTTCCCGGCTCTGCACCGCGGCATCCGGAGGCACCCCCCGGTCCGCGATCTGCTCGCTAAGCGGCTGAGCATCTTCATGTTCGGAGGGCGCCGAATCCAGCGAATCCGTGATCCGGTCTCCCTTACTTTTGCGGAAATGATCGACCAGCAGGTTGCGCGTAATCGTCGTGACCCAGGTCATGAACGCACCCTTACCCGCATCGTAGGTATTCAGGGTGCGATACATCTTGATGAAGACCTCTTGGGTGAGGTCCTGCGCGTTCTCGGAATCCCCGGCAAACCGGTAGCAGACGTTGTAAATCCGCCGGTGATAGCGCTGAACAATCTCTTCCCAAGCCGCGGCATCGCCAGAAACGCAGCGACGGACCAGCAATCCGACAACTTGGGCTTCTTCCAAACCAGACCCCCGTGAAATGCACTTCAATCCAAAGGAAACGTTGAATGCCCTCGCTCGCATAGGGACGGACGCATTCGCCCGTCCAAGCCGAGCAAGGCTCGGCCCCGCCGCCGGCACCCATACAACTCAAGGCATTGTTTCAGAAATCGGCGTGAATCAAGACTCTTTCAGCAACTTCCAAAGCCACATCGCCGGATCGAACCGTCGCCCACCTTCAACAGCACAGGAGAAGTACGTTTGTGTCGGACAGGAAGTTCCCTTGAATCATGGAGCTAGCGATTGTAGCAGCAGAAATTAAAAATTAACGCGCGGTGTTAGAGAGGAGGAAGCAGAGGAAATACGGGGTGGCCCGCTCCTTGCGGTTTGTGCAAGGGGCGGGTGCTAACCGCTTGAGATTCTCTTTGAAGCTCGCAGCCCGCTACCTACTTGGCTCTCTTGAACAGTGCTTCCTTGTCGGCAGGATTCTTTGTGCAAACGCTTCGCTGGTTCGCCGTCCCATATCCGCACGCAAAACAGGCACAGTCATTTTGCGTGCCGAGATGCTTGACTGGATCATTGCAATTGGCAATCGAATCCGAACAAGCGGGCGCCGACTGTGCGAATTGCTCACCGCCGGATTGAACCAGGCCGGATTGAACCAGGCCGCAGCGAACGCCAGAGCGAACCACGATGTCATCGCTTGGCTCCGGGCTCGGCTGCACCGTCTGCAGAGCAGGCGCCGCACTTCTCCGGGCCGCGATCCGGCTTCGATCCGGCATCTCGCTGGAGGCAAATGCGATCAGCGCAAATAACCCGAGGCAGATAGCACTGGCAAAAGTTTTCGGAATCATTGGGAACTCCTCGTCTTCAGTTTCGGCTTCTTGGGCTTGCTCGGTGTGCTCGCGGCAGCCGGCGCTTCCTTTTCCGCGAGCATCCATTCGTCGAGTTCCTTTTTCATGGCTGCTTCCAGTTTCTGGATGCTCTCGTTAAGTTGCGTCCCGTCTCCCAGAGCGCCCACTCTCCATGCGTCAACCGAGAGCCCTTCGACCGAGGGGCTCATGTGCAGCTTATTTAAGTTGAGCAACTCGCTGAACTGTGCGACTTGATCGGCATTGATCTTGTTCCAATCTCCCCGTTCTACTCCCGCTTGTGTCTGGAGTCTTCCATTAAGCTGCACCAGCTGAGCGTAGAGTTTGTCGTAAGCATCGAACCTGCGCTTATAGAGTTCCTCGGAGAGCTGCAGCTGTTGCGAGAACAACTGGCTCTGGTTGTCGATTTGCTGCTTGATATTGTTTTCCTTCTGCGATACCCAAAACGTCAGCCATGTGGTCAGAACAATCGGCACGAGCAGTGTCGCCAATTGCCAGGCCTTCGAGGTCATCGCTTCGCTGACGGTATGGAGCCGGTGTTCCTCAACGCCTCTCCCGGGATCCGATTTGGATGGTCCTGCTGCTGGGCTCGTACTCATGATACGTTCTCCTCCGCGGACGGGATCTCGCCACCCTCCAGCAGCTAGCCAGGAGAATGTATAGACACCTCGCGCCTAAATAAGATTTCGACCGGGGAAGTTACTAATGCGAATACAACAATGCTCTGTCTCGGATGGGCGTCCTCAAGAGAGATCGGACTTCTGACCGCGAGGAACTAGAATTCGGCTCCCCGAAACAGCTTCGGATTTTGTCACTGGAATGCTGAGAAGTCAAGACGGCAGTGTGCACTTGATTCGCGTCGATTTCTGGAAGAACGCCTTTCGTCGTATTGGTGCTGACGGCGCTGCCGAGCTTTGCTCGGCTTGGACGGGCGGGGGCACCCGTCCCCACACAAGTCTCTTCCACACCTTTCAAAGACATCGCCCAAAGAACTGAGAACGAGAACACCTCAAGAGAACCGCACCTTAACATCCGGCCCCTTATCCAAGTGAATGCTCTCAATAAACCGAACGCGTCCAGTCTTCAAGGTCAGAATCACGGAAGAAACCCGCGTCCCTTCGCCAAAAAATCGGACGCCTTTCAACAGCGCGCCTTCGGTCACTCCGGTTGCGGCGAAGATCATCTGTTTCCCCGGAGCCAGGTCTTCCGCTTCATAGATTTTTTTCTTGTCTTTAATTCCCATCTTCGCAATGCGTTCTTCCAACTCGGGCTTGTCCACGACCAGCCTTCCCAGCATGTATCCGTTCAGGCAGCGGATGGCCGCAGCCGTAATCACGCCTTCCGGCGCGCCGCCCGATCCCATGACCGCGTGCACTCCGGTTCCCATCACCGCCGCTGCGATGCCCGCCGACAGGTCGCCGTCGCCGATCAGCTTGATGCGCGCGCCCGCCTTTCGAATATCGGCGATCAGCTTCTCGTGCCGCGGACGGTCGAGCACGACCACCACAAGATCGTCCACGCCGCGCTGCATCCGCCGCGCGATATTTTTCAGGTTGACGGCCACCGGAGCGTCCAGATCCACCGCGTTCTTGCACGATGGCCCCACCACGATTTTTTCCATGTAGCAGTCGGGAGCATGCAGCAATCCGCCTTTTTCGGAAGCCGCGAGCACCGTGATCGCCCCCGGCGCGCCAGTAGCGCAAAGATTAGTACCCTCCAGCGGATCGACGGCGATATCAACATGCGGAACCGCACGCCCGTCCAGATAAGGACCGCCCACCTGTTCTCCGATATAAAGCATGGGTGCGTCATCGCGCTCGCCCTCGCCGATCACAATCGTGCCGTGCATCGGCACCGTGTCCATCGTCTTCCGCATGGATTCGGTGGCCGCCTGATCGCTCAGCGGACGGTCCCCTTGGCCCATAGTGCGCGCCGACTCGACGGCCGCGTTCTCCACCACGCGCAAAAATTCCAGCGCCAGATCGCTCTCAATATTTTCTCCGAAATTCTTCGCGTGCGGTTCGGGACGGCCTTCGGTTGGCATCAATACCTCCTGCATAAAATGCGACCTAGGAATATATTCCCTTCGGAGCAGAGATGGAAGTGCAGGATGACGCGGCAAATTTCGTGCGGCAGGTGAGTGTGGCAAGTTCCGTGTGGCGCGGGCGCCCCTCGCCCGCGAACTGTGCGCAGCAAGATGGCTTGCAGGGCATCCACAAATTTCATGTGCGATCTAGGCCGTATACAGGTCCACATCGGATGCCACCATTCCATACATCTCGATGTCGAGGAACTCTCCCCACTTCAAGATATGGCCACGCTGGCTGCCTTCGTGGCGCATACCGATCTTTCTCAAGACTCCCGCCGACGCGGAGTTGTTAACGAAATGGCTCGCGAAAATCCGGTGCATTCCAAGCGTCCCGAATCCATATTTCACCATGGCCGCGGCTGCTTCGGTGGCATAGCCTTTCCCCCAATAAAGGACGCCAATCCAGTAGCCGAGCTCAGCGCGACGATGATCTGGTTCGGCCCTAAGTCCCACGCCGCCGCAGAGCGTGTCACTCTCTCGCAGGATGATGCCCAGGCGTAAGCCACTGCCGCTCAAGAGTTCCTCCTGCGTTCCGGCGATAAAGTCCTGAGCGTCGGAATCGGTATACGGATGCGGAATGCGCAGCGTGGTAGCCGCCACTTCGCGGGCGCCGATGAGTGGCACGAGCGCTGGAATATCCGAGGGCGCGTGGAGGCGCAGCGTCAGCCGCTCAGTTTGCAACGGAGTGAAGACCATTTTCAACTCCAACGGCAAAGCCATTTGATACAAGCACTTAACAAATTCACCGCAGTGTATGTACAATTAATGTACACTATATCCAGTGCGCGACGCCCCCGAGTTCGATTGGGACGAACGGAACGAAAGGCATCTCGCGAATCATGGTATCAGTCGTTCCGACGCGGAAGACGTGTTGTCCGGAAACCACATCCTTTTGGAATACCAAATGGAAGGGAACGAACAACGCTGGGTTGCCGTCGGTGCGACTCGCACCGGTCGCATATTGGACATCGTATTTGCAGTTCGGGGCGAGGCGATGCGTCCAATAACGGGCTGGGCCGCGGACAAAGACGCAGCGGATCTATACCTCGAACAGTGGGGACTGGAATAAACATGGCAAAAGCAAAAATGAAACAGGCGGTAATTCCGAAGTTTTCCAATGAGACCGAAGAAGCGGCGTGGTGGGACGCGCATCGTTCCGAAATCGAGGCGGAAATCCGGCAACGGATGAAGCAGAAGCGGCCGCCGACGCTGGGCAACCTGTTCCGCGGAGTGAAGCCTTCGCAGCCTATAACGCTGCGCATTCCGAAGGAGGACCTGGAAACCGCGCGCCGATTGGCGGCCCGCAAGGGTTTGGGCTACCAGACTTATATCAAGATGCTGCTCCGCGAAGCTCTCGCGGAAGATGCAGCGGAAGGCGTTGGCACTAGAACGCGTCAATCCCCGTCACGCTCGCCCCGATAATCAGTGTGTGGATATCATGCGTCCCCTCATACGTCTTCACCGATTCCAGATTCATCAGATGACGCATGATGGGATAATCGTCAGCCACGCCGTTTGCTCCCAGAATGTCGCGCGATAGCCGCGCGCACTCGAGCGCCATCCACACATTATTTTTCTTTGCCATCGAGATGTGCTGGTGCTGTACTTTTCCGGCGTCTTTCAATCGGCCGACTTGCAGCACGAGTAACTGCGCCTTTGTGATCTCGCCGATCATCCAGGCCAGTTTCTCCTGCACCAGTTGATGCGAGGCGATGGGCTGATCGCGGAATTGTTTCCGCAGCAGGGAATACTGCAGCGCGCAGTCGTAACATGACATTGCCGCGCCAACCGCGCCCCACGCGATTCCATAGCGCGCCTGATTCAGGCACATCAGCGGAGACTTCAATCCGCCCGAACCAGGCAATAGGTTCGACTCGGGGATCCGCACATCTTGCAGCGACAAGCCAGACGTCACCGACGCCCGCAGCGACCACTTGCCGTGAATGTCATCGGCCTTGAATCCGGGACGATCCGTCTCCACCAGAAATCCGCGTATCTGGTCTCCTTCGTCCTCAACTTTGGCCCAGATCACCGCCACGTCGGCGATCGTGCCCGAGGTGATCCACATCTTTTCGCCGTTCAGGACATACTCTTTGCCGACCTTCTTCGCGCGCGTCCTCATGCCGCCCGGATTCGATCCGAAGTCCGGTTCGGTCAATCCGAAGCAGCCGAGTTTTTCGCCTTTCTGCATCGCCGGCAACCAGGTATTTTTCTGTTCGTCGCTGCCGAAGGTATAAATCGGATACATCACCAGCGCCGACTGCACGCTAACAAACGAGCGCACGCCGGAATCTCCGCGTTCCAGTTCCTGCGTGACCAGGCCGTATTCGACATTCGACATGCCGGCGCAGCCATAGCCGTTCAGCGAAGCGCCGAAGAATCCGAGATCGGCCATGGGCTTTACCAGTTCGCGCGGAAAGCGACCGGCTCGGTTACACTCCTCAATGATTGGCACGAGATTGTCTTCGATGAAGCTGCGCGCCGTGTCGCGCACCAGGCGCTCGTCGTCATTCAGCAACGCGTCGAAGCCGATGAAATCCACACCGCGAAATTTGATGGCTGGCATTACGTCTCACCTCACAAAGTCAGCAGACAGAGAACGGGAAACTAATCAAAGTAGCAGAGCGGCAGGGAAGTCAGCAACGCGGGACGGCATCCGCCACGAAGCACATTGACAAAGGGCTTATCCTGAGGGCAGTCCGAGAGCTGCGAGCTAATCGAGTTTGCGCAGGGGACTACAAATCGTAGGTCGCTTTGCCGCTGTCGCATTTGTGTTGCCGTGGCTGCTTCTGGCGTTTTACGCCATCGCTGATCGCATGGGCGGACATCCGAGTACAGCGCCCCTGCGTTACCTTTGCCCTTCCTCCATCGCGGCGCTCGGATTGGACAATGCGTCATTGATCGTAGGTCTCATGGGATGGCTGCTCATCAGCGCGAGCAACGCTGTTCTCTACGCAATTCCGGGAATTGTCATCGCACTCTTTATTGGCCCCTGGAAATCAAAATGACCCACTACCTGAGGAGGTGTGCGTTGAGACCCAAAACCCAAATGCTAAAGCCTGATCTTCGGAATCCAGCGCGGCACCGACGCACGATAGCGATCGTATTGTTCCCCAAACTCATTGCGCAGCGTCGGCTCCTCATAAAAGACGACGAACAAATGGGCAGTCAGCAGCATGCAGACCATGTAAATCGCGATGTGCAGCGAGTGGAACAACCAGGCTTGCCCTCCAATGACGAGCGCGACCCCGATGTACATCGGATTGCGCACAAAGCGGTGCAGACCTTTAACGACGAGGATTTTGGTCGGCGCGATCGGCGCGGGTGTTCCGCCGCCAATCAGCGCGAAGCCCCAGAACGCGGTGTGGAGATAGATCGCAATCCCGATGGCGATGACGGTAAACGCCGCCCATTCTTCAGCGCCGCTCACCGGTGCCGCATCCTGCCTTAGCCGCCAAGGCACATAGCCAGCGACCGTCCCGGGCACGAACACGGTGAAGACCAGCGTTTTGGCAACTGCGGAAAAATCGGCGCGCACGATTTGTATCTTTGTCCTACCTGATCCCGCCGTCAAGTTCGTCGTCCGCGCGAGCGGCGAAGTCAGCAATGCAAGGAAATATCCCCAAAAAATAATTGAAAAGTATTAGTCGAAACAGAAAGCAGAGTTCTTTTTTGCAATCACTCTCGACACCGCTTCCCGCAAGGCGATAATCTGTTGCAGCCCAGCGCTGCAGGTTCTCATGTGCGTCGCTGGATTTTGTCATGTCTTCCACCGGGACTTCCGTCAATCGAGTGCTGCCGCTCCTGATCGGTTTTCTTGGCGTGTCCGCGATTTATCTGTACGCGTTCCCGCAAGCGAATGTCTTCTATGCCGGAGTGGTGTTGCTGCACGCCATCGCCGGCGTCGTGGCTTCAGGCTTGCTGCTGCTCTGGCTGATCCGCAGGTGGCGTCAAGGTGAGCCGCTGGTTCGTGTCGGAATGGTTTTCCTGTTTCTCGGCGCAATCCCAGGCCTGGTGCTGATTTACACAGGAGCCCTGCGCACGCATTGGACGCTCCTATACGTCCACATCGGCGTGAGTTTTCTCGGTGTCGGCCTGATCGCCGCGGCCAGGTTGGGCGATCGCGGATGGATGCCCCGTCATGCCGTTCTTCGCGTTGCCGCCGTACTCGCCGTGCTGGCGGTGCTGGCGCCCGTCGCTCGCTATCTCCGCGAAGGCCGCTGGAACCAGCATGGACGGATTGAAAATCCCACCCTTCCACCCGTCAGCATGGACGGCGAAGGCGACGGCCCGACCGGCCCATTTTTTCCCAGCTCCGCGCAGGTCTATGGCGGAGAAAAGATTCCCAGCAAGTTCTTCATGGAGTCGGACTCCTGCAAGCGCTGTCACGAGGATATCTACAACCAGTGGAACAGCTCGGCTCACCATTTTTCATCGTTCAACAATCAGTGGTATCGCAAGTCGATCGAGTACATGCAGGACACGATCGGCACCAAGCCCTCAAAATGGTGTGGCGGATGCCATGATCCGGCGGTGCTCTACGCCGGCAAGATGGATACGCCGATCAAACAAATCGTGCACACGCCCGAAGCGCAAGCCGGACTCGGCTGCATGATGTGCCACTCCATTGCCGACGTAAAAAGCACGATGGGCCAGGGCGATTTCTACCTTGAGTATCCCAAGCTGCACCAGCTCGCGGCCAGCCAGAATCCTCTGGTTCGCAGACTGCACGACTTCATGATCAATCTGAATCCGGAGCCGCACCGCCGTGTGTTCCTCAAACCGTTCATGAAGCAGCAGACGGCGGAGTTCTGCTCCTCCTGCCACAAGGTGCACCTCGACGTGCCGGTCAATCACTATCGCTGGATTCGCGGCTTCAACGAGTACGATAACTGGCAGGCCAGCGGCGTCTCCGGAGAGGGCGCACGCTCGTTCTACTACCCGGCCAAGCCGCAGCAGTGCGCCGATTGTCACATGCCGCTCGAGCGCTCCAACGATATGGGGAACGTCGCCGGCAAAGTGCACTCCCACCGTTTCCCCGGAGCCAACACCGCGCTGCCCATTGCCAATGAAGATGCCGCGCAGTTGAAGGCCACGGAAGATTTCCTGACCAACGGAGCGCTTACGGTGGATATTTTTGCGCTCTCGCCGGCAAGCGCTCCGCTAAAGTCAGGAGCAATCGCGCAACACGAACTCGCAACCACCTTCGCCGTGGGAGAGGAAGCAGAAGCGAAAATCACGCCCGGCTCTGCCACTGAGGCTGCTCCCGTCACTGCGCCTCTCAACCGCGTGCAGCCCGCCATCCGTCGCGGTGACACCGTCCGCGTCGATGTCGTGGTTCGCACCAAGCGCGTCGGCCATTTCTTCCCCGGAGGCACCGTCGATGCCTACGATACCTGGCTCGAACTCAAAGGCGTCGACGACAAGGGACAGACGATTTTCTGGAGCGGCATGGTCGATGACGATGGCAAAGGTCCGGTCGAAAAAGGCGCGCACTTTTATCGCTCGCTCCAGGTGGATGCACACGGCAATCCGATCAACAAGCGCAACGCCTGGGCTACGCGCGCCGTCGTGTACGTGCGGCTGATCCCGCCAGGCGCCGCCGACACGGTGCACTTCCGCATGAAAGTTCCCGAGAAAACGGGCGGCAAAATTACTTTGACCGCGCAGCTCTGTTATCGCAAATTTGCGTGGTGGGGTACGCAGTTCGCATTTGCGGGTGAGCGCGATAACAATCAGTCGAAGCCCGGGGCCGCGCCTGGCTCCGATACGCCCGCGGCCGTCACCGCCGACTACGACGATACAAAGTATGCGTTCACCCAATCGCTCCGCGGCGTTTCCGCGAAGGAAGAGAAAATTCCTGACCTGCCCATCGTGACGGTTGCGCAAAACGAAGTAGCCGTCGACGTCCTTCCCGCGAACGCTCCCGCGCCGCAGCCCAAGACCCAGCTCACGAAAGAAGACTGGCAGCGGTGGAACGATTACGGCATCGGTCTGCTGCTGCAAGGCGATCTGAAAGCGGCGCAGGCTTCCTTCGAAAGAGTCGCCGAAGTCGATCCCCAGAATCCCGATGGCTGGCTAAACATCGGACGCGCCGCGCTGCAGGAAGGCGATCTCGCGCGCGCCCGCACCGTTCTTGAGAAAGCGCTGGCACTCAACCCGAATCTGGCGCGCACCAATTTCTTCTACGGGTCGCTGATGAAATCCACGGGAGACTACGATCAGGCCGCCGCGCATTTCCAAATCGTGCTTGCAAAGTATCCGCATGATCGAGTGGCGCTGAACAATTATGGCCGCATTCTGTTTCTGCAGAGGAAGTACACTGACGCCGTGAAAATCCTGCAGCAGGCGCTCGCCGTCGATCCCGAGGACTTGCAAGCGCATTACAACCTCATGCTCTGCTACAACGGTCTCGGCGACGAAAAAATGTCCAAGGAGCACCAGACCCGCTACCTGCGCTTCAAAGCCGACGAAGCTTCGCAGGCCATCACCGGCCCCTACCGCCAACTAAATCCCGAAGACAACAATGAGCGGCAGAGTATCCACGAGCACACGTCGGTCCCGCTGCCGATCTTGAATAACGCCCCCACCAAGCGCCTAGCCGCAAGGGTCACCACGAACCACGTAGGGACGGACGCATTCGTCCGTCCCGCCGGGCAAAGCCCGGCAGCAGCCCGCACCACCGCGATTCCCGGGGCCCAAAGGTAATGCATTCCTTCAGCAGAAATTCTCCGCTCACATTCCTCTGTGCCTCCGTTTCTCTGTGGTGGGTGTTGCCGTTTCTGCCGGCAGCGGCAATCGTCGCGCCTGCACAAGTCACCTTCCGCGACATCACCGCCCAGGCCGGAATCCACTTCACCCACAACAACGGAGCCTTCGGAAAAAAGTGGCTCCCGGAAACCATGGGCCCCGGCTGCGCCTTCATCGATTACGACAACGACGGTTTTCCCGACATCCTGCTCGTCAATGGCCAGGACTGGCCCGGCCACGCCAAAAACGGCGCGACCACGCTGAAGCTCTACCACAACAATCATGACGGCACCTTCACCGACGTGACGCGCAAATCCGGACTCAGCATTTCGCTCTTCGGGCTCGGCGTCACCGTCGCCGATTACGACAACGACGGCTTCGACGACATCTTCATTACTGCCGTCGGCCAGAGCCATCTCTTCCACAACAATGGCAACGGCACTTTCACCGATGTCACCAAGTCCGCGGGACTCTGGGGCCCGAACGAGTTTTCGACCGGCGCCGCCTGGGTTGACTACGATCGCGACGGCAAACTCGATCTCGTGGTCGCGAACTATGTGCAGTGGTCCGAGCAAACCGATCTCTACTGCACGCTCGATGGCTCGCACAAGTCCTACTGCACGCCCGAATCGTATAAGGGAACGTCGGCCCGCTTGTGGCATAACCTCGGCAACGGCAAGTTCGAAGATGCCACCCAGAAAGCCGGCCTTTACGATCCAACGTCGAAAGGACTCGGCGTCGCCATTCTCGACTACAACAACGACGGATGGCCCGACATCCTGATCGCCAACGACACGCAGCCCAACAAGCTCTACCTGAATAAAAAGAACGGTACTTTCGAAGAGCGAGCGGTTTCCGCCGGCATTGCGTTCAGCGAAGATGGCGTGGCCCGCGCCGGTATGGGCGTTGACGCCGCCGATTATGACCGTTCCGGCAGCCCCAGCCTCATCATTACAAATTTTGCCAACCAGATGCTTTCGCTATACCACAACGAAGGCAGCGGTTTGTTCGTGGATGAAGCTCCGCGCTCGGAAGTGGGCCGCGCGACGCTCGTCACGCTCGGCTTCGGCTGTTTTTTCTTCGACTACGATAACGATGGATGGCAGGACATCCTCATCGCCGACGGCCACATCGAAGACCAGATCGAGAGCGTGCAGAAGCGCGTCAGCTACGCCGAGCCGCCGCACTTATTCCGTAACCTCGGAAACGGCAAGTTTGAAGAGGTCACGAATAAAGTCGGGAGTGCGTTTGCCGCTCCGAAAGTCGCGCGCGGCGCTGCCTACGCCGACGTCAATAATGATGGAGCCCTCGACGTACTCGTCATGACCAACGGCGGCCCGGCGCATCTCTACCTCAACCAGGGCGGGAATAACCAGAGCCTGCGCGTAAAACTCGCCGGGACAAAATCCAACCGCGACGGCATCGGTGCTATCGTTCGCGTGACCTCTGGCGCCGACAAGCAGTGGCTCACCATGAAGACCGGGTCCAGCTATCTCTCGCAGAGCGAACTGGTGCTGACGTTCGGTATGGGATCGAAAACGAAAGCCGATACGCTCGAAATCGACTGGCCCAGTGGGCAGGTGGACAAGCTCTCAAATATTGCGACCGGACAGACGATTACCATCCAGGAAGGCAAGGGGCAGATCAGCGCGCGGCCGTACGCGAAGAAGTAGACTCACGAGCCGCTCTGTGATTGGTAAGGGTCTACGAGTTTGACAGTCGGTGGTGCTCAACCTATGCTCGTGAATTGATTTGCGCTACCATTCTCACTGCACGAGTCATTGCGATGTCTGAGATCCGGCACGCGCCACTGCAAGGGCTTTCGGAAGGTCCAGATCCAGTTTCCACAATCCCTGCGGTCGACCGACGAGTTCGGTGGGCTGGACTCTTGATCGTTCTGGCTGTCGCTATACTTCCTTTCCTGATTTCTTCCACCATGCACGTTGTCGGGATTCCTCCATTGGTTTCGGGGCCGTACTCACTTTACCGCTTACTTAACGCATTATTAATCGAAGTTACATCGTTGGCATTGCTCCTGTACGTACTCCGTCAGAACGGACAGTCACTGGGTGACATCGGAGTCAGATTTCGTTTTGCAGATATTGGCCATGGCATCCTTCTCATTGTGGGTTCCCGACTGGTTTTTCGAATCGCGTATTGGAGCATGGTGCGGCTTTACGAGTTAGAGTTCGGGCATGCACCGCCGCGATATATATCGCCTCTTGTGGGAGCGGGAATGGCAGTGTCACTTCTGTTCGCTGTGATAAACCCGTTTTTTGAAGAACTGATAGTGCGCGCATTTCTGATCTCCGAGGCGACTCTTCTAACCGGCAGCGCTGGACTCGCCGTTATCGTCAGTGTCCTGTTGCAGACGTCATATCACCTGTACCAGGGGATCCCGAATGCAGTCGGAGACGGACTTATGTTCCTCGCTTTTTCCGTGTATTACGCTAAAACGCGCAGGCTCTGGCCAGTCATCCTTGCTCACCTTTGGCTTGACGTCTTTGCCGTGATTTTCTATCACCTTCACGCGCGACCGCATTGACAATGAAGCTCCGGCGCGCAGTTATAATTCGATGGGACTCCAAATAAACAATGAAACTGCACCTTCTGTTGTCGGCTCTCGTCGTCCTCTTGCTTGCCGTTTCCTTTCTCGCTTCGACTCCAGCTCCGAATCCCCAGGAAGCCGCCCGCCTCAACAACATCGGCGTCGCGTACATGAACCAGCAGCTCTTCGAAAAAGCTTTAAAGGCGTTCGAAGAAGCGGCTGCAAAAGATCCGGCATTAGAGGTGGCGACCATCAATCGCGGGGCAGCCCTACTCAATCTGCAACGCGTGGACGAAGCGAAGGCGCTGCTCGAGAAGGAAGCAAAGAACAATCCCAAAGACGCCCACTTGTGGTATAACCTCGGTCTTTATTACAAGAACTCCGCCGATGCGAGCGCTGCCGTTGATGCGTTCCGTCACGTTACTGAAATTGATCCGAACGACGCCGATACTTGGTACTTCCTCGGATCGACCTACACGCAACTCAAGCAGTTCCCGGAAGCAATCGCAGCCTTAGCGAGCGCGTTAAAGCTCGACCCGCTCCATGCCTCCGCCCAGTTCGGACTGGCGCGGGCCTACCAGCAATCCGGACAAGCCGATTCTGCCCACGAAGCGATGAGGAAATTCCAGTACATCACGCAGAACAAGTTGGGCGCGCCCATCAGCCTTGCCTATGGAGAACAGGGAAAATATTCGCGCGCGGAAGAATCGCCGATGGCGATGGAGAAAGTGGGGGCGGCGATTCCGGTGAAGTTTGTGGATGTGACAGCGAAGGCGGGTTTGGCAACGAAACCCAATCCCGCGCCCGGTAAAGGTTTCGGCTCATACGCTGGTCCGGGAGCGTGCTTTCTCGATTACGACGGTGATGGAAATATTGACATCTTCTTGCCCGACAACGGCTCTCAGGGCGGGGTGTCGCTCTATCACAATCTTGGTAGTGGCAAGTTCGAAGATGTGACCACCAAGGCTGGACTTGATCCGACCTTGCATGGCACAGGCTGCACTGCCGGAGATTACGACAATGACGGCGCGACCGACCTAGTCGTCAGCCTTGAAGACCGAGTGGTGCTGTTACACAATCAAAAGAACGGTACGTTCAAGGATGTCACGGAAGCCGCGGGCATCAAAAGCGTCGCCTGTAATGTCGGCGTGACATTCGTTGACTACGATCACGATGGAGATCTGGACCTCTACGTGATCCGGGCATTCAACAAAGGTCCGCAACCAGGGAAAGGGTATTCGAGCCTGGTGCCAGATCTCCCGCGTCCGAGGAACGTCATGTGGCGTAACAATGGAGACGGGAGCTTCAGGGATGTTACCGATTCCATCGGTCTGTCCGGGGAGGGAGCAGGTTTTGGCGCGGTAGGAACTGACTATAACAACGATCGAGCCGTGGACCTGGTCGTGACCGGTTTCCGTTCCGGAGAAATCTTTGAAAATCCCCGCGAAGGGAAGTTCATCGCTCGTCGACCTTGGCCGAAGTCAATGCCCGACATCACTCTTGGCATTGCTGTCCTAGATTTCGACCACGACGGTTGGATGGACCTCGCGCTTACAGGTGCAAGTGGACCTGCTAATCCCGGGTTGGTGCTCTTGCGGAACTCGAAGGGGACATTTGAGCGTGTTGCACTGCCCGAAACCGAACTCGTACACGCCTACGGTATCGCCGCCATCGATTATGACAACGACGGCTGGGTCGATCTCGTCGCGGTCGGCGAGACGAAAGACGGCAAGGGAGAAGTCCGCCTCTTCCGCAATCTCGGCCCCGACGGCTTCAAAGACGTCACCGCCGAAACCGGACTCGACAAAATTCAGCTCAAAGAGCCGCGCGCCATCATCGCTGGCGACTACGACAACGACGGTGCCGTCGATCTTCTGATCACGCAAAATCATGGTCCCGCCGTGCTACTCCACAACGAAGGGGGCAACAAGAACAACTCGCTGCGCCTCGCGCTCAAGGGGCTCAACGATAACAAGAGCGCGATCGGTACGAAGGTCGAAGTATTCTCCGACGGCATTCGGCAGAAGTTTGAAGTGTACGGATCGTCCGGCTACCTCGGACAGAACTCTCCCTACCTGACCATCGGTCTCGGTCAAGCGAAAGAAGCCGACGTCGTCCGCATGTTATGGCCAACGGGCGTTTTGCAGGATGAAATCGGAGTCGCCGCCAACAAGCGTCAGGATTTTCTGGAGATGGACCGCCGCGGCAGTTCGTGTCCTACGCTCTTCGCCTGGGACGGTCACGAGTACCAACTGGTCGGCGACATGCTCGGCGCAGGCGTGGTTGGACACTGGATCGCCACAGACGATAGCAAGGCCGACCGCAACGTCGTCCGCAATATCGCTCGCCCCACCGAAGCCATCAAGCTCGACCGCGCTTCGCTTCGCGAAAAAGATGGCAAGCTAAGTTTCCGCTTCATGGAGCCGCTCGAAGAATCCGTTTACCTCGATCAAGTGCAATTGCTCGCCGTCGATCATCCTACGGATATCGACGTTTATCCCAACGAATATTTCGCCAGCAATCCGCCTTATCCTTCGTTCAAGGTTGTGTTCAGCAATAATAATGATGCGCGTCCGCCCGCCGGGGCCTGGGACGAGCACGGCCACAACGTGCTCTCCGATCTGCTCGCACATCGGTATTTCGGCGACTTCAAAGTGCTTTCATTCATGGGATTCACCGAGCCGCACAGCCTGGAACTCGATCTCGGCGAGCCCTATCGCGGCGGTCCGCTGTGGCTGCTGATGCATGGAGAAATCGAATATTTTTCGGCAACGAGCATGTACGCCGCGGATCAAGCGCACTTGCGGCCGTTTGCGCCGTATGTCGAAGCGCAAGTCTCGGCTGGTAACGGGGCAGAAGAAAAATGGCTCCGCGTCGTCGACGATCTCGGGTTCCCCGCCGGCGGCGCGCGCACCATGACCGCCGATCTTACCGGCAAGCTTCCGCTGGGCACGCGGCGTATTCGCATCACTACGAATCTCCAGATCTACTGGGACAACATCCTGATCAGCCGGACGGGACAAGATCAGAGCGCCCGCCTGACGACGCTCCCGCTCGCGCGCGCCGAACTGAATTTCCATGGCTTCCCGCTGAAGATCGAAGACCAGCCACCGGGCAATGTGAAATACATTTACGAAAAGGCCAGCGCCACCGGCCCCTACACGCGGCCTGCCGGCGCATACACGCGCTATGGCGATGTGCGTCCGCTGCTCGACTCGATCGACGACAAGTTTGTCGTCTTCGGCTCGGGCGATGAAGTGGCACTTGATTTCGATCCAGCAAAGTTGCCAACCGTGCCGCGCGGCTGGGTGCGCGATTATTTCTTCGTCGCCAACGGATATGAAAAAGATATGGACTTCTACGCCTACCGCGGCGACACGGTCGACCCGCTGCCATTCCGCGACATGCGCACTTATCCGTATCCCGGCCAATCTTTTCCCTCCGATGCCGAGCACCTGAAGTACTTACTCGAATACAACACCAGATTCATGTCGGGGAACGAAGCGAGCGGATATTCGTTCCAATACCGCGACCACCGCTGATCCAGTAGCGCCAGCATCCTGCCGGCTGTCCCGAGGGCGTCTCGCCCTCGACGCGGAGGGCTAGGACCCCGAAGGACAGCCGCCGAGACGGGGGCGCTACTCGCTATCGCGCTACAATCACTGTGCATGCGGGCCGGCCAGATTATTATTTTGTGGATCGCCTTCACCGGCCTGCTGTCGGCCCAGAGCGCGCCCCAAGGCCGGACGGGGCCCGCTGCTAAGATTCCTCCCGCACGTGCTGAAAAGAAGTCACCGGCGCCCAAACTCACCGCTCCCGTCCCGATTTTTCGCGACATTGCAGCCCAGGCTGGCCTGACCGCTTCCCACATCTCCTCGCGCGAAAAATACTACGTCATCGAATCGATGAGCGGCGGCGTCGGCCTGTTTGACTGCGACAATGACGGCAAACTCGATGTCGTGATGGTGAACGGCTCGACTGTCGATCGCTATAAGCAGGGCGGCGATCCTCTAGTCACGCTCTGGCATCAGGATGCCAACCTCAAGTTCACCGACATCACCGAAAAAGCCGGACTCACGCGCAAAGGTTGGGGCATGGGCGTTGCCGTCGCCGACTTCGACAACGACGGCAACCTCGATCTTTTCGTTACCGGTTACGGCGGCAATGCACTCTATCGCAACAAGGGCAATTGCACTTTTGAGGACGTGACCGACAAGGCCGGAGTGCGCGGAGGCGGCTTCTCCACGGGCGCGGCCTGGGCGGATTATGATCGCGACGGCAACGTAGATTTGTTCGTCTCCCGATATGTTCACGTGGACATGAACGACCTGCCCGCTTTCGGCTCGACCAAGTTCTGCCAGTTCAAAGGCGCGCCGGTGCAATGCGGACCGTGGGGCATGGAGGGCGAAACTGATCTGCTCTACCACAACCGCGGCGACGGCACGTTTGAAGAAGTCTCGAAGAGAGCCGGTGTCGACGATCCAGAAAAATATTACGGACTGGGCGCAACCTGGGGTGACAACGATAACGACGGCTGGCCCGATCTGTTCGTCGCCGATGACGCCACTCCCAATCATCTCTATCACAACAATCGCAACGGCACGTTCAGTGACGAGGCCATGGTCGGAGGCATTGCGCTGAACAGTGAAGGGCAGGCGCTCGGATCTATGGGCGTGACTTGGGGCGACTACGATCACAGCGGACGTCTCTCGATGTTCATCACCGAATTTGCCGACCAGCCCAATACGCTTTATCGCAACCTGGGGAAACGAGGATTCGAAGATGTCGCCATGCCATCGCATCTCGGCCAACCCAGCTTGCCGCTGGTCGGATGGGGCACGACGTTTTTCGATATGGACAACGACGGCTGGCTTGATCTGTTCGTAGCCAACGGACACGTCTATCCGCAAATGGACACGGTGAAGGGAAGCGCCGCCTACGCCGAGCCGATGCTGCTGCATCGTAACTTGCGCAATGGCACGTTCGAAGAAGTCTCGAAGCTCGCGGGGTTGGCCGATATGCCGTTGAAGTCGCGGCGGGGCGCTGCTTTTGGCGACATCGCTAACAACGGCAACGTCGACATCGTTGTGCTCGACGTAGGAGAGCCGCCTTCGCTGTTGCTCAACACAAACAAAATCGCGAACCATCGTGTGCTCTTCCACTTGGTTGGGACAAAAAGCAACCGCGCCGCAATCGGAGCGCGCGTCACCATCCATGCCGGAGAAATGACGCAGTTCGACGAGGTGCGCGGCGGCGGCAGTTATCTTTCGCAGAACGATCTGCGGCTTCATTTCGGCTTGGGATCGGCCACAAAAATTGAGGCGGTGGAAGTGCGCTGGCCCTCGGGCAAGGTCGAGACCTTGAAAGACGTTGCCGCCGACAAGATTTACACGATCGTGGAAGAACGCGGAATCCAGGACTCCGCGCCGTTCAGTGATCTCCCTGCTCACTTGCCATAGTTCTTCGGCAACGCCTTGGCTAACTCCCTCCATCCCACCAGCACGAATCCCTGCTCTTTCAGAAACTGGCGGAACTCCGGGCTCTTGACCATATCCAGATCATGTTGCCGCCATGCGGCACCCCAATCGGGATGATCGTAGGTCGCTCCTCGCATCTCTTCGTCGTCATATGCAAGATGCACAATGACCTGGTAGACGCCGGGACTGAGTGCTTCAAGTTGTTTCCGGTACCACGCGTTCCAGTCCTTGGCTTCGGTTCCCGGTTCGATTTCGATTACCTCCTGGACCAGGACTTCTTCTGCGGGCGGCGATGCTCCCGCAGGTGCGTGACTGCCGCCCATGGCCTCCAGGATGGGCAAATCGTATGTGTAGCCCATCTTCTGATAGACCTTGTACAGATCGGTCGAGCCGAACAGTGCGCCCATGTGAGTGTCCAAATGCGTCAGATGAATGCCCTTGGACTGGGCGCGGTCAATTTGTGCTCGCAGTTCGGTTTCAACTTCAGAGAGTTTGGCATTTTGTGCAACGTCAGGTGTGTCGAGTGGAAGATACCCGTCCGGGTCCAGCAGGCTAGGTACTTTGTCTTTCGGGCTCACAGGTCCCCAGCGAAGGGTGGTCCATTCGCTGTTGAGAGCCTGGTGAATTCCGACATCGGCGTCGGGGTGCTCCCTCGCCCACTTCGCGACCTCGGGAAACCACGGGCAGGGAACCAGGATGCTGGCCGACGTAATCCACCCCTTTTCGAGAGCCTCGAACGTGGCCCGGTTGACGGAATGGTTCATGCCAAGGTCGTCCGCGTGAATCACCAGCAGACGCGCCGAGGCGGGATAGCCCAGGCGCTGCTGCACAGTAGTACTTGGGGTGGTCGCTTTCGGGGCGGTCTGGGCAGCACTCGCCGCCAACCAGATAAGAACGAAGAGAGGTAAGAAACTTATTGTGCGCTTCATCATTGGGGACTCGATTGTGGACTCGTGCTCCGTTTTTTCCTAATTCTGTCGGATTCTTGGACTTCACCAAAGCTCGGCAAGAATCGTTTTAATGCAGGTGCTTTTTCCATTGACAGAATATCGCTTCCATATAGAATTCGAGAGGAATTTTGTGGAACTGCGGCAGGGTAGCTCTAATTGGGACCCGCGAGCCACCAGTGACCTTCCCCCGAACCCCGTTATCTCCGCAGGATAATGGGGTTTTGTCTTATAAGGAAGTGAATGAGCTCTGACGCCAACCCGCCCACTAACACCCCACGCCTGAGGCGCTCCCTCACGCTCTGGGATCTGATCATGTACGGCATCATTGTGATTCAGCCGACGGCGCCCATGCCGGCGTATGGCGTTTTCAGCAATGAGGGCCAGGGCCACGTCGTTACCTCCATCCTGATCGCCATGGTCGCCATGGTGTTCACGGCCATGAGCTATGGCCGTATGGCACGGGTGTATCCGAGCGCGGGATCGGCCTACACCTACGTGGGCCGCGAGTTGCATCCCTCGCTCGGCTACGTCACTGGATGGAGCATGACGATGGATTACATTCTCAATCCGCTGATCTGTACGATATGGTGCGCTAAAGCCATGGCGGATCTGCTGACTGGAACCCGCTTTCAGATTCCGTACCCTGGCCTGATTTGGCCCTTGTTCTTTGCGTGCTTGTTTACGGCGCTCAACCTGCGTGGCGTCCAGACATCGGCCCGCATCAATAGGACACTCTGCGCCGTCATGGGCGCGGTCATCCTGGCATTTTTCTGGTACACCATCCGATATATCTTCCACCTGCCGCAATATCCGGAAGCCTATTTTCTGCGCCCGTTTTACAATCCCGAAACCTTCACCGTGAACCGAGTGTTTCACGGGACCTCGGTGGCCGTGCTTACTTACATTGGTTTCGATGGCATTTCGACATTGTCGGAAGAAGTGGAAAACCCGAAGCGGAACATTTTTCTGGCGACGGTACTGGTGTGTGTAATCACGGGATTTCTCGCTGCCGCCGAAGTCTACGGCGCTCAGTTGCTGAGCTACCAGCGTTTCGGCAAGGACTTCGGTATCTTCTCACAATTTGGAGACGAGAATGTATTCAGCCACGTCGCTGGCATTGCGGGTGGTGTTCTCATGACCAAGGTCATTAGTCTGACCCTTTTAATCGCCACCATTGGTTCCGGTATGGGGTCGCAACTCGGCGCGGCGCGGCTGCTTTACGGCATGGGGCGCAGCGACGCAATTCCGAAAAAGTTCTTTGGGGCCATCCATCCGAAGACACGGATCCCGGCGAATAACGTGATGTTCGTGGGCGCGATTGCGCTCATGGGAGCCTTCCTCATTACCTACGACAATGGCGCTCAGTTACTCAACTTTGGCGCGCTGATCGCGTTCATGGGCGTCAACTTGGCATCGCTCACCCACTACTACATCCGCGACAACGACCGAACCGCGGGGCAACTGATTCCACCGGTTCTGGGCTTCATTATTTGCCTTTTCATCTGGATACACCTGTCCAATCTGGCGCTGATCGCGGGTTCTATCTGGATGGTTTGCGGGATTGCCTTCGGCGCATGGAAGACGCGTGGTTTCCGCGAGGACTTGGTGAACTTCGACATTCCGCCCGAAGAGTAGACAAAGCAGAAGGTGATAGATACCGCCCCTGGGCTTTGTTATCCCTCGCTTCGCTCGGGATGACAATTCGTTAAATGAAGCTTATTCCACGTTCCAACCGCTCACTTCGACCTCCGGCCTCGCCGCGCCCATGCTGCTAGCGCGATACGTTGCCGTGATCCCCCGCTTTTCGCCGGGCAGCAGCGAGATGTAGTTGTCCTCCCACACCACCGGCAGAATCTCCTCGCCGCCTTTGCCTTTGTCGAGCTTCAGGCGCACGAAGAACGCTAGGGTCTTGCTGGGATTTTCCAAGGTCACGTGAGTCGTCTCATCTTTGCCATTGCGCTCGCTGCGGCTCGATACATTCAGCTTCACCCTTGGCAACTGCGCGAGCGAAGTATAGTCCGCATACGATTCGGTCGGAGTCGTGTACCAGTTCGACTTTGACCAGTCGAGCGTTTCCGGCTTCGTCGAGAGCCAGTAGAAATTCGATCCGACGAGCTTGCCGCTGGCATCGGTGATACGGAGATCCAGGAAGTATGCCGGCGACAGCCCTTCGATCTGCGGAAGCTCAAACACCTTTGCCGTACTGTCAGCCGCCGCATCGAGCACGGCGTCTTTCGAAAACTTCTGCGTGCCATCCAAATTGAATACCCGCGCCGCCAGCTTTAGCCCCTTGGCATCCACATATTGGCTGCTCACCAGCCACACGGAGTGATCGTCGTATCCATAAACTGGGTCGAGCGTCTGCATCGCTTTCTTCGCGCCGAAATATCCGCCGCCCGGCCGCAAATAGTAATCGTAGAGATGCCAGATCATCGAGGGCCACGCGTTATTCAGCATCCACTGGATCACTCCCGTCGAAGTGTACTTGTTGCGGCTGTAGGCCTCGTACATGGCGCGCACGCCTTCGTAGCTCATGAGCTGCGACTTGTAAGTGAAGTCTTCCGCGCTGCCGGCCTTGCCGTAGCGCGCATTCAGCGCATCGGTAAACACTTGTATCGTTTTGAAGGACCCGCCGCCCGCGTGGAAATTCCAGTACTGATCCAACGGCCCATCCGCCGTCCAAAGATGATCTTTGGGAACCATGCGCTCGATGCTCTCAATCGGCGGGACTGCCGGTCCCATGCTGGTTTCGGAGTTGAATCCGTAGGCGCCTCCACATCCGCCGGCGTTGCATGACTTTTCTTCCGTATGAAGATGAGGATCCGCCGCCCAATAGGAAGGCGCGACATATTCATAGGGCCCGCTCATCTTCACGCCGCTTCCCCCTGTCATTGTGGTCGGCTTCGCCGTGGCGGAAGACACGATCGGATTCGGCCACCGCAGGTCCGATTCAATCTTCAGGTACATCTCTTCCACGTCCGGCGGAGGAGGATTGTCGCTGCCATTCAGCCACATCACCATACTCGGATGGCTCCTCAGCCGGTAGATCTGATCGCGCAAGGAGGATTTTGCAATCTCGAAGTCCTCATCTTTCCAGCTTCCCCAGTGCTCCCAGAAATCGCAGCAGCACCAGCCGGCCATCACCAGGATGCCTTCGCGGTCGGCGGTCTTAAAAAATTCCTCGGTCTCGAGTTTGCCTTCCAGCCGGACTGTATTCAATCCCATGTCGCGCACGTAGCGGAACTCATCGGCGAGCCGCTCCGAGGTTTCTCGCATCATCATGTCGGGCGTCCAACCGCCGCCGCGAATCAGGATGTTCTTGCCGTTGACCTTAAACAGGCGTTTAAAGCGATCCGGCGCTTGTTCCGACACCTCGGATGTGATTTCCCGAATACCAAACTTTGTACGAGACTCATCAGAAAGCGCACCGTCCAGCTCGAACGAAAGAGCTAGGTCGTACTGGTTCGGCGTCCCCATCTGTGCCGGCCACCACAGCCGCGGATTGCTTAAGTTGAGCTGCGGATACTGATCCGGCGAGAAGACCACGTCTTTCGACTCTCCAGCCGCTAGTTCCACGGGCTGGACGAATTCGATGTTTTCGATCCGGCCTTTTAGCGTTCCCTTTACCGGACGATCGCTGGCATTTTTCACCAGCGCCGTTACCGTCAAGTGGGCGGCACCGGCACTGGCGTCGCCGAAAGGCGGATCCACTTTCGAGAGCACTGCCGGATGCCGAAGCGCGACCGGTCCACTGGTAGTCAAATACACCTCACGCCACAGCCCCATGTTCTTGTCGGGCGGCGCGGGATTCCAGTCCACGAAAGTGATTGCAAGATTGTTCTCGGTCGGCGCCCATACCTGCACTGCGAGCACATTCGCTCCGGGCTTGACGGCAGAAGTAACGTTGAATTCGTAGGTCCGCCATGCGCCGGCGACTTCGTTCGAATTGGCGACCTGCTTCCCGTTGAGAAAAATGTTCGCGCGGTAGTTAATGCCGCGGAAATTCAGCCACACACTTCTCCCGGCATACGCTGCGGGCAGTGTGAAATCCTTGCGGTACCACCACGACACCGCATAAGGGCTGTCCGTCGGCATCGGAATATTCGAAAAATTGAAGCCGACGGGGTAGCTGACTCCCGGGTACTGCCGCAGATTTATGCCGTAAAAAGGATCCGGCAGCAGCCCACTCTTCACTTGCGCTGCCACCACCGTGGTTGGGACATCCGCCTGGATCCAGTTCCTGGTCTCGAATGAAGCGCTCGAGATCGCTTCGCCCGTTGCCGTTACTTTCGCGGAAGACTGAAGGGTCCACCCTTCGCGTAAGGGGAGCGTCAGGGCCGGAGCTGGTTGAAAACTGGGCTGGGCGGTCGCGAGCGCAAGCAAAAAGAACTGGGTCAAAAGCAGCAGGATCTTCATGCAAGTGTCCTTGAACTGAAAAAGTGAAAAAATGGAAAACTGCGACCCATTCCGCCGGACCGCCCTACGTTCATAACATCTTTATTAATTCGATTCAATAGGGGACTTCTGCAAGCGCGGCCCGTTAGCGACGCGGGAACACCTTCTTTGAATTGTCATCCCGACCCTGAGCGGAGCCGAAGGGGAGGGTTCTGCATTTTGCGGCGAACTGCAGATCCCTCGCATCGCTCTGGATGACAAAGTCTAAGGAGTTGAAGAGCGGGGTCCCACTTTCGCCACGGGCTGCTATCTCTATCCCTAGTTTATAATCATAAATTCTGACTTCCAGCGTGGAGTCATCCGACGGAGTTACCCAATTATGATTCGACAGCTTCAAAATGCAGGGCCAACCGTGAAGATCGTTCTCGGAGCGCTGCTCGTCCTCATCTGTGCCTCGATGGCAATCACACTCATCCCCGGTGGGATCGGCTCCAGTCTCGGCCTTGGCGCGCCTCCGGCTGGCGTTCTGGCCAGCATCGGTGACCAAACCGTGACCGTGCCCGAGGTGCAGCGTGAAGCCAAGGCGATGGTCCGGCAGCAATTTCCTAAGGGCGGACCGCAGGCCAGTATGTTGCTGCCCTATTTTGCCAGTCAGGCCGCCGAGCAACTCATCAATCAGAAAGCTCTGGTCGCCGAGGCGCACCGCATGGGCCTTCGCGCCAGCGACGACGAACTTCGCGATGAGCTTCAGCACGGGCAGCTCGGCGCTATGCTCTTTCCCGATGGCAAATTCGTGGGGCAGGAAGAGTACGAAAACTTTGTCCAGCGCAATGACTTGACGGTGCCTCAGTTTGAGGGGATGGAGAAGGACTTTATTCTCATCCGCAAGTTGCGCGCTCTGGTTTCAAGCAGCGCCTTCGTGGGCGACACCGAAGTTCGCGACGAATTCAACCGCCGCAACACAAAGGTGAAATTCGAATATGCCGTCATCACGCAGGCCGACATCCTGAAGGGACTGCACCCCACCGACGAGGAACTGAAGGCTTTTTACGACCGCAACAAGGCGACCTACAACAACTCCATCCCGGAAAAGCGTCAGATTAAGTATATCGTCGTGGATGGCGCGAAAATCGCGGCTGCGACAACGGTTACCGATCAGGATCTGCAGGCGTACTACGACCAGCACCGCGAGGAGTATCGCGTGCCCGAACAGGTGAAGGTCAGCCACATTCTGATCAAGACTCCTCTCCCCGCCCCCGGCGCGAAGGAAGATGAGAAAGCCGTCGCCGATGCGCGCGCGAAGGCCGAAGGGGTGTTGAAGGAAGTTAAGGCGGGCGGAGATTTTGCCAAGCTCGCGGAAAAATATTCGGACGATCCCGGCAGCGCCAAGAGCGGAGGCGACCTTGGCTGGATCGGCCGCGGCCGCACCGTCCCTGAATTCGAGAAGGCAGCCTTTTCCCTCGGCAAAGGGCAGACCAGCGACTTGGTCAAGAGCAGTTACGGCTTCCATATCATCCACGTCGAAGACAAGCAGGACGCTCATCTCAAGACGCTCGCCGACGTGAAGAGCGAGATCGAAGAAAAGGTGAAGCAGCAGAAAACGGCGCGCGCCACCGAAGCTTCAGCGAACGCTTCGCTCAGCCAGGCGCGTACGGACGGATTCGACAAGGCCGCCACCGCCAAAGGTCAGGCTGCAGTGACCACCGAATTCTTCAGCCGAACCGATCATTTGCCCGGACTGGCCGCGAATCCGCAGTTTATGGAGGCAGTCTTCAACGAAACCGACAAGGCTCCGCCCGATGTGGTGCAGGTCCCACAAGGCTACGTGGTTTTCCAGTTGCTCGCCATAAAGCCCCCGGCTACGCCCACGTTCGAAGAGATTCGTTCGCGCGTCGAGAGCGAGTTCAAGAATGAGCGCGCCGCCTTTCTGCTGCAACAGAAGACGCAGGAACTCTCTGACCGCGCCAAAGCTGCGCACGATTTGAAAAAAGCTGCCAAAGATCTGGGTGCGACCGTTAAGACGAGCGACCTGGTTCCCCCCGACGGCCAGGTCCCTGACATTGGATCGATGACCAACGCGAGCGCGATCTTCGCATTGAAGTCCGGCGAGATCAGCGGCCCGATCACTGCCGGTGGCAACGGCGTGGTTGCTCAACTTCTCGAAAAACAAGTACCGACGGATCAGGAATTCGCCGCTAAGAGAGATGAGATCCGCCAGTCGCTCCTCGAAGCCAAGCAGAACGATTTGTTCGGGTTGTTCGTTACGAACCTGCGCAAGGACATGGAAAAGTCCCACCGGCTCAAGGTCAATCAGGAAGAGATGAAAAACCTGACCCGGCAAGGTGGGCAAGAAGGCTCGTAGAAAAGAAGTTCTCAGTTCTCGGTTCTCAGTTCTCAGTGGAGTCGGTGCGACATCCGCTGAACGTCTGAGAACTGACAACTGAGAACTGAGAACTGATTCTGAATGTCATTCCCGCGCGCCAGCGGAATTCTGCTTCATCCCACTTCGCTGCCTTCGCGCGGCGGGATTGGCGACTTTGGTCCGTCGGCGTATGCGTTCGCCGATTTTCTCACCTCCGCGCGGCAAGGACTGTGGCAGGTTCTGCCTCTCGGCCCGCTCGGGTACGGAGCCTCGCCCTATTCCTCCACCTCGGCCTTTGCCGGAAATCCGCTGCTGATCAGCCTGGAGCGGCTCGCCGATCGCGGCTGGATCGACCGCGCTCGGATCGACGCTTTAGCCGATGCGGTCGAGCCCGTGGATTATCCGTCGGTTTTTCGCCGGAAGCTGCCACTGCTATTCGAAGCGGCGAGCAACTTCGTGCGCTCCGCTGCGCCAGGCGCGCGCTCCCGCTGCGAGACCTTCTGCCGCCAAAACCGATGGTGGCTCGACGACTTCGTTCTCTTCGATGGTTTGCGCGCGCGTTTCAAGCTGGAAACCTGGAACCACTGGCCCCGCGAACTGGCTCATCGCGATCCGGCGGCGATCAAGAACGCGCACGCGGAAATGCTCGAAGATCTCGATGTCCGCCGCGTCGTACAGTTTTTTTTCTTCGAGCAATGGCAGGCGCTTCGAGCCTATTGTGCGCAACATTCGATTCGCGTCGTGGGCGACATCGCGATCTTTGTGAATTTCGACAGCGCCGATGTCTGGACCCACCCCGATCTGTTTCGTCTGAACTCCGACCTCGATCCCGAAGTCGTCGCCGGGGTGCCCCCAGATTTTTTCAGTAAAGACGGCCAACGCTGGGGCCATCCTCTTTATCGCTGGGACGTGATGCAGCAGCGGGGATATTCGTGGTGGGTCGACCGTATGCGATGGGTCACGCATAATTTCGACTACGTCCGCCTCGATCATTTCCGCGGATTTTCCCAGTTCTGGGAGATTCCGGCAAGCGAACCAACCGCGATTCATGGCCGTTGGGTGGACGGTCCCAAAGATGATTTATTCGTGAAGCTGCGCGAGGCTCTCGGCGGCCTTCCGTTTTTCGCCGAGGACCTCGGATACATCACGCCCGATGTGCACGCTCTCCGCGAACGCCTCAAAATTCCCGGCATGGCCGTGCTGCAATTTGGCTTTGGCGATGCCGGCGCGCATACCCATCTGCCGCACACGTTCACAACCGAGAAGGTGGTCTACACCGGCACGCACGACAACGACACGATGCTCGGCTGGTGGGCATCGGGTGCAACGGACTACGAACGTCAGCAAGTCGCAGCCTATCTTGGCCGATGTGATGACGGCGTCAACTGGGCGATGATTCGCGCTGCCTCCAATTCCGTCGCCAGCCTTTGCGTGGTGCCGATGCAGGATGCGCTGGGGCTGGGAAGCGATGCGCGCATGAATATTCCCAGCCACGGAGGAGGGAACTGGCGCTGGCGTTTTGGCGCCGAGTCGCTGCATCCGGAGCTGGCAAAAAAACTTGCCACGCTCGCCGAAGTCTCCGACCGGCTTCCGCAGCCGCTGCCGGCGACTGCGAGTGAAGAGTGGGCGGCTTGAGCAGTGTAGTCTCGCCTTCGAAGCAAGACCTGGCGCGTCTCTCGTCTCGCCGAGACGGGATTCATAGTTGAGAACTAGTTCGCGCAACCCCAATCCGGCACACTTGCACCGCATCCTCGAGCGCGCGCGCCAACTCGTCTCCCAGCGATTTTAATTCTTCCTGCTGCATCTGCTGCATGGACTCGAACAGTTGCCGCTCTTCCTTGCGGATGTGCCCGGAGAGCAGCTTCGCGAACGCTTCCAATTCGCCTGGATTCATCGCGCCCTGCTCGGCGTGGACAAAATACTTCCGCAAGCGGTCGTGTTCGGCGCTAAGTTCTTCCACCAGCGCGGCGAGTTCCGGAAAACGTCGGGCAGCTGGAAACAGCACCTTCTCTTCCGCCGCGAAATGGAACTGAACTTCGTTCGCATAGTGCTGGTGCACTTCCAGTTGCCACGCACCCAGGTCCACAGCGCCGGCTTGCAGTGCCCGCTCCAGTCGCACACAGAGTGCCAGCGCGTTATGGTGTTGACGTGAAAGCTGGATCAGGCTCGGGTCGCGCAGCATGGACCTATTATCCTCCTTTGCTAAATCCGCCCGCATGTTCAACAATGAATGGTTGACCCTGGCCGCGGCGGCCGCTTCCGCTTCCGCCGGCGCGCCAGAGAAAACGCAAGGAGCCTTCATGCCCGCAACTGGAGAACTTATCCGCCTCATGAATTACATCGATGACATCGCCACCACTCTGCGCCGCATCAGCGCCAGCATTCCGGCGATGACCAACGAGGAGTGCGTCCGCCTGGCCGAATATATCCGCAAGTCCGAACCCAGCTATGAGAGCGTGGTTCAGCATCTTGAGTCGGCGGGCAAAGAGTTGGCAGGCAAAGAAAAAGAGCAGGCGGGCAAATAGTGGCCGAAGTCCGGGCTGAAGTGCGGGCTGAAGTGCGCACGGTTGCCGTGATTGGCGCCGGCATTATGGGACGGGGCATCGCGCATGCTGCCGCACTCGGCGGCTATCGCACCATTCTCGAAGACCTCCTTCCAAACGCCCTGCGCAAAGCGGAGACCGAAATCCGCACCAATCTCGACAGAGCGGTCGAACTCGGAAAGGTCAATGCCACCGATGCCGACGCAGCTTTTTCCCGTCTGGAGTATGCCGGTTCCATCGATCAAGCGGCGCGCGATGCCGATCTCGTCATCGAGGCCGTTCCCGAGGAAATGGAATCGAAGATCGAAATCTTCACCATGCTCGACAAGATCTGCCGTCCTACAACCATTCTCGCCTCGAACACTTCCTCGCTCAGCGTCACCGAGATCGCCAGCGTTACCTATCGCGCGCAGAAGTGCGTCGGCATGCATTTTTTCAATCCCGCACACAAGATGAGGCTGCTCGAAATCGTGCGCGCGCTCGAAACCGATGACGACACACTGGCTGCCGTAGTCGAAGTCGGCAAGCGTATGCGCAAGGAAGTCGTCGTAATTAAAGAAGCGCCTGGATTCATCACCAGCCGCATCAACGCCATGATCGGCAATGAAGCTTTCTACATGCTCCAGGAAGGCATCGCCAGCGCCGAAGACATCGACAAAGCTCTCAAGCTCGGTCTGAATCATCCTATGGGACCGTTCGAACTGGTGGATCTGGTCGGGCTTGATACGCGGCTGCATATCCTCGAATACCTGCATAAATCTCTCGGCGAAAAATTTCGGCCTTGTCCGCTGCTGGTGCAATACGTGAAAGCTGGAAGGCTTGGGCGGAAGTCGGGGCGAGGAGTGTTTGAGTATCCGGAATCGCCAAAGGCGCGAACTGTGTCGGAATCCACGAGCACACAGGGCGAATAGAAGCATTCCATAAGACAGCAAGACCAATGAAATCTGCTCTTTACAGTCTATTGACTCATCATGATGAGTCATTTAGACTAATTATATGGCTAAGCGGCTGCAAGTGATTCTGAAGGACCCCGACTACCGGGAGATTCAGCGCGTGGCGCGGTCACGCCACATGTCGATCGCGGAGTGGGTTCGTCAAGCGCTAGACTTGGCGCGCCGCCGCGAGCCTCTAGGCGATATCGGCAAGAAGCTCGAAGTCATCCGCGCCGCCACGCGAAACGACTATCCCGTGAGTGACATCCGCACCATGTTGGCGGAGATCGAAAGGGGATATGTCACGGACGAGCAACAGTGATTTTGGTCGACTCCAATATTCCAATGTATCTGGTCGGCGCGGCTCATCCGCACAAAAGCGACGCGCAACGATGGCTCGAGAAGTTGGTCAGTGACCGCCAGCGCCTGGTTACGGACGCCGAAGTGCTTCAAGAGATCCTGCATCGCTACGTTGCAATCAATCGCCGCGACGCAATCCAGCCAGCGTTTGATGCGCTCCTTGGAATTGTCGATCAAGTGCTGGCGGTTGAT
The DNA here is from genome assembly GCA_963789205.1 of uncultured Acidobacteriaceae bacterium. Lineage (GTDB taxonomy): Bacteria > Acidobacteriota > Terriglobia > Terriglobales > Acidobacteriaceae > Acidiflorens. The sequence goes on from CAWBJV010000001.1 coordinate 161,721, forward strand.
CGGAGCATTGCCGAGCGTGCCAAGGAGATTGTCCTTGGGTACCGGCAGCTTTCCGCTCGCGATGCCGTCCATCTCGCCGTCATGGAACATCATGGAATCGAGCGCATCTTGACCTTTGATTCCGGGTTTGACGGATTCCCAGGGATCGCACGCCTGTCGTAATCGCCCAGAGAATCGAATTCGGTTTTCACTCTGATGTGGCTTACCCACTCGCTCGGCGCGACGGAGATTTTGTTTGTCGTCCATCTTTATTGAATGGTGAGGTTGAATTTCATTCGCTGGCTCTTTTGTTTTTGACTTTGTACCCCCCCCCAATTGCCCCAAACCATTCAATACAAAGGAGTTACTTCCATCATCTACAAAACTAAGGACTTAGCCCCAAGATCTCAAACCTTGAATTGGCTTGGGCTAACGCGCTCCCATACTGAGGCCGTCACCATTGTCGCGCATGGCTGATTGCGTGTCTGTGATGGACTTCACACTTGTTTGTGATGGAAAAAGGCGGCTCGGAGAGCGGCGAATTTCTGCGACGGGACGTTTCTGTTGCCTAAGGAAGCGTTCCGTCTGTCCCCTCAGCGGTTCGGGAGGCCGCCGGGGACGACTCGGCGAGCACAAAGAGTTTTTCAGTAAACTGTTTTACCCGCTACGGAACAACTCAAATGTCTCAAGGAAAGTAAGGGGGCACAAGGTTACTCGCCATTATTAACTTGACAAAGGCAGATTTATCGGTAAATATCGCTGACCATCAACTTAGTAACTGCTTGAATACTCGATTTGGTGAACTTATCTCCGAATCGTCCGCTTTTTGCGTGCACCAAGAAGTCGGGCCCAGTGAACAATTCGAGTTCAGGAGGGCACAATGGGCCGAGTGTCAGGTCATACCCCTATCTTGCGAGCGAGCCTCTTCGCGCTCCTCGTTACTCTCGCTTCGTTTGCTCAGCAGCCGAAGGTATTGGCCCCGCACAAACCCATTGCTCCGAAGGTTGAGAAGCCCATCAAATGGCTGACGCCCGCTATGCCGCGCACCATGGTCGGCGGGCTCTGGATGATCGACGCCAATTTCAAGTCCTCCATTTATCTCAGGAATGTCGTGGAGACCGATCCTGTAGTGCACCCCAGTAGAACTGGACACGGAAGTTAGTTAGGCTTGGGGCCTCCGCCAGGAGGCGAGAATGCCGAGAAAGCCGAAAGTCCAGAGGACTGCGGAAGAGAAGTGGCAGATTGTGTTGGAAGGTCTGAAGAGCGGCAACGTGGCTGAGACCTGCCGCAAGTACGAGATCGCGCCCACGCTGTATTACCGCTGGAAAGACGAAGTAGAAGAGGGAGCCAAGGCTGCGCTTGGGGGGAGAAGCGCAGCCGCGCGGCCCGATGCCGAGCAGGAGAAACGGATTAAGCAACTGGAGCGGGCGCTGGGCCGATCGCACTTGCAGATCGAGATTTTAAAAAACGTGCTGGGCGAGTGAGCTGCGGGCCAGCTCATTCGTCGGCACGGGAGTTGGTGGCCCAAGGGAACGAAGCGAAGCTGGTGGCGGAGACGCTCGCCATCAGCCGGTCGAGCCTCTACTATCGGCGCAAACCGCGCGCCAGCCGTGCCGATCGCTCGCGGGACGAGGAGATCATCACGGCCTGCGGTGAGAAACCGGCCTACGGTTATCGTCGCGTGGTCTGGTGGTTGTGGCGGCATCACGGGTTGGTGGTCAATGGCAAGCGGGCGCTGCGTGTCATGCGAGAACGCGGACTGTTAGTGCGTCAGCGCCGCTTTCAAATCTCGCGCAGAAAGGACTGGGGCAAGGTGGAAGCACCGCATCCGAATCACGTCTGGCAGTCGGACATGACCAAGGTCTGGGCCGGGCCCAGTGTGGGCTGGGCGTATCTGGTCTCGGTGATCGACTGCTGCACCCGCGAAATCGTCGGCTGGGATCTGAGTCTGCGTTGTCGTACGGAAGAAGCTCTGGCGGCGCTCAACCGCGCCGTGTTGGAGGTTTTGCCTTTCGGTTCTCGTGGAACGGGTTTGACTTTGACGACTGACAACGGCACCCAGTTTACCTCGGCGCGCTATGTCGAAACTCTGAACCAGTTGGGCATCACGCACCGGCGCACGGCCTACAACCATCCCGAGGGCAACAGTTACATCGAACGATTCCATCGCAGCTTGAAAGAAGAGGAGGTGTGGCTCAACGAATACCAGAACTTCGACCAAGCGCAGCAGAGCATTGCAGGCTGGATCGAGGAGTACAATCACGACCGTCCGCACCGCGGACTCCACGGACAAACCCCGCACGACGCTCGTGCCCGGTTCGCCCTAACCCTTACTTCAAACACGGCCCCTTGTGTCTAGTTTTGCGGGGTGCACTACAGGGGCCACCTCTCAACAAATGAGCGTGACTGCCCGTAAGTTCTTTTACGCCACCAACAACAACCCGTCGAATGTGTGCACGTTGGGCTATGGCACCAAGCGAACATATACCTATACCGTCTACACTCATCCCGACCACGCTGCTGTTGACGGCAACAGTGGGTTGTCGGGCACGCCGGTTTCTGAGAGCTTCGATCAAACGCCACACTGCCTGACCCACACTGGGGGCGGTTCTCTCAACGACGCCGGGCAGTTCGCCGATAATGTTGTATATTGCGGAAACATGCCACTGACCTGCTCCGAAACACGAACTCAGACGCTGAAGGTCGCCGGGTATCCTGTGAGAACCAATACTCTCACGTCGGGCAGCGGCGGAGTTACGTACACAAGTAATGGGCCTAGCCAATGAAGACGATAAGGACAATTGCCGGATTAGCTGTGGTTTGCGTAGCATTTGCTTTTGCTATGGGACAGAACGCGGCTCGGCCGCAGGATCCGCTCGACTTCACACCGCCGGGATTCGAAGTTAAAGATGAAACCCTCGTCGAAGCAGTCTCGGAACTGAGCAGGCAGTCGATCGAAGGTTTGCACATTGGAGTCGAAGAGGTACTCCGGGAAACCGCGGCGGCCCCACCACCTAAGAACCCCCAATTTTCGCTTTCACTACACGGCAAGACGGTGCGTGAAATACTCAATAACCTTTGCGCCCATGACAAGCGGTACATATGGATGCAGGACGGGATGACGATAAATATTTACCCCAAGGCGGTCTCGGACGACGGCTCATATCTTCTCAATCGCAAGCTGGAGCGAATCACGGTTACCGATATTGATGATCCAGGGGCCGCCTTGACTTTCCTCGATAAGCAACTTCCTCCGCCACGCGAACAGTTGGGGTACGCGGGAACTGGCGGCGACTCTAGCTACAGCTCGCCTTGGACGCAAACCTTCGATCGACTTACGGTGCGCCAGTTTATCAATCGACTCAGCGAACACATGGGGCCCCACACGTCGTGGGTGTGGTACGGGTCAAAGGAGGAGCGACTTTTTACATTTCTAAAAGGTGGATTTCACTGAAGGAGGAAAACGACAACTTGGGAACCGCAGGTGAGGGCATGACCGGAGTGGCGGATGACAGGTGGGCCTCATTAAAATGAGGGGAGTACAACGCGGGTTGCCTTGAACGTGGACCGAAACAAACTGGTGAGTGCGCCCTAGAGCGGAGGGATCTCACGTCAAACACCATCGGCAGCGACACCTCAGGTTCAGCGTAGGAGTTAAGAGAATGCTTGAGCACCCGCTCTTTGATAGCCTTGGCTTTAGACTTTTATTGGTTGTCGTCGGGCCATTGCTTCTGCACAACTGGGCCAACGCCACTTCCTCGCCACAACCAGCCGTGGTCATACAGTGGAACTCCATTGCGCTCCAAGGCATCCGCGACGCCAAACTCGGCGCACCCGCGGTTGCGCGGGCCTTGGCCATCGTTCACACTTGCATGTACGACGCGTGGGCAGCCTACGATGAACGCGCCGTCGGAACTCAACTAGGAGACGCGCTGCGCCGCCCGGCCTCAGAGCGCACTTTAACGAACAAGCAGAAAACCATCAGCTATGCGGCCTACCGCGCGCTTGTGGATGTGCTGCCAGTCGACACGAATTCGGTTTACATTCCGCTGATGAAACAACTCGGTTACGACCCGAGCGACGATTCCACCGACATCGAAACGCCGACCGGCATCGGCAACGTTGCGTGTGCCGCGGTTCTGGAATTCCGCCATCACGACAAATCGAACCAGTTAGGCGATCTCGCCCAGGGAGCCTACGCGGACTGGAGCGGCTACGCGCCGGTGAATACTCCGAGTGCCGTCCCCGTCCGCACCAATCTCGCCGGACCCAATCCGGTCGACCCCAACCGTTGGCAACCACTGACCTACGTGAACTCCACCGGAGACATGGTTGCCCAAAGATTCGTTGGCGCGCAATGGTGCTACGTGACACCGTTCGCGTTGTCGAGCGGAGATCAGTTCCGCTGGCTGGTTCAGCTGTTGGGACCGGCTAAGTACGGATCGAGGGAATATCAGGGTCAAGCGGAGGAGTTGGTTGAGATCAGCGCCGGGCTGACCGATCGCCAGAAGATGATTGCCGAGTACTGGTCGGATGGGCCGAATTCGGAACAGCCTCCGGGACACTGGGCGTTGTTCGCGCAGTTCGTGTCGGCCAGAGATCATCACACGCTCGACGACGACGTGAAGATGTTCTTCGCGTTGAGCAATGCGATCTTCGATGCCGGCATTGCGGCCTGGGACGCGAAGCGCACCTACGATTCGGTGCGGCCAGTCACCGCCATCGCACTGCTGAATAAGGGCAAGACAATTCGTGCCTGGGGAGGTCCCGGCAAAGGCACGGTTGAGATGGATGGCGCGCGCTGGATTCCTTATCAGGCAGCGACATTCCCCACTCCGCCGTTTCCCGACTACGTTTCGGGCCACAGCACGTATAGCGCGGCAGGGGCGCGAATTCTCGCGCTGTGGACGGGAAGCGATCGCTTCGGAAATTCTGTAACGCTTCCAGCAGGCAGTTCCAAGATCGAACCGGGAACCACACCTGCCAGTCCGATTGTGCTCAATTGGCCGACCTTCACGGATGCAGCAGACGAGGCGGGAATGTCCCGCCGTTATGGGGGCATCCATTTTCGGGGCGCCGACCTGGCTGGAAGACTGCTGGGGCGCTTCGTCGCCATAGAAGCCTGGCAGAAGGCGCAGAGTTACTTCGAAGGTACAGTCACTCCGCAAACCCCGCCGGAGATCGCGAGCGGCTTTCTAGCCTTGTCCACGATCGAACAAAATCATTGACTTAAGACCCGCCGTGCGCGAAAATAGAAATCTGATTGGGGCAGTTTCGAAGTCCGTCCAACCAAGACGGCCCTCGAAACTGCCCCAAAGCCGTTTCAGCGCTCTTTTAGGAGCTAAGTCCTTATTCCGGAAGGTAATTATCCCTTGACGGTAGGTAAGGACAGCTCGTATATTGATTATCGCCTTGGCGGCGTGGCGAGGTACCATTTCACGCCACGAAAAGACATCAATATGCGTGTGCCCGATGAAGTGCTGAAGTGCGTCGTATTTCTCGGCATCGAACATGGGGTCTCCGTCAAATGGGTAGGCACAGGCTTTCTGGTCTCACTGGAAGAGAAAGAAGGCGAAGGAACATTTCGATTCACCTATTTGGTGACGGCTAATCACGTGGCTGACGATCTTGACGGAGTGCCTTTCAAGATTCGCGCAAATCGGAAATCGGGAGAAGCGGTAGAAATCGCAGCGAACGAGTCTGGCGATCTGGTGTGGCATCGCCACCCAAAAGGGGAGTCGGTTGACGTTGCGGTCTGCTGGTGGCAAATGCCGTCGCGTGACCTGGATTTGCTCTCCATTCCGACCGGCATGTTTCTCACGCGGGAGATCGCGGAAAAAACGAACGTCGGGCCGGGCGACGAGGTTTCGATAACTGGGTTGTTCGCAAAGATCAAGGGCCAATCAAAAAACCTGCCCATCGTCAGAATCGGCAATCTGGCTATGGTGCCACATGGGCTGGTGGTTCCCAGCGGCGTGGGGAATATCGAGGCGTACCTTGTCGAAGTGAAGTCGCTGGGAGGAATAAGCGGCTCTCCGGTTTTCATCCGGCAGACGGTCGATATCCCCGGATTGTTCCTGTTGGGAACGAACACCCCAGCGACCGCGCAGGCATACTCGAACGTCATTCGCCTTCTGGGACTAGCGCATGGCCACTGGAATATAGACCTAGAGGAAATCGACAGTCCAATGATTGAGCATGTGGAAGAAGGATTCAATGTCGGACTTGCCATCGTTGTACCGGCATCGCATATATTAGAAGTGCTACACGGCGGGGAGTTGACGGATATGCGAAGAAAACTCAAAGATGCAGAGATCGGGAAAACCAAGGGCGCGACAATGGATTCAGCCACTGACGAAACCACTTTTACGAAAGAGGATTTCGAGCAAGCGCTGAAGAAGGCGAGCCGGAAGATCGAACCACGAAAGAACTAGGTTTCGCGGCGATTCACGGAAGCCGCCTGATGTAAGTCTTCATAACCTTTAGGATTTCGTGTGTAGCTGGGTTCGGCTTCGTTAATTCTGCAATCGCCGCATCGTGCTCAGAAGGCCGGTATTCGAGGCTCACGGTAGTTTGAAATTTTCGCGTTCCGGTTACATCTTCGTAGGTTATGGCGATCTCAAACGGCAGTCTATCGCATCCTTCGCCGGCCTCTTGCAATACGGCTAGGAAGTTGTTGTGCTCAAGGATTCCGCCTTTAATCTTCGGCAACAATGTGTGGCTGTCGTTGTGTTGAATGTGATCTATATATTCAAATGTCACGTCGGGCGCTATGGACGGAGATTGTACTTGGACGCGATGGGCAACGTTTTGACGTTGGCCCTTGTTGGAGATCGCAAACGGGATTATGCCGGTGCTGACAAATTCCCCATTGAGCGGATCGAGATAGATTTTTGGGTCGTACTCTGACAGACCCCCGCCCTTCATATGCTTCGTGTGTTTTCGATCCCACAAATAGAATGCCCCGAAAAATAAGAGAGTCCACACTGCAAGGCGCGACCATCCTGAAGACAGAAAACTCAGCCAGTACAGTGCGGGATGGGGTTTGATGTAGTGGGCATAAAATTGATCTGCTTGCACTTCGAGAATGTGTCCGACTAAGGTGGTTAAAACGAATAGCGCCACGGGCACCAGCCATTTCTTCATTCGCACCATGCACGTTGCATGGACGCACTCCAAACGTTAAACTGCTAGTGGGAGTGTCGCCCGACGCCTCCAGTTTTTCCGAAATGCAGAAAAAGGCCCGCTGCTACGGGCCTTTTCCTAGTTTATATCTAGCCGTCGTCCTTCCGTGCCGACCGAAGCCGAGTCAGAACGGCTCGACTGCAACGGGCGCTTGCCGCACAACGGCATCCCGCTTTTCAACTTGCTGCAAGAAGCTCAGAAACATGGGTTGCACGTCGAACCGCCGATTGTATCGGAAGCTGTACTCGTTGAGGTAAGTCTGTAGATAGTGACGCCCGACATTGTGATAGACGCCGCTGATGCCGCGCTTGATCAGACTCCAGAACCCTTCGATGGTGTTCGTGTGAACCTCGCCGACCACGTAGACACCTTCGCTGTGATTGATTCTCTGGTGCGTGTATCCACGAGCGTCAAGCCCGTTGTAGGAACGGAAAGTATCGGTGAACACAACCGACTTCGGAAGCACATGCTCTTTGATAAGTCCTCTCAGGGTGTCAGCCTTCACGTCTGCGGCGACAAACGCCCGAACCTGGCCCTTGCGCTGAACCATGCCGATAATCGGAGTCTTGGTAGTTCCACGTCCTCGCGTTCCTTTGGCTTCGCTTCCGAAATACGTTTCATCCATTTCGATCTTGCGGTTCTTGCCGCCAATCGGGCCGCTCTTTTCGTCGCCAAGCATGGAGCGAATCTGTTTGAACATACGCCACGCTGTCTTGTAAGTAACGCCGGTCTCGCGCTGAATCTGTTTTGCCGAGATTCCGCAACGGGTCTGCGCCATGAGATAGATCGCATAGAACCAAGTGGTCAAAGGAGTGGGGGACTTGTGGAATATCGTGCCAGCGGTCGGGTGAACGTGATGCCCGCAATGATCGCAAGAGTAGGACGGGCGGCTCTTAACGCGGTGATGTTTGGTGACCGCTTCACACGTCTCGCAAAAGATGCCATCCGGGTACAGAGAATTGCGGAGCCATTCGAGGCAGGTCGCATCATCCGGGTACTGGCGCTGGAAGTCTTTCAGTGTGTACGGCAGCATGTTCGGCTTGCGGTTATTGTGGGCCATAATCTTTACCTACTCTCAGGTAAAATCATAGCAAATAACCATACCTACTGTCAAGGGATAATTACCTTCCGGAATACTTTGATATAAGTCGTTAAGATTCAAAGACCGAAGCAAAAAATTCCCGCTAACTCGATGATTCCAGGAGACCAGGGGAGGGGGGTGGGGGTACTAACTGATAAACATCCCACCCTGCAAAAAACGAAGGGGAGGCGCCCGGCATTAGAAAGGGAAACGGACGGTCAGGATTGCATTGTGATTGTTTGTGTGGAAGTGGGTCGTTGCGACTTGATAGCCGCCGCCGAACGAAAGGCGCATTCGGCCGATTAGATGCAGACGCCCGATGACGAAGCCGAGCATCACAAAGTTCTGCTTCTTGCCATTGTTTCTTCCATCCTGAAAGAAGGTCGAGTTGAGTTCTGCCTCCGGCCAAAACTTTCGAAACAGGTGGTACTGAAAAGCATTGTTCCATGTAATGTTTCGTCCTAGCATACTAGTGCCTGCGGTCGGAAGTCCGACTCCTGCCGTTCCTTGCAAATCGAACTGCCCAAATCCTTTTCCATAGGCGATCGTCGGTGTGATTACCGGGTGAAGCGCTCCGTTCTTATACTGCCCGGTTGGCCAGCTCAGTCCCAAGTATGCGGTTAGGGCATAGTTTCCACTTTTCTCATTTGCTGAAAGCAGGCGGTATTTAACGGCGAACGAAACGTCGCCCCAGCCATCCTCTATCTTGGGGTCGTTCTGCAGAACATAGGGGGGCACGTTCAAGTTGACCTGGACCCGCTCCCAGGGGATCAGGGAAAGACCTTTGCCGCCACCACAGTTTTCGATCAGCACGCCCTTTGAATTCTCCTGCCAGAGCGAGTCATAGTGATATGCCTCTTCGAGGCGAGCTGTACTTGTGGCCAGCGGAACAATCCAATTGGGCTGTTCGGCCTGCGTCTTGTCCACGCGAAGAAACCAATTGGCGAAGTATCCATCCTGCGCCAAGGAGAAGGCAGGAAGGAACAAGATGAAGGCGGCCAATCGCAGGCCAATATGGCGCATTGCGTTTGCCTTGGGGTTCAGTGGTTCTTTAAATTTGCGGTCCAATTCAGAATCACGGACATTGGGATCGATCCTGTCTTAAGTTGCGTGTTGACCAAGAACTTCTGTCCGTTCCCGCTTACGTCGTACGTAACTTGTTCGGCGATTGCAACCATCACACGGGGATTGGCTTGAAATAGTTCTGTCGCGCTGCCGGGATCAAAGTTAGTTCCAGTCGTAACCGGCACTGCCATGATTTTGCCGTCCAGACCAAGGTAGAACAGTTCTCTGCCGTCATTTCGCCACTTTGGCTGATCTCCTCCGCCATTAGAGACCTGCCACTGGCCCCGTGCTTCGGGGAAAGAGGTTACATAGACTTCCCATCGTCCAGTTTCATTCGAGGAGTACGCCACCCACCTTCCATCCGGTGAAAACCGGCCGAGTCTAAGCGTGGCATGGGCTTTGAGAAACAAATTAGTCTTGACCTCGGGAAGAGCGACAAACCATAGGTCGACGCCTTTCTCATAGAGCACATATTTTCCGTCTCGCGACCAGTCAGTCGGAAGTTTGTCGGGACCGTCTTGCACGATTGCTTTCTCCTCTTGGGCGCCGTTAGCCTCCTTCATATACAGGTCGAATTTCAGATTGCGATTCGAACCAAAAACGATTCGCGTGCCATCTGGGCTCCAGACTGGCATGGCATCAATGGAGGGATCGAAGGTCATTCGTTTAGCTTTCCCGGTCTGCAAATCATAAGTCCAGATATCCGTGTTCTGGCTGGCAAGATCAGTGGTATCGGAGGCAACTGATCTTCCATTTGGGGCCAGACAAATGTCGCCATACAGCGCCGGTTTAGTTGCCGTTGCAACTTCCTTCCCCCCACGATCAAACCAGAGCAACTGGGAAACTCCCGTATCGCCGCTTTTCTGAACCAATAAGAGTCCAGCATCGGAACTGGCGAATACAGCTTTTGCGATTCGCGGCGAATATTGGATGTCGGTGAAGATCGGAGTCGCTTCGCCACTCACATCAAATTTGTGTAGATCGAAGTGCTGCGCAAAAAGAATGTGGTCCCGGTAGAAGAGCAAATATCCGGGGGCGATATAAGCAGCGTTCGCTCTAGCTCTGGTGACAAAGTGCTTCTCATTGGAGTCTAGCGAACCTACGTAGATCGAATAAAGGTCTTTTCGTCCCGACAGATTAATGGCCAAGTATAGATAGTGAATTCCATCGGGAAGGAATACTGGCCAGCGATGGCTGTCTTCTCCCTGAGTTCTATCCGGGAAAGTGATTTGGACCGGTGTGCCGCCTGAAGCCGCAATCCGATAAAGCCCAGTCCCTAAACTTCCGCTCGGGCTAAACAGGATCACACCATCTTTGTTCCAAGTGCCGCCGCGTCCGGTCGGAGCATCGCAGAGTGTTTGCACTGGACCGCCGGGTAAATCCAGCTTTTTTAGCTTGCCGTCGGCAAAGAACGCGAGCGACCGCCCATCTGGAGACCAGAAAAGAAAGCTAGCACCCTCGGTATTGCCGAGGCTCGTGGCCTCCTGCCATCCGGGTTCATAAATCCAAATGGTGTTCTTTCGCGTAGCCTCCCGATAACCCACCACTGCGACTGTATGACCGTTAGGAGATACGGAGACATCTTCGGCCTCGAATGCAAATGGCGCAGAATAGTAGGCGGCCTGTTTGGCAACGCCGGCGCTTCGCCACCAGATCACTAGAGCGACCAGGATGGCTAGTCCCGATACGGCAATCAAGGCCAAGGCTTTGCCCCTCCTTGCTTCTTTGTCGGTTGCTCCAGAGCGCTGCCTACCATTCGCATCTGCCCCTATAGCCTCGGTCGTTGTGCGGCCAGATTCGAGTTCTCGGGCCGCCCCTTGCCATACGTGGCCGAAGTTACGGGGCAACTCACCGCCTTCACTTACCGCCACTAACGTAGCCGATGGCTGGCCCGAGGAGCCGGATTCTATATCCCGCTTTAACCGAAGGAGGTCAGCCTGCATCTCCAGGGCGTGTTGATAGCGCAGATTGCGATCCTTTTCCAGTGCCTTGTTGATAATCCGTTCTAACTCCGGTGGTAAGTCTGGATTCAGCCGCACGGCAGGCGTGGGAGTCGCGTCCAGGATCGCTTTGAAAATGACTCCTGAACTTTCCCCACGGAAGGGCAGCGCGCCCGTAGCCATCTCATACAGCGCTGTGCCGAAGGAAAACAAATCCGTTCGAGCGTCCAGTTCCTTGGCACGGACTTGCTCGGGAGACATGTGGGCAACGGTTCCCAGCGTCGCTCCAGGACTGGTGAGATGTTCCTCGGCGACAATTGTGACGGTTTGGGTACTCTGTGCGGCTATCTGGCTAGCAGAACTGGGAGGACGCGCACCCTTGGCCAAACCGAAGTCCAGAATCTTGGCATGCCCACGCTTAGTGACAAAGATGTTTGCAGGTTTGATGTCGCGGTGGATGATGCCCACGGCGTGGGCTGCGTCCAGAGCATTGGCGATCTCGATTCCGAGCGACAACAGGACTTCAATTTCCAACGGACGCCCCCCAATGCGGTACTTCAGCGTCAGCCCGTCCAGAAACTCCATTGCGATGAACGCTTCGCCGTCCTGTTCGCCAATGTCGTAAATCGTGCAGATGTTGGGGTGGTTCAGTGCGGACGCGGCTTGAGCTTCTCGTCGAAAGCGGGCTAGAGCTAGAGGGTCACGGGCAACCTCTCCCGGCAAGAACTTGAGGGCGACAAAGCGATTCAGTCGCGTGTCCTCAGCTTTATAGACCACTCCCATACCACCGCCACCGAGTTTCTCGATGATCCTGTAATGCGAGATGGTCTGGCCGATCACTGGAGCAGAATCCTACGTCTGTGAAACGGGTAAGTCAATGAAATCCATGGGGTTGTCGGTGACTCCAAAAAATGGTTGGCGAGAAATTACCATTTCACTCATTGGCCGCGGAAGGGTGCAACAGGGCGAAGGCCGGAAGTATCTAGATTGCCGGGAGACTGTTGCCAATTCTACTGGTAATCCGACTACTCAATGGCCAAGACCTACTCCGGTGCGTTGATCTTTTGACGAAATGGGGACTGACGCAATGGGCTCGCGGATTTCCTGAATGGGAGATGTGATAATCGCGGTGCTGTAGGCGGGGTGATGAAACTCCAGGTGCATGCCGCGGCCGATGAAGCGCATCTTGAGCATGGAACCGCCCCAGGTCGAGCCGGCGATGGTCACCTGAACCGGTTGCGGACAGTATTGCGGATGTCCTGAGATGAGCACCGAACCCTCGCCTAGAAACAGTACCGTGTAGAAGTGGTGCTGAGTGCGAATCTGCAGCACGGTGTCCGGCGGGAGACCCTCGAGGAACACGCCTCCCTCGATTTCGGACTGGACGATATTCCGATTCACTTCATCGCTGAGGCTGGGATGAGGCGTGAACATGATTCACTGTACCGAAGTTTTGCCGCCAATCACAACAATAATAGTCGCTGGCCGGACGCGCTCTGTCCAGTGTACTTTCGATAGCATGCTCATGGTTATTGAAAATCGCGATGTCTCTGCCGTCAAGTCATGCTGGGCGAGCCATTTCAAGATAACGGCAAAATGCGTTGGCGAGCTCGATCTGGCGCGGCGTCCGGCACTGCACCTGGAACAGGGCGGGGCTGGCGACAATTACCGCCACGCATCGAGCACGCGAGACAGCCACGTTCAGCCGGTTCAGGCTGTACAGGAATTCCATTCCCCTCGGTGCGTCCTCTGGGGTCGAAGTTGCCATAGAGTAGAAAACAACCGCAGCTTGTTGCCCCTGGAACTTGTCCACCGTTCCAATTCTCGCCCCTGCGGGAAGCCTTTCTCCGAGCGCCGAGACCTGTGCGTTGTAAGGAGCGACAATCAGGATGTCCTGAATACCGAGGGCGTTGGTTTCGCCATTCTTGTCCGTCCAGGTGGCCCCAGACCGCAGCAGATCATCCACGGCCGCGGCAACTTTCTCGACTTCTTCCTGCGACTCGTTCTGGTTTCCAGAATGTTCGACGGAGGCAAAACGCAGGCCCGTCCCGCCCAGCGGATCGCCGCCGGCATTGAGACGCTGTTTCGCGTTTTCAGGACGTGAGGTAAGCCGCCCCTCGTAAAAAAGCTCCGAGGTGAACGCGCACACATCGGAGTGCAGGCGGCGTGTCTCGGTGAGGAATACCCCTTGGTCGGCGGATATCGTGGCACGCCCATTCAACAGGTGACCAAGAGCCGAGACCTCGGCGCCCAGCGGATGCAGCCCCCTCTGTGGCTGGTCGAGTTGCTGCGGATCGCCAAGCAGCACAATGCTGGTCGCGGCTTGAGACAATGCCAGCACGTTTGCGAGAGACATTTGACCTGCCTCGTCCACGAAGAGCACGTCGACGGAATCCGCCATGTCCACGCGAGCCCACATCCATGCCGATCCCTGCGGCGACCTGTGCGGACCCAGTGGTCAGCGCGTTGAGAACACCCTGGTTGTCCTCCGCTGTCACCGCTGGGTGGTGACAGTGGTTTCCCTCGTTCGCTTTTTGCACCGCTTTGAGCGGAACACCCGCTTTGGCGGCAGTGCGGCACACCTCGTCGAGCAGATTGGTGATTACTTTGTGGCTGACAGCAGTGATTCCTACCCGCCGACCCTGTTTCACAAGCTCAACAATCATGCGAGCCCCGGTAAAAGTCTTGCCCGAGCCTGGCGGCCCTTGGATCGGAAGCACAGAAGCTTCCCGGGCGAGCGATGCCACGAGGACCTTCGCATCGTCCGTCAATTGCTCGTCCTCACCGATCAACGTCCTTACCGCCGTCCCTACCGCGGTCCCTACCGCGCTCCGCAGAACAGACGGGCGCGCGCGAAGGAGGAGTTCCCGTGCGGACTGGAATCTTCCCGGCCCGGTGATGCCGTGATCTGCTACCCAGGACGCGATACGAAGGAGGCTGTCGCGCAAGACGGTCGTGTCGACGATGTCGAAGGGGACGAGGGCGCTCGGGTGCGGAACGGAGGAGGAGGCGCCCCGCTTGAGATCAATCGTCCGATTGCGCTCGTCGATGGCGACACGCTCTCCGGCGCTTTTCCCAGTCCTCGGATCACGGACTTCCAGCGCACGGTCGATGGCGTGGTCCTGGGGCGGGAAGCTGTAGCGATAGACTATCGACCGCTTGATGCGACCGACCTCGCCTACGAATTTGAGTCCGCCCAGCGCACTCTTGTCCTCCTGGAGTTCATCGTCGGAAAGATCGCAAAGCCGGAAATAGTCCCACCAGGCCGATTTTTCCTCCCGGCGATGCCACTCCAACATCTGTGCGAGGAGCCAGCAGGCTCGTTGCTCGTTCGTCCATTGGTCGGCATCAAGTGGGAGCGCATCCAGCAAGCGAGCTTTTACATTGGCAGCCTCATCGAGTTGCGCGGCGAGGTCGATCCCCGGCTGCCCAGACTTAATTGGGGGTCGCGACAACTCGCGGCCGATCTGGATTTCCAGTGCCTTGCGCCGATCTTCAAGCCAATCCCGCAGCCGGAGCGCCGACATACAATCGTCCCGGTTGTAGCCTTCGATAGTCTTAAGCAGACCGCCGATTTCTCCCAGATCGTTTCCAAGCGCCGTCGCCGTTTCGTAGGACTGGAGGGCGAAATTCGCTTCTTGAAGCGGCACCACGCGGATGAATCCATAGAGCGGTTCGAGTCTTTTGATGGAGTAGCTCTCCACCGAGGCGCGAAGACCCTGGCGGACGGCGCGGTAGAGATCGACGAAGACTCCCGCCCTCAGCAGTTCATCCACTTCATCGACGCACGTTCCATGCCTCCCGACTAACCGCTTGATGGCGGTCGGCTCATATGGAGCGTAGTGGTAGATGTGCATCTCGGGATTCCGATGCCAACGCTCCATCACGTTTGCTATGAAGGTCTCAAACGCCCTTTTCTCCTCCGAGCGGGTAAATGACCAAAGGGCTTCATAGGCTGGTTCGTCGCCTGAATTCATGGGAAGCGTAACGACGCCGATGAGGTACTCCAGGCCCTGGTCGAGCACGTAGGGATTCGATTCGAGATCAAGAAACATGTCTGCCGATGAGGGGGACGGCAATGTGGCGAGCCCGTTACCGTCCTCAACGCCGTCCACCAATTCGTAAATGAGCCGTCCCTGTTCACGACCTTGCACTTGAAGGCGTGCCTGCTCCCGGATTCGCAACAGGGCGGCGTCTCCGATACGTTCAATCTTTGGCTTTGGGGGGAGAGTGAGCTTCGCAAGACCGGCAACGGTGCTTACGCCGCGCTCAGCCAACGCTTTCCGCTGATTCCGTGAGATTCCCGCGACGAGCGAGGGATGGTCGTCCGCTCGGCGGCGGGTATCACACAGCGAGAACCACGAACACACCTCGCAGTGCTCCGTTGGTTCGGAATAGGTGTTCGTTTCAAGCTTCCACGCTTTTTCGAACTCGCTTCTCACCTTGCGGAAATAAGCGATGTAGCGTTGAACCTGGAATCGCTCCGGAGCAGCCGTGCCCCCGAGCGCCACATGCATCCATTGGGGCTCCGCGCCTTGAATGCGTGACAACAAATCCGAATAAAAACAAAGCTGAACCACCGCTGTTGCCTTGGTGGAGTGTGCGAGCTTGGTCTCCACGACTTCGTAAGACCAAGACCCGAGAGCGCTGGGAGTGTTGACCCGAACCAGGAAGTCCGCCCGGCCGCCCCAGGGTGGGTCGAGAAATGTCGCTTGATAGACGGCTTCGACGCCTTCGCGCATCGCCCGAATTGTTTCCGCAACGGCCTCTTCCCAACCACCCTTGATGTCTATCTGCGAAACCGCGAGCCCGTCCTTGTAAGACAGCTGCCGCATATAACGCTGTTCGTGCTCAAGCCCCAGCTTTCGCAGAAGATCAATGGTCGGATCTTTAAAAAACGGCTTGGTGATTTCATCTTTGGACAAGGCGCGGGCAAGGGTCGCCGTATGTCGGCAAGCAAGAAAGCTCGCTATGTCAGTCGCGGAAAACATGCCGTTGGATGATTCTATTCCGCGACGATGCCTGGTGCGTTCTAACGACCGGCCTACTGATTGATGTCCTGCTTCGCCTCCAGCCGCTTGACTAATCCGTCCACATAGCTCTTCTGGTTGTCGGGAGCTCCTGCAAGCGCCAGCTTCATTTCCTTTGCGGCGTCGTCAAACTTGCCTTGCGAGCAGTACATGCGTGCCAATCCCGAATGAACGAACCACTGGTCGGGATGCTTCTTCGCGTTTTCGCGGAAGATGGCGAACGCCTCATCATTGCGCTTTTCGCCCTGCAGTCCGCGAGCGAATAAATGGATCTGCAGCGGGGTGGCCATATCGAGCGCTTTCTTCTGCGCAGTTGCCGCCTCGTCCTTGCGGTTGAGCGCGGTCAGGGTTTTCGACTTGGTTAACTCGTTATCGTAGCGATCTTCATTTTCGATGGATTTGTTGACGTAGGTCAGCGCCTCATCCGGAGCGATCTTTTCCGTGAGCAAATAATTCGCCGCGTCGTCCCAGCTCATCCAGGTGTACTGCGAAAGATTGCGGAGTTGTTTCTTCAGGCTGGCCTGCACCACGTCGTGGACATCGACTGAGACCTTGAAGGGGACCGCGATTTTCTCCCACTCCAACTCGACCACTGCCGAGTTCGGCTGCAGCTGGTCGAAGTCGTAGGTCAGCGCGTTGTGCATGTCAGAGGCCTTCGGCTTTGCCGTCACGCGGAGGGCATCTTCGGCCTGGTCGTAGGTGAAAGCGCCCCAGGAACTCGAGTTCTTCGAAAAAATGATAGTCCATTCGTCGGCGTTCGGGATCATGTGCAATCCGTATGTCCCCTTGTCGAGCGGCTTGCCTTCGATCTGGACGGGATCGCTGAACGTGATCGTCGTGTTTTCATTCGCGCCCGCGCGCCATACCTTGCCGTAGGGAACCAGAGCATCCCAGACCTTGCGATCATTCACCAGCGGCCGGTGATAGCTGATCGTGATATCGGTGATGCCGATGCGTTGTGAAATCTGCGCCCGTTGGCTCTGCAGGGGCAGATCGAGTACGAACGATTGCGCCGGGCTTAGGCCCGACATGGCTGCGATCAGCAGGCAGAACAGGAATCCTCGTAGGGCTCGTCGAAACATGGGGAATGCCTCCTTCAATGTGCGCGCGTGGCAAATTTTGGTAATGGGGGCCGCGGATCGCGGTCTCCGGTCGGCTATCTTAGACGTGGTCACATGCCGACGGTGAGCAGGAGTCGAGAGTTTAAATGGAGAGCGCCTCATAGCCTGCCCCTTGTGCTATATTTTTCCCCAAACTTAGGAGGATTTATGCGCCCACTTGGTGTCACGTTGGTCGGCTGCTATCAAATTCTGCGCGGTGTAGTCGGGCTGGTGTTCGGACTCTCCATACTGCTGTTCGCCGGACTGGCCGCCAAACTTGCTTCCTTAGCCGCCGAAGGCAATGCAATCGAAAATATTTTGCATGGATTCGGCCACTTGGCTGGCCTTGGCATCATCGTGTTTGCGGTTGTGCACATGATCGCGGGTTACGGCGTCCTGCAAATGCAGAACTGGGGACGTCTGCTCACGCTTCTGTTTTCCGCGGTAGGGCTCGTGCTGGTTCTCCCCGGTGTCTTCGTAGCGAATATTTTTTGCTTGCTGTTCGGGGCGATTAATGCGGCCTGCATCTTCTATCTGGCCATGCCTCCGATCAAGCGCGCCTTCCACGCCGAAGGCAACCCGGCGCGAGTGGCGGCGTAAACAAGCGAATTTTTGACAGATTGTTGATCCTTCAGCCGCAGAGACGCAGCTTGCCGCGCCTCGTTTCGCTACCTGAGTGTCCGTCCGCGAACAAATCGAGCGCGAAATCCGCCAACGCGGCCCGATGCCGTTTTCGCGCTACATGCAAATCTGCCTGTACGATCCCACTGCCGGATACTATTCGCGCAACGCTGAACAATTCGGAAAAGCCGGAGACTTCTATACTTCGAGCGACGTTCACGCTGTTTTCGGACGCCTACTCGCCCGGCAGTTTGACCAGATGTGGCAAACGCTCGACCGGCCTCGTGAAATCGAAATCCTCGAACTCGGTCCCGGCCGCGGTCTGTTCGCCCGCGATGTGCTCGATTGGTCCAACAAGAAATTCCCCGACTTCTTCGCCAGCCTCACTTACACCTTGCAGGAATCGTCGCCCGCGCTGCGCGCAAAACTGCGAGACACTCTCGATAATCACATTCGTGGCGGCAAAGCGATAATTTCCGGGGAATCGCCGGAGGAACCGCCCACGATTCATCGTAGCCTCCCACTCGATACGCCCTTGATTGTTTTCGCCAACGAATTCTTTGACGCTCTGCCCGTGGAAATTCTTGGAACTGCCGGCAAACTCCACATCGTGCTCGAAAACAATCGCCTGCACGAAATCTGGCTCCCGCCGCTCGATGAAGAACTGGAATTCCTCGACCGCTACGGCGTTCATCCCGAAGCCGGCGAGCGCATTGAAGTGCCCATTCTCGCGCAGGATTGGATCGGGCAAATCGCGCAGGCAATCGGACGCGGGTCGCTGCTGATTGTCGACTACGGCTACACACGCAACGAACAACTCGCCGGTCGCTATCGTGGAACGCTCATGGCGTATCGCAGTCACTCGGCCAGCCCGGACCCCTACGAGGCGCCCGGCGAGCAAGACCTCACCGTCCACGTCAATTTCACCGCGCTCGACGGTGCATGCGAGCAAGCCGGGATGCAGGTCGAAAAGCTCCTCACGCAATCACAATTCCTGATGGGCATTGGCGAGAGAAATCAGTTTGCCGACGCCTTCGAAGACTGCCGTGTCCCGCAGGAACGGGCCAAGGTGACTCTCCAGCTAAAACATCTAGTCACGCCGGTTGGCATGGGAGAGAATTTTCAAGTGCTGATGGCCAACCGAGGATAGTTCTTAGTTCTCGGTTCCCAGTTCTCAGTGAAGCGATTGTGCGGGTGCTTAAGACGTCGGTCGCTGAGAACTGAGAACCGAGAACGCGGGTACCGGCACCAAAGGACCGGGTACCAAAGATGTGCACCATTTTCGTTGCTATTTAACATTCCTGAAATATCTTTGCAGTAAACTACAGGTGATGAGCTTGCCTCGGATCCCTCGCTCCGCGCTGCCCCTGCAGGTCGCCGCCGTCTGTTACCGGCGAGTGAATTCGCACGCCGAGTTTCTGTTGGTCAACACCAACGGCGGCAATAAGTGGACGTTTCCCAAGGGAGCCCCCGAACCCCGCCTCTCGCATAGCCAGGCCGCTGAGCGCGAAGCGAAAGAAGAAGCGGGCGCCATCGGCATCATCGAGCCCCGTCATTTCCACATCTATGTTCATTCCAAGGGCGTCTTCTGGCAGGCGGGTGGCGTGCAGGAATATGTGGTCAAGGCTTTCTTGATGGAAGTCCGCCAAACTCGCCGTCCGGAGGAAGACTTTCGCAATCCCACCTGGTTCGATGCGGAAAAGGCGCGCGTAATCCTGGCCAAGGGCCGCGAAGTCAAGTATGCCCACGAACTCCAGACGGTGATTGACCGCGCGCTGGAGCATATTGGCTTGGCACGGATGGCTGCGGCTCGCTGAAACAAGTTCCCCGCATCGCGTAGGGACAGCCGCCCTCGGCTGTCCGGTCCCGGCACTGAATAGCTGACAACCCAGAGCTGACAGCAGCCGCCCGCCCTCGTCCGCTATATTTAAATAGAGACAACCATGATCCAACTCTCCGGCGCCGGCAAGCGCTATGGCCACAAGCTCTTGTTTGAGAATGCCGACTGGCTGATCACGCCGGAATCCCGCATCGGTCTGGTTGGAGCGAATGGCACCGGCAAATCCACCGTCATGAAAATCCTTGCCGGGAGCGAGTCGCTCGACTACGGCACTATCTCGCGCGCCAAGGGCATCTCCACCGGATACCTTCCGCAGGACGGCCTCACCATGACCGGACGCACGATTTTTGCCGAGTGCTTGTCGGTCTTTGCCGAGCTCGATGCCATCGAGAAAGAAATGGAATCGCTCACCCGCAGCATGTCGGAACTCGATCACGCTGGCCCCGAATACTCCAATGTCGCCGACCGTTATCAGAAGCTCGAACACGAATTCGTCGCCCGCGACGGCTATACCCTCGAAGCGCAGGTCGGTCAGGTTCTGACCGGACTTGGCTTCCGCCGCGACGACTGGACGCGCTTGACCGAAGAATTTTCTGGCGGCTGGCAGATGCGTATCGCCCTCGCCAAACTCCTGCTGCAGAAGCCCAACCTGCTTCTGCTGGACGAGCCTACCAACCACCTAGATCTCGAAGCCCGCAACTGGCTTGAGGAGTACCTGACCACTTATCCCTACGCGTTCGTCCTCATTTCGCATGACCGCTACTTTCTCGACATCACTGTCAAGCGCATCGTGGAAATCTGGAACAAGCAGATGCACTTCTACGCCGGCAACTACGATCAGTATCTCGCCGGCAAAACCGCGCGCAAGGAGCAGCTCGAATCCGCTTATAAGACGCAACACGACCGCATCGAGCAGCTAGAAGTGTTCATCAATCGGTTCCGCTACACGGCGACTAAGGCTAAGCAGGTCCAGAGCCGCATTAAAGAGCTCGAGAAAATGGAGCGCATCCAAATTCCGGAAGAAGAGAAGACTGTCCATTTCTCCTTTCCGCAACCGAAGTCGAGCGGTCGCATCGTCGCCGAGTTCTCGAACGTTGCTAAGAGTTACGGTGAACGCGGGGCTGGCGAGCACAGGGTTTTCGAGAAAGTCAGCTTCATGATCGAGCGCGGCGAGCGGATCGCATTAGTCGGCGTCAACGGGGCAGGGAAGTCTACTCTCATTAAATTGCTGGCCAATCAGGAGCCCCTGAGCGCCGGCGAATACAAGCTGGGCCACAACGTGGAGCCCGACTATTTCGCGCAGGATCAATATAAAGAACTCGATCCGGAAGCTCGCATCCTCGACGACCTCGGAGAACTCTCGGCAGCGTCCACGCAAACCCAGCTGCGCAGCCTGCTCGGCTGTTTCCTTTTTTCGGGCGACGATGTTTTCAAACGAATCGGCGTCCTCTCCGGAGGCGAGCGCAATCGCTACGCGCTGCTCAAAATGCTGCTGCACCCGGCCAACTTCCTGCTGCTCGATGAGCCCACTAACCACCTTGACCTGCGGGCGAAAGACGTGCTGCTCGAAGCCCTGATGAAGTACACCGGCACGGTGGTCTTTGTTTCCCACGACCGCTATTTCATCGACAAACTGGCCACGCGAGTGTTCGAAATCGGCGATGGCAAAGTGGAAATCTATCCGGGAAATTACGAAGACTATCTCTGGCGGAAGCAGGGACGAGCGGCGGTTGCAGCAGAAATACCGAAGGCGTCCGCTATCTCATCGACGTCTTCGCCGGTGCCAGGGAACGGAGACCGCGCGCCCGCCGCCGAGGCAGCCGAACCCAAAGGCAAGCGCCTGAATCCGATCAAGCGACAGCAGATGGAAGATCGGCTGCATGAGATCGAAGAAGAGATTGCGCGCGGCGAAGCTGGGATTGCTCTGTGTGAAACGGAGCTTCAGAGCTTTGTAAGTGTCGAGGAAACTCAGCGTCGGACCCAGGAACTCGCCCGCCGGAAGACCGATCTGCAGAGCCTGATGAAGGAATGGGAAGAACTGTCTGGAGCGCTGCAATGAGAAATTATAGCGAATTCAGAGTTGTTGTGACCGCCGGCACTCTGCCGAGCTGCGCTCGGCTTGGACGGGCGAGGGCGCCCGTCCCCACACGAGCAAAAGACGCGGCTAGCCGCGTCTCTACGGGAGAACTGTCGATAGCTGACTGCTGCCCTACCCGCCCTGCTTCAACTCCGTGAGCACTTGCTTGGCGATCTCCTTTAGCGTCTCGAACACGCCCACGCCCTGGAAGGCTACAGCCTCCACCACCGACTCGTTTTTCTTGCGCAGTTCTTTGGAGAGAGCGTCCACCGGCAGCACATTCGGCAGGTCGCGTTTGTTCAGTTGCAGGACGTAGGGAATCTTGTTGAAGTCGTAGCCGTGTTCTTTCAGGTTAGCCATCAGGTTGTCGAGCGCCTCGACGTTGGCGTCCATGCGCTCCTGCTGGGAATCGGCCACGAACACGATGCCGTCCACTCCGCGCAGAATCAGTTTGCGGCTGGCGTCATAAAAGACCTGTCCTGGAACCGTGTACAGGTGAATGCGCGTCTTGAAGCCCCGCACCGTGCCTAGATCCAGCGGCAGGAAATCGAAGAACAGGGTTCGATCGGTCTCGGTGGCTAGCGAGATCATCTTCCCCTTCTGCTGTTCGGCTGTTTTCTGGAAGATGAACTGCAGATTCGTCGTCTTACCGCCCAACCCGGCGCCGTAATAGACGATCTTGCAGTTGATCTCGCGTGCTGCGAAGTTGATGAAACTCAAAAGGTTTCCTCAGAAACTCCTGCGAAAAAGGCCCTCGCGAACCACTCCCTCCGCGCGCCAGCCTCTCGCTACAAATCCATCTGACTACAGTATCGGATACTGCTGGTTTTTATACCACACCGGATGGTCCTGGCGCTGGTTACCCACGTTTACTAAACCAACACGAGCTCAGATACTTAGCAGCTCTGCCCGCTATCGCGGCGTCGGCAGAGGATAATATCCATCCTTCGCATATACCTTCACGTCCTGACGCCGCACCCGCACCTCGATTTGGCGGTAGCCTCCAATGCCCGACTTGGGAGAATAACCCAGGGTATACTGGTTGCGCGCGTCTCCGATCGCTCGGGCGTAAGCGCGCTCGATGTCGGCTTGGGCGAACTCGGCGTTCATCGTGCCGCCTCCAGTGGCGTTGACGTATTTCGGCAGGATGTTGCTGTAGCCCATCACCGCCGCCGTCTTCGGCAGGTGGATCCGCTGCAGCTTGTCGTATACCGGGATGGCCGCGCCTTCCACTCCCACCGCATACACGGTGATGTTCTGGGTCAGCAGCACCTTGAGTGTGTCTTTGAAGCTGGCGGTCGAGCCCTGCTCCCGTCCGTCGCTGATGATGAAGATGATTTTCCGCCGCGCCCGGTCGCGCTTCGTAAGATCGCGCGCCGCCAACAGAATCGCGTCATTCAGTACGCGCGCGACCTTCGGCGGAGTGGAAACCGGGGTCACAGGGATATCCAGCGGACGCCCGTTGATCATCGGGCCCTGAGGACCGAGCGGCCCGCTCGTCACCGGAGGTCCGTTATTTGCTCCGCTGTACCCCTTGACCTGGTTCAGAGTGGCAGTCAACTGCTTGCCCACCCCGGTGAAGTCTGATGCCCGGCCCACGGTGCTGCTGTAGGTGTAGATCCCGATTTCATCGAACTGACTGAACGCTCCCTGCAACGCCGATAGGGTCTCCTGGACTTTCTTCAGGCCCACGTCGGGCATACCGGTGTCGATGACCACAGCCGCCGACAGCGGAAACGGGTCACTGGTGAAAAACTTCAATGTCTGTTTCTGCCCGCTTTCCAGAACGGAAAAATCTTTGGGTAATAAGCCGCCGACCAACCGTCCCTGGTTATCTGTTACCGTGACCGGAACCAGCACCAGGTTTGTGGTCACTGTGATCGTGTAGAGATCTTGCCCGGTTTCTGAATCCTTCGGAACGCTGCCTGCGGGCACCGTCCTGATTGGAGGCATCGGCGGCGGGGCTGGCTTCTCATCTGTCTTGTCACCCGCCTTTTCACCTGCTTTTTCACTCGCCGAATCCGGAGCGCTCCGGGGCATCTCCTTCGAACCGGTGGTCACCCCCGCACCGGAATTGTCTGGTGGCGGCGCGTTCGGTTGGGTCTCGTCCTCCGCCTCCTGCCGCGGACTGGGTGGCTCCGGCGGCGGTATCGGACGCGTCGCCGACGGAGCGTCCGGGATGTCCTCGGGCTTTTGCTGCGCCGCCAAAGCGCCCGCCAGCAACAATGTCAGCCCCAAAATCAATACGGCGCGAGTTTTCGTGACCATCCCCGGAATCCTCTGTCTTTCTTTCTTCTGCTCTTTCTTCTGCTCTTTCTTCGACTGCCTCTCTTCGACTACTTTTTCATCAATTCAGATGCCTAACCGTGCCCTTTTGGTGCATCTAACCGTCACAGTTCCTTACAGTTTCCATACAGGATAGACTAGCAAAGTCTCGAGATAAATACGCTGATGCCTAAATTACATTGCAAATTGTGCCTGGAAGTGGCTGTCGTTCTGGCCATGTTCGCCTTGATGACGACCCTGTCGCTTCCTGCGGCCGCGCAGAATGCGCCGATTCCACCACCTCCGGCGACCCCTGGCGTCTCTTCGACTGGCCCTACGTCCAATACCAATTCCGCTCCCCACACCCGTTCCGATGCGGACGACCAGTCGCAGGATCAGTCGGTCGAGACCCTGAAGGTCAACGTCGAAGTCGTCCAGTTGTTTTTCAACGTCAAGGACAAGCATGGCGCGCTGATTCCCAACCTGAACAAGGACAACTTCGACCTTTTCGAGGACGGCCAGCGTCAGACCATCAAGTATTTCAAGGCCGAATCCGATCTGCCGCTGACCCTCGGCATTCTGCTCGACACGAGCGGCAGTCAGTTGCGCGTCCTCGATATGGAAAAGGAAGTTGGAGGTTCGTTTCTTGAGAGCACGCTGCGCCCCAAGGACGAGGCCTTCGTTATCAGCTTCGGCACCGACATCGAGCTTCTGCAGGATTTCACGAGTTCGGTCAGCCGGCTCCGGCATGCGCTCAACGACGCCAAGATGAACAGCGGCGGAGTTAGTTGTTCCGGAGGTCCGATTGGCCCGCAGGGCCCGATTCCGTGCCCTTCAACCGGACCACGCGGCACCGCGCTCTATGACGCCGTCTACCTCGCTTCGCACGATGAGCTCGCCCACGAAGTCGGCCGCAAGGCGATGATCCTGCTCACCGACGGGGAAGACGAAGGCAGCCGTCTCAAGATCAAGGACGCCATCGAAGCCGCGCAGAAGGCCGATGCCATCTGCTACGTGCTGCTCATCGCCGACCGCGGGTTCTACGGTTTCGGCGGCTTTCACGGCGATTTCGAGATGAAAAAGCTCACCCAGGAAACCGGCGGCCGCGTGATCGAGGTCGGCAACAAGATCGAAAAACTCCGCCAGGCCTTCGACCAGATTTCCCAGGAACTCCGCAGCCAATACAATGCGGGTTATGTGCCCACCAACACCGCGCGCGACGGCTCGTTCCGTAAAGTCGAGATCAAGCCCAGGCAGGGGGATTACAAAATCCAGGCCCGCAGCGGCTACTACGCCACCCCGCGCCATGAAGACTAGAGGTCATACTTAGACGGGCGCTGGAGCCCGTGTAGGGACGGGCGTCCCGAGTCTGTGTCGCAACCCCTAAGGGCCGCAAAAAGTGGACCTGGCTATGCCTCCAGCCGCGAAGCAAGCCCGGCCACGTCAGTGCGGGTAGCAAAGTGGTACAAAGTTGAGTCCCGGAGGGACGGCACAGTAGTTGCGAGAGTCTCGTCCCCGCCCGTCCAAGCGTTGTGCAGGGGCAGCCGCCCCCGGCTGCCCAAGCCGAGCGCAGCTCGGCAGCGACCTCAGACCAGGGCAGCGCTTCCGCCCTTAGTACTCTCGGGTTGCGTTATACCCCACTTAGGGATATAGTTATCCCCTCATCTCTTACTTCTTCCACATCAACCCCCATTCTCAACCACCACCCACGAATAACTCATACGGAGAAATATCAAATGCACCCTACCCGTAATTTTACGTTTTCTTGTCTGGCTTTGGTCATGCTTCTTGGACTCGGCGGACAAGCTTTTGCAACTAACCGCGCGGTCGGCCTCTGCGCGGCGCCCGGTACCCACTACACAACCATCGGTGCTGCGGTAACAGCGGCTGCACCAGGAGACACGATTCGCGTCTGTCCTGGCACTTATCCCGAGCAGGTCACGATAAACAAAAACCTGACGCTTATCGGCATTGCGAGCGGAACGCAGGACGCTGCCGTGGTGACGGTGCCTGGTGGCCTCCTCGTCACCAATGGCGTTACGGACATTTTTGGCTTTCCAACAGCCGCGCAGATTTTTGTCCACGATGCGAATGTCACTATTTCCCATCTCGTCGTGGATGGTGCGAACGACGGGATGACCGACTGCTCGATTGACCCGATAGGAATCTACTACCAGAACGCTTCTGGAACCATAACCAGCAATGCCGTCCGAAATGTGCTTTTGCCCACGGGTCTTCAGGGTTGCCAAGATGGCCTAGCGATCAACGTGGAAAGCAACGCCAGCGCCCTACCGGTCACGATTTCGAATAATTCCGTGCGGAACTACGACAAGAATGGAATTACCGCGAGCGGCCACGACGATGGCAGCCCGGGACCAAACGTCACGGTCACCGGGAACACCATCATCGGTCTCGGCGCCACTACGGTTACCGCCCAGAACGGCATTCAGATAGGTTACGGCGCAACGGGCACGGTCACGTCCAACTATGTAGTTGATGACATCTACATAAACCCGCCGAATTGCGCACCATGTTATGGCGCCTCTGGGATCTTGATCTATGGCTCGGCCGGCGTAACCGTTTCCACCAATACGGTGGAGAGCACGCAGTATGGAATCGTTCCCGTAACGGAAGCGGCGGGGAAAACTGCAAACGGCACGGTCGTTACGTCGAACCATATCGGTGGAACCCAACTCTACGACGCCATCGATCTTTGCAGCGATGGGAATACGGCGCAATCGAATGTTATCTATGGCAGCAGCCAAGACGGCATCCACGTGGATGGTGAGTGTCCGCCATCCACCGGTAGCGGCAACAGCGTAACACGCAACACGATCAACGAAGCCTGCGCCGGGATTCTTCTGGGTACGGGCGGCTCCAATACAACTGCTCCGAATGTCTTCTTGAACGTTGCTAACACGACGCTGGCGGGTGATACCTGCACGCCCCTGGACGGGCCGACTGAGAAACATCAGTCACAGCGACCTTCACCGTACAAAATGAAGAACTGATCGAGAATAGCGTGAATCCCAGGCGCGCCGAGGTGCGGATAATGCTTAATCCGTCCTTCGGCATTCGCAGGGAATCTTGGCCCAAGCTGCGCAAGGTTCAGCCTTAGCCTAAGAAATAGCGCCGGGAATCGGATTTCAGATTCCCGGCGTCTTCATTGGAGTGCCCGTTCCGCCACCCCTCCTCGACTGCCGCAGGCCAGCGCATTGCAGTCCGCCCCGCTCTTGCGCAAGCGCACCCACTCGGACTACCCTCAGAAAGGCAGTCGGTAGAACATTAGCTGTCACAATGGCGACCCTTGGGTTGCTCCAACTCAAACTACGATTCCTAAGGAGAAGACATGACCCGAATGATTAGAATTCTTTGCCTTGCATTGCTGACGATCGGCTTGGTGGGCTCGTCCCTCCCAGCACGCGCGGACGACAGAGACGAGAAACACGAAAAATGTGAAAAGCGTATTCACCAGGCTGAGGATAAGGTGCGTGATGCGGTGCAGCGCCACGGCGAGGACAGCAGACAAGCGCGCAAGCGCCGCGAAGAACTTGAAGAAGCGAAGAAGCGTTGCGGCGACCACCACGATATGGATCACCACGACGATCACGACCAACACTAAACCCCGATGGAGCGACGGGCGTCCTCGCCCGTCCTCCGCCGACAACGCAGCGTCGTGGCCGGGCGAGGACGCCCGGCGCTCCATCGGGACCACGAACTCGATCATGAAATGGCCCACGCGCGTGTAACCCTGCGTGGGCCGTTTCGAGTGCTACGATTTTGCGTGATCATTTTCAGCAAGCGCCGCCCTCTCACCGCGCCTGCGAAAAATCCTCCACCGCGAACAGTTGCCCGCCCTGCTCCACCACACCCACTCCAGTCGAATCCATGTCCCGGTCCAGAATGTTCGCGCGATGGGGAGGCGACTTCATGAACTGGGTGTGGATGAACATGGGCGACGGTCCCTGCGTTACGTTCTCCGAGAGCCAGGTGAAATGCGCGCCCGCCTGCTTGACCCGCGCCGACAGGCTCGGCTCACCCGCAAACCCATGCTGCGCCGATCCGTGTTCGGCCATCGCCTCCGCGTGACGCCGCGCCGCGGTCGCCAGCGATTCATCCCACCGCAGCGGAGACAGCCCCTGCGCCTGCCGGGCCTGGTTTACCGAAGCGAACAGTTCCCGCTCCGCCCGTAACGTTGCCGTCTGGCCATATGCCGACCAACAACGCATAATTCCCACCATCGTCAGCGCCGCCAGCCGGGTCCCGATTCGCATGGTCATTTCTCCCACTATGAATAGAACCCGGCCTGCCCCGTCTCGGCAAGTTACCGTCGCGAGTTACCGGCGTATTGGAGTAACATAAGCCACTTACCGCCGGTCCCAATACAAGCGTACCTTTACCACAGAGGACACAGAGAAACACAGGGGATCACACAGAGGAATTCAGGGCCGCGATTCTAAACGATTCGGCGTTTTTCTTTCCGCCGATTCTTGACCGGGATCACGAACTTCAATCCCGACCAGACGTCGGTGACTGCGCAGACCTTCACGTCCACCAGCCCAGCATCAAGCCCGCTTTGGCGAACCACATCTCCGGTGAGATCGGTGGCGACGCCTGAAGCTTTCTTTGGCCACGAGATCCACAGCATGCCCGCGGGCGCCAGCGCCTTCGAGGCCGGTAACAGTTCGAGTTCCAGCCCCGCGCGCGATTTGGCAAAGAGAAAAATGAAGTCGAGATCTCTGCTGGTCTGTCGGCTGAAAGTTTGAATTCGGCATTTCGCGAGCGCGTCGCGAAGCTCGGTCTTCACGTCGTCCGGCATATGCAACAGGGCAGCGCGAAAATCATCCTTGATGCCCAACTTTTTTGCGAGCGGAGTTCCTGAATATCCAGGCATAGAAGTTGGCGCTGAGAACTAAAACGGGATCCCTGAGAACTGAGAACTGAGAACTGAGAACTGAGAACTGAGAACTGTTCTACTGCTTCGGAGCGTAGTATCCCTTGCGGGTGCGCACCTTCATACCTTTATCCTGCGCCAGGATTGCAATCGTGCGGTAGCGTCCGTCCGCGGCAAAATCCGCGGGCTTGTAGGCCACGGCGTACTGGCTGCGCAACTCCTCTTGAATGGAGAGAAAGGCATCCGACACGTCGCGCATCTGGAACGGAAAGAACGCGCGGCCGCCGGTCGCATCCGCGATGCGCTCAAGCACCTTGTCGCCCTTGCCCTTCATGCCGCTGATGTTCGTGCTGATGGTGTAGACGATCACTTCCGCGCGCGCTGCCATATCGATGGCTTCCTCGCGCGTCACGTGGCTGAGGTTGTCCTCGCCGTCGCTCAGGAGAATAATGGCGCGGCGCACCGGTCCCACCTGCTCCTGCTTTAACAGCTTGTCCCGGCACGCGAAGTAAAGCGCGTCATACATCGCGGTGCCGCCGCCCGCCCGCAACATTCGCACGCCGGCCGAGAGACCTTCCGTGTTGTCGGTGAAATCCTGTGTAACTTCAGGTGTGGCGTCGAAGCCGACGACGAACGCCTTGTCATAGCGCGGGCGAACGATCGCGTTCAGAAACTCGATTGCCGCTTCCTGCTCGAACTTGAAGCGGTCGCGTACCGAGTTGCTCGCGTCCACCAGCAACCCCACTTGCAGCGGCAGATCGGTCTCGCTGCGGAAGCTGCGCAGCTCCGCGGGTTTTTGATCGTCGATCACTCTGAAGTCATCTCTCTTCAGGTCCTTGATGTAGCGGCCGTGCCGGTCGGTAACGGTGAATACAACGCGAACTTCGTTGACGACATGGACAATGGTCGCGACGGATTCGTCGGCATCAGACTTTGCTGGGTCAGACTTTGCTGGACTTCCCGGCTGCGCCGGAGCCTGCCCTGCCGGCGTTTGCGCTTTGGGAGTTGATTTGGCGGAAAGCGGTGTTGAAGGAGTTGACGCGGCTGTGGGCGCCGCCGGCGTGGAAGCAGGTGGTGCCGTCTGGCCGATGAGAGAGCCAGCCAGTATATTAAAAGCAACCAGAAGCAGAAAAATGCGCGATTTCATCAGGACAGTCTGTTCACAACTTGATTTCTTTATTATAGCCCCGCCGCGCCGCGCTAGAACCGATTGAGAATTCCCCGTAGAGACGTGGCTTGCCACGTCTCTGGTGGCAGCGGCAGTGGTCGCGGGGGAGACGCGGCAAGCCGCGTCTCTACTGAGAAGCAT
This sequence comes from uncultured Acidobacteriaceae bacterium, assembly GCA_963789205.1. Lineage (GTDB taxonomy): Bacteria > Acidobacteriota > Terriglobia > Terriglobales > Acidobacteriaceae > Acidiflorens. The sequence goes on from CAWBJV010000001.1 coordinate 192,107, forward strand.
TTTCCAGGCTACCGAGCAAGTTCTCCAGTTCCTCCGGCAACGGACGCGAGAACTTGAGCAGCTCCTTCGTCCGAGGATGCGCCAACTCGAGCGCCGCGGAATGCAGAAAATTTCGATCCAGCGCGAGCGTTGCGGGCATGCCTGCCGCGCGGCGTTTGTTCGACTGGGACCGCAGTTCCCCGGGCGCGCCATAGAGCGCGTCGCCCACCACAGGATGTCCGAGCGACGACATATGCACGCGAATCTGGTGTGTGCGTCCGGTCTCGATCTTGACTTCGACCAGCGCAAACTTGCCATAAGGCGAATCGATTTTTCGCTGCACCACGTAATGCGTCACCGCCTCGCGGCCACCGAAGCCCCGCGTCGTCATCCGCGTGCGCCGCTGCGTGTGGCGGCTGATCGCGCTTTGAATCGTGCCGCGATCCTGCTTCGGCCAGCCGTGGACCAGCGCGATGTACGTCTTGTGCACCTCGCGCCCGCTGAACTGCTTCGCCAGCCGGCGGTGCGACTCGTCGTTCTTCGCCACCACCATCAGCCCGCTGGTCGCCCGATCCAGGCGATGCACGATCCCCGGACGCAGTTCGCCTCCGACCGAGGACAGCTTCTGAAAGTGATGCAGCAGCGCATTGACCAGCGTTCCGCGATTGCGTGCATCCTCGGTCGCTCCCGCTCCGGCATGCACCATCATGCCTGCGGGCTTGTTGACGATTGCCAGGTCGTCATCTTCATAAACGATGTCGAGCGCGATTTCTTCCGGAACGGCGCGCAGCGCTGGAGCGTGCGGCGGCCCGGTGACCGTGATCTGCTCATTGTTATTGCCCCTCAGCCGCAGCGACGCCTTCGCCGCCGTACCGTTCACCAGCACCTCACCGTTCTCGATGAGCTGTTGGACGCGGGCTCGGCTGACTTCCGCGTGACTGACTTCCGAAAGTTGGGTCGCGAGATATTGGTCGAGGCGCTGCCCAGCGGCTTCGGGAGATGAGGTCAGCGTGATAGGGAAGTTGAGCATTCAGCACTCAGCATTCAGCACTCAGCATTCAGCCCGCAAGTGCAAGGAGAATTTTAAGGAGTTTTGGAGCCTAAAGCGCGGAGCCCGATTTCTGAGCGCTGAGTGCTGAATGCTGAGTGCTGCTCTTCAGCCACCAGATCAATCCACCGCTGATGACCAGCAGAATGGAAATCAACTGCGTTCCCGTCATCAGTCCGCCAAAGACTTCGCCGCGCCCCGGATCGTCGCGCAGGAACTCGATGAAGTAACGCTCGATTCCGTATAGGATCATGAAAGTACCCCACACCTGCCCATCGAATTTCTTTCGACCGAGCAGCCAGGTCAGCAGCAGGAAGTTGAAAAACTCGGCTGCGGCTTCGATCAGTTGTGTCGGTTCAATCCTGATGCCGAGCGGAGTTCCACTGACGGCATTCGCCAAAGGATTCGTGAAGATCACGCCCCAGAAATGACTGGTCGGTTTGCCATAACAGCAGCCCGCCGAGAAACAACCAAAGCGTCCGAGGACGTGGCCGAAGGCAAGCCCGGGGGCGAAGCCATCGGTGGTACGCAGGATCGGCATGTGATGACGCCGCATGTACCAGACCGCCATAAGGAGGGCGGCAATCAGTCCGCCTGAAAAAACGCCCCCCGCCTGCAGCGTGTTGAGGCTGAAAATCTCCCGCCAGTTGTTGGCGTAGGCGCTCCAGTCGTTGATGATGTAAAGAACTTTGGCGCCGATAATTCCGGCGAGAACAACGAGGATGCCAAGATTCCAGGCATCGTCGCCATTGATGCCCTGCTTCTCTGAATTGCGGACGCTGATCCAGAGCCCGATCAGCACGCCCGAGGCGACCAGGACACCGTAGGTGGGCAGGTAGAAACTGCCAATGTGAAAAAGTCTGGGGAACACGTTAGTTTAGATGCTCCAATTGCTGGTTGAGTTCTAGAGAGAGTCTAGCAGAGGGAAAGGTCTCAGGTGTCAGGTGTGAGGAAAATCAAAGTCGAACAACGGGGCGTGTACAGACGACACTCGAGAATGGAGAGTAAGAAGGCGGGTCTAGGTTTTTCCTGAGACCTGACACCTAAGACCTGGCACCTGAATTAAAAAGCCGACCCACTGGGCCGTGTGGTGGGCCGAGAATGAACCCGTCTCAGACGGTGGGAACCCGCCGCGACCCATTAGGCCTTTCCGCATGACGGAACATGGCACACCGGATCTTTTTGCGAGTCGAGTCCCCGTTCATTCGGCATTGGTTCAAAAATCGGTTACCACCATCACCAACCTTGTAGGTCGGCTTTTCAGGTTAGATGCTAGGAAACCGCGAGCAGATTGGCAAGAGGAAAACGCAAAATAGTTGGCAGGAAGTTTGCTAGCAGTTGTGCTCCGACTGTGTTTCGAAGATGAACCCGAGTGTTACGACCGACTTCAGCCCGTGCGCCGGGTATCTTGTAAAACTTCGTCAAGCGCGCTTGCCAATTTTATGGTTCGCCGCCGCACATCGGGCGACGGCGTCTCCACTCCCCGCTTCAGGAGATGATATTCATCGGCAATATTGAGCGCCGCCAGCACCGCCAGCCGCACCGAATCGACGGTTGCCGTCTGCTCGGATACCGCGCGCATCTTGGCGTCCACGTACTCGGCAAGCTTCAGAATGTAGTCCGCGTCAGAGCCCCGCAGGTTGTACACCTGGTCGAAGATTTCAACGCGCACACTATTACTGTTACTGCCGCTGACGGCATTTGCAGCCGAGGCGTCTTTGGCCGGAACAGGTTTCGTCGACGCATCCTTGGTCGGAGGCTCTTTGCTCGCAGTGGCCATGTCACTCCTCGCCGGCTTACCATCTCACCAGATGACTGTCCGGCCGATATTTGCCGCCGTCTTTTAGTTGCCAATATCGTTCAGCTTGCCGCCTGCTCATGCGTCAGGCTTTCCATCTGGCCCAACATTTTTTCGACCCGAGTTCGTATGTCCTCGCGATCCTTGCGCAGCTGGACCAGTTCACGGCGCATGGTCTCGTTTTCTTCCTCGCGCTCTTCGAGTTGCTCCCGCAGCCGCTTCACGTCGCGTTCGGCGGTAGCCCGGGCTTCCTTGGCGGCCTTGTACAACTCAATGGTGCGATAAACTTTCTCTTCCAGCGCCTGAAAATCTTCAGGCGGAACCTGCGCAGATACCTCTTCCACGGTTTTCACGGACATGAGTACCACTCGCTTTCGGTGAATATTTCAGCGTTGAGGCGAAGTATAGCGCAGTTTGCTGTGGAAGAACCGCTACTTTTGCCGCACCCCCGTGCACTGCCTCGCAACTCGTGTGCACTGCCTCGCAACCCCGTGCACTTGCGTAGAGGCGCGGCTTGCCGCGTCTTCGCTGTCGGCCCGAGACGCAGCAAGCCGTGTCTCTACAGACGTGACCGCAGCTTTTCCAGCCGTCTCGTCGCCTCATCCAGTGTCTCAGGCTTTTTGCAGAAGGCGAAACGTACCTGTTGGGATCCGTCTTTCGGATGCTTGTAGAAACTCGACCCCGGCACGCATGCGATGCCGATTTCTTTTACCAGGTAAGCCGCGAACTCCACGTCGTTCGCGAACCCGAAGGCTCTAATGTCCGTCATTACGTAATACGCCCCACGCGGACAGTAACAGCGGAAACCGGCTCTCTCGAGCGCCGGGATCAAATGATCGCGCCGCGTACGGTACCGGTCGGCCAGTTCGCGGTAGTAGCTGGCAGGCAGGCTGAGGGCCGCCGCACCGGCTTCCTGCAAAGGCGCGGGCGCGCCCACGGTCAAAAAATCATGCACCTTGCGGATCGCGTTCGTAATTGACGAAGGCGCAACCGCCCAGCCGACGCGCCATCCCGTGACACTGTAGCTTTTTGACAGCCCATTGATGGTGATCGTACGCTCGCGCATCCCGTCTAGGCGCGCGAGAGAAATATGCTCCGATCCATCGTAAAGAATGTGCTCGTAGATTTCGTCGGTAATGGCGAGCACGTTGTATTCGACGCAGAGGTCGCGAATCAGTTCCAGTTCTTTCCGGCTGAACACCTTGCCGGTAGGGTTGTTTGGCGTATTAACGATGATGGCTTTGGTCTGGTGTTGGCTGGTCTTGTGTTGAAACGCCTCACGCAATTCCTGTTCGTCGAAAGTCCACTCGCCTCCCCACTCGCCGTGGGATGCATGGGGCGGGCGCAAACTGACGAAGCGCGGCTTAGCTCCGCTTAGAATCGCGTCCGGCCCGTAGTTCTCATAGAAGGGCTCGAAAACCACGACTTCGTCGCCCTTATTGCAAACCGCGAGCAGCGTCGCGATCATCGCTTCGGTCGAACCGCAGCACACCACGATTTCTTTTTCCGGATCGACCTCGATCCCTTGCCACTCCTGCATCTGCCGGGCAATTGCAGTCCGCAGGCTCTTCGCACCCCAGGTGATGGCATACTGATTCACGTCGGCAGCGATGGCTTCCTGCGCCGCACGCTTGATTTCGGCGGGCGCGGAGAAATCCGGAAACCCCTGCGCCAGGTTGACGGCGTCATATTGCATCGCCTGCCGAGTCATCTCGCGAATCACGGACTCGGTAAAATGCTCAACCTTGTCGGAGAGAAAGTGCTTGGGATGGGCCGAAACTTGGGTCATGGAAAGTAAGGCTAGCATAGGAAAAGCTCACAGAGGGGCGGACGCATTCGTCCGTCCAGCGGCAGAGCCCAGAGGCATCATGTATAAATGGTCAATCATTATGACCATAGTATGCTAAGATGACTATCGGAGGAAAGACGTGCAGGAAATCGCCATTTCCGAGTTCAAGGCCAAATGCCTCGCTTTGCTGGAACAGGTTCGGGCCACGAAGAAGCCGCTTCGAATCACGCGGTTTGGTAAGCCCGTCGCCGAAGTCGTGCCGCCGACGGCGATAGAAGATCGCGCCGCCTGGATTGGATCGATGAAGGGCACGATGAAGATCACGGGTGACATCGTCTCACCGGCAACCGATGAGGATGAGTGGGAGGTTTTGCGCGATTGAGACTTCTGCTCGATACGCATATCTGGTTGTGGAGTTTGAGCGAGCCCAGGCGGATTGGAAGAAGAGTTTTGGTTCAGCTCAAAGACCAGGACAACGAACTTTGGCTCTCACCTATGAGCACCTATGAGGCACTAACGTTATTCTACAAAGGCAGATTCGAGATTGAAGAAGACCTTTCGGAGTGGCTGGCGCGAGCCACAGCCGGCACGCGCGAAGCGCCGCTCACCCATGAGATCGCTCTGGTAGCGCGGCAATTACAGATGCATCAGGACCCGGCCGACCGCATTCTCGCCGCCACCGCCGAGGTCTTAGACCTGACTCTGGTGACGGCTGACCAACGATTGCTGGGATTGGGAACGATCCGAACCATGGGCAACCGCTGATTGCTCACGGTTTGCATAGCTATCAGTTGGACTTAGTGCCATTATTCAAGCCTCTGAAAGCCCCTATCGGTTTCGGTCGAGCAAGCCAGAACCATCGTCGCCACCCACAGTATCCAGACATTCCGCAACCGTCTTAGCGCGCTCATATCTTCTCCTTTTCGTCCGGTGAGAGTCGCCGTGCCGAGATGAGTGGCGATTCGCCGCCTGCCTACTCGGCGCGGTGCAATCCAGAGGGGAAGCATGTAGAGTGGCGGACTAACAGCCTCCTGAGACGATCCAAAACGGCTAAAGCGACTGTTTCTCCAAGTTTTCATACACACACCGGCGAGTGATTACGAAATTCGGGATCGCCGAGCACCAAGAGTCAGGCAGATCATTGCGATTGACTTTCAAATGGTTAACATACATACTGGTCGGTATGTTAGCACGGTCACGAGAGGGAAGCGCAGGTTGCGTGATCCACCGCGGCGCGCGGGGACGCTTGCTGCAAGCGGCTTTTCGGGAGGTCTATCGCTCGGGCTCCCAAAGTTGCCGGCCTCGATACCATCTTGGCGGTATGCTCGGACAGTCAGCATCGCGATCGGGCGAAGCGCTTCAAACTACATCATGAAAAGGAGAACGAACAATGACAATGACAATGACAATGACAAGGATCGCAGTGTCGCGCAGGAATCTGCTCGCAACGGGAGCCTGTGCGCTGGTTGGTGCCGTGAGCCTGCCGGGACCGGCAAGTGCCAGCGCATTGGGAGGGCAGAACTTAACGAACGAGGAGGTAGCCCGGAAGTGGTACGCAGCCTGGGAGAAGAAAGACTGGGGCCCAGTGGATAGCCTGCTCGCCGATGGCTTCACCTTTACAAGCGCGGCCGGCGACGACCACATTAGCAAGAGCACTTTCAAAGCGCGATGCTGGGAAACACAGATCGATTTCATTGGACATTTTGACCTGGAGCGAATCACCACTGGCGCGGAGGATGCTTTTGTGAAGTATCTTTGCCACACCAAGGACGGTAAATCGTTCCGGAACGTGGAGTATCTCAGAATCAAGAACGGAAAGTTGCAGTCCATTGAGTGTTATTTCGGCGCGCAATCGAGCTTTCCGTCAGCAGTGAGCACTGGGCAGAAGTAACCTACGGACCTGGAAGGTAAGACGTGGGGTGCCGATCTGCCGAACTCACCGGCGATGCTGAATCCACAATTCAAAGGCGCTCAACGAATCGACGTGTTTGTCCTTCCCGTGGTCAGGTGGTCAGACGGATCCGCTGCTCCGGTTATGTAGGACGTTTTCATTTAGAAGCGGTGAACTCGTCAGTCTCGCTTCGGGTAGCAGGAAGTTCCAAACGCGAGAGTAATGCGAGGGGGTTCCCTCATGAGCACCCGCGAGATTCAGGATCAGAAGGCCATTGCACGTGAGATGTTTGTTGAACAAGCTGCTCACGCCAAAGCGGACGTTTCGGCTAGCCCACTGCGGGGGGATACGATTTGCTCCCCCAAAAGTAGACGGGATTACACTCTTGAATCGCCGGCAGAAGACGGGTTCTGCGAACTTACAGATACTTCACTGTTTCCGGTAACCCGAGTTGATGCTGCAAACCTCATCCGAGTCTTGCGCCAGTTGGAGGTTATAGCAAAACGACAGGCGCCACGAATCGCGTTCAAGGCAAAGGGTAGAATCCTATTCTTGGATTTAGCCGAGATCGTGGCAGTGCAAGCGGAAGGTAATTACGTTTCGTTGCGACACCGAGCCAATCCCTATTTGCTGCGCGAGTCCCTCTCGTCCATGGCGGAGAAGCTCAAGCCCTACGGTTTTATTCGTATCCACCGCTCGGTCGTCGTGAATATTTCGGCGGTGGACGAGATCCAGCCTTTACCGACGGGAGAGTACAGGCTGCGTGTAAAAGGCGGAAAGGAATACCTGGTAACGCGTACATACAAAGACAACCTCAGAGATCTGGCTCAACTGTGGGCAGGCTCAGTGTGCCTTCCCGGCTAGCAGGCAGGCAGAGCTATTATCTCGTTATTGTTGTAGCGGACAACAACTCGATCGCACTGTATCGATCAAGTGGAGCCATGTTCGCATACGGTGCTTTTGGGTCCTGTGCTGGCGCTTGCCCCCCACTCGCCTAGCACGATAACCAGCGCAAAAACTCCCAATGCGATCATTTTCATTTTGCCTACCTGATCCTGACTGGGTCTGCTGTTCCATCCGACCACCGACCCGCGGGAATCATGAAAACGTCGATTGGTTCCGGAGCGCCTCCAAACTGTGGACCCAGCATGACGGGCGAGTTGGGCACATCTGCACCCCAAACGGCACCGTCCATGAATGGGGTGTAAAACATCAGGTGAGCCATCCAGTTATGGTGGTCGTCATCGGTAAGGTATTGTTCTTTCGACATCATGTAGGACATGGCTCCAGGCTCCAGGGGCGGCAGCCCTTGCTTTAGCAATGTCTTGATGCCGTCGATGATCTGGGCTTTGGATTGACCGGCCAATACCATCTCCGTTCTTTTGTACGTCAGCGGCAAGATGGAGCGGGCAGCCGGCGGATTGAAGCAGATCGGACCTCGAATTTTAGGGTTCCAAAAATTAGCGGCATCCTCGCCATTGATTGGGCCCATCCACCCTCGCTCCACGGCGCATACGAAACCATTCTTGCCTTTGACCGCGGTTTCGTAGCCGTGGCGTCCCAGAACCATGACCTCGGCATCGCGCGAGATAGCCTCCGGGGCCGCGCTCCGTGCCATGGCAATCTCGGCGTTGCGATCCGCCATCAGATACTGGTCAAGCGGGGCCATGCTCGGATACTGCGCTTTGGCGTCCTGTGCTTGCGCTTGCCACGCCGTGCTCAGCACGACCACCAGCGCGAAGCTTCCTAGTGCGATAGTCCTGACTATCTTTCGGTCCATTGATTTTCCCTCGAAACGGATTTAATGGGGATGGTTAATTCACCTCGGGCTTCAACGGCGGCGAGATGGCACTACGGTATTAACGAAGCATGTTGCACGCCTCACGAAAGCGGCGGGCTAGTCTCGGCCTGCCGTTCGCGCCCGGCCGCGGGCCGGGCGCAGTGACTCGATGTGGCCGCTCACCCTTCTTTGGCCGGACTGCATCGTCCGGGGATCCTGCGAATTCTTTGCTAAAACGACGTAACCCTCGTATGCCGCGATCAGGAAAGTAGCCGTTTCATTCGCGTTTACATCACTCCTTACCATCCCACGTTTCTGTCCTTCACGCAGTGCCTCCGCGATTGCATCGTGCCAGTTCCCGAAAAGTTTTGCTGTCCTTCTGCGGAATCCCTCATCAATACCCGACATCTCTTGAGACAAGTTAAGCAAGGGGCAGCTACGCTGAACGTCTTCTCTTTTCAGCGATTCGGACTGAACAATGCGGACCAAAGCGTCGATGGGGTTCTTGGCGTTCCGTAAGGGCTGCACCCACTTCTGGTGAAGGTCACTTGCCATGACCTCGTCTACTACCGCATACCCGAGGGCTTCTTTGTTATCGAAGTGGTAGTACAACGCGCCCTTGGTCACGCCCGCTCTGGCCAGAATGGCATCGAGGTCAGCGTTTCGAAATCCTGAGCGGTGCATCTCCTGGAAGGCGGCCCGCAACAAGCGCCCTCGCGTGCGCTCTGGGTCGCGCGGTGTGGCCCCGCTGCGTCTCGGTCTGTTTCTAACTGCTAACATACCAACCAGTATGCATGTTACCATTGGAATGGTCGAGGCAAATGTTCTTCCGCTTCCCGAATCGCGGACCCAGTTTCCAATTCCGGCCTACCGAATCTCACGGCATCTCCGGCGATCTCTACTGATATCCGTATAAATTGATCAGTGAGCTTGTTTTACTTTGTTTCTATAATCGGTCAATTCGTCCCTGTCTCTAATCAACACGCACCTGAACATTGGAACCTCACGTATTTTCCTTCAAAAACGGCCCTCGGCTTGCATTGTTCCAAATCAGCTCTACGTGAACGCACCGCAACGTTTGTCAGCCAGTGACAGGCGGTCGCCGGAGGGGTGAGCGCATGCCGCCAGTTTCCGTCGAAGGAGCTCACCGACACATGCCATGGCTTCCCGTGTTCGCCATTGCGTTGAGTGTCCAAAATGCTTGACTCGATATTTGCCTGGCTTCAGCCCGTACCGTAACGGGTCGTACTTGATGCCGCTGGCTGAAGGATTCGCAGATGAATGGACGCTGTACTGTGCCTGCGGGAGGCCACCTATTTCCAGTCGATGGAGTTGGAGCGACCTGAAGCTATATGCGGTCTCGAATCAGGCGCACGATCGCGGTTATGGTCCACCGGAGGAGATTGTGCCTGTAGACAAGACGTCGCGTTTTTCGGGCTAAGATCGGCCGGGACTGTGCAGCACGCCATCGAAGGCCTGATGACGCGTGCGGCGAGGTCCGAAATCTATTAAGTTTGGCCCGGACACCGCCGAATCAGTTGCAAAACTTTGCACCTGTCTCGATTTTCCACAAAAAAAATGCGCGACGGGGGATTGCATTCTTCCGGCTTGCCCGGTACACTTCCCGATCAGTAATGGGTTGGTTCGCGGACTCCTCCTTCCTCCCTCGAATTCCGCGAAAAATAGCAAAACAAAATTGTTGTTCCTCTCCAGGAGAGACCCTATGCGCGCCACCGCTATCGCTGCGAATATCTCTGCGTCTTCCGTCGCCAAACAGTTTCAGAGAGTCCTGCTGCTGTCGGCTCTGTTCGTGACCGCCAGCCTGAACTCGTGGGCGCAGATCGTGGTTTCGTCGGCGAGCCTGACCTTCTCGAAGCAAGTCATAGGGACGACGAGCGCCGCGAAGCCAGTGACCATCACGAACAACGGCGCGACGGCTCAGGCCATTAATATTGTGATGAGCGGCGACTTCACGGAAACCGACAATTGCAGTGGCAGTGTCGCAGGCGGCGGCGGTACCTGCACGGCGCAAATTTTCTTTTCGCCAACCCTTGTTGGAGCCATTTCGGGCGCGGCGAGCATATACGACCCCAGCAAGAGTCTGCTGGCATTTGTCGGCCTGACCGGAACCGGCGGGGCTCCGGTAACGGCCGCACCGGCAAGCCTCAATTTTGGCGCGGTGGCGATCGGGACGACCAGCGCAACCAAGACGTTCAAGATTACCAATGCTAGTCCGAACCCGGTCACCGTAAACACAATCACGGCAAGCAGCGATTACACCATCACCAGTACCGGAACCTGTCTGACGACGGCGCTCGCCGCTAAAACAGGAAATTGCACGGTGACTGTGGATGTAACGCCCACATCGCCAGTCGACAACGGCGCCATCATCGTTACCGACAATGCAACCTACGGCATACCATTCGTGGTGAAGATTTCCGCGACCGGGACGGGCGGCTCGACCACCCCCATCTCCCTGAGCAAGACCAGTCTGATATTTAAAGTGGTGACCGGCGGCGTCAGCGCCACCCAAACCATCACGGTGACAAACACGAGTGCGAGTCCGGTCACGATGGGCACGCCTACTGCAAGCAGCGACTACGCGATCGTCAACAACCTCTGTACAGGCTCGCTCGGAGTCGGCGGCACGTGCACATTCGGTCTTACGTTTAACCCCACATTTGTGGGCAGCATCGGCGGATCGGCCGCGGTCGCTTATACCGGCAATAACAGCCCGCAACTGGTCAATCTGACGGGCACTTCGCTGGCCGACCTGACGTTGACGCCTCCCAAGTTAACCTTCGCGGCGCAGGCGGTAGGCTCGACCAGCACGGCCAAATCAGTCAAGATCACCAACAACAGCGCGAGCGCGGTGACTCTGAGCAGCGTCGTACCCTCCGGCGATTACCAAATCCAGCTCAGTGGCACCACGTGTTCGCTTACGGGCGGCACCCTGTCAGCAGGCCACAACTGCCTTATCCAGATGCAGTTCGCGCCGACCGTCGCCGGAACCATCGTCGGCTCGCTCACGGTGACCAACACTTCCAGCCCCAATCCGCTCCTGGTCCCACTCTCCGGCACCGGCACCAACACAGCGGCGGCGTCGCTCAATCCCGCTTCCGCACACCAGGGATCGAGCGAGACGATCGTGATCACGGGAACCAACACCCACTTCGGAGCGACCACTACGGTCAATTTCGGAGCCGACATCACTCTGGGCACGCTGACTGTAAATGGCCCGACGAGCGCGTCGGTGCCGATCACGATTGATAACGTCGCTGCCACCGGGGCGCGCAACGTGACCATCACCACGGGCGCGGAAGTGGTGAAGCCAACGTTCACCGTAATCGCCGGAGTACCGGCGGTGACCTTAATTAACCCCAACACGATTCAGCCGACGCAAAGCGAAAGCGTCGCGATTACCGGTGCATTCACCACTTGGGCCAGCGGGACGAAAGCCAATTTCGGCCCGGGAGTCGCCGTGGGAGGTGCGCCGGCAGGTACGTTCGGCCCGGTGACCGTCAACAGCGCCACGAGTCTGACGGCAAGTCTGGTCACTTCCGGCGCAGTCACGGGCTTCCGTACAGTGCAGATCCAAACCGGATCGCAAACTCTGACTGTAAATAACGGAATGGATGTGGAGACCTGCACTGCGACCGCACCGACCATTCTTCACATCAGCCCAGTTAACGGTGCGACCAAGCAGCCGCTGAATACCCAGATCCAGGCGCAATTCAGCGTGCCCATGGATCGCAGCACGTTCTCGCTTGGTAACGTCGCCCCGGCCACCGTCTTCTTCTACGATGGGACTACCAGCAAGGAAATACCGGGAACTATCAGCCTGGACGCGTCCGGCACGATCGCGACCATTACGCCCAGCATATTGCTGCCAGCCGGCCGGAACTTCTACACGTACTGGAACTATGCAAGTCCCCCCAAAGATACCTGCGGAAACAGCCTGGGCGCAGTGCAGTACTACTTCACTACCGCTTTCAGCACCGATACGACGGGCCCAACCCTCACCGGCACCAGCCCTGTCAATGGCGACACCAATATCCCGCTGAATGGGAACGCGAGCGGAGGGACGCCGGTGGTTCTGCGGTTCGATACACCGGTTGATCCGATCACCGCGCAGACCGGCTTCTACATGGAGACCGGCGGAAATACGGTGTCAGGGAACTTCACCTTCTCCGCCGACGATAAGACCGTGACCTATACGCCTGTCAGTCCGCTGACGGCGAGCACCAGCTACACCGTAAGTTACAGTTCGCTAATCACCGACACGACCGGCACCCCACTGACCAACCCGGGCAGCTTCACCTTCACGACCGGGACCAGCGCCGTCACCACCGGTCCCAGCGTGACGTTCGTCGATCCCCCAAACGCCACCTTCGGGGTTGGTGTGAACGTGACACCGCACTTGACGTTCAACGAGCCGGTTAACGAGCTAACCATTCCCCCGGCGCTGAATCTGTATTACGAAGGCTTCTCTCTCATCATTCCGGCGACCGTGACGGTTTCAGCCGACCGTTTAAGCGCCACGCTGACGCCCAACGCGTTGCTTCTGCCGAATACCTTGTATTACTTCTACCTCTGCGGCTACACCGACATTGCCGGCAACAACGGCAACTGCTCGGAGACGTACTTCTACACGGGAACCGGTAGTGACTCCACTGCCACCACCGTCCTCACCGTCAATCCAAGCAATGGGCAGACCGTCGTTCCGATCAATGCGCACGTCAGCGCGGTGATGAGTGACGACATCGATCCCACCTCGATTACGAACAGCTCCATCACGGTCAAGCAAGGCAGCACCAACATCCCCGGAACTACCACGCTGGCAAGCGACGGCGTCACCCTCACCTTCGTGCCCACCTCCGCGCTAACCGCTTCCACGCTTTACAACGTGACGGTAGGCGGCTTTAAGGACATCGAAGGCAATGCGGTTACCGCCTCTAACAGTTCGTTCACGACGGGCACAACCGGGTACGGCAGCGGAACGTTCACCGTGGTTTCGACGAGTCCAGCGAGCGGCGCGACCGGCGTATCGGTGACCAGCCCGGTCACGCTCAACATGACCAACCTGATCAACGCAGCGTCGGTGAACCCGAACACCGTCTTTGTCTACGTCAACAGCACCAGTCAGGTTTTGGCGGGGACCTACAACGTGAATGGCGCGTCAGTGACCTTCACACCCCTGACCCCGTATCCGGCCAACACGCTGATGGGCTTCGGCGCGTATGGATTGACGGACGAGGGCGGCAATCCCAATTACCAATACGGCTACACCTTCACTACTGCCAACACCGTCGACAACACCGCCCCCACGGTCACCATCTCGCCGGCCAATGGCGCTACGAATGTCGGGATCAACGCCCAGGTGGTGTTGACCTTCTCGAAGTCGATCAATGGGGCCACCATTAATGCGAATACCCTGGCGCTGTTCAACGGCGACACTTCGGTCGGCTACAGCTACACCTTATCCCGTGACAATCGCACGATTGTCCTGAATCCGGGTGGCAGCGCTTGGACATCGGGCGCCACTATCACCATCTCACTCACCAGCGGCATTCAGGACCTATCGGGCAACGCCCTGGCGAACACCAACAGCCAGTTCACCCTGACCACCGCGCTCTCGAACGCCACACCGTCCGTGATCGCCATGCGTCCCGGCAACGGCGCGACGAATGTCCCGGCCAACACGCTGGTGACGCTCTTCACCAACGCCGCGATGAACCCCGGCACCGTCACCGGAGCCTTGCACGTTACCGACAATGGAGTGCTGGTTTCGGGAACCGTGCAACTGTACAGCAGCGCGCAGGCGATTGAGTTCACGCCCGGCAACCCCTTCAACGCGGGCGACTTAATTCAGGTTTACCTGGATTCGTCGGCACTCAGTGCCAACAATATCGCGCTGTCGAGCTTCTCGGGACAGTTCACCATCGCAGGATCGCCCGCGAACACAACGGCCACTGTGCAGGCGGTCAACCCGTTCAGCGGAGCCACCAACGCGCCGCTGAACACTGTTATTCAGGTGGAGTACAACCAGGCATTAACAGCCAGTTCGGTCACCTGCACCGGGAACACGGGTTCGGTAAGGCTCTACGAGTACGCCACGGCCACAGCCCTCACCCCGAATTGCTCGGTGAGCGGCGGCGTTATCACCATTACTCCGACCAGCAACCTCGTTTCGAGTTCGCAGTATCAGGTGTATGTGGACTACGCCTCCAACGTCACCAACATCGACGGCCTGCCGGTGCAGGCTTTCGCCTACAACTTCTTTGCTGGGACGGCCGTGGACAACGCCGGGCCGACGATCGTGTCCCAGGCGCCAACCGACAACTCCACCAATATCGGCATCAACACCTCGGTTGCCGTGAACTTCAACAAGGCCATCAACCCCGTGTCGGTCACGGGCAGCACCATCCAGGTGAGCGCGGGCGCGACCAATGAAGCACCGTCGAGCATCAGCTTCAGCCCCGACTACACTCGCGTGTCGATCGTGCCGCAGGCTCCACTGCCGCCCAGCACACAGATGGCAGTTGCGATCAACGGTGTGACGAGCGAGGCGGGTAAGTCAGTTGCTACCAAGACAACTCACTTCACCACCGCGGCGCAGCCGGACTTCGCCGCGCCCTATGTGTCCAGCAGCAGCGTTCAGAACAGCCAGACTAATGTTCCAGTGAACTCGGTTTTCAGCATGCAATACAGCAAGCCGATGGACATTGGCAGCTTCACCCCGACGAACGCCTATGTCTATAACAACACAATGGGACAATACGTCTCCTCAACCGTGTCCTGGAGTGCGGACCAGACGGCGATCTTCATAGTGCCGAACAGTCCGCTCCTGGTCGGCGAAAGCTACCAACTAGGGAGCTTTAACCTGGTGGATCTCTCCGGGAACGTGCAGCAAGGATTCGACGTCAATTTCACGGCGTCGTTCACCTCCAACACCAACCCGCCGACGGTCATCAACACCAGCCCGGAGAACACCGAGACCGCAGTCCCGGTGAATGCGTCGGTCCAAATTCTGTTTAGCGAGCCGATTCAGCCGACCAGCATTGGCCAGATCACGCTCAAGACGGGCGGCAACCCGGTCGCGGTCACGCCGTCGTTCAGCGACGCCGACCAATTGCTGACTCTGACGCCGAGCGCGACGTTGGCTTCGAACACCAGCTACACTCTGACCATTACCGGAGTCAATGACACGGCCGGCAATACGATGGTGGGCACGGTCACAAATACCTTCACGACCGGGCCGACTTTCGACTTGCTCCATCCGTCGGTAACGCTTGCGGATCCGGCGCCGGGCATGACTGGGGTCGGCACCAACGTGGCGCCGCGCATCGTGTTCAACAAGCGCCTCAATCCGCTCAGCGTCGTCAGCAGCTCCAACGAGTTGTACAACCACGGCTCAGTCGAGTTGTACAACAACGCCACCGCCCAACTCGTACCGGCCACGGTCAGCATGACAGCGGACCGGATGACGGCGATTGTGTCGCCTAACTCGCCACTGACGCCGAATACTTCCTACACTCTCTACGTGGGATACGGCATGAACTACTACGACGTTGCCGGTAACTACGGCAACGCCTTCAACGGCACCTTCGTGAGCGGTTCGGGTTCGGACACGAGCACCACCACAGTTACGACGATCAGTCCGGCCAACAGCCAGACTGCGGTGCCCACCAATACTCAGGTCATCGCGGTGATGAGTGACGACATCGATCCCACCACGGTCACCAATAGCTCGATCACGGTCACGCCGTCAGGCGGCAGCCCCGTGGCCGGGACCGTCACCCTGGCGAGCGACGGCATCACGCTCACGTTTATACCGAGCGCGCCCCTGGCGATTTCCAAGTTGCATAACGTATCGGTGGGTGGCTTCAAAGACACGGAAGGCAACGCGGTCACCACCTCCAACAGTTCGTTCACGACGGGCACAACCGGATACGGCAACGGATCGTTCACCCTGGTTTCGACGAGTCCGGCGAGCGGCGCCACCGGCGTAGCGGTGACCAGCCCGGTCACGTTCACCATGAGCAACCTGCTGAATGCAGCGTCGGTGAACCCCAATACCGTCTTTGTGTACGTCAATGCCACCAATGAGGTGGTTGCAGGGAGCTACGTTGTGAGTGGCGCGGCGGTGACGTTTACGCCGCTAAGCAAGTACCCGGCCAGCACCCTGATGCATATGTACGTGTACGGACTGGCGGACGAAGCGGGGAATCTGGCGTATCTCGACTGCGGTACGTTTACGACCACAAACACAGCGGACACCACGCCGCCGACGGTGACCATCACACCGACGAACGGGACCACCAACGCCGGTCTGAATACTCAAGTCGTTATGACGTTCTCGAAGTCCATCATCCCGACGACGATTACTACCGGCAGCGCCAACCTGCTGAACGGCGACGTGGCGCTCAACCCGGCCATCTCTATCTCTCGTGACAACCGCACGGTTGTCCTCAACTACAACAGCGGAACACTGCCCGCGGGCGCCACTCTCACTGTCACCGCCACACACCTGATTACGGACCTTTCCGGGAACACGCTGGCCGATACGACCAGCCAGTTCACAACTACGCCGGCGACTTTGACCTCGGCGCCGTATGTGATCAGCATGCGCCCCGGCAACGGCGCGACCGTTGTTCCTACCAACGCGCCTATCACCTTGTTTACCAGCGCTCCCATGAATACTGGTACGATCGCCGGCGCTCTGCACATTACCCAAAGCGGAGCACTGGTCTCGGGCAATACCACCATTGGAAGCAACGGGCAGAGCATCGAATTCACACCCACCTCCGCATTTACCGCCGCCACGCCGGTCCAGGTTTTCCTCGATACGACGGCGCAGGACATTTACGGCAACTACCTGCAGAACTTCTCCGCGAGTTTCACCACGGCAGGATCCCCGACCAACACGGCGGCCGTGGTGCAGGCGACCAACCCATTCGTGAACGCCACCAATGTGCCCCTGAACACTGTTATTCAGGTGGAGTACAACCAGGCATTAACACCCGGTTCGGTCACTTGCACCGGGAATACGGGTTCGGTGAGGCTCTATGAGTACGCCACGGCCACAGCCCTGACCCCGAATTGCTCGGTGAGCGGCGGCGTTATCACCATCACCCCGACCAGCGGCCTCCTTGCGAGTTCGCAGTACCAGGTTTATGTGGACTACGCCTTCAACGTGACCAATATCGACGGCTTGCCAGTGCAGGCTTTCGCTTACAACTTCACGGCGGGCACGGCCGTAGACAATGCCGCTCCGACTATTTCATCGATCGCTCCTCCGGACACTGCCGCCAACATCGGGACGAACGCCGGCGTCAGCGTCAACTTCAACAAGGCCATCAACCCGGTGTCGGTCACGGGCAGTTCGATCCAGTTGAGTGGGAATTCGATCACCGAGGTGCCGTCGAGCATTAGCTTCACGCCCGATTTCACGCGCACCATGATTATTCCGCAGGCTCCGCTGCCCTCCAGCACGACGATGGCGATTGCCATCAGCGGCGTCACCAGTGAGGCTGGGGTGGCCGTCGCCAGCAAGACCACCCACTTCACGACCATGGCAGGCCCCGATTTCAGCGCGCCTTCTGTGGTCCATACCAGCGTGGATAGCAGCCAGGTGGTAGGCACCAATGCTGTCTTCGCCATGCAGTTCAACAAGCCGATGGATCCTGGCAGCGTCAATCCGGGCGGCGTAATAACTGACGTGTACCTTTACGACAACTCCTTAGGCTATGTGGCGGTCAACTTCAGCTTCAGTGCGGATCTAACCACGGTCATGCTGACTCCAAAGGCCAGCATTGCGGCAAGCCATACGTTCCAACTGTGCAGCTTCTATATGACGGACCTCTCTGGGAACCCGCAGAGTAACTTCTGCGTGAACTTCTCCAGCGGAACCGGAACGGATACCACAGGGCCGGTGGTGCAGCGAGTAAGTCCGCCGAGCGGCGCCACGGGTGTGGGCATCAACGCGCCTGTGCAGATCCTGTTCAACAAACAGATCTCCGGTGCATCTATCGGAGGCGTGACCTTGAAGCAGAGCAGCTCGGTTATTCCAACCACTGCCACGCTCTACGACGGCGACCAGGGCATCCAACTGCGACCCATGGTGCCGCTGGCTACGGGCACGGTGTACACAATCAACGTTACTGGAGTGAAGGACATTACCGGCAACACTCAGTCCAGCTTCGCGTCGCAGTCATTCACGACGGGAACGGGAACCGATCTGGTCACGCCCACGCTCGTGTCGACGACCCCAACGTCAGGTCAAACGGGCGTTCCGGTCAACACCACAGTCCAGGTCGTGTTCAGCAAGGGTATGGGTCCGGCGTCGTTCGACGCGAACACCAGCTTCACGCTGAGGGATCCCTCGAACAACCCAGTGCCCGCCACCATCACGTTCTCGGCGGATTACAAGACGGCTACGCTGCAGCCGAACGCGAACCTGACCGCAGGCACACAGTATTACTTCTACTTTGGATACTTTACCGCCTTGGATGACTTGAGCGGGAATCAGTTCAGCGGGACGTACATTAACTTCACGACGCACCCGTGAGACGTCACGGGAACGTCGCGAGCTATAACTGATCTGCAAACGAGAGCGAGTTCCGGGATCGACAGATTCCGGAACTTGACTCAAACTCCTTGAAAATCCGCCTCAAGAGGCATGGAACGAGTATTGTACGAAGAATTGTGTGCTTATACGAGATTGATAATAAAAGAGATATTGGTGGAGGCGGCGGGAGTCGAACTAATCACTGTGTTGACAGCACGTAAGTTATTGATTCTAGGAAGTGCCACAACGGCTAAAAAGGCCTCATTGCCCGATCCATTGTACGTTTATTGTACGAAAACGATCTTCGCAGCGTGAACGAATCGGGCACGTGTGCACTCAGTATCACACAAAATTGCGGGCCGTCCGTTGTAAAAGGAGCGCGTAGAACGCTGACCCTATGCACTTCCCCGTCACCCCTCTGAAAGGCCAATCGCTTTTGGGGTCGTGATGGCGTTTCACCGCAACTGGAGAACTGTGTAGTGCACCCCGCAAAACTAGACACAAGGGGCCGTGTTTGAAGTAAGGGTTAGGGCGAACCGGGCACGAGCGTCGTGCGGGGTTTGTCCGTGGAGTCCGCGGTGCGGACGGTCGTGATTGTACTCCTCGATCCAGCCTGCAATGCTCTGCTGCGCTTGGTCGAAGTTCTGGTATTCGTTGAGCCACACCTCCTCTTCTTTCAAGCTGCGATGGAATCGTTCGATGTAACTGTTGCCCTCGGGATGGTTGTAGGCCGTGCGCCGGTGCGTGATGCCCAACTGGTTCAGAGTTTCGACATAGCGCGCCGAGGTAAACTGGGTGCCGTTGTCAGTCGTCAAAGTCAAACCCGTTCCACGAGAACCGAAAGGCAAAACCTCCAACACGGCGCGGTTGAGCGCCGCCAGAGCTTCTTCCGTACGACAACGCAGACTCAGATCCCAGCCGACGATTTCGCGGGTGCAGCAGTCGATCACCGAGACCAGATACGCCCAGCCCACACTGGGCCCGGCCCAGACCTTGGTCATGTCCGACTGCCAGACGTGATTCGGATGCGGTGCTTCCACCTTGCCCCAGTCCTTTCTGCGCGAGATTTGAAAGCGGCGCTGACGCACTAACAGTCCGCGTTCTCGCATGACACGCAGCGCCCGCTTGCCATTGACCACCAACCCGTGATGCCGCCACAACCACCAGACCACGCGACGATAACCGTAGGCCGGTTTCTCACCGCAGGCCGTGATGATCTCCTCGTCCCGCGAGCGATCGGCACGGCTGGCGCGCGGTTTGCGCCGATAGTAGAGGCTCGACCGGCTGATGGCGAGCGTCTCCGCCACCAGCTTCGCTTCGTTCCCTTGGGCCACCAACTCCCGTGCCGACGAATGAGCTGGCCCGCAGCTCACTCGCCCAGCACGTTTTTTAAAATCTCGATCTGCAAGTGCGATCGGCCCAGCGCCCGCTCCAGTTGCTTAATCCGTTTCTCCTGCTCGGCATCGGGCCGCGCGGCTGCGCTTCTCCCCCCAAGCGCAGCCTTGGCTCCCTCTTCTACTTCGTCTTTCCAGCGGTAATACAGCGTGGGCGCGATCTCGTACTTGCGGCAGGTCTCAGCCACGTTGCCGCTCTTCAGACCTTCCAACACAATCTGCCACTTCTCTTCCGCAGTCCTCTGGACTTTCGGCTTTCTCGGCATTCTCGCCTCCTGGCGGAGGCCCCAAGCCTAACTAACTTCCGTGTCCAGTTCTACTGGGGTGCACTACAGCCAACACCAAACTAGCACTTTTTCCCATCCACCAAGTGCGCCTTGAGCTTGCGTCCCTTCGGTGTTCGGATGACTATGCTTTTACCCTTGAGTACAACCTCGACACTCTTGCCGTTCGCTGAGGTCACATCCTCAATTTCGTCAAGGACAGGAGTTTCGTACTCAGAGCAATAGGTCTGTTCGGAAATTCGCAACGAAATATAGAGCATGTAGTAGTGAATTTGAGGATAGCGGCTCACAAAATACTGGCTACGGAGCACCTTTCGCACGCTGAGGATTTGCGCTGTCTGTTGGCTTTCATTTGACGACGTCGGCGCACGTCCTGAGCCGTAAGCACACTGGATTGGTTCGAGGCACACTTCCAAGACGAACATTGCGAGTAGAACGCGCGGCAGATATCCACTAGGGAGTACCATGCTCAACCTATCAGTCGGATTCAATGTTTCGGGGCTACCCCTCAAAGATCTGGGTCTGCAGAAGTTAGAGTAGGTCCCTGTAGCGTTCTAAGGCAACTCGAACCAACTGGCTCCGAGTCCGCACTTCGGTCTTACCGAAAAGTTGCTGGAGAGTGTTCTTTACTCCGCTTTCTGAAATATCCATTCGTGACGCTATTTCCTTGTTTGCCAGACCCTGAACAACGAGCCGGAGCACGTCCAACTCTCGAGTATTAAGCGAAGGCCTTTCCTTCTGGTCGAATGACGACCCAGCAGCGACGCTCTGCTCCTCGCTAACGTCAGCAATAATGGCGGCCAGCTTCGGCGTCGAGCCTTCCTTGTAGCTGGAAAACCATACTTCGGCGAGAAAAGACTCTCCGTTGCCGCGATGTCCGCGGCACTGCATGGACGTTCGGAACTGGGGGCCTTCCTCTGGTCGCAACGCGTGGTGCAGTTCCGGCAGAAATGCAGCGATAGGCTGGCCGATCAGATGGCCATCGCGCGGCGCCATAAGTTCGTTAGCCGCCTGATTGGCTAATTCGATGAAGCCACGCTCGTCGACCGTAACAATCGCCGCCGGGCTCGTTTCAACTAACACGCGCATCCGTTCCTGGGCTTCAAAGCTTAGGCGCTTATTGCGGAGAACCTCCGAGGTCAGTAGTCCACAGCCACACAGCGCCAGCGCTTCAAATCCCAAACGAATGTTGGCATCGGATGGATCCAGGTTGCTGAAACGCTCGCTCAGCAATGCGCATGCCAAACCCAATAGAATGATCGCCCAGCGCGGTAAAAAACCCGCGGCGAGCATGATGGGAAATAAATAGAGAAAGCCCAGCGAGAAATAGGGCTTCGTCCACCAATCCACCACGGCGATTGCAAGGAGGATGGCACTACTGGCCAGCAGAACGGGGACTCGGTTCTGCCGTTCCCAGATCCAATCCAAGTGAGGCATTAATTTGGTGTCAAACGTGCATTATCCCACGGTCTGCCCGTTCGATGAACCCAATCAAACGATTTGTCCTCAAGATTAGGCTTATCGGGATCCATTGATTGGTGTACGGCTAACGCTTTCGTCCTTCTATCTGTCGCAAATCGAACGATTGGCTGTCGGATCGCTTCCACAAATCGAAATACCCCCGCTCGGCACTGTTTGAGTGTCTTCCACGAAAACCGCAGTCGCGATACACGAAGAAGATGACCTTGTGCCAGAGAGGTTCGGTGACGTGTGTCTACCGTGAAAACAGGTCGTGACGGTATGCCATCAACTGTTGGGAGCCGGTGGTGAACCTAGAGGCGCTGAATGGCTATGTGTTGGTCATCATCGGTTTGTTTGCTGTTGTCTTATACCTCGTAATGGTAGTCGCAGGGTTTTCGGAGTTGATCTCTCGAATGCCCAAGGCCAAAGGTCAGCGCAAGCGCTCCAAGGTACGAGCCGAGCGATTGCGAAGTGTGAAGAAATCGACCTGATCTCGAACCTGATGGAGTTCCAAAGGTTGCGGAAAGAACTGAATGCCCCTCTCTGATCCAACGTCCCCTGTGGAAAACCCTGCCCGGAATCCTTGCTCAGTCCTTTTCGGGCGATGGACCCATCGTCTTTTCCGGTGGCTACTCATCTCAGCATTGCTGGCAGTGAGAGCGCTCGGGCAACAGGACAGTTATACCTGGCAGCAGATTCGAGAGAAGTTTGAAGCCACAAACTCGACGCTGCTAGCTGGGAGGCTGAACATTGACGAACTCAGAGCCCAGGAGATCACAGCCCACCTCCGCCCTAATCCCGATTTCACCCTCTCAGCCGACGGTACCCAGATCGCTCCCAGCAGGAATGTCTGGCAACCGTTGGCCGGCACGTTCGTTTCACCGGGAGTCAGCTATCTTTTCGAGCGACGTAACAAGCGCGGGCTGCGCTTCGAAGTCGCCAAGGAAGGCACTGCGATTGGTGTCGCCCAGCAGTCCGATTCCGAACGCAATCTGCTCTTCAATCTACGCAGCGCTTTTGTCGGTATCCTCCAAGCCAAAGCTGTGTTGCGCCTGGCACAGGACAACCTCGACTACTACGACAAGATTCTGAAGATAAGCCAGGACCGTTTTCAGACCGGAGATATCGCCAAGATCGATTTCGATCGACTTCAACTGCAGCGGTTGCAATACGAATCCGATCTGCAAACTGCCCTTGTAAATTTGCGCACGACTAAGATCACCCTGCTGGCTCTGCTCGACGATCGCAGGCCAGTGGACAGCTTTGATGTCGAGGGTCCATTCGATTTTCAGGAAGAACTTCTCTCCCTCGACGATTACCGCAAAGATGCTCTTGATGCCCGTCCGGACCTGCGTGCGGCAGTCCTTTCGATACAGCAAGCGGAAACGAACTACAGCCTAGCCGAAGCCGACGGCTCAACTGACCCCACAGTCAGCCTTTGGTTCACGCATAACGGTTCGTTCAACAACCCCGACGCCCTGAACACTCTTGGGGCCAGCGTCAGCATCCCGCTCCGTATTTTCGACAAGAATCAGGGAGAGAAGCTACGCACGAAGATTGACATCAAGCGAAGCGAAAAGCTGCGGCGAGGCGTTGAGACTCAGGTCTACAGCGACGTGGATTCGGCATTCGCCATTCTCATCAGTGACATCAATCTGCTGAAACCCTACAAGCGCCAATACCTCGAAGAGGCCTTGCGCGTGCGCGACACGATTTTCTTTTCCTACCAGCATGGCGCTGCATCGCTGCTGGATTTCCTGAACGCAGAAAGCGAGTACCGAACGGTGCGACTGAGTTACGTGAACCTTGTTGGTTCGTTTCTGACGGCAGGAGCACAGATGAACTTGTCGGTCGGTCGCGAGGTCATTCAATGAACACTTTTTCACGTCGGAGTATTCCTGCGGGGCTGTGCCTGTTCACAAGCCTGCTAACCGTCGCTTGTAGTAACGGCAAGGCGGACCCGCGCGCAGAAGCGCCACCCAAGGCTGTCGTTGAGCCCGATCTCGATGCCAGCAACTTCAAGGTCGACCATCCTGAACGATTCCCCCTGACAATCGCCGTCGAGCACAAGGCACCTCCCGCGCTCAATGTGACCGGAGTGGTTCAACCCGACATCGTACGTGCTGTCCCGGTTGTCTCGCTCGCGTCAGGACGTGTTGTGGAGATCAAGGCAAGGCTCGGCGATGCCGTGAAGAAAGGCCAACTCTTGCTGCGTGTTCAAAGCAATGATGTTTCCGGCGCCTACCAGACCTATTTGAAGGCCGAAAACGATGAGCGTCTGGCTCGTACACAACTGGAGCGGGCTCAGATTCTTTACGAAAAAGGCGCCATTGCGAAAAGCGCTCTGGAGCAGGCCGAAGCAGCAGAGGTCGATATCAAAGCCGACCTCAACGCGGCGACCGAACAACTGCGCCTTCTCGGGATCGATAAGCAGCATCCCTCCGGGGTCGTTGACATCGTTGCACCGATCTCCGGTGTCATCACCGATCAGCAGGTTACGAATTCGTCTGGCGTGCAGGGTCTATCAGGCCCGAGTCCCTTCACTATCGCGGACCTTTCTTACGTCTGGATCGTCTGCGACGTCTACGAAAACGATCTCGATGCCGTTCGCGTTGGGGAATACGGAGACATCCACTTCAATGCATATCCCAATCAGCCGCTCAAGGGACGCATCGATAACATCCTGCCTATCCTCGACCCCACCATCCGCACGGCCAAGGTCCGACTAGAGGTTAAGAATCCTGGAATGCTCCGGATCGGCATGTTTGCCAGCGCTACGTTCTACGGGAAACAACCTGAGATGCACTCCGTCCTTCCAGCCAGCGCGGTCCTGCACCTGCATGACCGAGAGTGGGTTTACGCGCCACTCGGGGATGGCCGTTTCAAGCGCGCTGAAGTAGTCACGGGAAACATGCTGCCCAACAACCTGCAAGAAATCGTGTCCGGGATCAAGCCCGGCGACCAGGTCGTTTCCAACGCCTTGGATCTGCAGAACACGGTGGAGCAATAGGTGATCCGGCGCGTCGTCGATTTCGCGCTCGGTAACCGCCTGCTGGTTCTCGGGCTGGCATTTGTGTTGTTTGTCTGGGGGATCATTTCGTTCCACAATCTGCCGATCGAGGCTTACCCCGATGTCGCGGACAACTACGTCGAGATCATTACCCAGTGGCCCGGCATTTCGGCGGAGCAGATCGAGCAACAGGTCACGATCCCGCTCGAAACCGCCATGAACGGCATTCCCGGAGTCGTACATCTCAGATCATTCTCACTGTTCGGCCTCTCTGACTTAAAGTTGATCTTCGAGGACGGCACCGACAACGCCTGGAACCGCGAGCGCGTCCTTGAACGCCTGAATCAAGTAACTTTTCCGCCCGGCATCTCGCCGCAGATGGGCACGGACTGGAGCCCGGTCGGCCAGATTTATTTCTTCACACTGCACAGCACAAATCCGAAATATGACCCGATGGAGCTGAAGTCCATTGAAGACTGGGTCGTTGAGAAAAATCTGAAGTCGGTCCCTGACATTGTCGACGTTGCCAGTTTTGGCGGTCCTACGCGTGAATACCAGGTCCGCGTTGATCCCAATAGACTCGTCGCCTACGGGTTGAGTCTCGCCCAGATCGAACAGCAACTCACCAATAACAATGCCAACGCTGGGGGAAGCTTCATCCAGGAAGGTTTGCAGCAAATCAATGTCCGCGAGGTCGGCCTCGTCGACCGTGTTCATGACATCGAACAGACCGTTATCCTCACCAAGGGCGGCACGCCTCTCCGCGTGAAGGACGTTGCCGTTGTTTCGCAGGGACCCAGGATCCGCCTTGGCCAGTTCGCCCGCGCAATTCACCGTGAAAACGGCAAGATCATCAACAACGATGATGTGGTCTCCGGCATCGTTCTGCTGCGCAAAGGTGCTGCCGCCGATCCTGCCCTCAAAGCGCTTCACGAAAAAATAGAGGAGATGAACGACCACATCCTTCCTGCCGGAGTGAAAATTGTCCCCTTCATCGATCGCAGCGATCTTGTTCACTTCACCAGCCACACCGTACTGCACAACCTGGGCGAAGGAATGATCCTTGTCTCGGTCATTCTGTTCCTGTTTCTCGGCAATATCCGTGGAGCCATTATCGTCGCGGCTACGATTCCGTTCTCGTTGCTGTTTGCCTCGATCTGCCTGGATCTGAAGCAGGTTCCTGCCAATCTCCTTTCCCTGGGAGCCCTTGATTTCGGCATGGTTGTCGACGGTGCAGTCGTAATGATCGAAAACATCGTCCGTCATATGACCTTTGCCCACGATACCGAGACTCCGATGGAATGGATCGGCGATGCCGCACACGAAGTACAGCGTCCTGTCTTCTACGCCATCGGCATCATCATTACTGCCTACGTGCCTATCTTTACTCTGCAACGCGTCGAGGGTCGCCTGTTTCAGCCCATGGCATGGACGGTCGCCTTCGCGCTTCTGGGAGCGTTGATCTTTTCGATGTTGATTGCTCCTGTGCTCGCCAGCTTCGCTTTCGCCAGGGGTGCAAAGGAATGGCATAACCCGGTAATGTCGTTTTTGACTGAACGCTACCGGCACGCCGTTCGCTGGGCGATTCGCCATCGCATCATTACAGTTAGCGTCGTCGGACTCGCTATCCTAGTCGGAAATGTTATTGCTTTCAGCGGTGCTATCGGGTCCGAATTTCTGCCCCATCTCGATGAAGGCGCCCTTTGGGTCCGCGGCACCCTCGCTCCCAGCACCGGGCCCGACGAAGGAATCCGAGTCGCGAACCAGGCGCGCATCGTTCTGTGCTCGTTCCCAGAGGTTCCGCAATGTACAAGTCAGGTTGGCCGCCCCGATGACGGCACAGATACCACGGGCTTTTTCAATACTGAGTATTTTGTCGACTTGAAACCCAAAGAGGAGTGGCGGCCGATTTTCCACGAGGACAAGGATCAGCTGATCGCAGCGATGCAGCGGGAACTCGACAAAATCCCTGGTGCGGTTTGGGGATTCTCTCAGCCCATCGAAGACAACATGGAAGAGGCTGTCAGCGGAGTGAAAGGCGAACTCGCCACTAAGATCTATGGCGATGATTTGAAGACTCTGGAGGCCAAAGCGGATGAGATTGTCACCATAATGCGTCGCGTTCCGGGAGTCGAAGACCTGGGCGTTTTTCGCGTCCTCGGTCAGCCTAACTTGAACGTCACCGTAGATCGGGATGCGGCTGCACGTTATCAGATCAACGTGGCGGATGTGCAAGACGCAATTCAAACCGCCGTCGGCGGCAACGCGCTGACGCAAGTGCTGCAGGGCGAAGCGCGATATGACGTGGTCCTGCGTTATCTCCCCCAATACCGGGACACCAAGGAAGCAATCGAAAAGATTCGACTGTTATCTACCGCCGGAGAGCGTGTTTCTCTCGCTCAGCTTTGTAATATCCAGGTGGTTGATGGTGGTTCGGAGATCTATCGAGAGGGCAACCAGCGTTATATCGCGATCAAATACAGTGTGCGCGGGCGCGATCTCGGGAGCGCGGTAGAAGAGGCGATCGACAAGGTGACGCGTTTGGTCAAACTGCCTACCGGATATCACCTCAAATGGGAGGGGGAATACGCCAGCCAGAAACGGGCCAACGCGCGATTGCTGATCGTGTTGCCAATTACGATCTTTATCATCTTCGTCATTCTTTATACGATGTTCAAGTCGTTCAAATGGTCGATGCTGATCATGGCCAATGTCGCCATCGCTCCCATCGGCGGCGTGCTTGCCCTCTTGATGACTGGTACAAACTTCAGCGTTTCTTCAGGGGTCGGCTTCCTGGCTCTTTTTGGCGTTTCGGTACAAACGGGTGTCATCATGCTCGAATACATCAACCAATTGCGCGTGCGGCGATATTCTGTCGAGGACGCCGCAGTCGAGGGAGCCGTCTTGAGGCTACGCCCGATTATGATGACCATGCTCGTTGCGACTCTGGGACTGTTGCCCGCAGCTCTTTCGCACGCAATCGGATCCGATTCTCAGCGTCCTTTTGCAATTGTCATTGTCGGTGGTCTGATTGCAGCACTGGTGATGAGTATCTTCTTGCTGCCGACGCTTTACGTGTGGATCGCTGGCGACCACGATGTGCTGCCCGCAGCTGATGGGCAGTTCGCAGAGGGAGAACATATCGACTGAAAGATAGCCCCATCACACGGGAAGTAGACATCTCCAGCGACGGACAATCTCCCAGCGAAACCAAGCGCGCACACCCGAAATAGGTCAGTCTTTGCACTTTGATGGAAGACGCCAGTTGGTCTTAACAAGCATCATGTGCTTGCGTCTTACTATTAACTATGATTAACTACGATACAGAATCTGTAGTTAATAAGGCGTGGGGCTGCACACATGGGGTTAGCAGTTCGCTGGGGCACTGTTCTAATCGGAGCGCTCGTGCTTCTTTCGGCACAAGCCCTGGCGCAAGGAGAAACCACCAGTGCTATTGTAGGGCAAGTGTCAGACGCATCCAACGCCGCTTTGCCAGGCGCGACTGTCACCATCACCAATCGGGAGACGGGCGCAACACGCAGAGCCAAGACAGACGGCGCGGGCCGGTTCGATTTCCCGCAACTAAAGCCAGGCATTTATTCAGTCCGGGTCGAAGCGGAAGGCTTCGAGCCGAAACAAGACGATCGCGTGTTTTCAGGTCTGGGCCAGAAGCAGACTGTCGATTTCCAGCTCAAGGTTGCTCAAGGAAGTGAGACCGTCGAAGTGAGTTCAGAGCCTCCGCTGATCAACCCGGAAGACGCCAACACTTCTACGAACCTGAATGCGGCGGCCTTAGAGGATTTGCCCAATCCCGGCGGGGATTTAACCTACCCCCTGCAATTTGCCCCCGGTGCGCTGATCAATACAGCGGGCAGCGGCAATGATTTCGTGGGCGGCACCAATGGGTATGGCAACGTGGAATTCAACGGCTTCAGGCACTATAACTACTCTCCCGCTGGCGCAGTTTTGCGGCACCGGCGGGGGGCCGGTGGCGATCGGAACTGTAGCCAATCAGATCACCGCTTACCAACAGCTATATCAGTCACTCTCGCCGTTCAGTTTAAGCATACCCAATCCAAATTATGTCGGGACGCTCCTGCCGATCGGCTTTGGCACAGGGGCAACTATGCTCGATCCCCACTACCAGACACCACGTTCGGTGGAGATGAACGTTGGGGTTCAGCAGGAAATCCGTCCCGGAACGGTTTTCAGCGCGGACTTTGTTCGGAACGTGCAAACGCATTACTTGTTGGGGATTGATGAGAACCATGCGGGGGACATTCGTTACTTCAATAAGGGTGGGGCTATTCAGGCGATAAACACTACTCTGGCAAACTGTGGGGTATCAACTATCGACCAGGCAATTGTCCTCTGCCCAAACAATCCTGCCGGCACCGGGAATACGGGCTACACTCCGAGACCAGCCGCCATGTCCGACTTCGCCAGCTGGGGCCTGACTTCATCAGCCGATTCCGATGTGGCCTGTACGGATCCGAAAGTGGGGTTCGGTTACCCCTGTGCGTTCGGTGGCATCAACCCCGACGCACCTCCGTTGCCATTCTTGAAGTCGATCGGCAGATCGGTCTACAACGGCTTGCAAACTAGGTTGACTCAGAACGTAAAGCAGCCGTTCAAGGGTGTGTACCAATTGAACTTGCAGGTGTCATACGCGTTATCCAGTTTCGAGAATACAGGCGGCAACAGTCCAATCGGTCCCGCAGCCGGGGATCAGGACAGCGGTATCTCCGCGCTCGACAATGCCCGGCCCAACCGCTACTTCGGCCCCTCGACGCTGGATCGCACGCACCAGCTTTCCTTTGGCGGCTATGCGGAACTATTCGGCCGTTTCCAATTGGGCTTAATGGGACATTTCTGGAGTCCGCTCTCGACCACAATGTGGGTGCCTCATACCAACCTGGGGCCGGGTGAGATCTTTCGCACTGATTTCACGGGAGATGGCACGGTTCAGGATCCTTTGCCTGGAACGCATGTCGGAAACTTTGACCGCGGAATCGATGCGTCGAACATTAACAATGCAATTGCGAAGTACGACAACATCTACGCCAACCAGCCGACACCGGCGGGTCAAGTGCTCGTCCAAAACGGGCTGTTCAGCATGCAGCAACTGCAGGCGCTGGGAGCGGTTGCCCCGCACGTTTGCCTGGCTCCTCCAGTTGTCGATCCGCAATGCCCCCCGCCTAGCGACCCCGGCAACCAGGTGAATCTGGCGTGGCTGCGTGCGTTCGACCTCAAGGTCTCATGGAGTCACACCTTCCGCGAACACGTGACCGTTGAGCCGAGCATCGGATTTTACAACCTATTCAACTTCGCGAACTTTGACTTGCCGGGGAACGCGCTCAACGGATTGTTGACTGGAGCCGCGGGACAGATTAACGGCACCACTCGCGCAGGCCACGACGTGAACCGCGTCGGGGTGGGAACAGGTGTCTACTCCCTCGGTGCTCCACGGCAAATTGAGTTCGGGTTGCGGCTCACCTTCTAGCTAGCACTAGAGCCAATGTTCGCCGCCGAAGTTGCCAGCGACGCGAGCCCTCGCGAGCCCGCCTCTTCCAGAAAACGTTGTACGAGCATTGTACGGAATATTTTATGGCTTGTAACTTACTGATAATAAACTAGATAGTGGTGGAGGCGACGGGAGTCGAACTAATCACTATGTTGACAGCACGGAAGTTATTGATTCCAGGAAGTGCCACAAGGGCGAAAAAGGCCCAATTGCCCAATCCATTGTACGTTTATTGTACGAAATGCCTTTCGTTCTGGAGTCCAACGGACACAGATAGTGGCCACAGTATCCCATAGATTCACTGGGACGGATCGAGAAAAATCGCCCAGCCTACGGGCGATACCGCAAGTACACCGCCTTTCCATTTCTTCGATACCCACTTGCTATCTCGTGACTTCCGGTCTGCGCCGTCAACGGGAGTAAACGCGATCATTTCCCACAAGCCGACTTCTGGCCCGCAATGGCCCTACATCTTCTCGCCCCCGCACACGACTATCTTCGCGTGAGCACGAATCACCCCTTACAGAGATGGCACTCTTGTCACTACGCTTCACATCGCCGTCATGTCGTCTCGACGCAGCGTCTTGGTTTCTTGACAGAAAGCGCACGTGAGATGATACTCGCTCAGAAACCGCGATACCCATTGCGCAGTGATCCCCCGTCCGCATGGACAATTATAGGGAAGGAAGAATGCCCGAAAATGAGACTCCAGGCGCTTCATCATGTCTTCGCCTGGTTTTACCAGGTTGAAAAACAGGTCCGTTCTGATGTTAAGCCATTCCTTTACTGCCGGCGGAGTTTTGTAGTCATCGTAGGTCAGCTCCCAGTCTTCTTTTGAACGGCATCCCAACAGGGGGTTGCCATTGTCGGGCATTCCCAGGAGAGAACTGTAAGTTGGTTCGCGGTCAGCAAAGTGGGGCCGCATCAGCGCAAAGATGTGTCTAAAGTGCATCTGCACGTCTGGGTGCCAGGTTCGTTTTTCATTGAGCTCGATCATGTTGTCGATTGCCTTCCGGCAGTTGAGAAGTACTTCGCCGATCGGCTTTGCGTGCAAGGCCGCTGCCTGTTTCGACTCGTCGAGCACCGCCAACGCCTCGGCCGAGCTTGTAAATTGAACGTTCAATGTTCGGCGGGCGATCCCACGCCAGAACAGAAAACAGACCCAAAACCGGAGAATGGGATTGCCGATGCGTTGATCCTGACCCTTCAAGAAAGGCGGGGCCTGCAGGGCGTACCAGCAGATCGTTGAGAGAATCAAGAGCGTCGACTTCAACATTTCGGGATTGTTCAGCTTCAGCAGGGCCTCAAAGTCGTTCGCTCCGTAGATCTGGGCGCCCAGGTCCAACACAAAAAAATAGTCCTGGGGAAGTTGCTTTTGACGCTGCAGATACACCCTCTCGTAGTAGCGGTAGCAGATCTCGGACCCTTGTTTGCCAAACAGGTGCAGGATAAAAAGCAGAGAGTTTACGATCGCTTTGGTCTCGAAGATGGTGAGCGGTCGCAGATACCAGAGCTTGTCCTTTCCTGAAATACGAAACGTGTGAAACATGCGCAGGAGCGTGATTGGCTCCATGGCGATTCCCACTCCGAACAGGTCCGACGCACCCTTGAAATCGTCGCTCCAGCCCTCTTCCGCGTACTTTCCCAATGGCACGACGTTGCTTCCATCTCCCCAGGCATAGAACTTGTGAATAATCCCCTTGAGCTCCGGCCAGAGCCCTTTTATTGCTTCCCTGTCGGCTACATCGTCCGACAAGCCGACGATGAACCTCATGCTGTCGACAGTCTTGGGATCATCCAAGACTTGTGGAACGAATTCCTGAAGGTGCCAGTATTCGCGCAACGTATTGACATAATAGTGGAGGCCAAACGGAGAAATGAGAAAGTCGATTCGATGCGTGAGTTCATGCACAAACAACGTAATAAAGGTCAGAATCTCCAGTTGTACATCTGGATCGCATTTGTGGAAGTAGCCGACTGCAAGCTGATCATCTTTCCAGGCATCACCAGTTAATTCGAGGATTGTGCAGCGTTTTTTTCCAAAGGCAATCTCAAGAAATGCGCGGGCCTGTAGAGACAGACTCTTTGTGAGTTCGAGTGGGAGGTGGAGTTCCAGCGTTCGGGGTGTATATCCCAGGCCGTCTGCAGCCGAGAGTAATTCATTGAGAGCCATGGCTACTTCTTCGGAGCTGTGAACTCACAAAATGCCTGCAGGCCGGTGTTCGTAATGATCACTGCGACCGGAATGATGACGCCGAGAGCGGCCAACGGAATTCCTAGAGTGGTGACGATCGCGGTCAACACCGCTCCAACGGAGGTGTCCAGTCCCTTTTTGATGAGCTTGCTGAATTCGCCGTGCGGCGTGCAGAGGCTCTTACGAATCAGCTTGCCGTAGATTTCGAAGAAAGTCCTGGCGTCCGCGCTTTTCAGCGAAAAGCCCAGTTTGGCGTCCTCGCCTTGAGGAATTATGGATTCCAGGGGATATCCGTCGTCCTTGAACACCTGCAGGGCGGTCTCCAGCTGCTGGTATGCAGCGCCCGTTTGCCCGCCGATCCGGGCCTTCAACTGTGTGGCGGCTTCTATGGCCTGCTCCATGGTCAACTCTGGCACGGTGGCGCCTCCTTCCGATTCATCCCCACTGTGGTTAGAGAAAATGCAGCGAAATTCAGCATACTCCCGAACCCCGAGAGCCGTCATTGAATGTGGAAATATCTCCTGCTCAAAGTACGCTTGAACGAAGTTCGGCTATGGCTGTTGAATAGTAGTGGCTGCGGACGGGGCAGCGTTTCAGGTTTTATGATTGTTTCGTCCACACCAACGGGTTTCGCGGAACTCTGGGCTGGCTCGAAATCTCAATAGCACCGCATTTCCTCCAAGCCGACTTATCGTGACCTGGCCTGCACCAGGCCACAAAGGGGTCACGTCAAACATGCCGAACTGAGTATAATCTGAGGGTTCACGGCCATATTTTCACGGACAATGCAGGAGGTTGTATGCGTCGCGTAGAGCAACTTCTGGCTGCCACCTCTTTGTTTGCACTTCTCCTGGTCCCGTCGATATCGTTTGCGGTCACCCTCGGCGTATACGAACAGGCGCACAGCGATCCAGCCAAGCAGTCCAAGATTTTTAAGGATGCGTACGACACGGCCTTGTCTACGACACTATTTCGCCTTAGATCTACAACATTTACCGACGGTAAAGGAAAGTCTGCTGCACGAATTCAGAGGGATAGCGAACAAGCCCAAAATATGCAGCAGTTGGGTCCGCATCTGACCAAAACACAAGTGAATGCCCTCATGAGCTTGGTTGAGCAGTATGCCGCCGCCCAACCGGAGACCGAATTGGAGGCTGTCATCACGAGCTTTCTGCTGAAGGAGTCACAAACCCCGTATCAGCATTATCAGAGCACCTACAAAGACTTCATGTCGGCAATGGAAGGCTGGAACGACGCAATCAATGAAGCACAAGTCGAACTGACCGTGGAGAAACTATCGTTGGATGACCGAAGGAGACAGCTTCATACGCCAAACGGGTCGACGGAGATTCCGGTAGCACGAATCGAAGCGCTGATGAAAAACTTCTCCACCGCTCCGGTCATCAAGGAATATATCGCCGCTTTTCTTTCTCCGACCGACAGCGCCGGCCGTGCAAAAGGTCCGGACGGCATCGATGCGGACAAGCGTAGAGCGTCCATCGTCGTTGATATTGGCAAGAAGTATGACACCGATGAGATGGCGCGAAGGATATACGCGGCGATGAAGGCTGGCGCGACGGTAGATCTTCCGGGGATCTTCAGAGGATATGTTCGTGATGAGCTGATGAGGCGTGAAGCAGCCAAGTAGATAACAACTCCGCCCCATATTTCATTTTTGGTGTGAAGGTTCATCTCCCGCATATCGGATCGACTCAAGTTCCCGATAAACGGGCTTCTGGGACGTCGATCGGGGGAACGTCGATCGCGCAGCGACGAAGAACCCGCCGC
This sequence comes from uncultured Acidobacteriaceae bacterium, assembly GCA_963789205.1. Classification (GTDB taxonomy): domain Bacteria; phylum Acidobacteriota; class Terriglobia; order Terriglobales; family Acidobacteriaceae; genus Acidiflorens. The sequence goes on from CAWBJV010000001.1 coordinate 226,617, forward strand.
TCCCGGAAAACGTTGTACGCCTATTGTACGATTGGTTTATCTGTATGTAAATCATTGATAACAAAAGAGATAGTGGTGGAGGCGACGGGAGTCGAACTAATCAGGTTGTTGACAGCACTGAAGTTATTGATTCTAGGAACTTCCACAATAGAAAGGCCCCATTGCCCAATCCATTGTACGTTTATTGTACGAAAATGCTTTTCGCTCTGGAGTCGAACGGACGCTGCGACCACAGTATCCCATAGATTCGCTGAGATGGATCGAGAAAAATCGCCTAGCCCCTGCGATCCCGCAAGTACACCGCCTTTCCATCAAAGAGAGTAAACACGATCATTTCCCATAAGCCGACTTTTGGCCAGCGTCGTTGAGAGGCCATCTTGGGGAATAACTTCCGTTTAGCCCGTCGGCCGGGAGTTGCACGAAGGTAGGGCTATGGTGACTCCTGTACACGAATTTCTTCGGGTTTTGCGGTATGCGTGGCAGAATGTTGGAGATAATACTCTGCATTTTGCCTCTGGGAGTCGGTCTGGTCGATTTCGAAAAAGGCGGATTCGTGGCCTCATGGCCCTCGATGCCAGTTCCACCGTTTAATTGAACTAGGAGGCAGCCCATGCCTTTTGACCTTGCAAAAATGGCGGACATCTTGGAGCGAGTCAAAACTCCACTCACCCTTGCCGGTTTGGCTCTGCTCATCTTCTACGGCATTTTCAGCCGTGTACTCTCCCTGAAAATCTGGGGACGCCTTCAGGAAAGCAGTACGGCAGCGCTGCTCCGCAGAATTCTCTCTTACACTTTTATTCTTGCTCTTGTCTGCGTGGTTCTCGGAGCAGCTTCTTTTCTCGCCGTGCACTTCGTGCGGCCGGATTAGGGCGCCGTACCCTCTTGCTTGACATCATAATTGAGGGCCGGCACGCTCAGCCCCGTGTATCCCCCGGCAGCAAGTTCAGCGGTGGCGGCGGCTATCGCGGACTTCGTGAAGCCTTTAGAGACTTTGATAACGAGGCAGATGTCAGCGCTGCGGTCTGTGATGTCAGCTTCAGCTTCTCCCCGATACAGCTGGGCGATCTTCGCACTGACCGCCTTCATATCCGCAGTATCGCGATCCTTGCTTGACAGCAGCACATAAGGGCCGGTCGGATGCGAGAACACGTGGACGGCTGTGTACTCCTTACCTGCCGGACTCCGGAAGCCCAGCCAGATACTCGTAATTTGCGTGTCGTCCACATTCACTTTGCCAAGTTTCTCAACCCCGATGTTCTTGATCGTAGGGTGCTGCGAATCGTATTCCTTCATTTTCGCAACGAGTTTCTTGGAATTTTCGTTGAACAGGACCTCCAATTCTTTATCGTAGGAGTCTTTCTTCCGTGCATCCCCCATGTACAAGCGCTCGTATCCCTGCAAGTCCGCCAGCAGGGTCGGTTCGTAGCTGACCTTGGCCTGCGACGCGGCGATGTTGGCGATCTTCACGCCCTGCGTAAGCTCCTGGATGAAATTGATCTTGTCCGGAAAGAACTCTTCGGAAACGCTCTCATACCGGATACCATAGTCGGACTTGAGCTGTATACCCGCGCGGCAGCTGCTCAAAGGAAATCCTTGGCGCCTCGCTTTCGCAGTTCGATTTTCGCACTTTCTCGGGGTCCGCATCGATAACGCAGTCGTACACGAGTCCCGCCACTTCCAACTCGATTCCCAGATTCACAATGTCGCTGCGCCCCGAGTTGCGAACGCGTACCACAGCCAAACGATTGGGGAAGTCATCGCGGAGAGCTTCTCTCAGCTGTTCGGTTTTAATAAACTGTTCTGCCTTGGTCGGACCAAGTATCGCAATCAGCGCCCCTTTGCCACCCTTCTCCAACTGGGGAAGGAGAAAAGTACGAGCCGAGGAAATGTAGCTGGTAAGCTCCAGTTCTCCCATGCGGTCTGTTGGTCGCTTCTTTAACAGTTGTACCGCCTTGGCGTCGAATCCCGGGGCTGATGCAAGCCGCTTCTGAACCTCAGCATCCTTGAACAGGGACGAATACGAATTCCAGAGTTGGACGCGGTCAGCACTTACTCGCGGCGGCCAGGCCGAAGGGTGGTCACTCTCCTCCGAGAAGTACGGAAACCCTGGGTAGAGATCGATCGATTGCAGAACTCGTGCCATAGGGCCCTGCATCGGACCAAACATCCGAAAGACCGACACGCCATACTCAAGCCGTGGCGGCGGGAGCAGCCAATCTCTCGGAACAACCTTTGGCACGATGTAGCCGACGCCCGAAAGGACGATTGTAACCAGGGCGATGACGAAGACACTCTGCAAAATTTTCTGTAGAACCGCAGCGGAACTGCCAGGAGTCAGCCTCGAGAATTTCACCCGCTCCAGCAAATTCCGCAACACCGCATACAGTCCCAGCAGTACAAGACCGGCAATAAACAGCGGTGAATACAAGCGTTGCCCAACGCCGAGTATCCACTCAATCCAGTGCCTGACGCTGTTATCCATAAATCCTTACTTAACGACGCAGATTCTACTCCGAGCGGATGCAGCTTGCTGACCCATAGATGATAGGATCCCTCTCGCGTCGGGCGCAGTCCAGTTGTGCCTCGGCGTCCTTCGTCCGTATGAACATTTTGTGCGGATCTCGCTTAGAAGTGATAGCAGTGCTTTCCACGTTGCGCTCCGGACCCGTGGTTTGAGCCGCAAGTCCTCAGGAATTCGCAGCAAACGGCAGCAATGGGGTTCGTGCAACTGTTAACCGAAGGGTTACAGATTCGAGCCCTACCTGAGGAGCCATTCTTTTATCTATTCCCTGGATGGCTGTTGCATTCCACGGAGGTGGGGTTCGTTCTGATGAAACTTTCCCAGGGTTAGATTGGATTTGATCCCGAGAGGATTGCTCGCAACTGTGTGAGTTGTTGCTTCAAATCATTTTGGGCTTGCTGATAGTGGGCGCGCAGGGCGTCGAGTCTGGAGGGGAGGGCGGTGAGGGTGGATTGTTGCTGCGCGTTGACGGCCTTTGCTCGGTTGACATAAGGCGCGAGTTCGGGAGGTGAGGCGATCGTGGCCACAAGCGTATCCACCTGGTTGAGTGTGGGAATTACGGTCTGGCCTCCGTCATGCAGTGACTTGCCCGCGGGCGTCAGCACTTCCAGCGCGAGCGCGGCATGCTCCTGGTTGAGATTGGTAGCCTGATCTTTGCCTAATTTGAAGAGCGCATTGCCATTGACGTCAGTGACTGCACTGGCCAGGGTGGTGATGCTGGAGCGTGTGTCGTAGAGGCGGATTTGCAGGCCGGCGAGTCCAAGGCGCGTGGATTGATCGACGACTTTCGCCGCAAGTTGAAAGCTGGCGGGATCGGGATTGGGAGCGAGCGGGGCACCGGCAACGCGCAGGTTTTCTTCATGAGCTGAAATCTGTTTCTGAGTCAGGGCTACACGCGCGTTCAGTTTTTCATTCAGAGCGGCGGACTGATCCTGGATGGTTTTGATCTGGCTCTGAAGATCGTTCTGAATTGCGGATTTTATGGTGGTCAGGCCGGCGGCGAATTTTTGCGGCGCTTGCGGCGAAATGGTTACATCGCGCAGCCAGCCTGAAAGGGCAGCGGTTTGAGTGTCCAGTTGAAGTCCTTCGAGATTCCACTGGGTGAAGTCAAACTTGCTCCAATCCTGATTTGAAGTTACGGTCGTGGCATCGAATGTGCGATTCATCGAAGTTCTCCAAATGTTTAAATAGCGATGTTGTTGTTGAACACTTCCTGGGCGAAATTGGTGGCGCCCCCGAGAGCTTCTGGGGAACCGTTCAGGATGTTGGAAGTGGCGATTGCAACCGCGAACGTTCCCGCTAGTGGTGCGAGTTCAAGACTCGGGATAACGACACCTTGCTGGAAGCTTCCGAGCACGGTATTTGCATTGGCCACGATATTCTGCCCGGTGAGGGTGACCAGAGCGTTGAAGTTGTTCTGGGTCGGCGGCTGAATGCATTGATTGCTGGTGAATTGCACGGCAACACCCGAGCCCACAATCATTTGGCTGAAGCCATCGCCATCCATGGAATTATCCTGCACACGAAGACACAAGCCAGGGCCTCCGGAGGAGAAGCCGTTCAGAAACATTCCTATCCCAGAATTTCCAAGGATGCGGTTGCCGTGCACCCACAGGTCAACTTGCACCTCGGGAAGAATGATGGCGCCAGAGGAGTTGGAGAAGAACTCGGTAGCGCCGGCGCGGCACTTGGAAATGTCATTCCCGGAGACGCGGACGGTTTGCAGGAGAATGCTGACGTCTGCTGTGATGCCATTTTGCGCCATGGATTGAATGACATTGTCTTCAATCCTGAGGTCGACGATTTCGCCGGTGATGAGAATGCCATGGCCCGGCCCGTTTTCGAGGCGATTTCCGGCCACGCGGCATGAAGTATTTTCGCTGGACCCAGGGAGCGGGCCAACTTCAATCAAACCGCGAGTGCTGGATGCCGTGGCGGTGCCAGTGATGGTGTTGCTTTGCACCAAACTCGTTTGACACGCGAGGGAGATTGCGAGGTCAGGGCAGCGGATGGTGTTGCCGAGAACCACTCCATCAAGGCAGCTGCATGAAATCGCGATTCCCCCGCCGCTGAAGGTATTGCGTTCGATGAGATGGATGGGCAGCAAGAACCTGGCGACAGCGCTGGATTGCACCGGAGTGTTCCAGGAAATTCCCACCTTCTGAAACACTTGGAACGAGTTGTCGAAGATGGAAATGTCTCCGGTGAGAACTCCGGGGAATGCAGCGATCCCTTCTTCGAAGCAAAGAAAGTCTTCGTCGTGAATCTTGACGACGCCGACCAGACCGATTCCTTCCAGAGCTGCGCCTCCGGTACTGATGACGGCGTCGCTGACATTCCGGGTGACAGTTTCGCCGGAAGTGGCAAAGCCTCCGCTTTGCAGGGCCACGCCGAACAATGTGCCGTAATACTTCTGGAAGATGGGAAAGGGAAGAAATAGCAGGCCCAGAGCGCCAATCCAGAGATTGGAGTCGGATTCAAAGTCGAGTAAAAAACCTGCCTGGAGCCAACCAGCCAATAGTCCCGCAATAAAGTTGCCGGAGAGTCGAATGGACAATCCATTTAGAACGATGAAGGCACCGAAGGCGAGTATCTGGTTGTTCTCAACGCGGGCCTCGATCAGGAAGAGGGACAAGACGCCGACCAGGCTGGTCATCACGTTTTTCGCAATCGTTATTCGCGTGCCGAACAGGATGACGATGGAGACCGCTTGGAATTGGGTAAGGGAGGATCCGGTGAAGGTGGAGAGTACGGCCTGCTGGAGGTTGTCGATGGTGTCTCGAGTGAGGCCGGGTGCGACGGTAAAGCGGTGCAGTTCCGCGAGCGCCTCTTTGCTCAAGCCAAAAAATTGGTTGCTGACGATGTCACAATCTTGCGTGCGAACCAAAAAGATGGAAACCTGGGGAGCGAGAAAGCGGTTGTCGCGAATTTTAATGTCGTTGATGTTAAATTGCGCCAGTGACACACCTGCGACGGTAGTGGTGGTTGTCGCTGCAACCCTGCCGCCCGCGGCGGCTGCTGTGAGTTGAAGATTGATGTCTACCGTGGAATTGGCCACGACGGCGACGGTCTGTTGTAAAGACAAGGCGCCGGAAGTGGCCGCGACCGTATAGGTTCCGGCAGGCAAGGAAGTTAAGGAAAACTTGCCGGCCGCATCGGTGGTGGCGGTTTGCGTGGTTCCGTCCGGCTTGGTGAGGGTTACGGTTGCCGCGGAAATTACAGCCCCGGTGGCGTCGGTGACAGCACCGCTGACAGCTCCGACGCCGGTTGAGGCGCTTTCGCCTGCGACCGAGATGATACCTTTCGCCGCCAGGATCAAGTTGTTTTCAATTTCGCAATCCACGCAGGAGCCGGCCAGTTCGATGGCGCGTCCGCTGAGTACTTCGGAATTGAGGAAGGCGCTGCCGGTGGCTGGGGAGATATTCAAATTCACCAGCGCGGTGTCACGGACCACGCAGAATTGCGAATCGGAAAATCGCACCATGGTTTGGGCGCCAGCAGCCACGGCGAAGAACGACTCGAGGGTGACGTGGCTGTTGCCCTCGATATCGAAGAGCGCCCGGGATCCGGCGAGCGGATCGGGAGCAAAGATCAATCGCGTGGCCCAGCCCATTCCTCGCACAGTGACGTTCTTTCTGGGGCCATTGATCTGGATGGTATCGGGAACCATGAAAACTCCACGGCCCAGGCACACGATTCCTCCGGCGTCTCCCAGCGAATCGATGGCTGCTTGAATGTCGTTGATGAACTGTCCGTGACTGTTGATCCCATCACCGACCGTCACTGTGCAGGCGCCATTGCAATCGCCGCAGGTGGGCGGCCAGTGATGGCGGCAATCCTGAAATGTCCCGCTGCCGCCCGCCACCCAGGTCATGAAGCCAAGACGAGCATAGTGGTGGAGAATGCCATTGGGAGGGGCCTTCTGCAAGACCTCGACGCTGCCATCGGCGGTGCGCGCGGCAAACAGCCAGTAGTCGCCGACATGGAGCAGACCACCGGCCGGGTCGTCGCTGAACGAAACCTGAATGCCGTCTTCGATGTCGAGCGGGCCGGCGCTTGCTTTGATGAGTCCGGTGCCGGGGTCGACGTCGCTGCCCGCGCCGGTGAAGCGCTGGTCCCATCGCCGCGCACGAGTGAGACGCGCTGGGTCGGTGGGATCGAAACCTCCGGGTATTGCGGGAAAGACGGTGATGATGCGGTGGGCTTCATCGGGAGTGGTGATGATCTGGGTGAGGAAGCCGGGCTTGCCGACGAAGTTGGTGCCGTCAAAATCGTTCTCGGAAAATTCGGTGTGATCGTCGAGGATTTCGACCCAGTCTCCGGACTTGAAGCGGAGGACCTGATCGCGGCCCAGGCTGGTGAGAGTCACGGCGGAGTTGGGCCCGCTCGGCGAAATCGCGTTCACCCCTGAAACTACCGAGCCGTTGTCACGGGACCACTTGAAGGTGGCGGAATTCGCTCCGCCGACGGTTCCGGCGGTGTGCACTTCCACGCGATACAACCGATTTTCCAGGCCGCGGTATCCGCCGGTGGGCGAGAGGATGCAGGGGTCTGGACTGGGTGCGGGCACAACCGTCGACGTGGTGAGGCGTCCGGCGGAGGGCGCGACCAGCGTGTCCCAGGCGGCAATGTCATCGTCGCAGGCGTGTGCGCCGGTGTTGGGCAGGATCTTCACCTGCCACACGGTCTGCATCCGGGTCGTGGTGTCGGGACCGCCGAGAGCTTTTTCGCGAATGTGGGGATCCTGAAGAGCGATTATTTCGCGTTGCCACACGTCGAGATAGACCAGGTCAACCGCAGGCCCCGGAGTGGGTGGAGGAATGGGGTTGGGATAGTAGGGCTGTGCGTTGAAGGGGACGGGCAGCGTTCCATCCAGTTCGCCGAGGATCGGGTCGAAAACAACCGGCTGCAGGCCGTGACATTCGGCGAGCAAGCCGTCGACGTACATGCGGCCGATGCCGATGTTGAAGCTCGTTCCGACGGGCGTGATGAAGAACGCATTGGGAGTGGAGTCCGGCACGACGGCGCGGCCGATGATGTCTACGGTTTCCGCGCGCCAGCGGCGGTAGATCATTTCGACAAACTCGTTCCAGTCGGCGTCGAGGTCGACGCGCCCCTGCTGCTTGAACACCTCGGAATAGTCTTTTTCGGGATCAAAAGTCCATCGGGTATAGTCGCCGCCCATGATCGGGTTCCTCCTTAAGGAACTAAGAGACGTAGATCAAACCGGGCTGAAGCCCGAAGGGAAGATATTCAATGAGCCGTACGCGCAGGCTCTCTGCGCGCTGCGGCTGTTGCAGGAAGCAGAAAGCTCCCATCTCCGACTCGTTGGCCGCTCCCGTTAGAATCTGCAGCGGGCACGACGTGGAAAGCTGGCTGTAAGCGGGGAGACCGTAATGAAGGTCGGTGAAGGAAGGCTTCAGCCAGCTCCGCACCTCGTCGCGAATGGCGTCGCGATCGGCATTGGAAGGTGTTACGCCAAGGAGGGCCGCATCCTGCTCTGCCTGCTGGGTGCGCTGGAGAATTTCGAAATCCGGCTGGCAGCGATAGCGCCGGGGAGTCACCGATCCCTCAGGCACGAAGCTGAAACGGACGCAACCATTCTGCCGGCGCTGCGACCGCACCACTGCGGTAAAGATGACTTCCGAGGCGAGCGGCAATTGCTGCACGTGAACCTCGCCGAAGATTGTGGTTCGCAGCAGGGTCGTGGGAGGTCCCGGCGCGTCACCAGCGGCATCGGCGGCGATGGCGGAACGGCGCGAGGTCAATTGCAGTTGGACGATGGTGGTCGAGTCGGCGGGTGCTGCTCCGAAGACGATGGGGGCGGCGCCATCGCCTGAAATGGCGACCAACTGGGTGTCGAGATTGGTGACGACGGCGCCCGTGTAACCGGGTATGGCTCCAGCGGCACGGATGGCGGCTTGCAAACTGTCCCGCGCTTGCGCTGGCGTGCCGGGCGCGCCAAGGAGGCTTGCGGTCTGAGGTGCGTCCGTGCCGAGGGCTACACTCACGGCGGGCGCCGCGGAAGCGAGTGTGAAAGTCGCGGGGAGCGAGCCCCCAACGACCGCAGAGGTTTGGCGCGCGGAAGAGAGGTCGAGGCGAAGCTCCGCGGCCGTGGGATCGCCGTCCGCGGATTCGATTACCACTTCCTCATCAGATCCGGGTAACACGATAAGCCGCTTGTTGGCCGAAAGCACGCGTGCGGCAGTGAACGGAATGGTGGTGTGCGCGGCCCGGATCGCGGCCTGGAGCGAATCGCGAGCGTCGGTTAGCGAGGTAGGCACGGTGGGGCTTGTGAAGACGGCGGGATACGGCCCTTCATCACCGATCGTCACGTTTACGGTCGGAGTGGGAGAGCTCAGCGCGGGGAACGATGAAAGGCTGCCCGAGATCACGGCTGGGACGAAATCGGCCACGTTCCCTCCCGCAGGAGAATCGATGATGCTGTCGCGCACAAACAGGCCGGGCATTTCTTCGGGCAGGCGGAGAGCGCCGGTGATGCTGTGGTCGATGAGAAGTTGGAGAGCGTCGGCGGGCGGATCGGCCAGTACGCTGGGCGCGTCCGGCCGAGTCGGCTGGCCTTGTTCGTCGATTGCGAGGCCGGGAACCAGAGTACTGTGCACAATTTCGATCAGCCCAAGGTTGCCTTGTACGTGAAGTTGCCCGCTCATCAGGAGTCCGTTGAGGACGAACTCCTCCGCGCCGGTGCCTCCCGTGACTGTGATGTTGCCGATGAGCGTGGGGCGCAGTAGATTGCCTGCCTGAATCACCAGTTCTGGACTGGGCGCGCCGGGAGGCGGAGGCACGACGGGATACGCGATGGCGAGATCTTCCACGTAGGTGCGGTTGTCGTCGATCTGGATTACGGCACGCGGAGTAACGGCCGGATTCCACGCGGCAATTGCCGAAGTGATGGAGTTGATTCCAGCGGAAGGCACGCGAATCAGCGCACCCAGCGACAGGGGATCGGCCACCGTGTTGGGAATGGCGGGGCCGGGGCCTCCGGCGGTAGGCAGGACCGAGCGGCGATCATAGGGGCCGCCTCCGAGGGTGCCGCTGAATCCGTAGGCGGACGTGACGACAACGCCGTCGGCCGGTGTTTCTCCGGGAGCAAAGGCGAGACGGCCGAGGGCAACGTCAATTGCCACCTCGCCGCTTGCCGGTGGCGTCCAGTTGCTGAGGTCCCCGCATACGATTTTAGTCGAAATCAGATTCGTTTCGAGCGCCTGTTTTCCGTGATAAATGGCGATGCTTTTCGACGCTAAAGGATGATCGAGATAAAAATTGGGATGAAGAATTTCGGACTGCAGATAGTAGTTCTCGGGATGGAAGTAAAACGCCACCTTGCGAACGGGCGACTGCACCTGGGTTTCGGTCACGAACTGGCTTCCCAGAGGCGGAGGCACGGGGCTGGTGAACAGCGGCGCGGGATTTCCGATGGAACTGAAGTAGAAACCGTCGGCGTAAGTGGGCGACTTGCGCGGCGTCACCTCGCGCATTAGGAAATATTGCAGTCTCCAGAGAAAAAACCCGATATTGCGGATGTTGTACCAGCCGGTGACCTGATCTGGAGGACGCACGTCGACGGTATGGGTAGTGGAGTCGAAGGCGCCGTCGAGGCGGTCCATGGCGTCCATGTCGCGCAGCAGCGCGGTGCCTACGCGGTCGGAGGCGTAGGGATCGAATGCATCGGTCGAGTTGTCCATGCGGAAGCGCAGGTGGTTCAGGTTCTGCGTCCAGCCGAGTTGCTCGAAGAAGGCGACGGCATGGGCGTCCCATCCGGTGACGTCGCGGGCCATTTGTTCGAGCATGGTCAGGGTGCCTTTGCGGCGGCGGTAGTAAATGGTGTGGGCCACATCGGCGCGGCGGCGAACAACTCCTTCGGGCAGCGGATTGTTGGCAACTAGGTCGCCGATATAGGGAATGACCCAGCCGGCGCAGGTTTCGATGAAGAGATCGTCCCAGAGGCCGTCGATATCGGCTTTGAGCAGTTGCGCCTGCCCGGAGACCAGTCCCAGGAACGCGCGCAGAGGATAACCGCGCTCGGCGTCGCGGATGCGATAAATGGCCGGAAGCAGCGAGTACAGATCGAGTGAATTTGTCGTATTCACGATTGCACCTGTCCTGCGGTGATGACGGAATCTGTGCCGGGGGTCTCCAGTTGCGCGAGTTCGGCATCGTCGATGCGCAAATGAACCTGGACCGGATCGACGCTGGCGCCGTGCGAAGCGGCGTCGGCGGGATACTTGAATTGCAGCGCGGTGATGTCGGCGCCGGTTACACCGTCCACCCCCTGAATCACGCTATAGACGTCGCTGAGGTGAACGGGCTGGCCGAATTGGCGGTTTGCAAACGAGAAGTATTGGACGACGGCGGCCTGCACCGCCGCAACTACGTCATCGGAAACGTGGTCGGGACTGACAAAAACGAGGGCGGTGATTTTGATGAAGATCGGAATGTAAGTCCGGATCGTCAGCGAGCGGTTGGGATCGCGCCGGGCGTTCAGGTCGGCAAACAGTTCGTCGTAGGTGTTCCCGGTGATGAGGGCACCGTTGTCTCCGGCGACGGTGAGATATACAACTTGTTCTTCCCCGCTCCAGGCCGACCAGGCATGAGCCTTGGCGACACCTGCGAATTCGCGCGCGGCGTCTTCGAAGTCTTCGAGCGAAACGATGCGTCCGAAGGTGCGCACGGTGTTGGGAGCGTTGCCGCGCGTCTGATCGAGGGACTCGGGATCGGCGCCGCCACCGGCCGCTCCGGGATTGCGCACGCTCCTGAGTCCCACGGGGCGGTCGAGCAGAGTGCGCAGCGCGCCGGACGCAACATTTCCGGCAAGGCCGATTCCCTGGCGATAAGTTGCGACCACGTTGCCGCGGCCGGTGGGCAAGCGGCCTCCGGTGACGCCGTCCCCGAACTGGACGATCATGCCTTTGGCGTCCTGCGAGGTCATGAAAATGCGGTCCGTGGGTGCGCGTCCGAAAAAGTCCTGCACTTCCTTCCAGAAAACTCCGGCGATCTGAATCTGCAACGTGTCGGCCACGCCGTGCGGTGCGCCCGCCTGGTGAACAAACGTGACAGGAGACTTCTGCAGCTGGAAAGTCTGGAACGTCGTGGATGCATCTCCATCGCCCAGCACTTCCTTTGCAATAGTCTGTCCGTGAGTGGAGGCGCAAACGTTGCCGTAGAGCGTGGCGCTAGCGGTCGAGAGGCTGCGCGCCAGATCGGGCGTGAAAGAAATTTGCCAGTGGTCGGGCAGGCCGTCCGCGTTGGTATCGAACGGTTGAACGGACTGCGTGACCACTGTCTGCGGGTTGGCGGAGGCATCGTCAAGAATTATGGAACGCTTGACATCCATGCCGGGGAGCGCCGCCAGCGGCACGAACAACGTGGTACCGCTGATGGAGTCTCGGTACTCGAAGGGCGAGAACTGTAGCAGGCGCGATACGTCGTACACGGTGACGCGGCCGCGGCTGTCGTTTGACACAGTCCACGTGGGAAGACCGCGTGAGACCCAGCCGCCGTTCCAGCCGTTATTGGGCGCGACCTGCCAGCGGTGCCACAGAGCCTGATCGGTGCCGCGCACGAAAACTTCCAGACGACCGTCCAGATTTTTGCTGGCGTAGAGCATGTCAATCTGCCCGCCCAGGGAGTCCCAACTGCCCCAGCCATTGTTGGGCGCGAGCTGCCAAATGTGCCATAGAGCCTGGTCGGTGCCGCGCGCGAATACCTCGATGCGCCCATCCTGATTCGAGTTGACGGAGAGCAGATCGATTTGCCCACCCAGGGAGGCCCAGCCGCCCCAGCCTTTGTTGGGCGTGGTTTGCCAGATGTGCCAGAGGGCGAGGTCGGTGCCACGTGCGAAAACTTCCAGGCGTCCATCCTGATTCGAGCCGACGGAGAGGAGATCAATCTGCCCGCCGAGCGAGGACCAAGGACTCCAGCCGTTGTTGGCTGCGGTCTGCCAGATGTGCCAAAGAGCGTGATCGGTGCCGCGCACGAAAACTTCGAGGCGGCCATCCTGATTGGAGTTGACTGAGAGCAGATCGATCCCGCCGCCAAGCGAGTCCCAGCCGCTCCAGCCGTTATTGGGCGCGGTTTGCCAGATGTGCCACAGGGCGAGGTCGGCGCTGCCGCGGGCGAAGACTTCGAGGCGTCCATCCTGATTGGAGCCGACCGCCAGCAAGTCGATCTGCCCGCCCAGCCAGGACCAACCGCTCCACGGGCCGCTGGGCGATGTTTGCCAGATGTGCCAAAGCGCTTTGTCGGTGGCGCCGCGGGCGAAGACTTCGAGGCGTCCATCCTGATTCGTGCCGACGGCAAGCAGGTCAATCTGTCCTCCTAGCGATCGCCATGTTCCCCAATTGCCGCCGGCGCCGATCTGGGAGATTGTCCAGAGAGCGCCGTCATCGCCCACGACGAATGCGTTGAGCTGGCCGATTGAGTCGAGAACCACGACGGGGGGCTGAGCGACGCCGAGGCCGAGAGTGAGCCACGTCACCGTGCCCTGAAGCGGACCGTACACGGCTTGTTCAGCGGAGACGTTGGTGACCGCGGCCAGCCGCGCGAAAGAATCGGACGGATTCGCACTGGACCCTGCTTGCGCAATGAGAACCAGCCCTCCCGCTTTCAGGTCCTTATAGTGCGCATCGAGAGCGAGCCGGTTTCCGGGAGGAGGGGCCAACTGCGAAGTGTCGTAGGGCGCGTTGACCAGCGTGAAGCCAATTCCTCCGGGTGCGTCGGTGTCGAGAGCGGTTTGCACGTAGCTGCTGGGAGCGTTGTAGCCGAAGAGCCGGAATTCGTTGGCGTACACGGCGGTCAGGGTGATAAAGGTGTCGAAGTCCGAAGACTGGATGGCCGGGGTCCAACCGAGCACCTGCTGTGTGTTGTGGAGCGAAAGGCCAGTCACCGCTTTCAACTCCGCGCGCAACTCATTAAAGATGGCGAGCTTCACTCTCGGAGCAAGCCCCTTGGGATCGGAGAGAAGGATTCCCTGGGAACTGCCCAGGGCAAAAGGCTGATAGACAGTGGGCTGAGGGAAAATCTGTAACTGGTTCAGCGCGGCATCGGCGGGGATGCTGTCGAAGGTTTCGAATTTCTGCGGCTTCTCATTTTGTCCGGGGACGCTTTGCACGCGGAGCCCGACCGGGATCGTCAGCTTCTTGGTTTGATCGAGGAAGAAAGCAAGATCTGCTTCCGCCGCCGATCCGGGCGCGGGTTTGTAATCCAGCAGTGCGGCCAGCGCGTTGACGGACTCCTGCAGCAAGGCCGTGCGCAGATACGCTTCGTTGGCTATGCGTTCCTGATAGAAAGTAAGGATGTCGGCTACGTAGGCCCACATGGCGAGCAGGGCGATATCGAAATCGTCGGTGGAACGGGTCAGCCAACGCTCGCGCAGTTCCGGCGCGCTTGCGATCTGCTCGGTCATCGCCTCCAGAAAACTGCCGTAGGTTCCGACGCGATAGCGGATGCTCGAAAGCCCGGGACGGTTTTCGATGACCTGCGGAGTCGGAGAAATCTCCGGCTCGCAGCAGCCGCAGGTGTTCGAAGCCTGCATCTGGTCCAGACTCATTTGCCACCGCCTATGTTCAGCCGAAGCGCGCCGTTCTCTGGAAAGTTAGGATCGTTGTCGAGGCGAAGAATCTCGAGACGATCCGTCGCGATATAGCCCAGCTGCAGTTCATTGGCGGGAAGTTTGCCCCAGCGGTGAAACTGCGTGACGGAAGCGGAGTCCACGCCCTCGACGGCCATGATGGCGGCGTAGAGCTGGCTCAGATAGAGGGGCTGGCCAAAAGAGAGATTGTCGGGGAAGAAGAATCCGCGGCTGCCGTCAGGCAACAAGTGGTTGCTGAGAGCGTTCAGTACCGCCAGTTCGACATCAGCGCGGAAGTGATAGGAATCCACGCAAATGTCGATGACCAGATCCAGGGGCACAAATATAGGCGCGTTGATTTCCAGGTCATAGCCGGCTTGCGTGAATGACGTCACCCAGGTAGCAACCCGTTGCCGGAGGTCGTCGGGCACGTCGTTTCTTCCGACCGGGTCGATGGTGATGAACACCGTGTACCAGCTTCCAGTCCAGCGGAAAGTGGCCACGGCCTGCGAGACTTCGGGCCAGCGCTCGGCGGCGTTGGCGTAGTCGGCTTCGGTGACGGCGCGATACTGCACGGCGCGGAACGCTTCCGGCGCCAGCAGTTTCACTTGCTCGGGAGGTTGCGGATCGATGCCTCCCCAGGCCGGCAGCGGATTGCGAACGGCCACCAGCGAAGGAAACCCGACGACGGTGCCGGGGTTGATGATGTGGACCAGCGAATCGGCGCCGACGTTGGCGTTGGCGCCTACGCCGACCCGATAGATAACGAAGATGTGAGAGCCGTCGGGCGGATCGAGTCCGTACTCGCCATCGCCGAAGCGGATCAGCGCGCGGCCGTCATTCTCGGTCTCGACGGTGAAATCGGTGTCCTGCGCATGACTTTCCAGCAGCGTGGGGACTTCGGTCCAGCCCGCAAAAATCTGTGTGTCGGTATGCACGTCGAGTTGCGTGACCTGCGGATTTGCGGTGTTGGGGTCAGTGAGCAGAAGGTCCGCGACCGTCTTCACGCTGCCATCGGCGTTAATGCTGGGGATGCGAAAACTGAGCGGGCCTTGCTGCAACAGGAATCGAAATGCACGCGGGCCGGTAATGATGCCGGGTACGAGGGGATCGGCGGGATCTCCTGGAAACCACTGGCTGACGGTTTGTCCGTGGTCGGCCAGGGAGAGATTGCCGCGCGCGACCGAGACTCCGCTGACGAGTGCGTTGTCCGCCAGCATTACGGAGAGGCAAAGCGGGAACCTCAGTGCGTCTTGCGGAGCCCAGCTTACTTTGGTCAGAGCGGTGGGGCGAACGTGAGTGACCGGGTCGGGTTCGAGCGGATCAGTTGCTGTTTCCACCGCGGTCAGCCGAACGATTTGCCGGTGCTTAGGATCGGCGTCCGCTGCCAGACCTGTTACCGGTCCGAGAACTTCCTCGAACAAAAGAAAATCACCGGGCCGCAACTTCCACGTGTCGGTCGGCAGAGTCGCAGCAAGGTCGCCGACCAGACATACAGAAATGGTGCCGCTCGGCAGGCAGCACTGCGCGTTGCCCCAGGTGTAAATGTCGATGGAGTTGAGCTGCGCGGCCAGTTGGACATCCGCGATGGTTTCGAAGATGGCGTCGGCGGCGGTGCGGGCAGTGTCCGCATCGGCGGCGGAGAAAGCGGGGCCATGCGGAGGAAGTTTTTCGTTCACCGGGACATTGATTCTGGTGAGAATCTGGCTGCCCGCGGGGACGAATCCAGTGCTGGCTGCGGCGAGCTGGAATTGTATGAAAGTGCGGGCGCTCGCGCCGTCGTGCATCTGATAGTCGACGAGTCGCGCGAGCCGCCGCACCGAGATACGCTGACGGGCGCTTCCGAGATACAGCTCGTTGCTGACGTTGTCCTGGTAGTCGCTGAGCTGGTCGCCGACGTAGGCCATCAGTTCCAACAACATCATTCCGATGTCGGCTTCGTGGCGCTCAGTCCAGGAAGGTTTGAAGACGGGGATCAGGTCGAGCAGAGCCTGGCGAAAACTCGCGTAGTCTTTCGCCATGTAGTCGATGTCGGGCTCGGCGAAAAACGGCGGTGGACAAATCTGCTCCGCGCGACAGTCGAATCGTGAGGGACAGCCCGCTTTAAAATTGAACTGCACTTGCCCATAGAAAAGATCGACAACGGGATCCTGGATTAAGAGCGTGTAGTCGGAGAAGTCTCCAGGCGCGCTCACGCGCACTTCGATGTGGTCGCCGGCGAAGGCGACGCTCAAGACTTTAATGTTCTGAACGCGAACTCCGCCGAGAATCGTCACTTCCTGAGGAGCGGTCGCGAGCTTGTTCAGCAGAATGGTGAGGTTGGCCGCGCCCGCCGGATTGGTGGCCGGGTCCTTGGGAATGAAGTAGACCTGCAGGATCCGTTCGTCATCAGCAGCGGGCGAGGTGACGATTTCCACGTAGTCGATGCCGTTGATCTGGGTATCCTGCTCGATCAGAATACGGCGGTTCGCGCGGTCACAAATTGTAGTTTGGAAAGTCATCGCTTTTGCCGGAAGGTGTGGTTATTGACCGCCCCGGGGAGAGACAAACTGCGCCTGGACTTGCTGTCCGCTGTCGCGGCGGATGTACACGAGATCGATAGTGAGGCGCTCATCTTGGCTGCTGACTTCGAGTTGCTGCACGGCGATCACGTCGCCCAGCCACTGTTGCAGCGCGCCTTGAACCAGGAGTTGCGTGGCTGCGGCGAGCGCCTCGCTGTTTGGTCGGAACACCATCTGCAACAGGCCGCAACCGAAGTCGGGCAGGTCGACGCGCTCTCCGGGATTGGTGAACAACAACTGGTAAATCATGTCGCGCACGTGATCGTCGGGCGTGGTGCGGGCGGCGCGCCCAGCGCCGTCAAAGTCGAATGGAAAATCGAGATAGTCCGCCATGCGTTGTGGCCTTAGGGAGTGACGCTGACCGCAGTCACGTTGCCGTCGGACGTGAGCAGATTGCCATTCACCTGATTGACCAGATCGCCGTTGACCTCCACGGCGAAGGCGGCTGGATTGTTCTTGAGATGATTGATCACCCCGGTGGCGATGGCGATGAACATCATCCGCATGTCTTGGGCGCGGGCGCCGCTCGGCAAGTCGTTGGTGATTCCGGCGCTCTGGCGGACTACCTTATATGCGTTCTCGATTTCTTTCGCCATGTTGTCTGTGGAATCGAAATCGGCGAGCCTGCCGCCGTACAACTGGTTCCCACCGGGCATGCGGTTCTCCTTATAGTTTCGCTGAAGAGTCGCGGTATACCGCAGGGGCTGAAGCCCCACTCGAAATAACCCGCTTATCGCAGCGGTAAACCGCTGCGCCACCCAAAAACAGTGCTTTTCAGCAAACTGTCTAGCCGGTTTTTACCTGAAGCGATAGCAGATCGGGAGTGGCCGGGGTGAACGGCGGAACCGGCGGCGCCGGCGTGACCGGCAAAATGCCTATGGCTAGCTCTCCCGGATGCATGTGGGTGTTGAACAGCGTCACCAACTGGTTGAGATACTCGAGGAGGCTGTCTCCAAAGACCAACGGATGCGACGCGCCATCCACCAACTCGATTTGCGTGGCGTTGACCACGACCTTGGTTGAGGCTTCGACGGTGATCTGGCCTTGCGAGACGTCGATCTTCACCAGGTTGCTGCCGTTCTTGTCGCTCACTGAAATAGTCGGGCCGGAATCGTTCAGCACGACCATCAATCCGCCTTCGCTGCGCAGAATCGAAAAGTCCGTCGTGGCCGAGTTCCCATCCTGGTCTTGCGGCAGTTTCCCGTCGGCCCACCAGCAACCGGTCCAGATGGGACGCGACGGATCTCCGGCCTCGAATTCAATCCAGACCCCGGCGCCCTTGGCGGGGACTCGGAAGAATCCGCTGCCGTCGCCCGAGTAAGGTGAACTCGGAAGGGCCCATCCGGTGTCAACGTCCTGGAGAACTTCCGGAACGCTGGCGCGAATTCGTGCCAGGTTTTTCGGGTCTTGGTTATCGGTGACAAGGCCCCGGTACTTGCCGTAGTGCCGTGTTCCGGTCGAGGGTGAAATTTGGGTAGCCGTCGACATAGTCGCTTTCTTGGGATGTTGAAATATTGCGGACAGCTAAGAAGGCAGCGCGCCGTCCTGTACGAAATTCTCTTGCCCGGTGAGGCCCGAAGCGTTGCGTTTTAGACTGAAGTGTTGCGTGTAGCCGTCTCCGGTAAAAGTGTGCGTGACGCGCTGCACGTAATAAAGTCCGCTGAATTGCTTTCCAGCGCCGCGCACCAGCACTGGCCGTTTCGCGCGCAGGACGTCGCCGTAGGCCACCGTGTTCACTTCGCCTTCCGCCGTGATGGCGAAGGCGGAGCGATCGACTTCCGCTTGCGCTGCGGTTTGCAGTTCTCCGGTATCGGTCAACCCAGTGCCACTCATTAGAACCTGTCGCGGATTGTCGCCCGGTACTGTGCTCGCGCTGCCCAACGATTTATCCTCGGCGCTGTCGGAGTCGGTCGACTGCTGATCCGACGAATGGACATCCACGTTCGCGGCCTTCGCCGTCGTCGCCTGCAGCATGTCAAAGTTGGCCTGGAAGGAGTTCACGTTAGTCGCGTCGCCCATGTTGACGGTGAGCACGCCCTGCGGCGATTGCTGCAGCCGGGGTTTATGGAAATGACCTTCGACGATTCCCGACTCCGGATTCAGCTCGACGTAACATTCGAAGCCGTTGCGCTGGGCCAGTGACTGGAGAAACTGGATGTCGGTTCCGCGCTGCATTTCGGTGTGATCGTCTTCGTCGCGTGTTGGTTGGGTGGAATCGATATCGGCGCCGAACTGGTAGTCGGAGCCGGTGAAGATTTCTTCCGCAATCGCGCTATCGGTCCTATTAGGCCAGGCGCGGACCGTTTCCTTCAGGTTCATCTTGACCGTCGGCTCCATGGCGACCACGTTCAGCACCGATTGGCCCGGCTGGTTGGCGAAATCGGCGCTCGTCTGAATCACGTAGGCTTCGATCAGCGGTTCGGTTTTTCCGCTGCCCACGTTCACGCTGATCCGCAGCTTGGTGAGCCGCTGAAAAGTGTTCTGGTCGACGACGTTCCAGGAGCCGCAGCCGTCGCGAATGGCGATGGCCACGGTCAAGCGCACCATGTCGGCCATGTCAGCGTGGTCTTCCACT
Organism: uncultured Acidobacteriaceae bacterium; assembly: GCA_963789205.1. Lineage (GTDB taxonomy): Bacteria > Acidobacteriota > Terriglobia > Terriglobales > Acidobacteriaceae > Acidiflorens. Next base: position 245,864 of record CAWBJV010000001.1, read on the forward strand.
TCCAGCCGCTGAATCACGTCGATCAATTCCGCCGGCGCCGGCGCGTCGTCGATGTATAAGGTGTAGGCAACCTGCGCCATCCTCAACCCTCCGACGACGGAATCTCCAGTGTTTTGCCGATCAGCAGGAGATCGTCCGGCCACATGGCATCGTTCGCGTCACAGATGCGCCAGAACCGCTGTGCGTCGCGGAAAGAAAGGTTGGCCACCAGATCGAGACGGTCTGCTTGCTTCACCGTGTATCCCACCATCCCCGGCGTGGGAGGAATAAAGCGGATTTTCTTGTAGACGATCACACGTCCCGTGGAGTCGGTGATCTGGTTAGCGCCGACTTTTTCGTAACGGCTGCCTTTGAAGAACATGAGTCCTCGCTTTACTTCACAACGGCAACAGTCCCAGGAAGCGGCTGGGATCGCCGAGTGGCTGATACTTCGCGGCCAGCATTTCCTTTTGACGCTGGTAGGCCAGGAAAGCCATATAGCCGACCGTTCCTTGTTTGAGTTCCATGTAAGTGAGAATGCGCATACCCAGGTCGACCTTGGCCTGGAGCGGGTTGAGGTTCGGATCGAAGGCCTGTTCGGTGATGGAGAAACTGGTCAGCAGAACGGGAACGACCCGCGACTTCCCCCACACCAGCAGCACCAGCGGGGTATCGGCCGGACACACCTGCACCTGGCCTTCCTGCGCCAGATCGAGCATCTGCTGCGCCTTTTCGGTGGTCGGATAGAGCAGCATTTCGAGGACCGCAAGCGTCGGATGCAGGCCATTCTGGACCGTGTCCGGATTTTTGTCGGGCTCAGCGAGTTGGTCGGCGGCATCGAGTTCCACCGAGAGATTGATGGTCTCGACCGGCGGTCCCAGCACGCGCAAAACATCTTCCCGCGCCGAGCCCACATTGCCCGGATCGCGTGGCGCCGCCCTCATGGCTAGGCTGCGGCTCATCTGCTCCGGGTTGTACTGAAAGATGATGACCTGTGGCGGAGGTCCAGGCGCCTGCGAGGCGTAGACCACCAAACCGCCTTTCAGCAATTTCGGGCTACGTGGGAAATCAGAGGCCATGACGTGGTTAAGGTCTTAGTGGTGCCTTAGCATCCTTCCTTCGTTTTTTCCGGTTCGATAGACTGCGCCACCTTGGTCCAGGTTGGCAAGTCATTAGTGCTCTTTCCCGTTCCGCCCTTGGCGTCTGCACTTACTACTTTCCAGCCCTTCTCGCAATCTCCTTCCCCAGTTTTCTTCGCCTCCGCTGTCCAATGCCATTCCACGATCGCGAGTGGGACCCGAGCGGCATCCGGTGGGTGTGGTTTCCACAGTAGCCACGTCCTAAACCTGTCGTTCACTTTAGTTGAACCACCCAGAACCGGCTGTCCAGGACTGTCATCCGTGTGGAAATCGACCTTGCCTGCGGCACTTACCGCTTTTTCTTCAATTGGATCATTGAAATCCAGTTCAAAGCCTTTGCTTCTCTTAAGCACATTCATGTCGGGTGATATGGGTATCTGACGACACATGTCCGTAAGCTGTACGTATTGCAGTTTTCCGCTGCAAGACTTCGGCACTTCCACCGTCGCGTTGATGTCCATCCCATGGCCTTTTCCTTTTTCTTAGTAGGATCGCCTAGCATCAGCTCACACCCTTTGTCAGTGGTGTGCACACCGACATCGCTGCTTTTGGTTGCCTTCAGTGACTTGAATGCTGGCACACATGCCGGAGGCGCTGGCTTGGGCGGACTCTGCGGTGACCCGCCGTTGGATTCGGTTTGTCTTCGTCGCGCCTGAGAGTAGCCGTGGTGCCAAGGTCTTCTTTCATCATGCGCTGGACAGCTTCATTGCTGGCCGAAGGTGCAGAAAGGAACGGTGACTTACTCCGCCGCAAAGCAGGCGTCTGGTCTTGAGAGCCAGTTCCGCATCGCCCTTTCTCGACGCAACAGTAACTGGAATTAACCATTGATCCTCAAATTCCTCCTAGGTACATTGCCAGGCCGCCCTTCAGCAATTTTGGACTGCGCGGAAAATCAGAGGCATGACTCACGTTCTTCCTTTTGTCACTCTGGCTATATTCGAGTTCAGGGGCATCACCGGGGCTTGTACGGCTCCCAGATGAAGTCGAAGGCGCCACCGTGGGTCCGGCCGCAGCGGTCGGTGCATGTCCCGCGGTTCTCCGCCGCAGCAGGTACGGCCGGGAACGTCCCGTCGTAGGCTGCCGACGCCACTTCCTTGGGCGGTGTTGAATCGTCCCAGTCGATCGTCTTCCACACCCCGATGATCGCCCTCATGTCCCAGCGGTTCCATCGCCCGGTGTAGTCGTGGCAAAGCCGGCACATCTTCCCGAAGAGCGCATAATTGGCCGTGCCCGCCAGCATGCACTTACCGTCGACGACTACGGAATTACCGCAACTGCCAGGTGTTTCGCATAAATGGCGTGTGGCATCTGATGGGCACCCCGGATCCCTGGGTGAACCGCAACTACTCGACAGGAAGTATGAATCCAACCAACCGGTGTCCGGCAGAAACAGTTCCCGGGTGTCCCAGGCCATGGCCGGATTGACACCGACAAGGAAACCGGCAGGGCCCAGCCCCATGCAGCTTCTGTCCTGCTGAAAACCCGTCAGTCCCTTGAACCAAGGCTCGACCGTGCCCAGCATGGTGGTGAGGGAAGTGGTGATGTCGGGCCCGCATATGCTTTTCTTGGGCGTTGGCAGGCACGGTGGGCAGCCCTCGGTCCGAGGGTCCTCCGGGCAGGGCGGGCAGACCTTGGGAGTTGGTGTCGACACAGTCACGCCCACGGCTCTCATCTTTGGGTCATGCGCCGTAGCCAGGCCCCCAACGCTGGCATCGACAGATGAGACGGTGACGCCCGGAGGAGCCGACCGCTTGATTACCGCTTGCCCTTTTTGAGCTCGGCTGCACGCGAGGCGCTTGTTCAAATCCGCCGGCCCGTCAAAACTGGCCAAACCCACAACCTTAACTGTGGTTGAGGGAGCAAGCGCCCGAATGAATGCTTCCATTCGTGCCTCTTCACTCACGAAAGGGGCAGAACCCGGGACTTCAAAATCATCGCAGTTCACTTTGAAAAGGAACCTGGTTGATGGAGGGGCGATGGTGGGATCCGGTTCGCAGCCAGGAGTCTCGAGAACGCTATCTAAGCAGGCACGCTGAATCGTTGCACCAGTCTGGCCCGACTGCTGGATGACATGCGTCAGTTCGTGCGCCAGCAGTCGTCTGCTCGGAGATCCAGGCGTATATTGTCCCGCACTGAATACGATGTTCGATCCTACCGTGTAGGCGAGAGCGTTGACGGATCGGGCTGACTCGGCGGCTTTGGCGTCGGTGTGGACGCGGACCCGGCTGAAGTCGCGTCCGAAACGCGGCTCCATGAAGCTACGCGTGGCGAGGTCGAGGGGCTGGCCAGAGGACTGAAGAACTTCATGGACGATCGGCGGCGCAGTCGCTCCGCCGGCGACCGAAGATGCACTGGCACGTTGCAGCACGTCGGCCTTCTTCTGACAGTCGTCACAGGTTCCCCCACAGGAGCAGGCTCGTTGCAGAAACGCCGCGCCCCCTTGCGGCACAGACACAGTTCTGATTTGCGCCGAGCTGAAGGCTCGAACAGAACTGGACGCTCCGGTCGAGGGAGCCGCTTGACCATCGGGCGCCTGGTTGGCATCCGGTGCTGCCTGAGGATCGGTCATGCGCATCGCGCGGTCGGCGACGCGATCGGCTTCCTGCTCGAATACGTCTCCCGGTTGGTTGATGGTTAGCTTGGGCTGCAATGCCACCTTGCTCATTTCACGCTGCAGGGCCTGATTGCTTCTGCTTCTGGCCGGCGCAGCAGCCGGTTTCACGCCAGCAGAGCGCTGCAAGCAGACTCCACTGGTCCCCTGCGAATGAGAAGCGGAATGTGCAACGAGAACGAGCATCGGTTGAGACGCGAGCCTTTCGGCATTGGTCAGTCAGGGCTCACAGCTTCTCGTGTTGCTGGAGATTCCGATGTGGTGCCCCTTACTGCTATCAGTTTCCCTTCAGAGATCCTGTGTCTTCGTGACAGAGGTGATGCCCGCCGCGGACGTTATCGTCCCGGAAGGACAAACTTTATTTGGATCGGTCGAACTGGTGGCAGTCCCGATCGAGGAGGTCGTAAGTTGGAAATCCTGAAAGAAACCCAGTATTCCCGATCCCGGCTTCGGCGCGACCGTGAGTGTGATTATGAACCCGGACCTTGTCATGGGTACCTCGGAGGCACCCGTTCGGTTATCTCTAAACATGAATGTCTGGGAAGTCATAAATACTCCTGAAGAGCTTGCGCCCGCGAGGCCCCCACTACCGTTAGCATCAGGGGGAGAAGGAGTACAGCTAACGTAACAACCCGTGTTCGGAGTCGCGCCCGCGAATATTCCCGTCGCCAAACGAACTTGTATGCGTTCTGATTCCTGAGCCTGATCTAGATCTGCGGGAACTCCGCTATCGGAGTCCATATTCTGGTCGACAAGCATCCCACGAAGCCCACACCCGGCAGCCAACCCGACGGATGTGCAATCCGCGTCGGTAAGCAAACGATCGAATGGGTGTGACATGTTCTGGGGAATCGATGACACGGAAAATCCATTGCTCTCCGCCAGCAGGGTTCCATGCTGCCTTGCAACCAGTTTCAGGTGGCCTGCACTGCCCAGCGCGGTTTGACTCACACCGCGAAGTTTCACGCTTTGAGTGCCGCTTACAGCAAAGGACGATTGTGGGGAGCCGTCGATGGTGGCCGAGCCGTTTCCGCCGCCTGCTCCATCGATAGAAAGCGTGACTGGAGCGGATGGATCTGGCGTTCCGCCGAAGGTGATATCCACGGGCGTATCCACTCTTGGCGGAATCCGGTCCGGAACCATGGCAGCCGGCGTGGCCGTTCCCCGAATGTGAGGAGGCAGGGTGACGGTCTGTAAAGAACCGGGAGCCGGCGGCGTGGGCGGAACTGGTCGAGGCCCGGGAGCTCCAGTTGTGCGAATCACAACACTGCGAAGATTCGCGACCGGGTTTGCGCCAGCCCGAACCGGCCCGTGATTAATAACCGCAGTTATTCTCGAGGATGAGATTCCCGCGAAGCCTGGGGAAGCCGTCGTAAGCGAGGAGAACGCTGCTGATGCCCTGGCACAACCCAGGTTCTCATTGAAACTCTTGGAGCCATCGCTACTCGCGAAACCGTGAATCTCAAGCGTCGTCGTCGCAGGCAAGCCGGCTACAAAGCTGGTTAGCGCTGTGTCTTGCCCGGGAACGAACTCGTCACAGCCAATATTGAACTTGAAGAGCGGGAGACCAGCAAGAAACGTCTTATCGAAATTGTCGGTACAACCGCCGCGAGCCCCGACCTTGGTCGCGATATCCGATTCCCCGCAGGTGCGCTGAAGAGAAGAAGAATCGCCGCTCTGTTGAACCACGTGAGCGAGTTCATGCGACAGAAGGCGCCGCCCGCGCGTTGTTTCGGGCGAATATTGGCCCGGTCCGAAGACGACGTGCTGTGCGACTGTGTAAGCGAGCGCGTCCACAGATGCCGCGGATTCGGCTGCCAAGGGCCCGGTGTGTACTCGTACGTGGCCAAGGTCTCGTCCAAAACGAGGCTCCATGAAATTGCGCGTGGCAACGTCTAAGGGCTGGCCGGGCGAACGTAGCACCTCATGAACTACCGGCGGCGCGGTCCCTCCGCCCGCGACTGAAGATGCACTGGCACGGTGCACCACGTCAGACGTCCTCTGACAGTCTTCGCAGGCACCGCCACAAGAGCACGAACGTCGCAGCGATGCCCCAGTTCCGACCGCCGAACGTGAGACGCTGATCGCTGGCGGGGGACCCGTCGCCGTCATGCGCATGACCTGGTCGGCAACCCGATCTGCTTCCTGCTCGAACACATCTCCTGGCTGATTGACGGTCAATTTGGTTTGGAGCACTCCTCGGCCCAACAGGCGTTGCAAGTGCTGATTGCCGTGGGTCGACTGCAGGCGGGCCAGGCGGCTTTCGGCGTGGGCCGGGGACTTGCCGGAACGGCTATGCACTCCTGTGGAGGTAACCTTGGCGGCTGTCCCTACGCCTTTCCGGCCTTCGCTTTGAGGAGTTGCAAGCATCGCTTGTCAGTGGACACGAATTATGTATTCCGTCATTCTAGGATCTGCCGCAAAAAACGCAATCCTAATTCACACTGGATTTTTGAATGCCGTCGGTGCGCGCTGAAATTCGATTCAGATTTTCCCGCTGATACTTCGATACACTGCCCGCGCCACGGTCCCGGCGACGTTGCTTCGCGGATGATGCGGGCCCGCCTCGATTTGCACTGTGCCCGCCTGGCGCGATTTCGGCGGACCGCCTTGCGACAGGAGTTGACTCAGGTGGCTTTCGACCATGCGGCCGAGCGCTGCTCCCTCGACGCGCGAGAATTTTCCTCCGCGCACAACCAGTTTGCCGATTTCTACGCGCGTGCTGGTCATCGGCGTCCTGCTTTGTAGTAGCGGCCAAATTCCGATTCGAGCATCAGCTTGTCTATCTTGGAATATTCCCGCCGGGCCGCCACCAGGACATGATTCATCCCGATCGAGGTCTGTTCGCTGGCGGCGAGGAAGGCGGCGTTCAGGGCGATGTTCGTAATGCTGCCGCCGGAAACTTCAAGGCGGCCCAGCAGTTCGTAGTCCAGAGGTTCCAGTTGTGCCTGGGCGGGAAAGGAGCCGCGCCAGATGCGGAGACGGTCGGACGCCGCGGGCAAAGGGAAGTCGATGAGAAAACGCAAGCGCCTGAGGAAGGCCTGGTCGAGCAACGCCTTCCGGTTGGTGGCGAGAATGGCCAGGCCGCGATAGTCTTCCATGCGCTGCAGCAGGTAATTGATTTCGATGTTGGCGTAACGGTCGTGGCTGTCGCGCACTTCGCTGCGTTTGCCGAAGAGCGCGTCGGCTTCGTCGAAAAACAGAATTGCTCCGCTTTGTTCGGCGGCATCGAAGACGCGCTTTAGATTTTTTTCCGTTTCGCCGATGAACTTGCTGATCACCCCTGCCAGGTCGATGCGGTAGAGATCCAGATCGAGACGATGAGCCAGAACTTCGGCGGCCATGGTTTTTCCCGTACCGCTGGGCCCGGCGAAGAGCGCCACGATGCCGCGACCGCGGCTCAACTTCGCGCCGAATCCCCATTGTTCGTAGACGCGGTCGCGTTGCTCGACCTGCGAGGCAATGTCACGAAGCTGCTGCATGGCTTCCGTTGGAAGGACCAGGTCGTCGAAGCCGCGCCGGGCTTCGATTTTCTCGGCGAGTCCTTCCATGGAGCGGACCGCGTGCCCACGTGCCGCCAGCCAGAGGTCGGCCTCGTCCAATGTGGGAGCGTCCGGATTCCGCAACGCCGCGACCTCGATGGCTGAGCAAACGACGCGATGAATCTGTTGCGGGCCGAAGTGGAACTGCTGCACGAGCCGGCCGAGGAAAGCGTCTCGGGTACCGTTGCCTGGCAGTTGGTCTCCCAGCCGGGCCTGCCATGTGTCGAACTGCGCCTGCGCGTCGCTTTGCGGAACTCGAACCGTGATGAAAGATTTTTCGCCGCTTAGTGGTTCGGGACTGGCCGCGAACAGAATCGCCCGTAGGCTCCGGGCTACTTCGAGTGCGTTGTCGGCCGATTGGCCAAACGTTTGGCCGTGCGTTTGGTTCGCCTCGCCCCCTCCTGCTTCGGGAGCGTCGATGTAATAAGCGCACGGAAGCAACATCGATTCCCGCTCCAGCACTCGATAACAGGCCTCGCGTTCAACCGCCAGCGCCGGCAACCGCGCCGGATCGAGCGCATAGAGAGCAATTCCAATGCGTGAACAAAGATGACGGGCAATCGCCTTCGCAGCGCCCGGCTCCCGACTTACCACATTGGTAGCGGGCACTCGGTCACGGTCGGTCCAGGTGCGGAGTCTGTGCTCGAGCCGTTGGACGATTTCATCTTGCGCGACGCTGAGCGGCGCCACGTCGTCCACCACCCGCAGAAACGAGGCCGTCTGTTCGTCGAGAAAGTTGACGCCCAGGAGGTAGCTGCCGATCCTGCGCTCCAGGCGAAGCGGCTCATGCGCCCAACTTCCGCCGGAGGTCGATTCGCCACGCAGCAGCCGAAAGCGGCACAGCGGCGCTTCCGGCGCGAACCGGTCCCAGAAATGCTCGCGTGCCGTGGCCGTGTCTCCGAAATGAAACGATCCCAACACCTGCACCGCGAGGTTGGCGGTCGGATACTTGCGGTTCACATCGTCTTGCACGTAGGCGTAGAGGCGTTCGAAACCGGCATCGATTTCCGGCGCCAGACAAAGAAGGAGCACATCGCGCTCAAACGGGCCCAGGCGAAACAGACGGGCCACGATCTCGAGCGCTGGCAGTCCAGCAGGGGAGAGACTCGGCTGCGGTTCGCCATCCACGGAACGCAACGGTTCGGAAAGTCTTTGCGAAATGGAGCGAGCGTCGTCATCATGGTCGTAAAAGTGCGCCTCAGCGGCGGGATCGTTGGCATTCAGCAACAGGTCGGCTTCCGAGTCAGTGATGACCAGGCCTTGAAACCCCTGCGATTCTTTCGCGAGGCTCTGCTTCCATACTGTGCGCTGCCAGAGAATGCGGCGCTCCAGCAACAGCCGCAGGCGAGCCAGTCCCGTTCTGAGGTAGTCCTGATTTGCCGTGGACCAAGCCACTGCCGCGGGCTCGGCCAACTGTGTTTCGATTGCGCTCATGAGTATGTGAAGAGTTTGAAGTCAACGCTCAATGCGCCGTTGACCTGAATTCGAACCGGATAATTCGGCGGGCTCGGTGGAAGAGGTGGCAGGGCCGTGGCCAGCGCCGCCAGAGACACCTTTACTTGAGTATCTGTGGGGAGAGTAGCAAGGAGCACTTCAATGGCGATGTCGTTCACGTAGACGAAACTCTTCAGTTGAGGGTTGAAAAGCCGTGTGCCGTTCACGGTAAGCGTGGTTGCCGAAGTCCCGGCTCCAGGAGAAATGCTGGTGATGCCGGGCACCAGCATGAATACGGATTGAGCCGATGATTGCGTCACCGCCTCCACAAGACTGGTGCCGCGGTCGTCGAACCCGCCTTGGACGACGTCGCCGGGGCGCTGCACCAACACTTGCACCAGTTGCGCTCCCGGTTGCAGCCGGGCGTCTGGAGGAATGGGCCGGACTGCCGGGTGATCGAAGTCGATGGGATATTGCGCGTCCGGAATTGTGATCTGAACAGTTTCGTCGGAAATGGGGACGACGCCGATCGGTTCGAGATCGCCGATCTTCACCCAGGTCTTGGAGGCCTTGAAACCCAGGCCGGTGATCGTGAGCGACTGTCCCACAGCGGCGCGCGCGTCGCCAATCGGGTCGCCCGGCAACACAGGCGTACGGTAAACACTGGTGATTTCAGGCCGATTCATCAGCGACAGGTGAATACGGCGCGTCTGCACCGGAGTGGCGAGGCGGCGCGGGCGTTCGCTTTCGATCTGGATGACGGTCACGTTGTAGGCCACCGAGCAACGGAAGTTCGCGTTCGGCAGTGCGGTCCAGATTTTGGCGTATTCTTCCAGGCTGGCAGGCTGCAGAGAGATCTTGATCCGCTCGAATTCGTGTTGCAGTACAGGATCCAAATACGGAGAGTCGCGGGTGATGATGGCGAAATCGTGCATCACGCGCATACCGTCGCCGAGCGTTTCCTGAGAGAACAGATCGCGGTCGTCGCCCGCCTCGGTGTCGCTGAAACCGGTCATGAGGTAGTGCAGATTCAGACTCAGCGGCGGATTGCCGTAGGTGCCGGGATGCCCTTCGCCAGGAATCTCCTGATTCTTGAGAAAGCCGTTTTCGCTGACAAGATATAGATACAGATTGATTCTCCTTCCGGTCGCAACCGTCGGAGCAATGTCGGGAGGCAGCAGGGTGACCGCGATCGGCAGGTCCTCCATTTCATTCGAGAGGAGATTCTGAAGCGTCGTGCTGACCGCGCGAATTGCCTTATACGTGCTCATCGGCCCCTTGCGGACCAGGGGCGCGCAGCATAGCAGCGCAGACCGGCAAACTCCGCGAACCCGGCGGGGCGAACGGGAGCAAGCTGCACGGCCTGCACGGGCGGCTGGTCGAAGACAATCTCGACGCTTCCGATCTTCACTTCAACCGGGGGCTGTGTTTCTAGCACACGGGATTGCGCGCGCACGCTGCGCGGCGGCGCTGGTTGTGCCGCGGGAGTCGACCGCGCCGGAATGTCTGGGCGAATAGGAACGGGCAGCGCTTCTTCCCTTGTTTCTTTTATGGTGTGCGCGGCGTGCTCGATCACCACTGGGCGCACTGGCTGTTCCGGCGCCGCAAGGTCCGCGGTTTTGGAAAGAATTCGCGCCGTTCGCGAGGCCAGAACATCACCGGAATCATTGGCGAAGGGTTGCTGCCCCGCTTTGGCAGACTCTTCGCGATGGAACAGCGCGGAGCTTGTGCTCTCGGCAGGCCGCGTCGGCGTGAGCAGTTCGATGCCAGCGGGCGCTTGAGGATCGGTCAATGTCGTTTCGCGGCCATGATCGATTACCGCGCGGTTCTCAATGCTCTCGTCGGCGGGTAACACCGAGGTCGATGCCTCGGCATCGATCGTCCCAGGGGAATCTACCGGCGGACGGTAGGGTCGTGTCAACGCCGCCAAGCCGTGTTTGGGTGGTGACGATTCGGCAGCAAAGCCCAAAGCCCGCGTCGCACCGATTGCTCTTCTACCGCTGCGGGAACCTGGATCTGAGTTTGCACCTAGTAACACGGGGCGCGTGGCTGCGCTATCCCCAGACGCCGGCCAATGAAATTGGCTGGGGGGGTGTGGAGCGGATACCGCGCCTGGACATCCCGCCGCTCGTTGCACCATGCGAAACAGGAAGTCAGTCACCGTAGCTCTCCGCGAGCAAATCGAGATACAACTGGCGCTTCCGGGGAGACATATTCAGAATTTCCGATTCGCTCCAGTGGTAGGCGAGGGCGAGCTGATGGACTTCCTGGTAGCGGCGAAGTTCCCGCTCCTTCAGTTCGCGAAAAAAATAGTCCCCGATGTCAAAGGTAGTTGTGAAGGAATGTCGGCAAGCTGGACAAGTCAGCTGCAATGCCGTCTCGGCGTGCGGGTCCAACTCGGCCATGCGTTCAGAGACTCGCGCGGCTAACTCAGACGGCCATTCATCCATCGGAATCGTAGCCCGCGCGCTGGCGTCTTCCGATTCGCCGTCGGACCTTACCCATGCGACACTGCGCGCGAGTACCGCCAGAACCGCTTCAACAGGCCTGCGCTTCGGCTCGCGCAGCGCATCTTCGAGATCCGCCCCGCACGGAACACGGAATCGGACTTGAAAGCTTTCTACTCCAGCTTGCATGATTTCGTCAAAATAGAGCGGCTGCGCGCCGGCGTCCTGCTGCGCGAGGAGGCGGTCGGCCCGAAGCTGAAAATCCATTCGCTCACCGCACTCAGGACAAGGCAGAACGCAATCAATCTGACTACCGAAGGTGAGCCGGCGCGCGTGGAGTAACAGCGTTTCACGATCGCCGAGCGAGAGTTGGTTGACGTCTTCCTCGTTCCCCAGGCCCAGAACGCAACGCTCGAGCAGCCGCGTGTCGCGTTCCAGCGGGATGGCGGCGGCGCTGAGGTCGTCGACCAGACCGTCGTCGTCCTCGGCAACGGCGCGCACCCTTACCTCTCGCAGGCATACTCCATCCTGCCAGCAACCGTTGCGCAGCATGACCGGCGCTTCCACCGCGTTTCTCATTAAGCCGGAATGGTGAACGAGGGCTCTTTCGGTTCGACAACGTCGAGGTCACGCTCCCAGCCTTCGTTTTCCAGTTTGATGTGCTGGATGGCGACGGCCCCGGCGTTGGCGTCGAGATCGGGCAGCGCCTGAAACTCGGAAACCCAGCAACGGTAGACCTTGTACGACAGCACTTTCTGGCCGGCCTCGTTGAACACGTCGATGATGATTTCCTTGCGGAAATCGGCGAGCGAAACTTCCGCGCCGGGACCGCTGCCGTAGTCCCAGACTTTGTTGGCCCACTTTTCGAACTCGGTATCGTGAGTAACGCCGCGCTCGAGCGAGATAGCGTCGTACTTGGTCCGGGCCGGAGATTTACGGCTCGTGCTGGGGTCGCCGCCTTCGCGGTGCTCGACCACATCCGTGGTGCGCTTGAGGGCACCGCACTTGCTGACCCCGGCCACGTAGCGGCCGTCCCATTTCACACGGAACTTGAAATTCTTGTACGGGTCGAACCGCAGTGGATTAACGGTAAACTGCGCCATATGTGCGTCTCCTTCTCACTTGCTTAGGTTGGGATCTGCCCTGCTAGCTGCTGGATCTTCAGGATCACAAATTCCGCCGGCTTCAGCGGAGCGAATCCCACCACGATGTTGACGATGCCGGCGTTGATATCGGTTTGCGTCGTCGTCTGGCTGTCGCACTTCACGAGGTAGGCGTCGCGCGGAGAGGTCCCCTGAAACGCTCCCTGCCGGAACAGGCTTTGCATGAAGGCGCCGATATTCAGCCGGATCTGCGCCCACAGCGGCTCGTCGTTCGGCTCGAACACCACCCACTTCGTTCCGCGGAAAAGGCTTTCTTCCAGGAACAAAGCGAACCGGCGCACGGGAACGTACTTGTAGTCATCCGCCAACTGGTCTGCGCCCAACAACGTGCGCGCGCCCCAGCACACCGGGCCGTACACCGGGAAAGTCCGCAGACAATTAATGGCGAGTGGATTGAGTACGCCGTTTTCGCCGTCGGTTAATTTGTATTCCATATTCTGCACGCCCCCGAGACTGGCTTCGATCCCGGCCGGTGCTTTCCACACGCCGCGGGCCACATCGATCCGCGCATAAAGGCCGGCGATGGTGCCGCTCGTGGCGGTGGTTCGCAGGCGAAACCCGTTCAGAGCATCGCCGATGTCGATCCGCGGAAAGTACAGCGCCGAGTTCCGGCTGCGCAAGGATCCGTTCTGATCGAGCCAGGTCTTGATCCCGTCCACCGTGTCGCGGTCTCCATCTTCCTGCGGCGGATCGAGAATGTAGAACGCTCGCCGCTGCGTGCACAGGAAAGTCGCGTTGGTAGCGACCTGAGCGGCATCGGTATCGAGCAGCAAGGCAGTGACCGGAATACACAGGATGTTGAACAGGTCGGCATCGTAGAGCGCGTACATCCCCGTTTTCAGGAGTTGATCGCCGATCAATCCTTGCGCGACTCCGGCCGCATCGGTCGTTGGATTCCAGGTGCCATTGCTTCCCGGACTCGCCACGCCTCCCGGCAACGCCTGCCCTCCGACCGCCACTCCCGAACCGAGCGCATATTGTTGGACGTTCGTGGTCAAGCCGAGTGCAGCCGCCAAACCGCCTGTCACATCGGTCAGTGTCAGGAAGTCGGCGGGATTCATTGTTCCCGGCTTGATTTGCAGAAAGACTTCAGTAGACGCGCTGCCTACGACGGTCACCGCCGCATTCGACAGGCTCGGATCGACGCCGCGAATCTGGCTTTGCAAAGTCGAAGCCAGCCAGCCCACACTGATGGCCGGGGGCGGCCCTCCGGCGTTCAGTTGAATGTGCGTGGTGAAGGCCGGGTTTGCGTTTAACGTGACGCTCATGGTGTCGGCGAGGTCGACCACAAGCCGGGTTGGCGAAACCAGCGTCCAGGTCACGCCCCCATCGGTGGTAGTCGCGCCGATGGTGTTGCTCCAGGCCGGAGGAGTGGTTCCCGATGTTCCGGCCACCGTCACCCGCTGCAGGTTTCCATTGGAGTCGAGAATTTCGGCTCCAACGGCAAAACCCTGGCTGGAGCTCCATGCCGGAAAGAGGGAACCAGTGCCGGTTGGGATCAGTTTCCAGACCAGCGTGTCGGGGCCATCGGCCACCGTTGCGCCGACCACTGTGGGCCACACCGGCGGAGCAGCCCCCGATGTGCCTGCCACCGTGACCACAAACACGTTCCCGTTGGCCAGCACAATCTGGTTGCCGACTGAGAACACGTGGCTGGGGGACCAGGAGGGAACCACGCCTACACCGGTTGCCACCAGCGTCCACGCTAAGCTTCCGGTGGCGCCGTCCACGACCGTCGCGTTCAATGTTGTAGGCCAGGTTGGCGCCGTAGCGCCGGAAGTTCCCGCCAGTGTAACCACCTCCCAGTTCCCGTTGGAATCTAAAATCAGATTGCCGACGGAGAAGACATGACTCGCCGCCCAAGCTGGAGAACCGATGGAGACCAGTGTCCAAGTGACTCCGCTATCGGCGGTGGTTGCGCCTAACGGACCAACTGCCCACACTGGGACGACACCGCCGCTCGTGGCTGGTGTGGTTACTTGTTGCACGTTCGCGTTGGAGTCGACAATTTCATCACCCATCCGAAAGGCATGATTCGCGATCCAATGAGGAGCATTGATGCGGGTCCAAGTGACGGCCCCTTCGACGACGCTCCCGTTCAGCGTAGTGGGCCACGTCGGGGGATGGGCCAGTGAAGTTCCGGCGGTCGTGACCTGCTCGAGATTGCCGTTGACATCAAGGATCTCCGCCCCGAGAGCAAAGGGGTGTGCCGGCTGCCAATGGGGCAGAGTGATCGCGGAGAAAGGTGTGCTCACGGTACCCGTTTGTGCGGGCCGCCCGCTGGTTCCCAACAATTGCAACGTAATCAACTGCGACCGGGCGTTGACGACTTCGACCACATAGTTGGTGGCGCTGCTGTCGAGAGTCAGATTGCGGAAGTTTTCGGTGGCTAAAACGCTCTGCGTCCCGCCCGTGAAGCTAATTTCGGTCACGATTAAGTTGAAAAGAGTCGAGGGATCGGTTACGCCGCGGTCCACGTCGATTCGCAACTGGTTGCCCCAGAGTCCAGGATTCGCGGCTGTCGCCAGCAGAATGTTGTTGCCGGCTCCATCCTGCAAAACGATCGCGGCTGACTTGGCGGCGTTGGCCGACGTGCCCGAGGTCGTACGCACCACATAAGCCGTGGTTCCGCCATTCAGGAAAAACTGCTGGATGGCGTAGCCGGCTTCGCTGTTGGTGTCGAGTCCGCCGAAGATGCGCTCGAAATCGGCCCAACTGAAGATCTGGACTGCTTGATTCATCGGGCCTTGTGGAAAGTAGTCGACGAACGCCCCGGTTGACGTGCTGACACCGATAATGGTGCGCACTCCACTGGGAATTTCTTCGATATAGACACCCGGGTAAGTCGGGGTGACGGGCATTGGAGCCTCCTAGTTAGTTTCCTTCGATCATGGGTCGCGGCGATGCCGCACGGACAAGTGAAACCTGGGGTAGTTCGGGACGGTCGACGCCGCCCGGCGCTGGCGTCGACTGAATAAAGCGGTAGCGTGGATCGCGTTGCGAGAGCGGACGCACGCAGTCCGCGCCCACTTCCACCACAAACGCGCGCCCAATCGATTGCAGCGAAATCACTACGCGCGCGCGGCTGCGCACAGTCAGGAGAATGCCCTCCATCCCGCTCAACACGCCGTCGGTGATGACGATCCGCTGGCCAGCCTCGAGATATTCGTAAGGCTCGGCGTTCCCGTGCTCGATCCCGGCGCGGACGCCGGCAATTTCATGGTCGGAGATTGGTGACGGTAAGTTCATCTTCCCCACCAGCGATACCACCTGGCGGATGGTCAGCACCTTCATCCGTTCCTGAAGTGGCAAACGCACGAACAGATAGCCGGGAAAGAGCGGCATCTGCAGCTTGACGCGGCGGTCTTTCCATAGGCGCACGGAGGTGTAGCAGGGGAGGAAATGCTCCATGTGCAGGCCGTTCAGGTAAGCTGCCACTTGTCTTTCCTGATTGGAGCGCACAAACACGGCGTACCACCTGGATATGGTGAAGTCGGCCGAGTTGAGTTGGCTGTCCATGTAGTTGAAGTGAGGCCAGCGGTTATAGCTTCGCCCCGTCACTTACAGGCTCTTGTGACCTAACCTTGTTGCAGTCCTTACTCCCTGCCGGTTTTTTGTCCGGCAAGTTCATCTGCACCGTGCCCAAATCACCGTTCCACTTTGCCGGGCGTGTTCGCCAGAAAGCGAGCGGCAACCGCTTGCCGGTCGGGATTCAGCCGGACAATCCGGCCTGTGCCTGCCGTCTCCAACTCTTCCAGATACCCCTCGGACACAAGCCAGGCGAGTGCCGATTGCGTCTGCTCCAGACTGCGGTGTACCTGTTCTTCCATCACGCGCCATCGAGCGACGCCTTCGACAGAATCGACCGCCTGCGGATTCCGCAAGAAA
This sequence comes from uncultured Acidobacteriaceae bacterium, assembly GCA_963789205.1. Classification (GTDB taxonomy): domain Bacteria; phylum Acidobacteriota; class Terriglobia; order Terriglobales; family Acidobacteriaceae; genus Acidiflorens. The sequence continues at coordinate 262,067 of CAWBJV010000001.1, forward strand.
TAAGCGAGTATGTCCTTGACCGCGTCCCACGATGGTTCTGGATCGCCGGAGTGCACAGAGCGCACAGTGCACACGATGGGCCAGAGTGGACGGGTGGAAATCTCACGCGTGGTCAAGGAGTTAGGAATCTCAATTCGAGCGCGGGCTGCGGGTTCTGGGTTGGATTTCACCCGCCTTTTCCGCCGCAAATATGAACTGAAGTCGAGTGCTCTCAGAGATGTAAGTTGCAGGCGACTAGAGGGGACAAGAATGACCCAGGCTGGGCGCGAACGACCCACACGTTGCGAACAAGTACAGCTAAAGAAAACGAGCCGAGGGAAATGCAGTCGTGGAGAGCCGCCGCCGCGAGGACTTCAGCGGAGAGGAGTCAGGTTTCAAAAATTCGGGTGAGAACGCAGGCGGAGATTGTACTTTTTCACCAGCTTGCCGAAGGAGCGGCGCTCCTTGCCGGCCTCGCGCGCCGCCTGGGTTACGTTCCCGGCGTGGCGCGAGAGTAGATGTTCCACGTAGCCGCGCTCGAATTGTTCGATCGCCTGCCGCCGTGCTCGTTGGAAGCCCTCACCGGTTACCAGATTGCTTTCGGTGGCCGCTGCTTCGTTCGCCAACGGGATGTCTTGGGGTGTGATCGTCTGCCCTTTCGAGCACAAGGCAGCACGCTGCACGGCGTTAAAGAGCTCTCGGACGTTCCCCGGCCAGGAATGGTTCTCGATTTTGCGCATGGCCGCCGACGAAAAACTTTTGCGCGCCCGTTCGCTGGCGAACTCATGATCCAGAAAGTGCTGGGCCAGCAATCTAATATCTTCCCGCCTCTCCCGCAGCGGCGGCAGATGGAGCCGCAGCACGTTGAGGCGGAAATACAAATCGCTGCGAAACTGTCCTTGTTGAACGGAGTCTTCGATGCAGCGGTTGCTGGATGCGATCACGCGCGCGTTCGAGCGGGTGAAGCGCTCCGCGCCCAACGCACGATAGGTTCCCTCTTGCAGGAAGCGCAAGAGTTTAGCCTGATTCGCCGGCGACAGCGCATCGACTTCGTCCAGGAACATCGTCCCATCTTCGGCCATTGCCGCCAAACCGCGCTGGTCCTTGTGCGCATCGGTAAAGGCGCCCCGGCAGTGGCCGAAGAGTTCATTTTCCGCCAACTGCTCCGGCAGCGAGCCACAATCGACGGGGATGAACGGTCCACTCTTGCGTTTACTTAGGGAATGAATGGCATGAGCGAACAGTTCCTTGCCGGTCCCGGTTTCACCGGTGATTAATACCGAAGCGTTGGTGGCCGCGAACAACACCGCTTGCCTAGCCGCCTGCAATATCGAAGGATGCATCCCCACCAGTTGCGCAAGGCCCATTTCCTTTCCCAGGTCATTCTCGATTTCGGGCGATAAGCGGGAACGGTCTTGCAGGAGGCGTCGAATTCGTACTTCCAGTTCCTGGCCGCGCACCGGCCAAAATACAAGATCGTCGGCGACCTCCGACGCGGCCAGCAGCTCCGGACTGGGGCACTCGGGCAGGACCGCGAGCGTGAGAATTCGAATCGGACTCTCGCGCAGCCAGCGAAAGAACGAAACCACATTCTGAGTTTCCGCCACGACGTGCGGCACAATCAGCTGCGCGCGGCTACCCAACACCATTTCCGGACGAAAGCTCTCCCACGCTTGCCGTTCGTAAAGGAGCTCCAGATTCAACACACTGCGACAGCTTGACTCAGGTGAGATTGAGGCCGGCTCAATCATGAGAACTCTGGCCGACATACACCCTCCGACTGGAATCTCAGAATCTATAAGGGATCCCGACAACGGCGTTCCTGCATCTATCTTTGGAGTGTCAAGCCGATGTTCGTCCCGGTCGCACAGCTATACAGAAGAGAAAGTCACCCCTACGAAGCTCTCTTTAGATGGTGACGCGAATTGCTAAAGCGTATCAGAATTAGTTGTCATCGTCAGCGTATAACTACATCCGTCCGGATCGCTCCCGACGCACGGGTGTACATGGTTCATACGGCGTTACTTATTAATAAGGAAGCCCCCAGCCTTCGGCGCGTCGACAGCACTATCCGCGCGCTCCCTCAACGACGGAGCGATACCTGGGCTGCAACCAGCAGCTCCGAAATGCGGTTAACGACAAAATCGGTCTGGAACCAGCCGCTTTGCGTCAGCTGGCCGACTTAACAGGCGAGTTCATGATGCCCGACGATTCCCGTTGGCTCAATATCTGCGAACTTCAACAAGGCTGTTCGAGAATCGCTCGGCGGTGATCGTCGATGCTGTAGGCGAAATAGCGATATAATCCCAACGCATTCTCCGAGCCGAACAGTGCTGATCCCAGATACTACGGCCTACTCCCTGCTTCACCGGCTCGCGGGATATCGCGGGTTAGAATCACCGCCACTCCACAAAGTCAAGATATACCTCGCGACCGTCACGGTTATCTATCTTCCCTTGGCGATTGTGGCGCCGCTAGGGTCCCGAACGCGGCGGATCACCTGCAGTTTTTTCACGACTCAGCGGCCTCGTTTGTTCTCCTTGTCTCGTGTCCAGCACTCGTAATTCTGATGGTGACGGATGACTACGCCCTAGCTAGCTAGTTCCCTGAAGCGCGTGCAACAAAACGGAGCTGTTCAGATTGTTGATACTGGGAGAGTTCAGCGTCTCCCAACTGTGGGGCCATGGCATTTGACATTTGGCAAACTTAATCTTGTCTCGTACTTCGTGGGACTAGTAATCGGCCTCTTCCTCGGATGGAAAACGATTCAGATCTACACTCCGCCTCAGGTTGGTTTTTGGATTACTGGCAATAGCGGTCTGCTACCGATAGCTTACGTCTACCAATATTCCCTTACGCTTCTTTATGCAGTGATCGTTGTCTTTGTTCTACGTAGTATCGTGCTGTCGTTGTACTTGTTGGAATTGATGTCGGACGCAACTTTTCGGATGCTGCCTTTCCATCCCGACAAATGCGGTGGTTTGCAGCCCGTGGGTAGGCTCGGACTGAGAAATCAATACATGTTGAGCATTTTGGGCGTGAACGTCGTTCTTCTTTTGATGACTTCACGTAACCTGCATTGGGACGGTCCTTGTATGACCTAATCTGGGCTGCGAGTTTTTCGTATCTCATCCTGGGCCCGACCGTTTTCATTGGTCCGCTGCTGCCATTTCGTACCGGTATGGTGCGTGCAAAAGAGAAATAGATCAGTGAAATTGAGCAGAGCCTTCAGGTGGAGTTTGAGCGTCTTCGAGCCAAGATTCGAACCGTGCAAACTACTAAAGAGGACCGGAACTCGTTGAACGTCTCCGGAACCTTAGTACCGTTGTTGACGAACTCCCTGTGTGGCCATTCGACGCGAGCACTCTGCGTAAGTTTCTGACGGCGTACATCGTGCCGTTGGCAGTATCTTTGCTTGGGAAACTAGCCCCCATCAGCCTCGAGTGGTTTCGTCGATTACTAGACAAGTGAGAGTCAACTTGGAGCTCGATGAGCGATTCCCAATGAATCAGCACACCAACCTTCAATAAACTGCGAACCACTCGAGGCATCACCTTCGCCGAATCTCGCCAAAAGCGATCGAAAGCGAAAATGCGTGAGATCAAATGTCTCATTCTTCTAGAGCGCGGCGGGAGTCGCGCCGCCGCAAGCGCTATTGTACGAAATTAAAATGTGTCCGCAAACGATTGATAATAAACGAGATAGTGGTGGAGGCGACGGGAGTCGAACTATTCAGGGTATTGATAACACGTAACTTATTGATTCTCTGAACTGCTACAACGGCTAAAAAGGCCCCATTGCCCGATCCATTGTACGTTTATTGTACGAAAAGACTTTTTGCTCTGGAGTTCCGCAGACCACATTGCCACCGCAGTATCCCATAGATTCGCTGAAATCAGCCAAGAAAAAGCACTAAGCTTCGGAATCGCCGTTCTACCGTTGCGTTAGCCGACTCCTTCAATCGTTGAACCTCCACGTCGATGACGAGGAGCATAGGGTCAAGGACCTCACCGATAATGATCGGAGCTAGAAAGTCTTGGCGCGTAAAGGAGGCTGTGCATCAATCAGGTGCACCGTCAATTATCGGGAGCCTTTCGACTATGGCACTATTCCAGCTATAGCCGGGGCCTGGGTTTCGCCTCTCTGCTTGAGTCACCGCATTCATCTCGTCGAAAACGTCTGTAGGTATACTGACAACCCCGTTCGTGTCATGGTTGACCACTACGACATATCGCCATTTGCGTTCTTGCCTCGGTTCAACCAGTTGAGGTTGCGGAGGAATTTGATGTGCAGCCTCCAGCCTTTGCAGTTGCCGGGTTATAGCGGATGGTGTCCGGAATAGACGATCGGCTGCACCGGCTATCGACCCGGCCTGGGCAAACTCTACGAGGGCGCGTAAATCATCGAGCAAGGGAACCTCCTAAAGTACTCGTGAATCTTCCCCCCAACGAATAGCAGAATCGTGCAGAAACAGCAATATCATGGTGAGAATAATGAACTTGTGGAATTGTCGGTTCTCCGTTACAAAGAGCAGGAAGTTTTGGAAACCCTGATGCCTCATGCGATTCAAATTCGGCAGACTGGCGGTCCCGAGGTTCTGAACTGGACACCGATCGAGGTCGGTGAGCCCGGGTCGGGTCAGGTGCGCCTGCGCCAGGCGGCGGTGGGCCTCAACTACATCGATGTTTATCACCGCACGGGATACTACTCGCAGCCGCTTCCCTTTATTCCGGGGCTCGAAGGTGCCGGGACCGTCGAGGCGATCGGGCAGGATGTGCGTGGTCTGAAAGTCGGCGATCGGGTGGCCTATGCCGGTCCCGCCGGTGGCTATTCCGAGATGCGGCTCATCGAGGCCGATCGACTGGTGCGCTTGCCCGATGCGATCTCCTTCGATCAAGCAGCCGCGATGATGCTCCAGGGTATGACTGCTCAGGTGCTGATCCGGCAAGTTTATCCCGTCAAGGCGGGTGATTTGATCCTCGTGCACGCCGCAGCCGGCGGGACCGGGCTCATTCTCTGTCAGTGGGCGGCCGCCCTCGGCGCGACGGTCATTGGCACCGTTTCGACAGAAACCAAGGCCGAGCTGGCCCACGCCCACGGCTGCAAACATACCATCCTCTATTCCAAACAGGATTTCGTCGCGGAGGTTTCTCGTATCTCAGGCGGCGAGAAACTGCCGGTGGTCTTCGATTCCGTCGGCAAGGACACGTTCTTACGCTCGGTCGATTGTCTAAGATCGCGTGGCTTGATGGTGACGTTCGGACAATCTTCCGGTCCAATCGACCCTATTGCACCCGTTCTACTGTCGCAGAAGGGTTCGCTCTTTCTGACACGGCCTATCCTCTTCCACTACATCGCGCGACGAGAAGAGCTTGAAGCTTCCGCTAACGAGTTGTTCAATGTGGTGGCTTCGGGAAGGTGCGCATTAACGTCAACCAGCGCTTTGCACTCAAGGATGCTGCTGACGCCCACAGGGCATTGGAAGCGCGCGCAACCTCGGGCTCCACCATCCTGACCATCTAACCCAGTATCCAAAGGAGTTTGCCATGAGCAAGACCGCAATTACCTCGCCCGAACTTGCGCCGCCGGTCGGCCCGTTTTCCCAGGCCGTCGAAGTCGGCGGTTTCCTCTACTTCAGCGGTCAGGTCGGCCAAGACCCGGCCACTGGTAAGGTGGTCGAAGGGGGCATTGTGGCCGAGACAGAGCGCGTCTTCCAGAATCTCTCGGCGGTTCTCAAGGCGGCCGGCAAGAGTTTCGATCACGTTGCGTGCGCCCGCGTGTTTCTCACGAACATGAGTGACTACGTCGCGATGAATGGCATCTACGCAAAGTATTTTAGTCCGCCCTTTCCGGCCCGCACGGCGATCGGGGTGGCCGCGCTGCCGCTGGGGGCCTGCGTTGAAATCGACCTCGTCGTCAAGACGTAAGGCGAAGCACGGAGGTTAATCTCATGAAGTACACATTTCACATCGTCGATGTTTTCAGTTCGACACCGTTCGGCGGTAATCAACTCGCGGTTCTGCCTGACGCGGCCGGCATTTCGACCGAGGGCATGCAGAACATCGCTCGCGAATTCAATTTCGGCGAGACGACCTTCGTCCTGCCGAAGAACGATCCTGCAAACACGTGTCGGGTACGCATCTTCACACCTCGGGTGGAGCTCGACTTTGCGGGGCATCCCTCGGTCGGCACAGCCTGTGCGCTTGTGATGAAACAGCACGTACGGCTTAGTGATCCAATCCGGCTCATTCTGGAGGAGAATGTCGGTCCCGTGACGGTTGACGTCGCTCAGCGAAACGGCGGCTTCCACGGCACGTTGACGTTATCGGCGAAGATCGAGGCACCGGCCGGCGCACCTTCTCCGACTGAACTCGCCGCCGTCCTGTCCGTCGAGCCCGCCGAGGTGAACCAGGTCTTTTTCGCGGGCGTCGGTGTTCCATTCTGTTTTGCGCAACTGAACTCGAACGAGGTGGTCGATCGGGCGGCGATAAATCGGGCTGCCTGGGCAGCAACGCTCTCACGAGCGTGGTCTCCCCACATCTTCTTCTTCGCGGGAAATCTACGGGATGGCGCCAAGCTCCATGCTCGCATGTGGGCACCCGCGCTGGGCGTCGAAGAAGATCCCGCGACGGGCAGCGCCTGTGCCGCCCTCGTCGGCGCCATGGCATCGAAGCATGATTTTGGCGGGACGGCCTATCGCCTTTCGATCCAGCAAGGTGTCTCGATGGGGCGCCGAAGCGAAATCGAAGCGGAGGCGCGTAAGAGCGACGGCGTTGTGACCTCTGTCAGCGTGGGTGGCACCACGGTCTACATCGCAAGCGGCGAAATCGACGTGCCGCCGTCCGCGCTTGTGTAGACCCTCATGGGCGCGATTGAACCGGCTCTAATATCTCCGGTGCGATTCACAGTAAAGCGCGGATAGGGCAGGCCGCAGAGGTGGACTAAGAACATATGATCCGAAAGCAGCCGATTGACTGGAGAGATGAATGGTATCCGATCGAGGATGCCACTTACTTAAACTTTGCTGCGCACGCTGCGATTCCCCGCGTAGCGCTCAATGCCGTACAGGCATCCGTCGCGGCAAAGAGGCGGCCACACATCGTCGATGACCAGTCTTTCTTTTCTGTCGCTCGGAGTTTGCGTCAAACGTTGGCGACCCTGATTGGAGCGAGCCAGGATGACATCGCGCTGACGAACGGAGCGGGAGCTGGTCTGGCGATGATCGCCTACGCGCTTAAGTGGTCTGCCGATGATGAGGTGATTATCGCAGGTGGCGAATTTCCCGCGCATTACGCGACGTGGAAGCCCATGGAGGCGCGCGAGGGCATTAAGGTGCAGATCACGCATCCACAAGGTCAGTTTATGCAGGCCGGTGACCTCATCGCAGCAATGACGCCCCGGACCCGGGTGATTTCGGTGAGTCACGTGCGGTTCGATGATGGATCGATACTCGACGCGTCATCGCTTGCCGCGGCGTGCAAGAGGAATGGAACGTTGTTGGTTCTCGATGTAAGTCAATCTTGCGGTGCCATACCTATGGACGTACGCAGTCTGGGGGCAGACTTTATCGTCTGCGCGGGCTACAAGTACTTGCTCAGCCCGTGGGGGACCGGGTTCCTGTGGTCGAAGCCGGAGAACGTGGATTTGTTACGACCCGGGCCATACAACTGGTTGTCTCAGGACGTGGAGAGCTTCGCGCGCCTCAACTACGTGGATCCTCGTCCTGCTCGAACGCTGAGCCGTTGGGATGCGGCCGAGGCGTCTTCGATATACAACTTCAACCTCACCGTCATGGAAGCATCTGCCAGGTTTGTGCTGAATGCGACGCCGGCGCTGATCCATGATCATAATCAATCCCTGATCAACTATTTCTTCGAGCGACTCCCGGACGGATATCGGTTGGCGAGTCCGCGGCTGGCCTCGCATCGAGGTGTATTTGGTTGCATCGAAGTCGGCAGCCGCAGTAATACAGAATCACTATATCAATTACTGCGGGACGAGCAGTTCGTGGTCGCGCTGCGTGAGGGTAAAATCCGAGTCGCACCACATCTGCTCAATTCGACCCAAGATATGGATCGACTTCTTGTTTCTTTGGCGAAGGTGCGGAAAGGAGTAGCACATGTCGACCATTGACGAGCGATTGAGGGGTCTCGACATTGCTCTACCCGACCTAATGCCCCCAGTGGTGGATGGATATGTGCCGGCGTTTGCGCCGTTCGTTCGGTTCGGCGATCAAATTCAACTGTCCGGTCGCCTTGGCAAGAAGGATGGTAAGCCCCTTTGTGGGAAGGTAGGCGAGGAGATTAGCCTGGAAGAAGGCAAGGTCGCCGCACGAGGGGTGGCTATTGAGTTGCTGGCTGTGCTCAAAGCTGCCGTGGGCGATCTTGAAAACGTTCGACGAGTCGTAAAGCTTTTTGTCATGGTCAATGGTGCGCCGAACTTCACAGAACCCCACCGCGTTGCCGACGGTGCATCTGAGCTACTTGTTCAAGTGTTCGGGGAGCGGGGCATCCATGCCCGCAGTGCAGTCAGCGTGGCGCAAGTGCCATTCGGCGCGTGCGTCGAAATTGACATGATCGCGGAACTTAGGGCAACACAGGCTGGCGGAAGTATATAGCCCACTGTTAGGGGACCCCCAACGAGTTAAGCAGAGAGTCTCCACGGCAGTCCGATTCGAGTCTCCGGCCAGGCCAGAATCATGCGCTAACGCAAGTGGAGAGAGGCCTGCAACAGGCGGTGCTCGGCGACTACTTGCGCGGTCGCGCCTTCCGCCGATCCGCGGGTACACGCCTTCGACTCCTCGTTGCGGGCTTCGTGGTGTCGGCTGCCTCAAACAAATGCCGAATGCCGTGTTCCAACAGTTCGACAGCCCTCTCCAAGGCGCCGAGTTGTCCGACCCGCACTATCGCGACGGACATGTGCAAGTCAAATGATGGGGGACGCAACACTTCAACCGTGTCGAGAGAATTGTTCCCGGCAATAAAGCGCGCTGGCAGCAGCCCGACTCCATAGCCTGACTGAACGAACGCCAGCTGCAGATGCATGTTGTGGATTTCAGCCGCAATCATGGGAGTTAAGCCGGCAAGGCCCATTCGGTCGATGAGGCCTGCCCGAAGGAAGCACCCGGACGGATTGAGCACCCAGGGTGCTCGGCCTAAGCTTTTCCAATCGCCGTCGACGTTGCCTGCGGCGCTTTGAACGATCTCCACGCGGTCTGTCGCGATAATATTCGTCAGCAGTGGTGGAGGCGCGGTTTTACCTTCAGGTAAAGGCACGACTGCAACGTCGAGCTCTCCCGCGATCAGCCGGTTAAATAATTCGGGCGTGCGCTCGCTCAACAGCAGCAGTCTGACCTTGGGGTATGTTTCAGTCAATGCCCGAATAGGTTTGACAAGCGTCCCCTCGGCCAGGGGATGCGCGAGTCCGATGCGCAAGAGGCCATGAGGTTCGGCGTCGCGCGACGCAAGAGATTTCAGCGCCTCCGTCCGCTGCAACAGATCTCGCGCTTGTTCAAGCACCTTGGAGCCCAGCGAGTTCAGGCGCGGCGGCTTTACTGAGCGGTCGAGCAACTCAGCACCCAATGCAGCCTCCAGCCTTTGCAGTTGCCGGGTTATAGCGGATGGTGTCCGGAATAGACGATCGGCTGCACCGGCTATCGACCCGGCCTGGGCAAACTCTACGAGCGCGTGTAAATCGTCGAGCACGGGAGCCTCCTAAAGTACTCCTGAATCTTCCCCCCAACGAATAGCAGAATCGTGCAGAAACAGCAATATCATGGTGAGAATAATGAACTTGTGGAATTGTCGGTTCTCCGTTACAACCGGTGAGTAGAGGCAGTGGAGGTAGCATGAACAGATCAGTGTGTAGAGTGATGGTGGCCGTCGCCGGCTTGGCGGTGCTCGGGATGACCGCAACGGTGGCCGGCACACAAACCGATGAAGTGAAGGAAAAGCCGCCGTGCGCCCAGACCAATCTGGTGGAGTTCGAGAAGATGACCTGGGTGGAAGTGAAGTGCGAGATCGCGGCGGGCAAGACGACGGCGCTCATCTACACCGGCGGTGTCGAGGAACGAGGCCCCCAGAACGCGAACGGCGGCCATAACCTCATAGCGCATGCGACGGTCGAGGCGATCGCGAGAGAACTCGGCAATGCTATCTTCCTGCCCGTGTTGCCCTACACTCCGAACGATGCAGAACCGATTCCCGGTACCATCGGGATCACGAACGAGCTGCTCGATGCCATGCTCGAGCGCATCACGGAGCAAGCGTTCCTCAACGGTTTCCGCAACGTGATTCTGATGGGCGATCACGCTGGCGGCCAGCCGGAGGTCTACGAGGAGGTCGCCAATAAGCTCAACGCACGCTACGGAGCTCTCCGAGTGTTCTACTGTGACCAGGTCTATAGGCCCGCCAATGATGCGTTCGATCAGTACCTGGCGCAGCACGGTTATCCACCCGGCCTCCACGGTTACGTTTTTGACACCTCGGAAATGATGTATCTCGACAAGGACAACACATGGGTGCGCAGAAATCTGGTCTCCTCTGCAGTGGGAGATCCCGTCGTCGATGGCAAGGTGCAGATCGGGCCGCAGAGTCCGTATAACGGAATCCAGGGTGACGCGCGCCGCTCAACGGCAGAGCTGGGGAAGCGCGCATTCGACATGAAGGTCGATTACGCGGTGAGGCAGATTCGCAGCCTCCTACCGACCAAATGATTCAACCCCATCAGCTGCACGATGATTGGGTACGGGTCAACGCAACCTACAAGTAGCCCGCAGAGCTGGCGGCCGTTTCGTGGGCATCGCAAGCGCTGAGGAAATATCGCGATTAATCGGAACGGATCAGGGTAAGCCGGGTTAGCCGAGTAGAGATTTATCACAACAGGAGAAGAGAAAATGATTAGGACCACGATCATATCCTTATGTTTCGCCGCTGCTTTACATCCGCTGACTGCGGGCGCCCAAGATGTACGCGCACAAACTGCGCATAGCCAGGATGAGCGACAGTATACTGACGGTCCGGTTACAGAGGTGGACTACATACATGTCGATTACGGGCATTTTGCAGAGTACGTCGATTGGCTGAATTCGAAGTGGAAGCCGACGATGGAAGCCATGAAGAAAGCTGGGCTGATCATTGATTACAAGGTTTTCCAGGCTAATCCGAAGACACCGGATCAGCCCAATACGTATCTCTGGATTACCTTTAAGAATGGGGCTGCGGCCTTAGATAAAGGCGTAGAGCTGGAAGAAGTCGCAGCGCAGGTAATCTGTAGCACCGAGTGTCAGAACAAGGCCAGAGTGGCCCGAGGTGAATACAGAAGGGTTCTGGGGACTGAATTAATACGTGAAGTTATCTTAAAGTGAATGTGAAACGGGTAGTTCGGCGGCCGCCTGCTACAAGGACCTTTGATCTATGGAGACGACCGCTACGGCGACGGCGATGGAGGTTCGCTTTCCGGCGCGAAGGACCTTGACATCATGGGTCTCGCCTGTGCGCCCAAAGGTGTCGCGAAGCTGGCCCAGGGTGAAGGCTGTGGCGGGTTTGTCGTCGAGCCCGGATATGATGTCACCCTTGATGCCACCCTTAAGGAGGCCGGCTTTTTCCGCCGGTGAGGCCGCGCGGATACCCGTGACGACAAAGGTGTGCAGGTCGTCGCCATTGGCGAGGGAGAAAAAATGCTGCGATCACTATTTTTAGCGGAGCGATTCTGGCCGCTCGCCGGATCTGCGATGGCGCAGGCGCGCCGGATCCCGGTTCGCTGGCGCAGGAAAGTTCAGAAACGCCGCGTTGAGAAATGCATTCGGCGTTACGAGCAGCACGAGTCGTTCAAATTGACGTAGAGGAGTTCCACATGAAGAAGATTCTGACTCAGTTCGTAGTGTGCGCGCTTGCGGTCGCTCTGATGGCGCCGTTGGCGCAGGCGCAGGCGCAGCCGGCAGGATTGCAGGCCGCCCTCGGAAAGGATGCCGGAACGCTTTCCGACAAATTTTCCGGCCTCGCGCGCGTTATGTCGGGCAAGTACGACTGGAAGCCCGGCCAGGGCGTTCGCTCCGTAGGCGACGTGTTCAACCTGATCGTTAAGGAGAATGGCCTGCTCGCCGGCGTGCTCTCGGGCACACCCAATTACGGGGGCACAGCCCGCGCCCATCACCGATCCGGAGAAGATGCAGGAAGCTCTGAAGATTTCTTACGTCAATCTGCAAAAGCGATTACGGGACTCTCCGACAACGACCTGCAGACGCCGGTGAAACTGTTCGGAAGGGACATGACGAAGCAGGCCGCGCTGATAGTGATTCTCACAGATCAACACGAGCATCTGGGGCAGTCGATCGCGTACGCGCGCACCAACGGCGTGGTTCCACCCTGGTCTAAGTAGGAGCGCCGCGGGGCGATCTGGCCGCCGCCGATCCCCGGCTGCCTTCAGGCTCTGCGACAACCAAGGTCAACCGCATGATTGCCCTTCGGAAGCCATGAACTCGATGGTTTCCTCTTCTTCAGCGGACAGGTCGCCCAAGACCCGGCCACTGGCAAGGTGGTCGAGGGGGCATTGTGCCCGAGACGGAGCGCGTCTTCCAAAACCTATCGGCGGTTCTGAAGGCGGCCAGCAAGAGTTTTGATGATGTCGTGCGCGCCGGTGTGTTTCTCACGAACATGACTGACTTCGCCGCGATGAATGGCATCTACGCAAAATATTTCAGTCAGCCCTTTCCCGCCCGCACGACGATCGCGGCTGCCGCGCTACCACTTTGGGCCTGCGTCGAGATCGATCTCGTTGTCAAGGCCTAAGGCGGCGCATGGAGGCCTCATCGCGGGGATATTGGAGGCTCCAAAATGCAAATACTGATAGTGGGCATTGGCGCGTTGGGCGGAACAATTGCGGCGCGTGCCATCCGCACAGGACTGCCCGTCCGGCTTGCCGCTCGCAATACCGATTCTGCGGAGGCATTGCGCAGATCGGGCCTGCGAGTGTCCGGCATCGGAGGAGAGGTGAGGGCAGACGCTATCGACGTTGCCGCAGTTGAGGCCTACGGAAAGGGAGACCAGTTTGACCTGATCCTGAACGAGATGAACTGGACGCGCTTTGCGTGACGGTGCTGGCCATTGGGATTGTATCGTCACGGACGGACTGGCTCTTCATGGGGGATCTGCTTTGCAAGAAGTACAACACACACCCTGAAATCTGGCGGCATCAGGGTGGTGTAGGAGAATCACAAGCAATTGCGTGGGCTAGTCCGCTGCCATTCTTGACATGCGCGGTCTTTACTTTCGTCTGTGGGCACCTTCATATCTTTTTTCTTACGGCGCACCGTTGAAACTGGCATTGGCCGCATGGCTGATAGATCCTTTTCTCCGTAAAACAGCCGACCCGTGTCAGATCCCCAACGGCGGCGTCTAGAAAATTGTTGCGCCGCGCCCAGCGAGACTGCGGATAAGGCTGGCTTCACGTTCGCGATAGGGCTTGCCGTCGGGATGGAAAACTTCGTGGAACCAGATCGTCGGCTGATCCAGGACATACGGTTTGGACCATGAATCCCAAGGCAGATAAGTTTGTGTCTTGCCTGCTACCAGGCCCCAATTAATGGCCCCGACGTGGTGTTCTTTCGCAATCGGAAGAATCGTGTCGAACGTGCTTCCTGCGCCGCGCGCCATATATTCGGTGCACAGCAACGGACGATGGTAGGCCTCAAGCCTGGCAATGCTCTTCTCAAAGTCTTCCGGCCAGCTATAGTTGTGAAAGGAGACTATGTCTGAGTGCTCGATCTGAACTCTGGAAATTGCGTCCATCTTGTCTAAGGACGACCAGTCGCCCTCCCAAACGCCGCTGGTAAGGGGTTGCGAAGGGCTGGCGGAACGCACCCACTCGAAGACCCGCGGCAGCAGGGCGAGCACATACGATTGCTTGTTCTTGAGTTCTACCGTGCCATATGCTCCTCCATTCGTGTTGCTGGGTTCATTCCACACATCCCAGGCAAGAACTCGGTCATCTTTCGCAAACGCCCCCACCACGCCTTGGACGTAGGCCTCTAAGCGAGGGTATTGCTTGGAATCGGCCAACGCGGTCGCACCGGGGCTTTGCACCCAGCCCGAATTGTGCACTCCGGGGATGGGGGGATGCTGTGGTCCAAGCTTGGGGTATGGATCCCAGCAGGAATCGAACAGCACCAATACCGGGCGAATATGGTGTTTAGAGGCAATCGTCAAAAATGAATCGAGCCGTTTTCGAAAGCCCTGAGGATCCTCTTTCCACAATAAGTCGTGCAAGAACACACGCATAGTGTTCATGCCGATCTTCTCCGCCCAACCCAGTTCCTTGTCGATTTGGTCTGGATCGAACGTAGCCTGCTGCCACATCTCGAGTTGGTTGATCGCGGTAGATGGGATGTAGTTACTACCCACAAGCCAAGGCTGCTGCTGATACCATGACTCAGCCTTCGCCTCGCTCCAGCGCAGTGATTGCGCATACCCAGGCCTTGCTACCGTGAGAAGGCTGATCGCAAGAAAAAACGCGAGAAACGGATTATTGCGAAAACGCTGCATGTTTTGCTCCTTGATTTTGTCAATCCAAGCTCATAGGTATGACTTCGCCATGACTTCGCGCAGCCGGTGTGCTGCGATTTCTGGGGTGATGTCGCGTTGCGCGTTGCCCAGCAGTTCGAATCCAACCATGAATTTGCGAACCGTGGCCAAGCGCAACAGGGGTGGATAGAAATGAGCATGGAAATGCCATTCGTCGTGTGGAACTCCATCGCAAGGGGATTGATGAAATCCCATCGAGTACGGAAATGGCACATCGAAGACTTTGTCATAATTGGAGGTAAGCTGCTTCAGAATTTCACTGAGATGTGCAACTTCGCTCTCCGTGAACTCAACGAGGCTGCCCAGGTGACGGCGACTGCACACCAAGACCTCAAAAGGCCAGATTGCCCAGTAGGGTACGACAGCGAGGAACGAAGCGTTCTCGGCCACAATCCGCAGATTTTGCTCCTCTTCGAGCCTGCAGTAGTCACATAGTAAGCATTTTCCGTGAGCCCTCAGATATTCTCGCTGAGCATCGGTTTCCCGGGTCGGAATTTCCGGGAGAGAGCGGGTGGCCCAGATCTGGCAGTGCGGGTGCGGATTGCTCGCGCCCATCATCGCCCCGCGGTTTTCGAAAATCTGCACGTGCCCGATGCCAGGGTCATCGCCGAGTTCTCGAAACTGATTAGCCCAAGTGCGGACGACCTCCTCGATCGCGGGTATAGACATGGTAGCCAGCGTTAGATCATGCCGTGGAGAGAAGCAAATCACGCGGCAGATGCCGGTCTCAGTTTTAGCGACCAGGAGACCGAGACCCTCCACATCGACCTGTTCGAGAACGAGATCAGGCTTCAATGCCGCGAAATCGTTATCGAAGACAAATGTGCCTCTGTAAACCGGATTGTGTATGCCCCCAGCTCGCGCGTTGCCGGGACACAGATAACACTCAGGATCGTACACCGGAACCTTGGGGGACGGTAAAGCCTCGACCGAGCCCTGCCATGGCCGCAGAGCCCGGTGTGGCGAAACGAGAACCCATTCTCGAGTCAACGGATTGAAGCGGCGATGCGGGTCATCTTTGAGAGGCAATTTCGTCTCCTACAGGCGGGGGTGCCCCACGATTAGGCATAGTCACGCAACACCGAAATTAGTTCTGGCCCTTTGATTTTCGATTAAGACAAGTCAATTATTGACACCAGCAGCGAAGCAATCTAAGGTTTCTAGCATGAAAATGCAAACGATTACAAATTACGCATACTTCAGTCTGCTGTATCTTAGCTGTGCCCGCAACAAATAGCAGGAAAATCCTTTAGATTCTGAGGACGCAAAAAGACTGAAATGACTACCGTCCAATTGGCGCTGCGTTTTGAACAGGTTTTTCGCGCGCATCCGTCCATTTCGAGTGCACCCGGCCGCGTTAATCTCATTGGGGAACACACCGACTACAATGACGGCTTTGTGCTGCCGTGCGCCATTAGTTTCAGAACTCACGTCGCCGTACATGCCCGAGAAGACAATAAGCTAATCATGTGTTCGGAAGAATTTCCCGGCCAGTTCGAGTTCGATGTTAGCGCCTTGCCAGCAGTTCACCAAAGCCTCTGGTGTGACTATCCGGTGGGTGTCGCGGTAGCTCTTCGAAACAGTGGCTTTCGGCTTCCTGGCGCGAACGTAATGGTGCAAGGCGAAGTGCCGGTTGGCGCCGGGCTAAGTTCATCGGCCGCCCTGGAGGTTGCAAGCGCGCTGGCGTTTCTAGGGCTCAGCGGTGGTAGTCTGCCCTTGCCCCAAGTCGCCCAACTATGCCAACGCGCCGAAAACGAATTTGTGGGAGCCCGCGTCGGCATCATGGATCAATTCGTGGCTTGCCTGGGTAAGGCCGGACACGCACTCATGCTTGACTGCCGTTCACTGGCGTATCAGTTCGTGCCTATCCCCGCCGATCTCAGTATTGTAATTTGCAACACTATGGTTCGGCATAAGTTAGCGGGCGGCGAATACAACGTGAGGCGTGCCGAGTGCGAAGAAGGTGTGCGGCTGCTCGCAAAGCGAATTCCGGGGATCGCCGCCCTGAGGGATGTATCGGTGGCGCAGTTGGAGAATCATCGGGCGGAACTACCGGAGAAAATCTATCGACGTTGCCAACACGTAGTGTGGGAGAACCAACGAGTATTGGAGAGTTCCAAGGCGCTCGCTACCGGCGATCTAATCGCCGTTGGCGAGTCTATGGCCGCATCCCATCGAAGTCTCCGTGATTTGTATCAAGTCAGTTGCTTTGAGCTCGACGTGATGGTCGAATCCGCCCAACGGCTTCCTGGTTTCTTCGGTGGCCGGATGACTGGGGGCGGTTTCGGCGGTTGCACGGTAAACCTGGTGAACACGCCGGACGCAGAAGCCTTCGCGGAGCAAATCGCTTCACGTTACCAGGAACGTACCGGAATTCACCCTGACGTTTTCGTCAGTGCGGCCTCGGATGGGGCGAGCGTGACCACAAACGAAACCATGCCTGGAAGGGTCTGAATCGACAAGCGACTTCTCGTCACTTTCTCCGTAGTCTAAATTGCACGCGTCGACTGGCGCACCACCAAGTGAGTGGTGATCCTATATTCAATTTTCCTGGCGCTTTCTCGCCTTATGAGCTGCTCCAGGGCGGCCAACGCCGTAACCGCTAATTGCACGCGAGACAAGCTTACCGTCGTCAGCGGCGGCTGCGTGAGACTGGCGAAGGCAATGTCGTCGAACCCCACCACGGAAATGTCATCCGGAACGCGGAGGCCGGCCGTATAAATGGCGCCGAGAGCTCCTATGGCGGTCACATCGTTCGAGGTCACTACCGCAGTGGGAAGTTTCTGAAGTCTGAGCAGTTGGCGCATAGCTTGTTCTCCGCCATCCGTTCGGTGATTACCCGTCATCAGCAGAGTGCGATCGACGGCGATGCCATTGGCCTTCATGTGAGAAACGAAGGCTTCGTGCCGCACCCGCGCCGATTGCAGATTCATCGGTCCGGAGATAAAAGCGATGCGGGTATGGTTGAGGGCAAATAAATGGTCGAGCGCTTCATAGATTCCCTGGGCATGATCGATATTTACGCGAACGCTCAGGGGGCTGGACTTGCCCGTGTCCATTAAGACTGTAGGAATGTCACGGTTCGCCAGCTCCGCCAACAATAGAGGGTCTGTCTCCGAGGTCATGATGGCGACACCGTCGACTTTCCGCTCCATCATTCTTCGAATACATGCCGCCATGCGCTTGGGATCATAGTCGGTGTTGCCGATAAGGACCTCGCGTCCGTGTTGCAAGGCTTCGCCTTCGAAGCTCTTGACCAACTCGGGAAAGAAAGGATTGGTGATGTCTGAGATGACCAATCCGAGCAATCGGCTGCGCCCCGAGACCAGCGTGCGAGCGTGCGTATTGGGATAGAATTTTAGATCCGCTATTGCTTTGCGCACCCGTTCGGCGGTTCGCGGTCGAACCTTATCCGAGCCGTTGATGGTACGCGAAACCGTCGCCGTCGAAACCTTCGCGAGCTTGGCGACCTCTTTGATGTTCATGCTGGTCTCAACTAGTTTCCGAACGTTGCGCTACCGCTCATCCCTGAACTGCGGCTACGGCAAATGGCCTGGCACGGTGAGCTTTTGGCAGCGCGAGCGGCCAAAAATGCATGAGCTATAATACGGCAATGTATGCGTTTTCAATCAGATTTCCCACTTTCATTGAAACGCGAAATGGTTCCGATATCACGTCCTGATTCATCATCGGGCCAGCAAATGCTTCCGTACGCAACCCTGAGAAGCAATGTGCTCCTACTTCGGCTCCTCCTCTGTATTTTTGGGTTAGTCGCAGGGCCGCCGTCGCTGTCGGCGCAAGAAACCAGTCCGGCGAAGTCGCAGCCGGCTTCTAGTGGCATGGGTGTAAGCACCGGCGCTCCACGGTCTGCCGTTTTGGACGCGCAGCATCGCCCAATCACTGCGGGCGGATTCGTAGAAGGCGCCCCCGTCGTTTTTGCCAACATCACGCACCTAGCAGGACTCGACAAGTTTCAACACCAATCCGGCAGCAAAGCTAAAAGCATGATCCTGGAGACTCCTGGGTCCGGAGTGGCTTTACTTGATTACGACGGGGACGGCTGGTTGGATATTTACCTGCTCAACGGCTCGACGGTTCCTGCGCTAAAGGGCAAAGAGGCAGCCCCACGAGCGATGCTCTTCCACAACAATCATGACGGAACCTTTACTGACGTTACCGCCAAGGCCGGTGTGGCAAATGAGCGCTGGGGTTTCGGTGTGGCGGTGGGAGATTACGATAACGACGGATGGCCCGACATTTATGTAGCAAATTTTGGCAAGAATCGGCTTTATCACAACAACCACGACGGCACGTTCACCGATGTGGCCGAGGCCGCCGGCGTAGCTCTCGGTGGCTGGTCGACCGGACCCACTTGGGGAGACTATGACCATGACGGGCTTCTTGATCTATTCGTTCCCGGATACCTGAAGATTGATGTCGATCATCCGGCCATGGGCGGTCAGGGGGGGCTGCCCGCAGGTTTCTGCCAGTTTCGGGGCGTGAGCGTGATGTGTGGTCCCCGGGGATTGACCGGTGAAACCGATCACTTATTTCACAATAATGGCGATGGTACTTTCACCGACGTCAGCGAGAAAGCGGGGGTAGGTGATGCCAAGGGGTTTTACGGATTTGCCTCGGCTTTTGTAGATGTGGACGATGACGGTTGGCTGGATCTTGTGGTAGCCAACGATTCCACTCCTAACTACCTCTATCACAACCGGCATAACGGTACTTTTGAAGACATCAGTTACTTGTCGGGATTTGCTCTCAGCGACGATGGCCGCGAACAGGCTTCGATGGGAATCGCGGTCGGCGACTATAACCGGGATGGCAAGGTTGACTTTTATGTCACGTCTTTTTCCGACGACTACAACACGCTCTATAAAAACGACGGCGAAGGTAATTTCTCTGACGTCACATACGGCGCCGGCTTGGCGGACGTAACCCTGCCATTCCTTGGATGGGGGACCGGCTTTCTCGATTTCGATAACGATGGGTTGCTCGATCTTTTCGTCGCCAATGGGCATGTGTATCCGAGCGTCGATGACCAAAGCTGGGGCACAAGCTGGGCGCAGCGTCCGCAACTGTTCCGCAACCTTGACGGGGTCAAGTTCCAGGAGGTCCCACCTGCTTCTGGCAGTGGCTTGGGACAGGTCTACACCGCCCGAGGCGCGGCGTTTGGGGACTTATTCAACGACGGCCATGTGGATGTGGTGCTGAACAACATAGATGCTATTCCCGCTCTGCTTCGCAACGTCACGAAAAACGAGAATCACTGGATCGGATTTAAACTGATCGGCAGCGGCAAAAGTCCGCGCGATGCCATCGGCGCAAAGGTATTCGTGACAGCGGGTGGAATCCGCCAGCGGGCCGATGTGTTCAGCGGCGGCAGCTATGGCTCAACCTCCGATCCCCGGGTCCATTTCGGGTTAGGAAGCGCGGCAAAGGTCGACAAACTCGAGGTCTATTGGCCAGGGGGGATCAGGCAGGAATTCGCGGTTCCGAGGGTTGATTGCTTTTTTCGCATCTCGGAAGGTAAAGCTACCCTGGAGGAAATTGCCAGGTGAAAGTGGTCACAGAGAGATTGTGGCAGTACCGTTCTTCGAAGTGCGCGTCGAAGTGGACGGCTTGCGCGAGCCTCTGGTTATTGTTGAGTGCGCACCTTCTGGGGCAGGGCTTGGCGGCCAAGGCGCCTATCCCAACCGCCAAAGATGCCGCTTCCTTTGCCAATCCGTTGCTGCCTTCTGGGGCGGATCCCTGGGTGACCCTGAAGGACGGCTATTACTATTACATGCACACCACGGGGAAGAACTTAACTCTCTGGAAAACGAGAGACGTTACGGACCTGAAGCGGGCCCCTCACAAGGTGATATGGAACCCCCCGAATAGCGGTCCTTACTCGCGCGACATATGGGCACCCGAAATTCATTTTTTAGAGGGCAAGTGGTATGTATATTTCGCGGCCGACGCCGGAACAAATCGCACCCATCGTATTTGGGTTATCGAGAACCCATCGCGCGATCCGTTTTCGGGCCATTGGACTTTGAAGGGCAAAGTTTCGGACGCCACGGATCGATGGGCAATCGACCCCTCGGTATTTGAAGATCGGGGCTTCCTGTATATGATCTGGTCGGGATGGGAAGGCGATAAGGACGGTGTTCAGAGCATATATCTAGCCAGGATGAAGAACCCCTGGACGATTGAGTCGCCGCGGGTGCGAATCTCGACCCCCGAGTATCCCTGGGAAAAAATCGGAGATCTGCATCCGAGGAACCCCGCGCTCGACCCTGTGCATGTGGACGTAAACGAGGGCCCGGAAATCCTGCGCCATGACGGAAACATCTTTCTGGTGTATTCGGCGAGCGGGTGCTGGACAGACGATTACGCTTTGGGTGAGCTGGTTACCAGGGCTGACAGCAATTTGCTGGATCCTGCGGCGTGGAAGAAATCCCCCCAGCCCGTATTTCAGCAATCGCCGGCAGCGGGTGTTTACGCCCCCGGTCACAATTCTTTTTTCGTTTCACCCGATGGAAAGGAAAATTGGATCTTGTATCATGCAAACTCGAAGCCAGGTCTGGGATGTGGCGACCTCCGTTCTCCACGAACTCAGCCTTTTGTTTGGAATTCTGACGGTACACCCAATTTCAGAAAGCCTGTAGCCGCCGGCAAACTCCTGGCGCGACCGTCACGTTGAGTTAGGTAGGATATATCCGGTTCGGCCGCCAACCTTCGGCGATCGATTTGCCGGTAGCCCTCAAAGGTCGCCTTCAAAAAGTGGTCTGCCCCAGCTGGCGTGCCAGATTCTTCAAAGCGTTGCGCTCGGTGTCTCGATTCGCGGCTTGTAGCTCGCTGCATAGCCTTCCTTCTTCTCTAGCGTGCTCGGTGTCGTGCAGCTTTTGATACGCCCGCGCCAGATAGAAATGAATTTCTTGCTGGCTGGGATCGAGCGCGAGCGCGAGCTTAAGTTCGCGAACGGCTGCCCCAGCGTCTCCCTGGTTGAGTTCGAGTCGACCGAGCCTGATGTGCGCGCTCGCCAACCGCGGATCAAGCTCCATCGCCTTCTTCAGCTCGGTGCGTACTTGGCCTGCATCGCCTGAACTCTTCTCGATTGCTTCCGCCAGTAGGTAATGCAGATCGGCAGACGCCGGGTCCGCGGCGATTGCCTTCCGATAATAGGATTCTGCCTCCGAATAGTTCTCCTGATCGAGCGCCGTTAAGCCCCGGTAAGCAAGCAGAGGTGGAGATTTCGGCTCAATCTTTAGACCTTGGTCAAATGCTTCCTGGGCCCTTGCGGGCATGGTCTGATCAAAGTAGGCCAGACCCAAAGCGAACCATAGCCGCGTCGAAGACGGGAAAAGTTGCAGCGCTTCCTGAATTCGAATCTCGGCGGCCTTGGGAGCTTTGGTTCCAATCAGTAACATGCCGTAACGGAAACGCAGGAGTTCGTCCCCGGGTGCCAAGTCGATCGATCGCAGCATCGCGGGAACGGCCATTTCCGGATGACCCGTCTGGTAGTAGGCATCGCCACAATTTGCCAGGGCTTCGGCTGCAGAAATCACCGTGCTTTCCGCGACCTGCGTTTTCCATTTAAGTAGGTTCGCAGCATACTCATTCAACTTCACCCACGGCGGGGTGGCATGGTTCTGGGACCGCGCACAGGGCTGCAACTGCAGCAGAGTAGCGGCGATTTCGGCGTCGGGAGCCAGCTTCCAGGCATGTTCCAGCAGCGAGAGCGCCTGCGTTCTCCCGGACGGGGTTTCTTCCGCGGTTCGAATCCTGGCCAAATTCACGAACGCGGCAGGCTGTGCGGGATCCAGCTTCAGCGATATCTCATACTGGCGCGCCGCTTCGCCGTTTCGCCCGAGCGCTTCGAGAGCTGTCCCATAATTATTGTGGCTGTAAGTCGCTTCTGGGGCGATCCGGACTGCTTGCTCGAAATCCTTTGCTGCAAGAAGGCGTTGATTCAAATGAGAGTGGGCGAAGCCCAGGTAGGTCCACGCCAACGGAACTGTCCGGTGACTCCGAATGACAGATTGCGCCAGGCTTTCGACCAGTTTCCAATCGTTGGCGGCCGCTGCCTCGGACATCTGCTCTGGAGTTTGGCCCGAAAGCGTTCGCACGATTGTCCCACAGAGTATCGCGATGAGCATGATGGAACGAAAGTGGCGCATGTAGAGAGGGGCCCGGAGCCATATTACCGCGCGGGGCCCAAAGCTGAAAAACCGGAAAGTTAGAACAGGAACCGCGCGCCCAGTTGGAAGATGCGGCCACCCCCAACTACCGGCGCGACACCAAAGTTTCCACCGTCTTGCAACGCTTGGTCGGGATGCGCGAAGCTGTGCCGGTTGAAGATGTTGAACCCCTCGACCCGAAGTTCCAGCGACTGGCCTTCGTGGATGGTGGTCTTCTTCAGCAGGCTAATGTCTTCGGAATAGAGCGGAAATGGCCGCACGTTGAGCACGGTCGGCGCGTTTCCGAAAAAGCTGTTGATGTTGCTGAAATATGCGGCATAGGCTGCATTGCCAGTGTCGGTTGGGGCAAATCCCGGATTGAATGTTGGAGTCGCGGCGAAGGCTGCCGGATTCAACACCCTGAGATTGCCGCCGCCGTCGATGCTTTGGCCGGAGAGGGTCAAAGGAGCGCCGGTTAGATTGGGCAGTAAAGCGCCGCCCACGCCAATGGTGTTCAGGAAGCCATTCGTTAAGTTCCCCGCACCGTTGGAAACGATTAACGGAGTATCGGACTGGTAGCGTTGCACTCCATTCACTTGCCATCCGCCTACCAAAACATTCACAACTCCTCCGTGATTGAGAAAGGCCTTGTTCCTTCCGAACGGGAGCTCGTAGATGTAGTTGATTACAATGCTGTGAGGAACGTCGCTAGGAGCAACGGTGCGTAACTTCCTCAAATTGACAGCGTTGGGATACTGCACAACGCCGCCGGAGCTGCCGGAGTTCCCACTGGTAATCGAGTTGCCCTGAATGTCATCGGCCGCGTTTGTGATCAGCCGGGACCATGTATAAGAGACACCCATTTGCAGGCCGTTGGCGAAGCGGTGGTCAAGCTTTGCCTGCAGCGCGTTGTAGTAGTCGCGCCCTTGAGTTTCATTTTCGCTGTTGATAAAGCCGTACTGTGGAAACGGATGCAAGGCCTGAGCGACCGTCCCATTAAATCCGGCATAAGGGGCGGAAGGTATGGGCGCGCCTATAGACGTCGCGTACGCGATGTCCTGAGCAGTGACGTCACTAAGTTGCTTGTTGAGAATTGGTCCCCCCAACTGCAGATCATTGAAGGGAATCGCATTGCGCCGTCTGAAGTTAGAGCTAAGGCGTTGCCCAAGGTGCCCGATGTAGCCAATAGTAAAAACAAAATTCTTCGGCAGTTCGTTCTGAATATTGAAAGAGAACTGCTGCACCAGCCCCGTTCGATACGGACTATTAAAATACTGAACGTCGGTGCAGGCTCTAGCCACGGGACTGCAACCCGGATCGATGAACTGGCTTGACGGGATCGCCTGCGGCGCGGCCGGGTAAGTGCTAAGGAAGGCCGCTGATTGGGAGTAATCCGCAGTCGGCGTGGTCAGTCTCGCGACGCTATAGCCCAGGGTTCCGGCAGTGATGTCGGGGTTATACTGCAACGGTCCATAGAAAATTCCCCAGCCCCCTCGAACCACTAAATTGTCCCTAAGCTGGTAGGCGAATCCAATTCGAGGAGCAATGTTGCTATAGGTATTGGCGGCTAGCGCTCTGTACTTCGACTTCGGGCTTACGGCTCCCGCGCTCACCAGACTACCAGGAATACCGATGTCCGGATTGATCACAGTGGGATCAAAGCCGCGAAGAAAATTGTGCGCTTCTGTGCGGGCAAACGGTATTTCATACCGAACCCCTAAATTCACCGTCAACTTGCGATTTAATTTGTAGTCGTCGTTAACGAAAAAGGCTGGATAGTGAAAACGGTAAGCCGGTTGCGCCGTGTGAATGGTCACAAAGCTGAATTCCGTCGCCCCGGTGATGAGAGAGGCCAGCGGCCAACCTGTTCCTCCGACAGCCCCATTGTTCCCATTTGGCAAGCCGGTTTGGTCCGCCCGAAAATTGAACGATCCGCCGGGATCAATGAACTGCGTTACATTTAGCTGCTGAATACGGTAGTCGGCGCCCATGCGGAGGTAATGCTTGCCCATTGACCAGCCCACGACGTCGCCTACATCCAGAGTATTGTCGCCTTGCTTGTCGCTGAAAAATGTCGATCCTATTGCCTGCGCGACACGTGGGTCGGCGCTTGTTACATAATCTCCGTAGCCCGGGAAATCGATGCGTGGAGCGGCGACGTTCTGCGTCGCATCGGCAGGGATTCCAAGATTACTGGAAACAAACTTCGTCCCCATCGTCGTATTTTGATTGGTGACGAAAGCCCGGTTCCAGCCCAGATTCAGGTGATTCAGGAGATGCGGTGTGATGGTGAAGTCATGTTGCAACCGCGCGTAGTGAGAGATGAAAAGCTGGTTCCAGACGCCATTCGCTATTATTGGCTCGGGGAACCGGGGAGCGCCTCCGTTGAGTCTCGGTTGGTGGCGGTAAGCATAGCTAAAACTCAGGTGTTGGCGGTCAGAGGCGTTGTAATCGCCCTTGGCGGTGTAGCTGTTAGAAGTGACCGGGATAAGACTGTTGGCGATGTAGTTGTGGAATACCCCATCTTTTTGGGGAGCCGGGAACAGGTTGAGGATGGCTAGCCCCGCAGGGTCAATTACGCTCAGCCCGGTAGCGGTGCTGGTGTACTGATCCAACCGGTTCCCGGGAATGGCCGGGCGGCCCGTTCCGGTCACGTGGGGATCATAGATTTGCGCCGGCCCGCCCAACTGACTGAGCACATACGGGTCGGTCAGCAGTTCGGAAAAATCCCCCGTTCTCATCTTCGCCGTAGGAACGGTGACTGGAACCACCTCACCGTTGTTGAAGCGGTATCCCTCATAGTTAAAGAAAAAGAATGCACGATCTTTTCTAGTGTAGAGATGGGGAATATAAATCGGCCCGCCAATATTGGCCCCAAAGTTATTCTGGTGGTCGCGCGGTTTGTGCAACTTCAGAAGATCGTTAAGATAAGCGTTGGCATTGAGCCTTTCGTTCTGCAGCAGGTCGTAGGCCTCTCCGTGGTAACCCTGGCCACCGGATTTGACTGCAAAGTTGACCACCCCACCAGTGCTGGCGCCATACTCGGCCGAGTACTGGCTGGTGGTGACGGTGAACTCCTGAAAAGCGTTGGGACCGGGCGCTGTCTCGGAGAAAAAATTGGCGTTCTGGGCACGGCGGGTAGAACTGCCGTCAATTAATATGTCCGTGCTGCCGCCTTGGTTGCCATTGACTCGAAAATTGCCCAGGCTAGTGCCGTTGCCGGTTGTTCCTGTGACCCCGCTATCAAGAAACAGGAATGCAATCGGGGAACGCCCCGCCGTTGCGCTGCTGACAACAAGCGGCAATTCTTTCGACTGGCGTTCGGAGACGCTATCTTGCAGCGCGGCGTTTTCCGTCAATAGCTGCGTTTGGGTAGCGGTGACGGTAACATCTTCGTGGGCCCCTATCTTAAGATTCGCGTCGAGTCTGCGAGCGATGCCGACTAGCAGCACGACATCCTTCACCGTCTCGTCACTAAACCCGGGCGCTTTGATCACTACCGTGTAGGGGTCGGGTCGCAACTCTTGAATGTTGTAGAAGCCCTCGCCATTAGTGGTTCCTGTAGTGATCACCCCCGTGACAGTGTCGGTTGCGGCAACCGCTGCGTTGGGGATGACCGCTCCGGAGGAATCCGTTACTGTCCCGCTCAGGGAAGCATTTGTTGTCTGAGAAAAAGCGGTAGCGGAATACAATGCTAGGGCAACCAAACAGCTGACAAGAAGAGTTCTAATCACCGGGAGCCTCCAATCGAACTAGACAGCTGCGAAACCGCCTGGCTTGAGACCTCAAACCCTTCACGGAAACCGGAAGCAAGAAAGAGGAGGTTGGCAAACATAAACGTCCTTCTCTCCAACTCGATTTTTCGCACGGCAAAATGTAAACGATTTCATTCTATGGGTCAAGTCTTATTCGAGGCCAAGCAGAAGAGCCAGCAAGCCCTCGCCCTCCACCGCCGACCAAGACCGGGATGTGGCCTTGTCTTACTTGCCGTGGATCAGAAGGCGAAGTGGGCTGAGCGGGGTGACCGGAAAGACCTCGTATGTCATTAGGTCATTCGCAACCAGTGGCAGGTCGCCCAGTGACGCCTTAGCTTGTTCGACCGACTCGACGTTCATGAGAAAGATCGGCCCGAGCTTCTCACGAAACCAAAACTGCTCAACCGTGCCGTCGAGATAGTGTTGGAGGGTGGCCGGAACTTCGGCCGGCATGTACCGTCATCTTGGCCATTGGCGGCGTGTTCACTCCCGTGCTCGCGAAACACTCAAAGTCGTTCTCGCTCACTGACTGCATTTCGGTTGGCGTTGACCGGATCAACGGAACTTCGAGCCGATGCGAAAACAAGTCGAGGCGTGGCAACGAAGCGAACTGACCAATGTCACGGCTAAAGTGGTCATCTGGATGCAATCCTACGGTTTCCGGCACCAAGCTCCCATCAAAGGCATTACTCCCACTACGCTGCCGAGTTCGGCTTGTTCTTTGTGTAAACGCTCCACGAGCGTCTCTACCTGGACGTGTGCAGAGGCGGCAATGCCCAGCTCCTCTAGCCGCGGCAATAAACTTCGCACTGTATCAGCAACGAAGGGAGCAATCTCCGAATTTGGAGAGCAATCCACCAGCATCTCGAATGTGAGCTTTGGTACTGGAAGTCCGGCTGTAGCAAAGATAAAAGGCAGCCGCAATCCGATATCGCTGTCCAATCCGCTGTCTTGAACCATCCTGTGAAGCCAGCCGATGACTTGATCAAACAGTGGCAGTTTGGGGAGCGAGAACCCTTGCGAGAAGCATGGCTCTTGAAACGCGACAATTCCACCCGAACGCACGTTCCTCGCTGCGAATGTTAGCGCGCTTGCAGGATCGTGCTGGTGCAGTAGCACGCACCGGCCGACAACGGCGTCAAACAAATTGTTGTTCGTGTAATCCTGAAAGTCGCAAGCGTGGAAATGCAAGTTGCTGAGTTTTTCTTCTCCAGCTCGATGGCACGCCCTTTGCAACGCCGCTTCATCCAAATCGATGCCAACGACGTCGCCGTCAGGCGCGACCATGCGCGCTGCCAACAGAGCTACATCCCCGACGCCGGAACCCACATCGAGCACCCGCATACCGGGGCGTAAATCCATTTCGTCGAGGAAATGGCGCGTGATTTGTGAGATCAGGCGTCCTTGCCGGTTCAAGCGATCGTGTTCGGCGTGTGTTTGGCCGAGCATATATTCGTGTTGTGCCAGCGCACCAGAGGGCATTGTGAACCTTCCTCCATCTAGAGTCGCAAGGTGTCACTGTTCCAAAAGAGCGTCCCGCCGTCCTACGCCGAACGGGCCGGGCTTAGAACCGCCCCAGGTTTCGGGAATTCAACCCGGCGTGCAAACTCCGAATCCATGTAGTCCTGCTCGACTTCGCTTGAACGGACCAGCCGGCGTAGTACAGGCGTGGTGACATAGGTCGAGGCGACCGCCATAAAGACCAGCATGAAAAACACACTCTTGGGGATGACTCCGAGTTCAAATCCAATATTGATGACAATTAGTTCCATCAGCGCCCGAGTATTCATCATGATCCCAATCATCGAGGCTTCCCGCCAAGGCAGACCGTTGAACCTTGCGGCCAGCCAGCAACCGCCAAACTTACCAACGAAGGCTGCAAGCAGCACTAGTCCGCACATGAACCATAGTCCAGCGCCTCCCATCGTGCCGATGTCTGTGCGCAGGCCCGTGTAGGTGAAGAAAATCGGCAGGAAAAACACGGTCACGAAATCGCGTAAGCGCTCCTGCACTGCCTTTCGGAACTCGTGCTGGTCATAGAGCAGAGCGCCAAAGAAAAATGCCCCGAAGATGGAGAAAATTCCGATCAGGTTGGTAATGAGGGCAGCAACCAAGATCATGATCAGTAGGAGTGCCAGCCCGCCGAGCGATAGTTTGCCCTGATGTTCCCGCATTTGCCGTTTCGTCCATTTCTGGAGCAGCGGTCGCACTCCCCATACCAGGCAGACTGCAAAGACAACGACTTCGAGAATCATCATGGCCAGTTTGGCCGGGTTCAGGGTGGAGCGCGCGATCGCAGTCACCAGAGCCAACAGTATCCACCCCGATGCATCGTCTGCCGCCGCCGCCGAGATCGTAAGCGACCCGATGCGGGTACGGTTGATGTTCAGCTCGACCATGATTCTGCCCAGGATCGGGATGGCTGTGATGGACATTGCCGCCGCCATGAACAGCGCCAAATTCAACCAGCTCCCGCTCATATGCAGAGTGGCATGCATCCAGCGGCCGAGAACAAATCCGAGACTGAATGGCAAAATAATGCCCGCCATTGATATGGACAAGGCGGTACCA
This sequence comes from uncultured Acidobacteriaceae bacterium, assembly GCA_963789205.1. Taxonomy (GTDB): domain Bacteria; phylum Acidobacteriota; class Terriglobia; order Terriglobales; family Acidobacteriaceae; genus Acidiflorens. The sequence goes on from CAWBJV010000001.1 coordinate 291,122, forward strand.
CGGTTGTTGCTCAGGTGTCCAAAATCAAACTCCAAACCAATCAAGAACATTAGCAAGATGAGCCCGATCTGGCTCATGATCGAGAAGACCGGCCCCACGGAGGGGTTAAACACCATGTGGAACAGACGCGGAAACATACCTCCAAAAAAAGAAGGTCCCAGGATTAGACCAGCAGCGATTTCTCCGCATACCAAGGGCTGACCCATGCGGCGGAACAGGTTTCCAAAGGTACGGGAGGCCGTGATAATCACGATGAGTTGAATGATGACGATGAGCAGTATGTTCTCGGTTCCGCCGCCGGTGGGGGACATATCTTTCGCTTGTCATCCCCGGATCAGGATTTCCGTCTGGAGATGCCCTTTCACGCAGCCACTATGAAGGCGGTACAACGCAGAGTTGTCAGTGCGTTGTAAACGTCTTGCAATCTTCTTGCCCGAGCACAAGCCGACGTAGCGACAGCTTTTTTACACACTCTTTACACGCCGTGAACAACCACAAGAAGCAACCAAAGTACTCTCGCATTCGCGACGTTCCAAACATGATTACAAACTCTCGAGGGATTTATGGAATATCTGGTGATTGGCGCAGGGCCGGCGGGTTTGCAGATGGCGTACTTCCTCGAACAGGCAGGCCGCGACTATCTCGTTTTGGAGGCGGGTTCCGCGCCTGGCACATTCTTCACTACGTTTCCCCGCCATCGCGAACTCATCTCCAGCAACAAGCGATACACCGGTAGCAACGATCCCGAGTTCAACCTTAGGATGGACTGGAATTCGCTGCTCTCGGATGATCCAGCTCTGCGATTTACCGGTTACAGCGAACGCTATTTTCCCCAAGCCGACGATTTAGTGCGTTACCTCGGCGACTTTGCCACGGCTTTTCGCCCACGCATTCAATATGACACTCGCGTAGCCCAGATCACGCGCAATGGTTGCTTCCGCGCAACTGACGAGCGAGGCAACTCCTACGACGCTGAACGTCTAATTATCGCAACCGGTGTTTCCAAACCGTATGTTCCTTCGATTCCAGGGATCGAAACCGCGGAACTCTACACCACGGTGTCGATGGACCCTCGCGACTTCGTGGACCAGCGAGTGCTCATCATCGGCAAGGGTAATTCTGCTTTCGAGACAGCTGGCAACCTGATTGAGACGGCTGCTGTAATTCACGTGGCGGGCCCAAGTTCAATACGGATGGCTTGGAGAACGCATTTCGTCGGCCATCTGCGGGCCGTCAACAACAATTTCCTGGACACTTACCAACTCAAGTCGCAGAACGCGTTGCTCGATGGAAAAGTTGAGCGCATTGAGCGCAGCAGCGATTCGTATCTGGTTACCGTGAGCTTTTCACGCGCGAATGAAGTTAAGAGAAATCTCCGTTACGACCGGGTCATCGTGTGCACTGGTTTCCGCTTCGACTCCTCGATATTCGGCGAAGAGTGCAAACCAGAGCTCACGATCAAGGACCGCTTTCCGGCGCAGACTTCCGAGTGGGAATCGACCAATGTTCCGGATCTCTATTTTGCCGGAACCCTGATGCAAGTACGGGACTACAAGAAATCGACCGGAGGCTTCATTCACGGATTCCGCTATGGTGTTCGTTCTCTCCACCGCATGCTCGAGAAAAAATACTGTGGCCAAGACTGGCCGCACTACTCCTTGGGCGGAGAACCGCAGGCGCTCATGGAAGCGGTCGTTGCACGGGTGAACCGGACCTCCGCCTTGTGGCAGCAGTTCGCCTTTCTCTGCGATTTGATTGTCGTCGATGCCGACCGCCGCGCACGATACTACGAGGAAATGCCGGTTGATTACGTACACGACAGCGGCTTTGGAACGGCCGATTGCTACTTCATGATCACGCTCGAATACGGCCCCGATCATGACAAGGTCGACCCGTTTGACATTTCAGTAAGCCGCATCGCGCAAGACGATCCGATGCACTCCCACGATGCGCGTTATCTACACCCAGTAGTGCGGCGCTACCGCCGAAACGAACTCGTGGCAGAGCACCACGTGGCGGAAAATCTCGAGAATGACTGGGCGGGCCAGGCGCAGCGCGTCCCCCTGAGCGCGTTCTTCTCTCGCCACATTGCCAGCGGCGAGTTGGCCCAGGTTGCAGTCTGAGGAGAGACCGACGATGCAGACCTTCTCATTGCGTGAACTGGAGCGCGAGGCGCAGCGGCGGCTTGATCCCGCAGTTTACGACTACTTCGCTGGCGGCGCTGACGACGAGATCACCGCACGCTCGAACGAGGCTGCGTTTGCTCACATTGGTCTGTTGCCGCGCGTGCTGCGCGGCGCAGGGCCGGCGAAACTGGGGACCACAATCCTTAGTTCTCACATATCGATGCCTGTCCTGATTGGCCCGACTGCGTTTCATCGGCTCGCGCATCCCGAAGGCGAACGCGCCACCGCGCGCGCGGCAGCCGCCGCGGGGACGATCATGATCGTGAGCATGGCTTCCACAGTCGCGATCGAAGAGGTGGCAGCGGCCGCGTGCAATGCGGAATTGGGCGAGAGGATCCTTTGGTTTCAGATCTACCTCCAGCCGGACCTCGGCTTTACCGAATCCATCATCCGACGTGCTGAGGCGGCCGGTTGCTCCGCTGTCGTCGTCACAGTCGACTCTCCAACATTTGGAGGGAGGAGTCGCGACCTGCGCAACGGCTTCCACGATCTGCCCCCAGGGATGTGCTGTGAAAACCTGCGCGAGCCCGCGAACGGCAACGGCTGCGGCAAGGTGCGGGAAATTGTTTTTTCGCCCGTTCTCTCCTGGAAGAGCATTGAGTGGCTGCGCAAGATAACAGACCTGAAAATCGTGCTCAAGGGCATTGTGCACCCCGAAGATGCGAAGCTCGCGATCCGGCACGGCGCCGATGCTGTGTTGGTTTCGAATCACGGTGGACGCCAGCTCGACACGGTGCCAGCGACCATCGACCTCCTTCCCGCGATCTCAAATGCAGTTGACGGGAGAATTCCGTTGCTGCTCGACGGAGGCATTCGTCGCGGAACCGACGTTTTGAAGGCCCTTGCGCTCGGAGCCAGCGCAGTCGCTATCGGTCGTCCTGTCCTTTGGGGGCTCGCGCTAGACGGCGAGGCTGGAGTAGCGCAGGTGCTTGAGATGCTGCGCTCCGAACTGGATCGCGCAGCCACGCTCTGTGGATGCAGCTCGGTTCACGACCTTACGCCCGACCTGCTGCAATTCCGGCCAGTGGAGGAACCATGCACGCGTGGATCGGTCTGAGTGTGGGATTGCCGATTGTCGTGAGTCTTCCGCACTGGTTGCCGACGACGATTCTCGCCCTCCGAGCGCGCATCTTTACCCGCATCAATGGAGAAGAGGGGATCGCGATTCCCGGCAAGATCGTGGACGCCGCGCATTTCAAACAGGTGTATTCGCATCCCGCAGCGAACGGACGGAGCCGTGGAGCTGCGTTGTCAGATCTGTTCTGGTATTGGTTGTCTCCAGGGCCGGAAATGCATCAGGAGCACATCGAGAACGGTCCAAGGTACGAAGAAGTCGAACGCACAACACGCCGTATCCTGGGCATATCGAGGAAGGCGGCCGAGGACTTAACCACCCGCTGTGTGTCTCGGGTGCTAAGCAATCAGGGTATGAAGCAAGCGAAGTTGGTCCGGCTGCGTGATCTCATCATGCCGGCGTGGGCCGAGTTCTACTACGAACTAGTGTTTGGTGTACCTTGCCCACCAGTGGCGCGAGATCTGATCGTTGGCAATGCCAACGATGTTGTAACGGCGCTCAAATGCTGCAGCTTGCGGCACATGGAGAAACGCGAGCGTCTGACGAACTTCCTGGTCAGAAAACTGCAAGCCGGTGAATTGCCGCATGCGCTTCCTGAAGGCCTGTCGGTCAGGGAACGCGCCCTTTATCTGCAAGGCGCATTCTTCAACACCGCTGTGGTGCAGATGTCAGAGGCGATGGTTCATGTGTTTATGGTGATCGCGCAGCACGCGGAGGTACAAGCGACACTTGTTTCAAACTTGGCAGACGATCGCTATCTTGACCACGTGATCGCCGAGACTCTACGCGTCTATCCGCTCTTCGGAATATCCCATCGCATCGCATCGGCCGACATTCCAATCAGTGATGGGGCCATTATCCCGAAGAGTTCCGTTCTCTGCTTCAACCATGCCGAGTTTCACCACGCGAGCTTCCAGGATCCGGATCGGTTCGACCCCGACCGCTGGGAGAAACTCTCCCTGCACCACGAGAACTACATCCCCTTCGGGGTCGCGGCCAATCGGCCTTGTCCGGCCTCGGGCTTGGCACCCGTAACCATGAGAGCAGCTGCGCGTGAAATGTTGAAACGCTTCGCCCTTTTTTCCTCCGCGGCTCATATCCGCTCGATCCCCAATCGTGGACCGTGCCTGCTCGTCTCTCGACGAAGCAGCTATCATTCATACCTCCGCCGACCGCTGCTCTTCATTCTCCGTCTCCGCGACCATTGGGAGGACGTGTGGCGTAGTGTGGTCCAACTCGTTCTGGGAAGTTATATGGTATGGGACGCCCGCCGGCAGAAGCTTTGTCAGCATTATTTCCAAGCGCAACAGGCTGCTGGCGACAACTCGTCCCTTCCCCGAGTAGAGAGCCGAGAATCAGTGGCGGCGCGCTGCCCGCATAGCTTCTCTCCCCGCGTTCGGTAGTTAGCCAGCGCATCTGCAAAGCTGAAGTGTCGACTCTGACAAGCGTGCCTCTGCCCAAGCCAGATAGCCTGTGGTGGACGGTGGGTCGACCCAAAGTTCGGGACTTCGGGACGTGTAAAAGAGTCGGCGGGGGAACCGTTTCCGTCCATAACGTCATTGTACGACGTTAAGAAATATAAGTAAAATATTGATAATAAACGAGATATTGGTGGAGGCGACGGGAGTCGAACTAATCAGGGTGTTGATAACACGTAAGTTATTGATTCCAGGAAGTGCCACAAGGGCGAAAAAGGCCTCATTGCCCGATCCATTGTACGTTTATTGTACGAAAATGCTTTTCGCTCTGGAGTCCAACGGACACACATAGCGAGCACAGTAGTTTGTAGCGATGACTTCGTAGTGGGGAGGATCAAACGGTTTTTTGAGAGTAGTCGCTGAAAAGATTTAGCGGGGGCGACGCTCGCGGAGCCTACATTAATGCTTACAAAAACTCCGACTGCTTTTCCCTACTGCTGTTGCTGAGCCTCGGCCAACTGAGATTGTTGGGTCTCGTCAAGAAATTGGGACCACTCTTCGTCTGCCGCAAACTCCTCATCGGGGGGGAGCACCGCTTGCGATGGGGTCACTCGCACTCGAACCTGCAGCTGAGTGCCCGCTTTTCCCTTCATCATGCCCCTTGTGGGCGGGACATCGGCATAATCGCGGCCGGTTGCTGTGCGAATGTGCTGCTCACTTGCGAGTTGATTTATTGTAGGATCGAAACCTACCCAACCCAGCCCTGGGAGCAGTGCTTCCACCCATGCATGGGTTGCGCCGTCCGTCGCAGGATGCGCATTTTCGGTACTGTGGTAAAGGTACCCGCTGACGTAGCGACAGGGGATCCTGGCATTTCTCACGAGTGCGATCATGATGTGAGCAAAATCCTGACACACGCCCTGCCGTGACCGAAGAGCATCTTCAATCGGTGAATTTACTGCAGTGCTCTTCTTTACATAGCTGAAACTTCGATGCACGCCGGAGGCAATATCCTGAAGGAATGCCAAGGGGCTTCGTCTCTTCCTTTCGGTCACTCCGATCTCGCCTGCCAGCTGCTCAAGTTCCGGTGATGAGCGAGCAAAATGACTCGGCATCAACATGTCCCAATAATCCTTTTTTTCCACGAGTTCCTCCAGTTCCTGCCACCCCTGGTACTCCATGAAGTCGGGAATCGATGGCTGCGCCTCAATATTCACCAGAGCGTCAGAGATGATGGTGAGCTGGGAATGACGGGAAGGCAAGTCGAAGTGGTGAACAAGATTGCCGTAGGAATCGGTATAGCCAAAAATCCGGGCGCGCGGATTTACCGATAGCTGAAAGACGAAACAGCGCTGGTTTCCCTCGCTTCTGGGGTGCATGCGAACCTCCATCATGCTCTGCCAGACGGAGCGGTTGTAGCGATAGCTCGTAAAATGGCGAATGGCATAGAACATTAGTTTTGAAAAGCAACTTCAATCGGATATTCGATGTAGAGCTCGTGAACAGCAGCATGAAGTTCGCGACACTGCTCAATAATGGTCGCAAGATATTTGTGCAGTCGAGCAATGATTTCGCCTATCTGTACGTATGTAAGCATCGATCGCAATCGCCCGATTAATCTCTCGACGTTTTCCGTCCGGCGGCTCAAGGAAAGATTGCTGATGGCAGCCAAGGCCTCGTGCATCCGGTCCACAGAATAACGGACCGAATAAGGAAACTCAGGCTTCAGCAGCAGGAAATTCGCGATTCGTTCCGGTTTGAGTTCGGCCGTGCACGCCTTGCAATAGGCCTCAAAGGCAGCGCAACTGCTTAGCAAACCTACCCAGTCAAGATCATCAGGATGCTTGCCAATGACGAAATAAGCATCCAGCAAGACGCAGATATTGCAGGCCCGCTCGATATACTTGCCTAACTGGATAAAATGCCAGGCCTCGTCGTGATTCATAGTCGCGGCGGCAATTCCATTAAACCTGTAGGAGCCTTCGCGAACCAGGCTCACCACTCGCATGGCGCCGGCGTCATCATCCGGTTGTAGCTCAAAGCCAATCACATCGTGGAACAGGCGATTCAGGTGCTCCCACATCTCCGAGCTGATTTCCTCGCGGACTTGTCGAGCGTTTTCCCGAGCTCCGCTTATGCATTTCACGATCGAAAACTCTCCCTCGGGGTCGGCTACCAACGAAAACAAAGCCCGCTGTGGGTCGACGTCGTTAGAAGCCGCACCGGGGGCTAGCAAGGACACGGCGCGGAACCATCGCTCTTCCGTGGAAAGCTTTGCGGGATTCAAAATCAGACCGTAGGTCGCCTTGAGCACACGCGAGGCATTGTCCGCCCGCTCGAAATAGCGGCTCATCCAGTACAGACTGTCAGCGACGCGGGAAAGCATAATGTTTTGTACCCAATTCTTCTAATTTTCAATTCTGCAAGACCCAAGTGTCTTTCGAACCTCCGCCTTGAGAGGAATTCACTACCAGTGAGCCCTTTCTCAACGCCACTCGGGTCAGGCCACCAGGCACAATGGTGATTTTGTCCCCGTAAAGAATATAAGGACGGAGATCGACATGACGGGGCTCAATTATCCCGTCTACAAAACACGGGGCGGTCGAGAGATTGATTGTAGGTTGCGCAATATAGTTTCGCGGTTCGGCGTGAATCTTTTGCCGAAATTCGGAGCGCTCTTGTTCAGTGCTATGCGGGCCGATGAGCATCCCGTAGCCCCCTGACTCGCCCACCGCTTTCACCACGTACTCATCCAACCTCTGGCAGACGTGGTCACGTTGCCCTGGATCGGACATCAAGAAAGTTTCAACGCCTTCCAGAATCGGGTCCTGATCGAGATAATAGCGAATGATTTTTGGCACAAAGGCATAGATTGCTTTGTCGTCAGCTACGCCCGTTCCCAGCGCATTTGCGAAAGCTACGTTTCCAGCGCGATAGGCGTTAAAAAGGCCCACCGCACCCAGTGCCGAGCCATTTTCGAAAACCAGGGGATCCAGGTAATCGTCGTCAATTCGACGATAGATCACATCAACACGCTGCAGGCCGAAGGTCGTTCGCATGTAGACAACATTGTCGTGCACTACTAAATCGCGCCCCTCGACGAGTTCAATACCCATCTGCCGAGCCAGGTATGTATGCTCAAAGTAAGCGGAGTTGTAGGGGCCGGGCGTCAGCAAAACCACGGTCGGCTCGGAACGGTCCTCGGGAGTGAGAGACCGCAGCGTCGAGAGAAGCACCTGGCTGTATTGCTCAATTGGCCGCACGCGACATTTTTGAAACAGTCCGGGGAATATCTGCTTCATCACCCGGCGGCTGGTGAGCATGTAAGAGACCCCGCTGGGAACGCGCAGATTGTCCTCCAGGACGACGAAGTTTCCGTCTGGGTTTCGTATCAAGTCGGTACCGACCACCGTGATATACACGTCGCGGGGAACTTTGACATTGCGCATTTCCCGGCGGTAATGTTTGCAGGTGTAGACGATGCTGCCGGGCACGACACCGTCTTCAATGATTTTGCCCTCGTGGTAGACATCTTTGAGGAAGAGATTCAGCGCTGTGATCCGCTGCGTCAGTCCGCGCTCAATCCTTTCCCATTCCGCCCCTGTGATGATCCTGGGCAGCAGATCGTGGGGGAAAATCCGTTCCGTGCCCTTATCATTGCCATACACCGTGAAAGTAATGCCCTGGTTGAAGAAGGATTGGTCAGCCTCGTTTTTGCTGCGGAGTAACTCGTCAGGCCCCAGATTTAGAAGCAAGTTGTGCAGCGGACGATATTGTTTTCGGGGCTGGTCCACGGCGCTAAACATCTCGTCGTAAGCGCCATTGAGTTCGTACCAGTGGAGGGCTTTCGCACCGCTACGATCGGACGGATCCGTTTCTGTAATCATGATTGCGGCTCCGTATTCCTCGCCAGAATAACGTATCGGCGGCGAAATGGGGATCGGGAAAACCGATTCGTGTCATTGAAGAAACGGCTCGAAGCGATCCAGAGAGCCGATACCGTGGATCGCGCGACTTCTGTGATGCTTTGCGCCGGGTTTTCGCTGCCTGAAGACTGGAATTCAACTTCGACGCGAAGCCCAAGCCGTATCTGCTCTGAACCAGCCCGACATTGGCGACCCGGCTGACGAAGAAGTTCTGATCGCAGGCGGTCGTCGGCCAAAGAACCTCGGAGCGTATTGAAATGGATCTGAAAATTGCACCTCACTTAGCAACGTCGCTAAGGTACCCTTACGGCAGCAGGTTCCGCGAGAGCTTCGGCGCCTTTACGGGCTTGTAGCGAAGTGAGAAACGAAAGAGAAACTCCAGGCGTGGGCCGCATGAGGGTGGATGGGCATACAGGTTGCTCTCAATCACCGGACACAATACCGTTACGACAAGGCGGTCTCCGTCGGTCCACAGGTTATACGGCTGCGTCCCGCCCCGCATTGTCGAACACCGATCCTCAGATACTCGCTTGGTGTCACTCCCGCCGGGCACCTTCTCAACTGGCAGTTCGACCTCCACAACAATCATCTGGCGCGCCTTCTTTTCCCGGACAAAACTAACAAGTTTACCGTTGAGGTGGACCTCGTCGCGGAGCTATGCCCTTACAATCCATTCGATTTCTTTCTGGAACCAGGAGTCGAAGACTACCCTTTCGAGTACGCTCCGGAGCTGGCTAGGGATCTCGATCCCTATCGTTGGGTCGATCAGGGCGTTGATCCGGTCGGGCCTCTACTCCAGGCTTTTCTTGGGAAGCGTTCCCGCGAGAAGCACGGAACGATCAGCTTTTTGGTTGACCTGAATCGGAGCGTGCGAAACGAAATTGATTATGTGACGCGACTGGATCCGGGCGTCCAGACATGCGAGCAGACGCTTGAAAAGGGCACGGGCTCCTGCCGTGACTCGGCATGGTTGCTGGTCCAGATTCTCCGACATTTGGGAATCGCGGCCCGCTTCGTCTCCGGATATCTGATTCAGTTGGCGGCGGACGAGAGCGCGTCGGAATCTGCGAGCGGCCCAGAAACTGACTCGGCTGATTTCCATGCCTGGGCGGAAGCGTTTTTGCCGGGTGCGGGCTGGATTGGGCTGGATCCGACCTCGGGCCTGTTCGCCGGCGAGGGTCACATCCCGCTCGTCTGCACCCCGAACGCTTCTAAGGCTGGGCCGATCGAGGGCACGGTCGAGCTAGCCAACGTGGACTTCAGCTACTCCATCTCCGTTCGCCGCTTGAACGATGCACGGCGGCCGTCCAAGCCCTTTACCGAAGAGGATTGGCTGGAAGTCGAACAGCTGGCGCATCGTGTCGACGCGGACCTGGAAGCGCAGGATGTACGCTTGACCATGGGCGGTGAGCCCACGTTCGTCGGCATCGACGAGCCCGAAAGCCCGCAATGGAACATCGATGCTCTGGGACCCATGAAGCGAACCCGGGGATTGGCTCTCATCCAATGCCTCCGCGAGAAAGTAGCGCCCGGCGCAGTGCTTCACTACGGACAAGGTAAATGGTATCCAGGGGAGCCGTTGCCCCGTTGGACGCTGAGCTGCTCTTGGCGCGTCGACCGCGTCCCTGTTTGGGAGAACATCGATCTCATCGCTCGAGAAAACGCTCGCGAAGATCACAAGAACAACTTCGGCGCGGTCGATGCCTTCAAGTTCATAGAGGCGCTATCGCATCGCCTTCAGGTGAGCTTCGAAAACGTGCTGCCCGCCTACGATGGCGAAGGGGAGTCGACGGAGCCTGACGGGTACATTTTGCCCATTCGCCGCCGTCAACCCGCGGGCCGGTTGTGCTGGTCGAGCCAGTTGTGGTTCGCTCGCCCGGAGCGTCTTTTGCTGTCGCCCGGCGATTCCGCCATCGGCTACCGAATACCGACCGCGTTGATGCCATGGGTAGCGCCTGATGAGCTCGAATACGAGTACGAGCCTGCGCCGTTCGCAGCCCGGATCAAACTTCCATCCCGCCCGAGCCGGCGGATGGATCTCTTCCAGAGACATCCCGTGGCCGATCCGTTGCCCGCTCTCTCGAGCACGGCTGAAACTGCGCCGGAGCTGATCCGTCCAGCGCTGTGCGTGCAGGCTCGAGAGGGCCGCCTCCACGTGTTTCTGCCGTATGCATCCACGCTCGCGGACTATCTCGACCTCCTCGCCGCCGTCGAGGATACGTGCCAGTATCTGGACCAGCCGGCGTGGCTGGAGGGCTACCCTCCGTCTTCGGATCCGCGGTTGCGATCATTCAGCATCACTCCCGATCCTGGCGTTCTGGAAGTAAACCTGCCGCCTGCGAGCAATTGGGATGAACTCGAGCAGATCAATACAGTGCTGTCCGAGGAAGCGCGCCATAATCGGTTGACCGCTGAAAAATTTGCGTATGACGGGAGCCATATCGCTACCGGCGGCGGCAGCCATATCGTGATCGGCGGAGCAACCGTGTTAGACAGTCCTTTCCTGCGGCGTCCGGATCTGCTGCGCAGCATGCTGGCATTCTGGCAGAACCATCCGTCGCTCTCGTATCTGTTTTCCGGCATGTATGTCGGCCCAACGAGCCAGTCTCCGCGCGTAGACGAGGCGCGCATGGATGCCTTGTACGAACTGGAGGTCGCTTTTACTAACTTGCCCGCGAACGATTGCACGCCGATCATGATCGATGGATTGTTTCGCAACCTGCTCGTCGACGTCACTGGAAACTCGCATCGCGCCGAGTTCTGCATCGACAAGCTCTATCCCCCGGAGGGTCTCGGGTTACGCCTGGGCTTGCTCGAATTGCGTGCTTTTGAAATGGCTCCGCATGTCAGAATGGGTCTTATAGAGATGCTGCTCATCCGCGCGTTGGTATGCATATTTTGGAAGCGTCCATTCGAAGGCGGCCTCGTCCGTTGGGGCACCACGCTCAATGACCGTTTTATGCTGCCGCATTTTGTAAGGCGCGATTTTTCCGAAGTGCTCACCTACTTGCGCGGGTCCGACTACAATTTCGAGGATAAGTGGTTTGCTGCGCAACTAGAGTTTCGCTTTCCGAAGATCGGGTCGATCGCCGCAGACGGAGTCGAACTCGAGTTGCGTGAGGCGCTCGAGCCTTGGAACGTCCTAGCGGAAGAGACTACTTCCGGCCGAACGGCTCGCACCGTGGACTCATCGTTCGAGCGCGTTCAGGTGAAGCTGTCTGGAATCGCCACGCAATCCCGCTACGTGGTTGCATGCAACGGTCGCAGAGTGCCACTCCGTCCTGCTGGCGAACATTCGACTGGTGAAGAGGGAGAGGCTGTCGCTGGCGTACGGTATCGTGCCCGCCAGTTGTCGGCGGAGCTACATCCGACAATTCCCGTGCATGCGCCTCTGATCTTCGACATTATTGACTCATGGAGAGAGCGTTCGATTGGCCGATGCGCCTACCATGTGGGATCACCCGACGGTCGCGCCTATACCGCCCGCCCAGTGAATGCAACAGAGGCCGCAAACCGCCGCCGACAGCGCTTCCAAAAATCCGAGCCTACACCGGGGCTGATGGCGGCGCCGGAGGAAGAGACTAACCCGATCTTTCCTATGACTCTGGACCTGCGCTTCCCGCCGCCCGGACAAAAGACCCACATCGAGAAGGCGGGGCTTGTCCCATGACTGTGGATTTGATTCAAACGCCGCTCCGCTACGGAGATGCCTATGACGAGCTATCGGCCGACGGCGTAACTCCTCGGCCGCACTGGGCACATCTGATGGAGTCGCTGCAGGCGATCGGGCCGGAGGAACTGGGACGACGCTGGGCCCGCGCCGAGCGTCGCATTCGCGAGAACGGAATCACATACAACGTTTACGGCGATCCGCTCGGGGCAAGCCGGACTTGGCAGATTGACATCATTCCGCTGTTAATTCCGGCGGACGAGTGGCGCTACATCGAAGCGGGTATCATTCAGCGCGCCCAGTTGCTCAATCTGCTCCTCGAGGATCTCTACGGGGCCCAGGATCTGGTGGCGCATGGCCACTTTCCTGCTGCACTTCTCTACGCCAACCCGGCATTTCTCCGGCCGCTCGTGGGCGTGCGTGTTCCCGCGCACAGCTATCTGCATATGCTTGCCGTCGATCTTGCCCGTTCGCCCGACGGCCAGTGGTGGGTGCTGGCCGATCGCACGCAAGCGCCTTCGGGGAGCGGTTATGCGCTGGAAAACCGCACCATAGTTTCCGATGTTCTACCCGATCTCTTCCGTACCTCGAACGTATTGCGCCTCGCCCCATTTTTCCGTGCGCAACGCGAAGCGCTCACCAACTTCAGCCAGCGCGACAATCCGCGAATCGTGCTGCTTACTCCCGGACCGTTGAACGAGACTTACTTCGAGCACTGCTATATCGCGCGCTATCTGGGATTCACGCTAGTTCAGGGAGCGGACCTGACGGTGCGCAAACGGCGCGTGTATCTCAAGACCGTCGACGGGCTGGAGAAGGTCGATGTGATTTTGCGTCGTGTGGACGATAGCTTTTGCGATCCTCTCGAACTGCGGGGCGATTCTCTTCTGGGCGTTCCCGGCCTCGTCGACGCCATCGTCGCTGGAAATGTTAAGGTGGCAAACGCACTGGGAAGCGGCCTGATTGAGACGGCCGCGATCATGCCCTTTCTACCCGGCCTCTCCGGGCATCTACTTGGTGAAAAGCTCAAACTTCCGTCGGTCGCTACCTGGTGGTGCGGGCAGACGTACGCGCTCGATTGGGTGCTCGATCATCTCGACTCGGTGGTGGTGAAACCGGCGTTTCCCTCACGCGGGATGGAACCGGTCTTCGGGGCCGAACTTCCGCACGCCGAGAAGGGCAAGTTTGCCGAGCAATTGCGGGCCCGCTCGCACGAGTATGTGGCGCAGGAGCAGGTCGCTTTGTCCACGGCACCGGTGTGGGACAACGGACGTCTCAACTCACGCAGCGTGGTGCTGCGCACTTACGTGCTCAATACCGGCAGCGGGTGGATTGCGATACCGGGAGGACTGGTACGGGTTGCCGAGGCGGAAGGATCGGTTGTCTCGATGCAGCGGGGCGGCCACAGCAAGGACGCATGGGTCCTGTGGGACAGCCCCGTCGACACGTTCAGTATGCTGCGTCCGCGGAATGAGCCGGTGGAGTTGCGCCGTGTATCGCGGGTTGTGCCCAGCAGTGTCGCTGACAATGCCTTCTGGTTGGGCCGATATGTCGAGCGCGCGGAAAACATTGCTCGGATCTTACGCGCCATGATCCCTCGCGTACGGCGCGCAGAGGAAGCAGAGCTCCTCTGCCTTGTCCGATTGCACAAGTGCCTGAGTTCGCGGCACAGCAAGTTGCCAAAGGCTAGACACAGGCAACCGACCTCCGTTGAACTCGAACAGGAAATAACCTCGCTGTTGACGGATGCCAAGCGGCCCGACAGCCTGGCGTGCACTCTGACGGAGGTATCCCGGATTGGCGGCAATATTCGCGAGCGCTTGTCGGCCGATATGATGTTTCTCCTCGGCCAGCTGCGGGACTCAATTCAGATCGGGCATGGCACAGCGTTTCTTGAGTATCCGGCGCTGCTAACCGATTGCTTAGAACTACTTTCTGCATTTTCCGGAATGGAGCGGGAAAACATCAACCGCGGATTGGGCTGGTTGTTCATGACCATTGGCCGGCGTCTGGAGCGCGCGATCTATCTGACCCGGCAACTGCGCGAGATCACTACGCCTTTGGCTGAGCAGGACTGGTCGCTTTTGGAATGTTTGCTCGAAGTTGCGGATAGCTCCATGACCTACCGGGCTCGGTACTACACGACCCTGCAGCCCTTAGCCGTGCTGGATGTGCTTATGGCGGATGAGACGAATCCCCGCTCTTTGGATTTCCAACTGAGCCACCTCGCGGATCTCTATCAAAAGCTTCCCCGGCACCTCCCGGTTGACTTACAGTCGATGCGGGCAGCGCTGGCATTGTTACGCAGTTTCGATTTACGAAAGTTAAAGTACCCATTGCCGGGTGCGGCGGCGGCGAATGTTTCCGATGGGCTCTCCCGGCTTGCGACTTTCCTCCGGGAGTTGGAAGGATTGCTGCCTTCCTGGTCGAATAACTTATCTAGCAGATACTTTAGCCACGCTCGCACCTTGCCGATCACCATAGGCCAATGATCTTCGAAGAATGATCTTAGGACAATGATCTATAGAATCGTTCACCGGACCACGTACAAATACAAATATCCCGTCTCGGTCGGAACCCACGTGGCGTGCCTGAAGCCGCGCGCTTTGCCGCACCACCAGTTGTCTCGGAGCGAACTGCGTATCCAGCCGCGCCCGGCGACGCGCACCGAGCGTGTGGACTTTTTTGGCAATGTTCTGTGCTTTTTCACCATTCGAGAGCCGCATAGGGAACTGGTGGTAGAGGCACGGAGCGAAGTAATAATGGACGGGAATGGGGCGCCTTGGCCTCAACTGCCGCTGCCTTGGGAAGAAGCAGCCAAATCGGTTCCCAACGACCACAGCCGAGCGGGGCTCGAAGCGTACCAGTTTGGCTTTGAGTCGCCGCGCATCCGTGTAAGGCCGGAGTTTGCCTCCTATGCGCTCCAGTCGTTTACGCGCGGGCGGCCATTGCCGGAGGCGCTTCTGGACCTGACCACCCGCATCCACAAAGATTTTCGCTTCGATTCGAAAGTGACCAACGTCCGGACGCCAACTGAAGAAGTCTTCAAGAAACGGCGGGGCGTGTGCCAGGATTTCGCACATTTGGAAATCGCCTGCCTCCGCTCCCTAAATCTTGCGGCACGTTATGTAAGCGGATACCTTCGAACCTATCCGCCTCCCGGGCAGCCGAGACTGGTAGGCGCCGATGCATCCCACGCCTGGGTGTCTGCTTATTGTCCGGGAATCGGCTGGCTTGACGTGGATCCCACGAACAACCTTGTCCCCTCGAATGGCCACGTGACGCTCGCCTGGGGTCGGGACTACGGTGATGTAAGTCCTCTGCGCGGCTTAATCCTGGGTGGTGGAGCTCATACGCTCAAAGTCGCCGTTGACATGGAGCCGGTCGATTCCTAGTTATCGCCAGTGCCAATAGCCTGCCTGAGTTTCTAATCCCGTTCATGCCTGGCGGAACTGTGGCACAGTTTCCGCGATTTCATCCGTCCAGACTTTAAAGCTCTCCAGAGTATTTTGGCCAAACGTAGTCGCGATGGCGACATCGGCCGCGTCGCGGCCTCGCGCGATCAGCACTCGTCCAATCCGGGGCACGTTGTTGCGCGCATCGAACGTGTGCCATGCGCCCCCGAGATAGACTTCAAACCACGCTGCAAAGTCCATCACGCCGTAAGGCGGCAGCGTCCCCATGTCGCCAAGATATCCGGTGCAGTACCGCGCCGGAATATTCATGCACCGGCAGAGCGCGATAGCCAGGTGCGCGTAGTCTCGACAGACGCCCACACCCTCGTTGAACGCCTCCCAAGCTGTTCGCGTGGAGCGCGCTTTCTGATAATCGAAAGCGATATGGTTGTGGGCGAAATCGCAGATCGCCTGGACGCGCGACCATCCCGGCGTGGTCTGACCGAATCGCGACCACGCTTCCCAGGATAATAGATCGGTCTCGCAGTACCGGCTGCCCAACAGAAAGACCAGAGTCTCTTCTGGCAAATCTTGCAAAGCGTGCTGTTCAGCGGAGGGCGTCACCACGTCGGGTTGTGCCGAGTCTCTAACCACCCCGGTGCTTTTAAGGCAAATCCTCCCGACGGGTGCCACGATCCGAGTACACCAGTTTCCGAAGCCGTCCCGATAGGCCGTGGTTGGCGTTTCCGGATCGGTGGTCAGGCAATCGGGCGTGACGAGATCCGAGGCGCGCGAGTAATGGACGTTGACCATGAGGATCATCGGCGTCGCTTGCGGACAGTAAAAGACTAATTCATAGCCGACCTGAATCAACATGCAGACCTCCTTCCGCCAACGATCATAGGACTTCGGTTTGTCGAAGACCGAATTGCCCAATGTCCAAGTTTCAACCGGGCCTCGTGCAAAAGGAAGATGCGGTGGCCACTCCGACTGTTGCCGCAACCGGCTTTGCCGCTAAAACTCCCAGTCACGCCCATACCCTAGTCTACAGAGATCATGCGTATTGCGGAGGATGCCGCGATGTTCACAAATGCTCGCTTCGAAAAGGCTAGAGAGAGCAGAGCGACTGCAGATAGCAGGGACATACCTCGCCTCCTAAGCCAAGGTAGGTAACACGAAAGATAAAGGCTCCCGCCCCGGCTCCGGCAAGGCGTCCACAAGGCGGATTCTGGGCGGATGACGGGCAAGCCGGAAGTTATCGGTTCGTCCGGCTGGATTAGTACCGAGAAACGCCCTTCGAGGAAGTTGGCCGGATTGGTGTCGTGAAGTCTTAGGGCTGTATCTGGAGCGCCCGCTGCACAACCGTTCGGGGGTGCATGATCTCGGGGGGGCGCTCCAGATACAGCCCTAAGACTTCTGGCCAGCGTCGTCCTTGGCGTAACTTCTGGATAGCCCGTTATCCACCCACAACTCGTTTAGCAGAGCTTCCGACAAGTCGAACTTATCGTACAACCCGCAGGTCACGATCCGTGATCAATTCCCAGTTGCCGAATATAATCGCAATCCATCTGGCAGCTTCCCTTTGATCCGGCCGCTTCTTTCGCAATGACATTTCTGGAAGCGCAGCTATAATCTGCGTAACCTATGGCGCTGGCACGGGGAACGACGATTGGGCCGTACGTAGTTGAATCGCTCATCGGCCAAGGTGGAATGGGCGAGGTATACGTGGCGCAAGACGCGCGCCTACAACGCAGGGTCGCGATTAAGATCGTTCCGGCGCATCTCTCCTCCAACGAAGAACTGCGCGCGCGTTTCGAGCAGGAAGCCAAGTCCATCTCGGCGTTGCAGCACCCCAACATCTGTGTCATCCACAACATCGGTTCGCAGGACGGCGTCGAGTTCATGGTGATGGAGTACGTCAAGGGCCCCACCTTGGACAAAGTAATTCCCAAAGAAGGCTTACCCGCCGATGTCGCTGTGCGCTATGCCATCCAGGTCGCCGATGCCATCGCCTGCGCGCACGCCTCCGGGATCGTTCACCGCGATCTGAAGCCGACGAACATCATCGTTGACGAGAGCGGGCGGGTGAAGGTCCTCGACTTCGGGCTTGCGAAGGTCGCTGCTCTGGGTGTCTCCGCTGCTGCCGTCGAAACGATCGCACTCGGTACCACGCCGGGGATGATCGTCGGCACGGTCGCGTACATGTCGCCCGAGCAGGCGGAGGGAAAGGCGGTCGATGCGCGCAGCGATATCTTTTCGTTTGGCGCAGTGTTCTACGAGATGTTAAGTGGGCATCGTGCGTTCGAGGGAGTGTCCAGCGCGGCGTTGCTCGCCTCCGTTCTGCGCGATGAGCCGAAGTCGCTCAGCGAACTGAAGCACAATCTTCCATCCGAGGTGCGGCGTATCGTCACGCGCTGCCTGAAAAAAGATCCCGCCGCTCGCTATGCCAACGGCGCGGAGCTCGTGCGCGATCTGAAAACCTGTCGCGAAACGCTATTTCCTGACTCCGGTGCCGGACTGAGCGCGGCGCGCATCGCGGTTGAAGTAAAACGCCCCCGATTCCTGGTTCCCGCCCTATTGTTGGCAATTCTAGTGATCGCCGGCACCGGCTGGTTGATCAAGCGCTCGCGCGAGGCAACCTGGGCCCGCACGATCGCTCTGCCGGAAATTTCGCACCTCTACGATCAAGGCAAGTTCGGTCAGGCTTTCGCGATCGCAACCAGGGCGGAGAAAGCGATTCCCGGCGACGTAGCACTGGCCAAGCTTTGGCCCGTAATTTCTTACGATATTTATCTGGAGACGAATACGGCCGGGGTTGACGTTTACCGCCGCGAATACGCCGACGCAGCCGCGCCTTGGGAATTCGTCGGAAAATCGCCATTGAACGGTCTGCGCCAGCCGCGCGGGATGTTCGTCTGGAAATTTGAAGAGCCGGGTTACGGGACCGCGTTGCGGACGACGAATGCAGTCATTCGACGCTACGCCGTGCCCCCGGGCGAATCCGTTCGCGCCAGGGTTGTTCTCCACGAGGCTAGCCAGATCCCGGCAGGTATGGTCCTGGTTTCTCCTCAGGGCTATATCAAAAGTCTTTTCATTCCCGGCTACGAAGGCATGCCGGAGTTGGACTTACCGGATTATTGGATCGATCAGTATGAGGTCACGAATCGCCAGTTCAAAGCATTCGTCGATGCGGGCGGCTACCAGAAGCAGGAATACTGGAAGAACGAATTCGTTCACGACGGCAAACGTCTTACATGGCAAGAGGCGAGGTCGCAATTCAAAGATGCAGCCGGGCGTCCTGGCCCGAAGGACTGGATCGGAGGCCAATATCCCAAGGGACAAGATGACTATCCCGTGGCCGGTGTCAGTTGGTACGAAGCCGCAGCCTACGCGGAGTTTACCGGCAAGAGCTTGCCGACCATCTATCACTGGAACCGGGCGGCGGGCCCGAATGCCGCTGCATTCATCGTGCCGGCCAGTAATTTCAACACCGCCGGCGGAAGCGTTCTCGCGGTCGGTAGCAAGCAAGGCATGGGGCCGTGGGGCACCTACGACATGGCTGGAAACGTGAAGGAGTGGGTCTGGACGGAAGCCGAGTCCGGCAAGCGTTACGTTCTGGGCGGGGCATGGGACGAGCCCAACTATATGTTCATCGATCCCGACGCGCAGTCGCCGTTCCTGCGTGCTGCAAATATCGGCTTCCGCTGCGTAAAGTACATTGCGCCGGAGTCAGTCCCGAAGGTTGCGATGGCTGCGATGCCGTCACCGCGGCGCGAGCTCAACAAAGAAAAGCCTGTGGTGGAAGCAGTGTTCAATGCCTATCGTGGCCTCTACTCCTACGACAACAAGCCGCTGAACGCGACAACGGAATCCTTTCCCAGCACCGACGACGACTGGAGGATCGAGCGCGTCACCTATGACGCTCCTTACGGCAACGAGCGCGCTGTCGCCTATTTATTCCTGCCTGCTAAAGGCAAGGCTCCGTATCAGACTGTGCTGTATTACCCGGGGTCCAATGCCCTCAACCTGAGAAAATTCAATCTGTACCCGACGGGAACCTTCGATGCCATCCTCCGCAGCGGCCGGGCTGTCATCTTCCCTGTCTATAAGAGCACGTTTGAACGGGGCGACGGTATGGAGTCGGACGTTTCCGACACCAGCAGCACATGGCGTGATCACGTGGTGATGTGGGCAAAAGATGCTTCTCGCGCGATCGATTACGTCGAGTCACGTCCAGACCTCGATCATGAGCGCATTGCGTTCTACGGCGTCAGTTGGGGTGCCGTCATGGGCTCGATCATCCCAGCGATCGAACCGCGCATCAAGGTCTCGGTTCTCGCTCTCGGTGGTCTCGACTTCCATCGTTCGCTGCCCGAAGCCGATGCCATCAACTTCCTGCCGCGCATTAAGCAGCCCACCCTGATGCTGAACGGGAAGTACGATTTCTTCTTCCCTGTGCAATCCACGCAAGACCCGTTCTACCAATTGCTTGGAGCGAAACAGAAGAAACACTTGCTCTATGAAAGCGGCCACGTTGTCCCGCGCAATGAACTCATCAAAGAAACGTTGAACTGGCTAGATGAATACGCTGGGCCGGTGCGATGAGTCCGGTTTTAACTTCGGAAGGTAGTCTTTTGATGTACGCAGCTCGCCCGCGTTATTACGGCGAGATGGGACGCGGGAACCTGATTTCACTCGAAATCTTCCGCCGCTTCGCCGAGGAGTTGCGCTAGCAAGACCCAGAGCTTAATCAAGCCTGGACACCTATAAGTACCGACAAACGGGCTTTGATGTAGGGACCAGGAATGTAGTCGTTCCCGGTTGGTCGGCAAACCTTCCCTAATCGGTAAGGTAAGGGTTGCCCGTCACTCGCCCGCAATCGGCGCCCAGCGCTAACGTGAATTTGGCATTATCCCTACTCTCTCTTCCTCGGTCGCTTGCCTATTGTGATTAACTATGGTTAACTATGTCTGATAATCATTAGTTAATCAGCCTGAAGTTGGGTCCTCGGGATGTCCGTGGCCTGTGAGGGAAAACAAAATGAGTCTAAAGACATGACGCACCTCCTTCGGCTGGTGCTCATTCTCGCGGTTGTGGCGTCGCTTTCTCCGCCTCAAGCACTGGGACAAGGCGAAACCACGAGTGCCATCGTTGGCCAAGTTCGGGATACAAGCAACGCCGTCGTGCCGGGCGCCACGGTGACGATCGCCAACCCTGAGACTGGACTGAGGCGTAGCGCCAAGACCGATGAGGCAGGCCGGTTCAACTTCCCACAGTTAAAGCCGAGTACTTACTCAGTCAAAGTGGAAGCGGAAGGCTTCGAGCCTCGGCAAAATGACAATGTCGTTTCGGGCCTGGGCCAAAAGCAAACAGTGGACTTCACCCTTAAGGTGGCCCGATCAAATGAGGTCGTTGAGGTAAGCAGCGAGGCTCCACTCATCAACCCGGAAGATGCCAATACATCCACGACCCTGAATGCGCCAGCGCTGGAGAATCTGCCAAATCCAGGTGGTGATTTAACCTACCCTCTGCAGTTTGCCCCTGGAGCACTCATCAATACGGCGGGCAGCGGCAACGACTTCGTCGGCGGTACAAACGGCTACGGCAACGTGGAATTCAACGGCCTGCCCGCCCTCTCAAACGGTTACATCGTTGACGGGCTGGAAACGAACGATCCGCTCACCAACCTCAACAGCGGACTGTCAACCAACCTCGTCCTCGGACTGAATTCGATTTCTGATGTCACCGTCAACACCCTTTCCTATTCCGTGGATCAAGGGAGGTATGGAGCATCTCAAGTCAATTACGTAACAAAGTCCGGCACGAATCAGTTCCACGGAAATCTCTACGCACTGTGGAACGGTTCGCTACTGAATGCAGCGGACTACTTTACCAATGCGACTCCGGGGAATCACAAGCCCGGATCGACCGTGAATCATTTCGGAGGAAGTCTGGGCGGGCCGATCGCGCACGACAAACTGTTCTTCTTCTTCGACAGCGAGTGGGTTCGGATCGCACTGCCCATCGTCACAGCGACGATCGTTCCCAGTCCGTTATTCCGACAATACGTCTTGCAGCAACTTTCTGGGGGTCAAACAACCGACTGCGGGTCCAACCCGAATGAGAATTGTTTGTTCTATCAAAAAATGTTCAAGCTCTATGGAAATGCTAGCGGCACACCCACCACGATACTCGGCTGCCCGCTTGGCGCCGCCGGGGATGGTTGCGCCAACCGGCAGAGCGTCTCGCACTCCAGCGACGACCACGAACAGGTGCAGACAGTCCGCTTCGACTACAACATCAACCAAAAAGATACGACTTGGTTTCGTTTTCAGGTTGATACCGGTGTACAAGCCGCCTACACGGATCCAATCAACTCTTTGTTTGACGCCGTGTCTCCGCAGCCTCTCTATTCCTTTGCGGCAGGACACACGCACGTCTTCTCACAGAACCTGGTGAACTACTTTAATCCGGCGTTCTCCTGGTACGAAAGCTTGTTTGGGCCAAGCAACTTTCAGAAGACACTTTCGGCTTTCCCGATCGTGTTGCAGGGCACCGGCGCGAATGCCTTCACGCCCATTGGAGGGCTGGACAACACCTGGGTGCAAGGCAGGCGCGCATCCCGGTTCTTCATCAATGACAACCTCGCCTGGAGCCGTGGCGCTCACGAACTGCGGTTCGGTACGAACACCCGTATCCTCCGCCTCAACGACTATGACTTCGGCACAGGCACAGTTCCCACCGTGACCTATGCGAACTTGCAGCAATTTATCTTCGGAGTAGCGAACACCGCGTCGAAGACTTTCCCTACGAGCGCCAATGAGCCCTTCAACTTTCTAAATCTCGATCTCTACGCGCAAGACACCTGGAAAGTGACTCGCACGCTGACCTGGACGTTCGGCCTACGCGACACCTTCAACTCCAATCCGCTGAATCCGCATGAGCAAGTCGCTCGTCTTCGCGGCTCGTTCAGTTCCATCTCCCATGATGTCACTCAACCGCTGAACGCTGCCATCCAGACTCATCTCGGCAATCTGTTCTCGTCTACCCCGCTGGCCATCCTGCAGCCGAGAACAGCGATTGCGTGGCAGTTTGAGCCAAAGTCGGTTCTTCGAACTGGCTTCGGGATTTTCAGCGACATCTTGCCGGGCACTGTCGCCGACCTGGTTGGCACGAATCCTCCCTACGATAAGACGTTTCAGGGAGGAGTGCTTGGCAGCGTGGGCGGCACAGCAATCGCGCCCGGAGCGACGAACAGCGCGGTGAACGCAACCATTGCCGCGAATCAGACTTTTACTGCGGGATTTCCCCAGGGCCAGCTTTCGTGTCCACAGGCAAATCCCGCAAGTTGTATTCCGCCGGTTGCGATCACAGCGATCCCAGATGGCAAACTCCACGCACCGTACTTCATGGAGTGGAGCCTAGGGATAGAACATCAGTTCGGAACCACGGGGAGTTTGCAAGCGCAGTACGTTGGCACGCGCGCGGTGAACCAACCCTATCTAACCCAGGTGAATGGTTACCAGACTGTGAAAACGACGAGCGGGACACCTTGCCAGGGGTGTTTTGCTCCGTTCCCCACGCAGCCGACCGATCCCAGATTCGGCGCTGTGACCCAGTTCTCCACCGGCGCGAACAGTCACTACAACGGCCTTCAACTGACCGCGATGAAGAGGCTCGGCCACGGTCTGCAAGGACAGGTGAACTACACCTGGAGCCGTTGCATGGATACAGTGTCAAACGGAGGATTCCTCCAGTTCTCTGCCGGAGGGATTCTTTCCCCTCTGCCGGGAGAGCTGGCCCGCGACTATGGTCCTTGCGACTACGACATCCGGCACAATCTCAATGCGCAGTATGTGTATCAGTTGCCGATCCAAGTTCGGAATCACCTATTGGCGCACGCGCTAAACGGCTGGCAGATTTCGGGAACCATGTTTTGGCATAGCGGGATCCCGTTCTCGGTCCTGAGCACCCCCTATTCAGCGAACGGCGACGGAATTGTGCAGGGCAGTGGACCGCAGTTCGCAAGTGTCGTTCCGGGCGTTTCGCTATATCAACACCATTCCGTTCCGGGCGTAACGCAACCGGGCACGCGCCAGTGGTTGAATCCGGACGCCTTTGTATCGACCGTTGATCCGAGTACAGGGCAGTGCACCGGCGGCGACGACCCACAGCATTGCCAATTCGGAAACCTCGGTCGCAATGCCCTGCGCGGTCCCAACTTCTTCTGGAATGACTTCTATCTTACAAAGTGGTTTCCAGTAACCGAGCGTGTGAAGCTCAGGGTAGAAGCGCAGTTCTTCAATGTCTTCAACCATCCGAATTTTGGACTTCCAAGCATGGTGCTGGCGGGCATTCCGGGAAAGCCTTCCACCCAGACTGGCTTTGGAGCGCTCGCGTACACAACTTCTCCGCCGACGGGCTTGCTCGGCGTTGGTTTAGGCGGCGATAGCAGTCCACGGATGATCGCGTTTCAGGCGCGGCTAGAGTTCTGAGCGTTCTTAAGATAAAGCAGCACACTCAGGTGATTTCGCCCGTGGCCGTCAGTGTGCAAACCCGAACGGCTGTCCGATAGCATCTAATCACGGGACGTATTTCGTTGTTCATCGGTGCGCAGCGCGGCGATTCTGGACGAATTGTCGGCAACCCTTCCACAATCTGGTTCTTTCTGGTTTGCTCGTCATACGACTAGAATCCGCCCAGACCTCGTTGCAGGCGTTCATCCGCGTGCGGGGTCAATCAAGAGGTTAGTACCTAGGCGTTTTCGAATCTAGAAGGCGCCGTTCTGTGAATAGATGCCCTCCTGAGTCAAAGACGGGGAAGAGACTCGTCTACAATACTGGCATTCTGGGCTTATGAGGTGACGTGATGATGAAACTGAGAAGAATTGGGCCCAAGAGTCTCTCCCCAATATTGACCGTAGCCCTGATTACATGTGGCTACGCCTTTGGACAAACCAGATCAGCTCCGACAGACCCAGGTGTGCGGGGTGGGGCGGCGGGCGCGGGTGGTCCGCCGCAGGGCCTTACAGCGGACGAGACCGCATTCTTCCTGGATGGGCAAGCGAGGTTCGCTGAAATCGAGGTTGTAAACAACGGCGCGAACAACGGCCTAGGCCCGCGCTTTAACTCCAATCAGTGTTTCTCCTGCCACTCGCAGCCCAGTATGGGCGGAACGAGCCCGGCGAAAAATCCCCTGCCCGACGTTGCCGCCTTGGCTGGGGCCAAGAACGCGGTGCCCTGGTTCATCGTTCCAAACGGTCCCATCCGTGAAGCGCGGTTCAAGAAGAGCAACGGCAACGCAGATGGCGAAGTGCATGATCTCTTCGTGATCACGGGGCGAGCGGACGCCCCCGGCTGCAATATCGCGCAATTCGATTTTTTGCCCGCGGGAAATCCGCTTACGGGCCAAGGCGGAAATCAAAACATTATTTTCAGAATCCCGACTCCCGTCTTTGGCGCGGGGCTGATTGAAGCGATTTCCGATTCGGCCATCTTGGCCAACCAGCAGGCCAACGCGTCGGCGAAGTCCCAGCTGGGTATTCACGGACATGCGAACGCTCACCTCAGCGGAAACGTGAATCTCAGTGCGAACGACGGGACTATTACGCGGTTCGGGTGGAAGGCGCAGAACAAATCCTTGCTCATGTTTTCGGGCGAGGCCTATAACGTCGAGATGGGAATTTCGAACCAGCTATTCCCGCAAGAGCGCGATGAAACACCCAGCTGTCTGTTCACCCCCACTCCCAACGACAACCTCAACTTCACAACCACTCCCTCGACTACATTGAGCGGCATTTCGAACCCGGCGGTCATCTCAGACATCGAAGCGTTCTCTAACTTCATGCGGATGCTGGCCCCACCGACTCCAGTTCCCCCCACACCATCGAGCGAAAAGGGACGCGAAACCTTTGCCAGGATAGGATGTGTCCATTGCCACACGCCTTCATTCACCACTGGCAAAATGATTGCGAGTGGCTCTGCGACGAGCCCGAGTGCTGCGCTTTCCAATCAGACGGCGAATCTTTACTCTGACCTTCTCGTACACCACATGGGCAAAGGACTCGCTGACGGCATCACGCAGGGCGGTGCCGGCCCTGACGAGTTCCGAACCGCTCCTCTCTGGGGTGTCGGACAACGGGTCTTCTTCCTCCATGACGGACGGACGACCAACCTGGTGGAGGCGATCAGAGATCACAAAAGCAAGGGCAGCGAGGCGAGCAGGGTCATCGAGCATTTCAATAAGCTGAGCACCCACGAGCAGCAGGAGATCATCGATTTCCTACGGTCGCTCTAGCGAGAAGGGGCGCTCCCATGAATCGCAGCTCTCATCCTTTCGGGAATTGGCGCGCGGATATCTCCCGGATTGTCGGCAATGCGGACGTAATCCGGGCATCCGTCAGGGCTTCGTTGGCGGTCCAGAAACGGGCTTCTGGGACGTCATTCGGGGGAACGTCGATCTTGCAGCGACGAAGAACCCGCCGCTCCCGGAAAACGTTGTACGCTTATTGTACGATTGGTTTATTTGTCTGTAACACATTGATAACAAAAGAGATAGTGGTGGAGGCGACGGGAGTCGAACCCGCGTCCGAAAATGTTACTGGTCAAGAGACTACATGCTTATTCCGGTTCATGCCCTGGGCATTACCCCAGGACGTTCGCGACAGCTGCTCAGAACGGACAAGAAACAGTTGGCGCTAGCCTGAAGTCTTAACCTCCCTGCCCAGACGTAGCAGAGAAGAGCAGCCCGCTGTGTGACGTTCGCTCGCAGCCCACGGGCGAAGCTGCGGAGAACGGCGGCCTAACTAATTAGGCTGCGTATGCCATCTGTTGATTGGCAATTATCATTTTGCACGCGATTACGGGTGTGTGCACCCCGGCATGCCTCTTGGCCGCAAGCATCTCCGTCGAAGCCGTGACGCCCCCACTGGTGGGAATGGGCCTTCAAAGAACTACTTCTATTCTGCGGAGGAAGGGCCGGGAAGTCAAATGCCAAAAGAGGCGGTCTCCGGTTTTTGGCGCTCAGAAAAAGGCATTTTTGTTCAGGTTTCGGAACTGACCTTTCCGGTTGCCCGTTGGGCTCTGGTTCGTTGATCGTGATCTTGGCCGAGACAGACTCTATCAGTTACTATCGCTTTACCTCTCCCTTTGCTGCTGCCCAGCATTTGTCAACAAATTGTCAAATTGATGTCATTTTATGCCCCGAAATATGTCATTAACCTGATATCAGGCTACAGTTTAGGGGTATGATTCATGCCAATTACGGCGCGGGGGTAGTCGTGAACAAGAACATGCCAGCAACAGTAGCAGCGTCGGCGACAATGGAAGCGGTGCCGGCCGGTTCGGAGCGGATCCTGGTGATCGAGGATGACCGCGCCGTCCAAAAAGCTCTAAAGCGATTGTTTGAAGGCGAAGGCTTCGCAGTGGATATTGCGGGGAACGGAGCCGCGGGTCTGGAGATGTTTCGGGCGGCAGCGCCGTCCGTGCTGCTGCTCGACTTGAGCTTGCCGGGAACGCCAGGGCAGGATGTGTGCCGGGAAATCAGCCAGGCGGCACCTTCGTTGCCGATTATCATCCTCAGCGCGCGGACGGAAGTGATGGACAAAGTGCTGTTGCTGGAATTGGGCGCGCATGACTATGTGACGAAGCCGTTCAGTCCGCGGGAACTCCTGGCGCGGGTGCGGACGGCGATGCGGCGCTCGTCGCGAACTCAGCTGAGTGAGACCTTCACGTTTGGCGACGTGAAAGTTGATTTCAAGAAGATGGAATTGTGGCGGGAAGGGAACCTGGTGCAATTGACTTCGCAAGAGTTCAAGGTGCTGAAGTTCATGATCCAGAACGCGGAGCGCGTACTATCGCGAGAGGAATTGCTGAACCACGTTTGGGGATACCGGAATTATCCGAGCACGCGGACGGTGGATAATCATATCCTGCGGCTGCGGCAGAAAGTCGAGAAAGATCCCGCGAACCCTCTGCATTTTCGCACGGTACACAGTGCGGGTTACAAGTTTGTGCCGTGATAGGGCGAGGTCAGAGGTGAGAAGTCAGATTGCAGAGGTGAAAATCACAACGACTTTACCTCTGCAATCTAACCTCTCACCTCTGACCTTTTATACCTATCTCCTATAATTTCTTCGAGGTTTGACCATGGGCGGAATTCGGTTGCGGACCAAGTTCCTGCTTTCCATGGTGGTGGTATCGGCCGCATTGACGTTTACGACGCTGCTGGTGGTGCGGCGCACCGTGCAGCAGGAGGTGCGGCTGGGAATCCAGCGCGACCTGCAGAATTCCGTTTCCGCATTCCACAACTTTCAGGAGCAGAGGGAAGTTACGCTCGAGCGCTCGGCGGCGCTGCTGGCCGACCTGCCAAATGTGCGGGCGCTGATGACTACGCACGACCCGGCGACCATTCAGGACGCATCGCGGGATCTGTGGCACCTGGCGGGCAGTGACTTGCTGTTGCTGGCCGATTCTTCCGGAAAGGTAATGGCGCTGCAGGCCACTCCACAGGAGATTACGGTTCGCGAGGGGCAGGACTTCTTTCCGCTGGTGGTGTCGCGCGAAGAGACGCGGCACTGGTGGTATGTCGAAGGACACCTCTACGAGGTTTTCCTTCAGGATATTTATTTTGGTCCAGCGAGCGGTCACCAGGTTCTGGGATACCTGCTGCTGGGTTACGAAATTGACGATCACGTGGCCCGGGACCTGAGCCGTGTGGCGGCGAGCGAAGTGGCGTTTCGTTATGGCGATTCGATTGTGCGGAGCACGCTGAAGCCTGCCCAGGAAGCGGAGTTGCTGCGAGCGGCGCCGCGAACTGCAGCGGGAGGGCCGCCGCAAGGGGATCTGATCCGGCTGGGTGAGGAGCGGTTTTTGGCAACGGCGGTCGATTTGCCCACGCCCGGCACACCGGCGCTGAATCTGTGGGTCTTGAAGTCGTTCGATCAGGCAACCGCATTTTTGAGCAGCCTGAACGAGTTGCTGCTGGCGCTCGGGCTGACGGCGGTGCTGGCGGGGAGCCTGCTGGTTTTTCTGATCTCGCACACCTTCACGCGTCCGCTGGAGAATCTGGTGGCGGGGGTGCGCGCGCTGGAGCAGGGGGACTATGCGTATCCGCTGCAGGTGCGGGGCGGAGACGAAGTCGCCGAGGTAACCGGAACCTTCGACCGGATGAGAAGGAACCTGCAGAAAACGCACAGAGAGTTGCTGGATGCGGAACGGCTGGCGACGATCGGGCGGATGGCGAGTTCGATCTCGCACGATCTGCGGCATTCGCTGGCGGCGGTAATGGCGAATGCGGAATTTCTTTGCGAAAGCAACCTGACCCCGGGGCAGCGCGAAGATCTTTACGCCGAAATACGGATCGCGGTCGACCAGATGACGGACTTGATCGAGTCGCTGTTGGAATTCTCGCGCACGCGAGAGTCGTTGCGTCCTTCCTACGGAGACGTTCGGTCGGCAGTGGATCGAGCGGTGCAGGGCGTGAAGGCGCATCCGGAGTTCCAGCGCATACGGATCCGGATTACCGGGGAAGGGTCGACCGAGGGCTGGTTCGATTTCAAGAAGCTGGAACGCGCCTTGCTGAACTTACTCCTGAACGCTTGCGAGATGGTGCCGGCGGAATCCGGGAAAATCGAGATCGGGCTGAGACGCAAGGGCGAGAATCTGGAAATTCGCATCGAGGACAACGGTCCAGGGATCGCGGAGGCGGTGCGTGACCGGTTGTTTGAGCCGTTCGTGAGCCACGGCAAGGAAAATGGGACCGGGATGGGATTAACAGTGGTGCAGAAGATTCTGCAGGATCACGGAGGTGACGTCGCGGTGGAGCAGACGTCGGCTTCGGGCACGACATTCCGCATAAACATTCCGTTGAATCCCTCGACGGAAAATGCTCTGGCAGCCCGGCAGTCTACATAAAACGGCATAATTTCTGTTGCGAATTCTTTGAAGACAAATCCGAAATGCAAATCCGGAACCCAGACTTGAAATAAAGACTCTTAGTGTGCAGAGGGGCAGGAGGCGACATGAGTATGACGCGCTGGTTCGAATTTTTGCGATGGGCGATGCTGATGGGTGTGATGGCGTGGACCGCATCCGGCATCGCGCAGGAAGCTCGGAATGGTGCAGAGCCGCCTTCTTCGCAGTCATCGAGTGCCTCGTCGAGTGACTCGGTGCGCGAGTTGCGTGAGCAGGTTCGTGAGTTGCAGGAGGCGGTTGCCGGGATGCGTTCCGACTGGCAGCGAGCTCGCGCTGAAACGGAGGAGCTGCGGCGGGAGCTGGACGAAGTGCGCGCGGCGACAGGGCCGCGGAACGCGGTGATGACGGACGCGCTGGCGAAGTCGATTACCAGCGCCGAAGGGGCCGCGGATAGCTCACAGGACAGGTCACAGAACGTCTTACAGAGTGACGCCCCGGGGAATCAAGAAGAAGATCAGAAAAAGGGCGAGCATGCCGCCAGCCTGGAGGAGGAATACCAGCTGCTGAGTGGGAAGGTGGACGATCAATATCAGACGAAGGTGGAAAGCGCATCGAAGTACCGGCTGCGCTTGTCGGGCATCGTTTTGATGAACCTGGTGAGCAATCAAGGATGGGTGGACAACATTGATATTCCCACGCTGGCGGGTCCGAAGCCGCCGGGCGATTCAGGGGGGAACTTCGGAGCGACGTTGCGACAGTCGGAGATCGGGTTCGAGGCGTTCGGGCCAAGCGTGGCCGGTGCCAAGACCAGGGCAGACCTGCAAATCGATCTGGCGGGCGGGTTCCCGTCGGTTCCGGACGGAGTCAACTCCGGACTTCTGCGGTTGCGCACGGGCACGGTGCGGATGGATTGGACTAACACCTCGGTGGTGGTCGGGCAGGACGGGATTTTCTTTTCACCGAACTCGCCGACATCATTTGCTTCGCTGGCGATTCCCGCGCTTTCCTATGCGGGGAACTTGTGGAGCTGGGTCCCGCAGATACGGGTGGAACACAGGGTGGTCTTGGGGGAAGAGTCGAGCCTGATGTTTCAGGGAGGGATTCTGGATCCGGTGAGCGGGGAAGCGCCCCAAGGAGGTTTCTACCGGCAGGCGGGGCCTGGGGAGTCGTCGCGTCAACCGGCGTATGGCACACGGGTAGCATGGACGCACGGTGTTTTCGGGCAACCCTTGCGGGTGGGGGTGGGAGGATTCTACAGCCGGCAGGATTATGGTTTCAGCCGAACCGTGGATGGTTGGGCCGGAATGACAGATATCGAACTGCCGCTCAGCCAACAGTTTTCGTTGAGCGGTAAGCTGTATCGCGGGAAAGGCCTCGGTGGACTGGGCGGCGGAATTGGACGCAGCGCATTGTTCAGCAGCAGCGATCTAGGATTGGCCAGCACTCAAGTACGAGGGCTGAACTCGGTTGGCGGCTGGGCACAATTGAAATACCGGCCCTCGAATAAATTGGAGTTCAACGCAGCGTTTGGGATGGATAATCCATACGCTTCCGACCTGAAATATTTCCAGTACGCGCAGGCGTATGGAGATCCGACACTGGCGAGAAATCAGGGAAGCTTTGTGAACATGATTTACCGTCCCCGATCGGACTTGTTATTTTCCGCTGAGTATCGACACCTGACGACATATACGACTACCAACGGCGGGAACAGCGCGGGGCATCTCAATCTGATGATGGGAGTTCTTTTTTGAGAAGATGGATGGAAACGCCACGGTAAGAAGCTGGCATAAGAAGATACGATAAGAAGCTAAGATGAGCCATCAACGATGAGCCACAGAAGGTTAAGGTTGTTGATCTGGATCGCGATGTTGTGGGCCGGCGCGACCGGATTGCACGCGCAGGCAACGT
Source organism: uncultured Acidobacteriaceae bacterium (assembly GCA_963789205.1). Classification (GTDB taxonomy): domain Bacteria; phylum Acidobacteriota; class Terriglobia; order Terriglobales; family Acidobacteriaceae; genus Acidiflorens. Next base: position 322,616 of record CAWBJV010000001.1, read on the forward strand.
CGCAGGCAACCACAACGACGGTGCGCGGGCGCGTCGAGGTCATCGGTGCTGAGGGTAAGGCTAAGACACGGCGTGCGGCGATTCCGGGGACGGTGGTGTGGCTGACGCCGATGACGGGAGCGGGAGGCGAAGCGACCACGGCGATGCCGAGCCCGCCAGCAAATCCGCGGCTGGTGCAGAAGAACAAGAGCTTCGAGCCGCACATCCTGGTGGTTCCGGTGGGGTCGATGGTGGAGTTTCCCAATCACGATCCCTTTTTCCATAACGTCTTTTCACTTTTTGAAGGGAAGCGGTTCGATCTTGGTCTGTACGAAGCGGGAACTACGCGGATGGTCCGATTCGACCGCCTTGGAATCAGCTACATTTTTTGCAATATTCATCCCGAAATGAGCGCGGTTGTAATCACGATGGCGACGCCGCTGTATGCCATCTCAAACCGGGATGGGCAAGTGAGCCTGGCGGGTGTTCCTTACGGCCGTTACATGTTGCACGTCTGGAGCGAGGGGATGGGTCCAGAAAACGCGCAGCCGCTTACTCGGGAAATCACGATCGCGGAGAATGCTTCGTCTCTGGGAGTGATTCGAGTTCCGGAGGCGAATGGGGAGCGCCTGGCGCACAAGAACAAGTATGGCCGCGAGTACGATGAACCTACGCCGAACAACTCTGTCTATAAGCAACAACGCTAAGGAAATTCACGCCCAATGCGTTAATCCACAGGCAGGACGCTAACACCCCATTCCGCCACTTCGACTGTTCTTGTACAATTGTACATATGATATACTCTAATCATGGAGATCGTGGTCGACACCTCCGCCATTCTCGCAGTCATTGGTGAACAGCCGGAAAAGAGGGAATTGATCCGGCTCACGCGCGGGGCGACGCTCGTGGCCCCGCCCTCGGTTCACTGGGAAGTTGGCAACGCGCTGTCTGCCATGTTCAAGCGCAAGGCGATTGGCCTGGACAAAGCGCTGGAGTTATTGGAATCCTACGCCGCCATTCCCATTCGCTTGACCGATCTGGCGTTGAAGCAGGGGGTTGAGTTGGCGGCCAGATTGAACATTTACGCATACGATGCGTATGTGATCGCATGTGCCGTAAACCAGCGAGCTCCGATCCTAACCTTGGACAGCGGTTTGAGAGCGCGTGCGCGCGAGTTGAAGCTTGATGTGCTGGAGGTAAACGTTCTGTGAGAGCCTATACCTATTCTGAGGCGCGGGAAAACTTTGCCAGTGTGCTTGAGGAAGCCGAGCGTGACGGGGCTGTTGAAATTCGCAGGCGCGATGGCGCCGTCTTTCGAATCCTGCCCGCGCGAAAGTCCAAGGTATCGCCGCTTGATGTGAAGGGCGTAAAGTTAAAGGTGTCTACCGCGGACCTTGTCGCAATTGTGCGGAAGGGACGCGAGCGGCAATAGACAGTATGGTGAAGTCCAGGCCTAATCCAGGCGCGTACCTCAGCCTGCGAAGACGCGAGTATTGCGACCGCCCAGGCTGTTCGGGAAGGGCCCACGTTATCCGGGGAGGCTTCATCCTCGACCTCTTTCATTCTGAGCGAAGCGTAGCAGCGAGAGTCGAAGGACTATGAAAATCGACAAACTCCTCAAGCGCTATCGCATCGAGCACGGGAAACACTTCAAGCTCAAGGATCACGACCCGGCAGACACGCACGGTTTGGGGTCAGAACTGAAGCCGCAGGCGAAGGAACTGCTGGCGGGCGGCATCAAAGAATTGAGCCGCCTGCAGGATATTCTCGCGGCGCAGGACTGTTGGGGCCTCCTGCTGATTGTTCAGGGCATGGACGCGGCTGGGAAGGACGGAACGGTCAAGCATGTCATGTCGGGCGTGAATCCGCAGGGAGTGGAGGTGTGGTCGTTCAAGGCGCCGACGCCGGAAGAATTGAATCACGACTACCTTTGGCGAACCACGAAGTGCCTCCCGAAGAGAGGCCACATCGGCATTTTCAACCGTTCCTATTATGAGGAGGTGCTGGTGGTGCGTGTCCATCCTCAGATTCTGGAAAACGAAAAGCTGCCGAAGTCGCTGGTAACGAAACATATCTGGCAGGAGCGCTTTGAAGATATCAACGGTTTCGAGCGCTACCTTACGCGGAATGGCATTGCGGTGGTTAAGTTCTTCCTGCATCTTTCAAAAAAAGAACAGAAGCGGCGGTTCATGGAACGGCTTGACACGCCAGACAAAAACTGGAAGTTTTCATTGTCCGATGTCAAGGAACGCAAATGCTGGGACGCATATCAGGAAGCGTATGAGGATATGATTCGCCACACGGCAAAAGAGCACGCGCCCTGGTACGTCGTGCCGGCGGATAACAAATGGTTCACACGGCTGGTGGTGGCGCAGGCTGTGGTGGATGTGTTGAGGGGCATGAATTTGAAGTATCCGAAAGTGAGCGGCGAGTTGAAGGCGGCGCTGGCGCAAGCGCGTCAGCAACTCGAAAAGGAGTAGGTTGGCGGAGAGCCGGGCGCCCCGCCCGGCCACCCTAGACTGCAGACTGGACCCTTCAACTTCCCTCCGGCTACGCTCGGGGCTTCGGCAACCAGGCAGGCTCACGAGGCGCCCGTCGCTCCACTACTTATCACTTCAATATCACGGGCAATACCTGGTCATAGGGTTGAATCGTGACGGTAAGGGACTTGCGCTGATCGAAGGCTTCTTTCGCGACTTTGAAGCCGACAATGATGGTTCCTCTCTGTTCGGCCCCGGCCAGCAGTTTGGTTTCGGGCGAAAGCGGCGGCTCGGAACTCTCTTTCAAAGCAGGGAACGCCTTGAAATAACGGTCCAGGTCCACGGCCGAAGCGGCGTCATCGTCGAAAGTCTTGTCGTCGGCGGTGGTGAGCCTCGCTTTGAGCGAGTGAATCCATAGTGGCTTGTCCGCCGTATTCCGCAGGGTGAAGGTGATGGCGGCCAGGATCATGTTCTGGCCGGGCACTTCGGCCGCAGCTACGAAATCGATCGAACCCGCGCCCTGCGGCTTCGGCCGTCCCGTAAACGCGAAGATTCCCACAATCAGGGCCACGACCGCGAGGCAGATCAGGACAATGCCGGCGGGCGGAAGGTTGCGCCTGCCGGTTCCGAATTCTTCGCCGATATGAAACTCGGTGGTCGGCTGAGTTGTCGGCTCGGTCGCCGGGTTGATGATCGGCTCGGGTGAGGGCGGGGATGGAGAAGGCGCAGGCACGGGCTGATCGGGCATGTTGTCGGACATGAATTGATTGTAGATGAGTGATTGTAGATGACCTCTGCCATCTGCCATCTGTCATGACCTGCTGCGACATACGGCGGCTGTGCCGATGGGGTGCGGCGGGGGCAGAAGCTTACGTCCGGACGGTGCAGTGACTTTGGTTACCTTGCCTGGTGTGACGGATGCTGCGACGATGCAGAAGATTTCCTATTGGAGGTACTCGGCGGTGAATCTTAAAACTCTCTTTGCCGCGTTGGCTTGCGCGCTGCTGGTTTTCAGCATGCTGGGCTGCGGAACAACCAACCACTTGCAGTCCGTTCAGCTTTCCACCTCGAACACGAGCGAGGTCCCGATGGGCACTCTTGAGGTAAAGGGCGTCGGCGGGACGCTTCAGTTGTATGCGTGGGGAAACTACAGCAGCGGGACGCAAAAGCTTCTTGACAACGTAAACGTCGTCTACAAGATCTCGATTACCCCGGGTAGTGCGGCATGGACCGGCACACTCGGCGACCCGAATGCCACTCCGGCGCAGACAGTCCAGCTCACTCCAAACGGCCTGCTTACGGCCGTCACGCCTTTTGCTTGCACGTTCATAAATGACGCCACAACTGGGACTACTCCGGCCTGGGCGCTGTTAGGCACATACTCGGTTACAGCCGTTTATAGCGGTTTGACCTCCCCGCCAGCGTTTGTGGCGGTTGCCTCCGAGGCGGGCGTCTTCAGTGCCAGCAACCCGAACTCAGCATGCGGTCCTTAATCCTCTAACGGTTCCTGACGTTCGATCTTTCACGGGGACGGCGCTCATCACTGCCGTCCTCGTCTCCGTTTAGAATAGCTCCATCGAAACTACTCATTTTCACGCTCCCGTTTGAGCGTCCTGCCCGTAACCCTTATAATCCTAAGTTTGCCCGTGGACGCAATCGTTCCCTATGCGTGTCATTCCCGCAATTGAAATCGTGACCGGATGAAGGTTCGCACCGGAATTGAGGTGTCGGTCCAGTCCGATATTGGCTGCCTACGCCAAAATAATGAAGATTCGTTTGGTTATTGGGAGCCGGAGGACGACCAGCAATTCCTCCGCAAGGGCCGGCTGGCGGTTGTGGCGGACGGCATGGGCGGCTATGAAGGCGGTCAGGAAGCGAGCCGTCTGGCGGTGGAAACGCTGGTGGCGGTCTATCGCGACTTTGGCGGCGACGACCCGCAGGCTGCGCTGGTCGAGGCTTTGCAGACGGCCCACGAGCAAATCCGTCAATACAGCTTTGCGCATCCGGAGTTGCGGGGCATGGGAACCACCTGCACGGCAGCGGCGATCGTACAGGACGCGCTCTACTACGTGCATGTTGGCGACACCCGGCTCTACCTGATCCGCGATGGCCACATTACGCGGGTAACCCGCGACCACTCCTATGTGGGACGGTTGGTGGAGTCGGGAATGATCAGCGCGGAAGAAGCCGAGACGCATCCGCAGCGAAACATTTTGACCGCGGCGTTAGGCACGAACCCCGATCTCATCATGGACTCGCCCGGACAACCGGAACCTCTGCGCCCGGAGGATGTGCTCCTGATCTGCAGTGACGGATTGTGGGGACTGGTACGAGATTCGGAGATTCTTGATGCCGTGGAAAACAAAAGCGCGGAACAAGCGGGCCGCGAGCTGATCGAACTGGCTCGCGAACGCGGGGGCCCGGATAACATTACGGTCGAGATTCTGCGCCTGCGCTGAGGCCGCTCCGAGCCTTACAGCAGCGTCCGTCACGGCATGTCTACCTTCCCAACAGTGCAAAGCCTTGCACAGGCGCCCCTTTTCGAGTCTCCTCTTCCAGCGGTAACTTGCTGAAATCACAGGACTGGCCCAGGCCGCGAAATTTAGCGCTTTGGTAGTCCGCTTGCATTTTCTATAATGCCTATCTCTGACATAGGGATAGTCGGGAGCAGGGCCATTATGAAGGTTCCCAAAAAGGGCTGTATGCATTGCAGGCGATGATGATGTTGACCCGGCGCTACACCCAGGGTGCGATCCGAATTCGCGACATAGCCTACGAAGAAAATCTGCCGGAGAAGTTTCTGGAGCTGATTCTTCTGGAACTGAAGAACGCGCGCATCGTGGAGAGCGTGCGAGGGGCCAAAGGCGGATACCGGTTACGCCGGGCGCCATCCGAGATCCGGTTGAGCGAGATCATCCGTTTAATTGATGGCCCGCTCGCTCCGTTTGGAGATGCGGATCAGTTACGCACTCTGATCGATCGCGATGCGGATCATCGCGCCCTGTATCAGGTGTTTCTGGAAGTGCGGGATGCGGCCGCCAGGATTCTGGAGAATACGACACTGGCCGACCTGATCAGCCGCGGGCCGGCGGCGGGTTCCCGTCCCAAGACCGAAAGAAAGAGCATTAGGAAGACCACTAAGAAAAAGAAAGCCGAGCTCAGTGTGGTGCCGATGTTGGCTCGAGGCGAGGGGGCATGATTAAGCGATGTTTCTTCGCTTCCGCGGGATGGGTTCTTTTACTGGGTGCACTAGCTGCGGCGCAGACCGTCATTCGTGTCGGTGCATTTCCCAATATCACGCACCCGCAGGCGATGGTTGGTAAAAACAACGGGTGGTTCGAGAAAGCGATGGGGTCCCAAGTCAAGATTGATTGGAAGAGCTTCAACGCCGGGCCTTCGGCGATTGAAGCCCTATTTGCCGGGGCGATTGACATGACCTACATCGGTCCGAACCCGGCCATCTCCGGTTACGTTCGATCCAACGGAGAGGCACTGCGGATTGTTGCGGGTGCGACTAGCGGCGGAGCGGCGTTGGTGGTGCGCAGCGATTCCGGCATTCAGAAGCCGGAAGATTTTCATGGCAAGAAGGTCGCTTCGCCGCAAATGGGCAACACGCAGGATGTCGCGCTGCGCGCATGGTTGAAATCGAACGACATGAAAGCCACGGACAAGGGTGGGGATGTGCAGGTCATTCCGCTGGCGAATCCCGACCAGCTGACGCTGTTCCTCAAGAAGGAGTTGGATGGCGCGTGGGCGCCCGAGCCGTGGGCGACGCGGTTGATCAAGGAAGGGAATGGCCGCTTGTTTCTTGACGAGCGTATGCTCTGGCCGAATGGTCAATTCATTACCGCTCACCTGATTGTCCGGACGCAATTTCTGAAGGAACATCCCGATCTGGTGAAGAACTGGATCCGCGCGCACGTGGAATTGACGGACTGGATCAACGGGCATTTGCCCGAGGCAAAGAAACTTCTCAACCAGCAGATCGCGAAAGAGACGGGGAAGGCGCTGCCTGACGCAGTGCTGGATGAAGCGTTTGGGCGCATGACAGCGACGTATGACCCGCTGCGCGGGTCGCTGATGAATGCCGCCAAGTCCGCGTTTGACGCGGGTTTTCTCGGCCGGCAGATGCCGGACCTATCGAGTCTGTACGATCTTTCGCTCTTGAACCAGGTGCTAGCGGAAAAAGGGAAGAAGGCAATCCAATGAAGGTCGTCCCGTTGAAGGTCACACAATGAGCACAAGTCCTCAAAATGCGTATCCCTCACGAGTTCCAGTTGGTCCTCCCACCGGCGTGCGCGCAAATGTGTTTCGCGGAAAACCGGCTTCCGCAGTAGCCACGTTTCCGGGGCGCCCGGTCGCTGAGGTGGTAGTTCCGAAAGTCGCGCTGGATGCCATCTCGCTCAGCTACAGGACGACTTCGGGGGAGCGTTTACTGGCGCTCGACAAAATCAATCTTGAAGTGAAGCCGGGAGAGTTTCTTTGTATCGTCGGTCCTTCGGGATGCGGCAAGTCCACGCTGTTGCACCTGGTCGCGGGGCTGCATCCGCAGACCTCGGGAAAAGTTCTGGTGGATGGCACGCCGGTGAGTGGGCCCGGGACCGATCGCATCCTGATCTTCCAGGAACTTGGCCTGTTTCCATGGCTGACGGTCGGGGGGAACGTCGAGTTCGGCATGAAGATGAAGAACATCGGCAAAGCCGAGCGCGAGGAAAAGGTGCAGTACTACCTGCGGCTCGTCCATCTTTCCAAGTTTAGGGATAGCTACATCCATCAACTCTCGGGCGGCATGAGGCAACGAGTCGCATTGGCGCGAGCACTGGCGACCGAACCCGACGTGCTGCTGATGGACGAGCCGTTTGCCGCGCTGGACGCCCAGACTCGCGATCTGCTGCACGACGAGTTGGAGCGCATCTGGGCAGAAACCGGCCGTACCATCATTTTCGTTACGCACAATGTGCGTGAAGCGGTGAGGCTGGGGGATCGCGTGGCGTTGCTCACGTTTCGACCGGGGCGGGTGAAGCAGGAATTTTCGGTGAACTTGCCGCGGCCGCGCCACATGGAACAACCCGATGTCGCGCGTACGGCGGGGGATATTCTGAATTGCCTGCGCGACGAAATCAACAAGTCGCTGGAAGCGGAGTACGCCGATGAAGAAGTTCGCTAAGCAGATAATTTTCTATTCCGTTCTTCTCGGCATCTGGGCCCTTGTTGCGAAACTGCGTATCTGGCCGCCGTATCTTTTTCCTCCGCCGTGGGGAGTGGGGCACGCTTTGTGGGATGGCTTTGCCGACCACAGCTTTTGGATTGGCATCGCCGTCACCATGAAGCGCATGCTCATCGGCTACAGCTTGTCGATTGTGCTCGGGATGATCCTTGGTTTAGCCGTCTCGAGCAACAAATTTCTGGAAGAAACGCTCGGCGGTTTGTTCGTGAGTTTGCAATCGCTGCCGAGCATCTGCTGGATTCCTCTGGCCGTTCTCTGGTTTGGACTGACAGAAAAAGCCATCCTGTTTGTCGTGCTGATGGGCTCGCTGCTCTCGGTGACCATCGCGATGGAAGACGGCCGCAAGCAGATGCCAAAAATCTACGGCATGGCGGGGCGCAATCTGGGAGCGACCGGCTTCCGCCTCTTCTGGTCCGTGCTGTTGCCGGCGAGTTTGCCATTTATCGTGAATGGGATGAAGCAGGGGTGGGCGTTCGCATGGCGCTCGCTGATTCAAGCCGAAATGATTTTTCTCAGCCTCGGACTGGGCCAGTTGCTGATGATGGGCCGCGATCTGAGCGATATGAGCCAGGTCATGGCGGTGATGATTCTGATTATTATTCTCGGCTACATGGTGGACGGTCTGATCTTCCGCACCATAGAGCGGCGCCTGCAAGAGAAGTACGGGTTGACGCCAGCGTAGGGAGCAGGTGACAGGTGGCAGGTGCCAGGTGTCAGGTGTCAGGAAAACCAAAGGGATCAGCGGTAATCCCGTGGGCAAGAAAAGCAGGTTTTCCTGAAACCTGGCACCTGCCACCTGACACCTGCTGTAACATTCCCTGTGCTCGTCTTCTGGATTCTTTTCAACCTGTTTGTGGTGGCGATGCTGGTGCTCGATCTGGGCATTCTGAATCGCCGCTCCCACCGCGTGGGTTTTCGCGAGGCGCTGGCGTGGTCGGGAGTCTGGATCTTGCTAGCGGCAGCGTTCGCGGTGCTGGAGCTGTTCTGGCACGGGCGGGCGCAGGCGCTGCAGTTCGTTACCGGCTACGTAATTGAACTGTCGCTCAGCGTCGACAACCTGTTCGTCTTCCTGGTGATCTTCCGGTATTTCAAGGTGCCCGACGAGCACCAGCACAAAGTGTTGTTTTGGGGAATTCTTGGTGCGCTCCTGATGCGGGGAGTGTTCATCGTGGCGGGCGTGGGCCTGATCCACCGCTTCAGTTGGATCGCCTACGCATTCGGCGCAGTGCTCGTTTACTCAGGACTCAAGCTGCTGCGGCAAGGCGAAACGAAAATTCATCCCGAGAAAAACCCTGTTCTGCGCATCTTCCGGCGAGCTTTCCCGGTCACAAAAGAATATGTTGGCGGGCAGTTCTTTACGCGGAGCGACAAACTTTACGCTACTCCACTGTTTGTGGTGCTTCTCGTCGTCGAGACCAGCGACATTCTTTTTGCGGTGGACTCGATCCCGGCGGTGCTCGCCATCACGCTGAACGCCTTCATTGTCTATACGTCGAATGTGTTCGCGATTCTCGGTCTGCGCTCCATGTACTTTGCCCTGGCGGGAATGATGGATCTGTTTCACTACCTGCATTACGGACTGTCGGTCGTGCTAATTTTTATTGGGCTCAAAATGCTGGGGGCACGCTACGTGAATATTCCCACGGGATGGGCACTGACGATCGTGATTTTTGTTTTGGGATCTTCCATTCTCGCCTCGCTTCTTAACCCGCGCGCGAAAACGCCGGAGTAAAACTTTTACGCTGATTCCTCGCGTGAAGCTTCGAACGGCAAAGTCCTCACCACAGAGGACACGGAGGTCACAGGGGAACACAGAGGACCATACGCTATGATTAATATTCATGATTAGCGTTCCAGTCGCCACGCCGTCGCGTTCCTATGAAGTGCTCATCGGAAGCGGCCTGCTTGCCCGTGCCGGAGAATGCCTCGGCAAGATTCTTGAGAACCGGCGCGCGTTTGTTGTTACCTCCCCGCCCGTACGGCGGCGCTGGGCAAAGGTTCTGCTGAAATCGCTGTCGGCCTCGGGAATCGAAACCGACCTCCTCGAAATGCCCGATGGCGAGCGCTCGAAACGTCTGACAACACTGGAAAAGCTGGCCGAGAAACTCGTAAAGGAGGGCGCGGATCGCGGGATCACGCTAATCGCGCTCGGCGGGGGCGTGGTCGGCGACGTGACTGGGTTCCTGGCGTCGATCTATATGCGAGGCGTGGATGTAATCCAGGTGCCGACGACGGTGTTGGCGCAGGTGGATGCTGCGATCGGCGGGAAAACGGGCGTTAACCTCGTGTCGGGGAAGAATCTGCTCGGAACCTTCCACCAGCCGCGCGCGGTGCTGATCGACCCTGTGGTTCTGGGGACGCTACCTTCGCGTGAATACCGCGCCGGCCTGTATGAGTCGATGAAGTGCGGCATCATCGGAGATCCGGGACTGTTCCGGTTGTTTGAAGACCGGCGCCGCGAGATTCTGGATCGCGATCCGGTGGTGGTTGAGAAAGTGATTGCCGATTCCGTGCGCCTGAAGGCGTCGGTGGTGAGCGCCGACGAACGCGAAGGCGGCTTGCGGCAAGTACTCAACTTCGGGCACACGATAGGACACGCGCTTGAGGCCGAAACCCGCTACACGCAGTTGCTTCACGGGGAGGCAGTGGCATGGGGCATGATCGCGGCCACGCACATCGCGCTCTCCACGGGAAAACTGGATAGTGTGACGGCGGGACGGATTACGAACTCTGTTCTTGGTTTTGGCAGGCTGCCACGGATGAAGTTGCAGACTGCGAGCATCCTGAAGCGGCTGCGTTCCGACAAGAAGACGCGGCAGGGAGTGGTGCACTTTATTCTGCCGCGGGAGATCGGTAAGGTTGAGATCACGAGCGATGTGCCGGAAGCAATTGTGCGCGCGGCAGTAGAGGAGATAAAAAAACTGGCGCGGAATTAGAACCGTAACATTCGATGGAGCGACGGGCGTCTCGCCCGTCCAACCGTACGGCGGCCGGGCGGGGCGCCCGGCTCTCCACCAGCGAGAAGCGTATGAATCGAGAGATGAATCAGCGGATCGTAGGCGCAGCTCCCACGGGTGCGCGAGATCGCGAGTCGGCGGCGGCGGCCGTCCGGGAAATGTTCACCTCGATTGCGCCACGCTACGACCTGCTGAATCACGTTCTTTCGTTCAACATTGACCGTCTGTGGTGGCGGCGCACCGCGCGCAAGTTCGATGCAATTCTGAGGCGTCCGAATGCTCGCGTGCTCGATCTTTGTTGCGGGACCGGAGACATGACTTTCGCTTTACGACGGCGTGCTGGCCCCGGAGCTTCGCAGATTCTAGGAGCGGATTTTTCTCATGCCATGCTGCAGCGCGCAGCGGAGAAGGGAAGAGGCACGACGCTGCGGCCCCTACAATGGATCGAAGCAGACGCGCTTCGGCTGCCGTTTCCCGATGGACACTTCAATCTGGTGACATCCGCGTTCGGTTTTCGAAACCTGGCCGACTACGACGCGGGATTGCGTGAAATTGCGCGGGTGCTCGCTCCCGGCGGAGAATGCGGCATCCTCGACTTCGGGGAGCCGGGCGGCTTGATCGGACACGGCTATCGCGTCTATTTCAAGAAAGTTCTTCCCGCAATCGGGACGCTGATTTCGGGAGTGCGAGGTCCATACGCGTATTTGCCGGCCTCGGTCGAGCGCTTTCCGTCGCCGGATGAAATGCTCGGGCGTATGCATCAGGCGGGGTTTCGCGAGGTTTCCTGGACGCCGTACACGTTTGGGATTGCTGGACTGTACAGGGGAGTGAGAAGCGCTTCGCTACCGAAAACGCGAGGGAGTTATGGCGATGATTGAGACAGTTCTGAAGCGCTTTGAGGAGCCGGACGAAGTGCGGGTGTTCGAAAAAGGAAAATTCGAACCGGTTCGCATCGGGAGCATGACCATCGGCCGCGCCACGTACGAGCCTGGGTGGAAGTGGTCCGTTCACGTCGGGCCGAGCGTAGGGACATCGCGATGCAACGTCGAGCATGTTGGGCTGGTGCTCTCCGGCTGCGCCACGGCTGCGATGGAGGACGGCACCATCCACGAACTACGCGCTGGCACGCTCTTTTACATTCCACCCGGACCTCCCGGTCACGACAGTTGGGTGGTGGGGGATGAACCGTACGTCTCGCTGCATTTTCTCGGGGCTGATCATTACGCAAACAAGTAGCGTGCTCACCGCCTTGGGTAGCCGTGTCCTACTTCCGTTCCGGTCAAGCTGAAAATGGAGCGCTCCCGGGTTAGATCTAAAATGCCTGCCCGCACGGAAAGCACGTCCCTCAGGGGCTAAAGCCCGCATTTTTCTGGGCCTGAACGGCACGGCTGAAGCCGTGCCCTACCCAAAACCGATTTATTAAAACCAGCCTTCATATTTCGGTTTAGTTCTTCTGGAATGAATCTGCGAATGCCTCGAAATTGGTTCTCGCAATAACACGCTCGTAGTCTTCGCCGAGAAATTTCTTCAGCCGGTCGGTGTTCATAATGTACTGGCCGGTCATGTAAGGGACGGAGTCCGGCGGAATCGCCGAGATGTTCCAGTTCCACAAAAACTGAAGAACGCGACGCATGCCCCACTGTCCAGGAACGCGCAGCAATTTGGCGTGCGCCAGTTCGATACACTGCGCGAAGGTCAAAGGATCGCCGCGTCCTGCAACATTCAGGATGGTTAGCCGCTGCGCTTCCGGTTCCCGCCTCAGTATCCATGCGATCAGCCGGGCCATGTCGTCGACGTGGACAAACTGGATTTTATTGTCCAGATACTTCTGGCCGAAGGGCAGCATGCACGGCAGACGTCTCGCCGAGTGGCGCATGCGGGCGGCCCACGACCCTTTCCCGTTGGGGGTTCCACGGAACGCTCCCATCAGATAGTTTTCGACCGTGGCTCCCGCAAAAATGTGTGGACGCAGAATGAAGACGCCACACCCGCGCAAAGACGGTGCTCGCTGCTGCACGACAAGATCGCTTTCCTTCTTGTGGATCGCGTAGGGCAGGGTGTGAGCACCGAGAGGCGAGTCTTCCGCGACGGGCGCGGGCAGGTCGGAGCCATACGCCGACACGCTGCTGGGGAAAATGAATTGCCGAATCGTGCTCCCGGTACTACGGTTGGCTTCGGTAATCGCTTCCATCACCCGCGCAGTGCCAGCCACGTTGATCCGCCACATCCTGTCGACGTCCAGAACCCCCGAGCGCTGAGGATCGATCACAAATGCCAGGTGGACAAGCGACACAGGCTGCAACTCGCGCAGCAGCAGCAGCAACTCGCGAGTGGATTCCTCTCTTCCCAGATCAAGCGCTACAAACCGATCAATCGGGGAATGAGTTGGGGGCGTGACATCGATGCCCACCACCGCGTAATCCGAGAGCTGCGGCACGAGCCGCTGGCCAAGATTGCCCGAAACCCCGGTGACGATGATGGTTGGTTTTGCTGTATCCATTCAGTCTGGGTCTTCGACTTGTTGGGCAGGCGGCTTGGCTCCCCTTGGCAGTGGCGGCATGGCAGGATTTCGAGTGGGGCCGAAGTAAGCATCGTTCAGCTCAACATTGCCCTGAAATCCCTGCATGCTGTCGCGATAGCGCTGGCTGGAAATTGTGCTGCGAATCTCCGTCTTTACGGTATCCACAGATAAGGTTTCCTTGCTGACCAGCTTGTAGATGTAGTGGCCGCTGTTGGGGTCGGAGATCACTTCGGACACATCGCCAGGCTTCAAATCCATGACCGCCTGGTGGTTTACAGGCAGCGTGGTGCGTCGCACTTTTTCCATCTTCGTGCTGGGGGCATTCCCCGGCAGTCCCGCCGCGGTGTAGGCCTCCTTTTGCAGCTTGTCGGGGTCTTCCCCCTTAGCGGCGCGGGCGCGCAGAGCTGCGGCGAGTTTCGTCATCGCCTCTTCAGAAGCTTTTTTTTGCGCCTCGGTCGGAGGTTTATTCGTACTGGTTGCCGGGGTGGCCTTCGCACCTGCCTTAGCACCAACCTTTGGCTTTACGACTGGATTTACGATTTGCTTTGCGCGGGGAACAAAAATGCGCGCAAAGCTGGCTTGCTCGTAGGAGGCTTCGTTCTTCTTGTAGTAGTCATCGATGTCGCCGTCGGTAACCTTACCGGCATCTTCCTGCAGTGCGCGGCTCAGTTCCTGGGAAAGAATTTGCATGCGCGCGAAGTACAACATTTCGTCGAACTTGGGCCCTTTGTCGAGACCGCGTTTTTCCGCCGTGGTGGACATCCTCAACATGCGCGTGTAGGCCGTTGCCAGTTGACGGCGAATGGCCGGCGACATTCCCGGCTGCAGCGATTCGGCGAGCTTCTCAAATTGCGCGCGAGTGATGGCGGTTTTACAGGCGTCGCCTTGTTGTGTGGCATCGGCGCAGAAACCCTTCAGCGTGAGCACAGTATCATCGGGACCAACTTTTACTTCGGGGCCCTTATCGGCAGCGGCGAGAGCGCTTTGATCCGCCTTCGCTCCGGCAGCGGTAGGTGCAGCGGCGTTGGGTGTGGACGGTTGCGCAGCTTGTCCGTAAGCCAAGCTGGCGAGCAGGAGACACACGAGGCACTGGAAACGCATGAATCAGGATCCTCCAGGGAGAAATTGCGACGAATGTCATCGTAGCATGTCCCGCCGGAGACCGGGCAAATGCGGGCAAGGGGTTGGCGGCGGGCGAATCCGAAGCGATAATGACGTTTATGCCAGAAATTCGGGCGACCTTTAGTTCCGAGTCGATGCGCCGTGAAAAACGAGCCGTTGCCGGGAACTCGGTGCTGGCGGCTCTGGTGATCACCAGCCTGAAAATTGTTGTGGGGATCGCGACCGGATCGCTGGGAATTTTGTCGGAGGCTGCACACTCTGGTTTGGATCTTATCGCGGCCCTGATGACGTTTTTTTCGGTGCGGGTTTCCGACAGGCCGGCGGATGCCGATCACCAGTATGGACATGGCAAGTTCGAGAATTTTTCGGCCTTCATCGAGACCGGTCTGCTGCTGCTGACCTGCGTCTGGATCGTCTATGAGTCGATAAGGCGGCTCTTCTTTCACAGCGTGGAAATTGAGCCGAGCGTGGCTGCGGTCCTGGTCATGTTGCTATCGATCGCAGTCGATGCCTGGCGCTCCCGCGCTCTCGGACGTATTGCGACGAAGTATGATAGTCAGGCGCTGGAAGCGGATGCGCTGCATTTTTCAACCGACATCTGGTCGAGCGGGGTAGTGATTGTAGGCCTCGCTCTGGTGTGGGTGGGCAGCAGCTATCACGTGGGATGGCTGCGCCAGGCCGATCCAATTGCCGCGCTCTTCGTGGCGGGCGTCGTGGTTTCCGTGAGTTGGAGGTTGGCGCGGAGAACGGTTGATGCGCTGCTCGACGCGGCGCCGGCCGGCGTGCGCAACCAGATCCTCGACCGGATCGGGACCGTCGATGGCGTCCTGGAAGTGGAGCGGGTCCGCTTCCGGAAAGCTGGCAACCGCTATTTTGCGGACGTTTCGGTGGGTCTGGAACGCAATTTCACTTTCCAGCGCTCGGAGCAGGTGTCCGATGCGGTGACGTCGCGGGTACGCGAGGTTCTGCCCGATGCGGACGTGATGGTGCATCCGGTTCCGCGGGCCCGGCGGACGGAGAATATTTTTGACCGTGTCCGCGCCGTGGCTACCCGCCACAACTTCAATGTGCACGACGTCAGCGTGCAGGACTTGAATGGGCAGTTGCATGTGGAGCAGCATTTAGAACTCGATGAGCAACTCAGCATGAAGCAGGCCCATGATGAAGTTACGCGACTGGAAACGGAGATGCGCGCCGAGATCCCTGAAATTGCGACCATCCTGACGCATATTGAAAGTGAGCCGGCGACAATTGAAACGGGAGAGGAGATTGTTCGCGAACCGGAATTGGAACGGCGGCTCAAGGATATCGTGAAGGAGTTTCCCGACGTGATGGACGTGCACGAATTCCAGTTCAAGAAGGTACGTGCGCGGCTTTATGTTTCCTGCCACTGCACGCTGCCCGACGATATGCCGCTCTCGCGAGTGCACGATGTTCAGACATCGCTCGAGATTCGGTTCAAACACGATGCGCCGGAGCTGTTCCGCGTGCTGATTCATCCGGAGCCGATGACGGATAACCGGCGGTAATTCAGATAATGGAGAGCCCGTCGCTCCATTGTTTTAGACGCAGAGAGGCAACATGATTGAAGCTTCACTGAAGTGGACGGACAAAGACCGATTCGTGGGGTCAGCATCTTCGCAGCACTCGATCGAGATTGATTCCGGAGCCGAGAAGACCGCCAACAGCCCGATGGAGTTAGTGCTGATCGCATTGTGCGGCTGCACGGCATCGGATGTGGTGGGAATCCTCCGCAAAAAACGCGAGCCGTTCACCGGGCTCGAGGTGACGGCAAAGGGCGAACGAGCGATCGGCCATCCTGCCGTCTACACGGCGATTCATTTGACCTACGTCGTTCGCGGACGGGTATCGAAGAAGGCCATGGAAGACGCAGTGCGGCTTTCGAAAGAAAAGTACTGTTCGGTTTCCGCCATGCTGGAGAAGACTGCGAAGATCACCTACACCATTGAGCACGTTTCGTGAAGGCTGGCCCTCATCCGCTACGGGGTTACTTCTATATTGCGAGCGCGGCCTTTCTGTGGGGAATTTCGGCGACGCTGGGTCGCGCGGCATTCACTGGCCATCTGCTGCCGGGTGGGGCGTGGTTTGGAACTTCACTAAAGAAGATCGATCCGTTGATCCTTTCACAGAGCCGTGCGACTTTGTCGCTGGCAGTGCTATTGCCAGTGCTGCTGGCGCGTAGAGGAGCGTCTGCGCTGCGCGTTCCCGGGCGCGACCTGGTACGGTTTTTCCTGCTTGGAATTCTGGGAGTCGCGGCGTCGAACTATCTCTACTATCTCTCGATTCAACGGACGAACGTGGCGACGGCCATCATCCTGCAATACACGGCGCCGGTTTGGGTACTGCTGTATACGGTGGTGCGCGGGGCGCAGGGAAGAAGACCGTCGCTGCGGAGAATCGCCGCGGTGGGCCTGGCAGTGGTGGGTTGCGTGCTCGCGGTCGGCTTCGTCGGCTCCGGTGGCTTCCGTATGGACACGGTCGGTGTCATCGCTGCGTTAGTGGCTGCATTTTCTTTTGCGTTTTATAACGTCGGCGGACACAGTGTGCTGGCGCGCTACGATCGCTGGAAAGTTCTGCTGTGGGTGCTGGTGGCTGCGTCAACATTTTGGATCTTCGTGAATCCTCCGTGGAAAATTATTGCCGCTCATTATGGCTGGCAGCAGTGGGGATTCATGGTGATATTTTCGCTCCTTTCCGTGCTCGGGCCGTTTTCCTGCTACTTCGCTGGTCTGCAACACCTTGAGCCCACTCGCGCTATTGTGGCCAGTTGTCTGGAGCCGGTGTTCAGTATCGTGCTTGCGGCGCTTGTGCTGGGAGAGTTACTGCGGCCGATGCAGACGGTTGGAATCGTTCTGGTGCTGGTCGCGATTGTGCTGATTCAGTTGCCGGAACGGGCTGCGCGAGGCGATGAGTTGGTGGTCGAGCCGATTGAGTAGAGGGTCGTTGGTCGATAGTCGTTGGTCGTTCGCGGAATCCGGTTTGCCAACGACCAACGGCTATCGACAGCGACTTTATCTCACTCCAGCCTTTTGCCCTTCGTCTCCGGCAACTGCGTTGACATCAAGCACGCTAGGAAGAAGCCGGCGCCGCACAAATAGAAAGCCCAGCTCAATCCTCTTGCCTGGCCGACGCGCCCGATCACGTACGGAGAAACAGAACTAAGCGTCCGCGCGCCATTGTAGGTGAAGCCCAATGCACGCGCCCGCAACCGTGTCGGGAAAATTTCGCTGGCAATGATTCCCGAGCCCGAAAACATTCCTGTCCCAAAGAACGCGACAACCGTCCCCAGCACGAGCAACGCGATCGGCGAGCGCGCCATGGCGTACAGCGGCACCAGCAAGGCCGCCATGAACGTGTACAGCATGAACGAACGGCGGCGGCCCAGGTGATCGGCAACCCATCCGAAGCTGAGATAGCCGGGGAACATGCCGAACAGGTTGAGGACGATGAGGAGCGTCGTCGTTCCCATAACGCCAAAGCCGCGCCCGCCCTGCTCGACCGGAAGCGACAGGTAGGGCGGAAGCCATGTAAACAGGCCCCACCAGCCAAACATTCCGAAGAAGTTGAGCAATAGGAGAGCGGCTGTGCTCTTGAGATAGGGAGCGCGAAAGATAGCCAGGAAAGACGTATTCCCCTGTGACCGGAGCCTGCCCTGAGCGAAGTCGAAGGGTGGCCCCTGTGGTTCAAGCTTTTGACGTTCGTCGACGAGGCGGAGACGCCGATGTTCTTCCCACATCTCGGACTCAGGCACACGATTCTGGATCCAGAGCGTAATCAGCGCGGGCAGTATCCCCACAAAAAACACGTACCGCCAGCTGGCGTAGCGCAAGACAATTCCGGACACCAGCGCCGCCAGCGCGAAGCCAATCGCCCACGAACTCTGCACCACGGAAATTGCCTTGGCGCGCAATTCATCGGGCCAGGTTTCCGCGACCAGGGTTGCGCCTGTGTTCCACTCGCCACCCATCCCTAGCCCGAGGATGAAGCGAAATACCGCCAGCATGAGCACGGTGGTCGAGAGGCCGGAAGCGAACGAGCAGATCGAGTACGTCAGGATGCTCAGCATCAAGGCGCGTTTGCGTCCGACGCGATCCGCCAAAAAGCCGAAGAGCACTCCGCCCATCCCCGATGCAAGCAGAGTCAGCGTGTAGAGCAGCCCCGAAGTCGCCTTCGACATGCCCAGATCGCGCATGACGTGGGTCAGCACCAGCGCATACAGCATCGCGTCGAATGCGTCGAGCATCCAGCCGAGAGAGGCTGCCAGCAGCGTGCGGCGCTGCTCGCTCGTTGCCCGTTGCAAGAGTTGGATTGGGCCGATGGCCATGCGGGGAGAGATTGTAGCAGGGGAGGGGAATTGGGGTTAGGAGGCCATGTGAGGTTCGCTTTTATCCGATCAATTAGGCAAGTACAATGCTCGAACATGACCAGCACTCAAACGTCAACATCGCCTTCGGGTGTCCCGCGATGGTGGAAGGTATTGCGCGGTGCTCTTATTGGATTCGCTTCGTTGTTTGCCGCACTCGTTGGCGGACTCTTGTTGTTGATGTGGAGCTGCGAACCGCCGTCCATCGAAACGCTTGAGAGCCGCTTTCCGCGTCAGCGCAGAGACCTCGAAACCATTGTTTCCATGTCTGACCGCGACGCACAGTTGACCAGGATCGACCCCAATTGGCTCCAGACGCGCGAGCATCAATATCTGCAGTACAGTCCCGAAACAGGCATCACCCGCGAACGCTGGGACGAATACCGTCTGCTATTTGTGCGTAACGACATCACGCAAGGTATCCAGCGCGACCCTGAAAGCAGAGACGCTTTCATCATTGTTAAGTCGGTTGGTCTGCTGAATCGTGGCAACTCTAACGGTTATCTTTATTGCGGTCCAGGCCCGAGCCACAGGTATCCGCCGTGCTCCTCTCTGCAACCCTCCGGAGAGCATCCTTACAGTCCGGGTGATGAAGCTTATTCCTTTCGCAAATTGGCTGACCGTTGGTACGCGTACAGCGAGGGGCCAAGTTAGGGTCGACGCAAAAGAATTCCTTGTCAAAGTGTCGCCATTTCACTAACAACTGCCGCGCACGTCATTTTGTGAGACAGGTTCTATGCGCTAAGAATGAACTCCGGCCTGCCCCAGCCGCCGCAAATACTTCTGCGCCTTCCGCACGTCCCTCCCAATCTGCTCTTTCAGCGCCTCGACCGACGGGAACTTTATCTCATCGCGCAGACGATCCAGGAAGTGGACCTCAACTTCGGTTTCCGCTGAAAGTTCGAGGGGATGAAAATTTAGCAGGTGGGACTCGATGGCAAACGAATCGCTGCCAAAAGTCGGACGGTTGCCGATGTTGCTGACCGAGTCGAAGCACTCGTTTTTATCAACGCCGCCGACGCGGGTGCGGGTCACATAGACGCCGTCTTTGGGGACCAGCTCTTTGTAGCGCGCCAGGTTGACGGTGGGTACGGTGTACTTCGACCCGTAGCCACGTCCTCGGCCTGCCGTTGAAAGAATGCTGAACGGACGCGCCAGCAGGTGGCGTGCCCGACTGACCCGGCCTTCCGAAAGCAACTTTCGGATGTGGCTGCTCGAAACCGGTTCCCCGCGCAAGCGCATCTCGGGATAGTCGTGAACCTCAAATCCCATCTTCCGGCCGAGTTCGCGTAGCACTTGAATGTTTCCCGCGGCTTTGTGGCCGAAGTGGAAGTTGTAGCCTTCGTGAACTTCGCGGGCATGTAGTCGCTTCTTCAGAATTTCATGGGCGAACTGGTGCGGCGTCATCAGCGAAAGATCGCGCGTGAAGGGGAGCAGGAGAACCGCGTCGACACCGGTCGATTCCAGCAGAATCAATTTTTCCGGAAGCGGCGTCAGAAGTTTGAAATTGTGATCGGGATGCAGGATGCGGGCGGGGTGAGGCTCGAAGCTGACCACCATCGAGTGCGCGTTCTGGACCTTGGCCCGCCGCACGATCTCGTCGATCACGTGCCGGTGTGCGCGGTGCACGCCGTCGAAATTACCGACGCTGAGGATCGCGGGACCGAAGTCGCGGGGGACGTCGTCGAGTTGGTGGAAGGTCAACATTGGAAAGCTATTCACTGCCGAGTAGTCGTTGGTCGTTAGTCGCTAGTCGTTGGCGTTCGTGCCGAGAATCTGCGGGGGTTCCTCGCTAACGACTAACGACTAGCGACCATCGACTCTTTGCATCTCTAAATCTCAAACTCCAGCTTCATCCCGTCATACGCCAGCCGCACGCCCGTCGGCAACGCGGCGTCAGTGGCCTCGTGCGGCAGGTCGTGGCAGATATGGGTGAAGAATGCGCGCTTCGGCCTTACCTCTTCCACGATCTTCAGCGACTGCTCGACGGTCGAATGCGTGGGGTGCGGCTTGTAGCGCAGCGCGTCCAAAAACAAGATGTCGAGGCCGCGCAGCTTCTCCAGCGTTTCGGGCGGAACCTCACTGTGGTCGGTCAGATAGGCGGCCGATCCGAAACGGAAGCCAAGAATCGGAGTATCGCCGTGAATCACCGTCAACGGCTCGAAACGCGCTCCGAACAATTCGACCGGGCCGTCGATGGGATGAAGGTCAACCTGCGGCAGTCCTCCAAATTTATATTTGGCCTCAAAGATGTAGCGAAACATTTTGCGCAAGAATTCGCCCGCCTGCGGCGTGGCATAAAGCGGCAGCTTGCCCGGTATGTGCTTATACGTAACCGGGCGCAGATCGTCGATTCCGAGGATGTGGTCGGCGTGCGTGTGAGTGTAGAGCACGGCATCGAGTTGCGTGATTTTTTCGCGCAGCGCCTGTTCGCGAAAGTCTGGCGTGGTGTCGATCAGGACGTGGCGGGCATTGTCGTGAGGATCACGGTAGCTGATCATTACAGAGGGACGGGTGCGGCGGTCGCGCGGGTCGGGCGAACGGCAGACGGCGCAGTCGCAGCCAATCGTTGGGACGCCCATCGATGTGCCGCTGCCTAATACCGTCAGAGTCGCATGCATCAGCCGTTTGTACCTGTAATGGGGCCCGGGGCCTGCGGAGGATGCGCCAGAGTGTTGGTCACTTCCACGTATGCCATGCGCAGTTCATAGAGGCAGTTCTGCAGGAATCCCTGTTCTTTCGGAGTGAGATTGCCCTTGGTTTTCTCGGCGATCATGCCGAGGGTGTCGATGGTTTGGCGCGCGCCGATCAAATCCACTCCGGGCTGCCCGCCCTGTTCGTGCATGAGGCCAAGTTGCATCATGGCGGTCATGTAGAGTGAAGCCATGAAGCGCTCAAAACTCATTTTGAGTTCCTGCGCCGAGTGTCCGCTCAGTTCTACTCGCGTGTCCAGATCACGCGAAGATTGCTTGTAGGCATCGTGCTGCGCCTGCTGCTCGGATGCGGTTGGCGGTTCGGGGATATCCGATTCGGGCGCGGATGCGGCGGGTGTGGGCGGGGCTTCTGGGATCGTGGAAACGGCCGCCATTGAAGGGGACGGCATCGAAGGGGACGACGTTGGCGCCGCGGTGGCAGCAGCCGTTGCCGCGACTGGAGGGGGCGCTTGTTCTTCCGTGGAATCGCGAAGTTCTCCGTCGGAGGTGAACAAGCGCTTGTCGCTTACTTTGAATTCGCTTTCTTCTCTTCTTTTTTGTGCCATATGAATTACCTGGTTCCCTAAAATTCTTTTTGAGATTTCATGCGAGCGGGAGCGATGCCGGTTTCAGCTTCGCCATTCCCGCACGCAAATCTCTTTCAACCGCCTCGCGTCGCAGATAACCCAATGCGACTGGACGATCTCCGCCCGGCAAAGGCAGAATCGCGCTGCTCGTGATCTCGCCGACTTCTTTTTCGTCTTTCTCTCCGGCCAAAATCTTCGCGCCTGCTTCGGGCAGCTTACCCTCGACAGAGAAAGCGCCGAACTGCCGGTGGACTGCGCCGCGCGAGCGGATGCGCTCTACGATCTCCTGGCCGAGATAGCATCCTTTGGTGAAATTCAAGGCGCGTGTCTGCCCGGTTTCCTGCGGCAGATCGCGCTCGCGGATGTCCACGCCAAATTTAGGGATGCCAAAACTGATACGCCGAAGCTCCAGCGCGTCGGCGCCGACCGGAGTCGCGCCTGCTGCAACCAAGGCGTCCCACGTCGATTTCAGTGTGTCCGGCGCCAACCAGAGTTGGTACGACGTGCCGGCGGAATCGTCCCCTCTCAGCAGCGTGCATTGCAGGCAGCCACACGCGCAATCACATTTCTGAGAGCATAATTCTAACGACGCGAGATCGGGAACGGCGATACCTGCGCGTTCAAGAACATTGCGCGACTCGGGTCCGGTCAGGCCAAGCGCGCTGAGTTTGTCGCTGACGTCGGCGATCTCAACATCATCGGCGATGATGTAGCGATCGAACAGCTGCAACACTTTTTGTCGCTGCCCGCGTTCCGTGTCCACCAGGAATGATTCTCCACGCTGGAAAATGTAGAGGTCCGCCTGAATGCGGCCCTGCGCGTTCAGCAAGAAGGCATAAACTCCGTGGCCGGGAGTAAGATCGCGAACGTTGTTCGTGGCCATACCGTTCAGCCAGCGGACGCGGTCGCTGCCGGTTACCGCGATCTTGGCACGTCCACTCAGGTCATAGAGACCGCACCCTGAGAGCAAGGTCTGGAACTCGGCGCGGGTATCGCCAAATTCGGGTGCAGAGGGTGAGACCGCTGTCGAATTCTGGTGCAATGCAATGCTCATAGGTACCTATTTGATTATAGCGAAGGCTAACCGGCGCAAAATGTGGAGACGGCCACGGTCCGATTCGCCCGGCAATCAGATGGTGTCATCCTGTTGCCAAATATGAAATGGCCCAAAGACTGTATCTAGCGGCTGCCGATTGGCAGTTGCTCGCATATTTATGAATTCTTCGGGGTAACTGTCGGCTTCCATCTTGGCGTCCAGAAGACCAATCTCTTCGAGGCCATACACAATGCAATCCAACCCTTCAGACATTACTTTGACCTTTGCTTCGAAGGCAGGTTGCGACTCTGCGCACGCTGCAACCCAGACGAATGCCCCCTTACCTTTTCCAAACCGGCGAAAGTTCTTGCAGTTGGGGTTTGCTCTTAGTTCGGCCAGACCAACCCATAGCTTCATGCCTCAATAGTGTAGCGATGTTTATCGGCTGCTGATTCTGTTATCTTCGTTTCGCGTGAGTCAAATGAGACGAATTGCCGTGATTCCCGGCGATGGCATTGGGAAAGAGGTCATTCCTCAGGCCGTAAGAGTCATCGAGGCCGCCGGTGCCGCGGTCGAATTGACGTCATTCGACTGGGGAGCCGATCGCTATCTCGCCGACAAAACTACGGCCCCGCCGGATGGGTTCGCTACCTTGGCCCGTGATTTCGACGCCATTCTGGTCGGCGCCTTCGGCGATCCGCGCGTGCCCTCGAACATTCATGCAAAGGAAATCCTGCTCGGCATGCGCTCTAAGATGGACCTGTACGCTAATGTCCGGCCGGTACGTTTGTTGGATGCGTCGCTTTGCCCGCTCAAAGACATCGAACCAAAAGACATCGATTTCGTTGTGATTCGGGAGAACACCGAAGGCGTTTACGGCGACCTTGGTGGAGTCTTCAAGCAGGGAACGCCGGATGAAGTTGCGATTCAGGAAGACGTCAACACGCGCAAAGGTGTCGAGCGCATCATCCGCTACGCCTTTGAGTATTGCGCGAGCACCAAGGTTGATGGTTCCGCTCGGCGGCGAGTGCTGGTGTGCGATAAATCGAACGCCATGACGCACGCCGGTGGCCTGTGGCAACGCGTGTTCAAAGAAGTCGCCGCGGAGTACCCGCAGATCGAGACGCAGCACATGTACGTGGACGCGCTCGCCATGCAGATGGTGCGCGACCCGCGCGAGTTAGATGTCATCGTCACCAACAACATGTTTGGCGACATCATCAGCGACCTCGCGGCGGGACTGCAGGGAGGACTGGGGATGGCCGCGAGCGGCAATCTGCGTCCGGAGTACGTTTCAATGTTCGAACCCGTGCATGGTTCAGCTCCGCCAATTGCGGGCAAGAATATTGCTAATCCCTTCGGCGCAATTCTGAGCGCGGCGATGATGCTGACGCATCTAGGGATGGCAGCTGAGGCGCAGAAAATCGAAGCAGCCGTGCTCGACGCGGTCAGGCAGAAAAAAACGACGGCCGACATCGGCGGAACGCTGGGGACGCGCGAGGCGGGCGAGTGGGTGGCGCAGAAGGTCGCCGGTCGCTAAGAACCGCGCGATCCCCATCATTTATTTTCAAGACAGAGGGAACATGAAGTTGTGGAAGTACGCCGTCGTAGTCCTCCTATTCACATTGCTGGTTCGCGGAGCGTGGTCGCAAAAGCAACCGCAATCTCCAGCAAACAGCAATAGTGTCGATAACCTTGGCCTCCAGGTTGAGGATCAAAATCACGATCAGCCGCAGACCGCTCCAGCCCAGGCTCCCGCGGGCGAGGGCGCCCGCGCCACACAGGAAACAATCGTTTCGTCGAAAGAGGCGAAGCAGCTTTTTCGCTCGGTGGACGAGATACTGCAGTTTGCCAGCCAGGACACCGGTCTCCCGATCAAGCACAACGTGAAGCGCAGGTTGGCGAAGCGCGACGAGGTGCAAGCCTACATCCAGAAGAGCATGAGAGAGGACAAGGATGCGAAGCGGCTGGAGA
This sequence comes from uncultured Acidobacteriaceae bacterium, assembly GCA_963789205.1. Classification (GTDB taxonomy): domain Bacteria; phylum Acidobacteriota; class Terriglobia; order Terriglobales; family Acidobacteriaceae; genus Acidiflorens. Next base: position 347,576 of record CAWBJV010000001.1, read on the forward strand.
GGTCCTCGGCGGTGCTGAAGAAGTTCGGGTTGCTGCCGCGGAATTTCGACCTATCGAATTTTCTCGTAACGATGCTGCGGGAGCAGGTGGCGGGGTATTACGATGTCAAAACGAAAACGGTGAATCTGCTGAACTGGGTGGACGTAGAGCAGCAGAAGCCGGTGCTGGCGCACGAACTGACGCACGCGCTCCAGGACCAGTCGTTCGGCATCGAGAAGTGGATGAAGGGATCGACGGAAGATACTGATAATACAAAGAATGATCCAAGTGCCAGCGACATCGAAAACGACGAGGAAAGCGGCGCGCGCCAGGCGATCATTGAGGGACAGGCGATGGTTGTGCTCCTCGACTATTCGCTGGCGCCGACCGGGAAAACGATGCTCGATTCGCCGCAGATTGTCGATGCGCTCAAGCAGGGAATGCTGGTGGGATCGGCGGATTCTCCCGCGTTTCGCGATGCTCCGATTTTTTTGAAAGAGGAGCTGACATTTCCCTATCGCTACGGGCTCGATTTTACCGGCGCGCTGCTGAAGGCAGGCGGAAAGGAACTAGCGTATGCGGGTGCGTTCAAGAACCCGCCGAAGACAACGCGCGAAATCATGGAGCCCGAGACCTATCTTGCGCACGAGAAGCTTCAGCCGATGAAGATGATCGACATGGAGAAAGATTTCAAGGGCTATGATCCCTTCGATATCGGCGCGATGGGAGAGTTTGACGTTGATGTGTTGGTTGAGCAGTATGCGGGCCGGGATGCGGCCGCAGCCATCTATCCGGAATGGCGCGGCGGATATTACTTTGCCGGCCGACCGAAGGCAGACAAAACGGCGCCGATCGGGGTGCTATACGTTTCCCGCTGGTCGAACGCGACGAAGGCAGCGGAGTTCGCGGCGATTTATGCGAAAGCGCTGGCCCAGCGGTATCAGAAGCGGCAAGGACTGGGAATGGATGGCAGAGTCGCGGACGACGCGCCGCCGGTCGATTCCTGGCGAACGCTGCGCGGCCGGCATGCCTGGCTGACGGAAGAGGGAATTGTAGTGATTGGAGTCCGCGGCGACGAGATACTCATCAGCGAAAGCCTGGATGACGAGACGACGAAGCGGGTTGAGACGGACTTCTGGCCGGAAGAAAAAGCCGCGCCCGGCAAGCCGTGAGTCTCAAGCCACGAGTTTCCGTCTTGTATAATCACCAGTTCCGCAGTCATTAGTCATTTAATCGTTCCCATCCGAATCAGGAGCGCAATTGCAAAAGGCAGAGATTGGCATTATCGGCGGCAGCGGTCTGTATCACATGCCGGGTTTCAGCGACGCGCACGAGGTCGAGCAGCAGACTCCATTTGGAGATCCTTCGGATGCTTACGTTCTGGGGACGCTCGAGGGTCGTAAGGTGGCATTTCTGGCGCGCCATGCTCGCGGGCACATACTGCTGCCGAGTGAACTGAATTTCCGGGCAAACATTTACGGCTTTAAGCAGTTGGGAGTTGAGCGCATTGTTTCGGTTTCGGCCGTGGGGTCGCTGAAGGAAGAGCACAAGCCGCTCGATTTCGTGATCCCGAACCAGTTTTACGACCGCACCCGGCACCGCGTGGACACTTTCTTCGGCGACGGCATTGTGGCGCACATTGGATTTGGCGATCCGGTGTGCGGCGAAATGACGAAGATCGTCCGCGGCGCATGCAAGGCTGCGGGCGTATCTGCGAAACTGGGCGGCACTTACATCTGCATGGAGGGCCCGCAGTTTTCCACTAAGGCCGAGTCGAACGTGTATCGCAGTTGGGGCGCCGATGTTATCGGCATGACAAACTTGCAGGAAGCCAAGCTCGCGCGCGAAGCGGAGATTTGCTACGTCACGATCGCCATGGTGACGGATTATGACTGCTGGCATCCGCATCATGATGCGGTGACGGTGGAGCAGATTGTGTCCGTGTTGGTAAAGAATGCCGAGAACGCCGCGAAGGTCGTGAAGGCGACGGTTTCGGCGATGCCGAAGGCGCGCGCCTGCAAGTGCGGGCGGGCGCTGGCGAATGCCATTCTTACCGATCGGGCGAAGATTCCGGCGGCGACGAAAGAGAAGCTGAAGTTGATATTGGGAAAGTATTTGAAGTAGTCGCTGGTCGTCGGTCGATGGTCGTTGGCGAGCATGAGTTGGGATCCCCGCAATTTCGTGATACGAACGCCAACGACTAGCGACCGACGACCAACGACTGTATTACGGAGATTCATGAGCATTCTGGTAGTGGGCTCAGTTGCCTTTGACACGATCGCCACGCCTTCCGGCCGAGTGAGCGACATTCTCGGAGGCGCTGCTACGTATTTCGCGCTGGCCGCAAGTTACTTCACTGAGGTGCGGATGGTGGCGGTAGTAGGCGACGATTTTATGCCCGAACACGAAGCGGTGCTGAAAAAACGCGGCGTGGACACGCGCGGCATTGAGCGGACTCAGGGGAAGACCTTCCGGTGGGGCGGTCAGTATCTCGACAACCTGAACGAGGCTAAGACCGAATTCACGGAACTGAATGTCTTCGAGAAATTTCAGCCGCGCATTCCAAAAGAATATTCGGACACGCAGTTCCTGTTTCTTGCGAACATCCAGCCCACACTGCAAACGGCGGTTCGGTTGGAGATGGATGGTGTGCGCCTGACGGGCTGCGACACCATGAATTTCTGGATCCAGGGCACGCGCAAGGAATTGATGGAAACGTTGAAGCTGGTGAACGTTCTCCTGATCAACGACACCGAGACCAAGATGCTGGCCGGCGAGAAGAATCTTCCGCGCGCGGCGAACAAAGTTCTTGCGATGGGACCGAGCGCGCTGGTGGTGAAGCACGGCGAGTACGGCGCGACCATTTTTTTCCGCGAGGGAGTCTTCGGCCTCGGATCGCACCCTTTTCGCGCGCCAGCGTTGCCGATTGAAGAAGTAAAGGATCCGACCGGAGCCGGCGATTCGTTTGCCGGAGGATTCATGGGATACATCGCGTCGCAGGGCGAGATTAATCGCGAGGTGCTGAAGCGCGCCTTGTTTTACGGCGGAGTGATGGGATCGTTTGCCGTGGAACGCTTTGGAACGGAGCGGCTACAGAATCTTACGCGCGAGGAAATCGACGCGCGTTTTCAGGTGTTCCGCGAGTTGACGCACCTGGAATAGAAGCATTGCGGTTTATCCTCAAGCAGCCATGGCAGAGCGCATAGTGAGCGTGAAGTGACTGTGAAGACAGCCGCCGTTCCCGACCGCAGCGCGGCCCGCGTGGCCGGGGTGGCTGTCCTTGTGTCTCTGTTTTCTTTTCTTTACTACCTCAAACAGAGCGACCTTTTGCTGTATGGCGACGCGGTTGCGCACATTAATATTGCGCGGCGCGTGTTCGATTCGCAGACTCCCGGTCCGCTGCAATTGGGGACGGTGTGGTTGCCCCTACCTCATCTGCTGATGATCCCGTTCATCTTCTCGGACGCGATGTGGCGGAGCGGGGCCGGCGGTTCGATTCCTTCGATGATCGCCTACGTGCTCGGGGTCGTGGGGGTATTTCGCCTGGTGCGCGGAATGCTGGAGGCCGATGTCCGCACAAAACCGGCAGCGGTCTTGGGCGCCTGGGCCGCGGCCTTCGCGTATGGAGCCAATCCGAACCTGATCTACATGCAGGCCACGGCCATGACGGAGTCAGTCTATCTGGCGCTGTTTGTCTGGGCCGTCGTCTACTTCGCGGAATTTATTCGGAGCCTGAAAAAAAATGACTTGCAAAAAGATGCAGGTGGACAACAGCTGCAGGTGGCGCACACTTCGCTTATGCGTTGCGCCTGCTGTCTTGCAGGCGCGGAACTAACACGTTACGACGGATGGTTTCTGGCAGGGGTGATGGGAGCGGTGGTTGTCGTCATCGTGCTGCGGCGATGGGACGATCTTAACTTACGGCAAAATGCCGCGAAGTTCCTGTTGGGCATTGCCGTGGTTCCGGTCCTGTGGCTGGCGTATAACGGGGTCGTATATGGAAACGCGTTGGAGTTTGCGAACGGCTCGTACTCGGCGCGGGCGATCGAGCAACGCGTGGGCGCGCCGAATCCCGCGCTCCACAATGCCAGGGTCGCGGCCATCTATTATTTGAAATCGGCGCAGTTGAACGTGGCGGAAGGGAACTGGGGCCGCTTCTGGCTGGCGGCGGCCTTTGTGGCGGTGGCAATCGGAGCGTGGAAACTGCGGGCGCAATCGGCTCCGATGCTATTGCTGTGGGTCCCACTTGTGTTCTACGCGCTTTCGATTGCATACGGCTCGGTGCCGATTCATGTCCACACGTGGTGGCCTTTTGCTACCTTCAACCAGCGCTACGGACTCCAGTTGCTGCCCATGTTCGCGGTTTCGACCGGACTGCTGACGGCTTCTGTTTCTCTCGTTGGCGAGCTCCTGGGCACGCGTGGCCGGCATAATGGGAAACTGGTGGCGGCGATGCTGGCGCTGGTGGTGGTCAGTTATGCATCAGTGTGGAAGGCGGAGCCGCAATGCTTGAAGGAAGCACGGAGGAATTGGGAAATCCGGAATCCTCTGGATTCGGCGGTGGAGCGGATAATCGGTACATTACCAAGGAACTCACGGTTCCTAATGGAACTCGGGGAACATGTCGGCGTTATGCAGCAGGCGGGCATTCCTCTGCGTCTGGTGGTGAATAACGAAAATCATCGCCCGTGGAAACGGCCAAGAGATCCCGAAGGCCTGTGGGAGCGCGCGCTGGCCGATCCGCCGCGCTACGTGGATTTTGTGATTGCCTTCGACGGGGACGCCGTAGATCAACGGGCGAATAAGATAAACCTCACGGAGCTGGCGGAGATTCGTGCGACCGGACAGCCGCGTGCGCGTATCTATGCTGCACATAGCGCCCCGAATCAATCGCGTTAACCCTTTCCGGCAAGCAGCAGAGAAAGCGATGATTGGCAGCGGTGATAGAATCCGCTCGAAGTGCGGGTGCTCCTATGAACCCAATCCATCACATTATCGATCTACTGCATAACGAACTGGGCGTGGTACTGAGTTCGACGCTGGCGCGCTTGCTGCTGGCGGCGACGCTGGGCGGCATCATCGGCCTGGAACGGCAACTGCGCCACAAGCCGGCAGGGCTGCGCACGAATATGTTCATCTGTTTCGGCGCGGCGATGTTCACGGTTCTGTCGAAGCAACTCGCGGGCACGGAGTCGGACAGCGCACGGATCGCGGCGCAGATCATCCCAGGCATCGGCTTTATCGGCGCGGGTTCGATTCTGCACGCCCGAGCCTCGGTGACGGGCCTGACGACAGCGGCGACATTGTTTGTGGTGGCGTCAGTGGGGATGGCAGCTGGTGGCGGCCTGTATCTGATCGCGTGCTGGGCCACGGTCATCATTTTGGTCGCGCTCGAGGTATTGGGACGAATGGAGGCTGCGTTCTCGCTGAAGTCGTTTGCTACCACCTATGAAGTGACGGGCCGCAACGTGGATGGGATGTTGCGGGAAGTGAACCGCATCCTGGACTCCGAGCAACTTACCATGAACAGCGTGCACATCGCCGATGCCGAACCGGATTTCCGCATGGTGTTCTCGGTGAATTGCGAACATGAACAGCAGAGCGTGTTTTCCATCCGGTTGCATGAATCAAACGCGTTTGGCAGCGTGACGACACTCGGAGCTGTGGAACACGAATGAGTTTCCCGCAGAATGATGCTCAGCAGAAATCGAGAATCCCTTTTACCAAGGCGTCGGCTTGCGGCAACGATTTTCTGATGGTGGAAGGTGCGCACGCTTCCGGCGACCTCGCCGCACTCAGCCGCCGGTTGTGCGATCGCCATCGCGGAGTCGGCGCTGATGGCGTGGAATGGCTGTTTCCCGATGCGGAAGCGGACGTGAAAGCGCGCCTGATCAATGCGGATGGTTCGGAGGCGGAAATCTCCGGCAACGGCACGCGCTGTGTGGCGGCGGAGATTTGTTCGCGAGAGGGCAAAACGGAAGTTGTGGTTCGGACGGGTGCTGGACTGAAGACCTGCCGGCTCATTAGCAGGGAAGACGGCCGGCAAAGCTCCACGTTTGAGTTCGAGACGGATATGGGGCGACCTGAGGTCGGCGGTCAGTTGTCGATTGAGACGATGTGGGTGCGGGCGGTGGGGACGAAGGTTTCGATGGGGAATCCGCACTTCGTAATCTTCGTGGAGAACTTTCAGGATGGATGGCAGCGGCAGGCGGCACTGATTGGGACGCAGCCTCAGTTTCCGCAAGGCACGAACGTGGAGTACGTGGCGGTGCGCGGTGCGAATGAAATCGAGGTCCGACTATTTGAGCGGGGCGTGGGAGAGACGCAGTCTTCGGGTACGGGATCATGCGCGGCGGCGGTGGCAGCAATTGCGAGCGGTCGCGTCGCTTCTCCGGTGACGGTGATTGCGCCGGGAGGCGCGCAGACGGTGCGGTGGGAGAATCAAGTTTATCTGCGGGGTCCGGCGACTCTCATCTGCCGAGGAGAATTCTTCGTTTAAGATCGAGTCGAGATGCCTTCCGCTTCCCACAAGTCGCGAAGCAAGCCGCGCGCGCTTCGTCCGGGCGACAAGGTGGGAATCGTTGCGCCCGCCTCGAACGTGAAGCGCGAAATGCTGGAGGCGGGCTGCGACGGTCTTCGTCGCGCCGGCTACGAGGCGTTCTATTCCGAGTCGATCCTGGAACGCGATCTGTACTTTGCGGGTTCGGCTGAGCGACGGGCGCGGGAACTGGAAGATATGTTCGCGCGCGACGATATCCGAGCGATTGTTTGTGTGCGAGGAGGATATGGATCGAACTACCTGCTGCCTGCGATTAACCTGAAAAAGATTGCCAAGCATCCGAAGATTTTTATGGGCTACAGCGACCTGACGACGCTGCTGACCTGGTTTGCCGACGCGGCCAACTTTGTAACCTTTCATGGTCCGATGGTGGCCAAGGATTTCGCCGTCGCGGATGGTGTCGAACTCGCCTCGTGGCAGAACGCGGTCGGTGGCGCCACAGAATGGGAGATTGGCGAGGGCTCAGGCGCGAATCCATTGGTCGCGGGAAAGGCGGAAGGAATTCTCTATGGCGGATGTCTTTCCATCCTGGTCGCCGCGCTCGGCACTCCTTATGACATCCACACTGAGGGAACCATTCTCTTCATGGAGGACATCGCGGCCAAGCCTTACCAGATTGATCGCATGCTGATGCAGTTGAAGCTGGCGGGCAAGCTGAAAGGCGTGCGCGGCATTATCTTCGGCGAAATGCTGGATTGCCGGCAAAGTTCGACGCAGGATTACACGCTCGAAGAAGTCGTGCTGCGTATAGTCGGAGATCTCGGAATTCCGGTGGCGTTTGGCCTTCGTTCCGGACATGTCTCGCGCGCGAATATCACGCTGCCGATCGGGGTGAAAGCCAGGCTCGAAGTAGGCAGTGAAGTGAAGCTGAAGATTCTGGAGGCCGCAACTAGCCAATGAGCAACCTCGTAATGAGCAATCTCTCGACGAGTAATCTTTGATGATTAAATCTGATGAGTAAACCCAAACACATTCACCTGATCGGAATTTGCGGGACGGCGATGGCTTCGCTGGCTGGCATGCTGCAAGAGCGCGGCTTTCGCGTCACGGGCTCGGATGCAGCGGCTTATCCGCCGATGTCGACGTTTCTCGAATTGCTGGGCATTCCTGTTGCGCAGCCGTTTGCTGAGGCGAATCTGAATCCTCGTCCCGATCTGGTGGTCGTCGGGAACGCGCTTTCTCGCGGGAATGTCGAACTGGAGCGCGTGCTTGATGAGCGCATTCCGTTCTGCTCGCTGCCGCAGATTCTGCACGATGAGTTTCTGGTCGGGAAAGAGGTTCTCGTCGTGGCCGGAACGCATGGCAAGACGACTACGACTTCGATGCTGGCTTGGATCTTCGAGACAGCTGGCCTTCAGCCTTCGTTCCTGATCGGTGGTATCGCGGAGAATTTCGGCCGCAGTTTTGGGCTGGGCGAAGGCAAGCATTTTATTTTGGAAGGCGATGAGTATGACACCGCATTCTTCGATAAGGGTCCGAAGTTTTTGCACTACTTTCCGGATTCTCTGATTCTTACTTCGGTCGAATTCGATCACGCGGATATCTATAAAGATCTGGACGCGGTGGAAACGGCGTTCAAGCGGCTCGTGAACCTGGTCCCGCGACGCGGAAGAATTATCGCCTTTGATTCGGGCGATGCTTCGAGTGAAAGCCTCAATCGCTGCGTGCAAAAAGCCTTCTGTCCGGTCGAGCGTTACGGCACCTTTGATCGTACGCGGAATCGCGCGAGATGGAAAATCGCAAATCTTAAGCTGGACGCGGAACGAACTTCCTGGTCGGTGGTGCGCGATGGAGAACCTTGGGCGGATTTCGAATTTCCGCTTGGAGGCGAATACAACGTCTGGAATGCCACGGCAGCGGCGGCGCTTGCGGCGAATTACGAAATTTCTAAAGATGTGATCGCGAAGGCTCTCAAAACATTTCGCAGCGTGAAGCGGCGGCTGGAAGTGAAAGCGCAAGTCAATGGCATCACGATCATCGACGACTTCGCGCATCATCCTACGGCCATCGAGCAAACGATTCTCGCTTTGCGGGCGCGATATCCGAAATCGCGCCTTTGGGTTGTGCTCGAGCCGCGCTCGAACACCATGCGCCGCAACGTGCTGCAGGACGCGCTCTCTCGCAGTCTGGCGCTCGCCGATCATATCGTAATCGCTGCCATCTTCAAGTCGGAGGCGATCCCCGAAGCGGAGCGGCTCGACCTGCAGCGGGTGATCGACGAGATCCAGAAGCGCGGAAAGCAAGCGCGCATCTTCGCCGATGCCGATGCCATCGTGAACGCGATCGCGCCCGAACTGCGCGAGCGAGACGTGGTTGCCATTCTCTCCAATGGCGGATTCGGCGGCATCTATGAGAAGCTACCCCAACGATTGCGCGGGCTCGCGGTGCAAGCGCTCGGAGTGCAAGAGCGCGCGTGAAAAGAGCCTGCGTGAAAGAGCTTGGGGTGAATGAGTAAGTGTTTCGCACCATTCTCATGTTGCTGTTTTGGGCCGCTGCGCTACCTTTCGCCGCGCTTACTGGGATTCCGTGGACCTATCTGACCAAAGACATCACCTTTTTGTACAACAGCTGCATGTGGGCAGCATTCACGGGCGTGCGCATCGCGGGGGTGAAGGTACGGACGATTGGACTCGAGAAAATCGATCCGGCGCGAACTTATATTTTCATGTCGAATCACATCTCCAATCTCGATCCGCCGATCACGCTGCCGCTAATCCCGCGCCGCACTTCGGTGATGGTGAAGAAAGAATTGTTCCGCGTTCCAATTCTCGGAAAGATCATGCTGATCGGCTCGCTCGTGCCGGTGGATCGCGGCAATCGCGATTCCGGCATCGCGGCGGTTCGCGACGCGGTCAAAGCCCTCGAGCAGGGACTGAACATGACCACCTATGTGGAAGGGAAGCGCTCGTTCGATGGCAAGCTGCTGCCCTTCAAAAAAGGACCCTTCTATCTCGCTGAGGAGTGCAGAGTACCAGTCGTTCCGATCACGATTTCGGGCACCGAAAAAGTTATGCCGAAGGGGCGGTTTGCGATTCGTCCAGGAACAGCGACGGTGACGGTCGAATTTCACGATCCGATTGAGCCCTCCAATTTTGGAGAGCGCGATTGCCTGATGGCCAAAGTGCGCGCGGCGATTAATAGCGGGCTTCCGGCGGAGTTGCGGGAGTAGGCGGATGGTCGTTAGTCGTTAGTCGTTGGCAACCTGCGAACATCAAAGATAGGGAGTTAGCGAAGAACCCAGACGATAGGCGAAAGGGGGGATTCCGACCGGACCTTAATAAAACGAAGGGCACCGGCTGAACATCCCCGCCCTTCGCTTCGCGATAGGACGGACCATCCCCGGCGGAGTTGCGGGAGTAGTGGGCTGTTTATTGGTTTTGTAACCCCCCCCAATTCGCGCTAAGCTATTCTAATTAAAGTACTTAGCTCTATCAACTACATGAATAAGGACTTAGCTGGTGTTTCTGCGATTTGGCGTGCACTTTTCGGGGTGCGGGGTCGCCGCTTTTACTGCTTGTTTTCATGTTGTCAAAGAAGCCGCCGAAAATGGTTTTGCGGCGGATTTTGGGTCCGTCTCTGGAGACGGGCGCAGTTTTCGATGCTGCACTGTCGGGGAATCATTGCATGATTGCGATTCGCGTGTCTGTGAGGGCGGTACAAGAAAAATGTGATGAAAAAGGTAGGGACCCCGCGTGGGCGAAACTTGGGCTGGCTGCCGACCCAATTGCTATAGGGCTACCAGGTAACACCTTGGAGCATCTGTCTGCCATGTCGTACGTGGAGCGCGAAGAGAAGCGCGAACGATTCCGGCAGGACGTGCTTGCCGCCTGGACTCATTACCAGACAACCGGCCTCCACGCCACCGCCGAAGAAGCCGATGCCTGGCTGGCCAAGCTCGAAGGGGGCAAGGACGCCGCTCCTCCTAAATGCCACGTCCTAAGAGCCCCGCCCTTCGCTTCGCGATAGGACGGGCCACCCGCCCGGTTAGCCCTTGGAAATCCAGTGTTGCAGGTATAGCCTCCACGGTGATGAACGATATGACAAACGGGCAGCGTATGAAGGCAGAGGAGGAAGTGAAAAAATACCATGAAGCACATGTCCGATGGCAAGGGATCACAATCACCCAACTCGGCCACGTGGTAAACCTTCTACTTGCATTCAGTGCCGCGACCCTCGGTTGGGTTGTGAATTTAATCGTTAGCGGACAGATCAGAGCGGACTGCGAACTGCGTGTCGCCTCCTGGGTTCTTATCGTGGCTATCGTCGCTGGCATCTTCACGAACTTCTCAAGACTTCAGGATTTTCGTCACAGCGCACGAGCAGCAAGATACCGCGAACTCAAATGCAGGAGAGATGTAGGAGAGTCGTTGTCTCAGGAGCAACAAGATACGATTTCCGAATATGAAGGCAGTCATCGCCGGGCTAAATGCTTCAGCCGGGTGTCGTGGTGCGCTTTCCGTGCTCAGCTTATAGTCTTCACGCTAAGCTACTTGATCCTCCTCCACGCTTTACTGGCACTTGCAACGCAGAGCCACAAGGATTCAGGAGCAGGTTTTGAATTTTGGTACAGGTTTTGAATTTTGGTACAGGTCAGCACAAACGTGATGACTTTGGTGCGTAAGCTGCGCTATGCGGTCTTGGTTAAGCACATTTCGCAAGCCAAAGGTTCCACCGGTCGGCGATCTCGCCCGCCGCATTGTCCAAGCTTCGTTGGGTGATGCTGAGACTCTGAAGTCTTCCATCCATGCGACGAATGACAAGGATCACACACAACGATGGTTTGCGGTCGTGTGTGAATTCCTCTACTTCTTCCTGCACCTGACCAACAGATTTGCGTACCGGGAATTGGGTCATGAGCAGCGATGCAAAGTTCAGGATCAACTCTATCCACTGATAATAGGACCGACTATTGAATCCATCTTCGGGCATTGGCCGCAAAACCTGAAAGATGGAATCGAGAGCGACTTCATAGAAAATTTGGGGAAGTCTGAGATCGAGTACGCAAAATGCAAGCAACTACTCGACCGTGACAACCCACTTGCGCAGGATGCCCTGTTTTCCAAATTCGCTGGAAATGTCTGCGACCTGCTCGCAGTGGAGAAAAATGATTCTGCCGCTTACGCAGGGAGTTTCATGAATGTAGTCGAGCTTGCCGTCAACTCTTTCGATCGGTTGAAATTGCCAGAGACGCTTCGTGCGGTCGGCAAGGGGCTTTGAATATGTGGCCTTTCAAGGAGAGGTCAAAGCTGCCGGGAGTCGAGCAGCACCCGAATGGTCAGATCAGCTTCACGCTCACTGATGAGGAGCAGGCTGAGATTGATAGTTTCGTTCGGGTTATGAACGAGTCGAGTGAGGAAACTGAACAGGGCGCGTGGTACATCCATCCCGAGGCTCACAAAGCGATCACGGCTTGGGCGCTGATCAGCTACGCCCAGAGCCAAGTGACATTGGTAGAGATGGCGGACAAGGGCGTTGTTGATAAGGATTTCTGTTTTCGCAAAGCCTTGGCTGCTGCGACAAAGGCATACTCGCTTCATTCCCTGCCGATCTATATGTTCGATATGGGTTGCATCTTCGAGATGCTTGGAGACAGTGCTTCGGCTCGGGATGCTTTCAGATCATTTTTGGAATCACAACGGAACTTCAAGCCGTCCGACGTGGACAGGATCACACTGGGGCGACGTGACGTTGAGGCAGCCGTTAAAGAGGCACTTGACAGACTTCATGGTTAACCATGAATAAAGTCCGACAACTCTGTCGCTCCGCTGCTATCTGGAGAGTGCCGAATCCTTGGTGGGTGAGTTATGCAACATTCGGACTTGTATTTTGGGGTTCAGGCTTTATTGTACTTTCGTTCGTAATTCTCACAGAGCATGTAGACCCTTGGTTGATTATTAGCTGGTTTGGCAGCCTGTTTTTCGCTTGTAGGGATGCTATAGCCCTTAGGAATCTGCCTCGTTATTGGACTTGCAGTGAACCAGCGAACTGGAAAGACATGTAGTGCACCCCGCAAAACTAGACACAAGGGGCCGTGTTTGAAGTAAGGGTTAGGGCGAACCGGGCACGAGCGTCGTGCGGGGTTTGTCCGTGGAGTCCGCGGTGCGGACGGTCGTGATTGTACTCCTCGATCCAGCCTGCAATGCTCTGCTGCGCTTGGTCGAAGTTCTGGTATTCGTTGAGCCACACCTCCTCTTCTTTCAAGCTGCGATGGAATCGTTCGATGTAACTGTTGCCCTCGGGATGGTTGTAGGCCGTGCGCCGGTGCGTGATGCCCAACTGGTTCAGAGTTTCGACATAGCGCGCCGAGGTAAACTGGGTGCCGTTGTCAGTCGTCAAAGTCAAACCCGTTCCACGAGAACCGAAAGGCAAAACCTCCAACACGGCGCGGTTGAGCGCCGCCAGAGCTTCTTCCGTACGACAACGCAGACTCAGATCCCAGCCGACGATTTCGCGGGTGCAGCAGTCGATCACCGAGACCAGATACGCCCAGCCCACACTGGGCCCGGCCCAGACCTTGGTCATGTCCGACTGCCAGACGTGATTCGGATGCGGTGCTTCCACCTTGCCCCAGTCCTTTCTGCGCGAGATTTGAAAGCGGCGCTGACGCACTAACAGTCCGCGTTCTCGCATGACACGCAGCGCCCGCTTGCCATTGACCACCAACCCGTGATGCCGCCACAACCACCAGACCACGCGACGATAACCGTAGGCCGGTTTCTCACCGCAGGCCGTGATGATCTCCTCGTCCCGCGAGCGATCGGCACGGCTGGCGCGCGGTTTGCGCCGATAGTAGAGGCTCGACCGGCTGATGGCGAGCGTCTCCGCCACCAGCTTCGCTTCGTTCCCTTGGGCCACCAACTCCCGTGCCGACGAATGAGCTGGCCCGCAGCTCACTCGCCCAGCACGTTTTTTAAAATCTCGATCTGCAAGTGCGATCGGCCCAGCGCCCGCTCCAGTTGCTTAATCCGTTTCTCCTGCTCGGCATCGGGCCGCGCGGCTGCGCTTCTCCCCCCAAGCGCAGCCTTGGCTCCCTCTTCTACTTCGTCTTTCCAGCGGTAATACAGCGTGGGCGCGATCTCGTACTTGCGGCAGGTCTCAGCCACGTTGCCGCTCTTCAGACCTTCCAACACAATCTGCCACTTCTCTTCCGCAGTCCTCTGGACTTTCGGCTTTCTCGGCATTCTCGCCTCCTGGCGGAGGCCCCAAGCCTAACTAACTTCCGTGTCCAGTTCTACTGGGGTGCACTACAGACATGACACTCTATGATCCGATAAAAGAAATTCTCGGCACCTCGTCCGGCGATTTTAAGAAGAAGCATTCCAAGGGTGTTGACTATGATACGTATCGGGATGGAAACGGGAATGAGTACACCCGATATGTCTATCCTGATGGTCGTATACGCTGGATGAGGTTCAGGCAGAAGAAATAGTTCCTAATGACGTCTTCGCGGGGTGGTCCGTCCTATCGCGAAGCGAAGGGCGAAGGCTCTTAAGCCGGGTCGCGTCGCCGAACGGTGGGATAAATTCCTGGTTCTCGCGTCTGGTTGCTGTCCAGTGCGATTCGATCTCGACCACTCCCTCTTCTCCGGGCTTGAGTCAAAGGCAGCCGACAGGAGTGTCCGCTCTACACAAACCTTGGGTGCTTTCCTTACGTCCGCAAACTGGGTGATCTCGGTTGCTCGCGGGAGTTGGCGGTGGTTGTTAGTTCCGGGCGGTGGTTGAGAAAATTTTGGAGCGTGGTTTTGCTGGCAGCAAACTGCAGATCCCTCACTTCGTTCGGGATGACAATTTATGGGTCGGCGGATTATGGGTCGGCGGACGTGGAGTCCCGCCCCTTGCACAAAACGCAGGGAGCGGGTTACACGGCGGCCAAAAATCAAAGTCAAAGGCAGCGGGCGAGGGCGCCCGCTCTACACAAACCTTGGCTGCTTTCTTTACGTCCTCAAACCGGGTGATCTCGACGAGAAAGGGCGGCGCTGCCGCCGCCCTCTTCGATAGTGCCCGAAGATGGTGCCCGAAGATGGTGCCCGAAGATGGTGCCCGAAGATGGTGCCCGAAACCCTGGATTGGGAAAGGGACCTCTTAGGCGGCCTTCTCGGCAACAACTTTGTGCGTGGTTGAGCTATCGACGTTGAAGGTCCGAACCACGGGCTCTGCGTCGAGGAGAGGCCGTATCATCTGCTGGACGACAGGGTACTGCTCCCGCTGGTACCGCTCAGCATCTTCTTTGGCATTCCAGAAACTGATCGCCAGGACACGATTCGGTTCTGTATCCGATACCAAAAGGGTCTCATCCGCGAATCCGGTCTGCTTATTCAGAATCGGCAGTACTTTGTCGTTGATGAGGGTAGTGAGGTCTCTTGCCTTTCCCGGCTTGGTGGTGAGTTCAACAGTGCGTGTAAACATGGAAACACTCCTTCTGCGCTTGTTCTGAAAACGCTCGAGGCTACCGGTCGAAGCTGACCGGTTGCGGTGGTGGGTCACGGGGTGGAGCCGGTCTTGCGACCAACTGCTTGACCACCATGGATTCGGGACGAAACCGTCATCAGGAGACGGGCTTTCGGTCTTAATGAATTTCAACTGCCCGAATGTCCTCGTGGGTCAGGGTCGTTGCTGGGCCGCCAGGTAAGAGTTGTGCGACGGAGTTTTGGCTGTGGCCAATGGAGACACCTCGAAGCTAGGCCTCAGGGGGGTCCGTGTCAATGCCCGCTTTTGGTGCAGTGCTCGGACTCGGTTCGCAGGCGCTTCACAGGTTTAGCTGCTGTTTGACTTGTTCGACCTTCTTGGCTTCTTCGAGCCTTTTGTACAGGCCAGGATTTACCTGCCGCGCCTGGGCGCGCAACGTGTCGAATTCCCGGTCATGCTGCCGCAGATGGGAGTTCACTTCCTCCTTGTGCCCGAGGTAGTAGGTTACGGCCCCGTAGACTTCTTCCAGTTTTAAAACAGGGAAGGACTGGGCAATACTTTCGGGTGCCGCGCCGCGGAGAAATGCGTAAACAATGGAATCCAGCGAAACCCGCGTGCCGGCGATCCAGTAACCGCCCTCGCGCCGCTCGACATATTCGATCGGCATATGTAAATCCCTCGCTCATATTTTAGCCTGATGCGGCGGCAAACTGAATCCCCCAAAATCAACGGCATAATCGGGGGTCCGGAGCGTTCGAAACCAGGAAAAAGAGGACTCAGTCCCGCTCCGACAGCTTTCTTACTGCTTTGGCGATCTCTGGCAGCTTGGCATAGACGGCGCAGCACTTCAGCCACAATTTGTGATCGATGGCGGGAGCGCCGCTGACCATGGCTCCGGGGGGAACGTCGTGGGGGATGCCGCTTTGGGCTATGGCTATGGCTCCGTCGCCGATTTTTACGTGGCCGCTTACGCCTACTTGTCCGGCCAGGATTACGTTGTTGCCTACGTCGGTGGTGCCAGCCAGGCCGACTTGCGCGCAGACGAGCGTGTCGTGTCCTATGGTGCAGCTGTGGCCTATGTGGACTAGGTTGTCGATTTTTGTGCCGCGTCCGATGCGGGTTTCGCCTATGCTGGCTCGGTCGATGCAGGCGTTGGACTGGATCTCGGCGTCGCTCTCGACTACTACGTTGCCGGACTGGACGATTTTGTGCCAGCGGGCGGCTTCGTCTCCTTCTTCATGCTTGGCGAAACCGAAGCCGTCGCAGCCTACTATGGCTCCATTTTGGAGCAGGACGTTGTCTCCTACGTGGCAGAATTCTCTAACTACGGCATGGGCGTGGGCGAAGAAATTGTTGCCTATGGTTGCTCCGCGATAGATGACTACGTGGGCGAGCAGGATGGCATTGTCTCCGATGACGACGTCTTCGTCGATCACTACGTAGGGTCCGATGTGCGCGTTCTTGCCTAACTTCCTTTTTGCCTTGGGATGGATTACTGCGGTGGGATGGATTCCGGGGGCGTAGCTGGGCGGGCGGTAGAAAAGCTCGATCGCTTTCGCCCAGGCTAGATATGGGTTCTTGCTGCGCAGCATACCTGTGGGAATGGCGGGGAAGTTTTCGGCGACTATTACGGCTGACGCTTTCGTGGTCTTCGCGGCGGCGTTGTATTTGGGGTTCGAGACGAAGGTTAGCTGGCCTGGAGCGGCTTGCTCTATGCCGGCTACTCCTGTGATTTCGGTGGTGGGTTGGGCATTGTCGATGCGGGCATTTAGGGCTTTGGCTATGTCGGCTAGTTTCATGGCGGTCTCGGGGAATTGTAGCGTGTCAGGTGTCAGGTGTTAGGTGTCAGGTCTCAGGAAAAACAAGATCAACCCAGTTCTCCGTGGATCCTAGCTTTTCCTGACACCTGACACCTGAAACCGGACACCTGGTTCTCTACTGGTCGAACAGCGTGACTTGCCTGGTATCGGGTTGGCCACCTTTGCGGCGGCGGTTGGCTGCGCCTATTACTGCCAGCACCGTTATTGAGGTCAGGGCTTCGCGGGGGACGAAGACTCGCTGGGTGTTTGAGCGTAGGTCAGGAGGGTTCATTAGGAATCCTTCGGCGGGATTTTGCGTTAGGTCGTTGGGCAGGATGCCCTCTATCACTTCGTTGTCTTTGAATTTCAGTCGCACCCAGAGGCCTTCGGTCCGGGGACGGGTGGTGAAGGTCTTGCGGAGCATTAGGTCAGTGTCGGAAAATTCGCGGACAAAATAAACGGCTTTGATGTCGCGCAGGTCGATGGCTACTACGTTGCCGGAAGTATTCAGGAGTTCGAGTTTGCCGTCCACCACAAAGTTGGCGGGAGCTACGTAGCCGCTGATCGAGTCGCGGTCGTGTTTGCGCACGATTACTTTTTTATGGGTCGAAGGCATGGGGCCAGAGACACTCCAACCCCGGTCGCGCGTAGCGCGTGACGAGATGGAAGCTCCAGATGGGATTCTCGCACTTTCCTGATGAATTCGGACAGTTTGTGCCTTCACAGTAGCCAAACGGTAAACCTTGTGTTATTTTCTCTAGTTTGCTGCAACAGTAGGCTTGCGGTATAACTCTAATGTCTAGAGAGAGTTAGATTCCGTCCGCGAGCAGCCGGTTATGGTTCGGAGTAGATGCGAGCCGGGTCCCCTGTGGAAAACCTGTGAATAACGCCCCGAGCGAGCCCACCGAAGGGCCACCGCAAGGCGACTAGGAAGGCATGGCCGATTACATATACACGCTGGAAACCCGGCTCTCGCCGGACCAACAAAAGGCAGTAACCCTCGTCCAGGACGCCGCCAAAGCGGCGGGGATGAACCTGTATCTGACGGGCGGCGCCATCCGCGACATCGTTACCGGTTTTCCTATCCGCGATCTGGATTTCACCGTCCAGGGCAACGCGCTCAAGCTGCAGAAAGATCTGGAGCGGGCCGGAGCGGTCGTGGGTGACGCGGACAATGAGACGAAGGCCTTGCTGCTTACTTTGCCCGGGGGCGTTCGCGCTGAGGTTGCGATGGCGCGCTCGGAGCACTACGACAAGCCCGGGAAAGCTCCGCAGATGGCTCCGGCTACGATCATTGAGGATCTGCGCCGACGCGATTTCACGGTGAACGCGATGGCCCTTTCGCTGAACGAAGGATCGCGCGGGCTGTTGATGGATCCGTTTAACGGTGTGGCGGACATTGAAGCCAAAGTGATCCGCGTGTTGCATAACTACGCGTTTCTTGAGGACCCGTCGCGGATGATCCGGGCCACACGCTTTACGACGCGGTTCCACTGGCCGCTTGAGGAGCGGACACAGGCGCGTTATGAATCGGGAAAGGAAAACGGCTACATCGAGCACATACGAAGTTCGAGCATTGGATACGAGATCGAGCAGTTGGCGTATGAGGATGATCCGCATGGCGTTCTGAAGGCGTACGAAAAAGAGGGATGGCTGAAGGTACTGAACGCTCATTGGAGCACGGCCAAAGTGGACACGGCCGGATTGGGCGCGCTGATGAAGACCCGGCAGCAGATGAACGAGCTTGGGTATACGCCGGAGGTTGCGCCGGCGGTGCTTTATTTTCTGACCGAGCGGCTGGGCGACAAGGATATTTCGGATTTGCGCCGGGCGATTCCGCGCAAGGACCTGGTCGAGGCGTGGAAGGATCTGGATTCGAACGCCCATAGCCTGGCGAAGCGCTTGTCGGGTAAGGAAGCGGCTACGCCTTCGCGGACCTGGCAATTGCTGTCGTCGGCTCGTCCGGAGATGATCCTGTTTCTGGCGATCACGGCGCGGCAGCAGGCGGTGGCGCAGAAGATCAAGAACTTTTTTACGAAGTGGCGGCAGGTGCAGCAGAAGATCCCGTTGCCGGAGATGACGGAACTGCGTATCACGCCGCAGATGGCGACGTATCCGAAGATCGCGAACGATGTGTTCTTACTGTTGTTGGATGGCAAGCTGCGTTCGCGGACCGAGACGCTGAAGTTTCTGAAGCCGCTGGCGCCGCCACCTCCGCCACCTCCACCGCCTCCGCCCGCGAAGCGGGGCAGAGGAGCTAAGGCTGCTGCCGCTGTTGCTGTTGCTGCGCCTGCGGCGGCGAGCGGGAAGCCGGGCGTTAAGGGGAAGGGAAAAGTTGCGGCGGTTCCGGCGGCACCGGTTGTGCCGGTTACGGCAACCAAAGTGAAGGCGGTCCCGGCGGCGAAGCCTGCGGTGCCTGCGAAGGCCGTAGCGGCTTCGAAGCCTGCCTCTGCTGCCAAGGTGAGCAAGCCTGCCAAGGCTCCTGCCGTCAAGAAGCCGAGCAAACCTGCCAAGGCCAAGAAGCCGGCAGCTAAAGCGAAGGCGAAGGCTACCACCAAGAAGAAGAAGAAATAAGGCGGTTGGTTCTCGGGCGGTCGAGCGGATTTTCTACGCCAGGAAACCTGTCGAAAGTGGACTATAATGTAGCTATGCGTCGCCCGGCGACCATTGCGGTTTTCGTCGTCCTCATCCTTATGGCGCTCGTGTCAGCATCAGCCCAGCGTGGCGGCATGCGCGGTTCCGGCGGCGGCCGCGGCGGGGGAGTTGGACGACCTTCGGGCGGCGGGCACGGTGTTGCCATTGGGCGCTCCATTGGAGGAACTTCGGGCGGCCATGCCTTCGGCGGAATGCACGCCGGACTCGGTTCTCGTTCTTCCTTCCGCGGAGACGGTTTTGGCGGACGGCGCTTTCACTCTCGCGGTTTTCATCACTGCTTCGGTTGCCGGAGGGGATTCGGGTATCCATGGTATGGCGGATACGGCTATGCGGGATACTACGATCCGTACTGGTGGTCGGACTCGTCTTCCTCTTATGACTATGATCAGGATCGGGAACTGGCACTGGCCAATGAGATGAATGCGGCGAGCGTCGAAGAACAAAGGTTGCGCGAACAGGACGATAGGGAGCGGGATCAGGATGTGTATGCGCGCCGCTCGCAGGCGCGCGAGGAAGAAAGGGCTGCTGCCGTCCCCTCGACGGCGCTCGTCTTCCGCGACCAGCATGTTGAAGAAGTGCGAAATTATGCGATCGCCGGTGGGACGCTCTGGGTGCTTAACGACCACCAGGCCGGGAAGAAGATTCCGCTTGCGCAGTTGGATCTGGCGGCCACAGCGCGGATGAACGACGATCGCGGAGTGGATTTTCAGGTGCCGCAATAGGGCGGTCGTTGGTCGATAGTCGTTGGTCGTTAGCATTCGTCATCAGTCCTTTTGCATTCGCTCTGCGCAAGTACGCTAGCGGCTAACGACTATCGACCATCGACTGAAAATTGCACCACTTTCTGTCATTGCGCGAATTCTTCCAGCCGGTAGAATAAATTCGATCCGCTAAAAGCCAAAAGCTAAGAACCAAGCGCTGTCTTCATGAGCCAAAACCAATTCGTCCACCTGCATCTTCATAGTGATTACTCTCTGCTCGATGGCGCTTGCGACGTCGAGAAACTTGTTGACCGGGTTCATGAGCTTGGCATGCCTGCGGTCGCCATGACCGATCACGGCAACATTTTTGGCGCGGTGCATTTTGTAAATGCCGCGCACAAGGTCGGCGTGAAACCGATCGTGGGATGCGAACTCTACATCTGCAAGAAAGACGACCACGTCATCACGCGCACTCCGCCCGACGGCGACACTTATAACCACCTGTTGGTGCTGGCCGAAAACGAGGAAGGCTACCGCAATCTGGTGAAGATCACGTCGGAAGCCTCGCTGCATGGTTTCTACTACAAGCCTCGGGTGAGCAAGAAATTTCTGGCTGAGCATTCGAGGGGGCTGATCGGGCTTTCCGGATGTCTGAAGGGCGAGGTGGCCGAGCGGTTGATGGAAGGGAACTACGATGCGGCGCGGTCAGCTGCCGGTTTCTACCGCGATCTCTTCGGCGCAGAAAATTTCTTCCTTGAGATTCAGGACCAGGGCCTGGAGAGGGAACACCAAATTCGTTCCGATTTATTTCGTCTGGAAAAGGATCTCGCGCTGCCCATGGTCGCGACCAACGACAGCCACTACCTTTGCGAGGACGACGCGCATGCCCAGGATGTGATGCTGTGCATTCAAACCGGGAAGTCAATCCAGGAAACGAACCGGATGAAGTTCGAGGGCACGCAGTTCTACGTCAAGAACGGCGATGAGATGTTGCGCGTGTTCAAGGACGCACCGCAGGTGCTTTCGCGCACGCTCGATATTGCCGAGCGCTGCAACCTGCGACTGGAGAAAGTTCCCAGCCCGTTCCCGCACTTTGATGTCCCGGACGGATTTACGCTCGACAGTTATTTCGAACACATCACACGGCAAGGATTCGCGCGGCGGATGGAGAGCCTGCGGACCCTCGCAGCGAATGGCCGGCTCAAGCATTCGCTGGCGGACTACGAGCAGAGATTAGCGCGCGAGCTGGGCATCATCCAGCAGATGAAGTTCTCGGGTTATTTCCTGATTGTGTGGGACTTCATTCGGTATGCGCGGGAACGCGGCATTCCTGTGGGCCCGGGGCGCGGATCAGCGGCCGGAGCGCTGGTTGCGTATTCGCTTGGAATCACTGACATTGATCCGCTGCAGCATGAACTTCTGTTCGAACGTTTCCTGAACCCGGAACGTATTTCGATGCCGGATATCGATATCGACTTCTGCATGAACCGGCGCGGGGAAGTCATCGAATACGTGACCCGTAAGTACGGGCGGGAAAATGTTGCGCAGATTATTACGTTCGGCACGATGGCGGCGAAAGCGGCGATCAAGGACGTCGGGCGCGCGATGGACATGCCATACAGCGACGTGGATCGCATCGCGAAGATGGTGCCGACAACGCTGAATATCAAACTGGACGACGCGCTCAAGGAGTCCGCGGCGCTTCAGGAGGCATACCAGAAGGATCCGCAGGTGCGGCAGTTGCTCGACACGGCGCGGAAGCTGGAAGGTCTGGTGCGGAATTCCGGGGTCCACGCCGCGGGCGTGGTGATTTCGCCGCGACCGCTGATTGACCTGGTGCCGCTGCACAAAACAAAGAACGACGAAATCGTCACCGCCTTCGACATGGTGGCCATCGAAAAGATGGGCCTGCTGAAGATGGATTTTCTCGGGCTGACGACGCTGACCATCCTCGACGACACTTTGAAACTGATCGCGCAAAGAGGCCAGCAGCTCACGCTCGATGAGATCCCGCTGGAGGACGAGGAAACATATCAGAAAGTGTTCCATCGTGGATTGACGTCCGGAGTCTTTCAGTTTGAATCGCATGGTATGCGCGATGTGCTGCGGCGTTACCAGCCGAACTCCATCGAACACCTGACAGCACTCAATGCGCTCTATCGTCCTGGTCCGATGGCGATGATCGACGATTTCATCGAGCGCAAACATGGGCGTCGCAAAATCGAATATGAATTACCCGAATTGAAAGAGATCCTGGAGGAAACGCTCGGCGTCTTCGTCTATCAGGAACAGGTCATGCAAGCCGCCAACAAACTCGCGGGATACTCCCTCGGAGAAGCCGATCTGCTGCGCCGCGCGATGGGAAAGAAAAAGCCAGAGGAAATGGCGGCTCAACGGGAACGCTTTGTACGAGGCGCCACCAAGAACGGCTTTCCGCCGAAGAAGGTCGAAAAGATTTTCGATCTGATGGCGCAGTTTGCCGGATACGGGTTCAATAAGTCGCACTCGGCGGCATACGCTCTGCTCGCGTATCACACCGCATATTTGAAAACGCACCATCCGCTCGACTTCATGGCGGCGCTGCTGACTTCGGTGACGGGCAACACGGATGACGTGGTGAAGTACATCAACGAATGCCGCGAGATGGGGATTGCGGTTGAGCCTCCCGACATCAACGTAAGCGATGCGAACTTCACTCCGCATGGGCAGGCTATCCGGTTTGGGCTCGCCGCGGTGAAGAACGTTGGCGGAAATGCGATCGAGTCCATAGTTGCGGGGCGGAAGAAGCTGGGCCGCCCTTTTCGGTCGTTTTACGAATTCTGCGGAGAAGTGGACTTGCGGCTGCTGAACAAGCGCGTGCTGGAGTCGCTGATCAAGAGCGGGGCCATGGATGGTTTCGGGCGCCGGGCGCAGCTCATGCAGGCGCTCGATACGGCGATTGAGCAGGCACAGAAAGCGCAGCGGGACGCAGAGTCGGGGCAGCACGGGCTCTTTGGCGTGTTTGCTGATGAAACCGCGCAGCAGGCCAGCGACGCGCTCCCTAACACTCCCGACTGGGATGAACACACGCGGCTGTCGGCGGAAAAAGAAATTCTCGGATTTTTTATTACCGGGCATCCGATGGAAAAGTACAAAGAGAAACTCGCCGACCTGAATGCGCTCTCAACCGAAGATATTGGCGGCATGAAGAAATCCACGAACAAGGACGAAACTATTACGACCGCGGGTTTGATTTCGGGATTGCGAGTTGCGAAGTCTCGAAGAGGCGAGTTGTGGGCGCAGGCGTCGCTTGAAGATATGTCGGGGAAGGTCGAACTGCTGATTTTTCCCGAGGCCTACAGGAAACTTGCGGAGAAGGTGAAGCTCGAGGTTCCGGTGCTGATTCGCGGTGGCGTGCGCATTGAAGAAGGTGCTAATCCAAAGCTCACCGCCAATGAGATCATCCCGCTGGACGAAGCGCGGGTGCCCTTGCCGAAGGCGCTTCGTATACGGATTCCTCTAGGGAGCGCGAGCGACAGCACAATCGATGCGCTGTACGCGCTTTTCAACGAGCGCAAGGGCGAGGCGAAAGTGCTTTTCGATGTGGAGCGGGAGGGCGATTTCATGGTGGTGATGGAAGCGGAAGGCTATAATGTGATGCCAGACCGCAGTTTTAGGGGCCGTGTGGAAGAGCTGTGCGGACGCGGCAGCGTGCGCGTCATCAGTTGATTTGTGCAAGTGGGCAGATTCGGCCGATGAGACGAACGAAAATAAAGCGGGCAGAAAAATCCGGTCGTGATGCGAAGCATGCCGCCATCACCGGTACGGACTTTATGCTCTCCATTGTGGAAGAGCATCACACGCGAAAGAATGGGAACGTCATCAAGATGGATTCTGGACTGAAGGCGCAGCAGGAACTGGAAAAAATCGAGGGTCAAATCACGCGGCTGGAGGCGCTGGAGGGGCAGAACGCGGAAACGCTTCGCCAGATCAAGCAGTTGCACGAACGGGTGAACGACCTGCGCCGCGAAATTTCTTCGCACCTGAACGCATGGGAGCGCACGGAACTGGCGCGCCATCCGCAGCGCCCTTATACGCTGGATTATGTCGAGCGAATTTTTAGCGATTGGAGCGAGATTCACGGGGATCGCGGCTTCCGGGACGATCCGGCAATTGTGTGCGGGATGGCTCGCTTTCACGGCGAGGAAGTCATCGTGGTGGGCCACCAGAAAGCGCGCGACGCGAAACAACGCGTGTATCGAAATTTCGGCATGCCCCATCCGGAGGGATATCGAAAAGCGCTTCGGGTGATGAAGATTGCGGAGAAATTCAAGCGGCCGATTTTTACTTTTGTCGATACCGATGGCGCCTATCCTGGACTGCACGCGGAAGAGCGTGGCCAGGGTGAAGCCATTGCTCGCAACCTGCTGGAGATGGCGCGACTGGAGGCGCCGATCGTAGCGACCGTGATTGGCGTCGGCGGCAGCGGCGGGGCGCTGGCGATTGCCGTGGCCGACCGCGTGTTGATGATGGAGAATTCGGTTTACTCGGTGATTTCGCCGGAGGGCTGCGCGTCGATCATGTGGCGCGATGCCAGCAAGAAAGCGCTGGCGGCGGAGGCTATGAAGATCACGGCCAAGGATTTAAATGAGCTGGGCTGCATTGACGGCATTATCCCGGAGCCTCCGGGAGGCGCGCACACCGATCATGCGCAGGCAGCGGAGTTTCTTGACCGAGCGCTGCAGCAGCATCTGGCGGCGGTAAAGCGAATGCCGGTTGGTGATTTGCTTGAAACGCGCTATAAGAAATTCCGCAACATGGCGCAGTTCTTCCAGGTGGAAGCGTGAGGACTACGGACTGTGAGAAGTACTTCGTGGTGCTGCTTGCTCCCGAAGTTAAGAAGGCGTCGCGTTAGAATTTCTTGAAGACTCGGGAGAAGGCAAGCGGCTTTTGCGGTACTCCACTGCAATCGCTCGCCACGCCCGGTGCGCCCGCGCAGGGCCGGTCGCGTCCCACAGACCACATGGCAATGCGGCGAATGCGGTCGTTTGATTTCGCATAGCGCAACATCTTGTTGGCATCCTCAAGCGTGAATACTTGCGGCGAGACATCGTTCATTCCGATCATGGGCGTAAGGCCAAGCGAGGCGTCCGAACCAAGCGATTGTAATTGCTTGAGCGCCGCGTTCGCGGCATCGATTGCGTTCTGCCCCATGGCGTTAGGGGCGAAGGTGGCTTCGTAATCCATGGTCATGATGTTCACGTTGCCGGTTTTCACCCCGTGGGAGAGCGAATTCTTCAGCAAGTCGATTCCATTTTCGAGCAACCCCGTCGGCAGCACAGCGAGAGTGTAGGAGATGAGAAGACCCGGGTTGGCCGCCTGCAAGTTGGCCAATGCCTGGTTGCGACGGTCGACAGAGGCGTGGTCTTTGATGGCGGACGATTCAATATCGAAGTCCAGCATACGAACCTTGTATTTGTCGATCGCCGCTTGGTATTGGGCCTGGAGGCTGGGTACATCGTTGCACACCTGAGCAAGTTCGAGTCCGCCTTCGCCACCAAACGAAAGGATGACATCGCCTCCCAACTTTCGCAGCCGGCTAATTTGCCCGGCGATGGTGTTCTCCTGGACCATCGGCAAGTTGGGGAACCACGCGGCTTGGCAATCAGATCCCGAACTCACTAGAAATGCGAGCGTGAGCCGCTTGATTCCCGATCCCCTGGAAATCTTGACGATGTCGTTGTCTGGGGAACCCATATCCAGCGCCCTAATGAACAGATAAGGCGCGTACAGGCGTTTCCGTGGACTGACATTCTTTGCGGACGTGCTCGCGGATGCGACGGCACCGAACGTTAAGAGGAGAACGGCCAGCAGCGACAGAACGGGAGTGACAATCCGGATCGCCCATCTCATGCTCAATCCGTGCCTTAATCGTCCCAATTGCGCAGAGGGGAGCACATCTAAGACGAGGCGAACTAAATTGTCCCACAGTCGATATGGTGCCGCTGAGTATGACAAGGCTCCTCCTACAGAATCGGCAGATGCAAACAGGGCTGCACCAGGAAATCCAGAGAATTGATTTGCCGTAATGCCTGGTCAACGAGCGACGCCTTACATTCCTCCAGCGTGATCAGAAATGGAAGGTGCGATTTCGGGCAGCCCGGTTTCTGCACCACCGCGTCGATGTTGATGCCGCACTGGGAGAGAATTGTGGCGAGGCTGGCGATGATGCCGGGCCGGTCCTTAACCAGGAAGCGCAAATAGTGCCTGGTAGTGAAGTCGGCGGTGACGGTGGGCGTTTTTTCGTCCGGCTGTATGGCATAACTCATCCCGGTTTGTTTGGCGCGAGCGATTGCCAGAATGTCGGAGACGACCGCGACGGCGGTTGGATGGCCACCTGCACCGTGGCCTCCAAAGACCGTCTCGCCGCCGTACTTTCCTGTTGCCATCACCAGGTTTTGGCTGCCTTCCACGCGCGCGAGGGGCGATGAGAGTTCGACTAGCGCGGGCTGGACTGCGGCAAACAAGTCGTCATCTTTTAGTTCGGCCCAGGAAATCTGGCGAATGGTGCAACCTAGCTGGTTCGCATATTCAAAATCAACGGAGTCGATGGCTGAAATCGAGCGGGCCAAAATGCTTTCAGCGCTGACGTTGCAGTGCAGTGCGACGCGCGCGAGGATGGTGAGCTTGGCGCGCGCGTCCAGGCCGTCGATGTCTTCCGTGGGATTGGCCTCGGCGAAGCCAAGCTTCTGCGCCTCGCGCAGAGCGGTGGCGAAAGGAATGCCGGTGCTCTCGATCTGGCTGAGAATGTAATTGCAGGTGCCGTTGAGAATGCCGCGGATCTTGAAGAGTTCATCGCCGGCCAGTCCCTCATGCAATCCGGAGATGACGGGCACGCCGCCCGCTACGGAGGCGCCAAACTCGATCTGCTGTTTCATCTGGCGGGCCAGGGCGATCAACTCAGGGCCGCAGCGCGCGATCAACTGCTTGTTGGCGGTGACCACGGATTTGCCTGACGCGAGCGCACGCCGGATCCAGTCTTCGGTGGGCTGAAGGCCGCCCATCACCTCGACTACGATATCCACGCCGGAGGATAGAACATCGTCGATGTTCTCGGTCCACTGGACCGAAGGGGGAAGCCAGTCCACTTTTTTACGCGCCACGTTGCGATTGAGGATGTGCGTCAAGCGCAGGTGGGTGTTTGGGCGCTCGCAAAGAATTCTGGCCACGGAACTCCCGACCGTACCGAAGCCGAGGAGGGCCACGTTGCAGTTTTGGGCGCCATCGTTCTGTGCGCCAGGGACGGCGGTCTTCTTGGTGGAATCGAGTTCGGAGGTACCTGGCATTCCATCCCTCGCGGGCAAGCCTATATTTTCCCGTGGCGCTCTATTATCGCCGAAGCGGGCCTCGCCGCTAGTGTAATTGCGTGCTTCAAGCAGCAAGAATGTTCGCGAGAACTGGGTCCCTTCGACTTCGCTCAAGGCAGGCTCTCCGGGACTTGCGTCGTCATTCCACTCTACCCGCGCTGAAGCGCGGGGCTAAGCTGGAGCGCTCCTCTGGGGCTGGGTTCTCGGGTCGAGTTGGTTGGAAGCGTTACGGGTGCAGATCTTCCCAGTGCGGGGGTCGGAGGCGGTGAGCGGCAAACTAGAGAGAGGGCGCGCGCTCGTTTCGGGGTCGACGGATTAAGCCTTTGTTTGTCCTTTGTCCTGGTCCTTGGTTGCGGCGCCTTTCTCGGACGAGTCCTCTTGGTCTTTCATTGCCATTGCGGATTTGAAACCGCGTATACCGTCTCCGATTCCTTTGCCGAGTTCGGGAAGCTTTTTGGGTCCGAATACGAGCAGAGCAATCCCAAAAATTATCAACAGATGCATGGGTTGAAAGAGTCCTTCGAACATTTGTGTTCGCCTCGCTTCTAAAATGTTTTTCGCTAGTGTTTATGGATCACGGAATTCAGGCGCTGCGGCCGGAGTTTCCGGGCGCAGCGCCTGCCGTAGAGCGCGAAGCCAAAAATAGTCCGCTATTCGCGTACCGCCAGGTCGGCTTCGATCGCCAGAGTTCGCATGAAGTTGAAGAACTCTTTCGACTGGCCGATGAAAAGTCCGTCCGCGGTGAGAGCAGTCAGCGCTCCCATGGCAGCGCCTTTGGTTTGGGTTGGGCGAATGATTGAGACCGGCGGGAGCTTTCGGCTGAGGAACGCCGTGGGCTCGGGCATGATCAGGTTAGTTTGGAAATCTTCTCCGCCGAACGGAGAAGCGTTCAGGTTGGGGAAGGTTACGTGCACACCGGTCACCGGATCGACGACGTCGTGCAACACCTTTATGTTGCCGGCGTTATCGGACCAGGTCTGAAAATGCATGATCTCGGTTCCGCCAATGCTGAGCACGATTCGCAAGACTTCCAGACTGGTTACCCGCTGCGCCAGTTTTGGGTAGAGGCTGCTGCCGCCCTGCTCGATAGTCGCAAAGTGAAAGCCGGCTGTGTTGCCGATGGCCTGCAGGAAGTTCTTCCTTTCGAGGTCTGCGTCGGTCCTGGGAATTGCCGTGTGCTGCCCCACTGCCAGGGTTGGAATTGCCTGTGGGAAGGTGTCCCCGAGATCGGGGTTTCCTGCGCGGCTGCGGTAGCGAGTCCACCAGGTCGTGTCCACGGAGAGTTGCATCAAGTTGGTGAGACGGCCGATTTGCTGGGCGCCGGTGGCCTGGCTGCTTGGCAAGGTGCGGAATTGATCGAGACTGACCGGCTCCGCGCCTTTTGACACCAGGTAAGCGTTAATGAACACTTCATGGGTCATCTCATCTTCAGTGTTGTCGTGAATGTACTGGGCCATGTCTGCATCAAGAAACGCAATGGCGGCAGCGTAGGCTGGACTTCCGCTTCCTCCGGGGACTTCGCTGTCCTGGATTCCCCCGAGTTCGTTGTACTGCTGCCACAGATCGGTTTCGAGGATTTCGGCGGCGGCCAGGAACCGCAGGATGGCTACATCACCTACCGTAATGATGCCACTGCTCTGCGAGGCTTCAGCCGTAGTTGTCAGCAAGGAACCGGCGGACAGGGCTGCCCCAGCCACGCCCAGGCCTTTGAGGAAAGAGCGGCGCTTGACGCCGTTCCTGGATGGAGACACAGCGCCCTCTCCACTTGATTGAGTGGTTTCGGGCGACGCAGTCGCGACGAGGTTTTCTTTTGTCATGTTGCAGCTCCAGTCTTTTCAGAAATGATTTCCGGTGATCCCGTGTGTTGGCTCTGGATTCACCGCAAGATGAAGGTAGGCTTTTCGGACTTGTTGCTTGTCATGCTTCGGTCAAAAGAGTGTCAAATTATTTGCATGGGTGGAATAAAAGCTTTGCATTAGCGTTGGCCTTCGCTTCACCTGTCGTTTACAATCCACTCGCTGAAGTTCTCGTCAGGCTCCGGCACTTCTGCTGATCTCAATTCGATGGTTCGTTCGAAGGAGGATCCGATGCTGCTTTCACGCAAGCTTTTCCCCTGTGTTTGCATTGCTGCTCTGCTGGTACCCTTTCTCAGTTGTGGTTCCGCGCACGACTCGGACGAATATTACGTTTTCGTCGCGGCCAACCTGCAGGTCCCATATTGGCAGACTGCAGGTGCGGGTTTTTCCAAGGCGGCGGAGGCGTCGAAGATTCGCGTCAGTTTCGTGGGTCCGCAAACCTACGATCCCAAGGCTGAGCGTGACGCTCTGGATCAGGCGGTGCAAAAGAAAGCCACGGGCATCCTGTTGGCCGTTACCGATCCCGCTCTGCTGAAAGACAGCATTGACAAGGCTGTGGCCGCGGGCGTCCCCGTAATCACGATCGACTCGGACGCGCCCGCCAGCAAGCGACTCTTTTTCATCGGTACCAACAACTACCAGGCCGGCTTCACCGGAGGGCAACGCCTGGCCCAGGAACTTAAGGGCAAAGGCAATGTTGTTATTTTCACCATGCCCAGCCAGGCCAATCTGCAGGAGCGTCAACGCGGATACAAAGACGCGCTTGATCGCTCGCCCAACATCAAGATCACGCGAGTGGTCGACATCCAGGGCGATCCTCGAATTACTTTCGATATCACGACCCAAATCATCGGCAAGGAAAAAGACAAAGTTGACGCCTTTGTCTGCCTCGAGGCGCAATCGGGCAAAGAGGTCGCCGGATTGCTCGACCGCTACAGTGTGAAAGGCAAGGTTGTTATGGCGATGGATACCGACCCGGAGACGCTCGACTGGATACAGAAAGGCGGAATCGCTGCCACGATCGCGCAGAAGCCATACACCATGGCCTACGTAGGCATGCAAATGCTCGACACGCTTTATCATCACAAGCCGTCTTCGCTGGACAGCGACTGGGCGAAAGACATTTATGCGCCTGTGCCCGGCTTCGTGGATACCGGTTCCGGCTTGATCGACAAGACGAACCTGGATTCGTTTCTGCAGGCGGGGAAGAGTCTGACGTCGGCGCCGCGGTGAGAGAGTCCCAATATATCCGTCCGGTTTTCGTCCCAAAGGGATTCCGAAAGTGTGAGGTGGGGTTCTGTTTCTGATTTTTGTTAGAATAGGGTTGCGCCGCCGACTCGCAGCCTATATAGTCCCTAAAAGTAGGCATAGCGTCTTTTAATCCTCCCGATTGGTGTCTCGCACAACAAAGCACAATAAAGCTTTTTGAGGTCGTCATGCGGACCAGGTGTCGTCGGTTACTCTTTCTTTGTCTTCTGTTGGTCAACTTCGTGGGAACCGGCGCGTTCGCCTTTGCGGGTACTCCGCCACCCAAGCCGCGATTTGTCTATGTTGCCAACAACCAGGACGGCACGGTATCGACGTTCCTAGTGGACGGCGCCATGCTGAGGGCGCGTGGATATGTGTCCCTGGGCGCAAATAGCAGCGCGATTTCGCTGACTTTGACGCCTTCACAGAAATTTCTGTACGTCGGTAACAACAGTTCTCTCGGCATTGCCGCATTTGCCGTCAATGCGGCCACGGGCGATTTGGCGCCCGTTGCCGGTTCCCCATTCGGTTCGGGACCGTTGTTCGAGTTAGTTGCTCACCCCGCAGCTAACCTTCTGCTTGTCGCAACCGGTTCGGCAGTGGAGACCTACCTCCTTGATCCATCAAGCGGCGCGCTCGCACTGGCGGGATTTTCCGGCGGCTACAGTCCAACGGCGCTTGCTATCCACCCCTCTGGGAACCTGGTGTATGCGACCAATGTTAATAATTCCAGCATTTCGGGTTTCAAACTTGATCCAACAACTGGAAGTCTCACGCCGGTGGCCGGTTCCCCCTTTCCCGCCAGCAACAATAACCCGTTCGCTGCGGCCATCGACCCTGCCGGCAAGTTTCTCTTCGTTCCGAATGCCAACGGCCGGAATGTTTCCGTATTTGCCATTAATGCAGTCACGGGAGGCCTGACGCAAGTCCCGGGATCGCCCTTCGGCACCGGTGGCGGCCCGTATGCAGAGACGGTCAGCCACGACGGAAAGTATCTCTACATTTCAAACAGCTTTGACAAAACAATTTCCATTTATGCGATCGACGGCACGAGTGGGGCCCTTACGCAGATCTCGGGATCTCCCTACTCAACTGGGAGTAGCGCGGCATTAGGATTGACTCTGGATCCTACGGGCCACTATCTCTATGCGGCGGACCACGACTCAGAGGAAGTTGTCACTTTCAATGTTAATCAGACCAGTGGGGCTCTAGCCGCGAAGCATACCGTTCGGTCGCGCGGACCGGCCATCGCATCGGTCGTTGTATCGGGAACTCAAGCGGCGGGATACACGCCAGCGTTCACGTACGCGACAAACGCTACCTCGAACGACATCTCCGCTTACAGTGTCGCCCCTGCTACAGGCGTGTTCACGCCAGTGCCGGGTGGGCCCTTCCCGGCGGGCGGGTTTCCATTCGGTGTCGCGTCGGACGTTGGGGGGCATTTTGTGTTTGCCAGCAACAACGGTGGAGGCAGCGTGTCGGCTTTTACGATCAATTCGGCCACTGGCGCGCTGTCGGCTGCCCCTGGTTCGCCCTTTGCAGCCGGGAGTCAGCCCTACGCTGTTGCGGTTGACTCCGGAGCTCACTTCGTTTACGTCACCAACAACATCGACAGTACGATTTCCGGTTACTCCGTTTCTACATCGGGTGGTTTAACGCCGATTCCAGGCTCCCCGTTTTTAAGCGCGGGGCTAGACCCTCTCGGCGTGGCTGTCGACCCAAGGGGGAAATTCCTGTATGTGGCGGATGCCATGGCGAACAGCATCTCGGCGTATCAGATTGACGCTTCGAGTGGCGTGCTGACAAGTGTGGGCTCGGCCCCGGCCGGATCATTTCCAGACTCGGTGTCGATCGACCCGACTGGAAATTTCCTCTTTGCTGCCAACTCCTCGCAGTCCTCAAGCGTATCCGTGTATGCAATCGATGGCGTCACCGGCCTCCTTTCCCCGACCTTCACGTCAACGGGATGGGGCGTTTCCTATCCGTACTTCGTTGCGGCAGACCCGTCGGGCCGTCGACTCTATGTGGGCAACGGGAGTCCAAGTGAGATCCTCGGCTTCGGACTAAATAGGTCAACTGGGAAGCTGAGGCCACTTGCTGGTTTCCCGGTTACGGGGGTGTATGCACCGTACTCGCTGAGCTTCGACCTTTCGGGGACGTTTCTATACGTCGTGAATGCTCAAGGACCCGCTCCGGGCGACAGCGTCTCCGGCTTTGTAGTGAACAAATCATCGGGAGCCTTGACAGCAGTGCCCGGTTCACCGTTTGCGGCTGGGCAAGGGCCTACCTCGGTGACAGTTGTCGACAAAGTTCGGTAATGGCCTATAGTTTCCAGAGTTAAGATGCGGTGCCAACCGACTCTGCATGTTGCTGTTCTGATTAACCTCCGCCGCATTCGGACGCGTATAATAGAGGGTTTTCACTTTGACAAAACTCCCGGGTGACGGGTTTGCCCGGACAACAATTTGCACGGTTTAGACCAGAAAGGCACAGGGATGGCCACTACCGATATCGTGCCCCAGGAATCGTCCGGTCAGTTGGGGCAAAGGCGTGTTGTCAACGACATGAGCATTCAGGTTGCTACGGTGAATGGCTCGGGGTCGCAGAGTTCCAATACGGTTTTGTTGCGTAGCATTTTTCAGATGGGCGTGCCGATTTCGGGGAAGAACCTGTTTCCTTCGAACATTGCGGGGCTACCGACCTGGTTCACGATCCGCGCCAATAAAGATGGCTACATCGCGCGCAAGAAGGAGATTGACCTGCTCATCGCGATGAATGCGGAGACGGCGCAGGAGGACGTGAAGACGCTGGCGGCGGGCGCTGCCGTGCTCTACGACGAACCGCTGGCGCTGGATAAGGTGCGCGCCGATTTGATTTTTTATGCAGTGCCTTACGACAAGCTGGTGGCGGCGGTGTGTCCGGAAGCCAAGCTGCGCAAACTGATCAAGAACATGATCTACGTCGGGGTCGCGGCGCAATTGCTCGAAATTGACTTTGCGGAAGTTGAGAAGGCGATCCGCAAGCAGTTCGCTACAAAAGCAAAGGCGGCAACTTTGAACCTGGCTGCTGCCAAGGCGGGCTACGATTATGCTGCCGCTAATTTGAAGAAGCGCGATCCGTTCTACATCGCGCGCATGAACAAGACGAAAGGCAAGATCATCGTCGACGGCAATTCCGCGGCTGCTCTGGGATGCATGTTTGCGGGATGCACGGTGGTGACTTGGTATCCGATTACGCCGTCGTCTTCGCTGGTGGAGACGATGATTGAGTACATGAAAGAGCATCGCGTGGGGCCGGATGGCAAGGCGACTTTTGCCATCGTGCAAGCCGAAGACGAACTGGCGGCAATTGGTATGGTGATCGGGGCGGCCTGGGCGGGTGCGCGTTCGATGACGGCTACCGCAGGTCCAGGCATATCGCTGATGGCGGAGTTCACCGGCCTCGCCTATTACGCGGAAGTTCCTGCGGTGATCTGGGACATTCAGCGCGTCGGGCCATCGACGGGCTTGCCCACTCGCACTTCGCAAGGCGACGTGCTCTCGACGGCGTTCCTCAGCCACGGTGACACCAAGCACATCATGCTGTTTCCTTGCTCGGTCAGCGAGTGCTTCACGATGGCGCAGGAGGCTTTTGATCTCGCCGAGCGTTTCCAGACGCCGGTGTTCGTCATGTCGGACCTTGATCTCGGGATGAATAACTGGATGTCGGATCCGTTCCCCTATCCCGATAAGCCGATTGATCGCGGAAAAATTTTGAGCAAGGCGGACATTGAGAAGGCGGGCGGTTTTTCCCGCTACAAGGACGTGGATGGCGATGGCATCGGCTATCGCACGCTTCCGGGCACGGAGCATCCGGCGGCGGCATATTTTGCGCGCGGCAGCGGTCACAATGAGAAGGCGCAGTATAGCGAGCGGCCCGACGATTTTGAGCGCAACATGGAACGGCTCAACAAGAAGTTTGAGACTGCCCGGGCTGCTGTTCCGCGGCCGGAAGTGGTGGCCAATGGAAAGTCGAAAATCGGCATTATTGCTTATGGCACCACGCACTGGGCGATCACCGAGGCGCGCGATCAATTGTCCAACGAGCACAAACTGGAGACGGATTATCTTCGTGTGCGCTCGTATCCGTTTACGCGCGCGATTCACGAATTTATTGAGCGGCACGACCGCGTGTATGTGGTGGAGCAAAATCGCGACGGGCAGATGGCCAGCCTGCTCAAGCTCGACATCAAGCCTGAATTGACGCCGCGATTGCGGTCGATCTGCCATATCCACGGCTTGCCCATTGACGCGCGATCCGTGACCGACGAACTCATGCTGATGGAGGGCAAGTAAAATGGGGTCGACACCGACAAACACGCCTGCACCTGCTCCCGCTCCGAAGACCAACCGTATTGGACTACAGGTTATTGACTATCGAGGTGGGAAGACGACGCTCTGTGCTGGTTGCGGGCACAACGCGATTTCGGAGCGCATCATTGACGCGATGTATGAAATGGGCGTGCAGCCCGAGCGCGTCGCGAAGCTCAGCGGCATCGGATGTTCCTCGAAGAGTCCGGCCTATTTCATGAATCGCGCGCACAGCTTTAACTCCGTGCACGGACGCATGCCTTCGGTGGCGACGGGAGCAATGCTGGCGAACAAGAACTTGATCGCCCTGGGTGTGACCGGCGACGGCGACACGGTTTCGATAGGCGCCGGGCAATTTGTCCACCTGATGCGGCGCAACCTGCCGATCATCTATGTGATCGAGGACAACGGCTGTTACGGTCTGACGAAAGGTCAGTTTTCCGCGACTGCCGATCTGGGGTCGACGCTGAAAAGTGGCGTGGTGAACGACCTTCCTCCGGTCGATACTTGCTCGCTGGCAATTCAATTGGGGGCGACGTTTGTCGGCCGGTCTTTCTCCGGCGACAAGCGGCAACTTCACACCATGCTCAAGGCGGCGATTGCTCACAGGGGCACGGTGATGCTGGACGTGGTCTCTCCCTGCGTGACATTCAACGACCACGAGGGCTCGACCAAGTCTTACAAATACATGCAGGAGCATGAAGAGCCGTTGCACGAAGTCAGCTTTGTGCCGGCATTTGAAGAAATCAATGTTGACTACGATCCCGGGACAACGTTTGAGGTTACGATGCATGATGGGTCGAGCCTGCGGTTGCGGAAGCTTGAGCAGGAGTACGATCCGACGGATAAGATTCAGGCGGTGAGACGGTTGATGGAATCACACGCGAAAGGCGACGTGCTGACCGGTGTGTTCTACATCAATGCCAATGCGCCGACTTTTATTGACATGCTGAACGTGGCGGATGAGCCGCTGGCGACCTTGCCGGAATCGGTGACGCGGCCGAGCAGGGAAGTGCTGGCACAGTGCATGGAAGAGCTACAGTAGCGCACGGAACGACCGAAACTAGAAGCAGCTTGACGGCATTTTTCATTGCGTCGAAACGTGCCTTATGTAGACATAGACCCCAACGGAGGCTCCGCGGTTCCTTTGTAGGCGCCAAAGATTCATTTCCTTCCGCGTGTGGGCAAAATGCTGAAACGTTTCCTCCCACCAATACGGTAGGTTTCAAAATCGTCATGATCCACCGTCAAGATTATACTTAGCGATTCGCGGGTTGCGAGATGGACCAGCGTGGCGTCAGCAAAGTCCATGGGCCGGTCTTTGTACTGTGCCATCAATACGTGAAGAGCAGACAAATCGGAATCAGCGACGGGTCTCATTAAGAGGGCACCGGAGAGCACAAACCTCCACGCCTTATCGATGCTCAAGTTACGTGCCGCGATGAGATGAAAGAACTCTGTAAGGATGGCCTCTGTGGTCAGCAGGGGCAATTGAAGCGAGGCTAGCGCATCAAGACAGGCGTCATGCCAGAACTCACTTGCGTCGACGATAGCAACGATCGCCCCGGTATCAATGATTCCGGCGGGAGGCACGGGATTCCTTGTCGTTCTTGCGGGCGATTCGTTCGCGAATAACCTCACGGGCGCTCGTGGCTAGGGTCGGATCTCCACCGCGTATCGTCCCGACAGTAGCCATCACGCGGCGCCTGAGGGCTGCCTGTCCCTCTTCTTCGCCATTGCGAGAGGTGCGGCGTTCCTGAAGCCAGTCGGCCGTGATCTTTTCCAGGAGTTCTGCCACGGATGTCCCTTCGCGCCGTGCCTCACTCTCAAGGTCAGCCTTTCTCGCGGCGGAAACTCGCCAGCTATAGACTTCGGTTTTCATGCACTACAGTGTAGTACATGTGTCCGTTCATAGCAAGTGGCGAATTGTTGAGCAGTGTTTGAAGGAAAAGCCGGCCCCTTTCGGGACCGGCTCAAATTGTTTAAGGGATCCGATCTGCAGTTAGTTCACTGCAAACACCAGATCGTCGTGATCGTCATACGAACCCGTGCTGCACGAGGACGCACTCCCCAAATAACGGAAGTTCGCCCGGACCGCCTGCAGGGTGCCGGTGGGGAGCGTGTACGTTCTGGAAATGGCCTGCGCTCCGCCCGCCGAGGGTACGATTGTTCCGATCAGCACCCACGTCGGACTGTTGGCATTAGCCGCGTAGTAGAGGTCCAGAGCATCGGACGAACCGTCGTTCCAGGCCCATACAGTCGCGGTGACAGTGACGGTGTTGCCGTGGGTCAACGGGCCGCTGGCGGAAGACACCATGAGGCGATCGTTGGACTCATCGGAGTGGAAGGTTCCCGATGTGCCATCAGCGCACGAGTTGTTGATGGTGTTCGGTTGATTGGGCTCAGCTCCGCCTGACATCGTGTCCTTGCCCAGCAGCAGAGACGGACCGGAGTCGCAGGACGAACCGACCGTCGCGCACTCCGGAGCTTTGAGTGTCGAGTTGTAGGTAGCGGTCTGCGCCCCGCCACCAGCTGCGGTCACCGTCAAGGCGATGGTGGTCGTCTGGACGAGCGAGCCGGAGGTTCCGGTCACGGTCACATTGGTAGTGCCCGTGGTCGCCGTGGCGGAAGCGGTGAAGGTTAAGGTTGAAGTTGCACTGCCGTTTGCCGGAGGAGTGACGGGATTGGTGGAGAAGGCTGCCGTCACGCCGCTGGGAAGAGTGGACAGGCTGAGCGTGGTTGCGGAATTGAACCCGTTCACGCTCGTGACCGTGATGGTGCTTGAAGCGTTCGAGCCCTGGGTCACGCTGACCGCGCTCGGAGAAGCCGCCACCGTGAAGCCCGGAGTCCCAGCGCCCACGGCGAAGACCAGATCGTCGTGATCGTTGTAGGAGCCCGTGGTGCAGGAAGACGCGCTTCCGAGGTAGCGGAATTGCGCGCGGACCGCTTGCGAAGCGCCGCCGCTCGGCAGAGTGTAGTTGGCCGAGAGCGTCTGGGCTCCAGCCACGGTTGGGGTAATCGTGCCGATGAGCACCCAGCTCGGGCTGCTGGCATTGGCGGCGTAGTAGAGGTCGAGGTGGTCCGATGTGAAGCCGCTGTAGGCCCACACCGTCGCACTGACCTTTACCGTCTTGCCCGGTGCCAGAGTACTGCCGTCGGTGGTTTGAACGACGAGCCGATCGTTGGATTCGTCGGAGTGGAAGGTTCCGGACGTCCCATCTGCACAAGAGTTGTTGATGGTGTTGGGCTGATTGGGTTCATTGCCACCGGAGAGCGTGTCGCGTCCGAGAAGCAGTGAAGGACCGGAATCGCAACCCGCACCGACACCGGAGCAGGCCGGAGCCTTGAGCGTCGAGTTATAAGTTGCCGTCTGCAATCCGGTTGATGAGTTGACCGTCAGGGCGATGGTCGTGGAGTGAGTGAGCGAACCGGAAGTTCCGGTCACGGTGACAGTTGCGGTGCCGACCGCTGCCGACGCGGACGCTGTGAACGTTAATGTGGATGTGGCGCTGCCGTTGGCGGGCGGCGTGACCGGGTTCGTGGAGAAGGCCGCAGTTACTCCCGTGGGCAAGCCAGTCGCGCTCAGCGTGGTTGCTGAGTTGAAACTGTTCTGGCTGGTGATGGTGACGGTGCTGGTTCCGGTTCCACCTTGCGTGATCGCAACGGAAGAGGGCGAGGCGCCGATGGTGAAGTTCGGAGTCGCCGCCGCATTCACGGTTAAGGCGATGTTGGTGGTGTGACTGGTCGATCCGGATGTTCCGGTAATAGTCACTGTGGCATTGCCCGTCGTCGCTGTCCCGGAAGCCGCGAGCGTCAGCGTCGACGTTGCGGTGCCATTCGCGGGCGGTGTCACTGGATTGGTGGAGAATGCCGCCGTCACGCCGCTGGGCAAGCCCGAGGCGCTGAGCGTGGTGGCCGCGTTGAATCCGTTCAGGCTGGTTATGGTGATGGTGCTGGTTCCGTTCGAACCTTGCGTGATGGTGAGTGAAGAGGGCGAGGCGCTGACGGTGAAGTCGGGTGTGGAGTTGCCGCAGGTCGGGAACTTGAAGTTCGCGATGCGCGTGTTCCAGTTGAAAGTGCCGTTGGTCTTGATGTATTCCTGCGTGTACCAGAACGTGCAGTCATCGACCGGATCGACCTGCATCGCGCTGTAGTCTCCCCATCTGCTAAGTCCGGTGGTCTGCGATCCTGTACCGGTGACCACGTTGACCTCGGCTTCCATCGTTCCAGATGGATCAGTCGGCACGCGTCCCGTGTATCGAATGGTGGGATTGAGTGAACTACTCGACACGCTGTAGCCGACGGCCATATCGCCGGACTGATCCATGGCGATGCTGCCCATCCAGCGATAGTTCGAATCGGGAGCGAACGTGCTCTGTTGCGCTACCGTCGGAGTGCCGCTGGGGTTCTGGATCTCATACCAGCGTACGCCGCCTCCGGAACCTGCGGTTACAGAGTGGTTCACGACCAGAGACTCGTGAGTGCCGAAGTTCCGGTAGGCAAGCCGGTACATGAGGCGGTCCGCCAGCGAATCCAGTTGCTGGGTTGTGCCCGGTTGCGGAACGCAAGTGCCGCCGCCGCAGAGTGGACTGAATGCCGCCACGGGAATTACCGTTGGGCCAGTGAAGGTCGAGTTCGCAGGCGTGTTGAAGTCAACATGGAATTTAAAGAGGTTCAGATTGTTGGTTCCGAAGTACACCATGTAGTTCGGTGAACCGGCCGGGGGAGCCGTGTTGCCGTCGATATCCGAAGGCAGCAGACCGCCGACCGCCGAGCCTTGCTGGAAGCAGACCTGGGTTGCGGCTGAGCCAGCCAGCATCGCAGTGCGGTTGTAGGCGCAAGCGTCGGCGCCGACAAAGGTGTTGCCGTTGAACATGTTGAAGGTTTCGTAATAGCCGTCGGACCAGACGCCCATCTTGGGATAGTCGTCGAAATTGCCGTATTGGAAGCTATAGCGGTTGTAGGTGCCGGTTGCGTCTGAGGTCGTTGAAACAGCGATGCATTGCAGGTAAGGCGTGGTCGACACGGAGAACTGACTGAAGATCCAGCGCTGCGCCGCTTTGTCGTAAAGGACGACGGGATCACCGTCGTTATTGGTCTGGCAGCCACCGCCGAATCCGGACCAGAGAGTATTTCCCGCAGTTGGTCCGGCAATCAGAGCGCCGCTGGATTTGTTGAAGACGGCGAACGAGGTGTTGACCCATTGCACATATTGCGTTGCGCCTACTGTGCCGTTGGTGTCGGGCGGGGCGCTATTGACCGTGAACCCGTACTGTCCCGCGCCCAGGCCTTCAAAGCTTGTCCCGACCACGGGCGTGAAGGGGACGACTGTTCTTTGCCGAACGGAATCTTCTTCTAGTTGAGTAAGTCCAGGAGGCAAGGGAATCCTGCGAACCGGCTCAGCTTCATGTTTCTCGAGAGAAGGTGGCGGAGCATGCAGAATCATTTCGCGCAATGGAGCAGAAACATCACGATGAACGTCACGGCGCACGGTCATGCGCGATTGCGCAAAGCCGGCAATACAAGAGGACAGCACAAAACATGCCAACACAGCGGCATGCCTGAGGGAGAACTGCTTCTGTGTGATCATTCCAACTCTCTCCTTGATGAATGTGAAGACTGAGCGATTGATGTTTGCGCAGAGGCCGCGGACGAGGGCGTGTGTGGCTGCGGCGGTGCACGCTTTCAGGAGACTACTAGTTGTGATAGTTGGACATTCTAACCAAGAAAGGCTGTCTTGTTATAAGAAATTTAAAGACCAACCGGTCGGTTACTGGGAGGAGTTACGGAGAGAGTAGGCGCGGTGGCGGCCTTAGTAGAGGAACTAAGGACCGCCGTCCAGAGTGTACATAGCACCTGGCAGCTACCCGGTGGCGGATTGCTGCTTCGTTACGCGCTAGTGTTACGCTCAGTTTAGGCACCCATAGTCAACACTACGCGAAACCGCGCGCGGCCGCTGATCATCTGTTCGTAGGCTTCGGCAGCTTTTTCCAAGGGAAACTTCTCGATCATCGGACGGACTCCGGAGAACGCACTGAACTGCATGGTGTCTTCGGAATCCTTGGCGGTTCCGCCCGGCCAGCCCTGGATCGACTTACGGCCCGAGATCAACTGGAGAGGAGTTGCGGTGATGGCGTCGGGGCTGGCGCCAACGACCAGAAGTTTGCCGTTCGGCGACAGCCCGTTCACCAGCGCGGAAATGGATTTCGAATCAGGCGCGGTGGCGAGAATCACGCGGGCGCCGCCGAACTTCTGCAGTGCCTGGGCTGGATCGCCAGCGGCGGTATCCACGAAGTGCGCGGCGCCGAGTTTTCGCGCTAGCGCTTCTTTGTCTTTACCTCGGCCGATGGCGAAAGTACGGAAGCCCATCCGACGCGCATACTGAATTCCGAGATGGCCAAGTCCACCGATACCTTGAACGGCGACCAGATCGCCGGCGCGCGCACCCGCGTTGCGAAGGGAATTGAAAACCGTGACGCCGGCACAAAGCAACGGGGCGGCCTCAGTTGCGGGAAGGTCGTCTGGGATGGCGGCGACCGCCTCGGCGGCCACAACCGCGTATTCCGCGTAACCGCCGTCGTGGCTGATGCCGGTAATTTTTCCGGACTGGCAGAGAATGAAATCGCCACGGCGGCAGGCATCGCAAGTGAAATCATGGCCGCCATGCCATCCGACGCCGACGCGCTGGCCGGGTTTCCAGTTGGCGACGTCGGAGCCTACGGCGTCGATGTGCCCGGCGATTTCGTGTCCGGGAACGCGCGGGTACTGGATGCCGGGCCAATAACCTTCCTTCACGAGCACATCGCTGTGGCAGATGCCGCAGGCCTCGACTTTGATCCGGACCTGGTTGCGGGCGGGATCGGGAATGTTTCTTTCGACGACCTCGAAATTACCTCCGGGCTTGCCGACCTGGACAGCTTTCATTTTCGACATAATTTTTTCCTCATGAATTTACGTTGGTAGAAAAACTGATGCCAATGCGGAATGCAAAATTATGAGATGTGTGAGAAGGCGGGGAGGACTCAGGCTTCAGTGGAGGGACGGGCGTCTCGCCCGTCCAGTTAGATGGTGGCCGGGCGGGGGCGCCCGGGCTCTCCGCTAGTGGTTTTTCTTGAACTCTCCCTCGAACGAGTGTTCGGGGCTGTGGCCGGGCTCAGGGAAATCGCTGTCGGCACCGTCCTGCATGGGGTCGGGATTGCGGTGGCCGAGCTGGTCGGTCATGGAGTTGTTGCCGGATTGGCTTCGTTCGTCCGGCTCTTGGGAACCTTTGCCGCGGTCGGCATCGTTGAGAAGATGATCGCTGGTACTTTTCGGCATGGCAAGCCTTTCGAGGCGCGTATGTCATAAAAATAATACCAAGGTTAGGCTACGCCGAAAGCTCGGCGGGAGCAACGTCGGTCTGCACGTGGGTTTGCACGCCCAAGTTGTTGCAATAGCTGCGATTGGTAAATTTAATAGTCGATTAACGTGGCCTTGAATCTAAAATAGAACATGGCTATAAAACATAGGAAGCGCTATCTGTTTGCCAGCGACTTCGATCAGACGTTGACCTTCAACGATACGGGTTACGTCTTGAGCGAGTTGCTGGGCATTTCTGTCGAGGAATTCGAGCGCAAAATCAAGGGCATGGCGAAGCTGAACCTGGTTCAGCAAGGCGCCGAGCTGGCTTATCTTCTCTTGCATGATCCGGAGTTCCGTTCGCGCGTCCGGCGCGACGACCTGTTCGAGGTGGGGAAGCGCATTCGCCTCAAGGACAACATCAAGCAGATTTACGAGATACTCGACAAGCGGATTGACGGATTCCACTTTGATTTTTACGTGCTCTCGGCGGCACCGTTGGAGGTGATCCAGTCGGCGCTCGAGGGCATCGTGCCGCAGGACCATATCTTTGGCACCGAGTTCAAGTACAAACCTTCGGGTGAGATCGAAAGCCTGGTGCGGGCTACGGCCGGTTACGGAAAAGTCACGCGGCTGGATCAACTCGAAGAGCAGCTTGGAATACCTGCAGACCACATTGTCTACGTGGGCGATGGTAGCTCCGACATTCACGTCATGCTGCACGTGAACCGGCGCGACGGCTTTACCATTGCGGTGTCGGAATCGAAGCTGGTAGCGCAGATCGCGAAGCGGACGGTGCTCAGCGACAACGCCCTGGCAACCCTGGTGCCGATTCTGGAAGAGATTGCAGGTTGGCAGCGGCCGCAGATCCGCCATCTATTCGAATCGTACGGCTTCCTGATTCAGGGATGGGATCGCGTGCAGACCGATTGGGTCACGCTGCGGCGAATCGACGTGGCGGCGGAGAAGGCGACTGCGGCGGAGACGAAATAGCGTGTCCTCTGCTCTCTAGTTTTCCTTGAGCGTCATATCCCTTGAGCGTTGTAGCAGAGCAAGTTGCCGCCTCACAAGCCGTTTGTCTGAGTGGAATCCGGGGGAACTCGTGCAACTTATTCCCACGCGCCGGGTTCTTATTCGACTAGGCGGACTGGCTCACGCGTGGGGCGGGATCTCGTCTAACTCTTCACCTACTATTGAGGCGCGCATATGAGACTCTTGAGACTTTCCCGCATTGTTTTTGTGCTCGTGATCGCGATTTCCGGAGCCAAATTCACGCAGGCGCAGCAGCAGCACGACTGGATTCCGGAGGGTATTGAGGCTCTGCGGCAAGGCGCGTCTTCGAAAACCGAGTTCACCCTGGACCATTCCATGCTGGTATTTGCGTCCAAGCTGGACCCGGACAACGAAGACCTTCGCCGCGTGATTGCAGGCGTCAGCGGGGTCTCCGTCCACCGCTACCATTTTCCGGAGGCCTGGACGTATGATCCGCAGGCTTTGAACTCCGTGAGAGAGGAGTACCATGCGGCCGGCTGGAAGCAACTGATGAACAACCATGAAAAGGATGGGGGCTCAGGTGTGAGCGACCTCTGGATTCGCTGGGAGAATAACGCGATCAGCAACGTCGCGATTCTGGTGGCGCGGTCAAACGAAGTCAACTTCTTCGTGGTCTCTGGGTCCATCAGCCCACTCGATCTTTCCCATCTTGGCGGG
The DNA here is from genome assembly GCA_963789205.1 of uncultured Acidobacteriaceae bacterium. Lineage (GTDB taxonomy): Bacteria > Acidobacteriota > Terriglobia > Terriglobales > Acidobacteriaceae > Acidiflorens. The sequence continues at coordinate 391,521 of CAWBJV010000001.1, forward strand.
CACTTCGGCATCCCGAAGATTGAGGGCGGAGTGGTCGTGCCGAACACTGAGCGACGTCCGTAGGGGTGTGGCGCGGACACTTCTGTCCGCGAAAAGCGTCTAGGGTCCGCAAGACTGAGGCGGACGGACAAAACCAACGGCAGCGGACAGGAGTGTCCGCTCTACACGGGCTAGCGGCTCCTTGGCGCTGGTGCTAGTTTCCGCAATCTTTCACGGGCTTGCGTGGCTTCGTTCGTCCGCGGATAGCGCTGGATGACGTGCTTCAATTCCTGGGTACCCTCGTCTTCTTTTCCGAGTTCGAGGAGTGCGTATCCCTTCTTGAGCTGCGCGGCGGCAGCTTTGTTTCCGCTGGGAAAATTCTGCACAACGAGATCGTAGTTCGCGACTGCTTTCTGGAAATCGCCGGCTTTGAACTGAATTTCGGCTAGATAGAAATAGGCGTTCCCCGCGAGGTCGGTGTTCGGATAGAACTTGATGTAGTCGTTGAATTCCTGGATCGCCAGATCATTTTTCGCGCCGTTGTAATCGCGCAGGGCATTGTTGTAGAGCACGTCGGGCGCGGGCGCCTGAGCGATCGCCTGGGCCTGCTGCTGCGCTTGCGCCTGCTGTGCGGCCATGGACTGCTGCGCCGTCTGCATGTCCTCCAATTGTTTGCTCAGTTTGGTCAGGCGTACCTTGAGCTCGTCCATGGTGTCGTTCAGCGCCTGTATCTGCCCGGAGAGCTGGTCGCCCTGGCCGGAGCGATCCTGCTGTTGTTTATTGATGGACGCTTGCAGGCCGTTGATCGCGGTCGTCACTTTGTTGGTGGCGTCCGTATTCTGCTCGAGCAGATTCCTCATGATGCCCATGCGCTCGTCAAAAGATTGCTTCATCTGCGTCATCTGGTGCTGTAACTGTTCGACCTGGGTTTGCAGTTCGATGATTTCCTTGCTGGCGCCGTAGGCGGGAGCGATGCAGGTGGTGAGGAACAATGCAACAACGAGTTGAATGCGATTCGATTTCATAGTTAACCTTTTGGATGTCAAAAACTCGCTTAGCGGAGGAGATCCCGGCGTCCCGGCCCGGCTTAGGGCGGACGGGCGAGACGCCCGTCTCTCCACTTTCCTCTGCTTATTTTTCGTACACGAAGTGTCCGCGGCGGTTTTGCTGCCAGCAGCTTTCGTTCGACTCGGTGCAGAACGGCTTCTCCTTGCCGTAGCTGATGGTCTTAATACGATCACCGCCAACTCCAGCCTGGATGAGCGCGTTCTTCACCGCGTCCGCGCGGCTGGCGCCGAGGGCAAGGTTATATTCGGTCGAGCCGCGCTCGTCGCAGTGTCCCTCGACCGTGATGTGAATGTTGGAGTGTTGTTGCAGGAACTGTGCATCGCCCTGCAGCGAGCCTTGCTGGTCCGCGCGCACATCATATTTGTCGTAATCGAAGTAAATGTCCTTGACGTTTCGCGAGAAGAGTTCTTCTTCGGTGGCATTAGAAGTTGTTGACGTCGGCTCGGCTGCGGCGTTGACGGTTACGCGAGCGGTGGCGTCCTGAGTTCCGCCGGCGCCCTTGGCGATGAGATGGTACGTGGTTGAGTCGGCCGGAGTAACCTGACGCGAGCCGCTTGGGTCGACTGGGCCGATTCCGTCGATGCTGACGTCGGTCGCGTTTGTGGTCTGCCAGGTCAGCGTTGTCGATTGGCCCGGGTCGAGGGTATTCGGGTTCGCCGACAGCGAGGCTGTGGGAGCCGTCAGTGCGGGCGGCGGTGTGGGCGGCGGGGGAGCGGCCTTCTTCGCGCATGCGCCCAGGAACATGATCGTGCCGAGCGCGAATACGAGAGTACTCCATCTCGTCAGTGTCATCGTTGTTTCGTGCTTCACCTGATTCCTCCAGTTCGTTGTGCGCCCGCATTGTGGCTTGCATTTTTCAAGTTCACGGCAGGGCGCACTCTCGGCCAGCCGCAAGACTGTACTCTTCTTCAAAGCGAATCTACTTCCAACTCCAATTGGGCTGCGTGTTGCCGCCCTTAAATGTTAACTGCTTCACATTTGTGCCGTCCGCCAGCATGGTCCATATCTGGTCGCTGCCCGAGCGGTGGGACTGGAAAATAATGTGCCGCCCATCCGGCGACCAGCACGGAAAATCGTTGCGCCCCGAATCGTGCGTGAGTTGCACCCACTGCTTGCTGGCAACGTCCATCAAATAAAGATCGTTGGAACCCGGTTCTCCCGGGCCGTACTTTCGCATCCAGGAGAAGGTCAGAAACTGGCCATTCGGCGACCAGTTCGGAGAAACGGCATAACCTTGATCGGTGAGGCGCTGCACGTTGGTACCGTCCGATTCCATGGTATAGATCTGGGGCAGGCCGGTGCGTCCGCTGACGAAGGCGATCTGGCTCCCGGTCTTTCGGTTCCATGTTGGAGAAACGTCCGGTCCCTTATCGTTCGTCAAGCGGCGAGAATTTCCGCCGGACCCATCCACGACGAAAATATTAGGGTAGCCGTTTCGCGAGGACGAGAACGCGATCTTGCCGTCGGGCGACCACGAAGGCGAAAGATTCATACCTCCAAACCGCGTGAACCCGACCATGCGGTTGAGATCGAATGAGTACATCATGATTTCCCAACCACTCTTCGTAACCGAGCTGAATGCCAGGCGCGAGCCATCGGGCGAGATACGTGGGGACAGGGAAATGGTTCCCAGGTGCGTGATGGGCTGCTGGTTGGCGCCATCGTAGTCCATCACCCAGATTTCTTTGTGGCCGGTACGCTCGCTGACGAAGTAGATCTTGGTTTCGGCGATGCCTGGTACGCCTCCGCCCAGGCGGAAGATGATCTCGTCGGCAAATCTGTGCGCGATGACGCGCGCCGCGTCGGTCGTTGCGTTGTCGGTGTACTGCTTCCCGAGAACCTGTGGAGGTCCCGGAGTCTTGACGTCGTAGAGCCATCCCTGCACCGTGACTTTGCCGGAAGCGACACCCAGGTTGCCGAAAGCGAGCATGGAGGTGTTCGGGGGCGGGGAATTCCACGTCGGGAAATTAACCTCCGACGGCTGCCCCGGCTCCTGCAGCGGATAAAAACTCTTCGAGACGAGATCGAAAATTCCGGCGTTGTCGAGGTCGTTCCAGAGCACGTCGTTGAATGTCTTCAGCAGTTCGGTGTTTTTGGCGTCGTTTGTCGAGGGCTTGAAGTCGGATGCGGCAAGGCGCACTTTCTCGACGCCCAGACCAGTGCCGGTGCGAATCCAGTCCTGCGCCGTGCCGGTCGTTGCCAACAGGAACAACAAGGCACTGGTGATCAAAACATGATGACGGATGACGCGAACCGAGTTACTCAATTTTGTGCTCCGTGTATGGTCGTTAGTCGGTGGTCGTTAGTCGTTGGCAAAATCTTGCGAACGACCATCGACTAACGACCAACGACTAGCGACTGACTCTTACCGCTTGTAATCGAACCAGAACTCTACCGACACTTTGCTTCCCGAATAATCCTGCGGCAGCGGGCCGAATGTATCAATGCGCTGAAGCGCCTGGGCCGCCGAGCGGTCGAGCGATGGCACGCCGCTCGACTGCTCGACCTGAACGTTCGACGGGTGCCCATCGCGTGAAATATCAAAAGTTAGATAGACTCGTTTCGCCTCGCTGATCCGCGGGTCGACTTCATACTTCAGCCAGTTTTCCGTGACCTTCCGTTGCACGGCTTGCACGTACCAGGAGTAGCGGCTGCCGAAATCGCCGCCGTTTCCAGTGAATCCAAATCCGCCCTTCGCGCCGCCCGCAGTCATCGTGTAAGGCCCGCTGACCGGACCGCCCTCGCCATACGGAATCTGATTGGACTCAGGCTGCTGTGGTTCGGGCTTGCGCTTGGTCGCAGTCTGAACGGGAGCGGGTTTTATTTTTGTTTTAGTGTTTTTGTCGGGAATCGGAATCGCCTCCGGTTCCTTCTCTTGAACTGTGGGCTGCGACTTGGCGAGACCTTTTGATTCCGTTGCCAGCACATTAGTTGTCTCGGCGGGATTGGCGGGTAAGGGAATTGCGCTCACCAGCGTCGCTCCCATGGCTTCGCCGCCTCCGCCGCTGCCCCAGCCTGTGCCTCGCATGCCGCTTACAAACACCGCATAAGCCATGACGAACGCCGCGAATGCCAGATGCAGTCCGAGCGACCAGGCCAAAGGCCGGCGCAACTGGCTGTGCTCGGAATAGATATCAATGTCGTACATGTCGATATCAGTATCGATATCAGTATCAGTATCAGTATCAGTATCAGTGACGGCCGCCGCGGGCATCCATCGGCTGCGTAACTATGCTCACGTTGCTGATGCCCGACTGTTTGATGGCGTCCATCACGGTGGCGAAGGCGCCAAACGGGACATCTTCATCGGAGCGCAAATAGATCGACTGGTGTTGCGGATCGCGAATCTTTTGTCTCAGGCGCGCTCCAATCTGGTTGATGTTGATGGGATCATTGCCGAGAAAAACTTTCTGCGACTTGTCGATGCTGATCACGAGGCGCTCTTCTGTGACCTCTTTGACGGTGCGCGTGTGGGGGACGTTGACTTCGATCCCGGACTGCAATATCGGCGCGGTCACCATAAAAATAATAAGCAGCACGAGGACAACATCCACCAGAGGCGTGACGTTGATGTCGGCAAGCGCGGTCTGGGTGCGTCCGTTGGTGGAGGTGAAGGCCATTAGCGCCGCACCTCGGCGACCGGCGTCGCCTGCTGGCGCTCGACCAGGTTGAGCATCTCCAGGGTGAAGTCGTCGTTACGCGAGGCCATTTCACGGATGGAGCCAATGATGAGGTTGTAGGCGATCACGGCCGGGATGGCTGCCGCCAGACCGGCGGCGGTGGTTATCAGAGCTTCAGAAATTCCTGGAGCGACCGCGCGCAGAGTCGCCGCGCCAGCCGTGCCCAATCCGTGAAATGCGTCGATAATTCCCCAGACGGTTCCGAACAGTCCAATAAACGGCGTCACGGCACCCGTAATCGCCAGCCATGGGACATTGCGTTCGAGGCGGGTGATCTCTTCTGAAGATGCGACCTGCATGGCCCGCTGAATGGCGACGACGTTGTGGATACTACCCGTCATTCCCATCTGGCGTTTGAACTCCTCGACTGCGCCTTCAAACACGCCAACCAGCGGGCTGGGACGGAACTGATCGGCAACCGAGGCAATGTCCTGTAGGCGCTGTGCTTTGCGGAAAGCGCGGACGAAGCGTCCGCTCTGCCCGCGCGCGCGGCGGATCAGCCGCCACTTGGATAGAATCACGGCCCAGGAGAGCACGCTGAACGCGATGAGCAGGAGAAGCACGGTCTTGGCGACCGGACCGGTCTGAAGGACGAGATCAACGATTTCGCCGCCGACAAACAAGAGGAGGACGGAAGGAAGATGCATCGGTTTAGGGAGAACCCTGTTCAAGATTATAGACCAGGGGGGCTGGGTGATTGGGCGGGGTATCGTATCGGTCAATGCGTATTGATCGGGTCATCGGGTGATCGGGCCATCGGGTCATTGAGAGTCAAAGGCTTTTGACCTTCGATGGCCCGATGGTTAGATGACCCGATCAATTCGTACTATGCTGCGCGTACATTTGCGCGTAAATTACAGTTCATCGTAAATAAAGTTCAAAGGCCGCGGACGAGGGCGTCCGCGCCACACGTAAAATCGCAGGACCCTTGTGCTGGCCGAACTTCGACTTGAAAATTACGCGGTCATCGACAATGTCGTGATCGAATTCGCGGCTGGTCTGAATCTTCTGACTGGCGAGACCGGGGCGGGGAAGTCGATTCTGATTGACGCGCTGGGATTGCTGCTGGGGGAAAAGGCATCCACAGAGGTGATCCGCACGGGCGCGGAGCGGGCTGTGGTCGCGGCGGTGTTTGAGAGCGAAGGAGCGGCTGCGCGTTCCATCGAAGGGATCCTCGAGACGAACGGCCTGGACGGAGAGAATGGCTCGCTAATCCTGCGGCGCGAGATTGCTCCCGGCGGCAAGGGGCGGGTCTTCATCAACAATCAGCCAGCGACCGTGGCGGTGCTGAAGCAGATTGCGCCGCACCTGGCGGTGATCCACGCGCAGAATGAATCCATCGTAAACTTCGACGCCGCGGCGCGGCAGGAGCTGCTCGATGCTTACGCCGGCATCGAGCTGAAGGACGTGGCCGCCGCATTTGCACACCGGAAGCAGATTCGCGGACGCATCGCCGACCTCGAACAGGACGAGCAGGATCGCATGCGGCTTCTGGACCTGTGGAACTTCCAATCCCGCGAAATCGAAGAGGCGCGTCTGCGGGCGGGCGATGGTGCTCAAGAAGATGAGCAACTTGAAGCTGAGAAGCGCGTTTTGGCCAATGCCGAGAAAATTTACGGCGCGGCTATCAATGCCTTCGACCTGCTGTATGAAGGCAATGCTTCCACTTCGTCGAGTCTGCGCGCTGCGCAGAAACATCTGGAAGAACTGGCTCGTTATGAGCCGAAGTTTCAGGAAGCGCTCGCGGCGCTCGAGTCGGCGCGTATCAGCGTCGAGGATGTGGGAGCTACGTTGCGCGATTATGCGGGCGGAATTCAGGCTTCGCCAGAGCGCCTTGCTGAGATCGAAGAACGGCTGGCTCTGCTGGATCGTCTGAAGCGCAAGTACGGGCCGACGTTGGATCAGGCCATTGCTTTCGGCGAGGACGTCCGCCGCAAATTGTCGGAGATGGAGAATAAAGATCAAGTGTTACTTGAACTGAGAGGCCAACTGGCTTTGGCCGGTGACGACTATCGCAAAGCTGCCCGCTCCGTTTCTCGGAAGCGGCTCGAGGCGGGGAAGAAGTTAGAGAAGCTGGTCGAGGCCGAGATTAACGATCTCGCCATGCGCGCCAGTTTTCGCATCGCGGTGGACGAGAATGACGGCGAGGAGCATTGGACTTCTTCGGGCATCAATCAGGTGATCTATCGGATTACGACCAATGCGGGCGAGGCGATGCGCCCGCTCGATCAGATCGCCTCTGGCGGCGAACTTTCGCGCGTCATGTTGGCGCTGAAGGCGAGCATCGAAGCGGGGACGAATCCGGCGGGAAAAAAGAAGTCGGCGGCCGCGCAGCGCACTTTAGTATTCGACGAGATTGATACCGGCATCGGAGGGCGCGCGGCCGAGGCTGTGGGCAAGAAATTGAAGGCGCTATCCAAAGGCAACCAGGTGCTCTGCGTCACCCACCTGCCGCAGATCGCAACCTTCGCTGATCATCACTTCGTGATCGAAAAGCGCGAAGCTGGAGGACGGGCGAAGACCACGGTCCGCCAGATTACAGGCGAAGAGCGCACTGAAGAAGTGGCGCGCATGCTGTCGGGGGCGAAGCTGACCGAGACTTCGCGGAAGCATGCGGAGCAGATGATTCGGGCGAATGGGTGAGAACTCGGTCGTCCCGCCGGGACTTGAATCCATTTGGCTATGTTCCCAGCGCTAAAGCGCTGGGCTAAGCTCGGACGCCCCTCCGGGGCTTGTCTCGATGGTGCAGGCTGTTAATGGGCGACCCATCCCGTTCACCTGCCAGTTTTCCCCACCCGCTGCTAATCCTCACATCCTCAAAGGCTTACATTGACCTGAGGGTGCATCTTTCGATACCCTTAAAGCATCTTTTTCCATGAAAAAGTGTACCCTAGTGGATGAGGGATCGACTTGTCTGAGACTGGGAATTTACACGCGAAGACCTTACTGCTATTGAAGCCGCGCGGATTCTGCGCTGGGGTGGTGCGGGCGATCGATATTGTCCGGATTGCGCTGGAGGCGTTTGGGCGGCCGATTTATGTGCGCAAGGAAATCGTCCACAACCGCTTCGTAGTTGAGGAACTGCAACAGAAGGGCGCAATTTTTGTCGATAGCGTTGACGAAGTGCCCGAGGGCGAGCGCGTTATCTACAGCGCGCACGGCGTCTCTCCGGAGGTGCGCGAGGCGAGCAAATTGCGGAAGCTGCGCGTGATTGATGCTACGTGTCCGCTGGTCACCAAGGTGCATGTGGAGGCGGTGAAGTTCGCGAAGGAAGGCTATTCGCTCATTCTGATCGGCCATCGCGATCATGACGAAGTGATTGGTACGCTCGGCGAGGCGCCTGCTGTGACTCAGGTGGTCGGGTCGCCGGAGGAAGTAGCGTCGGTGACGTTGCCCGATCCCAACCGCGTGGCGTACCTGACGCAGACGACGCTCTCCCTCGATGAGACGCGCGACATTATCGCCGCGCTGCGCAAGCGGTTTCCGAACATTCAGGGTCCGGCGGCTCAAGACATCTGCTATGCCACGGAAAACCGGCAGGTTGCCGTGAAGCACGTGGCCTCCGACGCCGATTTGCTGCTGGTGGTTGGCTCCGACAATAGTTCAAATTCCAAACGGCTGGTGGAAGTTGCTCGAAGTCTGGGCACCGAGGCGCATCTAATTGATGACTGCCGAAATATCCAGCCGAAATGGTTGAACGGCGTAAAGACCGTTGCCCTGACCGCAGGAGCATCGGCTCCCGAACATCTGGTGCAGGAAGTGGTTGAGTACCTGGCGGGAAAGGGCTTTGGCGACGTGCAGGAGTTGGAAATCATGCCGGAGAATGTTCGCTTTGGGTTGCCGCCGGAGATCGTAGCGACGATTGCGGCGGCACCGGCCATCGCCCTGGAGTCATAGCGGAGACATGATGGAAGAATCCTCCCCTTATAGATCGGCGCATAGTTCGTCTCAAAGTTCAGCTAAAAGTTCGTCACAAAGTTCGCCTCAAAGTTCGAATCAAAGTTCTGCTCCAGGTTCGGCCTCTGCGCCGCAGATGCGATTCGGAAAGATTGACGACCTGGGGAGCCGGGTCGCGGTCGCCGTCGATGCGGCTCGCAAGTATCTTTTCTCGCAGCAGCACGAAGAAGGTTACTGGTGCGGCGAGCTGGAAGCCGATACCAGCCTCGAATCCGATTACATCCTGCTGCATACCCTGCTCGGCACCGGCAGCCAGGGGCGCTTTGACAAGGCTGCTCGCTACATTCTGAACCACCAGAATGAAGACGGCGGCTGGAGCATCTACGCCGGCGGTCCTTCAAACATCAGCGCCTCGGTGAAAGCTTACTTCGGGCTAAAGCTGGCTGGCTTCACGGCGGATCATCCCGCGTTGGCGCGCGCCCGAAAGAAGATTCTTGAAATGGGCGGCGTCACCGAAGTCAATACATTTACCAAGATATATCTCTGTTTCTTTGGGCAGTACGATTACGATGCGGTGCCGGCGATTCCGCCGGAGATTGTGCTGTTTCCCAACTGGTTCTGGTTCAATATCTACGAAATTTCTTCATGGTCGCGCGCCATCCTGGTGCCGCTTTCGATCTGCTACGCGAAGAAGCCGTTCAAGAAAATTCCCGACGAACTGGGAGTGGAAGAACTTTTTGTCGGCGGGCGCGACAAGTCGCGCATGCATCTGCATTGGTCCAAGAGACGGATTTCGTGGCGGAATTTTTTCTTATGCCTGGACCGCATGACGCACTGGTTCGAGCGTGTGCACATACGCCCGCTGCGTTCGCTTGCTCTCAGGAAGGCTGAGAAGTGGATGCTGGAGCGCTTCGAGATGAGCGACGGCCTGGGAGCGATCTATCCCTCGATGATGAACGCCATCATCGCGCTGCGCTGCCTTGGATATTCGGTGGACGATCCGCAGTTTATCCGCGCGATGGACGAGTTCGAGAAGCTGGGGATCGAAGAGGGCGACACTTTCCGCATGCAGCCCTGCATGTCTCCGGTGTGGGATACGGCCTACGCACTGTTTGCCATGGGCGAGGCCGGAGTTCCGGCGACCGATCCGCGGCTGGTGCAGTGCGCCGACTGGATTCTGCAGAAGCAGGTGCGCAAGCCTGGAGACTGGAAGATCAAGAACCCGAAAGGCGAACCCGGCGGCTGGTACTTCGAGTTCAACAATGAGTTCTATCCCGACGTGGACGACAGCGCCATGGTCTGCCTGGCGCTGAGCCGGGTCGAGCATCCGAACGGGCGCTATCAGACGGAGTCGGTGCAACGCGCGATTGATTGGATCCTGTCGATGCAGTGTAAGGACGGAGGCTGGGCGTCGTTCGACAAGGACAACGACCGGATGGTGTTCCAGTACGTGCCTTTTGCCGATCACAACGCAATGCTTGATCCCGCAACTGTCGATATCACCGGCCGCATCCTCGAGTGTCTTGCGACCTACGGTTACGACCAGAACCATCCGGCAGTGAAGCGGGCGATCAAGTTTATTCGCAAGCAGCAGGAGCCCGATGGAAGCTGGTTCGGGCGCTGGGGCGTGAATTATATCTACGGCACGATGCAGGTGTTGCGCGGCCTGGAAGCGATGAACGTGGATCGCAACGACCCCATGGTTCAGCAAGCGGCGGAGTGGATGCGATCAGTCCAGAACGCCGATGGTGGCTGGGGCGAGACGGTGGGATCCTATGACGATCCGAACCTTCGCGGCACAGGCGATAGCACGGCTTCGCAGACGGCATGGGCCATCATGGGATTGCTGGCCGTAGGCGACACGCGCAGCGAGTGCGTGGCCCGCGGCATGGCATATCTTTTGCGCACGCAAAGCAAAGACGGTTCGTGGGACGAGGCGTTCTTCACCGGGACCGGCTTCCCGCGCGTGTTCTATCTTAAATATCACCTGTACAGCGAGTATTTTCCGCTGATTGCGCTCACGACCTACTCGAAGGTGATGGCGGAGAAGGGCAGCAGTTAGCACTTAGCATTTAGCCTTTAGCTAACCCCGGTCAAACTAAGTGCTAAATGCTAACTGCTAAATGCTGGCTTTTGTCACCGGCGCCACGGGATTCTTAGGCAGTCATGTTGCGCGCGTCCTGGCGGAACATGGAGCCGAGTTGCGGCTTCTGGTGCGGCCGACCAGCGATCTGCGCAACCTTAATGACGACGAGCTGAAGAATGCTGATCGAGTAGTGGGCGACCTGCGCGACGCGGCTTCGATTTCGCAGGCGCTTTCCGGTTGCGACGTCGTCTTTCACGTTGCGGCGGACTACCGGCTGTGGGTGCGCGATCCTGAGGAGATGTATCGCTCGAATGTTGAGGGTACGCGTTCCTTGGTTGAAGCTGCGCGGAAGCAGGGTGTGCGGCGCGTGGTGTACACATCGAGTGTCGCGACCATGGGCTTTACCTCGAACCACGCTTGGACCAGCGAGGGCGTCCGTCCCCGCACGAGCACGGTGGCGGATGAAGAGAGTCCGGTGTCGCTGGCAGACATGATCGGGCACTATAAGCGCTCGAAGTTCATGGCGGAGCAAGTAGCGGTCGAGGCCGCGAGATCTGGAGTCGACTTGGTGATTGTGAATCCTACGACACCGATCGGCGAGCGCGATATCAAGCCGACTCCGACAGGGCGAATCGTCTTGGATTTCTTGAAGCGAAAATTCCCGGCATACGTGGAAACGGGCTTGAACCTGGTGGATGCGACCGAGTGCGCCCGCGGTCATGTCCAGGCGCTGGAGAAGGGAAGATCGGGCGAACGCTACATTCTCGGCGGAGAGAATTTAACGCTGAAACAGATTCTGGACCGGCTGGCTGCGATCACGGGGTTGAAGTCGCCGACATTGAAACTGCCTTACGTGTTCGCGTTCGCGGCCGGAGTCGTCGACGAGATGGTGACGGGCCGGTTGCTAGGTCGCGAGCCGCGCGCGACGATTGACGCGGTGCGCATGGGACGCAAGATGATGTTTGTTAGCTCGGCGAAAGCGGAACGGGAACTGGGCTGGCGGATGGTTCCAGTCGATGGAGCATTGCGCCGCTCAGTGGACTGGTTCCGGGGCAACGGGTATGTCTAGCATTTATGTCTAAGATTGCCGTCATAGCCGCTATGGAGCGCGAGGTGGCGCCGCTGATCCGGAGCTGGAAGGCCAGGACTAATGTTAGAACTCTGGAACACGGCGGACGGCGATATCGACTTTTTGAAAACGGCGAAGCAACTCTCGTATGCGGTGGAATTGGAGCGGAAGCCGCGCGCCGCGCTACCGAGGCGGTGATTCGGGAAGTGAACCCGGCGCGAGTGATCTCAGTGGGTTTTGCCGGAGCGCTGGATGCGTCGCTGCAGGTCGGGCATGTTTTTGAGCCGCGCACAGTGATCAATGCTGCCGACGGCGTCCGAACAGACGTTGGGTCGGGTGAGGGAATATTAGTGAGTTCCTCGACCGTGGCTGGCAAGGAGCAGAAAATTCGATTCGGAAAAGCTTATGGCGCGAGTGCGGTGGACATGGAAGCTGCAGCCGTTGCGCAAGGCGCGCAGGCGCGGGGAGTCGAGTTCGGAGCTTTGAAGGTCATCTCCGACGCCGCCGATTTCAACCTGCCGGCAGTGGATCGCTTTGTGGCAGCTGACGGAAGGTTTCAGTCCGTCCGATTCGCGTGCCATGTGGCGCTGCGTCCGGGGCTGTGGCGCGCGACGATTGCGCTGGCGCGGAATAGTGCCAAGGCCAGCCGCGCCCTTAGCGAGGCCCTTACCAGCTACCTCGGCCGTGAGGCTCACGATCGTGAGGCTTTGCCTGACGCGCCGAATCCAACAAGAGTTGGACCAAAGTCTGCTAGCGGACATACGTTTGTCGGCCCTGAGGTACATACTGGGGCTAAACAACGGCAATAGGTGCAGCGCCAAGAATCTGCTATGGCAATTGCTCGATCATCGACAACATTGACGGTTGATAAAACATTCGAAAGCGAAAGGCGCACGCTTCCTTTCACGATGAGGGCCGCGGTATATCGCGGTGTGAACGACGTCCGCCTGGAAGAAGTGCCGGTGCCTGAGATCGGCGCCGGGGAGATTCTGGTTCGAGTCCACACTTGTGGGATATGCGGAACTGATCTCAAGAAGGTCGCAACTGGCTCGCACTCAGCCCCGCGCATTTTTGGGCACGAGACTTCTGGTGTCGTTGCGAAAGTGGGGGATGGCGTTCGAAAGTTCAGCGTCGGCGAACGCGTGGTGATGTTTCATCATATCCCGTGCGGAGAATGTTATTACTGCCGCCAGAAGACTTTCGCGCAATGTGCCACCTATAAGCAGGTTGGTTGCACGGCCGGGTTCGAGCCATCGGGTGGCGGATTTGCGGAATATGTCCGGGTGATGGACTGGATTGTCGAGAAGGGGACGGTGCGCATTACGGACGGCATCAGCTTCGAGCAGGCATGTTTTGTCGAGCCGGTGAATACCTGCATCAAAGGTATTGAGACCCTTCGTCTGGAAGCGGGGGAGACCGTGCTGGTGATTGGGCAGGGGCCAATAGGCATCATCCTTGCGACGCTGGCGAAGCGGGCGGGGGCTCGGGTGATTACTTCCGATTTGCATCCGGCGAGGCTTACAATAGCTAATAGCTTCGGCCTCAATCTGACAATCGACGCTTCCAAGGCTGACGCCGGAAAAGCTGTGCGTGAAATGACGGAAGGGCGAGGGGCTGACGCTGTGATTTTGGCAGTTGGCGGAAACGGCATGATCCGGCCTGCCATGGATGCTACCCGTCCGGGAGGTCGTGTGTTGCTGTTTGCCCAGACTGTGCGCGGCGAGGCGACGATCGATCCGGCGGCAGTGTGCGTGGACGAAAAGGCTTTGCTGGGATCCTACAGTGCTTCGGTCGAATTGCAGGAGGAGTCGGTGCGGTTTGTCATGAACCGTGAAATGGATCTGGAACGGCTTATCAGCCACCGTTTCCCGCTGGAAAGCAGTGTGGAAGCGCTGAATCTGGCTGCCCATCCTCAACCGGACTCGATGAAGATTGTCATCCAGCCGGGTAGTACGTGGGAAGGACATCAACTGTGAATGGCAAGATGACGGCTGCCGTCCTCTACGGCAAAGAAGACATCAAGATTGAAAGAGTGCCGATCCCGCGCGTGGGCGACGGCGAAGTTCTGGTAAAAGTCCATGTGGCGCTCACGTGCGGCACGGATTTGAAGGTGTATCAGCGCGGCTATCATGCCCGCATGATTGTGCCACCCGCGCTGTTCGGGCATGAACTCGCCGGCACGGTCGAGGAAGTCGGAGAGGGCGTGCGCGGCTTCAAGAAGGGCATGCGCGTGGTCGCGCTCAACTCCGCTCCCTGCGGCATGTGTTTCTATTGCTCAAAGCACCAGTTAAACCTCTGCGAGGATCTACTGTTCAACAATGGCGCCTATGCCGAGTACATCCGGATTCCGCGGCGCATTGTGGAAGCCAATATGCTTGTTGTGCCTTCGAATGTGAGCTTCGAAGATGCCGCGATGACCGAGCCGCTGGCCTGCGTTCTCCGCGGCCTGCATGAAACTGGAGTCGAGATCGGCGACACCGTGGCGGTCATTGGCGGCGGACCGATTGGCCTGATGTTTGTCCAGGTGGCGAAAGCAATCGGATGCAATGTGATCGCAGTCGTCAAGCGCGATTCGCAGGTCGCCCTCGCGCGCAAAAAAGGCGCGCACGAGGTAGTGCAGATTACAAAGGTGAACGATCCCGTAGAGGCGGTGCGCCAGTTGAGTCCGGAGAGACGCGGCGCCGATGTGGCGATTGAAGCGGTGGGCCGCCCGGAAGCCTGGGAGTGGGCCGTGCAGATGGTCCGCAAGGGCGGCACGGTAAATTTTTTCGGCGGATGCGCTTCCGGAACCAAGGTGCAGCTAGACACCAATCGCTTGCACTACTCAGAAATCACATTGAAAGCGACTTTCCATCACACTCCGGAGACGGTGCGCCGGGCCTTCGGTTTGATTGCCGAGAAGAAAGTTCGCGGCACCGACTACATTACCGGCGAAGCTCCACTGTCGCGTTTGCACGACGTGCTGCGCCACATGCTGAACCGCAACGGGGATATCAAGACTGCGATCATCCCGGGTCACTAGCGGTAAGTCATAATGTGGAGGACGGGCGCCCGCCCGGCGCTCCAAAAGCAATAATAAGACGGTATTCATTATGTCTCTGTGAAGGTGTTAGCCTGTGACCTCTGTGTCCTCTGTGGTTAAGATTTTTGTTGGCTGGAATTTTTGATGACGACTGCGACCAGCGATTCCCCGACTGCGCCGCTCTCCTCCGCCTGGAGTGCGCTGCCGCCGGAGTACGCCATCCCGGACCATGCGCCTTCGGAAGCGGACGCGCGCGAATATTGCCGCCGCCTGGCGCGCTCGCATTACGAGAATTTTTCGGTCGCGTCCTGGTTTCTCCCGGTACCGCTGCGCCAGCATTTCTTCAATGTCTATGCGTATTGCCGCATCTCGGACGATCTGGGTGACGAGGTGGGCGATACAGCCGCGTCTCTGCAGTTACTCGATCAGTGGGAGACAGAGTTAAACGCGTGCTACGACGGTCATCATACTCGGCCGCGGCATCCCGTATTTGTCGCGCTGGCCGAGACCGTGCGCAAGTTCGAAATTCCGAAACATGAATTCGCAGATCTGTTGACCGCTTTCCGGCAGGACCAAAGTATCACCCGCTACGAAACGTTTAACGATCTGCTCGGCTACTGCCGGCGTTCGGCGAATCCGGTGGGGCATCTGGTGCTGTACCTCTGCGGATACAGCGATTCCGAGCGCCAGTTGCTTTCCGACTACACCTGTACCGCGCTGCAACTCGCGAACTTCTGGCAAGACGTAAGCGCGGACTTTGCCAAAGGACGAATTTATCTTCCGCTCGAAGATCTGCGCCACTTCGGCGTAGGCGAACAAATGATACGTGACGGCGAAAACACTTCCGCATTCTGCGAGATGATGCGATTTGAAGTCGAACGTGCGCGGGAATGGTTCACGCAAGGCTTGCCGCTGATCGCGAAAGTCGACCGCACCCTGGCCACTGACATCGAACTCTTCAGCCGCGGCGGCCAGGAAATTCTGAACGCAATCGAGCGCCAAAACTATGCGGTGCTCGGCAGGCGTCCCGCAATCTCGAAAGCCCGGAAACTGGCTCTGGTCGCTCGTGCCGCGCTGGGGAAGCTGCTGGGGAAGCCGCGGGAGAAGCAACTTTGAGCACCGCCGTGGGAAATGCGCCCGCGCAGTTTGCACCGACCGCTTCGCAGCTCGATATGGCGTACTCCGTCTGCCGGAGTATCGCCCGCACGGCCGCAAAAAACTTCTACTACGCTTTTGTTGTACTTCCACGCCGGAAGCGCAATGCGTTGAGCGCGGTGTACGCCTTCATGCGGCGGTGCGACGACATCGCCGACGACAACACGCTCAGCCCCGATGATCGTCATAACAAGCTGGCGGAATGGCTGGACAAAGTTCACCGGGCATTGGCGGCACAGCCCACCGATGATCCGGTGCTACTGGCGCTGACCGATGCGCAGCGCGCGTACCAGATTCCGATTGGGCTTCTCGACCAGCTAGCCTACGGAACGGCTGCCGATCTCGATTATGCTCAGCCAGAGCCCTCTGCCGGTACGGAGTTGGCCGTGCGTTACCAGACTTTTGAAGAATTGCGCCAGTACTGCTACGGGGTCGCATCGGTCGTTGGATTAGTGTGCATCAAAATTTTCGGATATCACGATCCCGCTGCGGAGCCGCTGGCCGAGCGCTGCGGTCTGGCATTTCAGCTTACAAATATTATTCGAGACGTCAAAGAAGACGTCGCCATGGGCCGGGTTTATTTTCCGCAAGATGACTTGGCGCAGTGCGGTCTCGCGGCCGCCGATCTCGCAGTGCCGAATGTTGATGTCGCCCGCATCCGCCCGCTCCTGGCGATGGAGGCCGATCGCGCTCGCGAATGCTACCGGGCCGGAGATGAGCTGATCCCGATGGTAAATGAAGACAGTCAGCCCGCCCTGTGGGTACTGATTACTATCTATCGCCGGCTGCTAGAAAAGATTGCTTCGAACCAGTACGACGTCTTCGGTGAGCGCGTCCGGTTAACGGTTCGCGAAAAGCTCACCGTCCTGGGAAAAGGAATCCTGAAGCGTCTGGTGTGATGCCGCCTTCGATCGAAACTAACTCGACTCATCCGAACACGACAAAGCTCCCTACAGTCGCTATAGCCGGAGGCGGGTTGGCCGGCCTTTCCGCGGGATGCGCCCTCGCCGAAGCCGGGTTTCGCGTGACTCTGTTTGAGCGCCGCCCTTATCTCGGCGGGCGCGCCTCGTCTTATCAGCATCCCGGCACCGGCGAAATTGTCGACAATTGTCAGCATGTGCTGCTCGGCTGCTGCACCAACCTGCTCGATTTCTATCGGCGTGCGGGAGTTCAGGACAAAATTCGCTGGTATGAGAAGCTGACGTTCCTCGAGCCCGGAGGACGCGCTTCCGTGATCGCCCCGTCAGTGCTGCCAGCTCCGCTGCATACTGCTCCGGCATTCTTGCGAGCGGACTGTTTGAGTTTTCGCGACAAGATGGCCATCAGCCGCGCTATGGTGGCGCTCGCTCCTTCCATTCCGCCGGATCGGGGGGAGTCGTTTCTCGACTGGCTCAAACGGCACGGACAAACGGCGCGAGCTATCGAGCGTTTCTGGAAGACAATTCTGGTCAGCGCCTTGAACGAAGATCTTGATCAGGTCTCCGTCCCTTATGCTGCTCAAGTGGTGCGCGAGTCGTTTCTTAAGTCGACCGCGGCCGGGCTCATGGGAATTCCAACCGTGCCGCTCACCGACCTTTACAGCCAGACCGGAGACTACATCCGAGCCCGTAGTGGAGAGATACAGTTTCGTGCGGGTGTGGAGTCGTTTCGAGCGGAGACCTCAGAGGTAACTGTAACGACGAATGGGCAGGAACAGAAATTCGACTATCTGCTTCTGGCTGTGCCTTTTGATGTTCTGGGACGCATCTTACCCGATGCTCCGTCGGCTGTGCCTTTGGCCGCGGCGCTCGGCCAGTTCTCGACGTCACCGATCACCGGCATCCATCTCTGGTTCGATCGCCAAATCAGCGACCTTGATCACGCCGTGCTGCTCGACCGCACGATCCAGTGGATGTTTCACAAATCGCGGCTGATTGATGTTCGTAACAACGACGCCCGTAACGACGAAGATCGCGAGAACGGCCGCGGCAGCTACGTAGAGCTGGTTGTAAGCTGCTCCCGGAGCCTGGTTGAAAAATCGAAATCAGAGATTGTCGAGATGGCGATGAAAGAAGCGGAAGAGTTTTTTCCCGATGCGTGCGAAGCGAAACTGCTCAAATCGACGGTGATCAAGGAAGTGCACGCGACGTATTCGCCCCGCCCGGGAATCGACCAGTACCGACCCAAGGCAGAGACGGCATGGCCGCGAGTCTTTCTGGCCGGCGATTGGACGGCGACCGGTTGGCCGGCCACCATGGAGGGCGCGGTTCGCAGCGGGTATCTTGCGGCGGAAGCACTGGCGCGGTTCGCCGGCGGCAAAAGCGCCAGCTTTCTCGTCCCCGATCTGGCTCCGAGTGGATTGATGAAGCTGTTTGGATGAGACATATCTCGACCTCGATTACTTCGGTTTGCAATCCTGCGTTACCTTGATGCCATCTCAAGAATCATCGCTCGACAGACGATCTAATACACATGGCTGAGAATACCAACGGAGACGACGTTCGCCCCCGTAACCCCCGATTCAGTTGTGGAGGTGTCGCGAAGATCAGTCTCCTCCCATCCAACGGCCTTTTTCTTTCGGGGAAGCTTCTCGACCTGAGCCTGGGCGGCTGTTGCGTCGACACCCCCGTGCCGATTGAACGCGGCGCGCGTGCTGAGATCGTCGTGCACGTCAATTCTTCTTCGTTCCGGGCGGTCGGTGAGGTGCGGGGAATTCACGGCAATTCGGAAGCCGGAATACAGTTCATTTATTTAAGTAGGGGCGGAAAAGACCTGCTCGCGGATCTGGTCGCGGAGTTGGCGAGGTTGCAGGCGCTCATAAACCAGCTCAAAGCTGCACGCCGGGACGCGGAATCGGAATCATTCCGCAAGCAACTGGAGAGCGGAAAACTTCTGGCGGCGATGTGGAGAAAGCGGCTTCGTTCTTTGGAGGGACTCGTGCCCGCGGAGAGTTCGGAAACGGATGAAGTTCCTTCCGCCGGCGGTGATCCGGGCAAGGAAGCGCAACCGCTTGTGACCCCTGTCCGTTTATTCCGCTAGTGCAATTCAGACCGCCATTAACACAACGCCGCCCGCAACCAGCAAAGCCGCAATCCAACGCCGGCGCCCCACGCGCTCGTGTAGAAATATGCGCGCAGCGACCGCATTCGACACAAAGGTGAGCGAGGCGGAAGCGGGCACGACCAAACTAAGATTCCCCCACGAGAGGCCGAAGAGCAGGCTGTAGAACGCGACCGCCATCGCCATCAAGCCGAGACCAAACGTGGGCGTTGCCAGCACGCGCCCAACCACTGCCAAGACCCCGCGCCGCTTCCAGAGTTCACCGACGTGCCCCACCCGCTTCATGGAGTAGGAGAGCAGCACGTCCCCAGTGGTGGAAGCCAGAACGATGAGTCCGATCGCGGACCAGGCGTAGAGGTCTTTCACGGTTTCACCCCTACGGAAACACTGTCGTGTGAAACGTCCGGGGAACTCTCGCGGTGGTGGCCGGGCGTAACCGATGGGCCAGCGGCCACGAAGCCCACGCCGGTGGCGATGAGCGCAATCCCAAGCCAGCGCGTGGACGAGATTACTTCATGCAGACGGAAGTGGCCAATCAAAGCGACGAGCACATAGGCGAGCGAGGTGGCCGGCAGCACATAGGTGAGGTCTGCCCACGACAGAGCCGACATGTAACAGGCGAAGAAGGTCAGCAGGAAAAGGATTCCCATTGCTACCCAGGGATTGAGGATGGCTAGCAGCAGACCGGAAAGGTTGTGGAGGGAAAAGCCGCCGAGATCTTTCATGCCGCGAGCCAGCAGGGAATCACCCGCAGTGCTGAATACGGTGATTCCCGCCAAGACTAGATATTTTCGAAATGTCACTTAGGAATCTGACTCCGTGTCGGTGGAGCGCCGGGCGTCCCCGCCCGGCTGGATGACTGGTGGACCCTTCGACTCCGCTCAGGGCAGGCTCGCGAGGCGCCCGTCTCTCCACTTAGGCTTTGGCTGGTTCCGGGGCAGGCGCTTCTTCCTTGCGGTTTTCCTTGACCCACTTGTGGCGCTGCGCGCGCAGTTTAAGGAAGGTCCGCGCTTCTTTGTACAGGCGCTTGCGTTCGGAATTATCGAATACCGCTTTCCTCAAAATGCGGTACGCAGCCTTGGGACGGAAATAATATTCATCATAAAAGTGATGGACCGCCTCAAGAATTTCCGCCGCGGGCAGGCCCGGATACTCGATCTGCACCATCTGGTGCCCGCCATCGTCCACCATTTTCGTGTCGCTGGTCATGAAGCCATTCTTTATCGCGGACTCGTGCAGTTCAGTTCCAGGGAAAGCGTGCGCCACCGAAACCTGAATCGTCTCCACGTCGAGTTCTTTCGCGAATTTGATCGTGTTCTTGATGGTCTCGCGGGTCTCTCCAGGCAGGCCTAGGATGAAATCTCCGTGGACCACCAGTCCGAGTTTGTGGCAATCCTTGGTGAACTGTCGGGCGCGCTCGATGGTTGCGCCTTTCTTGATGTTCTTCAGAATCTGTTGATCGCCCGATTCGTAGCCCACAATCAGGAGCCGGCATCCCGCTTCTTTCATGGCCTTGAGCGTTTCGAAGTCGGTTGTGACTCGCGAAGTGCAAGACCAGGTCAGACCCAGCGGTTTCAACTTGGCGCACAATTCGACGGTGCGGGCTTTCTGGAGGTTGAAGGTGTCGTCGTCGAAGAAAAATTCCTTCACGTACGGCCAGTAATCTTTCGCCTTGGCCATTTCACGCGCTACGTCGTCAGTGGAGCGTTTGCGCCACGGGTGTCCGCTGAGCGTCTGGGGCCAGAGGCAGAACGTGCACTGCGCGGGGCATCCGCGCGTCGTGTACAGCGACACAAAGGGGTGGAGCAGGAAAGGCACGTTGTAGCGGCGGACATCCAAGTCGCGCCGGTAAACGTCGGTCACGTGCGGCAGCGCGTCGAGATTCTCGATGGTCGGCCGGTCGGGATTATGCACAACGTGTCCATTCTTGCGGTATGAAATGCCGAGAATGTCTTCGATCGGCTTGCCCTGCGCGTATTCCACGATGGAGTAGTCGAATTCCTTGCGGCAGGCTACGTCAATGACCTTCGCTTCCATCAAAGACTTCTCGGGCAGCACGCTAACGTGGGGTCCGACGAAGGCGATTTTGATGTGAGGATTGCTGTCTTTGATGGCCTCGGCGATGCGGACGTCGCCGGGGAATCCCGGCGTGCTCGTGAACAGCACGAGCAATTCATAGTCCTTGCAGGTGCGAATCGTTTCTTCCGCGGTGATGTGGTGCGGCGGGGCGTCCAGCAAGCGCGCGCCTTCCAGCATTCCGGTCGGATAGGCGAGCCAGACCGGATACCAGTACGATTCGATCTCTCGTGTAGCGGGCCAGCGCGAACCGGCGCCCCCATCGAAATTCTCAAACGAAGGCGGATTCAAGAACAGAGTTTTTAATGGCATATTGGGAGTCTCTATTTTAGCACTTCTACCCGTGCACACACCCCGGTCGACGCTACCATTCTGGTACGTTCCGCCCGGGGCGAAAAGCGTGGAAATCCTTATCCAAGTGTGCCTTAGCGGGGGTCAAACCGCAAAAGAACCTTGCCGAACGTCGTTTTTGCGCATTAAGACGCGAGAATCGGGCGCTGGCTGGATGAGCTGTTTTGAAGCGTCATTTTGGAGCGGGGTTGGGCAACGCCCAATTCTCCAAATCTCCGGTAGCCCGCAGCAGGTTCATCCGGATTCTCTGGTATTCAAAATCGGCATCCTGGAAAAGCAAATAACGTTCGGCGGCTTGCACTCGCGCATCGGCCAATTCGTGCAAGGTGCCGGTCTTTGCGTCGACCCGGGTTTGGGCCGCTTCGAGGCCCGACTGTGCCAGTTGATATTCCAACTCCGCCACCTCGCGTGCGGCCTCGAGTTGCTCGGCGGCGCGCTGTAGTTTCAGGGTTTCTTCAGCCACCTGATTGCGAGCTGCTTCCGCTTGCTTCTTCGCTTTGACGGCTAGGGCCTCGGCTGCGTCGGCTCGGGCTCGCTGGCTGGCGTTGAAGAGTGGGATCTTCAGCGCGATGCCGATCGTGGCGTTGTCCACCTGAAAGGTGTGTGGCGGAAAGTACTTGGTGTAGTTATTGAAGGTAGAAAACCGCGCATACTGCGCCGAGAAATCGATCGAAGGGTATAGAGCGCGATGCTCGCCCGAAGCCCGCATCGCCTCCGCCAGCGAATGTTGCTCGGCCAACTTGACAGCGGGACTGAAGGCAATCGCTTTCTCCGAAACATCTTCTTCCGCAGCGACGGGCGGCAATGCCGGAATAGTTTCGGGGGCGAGCTCGATGGAGGAGACCGGCAAGCCGGTCAGCGTCGAGAGGTGACGCCGAAGGACGTCGGCATTGCCACGTGCCTCGGCACGATGAAGGCGCACGCGTGCTGCGGTTAGTTTTGCTTTGTTCAGGTCCACGGCGCTGTCCACGCCTTCGTGCAAGCGCTGAGCCACCGCTTCTTCCATTTGCTTCGCCTGGGCTTCGTCCTGCTGCAGGCGCTGGAGTCGCGCCTCCCACTTTGCCAGTTCGGCGTAGGTCAGAGCGACGTCCTGGATGACGGCATTGCGTTGGTCTTTGTCCTGAAACTCAGAGGCATGCCATTCGATTTTCGCTGCATGCAGGAACTGCCGCTGCGCCGGATTGAAAACCGTACTCTGTGCGACGGCATTGGCCAGTGCCGGTGCGGATCCTTCGATGCTGAGGGGATATCCATAGGACCAGCCGAGACCCGAACCGACGAATATCTGTGGCAGGTAGTTGTTGCGAATTTCGCGGTAGGAAGCAAAGGCTCGCTGGACGTCGGCAGTCGCAATCGCCGAAGCCGTGCTGTGTGCGAGCGCCAGCCGAATGGCGCGCTCGAGGGGCAGCGGTTCCGCCTCGCCGCGCGTTGCGATCATTATCAATACGGCTGCAACAAACGCGAGCAGATTTGTGGAACGCAAGCACCGCCGCCGTCGGAGTTTCATGTTGTCACCTTCATCTCGTTACCCATCATCTCGTCACTTCTGCATGGTCACGCACAAATTGTAGTGCGCCACCAGCGAGACGGGCAGTAACTTTGCCAGGACGGAGGGAATCAATGGTTTCGGTCAGGGCATGTTTTGGGGTAGGGCACGGCTTCAAGACCGAATACAGACGCGGGCTTTATCGCCTGAGGTAGCCCATGATTTACTCAGTCGCTTCATTCATGCGCAACTCGACGCAGCGCTTGCTGCGCGATGGCGTAATTGCGGGCCAACGACAAGGATGCACGGTACTCGCGCGCCGCTCCCGCTTTGTCGCCTTGCTTTTCCAATAGCGCACCCCGCAAATAATGGGCCTGGAACGCAGGTGCCTTTTCTACCGGACCCAAGGCGAGATACCGATTTAGAAGTTCGGTGGCGAAGGGGTAACTGCGACCGGCGCGTTCCAACATGCCGGAAGCTTCCCACAGAACATCCGGCTCCGGATTGGGCGCCTGGCTGAGCTTGACGATGGCTTGCTCCATTTCGTCGAAGCGCTTCTGGCGACGGAGAAAAAGAGCGAGGTTGAGCCATGCTTCCGCGTCCCCCTTGCTAAGGTCGATGTACTGGTGATATTCCCGTTCGGCGGTAGCCGAATCTTTTTTCTTTTCGGCGATGCGGGCGTAGATCCAATGCTCACGGCCAGAGTCCAAGGTTCGGATGAACTGGGCTTGCTCGCGGGCCTTCTGTTCGCCTCCACCGACGATTCCGGGCGCTGCGATATAGAACTCAGCCAGGTCGAGCCGTGCTTCAACGTCTTTCGGATTCAACTGCACTGCGCGTTCGAACTCAGTGCGCGTCTTTCCGGCCAGGCCCGCTGCAGACATGAAATTTGCCCGATCGGCCTTTTCGCCGTAAACGCGCCCCATCCAAAGATGGTAACGGCCGTTGCCTTGATCGAGTGAGACCGCTTTTCTGCAGGAGGATTCCGCACGATCCCAATCTTCGAGCGCAAAGTAAGCACGGCAGAGCAGGTTGGACGATTCCGCGTCCGCCGGAGCAGAAGAGAGACGGCCGTTCAATTCCGTGATAGCTTCATCGATCCGGCCAGCCGCCAGCTTGTCCTTGGCGGAGTCCGCCACGCTGGCGGTTAACGAGGCAATCAGCAATATCAAAACCAGCAAAACTCTGGAGGTGCGCGTGATCATCTAAAACTTGACCTGCATTCGGTCGCCGATCGGTTTTCCGTTCCACGAGCTAATCGCGACCATATCCTTGGCGGAGAGGCCGCGTGTTACTTCAACCTGCGTGAGATTCGAAAGGGAAGTCTCCACATCCCGGCGCTTGAGTTCGTGACCGTCAACCTGCAGCACGTAGGGCCTGGAGTCGTCCATGCGAACCGCCTCTCGCGGCACTACGAGCACGTTGTCGTGCTCGGCGGCGACGATCGTCACTCCGACGTTTATATTCGGCAAGAGTTTCAAATCCTTGTTATCTACGATGCTGGTCGTCTCGCCGACGTTGCGCGAACCGTGCAACTTCACCGTCGATGGGAGAGCAGTCACGGCGGCCCGCCAAATACGGCCAGGAACGGCGTCCCAGGTAATCTCAATCGGATTTCCGGGAGTCAGTCTGCCAACGTCGGGTTCATCGACGAAAGCGCGGACCAGCACTTTTCGCAGATCCGCAACTTGCAACAGAAGATCCCCGGCCGCCACAAAGCCGCCTTGCTTGGCGGGCAGCGAGTATACGATGCCATCAAAAGGGGCGCGAACATTGGATTTTGCCAGGACGTACTGCGCGGCATTATAGGCGGCCTGCGCTTCAGCTTGCTGTGCTCCGACGCGCGCTAACTCCGGATTCGAATATCGTTGCGTCTGCTTTTGCCGGAGAAAAGTGAGTTGGGCATCGGCGCGGGCAAGAGCGTTTTCCGCTTCTCGCACTTCTCCGGCCGAGGCGGCACCTTGCTGCACAAGTTTTTTCAGCGCGTCTAAATTACGCTGCGCTGCATCGCGGTCGGCGCCGGCTTTGACCAGTTGGGCTTCGAGGCTCAGCACTTCTTCCTGGCTTCCGCCGCGCTTCGCGGCACTCATGTCGGACTGCGCCGCTCTCAATAGGGTCTGGGCACGAGCAGCCTGGGCGCGCGCGTCGGCGTCATCGAGGACGACCAGCAATTGGCCTTTCTTGACGGAATCGCCTTCCTTCACAAGAACGTGCCGTACAGTCGTCGCTAGCGGCGCGTGAGCCTCAAAGTTGTTGACGGGCTCAATTTTTCCGTTGGTGGAAACCAGGCTGCGGATCGTGCCTCGTTCGACGATGGCCGTTCGCACCGTGGCCCCGTTATCGCGACGTGAGATGAAAGCAGCCAGCACAATCACCGCTGCCAGGATCGCAAGCGCCGTCATCAGCCAACGCCGCGGCTGGCGTCCCGAACTGTTTCCATTCAATGGCATGTAGAGAAAAGCGCAAGCTTCAATGTATATCATCCACGCGCTGCGGGGAGCGCGCAAATGCACTGTGGACTTGGCTGTTTAGATGCATCGTGGGGGCTGTTTGCGTCAGCAAATACGTATCGCTTATGTACCGAATCCAATGGACGCGACACTAGGTACAATAAACGGATGCCGAGATCTCCTCGTTATACGTCGGAGCACGCCAGCGCCGGTCTCGATCACGATTTCCCGGAAATTGAAACCTGGCCGAACCAATTTCCAGGATACGAGATTGTGGTGGATGATCCTGAATTTACGTCGGTGTGCCCGAAGACGGGCTTGCCGGACTTCGGCAACATCGTGATCCGCTACGTGCCGGATCGCCTGTGCCTGGAGTTGAAGTCGTTAAAGGAATATCTCCAGGCGTATCGCAACCTCGGCATCTTCCAGGAGAACGTTGTGAATCAGGTGCTGGAGGATGTTGTCCGCTGGGCCAAGCCGGTGTGGGCGGAGGTCAAAGGGGAGTTCCGCCCGCGTGGGGGGATTGCGACAGTCGTGATCGCGAAATGGCCGCGACCGAATAAATGGCCGAAGGAATAAGGTCACTTTGTGATCGGTCGGTCCGTAGCACTGCCAATATTCCCACCAACCGTTAACTGGCAGATCAGAATATTCTCACCGAAAGTTCGAGGCGCCGAGCACCGGTTCTCGCTGGTCAGCGCCGGCGCCAAGTCGGTGATCCAACCGGCGTCGAAGAGCCAGACTGTGGTTCCTGGAGCGAGGCCATAGGTCTCCGCAACATTCGCCAACTGGCCCGGTAAATCGTCCGCGTTGAATCTCCATTCCTGAGTACCTGCCGTGATCACCGTGTAAGGGCCGCAATCGGCTTTCGCGAAGCGCCGCAGCGGCGGGAAGACTTGGACGATACCGTGGCCGCAGGCGTAGTAGCCAACCAGAAGCCCACTCTGATAATCGGCGAGTAGGACGGATCCCGGCGGGGCAGACTGTCGCAGGTAGTCCACCGCGTTTTTCATCAGTACCACGGGATGATTTCGAGCCTTAATGAGGGGCGGTGGAGCTGGAAAAAAATTACAGAGAGCCAGTGCGATGACGAGCGCGAGGGATTTAGCCGAAGGTGGGGCCGGTATCCAGGTAGCGAGTCCGATGACTGCGCCGCCAACCGCAAAGGGCGCCAGGACCGCATTGTGCCGCGTGCCGCCATAGGGATAAAGACCGGCGATTGCGGCGCCGCAATTGGCCACAAAAGGCAGACAGAGTAGAAGTGCGAGTTCTCGTGGCGTGGAACCCTCCTTGTTCCACAGAGTCTTCCTTCCCAAGAGCGAAACCATGCCAGCCAAAAACGCCAGCAGCGCCAATGTCCCCACTAAACCGTGACTGAACAGGTAAGTAAAGACGCGCAGAGTCTGCGCCGAGGCGAAAACGGCCACGTTATGATCGCCGGGGTGAAAAATGGATTTTCGCAGCCAGGTTTCGGCAATCTCCCGGGGCATCCCCGTCGCTCTCAAGCGCGCGACGTGAGTAACAAGAAAATAGCTAACAAGAGCCAGCGCGCCGGCTTGACCGCAGACCCACACCACGAACAAGCGCGGTCGCTTCCCATAAGGGTAGAGCCGCAAGAGCATGTAGATGCCCATGGTGAAAGCGAAAAGCAGGGAAGAATAGTGGGTGAGAAGCGCCCCGTAAAGGCATAGCGAGAAAAGCACCATCAACGGCCGCGAATTCTCCTGAATCGCGCGCTCCGACAAGTAAAGGCACCCCGCCATGAAAAACAACAGGAGCGCATACTGGCGAACCTCAGCCGATAGGCCAATAAGCGAGGGAGCGAACGAGAAGAGCAGCAAGCCCATGAAGGCGGTAGAGCGATCTGTAACTTCCTTAAGCCATAGATAGACAAGCCAGCAGCAGGCCGTCCCCGCCAATACGGACGGCAGACGCAGCATCAGCTCCGATTGGCCGAACGAACGCCAGTAGTAAAGCAAGAGGATCAACAATGGAGGGTGAGCGTTCGTGAGGGCAGCCCGGTAAGCAAGATCCACGGAAGGCTGGCTCGCCGAAAGGTAGTGAAGGGCTTCGTCGGGATTGAGGAAGTACTCCTTGGCTGGAATAAGCCTTGCGACAAAGGCTGCTATCAACACGAGCGGAGGCAGCAAGGTGTCGAGACGCGAACGGAACTCCCGCCCGTCCAGCGTTGTCTCTTTGTTGGCGAGCGTCTCGCTCACCGCGCAACCATGGCGTTAGCGTTGTGCATTATTGCCGTGCATTGTTGTCGTGGATTATTAACGTGAATGACCAACAGCGTCAATCGGTATCGGGCCGAGCGGGCGCCGGGCGCGACTCTTTACCGTCGTGTTATATTCCGACGTTAAGTGCCTCCGACCAAACTCTATCCCCGAACCGCGCTGCTCGTGCTCACGGCACTGAACCTGGTCAATTACATCGACCGTTCCGTGCTGAATGCGGTGCAGCCGCTGGTGCAGGTGGAATTTCAGCTGACCAAGACCCAACTCGGTTATCTGACTAGCGCATTCCTGATCTTCTATACCGTGGCCGCGCCTTTTGTCGGGCCCTTGGCCGACCGTTATTCCCGAAAACGCATAATCGCGCTGGGTGCAGTGGTGTGGAGCGGCCTCACGCTGCTCACGGCAGTCACTCACACTTATACGGAATTGCTGATTCGGCACACCTTGGTTGGGGTCGGCGAGGCTACTTTCGTCACGATCGCACCCACCTTTATCGCGGATCTCTTCTCGGAAGACCGGCGGGGTCGGATTTTGGGCGTGTTCTACTTAGCCCTCCCGGTAGGATTCGCGGCGGGTTACATTCTGGGAGGCTATTTGGCTCCCCACCACGGCTGGCGGTTCCCGTTTTACGTTGCAGCGGCCCCGGGTTTTCTGCTTGGGATCAGCGTTCTGTTTCTCAAGGAGCCAGAGCGCGGAAGATTCGACTCGTTGAAAGAGACTCCTGAACGAGGAACGATTCTCGGCCTGGCACGTAATCCGGCGTTCCTGGCTGCGACCTTAGGCATGGCCGCAATGACATTTTCTATGGGCGGCATCCTGGTATGGATACCTCAGTTCTTGTACAGCGAACGCCACTACTCGCTAGAGGCGGCGAATTTTATGTTCGGCATTATCGTCGTCGTGGACGGCATTATGGCGTCGTTGGCGGGGGGCTGGCTGGGCGACTACCTGCTGCGCCGGATGAAGGGTTCTTATTACTTTGTTTCCGCGGTCGGCATGGCGCTTGGAGTTCCCGTCATGATTGTCGCGCTGTTTTCGGCCGGACGCGCCATGGTGCCGGCAATTGCGGTGGCCGCCTTCTTCCTGCTGCTGAATACCTCACCACTGAATGCGGCGGTGATCAACTCGGTTGGTGCCCACATTCGCGCCACTGCCATCGCAGTGAACATTTTCATCATTCACATTCTGGGCGACATCCCCTCTCCTACTATGATGGGATGGGTAGCCGATCGGCGGTCGTTACAGGCCGCTTTTGTTTTGCCGGTGATTGCAATGGTTATCTCTTCGATAATTCTGTTCTACGGCATGCGATTTGCCCCGCCATTGCGAGTGCAGGATGGGTCGGCGGCATCGCAAGTTCCCTCAGGAGCATCTTCCTAGCAGAATGCATTGGCAAACAATTCATTGGATCGCAGGCGGCATCCTCGCACTGGCCTGGCTTTCGCGCATCGTGGAAGCGGCTTTCGGTATGCCGCATGTCGCCGACATCGCGCGGCCGGAATGGGATCGCAGGCCAGCGACCCCAAACGGCGAGCCTAGAGTTAGCATTGTCGTTCCGGCGCGCAACGAGGAAGAACATATTCGCGAGACGCTTCGGCAGTTGCTCGCCCTCGATTATTCCAAGTACGAAATTATCGCCGTCAATGATCGCTCGACGGACTGCACCGGACAGATCATGGATGAGGTTGCGGCGAGCTCCCAGGCACACGGCCTGCTGAAGGTGATCCACATTTCGGAACTGCCTTCGGGATGGCTGGGCAAAACGCACGCCATGTGGATGGCCGGCCAGCAGGCGAGTGGGGACTGGTTGCTCTTCACCGATGCCGATGTGCTCTTCAAGCCGGATTCTCTGCGGCGCGCCGTTGCCTATGCCGAAACGGAGCGAGCCGATCACCTTGTCCTTTTTCCGCGCATGATCATGAAAGGGCCGGGCGAGAGAATGATGATCGCCTTCTTCCAGGTGCTCTTCGTTTTCGGACACCGTCCGTGGAAAGTTGCCGATCCCAAAGCGCGCGACCACATGGGGGTGGGCGCTTTCAACCTGGTTCGGCGTCCGGTCTATGACGCGGTCGGCACGTATCGCGCATTGCGCATGGAAGTGATCGACGACATGAAACTGGGCAAGTTAATCAAGAACGCGGGCTTTGCTCAGCGCAATGTTTCTGGGGAGGACCTGATTTCCCTCCACTGGGCCAAAGGCGCTTTCGGCATCGTCAACAATCTGACTAAGAATTTTTTTGCCGTGCTTTCTTTCCAGTGGTGGCGCACAATGGCCACTGTCGTCGGTCTGGCTTTTCTGAATCTCGGACCGTTTCTCGGCGTCGGGCTGGCACATGGATGGGCGCGTGTTCCTTACGCCATCGCGCTAGCCTCGCTGTTTCTGATTTACTACGGAATCTCCTTCAGGTCGGCAGTCCCGCCATATTATTGCTTGCTGCATCCGGTCAGCACCAGCCTGTTCATCTATATACTGCTGCGCTCTATGTTCCACGCCCTTTGGAATGATGGCATCGTGTGGCGGGGGACGAAGTATCCGCTGGAAGAGTTGCGCAAGGGAATGGTCTAGAGTCCGTGGATCATGAGCGGTGGCCGCTACTGTGGCTCTCCCGGATCTTCGATTGGAATGGGCGCGCCCTGCTTCTTAGTTGTTTTCTTGGCCTTGGGATGGCTGTACTTCCCGGCACTGTAGTGGCCGCGACGTTCGACGTCGTAGTCGGTGGGCACTGGAGGAACGACGACGAAAGCGCTTTCGCCCAGTTGTTGGGTGTGGCGCAAGACGATCTCCGCGCGTCCCTCGTGATCCTGGATCGTACCTTTGATTTCAATCATGCGGCCTTCGAGCTGCTGAATGTCGCCTACTTTTTTCAGATCGTCCGGGAACACGACCACGGTGAAGGGACACGCCTTGTGGTCCTGGCAGAAGGTGAGGAAGGTGACGCCGTTGGTGCCCTCCGCCACGTGCAGCACGGTTCCGCTGACGCACTGGGTGGTGCCGACATGTTTGCTCGCTTCAGCGAAGGAGACGCAGTCATGTTTGGAAGCATTTCGCGCGAAACAAATCCCGCTCATTGTAATAACGCCGGCAAGAACGGTCCCGAGCAAGCAAGTGAGAGTAAGAAAACGCATGAAGGCTGAGGCGCAGAGAGGTGCTCCTCAGTTTTATTGTAGGCGTGGAGGAGAGATCCAACGGTAGACAGGACAGAAATTTTCGCGGCGACTTCCCGAAAAGGGAACTTGCAGCGCCGGGGCTTAGCCCCGGCCTGCCATAGTTCTCGCGGTTAAAGGCACCGCGGGCCCCGCTACTTGGTGAAAGATTTTACGGCCGCTGCTTCGTCGTCCTTCACATCGAAGACGGTGTAGAGCTTCGTGATCTGCAGCAGGTCGTGTACTTTTTTGGTGAGGTTGAGCAGCTTGAGTTCGCCGCCCTGGTTTTTGGCGGTGGTGAAGGCGCTGACCAGCTCGCCGATGCCTGAGCTGTCGATATAGTTCACGTCGCCGAGGTTCAGCAAGATCTTTTTTTGTCCCTTGGAAAGCAGGTCGCGCACCGTTTCGCGCAGAACTACGCTGCCTTCGCCGAGAGTGATCCGGCCGCTGAGATCGACAATGGTGACGCCATCCACCTGACGAGTACTGGACTTCATGGTCACTGAGGAGCCTCCTTGGAGTCCGCGGGGTTGCCGTGGACATGCTTGGTCATTCTAAGTTCGGTGCCTGTCTGGGAAGGGTGGATCTCCACCACATCCATGAACGAGCGTATCAGGAAAATACCCCGCCCCGACGTCTTCAGCAGGTTATCCGGCGCCAATGGATCCGGAATCCTGCTGGCGTCGAGCCCTTTGCCTTGATCGCGGATGACGATGACAAGGTCGTGAGCCGTACGCTCAAACGCGAGCGTAACTTTCTTAGTCGGGTCGTAAGCATTGCCATGCAAAACTGCGTTAACCGCCGCTTCTCGCACCGCCATGGAGATCTTCATGATCTCCTCGTCGTCAAAGCCCGCTTCGGCGGCGATGCGGCCAGCCGTCTCTTCGGCATTGTTCACCGTCTCCAGCGTCGAGTCGAGCGTATAGGAGACGCGGTCTGCGGACATAGTAGCCTAATATGAGCGAACGATACCTGAGTCGGCCATCGCATCGCTTGCGGCGGTGAAGCCGGGCTCATCGTGCTGGCCCGAATGCGACGGACGGGCGAATTGAGAGTTTGCCTGTAGGTCTCGTAAAAGTCAACGCGATCCCCCTGGGTTTTGCTTTCCAGCGAGCTCCGGAGCAGGGCGAGGTGGCTCGCGTAAGCCCGGAAAGAGGCGGTTCGCGCGGTAAGTCAAAAACATTCGCAGCCGGCTACGGACCGACCGTCAGCGTCACGTTGGTCGGATTGTAGGCGACGGTAAAGTGCCCGCCGGTGGGAATAGTCAGGCCATTGACGTGGGCAAATGTGCCGCTGAGGGCGCTTCCCGTCAAAATGATGAACGTATTACCGGTCGCAGGTGCAAAACCATTGACCACCTTGATGTTCAGGGTCCCATTCAAACTTACCCCGTTGGCGACGGCCAGTTGGCTGTATTGCGTGCCGACTGTCAAGCCGCCAATTTGGACATTGAGGCTGCCGCTTGAATTCTGCGTGTAAGTACTCATGGAAAGCTTTCCGGCTTTGGTGGTTGAATCGCCGGCGGTCACCGATCCGCTGGAAACCACAGTACTGGCAATCGTGCCCTTGCCAAACACTTTTCCAGCCTGGATTGTCACTCCTCCCGCCGCAGTTAGGACACCATCGACAGTTGTGCTACCTGAAGTCTGCGTGTAGGCGGGCACGTTGGGCGGGGGCGCGGAGATTTGAAAGCCGCTTCCCCCTCCTACGGTCACTTTTCCGGCGTTGCTGAAGTTGCCCGAAGTAACGCTAGTGTTAATCATCTTCCCCGAAAGGAGAGAGAACGAGCCTGTCATCGTATTGGTCGCAAAATTCGCCAGGGCATTTGCCGAATTCAGATCGTTAATGATCTGGGAAGTGCTACCGGTCAGAGTGATGCTGGCTGCGTTGGTAGCAATGTTGGCGCCGTCAAATCCCAGCGTCCCGCTCACCATATATTTCCCGCCGGTCAGGGTAGTGCCGGAGAAGTTGGTGAACCCTCCCCCCGTGATATACATTGCGCTCCCCTTTTTTACGGTCAGCGTGCCTGGGGGCGTGGTCGTATTGGTGAAGGTTCCTGAGCTGACCCCGATGCTGAGTGGTGTAGCCGCGTTGGCGGCGATAGTCCCCTGATTGGTCACGCTGTTGCCGGTGCCGATTCCGCCGTTCCAGCCGAATGTGCCTCCTCCCTGGATCGTGCTTTCGTTCAGCAGCGACGCGCCGGGCGCTGTCTGACCGTATCCCATGATGTGGTTGTTGGCGTCATTCGACAAAGTCAGCTTACCGCTCCCCTTCAGGGTGACCGCTCCGGTTACATCCAGATCGGTGTTGGAGCCGTTTGCGATGACCTGGAAGGAGCCGTTATTGGTAATCGTCCCTTGCCAGAGCTCGACGTGATTCGCATTCAGCTTGAAGATGGACCCGGTACTAATCGTCACGTCATTGAGCGTGCTCGTGTTGAAACAGCAATTGTCCTGGATAGTTCCGGTACCGCTGGTGCTCAGCGTACCCCCGGTGATGGTCGTCCCATTCGACGGGCCACTTTCCAATACCACGGTGGAACCGGAGTCGGCATGAATGGTTCCGCCAGTGTTGGTGATGGTCCCTCCGGCCAGCTCCAGCGTTGCTCCGTTCGTCGCCTCCAGTGTGCCGCTGTTATTGAAGGTTTGGTCGGTGTTGCTCATGAGGATGAGTGGAGTCGGCTGGTTGGCGTTGATCGTCGCCTGGTTGGTAAAAGTGTTGCCGCTGCCGATTCCGTCTGTCCATCCCAGCTGCCCTGCGCCCTGGATGGTGATTTGGTTGGTCAAGGAGGCGCCGGGGCCCGGCTGACCGTATCCCATGATGTGGTTGTTGGCGTCATTCGACAGGGTCAGCGTGCCGGTCCCCTTCAGGGTGACCGCTCCGGTTACATCAAGATCGGTGTTGGAGCCGTTTGCAATGACCTGGAAGGAGCCGTTATTAGTAATCGTCCCTTGCCAGAGCTCGACGTGATTCGCATTCAACTGAAACACGGACCCTGTGCCAATGGTCACCCCGTTGAGTGTGCTCGTGTTGAAGCAGCAATTGTCCTGGATCGTTCCGGTGCCGCTCGTCGTGAAGGTTCCACCGGTAATAGTCGTTCCATTGGTCGGGCCACTCTGCAACACGACAGCGGAACCTGGGTCAGCATGGATGGTGCCCCCGGTGTTGGTGATCGTCCCTCCAGCCAGTTCGAGGGTGGCTCCGTTCGTCGCCTCCAGCGTGCCGGTATTGATGAACGTTTCGCCGGTGGTGTTCGAAATGATGAGTGGAGTCACCTGATTGGCATTGATCGTCGCCTGGTTGGTGAAGGTGTTGCCACTCCCGATTCCACCGTTATAACCGATCCCTCCCGCGCCCTGGATCGTGACTTGGTTGGTCAACGAGGCGCCGGGGGTCGGCTGGTAGGGTCCCATGATGTAGTTGCCGGAGGCGTTCGTCATGGTCACGGTTCCAGCGCCCTTCAGAGTCGCCGATCCGTTTACGTTTAACCCTACAGTGCCGTTGCTGACGGCATTCAGTGAAATCGTACCCCCATTGCTGATGGTCAGACTAGAACCGCTGAAGAACAGGTATCCGGAAAAGGCAGTAATGCCAAGGGTGCCGGCGTTGCTGACGGCAGAGCCGCCCACGTACAGGGCTTGGCCGTTCCCTACGGTCAGGCTGTCGTCGCCGTTAATCGTCAGGTTGTTGCACTGCGCCGGGTTCGTGTCTACGGTAACCGCGGAATGGCTGGGATTGCCGTTGTCTATCAATACATTGGAGCTTGCGGTCGGAACGCCGTTGCTCCACATGCTCCCGTTGGTCCAGTTTCCCGTACCCCCGTTCCATATGTCGTTCTGAGCGGAGGCCGGAACTGGAATCAGGCAGGCCGCCAGCAAAACGGCGGCTCGCACGATAGCTTTTCTACGGAGCGCAGCAAGACACACTTCTTCGCAAACTCTCCCCAAAGGTTGCGTCATGGTCACACCTCAACGAACTTTTTTTCAAAGTATCGTTCTAAAATTCCGAAGTTGTGACGGCCAAAAAAGGGGCTTACTTAACGAACTCGGCTTGGGAGAAATTTACTTGCTAACGGGGCCGAAACGGCACAATTAAACTGCTGGGGAACGCCGCTGTCAAGATGTAAAAATCTGCACTGTCCTACCACATTAGAAATGTCCCCACATTGCCCAAAATGGAGTGACCTGGTGTATGCACCACCTATGTCGCGGCGGGGGCTATTTAGCAAGCGCTCAGCGATCACATCTTATGCGCCTGCATTGCGCACCGCTGAGAAGAATTGCCTTAGCTTAGTCGGGTCCAGCTTGCCATTGGTTCGCACGCCGGAACAGAGATCGAGGCCGAACGGGCCCACTTGTTCAATGGCCTGGCCTACGTTTTCGGGCGTGAGCCCTCCGGCGAGAAACAGCGGAATGCCGATGCGTTCCCGGATCACGCGACTGAGGCTCCAATCATGAGTTCTGCCCGTACCGCCTAATTCCTTGACCGAGAGTTTCTGGTTGCCGGAATCGAGCAGGATTGCATCCACATGCGGAGCTACGCGCGCGGCCTCCTCGACGGACTCGGGACCGGTCACGTGGATAACCTGAACCAGAGAAATCCCGGGCAAAGCTTCCTTCAACTCCCGATGTGTGCCGTGAATGAGATGATCGCAGATCTGAATCGTATTCGTCCGGCAGAAGCGCTGTTGTTCGATGATGTCGGGGACACTTTGCCGCGAAGTCAGCAGGAATGTTCCGATGGCAGGTGGGACGGTCGCGGCAATCTCTGCGATCCGCTCATCGCTGATGACGCCCGGCCCGCTTGGCATGCTTGAAACCAGGCCGAGCGCGGACGCTCCACACTCGACGGCCAGAGCCGCTTCTTTGACACTCCCAATGCAGCAGATTTTTACTCGTGGCGTGCACGTCGCTCGAATGTGATTTCCCCTGTGTCTTCCCTGTGAACCTCGGTGTCCTCCGTGGTGAAAAAAAGTCTTTACCACAGAGGACACAGGGGTACACAGAGGTCTACTCGCCGTAGGGAACCCAGATATTCTTTACCTGGGTGGCGTGCTCAAGAAACCAGCGGCCCTCAGCCAGTTTGGGGTTGAACCAGTCGATAGCCCGGCCTTCGTTCGTCCAAACCTGCTTCAGATTGCCAACTGACATGGCTTTGGCTGCTGCGGCGCTGGCTTCATCGCCAAAGCACCAGACGGCATCGACATCGTCGTGTTCGGCGAGCGTCTTCAGAAGCTGCGACGTGTACCCGGTCACTATATTCAGCGCGCCACCAGGCAGATCGCTGGTATCGAAAAGCTGGTAAAGATCGCTCGTGATCAGAGGATAGGCCTCCGAAGGAACGGCGATCACCGCGTTTCCAAGCGCGAGCGCGGGCATCACGACAGAAAGAAATCCGAGCAGCGGCGCTTCCCGTGGACAGATGATACCAATAGTTCCTATAGCCTCGTTCATCGCGATTGCGACATTTCGAAACGGGGGATTGTGCACCGCGCCATCAAACTTATCGGCCCACGCGGCGTATGAGAAGATGCGCTCGATACTGAGATCCACTTCGGCAGCAGCCTGCTTTTCGCCAACCACAGTGGCCAGGCGACGCGCAATTTCATCGCGCCGCTGGGACAGATTTTCCGCGCTGTAGTAAAGAACCTGAGCCCGATTGTGCGCGGTAGCCTTCGCCCACGACGCGGCCTTTCGCGCCGCCTCGACCGCGTTGCGAATGTCCTTGCGATTGCCGAGGGGTGCTTCACCGAGCAATTGTCCATCGGCTGCGCGCACTTCCATGTAGTAGCCGGAGTCCGGACGCGCCTGCTTGCCACCGATGTAGAGCTTGACGGTTCGATCAATCTCGGGAACATTGCTGTCAGGCGCGCCACCAGCGGTGTCGGAGTCGTCTGCCGATTCCAACTCGGGCGCCGCGACCATTTTCTCCGCTGGAAGTGCCGGCGTGCTCTTGAACCAAGCTGGCTCCATATATTCCAGCAAGCCTTCGCGTCCGCCCTCTCGTCCGTAGCCGCTCTCGCGGTAGCCGCCAAATCCGCAGGAGGCGTCGAACAGGTTCGTGCAGTTTACCCAGACCACTCCCGCTTTAAGCTGCGCGGCAACATGCAAGGCGACGTTGATGCTCTCGCTGCAGACACACGCCGCCAACCCATAAACCGTATTGTTTGCCAACTCCACTGCTTCCGCCGGCGTGCGGAACGTCATCGCCGCCAGCACCGGCCCGAAGATTTCCTGCTGGGCAACAATCGATGTCGGATGCACATTGCTCAGAAGCGTCGGCGGATAATAGAACCCGCGCGCAGGCAATGTAACCTGCGGCTGCCAGCACGTCGCGCCGTCGGCCACGCCCTGATCGACAAGGTTGCGAATGCGATCGAGCTGCACCTTCGCCACGATCGCGCCGATGTCAATCGCTTTGTCGAGCGGAGCGCCGATGCGCAGGGTGCTCATTCGATCCTGCACTTTGGCGATCAGTGCTTCGGCAATGCTCTCCTGCATCAGCAGACGCGAGCCCGCGCAACAAACCTGTCCCTGATTGAACCAGATTCCGTCCACCAGCCCTTCCACCGTGCTGTCGAGGTCAGCGTCTTCAAAGACGATGAATGGAGACTTTCCGCCGAGCTCAAGTGAAAGGCGCTTGTGGCTCGTCGCCGTGGCTGCGCGGATCGCCCGTCCAACCTCGGTTGATCCGGTGAACGCGATCTTGTCCACATCCGGATGCTTGACCAGCGCCTCGCCGGTCGAGCCGTCTCCGGTGACAATGTTGACCACGCCGGCGGGCAAACCCGCTTCCTGGCAGAGTTCGGCGAAGGCCAGCGCGGTGAGTGGCGTGTATTCAGCCGGCTTCAAAACGACGGTGTTGCCTGTCGCTAACGCCGGGGCAATTTTCCAGGCCAGCATCAGCAGCGGGAAGTTCCAGGGGATGATCTGGCCGACGACCCCGCAGGGCACGTACTCCGGGAATTCCTGCTCCAGAAGTTGCGCCCAACCCGCATGGTGATAGAAGTGTCGCGCGACTAATGGGATATCAATGTCGCGACTTTCACGGATGGGCTTGCCATTGTCCATCGTCTCAAGAACCGCCAGCAGCCGGGAATGCTTCTGCACCAGCCGCGCGATGGCATACAGGTAGCGCGCGCGGGCATGGGGGGTGAGCGCTCGCCATGCGGAAGATGCCGTCCGTGCGGCCTTAACCGCTGCGTCAATATCAACGGCCGACCCTTGCGCAACCGAGGCGAGTTTCTCTCCGTTGGAAGGATCGACAGTGTCGAAATACTCTCCCGCCGCGGGTGCCTGCCATCCGCCGCCGATGAAATGCTGGAGGCGGTGGCCATGACGCCCCAGCCAGGCGATGGCTTCCTTCGACTCTTCTGGAGCGGGGCCGTATTCCATGCTCACGAACTTTTCGGCAATGCTCATTGGCGTTTGTTCGATTCCTTCTTCGGACTCTGCTGAAAATCCATATATGTTGTCATCCCGAGCGAAGCGAGGGATCTGCAGTTTTGTCGGGTTCGCAATTGCGGTTCGCAGCTCATGCAATCGGATGCCGATACTCAGCTGAATAACGCCCGGTGGCATGATGCTCCAGTTGCCGCTCGATGTCGCCGAGCAAGCTGCTGGCGCCGAAGCGAAACATTTCCGCGCGCATCCACGACAGACCAAGCTCCTCTTTAATCAACGCCAGCCACTCGATGGACTGCTTCGCCGCGCGGATTCCGCCGGCCGGTTTGAAACCCACCGCCATTCCAGTTTGCTGCGCGTATTCACGGATGGCGCGAGTCATCACCAAGCCGACTGGCAAGGTTGCGTTCATCGGTTCTTTACCCGTCGAAGTCTTGATGAAGTCAGCCCCCGCCATCATGGCGACCATGCTCGCGCGCCCGACGTTGCGCAGCGTCAGTAGGTCCCCGGTTCCAAGAATGACTTTCATGTGCGCCGATCCGCATGCTTGCTTGAAAGCCGCCACCTCGTCATAGAGCGCCTGCCAGCGTCCGCCGAAAACGTGCGCTCTAGTGATGACTACGTCGATCTCATGAGCGCCCGCCTCGACCGACCGGCGAATCTCCGCCACCCGCTCCGTCAGCGGCGACAGGCCTGCGGGGAAGCCGGTGGACACGGCAGCGACATGTACACCACTCCCCTCAAGCGCGTGCAGCGCCGTTTCCACAAACGTGTGATACACGCAAACGGCGGCGACCTTAATTTGCAGTTCCTCGATGCCCAGCTTCTGTTCTATTTCCTGCAGGACGGGGTGCCGAGCCTTCGCGCACAGGCGGCGAACGCGCTCGTCGGTGTCATCACCGGAAAGAGTCGTCAGATCCATGCAGGTAATCGCCCGCAGAAGCCACGCCGCCTGCCATTCCTTTTTCACCGTTCGTCGCGCGACATGGGATTGAACACGCCGCTCGACCGCGCTGGTGTTGACGCGGACTTCTCTTACCCAATCCAGGTTGAGGGGGATGCCGGCATTCGGCAGCAGAGGCCGGCCGGCGAGCGTGGCAATCGCACTGCCGCTGGCTGAGGCGTGTGGTGCGAGGCTCCGAAACTCATTGTGATCAACCGGCATAAAGTGCTCTTCGCGAAATAAGCTTGCTCTCTGCGAAATAACCTTCGGAAAAACAGGGGATTCGTATCAGGGCTACGCTTTAGCGATGCCACCAATTCCCTTGAAATTAGATGCCCCTTCTGGGGCTGGGTCGCAACGGCCAAAATCTTCCGCGGCGCATACGTTGCCGTGCAATTGTACGGCAGATACTAGAATTCGTGGCAAGTAGAACTCAGGACAAGTACACTCAGTAGCGCCATCCGCCGTCGAAGGAGAGTCCAAGGAGAAGCGATGTTCACACCTCACAGTCTGACTATTGCACTCTGCATGATGATTACGAGCGCCATTTGCTGGGGCTCCTGGGCCAACACCTACAAGGGCGTCAAGAATTATCGCTTCGAGTTGTTTTACTGGGACTACGCCATCGGCATTTTTCTGGTGTCGCTGATCCTCGCGCTTACCATGGGCAGCACGGGCAATGACGCTTCGAGTTTCTTGAACAATGTGCGTTCCGCCGACACCAACAACATCGTTTACATGATGATTGGTGGCGCCATCTTTAATCTGGCCAACCTTCTTCTGGTTGCCGCAATCGACATGGCTGGACTCGCTGTCGCCTTCCCGGTGTCGATCGGAATCGCGCTCGTCGTCGGCGTGATTTTCAGCTACATACGCCAGCCCAAGGGCAACGCTGCGCTGCTCGCCGCCGGCGTCATCTGCGCGTTCATTGCCGTTGTGCTCGACGGCAAAGCCTATGGCAGCCTCGCCATCGCCGGCCGCTCCGTATCGAAAAAGAGCATCATCACCTGCATCGTCTCCGGCGTCCTGATGGGCCTCTGGCCGTACTTTGTGGCGCGTGCGATGACCAACGGAAACACACTAGGTCCATATAGTATTGCCGTCTTCCTCACGCTCGGCGCGCTGCTGTCGTGTCTGATCTGGAACGTGTATTTCATGAAGAAGCCGCTGGTCGGTGAGCCCGTGAGCTTCGCTGGATATTTCAAAGGACCAATGTCCGGCCACGCGCTTGGACTGCTCGGCGGATTCATCTGGGGCATCGGCATGGTTTTCAATCTGGTCGCTGCCAGTTTCACCGGCGTGGCAATTTCGTATGCCATAGGGCAATCCGCTCCGATGGTCGCCGCTCTGTGGGGCGTTCTTGCCTGGAAGGAATTTGAAGGTGCGCCTGGCAAAGCCAAACTATACCTGGGTCTCATGTTTGTCTTCTACTGTGTAGGGATTTTGCTGGTGGCAAGGGCAAATGGCTAGGGAGGATCGTGTGGGGACGGGCGCCTCGCCCGTCCAAGGCGAGCAAAGCTCGGCAGCTATCGTCCATCACGTTCAAATCAGATCGTAAGAATCCGCGAAAGCATAGGCATTATGAAAAACTGAATTCGCGCTCTGGTGGCGGCGCATTCGCCGAGGCAACACGAAAACTCTTGACTTTGCATTTCTAATCTATTTATATGACCCATCGCTGAAAATAGGGACGCTCCACGTTCGAGCCGCGACGGAGTCTGATCCCAAATCGCCACTCCTCCCTTAATTAGGAGAAGATTGGCAGCCAAGGTGAAAGCTAATGTTGAAGAGAAAAGCGCTGCTCGCAGCGGTTCTGTGTTCCGTGTTCTCCCTCCGTCCACTTCTTTACGGCCAGGCGAACGGTAGTCTTTCCGGAACTGTTGCCGATAAAACCGGCTCCGTCATCGCCGGAGCGACGGTGAGAATCACTTCGCAGGGTACCAGTCTCACTCGCGAAGTGAAAACCGATGGGTCAGGACACTACCTTGCACCGCTGCTGCCGGTAGCGTTTTACACCATCCGAGTGGAGTCCCAAGGCTTCCAGACCACCGAGCAGAAAGACGTTCGGCTGCAAGTCGACGAACAGCACGAGATCGATTTCTCGCTCAACCCAGCGTCGGTTTCCTCGATGGTTGAAGTCAGTGCCACCGAAGTTGCGGTTGAGACCACGGATCCGACCCTCGGCCAGGTCATCACTGCCGAGCAAGTAGCCGACCTCCCGTTGAATGGTCGCAATTTCGTTCAGCTCGCGACGCTAACCCCGGGTACAACTTCATCAACGAACCCGAACAGCTTCTTCACCCAAGCCGCGAGCAGCGAAGCCGCCACGCGGGGATCCTTTTCGCTCTCGGTTGGCGGGTCGCGCGAACAGAGCACTGATTGGCTGCTCGATGGCAACGACAACAACCAGCTCGATGAGGGCGGGATCGGGATTTTCTCTTCCATCGACGACATACAGGAATTTAAGGTCCTGACCTATAACTATTCCGCGGAATACGGAGAGCGCGCGGGTCCGACCGTGTTAGTCACAACTAAATCAGGGCAGAACCAGTTTCACGGCACGTTGTTCGAGTTCTTCCGTAATACCAAGTTAGACGCGAAGACTCCTTTCGTTAACACAGCTACGAAGTTCAATCTCAACCAGTTTGGGGGTTCGCTCGGCGGCCCCATTCAGAAGGACAAAACATTTTTCTTTTTTGACTATCAGGCCAAGATGCAGCGCAAAGGCGTGCCTTTTACGGGCTTCGTTCCGACCACTGCCATGGTCACGCCCGACGCCAACGGCAATTACGACGAGAGCTCGAATCCCTTTGGCACGCAGCTCATCAACCCGTACCCCTATGTTGTGGGTGCCAGTTCCACGAAGTACGACTTCATATGCAACATCGCGACCGGCCTTCCCGTGACCCCGAACCCCATTGGAAGCCCTTTTGGTGCTGGGAGCCAGGGACCGCCAGTAGCAGGCGTTAGTCAGCCCTGCGACGTCATTCCGGGGCCGGGATCCGCAGTCAATTTAGTCAACCCGCAAGGTGCGGCCGTCGTTGCGCTTTATCCGACGCCTAATGTTTCAGGCAATCCCAGCTTTAACTACGCGAACCAACCTACGCGCAAACTCAACGAGGGAACATGGGACATCCGCGTCGATCACAATTTCTCCAGCAAGGACTCCTTCTTTGCGCGCTTCAGCTACGATCAGGCAACCAACTTCGTCCCCGGCGGCTCGCCGACCTGGTCCGAACAAAACGCCTTTGGCAGCAACCAGCACATCGAGAACCACGGGCGCAACGCGGCCTTGTCTGAAACTCACGTTTTTTCCCCCACCACCATCAACCAGTTCAATGCTGGTTACAACCGGATTTTCAACCACATCAATTCTTTCGGCACCGGATCCTGTGAAGCCGCAAAGCTAGGCATTCCCGGCGCGGACCTGGGGGCGGCGTGCGATAGCATAACGGGTTATCCTGCAAGTCTGAACCAATCACCGAAGGATTGCGTAAGTTGCGGCCTGACTTCGTTCCTGATGGGCAGCTATTTTGCGATTGGTGATCGCGGATATGCGCCGTATCAGGGCGGGACCAACGTCTACTCCGTTGGCGACACCCTCGACCTGATTCGTGGCAAGCATGACATCCGGGTCGGCATGGTTTATCGCGCCAATGAAATGAACATCCGAAATAACGCATTTCAGGACGGTTTCGTCGTCAACTTTGGCACGCAGACCCATGACGACATTGCTGATCTGCTCCTGGGCAGCATGGGCGTCTTTGCTGCCCACGATCAAACATTCCTGGGGGCCACGGTTGGCCGCCGCTTCAAACTGTTTCGGCCATTCGTTCAGGACAATTGGCGCGTGACCAACAATCTGACGGTGAACCTCGGCTTTGCCTGGGCTTTGGTGACGCCCGAAACCGAAGTCAAGAATCGCCAGGCGGAATTCGATGTTACGAACCTCAAGTGGTACGTTCCAGCGGGTAGTCCAGCTATAACCGGTTGCACGAATTGCGTGACTACCGATGGGCG
Source organism: uncultured Acidobacteriaceae bacterium (assembly GCA_963789205.1). GTDB lineage: Bacteria > Acidobacteriota > Terriglobia > Terriglobales > Acidobacteriaceae > Acidiflorens. The sequence continues at coordinate 434,629 of CAWBJV010000001.1, forward strand.
AGTGGGCATTCAGTTTGACAAGACCGCCTTAGAGCCCCGCATCGGACTGGCCTGGAAGCCGTTTGGAGGGGACAAGACCGTCGTTCGCGCCGGCTATGCCATCTACCACGATTCTGCCTGGAACCAGGGAGGACAGGGACTGTGGCAGAATCCGCCTTACTATGCGGAAGTGGATCCGTTCCCGACGTTTTGCACTCCCTTCGGCACTCCCGCTTGCGGGCTCTCGAATGGCTTCCTTGTCAATGGTTCGCCTCTAACTTCGCCCGTGAGCCCGGGCGCTTACACCGGGACCATTCAATCCCAGAATCGCAATTTCAAACAGGGTGTGATCCAGCAATTCAACCTTAATGTTGAGCGTCAGCTGCCCGGGAATGTGGTGCTGACGGCAGGCTATGCTGGAACGCGCAGCGCGCACATTCTCACGAGCCAGTTGAATGAAAATCTCAATGAGCCCAGTGCGTGCCCCGGCGGTAGCAATTTCGTGCCCGGCTCCGGCTACACGTTGGGCTGCGGCTTTGGAACTTTCCCTTACGCGGGGTTCTTTCAGAGCGTTGACACCAACAACAGCATCGGCCAAGCCCGCTACGACTCCCTGCAGATCAAGGCTGAGACCAAAAGCGCGCGGCATGGACTCTACGCCCTGCTCGGCTACACCTATTCCCGCAACTTTGACACCGGTATGCCTGACGGCTTGGGCACTAACCCTGGCGCGTTATACTATCCACTGCCCGGAACCAAGAGGCTGGATTGGGGTTTGTCGCAACTGAACCTCAACAACAGCTTTACCGCGAGCATCCTCTACGACTTGCCGTTCGGCAAGGGCAAGCGCTGGGGTAGTGGCTGGAGCGGTCCCGTTGATGCAATCGCTGGACATTGGCAGGTAGATCTAATCCAAAGGGCCACGTCCGGATTCCCTCTGTTCGTGGTCGATAGCAGCGATGTTTCGGGGACATTCTTTTCGTATAACGGTAATACGTTCCAGCGTCCGAACCAAGTGGGCGACCCCAACAGAGGCGGGGACGAGGGCGGGCAGACGGGCTGTCCGACTCAAGTGCACACAATTCAGCATTGGTTTAATCCCTGCGCCTTCGCAACCGCCACAATCGGACAACTCGGCACGGCAGCGCGCGCCCCGGTTTACGGTCCGCGTTTCGTCAACACGGATTTCTCGTTAATCAAGGACCTTCCCTTGTCCTTCCGAGAGGGAATGAATCTGCAATTCCGGGCTGAGTTCTTCAACCTGTTCAACCATCCGCAATTCTACCTCCCCGGCGCGGGAGGGACGGGTGAGCAGGACATAAATACGCCCTCCAGCTTCGGAGTGATTAGCAACACTGTGAATAACCCGCGCCTGATTCAGTTCGCCCTCAAACTCAAGTTCTAGGGGCGGTCTCGGTTGTGCGTTTCAACTTCGGGCAGATTGAGCATGCTGGAACCACCAGCCGCTCAGTCTGCCCTTAACTTTCCAACCCAATATTCTGCCGGGGAATTCTGAAATGACGACTCGCTGCACGCGCAAATTCGCGCTGAGGTCTTTACTCGCTCTCCTGCTTGCCACTGCCGCTTCCGCCCAGAAAATCAAAGTCATCGTCGATCAAGACGCCCGCGGCCCCGGCACCAGCGATCAGCAAGCGCTGCTCGTCTTCCTGCAGTCGGAGAAGTTTGACGTACTCGGCATCACTACCGTCAGCGGTGATCAGTGGGTGAAAGAAGAGACGCTGCACACCCTCCGCATGTTGGAGATTGCTCGGCGCACCGACGTGCCCGTCATCCAGGGCGCTGAGTTCCCGCTGCTTAACAGCAAAGAGGAGACCGAGCGATGGGAAGCGCTCTACGGCAATCTCGAATACAAGGGATGCTGGACTGAACACTTCGAGGCGACGCGCTCCACTATCTACGACGAGCCCTACCATGCGCCCGACGTTGTGCCTCCCATGAAAGAGGGCGAGCCGCACATTCACGCGCAGCCCGGGACCGCCGCGGAGTTCATCGTGCAGATGGTGCACAAGTATCCCGGCGAGGTTGTGCTGTGGGCGGGCGGTCCGCTGACGAATTATGCGCTGGCGCTGAAGCTCGATCCATCGGTCGCGACGCTGGCGAAAGAGTTCGTCATGATGGGCGGAGGACTCTACGCCGATAAGGGCGCGATCGATCCCGGAGCTATCGATGCTCGCCGCGAATTTAACTGGTGGTTTGATCCGGAAGCGACGCGCATCGTCCTGCGCGCGCCCTGGAAGAAAGTGACCATCACCCCCATCGATATCTCGGTCAAGACGCGCTACACGACCGAAATGAAAGCCGCCATCACCAAGGCTGGCACTCCCGTGACCGAGTATCTGGAAAAATATTCGCTGCCCGGTTACATGTGGGATGAAATCGCCGGCGCCGCGCTCATCGATCCGTCTATCATTACCGGGCAGAAACAACTCTACATGGACATCGACGTCGATCACGGCGCCAGCTACGGCAAGACAATCTTCTGGAACTCCACCGCGAAGGCGCCACCCTATTTGCGCCTGGCCAATGTCCAGTTCGACATTGACGCGGAGAAGTTCTACAAGATCTACATCGACTTGATGACCCGCCCCGCCCGAAAATAGACTAAAAGACAATGGGCCCCTTGGTGAACCTCGATTTTCTCCTTGGCTTCTTGAATGGCTTAAGAGGCCGCCATATTTTCCCGGTCCTCCTGCTGGCGAGCTGCTTTGCCTCCGCACAGCCGCGCCGCAAGGTCATCATCAATGAAGATTGCTCCGGCCCCGGCGGCAGCAACATGCAAACCCTCCTCGTGATGATCCAGTCCCCGCAGGTCGAGGTGCTCGGAATCACGGTGGTCAGTGGAGATCAGTGGCGCGACGAAGAGGTAGCGCACACTCTGCGCCTGCTCGAAATCATTGGACGTACCGACATCCCCGTAGTGCCCGGCGCGGCGTTTCCACTGGTGCGCACTCACGAAGAAGCGCAGCAGTGGCAAGAGCGTTATGGAAAAGTGGCCTACGCCGGGGCCTGGGACGATCGCTGGTGGCACGAGCCCTTCGCCGTCCCCACGCTGCCGGAGGGGCAGCCGACCACCAAGCCCGCCAACGAAGATGCTGCCCATTTTCTGATTCGTATGGTGCATAAGTATCCGCACGAGATAACGATCTACGAGGGCGGCCCCATGACCAACCTCGCGCTGGCCATTTCAATCGATCCGCAATTCCCCGAACTGGCCGAGGAGTTGGTCTTCATGGGCGGAAGCATCGGGCCGCAAACCGACAATGCCGAGTTCATCAATAATCCGCGTCACGAGTTCAATTTCTGGTTTGATCCTGAGGCTGCGCACGTCGTGTTGCGCGCGCCGTGGAAGAAGATCGTGTGCACGCCCACCGACATCTCGGTCAAGACAAGTCTGACGCCTGCCATGATCCAGCAGATCGGCAAGGCTGGAACTCCTCTGGCGCATTACGTTGCCCGCTTTTATCAGTCCTTTCCCGGCGCCGATATCATGTGGGACGAACTCGCAGCCGTCGCTTGGATCGATCCGTCCATCATCACGAAACGAGAGACGCGCTATATGAGTGTGGATCTTGAGCGCGGGGCAGGGTACGGCAACACGCTGACTTGGTCGGAGAAGAATAAGCCGGCAATTACGGTGCAGCCGGTAGAGATTCAATTTGACTTGGACAAAGAAAAATTTTATCGGATGTTCGTGAGGCTGATGAGCGCCGCCACGCCAGCCCGCTGACTATCCATCGATGATTGATGACCGGTTCAATTCTGCGGCTGCGAGATGGAATCTTTGTTTTGTAGCGAGATTACAAACTGTTGAATCTCGCGCCGCTCGTGCTCTGTTTTCTCCTTTGTTTGCTTAGACAATCGATCATGGAGTTGAAGTTCTTCTTGAGCTCCCGTTTTGTTCCCGGTTCGCAGGTAAGCCTGGGCTAAGCGATAGTGGGCTACCTCAAGTGTCTCGTTGATTTCCGGAGTAGCTTGTTCCGGACTGACTGCTTCCGGACTGACTTCGATTGCCTTCTGATACACGGAAATGGCCCGCGGAAAATCCTTGCGCTGCGCATACAGAATCCCGAGTTGCAGATATGCTGCACCGAACTTCGGGTCGAGATGCACCGCCTTCAGAAGCAGCGACTCGACGCGCGCTGACCGCTCATTGTCGCGTTCATTGTCGCGGCTAGTGTCGCGTCCTGGTTCCACCGCGCTTGCCGATTGCTTCCAAAGGCTGACAGCGTAATAGTAGTTCGCGAGCGCGTTGTCGGGTTGCAGCTGCGCGAATCGCCGCAATCGTTCTACCGATCCTTCTGGCGGAGTTGTCTCCGCGCTTTGCATTTTCCCCAGAAACAGATACGGAGTTGGACTGTCGGGAGCGAGATCGGACGCGTTCGCGAGGCACCGCGCCGCTTGATCATAGGAACCGCGAGCGTACCGGGATACACCGAGCGCGATCAGCATCCGCACAGACTTTGGAAACAGGTGATTGCCTTTTGTGAAAACCTCGGTGGCCGGTTCCAGCGCGCGATGAGTCAGAAGCTCAGTTCCCCAATCGAATAGGTTCGGCTCGCTGGGATCAAGTTCCGCCGCGCGCTGGTACTCCCGAACCGCATTGAGTGGATTGCCGAGTTTCTCCTCGACGTCGCCCAGCAGGTGGTGAAGTGCAGGGTCTTGGGGATTGCGTGCCACGGCATCTCGCAAAGAACTCTCTGTCGCGACGGAAGCAGGCGGGTTTGATCCAACGCTCGATTCCTTGCTCAATGAAACCGTTGCCTCGGCCAGCGCTTCGGTGGTTCGCAGAACGGTATCGGAACCGTGACCACCTGAATTCGTGGCTTGTGTCACGCCTGCCACTGTGAATTGAGGTTCGTCAAAGAATTCGGGAGTTTGCTCACCAGGCTTTCCGGTCACCGGTTTTACTGGGGGCGCATTCTGCGACGTAGAAGCTTTGGTGGATTCGAGAGTGAGGTCAATCTTTTTCGTTTCTTTCTGCGCGAGGCTCAGGGGACCGACGATTGCGTCACCGTACCCGTTCACTTCTGCGCGCAGAGTGTAAACGCCGTCTTGAAGCACCGCAAAATGGTACTTACCTTCCATGTCGGTATGCGCGATCTGAGCCGCCGTCGTGCGGGTCTGCTCCTCTGTCGCGACTTGTAAGAAAACGGCGGCGTTCGCAATCGGTGTGCCAGTAGAATCGCAAACATGGCCCTGCAGCGTTCCTTGCTGTTCGTGAGATTGCGCCCGAACCGGAGCGACGGCCGCCATCACCGCCAGAACGCAGCCGGAAATGTAAATTCCAGTTTTTCCGAAATGGCCGGAGGTCACGCGGATCGGCTCCTTGAGAAAGGAAGAAAGCGGCAACTCCAAGAACAAAATGGAATCCGCCGCGATCGTTGCTGGTCATTCTATCTCATGCGTTCCATTCAAGAAATTGGCAGAGCTTATGAATAGGATTTACAATGGCACGCTTTCCATGCGGGCTTGTGGGGGCCCCGAATCGTTTCTACCAATCGTGGGGGCACGTTAATTATTGAGGGAGTCCAAGCCATGAAGGGAAGAGGCATCATTCTGTTGTTGGTTGCTTTTCTGTTGCTCACATTCGCTAATAACGTGCTGGCACAAAAAATCAAAGTCATCGTTGATCAGGACGCGCGCGGTCCGGCCACAACCGACATGCAGTCCATCCTGATTTTCCTCCAGTCGGACAAGTTTGAGGTCCTCGGCATCACCACTGTCAGCGGCGATCAGTGGGTGAAGGAAGAAACGCAGCGCACGTTGCGGCTGCTTGAAATCGCGGGCCGTACCGATGTTCCCGTTGCGGAAGGCGCGCAGTTCCCGCTGCTGAATTCCAAGGAAGAGTCCGAACGCTGGGAAGCTCTCTACGGGAAGTTCCGCTACAAGGGCTGCTGGAGCGATTTCTCTAAAAGTCCGGAAGGCACGCCGCCAGCCTTCCGCGAGGGCTATCACGACCCGGATGTAATTCCTCCGCTGCTAGAGGGCGAGCCTCATACCAAGCCGCTCGACGAAACTGCTGCACACTTCATCGTCCGCATGGTGCACCAATATCCTGGCGAGGTGGTGGTATGGGCCGGCGGTCCACTAACCAATATCGCTCTCGCCCTGCGGCTTGATCCGGAAGTGGCGACGCTCGCGAAAGAGTTGGTCCTGATGGGGAGCGGAATGTACGCCAACAACGGCGGCATTACCGGCATTGATGGACGGCGGGAATTTAACTGGTGGTTTGATCCGGAAGCCGTCCGCATAGCGATGCGCGCGCCCTGGAAGAAGATCACGATTACGCCCATCGACATTTCTGTCAAAACCCTGGTGAACCCAGCCGTCAGAGCGGCCATCGCCAAGTCGGATACGCCGGTCGCTCGCTACCTCACGCAATACTCCGTGGAAAGCTTTATGTGGGATGAACTCTCCGCGGCGGCCTTGGTCGATCCTTCCATCATCACCGGACAGAAGCAGCTCTATGTGGACATCGACATTGACCACGGGCCAAGTTACGGTGAAACGCTCTTCTGGCAACCGGACACCGAGCTTCCGTCGCACGAGAGAATTGCGACCGTTCAGTTCGATGTGGACACGCAAAAGCTGTACGATCTCTACGTCAAGTTAATGATGCAACCGCCGAGGTCCGCGAAATAGCCAGGCACGGCACGATTTCACGTCGGATTCAAGGAGCAGCGTACGTGGATTCAAAACGAGAAATCTTTCGCGTCTCTAGAATTACTCGACGCAAATTTGTGGCCTCGTCAGCCGCCGTTTTGGCGACCAGCGCTTTCGCCAATGGTGCTAACGCCAGCGGCGCACTGGCGGGACAGCCGTCAGAGCAGGGCAATTCCGGTGAAAAGTCCGGCCTTGGCCCTGGCCGCGGTCCCTTTCGCGTCATCATTGACACCGACCCGGGCGTTGACGACGCCCTGGCGCTCTTGCTGTCCATGCGCTCGCCGGAGCTGAAGATTGAAGCTATCACTCCCGTCGCCGGAAACGTGCCGCTCGACCTGACGCTGCCGAACGCCTTGCGCATGGTTGAAATCGCGGGCCGCACAGATATCCCCGTGGCTGCGGGCGCCCGCGCCCCGCTGATGCGCCGCCTGGTGACGGCAACCTACGCGCACGGCGAGAACGGGTTGGGAGGCGCCGTCTTTCCTGAGCCCACGACAAAACCGGTCACTACGCCTGCCGCCGAGATCATTCGCCAGATTGTTCGCAAGTATCCCGGCGAGGTTACGCTGATCACTATCGGTCCGCTGACCAACATTGCTACCGCTCTCAATTCCGACCCGGATCTCGCCAGCATGGTTCGCGCGCTGGTCATGATGGGCGGCTCACTTTCGGGAGGAAACATCACGCCCGCCGCCGAGTTCAATGTTTACGTGGACCCGGAAGCGGCACGGATTGTCTTTCAATCCGGAATTCCCCTAACCATGGTTGGCCTTGACGTAACGCGCAAGACCTCTCTTACCAACGACCATGTGCGCACGCTCGAAGCGGCCCAGAACCCCGTCAGCCAGGCTGCGGCCAAGATCGGACGCAACGCGCTCAACCATAATCGCGAGCACGGATTTCTGGTCGGCCCGAACATGCACGACTCGCTGGCAGTCGCGGGATTTCTCGATCCCGCGATTCTGAAATTGCAGGACTACTACATTGACGTCGAGACGACGGGCGAACTGACCGCCGGCGAAACCCTGGGATACAGTCCCGTTGCCGGTGATCTGCGGCGCCGTCCTGGAATGGAGAAAGATGCGGCGGCCACTAGCATGCCGATTCGCGGATCGGCTCCGACTCTAGCCGGCACAAAAACGTCTCCCGTGTTGCGCGATAAATTTGCGCCCAACACGAAGGTCGCCGTGGAAGTAGATTCCGCGAGGTTTTTCGATCTGCTCATTGGTCGCTTGTCCGGAAGCAAGTAACATTCTTTGCGTGAAGTTCCAAGATCCTGAGGTGCGTGAATGAAGCAGGGCCGAGTCCGGGGTTTTATCACGGTCGCAACGTTAGTTTTAATTACATGTCTTGCGTCCCAAAGCCAAAACGAGCGCAAGATCATCATCGACCAGGACGCGGCCGGACCCGCCGGCACTGATCAGCAGGCGATACTGCTGCTCATCCAGTCTCCGCAAACGGAAGTCTTAGGCATCACCGTGGTGACCGGCGATGCGTGGCTCACCGAAGAAGTCGCGCACACTCTGCGCATGCTCGAACTCATCGGAAGAACCGATATTCCCGTCGTACGCGGAGCTGAGTATCCACTCGTCAGAACGAAAGAAGAGACGGAGCAGTGGGAGCAACGCTATGGCTCGGTGGCCTGGCTGGGGGCCTGGACTCCGCGCGTGTATCACGCACCTCGCGAACTGGGAGCGATGCCGGAGGGGAAGCCGACCACCAAGGCCGCCGACGAAGACGCTGCCCACTTTTTGATTCGGCTGGTCCGCAAGTATCCGCACGAAGTCACGATCTACGAGGGCGGACCCATGACAAACCTGGCGCTCGCCATCTCCATCGACCCAGAATTTCCGATCCTGGCAAGAGAATTGGTGTTCATGGGCGCCAGTCTGAATCCGCAGACAGGCGATCCCGAGTTCGCAAACACGCCCCGCCACGAATTCAATCTCTGGTTCGATCCGGAAGCGGCTCGCATTGTGTTCCGGGCGCCGTGGAAAAAGATTGTCTGCACGCCGGTTGATATTTCCGTGAAGACGAAAATGACAAACGAGTTGATCGACAAGATCAAGGCTGGTAACTCGCCAGCGGCGCAATACATCGGCAAGTACGCGCACCTACGCGGATCTTATAACTATCTCTGGGACGAACTTACTTCGGCGGCATGGCTCGACCCAAGCCTGATTACGAAGAAAGAAAACCGCTACATGGATGTGAATCTGGATCGCGGCCCCGGCTATGGAGACACCCTCACATGGACGGACAGGGATAAGCCCAAGCGCGATGTACAGTCGGTGGAAGTGCAGTTTGACGTGGATACGGATAAGTTCTACAAGCTGTTTGTGGAGCTGCTGACCGCACCGACGCCGCGGCCTGGCAAGCCTTAACGACTACGCTAGCGCCCCAACTGCTCCATCATCTTCTGCGCCTGCTCATGTCCCGGATGCTGCTTAAGCAGATCGACGAGCACGGCCCGAGCTTTGTCCGGCGCGCCCTCCACGACATAGACCCGGGCCAGGTTCATATAAGCCTGATCGAAAGCAGGCGCTACGCGGATACACTCCTCAAAGCTCGCCACAGCCTGATCCCGCCGCTGCGTTCGCAGATAAAGAATCCCCATGTTGTTCAGCGCCTCAGGATAAATTGGACGCAGCTTCAGCGCCCGCTGCAGAGAATCGAACGCTCTCGCAGTGTCATCATTTTGCGCAAATACCATGCCCAGACCGTAGTTTGCCTCCGCATCGTTGGGGCTGATTTCGAGCGCTCGCTCATAGGTCTCGCGAGCATCGTCCCATAGCCTCTGCTGGCGATACGCCGACCCCAGGTTATCGAGCGCGATCATATGATCGGGACTCAGCTTGAGCGCCTGCTGAAAATAGCCGATCGCTTTGTCCGTGCGCCCTTCCCGCGCCGCCAGCAAGCCGAGATTGTTCCAGGAATTTGCCAAAGTATCGGGATAGCTCGCGCGAAGCTTGAGCGCGCGCTCAAAACTCTCGCGGGCGGCCGCCGTCTTCTGCTGGTTCAGATATACACTTCCAATGCCATAGAGAGCCTCGGCGCTTGAAGGATCGTCGCGCAGGGCGATCCGGAATGAAGCTTCGGCCTGATCAAGATAGCCGCGCTGAAAAAACACCGAGCCGAAGGAGAGATGGTTGCGTCCAAACTCGATCGTGTCCGACACGCCAGCAAAGGGAAGTGCTCTGGCTAATCGTTCCGCGCTGGTTTGGGGGATGTGGCGGAAGTCCTGTTCAACGTGCTCCGGGTCGACTGGCCCCTGGTAAACCTTAACGATTTCTCCTTTGGCGCTGATAAGGAATGAGGTTGGAAGCGCTAAATCACGATGCCGGTCAAACAAGTAACGATAAAGAATGTTGTAGATGGCGGCCACGTCCTCCACATCAGACGCCCCGCGCAGAATCGGAAACAAAAGAGGATGCTCCCGCACCAGTGCCCGGACGCTTTCCGCATCGGCAGCGCTGTCCAGATTCACGGAAAGCAGTTGAAGACCCTGAGCCGCCCAAGCCGCGTGGCGCTGATTGAAAGCGACCCAATCTTCCTTGCATCGCTCCGCTCCGGCGATCCAAAAATTGAGCAGCACCGACTTTCCGCGCAGCGCAGACAGCGTTTGCATCTGCCCGCCGAAATCGGGAAGAGAGAAATCGGGCGCCTCGACCGGCGCCAGCAACCACGTCTCAGCCGTGGTGGGCAGGTTTTCGATTTCTTGTGGCTGAGCGTCTGCTGGCTTAGCGTCGGCGACTTGGCTCCGCCCCGCCGGCGTTTTGAAGGCCTCCATTCGAGATGGTTCGGAACCTTCTTCAACCCACACTCGGTGGTTGATTGGCAGATCGTGGAGTTGCTGCACCACTCCGCTCGGCCAGCGAATCGAGGCGCGCAGGGAACCCTTCGCTGCTCCCAGGCCAAAGAAGACATCCTTGCTGTGCTGTGAAAGAAATCCCGATCCAGCTTGCAGCGAGCGAGTTTGGTGGCCCAGTTCAGTTTCCAGCGTGACTACGGCGCCAATTGCATCACGATTGCTTTTTGTACCGCGCAGGCGGAATGCGATAGATGGAGGCAGGTTTTCCATGACGTTCTTCAAAAGCCGCAACTGTGGACCATTGCGGTTCTTCAGAAACACTTCCTGACGGCCATCATGATCGAAATCCGCCAGCGCAAACGCACGCCCATCTTCCAGAAAGTCGAGCCCTATAACGCCTGAGATATCGGAAAACGTTCCATCGCCATTGTTCGCGTACAAAATATTTCGCTCGTAGCCGCTCCATGTGCCATCGGCGCGGATCAACTCGTTTATCGCGCTCCATCCCTGTTCGTAGTTCTGAGACGGCTTAGCTTCATCGGGCGAATTGGCAACTACCTGCCGCCAGAAAAAACTGTTGAGGTCTTCGTGCGTGGGGCCGGTGACCATGCCATTGACGATGTAGAGATCGGAAAAACCATCATGATCAAAATCCCAGGAGTCGCTCGACCATGCCCAGCGCCCGATCCCAACGCCGGCAGTGCGGGTTGTATCCTCGAAAGCGCCGCCGCTATTTCGAGACATATTCCGAAATAGCGAATTGCCCATCGCGTGTTTATGGTAGAGCGCTCGCGTTTCTCCAGGCGCGTCTTTCTTGAAAATGTCCTGCATCGAAATACGTTCGCCGGCCGCGGTCCACATGTCCGCCACGTAGAGGTCTTCTGGGCCGTCATTGTCATAATCAAACCAGCAGACGCTCATTCCCGCGCCGACATCTTCGACTCCGGCCTGCGAAGCGATGTCAGTAAAAGTTCCGTTGCCATTGTTGCGGTAAAGATTCTTGCGCCCGAAATCATTTACCACATAGAGATCGGGCCAGCCATCACGGTCGAAGTCGCACCACCCGCAACAAAAGCTGTAGCGCGTGTTGTTCTGGTTGAGCCCCGTTTCGGCAGTTACATCGCGAAACGTACCGTCACGGTTGTTGCGCATCATGAAATTAGGCGGCCCGTTCTCGGCGTCATAATAAGGAGACGGATACTTGTACTGATCCGTGCCTTGATAATAGACGTAGAGGCAGAAGTAGATATCCAGCCATCCGTCGCGGTCATAGTCTGCAACTGCTGCTCCAGTGAAGGTCCCCTGCGGAGGAGTGGCGAACTGAAACGCGTCTGCCTTCTGGCGAAACTTGCTGCTGCCTTGGTTCAGAAACAACATCGGGCCGGTTGCCCGCACGACGATCAAATCCTGGCGTCCGTCATTGTCAACGTCGACAAAAAGCGCGCACGCTGTATTTTCGATGACGCCGACGCCCGACCCTTCCGTGATGTCCTCGAACGTTCCATCGCCTCGATTTCGATAAAGCCGGTTTGGAAGGCCGCCCGGTTGACACACATAGAGGTCATCAAATCCATCGCCATCGATGTCGCCAACCGACACCCCGTTGTGGCCGTAAACATCAATGCCGCAAGCGCCGTCGAGCACCGTTCGCCAATAATCCGTCCCGTGCAGAAGTTGCGAAGAATGGGACGGATTGCCGCCAAGAGCCGCAGCCGCGATGTCGACATAGCCGGGGGCATTCGAGCGGCTCTGCGTTTCATCCAGCGTCTGCCAGTTCTGCACGTGGAACTCGCCCGCCGCGGAAGGTTCCCAAGTAAGCTGCCAGTAACCGACGCGTTGCTCACGGTAGAAACCGTGGGCCGTGCCCACCACTTCATAGCGGATGCGAGTCTGTAGCTGACCAGGAGACAGCGCCGCCGATGGTATGGAACCAGCTTCAATACTCGTCACCTGAAATTCAGCAGTAAGAATCTTCGAAAAGCCACTCAAGGCAGACCGCAGTTCCTGCAAGAACGCATCCCGCCCCAGCGCAGTCTCTCGCTGGAATGTATTGTCACGGACCTCGATCGCCGGACCCGGACGCACAACTCGGGATTCGACAGGCCGCAGAGAAGATCCCGAGAAATTGGGCAGAAGACCTTTCTCGATTGCTCTGACATCCTGCGGAGAATGCAGCAGACCGGAACTCCACTGCGCAAGGATCGCTGTGATCTGGTCAGCATATTTTTCACTGACAAAATCGTCGAGGCCAGCCTGCGTTTTAAGGAGCAAGGCATCGAGCGGCCTGGGCATCCGATAGTGAGGATGCAGGTGGAATTCGCGACTCGTTAAGTCTGCGTCGGCAGCGTCAAAACCGTAGAGTGTGGGCCAGCCGAAACCACGCAGACGTGCAGGAATTAACGCCGCCGATGCTCCCTGGCAGAGGCGAATCAGAAAGTCGCGTCGACGAAGGTCCACTGGGCCCGGGGCGGACGAACTCCGCATCTTCTCTGGCTGACTCAGATGAATGTCTCTCGAATTCCCACGCGTGGCCCGAAATTAACACCCGCACGCGCGACCGTCAAATTTGACCGGGGATTGCGCGCCATTCCATTGCGCGGCGCGACAAAGATCTGACTACAACGATATGTTAGGCTAACGTCCTTCAACTCATCTAAACTCGTGTGTCGGAGATTTCCCTTTGAGCGTTCCCAGAGTGACTGTTCCCAGAGCGACCGTCCCTGGAATCACTGTCGTCGGCAGCTATGCGACCGGCCTCACCATGAAAGCAGAGCGCCTCCCCTGTACCGGCGAGACGCTTCTAGGAACGAGCTATCGGGCTGGCTAGCGCGTTCCAGAAAACTCAGTAGGCGCCAATTACAAATCATCAACTCGACCAGACCATCATGTGCTGATGCTACTCCGGCGTCCGGTCCGCGAAAATCTCTGCTGTCGAAGTGGGTCAGGCGTTACAATTGCGCACCACGCGATCTTGAGCGAAATCGGTTTGAGCATGCAAAAGACAAAGGTGTCAACCGCAACTCGCGAACGCCTGCTCCGTGCGGCGCGCAAAGTAATGAAGAATGCCTATGCGCCCTTCTCCAACTTCAGAGTGGGCGCGGCTATCCTTACCTCGAAGGGCCAAGTCTTTGTGGGATGCAACGTTGAGAATTCTTCTTACGGAATGACCAACTGCGCCGAGCGTACCGCGATCTTTTCTGCCATCGCTAAGAGCGGTCCGGAACTTGAGATTCGCGCCGTCGCCGTGGCCAACGATCGCGGAGTTCCATGCTCGCCCTGCGGCGCCTGCCGCCAGGTCATCTATGAATTCGGGCCGCGCGCCATCGTCTTCTACGAAGGGAAAAAAGGTCCAAAGCAAAGTCTCATCACCGATCTTCTGCCGGAGGGTTTCCGCCTCAAGTGAGCCAGCCAAGCGTTTCCGAATCCCCGTTTCGCGTCATCGATCTCATCCGCAAAAAGCGCGATGGCGGCGCATTATCCGAAGCTGAAATCGGATACCTCGTCGCTGGCTGCACCGACGGAAGCATTCCCGATTACCAGATGGCGGCGTGGCTCATGGCCGTCGTGCTGCGCGGAATGACTCGTGAGGAAACCGCCGCCCTCACGCATGCCATGCTGCATTCCGGCGAAGTTCTCGATCTCAGCTTCCTTCCCGCAAAGAAAGTTGACAAGCATTCCACGGGCGGCGTCGGCGACAAGACCTCGCTCGTGCTCGCTCCGTTGGTCGCTGCTGGAGGCCTATTCGTCCCCATGATCAGCGGGCGCGGCTTGGGCCACACCGGAGGCACCCTCGACAAACTCGAATCCATCCCCGGATTTCGCTTGGGCCTGCCGGTGCCCGAATTCCAGCGCGTTCTCAAAGCCTGTGGATGCGCCATGATAGGCCAGACCGAGAAAGTCGCTCCCGCTGACCGCAAGTTGTACGCGTTGCGCGACGTTACCGCCACGGTTGAGAGTCCATATCTCATCTGCGCCTCCATCATGAGCAAGAAACTGGCCGAAGGTACCGACGCGCTCGTGCTCGACGTGAAGACGGGCTCTGGGGCTTTTATGAAAAAAGAGGAAGACGCGATCTTCCTCGCCGAACTCATGGTCGAAACCGGCGAGCGCATGGGCAAGCAGATGGTCGCGCTCATCACCGACATGAACCAGCCGCTCGGCCGCATGGTTGGGAACGCGCTCGAGGTGCAGGAGTGCATCGAGGTGCTACACGACGGCGGCCCCGCGGATTTACGCGAATTGTGTCTTGAGTTGGCGGCGTGGATGTTTTATCTGGGCGGCGCGTCGAAGACGGTTGCCGAGGGCAAGCAACTCTCCGAGCAAATCATCACCTCCGGCAAAGCCTTCGAGCGCTTCCGCCAAATGGTCGAGTTGCAGGGGGGCGACATCAGCGCGATCGACGATCCGACGCGCCTCCCAGGCACAGATCACCGCGTCGAGGTGCCTAGTCGCAAAGCCGGATACGTGACGGCCATCGCGTGCGAACAGGTCGGCACCGCTTGCGTCATCCTCGGTGGAGGCCGCGAACGCAAAGAAGATTCGGTTGATCCCGCCGTGGGTATCGTCGTCCATAAGAAGATCGGTGACAAAGTTTCCGCCGGCGAGCCGCTCTGCACCATTCACTGCCACTCCGACGCACAGGCCGCGCGCGCAAAAACGCTGCTGGAGGAGAGCTATCAAATCGCAGCCGCCCCGCCCGCGCACAGAACATCCTTGGTTCATCGCGTGATCTATAAAGGGGAACACTGATTCAAGGGGATAAAGAATAAAGGGGATAACGATGGGACGCTTCACTGGCATTCTCGGACTGCTCACCATGTTGGGTCTCGCTTACGCCTTCTCCACCAACCGCCGCGCCATAAACAAGAAAACGGTTGCGTGGGGTCTGGGCCTGCAAGTCGTGTTCGCCATTTTTGTGCTGAAGATTGAACTCGGCCGAATACTCTTCCAGAAAGCCGGAGACGCCGTCAATCGCCTGCTTAGTTATTCCTTCGAGGGATCGAAGTTCGTCTTCGGCGCGCTCGGTGCGCAGGGCTCGTCGATGGGATTCTTTTTCGCATTCCAGGTGCTGCCGACTGTCATTTTCATTGCCGCATTTTTCGCCGTGCTCTATCACTACGGGATCATGCAACTCATCATCAAGTTGGCCGCGAAGGTGATGACCCGCTTTATGGGCGCGAGCGGCGCTGAGTCTCTCAACGTGGCGGCGAGTATCTTCATGGGCCAAACCGAAGCTCCGCTCACCATCCGCCCATTCCTTCCCGACCTCACTCGCTCCGAACTGATGACCGTGATGACCAGCGGCATGGCCCACGTCTCCGGCGGCATCATGGCCGCCTATATTGCCTTCGGCATCGAGCCCAAACATCTTTTGAGCGCGGTCATCATGACCGCCCCCGGCACCATCCTGATGTCAAAGATGCTCGTGCCCGAGACGGAGTTTCCGAAGACTGCCGGTCGTGTCGTCATGAGCGAGGAAGAAGTAGATGAAGAGAAAAAAGAAAACCTGCTGGGCGCGATTGCGCGCGGCACCACCGACGGTTTAGGCCTCGCGCTCAATATCGCCGCCATGCTGATCGCCTTCCTCGCGCTGATCGCCCTCGCTAACGGCGTGCTGGGCGGGATTCACAACAGGATCGGCGTGGCGTGGTTTCCCTCCAGCCTGCAGCAGATCTTTGGCACATTGTTTGCGCCCATCGCGTGGGTCATCGGAATCCCATGGCGTGACTGTCCCGCCATCGGCAACCTTCTCGGCACGCGCATGGTGTTGAACGAACTCGTAGCCTTCTCCATGCTTGGACCGCAAAGAGCGGTGCTCGATCCACGGTCATTTACGATCGCGACTTTCGCGCTTTGCGGCTTCGCGAATTTAAGTTCGATCGGAATTCAGTTGGGCGGGATCGGAGCGCTCGCTCCTAACAAACGAGGAGAGCTGGCCCGTCTCGGCATTCGCGCAATGCTGGCCGGAACCATGGCTAATCTCATGTCGGCTTCGATCGCCGGCATGCTCCTCTGACGTGGAGAGCCGGGCGTCCCGCCCGGCTGGACGGGCGAGGACGCCCGTCGCTCCATCGTGTGACCCGCTGCGGTCACGGTGCTAGTTTTGCAAGGATTTCGTCAGTAGTAACCAGCCTTCCCCCCAGGCTCTGCAATTCAGCGAGCGCTTTGTCCCCAACTTCCGGCGCCAGGGTTTCAATCGCATTGCCGACCACCGCTACCCGCCGCTTGCGCTTCAGCAATCCCTTGACTGCCAAACTGACGCAGTATTCCGTCACGACTCCAAACACAACAAATTCCGCGGCGTTGCCCAAACGTTCAACCAACTCATCCCCATGGCGACTCTCAAAAATATCCAGCGTCTGCTTCTCCAGGATGATCTGCTGATACTGGGAAAGATCCTCGGGCAAGCTGGCCTTGGTATCGTTTTCCACGCGAACATAGTTCTCCGCGAGCGCTTCCGGAACAAACTCCGCTCCAGCCGTCCCTTTCAGGCAGTGCGGCGGAAACTGCTTGAATTCAGGATCATTCGCTGGATGAAAGCAGCCATGAGAAACAAGAAAAACGTCGCCGCGCCGCGCCGCGTCCGTCAGCTTGCGGATATTGGGCAGAAGTCTCTCGGCTCCTGGAACGTAGAGCTTGCCCCCCGGCAGCATAAAATCGGCCTGCACATCCACTTCCCAAAAAATGTAGTCGCGAGATTGCATTCCACTCTCCGTCGTCTCGATGCTTGTAGCAGATTCCTTCCGCCGCTGGCAAAACGCAACTCACAGTTGCTCGACGCTCATTCATTTGTATACTAGCGGCCACTGAGTTCGCAGCAATTCCGCCCCCGGAAGGGAATCATGGCCCACGACGAACCTTCGAAATCCGCGCCACAAACCAAGCTGGTCATCCGCAACATCGGCCTCCTCCTCAGCGGAGACCTTAGCCATCCCATCCTCGACGCCGACACGGTGGTCGCGGTCGGCGATCGCATCGCTGCCGTGGGTAAAGAGAAAGATGTCGACACTTCTGGAGCCACCCTCACCATCGATGCCAAAGGCACGGCCCTCGCGCCCGGCCTCATCGACAGCCACGTTCATCCCGTTTGCGGCGACTGGACGCCCCGCCAGAATCAGCTCGGCTGGATCGACAGCTATCTGCACGGTGGCGTCACTACGATGATTTCAGCCGGCGAAGTCCACACTCCCGGACGTCCCAAAGACATCGTTGGCCTCAAGGCGATGGCCATCTTCGCCCAGCGCGCCTTTCACGCCTTCCGGCCGGGTGGAGTGAAAATTTATGCTGGCGCTCCCGTGATCGAACATGGAATGGTCGAAGACGACTTCAAAGAACTCGCCGCCGCCGGGGTGAGGACTTTAGGCGAAGTTGGTTTGGGCAGCGTGAAAGACGGCAAGACCGCGCACCAGATGGTGTCATGGGCGCGCAAATACGGCATCCAGAGCACCATTCACACCGGAGGGCCCTTCCATCCCGGGCTCCAGCCTGATCGACAAAGACATGGTGCTCGAAACCGACGCCGATGTTATTGGGCACGTCAACGGCGGACACACCGCTCTTCCCGACGATCAGATTACGGCATTGTGCGACCGCTCTACGCGGGCCCTCGAAATCGTGCATAACGGCAACGAACGCGCCGGACTGCTCGCGCTACGCACCGCCATGGAATTAAAACATCTCGACCGCGTGATTCTAGGCACGGACTCACCTGCTGGATCGGGTGTCCAGCCGCTCGGCATCTTGCGCATGATTTCGTTGTTGTCGTCGCTCGGCGGAATCCCTGCCGAAGTCGCCATCTGCCTCGCCACGGGCAACACGGCGAAGATGCGCAAACTCGACTGCGGCATGATTGCGCCCGGCCGCGAAGCCTCGTTCGTCCTGATGGACAAAGCCCAGCACTCAGCAGGGAAGAACCTGCTCGGCAGCATTCAAAAAGGAGACCTGCCCGGAATTGGCATGGTGATTATCGACGGAGCAATTAGCGCCCATCGCAGCCGCAACACGCCACCAGCAACAGCGGTGCCTGAAGTCGTTGGCCGATGAGGCGGCTGCCAATGGAAGGGTTTGTCATCCTGAGCGAAGCGAAGGACCTGCTTCTCGCCAGCGCAGGGAACAACCGGTCCTTCGCTACGCTCAGGATGACAAATCTTCAGTTACAATTCACTGCATCCCCAGCGAAGCGGCAATCGCTTTCTTGTACTCACGCGCCTTGGCGATCGCTGCTTGCTCATCGACCGTCAGCAGCTTGTGATCGCGCATGACGACTCGCCCGCCGATCATGACAGTTTGCACATCGCTCGCCTTCAATGCATACGCGATCTGTGCGTAAACGTCATACATCGGCACGGCGTTCGGCTCGTCGAGGCCAATCAGAATCAAGTCGGCCTTTTTTCCCTTTTCGAGCGATCCGATTTCTTTCTCCATGTGCAATGCCCGGGCGCCGTCGATTGTTGCCATTTCCACGACGGCCAGAGCATTCAGCGCCAGAGGGCTCATTTTTGTAATCTTCGCCAGCTTTGCCGCCAAATCGATTTCTTCCATCAGGTCCAGGTCGTTGTTGCTGCCTGCGGGTCCATCGGTTCCGAGGCCGACCGCGATTCCGGCCGCTCGCATCTCAGGAACGGCCGCAACGCCGCTCGCAATCATCATGTTGCTCGACGGATTGTGCACGCAGCCCACGTTGTGCTGCGCGAGAATCTTGCGGTCCGCCTCGTCGACAAAGATGCAGTGCGCGGCAACGACATCGGGGCCAAGCACTCCGATCTTGTCCAGGTATTGAACTGGCGACATGCCGTTCTGCTTTTCGCTGTCGTCCCGCTCTTTCTTCATCTCGGCCACGTGAATCAGGATCGGCGCATGATACTTCCGAGCCAGAGCCGAAGCATCCTGCAATGTCTTTTGTGAGCAGGTGTAAATCGAATGCGGCGCGGGAGCAGCGTGAATGAGCGGGTCGCCTTGCCACTTCTTCAAGAACTTCTCGGTGTACTCGAGCATCGCGGCTTCGTTTTTGTTATCGGGCGCGGGAAAATCGATAAAGGTTTCGCCCAGCACGCCGCGCATTCCCGCTGCTTTGGTTTCTTCCGCCACCGCGTCTTCGAAGTAATACATATCCGCGAAGGTCGTCACGCCAGAGCGTATCTGCTCGGCCGCTGCGAGCCGCGTCCCCCAGCGAACGAACTCCTCCGTAACATTCTTCTTTTCAGCGGGAAAGATGTATTTGTAAAGCCAGTCGTTGAGGGTTACATCGTCGTGCAGGCCCCGGAACAGGGTCATCGGGACGTGGGTATGACCGTTGATGAATCCCGGGATCACAAGCGTATTTTTCGCATCAATGGTCTGCCGGCTCTCATATCTCGCTTCGAGTTCCGCTCGGGGGCCCACTGCGACAATCGTGTCTCCCCTCACCACGACTGCCCCGTCGTCGTAGATGTGCCGCTGGCCGTCCATGGTGACAACCATGCCGCCAGCGATGATTGTGTCGGCACGCTCTTTTGTCGTCTGCCCAAATAGAAAGATCGAGAAGAAGACAGAAAACATACAGAACAGCGAGAAAACGTTTTTAGTAGTCATCCATGGTTCCTTGGTTCCATTTTCTTCTATCAGGATGCTGAAAAATGGTCGCGCCACCTCGGTGGCGGCTCAACACCTAAAGCCAGCAGGAAGTGTCATTAAACCTTGTGGCCCGCCTCGATGCAAGTTCAATTAGCGCAATCGCCTTGTTTACATCGATTATGCCTACGGCAGCGCAAGCGCGGAAGTAATATGACCCGCGGAGCGAAATCAACGTACGATGTCAATAGGGAGATCGACCCGCTTGACGCTTAGTTCAGAAAAACGACTAGTTGTAGCCGGAGCAATTGCGGTTCTAGTCACTCTGGTTATCTGGAGCGCGGCATTGCTCCGCGATGACGATTCCGTTTTAAGCATCCTTATCAGAAGGGAGCACATAGGCTGGGCTCCAGATTCGACGGCCGGGGACGTGTCTCGTACGATGACGAAGTATCAGAAGAAAGGTCGCTATGATGACGCCATAGAGGCTGGAATCTTGTGGACGAAGAAGTACCCCGATGCTAAATCGAATGGCTGGGTGTTTACGGATGTATCTGCCCTATATTTGGAGAAAGCTTCTAAAGATAGTGAACACGCAGAAGAGGATGTGAAGCAGGCTCTCTTATACCGAGACAAGGCACTTCAGTTCGACCCCGACGGAATGTACTCGTTGTGGTTGGCGACGATTTCGGAGGCCGCAGGCGACCTCTCTGCGGCTCAGCGGTGCGTCCAATATGGAAATGCAACTAAAATTATGGATCGAATGGCTGTTCTCTTGGGCGAAGAGAAAGACCGAGTGGCCAGACAATTCAAGCCCCGCCCAGATGATGTTGAACGGATTAAGTGCGATTCGGATCGACTCGATGCCACCGTCAATCGCCTCAAGGGCAAGCTACAGCACTCTGCTTGCCAGTAGATGAGTTACGTCCGGGTCAGGATTGCTCGCGACAGGCTTTACCGCAGCCCATCCTCGCCCTTGATCTGTTCTTTCGACAGTCCGCCGACCCGAGCCAAAGGACGCCCGCTGTCCGTCACCGCAATCGCCACCATGATCTCGTTGGCGCGAGGAGCATCGCTGATCCGCACTTCCATGCCATCGAAATGGCTGCGGACAAACGCAGCATCCTTGTGCCCCAGCGGAATGTCGAGCACAACTCCAAGCCCGCCGCGCTTTTTGGAAGAAGGAATCAGCGCCGCTCCTTTTCCCAGCACGCGCCGCACCGGCGTGCCCAGCTTGGGATGCAAGATTGCTGCGGCGTGCTCCAGTTCACCATTCTCGCCTACCGCCGCAGCTTTGCCGTAGCTCTCGGCGGATGGTCCCTCGATCCCCAGCGCAGCAACCGCGCGTTGCGTCAGCAACTCGCCGAGCTCTTCGCCAATCGTCATCAGCTCCGAAAGATCCTCAACGTACTGTCCCGCATACGGATTCTCAATCACCGCAACCGCAGCCGCCCGCCGCGTCGGTGGATCAACCTTCCTCCCCATCTCTGTCGAAGTCTCCTCGACAAACGTTGCGATCTTTCTAATCTTTGCTTTGATGTCGCCTTCAGCCTTCATCGCAGCCCGTCCTCTCCCTTGATCTCCGACGCTTTCAAGCCGCCGACGCGGGCATGCACGCGCGCCCCGGTCGTCATCACGAGGGCGAGCAAAATCTCATCGGCGCGAGGAGCATCCGCAATGCCCACCTCCATCGCATCAAAATGGCTGCGAACGTAGGAGGCGTTGATATGGGTGATTGGGATGTCGAGGCGCGTGCCCGGACCGCCAACCTTCTTCGTCGACGCCACAATCGCCTTCGCGCCCCCGAGCACGTCACGCATCGCGTAGCCGCCGGGCGCGTGCCAGAGCGCCCCATGTTCGATCTCTCCGGCGGCGCCCACAATCGCCCCCTTGCCGTAGCCTTCCACCGCTTTCGGATCGCCGCCCAGCGCGGCCACGAGCGATCGCGCCATCTCCAAACCAAGGGGCTTCAAGTGATCCATGAAGTCTTCAATCTTCTCAACGTAGCCACCGGCATAAGGATTCCGGATCACCACCAGCGCTGCTGCCCGGCGCAGCGGTTTCGGAGCGACTGGCCCGCCTTCGTGGAAAATCTCTTCGACTAAGAGAACTCTCTTGCGGATCTGAACCTCAGGCATGAACCGGGCTCCCGTCACGCGTCGCCGCAGAGGGAGACGGGGCGAGCCCCGTCTCTACGGGAACCACTACTCGCGTTTCTCCTTGTAGGTTTAGTGCAGCCGCGCGAATCAGTCCCGAATCACGGAGGGACTCCGCAAGTCGGACGCCCGTTTTGAGCGCATCCCGAATTTCTTCCGGTTCGAGTTCTCCAACCGATTGCGTTACCAATCGCTCGCCCAAGTCATTATCCGGTGCAAGATCGCAGGCCCGAACGCGCCCGACTCTCGGATGTCCCGGCAGATCCACTGCATTTGCCACCACCGTCGCGGCAGCGTCGGCCATCGCAGCAGTATCGGCGAGTACTGTGACCGCGTCTGCGATGCCCAACGAAAAACTACGTCCCCGCCATCCGCTCGTAGCGATGCCGCGAATCGGGTCACAGGACTCAATCGTGGTGGTCCCAAATAGAGAGGCGCGATCCGGACGCTCCACCATCCCCACGACAAATTTCTCGCCGGGCGCGAGGTGGAAAGCAATATCGCCGCCGTCATTCACGTAAGCGCGTGAGAGTTTCGCGGCCGCGGTCATTGCCTCGAGAATTTCCTCTGCCACCGCACCCGCTACCGCCGCCATGGGCGTGATGAAGATCTGCGAAGCGTAAGGCCTCACCGCTGCCAACATCCGACGCGCACTTGCACCCGAGGGAAGATCTCCATCCTCGCAGGCAGGCCGTCGCAGAAACGCAAGCTCACGGCACAACTCGTCCAGAATCTCGACAAACCGGTCGGCCGCCGTGCGATGAGCAATTTCCACTTCGCGAGCAGCGCCGAAGGCTTCCACGATCACATCGATCGGTCCATCGTGCATGTGGAGACGGCGGCCATCGGGAAGCATCCGGATCTGCGCTCGATTATTCACTTTCCACTCTTCTCCCCGCGCTTCTGCGAAGCCAGCGGCCAGGGATTATCCGGCCGCGCCGCCAGCCACCGGCGGCTCTCTTCATCGCGGCTGATTGAAGATATCGAACTGAGCGGCCGCACGTGATCCATATATCCGCCGAGCGTCGCATAATCCGATAGTTTCAATGTGAACTCGATCGGCGCGACCAGCGCCGGAGTCGGGACGTAGCCGAAGGCATTTTCCGGCATGCGGCTCACGTCCGCCATGATCGTAATTCCGCCGCCTGGCCAAACGTACACCGGCGCTCCTCCGCAGGTCACGCGAGTGAGCGCGTCGCGTACGGAATGCGTCAGCTTCACTGGATTCTCCGTCACTCCCGCGCGCAGCGATCCCCCAGCGCCGCCCATGAACAGCACCGTGCAGAGTGCGGGCTCGCAGTTTTCGCGAATCCGCTCTACCGATTCCCGCAGAGCAGTCGGCAATTCTTTCTCCACCGGATGAAGCGACTCGTCAAGTTCGAAATACGCGTGGTGCTCGCCCGTAGTGCTCACCATCAACAAACGCAATCCGGGCCGGGCAGCATCGCGATCAAACGGACCAAGAATCGAAAGCGGATCGTCGATATTGGTCCCTCCCCAGGACGTGCCTGGCTCCGCGACACGGAAATAGCGCCCCGGCGTCGATCGGCGTCCCTTCAGCTTGATCCCAGATTCCGGCACGCCCAGCAGCTTTCCCGCTTGATGTTCTGACAGCACACCGGTGATGTGATCGTCCACCACCACGACCTCATCCACTTTCCCAAACCACTGTTTCGCGAACATGCCGATCGTCGCCGACCCGCAGCCCACGCGCATGCGCTCTTCCTGCACGCCATCTACAATCGGCGCTTTGTCGGCCTGCACAACAACCGTGGCGCCATCGTCAATCTTCAATTCCACCGCTTGTCGATTGCACAGGTTCAGCAGCGCATCGCAGGTGGCCGTGCCTTCGTGACGACTGCCGCCGGTGAGGTGACGCACGCCGCCGAGCGATAGCATCTGCGATCCGTATTCGTTCGTCGTGACGTGTCCGACGGCCTCGCCCTGCGCGCGTACGGTGCTGCACTCGGCTCCCAAATGCCGGTCGGTATCGATCTTCAGCTTCACGCCGCAATAACTGAAAATCCCTTCGGTCACCACCGTGACCATATCGACGCCTGCGACTTCCGACGAAATAATAAAAGGCGCAGGCTTGTAATCCGGATACGTCGTGCCTGCGCCAATCGCGGTCACAAACGTTTCCTCGCCGCTCAGAAGCGCGCCGTCCCACTCGCGGGACTTTTCGAGAAAGGGTACAAGCGTATCGCCACGCGATACTGCACGCTCCAGCACCACGTGGGGATCAAGCCGCACCAGCTGCCCGTTGGCGTTCGCATAACGATCGCACGCACCCGTTCGTCCCGGCTTGATGTAGCACAGCACCGGACAGGCGTCGCACCGAATCGCGTCATCAGCCACGCGCAGCTCCCTTTTGTGCCGCGAGAATCGCCGCCCGCACCCGGTCGGGAGTGGCCGGGATTTTTCGCACGCGGATCCCAATCGCATCGTGGAGGGCGTTCAAAATGGCAGGGGCCGTCGGAATCACCGCTTGCTCGCCAATCCCTTTCGCTCCAAACGGTCCAATCGGCGAAGGATCCTCGATCAGAATCGATTCCACCGGAGGAATATCCCCAGCCGATGGGATCAAGTAATCGTGCAGGTTCTCGCCCTTGCCGGGAAAGAATTCCTCCATCAAAGCCATGCCAAGTCCCTGCGCGACGCCGCCTTCAATCTGTCCTTCAATCAATGTCGGATTGATCGCGCGTCCCACATCGTGTGCCGCTGTGACCTTCAACACGCGCACGGTACCCAGTTCGGTGTCTACTTCGATCTCCGCCATGTGTGCGCCAAATCCGAATACCGCGTACGGAACTCCCTGCCCATTTTCGTCCAGCGGACTCGTCGGCGGATCAAACGTCGCCTCGCTCGTGATCACGTATCCATGCTCATCAAGAGGCAAATCTCGGAGCGCGAGCACGTGCGACTTATCGCCGTCGCGCATGGTTATGCCGCCATTGTTAAATAGAAGAGTTGCACAGTCGCACGCGCCCGCTAGTTTGAGTATTGCCCGCCGCAGCTTTTCTCCCGCCATCTGTGCAGCTTTTCCGGTCACCAGTGTCTGACGCGAGGCCGAAGTCTTGCCGCAATCCGGCGTGATAGAAGTGTCTCCGGAGAGCAGGTCGAAGCGCTCAATCGGCGCGCCCAGCGCATCGGCGCAAATCTGAGTCACGATCGTGTTCGATCCCTGTCCAATATCCACCGCGCCCTGGTGCAAGGCGATCCGCCCGTCGCGTTTCAGACCGATTCGCACCGTCGACGGATTGGGCAGGGAAGTGTTCCCACACCCATACCACATTCCAGCGACCCCAACGCCGCGGCGCAGCGCTGCAGTCGCATTCGAGTTGAATTCCGCAGCCTCGCGCCGCGCCGCCTTCCATTTCGGCCGCAACGCCTCCAGGCAAGCCCGAATGCCCACGCCCTCGCCTAGAACTTGCCCGGTGACTGTGGGAGTCTGATCGTCAAGCGCGTTCAGAATGCGGAACTCCAACCGGTCCATCCCAATTCGGTCCGCCAACTCGTCATACAGTTGTTCTTGCGCAATCGCAGCTTGAGGAACTCCGAAGCCGCGAAACGCCCCGGCCGGCACCAGGTTGGTGTGGACCGCCCGCGTTAACGCCCGGTAATGCGGCACGTAATAAGGGCCGGACGCATGCACCGGCACTCGCGCCGATACCGTTGGCCCCCACGATGAATACGCTCCGGTATTAAAATCCGCCGCGAAGTCGAGCGCGAGAAGTTTGCCATCGTTGGAGCAACCTCCGCGAAGCCGCATACGCGCCGGATGCCGCTTCGTAGTGGACACAATCGATTCGGTCCGCGAATAAACCATGCGCACCGGTTTCCCAAGATGCCACGACGCCACCGCCAGAAACGGCTGTACCGAAAGATCAAGCTTCGAGCCAAATCCACCGCCCACAGCCGTCGGAATGATGCGCACCCGCTCTGGAGCTATACCGAGAATCGCGGCGATATCGCTTCGATCCATATAAGGAGACTGCGTACAGGCCTGAATTTCGATCTGGTCGCCGACGCGCCGCGCGAATCCTGCTTCGGGTTCGATGTAGGCGTGCTCAATAAATCCGGTCTCGTACTCGGCTTCCACCACCGCGTCGGCCGCGTCCAATGCTTTATCGACGTCGCTCCGCGCTACCCGTCCCCGGACCAGAATATTTCCGGGGCGGTTCTCATGGATCAGCCGTGCTCCCGTCGCCAGCGCAGCGTCGATATCACTGAGTGACGGCAGTTCTTCCCAACTCACCGGAAAATCCGCAACTTCCAGCGCCTCTACTGTTGCCGCGTCACCAACCACTGCCGCCACTGCTTCTCCGCGATGCCGAGCCTCATGCTCCGCAAACACCGGCTGGTCCGCGAACTTGCTAATCACTCCGTAGCAATTCTTTCCGGGCACATCCTTCGCGGTAAAGACGGCTTCAATCCCCGGATGATCTCGAACAAACGCTGGCAGATCGCCGAAATGAAATCGCGCCCGATGATAAGGGCTGCGAATCGCACGCACCGACAGTGCTTTCGCCGGAGTTTCATCCGCGCCAAAGATTTCGCTGCCGTCGACCTTCCGCTTCCCATCCAACCGAACCAACCTCTTTCCTACCGCAGAGCCCGCCGCGGGTGAAATCGCCGTAGGCGCCGCAGAAGCAGTATCTTCAACCCCAGCATTCCTCACCGCCGCATCAAGAATCGCGGCGATGATCTTGCGATATCCCGTGCATCGGCAAAGCACGCCCCCGATCGCGTCCATCACCTCGTTTTCGTGCGGCGCAGCGTTTCTCTCCAGCAAAGCCGTCGCTGCTACAAGCATTCCCGGAGTGCATGCCCCGCACTGCGCCGCGCCATGGGTTAGAAACGCTTGCTGCAATCTCCCGCCGACATTTGTGTCAGCCAAACCTTCTACCGTCGTAACCTCGCATCCCTCCGCCTGCCCCGCCGCCACCAGGCACGCGCAAACCGGATCTCCATCCAACAGCACCGTGCAGGCTCCGCAATCTCCCGCGTCGCATCCCACCTTGGTCCCAGTCAGCCCAAGTTCCTCTCGCAGTACGCGAGATAGCCGCTGCAAGGGCGAACTGGAGACGCTCACCGCTCGCCCGTTCACACGGAACGCAATGGACTGCACGTCTGTCTCCGTCCACGGCTCTCGAGTCGCAGCCATCAGCCGTTCTCCACGCACGAGTTCAACGCCCGCTGCAATAGCCGCAGCGAAGCATCCATCCGGTATTCCGCCGTAGCGCGCACATCGTCAATCGGCGAGAGTGCATCCAGATGCTCTGGCCTTACTACTCCGCCCAGGCCGTCGCATACCGAAGCGCCCACTAACTCAGCCTCAAGTGCACGCAAGCGCCGAGCGACCGCTGAGCACGATCCCACTGCGACGCGCGCTTCCAAGACTCTCCCTTCGCTCAGCTTCACCACCACCGCCACCATCGAAATCGATATCACCAGATAACGCCGCGCGCCCAGTTTCACAAACATCGACGCCGCATTCTCCAGCGCGCGCGGAACGAGCACTGCGGTTAATAACTCATCCGCCTTCATCTGCGTCTTCCGACTGCCCACAATAAACTCAGCCAGCGGCATCCTCCGCACGCCGGCCGTTGACACCAGCTCTACCTCCGCGTCCAGCGCCAGCAGCGGAGGCACGCCATCGGCTGCCGGCGATGCGTTACACAAATTCCCCCCGACCGTCCCGCGATTCTGTATCTGCACGCCGCCGACCTCGCGCGCCGCGCTCTTCAACGCGTCAAAGCAGCGGGGAAGTGGCGTTCGTATGATCTCGCTCCACGTCGTCAGCCCGCCAATGCGAAAGTAGCCCGCTTCGCTCGATACGCCCCGCAGTTCTCCCAGCCCTGAAACGTCCACCACAGACCCGCGCACCACCCGGTCGCCGAGCGCGGGATAAAAATCCGTGCCTCCCGACAGAATCCGAGCTTCCCCCGCGGCCAGCAGGGCCATTGCTTCATCCAGTGTTCGGGGCTTGATATAGGACGCTTTGGTGTACAACGATTGAGTCCCCGGAGTGAGGTTCCTGTCCCGTTAGAGTGCAGGATGTTCGCTATTTGTATAGCAATCACCCCGATTTGTACAGCACTTGCTCCGCACGCTGACTGCGCCTGGAATCGCGTCCAAATGCCGGTGTGCGTCACCCGGTCCGGGCATTGCCCGGCAGAGGATTAACCCTGCAGACGATGTGCCCACAATTGATTTGCCCCGCAACCGGCAGTGTGTAATCCTGTTCAGCGCACGCCGATCAAACAACTCCAGGAGAGTCCTGATGCGAACCAAATTTCTTCTATCCCTGATCGTCCTTTCCTCGCTGCTCCTCTGGGCTGCCGACAAACTCACGCCCCTCAATGTCAAGGAAGGCCTCTGGGAAATGACCGTGACTCATTCCATGACCGGAATGCCATCCGCAACCATCCCTCCCGAGACTCTCGCCAGGATGCCTCCGGAGCAGCGTGCCCGCGTAGAAGCCGCGATGAAACAGAGCGGCATGGGTGGGCCGGCCACAGATGTCCACAAAGAGTGCATCACCAAAGAGAAACTCGAAAAGCAAATGGCTTTTGATGAGAATCGTAAGGACAAAGACAACGACTGTACCCGCACGATCGTGAACGCTACGGGCACCAAGCTCGAAATCAAGTTTCATTGCGAGCAATCGTCCACCGACGGAACTCTACTATTGGAGGCGGCGAGCTCCGATAGCGTTAAGGGCTCGATGCATTCCGTCACCAACTCCCACGGTCGAACTATGAATATGGATTTTACTTTCAGCTCCAGATACCTCGGCCCCGCCTGCGGAGACGTCAAATAGAATCTTCGGCCATGCCTCGAGTGTTGCCGGCAACCGGTAGCCCAAAAAAAAACGCGCAGCCGGCAGGCTGCGCGCAGGAAGAAAGCTTTGCGGTTTATCGACCCGTAGCCATCGCCATCACTTTTGACTGTGTCTGTTCGGCTCGACCCACGTACATCTTGTATGACTGATATACGGCGAACAGCACTGCCATCAGAGCTGCCAAGGTTGCCAGTCCGCTGAAGGTGCTGAAGGCGGTGGCAATCGCAGTCAATCCCGCACCGATCACATAGTTCGGGAACGACCACAGAAAAACCTTGTGCCAGAGGGCGAAAGGATTGCCGCCTTCTGTCAGGCCGATGATGCTCGCTACCGGCGCCGTGTTCGCCACGAAGTACGTGGCTGCGGCCAGCACCAGGGACATCGTGTGCGCGGTCGTACGGGCCCCAATCTGGCTATGGTAGGCCAGGTAGGCGAGTCCCGAGGCGTTCAGCAGTGTGCATGCGTTGAATACGAATTGGATTGGTTTCGTTTTATTCCCGCCGGACGTGTAGGACTGCGCGATCGCCGCCGTTACTGCTACGAGCAGGCTAGCGAACAATCCCAGTTGCGTCACTCCGAGAAGAATAACGGGCAGATTTCCCGACATCGAGCTCGTCATCCCAGGCAGCTTCACCTTGAGGCGCGAACTCAGTGCGGCTGCCGCCATCAGGAGCAGCAACTGTGGCCAGGCTTGCGTTTGCCATCTGACTACGCCGAACGATAGAGCGCACAGACTGGCAACGGCCACCATTCCGATCATGACTTTCGCTTTGATTGGTAGAGTATTTGTCATGGAAGTCTCCGAATATGGTCTCAGTCGGTTATCTAGTTTTCTCCATCGTCGCCGTCGCTGAATGCACTCATTGGGCTGACGGTTGTGGAATTGGCACCCCAGACTACGCTGAAGCCAGAAACGGAGGTCGCACCCCAAACCACGCTGGTGCTTCCCCAAACTACCGAGTTGCTGGTGATCGTGTTAGCTCCCCAAACCACTGAATTTCCCCAGACCACCGAAGTGGCTCCCCAAACTACGCTTTGGCTGCCCCAAACTACCGACGTCGTATTCACTATAGAAACGGTGCCGGTGGCCGGGTCGTAGACTGCGGTCGGAGAAAGTGCTATTCCCGTGGCGAGGTCCGTATTGTTAAGAGCGGCGTCTATATCCAGATACCCCGCTCCGTAGGTGAAGATGTCGTACTGATTGTCATAGTTGTTTCCGTAATCGTCCCATGACCGGGTGTATGTAGTGAAGCCTTTCCACGCTGTCTTCATCAAGCGAGCCTTCACTTGATCGGGAGTCAACGATGGATTTTGCTGCAGCATCAGCGCGACCGCACCGCTCACCAGCGGCGTTGCCATGCTGGTTCCGCTCAAGCGAAAGTACTTTGGAGTTCCGACGAGCGGGGCAACTTCAAATTGGGAATAGTTCCTATCCAGTGTGCTGCCCGCAACGCGTAAGGACACCAGCCGGTTACCCGGCGCGACCAGGTCGGGTTTTACCAGGTGATCGACCAAGGTCGGTCCTCTGGAACTGTAGCTGGCAATCGCATCGTCCACCCGCGTTGCCGTACCCATTGTCCTTGTCGCTCCCACCGTGATGACGGCGGGATCGTTGGCCGGAGCGCCGATGGTGGCGAAACCGTGCGTACCCATCGAGTTATCGCGCCCCCGATTGCCCGCAGCCACCACCACTACAATGCCGGCCTTCCAGGCGGATTCGACTGCCTGGCAAACCGGATCGAGGGTGTAGCTCTCGAACACCGGGCGTCCCAGCGACATATTGATTACGCGGATGTTGTAGGTGCTTTGCAGCGCGATCGCTTGCTGAATGGCAGCGATCACCTGGCTGTCCGTGCCCGATCCGTTCTGATCCAGCACGCGCAGGCTGATAATGTTGACGTTCGGAGCCACGCCGGCATACTTAGCCTGATAGCCATTGGCCACGCCGGAGTTCGCACCGGTGCCACCGATCAAGCCCGCCACGTGGGTTCCGTGTCCAAACTTGTCCGATGTCGTGGTGTCGCCAGCGACAAAGCTCTGGCTATACACCACGCGGCTGACGCCGCTGGCATCGTGCAGATCGCCATGATCGGCGACTCCGCTGTCGATGATAGCCACGCCGACGCCGGTGCCGTCCTGGGCAAACTGCGCTGCCGCAACATCCGCTTCGACCGCAGTCGTATAGTCCTCGTTCCCGGTCATGCTTAGCGGACGGTCTGGCGTGATGTAGGCGACGTTGGGATCCTTCGCCAGTTTCGCCAGCATGCTGACGGGCA
This sequence comes from uncultured Acidobacteriaceae bacterium, assembly GCA_963789205.1. GTDB lineage: Bacteria > Acidobacteriota > Terriglobia > Terriglobales > Acidobacteriaceae > Acidiflorens. Next base: position 465,931 of record CAWBJV010000001.1, read on the forward strand.
CGCGCATCGTTACCGCACGGATCGTGTGCAGCTTCGACTTAATCGCTGCGCCACCCAGTTGCATCGTCCTGATCGACGAGTTAGTGGGCATCTGGCGGTACTGCACGATAACGGTCACCATGCTGTTCGCGCCTGCTCCACGATGCTGGAGATCTGCGGAAAACTTGGCTGTGGGTGTGTCGCCATCCAGAACTGCCTTGGCGCCGCCGTAGGACGGCATTGCCGAAAGCATCAGCAGTGCCAGTCCGACAACCCGACCCCAGGCAGCGCTGAACGCTGGGGAACTAGGCGGACGGCCTTCGCGTCCGCATGTGATCTGCGATCTATCGTTGTTATTCATAAGTTTCATGGCGGCATCTTTCGAGGGACATGGCATACACCAAGTCCTTCTTGCCTGACCTTTAATGGGCAATCGCGAGGCCAATTACAGTATGGTTAAGCTTAGTGTTTACAATGACTTACATATGGGAAGCGGCGGGGAGTAAAGGGACAACTTGGCCCAACTGGTGGGCTCGATGCCGCTGCTGGAGCCGTAACTCATTTGAAACAAAGGGAGGGCGGGCAGGGAAGCCTGCTTTGGGACAAAGTGGCCCGATTCGTAGGTCAGTTCTCAGTTCCCGGTTCTCAGTTCTCAGCTAAAGAACTCGGGCTGTTACTGAGAACTGAGAACCAGGAACCGAGAACTCCTAAGTACGAGCAAGCACCGGACGCAAAGGGGCGCTCAATCCGCGCATCACGCCCTCGAATTGTTGGATATCGAGAGACTGAGGGCCGTCAGAAAGCGCACGCTCCGGACAGAGATGCACCTCGACGATGAGGCCGTCCGCCCCCACCGCAACCGCTGCCCGCGAAACCGCTCCGATCAGGCTCTGCTTGCCGGTGCCATGCGACGGGTCGGCCACCACCGGCAGGTGCGAGAGTTCTTTGGCAAGGGCGACGGCGGCTAAATCGAAAGTGTTGCGCATGCCGGTTTCGAAGGTCTTAATTCCGCGCTCGCACAGCACAACCTGATCGTTTCCGCCGGAAAGCAGGTATTCCGCCGCCAGCAACCATTCCTTGACCGAAGCCGAGGGTCCCCGCTTGAGCAAGATGGGTTTCTTGATGGTCGCGAGCCTTCGCAGCAGCGCGAAGTTCTGCATGTTGCGCGCGCCGACCTGCAGCATGTCGGCGTACTCGCAGATCAGGTCCAAATCTTCCGTACTCATGACCTCGGTGACCACCGGGAGGCCGGTGAGTTCACGAGCTTCGCGCAGAATCTTCAGCGCTTCAATTCCCAAGCCCTGGAACTCATACGGGGAGGTACGCGGTTTGTAGGCTCCGCCGCGCAGCATGGTCGCGCCTGCGCGCTTCACCCCTTGCGCAGTCTCCAGCAATTGCTCGCGCGACTCCACCGAGCAGGGACCGGCGATGACAACCACTTCGGGGCCGCCGATTCTTACGCCGCCAGTCTTTCCTCCTCCAACTTCGACCACCGACGGCTGCGGCCGCGTTTGACGGCTGACTAGCTTAAAGGGCTGGGCGATCGCGACCACGTTGTCCACCCCGGGCGCGACCGAAAGGGCCTCGATTTCATGACGGCGCCCGCCGCTGCCGACTGCCGCAACGATGGTGCGCTCGGTACCTCGCGTGACGTGAGGCTGGAATCCGGCCTCGCGGATACGTTGAATGATGTGGTCGATCTGCTTTTCGGTGGCATTGTCGGACATGTTCACAATCATGGCGATAACCTTCCCTTTCCTTTGCCGCCAAAAAAAAAGCCGCGATTCGATCGCGGCCTTGGTGGAATCTTTGAGCTGTCTCTATTTTCCTGGTGCCTCGCTCCGATTCTGCACCTCCGCCGCAAATGGAAACCAATAGCGGCCAAACAGGCGGAACGTGCTAAATCGAGTCATAGAGATGTCGAACTGTAACGGTTGAAGTGCCGGTATCTTCTAAAATCTAAAACTTGTGGAACCGAAACTACTGCGGTATGGAACTGGCAACACTTGAGAACACGTTGTTGGCGTTTCCGCCGATGAGACGCACCGTGCCGATCACCAATACCAGGATGACGGCAAGCATCACGGCATATTCAGCAATGTCTTGCCCTTGTTCGTCGTTGCAAAGATTGCGAAGATACTCAACCATAGATCCTCCGGGGGAAGTGGCGTAGCTAATAATGCCGACTCGGACGGCGATTGTCAATCGCAGCACGAGTTGATTTTTTTACCAGAGCAGGAACTCGCCGCTCAGGTGAAAACCTGAGCCGGACGCGTAGTTTACTACCTCGGACGCTGAAGTAGCGCTGGCGTCCCGCCGGCCTCACCGCTCGATACAATCGGAGCCGCTCTATCGCTCAAAAGTTGGTGCGCGCCCTGGGCGGCGTAATCCAGCACCGGCCCCGGCACCACTCCGAGCCAAAGCGTGGCCAGCACGCACAGTGCAATGGCGAGCCCTGCCGCGGCGGGCACGGGAGTGACGGGAACCTCGCCCCGTGGCTCACGCATGTACATCATGACGATAATACGGAGGTAATAATAAGCTCCCAAGGCGCTATTCAGCACCAGAATGATCGCCAAGCCAACCAGATTCGATTTCAGCGCGGAACTCAAAACATAGAACTTCGCGAAGAAGCCGCCGGTGATCGGAATACCGATCAATGACATCAGAAAAAATGTGAAAGTGGCGGCCAGCATCGGGGACCGCCTGCCCAAGCCCGCGTAATCTTCGAGCGTGACGTACTTTTCGCCCGCGTTCGCAAAGTGGCTGACCACGGCAAACGCCCCTACGTTCATTGCAGCATAGGCGGCGGTGTAGAACATAGCCGCCGACGTGCCCAGTTCCGGCTGTGCCGCAAATGCCACCAGCAGATATCCGGCGTGGGCGATCGACGAATACGCGAGCAGGCGCTTGACGTTGTCCTGCACCAAAGCGCCGACGTTTCCCAGCGTCATGGAAAGCGCGGCCGAGACCCAGATCAGCCAGAACCATCCGGGTGCGTTCGCTTCGAACATGACCCGCAGCAAAACCGCGAATGCCGCCGCCTTGGGGCCGGTCGACATCAGCCCGACGACCGGAGCCGGGGCCCCTTCGTAGACATCAGGAGTCCATATGTGGAAAGGCGCCGAGGCGACCTTAAAGCCCAAGCCCACGAACATGAGCGCCGTCGCAACATACGCCAGAACCGGTACGTTGCCGGAGCGCAGCACCTGGCTGATGGCGTCAATGTTGGTCGATCCGGTCGCGCCAAACATGAGCGCGACGCCGTAGAGGAAGAACGCCGTAGCGAACGATCCCAGCAGAAAGTACTTCAGAGACGACTCACTACTCGAAGCTTCGCGCCTCCGCAATCCTGCCAGCACATACGTTGAGATCGACGAGATTTCCAGGGCAACAAAAATAAGCACGAGTTCGATTGCGGACGACATCAGGCACATGCCGACCGTGCCAAACAAGATCAGACCGTAGTATTCGCCGGCGCGGATGCGCTGCACCCGCAAATACTCGAATGAACTAAGGATGACCACCGCCGCAATTGCAATGACGAGGACGTGAAAGAAGACGCTGAAGCCTTCCACCCGAACCATGTTCCAGAAAGCGGTACCGGGATACTGCGCCATCCCGAAAGTTGACGCCAGCGCGGCTAGAGTCCCAATCAGTGCGATCGTGCCCAGCGCCTGATGACTGTTGTCTTCGTCGAGCAGCGGGTCCACGACCATGATCAACATGCCGAAGATCGAGAGCACCAGCTCCGGTAGGATGCGCACGTAGTCGGCGCCTTGGGGCAGCATGGATGTTGATGTCTGCGTCTGCGCCAGAAGGCCGGGCAACAAATGCGCGGGCGTCATGATCGTTATTGCCATCGCCATCATCGTCATTGGCCCACTACCCTGCTGGCCAATTGCATGAAGGGGGCCAGCGCCGCCTGCACCGCCGGATCAATCGCGCTGAGCCACACCAGCGGAGCAACGCCCATCACCAGCGCAGCAATCACAACAGGGGCAAGAGCCGCCTTCTCCCGTAGATTGAGGTCGGGCAGTGTGGTATTCACTTCGTGCGTCACCTTGCCGAAAAAAACGCGCTGATACATCCACAGCAGGTAACATGCGCTCCAAATCACCCCGGTCGCGGCCAGGATCCCGTAAATCGGGCGCGCCTGGAATGCTCCGCTCAGCACCAGGAACTCGCCGATGAACCCGTTCAGCAGAGGCAGTCCAACCGAAGCCAGCACCGTGACCAGAAAGAAGGTGGCGAACCTGGGCATCGGTGTCGCGAGTCCACCAAACTCGGAGATCTCGTAAGTGTGGCGGCGTTCGTAGAGGATGCCCGCCAGCATGAAGAGCCCGCCAGTGGCGACTCCATGCGCCAGCATGACGAAGACGGCTCCGTTGAGTCCGGCCGTTGTGAAACTGAAGATGCCGAGGACGACGAACCCGAGGTGACTGACCGAGGAGTAGGCGATCAGCTTTTTCATATTCGGCTGCACCAGCGATACCAGCGCGCCGTAGATGATGCCGATCAGCGCCAGAAACATGATCCAAGGCGCGTTGCGGCGCGCTTGCTCGGGAAAGAGCCCGACATCGAATCGCAGCAGGCCATAGGTGCCCATCTTCAGCAGCACGCCCGCCAGCAGGACCGATCCAGCGGTAGGCGCCTCCACGTGCGCGTCGGGCAGCCAGGTGTGAAGAGGGAATAGTGGGACCTTCACCGCAAACGCGATGAAGAAACCGAGGAAGAGCCACAGCGAAGCCGACTCAAAACCAGGCACACTGCCGCTGCGAATCGCATTTTGAATGACCGTGAAGTCGAAGCTGCCGATCTTGGCATACAACCACAGAATCGCCGCCAGCATGAACATCGAGCCGATCATTGTGAACAGGAAATACTTCACTGCGGCGTACACACGGCGTCCGTGGCCGTACATGCCGATAAGCAGCGCCATCGGGATCAGCGTCGCTTCCCAGAAGAAGTAGAACAGGAACAAATCAAGCGAGGTGAAAACGCCGATCAGAGCCGTCTCCAGGATCAGCAGCAGAATAAAGAATTCCTTAACCCGCTCGTGAATCGAAGCCCACGAAATCAGCACGCACAGAGGCGTGAGGAATGTAGTCAGCACCACCAGCCAGACGGAAATTCCGTCGATGCCCATGTGGTAATGAATGTTGGGAGACGTGATCCAGATTTTGTCGATCTCGAACTTGAAGGCGCCGGGCTCACGATGGAGATGCACCGGCAAATGCAGCGACGCCACAAATGCCAGCAAAGAGATGACGAAAGCAAACAGCTTGATGTCCCGATCGCGGCGCGGGATCAGCAGAATGAGCAGGCCGCCGCCAGCGGGAATGAAGGTCACCAGCGAAAGAATGAATGGACTGAGGCTATCCAGATTCATCAGACTCCGTTCATTGCAAACCCATCCAAACCATGTAGGCGATCACGACCGCCGCTCCAGCCGCTATCCACCCGGCATACGAACGGAGATTGCCCGACTGCATGTGGCGCGCCCTGTCAGAGACGTGACGCGCAGCATCGGCTGAATCGTTGACCGCCGCGTCGATTACTCCCTGATCGACACCATGCCAGAGAATCGTGGTCGATCCGTCGATCAGCGGCTTGACAAACAGGACGGCGTAAAGCTCGTCGATGTAATACTTGTTGGCGGCTGCCCGGTAGAGCCCGCCGAGGCTGTCGGCGATGCGCGCGGGCAGTTGCGGACGGCGGCTGTACAGCAGATACGCGAGAAACCATCCGAGCCCGGCCACGCCGACGGAAACAACCATGAGCAGATACTCGAGCGTGCTCTTCCCGGCTTCCGGAGAACCTTCCTGCGCAATGTCACTCGCTCCCTGAAAAACGGGAGCCAGAAAATGTTCGAAATGATTGTTGTACCCAGCCACCCATCCTCCAAAAACCGACAGGACGGCAAGGACCACGAGCGGACCCAGCATCACCCACGGGCTCTCATGCGGCTCGCCGTGGCCATGCCCATGACTGTGATCATCGTGACCGTGCGCATCGTGACCACGAGCATCTTGCGCCACGGCGCCCCGATACTCGCCCCCGAATGTCATGTACATCAACCGGAACATATAAAGGGATGTGATGAAAGCGGTAATCACTCCGATCAGCCAATACACCCAGCTTGCGTTAAAGGCTTTCCAAAGAATCTCGTCCTTGGACCAGAAGCCGGCCAGTGGCGGAATGCCCGCAATCGCGAGCGTGGCAATCCCCATCGTCGCGAACGTCCACGGCATGTAAACCCGCAACCCGCCCATCTTTCGCATATCCTGCTCGCCACCGACGCCATGAATTACCGAACCCGCCGCAAGGAACAGCAGACCCTTAAAGAACGCGTGCGTCATCAGGTGGAAGATCCCAGCTGAGAACGCTCCCACGCCGCACGCCATGAACATATAGCCGAGCTGCGAGACAGTGGAGTAGGCCAGTACTTTCTTGATGTCGGTCTGCGCAATGCCGATGGTCGCCGCAAACAGAGCCGTGAGCGTCCCGATAATCGCAACCACCATCATCGCCATCGGCGCGCGCTCGAAGATCACGGACGAACGCGCCACCATATAAACGCCCGCCGTTACCATGGTTGCCGCATGGATCAACGCGGAGACGGGAGTGGGCCCTTCCATGGCGTCCGGCAACCACACATAAAGAGGAATCTGAGCCGACTTACCCGCCGCTCCGACCATCAACAAAAGTCCAATCGCTGTGAGTACCCCGACGCCCGCAGTCTCCGTCGGCCACGCGCTGACCTGCTCAAAGACGTTCGTGAAATCCAGTGAGTGGAAATGCTTGATCATCAAAAAGAGCGCAATCAGAAATCCAAAATCGCCAATTCGGTTGACGATGAATGCTTTCTTGGCGGCCGCCGCCGCTGAGTCTTTCGTGAACCAGAAACCGATCAGCAGATACGACGCCAGGCCCACGCCCTCCCAGCCGATGAACAGGACCAGATAGTTCTTCGCCAGCACCAGCGTCAGCATGAAGAACATGAACAGGTTCAGGTAGGACATGAAGCGGTAGTACCCGTCGTCGTCCCACATGTAGCCGACCGAGTAGATGTGAATGAGGAAGCCGACGCCTGTGACCACGAGCAGCATGACCAACGAGAGCTGATCGAGATAGAACTCGAAATCGACGCTGAAACTTCCCGAGCGGAGCCAATGGGCGAGCGGGAAAGAATAGGGTGCGGATGCAGATGAGAAATTCGCCGCGATGAATACCGCCACGAAGAACGTCAAGCCGCAAAACCCCAGCGCGACCGCGGAGATAGCCTTCTTTGACGATTGGCGTCCAAAGAAGCCGTTGATCGCCGCCCCGGCAAGCGGGAGAAGCGGAATCGTACAGAGTAACGGGCTGAGAGTCTGCGGCGTCATAACTTGAGGAGGTTCACCTGGTCCACATTCAAAGTTTCACGCGTGCGATATACCGCGATGATGATCGCCAGGCCCACCGCGGCCTCAGCGGCGGCCACCACCATTACGAAAAAGACAAAGACCTGTCCGCTGAGCGCATGCCAATGCGCGGCGAAAGCCACGAACGAAAGGTTCACGCCGTTCAGCATCAGCTCGATCGACATGAAGATCGTGATGATGTTGCGCTTGATCAGGAACCCGAGCACACCACACACGAACAGGATGCCGCTCAGCAGCAGATAGTAAGAAAGAGGGACCATCTTTATTCTGCGTCCTTTCTCAGGCCGCCGGCCACGGCTCTCGGTCGGCTGGCGAGCACGACCGCGCCCATGATGGCGATCAGGATCAGCACCGACGTGACTTCAAAGGGCAGCAGAAAATCGTGGAAGAGAAGCCGGGCAATACTCTTGGGATCGCCCCACAACGCGCCAATCGCAACCGACTGCGTTGTAAAAAACGGGCCGAGAAGCGTCCAGGCGACGAGCACTCCGCCGATCAGCACTCCCGGAATACCGAGCAGGATCGCGACTCGGCTTCCCTTGGTGCGTTCTTCCGCGCCGGCGTTCAACAGCATGATGGTAATCAGAAACAACACCATGATCGCGCCGGCGTAGACGATCACTTGAACAGCAGCCACAAATTCCGCGCCCAACAGAAGATACTCAGCAGCGAGCGAGGCCATCACGGCTATCAGCGACAGCGCGCTGTTAATGGGATGGCTCTGCACCAGCAGGTTGATAGCTCCCGCCACGCAGATTGCTCCGAAAAATAGAAACAGGATTAGGTGAAACATTTTTGCACTAGTTCGATGAAGCTCAAAAGAATTTACCCGGGTACTGTGCTTTCAGTGCCACAATCAACGCCGTAACCACAATGTTCGCAATCGCCAGCGGCAGCAGGAACTTCCACCCGAACGCCATAAGCTGGTCATAGCGAAAGCGGGGCAAGGTCCAGCGCACCCAGACGTATAGAAACATAAAAAAGAAAACCTTCAGGCAGAACCAGAACACCGGCATCAGCGCTTGCAGGATCGGTGGACCAAAAATTGGCCCGTGCCATCCGCCAAGGAACAGCAGCGTGGCCAGGCAGGCGACCGTGACCATGTTGGCGTACTCGGCCATAAAGAACATGGCGAATTTCATCGCACTGTACTCGGTGTGATATCCAGCCACCAGTTCCGACTCGGCTTCCGGCAGATCAAAAGGCGTGCGGTTGGTCTCCGCATACGCGGAAATCAGATAGATGAAAAACGCAATCGTCTGCCCGTGAAAAATATTCCAGCGCGGAATGAACCGCAAGATGGGATTCAGGGACGGCAGCCAGACGCAGGAGAAGTGTCCGCCCTGTGCATCCACGATCTCGCGCAGGCTTAGGCTTCCCGCCATGATCATTACTCCCACCAGCGAGAGTCCCAACGAAACTTCATAGCTGATCATCTGGGCGCTGGCGCGCAGTCCGCCGAGCAGCGCGTATTTGCTGTTCGAGGACCATCCGGCAAGCGCCACACCGTACACGCCCATCGATGTAATCCCCAGGACCACCAGCAGGCCGATGTTCAAGTCGGTAATCTGCAGATACGTGCCCCACGGGCCTATGTTGACCCAGTTGCCAAACGGAATCACCGAAATGGAGGTAATGGCAAATACCACCGCGATGATCGGGGCCGCGATATAGAGCGGTTTGTAGACATGCGGCTGCGTCAGGTCTTCTTTGAAAATAAACTTGACGCCATCGGCAAGCGGCTGCAAGAGCCCGAAAGGACCGACCCGCGTGGGCCCCCAACGATTCTGGATGTGCGCCGACACCTTGCGTTCCAGCCAGACGCTGTACGCCACCGCCGTCAGCAGAACAAACACGACGGCAACCGACTTGATAAGCGAAATGATGACAAACGTCGTTATGCTCAATTGTTCTCGTGTGGCGCGGGCGCCCTCGCCCGCGTGGTTTTGATCTTTCTTTTTGATCTACCCGACTGCCGGTGAGTCCCTAGTCCGCCGCAACTTCCGAGTCCGCGGACTTGTTTTCGAAAACCGAATTCAAAGTCTTTGAATACCGACCCAGCGTGCCCGAGCTGAACAACCCATCGTTGGCCGGGACAATCAGCTCCGGCGGTTGAACCAAACTCGCGCCACTTTCGGCAATCTCGAGATGCTGATCATTGCCAGCCAGCAGATTGACCCGCGAGACATTAGTCTGCGAAACATGGTACCCGGCAACCACCCGCTGTATTTCATCGAGAATCGCCATGGGATCGAACGGCGTCATTTTCGGTTCCAGGTTATGCGCTTCGAGCCACACTGCATGACGGTCCGCCTCGCCCGATTGTGCGCCGCGTGTTTGGCCCATATCGGCGTGCGTCCCGCCGCCGAAGGGCACCAGCGCGCGTACATCGAAGCCCATGGCGTCCGCGATGCGAACGATCATCTCGAAATCCGGCTTCGTGTTCGTGACTTCGCCGGCCTTTTTTACGAGTTGCAGATCGCCACAGGTATTCGTATAAGTCCCAGTTTTCTCGTACGCGTTCGCCGCCGGCAAAACCACGTCGGCAATCATCGCGGTTTCGGTCAGGAACATGTCCTGAACCACCACAAAGCTTTTCGAGAGCGCAAAGGGATCAATGCCTAAACGGCCGACGGGATTCGAGCCGACGACGTACAGCGCTTTCAGCTTGCCGGCCTTCGCCGCGTCCATCATCTCCGGAAGGCTCAACCCTTTTTCGCTCGGCAGCTTGCCCCATTCCTGTTGAAACTTGTCTGCGCTGCTGACCGGCTCGTATCCCGGCAGAAGATCGGGATAAAGCCCCATTTCGCTGGCTCCGCGGGAATTCGAGTAATCGCCCAGGCAGATCAGCTTTGCTCCGGTTAACGTCGAAGCAAAACTTGCCAATTTTTCGATGCCATGGCCGCGCAGATCGGACCCGAAGGCGATGACCATGTTCTGTTCGGCGCGAATTTTCTCTCGCAGCGCAATCCAGGCATCGCGCGTTGTACCTTCGGCGGCCTGGGAGTCGACAAGCGAATCGAGCAGGGAATCGTCGCCAGCAAGAAATGCGACTGCCTTCGCTTCCGCGCCCGCTGGCACCAGTCCAAAGCTCGCCGCCTGCCGCCGCAACTTGATAAGCGCGGAGTTGATGACATAGAGCCGCGCCCGCTGCAACCGCACGTTCGTTCGAATCTGCCAAGCCAGCAGCGGGTGCTGATTTGTGGGATCGTTGCCTATCAGGAGAATCGCGGGAGCTTTCAACACGTCGCGCATGGAAGCCGTTTTTCCAGGATTGCCGTGCAGCGCCGCCGCGAGGGCAGGGTAGTCTGCCGTGCGGTGGTGGTCGACGTTATTGGTCTTAAGTACGACGCGGGCAAACTTTGACAGAAGATAATTTTCTTCGTTGGTCGTGCGATTCGACCCGATCACGCCGATCGCGCTCCCGCCCTGCTGGTCGCGAATTTCTAGCAACCGCTTTCCGATCAGTTCAAACGCTTCTTCCCAGGTCGCCGGCGTCAGCTTGCCGTTCTTGCGAATCAGCGGCTGGGTAAGGCGCTCTTCATGATGCGCAAAGTCGAAAGCATATCGGCCCTTGACGCACAGGAAATCACCATTGATCCCGCTTTTGTCGCGGTTGTCACCGCGGACGATCTCCGTGCCGGTATCGCAGCGGCGTACGCCCAGCGTGGTCTTGCACCCGTCCCCGCAATGGGTGCAGATCGTGCCCACGTGGTTCATCTCCCACGGACGCGTCTTGTACCGATAAGCCCCGGAGGTGAGCGCGCCGACCGGACAGATGTCGATGCACATCCCGCACTCTTCACAGTCGAGATGATCTTCCTGATTCGGCGCGATGATCGAACCCACGCCGCGATTCTGCACGCCAAGCGCCCAAACGTCCATGCCTTCGCCGCAGACCCGCACGCAGCGGTAGCATAGGATGCAGCGGGGCCGGTCGAAATACACCACCGGAGACCACTGCTGTTCTTCCTTGTGGTTCTTGGCCTCCATGAATTTCGACTCGGCGGCTCCGTAGGAAAATGTCATGTCTTGCAACTCGCATTCGCCGCCGGCGTCGCACACCGGGCAATCCAGAGGATGGTTGCCGAGCAGCAACTCGACCATCGCCTTGCGGGCCTGACGCACCTCATCGCTGTCGGTCGCGACGATCATGCCCTCCATCACCACCGTCGTGCAGGCGGTCTGAAGCTTGGGCATCTTCTCGACCTTCACCACGCACATGCGGCACGCGCCCTGCAATGAGAGCCCGGGATAATAGCAAAAAGACGGTACTTCGATGCCCGCGCTCTTGCAGGCTTCGATCAGCAGCGACCCCGCGGGCGCCGTGACCTTCTTGCCGTCAACTGTGAGTGTTACGATTTGAAGTGTGTCGGCCATTAATTTCAATACTCTAGTCTCTAAGTGCGCGCACCAGTCTGGTATGCCGGGCTACTCTTGATCTCTTCGATCTGCAGCGCGTGCCTTTGTGCGTGCGATCCCATCAGCAACAGGCACTCATAAGTGCTGATGACGCCGACTACGTGATGGGGATGCGTGACTTCCGTGGCACGCAAGTCCTCGCTAGTTTCTTGGACGAGGCGAAGCGTGCGTTCACGTACCATCTGAAAATGCGCTACGGCTTCCGCCAGAGTAGAAAAACGGCCCCGCGGCCGCGATTGATCGGAAGCATCAAAACGCATGCTGCGATCGGTACCACTACGGAGAATGCGACCATCACGCTTAGGTTCTTCCGCATTTCGCGGCTTCCTTTTGCCCGTCGCCAAAGCGAGCATGACTTCTTCTGCCACGGCCACGTGTTCAGCACACTCGAGGACGGACCACCGGCTCTCTGCCGGCCGCAGGCGAGAAGTGGCTTCACTGACTCCGACTACGCTGTGAAGAAAAGCTTCTCCTCCCCGGCGTAAAGTCTCCAGCAGAGTGGCCTTTTCGACCTCAATACCGCTCGCGGTGCCTGGAATAGTGCTCATGGTCAATATCAGTGTCAATGGGCCATCACCGCATGCTGCTGCGGTGCGCCTTCCTTCTCAAACGGGCACGGCCGGCCATCTAAATGATCTTCAAACTCTTTCCGAAACTTCTTTACGAACGCCATGGTCGGCATCGCTGCAGCGTCGCCAAGCGGACAGAATGTTTTCCCCAACATGTTCTCCGACAGGTAGTAAATGTTGTCGATGTCTTTCTTCGTTCCAACCCCTGCGTGAAAGCGCGTCAAAGTCTTCTCCAGCCAGTCCGTCCCTTCGCGGCAGGGAATACACCATCCACAGCTCTCGTGGCGATAAAACTTCATCGTGCGTAGCGCGAACTTGACAATGCAAGCCGTGTCGTCGAGCACCACCACGCCGCCGGATCCAAGCATCGAACCCGTCTTCGCCACGGAATCGAAGTCCATGGCGACATCAATTTCCTCCGGCAGCAGCACCGGCGTGGATGATCCGCCCGGGACCACCGCTTTCAAACTGCGCCCATTCGGAATTCCGCCGCCGACCTCGTAAATCATCTTCTTGAGGTTATAGCCCATCGGAAGTTCGTAGACGCCCGGCTTGTTGAGATTTCCGGCGAGGCAGAACAGCCGCGTGCCGCCATTCTTCGGCGTGCCCAGTTTCGAGTACCAATCCGCGCCGCCCAAAATGATGTGCGGCACGGCCGCCAGCGTCTCCACATTATTAATGACCGTCGGCCCGCCCCACAGGCCGACCACGGCCGGGAACGGTGGACGGATGCGAGGAATGCCGCGCTTGCCTTCGAGCGATTCCATGAGCGCCGATTCTTCGCCAACTTCGTAAGCGCCCGCTCCACCGTGCCAATAAATATCCAGATCGTACCCGCTGCCGAAGATGTTCTTGCCGAGGAAGCCTTTGGCATAGGCATCTCTAAGGGCCTTCTGCATGATGACCAGCAAGTATCGATACTCGCCGCGGACGTAGATGTATCCGGTATGAGCACCAACCGCGAGCGCAGCGATCATGACGCCTTCAATCACGGCGTGCGGATCGTGTTCGAAAATCAGGCGGTCCTTGCAGGTCCCAGGCTCGCTCTCGTCGCCGTTGCACAGCACGTATTTCGGTTTGGCCGATTGCTTCGGGACAAACGACCACTTCATCCCCGTACTGAATCCGGCGCCGCCCCGCCCACGCAAGCCCGAGTTTTTCACCTCATTAATAATGGAGTCCGGTTGCATGGCGAGCGCTTTCTGCACGGCCTTGTAGCCGTCCAGTTGGAGATACCGATCGATATCCGTCGCGCCCTGTCCAAAGCGCTTCGAGATAACGCGTACCTCGTCGGGATGGGAAACGAGAGTTGCCATTTGTTCATTTAGTCATTGAGGCATTGAATCATTGCGCCATTGTCACGAATGATTCAATGACTCAATGACTCAATGATTCAATTTGTTCTTATACTCATCAAGCACCTGATCCATCTTCGCGTTCGTCAGGTTCTCATGAAAGTCGTAGTTCACTTGTGCCGCCGGAGCCCAGCTGCACGCGCCAATGCACTCAACTTCTTCCAGCGAGAACAAGCCATCCGGCGTCGTGCCTTTGTGGCCGATGCCAAGCTTCTTCTCGCAGTGTTCAAGAAGTTCCTCGCCGCCGCGCAGCATGCATGCGATATTGGTACAAACCTGCACGTTATATTTCCCGCGCGGTTTGATGGTCAGCATCGAGTAGTAACTGATCACGTTGCGGACTTCGAGTTCGGTGAGATCCATTCGCCGCGCCAGTTCCGCGATCACTTCATCGCTCAGACTCCCCACCTCATCCTGCGCATAGAGCAGGGTAGGCACAAGCGCGGAGCGCTTCGTCGGATAGTGCGTCAGCATCTCCGCAAACCGCGTCTCGAATTGTTCAGAGAAACGCATTACCTATCAATGTCCCCCAGCACCACATCAATACTTCCAATCGCCGCGACCACATCGGCGATCAGCTGCCCCTCGCACATCTTGGCCAGCGTTTGCAGATTCGCGTAGGACGGCCCACGCATGTGCACGCGATAGGGCTTGGCCGTTCCATCACTGACGACGTAGTAGCCCATCTCGCCGCGCGGCGATTCGACTGCCTGATAAACTTCGCCCGCCGGAACCGTGAAGCCCTCGGTGATGATCTTGAAGTGATAGATGAGGGCTTCCATCTGCGTCTTCATCTTTTCGCGGTCCGGCAGCACGACCTTCGGCGCGTCGGCTTTCACCGGTCCTTCCGGCATTCCCGCGAGCGCCTGCTGCACCATGCCAATCGATTCACGCAGCTCCTGGACGCGACAAAGGTATCGCGCGAACACGTCGCCTTCCGTGCGGACCGGCACGTTGAACTTGAAGTTTTCGTAGCCCGAGTAGGGAGCATCGCGGCGAAGGTCAATATCGATCCCGCTACCGCGCAACGTGGGACCACACGCGCCCAGAGCAATCGCGTCGTCCGCGCTCAGGTGAGCGACGCCCTTGGTGCGCATCGTGAAGATCGGATTGCCGGTCAGCAAGCCTTCATATTCATCCACGTTTCCGGGGAAACGGTCGGCAAACTTCTTCACTTTCTCGAAGAATCCCAGCGGCGGCTCCAGCGCCAACCCGCCAATGCGGAAATAAGACGTCATCATCCGCTGCCCGCTGACCATCTCGAAAAAGCGCAGCACATCTTCGCGCTCGCGGAAGCAATAAAGAAACACAGTCATCGCGCCGAGGTCCATGGCATGCGTTCCCAGCCAGACCAGGTGCGAATTGATGCGGGTTAATTCATTCATCAGAACCCGCATCCACTGCGCTTTCGGAGGAATCTCCAGCCCCAGCAACTTCTCGACCGCCAGGCAGTAGGCGAGATTGTTTGTCAGCGGGCAGAGGTAGTCGATGCGATCCGTTAGCGGCACAACTTGCTGGTAGAACTTGGCCTCGCAGGTTTTCTCGATGCCGGTGTGCAGGAAGCCGATCTCCGGCTTAACCCGCACCACAGTCTCTCCATCAATTTCCAGCACCAACCGCAGAACCCCGTGCGTCGACGGGTGTTGCGGCCCCATGTTCAGGACTAAGGTCGAATCCTGGCCGGGCTCAGCGACGGTGGCGGGAAATTGCGCCATCGTCTACCGGTAACCTTCCACCGGATAGTCCTTCCGCAGAGGATGGCCTTCCCAGTCGTCGGGCATCATGATGCGTTTCAGGTTGGGATGTCCGGAGAAGCGCACTCCAAACAGATCGAACACTTCGCGCTCATAAAAATTGGCAGAGGGCCAAACCGACGTGACCGATTCGATCGCCGGACTGGAACCGTCAAGGCGCGCCTTCAAACGCACGCGCTCTTTTTTCGCAATCGCAAGCAGATGGTAAACCACCTCAAACCGCGGCTCTGAGGGATACCAATCCACGCAGGTGACGTCGCACAAATAATTGAATGGACAGTCCGGAGAATCGCGCAAAATAGCGCAAACTTCGCGGATCGCGTCCTTCTCGATCCAGATCGTAAGCTCGTCGCGATCGAATTTCACCGCCTGCACCACGGACGCGTTCCATCCCACCAGCCGGCCCAGGGCAGGATGCGACTTCAATAACTCGATATCGGTGATCGGAGGAGCCAGAGCCATCAGACATCTCCCTGCTTAGCGCCCGTCAGTCCCCAGTCGAGCACGCCTTTTTTCCACACATAGAAGAGGCCGACCAGCACGATCGCGATGTACACCATCATCTCCCAGAAACCAAACATCTTCAGTTCGCGCAGAATGACCGCCCAGGGATAAAGGAAGACGGCTTCCACGTCGAACAAAATAAAAAGCATGGCCACCAGGTAGAACTTGACGGAGAATCGTCCCTGAGCATCGCCGATGGGCTGAACCCCGCACTCATAAGGCGACATCTTCGCGAGATTCGGCTTATGCTGTCCAATCAGCCACGAAAGCGTCACAATCGCGCTCGCAAGAGCCGTGGCGATGCCGAAATGCATCAGGAGGGGCAGGTAGCGAGCGAAATAATTGTCCGGCATAGCAGGAGGTATATATAATTTGCGCCAAGCACAACAGTAAACGTTCTAGACTAATTTTGGCTGACAGAAGTGTCAAGCCAAGCACGCCAGCTAAGTGCGCGTTTTAACAGTAGTTTCATCCGGCGGAACCTGTCTCGACAGGACTGTCTACACAACCGGGGAAAGCCTGAACCGATGATCTTTGGCTTCAATACCGACATTCGGCACGAAGACACGATCTACCACGTGCAGAGCGAAGCGCGCGAAGGCGAGCATTTACTGCAGACGCAAGTCTTCGTTAAAGGCCGCTGCATTGGGAAGCGCGCGGTTCCCTATGGCTCCAACGCGGCAGAGGGCAAAACCGCCGCTCAGAACGACAGTCAGGACAGAGATAGAGATAAAGATCAGGATAAAGACAGAGAGAAGATGCTGCGCGAGTTGCATCGCGAGATGCTCGACGCCATCCGCGGCGGCAAGCTCGATTCCATTTTCGACAAGCGGGATACACCGGAAACGCTGGCGGCAGTGAAAGAACTCGACCTCGAGTGGACCAATGCCGGGTCCGTGCATGCGAGCGGCGCATTGACGATGTGCCTCCGCGTCACCGAAGGAGGCTCCACGGTTGAAGGCGCCCGCCTCACACTCCGCTTCGCCCGGCCAGACGCTGCGCCCTACTACGCGCAGGTTCTAACCGACGCCAAAGGCAGCGCCGAGATGAACGTTCAGGTAGACGAAATGTCGCTCGCTGAGTCGTCCATTCTCGTGCAGGCAAGTTTCGGAGGACGAACCGCGACTCGCAAATTTAATCTGCGCAACGCCAGTTAAAACTGATCGCGCAAGTGTGGGGAAGCAAATGTGCAAGTGTGGGGACGGGCGCCTCGCCCGTCCAAGCCGGGCGCAGGTCGGCAGCTGCCCGCGGCGAGAATGGATTCCATGAAGCTGACAATCAATGGCAGCCCCCAAATCTCGTCCGCCGAAACTCTAGGCGCGCTCGTCGAAACCCTCGGCATGAAGCCGGACCGCGTAGCCATCGAACTCAACCGCGAGATCGTCCCTCGCGACCAATGGCCGCAGACTCCATTACACGACGGAGACCGCCTGGAAATCGTCCACTTCGTCGGCGGCGGATCGGGATTCGCCGGACTTAACGCCTCGATACCTTCTATGAATTGTCAACCCGAGCGGAGCGAGGGATCTGCAGTTCGCCGCAAAAGGCACACTGATCACAAGTTTGGCAACCCGTTTCGCAACCTGCTAACCTGACTTGTCAGTCTTGTCACTGGCCCCGTCGTTCAACGGATAGGACTTCAGTTTCCTAAACTGACTATGCAGGTTCGATTCCTGCCGGGGCTACCATTCCCGAAACCTTGCCGTCCGCTTTCCAGTCTGGTTCCTCTTCGATCTTTTGTGAACCCCCAAGTGTAACGATGGGCGAATAACGAGCACTATATCCATAAGACAGATGTATCAATCAGCCTGGAACGGAATCCGGTTTCGCCGAATGGTGGCTTTTGGTCTTGCGTCGGGGGTGACACATGTTGAGCAGGTCTCTGCAACAACTGCCCGCTGTTATCTTACTCG
This sequence comes from uncultured Acidobacteriaceae bacterium, assembly GCA_963789205.1. Taxonomy (GTDB): domain Bacteria; phylum Acidobacteriota; class Terriglobia; order Terriglobales; family Acidobacteriaceae; genus Acidiflorens. The sequence goes on from CAWBJV010000001.1 coordinate 483,854, forward strand.
TGGCGTTATGCGCTTGCGTGGGGCCGGTTCGGCCCTTTCAGCCCAACATTGCCAACGGCGGCCGTGCTGTGGCGGTCGCTGTGAAACCGGCGGACAGCACCAATATCGTGGTGGCCTCGGAAACTGGTGGCCTGTTCCGGACCACGAACCGTGGCGTGGATTGGCAACAAGTCAGTGGCTCCACGAACTTTGGGTATGCCGACGTTCTCTATGTTCAGGGTCAGCCGAGTACCGTTGTGGCGGCGGCACAGCAGGACATGCGGACGGTCAGCGGCGGGGGGATTTGGCGCAGTACGGACGGCGGCGCCAGTTGGAATCGAGCGACGATAACGCCACCCACAGTGGACTGCACCAACAACCTGGGGGCGTACGCAGTCGCGAGTGAGGCAGGGACGACCCGGCTTTGGGCAGGCACGCTATGCGGTCTTGCCTTCAGCAACGACTCCGGAGCAACGTGGCAATATCTGGCCGCGGGACCCGGCTATAACAATGACAAGACTTACGCTGTGCTTGCGCCCGCAAGCAACCAGCTCAAGATATTGACCGACAGCGGGGTGAAGGTATCCACCGATGGCGGGGCTTCATGGACCCTTTCGTTAGCTGGGCTACCTTCAGAGATTTCCATCGGAACGCATAATCAGATCGCGGTCTCACCTTTCAACAACCAGCACCTGTATTGGTCTTTCAACTACTGGAAGTGGGATAGCGGCGCGAACCAGTGGCAGGGTCACATTGCACTTTACCGTTCGACCGACAATGGCAGCAACTGGTCGAGCGTGATCGACAACAATGGCATTAACCGTCCCCCGATCATCAAAGCGACTGCGCCAACCGGGGCCAACACTTACGAACTATATTTCGCCGACGGAGGATGCACACTGGAGCGTGCGTCGGTTACCAACGGCGCGGTCCCCTCGATTTCGTCCTGGACTGGGCTCAGCACCGATCACTGCGACCACGCGGATCTCGGATTCGACATAGACAACCATACTCCGGTGCTTTTGGCGGGTGACGGGGGTGTTTCCCTGACTTCGAACGGCGGTGCGAATTGGACGCTCGCTGGCGCCGCAGGGCACGGATACGCCGCCCTGCAGATAACCGAGGTGACGGGGCAGTTGCAAAGCGGTGGTCCGAACCTTTACTTCGGGACGCAGGACAACAACATCTGGGCCTCGCCTGATGACGGCGCAACCTGGCCGGCCAACATATGCTGCGAGGGCTTCTTCCTCAACATCTGGCCCAGCGCATTGTCCGCTTCGGACACTAAATTCTCTGGTGTAACCTGTGGGCCCTGCGGGAACTTCATCTCGGGCCCAGTGCTCGCGGGCGAAGGAGGCTTTCCCGACCCCCCAAATAACGCCGGCAATCCCCGGCTGCTGAATCCGGGCTCCTACATTCAGAATACGTCGATAACCGGATTGCCGGGAAACGTCTTCGACTTGACGCCTAACAACGGTGGAACGTGGACGCCGCGTTACGGGTTCCCGGAGGATGTGCGCGACCTCTCGAAAATCGCGGGTCCGGATCCAACGGTGTACACCGCAGCAAGGCGGCCCGGCAGCACCAGTGACGGGCAGGAGATCGTTGGTATCAAGCGGATCAGCGGGGTCACTGCGAGTGGCACACCCGTGCTCTCCGACGTGAGCGGCTTCGGCAGTCTGGGAATTTTCGCAACCATGTTTGCCTGGTACAAGCCATTCGGCGTCGATCCAGGTGACCCGAATCACTTTATCGTCCCCGACATTGTGGACAATGTCGTGAAGACATCCGTGAACGCTGGCGCAACGTGGCAGCCCGACAATGCGCTGACCTCGCTAGTCACTGATTCCGGAAACTTCCGCTTTCGTTCGGGGCCCTTCACTCAAATCTCCTCGTTCGGTTTCGACTCGGCGTGCCCAGGCCATATCATGGTGGGCACTCTGCAAGCCGGTATCTTTCAGACTTATGACAATGGCGGGAGCTGGCAAAAGGTCAGCGGCTCTGAAGTCGTACCCAACGTCTCTTCATTTTTCTTCCATCGGCCAGGACAGGCGGTAGTGTCTTCCTACGGCCGCGGATTGTGGACCGTGGACTATAAGTGTCAGGTCAGGCCGCGTCCGCCCATTGTGGTGGATGCCGAGCCTCTTATCTACTGGAAGGGCGGGTATATTCCGATCAGCCAGATCCACAACCCGGATGCGTGCCCAGTCTGCACCTGGGTACTGCTCGACCCAGGGATCGTGCAAGATTACGCGGTGGATGAACGCACCGGCCAGATTCAAGAAGTACGGATTAGCGGAGGAACGCTGAAGGAATTTACATGGGACGGAAAGGAAGTGCCAGTGGAGTTCCACGTTTCCACGGGGCAGCAACTGGGCTCCTTCGGCGGCGAAAAAGAGCTGGTAAATCGCCTTGGCAAAGGACGGCTGCAGGCGAGGGGTCTTCTGGTGGAAAAGAATATACTAAAGGGCGTGATCCTCGCCTCTCACACTCTAACCGTGCAGCAGTTGCCACAGAAAAAAGAAGATCGATCTCCGCGGATTGAAGTCGAAACGCAGCTGCGCGGAAATGCGGGAATTCCGGTGGGTTCCGCTGCGCCTATGGTGATCCGTGGACATAATTTTGAATCTGGTGCTCCGATCGAAGTCATGCTTGACGGTCACCCGGTGGAAGTGGACAAGAAGTTGCAGGTGAGTGACAGAGGGGAATTCACCACCTCCATCCGACCGCGGCCCTTGAATGTTGGAGGCCACACCATTCTCGTGCGCCAGAAGACCAGCCATGGCGTCATACAGGAGGCCTACACGTTCAATGTGACCGTAAAGGATTCTCCACGGTGATGCCACCTGAACCCGGCCGGATGGTGGGGGGCCACTCAAGGCCGGTTTTGTGTCTAGTCCCATGACATGGTTTACAAAGTGTCCCGGGACATCCTTTACAGTTGAGTTTGGGAAGGTTCGTCCGGCAACCAGTGATCGACGATCGTCGATTGCTGGTTGCCGAGGTCGAGTTCCCGCACCAGACTCCGGCAGTAATACACCAGAACCCGGTGCTCCATGGTCACCAACCGGATCCGCTCGCCACTCAAAGCTCGGCTGATCAGCCAGTGTTCTCCCTTCAGCTTGATTTTCCCGTCACTGTCCACCTTGAGCACCCACGAGCCGACCGGATATTCCCATGCCGGCGGGTTCGGATCGTAACTGCGTTCACTCCGCCGCCAATGACTGACCGGGGTTTGCATACCCAGGGCTTCGTGCGGCCGCACATGGTTGTGTTCCCAACGAAATTCATCCAACCAGCTCTGCAGGTCCGCACGCGGTGGCCGATATTGCAACGCCCGCTGCAATTCGCCTCCGCTGTTGGCGCCTCCGATGCAATACAGTTTGCCCTTATGAACGGCTGACGCCGGACCAATCACAGCTTGCGGCATAGGTGCCAATGATGCCGTCCAGGATTTTGTCAGAGCGACATAAGCTTCGAGAACATCAAACGGATTATTGTTACTGTCCGCTCCACCTGCGACATAGAACTTTCCCGAGATCGTCCCAAAACAACCGGCGGTACGGGCGGTAGGGATTGACGGCAAAGTTTTCCACGTATTACCGGACACGATGTAGCGCTCGTTGTCTGTGACGACTCCGCTGTTTCCGAATCCTCCCGCCGCAATAATGCCTCCCAACAGGCCGGTGGCCCGTGTTGACTTCCCAACTTTCATTGAAGCCAACTGCGTCCATGAATCGGTAGCAGGGTTGTAGCTGAGCAGGTTCGCAGTTCTGGCACCGTCAGCATATCCGCCAACAACATAGATGATGCCTTTCACCGCGACCGCGTACATGCTGCTGGTAGCAATTGGCATCGGGCTCTTCATGGACCACGAGTTAGTCGAAGGATTGTAAGCTTGTACTACCGAGAGTTGATCCGATCCGTTGGAGCTGCCACCCATGACGTACAGAATGCCGTTGACGACGGCAGCCGCAGGAGCAAGAGTTGCTGTCAGCACGGGAGCGCGGGCGACCCAGCTGTTTGCGGTGGGATTGTAGACTTCGTTAGTCGTGACGATAGCGTTGCTAGTAGCTCCTCCGACCACATAGACCTTCCCGCTAATCACTCCGAAGGCTGGTCCAAAGCGAGCCGTCAGCATCGGTGCGCCGCTCGTCCAGTGTTTGACTGAGCATAGCTTGGCTGAATTGCGACGACGGCTATCAACGCGAGGAATAGACTCACGCCGATCCATGAAGACCTTGCTGATTTCATTTCACGCCCTCCTGAACCTTAGCGATGCGTTGTGCACGGGAAAATAGCGCAGACGAGCCAAGGCAACGATGAACGTCGAGTTTCCTTCGATGTTTCGATCTTTTGAACACTTCGGGGGGAGGAGGAAAACCCCGGAGCGCTTTCTTAGCAGCACGATTTGGATCGCGGAAGTGCGGCTTGTCAAGCCCGTTAGGGTTGAGGCTATGGGAACGACAAACGCTGTTACGGGTGACAGCGACGGGTGCTGTCAACAGGCAATAGCGCTCAAAACCCCGTCACATTAGGTCAATGAGCGTTATGGCGATATTACGCCAAGTGCACTGACACGGTGCTATCCAAGCCCCGGAACAATCGTCTATTAATCGTGTTCCACTCTGTACAGAACCTAAGAGGTGAAAAATGCTGAAGCGTACCGTGCAATTGCTGCTGGTTGCGTCCCTGATCACGACTTCGTTAAGGGCGGCTGACAACCCATTTGTTGGCAGGTGGAAGCTCAATGGCTCCAAGAGCAGACTTCCCGACGAGATGAAGGTGAAGAAGGTCAGCGCAAATAAGTATGCATTTGGTTTTGAAGGCGGAGATTACGCAGAGACGATTGTTGCTGACGGGACAGACCAGCCGGGGACTGGCCTACCTTAGCACCATCACGAACGAGGCTGCCGCACGCTTCGCGGTTTTCGAAGCGTGGGCACCACGGACCTCGACGCCTTGTTCATTCGTCAGATACAACCAGACAGATTCTGTGTTACCTATTCGAACTGAAAGCGCTCAGACGAGTCACCCGAAGTATTCGTTCCAGGCGGCGATTTTTCCTCCAACCAAATGCACAAGGATAGCGTCATGGGTCGTCGCTCTTTTGCGGTCTCTCTTGCGAGTGACGGTCCAATCCCACTGGATAGCCAGCCTGGTTCCGTCCTCGGAGAGAAACATCTCGTTTACTGTGACCTTCAGATCAGTGAAACTCTTGAAATAGTCGAGGATCGCGCTCTGTATGTCCTTCTTGACCACGTGACCTCCAGGAGAAAACAACTCTCCGTTCGGTAGCCAATCGTCGGCAGCGATGGCGAAATCGCGCTTTTCCCACGCTTGTACTTGACGGTTCACGAGCGCGCGTACCTGCGCGCTGTCGTTCTTGGTGAGTTCCTCCGCCCGGCTCATTCGCTTCTTCTCTTCCCGTCAATCGTAACAACCCGACCTGGGACACGGGGATTTGAGCGTAATCGCGATATTACGTCAATCTCTGATCTTCGTCATTGCCACTCCCACGCTCACAGGGCTACACTTAACGGGCTCGTTAGGGGCATACCTCCAGGGGCATACCTCCCGTGCCTGCTCGCGCGAGTATCTCGTCGCCCCAATGGAGCTAGTCATGCGTTTCTCGCAGCTACTCGCCGCCTCGTTACTCTTCATTTTCGCTGCAGTTTCGCAGCCCGTGGCACAAGTGTCCTCGCGCACAGGCAAACCTTCTCCTCAAGAATCCGTGGGCGCCTGGTCGAGCCTGCCGACTGATGCGCAACGTGCCATCCGGGCCGCGCTGGAAGCAGAAGACCCAGGCTGGATTCAGCAGGCGGAGCTGACCGCGTCCGACGGGGCGGCAGGGAGCGGATTCGGCATTTCCGTCGCGGTGGACGGCAGCACCGCTGTGGTAGGGGCCCGGACCAACGGACCGAATTCGTCCCAGGGAGCGGCATATGTGTTCGTCGAAAGCGGCGGAACGTGGAGTCAGCAGGCGGAGCTGACTGCATCCGACGGCGCAGCAGAGGACCAGTTCGGCTCCTCCGTCGCGGTCAGCGGCAGCACCATCGTGGTGGGGGCCCCTCAGCACCCGTTTTCGCTGGCAGGGAACGGTCTGGGAGCGGCGTACGTGTTTGTCGAAAGCGGCGGAACGTGGAGTCAGCAAGCGGAGTTGAAGGCGTCCGACGGGGCGGCGGGTGACAACTTTGGCCATTCCGTCGCGGTGAGTGGCAGCACGGCTGTGGTGGGGGCCCCGGGACACATGATCGGTTCGAATGGGTACCAGGGTGCAGCCTATGTGTTCGTGCAAAGCGGTACCACGTGGGGCCAGCAGGCGGAGCTGATCTCGTCCGATGGGGCGGCGAATGACGGATTCGGCTCTTCCGTCGCGGTGAGTGGCAGCACGGCTGTGGTGGGGGCCCCGGGACACATGATCGGTTCGAATGGGAACCAGGGTGCGGCGTACGTGTTCGTGCAAAGCGGCACAGCCTGGAACCAGCAAGCGGAGCTGATCTCGTCCGATGGGGCGGCGAATGACGGATTCGGCTCTTCCGTCGCGGTGAGTGGCAGCACGGCTGTGGTGGGAGCCCCGGATCACATGATCGGCTTGAATGTGAACCAGGGTGCGGCGTACGTGTTCGTGCAAAGCGGCACAGCCTGGAACCAGCAAGCGGAGCTGACCGCAGCCGACGGGGCGGGAGGCGACTACTTAGGCAATTCCGTCGCCGTGAGCGACAGCACGGCCCTGGCGGGCACCTGGCTACACACGGTCGGATCGAATGTTGAACAGGGTGCAGCGTACGTGTTTGTGCCAAGCGGCGGAAGCTGGAGCCAGCAAGCGGAGCTGACCGCGGCCGACGGGGCGAGATATGACGGATTCGGCGTGTCCGTCGCGGTGAGCGGCAGCACGGCCCTGGCGGCGGCCCTTAATCACGAGGTCGGCTCGAATCCTGCACAAGGTGCGGCATACGTGTTCGGGATCGGGCCGAGCTTCACGTTGTCGGCCAATCCGAGCAGTTTAAGCGTGATGCAGGCCGGACAGGGGGCGAGCACGATCACGATCACGCCAGTCAATGGATTCAGCGGAAGCGTGTCGCTGTCAGCTTCCGGATTGCCCATCGGGGTGACGGCGGGTTTTAATCCGAACCCTACAACCAGCACCAGCATGCTGACGATGACGGCTAGTGGGACGGCCACGACGGGTACGGCGACGGTAACCGTGACGGGCACATCGGGCAGTCTGACCCAGACCACGACGCTGACGCTGACGGTAACGCCAGCGATCGCGGTCACGCTTTCCCCGGCCTCGCTGAGTTTCGGCAACGCAGTGATCGACACGACGAGCGCCGCCAAGACAGTGACGGTGACTAACTCCGGCAATGCCACGCTGGACATCAGCAGCATCACGATCAGCGGCGATTTCGCGATTTCCGCGAACACGTGCGGAGCCACGCTAGTCGCCGGCCAGAAGTGCCAGGTGAAAGTTACTTTCACTCCTACACAGCCGGGTCGGCTAACGGGGGCTCTCGCCTTTACAGACAATTCTCCCGATAGCCCGCAGCAGGTGTCATTGACTGGAACAGGAGTGCTGGCGGTTACGCTGACCCCGGCGAAGGCCATTTACGGAACGCAGAAGGTCGGGACACCCAGCGCTGCGAAGACGTTTACCTTAAGCAACAATCAGCCTGTTGTGCTGGCCAGCATCGCGATCTCGACGACGGGGGACTTTGCCATGTGGGCGACGACGTGCGGAACGAGCTTGGGGGCTAAGGCGAAGTGTACGATCAGCGTGACGTTCACGCCGACGGCGACGAGAACACGGACGGGTCAGTTGATCGTGAACGACAGTGCCGGCAACAGCCCACAAACCTCGAATCTGACCGGTACGGGCAAGTAAGTTGGCGTCCGAGCTAAACGCCGGGCCGCGCAGCGATGCGGGGCATGTTCTTAGTGGACGCGCGGGATAACTTTTTCTATCAGGCTTTATCACTCTTTGAGAATCGGCCCACGTGGTCAGGGAGCGTAATGGGGATGTTTCACCAGTCTTGTGTCTTAGTCGCAACGAAGAGTTCCTTTGTTGGAGGTGTTTTTATAGCCACTGTCGATGCCCACGATCCCTCTTCTTGAAAGATTGCTAGAGCACTTCAGAATCCACGTATCTTTCCGTCCGGTCATCGGGTTGTTAGGCACTTCCTTGATATATCCGGCTACCACGAGCTCGTCGAGTGAATGGGGCGGCAATTGCTTGTCGAGAGTGTATTGAGTGATGACGGCGTTCATGGTACGCAAATCTTGCCGGAGAACGCGTTCCCGCGCTTGCCGAGGACTGGTCACGTAGCTGGGCAACAACAACTTGGCCGCAACCAACATCAACACAATAAGACCCAGAGCAACGAGCGGGATCTTTCTCGCCATGCAACCACCCTCCTCAGTACCCAGTCTAAGAACGCACAGGACTATAGGAGCTTGCGGTCTTTCAACCGTCGCTACTTTGTCACCTGTCGCTAACAGGCGATTACACTCGTTGACCGGACTGTCCCGTAGGTTGGCGCCATGGCGCTATTACGCCAAGTCATTCCCCGGTCTTGAACTTCGCGATGATTGCCGTTATGTCGTCGTGCTGTTCCCGAGAGCCGAAGCACCGAACTCGATCCACGATTGCAGACAGCAAAGCCTGGCACGACAGTTCCCGATGTTGCCGCAGCGCTTCAAGCAGACACCGCTCGCCAAATTCTTCTCCTCGATCGTTACTTGCCTCGGTGACGCCATCCGTGTAGAGCGCAAGGACGTCGCCGGGAAAGAGTTCTCGCTCCCGCATGGAGCAGTCCCATTCCTTGAACAGCCCCAGCAGCGTGCTGGTCGACTCAAGCTGTTCAACGTTTCCGTCTCTTCTCAACAGGATGCCCGGCAAATGTCCGCAATTGGCGTAGCGCAAACGCCGCGTCGCGTCGTCGTACTCGACAAACAAAAGCGATGCGTAGGCACTGTCGCTGGTGTTGTCATAGAACAGGCGGTTCACTGACCTGAGCCATGCCTGAGGCTGATCGAAGGCCAATAATGACTGGCTCCGCACGCTGGCCTGCAAGTTCGCCATCAGCAGAGCGGCGGCGATCCCCTTGCCGGAAACGTCGCCGATGATCAGCGCCAGCCGCTGCGGTCCGAGATTCAGAAAGTCGAAGTAGTCCCCTCCTACTTGTCGCGCCTGCAGGCAGAGACCGGCATAGTCCACGGTCTTCAACTGCGGTCGAATCTGCGGAAACAACCGGGCCTGCACTTGTTTGGCGATTTCCAGTTCCTGGGCGACACGGCGTTCGGCTTCGAGTTTTTCTGCCTGCGCCCGCCGCCGCAATTCAAGGCTTCGCTTCACCTCATCGAACCCTTCCAGTCCAAACGAGTTCCCGTCCGGATCTTCGAACCGCGTATAGGTCCCGCCCCACCCCGGCGTTTCCGGTGCAAATAAGAAACGAACACCGCGTTCGCTCCATTCTTTGTACGTGGCGTGGACATCTTCCGTCATAAACAGAACCCAGCGGTAGCCGCCGATCAGCTGGTATTCGGGTCGGTCGGGCTTGGGCTCGACCAGGGCAAGATTCGCGCTGCCATCGGGAGGCGCCACTTCAATCCAGCGAACGCCGGTGGGAAGGGTTTGTTCTGTGATGAGTTCGAAGCCCAATTGCTCCACGTAGAACCGCTTACTCACATCCAGATCGCGGACAAAAACGACGATGTCCTGGATGCTCAGGTAGGGCTCTTCGCGTTCCGGGCGAGGCACGGTCCGGTTCGCCCACGAAAGGAAGGGGTCGCTGGCCATCGGCGTGATTATAGTGCGGGCCGAAGAATGGCGGGGGCCCGACCCACTTGACTGCGCCGCTCACTCTCCGTCAGATTGTAACCAAAGCCCACTCGTCAACGGACCACAAATGACCCAAACACCCGCCCCCACAATCGACTTCTGGCGAGCCGCAATCCGCCAGCAGTTTCATGCCGCCATCGATATGCTTGCGAACGCGATCCAGGCCTGCCCGGATTCTGTCTGGTCCGGTGAGCCACCGCGCGCGTTCTGGTATATAGCGTTTCACACGCTCTTTTTTCTCGACATGTATCTCTCGGCGGAAGGCGAAACGCAATTTCGTCCGCCGGCGCCGTTCGGTCTCGCGGAACTCTCAGACGAGGTCGGCGTGGCGGAGTCCGCTCACACAAAAGACGAACTGCTCGCCTACCTCGAGCACTGCCGCAAAAAGTTGGACGCCGTGATGGCGGGAATGACCGAAGCCTGGGTGGTTACGTCTTGTCCGTTCGATTATCGCGCGATGAGCAATGGGGAACTGCTCCTCTATAACATGCGGCATGTGCAACACCATGCCGCGCAACTGAATTTGCTGCTGCGTCAGAGGACAGATTCGGCGCCGAAGTGGGTGTCCAAGGGTGGGAAGACGACGAGGGGCTGACGCGCCAAGGAATCAAGGCCGCGCAGAACCCGACCCCAAGCTTACAGTTTTAGCAAGAGAACGCTCAGGTCTGCGACTCAGGACGGTTTGCACCAGGTCGCCGAGTTGTTCGGCCGTAAACTGATTGCCCTCGATGTTGGTGAACAATTTCCCTTGGCGGTCAATAATTGCGGTATGCAGCGAATGGTTCATCAATCCTTCGTCGGGGAAAAAATCCATGCCGAAAAGGTGGTTGACGCGCTGTACCTCTTCCGTCGGTCCGGTAAGAAAGTGCCACGTATTCGGGTCAGCTTGCCAAGTGCGGGCATAGCGGGCAAGAACATCTGGCCGGTCTCGGGCAGGATCAAAGGTTACCGTCAGTAGGACCAGATCTCGGCCGAGCTGTTCCTTGAAGCGCTTCTGGATTACGCCAAACGTGTTGGTGTTGCGGTAACAGAAGTTCGGCAGCGCACAACTGGTATAAATGAAGTTCATGGCTACGACTTTGCCGCGGAACTGAGAAAAAGAGACTCGTTTGTTTGCCTGGTCAGTCAAGGTGAAATGCGGAATCGCCTGACCTACCGCCAGCGGTTTTACGGCGAAAGACTTCGGATCGGACAGCTGGTTAAGAAGCTTCAACCGTCGGGCGGTCAGCGGATCCTGTTCCACGCCTTCGTATTTGCGCACTTTGATGTTCTCGGCGTATGACGTCTCGCGCTCGACGACTAGCGTGAATTCAACCATGGCGCCTGGGGCGAGGCCATCGAGATCCTTGGCAGAGCGCACATCGAACGGCATGGTCATCGCGCTCATAAAGCCGGGGATGGCCTGGCAGGAAACGACGAAGGTCTTATGAGACGGGTCCACTTTCAGCACCATGCCCGACGCGTCGTATTGCTGTGTCGCCCAACCGGAGCCGGTGACCAGAAACAGCGTCGCGATCGCCAGAGCCGTGCTTCTCATCCTTGTTCTTGCTCCTCTACTACGCTCCTCTACCTTGCTCCTCTACTACTGCACGCAATCGTTCTTTTGGCGCTCACTTTTGGCGCTCACTTTGCGCGCTCAGGCTCACGTTGCTTCGCTCGGGCAGGACTATCGCGCCGCGCGCCCCCGAGTCGGACGACTGGCCGATCCAGCTTGGCGTAGTCGGTGGCAAATTCCTTGATCTCGAGGAACTGGTCTTTGTCTTTGTCCACGTTGGCGAAGTGCTGCCGGGTGTTGCTGGCCGGCCACCAGATTTCCAGGTCAACGATTCGCGCGTCCTTGCCAAGGCCAATGTGTTGTTGCAGCGGCGACGCTCCGAACGAGCCGCCGCTGCTTACTGTCCGATAAATCGAGCGCGTTCCCTGGCCCTTGTTCTCCACAGTCACTTTGATGCGGGTACCGATCGCGGAACGATTGCTCTTTACGCCCACCAGCTTCAGGTTGATCCAGTCGTTGCCGTGTCCTGGGTTTTCAAACACCCGCATGGCATGACTGTCGCCCGGGGTCGCGCCACCAACCTCGGCAATGATGTCTTCGTTGCCGTTGTTTTCGAGATCGGCGAAGGCAATGGCGTGTCCTTTGTGCAACTCACCCGTCCCGGAGGAGGCGGTGACATCCACGAAATACTTGCCGTCGTGATTGCGAAGAAGCACATTCGGCACCAGCGAGCCGTAGGAGGGGTTTCCGGTGCCCAGGTAAATATCCAGGAATCCGTCGTTGTCAATGTCGCCAAAGTTTGCCCCCATAGGCATAAAAACTTTGTCGAGTCCGACCTCTGCGGTCACGTCCTTGAAGGTTCCGTCCTTCATGTTCTTGTAAAGCTTGAGAGTCGTGGCGTTGTGCGGCAGCCCAAGATAGGTACGGGCCGTCTCCTCCACGGAGGCAGGGTTGCTGGTCACAAACAAATCCGGCCAGCCGTCGTTGTCGTAGTCGAAGAACCATGTGGCGAATCCGCGCGTGCCTCCTTTCACGCCAGCGGCTTCGGCGACTTCCGTAAACGTGTTGTCGTGGTTGTTGTGATAGAGAAAATCCGGCCCGGTTAGGTTGGAGACGAAGAGGTCCGCATATCCATCGTTATCGTAATCGGCTGCAGCTACTCCTTTGCTGAAGGCAATCTTATCAATCCCGGCGGAATGGGAAATATTCTGGAATGTGCCGTCGCCCTTATTGAGAAAGAGTTGCGCCGGGCCGTTTTCGTTGCCAACGAACAAGTCGAGCAGTCCGTCATTATTGATGTCCACCCAAACCGCGGCTTGGGTGCTGGTGGGGACCCCCAGGCCGCTGGCGAAGGTCACATCGGTGAAGGTGCCATTGCAATTATTCCGTAGCAGAGACTTACGTTGCGCCGCCTCCCAGGCGCCACGCAACACAAGAATGTCGGTACAGCCATCGTTGTTGTAGTCGGCCTGGATTAGGTTCAGGCCACCCAGTTGGTCCGCTAGGCCGGCCTTGGCGGCCTGCTCGGTAAAAGTGCCGTCTCCATTGTTGTGGAAGAACTGCATCGGCGCGCAAGGGTCGAAGCTCGACTTGACCACGTCCAAGCGGCCGTTGTTCTCGAAGTCATCCACAATAATCCCCCCGGCCATCGAGAACGTGTCAAGCCCAGCGGCGGGTGCGACATCAGGAAAGCGCCCAACGTCTTCCGCCGACTGAAAAACCGAAGGCGGAATCAAATATTTCGGCGGAACTTTGTCCGGGTACTCTCCCAGCGTCATGTATGCGAGGTTAAGCAGCCACTTCACTTCCAGCTCGTCCGGCTTCTGCTCCAGGTATTTGAGGAAGTATTCAATCGCCTTTTTGGAATCACCGGTTTTAGCGTAGGCGTTTCCGGAGGATATTGGGAGCAGGCATTTCTCGCCGGGGGCTCGATAGGCGTCGTTTTCCATCTCAGACTTGTGTAGATATGAAATCCCGAGCGCCTCATTCATCTGATTCAGGGCCGCCGGAACCTGGGACTCAGCAATCTGGCGCGCCGCCAGATACTGCTCAATGCTACTGTCCATGTTGCCACGATAGGCGTTCAACTCCCCCAGCGCCACGTGTGCGTTCATGACGTCGATGGCCGGCCGAGCGCGCCGCGCCGCCTTGTTCCGAGGAGACAAGAAGTCCTCAAGGCCCTGCTTCTCGGAGAGAAGACTTTCTTTGCGAATCTCGCAAACAAACTGCGGATCAGGATCCCATCCCGGCACCCTGGCTTCCCGGGTCAAGCCCAGTTCCGCCTCCGCGAACCCTGAAACATCGAAGGTGATCTTCACGCTTCCAGTGGCGCTGCTGGCTTGGTTCCCGATGTAGGCGAGGGTAGGGTTTTCCTGTGCGTGGGATCGTTCCACCAACAGCAAGATCGCGTATCCCAGCGGTGTCCGCAGGACCGGGCTAAGTTGCCCGGGAGCCATGGCTTGCAACGCATCCCTCATCTCGGGACGCAGCGTAGACGGGAGCACATTCTGCATGAGTCCGCCGGCGTCGGAAGTTGTATCGATGGATTTCTCTTTGGCGAGGGTGGCGAAATCCTGGCCCTGCCGCAGTTGGCTGAGGATCCGCTCCGCGTCCTCCTGGGAACTCACCACGATCATTCGCAGCGTAACCTGTTCGGCGGCAGGTGTCGGCGCCGGCCGAGGAGTCTGCGTAAAGCCCGACGCAGACCATAGAGTCACCATTGGCAGCACCCACGCCCGATTCAACACTCTAGAAAACAAACAACCCGCCTTTAGCGCGACCGTTGCGATCACGACCGTATAAAAGTGCTTTGGATTATACGCGGCGCCACAATAACGAAACCATAGTAGGAAGCCTTATTCAAGATTGTCGCTGCGTCGTTCGCTGCTAAACACTCCTGCAAGACTAAGTTGTTCAGACGAGCGGGGGCAATAGTAGAAAAAAGCAGAATTGGTTCCTACCCAACACCTGATGAATCCCCAAGGTTATGGCAACAGCAGCCCAGTCGTTGCGTGCAGTCTCACGGACAGGTGACGCTGGTGGCCACGATGGCGCCGGTGTTGTCGATGCCGATTCGGGCGCACTTTGTACCGTCGGGGCTCTTCGCGATCAAACCGCTCCCGGCAGTTGTTGTGGACATGTCGCCTCCGGCTACTTGTAAGGTAGTCGTGGGGGCCGTTGTGCCGATGCCGACGTTGACGCTGGCGCATTGGGGGAATTCTGCTCCGCCGCATCCGTTCACACCCTGGATGCTTCCCAGCACCATGGCATTGCTCGCGTCCACTTCCGCGTAGGCTCCAACCGCCGTCGCATTATTCAGATTGGTTTGTGGACCATAAGTCGTTACATAGCCGAGAAAGGTATTCGCCGATCCGGTTTGCGTCTCGATGACGGTGGTTGGGGTGCCGGCATAGAACCCAACGCCGGTGTTGTACGAGCCGGTAACGTAAGCCATGGAAGTGGTGCCCAGGGCGGCATTGCCATTCCCTGCGGTGTTGAAGATAAGCGTACCAAAGCCGTCAGCAGTGTTGGCGCCTCCCGTAATGTTGGCCTGTAGCGCGCCATAGCCGGTGGCGGTGTTGTCGAAACCGGCGCCGTTCTTGAAAAGAGCGATCGCGCCGATCGCTGTGTTGCCACTCCCGGTCATGGTGGTGTTTCCGGCGAATCCGAGGAACGCATTCGACAGATTAAAAGAACCGTAATCAAACAGACTGCCCCCGAGCTGATAGCCAGCGGCCGCCACGTTGCCCGAGAAGTTCCCGTTTCCGTTCACATCCAGCGCCGCAGCCGGTGTCGTTGTTCCGACGCCGATGTTGCCCGTCGCGCTCTGAAACACCTTCGAGTTCTGGATGGTGTTCGCGTTCGTCCACACCGGCAGATAATTGGTTGTCCCATAGGGCGAGTTGGTCTTCACCGCCTTGCTCAATACCGCCGGTGACTGCGGTGCGCCCTTAGTCTGCGTGTAGCTCAACCCGGTGGCTACTACCATCAGACCAACCGTAGACAATGCGAGTGACTGGAATTTACGCATAATAGATCCTCCTGGAAGGCACATGTTATTTCGTGCGGCAAAAACGAACCTCAAGACACCTAACAATGCGGACAAAGTGAGTCAGAACGTAGCAGGTCCTAAAAAGACTTGAATAGGATGGCAAACAGAATGCCCTCGCGGAGCGCCTTTGTCAATGTGCGGGGTTTACACACAGAGCGTGGTCGTCGGTGAAGGATCGCAATATCAGTCATTGAGGTTTAAGAAGGCGAACAAACGGCGCAAGCTTGCGCTATCGCCTGATTTCAACAATTGACCAGTTAGCTTTCTGGTAGCGACAGTCAAGAGGGTAGAATCTGCTTATGGATAAGCGTGTTTTGAAGTTTGGCGCTGCCGTCGAAGCGATGACATCTCTCTTGCTGTACGGGCTTGCTCCGACAGATGGAGTTCGCGTTTGGTATCCAAGCGCATGGGCCTACATTGGAGAACATGGTTTGGTCTGGGTTATCGCCTTAGCTGTAGCGTTTCTTGTTGCCACCGGGCTGTTCAAAGACAAAGTGCGCTCGGACATGCTGACTGGACTCACGTGTATCGTCGCAGAGCTACTCTCGACAGCCTACGTCTGGTTTGTCATTCCAGCCAATAGCGGCGGCGTTTCCAGAGCATGGTACACGGGTAGATTCATTGACTACTTCGGGACTCGCTCGACAGTGTGGTGCGTGGTTGCGGCTCTCGCCGTGCCGTTCTATCTGTATCCTTCCTTTCGTCGCTGGCGAGCCGAGCAAAAGCGTCAGCGTCCCCACGCTATCAACCAGTAGTTGGCGTAACATCGCGATTATGCCAACAATGCCCTGTGACACCAACGTCTGAGACGCTAGTCCTTGGTTTAGAATTAAGGGGATCGAGTCTCCGAAAGGCAGTGGGCACTTATGGGATGACGCGCCACAGGGAGACAGGTGGGAACGAGAGTTCGCTCTCAAGGAAGCGGACTTGCGCCTGAAAGAGCGACAAGCAGGCATGTGGCACAACCCTGTTTTTCTTGGCCTCATAGCGGCGACGCTGGCCCTTAGCGGAAATTTGTACGCGACGTGGCATCAGGGTGAGATTGCCGAGCGGCAAGCTCACGTTAAGGCTCAGTCTGACCTTGTGATAGAAGCCATAAAGACGGGAGATCCGCAGCGAGCTGCCAAGAATCTGCTGTTTCTCGTTCGGCTCGGCCTGCTCGATGATCCTGACGGCAAAATCCAGTCCGCTTTATCGCATCCCGAAGACGCGCCTTACTTGCCCTCTCCTCAAGCTCACAGCGGCTATGGCGAAGGCGGTTACGGGGCCGGGCCTTATGGCGGTCGCAAGCCTAAGAATTTCCCCGATAAGTAATTGGGTATTTGAGTCTGGTCCTGGCTCACCCGTGAAGGCGGTTGCTGTTGCAAAATCCCGATTACACTCACCTCCGCCCCGACAGGGCGCTCTATGCCGAAAACTCGAAGTCAGCACAATAGAATGCCAACGTAAAGTCTTGCTCCATGTTGAACACACGGTAGCGAATTCCTTCCAACTGAGCCTGAATGACTGACAAAACTTTTAGTATGCAATGACTGCCCGGATGGAGGTCTGCTAGGCGCAACTCTCGCAAGCCTGTGAAGATAAGCGATACGGTCTGCTCACCCTTGAGGAGTTCTAAAGTGAGCGACTGGTTCGCTGAGCCGTTTGGAGGCCATATCACTCATTGACCCTAATGTGTGGCAATGTGGAGCGAATACGGATTTTGGGGGAAACACAAACCAAACGCGGAACCCGCCATATGGCGTGTGCAGACGCAACTGGAATGAGATGTGAAGAGGTCAAAATGCAGTCCGAGACCCTTCCCTTCGTCATTTGGGCCTCAGCTGTGCCAATGCATCTTTTACCCGCGGCGCCAAGATAGAATCCGGCGCTTCCTTCAAATACTCCTCATATTCCTTTGCAATTTCATCGTCCTTACCTCTTCCGGCGAGCGCCTGCGCCGCGTACAGATGTGAAATTGCATAGTGCTTATGGTCGGGAAGAGCAGAAACTTTACGGGCATTTGTGAGCGCGACCTCGGTTTCCCCGTTTTGCAGTTCCACGTACGCAAGCGCGGTGAGTATCTGTGCGCTTTGGGGCTGGTCGGCAGCAGAGCGCAGAAAATACGGCTCCGCTTCCTTGTATTGGTGGTTGTCATAATAAAACAGACCCAGATAGAGATTGGCTCGGGGCAGACTCGGATCAATCTGTGTGGCGCTACGGAACGCCTTCACCGCCCCCTTGCCGTCCTTCAGTTGGATTTCCGCTAGTCCAAGACTGTTAAGTGCCTCTACGTATTTCGGGAACAACGTGATCGCCTTCTGAAAATGAGCTTTGGCTTCTTCCCAGTGTTTCTTGTCCATTTCTTTCGAGCCCAACTTGAATTCCTTCTGCGCAGCCACTGGAATATTTGCCGTGACAGTTGAACCCTCCACCTTGCTCCCAGCGTTGGTCAGCCAGACCTGTATGTTTTCGGTGATACGGTGTGGACCTATGACGCCGCCCGCTGCAATGACATTGCCAGTTGTCGTCTCTACGTCAGTTCCGCTTACCCGAATCCGATAATACCCGCTGCCCACGCCGTCGAAAGTCAAACCGCCATTCTCGTCGGTTGTCCGCATGTCCACAACGTCCCCGACTAAAGCCCCGGACGACGAAAGCAGCTCGATCCGCAATCCCGCAGCCGGCTGGCGGTTCTGTTGGTAAGTGACACGAACAGTTATGCTGGTAGTTCCGCTGGAAGTACTGGTACTCGTGGTTGTCTGCTGTGCGGCGCTCGCCGTAGTGAGAAACATAACCGCCAATGGCAGCGAGCAAAGATGACTCGATCTCATGGCGTCCCTCCGTCTTGCTTCTGAAAGACCCTACCCGCCATGGGGTACGGTTATGGACAGTCCTGCTTGCACCCTCTCTTAGCGAACGATTTGCACTTTGAGTTGCACCTGAACCGAATTATAGACGCACCCGTCCGACCCGGTTGGCAAGATTGGCGATAAATCAATTTCACTCAGAACCCTCAATGAGCGCAAACGCCTGTTATCGTTGACAATCGTGCAACTTGAACGCTGTGGGCGTAAAGTGCTGACTGTGAACAAAGGGCGTCTGGTCTTGGTGGCTGCCTCGATTACTGCCCCTGCCGCACTACTCCTGCTTATTCCCTTAGCACTCACGCAGCTTCTGCTTCAACCCGAATTTCGTCTAAGCGCAGCTTTGGGGATCGCCAGATTTGGCGCAATCGAGATCGGAATCATTTGGGTGCTATATGCGATTCTTATTGCGGCCCTGATTCTGGTCGTGAAGTGGACGTTGTGGCGGTGGAAAACGGTGCTCGTCCTCTGCGCAGCCATGCTCTGCGCTGCTGTTTATTTCAAGGCCCGAGGGGAGACGAGCACGGAGTTTGAGGGGACTTGGGAGATGGGCTTCGAGCAATCTGACTTCTTCATCGGCGGGAATTGCGCGAGACCGAGGTACTGGCTCCACGCATCCGAGGATGTCTATTCAAAAGTCAGCACTCTCGGCGACCCAAGGGAAGTTCGCATCAAGTTCGTAGGGACAAGCACGCGGATGGGCGATTATGGACATCTGGGCAGTATCTTCGAGAAGTCCACGTCGAGAAGGTCCTCAGCATTGAGCCCACACAGCCGTGTCTCCATCATTAGTTGGCGAAAAATCCCGATTACACTCATTAACCCACTGGCAAGGCCTCGCGGGTGGGCTGGCGCCTAATTTTTTTTCACAAATTATCTGCGATCAAAAACATTGACTTAAGACCCGCCGTGCGCGAAGATAGAAATCTGATTGGTTTCGAAGTCCGTCCACCAAGACGGCCTTCGAATCTGCCCCAAAGCCGTTGCAGTGCTCTTTTTAGGAGCTAAGTCCTTATTCCTGAAAGACTTTATCTATAAGTCCTTTGGATTCAAAGACCGAAGCAAAAAATTCCCGCCAACTCTATGATTCCAGGAGACCAGGGGGGGAGGGGGGTGGGGGTACCAGGTAGTAAACATCGGCGGAGCGAGGGGCTCCCGTCCACGGAATCCGCAGTCGTGAATCCCACTCTTGCAAGAGCGCGCAAGATGGTGCGCCGGGCCGCTGAAGATGTCGCAGCAGAGGTCGGAACAGAGAGGTCGGAACACTGTCCGCAGCATTGCCTGGAACGGAGCACGCCTCAGAATGTGGCTCCGCCTCACGGAAGTCACTTCGACGCTTTGCCCCGTTCCCGTATAATAAAAAACACTGTGCTCAAATATTCAATCGTAGTCCCGCTCCATAACGAGCAGGAGAATGTCACCGACTTGTACGCGCGGCTTAAGTCGGTGATGGAGGCGAGCGGCGAGACCTTCGAGATGGTGCTGGTCGATGATGGCTCGATCGACGGCACGTTCCCGTTGCTGCGCGAGATCGCCGCCGTAGACAGCCGCGTGACCATCGTCAAGCTGCGCCGCAATTTCGGCCAGACCGCCGGCCTAGCTGCTGGATTCGACCACGCCCGTGGCGAATACATCATAGCCATGGACGGCGATTTGCAACACGATCCCGCCGACATCCCTTTGTTCCTGGAAAAAATTGCCGAAGGCTACGACATCGTCAGCGGCTGGCGCAAGAATCGCGTCGACAATTTCTGGCTGCGTCGCTTTCCGTCGCGCTGCGCCAACTGGCTGATGGCCAAGTTGAGCGGCGTTGACATCCACGATTTCGGCACCACTTTCAAAGCTTACCGCCGAGAAATCCTGGGACAGGTTCCGCTCTACGGAGAACTCCACCGCTTCATCCCCGCGCTGGCGTCGTGGCATGGCGCATCGATCATCGAAGTGCCCATCAAGAACGTGAACCGGGAACGCGGCGCTTCGCATTACGGAATCTCGCGCACTTTCCGCGTCTTCTTCGATCTCATCACCATCCGCTTCCTGCTCAAATATCTTTCCCGCCCGTTGCACTTCTTCGGCACGGTTGGGATGTTCAGCATAATGGCAGGCTGCGGAATCTCCGGATGGCTCATTCTGCAGAAGCTGCTGCACCAGGCCGATGTCATGACCCAGCACGGCCCGCTGATGATGTTCTCCGCCGTCCTGCTACTCGCGGGATTGAACATGCTCGCCGTCGGCCTGCTCGGAGAAATGCAAGTGCGCCATTATCACGAGCCCGCCCAGCGTGCTCCGTACTCCGTCGATCGCATCCTGCGGGCGCAAAGCGAGGAGAGCACGATCTCGGAATGAAGCTCTTCCCTGTGAACCCCTGTGCCCTCTGTGGTTGAGATGTAAAGCATAACCACCGGGAACACAGAGGAGACCACAGGGGTTTCTCGTTTACACCAAAGCGTTATAATTTTGTCTGCCGTCATGCCAGCCACAACTCAACTCGAATTGCGTCTCGCGAGCCGGATGTCGAGGCTCGGCACCGAAACCGCTTTTGAAGTCCTGAACCGTGCCCGCCAGCTCGAAAAACAGGGCAAAGAGATCATTCACCTAGAAATTGGCGAACCCGACTTCGACACGCCCGCCAACGTTATCGAGGCCGGCGTCGACGCTCTCCACAAGGGATGGACCCACTATGGTCCCCCCGCCGGTCTACCCGACCTGCGCCAGACCATCGCCGATTACGTCAGTCGCACTCGCAAGGTTCCGGTTTCGAGCGATGAAGTCGTTGTCGTACCAGGCGGCAAGCCAATTATTTTCTTTACGATTCTGGCATTAATCGATGCTGGAGATGAAGTTATCTATCCCAATCCCGGCTTCCCGATCTACGAGTCCATGATCAACTATTCGCTCGGCAAGGCGATACCCATCCCGCTGCGCGAAGAGCGCGACTTCTCGGTAAATGTTAAAGAACTGGCATCGCTGATAACCGACCGCACCAAGCTGATCATCCTGAACTCGCCACACAACCCGACCGGCGGCGTGCTCACCAGGAAAGACATTTTCGAAGTAGCCGAAGCGATTGGCGACCGCAACATCCTCATTCTTTCGGACGAAATCTATAGCCGACTCATCTACGACGGCGACCACTTCTCCATCATGAGCGTACCCGGCTTCAAAGAGCGCACCATTCTGCTCGACGGCTTCTCCAAGACCTACGCCATGACCGGATGGCGCTTGGGCTACGGCGTAATGCGTCCCGATCTGGCTGCGCCTATCGCGCGCCTCGTGACGAACTCGAATTCCTGTACCGCCAGCTTCACGCAGATTGCCGGAATTGAAGCGTTGCGCGGAGATCAGTCGTCCGTCGAAAAAATGAGTGCCGAGTTCAAGCGCCGCCGCGATGCCTTTGTCGCCGGCCTGAACAAGATCAAAGGCTTCTCCTGCCGTACGCCCAAAGGCGCGTTCTACGCCTTCCCCAACATTACGAGGACCGGCTGGCCTTCAAAAAAACTGGCCGACGCGCTGCTCGAACAAGCGGGGGTAGCGTGCCTCTCCGGCACCGCCTTCGGCGAATATGGAGAAGGCTACTTGCGCTTCAGCGTAGCGAATTCGCTGGAGAACCTAAACAAAGCACTGGTTCGAATTGGAGATTGGGTCGGGAAGAACCTGCGCTGAGATAAGCGCTAAGGAGCGTGAATCATGCCTGTAAAACAGGGCGAACTCCAACTCTTGCAGCACCCAGCCTCGCAGGAACTATTGCACTCAAAAATTCCAGCGCGTCTGGCCTATGTCTGGACCGACGGCACTCCGCGGGTCGTACCAATTTGGTTCCATTGGAATGAGCGTGAGTTTGTGCTTGCGACTCCACCGAAGGCTCCCAAACTGAAAGCGCTCGTGAAGAATCCCAAGGTGGCCCTTACGATTGACGACAATACTTTCCCCCACAAGGTGCTACTGGTGCGCGGTACGGCGCGACTCGAAACCGTAAAAGGAATTGTTCCCGAATATGCCGTTGCTGCCGACCGCTATTTCGGAAGCGAACAAGGAAAGGCTTGGGTCAAGCAAATGAGTTCCCTGATTCAAGAGATGGTACGAATCACGATTACGCCGGAATGGGTCGGTCTCCTCGACTTCCAAAAGCGCTTCCCGAGCGCTCTTCCGCTGTGAGTTTTCGCGTCCAGGCTCAGACGTGCGGTGCGAGTGCCAAAGCTTCCCGCGCCGCTTCTTGAACGGAATCTACCGCTTTCAGCGTCATAACTTAGGTGTCTACAATGTAGCTACGATGGGATATACTGTGTATAAGCCGGAAAGGAGTTCCGTTCATGAAGACTCAGATGGTTAAATGGGGCAACAGTCTGGCCGTACGCATTCCCAAGCCCGTGGTTGAGGAAGCGAAGCTGAAGGAAGGCGATTCGCTGGAGATCGAAGCTGCCGCCGAAGGCCGCGTCGAACTGCGCCGGCCAACGAAGACTCCCACGCTGTCGCAACTCGTTTCCCAGATCACCCCAGAAAATCGCTACGGTGAGATTTCAACCGGCGCGGAAGTGGGGAAGGAAGTTGTTGAATGGTAACTTCCTACGTTCCGGACGCCGGGGACATCGTGATGATGGATTTCGATCCACAAGTTGGCCGCGAACAGGCCAAGCGACGCCCCGCATTGGTGCTTACCGATCAGCGCTACAACCGCGCCAGCGGCCTCGCCCTAGTGTGTCCGCTTACGAGCAAGCGCAAACCTTACCCCTTCGCCCTGCCCATCACCGTTGATAAAGTTGAGGGCGCGGTCCTCGTAGATCAGCTGAAGAGCATGGATTGGGTCGGCCGCAAGGCGAAGTTCCGTTCCACGGCTGAACCAGCATTGGTGGGCAAGGTTCGGCAGTATATTGCCGTGCTGCTCGGGCTTCGCTGACTGTAGTCGATCTTTTGTGGAGGCTTCAGCTAAGGCTTTACGCGCTCCGATCGTTTGCATCTCCCAGGTCGCGAATGGTAAAACCCTCCCGAGGCTCCGCTCGTGAAACGGTTCGTGAAAAAGATCGCCCCTATCTCCCTCCTCGCTCTTTCCGCCCTGGTTGTGGTGTTCGTGGTCGCTCGCGCCGCCGACCGCTCGCGTAGAATCAATCTTCCGACCAGCAAGACTCTAACGCTCCCCGTCCCCGGCTACCTCGGCCGCACCAACAGCTTTCCCGCGACTATCGCGCTCAGCCCCGATGGCCGTTACGCCGCCCTGCTCAATCAGGGATACGGCACGCAAGAGACGGGTGCGCGCCAATCCATCGCCATTCTCGATCTCAGCAACAATGAACTCCACGACTTTCCCGACGACCGCCTGAGCGACGACTATTCCACGCGCCAAAGCTATTTCATCGGCCTCGCGTTCTCGAGCGACGGCAAGCATCTCTATGCCTCGATGGGCTCGATCACCGACCCGACCGGTGAAAAGCCAAAGAGCACGGGCAACGGCATCGCGGTGTACAAATTCGCGGCCGGACAAGTCACTCCCGAGCGCTTCATCAAGATCGCGCCCCAGCCCATCGCCCAAGGGAGAGAAGTAGCGTTTGGTGTGCGCAAAACTCCTGCCGGAACCGCGCTCCCATATCCCGCCGGACTCGCCGTTCTTCCTGGCCCCAAAGGCGACCGCCTGCTCATCGCCAATAATCTTTCTGACAACGCCATCGTGCTCGATACAGACTCGGGCAAAATCTTGCAATCGTTCGATCTAAGCCGCAACCGTTATATCCCCAGTGCGTACCCATATACCGTCATCACCAACAAAGCCGGCACGAAGGCGTGGGTGAGCTTATGGAACGCGGCAACTATAGCCAGATTGAATCTCGGCACCGGTAAGGTGGATGCTTGGTATACTGTATTCGAGAAAACTGATCGGACTGCGCCTAGCACTCATCCCACTGCCATGGCGCTCAATTCTGCAGAAGATACTCTTTTTGTCACTGCAAGTAATGCCGACTTCGACTTCGTCCTTGCTTTCGATCTTAAGACGGCGCAGATTATACGTCGCTTCCACGTGAACCTCGACACGTCCCTAAGAAGTGCCCCAGGCTCAGTCCCAGAGTCCGTTGCATTTTCGCTCGATGGCACCCGCTTGTTCGCAGCATCTGCCTCGCTCGACGCTGTAGCCGTGTTCGATGCCCGGGATGCCGAACTGGTAGTGTCTCCTCTCGGCTTCATCCCCACCGAGTGGTATCCCAGCGCCCTCGCCATCGCAGGCAACGACCTCCTAATCGCGACCGCCAAAGGAGAAAGCAGCGGTCCCGACAACATGCAGGGCCAGCTCAAGGGCGAGCGCAAGAGAAAAGAACATCCGTATATTCCAACCCTGATCGGCGGCTCTATCCAGCGTCTCAGCCTCGCCGACATCGACAAGAATCTAGCCGCCTACACGCGCCAGGTACAAGAAGACAATCTCGTCCAATCGGACGGCGGCAAGTTCGAATTCGCCGGTGGAACGAATCCGATCCGCCACATGATCTACGTGCTAAAAGAAAATCGCACCTACGATCAGATCCTCGGCGACCTGCCTGTCGGTGATGGCGACGCATCGTTGACCATGTACGGCTCCGATATCACGCCTAACGAGCACAAGCTCGCCCTGCAGTTTGGAGTGCTCGACAACTTCTACGACAGCGGCGAAGTTTCCGGCGACGGACACCTCTGGTCCACCGCCTCCACTACCTCCGACTACAACGAGAAGACCTGGCCGATCAACTATCGCAGCAAAGAACGCACCTACGATTCTGGCGGCAGCGTGGCCGAAGAATTTCCACTAGAGCAGGGAATCCCCGACGTGGACGATCCCGGCACTGGTTTCCTGTGGGATAACTTGGCCCGCAGCAAACTCACCTACCGTATCTACGGAGAATTTATCGCCGCCGTATGGTGCAAGAACGAAAAAGTGCAATCACAGAAGGAAGGAATACGATCACCCAATTCTGCAACGTGTCCAGTTTCCGAAATCAAAAAAGGCGATCCATTGCCCGCGAATGTCGGTAATCCGCGGGGCGGGCCGAGTCCCTGGCCCTGGGCGATTCCGCAGATGAAGCGCATGCGTCCCACCAAAGCCGCGCTGCGTGACCACTACGATCCTCAATTCCCGGACTTCAATACCGACTATCCTGACCAACTCCGCGCTGACGAATTCCTCCGCGAATTCGGTGAGTTTGTGAAAGCGAAGGGAACCGCCAAAGAACTTCCACAGTTCACGCTGCTCTACCTGCCCGACGACCACACCGGAGGCACGCGTCCCGGCAAGCCAACTCCAAACGCCTCGGTCGCCGACAACGATCTCGCGCTCGGCCGCGTAGTCGACGCCGTTTCCCACAGTCCTTACTGGGACGATACTGCCATCTTCGTGCTCGAAGACGACGCGCAGGATGGCGCCGACCACATCGATGCCCATCGCTCGATCGCCCTCGTGATCAGCAAGTATGCGCCGCGTACACCGCAGCCGTTTATCGACCATAACTTCTACACCACAGTGAGCATGGTCCACACTATGGAGGCTCTGCTCGGCCTTCCCCCGATGAACCTGTTCGACGCACACGCTCCCCTAATGGCGCCGCTGTTCACAGGTCCGGGAACGCAGCCACCCTTCCAGGCCGACGACCGAGATCTCCGCAGCGGCCTCATCTATCAGATGAACGAGAAGAAAGCGGTGGGAGCAAAAGAATCGTCGCAGATGAATTTCTCAAAACCCGACGCCGTCGATGCCAAGAAGTTGAATGCAATTCTGTGGCGCAACGCTAAGGGCGATGCGCCTTTGCCGGTCACAAGCCATTCACATTCCGAACCCGCGTTCTGAACCCCGTTCTCAACGAGGACGTGATTTAGAATGCCCTCGTGGGATCGCCAATAGAAATAACGATCGAGTGCTCCAACCTGCGCAAGACGTACGACGGAAAAGTCGAAGCTGTCCGGGGCGTCAGCCTCCGTATCGAAGCCGGCCAGTGCTTCGGACTCCTCGGCCCCAACGGAGCAGGGAAGACCACCACTATCGAAATTCTTGAGGGCCTGCTCGCGCCCACTTCCGGAGAAGTTCGCATCTTCGGCCACACCTGGAACGATAACCCGCGCCAGCTTCGCGAATGGATCGGTATCTCGCTGCAAGAAACGCGCCTGTCGGAAAAACTAAATGTCCGCGAAACCATCGAACTCTTCGCCAGCTTCTATAGCGAGCCGCGTCCCGCCGCCGAAGTTCTCGAGGAACTCGAACTGACCGAAAAGGCCGACGCGTGGGTCGGCAAACTTTCCGGCGGCCAAAAGCAACGCCTCGCCGTTGCCACCGCGCTGGTCGGCAATCCGCGCATCCTTTTTCTCGACGAGCCGACTACCGGACTCGATCCCCAAAGCCGCCGCCAGCTCTGGGACATTATCCGCGCCTTCCAGAAAAAAGGTGGGACCGTCCTCCTCACCACTCACTACATGGACGAAGCCGAACGCCTCTGCGACCGCCTCGCCATCGTCGATCACGGCCAGATCATCGCCGAAGGCACTCCCTCCGACCTCATCGACCGCCTCGGCGGCCATCACGTTGTCGAGTTCCGAGTCGATGGCAGAGTCGATGACCGACTCGATGGCAACGTCAGCGGCAACTCGAACGGCCAAGAAACCGATGCGTGGCGCGCGCTGCCCAGCGTCGAATCCGTTCGCAGCGAGGACGGCACCATCTGCCTCAACGTGCGCGAACCCCATCTCACGATTCCCGCGCTGCTCGCCGCGGTCACTCAGCAAGGCCACCAGCTCGAACACCTCAGTACGCGCCAGGCCAGTCTCGAGGATGTTTTCGTAAACTTGACGGGCCGCCATCTGCGGGAGAATTAAATGGCAACGGAAACAACCACAAAGCGAACTCCGAAAGCTCCAGAGCCGGTTCCGACGCCACCGAGACTCGACCAGCCCAGTCTCCCCGCGCGCCACAATGGCCGCTGGTCCGGATACCGTCATCTGCTCTGGGCCCGCATACTCGAACTCAAGCGTGAGCCCGAAGTCGTATTCTGGGTCTTCATCTTTCCGCTGCTGCTGGCCGCTGGATTGGGCATCGCCTTTCGCAACAAGCCCGCGGACGTCACGTCGGTCGTCGTGATCGAAGGCGATGGCGCGCAGAAAACCGTGGCCATGTTGCAAGGCTCGCCCAATAAGAGCTCGCCCGCCCGGTCCACCATCCGAGCCACCGTGCTCGATCGCGACGCTGCGCTCAATGCTTTCCACGTCGGCAAGTACGATCTCGTGATCGAGTCGAATCCCGACGGCAGCTACACTTATTATTACGATCCTGCTCGCCCGGAGAGCGTGCTCTCCCGCGCCGAAATTGATGCCGCGCTCCAATCCGCCGCCGGACGTAAAGACGCGGTCACCACTTCCTCCCAAGCCTCCAACGAGCCCGGCTCCCGTTACATCGACTTCCTCATCCCCGGACTGCTGGGGATGAACCTCATGAACTCCGGCATGTGGGGGGTAGGCTTCGCGCTGGTGGAAATGCGCCAACGCAAACTTCTGAAGCGCTTCGTTGCCACTCCCATGCGGCGCAGCGATTTCCTGCTCGCCTTAACCAGCAGCCGCCTGGTGCTGATGGTGATTGAAGTAGGACTGCTCTTAGGCTTCGGCGTGCTGGTCTTTCACATGCGAGTGCAAGGATGGAGATCGATCCTCTCGGTCATCTTTCTAGGAATGCTAGGCGCGGTAACCTTCGGCGGCGTTGGCCTTCTAACCGCGTGCCGCGCGCAGAAAATCGAAAGCGTTTCCGGCCTCATCAACCTGGTCATGATGCCGATGTGGATCTTCTCCGGCGTCTTCTTTTCCTACGACAAATTTCCGGCGATGGCCCACCCTTTCATCAAGGCCCTTCCACTCACCGCGCTCAACGATGCGCTGCGAGCGACGATCATCGAAGGCGCGACTCTAAGCTCACAATCGGGGCGACTGCTGGTGCTCGCAGTCTGGGGCGGCGTGTCGTTCGTCCTCGCGTTGCGCTGGTTTCGGTGGACGTAGAGTAGCTCTCAGCCATCAGCCATCAGCCATCAGCAAAATAGTTCGTGGGGAGACGGGCGTCCTCGCCCGTCCCTCTTCAAGGCCTAGGTCTTAGCCTTTTTGTACTCGTCGAAGGCGTCCAGGAACCGGTCGATCTCCTGTTTCGACAAGTAGTAAGGCGTGGACAGGCGCAGCTTGTGTGGTTCGGCTCCTCGGATGCGAATTTTCTTTTCTTTCCACATCCAGTGCTCCAGATCCATCCGGACGATCGGGGGCACGTTTACCGTTGCAATCGCGCAGCGCATCGAGGCGTCTGGAGACGTCCACGACGCTGCGCCGCGTTTGACCATGGCCGCCAGGATGTAGTCGCAGAGCTGGCGCTGACGGCGTTCGATGCGGTCCATTCCTATGTCGTTGGCCAGTTGAATCGAGGCGCGCAATCCCCAGAGGGCGGGCACGTTTGAACTTCCGATGCGCTGGAATCGTTCGGCGCGGATCTTCACGTCGTCCCAGCCTTCGGTCGCAATCGTGTTCCATATGCGGTCGATCATTTCGTCGCGGACGTAAAGAAAGCCCGAGCCTTTGGGCGCTTGCAGCCATTTGTGCGGGCTAGAGGAATACATGTCGCAGCCCAGATCGTGCAGATTCAGCCGCATCATTCCAGGGACATGCGCTCCGTCGACGGCGGAAATAATCCCTTTGGTGCGGGCCAGAGCACAGAGTTCTTTGGCGGGCAGTACCACTCCGGAGAACGTGGTGATGTGGCTGAAGAACAAAACTCGGGTGCGCGGGGTTATGGCGTCGGTGACGAGATTCAATACCTGCGCTGGATTCTCTGCCGGCCTTGGCAGCGTGATCTTCTTCACGACGATGCCGTAGCGCTTCGCGCGCAAGTCCCACGGGTGCTCGCCTCCGGGATGCTCCTGGTCGGTCATGAGCACTTCGTCGCCGGGTTTCAGATCGACGCCGTTCGCGATGTAGCTGTTGGCCTCGGTGGCATTTCTTAGGATCGCGATCTCGTCGCGGTTGCAGCCTACAAACGCGGCCAGCGGATCGCGAAACTGGTTCCACGACGCGTATCCCCAGATGGGATAGTCCTCGGGATCGGCCTCGTTCAGCTTCTCGCACGCGTCGTAGCCCTCAAACAACGCGCGCAGCACAGGCGCTGGGCTGGAGCCCACGGTGCCGTTGTTGAGGTAGATCTCATCGGCTGGAATCAGGAACTGCTTGCGGAGTTCGCGCCAGTAGGCGTCTTCGTTCTGGTCGAAGAGCCCGCGATCGGGCAGCTTCGACGGCAGGGATTCGAGCTGCGCCCATAGATTTCCGCGCCAGGCGAGGCCGGCGCCTACAGCTAAGGACGACGCGAACGACGACGACAGAAAACTACGGCGGTTGAGCATGCGCGGTTCCTCTTTCTTGCTCGTCTCCGAATTCGCTTTCCAAAATCGCGGCCATGGTACACCGGCGAGCGGGAAAACGGAAAGGGCGCTGGTCGGCGGCTGCGAAAGGACCATAGACTGAAACTCCGCTCACTGGCCGCAGCGCCTGAAGGCGCTCTTATGACGAGCATTGTCGGCATGCCTGAAGGCATGCCCTGATACGAACCGTACGTGCACCACGGCTCCCATCTCCAGGCGGCTCCGAAAAGAGCCTCAGCCGGCACGTTCCGTGAAAATAGTGAGTAACTTTCCGGCTCGACTATGCGTCCAACTAGCAGGGAAACTCCGTCCAGACCGACTTGCTATCGGGGTTATAATAGCTTCAGCCGACCGGGTTTCCACGGGGTGTCCAAATGTCGTTCCGTAAATCGCTGATTTGCCTAAGTTTACTAGCGCTGCTGTCACTGCCGGCGCTGGCGCAGGATCAAACTTCCCAGACTCCAAATGCACAGCCGCAAGTATCGCAGCCGCAAACATCGTCAAAAGATCAATCCAAGGATCAGACTGCGGATCAGACCGCGCAGCCTCTTCCTCCACAGGATCCCGCGCCGACCCAGGATTCTGCTTCGAGCGGCAGCGACTCGGCGCCTAGTGGGCCACCTCCCATCCAGGAGCCTGACGACAGCAAGGTCAAGCACAACGGGACGAAGAGCGATGTGGACGCCATCGGCAACCGCAAGGTCGGCGGGCGCGGCATGGGCAACTGGTATTCGCTCGAAACCGAAATCAGGATGGGCAAGCAGTACGCGATGCAGGTCGAGCAAGGCGTGAAGCTGGTTCAGGACCCGGTGGTTACCGAGTACGTCAACCGCATCGGACAGAATCTGGTGCGTAATTCCGACGCGCAGGTTCCGTTTACCATCAAGGTGATTGACTCGGACGAAGTGAATGCGTTCGCGCTTCCAGGTGGATTTTTTTACGTGAACTCCGGCCTGATTCTGGCGGCGGATGAAGAAGCCGAACTGGCAGGCGTGATGGCGCATGAGATCGCGCACGTTGCCGCCCGCCACGGCACTCGTCAGATGACGCGCGCACAATGGGCGAACATCGGCACGATTCCTCTGATCTTCATTGGGGGTGGCATAGGCTACGGCATATACGAAGCAGCCGGCCTGGGTTTGCCGCTGACCTTCATGAAGTTCCAGCGCAATTTCGAAGCGGAGGCGGACTACCTCGGCCTGCAATACATGTATAAGACGGGATACGATCCGCAGGCGTTCATCAGCTTCTTTGAAAAAGTTCAGGCGAAAGAGAAGAAGAAGCCGGGTACGCTCGCCAAGGCCTTCGCTTCGCATCCGCAGACGCCTGACCGCATCGAGAAGTCGCAACAGGAGATTGCGACCATTCTTCCGGCGAAGGCGCAATACATCGTTTCCACGTCAGAGTTTGACGACGTGAAATCGCGGCTGGCTACCATCGAGAACCGGCACAAAGTTATTGAAGAAAAGGATGGGAGCCGTCCCAGCCTGCGCCGGACGTCGAGCAGCGATAAGACGTCCAGTGGTTCGGACAAGAGCGATGATGATCGTCCGACGCTGAAGCGCCGCGACGATAAACCGGACCAGAATTAACACTTACGATTGCGGAAACAAGGAACCGGCGGCCTTGCCCGCCGGTTTTTTGTTTAGCGTGTAATGGCAGTGGAGAGCCGGGCGTCCCGCCCGGCCACGAGACTACTGGACGGGCGAGACGCCCGTCGCTCCACTACTGACTTTACGATCCCGCAACTACCGACTTTACTGCGATCGTGGTGCCGTCTACTTCTCCGGTGACCTTTGCCTTCGCGCCCGCCAGATTATTCAGCTCATCGAGCGCGGCCTTATCCGAGGTGTCCAGGGTGTAGACTTTGTCGCCGACCACGAGTGCGTACTGCGATCCATGCTTCATGCAGACGCGAGTGCAATCCGCGGCCTTGCCCTTCATTTCGTGTTTTGCCCCACACATGGCGTCGCTCACTTCGCCAGTCAATGTCTGGCTCTTGCCGGCGGCCAGCGCTGGAACCGCTGCCAGCCCGAGCAACATCTGCATCCCAAGAACTGCAGCCACAATTCGCTCGACGTTTCGATTAGTGTTTCCCTTAATTCTCATTCTGCTTTCGTCTCCTGTGAAACGGGTTGATATTTCAAAAGTGCATACTCGATGACTGTCACAATCACGATGTCACTATCATGATGCCAATATAAAGATTCTCACGCAAGCTTCGGATTACACGAAAATATTACTGCTGCTTGAAACGGATCTCCACGTCCACAGTCTTGTCCTTCGCTTCCAGCGTTTCATGGATGCTGATGTCCCACCGCACGCCGCGGGGAAGGAGCTGTCCAGTATCGTCCCGAAATTTTTCTGGGTAGTCGGCATTGTAGGGTTGACCTTCGCGAAGAGTCCAGGCTGCCTGCATTCGAGCTGTGGCCTGCGTATCGAGTCCGAGGATCTCCAACTCGCCCATTTTGTAGAGGTCACCTTCGACAATGTTCACATCGTAGTGAACGGTGTTTTTCTCGTCGTCGAGTTGAGCGTCGGGCTTAATCTGAACGGTCATGTAGCCGCGGCTGCGGTAAAGCTTGCTCACACTTTCGATGTCGCGGAGAAGACGCACGGCGTCGGCGGGCTGGCCGGTTGGCAGGTGGAGGAGAGGCGCCAGTTCGTCTATTTTAATTGCAGAATTACCCTTCCAGTCGACGCTAGACGTCGAATACACTTTGCCCGGCATCACCGGAACAATCGCATCCACCTGAAGTTCGGCGGGACCTTGCGCATCGTCCGCAGCTGGAGGTTGAGGTACTGCGCGCGCGTCTGACGGACCGAACGCGGCCTTCAAATATCCGCGCTGCAGGTACACGGGCAGCAGGTCAAACTTTGCGGTGGCAGCCAGAGTAGCGCGTCCGTATTCTGCTCCCGCCAGGCGGCGGGCTGCGGCTGCGAGCAAAGCCGCTTGCTCGGGTGAAGCTCCGGGGAATTCAACGCTGCGAATCCGGATGCTGACTTCCTCGACCCGGTAGGCGATTCCGCTCAGAGGTCCACCTGATTCGTCCTGGCTTTCGCGTAGATAATTTACGCGTCCTGGAAATTGTTTCTCGGTGAGGATGGCTTGCAGCGCCTCGGAAACCCGGTCGGGAAGATTGCCCGTAACTGGCAGCAACTGCTTGAACAGTGGAACGCGGAGTTGCAGGGCGGCGCGGAGTTCGTCGTCAGTGAACCAGACGAAGTTTTCGAAGTGCGCGGGCACCAGCTTGCTTTGGTCGGTATCGGCGAGCTGCATTTCGAGCCTTACGCCCGCACCGGAAGAGGAATACGAATAGACGACATCACCGAACAGGCCAGAATCGCCCAGGCGCTGAGCCGCTTCCTTGAAATCGCCGTCGGCGGCGTTCTGGCCGATCTGCAGGCCACTCGCGGCAAGAATCTCTTTGTTGGTGTAGCGCGTCGTTCCCGTAACTTTCAGCGCGACGAGTTTGTTGGCGCCGACCGCGGAAACCTTGCCATGAGCGGGCTGCTTTTGGGCTACGGCAGCCGAAACGAGCAAGAAGAGGATGAAAGCCGCAACCCTGGTCATTTAGACTGCTTCCCAGCACCAGCCGCGGAGAAATTCTTTTGCTTGACCGCGATGTCCATGAAAGCCTTGGCGGCGCGGCTGAGCGATTTGTCTTTGCGGAATACGATCGCGAGGTCGCGCCGGATTTGCGCGTCGGAGAACTTGATCGCGACCAGGACCTTAGCCCGGATATCCTCCTCGATATTGGAGCGTGCGATAAATCCGACGCCGACATCGGCTGCAACAAAACGCTTCAGTAGTTCGCTCGAATCGAGTTCCATGGCCAGATTTGGTTTCAGGTGATGGTCATAGAACAGCGCATCGAGGGCATCGCGGGTGTGGCCCAGTTTAGGCACAACTAGCGGATAGGCCGAGACCTCTGCCACGGTGACGCTCTTCTTCGCCGCGAGCGCATGATGCGGGGCCGTGATCACGACGAGTTCATCGCGATGAATCATCTGCGCCTCGAGCCGGTTGTCGGTCACCGGCAGCGACACCACGCCGAAGTCCACGACGTTCTCGATGACCGACTCGAGAATCTTGGCGTAGTCGGAGCGTTTGATGCTGACGGCGACGTTCGGATAGTCGCGTTTGAATTGCGCGAAGACCTCCGGAAGGATGTGCAGGCAGGTGCCTTCATTTGCTCCAACGACAATTTCGCCGCGGGGCACGCGCTCGGTCTCGGCAATCTCGGTGAGGATCGTCTTGCGCCGCTCCAGCGTCTCCTCTGCGTATTTGAAAAACAATTTGCCGGACGCGGTGAGCGAGACGCGGCCTCCGGAGCGATCGAGCAGCCGGGCGCCCACTTCTTCTTCCAGTGCGCGGATCTGGGACGAGATGGCGGGCTGGGTGCGAAAGCGCTTCTCCGCTGCGCGGGAAAAGCTGGAGAGGCGCGCCACTTCCAGAAAAATTTCGAGCTGATCGAAGTCCATGCTTACTGGCTTCAGACTGCCGGCCTCAGACACTATAGCGAGAGTGAGCCGATCACGAAAGAGAAATCAGAGCACGGTAGCAGGGTGTCTTGAAATTCAATCCTTGATTAGCGTCAATATCAACATCCAGCCTGACAGCGGCCCCAGCAAGGCAATAAGCCACAGTTTTGAGCCACGCCACGCTGCGATAAGGGATGCTGGGATACCACAGCTTAGGATGACGACGGAGGTCACATCTAAATGATAGGAATGTCGTTGGAATGGGAGATTAACATAAATCCAGAATGCCAGCGTGAACACCAGGCTCGCGACCCCGAACAAGTGCGCTGGAAGGCTAGATAGGTGTTTCATGCCGCAGTTTCAAGCGTCTTCTGCTCCGATAATCCCACCAAATTCTTCCAAACTCAAGAGGTGATCCGTGAAACCCTGCCATCGCATGTCCCATCGGCCAGAGCCTCCGCCTAGACGTTGATCACCGCGATGAGTTCCTTCACGGCTGCGACGCTCTTTTCCAGGGCTGCTTTCTCTTCCGGAGTCAGTTTGATCTCGATGATCTGCTCGATCCCCTTGGCGCCGAGTTTTACCGGGACGCCAACGAATAGCCCGTGGATGCCGTACTCTCCATTGAGATAGGCGGCGCAGGGGAGAATCTTTTTCTTGTCTTTGAGGATGGCCTCGACCATCTCGGTGACGGCGGCCGACGGTGCGTAATACGCGGAGCCGGTCTTAAGATGTTTGACGATCTCGGCGCCGCCGTCGCGGGTGCGCTGGACGATGCGATCCAGAGTGGCTTTATCCATGAGTTCGGTGATCGGAATGCCGGCGACGGTGGAATAGCGAGGAAGGGGGACCATGGTGTCGCCGTGTCCACCGAGGACGAAGGCGGTTACGTTTTCGACGCTGACTTTGAGTTCCTGCGCGATAAAGGTGCGGAAGCGGGCGGAGTCGAGCACGCCGGCCATGCCGATGACGCGCTCGCGCGGGAAGCCGCTCATCTTGTAGGCGGCCTGCGCCATGGCGTCGAGGGGGTTGGAGACGATGATGAGGATGCAGTTCGGCGAGCGGTGCACGATCTTGCCGACTACGTCGTTCATGATTTTGTGGTTCGTATTCAGAAGGTCATCGCGGCTCATGCCGGGCTTGCGTGGAATTCCGGCGGTGATGACGACGATGTCGGAGTTGCCGGTGTCGGCGTAATCGTTCGTGCCGATAATGTTGGAATCGCGTTTCTCGATCGGCATGGCCTCGAGCAGGTCGAGACCTTTTCCCTGTGGGATGCCCTCCACGATGTCGATGAGGACTACGTCGGCTAGCTCTTTCGAGGCGATCCAATGAGCGGCGGTGGCGCCTACGTTTCCGGATCCGACGATCGTTACTTTATGGCGCATGAATTTCCTTTCTCGATTTCAAATAAGAATTCCCGTAGAGACGCGGCTTGCCGCGTCTGGCAGCGCCTATGCGCCGAAAGAGACGGGGCACGCCCCGTCTCTACAGTAAAGTGATTTCTCAGTCCGCGGCCACTGCTACGGTCATATTCTCGATCATGCACGTGGCAAACTCGCTGGTTTTCACCTTGGTGGCGCCTTCCATGAGGCGCTCGAAGTCGTAGGTTACTTTTTTCTGCTCGATGGTGCGCTCTAGGCTTTGTTCGATCAGATCGGCGGCTTCGGTCCATCCGAGATGGCGGAACATCATGACCCCCGACAGAATGACGGAGCCGGGATTGATGACATCTTTGTCGGCATACTTCGGAGCAGTACCGTGGGTGGCTTCGAAGATCGCGTAGCCGTCGCCGATGTTCGCTCCGGGAGCGATGCCAAGGCCGCCGACCTGCGCGGCGCAGGCGTCAGAGATGTAGTCGCCGTTCAGGTTGGGCGTGGCCAGAACGCTGTATTCGTCGGCCCGGGTCACAACCTGCTGGAAGATGGAGTCGGCGATGCGGTCGTTGATCATCAGCTTTTTCTTCGACGCGCCTTTGCCGTGCGTGGCGTAGATGGAATCGAGACAGTCTTTTACTTCTTTATAGAGGTCGCGGCGAAAATCGTCCGTTGCGAACTCGAGGCCGGGTTCGATGAGGTTCGCATTCTGCTCGACGGTGAGACTGGGGTTCTTGTCCTTGTTGTCAATGATCCAGCTTTCGCGTTCTGTGACGACATGGGCGCGGAATTCTTCGGTGGCGAGTTCGTATCCCCACTTGCGGAACGCACCTTCGGTGAACTTCTGGATATTGCCTTTGTGGACGAGCGTGACCGCCTTGTTCTTGTTGTCGAGAGCATGCTGGATGGCCATGCGCACCAGACGTTTCGTGCCGGTCACCGACATGGGCTTGATGCCGACGCCGGAATCGAGGCGGATTTGCTTCTTGCCGCCTTTCAGCATGTCCTTATTGAGGAATTCGATCAGGCGTTTGGCGTCGGGCGTGCCTTCTTCCCATTCGATTCCGGCGTAAACGTCTTCTGTGTTCTCGCGGAAGATGACAATGTTCATGCGCTCGGGATGCTTCACGGGCGACGGCACTCCGGCGTAGTACTTCACGGGACGCACGCAGCAGTAGAGATCGAGAATCTGGCGCAGGGCGACGTTGAGGGAGCGGATGCCGCCTCCGACGGGCGTGGTCAGCGGACCTTTGATGGCGACGCGAAATTCGCGGATGGCGCTGATGGTGTCGTCTGGAAGCCAGTTCTGGAAGCGAGCCTTGGCTTTCTCTCCGGCAAAAACTTCGTACCAGGCTACAGAGCGCTTACCCTGGTAAGCCTTTTCGACTGCGGCGTCGAAGACGCGGACGGAAGCTTTCCAGATATCGCGGCCCGTGCCGTCCCCTTCAATGAAAGGGACGATCGGGTGATCGGGGACGCGGTATTTGCCGTTGCTGTATTCGATCTTCTGCCCGTTGGATGGGACGGGGACTCCGTTGAACGACGCCATGATACCTGCCTCCAGAAGCGGGGAAGGAACTTTTCATTATAAAGAATATTGAAGGATCGGAAAGGGAGGCTCCGACTTCGAGTCGCATTGTTGTTGAGGCTACCCGATCATCGCCTCTTCCTGCGTTCGTTTTCCGCGATCCGTGCTTTCACCAGTTTTCTCACAAGAGCCGCCGGCAGAGGCCTGTCTACGGGGAAGCGAATAGTGCCTTTGGAGGTTTGGTAGTCCTTAAGTTCGTCTTTAAACGCTGCGGTCACGGCGAGACTTCCAGGGAAGAAACTGCAGTGCTTTGAAAAAGCCGCGAACCACACCAGCGCTCCTTTGTACTTGAATACGGGAATCCCGTAGCTGATCCCCTCCGTGGCCTCCGGTGGCACGGCGGAGCGAATCGTGCCGCGAATTGTGTTCAAGGTGCCGCGGGCGGGTTGCGAGACGGCTGCCAGATATTTGTCGACGTCTTTTGAACCATCGCCGCTTTTAGCGGAGGGGCGTCGTTTAGTGGAAGCCACTTTCTTTGTCGGCATAAGCAGTGGTCCTCTATGTTCAACGTTCAGGAATCCCATTTACCCCGCGACCGCGACTAGGACGGGCGAGGACGCCCGTCGCTCCACCGAAGAGCACTAGCGCTCGATCTTTACCGACTTCACCACGACGTCTTTGTTGGGACGATCTTGACGATTGCGCGCTACCTTCGAGATTTTTTCCACGACATCGTATCCTTCGACTACCTCGCCGAAAATTGTGTGTTTGCCGGTCAGCCAGTCGGTGTTGCCGACGGTGATGAAGAACTGCGAGCCGTTGGTGTTGGGGCCGGCATTGGCCATCGCGAGCTTTCCCGACTTGTCGAACTTGTGCGGAGAGCCCTTGGTCTCGTCTTCAAACTGGTAGCCGGGACCGCCCATGCCGGTGCCTTGCGGGTCTCCGCCCTGAATCATGAAGTCGGGAATCACGCGATGAAAAATCGTTCCGTGATAAAGAGGGTCGTTGGATTTCTTGCCGGTGGAGGGGTGCTTCCATTCGCGCTTGCCCTCGGCGAGGTCGACAAAATTCGCGACGGTCTTGGGCGCATCCTTTTCGAACAGACGGCAAACGATATTGCCTTCGCTGGTTTCAAACACGGCATAGGTTCCAGGTGTGCGGGTCATAGTCTCCCTTTCAAATCTGCAAATTGATCGTTCTTACTCTTGCTGCAGAGACAAGGCTTGCCTCGTCTCAGACGCGGCGCGCCACGTCTCTAGCTGCATTTCGTACTACGTCGGTTTCTTCACGGCCGGCGATGGCTTGGGAACCGCGGGCTTGCCGGATGTACCGCCGCGATGGATGTCGATGTGCGTGATCTTGACGGGACGGAGCGGGCGTTCGCCGTCCGTTGCCATGCGCGCAATCTTCTTGACCAGTTCGACGGCGGCGTCATCACATTGGCCGAAGATGGTGTACTTACCATTAAGGCTGGGGTAGGGAACTTCAGTGATGAAGAATTGCGAGCCGTTGGTGTCAGGTCCGGCGTTGGCGTAAGCGAGACGCCCGGGCTTGTCGAATAGCAGTTCAGAGGAAACCTCGTTCGTGAACTTATACCCGGGATCGCCCGTGCCATCGCCTTTGGGATCTCCACCCTGAATCATGAAACCGGGGATTACACGGTGAAAGATGGTGCCGTCATAAAGCGGAACGCCGTGCTTCTTGGCGTGCGAGACGGGGCTGGTCCAGTCTTTTGTGCCGCTGGCGAGGCCGATGAAATTCTCGACTCCGATTGGAGCTATCTTCGGAAACAGCGTGCAGTGCAGGTCGCCGGCCGTGGTGTGGATGATGGCGGTGGGCTCGGCGGTAGCCGCGGGGGCGGAAGTGGCGGGCTTGCGGACGGGCGGCCTTGCCCCTGGCTGCGGAGTTGAGGTTGCCTGCGCGGCGCCGAGCAGGGAGGTGGAGATTATCAGGACAAGCGTCTGCAGTAGAGTGCGCATGGATGCTCCTGGAGATATTTCGGCAAGCTCTAATTGTACGACAGGGATTGTACGACAACGGATGCATTCTGTTTTGGTGCTGAGCCAACTTACACCGGGTACGTGGGAAAGAAACGTAGCTCAAGATTTCCCGGCGCTGAATTGTGGCCACCATCGATTAACCGAGCGTTTGTATTCGCGATAGCTTTCTCCAAATCTCCGTTCAAGGCCGGGCTCTTCCATATATACAACCAGCAAGTGCAGAAAGAGAAACAGTGCGGCAGCGAGCAGAAGGATGCACACTGACGATTCGTACAATCCAAGCCCCGTCATTAGAGTGACACCGCCCAGGGACATGGGATTACGTAAATAGCGAAACGGCCCGAACGCCACGAACTCCTTTGGAAAGAACCGGTCTCCGGGCGTAGAGTAAATACCCCGCGTGCTCAGGATTGCTCCACACGCCGAAACCAGAACGCCGCCCAAGATCAGAAAGATCAACCCAGGCGTACGGGTCCAAGCCGGCAGCGAGATGCCAAGATAAGGATCAAATCTACGGAGATGCAATGCGCACCAGCCGGCGAAAAGAACGCTAATCGACACTTCAGCGAGCGTCCAAAAAATCAGTGTTGGCTTCTGCACAGTGATCGCGAACCCCGTTTGCTGGTGGAGTGCCGGGCGTCCCCGCCGGCCGCGTTGCTGACGCAGCGCACGCGCGAGACGTCGCTCCAGATTATTTGTTTGCCTGCATGTCGCGGCTAATTCGTTCGGCTTCGCGGAAGACACGCAGCAGGTTGCCGCCCAGAATCTTGCGGATATCGTCGGCGCTGTAGCCGCGGTCGAGCAGGGCTTGGGTGATCTT
This sequence comes from uncultured Acidobacteriaceae bacterium, assembly GCA_963789205.1. Lineage (GTDB taxonomy): Bacteria > Acidobacteriota > Terriglobia > Terriglobales > Acidobacteriaceae > Acidiflorens. The sequence goes on from CAWBJV010000001.1 coordinate 523,659, forward strand.
TGGCAGATCGGCGGCGGAGTCGATCCCTTCGGGAGTCGCACCGCTGACGCCGTCGAAATCCGAGCCCAGCCCGACGTGATCGATACCAGCGACTTTAGCGATATGGTCGATGTGATCGATCAGGGAGCTCAACGGAGGGCGCGGGATTTTGGCGGCCCACTCGCGCTCGATGCGGTCATTGTCGAGGTAGGTGACGGTTTTTCCGGCGGCCTTGAGTTGGTCGGCGTTGGCCTTGACGGCGTCGTCGCGGTCTTTGGTTTGCGCTTCGGCGGCCTTTCGATAGTTCTCGTCGATGAAGGCATTATAGAAATTTACCTGGACGACGCCGCCGTTTTTGGCGACGGCGCGCAGCATGTCCTCGGTCATGTTGCGGGGATGATTGGTGAGGGCGCGCGCGGAGGAGTGCGACGCGATGACGGGCGCTTTCGTGACGGCGATCGCGTCATAGAACGTCTTGTCGGCGACGTGCGAGATATCGACCAGCATGCCGAGGCGATTCATCTCCAGGACAATCTGCTTGCCGCTGTCGGTGAGGCCGTTGTGGTGCTCGACTTTAGGATTATTGATGTCGCCGGAAGAGTCGGCCCACTCGTTGGTGTTCGACCAGCTCAGGGTCATGTAGCGAACACCGAGGCGGTAGAAATCGCGGAGCACTCGCACATCGTTTTCGATGGAGTGTCCGCCTTCAATCCCCAGAAGCGCGGCGAGTTTGTGCTCGTGGTGGGCGCGCTCGATGTCAGCGACACTGAAAGCCATTATCATGCGGTCGGGATGGCGGGCCGCTTGCTCGTAGACAGAATCGATGAGATCGAGCGTGTGGCGGGCGAAGTGGCCCTGGTTGGTTTCCGGTTCCACCCAGATGGAAAAGAACTCGGCCCCCAGGTTTCCTGCTTTAGCCTTGTCGAGGCTGATGTGGCCGTGATCTTTGGGGTCGGTCGATCCGATGTCGTAGTTTTCGTCGAGGAAGCGCTGCGGGGTATCGGCGTGCGTGTCGACGACGATGGTGGAATTTTGAATCTCGCGGGCCTTGGCGGAGACGGCGGTCTCCGCGTAGACCGGAGCGGCAAAGGCGAGTGAAAGTGCGATGGCAAGGGCAATGCGTCGCTTGTTCATGGTGAGCAAGAATTCTATACGATGCGCTTGCCGGTGGAGAGCCGGGCGTCCCCGCCCGGCGGCGATGCTGCTGCAGGGAGCACGGGCAGGCGGGCGAGGACGCCCGTCGCTCCATCGAATCTCATGCGGCAGTGATGGTGGCCAGCGCTTGCTCAACGCACTGCTCGAGCGGTTGGTCCGTAGAGATTGTGGTCTTGGGATAAGTGATCGGTTCGAAGCGGGCTTTCACTTCGAGGTAGAGCGCGAACGTCCGGTTGTGCGCGGGGTGCGAGGGATCAGCCACGTCGAGACGGCGGCGAGCGGATTCCTCAGAGCAAGTGCACTCAATGATTGTCCAGGGCTGCGCGAGTTCGTCGGCGAATTTGAGGACGCGGTCGATCTGATAGCGGCGCGAGAAGGTGCGGCCGTCGAGGAACACTTTACGGGTCTGCGTCTTTCGCAGCAGGAAGCGCGCGGCTTCGAGCATGATTTCCATCACGAAGTCGTCTTGCTTGACGGAGTATTCGATGTCTTCAGGCGAGAACAGGACGGCGCGGATCTCGTCTTTGCTAAGGAGCGCGCCTTGCGTGCCGTGGGCCAGTTCGCGGGCAAGCGTGGTCTTGCCGGTTCCGGGAAGGCCCGCCATTAAAACAATCATTCTATGGAGAGTGTTGCGGAGGCGGAGTCCAGTGGAAGGCTCAGTTGGAGGCGCTCATTGGAGTTGGAGCGGCAGTGGCAGCGGCAGTGACATTGGCCGGTGCGGCACCAGGTTCTTCCATCGGCGATCGCGGGAAAATCGTCTGCGTCTGGCGCCAGTCACTGTAGTGGTCCGAGACCATCACGTGAAAGCACCAATGGTGGCGCTCTTCTTCGGGTTCGACCAGGCCGAGCGCGTTCAGATAGAACAAGTAGTACTCGACGAAGCGAATCTGCTCTTTCGACATGCCGCGGCGCTGGAGGTCGACCGTGACACCAGCGAGGTGCGACGACGCGGTATCGCCTTCCGCTGGCGCGGCGTTGCGATTGTGACGGCGCAGTTTCTTCTGTCCCTTCACAGTGCGCACCGCGGAATTGACCTGGATCTGAGAATGGAACTGCCGGTAGTAGACTTCGGAAAGGTCCACGACAAAATCGCGGGTCCAGGGACGGCAATAGCGGCGAGAGGGATCGAGACTGCGTTCAATCTTCAGAGACTCGCTCTGTTCGATCGGCACCAGCGCGCCCGAGGCCTTGAGCGCTTCCAGTTCGGCATCGTCTTGAATGCGGGGCAGATCGATGCGGTCGATTTCTTCGTTTTGGCGGATCAGGGAATCGTGCGACGGGCGGAACATTGGGTTCCAGAGCAGGCGGCGAAGGCCTCGGAAACGAAGCGATCGCAGGATCCGGTGGTGATGGTCGACGCGGTGCAGGGCAAAGCTCTTTGCTGGCGCGACGACCGCGACGAAAATCGCAAGCACGACCAGCGCACCCGGCGGTTTGGACCTTTTCAATCCTCGGGTTATGAATCTTCGCGTTATGGATCTTCGCGTCATTAGCGATGGCCTCATTGCGTCACTGAAAAAACGGGGATGTGGAAAATCCCTCATTCCCCTACAAGTGTTGTGATTCTAAACCAGAGATGAACAATTTTGTGAAGCAATCCGTCTAAGCCCCATTACTTAAGGGAGTTACGGGACATTACCTGAAGGTAATTTGTTGATTTCAGGCACCCAAATTGGGAACTCGCCGTCATTTCCGCAACAGGTCGCCGAGCGCCTGCTTCATGACTTGGCCACCGACTTCGGAAATTGACGTGGTCAGCGGAATATCCTTCGGACAAATCTCGACGCAGTTTTGCGCGTAGCCGCATTCCTGTATGCCTCCGTCGCCCATCAGTGCGGACAGGCGCTCGCGTTTCAGGGCCTGCCCCGTGGGATGCGTGTTGAACAGACGCACTTGCGAGATGGCGGCCGCGCCGACGAATCCCGTGTCTTCGTTGAACTGCGGGCAGGCTTCCATGCAGCAGCAACACGAGATGCAACTCGACAGCGGATAGGCCTTTTCCTGGTCCTCCATGGTGACGCGCGGACCCGGACCGAGGTCGTAGCTGCCATCGACCGGCACCCAGGCTTTCACTTTCTTCAAATTCTCGAAGACCACACTGCGATCGACGGCGAGGTCGCGCACAACGGGAAATTTAGAGAATGGCTCGAGCTTGATCGGCTGATCGAGATGGTCGAGCAGGGCGGAGCAGGCCATACGGGCGCGTCCGTTGATCAGCATGGCGCAGGAGCCGCAGATCTCTTCGAGACAATTCGAGTCGTAGGTTACGGGCGTGGTCTGCTTGCCGTCGCGGGTGACGGGGTTGGCCGCGATCTCCATCAGCGCCGATGTGACGTTCATATTAGGCTTGTAGGGAATCTCGAACTCTTCCCATGATGGCTTGGCGTCGGGGGTGAGTTGGCGTTTGATCTTGATCAGGACGGATTTTGTATTTGCCATTTAGCTTTTACCAGTAGCTCCCTAGCCCACATAGGCCCGGACGCATTCGTCCGGGCAGGGCGAGCGCAGCTCGCCAATTCCACAAATTATGCGATTCGCAGCGGAGCTTCGCTCCGCTAGGGCGGACGAATGCGTCCGCCCGCACGTGTACATCGCTTCAATACTTCCTCGGCCGCGGCTGAATCAGCGACGCATCCACTGCTTCGAACTCGAACTTCGGCTCGTCCAAATCCGGCGCGAAAGTCGCTTTCGTGGTCTTCATCCAGTTCTTGTCGTCGCGATCGGGAAAATCGGGCTTGTAGTGCGACCCGCGAGACTCGTCGCGCATGGCCGCTCCCTGCGCGATTACTCGCGATAGCTGCAGCATATTGTATAGCTGGCGCGTGAAGGCGATAGTCGTGTTGGCCCACTGCGAGCGATCGCTCAGGTTGATTTTTTGGAAACGATGCAGCATGTCCACCAGTTTAGCGTCCGCAGCCTCAATCTTCTTGTTGTAGCGGATGACGGTGCAGTTCTCGGTCATCAGTGCGCCCAGTTCGCGCCAGAGCAGAAACGGATTCTCGCTGCCCTCGGAGCGCATCAGGCCCGCATTGATTTCTTGTTGCCTTTTACGCTCTGCCTCGAAATGCCCGTTGCTGGGTGCGGCTTGCAGGCTTTTCGCGTACTGCACTGCATTTGGGCCGGAAACGAAGCCTCCGAAGATGCAGGACACCAGCGAGTTTGCGCCGAGCCGGTTCGCGCCATGGTATTGGTATTCGGCCTCGCCAGCGGCAAAGATGCCGGGGATGTTCGTCGACTGTTTGTAATCCACCCAGAGGCCGCCCATGGTGTAATGCATGCCGGGGAAAATCTTCATGGGCGTATCGCGCGGATCGTCGCCGACAAACTTCTCGTAAATTTCTAGGATGCCTTCCAGCTTGCGGTCGAGAACCTTGCGATCGATGTGGGTTAGGTCAAGATAGACCATCGGCTTGCCGTCGATGCCGAGGTTGTGCTCGTACACGACTTTGAAGATCGCGCGCGTCGCCACGTCGCGCGGGACGAGGTTGCCGTATTTCGGATACCACTCTTCGAGGAAGTACCAGCGTTCGCTCTCCGGAATGGACTTCGGATCGCGTTTGTCGCCCTGAGTCTTCGGAACCCAGACGCGTCCACCTTCGCCGCGCGCCGATTCCGACATCAGGCGAAGCTTGTCTTCGCCGGGAATCGACGTCGGGTGAACCTGAATAAACTCTCCGTTCGCGTAGTAGCAGCCCTGTTGATAAAGCGCGGACTGCGCCGATCCGGTGCACACGACCGAGTTGGTGGATTTGCCGAAGATAGCGCCAATGCCGCCCGTGGCAATGATGATGGCGTCGGCCGGGAAAGTGCGAACTTCCATGCTGCGCAAATCCATCGCGCAGATGCCGCGGCAGACACGGGTTCCGTCGAGCACGGCGGAGAGAAACTCCCAATGCTCGTACTTCTTCACCTTGCCTTCGGACTCGTAGCGGCGGACCTGCTCGTCGAGCGCATACAGAAGTTGCTGGCCGGTGGTCGCTCCGGCGAATGCGGTGCGGTTATAGAGCGTGCCGCCGAAGCGGCGGAAATCGAGGAGGCCCTCGGGAGTGCGATTGAAGGGAACGCCCAGGCGGTCGAGAAGATCGATGATGCCCGGAGCGGCGTCGCACATGGCCTTGACCGGCGGCTGGTTGGCGAGGAAGTCGCCTCCATAGATCGTGTCGTCGAAATGCTGCCAGGTGGAATCGCCTTCGCCTTTCAGGTTCTTGGCAGCATTGATGCCTCCCTGCGCGCACACCGAGTGCGAGCGCTTTACGGGAACGATGGAGAACAGGTCAACCTCGCCGCCCATCTCCGCGATCTTGATGACGGCGGCGAGGCCTGCCAGACCGCCGCCCACCACGATAATCCTTGGAGTTACTGCCATGCTGCCATGAGTCCGATCTGCCGGGCGAGGACGCCCGGCCTCCACGCTCTATTTTTCTCCACGTACTACTTCTCGCTATCGCATTACGATGTTTCCCGAAGGCGCATTCGGATCAAAACGCTCGGGCGGCGTCCGCAGAAATCCGTAGACGCTGACCGCGCCGATTGAAACCAGGCCGAGGGCGAGCGCGAGACAGATGTAGCCGAAACGGCGGCGTGCCCTTTCTCCGGTCGTAATCCCCCACTTCGCGGCGAACAGCCACAGGCCGTAGCTGAAATGCCACGAAGCGGCGACGATGCCGAGCGCGTAAAAGGCGATCATCCACGGATTGTGGAATTGCGCTTGCACTTTCGCAAACGCTAGGTCGGGATGCGTCGGCAGGTGCACGCCGGTGAAGCGCAGGGAATAAGTGTGTTGCACGATGTAGATGAGCGCGACGATGCCGGTCCAGCGCTGCGAGGTGTAGAGCCAGTTGCCCGCCCAGGGATAATCGGCGACGTTGGTCTCGCCTTGATACCAGATGAAGATGCCGTAAAGTCCGTGATAGAGGATCGGAATCCAAATGAAAAATAACTCCAGCAGAAAAACGAAAGGCAGGCTGTTCAGAAATGCGACTTGCCGGCCATAGGCGTCGGCGCCTTTGAAAGCCTCGGCGTTCGAGATGAAGTGTTCGAGAAGGAAAGCCCCGATGGGCACGACGCCGCTGAGGGAGTGCAGACGGCGCAGCAGAAACGAGGTTCCCTCGCCGGCGCGTAGTGGAGCGACGCCCGATTTGATTTTGGGAGTGACTTTACTGGAAGTGGAGGGACTGGCCGTTGACGCTACGATGACTGCTCCTTGAGTGGTCCGATGTGCAAACTAAAACTAATGATTATCGTTTTGAGTAGGAAGGGAAGTCAAGGCGAGACCAACTAGAACTGCGAATGATACGTTTCTCGACCTAGAAGCACTATCCTCTCGATGGCATACGATCCATTGAATCCCCTCGCGACGACCGAAGCCCAACGCTGAATCTTGAACACCGAATCTTGAACCAAGAGGAACCTCAGATGAGCGAGCAAAATGTCTCGATCGCAAGCGCGCGGGATAGGGCACTATCGACGGAATCTCAAAGGGAGAGACTAGCCGCCGGCTTCCACCTCGTCTACCGGGGACTGGGAACCGTCATCATTGCAGGAGCCCGGTTTCGGCGTGTCTATGTATTTTCGTCGAGAGAGCCTGAACAATCAGTGGAGACGCAAGATGTGGACGCGCTCGTCAAGACCGGACTTTTCTTGATAAGACGCTAGGTTTCCCGATACCACGAGAGAAACGCGCGAAAGGCTGCGCCACGATGGCTGTACTGCGCCTTTTCTACCGCGCTCAGTTCGGCAAAAGTCTTGCCGATTTGTGGGAAGTAGAACAACGGATCGTATCCGAATCCGTCGTTGCCTCGGGGCGCGGCCAGGATGACGCCTTCAGCGGTGCCGCGGAATGTTTGAATCGTCTGGCCGTCGCGGGCCACAGCCAGCACGCATACGAATCGCGCGTGGCGTTTTTCCGCGGCGACGTTGGCGAGTTCGTGCAGCACGAGGGCGTTATTCGCTTCGTCAGCGTTTGCTGCAGCTGCGAATGATTCATCGGCGGCGTAGCGCGCGGAGCGCACTCCAGGAGCGCCGCCCAGCGCGTTAATCTCCAGGCCAGAGTCGTCGGCTAGAACCAGTTCGCCCGGAACGGCCAGACTGTAGGACTCCGCCTTCTTGCGCGCATTCTCCGCGAAGGTGGCGCCGTCTTCGACAACCTCGGGCAGGGAAGAAAAGTTCGGGATGGTTGCGATCGCGATGCCATATGGCGCGGCTGCTGCGGTGAAGTCGCGAAGTTTGCCGGCATTCGAGGTTGCGACCAGAACCGCGAGTGAGGTCATGCGACCTTTGCCGGTTTTGAACCATACGACAACGAACAGAGTCAGGCTGATTAGCGAGACGACGTTTCCGACTGAACGGTCGATGGTCCGGCGAAAATCGATGTGCACGTCGTTGTCTCCCGCGGCGATGGGGATGACGATGAGGCCGGTAACATCGGTTCGCTGCGTCTCGATGGGCTTGCCGTTCACGACGACTTCCCACGCCGGGTAGTTGAAAAGGCGCACGGTTAGATTTTGCGCGGCCGCGGTGTGAACCTTGAAATGTTTTTTCGTCTGCGCCCACGCCAGCATCTCGCTCGGAACCGGCACTCCCTTGTCGTCGCTGACGCGAGGCAGAGATTTGTTCAACTCATAGGGGTCGGCTCCGGCGGGAACGTATTCGTCGGCGCCCTCGTATCCGGTACCGTCCGCGATGGCGTCGCTCATCTCGCGAATATCGGCCGCCATATCCCACCAGGGAGGCTGGATGCGATAGCCAGCGAGGATAACCACGGCCAGCAATATGGCAGATGCCAGCACGCGCGACGTCCAGCGTTTGGCAGCCTTGGGCAGAACTATTGCCAAAGCGGCGTTCATACAAAGCAGCCAGCGAAATGGAAGTTGCACGAAACGGAGCTTGGGCAAGTGTTGCCAGAGCAAATTGCTCACCGACAACATTAAGAGCGCGCTGACGGCGCCCCAGGCGGAAACTAGCATCCACGGGCTGTGGTTAGTGGCTCGTTCAGTCGCGCTGCGCGCTACTGGACAGCCGGGGGCCGCTGTCCCTACGTGCTTCGCCTGCCAGGCCCGGGAAAACCAGATCGCGAAAACCAGGACGCCGATTTCGGCGAGCGCTATGGTCGACAACAGAAGATTGAAGCGGTTGTGATCGGGATCGGCGATGGTAGTGAAAATAAAATTGTCCTGCGGCCGCACGCCTGGTGACAGCACCTCACTGAGGTTGATCCATCCCTGTTCGTAGATTGCCGGAAGCAGATAAAACGAGGCCAGGCTTGCGCCGAGTGCGATGGCAAGCCCCGTTCGCAGCAGGGGACGCCATGATCGCTTCTGCACTGCCAACAAACTTGCCAGGCCAGCCACTGAGTAGTGGATCATCACGGCTGCGGGCAGGTTCGTCAGCCAGGCCGCCGCCAGCGTGAGACTCATCCAGAGGGTCGGGCGAAAGCCAGGCTCCTTGAGCCGCAGAAGACAGAGCAGCAGAAGCGGCAGCAGGGCGGCGGTCAGAAGTTCGGCGTAGGCGCTCCGCCAGTAGACGATCAGCAAGTGATAGGGATTCAGCGCATAGAACGCGGCCGCAAACAAAGCGTCCGGGGCCGGGAACCACTCGCGGGCGAGCCGGTACATGGCCGCTCCGGCGACAGTGAGCACAATCCAGCAGTACGCGCCCGGCACCATCTTCCAGGGCAGAGCAGCACCGAGCGCGGCGCCCAAGGTCCAGGAAGCGGGCGGATAAAACAGGAAGCGAGCCTCGCCGTATCCCCAGTGCGCCAGCGCCGCCCAGCGTGGATATAAGATGCCGTGCTGCCATTGGCCGAGGACGTCCATCCACGAAAACATGTGGAACTCGAAATCATGCCCGGACGGACTGCCCCACCGGAAAAACGGAGCGATGGCCAGCAGACAGGCGCCGGTTAGCACCAAGGCACGCGAGATCGGGTTCCTGAGCAAAGGACCTTTAGCTTACTTTAATTTTCCGTAGAGACGCGTCTCGCCGCGTCTCTTTTCGTGGCGGAGACGGGGCAAGCCCCGTCTCTACAGGTGAGGTCGGCGGCGCGCAGAGCAATTCTATTGCATCGGAAATTTCTCGGGAAATTAACCGCACCGAAATCATTCAGAAGGGGTGTTGAGGTAGTCTGCGATCAACGAGGTAGAACAGACCACCGGGGACTGGGCGGACGCTAAAGACGGAGCGTCGATCTGGTTCCCGGTTTTTCTTGGGTACGTTTCTTGCTGGTATCGAGGTTGCGATATCGAGGGGGCAACGCTGGGGGAAGCTTGCGGGCTCGCTTCTATTGCGGGAAGTCTATGGGTTGGCGTCTATTGGTTGACGCTTACTGGATTTCGTTGGCGGTGCAGTTCCGCGAGAAACGCTTCTTCATCCAGCGCGTTGCCAGTCCGCAGCAGTTCCAGGAGCGGATCGTCCGCGTCGGTTGCGGCGCTGCCGGTCTGGTTTAGGTCGACCGCGTTGGCGACGAGAGAGCGAGGAGAAGTTTCCAATTGCGGAGTGGCGCCGGGCTGGCCGGTGAGGAACTCGATGAACTCGCCAACGCTCTTGCGCTGCTCCTCTGTGCGGGCGGGAAATTCAATGCCCATGCCATGTCCGGGATGCATGACCCGGACCAAACCGTCAGTGTGAATCTCCATCCCGGCGGCGCGAAGGCACAGATCGACGGCTGAAGACTGAGGGAAGGGAGATTCGGTCTGCACATAGCAGCCGCCCAGACTAAGATCCGTCAGTTTACATTGGCTGGCTGCGTCGGGTTCCTCGGGTAACGCATCGTGCGCGCGGGCGGCCAGCCACTCGCCCATCTCCTCGCGCATCTTGTCGTCCATGTCGAGAAATCGTAAGCCGGTTTGACCATTGGCGGTACTCCAGGCAACTGCCGCATCGCCTTCGATGCCAGCACCGCCGTCGGGGAGTTCGAAGGAGACGCGAACCATGGCCGCAGATGGAAGGGGCTTGGCCGCCAGCACATCCATGCCGCCGGCGCTCAGGTCGAGCATGATGCCTTCCACCGTATTGCTCTCGTCGATGCGAATCGAAACGGCGGCCTGGACAGCGACCCGAAACGATTGCCGCCTTTCGCGCTTTAGCAGCGCCGTGGCAGCGCGCAGGGTGTTTTGAGCCTGCTCGCGGGCGATGGGCTTGGTGAGGATGAAATGAGCCCCTGCGCCGAGGATGGAGCGGATCTGCGAGGAGTCGTGCAGCAAGGCAACGGTGACGGGCGGCTTGTGGTCGGGGCCAGCGAGGCGGCGGCAGCCTTCGAGCAGCAGAGAGGCTCCTTCGGGACCGTCGAAGTCGGCGTCGAAGTCAACTATGACCTGATCGAACTGCTCCTCCGCCAGTCGCGTCACGGCGACATCGGTCGCACTAGACCGATCCACCGCGACGCCGAACTGCGCCAGGACCTGAATCAATGTTTCCGCACTCAGGTCGTCCTTAGACACCAGCAATGCCCGCAATATCATGGGACCGAACCCTTCCCGCCTCGCACCTTTCTTCTAAATTCCGGCTTTCTACGGCCAGCGCGGAGTTACGCTGCGCGCTGGCTTGGACGCGGCAGTCGAGGGCTGAGCACTGGCCTTGGCAGCCATCGCATTGGAGTTTTCGTCGTCCACTTCCGCCAGCACTGCGCTATCGTCCTCGCTGTCATTTTCGGCAAGCAAGGGCGCGACTTCGCGCAGTTTCTCGGCAGCTTGCTGCAGCATCTCGATCTGCTTGCCCAGCTGCGTGTACTGCGCCTGCTTCCGGCGCAAAACCTCATGGATATCCTTCATACGTCCCCCTGCGCCTGACTGTAGGTTTGGACAAAGGTAAGGTCAACGGCAAAGCCATCGCAGCCCATTACGGCAGTAACCGGAGAGGACATGGGGCGGGCGTCAAAGCGGTGTTTGAATGATGCATGGCTAAAAAGCGAGGGGTCGAGACAATCGCGAGACGGGGAAAGGCCATCAAGTAGATTCCACTCAAAATCAAAAGCCCCGCCTTGCGGCGGGGCCATGAGTTGAGTGTTCTGGGCGAACCAACAAACCAATAACTAAACTTAAGCTATCCGCCGATCAGCTTGCGACGGAACATTCCGGCGATACCGACAAGTCCTGTTCCGAGAAGACCCAAGGTTCCCGGCTCCGGTGCGTTGACGGTCGTGGTACCCGTACGGATATGCCCGATACCCTGGAGGAATTGTTTGTTGTTAAGGGTAGTGATGGTCTGGGTAGTCGTTCCATTCACGATACGACCATCGAACAACGTGCCTGAGATCGTTCCGCTGAGAGTGTATGTTCGAAGTTGCCCACTCACGGAAGTCAGAGTCCAACTAACGTTACCGGTGAAGCTGCCGGTGAAGATCACTGTGTTGTGTCCCTCTGCCCAGTTGCCTTTGCCAACAACGTTAAAAGTTGAACCCGCGGACGAAAACATTCCGCCACCCGCGAGCGTGCCGCTGGTCATACCGCCGGTCGTGAAGCTGACGGTACCGAGAGAATGACCCGGAGCAGCTACGATGCCATTGTAGCTCTTCAGTTGCGAACCGAACGACGAGACGCCCGCAGCCGAAACCGAAACCGTGCCAAATTGGTTAGTGAGAATAATATCCGCCCAAGCGGCCATCGGCAACGCCAATGCCAGCAATGCTAGAACTACCACTCGCCTCATTTTAATTCCCTCCCAAAATTTTTCTTTCTTTCATGTCCTTAGTTTCACCTTGGAACCTTGTGTCCAAGGTATAGGTCGCCGTTGTTACTAGAGCATTTGTGGTTCCAAAACTACAGAACCTTGCTTCTTCTTATTTATCAACAACTTAACAGCATTTCCCGCGACTGTCCCAACTCTCGGAATGCAATCTGCTGCATACTAGCAACAATTCGCTTTCCCAGTTCGCCCAGAGGCTCCAATCCCGCAGGGCGGCCTCGCCGACTGCGAAACGGAAACAACCATGGGTTCGGAATCGGTAGGGGAAATCTCTCGACCAGAAAGAAAACTTAACCTTGGGGGACCCGCTTCCAGAACCTTGCGCGACTCTTTAGTAACCAATCGCGAAGTGACCCATGCTACCACAAGGCCGAGATTTGGCAAGTGGCTCGTTCGTGCCATCCAATCCCTCAACGGTGGGATGTCCCACCCCGGCCGGGTTGCCCCATCTTTGGCGGGTGAGCAGTTCTGGGGGAGGGCTGTTCAAGCGTCCCGTGATTCTTTGGATTCCGGGGCGCTTTTTATTTATGGTGAAGGTTCCGAAAGAGCCCCACGTTTCCATTTCCTGCCGATTGCGCTTGCGGACATGCGCCTACAAACAAAGGACTACCTTTCCAGGTCGTTTGAGAACATCGGCACTTCTTCGCTCTTTCCCGACGACAAGCTTCGGTAGGCGGCGTCCAGAATGATCTGGTTCTGCCAGCCTTGCTGGCCAGGGACTGGAAACACTTCGCGCCCTTCGAGCGCGGCAGCGAAGGCATCCACCTGCCTCGCGTAGGCGAGTTGGTTGGAAACGGTCTCTTCGGCGACGCGTTGTCCGTCGCGCGACAGCTCCAACTTAATCGGATGCTCGACGTTCAGGGCATCATCTGCACGGAGCACGCCAGCATCACCGACAATCTCGAGCGGCGTGCGATAGTGGGCGCGAAAGGAAACCAGCACCGTGGCCAGTGTGCCTCGTTGAAATTCAAGCGTCGCGATGGCCGCTGACTCCACGTTGCCCGATCGCTCGTCGGAGCGCCCGACAACGCTCACCAGCCGCGGCTCGTCCTGCAGGATATAGCGCAAGGCATCGATACAGTGCACACCCACGTCGGCGATGGGACCGCCTCCTGCCAATGACCGGTCGTGCAGCCACGTGCGGTGATGGCCTGAATCAGGAAATGAAAACTCGGCCCGAGCGAAGATCGGCCGACCGATGTCGCCAGCGGCGATGCGTTCGCGAAATCGAGCGGTGCTTTCCTCAAAGCGAAAGACCTGGGCGACGCCAAGGAGCACGCCGGCGTTGCGCGCCGCTACGACCATCTGCCGGCATTCGTCAGCGTTGATGCCCATCGGCTTCTCGCACAGCACCGGCTTGCCTGCGGCAACCGCGATGAGGACGTCCTGCAGGTGGCAAGCATTGGGAGTAGTAACCAGCAAAGCGTCCACTTCGGAGCAGCGGCACAGTTCTTCGGTGGAGGCGAAGACATGCGGGATGCCATACTGCGCGGCGGCTTCGCGTGCTTTGTTGGAATCTCGACGCGATAGAGCGACCACTTTACAATTCCGGGCAAGTGCGAAGCCCGGCATCAGCCGCCGCACCGCGTGCAAACCGAAACCTGCGATACCAAAGCGAATCATTTTGGTCTCACCATGTCGAAGAGACATTCTACATTCGCGCTACTTTCGCAGAAGATGACTCCCCTGTGGCCGTTCCCTGTGTGACTCTGTGTTCCCTGTGGTAATAGCCCTCCGCAGCATCAAAAGCGGAACCACAGGGGGCACAGAGGAACACAGGGGGAAAACAGGGGAAGGCGCGGTTTTGGTGGCCTGAGAAGCGATCAGCGATTCCGCAACTCGGCAAGCAATAAAGGGTCGATGTTCCCACCGCTGATCACGGCTACGTTGATCTTTGTATTGGGCAACTCGCTGGCGTGGAAGAGAAATGCAGCCGGAGCCACTGCGCCGCTAGGCTCAGCAAGGGTTTTCGCATTCCCGCCAAGTGCGCGCACAGCCTCGCGAATCTCGTCCTCGGTCACGGTCACGATGTCATCCACATAGGCGCGGATGTGTTCGAAATTAATCGCGCCGATGCTCTGTGTGCGCAGACCGTCGGCCAGCGTCTGCGAAACTTGCTCCGCCGGAGAGGAGACGATGCGACCGGCACGCAGGCTGGCTTGCGCATCGGCGGCCAGTTCGGGCTCGACGCCAATCACTTTTATCTTGTTATGACTAAGCTGTGGACCGCTGAGCTTAATCGCGGCGGAGATACCGCTGATCAGTCCACCTCCGCCGACCGGAACCAGCACGGTTTCAACGTTGGGAAGGTCTTCGAGGATCTCGAGCCCCACCGTTCCCTGGCCCGCGATTATCTTTTCGTCATTGTAAGGCGGCACGATCGCGTAGCCATGCTCGGCGGCCAGTTCTTCGGCGCGCAGGCGGCGCTCTTCACTGCCGGGACCGACGGTGATGATCTGTGCTCCGAGGGCGGCGGTGGCTTCGAGCTTGTTCTTCGGAGCATTACCCGGCATCACGATGATGGCCTTCACCCCAAGCGCCCGCGCCGCATAGGCCACGCCTTGCCCGTGATTGCCGCTGGAATAAGAGACGACTCCGCGGCGGCGGTCTTCCTCGCTCAGAGAAGCCACCTTGTTATACGCGCCGCGCAGTTTGAAGGCACCGATGGGCTGCAGGTTTTCGAGTTTGAGGAAGAGCTTGCGCTGATCCGCCGTGCCTGTCCATTCGAACAATGGAGTGCGGACGGCGATGTCTCGGAGGAGGGCTTGGGCTTGCTGGATGTCAACTAGGGTGACGATACAGGGTGTCTCCTCCGGGCTCGGCGTCTCGGCGGTGAAAGAATTCTCAAATCTCCACGATCACCGGCATGATCAGCGGCCGCCGTTGGTTCTGCCGCGAGATGTAGCGCTTCAAATCGGTGCGGATTTTCTCCTTGATCACGCCATAGTCGGCTTTCTCTTCGGCGCTGGAGGAATCGAGCGTCTCGATGACGATCTCCTTGATGCGCTCGATCACGCCGTTGTCGCCGGGATTGAACCCGCGCGTCACAATCTCAGGCGAAGTCTCGACGCGCCCGGTGAGCTTGTTGATGGCGATGACCGGCATCACGAATCCGTCTTCGCTAAGGTGGCGGCGATCTTTGACAATAATGTCTTCGACCACGTCGGTGCGCGACCCGGAATCAATGCAGACGCGGCCCACGTTGACGCGGCCGGCCTTGCGGGCGCCGAGCTCGTCAATTTCGAGAACGTCTCCAGTTTCGATCAGCATCACTTTGCCAACCGCTCCCGTCATGGATCCGGCCAGCTCGGCGTGCAACTTGAGCTGCCGGTATTCGCCGTGGATGGGGATGAAATATTTCGGCCGTACCAGGTTGATGATGAGCTTCAATTCTTCCTGGCTGCCGTGACCGCTGACATGAATCGGCGGGTAAGAGCCATCGTCATAGATGACGAATGCTTCACGGCGGAACAGGTGGTCCACCATGCGGTAGATGGCTTTTTCGTTGCCGGGAATAATACGCGACGACAGGACGACGGTATCGCCTTTTTCGATTTTGGCGTGCTTGTGGTTATCCACGGCCGCCCGTGACAGCGCCGACATAGGTTCGCCCTGCGTGCCGCTGATGAGGACGCAAACTTTCTCAGGCGCGAAATTTTTCATTTCGCCGGGATGGATCAGCATGCCTTCGGGAATCTGGATATAACCCAGGTCTTCGGCGATCTCGGAGGAATTCTCCATGGAGCGGCCGAGAAAACAGATTTTGCGGCCGTGCTCCCGCGCCATGTCGACGGTCAGCTTGATGCGGTGAATGGAGGATGAGAAGCAGGAGATGAACAGACGCCGCTTGGTGCGGACAAACACCTCTTCGAACTTGCGGTGGACCGCTCGCTCGCTCGGCGTGTAGCCCTTGCGCTCGACGTTGGTGGAATCCTGCAAGAGCGCCAGCACTCCCTCTTTACCGTACTCGGCGAAACCGTGCAGATCGAAGAGGCGATTATCGGTGGGCGTCGGATCGACCTTGAAGTCGCCGGTGTGCAGCACGACGCCGAGCGGTGTGTGAATGGCGAGCGCGACACAATTCACCAGGCTGTGCGTGACCTGCAACGGATGGATGGTGAACGGTCCAACCTTGAAGCGTTCTCCGGGACGGATTTCGCGTAGGTCGGCGTCGTCGAGAAGCTGGTGTTCGTCGAGCTTATCTTCTACGTAAGCCAGCGTGAACTCGGTCGCCCAAACCGGAACATTCAGTTCGCTGAGAATCCAAGGCAGGGCGCCGATATGATCTTCATGGCCGTGCGTGAGCACAATGCCGCGCACATGCTTGCGATTTTCGAGCAGGTAAGAAATGTCGGGGACGACGATATCGACGCCCAGCAACTCGGCTTCCGGGAACATCAGGCCGGCGTCGACCACGATGATGTCGTCGCCGAAGCGGATGGCCATGCAGTTCATACCGAACTCGCCCATCCCGCCCAGCGGAATAATATGCAGTTTCCCAGTTGGCATTCGCAGAATTGATGCTAGCACAGGGTGCGCGTGCGAGCGTACGAGTGACACTCTTTAAGAATTGTCATCCCGAACGAAGTGAGGGATCTGCATTTCGCGGCGGACTGCAGATCCCTCACTTCGTTCGGGATGACAAATGTAAGTTGGGAGTAAAGCTCGGCTGGTAAACTCATACTCGACGATGGCCGACGAGACAAAAGGCGAAACAAAATCGTGGATGCGGCGGCGCGTCGAAGGTGCGATCCGCGGCGGCCTGACTCGCACCTATGACACGGTCAAGGTCGATCCCGGACGCTTCCTGATGCAGCTGCGCGTGGCGCACGGGCTGCCGCTCGCCACCTTTCAGGGCGTGTATACGCTGCCGGTGGAACGCCTTGACGATGTGGCGGAGTCGGTGATCCGCGGCGGGATGAAGATGGCGGCGGCGGAGGGAGCCGGGTTTGGTCTGGGCGGAATCCTCACCATCGTGCCAGATCTCGGCATTCTTTCTGCCATCACCATGCGCACCATCCAGAAACTCAGCCTGATTTATGGGTTCGAGTTGAACACCGAGGACGAAATCGCTGAGCTGTGGATTGCCGCGGCCAGCGCCGCCGGGGTCGACATCGGCCGCGAACTGCTGGAAAAGGAAGTAGTCAATAAGTTTGTGCCGCGCGTGATCCAGCGGATTGCCGCCAAGGCCGGCGCCGAGGTGGTTGAGAAATGGGCCGGCCGCCTGATTCCGATTGCCAGCTCGGCTATCGGATGCGCCCTGAACTATTACTTCGTCCGGGCGTGGGGCGCGCGGGCGCAAGCGCATTTCCGCGCCAAGCATCTCGAAACGCGAAGCAGGTTCGCGGCGGCACAGGCCAAGCTCCCCGCTCTACCTCCTATATCTTCACCCTCGTGATGGTGGGTGGACCCTCAGTTCGGAACCAGGCCGTACACGTCGATTTCTGTGCGCGTGCCAATGTAGACTTTTCCGTTGGCCACCGTGGGCACGGTAAATTTCACAGCATTTCCTGCGGTGTCGCGGTTGTTCGCTGCCAACGAACTATTCCACAGCTCGCTGGAAAGATTCGTCGCGTCATAGGCGTGCAGGATCGCGGGGCCCGTCCCGAAAGCACTTGGGACGCCGTAACGGCTGGAATCGATAGCCCAGAGCACACCGCCTGAGGCGCCTTGCGCGGAAAGCGATGGGGTTGGCCCTGGAAACTGAAAGCTGGTCGCCGATTGCGAGGAGGCTACCGTGCTGAAGAACCCTGTCGTTGCATCGAACGCGAACAAGCTCAGAGCATCGGCTGTCCCGCCGAGATAAAGTTTGTTTTGCCAGAATGCTGGAGTGCCAAAGATGGCCGGCGCAGCGAGAAAGCTTTGCAGGACATTTGTGTCCGTCGTAGTGCAGGCGGCGCAGTAGTTTCCCATGGCGTCGCGGTCCAGCAAGTAGAGCTTGCCTTCTTTCCCGCCAGCGACCAACAAATGTGCCGGCCCCGAAGTCTGATCCGGCAAGATCACCACGCCGCTGGAGCCGAGATCGGCGTCCTGTCCGTCCAAAAAGGCCTGATTAAAGGGCGTGAACCAGTCGACCAACGACAGGCCGGACGACGTTCCGATTTTCATCACGGTGTCGCCAAAATCGTCGTTCGGAGGAGTGCCGGAATTTCCGTCAAAGGTACCGTTGCCAGTTGACAAATAGAGACTGCCGCTGCCGTCGACGGCCGGAGCTCCGCCCGCCATCCATATGCCGCCGCGAGAGCCGTTGGGATCGGCATTGAACACCGCAACCCGCGCCAGGCTAGCAGCGTCGTATCCGATCACCCACCCGTGATACGGGTCGTGGTCCTCGTGGGCGGCCCAAGCAATATAAACAGTCCCATTCACGAGAGTCAGGCCGCTGCGCTGGTGTTCGTTCCGCAAGTCGAAGTTCAAAATACCGCCCACCGAACCGTCGCCGGTCCCCGGCACGGATGCCGCGATGGTGATCGGCCCGGCGAATTTCTCATCGCCTGTGATGAGGTCCAGCGCGTGCAACCGCTGATGGAAACTGCCGGCCGGGCCTTCCGACTTGCTGACCAGATACAGTGTTCCGGAGGCCGGGTCGATGACGGGCGTTCCCGTAACGCCAATTTCGGGCAGAATATCCTGAAATCCGTTTCCCACGTCTCCGGTCGGCACGGGCGTTTCTCCGGACGTGCCGCCGTGAGCCGCATCGAGCAGGTTTACGTGCCACAGTTGCGAGCAGGGATTTGTGTCAGCATCGAAGGCGTAAGCGCTGTCGTGTTGCGTGGCCACAAAGATGGCGTTTCCGACCTGGCCGCCGATATTCAGGCCGGGCACCCACAGCGGTTGAGTGTAGGCTGCGCCGTCCACCGGACAGGAAAACAACTTTCCAAAGGTGCCAGTCTTTACGCTGCTTGTAGTAAGCGCGTATTCCTGTGTATTTGTGCCGTCGCGGGCGATGTTATTGTGGTAGGTCACGACCCCGGTCAAGTCCGTAACCGCAATCGTTGCGGAGGCACTCTTCGTTGTATCCACCGTGCTCGTTGCCTGAACCGTGTGCGCCCCGGCACCAGTAGGAGGCGCGTAGACACCGCCTGTGCTGATTGTGCCGACTGCGGCGTTCCCACCGACCACTCCATCTACGCTCCAAGTCACGCTGTTCTGTGGATCACCGGTGACCGTCGCTTTGAACTGCGCCGTTTGAGTGACGGCCACAACGGCGGCCCGCACGGGACTTATGTTCACCGCAATCGTTTGGGTGCCACCGCCGCCAGAACCACACCCGCCGATCCCAAGCGTTGCTACCAAGCAAGCGAAAGCGCACACGATCCGACGAATGCCGCTGAGCATGAGTATTGTTTCCTCGTCTTCCAAAATGTCGGTCTATTCATTTACACACTTCGGAAGTACAAGGCAAGCAGCTTCTAGCCAGATCGTGCAGTTCTAGTTTGGTTCCTGCGACCTCCGCTCGTCCGCTTTTGGCGGAGGTTAGCGAATTGGTTGTCAGAGAAATGTAAACTTTCAATCCGCAAGACATTTAAATTAACTGGTCGAGAACCAGAGTTTGGAAGCTTTTCACACGCTCAAAGACTAGATCGTTGGTAATTAAACCGGTTGCCAGCGAGTTCTCAGCAGTTGCGGCCAAAAGAGCATCCGGAGTTCGCAGGCGATGAAGAGCGCGAATTCGGGCAGCGAGATCCGCGATCTCGAGGTTTGGTGAAATCCAATCCAGGTTGG
This sequence comes from uncultured Acidobacteriaceae bacterium, assembly GCA_963789205.1. Classification (GTDB taxonomy): domain Bacteria; phylum Acidobacteriota; class Terriglobia; order Terriglobales; family Acidobacteriaceae; genus Acidiflorens. The sequence continues at coordinate 543,198 of CAWBJV010000001.1, forward strand.
GATAGGTGGAAAGCAGGCCATAGAAGTCATTTGCCCGTGTTTGGTCGCCTTGGCGATACGGCAGAACCAGCAGTTCCGTCATCGTTATTGTGGATGTGATCGCCTTGGACCCGGACTGCTCCAGCCAGGAAAAAATCGGGTCGGTGTATGCGAGATACTTTGGGTTGGGTTCTAAGTGATAAATGAAGATACTCGTGTCCAGAGCGATTCGCCGGTGACGCCGGAGAAAGGCGCGGAGCCGCTCTACTCCCAACTCTGGCGTTCCTTTTGCAGATAATTCTTTGGATATTTACCGCGAGCTAAGCCACGAATCGCGGAATGATAAGACTTCGGTTTTTGCAGGACCAGGACTTTACCGCCCCGAACAACCACAAGAATCTTGTCGCCTGGTTTAAGTCCCAGCGCTTCGCGGGCCTCCCGCGGAATCACAATCTGGTTTTTCGCCGAAAGTGTGGCTTCCGTCATCGCTTTACATTATAGCAGAAAGTAAAGCAGGCCCAAAATCTTTACCACGGAGTACACAGAGGATCGCAGGGGACAGCGCAAACGTGCGCTTTCCCCTGTAGTGAGGCTTTGGGTTCCAAGGCAGAGGCGGTTTCTACCTTAGCCATTCTTCCAGCTCAATCCCGCGCTCAGTCTTCTCGTCGCGATACTTCACGATCACCGGGGTATAGAGCGAGAGGTTCCACTCGCCGGATTTGCCTTTGCCCTTCGTCACGGCGCGCGAGCCGGGAACGACCACGGCATTTTCGGGCACTTCCAGCGACTGCTCCTGCGTGGCACGGTACACCTCGCCGCGCACCAGATCATAGAGCGGCGTGGACCGTGTCAGAATCGTTCCCGCTCCCAAAACAGCGCGGGCGCCGACCAGCGTGCCTTCGTACACTCCGCAATTGCCGCCGACCAACACGTCGTCCTCGATGATCACCGGCGCGGCGTTGACTGGCTCCAGTACGCCTCCGATCTGCGCCGCGGCGCTCAGATGCACACGTTTGCCGATCTGCGCGCACGAGCCGACGAGGGCATGCGAGTCGATCATCGAGCCTTCATCCACGTAAGCGCCGACGTTGATAAACATGGGGGGCATGCAGATGACGGACGGCGCAACGTAGGCTCCTTCGCGGATCGATGATCCGCCGGGGACGAGGCGAATACGATCGGCGAGAGTTAGACGGCGGGCAGGGAATGTGTCCTTGTCGACGAAAGAGAGTACGTCGCCGTCCGACATTTCCTGTAACTCACCGAGACGGAAGCCGAGCAGGATACCTTGCTTCACCCAGGCATTGACGATCCAGTGGCCGTCAACTTTCTCCGCCGCGCGAACCTCGCCGCAAGTCAGAGCCGCGCGGAAGTCGAGAAATGTGCGCCGCGCTTCGTCGGGATTGGTAGTCGATTCGCGCGTGGAGAGGCGTTCAGTGGCAGCCTTGAGAGTGACTAGTGAATCTGACATAGGGAGGTCAAGAACCTGTGGTGGAACTCGAAATGTCGAAATCCAGCGCCTGAAGGCGCGTTAATTCTAATGCAGGTTGCGGCATGCCTGAAGGCATGCCCTGATGCGAATCTGACTTACGCGACGGACTGCCAGAGAAACAAAGAGCTAAATGCTAACGGCTAAATGCTGAGTGCTGCCCTTACCCCACGCACTTGCATTCGCTGCGGATCAGAACCCCGGGCATCTGATGAGTTGCCTCGCGCGCCTCGGCGAGATTGCTATATGGTCCGTGCCAGCGCGAATGATTGGGATCGTGCCCGGTCGGGCGTCCTTTGCCGGAACTGCATTGTCCACAGGATGCGCGGTGCAGAATCGCTTTGTGTGGACCCGCTGCCCAATTCTCGTAAACATAGAACTCGGTCGCAACCGCCGGCGGAGCCGCGGGCCGGGTAATCAATCCGGCGTCGGCCGCGATCTTCTGCAGCTTCGAGCGCGTGTCGCGGCGCATGGGAAGCAGGGGCAGGCGATAGATCTCTTCGAGTTTGTCCATCATCGCGAGGACGGCCTTCACGGGCAGCGGATTCGACTCGATGAAGTTCGCCTGCATCAGCGGAAGATATTTACGATGGATGGTCCGCGCCGTGTTCCAGTCGTTGTTCAGAGCGGCGCGCGTCATTTCCGCCATTTCGCGCGGAATTTCGTTGGACGCAACCGAGATGATTCCAACTCCGCCGAGCGCGATCACCGGCAGAGTGAGGGCGTCGTCGCCGGAGAACACAAGGAAACGCTCCGGCACCGAGTTCAGCACCTCCGCGATCTGCGACATATTCCCGCTGGCTTCCTTCACGCCCGCGATATTGGCAACCTCGCTCAACCTCGCCAGCGTCGCGGGTTCGATGTTGGCGGAGGTGCGGCCCGGCACGTTATAGAGGATGAGAGGTTTGTCGACCGCTTCGGCGATCGCGCGAAAGTGGCGGTATTGGCCTTCCTGCGTCGGCTTGTTGTAGTACGGCGAAGCGGTGAGGATGGCGTTAACGCCGGGCCGGGCCGCCACTTCTTTCGCTTTGGCGACAGCCTCCTGCGTCGAGTTGGAGGTGGCGCCGGCGACGATCGGCACGCGTCCGGCAACGACTTCGATAGTTACGTCGATGACACGCAGCCACTCATCGTGGGTGAGCGTGGGAGTTTCTCCCGTAGTGCCGCATGGGATCAGGAAGTCGATGCCGGATTCAACCTGCCAGGCGACCAGATTGCGCAACGCATTTTCGTCGACCGCGCCGTCCTGAAAGAACGGTGTGACCAGAGCGGTGCCGCATCCGCGCAGTTGCATGCTTCAAGGATAACTCTTCTCGCGAGCGCTTGCTTGCTCGCGTTCTCGGCAACCCCGGATTCACTCTAGCCCAATTCTCCGCTAGTGGACGTATTCGATCTCCGGATATTCCGGTTGGCTCTGGAGTTCCGAAGCCGGTGCCTCTTTCAGATATACGTCGAAGAACGTGCTGATGTAGTGTGCCGTCAAAGCAACTTGTCGCCGGCCATCGAGGCGCACAACGCCTACCGTGCGCAACACGCGCATCACAAGCGGACTCTTTAACATCGCGCCGTCGTCCGAGAACATGTAGTGACCTGCACCTCGGATCATGATCATCAACCTGCGATCACTGGGCAGCCGATCGTAAATGGAGTGGATGTTCGCTCCGGCCTGGCGGATCGCTTCGGACTCGCCCGCATCGGACTCGCCTCTGTGGTCGCTCAGGAGAAACATGAACGGCTGGGTGACGCCATCGGCGACAACACCGCCGAGGGGAGCCCCGTCCACATCGATGCCCGCCTTGCACCGGGAATCGTCATGGCAGAACTGCAGGGCTGTGGCGCCACCAAGCGAGTGGCCGAACACTCCGACCCGCTGCATATCGAGCCGTCCGAGGAACCTGCCCGAAGGGTCTGACGCGTTCAGTCGTTCGAGCTGATCGAGCGCAAAGCTCATGTCGGCGCTCCATGCCTGGGCCAGTTTGTTGGCGAGTTGCTCCTGCTGAGGCCCACTGAGGAGGTCGGCGTTGTTCTGCGGCGCCCTTGCGATCACCCTCCCGCCGGGGAACACCACCACGAAACTTCGATAGGGTGCGTCGAAACCCACCACCACATACCCATGGCTCGCAAGGTCTTCGGCAAGGGTCGTATAGTCCGTCGTCAGGGCCGCAAGTCCCGCTCTTATGAACACTACCGGATACGAATGCTGCTGCGGCGATACCTCGGCGTCCCGGATACTATGTGCGCGGACTCGCGACAAATCTCGCGTCAGGAACTGCGTGAACAGCGCGCCACTCTGGCGTTCAAGAGCCGTCCGCCATGGAGCGGGTAAGTAGTCGTCGAACGTCTGGGACGGTTGTCGAGGCGCTGCGGGATACCAGATCCAGGCAAGAAGCTCCCGCTTGGTACCCGGCTGCGGTGCCATCGGATCCAAATGTGCGGCGTCACTCCAAACATACGTCGTGCGGCCGACCGCGAAGGGGCCAGCAGGTGTGGGTAACGTCGTCTCCCTGTTATGGTCCAGCCACATCAATCCCATCAAGACGGCGATTGCAACAACAGCGAACAGGGCCACCACGGCCACAGTCTTGATCACGCGCATATATCCAGGAGTCCCCGCTCTCAGACGCAATGTCGAACCGCAACTAAGAGGAAACGAAGAGGGTTTTTTGCAATCGCCAAATGAAATACGGCAGTACTGTGAGCGACAGAATCACCAGTGCGTGAAACAGTCCGTCCGGAATGCCATGAACAGAAGGCCCCAGCGCGAAGTCCATGCGGATATGTCCTAGACGGCCGAGGACGGCAGTGCGACTCGCGTGAACCTGGGCCGTGCCGCCGGTCAATGCGACTAGGATCCAACCGACAACGGGCCAGACCGCTTTCAACCTCTGGCGGCTGGCGACTAGTCCAATTGCCCAACCGATGAGAATCGGCGCGCTGAAATAGATCAACCTGCCGACTTGAAAATAGAAGATCGCAAGCCCATCTATTGGGATGAAAGGCGTATTCGCTCGCGGCAGAAAAATTTTCCACCCCGACCACAAAATGAAACAGGCAACGAAGTAGGCTGCTGCGAGAAGAAGGAGTGGGGCTAGCCCGAACATCGCCCACGGCGCTCGCACACACCAGGATTGAAACCGGCTCTGCTCCATTTTGAGGCCTGGAGTTGGAAAAAAGTGCTCATGAAATGCCGACCAAACCACGTTCGCCGACATGCGCAGGCCGCCACGGCCGGTGTGGAGAAGAGCCTCCAACTCAGCGCCGTAGCGCTCTCGCCAGGGACGTGGATACAGGCGGACAAGCAGGTGAGCGAGCCGGTTATTCATAGGGCTTCCAACCTTTGCAGCCCGGCTTTGGTGAACTGTCGCAGGGTAGTCAGTTTTGCGCGGAGAACGCGCGCGCCCTCAGCGGTAATGCGATAGGGCCGGCGGCGCTCCTCGGGTGGAAGCGGCTCGATCCAATCCTGCTGTTCCAATCGCCCCATACAGCGTTCCCGGGCCCAGACGGGTCCCGCATATGCTGGCAATGTCCTCAATCATAGCGTGTCCGTGCTTCGGTCCGCTGGCCAGGCTGGCGAGGACAAGCAGCGGCGGGTCAGAATAATACCCCATTCCCGGGTCATTTTCGGCCGCTACTACGCGTCGCGTACTACGCATGACGTACTTATCGCACAGTTGACCTCCCGCTGCAAGGAAATTCGATGAGCTGTTCTTAAAGTTCTCGCCAGACGTTACGGAACTCGAAAAACCCTTTTTTCGCGGCCAGCCACTCGGCGGCGCGCACAGCGCCTTCTGCGTATCCTCGGCGCGACTTCGCGTCGTGACACAAATAGATTCGGTCGTCGGGAGAATTGAAGACCAACTCGTGCATCCCGACCGCGTCACCCTCACGAAAGGAAACGATCTCAAGCTCTTTTTCCCTGCCTCCGGACTCACGCACAATCTGCTGAATGGTGACCGCAGTTCCCGAAGGAGCGTCTTTTTTTTCCGCATGATGACGCTCGAAAATCTGACCCGAGTAATCGTATTTCAACGCAACCCCCGCGGATGCAGCAATCTCAAAGAACAGATTCACGCCGATGGAAAAATTCGATCCGTAAAGGAAGCCCGTCTCCGCGGAGAGCACCATTTCTCGCAAGCGCGGCACTTGGTCGTACCAGCCGGTGGTGCCGACAACAAGGTTCTTTTTCGCGCGGATGCAGGCTTCAATATTGGCGACGACCGCCGAGGGCGTGGTGAAGTCAATCACAACGTCGGTAGCTGCGAGCGAATCCGGCGTAAGACCGCTGGCGCCGGCGTTTTCAGCCGCAAAGAGGACTCGCACATGATGCCGGCGCGAGTGCGCCACTTCAGCAACCAGCGATCCTGTTTTGCCACGGCCTAGAACCAGGAGATTCATGATGAACGCTTAGAGCCTACCACTGGGGCCACAGAGGAACGCAGGGAAACCCTACACAGGGCAAAAGCTCTATTGGGTTCGGTTTTCCCTGTGTCTCTCTGTGCGCCTCTGTGTCCTCTGTGGTTAAGCTTTTTGGCAGCCGAGGACTTTACGCAAACACCTCCGGATCGGCCTCCGCGAAAAATGCGCGGTGCAGACGCCGGACCACCTCAGCCGCGTCGTCTTCTTCAATCACGAATGTCAGATTAATCTCGGAGGCGCCCTGCGAGATCATGCGTATCTTCACATCTTCAAGGATGCCGAAGACCTTGGCCGCGATTCCGGGTGTGTCACGCAAATTCTCGCCGACCAGGCAGACGATCGCCTTCCTCCCCTCGTACTTTACGTCCGCAAGCTTCGCCAGATCAGCGGCCAGCGCCGGGATGGCTTCATTGGTCTCGGCCGTCACGGACACGCTGACTTCGGAAGTGGAGACCACATCCACTGCGACGTCGTGCTGATCGAAGGCCTCAAAGATGGACTTCAAATATCCGTGCACCAGCAGACGGCGCGGCGCGGCGATCTCCACCAGAGTGATCTTTTTCTTGAGTGCGATGGCCTTGAAAATATTCGAGCAGCGCGGGGCGCGCGCCGTGATCTTCGTCCCTTCGCAGGTTGGGTTCATCGAGTTCAGAACATAGACGGGAATGTTTTGCTGCACCGCGGGCAAAACGGTCGCCGGATGCAGAACCTTGGCGCCGAAGTAGGCGAGTTCCGCCGCTTCGTCGAAGCTGATGACCTTGATGCGGCGGGCCTCGGGAGTTATGCGCGGATCGGTGGTCATCATGCCGTCGACGTCGGTCCAGATTTCGATGCGTTCGGCATTGAGGCCAGCGCCAAAAATAGCCGCGGAGAAATCCGATCCTCCGCGTCCGATTGTAGTGGTGATGCCGGCGCGATTGGCACCAATAAACCCGCCCATCACCGGCACTTTGCCGCCTTCGATCAGGGGCTGAACTTTCTTACGCAGGCGCTCGTTGGTCTCGTCGAACTGAGGGACGGCGCGGGTGTAGGCACTGTCGGTCAGCAGGCATTGGCGCGAATCCACGTGCGCACCCGGCAATCCGCGGGCGGTGAAAGCGGCTGCCACAATTTTGCTCGAAAGCACTTCGCCGAAAGATGCAACGTAATCGTAGGTGCGGGGAGTGATTTCGCCGACCGCTCCAATGCCGCGCAGCAATTCGTCCAGATCTTCGAAGTCCGCACCGAGGTCGCCGTGAAATTCAGTGAACAGGGCGGTGCCGAGCAATTCTCCGGCGGTGTCATAGTGGCGTTCGCGCAAGGCGCGCGCCATCTTGAGAGCGGTCTTGCGATCGCCGCCGCCGGCAGCCTTTCCCATGGCTAGCAGGGAATCGGTGACCTTGGCCATGGCACTGACCACCACCACGGGACGGTCCGCCAACCGGCCCTGGACGATGTGGGCTACGCGCTCGATGGCTTTTGCGTCTTGTACGGAAGTCCCGCCGAACTTCATGACGATCATGGGCGGGTCCTTAAAGCAGTGGCCAGTGGGCGGTGGTCAGTTGCCAAGAGCGGTGCCGACGAAGATTTATCCAGCCACTGGCCACTGACCACTGACCACTGGCCACTGTTGTTCATCACCCGAGATACCCCTTCGCCTTGAGAAGCTCGGCATTCAGCAGAGCCGCACCAGCCGCGCCACGAATCGTGTTGTGCGATAGGACGGTGAATTTCCAGTCGAGGACGTTGCACTTGCGCAAACGGCCCACCGCCGTGGTCATGCCTCCGCCGAGGTCAACGTCGAAGCGCGGTTGCGGACGGTCCACCGCAGTCATGTAGAGGACAGGTTGTTCGGGAGCGCTCGGCAGGCGCAGTTGCTGCGGCTCGGCACGAAAATCGTTCCACGCTGCAATGATCTCCTCCGGCTTCGCTTTCTGCTTGAGTCGAATCGCAACCGATTCGGTATGGCCGTCTTCCACGGCGACGCGATTGCATTGCGCGCTCATCGCAAAAGGGGCAGGGTCAACACGCGAACCATTCAGCGTCCCCAGCAACTTTTGCGTCTCCTCTTCCATCTTTTCTTCTTCATTGGCGATGTAAGGAACGACGTTGCCGAGAATGTCGAGCGAAGGCACACCGGGATATCCCGCGCCGCTGACCGCTTGCATGGTCACCGCCATCACCGTCTCCAGCGTGAAACGGCGATGCAACGGAGCCAGGGCCATGACCAGTCCAATGGCCGAGCAGTTGGGATTAGTAACGGCAAAGCCGCCGGACTTGCGTCGCCAGGGTTGGGTTTCGATTAGCTGGATATGATCGCCGTTGACCTCGGGAATCACCAGCGGCACATCGGCCTGCATCCGCAATGCGCTCGAATTGGAGACGACCGCACAACCGGCGGCGGCGAACTGCGGCTCCAGTTCTCGGGCGATCGAAGAATCGAGGGCGGCGAAGATAATTTTCGGCGCCCCTTCGGGCTTGGCGGCCGCAACCGTCATCTTGGCGATATTCGCGGGGATGACAGTTTTCAAACGCCAGCGCGCGGCTTCGGCATAAGGCCGGCCTTCCGAGCGATCGGACGCGGCAAGCCATGCGACTTCGAACCACGGATGAAGCTCCAGCATTTGAATGAAGCGCTGGCCGACGATGCCGGTGGCACCGAGAATTCCTATAGGAAGTTTGTTTGACATGGTAAGTTGTGATTTTATACCAGCAAAAATTTTGGCAGGGAATGCCGCCGCGGTTACCACGGAAGAGCGGACGCGGATAATGTGAAAAAAGTGTGATAGGTCGGGTCGTGGACATCCTGGAAAGGAAGCGGGGTTAGGTTCGAGGTTGGCCAAGTTCCTGCGGAAACGAGTACTCGTTGAGAGGTCCGAATTTGCGTTTTTCGGCGTAGATGCGCCAGCGACGCCAGACGATGCGCAAACTGGCCATCACCGGGATGGAGAGATAGACCCCGAGCACGCCGGCGATTTCGCCGCCTGCGAGAATGCCGAACAAAGCCGCCAGCGGATGCAATTCCACACTAACTCCCATGACACGGGGAGAGATTACGTAGTCCAGTACCATTCGCCAGACTAACAAAAACAACAGCAGGAAAGCCCAGTGCTGATATCCCGATAGAACCGCGACGAGCATCATGGCAGAGCCTGCCACCAGCGGTCCGGCAACAGGGATGAACTCCAGCGCGCCTCCGGCAGTGCCGAGCATGAGCGCGTATGGAACTCGCATCGCACCTAAAAATGCGGTGTATACCACCATTGATAGTGCCGCCAGGGTCAATTGGGCGCGAATAAATTGGGCGAGCATCTGGTTCAAATCCTGGAACACATCCTGCAGAAACTCGCGCTGCGTGCGCGACTGCACCAGCGAAATCAGCACTTCATGGAAACTGCCACCATCGCGCAGAAAAAAAATGGCGAGGATAGGCACCAGAAAAAGCAACCACACCTGCTGCGCCGCTTCGGCCGCGCGTATGCCGATGTGCTGCGCCAGGCTGGATAAGTCTTCCCGGCGACTCAGCAAGAACCCCTGAATACGTTTCTGAGTGTCAACGCTCCAGTTGTGTTGGCTTCCGAACCGTGCGGCGAGCTGGCCGATTTGGCCTGAGAGCTGACCGGTGCCGGCCTTATCCATAAGCCCGGGCAGCGACTCTCCCAGGCGGGCGCTTTGCCGGGCAATCCTCGGGCCGACCAGAAAACCAAAGAACACCAGAGCAACGAGAAGCAGAAGGTAAATGATGGTGATCGCCCAGACGCGGCTGCGGACTAGTTTCTCCAGGCGCTCCACTGCGGGATTAATAAGGTAGGCAAAAAAAATGGCGAAGAGGAAGAGAATCAGCGTTCGCCGCGCCGCGTAGAGAAAGCCGAGGCCCACGGCGAACAGGAAAGCCGTGAATAAAACGCGCGACGTGCGTGAATCAATAAGAGTCAAGAGTTACCCCAACCGGAGTGAACCAGGTCTCAGGTCTCAGGTGTCAGGCAGGAAAAGCTAATAGGTTTTCCTGAGACCTGACACCTGAAACCTAAGCCTGACTAATCGCGGTCCACTACGGTATTCTCTCCCACAATGGCCATCCGCATAACCTTGAATTGATCGTCGAGCCAGAGTTGCCACGTCCCCGCATCGTTCTTCAGTTCCAGTTTGATCAGTTCCTGCTGCCCGTTCTTCAGGGTCAGCTTCTCGCGGCCGAGGAACTCCGCGCTGAGCGGCGCGGAAGAATGTTGGTGCGGGTTTAGCGTTCCGAACTGGACGCGCTGCTTCAGCGGACACTGCGGCACTTGCCCTTTTTCCTGTTTGCAGGCTTGGCCAAAAAACTTCCAGGCCAGCACTTCGCGATGGACGAAGAAGTAGTCGTCCAGGATGCTGGTCGATGCCGGCAGCAGGTAAGGCTGCTCATGCTCTTTCTCCTGCGGGCCAGCGCTCCACTTCTGATTCAGAAAGTCAGAATTAGGCAGCACCACCGATTCCCCTTTCTCCGGGCTCAGCTCCTTCCACTCGTAACGCCGGACATCACCGGTCGCGGTCAGCTGCATCTCGGAGGTTTGCACGTCCGGGGGAGTATTCTCCGTCTTGAACTCGGAATTAATGACGCTGCCGTTGCTGGTCTGATAGATCGAAAACGTCTCGGTTCCTACACGATGGCCATTCTGAAACACGCCGAAGGCGCCGGAGTCGACGTTCTTCCCCTCATGTTCCTTCTCCTTCTCCTTCTCCTTCTCTTTTGGCAGGGGAGCGGCCGATGCCGCTATGCACCAAGTGAGTGCCATCATGAACGCAGTTATGAAAGTGAGCAGCCTATAGGACAACTTCAACTTCACTGTGATTCTCCTGTTCCGAAACCTGTGACATCAATCCGAGACGAGCCCGATCCCGCGTCTTCCGGAGTTCCCCTAAGTTGCAATGCGCTTTCGATCTCAACGCAAATCGCAGCCAACTGCTTGCCCGTGGTTTCTATAACCACACTCGCCTGGCGATAGAAGGGAAGGCGTTCCGCATACAGTTTGGCAAACTGCTCGGGATCTTCTCGCAGGGGCCGTTCCACTCCATCCGCCAGACTCCGCTGCCAGAGTTCGGGTACGGTCGCTTCCAGGAAAACCGATGGCCACTGCCGAAGCAATTCGCGGTTCCTTTCCTGCACGAAAGCCCCCCCGCCGAGCGCGACTACGCGACTGCGTTCCAGCGGCTCGGCCAGCAGATCGCGAAGTACGCTGGTTTCGGCGAGCCGAAACCCAGGCTCCCCTCTGTCCCGAAAAATCTCAGGTACAGTTTGTCGCTCACGGGATTCGATGCGGGCATCCAGGTCCACAAAATCCCAGCCCAGCCGCCGGGCAAGTTCCTGTCCCACGCTGCTCTTGCCGGAAGCCATGAATCCCACAAGAAACACCGCGCGCACTCCCATGGCACTCCGTGGCACGTAAAGGGCGATTTTGTCACCCCCGTGCCCATCAGCTCCATTGATTTTCTTTGTTCAGCGTTACTTGGGTTCAACGCTGCTTGAGGCGGATTTTACCACTGAAAGAACGCAGCACGACTTCCGATGCCGCCTTGCCGACCGTGCCAAAGAAGGAACGTCCCGCTTCCACGGAAAACCGGGAGTGCTTGGGTTGGAGAGGAAAATCGTGCTGCACCCGGCCCATTACGGAGTGGGCGCTGAAATCGGCCGAGACATCCGGAGGCACCAGGGCCTCAATATCACCGGTGTGGGTGGTGAACTTGTAGTCGCCGCCGGAACCGAAGTCGCCGTCGTAGAAAATCTTCCCGCTGCCGGAATTCGCCTGCACCAGCGGTCCTGTGACCGACTTCAAATGGACGTCGCCGCTGATGGAAGCAATCTCAACGCGGCCGTTGCGAACATCGGTCAGGGTGATCGGCCCGCCCATCGTCCGGACGTGCACATGACCGTTACTTACATTGCGAATGTTCACTTCAGCATCCGCGCCCTCGAGGGTTAAGTCTCCCTGCAAACGCTCCGCCGACAGCGGCCCAGTCGACGAACGGAGATTAACCGTAGCGTCAGGAGGAATCAGCAGTTCGTAATCAACCCGGCCCATTTGCTGGTCAGCGCCCTGAAGAAGGTGAGACGCGATTTCAATCCGGTTGCCATTTTTCTGCCTGTCGACTTCCACATTGCCCGACTTGAGCGTAGCCGTTACCACCACCTGGGTCGTACTCCCCGGCCGTACCGAAATCGCTCCGTACTGCGTATCCACGGAAATATTGGCGTTGGGACCGACCGTGAAACGGTATTCCTTCTTGGTTTCGCCGAAGGCCGCCGTCGACAGACAGGTTGCCAGAACCAGAGTTACAACCGTGGTTTTCTGAAAATTCGCTCGCTGAATGCTCGCTTGCTGAAGACTTGCCCTCTGAAGACTCGCCATAAAAACGCCGCCCCGTGCGGCCGGGAACGCCGGTCCGCCCTTCCCCTATTGAATGCGATCCAACGCTATCTGGTAAAGCAGTGCTTTCTGTTGATAAGCATCCATCAGATGCTGCCGGGCCTCTGGGTCCCCCGGATTCTGATCCAAGTAGGCCTGCGATTCCCGGATGTCGGCATTCACCGCTTGCAGCTGACTTTCATACGTGGCTCTCGTCGATGGGGCAAGGGTGGAAACGGCGCTCAGAAACTGCTGATCTTCCGCGCTCGGCTCTGGTTCTACCGCTGGTGCTATCGCAGATCCCGCCGCAGATCCTGCCGAAGGTCCGACTGAAGATCCTACAATGTCCGTCGGCTTGGAGGACTTCTCAGCCAGTTGTTGAGGAGCCGGAGCGGGCGCCAAATGGGACGCAGCAGCGGGCGTTTCCGGAGATGTCACAGGTGTGGAAGTCACTGGAGTTGCAGGAGCTTGTTGCTTCGCCACCTGCGGGGCCGGCCTATGATTGACCACGTAAGAGCCTGCCGCTACAAGCGCAGCTGCGATCGGCGCCAGCCACCACGCGCTCCATTGCCGTCCTGGAGAAGTTGGGACAAGCATGGGCCGGGTGGACTCGGGCTCGCGGATCAGCCCTTCGGCGCGCAATTCGTCGGCAATTCGCGCCCATACCCTCGGCGCCGGTTCTTCGGACGTCGCCAGTTGCCGGGCTTCGCTTGAGATCAGCTTCAGGTCCGAAACCAGATCCGAGCAATCTGGACAGGACTTCAGATGAGCCTCAAAATCCGTGTGAATGGCAACGTCCGGAGCGTCGTCGAGGAACTCCGGCAGTACTCGCTGAACCTCTGAACACGTCATAGCCAACTCTCTCCCCAATACCGCAATTACGTTACCCAGTCTTGGCCTTTTCGGCTCTCATGAACTTCAGATAATCCCGCAGCTTCAATCGTGCCTTGTGGAGCTGCGACTTGCTGTTGCCAATCGAACATCCCACGATTTGGGCAATTTCGTTATGCTCGAATCCCTCCACATCGTGCAACACAAAAACCGTTCTATACCCCGGCGGCAGCCGGTCAATCGCCCGCTGCAATTGCAGCCGATCAATGGACCCGGTCAGCTTCAAATCCTTGGTACCGAATTCTTTCCTGGGAGCTTCGTCGTCCGCTTCCAGAGTCTCTTCGAGCGACACCACCGGCAGGCCCTTCTTGCGCAGTTGCATCAGGACAACATTGACCGTCATACGATGCAGCCAGGTGGAGAAGGCAGACTCGCCGCGAAAGGTGCCGATCTTGCGAAATAGCTGAAGAAATGCTTCTTGAGCCAGGTCTTCGGCCTGCGCGGGATTGGAAACCATGCGCAAACATAGCGAGTACACTCGGCGTTTGTGCAGGTGATACAAGACTTCGAATGCTGCTTCTTGGCCCTGCTTCGCCTGCTCAATGGCTTCTGATTCGGTGATTCGTTGCTTCGGGTCGGTCAAGTCGCCTTTTCCGGCCGCTAGTGCTTCAGATGCGGCTTCAAACTCTTTTCGTTGTACAAATTTGCCGAGGAAGTTGCGGAATCGCTCTCGACCGTTCCTAAGCTGCCAGAATACCAAAAACAGTAGCTTGCCGGATAATCCATCCCGCCAAAGTACCGCGCTAGCCAGACACAAAAATCACTTTCGTAACGCCCCACCCATCCTGCCGCCCTCCCGTAGAGACGGGGCTTGCCCCGTCTTGCCTGCACCATCGCACTCGCGGCAGGAGACGCGGCAAGCCGCGTCTCTACGGGAAAGCCTGCTAGGCCTTCGCCGTGATCGTCTCCAGCCCATGCCCGCGTGGGCCGGTTTCGCGAATCCGCAGCAAAATGGCGAACGTAAGCCCGACAAATCCAAGGATCGAGAAGATCCACATGCCCAACCCGTATCCTCCCGGATTCTCCAGACCGGCATGGGCGTAGTCGTTGGCCTTGCCAATCAGCAGGTTCAGGATGAAAAAGCCGATCTGCTGGATCAGTGTCATCAAGGCATAGGCGGTGCCCAACCGGTTCTGGTCCACGATATAGGCGACTGACGGCCACATAACCGCCGGAATCAGCGAGAACGCTATTCCCATCATGCACACAGGCACATAGAGCGAAATATTCGTGTATCCCATCATCAAATAAACCGGCATCAGCAGGATCGAGCCGAACATCATCAAAAACGCTCGTTTCCCGATCTTGTCAGCCAATAGTCCGAAAAGTGGGGTCGCGATCATGGCCGAAAGGGGTAGCAGGCTGTTGAAGAATCCAGCCCTCTCATGGGCGAGTACTCGCATCGCTTCCGATGCGCTTATGCCGCCATGGGTCGCCAGAATTTTATTGGTGAAGAGATCGATGGCGAATGTCCGGAACGGAAAGATGGCAGAGTAGAAGGTGAAGCAGAGTCCGACGACCAGCCAGTAGGAAGAGTTGAAACGGAAAATCTGACCGAACTCCAGCTTGTCGATCGAACCGGCCTGTCCAAGTTCGTACCGTCCTTCTGCCCGGTTTTCAAGAACCCAGTAGATAACCGAGCAAACCACGGCGAGCACCCCGGCGCCCACTGCTATCAAAAGCGGTCCCTGCCAGCTTGGTTCGCCGGCGGGGCCATTGGGATAAAACGCCCTATTCGCCCAGGTCGGCGAGTTGTCAGCCGCCACCGAAGCCAGTCGGGCAATCAGAAGGTTGATCCCGAACGCGAAGCTCAGCTCTTTGCCCTTAAACCACTTGGCAAGCACGGTCGTGACCGCAACGATCATGGACTCGGCGCCCAGACCAAGCACGGTGCGGCCGGCGATCATCACACCGGGCTGACCACGCGCGGCGGTAAGCGCGGCTCCCAACAGGCAAAGCGTAGCAAAGAACGTAATCGCCTTTTTGGTGCCGATGCGATCAATAATGATGCCGCCGATCAGCAGAGTCGCAACCGCAGCCACGCTATACGACGCGTTCAGCCACCCGAATGCCGTCGCCGAGAAATGCAGCGTGTCGATGAAAATGCGTTCCAGCGGGTTGATGCTGTCGTAAATGTAGTAATTGCCGCCCATCGCCAGGCTGACGAACAGCAGCACGGCCCAGCGATAAAGACGAGACGGTTCCGGTCGAGCAAGCTCAGGCATGAAGACACTCATCCTCGGCGCGCAATCGCGCCTGCATGGTATGTATGGAGAGAATCAACCGGACGAAGATAGCAGATTGGATCGAGAATGTCTGATTTTCGAGCGGACGCGGATCAGCCGCCACAAAAAACAACGACTCTCGATCGCAGCAACCCGCCGCCGCGACCGAGAGCCAAAAGCCAAAAGCGAAAGCCGCCCTTAGATCTTTTCCGTCTTGTCGTCGTATTTCACAGTGCCGTTCTTGTCATTCTGGCGCGTGACGTCATCATTGGTATAGACGTGGCCCGCTTTTCTGACGCCCTTCGATTCATTCGCGGCGGCCGCCGGGCTAGGGCCTGTCAAATACGTCCAGCCGGCGCGAGCTTCTTCGCGTCGACCCTCTTCTGCGCGCGAACGTTCTGCATGCGAACGCTCTTCATGTCTACGCTCTTCTCTAAGCTCTTCATGCTGGCGTTCTTCGTGCATCGCGTCGTGCATAGGGCCGTGCATAGGATGCCCTTCTCGTCCAATTATCTCGGGATACAAGTGAACCCCTGGCGTGATCAGCGGAGCATCGCCGCCCTGGTACCACACGGGCACGGTGTAAACCGAGCTCGTCGATCCCTGAATCTGCGAAAGCGTCGAGTTGGTCGCGCCGGCAATTAATCCCGTCGTGGCATTGCTCGCGCCCACCGGATTCGGCGAAAACTGTTCCAGAGATATCTCAGGGGTGGTTACAAGCGGGACAAACGGCCCGCATCCGTAAAAGCAAGGGCTGTAACCTGGGTGAGGAAAGGGCTGTTGCGCAAAAGCCGCTACTGCCAACAAAACTACCGCCATCAGAACCAAACAGGGTCGCATACTGCCTCCACTAGGGACTACCACATCCCTGCTCTAAGTGCAGTTTGCTGGCCAGTTCCGGCTGGGCCGAAGAAGCCAGGATGTTCGGAGATTCGCGGCGCTCTCGGCTAAACAACTGAGATTCGGACGAGGCCCATCATCGACGCTGGTGAAAACTCGTGCGCACAACCTGCAATCGATTAGCGCAGCTTCCGGTGGAGCGCCGGGCGTCCCCGCCCGGCCACCTCGAATCTGGAGAAGGGAGGGCCCGTAATGCGGTCAAAGTCAGCTGCCTATATACCGGGCATACAGACTGCGCGCCACAGCCGTGTCAGTCGTTCCCTTAATGATCGCCCTGCCGTCGGGAAACAGCGTGATTTCGTACGGCGCGCGCCAGAACTTCAACACAAACTCGTTGTGGCGGACGTTGCCGTGAGGCTGAAGGCGAGAGCTCAGTTCCACAAAGTCCACCGCCCTCTGCCGCTCATGGATCTGTACGGAATTCCTGCCACATAATGTAATGTGAGGCCGTCCTTCACTCGCCAGATGAACAAAGTCTCCCAGGCAGGCTCGGCAACCTGCCCGAGAACGGGTCGCCGCCAACTCCGCCCTTTCGTTCGTCCAGACATCCCAGGAAAGCAGCGTCCGCCGCATTTTCAAACGCGCGCCCACCAGAAACTTCAGCGCCTCGGTCGCCGCAATCGACGCCACCAGATTCACCGCAGAATTCAGAATGCCGGCGGTCTCACAAGTCTCCACGGTCCCACGGGGAGATTCTGGAAAGATGCAGGCCAGGCATGCCGTCTCGCCGGGCAGGATGTTCATGGTCACGGCATAACTGCCGACCGCCGCCGCGTAAATCCAGGCCACGGAGTTTTTCAGCGCATAATCGTTAATCAGGTAGCGGGTTTCGAAATTGTCGGTACCATCCATGATCAGGTCGCAGCCGCCGAGCAGGGAATTAATATTCGCCGGGGTCAGGTCGGCGACCAGGGGCTCGACAACGATCTGCGAATTGAAGCGCGCGATTTGCTGCGCCGCCGCGATTGCTTTGGGCACCGATTCGCGCGCGTCATTTTCGTCGAACAAAGCCTGCCGCTGCAGGTTGCTCGGTTCGACATAATCGCGGTCGAGAATTCGCAGCGTCCCGATGCCCGAACGCGCCAGCAACGAGGCGAGGGCAGAACCGGTAGCGCCGCATCCGACGATCACCACGCGGGACTGCGACAGCTTTTTCTGTCCCTCCGCTCCGATCTCCCTAAACAACACCTGCCGCGAGTATCGGTCGTTCACGTCCATTTCCAAAGCAATAACCTCAGCGATTACCTTTCCCCAGCTTTCAAACCAGTATTATAGGTGCGCGGTCGTCAACTTTCTTTTAGCGAGCAACGCGTGGCGTTTGGCGAGTCATCGAACCCGAAGCGTTTCATGGTTAAGCAGCGTGAATTTCGGGAGGGATTGCTTGGAGGGGGACGGTCGCCCTCGCGAATCCGACCTGAGCGAAGTCGAAGGGTGCAAGGGGAAAACAGCTCGGCAGCTTCCTGCGGCCATAGCAACTTCGGATTCGCCGTAAGCGGCGTCCGATTTGTGTTGGTCTTTCTGTTGGTAGTGTCCAACGGGGCAAGCTGGGCGCAGAGTTCATCCCCAGCGCCGCAACAACCTCTGGAATCGTCCTCTCAGTCCGGCACAAATTTAGAAGCCAAGTCTGGAACCAGGTCCGAAGCCAAGTTCGGAACCATCACACCCTACCTCGGCTTAGCGATTGATCAGATCGAGTTGCCGGGCGTTCCGCCGGAAGAGGCGGCTACGTTGCTGGCGGCCACGCCGCTCAAGATCGGCGAACCACTCACCCGCGAAGCACTGCACGACGCCATGCAGGCTCTTTTTGCCACCGGACGGTTTGCCGATATTCAGGCCGAAGCGGATCGCACCGAAACCGCCGGCGTCAGCCTGCGCTTTTTGACGACCGCCAATTTTTTCGTGGGCATGCTGACCATTGAAGGCGTTTCCTCCAATCCCTCCGCGAACCAATTGACAAGCGCCACCCGCTTGCAACTGGGTGAACTCTACGCGCGGGAGAAAATCGATCGTGCTCTGGCAGGCATCCAGCGAGTTTTGGAAGAAAATGGATTCCACCAATCGAGAGTGACCATCTCCGAAGAGCGCGACCAGCAGCAACACCAGGTCAACATGACCTTCCACGTCGTCTCCGGGCCACGTGCCGTAGTCGGAGAGATAAAGCTGGAAGGCGATGCCGGCTATCCCATCGCAGAGATCAGAGAGATTGCCAAGCTGCATTCCGGCGACCCGGTCATCTCGAGCCGTATTACACGCGCTTTACAACGAATTCGCGCTCGCTATCAGAAGCAGGATCGTTTGCTCGCCCAGGTCTCGGTGGCCAACCGCACCTACCATTCGGAACTCAATACTGTGGACTACGTGTTCAAGGTGGAGCGCGGTCCGGTGGTGCAGATCGCTGCCGAGGGTTTCAAACTCAGCCAGCGCACGCTGCGGAAGCTGGTGCCGATCTACGAAGAAGGCGCGGTTGACGACGACCTACTCAACGAAGGACGGCGCAACATCACGAACCATCTTCAGACCCTTGGCTACTTCGAGGCCACGGTTAGCGTCAGCCAGAATACCGCGCCGGACGGCAAGAGTCTGCAGGTGGTATATGCCGTCAATCCCGGGGACCGACACAAACTCGCCGCTATTCGTATTCGTGGCAATCGATATTTTGACGACGATCTGATTCGCTCGCGCATGCAGAATCACTCCGCGGGCCGCCTGTTCAGTCACGGGCGCTACAGCGAAGTATTCCTCGAAGAGGATGTGCGGAGTATCCAGGCTCTCTACCGGGCGAGTGGCTTCCGGCAGGCCGAAGTCACCAGCAAGCTGGTTGAAAAGTACCAGGGTGATCCGTCGCAACTTGCCATCGAGATCGCCATCAAAGAGGGCTTGCAGACACGCGTGGCATGGGTCCGCATCGAGGGCAGTTACACGCTTCCCCAAGAACAGCTTCCCGAAATTCCCACTGCCGAAGGACAGGGCTTTGACGAATCGGGTCTGGCGGATGACCGCGACACGATTCTGGGAAAATATTTCGATAGTGGTTTCCCCAATGCCACCGTCGACGTGGCCTACGTTCCTGTTCCGTCAACGGATAACCTGCCGCGCGTCGGTGTGACCTTCACGATTCATGAAGGCGAGCAGTTTTTTGTCGATCAACTCTTTCTCGATGGGCTGCACTACACCCGCTTCGGAGTTGCCCGCCGGGAAGTGCGGGTCCAACCGGGCGGGCCGCTGAGCCAAAAAGACATGCTGGAGAGCCAGCACCGCCTCTACGATCTGGGCCTTTTTAAGCAAGTGGACACGGCCATCCAGAATCCGGAGGGCACCGAGTCGCGCAAGAACGTGCTCGTCACGGCGCGCGAAGCAGATCGCTACACTTTCGATTACGGCGTTGGCATCGAATTCCAGACCGGACAGCCCTCGTTCGGGACCAACCAGCCACTCGGGCAGACCGGCGTCAGTCCTAGAGTGTCGTTCGGCGTCAGCCGCATCAATATGGGCGGCCGCCACCAGACCCTCACCATGAAGACCAATGTCAGCCGCCTGCAACAGAGAGGGCTTATCAGTTACGACATTCCCAAACTGCTGAACCGGGAAGACCTTCGTTTCACTGCCACTACGCTTTACGACAACACCGTGGACGTATCTACCTTTACCTCCAAACGTCTGGAGGGCACTTTGCAAGTCATGCAAGCGTTGAAACGAGACGCGACGACTGGCCGCGAACTAACGACTCTCTCCTACCGTTTCAGTTACCGCCGCGTACAGGCGACCAGCGTTCAGGTCACCGACAATCTCATTCCGCTCCTCTCGAAGCCGACCCGGGTAGGAATTCCTAATTTTCTCTATGTCCGCAACCGGCGCGATAGCGATCTCGAAAGCACGCGCGGCAACTACACCACCGTCGAAGGCGGCGTCGCTTCGAGTTACTTCGGCTCCGAGGCCGACTTCAGCCGACTGCTGGTCAAGAATTCCACCTATCACACGTTTTTTCGAAATCGCAGCACGAGACAAGGATTCGTCTTCGCCCGGTCCACTAGCGTCGGGATAGAGAACCCTTTCGGAAGCACGGTTCTGCTCGACCCCTCGCAAACCGCAACCCCCAGTCAGACTCTTGTTCCTCTGCCGGAACGTTTCTTCAGCGGTGGAGGCAACTCCCACCGCGGATTTGGGTTGAATCAGGCAGGACCACGCGACCCCTTCACCGGATTTCCCGTCGGTGGCAGCGCTGTGTTCCTCAACAATCTGGAGATGCGTTTTCCAAACGTTACTGTGCCCTACCTTCTGGATAATATCGGCTTTTCGATTTTTCACGATATGGGTAACGTGTTTGCCCGGCCCCAGGAAATGCTTTCCAGCCTGGGGCGCTTCCACCAGCCCAACCAGGAGTTCTGTTTTCAGGAGGTTACGCACCTGAAGTGCAATTACAACTATGCCTCGCACGCCATTGGCATGGGAGTGCGCTATCAGACGCCTATCGGGCCCTTGCGCTTTGACTTCGGATACAATTTAAGTCCACCGTACTTTCCCAGCTACACGAACATTACGACCAACACCGTGACTGGGCATTCTGTCGGGCAGTTTGGTTTCCAACGTGCCGGGCATTTTAACTTCTCGTTCAGTGTCGGGCAGTCTTTCTGATGAAAGTCCGAATGGTCAAACTCGGGAAACATTGCGTTATTGCGCTAGCGCTAATCATGGCGCTGGCGCTCTCGTCGGTAGGCGGTCAGATCGTCGATCGTGTAGTCACCAGCGTTAACGGCCACGTGATTTTGCAGAGCGATTGGGAGCAGGAAGTAGCCATCGAGGCCTTTTCGAATACCCGCGATCCGGACTCGTTCACCTCGGCCGAGAGCAATGCAGCCCTCGATCGCCTGATCGATCAGCAATTGTTGCGAGAACAGGTTCGGCCATCTCAACCCGCTCCCGCCGAACTGGTCGCTGCCCGCGTTGCGGAACTCCGCAAGCTCCATCTGGAGTGTGCCACCGACGAGGGATGGCGCGCCACCCTGCAACGTTATGGGCTCACGCAAAAGTCGCTGGAGAAAAGCGTGGGCGACCAGATCCAGCTGATGAAGCTCGTTGAAGACCATCTTCAGCCCTCGATCCAGATCGATCAGAGGGCGGTGGAGACCTACTACCATGATCAGTTGCTGCCGGACATGAAACGGGCCGGCAGCCCCGCAGCCCCGTTGACCGAAGTCTTTGGCCAAATCAAGGACTTGCTGGCCGAGCGAAAAATGAACGAACTGCTCTCTGCGTGGCTGGTAAATCTGCGCTCTGGGAGCCATATCTTGACGCCTGAATCCAGCGCCGGAGAGCGGACCCCGTGACCGACCAATCGACCGATCAATCGATCGAGTCCTCGGCCGAGCCATCGATCGAGCTGCCTCCCCCTGAGCGCCGGCGCATTCTGTGGAAACTTCTTGTGTTGTTTTGCGTTTTCACCCTGATTGGATTCGGCCTGATCGGCTGGTACGTCACCACGGATTCGTTTCAGCAGACGATCCGCCGCCGAGTGATCGCATCGCTTGAGAGAGTCACGGGAGGCCGCGTCGAACTTGGCGAATTTCACACTATCCCTTTCCGCCTGCGTGTAGATGGTCGCAACCTCACCATCCACGGTCGCGAAGCCAAGGATCAGATCCCATTTTTCCGGGTCGACCGCGTGCAGGCGGAGCTGAAAATCATTTCGCTGCTCAGCACCACGATCGGATTGCATTCTCTGGTCCTCGAGCATCCCGTCGCCCACGTCATCGTCTATCCCAATGGCGCCACCAACGTCCCCGCGCCGCCCATAAGCCTTTCCCCCAGCCAGGGGCCGGTGGAGCAACTCATCTCGTTTTCGGTTTCGCGCATCGAGGTGCAGCGGGGCGAGCTTCTCTGGGAAGACAAGAAAATGCCGTTCGATTTTGAGGCCCGCGACGTGGCGCTGCTTTTGAACTACTCCTTGCTCCGGCGGCAATATGAAGCCCATCTCCTCGCGGGAAGCGTCGCCACGCGGTTCAAGCAGTATCCCTCCTTTTCATGGCGGGGCGATACTTCGTTGGTTCTCAGCCGCGGGCGCGCCGACATCAGCAATTTGACGATGACTTCCGGAAAATCTGAAATTCACTTCGCAGGCCACTTGCAAGACTTTCACAATCCCCGGCTGAGCGGCGATTATCACGGGGTCGCGGATCTCGGCGAACTCGCTTCGCTGGCACGGCAGGCGCAAGTTCGCAGAGGTAGGGTCCAGTTCGAGGGCAAAGGTTCCTGGAGCCTGCAGGATTTTTCCACCCAGGGAACCGTGCAAGCGAAAGACATCGAATGGTCGAACGGGAAACTGTCGATGCGAAACGGCCGCGCCGCCGCAGGGTTCTCAATCACTCCGGCGCGCTTCCACATCTTCTCGATCAAGGCGAACCTGCTCGGTGGCGACCTGCTGGGCGATGCCGATGTGACGAACTGGCAGAGTTCGCTCCAAAGCTCACTCGAACCATCGCCCGTCCCAAGGCGGCGCCATGTGATCGGACGAGTCCCGCCCGGAAGCCTTCAGCGGGGCTCGGTGCGCCTGCAATTGACGGGCTTCCCGCTGCTTCCCGGCCTGCAAGTGCTGAGCTCAAAAAGACTCCCGCTGGATCGTCTCGCCCTCTCCGGACGCGCGAGCGGCAATGTTGACATGCTCTGGGTGGGCTCGATCCGGGATGCGGAAACTCGCCTGAGCCTAAGTATCACGCCGCCGCTAAATCCGACGCCGAGCGAGATCCCTGTTCGCGGCAAGATTGATGGCATCTATCGCGGCTCGCGCGACGAATTAGACATGACCGAACTTCATCTGACGACGCCAGCCTCTGAAATCACGGCTGCAGGCAATCCCGCCGCGACCTCAGCGCTGCGATTCTCGTTCACCAGCCATAACCTTCGTGAATGGGCACCGCTGCTCGAAGGGGTCTACGGAGCACCGTACTTGCCCTTTGCTGTCCACGGCTGGGCGAGCCTAACCGGCAATGCCAGCGGTAAACTCTCCGCGCTTTCGGTCAGCGGAAATCTCGAAGTCTACGACTTTGACACTGTCTTGCCAGCGACCGAACGTGTCGCCGCTCGAGCTGTTCACTGGGACGCACTCTCTACCGCCATCCAATACTCCAGCAGTCATTTCGCCGCGCACAATGGCTCGTTCATCCATGGCCACACCACGGCGCGCTTCGACGCCAGTGCCACGCTGATGGACGGTAGACTTCCGGAGAGCGCTCCTTTCACTCTGCACTTTGACGCCAGCAACGCCGACGTGGCGGAGCTGGCGCAATTGGCCGGAGTCGCTCGTCCCTTCGCCGGCACTCTGAATATGTCCGCCACCATTTCGGGCACGCGCGCCAATCCTCATGGCGATGGTCACCTCGAGATTCACAATGGAATGGCCTATGGAGTAGGCGTGCCTTTGTTGAAGAGCGATCTCCGCCTCGCCGATGGCGAGCTTCAGTTCAATAACATCGATGCCAGCGCCTACGATGCTCCACTTTCCGGGAGCGCCGCAGTCAGTACGTCGAACCTCGGCAAGTCGACGGCTGGCAGGTCGAATACTCAATTTCGCCTGAATCTTTCCGGACGCAACCTCGATCTCGCCCGCTTCCCGCGCTTGCAGGGCAACCGATTCACGGCCGATGGCGTCGCCGATTTCACGGTGCGAGCCAGCGGCACTTCCGAGCAGCCTTCGATTGAAGCGCACGTCCATCTTAAGGATCTCGCGCTGGATAAGGAGCGCGCCGGAGATTTCTACGTCGACGCGGTCACTCACGGACGACTGCTCGATCTCAATGCCCACTCAGATTTCGGTAAAGCCGACTTAACCATTCAGGGCAGTGTCGGATTAGAGCATGACTTTCCTGCCGATCTGAACCTGGTCTTCCATCAGCTGGACGCCGATTCGCTGCTTCGCATTTACCTCCCGGAAAAGATCACGGGGCACTCTCTTCTGGAGGGCACGCTCCACGTTCGCGGTCCCCTGCGCACTCCGCGCGACTTAAAGGCGGTCGCTGAGCTCCAGTCCTTGAGCTTCGAGGTCGCGCACCAGCCGATACAAAATGTGGATCCCATTCGCTTCGAGGTCGCAAATCAAGTCGTGCTGGTCGAGAACCTCCACCTTGCAGGAAGCGGAACCGATTTCACCGCCCATGGCCGGGCGCATTTGGCTGGCGCTAAAGAGCTCGATCTCCGTCTGGACGGCTCGGTCAACATGATGCTTTGGAAGTCGCTCAACCCCAAAATCCTGGCGCGCGGCACTCTGGGCGTAAACCTCAACGCGGGCGGTACGCTCTCGCAGCCCGTGCTGCAAGGACGTCTGGAAGTCAAGAACACCTATGTTAGTCACAATGATTTTCCCAGTGGCCTCAGCGACCTGAACGGCGTCCTGTTGTTCGATAGCGATCGCATCCAGATCGAGAGCCTCCTCGGCACCACCGGTGGGGGCACTGTGGCGCTGACCGGCGCCGCGACCTACCACAGCGGCGTGCTCCTCCTCGATTTCGGCGCGACTGCCCGTGGTGTTCGCCTGCGCTATCCTCCAGGAGTAAGTTCCACCGCGAACGCGGACCTCCGGCTCACCGGCAATGCGAATTCCGCTCTGCTCAGCGGGGATGTGGTGGTCACCAAGCTCGCCGTCACTCCAGGATTTGACTTCGGAGCTTATATCGAGAAGAGCAGGCAGGCGACCGTCCTGACGCAGAACGATAGTCTGCAGAGTCGCCTCAAGCTCGATGTTCATGTGGTGACAACTCCTGAACTGGAGATGCAAACGGCCATCGCCAGGCTCTCCGGCAACGCAGACCTCAGAGTGCGCGGTACCGCCGACCGTCCGGCAATTCTCGGACGGGTGGAAGTTCTGGAAGGAGATATCTCTTTCAACGGGAACAAGTACCGCCTCGAACGCGGCGATGTTACTTTCGCCAATCCGGCCAAGACTCAGCCGATCATCGATCTGCAGGCGACCACGCGAGTGCGCGACTACGACATCACCGTGCAATTCCGCGGTGACGCCAGCGTTGCCAACGGCTTGAAAGTTACCTGGCAGTCCGAGCCTCAGCTTCCCGAAGCCGACGTCATTGCCCTGTTGGCTCTCGGCCGCACGCGGGAAGAGTCGGCTGCCGCGGGATCGAGCGGATCTTTTGGATTTGGCGGAGAGGCCTCCAACCTGCTCATCAATCAAGCTCTCAACAGCACCGTCAACAGCCGCCTGCAACGTCTGTTCGGAGCGAGCCGCGTCAAGATCGATCCCCAGGGACTGGCCAGCGAAACCAACGTGGTTCGTGGGCCGCAGGTCACGGTCGAGCAGCAGGTGGCCAGCAATCTCACCGTCACCTACAGCACCAACGTCTCTGTGTCCAGTCAGCAGATCATCCAGGTGGAGTACAACATCACGCGGACTATTTCCATCGTGGCGTTGCGCGACCAGAACGGAGTGGTCAGCTTCGACTTTAAGATACGGCGCAGGAGAAAGTGATCGTTGCGTTTGATTTTGGGTGGCGCAGCGGTTCACCGCGGTGTTGCATTTGATTTTGGGTGGCGCAGCGGTTTACCGCTGCGATCTAAGCGCTCAATTCCGACGGCTTTAGCCGCTGAGGCTCCCGCTGAGATGGCTTGTGACTTAGGACCCTCCCCAACATCCGCCTTGACATAAGCCTCCAAACCAGCAACTCTATTTGTTTTTCACTACACGCCCGGAGAAACGGGTAAGGGAGCCAATTTGCGAGTACGGGTCTTTTATCACGACAAGTGTTTTGACGGGGCTTCCTCGGCAGCCCTGTTCTCCCGTTTCTACCGGGAACGAATCCGCAGCGATGTGGACTTCGTTTACTCCGGCCTGCTGCATCGCGCGGGCTCTCTTTTCGACGAGAAGCAGTTTGACGGCGACGAGAATGCCATCGTCGATTTCAAGTATTCCAGTTCGCCGAAAATCACCTGGTGGTTCGATCACCACGAAAGCGCTTTTCTTTCCCCGGCCGATGCCGCCCACTTCGAGCAGGATCAGAGCAACCGCAAATTCTACGATCCGGATTTCAAATCCTGCACCAGCTTTATTGCAATGATCGCAAAAGAGCGCTTCGGCTTCGATCCGAGTCCGGTGGCGGAGTTGGTCCAGTGGACCGACATCGTCGACGGCGCCATGTACGAAGACGCGAAGTCGGCGGTGGAGATGAAAGCTCCAGCGATGAAGCTGACCATGGCCATCGAATCCGCTACCGATCGTGACTTCGTCAAGACCATGATTCCGCTGCTCGCCTACCAATCTCTTGCCAGTATTCTTGAAGAGCCTTTCGTCGCCGCCGTCTTGCCGCCGCTGCTCGAACGCCACCAGCGTTCCATCGAAATTTTGCGGCAGCGCAGCGTAGAAAAAGATGGCACGATTTTTTTCGACATCACCGACCTCGAACTCGAGGGTTACAACAAATTCATTCCGTACTATCTTCATCCCGATTCGATTTACAGCATCGGCGTCAGCAAGAGTTCGTTCCGGGTAAAGGTTTCGGTCGGATCGAACCCGTGGTCGAAACGCCCGCCCACCGTCAATCTAGCCAGAATCTGCGAGCGCTACGGCGGTGGCGGACACGCCCGCGTTGGAGCAATCTCGTTCGAAGTCACCCAGGGTGAAGTCGCCCACAAAGCCGCTCTGGAAATCGCAGAGGGGTTGCGCGCCGCCGTCCGCCAGCAGACTTGAGAATCGAAAGAAAAACTCGCGTAGAGACGGGGCTTGCCCCGTCTCGGACCGCATGAGAATTTTGAGTCGCAAATGCGTCCCAGAATCCCGCTTCCCAAAATCCCGCATCTCGTAATCGACGATCCCGCGCACATCAAAGGCGTGCGCACCGTCGCCACGGTTGAGTTTACAAAAGGGATCGTCGTCGTTCTCGCGGGTCTCGGCGTGTTCTCCATGCGGCGCATGGATATCTGGGGAATAGCCGAAAGCTTTTTGGAATTTTTCCACGTTAACCCTCTCAACCACTACGTTGGAGTCTTTATCGACCTGGTGTACCGGGTCAGCGACGTTCGCCTGTGGAAGATCGCCGTGGTCGCGTCGGTCTATGTGATCATCCGATTCGTCGAGGCCTACGGCCTGTGGTATACACGCCCGTGGGCGGAGTGGATGGCGATCGCCTCGGGCTCCATCTACATCCCATTCGAGGTAGCCGACCTGTCGCGGCGGCCAGGCTGGTTTCAACTTCTGATTCTTGTCATCAATGTGGGGATCGTCCTCTACATGCTGATGCTGCGACTGGAAGCGGCCAAGAAGCGGCATGCGGCGCGGATGCATCTGTGAGTCAACTATTCGAGGGTGCCCTATTCTCTGCGCAAGGGTTGGATTCGACGGCCGTGATCGCGCGGATCCGCTACGAGACTTCATTTCACAAGGCAAGAGTTCCCGCATTCTTCAGATCAATTCAGACAGCTTCAGGTCGGCTCCATGGACGCCTTGAGCAATCGGGATCACGATCACATTGATTGGCGTGGCACCATTTCAGCACAGCCCAAATGGAGAAGCGGACTTATGTCGCATACAGGAATTCTTGATATTCTGAAAACCACCTGGCTCGGTTCGCGCCGACTAGCGTTTTCCTGCGCTTTGCTATTGACGATTGCTGCCGCTCCGCTCCGTTCCCAAACCTACCAGGACTTGTATGACTTTAACTGCAGCACGGGCGGATGTGATCCGTTTGACTCTGGTCAATTGACACAGGGTGCCGATGGCAACTTCTACGGAACAACCGAGAACGGCGGCTCTAATGGGTTCGGCACGATCTTCGTGGTGACACCTTCGGGCGCATACACTGATCTCTGGCAATTCGATGGGACAAATGGTTCGAACCCAATCGCAGCCCTGACGCTCGCATCCGATGGCAAGTTCTACGGCACTACAACGTCCGGGGGAGCGAAGGGGTATGGTACCGTGTTTCGCTTCACCCCTCCGGCCAGTTTCACCGTGTTGCATTCCTTTACTTACACTGACGGAGATACTCCGGAGGCTGCTCCGGTTGAGGCCAAGGATGGCAATCTCTACGGGGCGACCTACTCCGGGAAAACCTATCGCATAACGCTTCCGGCTGGAACTTTTAAGCAACTGCCCAACAACACCCCTGGCTTTACATTCGACCCGCTTTTACTGGCATCGGACGGCAATCTCTACGGAACCACGTTCAACGGCGGACCAGGAGGCTCTGGCCCAGGCACAGTATTCCGCATGACGACGGCTGGCGCCATCAAGGTAATTCACAACTTTACCGGCACGGGAAGCGACGGCGCCTTCCCCGACAGTCCTCTCACCCAGGCTTCGGACGGAAATCTGTACGGTACTACTCACGATGGTGGCGCCAATAACTCCGGGATGGTCTTTAAACTGACGCTGGCAGGCACCTTCACGGCCCTACACAGTTTTGACGCTTACAGTGGCGGCGGGTATAGATTGAATAATGACGGGGGTGGTCCGGTGGCGGGCCTGCTCGCGGCTTCAGATGGAAACCTCTATGGCGCGAACTCGCTCGGCGGGGCCAATGGCAACGGTACCCTCTTCCAGATAACCAAGGGCGGATTCTTTACCAAGTTATTTGATTTCCCCGGTAACCTGGATTCGGGTCCTTCGCCCCTCGCAACCCTCGTGCAGCACACCAATGGCGCATTTTACGGGGTCACTAACCCTTCGGGTAATTCCGCTCCAGCTGGAAACTTCTACAGCCTGACTCCCTCGAACCGAATCCTCATCCTCATAGTCGAGGGTCCGGTCTGGGTCAAGCCCGGCCAACCGGTGGAGATTCTGGGCAACAACATGAACGAGGTCAGCAGCATCACCTTCGCTGGGATTCAGGCACAATTCCAGCCCGGTTCCGACACCTATCTTATCGCGGAGGTGCCGAGCGCAGCGATCGACGGCCTCATCACTGCGACTCTCGCAACCGGTCAGCAGATCCAAAGCGCGGGAGCCATGCGCATCCTCCCGGTGATCACCAATCTCGATCCTTCGTCTGGCCATGTGGGTGCGCAGGTTAACATCGTGGGCGGCGGCTTCGCGGGAGCGAAAAAGGTCACCTTCGGCGGGGTGAAAGCGACCAGCTTCAACGTGGCCTCTCCGACCCTGATTCAGACCGTCGTGCCCACAGGCGCGAAGACGGGGAAGGTCAGCGTCGTCACGCCCAACGGCACCGCCACCAGCAAAATCACGTTCACCGTCAACTAAGCGGTTACTCGTTCAGCGAGCAGCTGCAATCTGCTGGCGGAACGTGGGCTATCAAAAAATCAGCCACGCGCTTGTATGCGTCAATCTGATTTTCTACCTTTGAGAAGCCGTGGCCTTCGTTCTCGTAGACTTTGTATTCGACCACGCCGCCGCGTTTCTTGATCGCATCCACGACCTGCTGCGCTTCGGTCTTGGGGCAGCGGGGATCATGGCCTCCCGCTAAGAGATACAGCGGCGCCTTGATCTTGTCGACGAAGTTGATGGGGGAACGATCCTCGTAGAGCACCTTATTTTTCTCGGGATCGCCCATGGTCGCCAGATCCGACTGCTGCAGGACGGGATCTTCATTCTGAATCTCGGTGAACCAGTTCACGAACGGCACAATCGGAACGCCCGCGGCCCACAGCTCCGGAGCCTTGCTGACGCCCATCATCGTGATGTAGCCACCGTAGCTGCCGCCCATCAGAATGAGTTTTTTCGGATCGACGTAACCGGTCTGTTTGATCCAGTCGGCGGCCGCGAGGACGTCCTGCAAATCGCCGCCGCCCATATCGAAAAGATTGGCGTGCTGGAATTCTTTTCCGTAACCGGTAGATCCGCGATAGTTGGGCGCGATCACAATGTATCCCTGGTTCGCCATGTACTGGACGAAACGATTGAATGTGTTCATCGTCTGCGCAGTGGGACCGCCGTGAACATAGACGATCGCGGGGTGCTCGGCTTTGCGCGGCAGGTTGTAGGGCACATAGACGAACGCAGAGATGGTCCACTTACCATCTTTACTGGGATAGTGGACGAGGTAAGGCTCGACCATGTCCTCGGATCGCACTCCGCCTACGAGCGAATGTGTCAGTTGAAACGACTTGCCGTCGGCGAGGTTGTAGACCCACAAATCGCCGGGAGCGGTTGGGCCGGTGTGGTAATAAAGCAGGCGGGAATTGTCGCGAGTGAAGGGCGAAGGCCTGCCCGCAACGTGGTTCACGCCTTTGGGCAAGGGAAGCGCGTGCGCTTTTCCGGATGCTACGTCGTACAGGTAGATGTCGGTGTTGCCGTCTACGTTTGCGTTGTAAGTGAGAAACTTGCCGTCAGGAGAAAAGCTCTCGCCGGAAATTTCCCACTTGTCCTGCGTGAGCCAGCGAATTTTCTTGCTCGCGATGTCAAGCAGGCCGACGTTGTCGTAGCCGTCTGCGGCATTGGAGGTGATCAGAAGGTTCTTGCCGTCGGGCGAAACGTCATTAGCCGAGTAAGTGCGTTCGCCATCGTGCGGCGTCAGCAGCGTGCTTTGCGCGCTCGCGACGTCAACTAGAAATACATTCGAGTCGGTGCCTTTCGATTGCTCTTGCGTGTAGACGATGAACTTACCGTCCTTCGACCAGATCGGCGCGACGTTCATGCGGTCTTTGGCCGTTCCAGTGGTCAGGTGCTTCACGTCGCGCAAGACTGTGTCGTAGACGTCAATATCGAATACGGACGACGTTTTCGGTTTGACCATGTAGGCGAGATAGCGGCCATCAGGCGACCAGGCGGGACTTTCCTCCGCGATCTCGCGCGTGTTGGTGAGGTTCACGACCTGTCCAGTTTTTGGCGACACGAGAAAAATGTCCCATTGCTCGTCGCCGTCGTAGTCGGACATGTAGGCGATCCACTTGCCGTCCGGCGACCAGGCTGGGCTGGTCTGGCGCTGATCGCTGACCGTGAGTTGCATCGGCCATCCACCTTCGGACGGGACGAGCCAGAGATTATTGCGGCCGCTCAGGTTGCTGACGAAGGCGACCGTCGTCCCATTCGGAGACCAGCCATCCGGCGACCAGGTCGAACCTCCGACCTGGCGCGTCATGTAGAGCTTCTCGATGGAAAGACTTTTCTCTACGCGCGCGTCGGGCTTGGAGGTGATTAGCTTCGGGTCAGTGATGGCCTGGGGTGCAGGTAGAGTCTGTGATGTTGCGAGGACAGTCATTGTCGTTGTCACTACTACGACCATAACAAACGGGATAAGAGTGCGCATGGTGCCTCGGGTTGGATTCGCGTATGGAGAGTTTAGCAGTGGCGCTTCGGCTTCGGACTTCCGTGCTATTCGACCGTTACCTGGTAGTCTCGCCCTTCCCAACGACCGGAGTTCCTCCAGAAGAACGTGAAAATGATCTGGCGGCCTACAGGGAGAGTTTCTGTTGGCAGATCGACATGTTGCAGGTTCCAGCCGCTCTCTTTGGAGCTGCTGTCTTGGGTGCTTTGCCAGCCATCAAAGCTCCAGTGCACCATGGCTGGTTCCATCAGCAGAAGGCGCAGCTTCTTTCCGCAGGGTAGGGTGCGCGGCTTATTATTGAAGCGCCAGTTGAAGTATTCCGCCGATATTTTTCTGATTAAATAGCGTTCCACGGTTTGCGGCGGCTGATCGAAAACCTTGCCGTCGACGAGAGACCGCCGCAGCTTGATGTATTCGGAGTGAGCCCAGACCAACGGGCACGCCGACCCCGACCCTTTCCCCGCGAACAACTCACGCTCGGGGATCTCGGCTGTGTCCCATACTTGCTCGGGAATCAGGCGGCTCGCTCCCGTCGAATTTTCCATCACGCCCAGCAAGGCCTCGGCGGAGGCGGCGCGTCCAGCGGCCAGTTCATAGTGGGCTCGCTCACCGGCCAGAAGCGGCCAGGGTCGGCCAATCCCGGTGCCGTCGTATGGAGATCCATCCTCGTGCTCTCCGTATCCGTCGCCGTTGTAGCGGTACCAGCCCGGACCCTGCGGAAGTTTTACGCGCAGCAGTTCATCGACGACCTTGATCGTGTTGACCATCCGAGGATCGTCGGGTGCGCGCAAGCCGAAGCGCACCAGAGCCAGCGCATCGGGACTGACGATCTCCACCGCGGGCGCATTCGAGATGATCCGATTTTTGATGGGAACGAATCCTTGCAGGGGCGAGGCGGCTCCGTCTCCGTCCGCAGGCGTGATGCGCACATAGTAGCCTTCTACGCCAAGCTGCCGGGCGAGATCGCTGTTCACGGCGTAGGTCCAGCGTTCGATGTTGTCATTCCATGTGTCGGCCATTTGGCGCAGAAATTCGGCGGGTTGCGCCTGGCCCATCATCTCCGCGAGATCGGCGGCAACCAGCAGGGCAGCGACTTCGGCCGCCAGCGTAAACGGCGAATAGCCGCCGTCTTCCTCCCAGCGATCCTGCTGTGTGACGGGGCCATTGGCGACGATGAACGCGGCAGCTTTGCGCACCATCGGCCACCAGCGATCGGTTTCACCGAAGCAGCGGGGCGATTCGCGGCGCAGCAGGTCGGCCAGCAGAATCGGAAAGGCGGTCTCATCCATCTGCGAGCCGCCCCAGTACGGACGCCCATCCAACCACATGTTCTGCGCCCAGTAGCCGCCGGCTTCCTGGGTGGCCTCAAGATAGTGCAACACGCGGAGAGCGTCGTCGTGAGCGCCGGCGGCCAGCAATCCGCCAGCGCTTTCGACCAGATCACGCGGCCAGATAAGGTGATAGCCGCCGAGGTCCTCATCGCCCTTGTTGAAGCCCCAGGGAATGGAGAGGCTGGCGATGATTCCGCCGAGGAAGTCCTTGGATTCGTGGACACGCAGAACCGCCGTGCTGGCCCGGTACAAATCCTTTTCCCGCGGCTTCTCGTCGAGCTGCTTCAGTGTTCTCTGCCAGTTCCGCCAGTGTAGGACGTAATCTTTGCGGGTCGTCGCATAAGACGTGAGCAGGGAAGAGAGCGCTTGCTGCCCGGCTTCCGCCCAGATTCCGCCAAAGCCGAGTGCGAGGACGAACTCGCCGTCGCAGGCGGCCAGGTCGATTTCGGCGGTCAGCGCGATGTTTCCGTTTTCCGCGCGGTCGTACTCCCAGGTCATCTGGAAATTTTGCGACAAGTCCTGCCAGCCATCCGATGTGCCGGCAAATCCGACGGAACGCTTCGGCAGCGGCGCGGAACAGGCCAGGGCGAGCGCGCAGGAGTCGCGCTGGGCAAAAAGCATCGGCGTTCCCTTGTAATCGCCCACCCAGCCGGCATTGCCTGATCCGAAATTAGCCAGGTGGGGAGCCAGCAGTGCATACAGGCGGTAATCGCCCAGCTCTCCCTGGAGCGGCACAAACCGAATTTTTTGCAATACTACATTTCGCCACGGATCGGTCAGCACTTCCTTTTCGATCTGAAACTGACCCGTCTCGCTTGTGTTAATCAGTTCGTACGCAGGGACTCCCGGTTCGATGGGAAGATTCTGGAAGGTACAATGGCGTTTCTCCTCGGCGAAGAACTCGCGACCGTCAGTGACAATCAGGCCGAAATCGCGGGTGCAGGCCTGGTCCACCCGGGGAAAATAGATCTCATTGAGAATGCCATGACTTAGCGTGAACCAAAGCCTGCTCTGCATGCTCAGCGCAGTACCTACGCCGGTCTTGGCGCTCGAAGTCCAGCGGGGTTCGATTCCGGGCCAGCCCGGCGCATAACGAAGTTCATCGTTCAAAAGGTCACCGCCAAGCAGTTTGCCAGAAGAAGTAGATTTGTGCTCTGCTTATGCAGATAATGTGGAAAGACGCATCTAACTCAACACACATGTCAGGACGTCTCATTACGGTTCTACGCCGCCTCAAACCTCACACGAGAGATGCACAGGTCGCAGTGTTGGTTACAGCCGCTTTCGTGCTGATGACTGTGCCCCAGGCTTTTTCCGACCTGCCCTCGGCGGGACTTGATCATGGATTCCGGCGGCTCTACGATCTGGATTTTACCGGCGGTCAAAAGGAATTCGAGTCATGGGAAAAGCTGAACCCTGAGAATCCCATGGGGCCGGCGAGCGAGGCCGCTGGCATCTTGTTTTCCGAATTCAACCGGCTGGGCGTGCTGGAGGCGCAGTTCTATGAAGACGACTCGGTCTTCGGCGCACGCAAGAAGTATGAGGCCGACCCGGGAGAACGCACACGTTTCGACAAGCAGCTCAGCCGTGCGGAAGACCTGGCAAAGTCCCGTCTGAGCCGCGACCCGCGAGATCGCGACGCGCTTCTGGCGATGACGTTTGCCGCCGGCTTGCGCTCAGACTTCGCCGCCCTCATCGAAAAGCGGAATTTGGCGGCACTTCATTACACCAAGGAGGCAACGGCATGGTCCAAGCAACTTCTCGCGGTCGATCCCAGTTGCTACGACGCTCACTTGGCGGGCGGCATCAGCCGTTACATTATCGGATCGATGGCTGCTCCGGTGCGCTGGTTGGTGCGCCTCGGCGGCGTTTCGGGCGATAAGGCTGGCGGCATTGCCGAGCTCCAGACGACCGCGGCACAAGGCCATCTGCTCGCCCCATTCGCGCGCATCCTGCTGGCCATCGCATACGTCCGCGAGAAAGACGTGCCGCACGCGCGCGAACTTCTGATGGGGCTGCAACGGGACTTTCCCAACAATGCGCTTTTTGGCCGGGAACTGGCGCGACTCGACAAAAACCGCAAGCGCTAAGTGCTTGGCGCAATGCCCCCCAGTTCGCAAAAGGCGGAGAGACCCTCGGCCGCCGGAATTTCACTTCCCCGGAAAGCTGCTTGGGCGCTCCTGGAACACTAATTCGGAGTCGGGCAGTTGCCTTCGCACGAGGCTCCGATCACCATATCGAGAATCGTGTCCCACTGCATGGGACTCACTGACCCGCGATAGGAATCCAGGTCGACCTTGTGAGCGATAACCATATCTTCGGCGGGCAGGATAGCGATGTATTGCCCCCCCGGCACCCATGGCGATGAAGGCTCCCTGCATGGGGCCAGTCCAATCGTGGTCGAGGAAGGTTGGTTCATCCCATACGAACCATGTAAGCCCAAAACCCCAGCGATCCGGGCGGGCGTACTCCTGCAACCAGGAGGGATTCATCTCCTGAAATGGCGTGAGCAAAGTGGTTGAATAGTGGACCCAATCGACAGGAATGAGTTGCTTGCCATTCCAGTTACCCTGTCGCAGCATCAATTGGGCAAGCCGCGCCATGTCTCGCGTGGAGAGATACATCGCATATTCAGGATGGACAGAGAAGGGCAGACTATTGACCTTCACCTGGCGTGCACGGTCGAAGTCCTGCATACCGATGGGCCGGGCCAGATCCGATTCGAGCGCGTCATAGATGTTCTTGCCGGTCAGCTTTTCGAAAGCGGTTCCTGCGGCGTTGAAATCCCATTCGTTGTAGGCGAAGCGTGTACCGGGCAGCACGCTTCCTCGCCGCAGTTGATAGGAGTCGGCGCTGTGCAGGTCGGGTTTGTCCGGAATGATGTAAATGCCGGAGCGTCCCGCGAGCAGGTGTACCAGCTTGGCGTGTTCTTCGATGGGAAGAAAGGGTTGCTTGTCATCCAGGCCAAGATCCTTCACAGTTTTATCAATGTCAATCTTCCCGCTCAAAATATAATTGCCATACAGCATGCTGAGAATGCTTTTGCGCACGGACGCAATCTTACTGACGCGCGTGACGTCTCCGTACTGATAGAGCACTTTCCCGTGGACGGCGACCATAATGGACGTGGTAAACCCTGTCTTGAGCCAAGCGGTAAGAGCATCCAGGCGCGCGGCAGAATAGCCGATGGATTCGGGGGCGACCTTTTCCCATGTAGCACCCGGGCTCATGTTGTTTGATGTCTGCTCGAATCCGCGCCGGATGGCAAAGGTGGTGAAAAGCGCTGCGATACAAAAGTGCGCGACTACCGACAACCTCAGGCGCTTCACGGGTGCCTCCTTTGGCAGATCAAGAATAGTGGCGTGGGGCGTAGGTGTCCACGGCCACTGCTACCGCTAGGATGAGGGCTGTTCGGCCGCGCGCGAAAGCGACAGCCCCGATACGAATTCCAAATTCATCGGCCATCGCGAAGGCATCTTTTGACGCGCGGTTGACCTTGTAGCTACGGATCGCTAAGTGCTTGGAAAACAAAGTGCGTTCATCAGAAATTCACCCGGTTGTAACCTTCCTTTAATACTTCGGCCATAAAACAAAATTGCACACCTAAATTAAGTACCAGGAGGACTCATCTAGTGAACCATCGCATCGCGCTGCTGTTGAGCTGTCTCGCACTGGCTCTGCCGCTCAGTTGCCAGACCACGTTGAATGGAGCGGGAGCCACCTTCCCGTATCCCATGTATTCCAAGTGGTTCAGCGAATACAACAAGCTGCACTCGGACGTGCAAATCAACTACCAATCGATCGGCAGTGGTGGCGGCATTCGCCAGGTATTGAATGGCACCGTCGATTTCGGAGCCAGTGACGGCCCTATGACTGACGAACAATTGTCGCAATCCAAAACCAAGATCTTGCACATCCCCACCGTGATGGGTGCGGTGGTGCCTGCCTACAACATCCCAGGGGTCAGCGGAGAAATCAAGTTCACTCCCGAAGTTCTTGCCGGCATATATCTCCAGAAGATAACGAACTGGAATGACCCTGCTATTGCCAAGGTCAATCCCGGCGTCAACTTCCCCAATCAGTCGATCATCGTGATTTACCGCTCCGACGGCAGCGGAACCACTTTCATCTTCACCGACTATCTCTCCAAAGTCAGCAAAGACTGGAGCAATATCGTGGGGAAGGGAACATCGGTGAAGTGGCCGGTCGGTATGGGCGGCAAAGGCAACGAAGGTGTTGCCGGACAGGTTCGGCAATTACAGGGATCGATTGGCTATGTCGAACTGATCTATGCTGTGCAGAACAAAATCACATACGGATCTGTGAGGAACGCCGCCGGCAATTTCGTGACAGCATCGCTTGATGGAGTGACCGAAGCCGCCGCAACAGCGAAAACCATGCCCGCCGATTTTCGGGTTTCCATCACGAACGCACCCGGCAAGACGGCGTATCCCATCTCCAGCTTCACCTGGCTATTGATTCCGACCCCGGCTAAGGATCCCAAGAAAGGGAAGATCATCGCCGATTTTCTGGACTGGATGGTAACCGACGGTCAGAAGATGACGAGTCAACTCAGCTACGCGCCACTCCCGGCGAGCGTAGTGGAGAAAGTGAAAGCGGCCATCAAGCAGATCCACTAAAAACCGATCCCAAAACATTGATCCAACACTGATCCAACGAAGGGGCGTTTTACCTTCCGAGGGAGAAGTGTGCCCGCAACCGACGGAAAAACTTTGCGCACATGGGTCCCGGCGACAGACGTTCAGTGGGTCCGGACAGCTGAAAATCCTTGTTTTTCCGGCCATTTCTCGTGGACAGAGAACTGGCATGGGAATTGCTTTGGAAATACAAGTTAGTCTAGTATGGTTATAGGGATTATGGCACACCCGGGCCGCCAGTTCAGCCGGCGCCGCAGATTTAGGAAAAAGGAGAAGAAATGAAAGCGGTTCTCAAACTAAGTGTCATCCTGCTGTTGGCGTCTGTGCTGCAGGCCCAGACAGCCACACCCAGGAAGAAGGCGAGCAAGCCCAAACCCGTGAATGCGGACGTGCAAGCCCTGAAAGACGCGGTGGCGGCGCAACAGGAACAAATTCAGGCCCTGTCGCAACAACTGCAGCAGACCAACCAGCAACTGCAGGTGACCAACCAGCAGTTCCAGCAGACGCAGCAGCAACTGCAACAGGCGCAGCAGGCGGCAACGGACGCCCAGCAGAAGGCCAACGAAGTTGCGGCCTCTTCCGCCCCGAGGGATTCCGTCGACAAGCTCAACTCGGAGTATTCAGATGTGCGAACCACGCTGAGCAATAACGCGCTTACCGAGCAGGAGCAGCAGAAGCGCTTCTCCGGGCTCGAAGACGTCCTCGGCCGCTTTCGCTGGACGGGCGATGTACGGGTGCGCGGTGAGAGCTACTTCCAGAAGTACAGCGGATGCACACTTTGCAATGACCGCAACCGCGCTCGCGTCCGCGTTCGTTTCGGATTCGAAGGCAAGCTGAATGACGACTTCAACGCTGGTGTTTCGCTGGCGTCGGGAACGCTTGGGGATCCCACGACCACCAACGAGACCCTGACCAACAACTTCGACCGCAAGACGATTGGACTGGATCGCGGCTACATCACCTACAACCCGGTGGCTGCCAAGTGGTTCTCTGCGACCGCCGGTAAATTTGCCTTCACTTGGGCGCGCACATCGGTGACCTTCGATCCGGACATCAACCCCGAGGGTTTCGTGGAGAAGTTCTCGAAGGATTTCGAGAGCGTGCCGCTTGTCAAGAACGTCAACCTGCAATTCATGCAGTTGCTCTACAACGAAGTCACTGGCACTAGTACGAAGTCCTTGGGACTGTTCGGTAACGGCCATGATTCGTTCGCGGTGGGCGGGCAGATCGGCGGCCGTCTGCAACCACTGAAGTTCTGGACGCTGACGCCGTCGTTTACCATTCTGAACTGGCGTAATCCGGACGCGGTCTTGAATTCCAGCGCGTTTGCCGTGGGGGCGACGAACGCGGGCGGCACAGGTACAGGTTCAGTCACCATCGCCGGAACCACCTACCCGACTACGGTTGTGGTAACGACTACGGCTCCTGGCGAAGGTCCCGGTTGCGCGACAATCAAGGGTGGAACTGGCGCTCCGCAACCGGCTACAACCACGCTGGTTGGCGGATGCCCCTTCGCTGCCAACGGCATGACGAACTCGACCTACATCGACGCCAATGGCAACGCGCATTTCCTTTCGCGCTTCCTTTATGCCGACCTGATCCTCAACAACCAGTTCAAGACCGGGGTG
Organism: uncultured Acidobacteriaceae bacterium; assembly: GCA_963789205.1. Classification (GTDB taxonomy): domain Bacteria; phylum Acidobacteriota; class Terriglobia; order Terriglobales; family Acidobacteriaceae; genus Acidiflorens. The sequence goes on from CAWBJV010000001.1 coordinate 582,289, forward strand.
GCCCGTCTGCCCATCAACTTGCTGCTGGAATACGAGAACAACCTCAATGCCGCGGCTCATCCGTATGACTACACCGCTACGGGTGTGGGGTCCACGTCCACGCCAAATGCGTCTCTCGGCAAGCAGTCCCATGCGTACCTGGCTGACATCAGTGTTGGCCAGCAAAAGAAGAAGAACGACTTCCAAGTGGGATACGCGTTCGAGAGGGAAGAGCAGGATGCGGCGATTGCCTCCTGGGGCGAGAGCGATCAGCGGGCGCCGACGAACGTGCTGCAGCATCGCTTCTACGGTCTGTGGCGAGTTGCACCGAATACCACCGCGTCGTTCACCTGGTGGCACGGCCGCACTTTGGATCCGTTCCTCGAGAACGCCGCTCTGGGGGCCGGGTTGAAAGTTTCGACCACACCGGGGACGGGCGTGCTCGTGCCGGGTACCGGCGCCACGGAGCCTTGGCTCAACCGCTTGCAGTTTGACTTGATCTACACCTTCTAATCGCACTCGCTATTGCACTCTCGGTGCGGTTCGAGGTCTCGACCATAGGGCGCCGGTTGCAAACCGGCGCCCTATTCCTGTCTTGGTATACTATTTTTGGTCCGATGCCTTGTAGAGTCCTGGTTGCGCTCGTGTTGTCCCTGGGGTTGGGAGCGAATTCCTTTGCGGTCGAAAGCAGTTATTTCCCACTCACGATAGTCCGGGCCGAGCTTAAGACGCGGGATCGGGTGGTGTACTGGGTAGTAAACACTCCGCTTTACCATGAAGATCCGTATTTTGAAGTTGCGGTCCGAGCGGCGGGAACCGTGGTGGTAGCGGAGCGCGAGCCTCGGAACGCGCATGAAATGCTGCCCGAAGACTGGAAGCCAGGAGCGAGAGTTCAGGGCCGCGTTGATAAGCATCATTTGTTCTTGCGGCGGCCGAACGGGACCGAAGTGCGGTTCATCATTACACGCCGTATCAAAACACCTCCCGAGTAGAGCCGAGAGGGTGCGGAAAATAATCGAGTGTCGATAGCAACCCTAAAGGGGCATATGATTTCTGAGTTTGCGGCATCGCTAAAGCGTTGCCCTGATACGAAGCTCTGATGCCCTGATTACGAAGCCTTAATGTTTCCAGCAGCCCAATAGAAATTCCACCTTGACGATCTTGACGACATGGTCCGGCAAATTCTGAGCAATCGCGCCACCCTCCTCAACCGCGAAGAATCGTGGCTGAAATTCAATTGGCGCGTGCTCGAAGAAGCCGGCGATCTCCGCAATCCGCTGCTCGAACGCGTGAAATTTCTGGCCATCTCCGCCAGCAATCTGGACGAATTCTTTGAGATCCGGGTAGGCGGCCTGCTGCAACAGCTCGAAGACGGCCACAACTCCACCACTCCAGACGGCCTCACTATGGTGGAGGAGCGGGAACTGATCAAAGACGCGACTCACGAATTCGTTGAAGAACAGTATTCATGCTGGAACGAGCGCCTCCGGCCGGAACTGGCGGAGCAGGGAATTCGCGTCCTTGGTATCGACGAACTGGATGACGCAGCGCTGGCTTTCGTGGACGACTACTGCGAACGGGAGCTTGACCCGCTGCTGACCCCGGTGACGGTGGACCCGGCACATCCATTTCCGCGTGTGATCAACAAAGCGACATGTGTGGCGCTGTTGCTGCGGCGTCGCCGTCGCTCGTCGCTTACTTATACCGGAGTTGTAACCGTTCCACGAGCACTGCCGCGATTGGTGCGCCTGCCCTCGCAGGGGACCATCGATTTCATTTTTCTTGCCGACCTGGTCGTATATCATGCCGCGCGGATGTATAAGGGTTATGACATCGTTTCTTCCGCTGCCTTCCGCGTTACGCGCAACAGCAATCTTTACCTTCAGGAAGAAGAATCGCGCAACTTGCTGGAGTCTGTGCGCGCGGAATTGCACAACCGCCGCAAGGGAGACGCGGTGCGAATGGAGATCGAGTCCGGGGCCGACCCCGAGATTATCGAGCGCCTGGGCACGGTGTTCGAACTTGACCGCTGGCAAATTTTCCCGGTCAATGGCCCAGTGAATCTTTCGCGGCTGTTCAACATTTACGACGAAGCGGCGCGGCCGGATTTGAAGTTTCGCACCTTTGTGCCACGGGAGCTGCGCCTGACCGCGAAGTCCCGCGATCTGTTTGAAGAGTTGCGCCGCCACGACGTCCTGCTGCATCATCCTTACGATTCTTACGATGCAGTCATATCTTTCATTCAGTCGGCCGCGGAAGACGAGCGCGTGCTCTCCATCAAACAGACCCTTTACCGCACGAGCGAGCATTCGCTGATCGTTCCGTCTCTGATGGCCGCCGCGGCACACAAGGAAGTCACGGCGGTCGTGGAACTGAAGGCGCGCTTCGATGAGGCGTCGAACATCCGCTGGGCGCGCGATCTGGAAGATGCGGGCGTGCAGGTCTTCCACGGATTGGTCGGCCTGAAGACGCACTGCAAGCTTTCTCTGCTGGTACGGCGCGATCCCGATGGCGTAACCCGCCAATATGCGCACCTAGGCACCGGCAACTACAACGCAGCCACGGCCAAAATCTATACCGATCTCAGCCTGCTCACGGCCGACCCCGAAATTACCAATGCGGTTCACAATGTTTTCAGTTTTCTGACTGCATACGCTGAGCACCCCAACTACGAGCCGCTGCTGGTAGCGCCACTGGATTTGGCGGAAAAGTCGATGAGCCTGATCGAGCGGGAGGCCGAACATGCCCGCGAAGGGCGTCCGGCGCGCATGATTGTCAAAATCAACTCCCTGGTCGACAACGATATTATCCAGTCTCTCTACCGCGCTTCGCAGGCAGGAGTGGATATCGATCTGCTTGTGCGTGGCATCTGCTCGTTGCGGCCGGGAATTCGTGGCATCAGCGACCGCATCCGCGTGCGCAGTATCGTGGGGCGGTTCCTCGAGCACAGCCGAATCTTCTACTTCGAGAACGGTGGCGAGCCTGAAGTCTACCTCGGCAGCGCCGATTGGATGTCTCGCAATCTGCACGAGCGCGTGGAAGTGCTGTTCCCGCTTAAGAACCCATTGCTGCGCGACCGCGTGGTGCATGAGATTCTGGCTGCATACCTCGCGGACAATATGAAAGCCAGATTTCTGCAAAAGGACGGCCGCTATCTGCGCGCCTGGCAGTCGTCACGTGGACGCAGCAAGAGTCCTCCCCGAGGCACTGCCGCCTTCAACGCCCAGGATTTTCTCATCGGACTCGCGGAAGGCAGCAAGACGCCCGAGGAGATTCCAGTTTCCGTCCCGCGGCACGCTTCTGCCAATCGGGCCTTGATCGGACGAGCTATGATCGGAAAGGAATAATCTCTCCGAAATGTTTCTTTATTTCTTGCGCCACGCCAGTGCCGGGCAGCAGTTGAGCAGCGCGAAGAAGGACGAAAAGCGCGGGCTCGATAAAGACGGCATCGAGCAATGCGGATATATCGGCCGCGCCCTAGCGGCGCTGGGCGTGCAAGTGGAAATCATCGTCTCCAGTCCGCTGAAACGAGCCACGCAAACCGCAGCTTTGGTGGGAAACGAAATGGGGCACGAGGGCAAACTGGTTACCGAGAGCGCGCTGCGTCCGCAGGCGAACTTCTCGGAGTTCCAGAAGATGCTGGAAAAGTATGCGCGGCAAGACTCCCTACTCGTGGTGGGGCACAATCCGAACCTGCGCGAATTTCTCGGACGGGTGATCAGCGATAGCGGATGCGAGGCTGTGGTTGAGCTTAAGAAAGGTGCCGTGGCCAAAGTTGAGATGCGGCGCAACTCCGGGTCCCTGAGCTGGTGCATCACGCCGCGCATCCTGCGAACACTTCACGCGGCGGCTACAGAGAGCTCGCGCCCGAAGACTTCGCGGAAGTAAGATCGGTCTTTCTCAATCGCCCATACTTCCAGGTCGACACTCGCTTTCGCGCGCGGAGTCAGTTTCATCGAGACCTTGCCGCTGCGCGCCGAGACTCCAACCTTTCCCACGGACTGGCTCCTCCCCATATTCATTGCTCGTGCCATGCGAAGCAGCACTGACGCCTTCGTTACATTCTCCTGCTCCTCGGTGCTGAGGGCGTTCATCGGGCCGTCTCCCGGCGTGGGGCGCGATTTTCCAAGGTAGCGCGCGATCGACCCGATGATCCGCCGCTGTTGCGGCGTGTACCCAAGAATTTCAGAGTTCGCGATGATGTAGTAAGTATGGCGGTGGTGTCCGTTGCGGTTCACGTAGTCGCCCACCTCATACAGCATGGCGGCGGCCGATAACCATTCGCGATATTCCACCGGAAGCTGGTGGACGGATTTCAACGAGGAAAACAGCAGCAATGCCGAGTCGCGCACATGCAAGGCATGATGCAAGTCAACCCGGTAATGTTCCACGGCGCGCTTGATCGATTCCCAGCGTTCCGATTCGATCGCTCGACCTGATCTCGTGCTGCGATCGTATTCCGCCGCCATCTGGGCCAGGATGCCGTCGCGCAGCCCCAGCGCCGAGTAACGAAAACCAGGGAGATGGCAGCGCTCCAGCAATTCCGCATAGACTACCGCGCCGGCACAAATGATTTCAGCGCGGCGCGGACCGATCCCAGGAACCTTCCGTCGCTGCTCCAATGTTAAGTGCGTAATCTGTTTGGCAATGCGGCGTATCATCTCGCGGGTGGCGTACGTCGCGGGCCGGCGCTTTCTTGGGCGTGCCAGGTGGCTCGCGGCACCGACCAGTGCGGCGGCTGTGCCGGAGGTAGCGATCACTGCGCCCACGCGTGCGGACTTGATGCGATCCTGAATGCGCGTAATCTCCCGCGCCACGAATCCAGAGAGCCGCTTCAGTTCGCTCTTGCGCGGCGGATCATGCTGGAGGAATTCGCCGGTCAGGCGCACGGCCCCGAGCGGCAAGCTCACCGTATCCCGGATTTGTCCCTCGCGCGAAAGCGTGAGTTCGCAACTGCCGCCGCCGAGGTCCAACAGCAGAACGCTGTGCCCGCCCAGTCGGCCACTGGAAACAAGACCGAGGTGAATGAGGCGGGCCTCTTCCAGCCCGGAAATGACTTCGATCGTCCAACCCGTTGTCGAGCGCACCCACTCCAGAAACGTGCGTGAATTGCGTGCATCGCGCAGGGCTGCGGTTGCTACCACCTTTACCGAATCGGTGCCGCATTCCTGCGTGGCACGATGGAAGCGCCGCAACACGCGTACCGTTTCCGACATTGCCTCGGGCGTAAGCAGCCCCCCACTGAAGACGCCTTCACCCAGGCGGGTGACTTCGCGGTCCTCGTGGACTTCTTTCAGACGCCCGGCTTGCAGGCGCGCGATTTTCAGACGAACGGAATTCGACCCGATGTCGATGGCGGCAAAGGTGGGCATAGAGGTGACGATCAGTCATCTCACAACCAGGGCGGGTCGCGCAACTGGAGATCGTTTTGATGCTGTCTATACGTGGGAATTGAAAGAGTTGTTAGCCGCGTAAGGATGAGGGGAGAGTCTGCGCTGCACGATCTGTTCTAGTTTGTCGCATTCGATCTTCAATTGTACGACATACAGGCGTTTCGTTTCGGGAATATGAACATAACTACCAAGCACATTGCCGGAAGGATTTTCGGAAGCGCGAGAGAACGCTTCTGAATCCGTCAGCCACCCTGCGTCGCGCAGCGCTGACTCTACTCGCCCCTTCCATTCGCGCCACTTCCGAATCAATTCGTTGTTGACTAAATGCAAATTCTGAGTGAGTTTGATTTCTTCTTTTATTCTGTTTCCATCTCGCATCAGATCAGAAAATATGGCCTCAAGCTCTTCTTTGCCTTGTTTGTCTCGCCGCGTCAATTGCCGGCGTTGTTGCACTAACAGAAGCATTGCGGCTACGAAGAACGCGATTCTTAGCCACACCCAGAAAAGCGACGGGGCCGCAGCTCGTCCGGTGACGGCAACGATAGCATCCTTTACCACGGCCACCACTCCCGACAGGAGAACGATGGCCAGCGCAAGCACCATCCATGGGATTTTCCAATATGATTTGAGATCCATAGTAGTTTCAGCGCTTGCTGCGGCCATATATCGCCTTATGTTTTGAGCTGGCCAGCCGCCCATTTAAACCGTTAAGCGCAAGGCCCGCTAGCCAGCGCGTCTTTTACTATTTGCACGATTTTCCCCGCCATTATACGCCGGCCCACATGAGATAATTCCGCCCGTGAAAACCGCGTGCCTATTGTTGCTCCTGTGCGTCATGTGCGTCGCGCAAACGAAGAACGCTACACATGCCAAAGCCGCCAAGAATGCTGCGTTCGCGGAGAGCGCGTTAGCTGCTTACGATTCGATTCGGTCCTTGGATGACAATGCGAGCGCGCCTGATACGGGTTTTCAACCTCGGCAGATCGACGCCGAAAAGAATCTCGCCACTGCGGAGCATAAAGTTAAGACAGACGAGGACAGGCGACAATTTACGATATTGAAGACGTGGATGGAGATGATTAGCAGCTATCGGCTTTTCCGGGCACCGCTGCATCCGACAGATGTGATCGCAGTTAAGCGAGAGGGCGCATTCTTGAAGGCTAGACTCTACTGCTCCCTTGAGGCGGATTTAACGTTTAATCCGAGCGCGTTAAATGACAAAAGGAGGGAGCGTCGAAGACTTCCAATTGCGTCGTAAGTGCGAAGGTCGCTGACGAGGAGGCGGGGCTGCAACGACCCATTCTTTCAATTCAGCGCACATTTCAGACACTACCAAAGCCATTTTTTAACCGATTTGTAACACGCCTCTGGTACCCTCAGCACGGAATGTCCAATCAAGCTCTGCCCCGGCCGCGCTTTAACGCTCCCGAACCGGAGCGGGGTTCGAAGGCCGACCTGAAAATCGAAACCAGAACCACGTCGCTGTTGCAGGGGAAGGTCAGCGAGATCCCCGACGTCTTTTTTGGCTGGGCGATGCGCCTGTGCGGTCTGGCGGTGGTCGCGCTGCTCGGCTTGATCGTTTACCAACTCGTGGTGGGCTCGCAGCTCTCCTGGCATGCGTTTGGCTGGAAGTTCTTTGGGCAATCGGACTGGAATCCGGTGTCGGATCAGTACGGCGCGTTGCCGTTCATGTACGGCACGATCGTTTCCTCGCTGCTTGCGCTCGTCATTGCTGTGCCGCTGTCTATCGGCGTGGCTGTCTTCATTACCGAGATGTGCCCGACCGGGCTGCGCGGAACTCTGTCCTTTACCACCGAACTTTTAGCCGCCATCCCCAGCGTTGTCTACGGACTTTGGGCAATCTTCGTTCTGGTGCCGATACTTCGCGCCTATGTGCAGCCGTTTCTTGCCAAGACACTGGGCTGGGCGGGATTGTTCAGCGGACCCCCCTACGGCATCGGCATGCTGGCTGCGGGCGTGATTCTGGCGATCATGATCATTCCCATCATCTCGTCGATCACGCGCGAAGTGCTCACCGTCATTCCACAACACCAGCGCGAAGCGGTGCTGGCGCTGGGTGCAACGCGATGGGAAATGATCCGCATGGGTGTGCTGCGCAATGCGCGGGCCGGAATTGTGGGCGCCATCATTTTGGGCCTGGGCCGCGCGCTCGGCGAAACCATGGCGGTCACCATGGTGATCGGCAACCGTCCGGAAATTGCCAAGTCGCTGTTTGCTCCCGGATATACCATGGCCAGCGTGCTCGCCAACGAATTCACCGAAGCGACCGGCGACCTGTATCTTTCTGCTTTGATCGAGATTGGCTTGGCACTATTCTTTGTCACCATCGTGGTCAACGCGCTGGCACGGCTCCTGGTGTGGAGCGTTACGCGAGGGCAACCGGCGAGAAGCATAGTTTGAAATATGTTTGAAACATGTTTGACATAACATGTTTGACATCACATGTCTGATACGAACTCCAATACGGCAGCGGATCTGATTCCGCACATCAGCGTTCCGCCCATCACCCTGCGGCGACGTGTGATGGACCATGCGATGACCGGCATTGCCGCGCTCACCGTCGTTGTCGTGCTGGTGCCGCTCTTCGCCATCTTTGCCTATCTGGTTTATAAGGGCATCGGCTCGATCAATATTGCGTTCCTGACCCAGACTCCGAAGCCGGTGGGCGAGGCCGGCGGCGGCATGGCGAACGCCATCGTCGGCTCGATGGTCATCCTTGCGATCGCCAGTCTGCTTGGTGTGCCGCTCGGAATTGGCGCGGGGATTTTTCTTTCCGAGTACGGGCGAAACCGCTATGGCGATATCGTGCGCTTTATCTCCGATGTCCTGAACGGTGTGCCCTCCATCGTGATCGGCATTGTGGCCTACGGACTCGTCGTTCTCCCGCAGAAACATTTCTCGGCGCTGGCCGGTGGCGTCGCGCTGGCCATCATGATGATTCCGACCATCGCGCGTACCACCGAGCAGATGCTGCTCCTGGTCCCACAGGCTATTCGCGAAGCCGCGTACGGTCTGGGCGTTTCCCGCTGGCGCACCACGCTCTCGATTACGCTGCGTACGGCCACATCCGGAGTCATCACCGGAGTCATGCTGGCCTTCGCCCGCGTAGCCGGAGAAACCGCGCCGCTGCTGTTCACTGCGTTTGGAAACCAGTACTGGAATTGGAAGACGGACCAGCCGACGGCAGCGCTGTCGCTGCAAATCTTTACCTATGCCATCTCGCCCTTCGATGAATGGCACCGGCAGGCATGGGCGGGCGCGCTGGTTTTGATTGTCCTGATCGTCGCGGCGGTCGCGGCGGTTCGCATCGCGGTAAAGCACGGAACGTTAGCAGGAGCTTAAACTTTAGCAAGGAGCACCAGGGCAGGAGCTTAACGATCTATGGGCGTCGGAATTACAGTCGAGCACCTGAATGCGTTTTACGGCAAGACGCAGGCCTTGTTCGACGTCAACATCACCGTGCTTGCCAATCACGCGACCGCGCTGATCGGCCCCTCGGGCTGCGGGAAAACCACGTTCATTCGCTGTCTGAATCGCTTGCACGAAACCATTCCCGAGGCGCGGGTCGAGGGCAAAGTGAACATCGGCGATCTCAGTGTTTATAACGGAACCTCGGCCACCCAGCTGCGCCGCCGCGTAGGCATGGTGTTTCAGAAGCCGAATCCGTTCCCGACCATGTCCATCTACGATAATGTGGCCGCCGGGCTGAAGCTGAACGGCTTCAGCAACCGCAAACAACTGGACGAGGTCGTCGAGAAGTCACTGAATAACGCCGCGTTGTGGGACGAGGTAAAAGACTCTCTCCACAAGCAATCCGGGGCCGGCCTCTCCGGCGGGCAGCAGCAGCGTCTCTGCATCGCCCGCGCTCTCGCCGTCCAACCGGAAGTTCTGCTCATGGATGAACCCTGCTCGGCGCTGGATCCCATCTCCACCGGCAAGATCGAAGAGCTGATTTTTCAATTAAAAGAGCAATACACGATCGTGATTGTCACGCATAATATGCAACAGGCGGCCCGGGTGGCGGAGTTCACCGGGTTTTTCCTGCTGGGCAAGATGATCGAGTTCGATAGAACTGAAAAAATATTCACCAATCCTTCCGACAAACGGACGGAAGACTACGTCACCGGCAGATTCGGATAAAGAGGTTCGGATAATGCGCACGCGCTTTCAGCAAGAGATGGAGGGCCTCCGGGAGAAACTGCTCCGCATGGGCGGTCTCGCGGAACTGGCGGTGGATCGCGCCTGCCAGGCATACACCGAACGCGATCTCACCCGTTGCCAGCTCGTCCTCGAAAACGAGAGCCTCATCAATGCCGCCGAGCGCGAGATCGATGAACTTGCCTTCGACATCCTCGCCACGCAGCAACCGGCGGCCACGGATCTGCGCTTCATTCTCGCGGTGACCAAGATCAACGCCGATCTCGAGCGCGTGGGCGATCAGGCGGTAAACATCGCCGAGCGCGTCATGGACATGATTGAATTGCCGGCCGTCGAGTTGCCGGTCGATATCGGTCGGATGGCGACCGCGGTGAGCGCCATGGTGCGGCGTGCACTGGAGTCGTTCGTTGAAGGCAAAGCAGAACTCGCCCAGGCTGTACTGGAAATGGATCACGTCGTCGACCGTATGAAGGATGAAGCTTTTATTGTGCTCGTGCGAAAGATGAACGAAGAGCCGCAAGTGACTCAACAAGCAATAGATGCGCTCTTGGTGGCCCGCAATCTGGAACGCGTCGCGGACCACGCTACCAACATTTCCGAGGACGTCATCTTCTGGGTTCTGGGAGCCGATGTGCGACACCATGCGCAGGCAGCGTCGGCGCCTCAGCGGCCGGAACGACGCGAACAGTAAAGCCGAAAACCGATCCCAGGAAGAGGGTCAAGGTTTTCCGCTGTGACCCTCTGTGAATCCCCGTGTCCTCTGTGGTAAAGGCTTTTTTCTCAACCACAGAGGACACAGGGGTTCACAGGGAGATCGTCCTTCGTCGGCATCAAGCCCCTGCGATACACTGTTCGAGCCCCATGAGCCAGAGAATTCGCGTATTTGCCACCTGCGACATCGGAGATGCCCTCAACATTCTTCGCCACAAGGGATACGACGTGGAAGTCTATCCCCGGCCCGAAGCTCCGCCGAAGAGGTTGATTATCGAAAAGGTGAAGTCCGGCGTGGCTGGCCTGATCACCACGCTGCGCGATTCGATCGACGCCGAGGTTTTCGCTGCCGGAAAAGGCACGCTCAAAGTGGTCGCACAGATCGCCGTCGGATTCGACAACATCAATCGCGCCGACGCCAACAAGTACAAAATTCCGTTCACGAATACCGCTGACGTCCTGACTGAAGCCACCGCCGAGTTTGCCTTCTTCATGATGGGCGAACTCGCCCGCAAAATGTGGCCCGCTGAGCACCTATGCCGCGAAAATCGTTGGGGATATTGGCATCCTTATCTGCCGTTTCTAGGCGACGAAGTTACTGGGAAGACAGTGGCCATCATCGGCACCGGGCGCATCGGGCTCGCGATGATCAAGAAATGCGCCGGATTCGACATGAACATTCTGTGCTTCGATCCGGCCTATGAGAACCGCGACTACATCAAGGCCATCCAGGAGATGATGGATTTGAGTTTCCAGCGCGAGATCAGCCGCGAGAAGACCTCAATTCGTTACACGACATTGAACGAAGCGTTGAGTGCTGCGGATTTCATCAGCCTGCACGTCCCCCTGCTGCGCGCTGGCGAGAGCGCCACGCCGACCTATCACTTGATCAATGAAACCACGCTGCGCATGATGAAGCCCACCGCCATGATCGTCAATACGTCGCGGGGCCCCGTGATTGACGAGGCAGCCTTGGCACGCGCGTTGCGCGAGAACTGGATCGCCGGCGCCGCTCTCGATGTTTACGAGCAAGAGCCGCTGCCCGCCGATTCGCCGTTGCGCGATCCTGGCATCGCCGACCGCTGCCGCCTTCTGCCACATTTCGCCAGCGCAGCGCGCATTACGCGGCTCTCTTCCGATCCTAATAAAGGTATGGCTGGACGCTGCGTGCAGGGGCTCATGGATGTGCTGGAAGGGAACTACGGGGGGGACATTACCAAGATGCCGTACGTGGTGAATAAGGAAGCGTTTGGGGAGTAGCTTTGTTCGAACGGGAGTATGTTGACCCGGCTATTTCCTTCCTCGGAGAATAGCCCCGATCACGCGAGGGTTGCGGCGACCATGGAGCACAGCAATTATTAGGAGGGGCCTTTCATCCGGGGCATAGGCGATGAGGTAGCTGCGCACCGTACCAAAACGAAGCGGTCGTGAAGTGAGATCCGTCCGTTGGTGGCCCTGGTGGGGAAAGGGGACGAGCCTGCGAATCGCGTCCAGAATGTCTTCGCGGACACGCTCCGCTGCGTCAGGGTTGCCCTCAGCGATGAACTCCCAGATGCCCGTGATATCCGACGCCGCGCCAGGGTGCAGCTCAAAGCCCTGGTCGGCGGTCATTTTGGATTTCGCTTGGCGAGCAGTTCGCTCCCACGCTGGCGTAAGTTGTCAAAGAAAGCTTCGCCGTCGACAGGCCTAACTCGGCCGCTCTTGATCTCATCATAGCGGTTATCGAGCATTTCGCGGACTTCGGCCACTTCTGCCAGATATCCAGCGAGAGCATCTTCCACAAGATCGTCAGTGGCGCGACCGCTCTTGGAGGCCAGTTCGGCGAGGCGCGATTCCGTTTCAGGCTTAAAGTGGACTTCCATGGCAGTAAGTGTAGAGAGACACGTTGCGCTCTGTCAAAGGGAGCGCCGAGTGAGGTGATACCTAGATTGAGGTTCACGGTTCAACTCTCAATCAAATCAGCGTACCCAATACTTGTCGCCTGCCGACCTCACCTGCTACTCTCGCCATTCGCTCACACTATGAAAATCAGAAGATTGCTCTCTCTCGCCTGCCTCGCCTGTCTGCCGCTCGCTTGTCACGCCCAGGTCAACGACGCCGTCCGGGCGCTCAAACTTCTGCCAGCTCCGAAGGAGGTGCGCATAGCCGAGGGCAGGATGGTGATCAAGCCCTCGACCACCATCCTTATCAGCAATTCCGAAGACCGGACTGCGGCTGAAACTCTGCAGAAAGAAATCCACGACCGCACGGGTATGAAGCTGTCTGTCGACCTTGTGACCGCTGCGCCGAAAACGACGGGACGCATCTCGCTAGCCCGTTCAACTGACCGCGGCCTGCGGTCGTATCTCGAATCGCAGGGGGTGAAAGCCGGCGATGATCTTGGAAGTCATGATCTTGACAAACAAGGCTACGTGATCCGCGTGACCGACTCCGGAGTGCTCGTCGCTGGTCGCACCGCGCAAGGCCTCTTCTATGGCGTGCAAACTCTGCGCCAGTTGTTGCGCCCGGAAGGTCCGGAAGGAAAAACACTCGCTATTCCGGCTCTGGTCATCCGCGACTGGCCTAGTATGGAATGGCGGGGCGTGAGCGACGACATTAGCCGCGGCCCCGTCCCTACGCTTGATTATTTGAAGATGCAGATCCGCACGTTGGCCGAGTATAAGATCAACCTCCTCGGGTTCAACATGGAGCACGTTTTCGACTTCCAGACCCAGCCTCTCGTCTCACCGAAAGAAGCCGCGTTAACTCCCGCCGAGATCAAGGAACTCGTCGAATACGCCAGCAAGTACTACATCACCCTCCTGCCCGAGCAGCAGGCCTTCGGGCATCTTCATCAATTTCTAAAGTATGAAATTTATTCCGAGCTCGCTGAAACGCCCCACGGGCACGTGCTCACGCCGACCAATCCCAAGACTTACGATTTCATTCGACAGGTTTACGGAGAGGTCGTTCCCTTGTTCCCCGGTCCGTTCTTTCACATCGGATCGGACGAAACTTTCGAGCTTGGCCTCGGGCTGACGAAAGCTCTCGCGGCCCAGCAGGGCCACGGCCGCGTTTATCTCGAACACCTCCAGAAAGTCTTCGAGATCATGCAGCCTTATCACAAGCAACTCATGTTCTGGGGAGATATCGCGGTCAAATATCCCGAACTGCTGACCATTCTTCCCAAAGACATGATTGCCGTGCCCTGGGAGTACGACCCCAAGCCGAGCTACGAAAATATAATTACCCCCTATACCAACGCCGGCCTGCGTGTGGTGGTTGCGCCCGGAGCAGGGAACTGGGGCGTGATTTGGCCTAATCTCGAGAGCGCGTTCGTGAACATCCGGAACTTTGTTCGCGACGGACAGAAGCATCAGGCCATCGGCGCGCTTAACACCACCTGGAACGACGACGGTGAATCGCTCGTCGACATGAGCTGGCCAGCCTTGGTCTTCGGAGCGGCGGCGAGTTGGCAGCCCGGCGAATCCAGTATCGATGACTTCAAGAACAGCTATGACTGGGCCTTCTACCGTAATGAAGCTAACACTTTTTCCGGCGTGATCGAGAATCTCGATCGCGCTCATACGCTCCTCGCTGGAGTGAAGCTGAACAACGCGAGCCACGAGCTTTTCTGGTCCGATCCATTCAGCCAAGCCGGCGCCAACACGGCTGGCGAAGCGCTGCCTGTTACCCACGATCTGCGCATCAGCGTTGAGCACGCCACAGAAACGCTTATGCGGGATCGATCGAAGGCACACCTTCACGCCGAGACGCTCGATGACATGCTGCTTGCCGCCTGGCATCTCGACACGCTAGGGCTGAAGATCCAGTTCACATCCGAAATCAGCCGGTTCTATTGGGACGCTTATCAGAATCAGACGGACGGGACTCGTGCGCAACAGGACCTCGACGAAATCGTTGACATTAACGGGCGGCTGCAAAGCCTGCGTGACGCGATCACGCAGCTGCGCGAAATGTACGCGGGAGGCTGGGCGCGCGAGAACCATCCCTACTGGCTGGACAACGTTCTGGTGCGCTACGACAATCTGGCGGCGGAGGTGCAAGCGAAAATCGTCGCCGTGCAAGCAGCCCAACGTCAGTATTGGGACACCAAAACCTTGCCGCCTCCGGAGCAGGTGGGATTCTTCTTGAAGTAGTGATTCACTTCATACGATGGAGAAACGGGCGCCTCGCCCGTTGGCCGGGCGGGGGCGCCCGGCGCTCCACTGGAACCTATGTTCTCCCGGCGCACAAACTGGCAGCTCAGTCCTAATGCCCTCACGCGCGCGATCGAGGAAGCGCGTGCTTCGGGTCAGCGGATTCTGGACCTCACTGTATCGAACCCGACCGAAGCTGGCGTCCGCCCCGACGCTGAAATCGTGCTCGCCGCACTGGCGAATCCTGAAGCGCTGCATTACGATCCCCAGCCTCGGGGTCTGCTGGGAGCACGCCAAGCCGTGTGCCGCTACTATCGTGAGTCGCACGAAGTCGATCTCGATCCCGAGCGCCTGATTCTGACGACTAGCACCAGCGAAGCCTACTCGTACGTCTTCCGTTTGCTCTGCAATCCTGGCGACGAGATTCTTGTACCCAAGCCGAGCTACCCGCTGTTCGAGTTTCTGGCCGATCTTGCTGACGTTAAACTTGTTCCGTATCCACTGCTCTACGATCACGGTTGGCAGATCGATCTTGATTCGCTCTACAAAGCAGCCACCGTTCGGTCGCGAGCCGTGATCCTCGTCCATCCCAACAACCCAACCGGCTCCTACGTCTCTGCTGCGGAGACTGCAGCGCTCAACGCCTTCTGCAGTGACCGCGCTCTGGCTCTGATCGTGGACGAAGTTTTTCTCGATTATTCGCATGATGGCGCGCCGCGCCGCAGTTTCGTCCGCAACGCAGACGCGCTCACCTTTACTCTCAGTGGAGTGTCCAAGATTTCCGCTCTCCCGCAAATGAAGCTTGCATGGGTGGCCACCAGCGGCCCGGAAGAAATGGTTGCCGAAGCAGGAGCGCGCCTCGAAATCATCGCCGATACATTTCTCTCCATGAACGCTCCGGTGCAGCTTGCCGCTCCGGTGCTGCTCGATCAGCGCAAAAAGATCCAGCCCATTCTTCGCGATCGTCTGCGCGTGAATCTTGCGGAACTTGATCGCCAACTTACAGGACGTCCCTCATGCGCAAGATTGATAGTCGAGGGTGGATGGTACGTTGTTCTGCGCGTGCCTGCTCTTGAGAATGACGAGGACCTTGCTATTCGTTTGTTACTGGAGGCGAGGGTTAGCGTCCACCCCGGCCACTTTTATGATTTTCCAAACGAAGGCCATCTCGTGCTGAGCCTGATCACCGAACCAGCCGTTTTTCGCGAGGGTATAGCGCGACTGCTGCAGGTAGTTAGAGCCTGAATGTGGCCAGCAAGCAATTACGGATTGCCCGTGGTCCGAGCGAAATCCAAACCCAGCCAGTCCGGATCGTCAGCCATCGCCTGATTAACGACAGCGTTGAGCGGCCCGTTTACTTGACCTCTTCAATTGGCCAGCGGTTTCCCGAAGCGTTCTTCAGTTTGTCAGCCAATTGTGCACGCAAGCAGAGTGGAATATCGAGTTCACGTCCCAACCCAAACCGCACAAAGCGAAAGAATACAAACGTTTGTCGCGAGACAGTGATTTCATCCCACGGAATTAGCAGCGGAGGGTGCCCGAAGCGAAACAGCAGCATCATGGCAAGATACAACCCGTGGGGGCTAGAGCCTACGGTCAGGCAGTTGCCATAGCCGCCCGACCGCATGTAGCCACTCTGTATCGTCCACCGTTCCCCGACAAAAGGCCCCCTCAGGCGGAATCGTTTCGCCAACGTCGTCCAGCCGCTGATGTAGCTGGTGGCCGCAGAACCGAAAAGCCAGAGGGCTAGGGCGCAGCAAGGAATGATGAACTTGAGCACACTATGTTGGTATATCCAGTGCTGCATGTTTGTGCGTCGGCAGAAGCCCGAACGCAAACATTCTATCGCCAGGCAGCTAAGAGCTGCGGGATAATTGTTGAAGTATCTCCATAGCGTTTACACTGCAGAATCGTCCCTTCACTGGCAAGCAGTCAGCGACGCGGAAACTGACGCACTAGGAATCCAGCCGTTTGGGCCAGATCAGATCTTGTTCGTGCTATCCTTCTCGCCGTTTCCCAAGTACGGAGAATGCATGTCCATAAATCGTCGTGGATTCCTTGGTTCTGCAATCGCCGCATCGCTGGCCACAGGCCTGAATGCGCAAGACAAAAGTAAGAACGATGTTCCCCGCGCCGCCGAACCATCTGGCAGCACCAAGCGGCCTATCATCATCTGCGCGAACAATGGCGTCAAATATCTCGACGACGCTTTCGCTTTCCTGAAAAGCGGCGGCGACACGCTCGACGCTGCCCTGCGCGTCGTAAAAGGCCCGGAAGATGATCCGAATGACGATTCCGTCGGACTCGGCGGCATTCCAAACGAAGAAGGGGTTGTCGAACTCGACGCCTGCTGCATGCATGGACCCACGCGCCGAGCGGGATCCGTGGGAGGCGTGCGTAACATAAAGAATGTTTCGCTCGTTTCCAAAGCTGTGATGGAACACACCGGCCACGTCATGCTCGTCGGCGAAGGCGCCGAACGGTTTGCGGTCGCCATGGGTTTCCCGCGCGAAAATCTGCTTACCGAACGCTCACGCAAAATCTGGCTCCTGTGGAAGGAGTACCATTCGACCGATGACTGGTGGGGACCGGGACTGGCCGACCCGCATTGGACGCCTCCGTTGCCATCACCAAAGACGTCACCTACGACATCACCGCAATCCGAGCTTTGGGAACAAAGCATCCGGCGCCTCGAAGAACTCGCCGCCGAACTTGGCATCGAACCGGAATTCCGCATGGCCGCCATCCAGCGCGTTCTGTTTCCACCGACCGGCACCATCCACTGTTCCGCTCTCAACGACAAAGGTGAAATCTCCGGCTGCACCACCACCAGCGGCCTCGCTTATAAACTCCCAGGACGCTGCGGCGATTCGCCGATCATCGGCGCCGGTTGCTACACCGATCAGGACGTAGGCTCCGCGGGCGCCACCGGCAGCGGAGAAGAAAACATCAAGGTCGCCGGAGCGCACACGATTGTCGAAAACATGCGGCGCGGCATGTCACCGCTCGAAGCTGGCATTGACGCCCTCAAGCGCATCGCCCGCAACTACAACAATGACATGAGCAAGCTCAACTTCATGGATATGACCTACTACATCCTGCGCAAGGACGGTGCCTACGCCGGCGTGTCTCTCTGGGAGAGTGGTTCGAAGCACCGTCACCAGATCGCCGTCCACGATGGCAGCAAGCGATCCGAGTTCACCGTATCGTTATTCAAAGGCGCCTCTCATAGTTTCCCGCCATTTCCGGTCGTGCTACCCAAGGAGCTAACGCAGGATTCCGAGTACTACAAATAAGACCGGAGGGCAGGCGCAAACGTCGATTGCGCTCTTCCCTCCGGGTGTACAATCATCTCGTTAGGACCGCAGCTTCACGGGGCCACTTCCTCCCGCGTTCGAGGCGCGAAAATGAATGTTCACGTAAGTTACAAGGTTCACAAAACTCCCGACATCGAAAAAGAAATCGGCCACCAGATCGAGAAAATCCAGAAGCGCCTTCAGGTCTTCCGGCCCGAACTGGTCCATCTGAAAGCCGTCATCGATCAGAATTCGGTGCGCGAGGGAACTCTCGTCTCCTTGAATCTGCGTTTGCCATCGGGACAGCTGGCCGTGCAGGAGAAAGCTCCCAGCCCGACCGCGGCCATCAAGGCTGCCTTTGACGAACTCGTCCAGCAAATTGGCCGCCATAAAGAACTGCTCCGCTCCAGCCACAAGTGGCGGCGCTGGCGCGGAGGGCAACGGGAATCTCGCGAACCCGGCGTGCCATTTGAGGAAACTGTCGCGGCGGTTCTGCCGCCCACCATTTCCGCCGATGACATCGGCTCCTACGTGAATGCCAGTCTTCCCCGTCTCGAACGTTTCGTGGACCGCGAACTCTACTTCCGCCGCGCCGATGAGGATATCCTTGAGGATGCTCTCTCCACCGCCGAGGTCGTGGACGAAGTCATCGCCCGAGCTCTTGGCGATCACGACCGCCCGGAAAAATTGTCGCTCGAACCGTGGCTGTACCGCCTTGCCCTGCAGGCCATGAACGAGATGACGGCGCGCCTTCACGAACTGGAGTCTCCCGTCCATCTCGAAGACAGTCGTCGCCGGCAAAATGTGCAAGCCTCGGATGAAGTGGGCCTGCAATTCCATCAGCCCGACGAGGGTTGGACCCGCGAAAGCGCCATCCCCGATCGGCGCGTGTCCACTCCTGAACAGTCCGCCTACTCCGACGAAATGATTGCGTTAGTGCAGGCCGCCCTCCGCGGCGCCGACCGCACCGACCGCGAAGCTTTTCTCCTGTACGGTATCGAGGGCTTTTCGCTCGGCGAAATTGCCGCTATCACCGGCCGCCATCCGGAAGCCGTGCGCGAATCCATTCAGCGCGCGCGTAGCTGCGTTCGCAGTGCGCCGTCTGTAGCCAAAGAATTTCCCAAAGATCGCTTCGTCAAAACTGGAACCTGAACATCTCAGTATTAAGGAGTGTGGAGATGATGACCCGGGACGAAATCCGTGAGTTGGCGGCTTTTCAAGCGGACGAGACCAAAGGGGCTTGCGCCCTGAGTTTTTACTTTCAGCCCGATCCGCCGCAGGATCGTTCCCATCGCCGCGAGGCAATCGTCGCCAAGGATATCGTTAAGCAGGCTCTGAAGAGTTCCGCCGCCAACGGCAAGAACGGATCCCTTCACGCCGACCTCGATCGCGTCCTCGATCTGGCGACGAACCTGCGCGGGAATGCCCAGGGAAAGGCAGTCTTCGCCTGCTCCGCTCAGAATTTCTGGAAGGAATACGAACTGCCTCCGCATCTCGGAGCCACTCAGATTTATCTCCAACCTCAATTTCAGTTGAAACCACTGGCGGCATTGCTAGGAGCTCAGCCCGCCCTCTGTGTTGTGATGGTCGACCGCCAGCGCGCCCGTTTCTTTGATCTTCGCCTCGACGTCCTGCGCGAACACGGGGCCATTGTTCACATGCTCTCGCGCAACGCTTCGAGTTACGGATACAACGGGTACGAAGCAGGCCATGCCGAACGCCGCGTGTCCGAGGAAGCGCTCCAGCACTTCAAGGCAGTTTCCGAGCGGCTGCGGGTCGACTTCGAGAGAGGCGCCTGGGAGCGGCTCATTGTCGGTTGCCACGATGTCAACTGGCCCGAGTTCGAGTCCCACCTCCACCCCTACGTCAAACAGCGCCTGATTGGCCGATTCTCAGCCGACGTTGCCAGCGTCTCGAATGAAGAGATTCGCGATCACGCCGGCGCTCTCCTTAATCACTGGATCACTGAACGCGCCGCGACGAAAGTCAGTGAGGCGCTGGAGTTTGCCAAGGCCAACGGGCGCGGTGTCGCCGGCCTGCGACGCGTCCTGCAAGCGTTGGAAGGTGGCGAAGTGCAGACTATCTTCCTCACCGAAAACTATTCTGCTCGAGCCGTCCAGTGCCCTCACTGCGGCCACCTCGACGCCCACCTTATCGCATCGTGCGTCGCGTGCGGACGCCCCACTCACGAACTCACCGACGTCTGCGACGCCATCATCCCCATCGCCATCCGTCGCAACATCGAACTGTTCTATCTCAAGGAGAACGACGGACTGGATCGCGCCGGCAACATTGCCGCGCTCCTGCGCTTCCGGTCGGATCAGACGACGGGACAGGTCGCGGCGGCGTCGTAGAAGATGGCAGAGTGCAGAAGTCCAGGTATCCAGACTTCGCTTGCGTCCAGGGACACAACTGAGTTTCCAGCGCGGGTCATCGCTAACCCAGTGCTAGGCAAGAAAAAGTGGCGCACCGAAGTGCGCCACTGAGAGTGTAAATTTGGAACATATCCGGGTTCTATTTGCGCGCGAAAACTCCGTTCCTCCTAGTTGTTCGTCAGACTGAAGACAGCTGGCGTCGCAACACCGGTAACCGTGGCTGTCACTGAATAAGGTCCGCCTTTCGTCGCATCCGCCGTGAACGTCGACGAAGTAGCGTTGCCGTTTGCGTCCGTAGTATCGATTTCCGTATTCGTTCCATTCGCGAATGTGCCGCTTGGGGCCGTCGCAGGAGCGGTGAATGTCACCGACGCGCCGCTTACCGGGTTCCCGTCAACATCCGTGACAGTAGCTACCAGAGGGTTTGCAAATGCCGTGCTCACGGCCGCGCTTTGTGGCGTTCCGCTCGTTGCCGCGATTGCTGTCGGCGGCCCCGATGTGTTCGACAGACTGAAATCCGCCCCCGCCGCCGGTAGAGTCGCGGCCTCCACGGAGTAACCGCCCGAAGTCGTATCCGCCGTGCATATAGAGGACGTTGCCATGCCGCTGGAATCAGTAGTAACTGTCTCCGTGTTCGTTTCATTAGCGAACGTACAGCCGGGCCCCGAGGGAGCGGTGAAAATTACCGATACGCCGACCGATGGTTTCCCGTTTACCGTGACCAGCGCTACCAGCGGCGCTGCAAAGGCGGTGCCGACCGTTGTGCTTTGGCCCGATCCGCTCGACACCACGAGAACCGGAGGGGGAGTCGTGTGTGTACTGCTGCAATCGGTCAGGATCGCGAACAGCATGCAGGTCAGCAGCGCTGCAACGATTCGTGGAAGTTTCGCGAAACAGCTCCTCATGGATTCGCTCCTTAGAAGTTAGTTATGGGTCATCGCCTCGCCGTAACGGCAAGAGGGTAATATCAAACAGCTCCGGAACCCTGCAAATCAGCAATTCGTATTCCAAAGCAAAAAATCAATAACACTTTATTTTCCTTTGGCTTACAGCTTCTCTTGCCCGTATAATACAGTTTTACGTATGGACTAGGACAGTCAAAATATTAGAAACAATAAGTGGGACATGCCCTCGTCTGAGCCTGAACTCAGCACCATACACTATTCTCTTCGCGATTGCTACCAGGGGAATCTAATATTGCAACTTAGATTTTCCGTTGGCTTCGGAATCTTCCCGGCACTGAGCGAGAATGATACTGAATGATCCACAAGATCCTCCCCGTCGGCCCGCTGCAATGCAACTGCTCCATCATCGGCGATGAGACCACGCGCGAAGCCATGGTCATCGATCCGGGCGACAACATTGAGGATGTTCTCGCCGTCGTCCGCCAGCACAAGCTTGATGTGAAGCAGATCGTTATTACTCACGCCCACATCGATCACGTAGGCGGAGCGATGAAGCTGCGCGCGCAGACGGGCGCGCCAATCCTGCTCAATCAGAATGACTACGCGCTGCTGAAAATGCTCGACGTACAGGCAACGTGGATCGGCGTCGCCGCACCGGGCGAAGTTGCAATCGAAGCGAGCATCGCAGATGGCGAATCGTTGCAGACGGGCGCCCTGAGGGCGAACGTGATCCACACTCCCGGCCATACCGAGGGCAGCGTCTGCCTCTATTTTCCGGCGGAGAAATTGCTCATCGCCGGCGACACCCTGTTCGCGCGCAGCATCGGCCGCACCGACCTCCCCGGAGGATCGTTTGAGAAAATCATGCGCTCCCTGCGCGACCGCGTCCTCACCCTGCCCGATGATACCGTCGTCATTCCGGGCCATGGCCCACGAACAACAATAGGCGAAGAAAGGGAAGAGAATCCGTTCCTGGTGGGGTGACCGCGCGGCGAGTCATACGCGAGTCATACGATGGAGCAACGGGCGTCTCACCCGTCCACCCGTGCGCCTGCAGCAGGCATCGCGGCCGGGCGGGGACGCCCCGGCTCTCCACTAGCAAGTCATTTTTGTGTCGGCGCGGGGTTCTGCGGAGCGGCCCGCGGCGCAGAAGGCGTGGTGGGAGTCGCCGGCTGTGACTTCGTCTGCGTCGACTTTACTCCCGAAAGCACGGATGTGGGCCCTGTTCGCCGCGCGGCAAAAATCGACAGCGTAATCGACGTAAGCATGAAAATAATCGCGGACCAGGTCGTCGCGCGGGAAAGAACCGAAGCCGCGCCCCGCGGACCAAACGCTGTCTGGCTGCCCTGTCCGCCGAAAGCCGCGGCCAGATCGCCGCTCTTTCCGCTTTGCAGCAAAACCACCGCAATCAGAAAAAAGCAAACAATAACGTGAATTACTACGATCAAAATGGTCATTGCAAAAAAAACTCCGTCCGGGGCGCAGCCCGATTCAAATTCCGATCTTCCGTCAGCAATACGCAGGAATCAATATCATGGTGCGAAGGGGGGATTTGAACTACTCCATCACATTGATAACACGTAACTTATTCATTTTCATTTTGCTTTGGGCCTAACGGCCCAAATGCCCCACATTCCCGCTTCCATTGTACGTTTATTGTACGGCGAGCGCACCCCAGAAGAGAAAGCCGCTGAAGTGTTTTTCTCTTCTAATCCTGCCAACAACAGTTTGACATCCGCGCCTCCCATCGGTCAAGGCTGCCGACCCCGGCGTAGTGGGTCAGTTGTCGGGGACGCCACCCCGGATACGCAACCGTCTTGACCGGAATGGGTTGAAGCGCGTCAGCGGCCGCCGATCTTTGCCCCAACATCTCTCCGGGAGTAACACTCGGCGGAGAACCGCTGTAATAATTCAGGTTATCTACCGTCTTTAGTTATGAAAGAGAGTGACAGGAGGCGTACCCTGCGAAGCGTACTTGTTGAGGAGTCGGTGATCGCGATCCCTGGCGAACTCGAACGAGCTTTTCGGGCGCACCACGGTCTGGTGTTCCGCGCAGCGTATCGGATTACAGGCAACGCCGCGGATGCGGAGGACGTGTTGCAGACAGTCTTTCTGCGGCTCGCCCGCCGGGGAGCGAACGCCGATGCGGTCGAAGACGACGAAAGTTACTTATGGCGGGCGGCCATCAATGCAGCGCTGGATGTGATGCGATGGCAGCGGGCCAACCCAACGGTTGAACTAACGGACCTGCCCGATGAGACGGCAGCGCGCGCTGCGGGCGATCTCATGCCAGAGCTGCGGCAGGCATTGGGGCGGGCGCTCGCTCAACTTAAGCCGAGACCGGCGGAGATTTTCGCGTTGCGTTTCCTGGAAGGGTTCAGCAATCCGCAGATTGCGCAGATGCTTGGGATTTCCCAAGTGTTAGTGGCTGTCATTGTCCATCGTACCCGGCAACAGCTCCGCAAGGAGCTACTTCCGTATTTTCGTTCAACGAACGGCTGATTTTAGGAGGCATCCCGTGCCACAAGAACTTCACCACGCCAGATCGCTCGGCCTGTCCGTGACGCTCGGGGCCGTCATGGGCGCGGCCATTGGCGCTGCCACTGGCCACGTGGGCGTCTGGGGCACCGCCGGAATTGCCGCCTACATCGCGATCTCGCTCGTAGGCGGCGCTTGGAAACACGACCGCAACTTAGGAGACAAGTCATGAAGATGAAGAATGAGAAGTTTGACCGTTTGCTGTCGGCGATTCGCAACGAACAGGTGGATGACAAGGTGGTTGCCCAGGCGGGCGGGCGCGTCTGGAACTCGATTGCCGGAACGCCAGTTGCCGACGTCAGGACGCACAAGTTGCGCAACTGCGCAGATTTTCAGGCACTCATTCCGGAATACCTGGGGAAACAACTGGCGGGAGCTCGCGCTTTGCTGTTTGAGGACCATATCCACGCATGTGTCGCGTGCCGGCACGCGGTGGAGCGCGGTCGTGGCGGCGAGCAGCAAGCCGTTTGGCGGCCTGAAATAGAGCGCGGCAGTTTCCCGGTATGGCGATGGTCCATGGCCGCTGCTGCGGTGGCCACCGTGGCGCTTATCGCGCTCGCGCTGTCCATGGGTATCTTTCCAGGACAGCATGTCGTTCGCGGCGCCATTCAGAATGTGAACGGCTCGATGTATGCGGTGACTGGCAACGAAGTACGCATGATTCCGGCGGGCTACGAAATTCGCAACGGAGATGAGATCCGCACCACGAAGGGGTCGAGTGCCGTGGTGCGGCTGCTCGACGGTTCGCTGGTGGAGATGGGGGAGCGCGCCGACATTTCGTTGTCACGCGCGTGGAAGGGCACGACGATTCATCTGGACGGTGGCCAGATAATCGTTCAAGCGGCCAAGCAGCGCAGGGGGCGTCTCTACGTCGCGACTGACGATGCTTTGGTTTCGGTGAAGGGGACGATTTTCTCGGTCAACCGCGGCATCAAAGGCTCCCGCGTGGCCGTGATCGAGGGTGTGGTGCGAGTGGACTATGGTGAGCGAACGAGCGAACTGCGCGCCGGGGATGAATCGACTTCGAGCGCAAGCGTTGCGAAAGTTCCGATCCAGGACGAAATCGCGTGGAGCAGGAACGTCGCTAAATACCTGGCGCTGCTGGGAGACTTTGCGATACTGCAGAACCAATTTGCGGCGATTCCGGGGCCGGGACTGCGCTACAGCTCCGACCTGGTGCAGTATGTTCCGGAAAATACAATGGTCTACGTTGCGATCCCCAACCTCGCGAACACTCTCGGCGAGGCTGGTCGCATCTTCCAGGATCGGCTGCAGCAAAGCCCGGCCCTGCGCCAGTGGTGGCGCCAGCAGCAAAAGGGGAGTGGCCCAAAGCTCGAAGACGTGCTCGATCAGCTGAAGACTTTTAACAGCTATCTGGGAGACGAGATTGTATTCGCGGTGGGAAAGAACGGTGCGACCTATACTGCGCCAGTCATTCTTGCAAGAGTCCGCCAACCGGGGCTGGAGTCTTTTATCCAAAAAGAAAACCGGCGGCTTAGAGCAGACAGGTCTCAGCCCGCGCTGCAAACGGTTCGCAATCCTTGGGCAGTGTCCGCCGTGAGCGGACAACCACTCCTGGTCTATGTGAACGACGATCTGCTGATGGCGAGCCCAGATGCCGCTGAACTGCAACAAGTGGCGACGCGGGCGCAGCAGTCGAGCCCCGGTCAGTTTGCCCAGACTCCCCTCTACGAGCAGATTGTTCGCTCCTACCAGCAGGGGGCGGGATGGCTACTATGCGCGGACATGGAACAAATCTTCGCTGACAACGTACAAAATGGTAGTCACAGCGGGCTGCCGCCGGAGATCGGGAACGTCCGATACCTGAGGATGCAACACCGCGACGTCGGCGGCAAGACCGACAACCGCGCCGACTTGACGTTTACATCCGAGCGCCAGGGAGTCGCGGCGTGGCTGGCAGCACCGGCTTCAATGGGCTCGTTGGAATTCGTTTCGCCCAATGCCAGCATGGTGACGTCAGCGGTGATTAAGAATCCGAGGGCGATCATGGAAGGACTCTTCCAGACGATAGGCGGCAGCGATGCAAACTTTAGCCAGCATCTATCGGAATTCGAGGCGAAGACCGGAGTGAGTGTGCTTGACGACATAGCGGCTCCGCTCGGCGGCGAAGTGACCATGGCGTTTGACGGTCCGATGCTGCCGACACCCCGGTGGAAGCTGATCTTCGAAGTGTACGATCCGGCAACCTTGCAGGCGACTATCGCGAAACTGGTCGACAGTTACAATCGCGAGAGTGCAGCAGAGAGTGCAGCAGAAGGTTCGGTGGAGGGCCACTCCCTGCAGCTGACGAAGCGGCAAGTTGGCTCGCAGACTTACTATGTGCTCAACAGTACGAATCAGCCAAATGCTGGGGTTGACTATACGTTTGTCGACGGCTACCTGATCGCCGCGCCCGATCGCGGTACACTGTCGCGGGCCATTCAGAGCCGCCAGGCTGGATTTACGCTAACGCATTCGCCGACTTTTCAGGCGCTGCTGCCGAGCGATGGATACACAAACTTCTCCGCGATCTTCTATCACAACATCGGTCCGGTGGTAGGTCCCCTCGCGGAACAGGTGAAATCGAACGTAGCCCTGACGCCACAGCAGCAGCAATCGATCGATGCGCTCACGGCGAACTCCGCGCCCGGCCTGGTTTATGCCTATGGCGAACCCGACCGGATCGTGGTAGCCAGCAACACCGGCTTCATGGGATTCGATCTAGGTACTTTGCTCACGATGGGCCATAATGGGCCTTTCTTGCCGCAAATGCTCTTGGGCAGAGCGCTTAGCAATCGCCCCAATTCAAGCTATGCGGTGCCGCGAACCGAGTGAGTACTGCGATACAAAGCGGAGCAGCCGACGCCAAGAGTGAGCAAACTCTGTCAGCTGCTCCGCGAACGCCCCTAGTTGAACTGCAGGATCTTTCCGTGAAGTTTGGGCACCGCGAGATCCTGCGGAATCTCACCGGCTCTCTGCGGGGACGGGCCATTGGCCTGCTTGGCCCAAACGGTGCGGGCAAGTCCACTCTGATCAATACTCTGCTTGGCTTTTACAAGCCCTCCTCGGGTTCGGCGCGAGTGTTTGGATACGACATCCGCGCGGAAACCAGAAAAATCCGCAGCCTGGTTGGCTATATGCCGGAGAACGACGCGTTCATTTCGCAGATGAGCGCGGTGTCGTTCGTGCGCATGATGGCGGAACTCTCCGGCGTGCCCCCTTCGACTGCGCTGGAGCGGGCGCATGAAGCGTTGTTTTATGTGGGACTCGCGGAAGCGCGTTATCGAAAGCTGGGGACTTATTCCCTGGGCATGAAGCAGCTGGCGAAGCTGGCGCAGGCTATCGCTCACGGGCCGAAGCTGCTGATTCTCGACGAACCCACGAACGGCCTCGACCCGCTGGCGCGGCAGCGCATGATACGCATGATTCGCGAGATTCGCGATGGTAACGAACTGCGCATCGTGCTGTGCTCGCATTTGTTGCGTGACGTTGAAGACACTTGCGACGAGGTGCTGATCTTGAAGCAGGGGCGAATTGCTCACTACTCGAACCTGGAAGAAGAGCGGCGCGCGAATAAGAGATTCCTGGAACTGGAGACCTACGGCGCGAATGGAGACTTCACCGAAGCGATTGAGAAACTCGGCTGTGAGTGCGCGGTCGCGGCGAACCGCATGAAGATGATTCTTGCCGACGGCATTGAGGTTCGCGACATCTATCGACTGGCTGCGGAGCGCAACGTGCGAATTCGCCGGCTCAATTTCCGGCGCGATACACTCGAAGATATTTTCATGAAGGCGATGGAGAGCTGAGATCTGAGATGGAAAGCAAAAGGCCCACGCTGCCAGGGAGCGCGAATGGCCGTCTATAGGCGCAGCTACGTGTCGTATTCCGGAGCGTTGACTCCAGCATGGTCGCGCTGCCTGGTTCTTTTTCGTTATTCGCGGCGCAACATGTTTCGTTCAAAGTTTCAAGCCGGATTGTTTGTGCTCTGCTTTTTCTACCCCGTCGCCTGTCTATTCGGGATTTATGCCGCCCATAACCTCGACTTTCTTCAGAAATTTGGTGTAGGCGCCGCTCAGTTCGTCACCATCGATAGCAAGTTCTTCTTCTACTTTGTGCGCGTGCAAGGTGTGCTGGCGTTTCTTCTCACGGCTTTTATGGGGCCTGGCCTGATTTCACCCGATATCGCAAATGGCGCCCTGCCGTTGTATTTTTGCCGTCCTTTCTCGCGCGCGGAATACGTGATCGGCAAGTCGTCGGTGCTCGCGATTCTGCTTTCGCAGGTGACGTGGATTCCAGGCCTGGTTCTTTTCGCCGTGCAGGCGACTCTGGCGGGTCGCGCCTGGACGTGGGATCACCTTTGGATTGCTGGCAGCCTGGTGGTTTCCTTTCTCATCTGGATCGCGTTTCTGTCGCTGCTCGCCATGGCGCTCTCGGCATGGGTGAAGTGGAAGATCGTAGCCGGCGCGCTGCTGCTGGCCGTTTTCTTCTTCGGCGGCGGTTTCGGGCAAGCCATCAACAACGTGATGCGCACCGAACTCGGACACTTTCTCAACATTGTGTACTTGATGGCGACGGTTTGGACCTCTCTGTTCCGAATCGACGCCGGGCGTTCCATGTCGCCCCTCCAGGCCTGGACGGCGCTGCTCGTCTACTGTGCTATTTGCCTCGTGCTGCTCGTGCGCAAGGTGCGTGCCTACGAGGTGATCAAGTGAACGTTCCCACGCATGAGCGCTGGAACGACCGCATCGTTCTCGAGAACGTGTCGAAATTCTATGGCGAGATTCTGGGCGTGAACCGTGTGCATCTGTCCATTCCTCCGGGAATCACGAGCCTGGTGGGTCCGAACGGCTCGGGCAAAACCACCCTGATGAATTTGATGACCGGTTTGGTCAGGCCCTCGCGGGGGCAGATTCGTGTGCTGGGACACCGCACCGACGAACCGGAAACGCTGTTTAACATCCTCGGTTACAGCACGCAGTTCGACGCCTTTCCCAAAGGCCTGACGGGATATCAGTTTGTCTATTCCTATTTGCGGCTGGGAGGCAGGGATTCCGAAACCGCCGTACAGCTTGCTTGGCGGGCGATTGAGCGCGTGAACCTCGTCGATGCCGCGCAGCGCAACGTCGCCGGCTACAGCAAAGGGATGCGCCAGCGGATCCGCCTGGCGCAGGCTCTGGCCCACGACCCGCGAGTGCTGGTGCTCGACGAACCTCTCAATGGCCTCGACCCTCTGGCGCGCTCGGAGATGATCGCGCTCTTCCGCGCGGCGGCGGCACAAGGTTGTTATGTGATCATCTCCAGCCACATCCTCCACGAGGTCGATGTGATTTCCGATCAGGTGATCCTGTTGAGCAACGGCTACGTCGTGGCTGAGGGCCAGATTCAAAGTTTGCGCGGGGAAATCCAAGAGCATCCGGCGCAGATTCTCATACGCTGCAGCCGCGCGCGCGAACTCGCCGCCAGGACGATGGAGTGCAAGCAGACCATCGAAGTAGCCATTCATAACGACGAGCGCGGCCTGCTCATCAAAACGCGCGACGCCGACGGCCTCTATCTTTTGCTGAACCAGGCCGCGCTCAACGGCATTGACATCGAATCGGTCGCTCCCGCCGACGACGACGTGAATTCCGTTTACGAGTATCTGATTGGTAACGAAGAGGTCGTTAGGTGAGGACACTAATGACCAAGCTCGGGTGGGCGCAGATCGGATCCGTCATCCGCCTGGAGATGAAGAAGACTTTCTTCGCCAAGCGCGGCCTATGGGTCTATGTGCTGGCTCTGCTGCCTCTCCTGCTCTTTTTCGGGCATGCTCTCGCTACTTCACGCCAGCAGGAGCGTAGCGCCCAGCTTGCCCGGCAGAATGAGAAGGCGCTGAGCGATCAGGATCTGCATGCAATTAAATCGGGCATGACGAGCGAAGAGGTAACTGCGTTGCTTGGCAAGCCGCCTGTCCGTTTTCATTGGACCGATCAGACACCGCTGCCGGGAGGCGGCTTGCTTAAAGTTCGCCACGAGAGTTACCACTACTCCGATGGAAGCAACGACCTCTACCTCGAATTGGTGGATGGCAACGTCGAGCACGTCAACATCGTCGAAAACGCCAACCCGGGCGAGGACGCCATCATGTTTGCCGGCGTGTTCCAATTTTTCTTTATTCGCTTGGCCGTTTTCTTCGGGTGCCTGGGAATCTTTATGAATCTGTTTCGCGGCGAGGTCCTGGACCGCAGCCTTCACTTTTATTTTCTAGCGCCCATCCGCCGCGAAGTCCTGATGGTGGGAAAATTTCTCGCTGGGTTGCTGGCAACCTGCGTCATTTTCGTAAGCAGTGAATTGCTTCAGATCGTCGCGTTCACCTGGCATTTCAGTCCAAATGCGCGCGACCTTTACCTCTACCACAATCACGGCCTGGCGCACGATGCCACTTACTTGGGAGTAACCGCCCTCGCCTGCCTCGGCTATGGAGCTTTCTTCCTGGCGGCGGGAATGCTGTTCCGAAATCCGATCCTGCCGGCAGCGGCGATCTTGATCTGGGAAGCGGTCAATCCGTTTCTGCCCCCGTTGCTCAAGCAGTTCAGCGTCATCTACTACCTGAAATCGCTTTGCCCGGTGGACGTCCCCACGCCTCCGGGCACGCCGCCGCTATTTGCGATGTTGGTCTCCAACCCCGATCCAGTGTCGGGCACGGTCGCAGTGGTTGGCGTAGTGACGGTGGCCTTGGTCGCTCTTTATGCTTCCAGCCTGCAGGTGCGGCGCATGGAAATAAACTACACGACCGAATGAGAACTCCCTTTTCCCAAGCCCCTCAGTGTCGGTTGCTGCTGCATAGAACTACAAGGGTCAGCAGTGATTGACTCACAACCGGAGGGTGACGCGATGCAGAAGAACACTTCGCCAAAGGCAGATAAGGATGGCAGAAAGTCGAAATCAGCCGAATGGACTCAGCTGGCGCGTGGGAGTACGGAGCGACTGCATCGCGTGGCGACGCAATCACTTCTACGCGCGTTGTGAGGCAGGGGGTCGTGAGTCGGCTTGGAGGAGATCGCCATGGATCTCTCCCAAGCCCGTTTGGGGTTCGCGGCCGAGCTGACCTCGTGTTAACACTTCTTCTCCTGAGAACGTCTATCATTTTGTGGGGATTTGTTACGGATGGCCTCAAGGTCCGGAAACCAAGTCGACCTCGCTGCGGGCCCAGGATGTCGGCCCGTGAGGGAGCAATTCGCACCTGGAGTCTCCGAAGACGCGATGCTAGTGAGCGACGCGCGTACCGGGGACCGAGTGGCATTCGGCCGCCTGTATGATCGCTACGCTCGAATGGTCCACGGAGTTCTGTTGGCGAGGGTCCCGGTAGGCGAAGTGGATGACCTGGTTCAGGATGTTTTCCTGCTAGCGCTCCGTCGGCTGTCAACGCTGCGGGAAACCGGCAGCTTTGGAGCGTGGCTGGCGGTGATCGCCCGCAATCTGGCCAACGACTATCACCGGCGTTCTGTGCCGGAGGATCAACTGGCGCCACAGGGTCAACGGACGGATGACACAAACGAGAGGGAAATCGAGCACGGCAATATTAGCGGAGATGATCAAAGCCCAGCCGTCCGCAATTCTCGATGCAATCAGGGCTTTGCCGGATGCCTATAGGGAGACATTGATTCTGCGGCTTGTCGAGGGCATGACCGGTCCTGAGATAGCCGCGCGCACTGGACTGACGCACGGCTCGGTTCGGGTCAATCTGCATCGCGGCATGCAGCAGCTCCGCGCGAAACTGAGCCCAAACCCAAGCGAAGATCGTCCAGGAAAAAATCGGCCCGAACAGGAGACGTAGTAATCATGGATACGGGGAACAACCGAACTGAAAACGAATTACTGGCAAGGAATAACGACTATCTGTGGGATGGATCTGGCGAACCCGATCCTGAAATCCAGAGCCTGGAAGCGTTACTGGGGAAGTTTCGACATGATCGTCCCGCCCCGGTGTTTCCCGAGATCGTCCCCGTCAGACGATGGACACTCTTTCCGCGGCGGGTGCGACTGTTTCCTGTTCTGGTGACGACAGCCGCTGTCGCGGTCGCCGTTGCCGTAGTGACATTTCTGGTGCAAGGAAGAAAGCCCATCCCAACTATCGTTGCGGGTTGGAATGTGTCCCGCGTGGCCGGGTCGCCTCGCATCGGCCCCAAGACCATGGGCGGCGGGAAAGAAGGAGTCAGCCGTCTCGGCGTTGGCCAAATGCTTGAAACCGACTCCCAGTCGCGAGCCAGCCTGCAGGCGGACGACACCGGCCAGATCGAAGTCGATCCGAGCACACGCCTGCGTCTGCTGACAATGGGTGCAGGCCTGAAGCGGATTGCCCTTGATCGCGGGACAATTCATACATATATCTGGGCGCCGGCGGGCCAATTCGTCGTCGACACGCCATCGGCTATGACGGTGGACCTCGGTTGCGCCTACACCTTGCAAGTGGACGATTCCGGCGCGGGGCTGGTGCGCACCTCGCTCGGGTGGGTCGGATTCAAGCTGAATGGCCGCGAGTCCTTCATCCCCGCCGGTGCAGCTTGTGCGACCAGGCCGAAAGTCGGTCCCGGCACACCGTACTTCGAGGACGCTTCCTCCGTGTTCCGCGCCGCTTTGACAAGGTTCGATTTTGAGGACAGCACTGCGCAGCAACGCGCTGGGGATCTGGCGATTGTGCTTGGCGAGTCTCGCAAACAGGACGCACTCACGCTGTGGCATCTGCTGGCGCGTGTCGACGAGGGGCAGCGAGGCCTGGTTTACGATCGGTTGCGAGGAGTTGCGCCTCCTCCTGCGAGTGTCACGAAGGAAGGAATCTTGCGTCTCGATGAGACGATGCTTGATCTCTGGTGGAACGCCCTTGGGTTTGATGATATTTCGGTTTGGCGGCATTGGGAACGTTCCTGGTCTGGGGCGGCCACGCCGGTTCGCGAAAAATGAGCTGGAAAGGTATGACCGCGTGATCATTGCATACGCCTCTCTCCGAATCTTGCACATGGTTGGTTAACACTCCGCTTCCCGCTGGCGTCTCTTTGAATGTGGGATCAAATCAGCGAAACAAGGAGATTCCGGAACATGAATTCACTGGTATTTGCGCGTCTTGCGACCAGCATGGTGGTAATCCTGGTTGGACTTACAACCTCCGCACATGCGGGACCACCTCTTATCTGTCATCCCATTGAAATCGGGCAGGCGAAGTCATTGCCTTGGGTTGATTGGAACCGAAAAGTGAGCGGAGACTATGACCTGAAGAACCTCACTCGGGACACTCTGGCGATTCTCGATTCGAGCACCCCCGTGTTGGTGCGCATGGAAACGCTACGACGGGCCACAATTTACGCTCGCCAGGACCCACAAGTAGCGAAAGAGCTGCTCACGCGACTTCAGGGGCGTGCGGCGAACTCAGACGCTGCTGGACACCCCGACGCTCTAGCATGGTTCGATGTTGGCTATCTCACCGAGACCTACAAGCAATGGATCGGCAAAGGCGAACCAAATCCCGCCACTGGTCTTGATGGATATGGCTTGATCGAGAAAGCAATCAGCTTGCGCGGGCAAGATCCGGAGATGGAATTTGCAGGTGCCCTCGTCACCCTCAAGGGTCCCGAGAACGATCATCAGGATCACGTGCGCAAGGCGATGGCAGGCGCGAAGAACGATCCTGCTTCTCGCCAGGAACCTGGCGTCAAATTTCAATCGCCAGACGATCTCCGAGTTGCTGACCGACCCGCCCGCAGGAAGGATTTAACCAATGAACTCGTGGATAAAGAAGTCTCTCTCAAGAACAGAAGCGAGATTCCGGTTTCCTCACGTCTTCGCACTCGGGATGTTGGGCTTGGGTCTCGCGGGCTGGCTCATCGCAGATGAGCGGCGCGCTTCCCCTGACCTGACGGTCCACGAGTGGGGGACGTTCACCGCGATTGCTGGCAAGGATGGTCGAGCGGTGGAATGGGCGCCTTTAACCGGGTCCACCGATCTGCCCCGATTCGTGGAGCATCTCAGCGACGCCAACTTCAAAATTGGGCTGCGCGGCACGATTCGCATGGAGACGCCGGTGCTGTATTTCTACTCTCCACGCGATGTGAGCGTGTCCGCGAAGGTAGCATTCTCCAGGGGACTCATCACCGAGTGGTATCCCCATGCGGATCGCGTTCAGCCCAGCGGAGTCGTGCGCAATGCTAACTTGAGTCAGTTGCAGACTGATGGCAGCATTATGTGGGATGGCGTCGCCGTTTCTCCGAATCTAAGGGGCGAGTTCCCGCGCGAAGTTGCGGCGAACCGTTACTACGCCGCCCGCGAGACTTCTTCCGCGCCGCTCCGAGTCAAGTCAAATGCAGGTGAGCAGCAGGAAAAATTTCTGTTCTATCGAGGAGTTTCAGACGGTCCATTACCGCTATCCGCCAAGTTGGACGCCGACAGTAAGTTCGTGATCAAGAGTCTCAACGAAGGCGAAATTCCGGCCATCATTCTTTTCGAGCGCCGGGGTGAGCGAGTCGGCTACCGTTTAGCGGGAGCTCTACGTGATGAAACAGTGCTGGACCCTCCAGAGCTGACCGGCAGCGTGGATGCTCTCTGCGGCGATCTGGAAGGGATTCTTGTTAATCAGGGCCTCTATCCAGACGAAGCCCATGCCATGGTACAGACTTGGCGCGACTCCTGGTTCGAAGAAGGTAGCCGCCTGATCTACATCGTGCCGCGCGGATTCATCGGCAAGGTTTTGCCACTCACGGTGAATCCTACACCGGGACAAATTGTACGCGTTTTTGTCGGCCGACTTGAAATCGTGACACCCGCCACTGCGAAGGCGGTAAAGACAGCCGTTGCTTCTGACGATGAAGTGACCCTTAATAAATACGGCCGCTTCCTGGAACCGATTCTCCAGTCCGCGAGGTAAAAGCAGGTCGGGGCGACTCGATTCGCCAAAGTGGTCGATGAAGGAATTGGCTGAAGCGAGGGAACGCGTCGGCCAAAGTCGAGCGCGACACTTTGCCGCGGAACCCCATGTGATACAGCTTGCTTTCTAGAGCGCGCAGGCAAGACTCGATGTCGCGCAGACTCTCGCGATAGGTGAGTTGCGCGAAGGCCATCGCCAGTAACTGGTCCCAACAGGAAAATCCCTGAAGTTAGAGTCGCCATGGTAGCGGGCAACACACTTTTGAAATTCTTTTTCGGGCAGATGTTCGATCCGTTGTGAGAAGACGGTGCGGCCAGAGTTCACCCATCATTGTTTCGCCCGGAAGACCGGCATAAGGAAGCCAATCCGGCCCTTTTTCAAGTCAAATCGTTCCTGCTTCGACCATCTGTTATCTTGCTTATCTTCAATGGGTTAGAATGGCCTCCCGAAACTTTAGCCGGACAGCAGTGGGATACCCATTCGCATCCGGATACGGCGTCGCGTTTGAAGTAACCCCGTAGGATCGCCGTCAACTTTCCACCTTAACTTCTCAAGGAACGCACCCGTGTTCGGAGCCAATACGATTGCCTCAATGAAAAAGCGGTAGGTCCACCATTAGCGGAAACAACGAGGGCAGCCTTAACGCCAGTGATCCGAGGCGGCCCTTTCTTATTGACCGTCTCAGCAGCCGTTTCACACCGAACGTCGCCAAACCGGAGGACGGCACCCCGCCGGCCAGCCCGAGGATGCCCGTTCCGATGGTCCCCTTGCTGGCGTTGGCGGGAGCGAATATCACCAAGGCCGAGGCCTCACCCGTGGACGAGCCCACTACGAAGTTCACAAAGATATTGTTGCCGATGACGTAGAACTCCCCTCCGGTGAGCGAGCCGCCATCGAAGCCCTCGAGCGTAGCCGTGCCGCTGTGCGGCCTGCCGAAGCTGCCATCGTCAGTCAGAACCACGCAGAAATTTTGGTTGGCGCCCTTGATGGTGCCACCGACGCCAGCCTTTACTGGTTTCGAGCACCGGATAGTCACCGGTAAAGCTTTGCGCTTTCGCGGCGCTGGACGTTAAAGCGAAGGCCAGAATTGCCAACGCGGTTGCCATGAGTTTGATGTTCCTGATCATTCTTCCTATGTCCTAATCAAAATTGCAAGTTGGTGGTACTGCTCAAGATTTACCTGACGGGTGCGACTAGTTGTCATGAAAATGTTAGATCATTGTAAGAAACTCTCCGATTATGCTCGAAAGAGTGTGCAGCTTTTGGAGGACGTGTAGTTACGGTCGATGTCTTCCGCGAAACATCAGAGGAGCAATCACTTCGTTGTCAGCCTAACCCTAGCCTGTTCCCATCGCCGACTTCGCCAATAGCACGTCAGAATGCGCGCGGGGGCCATGTGGCCAGGGTGCCGAAATCGGGACTGTAAAAATGCTAAAGCGTACAGTTGCTGCTGGTTTCGTCCCTAATCACGACTTCGTTAAGGGCGGCTGACAACCCATTTGTTGGCAAGTGGAAGCTCAATGGCTCCAAAAGCAGACTTCCCGATGAGATGAAAGTTAAGAAGGTCAGTGCAAATAAGTATGCATTTGGTTTTGAAGGCGGAGATTACGCAGAAACGATTGTTGCTGACGGGACAGATCAGCCGGGAGTTTTCGGGACGACTTTCTCCGTCACCGTCGAAGGACCCAACAGCTGGAAAGTGGTTCGCAAAACCGATGGCAAAATACTCCTCACCGCGAACTGGAAGCTTTCGGAGGAGGACAATGCGCTCGACGACGACTTCACCTTCATCCAGCCCAACGGGTCGAAATTCAACGTGTATTACGTGTACAAGCGAACGGCAGGAGGGCCAGGATTCGACGGCACATGGGAAAGCACGAGCGAAACAGTGAACTCGGTGTTTGAGCTTCAGATCCAGCCGTACGAGAGCGCTGGTCTTACCTTTATTATTCCCAGCGAAGGGACAGTAAAAAATCTGAACTTTGACGGGAAAGATTTCTCCTACGAACGCCCAAATGTGAAGGCTAAGTTTGCATCTTCAATACGCCGAGTAGACGATCGTACCCTGGCATTAACCGACAAGGTCGATGGCGGGCTCGCGGGCACCGAGGAGATCAAGATTTCTCCTGATCACAACGTATTGACAATGACCATACGGTCAGTGGGTCAAACCAGGCCGGAAATCCGCGTGTTTGATCGGGAATAGGGAATCCTAGTAATCGCGCGGGCGTCGGCGCACTGTTGTAAATTGAGTCGCCAGTTCAGACTGTTGTAACCGGATCTCAGTCTTCGAGAACCGCCCCACGGGGTCCGTGAGGGCAATGGCGATCTATCCACAAACGAACCCATGCTTCCGATCTGGCGACTGTGGTTACAGTCTGGCGCACCTGGTGGACCCCTGCCTGAAGGATTTCAAACTCAGCGCCACACTCGGAGTGGGATCGATCTTACGTTCAGCGTCGATCAATAGTTGGGAACGTCCCTATGATTGCAGCTACGGTTTTGGATCGGACGTTTTCGCCTCTGCCGGTTTGGCGTCCGGTTTCGCCTCTTCGTTCAGGATGCGCAGCTTTTGCTCGGAGCCATCGGACAACGGTATGTGAGCTGATCCCTTCTCAACCCGGAAATGAATCACATCGCCGATTTGCAGTGGTTTGTCCCCTCCGCATTCCTTTCCCGTGCTGCCAAGAAACATTGGCGTCTTGCCACAATCCATCTCGTAGATTCTGCTGTCCGTTTCGATCTTGTACGTGTGGCTGTACACCGAATAGCTGCCCCCGCCCATATTATTGCCCGTCTTGGGGTGTGTTTTCGTATGTTCATTCTGCCCGATTCCGATGACCTTCCCCGATTCTGGGTATGTCTTGGCTTCTTTTGCGGCCGCAACTGCGGAGAAAACAACAAGAGCAAAGATGAATAGAGGAAGCGGATCAAGCGATGATTTGCAGCGTGCTTTGCTATGAGGCATGGAAAAACGCTCCGGAACGGGCAAGGTCACTGGATTCTCGAACGAATGCATCGCTCACGGCGATACAGATATGGCGCTAAGAACTGAACATAGTACATCTGCGCGAGATAATCCACAATGCGGGACCACTGGGAGGCCCTAGGAGGTGCGGGTGAGAATCAAACTCACGATGAAGGTTTTGCGAACCTCGGCGACCTCCGTTCCGGGTCGATGAGTGTAATTGACGCGATGTTTCGCCAATCAAATGGTCAGGCCCGTGTTCGAGTCACCGTGCGACATCCTCTGCGACAAAATCAGCCAGCTTCCGACAACAATCCAGAGCAGCTCGACCGCAAATAGAACAACGGCAACCGCATTTTGCGCCTTCTCGGAGTATCGCTGGCATCTCAACCACACTGTTTTCCCCGAGCTTCCAGTCCAAACACACGATCACGGGGCCGAGTGTAAGCGTCGAAGGTACGGCGACTAAATAGCGCAAAGTTCCGCCGCCAGAATGCCTCAGTTCGGTCGTGGCCGCAACTATTGGCATGCAAAAATTGGCATGCAAAAAGCAATACCCAAGAACCGGTCCATCAGAGTGATCCGCTTCGGGCTTTTCGAGGCATCCCTTCCTTCGAGCATCCGGATTGTTCTTAGAGCGAGTCACGACCTCTCAACTTTTCAACGAGAACTGAATCAGCCGCGGCGTGCCAATGACTGAGCTTTTAGGTGCCTGCGCCACATGGCGGCCCGTCAACCGTCTCCCGGGCAGACATCGTGACCGCGCCATTACTTGCTAGAGCCTTACCGTGAAGGGTCCCGCCGTTCAGCGTGATGCTGGTAAGGGCCAGGATCTTCCCGCGGAAAATAGAACCGGTCCCGATCGTAGCTGAGGAACCGACCTGCCAGTACACATTGCACCCTCTCAAACCTGTTTCCCAGAGCGGCCCTGCCCCTTGCCTGTGTCCCAGGACTATGGCCACGTTGGAATTGGAGGCGGTCGTCAGAGTACTGCCGATCTGGAAAATCCACTGGGCATTGGTATTCCCGTGAGCGTCCAGCGTCAGCGTGCCAGTCAATCCGGCTGAAGACGAAAAGCAATAGACTCCAGGTCCGAGTGTCAATCCGCCCAGATCCTTGC
Source organism: uncultured Acidobacteriaceae bacterium (assembly GCA_963789205.1). Lineage (GTDB taxonomy): Bacteria > Acidobacteriota > Terriglobia > Terriglobales > Acidobacteriaceae > Acidiflorens. The sequence continues at coordinate 620,789 of CAWBJV010000001.1, forward strand.
CGGTAAGGTCGTTGCCACACGGCGCGTTCGCCGCTTGGTTGTACCCCACAGTCAGCCCATCTGCGCATGGGTCGTCGCGTAGCTCGCCTTGAGGTACAGGTGACCATTGACTTGGGATTTGGTGAGGCCGGTTACACTGGGTGTCGGAAAACTGCCAACATCGCCAATTATGTATGTGTGTGCACTAACGTTGGTGATGCCGGATGCGCCCAGCAATGCAAAGTGGTCGGCAGGTCCGAGATCGATATCAGTTTGGGCAAAAGCGCCAATTTCCAACGACGATAGAACGAGCAAGAACAAAGTGACTAATTTCATAATATTCTCCGTATCGCACGAATTCCTTTCTTTCGGCCGTCATCGACTTTATAGGGTGCAGGTCTCCAGGTCTGTGCAATTGTGTACACCTTGTCCATACGCGCAGATCAGCCGTTGGACACCACTTTGACGCTTTGAGTAGAGTAGCTTTTTGCGCTGGAGACTGTCGTCATTGCGTCACTCCTACAAGTGATGCGGGGACTGTTGGGCATGGTCTTGTAGTACACACCCCGATAGAACCGGACTCGGAAGTTAGTTACCTTTGGTTCTCCACCAGGAGCATGTCGAGAAAGCCGTGAGCCCAGAGAGCCCCGAAGGGGCTGGCAGATTGTTTGGAAGGCTGGAGACGACTTAGTGCCAACCGAGGGCTGGGGCGACCGAAGTCAGAATTGCCTCCATCACGTGCGCATTATAGGCAACACCCAGTTGATTTGGAATGGTCAGCAATAGCGTGTCGGCCTCCGCGATCGCTTCGTCTTTCCTAAGCCGCTCGACGAGAATGTCTGGCTCAGCAGCGTAGCTGCGGCCGAAGATCGCCCGTGTGTTTTCGTCAAGGAACCCGATTTTGTCCTCTTCCTGAGAGCCTCGTCCGAAATAGCCACGATCACGGTCATCGAGCAACGGAAAAATACTGCGGCTAACGGAAATGCGGGGAGTACGCGTGTGACCAGCTTCCTTCCAGGCTGCACGAAAGGCGCGAATCTGGGCGGCTTGTTGGATGTCGAGCGGCTCACCGGTCTCGTCGAATTTGAGGGTTGAGCTCTGCAGGTTCATTCCTAGCTTCGCGGCCCAAGCTGCGGTCGCGTTGGAAGCGGACCCCCACCAGATTCGATCACGCAATCCTGCAGAGTATGGCTCAAGACGCAGAAGCCCCGGAGGATTAGGAAACATTGGACGTGGGTTAGGCTGGGCGAAGCCCTTGCCGCGCAGCAACTCGAGGAATTCTTCGGCATGCCGCCGGCCCATATCTGCATCGTCCTCACCTTCAACCGGGCGGTAGCCAAAATAGCGCCAACCATCGATGACCTGCTCGGGGGAACCGCGGCTGATTCCCAACTGGAGCCGGCCACGAGAGATTAAATCCGCAGCCCCAGCGTCCTCCGTCAAGTAATGAGGATTCTCATACCGCATATCGATCACGGCGGTGCCGATTTCAATGTTTCGCGTTTTTGCACTAACCGCCGCGAGTAGCGGAAACGGTGATGCCAGTTGCTGCGCGAAGTGATGAACCCGGAAGTAGGCTCCGTCCATTCCGAGGCGCTCGGCCTCCACGGCGAGGTCAATGGACTGCAGGAGCGCGTCGGTCGCCGACTGTGTTCGTGACTGCGGTGAAGGAGTCCAATGACCGAATGAGAGGAAGCCAATTTTCTTCATGCAATATAAGTCTCCCATATCGTCGATATGGCTGTGCACCGCGCTTCTCCGCGTCGCGCTCGCGGAATGGTTCCAGTTCTTTCCTACGAAATCGTCTGCACTTTGGATCGCGTTCCTCGTTTCGGACAGCTACGACTTGGAATGAAAATCTGCAAGTTCGAGACATTCGCAGTTCGCAATAAAATGAGAACAATCCTTCCAATTAAGAGGAACCTGGAATTGCTTTCGATACTCAAATAAAACATCAAGCGGAGGTTTGCCATGGGGAATCCTGTTTATCGGCCTCAGTGGATGATCGTTCTAACGAGCGTAGTCGTTGCCGGAATGTCTGTTGCGAGCGGCGAGACCTTCCCTGCGTTCTTCGCGGAGCAGCACCCTGCTCTTGCAGGCCAGACGTTGTCTGCCTCGGGTGTTCCCGCGCTCCACGGTATTGTGGATTCAGGTCGTAATGCCGATCTTCGCTGGTCCGACTTTACTCCCTACAAAACAGAGGTCGCCAAACTTTACGAGACGAACGGTTATTCTTTGCTTTGGGTTCAGAACGGCCGCGTCCGTCCCCAGGGGCTGGCCGTGATCGAGCTCTTACAAAATGCGGACGCTAAAGGACTCGACCCCGAAGATTACGACGGCTCGCGATGGCAGGGCCGCCTCCTCAAGCTGGGGCAAAAGCCGTCTGAACAAGACTTGGTCTCGTTCGATACCGCGCTTACGGTCTCGGCGATGCGCTACATCCGTGCCATCCACTGTGGCCGCGTAAATCCCAAGGAATTCAAGTTTCAGCTCGATATGGGGGGGAACAACTCCCGTTGGCGGAATTCATTCAGACCCAGGTCGTGAATGCAGGCGATCCAGCCGCCGAAATCCAGAAGCTGGAACCGCCCTTCTTGGGCTACCGGAAGCTGCTCGCGCTCTTGCCGGTTTATGAAGGATACGCAAATCAAGTTGAGGGAGAGAAGCTACCAACGGTCACGAAAACTGTGCGGCCCGGCCAACCCTACGCTGGCGTGGTCCGCTTGGGGCGGTTTCTTCAAATCATCGGCGACATTCCTGCAGGCGCACAACTGAATCCGAATGCAACCATCTATGACGGTGCGCTCGTCGAGGGCGTGAAGCATTACCAGGACAGACATGGGGAAACTCCCACCGGCAACCTTGACGCGCGCACGATCAATGAACTCAATACGCCTCCGGCGGTCCGCATTCGCCAGATCAAGTTGACGCTCGAACGGTGGCGCTGGCTTCCGCATTCCTTCCCACAACCGCCCGTGGTGGTGAATCTTCCTGAGTATCGTGTACGCGCGATGAACCCGGATGGCACCGTCGCCTTCTACAAGAACGTCATCATTGGAAAAGCCTACGGCCACAAGTCTCCGATCTTTGAGAAAGAGATCCAATACGTGGTCTTCCGGCCCTACTGGGACGTGACTCCCAGCATTCAGCGGAACGAAATCGTGCCACACATCCAGAAGGACCCGAACTACATCGCCAAGCATAATTTTGAAGTGGTCACGCCCCAAGGCGAGGTCGTAACCGACAATCAAGTGAGCCCGGAGGTTTTAGAAGGCATAAGATCGCTTCACCTGATGGTGCGGCAAAAGCCCGGCGAAACGAATTCTCTGGGCTTGGTGAAGATCATCTTCCCCAATCCGGATAACGTGTACCTGCATGGCACAGATGCTCCGGAACTGTTCTCGCAGGACGTCCGCGATTTCAGCCACGGATGCATTCGGGTAGAGAAGCCTGAGGACCTCGTTGCTTGGGTGTTGCGAAACAATCCTGGCTGGGATTTGGAGCGGGTGAAGGCCACGATGAACGGCGAGAAAAACAATCTTCAGGTGAACCTCGTCACGCGAATTCCGGTTCTGATTGTCTACGGCACGGCTACGGTGAACGAGGAAAATCAGATTCGGTTTTTCGACGATATCTATGGTTATGACGCAGAACTCGATAAAGCGTTGGCCGCCGGTTATCCCTAGGCCTGGTAGGCGCCTTAAGTAATGCGCCCAGCAAACCGCATCTAACATAGAATGGGTCTAATGCGGCAATACATTTTGAATGGGAGTGAAGCAACATCGGTGTCATCGCCGGGAAAAAAGAGCAAGTCCGGCTTCCTTCGTTTGTCACTGATTCTCTTGTTTCTGCTGGTCGCCCGCTGCTCGGGCACGGCGGCACCGAATCTGCGTCCCCGGCCGCACACGAATACCGGCTGCGCTTCTATCACACTCACACGGGCGAGCGGCTGGATGTCGTCTATCGTCGCGGGGATCAATACATCCCCGAAGCGCTAGACGAGCTCGACCATTATCTGCGCGACCACCGTACCGGAGAAGTGCGCCATTTCGATCCTCGCCTCTTCGACGTTCTCTACGACCTGACCGCGTCGCTCAGCGATTCCGGTGGTGAAATCGATGTGATTTGCGGCTACCGCACGCCCTGGAGCAACGAATTCCTGCGCATGCGCAACCCGTACACCGGCGTGGCGCAGCACAGCCTGCATATGCAGGCCGAAGCGATCGACATTCGCCTACCTGGAATTCCGACGTCGGAGCTGCGTGACGCAGCACTGCGCCTGCATCGCGGAGGAGTGGGGTACTATCGCAGCTCGGACTTCGTGCACGTCGACGTCGGGCGCGTACGCCGGTGGTAGTGAAGCCAGATTAACGCTATCCGAAGCTGGCAGGAGTCCGCTGGATCGAGTGCAGCGATAGGGGGCCCGTTACTTGGCTTTCTGCTCGACAGCAGCCTCCTCCTGCTGTTCTTCAGCCTTGTGCCAACTGGGATTGCAGTCGTATTCCGTCATGGCTTTGGCGAGAACCTCCGTCTTCCTGCCGAGATCCTTCTGATACACCACGCCGTCCTCGGTAACCATGAATGTCATCACACCGGACGACCTGTATTCCGCCGGATAGGCCACGAAAGCGAAGCCCTCTGTCATTTTGCCATTTACGACGTAATTCTTCGCGCCGCCCGGAGCATTCTTTCCCTGACGCGTTAAGATGTGGAAATAGTAGCCGCGGTAAGGGGTCGGAGCGCCTTGTTGGCTCTTGGCATAGCCCTTGAGCGACGGCCGATGCCACAAGCGGTCCGATGGGGCTCTGCGGCTCGCCATCGGCAGCTTTCCAATAAAGGCCATCGTGCTGCCCTTCATCACTGAAGATTTTCCGGGCGTACTCCTTGTGCGCCGCCGAGTATTCCTTTTGCGCCGCCACGAGTTCCTGGCAAATGCGGATGGCCGATAGTTCGTTGCGGCCAATGCGCCTGTACAGAATTTCTTTCTTGCCCGCTTCGGTGTCGAAATACCACCAATTTTCCCTTGTTCATGAGCGGTATGGGCGCGGGCCAATTATGCGCGCCGATGTACAAAACTGTGGTTCCATCCGGTTCTTTCACCAGACGGTGCATTTCCTGATATCTCTTTACGAAGTTAGCGCGGCTGTTGGCGTCCTCGGTTTCGTCTCCCGACGAGACGATTTGCTTTCCGTCGGGTCCGAGGATATCGAGCATCATTTTTTCGTCGTTAGCCTGCGCTGCCGTGACCAGTGCGTTGGTCGCTTCTTCCGCCGATGAGAACGTTTTCTGGCCCGGTTGCTGCGCCATGGAGCGGGTGGGAACCCACAGCGTCAAAAGCATAGCGACCAGGGCTAGTTTAGGAAGACTAGCCCAATGAAATTTGTCGGCATTCAGCTTCGTTCGTCGCATATGACTTATCTCCATCTTTAGATTTCACGCTCTACAGGGAGCATAACGAACCTACGATTACCGCCGCCCGCCACCGCCGCCGTGCTGATGCCCTCCGCCCGCCGCCGTGAAAGCCTCCGCCACCCATGCTGGCGCTTCCGCGGGAGGAATAGCTCCTGGTCTCTCCGCCGTGGTCGTAGCCGCTGAAGGCGCCCGAGTGAACGCCGCTCTGACCGCGAGGCTCAGCGTATCCTCGAGCCGCATTCCGGTCTCCCTCGAAAGGCCTGGCTCGCTCCGCCAGCACGATTGCCCAGCGTTCGCCACTCCGCGCTGCACATTCCTTTCTACGCCTCGCTCGCCTCCTCCTCGGTAGTAACTGCCTCGGTTATAAAAAGTTCTGCTTCGAGAGTAGTACCTGCCGTGGTTGTAGACTGCGTAGTGGTTATGCCAATCGAATCCCCAATGACCCCATCCCCATCCAAAACCGCCGAACCAACCGATGCCAAAACCGATTCCGAACGAGAGGTACGGACCGCCAAACCAGATTCCAGGATACGGATACCATCCCGGCCATGCCACGATGGGATATCCGTAAACCAACCACGGATCATACGCCGGAACGTAAACTACATCGGGGTCGGCAGGCTCAATATCAATATCCGAGCCTTCCTCCTGTACGACTTCCTGCGGCGTGGTCTTAAGAGCGCCGGCCGCTTCCGCCTTGTGGCGCATCACCTGCACCGCATCCATGACATCCTGCTGCTGGTTGTAGTAGGCATCGCCGAGAGATGACGTCCATGAGAGGTTCTTGTCCATATTTCCCAGGACGGACGGAAATGCGGCGAGCGCCTTGACGCTCGGGTCCCAGGGTTGCTGATCCACCGCCTGGCCCAAAGCTTCGCCCTTCAAATCAGGATGCGCCTGCACCCATCTGTCGGCTTCGACGACTTCCTCGGGAAATGTGGACGCCGCCAGGATCTGCGCCACCAGCGAATCCGGATACAGCGCAATCGGTGCTACTAGCCGCTGCAACTGCTCTGGAGTCTGCTGTGCATAGGGCGCCGCCTGCCCGCCCTGTGGCGGGGCTTGTGTGTCCTGGGCTGGCTGCGTCTTGAGCCGACAGGCTCGGCGGCCAGGTCACGAACAACAGAGCCAATGACAACAGACAAGCCAAAGTCTGCTTGCCCACCCCATGCCTTGAGAACCCTGCGGCACGTCCGAAAATGTTCATGTACTGAACCTCCTCCGCATTTTCACCATCCGAGCGTGAATCCTCATCTCTTTGTTCTTGCACTCTTCAGTCATGGAAAACCAGATTCGCTCCGAGGCGCCGGCGGTATTGGAACTACCCACAGCCTTACGCGGAGCCGAGTTGATGTTCAAGATCATAAGTTCATTGAGGTTGCCATGAACTATACCAGGCTTCAGGCTGCGCCACGTCAGTTGGCGCTGCCTCGCATTTTGCAATCAAATATCCGCCGGTTGCTAACGATGACGCCAAAAGTCGGCTTGGCCGTCATAGGAGTCCTTCCTCGATTGGCACTGCTGTCCACATCCAGTTTCCAGCGGAGTCAACAGCTGAATGATAGCCCTTGGCAAGCGGCTTACACCAGACCCACGAAACCGCCGTGAAAACCGTACTACTGACACGACCAGCAGGAGGCATGGTCCCTACGCTGCTGCTCCGCTACGCTGCCGCCCTTGTTCCGAACGTGGTGCGCGCCTGCAGGCTCGTTCGATGACCGGCACCGGCCGTTCCGGCAGTCCGCTCTTCATCACGTGTTCATCCACCAACCACAGGATTCGCTCCGGCATCTCGGAGTACGCTGAAAGCAGGATGATCGACAGATTGGGAAACCGTTGCTTGATGAGGCAGGCTAGCGCTTCCGCGTCCATGCCTTCCTGTTTGTACTCCAGTAGAACCGCGACCGCGGACCTTTCCCCCAAGATCTTCATCGCGGTGTAGCCGCTCGACGCGATCATGACGCGATAACCATGAGATTCTAGAGTCGCCTTGCGAAGATCCAACACTTGTGGACGGTCATCGACGCGCAACACAGTGGGGGAGTCCATTGTCACGTGTCCTATAGATAGTTTACGGCTGCATGTCAGCTTGCCGCTGCGCGGCGTACACGACACACAAAGCACAACACGCCCGCCACGACCTGACGAAGCATTGAAACGGCTCTGCGCTTAGAACACGCTATTCCTTTCTTTGCAGCTTCCGATTAGCGCTCTTCAGATATTGGTCTCGATGATTGTCGCTGCCATCGCTCATCGCCACATTCCGTGAGCCAGTTGTTGGCTGGTTATAGTACCAAGAACGTACGCCCACCCACAGCGGCTGTCAACGAATGCATTCCTTTAAGGTGATGGCGGCTGCTTGCCTGAGCATCAAGCAATAATTCGCAGTGTCAACCTTCCGTTTAGGAGCCCCTGTAACGGCGTAGTGTTGACCGAAGCGATTTCGACTTGCAATGAGAAGTGCAAGGGAACACTCACCGTTCGACCGGGAAACTGCGTCGAGGCACATCACCAGTGTGCCAATTGTGTGCGAGACCTCACGTGCATTACGGGCGACCAGGATAGAACGATCGGCTCGCGGCCGATCAGTCGGACGCTCTCCCGCCTGCACACATGAAATCTGATCATTCGAGTTGGCTGCGCGCTAGTTGTGTGCTGGATCTCAGGTTTCAGGAATTCGCAAGGCGGCGCTTACCGCATGATCCGCAGACGTGCAAAAGCCGCAGGGATTAACCCAACCTTCGCAGTTGCGGGACATTCTTCAGCTTTTTTGTGATGATTTTTGTGTTAAGTCGTGCGTTTTCATCATTGGCATTTGAAAGAGCGGTAGAGTGAAGACTAAGTTTGAAGGAGCTCAGGATAGCGGTTGTCGAACTGATGCCGATTTGTCAGCGCGATCCGCAAGAGGACAACTACTGGGGATACATGCCTTTGAACTTCTTCGCACCGCGTGCGCAGTACGCGAGTGCCGACCGTGCTGATCAACAGAATGTTGAGTTTAAGAACATGGTGAAGGCTTTTCATCAGGTTGATATCGGCGCGGTGCTCGACGTGGTCTACAACCACACGTGCGAGAGCGATCACAGGGGACCGATCTACAGCTTCAAGGGTCTCGACAGCGCCGGTTATTACATGCTGTCCTCCGACCCGGCAAACCCCTACGCCCCCGCCTAGTATTTGGCCGATAATCCGACTAATCAGGAGTTAGACGCTTCGACGCGGTGTAGACTCTGGAGTAATCGAAGAAACAGCGCGAATTGAGTCCTACACTCCGATTGACTCCGATTCCGCTGAAGCATTTGGCTTCTCGTCAAATTGAAGGCTCAGATGAACGATTAACAAAAGGAGGAGCAGTATTCTGGAGTGCGAGATCAAGAGATCCGTGCAGCTCTGGATCAGCATTGGGCGGCGTCCAATGCCAACGATTTTGAAACGGAGCACCGCATCTATCACGAGAACGCGGTGCTGGAGTACCCGCAGTCAGGCGAGCGAACCCGCGGTCGACGCAACATACAGAACCAACGCGCTAGTCAGCCGAGCAAAAAGCGATTTGCTGTCCGACGAATCATTGGCGGCTCGTCCGCGACATTGCAGCGTTTTTCGCAGGTTTGATGTAGGAGACAAAGGTGAGGCGGTACCGGCCTGGTTGATTGTGGGCGTGACCCGCAGTTCAGCCAACGGCCATTGGTTGTTCGACGAGCAAGGTTTGAGGTTGTGTACAAATCCAAAGTTTCCGGGAGGTTCACATGACAAACATCCGCCAGCAAGCGGTCGTGAGCTTAACTATCGTTGTCTTGAGCGCCATAGCCGCAGGCGCTACTCCGCCTGCCCTGCCGGCCGTTCTGCTCCAATACGGCGTTGACACGCAGCTTTACGGCATAACCTCCGAAGGCCTCGTCGGCCAGGTAACGACAAAGACCGGTCTCAAGCAAGGAGAATGGTTTTCCATTGAAAAGGGGCGTCTGGTGCCCGGAACCGGCGACCTTAATCCTGCCCCCGTCGGTTACATCAAAGGCTTGGGAGAAAAAATAAAGTACGCACTCTTCAACGGCCCAGGCCTGGCGGCCACAACCACCGTCGTGGGAATCAGAGCCGGATGCATATTCGGGTTCTTCACCGAAGCGAACTACGCGGGCATCCTGGGATTCCGCTCCTGCCCCCGTGGTGACCTCGCTTACGACTACGGATATAACGGCACCTTCCTGACCGGAATGGCCGACGACGGCCTGCTGGTGGGTTTCCATGACAATCCCCATCTCCAGTACAGCGGGCTCATTGTGAGTCCATCGGGGGATGAGCGAGATTACGTCGTCCCTGGCGCGGACGGAACAAAGATTTTGGGGCTTGCCCCCGGGGGACATATCGTCGGTACGTTTCTCGAAGGTGGACGATGGCACGGCTTCGTGGCCGATCTCAACGGCGACCACCTAGCGGTGGTCAACGCGAAAATCAGAGGCAAAATCGCACATGATACGGGTATCGTGGCGATCCAGGGCGCGTGCACACTTGGCTATTTCGATGTAAACCCGAATGTCGGACAGGCCGGGTTTGTCCGCTGCGAAGGAAAAAACGACGTTCCCTTCACTTCCAATTCTAACTTCGTCATGAATCCCAGGGGACTTCTTGAAGATGGAACAATCTTCGGAGACTTTGATGGTTTCGGTCCGACCGAAGGGTTTCTGTTGCCCAGTTTTGTGAAGCCTTGACACAAATGACGCAGGGCTTAGGGTTAAGCTTATTATTAAGCGGCCACAGTCACGGCAGCTTTGTGGCGCGTGATGAATTTCGAGGTCCTATATCCGAAGGTATCTTTGCGGGCGATAACGGGAAGACGCTCGAGATGGCGGCGGATATCCTGCGCGAACTGCTCGACCGAAGGATAGCGGCGTTGGGGCTCCTTGCGCAGAGCCATCAGCACGATGTTATCAAGGTCGCCGCTCAATCGCTTACTGAGTTTTTCGGGAGAACCTTCCAGCGTGGTGAGCGATGAATCGCCGGCCGGCCGGCAGCCTGTTGCGCGAGCCACATAAGGTTTGCGTCATTCAAGCAGGAAAAGATTGGTATTTTCTTCAACTCCGGGGATGTCAGCTTGGCGACTGGTGTCCTTCTTTCTGTGCGGGTAGCACGGGCCCAGGGCCCAGGCTTTCAGTATGGGGCGGCTTATGATGCACTGAAGCAACAAGAGAGACGAACTCCGGAAATGCCGCGAATTCAATCCTCAAATGCTCCCACTCCCGCACAAATAAGGGACTGCGGAACCTCCGCTCAGCGGAACGCAGCATCAACTCCCACATTCGTTTTGGTATGCGGCCTTCGCAAAATAGAAGATAGGTTAATGAAACCAGAGTGCAGAATCGCAACATCGAGATGGTTAAATCGTCCGTCCGCTCAAGAAGCTCCGTGCCATCTGGCACACTCAGCCAGAATGCCGCCGAAGAGTTCTTCAACAGTTCGTCATACTGGGCAGACATTGCCAGGAAGATCTGCGTCTTTACCTGCACACGGTGATTTAAGACCGCGACAACCACACCGAGACCTCCCATCAGAAGTGACAACAATGTGGCGCATTGGATGGCGTGTTCAAAGTTCATAGTGGTCACGCAGGTATCCCCGATATTAGCGGCATCGCTGAGGGTTTCTCCGGAGCAGCAGAACCAGGCTGCTCTTCTTGTTCCCAACGGATCAATTTCAGATCCAGCACGACGAAGGAGTAGAGGACGGGAACGAGCCCAAGCGTCACGAAAGTGGCGATCGTCAGTCCCCCAATCTGCGCATAGCAAAGAGGCTGCCAAAGCGGGCCGCCGTGTGCAGCCAACGGAAACAGCGCAATCACTGTGGCCGCAACCGTAATCATCACCGGCCGCAAACGAAGGATGCCGGCGTCGATCAGCGCCAACTCCAATTCCTCGCCCTCTTCTCGTCGCTCCTCGATAAATTCAAACAGCACAATGATGTGGCTCACAATTACACCGATGAGGCTGATGATCCCAAGGAATGCCATGAATCCAAAGGGCTGGCCCATAATCGCGAGTGAAAAGATTGCACCGACAACGCCGTACGGAATGGCGGCAAAGACGATGAGGGGTTTGAACGCATGCTTGAACTGTGCGAGGAGTGCCAAGTAAATGGCGCTAACGCAAATGAGCAGGACCGTAGTGAGGTCAGCAAAGCCGCTGACCTGCTCTTTTT
>CAWBJV010000002.1:0-608603 GCA_963789205.1 uncultured Acidobacteriaceae bacterium
GGCGTTCAAGGCGAAGATGGCGACCGAAGAGGCACAACAGATCTACGCGAAACGCTCGCAGATCGCGGAGTTCCCGCATGCCTGGATCAAAGAGCGCTGCGGCTTACGGCAGTTCCGATGTCGGAACCGCCTGAAGGTAGCCATGGAAGCCACTTGGGCGTGCCTCAGCTACAACCTGACAAGGTGGTTCAGCCTACGGCGCAATCCCAATCTGGCAACAGCATCCGCTTAGGCCGCAAAACCCGAAAGCACTCGCGTAAGGGACGCCGCATGTTCGACTCACGAGCAACTCATCACGCCGCGCGAACAACGCGATGGCAAACCTTCAACAACCCTTCGAAGCAAAACCCTATTTCTTCACAGCTTCCTCTCCCGGTTTCCCCCCCAGGTTTCCCCACTTCAGTAATTGCATGGCAACGAAGGCGACGCGTGTCGCGCTGGCACTAGGGTAACCACCTTCGTGGGATTTCGTTCGAAGTCGCTTCGGCCAAGGCCGTATGCTGAATCCAAATCAATGAAATTCAAAACGTCAGCCTTCGTGATCCTGATCGTCATGCTGATCGCCATAACGTTCCGGCCGCGTCCCCGTCACGTCGCGTGGGTACCATTCACCATCGAGCCCCGCGTGGAAACAACAGAAGCGCTGGATACGCCCCAGGTCCTGATGGATGAGGATAGTGGCCCCGTTGCCGTTTCGGTAAAGGACAATCCCGACGACGTCGTCAACAAGGCTGCGTGGTCTTTAGTTGCCGATACCGCGCACACCTGTGCATGGGAAGGCGTCGATCCGAGCTATCGTACCGAGACCTTGATGGAGGTCGCCGGACGACCCGCCCGCGTGCACTGGTCAAGATCTGTGCAGAGTGGAAACCCGCCCCCACCAAATGAGGTCATCGTTATCGGGACAGACCAATATCACCGCGACTCGGACGGCCCGTGGCAGAAGGACGCGGAGGACGGGAGCCGCTGTGTGGTTCTGATAAACCAAATATCCATGGGGTTCTGGCTAGATTCTCTAAAAAAAGATCTGAAGCTGATCCGGCGCGACGTCATTGACGGATTGCCCACGTTCAAATATGAGGCGCTGGTCCATCCAGACGGTTTCATAACCCGCGATTCTATCGTCGACATCTGGATCGGTATCAAGGACGGCCTTCCTCGGAAGTACCTGAGGCGCCGTCTACAGAAACCCCTACCGCAATTGATCGAGCGCGATACCTTCACCTGCTCGTACGGCGACGTGAATATCGAAGCCCCGATCTAGCTTGGAATTGATAAGTTCCTGTTTGCCGACCATCCACGAACTGGCTTGGTCAAGCTTGCGGGACAATGTATTTCAAGTCGGGAAGTTGAGCTTCTTCAAGAACGCGGCGTATCGCGGATCGTGGTGCAAGCTCTTTAGTAGGGGGTTTACTTTCGTTTCGATCAGACCGGCGTTACGTTGAACATAAGCTCGGTCCAGCCACTCGAAGGCTTCGTCGGACTGGTTCCGGAAAGCATAAACCTCGGCGATGTGGAACGAATCGCTGGGATGTTTCGCAACTAACTCACTCAATGCGGCGTCCGAATCCTTTTTCCGACCAAGCGCGTAGTACACAATCGCAGACAGAAACGCACGTTGGGGCTCATATCGTACTCGATCGATTTCAGGCAATGCATCCTGCGCCCGCCCTTGCAGCACATAGATTCGGCCTAACATGATAGGGCCGGGCCAAACATCGGGGTTCAGTTCAAGGGACTTCTTGACATCCGCTGCGGCTTGGTTTAGCTGGCCCATGAAAAACTCGGTCTCTGCAAGGATCTCCTAACTTCCTGCATTGAGCGGATCCAAGTCAACGGCTCGGCGGTTCAATCTCAGAGCTTCGTCAAAACGGCCTAGGATGGCTGCCGAAGAAGCCGCCCCATTTACCGCCTCGGGATTTCCGGGTTCGAGTTCAACCGCCCGCTGGTAGGAAGCATCCCCTCCAGCCCAAGCGAAGTCTAGCTGTTGTTTAATCCGTCCCATTTGGGTATGGGCCGCTGCCAGGTTCGGGTTCAGCGCCAAAGCCCGCTCGACTGCTTCACGCGCAAGCCGGTAACCTTCCTCACTGGGAATAAGACCTTGCATGGCTTGCCACTTGCGTACCCGAGACAATCCGACCCAAGCCAACGCATAGGAGGGATCAAGCTGCGTCGTCCGTTCATAGTACTTCCCAGCCATCTCCGTATCTTTGTCGGTGTTCCGCTCAAAGAAGTAGTACCCCTGCAAGTAGGCATCGAAGGCGTCAGGATTGACTCGGTGCGGCTGCGCCAACTCTGCTTGTTGCCGCGAAGTCAAGCGCAGCCGGATCTCCTGTGCAACGGCCTTGGCTACATCGTCTTCGATGGTAAGAATGTCTTTTGCCGGATAGTCGTAATCCCTTGACCACAGGTGAGTCTGATCCTTCACCTGAATCAGCTGAGAGGTAAGGCGGATGTGATTTCCGCTTTCGCGGAGGCTGTTTTCCAGCACATACTGCACAGAAAGATCGTGTCCAATCTGGTCCAGGCGCGTGTCCTTGTGCTTGTATCCCATAACGGACGTTCGCGCGATCACACCTAATTGTTCCGGCTTCAGCCGGCCTAACTCTGAAATCGTCTCCTCGGTCAGACCGTCCGCGAGATATTCCTTATTGGGGTCGCCGGTGAGATTTTCAAACGGCAATACGGCGAGCATGATCTTTTCCGATCGCGCTCGTGCTGTAGCCCGAAAGTGCCGCCAAGTCATGTAACCGACGACGACTAAAATCACAGTACACGCAGCCGCGACCGCAGCTTTCCCCCAATGTTTTGGTACTCCCGGTTCTCGCTCACCCATCGGGCCTTCGATCCTGGGTAGCGTTTCGGCGAGCGATCCGAGTGTGTCCCGAGCGGCCGTCGAACTCTGTTGCCACTCGACTGGTGCGATGAGTCTGTATCCGCGCCGTGCCAGAGTTTCAATGTACTTGGGATGGTCGGCATCGTCTGCGAGCGCCTTGCGTAGGATCGCCATTACAACGTTAATGCTTCTTTCGTAGTCCACGAAGGTGTCGTTCGGCCAAAGGATCTGCCGTATTTCCTGACGGGTAACCATTTGGCCTTGCCGCTCCACCAGAAATCGCAGAATGCGGAAGGGTTGCTCCCGGAGCAGGACCTTTGCAGACTCAGGCCCCACAGGCTCTGTTCCGATCGAGACAAGTTCCCCGGTTCGGACATTGAGCTCAAATGTTCCAAATCGGACTCGCTCGACGAGATTGGTCCACTGCTCATTCATACGTCGGGTCTAAACTCCCTTGCCTAATCACGTCGCCACCGCCGTCCAACTCATTCATCGGCAAATAGATAACGAAAATAACCGCAAAATAATGCCTGAGTGTATTTACCTCCGAAACAGGAAAGAGTCAAAGTCACGTCCATGCGGACCACGGGAAGGAAGGCGCTGGGCCGCCAAGGTGGAGCCGATGCTCCAATTTAGTCGGTCGGATCATAGGAGAAGAGACGATTCTGTTCGCTGCTGCAAATCCCAGGTCCATCTGCTGAAATTCGGAAACGTCAAAGGCGAACTCATGGCGACCCAAAACATAGTGTTCCCAGTAGGCTCTGAAAGTGTCAAGCGAACCCTGAAATGGGGGCTGCCTGTACCCGAATTGAGTCATGCGATGCAAAGCTGGATCGGCGTCAATCTCGACATTCAAGAACACAAATTAGCCGAGTTCTACCTTGCTGAAGAACTCCGGCAGATGCTGGACTTCGCGCCTCAACTTGTCAGTGTATACGGACCCAACCGTGAACGTCTCCATATCAACTGCATCGCACTTGATTACCTGGGTCTCAGTCTAGAAGAGTGGCGGCAGACGCCTGAGCCCGGTGCATTCGTTCACCCGGATGACCGAGGCCAGGAGCAAGATTATTTTGACCGTGCTGTCTCCACGGGCTCGCCCTACGAGTTGGAGTTGCGGCTGCGCAAGGGCGATGGAAGTTACCGCTGGTTTCTAGCTCGTTCCAACCCAGTTCGCGATGACAAGGGACAGATCATCCGCTGGTATGTCGCCTGTACCGATATCGACGATCGCAAGACTGCCGAGGAGAGGCTCCAGCAGGAAAACGTCGCCCTGCGAGAGGAAGTCGACAAAGCGTCGATGTTCGAGGAGATTGTCGGCGCCTCGCCAGCGTTGATGGCGGTGCTCTCTCGCGCGTGCAAGGTCGCTGGCAGCGACTCGACGGTGCTCATCACCGGCGAGACCGGCACAGGGAAGGAACTCGTCGGGCGAGCGATTCACCGGCGGTCTCGGCGCGCCTCACGAGCGTTCGTGGCCGTCAACTGCGCGGCCATTCCCCGCGACTTAATTTCCTCGGAGCTCTTCGGTCATGAGAAAGGCGCGTTCACCGGGGCCGTGCAACGGCGACTCGGTCGGTTCGAGCTGGCGAACGGCGGCACGATCTTCCTCGACGAGGTGGGCGAACTATCGTCCGAAATACAGGTGGCGTTGCTGCGGCTCCTCCAGGAGCGGGACTTCGAACGCGTTGGGGGACAAGAGCGGATCCGGGTCGATGTTCGCGTAATCGCCGCAACGAATCGTGATTTGACAGTCGCTGTAGCGGACGGCACGTTTCGCCAGGATTTGTTCTATCGGCTTAACGTGTTTCCCGTCGAGATGCCTCCGTTGTGGGAGCGGCGAGAAGATATTCCCATGCTGGTGGAGTACTTCATCGGTCGCTACGCGCGGAGGGCCGGGAAGACATTCCGACGGGTCAGCAAGCGGACACTCGACTGTCTGCAGTCCTATCCCTGGCCCGGAAACGTTCGCGAGCTGCAAAACGTCATCGAGCGGTCCGTGATCGTCTCGGAGACCGACGAATTCACGGTCGACGAGAGCTGGTTGTCCCAGCGGGGTCGGCGATCAGGAGCCGGGGTCGGGTTGTCCAGTTCGCTCGCCGCGCACGAGAAGGCGATCGTCGAGGATGCGCTTCGCGCAAGCCGCGGGCGCGTATTCGGGGCCTCAGGAGCAGCGGCCCGCCTCGGGATTCCGCGTTCGACGCTTGAATCGAGGATTCGCGCGCTAAAGATTGACAAGAGACGTTTTCGCACGCTCGCGAGCATTTCGTAACGCTAACGGATTCGCGTCATCTCAATGAGATATTCTTCGATACCCTTTAGGTTTGTCGATTTTGCGTTCATGATTCTCTCAAGCCATACGCCATCTGCCGCAAGTCTTACGACACGAAGCTCAATTCTCGAATCCGTTTTCGAATGTCTCTTTAGGCGTTGGCCCAGCCAGTTATTCCAAACCCGTCCGACCTGATCTTTAGAGGCCATCAGACTCAAGAGAGCGCCCCAAATTTTACGTTCAGCTGCACCTTCGGAGAATGCGGCCCTAATGTATGCACGAGTAAAGCATCCGTCGGAATTCTCTTCCTCCGCCATCAGTCGGTCAAACTGCTTGTCCAATCGGGTCAATAGCATTTGCATCAGCTCCGTCACTAACGTCTCTTTGCTATCGAAGTGATTAAAGAGAGCCCCCTTGGTTACGTCCGCCAATTCGCTCACTTTGTTGACGGTGACATCAGTCATGCCCTTGGTCGCAGCGAGTTCGAAGGCGGCATTTAAGAGGGATTCTCTAACGAAGAGAGGGTCCTTCTTTTTCATGTACGCGTTTTTTACTTTAGTCGCCTTCATTGTCGAAAGTCTCCTCAACGTCTCAAAAGTGTATTCCATTGGATGAGCCAGGGGCGCAAATAAAACGATTGCTTTAGAAAGATACCGTATGATATCTTTGATAAGAACGCTCTTCAAAACGAACCGCAACACGGCTGGATCAGTTTTGGTAGGGCACTTTTGAACAACAACTTGTGAGGTGAAGTTCATGACCGGTTTAGGATTGAACGAGATGAAGACTGTCGTTGACTCAGAATTAGCAGGGGCGCACCTTGTTTTTAAGGTGGCTGACCTTAAGAGCAGTTGCCAATTCTACTCGAATCTCGGCCTTCCTCCATTTGCTACTGACGAAAAGGTCGCAATTATTGAACTACGTGGAGGCACTCATCTTCTATTGTTATCAGTTGATGAGCCGGCTGGAGAAGACATAGCGGAAAGTTTGACAGGACAATTCCATAAAAGGTTTTCTGAGCAATTTGACCTAATGATTGAAGGCAAAGGCCTGGATGAATTGAAAAAATATCGGTCGGAGCTAATCAGTCGGGGAATCGCAGCAGGAGAGATCCCTGAGGAAACTTTTTTTGGACATTATCTTTTTTGCATAAAGGACCCCGATGGGAACGGTATAACGATTTATACTAGCCACGCAAATTAGTCGATCAGAATAATCGAAAACTCCGCGATACGTTCCCTACTGGAATGAGCGATCAGACGGCAAGAGCCGCCCTGCGAGGGGAGCGAAGTCGGGCGGCGCTGCCCCACCGATTTCGCGAGCCGGGATAAGAATCCAGCAAACCCCGATCTCCAGACATTCAATTCGTTGTTCCAGAGCGGCACATATTCTGGACGCGCGAACATCTTAGGGCCAGACAACGCCATCCGCCTGGAACCTTCACTTGGTCTTTTCTTTTCTGAGCGTCTGACGCTGTCGGCGGGCTGGGGATTCTTTTGGCGTGAAAGTTCGAACGACGGACTGTATGGGATCGCAGGCAACCTCATCGTGCCCAGCAATGGTGTAAAGTCGCGATACGAAGGCAGCCGTCCCATCGCGCAGCTGGATTGGTAGATGACTCGTCATTTATCGACTCACGTTAATTACATCTGCGGTTTCAATGGCTCATTTGAACAGCAGTCCATCCACGCGACAGCGAGCTTGAGCTACATATCGCCGTGGATAACGTATCGCTTTTGAGTTGGAGGTACTGAATGGACGGGATTCCAGATCCAAGTGAAGGAAATCACGCTGATCTCCGCGCGACGTAAGGGTCAAATCAAAGTCATTGTCACGGACGTCGCAACATGATGGCTTCGATGATACGCCGCACGCTTAGGACGCGAATCGGCTTCGGAGTAGCCATCATCCCGCGTCTTGCCGATGACGGCCTGTGTTGTGAGGGTTATCTGCAGTGCCCGATTTGGATAACGTGCCACACAGAAGTTATTGCTGGGATGAAGACCGAAGAGTTCAGATCGGAATTAGCCCGCGCCGGATTCCCAGGGTAACCGCTTCGGTGCGGGTGGAAGCACCCAGTTTGTCGAGAATCGAGCTGATGTGGAACTTGACCGTATGCTCGGAGATACCGAGACGAGCCGCAATATCTTTGTTGACGAGTCCCTCCGCTAACATTCTAAGTACATCGGTTTCGCGGGAGGTGATCTCTTCGGACAATTCGTCTTCAACCTCCAGCGGCAGGTCGCCGTAAACGGCAGCCAGACTCTCTGCGGCCGCTGTGCTCAGCAACACCAGTCCATCATAGGCGGCATAAATGGCGGAGAGAACGTCGTCCGGATCGCTCTCTCTGGAAAGAATCGCGCGCACGCCGCTCCGCAATAAGCGCGAGATCGACCGCGCGTGGCTGACCTCCGTGAGCAGAACAATCGTGCCGTCCGATGTCGGCTGAACCAATAAATCGTGGATCAAATCGGAGTCGATTACAATTACATCCAGTTCGGCGCTACGAGCAAATGACATAAGACTCGCCACCGCCCCAAAACTTCCCGCGAGCTGGAACTCAGCGTGCCTGCGGACGATGCTTTCGAGCTTAGCCCGGCGAACGGCGGAGGTCGCCATCACTGCGATTCGAATCGCGCCTCCGCCATTTCGCTTCGACATTCGTTATCGCGCCCTCTCGCCCAAAGTGATTGACACCGGCTTGATTTCGGCGGCGCGAATGATCCTCACCTCCAGAACATCACCGACCCTCGCGGTGGCAAGCGAATCCTGAATCGAATCCATCTGTTCGACCGTCTTTCCGCTCACTTCGAAAACAACATCTCCGAGCAACACTCCGGCCTGTTCTGCGGGTCCATCGTTTTCGACGTGCACGACCAGCAGCCCGGCTCGCGTTTTAGTAAGCAGCTTCGAACTCATATTTTCCGGCACCTCAACCGGCTGCATAGCAATGCCCAAATAGGGCCGAGCGATCCGCCCTTTTTTCAGGAGTTCTTCGACCACGCGATTGACAGTTGCCACCGGCACCGTGACGGCCCGTCCATGGGCTAGGCCCCGCGTATTAATGCCAACAACCTCCCCTCTGGCATTCAGCAGGGGTCCGCCGGAAAATCCTGGATACAGGGCGAGGTCGAGCCGGATGTGCTGATCGAGTTGTCCCCCTCGCCGGTTCCTCCACTCGCCGCTGATGCCGCCAATGATCCCGCTGCTCGCCACCAGATCCCCGCGCCGCGTGCGACCGAGCGCGAGAACAAGATGGCCGAGCTTCAGGCTTGTCGAGTCGCCGAGTTGGGGCGCACTCGAAGATCCTTCCTCGATCCTTAGGACAGCTATATCCGTGCTGGGATCCCGTCCTGCCAGTTTCGCGGAAACTGCGCGACCACTACCGAGCAGAACTTCGATGTCGTCGTCGCGCTGCACGCCGTGATGAACCGTTACCACCACACCCTTCTTCCATTCGATGCCACTAGTCGGCATCCAGCGTCGGGCATGGACGGCAACCACGCTACTACCCACCTTCTCCGCAGCAGACGCAAATTCGCTTGAAATTGTTTCTAGTATTGAATTGGCCATGTCTAGCAAAACCCCTTTCTGGAACTGTGAGAACAGGATCGAGGATAGCCACCGAAGGCGCATCCGCCACATGGCTAGGTGGAAGCAGGGGTTGGCTCGACAAGCCTTTGAGACGACTGGAGAAGGCGCTCCGGGCAACGGCTCCGTTTGAAGCATGCGCGGGCCCTCTGAGTCGTACGCACAGCGCGCGAATCACGGTACCCCTAATAGTCCCAATGGAAGGGTTGCCGACATACCAGACAGAACTGCGAAGACATGCAGCATTGGTAGACTCTACACTTCTTTCCTTTCGCCCTTATAACTCCCTCTTGATTTCCTTGAGTAGACTGATCACGCCAACGTAAAAGCGGCTGAGCAAGCAGCGTGTTCTTCCAAGCATGGCTGTTTGTGAAAGCCGCCAGCAGGCGGCGGTCCGGCGCATAAAACGCGGACTGGCATGGAGCCGCTCAACTCTCCTCCATCAGCGCGGAAGCGCGCTTGCCGAGTCTCTTAAGTGCCACTTCGAGACAATGAAGCTCCTCCGCGCTCAGTTCAGAGAACACTCTCCTCATCTGCCCGGAATGCTTTCTGAAAGCGGGAACGATGAGGTCCTTCCCGCGCGGGGTGAGGGCGATGATACGAACACGCCGGTCTTCCGTGCTCTCGACCCGGGTTACCAAGCCCTTCGCGAAGAGACGGTCCACCGCGATACTGATCGAGCCTGGGGTCAAATCGACGATCGGGCCGATCGTATTGACGGGCAAAGGCCCTTTGTGCAGCAGGACTTCCAGCACGCCGAAATCCGAGAGGCCGAGTCCGGTCTCTTCAATATCAGCGGCTGCGTACCTTGTCAGGGCGCGCATCGCCTTCATCATTACCAGCCAGGCGTGGTCCGTCCCTTGAATGCCTCGGGTCATAAAAAACCTGAATCTCCCAGAAGTATACATCATCAATTCTATTGACATCAATATACGTGACGCCAATGCAATGGCGCCGATCGAAAAGGAGAACCCGGTTATGAGAACCGCTTCCGTTGTCGCCCGACATCTGGCGGGCGTGATCTTTCTTGTTATGGGGCTGAACGGCTTCCTGAACTTCATTCCCTTTCCCCCGCCAGCGGGTGTTGCTGGTCAGTTCATGGGCGCCCTTTATGTCTCGCATTACCTGTGGGTGATCTTCGTGTTTCAGGTCATCGCAGGTGTACTTCTGCTGGTCAACCGTTACGTACCGTTGGCGGTGGCAATGCTGGCGCCGGTGATTGTCAACATCATTACTTTCCACGCCTTGATGGCCCCGAGCGGGCTTCCGCTGGCCCTCTTCGTGGCTGTACTGTGGGCCCTGATCTTCATCGATGTGCGACCGGCGTTTTCCGGGTTGTTCCAGTCGCGCTTGCAACCGCGGGCCTGACCGCAGGAGAAAGGAAGCAAAACATGGCGCAAAAACTCACAGTCGTCGTCACGGGATCCACGGGTAAACAAGGCGGCGCCGTCGCGCGGGGCCTCCTTGAACGAGGCCACAAGGTCCGCGCCGTCACGCGCGACCCAAACTCAAGCCAGGCGAAGTTGCTCGCGAACGCCGGGGCGACGCTCGTTGCGGCGTCGCTCGAAGACACTGCGGCGATCAAGAAGGCGCTCGAAGGAGCGGCCTCTCTCTTCGCGATGACCGTGCCGTCCGGAGGCACGGATGCCGAGATACGACAAGGTATTGCCGCCGCCGACGCGGCCAAAGCAGCTGGTGTGCATCTCGTCTTCACCTCTGTCGGCTCCGCCAACCGGCAGACGGGCATTCCGCACTTCGACAGCAAGTACGAAGTCGAAAAGTACATCGAAAAAGTCGGAGTCCGCGCAACAATTCTCGCGCCCGTGGCCTTCATGGAGAACCTCTATTTCATTAAAGAGCAGCTCGCTAAAGGGATCTACGCATCGGCGCTCGCGCCGACAAGGGCGCTCGCGCAAGTTGCGGTCGCGGACATTGGCGCGGTCGCCGTTCGCGTCCTTGAGGACGCCGGTCGCTTCACGGGCAAGCGCTTCGACCTCGCGAGCGACGAGCTCACGGGGAATGACGCCCTCGCCATCCTCTCGCGTGTCACCGGCCGCTCCTTTAGCTATTACCAGGTCCCGCTCGATGCCATCCGCCAGCGCATGGGCGAGGATGCCGTTAGGATGTACGAATGGTTCGACCGCGTCGGTTTTGCGGTGGATCGCGCCGCGCGCCGGCGGGAGTTTCCCGAGGTCGCCTTCCACGATTTCGAGTCTTGGGCGAAGACGCGGGATTGGAATGCGCTTCTGCAGAGCGCATAGAGGCGGACACCGGCGGCTGGCTCAGTCTTCATGAGACTGCGTGTGGCGCCCCATTAGGCAGATTTAAGGAGAGCTCGCATGAAAGCTGTCAGATTGTTGGAATATGGTGGACAGTTGGTGTTCAACGATGTACCGACGCCGGCGATCGCACGTGACGAGATCCTGGTGAAGATCAAGAGTACCGCCGTCAATCATCTGGATCTTGTCAAGGCCTCCGGAACGGCAAGACAGATACTCCCGATCAATCTGCCGTGGATACCTGGTCATGAGTTTTCAGGGGTCGTCGAACAGATTGGCAGTGACGTTGCGGCATATGCGCCAGGTGATGCCGTGTTCGCTGCCAACGAGACGGGCGACGCGTACGCGGAGTATCTGGCTGTCAAGCCGGCGGCCATCGCAAGGAAACCATCCAACCTCTCATTTGAGGAGGCAGCATCTGTGCCGGTGGCCTCCCAAACTGCGTGGCAGGGACTCTTCACCCACGGTCACCTGGAAAAGGGACAAACGATCCTGATCCATGGTGGCGCCGGCGCTGTGGGCGCCTATGCGGTGCAATTGGCATCGCATGCCGGTGCCACCGTCATTGCCACGGCAAGCGGCGACGATGAGGCGTACCTCAACTCCATCGGGGCCAGCCGGGTTCTCGATTATCGAGAGGCGCAGTTCGAGAAGGTTCTGCGAGAGAAGGTCGATGTGGTTTTCGACTTGGTCGGTGGCGAGACACAGAAACGGTCGTTCCTCGTCTTGAAGGAAGGTGGCCATCTCGTATCCGCCGTTCAGCCCGTATCGCAGGAAGAGGCAGCGATGCACCATGTGTCGGGCGTGATGATGCGGCTCGCGCCGTCAGGGGACGTGCTCAGCAGAATCGGGCGACTGCTGGAAGAGGGGACAATACGACCAGACGTTGCGACCGTGTACGCACTCCAAGATGCAGCCCAAGCCTGGAAGGACATCGCCGAGAAACTGCCAAGGGTTCATGGGATGTCGCCCAGTGAGCCGGGAGAGCCAAGACGAAAGAAACACGGCAAGATCGTGCTTCGTGTGGCCTAGCGGGTAATGGAGGAGATTGAGTCATGGTCGGCATCGCAGTCGTAACACGAGCGGCCCTGTTGATTGCTCGGCGCGCCTCCACTTGGACGGTCGACGAACACTTGGCCGGACTGTCGCCCGGATGTGTTGCGGTCGACCTGAGCAGCCCGGCTCAAGTGTACTGCGGAACTGCGCGTGCCGGTCTGTTCCGAAGCCGCGACAGCGGCCGGAATTGGGAACCAGTCGGACGGGGCATCGACCACCTGATGGTCACCGCGGTTGATGTGGGTCACGCGGGACAAGCTGACGGGTTCGGCGTCGTCTATGGCGGTACCGAACCAAGTGCGGTGTTTCGCTCCGACAATGGCGGCGATAGCTGGGTGGACCTCGCCGGATTGCGCGCGCTCCCTTCTGCTGACACCTGGAGTTTTCCCCCACGGCCCCAGACGCATCATGTTCGGTGGATCGAAGCCGACGCGAGCGTCGCGGATCGCGTGTTTGTCGCGATCGAGGCTGGCGCGCTCGTGCGCACATTCGACGGCGGGCGGACCTGGCGTGATCGCGTTCGCGGCGGTCCGTACGACACGCACACAGCGGCGACGCACCCACTTGCACCCGGGCGGATCTACTCGGCCGCCGGCGATGGGTACTATGAAAGCACCGATGCTGCGGACTCGTGGAGTTCGCCCGAGAATGGATTGCAGCACCGCTACCTCGTGGGCGTTGCCGTGGATCCTGCGGATCCAGATACCGTGATCGTGTCCGCAACAGACGGACCCGGCTCCGCCTATTCGCCGCGAGGGGCCGAGGCGTACGTGTATAGGAAGACTGGGGTTCAGAGATGGGAACAGTCAATGAGCGGCCTGCCCGCGGCGAAGGGCACGACGGTGAGCCGTTTTGCCACTCATGCTGGCGAACCAGGCGTCATCTACGCCGCCAACAACCGCGGCCTCTTCAGATCAGGTGATGCAGGACGGAGCTGGAAGGCTATGGACCTCCCTTGGCCAGGCCCCGGGCTTGCAGATGGCGTGGCGGCGCTTGCCTGCCTTCCGGAGTGATATCGAAAGACGTTCTGCTGTCGTGTCCCTGATCGTTGTGCTGCCGGTTCGTCGAGCGAATGAATCTCCGAATTGCCCCTGTTGGCAACGGAGTTCGAGCATAAAAAGTGACCGTCAGGTTTGCCTTCGCCGTTCGGAAACACGAGGTCACGGGGCTGGGCGTTACGCTCTCGCATTCTGTCCTTGATTTTCGAAACTAGCTTTGCCGGAATCGGAATGAATCTGTCCTTCGCCGATTTATTCTTGCTCTTGCCCTTGAGGCGGAACTTACGCCACGCCTTCGGCTGAACATGAAGTGTACATTTCTCCCAGTTGAAGTCGGCATACTCGGTGTTCTGCATTTCGGCATCACGAACGCCGGAATTCAAGAACAGACCATGAGCAGTTTCTCCTCGTCATCCATCGCCGCAAACATCTCCTTGAGTTCCTGCTTCGTGTACGGCTTCGGTGGTTTCTCGGCGTAGTCAAGTTCAGCCAGAATCTTGCCGGCAATAAGAATGTCCGCGTCGGCAGGAACGTGTTCAAGGTTTCGAGGACGTTGTGAACCGTGCGGTCGTCTAGGTCGCTATCATGTTCTCGAAGGAACCTCACGTACCGCAGAAGCCGGTTGCGGTCAATTTGGTCTAGGAACCGCAGGTTCTGCTGAGCAGTGAAGTCGAGGAAAAATCCGAGGCGGTAGTTGTACGCCCGCAGCGTTTTCTCGCTCTTGCCTTGCTGGTCTTTGCCCTGAAATAGCTGGAACTCGGCGAACCACTGAAAGACAGCATCAGTGATTTTCGTTCGCCCGGATTCGTCTTGGTCTTAGATGACCGGCACGTTTGGATCAAGAGCTTCGAAATATGCCTGCTTGCGGTTCTGGGCGTCAATTGCGGCATCGAGGTCGTCGCCAACCGCTTCCCAAGGACGGGTACCGTCAGCCAGCGAATACCGCAGGAAGTAAGGACCACTGAGATCGGCGGGGCGGCGCCCACGTCCGAGATTGACTTTCTGATAGCGCCGAGTCTTGCCTTTGCCGACCTTGCGATAGAGTGTGACTGCCATATTTGCCTCCAGCGCTTAATACCGCGCCGGAAGCAAATGATCGGAATTTGGTAGTCAGTTGGTAGTCACGTACTGTAAATAGCAGAAACTAAAGGTCTGGCGGAGAGGGAGGGATTCGAATCCGCGCTGAAACGAATCCGCGTGCCACCTGTGCGGGGCCGTACAAGTAGCCTACGAATCGTCGACACTGTGCTGCGGCTGCGAGCGTCACGGCCAACTGCCTGCGCTGACCGTGAGCCGAACGGTTCCTGGTTTGGGCAGTGTCCGATCGCTCCTATCTGCTTAAATTGCTGGGAATTTAATATGCGTCGGCCCTGCTCCCAGGATTCTGATTCATAGTGCCCCCGCATCGTAGCAGGTCCACCTTGGTGGCTATCAATGGGACAGCAAATCGCAAGCCTCGAAGGGCGCGCCGTCCTGGCGCTTCCCCGTCAAGCAAGCGTTGACGGTTCTCGGTGCAATTCCGCTTGCGTCCGGTCGGAACAGCATAACCAGAGCTGGCTGGCCGCTATGCTGGACATCTTCTACCTCCGTGCTTTCCGGCACGGCTTTGCCCGGGCCGAAGTGAAGGCTGGTGCGATCGACTTGCTCAGCGCCGAGAAAAGGCGCGTTCCATAAAATTACCTGCAGCTTTTGGCCGCTTGGACGGATGGAGATTCGCGCGAGCAGGTGTCCCCAGACCTGCACATTAATTCGGGCCGGAGACGGCGACGTGAAGGCCTTCTCGAATTTTCCGGTGCTGGAAAAGACGCGGAGTTGCTCGGCGGGGTCTGAGGGGGTTGCGAGGTTGTACCAGGCGCAGCCAGAGTTGGTTTCGGCGAAGACGCCAAATTGAATACGTATTCCGCCAGGGACGGACCACCTGAGATCGTCGAAGTCAATTTGCCAGGTCGGCGATCCGTGGATTTGCGGGCCGCTGGCTATCTCAACGTCTCGATTGCCGGCGGTATTGGAGCCGGGCTCGATGCTGGTGGATTTCAGGACTGGCAGATTGTGGCAATCGCAATCTGCGCCCGGCGGTTGGTCGGGTTTGGGTAGATCGCGCGCGATCCCACCGAGGAGGCTGATTTTCTTGACGAGATCGCCGAGTGCGCGGGGCGATGGTGGCTTGGGATCGGCGACGGCCCAGAGACGAATACGATCGATGACCCAGTCTTCTTTCGCGGCGCCGACTAGGAAATCGTCCGCGATAAAGGCATTGGTCCGATTGGTCAAGCCGAGGGATTGGACAGACTCCGCGAAGGGGGCCCTATCAAGAAGGAGGATTCGCTGTTGCGCGGAAAGATCTGCGACGGAAGAAGAGCAGGCAAAGAGGAGTGCGAGGAGCTTCAGCATGAAAATCAATGCCAACTCTCATTTTGGAAAGAGAGGAGGGGTTACGGGGGACCGGAGTCCCCGTTGAGTACGAAATTGATGGTGCAAATACTACATACACGTGCGAAGTCGGCTGCTTTTAGAACACCACGATCTCATTAGTGCAGAATCTTGAACTGTCCCTGAAACGCAGGGAACGCATCCCCATAAATGGTTACCTGGTAAGTGCCAGGGGCGTACTTACGAGCGTAAAGGTTATGTTCGTACTTACCATGCCCTATCTTCCTGAACGCCCTATTGCTTGCAAAAATGACCGTCTGGGTCGGATTCCCCTTCGCGTCTGCAATCATGACCACGGAAAGGCCAGCCTTGGCGTCGTTGACCGGTTTGCCGGTGGCCACCGAAGTCAATCGGAATATGATCGGAATAAGCTCGCCGTGCTCATAGTTTCTCGGTAACGTCGGTCTTATAAGGTGGAAATGAGCCGCGCCTTGCGGGTTGGTGGCGCCCAAATCGACAGCTATAAATTCCGAGAAGCCCTGTGTTTTTCCCTTCACAGTGGGATCAGAAAATCCGCTAAAGATGTCTTGCCACTGATTCTGGCCGATCGGGGTGGTGAGATAACCGGGATTGATGATCGTTTGCGAGGTGGTAAAGCTGGTCTGCACTGCAATTGTAGGGTCAGGCTCAGCCGGACAGGTTATCGGGTTTCCACTGTTATCCGAACAAGTTACCTTATCGTCTATGCAGTTACCAGCCCCACCCCCATAGACGATACAACTGGCACTAGCAAACTTAGTGCCTGCGACGCGCTGCTGGAATTGGGCCTGTGTAATCTCTACCGCCGTAACCGTCATGTTCACGTTCGAGAACTGTGTGTTCGGTGGATACTGGACCGCATAGTTGTTAGATCCGAAATTGAAGTTGTTCGGCTGGGTTGGGCTCAATGGCTGGGTGATCTGGAGCGTCAATTGAGGGGCCGCGGCCATCGCAACACCGATCGGACCATTGCCGACCTGCACTGTTCCTGAAATCGTATTGCTGGCGGTGGCAATCACGGAAACCGTGTTTGCATTCAGGTTGGTCACGTAAGCAGAAGAGCCGTCCGTGGTGAGCGCGACCTGGACCGGGTTATTGAACCCCGCCACTGTACCGATCACGGTGGTAGATTTCGTGTCGATTACCGAGACGTTATTGGAACCGCTATTCGCCACATAAACCGTACTGTTGTCGGGTGTAAAGGCAGCTCCGAATGGGCTGGTTCCAACCAGGATAGTCGCCGTCACCTGATTGCTGGCGACCGAGATCACCGAGACGTTGTTGCTTCCCGCGTTCTCGACATATGCCCACATACTGTTCGGACTCACTGTTACCCAACGAGGCCCAGTACCTACCGGAATAGTTTGGACCACCGTGGAACTGCTTACGGCGATAACTGAAACCGTGTTGGACGCGGAGTTAGTGACGTAGGCGAACGTCCCATTCGACGTGGGCGCCATCGCCACGCCCACCGGGCTGTTTTGTACCGGGACCGTGGCGACCACCGTCTGCGTGGCCGGGTCGATCACCGAAACAGAGTTTGAAGATCCGTTCACTACATAGACCCCTTTTCCGTCCGGGGTGAAAGCTACGCCGAAGGGCGATGATTGGACTGGAATGGTGGCTACTACGCTGCCGCTCGCAGCGTTAATCACAGACACATTGTTTCCGTGATTGTTGGTTACGTAGACTTGTTTTTGGTCGGGAGAGATAGCAGTTCCCCAAGGCCCGGATCCCACAGTTATGCTGTTGGCCACTTGCCCGGTAGGAATGTTAATCACCGAGACAGTATTACTGTTGATGTTGGCCACGTAGGCAAACGGTCCAGTCTGGGTAATGGCGAGTGTTTGCGCGGGCGAGGTCGAAGCGGAGAAGTTGCTGTCGCCACTGTAAACGGCCGTGATCGAGTAGAGCCCCACCGCGAGGCTGCTCGGGTTGTAATTAAACGTCCCGACTCCGCCGCTCAGGGTAGCTGTCCCAATCTGGGTTGAACCGTTGAAGTAGGTGACAGTTCCGGTGGGAGTGCCGCTGCCCGAGACCGGGGTCACCGTTGCCGTCATCACTATCGGCCCGACCGAGCCCACGGGAACGTTCGGAGGCGTAAGAGTTAGGGTGGTAGTAGTGGGGCTGGTCCCCGGAGTGGTGACCACGATGCTGCAACTCGCGCTGGCTGTGTTACCCTGCGAATCCACAACCTGGGCCGTGAAGCTGTAGGTCCCCGCCGTCGTCGGCGTACCTGTGATCGCGCCGGTCGAGGTGTTGAGTGTCAAGCCCGGAGGCAGCGAACCGCTAATGATTGAGAAGGTGTAGGGCGCGACTCCGCCCGTGACTACCAGTGCCGAGCTGTACGCAACCCCCAATTGCGCCGTCCCGGTTGGACAGCTCAGCGTGAGCGACGAGACCACGATGCTGCAACTGGAAGTGGCTGTGTTCTCCTGCGAGTCCACGACTTGGGCCGTGAAATTGTAGGTCCCCGCGGTGGTCGGCGTACCTGTGATCGCCCCGGTCGACGAGTTAAGCGAGAGTCCCGGAGGCAGTGCGCCGATCGTAACTGAGAATGTATAGGGAGCGACTCCTCCGCTGGCTACCAGCGCCGAGCTGTACGCTACCCCCACTTGCGCCGTGCCGGTTGGACAGCTCAGCGTGAGCGTGGACGATGACACCACGATGCTGCAACTGGAAGTAGCTGTGTTGCCCTGTGAGTCCACCACTTGGGATGTGAAGTTGTACGTCCCCGCCGTGGTCGGCGTACCCGTGATCGCCCCGGTCGAGGTGTTGAGTGTCAAGCCCGGAGGCAGCGACCCGCTCGTGATCGAGAACGTGTAGGGAGCGACCCCGCCCGTGGCTATCAGTGCCGAGCTGTACGCAACGCCCACTTGTGCTGTGCCCGTTGGACAGCTCAACGTGAGCGTAGCCGGCACGACCCCGAACGACTCCAGCCTAGGATTATTATTAGTTTCCCATGGCAGGAAGATGAAGCTGCCACCGCTCCCGTCGCTCGAGGGCGAAACTATGTAGAGAATTCCCTCCACGACCCCATTTAAGGTGACGACCGTTCGCCCATCCGACGACACCGTATAAGTGAACGAGTTAGTCTCGCTCCTGGGGCTTTCGCCGCAATTGCTCTCATTGGTGTCGTTCCCGCTTCCCGAGCTGACGTTCGCCAGATCCACCTCGCCGCAAGTGCTCGACGACACCAGCTCCCAACTCCCGCCGTAGTAATTCCCCGACAGCGAGTTGTTGTTGAAGTTGCTCCCCGATTGCGCCACCATCGAGCCGAACTGCACCTTTCCGCCCCCGCTGCTGATGGCGAAACCGGCGTTCTTGCCTGTCAGGTAGAAGACGGGAGGATGCCCCCCGGCTCCGCTGAGAGCGACGCGCCCATTGGAACCCACGTTGTAAGTTCCCGAGCCGATCTGGGACCTTACAGTGCCTCCGTCGTTATCGTCCATGCTGTACGACAACGAGCCGGATCCGTTCCATGTGACGAAAACCAAACTCGCGTCCGCACACGCCGGGTTGCAACTCGTGTCCAGCCCCTGCGTTCCAAGCACGCTCACACCATTGAGGTCCGAATCGCTATAGGTCAGGCCCTGCTGTTGCACGATCTGCCCGCTGAACAACGTTTGTAGTCCCTGCGAGATCGGATCAATCTGGAGGATGAGCAGTTGCGACGAATTGACCACGTAGAAGGCGAAGTTCCCCGTGCCGACGCCACTGACGTTTAGGCTCACCGTGCCGCGGCCGCTTGACGTCACGCTGAAGTTGCTGGAACTGAACGTCGCATTGCCGGCGTTTCCACCGTCATCAGTATCCAACTCTCCGTTCGTCAGGTTCGCTGTCCCGTTGGCAGTGAATGCGCCGGCCACTCCGAACCTGCTATTGGCGTTGTCCACGCCAATGAATCCAAGCGAGTACTGGCCCGTGAAATCGCTGGTCGAGAAAGCGCTCGTGTTCTGCTTCAGGAAGATGCCGGACGCATCCCACGGCGTAGCGGTGTCGTAGGGAATGACGCTTCCGTTGCCATTCGGCTGCAGCACGAAGGCATACGTCGTGGTAGAGCCGCCGCTTCTCGTAACCGTCATCGTCCCCAGATTGTTCGCGGGAACACAGTACGCGCCGGTCAAAGTCCCTTGACTCGGCCCATCCACAGGATCGTTCTGGTCGTACTGTCCTCTGGTGATGTTGCCGTTGCCATCGAAGATCAAACTGCCTGCGGTACCGGTGAGAACATAACCGCTGCCGCTGAAGTTGGACCACCCTTGGAACAGGAACGCGTAATTGCCGCTCAGGTTGCCATTGTTCGTGCACGACTGAGCCGCATTGACCGTGATGCTGCAACTGGCTGTGGCCGTGTTGGACTGCGAGTCCACCACAGAAGACGTGAAGTTGTATGTGCCCGCCGTGGTCGGCGTACCCGTAATCGCGCCGGTCGAGGTGTTGAGCGTTAAGCCCGGAGGCAGCGAGCCGCTAGTGATCGAGAACGTGTAGGGAGCGGCTCCGCCGCGGGCCTTTAGTGCCGAACTGTACGCAACCCCCACTTGCCCCGTGCCGGTTGGACAGCTTAGCGTGAGCGGGACCGGCGAGACCACGATGCCGCAATTGGTTGTGACCGTGTTGCCTTGCGAGTCCGCGACTTGCGGTGTGAAGCTGTACGTGCCCCCCGTGGTCGGCGTACCCGTAATCGCGCCCGTCGAGGTGTTGAGCGTCAAGCCCGGAGGCAGCGAGCCGCTGGTGATCGAGAACGTATAGGGAGCGACCCCGCCCGTGGCCGTTAGTGCCGAGTTGTATGCAACTCCAACTTGCGCCGTGAAGGTTGGACAGCTCAGCGTGAGACCCTGTTGCGCCAGCGGCAGGCTGAAGATGGTGCCATCCAGCCGATTGCCGCCCCCGCTCGTTGTCCCATATAAGTTCCCATTGGCTTGCAGCAGCCCGCCGTCAGGGAAGGCGCCGTCAGTGAGACCGAAGCTGTACAAGGTGGTTAGCTGGCCTGCTGGCGTGATTCCAAAAGCCGTGCCATAGCTGTTGGCGCCCCCACTATCCGTCGTTCCGTAGAGATTCCCGTCGCTGGCCTGGATCAGCCCGGCGTAGGGGGAGACACCGTCCGTGCAGCCCGGTTGAGAGCAAAAGCTGTACAGCGTGGTCAACTGGCCCGCTAACGTGATCTCAAAGACCGTGCCACTGTAGGAGGAGTTCCCTCCATACGACGTCGTCCCGTAGAGGTTCCCATTTGTCGCTTGCACCAGCCCGGCCTGAGGCTCGGCGCCATCGGTGCAATCAGTTTGGCAGAAGGCATGGAGCGTGGTCAGCTGACCCCCTGGCGTGATTTCGAACACCGTGCCATCGGCATAGGTGTTAGCTCCTCCAGAGACCGTTGTCCCATAGAAGTTCCCATTTGTCGCTTGCACCAGCCCAGCCTGAGGGAAAAGGCCATCATAGAAGTCGAAGCTGTGCAGCGTGGTCAGTTGGCCGGCCGGCGTGATTTTGAAGACCGTGCCGCAGCCAGCGCAGATATTGTTGACCCCGCCATACGACGTCGTCCCGTAGAGATTCCCGTCGGTGCCTTGCACCAGTCCCGCCTGCGGGTTGGCGCCGTCCGCGCAGCCTGTTTGAGAGCAAAAGTTGTACAGCGTGGTGAGCTGGCCCGCTGGCGTGATTTCAAACACCGTGCCAGAGTTAGAGCCGTTGGATCCTCCACCGCTTGTTGTCCCGTAGAAGTTGCCGTTCGCTTGCACCAGCCCTGCTTGCGGCTCGACGCCGTCGGTGCAGTTTATTTGGGAGCAAAACGTATAAAGCGTCGTCAGCGTTCCCCCGGCAGTGACTTTGAACACCGTGCCTTGGTCGTAGACGCCACCTCCGTAAGTCGTCCCATAAAAGTTCCCGTCCGTGCCTTGAATCAGAGAAGTAAGGTAGGGAAAATCACCATTTGCTCCGTCGAAATTCAGCAGCGTGGTCAGGGCCTTTGCAAGGAACTTCGCGTTACTGGCAGGCGCCGTCACTCTTATGGGGCCCGTCGCCGCGCCGGCGAGTTCACGGGTCCTGAATTTGGTCCGTGGACGGCCGGGAAACACTGCCACATTGCCGCTAAGTCTCACGTTGGCCGCACCCGCGCGATCGGGCCGGTGGGCGAAAAAGTTCGCTGCCGCGCTGCCGCCAGGTCCGATGCCGGTTGCACCCGTCAGATCGGGCCGGTGGATCATGATGTTCGCTCCCGCCTTGCCGAAACTGGGCTGCGTTTCCGGGAACCGCCCCAGCCCCACCGGCAGGCTGAAGACCGTGCCGTCATACCTGGTGCCGCCAAAGTCCGTTGTCCCGTATAAATTCCCGTTGGCTTCGAGCAGCCCGCCTACAGGTCTTGCGCCGTCAGTCAAAGCGAAGCTGTGCAACGTAAACAGCTGTCCGCCTAGCGTGATTCCAAAGGCTGTTCCATCGCCGTTAGCGCCTCCAAAATACGTCGTTCCGTAGAGATTCCCGTCGCTGGCCTGAGTTAGCCCTGCAAAAGGACTCGAGCCGTCGGCGCAGCCCGTTTGAGGGCAAAAACTGTAAAGCGTAGTCAACTGGCCGGCTGGGGTGATCTTGAAGACCGTACCTAGGACTTTGGTCCCACCATTCACGGTTGTCCCGTAGAAGTTCCCGTCGCTAGCCTGAATTAGCCCTGCGTAAGGAAATTCGCCGTCGACGCAGTTCCCCCCTTGGGAGCAAAAACTATACAGCGTGGTGAGCTGGCCGGCTGGCGTGATTTTGAAGACCGTACCCCGGCCGTTGGCCCCGCCATTCACGGTTGTCCCGTAGAAGTTCCCTCCGGCTTGCACCAGCGCGGCGCGGGGGGTGACACCGTCCGTGCAGCCCGGTTGCGAGCAAAAGCTGTAAAGCGTGGTGAGCTGGCCACCCGGAGTGACTTCAAAGACCGTGCCAGCGCCGTTGGCGCCCCCACCGAGGGTCGTTCCGTAGAAATTCCCTCCGGCTTGCACCAGTCCGGCGTAGGGGTAGCCACCGTCCGTGCAGCCCGGTTGCGAGCAAAAGCTGTAAAGCGTGGTGAGCTGGCCGCCCGGAGTGACTCCAAAGACCGTGCCCGCGCCATTGGCCCCACCAGCTTCGGTTGTCCCGTAGAAGTTCCCTCCGGCTTGCACCAGCCCTGAGAGAGGGTAAGCGCCGTCCGTGCAGTTCGTTTGGGAACAAAATGTATAAAGCGTCGTCAGCGTTCCATCAGGCGTGACCTTGAAGAATGTGCCATCGTCGTAGACACCCCCTCCGACAGTCGTGCCGTAACTGTTCCCGTCGGTGCCTTCGATGAGATCGCCATATAAAGGGCGAGCGCCATTGGCACTGCCCGTGAAATCGACTAGGGTGGTGAACCCAGTTTGGGGATTCTTGACCTTCTCAGCCGCGAGTAACATGCTCGTAGAAATCGCCAGCAGTAGGACCGCCGTCGCGAGGCGTCTTATCATTGCATTACCTCCAGACCAACTATTCACCGGGGCAATTACGTTCATCGATCTTGATTAACTAATCGCGATTTCTTCGAAAACCATCGTGATAGAAACTTGAGAAGCGCCGCACAATTCCTGGGTCTGGCAGCCATGTCTCTGTCCGGTCGAGCTGTTGCTAGCGGCTGGGGGAGCCTGCGGTTAGCGGTGCGAATTATGAGTTATGGTAAGTGGGATGTCAAGAACAAGTTCTTAATTGACGCTACTTTAACGTTCCGTGCAAACGGGCTGCTCCTAAAGGGCAGCCGCCTTGCGGGCGATGAGATCGAAGCCCTTCTCTTTGGCATCCTTTTGCAACTGCTCCAGGCGGGAGCGAGAGGCTGGGGTTTTCCCTGATTTCAGCTCTATTTCTTCGAGTGCCAGTCGGCATTCGAGTTGGTCGCCGACATAGCCTGACCTGGTAGATTTGGCCAATGCTTCTTTGAGGATAGTTTTGGCCGCGCCGATTTTTTCGGAAGCCGCCTCGGATCGCGCGCGGGCGACCGCGAAGGTCAACTGCGCACTTAGGTTCTGGCTCTTAGCGGCCATCGGAGCCATCTTCGCCACTTCTTTGAAAGCATCGTCGTTCCTTCCTCCGGCCAGAAGCGCGTCTGCCAATACGGCGGTGGCGGTGATTTGATCGTCGCCTTTGTGCGTCCGCTGAAACTCGTCGCGGGCCTCTCGATCAGGTCTTTCCGCAGCGCCTGGATGACCTTCTTCGATCACCAGTTCCGCAATCGCCACCTGCGTGGTGGCGACAGTATATTTTTCCCCTAACTCATTGCGGAAGGCCAAGGCCTCCTCGTAATCCTTGCGGGCCGCCGTAAGATCGGACGCCTTCAGTTCCAAGCTCCCCATGGCGACCAAGGCGTAAGCTGCCATGCTCTTATCACTGGCGGTACGTGCGAGTCCAAGCGCATCTGCATAGTTCTTGCGCGCTCCCGGGAGATCACCGAGGTGTTGCAGCGCATCGCCGAGGTCGATCAATTTGTCGGTGGAGGGGCTGGATTGTCCGCTTGCAAGATCGAGCGCAACCGCCTGCTCCAGCATTTTCTTCGCGGCAGCGGAATCGCCCTGCGCATCCATCACCGTGCCTATACCAGTGAGGGCGGTGGCGATGCCGTTCTGGTCATTAATCTCACGGCCGAGGGCAAGCGCTTGATCATAAGTTTTCTTCGCTCCAGCGAGGTCTCCCTCGTCTTTGGTAATGCCAGCGATGTTAACCAGCGTCATGGCATAGTTGGTCTTGTCGCCGACCTCGCGGAAGATAGGGAGGGCCTTTTCGTACATTTTGCGGGCTTGCTCCGAATCTCCCCGCTGACCTAGAACGAGCGCCATGTTGTTAAGCGCGGAGGATTCTGCTTTGCGATTGCCAACCTCGCGTGCGATGGCAAGTTCATCGTTGAATTTGCCCAACGCACCGGGATACTCGCCGCGATCGAAAAGCACCTGGCCGGTCACCTCGAGGGTACTAGCCAAGCCATAGTGATCACCAACCGACTGATAGATCCTGCCAGCCTCCTCGACAGCACTCATTGCGCCGTTCGCGTTACCGAGGTTTTCAAGTGCGAATCCCTGGCAATAAAGTGCGCGGGCGAGAACCAGTTTTGCATTCTCGGCTCTTGCTTTCTGCACTGCTTGAGCGGCAAATGCCTGGCCCTGTTTGAAGTCTCCCAGCGATCGCCAGGCCTCCGAAGCGGCCAAATCGATGCGCGCATCGTCGCCCGCGGGCGGCGGCAGCCGGCGGAGCGATTCCACGGTCGCAAACGCCTCTTTCCCTTTTCCTCCCCGCCTTTGCGCCCGGGAAAGCAGCAGCCCATACTCGAGATTGTCGGAGAAAAAGCCAAAAAGGGTACGGTAGCTGTCGGCAGCGTTATCCCATTCTTTCGAAGCTTCGCGGTATCGGGCTTCGATCAGCAAACGGTCCTCGCGGGAGAGCGACGACGAGAGTTCGTACGCGCTCTTCGCCGACAGTCGCGCCTTCTCATCGTATCCGAGAAGAGTCCAGGCCGCTGCCAGAGCAGAGTGAGCCAAAGCATGGTTCGGGTCCGCCGCGACCGCTCTTTGAAGAAGGTCACGAGCCGCGGTGGCGTCAAAAACACGGAGCTTGGCTAGGCCTTCCGCGTACAGTTTTGAGGCTTCAGGAGTAGAGGGAAAGGCGGCGCGGACGCCGGCCTGATCCGCTGGACTCGCTTGCCCGGCGCCGCACTTCTCTCGCAACTGAATTCCGGCACGGCTGACCAAATCAAATAGATTGTTTTCGTCACCGGTCTGGTTGAGCGAAAACACAGTTTCGCCCGCAGCCACATCGTGCAGATGAACATCGACGCGCAGTTTGCCGCCGGGTAAGGCCACATAGGAGCCGAGTACGACCAAGTCCGTCCCCAGCGTCTTCCCTATCTGAGACAAGGTCTGCGCCGCCAGAGTGTCGGAGTCTGGGAGCGAGAGGTTCATCTTCATCTGCGCAACTTCTTCCCCCGTAATGGTGCGCAACCTCTCGCCCGCCGCAAGTTCGGTGGTTAGCATCTCGGGAAGTGCTGTGGAGAGCCATGCCGCCTCGGGGCGGGATGTGGAATTCTTAAAGTTCAGGACCGCCACCGTGCGGCGCCGGTTCTGCGGTAGTTGAGTCGTGCCTTCTCTTGGCGGCTTGCTTCGAAAACGCAAATACGAAACCGCCCCGACTATCAGCAGTGCGATCACGGCTAGAAGAACCGCGATCGGCCTTATCCTAGTCTTAGTCTTAGCTGAGGTTGCAACTGGAGTTGGAACTGGATTCGGGGCGGAAGGCGTCTGGGAAATCGGCATCGTCAGCCGGTCGAGGTCCACGCGCAACTCCCGGGCGGATTGGTAGCGCCGTTCCGGATCTTTGTCCAGGCATTTGAGGAGCGCCATCTCCAGTCCTGGTGAGATTTTGGGATTTAGGGCGCTCGGGGCCTCTGGTGGCTTGTTCAGGATGGCATCGATCAACACGGGAACTTGCGAGAAGGTAAACGGACGCCGTCCCGTCGCTAATTCATAGAGCACCACGCCTGCCGACCAGATATCGGAGCGCTGATCTGTCACCTCACCCCGCAACTGTTCTGGAGCCATATAGGGGAGAGTGCCGGCTACTTGTTTGGTTTCGGAGAAGCTCGCCGTCACCCCTATGTCGACTTCCTGGCGGACAAACTGCGCCAGGCCGAAATCAAGAATCTTGAGTCGACTATCCTGGGTCCAACGCAGGTTCGCTGGCTTCAGATCGCGGTGAATGACCCCATGATCATGGGCGCTGGCCAGACCGTCGGCTAGTTGAAATCCCAGACGGAGAACCTCTTTTTGCGATAAGGGACCAGATCCTAGCCGGGCATCGACGGGTATGCCGCCGACATATTCCATTACCAGAAAGTCCAATCCCTCCTGGCTGCCGAATTCGTAAACCGTTCCGATATTGGGATGATTCAACTTAGCGAGAGTTAGTGCCTCTCGGCGGAAGCGCTTTCGTGCTGCATCGTCAGCAAGCATGCCGGACGGAAGCACCTTGATGGCTACGTCCCGTTCGAGTTGCTGGTCGGAGGCCCGGAACACCAGCCCCATTCCGCCGGCTCCGATTTGTTCCAGTACACAGTAGTGACCCAGAACCTGCCCGACAATTGGAGTCTCCGGCGGCATTAGGCCCGAATCTTAACCCCTCAAGAAATTGTGGTCAATACAAGCACTAATCCAACCTTGCCCCCGAATTGATGATTCTCTTGATGGGAAATCACTTAATGTGAACTATCCCGTACTTCCACGTCCTTAGAGTGCCGTCCGTGCTC
Source organism: uncultured Acidobacteriaceae bacterium (assembly GCA_963789205.1). Lineage (GTDB taxonomy): Bacteria > Acidobacteriota > Terriglobia > Terriglobales > Acidobacteriaceae > Acidiflorens. The sequence continues at coordinate 26,699 of CAWBJV010000002.1, forward strand.
TGTAAGTCCTTCAATTGACGTTTTCAGGTGGATTCGAGTCCTACCTGAGGAGCCATTCTTTTGTCCCGCCCTTTCAGACTACGTCGTGGACGCGGGCAGAATCGTCCCCCGGCAACTGCCCAGTCCGATGCGACGAAACCCGTCTCGTTCGCAGAACCCACGAAGGATAACTTCGTCTCCATCTTCCAGAAATTTCCTCTGCTCTCCCGTCGGCAGCGTAACCGGATCCTTGCCGCGCGAGGTCAGCTCCAACAGGCATCCGCGCGCGGTCTTGTCCGCGCCTGATACGGTTCCGCTTGCCAGCAAATCGCCGGCTCGCAGATTACATCCATTGCTCGCGTGATGCGTCAGCATCTGCGCCATGGTCCAGTACAGGTCGCGGAAATTGCTTCGCCCCAACACCACGGGAGCGAGGCCAGACTCCCGCATGCGGACCGATAACAAAGCAACCTCCAGCCACAAGTCGAGACCGCCATGTTCCTGATCGCTCTGGTCGAAAAGATAAGGCAATGGCGCTGGATCGCCTTCTGGGCGCGTAAAGGCAGCCGTGCGAAATGGAGCGAGCGCTTCCATCGTCACCACCCATGGCGAAAGTGAAGTCGCGAAACTCTTCGCCAGAAAAGGTCCCAGCGGCTGATACTCCCAAGCCTGAATGTCCCGCGCCGACCAGTCATTCAACAGGCAGACTCCGAAGATACGTTCTTCCGCTTCGCTGATGGGAATCGCTTCTCCCAACGTATTTCCAGCGCTCACGAAGAAGCCGAGTTCCAGTTCGTAGTCCAGCGACTTGGTCGGCCCGAATGTAGGAGCGGCGTCGCCATCGCGCGTCTGTCCGGAGGGGCGCCGGACCGGCGTGCCGCTCGCAACCAGCGACGACGCCCGCCCGTGATAGCCGATCGGAATATATTTGTAATTCGGCAGAAGCGGATTATCGGGTCGGAATAGCTTCCCGACGTTGGCGGCGTGGAAGATCGATGCATAGAAATCCGTGTAATCGGGCCTCGGTACGGGCTTGAGCATCTCAACATCCGTCTGCGCGAGGAGATGGCGGGAAGCGAATTCCCGATCGGAGGCAGGGGCGTCCTGCCGCAACAGGGCATGAATCCGACGGCGCAGGGCGCGCCGCGTACCGGCTCCAACAGCCATCAGCATCCCAAGAGAACCGAAGGCGCAGGAACTCGCTGCCGAACGTAAGCTTTCGTCAAAGATTTGCTTGTTTGCGTGCATTCCGCCGAGGTCGAGAATGCGGTCTCCAATCGCGACTCCCGCGCTCCCGTCCGGACCCCCGTCGCTTCGCCAAAACCTGCCGAATGGCAAATTCTGAATGGGAAAATCGGAGCCTGCAACATTGGCGGACTCGACCCAACTCTGTACCTTCGGATCGTGGGTCTCGTCGAGAACGGGTTTCATAGCCGATGTTTCATAACAGATTGTTCACAAGATGTGTAGAGACCGTAAGTCGTCGATCGGCTCTGTGAATGAGCACGACCCAAACGAGACCGCGAAACTCCGTCGCGCTGTGGCAATTTCACGCTGGCTAAGCCGATGCCCGCGCCAGCCAACGCCGTCCGCATCAAAGTGAAATGCGTCCGCCGATTGCTCCTCGAGCAGCTGGACGGCAAGCTTGGTTTCCATCCCAGCTCGCAAAAACGCGGCTGCCAGAAAAACATTTACAAAACCATGCATAATTCCCGATGGACTGTCGGGTTGATAAGTAAACCGGTGCACCGAGCGCAGCGGATGATGCAGTCCCGCAGTCGCCTTGAAAGGCACGTTGGCTGCCGCACACAGGTGAATGAATTCGACCACATTCTCGGGAGCAGGAAACTTGTCGGCCGTCTCGCCACCCGTCCGGATCTTGGCCCTGCGTCCGCAGCCAGCCACCGCTGCAATGCACTCGGCGCAAGTGGACAGCGGAACTTCGAAATAAGTTGCGAGTTCTGCTGGGATGATTCCGGACAGCCGCTTGATTTCTTCGGGACCAGCGACCTTCACCTCAACCGACTCGACGACAGCCCTTCTACCGGAACTGCAACTCGCCAATCGAGCGTTGAATTCGCGAATCCCAGCAACGTCCGCAACCGGATCAGAACCGAGAAGCGCTGACAGCCGCCATGTCGTGAAGCCCGTTCCAGGCGTTGGAGTTTGTAATCTCGCAAACGCTTCTTCGAACTCCGCGAGCCGCGCGACCGGAACCACAAAACGCCCGAGAATCCAGCTCCATTCCGACCGCGAATACGTGTCATAGTTAACCACAGACGGCGCCATCGCCAGTGATGCCGGAGGAAACAATCCCGCATAGTCGATCAGATCGCGCAGCAACACGGCGGCAGCATCCACCGCGTCCGCGGACTTTCGCATCGTCTGAGTAGTTTGCACATTCATCGCTCTATGATTCATCGCTCTATGATTCATCGCCCCACAATTCATCGCTCCATATATGAATTGTCATCCCGAGCGAAGCGAGGGACCCCTACTCCCGGCATACATTTCGGGGCGTGTAGGGGTCCCTCGCTTCGCTCGGGATGACAAAAGCGGAGCTAACTGTCAGACCCCTTGAACTTCTTGCGCAGCCCCTGCCAAACCTCGAAGTACTGGTGATCAAGCTGTGAAGTCTCCAGCGCAAACTTAGTCGGCTGGCACACGAATCGCGTCTCGAACATGAACGCCATGGTGTCGCCGAGATAGACCGGCTTCAATTCGGCCTTGCTCGCCTTCTCAAATGTTCCAGTATCGGGCCCGTGACCAGCCATGCAATTGTGCAGACTGGACCCGCCCGGCACGAATCCTTCCGCCTTGGCGTCATATTCACCGTGAATCAGCCCCATAAATTCGTTCATAAAATTCCGATGAAACCACGGCGGACGAAAGGTATGCTCGGACACCATCCATCGCGGCGGAAAGATGGCGAAGTCAACATTCGCGGTTCCCGGAATTTCCGACGGTGAAGTCAGCACCGTGTAAATCGACGGGTCGGGATGGTCGAAGCTCACCGTATTAATGCAATTGAAATTCGCCAGATCATATTTATAAGGCACGTAGTTCCCGTGCCACGCGACGACATTCAGCGGCGAGTGATCGATCGCCGCCGCCCAGAGCCTTCCCTGGAACTTGGTCACAATCCGGAAATCGCCTTCGCGATCTTCAAACGCCGCTACCGGAGCCAGAAAGTCGCGCGGATTCGCCAGCCCGTTCGCGCCAATCGGCCCCAAATCCGGCAGACGAAGCAGTGCACCATAGTTCTCGCAGATATAACCCCGCGCTTCTTTCTCCAGAAGTTCGACGCGAAAACGAATTCCCCGCTGAATCACCGCAATCTCGCCGGGACCGGCTTCGAGAACACCCATCTCCGTGCGCAGCAGCAATCGTCCCATTTGCGGCACGATCAACATCTCTCCATCGGCGTTGTAAAAGAAACGATCCGTCATCGAAGTATTGGCGACATAGATGTGAATCCCAACGCCCGAATGGGTGTGGGTATTTCCGTTGCCCGCCATGGTGAACAGTCCGTCGATGAAGTCGGTGCGCTGTGAAGAAGCCGGAATCGGAATTGGCCCCCAGCGCAACTGATTGGGCGGTGTCGGCACTTCATCGAATGGCGCGCTGCGCAGCCTTCCCGGGCCGATGGGTTCGAATGGCTTGTGCGCCACCGACGGACGCATCCGATAGAGCCATGTCCGCCGATTGACGCCGCGCGGCGCAGTGAATGCCGTCCCGCTCAGTTGTTCCGTGTACAGACCATGCGCAACTTTCTGCGGAGAATTCTGCCCACGCGGCAATACACCTGCCACCGCCTCGCTCGCGAACTCGTTGCCGAATCCCGACTGATAGCGCAACGATGCCCTCGCTTGCGTCTTCGCCTTTGCACTCGTTATTTCTGCGCTCGCCGTTTTTCCGTTAGCCATCGCCTACAGATTCCCTCGTCGCGCCTGCTCCATTTCGATCGATTCAAACAGTGCTTTGAAATTCCCTTTACCAAATCCGCGGCTGCCCTTGCGCTGGATGACTTCGAAGAACACGGTCGGCCGATCCTCAACCGGCTTCGAGAAAATCTGCAAGAGGTAACCTTCCTCGTCGCGGTCCACAAGTATACCGAGCGAGCGCAACTCGTCGAGAGGTTCCTCCACGGGCCCGACCCGCGACGGCAGCAGATCATAATACGTGTCTGGAACCCGCAGAAAATCCAGTCCGTTGCGCTGCAGTTTGCCTACCGTGTACATAACATCCTTGCACTGCAGCGCGATGTGCTGCGCCCCAGCTCCTCCGTAAGCCTCGATGTACTCCTGAATCTGGCTCTTGTTGCGCGCCGCGGCAGGTTCATTGATCGGAAATTTCACCGAATGCGAATCGTCCGACATCACGATGCTCATCAACGCGCTGTACTCGGTCGAAATATCCTTATCGTCGAAAGTAATATAACGATGGAACCCGAAGACGCGCGTGTAATAATCCGCCCAGTACTGCATTTTGCCAAGTTCCACATTCCCCACAATGTGGTCAATGCGCAGAATGCCGCAGTCGTCCCCCGCCAACGGCGCCGCTATGAACCCCGGCAGAAACGGTCCTTTGTAATCCTTATACGAAATCAGCGAGTGGATCGTATCGCCATACGTATGGACCGCGGCACGGCGAACGCGGCCGTGTTCATCCTTCATGTCATGCGGTTCCTCCGCCGGCTGGGCTCCTCGACGGACTGCTTCCGCGAACGCCTGATCCGCGTCGTCCACTTCCAGCGCGATGTCCCGCACGCCATCGCCATGCTTTCGGAGGTGATCCGCGGCCAAATCGTCCGGCGTCATGGGCGTAGTCAGAACGAAGTTCGCCTTGCCCTGACTCAGCGCATAAGAAGTTCGTTGCCGCTGGCCTGTTTCCAAACCGCTATAAGCAACCTGCGAAAAGCCGAATCCCTTGCGATAGAAGTAAGCTGCCTGCCGGGCATTGCCTACCCAGAATTCGATATGGTGAATGCGTTTAAGCTTAAGTGGATTCTCCATCCGCGCTCTCCAGGATTCCATCTTCGCATATTTTGCCCTTGGTCAGCGTCGTCTCTCCGGTCAGAATTCTCTGTTTTTTGCAGCCGATTCCGGGCTCGCATTCGCGGTACACTTCTGCAAGACACCCTGGACAAGACACCCTGGACTCCGATGAGTACTTCCGCGATGCGCACCATCTTTCACGTCGATATGGACGCCTTCTTCGTGTCCGTCGAGGAATTGTTTGATCCGTCGCTGAAAGGGAAGCCGGTGGTGGTGGGCGGGCAGCGGGACGAACGGGGCGTGGTTTCGGCCGCTTCCTATGCGGCGCGCAAGTTTGGCGTGCACTCGGCCATGCCGCTGCGGACGGCGGCGAAGCTCTGTCCGCATGCGATTTTTGTAAACGGGCATCCGGAGCGCTATCGCGAATATTCCGGGAAGGTGCACGAAGTGCTCGGCCACTTTTCTCCGCTGGTCGAGATGGCTTCGGTAGATGAGGCCTATCTCGACATGACCGGGACTGAGCGCCTGCACGGACGGCCACTGCGTTCGGCGCATCAGCTCCATACAGCGATGAAGACGACTACGCAACTCAACTGCTCGATCGGGATCGGCACATCGCGGCTAATCGCGAAGGTTTCCTCCGCCAAAGCCAAACCCAACGGAGTGCTCTGGGTGCTGCCCGGAGAGGAGACGAAGTTTCTCGCGCCGCTAGCAGTCGGCGACATCCCAGGCGTCGGGAAGGTGATGGAGCAGAAACTTCACGCGATCGGCATCCAAAAGGTGGGCGACCTCGCGCGCCTGGAAGACAATGATCTGGAACACCGCTTCGGAAAATGGGGGCTCGCGCTCGCAGGAAAATCCCGCGGCGAGGATGCGGGCGGATGGTTCGATAACGCGGTGGGGGAACTTGTCGATCCCAAATCAATTAGCCACGAACACACGTTCGACGAGGATACGGGCGACGCCGAGCGCTTGCAGTCCACGCTGATGCGGCTCAGTGAAATGGTTGGACGGCGGCTGCGCGAGGGCGGATATTTTGCCCGCACCCTCCAGCTGAAATTGCGCTACACCGATTTCACCACCATCACACGAGCGCATTCGCTGGAGCAGCCTACGCAGATGGATAACCAGATCTTTGAGCAGGCGAGGCGTCTGTTTTTCGACAACTGGAAGCCGGGCGCACCCGTACGATTGCTGGGAGTGCAAGCGTCGAATTTCGAATCAGGCTCACCACAGCTTGATTTGCTGGAGCCTGCGCAGCAACAGCGCTGGCAGAAAGCACTGGCGGCTGCGGATCATCTGCGCGACAAGTTTGGAGAAGCGGCGATCGGCCTCGCCAGGGGGATGAAGGGCGGATTCCGCGAACGGACGCACGAAAATCCCGTGGGCCTGCCGGGAAAGGGTGGGCAAAAGAAGAGCGGCAAAGAGACGGGTGGCGAAAAATAGCCGTGAAACTTCTGGTCCGTTCAGGAGTCAGATGCGTATAGGAGTGATTGCATGACCAAACGGATGGTGACCGCATTACTTGCGACTGCGGCAGCGCTGGCACTGGCTTTGCCCGCGCGTGCGGCGGAGAATCTCAAGCTCAATCAACGTCTGGATTACACCAGCGACAGCCAGGACGGCCCGTTGATCACCGGTGACCATCTGGAAGACGCGGCAGTCTCCGGCAAGCCGGCCTACGCGATTTTCTACGGCGAAGGTTGTTTCAATTCCAAGCGGCAGGCGCGGCGCACGGTCGAACTCTACGAAAAGTACAGGGGCAGGGTGCAGTTCGTCGTGGTCGACCTCGATCATCCGCGTTCTCCGGCGCAGGAAGAGCTGGTGAAGAAGTTCTACAAGGGATACATTCCGCACGTGGTGGTACTGAATCGTGATGGCAAGACCGCGTATAACGCTTCCGGCGAAGTAGAGGAAGACGCAATCTCGAAGGTGTTGGAGAAGGCGCTGGCAAAGTAGGGATCAAACCTACGAAATATATTCGCGAATGTAGTCGTCGCGCGACGCCACAAGCTTTTGAGCGTCCCCATCGAAGATGACCTTGCCGTCGCGCAGGATCAGAAAGCTCATGGGCACTTCGCCACGTTGGCCCTTGGGCAGAGCCACCATCCGATTGGTGGCCTTGTCAAACTGATGAGTCGCCATGGTGAAGGCATCCTGAAGGCGGTGGGTCACCATAAGGGCACTGGTCTTGTAGACGTCGCGTTGTTTCACGATGAGTTCGACGATCGTATTCGAGGTTACCGGATCAAGCCCACCGGTAGGCGAGTCGTAAAGCAGCACCTCGGGCTCGGTGATGATGGCGCGAGCGATGGCCACGCGCCGCCGCATGCCACCCGAGAGTTCAGACGGAAACATGTCGTAGGTTTTCTCCAACTCCACAAAGCGCAGTACCTCGCGCACCCGGCGTTCGATTTCCTCTCCGGAAATCCCCTCTTCCATCAGGCGGAAAGCGACATTTTCGTACACTTTCATCGAGTCGAAGAGCGCACTTTCCTGGAACACGATGCCGACGCGCCGGCGCAACTCGAACAGGTCCTGTTCTGACATGCTCGTGACTTCCTCTCCCAGCACGGAGATGCGACCGCTATCGGGCCGCATGAGTCCGATGGCGAGCTTGAGCAGCGTGCTCTTGCCCGACCCGGCGACGCCAAACAGCGCCTTGGTTTCGCCGTGAGGCAGCTGGAATGAAATGCCGTCGAGCACGACTTTTTCGTCGAACGCGATCGAAACGTTGTCGAACTCGATGGCGTAACCGGAGGGATTTACCGCAGCAGCAGCCGGATTTTCGCTGGGCAGAGTGGGAGCCGGCATGACTTATCTGTAGCCAAAAATTGCGAAGATCAACTTGGTAACAAAGAAATCCACGATCAGAATCAGCACTGAAGAAGCGACCACGGCCTGGGTGGTGGAACGGCCCACACCCTGCGTTCCGCCGCGCGTAGATATGCCGTAATAGCAGCCCACCGTGGAGATGATGAACCCAAAAAGCACGGGCTTGATAAGGCCGGTGAAGACGTCGCGGAAGACAAGGATTTGCCACACAGAGGTCCAATACTGTTGCGTGTCAAGCCCGAACAGCAGATGCGCGACCCCATAGCCGCCGATCAGCCCGAGCAGATCGGCGATGATGGTCAGAAAAAAAAGCATGAACGCCGTGGCGCCGACTCGTGGCGTAACCAGTTTCTTCGTAGGGTCGGTACCCAGGGCGCGCATGGCATCAATCTGTTCGGTCACGATCATCGAGCCCAGCTCGCTGGCCATGCCGGAAGCGTTCCGCCCCGCGACCATCAGCCCGGTGATGAGCGGTCCCAGTTCGGTAACCATGCCGAGCGATACGAGCTGGCCGATCAGCGTGACCCCGCCGAATCGCTGCAATGTGCTGGCTGAGTTCAGCGCCAGGAGCGCGCCCACGGAGAGTCCCGTCAGAATTACGATCGGCAAGGAGCCGACGCCTATCAGGTCCGCCTGCTGCACCATGTCGCCCATGTACAGGGGACGGCGGAAGAAGTTCGCCAGGGATTGCGCCGACAGCAGGGTGTATTCCTGAACCGCCAGCGCAACGTCTTTGGCGACTTCAAAGGGCGAAATCAGTTCGAGTTCGAACGCCATGTTCTGGTCAGGGTACTTCTGCTCAAGGAACTATAGCAGAGGGAAACCTCATCGGGTGATCGGGCCAACGGGTCATCGGGCCATCTCAAACCCATCGATCAACGGCCTTCAGATCACCCGATGACCCGATCACCCGATGGCCCCGATCGCTACTCCCGGTTCTTCTTCTTGATCTCAATGGCCAGCCGTTTGATTTTCTGATTCAGCGTGGAGAGCGGGACGTGGAAGCGTTCCGCCGCTTCCGTCTGGTTCCAGCCGCACTTCTCCAGCATATCCATGATGATCCGCCGTTCGCAGTCTTCCATGATGCCGAACAGCGTGGCTCCCGAATTAGCATCCAAAGTCGGAACCGCGCTGCCCCGGCCCACGATGTGGTCGGGCAGCAGATCGACCCCAATGTCGCTGTCGGAAGATAGCACCACAGCGCGTTCGATTGTGTTCTCCAGTTCGCGGACATTGCCTGGCCAGGAGTAGCTCACCAGCGGACGCAATGCCTCGTTGGTAATGCGCCGCCGGGGCCGTTCGTTTTCCTCCGAATACTTCTGCAGGAAGTGCTGCACCAGCAGCGGAATATCTTCGCGGCGCTGCCGCAGCGGCGGAAGATCGATGGAGATCACGTTGAGGCGGTAGAACAGGTCTTCGCGGAAGCGGCCTTCGCGCACCATCTGGCGAAGATCAACGTTGGTGGCAGCGATGATGCGCACGTCCGCTTGAATTTCCTGCACGCCGCCCAGATGCATGAACTTGCGGTCCTGCAATACACGCAGAATCTTGCTCTGCGTGTCCATGCTCATGGTGCCGATCTCGTCGAGGAAAAGTGTACCCCGGTCCGCAACTTCAAACAGCCCTTTTTTCGACGCAACCGCGCTGGTAAAGGCGCCTTTGACGTGCCCGAACAGCGTGGATTCGAGCAGGTCGGGCGGCGTCGATCCGGAGTTGACGGGCACGAACGGGCGGTCGCGCCGCGTGGAATTCAGATGAATCGCCTTGGCGATCAGTTCCTTACCGGTCCCGCTTTCGCCTTGCAGCAGTACCGTCGTGCGGCTGGGCGCCACCTGCGCGACCAGATCGAAAATCTTCAGCATGGGCTCGCTTTTGCCCACGATGTGCTCAAAGTTGTAGCGCTGCTTGAGCGCGCGCTTCAGTTGAATGTTTTCTTCTTCCGCCTTCTGGCGGGCGACAGCGGCGCGCACGTCGGCCAGCAACTTCTCGTTGTCCCACGGCTTCTGGATGAAGTTGGTAGCGCCGGACTGCATGGCGCGGACCGCGTTCTCCACCGTCCCATAGGCGGTGATCATGATGACTCCCTGCTGTGGATACAGCAGCCGAATCTCCGAGAGCACGTCCATCCCGTTCTTATCGGGCAGCGCCAAGTCGAGCAAAACCACGTCAAAGGCGCGTTGTCCAATCTGCGCCAGACCTTCCCGTCCGCTGCCCGCGACGACGACGGTGTAGCCCTCGAGTTGCAGCAGGGTCTCGAGCGACTCCCGTATCTCCGCTTCGTCGTCAATGATGAGGATTCTCCCCGCGCTCTGCGGCGTGCTCTGTGGCGTGCTTCGGCGCGTGATCGGCGTTACTTCAGACAATGCTAAGTCAGACATGGACTGCCTTCCTGATCAACGGGAAATCCAGGGTGAAGGTGGTGCCTTCGCCCGGGCGGCTCTCCACGCGGATGTTGCCCGCGTGTTCCTGGATGATGCCGTAAGTGACAGAAAGTCCAAGACCCGTCCCGCGATTCTGGCCATCCGCGGGCGACGTCTTGGTAGTGAAAAATGGATCGTAGATGCGCTGAATATTCTCCTGCGCAATGCCCGAGCCGGTGTCAGATACGCGCACGCTGACGAATTCCCCATTCAGCGTCGCCACGTTCAGGACTCCGCCCCCGGACATCGCGTCCTTGGCATTCAAGAACAAATTCAGAAACACTTGCTGCAGGCGTCCGGCATTGCCCTGAATCAAAGGAAGGCTCTCGTAGAGCTCGGACTGTACCTGGATGTGAGCGACCTTGAACTGGTGTTCGAGCAACGCCAGCGTATCCGCGATGACTTTATTCAGACTGACTTCCGTCAACTCCGTGCCTGTCGTCCGGGAGAAGTTCAACAGATTATTGACGATCTCCGACGCGCGGAACGTCTGCTTTGTGATTTTCTCGAGCAGCCCCGCCTTCTGCGGATCCGACTGCAATTGCTTCGCCAGCATCTGCGTGTAGGAGGAGATCACCGCCAGCGGCGTATTCACTTCGTGGGCAACGCCGGCCGCCAGCAGTCCGATCGAAGAAAGTTTGTCGGCCTGGGTGAGCTGGACTTCAAGCTCGATCCTCTCCGTGATGTCGTCCATGATCACCAGGCGCCCCACCACGTTGAACTTGCGCGTTACCAGCGGCGCCATCGCAACATTCACGATGCGCGATTCGCCGGTGGGAGTTCCCAGCCGGAACTTATAAAGATTGTGGATACCCGGATTCTGCCGGACGCGGTAGAACTCCTCGACGAATGCCGCCGGAAAAACCTCGCTCAACGAACGCCCCACCACCTGCCAGCGCGGCTGGGCATACATGACCTCCATCTGTGAGTTCCAGGACTCGATGCGGTCCTGCAGATCCACAGCCATCACGCCGACGTTGATCGATTCAACAATGTTCTCGTTGAAATCCTTGAGCCGCTCGTACTCGCTGACCTTCTGCTCGAGCGAGGCGTACAGCCGCCCGTTCTGGATCGCGATGCCGATGTATCCCGCCAGCGCTTCGAGCAACTCCACATCTTCGCTGGAAAGAAAGTCGCCTTGCATAGTCTTGCCCAGTCCGAGGAAGGCGATGGTTTTTTGCCGCGCATGGCAGGGAATGTAGTAGTTCAGATCGAGGCGTCCGATGGCTTCTTGCGCGGTGGCATTCTCACGCGGCAACTGGTGCGTGTTTTCGAAGAAGATATGCCCGACAGCGTCTTCGATTCGCGGCTTCGCGAGGAACGACAGGTCGAGGCCGGTAACGTGCGCGATCCCGAATGATTTCGACAATTCAAAACGCGAAGAGTCGCTGTTGCCGAGGAAGATCGCGATTCGATCCACCAGCAGCGTGCGAGCCAGCCGGTCCACCAGCGACGAAAGCATTTTGTCGAGGTCGGTCTCCGAACTCAACTCGCGTCCGAACTCGATCAGCGTGCGCCGGTAGTCGTAGCCTGTCCGGTAGAAAAACTGGTCAAGCTTTTCCTGAATCCATTTCCGTACCGGATCAAACAGCAGCGCGGTGACCACGATGGCCACCATCAACCCGTAAGGTCCGGAACTGGGCACGCGCGTGTTCACCAACAGTGCAATCGCGGCGACGCCGGCGAAATAAACTCCCACGATGGACGCCGCCGCCAGCGTATACGCCATGCCGCGCTTGAAGATCAGATCCACGTCCATCAACCGGTAGCGGAAAATGGCGTATCCAAAAGTCAGCGGCAGCAATCCCAGCGAAAGCACCGATACCTTCATCAGGGGCGAAGGCATCCTTTCCAGCAGATAGGGCAAAACGTAGAAAAGCGTGAACGGGGTTATTGCGAGAATGGTGCCGCGAGTAATCCACTTGAGTTGCTGTCGCAGAATCGGAGTGGTGGCCCGTCGATAGCTGTTCCAAAGAACCGCCGCCGCGGAGAAGAAGAAAATCGTCTGATAAGCCAGGTCCACCCGGTTCAGATTAAAGAGGAGCCGGGCGCTGGCCTTGGTGAACTCGATGGCCAGAATCTCGATTGCAAGCAGAACCGCTCCCGGCAGGTAGAGAATCGGAATTAACCGTCGATGCTTGTCGACGAATGCGCGCCGCTCCGGGAAGGTCAATACGAAGTGCAGAAACAGGGCCGACTGCAGCAACCACGCGATTTCATTGGCCCAGAAGACACTCCAGTCGAAAGCGTTGAATTTACCGATGTAGTGCAGGGAGTAGAAAACGAACGACACCAGGCAGAAAATGTAAAAATGCGTCGAACCGACCGCCGTCCAGCGCCGCAGCAATACATAAAGCCCAATGCCCAGATAGATGAGCGCGATCAGCCGCAGCCAATCGTTCATGGAGCGCTCGGCCGGAACCAGCACCACTTCCACGTCCAGCGGAACCGAGCCACGGATCAGCGAGTAGGTTGCCTTCGACCACACGCCGGAATAGTAGAGCTGCCGCGTCACGGCGGCCGCAGTGTCTACCGCGCGGCCATTGATGCTCACGACGGCGTCCCCGCGGCGGATTCCGGCCCGTTCGGCCGGCCCATTCGGCTCCAGCCGATCCGCCACCGGCCGACCGTTCCGTTCCATCCACCAGGCGCCATCATCAGGTATTGCAGACTGGTGTTCGATCTTGTAATTGAAACCAGCGAAAAGCACAGCCGCTACTGTGAGGAGAGCCAGTAGGATGGCGGTAAATCGGGCCTCAAATTCGCGGTTCATAGTTCGCGTTTCACGGATTAGGACGGTTGCGTGGACGACGCGGCCAGACAGTCGACGCCTCTCAGGTATCAGCAACTTCACTGCCACCCTCCAGCCTTGTCCACAGCTCGTAAGTCGCTCCCAGAGAGCGACTTCCACAATTATAGAGAGGATTCAGGATGCTAGCTATGAATTATGGAAGATAGCTTCTGCTTTTTGGGATCCCATTAGCCTGTGGGAAGAGGGTCTGGGAGCTGGGTATGCTTGAGGGAGCTAGCGGATTTTGTGGGGGGCCTGTTTCTGAAGTGAAGTTAGATGACGTGCCCAAACCCTTATTTGGTGTTTGAGGGGTTCGGAAACCTTCCCCGTTTCCCGAACCCCTCACTTACTGGCCTTACCAGACTCGATTAGGAGAGGTAAGCAAATCCCGCAAGTGAGTGTGATATTGCTCCTGATTCCCGGAAACGTCCATGGAGCCAGTCTGAAGCCATCTGAACTGATCTGAAGAAATTCACGGTAGGACGCTTGACAGGAAAAGCCCCGCAGAACAGAATTTCTGACGCCCTAGATTCGTGTGGGGACGGGCCACGTTGTGTAGGGACGGGCGCCCTCGCCCGTCCAAGCCGAGCAACGCTCGGCAGCCGCCGCTGGTGAGAGCAACAGATTCGCTACAGCGCCCTAGGAGTTGTCCATTGCCGGATAAGAAAGTCCGTTTCGACGATTTCGAGCTGGATTACAGCCGCTTTCAGCTCTACCGGTGTGGACGCCCGGTTCGGCTCGAAGGCCTGCCCCTGCAATTACTCATGTTTATGGTAGAGAAGCGGGGCCAACTGGTCACCCGCGAGCAGATCTCCAGCGAGTTGTGGAGCAAAGATGTGTTCGTCGACGTCGAACAGGGAATCAATACCGCCATCCGCAAGATCCGCCGCGCCCTGGCGGACGATGCTGACGAGCCGCAATACCTGCAGACCGTAGTCGGAAGAGGCTATCGCTTCGTCGCGCCCACCGCCCAGGAAGATGCCAGCGGCCAGGCGCCAGCCCAAGGACTCACCGTTTCCGCCGAAGAGCTGGGACGCGCCATCATGACCGCAGCCGGGTTGGATCCAGAAAATCCCAAGGGCGATCCGAAGAGTCGCGGAGAAGTTTAGAACCACAGTTTCCCGCGCAACCCATCGTAACTAGATCAGTCCCTCCCGACGATGCGAATCGTCGCCGAAGCTCGGGTGATCGCATAGGGTTTCCGGCTCACGCGTGGGAACCTACCGTCCTTCGCCTCTGATCCCTGTGCCGGACTCCACTTCACGACCACCGTAAATGTGCCCGTGCGCTTTGGCAGCCACCCTTCAGACTTCAGAGTAGTTTCCAGTGGAAAAAGCTCCCCCTTCGGGTAGGGCAATATTCGCCCATGTCCCATACACAGAGAACTCTGCGGAAACCTTTCATCTGTGGCCAAGGTCTTTCCTGCAGCATCCAGAACCTCAATGGCGATAACCGAGCAGGGGTCCCAGATTGGCTGGAAGCCATAAATTGGGACGTCAGCGTCAAAGTTCTCAAGAGCAACATGGAGAGGTACATCTTCGCCTAAGCGAAATATTTCTTTGTCTAGGGTTACATCCACAGCGACGCCCTTTACTTTCGGACCCCACTCGCGAGGCGCAGTCGACGGGTCGATGATTTGAAGATGAACAATATTGGAATGAACGAAACGGATTCTGCCATCATCGGAGGATGCGTTCTCTTGCAGTACCTCAAACGTGCGTTCTCCTGGCTCCAATTCGAGCGCGCTGAGGTCGAATCCGGACTGCCAATCGCCGGGCTCCGCTCCCATCTCAAACTGGGAACACCCTTTGAAAGCAGCGGGCACCGTTGCGTCAAGGCGAGTTCCGCCATCGGGGTCTCTTTGCAGCAAGTAAAGCTTCGGGCAAACCCCCTCCTCCGGCGCTGTTTGAAAACGATTTCGCGCAAGGGAGACGTGGAGGTAGAACGGCTGCCTTTCAAAGTATGTACTGTTGTCCGTCATCAGCTTAAATACTTGCGTTTTGCCACCGTCATTCAGGTCTTCATCCTCAGGAGCAAATCCGGGAAAAGGACCGGGGCCATACCTGCTGACTTCGACGTCTGAGCATACTTGCTTTAGGAGCTCAGGCGCGTTTACCAAAACCGGTCCGACCATCGCAGTTGGCTTGAGACATTGAACGGTTCCGTCGGGAGGGGCGGTTTTCCAACGGAATGACAGGTGTGCGAGATCATCGGGTTGGAGCGCGAGCGGGGGGACGACTGGCGACATTCCATTCGGCAACCTTTTTTCGCAGTCGTAGCAAGTCGTAAAGGGCTTTCCGCCAGGAACTCGGTCAGGCATGAAGGTGGGACCGTACAAAGAGCCATCGAGAACACAAGAATGTCCCGAAATATTGCGGAAATTGAATGCGGTGGTGTAGTAATCGCCGGGGCCGTTGACAAACTGAACGCGCGTGTCGAAGTCCGCGACCTTGCAGGCGGGCGAGCTCGTCGCGGCGTTAGGTTTGGCTTGCTGCGCGTAAGACCGAAAGGATAGAAGTAACACGCAATAAATCGCTAGGAAGCTGACTTCGTCGCGAGGATCGAATTGCCGCCAGCAAATCATATCGGCACCCCTGCGCTCTTGACACTTTGAGAGGGCTTGGACTCATGAATCGTCGCAACCGAATTGTCTCATGGTAAAAGGTCGACACACGGTTGCCGCAGACTGACCAACAATCCATTCCATGCCACGCGTCCGTTCGTTTTACAATTAACTCATGTCCCGCCTCGATCAGATCGCCGATCTTGAAAGACGCTTTCTTCTCCCCACCTACAACCGTTATCCCGTTGGTTTCGAGCGCGGCAAAGGTGTTTTCCTCTACGACTTCGAAGGCAAGAAGTATCTCGACTTCGTGGCCGGGCTCGGAGTAAACGCGCTGGGCCATGCTCATCCTCGCATCGTGAAGGCCATCCGCGAGCAGGCGGCCCGGGTTATTCATATTTCGAATCTTTATTACAACGAGTATCAGGGACAACTTGCCGAAGGCCTGTGCCAGCTCTCGGGCCTCGATCGCGCCTTCTTCTCGAATAGCGGTACCGAGGCCATGGAAGGTGCCATCAAGCTGGCGCGTCTCGCCGGGCACAAGGCGGGCGGCGATTCCAAGTCCCAACTAGTAGCGCTGCAAGGTTCGTATCATGGGCGGACGTTCGGCGCCATGTCCCTGACCGGCCAGGAAAAGTACCGCAAGGGTTTTGAGCCGATGCTCGAAGATGTGACCTTTGTGGCGCAGAACAACGTCGAAGCATTGCGCGCCGCCGTCAATGCCAACACCTGCGCCATCGTACTGGAGCCCATCTTCGGCGAAGGCGGCATCCTCGAATGCTCCGAAGACTTCCTGCGCGCCTGCCGGACGCTGGCCGACCAGTATCAGGCCGCGCTCATTTTCGACGAGATCCAGTGCGGCCTCGGTCGCACCGGCAAGATATTCGCCTTCCAGGGCTTCGGAGTAGTACCCGATATTGTCACCATCGCCAAGCCGATCGCAGCGGGAGTGCCGCTCGGCGCGTTCCTGTCCAAAGAACACTTCGCCTCCGCGATTTCGCCCGGACAACACGGCACCACCTTTGGCGGCGGCCCGCTGGCGTGCCGCGTCGGGCTTGAATATCTGGCGATCGTAGAAGAAGAGCATCTGCTGGAAAATGTCGTGAAGGTCGGCGGCTATCTGCATCAACAACTCCAGGATCTGGTCGACAAGTACGCCGCGACCCGCGAAAGGCGCGGCCGCGGATTCATTCAGGGCCTCGTGCTCGACATTCCCGCGCGCCCATTAGTAGAGCAGGGCCTGACGGAGGGCGTACTCTTCAATGCGACCCAGGACACCGTCCTGCGCTTCCTGCCGCCATTCCTGCTGCAAGAAAAACAGGTGGATAAAGGCATCAAAGTTCTGAAGAAGCTGCTGGGCAAGAAGCGGAAGAAAGGGCAGAACGTGGTTCCAGCCGGCATCGCCGCGCTGGCGAACTGAGGCGGGACAAAAAAAGAGGGGAGCCAGAACTCAGCTCCCCCAAAACGATAGATGCGGTATCACTGAGTGAGACTCCGTCTGCGAGGACTTCGTTGCCCACAGAAACCCAACATCCCGAAAAAAAAATTATCCCCGCCTCTGCCGGCGAGCACAACACCCGCTCGCGCAATACGGGAATTGGATCCGCATTGGGGTCGCAAGTCGAAGAACACTGGCTCGACCTCCCCGGCGGACGCATGCGCTACCTCAAGGCCGGATCAGGCCCGGCGCTCATCCTGATTCATGGGCTGATGGGATATTCCTTTTCCTGGAGATTTACCATCCCCGCGCTGGCGCCCCACGCGACCGTTTATGCCATCGACAATCTGGGCGCCGGGTTGTCGACAGCGAGTGACGACGTGGACTGCACCGTACGCGCCACGGCCGAACGCGTCCTGCAATTCGCGGACGCTCTCGGCATTCAAAATTTCGACTTGCTGGGTACTTCCCACGGCGGCGGCGTTGCCATCTTGGTCGCAGCGGTTTGTGCCGAAAGAAGCGCGGAGGGAAAAGACTCCCGCCTGCAGCGTTTAGTGCTCGTGGCGCCCGTCAATCCCTGGTCACGCCATGGCAAGCGACTCGCGCCGTTTGTGGGCAGTGCCTTCGGTTCCATGCTCTTCCTCAACTCATTCGCGCGCTGGCGTTCCCTTCACGACCTCGGACTGCGCCGAATGTTCGGCGATACCTCTAGAATTCCGCCCGATTCGCTCGAGGGCTACTTTATGCCGGTGCTCAAGAACCACGTGTTCCGTTATGGTTTGCGAGTCGTGAGGAACTGGACGGCGGACCTCGCGGAACTGGAAACGGCGCTCCCCAAAATACGCGACTACCCCACTCTCATCATCTGGGGAACGAAAGACCGCGCCGTTCATTTACAATCCGCCGAACCGCTGCGCCGGAATTTTCGCGATGCTCGTCTGGTAGCCTTCGAAGGCGTCGGCCATCTGCCCTACGAAGAGGCCCCCGAGGATTTCAACCGCGCCCTCGTCAATTTCCTCACCGGCGCTCCCAGTTCTCAGTTCCCAGTTCCCAGTTCAGTTGTCAGAAGAGCGGGTTTGACTGAAAACTGACAACTGACAACTGACAACTGGTTCTTCATGGTCCCCACAATTTTTCATTCGCTGCGCGAATTCGTCGCCGACTACGGCTACTGGGCCGTGGCTCTGGCATTGCTCTGCGAGAACGCCGGCATCCCCGTCCCCGGTGAGACCACGCTCCTGCTGGCAAGTTTTCTGGCGTATTCCGAGCACCGGCTCCATCTCGGATGGATCATAGTAGTTGCTACCTGCGCCGCCACGCTCGGCGACAACATCGGCTATGCCATAGGCCACTATGGGGGACGTCCGCTGCTCGATCGCTATCAAAGATTCTTTCGGATCCAGCCGGCCACTCTGAAACGCGGAGAGGACATGTTCGCCCGCTATGGCGCAGCCGCCGTTTTCCTCGCCCGCTTCGTCTTCGGACTGCGCGTTTTTGCCGGACCGCTGGCCGGCGTGCTGCGCATGCGCTGGCGAGCATTTGCTCTCTTCAACTTCCTCGGTGCGGCCCTTTGGGTCACCTGCATCGCCAGCGCCGGATATCTATTCGGCCAGCATTGGCGCACCCTCGCTCGCGCCATGCAACGCTTCAATATCGCTGTTCTGATCGTGGCCGTGGCCGTGATCCTGTTTCTATGGTGGAGACATCGTCGCCAGTCTCTGTCGAAAAAATGACTGACGCCGACCGTCTGTGCCGAGGATGGTTAGTGAAATCGCGCGCTCATGCTGCAGAGCGATTTGGATACGCAATCACGTTGCTGCGATCAGCCCATTTTGATCGGAGAACTGACGGCGCAGGCGACGAGGAAGAGAGCATGATGATCTGCCCTTAACATTTTCGATTAGGGCCCATCGAGGCCAGTACCCGTCAGCGGCAAAGTCGCCGCCGCGCCCGCGCTGTTCGTCACCGACATCGTTGCGTTATAGGTGAAGACGTCCGGCGGCGTGAACGTGATCTGGAAAGTGCAGCTCTGCTGCACGTTCAGCGTTGCCGGACAGTTGTTGGTTTGAGTGAAGGTGCCGTCGGCCGGAGAGATGGAATATCCAGTAATGTTCACCGCCGCGGCGCTGTCGTTGGTGAGAGCTGCGCTCTGCGTAATGCTCGACCCGACAGCAACGCTCCCGAGGTTGAGCGATCCGGGCGTGAAACCCAATGCCAGCGTTTCGCCGGTTCCGGTCAGCGAGATGGTTTGCTTGGGGCTGCCGGGGCAGTTGTCCTTCAGAATCACCGCATTGTTCTGGGTCCCGGCTACGGTGGGCGTAAAAGTGACCGTGATTATGCAATTCTGGCCGGAGGCGAGCGCGGTTGGGCATGTGTGGCTCTGGGAAAACTCGCCGCTGCTGGCTATGCTGCTGAATTTTACCGAGTGATTGCTGACGTTGGTGACCGTCACTGTCTGGGGAGGACTAGTCTGTCCGATCTGCAGAAGACCGAAGTTCAGGCTGGATGCGGAAAACGTCAGGGTCAGCGGGGTATAGATCTCGGCCGTGTTCAAAACTACGCAACAGATATTTGTGGTGCCAATGCCTCCATCTTGTAATACGCCTCCCGTTTTAAGCAGGGTGGTGGACTGATACGCTTGCGGCTGGCTAAGGCCTGGCGCAGCAGTGAAGGTGCCGCTGGCTTCGCTGTAGATATCCACCTTATTCGTGGGGATGTAACCGGTACAATCCTTTCCGCAGCTGATGGGCTGCCCGACTCCTCCCGGCACCAGGACGGTGCCATCCGTAAGAAGCGTAGCCGTGTGAGCGTAACGACCTATCTTCATAGTTCCCGTGTAAGTCCAGGTGTTGGCCGTGGGATCGTAGAGCTCCGCTGAACTTACCGGGAATCTCCCACTGGCGCCGCCCGTGACCAGAACCTTGCCATCTGACAGAAGAGTGGTGGTATTGAGGTAGCGGCCCGCGTTGGTGCTGGCTGCGTTTGTCCAGATGCCCTTGGTTGGATCGTACAGCTCGCAGGAGGTGAGACCAGGGGAACCTCCAATGGCGAGCACCATCCCGGTTTTCAGCCAAACGGCGGTATGGTACGAACGAGGCGTGTTGAGGTTGCCGGTAGTGGACCAGCTGTTCGACGTTGGATCGTAGAGTTCGCTAACCACTGTGTCAGTGCAGTTGCTCGCGGCACAGCCGCCGGCCACGAGCACCTTCCCATTCTGCAGCACGGTGGCGGTATGAGCAAAGCGAGCCACGGAGAGGGAACCGGCCGAAGACCATGCTCCCGTCGTGGGATCATACAGCTCGGCTGCGGCCAACACGGTGCCGCTGGCACCGAGGCCACCTGAGACCAAGACCTTTTTATTGGAAAGGACGACGGCCGGAAATACCTGCCTGGCTTGAGACATACTTCCGGTCAGTGTCCATTTGCCCGAGCTTGAGCTGTAGAGTTCCGATGAAGCCAGAAGATTACCATTGTTGTCGACTCCCCCGATCGAGAGGACCTTACCATTCGACAACAGCACTTGAGCATTGAGTTCGCGAGCGGATTGCATCGTGCCTGTACTCGCCCATTGACCTTGGACTTGAGCGAAGAGCGGCTGGATGCCAATAACAATGATCACAAATGTCAATGCGAACACCGCATATGAGAGTCTCTTCACGGTTTTTCTCCACACCCTGTCTTTGTAATCAGCGGCCAAATGCCGCGCTGGACGCTCGCGACGGGAGCCTATAGTACAACGAAGCGTAAGTAAGTACAAACTAGAAAGGGCAACTCCCATTTCGCGCAAATCTTAGCAGGCTACAGGACGGTAGGCGTTCGCTTGACTACACCTGTTGTAAGGTAATGTTGTTAATGGGAATATTCCGATTCCGAACACCAGCTCGGATGGATCATCGTGGTTGGGACCTGTGCCGCCACGCTCGGCGACAACATCGGCTATGCCATAGGCCACTATGGGGGCGTCCGCTGCTCGATCGTTATCAAAGATTCTTTCGCATCCAGCCGGCCACGCTGAAACGCGGCGAGGAAATGTTTGCCTGCTACGGAGCCGCCGCAGTTTTCTCAGCCCGCTTCATCTTCGGCCTGCGCATTTTCGCGGGACCGCTCGCCGGCGTCCTGCGCATGCGCTGGCGGGCATTTGCTGTCTTCAACTTCCTCGGTGCGGCCCTCTGGGTCATTCTGCATCGCCAGCGTCCGGATATCTATTCGGCCAGCATTGGCGCACTCTCGCGCGCGCCATGCAGCGCTTCAATATCGCCGTTTTGATTGTGGCCGTCGCGGCGATCCTGTTTCTATGGTGGAGACATCGTCGCCACCCTACATCGGCGCACGACTGACGCCCCAGCCGGTACTGAGAATGGTTACTGTAATTGCAGTTTTTGCGCCAACAACCGGAATAATTTCCGGTTTGTCGACTATCCGCTCGGCATGACCTCCGGGTTTCTGCCGTCTCATTTCTCCTCTTTCATTTTCTTGCAAACCAGCTTGGTGTGCCCCGTTTTTGAATCGATGACGGTGGTCACGGGCAGACAACTGCAGGTCACCGTGTTGGCATTTTCCTGTTTGACTACTACGCAGTGTTCGATGAGTTCGGCAACGGGTGGTGGCAGCTGACTCCGCATTGGAGGCGGGGTCGCCGCAACCGGCTGCTTCTTCTCCGCGCAACCGGCCAGAAGCAGGCAAAACACCAGCCAAGCTTTCCTCATGCCCTTTGTTCTCGCTCTCCCGTGACCGCTTGTCGATGGCGATCTTGATTACACCGACGCTGACACCGTGCAAAGGCGCGTCAGTCATTTTCCGACAAAGGGTGGCGGCGATATCTCCACCATAGAAATAAGATTACGGTTAGTGCAATCTAGATGTTACGCCGACGGTCGGGAAATGCCTCGTCACCGGGCAAGATCCAAGATCATGGAGTGCACGATCATGGAGTGAAGGAGCGGCGCATGCTTCTGGATGACTACTTGCCCGAGTTCGACGTGCGAACGAGCTATGCCACCCGCATCGCCGCGTCTCCGGCGAGGGTCTATGCAAGCCTGTGGACCGCTAACTTCGACCATTGGGGGCTAACGCGAGCACTCTACGCAGTACGTACGCTCCCATCGTTTCCGGCGCGACCGCTTGAGACATGGCGCCGCTTCCGTGATGAGCTGTTTCGGAAGCGCTTTACTCTCGACGCCATGCTCTCGGAAGGCTTCGCTCTGCTTGAGGAGCGGCCCGGCGAAGAACTCGTGCTCGGCACCGTGGGTCGCTTTTGGCTTGCCCGTGGAGAACTCTGCGCAACCAGTCCAGCTCGATTCCGTGCGCCCGCCCCTTCGGGAACCGCGAAGGCGGCATGGAACTTCGAAGTGGGTATACGGGCGGACGGCGCCACGGAGCTTAGGACCGAGACTCGAGTATTGTGCGCGGATGTCGCGACAAGGCGACGCTTTCGCGCGTATTGGATGCTGATCAGACCGTTCAGTGGCCTGATACGGCAGGAAATGCTGGCTGCGGTCCGAAGCGCAGCGGAATCGGGTCAGAGTCGAAGCGCTCCCCAGTAGACGTGCTCTAGTGTGTGCCCAGCCAATGAAGCCGCCGACCCACTTCAATCATTCTCAAAATTACGGCGTCGTCTATGGAGCGCTATGGCAGCGTAACTGACATGTACGAACGCACCACGGTCCTCTTCATTCGGCCAGCTCCGCCTCTCGGCCAAGGTATCTTCCGTCACTTCCACTCGCCCCGCCGCCGTCATATGCTGGAAAGAGCTTTGCCCGGCGCACCGGGGAACAGAGTGATTAACAGAGTGATTAACAACGCCATTTCCGAACGCATGCAAAACAGCCAGCAACCCGCATCTGTATCCCGCTTTCCGCGTCTGGGACTCTCCCAGGTCTGGGTGCGATTCCTGCTCGCCATCGTGGGCCTGATGCTGGCGTTCGGCACGGCGCTGTTTTCCACGCTAGCGCGTGAGGCGGGCAACATCTGGGGAACCATCATTCTGGCGTCGGCGGCACTATTGCTCGCCACCTTCGTCGGCCTGACCACCGTTCCCTACCTGGCGCGGCGCGTCGTCGCCACCCGTGTTCGCGAAGCGATGGACTACGATGTCACGCGCGCCGGCATGATCTACATCCTGATCAGCGTCGTCATCGGAATCGCCGCCATCAACACCGGTAACAATCTGCTTTACGTTGTCGTCGCCGCGCTGCTCTCTGCCATTCTGGTTTCCGGCATCGCCTCGGCGCTCGTGCTCCGCAGTCTCACGCTCGATGTCCACTTGCCCGAACACGTCTTCGCTGGGCGTCCGATGCTGGCGCGCCTGCTCTTGCGCAACGCCAGCTCGTGGCTGCCATCCTTTTCCGTGCGGGTGGTTCCTGCCAAGCGCAAAAATAATAATAAAGAGCGGTGGCGCTGGGAAGCCTCGACCTTCGCCTGGCCCCCGAACCGCGCGCCCCAGAACCAGTGGCTCCGCCTCCCCGACCGCCGCCTGCGCCGCGTGCGCGAAGAAGCAGAAGAGCCGATCCTGCAAGAATCCGTTTATTTTCCTTTTCTCGGTCCCGGACAGGAACTGCGCGCTGACCTCGAGATCAGCTTCCCAGCCCGCGGCCGCTACTCCGAAAAAAACTTCGGCCTGGCCACGCGCTTTCCTTTTTCCTTCCTCATGAAAACTCGGCGCATTAACCTGGCCCGAGAAGTGATCGTCTATCCCGTCGTCGAACCCACCGAACAGTTCCTCGAAGTTCTTCCCATGGTCACCGGCGAGTTCGAAACCTTTGTGAGCGGCCGCGGCAACGATCTTTACCGCATCCGCGAGTACATGCCCTACGACTCGGCCCGCCATGTGGACTGGAAGGCCACGGCTCGCACCGGCGCGCTCAAAGTGCGCGAGTTCAGCCGCGAAGACGAACGCAAGCTCCGCATCGTGTTTGACAACCCGGCACCCGGAGTCCTGCCGCCCGTCGCGTATGAGCGAGCGGTACGCACGGCCGCGTCTCTCGGATGGCACTTCCACCACGAAGATGTCGAAGTCTCTTTCGTCGCACCGGGATTGGAGCCCACCGAAGACGTCTTTACCTTCCTGCGATACCTGGCGCTGGTCGAGCCGGAGGAGGCGACCCCGGTCTTCAGCCGTCTGCGGGCCAGTGAAGACTACAACGTAATCGTTACCGCCCGCGACGCCGCCGAGATCCCCGCCGCGTTGGTCGCCAGATCCTACGTCATTTCGTTGCGCGTGGGCCGAAGCGCGTAGCCGGTTTCGTGTCAGGGCATCGCTTCGGCGATGCCGCAAGTTCTTCGAAATCAGACGCCCCTTTAGGGGCCGGGCATCGAAAATCGACTTTTTCGCAGCCCGCGCAGGGTACCTGGCTGGAGGGTAATGGTTACTAAGGTTACCTAAGTAGGTTGACCCAGAAGGGCCCCCTGCCTGAGGATGTGGGGAAGGGTTGAGGCGCGGCGCTGTCGCGTTCTTCCCCCCATGCCCCATGAATTGGCACAGCCATACCGTCCTCCTTTATTTGTGGTGTGCGCAACCGATCCTGCAATCGGTGGTGGCGGTGATCTTATGGCGCCGTAAGCTGCACAAACAGTTTCCCGTGTTCTTCTTGTTCCTCCTGGTGCAGGTCGCGAATTTTGCAATCATCTTTCCGCTCTGGCGCACCGGCAATTACGGGTTGTACTTCTGGCCTTTCTGGCTGGGCGAGGCCGTCAACGCCGTTCTCGGCTTCAAGGTTATTCATGAGATTTTCCTCGACGTGTTCCGCCCCTATCACACTCTGAAAGATCTGGGCACGCTGCTGTTCAAGTGGGCGGGTGTGGTGATGCTGCTGGTTTCGGTTGTGGTCGCCTTTTCGAATTCGTTCGACCAGAGCCCGCTGGTCCACGCCGTTACCACTTTGCAGCGCTCGGTCCGCATCGTGCAGCTGGGCCTTATTCTCTTTATGCTGCTGTTTTCGAGCTTTCTGGGAGTGTCGCGGAAGCAGGTCAGTTTTGGAATCTCTCTCGGTTTTGGACTCTTCGCCGGTGTGGAATTGATGCTGATGGCGTTGAATTCGGGGGGATTCCTCAGGTCGGCCAACCTCAACCTCATCAACATGGTCACTCTTGTTGCGGCCATTCTTGTTTGGCTCGGCTACTCCCTCTCGCGCAAAGCCGTGCGCGTGGGCGCCGTCAACCATTTGCAGACCCAGCGATGGGAACAAGGATTGGCGGATCTTCAACAGTCGGTGCCTTCCGACTCGCTGATCCCGATGTTCGAAGGCATGGTGGAGCGCGCCTTTTCGCGAAGTTCGAATCTGGAGTCTCCAGTAGGTAATATCCCGCTCAACAGCCCCGGTAATCCATCCAGAGCCAATTCCGCGGCAGCCGGTTCCAAGACCCGGCCATAGCCTCGCGATCCCCAAAAACGGCCCCGCGCAATAACCTTGTCAAGAGGAATCTTTGGGCGCCTCGCAATCCCTCTCCCAGAGCCTGCAGCGCCGCAATTCTATTTCAAACCATTACCCTAGAAATCAGCGTAAACAGCGGTCATATTGCCTACCGGATCGCCCCATCACTGCTCGGCATGCCTCTCAGCGTGTCGCATTGTTTTGCGTCTCGAAGTAACCTCCTATTAATCAGAAAGTTGCAGGGTTGTGTATAATTCGCGACGCTGGAGGCTGGCAGTTTGACCCTTGGCCTTCGGCAGACCCTAAGGAGAAAGTCAATGAAACGTTCGCTCAGGGCGTTACTGCTGTTGGTAGGTCTGGTAGGCACATTTGCGTATGCTGCTGTCCCGAGAGATCCTCCTCGGTCGGGGCCGATGCCGTTGTGTCCTCCCAGTCATCCGCTGTGCGACGCGTAGTCGCACGATTTACAGAGCCACTTAAGCAAGATGACGTAACATTCGCATCACGATAGCAATCTTCCGGGCTGGCCTCCACGGCCAGCCTCTTTTTTTTACTTCTAGTCTTTCTTACTCGTGGTTTCAGATTCCGCCTTCGCGCCTGCGGCTGACGGTTTCCCCTCTCCCGATTCTTTCTTATCCCCTCCAGGAGATTCCGGTTCGTCGGTGTTGCCGCTGAAGTACTGCACGATAATCGAGATGCGCCGGTTCGACGGATCCAGTGCATTCTTTATGTTGCGCAGACGTTGATCCGCAAAGCCCCGTACTTGCGACACCTGATCGGGACGCAATCCCGACTGCTGCATCAATCGCCGCGCCGCGTTCGCCCGGTCGGCCGAGAGTTCCCAGTTGCTGTAGCTGCGCTTGCCCGTAAAAGGTTTGGCGTCGGTGTGGCCTTCGACTGAAACATGGTTGGGAACTTTCCCCAATTCCACCGCCAGCAGCGCCACCATTTCCTGCCCAGTCTTGTTGAGCGTGGCACTCCCGCTGTCGAAGAACGTTCCTTTTGCCGACTCCAGCAACTCGATGCGCAGACCTTCCGCCGTTACTGTGATCTCGATGTTTTTATTCAGCTTATCCAGGTCGTTCATGCTCTGGATGCTCTTTTGCAACTGCTCTTTGAGCTGTGCCATGTCCTCCTTTTTTTTCAGCGGAAGATTTTGACCGGACCCGGTCATGCTGCTTCCGACCTTCGTCGCAGTGCCGTTGGGATCTTTGAAGTAACCACTAACCGCTACCTGAATCTTCTGGCTGCTGTTCATCAGCCACAACACGATGAACAATGCCATCATGGCCGTGACGAAGTCAGCATAAGCGACCTTCCAGGCGCCGCCGTGATGGCCGCCATGGCCGCCTTTTTTCTTAATGATGATAATGGGTGGTGTCGGCATGCCGGTGTTATCCCGCGGCTGCCGCCACAGCGTCGCCTCTGGCGCCGCGGCAAGCCTCTTCGACCGCCTTGAACGAAGGACGTACATGCCCGGGCACAGTCCGCCGCCCAATCTCAACCGCCATGATCGGCGCAACACCTTTCAGAAACGCAATCATGGTCACTCGCAGCACCATCATGAACGCGTGTTGCTCCTCCGCCATCTTGCCCATGCGAGCCGCCAGCGGCCCGACCAGCCCGTAACACAGCAGAATGCCCAGGAAAGTCCCCACCAAAGCTGCCGCCACCTTGCGTCCAATTTCTTCCGGAGGTCCGCCCAGCGCGCCCATCGTGATTACTACCCCCAGCACCGCCGCCACAATGCCGAGCCCGGGCAGCGCGTCCGCCATCGTGCTCAACGCTGCCACCGGTTCGCTCGCCTCGTGATGATGCACTTCCATATCCGCATCCAGCATCTGATCCAAATCGAATACTTCGACGCCCCCGCTCACCGCCATTCGCATCGTGTCGCAGACGAAAGCCACTGCGTGGTGATCCTTCACAAAATCCTTGTAATTGGCGAACAGCGCGCTCTTGTCCGGATCCTCGATATCCGTTTCCAGGGCCACCAGGCCTTCCTTGCGCGCCTTTTGCAGCAGTTCATACATCATCTTCAGTGAATCGATATAGCGCTTCGTGCCGTACTTCGATGATCCAAATGCCCCAATGACCCCGCTGATCATCTGCTTCAGCGTGTGGATCGGATTCGAGATCAACACCGTGCCCAAAGCCGCCCCGCCGATAATGATCAGCTCCGCCGGCTGGGCGAGCACTTTCATGTTGCCATGCTCCATCAGATAGCCCGCCGCGATGCACCCGAAAACAACCACGATCCCAATGATCGAAAACATGAAGCATCATCCTCGCCAGCGTCCAGAATCGTTGGCCACGCCCGCCGCTGCCGCCTTCGCCGTCCCGCTCGAGTGCGAAGGCTTCATCTCCCTCAGAAGCGATTCCAGGTCGTTGCCCGCGCTGGCCACCGTATACGCCACCTCAGCCTCTACCAGAAAGCGGTCGCCCCACCACGAAACTTCCGAATGACTAAGCAGGTTCCATAAGATTTCAGCCGTCATTGCCACCATCATCGGACTCGCCGAGGGCAGCACCACCAGAAACTCGTTCTCTTCCCAGCATCCCAGAAAGTTTTCCCCATCCAGACTGTTTCGCAACGTCTGCGCTGCGGCATGCAGAAAAGGCACGACCGACTGTGGACCGTGTTTTGAGCGAAATTCCTCCAGCCCCAGCACCCGTATGCGCAGCACCCCAAAGCCGATATGCGATTCCTTCATGCCAGCCATGCATTCGTTCAACACTGCCCGCGTCAGACGGCGCGAAGGAATTCCCGTAGTCGCGTCCAGACATCCGTACATCGGCGGTGCCGACGACTCCTCGCGGTTCACAAACGCTTCTTCGAATAGAACCGTCGCACCACCGATCGCATCACTATATTCAAGTATCGGCCGCGTGCGAATCTTCACCGCCGCACAGTGCCCATTTTTGTGCAGATAGAAAGCGCTGCAATGCTGCGGCTGCCGCAGGCTGAGGGTCATCGTCACCGGACAGCGCTCGCCACTCAACCTGTTGCCCCGCCGGTCGCACGCCTGCACCACATCTTCCAGGACGCGTCCCACCACGTCGTGCGCCAGATGCCCGGTGAGGTGTTCCGCGCCACGGTTCCAAAAACGGATCCGCCGTTCCCGGTCCACGATGTAAATCCCCACCGGCAAGTCTTCCACCACATGCCGGAACAGCTTCGGGTTATCGAGGAGGTTCGAAGACATGACCTGGACACGCCACCTTCTAGTTTCATCGGCAGTCAAGGCGGGGAACTTCAGGGGCAGCCCTGCAGCTCAGGTCCCGTTCCCCGCGACTCCACTGGATATCGGAGTGGTCGGACCTGCCCTTCAGGGCACTAGCGTGCGAGTGCTTGCGAACGGGATTCAACCCCCCGAAGCGTCAACTTAATCTGCTTGGCTAGAATTCGGAGTTCAGGAATTCAATGGCGCAAACTCCTGGACGGTAGTTTCCGGTTTGCCGACAACCCACTCGGAATCGACCCTTCAAAAGGGCCACAGCCCAAAGAATTCGAGCATTGGCTTCTGTTTGCCTCGGGTCAGCGCGGCCGCTGTTTGGGCTGGGGTGAAGTGTCCGAGCGGAATATCATGTGCATCCGCGAGGAAAAAACTGGCCATCGCAAGCACCGTCATAGCCTGGCGTAGATCGGCAGGTGAAACCTTGTCGAAGGTATCTTCGGCCGAATGCGCCTGTTCGAAATAGCTGGGCGCCCGTACGAGGGGAGCGATACCGGGCAATCCGGCCAGGGTAAAGGCATATGCATCTGTCATAAACAGCCACCCGTCGTTTGGAGGCTCAAGGTGCAGATCGGGAGTCAGTTCGTTGAAGTCGCTGAGCAGCGGCACTAGTTCGGGGTGTCCTGCAGTTGGCAGCTTCACAATGGGCCCTGCGCCCCAGTCCAGCGCAAAAGCTGCGACAATGTTGCCGAGTTCCGCAACATGTTGACGTACATAAGCACGCGAACCGAGCAGTCCTTCTTCTTCGCCCGTAAAAAGCACGAAGCGGAGAGTGCGCGCAGGGCGCAAACCAGTCCGCACCAGTGCTTGTGCAGCTCCCAGAACTGCAGCCGCCCCAAAACCGTCATCGGTTGCACCTGTTCCCAGGTCCCACGAATCCAGGTGTGCACCGACGAGCACTACTTTTTCGGGATGGACCGCTCCCTCAATTTCTCCGACAATGTTCTCCGATGGAACAGGTCCGGCAGAAAAACTATTTTCCACGTTGATGTCGATGCTCACCGCGCGGTTCTGCATCAATAGCCGCTCGATCAGCCTTTGATGTTCAACCGGCAGATCGACAGCCGGGATCAGGGTGGTATCAATGGTCTCGGGAAGCGCTACTGCCACCGGTTCCGAGTGCACAATCCCGTCGCCGGGCCGTGTATCGTGTCGAAGCACCACGACGGCGTGCGCCGCGGTGGCCGCTTGCAGCAACGGCAAAAGCTTCGAGTAGGCGCGCATCGGCTCGTCACCATCGGAACCCATGAGCAGTGCTTTGCCGCTCCAGGCTGAAGCCTGCGACTGAACCAGTGAATCAAGGTGTTCCGCGACATCATTCGCACGCAAAAGTACCACTTGCACTGGCCCATTGTGCGCCGGCGTCGATCCAGTCCAACCGTAAGCCGCAATCGGAATAGGTATCCGGAAGGGTGTGACCAGCCAAGAGGTCGCGGGTCCACGCTGCCAACCTCGCGGCAATGTCCAGTCCTCGGTGTGTACCTTTTGCAGACCAGTCTTGCGCATGTATTCGACCACCTGCCGCTCCGCCGCTTGCGCAGCGACACTGCCGGTAAGTCGGGGACCGACTTCATCACAGAGCTGTTCCAGCTCAAGCGTGGGATCGGTTTGCTCTGCGGCGCGGTGAACCATATCCAGACGGAGCGCCATGGGCGATGTAGCAGCGGACGCAGGCCCTGCCTGACCCAAGGCACAGCCAGAGATCAAGAGTCCTACGCACGGGAGCTTGGCGAGCGGTCTCATGCTCAACAGCTTACATACCGATGTAGCCTTACATCCAGTACGCAGCTTCAATAGCACTGCGCCAAGGTCTCCTGTATGGGTTCCGGTAACCACGTCTATGATGCCCGTATAAGTATCCGGCACCTCAAGCATAACCCCCCATCTCACGCCGCTGGACGCGCCCGCGCTCCCAACGCTCGCCCCAGTTCCTGCGTATCGAAAATCGGCGGCTGGCACGTGAAGCCCGAACACACCACCGCAAATGACCCTCCGTCAAGCGATCGCTCCCCGCCCAGCGCCGGAAGATTCGGGATCGTCTCCGCCAAAGCCGGTGGCAGGTTCTGTTCAACCGCCTTATCGGCGTCTAGACGCAAAACTGCCATACTCAAGCCCAGCGGCCGCACCGCAGCCCGATACAGCTCTGCGGCCACGTCATCCTTCCCGACGACCACCACTTGTGTGTGCGGCTGGACGAAGTGGATCACCGCCAGCCCGTAAGTCGCCGCAAAAATGCCGTGCTGTCCCGCGACCCCGGCATAGACCTCCAGCGTCTGCTCCGCCTTGTCGCGATAGCCATCGTTATCCGACCCATCGTTGGCGTAACCATGCAGGCGCAGCAGCGCGATCGCCGCCGCTGAATTTCCCGCTGGAGTCGGCGAATCCTGAAACGGCTTTCGCCGCGTCCCCAAAATGCCCAGTGCGGTTTTTTCGTCCGAAGTTCCGTCCGAAGTTCCGTTCGAAGCCCCGTCCGCCGCTCGGCCCGAAGCCCCGCCGCGGGTATCAAAGAATCCGCCATCCACCGCATCGAAGAACCCCGCCACCATCGCGTCCCCGATCGACCGTGCAAATCGGAAGTAGCTCAGGTCTGCCGTCGCCTCATAAGCGTCAAGACACGCGATCACCGCGAAAGCATAGTCATCCAGCACACCCGGGACGGACATTTCGCGCCGCTCCGTCCGAGCATCCGAGAAAGCCTCCGAGTAAGCAATCACATGCCGCATCCCGCGCTCCGCATTCCATCCGTCGGCAAGCAGGCGATCGAGCGAGCGCAATGCAAAGTGCCGCGCCTCCGCCAGATCCAGCACCTTGGCCGCTTCCAGATAAGCCGACACGCACATCGCGTTCCAGCCCGCATAGATCGTCTTGTCCACATACGGCGTTGGACGCAGCAAACGCGCCGCATACATCTTCTTCTTGGCCGCATCCAGCAGCGCGCGCGCCCGTTCTTCGGCAATGTTCAGCCGTCGTGCAATTTCCTCCAGCCCCGTCCGAATCGAGGCTCGAATGTGAAGCACATTCTTCGCCGGATTGTGATGCATGTCCCCGGCTTCGTTGATGTCGTAATAGAGCGCCGCCACCGCAGCCTCATCTTCCGTCAGCGCCGCTTTCGTTTCCTCCAGCGTCCAGCTGAAATAATCGCCGTCATCGTCCATCGAGTAGTCGGCGTCCTGTGAAGCGTAAAAACCACCGTGGGCGCGGTCGCTGAGCCATTCGTCCATCCAGCGAATAATGTCGCGCGCCACTCCCGCGAAGAACTCATCCCCCGTCGCCTGATAAGCGTGCACATAGTTTTTCAGCAGCTCCGAGTTGTCGTAGCACATCTTCTCGAAGTGCGGCACAATCCAGCGCTCGTCCACCGAATAGCGATGGAAGCCGCCCGCCAGCTGGTCATAGACGCCGCCACGCGCCATTTTCTCCAGCGTGTGGACGAAAATAGTCCGCAGTTCCTGATTTTCTGCACGATCATTGCTCGATCCGGTGCGAACATACTGATCCATCACCAGATCAAGCGCCGCCGGATGCGGAAACTTGGGCGCAGCGCCAAATCCACCGTTGACATCGTCAAACATCTTCCGCGCCGATTCGACAATCGCGTCAATCACCGTCGCGGATACCTTCCCGCCGCCCCCCGAAAAAGATTCCGCCCGCGAGATCGCGCTCTCGATCAACTGCGCCTGCTCCAGCACCTCGCCATGCTTCTCGCGATAAGCCTGAGCAATCGAAAGCAGCACACGCTTGAAACTAGGCCGCCCGTACCCGTCCGCCGGAGGGAAGTACGTCCCCCCATAAAACGGCTTGCCGTCGGGAGTAAGAAAAGCCGTTAGCGGCCACCCGCCCTGTCCAGTAAGCGCGCCCACCGCCGCCTGGTACCGGCTGTCAATATCCGGACGCTCATCCCGGTCCACTTTCACCGCGATGTAATGCTCGTTGACGATCGCCGCCACCTCGGCATCGTCATACGACTCGCGATCCATCACATGGCACCAATGGCACCAAACCGCCCCAATGTCCAAGAGCATTGGCTTGTTCGCCTGCCGAGCCGCCGCAAAAGCCTCCTCCCCAAACTCATGCCACCGAATCGGCTGATGCATCGCCGACCGCAAGTATGAGGAAGAAGCCCGAGCCAGAGCGTTGTGGGAGGAGTCACTCATGAGCCTAGTTTAGCTTGGAGGGGAGAAACAATGCGGGAATCCGTTTAAGAAATTTGGGGGTCATGCCGCACGAAAAGCATGCAGGTGTGCGGCTGAACTGGCTGAAAAGTAAACGGTCTAAATAACTTTTTTGAGGGATGGCACCCCGGGCTTGGCAGCCTTTGAAGGGAATTCGTGGATTTTGCCACACTTCGGGCAGGTTGTAACCTTGGCATTCTGGTCGGCCATTTCGTGGAGGAAGTCTGAAAACGCCTCGCCGCAGTCCTCGCATAAAAGGTCAAGCTTGTCATCGCTCATATTGGTTCCCACGCTTTGGTTCCCACGCTCATATTGCTTTCCACCCCCATTTGATGCCCCGACCTCAAGAAAGGAAGCCGCGCCACTAATTGGCGTTTGACGGTGTCACTGCCAGAATTAACAGCATGGCAACAGGAAGGCAACAGCTCCTAAGTCCACTGTAAAGGGAAATGGGTACCTGCCTAAACGCCCAGAAACCAACTCCTAAATAATCCTTCTGACGGATCGCGCCCCCGCCACAGGCTCGGCAGCCTTCGGAGCGCCGCAGTCGCGGCTCGCCCGGCAATTCGGGCATACGACCTTCTCATTCTGGTCGGCCATTTCGTGCAGGAAGGCGGAAAACGTCTGGCCGCATTCCTCGCATAGCATATCGATCTCATCGCTCATATTTTGTTCTCGCTACAACGGATCTCCCAGCCTCTTACAATCAGTCTCCGTTAATGGCTAATTTACATCCGCGCGTGAGCGGATTCAAGCCGTGCGTCCCCTCTTTCACATCGAGCAAACATTCGCGGGAGCGCTCACACGTTCCTCATGCCGAGGGTGAACAGTCCGTCGGCAGACATGGTCCCATACAATAAACAACAGCATGCCCCTCGGCCTCTACATCTCGGTCCCCTTCTGCCGGACCAAGTGCAGCTACTGTAACTTTGCCTCCGACGTGTTCTCGAAATCCGCTTACGAAAATTACGTTACCCGCCTGCTCGAAGATATTGCCAACTCGCACCAGCTTGCGTCGGAACTGGGCTGTGTGCTCGGATCCCCCGCCGACTCCATCTATCTCGGCGGAGGAACTCCGTCCATCCTCGATGCCCCGCAGCTGCTGCGCATCTTCGCCGCTGTTCGCGATCGATTCACGGTCGCGCCCGATGCCGAGATTACGGTCGAGTGCGCTCCGGGCACGCTTACGCCCGCTCTCATCGAAACTCTTCTGCAATGTGGAGTCAACCGGGTGAGCCTGGGCGTGCAGTCGTTCGTCGATCAGGAAGCGCAGTCCGTGGGACGGCTCCACAAACGCTCGACCGTTCTTGAAGAGATCGGTCGCTTGCGGGAGTCTGGCCTCGGCAACATTAACATCGACTTGATTGCCGGGTTGCCGCACCAGACGGCGGAAAGCTGGGCATTCTCGGTATCGGAGACGATTGCGACGGCTGTTCCGCACGTCAGCGTTTACATGCTCGAAGTAGACGAGGATTCTCGTCTTGGCAGAGAACTGATCGCTGGAGGCGCCCGCTACCACGCCCACTTTGTCCCCGACGACGACGCGACCGCGGATTTCTACCAGCAGGCATGCCAGATGCTAGCCGCGGCCGGCATCGCGCAGTACGAAATTTCCAACTTTGCCCGCGTCGCCCCGCACAACAGCAAGTTACAAAGTAACCAGTCGCGCCATAACTTGAAATATTGGACCCGCCAGCCCTATCTAGGTTTCGGCGTAGACGCGCACTCGATGCTGGACCCTCTCGTAGTGTGGGGACGGGCGCCCTCGCGAGCCTGCCCTGAGCGAAGTCGAAGGGTCCAAGCCGAGCGCAGCTCGGCAGTTGCCGGGGGCCACCGCAACGCTGCATCCGCGACAGCCATCGACCGCATCGAGACCGACCGTCCCCAAGCCATCCGCTTCGCAACCCCCGACTCGCTAGACGCCTACATGAATCGCGAGCCGCATACCGTAACGCCCGTCTCCACGCAGGCAGCAATCGAAGAACGTTTCTTCCTGGGTCTGCGCCTCAATCGCGGCATCGACTTGGAACGCCTCCGAACGGAGAGCAGGCTTTGGGAAGGGCACGACTTCAGTCGTGCTACAAACGCAGCAGACAAGACGGCTTTAGCCGCTGAGGCCATCTGCCGTCAGCAGCAAGAGGCAAGCTGCGAGACTGTCGCTGCCTGGGATTCCGTGATCGAGCAGAGCATGCGCGAAGGCCTGCTCGAACAGCAAGGCACAACCCTGCGCCTAACCGCTCGCGGCCGCCTCTTATCCAACGAAGTATTTGCCAGATTCCTTGCCGAAGAAACAAAAGTGGGAACCGGTCACGTGAATCCACGTTAGTTGACCGATTAGTGCCGTTCGGCTTTGGCCTATCCGGTCCCCACCATCTCAAAAACTTTGGGGAGGCCGATGCCGATGCTCATACTTAAAGACGGGCGGCTCCGTTGCCAGAGCCTGTATGCCGGCTTCTCCCGAAAGACTGATCCACACAATCCTAAATTGCGCCCGCGCCGCGCCATGTTGCACGTCCAGCACTTCTCCGGTCTGCACCTTCGCGCGCATGCCGATCAGAATTGCACCGTGGTCGCTGACATTTCGCACCCGAACCATCTCCGCGAAAGGCCGCGCCATCCTGTCCACTCCCCAGATGCGTACCTGCAACTCCAGGTTCAGTCTGCGCTCTTTTCGCCGATCCATTGCCGCTCCCAATTCCTTTGTCCGATCTGCGATCCAAGATTCAAGCGGATCATAACCAGGAATGCCTCAAAGCGAAACGTCACATCAGTTACACGCCAATGAGTTCCCGAAGTTACGTTGCATTAGCGGGAAAATAGTCGAGAAAAGACGTAGAATCGAAATATAGCTAATAGCTAATAGCTACTATCGAAACCAATCTCGCACTTCAGTTTCACGTGGAACTTTTGACAGCAAACAAAGGACTTAGTCGAGATCTTTCAGCGAGCAGGCCCCCGGCCCGCGAGCGTCGCCACACGACCCACACGGGTCCGGCGCCGCCGACATCGAGGGCTGGGTCCCCGCCCCGCTCTTCGCCGAGACGGCGAACACTGAGAACTGCGGCTCCAGCTTGCTGCTCTGGCACTTCGGGCACTCGGCTTTTTGCTTGCCGAAAACCAGAGCCTCGAATTCGTGTTCGCATTCCTTGCAGATGTACTCGAAGATGGGCATGAAGAAAACTCCGTGAAGAAAATTGCTGTCTTCAATTTAAACTCAAAGCGTGGCTACTTCGCAAACACACGAGGATACGCGTCCCTTCACACCACGCCGCTGGCTGCGCGGCGGCCACGTGCAAACTCTCGCGAGCTTTTTAATCGCGCGGCGTTTTCACGTGCCCGCTCCCGAGGAGCGATTGATCGAAGTGGCGCCCGGCGTCCAGGTACTTTGCCACTGCCACTGGCAAGCGGATCGCGCACGCGCGCTGACCATCATTATTGTGCACGGGCTTGAAGGGTCGAGTGAGTCCCAGTACATGCTCGGCGTCACCGAAAAGGCGCTGGCTGCAGGGATGAATGTGATCCGCTACAACCAGCGCAACTGTGGCGGCACCGACGCGCTCGCCCCGGTCCTCTATCACTCGGGGCTGTCGAACGATGTCGCGGCGGTGGCGCGGGAGATCATCGCGCGTGACAACGTTTCGCGGCTGGCCCTGGTCGGCTTCTCCATGGGCGGCAACATCGTCCTGAAGTTGGCGGGAGAGTGGGGAGCGCAAGCGCCACCGCAGTTTCGAGCTGTCGCTGTCTGTTGTCCGGCGATTGATCTGGCAACGTCGGCGGATACGCTGCACGAACCGGCGAACCGGATTTATGAAAAATATTTTTTGTGGGCGCTTCACCGGCGCATGCTCCAGAAGGCGCGGCACTTTCCCGATAACTTCGACGTGAGCCGCCTCCGTGGCATCAGGAGTCTGCGCGAATTTGATGACAAGGTGACGGCCTTCTATTGCGGCTTCACGGGCGTGGACGATTACTATGATCGCGCTTCAGCGGCGCACGTGGTCGACCGGATCGCGGTGCCGGCGCTGGTGTTGCACGCGGCGGATGATCCATTCATACGTATCACGGCGGAGACGCGGCGGAAGATTTCGTCGAACCCGAACATCACTTTCGTTGAGACGGAAGATGGCGGGCACTGTGCGTTTATCGGATCACCCGTGAGATCGCCAGGTGGAGTGGAGAATGGCCACGATGCTTGTTATGACGACGGTTATTGGGCGGAGCATGAAATCGTGAACTTCCTGTGTGGATTCTAGTGAATGAGCCTCTGATGGATGCCGACTTCTCGATCGAATTGGGGCGGGGAGACCCGGTCCTGGATTTTCCGTGGACTGATCCGGCGGGCAAGTTTGCTTACGTGGACGCGAAGCGGTGTCCGGAGTTGATCACGTCGATCGAGGAGGCAGAAAAGTTTCCCGAGCTGGGGGAATTTCTTCGCGTGATGAACTCGCCGCGGAGCATCGTGGAGACGGCGAAGTGCGATGCCTGGCCGACGACGGAGCTAAGCGCGGAGGAAGACGTTTACAATGCGTCGCACAAGTTTGCGAGTTATGTGGACGTGGTGTTTTCCGAGATTGATGTGCGTCTATCCTTCTCTCTTCACGAACAGTTTGCCAGGAAGCTGGTTGCGTTGCTGCGGCGCGTGCCGGAAACTCCTTCCGCGGCGGAGGTGTGCGTGCGGCGCTGTTACTTCGGGGAGCAGGATGGCGTCCTCGAAGGTTTTTATTGCACGTTGAATGTGAGCGGCTACGGAAACGACGACGCCAGCGCCCGTCAGAATTGGGGAGTGGGCCTGAAGCTGATGGGGAATGCGATCGTGCAGTTGTCGGTGCAGGGAGTGGGTTAGGCCCCACTACGCCGGCTGGACTCGCCCGCCCATCCTTTTCCAGTTGATCTTTTTCCAGTCGATTCTCGTCCGGGCCAGGGACAGGATCAGCATGAATAAAAAGATTTCCAACAATCCTCGCGACGCGGTGAGGATGGATTCGGCTCGCTTAGGGAGCAGCGAGAAGCGCCCATAGACGAATTCTATGTGGACCCAGTAGACGAGCAGGGACGTCTGGCCTAGTTGAATTAGGGGGCTGAAGCCGCGAGTTGCGAGGCCCAAGCGGCACCACGCATAACTTATGAAGGTGATCACTAACAGGATACCTATGCGCATCATCAGGAAGTTAGGACTGGTATGCCAATAGTCGTAAGTGGAGTAAAGATGGAAGGAAGAGTGGTCGAGTTGGCGGGCTACGAGGATTGCGGCCACTCCCACGGCGGCGAAGAACGCCATCGTTTCGGTGGTGTGGTTGCGGGCTCGATCTTTAAAGAAACGGCTGAAAAGAAGGTCGTTGAAGAGAATGAAACCGGCGGCCAGGCCGGCGAAGGCGAAGGCGCTCCACGGAAAGATGGGGAAAAGCCACGGCTGGGGAGCGCCCAGATTGTGGCATCCGTCGATGTAGGACTCCAGCGGCCAAGGCAGCCAGGTCGGGCGCCAGGTGGTGTAGAGGGGCGGAGTTAGTAAGGCGATGGCACACGCGGCGACGATGGCAGCGACGACTAATGTCGGGCCGCTGCGGCCAGAGCCGGACCCATCCTCAGCTTGCGGTATGCCTGAAGGCACACCCCGATCCGAATCACCCGCAGGCTCCTTATAAGAATCACCCACTCTTCGGCAGACGGTTAGCGTGATGCCGCACAGCAACGCCATCAGAATCATGGAAAGACCGATGATGTTCAAGACGTCCACGCGGAGTAAGTCGGACCAAGGGGCCCATCCCCAAACGATGAGATATTCCTGCAGGCGGAAGAGGAGCCCGAAGACGAAGATTTCGGCGCCGCGGCGGAGCATGATGCGGGTGATTTCGGCGGGGCTCAGGTTCTTGCGAATGAGTTTGTCCGTGACCAGCGCGAAGGATACTCCCGCCAGAAAAAGAAAGAGTGGTGCGGGCAGCGTGCCGAGGAGTTGCGATCCTTTGAGGAACCGAGTGTTACGGGCATCGCCGCCCAGCCAGGCGTCATAGCAGTGTGTCTGGAACATCAAGACACAGGCGAGGCCGCGCATCCAATCGATCCAGGCAAGACGAAAAGAAGGGGCCGAGGTCACGGACGAGAGTGTAACGTGCGATCCGGGTTGGGGCCAACGTGAAAGGCCACCGGCGGGGACGCCCCTCTCTCCCGGCTGTTCATTCCTTGTTGAGGGCTTTAATTTGCTGCGCTTTGATTTGCTCGACCAGTTTGTCGACTTGCTCTGGCGTTAGCTTACTTGCATATTTCGGCATGCGGCCCTTGCCGTTGTTGATCATATTCCGCAGGTCGTCGACGGAGGTCGCGATCGTTTTGTCGGAGATGAGGGATGGCCCGCCAAAGTGGCGTCCCTCGGCGGTTTTGCCGTGACACTTGGCGCAGTTTTTCTGGAAAACGGGGTTCGCCGTGAGGCCAGCATCCGGCGACGGAGTTTGCGCAGAGACGGCAGGGAGTGCGAAGGACAATGTTAAAGAACACACGGCGATACTGACGCGGAATGTTTTCAATTCGAACCTCGTCGGGATTAATGGGGTAAAGTTTTTTGGATGCGCCAAAACTTTCTTCGGTTGCGCCGCGTGCTTTCTGTATTACGCTTCTTCGCGGTCGCGATTATGACGTCCCCGTTGGCTGCCGTGCTAGCATTTCCTGGAACCTTTTCGGGCCCATCATGAGACACTGCCAGCCCTTTGAGATTGCGAAATTCGCAGCCGAACTTGCCGTCCTGCTGGCGATCCTGGTTGTGCCGAACTTGCTCGCGCCGAACCTCGCATTTGCCAAGACTAAAGATGAGCCCAAGTGGATCGAAGTGGATACCGCGCATTTTTCCGTAATCACGGATGCGGGCGAGAAGCGCGGCCGCGAAGTTGCCCTGCGAATGGAGCAGATGCG
Source organism: uncultured Acidobacteriaceae bacterium (assembly GCA_963789205.1). Classification (GTDB taxonomy): domain Bacteria; phylum Acidobacteriota; class Terriglobia; order Terriglobales; family Acidobacteriaceae; genus Acidiflorens. The sequence continues at coordinate 66,399 of CAWBJV010000002.1, forward strand.
GGCCATCTTCGGGCAACTGCTTCTGAAAAACAAGTTGAAGATGTCGGTGCCCATCACCGTCATCGCGCTTAAGAGTGACAAGCGGTACGGCACGGTTGCCCCGGCGAAACAGAGCATGGCGGGCGGGTTTTATGTGCCGGGACCGGATCGCGTCTATATCGTTCTGAATCTTTTTGAAGCCGATCCGTGGCGAGCGGTGGCGCATCCGCTGGCCCATTATCTTTTGAATTACAACTATCCTCCAGCGCAGGGCTGGTTCGACGAAGGCCTCGCGGAATACTTTGGGTCGATACAGATCGGCAAGCAAGTGGAGATTGGAGGCGATCCGGAACTGGCCCCGGAATGGCACGAGGACATCTTCGATGAACTTCGGCGGGACCCGAATGTTCCGCAGTCGCTGACGCAGTTAGTAAGTTCGCCGGTTTGGCTGTCGATGGTGGACCTGTTCACGATGAAGCACGACGGCTCGGGCACGCGCGAGGGGACGCACAACACGCTGTACTACGCGCAGTCGTGGATGGTCGTCCACTATCTGCTGAACAAGAACAAGCTGCCCGAGGCCGGGACGTACTTTGACCTGGTGCTGAATCAGAAAGTGCCGGTGGAGAAGGCGATGGTGCAGGCGTTTGATATGTCGCCGGCGCAGATGGAAGACGCGGTGAAGACCTATTTTAAATCGCTGAGCGGGTTGGGCATCGCGCTCGATCAATCGAAGAAGCCGATTGCCGATCCAGTGGATACTCAGCAGCCGGATCATTTCGCTCTTCCCTTTGACGTGGACGACATCGGGATGGCAGTCAGCGCGGTTGCGGATGAGGAAGCGGGAGCGGTGATTGACGACGTGATGGCGCGCGTTCCGGAGCATCGCGATCAGGCGCTGCGCGATTTGCAGCAGTTGACGGCAGATCCAAAAGATAATGAGCCGGCGCATCGCGCGCTCGCCCGGGACGATCTGCGACAGAAGCGATTCGACGCGGCCGCCGATGAACTGGAAAAAGCAACGGAACTAAATCCGCGCGACCCATGGATTTGGTATTACCGTGCTGCGCTGAAGTATCAGAAGGCGCAGGCGACCCGGACGGAGATGCAGGGCTTGGCGAACATGATGCAGGATCTGCGGGCGGTGGCCGATTGGTATCCGGAGTTAGCCGACGCTTATAACATGCTGGGAATGGCGCGAGTGGAGGGAGGCGGAATCAACTCGGCGCTGGAAGCGCAACGGCAGGCGATCGCGTTGGCGCCGCGAAACGTGGAGTATCAGTTCAACCTGGGACAGATTTATGTTGCGGGAAAAAAGTGGGACCTGGCGCGGGAAGTGTTTACGCGGCTGAAGGCGGGACCGGATCGAACGGCGGCAGCTGCGGCAAAGCAGCAATTGGACGACTTAGAGACGCTGCAGAAGTATGGAGTGCGTCCGCAGCGAGCGGGGGAAAGCGCGGCGACGGCGGGCGCGGCGAGAACTCCCGCGGCTGGGGCGGGCGCTCCTGCGGTGGCCGGGGGCCCAGCGCAAGATCAAGACGAGGACGCAGATACGCCGCCGAAACCGGCACCCGTCAAGCCGGGGACCACCGGGCCGGTGCAATTTCTGAAAGGCAAAATCGTGAGCAGCGACTGCTCAAAGCCTCCCGAGGCGACGGTTACTATCCTGAGCGGCATGACGACTTACAAGCTCCATTCTTCGGATTACAAATCGTTGCTGGTGATTGGGGAGGACCAGTTTTCCTGCGATTGGACGAACCGTGTCGTCTCGGTGAACTACCGTGCGGTGGGAAAGAATGCCGGAGAATTGGTGTCGATCGAAACTCACTAAGGACTCTGATTAAGTCTTCGTTGGGCTGGACGCTGTCCGAATACTCAGCTCATCGCTAACCGAGCACCGGCTCTTTTTTCAAGTCCGCCGCTGCCGCGACCGCATCCGCACTGGCCCGTACCTGTCGCGCACGCTCGTAGACCTTGCCATACTCGCGCGCCGACGCGCCCCAGGAAAAATCGCGGCTCATCCCGTTTCGCATCAGTGTCTGCCACGATGACGGATCCCGGTAGGCGAGCAGCGCTTGTTTGATCGTCGCGAGCAGCGCCTCGCCCGTGTAGTCGGAAAACTTGAACCCCGTCCCCTTGCCGGTGCGCGCATCCCAAGGCTCGATAGTGTCGTCAAGACCGCCGGTCGCCCGCACGATAGGAACGGTCCCGTATTTCAGACTGTAAATCTGGTTTAATCCGCAGGGCTCGTAGCGCGAAGGCATCAGGAACATATCCGCGCCCGCTTCGATTTTGTGTGCGATGGCATTGTCGTACGCGACCTTGACCGCAATCTTGTTCGGAAACTGTTTGTTGAGCCGCTGGAACATCTCTTCGAACAGCTTGTCGCCTGATCCCAGCACGACCATAATCATCTCTTCGAGCGCCAGCCGGTCCATGATTTGGGCGATCAGATCGAAGCCCTTCTGCGCGGCGAATCGCGAAACGATGCCGATCACCGGGACTTTGGAGTTGGAGCTGGAATTAGCGTCGGCGTTCGTGATTCCAAAAGCGTTCAGCAAGTCCTTTTTGCATTGCAGCTTGGCGCTCAGATCCTGCGGCGAATATTTTGCGACGATGAATTTGTCTGTGTCCGGACTCCACTCGTCATAGTCCACGCCATTCAAAATGCCGGTCACGGTTGCCGCCCGATTGCGCAGCACGCCTTCCAGGCCAAATCCATATTCGGTGGTCTGGATCTCCTGACTGTATTTCTTGCTAACTGTCGTCACGAAGTCAGAGAGCACGAGCGCGCCCTTCAGAAAATTCACCTGCCCGAAAAATTCCATCTTCGAAATCGTGAACAGATCCCAGGGTAGCGTCAGCAGCGGCAAAGTGTCAGGCGGGAACAGACCCTGGTATCCCATGTTGTGGATGGTAAAAACAGTAGCAACTTCGCGAAACGCGGGATCCTCGGAGTAGAGTGTGCGCAGCATTACCGGCACCAGCGCCGATTGCCAGTCGTGGCAGTGGAACACATGCGGCACGCCCAGAACTTTGGACGCTTCGAGCACCGCCCGCGAAAATAGTGCGAAGCGCTCGGCATTGTCGGGATAGTCTCCGGCCGGGCCTCCGTACAGCGCGTCCCGGTCAAAGTACGGCGGATAATCCACAAAATAAAATCGCACCCCAGCGCTGCTTCCCGCCGTCGCCACCGAACAGAAGCGATACTTGTCGTCGAACGGGATGGTAATGCTGCGCACCACCATTTGCGGATCGGCCAGTTTGGTCTGGCGATAGCGGGGAACATATACGCTCACCTGATGTCCCAGGCTGGCCAGTGCATGCGGCAAGGCGCCGACCACGTCGGCCAGTCCGCCAGTTTTAGAAAAGGGAACGCACTCAGATGCCGCGAAAGCGATATGCATTGCGAAGAAGCCTCCTGAGCCAGAACCAATATGCCCGGCTCAAGTTATGATTAAGTTTCCGTAGAGACGCGGCTTGCCGCGTCTCCAGCGAGCGTTCATAAGCAAGAAGCACAGCAAAAGAACTCCGCCAGTCTAAATGCCGGAAAGAAAGAGGGTCAATGTGCCGAAGGGCGCTACCATCCAAATAAGCCCACGCAAGCCCAAACTGGGGCAGCATTTCCTCGCGGACGAATCGGCGGCTCTGCGCATTGTGGACGCCCTAGGCGATGTTTCAGATGCCACGGTGCTTGAGATCGGTCCCGGCCGCGGGGCCATCACGGATTTGCTGGCACGGAAGTCGCGGCGGCTGATCGCGGTGGAATTGGACCGCGTCCTTTCGGCGCAGCTCCGGATGAAATTTTCCATGCATCCCAATGTTGAAATCATCGAAGGCGATATTCTGACGATCGAACTGGACACGGTCTTCGGCGCGAAGCCTGGAAGTCTGCGCACCGGCCTGAACTTTGCCCCCGAACCGGCCCGCGTCATCGGCAACCTGCCGTACTACATTACATCCGATATTCTGCTGCGGCTGCTCGAATATCACCGTTACTTTTCGACTATCGTCCTCATGGTGCAAAAAGAAGTAGCGGATCGCCTGGCCGCTTCGCCTGGAAGCCGCGACTATGGCTTGCTTTCGGCGACGGCGCAACTCTACGGCCGGGTCGAGCAACTCTTCACGCTTCCGCCGGCGGCGTTTTCCCCGCCCCCGAAAGTTCATTCGAGCGTGGTTCGCATTACGATCAAACCTCGGCTGAAGTCGCTTCGCGTTTCCGAGGCCGAGTTCATTGCGTTCCTGAAACTTTGCTTTGGGCAGAAGCGCAAAACTCTCTGGAATAACCTGAAGACGCGGTACGATGAAGATGCGCTGCGTGCCGCTTTGGCGAAGAGCGGCGTGAAACCCGCGATCCGGGCCGAAGCGCTGCCGCTGGAAAAAACCGCCGCTTTGTTCCGCGCGCTGACGGACGGCAGTTCATAGTTCTTGCGGGCGAGCGCGCCCGCGCCACACGTCTCCGCGAGGAGGCCAGTAACGATGACTTCCGCTCTACGAACTCCCGCCGTCGCGGGCAGGTTTTATCCCGGCCGCGCTGAAGAATTGCTGCGCGAAGTTCGGGAATTTACTTCTCCGGGCAAAATTCCGATTGCGACCGGCCGCATCGCCGCCATCGGATGCGTCGCTCCACATGCGGGATACATCTACTCCGGCGGCGTCGCCGGCGCCGTCTATTCGCGCCTGAAAATCCCAGATCGTTGCGTGATTCTCTGCCCCAATCACACCGGCAAGGGACGTCCGCTTGCCATCATGGCCAGCACCACGTGGCAGACTCCGCTGGGTGAAGTAGCGGCTGACGCGGACATGGGCGCTCGATTGCTGCGCCGCTTCCCCGCGCTGCAAGAGGACAGCGCCGCACACCGCGCCGAACACGCCATCGAAGTCCAGATTCCCTTCCTGCAGACGCTGCGGCCGAAATTGAAAATAGTCCCGATCGCCATCGGCACCCGCGACTTTGATGTGCTCCGCGGATTGGGCGAAGCGCTGGCGGATGTGATCGCCGATCGTCACCAAGAAGACCGTCACGAGAAAGATCATCGCGAAGAACATCAAAAAGAGAAGCGACCCGAGAAGACCCTGATCATCGCCTCCAGCGACATGAATCACTACGAGTCCGACGCGATCACTCGCATCAAAGACCGCAAAGCCATCGAACGCGTGCTGGCCCTGGATGCGCGCGGACTGTGGGAGGTGGTAATGAATGAAGACATCAGCATGTGCGGCTTCGGGCCGACGGTTGTCATGCTCACGGCAGCAAAGCTTCTGGGAGCGACGTCCGCGACGCTGGTCAAGTATGCAACGTCAGGCGATGTCTCCGGCGATTACAACTCAGTGGTAGGTTACGCGGGAATTATTGTGGGGTAGGAACTACAGCAGTTAGCACTTAGCACTTAGCCGACAGACTACGAGGCCTTGGGTTAGCCAAATGCTAATTGCTAAATGCTAATTGCTGTTTTTCAATGCGGACGCGACGACGGCGGCGCGGCCGATCTGTGCGGCGCCGCCACCGGAGCCATACCCGTGGAACTCCCGCCTCTCGTTGAAGTTGAAGTTGAACTCGCCCCGAAGCCAGTTGTCGGCGCAGTGGTTGAAGCTGGCGGAGCAGTCGCGACTACCACGGGACGAGAAGTCCGCTCCATTGTTTTCGCGACGCGATCGAGGTGGCGCACCGATCCGCGCGGCACTCCGAAGCCGGCCGAGCCGGGATTGATGGTCAGGCGACGCGGCGCCCCCGCTGCCGGATTTGCTGCGAGCCCCCGTCCCACCATCACCGTCTGGTGCCCGCGCACGGGCGGCGTCGGCACTTTCGTTCTGACCGGCGGATTCACAACCTGCGGAATTCCATACCACGGGTTGTAGTAGCCCGGCTGCCAGACCCATCCAAAGCCAGGAATGAAGGCCCAGTTGCCGTAGTTATAGGGCATCCAGCCCCACGGATAACCCGACACCCACATGTAGCCTGCACCCGGATAGAAGGCCCAGCCGCCATCCTGGAACGGACTCCAAGCGGCGTCGATGAAGTAAGGCTGCCAGACGCTGCCGTAGCCGGCCACGTTCATAAAGCTACCGTAGTAATTCAAGTCGCTCATGCCGTAACCATACGGCGACGAAACGCCCGAGCCACCGGAGGAGGCATAGCGATCATGATAGTCGGTCTGCTGGCGATCCCAGGCGTCTGAGGGCTCCGCCCCGTAATTCTTAGCGATCACGAAAGTGCCTTTCCCGGCGGGATCGCCATTCGCAAGATCGTCTTTCGCAGAATCTCTCGCAAATTCAATGGTCGCGCCGTGCTTCTCGGCAACCTCAATTTGTCCGGACGGCGAGGTCGCGCTCACTTTTCCTTTGAATACGGCCAGAGTCGCCTTGCTCGTGCCGTCGAGTTCCACGCGAAAATGCGCGACCCCGGCCACGGTGACGGACTCGCGGGCAAAATTCAGAGTGAACTGGTCTCCAGCTTTCTCCCCAGACTTCTTCGCGTGAAGATTCGCATAGACGGTACCGGAGACAAGCTGCACGGTGCTGAGTTTCTGCCCATCGTCGCCGAGCGCGAGACGAGTGAAGTCCACTTCGCTGCCGGGCGCAAGACGCAACGCGCTGCCATCTTCGAATTCCACTTCCGCCCGCCCGTCCCTGCCCGTCTTCAGGCGCGAGCCCTCAATCACCGGCAAGTTGATAAACGCCTTATCAAAACCGTCGCCGGCGGCGCGGTCGATCTGCACCGTGCCCTGCACTTCGCTCAAGCGGACGATGCGTGCCTTCGACTCGGCCGACGCCGAGACCACCAGAAACGCCGCTGCCAGCACGGCCCCAATTGCCAGCATCTTTCCGAGCCTTGTGATTGACATATACATCTCCCCGGATTGCTCCCCTGGCCCAGCCCCTAAAAGGGGGCTTACTTTGAAGAACCGATGACGTCGCAGAAGCGATGCCCTGATACGAAACTTAAGATCTTCTAAGTCTACTCGATTAGAGCCCTTGCCATCCCCTTGAGTTGCCTCTGTGGCTAGCGTCGAGGGCTTGAGCATGTGGATTCCGCGCCCGTTTGTAGAGACGCGGTTTGCCGCGTCTCAGACCGCCGCGATCCGATGCCGTGACGCGGTCAAACACAGGGCAATCCCACAGGGGAGTTTGCACCGAACGCCGCCAGGAAATTTGTTATCGAACTCCTGCCCGCTCCAGCAATCGTTGGGCGCGTGCGCGGGTCACATTGATCACGGACTGATCGGCGATGATCTGATCGAGGATGGGCTGAATGGCCGCGACCTCGATCAGTTCATTGTTGCGCGCCAGACCCTCCATGCGCTTGAGTTCTTCGTCGAGCGCCAGCTTCTGGTACTGGTGATCGTACTGCAGGCGATGCCCGAATTCGAGTGTCGCCGAGAGACTCTGCATCAGGCTGGTTATGTCTTGCACGGCGGGTTTGAGGGAGTAATTGTACGTGGCCTCACCGCTGCGCCGCGCGTCTTTGTAGGCAAGCGTCTTCTTTCCGGTAAAGGCGAGATCTTTGTGATGCGAGTCGACGTCCTTCTGAAAGTATCCGGCCTTCGCCGCCAGTTCGAAGATTTTCTGCCGCGTTTCCGCGGCTACTGTGAAGTCGAGATCAAAACTGTCGTTATCATGGGAATCGTTGTCGTGGGAATCGGTCTCGTCGGAATCGGCCGACCGGCCCCTGGATTGGTAGCGCGCCAAGCCATCGGATTGAACCCGAATCGAGTAATGCTCCGGCTGAGAGGTGGGGAAATCGATAGTGAACGTGACCACCGCCGGAGCTTCGCTTTGCGAAAAGGCGAAGGTCGAAGAAAAAAAAAGGATCGCAAGAAAGATTAGCAGGGAGACAATCTGAAATGGACGAGGCATGGGCCGCTGTTAATGATTGGGGATGCCGGGCAACAGTGTCAAGGGCAGCCACTTGGCTCTTGGCTTTTGGCTCTTGGCTTTTGGCTTTTAGCTCTCAGCTTGAGTGCGATGCTTCCGGCTTGTCGGCGTATTTGGACTAAGTCCGCCTTCCACGGCTTCCCGCCTGACGGATAAGCTTCAGCGACGAAGAAGGCAATTGCCGTGGCCCCCTGTTTTGCATACTCGGGGCTCACTGACTGTGCAGGGGCATCCCACGTCGCGCCGATTTGGATTCCTGCAGAAATATTCATTCGTGCACCCAAGTTGACTTCGCTGTTGCCGGTGGGAAATACCACAACCCACCCCAGTCGACAAGCAGATAAGGACATCTGGCCAACATTCTTCAAGGTCGCGGCACTCAGTAGATCGGATGTTGTATGTGTCGTAGAAACCAACAGGGCAGGACTATCCTGCTGAGGAATATTGACGATCACAGTCCCGTGGTCCATGTTTGATCTTAGCGCAGAGGCGCCGAGCTTTACTCGGCTGGACGGACGAGGGTTTCCTTCCCTACGTGTTCCTTGCTGGCGGCAGCATTTGCCTGTTTGCCCACCGCGGTGTGGACCCAAGCTAAAAACTAAGAGCTAGAGGCTAAGAGCTAAGAGCCAAGACCTTACTTGCACACCGCCGTGTAGCCCAAGGTATTCCCCGTGAGGAAGATCTCTCCAGAGATCAGGCCGTTGTTGTTGATGCCACCGGCCATGGTGTAGTTCGCGCCCGAATAGACGATGTTCTTGAAGACTCCATTTTCGTAAATGAAGCCAAAGCTTTTATCGCCCGAAAGATGGTTGCCAACGATGACGCTGGAGTTGTTCACTGCGGTCAGAACGGTTCCGTATTTCGCGTACGGGTAATTGATGGTGGTGAAGGTCCCGTTTTTCCATAAGAAGCCGTTGCTCACAAGGCTGCTGGCGTAGGTTCCGACAACATCGCCGTTGTCATTGATCCCCAGCGCATAAGTCACCTGCTCATTGGGATACCCGATGGTGGTGTACTTGCCATTCACGAGCCTGAATCCCTTGGTCACGTACGCGCCGGCGCTATAGCTGCCGACCGCGCCTCCCAGCAGATTGACGTCGAACAGCCAGGTATTGGCGGCATTGGGATGATTGACGACGGTGAACGTGCTGCCTTCCAGCAGGAATCCGTGAATGTGCCCGGGGTAGGCGCTGTCCTGGTAGAAACCGGTATTCGTGCCACTGCCATTGCGCCCGTACAACCTCGTGGCTGCGGATTTCGGGGCTGCGTACTCGGTGAAGGCTCCGGCAGCCGAGCGCCTGAAAGCCACCAGTTGCAGCGTGTTGTTGTCCATCAACTGGCCGACCACGGTACCGTCGTCGCTCACTCCCTGAATCTGGCTGAAGGAATATCCCGAGGGCGCGGAAAACGTCTCGAAGATACAGGAAGCCGTCTGGGCGGCATACATCCAGGATGAGTGCAAGAGAAGCGCAACGAAGGCGGCAGGAACGAAACGGGGAAGGCTCATGAAATCCTCGGTGTAATTTTTGTGTGCATTTCAGGATAACTTGAGAATCGGCGCGAGGCAGCGCCGCATGCACTAACGAGTGGCACGGTGCGCAGCGGTTTCAGGCCGACGGCGGAGGTAACTTGACGCCGGTTAACCAGGCACAATTTCAAGTAGAGACGCGGCTTGCCGCGTCTTTGTCCAGGCCCCGATCTACAGGTCAGCGGCTAGCGCTCTGGCGTTCCCGAGTCGCCGCAGTGTGGAGATGGCAGATGGCGATGGCAAGCGCATCGGCAGCATCAGCGGGCTCCGGAATCTGATCGAGATTCAGAAGGCGCGTCACCATTTGCTGGACCTGATGCTTTTCTGCCCGGCCATATCCGACCACCGCCGACTTGATCGAGAGCGGGGAATATTCGGCGACTTCAAGCCCGGCGGAAGCGGCGGCCAGCATGGCCACACCGCGCACCTGCCCCAGCTTCAAGGCAGACTTCACATTAACGGCGTAGAAAACGTCTTCGAGAGCCACGCGGTCGGGCCGGTGCTGAGAGATGAGTTCCTGCAAGCCGATCGAAATGCGCGACAGGCGCGTGGGCATCGGGTCGCGCGGGGAAACTTTAATAGCGCCGCAGACGATGCACACGAGCCGATCGTTGTTGCGGCCATCGGAGAAGAGATCGACTACGCCGTATCCGGTGTATTCAGTGCCACAGTCGATGCCGAGGACGCGCATGGGGGAAGTGTAGCAGGGCGATTGTCAGTAGCCAGTACCCAGTTTCTCAGCTGTCAACAGCATCTTGGTCTGCGCGATTTGGCTTGCTCGTTTTCTTGCAGGAAGATCGCGTACGCGTTGGGTGATGATTCCAGACAGCTGCGATCGAGAAAGCGCTGGTAGCCGGATTCGTCGAAAATTTCCCGTAGGATGGCGACTATCAAACCGAACAACTCACGTAGGGACAGCCGCCCTCGGCTGTCCAGCCGGGCACAGCCCGGCAGCGACTCTACCTTCATGCTTGTTCCTCCATCGCCAGCCTCGTCATCACAAACGGCGCTTCTTTGGTTACGGCGGACTTGTTTCCGGAAATTACTCGCATGCATTCGAAAGCTGATTCGATGAGAATCATCGCCACCATCACCACCAACACGCCGGTGACAGCGGCATCCAGGCGATCGTTGAAGATCAGCCGTGGATTGGCTCCGGCAGCAGCGAGTTGACGGGCGTGGGCGAGGAAACCGATGCGCGGATTCGGATCAAGGACTTTGTGCCACGACGCCGTAAAAGTCACGGCCACCAGCCAACACAGCGGAACCAGCGTGACGAGCACGTATCGCACGCGGCCCATCTTCACGATGATTGCGGTCGCGACGCACAGCGCAACCGTCGCCAGCAATTGATTGCAAATACCAAAAAGCGGCCACAGCGAATTAATGCCACCGAGCGGATCCTTGATTCCCTGCCAAAGGAAATTCCCCCACGCTGCAACGATCACCGCACTCGTAAAAAGAATCGATGGATACCAACTGGTGCGGCCAAGCGGTTTCCAGATGTGCCCGAGCGCGTCCTGCAACATGAAACGTCCGACGCGCGTGCCCGCATCAATGATGGTGAGGATGAAGAGCGCTTCGAACATAATTGCGAAGTGATACCAGAGCGCCATGACGGCCTGGCCGCCGAGAGTGTTGGAAAAAATCTGCGCCATGCCGACGGCGAAAGCGGGCGCGCCGCCGGTGCGGTTGTAAAGCGTCTGCTCGCCGACGGCGTGCGCAAGAGTTGCCATCTGGGCGGCAGTGACCGGGAATCCCCAGGAACTGATGGCGGCCGCAGCCGCTTCGGGCGCCTGGCCCACGATGCCAGCGGGGCTGTTGACCGCGAAATAGACGCCGGGTTGCAACACCGAAGCCGCGATCATGGCCATAATCGCGACCATCGACTCGGCCATCATTCCTCCGTAGCCGACCATGCGGGTTTCCGGCTCCCGGCGGATCAACTTCGGAGTGGTGCCACTTGAAATCAGGGAATGGAATCCGCTGACCGCACCGCAGGCGATGGTGATAAACGCAAAGGGAAAAATGGTTCCGGCAAACACCGGCCCGCTGCCGTCGGCGAAGCGCGTCAGCGGCGGCATGTGCAGGGACGGCCGGAGCGCCACGATGCCGACTGCCAACAGAGAAATTGTGCCGAGTTTCACGAAGGTGCTCAGGTAATCGCGAGGCGCGAGTAGCAGCCACACGGGCAACGAAGATGCGGCAAATCCATAGATGATGATGAGAATTGCCAGCGTTGGAGCCGTCAACGTAAAGACGGCTGCCCATGAAGGCGTTTCGGAAACCCACTGGCCACCGAAGATGGCGGCGAGCACGAGCACAAATCCGAGGACGGAAGTTTCGAGAACTTTCCCGGGTCGAATGCGGCGCAAATAGACACCCATCAATACTGCAATGGGCATGGTCATGGCGATGGTAAACGTTCCCCAGGGGCTCGACTTCAGCGCATTGACGACGATGAGCGCGGTCGCCCCGAGCAGAATCACAATGATGCTGAGCACGGCGACGTAAGCCACAATGCCACCCACCCGGCCGATTTCGGATTTCGCCATCTCCGTGAGCGATTTGCCGTCGCGCCGAACGGAGAAGAGTAGGATGACAAAATCCTGCACGCAACCACCCAGCACAGCGCCGGCGATGATCCATAGCGTGCCGGGCAGGTATCCGAACTGCGCGGCGAGTACGGGGCCGACCAGCGGTCCGGGGCCGGCAATGGCCGCGAAATGGTGTCCGAAGACAACCCATTTGTTGGTGGGAACAAAGTCGCGGCCGTTGTCGAGGCGCTCCGCCGGAGTAGCGCGCAGGGGATCAAGCGCCAGCACTTTGGCGGAAATAAAACTGCTGTAGAAGCGATATCCGACAGCATAGGTCGCGACCGCGGCGACGACCAGCCACAGGGCATTGATCTGCTCGCCGCGATGTAATGCGATGGTGGCCAGCGCCAGCGCTCCAAGCACGCTAACGGCAATCCAGAAAAGAACGCGCAATATTTTCGGCATGAAGGCTATCTGATTTGGCGACGAGTGTCCGGCGAGTATTGTGGCCGAAAAAGCGCCGCCTTCGCAAGCGCCGCCGAGTAAATCCGGTTTTCCCCTGTGTTTCCCTGTGTGACTCTGTGCTCCCTGTGGTGAAAGCGTTTGAAGTAGCCATCTCGACGCAAGCCGCATGATAATCTAATGCATTCCGGCTCACTGAAACATGCGGTACGGGCGGAGTGTATCCGCTCAGCGGGACGGACTCACACCCGTAAATCATATGAGGATGAGGCGATGAAGATCGGAGTGCTGACCGGCGGAGGCGACTGTCCCGGACTGAATGCGGTCATTCGGGCAGTGGTGCGTAAGGGCACCTTCCACTACGAAGACGACTTTGTGGGATTCATGGAGGGCTGGCGCGGCTTGCTGGAAGACAAGACCATGGAACTCGATCTCGCAACGGTGGGCGGTATCCTGCCTCGCGGCGGCACCATCCTGCGCACCTCGCGCACCAATCCAGCCAAGCGTGAAGACGGCCTCCAGCGATGCGCCGATACCCTCAAGAAACATGGCTGTGACGCTCTGATCGCGATTGGCGGCGATGACACGCTCTCAGTGGCCAAGAAACTTTTCGATAAGGGACTGAAAGTGGTTGGCGTTCCGAAGACCATTGACAACGATCTGGCGGGCACCGACTTCACCTTCGGTTTCGACACCGCCGTGGACGTTGCCACCGAAGCCATTGACCGCGTGCACACAACGGCCGAGGCGCACAATCGCGTGATCGTGGTGGAAGTGATGGGACGCGATTCAGGCTGGATCGCAACTTATAGCGGCATCGCCGGCGGCGCCGACGTCATCCTGATCCCCGAAGTTCCATTCGATATTGACCAGGTGGCCGAAACGATTCGCCAGCGCCACGCCCGCGGAAGATACTTCAGCATCGTGGTGGCAGCTGAAGGCGCGAAGTTTGCCGGGGGCAACGAGACTCTGCCGGCAGCGGGACTGGATGAATTTGGGCATGCCCGCTTGGGCGGAATCGGCTCGGTACTGGCGCAGGAGATCGAAAAACGGACTGGCTTCGAGTCGCGCTCGGTTGTGCTCGGCCACATCCAGCGCGGCGGATCGCCCAGCGCTTTCGACCGGGTGCTCGCCACGCGCTACGGACTGGGCGCCATCGACATGGTGCACCGCGGCGAATTCGGGAAAATGGCGGCGCTGCGCGGGAACAAGATTATTTCCATCCCCCTGGCCGAAGCCATCGCTTCGAATCGTAAGGTGGATAAAGAAATTCTCGACGCCGCCACCGGCATTCTCGACAAGATCGACGACAAGGGTGTGAAAGTTTCCTGACCTGCTTTCCCGTAGAGACGCGGCTCGCCGCGTCTCCCGCCGGGGAATGAAAGAAGTACAACCAGACCGGGATGCGCTTGGCACGCCGCACGTTTCGAGGCATACTAACTCAGCCATCGCCAGGAACTGACTAAGATTTCGAGGGCTCTCCCGTGCCGATGTTCCAAGACGAAACCCAGCCCGAGAACCAACTGGAGCGGTCGACGCCGCTTCCCTCGCAACCCGCGTCGCAAGCTCCCGAAGTACAGCGGAAGCGGATGCTCATCGCGCTCGGGATATTGCTCGTCGCTCTCGCGGCCGTCGTTCTAAGGGACTGGGATTTCTGGTTCCCGCCGAGCGCCGAAGAGCAGGAAGCGACGGTTCGCAGTAAGCGCAATAGTGAAAGTAAGAGTACGGCTCCGGCAACTGCGGGCACTCCGGCGACCCCGAAGCGGGAACCCAAGCCAGCCAAATCCACGCCACCCGCTGCCGCCGAAGCTCCCTTCTCGGCAAGCACCGAGCGCGCAGCGCTACCTCCTCTCCAGGTGGAAGTCGTAGCCGGAAACCGCCACACCAGCGTGCCCGCGAAGAGTAATGCCATCCATCTTGACGTCGATTCGGGCGCGACGTCTTCCGCATCCGGCGCTTCCCCATCAACGGCGAGTGTGGAGGTCAGCACCGCCGATCACGTCCAACTCTCGGCGCAAACGGCGCAGAGCGTGACGGTTTCCGTGCCGCCGGATTATCCCTTGCTGGCGCGGCAGATGAAGGTGCAAGGCGCAGTTAGATTGCAGGCGCTCATCTCGCGAGACGGCACAATCCAGGAGTTACAGATTCTGAGTGGCCCGAGCATCCTTGCTACCGCGGCTCGCGAGGCGGTGAAGCAGTGGCACTTCAAGCCCTACATCCAAAACGGGCAGCCCGTGGAAACGCAAGCGCGCATCACAGTGAACTTCACCATCTCCACAAATTGAGTTCGCCCGTGTAGAGCGGGCGCCCTCGCCCGCTGCCCTTGGTCTTGCCGTTGCTTTTGCCCTTAGTCTTGCCTTTGCTTTTGCCGTTGGTCTTGCCCTTGCTTTTGCCGTTGCTCTTTTCGCGGACAGCGCCGACCCTGAGCGAGTCGAAGGGAGTATCCGCGCCGCATAACCTAAAATTAAACGGGCGTCCGGATTCTCACGAACCCAGGACGCCCGGGCAGCCCTCCCCCAGAACTGCTCATTGGGGAATGTAAGACTATGCTGCGAATCTGAAAATGGCACGCGGGTGCCAGCTTGTCCCACCAAAGTGCCAGCCCGTAAATCACACATTACAAATGGCTGATTGTCCCGGCACAGCCCTGACCGAGCCGTTGAATTCCCGTAGAGACCCAGCTTGCCGCGTCTTCCCCTTGCCCCGTCTCTACGCTGTTTCTCACAACATTCTCACTCTGAAAGCACCATCTTCCCGGGCGCCGCTATGGTGGAAAAAGGCGAGCCCGTGATTGCCGTGGGAGTTCCAGTTGATGGGTCGTAGGTATAGCCGGCCACACCGTTCGCATCCTGACTTCCGATGTAGAGATAGTTGCCGCTGGGATCGAAGAGGGCGAACAGCCCACCCGCAGTCAAGCTGAACGGCGAGTTCGTTACCGCCACCAGTTGTCCGTTCGCCGGAGTGATCGCGAAACACCAGATGGCGAAGCTCGATCCCGGGGTCGTTGCGTAAACAAACCTTCCGCTGGGATCGACAGTGACGGCGCTGGGGCTGTTGCCGTTCGTCGCGGTAAAGGGCGACCCCAGTATCGGGGTCAGTGCGCCGCTGCTCGGGTTGATGTTAAACCCGGAAACGTTGCCCCTGGTGGACGAAAGAGGATTGCTTGCCGCAGGATTCGCAACGTAGAGGAACTTTTCACTCCCATCCACTGCCAGGCCGAAGGCTCCCGCTCCGGAAGGGTATGGAGACCCTGGCACCCCTGGCGCCCCTCGCACTTGGGTGAGCGTGCCGTCCGAAGTCGAGAACGTGAATGCGGTGACCATCCCAATGCCAGGATTGGTCACGTAAACGAACTTTCCGGAAGGCGTAATCAGAATCTCGGCTGGATTCGAATTCGCTGGGAAAGGTGACCCCGCGACCTCCGACAAAGCGCCGCTGCTGGCGTCGATGGTGTAAACGGAAACGTTGTTACCGAAATTGTTCGTCACCAACAAATACTTGCCGGAAGGGTCGATGACAGCATCATTCGGACCGTTACCGGCCGGAGTCGGCGTGCCACTGAGCGCCAGAGTGCCGTCGCTGGCGACGTTGAAAATCGAGATCGAGTCGGCGAAGGAACTGGAATTGACCGCGTAAAGAAACTTTTTCGACGGGAGCAACGCGATGCCGGTCGGCGAGGTGTTCTCCACTTGCGGCGTTTCCGCCCCAAGGGTGATGGCCCCGTTTGCGCCATTAATGTGCAGCAGAAGCACGGAGCCTCGCGATGGCAGAGTGACGTAAGCATTATGGTTAGGCCCCGCCGTGCTATGACTGCTGCTGCCACAGGAAAGGGAAAGTCCGGCCAGACCGAAGACAACGACGACGGCCACAGAAATTTGGGGAAGACAACTTTGACCCAGTGCGGCGCGCGCCGCCCTCAGAAAGCTCATTTGCGAACCTGCTCCTCAATATCCAAGGTGAGAACGAAAAAGTCGTGTTCACTATCGTGCACGAGAAGGCGGGAACTCGCAACCGCGCGCCTCGCCCGATAGTTGGGTTGGATGCGCGGTTAGGGCCGGATGGCTGCGCACGTGTGGTGACGGGGCTTAGCCCCGTTCAAGCGGGTCAGAGCCCGCCACCGCACCCGACAGAGAAAGCGCGCGGCAAACGGCCCGCGATGCTCCGCGGTCCGATGTGTTCTAATTGTTATGTTGCAAATCAATTTTTTCCAAGTAAAGACTATGTCGTGATCGACATCCACTGCCACCTTCTGCCCGAGGTCGACGACGGCCCCAAGTCCTGGGATGTAGCCGTCGAAATGTGCCGCATGGCGGCGGCTGACGGAATTTCTCACGCCGTCGCCACCCCGCACGCCAACGATCGTTATGCCTACGATCGCGTATATCTCTCCGGCCTTCTCGGCCAGCTACGAGAGAAGATCGAGATGAATATCGAAGAGAAGAACGAGGAGAAGCTCGATCCCGCACCGCAATTGCAACTAACTTTAGGCTGCGATTTTCATCTTTCCTTCGAAAACCTGGAACGAGTCCTAGAGCAGCCGCACACCTACACCGTTGGCGAAACCAACTATCTGCTGATTGAACTCAGCAATTTCAGTGTCCCGACCCACCTTGAGAATTGTTTCTTCCGTCTGGGAGATCGCGGCCTTACCCCCATCCTGACCCATCCCGAACGAAACCCGATCCTGCAGCAAACGCCGCAGCGCATCCTGGAATGGGCGGAACAGGGCTGTCTGATGCAGGTTACGGCCTCAGCGCTGACGGGATTCTGGGGAGAGCGCCCCGAACTCGTCGCCCGCTGGCTGCTCGACCGCTCCGCCGTTCACATCCTCGCCTCCGACGCGCACGACACAAAGCGCCGTATCCCGAATCTCTCCGCCGCTCGCGCCGTGGCAGCAAAAATTGTGGGAGCAGAGTATGCGGAGGCGCTGGTCGAAGGCAACCCGGGAGCAATTGTGAAAGGGATGCCGATTCCTTATTGCCCGCGGCCGGTGCTGGACTAGGAAATCAAGCGAGTCGGGGTACAATGTCCTGGCGTTAGGAGACACATTTGCGACACCTGATTGCGTCTGTCTTCGCGTTCCTTCCCTTCTTGCCTCCGGTAGGGGCGCAAATTCCCGAACTTTCCAAGGGTGTAAAACAATTCGTCCGAGTGGATGCGCCCAAGGTCGTCCTGACCCATGTGCGCGTTATTGACGGTACGGGCGCGGCGGCGGTTGAAGATCAGAATGTCGTCATCGAGGGTGGAAAGATTTCGGCTCTCCAGAAAGGCGCCGACGTTACCGCAGCTACGGGAATGACGGTTCTTGACCTCCACGGATACACCGTGATGCCAGGTATCGTCGGCATGCACAATCATCTCTTTTACATCGTGCGACCGAATCTGAACAGCCAGCGGAAGTACGAGCAGCCAGTGCTGGCGCCTCAGATGACGTTCTCGGCACCGCGACTTTACCTTGCCGCCGGCGTAACGACCATGCGCACTACAGGTAGCGTCGAGACCTATGCCGATCTGAACCTGAAGCGCGACATCGACGCGGGCAAGCTCCCCGGCCCGCACCTTGACGTTACGGGCCCCTATCTCGAAGGAGCAGTGAGTTACTTCCTCCAGATGCCGCACTTGGCCAGCCCGGACGACGCACGGCAGTTGGTAGAGTACTGGGCCGATCAAGGAGTGACGTCATTCAAGGCGTACATGAACATCACGCGCGCCGAGTTAAAGGCCGCGATCGATGCCGCGCACAAGCGCGGAATCAAAGTCACGGGGCACCTCTGCTCGGTGACTTATAGAGAAGCCGCCGAGTTGGGCATCGACGATCTCGAACACGGATTCTTCGTGAACACGCAGCTCGATCCGGGGAAGAAACCTGATGTCTGCAGCGACAGCGCTGGGGAATACACCCTGGAGCACATGCCCCCGGACGGTTCCGACGCTAAGGACCTGATCGACACGCTCGTGAAGCATCATGTGGCGATCACCTCGACGCTGCCAGTATTTGAAGGAGACGCTGGTGGAGGACGTCCACCGATCCGGCAGCAAGCGCTGGATGCCATGACGCCCGAGGCCCGCGAGGCGTTTTTCTATATGCGACAACGGCCGGCACCCAGGACGAAGGCCGATCAGGCGATGCTGTTCAAGCGCGATATGGAACTTGAACGCGCCTTCGTGGTGGCCGGAGGTCTGCTGATCGCGGGCCCAGATCCGACGGGAGCCGGAGACGTTGTGCCCGGATTCGGCGATCAGCGTGAGATCGAACTGCTGGTGGAGGCGGGATTTACGCCCGTTGAGGCGATCAAAATCGCAACCCTGAACGGCGCCACCTACATGGGAAAAGAAAGACAAATCGGATCGCTCGCCGCGGGAAAGAGCGCAGACCTGGTTGTGCTCAAGGGAGATCCGTCGAAGCAAATCTCGGATATCGAAAATGTCGAGATCGTGTTCAAGGACGGTATCGGATACGACCCGCAGAAGCTTTCGGATTCGGTGAAGGGCCGCTACGGGGAATATTGAGGGCTCCACTCCTCTTGTGTTGCTGTGTAACTCCCGATGAAACCGGCAATTTCCGCATGGATCATCCCTGACATAGCTTCCAGCGGTAACCGGACTTGCGAGTTACAACTAACACTAGACTCCTCGGGAGGGAGCAGAGTATGCTGAAGCGCTGGTCGAGGGCAACCCAGGAGCAATTGTGAAAGGGATGCCGATTCCTTATTGCCCGCGGCCGGTGCTCGACTAGGTAGATTGCATCGCGACCCTGACCACGAGTTCGTGTGTGTTCAAGAGGACTCAAATGCTGCCTTGTACCCCTCGTGGAGTCATGCATCGATTTGCTGAAGCGCCCCGAAGCCCTGTCTTTCGCCGGGTGACAATGGCGCTATTTCTCCTCTGCGTAATGGGGCCAACATGGCTGCGAGCGGAGACGATTTCCGGAACTATTCAGGATTCGTCGGGCGCCGTCATTCCCGGAGCGCGGATTGAGATTACAGGCGGAGACCTGGCGCAGCCGGTTGTGCTGGCATCAGACGGGCTGGGCAGATTTGCTTCCTCCGAGTTGAAAGCCGGGACTTATTCCCTGCGAGTAACCCGGGACGGCTTCGAACCTCTGGTGAAGACCGTGGATTTGCCCGGGACTGTTCAGTTACAGCTCACCCTGGCCATCGCGCAGCAGCAGGTGACAGTCAACGTCCCCGGAAAAACCCTGGCGTTTGCGAATTCTGATCCCCTCTATCGCGAGCTCCGCAATGTTGCACTCGGACAAACGTATCGCTTCGACAACTTCACCCTGAATTACGACGTTGGAACTTTTCAATTTCGGAAAGGGACGTTAACGGTATTGAATCCGGTGAACGGAGTTGAGACTGGAGCGATCTTCATCGGCGAAGGACATTTCAATCTGAAGGCTATGCTTCGCCTCGATGCGCATGAACTCGAACGGCGTACTGGGTCAGCTGAGGCTAACGAAGACTTAACCCAGGTGCTTTTCCGATTCACCCGAGAAGCTTGGGCGAAGTTTCTTCCGGGTTTGGGGGACCAGATAGGAACGCCTGCGGAGGCTGGCGCAGTTCTAAGCCACTGGAGGGGAAGGGTGCGAGAGCGCCAAGAACACCCTCTGGGTTTCAGCCAATTTCTGCTGCAAGGCGAAGCCATGGACAACGTGGATGCCGACCTGATGGCCGCCTTCTACAATCCATTGCATCCGCCATTTTTTAATGCCTACCTCCGCGGCACGAAGCATAAGGACCTCCGTTTCTTCGTGCGAAATCGTGTCGGGGCGCTGCCCCAGCTTGATTCACCAGAGGAGGTCGCGCTCATCAACTACGATCCCGAGGGTATGGATGACGGCGTCTGGTATCTGGCTCATTTAAAGTCGGAATATTTGAACCGCACCGCGAGTTCCAGTGAGGACCGCCGCCTGTTTGCCACACACCGCTACAAGATCGAGACCGTGATCTCGAAGAACGATCACTTGTTCAGCATCGCCACCATAACCTTCGAGCCGTTGTTGGCCGGGGAAAGAGTTTTAAAGTTTGGGTTACTGCCGAACCTGCGAGTGACGCGCGTCATTGATGAACAAGGGCAGGCTCTCTATTGGATTCAAGAAAGCCGGAAAGAGGACGGCTCGTTCTACGCCATACTCCCCAGCGCGCCGGAGGCCGGGAAAGAACATTCAATTACTGTCGAATACACAGGCGACAAGGTTCTTGAGGAGGCTGGGGAGGGAAGCTTCTACGTCAGTGCCAGAACCTCCTGGTATCCGAACCTTAATGGGTTTGGGGAGCGGGCGCTTTACGATCTTACCTATAAGGTCCCTCATAGATACAAGGTCGTCAGCGTCGGACAACTGCAGGCAGAGTCTAAGGAACAGGATTTTGCCGTAACCCACTGGGTCACTCCCATCCCGGTTGCAGTCGCTGGATTCAACTACGGCGATTATAAAAAGCTGGAGATGCCCGACGAAAAAACCGGTTACAAGATTTCCGGCTATTACTTGTCCGACTTGCCCAACTCTCTGCAGCCATACAAGCAAAGGGCTTTTCTGCAGTCCATGGCACCGGGAAGTATGACGAAGTACGCACTCGAGCAGGCGCGCGCCCAGTTGCAACTGTGCAGCTATTACTTCGGCAGGAGTCCCTATGATGACATCTACATCACGGAACAGCCCAATTTCGCCTTCGGACAATCGTGGCCCAATCTGGTTTATCTTCCTATTTCCGCATACATGGACTCCACGCAGCGATGGATGCTGTTTGGCCGCATCAATGACAAGTTCACCGGCTTCGTGCAAGAGGTGACACCTCACGAAGTGGCGCATCAGTGGTGGGGCCATGCGGTAAGTTGGGGGTCTTACCACGACCAGTGGCTCTCTGAGGGATTCGCCGAGTTTTCGGCCGGACTCTTCCTGCAGCAAGCGGTCGGGAAAGACTGGCGCAAGGACTACATCGAATTCTGGGAACGCCTGCGGGAACGTATTTTAGAGAAAAACAATTTTGGCGTGGCTCCGAACGACGCTGGCCCCATCTGGATGGGACTGCGATTGATTTCTCCGCGCAGCGAGAGTGCTTACCAGAACGTGACATATCCGAAGGGTGCCTACATTTTGGAAATGCTGCGTTCGATGATGTATGACTCCGAGAGCCAGGACAAGGATTTCATCGCCATGATGCATGACTTTGTGGAGAGTCACCGCGAAAAGGCAGCGACCACGGAGTCTTTCAAAACCATCGCTGAGAGACACATGACCAAGTTAATGGACCTTCGGAAGAACGGACGCCTGGACTGGTTCTTTGACGAGTGGGTCTATGGAACGCAAGTGCCGCGCTACCACTTCGATTATCAAGTAACTCCGGGGGAAGCTGGCAAAGTGAATGTTCACATGACCATTACGCAGAGCGAGGTCGATGAGCGCTTTGCCATGCTGGTTCCGGTATTTGCCGATTTCGGCAACGGTATGACACCTATCGCTCAGGTCGGAATCGGCGGTGATGCCAGCCGCAGCTTCGATATCGTCTTGCCCAGCCGGCCGAAGAAAGTCGCGCTAAACGCCTACAAAGAAATTTTGGAGCGGTGAGTCCAAGCTCGCTCCTGCCGGAAAGGGAGGAGTGACTGCGACTGCCGGCTAATTCTTTGGGTTGTTGTCCGCCGGAACCGGCTTGACCGCAGCCTTTGAGCCGGCTGCCGGGGGCGTTGTGGGCATAGTCATCGCGCTTTCCGGATTGAGCAGATGATCGTGGCTCGGGCCTAATCCGAGTTTGATCAGCGCTCGGGAATCTGGAATCTGCTTCGACTGCCATCCCTGATCTGCCTGATAGCGCTTCATCGCCGCCTGCGTGGCGCTGTCCCACGATCCCGATGGCTCGCCCTGCATGTAGTGCTCGCGGATGAGCGCTATCTGAATTTGCCGAGCGCGACCCGAGTCAATCGCCTGTTGGCCACGCTTCCTTGAACCGTACTTGGAGCCCTTCTTGCCGCGTGAACTTTTGCTCTTCTGAGACGAAGTCCGACTCGAGGTGCGCTTGGAAACGGCGTGCGGGCTGGCCGGAGACTTCGCTTTCGCGGCTGGTGTCGTCGAAGCCTGCGCTGGTTTCGTCGGCGGAGTCGGTGTATCCGCGATGGCGAGCCCATGCACGGCCACGCAGAGCAGGCCGCAAAGCCCGATCCGAAGCCAACGCCGAGTTTGATCCGCACAGTGCATATCTAGAGACTTCGACCATTTACGACTCGCCCATCAGAAGCAGTCGTTTAGTCGCTGGTCGTTGGTCGTTCGCAGACTTCAAATGGATGATGCAGTCCCGAACGACCAACGACCAACGACTAACGACTGCCCTCCAACGAAAACCGGCGAAACCGGCCCACTCCTATCGTCCCCGAAACGGGGACGGAGCGCCAGTCTCGCCGGTATGTATACCAGTTACGGAAGTGTACCTGCCAGGAATATTGTTCCATCCTGGGCCCTCGCGCCTCGTGGACGCACCAGGAATACGACATCCTGCCCGCTCTTCAGCGACGACTCGATCTTCGTAAAGTCGTCCGGACTATTCACCGGCTGCTTGTTCACTTCCAGGATCACGTCGCCGCGGTTCAGGCCCAGGTCCTCGGCAAACGATCCCTGCTTCACGTCCTGCACCACCACGCCCTTGCCCGCAGGAATGCTCAAGCGATCCGCCAGATCGGAAGTGATGCCGCGAACGGTAATCCCAAACTTGCTGGCCTTGGGCGCCTCTTCGCTCTGGTTTTCATCCTCTTCGCCCAGACGGGAAGCAAACAGTTTCGAGCGGTCCGCAATGGTCACCGCCGCGTCTTGTTTCTTGCCGTTGCGCACGAAGGCAAGCTTGGCCTTAGAACCGGGCTTGCGGGAAGCAATGTCCGCCACCAGATCGTCGCCGCTCTTCACGTCCTTGCCATCCACGGAGGTGATCGTGTCGCCGATCTTCAGGCCCGCCTGGTCGGCCGGACTGCCGGATACCACGTTCGACACCGTCACGCCCGATCCATAAATGCGCGCGATCGCCGGATTCGGTTGCGCCGAGAACTCGATGCCAATAGATCCGCGCGAAACCCTGTGCTCCGGCCCGATCAACTGGTTATAGACCTGCGCCACCGTGTTCGACGGCATGGCAAATCCCACGCCCGCGTACGAACTCGTTTCCGTCAGGATGGCGGTATTGATGCCAATGACTTCACTCGCCATATTCACCAGTGGGCCCCCGGAATTGCCCGGGTTAATCGCCGCGTCGGTTTGAATAAAAGACTGGAACTGCCGGTTGGGAACGATGTTGCGTCCCTTCGCCGACACGATGCCCGCCGTCACAGTTTCCTGCAGTCCGAAAGGACTGCCGATAGCGAGTACCCAGTCGCCAACGTCCATGCCGTCGGAGTTGCCAAGTTTTGCGGCCGGCAGCGGACGATCCACTTCAATCTTAATCACCGCCAGGTCGGTTTCCTGGTCCATACCGATCAACTTGGCGTCGTGGCCGGGCGTGGCCGGGTTTTCATCCATCAACTTGACGCGAATGCGGTCCGCCTTCTCGACCACGTGCCGGTTGGTGACGATGTAACCCTTGGAATCCACAATCACGCCGGAACCAAGCGACCGTTGGCGGATAGTGCCCGGGTCAGGGCCACCCTGACCACCTTGGCCTCCGAAGAACTTATCAAAGAAATCCTGGAACGGAGTGTCTTCATCGCCGTTGCCCTGATCCTGGTCTGGATCGGGACGAATGGAGCGCCGGCGGTGAGGGTTCTTGATAGTCGACTCGGTATTGATGTTCACCACGCTCGGCTCAAGCTGCTTGGAAATCTGGGAGAACGCATTCGAGAGTTGTTGCGGAGCGGGAATCGTGAGCGGAGTCGCGTCCGACGACTTCTGTCCCTCTTTGCCTTTCACTCCAGAGGAGACAACCGTGCCAATCAGAATTCCAACGGTGAGCGTCGCCAGAATCGTAAAAGTATAGGCCCAACGATTGGCCTTGAGACGAGCCCAAAAAGCGCTTTCGCGCGAATCCATTTCTTTCCTCCTGAAAATACCTAATCTTTTATTATACCTTCGTCACTGGCAGGGGTCGGGCAGAAGGTCGTCAGTTCATTAGACGCAGGAAACCCAGTTCGCGTTACCCTAATTCCCGTAGAGACGCGGCTTGGGCGTCTCTACAGCTTCAGCGTCGCGATAGCCTCCATGTCGAGTCCCCCACTGTCAGGGCTGCCAATCGAGCGCATAAATCTCGGGACTGCTGATGTTGCGCGTCACCAGCAGAGAATCATCCGGCCCCAATCCGCTCCACTCTGCGTTCGGTCCCCAAAGCCGGTGAATGTCTTTCAAGCTGACCAAGCGATCCAATCGGTGATCGGAAATCCGCACCCGGAAGAACGCGGGATCTTTGGTAAGGATGGAATCGAAATACAGGTACTGTCCATCATGCGACCAACTCGGATATCCGATGCCCATCCGCACCAATTCCGTCCACTGTTGAGTGGTGCGATCGAAAAGCTTGAGCGCTTGAGAGTCAATCGTGCACGCCGCGATGTAACGTCCGTCGGGAGACCATCGCGGCCCGAACAGGTTTTCTCCTTCTGGAACGGGAGAAACCTTCCCCGTCTTCACATCAAAAATACTGATCTTATTGCTGGTCGGACCCAGGTCGCCCATCGCCAGCACGATCGACTTACCGTCAGGCGCCCACCCCGGATCAAAACCAGCTGTCGCTCCAGGAATCAGTTCTTTCAAACCTTGTCCATTCGACGCCACCAGATATGCTCGCCAATCCGTGTTGAGCGTCCTCCCCATGAACACAACCTGACTCCCGTCGGGAGACCAACGTGGCAAGGCCACTTCCATGGCGG
Source organism: uncultured Acidobacteriaceae bacterium (assembly GCA_963789205.1). GTDB lineage: Bacteria > Acidobacteriota > Terriglobia > Terriglobales > Acidobacteriaceae > Acidiflorens. The sequence goes on from CAWBJV010000002.1 coordinate 91,617, forward strand.
TCGGATCGCTCAACTGAATCCGATCACTACCGTCGAGCGCGCTCGACCAAAGCGTCGACTCGGGAACCGAGACGTAGGCCACACGCTTTCCATCCGCCGAAAAGGCCAAATCCGTCGCCGACGCGCCCCCGAGATACGGCAAAAAAGCCCGCCCGTCATACTTCAGCACTTCAGATCGCGGCAACCCGCCCATGGCGAAAATCTTCTTTCCGTCCTTGGATGGAACCGGCAGCCAGAAATCCAGCGGACCGTTCGTCAATTGCACGGGCTTGGCCTTCTGTTGCATCCATGAACGCCGTTCCGGGAGGGCCCAGATGCTATTTCTGCCTTCGCCAAAGTTGCTGAAGAGAAAATATCTTCCATCCGGCGTCCATTGCCCGCAGCATTCATGAGGAGAATCGTTCCAGTTAGGAAGGAGGGGATGCGGCTGGCTCCCGTCGCGGTTGAGTTCCCACAACTCGCTGAACCCAGTCTTCATGTCGTCGAGCGTCACGCGGATTTTGCGTCCATCCGGTGAAACCCGCGCGTTAGTGATTCGCGCGCTAAGAGTGGCGAGTTTCCTGGCATCGGATCCGTCTGGGTTTGCCTCGTTAAGGGCGGCTCCGTCGGCATAAACCAAGCGACGTCCATCCGGTGACCACACCGTCGAGTGAGACAATATCGCACCCAGCGGCCGGGGCGGACCTGCCGGCAAAGGCAGCAGCCACATCGGACTTTCTTTCTCGGTGCCCTCAAAACTGTTGATCATCAGCGAGGAACCATCTGGTGCGATATCGCCAAGAAACGTATTTTGGAACGGCGTCGGAATCAAGACGCTGTCGCCACCGGAAACGGAAACCTCGGCCAGCACGATGCGGTTTCTGTCGGAGGCCTGGAAATAGAGCCTCTGCCCGTCCGTTACCAGCGCGCCCAGTTGATGAACCTTGCCACCGCTGGTGATCTGGGTAAATCCCAGGATTCGCGGCGAAGGCCTCGGCATCAACTCGAAAACAAGGGCGGCGACGAGAAGAACTACACACCCCGCCGTGATTAGCGCCAAACGCTTCCAGGACCGGGCGGCGGGCTCCTTTGATTTGGCCGAATCCTCCAGCAATGGTCCGGTTCCTTCCACCGCATGCGAAGCGTGGTTCGAAACCGGCGCGATGAACCTGTATCCCCGGCGGTACAGGGTCTCTACAAATCGGGGATTGTCGGATTCATCCCCTAAAGCCTGCCGCAGTTTCTTCACCGCGCTGTTCAAACTCAGATCGAAGTCGACAAAAGTGTCCGAGGGCCAGAGTCTGGCCTGCAATTCTTCGCGGGTCACAATTTCGCCCGGACGCTCCAGAAGCAAGGCGAGTACCTGAAAGGGCTGGTCGTTCAGTTTGATCTTCACCCCGGACTTGCGCAGTTCGCGGGTCTGCAGATCAACCTCAAAAAGTCCAAACTGAACTGTATTCGGATTCACTGCGGGTCGTTCCATCCAGCCACCCTGCTTCGTTGCTCGTGAGTGTACACCGATATTGCTTCTAACCCCCGCGGATTAAGAATCACTTTTACGCTGGAGCTTTTTGTTTTCAGTTTCTTAGCCGATCACTTTCATATCCCAGCCGAGTCATTGCTGATCCATTGTTCTGCCTGTTCGCAAGAGCGAAATTGAACGTCAGTTCGGGCAGGATCTGCCATCCGATTGGCCGCCAGCCGAGAACGACACAGGAGGAAAACAACCATGAAAAAACAAACGCTTCAACTCGCATCACTTTGCCTGTTGGCTATGTTCGCCGTCAGCCTCGCCCAAGCCCAGTCAAGGATCACGGTCAAGGTGCCGTTTAACTTCCTGATTTCAGACAGAACATTTCCTGCAGGTCAATATTCGGTATCGTCATCCCGTAACCAGCTCACCGTGCAGGATTCCACCGGCAGACAAGTCTTCATCGGGATCGCCAATGCGGTTAGCGGACGTCGCGTCGGCGAGACTGGTCAAGTCGTCTTCCACTGTTACGATAACCGCTGTTTCCTGTCGGAGTTTTGGACGCCCACCCGGGACAATGGCAACCAACTATTGCCATCTCGCTACGAAACGGAGTTGGCGAAGCATCGAAAGGGGACGGAGTTTGCCCTGCTCGAACAGCCGAAGCGCTGATGGTCGAATAAAAATAAAATGGAGCGACGGGCGTCTCGCCCGTCCGGCGTGCATTCGCAGCAGCATCGCGACCGGGCGGGAACGCCCGGCTCTCCACTAGTTACTTTGCCTCGTACACGGTCTTGCCGCCAACCACCGTCCGCAGAACTTTCGTCCCCACGATTTTCGGCGGCAGCGCTGCCGTAATGTCCTGATCAAGCACCACAAAGTCGGCCAGCATCCCCGCTTCCAGCTTGCCTTTTTGCTTCTCCGCAAACTCGGCAAACGCCGCGCCCGTCGTGTAGGCCGTGATCGCCTGCTCGATGTTCAGTTTCTGCGCGGGATAGTAACTCTTCTTTCCGTCTTCGCTCATACGGGTAAGCGCCGCGTAGAGCCCGCGAAACGGCGTCACCGGTTCAACCGGATAATCCGTGCCAAAGGCCACCACCACTCCGCGTCGAAGGAACTCAGCCCACGCGTAGGAATGCTCCGCGCGCTTCGGTCCCAGACGCGACTCGGCCCAGTTCATATCCGTGAGCAGATGGCTCGGCTGCATGGACGCAATCACCTTCAGTTCTTTGAAGCGCAAAATTTGCTGCGGAGTGGTGACCTGCGCATGCTCAACGCGAAGCCGGTAATCGGTGCCACCATCGACCGCCTTCACCTTGCCGTCTTTTGCCGCCTTCTCCGCCTCGGCAAACGCGTCAAGCGCCAACTGGACTCCTTTGTCGCCAATGGCGTGGAAGCCGATCTGATATCCCGCCAGCACCCGCTCCTTCGTCATCGCATTCAGCTTGGCCGCTTCGTATTGCGGCAGGCCGCTATTTTTCGGATCATCGCTGTAGGGCTCAAGCAATGCAGCCGTCTTCGAGCCGAGCGATCCATCCATGAAGCCCTTCAGCATTCCGGTGTGGAGCACGTTGTCGGACGCGGGATGCGAGTCGCGTTTCTTGTTCAGGTTTTCGATCGAGTCATCGAAAGGCAGCCACTCTGAAATCCTTGCGGTCAACTTGCCATCGTGCTCCAGTTCCTCGTAGATCTGAAAGTCTTCCCACTGCGAGTAGTCCTGCGCGGAGGTGACGCCATGACTCGCCATATCCGCCAGCGCCAGTTCGATGGCCTGCTGCCGTTTCTCGTGGGTCGGTTTGGGAATCACTGCCTGCACCGCCTCTTGCGCTTTCTCGCGGAGAATACCGTTGGGCGTGCCGGAATCGTCACGATCGATCTTTCCACCCTCCGGATCGCGACTGGCGACGGTAACGCTGGCCAGTTGCAAGGCGCGCGTGTTCGCCACGCCAATGTGCCCGTCCACGCGTTCCAGGTAGACCGGGTGGTTGCCGCTCACTTCGTCCAGATCCCAGCGTGTGGGCGGAACTTTGACCGGCCACAGAGTCTCGTCCCAGCCTTCTCCGACTACCCATTCCGCGGGACCGGCGGCTTCGACCTTGGCCCGCAACCGATCGCGAAACTCGTCGAGCGTCTTGGCGCCAACCATGTTGACATTCATCTTCTCCAGGCCGGCGCTGGCGAGGTGCATGTGGGCGTCGTTGAAACCGGGCATGACGAAGTGACCATCCAGATCCACAATCTTCGTCTCCGGTCCCTTCAACTTCATGATCTCGTCGCGCGCCCCCACGGCAAGGATCCGGTCGCCAAGTACCGCCAGCGCTTCCGCGCGCTTGCCCGACCCCAGCGAAGCCGCAGCATCGACCACTCCGGTGAAAATGTTGCCGTGGGTAAAGATCAGGTCCGCTCTCGGCTTCTGCGCGCCCTGTGCCTGTGGTGATCCGCCCTGCGCCAACACGCCAGAAGCCAGGCCCAACAGCAGAATCAGAACGATTCGCTTCCTCATTCTCCTACCCCCGACAGTGTCAGCATTGTAAGCAGAATGCGCCTTAGTCCCAGCTCCCGTCCATTGCAGTCGAACCATTCTTGCAACGTGTGCGCACCGCCTCCGGAGCCGCCGCCTCCGATCGCGATGGCCTCACGGCCCAGCGAAAGCGGGATGTTGGCATCAGTCGACGCCCGCTGCACCTGCGCCGTATTGCCCAACTGCGCATCCACCGCACGAATCACCTTCAGAAGCCGCGCATCCGCCGGCAGTTCGCCCGCTGGACGATTCCCAATCTCCACCACTTCGCTCTGGACCACCTGCGGTTTCCGTGCTCCGCCCTGAGCAGCAGCCCGATTTTCCGCTGCAACCGCCTGCTCCAGCGCAAGGCGCAGCACCCGCTCCAGCCGGTCAATTTCCGCTGTCGACGTGGAGCGCAGGTCAACCCGCATGCTGGCAGATTCCGGAATTGAATTGACAGAAGTCCCACCACGAATCACGCCGACATTAAATGTCGTTTTCGGAGAAGCCGGGACCGGCGTTTGACTGAAGACCTCAATCGCGCGGGAGAGCGCAATAATCGGATTGGGCGCGCCGAAGTCGCTCCACGAGTGCCCGCCCGGACCGCGCACCATTACTTCGAAGCGGCGGCTGCCCAGGGCCTCGGCCACCACGGTATCCGCTCCGGCGCCGTCCACCACCACGCTGTAAGCAATTGTGTCTCTCCAGCGCGGCGTCGCGAAAACGTGCCGCATGCCACGCAGATCGCCTTCGCCTTCTTCCCCGACGTTCCCAATAAACACAAACGGCAGCGCATGCGAAATTCGCGCGCTCCCAAGCACACTCACCACGGCCAGCAGCGCCGCAATGCCCGCCCCGTTGTCGGAGACTCCCGGGCCATACAACCGGCTGCCCTGCTGCCGGATGTTCAACGGCGTCGTCGCCGGAAACACCGTATCAATATGCGCGCTGAGCGCCACGAAACGGCTTCCGTATCCGGGACGAACGCCGAACACATTGCCGACTTCATCCACCTGCACGTCGGTGAGCCCGAGCTCGCGAAACCGGTCGGCCAGCCAGGCGCCCCGCGCCGCCTCTCCGAATGGAGGCGCAGCCACCCGCGTCGCCTCCATCTGCCACAGCGCAAATTGAGCTTCCCGCGAGCGGAACCGGTCGAATGCGGAACGCACTTCCGCCGAGCCGGCCAGCCGCGCCACTTCGTCCTGCACCGAGGGATATAAATTAGAAGCTGCCACTTTGCGGATCGACTCCATCCTTCGCGCCTATCTTATAACGTCGTTGGTCGATAGTCGTTAGTCGTTGGCGAAACCAGCGAGTCCCGAACGACCAGCGACCAACGACTCGCGTTTTGATAGACTGACTAAGTCTCCACCGATCGCCTTCCGCGTCGGGTCCCGCCCTTCAGGAGGTATGTTGTGAAAACCGCCCTCAAAGTTGCAGGCATTGTCGTAGCAGTATTGATTGTCATTGCCATCGCCGTCCCGTTGCTGGTGAACGTCAACAATTTCCGTCCCCAGATCGAGTCCACCCTCAGCACAACCCTGGGACGCCCAGTGAAAGTCGGCAATTTAAGCCTCGGCGTCCTCTCCGGCAGCGTGGCTGCCGACCAGCTCTCCATTGCGGAGGATCCCAAGTTCAGCACCTCCCCGTTTATCCAGGCGAAATCGCTCCAGGTCGGAGTGGAACTGATGCCGCTCATCTTCAGCAAGCAACTCAACATCACCAAGATCGTCATCGATCATCCCGAAATGACTTTGCTTCGCAACCGCGAGGGAGTCTGGAATTTCTCCTCGCTGGGAAAGGCGGCGCAGCCAGCCGAAAAAACGTCCAGCACGCCGTCGAATGTGAACGTCGCCAGACTCGACCTGAACGACGGAACCGTCACCGTCGGATCCCTAACCGGCAAGCGGAAACCCATCGTGTACAACAACGTCAACATCACGATGCGCAATTCTTCTTTTACTGACAAGTTTCCCGTGGTCGCGTCCGTCGGCCTCCCCGGTGGCGGCAGTTTGAAAATCGATGGCGCCGCCGGTCCAATCAATTCGACCGATACCGCGCTCACGCCAGTGCAGTCAAAGCTCACCCTCAAGAAGCTCGATCTCTCCCAGTCGGCGCTCGTCGATCCGGAGCTGGGCATCACCGGCTCGGCCGATTTCGAGGGCACGCTGACTTCCGACGGCCACATCGCGAAGGCCGCCGGAACCTTGAAGGCCTCCTCGTTGAAGCTGGTTCCGAAGGGCTCTCCAGCCGGAGAACCCGTCCAGGTCGTCTTCGCCGTCGAGCACGACCTGAAGAATGAGTCGGGAAAGGTAGTGCAGGGCGACGTCATGATCGGCAAGGCGCTGGCCAAACTCAGCGGCACTTACGATATGCACGGCGAAACCACTTCCATCCACACAAAACTGAACGGACAAGCCATGCCGGTTGACGACCTCGAAGCCGCGCTTCCCGCAGTCGGCGTCGTTCTTCCCACCGGTTCGCGGCTCAAGGGAGGAACCCTTTCAGTCGAACTCGACTCCTCAGGCCCGCTCAACAAGCTGGTCTCAACCGGCTGGGTAAAGATGAACAACACCGCACTCACCGGTTTCAACCTCGCATCCAAGCTGTCGGCAATTTCCTCGCTTACCGGCAAGCAGGCCAGCACCGGTAGTTCCAATTCCAATGACACCAACATCCAAAACCTGAGTTCCGATGTGCGCTACACCACCGAAGGCACGCGCCTCGACAAAATCAACCTTGTGATCCCGGCCCTGGGAACCGTCACCGGAGCAGGCACCATCAGTCCCAGCAACGCACTCGACTTCAAAATGGTGGCCAACCTCAGCGGAGGAGCCGTCTCCGGTCTCACGCAAATGGCTGGCCTAGGTGGCAAAGGAAGCGGCGGCATTCCCGTGAACATTACGGGCACCACTTCAAACCCAACCTTCCTGCCGGATATGAAAGGGATGGCAAACAGTCAACTCAAAGGCTTGATGAATGGAGACAAGAGCAACCCTTTGGGCGGATTAAGTGGCCTTTTCGGAAAGAAGAAACCCAACTAGCAGAAATTCTAGTGTGGTAACGGGGCTCTGCCCCGTTGTGGTGACGTGGCTTTGCCCTGCGCTAATTAGGACAGCTTGGGCGGTAATTCCCCCCGGATCAGGTTCTTCCGCGGAACTGGATAATCTTCCGCCGCTCGCGTTTTGATGGTCTGCCTGCCGGTAACTCTTCAAACTGTTTCATCGCTTTTCGCTCGTCTGCCAGTTTCTTCCGCAATTCGCGGCTGGCCTCCGTCTCGAAATAGAGTCCCCGGGCGATCGACGCCGGACCACGCACCGCACTCAACAACAGAACCTCCACTTGATAGTCGCCGCCGTCCGTTGTAACGCGCAGCCGGTCGCCAACACGGACCTCGCGTGCTGGCCTGGCCGCTTGGCCGTTCGACTCGATCCTGCCCAGTTCGCAGGCACGTTTGGCCAGTGCACGCGTCTTGAAAAATCTCGCGGCCCAAAGCCATATATCGATTCGTACGCTGGTCATGATCCATCTTCAGTGTAAGGGCAAGGCAAGTCTTGTATTCTGGAACGTATTCTGTAACGTGTTCAGGAACGACCGTACCTCGCGCTCGCAGAAGCTAGATCAGCCCGGAATCAAATCACAGGAGACTCCCGTGTATAAATCCATCTGCTTCATAGCACTCCTGGTCGTCGGTATCAGCCTGCCTGTTATAACCACGGCGGAGTCCTCCGCTCAGTCTCAGTCTAGCGGCAAGCCCTTACGCGTCGCCATCGTCGGACTGGTGCATGGGCATGTTTCCGGGTTTCTCGGTCCTGCCCTAAAGCGCAGCGACATCCAGATCGTCGCTATCGTCGAACCGGATCAGCAACTCGCACACCGCTACACCGTCCAGTTCAAGCTCGACCCGCAATTACTGTATAGCGATGTTGAACAGATGTTGACGACGGTGCAGCCGCAGGCCGTGTTGGTGTATACCGACACGCGCGATCATCGCCGCATTGTCGAAGCCGCAGCGAGCCATCGCATTCCGGTGATGATGGAGAAGCCCCTTGCAGTCAGCGTGGAAGATGCGCTAGCCATCAAGCAGGCCGCCGATGCTGCGCACATCCCAGTGCTGGTGAACTACGAAACCACGTGGTACCCCAGCAATACCGCTGTGTATCAACTGGTGCGCGATGGTGCGCTCGGCGATATTCGCAAGGTTGTCGTCCACGATGGCCATAAGGGTCCGAAGGAGATCAACGTCGAACCCGAATTCCTTTCGTGGCTGACGGATCCAGCGCGCAACGGTGCGGGAGCACTATTCGATTTTGGCTGTTACGGCGCAGACCTCATGACGTGGCTGATGCAGGGGGCAGCGCCAATCACAGTCACGGCGGTCACTCAACAACTCAAGCCTGAGATTTATCCGCACGTCGATGATGAGGCGACCGTCATCCTCACTTATCCGAAGGCGCAGGCCATCCTGCAAGCATCATGGAATTGGCCGTTCGACCGCAAAGACATGGAAGTATACGGAGAGACCGGCGAAGCGATCACGATACGCCGCGACGACCTCCGCGTACGTCGCAAAGGAGACGATGAAGGGCGGCAGCAATCCGCTCCGGCGCTCACCGCTCCGTACAACGATTCAATCTCATACCTTATCGCAGTCGTCTCCGGAGAGATCAAGCCCACCGGACTTTCGGCGCTCGATACGAACGTCATCGTGGTCCGCATTCTGGATGCCGCGCGAGAGTCGGCAAGAATAGGCGGGACGATCAGGCTCACAGATCGTTAGTCGTTAGTCGTTAATCCAGCGGAGCCGAATGTCAGGGCCTACGCGATTGCGCGCGATTGCGCCGTGACTGCCGAAGACCTTCAGCGAACCCCGCGGAGCGCGGTCTCCGCAGTATGCCCCTCGAGCGTCTGCATGCCGTGCATAATCGTGGCAATCACGTTCTCGTCCCCGACTACCGTGTTGATCATCATGTGATAGAGGCTGCGCCTCGGCCAGTCGGCGTTGAAGTAGTGTTTGATATACGCGATCCGTTCCTTGTCCACGTTCTCCACCAGGTCTTCTGCCTCTGCGCGGCTCTTGCCCATGGCCACCACGCGGCGGATCTTTTCGTCGTGCGGAGCATAGGTGAAGACCCGAAAGGTATCCTCGCGGTCGCGCAGAAAAAACGGGCCCCCGCGGCCCACAATCACCGCATTCCCTTCCTCCGCAATCGTGCTCATGACGTCTCCCACCATGGCCATCATGCGATCCGCATCAAACGAGTGCGAGGCGGCCAGAGGAATGCTCCGTTCGTAGCTGCCCCGCCAGAAGGTTTTCGCCAAACGGTAAAGACGGCTGTCGACACGCTCATCGCACAAAGCCACTGCCGCTTCCGAGACCTCCGCGCGCTTCGCAATTTCGCAGGTCAGTTGCTGGTCCCACAGCTTCCACCCCAACTGGCGAGCCAATTCGCAGGCGATGCCTCCGCCCCCGCTGCCAAATTCGCGTTCGATTGTGACGATGCGAAACATCGCGAACCTCCTGCTCGGTGGAGGGACGGGCGTCTTTCCCGTCCAACCGGGCTGGGGACGCCCGGATCTCCACAACGACACTAGTATACGACGATCAGTGTAGGACGATCAGTGTACGACAATCTCGCCGCCCGGCTTCGCCTTCTTGATCAGGAACACGCAGGGGATTAAACAAAAAATCACGACCCCAAGCAACCAGAAATTATCGATATAGGCCAGCATTGTCGCCTGCCGGATCACATTCGCTTGCATCAACGCATAGGCCTGCTGCAGCGCGGTTCCCGGCCCCGCGCCTCCGCCCGAAAAAGTACTCGTAATCCCCTGCAGCGCCGACCGGAACTGCGGATTAGCGGCGCTCAGATTCTCCACTAGTCGCACCTGATGGAACTGCGTGCGGCGAGCCAGCAGGGTAGTGACAACGGAAATCCCGACGCTGCCTCCAATATTTCTGGCGAGGTTCATCAATCCGGATGCGGCATTGTTCTTATCGCGTGGCAGCCCGGAATACGCGGTGGTATTGATGGGCACGAACAGGAAAGCGAGGCCTAGTGCCTGGTAGGCGCGTGCCATCGTTACGGTGTGGAAATCAACACCCAGATCGAACGAGGTCATATGGAACAGCGAAAGCGAGAGCGTCGATAAACCAAACATCATTAAATACCGCGGGCTGTAACGGGAAAGCAGAAACCCGACAATCGGCATCGCCACCATAATCGTGAACCCGCCCGGCATGAGCGCCAATCCGGCCCGCTCGGCCGTGTAGCCCAGGAGCGTCTGCATGAACAGCGGCAACAACAGAGTGCTGCCGAGCAAAGCAAACCCCAGCATGAACATAAGAAAGTTCGCGGTGGCAAACGTGCGCTCGCGAAATAAATGCAGGTCGATGATGGGGTCTTTGTGATGCCACTCCCAGAAGATTACAAAGATCAGCGACACGACCGAAACCACGGTCAGCGCTACGATGAAATTCGATTCGAACCAGTCGTCGCGCTGCCCTTTATCGAGGACCACTTGCAGCGTTCCAAGGCCGAGCGCGACGAAACCGAGTCCGGTGTAGTCAATTCGGGTTTCTTTCAATTTGCGGCGCTTGAAATAGGGAGGGTCCTGAATGAGCCGCGACGTCAGTAAGAGCGAAAGAATCCCAACTGGGATATTGATGAAGAAAATCCAGCGCCAGGTAAAATTGTCGGTGATCCAACCGCCCAGCGTTGGACCGATTGCCGGAGCCATCACCACCGCTATTCCATAAACGGCGAATGCCATGCCGCGCTTGGCGGGAGCAAAGGTGTCGGCGAGGATGGCCTGCTCGCTCGGCTGCAAGCCGCCGCCGCCCGCACCTTGAAGAATGCGGAACACGATCAGCATGGGGAGATTCGGCGCGAGCCCGCACAGAAACGAACTGATGGTGAACAGCGCGACACAACCCATGTAGAAGTGCTTGCGACCGATGATCGAAGAGAGCCAACCGCTCAGCGGCAGCACGATGGCGTTCGAGACCAGATAAGACGTAAGCACCCAGGTGCTCTCGTCCTGACCCGCGGAAAGACTGCCGGCGATGTGCGGCAGCGCCACGTTGGCGATGCTCGTATCGAGCACCTCCATGAACGTGGCCAGCGTCACCGTGAGAGCAATGATCCACGGATTAACCGCCGGACGCCATTCGGCGGCCCCATTCATGGTGATAGCAGCAGCACCCATTCCTATCTCAACCTAAGGAACCCTATTGATTCAATCTCTCAATGATTCAATGTGTCAGTGTCTCAATGTTTCAATGATTCAATGTCTCAATGTTTCAATGTCTCAATGTCTCTATTTAATCCACACTTTCGGCACAACCGACATCCCCGGACGCAGCTCATGTCCCTTGTTCTCGCTCGCCTCGAACACGATCTTCACCGGTATGCGCTGCACGACCTTGACGTAGTTGCCGGTCGCGTTTTCAGGTGGCAGCAGGCTGAAGCGCGCTCCACTGGCGCCGGCGATCGAATCGACATGCCCTTTGTAGGTCTTGCCAGTCGCATCGACCGCGATCTCCGCCGCCAACCCAGGCTTCATCTTCTTAAGCTGCGTCTCTTTGAAGTCAGCTGTGACCCACAGGTCCGTGTATTCGAGCGGAATCACCTTCATCATTTCCTGCCCGGGCTGCACGTTTTGACCAACCTCGACGGTGCGGTTGCTGACCGCTCCACTGACGGGAGCAGTCACCTTCGTGTACACGAGGTTAAGTTCAGCTTGGTCCAACGCGGCCTTCTTCTGCTCGGCATTAGCTTTCGCGGAAAGCGCCCGGGCGCGCGTCGCTCGCATCGTCTGCGGCGCGGTGTCGGCAGTTCGAAGATCGGCGCCGGCCTGCACCAGTTTGCTCTGCGCCTGTTCGATCTGCGCCGCGTAAGAGTCGGCGCTCGCGCGTGCGGCCAGCAAAGTTGCGGCGGCTGCCTGGGCGCTGGCCACGGCTTGATCGTACTGCTGCTGCGAGATTTCCTGCTTCTCGATCAGTTGCTTGTAGCGGACAAGATCATTCTGCGCTTTGGTGTTGTTGGCATCCGCCTCAACCACCTGTGATTTGGCGGCTTCATATTGCTGGCGGGCAGCCGAGATTCCAGCCTGCGCACTGGAGACACCGGCCTGGGCGCCGCTCACCTGGCTCGAAGAACTCACGTCGGTAATCGGGACGTTAATGCCGGCGGCAGCAGCCTGTGCCTGGGCGTCGGCGTATTCAGCGCGCGCCTGCGCCACCGCGACTTCATAGTCGGCCGGATCGATCTCCACCAGCACGGTTCCTTTTTCCACATACTGGTTGTCTTGCACATTGAGCTTCAGCACATGCCCGCTGACGCGCGCGCTCACCGAGTTCACGTGGCCGTCAATCTGCGCGTCATCGGTCGACTCGTAGCTTGTGAGGTAGCGCCACAGAAAGAAAATGCCAATCACAATAACGAAGCCCCCAAGAATAAGCCCCCACCTGGTACGTGGATGGTTCAAAAACGCGGATCGCCGCTGATAGCGAGCTTCGCTGTCCGGCTGGGCAGGGGATGGCGGCGCTGCCGGCTGCGGCGCACGCGCGTCCGGCTGCGGTTTCGACTCGGCTACAACGCTGCTGGTTTGTTCCATAATCTACTTCCCTTTCAGGTATTCGCGGACGCCCTCTTCGGCGCGTCCCAGGGCGCGGGCAAAAGAAACCTTGGCCAGGTTATGAAGGTAGAGGCTCGAAATCAGACTTTCGTGCGCGTTTGCCAGCGCTTCCTGCGCCTGAACCACTTCGAGATTGTCAGTGACCCCGGCAGAGAAGCGATCCCGCGATTGGGTGAGCGCCTGCTCCGCCAGATTCACGGAACTCTGCGCCACTTCCACCTGGTCGGCGGACGACTTGAGATCAAGCAGCGCATTGCGGATATCCTGATCAATCTGGCCGCGCACATCCGCCATCTGCGCCTGTGCCTGCCGCAAGCTGGCGTCTGCCTTCAGAACGTCGCCGTGAACCTTGCCCCCCTGGAAGATTGGAATGTTCAACGTGCCGAAGAAGTGGTACGTAGGCAGCAGGCTGCCAGGGTGCGCGCCTATGTCACCAAAATCCGCTGCCAGATCGAGGGTTGGGAAATATCCCGCGAACGCGGCGCTGGACTCCAGTTGCGCCGCAACCACCCGATCGTGCGCCGCTTTGTAATCGGAGCGCAAAGAATACGCGCGCTGCAAACTCGTTTCAAGATCGGGGATGGGAAAAGCCTGGTAAGGAGATTTGTCGGCCAGTTCGAATTCCTGCCCCGGCGCCAATCCAATCACACGTGCCAGCGAAATCTTCTGCTTGGCGAAATCACTAGTAGCCGCGATCAGCTGCTGCTGCCGCGACTGGTATTCAACCTGCGCCCGGAGCGTATCAATGGCGGGAGCGACCCCCGCCTGCTGTTGCGCAACCGCCTTGTTGTACAGGGCGTGGGCAGTTTCAACCTGCGCTTGCGCGGTTTCCACGCGCGCCGCCCCAGCGATCGCTTGCAGATAGGCATTGCCCGTCGCGAGCACGACCAGGTCCCGCGCGTCTTTGAGATTGAATCGGGTGACGCTTTCGCCGACCACCGAAGAACGATATTTCTGGATTGCCTTCCAATCGAAAATTCGCTGCGTCGCCGAGGCGCGCACGTCAAAGTAGTCGAACGGACCGATCACGCGAGGAGGTTTAGAGCCGCCCGGGAATAGCGCGGAGTTTAGTCCCAGCGCTTCCAGGCTCTGCTTCTGCACTGCCTCCTGCACCGTCCCGTTGACGTTCGGCAGCAGGTCGCTAAGCTTCTGCCATTTCTCTCCCCGCGCCTCAATGGTGTTGTACTCCGACAGAAGACCAGCGAGGTTCTGGCGCAAGGCCCTTTCAATCGCATCGCTGAAAGTCAGCGACAGAACTCCGGGCGTCGGCTTGGCCTCCGGCACACTTCCAAACACCGGATTCTGTGCCGAAGTTTGAACTTGCGACGTCGAAACTTGCGGCGTTGGAACCGGCGCGGGCGCACCCGACGAACTGGAATTCGAAGTCGAATTGGAATTTTGGGCGTAAAGCGCCGCTGGGAAGATACAGGTGAAGATGAAGACGCCGATAGACACGATCGCTAAAGCGTTCAACAAAGAGGACGCACGAAAGCGCCGCAATTGGCGGGTGGTACAGTCCGCGGAAGACATGGAATCTGACTTCTCTCCTACAAGACGGAAACGGAAATGATAAGTCTTTTGGACTATTTTTGCTGACGATCCGATGCAAATTGTTGAGCCGACTCGCGATGAACAACGCTCCCATACCGGTTCGCCGCTACGCTCCCACTCCCAACTGTGACCTTGGTCATCTTGTGTAACCTCCACCCAAAGTTCAATCTATGAGGCGAGTGAAGCACTTCCCTGCGACGGAAATCCGCGTGAGGGAAGTCCTGAGGGAAGTCCTGCGTGAAGTCCCGCATATGAGCGAAGCCACGAAACCGTCACCCAAAGGATCGGACTGGACCCGCCTGCTCACCGATCCCGACCTGGTCAGCCACCTCGGAAAGCTCCTCCAAACCTACCGCGAAGTCTCTCCGGAAGAGCGCGAACCGGCGCTGCTGCGGGCGATGCGCGAGATCAAAGACGCTGCCGTCAAAGCGCGCGAGGCACGCACCCGCGAAACAGGGACCAATGTAGCCGTTGCCGCGGTGCCCGCCCCACCCGCCGTGCTCCAACATCCCGAACCGATCGATGACACGCCCCCGTTCGAGCCGGACTTGTTCACTCCGCAATTGGCATCGGATCGCCGCCGTTTTCACCGGATCAAATGCTATGTGGCGGTGGAAATTCGCGTTGAGGGTGTGGAAGAGCCGGTCTGGGGCAATCTGGCGAATGTGAGCCGCGGAGGCTGCCTGGTCGAAACCGCCGGCACCGTGCCCGCGGGCAAAACCCTGGAGATCGGGTTGTGGGTGGCAAGCGGCAAGATCTGGGTGAAAGGTGTGATCATCAGCGGAGTCGCGAGCCGCAGCGCATCAACGCTTGGCGTTCGCGTGAAATTCTCAGAGGCCGAACTATCGGAAAAGGAACACCTGCGCGAATTTCTTAAGTTCGTCGAGAGCACCTCCCGCAAGTCGCAATACGGCAAGGCCTACGTGGCGCAATTAAAGCGTTAGAGCCCTCACTTCCCACCTAACCCTGCCAGCAACTTTTCCCACCCTACGGGTTCATTCCTTATGATGAGGATGAGGCCAATCACGATGGGTATGCCTTTGCCGAGCCGCCGTTTACTCGTGGCTGCTGCGTTGCTTCTGGCAGCCGCGCTTACGACGCAGCTCGCTCTAGGCCGTAAGAAAGACAAGCCCGCCGCTGGTGAGACGACATCGATGGACGACCACAAACGCGCCGTCCACGCTCTGAACCGCCTGACCTTCGGTCCGCGCCCCGGCGACGTCGAGCGCGTCACCCAGATCGGCGTCGAAAAGTGGATCGAACTCGAACTCCATCCCGATAAAATTGACGACTCGGCACTCGATGCCAGGCTGGCTCCATTCCGTACGCTGCGTATGGGGACAAAGGAGATCGTCGAGAATTTTCCGCCCGACCCGTTGATCAAGCAAATCGCCGACGGAAAAGCCTCGCTGCCGCAGGATCCCACAAAGCGCGCGATTTACGAAGCGCAACTCCAGCGCTATGAAGACAAGCAGGAACGCAAAGACAAAGACAAAAATAAAGACGAAGCGCCCAAAAGCGGGGATGCACAAAACATGTGTAGAGACGGGGCTTGCCCCGTCTCCGCCGATAGCGCCCTACCCCCAGACCCCGAGCAAACACGCCGCCGCGAAGAACGCCGCCGCGCAAGTCTTAGAGCGCAGGAACTTCTCGACCTGCCCCCCGACGAGCGCATGAAAGAAATTCTGAAAATGTCGCCCGAAGATCGCCGGACGATCGCCACCACAACAAAAGGCGCCAAGGCAGACGCGTTGATCGAGGGTATGAGCCCGCAACAGAAAGAAACCATGCAGGCGCTCAACAATCCCCAGCAGGTAGTGGTCAACGAGTTGACGCAAGCCAAACTGATGCGCGCGATCTATAGCGAACGGCAACTCGACGAAGTGATGACCGACTTCTGGTTCAACCATTTCAACGTATTCATCAACAAGGACGCCGACCGCTATCTGCTGACCAGCTACGAGCGCGATGCCATCCGCCCGCACGTACTCGGAAAATTCGAAGACCTGCTGGTAGCGACCGCGAAGAGCCCGGCGATGCTGTTCTATCTAGACAACTGGTTAAGCGTCGGCCCGGACTCCGAAATCGCGCTCGGCATTCCCCCGCACCAGCAACGCCGGCGCGGCCATGGCCCCAGTCCGAACAGTCGTCCACCGCGTCCGCGAGGCAACAAAGCCAGGCAGGCCAGCGGCCTGAACGAAAACTACGGCCGCGAACTGATGGAGTTGCACACGCTCAGCGTAAACGGCGGCTACTCGCAAAAAGATGTCACCGAAGTAGCCAAAGTCTTCACCGGGTGGACGCTCGATCAGCCGAGAAAAGGCGGCGACTTCCGTTTCGAGCCGCGCATGCATGAGCCCGGCGACCAAGATCGTCCTCGGACATCGCATCAAAGAACACGGCGAAAAAGAAGGACTGGAAGTGCTGCATCTGCTGGCGCACAATCCGCAGACGGCGCACTTCATTTCGCAAAAACTGGCGATGCGCTTTGTCTCCGACGATCCTCCGCCAGCTCTGGTCGATCGCATGACCAAAACCTTTCTAAAGAAAAACGGCGACATTCGCGAGGTGCTGCGCACCATGTTCAAGTCGCCCGAGTTCTGGTCGCCGGAGGCCTACCGCGCCAAAGTGAAAACTCCGCTCGAGTTCGTTGTCTCCGCCGTGCGTGCGAGCGGTGCGCAAGTTGAGGACGCCCGCGCGCTAGTCGGCACGCTCAACAACATGGGTATGATGCCGTACGGCATGCAGCCGCCGACGGGCTACTCGATGAAAGCCGACGTTTGGGTGAATTCCTCAGCGCTCTTGGGGCGCATGAATTTCGCCCTGGGCCTGGCAGCAGGAAAGATACGGGGAGTCAAAATCGATTCGGCATCGGGAACCACTGCAGGCACTTCAGAAGCAACGACTGACGCGCAGCAGACGCTAGCGACTCTGGAAAATTCTCTATTGTCAGGCGACATTTCGAAGCAAACGCACGATACCATCAACAAGCAACTGGAAGACCCGAAGATCAGCCAGCGCCGATTGGATGATCCAAAGCGTCCTCCAAACATAGCCGCAATCACGGGACTGATTCTAGGGTCCCCAGAGTTTCAAAGAAGATAGCTGTCAGCTCTCAATTAGTCGGGGGTGGCCCACCCCTTCGCGTTCTTTGCGAAGGGGTGGGATCCTCCAACCAGCCGAAAGCCGATAGCCGAAAGCTGGTTCCCATGTCGATCACAAGACGCATTTTCCTCCGCAACGGCGCGCTCGCCGTAGTAGGCACAACCGCGCTGCCAAGCTTTCTAACGCGCGCGGCCTTTGGCGCGGCCGACCCCGGCATCCGCACCAAGCGCCTGGTCGTGATCTTCCAGCGCGGAGCAGCCGACGGCCTCAACATCGTCGTACCCCACGGCGAGCCCAGTTACTACGCCATGCGCCCGACCATCAATATCCCAAAGAAATCCGTGCTCGATCTCGACGGCTTTTTCGGACTGCATCCCGCAAAGTCCGCCTTTCAGCCGCTCTGGAAACAGAAGCATCTAGCCATCGTTCACGCCGCCGGATCGCCCGACCCGACGCGCTCGCACTTCGATGCCCAGGACTTCATGGAATCCGGCACGCCCGGCGTAAAAGTCACCGACGACGGCTGGCTGAACCGCGCGCTGCATGAACTCGCTGTCGTATCTCCAAAAGATAAGTCAGCCTTCCGCGCCATAGCTCTAGGCCCATCGCTGCCCCGCATTCTCTCCGGCAAAGAGCCAGCGGTAGCCGTCAACAATCTGAACGATTTCTCCGTAGGCGGTAAAAATCCCAACGCCGCGCCAATGTCGAACACCTTCGAAGCCATGTACGACCACTCAGTCGACACCGTACTCCACGGCACCGGACAGGAAACCTTCGACGCAGTCAAGACGCTGAAGGCCGCCGATCCCGCGCACTACACGCCCGCAGCCAACGCAAATTATCCAAAAGGACGCTTCGGCGACAGCCTGAAGCAACTAGCGCAGCTGATCAAAGCAAACCTGGGAGTGCAAGTAGCCTTCGCCGACATCGGAGGCTGGGACCACCACGTAAACGAAGGCAGCACGCAGGGCCAAATCGCCAACGTCCTGGGAGACTTCTCGCAATCAATCGCCGCCTTCTGGACCGACCTGGGCGATCTCGGAGAAGATACCGTCGTCGTAACCATGTCCGAATTCGGCCGCACAGCACGTGAAAATGGGAACCGCGGCACCGACCACGGCCACGCCAACGTGATGTTCGTCCTGGGCGGCCCGGTGAGAGGCGGCAAAGTCTATGGCCGCTGGCCCGGCCTCGACCAGTCGCAGTTATACGAAGGCCGCGACCTGGCGGTGACGACCGACTTCAGGCTGGTGCTCAGCGAAGTCGTGTCGCAGTATTTGGGGAACAAGGATATGAAGACGGTGTTTCCAGGATTCGAGAATCACTCAGGCCAGTTCCTAAAACTGTTGGGATAGAAAAGTGTGGGGACGGGCGCCTCGCCCGTCCAAGCCGGGCGAAGCCCGGCAGGAGCAGCTAATTCGCGCCCGCCAACCGTAAATTCTACGAAACGGCGATTCGCTTCCGAAGCGCCGCGACAAAAGCGGCATCGGCCTTAGGCGAGACCATCTCCACTGGAGAAAACCCTCGCTTCCACGCAAGATAGAACGTCATCAGCAACAGCAAAATCGTGATAGCAAAGTTGGGCCACGCATTGAGCGCCACATTGTCCGCGCCAACGTACAGTTCGCAAGCCCGAGAGAACGGTGCCAAATAATGGAATTGGCCATTGATAGCCGTCCGGGCCGCGACTCCCCACCAAGTCTTCAAGTAAATGAATGTGGAAGCTCAAGAAAGCCAGGCTCGCAGTCTGCCATCGCTGGGTCGCCAATGCGAAAGAGTAGTCTTGACACCGCCGCCACGACAACCGCGAACGGAAGGCTACGTGCAAGGAGTGCGGATGGTAAGTCGTGAGCCAAACCATTCGAGCGGATGACGAGAGTTACGCGTCAGATATTCGCGCAACGATCCCTTCACAAGAAGCGGCCATCGACATCGGGAACGACCACAGGCAAGGGTAACCAGAGCCCGTTCCCGTCGACTCAGCGCGGCGGAGTTTGCAAGAATCCATCCAGTAAGAAATGAGTGACCGGGCTCATGGGCTCTACACTTCGATCAGCACATCCCCACCCTCAATCTTCACCGGATACACCGCCACCTTAGCCCCCGGCGTCCCCGCCTCGCCCGTCTTCGGATCCCATTCCCACCCATGCCACGGACAAACAACCTTCCCTCCCGAGATCACGCCCTGCCCAAGCGGCCCTCCGCGATGCAGGCAGACATTATCCATAGCACTGATTTCGCCGTTCACATTGGCGACACAGATGGTCTTGTCGCCGCAGGGAAATTCTTTGGCTTCGTTCGGAGCAGGAAGGTCGGATTGAGAGGCGAGCTTGAAGAACATAGCAACAAGCAGTCAGCACTCAGCACTCAGCATTCAGCCCCGGCGCAAGTCAAAGAGCGCAAGGTCATCACGGTCCAGCACTAACTGATGGCTGATGGCTGAGAGCTGACAGCTATTTCGGTTGCATCGTCTGCGCCACCATCACCTGCCGCTTGAAGTTCTCCATCATGCTCTCTTCCAGCCGCACTTCGGTGGGCCGCTTGGCAAGCGTCATGGTGTCGATCTTGTCCTGCAGCTTGAGCAGCGCGTAAAACAAATTCTCCGGACGCGGCGGGCATCCAATCACATACACATCCGTCGGCACGATCCGGTCCACGCCCTGCAGCACGGCATAAGTATTGAACGGCCCGCCGACCGACGAACACGCGCCCATCGAAATCACCCACTTCGGCTCGGGCATCTGGTCGTAAATTCTCTTCACCACCGGCGCCATCTTCAGCGTGACCGTCCCGGAGACGATCATCAGATCCGACTGCCGCGGGCTCGGCCGAAACACCTCCGACCCAAAACGCGCGATATCGAACCGCGCCGTCGATGACGCGATCATCTCGATGGCGCAACACGCCAGCCCAAACGTCATCGGCCAGAGCGCCGACTTCCGCGCCCAGTTGAAGACGTAGTCCACCGTCGAGATCATGAAATTCTTTTCGAACTTGTTCTGGAGCCAGCTCATGGGTCCTCGTACCTGCAAGAATACGCCAAACACGCCGCCGGTGCGGGAGTAAACCGCGTCACACCGTTCAGCTGAGCCAGTCTAGAGACGGGCAAGCCCGCTGTCAATTTACCCGGAATGCGCTAGTCGTGCAGTTGATTCAAGCAGATGGCATCGGAATCCGCCTGTGGGAGACTATGTCAGGCAGCCCGTCGACGCTACAATGATCGAGAAAGAACACCTCCGCCGGTTTGCGACTTTTCCAGGGCGTCATTTACAACTGAATCGCACACATCTTCATCGCACATTGCCTCGTACATAATGTCCACCGCCGGCCCGCCCGTGGTTAGCCCGCACCGCCGCATTCCGGAGTACGGTATGGATTCAAATACCGAAACATAAACTGCCAACGGACCATGCTATGGAGCCTGGTCGCGCATCCGTTCCTCGTTCCCGTGGATGGTGGGCATAGCCTTCGGCCTCCGCGTGCTCTGCATCGTCGTGATGCATACCTACAAAGTCCGCACCACCGAGGACAATTTCGGCTTCGGATGGGAGATGGGACGTATCGCCGCCTCCATCGCCTCGGGCCACGGCTTCGCCAATCCGTTTCAGACTCCCACCGGCCCCACCGCGTGGGAGCCTCCGCTGACGCCGTACCTGATGGCAGGCGTATTCAAGATCTTTGGAATTTACTCGCATGCGTCGGCATTCGTTCTGCTCACCATCAATAGCCTGTGGTCTGCGCTCACCTGCATTCCCATTTTTCTAGTCGCTCGCCGTTCGTTCGGGGAAACGGTCGCCGTGGCATCCGCCTGGACATGGGCCTTGTTCCCCTACGTCATCTATTGGGACATCAAGTGGATGTGGGAGACCAGCCTCTCCGCGCTCTTGATCACGACTATTTTCTGGCTGGCGGTTTCCATGGAAGACAGGGACGGTGTGAAACCGTGGCTGCGCTTTGGATTGCTCTGGGGAGTGGCCGCAATCAACAGTCCGTCGCTCCTCTCTTTCCTCCCCGCCTCCGGACTCTACGGTTGGTACCGCCGATGGCGCGCTGGCCGGCGTTCTCTAGCCGGCGTGCTGCTGGCTTCTCTGATTTTTCTTGCCGTCGTCACTCCCTGGCTGGTGCGTAACGAGCGCGTCTTCGGCCAGCCCGTCTTTTTGCGGACAAACTTCGACGCCGAACTGCGCATGGGTAACGGTCCCTACGCCGACGGCACTTGGCAGTTCTATCTTCATCCCGTGCACGACGTGGCCGAGTTTCACCGATACCTGCAAATGGGGGAACTGGCCTATGTCCGGGCGCGGAGAGACGAAGCCGTCGCGTGGATCAAAGCGAATCCCGAACGCTTCGCCGTCATCAGTTTCCGCAAATTTGTTTACTACTGGTACGGCGTGCCGCGCGACCTGCGCCCCGCGTGGCTCGAGCCCGTAAAAAATTCCCTGTTCGCCGCCTCGTCGCTGCTCACATTATTCGGCCTGTTGCTGGCCCTGCGCCAAAGACGCCCGCATGCCTGGCTTTTCTTCTGGCTCTTGCTGCTCTATCCCCTGGTGTATTACGTCGTGTTTCCGCACGCGCGATACCGGCATCCAGTGGAACCGGCGATCACCATTCTCTCTGTATTCCTGATTACCCAGGCGGAAACGCGGGCGAAGCCCCAACCGTCGAATCTGTCCGTTCAGTAAATCGTGTACCCCGGCGCCGGATTCCGCACATCCGGCTTGGACGCCATCAGCAGCAGCGCGCCAACGCGCTTGAAAGCCTTCAGGTCATCGAGCGAATGGAACGAAGTCGTCTGGTAATTTTCGGCCGTAGGCGTATCGTCGGGAATCTGCGCATACTCCACGTTTTCGAAAGCGTGCTTCTTCAGCAGTTCGACATACTCCGCCGCCGACCGCACATGCACCGGAACCTTCAACTTTGGCACCCATTGCAGCGAATACGGATTGTCTTTGTAGAGATTGATCAAAATGAACAGCCGTCCATGCGGCGCCATCACGCGAAAAAGCTCGGCCAGCGCGCGTTCCTGATCCGGATAGTAATAAAACGACTCCACCGATAGCACTTTGTCAAAAAAGTTTTCTTCCCACGGAATCTGCGCAGACGAGCCCACCACAAACATCACGTTGTCGAATTCCTTAGAAGCCGCCCGCGCCTGCCGGATCATCTCGTCGGAAATATCGACCCCGACCACCTGCCCAAAACTCTGCGGCCCTTCGCCAACAATGCGCGCCAGCAAGCGAGTCGCCCACCCCGAACCGCAGCCCAGGTCAAGAATGCGCTCACCCGGACGCAGATCCATGCGGCGCATCGTTTTCTCGGTGATGTCGAGATGATGGCGCTCCATCTTCGCGCCCTCACCGTCATCGGCCCAGCGATTGAATTCCTGCTGCAGACGATCTTCGGGAGATGCTGGTTTGTCATCGGCACTGTATTTCCTCAATAAGGTCGTTGGTCGTTGGTCGTTAGTCGTTGGCAAACATCGCTAACGACTAACGACCAACGACTATCGACCAGCGACTTTTTCCAATTCCTCGAAAAACATCGGATACGACACCCCCGCCGCATCCGCCCCGTGAATCGTCGTCTCGCCTTCCGCTCGCAACGCGGCCACGGCAAACGCCATCGCAATGCGATGATCGCCGAACGAATCCAGTTCCGCGCCATGCAGATGCTGGCCGCCCGGAATCCGCATTCCATCGGGCCGCTCTTCGACTTCCGCGCCCATTTTCCGCAGATTGGTGGCAACGGCGGCAATGCGGTCCGACTCCTTCACCCGCAACTCTTTGGCGTCGCGAACTTCAAGCCCGTCTTCGGAGTAGGGCGCAACCGCCGCCAGCACCGGAATCTCATCAATCAGCGCAGCCGTATCGGCGCCAGCGATTACGCCTCCCTTCCACGCTGCTCCACGCGCCTCAATCGTTCCTACCAACTCGCCCTGATGTTCTTCCAGATGCCCGACCGAAATCTTCAAGCCCATCTGCATCAGGATATCGAGCAGCCGCGCCCGCGTCGGATTCATCAGAATCCCAGGCAACGTTATCTGGGATCCGGGAAACAGTGCCGCCGCACAAAGAAAGAACGCGGCACTCGAAAGATCGCCGGGCACATGCGCTTCAATCGCGCGCAGCCGCTGTCCGCCGACAATCCGCGACGCGTTCCCGTCTCGCTCGACTTCCGCCCCAAACGCCCGCAGCGCAATTTCGCCATGATCGCGAGTGCGGATCGGCTCTTCGACCACCGTCTCGCCCTCGGCAAATAATCCGGCAAACAGCACGCAAGATTTCACCTGCGCACTCGCCACTTCCGGCCGGTAATAAATCGCCTTCAGTGACCGCCGTGAATTTTCAGTGGAGGGCGTCCGCCTTCCGCGGCCTCGATCTTCGCGCCCATCTCGGTGAGCGGCGTCATAATGCGCGCCATCGGCCGCCGCGAGAGCGACTCATCTCCGCACAATTCGGTCGATAAATGGCTGCCCGGCCAGGATTCCGCTCAGCATGCGCATGGTCGAGCCGGAGTTTCCGCAATCGAGCATCTCCGCCGGAGCGTTCAGCCGCGGCCCGACGCCACGCACTTCAATCGCGTCATCTTCCGATCGCTTCCACTCGCAGCCGAGCTTGGCCACGCAATCGAGCGTGCTGGCGCAATCGCGCGCCGCCGAGAAATTATGGAACCGGCTTGTGCCCTCCGCAATCGCCGCCAGCATGGCGTAACGGTGCGAAATGGATTTGTCCCCGGGAATGCGAACAACTCCGCGCACCGAGCGCGCAGGACGGACGATGACATTCGAACCATCAGGCTTCGAATCATCAGACATGAATTTAATATAGCGGAGATTTTGCAGAGGAGAGTCAAGAGTGTGCGGATCGGGCGAGGTAAGAGCCGAGCGCAGCTCGGCAGCTGCCCGCTTACGGCAACTCTGATTCACGATCGCGAGGCCGACCTACACGCGCGCACGCGCCCGCGGCTTCGGCAAGTATTTCCTGCGGAACTTCCCGCAGCGTGACATTGAATTCAAACATCGGCGTTACCGTCCCGCGTCCCCACCGGGCCACTTCCCAATGCGCGCGGATGAACTTGATCTCCGGCCGCGCCGTCAGATTGAGCAGCAGCGGAATTTCCTCGCGATAAAATTTCTGCGGAAAAGCCACCACCGGCTTGGCATCCCACGTCGCGCCATCCGCTGATCCGAAAATGCTGACGTCGAGCGATTCCTGCTCGATGATGTTGGTGATGGCAAGCGTCAGCAGAAAAATCCGGCCCTCCGAGCGGCTGACATCGAGCGCCGGACCGTCTCCTTTGGCGTTGACCACGGTTTTTTCAGGAACAAGAAAAGCTTCCATCATGACGCGGAGATTCTAGCAGAGAGACCATGCATCATGCTGCAACCATGCTGCGTGGCTTCGCTCCATAAGCGTCAACTTGCCACGACTCGCAACGGCTCTCCAACCTGCGCGTACCACTCCCGCCCTCCATTGCCGGGCCTGGGCAATGCAAATGATATGAAGCATCATGAGGAGCGGCACTGCGAATGTAGGAATCAAACCGAGTGGCGGCACCGTCATTCGCCCAGTCCCGACTTCGTTCGGACGAATCCACCGAGCCGTAATCCCCACCATGGTAACTGCCGTCACCTGGTCGAATATTCCCAGGATTTGCCAGAAGATAAAACTTCTCCGCCGGCTGAGTTTCGAAGCTTCAAGGCTGCCAGTGGTGCGGTTGCTCCGATGGCGATGTCGCCCCAGCCCGCGGGCAACGCGAAAACGCCCGGCAGGAGCCCAACTGTGTACAGCGCCAGGAATGCGAGTCCCGCGATCCTCCAGGACTGAACGAAGGTCAAAACGCCCGGGTTCAATGACAATGCGAACTCCCGAAACCCCGCCGACGTCGCGGACCATACGAGGAACACAACGAGCGGGATCAAAACCGCGAGGCCCATCGCCAGCGGCGGAACGTCAGGATCAGTTTTGAACAGGTGCAAAGCCGAAGCCGACAGTGCAAAGATAAACCACACGGCGATCAGGCCTCCGGTGAGTCTTCCATAACTTGCGTTGTTCGTCACAGAGTTCGTGACAGAGTTTGTGGCAAATTTCATGACAAACCTCCTTGTGTAGTAACTAGGGTCGTAACTTCATTGGTTAGTTTCATAAGGGCGTGCCAGCGCTTGTCTCCCAGCTGTCGCCCCAACTGTGTTTGCGCTTTTTCCCAGGGAGGAAGCGCGCGGTTGAATTGATAGTCGGCCCGCTTTAGCCAAACGTAGTAAGCGTTCTCGCCGGTCCTCGCCACGCCGCTCCGCGATCCACCCTTCCCGGCCCATGATTCGCAGGGTGCGTGTCAGCGTCGTGCTATCCATGGCAAGGATCTGCGCCAGTCCCCCTTGGGACACCTCTCCCGCCAGGGATAGCGCCTGCAAAATTGTGAATTGGGTAGCTCGCAAACCCAGCGGCCGCAAAGCCTCGTCATACAGCTGAGTAAGCGCCCGTGACGCCCGGCGAAAACTCGCGCACATGCAGGGCAGGTCGGGAGCTCGGGGGGTATGTCGTTCATGTCACAATAGATTTATATACATCTATTGTGGATTCAAATCATTGGATTCATGCTCCACGGAAGAATCTCCTGCAACGGGAGCTTTAGGGAAATGATGGATCAGGCGACTCGGTCCGATGCCCGCTATAACCGCTATGTCAACACCACATCGTCCAAAAACTGACGCAGAATTTTGCCGACTAACTCCGGTTGCTCCCAAGGCGCATAGTGCCCGCCTTCGGGATCACCTTCAACTGGCTGCCCGCAATGTTCTGCCGCATCAGTTCGCCGTCGGCGACGGTCGAGAGCACATCTTCTTCTCCGATCACAATCAGCGTAGGCACATTGATAGATTTCAGATCGGCGACCGAGTCGGGCCGCTCCGCCATTCCGCGCAGCACCAGACTGATATCCTCGGCCGACATCTTACGCATCATGGCGCGCGCTCCATCGACCAAATCCGGACGCGTGCTCACCGTCGTGCGTCCCATCAGTTTCGGAATCATGCTCTCGATAAACGGTTCGGTTCCCTGCTCCAGGACGGTCGGCCGCAGCCTTCAAGCGATTCGCCCGACCCTCCGCCGTATCGGCCTGAGGCCGCGTGTCGCAAAGCACGAGCGAGGTCACCCGCGCGCGAAAGCGGCGCCAGAATTCAAACAGGATGTATCCGCCGATGGAACATCCGACAAACGCAGCCGTGCCGACGCCAGCCGCATCCAGCACACGGGCAACATCGCCGGCGTGCTTCTGCATGAGGGCAGGCCCTTCGCCAATCTCCGAGTCACCGTGCCCGCGCAGGTCGGGAACAATCAGCCGGTAGCGCGAATCGAGCGCCCCTGCCACCGGATTCCAGAATTCGTGATGACAAGGAAAAGGATGGAGAAGGACGACTGGCGGGCCGCTCCCCCGAATTTCATAAAAGATTTCGACGCCGTCGCTCGGCAGCCGCTCCATGGGAGGAGATAGGTCCACCCGGCGGACAAAAATTCAGGTGGAGAGACGGGCGTACCTCGCCTCGGCCGCCGGCGCTCGACCAGTTCAGTCGGGCCGGGCCAGGCGCGCCTGTCTCTGACGCACTAGCTGGTCACCGGCTGATGCGAGGCTGCAACTGGTAACTGAAGCGGCTCCTCCGGAATGATGATCCATCCGAGTATGTACGCGATGATGCCCGGGAAAATTCCGCAGGCAAGCGTGATGAAAAACCACAGAATGCGCACAAGCGATGTGTCGAGATCCAGATACTGAGCCAGCCCGGAACAGACGCCCGCGATCTTACGGTCGGCGCGTGAGCGCATGAGTTTCTTCGGCGTAGGCGGAGTCCCCACCACGTTTCCACAGTAGGCGCAATAACGGCCGTCCTCAGCGATGGTCTTACCGCAAGCGTTGCAGTACATGGTTGGCCTCCCCTGCTGATGGTACGACGATGGCGGGAAAAATGTTCCCAAGTCAAGCTTCTAGCTCTTACGCTGTTGGTTTTTGGCGAACAGCTAAGAGCTAACGGCCAAAAGCTGCCGCTCACTCCCGGTACGCATCTTTCATCCTCTTCCGAGCCCTCTCCGCTTCGGCATTGCCTGAATTTGTAGCCACCACCGCCTCATACTTCTTCACCGCCAAGTCCCGCTTCTGCATCTGGTCATACATCTCGCCCGCTCCCAGATTTGCCTTCTGCAGCATTTCCGGATCGGCCCCCGCAACCTCACCGACCAGCTCGTAAGCCGCAGCCGCAGCCTGATATTTTTTCCCGCTGCGCAGCAGGTCACCCAGTCCGAGCGCAGCGATTTCGTAATGCAGGCTGCCGTACTTTCCCTCGCGCCCGTTTTGCCACACCCGGCGATACTGCTCCTCAGCCTCTCCACTCTTGCCGGACGCCCGCAGCAGGTTCGCCTCTTCGAGCGGGAGAAGGTAGTTGCGCGGGAACCGCGGACCAATCGCCCGGGCGATCTGCAAAGCCTCGTCATAGCGATGCTCGCGGCGCAGGAAGACTATGAACACAACCCCGGCGTCCACGCTGGTTTCGCCGTTCGCGTTGTAGTCATCACTCAGATACCGAAGTCCTTTTTCTTTGTCGCCGCTCAGTCCAACCAGCGCGACGGCCATTCTCACGGCCAGAGACAGGTTCCCCATCACGTAGTTATGGGCTCCGACAATCAGTTTGGCATCGGTGTACTGCGGAGCCAACTCGAGAACGCGTTCATGGTCACGGCGCGCTCCGACCGCATTGCGCAGAGCAGAAAACCAGGCGCGCTCGATCAACGCGGTGTAAAGCGCGAACTGGCCGCGCGTAACGCCGCGGGCATAGAGCATATCCACGTTATTCGGATTGCGCGCCAGTTCCGCGTCCTCCAATTTCTCGGCCTGCTGCACCAACTGCTTGATGCGTTGCTTCTGCAGGGGATCGGCGGGACGGTGCGCCTGTCCGATGAAATTGTCGTTCGAGTACTCGCCGGAATTCATGGCGCCCATGCGATACAGCTCCCGCACCTGAATCGCCGAGAGCAAGTGATTCAGGGCAAACGCATCATTCGGATGACGCGCCAGGATCCTCTCGAAATCCTGTACTGCCGCATCGTAGTCGAGGTTGTAGTAGTGCTCGAAAGCGGCAGAGTTCAGCGGATCGGGTGGACGAAACACGGTCGAGATCGTGGGGGCCGCTGCCAGACAAGTTCGGCCAAAACCAGCAGTATGATGGCAGTGAAAGCGGGGCGATGCCGGAGAGGAACACCTCCTC
This sequence comes from uncultured Acidobacteriaceae bacterium, assembly GCA_963789205.1. Taxonomy (GTDB): domain Bacteria; phylum Acidobacteriota; class Terriglobia; order Terriglobales; family Acidobacteriaceae; genus Acidiflorens. The sequence continues at coordinate 120,117 of CAWBJV010000002.1, forward strand.
ATAGCAGTTCCAAGCAGTAAGACCGGAATAGGACGCGAGCCACCTTTCTGCAGTTGAGCAGAGCTCGGTTCCGCAGGACCTCAGCCTCAAATAAAAGCTGATTCGGGCTTGACCAACTGAGAACCGGGAACTGAGAACTGCCCCCGACAGCCCCAGGAACCAAACCAGCTACCTCCGCAGCCCATCCAGTCGTGCAAAATGGGAAATTCGGGCTTGGTTAGCGTAATTCTTGCCCTCCCTAGCGGCCGCCTTCCCCCGGCCCATTTGTAACTGTCGTCTTTGCAATACCTTGCTTTGGTGATTCGCTTGCGAATTAGAAAAGGACCGAAAGAAGAACCTCTTATGGCGGAAGCAGCTGATCAGGCTCAACACGATTTTTGGCGGCCACCCATGGCGATGCGCCGAGGCTGTCGCCAACCCGGGAAGAAGCGACGAACAGCGCAACCTGCCATCGTTGCGGAACTGAATTCATCGTCAGCTCGCTGTACTGTCATGCTTGTGGCGCCACCCGTCCCGGTCTGAACGCTACGCATGCCCTGGAAATTCCAGGTTTCTTGGAACTTGCCTCACTCGGCGAGCGGCTCGGGCTCACTACTCCTGCGGTCGTAGCCTTTCTGGTTGGCGTACTTTGCGTGGTCGGAGCTCTGGCCGTTAGCGTCTTCTTCAGCGTCCGGACCGCACTCGACTGGCAGGCGATCCAAATGTGGCGGATCGAGTGGCTGCTCGCGGCGATCGCCAGCTTTGTCGCCGGATGCCTCCTCAAGAAATAGCTGTCAGCTCTCAGTCTCAGCTCTCAGCTCTCCACCAAATTCCTGTAGAGACGGCGCTTGCCCCGTCTAGTCCGCCACAGGAGACGCGGCAAGCCCGTTCCACAGAAAACGATGCGTCCCCCTCTTCGAACTCTTCAGTTCCGCGAATGCGCGTGCTCCCCCTCAGGGACAACGGTGCTCGACCGCCGTTGCTGGTTCATGCGATAGAGGTGATGCAACGGCCCCACTCCATGGCCCAGCGGATAGGCATTCGATATCGCAGCCGAGACATACACTTTGGAGAGAAGAACCGCCTCGGGCAGTCCGCGCCCATGCGCCAGGTGGCAAGCCAGCGCCGTGGCGAAGGCGCAGCCGGTACCGTGCGTGGAATTCGAGCGCTGGCGGTCCGCCTTGAAAACTTCCTGTTCGGGGCCCCGGGCAGTGGCGAAACTGAGGAGATCGCTCGCCTTCTCCAGGTGGCCTCCCGTGACCACCACATTCGCCGCTCCCAGAGAATGCAGACGCGCGGCCGCCTCCCGCATCTCATCGAGATTCGTGACAGCGCTCCCAGTCAAGACGCTGGCCTCGCCAAGATTCGGCGTGACTACCTCCGCCAGCGGAATCACCTTCTCGATCAATAGCCGCGTCCCCGCCGCATCCAACAAATCCGCTCCAGAACTCGACTTCAGAATTGGGTCCAGCACGACATGAGGCAGCCTGGCTCTTCCCGGAAGAGTCTGCTCCAGAAAATCCGCAACCACCTCGACCACCTGCGCATTCCCCAGCATCCCGATGTGGACGGCGTCCACGGTAAAGTCTGAAACCAGCTCCTGTAAGGTCTCGCGAATCATTTTCGGATCCACGCCCTCAACCCGCCGCACTCCGAGCGTCGACTGCACCGTCAAGGCAGTAATGCAGCAAACGCCATAGCATTCGTGGGCCGCGATAGTCTTGATATCAGCCGTAATCCCTGCGCCCGAGGACGGGTCAAACCCGGCGATGGTCATCACAATCGGTGGCGTCGGAGCCATGCCCGCCACTCTAAACCAAATGAAAATACGCATGGCAAAGAAATCTCCACCCCTTGTCACTGCGACCAAGCCCCGGCGCAACGAGCCTTGGCGGAGTCGAAGAGCCTGCCCTGAGCGAAGCTGAAGGTACCCCTACACCTTGACGATCTCCTCATTCGCCGCAAGGCATTCTCCCGATGCCCTCCGGGTAGCGCCGCCTCAAATGGCGAATGCTTGATCCCCCCAATGTACTCGATTTTCGCGCGCGCCATGTACGAACCAGTACTCGGTGGTCTCCCTAACTTACTGATTATTAAATAGTTATCGATATTCGATCGTAAGTCTAACATTCGATGCACGTTGCAAGAATTCTGCGGATCTGGAAATTCCTTAGTTACCATTTAAAAAACAATCCCTGCCGCCTGCTTTCAATCACATACGCCACAAATCCATATTTTTCATCGGGCTAAGTTATTGATTAATTACCACTTAGTTAATCAGGTGCCGGGTATTTTTCATTGACACAACCCAACGCCCTAGCTAGCATCATAGGATTGCTCGTTTGACTGAAGGAGCAAACGACCAGATAAACGACTTTCCACGATGAGAGGGTAACTGAATGCGACGACGTTTAGCCGAAGGTCTGGCGGTGCTTTTATCCATCGCCAGTCTGGGGGCCGGAGCCGCATCCGGGCCAAGCAGCCTGGAAGCCGCCAAGGTCACACACCCGCCGGTCACGCGACCAGCCGGACAGCAACAAAACACGAAAGCCTAACAGCCCAAAGTCCGCCGTCGAAGAAGCCCTACCAGGTAGGGACAGCGTCCTGGTATGGAGAGCAGTTCCAGGGCAAACAGACAGCCAGCGGAGAACCCTTCGACATGCGCGATTTCACGGCCGCCCACCCCAGGCTTCCGCTGGGCACGTACGTCAAGGTCACCAACCTGAGGAATGGCAAGGCCGTGGTGGTTCGGATCAATGACCGGGGTCCCGTCGTGGACGGCCGGATCATTGACGTTTCCTATAACGCCGCGCGGGCGCTGGGCTTCAAAGAGCGCGGTTTGCAGACGGTCCGCCTGGACCTATACCAGCCTGAATTACAAGCCAGCGACGTGGCGCTGCTTCAACCCGTAGCCAACCTCAACTAAACCCGATACACTCGGCAACGAGAGTCTGATCGGGGTTGAAAGATATGGACCCACGCCAGCGTCTCATCGTTGCCCTGGACGTATCCACGGCGGCGGCCGCCCGGAAGATCGTGGCGGCCGTCGGTGACTCCGCCCACGCCTACAAAGTCGGCATGCAGCTCTACACCGCCGAGGGTCCTTCCATTGTCCGCGAACTGGTCGGTTCGGGACGCCGCGTCTTTCTCGACCTCAAGTATCACGACATCCCCAACACCGTGGGAGCTGCGGTCCGCGAGGCGGCTCAACTGGGCGTAAGTATGCTGACAGTGCACGCATCCGGAGGCGGCAAGATGCTGCGAGCTGCCGTCGATGCCGCCCAAGCAATCAAGCCCGACTTGCTGGTCCTGGCGGTTACTGTGCTGACCAGCCTGGACGACGTCGAACTGGGCAAAATTGGCCTGCGCGGAGGTGCGCTCGATCAAGTCCTGAGGCTGGCCGCCCTGGCGCTTTCGAACGGATGCAAGGGCGTGGTCGCTTCGGCGCTCGAAGCCGCCGCTCTGCGCGAAGAGTTTGGCCACGATTTCACCATCGTAACCCCGGAGTCCGCCTGGCGGGCAGCGGACCCAACGATCAGGCGCGCGTCGTCACTCCCGCGGAAGCGATTTCCGCCGGAGCCTCGCACATCGTCGTAGGCCGCCCGATCACAGAAGCCTCCGACCCCGCAGCCGAAGCGCGAGCAATCCTGGGCACAAATCGGGTAAGGACAACTACCGCTGATCGGCTAGGACAACTTTCGGTAGAGACGGGGCTTGCCCCGTTAGACGCAGCAATCGCGTCGCTACAGAATCGGTTATTGGGACGGGGTACTGATAACTCATACTGCCCGTCTACAGCTTCTCGAAAAATTCGCAGCCCGAGCACGAAATATAGATTCCGCCCGGCACGCCGCGCTCCCGATCTTTCATGCGCTTCACGATGCGGGTTTCCTTCCCGCACTTGGGACATGCGGTCGATTTCGTCGTATCCATGACCTTTTTCCGGTCGGCAGTCTTTGCAATTTTCGCCATTCAGTCTCTCCTGACAGAAATGTGCCGCCAACCCAATCGGGCCGCGGTTCTACCTGGTAATTTTGGGGAGTATCGTCCTTGGGAAGACTAACGAACGCCGGCCCATCTTGAATCAGCCCGGCAGGATCAACCCGCGCGGAAACGCTGCACTGTACTCGCCTCCAGAATTTTACACGAATTACAGCCGCGAGGTCGGACTGAAGGCCATCCCGCCTACGGACAATCGCCTTGGGCAAGTGCGGCGAAAAAGAAGCCCCGCATCTCTGCGGGGCTCTTTATTAGAAACTACCCTCTTATTTGCCGGTGCCCGTCAGACTCGCAGTCTGCGGGCTGTTGTTGGCGTTATCGGCGACGTTCAACTTACCGGTCCTCGTGCCCACCATGGTTGGCTTGAACACCACTTTGATGGTGCAGTTGGTCTTCGCCGCCAGACTCGCACCGCAGGTCGTCGTGGAGACGCTGAAGTCCCCGGTCGTCGAGATCACGATGCTCGAAAGCGTTACGCTCTGGTTGTTCTTGAGCGTAAACGTCTTCGGCAGGCTGGTCGTGCCGACCGTCTGCGCGGCATACGTCGCGCTCTAGGGGTTAGTGTGACCGGGGCAATGCCGGTGCCCGACAGTGGCACCGTCTGTGGGCTATTCGAAGCGTTGTCGTTAATCGTAATGTCGCCCGTGCGCGATCCGGGTTGGGTTGGAGTGAAGGTAACCTTGATGATGCAATTCGCTCCCGCCGCCAGCGTGCTGCCGCAGGGCTTCGTGCTCGTCGCCGGCGCAAAGTCACCACTGACCACGATGCTGCTGATGTTCAGCGTTGCGCTTCCCGTATTCGCGACCGTGACACTCTTAGCCGTGGTCGTCGTGCCCACAACGGTCTTGGCAAACACCAGCGACGCCGGCGTCAGCGTAACCACTGGACCACCGCCGCCACCGCAACCGGTGAAGGCGAACGATCCGATGTGAGTGCCCCAAACGAAGTCGCCATTGGCCTTCAGATACTGGTTAACGAACCAGAAGGTGCAGTCGTCCGACGGGTCGATTCGCGCAGCACTGTAGTCTCCCCACCGGCTATGACCCGACTGGTAATGCGTGCCGGTAAGCAGAGTGTTCTCCGATTCCAGGGTACCGGCTGCATCGCTCGGAACGCGCCCCGAATAGGCCAGGCCCGGATCGATGCTGCTGCTCGATACGCTGTAGCTCAACAACATATCCCCCGCTTTATCCATGGCCATACTGCCCATCCATCGGAAAGTGGTGTCGGGTGCGTAAGTTCCCTGCTGGAAGATAGTCGGCGTATTGTTGGGGGTCCGAATTTCATACCAGCGCGGAGCGACGCTCGAGCCATTGTGACGGCGTGATTCACGACCAACGCCTCGTGATCGCCGAAGTTGCGGTAGGCCAGACGGTACATCATGCGGTCGCCGAGGGTGTCGAGCTGTTGAGTCGTTCCCTTTTGCGGGACGCACGTTCCGCCAGTTCCACCGCATGCGGGCGAGAAACTACTGACCGGAATGTTGATGGGCCCGGTGAATGTGGAAGCGCTCGGATTCGCAAAGTTCGGCGTCAGCTGGAATTGGTGCAGGCTGGTGGTCTCGAAGGTTATGAAATAACCCGGCGAGCCGTCAGGCGGAGCGGTCGCACCATCCAGGTCAGAGGGCTGGAACCCGCCATCGTTTGCGATCGTGAAGCAGATTTGGACCGGGTTCGCTTTCCCGGCCAGCATCGCTGTGCGGTCGTAGGCGCAGGCAGCGGTTCCGACGAAACTCTGTAAATTCAGGAACAGGTGGGCCATCTGCAGGTAGGCTGGATTGCTGGCGGTCGGCCACACCGAGTAATGAGGATAGTCGGGGAAGTTGTTGCCAAAGGAGTACTCATAGAGCGAATAGGCGCCGGTGGGGTCGTTGGTCTTGGAAACCGCCTGGCACAAGCTATAGGGCGCGCTCTCACTGCCGATCTGGGAGAGGAACCAGCGGTCGGCAAGCCGATCGTATTGCACGATGGGATCGCCCTGCTCGCCGGCGCAGGCGCCACCCATACTCGCCCAAATCGACCCCAGCGACTTGGGGAATCCGGCGGCGATATGGCCCGTTTTGTCGTAAACGGCCCATTCACTGTTGACAATCTCCACGATGTGGTTGGGTCCCACCGCCATATTGGAATCGGAGGGTTCACCACCATTGACGCCGATGCCTTCGAAGTCGATGCCTTGCGTTCCGTTCAGGAGCGGGCCGAATTCGGTCTGTAACGCCCCATCCTCGCCCCCTGGGCCCAGGTTGCGGTTAATGGACCGCACTTCGTGTTCCACCAGTTCCTCGGACGGCAGCGACTGCGGTACCGCGAACATCGGTGGCGAGATAGCAAATCTGATCGGTTGTCTAACGGTTGGCCCCTGAGTCGTGTTCTGGTTGGTTTTGGCGAAGGCCAGCGTTGTCAGCGCCAAGCCACATAAGATGAGTGTTCGAACGACCGTTCCTACACGAACCATTGATTTCTCCTCGTGAAATTCTGTTTAGAGATTAGGCATATCAACAACGATTGGATTTGCTGCCACCCTAAGGAGCACAGTGGTAGCACTGCTCTCCCTGTATCGCAAGCCTGTACCGCATTTCGGTTAAAACCCGCTGGGGCGTGGGCGGGATTGGGAAGCTACTAGCGCGAGTAGTTATACCTCGTTCTCGTCAAAAGGCCAAGGAAAATCGGCACCGAGCGCGCTTTGCCGCAATGTTGAATTTGTTTTCACATGCGAGGGATTGCAGCGGGGACGGACGAGACGAATCCGCAGCTCACAAAAGATGCTCGACTAAAAAAAAGCCCCGCATCTCTGCGGGGCTTTTTTATTAGAAACCGACCCTCTTATTTGCCGGTGCCCGTCAGACTCGAAGTCTGCGGGCTGTTGCTGGCGTTATCGGCGACATTCAACTTACCTGTCCTCGTGCCCACCATGGTTGGCTTGAACACCACTTTGATGGTGCAGTTGGTCTTCGCCGCCAGACTCGCACCGCAGGTCGTCGTGGAGACGCTGAAGTCACCGGTCGTCGAGATCACGATACTCGAAAGCGTTACGCTCTGGTTGTTCTTGAGCGTAAACGTCTTCGGCAGGCTGGTCGTCCCCACCGTCTGCGCGGCGTACGTCGCGCTCGTAGGTGTTAGTGTGACCGGGGCAATGCCGGTGCCCGACAGTGGCACCGTCTGTGGGCTATTCGAAGCGTTGTCGTTAATCGTAATGTCGCCCGTGCGCGCTCCGAGTTGGGTAGGAGTGAAGGTAACCTTGATGATGCAATTCGCTCCCGCCGCCAGCGTGCTGCCGCAGGGCTTCGTGCTCGTCGCCGGCGCAAAGTCACCACTGACCACGATGCTGCTGATGTTCAGCGTTGCGCTTCCCGTGTTCGTCGACCGTGACACTCTTAGCCGTGGTCGTCGTGCCCACAACGGTCTTGGCAAACACCAGCGACGTCGGCGTCAGCGTAACCACTGGACCACCGGCAGTCACGGTGAGGCTCACCGTGGTCGTCGCCGTCAAACTGCCCGACGTGCCCGTGATCGTCACCGTCGACGTCCCCGTGGCAGCCGTGGCGCTCGCCGTCAGTGTCAGCGTGCTGGTTGAGGTTGTGGGATTCGGGCTGAACCCTGCGGTCACACCGCTGGGCAGACCGGAGGCGCTCAAGCGTGACACTGCCCTGAAACCGTTCGACGCAGTGACCGTGATAGTGCTCGCGCCGCTGGACGCCCTGAGCTAATGGTTAGGGTGTTGGGCGAGGCGCTGAGACCGAAGTTCGGAGTCTTCGTGCAACCCGGGAACTTGAAACTGCCGATGGCAGTGCTCCAGTTGAAATAACCGCGTGGCCTTTTCATATTCTTCGGTGAACCAGAAGGTGCAGTCATCGGTTGGATCAACGGTCAGCGAACTGTAATCGCCCCAGCGACAGGGGCCACGTTGTAGCCGCTTTCTGCGATCCGGCGCCTGCCTTCAGCACCACCTCGGATTCCAGAGTGCCCGCCGGGTCGCTCGGCATGCGACCGGCATAGACAAGCGAAGGATACTGACCGGATCCTGTCCCGGACCGGCTGAAGCCGACGGCGATGTCCTGGTTCTGATCCATCGCGATCGCCGGCATCCAGCGATACTGTGAGTCCGGCGCAAAGGTTCCGGATTGGAAAACGATGGGAGAGGTCTCAGGATTGTGGATTTCGTACCAGCGCACGCCGCCGCTGTTGCCGGCCACGACCGAGTGGGTGGCCAGAAGCGTCGTGTGATCGCCGAAATTGCGGTACACCAGACGGTACATCAGGCGGTCTCCCAGAGCCTCCAGCAAGTCGCTACCCGCCGTGGGCTGGGGCACGCAACGTCCGCGGTATTGGGCATTGCACAGCGGGGTGAAAGCGGCAACCGGAATTACCGTCGGGCCGGTGAAAGTTGAATTTGCCGGGGTAGTGAAATCACGTGGAATTTGAACATATCCAGGTCAGCGACTGCCCGAGGGATCGAGTTCCATGAACAAATTGGGAGTACCCGCCGCCGGAGGTGTAGCCCCGTCCAGGTCAGAAGGCAAATTCCATACTGGTTCGAATTCTGCTGGAAGCATGGCATGGTAGCAGCATTGCCAGCGAGCATATTCGTGCGGTCCGCCGCGCAGACGTTCGCACCGACAAAATGATTCCCCGAGATGTGAAATTGTTGAAGGTGAAGTAGTAAGCATCCGGCCACACACTGATCTTCGGGTAATCCGGGAAATCGCTAAAGGGAAATGCATAGCGATTGTAGGCGCCGGTTGCATCGGAAGTCGTCGACACGGCAATGCACTCGTAATCCGGGGCCGAGTTGTTGATGGCAAACTGGGAGACGACCCAGCGTTGAGCGGCCGCGTCAAATCTTATAATCGGATCGCCGCTGTTGTCGGTCTGGCAGGATCCGCCAAATCCCGACCAGAATGTATTTCCGCGCGAGCGGACCCAACACGATGTTCCCGCTCTTGTCGAAAACCTGGTACGTAGATTGATGTATTGGACGTACTGCGTCGTGCCCGGCGCGCCGTCATTGTCCGGGGGCATGCAGTTGCAGAAAAAGCTGTCGCCGTAACCGATACCATCGAATTCCAGACCGAAGTTCGGCGTCTGCAAGCTCGGAGAATTCTCCGCCGTCTGCAGCACCGGGTCGGTTGCCGGAAGCCTGGTTGCTCCAGCGTTGACTGGGAACGACGTTATTCTCGATTTCGTGCTCGGAAGGCGCGCTGAATTCTGGAAGCAGCGGTGCAACTTCGCGAAGCAGCGGTCCGGTGTCGTGCTTGAATTCCTGGATGACGATTGGTCCCTTGGTCGCCGTTTCGGATTGCTGAGCGAATGCCGGCAGCGCCAGACAGAATCGTGAGAAACGCCGCCACCAAAAACGTCTGGCCATTAAATCTTTTGCCTCTTCATTTCTTTTCCTCTGCGATTTCTGTCGCGTCGTAAACGCCGTCAAATTCAGAGTCAAAACATCATTTGCTTCGAGCTTTCCCTCGTAGGTGCCGCCGCCCTTGATGCCTTTGAATCTCCCCGTACCGCGCATGAGACTCCAACGCCCATTGCTGTCCACCGGACCCTTTTCCGCCAGCACTTGTCCCATGCTTTGCCACGTCAGCTTCTCGCCATTGTCGAGGGTGTCAGTTTCAAACCCGTGGATATGAAGCGTGCCTTCCATTCTCTCGGTAAAACTGACCGCCACCCCTTCCTTGGTTTTTGCGCCCAAGATCACCAGCGGCTCCGTCCATGTGCACTTGCGTTTTGCGATCGTCAAAGCGTGTCCGGGACGATCCGGCACTTCGATCGAGTACTCGGGAGCAGGCCCCTCGCAACGGACCTTGCCCTCAACCTTGACCAAATTGCTGCACCCGCTCGCAGCTACCTTGGTTGACGCTTTCTCTTTCCTCTGTCCTTCTCGTCTGCGTTCTGGGCGGCCGTCAAAACAGAACTTGCAAACAAAGATAAAAAGAGAACGGGAGGATACAGGCAGGACCAGAAATTCCTGACATCAAGCATTCGCTAATGACCTTTCTGGCCCGATTCAAGACTGTAGCGTCTGCTTTCATCCAGGAAAAGTACTAAGAAGGAGCCCTGTTTCTATTCCCCGTACGAGCCGCACTCCACAATCCGAGCAGCCTGGCGAGCTTTTGGGGAAAGCGCCAGGCGTTGGGTAGTTTATACCTTGGCTCTCAGCAAAAGACAAAGGAAAAGCGGCCCTGCGCCTGCGTTGCAGCACAGGTGAAGTTATTTGCACATCGGGATAACAAAACCTTCGTACGCGCCCGTAAGCATCAGTCCAGCAACGGAGGCGCTTGCTCAGGGCCGCGCGCATTTTCAAGATTTCGGCAACCGCCAGCACCAGTTCTTCTTCCCACGGACGTCCAACCACCTGAACGCCGATCGGCAAGCCCTCCTCCGAATATCCCATTGGCACAACGACTGCAGGAAACCCCAGCAAGTTAAACCACTCGCAATAGCTCCAGGCGTCGAGATACTTCACCGCTTTGCCCTCCACCAACCATTCCCGCTCGCCATGATGAAACGCGGGGATAGCAGCCACAGGACAAATCAACACGGGCAACTTCCGCATCTGCAGAAGAATTTTCTCGCGCACCGTGTCGCGTCCCAACCACGCGGCCAGCAACGATTCGCCAGGCTGCGACGAACTGAGGGGGGCGCCGATTTCGTCCAGCCGAGAAATTCGCGCAGAATCGGGCTCAGTTCCCTCTCGTGCCCCGCAACATCGGATCCAGAATCATCCCACCCGCCATGCCAAAGAAATCCCACCACAACTCGCGCGCTTCTTCAAGCGCCTCGGGCCGGAAAGCGTCGACACGAAATCCGCAGCTCAACAAAGTAACGCTGCCTGACCCACGGCTCTGTGGTTGCTCTGGTGACCGCAGTGCGCCCATCGTCTTCAAAAAAACCGATGGGGATAGAACTCACCATCGTTTCCTGAATCTCACGCAGCTCTCTTGGACCGACCGGCGCGACGCAGGATCGCCATCGTCCCACCCGCCATCACCTCAAAAAAAATTCGCAAATCATCCACCGTGCGAGCCATGGGCCCCACGACTCCGATCCAAGCAAACGGCCCGCCGCTTTAGGAAAATGTCCGGTAGAAGGAATGCGTCCCGGAGTAGGCTTCAATCCGCAAATCCCGCAAAAGTGCGCCGGCATGCGAATCGAACCGCCGCCATCGCTCCCCACACCGCCCGCGGAAAGCCCCGCCGCAATCGCCGCCGCCTCTCCCCCGCTCGATCCGCCCGCCGTCCGCGAAAGGTCCCAGGGATTGTTTGTTCGTCCATATAAAAGATTGTCGGTCTCCCAAGCCATAAGCAATTCCGGAGTATTAGTAACCCCCAGAATCACCGCCCCAACCCCGCGCAACCGAGCCACCAGCGGTGCATCCTCGGCAGCAACATATCCCGCCCGAAACCGCGTACCCGCCTCACACCGATGTCCGGCCACATCAATCGAAGACTTGATGGAAACAGGCACCCCATGCAGCGGGCCGAGTTCGTCTTGATCGAACGCAGCATCGCCTTCTCCGCCGCACGCGCCTGGGCAAGTACGACGTCCGGCTTGTAATCGACAAATGCGTTAAGCCTAGGATTCAGACGCTCGATGCGGTCAAGGTGAGCGCGCGCCACTTCGACCGGCGAAACCTTTTTGCGGCGGATCTGTGCCGCGATTTCCCGCGCAGAAAGAAGAGTAGGGTTTGACGTCATGAACTGTGGAGAACGGAGCAACGAAATTCAGGATATCAGCCAAGCGCGGTTGCCGGTTCGTTGACTTCCACCCTCCAGGCTGTCGACTTGTTCGGCACGCAAAAATCCGGCCGAAGACCAGTGCCTGGCAGGAACATCAAGACGACGACGCAGTCTACTTGTTTTCGAGCAAGTCGGGCACGGGTTCTACGCCGTTGGTGACTCCACCCGTAGCGCCGGCGTTCGGCGTCGCGGAAAACTGTCCAGAACAGAACACGTCCGTGCCGCCCGGATTGCCGGTTGCATTTATGGATCCGTCGTTTCGCGAAGAAGACATGCGACAGGTCTCCCAAATGAACCCCGGCCGCCCGTAATAGTGTGGGTTTTCCCATGTGCTGGCCTGCTGCGTCAGGTTGTCCACGTCAGGTTGTCCGGGCTGGAGATGACCACGTTCTCATGACAATCTGGGGTCTCCTTGTACCTTCAGGTTCGAAACGAGGGTCTTGAGTCTCCATCACTTCCAACGGTCGCGGTCGTGTTGTTTTTCAAGCGAGCGACGCTCGGTCGCTTGGGCGTAGGAACCGTCTGCCATTCCGCTTTTTTTCCAGTAGAGTAAGGAGTTACCTCATCACGGTAGGAACTCATCTCGTGTGGTGGTGGATCTGCCCTGGACCTCATCTCGTGGGGAAAGTCGCGTTTTGATTTTGTTTTGCAGGGGCGCGGCTTTCGCCGCGCCGTTAAAGACCCTAAATCACAAGCGGCGTTAGCCGCTGAGGCTCGCATTCATGAAGCACATCAACAAAGTTGCCGTTCTCGGCGCGGGCACGATGGGCGCCCGTATAGCCGCACATTTCGCCAACGCCGGGGTCCCTTCCCTGCTGCTCGACATAGTTCCCCCAGACGCCGAAACGGCCCCGCCCGCAACAAAATCGCCGCTGCCGGACTCGACGGCGCCAGCAAATCGAAGCCCGCCGCGTTTTTCGAAACGTCGCTTTCGCGCCTGGTCACCGTGGGGAATTTCGACGACGACCTGAAACGCCTGTCCGAAGTCGACTGGATTATCGAGGCTATCGTCGAGAACCTCGAAATCAAGCGGTCGTTACTAAAAAAGGTGAAGCCATCCGCAAGCCCGGCACAATCGTCACCACCAACACCAGCGGACTCCCGGTGGCGAAAATCGCCGAAGGCTTCTCCGAAGACTTCCGGCGCTCGTGGTTCGGCACGCATTTCTTTAATCCCCCGCGCTATATGCGCCTGCTGGAACTGATCCCCACTCCGGACGCGGATCCCGCGCTGATCGAGGCCGTCACCCACTTCTGCGACCCGCAACTGGGCAAAGGCGTCGTGCTGGCGAAAGATACACCCAACTTCATCGCCAATCGCATCGGCACATTTTCCGTCCTCAACGTGATGCGCCTCATGCAGGAAATGGACCTGACCATCGAAGAGATCGACGCCCTCACCGGCCAAGCCGTGGGCTGGCCGCGCTCCGCCACCTTCCGGACCATCGATCTGGTGGGCCTCGACATTCTCGGCCACGTGGTCTCGAACATGACCCAGAACGTGCAAGACGAGCGCAGCGAATTGCAGATTCCCGCTTTCTTTCGCCAGATGCTCGAACGCAAGTGGCTAGGCGACAAAACCAAAGGCGGCTTCTACAAGAAGACTCAAGGGAGGCCTCGCGCGACCGGCCAAACAAAGAAGACGAGCGCCTGGCCCTCGACTGGAAGACGCTCGAATATCATCCGCGCCAGAAACCGAAATTCGCCGCCCTCGATATGGCGAAAAATGTCGAAGAACCGGAGCGCGAATTCGAATGTTGCTCGGTCTCGAGGCGGCGCCGGCGCCGCCGCGCAAAAGCCCGACAAGGCCAGCGCATTCCTCTGGGCCGCGCTCTCCGACCTGTGGACATATTCCGCCAATCGCATTCCCGAAATTTCCGATTCCGTCGTCGAGATCGACCGCGCCATGCGCCTGGGCTTCAACTGGGAACTCGGCCCCTTCGAACTCTGGGACGCCGCCGGCGTCGAAGCCACCGTAGCGCGCATGAAAAAAGAAGGCCATCCGGTCGCGGCCAACGTAGAAAAGCTGCTCGCCTCGGGAAAGAAGTCCTGGTACGAGGACGATCCGAAGACGCCATCTGGCCGCGCCTATTCGATCTGGCCACTGGCAACTCCAAGCCAGTAGAAGTTCCCGCCGGAGTCTGGTCGGTCGAAGTCGCAAAAAAGTCCAACAGCGTGGTCAAGAAAAATTCCGGCGCCTCGCTGGTCGACCTGGGCGATGGTGTCGCCTGCATCCAGTTCCACTCCAAAATGAACGCCCTCGGCGCCGACATCATTTCGCTGATCCTCCAGACCCTGAAGCCCGGCGGCCCGGGCGACAACTTCGACGCCTTCGTCATCACCAACGACGCGCAGAATTTTTCCGTCGGCGCCAACCTGATGCTGCTGCTCATGTCGGTCCAGGAGGAAGAGTGGGACGACGTTGACCTGGCCATCCGCCAGTTTCAGGGCATGACGCAGGCCATCAAATTCTCGCCGAAGCCAGTAGTGGTCGCGCCCTTCGGACTCACCCTCGGCGGCGGATGCGAAGTCTCGCTGCACGCCGCCGCCCGCCAGCCGCACGCCGAACTCTACATGGGACTGGTCGAAGTCGGAGTCGGCCTGCTCCCCGGCGGCGGCGGCTGCAAGGAAATGCTGCTGCGCGCGGTCGACAGCGCAGCATCTATTCGCCCCGACGGCCGCGGCGAATCGGTAGAACTGATGGAAGCAATGAAGAAAACCTTCGAGACCATCGCCACCGCAAAAGTCTCCACCTCGGCCGAAGAGGCCCGCGGACTGGGATTCCTGTCGAGCTCCGACCGAATCACCATGAACCGCGAGCGCGTTCTCTCCGACGCCAAAGCGCGCGCGCTGGAACTGGTGCGCGCGGGCTACGAGCCGCCCGTGATGCGCACAAACATTCCCGCTCCCGGCGAAAACATCCTGGCTGCTCTCAAAATGGGTGTCTATCTGATGCGCCAAGGCGAATTCATCAGCGATCACGAACTAAAGATGGGCACAAAAATCGCCGAAGTGCTCTGCGGAGGAAATGTCACTCCGGGCACGCCGGTCAGCGAGCAATATCTGCTCGATTTGGAGCGCGAGGCCTTCAAATCCCTATGCGGCGAAAAGAAGACGCAGGAGAGAATTCAGTTCACGCTGAAAACCGGTAAGACACTAAGGAATTAGTAACGCCATTGGAGAGACGGGCGTTTTCGCCCGTGTGGTTTACGAGGGACGGACGCACTCGCCGTCCAAGCCGAACGAGCTCGCATCTATCCGGATCGTCGCTCGCCGCTAACTCCGTGAAGACTAAATTTACTTCGACAGCGCCCGGTCCACCGAGAACGCCCCCGCCCCGCGCAGCAACAGCGTCGCGGCCACGGCAATCGCCAGCAGATGATATTCGAATCCCTCGCCCTTCTGGTTGCCCATCCAGTTCATGAAGAACCCGTTCTGCAGGTGAACCATAAAGATCGCTCCGATCATCTCGACGCCAATCCCAACGCGGCGATGCGAGTCAGCAATCCGACAATCAGCCCCAGCCCGCCAAAGAATTCGGTGCAGATGACCAGAAATGCCAGGGCCGCCGGCATGCCCATGTGCTAAAAATCCCATAGTGCCGTGAAAACCAAAGCCGCCAAACCAGCCCAGCATTTTTTGCGCGCCATGCGCGAAAAACACCACACCCAGAACCAGCCGCAATATGGTAAGACTCACGTCGTTGCTTGTACTCATCAGCCTCTTCACATCGCTTCCTCCTGGCGGGATCTGCCATCTCACGTCGTCAGAAGCTTTACATGACGATGGCCCCGCGATTGTCGTTATAACGACAGTTTAGTTTGATTCCCTTCCCGGACAGAGAGGATTCACTTTTTCCCGATTCTGCATCAACTCCCTGAGAGCCATGGAGCAAGCTCGTCAGCGGACCACGACTCCCGCGAGAAATAAGCCGCCTCCGAATGCGGCGTATAATTTGGAAACTAGATTCCGCGAAGGATGGTACAGACAAAAATGTCCGCAGGCAATGGCGATTCCACAAACGGCGATAACGGCAAAGGAATTGGATGCGGTCTTGAAACCGCGGGCAGAGTGGCTGGCGAAACGCAAAGCCGAGAACACCGACGGCAACTTCTCCCAGATGCACTACGCCCGCCAGGGCGTGGTCACGGAAGAAATGCTGTACGTCGCCGACCGCGAGAAGCTCGCGCCCGAGCTGGTGCGCGACGAAGTCGCGCGCGGCCGCATGATCATTCCCGCCAACATCAACCATCCCGAACTGGAGCCGATGGCCATCGGCGTGGCGTCGCTGTGCAAGATCAACGCCAACATCGGCAACTCGGCCGTCACCTCGAACGTCGACGAAGAGCTGAAGAAGCTGCACACCTCCGTTCACTACGGCGCCGACACCGTGATGGACCTCTCGACCGGCGGCGACATCCGCAAATTCGCGAAGCCATCCTGCGGCATTCGCCCGTGCCCATCGGCACCGTGCCGATTTACGAAGCCATCTCGCGGGTCAAGCGGATCGAAGATCTCACCGCCGAGCGTCATGCTCGAAGTGATCGAGGAGCAGGCGCAGCAGGGCGTGGATTACATGACCATTCACGCCGGCGTGCTGATCCAGTATTTGCCCCTGGTCTCGAAGCGCATCACCGGAATCGTCAGCCGCGGCGGCGCGATCCTGGCGCAATGGATGGCGCACCACCACAAGCAGAATTTTCTCTATGACTGCTTCGAGGACATCTGCAAGATCTTCACGAAGTACGACGTCTGGTTTTCACTGGGCGACGGCCTGCGCCCCGGCTGCATGGCCGATGCGAGCGACGAAGCCCAGTTCGCCGAACTGAAGACCCTGGGCGAGCTGACCGAAATCGCCTGGAAGCACGACGTGCAGGTGATGATCGAAGGCCCCGGCCACATCCCGATCGACAAGATCAAGGAGCAGGTGGATAAGGAAAACGCACTTGCCACGAAGCGCCGTTCTACACGCTCGGGCCGCTGGTGACCGATATCGCGCCCGGCTACGACCACATCACCTCGGCCATTGGCGCGGCCATGATCGGCTGGTACGGCGCGGCCATGCTCTGCTACGTAACGCCGAAGGAGCACCTCGGCCTGCCGAACGACAAAGACGTGAAGGACGGAATCATCGCCTACAAGATCGCCGCCCACGCCGCCGACATCGCCCGCCATCGTCCCGGCGCCCGCGACCGCGACGACGCCCTGAGCTATGCCCGCTACACCTTCGACTGGGAGAAGCAGTTCGCGCTCTCGCTCGATCCCGAAACCGCGCGCTCCATGCACGACGAGACGCTCCCCGACGATTACTACAAACCGCCGCCTTCTGCTCCATGTGCGGACCGAAGTTCTGCTCCATGAACTACTCCGCCAAAGTGGACGAGTACAACAAGCAAGTTCACGGGCTCGAGAAGAAGGACTACTCGGAGCTGGTGGAGAAGCTGGTAACCCTGAAGTAACTCGGGTGGCCGCCATCCTGTTTTGCAAAATGGAGATATGTTTCACGTGGAACATTATACTTGCTATATTGTACGTACTACTATATACATATAATGAACGCATATGAAACAACGGAAACGAGTTAAGCGGCGCGGGAAGGTTGCCCGGTTGCAGGCTTCCGCGGGCGGGCGAAAGCTTCCGCAGGGACCGACGCCGGAGTGGCTGGGATACTATCGGCCGATCAAGAAGGCAGTGACGTTGCGTCTGGATGCCGACGTTCTGGCATGGTTCCAACGGCAGGGACGAGGCTACCAGACGAGAATCAATCGGGCGCTGCGGAAGTTGATGTCGGAAGAGAGGAAGATATTGGGGGAATGAGCCGGGAGACCACTTCTCGAAAAGCGCGAGAAATGGCGCACCCCCAGTTGTTTTGCTCAAGGTAAAAGACAACGCGCGCTATACTTCGCCGTTAGATGTGGCCCACCCGCGAAAAAATCCTCCTAGGGCAAGAACCCGAAACGATGCGCCACCGCGAGTATCAGAGCTTTGAGAATCCAGACAAACACCACCAAGAAGAGGGCGGTCTGGAACCCCAACCAAGTGGCGTATTCGACTCTATTAGGAACCAGCCCCACACGACGCCAAGATCGGTTGAAGTAGCCGAACATTACGACCACTGTGTAGATGGATAAAGCGATCGTCGCAACGATGAAGCTCTTAGCTAGAAGAGGACCAGGATTAACTCGGGAGTCGAGCGGGGGAAGAAGAAGCGAGGCCAGAAGGAGAAGAATCACCCATCCGGCCACCAGCACTATGTTTTTCTTCACTTGTCCGGCCTCTGTTGTCCGTGTCGCTGGCATAAGCACCCTCCGATTCCCGCATCTCTAGGCGGGTGGCCCACCCTTGTCCACAGTCTTTTCTTTCTTTTCCCATATCAGAACGTGGGTGCCCCTACTCCTTGCGTTTTTTGCAAGGGTGGGCCGCGATGCTGCTGAAAAAATAATGCCTGTCATGCCTCGCGGCCTGCATCGATACTACGGTGCCGATCACTTGCACTTTATCACGTGCTCTTGTTATCGCCGCCTGCCTCTTCTGCGTTCCGCACGTAGCCGTGACCGGTTCCTGTCCGTGTTAGAACAAACTCGCCAGCGCTACCGCTTCGTGGTGGTGGGATATGTCGTAATGCCGGAACACATCCACTTACTACTGAGCGAGCCCGAGGTCGGAACCCCTTCCACGGTGATGCAAGTATTGAAGCAGCGCACGGCTCGCGCCTTGTTGCCGAAAACGAAACCGCGCGATCCGCACCAGATCAAGCTGTTTGGCGAGATGCCTGCGCGTGTGCCGTTCTGGCAGACTCGCTTCCATGATTTCAATGTTTGGACAGAGAAGAAGCGGGTGGAGAAACTACGCTATATGCACCGCAATCCGATGAAGCGAGGTCTGACGGAGACACCTGAGGATTGGCGCTGGAGCAGTTATCGCTTCTATCTTCTCGACGAGCCTGGGCCAGTGCGGGTGAATCAGGGTTGGGGGAAGATTTCGTTTCGGGGACGCGCGGCGTGAAAGACGAAGCCCATGGTGCGATCAGTCTGCCGCGCACCCTTCGCAAAAAGCCGCGAAGGATGGGGCACCCACTGTGTGGTTTGCCATCGGAAGGCTGGGCCTACCGCATCAGCGCCGACGCGCACCATAGCACCGGGGCCTGGCCGTGGAAATCGCCGGTTCGGCGCGCGCGGGCGAGGTAGTAGTCAAGATCATTTTTCTTGCCGGTGCCTTCGGAGACGCTGGTCACGTCGGCGTTCTGGTCAATGTAGCCGACCAGCGCCAACCATCCTTTGCGAGCTGCAGGGCCGTAGGTGGCGGGGTCGAGCCATCCATTTTTTACTCCGGTGATCAATGCAAAAGTGAACATGCCAGTGGAGGAAGTTTCCGGCCACGCCTCGGGATGGTCAACCAGTTGCCTCCACATGCCGTCTTTGCCCTGGAAACTCAAAAGCGCCTGCATCATCTTGCGGTATGCCGCCAGAATACGCGCGCGCCGGGGATGGTCCGCGGGCAGCGCACGCAGTAACTCGGTCATACCGGCGGCCACCCAACCATTGCCGCGTCCCCAATAGAAGGGGGCATCGGGCGCGTGGAAGAACAGACCGTTCGGTTGCTGCAACTGGTCGAGGTAAGCCACCATTTCGAGCGCGGCGCGATCGAGATATTTGGAATCTCCGGTAGCACGAAACGCCTGCACCTGGACGATGGTGATCATGTACATGTCATCGATCCAGAAACGGGTTTCACCGGTCAGCCCCTCGGGCGTGGGATTTTCCCACTGCCGGTCGGCGAACGACTTGCCCAGATCGAGGTATTTTGGGTCTTTAATATGAGTCGAGTCTGCAGATATATCTCCAGTGGAACCGTGCCAAAGACGGTGAAGTCCACATGCCGGTCTTGGCCGATGAGACGGCCTCCCTCCGGCGTCATTAGCGGATCGAAACGCTGAATCAGTTTTGCGGAAAGACCCTTATCGCCAGAAAGCTCGGCGAAAGTCAGCGCACCGTACCAGGTGCAGACCTCCTGATAGACAATGCGCTTGGGATCCGCATGAGGACTGATGACGAAATGTTCGGCTACGCGTTTGCCGACTTCGGCGGGAGAAGTGCCGGCGGGCCAGTCGGTGAAGTAGCTAGTTTGGGCGGCGGCCGGAGGAGTGGGCAAGAGTAAGGAGCGCAACTGCGGCCACCAGTATCATGAACGGTTTCGAGGCTCTCTGCCTGGGGAGTGCGGACATGCGGGTATCATATCCAATCCAATGGCATATCCAACCGCGAGGACGGGCGAGCGGCGCATGGCAATGCGTCAGTATGGCAGCTGGATGCGATAGAGGTTACGGCGGGTGGTCTGACGAGTGTAGGCGTAGAGGGAGGGGCTTACGGCCGAGTGCACGACCTGGGGGACTGCCGTAATGGTTTTGGCGTTGGCCTCGCGCTCGATTCGTGCGGTGTCTCCGGGGAGCATTTTCGGCAGGCCTGTGTCAGGCAGCACGGGTAGCACGTAAGTGCTCTCGTGCAATTGTGCGATGTAGTAGTACACGAACTTTCCCGCCGTATCCCAACTGAACACGCAATAGTCGAGGCACAGGGGCACCGATGCGCCGCCATCCACAGGAAACGCCTTGGTGGCCGGATGCTCTTCGTCGGAGTTGGGCGACCCGGCAACAACCCAGCGGCCGTCCGGCGACACTGAACGATATCCAGAATGCGTTCCGAGGTAATCTTGCGGCGGCCGGTGCCATCGGTCTTCATGCGATAGAGAAAGTTCGAGCCGCCTTCAATCGCGCGAAAAACAAGGTCGCCGTTCGGCAGAAAAAAGGGAAAATCTTCGACGGCCGCAGAGGGGATGCGCACCGGGGACGAGCGACGGCTGGTTGGAGCAATCCACAGGTTGGTATGGCCGCTCTGATCTTTCATGGCAAATGCAACTTCTTTCCGTCTCGCGATAGCGGAGTATGACTGAAGTATTGCAACACGCGCCGCTTCCGCATCGGATAGGCCGTCAAAATCCTCTCCTCTTTCCCGCTCTTCAGGTCTTTGACCCACAACTCGTCGTTAGTGGTTTGTCCGATGGATATAAGGAAATAGAGACTGTGTCCGTCAGAAGAAAAGCTTGGCGCAAGTGTTCCCTTCGGAGGAGATCGGGTGGTCTCCGTCTTTGTCGTGCAGCCATACAGAGCGGTCCTGCGACCCGACGGAAGTAATGAGCGACTTGCCGTCAGGCGCCATCGCAATTCCTTCCTGAGATGTTGGGCCAAAGGTGAATTGCTCTGGTTTTCCATCTGGAAAGCGCTGCCGCCAGATATGAAAGTTATCCGTCTTGGCTGTCAGATAGACCCATTTCCCATCTGGCGACCACGCGCCAGAAAGGCACGCCCCATCGGGAGGGCCAACGACTCGAACGACATTTGAGCCATCGAATGGAACGATCCGGCAGGGAAAAATTTCGCTTCGACTGTCCATCTCAACAATAAGTACCCATCGGCCGTCCGGCGAAAGGTAAGGAATGATGGGCCATGCTGCGTTGGCCAGCGGGCACGTAGACATCGCGGCTATTCCCCCGATCCTCATCCGTGGTCACTACGGCCATATGCAGGCCTTCTTTAATCTCAGAGAAGAGCAGCCGTTTTCCGCCTTCAATCCATGTTAACGAGGAAGCGTTGGGCATCAGCATGTGAGGTTCGCCACCGAGAACAGGTACCTCCCACATCTCCCAGGGTGGGCGCCGATGCCATACGAGATACGCGAATTATCCGGAGAAAATGACGGGGCCAGTTTTGACCTCGAATCGTGGCTCAATTGGACGGGCTCGCCTGCTGGCAACAACTTTACGTAGACTGTCTCCAGTCTGAAGAAGGAATCGTCTCCTCGAATGAACGCGAGCATTCTTCCGTCCGGGGATAGAGTGGGATACACCACGGAGTCGGTAAAGAATGTCAGTTGCTCCCACTCTTTGCTCTGGTGCTCCGGCAGGGAGGAGCGCCGGAAGAGAAACGCTGCGCACAACTGCGAGAACAAGCGCCGCGGCCGCGACAAAGTAGTAGGCTTTCCACGGATTTCGGTTATGGCGTTCCGACGGCAGCTCTTTTGTCTTTTCCTGTTCCTGTGTTGAAGACGATGCGTGCCAGCGGCTCGACTGGTGTCTCGCTTAAGCCGTTGCAGGTCCGTTTGCATGTCGGCGGCGCTTTGGTAACGCAGCTTGCGGTCCTTCTCCAGCGCCTTATTGATGATCTCTTCGAGCTTCGGGGGCACGTCGGGATTCAGCCGGACCGGCGGGAGTTGCGTGCGATCCAAAATTGCTTTGAAAATCCCACCTGAACGTTTCTCCGCGAAACGGAAGCACCCCGGTCACCATCTCGTAGAGCACGACTCCAAAGGAAAACAAATCCGTGCGGCAATCCATCTCCTTCGCGCGCACCTGTTCGGGCGACATATAAGAGATGGTTCCCATCGCAGCACCTGGTCTGGTGAGCGAATCGACTGTCGGGGCCCTCGTGGCAACGCCGCCGGCTGCAGGGTAGAGCTTCGCCAGCCCGAAGTCCAGAATCTTCGCATGGCCTCGGTTCGTCACAAAGATATTCGCAGGCTTGATGTCCCGATGGACGATTCCTTTCTTATGGGCGGCGCCGAGCGCGTCCGCAATCTGGATGCCCCCAGACGAGCACTTCGTCGATCGCCAGCGGCTTGCCGGCGATGCGATGCTTTAGCGTCTGCCCTTCCATGAATTCCATGGCAATAAAAGCTTCGTCCTCGGCTTCGTCGATTTCGTAGATCGTGCAGATATTCGGATGGTTCAGCGAGGACGCTGCTTTGGCCTCTCTCTGGAAACGGCTGACAGCTTGTGGGTCGTGGGTGAGGTCGCCGGGAAGGAATTTCAGGGCGACGTGGCGACCGAGCTTGAGGTCTTCGGCCTCGTAGACAACACCCATGCCCCCGCCGCCGATCTTGCTGACGATGCGGTAATGGGAAACTGTCTGACCCACGGGTTGGGATGGCGTGGCCACTGGCTAGACATGTTAGGTGGGGGCAAGGGGAAGGTCAACGTTCGGCGGCATTCCGTTCAGGTCAATTGAACCACAACCGCCACATCAAATTTCGAATAATACTTCTTCACGTCCTTCGCCCCATATTTCTCCCGAAATTTCTCAGTCACGGATTTGACGGCCTTGGCACTATTTACGGGAAGGGCTCGAAACGTCGCGTCCACGCCCCGCGCTTCCAGCCGAATCTGCGGATTTTGGAGCACGTTCTTGTACCACTGCGTGTCCGAGCCTCGCACGGGCAAAAGGTAGAGCTTCTCGCCTTCGAGCACGAACCAGACGGGGACGGAGATTGTCTGCCCAGACTTCCTGCCGATGATGCTGATCTTGATCTGGCGGTAGCGGGCGAGGCGGTCTTTCAGCGTGTCTTTCTGAGTTGGCATCTTGTGACTCCTACTTACACTCGCTTCAGCCTTTAAAGTCGGCTACCCCGTTCCACACCAATTGCACCGCAATCGCCAGGATCAGGAATCCGAAAATGCGGTTGATCGCGCCCACCGCGCCGGGGCCAAGGCGCTTGACGAATGGACCTCCCAGGACCAGCAATAGATAGACGGTCAGGCCGAGCGCTACGATTCCGATCACCATCCCGAGGTAAGAAAGAAAGTGGTCGGCGGTGGCGGCAAGTCCCATGACGACTCCGATCGAGCCCGGTCCGGACAGCATCGGCATGGCCATGGGCGTAAGCGAAATGTCTTCTTTGGTTAGAGCCTCGCTGCTTTCCGCCGACGTCATGCGGCTGGAGCCTGTCACCATGCCCCACGCCGTATTCGCCACTATCAGCCCGCCCGCAATTTTCAGTACGGGCAGCGAAATCCCAAAAAAGTTGAGGACGAACCGGCCAAAGAACATAAAGGTGACCAGGATCGCGACTACATAGAGGGCGGTTTTCAACGCGGTGCGACGGCGTTCTTCCGGCGCGAAGTTGGCGGTAAGAGTAAAGAAAACCGGAATACCCCCAAGCGGGTTGACGATGGGGAAAAGCGCGAGGAATGTCGCCGCCGCTGCGCTGGGCAGGCCGTGCAGCACGTACTGGATGGTCGTCTGCGGGTCCATTGATGTCTCTCTGGCAAGGCTCCCGGCGAAAGAAAATCGAGTATACCGTGCGACGCCAAACTGGCCGAGCGTCTCGTACAGAGAACGTAGCACGACCCGCGCTCGGCAAAATCTTCACCACGATTTGCCTGGGGAATTGCTACTTCAGATCTGAGTAGCGCTTGATGCCGGAGTCCGGCTTCGCCGCTTTCGGAGCTGGATTGCTGTTGAGAACAGTGACGGTGTTCTCTGCGATCACACCGTCATGTTTGCCCGAAATCGGCTGCCAACTAGCGGAAGGTTGTGAGGTCTTGGTCCTCGATGCCGCCTGGTCAAAAGAACGCTGGTCGAAATAGGTGACGGTGTCGCGCGCGATCCAGCTATCACCGTGCCCGCGTGAAACCCTGGTCCCGATCGTCTTATTCGGAGCTTGAGTCGGAGCTTCAGCCGGAGCTTTGGCCGTCGGATTGTCAATCTTCGCGGCGGGCGATCGTCTCGGCGCATGGTCGGGATGCGCTTCCGGCTTTCTGGCTGCTGGCGACACTGGCAACATCGAGACTTGTCCCTGATGTTTTCCCGCGTCTTTTTCGGGAACGATCGACGCATGGCTGATCGAAGCTGCCGGCGCGGTTCCGGAATTCTGCACGGCCGTTTGATTACCGCGGCGCATGCTGAACCCGAGACCTAAGGCCATCATCAGCACCATGCTCGCCAATGTGAGGGCGACATTTCGGAACGGTCCCGAGGACTGATCAAATGGTTGCGGCCACCGCGTTCGGACATTTCGCGAAAGGGCTGTCATCGGGGCAGTTATGACTGGACTAGCTGCGGCTGGGCGAGCTACCGGCCGGGCAATCATTGAAGATGCCGATGCAGAATGGGTTGGCGGATCGGCCGGCGGCGACGGCAATGGATCGGGCGACGAGAACAGCGGAGCGACCTCTTCCGAATTTGGTTTGGGGGCAAGTTCAGGGTCGAGTTTCGAATCGCGCGGAATTTCCGGTGCCGGGGAAACAGTTTCGGGCGCTAGTTCGTGCGCTAGTTGCGGAGCGTCCGCACCCAGTTCCACATCTTCAGCGCTCTGCTCGGCATTGAAGCTGACGGGCGGTTCCGGAAAGTGAACCGCTTCATGAGGCTCCGGCGGCGTCCTGCGGATGAAGTCCGGCATCGGTGCTTTCAAATAATGCACAAATTCAAGCGACGCCGTACGCTCGCCATTATGCGCTTCCACGCTCGCCACCAACTGATTCCCGGGATCCTCTTCGACCCGCAATTCCAGGTCAGCAAAATTATCGGGGATCGAGTCGGGAGAAACGATTTCGACCGCATACCCACGGGCAATCAGATCGAGCGCCAACTGTCGCGAACACGGTTGCGAGCGGGTGATGATCCTTGCCAGTGCCATAAAGCTCGTGTAGCCCTTTTATCTTTTCGCAG
Organism: uncultured Acidobacteriaceae bacterium; assembly: GCA_963789205.1. Classification (GTDB taxonomy): domain Bacteria; phylum Acidobacteriota; class Terriglobia; order Terriglobales; family Acidobacteriaceae; genus Acidiflorens. The sequence continues at coordinate 145,333 of CAWBJV010000002.1, forward strand.
CTTGGATGCGGAAAACCCTCGCTGCGGTTTGCGATATTGTTCCAGAACCAGCCCGTATCAAGGCGTGCCAAGGAGCAAGACTGGTTATGCCCAGACATTTTCTCTAAATCGGGATTGCGAAAGATGTTCACTTTTGCACACTTGTACAAAGCAGCGATGGTGGACCGTAGCAAGGCAAACCTACTAACTAATGAGGTGGCAAATGGGGCGCCGAGACCACTTTTGCGCAGAGGATTGGAGTTTCACCACGGGCTCCCATCCGCGGCTAGCGATATTGCTCCAGAACCAGAGCGGCTCGGTTCAAGGCAGCCGCCAACGCAGCGATTTGCTGTTCGGTCCGGTGTAAATCCCCGCGATCTATCGCCTCGTTCACCCCAGGAATGACAACTGCTGCATATCCTGTGTATTGTCCCGGAGCGTAGATGGCATGGCGAAACCACGGACGGTTCGGTAAGCCCTCTGGAATCAATAGCGCCCGCTCCGCTTCCCGGAGCTTGACGTTCATGCGATCCGTCGCCGCAAGCACCTTCCGTTGCTTTAGCAGCATCTTCGCGCCTGCTTCTTGCAGGTGACGCGCGCCTTCAAGGGCTGCTAAGAAGTCAGGCGCCTTGTCCCCGAAGCGCTCTTTACTCTTGCTCCTGGCAGCATCGAGGTAGACCGTAATTTCCTTGCCGTAATTCTCGTAATCGTAGGGAAGCACGTCGGCGCTGGACATGCGAAGCACTTCCAAACCGTAGATGCGGGCCATCTGCTGTTCATAGAGGAAGTCGGGATCGCCGAACTTCTTGAACCAATTGAAGTTATCGAAGGCAGAGTGATATACGCCGTAATCGCCGCTCGAACTGATATCGGTAGAAGGCACACCCAGATGCTGCAGGAACACGGTGTAATCGGAGCCACTGCCCAAGTCTCCCACTGGCACATCGCTGTGCGGCGCCGCCGGCGGTGGACGGAAGGTGCTGGTTTCCTGCGGCCGGGAGTTTTCGGGACCGGGCTGGCTGGTCTTCTTCCACGTGTCGTATACCGTTCCGCCTTGCGGCGAAGGCACCGCCTTCGCAATCTCGCGGATAAACTCTTTCAAACTGGGCACTCCGGAGGCGCCAAACTTCTTGCCCGATACCGCCACGTCCATGTTGAAATAGGCGTCGGCGTTCCCCAGTTCCTGCGCATGATCTTCGCCCCACTCGGTGGAACCGATCAGTCCTTCCTCTTCCGCGTCCCAGCTTCCGAAGACAATCGTCCGCTTGGGCTTCCAGCCCGACTTCAGAAGCTCGCCCAACCCGTGCACCGTCTCCAGCATCGCCGCCGTGCCGCTGTTCGGATCCACAGCTCCATACACCCAGGCATCGCGATGATTGCCTGCTACCACCCACTCATCGGGCGAAGACGCTCCCCGAATTTTGCCAATGACATCCCAAATGGTGCGGAACTGGTAATCCTGCTTAAGGTGCATCTTCACTTTCGCGGGGCCCGGACCAACGTGGTAGGTGAAGGGCAGCGCTCCCTGCCACTCGCGCGGCGAGAGCGGCCCGCCGAGGTGCTCGAGAATCGGCGCGGCATCGGCATAAGAAAGAGGAGTCACGGGAATCTTCGGCAGCTGCTCGGATTCGGCAGGAGAAACGCGCTTGGAATCGGGCAGACTTGGAGTCGACGCCACTCCTGGTGTAGTCGGGTCTCCGGGAAACTGGAACATGTATCCGACCGATCCCCGCTGCACCCCGCTCGCCGGACGCCACGGCCCTTTCGGATAGGCGTCGCCGCGAAAGTAGCCATCGTCTTTCGGGTCAGAATAAATGATGACCGCCGCCGCCCCGCGTTCCTGCGCCACGAATTCTTTCACGCCGCGAAAATTCTCACCGTAACGGACAATGACGATCTTGCCGCGCACATCGACGTTCATTTCTTTCAGCTTGTCAAAGTCAGCGGGCGATCCGTAGTTCGCATAGACAACCTCGGCTTCGGCATCGCCTGATGGCGACATCCCGTTGTAAGCGGTGACGACGCGCGGATCATCCGCTAACGAATCGCCCTCAACATGCTCGCGCCGCGGCCCGTGCATCTCCACCCCGTCCGGCGCGGTGAGGTCCACGCGAATCTCCGTGGGATAGTTCAGCCACACTTTATATTCGACAATCTCGGTGTCCAGGCCGGCATCGCGAAACTTCTTCGCCACGTACTCGGCGGTCGCTTTGTCTTCCGGAGATCCGGCGATGTGCGGCGCTTGCGTCAGAATGCGCAGATGCTCCTCCGCCATTTTGGGATCGGGCACAGCCATGAACGTCTTTTCGACTTCGCGCTCGCCGGCTGCATCGCGGAACCCACTGATGGCCGCGCTCTCGGACTGGACCTTATTCTTATCTTTATTGTTATTGTTATCTTTACCAGCTTGATCTTTACCATGATCTTTACCAGGTTGATCAAACGCTTGCAGGTTCGAACCAATCAGCACGAAGAACAGAAACGCAGCCGAGAGAACTTTCATGGAGCTCCTTGTAAGAAATGTAGACTTGTCAGAATGTAGAAAGACTAATTCAGATTTTTTCCAGCACCGTGAGAACCTCGTCCACCGGCGCAACGCGGTCCTCGGCGTAGGTCTTGCGGAATACGACGCTGCCGCCGCGATCCACTACGAACACCGCCCGTTCGCTCGCTCCCGCACCTTCTCCCGACTTCCGCAAAACACCGTAGCGCTCCGAGACATCCCCGTGCGGCCAGAAATCGCTGCACATCGGAAAGTCGAAGGGGCCAATCACGCGTTCCCAGGCCGTAGTGTTCATAACGGAATCCACCGTAACGGTCACGATTTCCGCATTGCTCGCCAGCACTCGCGGACGTTGCGCCTGGTAGCTGACCAACTGGCTCGCGCTGATTTCTTGCCAGTTAAACGGATAGAACGCCAGCACCACACTTTTCTCTCCGCGATACGCGCTCAGACGCAATGGCTTCCTCACGCCCGCAATCAGCGCCGGCAGCTCGAAGTCCGGCGCCGCATCCCCGACGCCCGGCGTTCCGTTCTCGAGAACTCCGCGTACACGGTCTTCTGACATAATTCCGGCGCCAGCTTCGGACAATCCGTCAAAACGAAGATTGTACCGTGCCGCGGGAGCCGCCAGTTGAACGCGTTACACTAAAGAGCGATGACTCAGTCGCCAACGGCGCGTTTTTCCGATCGGGTGGAGAACTACGTCCGCTATCGCCCGGGATATCCGCGTGAAGTTCTGGACCTGCTTCGCGACGAGTGCGGACTGCGGCCGAGTCACGTCGTCGCCGACATCGCTTCCGGCACAGGAGCGTTTACCCGCCTCCTTTTGGAAAATGGCAATTCCGTTTTTGCCGTCGAACCCAATGCGGCAATGCGCGAAATGGGTATTCGTCAGCTCGAATCGATCGAATCCAACCGGCTGGTGTCCGTCGAAGGAACGGCTGAGGAGACGACGCTGCGATCCGCTTCCGTGGACTTCGTCACCGCCGCCCAGGCCGCCCACTGGTTCGACCTGCCGCGCGCCCGTGCCGAATTCGTCCGCATTCTGCGGCCAGATGGATGGTGCGTCTTGACCTGGAACGAGCGCGAGACCACGACTACGCCTTTTCTGCGAGACTATGAGCAACTGCTGCTGACTTACGGCACAGACTATAAAGAAGTGCGCCACGAACGCACGACCGCCATGATCCATGAGTTTTTTGCGCCCGCGCTGTCCGCGGAGCGTGTCTACAGCTTGCGCCAGCACTTTGACTATGAAGGACTCGCCGGACGACTGTGGTCTTCTTCATATGCGCCGCTCGAGGGTCATCCCAGTTACGAGCCCATGATGCGGGAACTCCAGCGGATCTTTCGCGCGCATGCCAGAGATAACGCGGTTGACTTCGAATACAAAACGCGTGTCTTCTACGGACATTTGTAATTTGCGATTTGTAATTTAATTGCATTGGGTTTCAAATTGCCAATTACAAATCACAAATTACAGATTGCCGGTCCCCATGTCCGAACCCAAGTCATTCCACATGTCTCCCGAAGAGTTCCGCCGCCAGGGCCACGCCGTCGTGGACTGGATCGCCGACTACCATTCCCGCATCGAAAGCTTTCCGGTTTTGTCGCGCGTGCAGCCGGGAGAAATTCGCTCGAAGCTGCCACCAAATGCGCCGGAGCAGGGTGAAGCCTTCGATCAGATTCTTGGCGAGATTGAGCGCGTCATCCTTCCGGGCATCACGCACTGGCAGTCGCCCAACTTCTACGCCTACTTTCCGGCGAACGCCTCCGGGCCGGCCATTCTTGGCGATCTGCTTTCCTCCGGACTGGGCGTGCAAGGCATGCTTTGGTCCACGAGTCCGGCGTGCACCGAACTTGAAACGCACGTGCTCGATTGGCTGGTCCCCATGCTGGGCCTGCCCGAAAAATTTCTTTCCACCAGCAACGCAGGTGGCGGGGTGATTCAGGACACGGCATCGAGCGCCTCGCTCTGCGCTCTGCTAGCCGCCCGCGAGCGTACAACAAGTTTCGCCAGCAATCGCAAAGGGTGCGATGGACGCCTGACCGCCTATTGCTCCACGCAAACTCACTCCTCGATCGAAAAAGCAATGAAGATCGCTGGCATGGGCTCGGACAACCTCCTCCAAATCGAAGTGGACAAGGACTTCGCCATGCGCCCCGAAGCGCTGGCACGCCAGATCGAGTCGGACATGAAGGCTGGCCTGATTCCCTGCTTCGTCTGTGCAACCGTGGGGACGACGTCTTCTAACGCGATCGATCCCGTCCGCGAAATCGCCCGCGTCTGCCGCGACCACAATCTCTGGCTGCACGTGGATGCTGCGATGAGCGGCACGGCCGCGCTCTGCCCGGAGTTCCGTTTCATCCACGATGGCGCGGAATTCGCCGACAGCTACTGCTTCAATCCGCACAAGTGGATGTTCACCAACTTCGATTGCAACGTCTTCTACGTCGCCGACCGGAAGCACCTGATCCAAACCCTTTCCGTCCTGCCGGAGTATCTGCGCAACCAGGCGACGGAATCCGGCGCGGTCATTGATTATCGCGACTGGCACATCCAACTCGGGCGCCGTTTCCGTTCGCTCAAGCTTTGGTTTGTGATCCGGCATTACGGGATCGAAGGCCTGCAGCACCACATCCGCGAGCACGTGCGCCTGGCCCAGCGATTCGCCGCCTGGGTGCGCGACGACTCGCGCTTCGAACTCGCCGCGCCCGCGCAACTCAACCTTGTCTGCTTCCGGTTGCGCGCGGCAGATCGTGCGGAACAAAATCGTGCGGACCAGGATCGTGCGAACCAGGATCATGCCAATCAATTCCTGATGGAGCGGTTGAATGGCAGCGGCGGCCTATACCTCACGCATACCAAGCTCGATGGCAGATTCACGCTTCGATTCTGCGTCGGCCAAACCAACACTCAGGCTCGCCATGTGGAGCGCGCCTGGCAGCGCATTCGGGAAGAGACTGGGAAGCTCGGGACTCCCTGATGCTGTGTCCGCTAGCACTGTGGTGCGAGTACGGTTCGTGTCAGGGCATGCCTTCACCGGCTGCGGAAAAATGACTCAAGTTGGTAATCCGAGCACTCTCTCGAACCGAGATTCAATGACTTACGGTAGTGTTTTCGACTCAAAAAGCGGCGAAATTACTACCTTGGTTCATTTTTCCGCAGCCTGTTCAGGCATGCCGCAAGCGTAGCGTCGTAGAAGCGCCTTCAGGCACTGAGGCGGAGGATCGGGGCTTGAGGGAAGTGTGATGGAGCGGGAAATTTCATCAGGCGGCGTCGTGCTTCGGCAGATTTCGGGAATCTGGCACGTCGCCCTGATTGAGCCGCGGAAAGATGAGCCGCAGAAGGAAACTCCCAAACCTGCATCTGCGAAAACGCCGCGCAAGCGGAGCCGTGCCGTATTAACTCTCCCCAAAGGCTTGGTAGATCCGGGCGAAAAACCGCAGGCTGCCGCTGTACGCGAAGTACTGGAAGAGACTGGCGTCGTGGCCGAACCGGTCACTAAACTCACGGATAACAAGTATGTCTACGTCCGCACCTGGGGCGACGGCAAACGCATTTTCAAGATTGTGAGCTTCTACCTGATGCGCTATGTCTCTGGCGAAATCGACAACCTCGCTTCCGAGATGCGGATCGAGGTCAAACGAGCTCTCTGGGTACCACTCGCCGACGCGACCAGCCAGCTTGCCTACAGCAACGAGCGCAAGGTGCTTCGCCAGGCAAAGGACTACCTGGAAACACGGGGCCTCTCTTCGTAGGAAATCCGCTGTGATCTTCAGAGAAGCGCCCTATCGATGGCCTTCTTTTCCTCCGCCGTTAACCGTCTCACTGATCCCTTCTTCAGATTGCCTAGTTCGAGCGGCCCGATCGACACTCGCACCAGACGCAATACTCGAACCCCTTGCGCTTCGAGTAGACGCCGAATCTGCCGGTTCTTGCCTTCGTCCAACGTAATCTCCAGCCAGCTATTCTTATCGCCGTGCCGAAGAAGGCGTGCTCCCTTGGCGCGCAAATGTTCGTCGGGGACGCGCTCAAGAGAGCTGCCGTCAATCGAGTCACCGTCAACCGCGCAACCTCGAGTGATTCTTGCCAGAAGATCGTCATCCGCAATGCGGTCCACCTGCACGTGATATTTCTTGTCCAGATGACTGGCTGGATCGGTGATCTTCGCCGCCCACTCCGAATCGTTGGTGAATAGCAGCAGCCCTTCGCTCGCCTTATCCAACCGGCCTACGGGACCAACCCACGGCAACCCCGGCTCCAACAGATCGTAAACCGTCTCGCGCCCTTTCTCATCGGACGCGGTCGTCACCACGCCGCGCGGTTTATTCATGATGAGGTAGATCCCCGGCTGTTTGTCGAGCGGCGAACCGTCAACCTCAATCCGGTCCTGAGGCACCCGCGCCGGGCGTTCTGGATCCCGAACGATCCGCTCATTCACAGTGACACGTCCAGCACGAATCAAAACAGCCGCCTGAGATCGCGAGCAACAGCCCATTTTGGAAAGCGCTCGCGCCAGGCCAATTCGTTTCTGGGTGCTCACAGGCCTATGCTAACTGGATCTCTGCTCAACAACGTTGTTACTCCGGCAGTTTTTGGATGCCCGCGATCCTAAACTCCCCCGCCAGTGGAGCTGTTCCCGGCTGGCTTCCTCCGACGCTAATGCGATAGGCCCCCTCGGCGACAATTCGATCTCCCTTTTCGTTCACTTCGCTCAAATCCCGGGCATCCAGTGTGAAGTGGACATGCTTGGTTTCGCCGGCACCGAGAGGCATCCGCATGAACCCACGCAGCGCGCGAATCGGCGCGACTGGAGACTTTGGAAAACTTACGTATAGCTCCACGACTTCGTCACCTTCGCGCTGACTCGCGTTCCTTACATCCGCGTCCACACTGAGGGAATCGCCTGCCTTCAGATTCGTTGTAGAGAGCTTCAAATTGCTGTACTCAAATTTCGAGTAACTAAGTCCATAGCCGAAAGCATAAAGAGGTTGGCCTTCAAAATAGCGGTAAGTCCGGTTCTTCATCGAGTAGTCTTCGAATACGGGCAACTGCTCGACGCTCTTGTAAAACGTGACCGGCAGGCGGCCCGCCGGATTATTCACTCCCGCCAGTGTTTGGGCAATGGCAGTTCCGCCTTCCTCGCCTGAGTACCAAGCGTCGAGAATGGCATCCGCATGTTCATTTGCCCAATTCACCGATAGTGCGCTGCCGTTCATCAGAACAACGACGAGCGGCTTGCCAGTCACCTTCAGCGCTTCTAGAAGATCCTCTTCCTCTTTTGGCAGATCGAGGCTGGTTCGGTCCCCTCCCTTAAAGCCGGACACGTCCACCTTCATTTCCTCGCCCTCAAGCTGGGAGGTGATGCCGACTACCGCGACGACCACATCCGCTTCCTTCGCCGCAGCAACCGCTTCGGCAATCGGATCGGAGATACGATTCATCCATACCAGCTTCGTACCAACACCCCCGCGCAGGTATTGGAGTTTCAAGGCGTAACGATGCCCCTTCTCGAGTTGGAGTGTCTTGGTCGTGGGTGTGGGATCGTGCAGCGCAAGGTCATCCACAATCAGTTGGCCATCGAGCCAAAGTTGGTTCATGGAACCAGCGAGACCGATCTCGTAAGTACCCGACTCGGCGGGTGTCAGAAAGCCTGTCCATCGCACCGAGAAGTCCTTCATGCTGGAGGGCGGGGCAAGCGCGGATGGATCCTGATTGAAAAGTTGAACATCCACCGTCTTGTCCACGCGGACCACCTGTGGCGTGCCCGCAAAATTCTCGCCGGAAAAATATTTTCCCTTCAAACCGGCTTGACCGTCGCCGGTCGAGAGCACGGCTGTGGGCACGACCGTTGGTTGTCGCAGGAAGTTCATTCCCGGTGAAAAGGTGACCTGGGCAGCGGCGAACTGCTTGCGGATGCCATCCAGCGCGGTGGTCGCGCGTGAAGCCGTACCGCTGTAGTTGCCATGCAGCATGCTGACCGATTCGGCGAGCGGCCCGAAGACTGCAATCTTCCGGGCGTCCGGATTCAACGGAAGCACACCGTTATTTTTCAGCAGCACGATCGACTCCCGCGCCAGCTTCAGTGCGAGTGCGCGGTGCGCCTCGCTGTCGACTTCCGAATCCGGCGTCTGCGAATACTTCACCATCGCGGGAGGATCGAACAATCCCAGCCGGAAGCGAGCCGTGAACAGGCGTTTCAGCGCAACATCGATATCTTTTTCACTCAGAAGACCTTGCTTCACTGCGTCCAAATACTTCACATAGTCCGAATTGTCTTTTGCCTTGGTGAAGAAGTCCGCGCATTCATTGTCCATGCCCGTCTTCATCGAAACCGCGGCGGCTTCGGCCATGCTCCTGGTGAACTGGTGGCCTTTGAAGACGTCAACGATGGCATCGCAGTCGGACACTACATATCCATTGAACTTCCAAGCGCCACGCAATTGATCTTTGAGCAGAAAGGTGTTGGCGCAGGCGGGTTCGCCGTTGATCCGGTTGTAAGCGCACATCACCGATTGCGCCTTCCCCTCAATAACGGCGGCGCGGAAGGCGGGCAGATAAGTGTCCTCCATGTCGTGCTTCGACACCTCGACGTTGATGGTGTGCCGCGACGGCTCCGGCCCGCTATGCACCGCAAAATGCTTGGGGGTAGAGATCACCCGAAAATACTTCGGGTCGTCGCCTTGCATCCCGGTAACGAAGGCGACCCCCATCCGCCCCGTGAGAAACGGGTCCTCGCCATAGGTTTCCTGCCCGCGTCCCCAGCGCGGATCGCGGAAGATATTAATATTCGGCGACCAGAAATCCAGGCCCTCCATGATGTCCCGCCGGCTGGCGCGTACCGCCTGGTTATGTTTCGCTCGCGCTTCCGTGCTGATAACGACCGCCATCTCATGGATCAAGGGAACGTCGAAGGTTGCCGCGAGTCCAATCGGCTCCGGAAACACAGTGGCGGTTCCAGCGTTGGCGACTCCATGCAGGGCTTCACTCCACCAGTCATAGGCGGGAACCTGCAGTCGCGGGATCGCTCGCGCCTGGTTCACCAGTTGAGATGCCTTCTCCTCGAGCGTCATCCGGGCGACGAGATCGTCAACCCGCTCATTCGTTGGCAATGAGGGATTCAGATAGGGCAGGGCACTCGCAGGGTCCGCGCTTTGCGCAACCGAATTGACTACTGCCACAAACAGGACAACGATCAGCATCGCAGACATTTGAATACTATTTTCGTGCATGGGGGCGGCACTCCTCACGGCAGTATGATTTGAAACTAGGGCTCGATGTTAAGGCGCGATGAAGTATAGCACCGTCAACGTACACGATACGGAAATTCCGCCTTTTTTCTCACGCGCTCGATCACGATAAGTTGTATGATCCGCTCAGTAAAACGTGTGTCAGGGCGTGAAGAAGAAGAAAAGACGCGGAATCCATTTGATCGCCGAACTGGCTAACGTCTCGATCGGGACGGTGGATCGCGCCTTGCATGGGCGCGACGGGATCAACGAATCTACGCGCGAGCGGATACTGCAGATTGCGCGACAAATATCCTATACGCCGAACCTGGCGGCGCGCGCTTTGTCGGTGTCCAAGGCTAGCTTTCGGATTGGAGTCTGCATACCTCGAGAAATCCATTTTTTCTATGATCAGCTTTGGAGCGGAGTCCTGGACGAAGCTCGTCGTGCTGCACAGCTTGGCGCGCAGTTTGTAAACCGCCCGATTCGCGCGCTCGGGGAGGGAGATGCCAAGGCGTTCAAGGAACTCGTGAAGAGCGGCGTCGACGGAATCATTCTCACGGCAGGAAACCCGCAACGTCTCGCGCCTCTCATCGACGACGCGGAAGAAAAAGGCATCCGCGTAGTTTGTGTGTCGACCGATGCCCCCGAAAGCCGGCGGTCGAGCATCGTTTGCGTAGAGCCGTGGCTGAACGGCCGGCTGGCAGGGGAGTTGATGGGAAAGTTTGTGCCGCCAGGCTCCAGAGTGGCCGTGGTTGCCGGTATGCTGAATACCGAAGACCATCGCAAGAAAACCGATGGTTTTTCGGACGCGTTTCCGCAGCACTGCCCCGGCGGCAAGATCGCCGGTGTGATCGAAGGGCACGAGGACGAAGACGAAAGTTTTCAAAAGACGTTTGACCTTCTCGGTCACAATCCGACTCTCGCAGGACTTTATGTGAATACCGTCAACTGCCTTCCCGTCTGCCGCGCACTCGGCGCGCGCGGCCTTGCCGGAAAAACTAAATTGATAACGACGGATCTTTTCGCGGAGATGTCCCCCTACTTTAAAAAAGGGACCATCACGGCCTCTATCTATCAACAACCACATCGCCAGGGCCAAATGGCGGTTCGGCTCATGGTGGACAATCTGACCAGCAAGGCGCCTTTCCCGCTGACTGTCCATCTCAGCCCCGGGGTGGTGATGTCGTCCAACCTGCATCTCTTCCGAGAGATTAGACTGGCAAGCGTGAAGTCTCAGGATTTCGTTCTCACAAATCCAACTGTGCCAAAAGCATAATAAAAAATGTGGAATTCGGATTCGCTGCCGAGACGACTCGCGCAATTTCCCGGTGTCCTAAATTCGTTTAGAAAATCGATATTCTTCTTGACAAGGTACCAGATTAAAGACTGTACTCGTTATCGTTGGCAGGGGGAAGCTTTATGAACTTGCACCTACGCTCACTCCGTATGAACTCACTGTCGCTCGGCATTGCGCTCTTCAGTCTCGCGCTGTTGCCGGCTTCCGCGCAGACCGGCTCGGAACATAAGACGCTGCCCTGGATGAATAGCCGCCTTTCTCCGGATGAGCGGGCGGCGCTGGTGGTGAAGGAGATGACGCTCGATGAAAAGATTTCCCTTTTGCATGGGACCGGCATGGCCAGCCTCGGCCCGGTCAGTCCGCTGGCCGTGAAATCGAATGGCGGCGCTGGATATGTTGTGGGTATTCCCCGCTTGGGGATTCCTGCCATCCAGATGTCGGACGCGGCGTATGGGGTGAGGAACAGCGGGGAGAATGGCAGATATTCTACCGCGTTGCCGGACGATCTCGCCGGTGCCGCAAGTTGGGATCTGGACGCGGCGTATGAATATGGCGCTCTGATCGCGCGCGAGTTACGAGCTCAGGGCTACAACATGACTTTGGGCGGGGGCGTGAATCTGGCCCGCGAGCCGCGCAATGGACGCACCTTCGAATATATGGGCGAAGATCCCGTCCTGGCGGGAAAGATGGTCGGCCAGGTCATGAAGGGAGAGCAGGCGCAACACGTTATCGGCGACATAAAACACTATGCGCTCAATGATCAGGAGAGCGGACGCAACGCCGTCAACGTCAACATTGATAAGCGGTCGATGAGAGAAAGCGATCTGCTGGCCTTTGAGATTGGATTGCGCGAGTCCAACGTTGCCGCGGTGATGTGTTCTTACAACCGGGTGAATGGTGATTATGCGTGTGAAAACAAGTATCTGTTGACCGATGTCTTGGAGAAAGACTGGGGCTTCAAGGGATTTGTCGTGTCGGACTGGCAGGCAACGCACAGTACCGCGAAGGCGTCCGCCGCCGGATTGGACCATGAGGAACCCGGTGAAATCTTTTACGGCGAAACCATGAAGAAGGCGGTGGAATCGGGCAAGGTTCCAAAGGCTGAACTGGATGAGCATGTTCGCCGCATACTACGGTCGATGTTTGCTAGCGGCGTTATTGATGATCCTCCGGAAAAAAGTGTGGTGGATGTGGAAGGCGGTTTCGAGGTCGCGCAAAAGATTGCGGAACAAAGCATCGTGCTGCTCAGAAACGAGCACTCGCAACTGCCGCTCGAAGTTTCCAAGGCTGCCAGCATTGCTGTAATCGGCGGGCACGCCGACGTCGGCATGATCTCGGGCGGAGGCTCAGCCCAGGTTGATCCGCCGGGAGGCAACGCGATCATGCCGTCGGGGAAAGGCAAACCTGCCTGGCAGGCTCATATATGGTTTCCCACGTCGCCACTGAAAGCCATCAGGGCTGCGGCCCCGCACGCGAATGTTCAGTACGACCCGGGTACTGATCCAGCAACGGCGGCCGCTTTGGCGAAGACGGCTGACGTGGCCATCGTCTTCGCGTACCAGTGGGAGAGCGAGGGAATGGATCTCGATAACCTCTCGCTTCCCGATCGCCAGGATGATTTGATTGCCAAGGTCGCGGCCGCGAATCCGCACACGATCGTGGTGCTAGAGACGGGCAGCCCTGTAACCATGCCCTGGGCCGATCAAGTGAGCGGCATCCTTGAAGCGTGGTACGCCGGCAGCCGGGGGGCCGACGCGGTCGCCCGTGTGCTCTTCGGCGAAGTGAACCCGAGCGCAAAACTGCCGATTACGTTTCCAAAGAGCGAGGCCGATCTGCCGCATCCGACCCTCGTGAAGCCTCCCGATGCGTCCACGACACATGGCGAGCCCGAGGCTTGGAAAAAGATTGCGACGGGCCTGCCGCCGTTCCAAGTAACTTATGACGAGGGGCTGAAGGTCGGATACAAGTGGTACGACGCTGAGCGAAAACAGGTTTTATTCCCCTTCGGCCACGGTCTCTCTTACACCAGTTACAACTATTCCGATCTCAAAGTTACTCCTGGAAAGAGTGTTCAGGTGAGTTTCAGGGTGACGAACACTGGCGCACGGGCTGGATCTGAGGTTGCCGAGGTTTACGCTGCGCTGCCGGAAAGCGCCGGGGAGCCGCCAAAGCGGCTGGTGGGCTGGAGTAAAGTCAAACTGAATGCGGGAGAGAGTAAAGAGGTAAAGATGGAGTTAGACGCTCTGTATCTATCCATCTTCGACGTTGAGCGAAACGCCTGGCAGCTGGTTCCTGGAGACTACACCTTCCTGGTGGGCGGTTCCTCGCAGAGTCTGCCGCTGAAAGAAGCGGTCAACCTGAAATAGCTTTGGCTCGCAGGGTGCCGTGTTCGCGAGATTTGTATCAGGGTATCGCTTCAGCGATACCCCAATTCGTACAGAATTCGACGCCCCTTCAGGGCCGGGTTCACTCGCCGTCCCAGAGCGAGCGCCTAAAGGCGCAGTTGATAAGGCAGAACTTCCGGCATGCCTGAAGGCATGCCCTGATACGAATCTGCCCTACGCCACGGGTTTCTAGTGCTGCCGCCCCGGCGCGAATTTGAAACAATAAATGAGACCGAACACCAGCAATGCCGCTCCCCACCATACATTGGCGTGCAAGCGGTAGAGGACCACGCCAGGATCGGCTGGAGGATTTACCAGCTGGTAAATTCCCGCAGCGAGGATCAGTGCGCCATTCACGGCCAGAGAAATGCCGATGAAAAACCAGATGGAAATCATGCTGCTTGCCTCCATTTACGCAGAAAATCGTTTACCAGAAAATAAAGTTCAGTATGAAGAAAATGACAGTCACCACCGCCGCCCAGAAAAGAGGCTTCTGATAGAGCGGGACATCCCCGACGGACGGAACTTTCGTCAACCCATACACCAGGCCGGTCAATTCGCCGTCGGGCATGGGTTTCGTCGCCAGACTCACCACCACGGTCACTGTCACGCAAACTATAAAAGACCAGAGTGCCTGATACATGTCCTGGGCAAGGCCTTTGGCGTGGGGAGAGAGTGCCACATAACGCAGCGCCGAAGGATCGAGTTTTACCCAAGTCCACATACCAATCGACGAGAGAGTGCCGCAGAGTAATCCCCAGAATCCGCCAGGGCCGGTCGCCCGCTTCCAGAGCATTCCGAGTACGACAGTACCGAATAGCGGGGCGATGAAGAAGCTGAACAATGCCTGCACGTAATCCATGATGCTGGCGAACTGCATTACCAGATACGCAGTACCTACGCTGATTAGCACGCCGATGATCGTGGTCCATCGTCCCATGTTCACATAATGATGATCGCTGCCTTTGCTATTGATCAGCGGTCGGTAGATATCGTACGTCCAGACAGTTGTGAATGCGCTGACATTGCCCGCCATTCCAGACATGAAGCCCGCGATCAGCGCCGTAACTCCAAGGCCGAGCAGCCCGTGGCCGCAATACCTGGCGAGCATGAGCGGGAGAACGTCGTTGTAGCTGTGGCCTCCAGTTACCGCAGCCACCGACTCCGGGACCAGCTTCTCGGGCAGCAAGGCCAAGCCCAGTAGGCCGGGCAGGATCACGATGAAGGGAACCATCATCTTGAATCCGGCGCCGATAATGGGCGCCATTTCTGCGCTGCGAATATCTTTCGCGGCGAGAATGCGCTGCACGACGAGGAAGTCCGTCGTCCAATAGCCCATCGAGATAATCGCGCCGAGGCCGAACACAATCCCGGTCCAATGGATTCCCATGGGATTGGTGGTGAATGAGCCTAATCCGGACCAAAGATGGACGTACTGTTCCGAGGTTCTCTGCGCAATCTGCAGCTTCAGGTTCGTCCACCCGCCGGCTTCGTACAATCCAAGGATCGGAATCAGCAGCGCACCGGCCCAGATGAGGAAGAACTGCAGCACTTCATTAAAGATTGCCGAGCGCAGGCCGCCCAGCGTGACGTAAATGGCCACCGTCAGCGACGAGACCCAGATGCTGAAATTAATGTCCCATCCCAGCACAATCTGCATGACCTTGGCCATGGCAAACATGTTGACGCCGCTCATCAGTACAGTCATGAAGGCGAACGAAAGCGCGGACATGGCGCGGGCGGGCTCGCCGAAACGAAGTTTCAAATATCCCGGCACAGAGTGGGTCCTGGAAATGTAGTAGAACGGCATCATGACCAGCGCCAAAAACAGCATCGCCGGGATGGCGCCGATCCAATACCAGTGCGTCGCCAGAATGCCGTACTGGTAGGCGGAACCCGCCCAGCCCATCAATTCGAGCGCTCCGAGATTGGCGGAGAGAAAACTGAGACCGGCGACCCATGCCGTCATCTCGCGGCCGGCCATGAAGAAATCTTCGCCGGTGTTCGCCCGTCCCCTTAAGTACCATCCGATGGAGAGCACCAGGGCAAAATAAAAAACCACAATCACTACATCGACGGAAGAAAGATGTACAAGCCGGGTTGCCACATAGGTCGTCAACAGTGACGTCATTGCTCGTTGTCCCTCACCGATCTGTAGAGTGCACTGCTTCGACGATTTTTTTGGCTATTCCTGCCCGACTTCATGAGCCGGTAACACTGAAGAGGTAGAGAAACCCGCTGACAACTTCTATCGAACACCCGGCAGCATGTCAACCGTCAGTTGTTCGAAACGCTCGCACAGAAAACGCTTCTTAACGATCTCATTTTCGTCAAAAGCAAAGGTTAGCAGCTTGGATGCGCCCACTTTCAAAATAGTGATCATGCCGCAGCAGCTATCAATTTAGGATGGACTTCATCGCGGGATATATGCGGCGATACATCGCATAGGCCTTGTCCATAACAAGCGAGTCCGCGGAAGTCGGAGTTGTGCTTCCACTAACTCGGACTACTGCGCCGCAGGCAGCGTCAACCGACGTCCACGCTTTTGCGCCGACTCCCGCCAGGATTGCGGCTCCATAGGCGGCGCCTTCTTCCGCCTCGACAGTGTCGACTTGTTGTCCATAGACGTCCGCTTGAATTTGCCGCCAAAGCGGTGATCGCGCGCCACCACCGCCCAGGCGAATCGTCTTCACAGGAACTCCGATTTCCTGAAAAATCGTGAAAGTATCGCGCAAGCTGAAAGCGACTCCTTCGAGGATCGCCCGAATTACGTGAGCCCGCGTATGGGACGCCGTCAAGCCAACTAACATCCCGCGTGCAGTTGGGTCGAGGTAAGGAGTGCGTTCGCCCATCAGGTAAGGGGCCCAGAGCAGACCATCACTTCCCGGAGGAGCCTTCGCCGCTTCGGCGGTGAGCTTGTCATAGGAATCAGTGTGCCCGCTGGTGGCTGCTAAAAACTGATCTCGGAACCAACGAAGCGAAAGCCCGGCAGCTTGGGTCACCCCCATCACCATCCAACGCCTGGGAACGGCATGGCAAAATGTGTGCAGGCGTCCCCCGGGGTCAAGCGCCGGAGCATCCGTTGCGGCGAGAACTACTCCCGAGGTTCCGATGGTTGCGCTCACCGTTCCCGGCGAAACCACACCCATGCCAATCGCGCCCGCCGCCTGATCTCCCGCACCGGCCACGACTGACGTTCCGCTTTGCAGGCCGGTAGCGGCTGCGCCGGCAGCCGAGATTCGCCCACAAATTTCGGGCGACTCATAGAGAGCAGGCAACAGCGACTCGTCCATTTCAACCAGCCCTAAAACCTCCTTCGACCAGCGGCGATTGGCAACGTCGAGCAGCAGAGTCCCTGAGGCGTCAGCGACGTCGGTTGCACGCTCGCCCGTCAACTCAAATCGCACATAGTCTTTGGGCAGCATGAGCGAGCGAACCTTGCTCCAGTTCGCGGGTTCGTTCTCGCGGACCCATAGACATTTGGTCAACGTGAAATTGGTGAGTGCGGGATTGCACGTAAGTTGAATGAGACGCGCGGCACCGATTTGCACGGTTAAGTCCCGACTCTGCTTCTCGGTTCTGACATCGCACCAGATCAGTGCAGGCCGTACGATGCGCGCTTGCTCGTCCAGCAGGACCGCCCCATGCATTTGTCCAGACAAACCGACGCACGAAATCTGATCGCCGCGCAGACGGCCTTGCGCCAGCGCCTTGTGCACAGCGACTCCGCACGCGCGCCACCAGTCGCTAGGATCCTGCTCGGCCCAACCGATGTGCGGTGATGCAAAAGGTCGATGCTCCTCGGTTGCAGAGGCAATGACATGCCCTCCCTCATCGATGACGAGAGCGCGCGTACCTCCAGTGCCTACGTCGATTCCCAAAAAAAACATTATCGCTTTGCTCGCCGCCACTGATCGCCAGCCTTCGTCATGGAGCGATTTCCTTTAACGTGTACGTTAACGACAGGTATAGTACCATGCGTTTGCCGGATTACAAGAGCAGCTCCGCACTTTGCCAGGTTCCTTTGCGCTTATACAATCGCTTAGGTGCGGTGCATGTCTAGAATCAGGATTTTTAATTTTAAGATAGTCTGTTGCCTACGCGCGCGCCATGGCGCGTACGCACCGTCACAAAAACGCGGCTTCGCACAAAAGAAAAGAGAAGAGGAACTATGCTTTCAACCAAGACTCGCGCCTGGTATGCAATTTTCGCGGCTCTGCTTATGCTGACGGCAAATATGCAAGGAAAGACAAGTGTCGCCAAGCAGGCGTTTGGACATACCTCCGAAGGAACCGCCGTCGATATTTACACGTTGGCCGATGGCAAGGTCGAAGCCCGCATAATGACCTACGGAGGGATCGTCGTTTCCCTGCGCACTCCCGATCGAAACGGAAAGATCGACGACGTAGTGCTGGGTTGCGACGCGGTCGAGAAGTACGAGGCGCAGACCGCGCATTTCGGAGGCATTATCGGCCGCTACGCGAATCGTATCGCGCATGGCACCTTCAAGCTTGATGGGAAGACGTATTCCATTCCAAAAAACGATGGCGACAACGCTCTTCACGGCGGCATCCGCGGCTTCGACAAGAAGATTTGGGCGGCCAAAGAGATAACGGATGGAATCGAACTCACCTATGTAAGCAAGGATGGCGAGGAAGGTTTTCCGGGCACTCTCACCACGACCGTGCGCTACACCTTGAGTGGGAGCGCTTTGCGAATCGAGTATTCGGCGACTACCGATAAAGATACCGTCCTCAATCTGACCAACCATTCCTATTTCGACTTGGCGGGCCAGGGGAAGGGAGACATACTCGGACACGTGTTGAAGATTGACGCGTCCCGCATGACTCCTGTCGATGCGACTCTTATTCCCACCGGAGAACTGAGGTCAGTGGCGGGCACGCCGTTCGATTTTCGAACCCCGCATGCCATCGGAGAGCGGATCAATGCGGACGACGCCCAGTTGCTCCTCGGCAAGGGATACGACCACAACTTCGTGTTAGATCATCCCGAGGGCCAGTTGGCGGAGGCTGCCGAAGTGTATGAGCCGACCACTGGCCGGATTTTGAAAGTGCTCACGACTGAACCAGGACTGCAGCTCTACACAGGAAACTTCCTCGACGGATCGATCACCGGAAAAGAAGGGCGCGTCTACAACCGGCGATTCGCATTTTGCCTGGAGACGCAGCATTTCCCTGACTCTCCCAACCACGCCAGCTTTCCCTCGGCAGCGTTGAAGCCGGGGCAAAAGTTCCACAGCGTGACGGTATTCGAGTTCAGCGCAGGGACGCGCTGACAGGTGGGACAAATGAGCGCGCATTTTATGAATCTGACGAACATCGGCCTCACCGGCAGAATCTGATTGCGGGAGCAAGAAATGAGCTTCTCATCCTGGCTGCAGAGGACATAACCTAGGACATAACCAAGGCGGCCCAAATTCCTGACGGGGTCATTCGTCGTGCCAAGTCTGTGAGGAACAGCTGTCTATGTGTTCGCTCCGTGTCTGTCGACTCGCTCTCGCGCTCTCTGCACTGCTGTGCGCGTCGGTGTCCGCACAAAAGAAGCCTCTCTCCACTTCGCCGCTGCCCACCGGTGCACGACTCGATCCCGCTGGCGAAGTGATCGACCTCGGCAGCCTGCCGATCAATCTCGTGCTCGCGCCCGCAGGGGGCAAAGCGGTGGTCGTGCTCAGCGGCTGGCGCGAGCAGGGCATTCAGATCGTCGACTTGAAGACGCGCACGCTGACGCAGACGCTGCTCCAGGACGGCGCGTTCTACGGCGCCGCCTTTTCGCCCGACGGCCATCACCTCTACGTATCCGGCGGCAACACCGACATGCTGTTCGTCTATGCGTGGAAAGAGGGCGTGGCGACCCTGGAAAATAAGTTCGCGCTGGCGAAGGCAAAGACCGAGGACGGCACCGGTACCAGCTATCCCGCGGGCGTGGCTGTCGCGCCCAACGGAAAATTCGTTTATGTCGCGGAAGACGTCGGCGACCGGCTTGCAGTGGTGAATGCAGCGACCGGGGAGGTCGCGCAGCGCTTCTCTACCGATCACTATCCGTATGGCGTCGCGCTCACAGCGGACGGTCACGTGTTCGTCTCCGCGTGGGGCGGCAGCACGCTCTCGGAATTCCGCATTCTGCCAGACGGAAAACTCGCGTATCTAGGGCGGATCGAAGTCGGCCGGCATCCGTCGGCCCTCGCGGCGAGGGGAACGAGTCTCTACATCGCGCTCGCGGGCAGCGACCGCGTGGCTGTCGTCGACACGAAACTACACAAGGTCGCCCGCTATCTGCACGATGCCGCGCCTGGCGCGCCGCCCGAGGGCAGCACGCCCAACGCTGTCGCGCTCACCTCGGGCGGAAAACGTCTGTTGGTCG
This sequence comes from uncultured Acidobacteriaceae bacterium, assembly GCA_963789205.1. Taxonomy (GTDB): domain Bacteria; phylum Acidobacteriota; class Terriglobia; order Terriglobales; family Acidobacteriaceae; genus Acidiflorens. The sequence continues at coordinate 165,113 of CAWBJV010000002.1, forward strand.
CTGAAGCAGATAACAATGCCGTTGCCGTCTTCGACCTGGCCAACGGCAAGCTGCTCGGCCGCATTCCTGTCGATTGGTATCCGACCGCGATCGCCGAAGCCGGCGGCCAACTCCTCGTTCTCTCCGGCAAAGGTCACGGCACCCATGCCAACCCCGATGGCCCCGTACCGCTCACAAACTGGCCGAACGAGAAACCGAAAGCTTACGCGCTGGGACAGTTGAATGGCACGCTCCGCCTGCTCCCCGCATCCCTGGCGCCAGCCCAGCTGGCTAACTTCACGCAGCGAGTCGTCGCCGCCAATGGTTGGCAGCAACGGCCAGCCGCGCGCGGTTATCCGCAGTTCCATCACGTCATCTACATCATCAAAGAGAACCGCACCTACGATCAAGTGCTGGGTGACATGAAAGAAGGCGATGGCGACGCAGGCCTCGTCTATTTCCCCGACATCACCATCACCCCGAACCATCACGCGCTGGCGCGGCGCTTCGGCCTCTTCGACCGCTTCTTCGTGAACGCCGAGGTAAGTTCGCAAGGGCACATCTGGTCCACCGCCGCCTATGTGACCAACTACGGCGAGAAAACGGTGCCCTCCGGTTACGCCGGCAAGCGAGCCGACATGGATGGCGAAGAGAGCGATGAGCCGGAGCGCGGTTTCCTGTGGACGCTCGCGATCCGCGAGGGCATCACCTTCCGCGACTACGGCGAAATGGTCCATGGAAACCCCGGCTGGCCGGTGACACAACGCGACTTGGCCGCCGACGTGAATCCCGACTACATACCTTTCGATCTGACCACGCTCGATCAGAAGCGCGCGGAGGTGTGGATCGCCGAGCTCCAGCGCTACGTGCGCGACGGCAACATGCCACAACTCGAAGTCATGCACCTGCCCAACGATCACCTGGCGGCGGGCCGTCCGGGCAAGTGCACGCCGCGCGCGTGCATGGCCGACAACGACCTCGCGCTCGGGCGGATCGTGCAGGCGCTCTCGCACAGCCCGTATTGGAAGGACACAGTGATCTTCGTCGTCGAGGACGATGCGCAAGCCGGGCCCGACCACATCGATTCCCACCGCGCGCCGTTCTATGCCATCTCGGCGTACAACCGTCCGGGCACGGTGCATCGCTTCATCAACACTACTGACGTGGTCGCGGCCATCGAGGACATCCTCGGCATGGGGCGGCTCTCGAAGTTCGATTACTTCAGCCGCTCCCTGGCGGACATCTTCGCACCGACGGCCGACCTGACGCCTTACGACCCAATCATCCCCACACAAGACTTGAGTGAAAAGAATCCGCAGAATACTGCAGCCGCGCGCATGTCGGAGGGGCTGGATCTCAGCGGACCCGATCGCGTGGACGATCGGCTCTACAACCGCATTCTTTGGATGATGCTGAAGGGCGATGTTCCGCCACCGGTCGCGCGGAGCCTCGGCGCCCTGAACGCGCTGCAATCGAGCAAATCACTAGGTTTGGTGAGCGCGGAAGGAATCGAACCTTCAACCTACTGATTAAGAGTCAGTTGCTCTGCCAATTGAGCTACGCGCCCGCGACTGCGGTAAGGTGGGAACAAAGTTTGATTATATCATTACGTTTTGCACTGTCCTTGTGCGCGCTGTCCTGTACACGACTGAACGGCTTCGCTATTTCAATTTTATATATCGCGGTACAACTTTCCGGGCTAAGCTGGGTTTGGGTTTTCCGGAGGAGAGACTTTATGCCATGGAACAAGACTGCACTTTCGGCACTGCTCGCCGGGATCATTCTCTCGGCGGCACTGGCCGAAAACGCCAATGCCCAGGTTCCCATCCGCCCGAGACCCTCCACCGCTCCCCGAACAACTACACACCCGCGCCTGGAACCTTGCTGGGAAGTCGCAGGCGTTTCCAAGGCGGCGATACAGCAGCGTCGAATGATTACACAACAGGCGCGCCAGCAGGTTGAAGCGGTATGCGCGAATTCATCGCTCTCGATACAGCAGAAGCGGCAACAGATCCAGCAGATTCATCAACGGGAACGGCAAGAGATCGAAGCCTTAATCACACCCGCGCAGCAGGAGGCCATACGATCTTGTCAGGAGGGACGCAACGGTGGTCACGGCGGCGGCGGTCATCTCGGAGGCGGACACGGCGGACCCTGCGGCGAGATGTCGATCGGGCACAGGCCGAATCCGCAGCACGGTGAGGACGAAACTCCCCCGAACGAGACGGCCAAGCCCAATTGAATTTGGGCACAACTTGAGTTTGAGCCTGACTTGAGTGGAACGCGGTGCAGTCCGCAGAGACTCCAGCACACTTTAGCGATTACGCTGAGGCCGCTTCTCGGCTTTGCTCCGCTACGGCAGGATTCGAACCCGATACCGGTTTGCGAATCGGCAGAACCTCGGCCAGAGCCGGCGCTCGCCGCTCGATTTTTCCGATGACCGGTCTATCGGGTGCGCCCGCCGCGGACACGGATACGAATCTGTTCTCGCTCCACAAGCGATCGATCAATCGGCGCTCCCACGGGCGCAGCACTTGCTGCGGCAGCGAGAAAAAATTCCGGAAGGTCCATATCAGATACGCGCGTTGCACAAGATTCGGCTGTACATATCGAGGCCCGATCGGCGTGTCCACTTCGAGAACGCCATCGGTGAGTTTTTCAATCCACATAACCTGTTCCACCTGGGGAAGAAGACGGTATGCCGCCTTCGCGCTAAAGCGGGCAATTATTGCACCAAGTTCGGGCATTGGGAAGCAATCTTTTTATCTTAATGAACAAACTATTTTCTCTATTCCCCTTATCAACTTGAGAAAAGGCACCGGATGACGGCTTGGCGTTGAGGCGCGATCCACCGGGTTTCAGCTGATTTCCGGCAACAAATCGATGCGGTCGATGGTAGCGGCAACGCCCATTCCTTTGCCTTCCGATTCCTCGACGCGCACCACCGAGGCCTCGCAGAGCGTCCACCCTCCAGGCCCCAGTCCCAGGCCGGGAGGCAGCATGATAACCAGTTCCAGCTTCGAGCCCGCTTTCATCCCCGACTCGGAATAAAGAAAGATGCCCGAAGAACTCAGATCGCGAGTCAAGCCCTGGTGCTCACCGCCCTCGTGGCGCACCTTGACCGGGACACGAACTGGCATCCGCTGGCGTGAACGCCTCTCGGTATCCGTAGCTGTAATCTTCTCAGTCATATGCCTGTGGAAGTGTACTCCAGTTTGCGGGGAACGTGGGAGCCGGAACTGTTCGAGGAGCTAGACCCAAAAAAAAACGCTCCTCTCGCACGTTCGCGAGAGGAGCCGGAGCAGAACCGTTAGGAAGTTAGAAAGTGAACTTGACTGCCAGCTGAATGCCGCGTGGGCCGCCGCCTCCGAGGAACGGGTTGCCGATGCCCACGTCACCGGTAGCGGTAATCGGCAAGCCACCTCCGCCCACTTCGCGGGTCCCACTGCTGTCCTTGACAAAACCAGCTGCGCCCGCGTCAGCGATGAAGGCTGGCAGGAAGGGATTGGCAAAATTGGGGTGATTCACAAGGTTGAAGAAGTCGGCCCGGAACTGCATGTTGAGGCGCTCCGTGATCGCGGTTGTCTTATAAATCGCGAAGTTCCACTCCTTGAAGGCTGGGCCGTGCAGCGAGTCGCGGCCCTCGTTTCCGTAGTGCCGCGTTCCGATCGTACAGTCCGATGCAAATCCCGAGGCCGCACCGCTCACGGTACAAGGGATTGCGAAGGAACTGAGATCGAGGTAATTGAACGGATTGCGCGGATGGTACTTGATCGGTCCAACAACATCGGGCCGGTCGAAGCCATTCCCACTGCCGCTGTAGTCATCTTCGAAGTTGTAGTTAAGCTGGAAGGGCTGGCCATCCTGTAGAGTCAAAATGCTGTTGATGCCCCAGCCATTCTTTAAACGCTGCCAGCCTCCGCCCATCTTCGGAAACTCATAAGCAAAGTTCCATGTGAAGCGTTGCGGGATGTTGAAGTTTGACGGCCCGTACTCAAGCTTGGGATTGGTGCTGTCGTTGGGCTGAGCCGCATTGGGCTCGAAGTCCTCGCCATCACTCGAATTATCGAGCGACTTCGAGTACACGTAGTTGACGATCGAGGTAACTCCATGCCAACCCGTGATGCGCAAGCTGGCCTGCAGCGCGTTGTAATTGGACTTGCCGGTCGAGTTCTCTTGCAGCACATAGAAAGCGTTGTAAGGGTTGCCATTGAGTGGTCGCGCAGCTCCGAACGGGGAGGTAGAGCCCGACGGAGGAGCGCCAAAGTCGTAGATACAACCACATGCGATATCCGCGGCATTGATCTGCGCTGCGCTCGGCTGGCTGATGTCGAAGAACCTCCACAGGCGGTGCCCTTGAGAACCGACATAGCTCACTTGTAATACCGCCTTGCTGGATATCTGCTGCTGGATGTTGAGGTTGTAGTTCTCCACGTAGGGCGTTTTGATGTTGCGGTCAAAGCCGAAGGCATCGCACTCGAAAGTGCAGGTGGTTGTGGCTGCGAACACTGGACTTCCAGCCCCGATTTGCCCACCCACTGCACCCGTCGAAAGAATTGGAGCGGGTCCAGTGTTGTTGTAGGCTGGGCCGGGATCAAAAAAGGGCGCGTACGGCAGGTGCCCAAGCACCATGTCCTGCGAGAAGCCGTCAAAGAACATGCCGAAACCTGCCCGGATCACCGTCTTGCCTTTCCCGGTCACGTCCCATGCGGCGCTGACGCGTGGTGCAAAATCCTTTTTGTCCGGATTGTAGAGGCCGCTCAGCCCCGGTTGCCCGACCTGCGTCAACGTGAAGCTTCCAGTCCCCGGTGCGGGGGATATGCTGGTGATGTTGCTCATCAAGTTGTTCTTTTCCTGAACTACTCCGAAATAGTCCCAACGTAGTCCGTAGTTGAGGGTCAACCGCGGAGTAACGCGGTAGCTGTCCTGCGCATAGAAGCCGAAGTTGTCTTCGTAGGTGTGTCGTATCGAGTTGCCGAAGTACTGGAAGCCGCTGATAACGTCGCCTGCGAGGAAATTCTGGAGACCAGTTGCGATCAGATTGCCGCTAGGATCGAACGTGTCTGAGAATTTGAGCCTGCCTCGGAAGTATTTGTCGAAATACTGCTGAACGGACGTGCGGTGAAAGTCGGCACCGAACTTCACATCGTGTTTGCCGATCTTCCAGGAAAAATTGTCGAGGATTTGGTTGTTGCTGTCGAAGCGATGGCGCGGCACGCTGCTGGTTGCCCCGAGCTGGGCCACTCCGCTGACCAAGATGATGGGCAATCCCGAATCGAACGGTCCACCACCATTGCAATCAGCAGTCGTGGTCGCCGCGCAAAGCCCGATCGAACTGGGATGAAAATTCTGGTCCGCCGGGAAGAATCCTTCTGCGAAGCGGTTCCAGCCGTAGCGGAGTTCATTCACCTTGTTCAAGCCGAACGTGTGGACGTAGGAAAGCGAGACTAACTGTACGCGCGTCGGAGTGAAGGTATTGAAACCGGGCAGCTGTCCGCCAGTAGCCGTTAGCGCCAATGGAAATGATTGCACGCTGTCGCCGAAGAAGTATCTACCGGTGAGAGAATTGGTCGCGTTAAAATTTTGATCGATCTTCGCGATGAAGCTCGTCAGTTTGTTGAATGACGGTGATACTACGGACGCTTTCCCCAGGTTGGAGATAGCACCCGGATTCGGGTTGACCAGATTCGGCGCCGGCCACGGATGCCGGGCCAGGAGTGCAGGAATCACACCAGAGGGATCGGTGGAATCGCTCGGACTCAGAGATCCGTCAGCCGCAGTTCCCGTGGGTACGTTGGCCAAGGTCACAACTCCAACCGGCTCCTGCTGGCCTTCGTAGTCGAGGTAGAAGAACGTCTTGTCTTTGATGATCGGCCCGCCCAGGGAGGCGCCATACTGATTGTTGTGGAATGGAGCCTTGGGGGTGCCTACCGGATTGAAAGCATTGCGCGCATCCAAAGCGCTGTTGCGAAAATATTCGCCCGCGGTTCCGTGCAAGGCGTTGCTTCCACTCTTGGTCACGATGTTGACGATTGCACCGGCACTGCGGCCATATTCCGGTTGAAAGTTTGAAAGCACATTTACTTCCGCCACGGCGTCGAGCGGCAAAATCGTGGCGGGCGTTCCGAACACACCGGCTTCGTTGATCGCCGGGTCGTTCCGGTAGCCGTCGTTCATGTCCGTACCGTCGAGCAGGTAATTGTTGGAACGGCCGCGAGCGCCGTTCATGGAAAACTCGCCGAAGGAGCCGGGAGAATCCGTAATCTGGTCGGGAGAACCAGCGACGCCGGGATTCAAGAAAATCAGCTTGGTGTAATCGCGTCCGTTGACCGGCATGTTCTCGACGGTTGCCGCTGTAATCACGCCGCCGAGATCGTTCGAAGTCGTCTCGACCAGTGGCAACGTTTCAGCAGAGACTTCGACTTGCGTAGAAACCTCTCCCGTCTTGAGAGCGGCATCAACACGACGTTCGGTCGACACGTCGACTGCCACTCCGGTCACCACAAAAGTCTGGAAACCTGCCTGCCCCACGGTGACGGAATAAGTACCGATGGGCAATTCGGGCACGGAGTAACTGCCATCGCCGCTCGTCACCGTCGTGCGTTCCAGTCCCGTTGCCACGTTTCTCACTTTGACCGTTGCTCCCGCCACGACTGCGCCGGAGGGATCGGTCACCGTTCCGAGGATTGTTCCACGAAACGTTTGGCCCACGAGCATGGCCGTTGAAAGCAGAACAAACACCACCAATAAGCGCAGTTTCATCGACGGTTCTCCTTTGAGTTGTCGCAGGCAGTGGAATAGACCCACGCCCGTGAGCAGCAAATAGGCTTCCACTTGAGATTCGCGGCATTATAAACCCGTGGCCGCGAAAGATCAGTGCCGAACTTGAAGGAAAGAGTATCTGGAAAGGGTCAGGGCGAGGAATCGCCGGGGGGTCTGCGGCAGCCTACGAAATAACAGATTGTGAATCTACAGATTCCAGAAGCGGAAGAGATTCTAGAAACTGAACGCCACGCCGCCGCGTACCGAGCGCGCCGACTGCACCAGATAAAGAGTGCGCCCGTCCCGTCCCACCACGGGCACGTACCCCTGCGCGAGAAGATTTCGCAGGTCCATGAGAATCTCCATGTGTCCCGCAAGAAAGCTCGCCGGCATCGGTTGCCGGATGAAGAGGTTCAAGTAGGAATCGGACTGGCCCGCCGAACTATCGAACAGGTCAACCGGGGTCAACGTGTGGCCGCCCGTGTAACGGTAGGAGGCGATCCAGTGCGTCTTCGCCTTAGGCACAGTTCCGCTGAACTTCGCTGCGATAGCCTGATGCCGCTCGGTACGAATCCACTCCCGCGCATCCTGTAATTGAACATCGGGACGTGACAGGTCGAGCGCTCCACCGTAGGCATAATCGAGCGTTGCGGTCAGATCGGACAACAGCTTCCGCTGCAGCACCACCCGCATCCCGCGCGTCTCGTAGTCATTCCCCTGATAGCTGAAAGTTCCGGAATACACATCAGGCAGCACGTCACCCGATTCGGCCGACACTTCGCCTACGCCGGCGAGCGCCGGATCGATGATGCGGTCCGAGTAGAACGCGATCTGCATGTTGTTCTTGCCGACGCGCTGGGAGATCGATACCTCCTGATGACGGGCCCGTTCGACCGCCGGAGAAAACTCCGATATGCTCATCCGCGGCGCGATTTCACTCAGGTCCGACGAAGCCGACTCGAAACGATCATCACCTGAATTATCACCCAAACGATTCTCCAGCCGCGTACCCGGGACTGAACTCGCATATTGATATTCCACCACGGTGTTTGGCGTGATGTGCAGATCAGCCGATCCGAACGGTTTGAAGGCATGTACGCGCCCCATAAACTGGATGGTTTGCAATTCACTGCCGAGCTTCATCTCCAGCTTATCGCCGAAGACGATCCGATCGGAACTGGTCACCGACAGCGCCTGCAGCGTGGCGCTGGGCATGGTGTTCAGGTCAGGCGAATTCAGCCGGAGAGCCGTAATCGCCACCGAAGGTTCGAAACACACCATTGAAACGGTTGGTGTAGGTCGTTCGCAGCACCGCCGCCGGGATGCGCTGGCCGCTTGCCCCATAGCCGACGTTGCCGTTCAGCCGCACGGTGCCGCTCGATAACAGGGAATGCTCCACGGCAAACCCGGCACTCATATCGGGACTGCCGAAACCCTGCCCGGGCGATCCGGCCAGGAAGGTCAAAGTGCCTTTCAAGTCGCGGTCGCCGGCGGACTCTCCGCTCTGCGCAACCACGGTACTGCCATCTTCAAGCACGCGCAGGATGGGCCGGTTAGCAACCGAGCGCAGCGTCCACTTCCAGTCGTCATCGTCTACCGGACTCCGCAACGGAACCAGCTGGATGGCCTCGAACAGCGTGGTCAACGTGACGTTCACCATCAGCTTCGCGCCTGCACGCACGCCGATTTTCTCGCGCAGCGTCGGGAGGAACGAAGGCGCGCTCACCTTGACGCTGTACGTTCCGGGCAGCAGACTCGCGACGGAGTAGAAGCCATGATCGTCGGTGAATACCTTCAGCGTCTGTAGCGCCTGGGCGGCCGAACCGAGTATTTCCACCGCCGCTCCCATTTGCGGCGCGCCGCTTCCATCGCGAACATATCCAGATATCGCACCCGAGATTGCACCGGAGACAGTCCCGGACCAAGCCGGGAGAGCCATGCTCACGACGACCACGCTCACGACGACTATGAGGAACCCGAGCTTTCGGAACATCTCGCCCTCCCACCTCTTCGGAACCAGGCAGCCGCTTACTCCACGGCAAAGGTCGCCGTCGGATCCACCGTCTGCTTGGAAAGGTTGTCGTTCACTTTGATCTCGATCTTATACAGGCCCGCCGGCAAGTTCGCTGCGGAAAGCGTCTTCTGCAACGTGACCTGATCGCCCACATTACCCATCGTGTCCGTCGACTCTACGGTATGGATGACGGCCTTATTATTGGCGTCGGTCACATTGTACTCGATCGTGGCCGAAGGCTTGTGGGTCTTTTCGTCTACGCTGAGATTGTAAACCTGCATCCAGAAATTCAGCTTCTGATTGCGCTTGAACAAGATGGGCTTGCCATCGGAAGGCGCCACTCGCGGCCGCACTTTTGTTGTCCCAATCACGAAATTGCCCGTGCCTACGTTCTTGGTCGCCACCTGTTCCATCTGATCGGCAATGATCAGCGTTGAACTGCTCAACTTGTCCTCGCTGAAGTCCGGGATCTGGATCGCATGGCTCCAACTCCCGGTGCGGTCACCGTTCACGTCCTTAACGACGATGTCCAGACGGTAACGATTTTGGCTGATGCGCAACGGCAATGCTTTCCAGTACACCGAAGCATTCTCGGCAGTCTTCGGCAGCAACTCCACCGGCACATCGACCTGCACTGTGTCTTCAAAGGTTTGTACGATCTTACCCGTAAGCGTAGTCACGCGCCCGAAGATATTGACGGTGCCGCGCTCCACGCCGTCCTTGTTCTGGAACGTGACGTCGCGGTTCTTGATCTGAATCGTCACTGGAACCAGCACTGTGTCGCTGGTAACCTTCACGAAGTCCGCTCGCACATCGAAGGGCATCAGGTTGACGGTGATCTTGTGCCTCACCACTTCTTCCAGGTCCTTGAACTTTATGGCCGGAGCAGCCTGCAGTTTGGCAAATTGTTCCAGGCGGTCGAATTCCTTGGTCTGCTGATCATTACTGAACGGTGAAGCGCCAAGTTGCTCGATACCGCCATTGGTGAAACGGCTCGCCTTGCTCGACATGCCCATCTGCTCATACAACGTCAGGCCGGCATTCGGAGTGTATTTCAAGGCGTCTTTTTCCGAGCGGTCAATCGTCATGTGATAGTCACCGCACATGCAGGTATCGACGAACTCGATTATTACTTCCTGCCCAATCCCCTCGAGGTAGCGATAGCGCCATTGCTCGAACGGGAATGTGGAGGTTTCGCCGCCGCCCTCGTCCATGGGTCGCTCGTAGCTGCCGCCGGAGGGATGGGACTCGATCTCATCCGCTGGCCCGAACACGATGTAAGTGCGGCCGCGGTCGGTCTTCCACCCGGGGATGCCCGCCGCGTAGTGTTCGTTGGCGTACGCGATACGCCGGTAGTGCTCTTCTTTAAACTCGTTTTCTTCGGTGTCCGGCGTGGGATCGCGGCGTTGCCAGAAGGCTTCAATGAACTGGTCGCGCTCTTCGTCGTTCGAGAGCTGCATGAAGGCGGACTTCTCTTCGTCGGTGATAATCCAGCGAACATCCTCGTCCAGCCACTTTCGATACGTCTTGCTCAACTCTTGGCGAAGCGCTTTGGCATTGGCCTTCCGTTGTTTTTCCGGGATCTGGCGCTTTAGCGGATCTGTCTGACTTCCCTGGTCGGCCGCCCCTTTGTCATCGGAACCCTTCGCGTCCTTATCCTGCGCCAAACCAACGGTGGCAAAACCGAGTGCCATTACACCAGCCAGCACACCAACCGAGCAACGATTTCGAAAATCTGCGGAGAACATAGAAGAGCCTACCTCACGAGAGACGTCAGCTGCTCAATTCTATGTTCATTGGATACCACAAGGCAAGAAGAAGTGGCCTGGCACTACAAAGATTTCCTGCGCGGAGCCCTTCTCTTAATCCCTTAAGAATCCGCGTTTTGCGGTCGAGCGGCCGGTCGGGGAGCCGGGTCGAGTCTCCGGTCGACTATTGAACAACGTCTAGAAATGTCCGCCTCGCAAGCCAGGCGGCCCTAGACTCGCCACGATATAATGATTTGCGCCGCGGGCCTCCCTCCGTGAGCCAACCGTAGCGACGCAAAGGGAGACTCGTTTTCGCGCGGACCAGGGAACTTTCCCCCTCGTCTGAACGTAACTGTTCATGCGCAACCACAGTGCGTTTTCGCCGTTCTATAACCAGAACGCGGCAGGACCGGTCGTAAACACTTAATTATGAAACCTTCGCTATGAAGACCTGGAAGAAAGTATTGATCGGAGTTGGCGCAACGCTGGTGCTCGGCATCATCGTCGCCGTCACCGTTTACCAGAGCCGGAAAAACCTGGTGACAGTGCAGACCGGAAAAGTGCAAAAGCAGAACCTCGCCTCGGTGGTCAGCGCTTCAGGTGAAATCAAGCCCAAGACTTACGTAAACATCGGAGCCAATGCCTTCGGCAAGATCATCAAGCTTCATGTCAGGGAAGGCGACCGCGTGAAGAACGGGCAGTTACTGGCACAGCTTGAGAACGTGCAGTCCTCGGCCGACGTCAATGCCACTCGCGCCTCCGTACAGGCGGCTGAGACGGACGCCGTCGCCGGCGATGCCGCCTTAAAGACCTCGCTCGCGGACCTGAACCGTGCCAAGTCCGATGCCGCCCACGCCAAGCTCGACTGGGATCGCGCCCAGGGCCTGTACAAAGCCGCCCTCATCGCCAAGCAGGATTACGACGTCAAAAAGGCCGCATGGGAGTCCGCCGATGCCGGACTAGCTCAAGCCGAAGCTCGCGTGGCCCAGGCCAAGGCGCAAAAAGATTCGATGGACAAGCACATCACGCAGAATCAGGCGAACCTGACTCGCGTTTCCGACGTGCTGCAAAAGACGACGTACGAAGCGCCCTTTGACGGCGTAATCACCAATCTTCCCGTACGCGAAGGCGAGACCGTGGTCATCGGAATCCAGAATTCCCCCGGCAGCACGCTGATGACAATTGCCGACATGTCCGTGATCACATCTGAGGTCAAGGTGGACGAAACCGATATCGTCAACGTGCATCTCGGCCAGCCCGCGGACGTAACCATCGACGCGATCCCGCACAAAGTCTTCCACGGCATCGTCAGCGAAATCGGGGATAACGCCATCGTGCGCTCGACCGGTGTCGCTACTTCTCAGGCCACCTCGACCAGCCAGGAAGCGAAGGACTTCAAAGTCGTCGTGACGCTCACCGATCCGCCGGCGGACCTGCGCCCAGGCCTCTCCTCGACCGCCAAGATCACGACCGCGACCCGTAGCAGCGTGCTCAGCATTCCCATTCAGGCGCTCACTGTCCGCACTCAGGCAGATCTCGTGCCGAAGGATGCGGGGAAGGGCAACAATAATGTCCAGGCCGCCGCCAGCGCTCCGGCCGACGCCTCGAAGCTGAAGGAAGAAATCCAGGGCGTGTTCGTGATCCGCAACAAAAAAGCCGAATTCGTTCCGGTGGATACGGGGATCAGCGGCACCACGGATATCGAGGTCACCAAGGGTGTCCAAGAGGGTGACGAAGTGATCACCGGCAGCTATAAGGTTTTACGTACCCTGAAGCCGGGAACGAGTGTCAAAATAGACAACTCGGCCCCGAAAAAAGAAGACGAAAGCTAGTGTGGGGACGGGCGACTCGCCCGTCCAGCCGGGCGGGACGCCCGGCGCTCCACTAACCTCTAACGAGTTAGAACGTCCAAGATAGAACGGCCAAGGAGCGTGCGTGCCCGAGCCCGATCCGGATAAGGAGAGCAAGATGGCGACTGCCGAGGTACTGCCAATCGATAAGCCCGCAAATTGGGCTGCACCCAACTCCTACATGATCGCTACCGAGGATCTGTGGAAGACCTACGACATGGGCTCGGAACAGGTGCATGCGCTACGCGGGATCAACCTGCGCATCCACCGCAATGAATACGTTGCCATCATGGGCCCCTCCGGCTCCGGCAAGTCCACGCTGATGAACCTGATCGGCTGTCTCGACTCGCCCTCCAAGGGTCAATACTGGCTCAACCAGCAACTGGTCAGCGATCTCGACGACGACGAACTGGCTCGCATCCGCAATAAAGAAATCGGGTTCGTCTTCCAGACTTTCAATCTGCTGGCCCGTGCCACTTCACTGCACAACGTGGAACTGCCGCTGATCTATGCCGGAGTTCCATCCGAAGAGCGCACCGAGCGCGCCAAAGGCGCACTGACCTCGGTCGGCATGGAATCCCGCATGAGCCACAAGCCCAACGAACTCTCCGGCGGACAGCGCCAGCGCGTAGCCATCGCCCGTGCTCTGGTCAATAAGCCGGCCATCATCCTCGCCGACGAACCGACCGGCAATCTCGACTCACAAACCGGCAACGAGATCATGGCGTTGTTTGATCGCCTGCACTCGGAAGGCAATACGATCGTCCTCGTGACGCACGAACACGATATCGCCGAGTACGCGCACCGTATCGTCTCCATCAGGGACGGCGTGGTCGAGAAAGACGAATCCAAGCGCTAAGCTTTCCGGCAAGCCCACGTAGGAACAATATCCCACAAATGCTAACTTAAGGCCGGAATTCGTTTGGGTGGGGCCGCCAACCGGCTTTCGTCGCAAATCCGTAGCTCCGTGGACGTTCTAATTTCCCAGAAGCCGACTTCTGACCCGAAACCGATGTCCGGTTTGCTTGGCATTCAATTCTCAACGAGTGTAATGGCCTGTTTTCGCCAGCTATCAATTGACGTATTATCCGTCGTTGATAGGCTGACACAATGATTGTCATCCAGTCCCCAAGATTGCAGCTCAGCCAGTTCCAGATGATGGATGCACCGGAGGTTTTTGGATGCATCACGCCCGCCATCGCCAGATTCATGCCATGGGAGCCGCCATCGTGGAGCGAGTACGTGACGCGATGCGAGAAGAGAGTGCAGGCTCCGGAACCGAACAAGTTTTCTTTCGTCATCCGGCGGCTCGACAGCAGGGAATGCCTTGGCATGGCCTCGTTCGAAGATGCGGATTCTGTTTCGCCCGAACTCGGCCTTTGGCTCAAGGAAAGCGCGCACGGACAGGGTTTTGGCCGGGAAGTCGTGGCCGCACTTGTTGAGTGGGGACACGCAACTCTCGGCAAAGGAAGTTTCATCTATCCGGTGGCCATACAAAACACCGCCAGCAGGCGTATCGCTGAGAATCTTCACGGCGAGATCATAGACAACCGCACGAATCCAAAATACGACTCCGTCGTTTACAGGATTCCCTTCTACGAATCGCCATATTCTCAGTTCTCCTGACGGCACATCGAGCTTCAGTCTGTGCGACTTCGGTAGATTTAGATTTCCATTTCTCCGGTAATTGTCCGAAGCCCCGCATGACTGACCCAGGCAATCAGTTGGCGAGAAATCCCCATTACACTCATCTTCCGACCAGTTTCAAACGATTCAGATGTGAAGTGAATCGAAAGAAGTCGACATTTGAGCGCTATGGCCTGGTTTCGCCAATTGTCGACGCGAGAGCGAGCTTTGCCGCTGGTCACCGATAATCTTTGCTGTGATCTAATCAAGCAATCGCCAACAATTGGACTCCGAATTCTGATGGGTCGGCGGCGGAATAATAGGCAATGTCAAGCTACGACATTTTCGGCAAATTCTATGACGCGGTGATGGGCGATCGTGCGGGAGCGGCAGAGCGCCTTAGCAGATACATCCGCAATGCGAGCCCAAGAGCGAAAAGCGTCCTGGAACTCGGTTGCGGCACAGGCTCGGTTTTGAAGCATTTGGCGAGTAGCTACGATGTTTCGGGCGTGGACCTTTCCAGCAGAATGTTGGCAATTGCGGCGAGAAAAGTGCCACAAGCCAAGTTGTCCCGGCAGGATATGGTCAGATTTCGCTTGAATAAGCGATTCGACGTGATCTGTTGTGTGTTCGACTCGATCAACCACGTTTTGCGGTTTTCCGACTGGAGGACGCTGTTTTCCCATGTGGAGCGGCATCTAGTCGAAGACGGCTGCTTCATTTTTGACATCAACACCCAGAGAAAACTGGATCGCCACATCGGAGAACCCGCCTGGGTTCACCCGTTCGGAAACAATCTCTTGATTATGAAGGTCACGGCTGCCCCAAAGCGTGCCTCCAATTGGAATATCAAGGTATTCGAGCACGTTAACGGTAACCGTTACCTGCTGCATGAGGAAAATATCGGCGAGGCTTCCTTCACAACGCGAAAGATCATCGACGCATTGAACGTGCACTTCCGGCATGTCAAGGTTATCGATCCTGACCGCGAACGTCCTTCATCACAATCGGAGAGGTTGTACTTTGTCTGCAGGAGATGACCGAGCCGTGTAGGTCACGTCGCTGGTGCTTCGCGCCCCCTGTGGTAACTGTTGATAAATCCCTTTATCACTCATTGACCCAGCGAGGGGTTTTGAGCGTAACCGCCTGGTTTCGCCATTTGCCCTGTTCAAGTTGTCGGAATCGCAGGCAGCACGGGGCAGCACCCCTGCCCGGTAGCTCTCCGGATCACTTCGCGGGTTCCCAGCCCTCGGGCAGCATATCGAATGCAAGCGTGTCACGGTAGGCGTACTGATTGCCGTCCAGCACTGCCACTGGAGTTAACATATGCCAGATGCGGTCATCGTCGAAGACGTAGCACTCGCCCGGTTCGCGCATCGTGAAGCGATCCATTTCGTGTTTGTCATTGTCGGTTATGATGACTTCGCCGCCCTGAGCACCGCAGCGGCCCAGCAGATGCGTGGCGATATACTTTTCCCCGTCTTTATGTAATCCCGGTGGGCTTGTGTCACATGGCCGGCCCGGTGTAGCCGTGAACCGGATCACGTGCATGTTGACTAAATACCTCGTACCCGCCGCCGAGAGCGGCAGGTATCGAAGGTGGTAAGCAATCATCTTGTGAACGCCTGCAGCACCGGCGATCGCCTGGGGCAGTGGAGCATATTCTCGCGGCTGGCCACCGAGTGTCGTGTTGTATTTTTCCAGCTGCACATACGGTGTGCTCTCATCCATCGACCAAACCTTCACACCGCCCTCAACAATCTCGCCCCGGAGACGATTTAAGGAACGATACCTGTCGCCCCCGTCATAGTATTTATCTCTGGGAATGGACCAGGCAGCATGGGATAACGCTTCC
The DNA here is from genome assembly GCA_963789205.1 of uncultured Acidobacteriaceae bacterium. Classification (GTDB taxonomy): domain Bacteria; phylum Acidobacteriota; class Terriglobia; order Terriglobales; family Acidobacteriaceae; genus Acidiflorens. Next base: position 180,947 of record CAWBJV010000002.1, read on the forward strand.
AGTGTGCGCGCTACCTCTACGTCAACTCTGAGTGGTTGACGAGTAAACCCACGCTCGACGAGGTCGTTCCGCGACGTGGCATTCGGTTCAATCGGAACAAAGCTGTGTCCACCCACGGTTCCTCCTGACAAAGGCTTGAGGTTTGCACGGCGCAGATTTCCCAATCTCTTGGAGGCGGCTAATCGACACACCAAACGTCCGCCCCACTAACCAGCAGAGCTACTGAGAGCCCCTCCATCGAGCCATTATCGCAGCGGAATGACCTTCGGCCCAAGGTTTGGGCGTAGCTATCGTAATGTCGCACTTACACTCATCGACCGGGCGAGATGTCCACAACACGGAAGCGGTCCAGAAACGGGCCTCCTGGGAAGTTGGCATCGTCTCAAGCCCAAAGTTAGCGCTCATTTGAGAAGCAACGCCTCACTTCCCAGAAAGCAGCGACTCCGCTGTCTTCTGCGCTTCGGCAAGATTTGGGGACAAGCGCGCCACACGCTCGAAGATCGCTTTGGCCTCGTCCGAGCGTCCCTGCTGCTGTAAGGCCTGCGCCAGCAGCAAGTATCCAACATCGGTGGGTTGCACCGCCATCGCGCGGGAGTACTGGCGGACGGCTTCGGGGAGGTCGCCATTTTTCTGCGCGATCAAGCCCAGTCCGATCATTGCCATCGGGGCCATCGGCGCCATCGGCCCACCGGGCGCCAGTTGCAAGGAAATCTCGTAACACTGCTTCGCCTTCATCGACTCACCCATCTGGCGATAAGCAGATCCCAGATCGCCGTAGGCTGTAGCGCGAAGGCCCACGTCGCCCGCATGGAGAGCCACCATCTGATACCGGTCGATAGCCGCCGGTAGATTGCCGCGGCTATGTTCATAGGTGCCGAGATTCAGGTTGGCGGGCAGATCATCCGGGCGGATGGCGAGTGCGGCGCGGAAGTGCGCGGCTGCCTCTTCGGTCCGGCCCTGGCTGGCGAGAAAATCTCCCAGCGTGTCGTGTGCGACGTAATTGTTCTCGGTCAGCGCCAAGGTGCGAGTCCAGAATGACGGAATATCGTGCCAATAGCCAACTTGACGGTAGGTCAGGACTCCCAACACCAGCAGCCAGGAAACGGCAGCGGCGGCAAGCCACGGAGCGGGCACTGTGCGAGCCGCAGCCCAGTCCGCCGCCAGCCAGACCGCCATAAGAAAACAGTCCAACAAAAGGAATGTAAGCAAAACGATCGGCGATCGAATGCGCACCGACCTGCACCAGCCCGATCATCGGAACGAGGCTGCCCATGAACCAGAACCAGCCGACAGCAAGATAGCGCCGGTGGCGCGCCCGCAGAACTAGAACTGTCACCAGCATCAACAGCACCGCGGCCGCCGCCACTTGCCAGATCCGATAGAGGGTTGTCGGGTGCGGATACAGCGCCACCAAATTCGAAGGCCAAAGCACCTTGCCGAGGTAACGCACATATGAGATCACGGCAGTTTCCAGCCGCAAGAGGAGGCTGTACTGCGAAGCGCCCTTGATGGCGCCGCCGGCGTTCTCGGCCTTCACAGTAATTGCGGCGCTTGCCAGGGAAAGGACCAGCAGTGGAACCTTCTCCAACACCAGCCACCAATTTCCCGGGCTATACAGGTTCCCGCCCTGCGTGCGCGAGTGTGCAGCCTCCGATGGGAAAACCCGTCGCAGCGGCCAGTAATCCAGCAGCAAGAGCAGAAACGGAAACGTGATGACTTGCGCCTTGCTCAACAATCCCAGCGCAAATAGAAAAAATACCGCCGCATAGCTGAGCAGCGCGGGCTTCCGGGTGTACCGCACGTAAGCATGCAGCGCGAGCAGAAAGAACAGCGTGCTCAACACGTTCTTCCGCTCCGCCGCCCACGCGACCGACTCGACATTGACGGGATGAAGCGCAAACAGCGCCGCGACCATCAGGCTGCGCCCACGGAATCCCGTGATGCCCTGCAATAGCAAGAACAGAAGAACAGCGTTCGCCGCATGAAGTAGAACGCTCGCCAGGTGGGGCCCAGCAGGATTCAGTCCAAAAAGTTCGCAGTCAAGCGCGTGAGATAGCCACGACAGCGGAGCCCAATTCGCCTGATCGTAAGTTGTAAATGCCCATTTCACCGTCGTCCACGTCAGGCCGGCCCTTATATGAGGGTTGTTCGTGATGTACTGATCGTCGTCATAGTTGATGAACCCGTTGTGAGTCACCGGGCTGTAGAAGGCCAGCACAACGCCAACCAACAGCAGACACAACAAGAGAGTGCGTTTCTGGGCCGACAGAAACAGCTCCGAGGAAGGCGATACTCCCGATGCTTCCAGACATTTCGCTGCCGCGGCAGAAGAAGACGAACTCATGGGCATGACTATTGTGACTCAGCCATCAACGATTCGCGAGACCTACTGCGAAACGTGAGTTCCGTTGGTCATGACTGGAACAGGTTCACTGGAACAGCCTGACTGGAATAAGCGGGATGGGTTTCGTATCAGGGCATCGCTTAGCGATACCGGAAGCTCTTCAAATCGATGCCCCTTTTGGGGCTGGGCACACAAACTACGGCTGTTCCTGCGGGGTGGCCTGCGTGCTGACTTTATCCAGCTCCGGAGGAGCAGGATCTGTAGCAGGGGCCCCCGCCACGAAGAACTTATGGTCGTAAAGATTGCGGTACATGAGTCCTGCGATCTCAGCCGCTTTGGGCCCAAATGTAGGATGCCCGCCTTGCAGGAAGACGACCGTCACAATGCGTCCGACGTCGGTGTTAGCGTACGAGGCGAACCACCCGTAGCGCGTGCCGGCGCGCGAACATGTCCCGGTCTTGCCTAAGATCGATTCCTCGTTAAAGTTCAAATGCACGTTGCGCGCCGTGCCATACATGACAGCTCCGGCCATGCCGTCGGAAAGCTCGGGAATCACCGGCTCGATGTCGAGATGACGCTTGACCCGAGGCTGGAAGCTCGCGACTTCATCGGCACTGTTCGGATGTTGGAGGTAGTAGAGCGTGCCGCCATTTGAGATCGCCGTCACCAGAGCGCCCAGCTGCAGCGGAGTCATCGAGATGCCCTCACCAAAAGAACACATCTTGCCGACGCCGCCGAGTTTGGAAGAGATTTCTGCTTCTGGATACGTCCCTAGCTGCTCGCCCGGAATCTGGTAGCCGGCGAGTTCGCCGAGTCCGAACTGGTGCGCGTAGTATTGCACCTTCTCGAAGCCCAGTTTGCGCCCGACTGCCTCGAAGTAGGCGTTGTTCGAGTGCGCCAGCGCTTCCGTGAGATTCATGCGGCTGCGGCGCCCGAGCGGAACTTCCGTTCCCTCGTCGATTACGCCTTCGCTCAGTGCCGCCAGAGCCACGGAAAGCTTGATGGTCGAGCACGGCTGTGCGCCGCCCGAAAGTGCGAGCTTCTGGTTGACCATCGCGAGCACGCGCCCGCTGGTCGGCTCAATCGCGACCACGGTGCCATTCATATTGCCCAGGGCATCGATTGCGGCCTGGCGAACCACGGGGTCTTCACCGGCGGTCACGTCACCTTCGGTGATGTCGGATGCGAACGAACTGGTGTGGAAACGCTCGTAATAACGAGGGCGGCGATGAGTGGCATAACGCGAGCGGGGAGCCCGGCTCCGCGCCAGCGTTCGCATGCGCTTCTTCGCATGCTGATTCTCCGTAACCCCGCGAGCTTTTCTCCGCGGCGTAAGCGTGGGAGGGTTCACGCTGGCTGCGATGCCACTCGCTTCCAGCAATATTGCCAATCCTAAGAAAAATGCAATTCGAAGAAACCAGGCCCTAAACTTCACGTCACCCATCCCCGGTGGTACTCGGCCAATTTAACGCTTAGCCAGTCCAGAACTTATCTAATCCGTCTATCGGCCTAATAAAGTAGATGCAAGAACATTACCAATCGCCGCACTGAATGGCCCACAATCTCTTGCAACTGTCCGATAGTAGGCGATTTACGCGGTTCAGCGCAACCCTAAAGTATAAAGTTCACCGCAACGGAATCTTGCCGGTAACTATATGAATAGATTGCATTTAATGTTTTTTCAGTTGAGGGACACGCACCTCGGTAATCTAAATCGCTTGTTACCTTAAGAGTTCTCGATTCTGCACCACTTTGCACATTCCGTGTGGCGACAGACCGAAACGTCGGCAGACTCCAATCCGCGCCACCGTCACATCGCCCCGGCCAAAGCCTGTACTGCGCCCTTTTCTGATATTTTCTGACGACGTATTCTCATACACATCAACGTTCCGGAGGTCCGCCTCTTGCAAACATCGCTCGTGATTATTTCTTTCGTCGCCGCTCTCGTCGTCCCTCTCTTTGCCCAGACCCCCAAGCCAACACTCGAAGCCCGACGAGCCGAACTCAATCGCCTGCTCGCCGATGAGTGGGAGTACACGCTGCGCACCCAGCCCGAACTCGCCACTCAGGTCGGCGACAATCGCTACAACGATCGCCTGAGCGATTTCTCCGACAAGGCAATTGCCGACGATCTCGAACATACTCGCCAGGCACTGACACGCTTCGAGGCCGTCGACGTGGCCGGATTTCCCGAGCAGGAAAAGCTAAACCGCGCGCTGATGCTCCGCAGCTTGCATGAAACGCTTGACAGCGCGCGATTCAAAGATTGGGAGATGCCGGCGACGCAGTTTGGCGGCATTCACCTGGGATACGCTTCGCTGCCCTTCGATTCCCCATTCCGCAACGTAAAAGATTACGAAGACTACCTATCCCGACTGCACCAGATCCCTCGCGTGTTAGAGCAGGCCATGGGACACATGCGCGACGGACTCCGCGAGCATCGCATGCCGCCAAAGTATCTGCTCGAGAAAGTCTCCATTCAGGCGCAGCAGATTGCTGACGACCCGCTCGACAAAAGTCCCTTCACCGATCCGCTGCGTAAATTCCCCGATTCCATCTCAGAAGCGGATCGAAAGTTACAGCGCGAAAAAATCGAAACTGCGGTTAGCAACGAGGTCGCGCCAGCCTACGCGAAATTCGCCGAGTTCGTGCGCGATGATTACGCGCCTCACGGACGGCTCGATCCCGGCGTCTGGGCCCTGCCCGCCGGAGAAGCCCGCTATCGCTTCGCCGTCCGTCATCAGACGACCACCGATTTCTCGGCCGATAAGATTCACCAACTCGGCCTGAAGAGCGTGGCGGAAATTGAAACCCAGATGCTGACCATCGCCAAGGCGCAGGGATTCATCGATCTGAAATCGTTCAACGATCACATCCGGCAGGATCCAAAACTGCACGCCCAGTCCGGCCAGCAATTGCTTGACCTCTACACGCACTATCGCGACCAGATGTACGAAAAGCTGCCGCAACTATTCGGACGCCTGCCGAAGAACAAGCTGGCCGTCGTCCCGATGGAGTCTTTCCGCACCGCCTCTGCTCCTCCCGCCGATTATTCGATCGGCGCAGGAGACGGCTCGCGTCCCGGACGCATCAACGTCAACGAGTACGCCCCCGAAAAAAGATTGCTGCTCAACGTCGAAGCCATCGCTTATCACGAAGGAGTGCCCGGACATCACCTGCAATTTTCGATCGCGCAGGAACTCACCGACCTGCCTCCATTCCGAAAGTACAACCTCGATCTGAATGCGTATACCGAAGGATGGGCCTTCTACTCCGAGCGCCTGGGAAAAGAAGTGGGCTTTTATCAGGATCCGTACAGCGAGTACGGCCGTCTGCAGAATGAAATGTGGCGCGCCGTGCGCTGGGTCGTGGATACGGGCGTGCACTCCCAGCACTGGACGCGCCAGCAGATGGTCGACTTCTTCCACGAACACACCGCGATGGATGATGAGAACATCAACACCGAAGTAGATCGCTACATAGCGTGGCCGGCGCAAGCGCTATCCTACAAGATGGGCCAAATGAAAATTCTCGAACTACGAGCGCGCGCCGAGAAAGAGTTGGCAGCGAAATTCGACCTGCGTGCCTTTCACGACGCAGTGCTCGATCAAGGCCCGCTGCCGCTCGACATGCTGGAAACGAAAATCGACGCCTGGATCGCAACCCAGAAGTGATTCATTCGATGACCACCGGTAGAGACGGGGCTTGCCCCGTCTCACTCCGCGGCAGGAGACGCGGCAAGCCGCGTCCCTACTGCACGTTCTCCGCAGCTTCCCGATACGTCCCGAATTTCTTCGCCACCGGCTTCAGCGTTGGATAAAACTGCACAAAAACATGCTCGACCGCTGCATGATCTTCGTGACAACTCCAGCACCCAGCCTTCGGATTAGCACTCGCAGATTTCGTATCTTCGTCAAAATTGAAGTAGGCCCATTTGTCCGGAAAACGACTTTCGTCTTTCACCTCGACGCCTATCCCCAGCGAATCGGTCTGATAGTGTCCCGCTTTGTTGATCGAACCCTTACTGGTCGATCCCCGATCTTCCACCACGAACATCGCCTTGTCGGGCCACTTGCCAGACTTCATAAACTCCCGGTAAGCCCACTGCGGCACGAAAACGTTGGTGAACATTTCGTGGCCGGCTTGCGCGCTGTAACTCATCCCAAGGCCGGAGGAGAGAAAAATCCACTCGCGATAATCGGCAGGGGGCAGGAGTCGATTGTCGCCGGTGTACTGCGGGTGTCCCGGCGCGGGATCGGGTGAAGCCGCCAGAAGAATCGCCGCAGCCAGGGCGACAACAACAACAACAACGATCAGAGAAGCCGGCACTAAGCGATGCATGGAAATCTCCTAAAGCTTCGACGTCGGCCTAATGGGAACGCTATCCCACGATACGCAATCGGGCAAGGAGAAGTTCGAATTCTGCGGCAGCCCAACTTCACATTCACAGCATGTTATGCCGTGCGGCCCTGCACACTACATCACGTCGTTACGTTTCCGCAGGAACGCCGGAACGTCGAGATCCTCCGCTTGATAGCTGGGAGGGGCAGACCGCATCGCATCGAGCGAAATCACCTCGGCATGCGACGCATTCCCCGGTTCCCGAAATGCTACCGGCGCTGGATCTGGCTCGAACGCCGATTCAGGCACGAAAACTGGCTCGGAATCGGCCACCGGTTCGGGCTCGTCGAAGTGATTGCGCTGCCGCGAAGCCTCCCTCGAAACGTCTCTGGACAATATCACCGGATCGTAGTTTTCGCGGTGGCGCGAACGATGCATGTCTTCCTCTTTGAAGCCCGTCGCGATCACGGTGATCTTGACCGCGTCTTTCATCTTCTCGTCCAGAACCGCGCCGAAAATAATATTGGCATCCTCGTGAGCCGCGCCCTGAATAATGGTGCAAGCCTGCTGCACTTCCGCGAGCTTCAGCGAATTCGACCCGGTGATGTTGATGAGAATTCCGCGGGCTCCGTCGATCGCGCCCGCCTCGAGTAGCGGCGAAGCGATGGCGCGTTGTGCGGCTTCCACCGTGCGATGCTCGCCCGCTGCCGTGGCCGTGCCCATCACCGCGTAGCCCATTCCCGCCATGATCGCCTTCACGTCGGCGAAGTCGCGATTGATAATGCCCGGGATGGTGATGATGTCGGAAATGCCCTGTACACCCTGACGAAGAATATCGTCGGCGATGCGGAAGGATTCGAAGAATCCCGCGTTCTCGGCGACAGCCAGCAATTTTTCGTTGGGGATCACGATGGTCGTATCGACCGACTCCATAAGTTCGGAGATACCGCGCTCCGCCTGTTGCATGCGGCGTTTGCCCTCAAAGGCAAATGGCTTGGTAACGACGGCGACGGTGAGCGCGCCCATCTCGCTGGCCAGCGAGGCGATGATCGGTGTCGCGCCAGTACCAGTACCGCCGCCGAGTCCGGCGGTGACGAAAACCATGTCGGCGCCTTCCAGGGCTTCGATGATTTTGTCCGAATCTTCGAGCGCGGCTTTGCGGCCGATCTCGGGATTGGCGCCCGCGCCGAGTCCGTTGGTCAGCTTCACGCCGAGTTGAATCTTGGTAGCGGCGCGCGACATGCGTAGAGCCTGCAAGTCGGTGTTGGCCACAATGAATTCGATGTGTTCCATGCCCGAGTCAATCATGCGATTGACCGCGTTGTTGCCGCCACCGCCGACACCGATCACCTTGATGCGAGCGTCGTTGCGAGCTTCTTCGTTAAAGCAGATGCGGAGTCCGTTGTCTTCCATAAGTCACCTCGTAAAACCAGTTGTCAGCTCTCAGCTTTCAGCTCTCAGTGCCTCGTTCCGATGTGTCCGTTTACTTCTATTTTCCCCTGTGTTTCCCTGTGTTCCCCCGTTCCCTCTGTGGTAAAGATTCTTGCCCCTCACCACGATCCCTACGCGCCCTTCCCCGCGAACAGCGCCTTCATGCGCGACCCAAATCCCGGCTCCTGCAACCCGCGCGCCAGCCGCGCCCGATGCCCGTAATACGACATGCCCAACACCGTCGCAAACTCCGGCTCGGCCAGAAACGACTGCATCTTCGCCATCGGCATTGGCCAAGCAAGACGCGCTGCTTTCCGCAGGATGGATTCCGCCACGTCGAGAATGCCGGGAAGGCGCGAAGCCCCTCCGCTCAGCACGAACCCGGCGATGCAGTGCTCCAGAACGCCGGCGTGGCGCAGGTTATCGCGCAGCAATTCGAAAAGCTCGCTGGCGCGCGGCCCAAGAATCTCTCCCGCCATCCGTTGCGGCATCATGCGCGAAGGCCGGTCTCCCACCGACGGCACTTCGACTTCATTGCCCTCGGGAATCAGCGTTGGCACCGCATTGCCAAAATTTTTCTTCAGCGTCTCCGCGTCCGCCAGCCCCGTACACATGCCAACCGAAAGATCGCTGGTAAAGTGGTCGCCGCCGATGGGAATGACTGCCGTATGCGCGACTGCACCCTGCTGAAAAACGATCAGATCGCACGAACCAGCGCCGAGATCGACAAGGCAGACTCCCAGTTCGCGCTCGTCGGACCGCAACACGGAGTCCGCGCAAGCCAGCGGCTCAAAAATAGTGTCGTCCACGTGGACACCAGCCCGGTTCACCGCAGTCACCAGGTTCTGCGTAGCGCTCGAAGAAGCGGTCACAATGTGCACGCGCACTTCGAGGCGCGTGGCCATCATGCCCGTGGGATCCTGCACACCGGGCTGATCGTCGAGAATGAACTCCTGCGGCAGCAAATGCAGAATTTCACGATCCCCCGGCAAGGGCACGGTGCGAGCTTTGTCCACCGCCTGGCGAATTTCCTCGCGTCCAATCTCCCGCGCCCTCGCGCCAAAAGCAATGCCGCCGTGGCTGTTCATCCCACGAATATGCGCACCCGCAATCCCGATCAGCGCGTGTTCAATCGGAATGCCGGCCACGTCTTCCGCATGCTCCACCGCCTTCTGAATGCTGCTGACCGCCTTGTCGAGTTCGGTAATCACACCCTTGCGCAGGCCTCGCGATTCGCTGATGCCGTGCCCCCGATAACGCAATCCGTGATCGCTCCGCTCGGCTACCAGGACTGCCGTCTTGGCGCTGCCTACATCAATGGCAGTGATGAAATTGGGCTCGTGGATCGTCATAAATAATGATCGTTAGTTCTAGATCGCTAGTTCTGCGGAGTCTCCTTCTGAATGCCAGCGCTCGGCTTCTTTTGGCCCGTGGCAACGGCGACGGACGGCACGGAGCCGGCCGGATGTAATGGCGCGGGATTTTTGACGACCGGAGGTTTCGCCGCCTTCACCGTCGTCTTCAGCCCGGCTTGATGCACTGGGTCTTGTTTGACCGGAGCCTGTTTAGCCGGCGCCGGTTTGGCCGGGGCATGACGAACTGCCACGCGATGAACTATCGCTTTCGGCGCGGCTTTCGCCTTAAGCTTCGCGTCCTTCTTCGTCGCAGTTGCGGGAGCGGGATGCGGTGCATATTTTTCGTAGTTCACGATCGCCGCCGTCTTCACTCCCGCTGCCATCGCTGCCTTGGCCGCCGCCGGCGTCAAGGCCGGCTGCCGGGCCATCCCATTAAGGTCGGGATTCACGATGATCTGGCCGTCATAGCGCAAGTCCACCGATTCGAGCTTGTCGAACTGCTGCCGCCACTGCTGCACATGCGTCACGTAGGTCTTGTAGCGTTGCAGATAATTCCCCGAGCCAAGATGCACCAGCACTTCGCCATTGGCATCGGCCGCCAGCACTTTCACGTCCTCGGTGTCGGTGAGATCCACTTCGCTCAGTCCCTGGGAATAATGAGCGCCGCTAGCGTCGAGTTCACGAACCAGTTCGTTATAGCTCTTCATCCGAGCGGCGCGCGTGGAGAGCGGCTCGCCTGCATTCATCCCCGCAATCACGGCAAACGAATACTTGTGCTTGCCGCCCGGACCAAGTTCCATCAGCGTGCCGCCGGCGTCAATCAGCGAAATGCGCGAGCCGACGCGAGCAAACGCAACCGGCGTGCGTTCATGAATCTCGATGCGCAGGCGATTCGGCACGAAGCGCATCACGCTCGCCGATTCCACCCAGGCAATCTGCTCCAGTTGCAGTTTGCGTTGAGCCAGCGGGACGAAAAAAATGTTGCGGCCGATATCTTCGCCCATCACTTCCATGATGTGCGCGTGCGCCACGTGCTCAGCGCCAGTGACTTCGATCTGATCGCTCGAATCGACGCGAAAACGCCACGAGCGCTCCCCGTAACGGTAGAGGCCCAATCCGGCGGCTCCGAGAATCGCAAAAGCGACGAGCGTCAAGGCGACCCACATCAACCGGTTGGCAGTCTTTTTGGGAAGTGATCCGCGCCGGACCGAGACTCGTTTCTGTCCGCGCAGAAATGGGGATTCCTGCTCCGCTTCCAGATCGACAAGCCGTGCGTCGTCGAAGGGCTCACGAGCCTCGTGCTGAGAAACGCCGGGAAGCGGATACAGATCTTCCTGTATCGCGGTGGAACTTGATTTCCGCGCCACTCTTTGGAGTCAGTTGTCGACAGAAAACCGCTGAGCAAAATTACTATAACTGGTTTTCGCGGATAGAGACAGTGCCAAGTTGGTTCGGCTGCGAGTACAGGAATGCTAGTAGGAATCCAGTGTGGGGACGGGCGCCCTGGCCCGTCCAAGCCGAGCGAAGCTCGGCAGCTTGCCCGAGATGATTTTCCCGTAGAGACGGGGCTTGCCCCGTCTAACTCTGCAATAGAAGACGCAGCAATCCGAGAGTCTATCACCGTCCGCGCTAGAACGAGTCCTCAAGATCAACATCCGGCGAAACCTCCGCCATCCTCATCCCCGCGTTCACAGCAATCCGCATCCCCGTCTTCGGACAGACCACCACTACTCGGCGATCAACCGTCCGCGCCAGCCTGAACTGAGAGCGCATGCGCACACGAATCTGCTCGACCTCCGCGCGCTGCGCTTCCGCCTGCGTCCGAATTACGTCGGCTTGGGCCTGAACTCCATCCCGAAGAAGCTCGACTTCGTCCCGCGCCTGATCTCGGAGCACCTCTTCCTTAGCCCGCGCCACTTCGGCGCCGTCAGGGACCGTCGGCAGATCGTCCATCCAGAATCCCTCGCCTCTCGTAAAAACTCTCGCGAACGCCACAGTTTGCTCCGCGCGCGTCGCCATTCTGCACAATGCCGAACCGGCATGTTCGGCAACCCGATGCAGCGGCACAAAACTTCCATGCCGGTATTCGCTGTTCAGCGCCAGCGCAAATACTCCGAGAGCAATCCAGTAAGCGGCTCTATTCGTGTCCATGGTGGTCCTCACCCTATGGACGTTGGACGAGCGGTGTAAAGAAAGGTCAACCAAACAAAGTGTTTTGTTGAGGACGCCACAAGTTCCCGTAGAGACGGGGCTCGCCCCGTCTCACTCCGCGGCGGGAGATGCGGCAAGCGGCGTCTCTACCCTGGTGATTGTTGCTTGGTTCTCGCCAGGCGAAAAGCGAAGCCGTGGCCATTCAAAGGTTGTCGCGATCTTGAGACTCTAGACTTTGACCGAGTCGCGGCGCTCGGCGGGAACGTAGTTTACGGCGGCGGTACGATCCAGTTTGTCCCAGGCGAAGGGACGGCCCTGAATAGCGCGTTTCAGGGTCCGGAACAGAACCAGAGAAAATACCTGGCGATAGGCAAAGCGCTGCAGCCACACCTGGCTGAGCAGCCAGCCGTCTTCGCGGGCTTCGGGTTGACGACGCTCCAAGGCAAAGGCGATCGCCGAGGCGATGAAATCAATCACCAGAAACGCGCCGAAGAAGATCAGCAGCCTCTGGAAGCTGGCCGGGTCGTTTGATTCAGGATGAAAGTAATTCTGGACGAAATACCAGATCACGCCGGCCGCAAACATCAGGTCAATGAAGGGCGAGACCAGCGGAAGCAAAATCTGGAAGATGAGGATGTTGGGAAGCGCGACGAATCCCAGAGCGCCTTTGCGCGCGAAGACTCCGCGATGCTTAAAGACGGCTTGCAGAATTCCGAACGACCAGCGGAATCGCTGCCGCATAAGCGCGTTGGCATTCGTCGGAGCCTCGGTGAAAGCGAGCGCCTTGTCTTCGTATTCGACGCGATAGCCGTTGCGCAGCAGCGCCATGGTGAGATCGGCATCTTCGGCAACGGTGTCAACGTGGTAGCCTCCCGCTTCGCGAACCGCTTCGACGCGCCAGGCGCCGATCGCGCCCGGCACCACGCTAACCGCACCCATGGTGTTGAGCGCTCGCCGCTCGAAATTCTGGCTGGTGATGTATTCGAGCGCCTGCCAGCGCGTCCATAGGTTCACGCGGTTGCCGACTTTGGCGTTGCCGGCGACGGCTGCAACTTTCGGATTGAGGAAGTGCGGCACCATGCGGAGGATTGCGTCGGGAGCGATGATGGTATCGGCGTCGATGCCGACGAAGAGTTCCGCATCGCCGATGTGCTCGAGTCCAAAGTTAAGCGCCTCGGCCTTGCCGCCGTTGGGCTTGGTCAGAATCAATACCCTGCCGGTAGCTTCCTCGGCGGCAAACGCGCGGCGGGCAATTTCCAAAGTACGATCCTTGGAACCGTCGTCGATGACGATCACGCGCAGATTGGGATAGTCGGAATCGAGCGCGCCCTGGATGGTGCGTTCGATGACCATCTCCTCGTTATAAGCGGGAATGAGAACCGCGACCCGGGGCCGGTAGGCCGCAATCTGCTCGGGCGTTCCATACACATGCGAGCGCAGGCGGTCATAGATGGCGAGGATGCCAACCGAAATCAAGCGTCCGGTCATCAGGATGTCGCCCAGGAAAAAAATAACCGTGATGGCCGTCATGGTTGCACTGGCGAGCCAGAAGCCGATCCAATTCAGGCGCGCGGACCAATACTGGTTGGCCGCGAGCGGAGGCATGACATCCGCTTTCGTTTTGCCCATCAGTTGGTACACGGGGACAAACTCGAATCCCCTGGCACGCGCGCCGTCAATAATCAGCGGGAGCGCCAGCACCGTCCTTTCCCGGTTGCCGCCCCCATCGTGCAAGAGAATAATGTTGCCGCACTTCTGATCATTCGGCTGGCAGGGGGGTAGATGGTTCAGCACGGCATCGGCGATTTGTTGCGGCGTGAGAGCTGGCACGTCGCTCCAATCCTTGGGGTCGATCTTGTTGCCGATCGTGATATAGCCCATGCTCTGCGTGAGTTCGAGCGGCCGCACCTGGTCTTCAGTGTCGGGCTCTGCATCGACGGAGTATGGCGGACGAAACATCATGGTGCGAATGCCCAGGCGGCTGGCAAACAATTGCTCGGTCAGATTCAGCTCCACCTTCATGTAGCCGGTGCCAATCGAGCTGATATCGGGATGAGTAAAGGTATGGTTCCCGATTTCATGGCCTTCCCGGTAAACGCGCTGGGTCAAACCGCTGAACTTCTCGGCCTGGATTCCGATCAGGAAAAATGTTCCCGGAACATGCTTGCGTTTGAGGATATCGAGAATTTTCGGAGTCCACTGCGGATCGGGGCCGTCATCGAATGTCATGGCGAGCCGGTTTTTGCTGAAGCCATAGCGCGCCACACGGTAAGGCTCGGGCAAACTCTTGAAGGTTTCCCCGTCGATAAGTCCGGTCTGCTTGTCCAGTGACAGATCGCGCTCGCCGCTAGTAGGCCGCGCCTCGATGTGCAGAATTTCGCCGCTACCCTCCATGTCAACATCCTGGCCGGGAGGGACGTCTTTCAATCGATCGGACGCATTGGCTTCTCCGGGCACATCCCAGACCCGCCAAAGGGACCGGTCTTCCGCACCGAGTCTCCACAAGGCGAAGGTCTGGATGCCGAGCGTCTGGGCGACACGCATCTCGTTCAATGCAGTCACCGCATCCAGGAACCAGACATCGTGGCGAAAGTTATCGTCGTCGAGGTAGCTGAAGTGCGGATTGAGCGCATCGCCGTCAAAATCAATGTCTTCTTCTGAATCGCGCGACCCGATCCAGGCTTCCTGCACGGAAACACTCTTATCGGCCAGTCCCGGCGGCAGCTTGCCTTTTTTCGGGCGCTCGACCCAGTCGTACCCGTAGTTGCCGATGGCACAGATGAGTTTCTCTTTCGGAATCTCTTCGACGGCAGAATCAAGGTTATCGAGGAACCAATCCTGCGACGCGACGGGGCCAGGGGTTCCGCCGGGAAAGTGCTCGTCATAGTTCATGATGACGACACCATCCACGGCGGACGAAATGGCCTTGTAATCATAATCCTCGTTGCGCACCTGGACGCTGACGTACAGCTTCATCCCCTTGGCGTGCAGGTCGGACGAGAGTTCGTTCAGCAGAGCTACGTATCCCGTTTGCGCTTTCTTCGGGAAAGATTCGAAATCGATCATCAAACCGCGATAGCGATCGGAGGCAAGAAAAAGCCCGATCTCTCGCCGAAACCTGGCACGAGCTTCCTTATTGCTCAGGAAATCACCCACGCCCGGAATAAAGTCGGTGCCATCAAAGTTCTGCACCACCGGAAACACTTCCATGTTGGTGCCTTCCGTCTTCAGAAACGGCATTACCTTGTCGTCCACCGGATGGACGGCTTGCCCGTGCACCACGTCGAACATCGCGTTCGTATCCGTATTCACGGCTTGCAAATGGCCGTCTGGGCTGAGAACCTGCAGCCATGTCGGGAATAGCAGGTCGATCTGGCGTGCATACTCCCGCAAGGAAGAGAAGCTGGCCGTGTCCCAGGAAACGTAGAACGCGGCTCGCACCCCTTGCTGGGAGTTCAGCGTGAGTTGGGAGGGAGCCTTGCGGGGTTGACGGCGGTGTCCAGCGCGGGCCAGAGTTGCGAGGCGGCGTTTCTCACGCGCCTTCGTCTTTTCGTTTTCCTTCAGAGCGTGGTAAGGACGCTTTTCTATAAGCCAAGAGAGGTCGGGAAGAGGCTGGGTGCGCAAGGCGCTGTAGATGAAAAAGACCACCAGGAAAGAAAAGGCCAGCGCGGCCGCGTCGAAAACGCGGCGAATCCGCCTCCAGCGCGCTTGCTTGGGATCGTAAAAAACCTGTTTCGCCATCTGGTTGTGGTCCCTTCATCCTAAGGTGAGAGCCGCAGGCGGTCAAACGATTCGATTTCGCGACGCGGAAAATCGCGCGATTCGCGATATATTCCCAACGTGCTCACCCTGATCCGGGAACATCGCGCGTTTTTTCTGAGTGCCACGATGGCCGCCCTGGCGCTGCGACTATTCTTCTTCTTTTATTTTCCGACGGTCACGGATGACTCGCACGTTTACGCGACCTTCGCCACCAACTGGATGCAGCACGGCGTCTACGGCCAGACCCAAGGCGGCCAACCGGAGAAACAAATCGTCCCGGCCGACACGCGCTTGCCGGGGTATCCGGCTTTTCTGGCTGGGATCTTCTGGCTACTTGGAGCCGGCAACTTCAAAGCCGTCATGCTGACGCAGATTCTGGTGGACCTCGGCACCTGCCTGATTGTTGCCGACCTTGCCCGCCGGGTAGTTTCCGAACGCGCGGCGAGAATCGCCTTTGTCCTGGCGGCGCTGTGCCCGTTTCTCGCGAATTATGCCGCCGCGGTGCTCACCGAAACTTTGGAGATCTTCTTTACGGCGCTCGCTCTCGATTGCGCGGTCGCGGCGCTGAATCGAATGCATGCGGTTCGTGCCGAGGTTCGAGCAGACGTTCGTGCAGAGCGGGGCGCGCTCGACCAGACTCATCGCCAGCTCTGGGCCGCGACTGGAGCGGCGATTGCGGCCTGCATCCTGCTGCGTCCCGATGGCGGCATCCTGTTGGCGTCGGTCGCTCTTTATCTAGCGGTTTTGGCGTGGAGGCATCGCGCCGGCGGAAAAGAAATGGCTGACATCCTGGTCGCAGGAATCATCGTCATCGTAATTGCGCTGGCGCCGCTCGCCCCCTGGACGATTCGTAATTTTCGGACGCTCCATCATTTCCAGCCGCTGGCTCCCCGTTATGCCAACGAGACGAATGAACTCGCCTCCCGAGGTTTCAACCGCTGGGTCAAAACCTGGATCGCAGACTACGCGTCGGTGGAAGAAATCTATTGGAATGTTCCCGGCGACAAGATTGACCCGGAGAAACTACCGTCGCGCGCTATCGATGGGCCGACAGAAGATGATCCCGCGCAAAGGGACGAAACGCTGGCCGTGATCGCGGACTACAACGTGTCGCAGGACATGACTCCAGAGCTGGATGCGCGCTTCGGCAACCTGGCGGCGACTCGCATTCGTGCCCATCCCGTTCGCTACTACGTTGGACTGCCGCTACTGCGCGTCGCGGACATGTGGCTGCGCCCGCGAACCGAAATCCTTCCCCCCGACGTGCGCTGGTGGGAGTTCAATGACGACACGAAGCAGTCCGTCATCGCCGTAGGGTTCGGCCTGCTGAACCTGGCCTATGCGGCCGCGGCGTTGTTGGCGCTCATTCTAGGGCAAGCGCGAGGGCAAGCACACTCGCCGTCAGGAATTCGCTGGGCCGGATTGCTGGTCAGCTTCCTACTGTTGCGCTCGGCATTTCTGGGAACGCTGGAGAATCCGGAACCGCGCTACACGCTGGAATGCTATCCCGCCATTATCGTGCTTGCGTCGTCATTGTTCTCGCGTAGGGACAGCCGCCCTCGGCTGTACGGAGCCGAAGCCCAGGGCAAGGCACCGCACTCTGCCGAAGCCGTTTGACTTCGTTGTAGCCGACTGCTCGCGCAATTGAAATCCATGTGGTTCCGGACAGCCGAGGGCGGCTGTCGCTACGCAATTCTTCGCTGCTCAACGAGCCGGCGCATTCACCTTCTCTGCCCGAGCTCTCTCGATCTTTTCCTCCGCTGACCGCCCGAGCTGACCATACGCATCCGCAAGAAACAGGTGTGCCTCCCGTGATTCCGGTTCGACCGCGGCCGCCTTCTGCAGATTGGGCAAGGCTTCCGAAGGCTTGCCGAGCAACGACAGCAGGCGTCCACGAAGCAAATTCGCGCGGTAGTGATCGGGACTGAGTCCAAGGCAAGTATCGAGATGCTCCATCGCTTCCGGCACGCGGTCAATCCGAGCATAGACGGCCGCCAGCGAGAACTGAGCGTCCGCCCACTTCGGAGCCCGCGTCACCGCCGCCTCAAACTGCGGGGCCGCCCCCTTCCAGTCGCCCGTCTCAAACAACGCCAGGCCGAGTTCATAGCGTCCCATGCCGTTATCCGGAAGCAGTTGCGACGCTTTCTGCAGCGGAGGAATCGCCTCGGCGTAATTCTTCAGACGCGCCTGCGCCATTCCATATTGCATGTTTGCGACGGGCATGTTCGGTTCCTCCGCCAGCACGCGCTTCAGCAGCGGGACAGCCTCCTGATAGCGAGCATCCTCGACGTCGAACATCGCATCGTGCAGCAGGTTGGAAACTTCAATCTTGGCCTTGGGATCGACGCCGGTGAGCGTCTTGTCGTCACGCGACTCCGCGGCATTGGAAGCGACGTAGCCGAGCGCTTGCAGCTTCTGCGTCTGCTCGGCATCTGGCTTGGCCAGCTCGACGAGCGTCTGGCTCGTTCGCGACCGGAAAGCGTCCAGTTGGGCCGCGATAGTATCCGCGACAGCTTTCGCGCTACCCGCCAGATTGTGCGCAGCCTCGGGGTCGATGACCTGGTTATACAGTTCGCGCTCCGGCGCGCGAATGTAGAGATACTTTCCTGAACGCAGGGCTCGCAAAGAACTCCAACCAAAGGCGCGATGCGGATAGTCGGTCTCCGCATAGGCAGACCGCTCTTCCTCGACTACTGCGGCGCCCTGAGCACCCGCTGCCGGCTTCATCATCATCATTGCTGATAGCGACTCCCCCTGCATTTCTTTCGCCACGGGCAGCCCAGCCTCCTGCAGAATCGTGGGCGCCACATCCACCAGGCGTACACGCGCGTCGATCCGTTTGCCGGCGGCACGGGACGCGGGCAACTTGAAGAGCAGGGGCACGTGCAGGGTTTCGTCGTAGAGAAAAATTCCGTGCGTGTTCTCGCCGTGCGCACCCAACGACTCACCGTGGTCTGCCATCACCGCGATCAGCGTCTCGTCGTAAAGACCGTGCTTGCGGATCTCAGCCAGCAGTTTGCCGACTGCCGAGTCGGCATAGGCAATTTCACCGTCGTAAGGCTGCGAAGCGAACCGCGCCTTGAATGGAGGCGGCGGATCGTAAGGATCATGCGCGTCATAAAGATGCACCCACAAAAAAAAGGGCCCATTCGGCAACTGGCTGAGCCAGGCCAGCGCATGATTGACAACGTCGCCAGCCCGCCGCTCGACCGTTTTATAGCGATCCATGCCGTGCCGCCGCAGATGGAAGCCGGCATCGTAGACTTCGAATCCGCGGTCGAAGCCAGGCGCAGTTCCGTCCAGCGGATCAAGAATCAGCGAGCCAACAAAAGCTCCGGTGTGGTAGCCCTGCGCTTTCAAGAGGTCGGGCAGGTACGGAAGCTGCGGCGAGAGCGGGATGCCAAAATCGTTGACGTGGTTGAACTGCGGATAAGTCCCAGTAAGAATCGTCGTATGCGATGCAGTGGTGATCGGAACGTGCGAGTAGGCGCGCGAGAAGGCTACACCTTGCTTGGCCATTGCGTCGAGGTTCGGAGTAAGACCGCGCTTGGAGCCGAGGAATCCCATGCGGTCAGCGCGGGTGGTATCGAGGGTGATGAGGATGATATTGGGGTGAGCGGAGTCGAGCAAAGCAGCAGGGGGTTTACGAGGAGAACGAGGCGGCTGTGCGGCAAAGCACACCTCAAGAATCAGCAGCACTGCCAGAATCCGAAATACCCGCATACGAAAAAGGGAGTCTAGCATAGCCAGACTCCCGGGAAGGTTCTTGCAGTCCAGCTAGAACGTAAACTTGAGCGCCAGGTTCATGTTCCTGGGACCACCCTGAGCAATCACCGGATTACCGGCGGCAACATCCGGAGTTTCAGAGATCGTGCCGAACGTCGAACTGTTAATACCATTGTCGAGGGCGAATCGCGAGTAATTCGCCCGGTTCAGAACGTTGTACACTTCCCAGCGAAGTTGGACGGTCAGTCTCTCGCTGATTTTGGTGTTCTTGGCGAGAGTCACGTCCCACTGGCTCAGTCCGGGCGCCGTGAGAAAGTTGCGCGGCGTATTGCCCACCGTTCCCGGGTCTGGAGTCATGAAGCCGTCTGAGACATAGTTCGTCGTACTGCGATCATGGATGACGATGGGATCTCCATTGAAGCTGCCGCGAATGCTAGTACCGGAGAGCCCTTGGCCAGATGGATCACTGCCACCGTTTTTGAAGACGCTGAAGGGATGCCCGCTGAGCGCAGTGTAAACGGTGCTGAGTTGCCATCCCTTGCCTGCGATCCGACCGAGATGCGGAATATCCGGAAATTCGTAGACTCCAGCTAAATTGAAGTTGAGCCGCACGTCCTGGTCGCAGAGTCCGCGGCCATCCTGAAAATTCGGGTGAGCCAATGCGGTGCTACCCACAGGATTGTCGTTGTTGATTTGTGGGTAGTCTCCCTGACCGCCGCGGTTCGAGGAATTCAGGTCGATACACTTGCTCCAAGTAAGGTTGTACTGCATATCGAGACCGTGCCACCCTCGCTGGTTGTAGGACACCTGCATGCTGTCGTACTTGGACGTGCCCTCGTTGGTGGCAGTGATGAGGTGGCGAATTAGCGGGCCTCCACTGATCGGGTCTATAAAGACGCCCGATAAAGGCCGATATGGGTCGCAACTTGACTCCGATGAGCATGGACTCCCAAGCGGCGATGCATTTTGGTCGTAGTAAATGATCAAGTCGCGGCCGCGCTGACCCGAATAAGTAAGAGTCAAGACATTGTTCTTGAATAGTTCGTTCTGAATGCTGACGTTGAAGTTGTGGTAACGGGGAGTCTTGAAATTCTGCACCACATCAAAAGCGTTATACGGCACAATCCCGGTTGGGCTGGAACCAAACAGCGGCCCATTTGTCGCCGAGTCGAAGCAGATGTAATCGCCGACTCTGGCCGCCGGGTCATAGCATGACGCGCCCGGATCGGTGGGAGGAAGCAGCGATCCCCCACCCCCACCTACGTCCGATGCGTTGGAGACACCGAAGACTCCGAGGTTTTGCTGGTCGAAAACTCCAGTGTGAGCGTGGGCGAAGGAGTAAGGGGAAGCTAGCGCTGCGAAGTTCGCTACATCGAAAGACAGCGAATAGCCCGCGCGAAACGCCGTCTTGCCGTTTCCAAAAACGTCCCACGCAACACCCGCGTGCGGTCCAAAGTCCTTGTAGTCCACGTGGTGGATTCCGGCGACGTCCGTCCCTACCTTCAGAAAACCACGCACTGGATCAAAGATTGCTTCAAGGTTGTTGGTATCGCGCAGGGTCGCATTTATTTCATACCGTAGCCCGTAGCTCAGCGTTAGACGGGGCTTGATTTTCCAGGAATCCTGGGCGTAAAAGCCAATACTGTTTTGCGTGATATGCCGATGGGTGTCACCGAAACTGCGGTCGGCAAGGTCAGCCTTGCCCAACAGCAACTGTTCAACGTCATTTTGCACCGAGGCGTAGCTGTAAGCGCTGGGAATTTTGGCATAGTAGCTGAAATACCCCACTGCCAGGCCGGTCCGGGCATTGTTACGAATGCTGTTGCTGAGGCCTCGCTGGAAATTTCCGCCCAACTTAATCGTGTGATTTCCCTTCACCCATGAGAAATGCTCCGACCAATCCCAGGTCGCGTCCGGACGGGTGACGAGAGGATAGCCCTGCACTCCTCCGATATATCCCCCGTACCCGAGGTGATACATGTATACGTATGGAATCCCGAAATCAGCAACGCCAAGAGGGCCCGTGTCAACGCCCAGGCTCTTGGGATCGATCTTGTTGTTGACGCCGAGCAATTGGGAAAACCGGGTGTAACCGAGTCGGCTCTCCAGTATCTTGTTATTCCCAAAATTTGAAGTCCAACTTACTCCCGCCATCTGTACGCGCGTGGGCGCGAACGAATTGAAGAGGTTCTGCGGAAAAGCTGGACTCGGGGGTAGACCGGCAAATGGTGGTGCATTCTGGAGGCTGTCCCCGAAAATGTAGCGGACAGCGATCGAATTGGAACTGTTCACCTTGTAATCGAACTTGACAGCAAACTCGTTATTGCTGGCCGTGCTCGGGGTGTGCTGCGTGTAACGGCCGATGCCGTTAGGATTTCCCTGATCGCCGGGATTCTGGTCAATGGGAAAGTAGTTCATGAGGGTTTGTCCCACGGGATCGATGGTGAGGCCGTTATTAGCGATGTCCGCGACCGCCGCGTCGACCGCAGCCTGGGTCGGAACCTGCCTGGTCTTCACCGCCTCCGAAATATTCCGCTGACCCTCGTAGAACAGAAAGAAAAAAGCTTTGTCCTTTATGATGGGCCCGCCGATGTTCACATGGAACTGATTGATGTGGGTAACCGTCGGTTTGCACTCGCCAACTCCGCTGCAGTCACCGCTGGCGTTGGCAAAAAAATTGTCGGCATCGCCAATGCCGCTGTGATTGACCCACGTCGCTCCGCCATGCCAGGTGTTGGTGCCGCTCTTCATGCTCAGTATGATCGGGGCTCCGCCCTTAACTCCAAACTCAGCAGAGGGTGTCTCCTGCACGCTCAATTCCTCGATGGCTTCCGGCGGGAACGAAACCGCCGGAATGCCCAAAACCCCGGGCTCATTGATGGCCGAGTCGCCGTAGTAACGGTCATTGTTATAGAGCCCGTCAATAAAATAGTTGTTGGATGTTGTCCGCGAACCGTTGATGCTGATGGCGAGGAATCCTCCGCCGGGATCGCGCTGCACTCCGGGCGTCATTGCCAGGAACGAATTGAAGTCGCGGCCATTGATCGGAACATTCTCGATCTTTTCGCTATCCACGTAGTTGTTTTCGTTGGGAGAGAGATCGATCAACGGCGCGCTGCCTTCCACTTCCACCGTCTCCGATCGCTGCCCGACCGGCAGTTTGAATTCAGCACGGGAAACCGCGCCGGTTAGGACTTCAACCGTCTGCACCGCAGTTTTGAAACCCTCCGCCGTGGCACTGACTTTGTACTTGCCAATGGCCAGATCCGGAACGTCGAAATTGCCGCTCCTGCTCGTCGTCGCGGTTCGCTTTTGATTGGTTCCGAGATTTTCGACAGCAACCGTCGCACCCGCGATTACCGCGCCGGATGCGTCCGTAACATTGCCTGTAATCGTGCCAGTAATGGTTTGCGCCAGGCTCGGAAGGCTCAAACAGACCAACAGAAGTGAAAGAACGACAGAAATACCCCAAACTGACCGCATGTCATGCCCCCTCGGAAAACTTCGCCCGCCACGCTAGATGCTGGTTGGGAAACAAGTTTAGTGCTCATTGCGAGAAAGTCAACACAATCAGACCACACTTCGCAATGACCAACAGTCAACTGTGAAGCAAAAAAGACGTGAGTCGTTTATTGCAACTCATTTCGTAATTGACGTCGTAATGGACGAAGCAGACTTCGGAAGGAAAGCGGTTCTCAGCTCAGCGGCGAGTCGGTCATGCGGAAACGCGTGCGGACGTGTTCGGACAGCAGTTCGACGGCCTCGCGATTGGCTATCGGATCGGCCTTCGCCAGATATTTCATCGCTTCCACCAACATCTTCTGGCCGTCCACATAGCGTGGGTCGGCGGTGCGTTCACGCCTCTTGCGAGACATATCCGGAGGAATGGTGATGGTAAACACTTTGGCCATGCCAACTCAACTTTCCGAGGCTCTTCGTGCAGTATATAGCGCCAGTCGCTCTTTTTCAGCTTGTTTCTGCTGATTCCGATTTTCGCCTGCTATTGTTGCGAAAACTACCCTTGCGCGGAGACGAACTTGGTTTTTCCGGTTGTCTTCAGCTTAAACGCATTGTCCGGAAGCTTTTGGTTGATCTGTATGTCGGAATACTTCGCCATGCGATAGTCGCCGCTCGGCTCAAAGAATTGTTGCTGCACCGAAACTCCCCGGGCCGGGTCGATCCAGAGCAGGATGCGCGCGATATTGTTTTTTAAACGAGCGGACTTCGGAATCAACTCCAGTTTCTCGGTTTCGATGCCATTGACAGTCTCCGGCCCCAAAAACTTCAGGTCGTAGGATTTGAGCAGACCATGCCCGCCACCGCCGAAGCCGAGCACCAGAAAACTCTCGACCTCACTGCGATTCTTGCCGGGATTGTATTCGTTGACCTGATCGATTTTGGGCTGATACACCTGAACTTTGCCGCCGCTGTAGATGACATACTTCCGGTCGGGTTCGACGAAGTCGGCAGCCATTTGTATTTCGCCGCCTTCACGCCGGAAATAAATTTTTCCCTTCTGCGTCTCGGCTTCGTTGATGACTTTCTGGTATTGGTCCCAGACGACCTTGGCCTCGGTGGTTCGGAAGCTTTTCGCGGCGGTATCCATCTGCGTGAGAACTTTATCGAGCCCGGCAGAATCGCTCTGCGGCCACGCGGCCGGCGCCAACAGCCAGCCGATCACTAAAATTTTGAGCACAGTTCTCATTTTATGAAACCAGCTCTATTCCTTTTCAACCCAAACCTTGTAACTCTGCGCGTGTCCGGAAGCGTCTTTGATGGTCTCGTACCGGGTGATGCTCACGGCCCCAGAGATGGGTTCAATGATTCGTTCCAACTGCCGGCGAACATCGCCACCGTCGGCGGCATTCACTTCCGAGGCTTGGATCTGATAGATGAACTCGCCCTTCTCACCGGGAATCACAATCACGCCGGTAAGATGCGGATTGCGCTCGACCGGTTTGTCCTTAAAGTTGATGAAGCGCGGCGAAATAAAAACAAAGAGGAGAATCAGCGTGACCATGATGTCATAGTGCAGGCTGCCCCGCTCATACGACCAAAGAATGTATCCGCGGATTGTGCGCCAGATCGCGCCCATGGGAGAGACGGCGCTTCCAAGCGCCGTCGAGGCTGTTTCGGGTCGCTGCCAGTGTATTTGGGAATTCATGAGATATCAAATGGAGCAAGCCGCGCGGGCTTGGGCCGCGACCGGCACCGGTTCATGCGCTCCTTGTCTTCGACGAAGTCTTTGCCGGAGTCTTCGCGGTAACTCCGGCCGTGATGCGGTCCGCGCCCATGTAAGGCTGCAGCACCTCCGGAATGCGCACACTGCCGTCGGCTTCTTGATAGTTCTCCAGAATGGCAACCCACGTACGTCCTACAGCCAACGCGCTGCCATTCAACGTGTGAAGAAATTCAGTCTTGTTCTTCCCCTCGGGACGATAGCGGATATTCGCGCGTCGTGCCTGAAACGTTTCGAAGTTCGAACACGAAGAAATCTCGCGGAAAAGATTCTGTCCCGGCAGCCAGACCTCAATGTCATAAGTCTTGGCCGAAGAGAATCCCATATCGGCGGTACACAACGTGACCACGCGGTAGTGCAGGCCGAGTTTCTGCAACACGGTTTCGGCATCGTGGGTCAGCTTCTCCAGTTCGTCGTACGAAGTTTCGGGACGCGAAAACTTCACCAACTCCACTTTCTGAAACTGGTGCTGGCGGATAATTCCGCGCACGTCCTTCCCATACGATCCGGCTTCGCTGCGGAAACAGGGAGTGTACGCAGTCAGGCTGACCGGCAAACGCGCCGCATCCAGAACCTCGTCGCGATAGAGGTTCGTCACCGGCACCTCGGCCGTCGGAATCAGCCAGAGATCTTTCTCACCGTGAGGGACTCGAAACGAATCCTCCGCGAACTTCGGAAGCTGGCCCGTGCCATACATCGATTCTGAGTTCACGAGGTACGGCGGAAGCACCTCAGTGTATCCGTGCTCTCGCGTGTGCAGATCCAGCATGAAGTTGGCGAGCGCCCGCTCCAACCGCGCACCCAGCGCCCAGTACACGGCGAAGCGAGCGCCCGACAACTTCGCGGCGCGCTCCAGGTCGAGCACTCCCAACTCTTCGCCAAGCTCCCAGTGCGGCTTGGGCTTGAAATCGAACTGAGGCGGCGTCCCCCAGCGGCGCGCTTCCACGTTATCTTCGGCGCTCTTCCCCACCGGCACGCTGGCATGTGGAAGATTGGGAAGCGAGGTGAGAATTTCGCGCAGGCGCGCCTCCTGTTCGGCCGCCTTTTTTTCGGACTCCTGAATCTGCTCGCGTAGATCTTTGGTCTCCTGAATCTGTGCCGAAGCGTCCTGCCCGCTTTTCTTGAGCTTGGCAATTTCCTCGGAAGCCCGGTTGCGGCGCGCCTGCAGAGTTTCCGCCTCCGTGATGGCCTGGCGGCGCTCGCTGTCGATGGCTCCGAAGTCTTTCAAGACTTCCTCCGGATTCATGCCGCGCTGCCGCAGCTTTTCTTCCACCAGCGCGAGGTTGTCACGAACAAAATTCAAATCAAGCATCTGCAGTTAACTTTAGCTGAAAAATGCGATTCCGTGCACGGGGGATGGCCGCAGGGATAGCCAGCCGCCCCCGGCCGTCCCTACGTGAGCCTTGCCTATCCTGTAAACTTAAGTCGCGATGAGACTTCCCCGCTCTCTGTCCGTGGCATTGCTGTTGCTTGTTTCGATCCCCACCGCATTCGCATCCGCTTACAATGCTCGCCCCAAACTCGTGGTGGTCATCGTGATTGACCAGTTCCGCGGCGACTATCTGGAACGCTATCGCGACCAATTCGGTGACGGAGGCTTCCGCATGTTTCTCGATCGCGGCGCTTATTTCACCGAATGCAACTACGACTATGCCAACACCCGCACCGCCCCTGGACACGCTACCCTCTTCACCGGAAGCTACGCCAACGGGCACGGCATCGTTGCGAACGAATGGTGGGATCCGGCGAAAAAGAAGCGCGTAACGTCGGTCGAGGACGACAACACAAAACTCGTCGGCGCAGGCGCCGGCAAGAATGGCCCCGGCGCATCACCGCGTAACCTGATGAGCGATACGCTCGGGGACGAACTGAAACTGGCTACCGACGGCAAAGCTCGGGTATTCGCCATTTCGCTGAAAGATCGTGCGGCCGTCTTGCCCGCGGGATTTTCCGGAGACGCCGCTTACTGGATCGAACCCAAAAGCGGCGACTGGATCACCTCCACCTATTACCGTCCGGATCTTCCCGAGTGGGTGCTCAATTTCAACGGCAGCCATCGCGCGCAGAAATTCTGGAACCGCCAGTGGACAAATGGCGATGGAAGCACCCTCGGCTCAACCGCGCCGCGCAACGGAAAAGACGGTACGCCTGCCGGGTTTTACGAGGTCATCGGCTCCACTCCCTTCGCCAATGATTACGAACTGGAATTCGCCAAGGAACTTGTTTTGTACGAGAAGCTGGGCGCAGGCTCGGCGACGGACCTGCTCGTAATCGGCCTCTCGGCCAATGATATTCTCGGCCACGAGGTTGGCCCCGATTCTCCGCAAATGCGCAGCATGGCGCTTGAACTCGACCGGCAGTTGGCGGAGTTCTTCGGCTTCCTCGGTCATCAGGTGGGGATGGCAAACGTGTGGATGGCGCTCTCGGCCGATCACGGCATTGCGCCCTTGCCAGAGTTCGCGAAAACTCTTCGTCTGCCCGCAGCCAATCTCGACGCGAATGCTTTGCGCGAGCACATCAATTCCCTGCTCTCAAAAAAATACGCGAAAAAGGCCGACTACCTGGTCGATCTCGATTACCCCATTGCCTGGCTCAGTGAAGACGCCTTCGCCGGAACTGCCGCCGGGAAAAAGGAATCCGACGCAGAGGCCGACGCGGGCGAAGCCATGAAGCAAGCGGGACTGGCCGGATACTTTACCAAGTCGCAGTTGGCGCGTGGAGAAACTCCGGCCACCGAAGTCGGGCGGCGTTACTCCCACAGCTACTCGCCTAAAGGCGGATGGTATGTGATCGGAATCCCGAGCCCGTTCCAGGTCGGAATCACGAAGGGTACCGATCACGAGACGCCTTTCTCGTACGATACCCATGTGCCGCTCGCCTTCTATGGCCTAGCCTTCCAGCCGGGAACCTACCGGACGCACGCCGAGCCAGTCGATCTCGCGGTAACGTTGGCCTCTTTACTCGGAATCAATGTGCCTGCGCAAGCCACGGGGAGAGTGCTGACCGAAGCGCTTCAGCCGCCGCATCACTCCACCGCGCCATCCGCCACACTACCAGCGAGCGCGCCGGCCGGGGCAACCCAATGACGCCCATCGGCAATCCGGACTTGACCGTCAGCTTCGCTGGCATCGAACTGAAGAATCCGATCATCGCCGCTTCCGGCACGTTCGGCTATGGCATCGAATTCGAAGATATCGTGCATCTCGACCGGCTCGGCGGATTCGTCGTCAAAGGTCTCTCGAAGGAACCGATGACGGGAAATCCGCCGCCACGTCTGTTTGAAACCGCTGCCGGAATGCTGAATGCCATCGGGCTGCAAAATATCGGCGCGCCGGCCTTCCTTGCGGAAAAACTCCCCGCGTTGCGAGAGAAGAACAATGTCGTCGTGTTCGCCAACGTCTTCGGATATACCCGCGCCGATTACGAGGAGACGATTGAGATCCTCAATCAGGGCGAGGGCATTGCGGCCTACGAGATCAACGTATCCTGCCCGAACACGGCGCAAGGCGGCATTCAGTTCGGCAGCGATCCGCACTTGCTCGACGAAGTGGTGCGGACAGCGAAGCGCGTGGCGGCCCGGCCGATCATCGTCAAACTCTCGCCCAACGTCACGTCCATCGCGCAGATGGCGTATGTTGCCCAGGAAGCCGGCGCCGACGCCATCTCCCTGGTGAACACGTTTCTGGCCATGGCAATTGATGCCGAAACGCGCCGTCCGAGAATTGCCAACGTAACCGCCGGCCTCTCCGGCCCGGCCATCAAGCCCATCGCGTTGCGAATGGTCTACGACGCTGCTCACGCCGTGAAAATCCCGGTGATTGGCATGGGCGGAATCAGCGCCCCGGCGGACGTAGTGGAATTCATGCTGGCGGGAGCCAGCGCCGTGCAGGTGGGGACCGCAAGTTACTTCGATCCGGTTGCGACGGAAACGCTGGTGGAGGAACTGACCACCTACTGCCGCGAACACCGCATTGAACGCCTCAGCGACCTCATCGGTGGTCTGCTGACCGACTAGGCCCGCGTTTTGCGCTTTCCTGCCGGGGTTGGAACTGCGACAATGGCGCGTTATTTCTTTGTTCCGGAGCCCTCTTCTGAGTAGCGAATCCCGTATCAATGTTGCGGTGATTGGCGTGGGCGCCTTCGGGCGCAATCACGCGCGCGTCTATCAGCAACTGCAGCAGGCGGGCAGCGTGCGACTGGTCGGGGTGGTCGATCCGGATACGGCGCGAGCCGACGCGATTGCACGCGAGTTCAGTTGCAAAGCATTCGGCTCGCTCGAGCAGATGCTCGGGACGCACAGCGATGTTCGGGCGGCATCGGTCGCGGTGCCTACCGTTCTGCATCTGGAGGTGGCGCGCACTCTGATGGAAGCTGGGGTGGACGTGCTGATCGAAAAGCCGGTGGCCGCGACGCTTGGCGAGGCCGATGAACTGCTTCGACTTGCTTCCGCACACAAGCGGGTGGCGCAGGTTGGACATCTGGAGCGCTTCAATCCGGCGGTGCGGGCTACGCTGCCGCTGATCAACCGTCCGATGTTTTTTGAAGTGCACCGGCTGAGCGTGTTTTCTCCGCGAGCGCTTGATGTAGACGTGGTGCTGGACCTGATGATCCACGACCTCGACGTGGTGCTGACGTTCGTGAAATCCGGGGTAAAAGAAATCCGGGCGGTAGGTCTGCCGATTCTTTCGGACAAAGTGGATATTGCGAATGTGCGCATCGAGTTTGAATCGGGCTGCGTGGCAAACTTTACAGCCAGCCGGGTTTCGACGGAGCGCGTTCGCAAGCTGCGTTTCTTTCAGGCGGGACAGTATATTTCGATCGATTATGGACGGCAGGATGTGCTGGTATTCTCGGTTGGAGGTGCGGCCGCAGCTGCGCACTCGTTCGCAAAGGACGCGAATGAGTGGGGCACCAGGCCGAGTGTGAATCCGCAGATCTCGATGGCGAAGCCGCCAGTCACGGCGGAGGAGCCGCTGTTGGCGGAGATCAAAGCCTTCCTGCAGTCGGTTCGAGACCGGTCGCGTCCGGTGGTTGGCCTGGAGGATGGGCGAAAAGCGCTGGAGCTGGGGCTGGCGATTCTCGAGGAGATTGGGCGGCATGCGGGACGGATCGGGGTGGGGTAATTGCAGAGGTCAGAGGTCAGAGTGCCGAGGTTTAAACGGTTTTAACCTCTGCAATCTGACCTCTAACCTCGTTCAAATCTGCTGAGGTGGTGGGCCCTGCTGGTCGCCGTCGGGCGACCCGTGGCGTCGGTTTTGTCCCCACTGCTCACGCTTGGCCTGCATTTCGTCCCACTTCTTCTGCTGGGTCGAGTCGAGGAGCGCGCGGATGTTCGCGTCGGTGCTCTTGTGGATGTCCATCATTTTGGTGTGGCGATCCTGCCGGGAAGTAGAAGTGTCCTGGCGCAGGCTCTCCATCTGTGAGTGTTCGGACTGAAGGATGTCCTGCACTTTGGTTTGCTGATCGGAGGTGAGATTGAGTTTCCTGGTCAGTTCCTGGGTGCGCTGGGCGGGGTCGGGTGGACCGTGGTGCCAGCGACCGTTGTCCTGTGAGGGTGGGGATTGCTGATTGTCAGGCGGGCTATCATTGGACGATTGGGCCGCCGCGAAAGGCACGGCGATCGAGATGAGGCCGGCCGCGAGAAGGACGAGAAGACACTGTTTGAGCATGGGGATCTCCTTTTAAGACGAGGTGTCTACATCTATGAACGGAATTATGAGCCGGAAGTTGCGCGACGAACCGGATTCGGACAAATCTTTGCATAACTTTACGAAGCGCAGCTCCGATTTGGGATTTATGGCGGTGACGCGCCTTGCGCGGACAGGCGCTGTTTAAGTTGGGTGGCAAATTGTTTGGTCTGATCGTCGGAGAGCCGTAGCTGACCGTCGAGGACCAGGCTCAACTGGTCGGCGCCGGCACTTTGGAATTGAGCTTTGTGGATGGTGGCCGACTCCTGCGCGGCAGCCGGTAGTGTGGCCTTGAGGTCTGTGCCCTTTTGCAGGGCGGAGAGCAGCGATGCGGCGATTTGAGTGCGCAGAGTGGCGCCCAGATCACCCGAGCGCAGCATGTCGCGGAGGAAGCCGTTGGCGTCGACGCGGGTAATTTCGGAGACGAGGCCCAAGCCAGCGTTTTGTTCGAGCGATGGAGTGAGCTTGACCTCGATCTCGCCGTCGCCGGCGGCCACTTCCATAGGGCTCTCCCCGCCGGAGCCAGTCGGGCAGACCCAGCGCTCAAGGTGCAAGTGAGCCACCACCAGGCTGGCGGGAGCTAGCGGGGTGAGCGTGGCTCGTTGAATCTCAATGCGCTCGCCGCAGCGGGGAGAGCGAGTGAGTTGGGAGCGGAGAATGCCGGTGATGTTTTGCTGCAGGTCGGATAGATTGGCGATGAGCTTAAGACTGAAGAGGTTGAGGCCGTTTTCGGCGGACGTTCTGGAGGCCACGCCCGAAGCTGCGATGGAGATGGGCTGGCCGCCGATGTTGATCGCACTCGTGACCGGAGGAAGATTGAAGGCGAGGTTCTGGCCGTCAGACGGGAGGAGAATGCTCATTTCTGTGCCGAGCGCGAGTTGCTCGCTTTGGAAACTAGCGAGCGCCTTGTCGAGATTGGCGGCGGAGTTGGCGATCTGTTCGCTGTCTGGCTTGGGAGTCTGGACGATTTGATCGAGAGCTTTTATTTGTTTGGCGAGGTCGGAATCCGCTTTTGCCAGTTTTTTGGCGATGTCCTTCAAACCGGATTTTTGAACGGAAGAAAACGAGGCGAGAAAATTCTTGCTGCCAGTTCGAACTTTTTCAATGGCCTGATCGAGGGTGGCTGCGCGATCGGACAGCGCCGAAGAAGCGGGAACTTTCTGCAGAGATTCGCGAAAAGCTTGTAGCTGTGCGCTGGCGGCCTGGGCGTCTTGTACGAGACTGGCGAACGCAGCGCTCTGCTGAGCGCTAGCTCGGACGGCCATGGCGCGGTGAAAGCCCTTGAGATCGTCCTTTTCGCTTACCCCGCCGGGACGCCCGCCGCCGCTCGGCGAGCCGTGTCCGCCGCCACCGCCGCCACCGTGCTGGGCGAACGTTATGCGGGGACTGGCGAGCAGCGCGATTCCGACAATCAGTACGGCGACACCGGCCACAGATCTATGACGTGCAGAGACGCGAAGTGCAGACACGCGAAGTGTGGAAACACCGTGGGCAGATACGCCAGGACGGCGAGTTCCTTTGTGCAACATAGACCAGATCTCCAAAGACATTGTACGGTTGGAACGAGACGCAGGACTAACGAAGTAACATAGCATTTGTGATGCAGACGATTGAAATTGGTGATCCGTCCAGCTGCCCAGTTGGCCCGTTGCTCGGCCATTACTCAGGTACTCACTCGGCGGGTGCAAAAAATGCGACAATAGATTTGACGGTCGCAACTCCATACTTTACGTAACTTTACGCAGGAACTTTGCGTGGAGTCTTACGCAACCCAGGAGGCTGCCCGTGGCTCTAAGCTTTATAGCCTCTGCCCGATGCCAGTCACTCAAATTCCGCCTCGCGATCCCTTAACTCCGCTTGCTGAGCAAACTGAGCAGCGCGATTTGTTCGAAGCGCAGCACTGGGAGACGGCTTATCGCAGCTTCAATCCTGACGACGTTCCGCATCTTCTCATCCAGTTGCAGGACGATCTCTCGCGGGCGCGCAAGCGCGAAGCACTGTGGCTGTCCGTCATTCTGCACTTGTTCGTGATCATTCTGTTGTGGAACAGCGAGAAGTTGATGATGCTGCTTCCGCACAAGACGGTGGATCTGGCGATTTCGACGAATGCAGACAAGTCGAAAGACGCGACGTTTTTGGAGTTGCCGCCCGATGCGCAAAAGCTGACGCGGCGTCCCGACGCGAAGGTGATTTCGGATAAGGACCGTATCGCAACCAGCAAAGCGCCGCAGATCAATCGGGAAGAGTTGAAGAAGATACTGCGAAGCGCGCATCCGGGCCAGCCAGGCGCGAACGTACAGCAGCCACCGGCGCAGGGCCAGCCGGCGCAGAGTGCACAGAACCAGCAACCGACGCCGGCGCCACAGGACAATGCACAGCAGGCATTCCCGCAGCAGCCGCCGAGCAATCAGACGGCGCAGTTGCAGACGCCTCCCCAGGCAAGCAAGCCAAAGCCGAATTTTAATACTTCCATGACGGCGGGCTCGGCGATCGAACAAGCGGAACGGGCCGCAGCCGCCAGCCGCGGGCACTACGGTAGCGGGCAAGCGGGCGATTACGGTTTGAGCCAGGGCCGGAGCGGGGCGAAGGCGCTGGATCAGGCGGAAATCCTGACCGACACGATGGGCGTGGATTTTGGACCCTACTTAACGCGGATCACGCAAATCGTGCGTCAGAACTGGTACAACCTGATGCCGCCGTCGGTGTATCCGCCGATCTTGAAACAAGGCAAGCTCTCGATTGAATTCGTCATCCTGAAGGATGGCAAAACAACCGGCATGGTGGTTCACACCTCATCCGGCGACGTGGCGCTCGACCGGGCGGCATGGGGGAGCATCACCGCATCCACCCCGTTCCCGCCGCTGCCGAAAGAATTTCCCGGCCAAATCCTCGGGCTGCGTTTCTATTATTTTTACAACCTCGAAATCAGCGACGTGAAATAGGCTCGCGGAATCAGAATTCCCGCAGAGACGCGGCTTGCCGCGTCTCGGCAGTGCCTCGCCGCTGGAGACGAGGCAAGCCCTGTCTCTACTACACTGGTAAGGAATTAGCTAACGGTTACTTCAGGCCCAGCCCGCCGTTAAAATGCTGGATGACTCCATAGCACTCGCAGGCGGCCTCTTCGAGGCTTTTGCGGTTCAACACCCTTATAGTGCCGCGCATGTTTTCGATCAGTCCGGCATTTTCCAGGTCGGCCGCCGCCAAACTCACGCTGGGACGTCCGGTACCGAGCATCTGTGCCAGGAATTCGTGCGTCAGGGGAAGCAACTCCGAATCAACGCGATCCTGGCACATTAGCAGCCAACGGACCAGGCGCTGATCAACCTCATGCAACCGGTTGCAGGCTGCAAGCTGGGCGACCTGCATCCCGTGCATCAGCGCGAAGCGGCTGAGTTCTGAGCGGAGTGTCGAAGCGCGCGGCAGGACATCTTGAAAAACTTCCGACCGTATACGCAATCCAGATCCCGACATTTGCATGATTGCGCGAAAAATCCCTCGTCGCAGGCCCATCATCAGGGACATCCCCACCATCCCTTCCTTGCCGACGATGCCGACCTCGACGCTTCTCCCATCATGGCTAAGAGCTACGAGAGAAGTCATGCCTTCATTCAGAAAATATGCGAAATCGATCTTCTCCCCGGGCTCGTGCAGGATTTCGTACTGCGGCAGGTCCGCTGGCTCCAGGTGAGGTCGAAGCAGGCTATACTCCTCATCCGGAAGCGACAACAGAATTACATTGTTCACTGCCTTTCCCGCCGCGTCGGAACGTGCGCCGGGACGCAGCGGAGCTGGCTTGATCGGCCGTGTCGGTCTTTTAACGATTATGTTTTCCTTCGCCAAAATTCCCATGTCCGTTTTGATGCGACGGACTGCTTCGGTTCATTTCAGGGAACCTGTAGATGCCGCCGAAATCTTACGGATGTTCGAAGAAATATCAGGGTAGGAGGTACAGAGAACACCTCCCCTGCTAGATCTCCACTTGCAGCTTTGTAGCGCCGCGTCGCCTGATCTCTTACAAACAGATGCCCGCGAAGAACGTCGGCAGCACACGAAACCTAATCGCTCATCTCGTCGCTCAGCTTGTTGTTCTGGAGCCGCTCGCGTTTGGCGCCCAAGATGCGATTTAGCTCTTCACAGAGCTGTAGGAATTTGTGCCGGTCCTGTTCCACCGCGATGAGCGAGCAGAGCTCGTGAATCCGGTCACTTTCGGCTTTGTTCATCGTGAAGCGGCAGTATTACAACGCCCGCCATGTTCGGTATGTTCGATGTCGAACACTGCTGAAATTCCTATGGGGATCGCGAGGTTGCGAGGGATAGGATGCTGGACGGCTATTTCTCAGGTATACGACGTAAGATCACCCGAATTCAGCACGCGGCGCTCGCGGAGAATACAGCAAGAGCAGCAGAAAGCCGCCCAGATAGAAGCCCCAGACGTTGGCGAGAGTAAAGCCAGCCATCCGCAGAACGAGTCCAAACACGCCCAACATCTCGCACAAGGCGTACAAAAAGAGGTAGCCCGTTCTCCAGCGCGCCACCGCTACAGTGTCGTCGGACCTTTCCTTGAGCACTGTTTCGGACGGCAGGACGAGCGTCCGTCGCACCACCACTGTCGCGCCCACGAGACTGATCGAAATAAAAGAGAGAGCGTGGAACAAAGCATTCGCCGGATCGTGAGCGAGTTTCCCGGCGAGCATCTCTCCCGCCACCGCACACAGCGCGATGCTCACCAGCATGGCGATTTGAACCTGGCGCACCAGCCGTACTGTGGATCCTGTTGCCATAAATTCCGCGCCTGAGAGATTCTGCACCCTAAACACGCGCCCCGTCATTCCGTATCTTCACTGAGAATAACTCTTGATAATGGCGCAAACCCCAACAAATCGACAGAGTGCATGCCGTCAGGTCGTGCCCTGGCAAGCTGCGAAGACATTCCGGTTTCGTATCATGGTGCAGAACCCTCAAGTTTCGTATCAGGGTATCGCTTTAGCAATACTGTAAGTTCCCCGAAATCAGGTGACCTTTTGGGGCTGACCGTCGCCCCGGGCGCTAATGCTCGAGATGGCTCAAAGCTGGACGAACCCTCAGAAAAATCTGGAACGACACTGGATTTTTCCCGTAAGACGAGTCCAGGGCTGAGGGCTTCGTGTAAGTGGTAAGGTCCGCGCCAAAGGCCAACTGCCAGAGGCGGCTCTGGACAATGTCGTGCGCCCCGCCAAAAGTGTACGCTCCTATACGGAAGCTCGGAAGCAGAGGATTACCGGGAAATAATTCGTCCTTGTCGACCAGTTCCATCCGCGAGAACGCATAATTGCGCAGTTTGAAGTTCACCGTCGTCTCCAGCAAATAACTGTTCAGATTGTGGTTATCAACTTCCTTGTGCACTCGTCCCCAAACCACCGATGTTGCCCACGAGCCGCTCGCGAACGGCCGCACATATTCCACCGAAGCCGTCTGCCGGCGCTGGCTGCCAGGCTCCAACGCCTCGGGACGCTCCAGTCTCCCGTAGCTGTACTGCGCCGTCCAATTCCGCGATGGGGCAACGCTCAAGCGCGCCGACCAGGAATCGAGCGCCGAGAACTGGATGCCGTAACGCTTCTCGTCCGGCTCGCGTCCATTGAACACCGAGCCTTCAATCCTGAACCGGTCCACTACCAACCCCGTAGTGATTACACCGAAGCTGGTGTGAGTGGAATCCTGCAAATGATGAGATAACGGGGCCATTGGCAACTCCGACGCGGAAGCGCGATGCATAAAGGCTACCGGACCAAGCGCCGGTTCACCCGCGGGCGCGCCATAGAACTCCCAGGAGACTTTTTCGTTGATAGGACGTGTGTAATAGAATGAGAGCTCGGAAAACACGTTGTGCGGATGCTGGTGGTCGACCAGCGGCTGACCGTGATAGGTTTCGCCGGTCTGGAAAAGCTCGGGAAATCCCGGATGCGGAGCGGTCAGCGACTCCGCAGAAAACATTTCACGAAACAGGATGCTGCCGCTCCAGAGCTTGTGCTGCTCCATCAGCATCAGGGAGTTCACCGACTCCGCCTTGCCCTCGCCGCGCGGCCCGCCCTGCTGGTTGTAGTCGAGAAAGACTACACCATGCGCCATCAGATCCCAGTCTCCAACCGACTTCATCCAAGAATGCCCGCCCGTCGCCGCGGGCTGCCATCCCGTGCCCGAAGCATTGTGGGGCGAGGCCATCCAGTCCGGCGCAGGCTGCGACATATCCATGCCCGGCATGTCCATCTTTTGCTGCGTCTGGTCTTGCTTTTGCATTGTCGAATCTTGGCCTTGTTGCGTCTGGTCTTGCTGATCTGGCCCATGAACATCCGCAAAGACGTCCTGCGCTCCAGCGATAGATATACACAAGCCGATTACGAAAAAACTCAAAAACAACGCCCGCACGTGACACTCCTCATGCGCAGAAAAATCATGCGCGAAAAATGAAGCTCTTGATTTAGCAATTAAAGAATCGCCGCGACTGAGGAGGGAAGCTAGATTCGCAGCGGAGTCGTACCGGGCGGTTCGGCTGAAGGTACCATCGAAACTTCCAACCCGCCCAAAAAGTATGTCGTCAGCGCTGACTGGATTTGCAGAGTAACTCGCGTGTACTGGCACTGAGCCGGAGGTTGCGGAGATGTAGTAGCCGGCACCACCGCCGCGTCATGACCCGTCAGGCAACACTTATAGCTGACTGGCGCGGGCAGCGGGGAAAGCGGAAGACTCTGGCCACGGTGTGCGTGGCAACCTGCCGGGCGCTCATCGACCGCTACCGACTGCGCGTGATCTGCTGTCACTGTCCCTGCCAAAGACCGCGTCACCAACGTCGCCGTCACCAGCGCCGCGATCAGCAGAAGTCCCAGAATTTTCGATTCGAACTTCATTACGAATACTCTACTATTACCCTGAACCGAATCACCTTGAGCCGAATTTCATCGCCGCACCATCACGACCCCGTGAGCTTCACCCGTATTTCTTCCGGTAGCCGCTCCCGAATCTCCGCCGGCAGCCGGTCATGCACGTGCCGCGCTCCGAGCTTCGCCGCATCCACTACCGCCATGGGCGCGGGAGTAGCCACGGCCACGATCAACCAGATCAGCGCCGACAGCGCGAATCCAGCCAGCGCACCCACCTCCAGCCAGAAGGCATGCCGCGGCCCAAAATGCCGAATCACGGCAAAGGCCAGCAGAAACACTGCCGCCGACGCCGACGCCAGCGCAATCAGTGAAATATCAATGATTCGATGCAGTTTCTGTCGGCTGCGGCAGCGCTCGCAATCGGCGAAATGCAGCTCGTAGTCCCCGCGCATCTCCGGAGCCAGGCCGGAAATATCGTAGCGCCATCCCGCAAGGATTTTCCCTACGATCGGTTCCACACACTCGCTCATAAGAGGCTAAAGCCGGATGGGTTCGAGTACTTCCACCTGGGTCGCCAGTCGCACACGGTTGTGCCACAGCCCCAGACTGCCGCCGAGCGCCTGTTCCGCCGCTGCTCGCGCTCTTTCGGGATGATTGTTTTGTTCAGACAGATGTGCCAAGACTATGTACTCGGCTCCTCCATCATAGTCGTTGGAGAAGAATTCCGCGAGAGCCTCATTCGACAGATGCCCCACCCGGCTCATCACCCGCTGCTTCACCGACCAGGGATACGATCCCGAACGCAGCATCTCCACATCGTGATTCGATTCAATGACCAGCACGCTGCAACCTCGCAGATGATCCCGCACGCTTACCGGCATGTAACCCAGGTCGGTGGCAAAACCAACCTTGACGCCTTCCGCGCGAAACGTGAAGCCTACCGGATCGATAGCATCATGAGGAATGGTGAAGGGCATCACCTCAATATCGCCAATGCGAAAGCCCCGGCCGGCGGCAAAATGTTCCGATTTCGGCAATTCCGGAATCGCGCCTTCTGCGTCGCGCACCGCGCGGCTCCAGGCATGATGGGTCGGCGCCGTCAAGAAGACCGGCACGTTCAGTTTTGTAGCCAGCCGCTGCAAGCCGGCAACATGGTCGGAGTGCTCGTGGGTGATCAGGATCGCGGAGATTTCCTCGGTGCGCTCACCAAGTGCGCGCAGCCGCTTGAAAGTCTCGCGGCCCGACAGACCAGCATCCACCAGAATGCGCGTTGAACTCGTCGCCACCAGCGCGCAGTTCCCACGACTGCCGCTAGCGAGCACTGACACCGACACTGGCATATAGCCGTAGCTTACCCCTACCGGCTGTGGAAACGGGAACAGTTTTTCACCGGCCGGTACCTTTGGTGGGAACTCCCCGGCGGAAACTCTCCCGCAGCCTGCTGAAAGACACAGATTCGCGCAGGTTCTTGGGAAGGGCGCGGCTTAGGGTTGCCGGAAGCGCTTT
Source organism: uncultured Acidobacteriaceae bacterium (assembly GCA_963789205.1). Taxonomy (GTDB): domain Bacteria; phylum Acidobacteriota; class Terriglobia; order Terriglobales; family Acidobacteriaceae; genus Acidiflorens. The sequence continues at coordinate 219,343 of CAWBJV010000002.1, forward strand.
GGAATGAGTCCGCCTCATCTAAAAATGCCCTCCCGTCTCGGAACCGAGCGGAAGGGCATCACTGTTACTGTCAGCCGTGGGAAGATGTCCCGCTACTGCCTGTCGTACACCGAGATATTTTTGAACTTTTTACCCGCCGAATCGGTTCCGCTCGTGGTGACGGTACGGGTTTTGCCATCGGCCGAAATAACGATTTGGCCGCTGAGCGCAACCTTCCCGCCTTTCTTGGCGGTTAACTGCAGCGTGTGGTCATCAACCTTCTTCAACGACCGTGTGTCGGAGTTGGGATCGCCCGTAACGGGTGAGTCTTTGCCGTCGACCTTGCCCGCCCACTCGTTGTGCGCGGCCTTACCGTCTTTGTCGGTACCATCCACCGTGACTTTCACATCGTCACCCGTGGCCTCATAGACGACTGTGCTGTTCTTCGGCTGCCCAGGGGCGAGCTTCGATTTAGCCTCGTTCAGCTTCCAGGTCCCCACCTGTACGTCGCTGGCGAAGCACACCGCCACCGCGACAAAGCACAGCGCAAGGGTCAATACAATTGTTCTTGTTTTCATGTCCCCTCCATTAGGAAACATCAAACTGTGAGTGTGATTTACCGCGCCGCATTCTAGCGCTTCGTGGCGCATTCAGCAACCCGCACTGCTCTTCAAACATTACTCCAACTATCCTGAATGCCCCTTTATGCGATAGCTTCTATTCATATGCCCGCCATGAAGGGAGTCGAGAATTGAGCATTCAGGATGAGCAGGAACTCATTTCCCTCAAAGTGGTCGGCCGCATTGTCCGCATGGTGCTGGATGCGATGACGGCGGAAGTGCGTGCGGGCGTCACGACCCGATATCTGGATGAAATTGGCGCGCGCGTTATGCACGAGAATGGAGCGCGTTCCGCTCCGTCGATGGTGTACCATTTTCCGGGCGCCAGTTGCATCAGCTTGAACGATGAGGCGGTCCACGGAGTTCCAGGAGAGCGCGAACTTGAGGAAGGCGACCTGGTGAAACTTGACGTCACGGTGGAAAAGGACGGCTATATGGCCGACGCCGCCGTCACCGTGCCGGTGGGCCGCGTTAGCTTGCAGGCTGAGCAATTGATGGCTTGCGCGGAGCGGGCCTTTCACCAGGCGATGTTGGTTGCGCGGACCGGATTCCGCGTGTTTGAAATCGGAAAGATGGTGGAACGCGAAGTGCGCAAGTCTGGGTTCGCAGTCGTTCGTGAATTAGGGGGACACGGAATCGGGCGAACCATCCACGAGTTGCCGCATGTCCCCAACTATCCTGACCCAGAGGCCCGCCAGATCATGAACGAAGGCTTGGTCATCACGGTGGAACCGATCATCTCCAGCGGCTCGGGGCAGGTGTTTACGGACAAAGATGGCTGGACGGTGCGGACGGGCGATCACGCGCTTTCAGCCCATTTTGAGCATACTCTGGTGATTACTTCCGGCTCGCCGATTTTGCTGACCGCTGGTTAGGGCAGACATATTAGGGCAGAATTGGTTGACCGGCGACCGGCTTCGGGATAAAGTTCAAGATCAAGGGTTACAGTTTCCTTCCCTCCGCCCCGGTTTACGTTCGATAGGTTGCATGCGCCCCGTCTACTCGAAGCTCGTGATCCTGCTGTTTGCGCTGGCCAGCGTAGCTTGGGCGGCGGCGCCGCAATTTTCCCGACAAAAGAGGGTCGGTCTGACCAGCGGCGACCAGTGGGAACCTGCCGTGGCGGCCGATGGTTCTGGCAGGATCTACGTTCTTTATCCGCACTACGGGCGAGTGGCCGATTGCAAAGCCTGCCGCGTGCCCACCATGTTGCTGGTCGCGAGCAGCGACAATGGCAAGACATGGCAGACTCCGCACGTAATGCTCGAATCGGCTTCGAGCCAGTTTGACGCGCAGATTGCCGTGGACCCGGCCGACCGGCGCACCGTGTATGCAGCGTGGCTGCAGAACGGAAAGCGCGCGGTCATGCTCGCGAAGTCGGTAGACTCCGGCGCGACGTGGGCTTTTACGATGGCGGTTCGCAGCGACGTGCAACTGGATAAACCGGCACTGGCAGTGCGCAGCCAGAGCGTCTACGTGGCTTTCAATCATGAAGAAGAGGTGTGGGTGGCGGCGTCGCAGGATGGAGGGCGCAGCTTTATACCAGCGCGCGTGAATGCTGAAAGCCGTCCGGGATGGTCTCTGCTCGGCGCGGCTACGGTCGACCCCGCAGGCAACGCGTATCTCGCCTGGGCTTCCTACTCAAAAGCAGGAGGTGCGCGAGGCGCGGTGAACCTGTATGTTGCGAAGTCGGGGGATGCGGGCAAGGCCTGGAGTGCGACTCAGTTCGATGTTTCGGCGGCGGCGCCCGGCTGCAAGGGTGAGGAATGTGGCGAGGCGTTCCTGGGCGCGCAGATCGCTTTGACGTCCGATGCCGACGGAACCCTTTACGCGCTCTGGAGTGCAGGTAACGCGCCCATGGGGCCGCAGCGCATTTACTTCTCGTCGTCGACCAACGGCGGCGAAAACTGGCTGCCGCGGGTCAGCGTTTCCTATGCCGAAGCGGGAGTGGAACATGCTTTCCCGGCGATTGTGGCGGGGAACACGGGCGACGTCCGCGTGGCATGGATGGATAAGCGCGACATTTCTCGCAACTCGTCCCGCAACTCTCCCTATTGGAACACCTACTATCGGAGTTCGAGCAACGGCGGCGCGACCTGGGGGGAAGAGATCCGGATCTCGGGATACATGCCGGGCTATCGTTATATCGGTAGGGAAGGTTTCCGTTTTCCTTTTGGCGATTATTTCGGACTCGCGATCGACAACCACGGGGATACGCACGTGGTGTGGGGCGAAGGGCTGAACTATCAGTCGCCGGGATCGATCTGGCACGCCAGTGGACGATAGACGCTTGGCGTAGTCTTTAATTTTCCCGAGGCAGTCTCCGGAGTTGCCCGAAGTTCGCAAACGGCCTAAGTTGTCCGCTGGCCTACGCCGGCAAAAAAATCGCCAAAAAAGAAACTGACCAGCTTGCCGCCTACTGGCATTCCATAGTGCTCCAACGCGGCGACGAAATTTTCGGCTGTGAAACGATTCTTCTTCGGATGTTTGAACAACGCCCGATAGACCCATCTGTCGAGCGCTTGTTTTGAGACTTCCTCAAAAACGAAGATGCCTCCGGGCTTCAATACTCGGCAAACCTCGCGAATCGCGTCCTCCCAGGCAGGCACATGGTGGATGACGCCGAAGTCGAACACAGCATCGAAACTCTGGTCGGGTGCCTGAATAGCGGTTACGTCTCCGACAGAGACTTCGGCGCGACCCGCATGGAGTAAAGCGCGCTTTTGCGCACGCGCGACCATTTGGGGGTCGAGGTCGATACCAGACACCTTGTCCGCGCCGAACCGCCCGAGAATGATTTCCATTCCGAAGCCCTGGCCACAGCCAATCTCAAGTGCTCGCTTACCGTCCAGACGACCTGCCATGCGAAGCAGGAGCGGGGCTTCATAAAACCTTTGTACCATCCGGCGAGCGGGGTTGTTGAGCAACATCTTTTCGATGACATTCAGCCGCATGATGCACTTCCGGATGAGTCAGGTTTTACTGCCAGGGTTTTTGCCAAAACGAAGCACCCGACAAAAGGTGTGATACGAAGCTCATGGGCCACTTTGAAACCGGCCTGACTTCCCACGGTGAGCCACTCCCGTCGGGAAAAGAAATGCAGGGCTCCCGGCCCATACGCCAGAAAGTTCTTCCAGTCTCGCAGGTGTTCAACCAGCACGACGCAGCCACTCGGTTTCAGGGCGCGACCCACCTCGCGGAAAAACTGCAGCCTCGCCTCCTGCCGGCGCAATTCGTGGGCGACGAAGAAGAGGAAAACAGCGTCACATTCACAGTTTTCTAAGGGCAGAGCCTGCGGATCCGCTTTTTCAGACGCAGCGGCCGTCCCAATGTGGTGGCGGGCACGTTCAATGGACGGCTCGCTCATTTCCGAGGAAACGTAGATGTCCAGAATTCTGCGTCGCGCGGCTGGGAACAATCGAATCGGCGCTTCGCTCGTCTGATCCAGGCCGGCATGGATATTAGCCCAGCTGACCGGATTTCGCTTCACCACCGCTGCCAACCAGTTCCATTGATACAAACGCGAGCGATCGTAAATGTAATGGGACACCAGCAAGGAGGACACCGCCCAAAACGAAGCAATGGCGAAACCTAGCATGACCGCAAGACGAATCGCTGCCGGAGGAGAGAATCGCGCCAGGAATACCACTGCGATCAAATCAAGAGCCAACGCCGCGGCGTAAAAGTGCCAGTTGTACAAAAAGATCTGCCACACGCCGCTAAAGCTGCCAGGTTGGCTGTTGGCGGCGTGCATCTTGTTAGCCGGTCACAGGCTCGCGCACTCCACGTCTCCACCGGTATGAGACGTTCGTCAGATGAAAAGCACTGGCCAGAATGGGACGCGCGCCGGCAAACGGTTCCTTTTCGATAAATGTGTTTTGCAGGACTTCCACACGGATCGTTTTCGGGTCCCAAGCCTGGCGCACACCTTGGACGCGGACGATGGAGTCACTTTCCTCCTCATAGTCGAAGGTGAAGGGCAAGGGCCCCGCGAATCTGCGGGCCACCTGCAGGTTCGAGAACGGGGAGTCTTGTGGCAGAGGCGCGGGTTCGCCGGCTAAATGCGCGCGCACATGCAAGTCCGCTTCTCCACTGGGCGTGTGAATCTTGATCTCCAGCAGTCGATCGTTCCAGCAATAGTCCACGTCAGCTTTTCGATATCCGTAGTGCGTGAGTCGATTGCCCCACCGTACCATGAAATCGCTGTCTGTGTCGCTGCGTAGAATTCGTAAGCCTCGGAGTAGCTTTCCTGATCGTGTTCGGTAACGCGTAAAGAGTCTGTAGCCCGTCAAAAAGAAATCTCTGCCTATTAGTCCAGGCATGAACCTCGGCCGCATGTTCCTCGTCTGCACCATGGCTATTGCCAGAAAACCATAATTTTCGTAAGTGTCCAGAACCAAGCCCGGCGGGATCAGCGGTCGCAAGACCGTGTCGGGGAAGGCGTACGTAAGGACCAAGACGTGCTCGAAATGCGCCTGCATCGGCAGAGGATGCCTTTTCAGAAACTGGAATGCAGTCATGGATGTAATCCCACGAGACTATGATTGCACGAGAGTCACAGGCTGCCCGGAAACCAATCGTCATCCTAACCGCCCGCTCACTTCCCCGCCAACAGGTTGTCCACCAGGCCCCGCCCCATCGCTCCAGCGAACGCGCCCGCAATTCCTGGCAGGAACGCAAGAAACGATTCGTAGATCTGCGCCCGCCCCGGTTTCTGCGAAAGGAAAAAATACGCCAGCCACTCCACCCCCGGCACAAACACTCCGACCAAGAGCACCCAGCGCCAGGGCTTTCGCGGACTCAAAATCCCAAGCAGCATGCACGCCGCCAGCACCACCATCGCCGTCAGCAGCAAATCACCTACTTTGATGTTCACCCACCCCGCCAACGCTCCCAACATCACCGCCAGCAAATAATAAAACCCGTCACCGTCCGATTTCTTATCTGGAAGAATCTGGCCCCAAGCTGTCGTCATATCCCTATCTTACGAGTAAGTGTAAAAGCCGCGCCCGCTCTTCTTTCCCAGCCAACCCGCATCCACCATCTTGATCAGCAGCGGACAAGGCCGGTACTTCGGATCTCCCAGCCCATCCTGCAGCACCCGCATGATGTCCAGACACACGTCCAGCCCGATAAAGTCCGCCAGCGTCAGCGGCCCCATCGGATGCGCCATCCCCAGTTTGAAAACTTCATCCACCGCCTGCGCCGTAGCCACGCCCTCCATCACCGCATACATCGCCTCATTCAGCAGCGGCATCAGCACCCGGTTCGACACAAATCCCGGAGCGTCATTCACCTCCACCGGCGTCTTCTCCAGTTTCACCGCCAGCTCACGCACCGTCTCAAACGTAGCCTGCGAAGTCGCGAGGCCTCGAATCACCTCGACCAACTTCATCACCGGCACCGGATTAAAGAAGTGCATCCCAATGACCTTATCGGCGCGTCCGGTCAGCGCCCCAATCTTCGTGATCGAAATTGAAGACGTATTCGAAGCCAGAATCACTTCCGGCTTCATTATGCGATCGAGTTCGCGGAAAATCTCCGCCTTGATCTCAAATTTCTCCGTCGCCGCCTCGATCGCCAGATCGCAATCTCCCAGCTTCGCTCGATCCACTACCGCCGTAATCCGCCCCAGCGCGGACTCCTTGTCGCCCGCCGTAATCTTGTTCTTGGCGACTTCGCGATCGAGATTCTTCGCAATCGTATCGAGGCCCCGGTCCAGAAAGCGCTGCTCCACATCGTAGAGCACGACATTGAACCCGCAGCGCGCAAACACGTGGGCAATCCCGTTGCCCATAGTGCCCGCCCCAATCACTCCCACCCGCCGAATCGCCATGATCGCCTCGCTTCGCCAAAGAAGGACTGGAAAGTTTAGCAGACTGGACTTTGGCCCCAGCCCTGTAGTTTGTCGGCTCTTCACGGTAATTACAGCGGAAAGTCCATCCCCTAGCATCCCATCCGTAGCAGGGTGCATCCCATCTTAGAAATATGCCCATCGACAGTGCCACCGTCGTTTCACCCGGCGTGTCGACTGCCACCTCGGACAGCACCTCCAATTACAGCTCTAACTATAACGACTACGTGAACCCGCAATGGGTCACACTGCTCAACCTGCTGGGCATGAACGTCGAATACGAGCGCTGTCTCGGTTGCGAGTTGTTCACAAAAGACGGCCGTCGCGTACTGGACTTTTTGTCCGGCTACTGCGTTCACAATACCGGGCACAACCATCCCTACATCATTCGGGCGTTGAAGGACGAAATGGATCGGAGTGGTCCAACGATGCTGCAAAGCCATGTGCCGGAGATCGCCGGCGACCTGGCCCGGCGCTTGTGTGAGTTGGCTGGCGGGCAATTGGAAAAAGTTTCCTTCGGCAGCAGCGGCAGCGAGAGCGTGGAGGCGGCAATCAAGTTTGCGCGAGCCACCACTGGCCGCGCTGGAATTGTTTATGCGAAAAGCAGTTTTCATGGATTGACCGCCGGCGCGCTGTCGCTGATGAGCGACGCATTTTGGCGGGAGGGATTCGGTCCGCTGTTACCGGATACTCACGGAGTACCTTACGGCGATATTGCCGCATTAGAGACCGCAGTTGCCAGCAAAAACCATGCCGCGTTTATCATCGAGCCCCTTCAAGCAGAAGGCGGCATTCATGTGCCCACGCGCGCCTACTTGCAGCGAGCGCAAGAGCTGTGCCGGCGCACGGGCACGCTTTTCGTCCTGGATGAAGTGCAGACAGGAATGTATCGCACCGGAACTTTTTTGGCGGCACACCAATTCGATGTGCAACCCGACATGGTGGTGCTGGCCAAGGCGCTCAGTGGCGGCTTAATGCCCGTGAGCGCGGTTCTGATGACCAACAAGATTTACCACGCGGTTTATTCTTCGCTGAAACGCGCCATCGTCCACACCTCCACCTTCAGCGAAAACAGTCTGTCGATAAGAGCTGGCCTCGCCGCGCTGGATGTTCTGCAAGACGAACAACTGGGCCCCCGCGCGCTGCATCTTGGCGAATTGTTTCGCGCGAAACTGCGCCGCGAGCTTGCGGGCTTCGACATGGTGAACGAAGTGCGTGGCATGGGCCTCCTGAACGGAATCGAATTCGTTCCGCCGAAGAAACTGGCATTCCGCGCATTGTACGAAGCGTTTCACAAAATCCATCCCGCCATGTTCGGGCAGATCGTCGTCATGCGGATGTTCCGTGAGAAGGGCATTCTCACCCAAATCTGCGGCAACAACTTCATGGTCCTGAAAGCCGCGCCACCCCTGATGGTAACCTCGGAGCAGCTGGATGAATTCGTAGAGGCGATTCGCGACGTGGTGGAAATGGCGCAGACGTCGCTAACCTTCTGGACCGAAGCGCTGGCAATAGTGCGCCGCGCCGTCAATATCTAGCTACCCGTGGCGCAATTGCGGTTCGTATCAGGGCGCGCACACGCTGCGGAAAAAAGTTCGGTTTCGTATCAGGGTATCGCTTTAGCGATACCGTAAGTGCTGCGTTACGAGAGCGCCTTCAGGCGCCGATGCTGGAGATAGGAGTTCCACCACGGGCTCCCAGGAAAGAAGAAACAAAGATGCGGGCTTTTCGGGCGAGATCTATGAGCGTTGCAGCGTTGGCAGTCCTCGGCTTGGCCCTGTTTCCCTTGGCCGCGGTGCCTCTGCCTCAGTCGCAATCTACTCTCGCGCCCGTCTCCGAAATTGTCCTGACCCTCGACCCGGCACGATCAACCGTGCATTGGACAGTGGACAGTTCGTTGCACACGATACACGGCACGTTCGCACTGAAGAGCGGAACTCTACATTTCGATCCGGAAACCGGGAAGGCTGGCGGAGAAATTGTCGTCGCTGCCACCAGTGGTGAAAGTGGTAGTAATTCCCGTGACGCGCGCATGCACAAAGAGATCTTGGAGACGCCGAGATATCCCGAGGTGATCTTCCGCCCCACTCAAGTGGAGGGCAAAGTAGGCCAGGCTGGGGCATCGGACGTAAAGCTAAACGGTGTTTTTTCTATTCATGGCGCGGACCATGATCTCACCGCGCTGGTTCACGCCGAGTTAACCGGAGATCGTTGGACGGGAACCAGCAAATTTGAAGTGCCCTATGTGAAGTGGGGCATCAAAAACCCCAGCAATTTCCTGTTCAAAGTGAAGCCTGTGGTAAGTGTGGAATTGGAAATGTCCGGGGAAGTCGAGGCGATGGAATAGATAGTAATCCCCGTGAAATCAGCTTGGGCTTCAGCCGCCGCGCATAATCCCCTAAGGCGTTCGCTTGAGGACGAGACTCACGCCCGCCGCGCCTTGCTTCCAGGTGCCCGTGATCTCTGAATTGTCTTTGTTCATAGTGCCATCATAGGAGCCAGTGCCGGTGCTTTCGAAGTGTAGGGTAGGTTCCTTATAGGTGATGGCGGTAATCACGATACCCGAAGTGTCCTGGTCAGGGTAGTCGATCGTGCCACTTAGACTGCCGTCCTGCGAGGCGGAAATGTGCACCACAATCTTCTTCTTCGGCTGGGCGCCTGGATCGAGAGTTCCTTCCCAATTTCCGACGATCGGCGTCGTGTCCGCTGCCATCGTGCGAGCGGGCACCAGCCCCAATTCGAGGATCAATGCTAATCCCAAGGAAAGTGCGAACGATGATGCTCGAGGTTTTCTCATTGGTCGATCTCCTTCTCTTGAGAGATTACCAACTTCCCACAAACTTTATCCAGGTTAAAGCGCCACGGTGGGTGGCCCACATCTAAGCCGGCTAACGTGAGGAGCGAAAGTCTACTTTTCTTTCGCGACACTCAGCCGCGTTTCCGCACGCTGCAATGCGTTTTCGGCGCGCGCGTAGTCAACCTTGGGATCGTTGCTCTTCAGGAGCGCTTCCGCCCGGTTCTTGGCCTCTTGCGCGCGTGCAACATCAATTTCCTGAGGACGCTCCGCCGCTTCCGCCAGGATGGTCACCTTGTCTGCCAGCACTTCCGCAAATCCCCACGCCACTGACAGCGCGTGCGTCGCCCCACCGGCCTTGTAAGTAATCACACCGACGGCAAGCTCTGTAATCAGAGGAGCGTGCCCGGGAAGAATCCCCAGATACCCGCTCAACCCCGGGATCTGCGCCTCTTCCGCCACGTCCTTCACCAGAAGCTTGACGGGAGTTACGATTTCGAGTTGGAAACTATCTGCCATTTGGTCGCTAGTCGTCGGTCGTTAGTCGTTCGCTCAAGAAGTTAGCGTTTGGCATTCGACCACGATTGCCAACGACTAACGACCAGAGACCAACGACTACCTACGCTGCCGCGCCCTTCATCTTCTCTGCCGTCTCCATCACTTCGTCGATCGTCCCCTTCATATAGAAAGCCTGCTCGGGAATGTCGTCATACTTCCCCTCCACGATGCCGCGGAAACCTTTCACCGTGTCGGCGATCTTCACATAGCGTCCGGGAGTGCCGGTGAACTGCTCGGCCACAAAGAACGGCTGCGAGAGGAACTTCTGGATCTTTCGCGCGCGCGCGACCGCCACTTTCTGATCCTCACTGAGTTCGTCGATGCCCAGAATGGCGATGATGTCCTGCAGGTCTTTGTAAGTCTGCAAAGTTTTCTTAACCATCTGCGCCACGTCGTAATGATTCTGCCCAACAATCCGAGGATCAAGAATCCGCGAAGTAGAAGCCAGCGGATCGACCGCGGGATAGATTCCAATCTCCGTAAGCGCACGAGAAAGCACAGTCGTGGCATCAAGGTGAGCAAACGTAGTAGCTGGCGCCGGATCGGTCAAGTCGTCCGCCGGCACATAAATCGCCTGCACCGAAGTCACCGATCCCTTCTTAGTAGAAGTAATTCGCTCCTGTAACTCCCCCATTTCCGTAGCTAAGTTAGGTTGATAACCGACAGCGGATGGCATGCGGCCTAATAGGGCGGATACTTCGGAGCCGGCCTGGGTGAAGCGGAAAATATTGTCGATAAATAAAAGCGTGTCGCTGCCTTCTTCGTCGCGGAAATATTCGGCCACGGTTAGAGCGGTTAGCGCTACTCTTAGACGGGCGCCCGGGGGCTCTGTCATCTGTCCGTAGATCAACGCGGCCTTTGACTCGTCAGGTTTGCCGGGCTTGATTACTCCTGACTCGGTCATCTCCAGCCAAAGATCGTTGCCTTCTCTGGTGCGCTCGCCTACTCCGGCGAACACGGAAAATCCGCCGTGCTGCTTGGCTACGTTGTTGATCAGTTCCATGATGACGACGGTCTTGCCGACGCCGGCTCCGCCGAAGAGGCCGATCTTGCCGCCTTTCAAAAATGGCTGGATGAGGTCCACTACTTTCACTCCGGTCTCGAACATCTCCGCGGTGGTCGATTGCTCATCGAATGCGGGCGCGAGGCGGTGAATGGGCATTCTCTTTTCGAAGGCAATGGGACCGAGATTGTCGACGGGTTCGCCGATGACATTCATCACTCTCCCTAGCGTGCCGCGGCCTACGGGGGCGGAGATGGGTCCACCCTGATCGATGGCTTTCATGCCGCGCACCATGCCGTCGGTCGCTTCCATGGCGACGCAGCGGACGCGGCCTTCCCCGAGATGCTGCTGCACTTCGAGAATGACGTTGATGGGGGAAGGCACCGTAAAGCCGTCGCTGACGACGCGAAGCGCCTGATAAATGGGAGGCATCGCCCCTTCGGTAAACTGCACGTCCACGGCGGGGCCTGCGATTTGGATCACGTTTCCAATATTTTCTGACATAAGACCTCAAGACCAGCAATTAGCAGTTAGCACTTAGCACTTAGTCTGGGACTTGGGCTCTTGCTAAATGCTAAGTGCTAATTGCTAAATGCCGATTTCACTGCGCTGCTGCTCCGCTTACGATTTCGATAATTTCTTTTGTGATCTTTGCCTGACGCGCGCGATTCATTATCAGCGTTAGCGAATCGATCATATCGCTGGCATTGCTGGTTGCCGCATCCATCGCCGTCATACGAGCAGCGTGCTCGGCGGCTACGGACTCCAGCAGCGCACGAAAAATCTGGATGCCGATATACTTCGGCAAGATCCCCTGAAACAGCTGCTGGGGCGGCTGCTCGTAGATGTAATCGACCTGCGACGCGCCGAAGGTGGCCGCAGCCTCATCGACGGCGCTGGTATCTATCGGACGCAAACCGACGCCCGCCGACTTTGCCGCTTCCAGTCTCTTCTTGCGTTCCTCTTCTGTGGCCTCTTCCGCCATGGCGACGTCGATTGCACCGATTTGTTTGATCGGCAACAGGCGTTCGGCGATGAGGCGTTGCGCGATGACCGACTTGAATTCGTTGAAGAGAATGTAGACGCTGTCAATCTCGTGGCGAGTGTAGCGTGCGATCACATTCTCGCTGAGGGTGGCCGCGAAATTGTAGTCGACTTTGCCCAGAACTCCAATGTGTTCGCCTACGATCTGAACGCGATCGGCGCGTCCGGAAGCGGCTTCAGTGTCCGAGTGGACGGGCGAGACGCCCGTCGCTCCACCGCTCGCTCCATCGGCCGAAGGGCTCTTTGGGGCTAACGGATAGCGTCTCCGCATGAAGTCGCGGCCTTTGCGTCCGATGCATTCGATGTCAATATTCTGATCCGGCTTGGACTCAATGAATTTCGAAGCCATCTTCAGAATATTGGTGTTGAACGCCCCGGCGAGGCCCTTATCTCCGGTGACGACAATCAGCAGGATATTTTTTTCAGGGCGCTCGGCGAGCAGGGGATGGATTGGCAGTCCAGTGGCCGGATCGTAGATATCGGCTCGCGACACCAGCGATTTGAGAACGTTGGTGAGCATCTGCGAATACGGGCGCGCGGCGAGAGCAGTCTCTTGCGCGCGGCGTAATTTCGCCGCGGAGACGGTCTTCATGGCCTTGGTGATCTGCCGCGTGTTGACCACGCTGCGGATGCGGCGCCGGATGTCGAGGATGTTGGGCATGAACCAGTTCTCGGTTCTCAGTTCTCAGTTCTCAGTTCTCAATTCTCAATCTCCCGGCGTTCGGGTTGACCGAGAACTGAGAACCGAGAACTGAGAACTTTTACTTTGCTGCTGCTTGTCTTGAATCTACGAATTGCTGCTTTGCTTCTTTTATTACTCTCGACATCTCTGCCTTCAGGTTGTCGTCAAGAATCTTTTTTTCCATGATCGTGTTTAGCAGGCCTGGATTCGTGGTTTCCACGTACTTGTAAAGATCCATTTCGAAGTCGCGGACCTGGTTCACCGGCATATCGTCGAGCACTCCGCTGGTGCCGGCGAAGATGATCAGGATTTGTTTTGAGAACGGTAACGGCGAGAACTGGCCTTGTTTCAGCAGTTCCACCAAGCGCTGACCGCGATTGAGTTGCTGTTGGGTAGCTTTGTCCAGATCGCTGCCAAACTGGGCAAAGGCAGCCAGTTCGCGGTACTGGGCCAGCTCCAACTTTAGCGTTCCGGCGACCTGGCGCATGGCCTTGATCTGCGCGCTTCCGCCGACGCGGCTTACAGAGAGTCCTACGTTCACGGCCGGGCGAACGCCCTGGTTGAAGAGGTCGGTTTCAAGATAAATTTGGCCATCGGTAATCGAAATCACATTGGTCGGAATGTATGCCGAAACGTCGCCCGCCTGGGTTTCGATCACGGGGAGCGCGGTGAGCGATCCGCCACCGTTCTTGTCACTCAGCTTGGCGGCGCGCTCTAACAGACGCGAGTGGAGATAGAAAACGTCTCCGGGATAGGCTTCGCGACCGGGGGGACGCCGGAGCAAAAGTGAAATCTCGCGATAGGACGCAGCGTGTTTTGAAAGATCGTCGTAGATACAGAGGGCGTGGCGTCCCGAATCGCGGAAAAACTCGCCCATGGCGCAGGCGGCGTAGGGAGAGATGTACTGCATCGGAGCGGGTTCGGAAGCCGAAGCCGCGACCACGATGGTGTATTCCATGGCTCCGGCATCTTCGAGAATCTTGACGACCTGGGCAATCGACGAGCGCTTCTGACCAATGGCGTTATAGATGCAGATCAGGTTGTTGCCCTTGCTGTTGATGATGGTGTCGAGGGCAACGGCGGTCTTGCCGGTCTGGCGATCGCCAATGATGAGTTCGCGTTGTCCGCGGCCGATGGGGATCATGGAGTCGATGGCCTTCAATCCGGTGGCCATGGGCTCGCGCACGGGCTGGCGGGCAATGACGCCGGGAGCGATGCGCTCCAGGGCAATGAATTTATCGGTGGCGATGGGACCCTTGTCGTCGATCGGCACGCCCAGCGAATTGACGACGCGGCCGATGAGGGCGTCGCCGACGGGCACGCTCATGATGCGGCCGGTGCGCTTCACTTCGTCGCCTTCCTTGATCTCGGTGTATTCGCCGAGGAGGACGACGCCGACCTGATCTTCTTCGAGGTTCATGGCGATTCCGGCGACGCCGTGCGGGAAGCTGAGGAGCTCGCCGGCCATGACTTTGTCGAGGCCGTAGACACGGGCGATTCCGTCACCGAGGGTAATGACGGTGCCGACTTCGTCGACCGCGATCTTCGATTCGTAGTTCTCGATTTGCTCGCGGATTAGTTGGGTAATTTCGTCTGCTTTGATTTGTGGCATAAAGTCTTGTCGTTGGTCGTTTGCTGCTTGTCGTTCGCGCTTCGTCCCAGCCCTTAAAGGCGTCCGGTTTCGTCGTGCCTGCCCTGATACGAAGCCGTGCCTAGTTTCCCACCAGCTGTTCCTGAATTTTCTCCAACTGGCCTTTCACCGACCCGTCGTAAATCGTGCTGCCCACTTGCACGAGTGCGCCGCCGAGTAGCGAAGCGTCTTCTTCGTAACGCGCTCGAACTTTTTTGCCGGTCAATCTCGTGATTTCGGCCTCCAGCATTTTTTTTTCATCGTCGCTCAGTAGGCGTGCCGTGCTTACTTGTGCTTCCGCGAAACCCTGGCGGTCGTTTAATTCCTGCTCCAACTCTTTCAGGATTTCGCTGAACAGCGGCAGCCTGCGGTGGTCGGTGACTACGGCTATGAAATTCCGCACCTGCCTTGTGGTGCCCAGACGCTTGGCGATGGCATCGAGCACGGCTCGTTTCCGGTCTCCGGGAATGGACGGGTTTTCGAGCACGCGTCGCAATGGATCGCTTTCCTTGAGCAGGGCCTCGATGGTGCGCAGTTCCTGGACCGCGCCGACGGGATCGAGGCGGCTGCCGGTCTTCATCACCACATCGGCGAACGCTCGGGCGTAGATACCAACGACGGAAGCCATCGTTATTTGTCGTCCTTTCCGCCGCCATCGTTATGCGAAGAACCAGGGTTATGCGAAGACCCAAGCGAAGAGGGACGCGACGCCAGCTTCGAGGCAAAGGTACGGACCAATATCTGGTCGGTATTGGAGTCAACGTTAATCTGTTGGCGTGCCAGGGCGATGGCCAGGCCGGCGGTATGGGTGCTCAGTTCGCGTCGGGCCTGCTTGGCGGCGGTGGCGATTTCCTGCTCGGCGGCCAGCACCACTTTGCGAATATCCTCTTCGGCTGCTTTCAGGATGCGGGCTTCCTCGGCGTCGGCTTCCTTTTCCGCAGCGGCCTGCATTTGTCCGATTTCCACATCCAACTGGCGGAGGCGATTCTCAATGTCCGCTAAGCGGCGATTCGCATCCTGGCTGGCAGCGCGCGCTTCTTCCAAAGCCCGCTGAATTGATTGGCTGCGGTTGCGGAACATTGCGGGTAAATACTTGCGCGCGGCCCAAAACATGACGACGACCACGAAAGCGAAGTTCAGACTAAGCGCCACGAGATGCGCCTGATGCACGCTGAGACCGGTTTTACGCGCCAGCCAACGGATTGGCCCCGCGTGCGTAAGATTGACGTTGTCTTCCTCTTCGGCTCCGGTAGACTCGCGCTGCTCCTCGATTAGTTGTCCGACCGCACCTTTGTGTTTGGGGGCGGACTCGTTGTCTTTTTTTGCGGCGTCCTCGGATCTTTGCTGGGAAGGGGGTGCTTCGGACTGCTCTTGCGCGTAGGCGAAGACTCGCGCTGGGATCACTAACAAGAATGCCAGCAAAGCGAGCGCTAACAAGTGCCGGATAATTCCCGTCACAGTTTTCGGCTTCATTTTCATTGGCCACCGACCGGGCTGGGCGATGCCACGGGGCGCAACACAGTGCGCACGATATCGGTGGCGAGTTGGGCCGCGTCCGATTGCAGCTTCGACATGGCTTGCTGCTTATCCGCTTCGATGGCGGTGCGTGCCTGTTTGACTTGTTCCTGGGCTCGGGCGCGGGCTTGATTGACGGCCTGGGTGCGGGACTGGGTCGCCTGCTGGCGGCGGCCTTCCTGGTTCTTGAAGACTTTCTGGCGCGCTTCGCGCAGCCGCTGCTCATATTCGGCGGTGCGTGCCTCAGCAGCTGCGATATCGGCGCGCGCCTTCTCCATCGCGCCCTGGGTACGATTGCGGCGCTCGGCGAGCACGGCGGTAAGCGGGCGATGGACGAGGAAGGTATAGAGGATATAAAGCGACGCCAGAAGGATGACGGTGGGCACGGCTCCGAGCAGTAATTCGCCTAGTTGTCGGAGTGTCTGGTCCATTTTCTGATGATCTAATCTCTGATGATCTTTCTGATTGTCGAACCGATTGTCGCACAGACTACCGAATCGTTGCTGATAACTCGCTGATTCTGCTGGCCTCTGCTGGAAGAAGAGCCGCTTCTAAAACCAATAAAAATAACACTATGGCGAGGATAGTGTCAATAATGAGGGCGCATTTTGGGGTGGAATTGTCCCAAATTGAAACAATGTTGGAAGTGGAAGTTGATCCTTGACAATCGAGGTAGAGGGAATACGATGTAGGTATCACCTCCGATCCCAGTCCGGATCGAATGGGCCGATAGCCAAGGAAACGTCACCGCTTCTTGGCTGGCGGCCCATTTTAAATTTCGGGGTTTTACTCTTCGAGGTTTAATCCTGGACAAAAATCACCCGTGCAAAAACATGACGACAAGTTGACACGAGTGTGACAACTGGTGAACCGGAGACGGTGAAAATAATGGCTGATTCTGGGAAGCTTTCAAAGGGGCAACTCTGAATCGCCTGGAAGTGGTCTGGCGGGGTGCGACTCTCTCCACCCGGCCAGACCCTTTTTTTGTGAGAGTGTTTGGCGGTTAGCGGACGGCCGCGGGCTGAAGCAAGGTCGCAATGCGCTCAAGTATCCGGTGCATGCTCAGGTTGGAGTCGATGGCGGCATCCACGGCGTGATGGTGAGAGCCGGCGTGCATGACCAGGACCTTCGTTCCCTGATGAGCCTTTTTGACCATGTAAGGCAGGTGATGGCGATCTTCCTTGGACAGGGTGGCTCCGAGGATGACGAGATCAAAGGCATCGCGGCCCAGGGCTTCCTGAACCCCATGGCGGTTGAGCGCAGTGGTGACGTGATGCCCGGCTTTGGCGATTTCGGCGGCTTGGGCGGAAAGCGTGTCTTCGTCGCTCTCGCCGTAGAGAATCTTGATGGTCGAATGATGCGCGGTCGCGGGCACGGGCCCTCCTGTGGAACTGACTCGGAGCTTATCAATTGGCGGGCATCATTCCGAGGTCACGGAAGATCAGGGTCTGCTGGGGGCGGCTACTGAGCCGCCAACTCGTCTGCTCTCCGCTGGGCCTGGTCGATGTCGGTCGATAGGCGCAGAGCCTGCTGGTAAGCCCGGTTGGCATCCTCGTCGCGTTCGGCCTGATGGAGGGCATGGGCGAGGAGAAGATATCCGACGTCGCTGGGATCGACGGCAACGAACTGCGCGAAGTAGTCGGCGGCGCGGTTCCAGTCATTTTTCTGCGCGGTCGTCTGCGCCGTCTTTTGTGCGATCAGGCCCATGTCGAGGAGCGCAACGGGGAACGTAAATTTCAGTTTAATGGCGGAATCGAAGTTCTGCTGCGCCCGGGCGTAATCATGAAGCGCGAAGTAGACGGTGCCGAGGTTGGCATAGGCAGAGGCACGAATTTGAGTGTCAGTCGTATGTTGCAAAGCGACCCTGTAGTGCGCCTCGGCCTGCTGCAAGTCACCGTGCTCCTGGGCATAGATTCCGAGATTGAGCCGACTGACGGAATCTCCCGGCTCCAGGGAGGCGGCGGTACGGAAGTGGGCGATGGCTTCGTCGTACCTGCCCTGGCTGGCCAAGGCATTGGCAAAGTTGTTTTCCGCCACGTAATTGTTGGGGACGACGGCCAGTGCATGTGCCCAAAGAGTGAAATCATCGTGCCAGTAACTTAGCTGGCGGTGGGTGACGACGGACAAGGCGAGCAGGATGGCGATTCCGGCGGCGGCCAGAAATTTCTCTGAAACATGGTGCGTGGCGGCCCATTCCGCGGCAGCCCAAACGATGATAACGAAAAGGCCAATCAACGGCAGATAGGCGTAGCGATCGGCCATCGCCTGGTTGCCAACCTGGATCAGGCCAATCATGGGAACCATCGTCCCCAGATACCAGAACCATCCGACCACCAAATAGCGACGCTCGCGATATTTCAGCACGGCGCACGTAACCACCAGGAGGAACAGTGCCGAGGCCGCGACCTGCCATGCCGGCAACGCATGTGGATATGGATATAGGGCCGCGAGATGAGATGGCCAGATGGCTTTCTTGATATACAGCCCAT
The DNA here is from genome assembly GCA_963789205.1 of uncultured Acidobacteriaceae bacterium. Taxonomy (GTDB): domain Bacteria; phylum Acidobacteriota; class Terriglobia; order Terriglobales; family Acidobacteriaceae; genus Acidiflorens. The sequence continues at coordinate 237,508 of CAWBJV010000002.1, forward strand.
AGCAGACAATCACGTTTTCAAGCCGCAGGAGATGAGCGTGTGCCGCGCGCCAGAGCACGGCGCCACCCGCCCTCTGCGCGATCATAGTGATGATGGCGCTGCCTGCGGAGAGCGTCAACAGCGGCAGCTTCTCGAGAAACAGAGTCGTCAGGGGCTGGGGGTTGGACGCTTTTGCGAACCGTGGCTCGGCATGGCTACAGTCTGCAGCCGAGCTGTGCTCGGCCTGGCCAGCCGAGGGCGGCTGTCCCCACGCGAACCTTGCTAGCGGCCAGTAATCCAGCAGCAGTAGCACCAAAGGCAGCGTGATGACCATCGGCTTGGACATGAGGCCCATGGCAAACAGAATCGCGACCGCCAGGTAGCGCAGTACACCCGGCCTGCGGACGTACCACCCGTAAGCAGCGAGCGCGAGCAGAAAGAAAAGCATGCAGAGCACGTTCTTGCGTTCCGCCACCCAGGCGACGGACTCCACGTTCAGGGGATGCACGGCAAAGAGTGCAGCCACCATCAGGCTGCGGGCGGTGTATGCGGTGAACCACTGGAGAATCAGGAACAACAGCAGCGCGCTGCTAGCGTGCAACAACAGATTGGTGTAGTGATGGCCGGCCGGATTGAGGTGAAAGAGCTGGCAGTCGAGGGCGTGGGAGAGCCAGGTTAGCGGGTGCCAGTTCGCCTGCTCCAGAGAGGTGAACGCCCATGAAATCGTGCTCCATCGGATACCCGCGCGCACCTGCGGGTTGTCGGTGACATAGCGGTCATCATCGAAGGTCACAAAGCCGTTGCGCGACACCGGATTGTAAAGGGCCAGTGTGACCACCACCAGCAGTAGACCCAACACCAGTTTGCGCTGACCAGGAGAGCGGAACACTCCACCCGCTTCCTGGAGTGCGATCGCCGGCTTGGCAGCAACAAGGGGCATGGATGGCTTTGAATCCAAGTGTGCGGGAGGGGCCGGCGTGTTGCAAAGTGAAAAGTGATCGCGCGGCGAGGTAGCGGAAACTTCGGTCATGGGGAAGCCGAGCTGCGCTCAGTTCGGACGGGCGAAGGCGCCCGCCCGCACACTGCGGACCTCACAGAGAGTTCAAGAAGCTCAGCAGGTCTTTTTGCTCGGCTGGAGTCAGCCGATGGAACCTTTCCGTTACTTCGCTGGCTTCGCCCTTGTGGCGGGCAATCGCGTCGTCCAAGCGGACTGAATCGCCGTCGTGCATCAAGCGGGAGTGCGTTCTAAGTCCCCAGAGTGGAGCAGTTCTGATCTTGTTCCTTCCATCATGGACCGCCTTATAGGAAAAGCCGCGGCGGTTCATGATCTTGTCTACGTCATCAAAGGAAACTTGCGCAGATTGTTTTTTCTTGTATAGCGCCTGGACGGACGCTGCCGGCACTGCATAGTGCTCGACGACAGCAATGGCGATGCCATCCCCCGTGCCAACATCATGGAGCAGAAAATCGCTATACGGGTGAAAGGTTTTTTCTCCCAAGGCATCGGGAATTGTGAATTGACCTCCATTCACTTTAGTCCCGGCCTTGGCGGTCGTCAGCGTGGTCAGGTGGCAGGTGGCGCATCCGATGCGAGTAAAGACCTTCGATCCGCGCTTCGCCATTTCACTTGCCGCGATAATCTCGTCCCGTGGAGGCACTTTCGAAGCACGCATGAAACGGGCAAAGTGATCGATATCTTCCAGGTGGTCGGTGGGGTCCGGCTGATCGTTCGGCTCAGTCACCGACTTGGGATTGCAAATCGAAGTCACCTCAGTTGGGAAAAGGCGATTGGTGATTCCCATTTCGTTGAGGTACGCATCCCCGGAAAAAGAGAGCAGGCTGGCATGCTGATCTTTCCATCCAAATCGTCCGATTGCGGTTTCGCCTGCGGCCTCGACGACGGGCACTCGCAGCGCCTGGCCGCAAATCTTGCCGTGGGTAGAGCGGCACTGGTCTTTGCTAATGCTCAGTAGCGTGTCGTCCGCAACGGCTTCAATGAAACCGTCACCCAGCGTGTTGACCGCAAGCCGCCTGGTTCGAATGGTCTCGGTGTCGGGGACGTGTTCCTGAATCTCAGGACAGATTGCCCGATCGTTGATCAGAGTGCGTCCAGTGATCACCTCCTGGCCGTGGTCGATCGGGATGCTCGGATTCTCGAAAACGCCGCCGGGACCTAGATGTCCTACGCGTAGCTCCGTGACTTGACTTACGGCGCCGGAAGTCGGATTTTGATGGCATTCGCGACACGATTGAGCGTTATAGATTGGGCCTAGTCCGTCTTTTTCGGCTTGCTCTACTGTGTCGAAATGCGTCTGATCGGCGGCGTGCACAGCCTGCACCACGAAGTTGGGATCGATGGTCTGGTTGTCGAAACCGCTCGGAGCCTCGGGCGCCGTGCTCGAAGACATTGCCCAGCCGAGCAACACGAAGCCCAGAACCAAAAGTGCTGCGGGAAACATCGTCGCCTTTTTCATCAGATTCTCCTCGTCAAAGCGTGAGTTCCATGACAGAATGTCTTATCACATTGGACCCCTTAGCAGGAGGCCGGAAGTACCTTCACTACCGCTGCTAGGGGGCTAGGGGTCGGAAGCACAAAGGCCGCCTGCGAGCAGGCGGCCTTTGCGGTGTTTCCCTTTTTGCGTTTTCTTGTCTTCTGCCTTGCGTTTCCGAGCGCTTGCAACTACTTCTGACTTATTACACCAAACGTCCCAGCCAGATTACCATGCGGACCGGCGGTGAAGAAGAGTTGGTTGGTCCGGCCGTTGTTCGCCGTTCCTCCACCAAATTCGATCCCCCAGAGCTGGTCAATGACAATATTCTTGCCGTTCGTGTCCCTGACCGTGCCGACAAACTGGCCATTGAGGAGACTAAAGGCGTTGATGGTGCCGTTGTTGGTATTGTTCGAAACCAGCAGAGTGTTGCTCAGCTTTCCAAAGTTCGGGGGCGCGATAGCGATTCCCCATGGCTGGTTCAATGGCGCACCCTGCACGAGTTGCCGCACGAGCTTCCCGTCTTCCTGGAAAATGTCGATGAAGCCGCCGGCCCCGCCGGTGGTACTCGCAAACGACACGTAGACCAAGCCACCGATGTCCTGAATGCCGAACGGCGCGAAGCCCGGCGGCAGGGTGCTGTCTGTAAACGAGTTGACAAGGGTAAAGGTTCCGTCGTACACGTCGACTTTGTTGTTGGCATTGTCGGCGGCATACAGGAAGTTCCCCGAGGTTTTGCTGGTGATGGCTAAGCCAGTATAGACGGCGCCGGACGCCGACTTATCCGCCGCGATGAGGGCGTCGTTGGGATTGGACTGCGGAGCCCATCCGCTGATGGTCCCGTCCAAAGTCGCGAAGATGAAGAAAGCTGTCCATCCTTGCACCTGGAATTCTGACGAGCCGTTGAAGACGATTCCAGTTGCCTGACCTGGGCCTGCGCCGCTTGCCGTCGGGATTTCGACCCGCAAGCTCTTCGCCACTCCCTGGCCGTCGTAAAGTGTCGACCACCCCGATCCTTCGTCGCTGATCCAGAATGGTGAGCCCGGCGTGTGAACGAGCCCCCAGGCGTTGACGATCAATGGATCCGTGTGCCCTGCCGCTCCTACCTGATTTGAAACCAGATTCCTGAGTTGATATTGCGCCAGGGCTGCGCTCGAAAACAACATGACTGCGAGCCCGAGGCAAAGTGTGAAAGCAATCTTGCGACGCTGCATAGAAAATCCTCCTTGGATGATGCGAGCTTGGATGTGCAAGCCTGAGCAGGAAGCGAGTGAGTCGGGGGAGCTGCACAGCGCTCGAACGACAATTTCTGAGTCCTACCGGCAATCGAATGCTAGTTCCAAGGCCCCAGGCAGATTGTCATGAGAGTGTCACGTCTTTGCAAAATTCTTGCTGCAAGGCACCGCGTTTACCGCGAATCGCGGTATTCGGCGAAATCACTGGTTACGCCGCTTGCCAAATTTGTGTGAAACGATTCACGCCCTTTCCGCACTATCCCAATAAGTGGAAGACATCGCGCTGTGGGGCGATGAGCCACGGTTTAGGACCCCAACCTGGAAACCCCCGGCTGGGATCCAGTAGAGTGCCGGAGCCGACGGGGAAGCGGCTCCGGCCCTTTGTGCGCAGTCTTCGCCAGCGCAGTCTTCTTTAGCGCAATCTTTTAGAGGAGCAGACCGGTTCGTCTGCCCAGTGACAGGAGTTTCCACTCTTCCCGTGCGCACTGCCCGCTCCATCCCGCCGACCGTACACCGCTGCAGCAGCCACACGACTCTGAAACGCCCGGCGTCGCCCGCGTCACTCACACTTGTTCCCGAAAACAGCCGCCCTTCACCACGCCAAGTGCTACACTGTCTGCCACTTCCGGCTTCCCGGGGCAAGTACTTGGAATTTGACTCCTTTGACGCAGCCTACGTCGAACGTCTGCGCGCAGGCGACATCCGCACGCAAGAGCATTTCGGCGCGTATTTCAGCACCCTGATCCAGGTGAAATTGCGCTCTCGACTGCAGTCGCGGGAAGCCATCGAGGATGTGCGTCAGGAAACCTTTGCCCGATTTTATGTGGCCCTGCGCGCCGGGAAAATTCTGCATCCGGAGCGACTGGGATCGTTTGTGAACTCGATTTGCAACAACGTTTTGCTGGAGCACTACCGCATCGCCGCGCGCCACATTTCGCTTGATGATGAGCAGAAGGAACTGCGCGCCTGCGCGATCGATCTGCTGAGCGCCCTCGCTGCCCAAGATACGGAAAAGAAAGTTCGCGAGATTCTGGACCAACTTTCAGAACGCGACCGGCGTTTGCTGCGCGAGGTTTTCCTCGAGGAGCGGGACAAGGACGAAGTATGCCGTGATTTCGGCGTAGACCGCGAGTATCTGCGGGTGTTACTGCACCGCGCGAAACAATCGTTTAAGTCGTTGTATAAGAAAAATACTGGAAATGACTCGCCGGAGTTTAGTCCGGCCTAGCTGTGCAACGCCGGGTCGCGCCGGCGCACTATTGATACGAGATCATACGAGGGGGCATTCATGGACCACGATATGGTGGTTCGTCAAAAAATCACGGAAAGGTACCTGCTCGACGAACTCGATCCCGCAGCACGCGACGAGTTTGAGGAGCATTTCTTCGACTGCAAGGCGTGCGCGCTCGACGTCCACGCCGGTGCTTTGTTTGTGGAGCAGAGCAAAGTTGTGTTGGCCGAGATACCTGAGCCGGTTGCTGCGGCCTTGCCTGCAACTGCCTCGGTCCCGGCTATACCGCGCTGGCTCACATGGTTCCGTCCGGCGGTTGTTGTGCCCGTGATGGTCCTGTTGCTGATCGTGATTGGGTACCAGAATTTGGTTATTTATCCACAAGTGCAGCAGGCATTCAACAGCCCACAGGTGTTGCCGTGGGCGTCGGTGAATGTTGGCACCTATGGAGCTGAGGGGCCAGTGATTACGACACGCCAGGGGGAAGGCTTTCTGCTTTTTTTGAGGATTCCGCCTGAGAGCGGCTACTCGCACTACACGGCAGAGTTGTATAATCCGGCCGGAAAGCTCGAATGGTCGCTCACCATACCCGTGGCCACCGGGAAAGAGACGTCCGCGCAAGATCAGTGGCCGGTCCAGGTACCGGGAGCGAATCGGGAAGCGGGGAGTTACACGTTGAAAGTTCGGGGCGTCACGGCCGCGGGCGAAAGCAGAGATATCGGTCTCACGTCATTCGAACTGCAAGTCCAGAAGTAAGCTCAAAAGGGGAGGAGCAACATGGCCGCAAATCCGAAATCACCAGTGGCGCCGGGCCCTGTTTTGGAACGGTACCACGTGTATCACGCCGAAGCCCACGTACTTAGCGGCAACTTAAAACACCCTATCAAGCAACCGATCGAACACCATGCGCGCGTTGTATTAGAGAAGACGCGCCGCGACGGCCACATCCGGCAGTCGGTCGAGGAGACTAGCCTCGAAGGCCTGATTTCCTTCAAGGCGGGTCACACTCGCGCGTCCGGCACCAAGATCGAGAAAAAGGATCTTTGGGGTAATGACCATTCTGGCTGGGTGACACTGTCGACGTCGGTGATTGAAGGTCTGAACGTATTCGAAGTCATCACCGCCGATCGTATGGTGGCCCAGGTTTCCACCGAGCATGCGCTAACGAGCGGCCATGTTCCCAAGGTGACGTTTTTGGGCACGCGCTTCGAAAACTTGCGGGTTGCCGGATACCCGGTCCAGATAGAACTCGATTTCACGATTTGCGGCGAGAGACCGGACGGCGACCGTCCTTATCTGCAGGACGGCGGCTTTCTCGATCGGGTCCAACGTCAACTCGACAGCATCGCCGGCGCCAAGGGTCTTCCTGAAAGCCTAGAGAAACAGTACGACGCCAAAATCGCGCACATCGACGATCTCAAGAAACGTGCCAATGGGCGCGCGAAAGGGGAGCGGAACGGCTATCCTAAGCTCGAATGCTCACTGGTCAAAAGCATCGGGCCGATTCCGATTCCCGGAGTCAAGACGTTCGGGAATATCATCTTCATCCCGGACTTTGGAACCGTCTCCCTGGCCGAAATCGAAGTGGGCATCGCACCCAGCCACGACGGCTTTCCCGACAAGATACGGGCTGGTTCTCCGCAGGAACCACGCGACAGCAATTACTTCACTCTGAACATGCTGAACATGCATCTGGGTTGTATCGGCGGCGGGACCGTGGCCGCTGGGACCGTTACTGCCAACGGACACACCCATCCCTGAAGTTGGGTTTGCTGTTTCTCGCATTGCTGTGTGTGGCTTCGTGCAGTGATCGTCAAGGCTCTCCACAGTCGGACTTCGAGCGGGCTTACCAGGACTTTATACATGGTGACCTGACGAAGTGCCGGGAAGAGAGTGGCCGAGGGTACAGAACGTTCGGCAGTTCGAGTCCGGAATGGGCTCGCAAATTCAGAACCCTCGAAGCAAAAGCGCTACTGGAGCAAGGGCTGTTTGAGGATGCCTTGAAGATCCTCGAATCTCAGTCGCTACCTTCTGACCAGCCAGAGTCGGACGTCTCGATCTTGACGCTCGTTGCCTTGGCCAAGATCCGCATCCACGAAATCCCGGAGTCTGAACACGCTCTTAATGATGCACTGAAGCTATGCGATGCTTCGGAAGTTGCCAGTTGCGGTGGCTTATACCAAGCCTTCGGTATATTAGCCAGCGAGCGGTCTCAGTCGTCTTCCGCAGAAAAAGCGTACGAACACAGTCTTTCGTTCGCCCGCTCCCATGGTGACCGATTTCTCGAATCCACTTCACTTCTCAACCTGGGGTACGAGTCGCTGGCGCAAGGCCGCTTCGATGAAGCAATCGATCGTTCGGAAGCTTCGTATCAGTCTGCGAAGAGCATCGGCGCCAGGGTCATTGAGTTGGTGACTCAGGGCAACATGGGATGGGCATATTACCGGCTGGGCGACTCCGAAAAGGCTCTGGGGCTATCCGTCGAAGCGGAGAAAACTGCCGCTCAACTCGGAGATGTCTTCGACCAGGAAAACGAACTCACCAACATTGGCCACATCTACATGGACTCGCGTCGGTTTGACTTGGCCGCGCTGTCGTTTCAGCGGGCTTTGGGTCTTGCGGAGGGAATCAAGGCCAAGCAAGACATCTCCAACGCCCTGCGCGTATTGGCGCGGCTTGCTCTGTTGACGGGCGAACCCGGGAAGGCGAGCCAGTATGCCGAGCGAGCGTTGGCCATCGCACGAGAGAGCGGGAACCATCCCGATGAACTCTATCCCCTGCTTATCCAGGGGCAAGTAGCTGCCGGTCGCGGCGATACCACGGCGGCGGAGAGCAAATTTCGCGAGGTCGAGCAGGACAAGGATGGTCCCGTCTTTCTGAAGTGGGAGGCTGAGCACTCGCTGGCGCGACTCTACGAAGACGAAAACCGGCCAGATTCCGCGGACCGTGAGTATCGCACTGCACTCGCGACGTTCGAAGCAGCTCGCGATGCCGTGCAGCATGAAGACTCTCAGCTTTCTTTCCTTACCAACGCTTCGCGCATCTACGATGACTACGTTCATTTTCTGGTTGCGCGTGGAAGGACGGACGACGCCCTGCGCCGGGCTGACTACAGTCGCGCCCGCACTCTGGCCGAAGGATTGGGATTGCTGGCTAAGGGAGCTTCTGGTGGACCTCAGCCACTGAACCCGCGGCAAATCGCCCGGCGAGCCGAGGGCAGCGTTCTTTTTTATTGGCTGGGCGAGAAGCAGTCGCACTTGTGGGCGATCACGCCGCAGAAAACCAGCTTGTTTACCCTTCCTCCCAGCTCGGAAATTGAAGCGGCCGTCGAACGGTATCGCAAGGCTCTCGGCGGACCGCAAGACGTTCTCGAATCGGCCGATCAGGATGGCCGCTGGCTCTATCGCACGCTGATCGCGCCCGCGCAAGCATTGCTGAAGAAGGACGCGAAGGTTTTCGTCATCCCGGATGGCAGCCTGAACAATTTGAATTTCGAAACTCTTCTCGTCTCCGGGCCAATGCTGCCCGACAAAAAGTTGCACTATTGGATTGAAGACGTGACGGTTGCGAATGCCAGCTCGTTACGGGTGCTGAGCGCGGCGCGCGCGGGTAAGGACAAGAGTATCGAGAAACGCGATCGCGGCCTGCTTCTCGTCGGCAACAGCATTGCGCCGAACGATAAATATCCCGAGCTCCCGAAAGCCTCCGCCCAGATGGAAAGCGTTGCCCGACACTTTCCGGCGGCCGAGCAGCGGATATTCACGCGCGAGCACGCGACTCCGGAAGCGTATCTGGCCAGCAGTCCAGAGCAGTTTTCCTACATCCATTTTGTGGCGCACGGAACAGCCAGCCGACTGAGCCCGCTCGAGTCCGCGATTGTATTGTCGAAGGTCGCGACATCGAAGATCGCACTATCAAAGACTGCGCCCTCGGGAGCCAACGCCGAAGACGACTCTTTCAAGCTCTACGCCCGTGACATCATTCGCCGTCCCTTGCGGGCTGATCTGGTCACGATCTCGGCGTGCTATGGCGCAGGCGAACGCGCGTACTCGGGCGAGGGATTGGTCGGGCTCTCCTGGGCTTTTCTCAGAGCCGGCGCCCACAACGTGGTCGCCGCCTTGTGGGAAGCGACGGACGCTTCCACCGAGCAACTCATGGATAAGTTCTACGACGAACTAGACAAGGGAGCGGGGCCGGATGCCGCTCTTCGCACCGCCAAGTTGTCATTGCTCCGAGGCGGCGGATTCCATAATCCGTTCTACTGGGCGCCGTTTCAACTTTATGCCGGCTCGTGATACCGCGGGCATAACTCGCGGGCATAACTACTAATGATCACTTCTGCGCAGGCGCGTAGAAATAGTAGTCTGCGGAGTAGGCGCTCCTCGACTCCTTGCCGTTCGCGGACACATTGCAGTCACTCGCATTGGGTGGCAGGCCGCCCTCGGTGTGGATTCGTTGGATGGTCGTAATGCGGGCCAACGTTCCTTCGCCCATGTGACTTGCCGCCGATAGCAGCAGCCACGGAATCGCGTCCACCTTCGGCGCATCCTGCTTAGCAATCAACTTACCCGTCACTTCGCTTCCATCGATGTGCTTCCATGCCGGCCCCGCGAAGTGATGCACGATCTGCTTCCCAGTTGCGTCGGTCAACTCCGCTTCTGGCGCCTTCAGTGCCCAAGCCGGCTTTTGTTCCGTCTCGGCTTGACACACGTATATCTGCACTCCCGTAGCGTGCGCCATCAGAATCACTTCCTCGCCCGCGGGCGCCTTCAGACTCTCCGGCACCTCCGGTCGCGCTGGCCCGAACCCCAACATGAAAAACAGCGCAGCGATTGCGCCCATTGTCTGGATAAGACTTCTCATCTCTACGCTCCCCTCATCGATGCAATCCCATGTTCCCTTAAATGTGTCGCGCCACGATGTCTAGAAGCTCGGCAGAGCAGTGATCCCTTTTGCTTCCACGCACTCATAAGCCCGGCCAGCCGCGAGGTTCTTGTATTCTTCCGTTCTTCCACTGGGCCATTGGATTACCAGACGATCGATCTTGTCTCGCTTGCCCAGTCCGAAGGTTACGGGCAATTCCGACTGCGACAGGTAACTGGACCCGCCTTTGACCAGGCGCGATTGGCTCATAGTTCCATTCGATGCGCCAGTCGACGCCCCATTCGACACGCCGTGAAAGATTTTCACTGAAGCCCCGATCGCGTCGCGATTGGACTTCGTCCCGACCAGGCGAATCCGGATGCTCCGGTTCCCGGCAGTCTGGTCGGTTCGGTAGAGATAGGCTGGACCGTTGTTGGCCGTAATCAGCAAATCAAGATCGCCGTCGCGGTCGAAATCGCCGTAGGCAAGCCCTCTCCCAACCTTTGGCTGACTGAAGCCGCCGCCGACCTCAGCAGCCACGTCAACGAACGTTCCCTTCCCGCTGTTCAGGAAAAGTTGCGGCGGCTGCGCGTACCCGACGCCGCTGACGTTGCGCACCGTGTCGTCGATATGCCCGTTCACGACCGCCAGATCGAGTGCGCCATCCAGATCGGCATCGAGAAACAGGCATCCGAAACCCAATTTATCTTTCGACGCCAGTCCCACTCCACTCTGCGTCGCCACGTCAACATAATTACCGCTATCGGAAAGGCGATAAAGCCCCGTCATCTCGTTGTCGAAATTCGTGATGGCCACGCCCGAGCTTCCCGAATTGTCGAAGTCGGCCACGTCCACGCCCATCCCGGCGCGAGCCCTGCCCTCCGCGGAAAACGCGATGCCGGCATCCACAGCCACGTCCTTAAACGTACCGTTGCGCTGATTCCGATAAAGCTTGTTGGGCTGCGTGTCATTGGTCACCAGCAAATCGGGCGAGCCATCGTGGTCGTAGTCGAGCATGGCCACACCCAGTGACTTCGAACTGCTGTCGAAAATTCCGCTCGTGGCCGTGACATCCTCAAAGGTTCCATTGCCGCGATTGCGAAATAGCCAACAGGTCTCCCCGCGGTAGGCTTCAGGCGTGCAATAAGATTTGTGCTTGCCGTCGAGGCTGCAAAACACATCGTGCTCGGGCGACCACTTGACGTAATTGCAGACAAACAAGTCCAACAGTCCGTCGCGATCGAAATCAAACCATAAAGCGGATGTGCTCAAAGCCTGCCGTCCACCGAGCCCGCTCGACTTAGTAACATCAATGAAAGTTCCCTTACCCGTGTTCTTAAACAACCGGTTTTGACCGACGCAGGTAATAAGGATGTCAGGAAAACCGTCGTTGTCGTAATCCCCGACTGCGACACCCATGCCGTACATCTCGACATCGAGCCCGGCGCTACGAGTCACATCGGAAAACGTGCCGTTGCGATTGTTGCGATAGAGCTTCAGCGTGCTGGGCTCAGATTTATGCTCGCGTTTGTGTCCAGGCCGATCTTTATGTCCGGGCCAATCCATGCCGTTCACCAGAAGAATGTCCTGCCAGCCGTCGCGGTCGTAGTCGAGGAATGCGCAACCGGCGCCGAGTGTTTCCGGCAGCAGTTTCCCGCCGTAGGCGCCACTGTTGTGACGGAATTTAATTCCAGACGCGGCAGTCACATCCACCAGCCGGAAACCGGGGTCGGGCGCAGAAGCTGCGAACACGTCCAAGAGCAGGCTTGATGTCGATATCGAAGCCGACAAGCCTGCCATTCCCCAGAGAAACGACCGGCGGCTCAGGGCAACGCGGCTCACCGTAGGGTCATTCACCGAAGATCGTTTCACGGAAGATCGGCTCACGGAAGATCAACCAGCCCGTTGCGAATCGCGTAGACAACCAACTCGGCGGCCTTGTGGATTCCCAACGTGTCCATCATGTTGGCACGGTGGACGGCGATGGTGTTCGCGCTAAGGTCGAGGGCGGACGCAATCTCCTTGTTGGACTTGCCATCCACGATCATCTGCAACACTTCGAGTTCGCGCGGGGTGAGCGCGGCGTGGCGCTTGCCTTTGAGCGGAGCCGGACGCTTGAGTTGAGAATCGAGTACAGTTTCGCCGTTCACGACTCGCCGAATGGCTGTGCCCAACTCCAAATCCACTGCATTTTTCAGGACATAGCCACGCGCGCCAGCCTCGAGCGCCTGCCGCACCAGAGTCTCCTCCGGATGCATGCTGAGCATGAGCACCAAAGATTGCGGATGCTTGGCAAGAATCTGACGCGTGGCTTCCAACCCGTTCATCCCGGGCATGGCGCAATCCATGACAATCACTTTCGGACGAAGCTCCTCCACAAGTTTGATCGCCTGAAGGCCATCGCCAGCTTCACCGGCAACAGTGATGTCCGGCTCATCCTCCAAAATACGGCGGAATCCCCGGCGCACCAGGGAATGGTCGTCAACCAGCAAAACTGAAATCTTTTCCGGCATGCGAATCAAGCTTCTAGTTTCTCTCTGGGGATTCTTAATCGAACCAGCGTTCCTCTTCCGTTCGCACCTCTTCCGCCATCACCCGGCGCGGACTGCAAGAATTCGATCGTGCCCCCCAGCAACTCCGTACGTTCCCTCATCGCAACCAGTCCTATTCCCTGCTTTGCGGCCTGCGCTTCGAAGCCCTTCCCGTGATCTTCCACCTCGACTTCCAAAGCTTGCGGCAAAAATCGTAGGCGCACCCAGGATTCTCCGGCTCCGGAATGCCGAGTCACGTTATTCAGAGCTTCCTGCACTACGCGATACACATGAATGGCGGCGTTGCCATCCACGGGAAAGGGTTCGCCCGATTTCTCATAGAATACGTGAATCCCAGCTTGCCTTTCCACCACCGGCAAATACCAGTCAAGCGTACTTTCCAGTCCGGTTTCTTCGAGCATCACCGGATGCAATGCCTGCGAAAGGCTGCGCACTTTGTCCAGAGTACTTTGCGTAATCTCGCAGACTTCACGCAGTTCAGCACGCAATGCTGATCCCTCCGGAGCGTGATTTCCGGCACGCGTTAGCATGGCACCTACGGCGGTCAGGATCTGTCCAAACTCATCGTGCAACTCGCGTGAGATATGGCGCAAGGTGGATTCCTGGGTGGAAATGAGCTTCTGAGCAAGTTCGCTGCGCTGTTCGGAGAGCGCCGCGAGCTGTGCGAACAATCGCCGATTCGAGCGGATCAAGTAAAGGCTGGTAAAGAGAATGGCAATCAAAGTCGCCGTCAGAAACAGATATACCTGGCGCTGGACGCCGTCATAAATCTGCCGAATACGCAACGCAGCTTGCTCTTCACTCTCATTGTTCTGCACCAGCAGCCGGGACACGGCCGTGCTCAGCGCCTCCTGTCGCGCTCGCAGCGAGATTCGAATCTGAGTCCTGGCCTCCGTCTGGTTGGAGTCATGCGCCAGTGCAAAAGTCCGATCCACCGCATCCCAGAACTGCGTGACCGAATTCTCCAGATATTGCTCTTGCTCGGGAGTGCGATTCACCGGGGCAACCTGCTGCTCCCGGCGCAGCGCGTCGTCCAGATCCGTCCGAACGCGCTGGAACTGCGCCGACCACGCCGTCAGGGGATAGGGCTCATCATTATCCAGCATGTCGCGCATCGCCAGCGCCAGCGAGTTCAAATCGTTTTGGATGCGAAGCAGTTGCAGAGAATCTTTCCGGTTGCGGTCGACCAGATTGTTCTGCAGTTCGCGCAAGCCGGAAATCTGCCGCGTGATGTATCCCGAATAAGCAACTACCGCCGCCAGGGTGATAATCAGTCCCAAAAATAATCCGGGAGTTGGAGTTCGATGGGGCGCGAGCGCAGGCGAACGACGCACGCCCCGAGAATACAATGCCGACGGCCTAATTTACCAACCTCCCCAGCGCCGCGTGTAATTCCTCCGACTTAAAGCCGAACGGGCCGGGTTTGGCCTTGTAGGCGACGCGACCCTTTCCGTCAATCAGGTAAAGACGATCGGGCCAGCCCGTGTAGGCTTGCTCGGTTGAGTTACCGAATTCATCGATCACCGCGGGAATCTGGATGCCGAGTTTTCGTACGCACGCTCCCGCCACCAGCGCGCGCTCCTCTTCGTCTTTCGGGCTGGCAAAAACAACTTTGTCTTTGATATTGCTCTCCATCTGCCAAACATCGCTCGGATGCGCTTCCGTGATGTACACAACCAGGAAAGTAACCTTGTTCCCGTATTGCTCGGAAAGTTTGTTGAGAGCGGGCACCTCCCGCCGAAAAGGGGGTCATGTGTAGCTGCCAAAGATCAGCACTACGGGCCGCCCTTGCGCCGTCAAGCTGGATAGCTGCACAGAGGCGCTCTTGTCGAGCTTCGTCAGAGAAAAGTCCGGCGCAGGGCTGCCCACTTGCAGAGCGCCGGCACGAGCGTGGGTCCACAAAGTCTCGAATGGAAAGAGGAGGAATGGGACGGGTCCCGGCAATTTGGCCATGAAGCGCGCAAATGTTTCCGGGGGCTGCCGCATGATGTGGTAGAGCGCGGCGCAGCCGAGCAACCACACGAGAGCGATCACGGGGAATACCCTGACCAATGCGCGCTTCACTGATTCGTATCTTGTATTCAAAGTCCTCTCACTAGACTCTGTCATCCCGAGCGAAGCGAGGGACCCCTACTGTTCCGAAAATGTGTGCCGGGAGTAGGGGTCCCTCGCTTCGCTCGGGATGACAATTTATAAAGTTTCCAATAAGTCGCCTAAATGCCTAGAACAGAAACTTCAGCGCCACCTGAATCACACGTGGGCTCACATCCGACTGGACTTGCCCGAAATTAGGCGATTCGATGTCGCTGACCGGTAACCGGAAATTGGTATGGTTCAGTACATTGAACAACTCGCCACGGAATTGAACCTCTTTCGATTCGGTCAGCCGAATGTTCTTGAACGCCGAGAAGTCCCAGTTCACGTATCCCGGCCCCTGGACTGCGTTGCGGCCTTCGTTCCCGAACTGCTGGACGGGAGAATTCGGGTCTTGTGTAATGGGCTGAAAGGCATTTACGTTGAACCATTGCGCCGCGGTATGCGGCCCGGAATTCGGATTCCCAATCACATTGGGCCGGTTGCTGGAAAATCCGGAAATCTCCGGCGCCTGCCCTTGCAGCGAAACGTCGTTAGAGTCGAAAACGGTGAAAGGAGTACCACTCATGGCGGTTACGATTCCGTTCAACTGCCAGTTGCCCAGAACGTGTCCGTACCAGTTATCCGAATGTTGCAAAAAGGGGATGCTCCACTGATAACTCAGGACGAAGCGATGGCGCGCATCGAACATGGACCGGCCGCGTTCCGCCGCGAGGTCGAATGGGTTCTGCGCCAAATCATTTTCGCCCGCCACTGGCTGCGATGCCGAGCCGGTGATGTTAAAGGAAGAAACGTCGTCGATGGAATGCGACCAGGTGTATGAAGCGAGGAAAGAAAGTCCGTGACTGAAACGCTTTCGCAGGCTCGCTTCCAAAGCGTTGTAGCTGGAGTTTGCGATGCTGGCGATCTCGCCGACTGAACTGTAGATGCAACTACTGGGCGGGTCTGCCAGTGTGCATCCGGAATACAGGCGACGCTGATTCGCGTTGCTGGAGGTGGAAATCGGACACGGCTGGGCCGGCCGCGTACAGCCTGGGCTGGTAGTGTCCACGCCGGGGATATAGATCGCCGGATTCCCTTCAATGAAGCGTGGCAGCCTCACACCGGTGGTGCCCACGTATCCGATCTGAAGCAACCAGTTCGCGCCAAAAGAACGTTGAATGTTCAGATTCCAATCCTGCGCGTACGGCAGATGCAGGTTGCGGGAGACCACGAGCAGCGTCATCGGCTCGGGGAAGGAATTGGCAAACGGGTCCGGAACATGAAACGGATACGCAAAAGAATTAATGAGAGGATTTACTTGCACAGTTTTCAGGTATGGAGGCGCGCTAATCGGATCCTGCAGCGGACCGCCCTGTCCGGTGTAGTACGGCTCGTAGAAGATTCCATAGGCTGCGCTGACCACCGTCTTGGCGTCGCCGCGCGGATCCCAGGCAAAGCCAACGCGCGGAGCGAAAGCAGTTTTCTGCGTGGAAATCAATCCCGCCGGCACGCCCGGATCGCCGGGATAAAGAAGTCCCGCGGGAGCGCCGGGAATCACCTTCGACTGCGCTCCGGGAACGAAGAGATTTACGCGATTCTTATTCTCAGTGGCCGGGAACGGCAGTTCGTAACGAAGTCCGACGTTCAGCGTCAGGCGGGATGTAACCTTGTAATTGTCCTGACCGTACAAATTCATAGCTCGGTCCCGGATTTCGCGGCCAAAATCGCCCCCACCCTGCAGGAAGACCACCGGATTGCCGGAAAGAAAGTTGGCGAACCCATCGTTGTAGAGGAAGCCCGCCTGTGAGGGGATGCCGGCGAATACAAAAAAGCCATTGGTGGCGATGCCCTGCAAGGCATTGATCTGGTCGCGGCGGTAGCCTCCGCCAAATTTGAATTCGTGGCGGCCATGGATCCAGTTCAGAGAGCCAGACAGGTCAAACGTATTCTGAAACGTGTTGCGCGGTCCCGTGATCGGGTCGCCGACTGAAGCGTAGCCCCCGACCTGGATAAACGGCGGCCCAGCCGCCGCAGGCAGCGTGGGATCGTACAGAAAACCTAAGTCCGCCGGCGATTGATGATTCAGATGTTCGTCGAGCAGAAACTTATTTCGAAGATACGAAAAACGCGCGACTCCGATGATGGTTGGCGAAAAGATGTGAGTCTCTTGCGCCACAAAATTCTGCGCGCGATCGTATTCGCCCACTGGAAAACCGGGGACGTTGGCGCCCGCAGGCGAAAGGGGATCTGTCGTCGGACCGCTGCTATACATGTAGCGGAAATTCAGCGTGTCCTTATGAGAAAGATAGTGATCGAGTTTCACTCCAAATTGGTCGGTATTCTCGCTCAGGGTCTGCGTGCCGATGAATCCATTTTCTCCCTGGTTAGGCAACGGAAAAAACGGCGTGACATTCGTCGCTACAGGATCGATCGGTGTGAAAAGAGTCATTTGGTTGAACGGCACAGGCTGGCCAAAAAAAGTAAGTTGTCCGGCGGGATTCCCGCAGATACCGCTGGGATCGAAGCTGCTCGTGGCGGTGCATAATTCCCCAAAATCTCCCCCTCTCTCAGGTTTTGAGGGCACGGTTGCGGGCACAGATTCGCCTTGCCGGTTGCGAAAACCCTCGTAGTATCCGAAGAAGAAAGTCTTATCCCGGACAATCGGTCCACCGAAGGTGGCGCCAAACTGGTTCTGCTTCAAAGGCTGAACGCTTCGCGTGAAAGCGTCGGACGCATCCATGGCATCATTGCGTAGAAATTCCCAGGCGGCGCCATGGAATGAATTGGTTCCCCCGCGGGTGATGATGTTGGTCGTGGAGCCTGTGTTGCGTCCAAACTCCGCATTTGCGTTGTGAGTGAGAATCCGGAACTCGACGATCCCATCGATAGGAGGCTTAAGAACAAATCCGCCATCTACGGCGCTGACATTGTCCGCACCATCGATCAGGAAATTGTTCGACTCCGGCCGCTGACCGTTAACCGAATAAGCCTGGTTTTGTCGCGCGGGACCCCCGGCTTGAAGAAGTCCCGGTGTCAAAGGCACGACGCCGGGCTGAAGAGTCCCCAACTGGGAGAAGTTACGGCCGTCCAGCGGCAAGTCGAGAATCTCGCGCTCCATCACCGTCTGCCCCAGACTGCTGACCGTGCTCTGCACCAACTGAGCGTCCGCGTTCACTTCCACTTGCTGCGTCTCCGCCCCGAGTTTAAGGTGAACGTTGACCGTCGCCGTCTGGTTGACGTCGAGCGAGATTCCCTCTTGGAGATATTTCTGATAGCCCTTGGCTTCGGCCCTGATCTGATAATGCCCAATCGGCAATTCGACGAGAACGTACGCGCCGTCGCGATCAGTCGATGCCGTGCGCATCAGGCCTGTTTCGGTTTGTTGGGCGCTTACCGCAGCGGATTGCACGACCGCGCCGCTAGGGTCAACCACGGTCCCGCGAATGCTACCCGTGATTTGCTGCGCACCAACCTCCAAACCCGCAAAAACTGTAACCAGCACACAGGCCAAGCTTCTCCGGCTAATCATGCGTTTCCTCACTGTTAGCGAATCGTTTCCCGATGCTCCTCGTCACCGAACGTGTTGGGCAGTTCGAAGAGAATTCATCTCGGGCTGAAGTGCCGTGATTATAGGGAGGCAGACTGATAGGTCAATAATGCAAAAGTAGTACGCGGGTCCGCGAAAGAACGAGACTCTCTATTTCGGGTATGCGAGATCTCCCAGAGTTCAGCGGAATCGTGCGGTGTCGCGGATCTGCCGAGCCGACGTCTCGAGAAAATCGTCGAGAGACTGATTCGGGCCGCGCTGCAATCCCGTCTTTTCGGAGATTCGACTGGCAATTTTATAGGCAACCTGATCGCGGAGTATCAGATCCATGTCGACCCTGCGGTGCAGATAGGTTTCGATCAGCACCAGTTCCTCAGAGGTAACTACCGAGAGCTGCGGATTGGCCGCTGCAGGTTCCGTGAGCGTATTCCAATCAGGTTTGATCTCCTCGGTACGCTTATCGTGCACCACAACGGTCCCTGCCACATAGTCGCCGAGTCGGCGATTCTGGCTATTCAACATCATGCAAACGATGCCGACACCGTACATCCCAGGCAATCCATCAATGACCCGGAGCAAATTGCGCGCGATAGCCTCGTAGGCATTGATCGGCCGCCCGGACTCCTTAATGACTCTGATCTTAGCCAGTCGCTTGCCGGGCGTCTGCCCCTTCCAGATAATCTCGAAAAAGGCAAAGTATCCCCAGTAAACGCAAAACACGAACAGGATCGCGATGGCTGGGGCCCAACTCACGGGAATCCATTGGAAATAACGGCTGATTCCAGCGCCAGCGGCGAGCCCCGCCGCGAACCCAACTACGATTGCTCCGATGATATACAGTACAAATTGAATTAGAGTGTCGATTACCAGGCCGAGGAACCGGCTGCCGATTCCGGCCAGGGGAAACTCCAGGGCAATTTGCTCGGGAGTATCAATCTGTAATTGGTCGTCTTGTAATTGATCGGACTGCACTCGTGATCTCCACTCGCTGGCTGGAAAAACGCAAGCCGCACTGGAGCAGGCTGGATGAACTGCTCGAGCGCACCACGAAAAAGGGATTCAAATCCCTTACACGCTTCGAATTGCAGGAACTCGGCCTCCTATACCGCCAAATCGCTGCCGACTTAGCCGCGCTTCGCGAAGACCGCGGTTCCATCCACTTCGCCCGCTACCTGAACCAGTTACTGGCGCGCGCCCACAATACCATTTATTCCGCTCACAGGGCGAGTCCGTCTGCGGTGGTCGAGTACTTTCGATACGCCTACCCGCGGATATTCCGTCAGAATCTCAGTTACTGCCTGGTCGCGTTTCTCATCTTCCTCGGGTCCGCCCTCGTGGGAACGGCACTGACCTATCATGATCCAGATTTCAAAGTGAAGATCCTGGGGCCCCAGATGGTCGAAACTATCGAGCGCCATCAGATGTGGACCCATTCTATTGTGGGGATCAAGCCGGTAGCCTCCAGCGCCATCATGACCAACAATATGGGCGTCGCATTCATGAGCTTTGCAGCGGGTATCACAGGCGGTATTGGCACAATCTACATGATGATCTTCAATGGACTCCTGATCGGTGTCATCGGAACCGCGTGCTGGTTTTCGGGAATGAGTCTACAGTTGTGGAGTTTTGTCGCCCCACATGGCGTCCTCGAATTGCCGGCCATCTTTATTGCGGGCGGGGCCGGACTGCGGCTGGCCTACGGCTTGCTCTTCCCGGGCTTCCTGCCCAGAGGAGAATCGGTTGCCCGCGCCGGAACGGAGGCGGTCAAACTATTGCTCGGCACAATACCTATCCTGATAATCGCCGGAGTGATCGAAGCTTTTGTCTCTCCCACAGGCCTGGCAGTCAACTTGAAATTCGGCATGGCCGCTGCCCTCTTCGCATTGCTCCTCGCCTATCTGTTCTGGAAACCGGCGATCCCGGCTAAAGCTGACTTCGCTGCTTGATCTCAAGGTAGGAGTTCACCACTGTGGTGGAGAGTTTGCCGGAACTGGTTTCCATGGCCAGCGCACCGCGCTCTCGCAGACGCGCCAGCAACAACTCACGCCGGTGGACCACTTCCTGAGCGGCGGCAATCTGATACATCTGATCAACGTCTTCTGATCGTTCAGCTGCAAGCTCATTCAGGTCGGGCTGCCCGATTACGACAAACAACACCAGGTGGCGAGGCATCAGACGCGAGGCAGCTTCAATCACTTCCGGAGTCATCGCCGTTTCCGCCAGATCGGTGATCCAAACCACCAGACTCCTCCGCTTCTGATCGTTGAGCAGACGGCTGGCTGCTTGCAAATGATCGCCCTCCCATTGGTCTTCTTGTACCAATGCAAGCTGCCCCATCATCTGCATCAGGTGCGCACTACCGCGCGCGGCCGGAACCCTCTGTCGGATCCCGCGCCCATAGGCCAACAGCCCGACCCGGTCTCCGGAATACAAAGCGACTTGGGTCAAGGTCAAGGCGGCGTTAACGGCATAATCCAACTTGCTGAGGCCCGCGACCCGTGTACGCATGAGCCGGCCGGAATCGAGCAGAATCCAGATGGTTTGACTTCTCTCAATTTCGTAGAGGCGAGTGACCAGCTTCCCGCGACGCGCGCTGGCCGTCCAGCAGATGTCGCGGAACTCATCTCCCTCGCGGTATTCACGGAGACTTTCGAAGGCTCGACCAGCGCCGCGGACGCGCGTGTAGCGCTTTTCCAATTCTATTTGGCGGCTGCGGATGAGATAAACCGAATGGCGCTTCGCCTCTTCCAGGTTTGGATAGGTAGTGACAGTCTGCGCCACCGGCACCTTCGCCCAACGTTCAGCGATTCTCATCGGACTCTGGTAACGAATGTAAACATCTCCAAGATTAGCCTTCCCGCGAGTCATCGGCAGGATCGAGTATTGCGCTTCAGCCTCACTATGCGGACGGGCACTAATTTCAAGTTGCGCCGGCTCAACACGTAACTGGTGCGGAAGGTCATCGAAAAGTTTTGCGTGCACTGTGGAGCTCGACGCATTGAACAGTGTGAGTCTGACCTTTGATTCAACCGATAGAGCAGATGGAGCGAGCCACGACCGACGAATCTTCAGCTCAGCTGGCCGCGGCAGCCTGGTCAGGTCGAGCAGCCAGGCGAGAAATATCAGGACATCCCACGCGAACATGGCCAACACGAAGCGACTGTCGGCAAATGCAGGCACCAGCCAAAACAAACCAAACAACAGAAGAAAGAAAAAGCGGTTCGCAAACGCGACTCCGGCCCGCTTGAAAGGAAGGGCCTGCCCCTCCACCGATGCTGGAATTAATTCGCCAGGGTTGTCCCCTCTTGGCTCACGAGGATCGTATGGAGCGACGGGCGTCTCGCCCGTCTGCCGGGCGGGGACACCCGGCGCACCATCAGCAGAATGAATCGCGCCAACGCTCACTTGGGGACCTCGACGGCTCGCAGTACGTCTTGCAGTACCTGGTCTGGCGTCATGCCTTCGAGGTCGGCTTCAGGCTTCAACACAATGCGATGGCGGAGGACGGGCAGCGCGGATTGCTTTACGTCGTCGGGAATGATGTAGTCGCGACCATCCATAGCGGCAATGGCTTTAGAAAAAACCATCAGGCTCACTGCCGCCCTTGGGCTCGCTCCGAGAGAAAGCGCGGGCCATCCGCGCGTGCGCCGCACCAGTTGCACGACATAAGTGAACAGCGATTCCTGAACCTTTACAGTTCTGACCTCCTGCCGGGCTTGCTTCAGCAACTCCGGATCAATCGGACTGAGTCCCGCGCTCTCCAAATCATGAGAATCGAATCCGTTCTGGACGTTCGAAAGCAGTTGAACTTCTTCGCTCGCCTCCGGATAGAGCACGCGAATCTTCACCAGGAAGCGATCGAGTTGCGCTTCCGGGAGAGGATATGTGCCTTCGAAATCCACGGGGTTCTGCGTGGCAAATACGGTGAAGAATGGAGAGAGATCGTGGCGCGTGCCATCAATCGTAACTTGGCGTTCCTCCATACACTCCAGAAGCGCAGCCTGGGTGCGCGGCGGCATGCGGTTGACTTCGTCCACCAGCAGCAGGTGAGTGAAAACCGGTCCTTGATGGAGCTGGAAAGTGCTGTCCGCCAGGTTGAGCACATTGGTGCCGATGATGTCGGCGGGCATCAGGTCCGAAGTGCATTGCACCCGCTGAAAATCGAGCCGTAGAAGATGCGAGAGAGTCTTGACGGCGAGTGTCTTCGCAATCCCAGGCACGCCTTCCAATAGCGCATGACCCTGGCAGAGCAAAGCGATCAGACACTGCGTTTTGAGTTCTTCCTGTCCCACCACAACCTTGCTCATTTCACTCCGGAAATGCTGCACCAACTGGGGAACGCCTTCCATTAATTCTTCTCCTTAATTCTTCTGCCGGCCAGACTTGGAAAACAATTTCAGTTTCGCCGCATAGTCGTCTAACGACCTTACCAATCGCAAGGCGGCACGTGGTTTCAGCGTGTAGTCGTAGGGAGCGGACTCGCAGGCGCGGAGAGTCGCACTGAAATCGGCGTCCTCGAAATTCCCGCGTTCGCGGACGGCGCGCTCCAGTTCTTCCACCGGAGCATTGCTGGCCATTCCCAACCGTCGCGTCAACCAGTATCGAAATCGGTGATAAGAGATATCCACCACGACGGACGCAGCATTGGCCTGCTTGTACAGAGCGCCCAGCGTGCGCACAAACTCCAAAGGCGAAAGCCGAATTTCCCTGGCCGGAATGCTGATGGGTCCGCTCCGCCTCGAATAGGTGAGAAGAATAGCCAACGTAAATAGTGCGAACTGCAGGAAAATCCATTTCACCGGCGAACTCTTAATCGAGGCCGTCAGCGACTGCCGATACCCATGAAAATATTCATCCCAAAGAATTCGTGTTTGCGGCTCGCTGCCGATACAAGCAAGAAAGAACTCCGGGTTGCCGGGTTCTCTCAGCCCCGCATTGGTGAGCGGGGTCGCGGAAGCCCACCAGATAACTTCTCCCTTTCCAGACTTGTATTTCACCACCATGTGCTTGTCGCCGTCTCCATAGAGCGGCAAAATGACCGGCAAGGCTGACGACTCTGGTCTCCAATATGCCTGCGGAGCAAGCGTAATCTGCGATGCCGCGCGGGTGATCGAGGATGGCGACTGCGCAGAGAGCTTTTTCCACGTCATGCCGGAGATTGGGTCGGGCACAATTCCATTTTCTGGCAGGAACAGCCCCACAAAGGGCCCCGTAGCAATAACGCGTCCACCGTTTTCCACAAATTGGCGCAGCCGGTTGCGTTCCTCGGTTTTGGGTGCGTCCGACGGTTCCGCCAGAATAAGCGTTGCGCCAACTGCTTCCGGCAGCTCGCTCGGTGGTTGCTCCCATCGTTCCACTCTGTACCCCGAAGCCTTCAGTAGCAGGTAAGCGGCTTTGGCGCCACCGGAACCGACGGAATAGGTGGTCGGAATCTCGTCTGCGGACTCCGGCCCCTTTGCGAAAATGAGAGCTGTTGCAACCAGGACCAGAAACACTCCACCCGCAATCAGGAATAGCTTTCGGTCACCCGCGCTCAATTGGATTGGCAACCCAGTTTCTCCAGTTGGGCTAAGGACTCGGAAAACGTATTTTCATCGGCTTCCTGCGTGCCATACCAAACCAACTCGAAGGTTCGCGTCAGGGTGCCAAGCGTCTGACGATGTTCGCTGGCGCTGGGCAAAAGTCGCAAGTATTCGCGCGGAGTGCGAGCCCTGTCTGCCCGCCACAATTCCTGCGCTTCGAGGAAGGAAATTCCGCACCAGTACAGGAGATGAATGGCATCGCGCCAGTTTCCGCCGTCTGCCGCCAAGCGAGCTTCCTCCATCCAAACTTTCCATCCCTTGCTGGAGACACTCAATGAAAGGGGTGCTATCGCCTCCACTCCAGCGTTATTCCGGATCGTCCGATACATCCAATAAGCCACCGCGAGGAGCGCCAACGCCATCAACCCGTAAACCACGGCATTGCCGATGGTGGGAATCGCCGAAGACTTAAAGACTCGGCCCAGCAATCTGATCAGTAGTTCCACCACTCGTTGTTTGAACCGGTCCAGCCAAGTCGGTCCATGGATATCCCGGAATTCCCGGCCGGCAAGAATTCCGTTCAGTAGAACGCGCTTCTGCGAAACGTCCTTTGGGGAGTCCTGGAATGAGGCCGCTTCAGCACGCAGGATTTGCAGCCGGGCGACGATGCGGTCCTGAATCTCGCGGCTAGGCTTCTTCTGCCACTCATTCAATTCCTGGCGCAGCCATTCGGAGCGCACCTCGAATGTTTGTTGTGCAGTTTGGATCCTCCACACTGTAGGAATGTCATTCAGCAGCTTCCGCACGTCTTCCGGATGGGCCAACTGCCTGGCGATGGAGGCCAGACTGTCGAGTTCGGCGAGGTATTCGGAAACAGTGAGCGCGCCTGTCCGTAGTTGAGCGGGCGCCGGTTCAGCAATAGCAGCGGCGCACAAGAAGATCGACAACAAGAAGAGCTGTAATAGAACGAGAAGCGTACAGCGCCGACACATTTGGCAGCCTATACCGCAGCCGGCGCTGTCGTTCCGCCTTGCGTGCCATCAATGGTCGACATCATCAGTTGCAGGTCGAAAGCTTCTTTCCGCACTCTCTGATCGTAATAGACCAGCGAAAGTGCAATCGTGAGCAGCGGGCCGACCAGGCATTGACTAAGGAAGGTGCACACAGGGAGTGCGACCTGAGTCCAAACCGGCAGGACCGTCATCGGCCGCGCGCCGTTGCGCGCCAATATCCCGATCGCCGCGAAAATCGGCACCTCCCACAGAAGAATGACGATGTACATCAGAACAATAAACAGGAAGTAGATCATGAATATCCGCCCGCGATTGCCCTTGGTCAGTTCGGCACTGCGCGAAGTTGCGTCGCGTAGTCCTTTATCCTCCAACACTGCAACCGGGATCGTCAGAGCCCACATCAGCGCAAGAATAATTCCAGGAACAATCAGCAGGACAAACCCGATACCGACACCTATTCCCACGCCGATCATAATCAGCGCTAAATACAGAATCCTGCCTTTGATGCCGGCGAACGCCTCGGAAATACTGGTGCCAGTTCCCAGATGAACCTTGGAAACCGCAACTACAGTCGCGCCCTGCGACGCCGCAGATGCACCTAAGTAAAGGACCATGGTGGCAAAGAGCCAGACTAGGCCCATTGCGGTAAACGCCGTTGTCGCTCCGCGATTGATTGCGACCCCAATGAGTTGGAAAGCAAGCAGCACAAGATGTGGCAGCGCAATGATTCCGACGAACAGCGCAAAGTGCTTTCGGTACAGGAAAAAGCTACGGTCAAGCAGCTCGCCTAAACTCATGGGGCGCAACGAAGTGGTCATAAGCCCTACCCTTCACGCGTAACTGCGAACCGGGAGGAGCATAACATAGACTCGATGTTTTTTTGACTACTTCCTTGCTGAATGGTGTGGCGCAGAATGTCCGGATCCTCTGGGCCATTGCATCTCATGGTAGGAAGCACAACGGGTGCTGCTAGTGGATATGGTAGGCCCGAATGGACTCGAACCATCGACCTCCTCCGTGTCAGGGAGGCGCTCTAACCAACTGAGCTACGGGCCTATATCGTGCGGTGCGGCTACTGCTACCAACAGTGCCCGCATTTCAGCAAACCATTCACAACGTTACCGTGTCAAGGTAGCGCTTAGACAACTGAGCTACGCGCCTACTGTCTACTGCGGAGATGCAACCACGGACGCCGTGTGGCATGGGAGTACGCGGGCCAACAAGGAATTTTACCACGCTGCGGCGCACCTCATGTAGACATCAGGGTTGCGCGTAGAGTGCTCGTTTCAGGAATTCTCCCGTGCCGGCGCGTCCCAGGAATTTGTCTGCTTCTATGACCACGCGGCCCCGCGACAACACTACATCGGGCATGCCCGTAACTTGAATCCCCTCGAACATCGAATAATCGACGCGCATGTGGTGAGTCTTCGCGCTGATGGTGTGCTTGCGGTCCGGATCAAAGATCACGAGATCCGCGTCACTGCCCACCGCGATCGTTCCCTTCCGTGGATACAGGCCAAATAGCTTTGCGGGAGTTGTGGAAACCAGTTCCACAAAACGGTTCACGCTGAATCGTCCCTGGGCAACGCCGCCGGAATAGATAAGACTCATGCGGTGCTCGATTCCGGGACCGCCGTTTGGGATCTTGGTGAAGTCGTCGCGGCCCAATTCTTTCTGCTCTTTGAAACAGAAGGGGCAGTGATCGGTCGAAACCACCTGTAGATGATCCGTCTTTAATCCATTCCACAGTTTTTCCTGATGCCACTTTTCGCGCAGAGGCGGGGTGAAGACATATTTGGCGCCTTCGAAGCCCGGCGCATCGAAGTTATCGAGTGAAAGATACAGATATTGCGGACACGTCTCGGCGTAAACGGGAAGGCCCCGATCACGAGCTTCGCGTACTTTGTCTAGAGCCTCATTGCAGCTTAGGTGGACGATGTACACGGGCGCGCCAGCCATTTCGGCGAGCGCAATCGCTCGCGAGACGGCTTCCGCTTCGGCCGTCGTGGGACGAGTCAAGGCATGATACTTCGGCGCTTTTTTCCCTTCCGCCAGCGCCTGCTGCACAATCACGTCAATCGCGCCGCCGTTTTCGGCGTGCATGCAGACGAGTCCGCCGTTCTTTGATGTGGCGCGCAGAGCTTTGAAGATGCTGGCGTCGTCGAGCATGAACACGCCGGGATACGCCATGAACAACTTGAAGCTGGTCACACCTTCGCGCGTCAGAGCGTTCATCTCTTCGAGTTGCGCGTCCGCGAGATCGGTGATGATGCAATGAAACGCATAATCGCAAACCGCTTTGCCCGACGCTTTCTGCATCCAGGTATCGAAAGCCGTTCGCAGTGTTTGACCTTTGTACTGGATGGCGAAATCGATCAGCGTTGTCGTCCCGCCAAAAGCCGCGGCGCGCGTGCCGGTTTCGAAATCATCCGCGCTCGTGGTTCCGCCGAAGGGCATGTCGAGGTGGGTATGCACGTCGATTCCGCCGGGAAACACGTACTTGCCCGCGGCGTCGATAATTTTTCCCGCGTTCTCTCGAGGCAGGCTTTGTCCGACGGCGGAAATCTTTCCACCGCTGATCGCAACGTCGCTGGTGTAAGTGTCGGTCGCAGTCACGACGCGACCGTTAACGATGATGGTGTCAAAGCCCATGGTTCTCTCTTCTCCTCCGGCGGCGAAGTACAGATTTTATGCTAAACTCCCCAACTTACGAGTGCCGATTTCGAGCGTGCCGATGGAGCGCCGGGCGTCCCCGCCCGGCCACCACGGTGCTGGACGGGCGAGACGCCCGTCGCTCCATTGTTTAATTGAGGGGATGACATGCAGTTCGGTATCACCATCAAGCCCGACATGCCGGTCGAACGGATCGTCCGACTCACGCGCCAGGCGGAAGCGTCCGGCTTTGAGTATGGCTGGATCTTCGATTCGCACGTCCTCTGGCTCGAACCTTATCCCATGCTCACGCTCATGGCGACGAACACGAAGAAGATGCGGCTCGGCACCTGCGTTACGAATCCGGCCACGCGCGACATCACGGTAACATCGAGCCTGTTTGCGACGCTGACTTTGATCTCCGGTGGACGCATGCAACTCGGCATCGGCCGCGGCGACAGTTCGCGGCGCGTGCTGGGCAAAAAGCCGGTGACGGTCGCGCAGTTAGAAGAGTCGGTAAAGGATTTCCGCGATCTCACGAGCGGCAGAGAGATCGGATATGAGGACGGAAAAGCGCGGCTGACGTGGGCGACTGGTGGCGTTCCGCCGGTGTGGGTCGCGGGATACGGGCCGAAAGTGCTCGAACTCGCCGGACGAATCGCCGATGGCGTCATCTTGCAGTTTGCCGATCCTGACTTGATCGCTTGGTGCGTCAGCTTCGTCAAGAAGGGTGCTGAGGCCGCTGGAAGAGATCCGAAGAAGATCGAGATTATGGCAGCTGCGCCCGTCTGGGTTTCCGATGACGTCGAGGTTGGCCGCGAACGCGTGCGCTGGTTTCCTGCTCTGGTGTCGAACCATGTCGTCGATCTGGTTTCGCGCTATAAGCCGGAGGAACTTCCTCCTGCTCTGACCTCTTATATACGCGACCGCGGACAGTACGATTACCTTCATCATTGCGAAGTCGACAGCAGCAACCGCAACTTCGTGTCGGATGAGGTGACAGACCGCTTTTGCCTGCTTGGTCCGGCTGAAGCGCACATTGAGAAACTTCGCGCGTTGGCTCGCGCGGGAGTTACTCAGTTCAATATTTATCTTATGTGCGGAGATGAGGAAGATACGCTGGAGAAGTATAAGAAGGAAGTGTTGCCTGTTTTTGGGAAGGCTTCCGGCTCCTAGTTGCTGGGGCTTCCAGACATCCTTTTTTTTGACTTACTATTTACTAATTCATACTGGGGGTACCCCCCCTCTAACACGGTATAATGGAATCATTGAGTTAGCGAGAAATCCCCGCAAAGTCTTAAAGGATAAGGATTTACAGTCAAAGTCTTGATAAATAAAGAATTAGACTGCTTTCCATGGGAAAGCTCCGAGGAGGCTTCGTTTGGAATCAGATAGTTAGCTCGTCCGACTCCGGTGAATTGCCCGTCAAAGTCTTGATGTCAAATAACTTAGCGCAGAAGACCAGCATTTTGCGGGCTTTTGCGAGGGCCTTGGGCCCATCAGATCCCTATCTTGAGTTGGCTCATCAAGTTCGTGATTATTACTTACTAGTATATATCATCTTGTCAAGGGGAAAGTCTCAGTTAGTAGGTGGGTTAGCTTACGGCGCGGCTGATGCCGCGCCCTTTCAAGACGAATTCAAAAACTGAGTACTTACAATTCGGAATTGGTTCGCTTACGCTTTGACGATGGAGCCAATCATGTCCATTAAAGGCGCGATCATTAAAGGCGCGATTCCGGTTCTACCCGCTGCCGACGCCGCGGAATCTCTGAAGTGGTGGACCGAGGTCTGCGGCTTCAAGGAAACTTTTCGCGACGCTACCCCTCCAACTTATGCAGGTATCAACCGTGGTGAGGCGTACCTCCACATCGCTGGCATGAGCGACAAAACTCTGGCACGGAAGGTCGGCGACCAGACCATGGTGCGTCTGGCCGTGCAGGGTATTGAAGCACTGTACGTCGAATACCAGGAGCGGGGCGGCAAGGTGCATCCCAACGGTCCGTTGCAAACCAAGCCCTGGGGGATCAAGGAATTCGGGGCGATTGACCCCAACGGTGTGTGCGTGACGTTTCAGGAGTGAAGTGGAGGATCGCTTCTCCGTGCCCGGTCCCGCCGAGGCGCACATTGAACAGATTCAATCGCAAGCGATTGCGCATACCAATGGCATTACTCGTCATCGGTGCGTTTTCCTTCGTTAACATTGGTACAATCCCGCCATGAACGGGCACGATCTTTTCGAGATGATTCGCAAGGCTGCTGATGCCGGTGATCAATTTGCTCAGAACGAGCTCGGTGTGGCGTATGACTTTGGGAATCTTGGGCTTCGACAAGACTTTGAGAAAGCGTCCGAATGGTACGGAAGAGCAGCCAGACAAGGACATCAAAGCGCTGAAATCAACTTGGTACTCCAGAATGTCTTTGGACAAGCCCGGACGCTAGAACCCGCCGTCGTTTTCAATCGGCTGAAGGAAATTGCAGCGGCGGTCGACTTAGAAGCGCAGAACAATGTGGGTCTCTGCTTCCAATTTGGGTATGGCACGGAGCAGAACAATCCGGAAGCGGCATCTTGGTTCAGACGTGCCGCCGAGGGTGGTTCACCGACGGCGCAGTTCAATCTTGGCGGATTCTATCTGAATGGCAAGGGCCTAGAGAAAGATGTCGATCAGGCCATCGCGTGGTACACGCGAGCCGCTGAACAGCGCCACGAGCTCGCCTTGATCCAACTAGGCAGTCTCTATCGGTGGGGAGATGGAGTTGAAGCTGATCAGAATCGCGCTTTAGTTCTGTTTCTCATTGCGTATGGACGTGGGTCGACTAGAGCCGCCAATCACCTTGCTTTGATGTTTAAGAAAGGACTCGGAGTCGAACGGAACGACTCAATGGCCTATGAGTTGTTCGTAGAATCGCTGAGCGGGCCGGATACGCCTGAAGTCAGCGACAATCTCTCCTATCGAGGAACCGCATATTACTGGCTTGGCTACATGGCGGAGAATGGTGAAGGAGGCCTAAAGCGCGATCTTAGAGCTGCGAAGAAATGGTACCGCCGGGGCGCAGATTGTGACCAATCGAACTGCATCAAGGCATTGGCTCGCCTGAGTTCCAAAGCCTCAGATAAGCGCTGTCGGAATAAGCAGGCCTGATTGTTAGAAATCGGAGTTTTCGCTCACGATTTCCGTCCGCGACTCCCCTGAAACTTCATCAGCGCATAGTACGCCGCGAACGAAACCGCAAATCCCACAAACCACGAATAGCTATATAAGACGCGCACCGAAGGAACGACCAATCCCACCAACGCCGTGCCCGCTCCCAAAGCCAGCGCCAACACCGCCAGCCAGTTGAAGCCGCGCGAATATTCGTACACGCCGCCTCGCAGGTAGAGATCGTCGACCACGAGCACTCGCCTGCGGATCACGAAGTAATCGCAGATCATGATGCCCGCCACCGGGCCGAGGAATGCGGCGTAACCGCCGAGCCATCCGAAGATGAATGTGCTGTAACTGGACAGCAGTTTCCACGGCATCAGCGCGATTCCCATGAAGCAGGTGATGATGCCGCCGGTGCGGAAGCTGATTTTTCGCGGCCACAGGTTGGAGAAATCGTTGGCCGGTGAGACCACGTTGGCGCCAATATTTACGTTCAACGTCGCCAGCAGAATCGCCAGCAGCGAAATCACCACGGCCACGGGCGAATGAAAGCGGCTCAGCAATTGCACCGGATCCCAGATCGCGGTGCCGTAAATCACCACCGTCGCCGACGTCACCAGGATTCCAATCAGCGAATAGAGCGTCATGGTGGTCGGCAGGGCGAGCGCTTGGCCGATTACCTGTTGCCGCTGGCTTTTCGCAAACCGCGTGAAGTCTGGGATGTTCAGCGACACCGTGGCCCAGAAACCCACGGTGCCATTTAGCGCGGGGATGAGGAATTTCAGAAAATCCGAGTAGCTCACGAAACGCGACGGCGCCGACAGCATGGGGCCGAATCCGCCCGCCGACTTGTAGGCCCACGCCAGCAGCAGGAGGCCTACCGCCAGCAGAACCGGCGCGCTGATTCCCTGTAGAAATCTTATGTATTCGATGCCCTTGAGAATGACAGCGAGGTTGATGAGCCAGAATGCCATGAAACAAATCGCAGCGCCGTGGCCGACTTGCGCCCAGCCCGGTGCAAGCGTCGTGATCAGCGTGTTGATGGCCTCGCCGCCGATCCAAGTCTGGATGCCGAACCATCCGCAGGCAACCAGGGCGCGCAAGACGGCGGCGAAGTTCGCGCCCAGCACTCCGAATGATGCGCGAGCCAGCACCGGAAACGGAATTCCGTAGCGCGCTCCCGGATGCGAGTTCAACAGCATCGGGATGAGGACAATCGTGTTGCCGATGAAGACCGTTGCCACCGCCTGTTTCCAGTTCATTCCTCCCTGGATCAGGCTGGCGGCCAGCATGTAGGTCAGAATATTGACCGACATCGATACCCACAGCGCGGCGAAATTGTAGGTGCCCCAGGTGCGGCGGGCGCTGGATGTGGGCGCTAGGTCGGCGTTATAGAGTGGGCTGGATTCGATTCGAGAAGAATGAGACATTTGGGCGAGGCTTTCAGTTGTCAGTTCTCAGTAAACCCTAATTGTCATCCTGAGCGGAGCGAAGGACCTGCTGTCTCGTGCGCCGACAAAAAAGCAGGTCCTTCGCTTCGCTCAGGATGACAATCTGAAAAATAGGTAGCGAATTTCTCGAACACGCTAATCTGCCGCCGCCGTCTGTCCCGTCTGCGTCGTCAGCGCGCCATACGTTTCCGGACGGCGGTCGCGATAAAACTGCCAGACCTTCCTCACCTCCTGGATCATGTCGAGATCGAGATCGGCGACCAGGACTTCGTCTTTATCGCGGCTGGCTTGGGCGAAGATCTTGCCGCGCGGATTGCAGAAATAACTTTTGCCGTAAAACTCGCCGATATTCCACGGCTTCTCCCTGCCCACCCGATTGATCGCACCTACGAAGTAGCCGTTGGCCGCGGCATGTGCGGGTTGCTCTAGTTCCCACAAATATTCTGAGAGTCCCGCGACCGTGGCGGAAGGATTGAAAACAATTTCTGCGCCGTTCAGTCCCAGGACGCGCGCGCCTTCGGGAAAATGACGGTCATAGCAGATGTACACTCCGACGCGCGCATATTTCGTCTCAAAGACGGGATAGCCCATATCTCCGGGGGTGAAATAAAATTTCTCCCAGAATCCGGGATGTACGTGCGGGATGTGGTGCTTGCGATATTTGCCCAGATATTTGCCGTCGGCATCAATGACCGCGGCGGTGTTGAAGTATAAGCCCGGCATCTGCTCCTCGTAGACCGGGACCACGATCACCATGCCGTGCTTGGCGGCGATTTTCTGCATTAGCTGGGTCGTGGGTCCGTCGGGAACGCGTTCGGTGAGGTCGTACCATCGAATGTTTTGCTCGGCGCAGAAATAAGGACCGTAAAAGAGTTCCTGGAGGCAGAGAATTTTCACTTTCTTTTTCGCCGCCTGCTCGATCAGCTTCAGGTGCTTGTCGATCATGGCTTTCTTGATCTCTGGCAGCGGGCGATTACTGCCTACCGCGTTGCTTGCCTGGATCAGACCACAGCGCACAGTCCGGGACATGGCATACCTCCGAGAGAGGCTAAATATTACCAGACCTCACGCACCCAATCGCGGCCGCCTAAATTCATTAACCACGGAGGACACGAAGGTACACGAAGGTTTAAACCCCGACGGATTTCCTTCGTGCTACTTCGTGCCCTTTGTGGTTCAGGATTTACCGCAGAGCCGCAAACAGCGCTTCTTTCCAGCGAGCGTTATCCATGGTCCAGCAGATTTTGGCTTTGCATTTCTTTTCCAGGACGGGCGCCCAGACCGCCTTATTCCGCTCGTCGGCGGCCACGTTCAGGCGGTCGACCACGGTCATGCCTCGCGTCAACTCGCTCTGAGTTTCGATGTCGATATAGTGTTCACTCCAATCCGTCCCGATACCCGGATCAAGCGCAATCGACATGGCCACGGGATCCGGAAGCGAAATACCGTCTTCGACGGTTTGCACTTTGTAGGCTCTGCGCGCGTGGCTGTTGCACTCGATGGCAAAGTTCGCGAGAGGGTTGTTGAACGCAAGGATGCGCGCGATGTCGTCTTCGCGAATGACGGCGTCTCCGCGGGAAAGATGCCAGCCCACAAGTTCGACCGGCAATCCGCTGCGCATAACGATGCGGGCGGCCTCGGGATCGACCCAGATGTTGTACTCGGCGGCCGGAGTCACGTTGCCTTCACAGCACGGCGCGCCGCCCATGATCACGCAGCGATCTACTTTCGCGGCGATCTCCGGCTTTTTCGCCAGCGCCAGCGCAAGATTGGTGAGCGGCGCCAGCGTGACGATTACGATTCCGGGGTTCGCCTCGACCGCTTCTATGATGGCGTCAACCGCGTGCCCGCTTGCCGCAGATTGGCGAGGAGCGGGATAGTTGTGCTCTCCGAGGCCATCGCGGCCGTGAAACCAGGTCGCATTCTGATAGGTGCGGAGCAGGGGTTTGTCGGCACCAGTGTGGACCGGGACGTTCGCTCCGCAGAGTTCGACGGTATAGAGGGCATTGCGCGTCGACTGCTGAACAGGGACATTTCCGGCGACGGTTGTTATCGCCACCACGCGAACGTCGGGCGCACGCAGCGCCATGATGAGCGCGACGGCATCGTCGGAAGCTGTGTCGGTGTCGATCAGGAAGGCGCGCGGCACGCGGCTAGGATAACAAAGCGCGAAGGAGAACCGCTGGTGGAGCGACGGGCGTCTCGCCCGTCCAGCGCGGTGGTGGCCGGGCGGGGACGCCCGGCGCTCCATCGTTGATTTTTACGCGGCCAGTGTTCTAGTGCGTGAAAGAAACATTCAGGCCCGTCGCCAGCTGCAGGTCATTCTTTTTCGTTCCGCTTGGCGGATTGCTGACATAGATATCCGCGAACGAATTCTGCCAGCCCAGCCACTTGTTGAGCTTGGTGACTGTGCCGAAATTGAAGGTACCCCGGTATTGTCCGGTCTGACTGAGGTCGGGGTAGAAGAACAAGGTCTGCGTGATGACTGTGCCCTTCCCGACCTTGTGCATGAAGGCATCGCCAAGGGTCAAGCCCGCCAGGCTGTGGGTTACAGCCGCCACCGGCGTACCGGGAGGGTTCGGTGGAAGCACGAAGGCCGCGTAGCTTTCATGCGTGTAGTTCACGCCGGCCAGCAGGTCCAGGTTAGTGGCATCACGCTTGATCGCGTGCCAGCCGAGACCGCCGCCTCCGGTAGATCGCAGATCGAGGTGCTGCAATGCGTCGTGATAGAAATCGCCATTCACAAACCAGAAGACACGCGGTGCGAAATCGCGGTCGTAGCGCGCACCGCCGCCGATCGCGTTCGCGGTCGTGTGAGGTGACGCCGTCGGCAGGTCGTTGGCGGCGTAAATCGAGTTGGTGTACAGGGTCATCTTGTCGTGGAATCCCTTGCGCACCGCATTGAAAGCGATGTTCAGATTCTTGGTCTCGCTGTTACCGCGGGTCAGCGCAAAGCCCAGATTCAGACCACCGTTCCAGCCTTCGAGGACTCCGGGGTGCAGGCTCTTCTCATAAGCCGCCTGCTCGGCCGGACTGCGCAACATAGTGACGGAAGCCTTCGGCGCCTCGACCGGGCCTGCGGCGCGGGTTGCAACGATCACATCGTCGCCGCTCGTGGTCACCGGACCGACCACCGTCTTGCCGGCCAGACTGACGTTCAGGTCGCCCGTGGACGTTATGCTTTGGATCGACTCGAATTTCACGGTTACGTCACCGGCGTAGTCGGTCTTAATCACCAGCACCTTGCCGTCGGACTTCGTGATCGAGCCGGTCAACCGGTCGGCGTTTTTCAAGACGACCTGGTCGGCTAGCGCCGGAATCGCAGACAGCAGAAGAAGGATTACCACAGATTTCCTATGCACCAGAGGCCTCCAAAATGATTGACAAGTAGATTGGAATTTCTGCTGCAAGGTTGCCGACAGAATGGGAGTCCGACAGGCAGGGAGGGATTACGGCACTGTCCAATGGCGCGATTTATTAAGTTGGGATGCTGAAATTATGTCGGACTGGCGACAAGGCGGAACCCAGGCAACAGGATGTTGCCCCGGACTCAGGCCTTGTTTTCGGGATTGTTCTCGGGCGTTACTGGCTTGGTTTCAGCCTTGATTTCAGGCTTGGCGTCGTTATCCTTCATACCATTTTTCAACGCGCGAATGCCCTCGCCCAGACCCTTGCCCAACTCGGGCAGTTTTTTGGGGCCGAACACCAGCAATGCTATCGCGAAGATCACCAGCAGGTGCATGGGTTGAAACAAACCTTCAAACATAAAGCCTCCGAACCGGACATGCCGACCGGAAACGCCGGACAGCACAGCCACTATTTAGTGTAACCTAACCCATCCCCAGCAGTCTCGCCGATTCCCGCCATGCCCCCTACCCTCCCCTCCCTGCCGCGCTGGGCCATGTCCCTCGTAATTACTTCCGTGACCTATCGGCGATAGGGCAGGCGGACTATTTTGGCCATAGGGCAATTCTCGCGCGTCAAAACCGTCAAAACCGCTGGAGGGCTTCGTGAAACGCTGTGTCCTGAGATGGCTTTTGCTGCTGCTGGCGGCAGGTTCTTTGCATGCTCAACAAGCTCCGTCTACGCCCGCTTCCGACGCCATTTTTCTCTGGCTGGCGGGGGGCATTTCGAGCGCGCGGATCCAGCGCCTGGCGCAAATGCGGGACGAATTTTCGAACTCTGCCCTAAATCCTTCCTGCCACGCCACCGCGCAATACACCCGAGCCTTGCAAAAGGCCGGGGCCGATGCAGGTTTGATTCAGAGCCTCGCGCGTCAGAGTTCAGCCCGGAGTTCGGATCAGAATCGCGACCGGAAGCCGGCCACCAGCGCCGCCTGCACCTCCGGTCCGGCGGCCCAGATTGCCGCTCTGGTTCACGACAAAAAATTCGACGCTGCCGAAGACAAGATCCGCACCCTGCTTCGCGACGATGCGGGCGTTGCTTCGCCGAATAATGCTTCGCCGAATAACGCGTTGCTGCAGTTTGTCCTCGGAACCATTCTGCGCCGGCAAAGCCGGTTCGACGAAGCGCTTGACGCCTTCACGGAATCTTCTCGCCTGATGCCCGGTTTCCCCGAAACACACAGCCAGCTTTCTTACCTGTTTTATCGGACCGACGATTCCGACGAAGCCCTTGCCGAAGCGCGCACCGCCCTCAGCATGGATCCCGCCAACGCCGAGGCCTATCGCTACCTCGGACTCGCACTCTACTCCGCCGGCCACTACGATGCCGCCCTGCACGCCTTCGACGAAGCGCTCACGCGCGAACCCGCCGGCTCCCTCGCGAACGCCGACGTCTACTTCGACATGGGAATCACGAACCGCGATCGCGGAGACTTGCGCCGCGCCGCCGTCGCCTATCGTCACGCCCTCAGCCTGCGCCCCGACTTCTGGGAGGCGCACAGCAATCTGGGCGTCGTCCTTCACGATCAGGGCAAGTTGGATGAATCAATCGCGGAATACCGTTCCGCCAAGCGCCTCAAACCTGAAGAAGCCAGCGTCCGCAACAACCTGGGAAATACCCTTTGCGACAAGGAAGACTTCGACGGCGCCATCGCCGAATTCACCGACCTCTACCGTCAGAGTCCGGAGTGGGAAGGCGGTCACAACTGCCTGGCCCGTGCCTACATGTCCAAACGCGACTACCCATCGGCCATTCGCGAGTTACAGGCCGCCATCGCTTCCAATCCCACGGGAGCGGCCGAACACCGCGTTCTGGGACAGGCCCTGCTTCTTACGGGAAAAGACCAGGAAGCCGTGGAGGTCCTCCGCACGGCCGTGACGCTCAATCCCGACTCCAGCCTGGCCCACCACTATCTCGGCACCGCGTTCGTGAATACTCAACAACTGGCTGAGGCTGAAAAGGAATTTCGTGTAGCCCTCCGCCTCGAGCCGAGCGCCCAGAATCACTATTCCCTGGCCGCCTGCCTGATGGCCCTTAACCAACTCGAAGAGGCTCTAGGAGAACTCGAAATCGCCTCCCGCCTGGATCCCAGCCAGAACCTTTATCGGGCTCGCATGCAGGAGGTCGTCCGGCTGATCGCCACGCCGAAATAACTAGCCGCGGCCTGAACCATAGGACATACCTTTTGTATGCACTGACGTGCATCGCCTTTCGGCCATCAACAAACCTAAAATGCAGGAAGAAAACGCGGCGCTAGGGCGCCGCCGGGGCTGACATTCGATATGGAAACCACCGCTGCCAAGCAAGCCCGCGAGAAGTCCGTTAACCCTGCTGCACTTTCCACCCCAGAGCGGCATGTGCCGCACGGGCCGGCGCCCGGTGTCCCATCGGAGAAAAAAGCCATTGGCTACGGCATGCCTTGTTCGCGCTGCCACGCCTACTATCCTGCGGACATGCACATCTGTCCGATCTGCAAGTCGCCGGAACGTGTCTCGCCCACCGCACCGGTGGTGCATTCCATGCCTTCCGCCGTTCCGCAACCAGCAACCGGCGCGCAAATCGACGACGACCGCGAACGCTTCCTGAAAGAACTCAAGTCACAGGCCTTCGCTTCTCACACTCAGATCAATGCCGCGGCAACGTTCCGGTGCGTTCTCGAACACCAGCACAGCGGGGCCACCGAACCGGCCGCGGTTTGCCATAGCTGTTACGGCGAGGCCCGCCAGCAGGCTGACCGATTGGAAGCCGCGCTCCACATGGACGCGAAAGAAGCAGCAAAGATTGTCTATGAAGCAGTCTGGGCCGATACGTCTGATCCCAACACTACCTACCTGAACGCCGCCACTGCGCTGCTGTCGGAGTTGCGCAACCGCGCCGGCATCGGGCTGCTGCTCGGCGCAAATCAACCGTTGGCGCACTAGGCCATGTCCACGATTGCTGTACCCTGTTCCAGAAACTACAGTGTGGTGACGGGGCTTTGCCCAACATAAGCGCTAACTTAAGGATTACTTCCGCTTTGCCCGTCACCCACCAGCTACCGAGAACGACATTATGACTAGGCAGTATACTGCGGGACATGAGGACCACTTATCTGAATCGCCTGTGCTTACTGGCTTTGTCCCTTGGAGTGAAGCACGGACTTTTCGCGCATTCTGCGTCCCGACACCCTGTGTCGGGAAGGCGGTCCACGAACGGCCCACCTCGAAGCGCTGATAGGCGTTCAATCCCGGCAGTGAACGGAGACGCGATGGTCAAATCTCTGTCGTGCGTCATACTGACTGCGATATTCCTAGCGACAGGGGCGCAGGCGCAGGAGTCTACACCGTCAGGGGGGACGCCCTCGGTGGCGGATGCAGCGCGTGCGAAGCGAGAGCGACAAAAGTCGACAACGCCGAAACACGTGATTACTGACGACGATATCGCGTCGAAAATTGGACCGGCGGACGCGGCGGATTTGGGCGCCAGCGAGCAGGAGGTGCGGGCCGAAATGGAGAAGAATTATTCCCAACCCCTTACGAAGGCGGACATGATGAGGCAGATCACGCAGATGCAGGCCGTCGCGGCGAGTGGCGACGCGGGTATGCTGACGTCGTTCAAGCAATCGGCGCTGGCTGGGTATGAAGGTGTGGAGTTCCCCGGGAAAACGCAGTGGGAACAGAGCCTCTCCGTTGTGGCAAGGCGGATGGTCAAGGAAGCGGAGAAGGGAGTCACGCGCCTGCAAGCGGTTGTTGACGCCAATCAGAATGCGATTGCGGGGGGCGACTCCACGGCCCTGGCGCGAATGCGGGAAACGTGGATCAACGCGCTCTTGCCCTATGCGACGTGGCAGCAGCGCGCGCGGAACCTGGTAGAGGACGGCCAAGCGCGTGCGAAGGCGTACGCGACGGGAAATCCAACCGGGGTCGCTCAACATCGCCAAGATGCGGTAAGAAGGAATGAAATTGCAGTGGCAGGGGTGCTGAGTGAGCTGAACATCCCGGAAGATCAATTAAAGAGAATATGGGGGCATTACGCGTGCGACGCGACGCAATGGCCGCGCGACCCACAGTTCCCGGACCTTCCGAATCAGATTTGGGCAATGTACGTGCGGACCGTCAGCGGGGCGGGGTATCGGCTGGAAATGCAGGGTTGCGATAGGGGTCATTATACTGCCGTTGCGGTTCCCCCGGCGAGCGACGGGAGCCAAGGGCGTGCTTTCTGCACGGATGAGACGGGGGGTGTACGGGTTGCGGCGGATGGCGATCCCACAACGTGCCTGTCGAGAGGGAGCGATGGGGGCGGGCGGTAGTTTCGCGTGGCGAGACCTCCAAACTCCGGTCTAGCCGAAGGCCTCGGTGACATTCGGAAGGGCGGCGTGCATGGCCCCCTCCCGTTCCGTTCAGGCACTGATCCGCTCTCTCCAATGAGCGCCGCGCCCGGAAAGCCACGATCACGTTTCCGGCAAGAGACGAGGTTTTGGGCGTGTTGTCGGCCACTCGGAAGTTACCGCGCAGAAAACGGCGAGAGGGTCAACTTCTAGCCCGCCCGGCTTAAGTTAGCGCTTATGGGGCAAAGCTCCGCCACCACACAAGAAAGGCTCAATTGCCGCGGGCGGCACCTTGCACCTTTCGCGCTCTATCTTCATCCTATTGATGGAGACACGACATGACTGAAAAACTCACTGAGAATGACAAGATCACCAAGACCGAAGCGGAGTGGAAGCAGCAGCTTACTCCTGAGCAGTATCAGGTAGCCCGCGGCAGCGGCACCGAGCGCGCTTTCACCGGCCAGTACTGGAACAAGCACGACGACGGGACGTACCACTGCGTCTGCTGTGGCGCACTACTTTTTGGCTCGGAAACGAAATTTGATTCGGGAACCGGATGGCCGAGCTTCTTTGCCGCCGCCGACCGCGAGAACATCAGCGAACACACTGACACCAGTTATGGCATGGCTCGCACCGAGGCGCGCTGTGCGCGTTGCGATGCGCATTTGGGACACGTTTTTCCGGATGGTCCCGGCCCGACCGGGCTGCGCTACTGCATGAACTCGGCGTCGCTCGACTTCAAGCCAAAGAAGTAAGCCTAAAAAGAAAACGATGGAGCGCCGGGCGTCCTCGCCCGGCCATCATTGTGCCGGACGGGCGAGACGCCGTCGCTCCATCGTTGTTCTTGAATTCCAACGTCGAATTCAGACTTCGTGAAATTACGCGTTGCCCGCGGTCGCGGCCATTGCCTTCGGTGCTTCCTGCTTGTTCTGAGCTTGATTCTGTGCCTGCGTTTTCTGATCTTTCTTTTCGGGGTTGCGCACTTCGACGCCGCCCTTGAGAATCGCGCCTTCTTCGACGCTGATGCGGTGCGTGATCACGTCGCCTGCCAGCAAGCCTTCGCTGCGGATGTCCAGCCGGTCCTCGCAGTGGACGTTGCCGTGCACCTTGCCCATGATGACAACTTCTTTGGCAGTGATGTTTGCCGTGACGTTTCCATTGCGGCCAATGGTCACGCGATTTTCAGGGAAGCTGATTTTGCCTTCGACGTGTCCGTCGATGAAAAGCGATTCCGCTCCCGTCACTTCACCCTTGATGACGAGCGTGCGTCCGATGTTGGCCTGATCCATGGGTGAGGTGGCCGGCTTGACCGGAATGTAACTGTTGGCGGGGGCTGCGTTTGGAGCATACTTCGGTTCCGGAGACTGCAACATGAATGAACCTCACTTGAGATCCGCAACCGCAGCGGAAGTTATCCCAGCGGTCGTGGTCGATAGGCTTAGAACGGCAAGAAGAGAATTGCACGAAAGGACGTATTACGGACAGATTACCGAAGGCTGTGCACGTTGGCGCATGTTCTGTCGTCTGCATTCACGACGGCACTCACGACGGAATTTCCCAGCCTTCGTCCTTCATTTTCCGGTTCGTCCAATGTTGCAATTGCTCGAATAGAGCGGGTTCAATCACGACAAATCGCAGGCCCGCTCTTCCTCCCGCCTCGGTCCATACCAGCCGGCCTTTCGCCTGGATTTCGATGTCGCTATCTGGCAATAGGAAACTGACGTCGACTAATCCGGCAAACCCGGTCGGATCGCTGACCACATCGAGTCCCATGCCTCCCGTGCTCAGGTTGACCGCCTGCACCTGCAATTCCTTGCCGTGAGCATTTTTCAGGGTTACGGACACATTGACTTTGGAACGGAAGAACTTCTGTTGATCCTCGCTGATGATACCGAGCTTGGCCGAGGCTCCGCCGGCAGGCGCGTCGATCTCATACTCGCGCATCTTGCGGCTGAGCGTACGGCGGGAAATGCCAAGCTGTTCGGCGGCATGGGCGCGATGTCCGCCGGTTTGCTCGAGCGCCCGGATGATCATCTGCTCTTCCATGTTTTCAAGGTTGCCGAGCGGCACCGCACCGCTGGCGTGGTTTGCGGACATGCCTGCGCCAGATATCGTTTCGCCATGCAGTTCAGCGGCTACTTCGGTGCCCGTGATCTGCCGGTCCTCCGTGGCCATCGCAAGTTTCGCGACCAGGTTCCTCAGTTCGCGGATATTGCCCGGCCAGGGATGGGCCTGCAGGGCGCTCAGTGCGTCTCCAGTAAAAACTCTCCCCGTCGCCTTGAGCGACAGGAAGTGACGCGCCAGTGCCGCGATATCTTCGGGACGCTCGCGCAATGGCGGAACGCGCAACTGGAACTGGCTCAGGCGATGGAAAAGGTCCTTGCGGAAGCGCCCTTCCTTCACCGCCAGCTCAAGATCCTGATTGGTGGCGGCAACCACGCGCACGTCAACGGTGATTTTCCGATGCCCGCCCAAACGGAAATACGGAGCGCCGTCCAGAACCCGCAGCAATTTCACCTGAATTTGCGGCTGCAATTCGCCAATTTCGTCGAGAAAAATCGTGCTCTTGTCGGCCAGTTCAAACAGACCGGGCTTCGAGGAATCCGCGCCACTGAACGCGCCCTTCTCATAGCCGAACAGTTCGCTCTCCACCAGATGTTCGGGCAGGGCGGCGCAGTTGATATCCACCAAAGCATTTTTGTGCCGATTGGAAGATCCGTGGATGGTGCGCGCAACTAACTCCTTGCCGGTGCCGGTTTCCCCAGTTACAAGCACGGTCTCGGTGTGCCCGGCCACGCGGTCCACCATGCCCATGAATTTGTGCATCATCGGGCTGGCAATCAAAAATTGAGTGCCGTCGATGTCACGCCGCGCCAGTGGGATGGCTGCGGTTGCAGCTGCGGCCTGCGTCGGCGAAATAGTTTCGCCTGTCCTCTCACCTGTCCTCTCAATGGAGAATCCCAGAATGCCCGCGGGTGCCGCACTCGAATCGCGCAGCAGCGTCAAACACAGATGAACATCGACGTCCTCGCCGGACTTAGTGTGGCAGCGGAGTTCGCCCTCGAATCGTCCTCGCTCAAGAACCGATGCAATCGCCCCGCTGGCGACAAATGTCTGCTGTTCAACCCCGTAAAAGTCAGCGATATTCTTGCCGACCAGATCTTTCGGCGCAAAGCCATATCGATCTACCGCCCGATTGCAACTAGTGATGATTCCTTGAAGATCAGTGGTGAAGACTGCGTCCTGCAACTGGTCGAGAATGCCGGGCGGAATGACGGGCTGATTGCCGAGATGAAGCATGGCCTCACGCGCCGGGGCAGCTGCCTGACAAGCCCCGCTCCCAGTTGCGGATTTCGGCGCTCTCTCCGTTGACGGAGTCTTCGATGAAATTGACATTTCTGCGTCGTTGGCTAAAAGGGGAGTGTCAGTTTGTGCTGCAACTGCCGGGCCGATCTACTAACCTCAGGTAACGGCCTCAGGCAATTGCAGATACGCGTTCTTCTCAATGATCCTGCCACAACCCCGATCATTTCGTGGGATTGTTCAGCGCCGACCCTCACACCGAAGTAACTACCTCATACTCTTACCTTCCGAGTCCGCGTCATTCGGACTCTGCACATCACGCTCCACGCTCGCCCCGGCAACTCCGCAGTTACCTTAGTAAGTATCTGATTCTTCATATGCTGAACTACTATCCGATACAACGGGAACACCAGATTTCCGCGGCGCCGGGACCGGCAAGACGGGCCAAAAAGTGGCCGCTCCGGAGCCACATTTTGGGGTTCCATTAGGAAGCTATCAACAGGTAACTGGGCGCACCGGGGATTGCCAGGCATAACTGTCGCGGATTCAGTGCCTTGACAGAGGTAATCGAACTCGACGCCATGGATATGCAGTTGCACGTGTTGTAAGCAGAAGGTAGCAGGTCGGCCTATGTCCATTCGGGCAAGACTGTTTATCGGAGCCACGGCAGCGCTCGGCATGTGGGCGCTGGCGCATGCCCTCTTGCACTGGCAGAGTGTCGACTTGGCGCGATTTGTCTGCTACCTGCTCGTCGCGGTTCTTGCTTCAAGTCTTAAAGTTCAACTGCCCGGCCTCGATGGCACCATGTCGGTCAACTTTCTATTCATTTTGCTAAGCGTGCTCGAACTGAATCTTCCCGAGACGCTGGTCCTCGGCTGCACTGCAACCCTGGCGCAATGCCTGTTCGGAACGCGGCAGAAACTGGTTCCCATCAAGATCGTTTTCAACGTCTTCGGCATGATGGCGAACGCGATCGTCGTGTCGTACTTCGCCTATCACAGTCTGCAGCGAATGCTCGGCGCGGGCACGTTGCCGCTGCTGGTCATCACTGCCCTGATTTTCTTTGTGGCGAACACAGTTCCGATTGCAATGGTCATCTCGCTGACCGAGGGCAAGCCGGCGCACAAGGTCTGGGCGGATTGCCACTTCTGGTCGTTCCCCTTTTACATGGTCGGCGCGGCTGTGGTTTTTGCGGTGGGGTTCGTCAGCAAACAGGTGGGATGGCAGACCTCGCTTCTGGTGCTGCCGCTCGTCTACTGGATCTATCGCTCGTATCATCTCTATCTCGCCAAACTGGCGGACGAAAAAAAGCTGGTCGAGATCGAAAAAGGCAACGCCGAAGAAGTTGCCTTGCTGCATTTGCGCACCATTGAGTCTCTTGCGCTGGCTATCGAAGCTAAGGACCACACCTCGCACAAGCACCTGCAGCGGGTGCGCGTATTTGCGGTTGAGATCGCGAAGGAATTGGGCTTCCCCGAAGATGAAATCGAAGCCTTGCGCGCGGCCGCGCTGCTGCACGACATCGGCAAGCTGGCGATTCCCGAACACATCATCAATAAGCCCGGCCACCTGACCCCGGAAGAGTTCGAGAAAATGAAGATCCATACGATGGTCGGCGCCGAAATCCTGGAGCGCGTCGCGTTTCCCTACCCCGTCGCGCCGATCGTTCGTTCGCACCATGAGCGCTGGGACGGAACCGGCTATCCCGACGGACTGAAAGGCGAGCAGATTCCGATGGGCGCGCGGGTGCTCGCGGCCGTCGATTGTCTGGACGCAATGTCGTCGCATCGCCAGTACCAAAACGCCGTGTCGCTCGATGCCGCCATGGAGAAGGTCGCCTCCATGTCGGGTTCGGCCTTTGAGCCCCGAATTGTCGAACTCCTGAAACGCCGTTATCTGGAACTGGAAATGTTGGTGCAATCGGATTCGATCCCCGCGGAGGAAGCTACTCCATCGACATCGAAATCGCCATCGAC
This sequence comes from uncultured Acidobacteriaceae bacterium, assembly GCA_963789205.1. Taxonomy (GTDB): domain Bacteria; phylum Acidobacteriota; class Terriglobia; order Terriglobales; family Acidobacteriaceae; genus Acidiflorens. Next base: position 282,252 of record CAWBJV010000002.1, read on the forward strand.
TGACGTTCGCGCTGAGGGCGGCAACGAAGCAGCCGCGGGATTCGAGCAGTCTGCGCCGATTCCCGGCGCGGCGAACGAGACGGATTTCCTTTCCTCGATTGCCTCGGCGCGCCAGGAAGCGCAAACCATGTTCGAACTCAGCCAGGATCTCGGCAACTCGCTGAGCCTCGGCGAGACGCTCTCCGTGCTTTCTATGCGGCTGCGCAAAATGATTCCTTACGATTCGATGGCCGTATTTCTTCTGAAGGACGGCAGGCTGCTGCCCGAACTGGTGAGCGGCGATAATTTCCGGCAGCTCTCGTCGCTGAACATCGGTCTTGGAGAAGGGCTCTGCGGCTGGGTCGCCGAAAAGCGCAAGCCGATCGTCAATGGCAATCCCGAGGCTGAAGCCGGATACGTGAGCGATCCCGCAAAATTCACCACTCTGCGCTCGATTCTCGCCGTGCCGCTCGAAGGACTCAATGGCATGGTCGGCGTGCTGGCCATGTACGGTGCCGACCGCGATGCTTTCTCGGCCGATCATCTGCGCATCCTGCTTGCCGTCAGCTCGAAGATCGCGCTCTCGGTCGAAAACGCGCTCAAGTATCAGCAGGCCGAGGACTCGGCTACCACCGACTACCTGACCGGACTGCCCAACGCCCGCTCGCTGTTCGTTCATCTATCGCGCGAACTGGCACGCTGCCGCCGTACTGGCACGTCGCTCGCGGTGATGGTGTGCGACCTCGACAACTTCAAGCAGATTAACGATCTCTATGGCCACCTCGAAGGCGACAACCTGCTGAAGGATTTTGCTGGACACCTGAAGGAATCGTGCCGCGGCTACGATTATGTTGCCCGCATGGGCGGAGATGAATTCGTGATCGTCGCTCCTGGGATGAGCCCGGAAGCGGCCAGCGAAAAATCCAGCCGTCTGAATCAGCTGGCCATTGAAGCGGGCAGGAAAATTGCCGGCCGCAATCTGGTCGCCCTGAGCGTGGGCACGGCATTTTGTCCGCAGGATAGTTTCGACGTCGAGCGCCTGCTCGCCGAAGCCGACCGCCGCATGTACTCCATGAAACAGGTTCACCACTCTGAACCCGCTCGCGACGGGAACCATCCGTCGTCTCGCGCGCGGGGCACGACGGTGAACTAGGACGCTCCATGCCCCTGCCAAGAATGTCGTCGCCAAAAATGCAGCCCTGGGGAATCGCACGGCACCTCGCACGAAAACTGGGAGCAATCGCCGCACTCGTCCTGCTGGGCGGACTGCTTTCGGCCACGCTGGTGCGCCTAGCTCCCGGTTTCGATGCCGACGAGCGCGAACTCGACCCCGGCCTGAACGCAGATAGTGTGCGCGCCTTGCGGCAGTCGCGAGCCGGTGAACACAACATCCTCAGCTTTTACGCCGCCTACCTCCGTGGCGCTCTCCACGGCGATCTTGGCACTTCTCATGCCCTCGGACAGCCTGTGCAGAGTCTCTTGCGCGAGCGCTGGCCCGTCACCGTGCGCGTGGCTGGCTTTGGCCTCTTGCTGGCGTGGATGCTGGCCTCGACTCTCGCTTTCACCGCCTGCCTCTGGCGCCGTCCGGCTTATGAAATTCTGGGTATCACCGTCAGCGGCGCTTTCCTTTGCATTCCGGCGGCGGTGCTGGCCTTGCTTTCCGTAATCCTCAACGCTCCCGGATATCTCGCCATCGCTCTGATCGTGTTCCCCAAGATCTACCGCTATTCGCGGAACCTGCTAGCCAAGGCCTACACCTTGCCGCACATCACCGCCGCCCGCGCCCGGGGACTCGGCGAAGTTCGCATACTGGCCTGGCATGTGCTTCCAGTCGCCGGGCCGCAGATGATCGCGCTCGCCGGCATCACCATCAGCCTCGCTCTCGGCGCAAGCATTCCCGTAGAAGCCTTATGTGGACTGCCGGGTATTGGACAACTCGCCTGGCAGGCCGCGCTTTCCCGAGACCTTCCTTTGCTCGTGAACCTGACCTTGCTGGTTACGCTGGTAACCTTGCTGGCCAACTCGGGGGCCGATGTAATGATTTACATGTTGAGGCCCCGTGAAGCGTAAATGCAGCGCGAACGCATGAACGCAGCCCGCACGCTGGCGTGTGTCGTGGTGGTCGCCGTGTGCGCCGTGTCGTTGGGCGCGAATTGGCTGGCGCCCGCCGGATACGCCAAACAGTTTCGCGATGCTCCCAGTGCGCCACCGTCCCATCAGCATGTGCTAGGCACGGATGAAGTTGGCCGCGATCGCTTCGCGCGCGTTCTGTACGGCACGCGCATCTCGCTTCTGCTCGCTCCCGCCGCCGCTCTGGTTTCCACCGTCTTGGCAGCGCTGGTCGGCGGCCTCGCAGGATACTTAGGCGGAATCTGGCTGCGTCTCGCCAGAGGCTTTACCGACCTGTTTCTTTCTCTGCCCTGGCTTTTCCTGCTGATCACGGTTCGTGCGCTCTTGCCGCTAAACGTTTCTCCGCTGGTGTCGGTTCTGATTACGTTTCTCATCCTCGGTCTGCTCGGCTGGGCCGCTTCAGCCCGTGTGCTTTCGACCAGCGCCGATGCCTTGCGCAACTCCGACTTTGTTTTGCAGGCTCGGGCTTCGGGATTGCACGGTCCGCGGCTCTTCCTGATTCATGTTCTGCCCAACCTGAAACCGGTTCTGTACGCGCAGTTCTGGATTTCGATTCCGGTTTTTATCCTGAGCGAGGCGAATCTGGGCATCCTCGGATTGGGCGTCGCCGAACCGCTGCCTTCCTGGGGAAGTCTTCTTCGCGAACTGGAAGGGTTGATTTCGTTCCGCGAAGAACCGTGGCGGCTGGTGCCGTTGCTGCTGCTGATCGTTGTCCTAACGTCGTTCCAGTTGCTCTTATCTAATGAGGAGGTGACCGCATGAGTGATCTTATGAATACGACCGGCCGCCGTGCATTTTTACGACTTCTTCTCTGCTGCACTCTTTTTTCTGGGTTCGCCTTCTCCCAAAGTGGCGGCGAGCTGCGCTTCTGTCTGCGCTCCGAGCCGAAGACTTTCGATCCGCTCCTGGTCGATGACGATTCTTCACTTTCAATCCGCTATCTGACGGGGGGTGTGCTGGTACGCGCCAACCGCAAAACACAAGACCTCGAACCCGAACTGGCCGAGTCATGGAAAGTTTCGAAAGACGGCAAGCAGATCACCTTCAAGCTCCGCCGCGGCATTACGTTTTCCGACGGCAGCCCGTTCTCCTCCGAGGACGTTGCCTTCACTATGCAACGGCTCATGGATCCCGCGCTGCACTCCTCGACCGGAGACGCATTCCGCTCCGGCAGCGGCGCCGTCAGCACCAAGATCATTGCGCCGGACCAGATCGCCATTATTTTTCCCGCACCCCTTGCTGGACTCGAGCGTCTTTTCGATCAGGTTGCCATCATGTCCGGGCGTTCTCCTAAAAAGGAGGCGGCCGTGCTCGGGCCATTTCTGGTTGCGGAATATAAAGCGGGATCGAGAGTGCTCCTGCGCCGCAACCCGAACTACTGGAAACAGGATTCCCAGGGACGCCGCTTGCCGTATCTCGATTCCATCCGGCTCGACATTCAATCGAATCGAGACGTTGAGATGTTGCGCTTCAAGCGCGGCGAACTTGACTTGATTAACGTTCTCGACAGCGATTATTTCGACCGCCTCGCCGCCAGTTCGCCGGGGCTCGCGCACGATGCCGGGGCCTCGCTCGATTCCGATTTCATGTGGTTCAACCAGGTCGCGAGCGCTCCTATCCCTGAGTACAAGCGCGCATGGTTCCGCTCCGCCAATTTCCGCCGCGCGATTTCTCAAGCCATTAACCGCGAAGATCTGAGCCGCGTGGTTTTCAATGGTCACGCCCAGCCCGCCGTCGGCCCGGTTTCACCCGCCAACAAATTCTGGTTCAACAGCAAACTCAAAGCCGAACCGTATCGTCCCGACGCCGCGCTAAAGCGCCTGCAAGCCGACGGTTTCCACCTGCAAAACGGAGCGTTGTTCGATAAAGGTGGCAACGCCGTCGAGTTCTCCATTGTCACCAACGCGGGAAGCAAGCCTCGAGAGCGCATGGCCGTCATGGTGCAGGAGGATCTCGGAAAGCTCGGCATTAAGATCAACGTGGTGACTCTCGACTTTCCCTCGCTCATCGAGCGCATCTCGCAGAAATTTAATTACGAAGCCGCGATGCTCGGCTTCCGCAATGTCGACCTCGACCCCAACGGTCAGATGAACATCTGGCTGAGCTCGGCTGAAAATCACGCCTGGAATCCGCAGCAGAAATCTCCGGAAACCGCCTGGGAAGCCGAGATCGACCGCCTCATGCGCGCGCAAGCGTCCACCGCCGATCCGAAGAAGCGCAAAGAGAGTTTCGATCGCGTGCAGGAAATCGCCGCCGAGCAGGCGCCATTCATTTACCTGGTCAATCAGAATGCGCTCTCCGCCGTCTCCAGCGCGGTCGAAGGCGCGAATCCCGGAATCCTTTCCCCGCAGACGTTCTGGAACGCCGAGCGGCTGACCCTGAACGCAAGCACGCGGGCGAGCCGATAACCCAGTCAGACAACGAGATTAAACAACTATGACGCCGACGCCCGATTCCTCTCGCAACCTGCTTTCCGCGCAGGTGACCGTGCGCTATCCCGGCAAAGCTCCGGTGCTCCGCGGAGTCTCGCTGGAAATCGCGCGCGGCGAAGTTGTCGGCCTCGTCGGCCAGAGTGGCTCCGGCAAGAGCACGCTGGCAATGGCCATCCTTGGATTACTCGGCCGCCAGCGCGCCATCGTCGAAGGCAACATTTTTTTCCAGGGCGCCGATCTGCTCGCCATGCGCGAACGGGAATTGCGCAATCTCCGCGGACGTTCCCTGAGCCTCGTCCTTCAGAGTCCTCTAGCCTCGCTCAATCCCGCGCTCCAAATCCACACGCAACTCAGGGAAGCCTGGCGCGCCCACAGCGACAGCTCCGCCACGAGTACAGACTGCGACCGCGTCATCCAGTCTGCTTTGAAAAGTGTAAGCCTGCCGAGTGGAGAGGATGACAATAACGAAGATTTCCTGCGCAAGCGCGCTTCTCAACTCAGCGTGGGTCAGGCGCAACGCGTACTGATCGCCATGGCCATCATGCATCGCCCCGCTCTCTTAATCGCCGATGAAGCGACCAGCGCGCTCGACGTGATCACGCAATCCGAAATCCTGGAATTGTTCGCACGCCTCAATCGCGAGATTGGAATGTCGATTCTCTACATCTCGCACGATCTGCCTTCGGTCGCCGGAATCTGCCAGCGCATCGCCATCCTGCACGAGGGCCAGATTGTCGAGTGCGGCCCCACCGAACAGATCTTCACCGCGCCCGCCCACGCCTACACGCAACGCCTGATGTCGGCTCTGCCACAAGTTCCCGTCCGACGCGAAGTGCTTCTAGCGAGAGCCCACGCCGTCACGCTGGAGTAACGATTGGGGTTGGGTTTACTGACGGCTGAAAGACGGCGCTCTACGCCTCGGCCAGTTGCTCCACAACTTCCGGAAGCTCCGCGGCGTGCCACGCGTCGAAGCCTCCTGCCACGTTAATCACGTTACGATGGCCGGCGCGCTCCAGCAAACTACAAGCGATCATGCTGCGATACCCGCTCTTGCAGTGAACCGCAACCGGGCGCCCCCGACCCATCGCGGGCAGTCCGTGAGGAAACGTATCGAGCGCCCGGCATTCCACTTCGGCGATATGCCCCGCCTGCCATTCCCCCTCGCGACGGACGTCAAGCACGTCACCCGCACGCAAGCTTCCCTCGCGCAGTTTCTCATTCAGTTCCTGCGCCGAAATCTGCTCCGTCTTCAACATCGGCAGGCCGGCCTCCTGCCAGGCCGCCATCCCTCCGGCCAGATAACCACGCAACTCTTCGATGCCCACACGAGCCAACCGCATCCGAGCTTCCTCAATCTGCGCATCGGTTTCGCCGATCAGAACGGGCTTGGAGTGGATGCCCAGAACCCCGCCTGCCCACGACGCGAACTGTCCCGAGAGCGCGATGTTGATCGACCCTGGGACGTGTCCCGCTGCAAACTCGTCTCCTGGACGAACGTCCAGCAAATTGACATTCGCATTCTGCTTCAACAGCGTTTGCAGTTCGGCCGGAGAAAGCGCCGGAAGTGGCGGTAATTCCGTCAACGTCGCCGCGCCCGAGCGATTGATCTCGGCATCCTCAAGAAAATAGTCAGGACGAGCCGGAAGGTGCGCAGTCAACTGCCCGATAAATTCCTCCCGGCTCGCGATCTGCAGCGCATAGTTTGTAAGCCGCTCCGTCCCAATCGTGGACGAGCGCTCCGCCCGCATCGCGCGTCCGCAGAGCGAACCTGCACCGTGCGCGGGATAAACTATCACCGCATCCGGCAGCGACAGCAACTTTTGGTGCAGGCTGTCGTAGAGTAACCCCGCAAGTTCCCGCGACGTATGCGTCTTCGAAAGATCGGGGCGTCCAACATCGCCAATGAATAACGTGTCGCCGGTCAGAACCGCGCAGGGCTGCGCTGCTTTTCTTTTAGATGATTTACTCTCAGATGATTTACTTTCAGACGATTTTTCTTCATCCGTAATCACCAGGCAGACACTCTCCGGCGTGTGGCCCGGCGTCTCGAGCGCGCGAATCCCTAGCGCTCCCATCCTCACTTCAAAGCCGTCGGTCAGCGGCACATGTGGGAATTCGGCATTGGCCTGCGCCCCGATGTAAATCTTCGCGCCCGTGCGCGCCGCGAGTTCTTTGTGTCCGGAAACAAAATCGGCGTGCAGATGCGTTTCGAAAATGTGCCGGATCTTAAGATTCTGCTCGTCAGCCGCCTTCAGGTAGATGTCCACATCGCGCTGCGGATCAATCACGGCGGCCTCGCCCTCCGATCCGATCATGTATGAGGCATGAGACAGACAGGTCAGATAGAACTGTTCAAAATGCATACGCGACTCCGAACTGGATACAGCTTATCGGTTTTTTACATTATGACTATCGCCCGCCCGCGACCCACACGCGTCTACTGTCAAGCGTTGACATTCAAAAGTATAGGTCCAGACGCCGACCCGGCATTCAGAAGTTTTTGCACGGAGCCCACCCAATCATGGAAAAAATATCCTGAGAATTTTCTCACCCCAGGGTCCCGCCGCCGTTCCACGAGCAAAAGTCGAGTTGCCGCTTCGAGACCCAGCGTCCGTCGCCCCTTTCCTTACATTGCCAACCTATTGACCAGCTTATGGTTAAAGGAGGCACCCGCTGCGTACTCCTTTTGTAACTTGGACTTGCACACGATAACGCCCTACAGTCAATTAGATCGAGGTTTTGGGGTCTTCGGCCCCCCGCGTGCATCGAAGTATTTGAAAGTTCCGATGTGCAAGGGCGGTCCAGATTAGGATTTGTGAACGGGGCGAAGGAATGACGAAGAGTAACCAATTCGGATTGGCACCGGGAGCACTCGCACTCGTCCTAATAATGTTCGCGACCGCCGCCATTCTCGGCGTGCCTGTTTCTGGATGGGCCCAAACAAGTCCTTACGTCGTCGCCGCCTCGGTGGGCGCTGGCAACTCCGCTGCTCTTCCCGCCACCAGTAGCGCGCCAGACGAACCCGTCCTCACCATCACGAAGCGCGTCGATGAAGTCAACGTGCTGTTCATCGCCACCGATCGCCGCGGCAAATTCGTCCGCAACTTGAACCAGAATGACTTCGCTATTTTCGACGACCACAAGCCGGTGCAGTCCATCATCAACTTCCGCCGCGAGACCGACCTGCCCATCGAGATGGGCCTCCTCGTGGACATGAGCGGCTCCGTGCAGGGCCGCTTCGGATTTGAAAAAGAAGCAGCCATCGGATTTCTGCAGCACATCATTCGTCCCGGCTATGACCGCGCCTTCGTCGTCGGGTTCAACAAAGAGAGCCGCCTAACCCAGGATTTCACCGACAAAGTGCCTTTACTCTCCGCCGGCGTGCAGCGCCTCAGCAACGGCGGCGGCACCGCGCTCTATGACGCAATTTACAAAGCGTGCAAGGAAAAGCTGCTGCGCGAACACTCCGAGCATCCCATTCGTAAAGCCATCGTCATCCTCAGCGACGGCGAAGACAATCAGAGCGAATACACGCGAGCCCAGGCCATTGAAATGGCGCAGCGCGCCGAAGTTCTCATCTATGCCATCTCTACCGACGACAGCGGCCTGATCCTGCGCGGCGACAAAGTTCTCGAAAACCTCGCCTCCGCCACCGGCGGACGCGCCTTCTTCCCCTACAAGATGAAAGACATCACGCACTCCTTCGCCGCCATTGAAGACGAGCTGCGCAGCCAGTACGACGTTTCCTACAAGCCCACCGACTTCGATGCCGATGGACGTTACCGTTCCATCGAAATCACTGCCGTGAAAAAAGACCTCCAAGTCCGCGCCCGCCGCGGATACTACGCGCCCCGTCAATAAGCAAAGGCCAGGTTTCAGAGTTTCAAGGTTTCAAAGTGAGCGTCTCAGAGCCCGAATGTCCTCTCGAACCTTGGAAATCCAGAAACATTGACCTTTGCAATATTGCTTTTTTCAAGTCCTTGAAACTCTGAAACCTTGAAACTTTGAAACTTTGCTGTTAACGTCCCCTTGAATCCGCATCGAGGAGAATCTGCATGGCCTGGATTGTTCTGGCAGTCATAGTTCTGTTCGGCGTCTTCCTGGTCGGGATGTACAACAGCCTGGTGCAACTGCGCGTGCGCTCTGAATCGGCCTGGTCCGACATCGATGTTCAGCTCAAACGTCGCCACGACCTGATTCCAAATCTGGTCGAAACTGTGAAGGGCTACGCCGCCCACGAAAAAAGTACGTTTGAGGACATCGCAAAATTCCGCTCCATGGCCATGCAGGCCACCGGCCCGGCCGACAAGGCTGCCGCCGAGAATCAACTCACCGGCGCGCTTAAAAGCCTGTTTGCCGTGGCTGAGAATTATCCCCAGCTCCAGGCCTCGCAGGAATTCACGCAGCTGCAGAATTCTCTGAGCGAAATCGAGGACGCTATTCAAAACGCCCGCCGCTACTACAACGCCGTCGTACGGGACCTCAACACCAAGATTCAATCTTTCCCGACCAACATTCTGGCCGGGATGTTCGGCTTCCAGCAGAAGCAGTTCTTCGAAACCGCTGCCGCCGATCGCGAACCAGTCGCGGTGAAATTCTAGGCATGCAGCGGCAGCGATCGCGCCATCACAAACCGCCGTGCAAGGCTGCTCCCAGTTCTCCCCTGTGCCCCCCTGTGTTCCCCGTGTCCCCTGTGGTAAAGCCCTTGCTCTTGCTTTTGATTCTGGCGCTACTACTAATCCCCGCGACCGCCCAGGTCCGCAACTGGCGCGTCACCGATTTCAAGGACACCATCTCCGTAGCCCCCGACGGTACCGCCCTGGTCAGCGAAAAAATCACTCTCGCTTTCGTCGGTGAGTGGCACGGCATTCACCGCACCATCCCCATCGAATATCCCGGACCGCACGGAACCAACTACACGCTCTTTCTCAACGTCATGAGCGTCACCGACGAAAACGGAAGCAAGCTGAAGTACGATTCCAGTAAGTCCGGAGCCACCCGCGATCTCAAAATCTACATTCCCGGCGCGGTTGACACCACGCGCGTCGTCAACATTGATTACTCCGTCCGCAACGGCGTCCGCTTCTTCGATAGTTCGGGAGATAGTTCCGGAGAGAGTGCCGGAGAGGGTTACGCCGAGTTCTATTGGAACGTGACCGGCAACGATTGGCCGGTCCCCATCGACCATGCCTCGGCCTTCGTGACCCTGCCCGAAAATGCCGCCGGAGGATTGCGCGCTCAGGCCTTCACCGGCGCCTACGGTTCCCGGCAAAGCGATGCGACCGCCGAAGTCAAAGGCGCCGACGTTCTTTTCGAAACCACCCACCCGCTTCCCATGCGAGGGGGCGTCACCATCGACATTTATATCCCGCAGGGAGTGCTCAAGCCTCCGTCCGCGCTCACGAAGTTAGGCTGGTTTCTCGGCAGTAATCCCATTGTGTTCCTCCCGCTGCTGACCCTGGCCGTGATGTTTGCCCTCTGGTATTCCGTGGGACGCGATCCCGATCCCGGCGTCTCCGTGGCCCCGCAGTACGAGCCGCCCAAAGGCATTTGTCCCGCGGAAGCCGGAACTTTGATCGACGACACCATCCATCCCCGCGACATCACCAGCACCATCGTCGATCTCGCCGTGCGCGGCTACATCAAGATCGAAGAAAAAGTCGACACTTTTCTCGTATTTCACCACAAGGATTATTTATTCCACCTGTTGAAACCGCGCGAGCAGTGGGGACCCGACCTCACGCCGCATGAACGCGTGATGCTGGAAAACATTTTTGTGGACGGGTCTGAAACCCGCTTATCCAGCCTGAAGAATCGCTTCTACACCGTGATTCCCGTGGTGCGCCAGGACATCATGCTCGCGCTCAAGAACAAGGGGATCTACACGCTCGACCCGGAATCGGCCAATGGCTATAGCATCGTCGCCGGCGTCGCCATCGCGATTCTCGTGGTCGCCGTGCAGGTCATGGGTTGGATGAACCTGTTCAATTCCATCCCGCTGCTGATTGGGAGCGTCCTGGTTTCCGCCCTGATCTGGTGGCTCTTCGCGCGCCAGATGACGGCGAAGACTGTGGCCGGCGCGCGCACCCGAATCGCAGTCCTCGGATTCCAGGAGTTCATGAATCGCGTCGATGCCGACCGCATCAAGCGCATGCCGCCCGACACTTTCGAGAAATTTCTTCCTTACGCCATGGCGCTGGGCGTCGAGCACCACTGGGCACAAGCATTCGACGGAATAATTAAGGACCCGCCCAGCTGGTATGTTTCGCCGAACGGTTATGTCGGCTTCAGTCCGCTTTTCTTTTCCAGTTCCATGCACAGCATGGCATCGGACATGCATCAGGTCTTCGTCTCCGCTCCCAGAGCCAGTTCCAGCGGATCGGGCTTCAGCGGAGGAGGCGGATTCTCCGGCGGAGGCTTCTCCGGGGGCGGCTTCGGCGGCGGCGGCGGCAGCGCGTTCTAGCTCGCGATCACTTCTTCCAGCCTGCACTCTTCCGCCGACTTATCGTCTCTTAGCCCCATGAACACAGGCGCCCGCAGCTTCATCCCGCCTTCCGCGCTCTCGTGAGTCCACTCGGCGAACTTGATTTCGGCAACAAGCTCTGGACGCACGAACTGAACTTTTCGCAATCCGCCAATCTCGCCGTAAAACGGATTCTGTTTCGTCTTAAGCGGCTGCAAGCGAGCAAACATTTCCTTAAGCGTCTTGTGATCGAAACCGGTGCCAACCTGTCCGACGTGAATGAGTCGGCCCTCTTCGTCGTACAAGCCAAGCACCAGCGCCCCAAAATATTCGCGGCTGCCCTCCGGGTCGGTGTAGCCTCCTATGACGCATTCCTGTCGCTGCGTGATCTTGATTTTCAGCCAATCGCGCGAGCGCTTCTCTTCGTAAATGCTTCTGCGCTTCTTGGCGAGGATGCCTTCCAGTCCGCGCTGCTTCGCCGCTTCAAAAAGATCGAGACCCTTTTCGGCGTAGTGATCTGAAAATTGAATAACACCCCCCGCCACCACGATCCGATCTTGCAGCAACTGCTTGCGCTGCTCAAGCGCAACGCGGCGCAGATCGAGTCTGTCGAGGTAGAGCAGATCGAACGCGTAGTAGATGACCGGCACACCTTCGCGAGGTGGCATGCGGCGCTTTCCCGCTCGAAATCCAGTACGCTGCTGCATCAAACTGAACGATGGGCGGCCTTCTTCATCGAGCGCGACGATTTCTCCGTCGAGGATGGCCCGCTGGGCTTTTATGAATTGCGGCAGGCTTTCGAGTTCCGGAAACTGCGCAGTAAGGTCATTCTGAGTGCGCGACACCAGACGCACACGGCCATCTTCGATGAAGGCGACGGCGCGGTAGCCATCCCATTTAATTTCGAAGAGCCAGTCAGGATTGTCGAAAGCCTTGTCGACCGGAGTCGCCAGCATCGGGTGGATGACCGTGGGCATCGGCGTCTGCTCCACGCCGGGAACAGCCTTAACCGCAGAGGACGTAGAGTTCGCGGATGACTTCTTGATTCTGGATTTGACAGTAACTTTAGGCGCAGCGGAAGAGACGTCCGCGAGCTTTGCGTCAGCTACCCTTCCCGCATTCTGTCTAGAGTCTTTTTTTTTACCTTTCGCGGCGGGTTTTTTCTCTGCGTTCTTCGCATCCTCCGCAGTTAAAGCCTTCCTCTTAGAGTCCGCTCGCGCGATTGCATCCGCCAGCCACGCGGCCTTCACCTTCCCTCGCGATGCGGGACGGCTGCTCTTCCATTCCGCGGAACCTTCATCCCCGGCGATCTGCGCCATGCTGCGGCCAGTGAGAATGGAGGTGTCGTACCCATCGATATCGAATCCCGTAACAACTTGATCGTCTTTTTTCTTGATCAGCAGCCATTCGTTTCCCTTGCTCCCGGGCCGGCGGGCCTTGATGTGCACGAGCGCGAAATCACCCTTGAGCCGCTTCCCTTTCAGACGGAACTTCAGGTCGCCTTTCGCCAGCATGGCGGCCGCTTCTTTTTCAGTGCCCGGAACGTATTCGCCGTTGACCGGTACCGGCGACAGCGGCTCCCATGTGCCGGCGTCCCAAACCATCACCGTGCCGCCACCGTAATTGCCTTCGGGGATGGTGCCTTCAAAATCGTAGTACGAAACCGGATGATCTTCGACCTGCATGGCCAGACGCTTGTCGGCGGGGTCGAGTGACGGGCCTTTGGGGACGGCCCACGACTTGAGTACGCCTTCCATCTCCAGCCGAAAATCGTAATGCAGGCGCGTAGCGGCGTGGCGCTGTACGACAAAGCGGTGCCGCGATTGTTTTTCAACCTCGGGCGGAGGCTCAGGAGTCTCTTCAAACCGCCGTTTTCGTTTGTATTCTTCGAGCGCCATGGTGGCTATTGTAATTCCGCAGGGCTCGTGTGGGGACGGGCGCCTCGCCCGTGTCCAAGCCGAGCGCAGCTCGGCAGCTGCCAGTGGCCACGGCGGCACTTTACGCCACAGCCCCACGTCCAGAATGCCAACCCAAGGCCGTATACTGTTCCGGCTCCTGAGGAGAGATGCATGAATCCGCTGCCGAGACCAAGAAGTCTGCGCGCTGCTTTTATTTTTATCTTGCTCGCCGCGTCGCTTCTGCAAGCGCAAGCCCCGCCGCCAATCTCCGCCGCGCTGCGGGAGAAAATTGATGCAATCGCAAAACAGGCGCTGACCAGCACCGGCGTTCCGAGCGCGTCGATCGCCATCGTACAAGCCGGAGCGATCACCTATCTCCAGGCCTATGGCGACGGCCGCATCGAGCCGCACACATCGGCGCTGCCTTCGATGCGCTACAGCATCGGTTCCATCAGCAAGCAGTTTACGGCCGCTGCGGTGCTGCTGCTCGCCGAACAGGGGAAGCTTTCGCTCGACGATTCCGTGTCGCGATTCGTTCCCAACCTGACCCGCGGCAACGACGTCACGATTCGCGAATTGCTCTCGCATACATCGGGCTACCAGGACTACTGGCCGCAAGACTACGTTCCGCCGTTCATGCTGCAGCCTATCACCGCCGACAAAATTCTCGACCAGTGGGCGCGCAAGCCGCTTGATTTTGATCCGGGAACCGACTGGCAATACAGCAACACTAATTTTGTGATTGCGGGACTGATTGTAGAAAAGGCCAGCGGCGAACTTCTGCTGCAATTTTTGAGTGAGCACATCTTCACGCCGCTGGGGATGAAGAGCGTCATGAACATCGACCAGGATCGGCTTACCGAAACCGACGCGACCGGCTACCTGCGCTATGCGCTCGGGCCGCCGCGACTGGCGCCGAAAGAAGGAAAGGGCTGGCTCTTTGCCGCGGGCGAACTGGCCATGCCCGCCGAAGATCTGGCGAAATGGGATATCAGCATGATGAATCAAACCGTGCTCCGGCCGGCCTCCTACGCGCAGATGGAAAAAGAGGTCGTACTCAAGAACGGTTTGGGAACGCGCTATGGTATGGGCGTTTCGGTGCGGCAAGAATCCGGACAGCGCGCCATCGAGCATGGCGGCGAAGTCTCCGGCTTTACCGCCGACAACATCGTTTTTCCGGATGCACGCATCGCTGTGGTCGTCCTCGTTAATGAGGATTCGGTCGATGCCTCCGGCAACATAGCCCGAAAGATCGCCGCTTTGCTTTTCCGTGAAGCCGATGCCGGCAAGCAGGAGGATCAGTCCCGCGAAATATTCGCGGCGTTGCAGCAAGGGAAAATCAATCGCACCTTATTCACCGACAACTGCAACAGTTACTTCAGCGAACAGGTGCTCAAAGACTTCGCCAGCAGTCTTGGGCCGCTCGGATCGCCGACAGAGTTTACACAGACCTACAAGCAAGATCGCGGAGGCATGACGTTCCGCTTGTTTGAAGTGCACTTTCCGCAAAAAACGGTCGAGGTTTGGGAGCGGATTATGCGCGACGGCAAGGTCGAGCAGTATCAGGTGAACGCGAAATGACGAGCCCGAAATGACGAGCCAATGAAACGTGAATACCCGCTGTCCCCGCTGGTGGGCGTAGGCGCGGTGATCGTCCAGAATCATCGCGTCCTCCTGATCCGCCGCGGACAGCCGCCGCTGCTTGGCGAGTGGTCGCTGCCGGGCGGCGTCCTCGAATGCGGAGAAACTTTGCGCGAGGCGGTGGTCCGTGAGGCCCGCGAAGAAACAGGATTGGTGGTAGAGACGGATGAGATGCTGGGCGTGTATGAGCGTGTGATCCGGGGCGACGAAGGACGGGTGCGGTATCACTATGTGCTGATTGATTTTTTGTGCCGTCCGGTTAGCGGCGATCTCAACGCAGGAAGCGATGCGGCGGATGTTCGCTGGTTCACACGCGACGAATTGCCCGCGCTCAACTTGGCGTTCGACGCGAATGACGTCGTCCTTAAGGGACTGGCGCGGACGTGAACATTACTTCGTCTACAGACGGTGGCGAAAGGTCGCCCTCCGCTCTTTTAACTATCAATACCTCAGATTTTGTCATCCCGAGCGAAGCGAGGGATCTGCATTTTGCCGCGAAATGCAGATCCCTCGCTTCGCTCGGGATGACAATTTATGAAAGGTATCGCTCAATCCGCCATCTTCGCCACGTGCACGGGGAAGCCCGTCTTCGGTAGCAGCGACGTTAACTCGAAAACCTTGAAGCCGTCGCCGGTGATTTCCGACTGGCGATAGATGCCCGGCTCGGTTTCCGCCGTTTCGTGGCGGCCCTGCAACTCGTTGAGAAACTTCTGCGCATCTCTGCTGCTGGCCTCTCCGCCCTTGGCACGGGTCACCACGGCCTCGGTGGCATAGGAACGGACAAGTTTCGGCCAATACTTTTGCAGTAACTGCGTGCTCGCGAAAATATCAGCCCAGACGATCTCTCCGTTCACCGCGACCACGACGCCCACCGCGTTCTTATCGCGCAATTGGCGGATAACGCTCTCGTAGTTGCGTCGCACCGGTTCGGCAACGGCATCAACCTGCTTTTGCACTTCCTTGTTGTCCATGACGCGCGCATAAGAGGTAGTCGAATTCACTTCCGCGGCAGCCGGAGCCGGAACAATCGCGGCCATTGCCTGCTTCGATTTTCCTACGTTGTCCCAAACCTGCTGCTGATTCTTGGCCGCCATTGCGCTTCCGCGCACACCAAACGAAGCCACGACACCGCCAGCGGCGCCGCCGCCACTGAATTCATTCTTACCGTTCGCCGCCACCCAGCGTCCAGGTTCAACGCAGAAGACACTCAGGTCGACCGGATCGCTCTCAGCGGGCACGATGCGGTCTTTGCCGATAACGCGATCCTGCTTGCCGCCAGTAACGATCTCGCCCGCGAGCAGTAACAACGGCCGCTTCGAGTTATTAACCAGCACCAGCCGATTCACCTCCGCGTCGCGTATGGGATGCATGATTGCCGGATCGCGCGGACGGTGACGGATGAGGCCACGCGCCTGGCCAGCCTCGGTCACGACAACGTCGCCGCTGCGCAGGCCTTCATCGAGGGTGAGAAACTCTACTGTGTCATACGACTTACTGGCTACCACAGGAAAGACGGTCAGGTTGCCGCTGCGAATCGGGCTGAGCAGAGAATAACCAGATGCCGGCGCCACTTCGCCTGCTTGCAGCAGGCACGGAACCACAACAGCCGCCACTACCAACAGAGCGATCCCAGCAACTATCATCGCCAGCCGCATAATTGGGCCTCCCCAGCAGTAAAGACACCAGTGCAGACACGGATGCTCCCGCGTACGCGCGATCTTCTATGCGATCTTCAGCGTGTGCCGCCGCGTGCGCCGCCGCCCCGGCACGCCCATCCCCTTCAAAGATAGAGCGTGCCGGGGAACTCATCCGCGAGTCTTCCAGGAGTGTCTTTCTCTGCTCGCTGATCGAAGAACGTACGATTTCTTCTTCCTTGCGTCTAAAAAATTGCTAGCATCATGTGGGATATGCCCAGCCAGGAAATGCCAAAGCCCGCCCAATCCGCTCAGGGAGCAGACATTGACATTGCTGCCGCTCTTTACGAGCGCAGCGGGGCTGCGGCTTACGACCTGAGCGCGGAGCAATTCGCGGCAATGCTCGACGAAATTCTGCGCAAGTATCTTTTTCAAAATTCGGCTCAGAACTCGGCGCAGACTTCAGCCGCAAATTCCTCCTACGTTTCCGCCGAACAGAAAGCCGCCTTCTGCGCCGCCCTGCGTCTGGAGGAACTCGCGCTGGCGCACGCCTGTGCCGCGGGAAACGAGCGGGCTTGGCAGGACTTCATCAACCGCTACCGGCAGAAACTGCACAGCATGGCGCTGCACATCACGCGCGACGGCGCTCATGCCGCGGAGTTGGCCGATTCGCTGTTTGCCGATCTGTATGGCGTGAACGCGCGCGATGGAGTACGCAGGTCGAAGCTCGTGTTCTACACCGGCCGCGGTTCGCTCGAAGGCTGGCTGCGCACGGTGATGGCGCAGGAGTTCATCAATCGCTATCGCAAGCAGAAACGCACGGTCAGTCTGGAAGAGCAGACGGAAGAGGGTGTGCAGTTCGCAGCGGCGGTCCCTGAGCCGGCTTATGCTGCAGGTCGCTCGTCCGACCAACGACTGGAAGCGGCCACGGACGAGGCGCTCGCTGAACTTTCGTCTGAGGACAGGTTTACGCTGGCGTCTTATTATTTGGATGGGCGGACGCTGGCCGAAATTGCGCGTACCCTGGGGCTGCACGAATCGAGCGTCAGCCGGCGGCTAGAACGGCTCGCAACCGGGCTCCGCAAGCGCATTCTGGCGGGGCTGCGAATGCAGGGGATGAGCCATGCCCAGGCTACCGAAGCTCTGGCAACCGACGTGCGGGACATACAGTTGAATTTGCGCTCCCGTTTGGCGCAAGATTCCGGGAGGAAACCGTTCCCTGGGAGAAAGGTCCCCGCACAGGATGCGGACGACGGGAGCCATGATTGACGGAAGCAACGATATTGACGAAAGCAACAATAATGTTTGACGGAAGCGACTTAAGGAAACATGACTGAAGTACCCAAAATCGTGTATGACCGCCTGCGGGCCGCTTTGCCCGAGCAAGCGCATCCAGAGACGGATCTGTTGTCGGCTTTTGCCGAGCAGGCCTTGTCGGCGACCGAGCGCGACGGCGTACTCCAGCACCTCGCGCTCTGCGGAGATTGCCGCGACGTGGTCGCTCTGGCGCTTCCGGCAGCGGATCTGGTGCCGCCTCAGACTGCGCCTCAAACCGCGGCCGAGGATGGTGCCCGGAGAACGGTTTCGCGGGCGGGGGCGTCCGCGTCACACAAGCTAAGCTTTGCCTGGCCAACTCTGCGCTGGGCCGCGCTGGCAGCGGGAGTTGCGGTGGCCGCCGCGGTTCTTCTGGTTCATCCAGGAAAACTAAATCAGACGACGCTGCCTTCCCTAAAACCGCAGGTCGCGACTACTGCGCCGCCAGCTTCCAGCTCGCAGCTCGCATCGTCGTCAGTCCCATCGTCGCGAGTCCCATCGTCGACGATCGCATCGTCGCCACCGGAACAATTCGCAGTCCGGGCCGAGAATGACGAAGCACGACCAGAGTCAGAATTGCGGTTGTCCAGGAAACTCAAGGCTGGACAGGCCCTAAAGCCATCGCCTCGGGCAGAGTCCGGCATGCTGCTTGCCGATAACAAGAAGGATTCCGGCCTGGGCAAGCTTACTAAAGCGCCATCGGCGAGAGTTCGGGCATTCGATTACGATGCCCGAAGCAGTCGAGCTGCAACTGAAACTGTCGAGGTTTCTGGCGCAGCCGCGGCAGCAACGACAGAGCATTCTTCCGAAAACGTCTTGTTGGCGCGGAACGAAACACCTCGGAACGACGCACCCGCAATTGAAAAGGCGAAACCAGCGCCGCAAGAGATGGAAGGCGGTGAGGAGCAGAAGGCCCAGGCAGCCGCTGTCCCCGGGCTAGCCAAGTCGCTGGCCAGGAATATGATGGCTACCGCGAAACTTGCATCCCCTGCGAGCCCGACTCAGGCGCCCAATGCCACCTGGGCGATTACCGGGGGCGTCCTCCACCGGTCCGTGGACAGCGGCCAGAGCTGGCAAGACGCTGTGCACGCGGACCATCCATTGCTCTGCTACGCCAGTCGCGATGAGGATGTATGGACAGGCGGACAGGCGGGCACACTCTTCCACTCCGCCAATAGCGGAGTAACTTGGGCGCAGGTGCGGCCTTCCTTCAAAACCCGACAACTTAGTTCCGACATAACTCACATTGAAGTGCGGAACAATGAGTTGCGCTATGGTTTACGCGACGACGCCCGCGTTCCAGCGGAGATTCTACTTTCCACCAGTAACAATGAAATCTGGAGCAGCGCCGACGGCGGAAAAACGTGGTCTAAGAAGTGAGCCGCTCGCTTCTGGCGTTCTGCCTCGCGGCGTTTCTCTCTATTCTCTCCGTCTCAAGTTTAGCGGAGCAGCCCTCAGAGCCGCTTCGCCCAGAGTGGTGCCGGCAACTGCCAAGGCCGGAGTACGGCAAACTAGAGCGCGTTCTGAGCGATGAACCGTGGTTCGAAATCTACCGCATCCGGCCGGGCGTATTTGCCATCTACGAACCGAAGCAGTTTGAAGAAGTCATCTCCTATCTGATTCTTGGTGAAAAACGCGCCCTGCTTTTCGACACAGGTCTGGGAGTAGGAAAGATCAGCGCGACCGTCGCCAGACTCACGTCCTTGCCGGTAACCGTAATCAACTCGCACACTCACTTCGATCACGTTGGCGGCAACGCCGAGTTTCAGGAGATATGGAATCGCGATCTGCCCTACACGCGTCAGAACATGCGTGGCGAAAGCAACGTTTACTCGCGCGATGCGCTTGCCCCCGAGCGTCTGTGCGGAGCACTGCCACCGGGCACGACCTCGAAATCATATTCGATTCGTCCATGGAAGAGCACGCAAACTTTGCAGGACGGGGAGCGGGTCAACCTTGGCGGACGCGAACTGGAAGTAATCTTTGCACCGGGACACACGCCGGACTCCGTGGTCCTTCTAGATCGCAAGAACGGATTGCTTTTTGCTGGGGACACCTTTTATGCCGGACCGATTTACCTTTTCGTTCCCGAGACTGACTTCGCCGCGTACGCGCGATCCGTAGGCAAATTGGCTGCGCTTGAACCCCAGATTAAGCTGCTTCTGCCCGCGCACAACGTGCCGGTTGCGGCGCCCTTCTATCTGAGGCGCCTCGCCGATGCAGTCCAGCAGGTGCAACGCGGCAAGGCCAAAAGCCGGGTAACTGAGGGCCACCGGGAGTACTCTTTTGATGGGTTTTCCCTCTTGCTTTCAGAGAAATAGCACTTAGTCACTCCGCGAAGTAACGTTACTTCCGCGCATGACCCCCGGTACTCATTTGTAAGCCTTACATTACGAAGGTGACATTTACAGCAGGGCCAAACGGACATAGGATGAGCAGGTAGTTTGGCAGTTCTGGGGGAGGGCTGCCGAAGGCGTCCTGAGCTTAACCGCTCAGGGCGTTTTTCTTTGTCCTTAACAATTCACCGGATAAGTGAGGCTTCCCGAAGCTTCATTTCTTGGCTCCGCCGGCCAGAGCGGCTGTCGGTTTCCAGTACGCGGTCGTGCCTGGGAAATGGACCAGCCGGAACGAATCGTCCACCTGGAACAGAGATTCGGTCTGTCCCAGGAAGAGGTAGCCCCCGGGCAACAGGCTGGAATAAAAATGCTGCACGACACGGCGCTTCGATGCCAGGTCGAAGTAGATCAGAACATTGCAGCAGAAAATGATGTCGAGCCCTTTCTGGAACAGCATCTTGCTGTCGTCACTGAGGTTGAGGCGGTCAAAGCGAATCTGCGCTTTGAGCAGATCGTTGGCCTGGAGCCTCTTGTCGCCAAGATCTTTGAAGTATCTCCGGCGCAGCGTTTCGCGGGTATCGCGCAGGGCATACTGTCCGTAGATGCCGGCGCGTGCGGTTTCGAGCGAATTATCGTTCAAATCGGTGGCGAGAATGTCCCAGGACCAACCCGCAAGCAACTTGTCTTTTTCTTCGAGCAGTAACATGGCCAGCGTGTGGGGCTCTTCTCCGGTCGAGCAGCCGGCGCACCAGAAGCGCAGGCGTTTGAGGGTGACAGCGCCCTTCGCCTGCAGTATCTGGGGAAGAATCACGTTGCGCAGCGCATCCAACTGAGTGGGGTGGCGGAACATGTAGGTTTCGCCGATGGTGATTTCGTTCAGCAGCAGGCGCAATTCCGCGGCCCGGTTTGCGCGCATCGTGAGGTGTTCCAAATACTCGGAGGCGCTGGCCGCGCCGAGCGCTGCCATCCGGCGCGCGCAACGCGCGATCAGAGCATAAAGTTTTCCCTCGGCGTGATAGATTCCAGAGGTCCGGTAAATCAGATCGCGGATCTTCAGATACGCCGGGTCGCCCGAGTTTGACTCCAGACTCGCGGCAAGTTTTGTGATTTCGATGGGCATCGTTTAATAAATTCTGAAGTTCTTCACGGCCGGCCGGCGGTGGCTAAAGTGGCTAAAACTCTCCGCACTGACACCCTGCGCACAACTTCCGGTCCAATGCCCGCCAGAGGATATATGCGATCGGCAAGGCTGGCGGCAACCACACTTCCGGGCATGCCCCACACCACCGAGGACGCTTCGTCCTGGACGATGACCTCCCCGCCCGCCTCCCGTATGACGGCCGATCCTCGAGTGCCGTCCGTCCCCATGCCGGTAAGCACCACCGCCAGTACGTTCGCCCCGTAAGTTTGAGCCGCCGAGCGGAACAAGACGTCCACTGCGGGGCGGCACGAATTTTCCTGAGGTTCTTGGTTCAGGCCCAGCACGAATTCAGTCCCCCTGCGATCGACTGTCATGTGCTGGCCGCCAGGCGCGATCCAAACTTGACCTCGCTGCAATTTCGCCCCTTCTTTGCCTTCCTGCACCTTGAGCGGGGCGAGCGTATTTAGACGCTCGGCGAGCAGGCGCGTAAACAGGGGTGGCATGTGCTGCACGATTACGATGGGCACGGCGAAATCCGCTGGGAATTGCGGGATCAGTTCAGTCAGCGCGTTCGGTCCACCGGTCGAGGCGCCGATAGCGACCACGTCGATCCGCGTCTGCGGGCGGGCGGAGACGCCGGAGCCACGGATGGGGACGGGCGCTGGCCCTGCCCCTTGCCGCGGCTGGCGCGCCGCGCACAAGGACTTAATCTTCCGCAGGAACTCCTCCCGCACCCGCTCGTGCGAGCGTTCCGGGGTCTCGCCAGGAGAGGGTTTCGTGACATAGTCGCTGGCGCCTCGCGCCAGCGCATCCAGGGTTGCACTGCCACCACGCTCGGTAAGAGCGCTGAACATAATCACCGGTAGTTTTGGATAGAGTTTGCGAATCTCGACCAGGGTTTCAAGGCCGTCCATCCCGGGCATTTCAATGTCGAGCGTAATCAGATCCGGCTTGACCTCTGGAATCCGGGCCAGTGCCTGACTGCCATTCGCCGCCGTGCCGGCGACGACGATCTCTGGCTCGGATGCCAGCAGCTCGCCAAGCAACTTTCGAATGACCGCCGAATCATCGACAATTAATATGCGAACTGGTTGCATGTCTCCTGTCCTGAAGCGCTGCCCGCGGCGGCGATGATTTTCATCTCTTCGCTGCTTGGCTCTCGACCGGACACGCTTTAGCTATGTCGTCTGGAATCACTGCTGGCGAATACCTTCTCCATCGGCACGGCGCTTCCCTCGCTTGAGCACAGAAATGAGGGCTCACGTCGTCCTTCGGTTCTCTCGATCAACCCAGTCGCACGAAGGCTCCGCCAAATTAGAAAACTCTCACGGTGCGCTCCAATCGGGAGGCGTGCGGGCAGTCCAATTGAGAGTTAGCGAGGAGTCAATCGCCGGGAGAGAGAGAAGCGACTACTTCGTTGGGGATTTGGGATCACGCGTCGGCATGGGACGCAAGATCCTCACTACAGGGGACACAGGGAAACACAGGGAAAATTACGGATTAACTACCAGTATGACCAGCCCTGACAAGTCATCCGTCTTAAACGGAGTAGGAGACATCGTCGTTGGGGGCGCCCGAACTTGAGGAGCTTGAATCTGCGGAGCCTTGCGCCGCATTTTCCGTCCCAGAGGCTACGTCGCTGGTCTTGCTCCCCCGTCGCATAGCGACAATGCCGGTGCGCACCATTTCCAACACACCATACGGACGCAGCACTTCGAGCAGTCCGTCGATCTTGTCTTCCGCGCCGGTGATTTCGATGGTCAACGATTCGGGAGAGACATCGATTACCCGCGCGCGAAACACGGCGGCAAGTTCCAGCACGTGGGAGCGTGCATCGTGAGTGGCCGCCACCCGGATCATCGCCAGGTCCCGAATTATGGCAGGTTGATTGGTGATGTTCTCGACCAGCAGCACGTTCACCAGTTTGTACAGATTGGCTTCGATGCGGCGGGCCTGGTCGCGGTCGGCATCGACGGTAATGGTCATGCGCGAAACTTCTGGTTTCTCAGTCCGCCCCACCGTCAGCGAATCGATATTGAAGGCGCGGCGGCGAAACAGCGAAGCCACGCGGGTAAGGACACCCGGTTTATTTTCCACGTACACCATGAATGTATTCAGCATAAGTTTTATTGAGTCAATGAATCGTTGAGACATTGAATCATTGGTTTTCAATGTCTCAATGATTCAATGACTCAATGACTCAATGACTCAATATATCTATTCGTCATCCGCAGTCTCAACAATCGGGCTGGGCCGCCGAATCATATCGTTCAGCGCCGCGCCAGCCGCGACCATCGGATAGACAGTATCTTCCTGTTCCACCTTGAAATTGATCAGCATGGGCCCATCATGCCGGCGCGCCGATTCGACCGTAGGCACGACCTGCGACCGCTCCGAGACGGTCGCGCTCTTGATGCCATAGGCGTCCGCTAACCTCGCGAAATCCGGATTGAGCAAGGGCGTCGCCGCATAATTGCGGTCGTAGAAAAATTCCTGCCACTGCCGCACCATGCCGAGATAGCCGTTATTGATAATGGCGATATGGATCTTCAGATTTTCCTGCACAATCGTCGCCAGTTCGCACATGGTCATCTGGAATCCGCCATCGCCGACAATCACCCAAACTTCAGAGTCGGGGCAAGCAACCTTGGCGCCGATGGCGGCGGGCAGTGCGAAACCCATCGTGCCCAATCCGCCGGATGTAATCAGCGAGCGCGGATGCTCATGCTTGTAGTACTGCGCCTCCCACATCTGGTGCTGGCCGACGTCGGTTACAACGATGGTATTGCCGTCGCGCGTCTGCCGCCACAAATCGTTGATGACGTGGGCGGCATAGAGATGGCCGCTGTCGGGCAGATTCTGTATATCGCGCACCGCGGAATCGCCCTTCAGTTTGTCAATGGTATCCAGCCAGTCACTACGATCAATGGATTCGACGTGCGGCAATAATTCCAGCAGAACTTCCCGCAAATCGCCGACCAGTGGCACGTCGACCTTGACGTTCTTGTTGATCTCCGCCGGATCGATCTCGATGTGAATCTTCTTGGCATTCGGCGCGTAAGTTTTCAGGTTGCCGGTAACGCGGTCGTCGAATCGCATACCGAAAGCCAGCAGCAGGTCGGCTTCCTGGATCATGTGGTTCACCCAGGCTTCTCCGTGCATGCCCATCATGCCCAGATTGAGCGGGTGCGAGGCCGGGAACGCGCCGAGGCCGAGCAGTGTAAGCGCAACCGGAATCCCGGCACGCTCGGCAAAATCGCGCACCTCGCGCATGGCTCCAGAAATAATGATGCCGTGCCCGGCAAGAATCACCGGCCGCTTCGAATTGTGAATCAACTCCAGCGCCTGCTCGTACTCACGCGGCTCTGGCGAAAGGTCCGGGCGGTAACCCGGCAGTTGCGGCTTGGCCGCTTCCCAGTCGAACTCGCACGTGCTTTGCTGCGCATCTTTCGTGATATCGATCAGGACCGGCCCAGGCCGCCCCGACCGCGCCATGTAGAACGCTTCTCGCACCGTGCGCGCCACTTCGCTGGCGTGCGTCACCAAATAGTTGTGTTTGGTGATGGGAAGAGTCACGCCGGTGATGTCGGTTTCCTGAAACGCGTCCGACCCAATCAACTTGCTGCCCACCTGCCCGGTGATGCAGACGATGGGTGAGGAATCGAGCATGGCGGTAGCGATTCCAGTGACCATGTTGGTTGCTCCCGGCCCAGAGGTTGCGACCGCAACTCCCACCTGTCCACTGGCACGCGCGTAGCCGTCGGCCATGTGAGTTGCGCCCTGTTCGTGGCGCACCAGGATGTGATGGATCTTGCTGTGCTTCAGCGCGTCATAAGCGGGCAGAATCGCGCCGCCAGGATAACCAAAGACATCCTTCACGCCTTCACGTTCCAGACATTCCCAAAGAATGCCGGCCCCGGTCATCGTCGTCTTGTTCTTGTTCATGGTAGGCGTAGTTTTCTGATCCGCGATTTTTGGAACCGTGTTTTTCTGAGCCGCGGTTTTCTGATCCGTCATAACATCTCCCTGCCAGTCCGTGGCGCAAATGCGATTAGTACAAGGGCATGCCTTCACAGGCTGAGATAAAACTAGCGTTTCGTATCAGGGTATCGCTTTAAGCGATACCGTAACCGCGTCGAAATCAGACGCCCCTTAAGGGGCTGAACGTCGAAAACCTGCTCGCTCGACAAAAACAAAACCCACCTTGCCAACGTTTCTGGCGGGTGGGATTCGGGAGCGCTTACGATTTCTAATCTCTCAGCTCACTCTTTCCCCGCTCCGACCCGACGGACATACTCACCAGCGATCTTAACCAACTCGGCAGACACTCCGTCTAGGGGTCACGGCTGCACCAAAGATTGGATTTGATAGTATCCGACCGACCGTCCGGTTGGCAAGCGGGAAGTCAGACTGGCAGCGGCGCAGTTTCCGAGTGGTCCGTGATCTAGGCGCAATCCCGAGAGGCGCGCCCGGCGCAATGCGTATTCGAACTGGTACTACCGAACCCTTTCGGGGTGCTCGGCGCAACCATGGGATGTAAACTCTTTGTCGCGCTGCAACTCGAAGTTACGCATCAATTCATCGAAAGATTTGCCGGTGGGCGCACGAGAGGGTTTGAACCGCCAGCCACATTCGGAGCAACCAAAACCCTGAAAACGCTCTTGCTCAATCCACACCAGCTTCCGGCTCATGGCCACCTCTGTGGCTGCCCCCCAACGAGTACCCGTTTGCTGTCAAGCGACGAAACGTTCTGGTTCGCCATGAACGGCTCCTTTCGCAGCGGCGTCCTGCCGATTGCAGCAGAAAACCGTCACTCGGTCTGGGCGTGGCGGAAGATGCATAAAAAGATCGCCGAAGTTTACATGGGCCAATTTGGACGGTCTGTCGGGCATCCTACATACAGGAAAGTCTTGTTCGTGCGAATGTCTGACGTCGGCGGCTTCGTTTGAAGTGAGCGGAATCGCTTTAAGTGTTGGTCACGCTTCGTGCGTCGCGATGCTTGCGGCACTCTACAGAACCGGCACGTTTGAGAAAACAGAGGACCCTGTATAATTTCGCGAACAGTGCGAATGAGCGGAGTTCCGGTTTCGCACGCCGGTTTCGCACACCATGACGGCTGAGTTTATCGCCGCGTCCGGGAGGCTTTTCGGTTCTGGTTTATGGCGAGCAAAGACCTCCAAGTCGTGCAGTCCGGCGAGCGCACGAATGCCGCAGGGAAGCCGGTCAGCAACATAATACTTCTATCGACCTCCGATAACGACTACAGTTCACTTCGTCCTCATCTCGAATACGTCAACCTGCCCAACCATCTGGTCCTTCACGAGGCGGGTGGAAAGCTGGAATTTACGTATTTCCCGAACCGAGGTTTGATTTCTCTTGTAGTCGTAATGGAAGATGGAAAAACCGCCGAAGCCGGGATAGTTGGCAAGGAGGGCTTTACGGGAACACCGGCGGCTGTTGGCCTGAGAAGAAGCCCGCTGCGGGCCGTGGTACAAATCACGGGGGATGGGTTTCGGGTAGAGGTCGGAGCTTTGCAAAACACTTTGGAATCCGCTCCACACCTTCAATTGATGTTGAACCGCTATGCAGCAGTTCGGGGTATGCAGGTTGCACAAACAGCCGCGTGTAATCGGCTGCACGATATTGGGCAGCGCCTTGCGCGGTGGTTGCTAATGACTCAGGATAGAGTGGATTCAGGGTCGCTGCCCATTACTCATGATTTTCTCGCAACGATGCTAGGGACAGATCGACCTACCGTGAGCTTGGCAGCTGGTGTTTTGCAGAGGAAGGAGCTCATCGAGTACACCCGCGGCGCCGTAAAGATCGTGAACCGCAAGAAACTTGAAGACTCCGCCTGCGAGTGCTACCGGGTTATCCAACAGTACGATGGCGAGATTGGCTTGAAATAAGTCCGGAAGTGAAGGCCCGACCTGTGCTTAATTGCAGACTCGAAAATGTTGTTGTTGGAGGGACCCGACGATACGATCCCCAGAATATGGCGCCGGCATGACCCGTAGTGTAGACACTCTTCCTCCCCATTTCAATCTCAGAACGGTAAGCGGATCGACAGAATTGCATTGTGATTCGTAGTGTGAAACCGAGTTGTGGCGATTTGGTATCCACCGCCTACCGTGACGCCGACTCTTCCCACAAGACGGAAGCGTCCCATGACCAGCCCCGGTGTCACAAAATTCTGCTTCTGGCCATCGTTCTTTCCATCCTGAAAGAACGTTGAATTGAGCTCGACCTCGGGCCAGAATTTCCGAAATACGCGGTATTGGAAAGTGTTGTTCCACGCTATGGTCCGTCCCAGGGTGCTCGTGTCTGCGGTAGGAAGTCCGACACCGAACGTGCCTTGCAGATCGAAGTTACCGAAACCCTTGCCATAGGCGATGGTCGGCGTAATCACCGGATGCAAGGCGCCATTTGAGAACTGTCCAGTGGGCAGGCTCCATCCCAGAAAGGCTGTGAGGATGTAGCTGCCATGCTCCTCGTTCGCGGAAAGCAACCGGTATTTGACGAGAAACGCAACATCACCCCATCCGTTCCTGACCTTGGGGTTGTTGTGGTCGATAAATGGAGGCACATTAAAAATAACTTCCACCTTCTCGAACGGAATTAATTCCAATCCTTTTCCGCCATCGTAGTTGTCCGTCGTGATCCCTTTCGCATTTGGTTGCCAGAGCTGATCGTAGCGATATTCCTCTTCGAGCCGAGGCGTGGTGGTCGCGAGCGGCGTGACCCAGTGCGGTTGCTCTTCTTTGCTTTTGTCCACCCGCGCAAACCAGTCGGAAAAATATCCACCCTGGGCAAAGCAAGAGTTCGACAGAAGAAAGAGAACAAGCAAGAACGAAAACAAGCCATGCCTGCGCATTCCGCCTCCAATTTGATGGATTTATGCGAAAGAATTAGAAGTGTATATCACATATCTTTGTCTTGTCCAATACTATACGGTTATATCCATCCAGAATGGATTTCCGGGCTATACTATCTGAGGCAATTCAGCGTGTTGACCATGTCTTGTCTTGACTGTAGGATTTCGTTCCGATGCCGGGCAAGCGCAAATCCGCAAAGAAAACGGGGATGTTGTTGAAGCTCCGTGAGGCGGCTTTAGAACTGGGAGTCAGTTTCCCCACCATCAAGCAGTGGATCTATAAGAAGAAGATTCGCAGCGTCCAGACCGCCGGAGGGCACCATCGCATTCCTCAAGCAGAGGTGGACCGGCTGCTTTTCAGGACGCGAGGCAAAACGGAAAACGAACGGAAGCTGGTCATCCGGCGCGTCAGTGGGCGAAATCAACTAGTGGGCCGAGTCGATTCTGTTCGGATTAGCGGTTTGATGGCGGAGATAAAGATTTCGATTGGCGGCCAGCAAATCACATCAATAATCACGGCAACTTCGGCGCGCGAAATGCAACTCAAGCCGGGACAGACCGCGGCAGCCCTCATAAAGGCAACAGAGGTGATGATTCTTCGTGTCTGACATGAGAAATCGAAAAGTTCTTCTTGCGGTACTCTTCGCTTTGACGTTGCGGGCTGGGCTCGCGTCCTGTCAGCAACTCACCGTTCGAGCAGAGAACGGAAAGCAGACGGTCTTGGCGCGGGCTGATATTGAGGCGCTTCCGCACGTGAAGGTCACAACGAGTGCCTCCGGCACATCTCTGACGTTCGAGGGTGCATCGCTAAAGGCTGTGCTGGAACGAGGGGGAATTGGGTTTGGGGAAACCATGAAGGGAAAACGGCTGGCCTCCTGTTTGTTGGTGGAAGCTGCTGACGGATACCGTGTCGTAATTGCGCTGCCGGAGATAGACGAGGCATTCACCGATAAGCAGTTCGTTCTAGCTTTTTTGAAGGATGGGAAGCCTCTGGATGACAAGGAAGGACCATACCGCATCGTGATACCCGATGAGAAGAGAATGGCACGGTGGGTGAGGCAAGTAACGGCATTAAAGATTGCGGACGTGCAATGAGGCTGGTTCAGTCTTTCTGAATCATCACCTCGGTAGCTTTGACGACAGCGGCGACGTTGTCGCCTTTCTTGAGTTTGAGTTCGTCGGCACTGCGGCGGGTGATGACACTCTCAATGACGTTGTCCCCGACTCGAACGACCACATGGGCCATGATATCGCCCAGCTGAATTTCTTCGATTTTACCGCGCAGTTTGTTTCTGGCTGAGATTGACATGCAAGTCATTATAAGCCGAGGAGAGAGCGCATGAACGTCCCAAGAGTGAGCCTGATAGCGGTTCTGGCAGTGGCCTTTACTTCTCAGTTATGTCTGGCGCAAGAAATCACCGTGGCGGCGGCAGCGGATCTTCAATTTGCCATGCAGGATGTGGCCGCCCGATTCCAAAAGGAAACAGGAAAGACGGTGAAGCTCATTTACGGTTCGTCGGGGAATTTTTTCCAGCAGATTCAGAACGGTGCTCCCTTTGACATATTTTTTTCGGCGAACCTCGACTATCCGAAGAAACTGGAAGCCGCTGGACTGGCTGAGCCGGGAAGCTACTACCAGTACGCCAGGGGCAAGATTGTGATCTGGGTTCCGAAGGAGTCAAAAATCGATCTGAGCGCCGGTATGCAGGTCCTCCTCGATCCTTCGGTTAAGAAGATCGCTATCGCCAACCCGCTGCACGCTCCATACGGGCAAGCCGCTGTCGCAGCGATGCAGAAGGGAAATGTCTATGAAAAAGTGAAAGACAAGTTTGTGCTGGGCGAAAACATTTCACAGGCGGCATCGTTCGTTGCCTCGGGCTCGGCTGAAGTAGGCATACTGGCTCTTTCACTGGCTCTATCTCCGAATATGAAGGACAACGGGCGTTACGCCGAGATTCCTGCCGACGAATACCCACCCATCGAACAAGCGTGCGTTATCCTCAGCTCGTCAAAGAACAAGGAGATTGCACGACAATTTTTATCATCCCTCAAGACGGCGGCCACCGCCAATGTGTTGAGGAGCTATGGCTTCGACGTGCAGGAGGGATCAGCGAAGTGACCTCCAGCTAAACACGCCTAGATCAGACTCGCGACAAGGAAATACGGCTCGGGACAAGACCAGGACGAATAACCCGGATAGTCGCCCACTCGGAAGCTAACCGTGCCGAAAAACTTTCTCCCTCGCAGCCGCTCAGTTCATGGAAGGACCCAATCATATGATCGCCAGAATATGGCACGGAACGGTTCCCGCTTCGAAAGCTGATGATTACCTGAACCTCATGCGGCGGATTGCCCTCCCCGAGTATCAGGCGACGCGCGGAAGTCGTGGCGCGTGGTGTCTGTACCGCACCGAAGCAGACGTGACCCATTTCGAGATGCTAGCGTTCTGGGATGACACCGACGCCATCAAGCGTTTCGCTGGGGACGACTACAACCTCGCGAAGTACTACGACTTCGACCCCGAATACCTGCTCGAAATGGAGACCCGCGTCCGGCACTACGAGGTGGCTTAGCCGCTCAGGCTATCCCCAGTTGACAGTTTCGTGCAGTCGGCCGGCTCACGTTCAGTAGTACCGATCGGGCGGCCCTTTGTACTCCTGGAGGGCATTGCCACCGTCAATGACGATCAGTTGGCCCGTGATGTAGGAGGCGGATTCGGAGGCAAGAAATGCGATCGCAGCGGCGACTTCGTCAGGACGGCCGGGGCGGCCCACGGGAGTATTTCTACCCGCAACGATTTCGTGAGCACTGGAGGACGCGGTTTCGATCCAGCCGGGAGCGACGGCATTCACCGTGATTCCCTTGCGGGCGACTTCGAGAGCGAGACTGCGAGTAAGCCCGACCATGCCCGCTTTGGCCGCACTGTAGGCGGTTTCGCGAGGATTGCTGACGACCGGGCCGGTGGTCGAAGAAACGTTCACGATACGCCCGTAGTTCGCTTTCAGCATGAAGTGCAGAATCGCTTTCGTGACGTTGAAAGCGGTCTTGAGGTTGATGGCGATGCCGTAATCCCACTCCTTTTCGGAAAGCTCGGCCAGAGGTAACGAGGTCTCGGTCGGACCGCCGACCTGTATCATGCCGGCATTATTAACGAGGATGTCGAGGCGGCCATAGCGGGCGAGGACTTCATCAACCAGCGCGTGCGTGCGCGCGTAATCCAGCAGATCAGCGGGGAAAGCAAAGACCTCGGCGCCTTCTGCGGCGAGTTCGCGGGCGCGCTCCTCGATTCTTTCTGTCGTGGAAGTGATTGCGATCTTCGACCCTTGTTGCGCGAGCAGACGAGCGGTTGCGAACCCTATTCCCTGCGGGCTCCCCGCGCCCGTGATGAGCGCCACTTTCCCGGAAAAGTTCATCGTTTCGATCCCCACGCAAGCAGATTCCCCCTAAATTCGATAACCGAGAAAATGACTACAAAGGCGAAAACCCTTCGGATGGAAATCATGAGAGATCCTTTTGGGAGATTTGTTCGCGGGAATAATTCGAGAAGCGGGAGCCCATTTCGACAAGCCGGATTGTACCAGCTTGCACGCTGCGGCTTCGAACATCAAATGTTTCACCGGCGTTGCGTACCGGCCGCCGCGCGCACCGTCTCCTGGCAAGCGCGCGCCGAGCTCAACACTTTGTCAAAACCTGTATCGGCGCGAAGTTTCCCGAGCAACGGATCGGAAAGCAGATTTTCGTACGCGCAATAATTCTGCTCGATCGCGCTCTGGAGCAAATGGAGAGCCGCTTGTTTCTTGCCACAGTATGCGAACAGAGCTCCCTGGTAATACCACGTCTCAGGGTCGGGCTCGGTAGGCAGACTGGTCTCCGCCTCGTGCGCCATCCGGTCCAGATCCGCCGCTGGCCGCAACTGCAGGCAAGACTCCAGCAGATCGCGGTGATAGCGCGCCGCGCTTGGCATGCGTTTCACGGCCTCGCGCGCTTCCGGAATCTTCCCCTCGCGCAAAAGAAGGGATGGCGTCGCATACGCGGCCCACTCCGAACCCGCATCCAGACGGACAAAATCCGCAGCCCGTTCTGGGTTGCCCATCTCCATGAACGCCCAGGCGCAAGTACGAAGAGTATAGTTACCCGGGTCGAGCGCCAGCGCAGTGTTGCATTCATTCGCCGCTT
Organism: uncultured Acidobacteriaceae bacterium; assembly: GCA_963789205.1. GTDB lineage: Bacteria > Acidobacteriota > Terriglobia > Terriglobales > Acidobacteriaceae > Acidiflorens. The sequence goes on from CAWBJV010000002.1 coordinate 314,270, forward strand.
GCTGCAGCATTCCGGCATAACGATAGACATAGCTCATCACAAAATGGGCCTGGGCACTGTCCGGACGACGCTTGACCAGCGCCTCTGCCGCCTGGTATGCCTTCCCCAGTTCGCCTCGCTAAACGCGGTTCTCAATCAGCTGTCCGGCGGCAACGATCCGATTCGGATCGAGTTCAATAGCACGTTCGCAGGCTTTATTGGAGCGCTGGAACATCGGCTCGCCACCATCGGAATAGTCCGCATCATAGTAGCAACGCAACCCGAGCTGTTCCCATGCCGGCGCGTAGGTCGGATCCAGGTCGACCACATGCTCGAGAACCGCAATGGCATCCTTGTTCGGTCCGGCATCATGCGGCAGCGCGACGCTATGCAGGTAGAGATCGTAAGCCTCCGGACTCTTTGGACGCGTGCCGGTATCGAGAAAACCGCCGGCTATACCGAGCGCCGGCAGCAACCCCTGGCGCATCTGGGCAGCCACCTGCGCTTGCAATGCGATCAGGTCCTGAGCGGGCGCGGTCACGTTGGTCTGCCATAAAAGCTTGTTCCCTTCCACCTGAATCGCCTCCAGCGTAATCAGAAGGCGGTTGCCTTGCTTCAGGAAGTGTCCGGTAATAACGCTGGCGACATGCATTTCCTTGCCTGCCGCCTGCGGATCGACATCGTTGCCCACAAACTTTCGCGTGATCGCCGACGGACGAACGTCAAGCGTCCGGGTGTAGGTGAGCGTGTTGGCAATTTCATCGGCCAGCGCGAAGCGAAGAAACTCCACGCTGATGTCTTCATTCATGTTCTGCAACGGCAACACCGCAATGGTGTTCTTCGGCGCGCCACTACCCGCCATCCGGCGCTGCTTGAGCCACCACGCTCCGACCGCAACCAAAACCATCAGCAGCACCGCGCTCACTGCCACCAAAAGATAAAGCGAGAACTTGCTGGTGGACGCCTGAAACGTATTGGTGGCAATGCGGTAGGGCAAGGCTGGCCGCCGCGACCCCGTCTTGGTTAACCCCGATTCCGTTTCCTTCCGCAACGACTGGAGATCGCCCTTCATCGCCAGCGCGTTGGGGTAGCGGTGTCCCCGGTCTTTTTCCATGGCCCGGCCGACGATGCCTTCGAAGTCCCGAGGGAGCGCGGGGTTGAGTTGAAGAGGAGACACCGGCTTCTGGTTTAGGACCGCGTCCAGCGTGGTAATTACGTTGCCGGTGGCAAAAGGCTTCTTGCCGGTCGCCATTTCGTAAAGCACGACTCCGAGCGAGAACAAATCGCTCCGCGGATCCAGTTCTTCTCCCCGCGCCTGCTCCGGAGACATGTAAACCGCCGTTCCCGGAATCACGCCCACCGCGGTCAGCGAATCTTCCAGCGCCGCGTCGCTCGATCCCGGTTCGCGCGCCGACTTGGCCAATCCGAAATCGAGGATTTTTGCCTGACCGCTCTGCGCCACAAAAATATTGGCCGGCTTGATGTCGCGATGAATGATCCCCTTGGCATGCGAAGCCGCCAAAGCATCCGCCACCTGGATGGTGATGTCGAGAATCTCGTCGACTTCCATCGCCTTACCGCGCATCTTCTCCTTCAGGCTCACCCCTTCCAGTTTCTCCATGACAATGAAGGGATGTCCTCCGTTGTCATCGATATCGTGGATGGTGCAGATGCCGGGATGGTTCAACTGCGAGGCGGCGCGAGCTTCGCGCACGAAGCGGTCGAGCGACTTCTTGTCGTGGACCATCTCCACGGGGATGAATTTGAGGGCGACGTGACGGGACAGGCGCGTGTCTTCCGCCTCATACACCACGCCCATGCCACCACCACCGAGCTTTCCGACGATGTGATAGTGGGAGACTGTCTGGCCGATCATTCCGGGCCCTCAGTGCCGTCGGCGGCTATGTTAGGCTGCGGGCGAAGCCCCGGTCAACCCTCTGTTCCCGTTCACGGTGATGGTTGACACTCCGGCGAATGAAAACACGCGCTTTCCCGGGCACGTTTCCTATCAGGGCATCGCTTTTAGCAGAAAATTATGAGTACCAGCTTTCCTACCCCACGCCAGCCTGCTAAAGCATCCAGCTCCGTTTGCCGATTCTTCATAACGTATCTCTGGATGTACGGGCTAGCCAATGGACAGCCCTCAAGCAGCCTCTTGGTCGTATGATGGTAGGGTCAGGTTTCATGGGCACTGACCTGCCCCGGAGGCGTGAATGAGCGGCCGTTCGTTCTTTGGCGTAGCGGAGTTTAGCGCACCGGAGGTCGGAGGTTTACGACTCATGCAGGCCTTGGTCGTCGATGATTCCGCTGTCTACCGCAAATTGATCGGCGATCATTTGCGCAGCTGGGGTTTTGGGGTCACCCTCGCGGAGACCGGCTCCGAGGCTTGGCGAATCCTGGAGCAGCCGGATTCCCCCAAGCTCGTTCTGCTCGATTGGGTGCTGCCCGATCTGGATGGCATTGAGCTTTGCCAGCGCATTCGCCAAGCCGGAGCCTCCGGTCCTTACGTTTACGTCATCCTGCTCACCAGCAAAGAGGGCCGCCAGAACATGCTCGACGCCATGCAAGCCGGGGCGGACGACTATCTGGTGAAGCCCTTTGATGAACTGGAATTGAAGGCGCGCCTCTTGGTCGGTAAGCGGATTCTCGACCTGCAGGAGGAACTGGTTTCCGCGCGCGAGTCCATGCGCCGCGCCGCCACCCACGACAACCTCACCGGATTGATGAATCGTGGAGAGATTCTCGCCATGCTTCTGCGAGAACTGGAGCGGGCGCGCCGCGAGCACAACCCCGTGGGGGTGATCCTTGGCGACATCGACCATTTCAAGAGCGTGAACGACACCCTCGGCCATCTTTTTGGCGATGAGGCGCTCCGGGAAGTCGGCCGGCGGTTGCGCGAGCAACTCCGCGTCTACGACGGTGTTGGCCGATATGGCGGAGAGGAATTTCTTCTGATTCTCCCCAACTGTGATTTGCCCAACGCTCTGCTGCGCGCCAACGAGCTGCGCGAAAGCGTCGCCAGTGCACCTGTGGTCTGTTCGGGCAAGGAGAGACTCATCACCATGAGTATGGGAGTCGCCGTCTCTGCTTGCGATGGAAACAACGAAGTGGAAATGTTGTTGAATCACGCCGATGCCGGCCTGTATGCGGCCAAGGAGAACGGCCGGAACCGGATCGAGCACTTCTCCCGCGCCGCCAGGAAAACCGCAGCCGGACGCGCGCGCAAAAGCTAGAAGCCATCTCACAAGTGAATAAGTGAACAGAAGAGAAACTCTCGTGATCCTCGGGGAGCCGAACGGCCTGGCAAAAAGCAGCTGTGGTTTCTGTACACGGGTAACGAGAACGACGGGTCGCCGGCTGGCGGTTGCGTTTCTGCTGGCTGCACTGACGCAATTGCTCCCAGGCCAATCTTCGAACCCGATTCACGCGACACGACCGCTCGAGTATACGTTCCAGATTGTTCGAACGTTCCCTCACGACCCCGCTGCTTTTACGCAAGGCCTCGCATACCGGGATGGCTTTCTATACGAAGGCACCGGCCTCAAGGGCCAATCCTCGCTTCGCAAAGTTCGTCTCGAAACCGGAGCCGTCGTTCAACGAGTTGACTTGGCGCCAGAGTTTTTTGGCGAGGGCATTACTCTGCTCAAGAATGAAGTTGTACAGCTTACTTGGCAGTCACAAACAGGATTCGTCTACAACCTGAGCGACTTTCGCTTGTTGCGCCGCTTTTCGTATCCCGGGGAAGGATGGGGTCTCACGACGAATGGCAAAAGCAATGAAATCTTCATGAGTGACGGAACACCTGAGATCCGCGTTCTGGATAGCGTCACGCTTACGGAAAAGCGACGGTTTACAGTTCACGATGGAAATACTCCCATCGATCAGTTGAACGAACTAGAGTTTGTGGATGGAGAGATTTTCGCCAATGTCTGGCAGACCGACCGAATTGCTCGCATCTCGCCAAAGAGCGGAGCGGTCGTCGGATGGATTGACCTTACGGGCCTTCTAAGTCCTATCTATCGTCTCGAACCCGGCGCGGTGCTAAACGGAATCGCCTACGATTCAAATCGAAAGCGTCTTTTTGTGACCGGCAAATTGTGGCCAAGCATCTTCGAAATCCGGCTCGTTCCCAAACATTCCAAGTAGTATCGATAACTAGCCGCACCGGTTGCTAAAATGTTGCCCGACCTCTCAACTCGCATCAAGCAGTGCGCGCGCGACGCCGGATTCGATCTCTGCGGTATTGCGCCAGTCCGCGACTTCGCCGAGTTGCAAGTCTTTCCCGCCTGGATCGCGGATGGAAAGCACGGCGAAATGAAATATATGGAAGCGCGCGACGACGCCGGCGAACTCAAGCGCACGTCGCTCGCCCGAGTCGCTCCCTGGGCACGCAGCGTGATCGTGTGCGCCATCAACTACAACACCGCGCATCCGTACTCAACGCAGGTACATCCGAAAGAGGCCAGCCGGGGCTGGATCTCGCGCTACGCCTGGGCCCGAGAGGACTACCACGACGCCGTTCTACGCCGCCTGAAGCACGTCGAAGATGAATTGCGCGGACTTACCGCCGCTACTGGCAACTGGCCACTGGATACTGGCAACTTGCACTTTCGCTCCTACGTCGACACCGGCCCGTTAATCGAGCGCGTGTACGCCAAATACGCTGGCGTCGGATGGATCGGTAAGAACACGTGCATCATCAACCAGCAACTGGGATCGTGGCTGTTTCTGGGCGTAATCCTTAGCTCGCTCGATTTTGCCAAAGACGATTTCACAAAAGATGACCTCACCGCCGACTTGCCTGCGCCCGATCGCTGCGGGACTTGCACACGCTGCATCACCGCCTGTCCAACCCAGGCGATTGTTGCGCCCGGCGAATTGGACGCCCGGCTGTGCATCTCCTATCTGACCATCGAGAAGCGGGGCGAGATTCCAGACCAGCTGCGCTCCGGCACGGGACGGCACGTCTTCGGATGCGACATCTGTCAGGACGTCTGCCCGTGGAACCGCAAGGCACCCGTGACTTCCGCGGCAGAATTCGAGGCGCGGGAGGGGCTGGTTAATCCGGAACTCGACTGGCTGGCCGAAATGAAGCAGGAAGAATTTCGAACTGTGTTTCGCGGATCTCCAATCCGGCGCACAAAGCTTTCCGGACTGCGGCGGAATGCCGTGATTGCGATGGGGAACAGCCGCAACAAGAAATTTGTGCCGACGTTAAAAAAACTCAGCGAAGATCCGGACCCTGTGGTCGCAGAACACGCGCGCTGGGCCGCGGCCAGGCTCAGCTCTTCAGTAGAGACGCGGCTTGCCGCGTCTCCCGCCGCGTCCATAGGAGACGGGGTAAGCCCCTCCTGACGATGCGTGAACGCATACAAGCAATTTATCCATTTACAATCGTCGGTTCGTTCCATGAGAGGACCCAATGTTCCAGAAAGATCTGCTCCAGCGCAAGCGCATCCTGATCACCGGCGGCGGCACCGGTTTAGGCAAAGCTACCGCGCAGCAATTTCTGGAACTGGGCGCCGAAGTCTACATCTGCGGCCGTCGCCAGGAAGTTCTCGCGGCCACCGAAAAGGAATTACGCGAGCGCACGCGCGGCAAGATCCACGCCCATCCCTGCGACGTCCGGGACGCAGCGGCTGTCGAAGAGATGATCGCCGCCATCTGGGACGAGGGTCCGCTCGATGTGCTCATGAACAACGCGGCAGGAAATTTTCTGGCGCGTACCGAAGAACTTTCGTTGGGGGCATTTCAGTCGGTGATTGGCATCGTCCTCATGGGCACGCTGCATACGACGATGGCTTGCGGACGGAGGTGGCTGGCAGCGAAGAGAGGAGGCGTGGTCCTGAACGTCACCACCACCTACACCACCACGGGCTCGGCGTATGTCGTGCCGTCGGCGGTGGCGAAGGCAGGCGTGCAGGCGCTGACGCGGAGCCTGGCCGTCGAGTGGGGCAATCGCGGGATTCGTATGAACGCCATCGCGCCTGGGCCGATTCCAACCGAGGGCGCGTTCTCGCGCCTCATGCCGCGTCAGGAATTGGAGGCGGCGGCGACGAAACGAATTCCTCTGGGACGCTTTGGGACAACCGAAGAGTTTGCCAACCTGGCCGCATTTTTGGCTAGCGATGGCTCCGGGTACATCAATGGAGAAGTCGTAACCATGGATGGCGGGGAGTGGCTTCAAGGAGCCGGCGAGTTCACCGCGCTCGGCCGCGAGCTGACGGAGAAAGAGTGGGCGATGATGAGACCCAAGAAAAGCCCGCCGAAACTCGCGTAGAGACAGCCGCCCTCGGCTGTCCAGCGAGCGAAGGCTCGACAAAACGGCATTGGGGCGAAGCCAAATCTTCCGCAAAAAACGAAAGCGTCCGGACTCGGTTAGAGTCACCGGACGCTCGTCGAACAGCCCTCCCCCGAAGTCTGCTCAAGAACCACTCTACGTTGTGATCGCGGCAAGGGGAATGGCACGAACGGGCGACTCCTGTGGACGATCTGGTAGGCCCGGCAGGAATCGAACCTGCAACCGCCGGATTAGAAAGGATGAGCCTGCCAGCCAACTTCACTGACCCATTTTATTTCCAGCCACTTAGGGCGGGCAGAAGGCTTGCAATTCGTGTCGGAAAGCCAGAGTTGCGGGCGAAACGGGCATAGATCGGGCATAGCAAGTCTTACCCAAATTGGGTCTAGTCAGCAGCCTTTGTCTCGCTGATGGCAGCCGCGTACTTCTTGGCGAGGAAGGCCATTCTGGTTCGGACTTCTTCCTGATCTTCTCGGATGACCGCTTGCAAGAGACCGGAATTAACCACTCAGGTACCGTGTGCAATTGTGTATGACCTATATTGACCAGCCGAGCCAGATTCCCGAGCCATATGATTTAGCCTCTTTCTCTATGGGGAGAACGGCACTCACGTGAATTAAATCGTGCCGAGGAGACAGATGGCGAAACAAACTCTCGGTTTCAGTTCCACAGTTTTCCACAAAAAATTCCGTGGTGGAATGAGCATGCGGAGCTACCGAAACAACGAGATCGTTTTTTCGCAAGCGGACAAAGCCGATGCCGTGTTCTACATCCAGAGCGGCACGGTGAAGCTCACGATGGCCGCTACGCGTCGCAAAAAAGCGATAATCGCCGTTCTACTGCGGGGTAGCTTTTTTGGCGAAGGCTGTCTGGGAGGGCAATCTCTGCGGATGTACACGGCGAGATCAATTGGGACCTCCAATATCACTCGCTTGCAGAAGGAGAGCACGCTTCGCATGCTCAAGCACGACCCGCAGTTTGCAGCGTTGCTTAATGCATATCTGCTTTCCCGCGTCATTCGAGTCGAGGAAGACCTGGCAGATCAATTCTTCAATTTCAGCGAAAAGCGGCTGGCACGGGTTCTGTTGTTGTTTGGGCAAATAACCAAGGAATCAAAACCGGAGAGCCCCCTGAAGGTGAGCCAAGCAACCCTCGCGGAGATGGTTGGTACCACCCGCGCAAGAGTGAGTAAATTTATGAATGCGTTCAAGAAGAAAGGCTTCGTCCAATACAACGGCGGCTTGCAAATAAATAGCGCACTAATCAGCGCCTTTCTGCAGAATCGGCCCATGTCCGTTGCCACTAAACCATAGGTCGAAACGCCCGAAGCGAAAACCCATAACCATTTCGGAGCAAAGGACAAAATTGATGACAGTAAAGAGCGTGGCGGTCATACTGGAGCGCGAACTCGCTTCGACGATCAAGGAATGGCTGAAGCAGGTGAAACTGGTTCCCGACCTGACCATCATTCCACTTAGCGATTCAGACCGCACAGGCCACCTGCCTAAGCTCTTCGACGACTTGCTTTGCCGCCTGCGACTTCCGAGGAGTGCCGAACCGCCTGTTTCCATCTCTGCATCCGCGCACGGCAGCCTACGGTTCGCGCAGGGCTACTCTGCATCCATGCTAGTTGAGGAGTCGCGTATATTTCAGGTCACTACATTCGGCACATTACATCTTCATCAGAACGAACTGGACCAGAATCAGGTGCTTTTAGACGTGATGATTATTGCGGACGAGGCGGATCGTCAACTCACAGAGACCGTGCGTAGCTTTACGACAGCGCAGCAGGGGGAGTCGAACCCCCAAGGGCCGAAGCCGGGCGGATTTTGAGTCCCTCATCCGAGTATCTAGCACGCAATTTCAGCGACTTCGAAGCACTTCCAACGGCAGCAACAGTCTCTCCGCAACGGCAAACGGGGCGTAGATCGGGCATAGGCGAACGGTTGGGCTGCTAACCCCGTTTTTTGGCGAGGAATAAGACCCGGCTACCCAGAGAGCGGTTATTTCGTCTTTTTCCAGTGGCTCGAACCCTACCCTTTCAATTTCCGGACGGCATCTTGAGTTGTGAACCTCGCGCAGAATGCCCCGCATTCGCGTTTGGAGACCCGTAGAACGCGATTCAAACGGTCGGCGGAGTTGAGAGTCGCCCGAAGTTTTTGTCAGGGGGCGGATTTCACGACTCGCAACCGTTAAGTGCTGCTTGTAAGACACGGAGAGTCTACTTATCCCGAATGTATAAAATAAAGTGCCTCTCTCACCAAAGGTTAAGTTAGTGTCTCATCCTCTTCCTTGTCCTATCTCCTACTATTGTTTGTAATAAAAGCGAGTTCCTAAGTATCTAAACTAGTGCAGCCTAGGAGTTGTTCACGACCCCTACTACTATCACTACTATTTTACACTTCGGCTGTAACAAAGCCCTGGTTTTAGGAGTCTAAATACACATCGGAGTCATCCAGCCGAGACCCTACCTAGTTGGAGAATCCCACGATATGTTGACGGCACGACAAGCACAGGACCTAACCGGAATCGGAGCAGGCCAGCTTCTGCTCCTTGCCTTGACCCACCAAATCCCATCCCAGCAGGACCCAAACACACGCCTAATCCTCTTCGAGCCCGCCACTCTCCAAGAGTGGTCCCAAACCAATGGAAGAAACCTTCGCACTCATCCGCCGACTCGCAACTGAACGCTTTTACGGGTCGATAACACTGAAATTTGAAGCCGGGCGGGTGGTGGTCCTCAAGAAGGAAGAAACCATCAAGCCCAAGAACTGTCGAGACAATCGAGGTGAACCAAGTGACAAAGCTGTAGTGCACCCCGCAAAACTAGACACAAGGGGCCGTGTTTGAAGTAAGGGTTAGGGCGAACCGGGCACGAGCGTCGTGCGGGGTTTGTCCGTGGAGTCCGCGGTGCGGACGGTCGTGATTGTACTCCTCGATCCAGCCTGCAATGCTCTGCTGCGCTTGGTCGAAGTTCTGGTATTCGTTGAGCCACACCTCCTCTTCTTTCAAGCTGCGATGGAATCGTTCGATGTAACTGTTGCCCTCGGGATGGTTGTAGGCCGTGCGCCGGTGCGTGATGCCCAACTGGTTCAGAGTTTCGACATAGCGCGCCGAGGTAAACTGGGTGCCGTTGTCAGTCGTCAAAGTCAAACCCGTTCCACGAGAACCGAAAGGCAAAACCTCCAACACGGCGCGGTTGAGCGCCGCCAGAGCTTCTTCCGTACGACAACGCAGACTCAGATCCCAGCCGACGATTTCGCGGGTGCAGCAGTCGATCACCGAGACCAGATACGCCCAGCCCACACTGGGCCCGGCCCAGACCTTGGTCATGTCCGACTGCCAGACGTGATTCGGATGCGGTGCTTCCACCTTGCCCCAGTCCTTTCTGCGCGAGATTTGAAAGCGGCGCTGACGCACTAACAGTCCGCGTTCTCGCATGACACGCAGCGCCCGCTTGCCATTGACCACCAACCCGTGATGCCGCCACAACCACCAGACCACGCGACGATAACCGTAGGCCGGTTTCTCACCGCAGGCCGTGATGATCTCCTCGTCCCGCGAGCGATCGGCACGGCTGGCGCGCGGTTTGCGCCGATAGTAGAGGCTCGACCGGCTGATGGCGAGCGTCTCCGCCACCAGCTTCGCTTCGTTCCCTTGGGCCACCAACTCCCGTGCCGACGAATGAGCTGGCCCGCAGCTCACTCGCCCAGCACGTTTTTTAAAATCTCGATCTGCAAGTGCGATCGGCCCAGCGCCCGCTCCAGTTGCTTAATCCGTTTCTCCTGCTCGGCATCGGGCCGCGCGGCTGCGCTTCTCCCCCCAAGCGCAGCCTTGGCTCCCTCTTCTACTTCGTCTTTCCAGCGGTAATACAGCGTGGGCGCGATCTCGTACTTGCGGCAGGTCTCAGCCACGTTGCCGCTCTTCAGACCTTCCAACACAATCTGCCACTTCTCTTCCGCAGTCCTCTGGACTTTCGGCTTTCTCGGCATTCTCGCCTCCTGGCGGAGGCCCCAAGCCTAACTAACTTCCGTGTCCAGTTCTACTGGGGTGCACTACAAAGCAAACAACTGAATCTTCGTTTCCAGCTTTCCCCCGTGACATCATCCAAGGTGTAGCGAAGCAGTTCGTAGACCTGTATTCCGCCATTCGTGAGACGCCAGAGAGCTTTCTCTGGCTTTCTTTTTTGACATATTTTGGGAATGCAATCTCTCCATACGTTCGGCTCGATTGTGACTCCTCTGAACCACGATTCTACGGAGTGGTGATCGGGAAAAGTGGCCGGACTCGCAAGTCTGCGGGGAACAACGCCGCTAAAGACCTGTTCAAGAAGATCGCCCCAAAGGGTCAAGTAATCGTGGAAGGATTTGGGTCCGCAGAGGGGATGCTGAAAAGCCTAGGTGCTTCTGATTTTCCAAAACCAACCATCATTCACCTAGACGAAATGAACATCCTCTCTTCGAAGACGGACATAAATGGCTCGGCGGGCATCGCACCCCTCCACAAACTCTTCGAGGACCATGATTATGACCATCCCCTAGCTCAGGGAGGCTACACCGTTAGGAATGCTTATCTTTCGGCGATTGGAGCCAGCACTCTTGAGGACTTCCAGCAGGCTTGGAGTAGCAAGCACGCCAACGCTGGATTCTTTAGTCGGTTGCTGGTTGTGGCTGGCGACACAGACAAGCGAATTGCTCGCCCGGTTGACCCCGATTCCGGGGAACTGGATAGATTGATCCAAGAGGTCAAGGCTCTGGTGTCTTCTGTCTTCGCGGCTCCCAGAGTACTAAAGATGGATTCAGACGCTGAGGTGATCTGGGCAAAGTTCTACGAAAACTTCGGCGATGGCCCAGAGTGGAACCGAATTGATACCTATGGGTTCCGCCTATTGGCGGTTCAGGCCGTTCTGCGAAAAGAAGAGACGGTCACTAAAGCAAATGTTCAGCAGGTGGTTGATTTTCTCCAGTACGAGGTCGCGGTTCGGGAAGCTGTAAGCCCCGTAATTGCCGAGAATCCCCTAGCCCAGATGGAGGAGTTGATCCGCAGGCACTTGCCAGAAGGCAAGACCATTAGGAAGCGCGATCTTGAACACAAAACTAACTCTCACCGATTTGGAATCGAAATTTTCAGGCGAGCGATCCACAACATGATGAACGATGGGGAACTCAGCTCCCGCGACGAAGGCAGGTCGGTTCTCTACACTCGTGCAGATTCAAACAACGAAACGGCATCCGAAGGTGACAGTTCGGAGACTGTCGTCCAAGGTGTCTTCGATTCGAGTGAAGACACTGCCCGGCCACCAATACCCAATGAAATTGCGGCTCTGGCCCAGGAGCCCGCTGATCGTCATCAGTTTTCGACTCAGCCCGACGCCGAGATGATTATGTAAATCTCTCTCTTCTCTCTCTCTTATGACAGAAGACAATCCAAGAAAAAGGCTTTGTTTTCACGGGGCTGGGTTGTCTTCATGCTCTGGAAGACACGGAAAGACACTAGCGCGGGCGAGGCTCATGGAGTGAGTTAATGGACCCCAGCGAAATGTATCCGCTCTAGGTTTTTTCTCAACAACTTCCAGATGGTCGGGCTGGCATTCTGAGGGTGCGCGTCCATTCTTCGGTTAAAACGAAGACCGAAACCTGGTAAGTCGCTTCTTTATAGCAGGTTGTGGATGATTGGCGGCTATGGACTGTTGCGAACGCAAAACAGCTAACCTCAACCAAAACAAAGCGAGTCATGGTTTGGCTGCCGGAGTTTTCAGGTCGTCGGGGGGATTTGGAGACTCCACGAGCGAAAATAGCAGAACTTCCCCACTCCGTCCCGCGACTCACGTGCTAACTCTTCGGAGTTTGTACCATCGCGAGGATTACGCTGTCGGGAACACCGGCATCCTTTAATTGCTTTAAGGCTGTGGGGCTGGTGTCAAAAGAGCAAGTGGCCGTCTTGATCTTGGCAGCGATGATATCGGCTCCGATCCCACCCTTCACCATGCCGACTATGTCACTGTTCGTAAGGGGACCCTCTGTTTTAGGCTGAGCAGCAGTGACCCCGCTCTGGCTTGCCATCTCTTCTCTGATCTTCTCAGCGCCCGGTCCGAAGGCGAAAGTAACGTGTTCCTCTTTCTGACTGCGTGGTTCAGTGATGAACAATACGACACGGTAAGGCGGTTGCGGCCTGCGGGTTGAACCTGTCCAATACATGAGTTGTCCAGTGCGGTCTTCGCCCGCAACTATCGGCGATTGCGATTTGAAGTAGGGACCCTCCCAAGAAGCAATCAATTCTTTTGCCTGCTCAAGCAGCTTCTGGTTGGATTTGGCGTCTCGATATTTTCGGATTGCCAGTCCAAGGGAATAGCCGAGTTGACTGTAGTCCGGTTGCTGAGTCACGGTGTAGGTACTGGATGAGGTACCGGAGATTGATCCCATGCCCCCGCCCAGACTCGTTATTGTGTAATTGCCGTTCTCTACGCCAGAGATGGTGTATTGGCGTTGCGAAGAAGGCGGCGGCGGAGCCGGATAGTTCCCACCCTTCCAGTTTTGCGCCACTGAAAGTTGGATTTGGTACTTGATCTCGTCAAGGGAAACGTGTCGCAGCTGTTGACCAGTCCCGTCAAGCACGAAGAACTTCGTGTCATCGACGACAAAAGAAGGCGCATCCTTACTGAAGATACCGATGCCGAGAAAAGCGTCATTGGGATACTGCTCCGATTGAAAGAGGGAGGCCGTTAGTACAGCACTGCCCCCGAAAATCGTTTGCGTAACAGCCGGAGGAAACTTGCTTTCCGCTTGCATTGTCGCCTGCCATTGCGCATCGTTCGCAAACAATCGCTTTCGAGCGCCAACGGTGACCGCAAATGTTTTTGCTTCGCCTTTCCGATTGATTATGAGATTTAACGTTTCTCCGTCTTGCTTATGTGTAATCAGTTTTGCGATTTCCGTCGCGTCCAATCCCATCACGGACCTTCCGTCCATTGTCGCCACTATGTCCCCCGGCAAGATGCCTGCAATAGCGGCGGGGAATCCGGGAGTTACGGTCTCAACTTTGTAACCGTCTTCCGTGCCCTTCCCGTTTATTCCGATCATCCCCTCGTTCTCGTGTTGCGCGACGGCGACGGGGCCTCTAAGAAATTGCCCCTTCATCTCGACGGGGGCGACATAGTTCGCCCCCTGCGCTTGGAGCAAAACGGAAGGCGACAACACAAACATGATCGCCAACGCAGATCTTGCGGCACTAAGAGGAGTGCTCATTTTCTAACCTCCAAGTACTCTTTATCCGATTTGTGCGGGTCACTAGGAGGGGATTGTCGGTTCTTTCTACTTTCGAATGAAACTGTCCCCTGACCTGTATTCCCATCCCCAGCCCTTTTTCTTCGTGATGCCGTGTACCCGTCGTAGCCATCCGACTCGATATTCGTAGGAATCTTCCAATCCGCCTGGTCACGCGCTGACAACAATTCGGGCACATGCCACGCGTCAATGAAAGTAGTGTGTGCATTCTTCCTCGCATCAACGGGGTTAGCCCCGAATGCCAGAGCCTAGCTCGATACCCATTCGTGTTCACACTGTTGGCAGCACCATTTGGTTAGAGCCATCGCAGCCGCCACTTGATCGCTGTGGCACCGAGGGCATTCTGGGAGGGTCTGCACAGAAAACCCGACACCCCGCAACTGCTCTAGCGAAAGCCAGTCAAGCCGAATTCTGAGTGTACCCGCCAACTCAATTGCATCGGAAACTAAGCGACAGAAGTCAATATCACCGATAGAGAACCTAGCCAGATCAACTTTCCAACGAGATTCCGAATCGTCCCTTCTCAATTTGTAGAATCGAAGTTCCCTCCTCGACCCATAGGCGACAGCGAGAAGTACAACCCGCTTGTGGGCTGTCCGGACATATTCCCGCTCAGCCAACACCTTGAACTTTGGCGAGATTGGTAAATCATCCATCCGAGATTCAATGGACAAGCTAAGACGACCCGATCTTGCCCGGAACTCATGGGCTGTCGGCACTAGCCGATAGGTCGGCTACAGCCTACACCTGACAATCGGGGGGTGTCCAGCAAGATCGCAGCGAGATTCGGCCAGCGAGTTCGGGAGCTACGAATCAAGAAAAGATTGTCCCAGGTAGAAATGGCTTACCAGTTCGGAATAGATCGTGGACACATCTCGGAAATCGAGAGCGGCAAGAAGAATGTATGCTTGCCGCTGCTAGAGGTTCTCTCCAAGGGATTCGGGATTAGCGTTTCGGAGTTGATGAGGGGGGTTTAGGGCTGCGGCCAGTGTTTGTACATCGTCCGTGGCCTTGCTTCTAGCCCCAAAGTCCGCTTTAGTTTCAAAGCAAGGTCGGAGTGCGCAAGGCTACACAGATGTTCGAGTCGGGTCGCTGATGCACCACTTCGCACATGTCTCTCTTAGCTCAGGCCAGATTTTGTTGTAGTAGAAAAGCGAATCGCGGCGAGTGTATTGCGCGTCACCTCGTTTCACCTGATACCAAAATCCCCTCTTCCGAAACCAAGCGGGGAACTTTGCCATCAATTCGTCATAATCTCGCTTGTAGTCAGGATTCCTGCGCAGAAATTCCCACTGAAACCAGCGTATCCGCTGGCGCTCCTGAAAGTCACGCTCTTTGGTATGCTTTCTGAAACATTCTTGGCGTCGTGCCGCTTCCTGATTGACCGGCGGTAGCCGTGCTTCGAGGATGCTTTCAAACATGAACGTAGATGAGGCGCGTCAGCAACTAGAGAAGTTAAATATCGCATTTTCGGACGCCAACTTCTTCAAGTACGTCCAAGCTGGCGACTTGGAAGTGGTTGAGTTGTTCCTTGATGCAGGTATGCCTCCAGGGGTTAGGGACGAGGGCCGCAACTCAGCCATTCTCGTTGCAAGTCGGGCTGGCCAGCTCGATGTGGGGCGACTGCTGCTAGCACGCGGTGCATCTGCGGAACCACTGTTGCTCGGTGCTCACGACAAGAAAGACACGTGGGATAAAATCTCAGCCAGTTCGGGAATCTTGAGCTTCATCTCAAGCCTGTTGATTGCTGCCGTCGGCGGTTATTTCACGTATTCCTACAACGAGAGGCAAATTGAACTGAATCGAACACAATCTGAACATGACACCGCGAGCAAGGAACAGGCGAACAAGGTCTTGGAATTAGAGGCAATTCAGAAATTCATACCGAACCTGACGTCCAATGACGAAAACGCGAAAACAGTAGCCTTAATTGCTATTAAGCGGCTTGCCCATCCCGAACTAGCAGCAGATTTGGCCCAATTTTACGGAGGACCCGGAGCGATAAAGTATCTCCAAGAAGCAGCGGCCTCGGGAAGTCCCAAAGAGACGGCCATCGCAGTTCGGGCTCTTTCATCGCTTGCTAACAGCGGCAAACAAAATGACTCCCAACTCGCCGCTCGTGCTCTGGCCAACGTATTCGAGCGAATCTCGCCTGATTGGGAAAAACCAAAACCGAACGAGACCCAGTTTAAGAGTGCCGATGGGATGTGCGGCCCCACCGGGGACGGGGGCGATATGGGCACAAATTTGCGAAAGAACAGAACTGATGTACCTGCAACCTACCATGAGGTGAGTTGGAAGGCAGTGCAATCGTTGCCCTATCCGAATGCCCCTCGGTCTTTGATGGCTTGGTCCGAAGGCCAGCTTGCGATTATTCAGCCTTACCAGGGAATACCTGTTTCTGTATTCGGCTACCTATTGTCGATCAAAGTTCAAGACAAGGGATCAGGCGAATCCACCAATTGCCACTTCATTAACCCTGATGAAGTGGATTGGCACATGTCGCTCGTAGAACACTCCGGTGATGCTGAAGCGACTACCATTGTTGTGGAAACCACGCCGAGAGTGCGCCAATCGCACAAGAAATGGACACTGGAGAATCTGGCTCCCTGGGTCAATACCGATGCTCCAGTTCGCATTAGCGGGTGGACGCTAATTGACCCCGAACATGCCAATCTTCTATTGAAAAACCGATCGACGTTGTGGGAAATGCACCCGATCACGAAGATAGAAGTCTACAAGGACGAGCAGTGGGTGGATTTGGACAATCTGCAATAAGGAAGCATGTGTTCCCAGCGTCAGGTCCTACGCTCCTGCCCACTACCCGTGGGCCTTTCCGATTCGCATGTTACAGAGTACCGTTTTCAAAAGGGAGACCAATCAGATGACGAGGGCAACTTCTCTGGTCGGGCTGCTTCTTGCGCTTGCCTTAGGATGTCTATCGGCGCTTCCCTATTGTTGGTGTTCTGCGATTCCGAGCGCGTATTCAAAATCCGTTCAAGTACTTTTCAAGAAGGTGCAGGCTACATCTAGCAGACCCATTATTGTCACGACAATTCCTCCGTCGGGTCCAAAACCCTTTCAAGGGCAAACTAACGCTGATGCGAAGGGGATTGAGATCACTGTCACCGCCGGGGTTTCTCGGGACTACGATGACGCTCTCTTGGCTCATGAGTTGCTACACGTGATCCTCAATAACCGGGGATTCGCTGCTGGTGGCATGACATTGCCTTCCAGGTCAGGCCCTCGTGACCATGAACTCGAAGGTGCGCTCAACGCCGTTGTTGGTTGGCTAAATAGCTGTTTTTCGGACGAGCTAATTGACAGAGAGATGCGGAAGAGGGCCCTGAAGCCGAAGCTCTTGTTAGATACACAAGTTGAATGGACAATACAAGGAGTGTCCGCCTACGGACAAAGCGAGGGTGAGTCCTGGCCAGAAGCCGTAAAGAACGTCGAGGCGTTGCGTCTGTTTTGTCTAGCCAAGCGTATTCCTGAACCATCCATGCGCAAAACTGAAGACCAATTGAAGCGGGGCTTTGGTCCAGGCGTGATGGATCGGGAGAAAAAGCTAATTGCGAGATTCAAAAGCCGTAGTTGCCAATTGAGCCAGCCTGATGCCTGTTATAAGTTAACGCTCCAACTTCGTGATGCAGCCGGACTAAAGGGTGAGATTCAAATGCGGAACCCGAAAACGCGCGTTCTCGAATAAGATCGGGCGCTAGTCCAGTGAACTCTTGTGAGCGAGAGGCCACCCCATATTGGCTAACTGTCGAAAATCAGGCGATTACACTCATTGACCTGATGCTGCCCCGTTCAAGTTTCTAAACTTTTCATCCGGGTTAGATGGGACCCATTAGAATGGAGGCCATCCCCCGAGCGATAAGCCTAAACTCGGCCAGACAAGTCTTGGTGAGGACCTCCCACCCCTTGGCGTGCGAACCCCGTTTATGCGAGGAGAGAACCGGGCTGTTCTCCTCTCCAGGGTGCTCGCTCCTGGCCCCGAAAGCCAGAATGTTGCTGATGGCTGCATACCGCTCACTTAGCGGTCTTATGAAATTCCTTCCGATCAAACCTCACCTCATACGAGGATGGCAACAGTTCCGCTTTTGGATAGAGCTGGTCTGCAAAGATGGCTAATAGTTCCACCGGCTTGCGGCTGCCATCGAAGAACACCAAGTAAAAGTAATATCCGTTGCGATGCTCCGCCGACAGGGATGTTTGGCGTTCGTTATCGGAAAGAAAAAAACGGCATCCGTCGCCGAGCTTGGCCACGCATTTCACTTCGATGTACCTGTGTTCATCATCGGCGCTATATGACAGAAAATCGTGGCCATATCCGGGACGATCCCGCCGATCTTCGATCTTATCGATCAGTTGTTCTAGTCTGGCGCCAGCCAGCCGCTCTTTCTCCCATTTCAGGGCGTACTCTTCGGCAAGGCGGCCAATCTCCGCCTTCTGCTTCTGCATCTCTTCAAAATCGACACGGCGATGCTTCTTAACTCGCGGTTTCTCGATAGGAGACTCAATCGCCCGATCCCCCCGCACATAAACCTTGTAGAGATAAGCCATGAACTTCGGCTCGCTCCATTTCCGAGTCGTCGCGTTCCCACGCTTCGCCTGAAGCAGAAGATTCTGGTACTGGCTGAATGGCAGGCCTTCAGAGAAGCCCATGATTTCGCCCAGCATCTCCAGGTGCTCGGAACTGCATACCGCTAGGAATCGGTCGGGGTAATACAGGCTCAGAATCTTCGCCTTGAACATCTGAGATAGGGGATTCGCGTCAATCGCCGCGAAATCGGGGTGCTCCGCCGCGCCTAACGCAACGAGATCAAGCAGCGCGGCCTTCACCGCCGCGAATGCTTCTTTTGCATTTGCGCCGAATTTCCCCGTATAGCGATACTTGCGAGTCGGATCGCTCTTTGTCTTTCCGAAGTAAATCCCGAACTTGAAGGATGTCGCGCCTTGGATGTTGGCCCATGCCTTCGTGCCGGACTCCGCGAGATTGCAAAAGCTCGGCTCGTGATGCCCGACGACATATTCGTCGAAGTGTTAATTTGTCCAGCGAATGGAGAGGAAACATTCTCATGAACAGCCCACGAGTCCGAAGCGGCGGTGTCCTCGTGCGAAGTGTCGTATTCCGCCTCGAATTTTGTGATGTCTTTCACTTGCCTCCTCACAAGGAATCAGGATTGTCGCCACAGCAAATCGGGCCTTTTTCAAATTCTAAACTTTTCGGTCGGGCGGGTCCCATCCTTCAAGCATGGCCAGCCCCGAGACGATAGCTTAAACCGCCGGGAAAAAATTCTCTCCGATCATCGCCTGCGAAGATTCTAGCGTTATTCCAGCGCTCTTTAGGACTTCCGCGTTTGGTGCTCGCGTTGCATTCCATATCCGCTGCGCCTCGGGAAACGCAGCATTCAAGCACCTTCCCGAGTGTTCTATGACCGAACTATGACCGAAAAGAGAGGAAAAAACATGCCACGACCAAGAGGAACGGGCAGCATTTACCTACAGAGAGGCAGTTCGATTTGGTGGGTGAAGTACTACCGGAATGGCAAGTCCTATCGCGAGAGCACACACACCCAAGATGAGGGAAAGGCGAAAGGCTTCCTGAAGCAACGACTCGCGGAGATTACGACAGGGAACTTCGTTGGACCGCTTACGGAGCGGATTCGAGTCGATGAACTAGCAGAGGACTTCTTGCGGGATTACCGAATCAATGGGCGAAAGTCTTTGCCCGATGCTAAAGCCAGATGGCGACTCCACCTCCAACCGTTCTTTGGCAATCTCCGGGCTGTGGAGGTATCAAGTGACTTGGTTGCGCGGTATGTGGACTCCAGGCAACTAGCGGGTGCGGAGAACGCCACAATCAACCGTGAACTAGCGTGCTTGAAACGTATGTATCATCTGGCGCAAAGAATGACGCCACCCAAGGTTCAGCGGGTGCCTATTTTCCCGAAATTGAAGGAAGACAATATCCGAAAGGGATTCCTTGAGGACACTGCGTATTCCCGATTGCTGAACGCTTGCCCCGAGCTTTGGTTTCGCGTGTTGCTGGAAGTTGGGCGGACCTATGGATGGCGAAGAGGGGAACTGCTTCGGATGCGTGTCAGAGAGATTGACCTCCTCGCTAGAACCTTGCGGTTGGAACCCGGAACCACCAAGAACCGAGATGGACGAGAGGTCACGATGACTGAGACGATCTACCGTCTGATGTGTGTGCTACTCACGGGAAAGAATCCAGACGATTTCGTCTTCACTCGTAAAGACGGGACACCTGTAAGGGACTTTCGGAAGACGTGGTGGGCCGCCTGCATTCGAGCAGGAGTCGGAAAGATCGTTTGCAGCGATTGTTCCCGTCCGGTGAGCGGCAAGAAATGTGACGCCTGCAATTCAGACAATCTCAAGTATCAAGGGCTGATTTTCCATGATCTGAGACGCACAGCAGCACGCAACCTGCGACGAGCAGGAGTTGCCGAAGGCGTCATTCAAAAGATCGGGGGCTGGCGGACGAGGAGTGTTTTTGAGCGATATGCAATCGTGTCCCAAGCTGACATCGTGGACGCCATGAAGATGCTGCAAACACATCGTGACGGGCATAGTTTCGGGCATAGTGAACCTGAAACGGCGAGCAGTGGCGACTCTCAGTCTGCGAATTAGCCAATGGGGTCAATGGGTTGAATGGTAGGCCCGGCAGGAATCGAACCTGCAACCGCCGGATTAGAAATCCGATGCTCTATCCGTTTGAGCTACGGGCCCAAATTATTTACTTTACAATTGTTTACTTTACAAGGATCGTGAGTAACGATCTTTGCAGGCTATTTGTAAGACTAGCAAACCACTCGCTTTTCGGAAACATGCGCCCCAGCACTCCGTGGCATCCTGGCGAAACGTTCGATATCGTACAGTTTTTACCGTATTGCTCAAATTCTGATTCGGCGTGAGTCTAGATTCGGCTTTTCGGCATGACTACCAGAATACTCATCGCTGATGACCATAAGTCCGCAATCCGCGAGATTCGGACGTTGCTTGGGGCCAATCCCGAATGGGAGGTGTGCGGCGAAGCCGCGGACGGGCAAGAAGCGCTGGCCCGGGCTAATGAAATGCGCCCTGACGTAATCGTCATGGATTTCGCAATGCCGGTCATGAACGGACTGCTGGCAGCCCAGGAAATCACCAAAGTGCAACCCACCGTCCCTATAGTGCTAAACACGCTTTACAATTCGCCACAGGTTGAGCGTGAAGCGAAAAGGCATGGGATCCGAAAAGTAGTGGAGAAGACGCACTCCGGTGCTTTGGTTTCGGCGATACGAGAATTGGTGGACAAGAGAAGCCCGAGAGCAGATGCGCCCCCACCCACTGTAGAAATATCTCTATCGCAGCTGCAATCCCTGCCATACAAACCGCAGCCTCAAGTTTATCCGCCGCGCAAGCGATCACAGCAGAAGTAACGCCCAGCAGAAGTAATGCCCCCGAAGAAAAGCCCGTTCCCTCCGGAACGGGCTCCTGAACAAGCCAATTTCGTCAGCCCAACCTTATTGTCCCGGGCAGACGTGGGACATGTCGTTCTGGAAAGAATACCAACTGTGAACCGAGGTGGTCTTGGGTGCTCCGAAGTAGCCAATGAACACCAGCGACTGCAGGTTGTAGGTGAATCCGCCGAGCGTATACGGGAAGGCGCCGTAATTGGCGTTGTTTTCCAGCGGGTCGCCGACTTCGAGGATGTTGTTGTCGTTGCAGTGGACGGAATTGTCGGTGAACGGGTCGTCCATCCACTCGCCGATTTCGTGCGAGAGAGCGGAGACGTCTTGCGAGAAGGAGCCTGGGCTATCCACGTAGGTAGCGTGCGCGTAGGTTTGGCCGCCGGGTTGAGCACCGTCGGCGCCGTGATAGCCGCCGATGCAGCATCCGCCCGAAGTCAGAAAAATGTCATAGGTGACGAATATTGGCAGAACGCCCGGGTTGATCTGGGTGAAATATTTCATGTAGGACTGCAACTTCGCGTCGAAGGCGTTGATGTCGTAAGTGCCAATGACCCCGCTTCCGAATGGGTTGTTGTACACAGCGCCCAGCGAAGCTGGAACGGTAATGCTCCTCTCCGCCAGCACGGTCGGTTTTCCCAGCAGGACGTGATAGCCGGTGAACGTGTGAACGTACTTCCAGAAGTTACCGCGCTGGAAGGCGTCGATGTACTGGGTGGTTCCGAGGTTGGTACCGCCCTGGGTGAAGTTGACGCCGGGGTTGAAGATGGGCGAGGCAATGATGTTGTTGACCACGGTCTTGCCGTTACTGAGCACGTGGTTCTTGGGATCGAAGGTGCGATTTCCATTCGTCGCGCCATACACCATTTTGATCGGAATGATGTAAACAGGCACGGTGGTTGAGACGCTGCCCTGGGAGGGAGGAGTTCCCACCATGGTGTACGTGACCTTCTTCTGGGTCAGATCGGTGAAGCTGCCATTCCACTGCGTCAGATTGGCGGCCGGCGCGCTCGGGGCCAGTTCCATATGGTTCGGCCCAGCTTTGAACATCGGCTTGGCATCGAGGATGTCAGGATACTTGGTTTCCTGGGCGAAAGCGATACTGGCGCACGCCAGGATAAGGGCCGCAGCAATCACACTGACCGCAAAAGGCTTATTCATACTTTCTCCTGCTCTTGAAAGATTTGACAAAACCCGATTACCGACAGGCGAACGGGGGAGACGTGCGGGGCGCTACCGAACAATCGGCTTAGCGGGTATTCTTGTTGAGCGGCAGCAGCAAGTCAAGAGAATTGCGGAAATAGTTCGTCTAATCCTTCAGCGGGACCATGACTCGATCACCACGGCAGAAAGTTGCAACTTTTAACAGGCCGCCTTGCGCCTGCGGCATCGTCATCACCGGTCCATAGCAATAAACGGCGTGCCCGGTTGCGGCGAAGTACCATTGCCCTCCCTTTTTCTTTGCCGGCTGCTGGCTGGGGGTGGGAGAGGAGAGCTGTGCTGGTGGGGTCAACCTCGGGACGGGAAGAGACAAGACTAAAGCCAGGGCTAGGGTCTTCATGATTGTGACTCGCTTACATTACGGCCCCCACATGGGCCGCGACTTCACAGAACCGTTTGCTTTTAGAACCCGAATCGCTTTCGCTGATCCGCCCTACTCACGCTAAGCACGCCTGCTAGATCACTCCGGTGAAGCGCCGCACATCCTCTAAATCCGCAGCCGGCTTCCCTGGAACTTGCTTCATGGAATGGGCCGATTTACCGGGTCGCTTTGTTTCTTTGTCCAATCCTTTTGCGTCCGATCCTTTTGCCCCCGCTGCGGGATTGCTGGATCCCGCGTCTTTCTGTTCCGCCTGCACCGATCCTTTGTCCTGGAGCCGCTTGCCGTCGTCACGGGCCAGCTTGCCTTTCAGCGTGGCTAGTTGGGTGCTGTCCTTCAACATCTCGTGGATCAGGCCGCGCTGCGATTCGATGGTCTGGCCCTGCTCGAACACCAGCATGGTCAGAATGCCGTAGGAGACGACGAACAAAATCACCAGCAGCGGCAGGATGGCCGCCGGTCGCTTCGTTCGAGGAGCTGCGCTCTCGGTGCCATAGTCATAAATGACGGTCAAAATTGCCCCCAAGTTCGCCCCGTACACTCCGGGCTTCGTAAAGGAATAGTGCACCCATGAAACCATCTGAAAGGCAAGACGTAAGTGATTCTTTCAAATAGAGTTAGCAAGCAGAAACCGGATCGGGCCGAGCCCGCGGGTGCAAGCATCTGCACTTTATGAGTAACGATCCCAGCGTTACCGCCGTGGTGGAGACGGGGCTCGCCCGTCTGAACCCACCGAAAAACTCGTGTAGAGACGGGGCTTGCCCCCCGTGCCGGAAAACTCTGGGCGCGCGATTTTAGGAAGGGCACGCTCGCAGGCCAGGATCCACTCCCGATCTCACACAATGTGCAAACCTGCCAGAATCTGCCGAAAATTATCATCACTTACCAGGCCAGGTTTGCCCGCCGCAGCCTGCTTCACCGCAGCCTGCTTCACCGCCGCCAGCACCGGACCCCGCTGCTCGGCCGTGATCGTAATCCCCAGTTCCCTGCATTTCAGGTCGATGCTGTCCAGCCCGCTTTTCTTGCCAAGAACGATCCGCCGCTCCGCCTGCACAATTTCCGCCGAGTAGGGCTCGATCGCCTCCGGAAGATGAAACTGGCTGGCGACCGCGCCGCTCTCACGCATGAACAAATTCTGCCCGACCAGCGGCTTCCATGCTTCGAGCGTGTACCCAGCGGCCCGCCTCACCACCTCGGAAACCTCGCGCACCTTTTCGAGATTCATCACCACCGGTACGTCATACAGGCAGCGCAGCGCCAGCGCAATCTCGGCGATATCGGCATTGCCCGCGCGTTCGCCCATGCCGTTGATCGTGCCCTGGATCCACGTCGCTCCCCCGCGGACCGCTGCCACCGCGCAGGCCGTCGCCATACCGAAATCGTTGTGTCCGTGGAAGTGCACGGGCACGTCGTTGCCTGCCCACTCGCAGACTTGCCGCGTCAGATATTCTGCCGCCTCGGGCCCGCAGGCCCCGATCGTGTCGACGACGACCAATTCTTTCGCTCCCGCATCGAGCGCCGACAGATAAACGGTTTTCAGAAATTCCAACTCGGTGCGCGTGCCATCCACGGCGAAGAATGCAACCGTGATGCCCGCCTCGCGCGCCGCCGATATCGCATCGCGAATCCGGCGCAGCACTTCTTCCCGCGAAATCCCATACGCCTTCAGCTTGATCGCGCTGGTGGGCGCTTCAATCACGGAATAGCGAAGCTTCAGCCGCGCCAGTTCATCGACGTCGGCTTTGACCGCGCGCGAGAATCCCCACAGCTCCGCCTTGATGCCCGCCTTTTGCATGAGCTCAATGGCTTCCGCATCTTCCGCCGAGACGCGCGGAAAGCCGGCTTCAATGCGGCTCACTCCAAGCTCATCCAGTTTGTGCGCGATCTGCAGCTTCTGCTGCGGCGAGAGCACGACCCCAACCGTCTGCTCCCCATCGCGCAGCGTAGTGTCGTAAAACCGGACAGGCGTTTTCGGAAATGCGCCCCGCACATCCGGCCGCGCATTGAGTTCGCTCACCCAGATTTTAGAATTGGTAGCCATCGTCTGAAGAGCCGTAGATAAGATGGGTTTTCAAATTACCAATTACAAATTACCAATTACAAATTCTTCACCGTCGCCAGCGCCGCCTTCTGCCCATACGCTTCTTCCCAGGAGATCACCGGATTCCGCAGCACCCCAATCTTCTCAATCTCGCATTCCATCACGTCACCCGGCTTCAGATACCAAGCCTTCGGATCTCCCGAAAACGCCGCCACGCCCGACACCGTTCCAGTCGAGACCACATCGCCAGCGCTGTATCCCATTGGCGAGTAGTGCGAGAGGATCTCCGGAATCTTGACCGACATCTTGCTCGAATGCGAGCGCTGCCGCGCCTCGCCATTCACGCGCAGCTCCATCGCCAGATTATGGGCGTCCGGAATCTCGTCGGCGGTCACGATCCACGGCCCCAGCGGGCAGAACGTGTCGATTCCCTTACAGAAGCTGAATACGCCCGATTTCATTTCGCGGCGCTGAATGTCGCGCGCCGTAATGTCGTTGAAAATTACATAGCCCCCGACGTAACTGGACGCCTCTTCCGGAGTAAAGTGCTTGCCCGCTTTCTTTAGCACGACAGCCAGTTCCAGTTCGTAGTCCAATTCCTGCGTCAGGTGTTCGGGATAGATCACCGGCTCATCGTGTCCGATGATCGCGTCGGTGTTTTGAAAGAAAACAATCCACGGCATGACCGGATGCGAAAACCCAGCCTTCGTAGCCTCTTCATGGTGCTCGCGAAAATTGCCCGCCGTATGAAAAAACTTCTTCGGGATGATAGGCGCCTTGAGCTGGATATCGCTCAGCGCGTAGAGTATCGCCTCTCCCCGAGGGCCGGTGACTGTCGCGCCGTCCGCCGCGAGATGGGCAACGTAGTCGAGAGCCTTACGTGCCGCGTCAAGGCTTGTGTCCCCGCCGCGAAACAGCGCCCGCATGTCAGGCGGGACCAAGGCATCAGCCATGCGATAGAAAATCGCCTCGCCCTCAACATCGCGCAGGTACAGCGCGCAAGCAATATGGAGATCAACGACCCGATGGTCGCCCACCAGCGCGCCAATGCGCGATTGCCGCGCGGCGTTCTCGAAAGTGACAAGTTTCATCGCAGTTTGTCGCAGGTGAATGCTCAGATTTTATTGAGAGAAACAAGCATTGTCCATCGCGCCGCAGCTGCGAGGCTTTCCTTCGTGGACCTTCGTGTCCTTGGTGGTTAAAGCTTTCGGCCTCCGACTAGACTAATCCGCTTTCACGACCACATACTTCCGTCCCGCGTACAGCCGATACCCCGCCCCGTCTTTTTCAAATTTCAGCGGAACCGGGTGCTTGAGCTGATCGTCGTTCGCGCTCGCGATCGAAAACAGATCGGTCGCCGCCACGTTCATCACAATGAACTTGCCGTCCTTGAAGCCGAATCCATACTCTCCCGGATCAAGCGTAGCCCCCTCAAAGCTGAGCTTGGTTTCGGTGATCAGGAAGCCCTGGTACTTCTCCTGAATTGCCGTTGAATATCCCGACGTGTCCACCAGCCCCGCCAGCACCACCTTGCCCGCCGAGTTCTTCAAGCCGGCTGTATTCCGAACCTGCACAGCCGCGCTCTGTCCAGCAAAGTAATAGGAGTTCGGAGCAAGCTTCTTCACTTGATCCCCCGTGAGAATTTGCGCGCCAGCCTGCGCCAGCGCGAGGGACACCAAGACAACCAGCCACGCCATCTGGCAAATGCGGTTCAAATTACCATTCATAAGAAGGTCCTCTCAATTTTCCCCTGTGCACCCCTGTGTACCTCTGTGTCCTCTGTGGTGAAGATTTCTTCAACGAGAGGCACAGGAGAAAGCAGGCCGCCATAGTACATGAGTCGGCAGGTTTCCGACAGGCCCCGAAAAAATCGTTTGACCGCAACATTCGGATAGTCCACGCGCCGCGACTGCCCTATGTTACCTGCATGGCCACCAATGCGATACTTTCAGAAGAAGAAGCGATGAAGTCAACTCTAAAACCAACTCCGGCGCGAACAGAAGTCCGCCGCTGGCAAGCCGTCCTCGATCGCGACGCCTCACTCGACGGCACCTTCGTCTTCGGCGTGTCGAGCACCGGAATATTCTGCCGCCCGTCGTGTCCCGCCAAACGCCCGCGCCGCGAGAACGTCAGCTTTTTCGATCATGCTCTCCAAGCCGAGCAAGCCGGATATCGCGCCTGCCTGCGCTGCCGTCCGAAAGCAGTCGACGGCAACCCGCAATCCGCGCTAGTGCGAGCGATGTGCCGTTACATCGAGCAACATATTGAAGACCGCCTCACGCTCAGCCTGCTAGCCAAAGAATTCCGCCGCAGCCCCTTTCACTTGCAGCGGACATTCAAGTCGGTGCTGGGAGTCTCGCCGAAGGCCTACATCGACGCGATCCGCCTGCGCCAGGTGAAACACAATCTGCAGGCCGGCCACAACGTGACCTCCGCCCTCTATGCCGCCGGATACGGCTCCAGCAGCCGTCTCTACGAGCGCACCGCTACCCAACTAGGCATGACCCCCGAGAAGTACCGCCGCGGCGCAGTGGCCGCCGTAGTCCGCTACACCATCGCCAGTTCGCCCCTGGGACGCATGCTGATCGCCGCCACAGACAAAGGCATCTGCGCCATCCAATTCGCAGACGACGATGAGCAACTCCAGCAAGGCCTGATGCGCGAGTTCCCCTTCGCCACCCGCCGCCGCGATGACGCCGCCATGGCCCAATGGCGCGTGAACCTCACCCGCTTAATGGAGGGAGCCGAGACGAATCCATCTCTGCCGCTAGACATCAGGGCAACCGCGTTTCAACGGCGAGTCTGGGAAGCTCTGCAAAGAATTCCCCGAGGAGAAACTCGTTCCTACAGCGCCATAGCAAAGAAGATCGGCATGCCGAAAGCCACCCGAGCCGTAGCCCGAGCCTGTGCCACCAACCCGGTAGCAGTCGCGATCCCCTGCCACCGCGTGGTACGCGAAGACGGCGACCTAGGCGGCTACCGCTGGGGTATCGAGCGCAAAGAGCAGTTACTGGCGCTGGAGAAAGAGGCTGGAGCGTAGAGCGCTATTGGCGTACTGGCCATACTTCAACAATCACTACGACGAATCTCTCTTTCCCCCCGAAATTGTGGGAGACTATTTCCTTGCCAAGGAGGAACGATGAAGAAGCGCAAACTTGGAAAAAGCAATCTGGAAGTCTCCGCTCTCGGACTCGGCTGCATGGGAATGAGCTTTGGCTTAGGTCCCGCCATCGACAAGAAGGATGGGATTTCGCTGATTCGGACGGCAGTCGAACGCGGCGTGACGTTCTTCGATACCGCTGAAGTCTACGGTCCGTTCACAAATGAAGAACTTGTCGGCGAAGCGCTCGCTCCACTCCGCAGTCAGGTGATGATAGCAACCAAGTTCGGCTTTGCGCCGAATCCCGAAGACGGGGGCAAGTGGACTACGTTAAATAGTCAGCCCGACCACATCAGGGAAGTCGCCGAGGCCTCCCTCAAGCGACTCAAGACCGATGTCATCGACTTGTTCTACCAGCACCGCGTTGACTCGAACGTGCCGATCGAAGACGTCGCCGGAGCCGTGAAAGATCTGATCGAGCAAGGTAAGGTGAAGCACTTCGGCCTTTCTGAACCAGGAGTGCAGACAATCCGTCGCGCCCACCGGGTCCAGCCGGTCACGGCAGTTCAGAGCGAATACTCACTATGGTGGAGGCGTCCTGAAGAGGAGCTGTTGCCCGCCCTTGAAGAACTCGGGATCGGATTCGTTCCATTTAGTCCTCTCGGCAAGGGCTTCCTTACAGGCAAGATCGACGAAAATACGAAGTTCGATAGCACCGATTTCCGCAACATCGTCCCTCGCTTTACCCCGGAAGCTCGAAGAGCGAATCAGGCGTTGGTTAATTTGCTGAGCAAGGTCGCGGAACGAAAGAAGGCAACACCTGCTCAGTTAGCCCTCGCTTGGCTGCTTGCTCAGAAGCCCTGGATTGTTCCGATCCCAGGGACAACGAAGCTTCATCGCCTGGAAGAGAACCTTGCAGCCGCTTCCGTCGACCTCACTCCCGACGATCTCCGTGACATCAATAGCGCCTCTTCAAAGATCAAGGTGGAAGGGGCGCGGTATCCGGAAAGGCTGGAGCAATTGACCGGTCGCTGAACGGCCAGGGTAAAACGAAAGTCAACTCGTTAACAACGTTTGCACCAACTGAGAATTGCCGAAGTAGTTGGCATTGGCGATATTACGCCAATTGAGCGAAACGACTTTGTCACTGCGTCACTACTGGCGTTTCCCAGCCATCGTACTCACCATCGAAGCGCCGGGTGAGGTTCAGCAGTTCAATGACCGTACGGTCGACGGATTCTTGCTCAATGGATTGAGTGCGAGCGAGAACGATCCCGAATGGCAAGCTGCCTTCGGAGGTTGATTCCGAAATAACCCTGAAACCGGCCGCGGTTGCGGTATCTCGGAACTGAGAGCGAGATTGCTCAGAGCCGAAGTACATCCAATGTTGGACCTCTCTCGCTACAGTGAGAACGTCTCCTTTCTCCCGTAGCACGTCAAGCAGGTCCATGTTCGCAATACGCTGAAGGTCGTCCGGTGACGGATACAAAACATTGAGGTACTGCACCCATTCCGAATCTTCCTGACTGCCTATGTCATACCTGTAACCTGCAAAGCCCTTCAATGCTGCTTTTACCGCGTGGCGGAGGCCATTCTTGGTCTCTGCATAGAAGTAGAACTCGCGTCGTCCCTCAGTGGTGATCCTTCCACAAGGTATTGCTTGGCACGCGCGGGATAGACACAAGTCCAGGGCATCTTCAATCTTGTAAAGCGTGGGAGCTTCTTTGCTATCGGACAGCCCATCGGCTCGCGGCGTTTGAAAATAGACCCATGTCCATAGCAGCCATGGTTTCGATAGTATCGGTGCCTCGCTTCG
This sequence comes from uncultured Acidobacteriaceae bacterium, assembly GCA_963789205.1. Lineage (GTDB taxonomy): Bacteria > Acidobacteriota > Terriglobia > Terriglobales > Acidobacteriaceae > Acidiflorens. The sequence goes on from CAWBJV010000002.1 coordinate 343,868, forward strand.
AAGGCCGAGGTTCACAAAAATCGAGGCGAGTTTTCCATTGACGTTACAGAGATAAGGCTTCCAGTTGTCGGTCATGGTCTCTAAACATGATAACTTTTGAAAACATCGCTCCTCCGACCGCCTCCAACCGATCCTACAGCGATCCCAAAACCGTAACTCCGCTGTTCGTCCCGATATACAGCTTCCCGTTCACGATCATGAGTTGGGCGAAGTGCGGCATCGGGGGTAAAGTGTCACGCCCATTTGTCTGCGACGTCGCATACAACAGGGCCAGGGTCGTCGCATTGTAAGCGCTCAGATTTGTGCCGTTGATCTGCCACAGGATCCCGTTCGCCGTGCCCGCAGAAGTAATGATGGGAGAATGTCCGCCCGCCTGCGCCGGCGTTTGCGCCACCGGCGTGCTCGACAACATGCCATTGCTAAGCGCCCATCCCAGGATGGGATATCCGGTGCCGGTTGTGTACACCATCCCATTCCAGTAAACGAGGCAGCCCGTGTGCTTCGCCACCTGCGGGAGTTCCTGCACAATCTGCGTGTCTCCCGCCGTGCAACTCGCGCAGTACTTGCCCATGTTGTCGCGGTCGAGCACGTACAGCGTGCCTTCCTTTCCCGCCGCCATGGCAAGATGAGGATGCGAGCCGGGTTGATCGGGAAGCAACAACACCGCGTCGTTGAGGTCCAGGTCGTTCTGGAAGAGAAAGGCCTGGTTCCAGGGCGTGAACCAGTCCGCGACGTGCAGACTGTTCCCTGATTGAGTGAGGCGGAAGACACTGCTGCCGAAGTTCGTGCCCGGAGTAACGTTCCCCTCGGCCGTTTCACCGTAGATGTTCGAGGCGCTGTCGGCCGAGAGACCGCCTCCTTTCATCCAGATCGAGGCCAGCGCCTTGCCGGGCTCGGCGTTGAAGGCGCCTTCCTGGGCGAGGGTGGAGGCATTGTAGGAAATGACCCATCCTTGATCGCCGTAAGCGTTGCACCCATTCGATCCAAATGCCAGGTAAACGTGGCCATTCACCAGCAACAACGCGGGACGGTTTGTCTCGGCGAGGGGATTGAAAGTATCAGTATGGGCGTTGAGGGTGTAGGTTGCCGCAATTTGAACAGGTCCGCCGAACTTCTCGCTACCAGTCGTGACGTCGAGAGCATGCAGCCGAAAAACTGTGCCTCCGTTCTCGTAGGTCTTGGCCACAACGTACATCGTTCCGGTGGCGGCGTCGATAACGGGCGTCGCAACGATGCCGACTTCGGTCCATGCGCTCACGCCCGAACAGCCTTGCACGGTCATGGGAACGGGCGTCGCCCCGGGAGGCAGCAGGCTGACGTGCCAGAGCGGATTCGCGTTCGCGCCGGTGTTGCTGTCGGCATCGAAGGCGTAAACCGAGTCGTGCATGGTCGCCGCATAGACAACGTGGTGTGTACCTTTTCCCGGGATTGAGACGTTAGGGAGGTAGAGAGCTTGTCCGATGACCGCGCCGTCGGCGGGAAGGTCGTACAGCTTCCCGAATGTGTTGGGATTCACGTTGACGAGGTTGAGAATGCTTTCGTTGCCATTCGCGCCAGTGCGCGCATTGTCGTAATGCCAGGTGGTGACCGAGAGCGGCTGAACTCGCAAATTGAGGTTGGCGGAAGCGGTGACACTTCCGCTGGTTCCGGTGAGCGCGAGTGTAGTGTCGTGAAGCTGCGCATCGAATCCTGCGCTCACCGTGATCGGCTGCGAGACGGGGGACGAGGAAATTGAAAACTGAACTGGATTGGGAGCGACCGTCACCCCCGCCGGCACATTCGAGATGGTCACGTTCACGCTACCAGTGAAACCATCGCGCGGCGAGACCGTCACGGTGGCGGTGGCGCTCGCGCCGGGAACCACCACGAGGGTAGCGGGGCTGGCGGCGATCGAGAAGCCGGGCCCATGGGATGACTGTCCACCGCCCCCGCAGGAACAGAGGATGGCAGCGACGAGAGACACGACGAGCCTGCGGCAGGAAGAGTTCATCACTCGCATCCATGGTCAACGCTGCCGAGGCTATCGCAGGTCTGGCTTATAGGCGACGGAGACCACCCATTTCTTGAGCGATATTCTACCCCCGCGCCGTCCCGGTTCCTAGCACCGTCTTCGGCCCACATCCGGCGTCCCGCAACCGTTTTGGACCATCAAGCCCCGTTATTCACCCATCGGTTTTTGCCAACGACTAACGACTAACGACCAACGACTAACGACCGCCAACCAAGCTTGGCAACCTGATTTCCAGTTCCGCGCTCCCATTCGAGTCCGGCGAGTCCGGCGAGTCCGGTAAGACCGATACGGTGAACCGGTGAGCGGTGGAATCGTAAGTTGACGCACCTGTCTTGCCATTGATTGGGGTAATCACCGGGGCAACCGGGGAATACCCGTGTACGGTTCGAGAATTCTCTCCATGCGCAAATTGAATGGTCACCCGCACTGTTCCTTTGTCCGATAGTTGGCTGATGCGTTGTTTGCCGAGCGAAACAAACTGATCACGGTCGCCCAGAAAAGCAATCCCGGACTGGCCGAGCGGAACGACGATGAAGTACGCGTACTCTTTATCCGGCGACTCCTTTTCCAGCGACTTCGTAAGAGTCTTATCCGGGTCAACGACGGTTCCCTTATGAGAAAAATAGTCGAATACGTAAGCTCGCGTGTGCAGTCCAAGCGATGCTGGCGTGAAGGCGACCGTTTTTTCGTGGCCGCGGGCGTAGGCCAACACATAGAAAGCCTTCAGAGTCCCGAAATCAGTGTACGCAGAGGCGAGCATGGGGCGCTTTAGGCTCTGTGCGTCTTCAACAAAGGCTTCATCAGTGGGCACAAGCGGTACGTCGGGCTTAACGATCACCCCGTCGGCACGGACAGCACGCAGCAGGTTCTCGCGGTTGACCGAGCCGATCCCGTCACCCACTCCGACCGGACCAGTGGAAAGCGTCGAGAGCAGCAAATTATTCAACTCATTGCTCATGAAAACGTCGGACCAGGGCCGCACCCCAAGAGAGCCTGCTAACCGCGAGCCGTAGAGGAACTGATCCCATTTGTCTCGGCCAAAGCGATCGTGACTGGCGCGAATGGTGGTCACATTGTCGTACCTGGTGCTTTGCAGGTAGTGCCGCGGCAAGGGCATGCAGTACTGAATTGTGATCTTTTGTTCCTTCAGTGCCTGCGCCATTTCATCCATGAACGCGGCCGGATCGTGCAGATTGAAGGCCGTCCGTGCGCGCTCATCAAGCCAGTCCTGCTCGTAAGTAAGGACATCCGCGTCATGAAGGTAGCTCGCCACCGTCCTCCAGTACACCGGATCCACGACCACGTTTCCGGACATCCGATAACGGCTGCGATACGGACTCTTCGGATCAATCCACCGGGAATGCGTGACCAGCGGAATGCCCAACTGCTGCTGGAAGGCTTTCAGCCCATCCGGGAAGAGATGCTTGTCGGCGACGTATTCATAGATTCCGTCAAATTTCTTCCAATCTGCGTGCTCACCCTTCGGATAGAACCAGCTGTCGAGCTGCATGTAACCCAGCGACACACCCTTTTCCAAAAACTCGTCGCGAACCGCCAACAGTGTTTTTTCATACCCCAGCGAGGGTTCATATTTGTAGTAGTAAGTCGCGCCGTTATCTGTCCAGTAGCCAACCTTGGCCACCATCGGATCGTCATTAGCGGCCTGCGCCTTGCCTTGCAGTCTAGCCAATGCGCTTCCCCAGGTCTCGAATGCCCGATTGATTCCTTCTTCCACCACCAGAATCGTGCTATGCGCAAACCCTTCAGGCAACGTTGCGATTCTGGAATCGATCCCGCTGGCTATTGCTCGCGATGAGGATCGAGTAGTCGCGGAAATCAGGAAATCGGATGCCGGCGAGAGGATGAACGTGTTACCGCCGCCATCGAAGAATACCCACGGACTATCAACCCCGAGTTTCCGAAAGCTGTACTTACCGAACTCGCCACGATAGCTGACGTGATAAGCGGTCTCGGGATAGGAGGTTAGCTTGGGGAATGCTGCAGTGTTGCTTGCCGCGTTCAGGTACTTAAGATTAAACAACACAACCGGCTTCCCGGAGTAGACGCGAATGCTGGCCTGTTTCGTTCCCTCTTGCACATAATCGACCACGATCTCCTGGTACGCAGCTACACTATCGCTTCCTTCTTGAACAACAACGGTTGTAGGCGCCTGGCCCAGGCTTCCGCTGAATTTCCAACCGGCAATGCCAGTCGATATGGCGTACTGTCCATCCGGCTCAAACGTTACCCCGATGCCGGTGGAACGATCGGTAATCGAAACCGGCGCGGTGGCGCCGAACAGAGCAGAAGCACACAGCACCAGGGCTGCCCGCCACATGTAACCAGATACGCAGCGCATCCCCGCATGGTAATCGTTTCTGTCGACGACCCTGCACAAATATTGGCGCTCCGCCGAAGCGATTCTAGAATCCCAAGCGGCGAAACTGCACAGCTGAAAATCTCCTGATGATTCGGAATCGAACCGGAAGTCGAAGAATTCCTGGCAAGAATATAACGACAAAGTTACTAATCCGTGACCGATCAATGACAAGGTTGCGCGTCCGCTGCCTTACGCTTGTCACATCGACACAGAGGTCGACACAGAGGATTTCGATCAGTGTGACTCAGCTTCACGAAGAAGATCAGGAGAAACAAACAATGAAGATACTTCCGTTGTACGCAGCAGTGATCGCACTCGGCTTGGTGCCAATGTCAATCCTATCCGGCGATCGTCATCACGATAGCCCAGCCCCCAGCGCCAATGTGGCCCAGATAACAGACGGGGCCTTCCGTGATGGATTGTATCTGGGAAGACTTGCAGCCGAGGGAAGCAGTGAGCCTCACATTGCAATCGGCCGATGGGCGACTGCGGAGGATCGGTCGTCTTTCACAGCCGGCTACCACCGGGGATACAGCGAGCTTCTCGCAAGCCGATCAGAACTCGACGACCGTGTGCGCCAAACCGAGTAGGTCAGGAAATCTTGAACGCTGGTTTGCGCGGCCAGCACACGGATTCAAACCAGCGGCTGATATACACCTGGGCGTGGGCTTCGCCACAGAAATGCCGGGCGGTGGGGCTGGTAGCGGCAGTCAAGTCCCACTTAATGACCGCGAGCTTCTGATCTCCGCACTCGATCACAAACCAATGGATCGGATTCTCACTGACGGTCCCGCAAATCTCACATTGGAATTCCTTCAGACTCGACATGCCCTCTCCATTGAGCGCTGGCTCGGCAAAAAACTAGTATAGCGGCAACCTGAGCGGTTCTCCGCCCTCCCCTGTGGGTTTGTCCCCGTGGTCCTCTGTGCCCCCCGTGGTTAAGGTTCTTTGGACTTCAGCTAAGCAGCCGCCTACTCCGCCTGCTTCGTAATATTCAGCAGCACCCCAACGCACATCAAAGTCACAAAGAGCGACGATCCACCGTAAGAAACAAACGGCAGCGGAATCCCCTTCGTAGGCATCAGTCCCAGCACAACGCTGATGTTGATGAACGCCTGCAGCACGATCATGCTGGTGATTCCGACGGCCAGGAAGCGGCCAAAGTTATCCTGAGATCGCAGAGCCGCGCGCGTCCCTCGCCAGAGAAAAATCGAAAAAAGGATGATGACAGTAAGCGCTCCCATAAGCCCCAACTCTTCGGCAGTAACAGCGAAAATAAAATCCGTATGCGGTTCGGGAAGATAAAACAATTTCTGCTTCCCTTCCATCAGTCCAAGTCCCGTCACGCCGCCGGTCGCGACCGCAATCAGCGACTGAATAATGTGGAAGCCAAACCCCTTCGGATCAGCGTAAGGATTCAGAAATGCCAGGATGCGGTCTTTCCGGTATGACACATGAAAGATCAGAAAATAAAGCGGCACCAGCGCAGCCGCAAACGCGTATCCGAAGTATCGCAGGCGAACGCCGGCAACGAACAGAACGCAAGCCGCAATCCCCGCGCAAGCGATGGCAGTGCCAAGGTCCGGCTGAAAAACAATCAGCCCGAGAAAAGCCACAGTGGGCACAACCGCCGGAATCAGCGTATTGCGCCAGTCGTCCATAGCATTAGTCTTGTTTTCAAGAAACCAGGCGAGAAACAGGATGAGCGCGGGCTTAGCCAGTTCCGAAGGCTGCAACGAAATCGGACCAACATGAAACCAGCGATGCGTGCCATGCGCGCGATCAAGAAAAAAAACGGAGATGAGCAGAAGCGTCGTAAATCCGAGAAGCAAGAAAACCAGCGCCGGATGTTGCAGGCGTTTGTAGTCCACCCTCGTGGCCACCACCATCACGACGAGTCCCGCAACCGCCCATACCAGTTGCTTCAGCAGGAATTCGTAAGCCGACCCGTAACGCTCCTTCGCCATCACCGCCGAAGCGCTAAAGATCATGACCAGCCCAACAAAAACCAGGATCGTGGTCACGGTGAACATCCAGCGATCGACGCTGACCCGCTTAGCCATAGAGAATCCATTTCACCACGGACACAGGAAGACACGGAGCAGTTTCGCCGGGGATTTTGGGCAGGTGATAACTGAGTTGGTTCCAAGCGGCTTTGCTGGTGGAGAGCCGGGCGTCCCCGCCCGGCCGCCGTACTGCCGGACGGGCGAGGCGCCCGTCCCTCCATCACATTACGTGGATCGAGACATCGCCAACGAATGCACCGTCTCCTTGAACACTCGCCCCCGATGTTCATAGCTCTGGAACTGATCAAAACTGGCGCAGGCCGGAGCCAGAAGAATCACGTCGCCCGCGACGGCAGATTCACTCGCGCGCCGGACAGCATTTTCCAGAGTCTCCGCATGGTCGATTTCGGCAGCGCCCTGAATCTGCGATTCGATCTTAGCGGCCGCGGCTCCGATCGTGTACACGCGCTTCACCCGCTGTCGCAACAATTCATGGAGCAAGGTGTAGTCGCTGCCCTTATCCTTGCCGCCGAGAATCAGGTGCAGGTGCGGAGGAATGTCTGCCGGGAACGCTTCCAGCGCCTTGACGGTCGCATCCACGTTCGTGGCCTTGGAGTCGTTGTAATAATCGACGCCTGCGAACCTGGCCACGAACTCCAGCCGGTGCTCGACCGCTTTGAAGTTCCGGACGGCATGACGAATCTGTTCGGGCTGACAGCCAACGAGCATGCCAATGACGACGCCCGCCAACACATTTTCCAGATTATGCGCGCCTTTCAGCGCTACTTCCGCGAGCGGCATGATCTCGCGTTCGCTGTGCCCGTCCCGGAAGTAGATATGCGTGCCGCGGGCAAACGCGCCTCGTTCGACCTCCTTCTTTCGGCTAAACCAGAACAACTGCGCGCGCGTACGATCCGACAATCCAGCCGTCGTAGAGTCATCGGCGTTGAGGACGGTGAAGTCATCCTTACGCTGGTTTTCAAAGACGCGCGCTTTGGCGTTGACGTAATTGTCAAAAGTCTTGTGGCGATCGAGATGGTCGGGCGTGATGTTCAGAATCACCGCGATCCGAGGACGAAATTCAACGATCGTTTCCAGCTGAAAGCTCGATACCTCAAGCACAATCCACGTGGCGGGTCCCGCCTGGTCCGCGAGACTAATAGCCGGCGTGCCGATATTACCGCCAACCAGTGTGGAGAACTTTCCGGCGGCGATAATTTCGCCGGCCAATGAGGTAGTGGTGGTTTTGCCGTTGGCTCCGGTGATGGCGACGATCGGACCGGCCAGAAACTGCGTAGCAAGTTCGATTTCGCCGATGACCTTCTCTTCCAGGTTACGCGCCTGCACCAGCTGCGGCGCATCGACCGGCACCCCCGGACTAACCACGATCAAGTCTTGCCCGCGAAAAGTGCGGTCGCCGTGGCCCCCAGTTTCAACCGTGATCCCATGCTCCAGCAAAAGCAGGATTTCATTGCGAAGCTCAGCTTCGGGCTTCGAATCCGACACCGTGACGCGGGCGCCACGCGACTTCAAGAAGAGCGCGGAAGCCACACCGGATTTGCCGAGGCCGACGACCAGCACGCGTTTATTGTTGAGATCCATCGAGTTCAATTGGTAATTTGCGATTGGTAATTTGTAATTTAAGAACCAATCCCGTGCCAATTGGTTTTGAGTTTTAAGATTACAAATTACAAATCACCAATTACAAATTCCTTTTATCTCAGTTTCAACGTGGTCAGCGCAAACAGCGCAAATACCAGCGACGCAATCCAGAAGCGTACAATCACCTTCGACTCCGACCAGCCCAGCAGTTCGAAGTGATGGTGGATCGGCGCCATCTTGAAAATGCGTTTCTTGCGCAGCTTGTACGAACCAACCTGCAAGATCACCGACAGCGCCTCGATAACAAAAATCCCTCCGATGAACGGCAGCAGCAGTTCCTGTTTGATCATGACAGCCACGGTACCGATTGCGCCGCCCAGCGCCAGCGAGCCGACATCGCCCATGAACACTTCCGCCGGATGCGCGTTGTACCAAAGAAATCCAATCGCGGAACCGACCATCGCTCCACAAAAAATAGTAAGCTCACCAATCTGCGGCATGCGCTGCAATTCGAGGTAAGTTGCAAAAGTGGCATGCCCGCTGAGGTAGGTGAGAACCGCGAGCGCTCCCGCCGCAATCACCGTACACCCAATGGCGAGCCCGTCAAGACCGTCGGTAAGATTCACCGCGTTGCTCGATGCGACAATCACAAACACAACAAAACCGACAAACGGCAGGAAGGCCAGCGGCCAAAGGTGGGGATGAGCTGCCAATCTCTGGATCACCAGGTCGGGGTGGAATTGCTTGAAGAATGGCACTAGCAATCTGGTGGAATATTCTCCCCGATGCTGCAACGCGATCAGCGCAATCGCAATCAGGACGCTGGCGGCAGCTTGATAGCCCAGCTTGGCGCGAGCGGTAAGTCCGAGATTGCGGTGATGAACGACCTTAAGGTAGTCATCGGTAAAACCGATCGCCCCGAAGGCCACCGTGGAAAACACGGCGATCCATACAAACGGATTGCTCAGGTCCGCCCAGAGCAACGTAGGCACCAGGATGGCGATGGCGATCAGCAAACCACCCATGGTCGGCGTGCCCGCTTTTTTCTGATGAGCCTGCGGCCCCTCTTCGCGAATGTACTGCCCAATCTGAAAATCACGCAGGCGCTGAATCACGACCGGCCCAACGATCAGGCCCGTGAAAAGAGCAGTGAGGCTGGCGAAAGCTGTGCGGAAAGTCAGATAACGGAAAATGCGGAATGGCGGAAAATAATGGAAGAGCTTCAGGTAGAGCAGCCAGTAGAGCAATCCGCCTCCGACACCAGTTCTCGGTTCTCAGTTGTCAATTCTCGGTTCTCAACGCGAGGAGTGCAACAGCGTTCCCCTGTTTACCTCTGTGTATCCCTGTGCACCTCTGTGTTCCCTGTGGTTCAGGCTTTAGTTCCCTACCACAGAGGACACAGAGAAACACAGGTAACCCTCAAGCAATCCGCCTCCGACACCAGTCTCGGTTCTCAGTTTCCCGCGCCAGGCGCAGAGGGAATGCCGCTTTTTCGTTGCCACGTCTCCAACGCTTTTTCCAGCTTCACGCCACGGGACGCTTTCAACAATACGACATCGCCTTCGCGAGTCTCGCGCGCCAGCCACTCGCCGGCTTCTTCAGGCGTCGCGACGAATTCCGCTTTCATTCCCGCTTCGCGAGCCGCTTCCACCATCGGCTCTGCCAAGCCGCGCACGCCAAGCAGGAAGTCAAGCTTCCTTCCCGCAATATATCGCCCGCCCTCGCGATGCAGTTGCTCGCCGGTGGCGCCGAGTTCCAGCATCTCTCCGGCGACAACAATCCGGCGTCGCGCGGGCATGGCAGCCAGAGTATCCACCGCCGCCATAAGCGCCTTCGGACTTGAATTGTAGCAATCGTACAGCACTGTGATGTTACCCACTTGGACGACCTGTCCGCGCTTGTCGGCGGGCTGCAGGGACGGCAGAGCTAAGGCGATTTCTGAAGGGGTAATCCCATGCTCAAGCGCAATCGCAGCCGCGCCGAGCACGTTGTACACGTTGTGTGTGCCGAGCAAAGGACTCTGCACCGGCTGCCGCACTTCCCGGCTGACGAGATCGAAGCGCGTGCCTTCGGGTCCAAGAACCTCGATGTTTTCCGCCCGCACGTCTGCCGGAATACATGCCGTTGGCTTCAATCCGAACATAACGACCTTGCCCTTGAAGTCGCGGCCGAACTGGCTGACATATTCATCGTCTGCATTCAACACGGCCGTGCCACCGTGCGGCAAAGCTTCGATCAGTTCATATTTCGCGCGCGCGATTCCAGCGATTGAGTCGAAGTTCTCCAGATGCACCGGGGCAACGTTCGTAACCACCGCCTGGTTCGGCAGCGCGATACGCGACAAATCCGCAATTTCGCCCGCGTGCGACATCCCCATCTCAACCACCGCGAGATCGTATTCCGGCTCGATAGTCAGCAGCCCGAGCGGTAGACCAAATTGATTATTGAAATTCCCCTTGGTGCGATGCACGCGGTATTTGATCGAAAGTAGGTGGGCCATCGCCTCTTTAGTAGTGGTCTTACCCATCGAACCGGTGATGCCGATGGCGGTCTTGCCCCAAATTTTTCGGACCGCCGTCGCCAAAGTCTGGAGCGCAACGAGAGTATCATCGACGGCGAGCAGGCCTGCCCGATTGGAATAGCGCGCCAACTGATCTTTCCGAACCACCGCACCAATCGCGCCCTGGCTTAATGCCTGCTCGACGAAGTCGTGACCGTCAAGGCGCTCGCCTTTCACGGCAAAGAAAAGTTCGCCGGGTTGCACCGTGCGGGAGTCGATGGAATATCCCTGAGCCATCGCGTGACCGTAGCAGTAGTATTGGCCGATCATAGCTTCGCTGGTCGCAGCAATGAACTCGGCGATCCGTGAGAGAAGAAGTCTCATGCCGTCTTCCCCGCTGTGCCGGCCTTCGCGACGGTTTTGCACTCGTAGCCGAGGGCGATCAGTTTCTCGCGCGCCACATCCACGTCATCGAACGGAATCGTTCCTTCTTTTGTGATCTGCACTTTCTCGTGCCCCTTGCCCGCGAGCAGCACGATGTCACCGGGGGTTGCCTGTTGCAGAGCGAAAGCGATGGCCTTGCGGCGGTCGGGCTCCATGGCATATTTCGCGCCCGACCTCTGCAATCCAACCACTGCATCGTTCATGATGGCCAGCGGATCTTCCGAGCGCGGGTTGTCGGAAGTAAGAACGACGAAGTCGCTGCCCTTGCCCGCAGCCTCGCCCATCAGCGGACGCTTGGCGCGATCGCGGTCACCACCACAGCCGAAAAGTGTGATGACCTGGCCCTTGAGGCCTGCGCGGCCCACAAATTCGCGCGCCAGCGCGGTGAGGTTGCGGAGCGCATCGTCCGTGTGCGCATAATCCACCACCACCGTGAAAGGCTGCCCGCAGTCCACGCGTTCGAAGCGGCCGGGAACGCTGGCAAGGTCGAAGATTCCTTTGGCGATCGCCTCGGCGGAACAATCGCGGGCATACCCCGCGGCACACGCTGCGAGCACGTTATACACGTTCACGTTGCCGATTAGCGGAGACCACATGGCGATCTTTCCCGAGGGCGTCGCCATTTGAAAACGTGTTCCCCGCGGTGTGATTTCGACGGACTCAGCATGAAAGTCGCCGGATGACAACCCGTAGGAGAGCACCAGAGCGCTCTTCTTTTTGCAAAGTTTCCAGAGCTGGCGGCCATATTCATCGTCAAGGTTAAGAACGGCGGCGCGCGGCGGTTCCGTCCCACAACCTTCAAAAAGAATCTGCTTGGCGCGGAAGTAATTTTCCATCGTGCCGTGGTAATCGAGATGGTCGCGCGTGAGATTTGTGAATACGCCCACATCAAAAGGAATTCCGAAAACACGCTGTTGCTCGAGCGCGTGCGACGACACCTCCATCACCGCTTCCGTAACGCCCAGGCCGAGGCCCTGCGACAAGAGCCGGTTCAACTCCAGCGATTCCGGCGTGGTGTGCGGGGCCGGCAGCACCTTCCCCGCGACGTGATATTCGATGGTTCCGACCAGCGCCGTCTTGCGTCCCGCCGCTTGCAATATGGATTCGATCAGGAAGGCGGTCGTACTTTTTCCATTCGTGCCCGTAATCCCAGTATTCGCGATTCGCTCGCCAGGTCGTTTGTAGAAATTTGCGCTCAGGCGGGCAAGCGCGCGGCGTCCGTGCACAACTTGCGCCCAGGCAACTGCGGGACGCGGCACTTCGGCTGCGGAATCGGTGACGATGGCAACCGCTCCGGCAGCGATGGCTTGATCGATAAACCGATTGCCGTCGCTGGTCTCACCCTTCATGGCAACGAAAACAGTTCCGGGGCGCACCCGCCGAGAATCGTATTCCACACCAGCAACAGCTGGGTTTCCGCTCTGGGAGAGGACCTCGGCACCCTGCAGGAGCTGTTGGAATGTCATTGGAGTGATTATAAACAGCCTGGATTACACTCGATCGATGCCTTCCCCTGTGAATCCCTGTGTACCTCTGTGTCCCCTGTGGTTCAGGTTTTAGCTCCTTACCACAGAGGTACACAGGAGAACGCCTACCTACCAAAACGCACGGTAATACGCGATCCCGACGCGACGTGCGCCCCGGGCTGAGGCGATTGTTCGCGGGCAACACCGCTGCCGACAGCGTCGAGGTCGAGCCCCGCTTCCTGCGCCGCTTCAATGGCGACGCGCAGGGTCTTACCGAGGAACGACGGCACCTCGATCCCTCCCTCTTCTACGTCGAGAACCACCGTGCCGCTCGCCGGCAATTTCTGCGGGGGTGAATTCTCGGATTGCGGAACCGGTGAACTCGCGACTGGCGAACTCCCTGCCTCTCTCATCGGGGCGGCCGGCGGCCCCTGATCCGTGACTCTTCCAGCGTCTCTCGCAGTAAGCGCGGCAGGAACAACCTGGGCGGCAATTGGGCTGGGCTTGACCGCTGCTGGAATGGCGGGCGCGTCGCCGGCCTCGGCCATATCCAGGCTGGCTCCAAGGTGATCGGGTGAACTTTCTTCGAGGCTTGCGTCCGGGACATCGCGCCGAGCAAGCAAAACTTGCCGGCTGGGCGGAAGTTGAACATCATGCGGCACGTGCATATACTCGAGCACCTGCTGCATGATTCGTTGAAACACCGGCGCCGAAACCTGTCCTCCCTGGTGCAGGCCGACGGCCGAATCGAGGATCACCACCACTGCAATTTGCGGATCGTTGATCGGAGCAAAGCCGGCAAAGGACGCGACATACTTCGTCTTCGAGTAAAGGCCGGTGGCTGGGTCCACCTTCTGAGCCGTCCCGGTTTTACCCGCCGAACTGTAGCCCTCGAGAATAGCTTTGCGTCCCGTGCCGTGGAGCACCACTCCCTGCAGCATCTGCCGCATCTCGGCCGCCGTCAGCGGCGAAATCACTCGCGTCCCGTCGGCGGGCTGGAAGGCGATGGTCTGTGGAGTATTCTGCGGCGTAATCGTGCCCGCCACGATGCGCGGCGGGACGTGGACGCCGTCGTTGGCAATCGTTGAGATCAGCGAGATGAGTTGCAGCGGCGAGATCCCGATCTCCTGCCCCATCGAAATCGCGCCAATGGAAACTTTCGACCAGCGTTCCACCGGCTTCGTCAAGCCGCGCGTTTCACCGGGAAGTTCGATCCCGGTTTGCTGGCCGAATCCGAAAGCGCGAATGTATTTATAGAAGCGCTCGTCTCCCAACCGCAGCGCAACCTTAATGGCGCCGACATCGCTCGACTCCGCCAGAATATCGGCCACCGAGAGCACGCCATGCGGCTTACTATCGCGGATGCGCATGCCATTGATCACGATCGATCCCATCTGGCAATCAAACATTTCATCGGGACGCGTGATTTTCTCTTCCAGTCCGGCGGAGATGGTCACCATCTTGAAAGTCGACCCCGGCTCGTAAATGTCGCTGACCGCGCGGTCTTTCAGGGCGTCGTTCTTAATTTCTTTTCGAATATTGGGATTAAACGTGGGCCGGTTGGTGAGCGCCAGAATCTCGCCGGTGTGAGGATTTTCCACGATCACCGTGCCCGCGATGGCGTGCGTCTCTTGCATCCCGCGCTCGAGTTCCCGTTCGGCGATGTACTGAATGTTCTGATCGACCGTGAGGACGACACTGTTGCCGGATTCGGGCTCCTTCTCAACACTGGCAAACCAACGCTTGCGCGCGTCGACCGAAATCATCAGCTTGCCCGGCTTGCCCTGAAGTTGCTGGTTGAATTGCCTCTCCAGGCCGCTCAGTCCCTGATCGTCGGTGCCAACGTACCCCAAAATTTGCGCCGCTAATTCTCGCTTTGGATAAAACCGTTTCGGTTCTTTCTGGTAGTGGATGCCTTGCAGATTCAGCGCCCGAATCCGCTCAATCACTTCGGCATCGGCCTTTCGCGCCACCCAGCAGAAGGTCTTGTGGGCGCGGCAATCGGCGAGCACAACACGGGGATCGTCTTTCGTAATGCGCGTAATTAAGCTGATCGTATTGGGGAGGTCGGGAGCTTCCGAGGGCACGACGAAGGCCGAGTCCACCTGAATGGACATTGCCAGCTCGCGTCCAGCGCGATCATAGATAACGCCGCGTTTCGCCGAAAGGTCAAAACTGCGCTGCTGCTGATGCTGCGCGCGGCGCTCGAAATCGCCATAGCAAAAAATTTGGAGATAGACCAGCCGCAGACAGATGGTCAGCAGCCACAGGCAAAGCAATCCAGACAAAGCGTAGAGCCTGAATCTTGCGCCGTTCGAAGAGGTCCTCGCCGCCACTTCCAGTCCTCAGAAATTTTCGGCGGCCCCGAAGAGCCGCCGCGAAACAATGTAGCGCGGGCGCCCCCGCCCGCGTGCTGACTGCGCTCAAATGCCTAAGGTGAAAACCGCGCTCTCCCTATCAACAACCCCAAGCATCGTCTTGCAGGAGAAGAACTACCGCACTGATATCACCGCGACCGGAGTCACGCTGGCCATCACCGGCGCACCGCCATCGGCGTCAGCGTCCATGCGAACCACCTGCCCGGGCTGCGGCGACTGCATGCCCAGCTTGCGCGCCATCACATCGATTCGCTCCGGATCGCGCAGCGACGCCTCTTCCAGGCGCAGGGCCCGGTTCATTTCCGTAAGACCGTCGCGCTGCGCCCGCAGCGTCTCGATCTTGTACCCATACTCAATCGCGCGGAAATGCTGCAGCGCGTATCCCATGACGAGCAGGAACAGGCAACACAGCGCAAACGAGAACTGTTGCATCTCGCGCGCGCGGCGCGGATCTTCGAGCTTCACCAGGCGCGAGTTATCGATGGGTTTGCGGAAATAAATTTCCGGTGTCCCCAGCCAGCAGGACTTGCGCCGACTGGAAAGAGGTGCGCTTTGCATTGCCACGGCGCTCATGATTTATGCCACTCCAAGAAATTTAGAATCGTAGTCTGCGTTCTGTTGCATCGAGACGACCCATGGTTGAGCGTCGGTGTTCTCTGCGAAGTTCTGTGCGAACATCGCTTCGTCCGAGGACGCCCTCCGTTCAGCGCGTTCAACCGTTGCCATCAGATTTTCAATAAGGCTGCCGGTAAATGTCATTACGTCTGTCCCATTTTTCTTCCCGGACCCGGCCTTGTTCTGTTTTTTCTTGGCCGCTCCGGGAAAACTCCACCACAGAGTTTTCCTCAAATCTTTACCCGGCACGCCTTACTATCACCGCACCGGGCGCCCGGCAGTTTCTCCGGGGCAAACTAAACTCGCAAACTAAACTCGTGCGAACTCAAACTTTTTCGGCGGCGCGCATCTTCGCGCTGCGCGACCGCGGATTACGATCAATCTCGTCTTCTGATGCCATCACCGGCTTTTTCGTGAGCAAACGAAAGTGCTTGTCCTTCGCGCCCTCACGCATTGCATCCTTGACGATCCTGTCTTCCAGCGAATGAAAGCTGACTACCACCAACCTTCCGCCCGGTTTCAGCACCCGCGGCGCCGCCTCCAGCAGTGCTTTCAGATCGTCCAGTTCACGGTTTACGAATATTCGGAGAGCCTGAAAGGTTCGGGTCGCCGGATGAATCCGCTCGTGCTTCATTGACCGGGCCGCGGCTGATACCACTTCGACAAGTTGCTTCGTCGTGCGTATCGGCCGCGACCGGACAATGGCTCTGGCGATTCTCCGCGACCTCCTTTCCTCACCGAATTCGTAAATCACATCGGCCAGCTCGCGCTCGTCGATGTGGTTTACCACTTGTTCGGCGGTCTCGCCGGACATCGGGTTCATCCGCATGTCCAGCGGTCCTTCCGCCTGAAAACTAAATCCGCGCGCCGGGTCGCCGAGCTGCAAACTGCTAACGCCCAGGTCCGCAAGGATGCCGTCGATAGTCGCTGGTCGTTGGTCGTTCGCAAGTTCCGCAAACGACCGATGCAGCAACGTAATCGTCGGCCAATCCAAACTCTGTCGTTGGTCGCTGGTCGTTGGTCGTTGGGCTTCGGGCTCGCCAACGACTAACGACGAACGACTATCGACCGGCGCGAGTCTCCTCCGCGCAATCTCCAGCGCCGCCGGATCCTTATCGAAGCCAATCAAATGTCCCGGTGCGCCGAGGCGTTTTGCGATTTCGTAACTGTGCCCGCCCAGCCCCACCGTGGCATCCAGATAAGTTCCGCCACGCTTTACGGCTAGAAAATCGATCGCTTCTTTTAAAAGAACCGGGACATGGCCACCCGCTCCATGCCCACCCCGCTCGGGGGTGTCTGTTATGTCCGTGCCCACTAGATGCCCAAATCGTCCAGCGTCTTGATGTCTTCATCCGTGAAAGGCTCTTTAATCTCCTTGTCGAGCGCTCCCAGGTTGCGAACTTCTAGGTAGGTCAGATTGCCAAGCACTGCCACTTCCCCGCGAATCTGCGCCGACTCACGCAGAATCTGCGGGATCAGCAGGCGCCCCTGCCCGTCCATCTCCACGACCTGCCCGTAATAATTCGTGCGCGTCAGAAACTTTTTCTTCGTCGGATTGAAAGTCGAGAGCGCCGCCAGCTTCTGCTCGATCCGCTCCCACTCCTCGAAGGGATACACTTGAGCAATATTTCCGTCCTGACTTGTGATGTAAAATTTCTGCGCATATTTCTCGTCGATCACGCGCTTGAATTCCGCCGGGACTTTTAACCGTCCCTTTTCGTCGACGCGCGTTGGATGATTTCCGCGAAACATGTGCCCTGCTCGCCGCTTTTGTTAAAAACGCCGGGCTCCGTTTATTTATGGCCGCTACCACAGCCACTAGCACGAGGGAGAAAGAAGCAGTTCCAAATGAAGTGGATTCCGGTTCGTTGGGCTCGGTTTTGTCGGTGTCAGTCTCGTAACCCACTGGCGCCTCGAAACTTAGGGTTTTAACCCACGACCTTTATTAATTGCTCCACTTTCAACCACTTTTGTCCACATCCTACGCCTAAATCGTTTGTTGTCAATAGGAAAGTTTTGGGTCGGGAGTTGCCTGAGGGACCGTAGGTACGAAGCGCGAAATGTTGCGGTTAACTAGGCAGATGACCACTAGGGCTTGTGTTTGGAAGAGTGGTTCGCTGGTCGTAGAAATTGCGACTTTTCCACTGGCAGCCGCTTGGGCTTACGAGGAATCTCGCAAACCTTCCCGTAGAGAGGCGGGCTCGCCGCGTCTTCCTTGTAGGGATAATTCCACGTCTCGATCCGCTGGGAGTACACTTATGCCGAATTTCACGCCAAACACAAACAGGGGGGCTCAATGAAGCTGAACAAGACTCGGGTGTGGCTGGGAGGCATTGCCGGCGGAGTGGTGTGGATTGCATGGGGCTTCCTGGTTGGTTTGCGCCAGGCTCCGCTCTACGAGGCCATGCAGAAACAAGGATTGTTCCTGAAGGAACCGCGTTATCCGCTTTTCACGCCGATTTGGATTGTGCTGATATTCGTGATGTCGATTCTCATCGCGCATCTCTACGCGTGGGCTCGCGCCACCGCCGGCCCTGGACCGAAGACGGCTCTCAAAATCGGAATGATCGTTGGATTCTGCGCCGGCGTCCCTGGCAACTTCGCGCAAGCAACCTGGTCCCCGATTCCGACCATGTTGCCGCTAGGATGGATGCTCGACCTATGGATAGGCTCGATCCTAGCCGCGGTAGTAGCGGGCTTTTTGTACAAGGACTAGCCCAACCTTCCCGTAGAGACGCGGCTTGCCGCGTCTTCCCGAGGCAATGGAGCGACGGGCGCCCCGCCCGTCCAGATCACAGATGGCCGGGCCGGCACGCCCGGCCGCTCCACTTAAACTCATTTTTCCGCTTCAACGAAAACGGCCGTACCATAGGCCAGAACTTCCGTGACGCCCTGCATCACTTCCGTCGCGTCATAGCGGGCGCCGACGACCGCGTTGCCTCCAATTTCCGCTGCGTGCTGCAACATCAGGTCGAACGCTTCGGCGCGCGTCCTCTCGCACAGGTTGGTCAGCAGAGTGATGTTACCGCCGACAATCGTCTGCAGCCCAGCTCCAATCGTTCCAAAGATCGACCGCGAACGCACCGTGATCCCGCGCACCACGCCCAGCGTGCGCGTCACACGAAAGCCATCGAGTTCGAACTGCGTGGTCACCATGTTGTGCGCGACCATCCGTCCTGCGGCTACCGGATAATTGCTCATCAATCTTCCTCCTCCTTCGAAAAAAACTCGTCGCTATGATAGCGCTTCATTCTAATTCAGCCTCAATCACAAATTCTTCAGCCCCACCGTCCCAACTGACGCGCAGCAAATTCGGCTTGCAGCAGACCTGGCAGTCCTCAACATAGCGCTGCCGTCTGCCGGCGGACTCATCCACCGTGGTCTCGTTCCACTCCCCGCAACCGGCGCAAGTGTAGCCGCTCACCATGAAAGCATTCTAGAGCCAGAACGCGCGATGAATCGCACGATGGAGCGACGGCCGTCCCCGCCCGTCCACGCTGGGCGAGACGCCCGGCTCTCCACCAGCCACTCTATATAATTGATCCTCTTTTCCCGGAGGCTTCATGATTTCGCGCCGCCATTTCTTGCAGTCCGGCTCTCTCGCTGTTGCTGCCACAACTTTGCCAGTACTGGCCCCCGCGGCCGAAGGTGATAAGTCCCTCCCGCCAGCCATTGCCGCGCTTCGCACCCTCCGCGGAGAAGCCAAGCCCATCACCATCGAAGAGCGCGCCGGACGCCAGGAAAAGGCTCGCCAATTGATGCGCGACAATAACCTGTCCGCCATCCTACTTACCCCGGGCACGTCCCTTGCCTACTTCACCGGCATACGCTGGGAGGGTGGAGAACGCCTGTTTGCCATGGTGTTACCCGCCAAGGGCGAAGCGTTTTACGTGTCTCCAACATTCGAGGAAGGCCGGGCGCGCGAGCAGATCGCACAATCGCCCGATGGCAGCAAGCCCGACCTGCACGTCTGGCAGGAAGACGAGAGCCCCTACACCCGCGTCGCGCAAGGGCTCGGCGACCGCGGAATCGCCACCGGCACGCTCGGCGTCGAGGAGACGGTAAAGTTCGTCTTCAGCGACAACCTGCGGAAAGCCGCAGCCAGGGCGACGTTCACGAGCGCGACTCCAGTCACCGCCGGATGCCGCATGTTCAAGAGCCGCCACGAAATCGACTTGATGCGGCTGGCATCGAAGGTCACGCTCGCCGCCTACGAGGCAACCTACCGTTCGATGAAAGTGGGCATGACGCAGCGCGATGTCGAAGACCTGCTGGAAGCCGCCCACCGCAAACTGGGATTCGAGGGCGGCGCCGATGTACAGGTTGGCGAGTTTTCCGCTTTCCCCCATGGTTCGCTCAAGCCCCAGGGCATTCGGGAGGGCACGATCGTGCTGATCGACGGCGGCTGCTCGGCGGAAGGCTATGCGTCCGATATCACGCGCACGTTTGTACTCGGCAAAGCCCCCGACAAAACGAAAGACAAAATGAAACAGGTGTTCGACATCGTGCATCGAGCGCAGAGCGCCGCACTGGCAGCCGCGAAGCCCGGAGTGGAAGCCGGTTCCGTGGATGCCGCCGCGCGCCAAGTCATCACCGACGCGGGCTACGGCCCTGATTACAAATTCTTCACGCATCGCCTCGGACACGGCATGGGCATGGACGGCCACGAGTGGCCATATCTGGTCCGCGGCAATTCAACGAAGCTCCAACCGGATATGACATTCAGCGATGAACCCGGCATTTACATTCGCGGAGAGTTCGGCATTCGTCTGGAGGACGACATGCACATCACAGAAGGCGGAGCAGAATTGTTCACCCCGCAAAGCCCATCTCTGGAGAACCCGTTCGGGAAAGCGTAGTTGCTAGCCTTGGGGACGCACTATTTCAGCGGGACGCTGTAATGGGAAGCGATCACTTGCCAGGTGTTCCCGGCCTTAACCCAGACATCAGTCAGGCGGTCGTGATACTCGTAAGGCTTGTGGTTGGACGTTCCCTTCTCGTGATACGCGCCCGTCACCACAGCGACATAGCCATGCACCCGCACTCGCAGGTCCGACAATTCGGCGACTTCGACCTGAACCGTGGGATCGGCGCTGTGGGTAATGTACCCCGCTTTGCTGTAGGTGTTGCCATCCTCAACCGTAATCACGAATTCCTCAGCGAGGAGCGAAGCCAGAAGATCAATCTTTCGTTCCTTGTAAGCTGCCGTCCATTTTTCTTCCAGCCTGCGGACTTGCGAAGCGGCGCTCGACGTCTCTTGCGCAGCCAACCGAATCGTCAGACAAACGAGCAAGCCAAGAGTCAGCTTGGATGCTATGCGTGGCGTCATGACGTCTATGTCATAACAAGCGGATCAGGTGTGGCAAGTTCCTTTTGTAACCCCGGTTCGCGCCGCTTGATCGAGTGGGCCGACAGACGAGAATACCGCAGTTTCAGCGCCTTTCGCGCAGCACGGTGGCAGATAGGGGTTCACCGCGTATCTCTATGGGTTTGAAATCTGACACGGGAAGGGATACCACCTTGTCAACATTCGCAGGGTTCCCGCCCGGTGATGTAGACTTGGCCGCCTTTGGTTGCCGGTTGACTTTACGACCAGCGCGTTTTCGCTTCTTCATCTCACCTCCGCCAACAATCTCTAGTCTCTTAATCGGAGGATTCTTCAATTTCCTAAAGTCCGCGCAGGAAATTACCAAATTGCCCGATTACCAAATTACAAAATCCTCACTCCACCACCCACGCCCGCATGCGGCGCAGCAGCGAAGCGGGCGCTTCCGCGTCCAGTACCACCAAACCGTCCTGATACTGGCGGGAATAGATGCGGGCGCCGGCCTGCAACTGAGCCAGCATCTTGCCTTCTTTTTGGGGGATTCGCAGGCGAACGCGTTCAGGGCGGTCTCCTTCGAGTACGGCATCGACGCGATCAAGCACAGTGCTTAATCCGATTCCTTTCGCCGCCGAGACATGGATGTGCAGATCGTCATCACGTAACGACTCACGCTGCTTCGGAAGCAGCAGATCGATCTTGTTCATCACGCGCAGCCGCGGCTTTTTGTCGGCTTCGAGTTCTTTGAGGACACTTTCCACTTGCGCGTCTTGCTCGGCAGAAACCGGACTGCTCGCATCCGAAACCTGCATGATGAGCGTTGCGCGCTGTACTTCTTCGAGCGTGGCGCGGAAGGCCGACACCAGCGTATGCGGAAGATGCCGGATGAAACCCACTGTGTCCGAGAACAGAACTTTGCGTTTTGAGGGCAGTTCAGCCCCTCGAATGGTCGGATCGAGCGTGGCAAACATTCGCGACGACGCCACCACATTGGCCTTGGTGAGGGCATTGAACAGCGTGGACTTCCCCGCGTTCGTATACCCCACGAGCGCCACCGTAGCCACCGGAACCGATTCGCGCCGCTGCCTCTGCTGCGCCCGGATGCGGCGCACATTTTCGATTTGCTGCTTGACATGGCGGACGCGGCGGTAAATCTTCCGCCGGTCGGTCTCCAGCTGAGTTTCGCCCGGTCCGCGAGTGCCGATGCCGCCGCCTAGTTGCGACATTTCCACGCCGCGCCCCGCCAGCCGAGGAAGCATGTATTCGAGCTGGGCCAGTTCCACCTGCAACTGGCCTTCACGGGTGCGGGCGTGGCGCGCGAAAATATCGAGAATCAGCTGCGTGCGATCGATGACGCGCGTGTTGACCACGCGCTCGATATTGCGCTGTTGCGAAGGCGAGAGATCATGATCGAACAGAATCACATCCGCGGAGACCGATGCCGCCGCGCCCGCTATTTCCTCCAGCTTGCCCTTGCCGATCAGCGTGGCTGGATCGGGCCGGTCGCGGCGCTGCGTGAATTCGCCGGCGATCTGCGCACCCGCGCTCGCCGCCAGAGAACGCAGTTCGTCAAGCGATTCCTCGGAGCTGAAATCCGGAGAATCGGTCGGCAGAGATAACGATGACGACGAGGACGAGGACGACAACGAGGACGACGAGGCGCCCACGCTGGTGGCATGATCTCGAGCCGCCTGCGCACCTGGAGTGATGGTTGCAGAACTTGTCTTTCCAGCGTGGCCACCGCGACCCGCGCGGCCTCGGGTGCGAAACTCCACCCCCACCAGGAACGCCCGTTCCTGCAGCTCCGATGGATTCAGCACGGCCTTGGGCCGCTTCCGCGAACTGTTTCGCGAACTACCGCGGCCGCTCAGTCTGGAGTCATCTTGACGCAAGCAAACTCACTTCATCCTTCAGTACCGGAAGCGGGGCTCGGGATCGACGACTCCCCAAGGGGCGCTACCGCAGTCGGCTTCGAATCGATGTGGCTGTGGGCTGCGCGCGAAATGACGACCGTCGAAATCGCATGCTTGAAGATGAGTTGCTCCTGGTTGCTGGTTTCGAGGACCACCGAGTACTTGTCGAACGATCGGATACGACCCGTCAGCTTCACGCCGCTGACCAGATAGATCGTAATATTGTGCCGTTCCTTTCGTGCCGTGTTGAGGAAGGAATCCTGAATGTTCTGCTGTGCCGGCTTGGCTTCCATTTGCCGATCTCCTTTTTTCTGGTTAGAGGCTGCGCCGCGAGCATAGGGAAGGGCAATCGGCGGCAGCTCTCTTCCTATCGGCTCCTACAATACGGCCTTGTCAAGCGCTTTTCAACGTCCCGACCAATAATATTCTCCGGAGATGTCCCCTGCGCTTGGCGTGCCGGACGGCTTCTTCCGTCGACCCCAAAGTTCTTCCGCCCCCAAAAATCGACCGGGTTTCAATTCCCACGCCAGCCATCTACAATCGTCAGTTCCAGAACGGCGTTTCAGAATAGGAGCCCTGACCTTGAGCCACATAAATTTCCCCACCGACTTCCAGACAAACCTCCTGATGCTGTTTCGTTGGTTGCATTTTGTTGGCGGCATAACCTGGGTCGGCCTGTTGTATTTCTTTAATCTGGTCAATGTTCCGTTCATGAAAGAACTTGATCCCGCCACCAAAGGCAAAGTCCTGCCCAGCCTGATGTCGCGCGCGCTATGGTGGTTTCGCTGGGGATCGGTGCTCACCGTGCTGATGGGCTTGGCGTACTGGGGAAACATCGTCGCCGCCGACGCTAGAAACGGCGGCGGATCTTCCGGTGGTCCGATGGGAACTTTCTTTCTGATCTGGACCGTAGCCTGGGCGCTGATGTATGCCTGCGTGATTCCGGGCAAAGGCGCGCTCGATAAAGGGCCGGTGCTCGCTATGATCTACACCGTAATCGTGGCCGTCGCCTCGTGCCTGTTTCTGCGGCTCAATGATCATGGATGGGAGAGCAATCGCCTGCTCGCCATCGGCATCGGCGGCGGGATGGGTTGGGTGATGATACTGAACGTCTGGGGAGTAATCTGGCGCGCCCAGAAAAAAATCATCAAGTGGACCGCCGACAACGCGGCCAACGGCACACCGATGCCAGACAAAGCCAAATATCTGGCCCGGCAAGCATTTCTCACTTCGCGCGCGAACTTTGTCTTGTCGTTCCCCATGCTGTTCCTGATGGGAGCCGCGAGTCACTATCCGATGTTTGGGAAGTAGAAGAGCGACAACCACAGGGGCACAGAGGAACACAGGGTAGAACGGATTCTCCCTGTGTTCCCCTGTGTACCTCTGTGCCCCCTGTGGTTAAGATTTCGCCTGCCGAGCCAGCGCCCAGGCCTTCCCGTCGAAATGCGCCGGCAGCGCGAGACCAAACAGTTTCAAAATAGTAGGCGCCACATCCACAATCGCCGGCTTCTCTTCGATGAACTTGTGACTCGAAAATAAAACCCCAGGAACCAGCCGCGGGTCGATGCAGTGGTCGCCGCTCCAGGCTTTAATATTGTCTTCGAAAACCTGTCCGGTAACTTTTCCCATCACCGAATCCCACGACGCCCGATACCCCGCGCCATAGCCAACAATCAGGTCCGGCGAATTTTCCGTATAAGGCCCACGATAAACATTGTCCGCAATAAACACGCCGGTGATCCCAACCGTGCCAGACGCTGGATCGACAAGCCCATTCAACTTCTTTTGCAGCTCGTCCTTCAACGCCTCGGCTTCCTCCGCATCCACAATCCCCTGCTTCTCGCGACCCTTAATATTCAGATAAAGTCCGTTGAGGCCCATCGTGTAAGCGCGCGTACGCGACCACTCCACGTCCTCGAACCAGTCGCCACTTTCGGTCTTGCCATCCTTCAGCGCGAGATATCCGTTCTGATGCAGCCATGCATTCAGGTTCATGCAGCGCGCGAACGACTTGAATCCGTGGTCGGAGATCACCATCAGCAGCGTGTCGTCATCAATTTTTTCCATCACGCGCCCAATGAGGCGATCCATACGCTCATACAGATCCTGAATCACCTGAGGATGCTGGCTGTGCGGCACATCGCGCGCCGCCGGATGGTCTTCTTCCAGATAGCGCCAGAACATGTGCTGCACGCGGTCGGTGGTATCGAACACGCACGTGCAAAG
The DNA here is from genome assembly GCA_963789205.1 of uncultured Acidobacteriaceae bacterium. Taxonomy (GTDB): domain Bacteria; phylum Acidobacteriota; class Terriglobia; order Terriglobales; family Acidobacteriaceae; genus Acidiflorens. The sequence goes on from CAWBJV010000002.1 coordinate 368,732, forward strand.
CCCCTGCTTGGTTTTGTCCAGCGCATCAAAAAGCATCCGCTCGCGATCTTCGTGATTGCCGTAAGCCTGCGCCAGGAAGGCATCGTCATCCAGCACGTGCTCGTTGAGCGCCCACGTATCTTCCGCGAGCCCAAGTGTCGCGTACGGGCCGAAGAGCTTGGCCAAGTAAATTGAATAAGTCACCGGGTGCGAGATCGGAAGGTCGGGATGCCCAGGATCGATGTTCACCGGCGTGACATAGACTTCAACCTCCGGCGAAAGTTCCTTGAGATAGAAGCGGCAGATGCCGTGCGCCGTGAAGCCCATGCCCGCCTTGAATTCGGCCGGAATCCATTCAGAGTACTCCCCGATCTTCAGCGTAAACTTTTCGGAACCTACCGTGATGCGCGCAGACTGTGATCCCGGCTCCGGCCGAATTTCGAAAGCAACCCGCAATTCAGTGCCAGCCTTCTCCGCCAACGGACTATCGGGCCCCGGAATGTAAGACCGACAAACACCGTTCTTGCGCTCGATGGGTACGCGCACACCGCCTTCCCGAAACTTGTCGCTGGACATGCGGGTCGTACACAGGCAAAACGTGCCCTGGCTGCCCTTCAGGTCGGGCACGCACATTCCGGAAAGCAGCACGCCCTGAAATTTCTCCGGCGGAAACGTGACGGGAACGCGAATCACCGAACTGAAAATTCCCGCATTGCCCAGCCAGTGCCAGAAGGGTGTGCCCTTGCGCATCGCCTTGATTTCCGTCTTGCCGAATGGAATGGAATATTTTCCAATCTTCAAATGCCGCTTCGGCCCCTTGATTTCAGCCGACGAAAGATAAGGAAGATAGTTGCTGGTATCGCGCGCGAGGAAATCGTAAATGTTGTGTTTGCCCGGATTTACACCGGTCATGAACGTCGACCATGCCACCGGAGAAATCGCCGGAAACGTGGTCCGCAGCTTGCTGAAGGTGCCTTTGTCCCGCAGCTTCACCAGATTCGGCAGCCGGCCTTCGTTCATAAACCGATCGGCCAGATCCGGATCCATGCCGTCAAATCCCAAAATCACCGCTCTCTCAAAAGTCGCCTTTCCATATGCGTTGCGCCGCCGAATGAAACGAAACAACTGGCGGAACGGCCAGGTCATCAATGCGTAGAACGAATAGAGGAATGCAACAAAGATCGCCCAGAACGACGAGAGCACCGCAAAACCCGCGCCCGGCCCAGCATAGGCGTGAGCCAGCGAAGGCAAGAAAATGAGCGCAATCAGCAGAACCCGTGTGGCGCGGGCGCCCCCGCCCGCGAAAAGCCGGCGCTCACAATGGAGCAACGGGCGTCCCCTCCCGTCCAGCAGCGTGATACCCGCTTCAAGCAGGCGGACAAGCTTGTCCTCAGCGAAGCCGAAGGCAGTGTCCGCCCCACACAATCTCGTCATATCTTGATCCCCAAAAGTTCCTTAAAAATAAATCCCGCAACCATCGACAATATGAAGAACAGCCAAATCCAGTTCATGCCATAGCCCGCGACCTCGATATTGCGATCCGGATAATTGATCGAAATAGACTGGACCGGACTATTCTCTGGCAGCGCCGATTCTGCCGACGTGAACATACGCTCCCAGAAGTGCCCACGCAAGCGGATCGTCGAAATTCGCGGCAGGCCACTCCCCACACAAACGGCCTTCACAATGCTCTGACCGGCAGCGGCAATCTTCACTTCATATTCTCCCTCTTTTGAGCCGATCAGTCGCCAGACAATTTCATTGGTTGAAGGAACGTGCACCGGAGGCGCGCTCATCGTGATCTCGGGGGGGAGTCCGAGCGTCGCGTCATGCAGCGCATCGCCGCCGGTCGTGCGAACTGTCACAAGAAATGGCGCGTTCGGTGGAATCGCAGTTGCGCCCAGATAACGATCTATCTGCACAATGAGCAAAGTGATTGGAATGATGACGTACAACAGCGGCTTGAATGCGAGTTTCAGGTAGCGCCCTGTGCCGCGCAGGATCTTGCCGTATGAGCCCATCACCACCGGAATCTGATCGCGATACAAACGTACGGCCAGCAAATGCGCCTTCAGTTGATCCTTCGCAATGCCGATCGCTTTCTGATCCGAGGTGTAGCCAAACAGGACCACCATCAGCAGCCCCACAATCAGCGAAACGACAATCACAATCGCTAGCGGACTGATCAGCCAAGATAGACTGAATGCCGCGATTGCCGCGCCATGAGATGCGATCGCCGGCGGATTGGAGAGAACAGTCAAGCTACTCGATATACCCTAAGCCGCGCAGCCGTTTCTGAATTTCTTCTTTCGACGTGCTGCTCTCATCCGGCAGGATTTTCTTCGTTTCTTTTTCCAGCATGTGGATCACGAATTCGTCAATCGATTCATATCCCGCGGCGTCCGAGCACTGCTTGACCTTCTCCAGCAGTTCGCCTTCGATCTTCACCTTGTGTGAACCAAACATGATCTCTCCCGTCTTCATTTGTAGCGCCGCATTTGTAGCGCTGCCGTCCCGGCGGCTGTCCCGCATACATCCGTCGCCCGCGGAGTAGCCGGCAAGATGCCAGCGCTACAGTTTAATCCGCAGCGCCTAGCGCGGCTGAAACACCGACTCCCCCATCATATCCTTCGTCTTCGCGATTCCGAATTCAGACAGAATCGTGGGTGCGATGTCGGTCAGTGCCGGAGTCTGCGCGTCAATCTTGCGGTTGCTCAACAGGACTCCCGGCACCTTGGTGAAGTCCATGCAATGATCACCGCTCCACGCGTTCGTGTTGTCCTCAAGCACGTCCGCCGGAAACGCCCCCAGAATCGTCTTCCATCCTGCGCGATACCCCCGGTTGTAGCCGACAAGCGCATCGGGACCCGACCGCGCGTACGGGCCTTCATAGGCTTCGCTCGCCAGATCGATTCGCGTGATCACCTGAGAACCATCTTTCGGATCGCGAACCTCCAAAAGCTTCTGCCGGATTTCCCGCAGCAGCTCGTCGGCATGAGCGCCAGACTCGACAATCCCCTCACGCTCGCGCCCGCGCAGATTCAGATAAAGTCCGTTCAACCCCAAACCATAGGCGCGCGTACGGCTCCAATCCACATCGGCGAAGGGCTCGTTCGAATCCCCGCTGGCGCCAGCTTTCCGGGTGATGTAGCCATTGTTCAACAGCCACGTATTCAGATTAAAGGAGCGCCGGTACGGAGCAAAACCGTGGTCAGAAAGCACGAGCAGCGTCGTATTGTCGTCGACCCTCGGCATCACCTCGCCAAGCACCTGATCAATCTGCTCGTAAAATTCTTCGAGCGATGACCCGTACTGAGCAGCGAGCGCAGCGTCGTATGCCGGATGCGAACGATCGGTCAGCCGCCACATCATGTGCGCATTCAGATCCAGGCTGGAAAAATAAAAGAAGAATAGTCCCTGGTGAAACTTCGGGAACTCGACATCGAAAGCACGGCGATGTTCTGCGAGCACGGTGCGCGCCTGCTCCAGATACTCTTTATCGTCGAGCACGCCGGCGGTGAGCGCCTTCGTATCTTCGGCGATGCCTTGGGTGTGGAATTCGCCGATCTGTTTGGCCAAATCGCGTGAGTAACTCGATGGCGTGGAAATTGGAAGCGCGGGGTTTGACGGGTCAATGTTGATGGGCGATACGTAAAGTTGAAAACGCGGATGCGCCTGCTTGAGATAAAAGCGGCAGATCCCCTTCACATTGCCGATAACCGGCATCAGCTGAAATTCAACCGGAACCCATCCACTCCACTCGCCTTCCTTCAGAACAAACTGCTGGTCCTGCACTCCGATGCGCGCCACCGGTTCCAGCGGATCAACATCAACCGTGAAAGGCTCAGTAGCGGGAGGCGCATTCTTGCGAAACGTGTTGTCCGGTCCAATGAGATTGGTCGCGACCCGATTGTTCTTCACTTCGACCTGCACCACTTCCCCGCCCTCGACCGCTCCCACTGCGGCCGTCGGATCGTCGGTGTAGAAAGTAAACGTGCCATACGTACCGCGCAGATCGGGCGTGCCCATGCCGGAAAGAGTCTTCCCTTTCGCGGTGATCGGAGGAAAATTTGCCGGGATGCGGTAAACATAATTGGGCACACTCTGTTCGTCCAGAATCTCCCAGAAGGCCTTGCCGTGCCGCAACTGTTCCGCCGTACCGCTGCCCAGCGGAATCACCCAACTCCCAAGATGAAAACTATGCTTTGGGCCTTCTACCCGCGACGTAGAAAAATAAAGCTGAAAGGTTTTCGGGTCGCGGTGGATGAAATCAAAGATTCCGTGCCCGCCGGCATTCATGCCCGTAATCAGGTTCGACCACGCCACCGGGCTTTGCGGCGGGATGCTGGTTGTCAAACGCCGGAATGATCCCTGTTCGGCCAGCCGCGCAAAATTCGGCATCTTGCCCTCCGCCATGAACTTCGTGAGCAAGTCGGGATCAAGCCCGTCGATACCGAGGATGATCAGCTTCTTCGACCCAGCCGCTCCGCCCCGCGCCTGATGGCAGGAGAGAAGCAGGCTCAAACCCGCGGCGCACAAAGCCAGCAGGCCTGTCAGACGAAGACGTTTTCTGAAGGGCGCGGTCACTGCAAAATATGGTCCGGCTTCCTGGCTGCTTCCTGGCTGTCTTCCTGGATAACGATGGGTGGTGATCACGAGATCAGGATGAGACTGGAAATCCCGAGGAACTGGTACATAGGATTGTACGCGGAGTTGCATGGACGTCAAGACTGGCGGGTGAGCCGCGCGCTACGAGCTTCGAGCTGCGAGCAAACCGGATTCGCGCAGCTCGCAGCTCGTAGCCCATTAGTGGGCAGCACAGAATTGGCCCTCTACCGGGTTTTGATCAATGGCGGCGCAGCCTCTACACTTACTGTCATGATCTGGAAATTCGTCGCCGGCGTGAGTCTGATCTTTCTTAGTCTTAGTTTCGCTTTCGCCGCTCCCGCATCGAAACCCAATCTGGTGCTGATCACCCTCGACTCCACCCGCGCCGACCGCATGGGCTTCCTCGGCGCCAAGGCCGCACTCACTCCCAACCTTGACCGTCTCGCCCGGGAAAGCATCGTCTTCGAGCATGCCTGCGCCCAGGCGCCCGGAAGCGTTGTTTCGCACGCAACCATTCTTTCCGGAGCCTACCCTCAGAGCACCGGCATGAGCGACATTGGCGGTACGCTGTCGTCAGCGCTGCCCTATCTCCCAGAACTGCTGAAGACGCAAGGCTACCGCACAGCCGCCCTTGTTGGCTCCAGCGATCTCGACCCATGGAACGGGCTGGCGCAGGGATTCGACCGCGGCTTCCAGTCTTACGATGCTGGCTTTCGGCCAGCCAGCGTGGGAACGAGCGCCTCGCCCGTCCAAGCCAAGCGAAGCTCGGCAGCTAACGCCACCCAGCGATCTTCATCGACTCAGCGTCGACCGGATCAGGTAGTGACCCGGGCCGCAGCCTGGCTGACCCGCAACACGCAAGCCCCATTTTTCCTCTGGATTCAGATCGATCCACACGCGGTCGCCGTGTCCTACGACGCGGGCATCGCGGCAGCCGATACGGCCATCGGCAAACTCCTGGCGATCTTGCACCAGCAGAAGCTCGACGCCACGACCGCCGTTATCATCGCAGCCAGCCAGGGCGAGAGCCTCGGCGCTCACGGCGAAGAAACCCACGGAATCTTCCTGTATGACGAAACCATCCACGTCCCACTCGTAGTAAGACTCCCGGAAGCCCACCCAGCCGCGAAGCGGGTACCTGCCAAGGTTAGGCTCGTGGACATCGCTCCTACTCTGCTGGAAATCGCCGCGATCCCGGTTCCCTCGCAAATGCAGGGGCAGTCGTTATTACGCATTGCAAAAACGAGTAGTGGCGGGGGGAGCGGTGATCAGCCCGTATATTCGCGCAGCGATCTGCCCCAGCGCGGTTTCGGCTGGAGCCCGCTAGAATCGTGGCGCGCGGGCAAGTATCTCTACATCCGCGCCCCCAAGCCCGAACTCTACGACTTGACCGCGGACCCGGGCGCAGCCCACAACCTCGCCCAGAGTTCGAAAGCCACGCTCGATACGATGGCTGCCCAGCTCGACAGTTTCGACCGCCATTTCAGCGGCGAGGCAGGCAAATCCTCCGCGGAGTTGAGCTCATCCGAGATGCAGAAACTGGCATCGCTCGGATACATCGGACTGCAAAAGTCGTCGGGCGCTGCCGCCACGGTTGCAGGAACCGATCCCAAAGACAAAATAGCGACTGCCAATAAAGTGCTAGGGCTTGTGTGGGGACGGGCGCCCTCGCCCGTCCAAGCCGAGCGCAGCTCGGCAGCGAGCCAGCAGAAACTCGCCCGCGCGATCACCACATTGGAGCCCATCGTCGCAACCGATCCTAATCTCTACCTGGCGCAGTACACACTCGGGGTGGCGCTGGCGCGGAAAGCCCAATACACCGAAGCGGCCAAGCATCTGCACAAAGCCATTGAACTCCAGCCCGACTCCGCCTGGGCGCACTACGAAATGGGCGCCACCTTGCTAAAGATCGGAGACTTCAAGACCGCCATCGTCCACCTTGAAATCGCCACTGGACGCCTCCCAGCCTTCACCCCCGCACACATCTCTCTCGCCGAAGCCTACGAGCACATGGGGCGCACCGAAGACGCGAAACGGGAACGTAGCAAGGTGAAGTAGTTTCTGGTTTGCTGGCGGCCCGTTCTTCGATCCTTTTCGATCCTCGCCCTCTCAATTGCGATTGCTAGCCACACGAAAAAAGGCGCCCCATCGTTCGGGGCGCCCTTTTGCAACACTTGCTACCCTCGGCCTCTAGAAGTAGAACTTTGCACCCAGTTGTATGGCTCTACCCTCGCCATTGGTTGATATCGTCTTTGTGGTGTATACCTTCCCGAAGATTCCCAAAAGGCTCTGGACGTCTTCGTTGCCAAAGAAACCCGGATCAGCCGGATTGGCAAAGTTCGTGTGGTTGAAAGTGTTATAGGTTTCCAGGCGCAGTTCGAAGTACCGCGATTCGTCGATGTGAATTCTCTTCTCCAGTGCCAGGTCGCCGTAATTGATTCCCGGGCCATACAGCGGGTTGCGGCTGGCGGTGCCCTGAGCCCCGGAAGCAGGACGCGAGAAAGCCGCCGGATTGAAGTAAAGGTTTTGGGGGTTGCTTCCATTGTTGTTTCGGGGATCTCGAATACCAAGGGGAGCGCCGGTGGCTACGGCTTGGCCCGGACCCGCGAAGAAGGCATTATTAACATCGTAATTGATCCCATAGTCACGGAAGTCGAACACCGAAACCGGAGTCCCGTGCTGCATCGTGTAGATGCCAGACAGGTTCCAGCCGTCGGTTAGAGCCCTCCAGCGATGTGTCATCGAGTAGATCGGCAGAGCGTAGGTGTAGCTCACCACGAAACGCTGCGGGGCATCGTTGGAGGAGGGAGCCCACATGCACTTGTAGCAGAATGGGTTGATACCCGGGAAGTTGAAGGCGCTATTTTCCAGGCTTGACGTCTGGTCAAAGTACCGTGACCAGGTATAGGCCGCCAACACCTGTAACCCACGGCTAAAGCGCCGGTTCAAGGTCACCTGCAACGAGTCGTACCTGGAGTTGAATTCGGTCAACTCCTGGCCCGGATGCCCGTATATGCTAACGTTATACGGAGTCGCGCCGGGAACTGGAGCCCCATTTGTCCAAGTTAAATCGGCGTTCTCCGTTATGGGGGTTATGGGGCACAAGCCGACGGTCGCCAAACGAGTTCCGCGTGTACACGCACCGCCGGGGAATGCCGCAGCCGCCGGGTTCACGCCAGGAGCCTGGCCTGCCAGATTCAGGTCGATTGCGCCCTCTTCGTGGCGTCCCCGGTTGCCTACATAGCCCACGGACAAAATGGTTGCCTTATCAATCTGCCGCTCGATCGTCAGGTTAAAGTTTGTCGACCTTGGCGAAGTGAATCTGGGATCCTCCCCGGTAAATCCAAAACCGATAGGCGCGAACTGGGAGAAATCAATGTTTGTGGCGCCCGGCTTTGGTGGAGTAAACGGAAATGGATTGGTGAGGGTTTGGCCCTGGATGACTTGGCAGGGGCTACCCGTGACACTGATAAAGGGGTTGGCAAACCCAGGCGTACCACAATTGAATCCACCCGTTGCGCCGGCGGTTGTAATTGCGAAGGGCGCATTGGTAAGAGTCTGCAGCGCCAATTCCTCTTCGCTGCGGTTGTAGTAGAGCCCAATTCCACCATGGACGCTCCAGTTACGCGAGGCCGTGGGACTCCAGGCAAAACCCAGTCGCGGAGCGAACAGATCGTACTTGACACTCTGGCCGCCGTACTTAGTCATGCCCTTATCGCCCGGATAAACAAATCCCGGAGGAGCTGTGGGGAACACGGTGGATTGCTGACCCGGCCGAAAGGCTCCCATGATCAGTCCGTGAGCGAAGTTGTTCAGCCAGGGCGTTTCAATATCGTAGCCGGTCCCGTAAGTGATGACCAGGTTCGGTCTGATTTGCCACTGATCCTGGACATATGCGTAGATCTCATGCGCTTTCGCGTCCACAATGGATCCGCTGCCTTGCGCGTAGCTGTCCGGGAACCCCAGCAGAAAGTCCAGTGACCCATCTCCAGTGGAGTAGATTCCACCTCCCGCGAAGCTAAAGTTGCCGCCGAGGTTGTTGAAGAAGGGATTGTTGATCGACGGACGGTCAAGGTTAATGCCAGCCTTGATCGTGTGGTGACCCCAGACCTTACTAAAGTTGTCGGTTATCTGATACACATTCTGGATCCGGGGTTGAGGACCGTTGGCGCTGAATCCTAGTGTAAAGTTGGGCGTGGTAATGACGGGCAAGGAGGCCAATGCGGCATTTTGAGGCGTGATCCCGGTGAAGCCGTAGGCTGTGGGGTTGATCGGGTTCACAGGCGTTACCGCGGCATAGTTAAAGCGGGTATAGCCAAGTCGGAACTCATTTAACGTAGTGGGCGTGAACGTATGGGTCCACGAGAACGAATATTGCTGGTAGTGACGGAGCGCCTGCTCCGGCAGACCCGGCAGATTTGTTCCCGTGAACGGCAGCGTATCCTGGGAAGGGTGCGTCTCCCACAGGCCGTAAAACCAGAGTGAATCGTTGCTTGTCAGCTTGTAATCAATCCGACCGAGGGATTGCTTGTCGGTCGCGGTAGTGGTCGGAGAAACCTGAACTGCCCCAGCGGCGTTAAATGCATTAAACTGATTCACCAGCTTAGTCGAGAGCGAGTTAAAATCTGTTGTTGGAATAATTCCGCCCGGGAACAATGTGCTGTAGGCAGTTCCTGCCGGGCACGTTGTATTCGGACAGAGCGTCGAGTTGCTGTTGCCCGTTAGGGGTATCGGGCTATTGCCTGCGATAGGCGCATCGGCAGAGAAGTCACCACTTTGGAACTGCGCCGTCGTGAATACATTAACCGTGCTGGCGGCGGCTTGCGGAATTTTCTGATGTAAGCCCTGAAAAGAGTAGAAGAAGAAGGCCTTATCCTTGAAGATGGGCCCACCGACCGTGCCACCATACTGGTTCTGGTGGAAAGGTGAGCGGCAGTCCTTCTTCGGGTTTCCCAGAGCATCAGTGCATGGAGCGTCAAAGTAGCTCTTGGCATCCAGGAACGTGTCACGATAGAACTCAAATAAGCTGCCGTGGAACTGGTTCGTGCCGTTCTTGATGTTGGCGTTAATGACGGTTCCCGAGTTGCGGCCATACTCTGGATTCAGAGTGTTGGTTATCAAGCGAAACTCACCGATCGCGTCCGGACTTGGAATCACCAGGGCGGTGTTCAGCGAGGAATCGTTGGAATCGACTCCGTTAATCAAAAAGGAGTTCTGCTGTGTTTCCGCGCCGTTACCGGAATACGCGCCGTTATTCCCACCGAACCGGTCGGAGGTTCCCACGATGCCGGGCTCCAGTTGCTGGAGTTGGACCCAGTTGCGTCCGTTCAGTGGCATGTCGACAATCGTTTGCCCCGTTATGGTCGTGCCAAGTTGCATGTCCGTCTGCTCCACCTGGACCGGATTAGCTTCGACGACGATTACTTCGGTAGCTGCACCCAGGTTTAGCTTCACCGGCAGGTTGTATATCTGGTCGAGGTCCAAGTGAATGCCCGATGCCTGGTACGCCTTGAACCCAGTTTGTTGGGCCTTGAGCGAGTAATCGCCGATTGGGAGTTGCAGGAAAGTAAAAGCACCGCTGCTGTTCGAGATGGCGGTGAACGCGATCCCGGTGGCCGCATTTGTAGCGGTCAGGGTCACACCGGACACCACTGCTCCGGTCGGGTCCGTCACCGTACCGCGAATGCTGGCATAGAGGTTATCGGCCATGGCGGAGACCGAGAGTAGACCGACGACAGCAACGGACAGCAGGGCTAGCAAAGCCAGCTCTCGAATTCTGTTAAATCGAAATTCGGATTGCATGTATTTTTCTCCTGAACCTATCGAATCCGGTGAATCGTTCAAATGTTGAGCCAGCCCAATGGCGAGCCCCTTGATCTGAAGAACCCTTCGAAGCAGCAACTGACATTCCAAAGTGGATCATAGGTAACTAGCTCATTTATTGAGCCTTATAATCCATGGAACGAGATAAATACTACTTTCGGAAGGTTCCTGTCAATCAGAAATATGAGAAGGTGTATTCCGTACAGCAACAGATGACTGCGGTTGGCACCGCACCCAGGGCTTCCACCTTCGTGAAGCTTCATCGGTTAGGACACCAGAGTATGGAGAGAAGTATGCAGAGAGACTCGCTTCGGCACGGCGTAGCCCTCTTCAACCGCGCTCACTTTTTCGACGCCCACGAGGTCCTCGAAGACGTCTGGCGCGAGGCACCCCTTCATAGCCTGTCGCGCCGGCACCTTCAAGGCATGGTTCAGTTGGCGGTCGCTTTTCATCATAACTCCAAGGGCAACTATGTCGGCGCGCGCTCGGTTCTCGAGCGTGCCCTGCGCAATCTCCACGGCGCGGACAGCTCGTTCCCCCGTCTCGATCTCGACCGGCTGCGCGCTGAATTAGAAATCTGGCGCCGGCATCTGGATCATTCCGAACGCGCGGACGACAAGAAAAACGAGAAGAAAGATGACAAGAAAGAGGAGAAGAAATTTGAGGCGCCGGACGTCCGCCGCCATGACGTCCTTAACAGCAGCGCCCCGCCTCTGCCAAAAATAAAGATAAAGATTAGCAAGATTAGCAAGGGCCGCTAGATCGCCGCCAGGCCATGAATGTTGCGCACCTGACAGCGCACGACTGATCGCCCCTGCTAGAATCTTGTTCCTGTGAAGTCCAGTCTCTCATCTCCCCGCAAGACGCCACAAAACACCACCGCTAAGTCCGTTCCTCTCTCTGTTCCGCTCTCTGTTCCGCTCGCCGTCCCGCTGCTGGACTTGCGCCGGCAGTACGATGGCATCCGCGACGACGTGCTGGCCGCCATCGCGCGCGTCTGCGACTCGCAAAGCTTCGTTCTCGGTCCGGAGGTTGAGGCGCTTGAGCGTGAGATCGTCACGCTGACGGGAGCGGCCTCGGCCGTCGGTTGCGCATCCGGAACGGAAGCCCTCTGGCTGGCGCTCGTCGCTGCCGGCGTCAAGCCCGGAGACTCGGTCATCACCACAGCATTCAGCTTCTTCGCGTCGGCCAGCGCAATCGTGCGGGCAGGCGCAACGCCAGTCTTCGTGGACGTCGATCCCGGCACCCTGAATCTGGATGCCGCGCTCGTTGTACGGCAAATCAAAACGAAGCGACCCGAAAATCTTCGCGCCATTCTTCCCGTGCATCTCTACGGCCAGTGCGCCGACATGGACGCATTCGACCGCATAGTTAAGGAAAATACTAAGGAAAACGCCGACGAGTACGCTAAGGAATTTGGCATTGCAATCGTAGAAGATGCCGCCCAGGCGATTGGCGCCGAATGGAGCGGACGCGGCGCAGGCTCGCTAGGTGTGACCGCCGCCTTCAGTTTCTATCCCACCAAGAACCTGAGCGCCTACGGAGACGCGGGAATCGTCACCACTTCCAGCCCGGAGATGGCCGCGCACATGCGCCAGCTCCGCAACCATGGCAGCCCGCGGCGCTACTACCATGACGAATTTGGCTGGAACGGACGCATGGATGCCATTCAAGCAGCCGTACTGCGCGTGAAGCTGGCCCATATCGCGGACTGGAACCAGCGCCGGCGCCAGCATGCCGCCACGTACGACCAGCTGTTTGCCGAGTCAGGGCTTACCGCTAACCACGGTTCCCACGAAAGCGCCGCGCCGGTGCGCTTGCTGGCGCGGAGTCCCCAAGCCAAACATGTGTTTCATCAGTATGTGATTCGCGCCCAGCGCCGGGACGAACTGCGCAAATTCCTCGCTGAACGAAAAATCGGGTCGGAAGTCTACTATCCGCTCCCGTTGCATTTGCAGCCGGTCTTTTCCTACCTCGGACTGAAGGCAGGAGATCTGCCAGTCTGCGAACAGGCCGCACTGGAAGTGCTGGCCTTGCCGATGTTCCCGGAGTTGACCCAGGCCGAGATTCGGTTGGTGGTCGAGAGCATCGCCGATTTCTACTCGTGAAAAATTTTCACCGCACAAGACACATAGGCACAGACGAAAAATCAGTTCCCACAAAGCCCCTGTGCCCCCCCGTGCCCCCCTGTGTCCCCTGTGGTTAAGATTTTTGTTGCTACCGTCTCCGCTTAGCTTTCCGACTCACAGTTCGCACCGGCTGTTCTCCCGGCGCAAGCACCCGTCGCACAATCGGAGTGTTGAGCTTGTATTTGCGCTCCGCGACGTTGCCGTTGTCGTCCTTCACGCGAACAACGAACGCCGGCAACACACCTTCTTTCTCGAAGTTCTCTTGTGAAACGATCACCGGCAGGACGCCTTCCATGCGCTCGCGATACGCCGTCTCATAGCGATGGCGCCTCACATTCCAGGTGAAGACACGAATCTGATTGAAGTCAAACGGCAGGCCATCCCTGGGTTCGGTGAGGACGGTCAGGTACTGCGCGACTTTCTTGTCTCCATCCTGAACCTGATTCAGCACGAAGAACGCGACGATGCGCTGGCCTTCCGCGTACTGGGCAACCTCGAGCGGGACGTCAAGATCGATCATGCGGGCCAGTACCCAGCCGACACGGTTGTGCGAGTCGCGCACCAGCCACCAGTCTTCAATTACGGGAGCCGGCTTCCCGTCTTGCTCATTTTTCTTGCTGCCCGGCTTGGCGGTATGGGCAGTCGAGCGCGACAGCGCCGCAACCCCTCCCGGCTTCTCGGCCGTGCCTCGCTTCAACAGCGACAGCTTCTCGCCGGAAGAAATCTGATAGAGATGTTCGGTATCGCGCCCCGGTTCAACGTGCAGATTCGTGTCATTGCGCGTCACGCCCCGAGCCTGCACGGGATCGTTCTGGTTGTCCGTGGTCAGCTTCTGGATCTGATCGAAGACATCCTGGCTGACAAGGTAGCGCTGCTCCATCCATCCCGTCGTGCCGTCTCCAGTGCGCACTTTGACGAAGCGGCGGTCACGGTCCAGCACTTCCACGCGCTCGCCATTCTTCACCACTCCGGCTTTTTCATACACCGCAGCCACGTGGTCGCGCAGTGTGGCCTGAACGCCGGAAACGTAGGCGACCTCGAGCACGCGCCCGCCGCCACGGTTGCACGCGGACGAAAAGAGCAGAAAGAAAATCGAAATGCACAACAAAGACTGCTGGAGGAAGCGTTTCACGGGCTCGCTATCCAATATAACGCGAGCCCGCTTCCCCCCGTTACTCGAACATTCGTTACGCGATCATTGCGTTTGCAGCACCCAGGTGCCGTTCAAAAGGTTCACGCCCTCCAGCCCGCCGAACACGACTGTCTGCTGATGCAGTTCATCGAAAGCCATCCCCATCGACTCGCGCGGTGGTGGCGACTGCTGCGGAGCGAGTTGGATCCAGTCGGTGCCATTCCAAAGCCAGGTATCGTTTACGTCGAAGCCGGCAAACCCGCCGAACGTCACCACGCCGCCAAAGCGCGGATCGTACACCGTCCCCGTAAAAAGCCGCTCACTCGGCTGCGTGCTAGGAAACTGCTGGGTCCACGTGTGGCCGTCGTACGTCCAGGTATTTACGGGATTCACATCGGCGAGCCCTCCGAACATCACAGTTTGCTTGAGCACCGGATCGGTGCCAAAAACAGCCGCCGCGCGCGCCGAGGGGAACTGCAGGAGAGAACGCTTATGCCAGTCGCCATCCCTCCACCGCCAAGTCGTCAACTGATAGAACATGCCATCGTAACCTCCGAATACTTCGGCGCGGCCATTGATCGGGTCGGGAAACATCATCGCTAACGTCTCCGGAACCGGCTGATGAGTTGGCGTGGCCTGCGTCCAGGTAGACGTTGCGCCATTCCACATCCAGGTGTCATTAAGGTACTGGCCGTTGTATCCGCCGAACAGAACCACTTGCTTCAACTTCGCGTCGTACGCCGCGCTGGCAGCCGCTCGCGCCGCGGGCTGCACCGCGGTCCTGATCCGTTTCCAGTTAGTGCCATCGAAGGTCCAGGTGTCATCGAAGTACCGCGTATGGCTGAACCCGCCGAACATGACAATCTTCTGGCTGACCGGATCGTAGACCATCACGCAGGCGGCGCGCGCCCACGGCGTTCCATGAGGATGTAGTCGCACCCACGTGGAAGCAGGGACCTGGCTGAATGCGGGAACTGCGGTGAGAGCGACGGCGGCGGCGGAACAAACGACCGACCGCAAAACCAAGACAAAGCGGGGAAGATTTCGCATGGGGACCTCCTGGGAATTGCGTGCGGAGTGTATCACGCAGTTCGGTGGAGATTCCAGCGGGAACGCCTGTCTGGCAAGGGGTTTAAGAAAAACAACAAGTCATAACAGTATTGGTCCCGTCTTCAGGGAGCCGCAACCTGTTACAGCGTCACGTCGACCGTAACTGTGTTGGAAGTTACCGTTGTGCCGTTCACCGTCAAGGTCGCAACCGCGCTCAGCGTCACGGGAGCCGCGGTCGGCGACAGCGTGCCGACCGTGAACGGCTGGCCACCCAAGTCCGGAGTGCCGAGAGTCATACCAGTTTCAACAGTAGACGTACCCTGCACAGTGAAAGTCCAGGTGACAGACCCGCTGATGTCGTTCCCGCCCTGGTCCTTCGCCAACAACTCGAATGTGCTTCCGCTTTTGACGGTAACGGTTGATGGCGTCACGGTGATGGAAGTCACGTTGCCGGGAACCACGGTGAGTTGGGTCGTACCGGAGATGGTCGGGAGGATCGTGGACGTAGCGGTGATTGTCGCGGTACCGACGCCGGCGGCAGTCGCTATTCCAGAATTAGTGTCGATGGTGGCAACAGTGGTCGGGGTACTGGACCACGTGACCGGGGTACTGCCAGAGTTGCCGTCGTCGAAAGTGCCCACCGCCGAGAACTGCTTAGTATTGTTAGGCGGAATGTCGGTAATAGTTTGGTTCGCTGGTGTGATGCCAACAGCGGTCAGCTTTGCTTTCGGGAAGAAGCCCCGGCAGCCAGCCCCAAAGGCCAGTGCAACCAGCACCGTAAAAGCAAGCGTCAACGCCAGTTTGCGCCCAGTCAACATAAACATAGATGATCGCCTCAGATAGCGTGATTTTAGCAGAACGCCCAGCCCTCGCTCGATCACCGATAGTGCACGGCTTGGGTCGTACCTTCGCACACCCCGCCCACCGCGTGCTCGAATATTAGAGAACGGATCGCGATCCCGAACTTGCAGGGTGTTTTCCACCAGGGTGGCGAAAAAAGAAATTTCCGAGGCGCAGCCCCTGGATAGGCTGCGGTGACAGGAGCGAAAGCAGGTCCTTGCGCTTCGCGCAGGATGACAAATTTAATGGAGGGCAGTGACTGTATCGGCGTCGTTCGGTCAAGGTTTTTCTGAAGGCTGACGGCTGAGAGCTGATAGCTGACCTTGTTCTACCTCGGCCGCTTCTTCCCCGCGTTCGCGATCCGCTCGTCAATCGGCTTCCTCGCGGCGAAGCCCTCGCCTGTCCCGTGCCAATGCGTAATCGTGGCCTCGCCCAGTTTCCAGCACAGCAGGAGAATCTCTCCCTCCACCTTGCACGGAAAATCGAGCAATCCAATGTCGAGATCTTTCACCTGCACGCCGGTCGCGTCAATTTCGGCGAGGGCGTCCTTGACCCGCCGAATCGCCTTCTCACGCTCCGCCTTGCGCCGCGCCAGATGGATCACATTCAGCATCATGCCGCCGTTTAAAAAGACACGGTGCGCGGTCTCCTGCAACTCCGCGTCCACGTCTTCAATCAGCTTCTTGCCGTTAATTGCCTGCTTAAGGAGCGACTCCAGAATTGGCAGGAGTGTCTGCGCTTCGTCGAGGGTAAAACTGCGGTCGGCCATGTACGTCCATTCTACCGGAATCAGCCACACAAAGAAGGTTCCGATTGTTCTACAATGGTGGGCAACCTAGCCAGTACGGGGAGAGTCGGTAATGGGCCTGCCGCGCGCCGTATCCACAATTCTGCTTACCTTCACCTGGGCCTGCGCCATCGGATCTCAGATCGGATCTCAGATTGAAGCTCAAGAAGTTCCCATCCCTCAACTCACTCCCGGCTCCGCGCGCAAACCTGCAGCCGAACCAACTAAGCCCGCCGAGCCCGCGCCGCCGCAGACCGTTGCTCTGACCGTAGCGAAAGGCGCACCTTTACAAGTCGCTCTCGATCAGGAAATCCGCGTGAAGAAAGTAGGACAGCCCGTCCACGCGCGCATCGTCGAGCCGGTATATGCGTTCGATCACATTGTCGTGCCCGTCGGTTCCGAGGTCATCGGCGAAATCACGAAGATCGAGTCGCTCTCGAATGGCAAACGTACTTTAGGCGCGCTGAATGCGGACTTCACGCCCCTGCGCAAAGTCGAAGTCGGCTTCCATGAATTGGTGCTGCCCGACGGGAGACGTTTCCCGCTGCATACGAACGTCGCTCCCGGCTCCGGCCAGGTCATCCAGTTAGTCACATCGGCCAACGAAAAAGAAAAGAAAAATCTCGTAACGGACGCGGCGTCCAAAAAAATCAAAGATGCGAAGCAGCAGGCCCACGAGCAATGGGACAACGCCATGAAGGAACTAAAGACGCCGGGAAAGGTTCGCCGCCTCGAACGCTATGGAGAGGCGCAACTGCCGGTTCACCGGCAATATATCCCGGCCGGAACTGTGTACTTCGCCGAATTAGTGGACCCGCTGGATTTCGGCAGCGTGGTGATGACCGTCCCGATGGCCTCTTCAATTGGCGCCGAACTTCCCCAGGGAAGCGTGGTTCACGCTCGCCTCGTCACACCATTATCGTCCGCAACCTCTCATAAGGGTCAGGACATAGAAGCAGTCCTCTCGCAGCCGCTGATGGATGGCGATCGCCTGATCCTTCCTCAAGGCAGCCGCCTGAAGGGCACAGTCAAGCAGGCGCAACCCGCGCGTCGCATGAAGAAGAACGGGCAGCTGCGTATCGCATTCTCGGAACTTGTGCCTCCCGACGGCATTGAGCAGAAGATCGTTTCTACGCTCGAAGGCGTGCAGGCCGGCAAAGATGCCAACGTGAAACTGGATTCCGAGGGCGGCGCTGAGGCGACCACGTCGAAGTCGCGGTATCTGGGAACAGCCGTGTCGCTCGGACTGGCCATGATGTCAGCGCAAGAAGGGGGCGATCGTGACGCAGGCAAAGCGCACGGAGATGGCGGCAACGCGGCCGCCGGCGGTCTCGGCGGATTCAAGCTGGTTGGAATGATCATGGGCGCCGCCGTGCGCTCCCGTGCCTTCGGCACAACCATGGGAGCTTACGGAGCCGCAGTGTCGGTGTACACGAACTTCATGGCGCGAGGACACGAAGTGGTATTCCCGAAAAATACCGCCATGCAGATTGGAGTTGGAACGCGCGCAGCGACGGCAACGCCATCAACCCCGGAAGCGCCCCCGCCGCCAGCACCCTCAGAATCCGCCGCCCTGAATTAACCCTGCCGGTGGAGAGCCGGGCGTCCCGCCCGGCGGACGAGCGAGGGCGCCAGTCTCTCCACTGTTCTGGGCAGCGACTCAGTTCCAATGCTTGAGCCGCGGCCATAACTCCGGCAGCGGTTTCTTCATTCCGCGGCAGAGGAGGACGGTGTAGTGCTCCTCTCCCATGGCCCACCGCGGATCAAGCGCCGGCCCCAGCTGCACATCGTGGCAGAAGTACTGCGCGTCTTCCAGGTCCCACTGCAGCAGAATCAGACTTTCGCCCGTGTATTGCCTCGGTCCCCAATAAAAATAATTCTGGTGTGCGCTGACGGACTTGGGCAGCCCATACCTCGGGCCAAAGAAATCAATGGCGCCAGCCTCACCATAGTTCCCCGCCAGAATCCCGGTCTTGGCCTGCTCCTCTGTCGGCAATGAGTGATAGAGCTGGGCGACGGCCGCCACCATTTCCGGCCAGCCGAACTCATCGCTGAAGTGCTGCGGCAGCGGGCTGCTCATGTGCGTTTCCGTTTTCGGCAACTTCAAGCCGAACGCTTCCATGTACGGTCCGACTCGCTCTGGAGGAAGAACTGGGATGACGAACGGGACGGCCAGCACACCCAGCACCAGCACGAGGCCCGGCAATGCCAGTTTCATCCATCGCCACTTCGCGTGTGCGGCAATGAATGTTTCCCAGAACACTCCGCCCGCGGCAAATAGCATGGGATAAATCGGCGCGAGGTAATAGTCCTTGCCGTGCAGCGCCATCATGATGGCCAGGAACACCAGATAAGTCACTCCCAGCACGCGGTAGCGTTTGCCTTGCGCATGGAACAGAAGAAAACCCAGCCCGGCCATCCAGACGATCACGCTGACCGGCAGCAACATCATGATCTGTTGCAGCAGAAATTGAAGCGGCGGTAACTCCACATTCTTATGTGTCCTCTTCACATTGCTTAGATCGACCCAGGTCGGGAACCCGTGCTGGTATTGCCAGATGAGGTTGGGCAGGCTCAACAGAACGATGACGACGGCGGCAATCCAAAGCCATTTACTGCGAAACCAGCGACGCTGGGGAGTAATAAGAAGACCAGCGACGAGGCTGACCAGAAAGAACGCGGTCGAGTGTTTGTTTTCCAATCCCAGCCCGACGAGCACGCCGCACCACACAAGCAACTCCGGCCGATTACGGTTGATCGCGCGCACCAGAAAGTAAATGCTGCCCATCCAGAACAAGGGCTCGAACGGGTTCATGGAAAAGCGGGTGCCGTTGCCAAGAATTACCGGAGCCATCAGAACTGAGAGGCACGCCAGCAGCATCGCAAACCGCTTGCCGCCGAGTTCTCGTGTGATCAGACCGGTGAGCAGGATCTCGGCGCCATTGGCTAGCGCTGGCAGGAATCGGATTGCGTGCAGGGAATCTCCAAACAAAAAACGGCTGACGTGCAGGAGGAGCGAGGCCAACGGGGCAAAGTCTACGTAGCCCCAGGCGAGATGATCGCTGGTCGCAATGTAATAAAGTTCGTCGCGAAAGTAACCATAGCGGCCATTGGTCGCCATCTGCAGCAGCACGGCGGCGGCCGCGAGTAGACACGCTATGGCCATCCCACCGGAAAACCA
Organism: uncultured Acidobacteriaceae bacterium; assembly: GCA_963789205.1. GTDB lineage: Bacteria > Acidobacteriota > Terriglobia > Terriglobales > Acidobacteriaceae > Acidiflorens. The sequence goes on from CAWBJV010000002.1 coordinate 388,261, forward strand.
TGAGTGCTCGTTGAGGCTAACGTCCTGTTGGAGAACGGAAGATTCTGTTTGTAAGTTTGCTTGCAGGTTTGTCATAACAGGTTTGTCATCGCAGGTTTGTCACGCGCCAAGCTTAGTGGACGGTCGAGCCTCGCCAAAGTAAGCAGCGCGATTAACGTCGGGACATTGCGCCCGACATCAGTGCCGTGCCCCGTCCGCATCGCTGCCCATGCTATTTTTTATAAACGGACATGGAGACGCCGCCCCCACCGCTTTCCCAATCCACCCCCAGGAATATATACGCATTTGGCCTGACTTCGTTCCTCAACGACACGGCCAGTGAAATGGCGTACTGGGTGCTGCCCGCCTTTCTCGCGTCGATCGGCGCCGGAGCGGCGCAACTTGGAATCATCGAAGGCATCGCCGAGAGTGTCGCTTCTTTTGCCCAGCTTTTCTCGGGCTACCTGGCCGATAAGGTTTCGCACCGCAAGCCCATCGTGGTTGGCGGATACTTCGTGGCCAACGCGGTGAAGCCGCTGCTGGCACTGGTTTCTTCGTGGTGGCAAATTCTGGGCATTCGTTTTGCCGACCGCTTTGCCAAAGGCGTACGTGGAACCGCCCGCGACGTGATGGTTGCCGACTCGGTCGATAAGTCGAACATCGGTTCAGCCTACGGATTGATTCAAGCCATGGATTCCGCCGGCGCCATCGTCGGCCCGCTGCTGGCGCTGGCCGTGATCGGGCGTTTCGGCATGCGCGGCGTATTCGCGTGGGCCGCGATCCCGGGAGCCCTGTGCGTAATCGTAGCCTGGGTAGGAATCCGCGAGATTCGTAAGCAAGTGGAGCAACGGGCGTCCTCGCCCGTCAAGACCGAGCGCAGCTCGGCAGCATCCGCGAAATCCGAGTGGCTCCCAAAATTGCCGATCGGCTTCTACTACGTCCTTGCCGTGGTCACACTATTTTCGCTGGGAAATTCCAGTGACATGTTCCTCGTCCTGCGCGCCGGAAATATAGGTATTCCAGCTTCCCGGGCCCCACTGCTGGGACTAGTCTTCAACATCATGTTCACGTTGGTATCCTGGCCGGCCGGCAAGTTCAGCGACCGCTTTTCGCGCTCGGCTATAGCCGCCGCCGGATACCTCGTTTTCGCCATCGTCTATTTTGTCTTCGCACTCGCACCATCACATCTGGCGATCTGGCTGGCGATGGCCTTCTATGGACTCTTCTATGCGCTCACCAATGCCGTGCTCAAGGCACTGATCGTCGAAAGCGTGGACACCGGCGTCCGGGGCCGAGCGCTCGGGATTTATTCGTTTTGCATCAGCGTCACCACGCTGCTCTCAAGCGTAATCACCGGAGCGCTGTGGAAGGTCTACGGCCCAGCAGTCCCATTCTATTTTTCGTCAGGGATCGCGACCGTCTCAGCATTCGCCCTGCTAGCCCACCGTTCGCCAAGCAAAACTGACCGGTAGAGACGGGGCTCGCCCCTGTCTCAGCACCGCCAGCAAACTTGCGTGCTGGCGTTAGCTGGCTTCCCCTGTGTCCCCCTGTGCTCCCTGTGGTGAAGACTCTGACCTATTCATCCACAAAAGAAGCTCGTCTCTAAGGGTGTTCGGGGCCAACCTCAGGCGATCGCCACAACCAGAAATACGCGACCAGCAGAAATACCAAACCCGCCACGCTGTCGAGCACCGCATCCCGCCACGTTCCCGTCCGCGATGGAATAAAGCTCTGGTGCCATTCATCCATTGACGCAACAAAGGCGGTCCCCAACCAGGACAACAATGCCGTGCGCCACAATAACGCTTGACCTTGACCAAATGTCGCGCGCCAACCCCGAAGCAGCAGAAGGCTCAACATACCGTACCCGACCACGTGGCCGGTCTTGCGCAGGTAGTGATGGAAGATGAGAAAGTCGTAGAGATCGACCTCCCCGAACAGACGAGTCAACACCGTATAGAGCACACTACCGGTATTCTTTGCCGAGAAAAGATCGGTGGACTCAAACGCAATCAGGCCGATCCAGACGCTCGCCGGCCACCAGGCGCGCAGCAGATTGGGACGGGACGCAGTCAATATAGGTCTCTTCCCTTACTCCGCCGCGTAATTCGGAGCTTCGCGCGTGATCATTACATCGTGCACGTGGCTTTCGCGCAGGCCGGCGGCGCTGATGCGTACGAATCGCGCCTTCTGCTGTAGCTCAGCCACCGTCTGGCACCCGCAATAGCCCATGCCCGACTTCAGGCCGCCCACCATCTGGTGCACAATCATCGCCACCGAACCACGATATGGCACGCGCCCTTCAATTCCCTCCGGCACCAACTTACCGAGGCGGTTCGACTCTTCGCCGATTACAGGCATCGCCGTCGACGCATCTCCATCCGAGTTCTGGAAATAACGCTCGCTCGAACCCGCTGCCATCGCTCCGAGCGATCCCATGCCGCGATACGATTTGAAGGTGCGGCCCTGATACAGAATCAATTCGCCCGGGCTTTCATCCGTCCCCGCAAACATCGATCCGATCATCACCGCGGATGCGCCCGCCGCGAGCGCTTTGCTGATATCGCCGGAATACTTGATCCCGCCGTCGGCAATCACCGGAACGCCCGAGTCGCGCGTGGCCCGCGTTGCCTCGGCAATCGCCGTGATCTGCGGAACGCCCACGCCGGTTACGATGCGCGTGGTGCAGATCGAGCCCGGCCCGATGCCGACCTTCACTCCGTCCACGCCCGCGCGCACCAGATCGCAGGCGCCGTCAAATGTCGCTACGTTGCCGGCAATCAGTTCGACCTCCGGCAACTTGGCTTTCACCTTCTTGACTGCTTCGATCACCAGCGTGGAATGCCCATGCGCGCTGTCGATTGCCAGCACGTCGACTTTCGCTCTCGCCAGTTCCTGGGCACGCTCCAGGAAATCACCCGTCGCCCCGATCGCCGCACTAACGCGCAACCGCCCCTTATCGTCCTTGGCGGCGCCGGGATATTTCAGTTTCTTCTGGATGTCCTTAACCGTGATCAAGCCCTTCAAGTTATATTTGTCGTCCACGACGAGAAGCTTTTCGACGCGGTGCTCGTGCAAGATCTCTTCCGCCTGTTCCAGCGTCGTTCCCACCGGCACCGTGATCAGGTTCTTCTGGGTCATTACTTTGCTGATCGGAATATCGAAACGCGTCTCGAAGCGCAAATCGCGATTGGTCAGGATGCCGACCAGTTTTCCATCTTTCAGCGTGATCGGCACACCCGAAATTTTGTATTTCTGCATGACTTCCAGCGCATCGGAAACCTTGGCATCCGGCGACATGGTGACCGGATCGACGATCATTCCGCTCTCCGACCGTTTCACCTTGTCCACTTCATTGGCCTGCTGGTCGATCGTCAGGTTGCGATGAATAATTCCAAGGCCTCCCTGCTGCGCCAGGGCAATCGCCATGTGCGACTCGGTCACCGTGTCCATGGCGGCGCTGATGATCGGAATGTTCAGCCGAATGTTGCGCGAGATCTGAGTCTGCGTGTTCGTGTTGGCGGGCACGACTCCGGAATGCGCCGGCATGAGCAACACGTCATCGAATGTGAGGGCTTCGGGGACTGGAAAATGGATCATAAGATTTCAGAATGAACTTCTATTGTAGGGAGCGCCTTCACATCAGGCAAACGTTGTTCACAGGGGAGTGACGCAGCACCGTTTTTCTCTGTGGCGTTTCCCCTGTGAACCCCTGTGTCCTCTGTGGTTATTAGGTTTGCCACGGGGTCCGAAACACGATACATTTCCGGGTAGTCCCCCAGTTCCGATGCACCCCCGGAGGCTCTATGTTGTGTAACCTGCCCTTTAGGACCGCACTCGCTTCAGCTCTAATTTTGAACCTGGCCACCGGCCCGACAACTCTTAGTGCCCAGCAGGCACCAGCCCCAGCCGACGTTCCGACCATTACTATTCGCGCCAATACCCGTCTCGTCGTCGTGGATGTGGTCGTAACCCACAAGAACGGCCAACCAGTCACCGGCTTGAAGCCCGAAGACTTCACGCTCGAAGAAAACGGCAAGAAGCAGAAGGTTTCCGTGTTCGTTCCACCAGGCATTACGAATCGCACCGCCGCAACACCCACGCCAGCCGGGGTTTTTTCCAACCATCCCGAGCATTTGACCCCGGGTGGCATTCCAACTGTATTGCTTATCGACGCGGCGAATTCCCCTTTCAAGGATCAGACTTACGGACGCTCCCAGATGCTGAAGTATGTGTTGGAACAGGGACAGTCCGGCCGTCCGATGGCCGTGGTGACGCTGACGGATCGCTTGCGTGTGCTGCAGCAGTTCACGAGCGATCCTCAGGTGCTTCTCACCGCCATCAAGAATTTCCGGCCCCAGGAACAGATTCTCGGCCCAGGCGCGTCAGCGCCGGAATCCCATGGCGTGGCGGACGCACCGAGAGGGACGGCTGTGTCAGACAGTATTGCGCAGGCTGGGCTGGCGCTACAGGCATTTGCTGATCTCCAGATCGGCTATAACATCGAGCGCCGCACCATGATCACTCTCGATGCCATGCGCGCGCTCTCCCGGATGTTGGGCGGTCTGCCGGGCCGGAAGAATGTGGTGTGGCTCACCGCGAACCTGCCGTTCGACTTGGTCCCCGAAGACCGCAGCGTGACCGACGCGGAACTGATGTCAGATCTTCCCGGCCAGGGTCGCCAGCGGTCCGTAAGTGTCAACGCTGCAGGTTCCATGGCCGCTGAGCAGCGCAACCTGCACGGCCAGGCAATCCGCGAAGCAGAAGCGCAGTTAGCCAGCGCCAGCATCGCGATCTACCCGGTGGATCTCAATGGCCTGGTCAGCGGTATGGAAAGCTCCGCTTCCGCTGGAGGCTCTGTCTACAGCGACAGCGCGATCAGCAACCGAGCCATCATTCAAGTTTCGGCCCTGCAAGCCAGTCAGGGCACAATGGAAGAAGTGGCCGCACAGACCGGCGGCAAGGCCTACATCAATCAAAACGAGATCAAGGAGGGCATTGCGCTCGCGGCATCCGACGAAAAAGCCTCCTACTCGCTTGGCTACTATCCCGAGAATAAAAAATGGGATGGAAAGATGCGCAACATCAAAGTGAAAGTGGCTCAGGGCGATACCCAGCTCCGCTACCGGAAGGGATACTTTGCGATTGAGCCCGGTCCCGTAAAAGACCACAACTACGAGCAGGACGTGGCCGCCGCTCTTGAGGTTGATGCGCCCGCAACCCAAATCTCCTTCATGGCACAGGCCAAGCCCGCCGACCCCGGCAAGATTCGGGTCGTTTTCCTCGTGGATGCCCACACCCTGACGGCGGAAGACTCCGGCGGCAGCAAAAAGATGAATGTGAGCCTCTACGCAACGGTGTGGGGCAACGGCAAGAGTCTTGGGGCACACACGATTAAGGTGGACAAAACCTTCGACGCCGCAACCTATCAGCAGATCGTCGATCACGGCATGATGGTACCGATCGACATGGACATTCCCACCGGCGGCAAGGAACTCCGCCTGGCCGTGCTCGATAACAAAACCGGCTTTATCGGCACCGTGAGTGGGCCGTTGGGACAATAGTTCAACACGGGTAGAGACAATGAGGAGAGGGATCCGTCGCCAGACTTACGAAACTGGGCGTGAGTCGAAGCCCTCGCTGCTGTAGGGGCGAAAACCTGATTGCCTCGGGCGCTTCAGGGGGTTGGCACTTCCGAAGCTCCGGCGAAATTGTGGCCCGCAAATCGGCTCCCGACAAACCTCTCACCCCGAAGAACTGCTCTCACAGCGGTCGGTAGTTCGCTTTCCGCATCCGTCTTAACCACGTAGCCCGATGCACCCGCACTGAAAGCCCCTTGCACGATATCTACCGAGGATTGCTGGCTGAAAAATAGGATCTTCGATTGCGGGGCCAGCTCACGGATTCTCCGCGCGGCTTCGATTCCGTTGAGTTTCGGGAGTCCAATATCCATCAGGATCAAGTCCGGCTGAAGTGCCTGCGCTAGCTCGATTGCCTCCACTCCATCCGAGGCTTCGACGATGGTGCCCAGTTCCAGTTTGTTTTGAAGGGTCGAACAAACGAACCGCCGAAAGAGTTCGGAATCATCGATTACCAGAACGCGGATTGAGGATGTAGCCAAACCGCCCCCGTCTAATTTAATGGAACCCCGAAGTCACCGAAGGGTTGCTGAATCCAAAACAAAAAGGATTGCATAATGGAAATAGTTCGTTCGTTGCGCTAAAGCATTGTTATGTGGCTGTTAAAAGCACAGTTGCAGGGACATAAGCGTGACCAGACCTTCGCACTCTCCGTTATTCAGACGACCCTCACAACAAAACGACCAAAACGAGAGCGGCGCAAGGCTGGTGTGAGTCATGGGACGTTCGCTGAACCGGTCCCCCAGAAAGTTTGTTTAATCGCTCTTGTTCCCAGCGTTGAACAGACGAATCGGCGAAACGGTTTGTAAAGCAGACCAATGTGCTGGAGCCCTGAGCAAGATGCAACAAAACTGTTCCTGAATCTTGGCTAACCAGCTAACACACTGCAGGGAAAAGCAGTTATTCAGATTTCTAACCTGCCATGCTAGTATTATTCGCATTCTGCGGCGGGGGCTGACTTGCAGAAGAACGGATCAGGAGTCCGGTTTGTTCGGTTTGGATCCTTCGAGGCTGATCTCCAAGAAGGAACGCTCACCAAGATGGGGAGCCGGATTCGTCTCCAAGAGCAGCCGTTTCGGATTCTTGCGCTGTTGCTGGAGCGTTCCGGTCAACTCGTCACGAGGGAAGAAATCCGTCAGAAACTGTGGTCACCTGATACGTTTGTGGGGTTCGACGACGCGTTGAACACGGCGGTGCGGAAGCTGCGCGAGGCCCTGAACGATTCGCCCGACAATCCCCGGTTTCTGGAAACCGTTCCCCGCCGGGGCTACCGTTTTGTAGCTCCGGTGGCTTGGCCGGCCGAACCGCAAGGCGTGGCCCCAACCGAATCCCGCGTTCGTCGCCCCTCGTATCTTTGGCTCGCCGCCGCTCTGATCGTGGCAGGCATGGCTGTTGGAGGATACTGGCATCTCCGCCGTCCAAGGGAACTGCGCGAATCCCCCGCTACAGTGCAGAAGTTTGATGGTCCGCTCGAACAGGCCCCGGCGAAAGCCACGTCCTCAGTCCAGCCCGCGTTGGCGTCCGTGAAAGCTCCGAGGCCCAGTGTTCAGCGTGTGCGGGTAGAGACGAACGAAGTCGATTACATCGGAGAAGATGTTATGGTGCGCTATTTCACGCACCCACCTGCGCCGCAGCGGAAGCCGGCCGCCGATGGTCGGGTCGCAAATCGGGAGGTATATATCGGGGATGATGTCACAGTGCGCTATTTCACACCCACACCAGCAAAGAAGCCAGACCGTCGGTGAAGTCCTGACTTATCATTATCTCCAAATCTCCAACACGCTTCTGCAGCAGGACGGCAAGAGTCTGGGGGCTCACACAATTAAGGTGGATAGAACTTTCGACGCTGCAACCTATCAGCAGATCGTCGATCACGGCATGATGGTACCGATCGACATGGACATTCCCGCCGGCGGCAAGGAACTCCGCCTCGCAGTGCTCGACAACAAAACCGGCTTTATCGGCACCGTGAGCGGGCCGTTAGGACAATAGTTCGGCGGAGGCTCAGTTCCGCCGAACAAAACCCCAAGGTTGACACGACCGTCGAATTCCAGGTTTCGAAGCGCGCAAACTTGGGAACCTCCGGTTTTCCTCTGTCAACATTTAAGGACGACTGGCGTTATGCCCGCGTGGGGGATCTGGGCTACCCGCCCGTTGGTGTAATGGGGATTTTACGCCAACTGCGATAAAAAGAATGTATCGGTGCAGAAGTGTAGCAGTCATTTCAGTTCACGATATGCGCACTGCCTGCGCAGCCATTGTCCATCAGCAGGACATGCCATTCCCCAATCTGAATATGGCCTTTGTCTAGCTCTGGATTTACTCGGACAGTCGTGCTACCCCATCCGTCAACCTCAACTCGATAATCGCCCGATGCCAATGTGCTGGTCCTAGACCAGCCTTCCCTATTGGTTCTCCCGGTCCACACCTTCTTGCTGGATGAGGAATATTCCGAGTAGCGGACGATCTTGACAGCCCTCTGGATCGGTGAGAGCATACGCGAGCGCATTGCTGTTTGTTCCCTTTTGGCCGCGTTTTAGCTGCTGACTTCCCCGAGTTCGCAACGCTCGACCTCTCTCAGGAATTCAAGGAGGCGTTCATGCACCGCGATAACCAACAGTCTAGATCCACCCCTAGCCTTTATTGCCTAATGTTCCTGGTTTGTTGTGGGGTGTTCGGTTCGAAAGCCGCGGCTCAAAAGTTCGTCTTCGGGAGGGCAGATTTTCCGACCGGTATCGGAGCCGGATCGGCTATCGTGGCTGACTTCAACCGTGACCGCAAGACTGACGTTGCGGTTGTCAATTCCGGGGACAACACGGTTTCAATCCTCCTAGGGAAAGGTGACGGTACTTTTGCTCCCAAGAAGGAGTTCGCCACGGGGAAGGGTCCCGTTTCCGTGGCGGCTGGCGATTTCAACCATGACGGAAAACTCGATCTTGCGGTTGCGAATGTTTCTGACTTGACCGTCTCGATTCTGCTCGGCAACGGGGATGGCACTTTTCAATCAGCCGCAGTCCTGCCGACTCGGAATCCGCCACAGCGTGTCATCACCGGAGATTTCAATGGTGATGGCAAACTCGACATTGCGACCGTCAATTCGAACGGTGTCACAGGACCTTCGAACAACTCGGTTTCCATCCTTCTGGGCCACGGAGATGGAACTTTCGCACCGGCTATCGAGTATCCGATGGATGGCGGGACCTTCTCGATCGCAACAGGAGACTTCAATGGAGACGGCAAACTCGACCTCGCAATAGGCAATCCCGGCTTAATGGTAATTTCCGTTCTGTTGGGAAATGGCGACGGAACCTTTCAACCTCCGGTCAACTACGCCACGGGCACGGGAGCCTACGTTTCATCGTTTCTAATTGCGCGAGACTTCAACGGAGACGGAAAGCTGGATCTGGCAAACTGCGGCGGTAGCACGGTATCTATACTGCTTGGCAACGGCAATGGAACCTTTCGGTCCCACGTGGATTATGCCGTAGGTGGCTCTGACGCCGGAGGACTGACTGCAGACGATTTCAACGGAGACGGCAAATTGGACCTTGCTGTGTCGAACGGCTTCGCCGGAGGACCTCCCGTTCCTACCGTATCGGTCCTGCTTGGAAAAGGTGACGGCACATTTCAGCCATATGTCGATTACAACACGGGCGGGCAGCCCTTTTCGGTCGTGTCGACAGACGTCAACGGCGACGGCAGAGCTGACCTGGTTATGGCCACGGCGGCCAATTCTGTCGCGGTGCTCCTAGGTAACGGTGACGGTACCTTCACTAACTCTGCGGACTACATCGGCGGTTCGGTCCCGATGTCGGTGACTGCTGGCGATTTCAACGGAGACGGCAAACTCGATCTGGCGGTCGCGAATCGGGCAGACGACACTGTCTCCGTATTCCTAGCCAAGGGCAATGGTACTTTTCAATCCGCGGTGTCCTACGCGGTCGGCACGTCCCCGCGGGCCATTATTGCTGCCGATTTGAACGGCGACAAACGAGACGACCTCATCGTTGCCGATGAAGGCTGCACACTCATCTTCCCGCCCTGCTCAACACTTGGATCTATTTCCATCCTCATCGCCAACGCTGACGGCACTTTTCAGGCTGCTGTCCGGTACGCGGTAAACGGCTACCCTGTCTCGGCCGCCGTGGGCGATTTCAATGGCGATGGAAAACTCGATCTCGTCGTCGCAAACGGAAACTCTCCCGGCACCGTTTCTGTCTTCCTTGGGAACGGAAACGACACGTTTCAGCCCCCTGTTGATTATGCAACGGCGCCGAATCCCATGGCAGTAGCCGTTGGCGACTTCAACCATGACGGAAAGCTTGATTTGGCAGTTGCTGGAGCAGGTTTGGGGTCCGTATCCATTCTCCTCGGCAAAGGAGACGGGACGTTCCAGTCCCATGTGGACTACTCCGCAGGACAGGGGCCAATCGCAATCGTCGATGCGGATCTGAACCACGATGGAAGGCTCGATCTCGCAGTGAGCAACAATTCTGGTAGTACCGTTTCTGTTCTGCTTGGTAACGGGGACGGAACATTCCAAACTCAAAGGGTCTATAACGTGGGACATCCGAGTTTAACTGCGTTGGCTGTTGGTGATTTAAATGGGGATGGCAAGCCGGACTTAGCCGTGGCCAACAATTTTGACAACACGATTACGCTGATGCTGGGCAAGGGAGATGGGACCTTCCCGACGCTGCTTGACTATGAGTATTCGAGATTCGGTTCATCATTTGGTTTCACCGCAGCGGATTTGACGGGAAACGGCGCTCTCGATCTGGCCGTTGGGAACTTCGGCGGCGGAGCCGGGAATTCGATTTCGGTTCTGTTGAATACTCCAGAGATAGGGCTGTTTCCGAACACGCTCTCCTTCGGGAAACAGACCATTGGCAGCAATAGTAAAGCGAGGTCGATTGCCCTGAAGAACCGGAGCAGCGCGCCCTTGAAAATCACGGGCATCGCAGTCAGCGGCACTGACCCCGGGGACTTTGTGCAAACGAATTCTTGTCCGGCGCAAATCCCTGTGGCTTCGGGGTGCACCATCAGCGTAGAGTTCTCCCCAAAAGCCGAAGGGACCCGCAGCGCCACAATCGTGATCTCAGACAATGCTCCGGGGGATAGCCAGTTCATCAGCCTGTCTGGAGTGGGAAAGCTTCCCTGACCGGTACGGGAAAATGACCCGACTAAGTGGTAGGGAATGGCTTGTCAGAATGTAGCAGCCGAACGCTGCCAAGGGTGTTACCCCGTGAGTTCCTTGATAACTAATGACCGGACTCACAGTAGACTAGGCAAATACGCCTCCTGCGGGCGAGTTCCAATCAATGGATGCTCAGGAACCGAAGTCCTTATTGTTCAGCCCAATACTGGCGCAACTACTGACTAGTGCAAGGACTAACTTTGAGACGCCAACGTTTGGATTAGAATACGTCAATTCGGGCTCGCCCAGGCTCGCCGAAGACGGGGCGCAGGGCGCGGCGCTCGGATCGAACAGCAAGTACACCTATGGCCCGTCAACGCCTATCCGCTCGCGAGCTCGCAGTCTCGAGGAGCCCATCTGTGTCAGCGGCCGAGCCCGTGGCCGGCGACCGACTTACCGCAGAATTGTTACCTTTCCCGCGGCCCGACCGTTCGACCCACGACTCAGACTTCCAGAGACTTGTTACTAATATTGTGGAGCTGGCAAAGATTCTGACAGGCGCGAGTGGATCTGCAATCGCGTTCCGGGGAGAGCAAGGAACAATTTGCCGCGCAAGATCGGGCGAGGGAGCGCCGCCTCTCGGTGCTCTGGTCGACACCACCTCCGGAATCTCTAAGCAGTGTCTGGATTCGGGAGCATCACTACGCTGTGATGACATCGCAACCGATGGCCGTGTTGACTCTCAGATTTCTCAGGCAATCGGAATCCGCGCGCTGGCAGTCGTTCCTGTCTATAGCAATGGCAGTAATAATGATGACATCTTTGGAATTTTGGAGGTTTTTTCCGACACTCCCGGTGTTTTCACTGATCACCATCTCAAGACGTTGCAGCAACTGGCCACCTGGGTCGGCTCGTCAGCAAACTTGCCGAGCGAGGCGCCAATCCACAGTTCGAAGGTAGGTTCGAAGGTAGGTTCGAATGTATCGAATGTAGATGTTCAGCTCAATCGCCATCCTGACATCACACTGCTGGTCTCGTTGGAGCCCGCGTACCGCGTCTTCTTCCGAAACCTTGCCGATATGGTGTCGCTGCGCTCACCGGCGCGCGTGGCTGCCTCATCGAGCCAGATGCATGGTTGGAACGACGTCCTCGTCGACTCTCCTATTCCTTGGAAACGGTTTATCGAGTCCGTTTTCTTGCACCTCGTGGTGGTAGGAATGTTGTCAGGCCTATCAAGAATTTGGCCGCAAGAAATGCTCGTGTCCCCGCCATCGATTCGCGAAGCACACGTCACCTACTACCCGTTTTCTCAGTCTTTTCCCGCACACGAAAGTAGTCCTCCGGCAGTGCATCCGATGCGGCAGCACACACCCGCACCTCAGGAAGTCATCAAAACTGGTCGTAACACTGCTGGTCGTAACACTGCCGGTCGTAAACATGACCCATTCGCGGGCTCAGGCTCTCGCGCTACAGACGATGGACAAAAGCTAGACGCATTGAGTACGCCGCCTCCTGCGATGCCGGTGTTCAGAATCGACCGCTCCCGAAAACCGGAACTCGGCGTTGCGGTTTTGCCGCCGCCCCCCGAGATTGATGGAACCGGAACTCGCCAGTCCCATCCGCTTGATTTTTCCGTCGTAGCACCTCCTCCGGATCTCAGCGGCGGTTCTGGATTACGGAGAATAAACGCCCCCAGAGCGGCAGTCGTCCCGCCGCCCCCCGAAGTACGTGGCTCGATGAAGAGTGCCGGTGTCATCGACGCCACTCAGCTCGGAGGTCGTTCTGCACGAGCCGCTGACATCTCGATCGTGCCGCCTCCGCCATCGCTCAACGATCGTGCGGTCCTCACCTACGGAGCGACAGGCGTCCCTTCCAAAATCGGTGTACAGGTCGTGGCCCCTCCATCGTCAATTCAGGACCGGGGTAAACTTGATGCAAGGGCCAGTAGTATTGCGCTGGGCAATGGGCTTTCTCAGGTTGTGCCGCCTCCCCCGTCGCTCGAGGGCGCAGGCAATTCTGTTGCAGGAGCACGAGCTAATTCGCTAGCCTACGGTGGTTCCCAGGTTGTGCCTCCTGCCCCATCCATGGAAAACGCAGGGAGCTATAGCGGAGGCGGACGGATTAGCTCTCTGGGTGAAGCCGATTCACAGGTTGTGCCCCCTCCGCCATCAGTCCAGTTCGGAGCCGGAGGCAACTCGGGTGCGGCAGGACGGGTACGGGATAGCGCGCTGGCCGGCGCTCGTGCAGAAGATGTATTGCCCCCGGCGTCAGCCCACCGCGACGGTAACTCTAAAGACGCCAACTCTAAACCAGGCGGCAAACCAAGCGGCGCGACCCTCGCAAAAGATATATCCGCCTCGTCCGTGCCCCCGGCCGGCAGCGACCGAAAGCATCCGATTTTTCAAGACGTGCAGCTCCGCGTGATTAGTTTGACATTGGCACCTTCCCGTTCATCCTACTTCTCCAGCTTCGAGGTTTTCATTGCAGAGAAGTGGCTAAATAATAATGAGTCGGAGTTGATCAAGCTGGTTTACGAGTTTCTTCCCTATCAACAGCGATTGTCGGAGTACGCTTCCTATGAATTGAAAGTCCATAAGCTCCGAGTCACAAGAGATTCAACATGCGACGAAAGCCTCATGCAAATGGCTTGGCCTGAAGGCGAAAACGGCCCTCCCGCGTCCCACCACTCAGGCGATGCACTGGCATCGACCGTCAGCGACCGCAACAACGCATTGCCCTGCTATCGCACAACCGCAGACGACTACCGACGAGCGCTCTCGCGAGGTCGGTAGCTGGCCCGGCATATAAAACAGAGGCATCATCCGCGGTCGCAGACGCGTTTACACTAAGTGAGAATTGTTATGCGGCGATTCCAGCACAGGGCACACTAAGACCAGCATAATGGACCACATCATCAACAACCTGTGGCTCGGCAGTCAGCAAGACGCAGACGACCTCGTCCGCAACAATCCCGAAAAGATCACGGCAATCCTCAACGTTCGCGGCGCCGACGCCTACAAGCCGCCGGGTCGAGACCAAAGTCCGGAACATCCCGGCAAGGCGTACAAGTGGATTCCGGCCCCCGACACCGGAGTCGTCTATCCCGAGCATGTGAAGGAAGCTTTGGTTTGGCTGCAAGAACAGACGGACAAAGGCAACCGGATATTGATCCACTGCAAGTACGGCATCTCTCGCTCCCCAGCCTTCCTCGCCGCGTTCATGGTGGAGAGCGGTATCTCTTCGAGCCTGGAAGAGGCGAAAGCTGCGATCTCGCTTCATCGAGACGTTCAGCCGGCTGCGCAGATTGTGGAACCTGTCAGGCGCGTCGTGTTAATCTCCGCGCTCACTGGATTGCCCAACCGTCAGGCCTTTGACGAAGGGAAAGCGAGTCCGTTCGCAGCCATGGCCGACGTTGACCTGATGCGGGTTTTCAATGACTTTTACGGTCAAATCGCCGGGGATGCGCTCTTACGCAGACTTGCCCAGATACTCATCGCCGTTGGGTTGGACGCATACCACGACCAGGGGGATGAATTCCTATGCAAGGGAGAGTCCCGCGAGGACTTGAGCGCCAAACTTTTGAAAGCCAGGCAGATTTTTAGGGAGTCGTTTCAGGTCTACGCCGAGGGTCGCATCCAAACCATCGAAGGAACGGATTTTTCATTCGGGATCGGCGCATCACTGGAGGAAGAGGAGGCTGCCCTGTCCGAGGCAAAAAAGACAACAGCACGGAACGGGTCCCCGGAATGGCTACGGAAGATTGTAGGGATGGGCGGCGCGCCGAAGATGTAGGCCACCCGCCTAAGACCTGGAAAGCAAAAGTGCGAAGTGTTTCACGTGGAACGTTGTACGTGTATATGTGTTACGATGTTTATGTACGTACAATAGGAGTAAAATGAAACAACGCAAACGAGTTACGAAACGAACGAAGGCACCCCGGAAAGTGGCCGGAATTGAGGCTTCTGAGGGGTGGAGAAGGCGTCCGCGGTACCTGCCGGAGGAGTGGGCCGGCATGTACAAGCCGGTGAAGAGGCCGGTGACACTGCGGCTGGACGCCGACGTACTGGCGTGGTTCCAACGAGCGGGGCGGGGCTACCAGACGCGCATCAACCGGGCTCTGCGGAAGGTGATGATCGAGGAGCGAAAGAAGGCGCGGGATTGACCGAGCCGACGCAAATATCAGCGCCAGTCCTGCGCACCGTGGTAGATATGCAGGATTTCGACAGCTTCGGCTTTCACGGAATAGACCACAACGTAAGGGAGCGGCGTAAGCGCCAGTTCTTTTGTGCCGCTCCGGTGGCCGGGCCTGCCTCGGTTCGGTGAGGTTTTCAGAAGGCGGATACGCTGGTAGATTGCTCGCACAGTCGGTTCTGCGAAATGCGGGTAGTTCTGTTGCAGATAGTTCTTTATGTTCTGGAGGTCATCAGCGGCGGGGACGGTCCATCGGATGCGCATCGGGCGGACGCGCGTCAAGCCTTGAACATGGCTTCAAGGCGAGCGTCCATTTCTTCTTCTTCAATAAACTCGCCGCGCTCGGCTGCTGCTAGTCCTTTTTCCACAGCGGCCAGAAAGCGGGCTTCTTCGGCGAGATAACGCACGACAACATTCGTGACCAAGCGCTCGGGTACCGTCCCTGCTTTACTGGCGACCTGCGCAATCTGCGCTTGCTGCTCGGGGGTGAAGTGTACTTCCATCGAATTAGGGTACGAAAAAACCTCGCCGGTAGCAAGTGAATGATGTCATACAAATCACCAGATTGTCACGACCGTGGAACCCAGGTCTCGAAGAGCTCGAGAGCTGGGGCACCCCCGGCAAGAAAAAAGTTACGGGTGGTACCCACAACTTACACAGTCGAATCAAAACAATTCGATTGGCACGGTGTGACCGGATGCAGATGCGAGCCGGCCGTCACTTGTAACCAGTCGAGCCCCGAGTTTTTCTGCAAGCACGACGTAGGCCGCATCATACGCGGACAAATCGTGACGGAGCCGCCAAATCCGGGGCAGCAAAACGAAGTGGGGATAGCGAGTGATTCGCAAGTCGAGCAAGTCCTCGATTGCCTGGTCCGCTCGCTGTGCTGAAACCGAGTGTAGTGCACCCCGCAAAACTAGACACAAGGGGCCGTGTTTGAAGTAAGGGTTAGGGCGAACCGGGCACGAGCGTCGTGCGGGGTTTGTCCGTGGAGTCCGCGGTGCGGACGGTCGTGATTGTACTCCTCGATCCAGCCTGCAATGCTCTGCTGCGCTTGGTCGAAGTTCTGGTATTCGTTGAGCCACACCTCCTCTTCTTTCAAGCTGCGATGGAATCGTTCGATGTAACTGTTGCCCTCGGGATGGTTGTAGGCCGTGCGCCGGTGCGTGATGCCCAACTGGTTCAGAGTTTCGACATAGCGCGCCGAGGTAAACTGGGTGC
The DNA here is from genome assembly GCA_963789205.1 of uncultured Acidobacteriaceae bacterium. Classification (GTDB taxonomy): domain Bacteria; phylum Acidobacteriota; class Terriglobia; order Terriglobales; family Acidobacteriaceae; genus Acidiflorens. The sequence continues at coordinate 404,428 of CAWBJV010000002.1, forward strand.
CGTTGTCAGTCGTCAAAGTCAAACCCGTTCCACGAGAACCGAAAGGCAAAACCTCCAACACGGCGCGGTTGAGCGCCGCCAGAGCTTCTTCCGTACGACAACGCAGACTCAGATCCCAGCCGACGATTTCGCGGGTGCAGCAGTCGATCACCGAGACCAGATACGCCCAGCCCACACTGGGCCCGGCCCAGACCTTGGTCATGTCCGACTGCCAGACGTGATTCGGATGCGGTGCTTCCACCTTGCCCCAGTCCTTTCTGCGCGAGATTTGAAAGCGGCGCTGACGCACTAACAGTCCGCGTTCTCGCATGACACGCAGCGCCCGCTTGCCATTGACCACCAACCCGTGATGCCGCCACAACCACCAGACCACGCGACGATAACCGTAGGCCGGTTTCTCACCGCAGGCCGTGATGATCTCCTCGTCCCGCGAGCGATCGGCACGGCTGGCGCGCGGTTTGCGCCGATAGTAGAGGCTCGACCGGCTGATGGCGAGCGTCTCCGCCACCAGCTTCGCTTCGTTCCCTTGGGCCACCAACTCCCGTGCCGACGAATGAGCTGGCCCGCAGCTCACTCGCCCAGCACGTTTTTTAAAATCTCGATCTGCAAGTGCGATCGGCCCAGCGCCCGCTCCAGTTGCTTAATCCGTTTCTCCTGCTCGGCATCGGGCCGCGCGGCTGCGCTTCTCCCCCCAAGCGCAGCCTTGGCTCCCTCTTCTACTTCGTCTTTCCAGCGGTAATACAGCGTGGGCGCGATCTCGTACTTGCGGCAGGTCTCAGCCACGTTGCCGCTCTTCAGACCTTCCAACACAATCTGCCACTTCTCTTCCGCAGTCCTCTGGACTTTCGGCTTTCTCGGCATTCTCGCCTCCTGGCGGAGGCCCCAAGCCTAACTAACTTCCGTGTCCAGTTCTACTGGGGTGCACTACACAAAAGCGGATTCTAGACTTCATAACGCTTATTAAATATATGGAGGAACGACGCGTGAACTACTCTCTCGACTTTGTCGGAACGGGTCCCGACGAAGACGAGCTAATGGAAGCGGCAAAAATGTACTCGCGGGTTCGCCTGTTAAACGCAGTACAGCACGCCGAAATGCCGCGAATATACCCCAACTACGACGTTCTTGTACTCGCTTCCGAATCAGAGGGTCTATCGATCGCAATGCTAGAGGCGATGTCCTTTGGGGTCGTTCCGGTTGTGACGAGGGTGAGCGGCGCTGAAGATGTCATCATCGACGGTGAGAATGGATTTCTTTGTGATGTAGGCGACCTTTGTTCGATGTCTGAGCGATTGGAATATCTTGCGTGTTAATAGGGGGCTCCTCGGGGCAATCTCAAAAGAGGCGTTCAAGATGATTCGCTCTGGGTACACGGTGGAAAGCCATTTGAACAATGCTTCGTAGCGTAATTGATGAAGCAATGATAAAGCCGTTGGCAACTGCTGACGCGGCTGCCTCTTGCTTGTAATTTCCTTTCTATTTCTGGCGAGGGGCTGAAGCAGCAAGTGGGGTACTATCCAGGGGATATAATGCTGATCCCGGCAATATATGAGCCGTTCTAACAAGGCTCCCCAGAATCGGCCAGCCATCCCGAGAGGGCATTTACGGAGCACAATCAGCATCTCCAGCTCAATCCGCCGCATCTAAACCTTGACAACGATTCGCTCAGGTTATAGCATGGCCGAGAGCGTAATCATCATCACACTGATTTTAAAGCACTTATCTATTTTGGAGGATGCGTTATGGGAAAGATTATTGGAATTGATCTTGGCACGACCAACTCCTGCGTAGCGGTTATGGAGGGCGGAGAGCCCAAGGTTATCCCTAATGAAGAAGGCGGCCGGACTACGCCTTCGGTCGTCGGATTCACAAAAACCGGGGAACGGCTGGTAGGGCAGGTCGCCAAGCGGCAGGCCATCACCAATCCTGAAAACACCGTTTACTCGATCAAGCGGTTCATGGGACGCCGCTACGACGAGGTTAGCGAAGAACTGAAAATGGTCCCTTATAAAGTTGAGCGCGATGGAGACAACGTGGTGATCGTGGCGCAGGGCAAGAAGTACACCCCGCCCGAGATCTCCGCGATGATTTTGCAAAAACTGAAGAAGGCGGCGGAAGACTATCTCGGCGAGAAAGTCACCGAGGCGGTCATCACCGTGCCCGCCTATTTTAATGATGCACAGCGGCAGGCTACTAAGGATGCGGGCAAGATTGCCGGCCTTGACGTGAAGCGAATCATCAATGAGCCGACCGCCGCCGCGCTGGCCTATGGGCTCGACAAGGGTAAGGACGAGACCATCGCCGTGTATGACTTTGGCGGCGGCACGTTCGATATTTCGGTGTTGGAAGTGGGCGAAGGCGTCATCGAGGTGAAGGCCACCAACGGCGACACGCACCTCGGCGGCGACAACATCGATCAGCGGCTGGTGGATTGGCTGATTGATGAATTCAAGAAAAACGAAGGCCTCGACTTGCGCGGTAAGGGCAATGAGATGGCTTTGCAGCGTCTACGCGACGCGGCGGAGCGCGCGAAGATTGAGCTTTCGACCACCATGGAGCACGAGATCAATCTGCCGTTCATCACGGCGGATGCTTCCGGTCCGAAGCACCTGGTCATTAAGCTCACACGGGCCAAGCTCGAATCGATGGTCGAAGACATTTTGCAGCGGTCGGTCGGCCCGTCGAAGCAGTGCATGAAAGATGCGGGCGTCGATGCCAGCAAGATTAATGAAGTGGTGCTGGTTGGCGGACAGACGCGCATGCCGCGCATTCAGCAGATCGTAAAAGAACTGTTTGGACGCGAAGGCCACAAGGGCGTGAACCCGGATGAAGTCGTGGCAGTGGGCGCGGCGATTCAGGGCGGCGTGCTTGGGGGCGAGGTGAAAGACCTGCTGCTCCTGGACGTTACTCCGTTGACCCTGTCGATCGAAACGCTGGGCGGGGTTGCGACACCAATGATCCCGCGGAACACTACGATTCCGACGAAGAAGACGGAAACGTTTTCGACGGCAGCCGACAGTCAGACTTCGGTTGAAGTCCATGTGCTGCAGGGCGAGCGTCCGCTGGCGGCGCAGAACCGGACTTTGGGCAAGTTCCATCTGACCGGTTTGCCTCCGGCGCCTCGGGGCGTGCCGCAGATCGAAGTGACGTTCGACATTGACGCGAACGGCATCCTGAACGTGACCGCTAAAGATATGGCCACGGGCAAGGATCAGAAGATCACGATCACTTCGTCTTCGGGCTTGTCGAAGGAAGAAGTGGAGCGCATGGCGAAAGAAGCCGACGCGCACTCGGCCGAAGACAAGACGCGGCGCGAAGAGATCGAAGCCAAGAATCAGCTCGACTCGATGGTCTACAACATCGAGAAGATGCTGAAGGAGCATGGCGACAAGATCTCGGGCACGGAGCGCGGAGACGTGGAGAACGCATTGGCGGACGCGAAGAAAGCCATCGAAAGCGGCGACAAGTCGCAGATGGATTCGGCGCGCGAGCGGCTAACCACGGCATCGCACAAGCTAGCGGAGCAGATGTACAAGGCAACGCAGGCAAGTTCCGGCGCGGCATCGGGCGCGAACGGCGCGGGCCCAGTCGACGGGCCAGATGGAGCCTCCGGCAGCAACGGCGAGAGCAAGAAGAAAGACGAGGGAGTGATTGACGCTGAGTACGTGGATGTCGAAGACAAGAAGTGAGCTTCTAGCTATTGGCTTCTAACTGGGGGCGCCGAAAACGCGCCCTTCCGGCAGATGGAGACGAAGAAGATGCACTGCGTCGATGCTGAAGTTCAAGGGCGATACTATTCAGAGAAAGCGAGCGAGCTTAAGTCAGGCGTCTTGCAAGCTGTCAGATCTCGTCCGGGCCTCACGTCGATCGAGATAAAAGCAGAATTGTCCAGAGAGCTTCGCGAGTTTCTCGACTATGACCGGCCGAGATTCCTTGATGCCGTCCTAGACGCTCTGCTTCGTGATGGTCTCCTTATAACCGTTGTGCGCAGCGGGCAAACGACCTATGAGATTCGATTCTGAGACAGGAAGGATGACCAAGCGATACCGCATATTCGGCAAAAAGGCCACTGACGATCAATTCCGAAAGATCGATGGAGGCTATGCTCTCCGGTCACACGCGCAGCACGAGCTCATCAGACTTCAGGCTGAGGGTTACGTGGAGCTCGAAGTGAGAGTTGAGGGGAAAGAGAGGCCTCAGCTTAAGGGAGCGCAGAGGAAACGCTAGCATTTCCTTAGCATTATGTCGCACGGGTTCAAAACTGTGGCGCTACAAATGGGCGACATTGGGGTTTAAGTGAGTGGTGTTTTCGGGGTTCTGAGGAAGAGGAAAGCAAATTGAGATTCGAAGTCAATGGACAGATGTTTTTCGTGCACTTCGTCCCGGAAGAGGGACGCTGGTATTGCTCCGCTCCGACGGCGACCGGAGTGCAGCGGATTCCCGTGTCGATAGATGCCTCGCCGTTTGAGGCGTTCACCGTGTCAGTGGATGAGCAAGAGAAGGAAGTAGTGAACTGAGGACCCAGTTCTCAGTTCCCGGTTCTCAGTTCTCAGAATTTTTATTTTTGAGCAGTAATTTAGAGTGTGCTCTCCTGAGCAAACTCGAAGGCCGCCGCAAACGCAAGCGCTAGAATGAAGGGCTGAATGCTGATGGCTGATTGCTGACGGCTAACATGGCCACCCAAACCAAAGACAAAGACTACTACGGCGTTCTGGGCGTAAAGAAGTCCGCCTCCACCGACGAGATCCGCAAGGCGTTCCGCAAACTTGCACGCAAGTACCATCCTGACGTCAATCCTGGGGACAAAGCCGCTGAAGAAAAGTTCAAGACTCTTTCCGAGGCCAACGACGTTCTCAGCGATCCCAAGAAGCGGAAGATTTACGACCAGCTCGGGTTCTATTCCGACAATATCGATCCGGCCACGGCGGAGGCCTACGCGCGCGGCGGCGGACAGCCTGGGGCCGGCGACTTTTCCGGAGGCTTCCCGGGAGGCCGGACGGGCGGACAAGGCAACGTCGATTTCGGCGGCTTCGACTTTTCCGATCTGTTTGAAGGGGCGCGCGGTGGCGGACGCAAGGGATCGAGCAGCGGAGGGTTCCGCGATATCTTCTCCAGCATTTTCACTGGCGGCGGACGCGGTGAGGCGGCCGACGAGGGTCCGGAACCGGGCAGCGATCTTGAATACCAGGTCAACGTGCCGTTCTGGACGGCGATCCGGGGCGGAGTGATGAAGCTGAATATTGCCCGGCGCGATGTCTGCGGGAACTGCCACGGCAACGGATACATTGAGGCTCCGGGACAATGTCCGCAGTGCCACGGCAAAGGGACGATCGAACAGACCGGTGGCCGCATGAAGTTCAACGTCACCTGCCCGCGCTGCCATGGGACGGGTAAGAATATTTCGACCTGCCCGGTCTGCCATGGCGAGGGCACCGTCGAGCGCACCGCGCCGCTGGAGATCCGCATCAAGGCCGGAACCCGCGACGGGCAGCGGATTCGAATCGCGGGCAAAGGCAATGCCGGGCTACGGGGCGGAGCGGTCGGCGATCTCTACGTGATCATCCGCATAGATGAGCATCCACTGTTCCGCCGTGAAGGCGACGACATCTACATCACCGTGCCGGTGACGGCGGTGGAAGCGGCGCTGGGATCGAAGATTGAAGTGCCCACGATTGACGGCCGCAGCATGCTGAAGATTCCTCCCGGGACGCAGTCGGGCCAGAAGCTTCGGCTGCGGGAGAAGGGCGTGCCTTCGGCTACTCAAGACGGAGTGCGGGGCGACGAGATTGTCGAAGTGAAGATTACCGTGCCCATGCCTCGCGACGAGAAGACGAAAGAACTGCTGCGGGAGTTGGCTAAGCTGAATCCTGAGGACCCGAGGGAGGAGCTTTGGAGTAAGGTGTAATGCCCGGCGCAGGAAGACCAGGGGATCCTCTTTGGGCGGCGATTGGTTTTGCGATTGGCGTAATTCCTGGAATCTACTTTCATCAAATCGGGCTGGGGCTGGCGCTCGGGATCGTTTTGGGCGGCGCTTTCGGACTGATCCGTGAGGACATCCGCAATAACAACCGACGTCCTGCCGATCCTTTATGGTTCGTGATCGGGCTGGTGATCGGCATTCTCGGCGGACTCTACCTCTATCATCTTGGACTCACGTTAAAACTTGGCGTCGCCCTCGGAGTGGCGCTCGGGGTTTTCCTTGGGGCGATCATGGGAACGGTTCGAGCTGATGCCCGCAGAAATCTTCGAAAGGACTGAGTTAGTCTCTCGCCACGATTACCCCCGTACCGCTCTCCTTGACAAAAATTTTCAAGAATATTCTTGCATCTTCGCGAATTTCCCGTAATCTCACACATGCGAACTAACTTCGCCGAAAATGCCCGGGAATCGCCGTGCACCCTGGGAGCCGCGAACAGAACGTCGTTTTTCCGAAACTCCGGAGACGCGGTGGTGAGAGTGAGTCGCCTGAGGAGGAAGCCATAGAAATTGGCAACAGCTACCGCAACCTCTAACCTTTCGCAGCGTTCGCTCGCTGCCGCGCCCCGCAAAAAGTCTATTCGCCTCACGCTGTGGCCCCTGGTCGCCGCAACCTTCTTTATGGTCTCCGGCGGAACCTATGGCACTGAAGACATCGTGCACGGCGCCGGGTATGGCAAAGGGATTCTCATCCTGCTTCTGACCCCGCTTCTTTGGAGCCTGCCGACCGCGTTCATGATCGGAGAGCTTTCAAGCGCGCTGCCCTTTGAAGGCGGCTACTACGCCTGGGTGCGCCGCGCGATGGGGAATTTCTGGGGATTTCAGGAAGCCTGGCTGTCTCTGGTAGCGTCCATTTTCGATATGGCGATTTATCCCACGCTGTTTGTCGCCTACCTCACGCGCATGTTCCCTTATTTTCAGGAGAACCATCGCGGCGTGGCCGTTGCGCTCGGCGTGGTGATCGTCTGCGCCATCCTTAATATCATGGGGGTGAAGGTCGTCTCGACGACTTCGCTGTGGCTGTTCTTCGCCCTGTCAGCGCCGTTTGCGGCCATCTTTGTGCTGGCGCCGTTCAAGATTCACGCGCTGGCAAATGCGGTTACCAAACCAACTACTTCAAACGTCGACATTCTCGGCGGCCTGCTCATCTGCATGTGGAACTACATGGGATGGGACAACGCCTCCACCATCGCCACCGAAGTGGAGCGTCCGCAGCGAACTTATCCTCGCGCCATGCTGGCCGCGGTGGTCATTGTCTGCATTACATACGTTCTTCCGTTTGCCGCCATGTGGATCACCGGCCTTCCCGCCAGCGCCTGGGAAACCGGCGCGTGGGCCGATATCGCCCAGTTGATGGGCGGTCCCGTACTTCGGATCGCGCTCGTGGCGGGCGGCATGATGAGCGGCTTCGGCATGTTCAATGCGCTCGTCATGAGCTACTCCCGGCTGCCGCTGGCCATGGCTCAGGATGGCATGCTGCCGAAAGTTTTCGGCAAGCTGCATCCGAAATCGCGCGCGCCCTGGGTCGCGATTCTGGCGTTGGCGGTGGGTTGGGGCCTGGCGCTGAATCTCGGATTCGAACGCCTGGTCACCCTCGACATCATGATTTACGGCGCCAGCCTGACCCTCGAATTTGTGGCTTTAGTCTTCCTACGCATTCGCGAACCGGAATTGAAGCGCCCGTTCCGCGTGCCGGGCGGCCTATTTGGGGCGATTGCGGTGGGCATTCCTCCAGTTTTGCTGCTCGGATTTGCCATCGTCCGCAGCGAACACGAAGTTGTGCTCGGCATGAGTTCGTTCTTGTTCGGGCTGATCGTCGTTGGCGGCGGCGTGGTCGCATACCTGATCAACCACACGCTGAAGCCGGCGGGCTGGGCGGCTGCGACGAAGCCGGAGCTCGCAGCGTAGGGCTTGCGGCACCCATCAGCGCTCGCCTTTTGCATTTAGGGTCCTGCGAACTTCCCAGGAGCCGTTTCTGTGGAATTTAGCGCGCCGCATGGGCAGCGGAACTTTGTTGAGGTGCGTGACTGCCTGGATTCTTCGCTAAGTCAGCCGACGCCCCGTCCACCCGGAGGCCCTTCAAAAATCGCCGCCAGCGCCTCCGCCTCCCGTTTGTCCCCCTCCGAAGCGGAAGTCCGGATCGCTTGTTTGCGGGTCTGGCGTTAGTGAGTGGGGCGATAGTGGGCCGAGTACGGTCGCCCCGACGTTAATCCAGTGTTTGTCCTTTCCCGATAGGCGCGCAGCGGTAAAGCCGTGCCGAATTCCGTCCGGGCCACGGGCAAGCCAGCGTCGGAGGAAGACTGCGACGCCGGTCAACAATATGCCGAGAAGCATCGGGTCCCAGGTATGCCGCGGCCATCCGAGATAAGGCTTATTCGAGACGAAAGTCAGGGTGGCGACGATCGCGCCCACCGCGATGACGAAGCGGTCCTTCTGGCGAATACCGCGCGCGAGTACGATGGGCGGCAGGCACCAGATTAGCACCCACGTGGTCCAGTAGAACGGCCTTGCGAATTCGGCGCTAGACGAGGTGCGGCCCCACCACTGCTCGGGCAGGTCCAGCGACGAAAGCTGGAGATTGATAGCCAGGTAGATGCCGAGCCAGAGCAACGCTTCGACGAGTGAATAAGCCTCGTCGAGATAGTCGGAGCGGTGGCGGGAGCGGACCGTAACTACACCCACTAGCCCGGTTGCATAGAACAAAGCGACGATCAGATGCTGAGCCGAGTGGGACGAGGTCCAGTAGCCTGGCAGAAAGATGACGAAGATCATCGCGGCGAGAAATGCATAGGAGAACCCGAAGCGGCGCCATATCCAGAGCGAAAAGACGGCGCCGGCGGCGGGAACCAGGGACTGGGCTGCGTCCGGCCTCGGCGAATAAAGGCGGCCGCTGAATAAAGCGGCTTGCATTCCCACGCAGAGAAAAACAACCGAGCAGACGGCGAGCGCTTCCTCGATTCCGTAGCGATAGAGCCGGGCTTGGGAAACGGCGATTTCGGCAGCCGCGTAGCAGACGGCAGCAAAAATCAGCAAGAAAACACCGGTGGTTTGGTCCGATGGCCGCGAAACCACGAAGAACAGGCCGGCACCGGCACCCACGATGATCAGGGTGAAGAGGAACAAGACCAGCCGCAGGAAAATGTTGGTGGTACGGAGCTCAAAGACGGTTTCTTTTCCCAGAAGTTCGTACTGATCCTTGGTGAGGAAGCCCTCGCCGGCCCAGTCCTTCAGGAGTCTGCGGGCGCGCAGAGTCTCTTCGCTGGAAGCACTGTAGAGTCTCACGTCGGCCTCCCGAAGCGGCGCGCGATCTGCACCAGCACCACCAGCATAGCCACTCCGCTAACGACGAAATAGGTCAGGACAGCGGATTCATCATTGACGCCACGGAGGAACAGCGAGCTGACGCCCGCGTAGCCGTAGACAGCGGCATAAGCAACAAAGGCAAACTGCCGGCGCACCAAGCCCCAGGCGAGAGACGCGCCACAGGCGATAAGCAGAGCGAGAAGCCATGGGCTATAGCCCTCCCGATTGAACACGCCCGAGAGCACTGCCCAGAATAGAACGTTGGCCACGACGTTCAGATAAGTGCCAAAGAAATGCGGCTTAAGTCCGCGGCGCTGAAGAAGTGCCCCGCCGACGCCGACCAGCAGGCAGTAGAGAAGGGCATATCGGCGATACGCAGCGTCCGGATTGGCCGACCAGTGCGAGATCTTGAGCCCGAACCATCCGGCGAGTGAGGACAAAGCGAGCGACAGCACGAAGCGATTGTCGAAACGATAAGCCAGGAAGAAGAAGAGGACGGCGGTCGCCAGGAGATAGAGATCCCATTGCCCAGAGAGCACGTGAAAACGGTTCTCGACATAAGCGAGTTCTATTGACCAGACGAGGCTGCCGAGGTAAAGCACATAATCAAAGATGGGACTCGGTGCAGGTATTTCGGCGGGGGACCAGGCGGGAGCGCGGGAAAAACAGTACCAAAAACTGGCGGCGAGGAGAGTGGAGAGCGTGGTCAGAACGAGGACGTCACCGAGTTGATGCGACCAGGTGCTGACCGTCCAGCCGAGTCCGGCAACGAACGCCAGCACACCGGCGTAGAGGAGGACGTTCAGCTCGAGAAAAAGGGAGAAAGGTTCTCCACTGGAGAGGCCCGCCAAATGGGCGTGCTGCTCCGACGATATTTTGCCCTGCTCCCTCCATTGCTCTAATCGGGTAAGCATGGTCATGAAGCCGTCGTTCTCCGGCCCTGGGACACCATGTCCATAGCCCGGCATTGTATCCCGGCGCCACCTGTTCGGCCTATGAGGCTAGTTATCGTACATTCCAACAAACTCGCCGCTCGGAAAAAACGCGAGCAGATGCGCCAGAATCGAGGCGATCCATGGGTCGGCTTCGGGGAATTGGACATTCCAGCGACGCGTTCGCACGTCGCGACCGCGCTGTTATACATTAGTGAACAGCGGGCAATGACCAAGCGTAAATCCAAAGGCGCGTACATGATCTCGGCAGTTGCCGAGATGTATGAGATCCATCCCCAGACCCTGCGCCTCTATGAGCGCGAAGGCCTGCTCAAGCCAAGCCGCACCGAGGGCAATACCCGGCTCTATACCGATGAAGATTTGCAGCGGCTCGAGTTCATCCTGTCGCTCGCGCGCGATCTGGGCGTCAACATCAGCGGCATCGCCATCATTCTTCAAATGCGCGAGCGCATGGAAGAAATGCAGCGCCAGATCCAGGAGTTCGTGCAGTATATCCAGCACGAGGTGCTGGCCCGGGCCTCGGCTGCTGCCGATCCGTCCAAAGGTGCGATCGTGCCGCTAAGGCGAACCCTTGTCCCTCCTGCCGATTCATCCCGGCGCAAAGACTCATCAAAGTAAGCTTTCCCCTGTGGCCCCCCGTGGTCCTCTGTGGCCTCTGTGGTGAAGAACTCTACCCCCGAACCACAGAGGTCACAGACGACCACAGGGGAAAAGCCACAGAGACAGCCCCCGGAATTCACCAAACTTTCATCTCCGAGCAACCAACCATCTTCTATCAGCGACTAACTTGTAGCCATGAAGTCTCAAAACCCAACCGGTGCAGCGGACTCTGCGACTGCATCCGTCCCATCGGCAACCGGGCAGCGAAACGACAAGACAAATAACAAGAAGCTTAAAGTCACACTGGAAGCCGAACATCCGGGCAGCGCCGTCGTGCTGCACTGTCAGGGCCGGATCATCTTCCACCGTGAGGCTAGCGCGCTCTCGACCATCGTGACCGAGGTGCTGCCCTCCGCGCGCCGGATGGTAGTGGATTTAGCGGGAGTCGATTCCGTCGACAGCGGCGGCTTGGGCGAACTTGTGCTCACTCACATGTGGGCGGAAGCGGCCGGTTACACGCTGAAATTTGCCTGCCCCAAAAAATCGGTTCGACATCTGTTCGAAATCACCAACCTCTTATCGGTTTTCGATGTGTACGCCAGCGTTCCGGAGGCGATGGAGGCTATGTATCCGGAAGAAGTGCCTTCGGCATAGGCGCTACCTTTCCCGCTGGAGTTGAGACCCCTGTGGCCTTTCCCCTGTGTACCTCCGTGACCTCTGTGGTTAGGGGTAAAGTTGTCGTTGCTGCTACTTTTCCCGCTGAAAGCGATACCGGCCGCCTCTGTCTTTTGCCACCTGCTCCGCTACTTTCAAAAACGCTCTTCCCGCGTGCGACAGCGTGGATTCCTGCCGATACACCAGCCGTAGCTTGCGCTGAAAATGCAGATCGCGCACCGGAACGCGCACCAGGTCTCCCCGGCTGATCTCGTTTTCCACGCTGATCTCGGGAACCAGCGCCACCCCGTTCCCCATGCACACGAAACGTTTGATGGCCTGCAGCGTGGGCAGTTCCACATCCATGTGCAGCGGAGTCTTGTGGCGGCGGAAGGCTTCGATCACCTTATCTCTATAAGGAGACGCGACGATGTGGGCCACGAACGACTCCGCGCCCAGCTGCTTAATGCTGACTTCGCCCGCCGCGGCCAGCGGGTGGCCCGGAGGAACCACAAAGACCAACTCGTCCAGATAAACCACCGCCGATCGCAGCTGTGGCTCCTGCGGATCGAAAGACAGCACACCGAGTTCCACGTTGTGCTTGAGCACGTCGTCCGGAATGTGACTGCCCAGCGAACGTCGCACCGTGATCTTGATCGTGGGATGCAGGCGGCGAAACTCGCCCAGTACCGGCAACAGGTAGAGCGCGGTGAATTCATTGGCGGCGATCGCGAGCTTGCCCTTCTGCAATTCGCGCATCTCCACCAGCGCCGCCTGTGCGTCCTGCCTCAGGTTGAGCAACTTCTCGGCGTATTCCTGCAAAACACGTCCGGCGTCGGTGAGCACGCCCTCGCGGGAAGAGCGGTCGAACAGCGGCTCGCCGATCTCCAGCTCAAGTTTGCGGATCGTCTGGCTGACCGCCGATTGCGTGCGAAACAGTTTTTCGGCCGCCCGGGAAAAGCGGCGTTCGCGGGCTACCGTTAGGAAGACTTCTAGTTGGGATAGGTCCATGGGGAATCAGGTCTCAGGTGTCGGGTCTCAGGTGTCAGGCGTTGGATGCTGACCGCAGTGGGGTTCCTGAGACTTGAGACCTGGCACCTGAGCCTCTTGTCAAAAATTGATATTGCATTAGAGTTACTAATACTATCATTTATATTAATGCTTCTGTAAAGATAATAACCTTCTCTTCCACCCCGGTCCGCCGATAAAGTAGAGAGGCAATCTTCCAGGAGGTACGGAATCAATGGATCGGCCGCGCATCACCATCTTCGACACCACGCTTCGTGACGGCGAGCAGTCGCCGGGCTGCAGTATGAATGTGCAGGAAAAGCTGCGCCTGGCCCAGCAACTCGACCGCCTCGGCGTGGATGTGATCGAGGCCGGATTCCCCATCGCCTCCGATGGCGACTTCGAAGCCGTGCAAAGCATTGCCGCCTCGCTGCGGCGTCCCATCATCGCTGGCCTGGCTCGCGCCTGTACCGGCGACGTTGACCGCGCCTGGCAGGCATTGCAGGGAGCGGCGCGTCCGCGCATCCACGTTTTTCTGGCAACCTCCGACATTCATCTGAGATACAAGCTGCGCATCACGCGTGAGAAATGCCTGGAGCAGGCGCGGGAAGCGGTTCGGCACGCGAAGTCGCTTTGCGCCGACGTAGAATTCTCGCCCGAAGATGCAACCCGTACCGACGTCGCGTTTCTCTGCCAGGTGGTCGAAGCGGTGATCGCAGCCGGCGCAACCACCGTCAACATTCCCGACACCGTCGGTTACAGCATGCCTGAGGAATACGGCCAGCTCATCCGGACGCTGCGTGAGAAAGTCGCCGGCATCGACAAAGTAACGATCTCTACGCACTGCCACAACGACCTCGGTCTTGCGGTTGCGAACTCACTCGCTGGAGTGCAGGCAGGCGCGCGCCAGGTGGAGTGCGCCATCAACGGGATTGGCGAGCGCGCCGGCAATGCGTCGCTCGAAGAAATCGTCATGGCCATGCGGGTGCGCCCCGACCGCTATCCTTACGAAACCGCAATCGCCGGCGAGCACCTGTATCCTTCCAGCCAGATGTTGGCGGAGATCACGCGGGTTCCCGTGCAGCCCAACAAGGCCATCATCGGACGCAATGCGTTCGCGCACGAAGCCGGAATTCATCAGGATGGCATGCTCAAGAATCCGCTGACCTACGAAATCATGACGCCGCAATCGGTGGGCGTGCCGGATTCGCGGCTGGTGCTGGGCAAGCACTCTGGACGTCACGCGCTGGCTCTGCGCTGCGAACAACTCGGACATCAGTTTGAGCGCCGCGAACTCGATGAGATCTATCGCCGGTTTGTAGTGCTTGCCGACCGCATTAAGAAGGTTCAGGACAGCCATTTGCTGGAACTGATCCAGGACGTTAGCAGCGGCAGCGATGTCACTAGCAGCAAGGGCAAGAAGTTTCCGCCCGCCGCGGCCACTTTGCCTTTCCCGCGCGCTGTCTCCGCCACTGCGGGAGCCAATGCCAATGACTCGCATCCGGCGCACGTATCCGGCAGCGCCGGTCAGGCGTCGGTGTCGATCCCCTTCACCGATCATCACAGCGAGCAGGAAGACTATCTTTGGGGTGTGTAAGCCTGGGTGTGTGAGGCTTCGGGTCGGGGTATCGCTTTAGCGATATCCATCAAGGCTTCGTAGCAGGGCGTCGCGTTAGCGATGCCATCATGCCGATCGAATCAAGAGCCCCTTTAGGGGCTGGACATCGAAAATCGGCTTCTTCCGCATCCTATTGAACCGGGCTACCATAGCGGCTTGTCCTCATTTATCCTTTTATTCTTTCGGAAACGAAAGAGGGCCCATGCAACTCCGTGTCACTTCCCTCCCCGGCGACGGAATCGGTCCTGAAGTTACCTCCCAAGCTATTTGCGTTCTGGAAGAAGTGGCCACCGCTTTTGACCACGATCTCGAACTAGACGCAAAAGAGATTGGCGGAGTGGCCCTCGAAAAATTCGGCAATCCCTTGCCGGACTCGACCGTTCAAGCCTGCCTCGCCTCGCAGGCCGTACTGCTCGGAGCAGTCGGCAATCCAGCCTTCGATCACAATCCTCGCGAACTTCGCCCCGAAGCTGGATTGTTGCGTCTCCGCCAGGAACTCGGAGCTTTCGCCAATCTCCGTCCCGCAGTCTTTTATCCGATGCTGGCTGCCTGCTCGCCTCTGCGCGAAGAAGTCGTCAAAGGAACCGACATCCTCATCGTGCGCGAACTGCTCGGCGGATTGTATTTCGGCGAGCCTCGCTCCATAGTTGCCGAGGAAGTTGCCGAGGACGACGGCGCCCCCGGCGCGCGCCACGCGCTCAACACCATGCGCTACAGTGAGCCGGAGATCGAGCGCATCGCCCGCGTCGCATTTGAACTCGCGCGCACCCGCCGCCGGCGTCTGCTCTCCGTCGACAAGGCGAATGTTCTGGAGTGCTCCCGTCTCTGGCGCGAAGTCGTCACTCGCATCGCCGGCGATTTTCCCGATGTCCAGCTCTCCCACATGTACGTGGACTCGGCCGCCATGTCGCTCGTCCTCAAGCCCGCCGAGTTCGACGTCATCCTCACCGAAAACATGTTCGGCGACATCCTCTCCGATCAAGCAGGAGGAGTCGTGGGATCGCTCGGCCTGCTCGCTTCGGCCAGCATCGGAGGCCCGGTAGGCCTCTACGAACCTGTTCATGGCTCAGCGCCCGACATCGCGGGCCAGAGCGTCGCCAACCCGTTAGGCGCCATTCTCTCGGTAGCCCTGATGCTGCGCCATACCTTTCATTTGCCTAAAGAAGCGGAGTGCGTGGAGGCTGGCGTCATCTCAACTTTAATGGGAGGCTTCCGCACCCGCGATCTGGCGCGCCCCGGTGAGCGAACCGTCTCCACCGAAGAAATGGGCGCCCAGATCGCCGAATTCGTACGGTTGGTCTAGTCTCGTGCCTTGTGCGGTCGCAAAAGGGCAGCGGGCGATAGCTGAGAATTGTTAGTGTAATGGGGAGATTACGCCAGCTGTGGAACATTCAATAACATAAGGACGAATTTCGTTGTTGAAATTCCCTAAAAAGAGTTTTTCGACAGCTACAGGCGTTAGCTCTCAGACCCCGGTCAACGAGTGAAATTGATTCCATAACAATGTCGGCTCCCACGCCCAAGAAAGGGCAAGAGAGGATAGACTCTCTTGCCCTTAGTTATTGTTGTTGCCATGGCCCTCACTTCAGGACAATGGGCAACCCAAATTGTTCAGAGCGTCAAGTTCAGACGCCACGGACAGGATTGTAGCTCGATCACCAGTGGCAAGCGCGTTGTCGGTCATGGTGATGATCTCGGCCGTCGTCAACGGATAGTTGACGGACGTCGAGTTCAGCAGGGCTGAGACGGCCGCACGCAGTAGAATCCGCTCTGCTCCATCAACCCCCGGGCCGCCCTTGAGGCTCAGCGCCTGAAGCAGCGTATCTACATCGTAGGGAGCTGCATTCGAGAACACCGCTGACACCAGGTCGCTGGGTGAGTATCCTACCCATACATCGGTGTGATTCTTCCAAAAGCCCGGAGTGCAGCCCTGGTTCCCAACAGTGCAGTTCAGCAGGGCAGTTGTCGAGCCGTTAATGACGATGGGAATTTGCTTTTTCAGGCCGACCTCTAGTGCAGCCGTGCCTGTGACCAGGCAACTGCCGCTCAGCCCTGAGAAAGATCCCGACTGGGTGACGGTCATGGTGGATGCGGTCGCCTTAAAGGTGATACTGCCGGGCACGTTCACCGGGGTACCGCCGTTGCAGGTGATCGTAAGAGTGTAGTCAATGGTGTAGGTTGTACCGATGGCAAGATTCCCCGCGACCGCAGTCAGGGTGTAACCTTGGCAGTTCGCTGTGGCGGTGGCACTGTGCAAGACGTTCGCGCTGGCTGGCAATGCCGACACTGCCATGAGTGCAAGCACAATCCAGAGAGCGATGGAATGTTTTCGTAACATGGTGTTGAATTCCTTTTGGCTCTTTTAATAGGAATTTCTTTCTGACCCCCAAGAGCGGCACACATTCTCCCCCGCTTTTTCTGTTCGTGTCAACGTGAAAGACTTTTCACTCGGATGTATGTAAGTGATGCGGGGAAATCTTCAGAACCAGAGGCTTCGGGCGCCGAACTGAGCGGCCCGTCGCCAACTGTCGATTATTACCGCTTTGGTTCCTTTTTCAACAGCCACAGGTCCAGATTTTGCCTTTTCCTAATTGAGCACGGCATTACTGGGTTTCCCAGTCGAGGGCATACACGTCTTGCGTGCCGACATTGCGCAGCAGCAGTGGCGAATCATCCGGTGCGAGCGTCAAGGAATTCCCCCAATAACCAGCCAGAGAGATGTCTTTGAGGTTAAGTACACGTTCTATGGTGCGATCACTGCGGCGAATTTTCACCACGGCTCCGGCGGCAGAGGATGCGTTGTCGAGGGCGAAAAGGTATTCGCCAGTGTTCGACCAGCAGAGCCAGCCCTCCAAGTTGCCCTTGCTTATTTCACTCCATTTTTGAGTCTTGAAATCGAAGAGGGAGAGTCTTGTGGAGTCGGCCGAAAGAGCCGCTACATAGCGTTCGTCGGGAGACCACCGCGGCGAGTACAGGCCTGTGGAACCCGGCAGAGTCTGGATCTGGTGGGTCGTGAGATCAAATGTTCTTATCGTCGCGGCTGGATCACCAGCGCTGCCGCCGAACATGATCTTGCTGCCATCAGATGACCAGGTCGGATCCTGCGGGTGTGGATCATCGATCGCTAGCGGTCGCGGGCTCCCGCCCTCGGGCGAGACCTCATAAACAGTCGAATGGCCGTCGGGGGAAAGCTCGAAAAAGACGATCTTCTTGCCGTCCGGAGACCATCGCGGAAGGAAAACTGGATCCGCGTCCGTTGTAAGTTGCAGCCTCTCGCTGCCATCCACTTTGCTGCGCCACAGCTTGTTTTCCGGGTAAGCGACGTAGGCCACCCACTGTTTGTCCTTCGAGAAAGCTGCGAACTCCGCCGAAATGCCTGCGAGGAAAGGTTCCAACCGCCGCGACTTCAAGTCGTAGCGCGTCAACTGGCCACGCAACGTCTGCCCGACCACGAACAGTTTCTTGCCGTCCTTGCTGGGCAGAAATGATTGCAAGGATAGCGGGCTCGAAGTGAGTTGAACGGGTTTGGCCAGGGAATTGACGAGGCCGTGTTTTCGAGGGATGCCCCAAACTTGTCCCTTGGACTGGTACAGGAAGAAGTTGCCGTCCGCACTCCAAACGCCGCAGCACTCCGAATCCGGCGGCTTGGTCCAACCGGGAAGCAACTGATGCGCGTCCGTATGATCGAGGGAAGCTTCCCAAAGCCAGGAGGTAATGAAGTTCGTGTCATCGAATCGCAGGAACTTTTCGTCCGGTGAGAAAACGGGATTGAAGATAGCATCCAGGCCTTTTGCGGAGGCGACTTTACGCGACTCCGTGCCGTCACTTTTCGCGACAAACAACTCGTTGACATTGGAGTAGGCGAGCATTTTGCCATCCGGCGACAACCTGGCATCCACCGCCTCAATGTCACCGATACGATGGGGAGAACCGCCGAGGACGGGGAAGCTCCATAGCGGACCGATGGGAGGAACGCCATGTACGTCCGTCGCTAGAAGCTCTGAACCGTCCGGCGACAGTGTCAAGGGCCTCATGTTTGCAGACGGAAGAATCGTCGATTTTCTTGGCTCGCCTCCCGTGACCGACATTTCCTCCATGCCCTGGTATTCGGAACTGGCTTGATAAAGGAAAAGTCTCGATCCATCCGTCCCAACGATCCCCTTTGGCAAGCCGTCCTTCGTGAGTTGGACGTAGTTGGACAGCTTAGGAACCGCGGGAGGCTGCATCCACAGATAAGCCACCACCGCCGCGCCCACGACGCCGACCACTGCCGCTGCCGCCATCATCCAGCGGCGACCAGGACGCCCCTCCGCCGCCGCGTGAGGTGAAGTTCCCGGCGTGAGGCCCGAATCGGACAGCGCCTCCAACGCGAACGCCAGGTCGGATGCCGATTGAAAACGTTGATCCGGATTTTTCTCGAGACAGCGATTGATTACGCGTAGCAGACCAGGAGGCGTAGCGGGCGCCAGCTGCGAAATAGGAGCCGGTTCCTCGTTCAGGATCGCGGTCATGGTTTCCGCGGACGTGGGCTTGTGAAACGTCTGCTTTCCGGTTACGAGTTCATACAAGATCGTGCCGAAGGCGAAGATGTCGGAGCGATGGTCAACATTTTTCCCGCGCACCTGCTCGGGAGACATGTAGCCGACGGTTCCCATCACCACACCAGGTTCGGTGGCTTGAGCAAGCGTGGGTTCCGAACCCGAAGTGTCTTTGACTTCGTTGATCTTGGCCAGCCCGAAGTCCAAAATCTTCACCCGCCCCTGATTGGTGATAAACAAGTTTTCCGGTTTCAGATCGCGATGGACGATCCCTTTTTCATGCGGCGCCGCCAGGCCGTGCGCGATCTGCACGGCATAGTCGATCGCCTTGCGCAAAGGCACCGGACCGCGTCTTAGCCGCTCACGGAGGGTCTCGCCTTCAAGCAACTCTGAAACGAGATACGACACTCCGTCCTGTGTCGCCATCTGATAAACCGCAAGTATGTTGGGATGATTCAGTGCGGCTGCGGCTCGCGCTTCCTGCTCAAAGCGACGTAAACGGTCAGGGTCGGAGGTGAGTGACGCGGGCAGAACCTTTACAGCCACGTCACGATCCAATCGGGTATCACGTGCGCGGTAGACTTCGCCCATTCCACCGGCACCAAGGGGTGCGCGAATTTCGTATTGGCCTAGTATGGTTCCGGGCGCGAGAGGCATGGTGTAGGGAAGGATTATACCTTCGCACCCGCGATCTGGGGCGCCCCGGTGAGCGAACCGTCTCCACCGAAGAAATGGGCGCCCAGATCGCCGAGTTCGTGCGGTTGGTCTAGTGTCGGGATTTGTGCTGTGGGAAAGGGCAGCGGGTGGTAGCTGAGAATTGTTAGTGTAATGGGGATGTTACGTCGACAACAAAACCCAGTTGTCTACGATTACGGTTTGACAATGGCTGCAATTCCCAATTCCTTCTCGACTACTGCACGAATCACCAAGTCCGCACCATGCACGAAGTCCGCGCTCTCCGCAGGGCTCATTCTTGGCAAGAGTTTTCCTCCGCTGGCAACGTGCCTCGTTTCGAGACGCCTATTGGACATCTTGCCTAGCCAGCTCAGAGATTGGCGGAGTGCGGAACGAACATTAGCTGGAAGGGCCGCCTCTTTCTTTGAATTGCCATTCCCGGGCAACAGGTCTCGTGCAAGATCGAAGGCTTTGGCGTAAAGAATGAGCTGCGACGCCACGCCGAGTTGATCGATGGCCGCGAAATGGATTTGCATGAGAAACCTTGCTTCTGGGCTCGCGGTACGGTACGCATGGACAGCATCTATTGCCCGTTGAAGTAGTAGGACATTCGAGGTCACTTTGTACTGACCCTTGTTGATCTTCAGGCTCGCAGTAAAGCTTACGGCGGGGCCCGGTGAAGAGCCCGGTCGGGGCTTGATCGGACGTGTTGACTTGAGTTTTTTGAGATTCGTGCGCCAGCCGTCGGGTGGTCCGGAGAGGCGGATCGTGATCCGCTTTGGGAACAGAGGAACGAGCGCAACATAAGCCCAAACTATATTAAGATCACTTGCTAGTTGCCGGGCCTCAGCGTCGTATTGTCGAGCTTGCTCTTTTGTGGTGACTCGGCACTCCATTCTTAGCAAGTAGGGTAGGAACTTTCTGCGGCGGCGAAGCTCGATCACATCCAAATTGCCGACACGGCCCCGGTAGCCGTGCAGTCGGGCGGGTACGAAAAACGGCCCACGGTACTCATAGAAAAGCGTTTCTGCCATGAATTTCTCTCCGGGAGCGCGGACCAATTCTCGCATGACCGACTGATGTAAATCAGCGTTTACACTCAAAACCCCTTCGCAGAGCCATGAGTGTTATGGGGATGTTTCGCCAATTGAGAGATTGCTTGTCAGTTGTCTCGAATGACTTCCTGTTTACCGAACACACGGAGTATCCTTCCCTACGACCGCCGCCACAAGTAAAGAACTCCTATGCCATTTCCCAGAGAAGATTCGCGGTATCTATTCCTGGCTTCGTTCCTTGCCTGCGGCATCGTGCTCCTGTTCATTGACTTCAGGCTTTCTGTTTTCATTGTGCTTGGGCTCCTGGCAGGCCTTGGGAATTCGTTGAACAAGTCGAGCTTCCGTTCGTTTCGTGCGCTGCGACGTTCGTTGATAGTCACCCTTGTTGGTACAGTGGTTCTGTTTACGCCAGCTGCTGTTATCCATAGGATTTCCGAGTACAACGCTGGCATGCTCGAACCCAGCGCCGGGGAAATGAGCCTCATGGTGGTGGGACTGTCAGTCTTGATCGCCGCTTACCCCATGCTGCGTTGGTTCCGACGAGAATTTCCAAATGCTCCTCGGAGGACTTCGAGGTTAATTGTCCTAATTTTTGTTACGAGTGGATTGTTGTTGATGTGGTTTTTTTCTCCGATTGCACTCTTACCTCGTGAAGTCTCGTGCGACTACTTTGGGACTGTTCGATTCGACGCTAAGAATCGGGTCTGGGTCCTGAGGGGCGAGTTGGTTGCATATCCAGAGACCGACGAGAAAATCTTGCATCCAGCAACTGGTTGGGAGGCGGGTGGAGGTGTAGATCGCAATCCATCGTTTGAAAATGAACGGCACATTTCAGCTATGACCGTGTGGTACCAGGCGAAGACAATCAACAAAATCAGCTTCCCTGAGCTCTTCACGCGGTTCGATACCACTCAAGGCTATTTCTTCCCGCGATTGACGGACAAATCAAAGATTGAACTGATTGCACCCAAGTATTCGATAGGACAATCGTATCCTGCTTTCGAACAAAGAGCCGATATGTTGGACGGGAACGAGCAAGTAAGAATTCCGGTTCAGTTCACATTTGACACTGTCCCGGAGTTGCGTATCGAGTTGGTCAACCCGATCCTGCGAAATTTCGTGGGTGCCGCTATCTTGACCGGTGTGGCTTGGTCGCCATTCAAATGGCTGGTACTTGCATTTTTCGGAGTGATCGGAGACCAGATCAAGAAGCGTTATCTTGCCCGTGCGGCAAGAAATCTGTTCCGTAGGTTTCGGGTCATTTATGGGCATCGCAAAACCCGCGTCAAGACGCGAAGGAGACTAACGGTTGCGTGAAGGGCCTTCGCGTCTTTCGACAGTTCAGTGATGTGAGACAACTTACAATTTTTCGAATCGTTGACGTTACCAGCGATTCCACTAACTGAGAACTGCTACTCTAGTCGGTCTGTGCCCTCTTCCACCCCGCTAACGAGCGTCGCCTCAGCCTCTGGGTCCAAGTTCCGCGGGGTGTCCGGATTTTGCCGTCGCCTATAGCTATCCCCCGCAAAGGGCAGTCGGTGATCGTACAACAATACGCCGTTATCGTGCCTTGGCAACTAAGGGATCAGAGTCGCTGCAGGTCGCTACTTAGCTCTGGTGCGCTTCGGGCTTGAAAATTACCCCTTGACTGGCGCGGCTGTTCATCACGACGCGGATCGGTTCCGCAAACTGCAGGTGGCGGACGCAGCCTTGCTCTCCCACCGCCGGTTGTTCCGACAGCCACTGCCAATCGATAGAGCCTTCGCCGGCGTCGGGATTCACGGTGAAGTATCCGATCTGAAAGGCGGTGAGATTCTGGAAGAAATGGCTGCCCTGCGATGGGGTGACGCGAAAATCGTGGAATCCCGCTTCAACAATCACGCGCGCGCCGGAGATTTCATCCCATTCAACCGGAATGCCCAGCCATGGTTCGTTCGATCCCCAGCGCCCAACCCCGATCAGCAGATAGGGCCGGTTCTCCGCATTGAGCTGGCGATTGAACTGAGCGACCGCCTCGGCCACTTCCTGACTGCGACTGCGCTCGAAACGCTGCGAATCGACCACCACAACATCGTGAAGATTCTCGATGCGGCCGTTGCCCAGAACTTTGCTGCTCAGGCAGATCAAACGCTCGGGTCGCACATCGTCAAGCGCTAAGTCCTCGCTGTCGCGCGCCAGTGTCAATGGCCGAATCTGCAGGAAGCCAAACTCGGCTGCATGCCCCGACACTTGTCCGGGCGTTTGTCCGGGCGTTTGTGGGAATAAGGCGCCAGCCTGCTGGGGCAGACGCACGGCAAATTCGATCTCCACGGGATGGCCCAGCGCGTCCTCACCGGCCCGAACCAGGACATCGAGAATTTCAGCCAGTGGGAAGGTGCCGTGCTTGAGCATGGGGGCAAAACTGACGATGCGCGCGCCCGCCCGGCTCATACCATCGTAGACCGCGTGGTTGTCCCGGGAATAAGTTGACGCCACCGCCTGCAGAGTGCCGTCGCTCTCGGCGGCGTCGAGGCCGAACCGCCTCTCCTGCCAATGTCCCGGACGTCCAGCCGAAGCGCCGTCCAATTCCAGGGCCCAGAACTCCGACTGCGAGTTGGCCAGTATGTCTTCCACCGAGGAAAACTGCACCAGGTTGCGAGGATAGCGTGGGCAGAAAGTCAAACACTTCCCGCCATCCACCACCGCGCGGCCCAGGCCCAGAGCGACGGCTGCGACGCCGTCTTCGAAAGTCATCGGAGGCACGGGATAAAAATTGCGCGAGCGCACGACTCCGGAGAAATCCGGATAAAAGCGCTGCTCATGGGGCGTGCCCACAACCTGCTGGAGAATCACCGCCATCTTCTCCTCTTCCAGACGGTAAGGTGTTGCCCGCACGTAGGCCTTCGCATGGCGGCTGAAAGTGGATGCATAGACGCGCCGGATGGCTTCGCTCAGTGCCGTCAGGCGGTCTTCTGAATTTGATTGCTGGTTGCCCAGCATGAATGTTTCATACACGCCGGTGAAAGGCTGGTATTGCGAATCCTCCAGCAGGCTCGACGAACGTACCGCCAAGGGATGGTTCACTGCGGCCAAAAATGATTTCAAGTCTTCATTGAGCGCAGTGGATAGCGGCGCGTCCAGGAACTTCCGCTGAATTTCAGCGTCGTCCTCGCAATGCAAAGCGAAGTCCAGCAAGTTGTTCTCGGTTACGAATTGATCGAACACATCGGTCGCCAGGACAACCGCTGGAGGCACCGAGATTCGAATGCCAGGAAAACGGCGGGTGATACGGCTTTTGCGCAAGAGGTGGCGCACAAAGGCGAGGCCTCGGGCTTTCCCACCAAGGGATCCGGAGCCGATCCGCAGAAAGCTTGATTCCGAAGGTTTGAACGTGTCGGCCTTGAAGTCGCCGATCAGTACCTCGCCCTGTTCGCGGCGATACTCGTGGATCGACTCGATTAGATCGCGCCGCAGATGTTCCGGGCTGGCGAAATCCGAAACTTTTCGCGGGCGGAGCTTCGCCGCCAAGGCAAACTCGGTGCGTGCGACCAACCAATGCGAGAAGTGGTTGCTCTGCGCGTGAAAGACGATGCTTTCCGCCGGAACCGTTTGCAATTGCTTCTCCAGCTCATTCAAGTCTTTCGCCCGCCCGACCTCGCTCGCGTCCGGCAGACGAAACACGAAGTCGCCAAAACCGAATTGCTCGGTCAATATCCGGCGCAAATCTTTCAGCAGCGTGGGGGAACGTTTGCGCAGAAACGAATAGCCCCCGGCGTGCGCCCGCGGCCGGAACTCGGTGCGGCTGCTTTGCAGCACTACGGGCACATCTGGCACCAGGCTCTTCACCATGCGCGCCAGTTCAAAACCTGCCTCCGGACTCAGCTTGCCCTCCCACGGGAACTCCACGTCCGATACCACGCCGAAGAGATAATCGCGATACTCCTGCACCAGCCTGGCTGCGTCTTCGAAGTTCGAACTCAGCAGAATTCTCGGCCGCGCCTGCATGCGCACCAGTTTGTGCGCCACGTTGATGCCTTCCTGGATCACGCGCCGCGATTGCTTGATCAACTCGGTATAGATCACGGGCAGAAACGACGAGTAGTAGCGGATGTTGTCCTCCACCACCAACAGCACCGGCACGCCCATGGCCCGCGTGTCGTGCAGGACGTTGCGTTTATCCTCGATGTATTTGACGATCGCAATCAGGATGCGGGCATTGCCCTGCCACAGAAAAATGCGTTCGATCTCGGTGACCGGATTCCGCGCCAGAAAATTCTTGATCTCGCGATTGTCATAGGCCAGTACCACCACGGGAACATCCAGCCCAGCCTGCTTCACCTCGCGTGCCAACTGCGCGGCGTTCATGTCTCCCACCGCAAGGTTGGTCACGATCAGGTTGAATTGCTGAGTGCGGGCCAGCGCCGCCGCTTCGGCACACGAAGAAACATGCGTGATTCCCGGGATTTGTTGCAGGCTGAGATCGAGTGATTGGTCGATCAGCAGTTCATTGAGGCGGCCGTCTTCGCGGAGGATGAAAGAGTCGTAGAGACTCGAGACCAGAAGGATGTTGTGCACTTTGAAAGGCATCAAGTTTTCGAAGCCTTCAAAGCGCTCTTCGGCGTCCATTACGCGCTCGGCGATGCGGTGGACGGCCATGGGGATATCCTAGTCCAGCTTCGCAACAGTAGCGGAGTGCGAACTATTGACTTGCCTGTCTGTGATCGCCGATCGCCTTCTTGGCAATCAATACGTCAAAGTCTTTACCACAGGGGGCACAGAGGACACGGGGGAACACAGAGGAAATAGGTAGGCCTTTGGTTTCCCCTGTGTTGCTCTGTGTCCTCTGTGCCCCCTGTGGTAAAGATCTTTTTCGGCGGCCTCGAGTTCCCCACGCACAAAAACGGGTAAAGGTGTTACACCAGCCCCTGGTCCAGCATGGCGTTGGCGACCTTGAGGAAGCCGCCAATGTTGGCGCCATTGACGAGGTTGCCCGGCGTTCCATACTTCTCGGCCGTTTCGTAGCAATTCTTGTGGATGGCGATCATGATCTTGTGCAAACGGTCATCCACTTCTTCGCGCGTCCAACTCAGGCGTGCACTGTTCTGCGCCATTTCGAGGCCAGACGTTGCCACACCGCCAGCGTTCGCGGCCTTGGCCGGTCCATACAGGATCTTGGCGTCCAGGAACATCCTGGTGGCTTCGAGCGTGCTTGGCATGTTCGCGCCCTCGGCGACCAGCTTGATGCCGTTCTTCAACAGGTTCGCCGCATCTTTCGCGGTGATTTCATTCTGCGTCGCGCTCGGGAACGCGCAATCCGCCTTGGTGTTCCACAGCGGGTTGTGCTCCAGCTTGATGTCCGTGGGCATGAAGATCGCTTTCTTGAATTTCTCCGAGTACTCGCGGATGCGTCCACGCTTCACGTTCTTCAGCTCGATGACCCAGGCCAGCTTGTCGCGATCAATGCCATCGGGATCGTAGATGACGCCGTTCGAATCCGACACACTGACTGGCTTCGCGCCGAAATCAAGCAGCTTCTCAATTGTGTACTGCGAAACGTTGCCGCTGCCGGAAACCAGGCAGAGCTTGCCTTCGAGCGTATCTTTCCTGCTCTTCAGCATCTCGTTGGCGAAGTACACGCAGCCATAGCCGGTGGCCTCCGGACGAATCAGCGAGCCGCCCCAGTTCAGCCCCTTGCCCGTGAGGACGCCGGTGAATTCATTCCGCAGCCGCTTGTATTGGCCGAACAGGAATCCGATCTCGCGCCCGCCCACGCCGATGTCGCCCGCCGGAACATCCGTGTCAGGTCCGATGTGCCGCTGCAGCTCGGTCATGAAGCTCTGGCAGAAGCGCATCACTTCGTTGTCGCTCTTGCCCTTGGGATCGAAGTCCGAACCGCCCTTTCCGCCACCCATGGGCAGCGTGGTGAGCGAGTTCTTGAAGACTTGTTCGAACGCCAGAAATTTGAGAATGCCGAGGTTCACCGAGGGATGGAAGCGCAGTCCGCCCTTGTAGGGACCGATGGCGCTGTTCATCTCGATGCGGAACCCGCGGTTCACCTGCACATTGCCGAGATCGTCAAACCAGGGCACGCGAAACATGACGACACGCTCGGGTTCCACAATCCTCTCGAGGATGCGGGCCGATTGATATTCCGGATGCTTGGCCAGCACCAAACGCAGGGAATCAAACACTTCCCGCACCGCCTGATGGAACTCGGGCTCAGCGGCGTTCTTCGACTTTACGCTGGACATTACCTCTTCTATATAGTCCGCGGGAGCTTTGACTCCCGGCCCCGTCATAATGTTCGAAACCATCGTCCTACCTCCGTAGGTGCTTCAGGTACATGATTCCACAAAGTCCATCGAAATGGCACGCTTCTCGCTGCCGGGACCAACGCGGCCGACAGGGATCCCAACATTGAAATAATAAAATGAGCGAGCGGGAGTGCTTGCTGATTGGGGTCACGATCTGGCCGATCTGCTTCGCGGGTTGGGACCTTAGTTACCAAGATCGAATTGCTAAAACCGGATCTTCAGAATGGTACCTCCCGTGCCCACCAGCCATCCAGCTTTTGGACTTGCAAAAGCGACCGCCCAATAGCCGGTCACACCGGGCAGCGTGAACCATGTGTGTCCCTCGTCGGGAGTCCAGGCAGCACCTCCCGTATTGGCCGTGATCACCACCGCGCGGCTGTCGTCATCTCCTTCTTGTCCTTGTCCCTGTCCTTGTCCTTGATCGCCGCCCTTGCCGATCGTCCTAACATAGCTCAGGCCGAAGATGGCTCCGGTTACCGGAGGCGCGTTCGTAAGCGTCCAGGTTTTACCGCCATCGCTCGACGTGGCCGTTCTGGCGTTATTCGGATCGCTTGGATCCAAATCGCCGCCGCCCACGATGCCGTGCCAGGGGTCGCGGAAATCTACCGTGAAGGCGCCTGCGCTGGGCGAACTGACGAGGGGAGTGTTATAGGCATTCCATGTGTCGCCCCCGTCTCTGGTGCTGAGGATCCTGGCTATGGTCGAGCCGCCAGTCGCAATCCACGCGTTACCCTCGCCCTGGGTAGCAACGCAAGTGCCGCTCGCCGCAAACGACGCTTCACCCGCCAACGCCGGCGGCATGTTGCCGCTGATGTCCTGCCAGGTCTTGCCATCGGTGGTGCGGAGATCGGGGAACACTCCGTTCACCGAGTCGCTGTGCGAAATGCCGCGCCGCGGCGTCCAGAATGCGAAACAATCGTAGAACGCACTGGGATTCTGGTTCTGGAACTGCATCGTCCAGGTCGCGCCGCCATCGGCCGTTTTGTATATGCGGAAGTCCGTAGGATTATTCCCGATGGATTGCAGATAGGCGACCTGATCGCTCACGCCCTGCACATCGCGGAATTGCAGCGCCTCGGCTCCCGGTACAACTGCGGCTTTCCAGGTCTCTCCCCCGTTGGTCGTCACCAGAAACGTGCCACCGCGGCCGGACGCCCAGACCACGCGCGAGTCCACCGGACTGACCGCAATCAGCCCCTGCGTAGTGCCGCTGTTTTGCGGAGTCAGTTTGGGTTGATGAATTTTCTCGTGCGTTTCCGCAAAGCTCAGGGTCACGAAAGCGAAGGCGGCAATCAGGAAAAGGGCCAGGGAACGTTTCAACATAGCAGTCTCTCCGGAGGGAAATTCGTTGCGTGCGGGTGGAGTATAGGCCCCATCGCAAAAGGTGTCAAACTCGCGAGAATAGGGCGTGTGGTGACGGGGCTCTGCCCCGTCCTGGCGAGGCGGAGCCCCGCCACCACACGATTAAAAATGCGCCCGCAGCAGCTCCGCAACCCGCGTACAGGATTTGTTTTCTGCCTCTACAGTCTGCGATGTAGAGCACAGACAGGGGTCAGTCACGTACTCTATTGTCGCGCCACTGTATCGTCCTGATGCAGCGTAGCGCCATGCGTCGAGTGGAAGATAAAATTCGAAGATTGTCCACGCAACTCCTTGCCGCAGAGGAGGACGAGGAACTCAGACCGATGATGGTCGAACTGCGTGAGGCATTGCACCAGCACATCGAACGTCTGCGCGCGAGATTTGCCGCCTATCCAATCGTTGTTGAACGGCGCGTTCGAAATGGGATTCCGCCGCCCCTCATAACAGCTCCGCCAGACTCGGCTAACAAAAACCGCCCCACGAGTACAGGATTAAAAACCAGCGCCAGCGAAGGATTGCCCTAGGAACAATTGCAATCGGTCGTATGGTCGACGTTTGCAGACACGTTCATCGCGTTCAGGAAATCTGATATTCGCATGCCGGAGTCCAGCATTCGAATAAAATCGGCGGCCGCGATGCCCTGGCGCTGCGCGATCTCCAACATCTCAGCGATGGCGCATTCTACAAGGTCCCGGTTCGGCTCTGCGGGTGATTTGTGCTCCCCAATATTATTCATTGCCCCCCTTTACCAAAGGTTCTGCATTCTCGTAAAACAACCACGCCGGATGGGCCTGAAATGCTTGCTCAGGGCGTTTTCGAAGCTTCTTCGAATTTCGGCCCATCCGGCTCTCCGATATCGCGCGTGCACAAAAATCGCTACTTTGGAAGTTCCCCATTGTGCCGGGACACCGCGCCCCCGTCTGTTCAAAAGTGCACACTCTTTCGGCCGGCGCACACCGCCGGCGCACACTCTCAAAATTTATAGGTGGCAAAACCGATTTGTTGGGAAATTTCCATTCCACTACTGATCGTGTTTTCCGCTATCAACTTGTTGTCTGCCGGCATCGTCTCCGCCATTGCCCTCGCTGGCAGTAATCCTTGGAACTTCCTTCCGCGAAGTCTTGCTTGCTCTAACCACCCGCCTGATGCCCGCTGAAGGTTTATCTCTGTTAATCTCGTCGCCAGCCCTGTCGCTAACGCGCCCAATTTCCCGCCCGGCACTCTTGGAATTGTCCCAGGTCGATTCAGGTCTGACCCCGAGTCCCTCTGCAGTCCGGGAATCAACCTGCCCGGTGATGGGAAAATTCTCGGCCTTCTGATACGCGCGAAGACCGGCTCGGGTCCGGAGACCGAGGAGGCCATCGACCTTGCCTGAGTAGTGCCCTTTATCGCGCAGAGTTTCCTGCATCTTCGTGATCTCGTTCTTGGCGATGAAGGCCGCCACTCCTTCTTTGTTGAAGTCGGCTCCTGCTGCGCGGCGCGGGACGCCTGTTACCAAGACCCCAGTCGTCAGAAGTGTGAAGGCCATTCCAACCCACCCGATCCTGCTCGCGAGAAACATGACTTTCTCCTTGAACTTCTTCTTACAGCCGACCCTGGCGATGTGTCGCTTATCGGAACGCAACCGGTTGGTAATTTAGCTTTGTGAATATGAAGACGACCGGAGCGTAAGGCAAACCGTGTCGGTATGTAAGTCGGCCCAGTTCCGAGAGGGTAGGTCGGACCGTCTAGTGTGGCGGGCAAACTGCCCTTTTCAGACACAAACACATTCGCTCATTTGTTGGAGTAATACTGTGCAGAATGGCTCAATCAAAACACAATCTTTCCTAAATCAGGAATTCCCGATTTGAAACCCTCCAAGGCACGGAGGTCGGATGTGAGCAATATTGAACAGATTCGCTACAGTTCAGCTAGTTATATTTCTCCCTATACTTTGTGGTCTCACTGTGCGGCAGCTTTGAGCCGAGAGGAAGAAGGATGACGGTCATGCATCGATACAACAATTACGCAATGTGGTTCATAGCATTCCTACTGCTTATCATCATCGGCGCCGGATGCGGCGATCCAGACAAGACCGTGAACCCAGGCTTAATTCCGCCCACCGTGCTTTCCGTAACCCCTTCTGACGGTGTATGTCCCAACACCGTAGTCACCGCCACCTTCAGCAAGGCGATGAATCCTGCAACGATCAATACGTCAACCTTTACGTTGACAACGGGTACTCCACCGGTGGCCGTGGCAGGAGTAGTTACCTACGATGCGTCAAGCAACACTGCGATCTTCACACCATCAAGCACTCTCACAGTGAGCACCACCTACACCGCCACGATTACGACCGGAGCCACGGATCTGTTTGGCAATACGCTGGCAACTGACAAAGTATGGACGTTCACGACAAATAGCACGCTTTGTACGACTCCGCCCACCGTGATTTCCGTAACCCCTGCAAACGGCGTATGTCCCGACACCACCGTCACAGCCACCTTCAGCGAGGCGATGAATCCTGCAACGATCAATACCACAACCTTTACGTTGACAGGGCCGGGCGGTGCAGTGGCAGGAACGGTTACCTACGATGTGCCAAGTCGTGTCGCGACCTTCACACAAACCAGTCCTCCTCTCGCACTGGATACCACGTACACCGCCACCATTACCACGGGGGCCCAGGACCTCTTTGGCGTTCCATTGGCAAGTGCCAAAGTATGGACCTTCACCACATCTGCCACGGCATGTTCGGCGCCCCCACCGTTGGGAACGGCCTGCGGTGTCGGAATTCTGGCCGGCTCCACGGTCACCAACACCGGACCGTCCCACGTTACTGGGGATGTTGACGTGTCGCCAGGGAGTGCAATCACCGGATTCTCTAACACGGGAGGACCGGGAACAATAACGGGCGCGTACCACGCTGCCGATCCGACTGCCGCGAAGGCCCAGGTTGACTTGACCACGGCGTATCTCTACGCCGCTGGACTCCCACCAGGTTCGTCCCTGCCCGGAGATATGAAAGGCCTGACTTTCACCCCTGGCGTGTGGACGAACGCGAGCAGTGTCATGTTATCGGCGGGTAATGTCACTCTCGATGCACTAGGTGACGCGAACGCGGTGTTTGTCTTCCAGATAGGGTCCACACTCACAACCATCACAGGTACGCAGGTTGTTCTGGCCGGCGGCGCCCAGGCTAACAACATCTTTTGGCAGGTTGGCAGCTCAGCGACGCTGGGGACCACCTCTACCTTCTACGGAACCATAATGGCTCAAGCGTCCATCACGCTTGCCACGGGCGCGACGCTGAATGGCAGAGCGCTGGCTCGGACGGGCGCAGTCACATTGGACAGCAATCCGGTGAATCTAACCTGTCCGTGAGGTATTCGATTAGTGGACCAGCTTGAGGCTGGTCCACTACCGGCCAGGCTGGAAGAACATGATTTTACGTTATCGCAGTTTGGACGAAGTTCGGAGGAATTGGCACATGTCATCTCACTCTCATAATCCTTGTGGCCGTGTTGCAGTTATGCGGTTGGCGGTAGTTGCTATCCTGTGTAGCATGGGCACGCTCGCGGCAGCGCAGGATCAGCCCGCTCCCAAATGGGAGCTCTTCGGTGGATACTCCTTCTTCCATCCCGGCGCGGACGTGCACGGCCTGCTTCCAGGAGGAATCTCCCCGGTGAGCAGCCGCCTGGAACCGAATCCGCGCGGCGCGGGCCTCAGCCTCACCTATGACTTCAATCGCTGGTTCGGGCTCACGCTCGATGCCAGCACCCATTGGGGCAGCGGTGAATCTACGCTGGGCAGAAAAATTGACGATGCCGCTTTCTCCAATCTTTCCTTCGGACCAAAGATTACTTTCCGCGGCAATCATTTCGCTCCATTTCTGGAGGCGTTGGTGGGCGACCACCGTCTCATGCCTGACGCCTTCCACGATATCGACAAATTGGGGTTCATGGGCGGCGGCGGCCTTGATGTCAACGTGTCCAGGCACGTTGCTTTGCGGCTAATCAGGGCCGACTACGTATGGTCCAGCTACCAGTATGGAACTTCGACCTCGACTCCCCCGACTCCGAAGACCGATATCAGGGGCGTAAGACTTCAAGCTGGCGTGGTACTAATGTGGGGCGGCGAAGAGGCCGCACCGCCGGTTTCGGCAAGTTGCTCCGTCAATCCGAGTGAGGTGATGGTGGGCGAGCCGGCGACGGCCAGTGCCACCGGCACCAATTTCAATCCCAACCATACGCTGACCTATGCATGGAGCAGCACCGGCGGCCACATTACAGGCAGAGACAATACTGCGAGCATAGACACCAACGGCTTGGCGGGTGGCACTTACACGGTTACCGCGCATATCTCCGATCCCAAGAAGAGGAAGGGTGGCGAGGCCAGCTGCTCGGCGTCCTTCAGAGTTAAGGAACCGCCAAAGAATCCTCCGGCCCTTTCATGTTCAGCGAACCCGGCGACCGTTCTGACGGGCGCGTCTTCCAGCATCAGTTGTACCTGCACCAGTCCTGATAATGTTCCCGTTACGGTAGGCGACTGGACTGCCAGCAGCGGCAGCATCTCCGGCAGCGGCAACACGGCTACGCTGAGTACGACAGGCGCATCCGCCGGTCCAATCACGGTGAGCGCAACTTGTACCGACTCTCGCGGTCTGAAGTCTCCGCCCACAACTACGCAGGTGATGGTGGAGAATCCTCCTCCGGCGGCGCCGCAGGCCACCAAGCTGAGCCAGTGCGACTTCCCGAACCTGGTGAAGCCGTGGCGCGTGGACAATACCTGCAAGGCGGCTCTTGACGACGTAGCCAAGAACCTGCAGCAAAATGCGGACAACAAGCTGGTCATCGTGGGCAACTTCGAGCGCACGGAGAAGCGCAAAAACCTGGCGGCAGAACGCGCCGTCAATTCGAAGGCTTATCTGACCGGCGGCGAATCCAAGTTGGGTATCGATCCCAGCCGTATCGAAGTGCGCACCGGAAGTAGTGGCGTCAAGACGGCGGAATACTGGACCGTGCCAGCGGGCGCTACATTCTCCGGCGAAGGCACCCAACCGGTGGATGAGTCCAAGGTGAAAGCCGTTCCGGATCATCCCGCGCATCCGCCGGCAAAGAAGAAGATGAAGGCGGCGCAGTAAGCCGCGATTGCCTCATGAATAGAGCCGCTCGGGCGATAGTTCGAGCGGCTTTTTTATTGTGGGTTATTCCCGAAACACGTCCCGCATGCGCGCAGCGGCAAACTTCCAACTATTGCAGGCTCAGGATCATCTTGCCGTGCTTATCGAAGTTGATCCGCAGCACATTTTCACGCCCGCTGGCAAACTCGCCCGTCACCATGGCGGACTGGTTCGAGATCGCTCCGCCCGAGGCTACCTCCACTCGAAGAACATGTTTCCCCGGGGACACCTGCACGGCATGGAATTCGTGGCCCTGAACACGGTGGAAAACGACCATATGTTTCTTGTCTGTTCCTTGCAAGGGGTGCGTGTAGGTCAGGCTATCGTCCACCCAGATCGACAAATGGGCATCCGCGAATTTGTGCTCAATCTCGATTTCCAACATTGCAGAAGAAGTTACCGGGGAAATTGACGGTGAGCTTGCACGGGCCACCTTCGTAGAAGGCAAATAGGTTCGGCCCGCTGCAACCGGCTTCGGGAGCTTTGTCCCGATTGGCGCGGGCGCTGTAGCAACCGAAACGGCCGCGGTCGCGGGTGGTGCCGTCGGCGGTGCCGCTGTTTCACGCCGGGCGAGCCCCACGGCGGATGGCAGTGGCCCGGCGGTCCTGGGCAGCACTCGGTGGGCGCCAAACGAAATGGCCCAGAGTCCAAAGATAAGCAGCCCGAACAAAACCAAAGCGCCGGCAAGAGACTTCCTCCGGATCTTCTCCAGCAGGCTCTCCGCTGCATCGTGATCGCGCCCCACCGACAGAGAGCGCGCACTTGACAGAAGTTTAGCTGCAATCCACGGTTCGCCGAGGGACGATTTGGCTCTTTGATTCGCCGTTTGTGCCGTGCCTATGCTCGTGAGCGAACCAGGCAGCTTTGCCTGGCTCCACGGCGCTCGTCCTTCCCGCAGTTCCTGGAGGTCCCGCACCATCTCCATGCCGCTCTGATACCGCTCGGCGGGATCTTTCGCCATAGCTCGCGCAATGATGTAATCGAGTCCCGGCGGCAACTCAGTATCGAGAAGGGTCGCCGGTATCGGATCGCGATTGACTACCTTAAACGACACCGTGAGGGCGCTGTTGCCTTGAAACGGCTTGTAACCAGTCAGGACCGTGTACAAAATCACTCCCAGAGAAAACAAGTCTGACCGCCCATCCACGGCTTCGCCATTCAATTGTTCCGGCGACATATAAGCGGGTGTGCCTAACGAACGCCCCGCCAGAGTTTGGTTGGCGAGGTTCAGTTTAGCCACTCCGAAGTCGGCGATTTTGGCATGGCCGTCTTCGGTCAACAGGATATTCGCGGGCTTCAGATCGCGATGAACCACGCCTTGAGCGTGCGCGCAATCCAGCGCTTCCGCCAGTTCGAGCGTTAGCTGTAATGCTGTATCGATCGGTAACTTGTGGTCGTCCCGCAACAGCAGCTTGTCGAGGGACTGCCCGCCCACAAATTCCATGACGATGTACGGAGCGCGCGTCCCCGGTTCCTCGCCCACATCGAAGATGGTCACGATTCCTGGATGCGACAGGCGGCCCGCAGCTTCCGCTTCCCGAAAAAAACGCTCGCGATACTCGAGTTCTTCTTCTGCGGGCTGGCCAACCAACGAAATGGTCTTTACCGCGACGACGCGGTTGATCTTGGGATCGCGCGCTTTATAGACCACACCCATAGCTCCCCGACCCAACTCGGTCAGGATCTCGTATCGCCCAAAACGTTCGCCCTTGCGATCTTCCATAGGTGTCGTCTGCGGTTTCAGAGTTTCGTTATGAAGCGAGCTTTGGTTACGATCGGCCCACCTCGCCGGCCCATGCCATAACAAGCACCTATGCTTCGGACCTTGGCCGCCGCCAAGAGCTTCACCTGATGTGCGGACATAACTTTCCTGCACCGCCTCTCTGCCGGTCGCGAGAGAAAAGGGGGGTTGCGGCGTCTGTCGATATTGTCTACTCGCAGGCCGAATCGTTCCAAGTTACCGACGTGTTCGGGGCCGGAGCTCTTAACCACCGCACACCCTTCCACCAACAAACTCCGTCAACAAACTCCGTATGGCGGGCAACGCTCCTCCCCACAGATGGCGCTCAGGCGGTCCCGGCGGCCCAGAAATCGGCTTCTGGGAGGGGACAGAAGCCAATGCCAGCCAACCTCCACCCAAGAGAGGGCCCACTCTTCAGCAAAAGTAACGGGACGGGCGATTTCTTCGTAGAAGGGTGGCCTTGCAGAACAGCCGGGAAGCCGGGGTCGCTGGAAGTGTTGGAGTCGGACCGTGCGCCCGGCATCGGGTACGAAAAAAGGCCGAACCCATGAGTCCGGCCTGAAACCTGCGTGTCTGAGTACAGTAGCGTGATGCGGTCCTGAGGGTCCGAACGTCGGTTTTCCGACACTAACCCATTACCGCGTGCCGGACTTCTAGACTTAGCCAACCTACCTGTTTACGCTTTCAATAACTGTTCAATTTTGTACATATTCGAGAATAGACCTGCGTAACACTATTCGTTGATTCGTGACGAGAGGTAGTGCCGTATGACTCCGACCGAACAACCCGTTGCCCATAAAGTCCTGCTGGTGGATGACGATGCCGCCGTCCTCGCAATGATGACTGCGACCCTTACGCACAAGGGTTTTGACGTGGTCGCTGTCTCCAGCGTTACCGCAGCTTTGAGACATATTGCGACCCAGAGCTTCGACGTGCTGATCACCGACCTGCACATGCCGAACCCCGGTGATGGTTTTACGGTAGTTACGGCGATGCGCCACTCCCAACCGGATGCACTCACGCTCCTGGTCAGCGGCTACCCCGACGTGCAGAGCGCCATGGCGGCTATCCTCCTCGAGGCGGACGAAATCATCGTGAAACCGTTCGAAGTCGGCAGACTCGCCGAACTCGTCCGCGAAAAGATGAATACTCGCAAGCCTGCCACCCGGCTGGAAAAGGAAAGAGTGGGCGCGATCCTGCAGCGCTGTATTACCGGTATCGTCGAAGACTGGTTAGTGCGGGTAAAACAGAGCCGTGAACTCAACCACCTTCGGCTGAACGACAGTGAGCGTACTGGACATCTTCCCAAGCTGGTTGAAGACCTGGTTGTCCGCCTGAGCAAGCCCAGCGCCACCACGAAGGACAGCGACGCTGTCTCTTCCGACGCCGCTATAGCCCATGGCAAGCTGCGATATCTGCAAGGGTACACGCCCGCGATGCTGGTGCACGAATCGCGAATACTCCAGGTGACCCTGTTCGGGACGTTGCAGAGCAATCTGAGTGCTCTGGATTTCAGCCTGCTGTTACCCGATGTTATGACGATCGCGGACGAAGTGGATGCGCAGTTGACACAGTCTATGGACAGCTACATGAAACTCATGCAGAAAGCAGCGGCAGCGTAGCTCACTGCTATCATCGCACCATCCCGCAGGGTAATAGCTATATCGAACGATTCCATCGGATCTCGTACCTGCGGCAGGTCTCAGCCACATCCTCGCCTCCTGGCGGAAACCCCAAGCCTAACTAACTTCCGTGCCCAGTCATGTGGGGGTGCGCCACTGACCATTCCCAACAACCGAGAATCACCCGGAGTGCCGATGCAATAACAACGTCTCCTGCACGGAAGGCTATGCTGCTCAAAGCGTGATTGTGGCGTCCAGCAGCGTATCTGCAACAACTGCCTTGAAGAAGTGGTGCCGACGCTGTTAGCCGATTGCATATAAACTCCGCGCAGCACAGGCGTAGGGACAAAGGTGTGCACAATTGCACAGACTTGGAACACTGCACCCTATATAGTCTGTGGCGCCGAAGGAAAGGAATTCGTTGCAATACGGAGAATATTATGAGATTGCTCACTTTGTTGTTGCTCGTTCTGTCGTCGTTGGAAATTGGCGCTTTTGCCCAAACTGATATCGATCTTGGACCTGCCGAAAGCTTTGCCGTGCTAGGCGCCTCCGGCATCACCAACGTTAGTGCACACACCTTCATAGTTGGTGATGTTGGCAGTTTTCCGACACCCAGTATCACCGGCCTCACCAAATCCCAAGTGAATGGTCACCTGTACCTCAAGGCGAGCTACGCGACGACCCATGCGCAGACGGGTCTGACTGTGGCATACAATCAAGCGGCGAGCGCGCCGTGTGGCAACGACCTTACCGGCAAGGATCTGGGCGGATTGACACTCGGACCTGGAGTCTATTGCTTTTCGTCTTCAGCCGGATTGACTGGCACACTGACGCTGGACGCTCATGGGAATACCAATGCCCAGTGGATTTTCCAGATCGGCAGTACGCTGACGACTGCCTCCAATTCCAACGTGGCCATAGTCCTGGGGACAGGGGCAGGACCGCTCTGGAAAGCAGGTTTGAGAGGGTGCAATGTGTACTGGCAGATCGGTTCCTCAGCTACGATTGGGACCGGCACCATTTTCCGCGGAAAGATCCTGGCGCTTACCAGCATCACGCTAAACGGCGGAACCCTTCACGGTAAGGCTCTAGCCAGTAATGGTGCGGTCACGATGTCTGCCCGGGAGACGGTTGACGGTCCGCCATGTGGCCCAGGCAACTAGAAACTCAGTCGTGCGCACGCCGCGGTTGATTCAGTTCTCGTTGAAGCACTCGTTCTGATATGTTTCGAAGACGGCCAGGGGAGCGCGAATGCGTTTCCTCTGACCGGCTGGAACTAATGGGATTGAGGGCAAACTGCATGAAGCCGAAAAGCGGCCTTCTGACGCTGCTGGGAGTGCTGCTGGCGGCGCCGGCCGGGTTTTATGGGCAGACGGTTCAGGCGCAAACGGGCAACGTCGTCCGCTACACCACCACCATCGACAACGTGAAGTATCTATTCGCCACCGCCGAGCCGGTGGCGCATCTGAAGTCGGGCGAAATCCTCGACACCAATACGCTGGACTGCTTCGGGAACGCGCTCAAGAAGCCCGGGGACACGCTCAGCATGGTCAAAGGCGACAATCCGCTGAGCGGGCCATTTTTCGTCGAGGGTGCGGAGCCCGGCGACACGCTCGCCGTCAAGATTCTCAATCTCGAAGTGGATGGCGACACGGGCGTGGGCGCATTCGCTCCCGGATTTGGCGCCATCAATGAAACCAACTACACGCCCATGCTGCATCCGCCGCTGCCCGAGCGCATTTGGTACTACCACATTGATCACGCGGCGAACACAGCCCTATTCAGGGCGCTCGATTCCGATTTCTCCGTCAAGATTCCCATGCATCCTTTCTTCGGCTGCATCGGAGTCGCACCCGCCAATGGTGAGGCGCGCAGTTCAGTGGTCCCCGCGGAATTCGGCGGCAACATGGACTCGCCCGAAGCCAGCGTGGGTAACACCGTGTACTTTCCGGTGAATGTGAAGGGAGGACTGTTTTACATCGGCGACGGCCACGCCGCCATGGGCGATGGAGAAGTCGCCGGCACCGCCATCGAGGTTCCGCTGAAGGCGCGCGTGCAGTTGAGCGTGATCAAAGGCCGCACCATCGCCTGGCCCCAGTTCGAGAATGACGCCGCCATCATGACCGTTGGCGCTTATCGTCCTCTGGATGATGCAGTGCGCATCGCTTTCACCGAACTCGTGCACTGGATCCACAAGGACTACGGTTTGTCGGAACTCGACGCTTATGAGCTGCTGTCGAAAGTGGCGAGGATTCATCTCAACGAAATGGTGGATCCAAACTACGTCGTGGTCGCCTCAATAGAGAAGAAGTATTTGCCCGCGAAAAAGAAGTAGGACTCCGCAGAGTGCCCGCGATTGCAACATCCGCGGACCGCCAAGGTGTTTGAGTTCTTTAGGTCGGCTATTTCTCGAAAAGCACATCCAGCAGCCGCGCCAGCTCGGCCTTCTCCTGTGTCCCACTGTTGTTGCCGGGAGTGTTGTCAGGAGTATCCTCCGTGAGCTCTGCGAGTCTGTGCGCCAGGATGCGCTCGGCGGTGTGCTGAGGAAGGTAGATCGCGTTCCGCGAAGGGGTCAGCCCCCAACTCTTGTTGTCGTCGCGCCTCAGAGACCATCGTTGCCGTTCCGACCTCTTGCGCACCTCCATCTTGCCTCCCGTGAAAGAAACCAGTTCATCGATTTGAACATCGATCCAGCCCTGGTTTCCTGTGATGTGCACCTTCTTTACTTCGAAATCGCCAAACACAACGAGAGATTGAGCCGGCTTGAAGAGGTCACGCCCACGGAGCGCCTCCTCTGAATCATTGCATGCTTGCAAGAAGGCCGCGGTCACCTGATCCGGTTTGTGCCGAGCGAGATTCAAGACGACAACGCGAGGTGTTTCCTGTATATCAGGCGCTCGCTCATCAGCAGCCGTTTCGCGCGGTTCCGTGTTGCCCAAGACCGTGGGTTTCCAGCTCGCCGTCCGAATCGAGGTGGAGCGGGCGCCCGTCGGAACCGCCTTGACGTAACGAAAGAAATGGGGCCGTCCCCGCTGTTTCCAATACGGCGAATCGTACGAAGCGACACCGGGGCCCGAACTGAGCACGCTGAAAAAGGAATGCTGAACGGGATTGACCACAATCCCAGCATGTCCGCGCCAGACGGCCAAGTCGCCCGCTTGCGGACGTGTGACTCGGCGAAATTCATCGATGCCCGCGTAAAGGTCCGAGGAGCTTGCGTATTCATAAGGCAAACCGGCGCGCTCATAGATTCCGTGGACAAAGTGGGAGCAGTCGAAAGCAAACTCAGCATGTTCGCGGGAATCCAGCGCGACATCCAGAATCGCCAACCCCTCGCTGCGAGTCAGCACCCGGAACCCGATCGGCTTCGGCTGCAGATTAGGAGTCTCACGAGTGACTCGGTAAGCCCCGTTGGAACTTGCCTGCCTCTCTTGCGCTAATGCGACACGGGCAGAGGGCGCGTGGAGCAGGAGAAATACCAGGGCGCCTTTGGCATGGAACCGCATAGTCCTTCTTATAACGCACGCTCATAAAGCAGCACAGGTCTCAGAAGTGCCGCCATATCCGCGAAAAGTGCATTGCCCTCAGATGCACCTTAGAGTTCAAGTGGTTTATTCGGAGCGGGAGGACAAGGCCAATTGTGGCAGGGCGACCCCAGTTCGCACCTGTAGCGAATCCGATTCCGCCCACAATCGGCAAGAAAGCAGTTTCTGCGAGGCGATGTCTTGGTTGTGGTCCAGCCAGGAATGACAGCGTGATTACGAAGGAGTTGACGTATGCGAAGTCACGCCCTGCTATCCGAGCGAATAGGGGAGCCGGCCAAGCCACTCGTCGAGAGCATCTAGCTGAAGGAGGGTGCCCGGCGTGGAAATCTTGAACTTTCCCGCCCGGCGCGGATCGCTCCCCCTTCGCACCCCTGATGCGCGAGAAAACTTTAAGCCTCTGCTTCACATGCAGGGGCCGTGGGCACGAAATCTCGAAATGGGTTATCGCGGGCGTCGCAGATCGATGCGCGTCGCATGCAGCACACCGCTATCGTCCACATGGCCCAGCAGGATCACAAACGACCCTTCTTTGACCTCGTCCTGCTGCCCAGGCTTTCCTTGCTTGGTCCACTGGGTAGAGCTGTCGTAGGCAACCTTCCTTAAGTCGCTCGACGGGGCGGCGCCCCCATGGATCTCCAGCATCGACTTGTCTTTATAAAATCTGATGACGTTGCCCTGCCACTGGGTCTCCTTCTGGGCTGCCGGTGCATCTTTCTTCTCAGACATTTCCTGGGTGGCGCCTGCGGGCATCGCAGCAAACACCAATCCCGCAAATACTAAGGAAAGTAAAGTTAAAGGAACCTTCATTGCATCCTCCATGTTGGGTAGCTGTTGCTTCTGATCCGACTCAAGACAGGTTGGGATTCGTCGCAGAGGATAGTCCAGCGCCGGAGAATAGTAAAGAGAATTTTGTGCAACACTTCACCTGCCGGCGCGCGGACGAACTGCCGGGAAGCTCGACCGCAGCCGACCCAGGAGAATTTGGTGGTCACGCCAAACGGCTCCCGATGGGGAAGCCGTTTCGCGCGGAACCCAGCATTTCAACGTGGGACAGGAGACGAACTCACCTGGTGAGCCGCTTCGAGATCGTAGTGGCGTGCAGTACGCCGTCTTTGTCAAAGGTACCCAGGCAGATCACGCGATCATCGTCCTTCACCTGGCTGGCATCGATGTTGTTCACAGTTTTACTGTGGTGCTCTTGACTCGTCCACTGGGTCGAACTGTCGTACAGGACAGTCCTCTCGACATTCGTCTCCCGATTCCGGACAACCAAGGTGGACTTATCCTTATTGCTTCTGGTGACAACACCCTCCACACGGTCCTGCTTCGCGGCCGTTCCTTCCGCCGGTTTGGAGCCCTCCTGCGCGAACACCGGTGCTGATAGCCCGAACACAAGTACAGATGCGCACAACAACGCGAATACCTTTCTTACCATGTTGACCTCCTCCTTAACCTTCACTCGAACTTAACCTTTCGCTCGAAAGATTGCGATGTTTGGCATGACACAATAAACCTTGCGAATGAAAAGAGCAAGCTAATCCGTCGAACAGTTCAGCTCCTGCGCGTCCACATCCCGAGCCTCGATTGCGTGCGCGCGGCCAGGAATCGCGAAATCGTCGAAGCAGCTGACGACTGGAGTGCTAAAGCTTTGGTGTTCGGCAATGCTTCAGTAGGGCGGCATGATTCAGTAGAAAACTTCCTTCTCACCCTTTTCTGAGCTCAGCTTCTGAAACTGCGCCACGATCTTGTCCCGCCGCGCCATCACGGCCTTCACCTCATCTTTAGTCAGATAGTGCTTGGTCTTTTCCGTCAGTTCGTTCGCATCCAGAGCCTTCAGTTTGTCGAACAATTGTCGGTCGCAGCGTACCAAGTCGCCGGGGTTCCGCAGGTCTTTCTTGGTCCGAAATGCGCGGCTAAAATCAACCCTCCAAATCGTCCAGTCCGCACCGATCAGCACGTTTGTGAGGTTGGGATCGTCATCGTAGACCAATTGATCGAACACTCGTATCTTGTACATCTGATTGGCCCATGCGTCTGCATCGGGAGGCTGTAGCTTCTGCTTAACGCGCTCTTCCTCATCCATCTTCACTGGAAGCCACCAGCTCAGTGAGCCGGGATTCCCTTTCCATGAGCGCTCCACATATACCGGCATCATGTTGTCCAGGCCGACCAGCTCAGCCAACGCATAAGCAGCGACGTTGTACTTGTAGGAATCTACGAAGTTCATTTCAGTTCGGCCGCTGGCCAGCGTCACATTGGTCTTGTGTTCGTCAATCGGCTGGAACGAGGCATCGTGCGTCAATGTGCCATCACTCAGCGTAAGCCGCCAAGGCTGGGTAACGCCCTTGGCGGTCTGCTTGCTGCCCACCACCTTGGCGGTGAGAAGGAAATGCTTAATCTGCTCTTTGTTGGGGGTGGACTCGTCTGCGCCCATGACCAAGCATGGGGAAATCAGACAAACCACCGCTGCCAGAATCAGCCTCCGTGACTGAAGATGAAATGTTTGCATGGGATAGCCCCCCTCTGAATTGTGGTGACAAATTTACTAGAGGCCTTGCACCCTGCCTGTTGCGTTGATGCTTTGGCCACAAATGCACGGTTCCGTCCTTGAGCCGGAACGCGCGCCCTCGTCGGCCATCATCGCTGCCCCGGCCCCCCGAATTAGAGTGGCGTGAGCCGCTTAGAGATTACCGTGGCGTGGAGTACGCCATCCTTATCCCAAGTGCCTTCGGCTATCACCCTGTCACCATCTTTAACCTGGCTGGAATCGATGTCGTTGACTTTCTTGCTGCCGTGCTCCTGGCTGACCCATTTCGTCGAGCTGTCGAACTGGACGGTCCTCTCCTGGGTCGAATTCTGGTTACGAATGGTCAGCGTAGATTTATCCTTACTGACCCTGATTACTACGCCCTCCCAACGCGCTGCCTTCGCCTCCTTGGGAGCATCCTGCGCGAACACCGCCGTGGACAGCGGGAAGACAAGTACAGATGCGAACAACAGAGTGAACAGCTTATTCACCATGTGACTCTCTCCTTTTTCATCGCAAATTTCATCGCAAAGATTGTGCGGCAAGAAACAATAAACCGGGTGACTCAAAAGAGCAAGCCGTATCCAAACTTGGAAGCCGTTCGTGGCCCCCGAATCCAATCCAGCACGCCCGGTGCATGACCGCGCGCATTTAACCCATTGTCT
The DNA here is from genome assembly GCA_963789205.1 of uncultured Acidobacteriaceae bacterium. Taxonomy (GTDB): domain Bacteria; phylum Acidobacteriota; class Terriglobia; order Terriglobales; family Acidobacteriaceae; genus Acidiflorens. The sequence goes on from CAWBJV010000002.1 coordinate 447,727, forward strand.
TCACTGGATTCAATACAGCACCGCATTCTCACCTTTTTCAGCGACCAGCTTCTGGAAGTGTTCAACGATCTTATCCCGTCGCGCCATCACTGCTTTGACATCATCTTTATCCAGATAGTGCTTTGTTTTTTCCGCCAGTTCTTTCCCATCCAGTGTCTTCAGCTTTTCCAGCAACTGCCGGTCGCAGCGTACCAGGTTCGCCTGGGGATCTTTCAGGTCCTTTTGAGATCGGAATGCACGGGTGAAATCAATCCGCCAAATCTTCCAATCCTCCCCAATTAACACATTAGTGAGGTTGGCATCTGTATCGTCAACCAACTGGTCGAAAACCCTTATCTTATACATCTGATTGTTCCAGGCGTCCGCATCCGGTGCTTTCAAATTCTTTTTCCGTCGCTCCGCCTCATCCATCTTCACCGGCAACCACCAGCTGAGCGAGCCTGGATTGCCTTTCCACTTGCGTTCGACATACACAGGCAGCACGTCGTCCATGCCAATCAGTTCAGCCAACCGATAGGCTGCGATGTTGTACTTGTAAGAATCGACAAACCCTACTTCGTTGCCGGTGGGAAGCTGTTTCAACGCTGCGTGTTCATCAATACCCTGGAAAGAGGCATCATGTGTCACCGTGCCGTCGGTGAGCGTAAGCCGCGAGGTGCCGGTGATGCCTTTGTTGAACTGCTCACTCTTCACTACCTTGGCGGTGAGAAGGAAATTCTTGATTTGCTCTTTGGTAAGAGTAGTCTCATCCGCGGCCCTCACAATACATGGGCAAATCAAACAGAGCAATACAACTGCTGCGAGCCTTCGCCCCTGCTGATGAACGATGCGCATTGAAGTCCCTCCCCGAATTATGCCCACAGAGCCTACTACTTTAATCGTAGACCCGCAACTTAGAATTATTCGCGATGGCCACCAGCCTCGAATTTTCCGCAGATGGGATTTTCTCTCCCCGGTACTGTAGCTAACTCACGCGTATCCAACCCTTAGGGATGATTTGCCACGCCTTGAACGCCACTACCGCTTGGGAGCATCCCGCCTGATTCACGGGTTCGAGTTCATGCCTTCGCCACTGGTCCCTCCAGGCGCAGTTTTGCTGCTCGCGCCGTCTCTCGCAACAGCGGGTCCGAATCATTCAGACATCGATCTAATTCAAACTCCAGAGATTTCAGCCCGAACGTGCCGATTGCATATGCCCCACAAGACTTGAGCCAGGGATCGTCGCTGTTGACGAGTGCCGCCACTGCATGTTCCCGGTTCTCAATCTTGGCATGTACATGCCGATTCGCCAGGCGCGCGCGCTCGCCCACGGTGATCTTGCCATCCAGCAGAGGCACCAGCATGTCACGTAGCTGGGTCTTTAAGACGTTGTCGAGGAATTCCAACGCGTTGTCATGCACCGCTACACTCTTGGATTGCAAGCCCAGGTAGGCAGCGTGCAGATCAAGGTGAGGATATAACAGGCCGAGCAAACGAAAGATGCGCTCTAGTTCCTGGTGGATGGACTCCGTCAATGCGGGGGTTACCTGATCCTGACCGTCTCCGGTGGCGCTGATCTTGTCCAGAATCTGGTATGACCGGTAGTGCCCCAGAATCTCGGCAGCTAAGACCGTCTCCAACATCTGGACGTCTGTCTCGATCTCAGGGTGGAGGCCGCAGAGCTTGTTGAGAGCGCTGATGATGCGGAAGCGCAGCATGGTGTCGCTCTCCATGAGGTTCTCCATCAGCACATTTGCCGCTGCGGGTGTCCCAACCTTGACCAGTATGGCCGGGATTTCTCTTCGCGCCTCGATTGCTACCGAACAGTCGCTGAGATGGTCGCGCAACGCTCCGACGATCGTGTCCCCAACCTCCCCGAGGGCCTTGGCTGCTTCGCCGCACAGTTCGTGATGTGACAGCCGATCCAGCAAGTCCGGAACCAGCCGCCGCTTGCGCAGTTTTCCCACAGACCGGATCGCTTCCCGCGCGACCTCAATGTCGGCATCGGCGAGCAGCGTCGAGAGTAGCGGGTCGAAAGAGTCCGGGAGCAAACCCAGCAGCCGGGCCGCTTCCAGCCTGGTCCGCTGGCATTCTGCACCTTGCTCGCAGACCATGCCAGCCAGAATCTGCTGCGCGGTCTCCAGGTTCTGGGCTGGGCCGGGTCGCGCCAGAAATGCCACGATGGCCGAACGCACGGAGAAGTCGGGAAAGTCGCCCACTCCCTCGATCAGTTCCAGCGGGTCCACATGGGTATGGTAGGTCAGGTAAAGCAGAGCCTCGGTACGAACGCCGAGGTCGGGGTCCCGCAGCAGCCGCTCCATGTCCGACCGCACGGTCTTGTCGCCGGATGCCGAAAGAATAGTGATTGCTTTCCGGCGGATCTCGGCTGAGGGGTGGATCAACAGGCTCCGGATCCCGGGGTGCACGGCTCTTTGCCGCTCCACCTCAAACAGGCTCAGCGCGTACAGGATGTCCTTGGGGTCGGATGCCGAAAGGTTGATTGCTAACACGTCCGCGGTCGAACGGTCCAGGACCGCTGCGGAAGTTTGCTCCACGTCGACCCGATGCTGGCCGATACTTTCCTTCAGTGTAACGACATATTGCCGCCGTGCAACCGCAACCGCCACCAGCCAACCGCTGATCAGCAGTAACGCAATCCAACTGAGTTGACGTGCCGGCAGATGCAGCGTGGTGGCAAAAATAAGAACCGTCAAGCCCGACAGGCCGTCACCAAGGCGCCAAACCACGGTGTCTATAAACCATTTGACTTGTATCTTGATCCGGGCCGAGAGCGGAAGGTAGAGCAATTCGGCGGCGGACTTGTCCAGAGAATAGCGCTGCACCTGATCGAAGCCTTTTAGCACCACCACCGAGCCCAGTGTGCCAAAAGCCAACACTCCCGCTGAACCCAGGAACACGGTAGCGGGCAGCGCGAACAGGGCCGCGCCAATGCCGAACCTGCGCAGGAACCGCGGGGTCACCAGCAACTGGAACGCGAGCGAAACTATTCCTGCGTAGAAATTGAAGTCTCCGAAAAAGGCGGCGAGAGCGTCCTTCTTTTGCAGCGTCTGCTGCGCAATGGCCAGGAACTGCCAGCCCGTCAGCGTGGTCACCAAAGATCCGATGCAAATCACAGCGGCGATCGCCCTCAGATAGGACGAAGAGAACACCACCTGCATGCTGCCGAACAAGTTCCTGGGGACGCCATGTGCCGATTCCCGGGTCGCCTCATCGGCTCCGTCCCGGGCCGCCAATCCGCGGCGCCAGATCAGAACAATCAGTCCGGTACAAATCAACAGAAACAACACCATACCCAGCAGCAGGCTTTCCGCACCGAATCTCTTGGCGATCGTTTTGGAGAAATAACCGGAAAATATCCAACCCGCGATGCCGCCCCCACCCACCATTCCGAAAACCCGCTTGGCCTCCCGCGTGGTCAGCACATAGTTGGCCAGAGTCCAGATCTGCGTCGGTACCAGGACTCCGAAGAGTTTCACCCAGACGTAGAACACGGGGAACAGCCATGCTAGATGAAAGTAGTGGATCAAGCCCCAGAACAGCACGCAATTGCTGGCAAAAAATAATGTGCTGCCCAGCAGCAGGCCTTGGAAAGGCACGCGCCGCGCCAGCCGCACGTAGCCCGCCACTACCAGGATCACCAGCACCGCACTGGAAATGTCAGCGTAAGCGAGCTGGCTGGCCTGGAAGCGAGACAGGAATAACGCAGGGCCTGCCACCCCACCGATTTTGTACGTGGTAATTACGAGGAATAAACAGGCGCACAAAAGGGTGCCTCGCCCCAGATCGCCGGGGTGGATGTTCAGCGCGCGCTCAATCCAACTTTTCATCCGCAAAAGCCTTCGTAATCCTGTTTTTATCCCCGCCGATCAGTTGGCAACGGCGACTCATGGACCAGCAGACTTTCCGAAATCCTTGCAGAATCTCTGCAATCCCTGCAGCTTACTGCGGTGCTCCGCTTCGAAGCGCAGGCCCAGCAGGTTCGACTAACACCATCTGCTGGTCCGTATACTCGGCCGTGAATTTAGCGTCGCCCTGTATTTCCAGGGCTGACGGCCTGCCCCCCGGGTAGTAACTGCTCAGCATGCCGGTGTCGATTAGAAACACTCTGTTGCCAAAGCGGGGCCGCATGCGTCCGCCCTTCTGAACTGTATGCCCTACAACAATTCGCTTCGCATTGTAAGATTCCAACACTTTGCCAATCTGCGCGGCGCCCTCTTCTTCGCTCCACTGGTCGTAACCGCGAAACCACAGTGGACCATCAACCCGCACGCTCAGCCAGTCCCCATATCCCAGGAACCCTACGAGCCGGGCTTGCTTTTGCTGATCCGAGGGCACCAGCGACTTGCGCTCAGCCGAGAGTTCCGCTTGCACCGCGGCGGTAATTTCCTGAAGAGTAAAAAAAGGCAGAATCACTTTCTGGTCCACCAAACCTTGTTTGGCCGAATCGAAGGCTTTGATTTCGTCGCGGATGTGGGAATTGATTGTGTCAAGTTTTAAGTGGGCGACATTGGGGTGGATTCCGCCGTGTAAGAAGATCACTTCGCCAATTTTGGCCACAGCAGAGTGTTCGCGCAGCCACTTACCGTAGAATCCGTTCGGGCTGAAAGCTTCGCGCTGCTCGACGAATCCAAGAGGGTGTCGTGCCATCCATTCCGCTTCGGTCAGTTCCATCGGCTGGGGAAGCTCAGCTAAGAGCTGTGCGTGACTATTGCGCCATTTCACGTACTCCTGATAGGCAGACTTCTGGCGCTCCGCGGAATTGCTGTCTGCGTAAGCGGCGTAGTTCTCCGCCGTGACGTAGCGAAGATCTCCCATGATATTCATCATCTCGTGGTTGCCCAGCAAGCCGACCACTCGTCCCCCAGCTTTTGGCGCTTCCTTTTCCAGGGAGATTACAAGATCCATTACCTCGCGAGCCTTCGGACCCCGATCCAGGAGGTCCCCGACTTGAACCAAGGTAGTCTGACCGCCGGTCCAGTGATGCTGCTGGTCGATGAGCCCAGCTCGCTGGAGAATGATGACAAAATCATCAAAGTCGCCATGAACGTCACCGATGGCGACTACGGACTCCCGTTGATCCGCAGGGGTTTTGGCAGGTTCCGCCCATGCCAGGCCAACCAACACCAGGAACAGGAAGGCGGAAATACCAGCACGGTGGTGGTCAGAAGCAGAGGACGGAGGGCCGAGCATCTTCCTGCCTCCTGCAGCCGAAGTCTGCGGATTTTGCAGGAAAGCCACTGAGTTCCTCAAGGTATCCCTTATGGATTGTGGATTTTAGGCTGCCGGGCCATACAAGTCAACAATCCGAATCGCTGGGGTACATCCCTGTTAATGGCAGTTGGAGAAATTGGAGGCGCGGGTCGGAATCGAACCGACGTATAAAGGTTTTGCAGACCTCTCCCTTACCACTTGGGTACCGCGCCTATGGTTTCCACAGTAGAAACCTCGGGCCTGGGTTTGTCTAGAAGGGTTCACACTCGTGTCAGCGAATGTTCATGTTTTCTCGCGGCTGGATCTGTGCTACAACACCGGACATGAGGCCGACTCTGAATTCAGCTGGGAGTGCGTCCGGTTCCGCCGCCGCACCGAGGGCAGTTGAGATGGGGATTGGAGTTCCTGCGAATCTCGGGCCTGCGAACCTGAAGAAGGATGCGTCCTCAATATGTCCCAACTGCTCGACCGAGTTGCGCGGACACCGCTGCAAGGTGGTTTGCAAGAAATGCGGCTTCTATTTGAGCTGTTCTGATTTCTACTGAGAAAAACGCGCGCTAGAAAACGGCCTTTGCGCGGCTCTCTTACTCGCTATCGCGTGTCACCGGCGCCCAGTGTCCATCGTTAGAGTCGTACCAGTTTCTCCAGGTGGCGGGGTCGTGGGGCAAACTTTGTCCGGTGATGTCGCGTAGCGCTTGAAAGACCCACTTGTGAGTTTCCGTATCGAGAGACGTGTCGGCAGCGAAGTCGAGCAATTGCTGCACTGCACTGCGGCGCTGCTTTTCGCTCAGCATGCCCGACTGCGCCAAGCCGCAAGCGGCGCGCTCGCGGATTATGGGCGAAGGGTCGTCGTGGAAAACCTGCAAGAGCGGAGCGATGGTGTCGTCGGTGCCGAGATACGCTAATCCTTCCACTGCCCAGTAGCGGATGTTCACATTCTGATCGTGGACCGAGGCCAGCAGTATCTCGGCAGCGCGCCCGGGTTCGACTCCCCGATTGGCGAGCAGCGCGATATCCCACAGGGCATTGGCGCGTGGCCCCTGTTCTCCGAAACGAGCGTCATGCTCAAGGCCGTCCACTGTGGCCACGCTCTTTTCGAGATTGCGGCAGGCTAGATCGATCTCGATGGCGGCGGCACGCACCCGGAGATCGTCGGAATTCAGCGCAGTCATGTAGAGGGAATTCAATTTCTGATCGAGCTTGATTTTCCCTCGCCACCGGCTCACGCGCTGCGCGATCTGATCGTTAGCCCCGTGATAGTGATTGATGGAACGTTCGAGCAGAAGCTGCGCCTGGTTCTGCGGCGTCATCCGATCGAGGATTTCGGTTTCATGTTCCGAGAGCACGTTGGCCGATACCGGCTCCGGCTTGCCGTGGAGGCTGAGAAGCTGAGCGATCTCCTGCCAAGCCGCGCGCGCCGTGCCCGTTCCCATAAGGAGCGTTCCCGCCATGATCCCACTCACCGCGGCGGCAATCACACGCCAGCGTCGAGAGTTGGCGTTTCCCGCTGAGCGCGGATCGTTTTCCGGCGGCGGCACGGCCTGCTCCATGCGCGGATCGGGACTGGTGTTCACGGGGAAAGTATAGAAGGCGGGGCTGGAGTCGAACAGATTACTCCGGGCGCGTCCGGGGTAACTGGCGCGCGGCCTTTAGCTCTGCAGTTTACTGAACAACTCCGGCTTCGTATCAGGGCATCGCTTTTAGCGATGCCATAAGTTCTTCAAATCAGAAGCCCCTAGGGGCTGGACGTCGAAGTCGAGTTTTCAGCAAACTCTCCAGCCCTTAGTTCTAGCGCTCTAATTGAGGCGGGCCTGGCATGCCGAAAATCTCCATCCCTTTTACAATGGCTGGAGTCTTGATTCATCTTGAGTGAAGGAGATTGGCATGCAACGCAAAGCGAGTGCAGTGTGGAAGGGTGGTCTTAAAGACGGGCAAGGGACGGTTTCGTCCGCCAGCGGTATTCTTTCGAACACGAAGTATTCCTTTAAGACGCGGTTTGAGGACGCTCCCGGAACGAATCCGGAAGAACTGATTGCAGCGGCGCATGCGGCGTGCTTTTCGATGGCGCTGTCGGCGCAACTGGGAACCGCGAGCCTGACGCCGGAGAGCATCAGCACGGCCGCCACGCTCACCATGGAGAAACAAGATGCGGGCTGGACCATCACGGCCGTGCACTTGGACGTAGTCGCGAAGGTGCCGGGCGCGAGCGCGGATGCCTTCAACACCGCAGCGAAGAATGCCGAGACGAGCTGTCCGGTATCGAAGGTGCTGAACGCGAAGATTACGATGGATGCGAAGCTCGGCTAGGGTTTTGGGCATTGGGCGTTGGGCTCTTGGAGGCTGGGAGAAAAGTCGATTTTCGGTGCCCACCCCTAAATGGATGAATCTTCAAAACTCGAGGCTTGGAATCGGCTCTCCCAGGGAAAGGGTCTCGACCGACTACCCCTCGGTACAAGGGAGGGTCGCATCGATCTCGGAGGACTGGATTTACCTCATGTCTCCGTCGTTCGACGATATCGGACGCCAATTGCTGATGTGGAGGAAATCAGCGGCGGCGCAGTCATCCGACGGTGTCAATGGAAGGACCTTGATTTTACCGGCAGTAAGCTGGACGGGATTCGTCTTTTCGACTGTGAGATTCAAAACTGTCGTTTCGACGCGTGCCAATTTGAGGATCTATGCGTGTGGTCCTCGAGATTTTCAGAAACGAGCTTCCGTTCCGCTGGTTTGCGCAAAGCTGTCTTGGGCGGTGTGCAGGACGGTCGGCGTAACGTATTCTTGAATGTGGACTTTACCAAAGCCGATCTTCGGCAGTCCATTTATACGGCTGCATCCTTTGAGGGGTGTGTGTTCAGGAACGCGAAGCTGAGCAAGATCGATTTCCAGACAAGCACGTTTTCCGATTGTACGTTTGAGGGAGAACTGCGGGAGGTCATGTTCTATCGTCGCGGATTCAAAGGCGATTCATTCCCGGCCAACGAGATGAAAAATGTGGACTTCAGCCAAGCGAAATTGCGCTTCGTTGAGTTCCGAGGGTTAAGTTTGGACCAGGTCAAACTGCCCAACGATGCAGAACACATCATCATCACAAACTACGTCGAAACGCTAGATCGAATGCTCGATGGTTTGCGATTTCAGGACGACCCGCTGGCCAGAGCGCTAGCAGGACTTCTGAGTAATCGTCGAAAATGGGCTGCTCCTGATCAGTTTCAGGGCGTGCTCAACATTGAAGACTTAAAAGAGATTGCTGGAGAAGATGGCGTGCAACGAGTCCTTTCACTCCTTCATGCGTTGGAAAACAGGACGAACTGATAGTCGGCCGATTTCTTGGCTAACTTTGTGACCGCAAAACCTGGCGCAGCTTGTGATTGATTTTTACCGCGTCCTGCGAGGCCTGATCGATCAGTTCGACCCAGCGGCGCAAGTTTTCGGGCGGGGCCGCTTGCGAAATCAGGTAGGTGGCTTGCACGATGGTTTCGAGCGCGTTGCTGAGATCGTGCGCCAGCATGCGAAGTTCTTTCGCCAGTTCCGCCGGAATTTTCTCGGAGGCATTTCCCATGGTCTTGGGCGGTCCGTCGCCCTTGCAAATCCTGTTACCTTGCACATCGTGAGCGCGGCGAAGGTGATGACGTTGCGCTCGTTTGACAGCCAGACGCCAGCCAGTAGATATTAGTGTAGTCGCCCTTAAAAAGGCCCCTGCCGATTTTTTCTTTACGCGGATGTGGCGGAACTGGCAGACGCGCTAGGTTCAGGACCTAGTGGCCGCAAGGTCGTGGAGGTTCAAGTCCTCTCATCCGCACCAAAACAGCTCTTAGCCATTAGCACTTAGCTTTTAGGTTGTCTGTGGAAGGTTGCGGCTTCGCCTTGAACGCCTCATGCCCCGGCGGAAAGTCGGTGCGTACTGCGGCTTTGCGCGATGCCGTACTGGCGAATTTTATAGAGCAACGCTTTGTAGCTGATCTTCAAGAGCACCGCAGCTTGTTTGCGATTCCAGTTCGTCTCGTCGAGGGCACGGGCGATAGCTTCGGCCTCAGCTTCATCTTTGGCATTGCGCGACAGGGACTTCAGGCCGCCGCCGGAGTCAGCGCCCGCGCTTCTGCCGCTTCCATCGGAGTGCTGTCCGCCACCGCCATCGGGCCGGGGCTGTAACTCGGATGCGGCGAGCGTTTCATCTCCCAGAACCAGGTAGCGCTTGATGAAGTTGCTCAGTTCGCGCAGGTTGCCCGGCCAGGAATGGCGCAGGCATGCCTCCATCAACGGCCCCGAAAGTGGCAACGGAGACCGCGCGTACGATTCCGACATGCGCGACATGAAATGCTTCAGCAGGATCGGGATTTCTTCTTTGCGGTCGCGCAACGGAGGCAGCGACAGCGTGAAGGCGTTCAGACGGTAATACAGATCTTCGCGCAGACGCTTATTGGCGAGCGCTTCGGGAATGTTGATGTTGGTGGCGGCCAGGATGCGGACGTCGACTTTCACCACGGTGCGGCTGCCCAGGCGCGAGAAAGTCTGGTCCTGAAGGACGTGCAGCAACTTGGCCTGCAAGAGCGGCGGCATTTCGCCGATTTCGTCGAGCAGGATTGTGCCTTTGTTGCAGAGTTCGAACTTCCCAGGCTTGGCGTGGGTCGCGCCCGTAAAGGCTCCTGCTTCGTATCCGAACAGTTCGCTTTCGAGCAGGTCGGCGGGCACCGCGGCGCAGTTCACTTTGAGGAATGTGCGGTGGGCGCGAGGAGAAAGTTTATGGATCAGTCGCGCCAGCACTTCTTTGCCGGTACCGCTTTCACCGAGCAGCAGGACCGGGATGTCAACGTTGGCGACGAGCGCGGCCTGGGAGCGGATCTTCTTCATCGCCGGGCTGGCGGCGACGAAGAACACGTCGTCGCAAAGTTCCTCGATATCGCCCGCGTAGGTGTCACTCTTGGCCGTGCCGACACACTGTCCAATGACCGCGTCGAGTTCGGCTTTCTGGAACGGCTTGGTCAGATAATCGACGGCGCCGAGGCGCATCGCCTGCACGACTTTGCGTGTGTCATTTACGCAGGAGAGCATGACAACTTTCAATCCCGGCTTGAGCTGGCGCAGCTTTTCGAGAGTCTGTAACCCGTCGATGCCGGGCATGAGTAAATCGAGCAACACCAGGTCGGGCTGCAGTCCTTTCTGGACGCGCTCCACCGCTTCTTCGCCGGTGCTGGCGGTTTGAACTTTGTGCTCATCTACTTCCAGCAACGTGCGGATATAGCGCAGCATTCCCGGTTCGTCATCCACCAGCAAGATGTTGGCGGCTTCGCTCATTGGGTTCCTCGTGGAGGACTACTCAGGATTGGTTTCAAGGGAACGAGAAAAGAAAACTTGGAACCCGCGCCCGGTTCGCTTTCGACCCAGATCTTACCGCCCATGCCTTGCAGAAGGCGGCGGGCAATGGCGAGTCCCAGGCCCATGCCCTCGGCCGATTCGCTGCCCGGCAGGCGGAAGAAGTCGTCGAAAATTTCCATATGAAATTCCGGCCGAATTCCCGGGCCGGTGTCGGCAACGCTCACTCTGACGGCGTTGGGCACGTTCGCCGCTTGACGGCGGCGGTCGCCATTGGCTGCGGACTTGCTCACGCTACGACGCTCCCACATATGAGGCTCGGCATGCAACCACACGGTGCCGCCTTGTGGTGTGTACTTAGATGCATTATCCAGAAGATTGGAGATTATGCGCTGGATCTTGGGCGCATCGAACGCAAATGGAGTCAGTTTGTCATTGGCCAGGAAATAAAGGGCGAGACCGCGCTCCTGAAAGCGGCCTGACCAGTGCCGGCAAACTTCAGACAGGCAGGCATTCATGTCCCCTTCCACGTACTGCATGCGCAGTTCGCCGATCTCCAGCACGCTGAAGGTCAGGAAGTCCTGAATGAATTGCTGCAAGCGCTGTCCACTGGAAAACATATCTCCCATCACTTCGCGCTGGCGCTCATTGAGCGGTCCGAGTTTCTGACTCTGCAGCAGTTCAATGTAGCCGTTGAGGATCGCCAACGGCGTCTTGAGGTCGTGGGCGGCAGAGGCCAGAGCGTTCGTTGTCTTGCGGAAACGATCGCGCAATTGTTCGAGTTCGTTTGCCATGTCGTCCGCGGTGCTGGGCACGGCAGCGTGAGCCGTTTCGCTAGACGGCAAGCCATTCTTCAGACTAGTCCCAGTGGGAGCGACGGCTGGGCTTTTTTCGGATATCGAAGCCATGGGGAACCAAATTAACGCCAATTTTAGGGGAGGTAAATCAACTACCGTCAGAACGAGGGGATAGGGTGATCCTATGTCAGGTGCAACCGACTGTCAATTGGAAACGCGGCTAAAACCGGCACCGAAGCGAAAAACGTTGCACTTTTGTGGTCTGACCAGGAGTCACGTGAAATTCCGAGCTTGGGATGGCACTTCGGTAATCGCCGTGTTGGTGGCGAGTTTGGGATGGTTCCAAGCCGGCCCGACGCCTCTGCGAAGTTTGGCCCCTAAGGTGCTTTCCTGGGTATCTAACCTCTTATAAGGTGGTGCAGACACGTGCCTCGCAGGTTATCGAAGAAGGAAGAACGCAAGTGGGCACGGTTACAGCTCGCCATTCCGGTCTTTATCCGCACTCGAGACGGCAACGGCAAGGATTCTTTGGAGTTTGCCACGGCCATTAACATCTCTCCTGGGGGTGTTTTGGTGGCAGTTCGCCGTTCTTTGCCCAAGTCGGCACAGGTTTCACTGGAGATTCCAAGCGCCCCCATCGGCCCCGCCAACGGCTTGAGGACCTCTTCCCAGATCATGCAAGCGAAGGCGGTATGGGTTACGCACCTCGACGACTACCATCTTCTAGGTCTGAAGTTCGCCCGTCCCTTGAACACCGACGCGGCGGCTGTTTCCGGCAAGCATTTGAGGAAAACGGGTTCTGCGGTGTGAACTATTTTTCCCTTCCCTGGTCTGTCTCATAATGGCACTTTGGTGCCATGCCCTATCTTCCCGCTCAAGGGATATGATCACTTCAAGCTGTTCATAAGTTGAGCATTTAGGGGAACTCTTCCAGGTCGTTCTGCTCTCCTCCCTGGTTTGGTGCTTGGGATGCACTTTTAGTGCATGCGGATGAACACTCACCGCAATGGGGTATTCAGTCTTATGACGACACTTTCGGTAAGTTCTCTGGCGCAGTCGCTCGGCGAGCTTCCCCCCGACCAAATAGTCTTTGGCCACTCTGAGGCCATGCAGGCAGTTCGTTCGCGGCTGGGAAAAGTAGCCGCCGCCAATGTTCCTGTCCTCATCACTGGCGAGAGCGGCACTGGGAAAGACATCATTGCCCGGCTCATCCACGGGCTGTCTCCGTGGAAAAGCGGGCCCTATGTAAAGGTAAACTGCCCCGCGATTCCCGGGACGCTTTTGGAGAGCGAACTGTTCGGCTACGAAAGAGGAGCCTTTACGGGCGCCGTTGGGTCGAAGCCAGGACGGGTCGAACTGGCCCACCGCGGCACATTGTTTCTCGACGAGATTTCCGAGCTCGACCCCTCGCTGCAATCGAAGCTTTTGCAGCTTCTGCAAGATGGCCAGTTCTGCCGGATCGGCGCTCAGGAAGACAAGAAGGTCGAGGTGCGCGTGGTGTGCGCGACCAACCGCCGCCTGGAATCCGAGATCGAATCGGGGGCCTTCCGCCAGGATCTTTACTACCGCATCAACGTAGTGAATCTGCACATGCCGGCGCTGCGGGAACGCCGTGGCGACATCGAAGATCTGTGCACCTACTTCCTCGAATACTACAACCGCAAGTTCAACTGCCGGGCACGGCCCGTGTCGAACGAAGTGCTGGCGGTGCTGCAGAAATATCACTGGCCGGGCAACATCCGCGAACTGGAAAACCTGATCAAGCGTTACGTGATCCTGGGCCATGAGGAAGTGATCACCAACGACCTGGTGGCACGCGAGCCAGACTTCTTCAATCCCGAGATCTCGCTGGACGGGCCGATTTCTTTGAAGAAGCTTACGCGCCAGTGCGTGCGCGAACTGGAGCGCAAGGTCATTCTGAAAGTGCTGCAACAGCACCACTGGAATCGTAAGCAGTCGGCCCGCGCGCTCGGCATCAGCTATCGCGCCCTGCTTTACAAGATCCGCGACGCTGGCCTGCCCTCGAACCGCGCTCTGCGCCTGCGGCAGGCAGAGAAAAACGCCAGCGCCAGCGACAAGAGCGATACCACCACCGGGGTTGCGGCCGCGGACTGAGATTAGCGAACAGATGCGTAGGGACAGCCGCCCTCGGCTGTCCAGCTTAACGAATCGAGCGCTCAACAACTGAGTCGTTCCTTCAACTCGCGTAACGCCGCACTCCACTCATTCAATCCCTCTGCCTCGAGCCACAGATCTTTGAGTTCGGAGTTGGTTCGCACTTTCTCCACCGCGTGACGGGCGGCTTCAACCAAATCGGGAGGGGCTTCAGCTTTGCTCTTGCTTATCCAATCGAGAATTTGCCGTGGTGTGCCGGGCGAAGACGTTTCGTCGTTTGCAGCAGCGACCAGCGCCGCCACAACTTCCGCCGCCGCGACCACTGCGCCACTCTCCGGCGCTTCCAGATAATCTTGAACGGCAGCATGGGTCAGCATCTGTCTCAGATCATCGACACCCAGAGAATTGAGCCGCCCCAGAAAACTCTGCGCGTCCTCGTTTTCGAAGCTGCCTGTACCCCACCCTGGCATGAAACCTCCGGCTGAATTATAGAATGCGCGGCGCGTCCTGCTTCATAGCGCGCTCAGAGTAGCCAACCATTCATCCAGAGTAATCGGATCGCCTTCAATGTTCTTGCTTGAGACTATAATGGCGCAACACCGATGGCCCTCGCCTGTGGCACGAAACTCGGCCCCTATGAAATCCAGTCTCCGCTGGGCGCCGGCGGAATGGGAGAAGTTTACCGTGCGCTGGATACCCGCCTGGACCGCACGGTAGCGATTAAGGTTCTCGCCTCTCATCTTTCTTCTTCGCCCGAACTCAAGCAGCGCATGGAGCGCGAGGCCAGGGCCATTTCCTCGCTGAACCATCCGCACATTTGCCATCTCTATGACATCGGCTCGCAGGATGGCACCGATTACCTGGTCATGGAGTTCCTCGAAGGTGAGACTCTCGCCGAGCGCCTTCGTAAAGGTGCGATGCCGCTGAACGAAATTCTCAAGATTGGCATCGCTGTCGCTGAGTCGCTGGCGGTCGCGCACCGGCAAGGTATTGTCCACCGTGACCTGAAGCCGGGGAATATCATGCTGACCCAGGGCGGCGCCAAGCTGATGGACTTTGGGCTGGCCAAGCCGCTGGGACTTCAGACCACGGGCACGGCGTCAGGAACAGCGCCTTCGTTCACCGCCGCGGCAACGTTAAGTGGGCCAAGCCCATTAAGCCCACTGACCTCGGCGGGCAGCATCATCGGCACCATCCAATACATGTCGCCGGAGCAGATCGAGGGAAAAGAAGCCGATGCTCGCTCGGACATTTTTGCGTTTGGCGCCGTGCTCTATGAGATGGTGACGGGAAAACGGCCCTTCGGGGGTAAGAGCCAGATCTCGCTGGCATCCTCTATTCTGGAAAACGACCCGGAACCAGTCAGCGCCATCAAGCCTCTCACACCAAGTGCCTTTGAACATGTTGTAACCACCTGCCTGCAGAAGAATCCAGAGGAACGTTTTCAGTCGGCGCATGACATCAAACTGGAACTACAGTGGATTGCGGCAGATCGGTCTGGGCCGGCGGTTGCTGCATTGCCACCCTCGCCCTCGCATTTCCGCGAGCGTCTTGGTTGGGCAACGGCTGTAGTGGCCGCGATTGTCCTGAGTGCGGCCGCCGCAATGTTCCTCTACCGTCCGTCCCAAACCGCGCCCACCATCCGCACCGTCATCAATCCTCCGGAGAAGGCCACGCTCAATCTGACCGGCGATGGCGCCGGGCCGCCGGTGCTTTCACCCGACGGTACGTCAATCGCCTTTGCAGCCACCGGTGCGGACGGCAAGACGGGGCTGTGGGTCCGTCCAATGAACTCGCTGGATTCCCATGCGCTTCCTGATACCGATGGTGCGATTTTTCCCTTCTGGTCACCCGACGGCCGATCGCTTGGATTTTTCGCCGACAGTAAGTTGAAGACCATCGACCTGAATGGCGGCTCGGTGCAGGCGATCTGCGACGCCCAGCTTGGGCGCGGCGGCGCCTGGGGACCGGGCGGCGTGATCCTGTTCTCTCCCGAACCGTCAGCGCCGCTAATGAGGGTTAGTGCAAGCGGGGGAAGTCCGGCTCCGATCACGAAGGTCGACTCGGCTCAGTACACTTCGAACCGCTGGCCGTTTTCCCTGCCCGACGGTAAGCATTTCCTCTATCTTGCTCTTCACCACGATCCTTCGAAGTCGGCGAACAATACGCTCTATTATGCATCGCTGGATGGGAGCGAAAATCGTCCCTTGTTCCGTTCCCAATCTAACGCCGTTTACGCCAATGGATTTCTTTTGTTCGCGCGGGGCGACCAGCTGATGGCTCAAACCTTCGATCCGGCGAAAGGAACACTGAGCGGCGAACCACGAAGCGTGGCCAAAGGAGTGATGAACGACGTCAGCACCTGGCACATGGACGCCTCGGCTTCCAGCGATGGATTGCTGGTCTTTGCCAGCGGCGGGAGTGGCGATTTGCAGTTAGTCTGGATGGATCGTAGCGGGAAACAGATCAGCACCATCGCCGACAAGATCACAAATCTGCAATTCGCACGGATTTCCCCTCAAGGAGACCGCGTCGCACTGCAGATAGACGCTGGCATAAACGACATCTGGGTGCTGGATTTGGCGCGTGGGGTGCGCACCAGACTGACCTTTGGACCCATCGCGAACACGTTCCCAGTCTGGTCGCCCGACGGCCAGTGGATCGCCTACGACTCCAATCGCAACGGTCACATCAACCTCTACCGCAAGCACTCCGACGGTAGCGGGGCGGAAGAGCTCCTGTTCACCGATGAGCAACAAATCACAGCCGACAATTGGTCGCACGACGGCAAGTACCTGATCTATACCCGGCGCACTCCGGAAGGCCACGGGGAGATTTGGGTCTTGCCGCTCGAAGGAGAGCGCAAACCATCGCTGGTCGTAGCGCGTGGTAGCCAGGGACAACTTTCCCCGGACGGCCATTGGCTGGCCTACAGTTCGAGTGAGTCCGGTGCGATTGAAGTGTATGTGGTGGCCTTTGGCGGCGGGCAGGGCAAATGGCAGGTCTCGGCCAGGGGAGGAGGGCAGCCGCAGTGGAGCAAGGACGGCAAAGAGCTCTACTACATGGACCCGACTTACAATCTTTTCGCGGTGCCGGTAAGGGACACCGGCAGCGCCTTGCAATTCGGCGCCCCTCAGACCCTCGTCACCAACTGGTCCGCTCCGCAGGTCTTCTACAATGTCACGCCAGACGGCAAGAAAATCCTTCTCGACCGGGTTTCGCAACAGGTCAGCCAATCCGTCACTGTAGTTACAAACTTCGCGGCGGAGTTGAAAAAGTAAGCCGAGAGAGTTCGGTGGAGCGACGGGCGCCCTCGCCCGTCATTCCAGCAAACTTCACGCCCAGAACGTGCGATCCAATGTTCGGTACTGAATCGCCTCCGCAATGTGTTTCGGTTCAAGCTGCGGAACCCCGTCCAAGTCGGCAATCGTCCGTGCAACTTTCAGGATGCGGTCATGCGCCCGGGCGCTAAGCCCTTGCTGTGCCATGGCGCGTTCCAGCAGGCGCTCACAATCGGCAGAGAGTTCGCAGAACTTCCGAATGGACTGAGGCGGCATCTGTGCGTTGCAGTAGAGTTTTTGGCGTTCGGAAGAAAAGCGCGTCAGCTGAAGCTCACGGGCGCGGACCACACGCTCGAGAATTTTGCCTGAACTCTCCGGCTCCGAGGTGCTGCGCATTTCTTTGTAGTTCACCGCCGGGACGTCGATGTGAATGTCGATGCGGTCAAGCAGTGGTCCTGAGATTTTCGAGATGTAGCGTTGGATCATGGGCTGTGTGCAGTGGCATTCGCGGGTGCGGTCGTTGTGAAATCCGCAAGGACACGGGTTCATAGCGGCGGCGAGCATGAAGCGCGCAGGGAAAGTCAGCGACATGGCAGCTCGGGCGATGCAGACCGTTCCGTCCTCGAGCGGCTGGCGCATGACCTCAAGAACGTTGCGCGGGAATTCCGGAAGTTCGTCGAGAAACAGTACGCCATTGTGCGCGAGCGAAACTTCTCCCGGCCGTGGGATCGCCCCACCGCCGATCAGACCCGCGTCAGAGATAGTGTGATGAGGAGCGCGAAAAGGTCGCAGCCCGACCAGCCCGGCGCGTGCGTCGAGCACGCCCGCGACGCTATGAATCTTGGTGGTCTCGAGCGCTTCTTCGAAAGTAAACGGCGGCAGGATGGTCGGCATGCGTTTTGCCAGCATCGTTTTTCCCGATCCTGGAGGCCCGATCATCAGAATGTTGTGACCGCCGGCGCATGCGACTTCCAGGGCGCGCTTGGCGGTTTGCTGGCCGCGAACGTCTTTGAAATCCACATGGAATTGCTGCGCCTGGCTGAGCAGTTGATCGGTGTCGATCTGCAGGCGGGTAACGCCGTTGCCGGAATTGATGTAACGAATGACGTCGAGCAGTGACTTAACGGGGTACACCTCAACGCCCCCGACCATGGCAGCTTCGCGAGCGTTGACCTCGGGCACGATCATGCGCTTCACCTTCGCTCGACGAGCCTCGATCGCGATCGGCAACGCGCCACGCACGCCGCGCAGGCTTCCATCGAGAGAAAGTTCGCCCACAAATAGCGCGTCGGGGATCTCCTTCTTATTCAGGCCGCCGTATGCGCCAAGGATGCCGAGAGCCATGGGCAGGTCGAAGCCGGAGCCTTCCTTACGAATGTCGGCAGGCGCCAGATTAATGGTGATCTGGGTGGGTGGAATGTCATAGCCACAGTTTTTTAGCGCCGAGCGGACCCGGTCGCGGCTTTCGCGGACGGCAGCGTCGGGCAGGCCGACAGTATGAAAGTGGTCTTCCGACATTTTGACGCCAGAAACGTCCACTTCCACTTCGATGATGTTGGCGTCAATACCGTAAACGGCGGCGCTCAGGGTTTTATAAAGCATAGGGACACCAGTGGGCACACAAAGGGGCGAACGCGGATGGGAGATTCCTGCCGACATCATAGCCGATGCGAAACTGCACCGATGTGACGGACATCACCCGTTACCGTGATGGAACGGCATGGAACGTTCTGTCGTGAACCGCCGCTTTCGGTGCTACGCTAAAGGCAATCTGGCGGAAAAGGCGGAAACGAAAGATTGTCATCAGAAAATCCTTTTCGCGCCAGGGGTGTCCCCCAATGATCGACGAACGTCCCACTTCAAACCGCCCCGATCCGGGCTCTAACCGGCTGGAACGCGAAGAGAGCCAGTTGTGGCGATGGGCGCTTGGCCTGCTCGTCTTGCTTGCGGCGGCAGTAGCGGCATTGTCGTGGGAACAACTGAAAGACCTTCCTTACCGGCTGTGGGCAATTCCGGCCGGGCTTTTCTTGCTTGCCATCTTATTCGCCACTTATGCCTTCGGGCGGAAGCGCGAGGTTTCCGAGCTCAAGCAGATTCTGAAGGGTTTTCAGAATCAGGCCGGAGTCACACCTTCCGAAGAGCAGTTGGATCAGTTGGGCCAGTTGATCATGCGTTCGCAGCGCAACTTCAAAGAGCTGATCGATTCTCTGGATGACGCGGCGCTCGCTATCTCACTCGATGGAACCCTGAAAACGGTAAATCGCCGAACCTCGGAGACTCTCGGCGTTCCTTATTCCCAGCTGGTTGGTCACAAACTTGAGGAATTCCTGGGCGCGCCGCTGCGTGCCGAGGCGTCCGGGAGCATGGAACGGTTTTTGGAGAAGCGGAACTGGTCGGGAGTGGTCGAGGTCCACCTCAAAAACGACCCGCGGCGGCTTTACTACGACTGTGTGGTCAACGCCATCGTCAAGGGCGACGATGTGACCGGGGCGAGTGTGCTGGCCCGCGACATCACCGGGCATCGGGAAAAGGAACAACGCTTCACGCAGTTGTTCGAATCTCTCCAGGAAGGCGTGTACATCAGCAATCCGCAAGGCAAGCTGCTCGAGGTCAACCCGGCGCTGGTGTCAATATTGGGATATGACAGCAAGGAAGATTTGTTGAACCTCCCGCCCGAGCAACTGAGCATTGATGGCGGCGGGGAGCCGGTGCTCGGACAGTCGGGAAGCCAGAGCGGCCGCACTCGCACTCGAGAGCTGCGGCTGCGGAAGAAAGATGGCGGAGTCGCGGTCTGCGTGGATACATCGACCGGCGTGATGGAAGAGGGACGGCTTGTCCGTTACCAGGGCACGCTGGTGGATGTCACGGAGAAGCGCGCGCTCGAGCGGCAGTTGCGCCGCCAGGAAGAGTTCCGCCAGCGCCTCCTGGAAAGCTTTCCCGATCTAATTCTGGTGCTCGATATGAAGGGGCAGTACACGTTCGTGAGTGCGCGCATAAGCGAGCTCCTCGGTTACGGGCCGGAACACCTCGTAGGCAAGAACGTCGATGACGTGGAGAATACCTCACCCGAACTCGCCGCGCTCTACCGCACCGTCGCGACCGGAAAGAGTTCACGGACCTCATGCGAATACGGCTCCCGCCACCGCGACGGTAGTTGGCGCACCATGTTGGGCATGGCAAGTCCGCTGCTGAATGCCGAAGGCAAACCAGCCGGCGTGATCATCTCCGTTCGCGATGTGACGATGGAGAAAAAACTGGAACAGCAGATTATTCAAAGCGAGCGTCTCGCGGCCATGGGCCAGATGATCGGCGGCTTCGCCCACGAACTCAATAATCCGCTGACCAGCATTCTGGGCATGGCAGAACTGCTGCAGGAAGGCGGCGTCAGCGAAGCCGCCCGCAAACAGATTACGATTCTGCACCAGCAGGCGCGCCGCGCCGCCGAAATCGTGCAGAACCTGCAATACTTCGCCCGGCCGCCGGCTCCGGGAAAGAGCCAGGTCAATCTGAATGAACTCGTGCAGCGCACCGTACAGATGCAGGCCTATCCGCTGCGCAAGAGCAACATCACGGTTGACTTTCTGCAAGAACCGTCAATACCCGCAATCGTAGCCGATCCCAATCAGCTGATGCAGGTGTTCTTGAACCTCCTGCTGAACGCCGAGCAGGCGATCCGCGAAAGCCGGGAGAAAGGCACGATTCGTGTGCGCATCGGACGCAATCCCGACTCGGTATGGATCGTGTTTCAGGATGATGGTCCCGGAATCGCACCCGAAAACCTGACCCACATTTTTGATCCCTTCTTCACCACCAGGCGCCCCGGCCGCGGAACCGGCCTCGGCCTGAGCATCTGCAAAACCGTGCTGCGCGAGCACGGAGGGAACATCGAAGCCGCCTCGGCTCCGGGGGGAGGCGCGGTATTTACGATCACGCTGCCGGTTGGAACGGAGGAGACAGGCGCTGCTCCGAAGTAAGGCGGGTCGCTCCGACGCACTTCTGAGCGCAATTACGTCTGTTTACGTCAACAGGGCCTTTGCGTCTTTGTTAGCTACTCCGGATTTTGGCGATTAAGATGTGTTCCGTCGCAACTCGTGAGCCCTTTTATGAAAACGCTCATCGTTCTGTTGTTCTTGTCACCAGTGTCATTTGGCCAAAGCCCTTTCGATGGCACTTGGATAACTATCCCGCCGCTTCCGCAGAAACCAGCCGCGTATTTACTTGCCAAAGGTATGTTTCGTTGCTCTGGTTGCATGGCGGACATGGAAGTCAAGGCCGACGGATACGACCAGAAGGTTGCGGAAACTGCCTACTGGGACACTTTGAACGTTCAAACGGTGGACGCACACACCGTCGAAATCATCGCCAAAAAAGCCGGGAAAACGATGCTCACAGAAGTCGATGCGGTTTCTCCCGATGGAAGCACCCTGACCCAGCTTGTGAAAGACACGACTGAAGCTGAGACCGTAACGATTGAAACTCGCAATCGACGAATCGAGAAAGGGCCTGATGGCTCTCACGCCATTTCTGGTTCCTGGCGTGCATACAAAACCAATCGGTCCAGGAACGGTTCGATAATCAAATACAAATGCACAGCGGATGGATTTAGCGCGGAGACCCCTCTCGGCGAAAGGTTCGACGCAAAATTCGACGGTAAGGACTATCCCGTCGAGGACGATCCCGGCCGCACGATGGTCTCTGCGAAACTATTAAGTCCAGAGACTGTCGAACTAACCTCCAAACGCAATGGGGAAGTAGTTGCGATAAAGCATATGTCAGTAGTGCCCGGCGGAAAGTCGATTCATGTTGTTTTCAAGGACAAGGAAGGCAACACCATAATGACCTTCGACATGTACAAAGAACCGTAGCACTGCTTGCCCCTTTGGCAAGGGTGTACCAGACCATCGGGCTCACTGGAAACTCATACGGCTACTGGTGAAAACCGCCATTACACTTGCAAGTAGTTCGAGATCATCCTACCGCTCCACCGCCATCGCCACCGCATTCCCCCCACCCAAGCACAGCGCCGCAATTCCGCGATGCACATCCCGCCGAATCATTTCGTAGATCAAGGTAACAAGCACGCGCGCTCCGCTGGCTCCGATAGGATGCCCCAGAGCAACCGCGCCTCCGTTGACATTGACGCGGTTCATATCGAGCCCAAGTTCGCGGATCACGCCCAAAGCCTGCACAGAGAAGGCCTCGTTCAGTTCGTAGAGATCGACATCATCTTTCTTCCAACCCGTCTTCTCCCAGATTTTGTGCACGGCGCCGACCGGAGCCATCATCACCCACTTCGGCTCGACTCCGCTCGTAGCCTGCGCAACAATGCGAACCATCGCAGTTGCGCCCAGCTCCTTCGCGCGCGCCGCACTGGTCACGACCAGCGCCGCCGCTCCGTCATTCACTCCGGGAGCGTTGCCGGCAGTAACAGTCCCATCTTTCTTGAAGGCGGGCTTGAGCGCGCGCAGCACTTCGATGGTGGTGTCCTCGCGCGGGCCTTCGTCCTTGTCAAAGATTACGGGCGGCTGGCCTTTCTTCTTAGCCGGGATTTCGACGGGAACAATCTGCGACTTGAAGCGGCACTCTTTCTGCGCGGCGACAGCCTTGCTGTGCGAATTGACGGCGAACTCGTCCTGCTCTTCGCGAGTGATGCCGTATTTTTCGGCAACGTTCTCCCCCGTCAGCCCCATGTGATAGTCGTTGTAAATGTCCCACAGTCCGTCGTGCACCATGGAGTCAATCAATTGTCCGTTGCCCAGACGATATCCCTTGCGCGCGTTCGGCAGAAGATACGGCGCGTTGGTCATGGACTCCATGCCCCCGGCGACCACGATGGAGCTGTTGCCGGTTTCGATGGCCTGTGCCGCGAGCGCCACCGCTTTCAATCCGGAGCCGCAAACCTTGTTGATTGTCATGGCACCCACCTCGGGTGCGAGTCCGCCGAATAGCGCTGCCTGCCGCGCTGGATTTTGTCCAAGTCCGGCAGAGACGACGTTGCCCATGATGCACTCGTCGACTTGCTGCGGCTGCAGATTCGCCCGCTTGACTGCTTCGCGCACCGCGATTGCGCCTAATTGTGGAGCGGCGATGTCGCTCAGACTTCCCTGAAATTTTCCGATTGGCGTGCGGCATCCCGCGATGATCACAACATCATTCGAACCGGCCATGGTTGCGCTCCTCGATGCTCTTTAGACGCTCTTCAGACGCGCTCCTTCAAGCTATCGTCGCTGAAATCGTCTCTCATTATAGATGGCGGAAAGCATCGCAAAGGTTCGCGCCGCACACTTCCGACCGCATCGCAGCGAGTGTTCATTTAAGACCGCGAGCGGCGGACACAACGCGAGGGGAGAAACGCGGAACAGTGAGTTGTGATGTCGCGCGAACTTTTTCTTCGCGCGCGAGTCGCAAATGTGACTTTGGTGCGTCAGTGCACGCGCTCGTTTCGATCATTTTTCTCTTGACTTCGTTCTGCGTTGACTCTATACATTCAATCAGTTGCAACAAAAGACCGTTGCGTAATTCCATGAACAATGGAAAGGGAGAATAGATCCATGGCAACCAAAAAGAAAGCAAAGAAGAAAAGCAGCAAAAAGCACTAACCAACTGCAACAGGCAACGACAAAGGGGACGCGATGAGCGTCCCCAAAGTTTTTTGTGGCATCTTTTCGGACTCATCCGTCAAATCGACTTTCAACCTCTGTGCCTCCCCTGTGTCCCTCTGTGCCCCCCGTGGTTAAGTCCTTGACTCTAGTTCGTCCGCGCCGCCCGCTCTTTCTGCGCCGCCACAATCTTCTCCGTCGCAGGACAAAGATTACGATACGGACAGAACGCGCAGTGATACTTGGGATTCGCAGCAAACTCCCCGCGCGCGATTCCGTCCGCCACCTTTTGCACGCGCAACTTTGCCTCTTCCAACTCCCCGTCGGTCCGCGTGGTGCAGACAGCCGTGTTGTTTTCGAGGTTATAGAGGATGAGGCGGTCGGCGTGTTTTCCCAACGTCTCCCTCGCCGCAATCGCATACAAGGAAAGTTGCAGGCTCTCGTCGGCATCTTCTTGTGAGCACGGCTTGCCCGTCTTGTAGTCCACGATGGCTACCGTGTCCGGCCCGGTCCGATCCATGCGATCCACGCGTCCGGTCAATTTTGACGACCCCACTTGCAGCTCAAACCTGTGTTCGGTCTCAATAATGTCGGGCGGCGGCCCACTGCGAGCAACCTCGAAGAACTGCCGCAACTGCTCCATTCCCTGCCGCAAATACAGCTCGTACTGATAGCGGTCGGCAATGCCCGCACCCGCCAGGTCAGCCCGAAACAGCTCGATCAGGTCGTCGTCGCCAATCTCGCGCTGATAGCGTTGCGCATCGTAGAAGGTGTGCAACACGCGATGCATGGCTGCTCCGTAGTGCAGCGCGGCGGCGACGTCGCGGGGAAGGTTCCATTCCCGTTCCAGCTTGAAGCGCAGCGGACACGTTTCGTAAGTCCCGATAGACGATGCGCTCAGGCCGGTGCCGAAGCTCGCGGAAGGCGGCATCATCAGCCACGTGGCCACATTCGAATGCTCCAGGGCGATTCTCTGTTCCTCTTCCGCAAACAAAGTTTCTTGCACGGCCGCCGCCGAGTGCGTTGACCAAAACCTTCTGTAAGGCACACTGCCCATGAACTCCCGCAGGAACTTGTTTGGCCTCGTTTCCTTGCCAGTGCCCTGTTTCGCATAGATCGCGAGCGTGTCCTTGGCGCGCGTCATGGCCACATAGAAAAGCCGGCGCTCTTCCTGCTCATGCAACGTTTTGTCGTCAATCGAAGACGCGCCCGACGTGCGCAACTCCGCCGGAAAAGCAATCAGCGGCTCCTTGTAGCTACAGGGAAACGAGGTTGACGAACCGCGCAGCACCGCGACGTGCCGATACTCAAGTCCCTTCGCTGCATGCGCCGTCAAGAGCTGCACTGCATCGCCCGAGCTGCGCGGAAGCGCAATCGAGCCCCGCGCCTCCACAAAATAATCAAGGTACTCAAGGAATTCAGCAGGAGCCCCAGTTTCGGTAGTGGCTTTCTTATGCCAGTCTTCCACAAATTTCAGAAACGCTGCCACCAACGCCGACCGCGGCAGTTCGAAATGCCGGACAACAAGATTCGCCGCAAAGTCCGCGCGGGCTCCATCCTTCTCCACTTCCCGGTGCATCTTCTCTACGCTTTGCAACACCGCCGCGCCGTGCGGCAGCTTTCCCAACACGGCGCGGAGATCGAGTTCGTCCCGCCGCACCGCCCTCATCGCTGCCCGCAATTCCATGGGGTTGATACCAAACTGCGGCAGCGCCGCCACGCGAAAGAGGCTGGCCGCATCGTTGAGCGATACCGCCGCGCTTAAACACGCCAGTACATCGCGGACTTCGGGTGTATCGAGAACATCCAGACCCTCGATGGAAAACGGAATACCCCGCTCCGCAAGTTCATGGACCAACTCATCGCGATGGCTGTGCTGGCGATAAAGCACTGCAAAATCGCTCCACTTGCAGCGTTGCTCCCTACGCTTCTTCTGAATCCGATACGCGAGGTCGGCGGCCTCCACTTCCCTGCTCAACCAGGTCACGATTTCGACCAGCGGCGCTATGGTGCTGTCACCTCTCTGCGCAGCCTCCTCATCGCGCAGCGATGCAAGGGGCGTCCGCTGATAAGAAATCGAATTTCGCGGCTGCGCGAACACCTGAGGGTTCTCCGCCACAATGCCAAAAGCGCAACGCAGGATCGGCGTGAGCGAGCGCCGATTCTTTTCCAGAGCCACGACTCGCGCCCCGGGAAATTTCTTAGCGAACAACGTGAAGGCTTCGCTCGAAGCGCCACGGAACTGGTAGATCGCCTGGTCCGGATCGCCCACAACAAAAACGTTCGCCTCCGGCCCGGCAAGCAGGGAAAGTATTTCGACCTGGGCGAAGTTAGCGTCCTGGAATTCATCCACCAGCAGGAAGCGAGTGCCGACCCGTTCCTTTTCGAGGAGCGCAGGATCATCCTTCAGCAACCGATACGCGTTGGTAATCATGTGGCCGAAGGTGCCCAGGTTCTTTTCCCGAAGCATGTCTTCTACGGTAGCGAAAACGCGGGCAATCTCCTGGCAACGCTCCAGTATCTCGACATCCTCCATCTCCGCATGTCGTTTCGAGCGGGCAACACGAGGTAGCGGAACCTCGCCGCGCTCAAGGCGCTCGACATAGCGCGCATACTCCGCCGGGCCAACCAATTCATCCTGGCACCGTCGCATAAATTCGAGCAGACTGTCGAGGAACTGACCGACATTCGCAGCGCGCACGAAGTGCTTGAGGCGCAGATCGCGGATTCGGCGTCGCAAGAACACCCAGAGATCCTTTTCGTCGAGCACGCCAAAATTAGCTCCGCGACGGTGGAGCAGTCCGTTGCACCAGGCATGAAAGGTGCAAGTCTGCAGGCCGTCGATGGCGCTACCCTTCAGTTCCCCTCGCACGCGGGCCCCCATCTCCGCGGCGGAGTTGTCGGCATAGGTGAGCGCAAGAATTTCGT
The DNA here is from genome assembly GCA_963789205.1 of uncultured Acidobacteriaceae bacterium. GTDB lineage: Bacteria > Acidobacteriota > Terriglobia > Terriglobales > Acidobacteriaceae > Acidiflorens. Next base: position 473,968 of record CAWBJV010000002.1, read on the forward strand.
CAGGACGGGCGTGACCTTCGCGGATGAGGTTGGCCACGCGCTGCGTAAGCACGGTGGTCTTCCCCGTGCCGGCGCCGGCAATCACCAGCATCGGACCATGAACGTGTCCAATGGCCTGCTGCTGGCGTTCATCGGGGAGGATCTTCGTCGCGGGTAAGACAATCGAAGCCACTTGAGAACTCACCAGCCGGAGAATATCAGAGCTGGTTGTGGAAGGCTGTAGCTATTAACGCAGAGCGTCAAAAGCAATAGCGGTCGCAACAACCGCCGCCGTCTCCGCTCGCAGAATCGTCTCGCCAAGCGAGGCCGCAACCCATCCTTCTTCGTAAAACCACGACAGCTCCCCGTCAGCCCATCCACCCTCCGGGCCTACGGCGAGCGCCACGTCGTCTCCGGATTCGACTCCGAACGAGTGGGACTGCAAAACTTCTCCCAGCCGAGTTTCCCCGTCTGATCCAGCGAGCGACTCGTCGAGAACGACGCGCAGCGCGTCAGCGGCCAGCACCCCGTCGTCCTCAAGATCTTTCAATTTGACCGGCGCCGCAATCTCGGGCGGCGCAGACCTCCGCGACTGTTCGCTCGCCTGACGAACAATACGTTGCCAGCGTTCCCGGCGCTTCACCGCCGCACTGGCTAAATGAGCGTCCGTCCGCCGAGCGATTACAGGGATGATGCGAGCAACCCCGATTTCCGTGCATTTCTCGATCGCCCACTCCATGCGATCGAACTTGAAGATAGCGAGCGCCAGCGTGATCTTCGGGGCGCCCGACCTTAGCCTAAGGTGTTGCTTCGCACCAAGCGCGAACTCAATGCGATCATAGGAGATCGTAGTGATTGTCCCGCGGCGAACTTCTTCGCCGGTTGCGATATCAAACTCCTGCCCAACTTCGGTGCGCAGGACCCGCGCAAGATGCGCTGCGTGCTCGCCCACCAGAGCGGCAGTGTTTCCAGTTACTTCGTCGGCCATCCAGCGGCGGCGTGTCATGAGTCAGGTGTCAGGTCTCAGGTGTCAGGTCTCAGAAAAAACGTAATCACTGAAGATAAGGGCAACAAGCCTGGCACCTGGCACCTGCAACCTGCCACTACACAAACATGTCCTTCACCCGTCCCAACAGCGACCGGTGCTGCGGTTTGTTTTCCACCGGAGACAGTTCTGCGAGTTCGGCCAACAGTTCGCGCTGGCGTTTAGCCAGTTTCCCAGGTGTTTGTATTCGCACCTCGACGAAAAGATCGCCTTTGCCGTGCCCATTGAGCACCGGCACACCCTTGCTCCGGATGCGAAACGAAGTTCCCGACTGCGTGCCTTCGGGAACTTTCAGCTTATGTTCTCCCTCCAGCGTCGGAACCATAATCTCCGTACCGAGGGCGGCTTGCGGAAACGAAATCGGAACCACGCAGTGCAGGTCGTTGCCCTCGCGCTCAAAGAAGGCGTGCTCTTTCACGTGCAGGACAACATACAAATCGCCGGCTGGCCCTCCGAACGCGCCCGCTTCGCCCAGACCGCTGAAACGAATTCGCGTGCCGTCCTCCACTCCCGCGGGCACGTTGGCTTCGACCACGCGCTCGCGCAGCAAGCGCCCTTCGCCTTTGCACTTCGGGCAGGGATCGGTGATTACGCTGCCCGCGCCCTGGCAAGTTGGGCAGGTTCGAGCGATGCTGAAGAAGCCTTGTTGATACCGCACCTGGCCGCGCCCATTGCACGACCGGCAGGGGACCGAAGCTTTGCCGGGCGCCGCACCGTTCCCGCGGCAAGCGTCACAGGTCTCATGGCGGCGGACATTCACTTTCTTATCGGTGCCGAACACCGCTTCCTCAAATTCGAGATGCAAATCTTCGCGAAGGTCGGCTCCGCGCTGGGCGCGGCTGCGACGGCGTCCGCCCTGGCCGAACACGTCGCCAAAACCGAAAATGTCGCCGAAAATGTCGCCGAAATCCTGGAAGATGGCGGGATCGAATCCGGCTGGACCTCCGGTGCTTCCGCCCACGCCGGCGTGTCCGAAGCGGTCATACAGCGATCGCTTCTCGCCATCCGCAAGGATTGCGTACGCTTCCGTAATCTCCTTGAACTTGTCTTCCGCCTCAGGATTATTAGGATTGCGGTCAGGATGATACGTCATCGCGAGCTTGCGATAAGCGCTCTTGATTTCAACCTCGGTGGCCGCGCGGGTGACACCGAGGACTTCGTAAAAATCGCGTTTTGTGTTAGCGGCCAGAAACTCCCCCACTCGTTAGTAGTTGCAATTAGTTTTCGTAGAGACGGGGCTTGCCCCGTCTCGGACTGCTGACATAATCCGGTTCGCTGGAGTCTCGGGAAGGAGGCTTCAGCCGTGCCACCTAGAGCCAAATAAAAACAAGGGCTTTAGCCCTAGGTTCCCGCCCCTATCCGCGAGCATTGCGAGCGACCCGCACCATCGCAGGGCGCAGCAGGCGCTCCTTATACTTATACCCGCGCTGCAATTCGTCGAGGACGTGGTGATCCGGAACCTCGGTCGTATCCACCATCTCAACCGCTTCGTGAACCCGCGGATCGAAAGCCTGCCCCACCGAAACAATCGGCTGCACTCCGATTTTCTGCAACGCATCCTGAAACTGCCGGTAGATAAGCTCAATGCCATTGCGGAACTCATTGGAGTTGGAGTTGGAATTGGAATTGGAGTTGGAGTCGCCCCCAGCCTTTAACGCCCGCTCAAAACTGTCAAGGATCGGCAGAAAGTTCTTGATGACATCGGCTGCTGCGTACTCGCGAAATTCCTGCTGCTCACGCACCGCGCGCTTGCGAGCATTGTCGAACTCCGCTTGCAGACGCGCCAGACGATCAAGAAGCGCGTCGCGCTCGGCCCTGAGCTTTTCCGTTTCCGACGCGGCACTCTCGTCCGCTGCCTTGCCAGCAATCGGGACGGGCCTAGTTTCTTCGTCCTCCGCCGCTGGAAGCTCCCGATCCAGATCCAAATTCACTTCAGTCTTCCCGTTTCCCTTAGCCATACCGCGAATTACTCCGATTCATTCAAAAGTTTGTCGAAAAGCCGCGCGATGTACGACACCGCCGACATGGTGTGCTGATAATCCAGCCGCGTAGGTCCAATCACCGCCAGCGACCCCATCACTTCGCCGCCAACCCGCGCAGGCGCCCCAATCAGCACGAAATTCTGCAAATTCGAAGCAGGCAAAGCCTCGTCCAGCCCAATAACCACGCGCACCGCCTCCTGCCGCGTGTCCAGATAAGCGCCCAGCAGCTTTACAACTTTCTCCTTCTCCTCAAGCGTCCGCAGCATGTCCTGCAAACGCGAGCGATCTTCGCTGCCTGTAACCAGATTCGCCGCGCCTTCCACAAACACCGCCTGCGTGTCGTCGCTGGAAGCCAGCGCCCCCTGCTGATAGAGCTGCTCGATGGACTTCATCAACCGGTCATACTCGCTGCGTTCCTTTTCGATGCGGCGAGCCAGCTCGGCGCGCATATCGTCCATCGTCCAGCCGCGAAAATTTTCATTGATGTATCGCGCCGCCAGGTCGAGATCGGATTGCGGAATATCCAGCCGAAGCACCCGATCGCGCACCACTCCCGACCGCGCAACCACGACCGCCAGCACCTTCTGATCGCTAAGCCGCGAAAAATAAACGTGATCAAGTGCATTCCGCGGCCCGCTGGTAGCCACCGTGACCCCGACGCTGTGCGAAATCAAGGAGAGCACATGCGACGTGCGCTCCATGAACTCCTCCACGTCGGTGACGCCGGTCAAAGTGTCCTGAATAATGCTCTGGTTCTCGTGCGAAAGATGCGCCTCCCCACTAAGTTGCTCGACATAATAACGATAAGCCTCCGCCGTAGGAACGCGCCCCGCCGAAGCATGAGGCTGCTCCAGAAATCCCGCGTCAGCAAGATCGGCCATCACGTTCCGGATCGTAGCCGCACTCAGCCCTTCGCGGCTGGCGCGAGCAAGCGTGCGCGACCCCACCGGCTCTCCACTGGCGATGAATGTCTCGACGATAGCGGTCAGGATTTCCCGTTCCCGCCCGCCCGCTGGTCCTGCTGGCATATCTCCCTGAGACGGGGCCGAAGCGCCCCATTAAATTCTTTAGATGCAGTGGCTTAGATTAAGATTCCACCACTCCTAAATGGAATTCTAGGGAGCGCTGGCAAGGGTGTCAAGGATAGCGCGGGGCGGCTCGCTTACGCTTCTACCTTGTTTCCGCACGATCCGCACATGCCCTTCTCGCGGACCCAGCATTGCAAGTTCGTGGAATCATTTCGTTCTCACCGAACAATTTAGGTAGAATCCCTGTTCTGATCCCATGCGCACTCGACCAAAGCAAGTCGGTGGACCGACAAACGCACCGGCAAACACTCTGACAAAGTCAAAATACATCGCCATCAACGCCTTCCTGATCTTTCATATTCTGGCGATTGCCTGCTGGTGTCTCCCCATAGACAGCCCGCTAATCACGCTGTGCAAGGACCGAGTGCGACCCTATTTCCTGTGGTCGGGACTGTTTCAGTCCTGGGATATGTTCTCCCCGTTACCCAAAGCAGCGAACACTTATGTCGAAGCCACCATTGTTTTCAAAGACGGATCCCGAACAACCTGGACATTCCCCAGAATGGAGCAACTCAGCCTGACCGAGCGCTACTTCAAGGAACGCTACCGAAAGTTTGCCGAGAACCTCCCGCTGGATCAAAACGACGCCTTGTTGCCAGACGCCGCCCGCTACATCGCGCGTCTAAACAGCACGCCCTCGCATCCGGCCAGAACCGTCATGCTGGTCCAGAAGTGGCAGTTCATTGTTCCCCGCGCCGATGGATCCTACATTCCCGAGCCTTGGAGCCAGCATATTCTCTACGGCTATGGCGTCAAGCCTGAGGATTTGCAGTGAGACTGCGGTCCTTGTTCGATGCGTGGAATGAGTTCTTCTTCGCGCCCCAATCGCCGCTACCCATTGCATTGTTTCGCGTCATATACGGTTTGCTGGTCATCGCCACTCTTACCTTGCTGCGCCCAGACTGGCTGGCCTGGTATGGCCCCCACGCCTGGGTAAGCCTCTCTACCATGCATACGCTTGAGCCAGGCACGCGGCTAAACTTGTTCGCAGTCATTCCGCAAACCGATACCTGGATCAACGCGTTCTTCTGGATATTCCTCGGATCGGCGATCCTCCTAACCATCGGCTTCCTGACTCGCCTCAACAGCGTGCTGGTTTTTCTTTGCCTCGCTTCGCTCCACCAAAGAAACGTTTACATTCTCCATGCTGGAGACACGTTCCTGCGAGTCGCCGGATTCTTCCTGATCTTCGCACCCGCTGGCGCGGCTCTTTCTATAGATCGCCTTATTCGTATCCGGCGTGGGAAGGAAGACGCCAGCATCCAGCCGCGCAGCCCATGGGCACAGCGCATGATTCAGTTCGAATTGGCGCTAGTCTATTTCGCGACCTTCTGCGTGAAAGTGAAAGGAGCCCCCTGGCTGCAAGGAACCGCAACGTACTACATACTTCATCTCGATGAGTTCAAGCGCTTCCCCATCCCCTCGTGGTTCCTCCACCCGCTAATGCTCAAACTGGAGAGCTGGACGGCGCTCGTGCTGGAATTTTCCCTGGGTGTCTTAATTTGGGTAAAAGAACTCCGCTACTTCGTACTGACGCTCGGATTGCTGTTTCATCTCAGTCTCGAATACTCTCTAAACATCCCGCTGTTCCAGTGGGACATTCTCTCGGCCTACATCTTATTCATCGATCCCGCCGACATAACGCACGCCTGGAATTGGCTACGAACCCGGCGGGTAGCCAGCCCTTCGTAACTCTCAGGATGTTGACTTTGGTGGACGGCGGAAGAGCAACTCAGATTAGGGCGCGCCTTAAGACGTGACGATAACCCTTCAAGAGTTGTCATCCCGAACGAAGTGGGGGATCTGCATTCAAGAGTTGTCATCCCGAACGAAGTGAGGGATCTGCATTTTGCCGCGAGCTGCTGCAAACCTTTCGCGTGCTCGGGCCGACAAGGACCGGTGGCCCATTCAAACCCGGTCTTGTGTTCAGTCTCATGAGACTGAACACCGGTTTTGGCTTGAGTGGGGCAGTTCAGAGCTGGACAGAGTCTTCCTGCCGCTCGTTCGTGTTTTTGTGTCGTCTATTCCGACTCGATCTCCATCGTCCCCCACAGCCTGTTGCATCCTTGCGCGGCCTTGTGCGCAAGGGTGGGATTCCACAGTCGCCGCCCTCTCGGGATTTTCTTGAGCCACATGACAGAAAAATCACGAAACGTCCCGTTTTTAGCGGCCCAACTCCTGAAGAATACCAACCAAGCACGCACGCCATCCCTTTAGCTGCTGATACATCGTCCAAAAACTTCCCTGAGCCCGCGCTATGAAGTGCATCTTCGTAGCTTCGTCAAGTTGAACGTCAAGAACATTCACCGCCAGAAACCGTGACTCAAACGACGAATCGAGATACTTCGTTGCGATTTCTTTCACGTTGCGTTTGATTTGCTCGATCTGCTCCAGGAGCCTGTCGTAGTCACTACTATTGGAACCGTCATAAGCTTCGCGTTCGCATTGGGCGAGTTGCTCTAACAATCTCCCGATTGCTTCTTTAGCCGTCTTCTGTTTTTGTTTTTCATCCAATGGCGCGGTGCCACGGCTGACAACTGGATAGATTCTAAGTTTGATCCCCCCTCGCGGCAGCGGCTCACCTTCAAAAATGTGCTGCTCCGTAGACCGGACCGTCAACGTGTAGGGAAGTCTCGAGTCTCTCCATGGATTGTCATCGAAAAACAAGATGAGATGATTCACTACTCCCCTTGATGAGCCAACTTTCATCCGCTCCAGCCTGGAACGTTAGTGGATGCCGTTGGTCTCGACCTAAGGATGCGATCCGATCAAACCGAATTGCATGACGGCCGCTCTTCGAGATGAGAGGATCGAAAGTTATGTCTCGTGCGGCGCGTCCACAATTCCTGATGAAGAGATCAAGTGGGGTATATGAATGAATTTCATCCGGAGCCTCGAAGGAAAAACAAGGCGCGTCCGGATCAGGAGCGGCGCTATCATCTGCGATGGTTGAATGGTCGGAAGACTGGCTCGGAACACCTTTCCAAAAGCGCATGAAGGGTTCATATACTAGAAGCAGTAGCCCAATAACGACAACTGTGATTGTAAGAGTTTTAGAAGCAGGTGCAGCCGCGAGTTGCAGGTAGGCGAATTGCGCATAGTTTCTTGTGGCGTCTAGGCTTGATAACAGGTCTACCACGGCGCGAACCCCGCCCCAAATTGCCAAACAAATACCCACGATTTTTCGGAGTCTAGCCATCGCACGCACCCCCGACATACGCAATTCTCTCAGAAAAGGTGCACCTTCGATTCGTACAGACGCAGTGAAAAGCTCCAGTTAGAGCCTTGCCTCCTAATCAACCATTGACACTGCTGTTAAAATAATTACTAGGCCAAAAGGCACGAACCACCAAGTTCCTTGACAACATACTCAGGGGCGCTAACAAGCGACCAAAGGACGACTAACATCCGAAGTTAGTCACTAACTCCTCTGTCTTCAAGACTTTGTCTCTAACTCTCATCCGCTCAAGACTTTGGCGGGAGTCACCCGCTAAAGTCTTGATTCTAATATACCGAGGGGGGAGGGGGTACCTGGCGGACGGTTTGAGTTTCAAAATAAGGGTTCGGACCTCTAGCTCACCGCGCCTTGCTTGACCCCGCCTTGCTTGACTTGGATAATTCCCGAATCAAATGCAGAAAATCTGCGGGCAGTTTGCTGTCAATCGAGATGTTCTTTCCCGTGCGCGGATGGACAAACTCAAGATGCGCGGCATGAAGAGCAACGCGCTCAATCAGCTTCTCTGACGCTTCCGCCGGGTGATATTTTCTGTCCCCGATTACCGGATGGCCCGCCGCCGAAAATTGCACGCGGATCTGATTCTGGAATCCTGTCACCAGCTCAACCCGTACGAGCGAAGCATCCGAAAAAAGGCGTTCGACGGAATACCGGAGTTCGGCGCGGGCGGCTTTAGGGTCTTTCACGGTGCGCAACTGCTGATACATTCCTTCACGTCGAAAATAGTGGACGAGCGTTCCAGCCTCAGTGGAGAGACGGCCGCGCACCACCGCGAGATACTGCCGCATGGGAGTGTGGGCGAGAAACTGCCGCACCAGCGCGGCTCGATCCGGCGCAGTCTTGGCAAAAAGCAGAGCCCCCGAGGTAAATCGATCGATGCGATGTACGATCAACGTCTTTTGCTTCTTCAATTCGAGACTTGCAGACAACAGCGACCATGCCGAAGGAGTAGCGGAACCCTTAATTGGCACCGCCAGGAGCCCGGGCGGTTTGTCGACAATGACCACCGCATCGTCTTCGTAGAGCACGGCAAGCTCGCGAGAGAAACGAGGCCTGCGCCGGTCCTCCGGAGCCAAAATGTGATCTCCCTTTTTAGCGCGGCGGCGAGCTTTTTGGGGATATTTCTTCATTCCGCCGTAACGCCCTTCAAAAACACGTAATAAAAATCCACGCCCCGGGCAAAAGCCTCGACCCCCGTCCGCTCATCTTTTCCATGCGCACGGATATCGTCCCGGTCATACTGTTCGCCCGACACGCAATACGTCGGCATCCCGGCTGCATTTGTGTACACGCCATCCGACGCGCCCGTGCTCATATTCGGAAGCACCGGAATCCCCGGCCACATCTTTGCCACGACCTTCTCCAGCGGATCGAAAACTTCTTTCCGCGGAGCCGGTGGCACATAGCTATGGCGGTCCGAACCGTGATCCATCAGCACGTTGCTGTTCTCGCGGAACTGCACTTTGATCGTAGGAGCCGTAATTTTCGGATCAGCCACCACTTTCTCCAGCGTCAGCCGAATTTCTTCCAGCGTGTGTCCGGGCTCGATGCGGCAGTTCACGTTTGCCTGTGCCATCTGCGGCAGCGCGTTGTTGGCATGGCCTCCACTCAATCGCGTCGCCACACACGTCGTGTGCATGGTCGAATTGTCCAGCGGATCTTTTGATAGCCGCGCGACAGCTTCCATGTCGGAAGGATTCTTCAGCATCGCCTTCAGATCAGCGGCCCGCTGCGGCGTTGCCATCGTTACCTGCCGCTCGTAATACGCGCGCGTGATGTTGTTCAGCTCGAATGGGAACTGATAATGCGCGATTCGCGTCAGCGCATCCGCCAGTTCGTAGATCGCGTTCTCCGGCCGAGGCAGCGAACTGTGGCCGCCCGGATTGGTCGCCGTCAGCACGAAGTCGCCATACAGTTTTTCGGTGGCGTTCACTTCCATCATCACCGGCTTGCCATGATCGGACAGCACGCCTCCGCCATCGTGGTTCAGCACGAACTCGGCGTCAATCAAGTCGCGATGATTCTTGATCAGCCAGTCAACTCCATTCGATGTGCCGCCTTCTTCGTCCGCCGTCATCGCGAGGATAATGTCGCGGCTCGGCACGTATCCTTCTTTCTTCATACGGATCAGCGTGGCCGACATGATCGCGTCGCCATCCTTCATATCGCTGGTGCCACGGCCGTAATAGTATCCGTCCTTCTCGATGAACTGAAACGGATCGGTCGTCCAGTCCTCGCGCCGCGCTTCCACGACGTCGAGATGCCCGATCAGCAAGACCGGCTTGTGCTTGCCCGATCCATGTAGCCGCACGACGACGTTCTTCTTGCGGTCGTTGGAACTCGGCCCGAGCACCTGAATGTCGCTCTCGGGAAATCCGGCATCGCGAAAGCGCTTTGCCATCGCTTCGGAGGCCGCGGTCACGCTGCCGACCGAGTCCGTCGTGTTGATCTCGATCAGTTGCTTGAAGATGTCCAGTGCCAGCTTCCGCGTAGCTTCGTCCGTAGGCGCCGATTGTTGCGCCTGCATCGAGAGAACACATACGGCACAAAAAAACAGGCCCAGCCACAATTTCTGAGATCGCACGTCCATCCTCCACAAAGATTTCGGCAAGAATTTCGGTCGCATGCCGACGCTGAAAGCTAACAGATTCGTTCCGCAAAAGCCAAGCTCGCCCGGCGAATTGAGTTGCAATGTCACACTACTGACGCTACCTTCCCCCAATACAAATGACGAGCCTGCGAGACACCTGGACGAAAATCGCGACGGCCAGACTGGCGCTGCTCTTCTGCGTTTTCTTCCTGATCACGTTTGGTCTGGGCTATCCGGTTCTCAACCGATTCGACCCGCGGCAGACGCCGGGGCTCTCGGACGTCAAGATTTATGCATCGCTCGTGACTGGAACAGCGAGCCCGGACGCGGGACACGTCCGCTTCCGCGTGCTGGTTCCGTGGCTCGCCAAGCCTTTCTACCGGCTCGCGCAAGGACGATTTGCAACCTGGGATCCGGTGATGTTCGGACTTCTCGTTGCCGACTCTCTGTTCGTTGCTGGAACCGCCGTTCTCATCGTTATGCTCGGGGTTATTCTCGTGGCTAGTCTCGGGAACCGTCAGCTGGGTAGTTCCGCCGTCGGCCTGGTTGGCGCGCTGCTCTATCTGGTCAACTTCGCCGTCCCGAACCTTCGCCTGGTTGGGTTGGTGGATGCCGGCGAAGGCTTCTTTTTGCTGGCGCTGCTGTGGAGTTTGTCGGAGTTTGAACTGTGGGCCTTGCCCGTGATCGCCGTGCTGGGAGCACTGACCAAAGAATCGTTTATCCCCTTCAGCATCGTGCTGACATCCGCCTGGTGGTTCTCAATCCGGCCCGATCGCAATATCGATCGCAATGTTGATCAACGCAATGAGGATGGCAATCACGGTCGAAGTTATTTCCTGCCGGCCACAGCCTGGATCCTGACCAGTTGGGTGCTAAGTCTCGCCGCGATGATCGGCTTGCAATGGTCGATCTCCGGCAGGTTTGTAAGTCCGCTGCAGTTTGGTCTGGCTCTTCATGGCGGCGACGGCTACCTCGGCCACTTCGCTTCTTCGCTGCGCGATCGAAATCTGTGGTACATCTTTTTGTGGCTATTGCCGACCGCGATCCCAAACTTGAAGCGCCTTCCAAAGGCGTGGCTCATCCCGGTCGGCGCGACCTGCGCCATGGCGTTTGTGCTGGACGCATATTTTGGGGGTGCGCCGGGGACCGTGGGCAGAGCGCTCTTCAGTATTGCTGGTCCGGTGCTCAGCCTGGCGTCCGCGCTACTACTGCTGCGGATTTCCAGTTAGGTTTATCGTGCGGATAGGGAGTAGCTGAGACTGCTTTTCGGGCCTAACCCACTGGCCGATGAGGGGTCGCGACTCTATACTTCCACCAGTTCCCGCTCCTGGCGCGTGTTCCACAGCGGCGCAAGCATGCTGGATTTCAGGACTTCGGACTCGGCTCTCACCCAGTCTTCGAGCGCCAGCCCTTCCACACGGCCGCGCTCATTGTAAAGCTGGTCCGCACGCAGGCGTATTTTTCTCTCCAGCAAGTCCACCATCAGTTTCTGCCGTTCACGAGTTCTGGTTACGCTGTCCACCGCTGACACCACCATTCATTATTTATCTACAATATCTATAAATATTGTAAACGGAGGACGGTTAAAGGGGAATGAAGAGGCAGGTTACCAAAGGGATGTCCGATGGGACGTATCTCGGGCCGCGCCCATGCTTGTGACGCGCGATCACGTAAGACAAAACGCCGGGCGAGGACGCCCGGCGCTCGATTGCTTCGAGATTAAATTACTGGCTGGCCTGCTGGGCGAAAGAACCTCCGATGTCGGCATCTTCCTGCACCATGAAACCAGTATTGGCGGAACTCAGGTAGAAGACCAGGCTGCTGGTTACGTTATTGACAGTTACCGTGACCCGCCCGTTTGAACTGACCTGATACGTACCGCTAGTGGGGAGTGCTGACGGACTGCCGATGCCTGCGATCGGATCGAAAGAGTTTGTTTCCTGGTTCCAGTTAAAGCCGCCGCTGGTGGGCTTGAAAAGACCTACCCGGTCTTTGAAAGCGACATCGAAGCCGTCCATAACGAAAGCGGCTTGGCTGCTGAGCGCAGTGAAGGGAGCGCCTTGCTGCAGGGAGAAAGTGCCATCCTCGACTGCGGCTGTGTTGTTAGCGAGGAAGTAGGCGCGGGTTCCATTGACCATCCAGAAAATCTGCTGGCTGATGGTGCCGCCGGTCAAAGTCAGGTTGATGGTTCCTCGGCCGCCGCCGTTTGCGGGCAGTGTGTAGGTGCCGCCCGACACCGCGAGATTGGAGTTCACAGTCGTATCCTGCACGTAGTCCACGGCGCCGGGTACGGTGCTACTGCCGCTCTGGATATTGCCATTGCCGTCGGTCGTAAAGACGCCCGCCGAGTGAATACCTGCCGGCCCGCTAACGATTGTGTCACCGGAACTGCCGAATACGTACGAGCCGGGGAGAGCGGCTGGAGAGAATCCGCCCGCGGGAGCGACCTGCGCTTCCGCCTGACCGATTTCGAGCGAGCCGCTAGAGGAGTTCGACATGATATAGAACTTGCCCGAATTTACAACGTAGTAATTGAACGAACTCCCGTCGGTCAGGGTGAACGTCCCGTTACCGTTGGTAGCGTTAGGCGCGGTCATGGAGACTGAGGTGGCGACGGTCTGGCTCGTGGATAGAAGTCCGAGGCTGAGAAAATCTTCGGTGCCGGCGATTGCGCCGGCGGTGATAGAGATTCCTCCAACCCGCGAACTGGTGTCAACCTCGTGTGCCTTGAAAACGAAGGCGCCCGAGGGAGCGGCGGTGAAAGCGGTCGTGTCCTGCATCTCGCCGAAACCCGACGCTGTGGCGAAGAAGTCCTGCTCGATGATGTAGAAGTGGCTGTCGTCGATCATGGTGATCGCGTAGTTCGAACCGTTCGAACCGCCGATGTTCATAGAACCCGTGCCATCGCTGGCGATGCTGTAGGTACCGGCCACGGACGACAAGAGATTGAATGGTCCGCCGACCTGATCGAAGTCATCGACAGTGACAGTTATGTTGCCACTCCCGTCCGAGGTGAAAACGATGGTCTCAGAGAATGGGTCGGAGGCGGTCCCTGCCTGGTTGACTCCGATCCCGGTCTGCGAGATCACATACTGGCCCTTGAGGCTGGACTTGCTGAAGCCGCCGCCGAGGGAATGAATTATTCCGCTACTGCCGCAGCCCGCTGTCAAAAAAATGCCTGATATCGCCGCCAGAGCCATAAGCACACGTCGGGCACACTTGGAGGAAGCAAGGGGATTCATGAGACACTCCTGTCTTTTTCTTAAGATGCGCTAACCCGGATTGTAGGAGAAAGTTTCGGAGGGAAAAATTGGCGGGAGCGTTTCCCCGGCGGAGACGGGGCAAGCCCGGTCTCTACACGAGACTTCGAGCCGGGGATGGAATGGCTTGTTTACGCTTTTCCGAAGCCCAGACTCCCACGCGGTAGAGCAGCAGGATGCTGAGCACGATGCCGTACTCGATCGGTTTGTGGAGATCGGCTTTCACCAGCCAGACGTAATGGACCACCCCCAGGATCCCCGTGAGATAGATCAGGCGGTGCAGACGCTGCCAGTTCTTGCCGCCGAGGCGGCGAATCGACCATGCAGTCGAGGTCAGGGCCAGGGGAATCATGAGGACGAAGGCGGAGAATCCTACGGTGACGAAGGGGCGCTTGGCGATGTCTTTCAACATTTCGTGGATGTCGAAGAACTTGTCGAGCCAGATGTAGGTGGTGAAATGGAGACAGCCGTAGAAGAATGCGAACAGTCCGATCATGCGGCGGACGCCGATCAGCCAGTACTGACGGGTGATCCGGCGGAGAGGCGTGATGGAGAGGGTGGTGAGTATCAGGATCAGCGTCCAATCGCCGGTCGAGTGCGTGATGAACTCGATCGGATTGGCGCCGAGGCCGCCATGCAGGGCCTTCCACGCCAGGCGCGCCAAGGGGACGAGCGCGGCTATGAAGATCGCGATTTTTGTCAGACGCAGTTTCATTTGTAATTTGTGATTGGTAATTTGCAATTTAAAACATTCGGAATTCAGCTCTTGCGCCGGGCTCAGGAACGGTTGGGTCTTTCAATTACAAATTACAAATCGGAAATTACAAATTTCTAGAAGTTCTTTTTCAGGTCCATTCCTGAATAGAGGCTTGCCACCTGGTCGTATCCATTGAACATCAGGGTTGGCCGCTTGAGGAATTCACCCAGACGGCGTTCCTTGGCCTGGCTCCAGCGCGGATGGTCGACGCTCGGATTCACGTTCGAATAGAAGCCATACTCGCGGGGCGAGGCTTCCTGCCAGGTGTTTAGCGGCTGGTCGCTGGTGAAGCGGATGCGGACGATCGACTTTGCGCTTTTGAATCCGTACTTCCATGGAATCACGATGCGGAGTGGGGCGCCGTCTTGGTTCGGGAGCGCCTCGCCGTACAAGCCGAAGCAAAGCAGGGCTAGCGGATGCATGGCCTCGTCCATGCGAAGACCCTCGACGTACGGCCACTTCAGGACGCTGATGCGCTGGCCGGGCATTTGTTTGGGATCGTACAGAGTGGTGAACTCCACAAACTTTGCTTTGGGCAGTGGTTCGGCGCGCTTAATCAATTCGCTCAGGGAAAATCCAACCCAGGGAACAACGATCGACCAGCCCTCGACGCAGCGATGGCGGTAGATGCGCTCTTCGGGAGCAGCCATCTTTATGATCGCATCGACGTCGAGCACTTGCTTTTTCTTGACGTCGCCGTCGATGGTCACGGTCCAGGGACGAGTCTTGAAATTTTTCGCGAGGTCGGCGGGGCCGTCTTTGTCGGTGGAGAATTCGTAGAAATTGTTGTAGGTCGTGATGTCCTTGTAGGGCGTTTCTTTTTCTGTCGTGCTGAAGGGACTCTTCTGGAGGCCGTCAATCTTGGTGTTGGCGCGGGCGGTGAGCGACGGAGCGACGAGATCGCGGAAGGCGACACCGGTGACGGCGGCTGCTCCGGCGATCGTTGCGGCGGCGAGGAAGCTGCGCCGGTTCAGGTAGGTCGCTTTGGGAGTAATTTCAGAAGACTTAATCGCAGCCGGGTTCCCGATCAGCATTGCTCACTCCAGACTTTAGTATAGGACTCAGGAACGGGGGAAAAGTTGCAACTGCGGGCGGCGGGGGCGCGTGCGTCTCGCTGGACCAGCAGCGTGGTGGCCGGGCGAGGGCGCCCGGCGCCACTTACGCCTGGCGCTCCACTAGCCAGGTCAGTTCGAGGCCGATGTTGCGATTGATTTGGGAGCAGATGCGGGGGCGGATGCCGTGGCATTTCGGGAGAGAAGGACTTCGCGGACTTTCTTGGCGAGATTCTGAAGGGTGAAGGGTTTCTGCAGGAACGCGGTTCTGGGGCCGAGCACGCCCCGGGTGACGACGGCATCCTCGGTGTAGCCGGAAAGATAGAGCACGCTGATGGCGGGGCGGAGCAAGAGCAGCTTCCTGGCCAGTTCGCGGCCGCCGATGCCGGGCATGACGACGTCGGTGATAAGGATATCGATGTGTTCTTTGAAGGACTCGGCTATGCGCAGGCCGCACTCGCCATTTTCGGCTTCGAGGACGTGGTATCCGCGAGAGGCGAGGGTTAGACGCACCAGTTCGCGCACGGACTCCTCGTCTTCTACCAGCAAGACGGTTTCGCATCCGCCAGCTTCGTTCTGCTGGCTTTTGGCCGGACTCAGTTCTTCGGCGGATTCTTCCACACGGGGCAAGTAAACGTAGAAAGTTGTGCCCGCTCCGAGCTCGCTTTCGGCAAAGACGTATCCGCTGCTCTGCTTGACGATGCCGTAGACGGTCGAGAGGCCGAGCCCGGTACCCTTTCCTTTTTCCTTGGTGGTAAAGAACGGCTCGAAAATACGGGATTGAGTTTCTGCGTCCATGCCGTGGCCGGTATCGGCGACCGAAATCACGGCATAGCGTCCGGGCTGGATAAAACGGTGTTCGCTGAAGTTTTGGCGCACGGTAACGTCGGAGCTTTGCACGGTAAGCTTGCCGCCTTCGGGCATGGCATCTTTGGCGTTGACGACCAGGTTCATGATGACCTGCTCCAACTGGCCGGCGTCAGCGCGGGTGTGTCCGGTCTGAGTGGAGAGCCGCGTGACCAATTCGATGTTCTCGCCGATCAAGGGCCGCAGCAGGCGCTCCATGTCACCAATGACCCTGTTGACGTCGATCACCTTGAGTTCAAGAAGTTGCTTGCGGCTGAATGCCAGTAATTGGCGGGTAAGGGTAGCGGCGCGGTCGGCTGCCTGTTGGATGGACTGGACTTTATGGTGCATGGGGCTGCTCTTATCTAACTGCTCCAGCAACACCTCGGTGTATCCGTTGATCACCATTAGCAGGTTGTTGAAGTCGTGGGCGACACCGCCGGCGAGGCGGCCGACAGCATCCATTTTTTGCGCCTGGCGAAGTTGCTCCTCGAGCTGGCGCCGGTCAGTGATATCTTCGGCGATCAGTTCCAATACCACTTCTCCGGGCTCGTCGGTGCTGCTGGCGGCGCAGCCACTGAGCCGCACGATGATGACGCGGCCGTCTTTGCGCTTCCACTGAACTTCCACGCCATTCAGACTTCCAGCGTAGCGATAGTCCCCGGCCAGCCGGTCCAACTCTTTGGGATTGACGAAGACTTCGCGCCTCACATCCAGCTGGAGAAGATCTTCGACCGAACCATGCCCGAGCATGGTGATGAGCGCCGGATTCACGTCCAAAAATCTTCCGCCGAGCGTGCAGCGGCAGATGCCGAAGGCTGCGCTCAAGATCAAAGAGCGGGAGCGGGCTTCGGAGCGGCGAAGCGCTTCTTCATAGCGCTTGTGCTCGATGGCCGCGGCCAACTGCTGCGAAACAAATTTCAGAATCTCGCGGTCGCGCTCCCCGAAGCGGGCGTTTTCGTTGTAGCTCTGGACGACCAGGGCTCCAATACATGTCGTGCCGCTCTTCAGGGGAACACCCAGCCAGTCCAACGACGAAGCGCCGATCAGTTCCACTTCGCCGCGCCGCATCAGTTCCTCAAAGACTGCCGGCGTCGCCAGCAGCGGCTCGCCGGATCGCAGGACGTATTCCGTCAGACCGCGGCCAAGAGGTTTTGGGGTGGGGGTGGGATCCTGTTCGTCAACGAAGTAGGGGAAGCTCAACAGCTGAGACTGCGGATCGTAGAGCGAAATGTAGAAGTTGCGCGCATTCATCAGCTGACCGACGATGTTGTGAATGGCGGCGAAAAACTGCTGCAGATCTTCGGCCGACTGGCTGCGGGCCGCGATGGCGTACAAAGCGGCATTCAACTCCTCGGCGCGCTTCTGCTCGGTGATGTCGCGATAGGAGGCGTACGCTCCAACTCTCTTGCCGTTCAGTATCACCGGCGAGGTTGAGAGCAGCACCTCGACCAGTGAGCCATCTTTGCGCTGGCGCCGGGTCTCCAGTGAAAGTTTGCTTTCAGTCTTGATGCACTCGCCGATCCATGCGGTTTCCGCGTAGCGATCGGGGGGCACGATGAGCAGGTCGAGCCGTTTTCCTGCAACCTCATCCGCGGTAAAGCCGAACAGGCGGGTGAACTCCCCGTTGATGCGTAAGATGCGTAGTTCCTGGTCGACAATACTGATCGCTTCCGGCGCGTTCTCGATGATCTGTTCGAGGTAGGCTTTCTCGACGGTGAGCGGGACTTCGGCGGCATTGCCGTTCGTGGGCGAAGGGGCTGGGGGTGGATCGGAGCTGTGGGGGAAGATCGGTGGCACGACGATTTTCTCCCCCATAAAGTCCTTTCCCAGGGTGCACTGGCGATAGTGCGATGGTAAGCGGGCTGGGTTATCCGCCGTTAGTTACCGCGGTAATGGGGGTTTTGGGGCGAAAACAGAAGAGTTCAGGAGGCGTTCGAAAGCACTACACAGACCTGGTGCAGCATCAGCTTCTGCTCGCCGGTCATAACCAGAAATTCGAATCCGCAGCTTAAGCCTTTGCTATAACGCACTACGGCTCGCAACTTCATGACGTGAGGCGGGAGCGGGATGGGAAACTCAACAGAAACAACTTCGCCGGCTTGCAACTCACCGCTGAGGGTCGCCCCGATGCCGTCCTGACCGAGGAAACTGGTTCGGCCCCAGCATGTAGTCGTGAGGCCTTCGCGAAACACCGACACCTGAATGCGCACGTCAAAACGATGACGGGAGAAACGCCGCTGGTAAGCTTTGGCTGCCGCTTGTGCGTGGTCGCTCAATCCAGATTCTCCATTTCGAATTTGCTTTTCGGGTCATGGTTTCGGCCCGCTTTTTTCAGCCGCGGGGAAATGGGGGATCAGCCTTGTGATTGTGCTTGAGCGCAAGGGCTACCCTCAACGGCATTAAAGTCCATGTACTAAAGAACCAAGCGTTCGGGGAGGGGACTGCCCTCTACCTGTAGAGACGGGGCTTGCCTAAGGGCTTGCCCGTCTCTGCCGCGGGCCAGGCATCAAAAGCCGACTTTTCCGCAGCTCGTAAAGCTGCGTAAAGACGCGTGACAGATGCACTGTGCGGCATCTAACATAGCTAATGGGACTGGTAGTGGCCTGCTAGTAACGCTTCCAGAGCCGTGCCCCAGGGGTCATCTTAATTCCTATGTCTTACCGCTCAAATGCCGCCGAAGCCTGGTATCCCGAGCCGCAATCCACGGCCACAGAGTCGGACATTCCGCTGGATTTGCTCCCGCCTGCGAGCCTCACGCAGCCGCTTTGGAGGTCGCTGGTCGGCAATCTGCGCGATACCTTCGCGCCGGAAAAGCTGCCGCCGCTCCAACTCACTGCGCGACCGGTGAATGTGGGCCTGCTGCTTGGGGAGCGTCTGCGCCTGCCGTGGTTTCGCACCGTGTTCACCAACATCGGAGATGTGATCTCCCCGGAAACACTGCCGCCGCTTGAACTTGAATCGCGGCCTGTCGATGTCGGTGAACTTATCACCGATCAACTCAGCCACTTCTGGTGGGGATCGCTGCTGCGGAATTTGGCCGATCGCGTCTCGCCGGAAGCAATGCCGGCTCTCAACCTGACTTCCAAGCCGATTCTGGACATCATTCCGAAGTCATGGATCCTGCTGCCGCTGTGGTCGGAAGTCGTGGACACGCCAAAAGTGTTTTATCCCGACAAGCCGAAGCCGGCTGATGCCTTGAGGCCGGCTAATCTGCAACCGGTGGCGTTGCCGGTGGAAAAACGGCAAGCTCTGGTCGTGGAACCTACCGCTGCCGACCTGCTGCGCGATCTGCGGCGCTCGCGCATTCGGCAGCGAATCTGGATTGGGCTGGCGACCGCGCAAGTTCTCTATATGGTTCTGGCCGCGGTGGGGAAACGCTGATTAGGTTGGTTCTCCGATAGCTTGAAAGCATCGCGGCCGGGCGGGGACGCCCGGCTCTCCACTAACATCCTCGGATCGTACTCGCTTACTGTCTTAGCCCCATCCAGCCTTCGGAAATCACCATGGAATTTCCGGGGTTGCGAGCATCGTATCGGACTGAAGTCGGCAGGCCGAGGCGGCAGGAATGTAGGTTGATCCACTGCCGAAGATAGGTGACGTCCTGCGAGGCTTCATACGAAACGCCGGCTACGTCGTACTGGTAAATCAGCATGGTCGCGGGGCGGTTGGTGTCCATCGCGATTTCCTGAACGTCAATCACCGTGCCGTCGGTGATGCGCCCGACCGTATTCAGCCAGGCGCGGCGTTCGCGCTCGACGTCGTCCGCGGTCTTGGGTTTGCGACGCAGCAGGGCATAGCTGGCGAGGGCCAGACCAATCGCGCCCAGCACAAGCG
The DNA here is from genome assembly GCA_963789205.1 of uncultured Acidobacteriaceae bacterium. GTDB lineage: Bacteria > Acidobacteriota > Terriglobia > Terriglobales > Acidobacteriaceae > Acidiflorens. The sequence goes on from CAWBJV010000002.1 coordinate 493,639, forward strand.
TGTAGAGACGAAGCGAAATCATTTGTGAGTGGAACCCGAGCCTTTCAGTCTACTTTCAGCATAAGCTGGAACCTCTCTGACCGCCAAGGGCACCAAGGTGCGCAAAATCTTGCGGAGTCTTTGACAAGAAAGTGACAGTTCTTTGACATATTTTTGACAACTCCAGCGGGTGCGCGGTCTAGATTTCTTGGGTTACTGGGCCGTGGTTTCTGGACTCGGATTTCCGGGCTTAGTTATCCGGACCGAACGGCCCGTCTCTTACCGGAGTGTGCCCATGAAACTTCCCATCAAGAATATTTGTTCCGCCGCTCTTGTCGCCGCGGCTGTATTGGTTTGCGCAGTAGCAGCTTCTGCGGGCGACCATTACAACAAGCACGGAAATATCCTGATCGCGGATCAGTTTAACAATCGCGTGCTGGAAGTCGATCCGAAGACCAACGAGATCATCTGGTCATTTGGCGACGGTTCGTCGACGGCCGGCCCCACTTCTGTGGTCGCTCCCAATGACTTTCAACGCGTTGGCGACATCAACCTGGTTGCCGGCACAGGCGCGCCTCCGGGAGGCGAGCCGACTTGCCCGAGTGGTTGTCCCGACAACCGGGTCATGCTCATTAGCGAGGACGGCAGCATCGTGTGGCAATACGGACAGGCGGGGGTCACCGGCTCGGGCTTCAACCAGTTGAATACGCCGGTGCAAAACACCTATCTGCCGAACGGCGACATCCTGATCACCGACCAGGGCAACCAGCGCGTGATTGAAGTCAACCAGGCCAAACAGATCGTCTGGCAACAAGGGATGACCGGCGTCTCCGGTGCGCACTTCAATCAGCTCAATAATCCCAACAGCGCCGAGTTACTGGATAACGGACACGTCCTGATTGCGGACGAGAGTAACAACCGGGTGATTGAAGTGGATCGCTTCCATCGGATTGTATGGCACTACGGATCGCCGAACAGCACGAAGCTAAGCGGCGCCGCGTTCGCGAGCCGTTTGCCGAGCGGAAACACGTTGATCACCGACTCGAACAACAATCGCATTCTTGAGGTGACGACCGCCGGCCATGTGGTCTGGCAGTATGTGACGAATACGCGGCCCGGCAGCGTGGCGGCACCGGCGCCGACGCGGGCAGTGCGCTTAAAGAATGGCAACACCCTGATCAGCGATCAATTCAACGATCAGGTCATTGAAGTCGATCCAGCAGGAACGATCGTTTTCAGCCAGGGACAAATTGGAGTTGCGGGAACCGGCTTCAACGAGCTCAACGCGCCATATGACGCCAAAGTCGTGGGCGACTATACGGGGCTAACGGCACCGAAATGACGTGTTGAGTTCGGAGAACAGGGGCCGGTCCCACACCCGGCCCCTGATTTTTTGCTACGGTTGGCTCCGGGTTCGGCGTTCGTAGTCCCGCCAGGGGGTCAGCACTTTGTAGCGCGGCGTGGCCGTAAGCGTTTTCTTGGTTGAAGCCAGCAGCTTTCTTTTGATAAGCCAGCCGACCGCCGCCTGCGCCGAACTTTTCGACACTCCGATGGACTCGGCAATCTGCCGATAGCTGGCCTCAACGACATGTCCTTGGCGCTGCTCTTTTCCCTGCTCCCCGGTAAACCACAGATAGACCAGGAAGCTTACGACCCGGCGGTCGTGGCCGACGAGGTCGCGCATCAGGACGTCAAGTACGTAGTCGTCTATCGCAGTCATAGAACGCAATCATGCTATACCGATTGAAAATATAGCATTAAATAGCTGATTGCATCTTCCGGCGCGCTTTTCTATTCTCAGACGGCTTCACTACTCGTACTTCACTAGTCTTGAAGGAGACTGAAAATGATTCGTGGTATTAAATTCGCTTGCGTTCCGACTCGCGATCAGGATCGCGCGTTGAAGTTCTACACCGAAAAACTCGGCTTCCGCGTAATGACCGACCAGCCGTTCGGTGCGCAGCGCTGGATCGAACTGGGCATTCCCGGCGCGGAATCTCAAATCGTTCTGTTCACCCCGGACGGGTTTGCAGATCGGATCGGCGGATTTCAACCGCTCGCGTTCTGGACAGATGACGTGTTTGCCACCGCCAAGACGCTGAAGTCCAAGGGAGTGGAATTTGCACAAGAGCCGAAGAAGGAAGCGTGGGGAACGTCGTCCATTTTCAAGGACGCCGATGGGAACCAATTTGTACTTTCAAGTAAGTAAGGGCGGGCTGGATCTCCCCTACCGAGCTCCGCAGTCGATGAGTCGATAAATGCTCGGGCAGTAAAGGTGCTCCAAATCTCCTGTTCTCATTAAACCAGGCTGCTTCTACTTTGTGTATCCTCTTCGCGGAGGCTTCATGATCACCCAAATTCGTCCGGATTCGGCGACCCTTGCCACACTGCAATCATTTTTCAACAAACCCTGGGTAACGATAGCCGGAGTCATAATTTTGCTTCTGGTGTTGGAAGGCCAGTTGTTGTATTCCGTCCGGCAAGAGTCGCTTACGTGGGACGAAGGCGATCACATCTTTGCCGGATACATGTCGCTCAAGCATCACGATTTCGGCCTGAATCCCGAGCACCCTCCCCTGGTAAAAATGATTGCCGCTCTACCACTGCAGGGCATGCATCTTCGTGAGCCGCAGTTACAGAACCGCTACTTCAAAACCGAAGCCTACCTGAGCGGACGCGATCTGATCTTCCAGAATGATTTTGAGACCATCATCTTCCGCGCTCGAATGGCCGCCTCGATCTTTGCTTTGATGACCGCGCTGCTGGCCTTCCTTACCGCACGCGAGATGTTCGGCACCTGCGCGGGAATCCTCACCCTCCTGCTGATCGTCTTCGAGCCGAATTTCCTTGCTCACGGGGCCCTGGTCACCACCGACACCGGCGCGGCCTGCTGCCTGCTCGCCAGCATTTACGCGTTCTACCGTTACGTGAAATCGCCCTCCTGGGGACGCTCCGCAGTACTGGGTGTCGCCGTCGGCATTTTCTTTATCACCAAGCACTCGGCCGTGCTTCTGCCGCCAATGCTGATTCTTTTGGCCGTCATCGAGTTGCTGCGTCGCCGTCAGTTGGCTGATGAAAGCCGTTTGCATCAGGCAGTGCGGCTGGCTAGCGCCATCGTGTTTGCCGGAGTCATCGCGGGGGCAATCATATGGACCGGCTATGGATTTCGTTATTCGGCTCGTCCAGCGGGACTACAGATCAATCCGCCGCTGGAGAGCACGTTGGGGAACTTAAGTCCGCCTGAAGGCAAGTTCATTACCCTGGTGGCGCGCTGGAAACTGCTGCCGGAATCGTGGCTCTTCGGACTGGCTGATGTCCGCTCGGTAGCGAATGTCTGGCCCAGCTACGTGTTCGGGAAGATCTACGCACACGGTGTGTGGTTCTATTTCCCGGTGGCCTTCGTTATCAAGGCGACTCTGACCACGCTGATCTTCCTGCCGCTGATCGTGTATGCCATCGCAACTCGGGAACTGCGAGGTTGGCGCGAGATTTTGTTCCTTTCTTTGCCACCGGCGCTCTACTTCGGTGTTTCCATGACTTCGAAGCTGAACATCGGCGTGCGTCACATCCTGCTGGTCTTCATCTTCCTGCTCGTACTAGCCGGCGGAGCCGCCTGGAGCCTGATCTGCAAAGATCGGCGCTGGGTATGGCCTATTGCTCTCCTCCTTCTTTTCCACATTGTCTCCTCGTTGCGAGCGTTCCCAACTTCGTACATCGCGTATGCGAACGAACTCTGGGGTGGACCGGCCAATATCCACAAATATCTGACCGATTCCACCACCGACTGGGGGCAGCAACTGAAAGCCGTCAAGCGCTATGTCGCCGAGCACGGGATTCAGCAATGTTGGTTTGCTTACACGGTCGAGCCGGCGATTCCGTTCCGCGCTTACGGTATCCCCTGCAAGACCCTGCCCACCATGGACTCGATGTGGTTCGGCCTGAAGACGGATACACCTCCGGTCATCCAGGGACCGGTATTCATTAGCCACATTCCTTTGACTTTCTATGAATCAGGATCAAGCCTGCTGAGTCCGTATCGCGAATTCATGAAACTCAAGCCAACAGCTGTCATCGAAAACGGCGTGTTTGTCTACGACGGCACGTTCCAAGTTCCATACGCTGCGGCGTTCGATCGCGCCGTCAAGTCCGGAGACCTACTGGAGCAGCATCAACCCGAACAAGCTCTAGCCGAGGCTCAAGCCGCAATTGCCCTCGCGCCCGACTACATGCAGGCACTGATGGCTTTGGGAAACGCACAGAAGGCGTTGCAGAAGAATGCCGATGCGCGAATAACCTTCGAAAAGGCGCTCACGGTAGCCCGCATCATGGAACCAACCGCACAAGAGGTCTGGATTCCAAGAGTGCAGGAGAAATTAGCAGGGCTATAAGTCGGATTTTCTGGCGGTGTGTCGTACCAAAGCCGACGCCATTAGAACAACATCCCCCGCAGACGTTGAAGCACATTGTTGCAGATTAGGTCGTTTGCGCTCAAGACCCAGGACAATAAGCGTAATGGAGATTTTGCACCAACAAGGCTCTCAGGCCGAGCCAAACCGCAACTTATTCACATGGTCGTCAAGGCGCTGTATGCTCATTGTCCGCGGGATTATCTGAAGCCACCGAACTCGATAAAGCGCCGTCCATCCACCCGACTGAATTACGCGATTACATCGGAACCGGCAGCGGAAGAATCTTCTTTTGTATGGCGACGGTGACCAGTTGAGCCTTGTTGTGAATGTCGAGTTTGCGCATCAAGTTGAATTTGTGCGCGTCCACCGTCTTGACGCTGACACCGAGAGCTGCCGCCGCTTGCTTCACGGTGAGCCCTTCGGCGAGCAACTTCATCACTTCGCGTTCCCGCAGAGTCAGGTTACTTCTCCGTAGCGGCACCCGTCCCTGGTTTGGCTGGATCGCGTCGTCTTTCAATTTCGTCTGGATCCGCGGACTCAATGATCGTTCGCCACGATGAATTTCCCGCAGCGCGCGCAACAAGAGCGGCGCTGGAGTATCTTTCAGCAGATAGCCGCTGGCGCCCGAGCGCAGCGCTTGCTGCACATACTCCCGATCCTCATGCATGGTCAGATACACGATGCGGGTACCGGTGCAGTGTTCTTCGATGAGGCGTCCGGCTTCGAACGACGACATACCGGGCATGCTGATATCGAGCAACACCAGGTCGGGGCGGTGCTCCAGGACCAGCTTGAGCGCCTCGGCGGCATCGCCCGCCTCGCCCACCACGGCAAAGTCGGCAGCGTCTTCCAGCAGTCGGCGCACACCGTAGCGCAGCATTTCGTGATCGTCGACGATCACGCAGCGAATGGGCTCAGCAAATTCCGGATGAAACGGACCAGCCTTCGTGGTCAACATGGACAAATCCTCGCGTACTCTGACGAAGTGAGGCGATGAGTCTGGAACCCCGGGGTAGTCCGGCGACTGCCAGCACAAAGTAACCCCTAATTGTACCTGCATAGGCCACGTCTTCGGCGCAAAAATCGGCGTAGAAATGTAAAAAGAGCTGAACTTTTCCACTTCATTTACAATGCCTGTTCCACATGCTGCGCTACTTCACTTCCGGAGAGTCCCACGGCGAGGCCCTGGTTGCATTTCTTTCGGGACTGCCTGCCGGGCTGGCGGTGGATCAGGAATTTGTCGACCGCGAACTCTGGCGCCGCCAGCAGGGCTTTGGACGCGGCGGGCGCATGAAGATCGAAACCGACCGGGCGCACTTTCTTTCGGGGGTGCATCACGGCAAGACGATCGGCTCTCCGATCGCGGTGATGCTCGAGAATCGCGACTGGCAGAATTGGAAAGAAGCGCTGCCGGTGGAGACGGGCGATCCCGAGAAACACAAGCGCGTGGCGTCGCCGCGCCCGGGCCACGCCGATCTCGCCGGAGCTCTGAAGTACGATTTCACGGAAGCGCGCTATGTACTGGAGCGCGCCTCGGCCCGGGAATCGGCGGCGCGGGTTGCGATTGGCGCGCTCGCGAAACTGCTGTTGCGAGAGTTGGGCATGGAAGTTTTGAGTCATGTGATTGCGGTCGGCGCGGTTTCGATTGCGGATCGGGAAATCGCGTGGGAGCAAATCGAGCCGCTATCGCGCAAGAACGAAGTGCTGCTCGCTTGCGCCGACGCCGATGCCGAGCAGCGCATGAAGGGAGAAGTCGATAAGGTTCTGCGCACGGGCGATTCGGTGGGTGGGGTATTCGAGGTGGTGGCGCACGGCGTTCCGCCCGGTCTCGGCAGCTACGCGCAATGGGATGAGCGGCTGGATGGGCTGTTGGCGGCGGCGGTGATGTCGTTGCAGGCGGTGAAGGCCGTCGAAATTGGAAGCGGGATTCAGGCAGCGCATTCGCCGGGGTCCGCCGTGCATGATGAAATCGGTTATCAGAGTGACAAGGGATTTGCGGGCTTCACGCGCACGCGCAACAATGCCGGAGGTCTCGAGGGTGGCGTCTCCAATGGGCAGGAGATTCGGGTTCGCGGTTATCTGAAACCGATCTCCACGCTGCGGCGTCCGTTGCAGTCGGTGGATTTTGCGACGCGCGAACCGGTGAAAGCGGCATATGAGCGCTCGGATGTATGCGTGGTACCCGCGGCCGGGGTTGGCGCTGAGGCCATGGTCGCGCTCACGCTGGCGCGCTGCGCGCTCGAGAAATTCGGTGGCGACTCGATGAAAGAAACGAAACGAAATTTTCAAGGCTATCTGGAACAGCTCAAGAACTATTGAGTCGAAACTCGTAATCGAAGTTTAGTAATCCGAAAATGATTCACCCAATTGTGAAATTTGGCGATCCGATCCTGGAAAAACCTGCGGCCATGGTGACCGCTTTCGATGAGGAGCTCAAGAAGCTGGTGGAAGATATGTTCGAGTCGATGTACGCGGCTCGCGGAGTGGGATTGGCGGCTCCGCAGATCGGCATCTCGAAGCGAGTGGCCGTTGTGGATGTGACTTTCAAGGAAGAGCCCGCTGCCAAGCTGGTCCTGGTCAATCCGGTAATCGTCAGCAAAGAAGGCCGTCAGCGGAGCACCGAAGGCTGCTTGAGCATTCCGGAATTTCGCGAGGAGGTCACGCGCGCCAAAACCGTGACGATACGCGCGCAGGATCTGAGCGGAAAGTTTTTCGAGCACACCGGAGAAGAATTGCTGGCGCGGGCCTTCCTGCATGAAACCGATCACTTGAATGGCAAACTGTATATCTCGCACATCAGCGCCCTGAAGCGCGACCTCATCAAGCGCAAGATCAAGAAGATGGTGAAGGCGGGAGAATGGTGAGGGCAGGTGTCAGGTGTCAGGTCTCAGGAAAAGCATTTATTTCCGTGAGCCTTGATGGTCGCTCTTGATCGTGTGGCCCCTTTTTGTTTTGTGAAGTCCTGACACCTGAGACCTGACACCTGAGACCTGACCTATGCTCTTGGTTTTCTGCGGCACGCCTAGCTTTGCGGTTCCGACGCTCGAGAAGTTGGTGAAGGCCGGTCATTCCGTGCCGCTGTTGGTGACGCAGCCAGATCGTCCTCGCGGGCGCGGGATGGACGTGGCCGTTTCTCCCGTGAAAGATGCGGCCACCCGCCTGGGTATTGCCGTTCTGCAACCCGGCACCATCAAGAACAACGTTGAATTCCGCGACGAGCTTACTGCAATTCGCCCGGACGCTATCATCGTTGTCGGCTACGGCCGCATCATTCCGCAGTGGATGATTGATCTTCCCCGGCTTGGCAATTTGAATCTGCATGCGTCTCTGCTCCCGAAGTATCGCGGCGCAGCGCCGATTCAGTGGGCGATCGCCAATGGTGAATCCGTCACCGGGGTGACGACCATGCGCATTGACGCGGGGCTCGACACCGGAGACATCCTCATGCAGCGCGAAATTGTGATTGGCTCGGAAGATACAACCGAGACGTTGGGCCCGAAGCTGGCGTCCATCGGCGCGGATCTGATGGTCGAGACCCTGCGCGGACTCGAGACCGGGCAAGTTCGCCCAACTCCGCAGGATCACGCGCAAGCCACGCTCGCGCCGATTCTGAAAAAAGAAGATGGTCGCGTTGACTTCTCTCGTTCGGCAAGAGACGTGTTCAACCGCTTGCGCGGTTTTCAGCCCTGGCCCGGGGCGTTCACGATCTTTAAGGGTAAAACGCTGCAAGTGCACCGCGCTCAACCCTGGCCGCATGCGGTCACGTTGAAGCCGGGAGAAATCGCAGTCGAGGGAGCGCGCCTGTTCGTTGGCTGCGGCAAGGACAACGACAAAGATAAAGACAAAAACACTGACACGGCGCTGGAACTTATCGAAATCCAACTTGAGGGTAAGCGCCGCATGACCGCGCAAGAATTCATCAACGGCTACCGGCTCAAATCCGGCAATCATCTTGGACAATAGGCGGCACTGAAGGCTCACGATGCCCGTTTCTTCTGCTCGATCCCTCGCGTTCGAAATTCTTCTGCGGGTTGAGCGTGAAGACTCCTACGCTGCGGAACTGCTCCATTCCGACCGCCTCGCGAAGCTCTCCACACGTGATCACGGGCTTGCAACCGAGCTGGTAATGGGCGTGCTGCGCTGGCAGTCTCTGCTCGATCGACGGCTGGCCGGCGCATCGTCGCAGAAGCTTGAGCGGCTGGATGGCGAGGTTCTGGCCGCATTGCGCCTGGGCGTGTATCAATTGCAGTTTCTCTCCAGAGTTCCGGCACACGCGGCGATTTTTGAAAGTGTGGAACTCGTCAAGGCTGCGCGAAAGCGCTCGGCGGCTCCGTTCGTGAACGCGGTTCTCCGGACAATTGCCGGAGCCGGCGTGGAAGACTGCTTCGCGAAAGACGTCCTGGCGGAAGACATCCTCACGAAAATCAATAAATCGCCCGACGCTATTATGCTGGCTCAGAACGCTGCTCACCCCTTGTGGCTGGTGGAACGCTGGACCAAGCACTATGGACTTGAAGCGGCGCGGCAGATCTGCGCACACGATCAGATGGTGCCCGACACGGCCATTCACATTCACGACGACAACGCTAACGCCGAACTTGCCGCGGCTGGCGTGCAGCTCTCGCCGGGTCGACTGCTACCGGCGGCACGACGCGTGATTGCGGGAGACGTAACCGGAACGCGCGTCTACCAGGAAGGCCGCGTATCGATTCAGGACGAAGCTTCGCAACTGGTCGCGTTGCTGGCCGGCCGGGGACAAACGATCCTTGATTGTTGTGCCGCTCCCGGTAGCAAGACTGCATTGCTCGCAAGGCGCAACCCGTGCGCCAAAGTGTTCGCGACGGAGTTGCATCCCCATCGCGCGCGCTTGCTACAAAACCTCAGTCGTTTGCCGCATGTCCGCGTGGTCGTAGCAGATGCGCGTCATTTGCCATTCTCATGCGCGTTTGATCGCATCCTCGCCGATGTTCCCTGCTCTGGCACCGGCACTCTGGCCCGCAACCCAGAGATCAAGTGGCGGCTCAAAACCACAGACCTGCACGACCTTCAGTCGCGGCAAGTCGCCATCCTGAAATCCGCGCTTGCGCAGCTTGCGGTTGGCGGTCGTCTAGTTTATTCCACTTGTTCGCTGGAGCACGAGGAAAACGAAGCGGTGGTGCGGAGCGCCCTTGACGGCGCAGTGGAATTCAAGGTCAGCGATTTGACGGGAGAGGTGGAACAACTGCTCCAGTCTGGCGAAATCTGCTGGAAGGATATCGCGTCGCTTCTCGCTGGACCGTATCTGAGAACAATTCCCGGAGTGCATCCTTGCGACGGCTTTTTCGCCGCGATGATCGAGCGACGGGCATCTCCACAAGCAAAAGCTAGCGAACTTCGAAATTCACGGCGCTGCCCGCCACGATTTTCTGTCCTGGCGCCGGAGTCTGGGTCACGATCATGCTCGCCGCGCTGGGCTCGGAGACCGCAGACGGCGCAACTGGCGCGGTTTGTGGCTCGAAGGGCGATGATGGCGGCGTAAGCACGCTAATTTTGCCGACCTTGATGCCGGCGTCCTGTAGCGCCAGCATCGCGCTGCCGAGCGGTTGTCCGGTGAGGTTCGGCATCACATAGATTGCAGGCTCGGGACCGTCGCCGACCAGCAGACTGATCTTTGGCGCAGACACGCCGCTGGCGTTCGCCGCCGGGCTTTGCGATATCACCTGGTCGAGCGACACGTCCGGCAAATTGATGTGCGCGACCGAACCCAGACCGAGCCCGCGGCGCCGTATGTTCAACTCGGCGACTCGCTCGCTGCCTCCCGTCACGTTGGGAATCGCCACACGTTGAGGCCCCAAACTTTGAGCCACGCGGATCGACCAGCCTCGCCGCACCTTCGTTCCCGGCGGCGGCATCTGGGTCATGATTCTTCCTTCGGGAATGTCACCGCTGTAGAACTGCCGCTCGACCACCACCAGCAGGCCCGAAGCCGCGCCCGCGCGTTCGGCTTCGAGCGGGCTCATGCCCACGAGTTTCGGGATGGTCACCTCGCGCCCGTGGATGGCGAACCGCATGGCCGTGAGCGCCGAGACCAGCGCCACCGTCATCAGGACCAGAGCCAAAAGCAGCATGCGAAAAAATTGTCGCATTGCTGCCGATTATAACTTCCCCGTAGAGACGCGGCTTGCCGTGTCTCCTCCGCGGCGAGTGTTGCCGCTGCAGGCAGAGACGGGGCAAGCCCCGTCTCTACGAAGATTTCCACTCATTGCCGCATGCACTGCAGGTCCAACCGTGCATGTACTCGATGAAAGCGACATCGAGCGACTGGCACCGGGGACACTTCGGCTGCTCGAATTCCCCGAGGCCTTCGACATCCAGCATTTCGGGAATGGGCTGGTTCAGGATTTCGCTGGCCGCTTCCGCATCTTCGGCGCGAACTTTCAGCTTGATTCCGCCGAGAAGATTGGAGATGAACCAATCCATGCGGATCATGTTGTCATCTACCAGGTAAGCCTGAATCCCCGCCGACTCCAGACTACCCTTCGCCAGCAGCGCATCGGGAAGATCGCGGAACTGACGCAGGGTGACGGTCTCGTTGAACTCGAAGACGTCTTCGCCGTGGGGCGGGGCAATGGTGATCTTGAGGCCACGCCTCGCCACCTCGGCCTGGAAGGCTTCCCTGGCGATGGCGCTCAACTCATCGCCACTATCAGCGATCTGACCAAGTTCTTCATCGCTCATCGCGGAGTACACGCCGGCTATGCGCAGATGTTCTTGTTCGGGCGTCGGCATCGTCATAGCCGGACATCATACTCCGGAAATGAGCAAGCTACTGTTTTTGATTCGGGCTCGACGATGATAGAGATGCTTGTGCCTTCTGTTGTCCCACCCATTCGTGGATGCGTGTGCTGAGCACGTCCATGGGAAGCGCGCCGCCGACTAGCACCTCGTCGTGGAAGGCGCGCAGGTCGAATTTGTCGCCGAGTTGGTCTTTTGAATACTGGCGGAGCTTCAGAATTTCAAGCTGTCCGATTTTGTAGCCGAGCGCCTGTGCCGGCCATGCCATGTAACGGTCGGTCTCGCTCTGTACCGATGGTTCGTCGATAGCGGAGTGATCGTGAAAATAGTCGACCACCTGTTGCCGCGTCCAGTGCTTGGAGTGGAAGCCGGTGTCGACGACAAGGCGAATCGCGCGCAGCATGTCATCCTGCAGGTGACCATAGTAGCTGTAGGGATCCTGGAAAAACCCAGCTTCTTTGCCCAGTCTCTCCGAGTACAGCGCCCATCCTTCGGTAAACGCCGTGTAGTACTCGTGCTGCCGGAAGGTGGGCAGTTCGGGCAACTCTTGCGCGATTGTGATCTGCAGGTGATGCCCGGGCACGCCTTCGTGATACGCCGTCGTCTCGACATCCAACAAGCTGCGCTTGGCGAAGTCGCCGGTGTTCACCATGATGTGGCCCGGCCGCGAACCATCGGGAGTGCCGTCAACGTAGGATGCGCCTGACGCTTCTTTCTCGCGGAATTCCTCGACCGGCATCACTTCCAGCCTGGCCTTCGGCAGCCGTCCAAACATTTGCGGCAGACGCGTGTACATCTGATCGATGTACTTGCTGTACAAGTCGAGGATTTCCTGTCGCGAATGCGCATGCAGTTTGGGATCCGCATCGACGGCCGCATTGAGACTTTTCATGTCCTTGTAGCCGAGCTGTTTTGCTACAGCAAGCATGCGAGCTTCGATGTCTTTCACCTGATCCAGCCCGATCTGATGGATCTCATCGGGCGACAAATTTGTCGTGGTGCTTTCCTTCACGCGAAACGCGTACCAGGCGTCGCCATCTGGCAGAGCCCATGCGCCGGGTTCCGGTCTCCCTTTCGGCGCATACTCGTCCCGGACGAATGCCGTGAACTTCACGTAGGCCGGAATCACGGAGTCCTTTACGGCCGCCAAGCCCGACGCGCGCAGGCGCTTGCCATCGGCTTCGGAAATTGCATTGGGAAACTTATCAAAAGGATGCGCGAACGGACTTTGGTCTGGGGTCGTCGTGGCGATTCCGTTCGCTTGCGTCACCACTTTTTCCAGCAGAATCTTTGGCGGCATCAACCCCGCGGCCATGCCTTTGCGCATCTGCTCGATGGTCTGGTCAAACAACACCGGAAGTAGCTTCAGCCGCGTGATGTAGTCTTCGTAATCCTTGACAGTCTCGAACGAAAGAACGCTGACCAGTTGAGGCGCATCAATGTGAATTCCGCTGGACTGATTTACCGGCATCTCCCATGGTTTGAAGCGCGCGCCTTCCAGAGCCATTTTCAGGTCTCGAACCATGAGCTGTTTGTTCAGCGCTTCCTGCTCGGGAAAGCCGGCGGTATCAATCGTCTCGAAGCGGTCGAGGAAGCGGCGGGTCTGTTCCAGATCGTCGTCGATGGCTTGCTGGGAAAAGTCGTCCAACTTGTCGTTGAAGCGCTTGTCCCCCAGGATCGAAGCATAGAGTGGGCTGGTGCGCATCGTATATTCCCAACGCTCATGCAGCAAGTCGTTCAGCGCTTTGCGCCGCGCTTGGAGATCGGCAGGTGGATTCGCCGCGGCCACGGTGGCCGGAATCAGCATGGCAATGGTTAGCAGGCAGATCAAAAATCGCATTGGAGCTCCAGAAGAATATTTTGTTGGCGGTGAATCAGCCACAGGACAAACGGGCCTGTTCTGTTAGACGAGTAAGCGATCGGATTGTCATCAGTTGCAGAAAAAATCATTTGCCCGCGTTCGCACGGGCGCGCCGCAATCCGGCGGTGACGCCTTGGCGTACCGCGCGCCCGTATCCGGCGGCGTCCATTTTGGTCACAGTCGCAGCCGCAATACCGCCAGGAGTGACCGCCTCTTCAAGAAGCGACTCCAGTGAATGCTTTCCATCACGCCAGGCGACGATCCCATCCGCCAATGCATGCGCGCTGGCCAGCAGCGCCGTGTTTCGATCGAGACCTGCCGCTTGTCCACTTCGCGCCAGAGTCGCGAGCGCGTGATAGCCGTGGCTGCATGAGTAAATCACGGTGAACGCATCGAACTTGCTTTCCGGGATTTCAACCACCTGACCGAAGCTGGCGAAAAAATCCTGGACGCGTTTTCGATTCGCGCGCGGCAAAATTCGGGGGAAGGTCACTGCCGTAAGGGCGCGCCCGCTGCGGCAAAGCGGGCTCGGCATGGCCCGGGCCCATTGCAGAGGTGGGCCAGCCAATTTGCTCAATAGGCGTAGGGGCACACCTGCGGCCAGGCTTACCGCGAGTAATGGCCAATCCACGCTACCCAGCGCGCGAAGAACTTCGCGAACCGAACTCGGGCGAACCGCGACGATCAGCACATCCGCCTGCTTGACGGCGCTGTTCAGGTCGGGCTCGACCGCAACCGCGTAACGCTTTTTCAGATCATGAATCTTGCCTGGATTGCGATCATGCACAAGCAGGCGGTGTCGGGTCTTGGCCAGCCGCAGACCCGCCAGCATCGCCGATGTGATGCGCCCTCCGCCGAGAAAGACGACCGTGCTCATGCCATCTCCGCGCAGACTTCGTCAACGGCCGATAAGAGCGTCTCGACATCCTGCATGGTATGCGCAGTCGAAATAATCCAGTGCAATCCGTTCGAGGGCGTCATGTAGATGCCGCGATCGAGCAGTCCATGGATGAATCGTGAGTACTTTGCCGTATCGGCGTACTGGCAGTAGTCGCGATAATCGTGGATCGCGTCGCGCCCGGTGAAGTAAATCTGAAACATCGGGCCAAACCCTTGAACGACCGCGTCAATCTTTCTTCGACGAAAAACATCGCGCAGACCGGCGATGGCGGCATCTCCGACCGCATAGATCTGCTTGTAAACCGCGCCTTCGTTCGCCGCAAGCAGATCCAGATTCGCCGCGATCACACGCATGGTGAGCCGGTGGCCATTGAAGGTTCCGTAATGCAGCACCATATTGCTGCCCCAGCGCATGCGGTCGAGAATCGCACGCCGCCCCGCCACGGCGCCAACCGGAAACCCCGCTCCCAAAGCCTTGCCGAACGTGCTGAGGTCCGGCTTCAGGCCGTAATGCTGCTGGCACCCGCCGGGTGCATAGCGGAATCCGGTCACAACTTCGTCCAGAATAAACAGCGCGCCGTATTCGTGCGCTAGACTGCAGACCGTCCGCAAGTATCCATCGTGCGGCAGGATGCAACCCATGTTCGCCATGATTGGCTCGGTGATCACGGCTGCTAGTTCTCGTCCGTGCCGGCGCAGAATACTCTCCAGCGCTTCGAGATCGTTCCACGGCGCAAGCACCACATCGTCGAACACCGACGGCGGAATGCCCTCCGAATCCGGAAAGCGGGTGGGATTCTCTCTCGGGCCGAGCTCGTCCGCCGGATGGCTGTGCCCGTTCAAACAGTAAGGATCGTACCAGCCATGGTAGTGGCCTTCGAACTTGAGGAACTTTGTTCGTCCGGTATGGGCGCGGGCCAGGCGCAAGGCGAGCATGGTGGCTTCGCTGCCGCTGTTGGTGAATCGCACCGCCTCCGCGGACGGCACCATGCGCTGGAATCGCTCGGATGCTTCCGCTTCCGCCGGAGTGGCGGCCGCGAAATGTGAACCGCCAGCCATCGTCTGCGAAACTACCTCAACAATTTTCGGATGCGCATGACCCTGAATCAGCGCGCCGAACGACATCATGAAATCGATGTACTCGTTCCCGTCGAGGTCCCAGACGTGCGAGCCACGGCCATGATCCAGCACCACCGGCCCCGGCGAGTAGACCGCCGCGCCGCGCGAAGGCGAGTTCACACCTTCGATCAGCGAATGCTGCGCACGCTCATACCACTCGCGCGAGCGCTCGCGCTTGGAAGTCTTCGTTGTCATTTTTCGTGGTCATTGAAATTAGAAATTAGAAATTGGAAATTGGAAATTGAAGCCGATCGCTAATCTGCCGTACCTCCGCCATCCACCACCAGCGCGGCTCCAGTCATAAACGACGAATCATCCGACGCCAGGAACAGCACGGCTTTCGCAATCTCATCGACAGTCCCAATCCGCCCCAGCGGCCGGTTCTCGCAACCCGCCAGATAGGTCTTCCAGTCCAAGCCGCGCAGTCGCGCATCTTCGGGCAGCATCGGAGTGTCCACGTCCCCAGGGCAAATGCAATTCACGCGAATGCCCTGACGCCCGTGATCCACGGCCATCGCCTTGGTGAGCAGAACAACTCCGCCCTTCGAGGCGCAATACGCCACCGCTTTGTCACCACCGACAATGCCCCAGCCCGAACTGTTGTTGACGATTACTCCGCCACCTTGGGTGATCATCGGCCCCAGCGCGTACTTCGACATCAGGAATGTACCCTTCAAGTTGATGTCAATTTGCAGGTCCCATTCTTCTTCGGAGCATTCGAGCGCCGTCTGCGGAAAGAAGACTCCCGCGTTGTTGAACAGAATATCGAGCCGCCCGAACGAGCGCAGCGTCTCGTCCACCGCGCGTTGACATTCGGCGGCCTTGCGAACATCGGTGCGTAGAAAAATTGTCTTCCCGCCGGACTCAAGAATGCGGGCCATGACCGCATGGCCGCGAGACTCATTGCGGCCGGTGATGGCGACCTTCGCGCCCTCGCGGGCAAACAATTCGGCCACGGCTTCTCCGATGCCAGATGTGCCGCCCGTGATCAGAGCAACTTTATTCTCGAGGCGCATAAACTAAACCGATCCCGCCAGCCCTCCACCATCAACAACCAGCGCAGTTCCCGTGACGAACGAAGATGCATCGCTCGCTAGATACAGCGCGGCCTGCGCAATTTCTTCTGGTGTCCCGACGCGACCAAGCGGACGCTTGGCAGCTTCGGCAAGAAAGCGGCGGCTCTCTTCTCCGAGTTGCTTGGCTTCTTCGCGCAACATGCCGGTATCGGTGTCGCCGGGGCAGATACAATTCACGCGAATCTTCTGCGATCCGTGGTCGATGGCCATCGCCTTCGTCAGCAGCACGACTGCGCCTTTCGAAGCGCAGTAAACCGCGGCCCTCGCGCCGCCAGTCAGTCCCCATCCCGAGGCCGTGTTGATGATAGTTCCGCCGCCTGCTTTCTGCATATGCGGAATCACCTCGCGCGACAGCAGGTAAATCGACTTCACGTTCACCGCCATCACCCGGTCCCAGTCGTCTTCGCTGAGTTCGAGAACCGTCGCCCGACGAATGATGCCGGCGTTGTTGAACAGAATGTCGATTCGACCGAACTCGCGAATCGCACGCTCGACCAGTCGCTGGCAATCTGCAGCTCGCGTCACGTCCATGGGCCCAAAGAAGGCACGCCCGCCAGATTGGGCGATCTCGTTAGCGACACGCTGGCCAGCATCCGCATTCACGTCCGCCAGGGCAAGCGCCGCTCCTTCGTGCGCAAACAAGAGAGCCGCCGCGCGCCCTATGCCCGACGCGGCGCCCGTGATCAGCGCAACTTTCCCAGAAAGCTGCATGGCTTACCGGCTGGCCAGCCCTCCCGCGGTTTCTCCGCCGTCGCACGTGTATACGTGGCCGGTGATGTTTTGCGCATCGTCCGAGGCGAGGAATGCGAACAGCGCCGCAATTTCTTCCGGCTGAGCATGACGGCGCAAAGGAATCTTGCGGTTGACCTCTTCGAGCATTTCATCGGTGTACTCGGCGCGCTGCATCGGCGTCATCACGTATCCCGGAGCCACCGCGCATACCCTGACTTTCGGCGCAAGTTCAAGCGCCATCGACTTCGTCAGCTCGATCACACCCGCTTTGGTAGCGTTGTAATCCGCATAAAACGGATATCCCATGACGCCGTTGGTTGATGCTGTTTGCAGAATCACGCCACTGCCGCGCTCCATCATGTGCCGTGCCACCGTCTGCGCAACGTAGAACACTCCAGTAAGATTCACGGCAATCACTTTGTCCCATTCTTCCGGCGTGATGTCGAGAAAGTTATGACGGATGCTGATGCCGGCGTTATTCACCAGCACATCCACGCCGCCCATCAGGCGAATCGCTTCGGCAAAGCCGGCTTGCACTTGCTTCAAGTTCGAAACATCGGCATCCAGCGCCGCGGCTAGTCCGGGCAGTTCGCGCAGGATCTTCCGCCGCGCCTCGGCGTCGCGGTCGAGCACGCAGACCACCGACCCTTCGTCAAGAAATCGCGATGCCGTGGCCGCTCCAATGCCGCTGGCCCCGCCGGTGATCAGAATTCTTTTGGCTTTCAGCCCGCGCACTCGCGCCTCCTCAAAAGAAAATCGGGCAGATCAGGATACCTGTCCGCCCGCGAACGTGCCATCGCCGTGAACGTCGATGTCAACTAACCTGCCACTCCGATAACTCAGCCGTGTTGCTTCAACTCGAAGACGAGGTACATCATCTGCCCAATGTGATGATGCAGGTGGGTCGCACACTGCAGAACCATATCGAATCTGTCGCGGGCGTCCGCACCCACTGCCGTATATTCCTTTGACCAGTCCTCCGCCGATTGCCTGCTGATCGCGGCGAGTACCATCTCAATCGCGTCATCAAAGTTCTTCAATACTTCTTTCTCGGATGGCCGTGCCGCGTCGGAAAACTCCAGCGGACGATCTCGTACATATCCTGTTCCCGCAATCTGTGCCCCGATGTAGTAATTCAAGTTACCGGTGAGATGGAGCAGGAGGTGGCCAAAGCTGTTGCCGAATGCGAAGGGCTTGGCCCAGAATTGCTCCTCGCTCAGCGACACGGCCAGTTCGTGAATTACGCCTGCCAGTTTTTTGTAGCGGGCGGTGAGGTCCGATGCAATCGTCCGTTTTAGATCTGTCATGAATTACTCCTGCATCACACGCGGCCATCGCGTGACTTGAATTTGATGGATGGAAGCGGAGACGCGGCGAGCCGCGTCTCTTCGGGGGATCACTTGTTCGAGCCGACCCGCGCGGTTCCCGAGGATGATTCCTTCTCGATCGGCAGCAACTCTATGCCGCACCCCGAACCACCGCAACTCAACAACCCCCGGCGAACAATTTTCACGGACGACACATCCGGAAATCTCACCGGGAAATCTTTTTCTCGAAGCTGCTCGGCCGCCGAACGCAAGCTTTCGTCGCCGTCAACAAACTCGGCGCGTTCTGGACGAGGCGAGCTGTCGAAGACGAGGTTAAACCGCGCTGAAACTGATTTGCTTGTGATCGGCCCGAGTTTCACCGTGCGTGCCTGCGCTAACTCAGCCGGCGCCTGTGCGATGTCTTTCTCCACCGCACTTTTCTCTGCGGGACTGAGATCGCCGGTCAATTTCGCCAAGCGTGCCCGCGAATCGTGCACTTCATCAGCACTTCCGCCCGCCGCCGCGGCCATCGCATAAATATGGCCCGCTTTTTCCCGCTGCCCTTGCTTTTCGAGTACCTGCCCGAGGCGGTTTCCGACCGTCCCCGACTGGCTCAAGAGCCAGGCCGACGTGAGAAACTGCATCGCTGCCAGATTTTCGCCGCGTTGAAATTTCGCCCATCCTCTGCGAGACCATGCCAGCGCCACGAGTCGCATCGAAGAAAAGGCCGACGGCCCCAGCCGATCCAATTCGCCAGAGTCGAACTGCCCGCCAATGTCGTAGAGAACCTGCTGCGCATCGTTTTCGGCCTGTGTCGGGTCAGTGTCAGTTTTCAACGCCGCCGCGAACATATCCTGACCTGAATCCGCGCCCGCGCTGCCTGTGAGTCCCTTCATCAACTCTTGCGCTTGCGATTTCTCCCCCAGCCGCGCATACACCTGCGCCAGCGCCAGCTTCGTTTCCGGATCATCCGGAGGAATCGCGGCAGCTGCTTCCAGTTCGGTGCGCGCGTCGGGGTCGCGGCCCAGCTGCGCCAGCAACAAGCCGAGATTCTTGTGCGTCGCTTTCTCGTACGGAGCCGTCTCCAGCTGCTTGCGATAAGCCGCGACCGCCTCGTCGGTCTTCCCCGTTTGCTGTAACTCCATCGCCAGGTCGCCATTGGCGTGCTTATGATTCGGGTCCAGTTCAATCTGCTTCCGGAACGCGCCGATCGCATCTGCATGACGGTTGGCGCCAGCGTATGCCAGTCCAAGGTCGTACCATCCGTCTCTCATACCCAGATTCGCCAGGGTCGTATCCCCGTCCACCGCGCGCTTCAAAAGGTCAATCGCCCCTCGATAATCCTTGCTCTGCAGCGCTTTCACTCCCGCTCTATGCAGCTCCGCGGGACTTCCTTCCATCTTCGAAGCCGGCATTCCCGCTCCTTGCCCCGACGGTGTCAGGATCGTGCACGACAATAGCTGGTCTTGATCGCTTAGCGTTGCATTGTGAAATGATTCGTAATCCGCACGCCGCGCTGCCGCCAGCTCATTCATCTTTACATTCAGTTTGCGCTCGCCTTCCAGCACTCCCTTGTTCTGCGAATACGTCGATGAATAGTCACCATAGTCTCGCGACATCTTTACCGCGGTCGGCGTGTGCACCGTGTAGTTGGCGGGAAACTGCAACCTTACCCGGTAGTCCATTTCTCCGGCGGGACCAATGTTCATCGGCTCCGTGCTCCTTTCCGACGCTCGAATCGCAGGCGTCCCCAGCGGCGGGATGGGACGGAAATTGACGCTTGTCGATGGCACCGTAAAATATCGATCCTGATGCAGGTGATACTTGAGATGAAAAGGCTTGCTCGTGTCCTCGATAGGATCGAGTTCAACGTGGTCGACGTCACCCGGCAAGCCCCAACTCCCAGAGAGGGCTTTCACAAAGTCCTTCCACTGTGCCTGCGAAAATCGCCGGAAGCTGGCGCGCATCGGCCAATCGCGATCTCCCTGGGCGGTGACTTCAAGCGAGGCATCGAGTGCGCCGAACTCGCTGAACTTGCCGTCGAGCATGAAGTGCATGAAGGTTTTGACCGGCGAATCCGCCGGCGTTCGCTGCAAGCCTCCCTCGGGGTCCTCCGACGCCACCACCGCTTGTTTGTTTCGTAACTGATAAAGAATGAGCCCAAAGGGCGTCACTTCCGGAGTCGTATCGAGCCAGGTCAGCCCAGTTCCCGTCCCCAGTCGCGCCGCCGTGATCACGTGATCGAATTGGGCCGGCGAGGGAACGTCCACATCCAGTTTGCGCGTGCTATGGATCATCACCGGATAACTCTGAATCCCCTCCGCCCGCAGCAGCGCGGAAAACAACGTGTGCTTGTCCTTGCAATCGCCGTAACCATTCTGCAGAACGTCTGAGGCAGAGTGAGGCTGATACCGCCCGACTCCGAGGGAGATGCTCACGTAGCGCACATTCCGCGCCACGAAATCGTAGAGCCGTCGCGCTTTCTCTGTGGGCGTATCCGCTCCCTTGGTGATTTCCTGGGCTTTTTTTCGCACGGTGTCATCAACCGTCATGCGCTCGCCCTGCAGCTTTGCATACCATTGCGCGATCTGCTTCCAGTCGGTGAAAGTCGTCAGCTGCACATCCGGACCGGCGTCCTCTTCCGTCTCATCTTTCTCTTTGTCGCGTTCCGGTTGGATATCCTTCACCACCCACGTGTAGATGCGGCGCTCTCCCGTCTCCTGAATCTCCGGCTTTCGCGTCGGCGTCTTGAGCTTCACTTCGCGCGACTTCGGAATATCGATCTCGAGCCGGTCTTCGTTGACCACGACCCCCTTCGGAAATGTGTATTCGTACCAGAAGTTTCCCGCGGCAAGCGGTGTGAGAACCCGGATCACGGTGCGGTATTCCAGCGTGTCCCCGGGCTGTAACGCGGCCACGGAAATATGCCGCTGCCGGTAGTCGCTGTACATCGGAGCTTCTTTCAGCACATCGGGAGCGAAATCCTGCGCCGTCGATTCCGGCGTCATCACCACCTGTCCATCCGGCTTGCGCACCCGGACATACTCGACTTCCAACTTCTCCGTCGCCGATGAGTATCCGAAAACCAGCTGGCCGAATTCTTCCACGCCCGCCTGGCTCTGAATCCGAACCACGGCCTCGGTCTCGCTCACTTCTCTTCCATCGTTTTCAAAATGGACACGATTCAGGATTCGTTCGAAGATCGCAGCCTCTTCGGAGTTAGCGTTAGAGTTAGTGCTATTCGTTTTCTGGTTGGAAGGAGCGGGAGCCTGGGCCACAGCATCCGCGCTCATCATCCAGATGATCGGGCAGATCATCGGGCAGACGATCGAGCAGGCGAGGGCGCCGGCAAGGAAGAGACGAACCACAACGCGCGACATACGATAAGACATATTGCAGTTCTTTTACGCCGTGCCCAGCGTAAAATCAAACGACTAGCATGAATTTCATCAAGATCACACGGCTCCTGGCGATTCTGATTTGTTTCTGCGGCGTGCTTTCCGCGCAGGCTCCTCCGCTGGCCATTGCGGACGAAGCTCTGCCCGCAATGGACGCGGGCGTTGAATTCCACATGCTTCTGCATGCCACCGGCGGCGCTCCGCCCTACGTCTGGAGCGTGGCCACTGGCGATCTTCCCGACGGAGTCACGCTCACCCCGGAGGGGCTGCTCAGTGGACGCCCCGGCAAGCCCGGTGCTTTGACGTTCACCTTGAAAGTCGAGGACTCCGGCCATCCTGCGCATACGATTACCAAGGACTTTCGGGCCTTGGTCGCCGCTTCGATGTTGCTCGAATGGCTTCAGCCTCCAAAGGTCCACGACAACCGAATTGACGGCGCTGTCCAGGTATCGAACGGTTCCGCCGACACCTTCGACCTGACCGTGATCATCGTGGCTGTTGCCGAGAACGGGCGCGCAACGGCAATCGGCTACGAACATTTCCCGCTGAAACCCGGCGCGACCAACGTTCAAATTCCCTTTGGCAACACATTGCCCCACGGCGGCTACGTGATCCATGCCGATGCTATTGCTGAAATCCCCACCCGGAAAGCCATCCTCCGCCAGAGACTCCAAACACCTCAGCCCTTGCAGGTCATCCAGGGTCCGTAGCGGCTTTGCGTGCCCCAAGAATTCACAGTGGAGCAACTGGCGTCTTGCCCGTCCAACAGTGCCGTGGCCGGGCGGGCGACCCCCCGGCGCTCCACCGACATGCCTGACTCGCCTGTTTCTTGCTTTTTGTGCCGGCTTCCACTAGATTTCCCTTTTCCCTAATCTGACGAGCGGGCAGGCCGAAACTTGCCTCCAGGAGTCGTGGGTATGAAGCGGAGCTACATTGGGCTCGCCTTGGGCGCGCTGGTGGCGGTGGGAGCGGCTCTGAGCCTGCCGAGTTGCGGTCACGACCAAAAGGTGGTCAGCCTTACGATTACGCCCACAACATCTACTTTTGCGTCCCCGGGTTTCACTCCACCCCCTGCCAATCCCACGCAGCAGTACTCCGCGACTGCCACTTACATCCATCCCCCCGCCACCAAGGACGTCACTAGTCAGGCGACATGGACAATTGATAACGACGTGGCCACGATGTCGTCCCCCGGCCTGTTCAATGCGACGCCTCCGCCGGCAGGCTCCCCGTCAGGCACGCCCGGGCCGTGCGGTGTCGCGGACATCTCGGCAAGTGTTCCTGAGGGTACGGGCGGGTCTAGCAATATAGTGATCGCGCTTGCGACCGTCACGGTGAACGATTCAGCCAACGTACTTTGTCCGGGCGGGGGCAAGATCGGGACATTAGCCGTCGGGGTCTCCGGAATCGGGTTAGTGACGAGTCTCCCCGCCGGCATCAGTTGCACGGCAACCGGGGGGACGTGCATTGCGACTTTCGACGTGGGGGCCTCGGTTTTGCTTACGGCGAGCTCGGTTCCTGTATGGCAGAATTGTCCCAGCGGGTTGGGGCAAAATACTTGCGTGGTTACCATACCCTCTGGCGGTACTGCCGTGAGTGCATCTTTCTAATAAGAATGCGCGCCACCCTGCCGCTACTCATCCGTCAGCAGTTTGCCCAGCGTGGGCTTGTGCTTCTCGGCATTCTTTTTCTTCCCCGGCACAAGGCTGGACGGCTTCGGACTCCCGACGCGTTCGCGGGCCATTTCGCGAACGATCTTGGCAGCGGAGAAGATTTTTTTCTTGCGCTTGCGCGGCATGGTCGTAATCCTCGCATCTTCGCACATTCAGTGCGTAAAAATGCAATAATCTCAGCTTGGCTTGGAATTTATGGAAGTTCAAAATCCGAGAGAGCCTAACCTATGGATGAGCGCGAATTTTTCGACGAGCGGTCCGATAAAAAGCCGGCAAATTTAAGTTGTCCGCATTGCCATCAGTCGGCGGAGTATGAGATCCAGTGGCTGGTACGCATGAAAAAGAAGAGTCTGCCGCCGCGGGCGGACGATCGCGACCGTGCGAAGTTCGCAAAAGCGCAGTCGTATATGCTGCGGCGAGACGATATGTTGATGTGCAAGAACCTGCGCTGCCGCAAGCGCTTCGAGATTACAGGCGTGCAGAGCGTCGCGTTTCTGGACTAGGGACCCGCCGGCCGTTCGTCTCCGTCAATCGTCTCAATCACGTCGCGCTCGGGACGGTTGCCGATCAGCGGGACAGCCCGCGCTTCCTTCAAAGCGCACGCTGATGAGTTGTCTTCGCTTTTCACAATTTCTTCACCTCACATTTTTCATGCAGGGTTTCCCCCGGTCTATCCTGTACAGCGAATTTTCCGACAGAATGTACATTTTGCGTCCAACGGAAATCAAGGAAATCCCGCCAGTCTTCGCAAGCTCCTGAATCTACCCGAGATATTGCCGCGCGGCAACCATTTGGCATGGCGGGTGCACCTACCTTCGAGTGAGCCACATGCTCACCACAGGAGGTTTTTGTGGATAAGGCAATCAAATCGAGACGCCTATACGCCTCTGCGTCATTGGCTCCATTGCTTGCTTTCGCAATGCTGTTCTGGACAGGCACCCCGGCAAACGGACAGACTGCATCGACTCCGGACCGGCAGACGATGCCGCCTCGGGCGATGCCGCCTGAACAGACGATGCCGCCACAGCATGAGGGTGACAACGATACGACCCGTCGAGAATTGGCAGAGATGGACCGGTTCCTGGATAGCCATCCTGAAGTTGCCGAGCAGCTCCGCAAGGATCCTTCGTTGATCAATAACCAGGAGTTCGTCGAAAAGCATCCGGAGCTGCAGGAGTTTCTGCAGAATCACCCTGGAGTCCGCGAGGAGTTCAAAGAGAACCCGAATGCGTTCATGCGGCAGGAAAATCGTTACGAACGGCACGAGGGCGACGAGGATCGTGATCGCGACCGCGACCGCGACCGCAGAGATGGCGACACGACTCGCAGAGAACTGGCTAGCATGGACCGGTTCATGGACGGACATCCGGAGATCGCGGAACAGCTCCGTAAAGATCCCTCGCTAATCAATAACCGGGAGTTCGTGGAGAACCATCCCGCCCTGCAGGAGTATCTGCAGAGCCACCCTGAAGTCCGCGAGGAGTTCAAGGAGAACCCGAACGCCTTCATGCGGCAGGAAAATCGCTATGACCGGCGCGAGGACGATCGTGACCGAGACCGCAACCGTAGAGATGGCGACACGACTCGCAGAGAGCTGGCCAGCATGGACCGATTCATGGACGGCCATCCGGAGATCGCGGAACAGCTCCGTAAAAATCCTTCGCTAGTCAATAACCGGGAGTTCGTGGAGAACCATCCCGCCCTGCAGGAGTATCTGCAGAGCCACCCCGAAGTCCGCGAGGAGTTCAAAGAGAACCCAAACGCCTTCATGCGACAGGAAAATCGCTATGACCGGCAAGAGGACGGTCGTGACCGTGACCGTGATCGCGACAATCGAATCGGAATGGGCGGCCGTGGGGAACTGACGAGCTTCGGTCAATTCCTCGGCGGCCATTCAGCCGTTGCGGAACAGCTCTCCAGGGATCCTTCGCTGGCCAACAACAAGGAGTACCTAGCGAACCACCCGGAACTTGCGGAATATTTGAAGGCTCACCCCACAGTGACGCAACAGCTGTCGGAGAATCCGCAAGCGGTCATGAACTCGAATTGGGTAATGCAAGGCAGTAGCACGACCGGTACGACTGGGAAGCCTTCACCTCAGCCGAAGCCAAAAGTTAACCCGAATCAGTAGCGAACTGTGGCGAAGAATTAGAGGCCGGGCGACCGGCCTCCAATTCTCAGTTGTTGTGCGGCTCGTCTTTTTCGTGGCAGGGCATAAGCATCCTAAGGGAGGTTCCATGAACATCAAAACATCATTCATCTTTACATTGTCGCTGGTTCTGGCGGTTTCCACGATGGCGGAGAGCAAGGACAAAAAGAAGCACGCCCCAAGGGGTATGGTGGAGAGCATGCAATCCGTTCCCTGTGGCGCGAAGGAACGGGGCCTCGCGGGCCTGGGTAGCGTGTTCGGCTCGGTCGGCGTACAGCACGTAAACTCGCACGAGCAGCTATGCACCCAATATCTGTTCCGAACCGACGAAATGGAATACCACATTCGTCCTTTGGACACGAAGCATGCGGCGCTTCTGCCCGTCGGCCATGAAGGTGAATTCAAAATTAAGAAGGACCGTATGTACCTGAGAGCGGTCGACGGAGAGAAAAAGGCGCGACCCTACCAGGTCGTTTCAATGGAACCTCTGAATTCCGAAAGTAAGGCGGAGAGCACCGCGTCCCGTGCCGAAAAGCCGGAAGAATATCGCGAGGGAGATCGGCCAAAGGGCGACAACCGAGAGGGAGATAAAGCAAGAGACGAGGGAGATCGGGCAAGGGTCGATAGCCGGGAGGGAGACAAAACGACCGACCCGCCACCGCAGCAGTGAAGGACTGTATAGCGGCACAGGTGTGGGGCATAACGATCGACGACTGTGATCGACGACTGTTCTTAACATTTGGCACCAGGGTGGCAGCGAGCCAGTCGGACGCTGCTACCCATCGTTCTGCAGGGAAACCCTGCGATACTCAGCATCGCAACATAACTAGATCCGCGACTCCATTCACTCGTTAACTCATCCACTCATTTATACTTTTCTGTTTGGCCAGTGGCAGCTCGCCGCCGCGAGAAATGGGAGTTGATCGGTGAAAATTTTGGTTTGCATGAAGCAGGTGCCGCAGAAAGACGCTCCGCTGAAGCTGAATGATGCGGGGACGTGGATCCGCGAAGATGTTTCCTACGAAGTCAACGAGCCGGACGCATTTGCGCTCGAAGAAGCGCTGCGGCAGAAGGAAAAACACAAGGGCGAAGTGGTGGTCGTCACCGCTGGGCCGCCGCGGGCGATGCAGGTCTTACGCGAGGCGCTGGCGAAAGGCGCGGACCGTGCGATTCATCTCGAGGGCGACGCTTTCGTCGGACTCGATGCGTACAACACGGCGCGAGCTATCGCGGCGGCCATCGTTATCGATCAGGGCAAGGACGAAAAGTTTGACCTGATCTTCACCGGCTTGCAGTCGGATGATTACGGATATGCCCAGACAGGCGTGATTCTGGCGGAGATCCTTGGATTACCGCACGCGACCATCATCATGCAGATTGAAAAGAATGACGGCGGCATCCGCGTGAAGCGGGAACTGGAAGCCGGGTTCTTTCAGTTTGTAGACATGCCATTGCCGGCGGTGCTGACGATCCAGTCGGGGATTAACAAGCTGCGCTATGCGACGCTGATCGGGATCAAGCAGGCCAAGACGAAACCGATGCGCAAGGTGACGATGGCCGAGGTGCAGTCGGCAGTGGGAGCGAATTTGCAGAAGATCGAGAAGCTGCACGTGCCGCAGAAGTCGAAGAATACAGAGTTTCTGGAAGGGCCTCCGGCGGAAGTGGCGAAGAAGCTGGTGGAAAAGCTGAAGAATGAACTGCGAATAATTTGAAAAGACCAGTTCTCAGTTGTCAGTTGTCAGTTCTCAGTTGAACAACTTGGGCTGTTACTGAGAACTGAAAACTGAAGACTGAAAACCGATCTTATGGACACTATCCTTGTAGTCGTTGAACAGCGCGAAGGAAAACTGAACCGCGTCTCGTGGGAGACGATTGCGGCTGGGCAGGCGATCGCCGCTCACACAGGATGGACGTTGGAAGCGGCGGTCGTGGGCTCCGGCGTAGCTGCGATCGCGGGCGAAGTAGCGGGGAAGAAGGTCGTCAAGGTGTATGACGTCGAGTCGGCCAGGCTCGAACCCTATACTCCGGACGCCTTTGCGCACGCGTTGCGCGAGTTTTTGGGGAAGCATCCGGCGAAGCTGGTGTTGATGCCGCATACGTACCAGGTCCGGGATTTCGTACCGAAGCTGGCGACGGCGCTACAAACGACGGCCATCACCGACGCGATCGGGTACAAGCATGAAGGCGGGAAGCTGCTGTTCACGCGGCAAATGTTTCAGGGAAAGTTTGTCGCCGACGTAAGCTTTGCGGGCTCGGGACCTTACTTTGTGACCTTTCAGAATGGGTCTTTTCGCGTGGATAAGGTTGAAGCCGGTGCCGCGGCCGCGCCCGTTGAGACGGTAAATGTCGATGTTCCGGATGCCGTGGTCAGGAACAAGCCGCAGGAAGTTTTCAAGGAAGCGAAGCAGGCGGTGGATTTGACGCAGGCTGAGATTATCGTCTCGGTGGGCCGCGGCATCAAGGAGCAGAAAAATATCGAACTGGCGAAGCAGTTGGCGGATGCGCTGGGCGGTGAGCTCGCGGCGTCGCGTCCGATCTGCGACAACGGATGGTTGCCGATGGACCGGCAGATCGGATCGTCGGGACAGACGGTCGCTCCGAAGCTGTATCTGGCGCTGGGAATCTCGGGGGCGATCCAGCATATTGTCGGCATGAAGGGTGCACGGAGCGTCGTGGCGATTAACAAAGATTCCGAGGCGCCGATTTTCGAGATTGCGGACTATGCAGTGGTGGGAAACTTGTTCGACATCGTGCCGCCGCTGATCGAGGAAATTAAGAAGGCGAAGGGGTAAGGTTGCGATATTTTCGATTGCTACAGGGGCATCGGCTCAATTAATGAGGCGCATCCCATAGAGCGTCTGGAGGCCAGAATGGGTTCCTGCGGCCGCGTTCTTGTTCTCATCACAGTTGCGGCGTCTCTGCTAACGGTGCTTGATGTTGTTGCTCAGTCTGCGCCGCGGAAGGACGTCTCGACTGCGATCCAGTCGCAGAGCCAACCTGCCGGCGACCATGGTCTCATGCTAATCCTCAGCCGGGATGTAACGCCCGAACCGCCAGATTCCGTCGCTCTCAAAACCTGCTTGGCTCACCATTTCCCGCTGGCGTGCGCGCTCCTGAATCTGACAATCATGAACGAAGGGAAAGAGACCATCCTGAGCTGGTTCCAGAGTTGTAGTGACAGTGATAGCGATTACCCGAACGTCGGCTTCGATTTGCTCACGCTGGACGGCAAGTGGAGTCCCCTTCCGAGATCTTTTGATCCTCCGAGCCGGATAGACATTCCCACTCTCGGGGATCCAATGTGCGGAGGTCTTATTGTGCACGGTCTCTGGCCCCGCCAGAGCCATAATCAACGTCTACGATTGGCCGATCTCTTCCTCTGGATGGATACGACCGCTCCCCCTGCCGAGGTACTTCCGCGTCAGTCTCAGGGAAAGATCTACGCCCTCCTCGCTGCCGCAGGTCCCCACACAATTCGTGCTCATCGGTTCATTTACGGATGCACCGCCTCCGACAATGTGAAGCAAGGCAGCGATCTGAATCCATTTTCCAATATTGATGTGCGTCAATCGGCGCGGTCATTGTGCGCTGGTAGCGCGGAGTCGAGGCTGCAGAACTTGGATCTCCAGTCTGACGAACTGAAGTTGGACTCTGAGGCTCTGCACTGATCATGGCTATTGATCATCGCTGGCAGACTGGCACGACGGGGAGCACTGCTCCACAACTGTTTATTCCTGAGAAATTTCGAGATTACGAGCCCGCCGCAAACCCGCCGACGTGTGCCACGGTGAGCCGCAGATACTTGTAGGGATTCACAGGAGCGTCGTTGATGCGGACTTCGTAGTGGAGATGGGGTCCCGTAGAGCGTCCGCTGAGGCCGACGTAGCCGATGGTATCGCCGCGATGGATGTATTGTCCGGCAGTGACGGCGAAGCTCGAAAGGTGGCCGTAGCGAGTGGTAATGCCGTGTCCATGGTCAACCATAACGGCGCGTCCGTAGCCGCCCAGGAAATCAGCGAAAGTAACGGCGCCGTCGGCAGGAGCGATCACCGGCGAGCCGACACCGGCGGAGATATCGACACCGGAGTGGAAGGCGCCTTCTCCGTTAAACGGATCGATGCGCTCGCCAAACGAGCCGGTGATCTGGCCTTCGACCGGCCACAAGTTCGGAGCTGAGTTGGCGCGCACCCAGTCAGCTGTAGTGGAGTTCTTGGTGAGGCCGAGCGAGATGCCCACGCTGGCAGCGCCGGTCAGCGCCGTGTGCTTGAGCGCGTAAAGTTGGTCGAGCGAAGAATTTACCTGTGCTTCTTGAATCTGCTCGGTCGAGGAAGCGGCAACCATCGCCGGATCGGACTTGAGACCGTAAAGTGCCGAAACTTCGCTGGCCAATGAGCCGAGCGAAGCCACCTGAATGTCTCGTTCCTTGGCAACCTGCTCCAGACGCGAATAGCGGTCCTTGAGCTGGTCTTGCTCGGTACGGAGCTGGTTATAGTGGGCGACTTTCTGCAGCATCCGGGTATAAGAGCTGGCGATGCCTGTGAGGCAGAGCGCACCGATGGCCACCCCGGCCAGAACAACGTAGAGATATTGGACGGGAATGGTGATCTTGCGAAGCTGCCCAGCTTCGTCGCGAGCCACGAAAAATATGTAGAAACGTTTACGCAATATCCTACTTCCGGGTAAAGATTTTTAATTTTTCCTTCGGAATCCTGCCGGAGCGGAACCGTCATGCTCGGGCTCGGAAGCCTGATTCCACCAGCCGTATCGGGACGGGCTGGCTCTTCCTAAATCCACGGAACTAGGCAAGCTGAAACCAATTTCGCTGCAACTGATTCATGTTGCAGTACTTGGTACGTCAAATATTGTGAATCGCGAGTTAAAAGGTAGCAAACCTAATTCTCCGTGTCAACCTCACTAGGACCCTTTGGACGGTTACCAAGGCAGGGTAATTAGCGGTGCCCATCCGGCCAGATTACCCTGACGTTACCCGCCATCGCGCTGCCGGCGTGGGCACTCTAGCTATGGGAGGGGGGTATAGTGATCGGCATGCTGCTCAGCGAAAAGGAGTTGATTAGGCAGATTCGCCGCTCTGCCCGCGGAGGAAAGTCGCTGGTCACGGGCATCGGCGATGACTGCGCGGTGCTGCGCGTTCCTCCTGGACACGAGTTGTTGGTGACGACCGACTTCACCATCGAAAACGTGCATTTCCGGCGAGATTGGCTCCCTCCAGAGCTGGTGGGGCGGCGCTGCCTGACGCGCGGCCTGAGCGATATCGCGGCCATGGGAGGAGAGCCGCTGGCGGCATTTTTGTCGTTGGCCCTCGCGAGCGACGTTCCGCAGAAGTGGGTGAACCGCTTCCTGAAGGGGCTGCTGGATCTGGCGGAAGAATTCAAGGTTCCGCTGGCTGGCGGGGACACGGCGCAGTCGGCAGGCGGAATTCAAGCGGACATCGTGGTTGTGGGCTCGGTGCCCGAGGGGAAGGCGGTGCTGCGGTCGGGGGCAAAGGCGGGCCATCAGATTTATGTGACCGGGGAGCTGGGTGGGTCAGCGGCGGCATTGGCGCGGCTGGCGGAATCGAGGCCGGTGACGGCGGCGTACTCCCGCTACTTTCGTCCGCTCGCGCGGCTGGCGGTGGGCCAGTGGCTGCGCCGGCTGGGAGTGGCTTCAGCCATGATTGATGTGAGTGACGGGCTTTCCACCGACCTCGAACACATCTGCGAGGAAAGCCACGTGGGCGCGGAAATCGAGGCAGAAGCGATTCCGCGGGCGCACGCTGGGCCCGGGAAAAAGCGGGTTGCGCTCGAGTTGGCATTGCATGGCGGCGACGATTATGAACTGCTGTTTGCGTCCGCGGCGGCGGTTCCCCCGCTGGTCGCGGGAGTTCGAGTGACGCGGATCGGGCGGACGACAAAATCCGCGGGGATGCGGCTGATTGAGAAGGATGGGAAACGACGGCCGCTCAAGCCCGGAGGATGGGAGCACTTCCAGGCGTGATCTGGTTTCCCCTGTGTTCACCTGTGAACCCCAGTGTCCTCTGTGGTTGAAGCTCTTCGCTCTCCCAAATCAAAGCCAGCAGGTGACTTTCGTTACCTGCCAGTGGTGACAGCCGGGGACTAGAGTAGACCCATGCGAAACGTATCTTTACTCCTGGCGTTCAGTGTCGCGATGTTGATTCCAGCTTTCGGGCAGGTTCCGTCGGCGGCCCACAAAGTGGATAACGAATTTGTGCAAGAACAGTTCGGTAGAGAGTTCACAATACTGCCCGAACTCGCACCCGTGTTCGGCGATCTTGACGGCGATGGCGTGGAAGACGTGGTGATTGCGGCGCGCTGCAAGAATCCGATGCTGGACGAAGCGCAACACGACTACAAGGTGATTGACCCCTACTACGACTTTTATGGCTACGGCGACCCCAAAGTCACAACCACGTTCAAAGAGCCCGATCCGGCGCGCCGGGGGCTGGCAGTGTTGATTATTCATGGCGCGGGGCCGGACGGCTGGCGCTCGGCAACTCCGAAAGCGAAGTACGTGATTGTGAATTTGCCGTATCGGACGATCTCGGTTCGAAAAATGAAGCTGAGAAAGAAAACCATCGAAGCGGTGTACATTGAAGAACTGGGCGAATTTAACGAAAGCTCCGCTTTGTTCTTCGACGGGAAGAAGTTCCGCTACGTGCCAATGGGCGGAGAGATGCAGTAAGCGCGACCGCGTCCCACAATGGAGCGACGGGCGTCCTCGCCCGTCCTTTGGGCAGCCCGGTGGCCGGGGGAGGACACACGGCTCTCCACCGGCAAGCTGGCGGGCTGATGTAGTAACCTTCCTCTCTTAATTGCCTCACGATTTGAAATACCGCGTTCTTATGGAGCGGCTGGCAGTGTGTCGGTTTGCCTCCGATGCTCGCATTCCTGCCTGGGTGCTGGAGTGCCGGTTTTTCTGTGTGATACGCACGCGCGATGAACTCTCCATTGTCTGCAGCGAAGACGTCTGCACGGAAGACGTCTGCCTGGCAGACCGTATGCCGGACAGCGCTCTCGCCGAGTGCGGATGGGTGGCTTTGAAACTCGAAGGGCCCTTTCCGTTTTCGATGACCGGCGTACTGGCATCGTTCCTGCAACCGCTGGCGGAAGCCCAGATCCCGATCTTCGCCATTTCGACGTTTGATACGGATTATGTGCTGATCAAACGCGAGAACCTGGAGCAGGCGGTGGCGGCGCTGGGCGCGGCAGGACACGAAAAGGTTGGAGAAGCTGGTTGAGGGCGGGTTGGCTGAATTGCCATTCGACCTTGCCTTTTCTCCGAATACTGCGGCAAATTGGGCATTAGGCAGGGAGGTGTGATGAAATATAAGCAGGTCAATTAACGATGATAACCAGGTCAGTGGCATTGCGCCGCAAGCTCAGAGCGGCGGAACGGAACGTTCATGGATTGTGGCAAATCCTGAAGGCCGTGGTGTCGACGGACCATCCTCTTCTGGCCCATCTGATCCCGATCCGGCGCTGCAATCTGGCCTGCACCTACTGTAACGAGTTCGACGATTTCTCGAAGCCGGTGCCGACCGAGCAGATGTTGCGGCGGGTGGATCTACTGGGTGATCTCGGCACTTCCGTGATCACGATCAGCGGCGGCGAGCCGCTGCTGCATCCGCAACTGGACGACATTATTCACCACATGCGGAAACGCCGGATTGTGTCGGGGCTGATCACAAACGGTTATCTGCTGACCGCGGACCGCATCCAGCGGCTGAACCACGCAGGTCTGGAGTGGCTGCAGATTTCGATTGATAACGTGAATCCCGACGAAGTTTCCAAGAAGAGTCTGAAAGTGCTCGACCGCAAGCTGCAACTGCTGGCCGAGCACGCGGATTTTCACGTGAATATCAATTCAGTGGTGGGCAGCGGCGTGAGCCATCCGCAGGATGCGCTGACCATCGGCAAGCGCGCGCTGGAGCTTGGTTTCAGCTCGACCATCGGAATCATCCACGACGGCTCGGGTCAGGTGCAGCCCTTGAACGACGAAGAGCGGCGCGTCTACCACGAGATGAAGGGACTGGAGAAACGCAGCTTCACGCGCGTGAATGCGTTTCAGGACAACATCGCGTTGGGGCGCCCAAATCAGTGGCGCTGTCGCGCCGGGGCGCGCTACCTATACATTTGCGAGGACGGGCTGGTGCATTACTGCTCGCAGCAGCGCGGCTATCCGGCCATTCCGCTGGAGAAATATACGATTGCCGATATACGCCGCGAGTTCCATACGGAGAAGCCGTGCGCGCCGCATTGCACGGTATCGTGCGTGCATCAGGTATCGGTCCTGGATGCGTGGCGAGCACCGCAATGGCCAGCGCCGGCGTCCGAACCCGCGAGCGGACTCGTGCACATCGAGTAGCATTCAGCACTCAGCATTCAGCATTCAGCATTCGGCATTCACTTGCAAACGTCCTGGACAAACCTCTGCTCACCAGCAACCCCGAGCCGCTTTGGCTGAATGCTGACGGCTGAGTGCTGATTGCTGTCCTTAGAACGTTGTGGCCACGGAGAAGCGGAAGGTCTTGCGCGGTTCGCGCAGAGTGTAGTTGGAACCCAGGGTCGACTTCGTCACCGCATAGGTGTAGTCGCCAGCACCTTTGCCTATGGTCGTGCAGCCGTTCAGTCCCACTACAGGACAGGGGAACATGTCACGCGTGATCTGTATGGGCGGTGATGCGCTGCTGTCGAGGCGCAGAGCATTGTAGGCATAGTAAATGCGGAAGGGCGCGTTGACGACCGGAAGCATCGTCTGCAATTCGATTCCGGTGGACATGCGCGCAACCCAGTTGGTGCCGGGAACAGGCTTCAGAAACCGCGAAAATCCCAACTCAGTTCCGGGGATGGTGTAATGCGGATCACAGGCGAATCCGGTAGTGAGTTTAGGACAACCGAATTGGGTGTTCACGAGTTGGGAGAACTGGGTCGGGTTGATCTGCAACTGCGAGGTACGAATGATCGGATCGGCGCCCATATCCACAAAGGGCGCGATGGCAACGGGCCCGGCGATGGTGATGCGGTATTCAAAGTTGCCATTCAGACTCAGGTCGCCCCCGGGGGTCACGAGTTGATTATACGGAACCGGGATAAGCCAGCAGTTCGCAACAGGTGCACAATTACCATTAGCGTCAGGTCTAACCGGAGGCCCGGCGGGGTTCTTGGGAACAAAGGTTCCATCGGGGTTCCGGAGGGACACGCTCTGGGCGCTGGGCAGGTAGGCGATGGGAGATATGGTGCGAATGTCGAAACCGCGGATATCATTCTCGCCACCGAGATAGGCTCGTTCAAACGGGGGTGCAACAATCCCGCCGAACCCGGAGATAAATGAAGCCTGAACGTTGTAACCGATGGCGTTGCGGCCCCTACCGCTGACGCCCTTTTGCGCGGGGAAAAACTGCTTGAACTGGATGATGGGCCGGATGGTGTGAACCGTGCCGCCAAGGCCCGCGATCTCCCCGCCTATAAACAGGCTCTTGCCATGGTGGGGTGCGTAGGCGGCATCAAGGGTGTTCATGGTGAAGCTGGGCGTGATCTTGCTGGTGATGATGCCGTTGAGCGCGTTGGGGCCAGTGATGCCGCTAAAGTTGAGATTCTCGAACAACAGCTTGGAAGCGTTGCTCACAGCGACCAAAGAAGAGCGGTCGAACGAATAGCTGATGCCCAGGCGCTTGAAGGAACGGCGCAGCGGATAGCTTAAGCTCAAACTCAAGCCGGTGCTGGACTGCGAGTAGTTCTGCAAATTCTGCAAGTAGGCTGAGGGCAGGTTCAGATTTTGTCCGGTGGCAATGGCATACTGCCGGGCCTGGTCATAGCTGGTCTTCCGGGTGTAGACCTGGAAGCCGGCTTGCATGGGCCGATCGAACAAGTAGGGTTCGGTGAATCCGAAGACCAGGTCGCGCTGGCGGCTGCCGAGGCTCGCCTGCACGGAGAGCGTCTCGCCTAATCCAAGAAAGTTATTAGTGCTGTAATTGAGGCCAATAAAGGCCCCTGCCAGACCGCTGACGCCGCCTTGAAGTCCGACGCTGTTCTTTCCTTTTTCATGCACTTTCAGCGTGAGATCGACGGTGCCTGCCTTTTCGTCGAGGTGGCGTTCGGTGGTATTAGGATCGTCGGGCTTGAGCTGGTCGAAGTAGCCGAGCTGATTCAGCCGCAGCAGGCTCAGCTCCCAGTAGCGCGAGTTGTAGATCTGGCCTTCTTCCAGCGCAATTTCGCGGCGGATGACTTTGTCGCGGGTGGTGGTGTTGCCCTGAAACTCGATGCGGCGCACGTAGAACTGCTTGCCTTCGTCCACATCGACCGTCAGATCCACCGTCTTCTTCTCGTCGTCAAACTTGGTGTCGGGAACGGAAGTGAAGTTAATGTAGCCGGCCTCGCCGTAGGCTTTGCGCAGGTTCTCGAGTCCTTTGGCGACTTTCTCGCGGCTGAAAATTTCGCCATCCTTCATGGGGAAAAGGCTGCGCAGCGCGGCATTGTTCGGGATGGCTTTGTTGTTTTTAAAAGTGATGGTGCCGAGGTGGTAGCGGTCGCCTTCCTCGATGGGCATGGTGATATCGACGGATTTCCCCAGTCCTGGCTGGAGCCCCGGGATGTGAAAGCCCGTGTGTCCGGTGTCGTGGATCTCCGTCTTGGGTTCGTCGACCAGCACCTTGAAGTAGCCGCGGTTCTGGAACTCGGCGCGGACCCGCTCGGTATCTTCTTCGAGCTTGGTGGCGTCGTAGGTCTTGGCGAAGAGGTTCTCCAGGAAGATCGAGTGCGGGATGCCGATGGGCTTTAGGTTCTTCATGGCTGCCCGCAACGTCCGGTCATTGATGTGTTTGTTGCCCCGGAAGCGGATGTGCCCAACTTTAACCTTCGGCCCTTCCCGGACGACGAACGTAATGCCCACTGCGGCAGGCGGAATGGGGCGGACTTCGGTTCGGATGGTCGCGAACTGACGCCCATGCTCGGCAAGCAGTTGCTTGAGGGTAACTTCGGCCTTCTTGATCTTCGTGGGATCGTACTGGTTCTCGACCGAGAGTCCGACCTTCCGGTCCTTGAACCGGTCGAGCACGTCGCTGGTGGAGACTGCATTTAGCCCGGTGTAATTGATCTCGCGGATTGTCGGCCGCTCCTTGAGGTAAATGTGAAGGATCCAGCCCTTGGCGTTTTGCTCGCGCTCGAAGCGGATGTCCTCAAAGTAGCCGGTATTCCAGAGCGCGTTGAAGTCGCGTTCGATGGCCGCAGCGTCGTAGACGTCGCCGACCTTGCTGAAGATACGGGCCTTAACCGTCTCGGCGGGGATGCGGCGGTTGCCATGGACGCTGATGCCGACGATGAGATCCTGTTGGCCAACAACAGGGACCGCCAGCAGCAGAAGCGTCAGCAAACCGAGGACGCGATTCCAGGCAGAACTCACCTTCCAAACTCTTATGCTGGAGGAAGATGGAGACCAATAGGGGTCTCTCTGTGAGCCCATGTCGTGGCCGAGCCGCGGGGCACGCACAGAGATAGCATGATGACGACGATGAATCGCAACTACCTCGAAAAAATAGAGTTAGGAAAACGGTAATTATACGGTAGAGAGTCAGAACCGTCCAAGGCAGGGATAAATTTCGTCCCCGGAGTCACGCCCGAAAAAGTTCTACCTCAACACAGACGGAATAGAACGTCGCCGCGTTGCCCAGGTCAGTAAGTTTTTCTGAGGTTAGCGCATTGATATTGCCGCCGCCGGGGCTGAATCGTGCCCAATCCAGCCGGGCGGCAACGACTCCGGGACGTACTGAACCGTCAACTCGCGCTTTGAGAACGATTTCGCCGCGCCGGTTGAAGGCGCGAATGCGATCGCCATCGCGGACGCCGCGCGCCTTGGCATCGGTCGGATGCATCTCAAGATCCCCGATCCATGGTTCCATCACGCGGACAGACGGGAGGTTGGCGAATGACGTGTTGAGATGATTGTCAGGCTTGCGGGCGAGAAGTTCGAGCGGGTAGCCGGCTTTCGAGCCCGATCCATTTCGCGATTCGTTCGGTGGAGTGAAAGCGACGACCGGATCAAGCCCCCGACGCTTCAGAGTTTCGCTGTAGAACTCGGCTTTACCGCTCGGCGTAGGAAAGTTGCCCTGAGCGAAGGGGAGAAATGGGTCGGTGGCCGCATCACGAATCACGTGGGAACATTCGCCCGTCGCGCCGAGCGCAGCTCGGTGAGAGTCTTCTTTGCCTTCAAAATTCAGCCGGATAAAATGCTCGCGCTCCAATCGATCGCGGGTGATCCCTTTGAGCCGCGGATTAGGCGACTCCAGCGCGCGGTCGATCATTGAATCCACCGTTTCACGGAAACATTCGTCTTCAAAGCCCATGCGCTCGGCGAGCGCGCGGAACAACTCGACATTGGACCGGCATTCGCCGACCGGATCCATCGCCTGATCGGAAACTTGAAGGTAGTAGTGGCCGTAAGCGGTCTGCAGCTCTTTGTGCTCGAAAAAAGTGGTGGCGGGCAGAACGATGTCGGCGTAATCGGTAGTGTCGGTGAAGAACTGTTCGTGGACCACGGTGAAAAGGTCGGGGCGCTTAAGGCCGCGAATGACTTCGTTGTGGTCGGGGCAGACCGCCGCGGGATTCGAGCTGTATACGAACAGCGCCTGGATGGGTGGCGCAGTCAGAGGCCCCCTCAACTTGTTCAGCACGCTGCCGAGCTGCACCATGTTGATGGTTCGAGCGGGGCGTCCCAGGGCTTTCTGCATCAACTCGGGCATTTCGAGCGCTTCTTTATTCAAACCGTACGAACCGCTAAGCGAAAGCTGGAGTCCGCCGCCTACTTCTTTCCACGATCCGGTCAAACAGGGAAGCATCGTGACAGCGCGCATCGCCATGCCCCCGCCTTCAGAGCGCTGGATGCCATAGTTGACGCGGATCACGGACGGACGCTCCGTCGCATACTCGCGGGCGAGCTTGCGAATGTCGTCGGCGGATATGCCGGTCCACTGAGCGACTTTTTCCGGCGGATACTGTTGCGCGCCAGCCTTCAATTCCTCGAACCCGACGGTATAGCGCGAGACGTAGTCGGCGTCGAAAAGATTCTCGTTGACGATGACATGCATCATCCCGAGAGCGAGCGCGGCATCGGTGCCCGGATTGATCGGCAGATACCAGTCGGCCAACTTCGCCGTGCGTGTGCGGTACGGATCGATGACCACCAGCTTCGCGCCCTTGTGGCGAGCCTCTTCGATGAAGGGCCAGAGATGAACATTGTTGCCGTGAATATTCGAGCCCCAGGCAATGATGTAGCGCGAATGCGCAAACTGTTCCGGCTCGGTACCGAGCTTAATGCCAATCACCGATTTCAGGCCTTCTTCGCCGGCGGTGGAACAGATGCTGCGCTCCAGTTGTGAAGCGCCGAGGCGATGGAAGAAACGGCGGTCCATGGAAGCGCTGTTGAGCGTGCCGAGCGTTCCTCCGTAAGAGTAGGGCAGTATGGATTCCGGGCCGTATTCGGCAGCGATCCGACGCAAGCGCTGCGTGATTTCGCCGAGAGCCTCGTCCCAGGAGATGCGTTCAAAAGCCGACTCATTGGATGGAGCGACGGGTGTCCCCGCAAGCCTGCCCTGAGCGCAGTCGAAGGGTCCTTCGCGCAGGGAAGTTGCCCCCTTCGGTTTCACTCTTCGCATCGGATACAACACCCGATCCGGCGAGTACACGCGGTCCAGATACTTGGCGACTTTGGCGCAAAGGAATCCGCGGGTGACAGGATGCTCAGGATCGCCCTGAATCTTGGTGGCGCGGCCGTCTTCGATAGTGATCAGGACGCCGCAGGCGTCAGGGCAGTCGTGCGGGCAGGCGGCATGGACGACGCGCTTCATCCACGGATTATAAAGTCAATTTGCATTGCCCGAAACTAGACTAGTTTTTCGGTAGTGGGCTACTTTGAGTTTGGCCGCATCCTTCGCACAAGGTAGAGATAAAGGGCCCCAGAGCACAAGAACCCAAGGCCGACTCTTTGACAAAAGGAAGAAAGCGATGATGCTCGTAGTTGTAGTTCCTGGGTAGCAGACAAATGTAGGTTAGAAAGAATATCCCGCACACGGTAGTACTGGCCAATGCCAACAATCGCAAAAACCGCTTCACCTGCGCCACCGCTCTTTCCGCCCTCAACTCCTCGTAAGACTCTTGGAGGGCTACAAGATCAATCCCTCAAAGTGAAAGTAGCCCACTCGCGGCCTTTCTACGTACCGGTAACTTGGTACTGCATTCTATTTGAACTCCAGCACTTCTTTTTCTTTGGCCTTGCTCATCTCTTCCATCTTCTTGATTTCGTCGTCGGTGAGCTTCTGGATTTCGTCGAGTGCGCGCTTCTCATCGTCCTCGGCAATTTTCTTATCTTTCAGCGTCTTCTTGATGGCGTCGTTGCCGTCGCGACGGATGTTGCGCACCGCGGTGCGGTGCTCTTCGAGAATCCGGTGGAGGTGCTTGACCATCTCCTTGCGGCGCTCTTCGGTGAGCGCGGGCACGGGCACGCGCACAAGTTTGCCATCGTTCATCGGGTTGAGACCGAGGTCGGCGCCGCGGATGGCCTTTTCGATCACCGCCAGCTGTGACGCATCGAACGGCTGCACCGTAATCATTTGCGGCTCAGGCGCGTGAATCTGGGCGATCTGGTTGAGCGGCATCTGCGACCCGTAGTAGTCGACCGAAACGGTGTCGAGCATGTGAACATTTGCTCGCCCGGTGCGCGTGGCGGCCATTTCACGGCGGAAGTCTTCCACCGCTTTCTCCATGCGCGTCTTGAGTTGTGCGAAAACTTCCTTCAGAGCAGGATGAGCCATCTCTATCAGCTCCCAAACATACCGATATCAGAACGGTGCATTATAAACCGGAAGGCAGGTCTCAGGTGTTAGGTGTCAGGTCTCAGGAAACCCGGGGTTCTGAGACCTAACACCTGAGACCTGAAACCTTGAGCGTTGTTCTACGCGCTTACCAGCGAGCCGATCTTTTCGCCGAGCACGACACGGCGGATATTACCGCGCTGGTTCAGGTTGAAAACAATGATGGGCAGATTATTGTCTTTGCACAAGGAGATGGCAGTCGAGTCCATCACGTTGAGGCCTTGCTTCAAAACATCCATGTAGGTAAGCTGCGAAAACTTCTTGGCATCCTTCACTTTCATCGGGTCGGCGTCGTAGATACCGTCCACTTTGGTGGCTTTGAGGATGGCATCGGCCTTGATTTCCATCGCCCGCAGCGAGGCGGCCGTATCGGTCGAGAAATACGGGTTGCCGGTGCCTCCGGCAAAGATGACGACGCGTCCTTTTTCAAGATGCCGGATGGCGCGGCGCCGGATGAAGGGCTCGGCAACCTGATTCATCTCAATGGCCGTTTGCACGCGAGTGAAGACATTCTGTTTTTCGAGAGCATCCTGCAGCGCCAGCGCGTTGATGACGGTGGCCAGCATGCCCATGTGATCGGCTGAGACGCGATCCATATCCTTGGCCTGCTCGGCAACCCCGCGAAAAAAGTTCCCGCCGCCTACGACAATCGCCATCTGAATGCCGAGAGTGTTTACATCGGCAAGTTCAGCCGCGATTTCATGGATGCGAGTGGTGTCGACGCCGAAACCTTGTGTGGCGGCAAGGGCTTCGCCGGAGATTTTCAGCAAGATGCGCTTGAAGATCGGTTCAGACATGGCAGGTCGGGTCCTTCACTTCGCACAGAATGACTAGCGATGCTAATTAGCTATGGATGATTATCTACGTGGAGGAAAGCATAAACGAAAGGGACGCCGCAGCGCCCCTGAATTATTCGGCTGCTACTTGGCAACCGGAGCGGAAGCCTCACCGCCCTCGTCCGGCTTGGTGCTGGTGAAGGCGACTGTGGCGGTGGTATCGCCGACTTTGAACCGGGCGAAGCGCCGCACCGCGATGTTCTCGCCGAGTTTGCCGACCTTGGCAGCGATAAGGTGCGCAATGTTGATGGTTTGATCCTTGATGAAGGGCTGCTCCAGCAGGCAGACCTCCTCGTAGAACTTCTCCATCATGCCGGCGACCATCTTTTCGGCGATGTGTGCAGGCTTGCCGCTGGCAATGGCCTTCGCGAGGTAGATGTCCTTCTCGCGGGCGTAGTCTTGCGGCGTGACGTCTTCTTTCCGCACATACTTCGGGTCGCTCGCCGCAATATGCATGGCGACGTCGTGGACCAGCTCTTTGAAGTCCTCGGTGCGCGCCACGAAATCGCTCTCGCAATTGACTTCGACCAGTACGCCAATCTTGCCACCAGCGTGAATGTAGTGGCCCACCGAACCTTCGCTCGTCACGCGCGCCGCTTTCTTGGCTGCGACCGACACTCCCTTCTTGCGCAGCAGGACAACCGCATCTTCCAAGTTTCCCTTGGCGTCGGTCAAGGCCTGTTTGCAGTCCATCATTGGAGCTCCGGTTTTGTCGCGGAGTTCTTTAACCTGGGCAGCAGAAATATTCGCCATAGTAGTGCTCATTGTCGTGCTCATTCGAAATTCTTCCTTCAGTTGAAACTTGCCACTATAAAACTCGACCCGCGCACAGACCAGCTGCGCGGGTCAGATCTGGTGCTTGCGAATAGCTG
Source organism: uncultured Acidobacteriaceae bacterium (assembly GCA_963789205.1). Taxonomy (GTDB): domain Bacteria; phylum Acidobacteriota; class Terriglobia; order Terriglobales; family Acidobacteriaceae; genus Acidiflorens. The sequence continues at coordinate 535,602 of CAWBJV010000002.1, forward strand.
GAAACTGGCAGCCGATATTAGAACCGGCGCGTTTCCGCCTGTAGCTCGTCAACGTCTTCCGTGGCGGCTGAAGGACGCTTGCGCGTGCCCTTGCCCAGCACGTCTTCCATACGGATCTCTTCGCCTTCGAGTGCCGCGCCTTCGGATCCCGCAGCGGCTGCGGCGGTCGCGCTTTCGGCTGCACCTTCCGCATACAGTTCTTCAGGAACCGGAGCTTCGGCCGTTGCCACCGGTTCTAGCTCTGCCACCGCCTGAATCTCCGCCATCTGTTTGTCGTCCCTGGCGTGGACGCCCTCGGCAATCGACTCCGATATCTTCGAGGTGAACAGCCGGATCGCTCGTAGTGCGTCGTCATTGCCCGGTATCACGTAATCCACTTCGCTCGGGTCGCAATTCGTGTCGACCACGGCGACCACGGGGATGCCCAGCTTGCGCGATTCGCGCACCGCGATCTGCTCTTTATTCGAATCAATGACGAAGATCGCATCCGGCAACCGCGTCATGTTCTTGATGCCGGCGAGATTCGCCTGCAAGTGCTTGCGCTCGCGCTCGAGCTTGATAACTTCCTTCTTCGGAAGCAGATCGTAACGGCCATCGGTGGCCATTTCGTCGAGTTCCTTGAGCCGCTTCACGGATTTCTGTACCGTGATCCAGTTCGTCAGCAGCCCACCCAGCCAGCGTTGATTCACGTAGTACATCGAACAGCGCTGGGCCTCTTCGGCAATCGCGTCCTGCGCCTGGCGCTTGGTGCCCACGAAGAGAATAATCCGGCCATCAGCGGCCAGGTCCTGCACAAATTTCGACGCTTCCTTAAACATCTTCAGCGTCTTCTGCAGATCGATAATGTAGATACCATTGCGCTCGCCAAAGATATACTCCTTCATCTTTGGGTTCCACCGCTTCGTCTGGTGCCCGAAGTGAACGCCTGCTTCGAGCAACTCCTTCATTGTGATATTCGCCAATCAACCTCCTCAGTTGGTCTGCATCCGGACGCTAACAGGCCCCGGATTGCCATTCCCGTCCACCCCGCCTCAGCAAGGTGGGGGGATGAATTTTAAAAACAGCTCTCAGCCGTCAGCACTCAGCCTTCAGCGACACCCAAAACCTTACCGCTTGCTGAACTGGAAGCGCTTGCGGGCGCCTTTTTGTCCGTACTTCTTGCGCTCTTTAGCGCGCGGATCACGCGTAACCATGCCCTCAGCCTTCAGCTTGGCGCGGAATTCAGCATTGAACAGCATAAGTGCGCGCGTAATGCCCAGGCGGACCGCATCCGCTTGTCCAGCGACTCCACCGCCGCACACGTTCGCCAGCACATTGAAGCTGGCCGCCGTGTCGGTCGAGACCAACGCCCGTTTCGCCGCGATGCGCTGCGAGGGCGTCACAAAGTATTCATCGAACGCCTTGCCGTTGACCTTGAATTCGCCGCTGCCCGGACGAAGAAAAACGCGCGCGATCGCCGTCTTGCGGCGTCCCGTTCCGTAGTATTGAATAGTTTCTGCCATTTAAGCCCTCAGCACTCAGCCGTCAGCATTCAGCCAACCCAAGTGCCTGTCACCCTTCGAAAGTTTTTCTCGTGCCCGTCTTCCTGAGACCTGAAACCTGACACCTGCGACCTGCCTTACTGCGCAAACACCTTCGCTTCGGGCTTCTGCGCCTCGTGCGGGTGCTTGTCGCCTCGGTAAACCTTCAGCTTCGTAAACATTTGCTTGCCCAGCTTGTTCTTGGGAAGCATGCGCGACACGGCGTCTTCAATCACCAGCTCCGGCTTGCGGACCATGCGCTTCTTCATTTCTTCGGAGCGCAATCCGCCGGGATACCCCGTGTAGCGGTGATAGACCTTCTGATCAGCCTTCATGCCGGTGATCTTGATCTTCTCGGCATTTATGATGACCACGTGGTCGCCAGTGTCGATAAACGGCGTGTACTTCGGATTCTCTTTACCGATCAGAATGCGGGCTACGCGCGAGGCGAGCCGCCCGAGCGGAAGCCCGGTTGCATCCACCACAAACCACTTACGCGCAATATCTCCCTCTTTCGGGAAATAGGTTGACATCGGAAATCTCCCAGGAACTAAAGAAAGCTATTATGAAGACCGCTGAGTGCCCTAATCAATTCAATGATCGATCCACGCAGAACGCGCGCTAGGTGTTCCAGGCGGGCAGCCGCAGGACTTCCAAAGAAGTTTAGAATAGCCCAGCAGCGGCGCCCTTGTCAACGAAGAGGTTCAAAGGCAAGGGGTTACCGGGGAGCATCTTAGGCTCAAGATCGATCAAATTTGGTTTCCCCTGTGTCCCTCTGTGCTCTCTGTGGTGAAGACTTTGACTTATTTCCCACTGACCGACTGCAAACAACGGCCGTAAAGTTCCAGCAAATGTGCCGCATAATCCTCTGGCTTGGCGGCCGCGCCTCCACCCTGGAATCCGACCCCGGTCCCGATGGTCTTACCGTACCCGGTTGTCATGGCGATGAATTTCATGAGGTCGAGCGCGATGTCTTCGTTGCGGCGAGAGCCCAGGGGCAATCCGGCGGTTTCCTGCATAAGTCCAGACCTCCAAAAATAGCGGGCGCTTTGCAAAGCCGCCGAAGGCAGATGATATCAGGTTGGCCGCGCCCATTCATCCGGCGGCCGCTCGTCCTAATCGAATCCCTCCCATAAACGCACGATCAACCTACCCCACCTCCACCAGCCCATAACTCATCGCCCAGCGCGACCGCATCTCGCGAAGCGCCCGATCAATCTCATCTTTCGATATCTCCGCATTCGGCCCAGAGATCAGAAACGCCGCCTCGCGCTTAGCCGCTTCCAGCAGCTGCCGGTCGCGGATGATGTTAGCCACGCGGAAGCTCGGAATGCCCGCCTGCCTGGTCCCAAAAAATTCGCCCGGCCCACGCAGTTCGAGATCAAGTTCCGCGATCTGGAAACCGTCGTTCGAGCGCACCATGGCGTCGAGACGGCGTTCGCCTTCTTCGGAAACCTTCCCACCGCGCATGAGCACACAGTAAGATTTCGCCGCGCCGCGGCCGATGCGTCCGCGCAACTGGTGGAGCTGCGCTAGTCCGAAGCGGTCGGCGTGCTCGATCACCATGACGGTCGCGTTGGGGACATCGACGCCGACTTCGATCACCGTCGTAGCGACAAGAATTTCAATCTTTCCCTGCTGGAATTCGCGCATCACACGTTCTTTTTCGTCGGCATCAAGACGGCCGTGCAGCAGACCGACATGGAGGTTGGGGAAAATCTTTTCCCGCAACTGCCGATGCATCTGCTCGGCGGCCTTCACTTCGCGGTCGTCCTTTTTCGCGGGGTTCTCCTCAATCACCGGATACACGACATAGGCCTGATGTCCGGCGACGATTTGCTTGCGGACGAAGTCCCACACCTCGGGCGCGCGCTCGTCGGGCACGGAGCGGGTGACAACCGGACTGCGTCCCGGAGGAAGTTCGTCGAGCACCGAGACGTCAAGATCGCCGTAGAGAGTGAGCGCAAGCGTGCGCGGGATCGGCGTCGCCGTCATCACCAGCACGTCCGGCTCGGGGTCGCTCACCTTTGAATCAGTGGAGCGCCGGGCGTCCCCGCGCGGCTGCCCAGCCGCCCTCGGGACGGGCGAGACGCCCGTTCCTCTACGATCGTCTGATTTCCTCATCAGCTTCAGCCTCTGCATCACGCCGAAACGGTGTTGCTCATCCACGACCACCAACCCCAGATTCTCAAACTCGACGCGATCCTGAATCAGAGCATGAGTCCCGATGACGAGTTGCGCGTTCCCTTGCGCGATATGACGGCGCACGTCGCGTTTGCGGTCCTGTTCGAGCGAGCCGGTCAGAAGCACGATGCGGTATCCGGCTCGTTCGAGAATCTGGCGGGCGGAAAAATAATGTTGCTGCGCCAGAATTTCCGTCGGCGCCATCAATGCGACCTGGTATCCGTTTTCGATGGCAATGATCGCGGCTTGGAAGGCCACGATGGTCTTGCCCGATCCCACATCGCCCTGCAGCAGACGCCTCATGGGGCAGGGCGTCTGCATGTCGGTGGCAATTTCTTTCAGCACCCGCTTCTGGGCAGCGGTCGGATGAAACGGCAGTATCTTCTTAATAGCCTCGCGAACGCCGCCATCAAGCCGAAAGGCGATTCCTGTTTGCGCCTTCTGCTCGCGGCGCTTGAGTTCGAGGCCAAGCTCGATGAAAAATAGTTCATCGAAAATCAGCCGGATATGCGCCGCCGTCCGCGACGACTGCAGATCGCTGAAGCTTTCGCCCGCATCGGGCCAGTGAACTTTCCACCACGCATCGCGCGGAGACACCAGGCTCAGATGCGCGCGCACCGCGGCAGGGATGGGATCGGGAAGATTGGGATTCAGGTTTTCGAGCGTCCACCGGACAACGCGCCGGAACCAGCGCGGGGTGAGTTTGCCCTGTCCGGTCGATTCGTAGATCGGAACAATCCGTCCGATCTCAAGCGACGCGGCCGCCTTTTTTTCGGCCTCGTCGGCGCCGCCCTCTTCGTTGATGTCGCCAAGAATCTCGAATTGCGGCTGCACGATTTGCAGTTCGCCGTCGCGGTCCTCTTCAACCTTGCCGTAAAGAGCAAGCATCTGTCCGGCCTGGAAACGATCCTGAAGATACGCAGCGTTGAACCAGATACACTTCAACTTTGTGCGACCCTGGCCAACCGTGAGTTGAAAGATCGGCATGCGGCGCGTGCGAAACAGTCCCGAGTTGCGGACTTCGGCAATCACCGTCGCCATCTCGCCGGCGCGCAGTTCGGCGACCGAACGCGGGTTCAGCCGGTCTTCGTAACGGAAGGGCAGGTAGTGCAGCAGGTCGTCGACGGTCGCGATGCCCTTGGCGGCAAGGATCTCGGCCAGGCGCGGGCCGATGCCTTTCACATACTGCACTGGAGTGGACGGTTCCAGCATCTTAAGCGATGTTAGCAGGAACCGCATCGGGGGGATTCGTATCAGGGCATGTCTTCAGGCATGCCGAAAACGCCTGGAATGAATCCGCCTTCAGGCGCTGGGTCTCGGAATTCAACTTCCACCATGGACCGGTGTCACGACGAACGACGATGAAGAATTTCCTCGATGCGCTGGTAGCCGTGCTTGCAGGCAACGCGATCTACTTCCTGCTCATGCCACATCTGCCCGTGGTGGCGCGGCACACGCTTTTCAAGGAGGACTGGGGCCTGCTGGTAGATTTCGCAATCTGCACGACGATCTTTGTGGCGGTGAAGTATGCGAGGCGGCATGAAAAATGATTGGTAGAGACGCGGCTTGCCGCGTCTCAGACGGGCAAGTCTCGTCTCTACACGAAGGATGAAGAATAAGCGGCTTAAGGAAGAATCTCCACCGCGACCTCCTGCACCTGATAAACAAATCGCGTAAACTCATCGCGTCATGTTTACACTCATTTCATTTACGCGCATTCCATGCTGAAACCGCGGGAATCGATTGCCAAGCTAAGTCCGTACCACTCGCCCATCGTGAGCCGCGCCGGGCTGAGTCTCGATCTCAACGAGAGCATGGCAGGATGCTCGCCGCGCGTGCTGGCGCGACTGCGCTCGCTCTCGGCGGCGGACTTGTCGCTGTATCCGCAGCGCGAGCTGGGAGAGCGGCTGGTCGCGAAGTTCCTGGGGATCGCGCCCGAGCAGGTGTTGCTCACCAATGGAATGGATGAGGCGCTATCGCTGGTCTTTACAACTTACCTCGGCCCTGGCGACGAACTGCTCTTTGCCGACCCCACCTTCGTGATGTATCCGGTGCTGGGCGAGGCGCTGGGGGCGCAAGTGGTGCGCCTCCAGTCGGGCGAGGACCTGACACTTCCCGTCGCCGATTTTCTGGCCCGCATTTCGCCACGCACCCGGGTGATCGCGATCGCAAATCCCAACAATCCCACTGGCCTGGCAACTTCGCGCGCCGACCTGTTAAAGATTGCGGAATCAGCGCCCGATGCGGCGGTTCTCATCGACGAAGCCTACTTCGAGTTTTGCGGCGCGGCACTGACCTGCAGGACAATGATCCCGGACGTAGCGCGCCATCCGAACCTATTCGTCGCACGTACGTTTTCGAAAGCCTATGGGCTCGCCGGCCTGCGCCTGGGTGTGTTGACAGGCGCGGCGGACCAGATCGACTATCTGCGGCGGCTCAGCTTGCCATTCAATGTGAATTCCGTGGCGCTGGCTTGTCTCGAAGAGGCGCTGGCCGACCGGGCTTTCGTAAGCGAACACGTCGCACAGATAAAGCGCGGCCGCGAACGCCTGGCGAAATTGTTCGAGGAACTGGACATGCACTTCTGGCCGAGCCAGACGAACTTTGTTTTGGTGCGAGTAGGTGCAAAAGTGAAAGCATTCGTGGAGTCGATGCAGCGACGCGGCATTCTGGTCCGCGATTCATCGGCCAATCCAGGCTGCGATGGATGTGTTCGGATCACCGTTGGGACGCCCCAACAGATGGACGGAGTTCTGCAGGCGATTCGCGAGGCGATCGCGGAAATCCGCCGCTCTTGATCGTGGAAAACCGGGCGCCCCCGCCCTGCCGCCATAGGACCGGACGGGCGAGGCGCCCGTCGCTCCACCGACCCTAAGAGTGCAATCAAAGCCCAGAATCAGGCAACATATCCGCATGACCACAATCCTGCTCCTGACCCTCTCCAACATCTTCATGACCTTCGCCTGGTACGGCCATCTGAAGTATCGCCACGCTCCGCTGTTCAAGGTCATCGTCATCAGCTGGCTCATCGCCTTTGCGGAATACTGTTTTCAGGTACCCGCCAACCGCATCGGCTCTTACGAGTTCACGACAGCGCAGTTGAAGACCATCCAGGAGGTCATCACCCTAACCGTGTTTTCGATCTTCTCAGTCCTATATCTTCGGGAACCGCTGAAGTGGAACTACCTCGTGGGTTTCGCCATGATGATCGGCGCCGTCGCGATTATTTTCAAGAAGTGGTGACGCAAGCAGACCCAAGTAGACAAGCAATCAGCGCAATAGCTCTGCATCAGCAATACGGTTTCCCGTATCATAGAGAGTTTCCCGCGCTAAGAGCTAAAGGCCAACTGCTAAATGCTGATCTTCCGCAAGCCTCTCCCCAACGTCGAGCACCCTGAGATGCCAGCCGACGTCGTTATCGTCGGCGGGGGCCCAGCGGGCATGGCCTGCGCTCTACGGCTTTCGCAGTTGATTGACGATCACAACGCACGCCACCCCGAATCTCCGCTCAGCAAAGAAAATATCTACGTGCTTGAAAAGGCGCGCGAAGCCGGACAGCACTGCCTTTCCGGCGCGCTCCTCGATCCGCGCTCTATGAAAGAGCTGCTGCCGGGATTCGAAAGCGAAGCTCCGCTCGATGCGGTGGTAAACAAAGATGCCGTTTACTTCCTGACGCGCACCGGCCACTACCAGCTTCCGATCACGCCTCCCCCGTTGCAGGACCACGGCAACTACGTCATCTCGATCAACCGCTTCGTGAAGTGGTTGGCGGGCAAAGTCGAAGCCGCTGGGATCACGATTTTCACCGGCTTCGCGGGATCGGAACTTCTGTACGAGGGCGATCGCGTCACCGGCGTACGCACCGACGACAAGGGTGTCGACAAACAGAACCAGCAGAAATCAAATTTCGAGCCCGGCTACGACATCAAGGCAAAGGTCGTCGTGCTCGCCGAAGGCACTCGCGGATCGCTCACCAAGCAACTCATCCAGAAGTTTGACCTGATGAAAGACCGCAACCCGCAGACTTATGGCGTCGGCGTGAAAGAGCTATGGGAGGTCCCGTCGGGCCGCATTCAGTCAGGCGAAGTCATCTACACGATGGGCTATCCGTTGACCACGAAGGAATATGGCGGCGCCTGGATATATGGTTCGCAAAACCCGGGCTCGAAAGGCAACATCGTCTCGCTCGGCTTTGTTACCGGACTCGATTATCGCGATCCGCGCCTCGACCCGCAGCACGTGCTTCAAACCTTCAAACAGCATCCTTTTATTACCAAGTTGCTTGCCGGCGGCAAGATGATCCGCTACGGCGCCAAGGCTCTTCCCTACGGCGGATGGTGGTCCCTGCCGCCACTCGCCGGCGATGGATGGATGATCGTAGGCGACTCCGCCGGCTTCCTGAATTCTGCGCGCCTGAAAGGGATTCATCTCGCGATCAAAAGCGGCATGCTGGCCGCCGAGACAGCATTTGAAGCGCTGCTGAAATCCGACTCGTCGGCGGCAACCCTTGGCACGTTCCAGCGCCGCGTCGAAACCAGTTGGATTAAAGACGAGCTGTGGCCGGTGCGCAACTTCCACCAGGGATTCAAGAATGGCATGGTCGCCGGCATGTTCAACACCGCTCTCCAGCAAATTTTCCGCGGCGGTCCAGGCAATCGCGTGCCATCGCACCCGGGGCACGAGAACCTGCAACCGCTCGCCAATCTCCCCGCCGACGGCGGCCCGGAAGCGAACATGCTGGGCCCGGCAAAGGGCGATGGCAAGCTCACCTTCGACAAACTCACCGACCTTTATCATTCCGGCACCAAGCATGAAGAAGATCAGCCCGCGCATTTGCTGATTCAAGACACCAACATCTGCAATGAGCGCTGTGTCAAAGAGTTCGGCAGCCCCTGCCAGAATTTCTGCCCCGCGAATGTCTACGAGATGGTCGACGACGAGACCGCGCCCAATGGCAAGCGCATCAGTCTAAATCCCGCGAACTGCGTGCACTGCAAGACCTGCGACATTGAGGACCCCTACCAGATCATCACCTGGGTTCCACCCGAGGGTGGCGGCGGCCCGAATTACGACGGAATGTAAAGAGCGCACTTAGCAATCAAGCGGGCCCATCTCGGGCGGCCGCTATCGAACGGCGAAGAGCGAGCGGTAATCAAAGCAAAGTTTAATAAGGGCCGCCCATAGTGCCCTCTGCTAAGATGTGGCGCAGTGCTTGACGATCAATCCATCCTTGGGGAGACAGTCTCACATTACCGCGTCCTGAAAAAAATCGGCGGCGGCGGAATGGGCGTTGTCTATCAGGCCGAGGACATCCAACTCAACCGCTTCGTCGCGCTCAAGTTTCTGCCAGACAGCCTGGCGAACGATCCCCAGGCGCTCGAGCGCTTCCGGCGTGAGGCGCGCGCCTCCTCTGCTCTGAATCATCCCAACATCTGCACCATTCACGAAATTGGCGAGCACCAGGGTCGATTTTTCCTGGTGATGGAATATCTGGAAGGCAAGACTCTCCGGGAAGTGATCCTGGGCCGGCGAATCGAGCTGGAGTCTTTGCTCGATATCGGCATCGAGATTGCCGACGCCCTGGACGCAGCCCACACCAAAGGAATCGTTCATCGAGACATCAAGCCCGCAAATCTGTTTTTGACCGAGCGGGGACATGCCAAGATTCTTGATTTCGGGTTGGCGAAAACCCATGCGCTGACGACCCCGGTCGGGGTCACCGCCGCCACCATCGATAATGATCCGAACCTTACCAGTCCTGGCAGCACTCTGGGCACGGTAGCCTACATGTCTCCCGAACAGGCGCTGGGCAAGGACCTCGACGCTCGTACCGATATCTTTTCTTTTGGCGCAGTGCTTTACGAAATGGCGACTCGAACCCTGCCCTTTCGCGGAGACACCACGGCCGCCATCTTTGATTCGATTCTCCGCAAGGAGCCAGCACCGCCGCTGCGGCTAAATCCTGATCTCCCCTCAGAGCTCGATCACATTATCGGCAAAGCGCTGGAGAAGGACCGCGATATCCGCTATCAAAGCGCCGCCGAAATGCGCGCCGACTTGAAGCGGCTCAAACGGGACACAACCTCGGGCAGAGTGAGTGTGGCGGTAGCGACTTCCACCGAGGCTCCAAAGGGAAAGCTTCGCTGGCCGTGGGTGGCTGCAGCGTCGGCGGCTGTGCTGTTTGCGGCGGCCCTTCTCTGGTTTCTCTTCCCGGTCAGCCCACCGAAAGCCACGGGCACTACGCAGATTACCCATGACGGCTTTTCCATGGGAAACATGCTGACGGATGGCGCCCGCGTCTATGTAACCCAGTTCCGGCCCGAAGGTATGGTTCTGGCCCAGGTTTCGACGAGTGGGGGCGAGACCTCCGCGATTCCGGCACCAGTCAAGAGCATGGTAATCCACGACATCTCTGGCGACCATTCTCAACTGCTGGTCGGCAGCATGGTGCCGACCGGCAATAGAGCAACGCCTTTGTGGGCTCTGCCGTTGCCCGCGGGTTCCCCGCGCCGCCTGGGCAATATCGAGGGCAGTGGGGGCGGATGGTCGCGGGACGGACGGCAGCTCGTGTTTATCAAAGGTTCGGACCTTTACCTGGCGAATGCCGACGGCACCGCCGCGCACCTTCTCGTCACCGCGCCCGGTTCCGCCTATGCCGCCGCTTTTTCTCCCGACGGAAGCCGCATTCGCTTTTCCCTTCAAGGTCAGGCCAATACGAGTTCATTGTGGGAGGTCCGCTCCGACGGATCAAATCTGCATCAACTTCTCAAGGGATGGCACACTCCGCCCAATGAATGCTGTGGCCGCTGGACGCACGATGGACGCTACTACGTCTTCGAGTCGGGGAAAGCTACGTCAAACGACATCTTTGCTCTTCCCGATGCCATTGGCATTTTTCGCAAAGCTTCCGCTACGCCCACGCAACTGACCACTGGCCCCATCTTGTACTCCACCGTTTTGCCCGACCCCGGCGGCCGGAAGATATTTGTGCAGGGCGTGCAGCCGCGCGCCGAACTGGTGCGTTACGACGCCGCTTCCAAACAATTTGTTCCTTTCCTCGGCGGTATTTCCGCCACTGACGTGGCCTTCTCCCGCGATGGCAAGTGGGCGGCTTACGTTGCCGTTCCGGGCACTACGCTGTGGCGCAGCCGCATCGATGGCAGCGAGCGCCTGCAACTCACCTATCCACCCGCGGCAGCGACGCTTCCCGTTTGGTCTCCGGACGGAACCCAGATCGCTTACATTTCCGCTGAGTTCGGAAAGCCCTGGAAGATTTTTTTGGTTTCCGCGCAAGGAGGCTCGCCCGAGGAGCTGTTGCCGGAACAGGTCGGCGAAGTGGACGCTACCTGGTCTCCGGACGGCGCTCAGCTTGCCTTCGGACGCATTTCCACGATGAATACCGGAACCGTGGATATTCAGCTGGTTGATTTGAAGACCCGCCAGACGTCCACCCTTCCCGGTTCCAAAGGCTTGTTTTCGCCGCGCTGGTCTCCCGATGGCCGCTACCTGGCAGCCATGAGTGTCGAGGGATCGAAGAAGCTCATGCTTTACGATTTCCACTCCCAGGCATGGTCGGAGTGGCTTACCGAGGCCACAAACGTGGACTATCCCTACTGGTCATCGGACAGCCGCTACGTGTACTACGACAACTTGATTACAGAGAATCCCTACTGCCGCCGGGTCAAAGTCGGGGATCACAAGCCCGAGGACCTCTTCAGTCTGAACGGACTGGCCCGCTATTTCGGAATCTGGGGTTCGTGGAGCGGCCAAGCGCCCGACGACTCACGGCTTTTCGTACGCGACCTGAGCACCCAGGATATCTACGCCCTGGACGTGGATTTTCCTTGAGAATTCGCAGGCAGTTCTGCCTACGTGCGAAAGGGTAAAGGTTCCTAGTTATAGGCTGGTTCCCCTTCTCGACCGGGTATATACTGCTCGCGGTACTTATTGCAGTAACCCGGCTTGACCGGGCGCGGGGCACTTTCTCATTCTTCATACCGCTCCGCGAATAGAACGTCGGGCGCAGGGATCTTAATATCATTCGCCCTGGACGGCCGGCGGGGGGCAGGAATCGCTCCAGCGGTGCCTTCCCCGAGAGAGGTCTTACTCGTGGACGTCGTCCTTATACGCCTTCTGTTTGTCCTCATTGTCGCTGTCATCTGCGCTCTCATTCATCCGTTTAATCTGCCCTCAAGACTAGATGCCGCCGTCGGCTTGCTGATCGGCGTCGCCATCATCGTGTTCGAGTGGAGATTGCGCGCGATGAGCCTGAAGCGCCTGATCGGAGCCGCCATCGGCAGCGTGCTCGGTATCGTTGGCGCTTACCTTTTCGCGCTCGTCATCCGCAACAGCATCCCTCCCGGCCCTATCCAAAGTTTCCTGCAGATCATGGTCATGCTGGTCATGGCTTATGTGGGATTGGCGGTCGGCGCCAACAAAGGCGATCTGCTCAATCTGGCTGCGCTCGGCGGAATCTTCGGCGGCGAAAGGTCAGGTAAGAAGAGTTACAAGATCCTCGACACCAGCGTCATTATTGACGGCCGCATCGCCGACATCGCCGAAACCGGCTTCCTCGACGGCCTGATTGTGATCCCGCAGTTCGTGCTCCGCGAATTGCAACTGGTGGCCGATTCCGCCGACTCGCTCAAACGCAATCGCGGCCGCCGCGGCCTCGACATCCTACAGCGCCTCCAGAAAACTGCTTCGGTCCAGATCCAGATCGTGGAAGACGATTTCCCCAGCGTTCGCGAAGTCGATATGAAGCTGATCGAACTGGCCAAGCTGTATGAAGGCAAGATCATCACCAACGACTTCAATCTCAACAAAGTCGCGCAATTGCAGGGCGTGGCCGTGCTCAACATCAACGAACTGGCCAACTCGCTCAAGCCTATTGTTCTTCCCGGCGAAATTATGCGGGTGTTCATCCTGAAGGAAGGAAAAGAGTACAACCAGGGCGTCGCTTATCTCGATGACGGCACCATGGTGGTCATCGATAACGCGCGCAAGATGATTGGCAAGACCATCGACATCTCGGTGACCTCGGTCTTGCAAACCACCGCGGGCAAGATGATCTTCGGCAAGTGGGATGAGCGCGCGACGGGCCGCCACGACTCCAAAGCGCCGCCTTCGGTGCCCATGCCTCCGGCGCCAGGAACCAGTGGACCGACCTCCGACCCGGCAAAAAAGCCTCCATCAGTGGCCGAACGGGCAGCCGACTAGGTGCTTCATCTGTAGAGACGGGGCTTGCCCCGTCTCACTCCGCGGCAGGAGACGTGACGACCGCATACGCACAGGCAAACGCCCGACGCCTGTACTATACTGATCGCCCCTATGAAGGTTTTTGTCATCGTTCCGGCGGCCGGACTGGGCACGCGCATGGCCCCGCACTCGCCCGCGAAATCCAAAAGAAAATCCCCGACCAAACAGTTCAAAGAACTGGGCGGCATACCCATTCTTGTCCACACGCTGCGTAAATTCGCCGCCGCCCCTGCCGTCTACGAAATCATCGTCGCTCTCCGCAAGGACGAAATTGCCGGCTTCCGCACCCAGGTCGAAAAGGAGTACCCGGAAATCCTGAGCAAGCGCCTGCAGATGGTCGAAGGCGGCGAGCATCGTCAGGACTCGGTGGCAAGCGCTCTAGCCCGTACAGCGGCCGATCCGGAAGACATCGTCCTGGTGCACGATGCCGTTCGCCCATTTGTTACGCCCGAAATCATTGGCAATGTAATCGAGGCCGCGAACAAACATGGAGCCGCCATCGCGGGCTGGCCCGCCGTGGACACTGTGAAACAGGTGGAGCGAACGGCGGACGGCGCGCTCATCAAAGCCACCATCCCTCGCGCGAGCGTCGTGATGGCGCAAACCCCGCAGGGCTTTCGCTACAACATCCTGAAGAAAGCCTTTGATAGTGCCGTAGCCGACGGCTTTCTGGGGACCGACGAAGCTTCACTGATCGAGCGCGCCGGGATGCCGGTCGTAGTAGTGATGGGCTCGCCGCGCAATATAAAAATCACCACGCCAGCCGATATGGAGTTGGCAGAGTTCTATCTGAAAACCGGGACGCAGTAGCGAACCCTCACGTGTCATATCTTTTGTTTCGTGTCCTTTGTTTCGTATCAGGGCATCGCCTTAGCGATGCCGTAAGCGCGAAAATCTGACGCCCCGTTAGGGGCCGAACGGGATCAAATCTTGAAACCTGAAATGCGCATCGGCTACGGTTGGGACTCGCACGAATTCAAGCCCGGAATTCCACTGAAAATCGGGGGCGTGACTCTGCCGCACGATAAAGGTCTCGGTGGCAACTCCGACGGCGATGTCCTGCTGCACGCGATCACCGATGCGCTGCTCGGCGCCATCGCCGGTCCCGACATTGGATCGCTGTTTCCCCCTTCCGATCCGCAATGGAAAGACGCCGACTCCGCGGTGTTTCTGCGTGAGGCGTTGCAGCGCGTCAAGACCGCTGGCTACGAACTCGTCAACCTGGATTCCACGCTGATCCTCTCCACTCCAAAAATCGGCCCGCATGCGGACGCGATTCGCCAACACGTAGCCGAGTTGTGCGGAATTCCAGCGGACTGTGTAGGGATCAAAGCAAAAACGCCGGAAGGCATGGGCACAGAAAACGCCGCAATTGCGCATGCCGCAGTCTTACTGAAACGCTCCTAAGAGCTCGTGTGGGGAGGGGCGCCCTCGCCCGTCGAAGGCGAGCACAGCTCGGCGCCTGCCTGCGCCCGCAGCAACTCTGGATTCGCAACGCCGTTACCGCCTGGCGGACTCAAACTCCTTCGCCAATTCTTCATGCTTGGCTCTCGCCGCCTTAATGAACGCACGGAAAATCGCCTTTGCGGACTCCGCCAGCTCCGGCCCATCGTTCACACTTCGCTCCGGATGCCACTGCACCGCCAGCACAAAATGTCCGGGGGCGGTTCCTTCGAGAGCTTCGATGATTCCGTCTTCAGCGGAGCGCGCGACTGCGCGCAAACCATCGCCCACAGCGTCCGCTGATTGATGATGCGAAGAATTCACGGCAACGGTCTTGCTCGCCCCCACAATCTCCGCCAGCTTCGACTCCGGTTCGATCTTTACCGTGTGCGCCTTCGCCACCGCCCGTCCCGCGCTGTGATTGATCTTCGAATCATTGATCTTCGCATCATTGATCTTCGCATCGCCGATCGCCGATTCGATATCCTGCACCAGCGTCCCCGACCGGTACACATTCAACGACTGCAATCCGTAACAAATGCCCAGCACGGGTTTATGCATGTTGTAGGCATCCTGCAGTAGAAGGTCATCCACCAGTTCGCGTTTGGCGTCGGCGGATGCTGTCTTCTCATCGCGATCCGCTCTGTACTTCCGCGGGTCGACATCCGCCCGGCTGCCGGGCAGCAGAACGGCGTCGCAGCGCTCGATCTGCGTCATTACCTGAACCGGTGTCTGGTCGAGTTCGATGCGCACCGGCTCTCCACCGGCCCCGCGCACAGCCTCTTCATACTGCGGCAGTGCGCGCTCAGCATATTCGCGATCCCCGGAATGCGGCACCGGAATGGCAATACGCGGTGGCGTGGTTTTCAATTCGCTCATCCTCAACTCACCCGCTCGATCCCGGCCAGCGTCTTACGCTGCCGGTAGTTCCGAATCTCCATCCGCAGCAACAGCACCAGCACAATCGCACCCACGGTGATCGCAAACGGAAACGCGATGTGCCGGTACGCAAACGTCAGGTTGGGCGCGAGATGCTTGACCTGGGAGTACACCACTGTCCCTAGAATACTCACCAGAAGCGCGACCGCGAACGAGAGCAGAGTCAACAGAAACGTCATCGCGAATACACGCGCCGGAATTCCGATCCAGCCCGGCCCGCCCGAACTCGCTTTCGCCATGCTTTTAGGCTACACCATCGGTCGTGAGCATCGCGACTGTCGCCGTGAGCATGTCATACGCGGTCTTTCCAGTAGCCCGGACGACGGCGGCCATGGGCGATTGCCAGAACGACAGTATGAGAAGTGAGGGTCGCGTACACAACGATGAATGGAAATTGGTGGAGTGTGTATCTCCTGCAGCCGGAGAGATAAATCGGCCAACGATGGGGAGCATCTTTATCTTTGATTGTTGATTGTTCTTCTCGCGCGATCAAATGATCTTTCGAAGCTGATCGCCGCAGTCGGGCTTCGTTCCCGGTACCACGCTAAGGCTTCCAGATACTCCTGTTCCGCTTCCGGATGAAATTCAAGCGGCTTGCCTGCCATGGCCTTACCGATTACGGAGCAGCGTACGCCCCTTCTGCCGGACCTCGTCCCACGAAATCGTCTTCACCTTCCCGGATTGAACGTCTTCGAGGCGGCGAACGACCTCTTCCTGCCACGCTGCTTCCGCATTTTCGTCGACGGCATCATCCAGACTCTCGATCAAACTGCCAGCCAGATCCGCACGTTCCTTGTCGGGTAAGGCGAGGGCCTTCTTGAGCAATTCCTGAGCTTCCTGCATCATGACCTGGATTATATCCCCTGGCCGCAAACCCGTTCCCAGCGTTTCAAAGTAGGCGAAACAGCCGTCTCGGCGTACCCCATACGCTACAATACTGCCATGTCGCAAACCGCCTCCGCGATCGTCCGCAGCCCCGCGGAGATCGTGCAAAACAGCCCGGTTTCACAGGCTCCGAATGGCATCTGCTATGCCCGCTCGGGCGAGATTACTATTGCCGACAACGATCTCGAACGCATGACCGCCGCCGTCCCCGTGCCGATTGCCGCCGCGCTCAGCCGCAAGGCGTACTACTTTGTGCCGCTCACCGTAACCCAGGGCGAAGACACCGTAATTGCCGACCGCTATGACGTTGCGCTCAGCGACAACGCGGTTTGCCATCGCAACCTGAATCTCGGCGATGCGCAGTGCGTCTTCATCTCGACCCGCCTGATGGAAGACAAATTTTCGGTAGCGTTCGAGTTCTACATCAACGTCGGGCACGCGCTGGTCGAACGCGCGGGCGTATCCCAGAATTTCGCCGACCTGGCCTGGCAGCAAGTGGAGTCCGGGGTACGCGGTGAAACTTCACTCGACGCATGGGAGTCGCGCAAGTTCGCCACCGCCCACGGCCCGGATGCCGAGAAATTCAAGAACGAGTATCTTGCAGCCAGCTTCGCGGATGCGATTTCGATCTACCTGCTCGCGCTCTATCTCGACGTCGATTACTACGATCTTCGCGAGCGCGACTATCCGCTGCTCGCTCCGACTGCAATGGCCGAACGCCTGCGCAAGATTGCGGAAATCTTTCCGCCCAACCCTGGATTTGAGTTCAACATTTACTATCGGCGCCGCGGTTAGAGCAAATCGTTTTCGGTTCTGAGTGAAATCGCCTGTGTGTGTTGAAAAAGAAACCAAAGCAGTAATTTCAGCAAATTTCAGTGCCTACGGCAAACGAAGATTCAATCCCTTCGGAATGGATACTTCGCCAGATACCTGGCTCCCTGCCAAAGCATCAGTCTTGCGTCACAGCTGCCGCGGCGAGGCTGGCAAGATCGGGAACCTCCAAGTCCGCTCGCTTCTCAGAGGCAAGTGCCGCAGAGCCTCGAACCGCACCAATTCCCGGACGAGCCGATTTCCGGTTCACCCAGACGGTCGAGATCCCCAGCGAGCGTGCTGGCACCACGTCGTGATAGATGCTTTGCGCGGCATGCAGCAGGCGATCCGGAGAAAGCGCTAGCGTGCGCAAGGCCATCTGGAAATTGTTGAGGGAAGGTTTGTAGCTTCCCGCCTTTTCCGCCGTGATCACGCCGTCGAATTCTACGCCCAAATGCTTCCGCGTTTCGGCAAATAGATCGTCGTCTATATTTGAAATCACCACGAGCTTGTAGCGCTTCTGAAGCTCGCGCAGCGCAGCCACCGTATCCGGAAAGGGCGGCCATGCACGGACTGATTCGTGCAGCGAGCGAATCTCCGCGGAACTCGCCTCGAAATGGAGCCTGTCTGCAAACGCCCGCACCACCGATTGCAGCACATCCCGGTAGCGTTGATACGGACCACCCTCAGCCTCCGCTTCAAATTCTCCATAGAGTTCAAGAATAGCAGCGTCAGACAGGCTTTGACTTTGACCATGGCTTCCGAGCACGTTCCGGAGGGCAGGCAAAATCCCCGACTCCCAATCAATCAGAGTGCCGTAGCAATCAAAGCTGATGGTGGTGAAACGTGAGAAATCCATAGGCATGGAAATAATCGAGTCGATTGGAAAGTAGAGACGCAGATCGTTTCGTCTTGCCTGCGTCTCTGCGCGACTCTGTTGTCGAGGCTACCTTCCCGCGTTCACTTCCAGCGGAGACGTGAGCCTAAAGCTCAGCGCCGACTCGGCGGGAAGAACGATCTCCTTGTTGCCGGTAAATGCCGCTCCTCCCGTACCTGCGCCGGCGCCGGCGGCCGCGCCAATCGCAGCGCCCTTGCCCCCGCCGGCTAAGCCGCCGATGATCGCCCCGAGCGCTGTGCCGCCGCCTGCCATCACGGCCGTGCGCTTGCCTTTGCCCTTCAGCGTGCGGGTGACGGCTGAGGTCTTAATCCGCTGCTCGCTCCCGTTTACCGTAATTGAATTCAGCCGCACCTCCAGCACAGCCCCGCCCTTGAACCTGCCCAAAGGTTTTGCGTCGACCACCGTACCACGCGCCGCTGCGCCCGCTGGAATCACTGTATTCCCGTCCACGGTGACTGGAGAAGAAAGCGTGGCGCTGAAAGACTGACCTGGCGAACTGATCTTCGATCCCACCGATTCTCCCAGCCTTACCGTCAGAGTGGTGCCTGCGGGCACGACCAAGAGCTGCGGCTGCGGCTCAGGCGCGGCGTTCGCAGGCGCGGATGTCGCTGGAGAACTCATCGCATTTCCACCGGCAGCATTCGACGGCGCCGACATGTCTTGGCTGGCGGAGTTGGAAGCCGTATCGGCTGGCTTCTTCGAGCAGGCCGCGAGTGTAAACATCAGGAAAATAAACAATAAATACAGCGCCCGAGAACGCATGATCTTCCTCCGGAACAAAGTTGTTGAGGCCAAAACTGTAATCGAAGCGGGCACAGTGCGCAAACGCAGCTGACGATTCGACCTTCACGCGCGGACTCTACGACTGGCTCTATTCCCTCTATGCTTTCTGTTCGCTCAACATGTCAAGCGCCGGCGCCGCGGAAGCCGGGCCCTCCGGCGCCGCAGGGGCGCCTGGCTGCGCGCTGGAATCTTCCGCACTGGTTTTCGCAGCGGGCGCCTTTTCGCCTTGCATAAATTTGCGCGAATCGAGCAGCGGACGTCCCAGCGACGCGTTATAGCTGGTCCACGGTCCTTCGAGTTCGGCCTCGCGCTCGAAGTGGGCCCGCATCGCCTCCATCTTGGAATCGAGATCGTCGAGATAGTGCAGCATGAGCGCTTCCGGAAACATCGGCAGCTTGGGCGATCCGAAGTCGTATTGCCCGTGATGGCTGATGATCATATGTTCGAGCAGAATCTTCAATTCCTCGGGAAAGCCCGGCAGTTGTGCGAGCTTCGCCTGCAGCATCTCCAGTTCGATGATCATGTGCCCAAGCAGCTGGCCGCGAGTGCTATAAGAAAACGCGCGGTTGTACGTCAGCTCCTGAATCTTGCCGATGTCATGCAGGAACGCTCCCGTCAACAGCAGGTCGCGATTGACCTGCGGATAGTTGCGGCTCATCAAATCGCAGGAGCGGAACAGTGACACGACGTGATCGAGCAGTCCGCCGATGTAGGCATGATGAAGGGTCTTGGCCGCGGGAGCATTGCGATAGCGCTCGGCAATTTCCGAGTCCGCCATAAACAGTTCGACCAGCGATTTCAGGTGCGGATTCTGGAACGTAGCCACAAACTCCGTCAGCGTTCTCCAGAGTTCGCCGATGTCCTTGGAGGTCTTGGGCAGATAATCGGTGAAGTCAATATCGCCTTCTTCCATGCGCCGCAGCTTGTGAATCGTGAGCTGAAAACGATTCTTATACTTGTTGACCAGCCCTTTGACCTTGAGAAAGTCGTCCTGTTCGAAGACGGCGATGAATTCGTCGACGTTGTCCCACATCTTGGCTTCGATCTGGCCGCTGCGATCCGCCAGGATCAACGCCAGGTAAGGCTCGCCATTTTTCTTGGCCTTCACCTGCTTCGAGGCCACCACGAAGCTGGAGGTGATGATCTTGTTTTCCTGCTGGGAACACTGGGAGATGAAAAACTCTTTCATGAGCCTCCGCGAAATCGGCTTGCCGCGTGGATGCAGACGCCCGCCGCGAGCACAGCCGAGCACAGCTAAGACTAGCCTAAAACACGCCGAGCTTCTTCTTCTTTTTCAGAGTCTTCGCGTTGGTCTCTTTGGCCGTGGTCTCGACGGGCTTGGTTTGTTTAGCGCTCGCGCCCGAATCGAGGTAACCAGACTTGATGTCGATGAACGCTTCTTCGCGCAACGTGGTCAGAAAGGCACGCAATGCCGGCTGCAGTTTCTGCATATACAACGCATCCTGGATGCGCGGCTCAACTTCCTTCATCGGGGGAATGCCCGCCATCTGATGCTCGCTCGCCTGCAGGATCACATATCCCTGCTTGGTGCGAATCACGTCCGTAACTTCACCGGCCTTCAGCGCGAAGACCTTGTCTTCCAGTTCTTTCGAGAGCGTGCCGCGCTTGAAATAACTGAGGTCGCCGCCGTCTTTTGCCGACGGTCCATCGGAATACTTCTTCGCCAGGTCTGCAAACTTTCCGCCCTTGTGAATCTGGTCGAGCACGTCCTGCGCCGTAGCCTGGGCGGCCACGAGCGCTGCCTCCGTCTCCGCCTCCGACGGTGGCTCGGGCTTTCCGTCAACGCCGGCAGCGGGTTTGGCAGACGTTTTCGGCGCGATCAGAATCTCGCTCAGGCGAACCTGCTCGGCCCGCTCCATCTCCGCCTTGTGCTGATCGTAAAACTTCTTCACGTCGTCTTTGTTCATGGCCAGGTGCGAACCCACTTCCTGCCCAATCACGCGCTGCGTGACAATCTGGTTGCGCAGGTTCTGCTTGAAGTCTTCATACGAAGCTCCCTGCGCCTCTGCCGCCTTCTCCAGCTCTTCCATGGTTTCGAGCTTCATCTCCTTGCGCATTTCGTCGAGGCGCTTGATGACTTCAGTGTCGCCAGTGATGCCGAGGTCTTTGCCTTTTTGCAGCAGGAGTTGCTGGTCAATCAGATCGCGCAGAACGTCGCGTTGCTTCTCGGCAAAAGCGCGGTCGGCGTTGGCGGGGTCCTGCTGTTGAACCTCCTGCTTGAGCTGATCGCGGCTGCGGACGTATTCCGTGCGCGTGACAATTTCGTTGTTCACCCGGGCGATGATCTCTTCGACCACGGTATCGGCCGGCGAAAGAGATGGGAACAACAGCGCGTAGCCAACAGCCAACAGCAGGGGAAGTCCGGTCTTCTTCATTAGGGGCTCTCTAGAAACCTGGGGTAAACCCGGGAAAATTTATTTCTCTATTTTACGCCGCAAGCAGCGTGAAGGCCAAGCGTGGATGCCAGGCGAAAGCTCCCTAAAACTAATTTCCGCGCGTCAGCGTCAGTGCGGTCACGTCGTTGTGCTTCGGAGCCATGTGCATGAAGTCCTGGACGCCTCGCAGGATGCGCTGGGAAAGATCTTTGGCCGAAGCAGGTCCTGCCTGCAAGATGCTCTTGACCCCGTCCAAACCAAATTCCACCTTCTTCGACTCGGCCTCCACCACTCCGCGTGACACCACCGCCAGCGAGCCCTTTGGTCCGAGGCCAACGATGCGGGCGTCGGTCGGAGCGAGGGAGAACAGCCCGAGCGGCAGGCCGGTGGCGGGCAATTCGACAACGCTTTCATCATCGCGCAGCAGGCCAGGTGTGTGGCCCGCATTCACGTAGCAAACCGTGCCCAGTTCTTCGTTGTAGCAGCCGGCGAAGGCCGGACAACTGCGCACGCCTCGAGCGGCGCGCATGATCTCGAGATTCAGACGGCGCGACAGTTCGATCATCGCTTCCGATTCGTTCAATTCGGACGCGGCGAAAATCTCTTCGCCCGACGAGCGGAAACAAGCCTGCGCGGCTTCCAGAACGGGGCGGCTGGTTTCGCGTTTGCCTGCGACATCAAGCAATCCGAAAAGAAAACGGTGCGGGCTCACCCGCAGGAAATCGTGAAGATCGCCTCCGGCGCGCGAAGAAAAATAGGCGACTGCCAAGTCAGCGCCCTGGAGCGCGGGGCTGTCCCCCTGGAGGATCTCCGGAACCTCCTCCGCCGTTGTGCCGAACCCGAGTCGTGAAAGCAGGCCTGCCATGACCGGCGAAATTTAACACAAAGTCTGGGGCGGGGCAATGAGCAGGACGGGCCCGCCGAACAGGAAGGAATTTTGTGTAGAGACGGGGCTTGCCCCGTCTCGCCCTGTCGAAAAACTTGGTTCGAAAGATGGCGTGGAATCTCCATTATTTCATATCTATTAACCAGTTGGTACCCCCCCCCCCTGTCTCCTGGAATCATAGAGTTAGCGGGAATTTTCGGACTTGGTCCTTGAAACATAAGGACTTATATCAAAGTATTCCGGAATAAGGACTTAGCTCCTAAAAGAGCACTGAAACGGCTTTGGGGCAGTTTCGAGGTCCGTCTTGGTGGACGGACTTCGAAACTGCCCCAATCAGATTTCTATTTTCGCGCACGGCGGGTCTTAAGTCAATTTATTTTCGGCCACGGATGGTTGTGATTAAAAGGTTAGGCGTCAGATTGGGAAGAAGTGCGACCTTGCAGCAAGTTCTCAAGATGAAGATCGATGGCGCGCCGCGCAAGAGGGAGGCCACTCCGGAGTCGGCGGTGTGGGCGGGTGGGCCCCATTACGTGGGAAGTATAACGCGGGGTTTGTCTTTGAGCGTCAAGCAAAACAACTGGGGGTGCGCCACTTCTCACGCTTTTTGAGAAGTGGCCTGCCGGACAGCCAGCAGTTTGGGACTCCGCTCTTTCATCACCATTCGACGGTGCCCGCCGTCACTGCGCCCACGTCCTGGTGTCGTTACTGTTTTCCCATGCGGCGTAATCTAAAGCGCTACTACGGTGCCGGGGACTTACACTTCATTACTTGCAGTTGTTATCGGCGGCAGCCGTTGCTCGGCACCGCGCGCCGCCGTGACCTTCTTCTGACGGTGCTGGAGCAAGTACGCAAGCGCTATGAGTTCGTCGTCGTCGGCTACGTGGTTATGCCCGAGCATATTCATCTGCTGATAAGCGAACCGCAAAAGAAGAATCCTTCGACCGTGATGCAGGCTCTCAAACTCAGCTTTGCGCGGCGCGTCCTGGCGCAGGCGAGACGCCGTCGCAACCAGTCGCAAGCCCGCCTCTTCGACCAAGCGCCGCAACACATCTGGCAAAAACGATTTTACGATTTCAACGTCTGGACCGAACGCAAACGCATTGAGAAACTGCGCTACATGCACCGCAATCCGGTGCAGCGCGGTTTGGTGGAGTCGCCGGAACTTTGGCGCTGGAGCAGCTTCCGCGCCTATTTTCTCCGCGAGGCAGGTCGAGTAAGAGTCAACGAGTGGGAAGTTCTCAAGATGAAGATGCCACCCCCGGCCGCGTAAGAGCGGAGTCCCAAGCTGCTGGCTGTCGGGTAAAGCCACTTCTCAAAAAGCGTGAGAAGTGGCGCACCCCCAGTTCTTTTGTGTCAATGTTCTAAGACAACCCGGGTTATACTTTCCACGTTGAAGTGGCCCACCCGCCAACTTCCCAAAAGCTTGTCTCTCGATAACTCTGTCTTGCCGACAAAATCTACGATGGCTTGTAGATGAGGCCGATGGCTGCGCCCACGATGACCCACTGAATGAAGTAGGCAATGGACTGGTAGATTGTCAGCGTAAGGCCGATGTTCAGGTTGATGTAGTTGTGGATCGCGAAGGTGCAGACAGAGAAAAGGCCGATGAGTGCACCGAGGTATATGCCTGATACGATGCCGCCACCAGCAGTATGGATTTTTGCGTAGAGAATGGCGACGACCACGATGGCGATGAGGATGGCGATCATGCCGTAGGGCATCACCTTCATCATCTCGTCCTTAGGACGATAGACGTTGGGGTACTTCATGAATTCAGTTTTCATGGATGGCCATGCAGCAAACATGGCAAAGCCATAGACAAAGTAGGCGACCATAGCCCCGAGGGAGGCTAATGCAATGCGGGCGTAGTTCACGGTCACTCCTGCTGAAGCGGGACTTGATTCGCCGGAGAATTCTACATCAGACGGTTACTTTCGTTGGATGTTTACGGGCCGGGGGTGCGCCACTTCTCACGCTTTTTGAGAAGTGGCCAGCGATGCTGTCGCCACAAGGCGCGGTTTCGGTACTCCGCAGGCCACTTCTCAAAAGCGAGAAGTGGCGCACCCGGCTGCCACCTCCTTAAAGAAGGCCGTTTGATGATCGAGCGCGGCTCAGCAACGGAAGACGAAATGGTACTTGCTTTCTTACAGGCAGAGATCAGGTCGTCTCGGTACAGGAGCATTATTCAACAAACCCTCGCTCAACTCGGATGGAAAAATAGCCTCATCGAGAACCCAAATCTGGCTGACAAGGTCGAGAACGCCCAGAGGAGATTGCTCCTTAGCTATCGTGGCTATCCGCGTCGAGAGGGTCTTTTTACCAGATTTCCTCTTGACGTACAGTGGCGCCGGGTCGGCCTCGAACCGACCGATCTTCAGGTCATTCGATACATCAAAGACACAGTCACCGCTACACCGAACTGGACTAACCTCTCCAACGGCACGAGACTCGTGTGTGAGGGTGCCCGCAGTGTTCGCCAGCGGTCCTCCGATCCTCTCTTTCAGCAGATAGTTGCCATTGCAGAAGGAATCCGCGATGGAATCTGGTTCCCGGCGCTGATCGCAGCACAGCATGATACGGGTAATCTAGTACTCATCGAGGGTCATTCTCGCGCGACCGCCTATGTATTGGAAGGCTATGGAGGAACAGTGGAAGCGTTCGTCGGGTCCTCCCTTTCGATGAAGGACTGGACGTTTTATTAGTGAGCTCCACACGGCCGGGTGGGCCACTTCTCGCTTTTGAGAAGTGGCCGGCGGAGAACCGAAACCGCGCCTTGTGGCGACAGCATCGCGGGCCACTTCTCAGAAAGCGTGAGAAGTGGCGCACCCCCAGGCTGGTTAGTCCCAACGATCAAAGGCAACCCGCGTTTAGACTCTCCACTTTGATGTGGCCGACCCCGCCTGGGCCACATCAAACTGGAGCATAAGAACTCTCCTATTCACGTCTGAAGGGTAGAATCGAAGGTTACTTCAAGGGGAACCAATCAGCGTAGTTGCCAAAAAATGTGGATAGCAATTGCAGCCCAAGCCCTTACATCCGTAATCGCTATCGGTCTGTTGTGGAAGGATTGGACAGAACTGGCGAAGAAATCTCGGTACCTGCCGTGGCTAATCCTACTGGCTACGGTTATGTTGACAGGACTCTCTGTAGTGCTGGTCGTTGACAGTGCTAGAGCTGAAGCCACACACAAAGGCGAATCAAGCCAGTTTCAAGCGACGTTGAACAGTCTGCTAGACCGAATTGGGGTACTGCAAAAACAAGTCAACACCGAACCCCTGTTGCAGCAGAATCAGAAATTGCAACAAGACCTATCGGACACGAAGAAACTAGTTCAATCAACCAAAGACCAACTAGGAAAGCCCGCACCGAAAGCCACGCTCGAAGCGATGTTCGGGATAATGGTGGAAGACGCAGCGAAGAAGCCGAAAGAGACAACTGCTGCCCTTCAACCAGACGGTTCTATTGAGTTCACCTGTATTGTAATGAATACCTCAAAAGTACGCGCCAAGGCTGGCTCAATTCTAGTGAGACTATGTGACGGTTGTACATTTGTGAATGAACCAGAACGTTTCCGCAAAGTTACGGGTGCCCCGGATACAGACAGAGAGATGATTCTTGAAGCAATTGACGCTGGTGTAGTGCACCCCAGTAGAACTGGACACGGAAGTTAGTTAGGCTTGGGGCCTCCGCCAGGAGGCGAGAATGCCGAGAAAGCCGAAAGTCCAGAGGACTGCGGAAGAGAAGTGGCAGATTGTGTTGGAAGGTCTGAAGAGCGGCAACGTGGCTGAGACCTGCCGCAAGTACGAGATCGCGCCCACGCTGTATTACCGCTGGAAAGACGAAGTAGAAGAGGGAGCCAAGGCTGCGCTTGGGGGGAGAAGCGCAGCCGCGCGGCCCGATGCCGAGCAGGAGAAACGGATTAAGCAACTGGAGCGGGCGCTGGGCCGATCGCACTTGCAGATCGAGATTTTAAAAAACGTGCTGGGCGAGTGAGCTGCGGGCCAGCTCATTCGTCGGCACGGGAGTTGGTGGCCCAAGGGAACGAAGCGAAGCTGGTGGCGGAGACGCTCGCCATCAGCCGGTCGAGCCTCTACTATCGGCGCAAACCGCGCGCCAGCCGTGCCGATCGCTCGCGGGACGAGGAGATCATCACGGCCTGCGGTGAGAAACCGGCCTACGGTTATCGTCGCGTGGTCTGGTGGTTGTGGCGGCATCACGGGTTGGTGGTCAATGGCAAGCGGGCGCTGCGTGTCATGCGAGAACGCGGACTGTTAGTGCGTCAGCGCCGCTTTCAAATCTCGCGCAGAAAGGACTGGGGCAAGGTGGAAGCACCGCATCCGAATCACGTCTGGCAGTCGGACATGACCAAGGTCTGGGCCGGGCCCAGTGTGGGCTGGGCGTATCTGGTCTCGGTGATCGACTGCTGCACCCGCGAAATCGTCGGCTGGGATCTGAGTCTGCGTTGTCGTACGGAAGAAGCTCTGGCGGCGCTCAACCGCGCCGTGTTGGAGGTTTTGCCTTTCGGTTCTCGTGGAACGGGTTTGACTTTGACGACTGACAACGGCACCCAGTTTACCTCGGCGCGCTATGTCGAAACTCTGAACCAGTTGGGCATCACGCACCGGCGCACGGCCTACAACCATCCCGAGGGCAACAGTTACATCGAACGATTCCATCGCAGCTTGAAAGAAGAGGAGGTGTGGCTCAACGAATACCAGAACTTCGACCAAGCGCAGCAGAGCATTGCAGGCTGGATCGAGGAGTACAATCACGACCGTCCGCACCGCGGACTCCACGGACAAACCCCGCACGACGCTCGTGCCCGGTTCGCCCTAACCCTTACTTCAAACACGGCCCCTTGTGTCTAGTTTTGCGGGGTGCACTACACTGGTATCAGCGTTGCAATTCCTTTGAAGGTCAAAGTCCCGCCCAACCCACACAAGTTCGAAGTATCGGTTACGTCCAGATGCGAAAACTGTGAGTATAGAGAGCACGACAGTCTCTTCGTCAATTTCTAAAAGAATTTGTTTTTTTCACGCTTGAAAAGACGGCGGGCGCGCCACTTCAACGTGGAAAGTATAATGCGGGATGTCTTTGAATATTGACTCCAAATAATCTGGGCGTGCGACATCCCTCACGCTTTTCGAGAAGTGGCCTCCCGAACCGCCGACACAGTTCCACTCCGCTTTAAGTAAAGGCGACAGGAAACGTCCCACGCAGAAATTCTCCGCTCTCCGAGTCGCCTTTTTTCATCACCAACAAGTGTGACGGCCAGCACAGACACGCAATCAGCCATGCGCGACAATGGTGACGGCCTCAGTATGGGAGCGCGTTAGGAGCAAGCCAATTCAAGGTTGGGATCTTGGAGCTAAGTCCTTAGTTTTGTAGATGATGGAAGTAACTCCTTTGTATTGAATGGTTTGCACGAAATTGGGGGGGGGGGGGGGGGGTAAAAAGTCAAAAACAACATGACCATTTTTTTGTTCGTTGAGATGTTTGAGTTTTTCCGCAGTGCTAAAGCGTGGCCGACCAAATCAAAATCAGGAACAAAATCAAGATCAAGATCAAGGGCATCGGGCGGGGGCGCCCGCTCTACACGAACTGTTTATTTTGGCACCAGCTCTGCCACCGTCAACTGATCGGCCTCGCGCAATTCGGGAAACAGCCATGCCCATGCGGCAATCACCAGCAGAGTTCCTACTCCTCCGAGGACTACGGCTGGGACAGTGCCGAACCATTGCGCGGTTACTCCGGACTCGAATTCGCCGAGCTCGTTCGATACTCCGATGAACAGCATGTCGACAGCGTTGACGCGGCCGCGCATCTCGTCGGGAGTTGCGACCTGGACCAGCATGGCGCGAATGATGATGCTCACCATGTCGCTCGCGCCCAGCAGGAAAAGAGCAACCAGCGACACGATGAGGCTGTGCGAGATTCCGAAGATGATGGTAAACACGCCGAATGCAGCCACGGACAACAACATGGTCAGGCCGGCGCGGCGGCGGATTGGATGATGAGCGACCACGATCGCCATCAGCGCGGCCCCCACGCCGGGAGCGCTGCGCAGCAGGCCGAGTCCCCAGGGACCGGTGTGCAGAATTGTTCTGGCGTAAACGGGCAGCAGCGCCACCGCTCCACCTAATAGGACGGCGAACATGTCGAGCGAGATTGAACCGAGGATCAGCTTCTTCTCCCAGATGAAATGGAAACCTGCCAGCACGGTGCGGAGAGTTACTGGTTCTTTGTCAGCCGGTTCCTTCTCCGGCGATGCGGGCTGCGGATGGATGCGCAGGGTGAGGATGGTGGACAGGATGGACACGGTCACGGCAATGGCATAGACGCCTTCCGGGCCGCGAAAAAGCGCGTAGGCGATTCCTCCGATGGCGGGGCCGGCGATGGTTGCGATCTGAAAGGTACTGGCGTTCCAGGCGACGGCGTTCGAGAAATGTTCTTCGGGAACTAACTGCGGCAGCAGCGCGCGGCTCGCGGGCCAGTTGAAACAGCGGAAGATCCCGAGCAGCACGAGGACGATGTAAATCGCATGAACCGATTGCGGCTCGCGCCAACTGATTGCGAGCAGAAGCGCCGAGCACAGGGCGAAGCCGCCATAGCACCACATCAGCAGCTTGCGGCGGTCGTAGAGATCGGCGGCGTGTCCGGCAAAGAGAAAGAGCGCGAAGCCAGGCAGAAACTGGGCCAGGCCGACGTATCCGAGATCGAGCGGGCGCTTCGTGATCTCGTACACCTGCCATCCCACAGCGACGGATTGCATCTCGAGCGCTACGACGATGAAGAATCGCGCGAGCGTATAAGAGACGAAGTTGGGATAGGTGAAGGCCACTCGCCCGGCAAGGCGCGGGTCTTCGGCACTGGCACTGGCCGTGAGCATTCCGTATTACATTGCCACAGAATCATTCATGCAAGTCATTTGCTACAGGCGGTTGATGAGCGAGGCGACGTAGCCTGCGCCGAATCCGTTATCAATGTTTACTACGCTGACGTTCGAGGCGCAGGAGTTCATCATCCCGAGCAAAGCGGCGAGGCCCTCGAAGGCTGCTCCATAACCTACGCTGGTCGGGACGGCAATCACGGGAACTCCTACCAGACCGCCAACTACGCTGGGCAGCGCGCCTTCCATGCCGGCGCAGACCACGATCACACGCGCTTTCGCGAGCGCCCGGCGATGCGCCAGAAGGCGGTGGATGCCCGCGACGCCGACGTCATAGATATGCTGAACGTTATTGCCCATCAATTCGGCGGTGACGACCGCTTCTTCGGCGACCGGGATGTCGCTGGTTCCGGCGGATACGACCACGATCACGCCCTTGCCGTGCAGCTTGCGATCACGTTGGAGCACGATGGCGCGAGCGATTGGGCGATACTCGGTCAGGCTAACAGCGGCGGCGACGGCGGCGTACTGTTCCTCGGAAGCCCGAGTCGCTAGCACGTTGCGGCTGTGGGCCGCCAGGCGAGAGAAGATGTCCGCCACCTGGCGCGGCGTTTTGCCCTGGGCAAAGATCACTTCGGGCATACCCTGGCGAAGGGCACGATGGTGGTCGATCTTGGCGAAACCGAGGTCCTCAAAGGGCAGGTGACGCAGGCGCTCGACGGCTTCGTCGGGGGAGAGACGCTTCTTGCGGACCTGGTCGAACAGGTTGCGTAGGGCTTGGGAGTCCATAGGATGCAGACGTCATTGTAGATGGCTGACAAGGTCAACCACAGGGGCACGGAGGAACACAGGGGAAACAGCCACAGGGGATGGCATTCGATTTTTCTCCGACAAATGGCTTTGGCGGGCTCGGGAGCTCGCCAAACGAGGTCCTGGCGCGGCCAAAAATCAAGTCCTTTCAGTAACTTACGTAGATTACTCCAGTGGTTCTACGACCTTTGGATAGATTGCCCCTGCGTCCGGCGCGCCCTATAATCAGGGTAACTCTGGTTCTTGGATTCTCCGGCAGGTTTGCAGGTAGGTATGCCCTAGAGTAAGTGTGCCTTTTGGCCGATCTGAAACGTATATGCGAAAGCGCCTGCAAATCACGCTAATCGGCAGCTTGACCGCGATCTCCTTTCTTTCCACACTCGTCTCGGCGGTGCCGGCGCGTGCCCAGTCGGGCGCTCGATCAGGCGCACGGGCGGACGCGATTACTTCGACAACCGACGAATCCGGCCGCAAGATCTTTATCAATGGAGATGGGCCTTCTACTGCTTCGAAGGTGGAGGCTTCTACGCGTTCCCGATCTCCGCTGGTTTATTGGAGTGTGACCGAACACCGTTTCAAGCCCGTTCCGACGAGCGGAGCGGTGATGCGTGCGGCCCGCTCGGCGGCCTCGGAAGTCAACACCTACCTCGACGGCAGAGCGCAGACTCACGACACCCTTAATCGCGCTTTTACCGCGCAGGACATCGACGCCGCGATTGACCAGGCGGCCGCCCGGCACAACGTGGATCCGAGCCTGGTGCGCTCGGTGGTCAAGGTGGAATCGAATTTCAATCCCAATGCGGTGTCGCGCAAAGGGGCGATGGGACTGATGCAGTTGATGCCCTCGACGGCGCGTTCGCTCAATGTTTCCAATCCTTTTGACCCGCAACAAAACGTGGATGCCGGGGTTAGACATTTAAGGAGACTGCTGGATAGTTACGGCGGCAACGTTAGCCTCAGTCTGGCAGCCTATAACGCTGGTTCGGGAGCGGTGGCGCGCAGCGCGGGCGTTCCGCATTTCAGGGAAACGCAGAACTACGTCCGGCGGATCACGAATTTGTACAACGGCGGCAGCGAACCGGGGTCGTATGTTTTCGGCAGCCCGGTGCATGAGCCGGTTCACGTGCAGCGCGATGCTCGGGGCGTGCTGCACATCAGCAATACGGAATAGGCGGCGATTCGCGTGGTAGCGGGAGCGCCGTCATTGAGTCATTGAATCATTGAGTCATTGAGGTATTGAATCATTGACGCGGTGACTAAATGATTCAATACTTCAATGATTCAATGTTTCTGACCCAGGCTTCTAGGACCCTAACTCGAGGCAGCCGCGCCCTTCGCCTCGGCGCAGCGCTCTTGCTGGCGCTGCTGCCGCTGGCTGACGCATCAGCGCGCGTCCACCACAACGATGCCTGGGCCCGCCAGCAATTCGCCAAGGCGGAACGCATGCGGGAGGCGCTCAATGGGCGTCCCGTTGGCGAGCGGACCCGGCACGAATACCAGCGTGTGATTGACTCGTACCGCCGCGTTTATTTCGGTTCTCCGGCATCATCGAAGGCGGACCCGAGCGTGGTTGCGACCGCCGAACTTATGATCGAGATGGGCCGGCGCTTTGACGACAACAAGATCCTGCGCAGTGCCGTTGACCAGTACCGTTTCCTGCGCAGGGAATATCCCGGCAGCAAATACAGGTTCGACGCCCTTTTCACGATCGGCGAGATCTACAAGGACGATCTCAATGATCCGGAAGAGGCGCGCACGATCTTCGAAGACTTTCTTCATCGCTATCCGCGCAACCGGCTGGCCGACGATGCCCGCGCGGCGATGAAGGAAATCGATGCCGACGCGGACGCCATGGAACACGCGGCGCAGAAGGCGGCGCGCAAGCAGCAGCGGTCTTCTAGTGTCAGTGGGAATGTCAGTGGAGCCGGTGCCAGCGGCAACACAGATGCCGCCGCCGAATTCGCAAATGCCGCTAGCGCCCGACGCAGCGCGTTGCCGCGCGTCACTGGAGTTCGCCACTGGTCCACGCCCGATTACACTCGCGTTGCCATTGACGTCGAGCAGGAAGTGAAATTCGGTTCCCAGCGCATTTCGCATCCCGACCGCATTTTCTTCGACCTGCGCGACACAAAACTTGCTTCGACCCTGGTCGGCAAGACTTTCGACGTGGATGACGGCTTCCTGAAGAAGATTCGCGTTGCCGAATTTCAGCCGGGACGAACGCGAATTGTGCTGGAAGTGGACGACCTCGCGAGGTACGACGCTTTCCTGCTGCCCGACCCCTACCGGCTCATCATTGATGTGCACGGGAAGGACAACCACAGGAAGCAGAGCCGGGCGACGGGCACTTCTACGACAGACACGGCCAAGGCGGACATTATCAAGACGGACACCGCCACCGCCAAGGGTCGTTCCGCTCCGGAGACAGCTACTACAGATTCCGCAGAATCGGCCGACGATTCCAGCGAGCCTGTGTCGTCGAGCGGGGACTTGAAGGCTGATGAGCGGAAAGTGCAAAAGGATAAAGATGCGATTCGCTTTTCGAAGTCGGAACCAGTCGAAACTGACATACCCGCCGAAGATGTCAGCCCGGATTCCAAGCCCGACTCCGCGAATCCAGCGAGCGGCATTGGAGTGATCAAGACCACGGTTGCGGTCAAAGGTTCAAATCGCAAGATACCAAAAACGATTGTCGAGGCGGAGGACAGAGCGCCGTCGACTGTCGCTACGCTTAAGCAGGAAAAACTTCGGCCAGAGGTGACGTCTTCATCTTCCTTGCACCGGAAAAAGTCTCGGTCAACCGCAGCTGCGCCTGACACTGAGGATCTTCGTCCCGAGACTCGGGAAGCGCGTCCGACCGCTGCCGGCGACCGGTCTTTGATTCGCGCACTGGGGTTGAAGATTGGCAAGATCGTCATTGACGCCGGCCACGGGGGCCATGACACCGGCACGATTGGCCCGAACGGCCTGTTGGAGAAGGACGTGGTGCTCGATGTAGCCAAGCGCCTTGGCCGTTTGCTCGAAGCTCGGCTTGGCGCCGAAGTGATTTATACGCGGCAGGACGATACCTTTATTCCACTCGAAACCCGCACCGCGATTGCGAACCGCGAGCGGGCGGATTTATTCATCTCGATCCATGCCAACTCTAGCCGTGATTCCGATGCGCGCGGCGTCGAAACCTACTACCTGAATTTCACCTCGTCGCCGGAAGCGCTCGAGGTTGCCGCCCGCGAAAATGCGGTGTCGGAGAAATCGATCCACGAACTGCAGGACCTGGTAAAGAAAATTGCGTTGAAAGACAAAATCGACGAATCGCGCGAGTTTGCCGGCGATGTGCAGGAATCGCTCTATGGAGGGCTGGCGCTGAACAGTGCCGGGGTCCGAAATCGCGGGATCAAGAAGGCGCCGTTCATTGTGCTGATTGGAGCGAATATGCCTTCGATTCTGGCCGAGATTTCGTTCGTGTCGAATCCCACCGACGAACGCAAACTCGAAACTTCGGAGCACCGACAGCGCATCGCCGAGTCGCTCTATCGGGGTGTGTCCAAGTACGTCAGCGGACTAAGCGGCGTGAAAGTGGCGAGCAAGATCGAGAAACCTGAAGGGCAGTAACGGGCCAGCTTCACTTCAACCTTTGCACTGACAATTCTCAGTGTAGTGAAATCGCCTGGCGGTCATTGGCTAGTCGCGGGCGAGGCGCAGAAGCGGCGGATTCGCACCAAGAGAAGGATCAGAGCACCCAGGACGGCGAGAGCCACGGGCGCGCGCCGCACCACCCACGTCTCCGTTCTTCTGCTTGCTTCGCCCGGTGGGAGAACGTCGATCACCTCGATTCGGGATTGCCCTTTGAGATTGGGAAACAGGTAGACCGGAATCACTGTGCCCGGCGGGACCGAATCGTTGAGTTCGCGCTGATTCTGCGGAAAACTATCGAGCGGAATCCGTTTGAGGTAGGGAATCAAATCCATCCATTCTTTCTGCCGTTCTACCATCCCGCTGGCATAAACCGCTATGTCGGGCCCATGGATGCCTTGGCTTTTCTGATAATAGGGACGAGTCACCTGAAAGGTGGTGGCGTGATAGGGCTGTCCCTCGACGCGTTTGAAGTCCCTGTGCGCGTTGAGGAAGGTGACGAAGCCGAAGATCAGGCAGCACACGAAGGCGAGGCCCAATATTCCGATGGTGAGATTCAAGAATA
Organism: uncultured Acidobacteriaceae bacterium; assembly: GCA_963789205.1. Taxonomy (GTDB): domain Bacteria; phylum Acidobacteriota; class Terriglobia; order Terriglobales; family Acidobacteriaceae; genus Acidiflorens. Next base: position 569,501 of record CAWBJV010000002.1, read on the forward strand.
TTACGCTCATCGGCCAGGAAGGCCGCGGGCGGGGCACAGAAGAGGCACCGGGTTCACCATAAGTCATGCGGATGCGCATGATCGAGTCCTCAAGAGTTTCACACAACATTGCCCCAAAGTCGAATCGAACCGGGCGCGGTTCGATTCATGATTGGTGATAAATCCCCATTACACTAACAACCTCGCCGTAGCGGGCCTTCGAGGTGGAAACTTTCTTGGGCTGCCGGTAGTCTAATCGAGTAGCGTGGGTGAGCCATTTCTCGAATGAAATTCTTGCGACAGCTCCTGGTTGTCTTCGCCTGTTTTCTTTTTTGGGCTGAGGTCTTCGCTGCCGAACCGCCTAAGTCCCCTGTTTCTTCGAACTCAACCTCTTCAGCCCCGGCCTCTTCTATCGCTGCCGTTTCGACCGCGGTCCTTCCCACCGAGTTTGCCGGCTGGCAGGTGAAAGGCGCCATCGCCAGGAGTGACGATCCGGCTGCCGCCGATGCGGTGAATGCGCCAGTACTGAAGGAGTACGGCTTCCAGCGTTTGGAGAAGGCGGCTTACACTCGCGACGACGGCCGCAATCTGGTAATCAAAGCCGCCGTGTTTGGAGATGCCAGTGGCGCTTACGGCGCCTTCACTTACTACAATTCCGCCGAGATGGAGGAGGAAATAATTGGCAGGCAGGCGGCTTTTCTGAATAACCGCGCGCTGTTCTATCAGGGGAACGTGCTGGTGGATGCGGTGTTTGACAGAATGAGCGTGATGTCGGCGTCGCAACTGCGGCAACTGGCGGGGCTGCTGCCGCAGGCAGAGGGCAACAAGGGCAACCCGCCTTCGCTGCCTACGTATCTTCCGAAGAGCGCTTTCCAGAGGAATTTCGAGAAGAACACGACGAAGTACATTCTGGGTCCAGTCACGCTCGATCGGGTGGGATCGCCTCTGCCGGCTTCGATGGTGGATTTCAAATCGGGCGCGGAGGTCGTGATTGGAAAATATGCGGCGAGCGCGGGCGATGCCACGCTGATGTTGATCGAATATCCGACGCCGCAGATTGCCTCGGAACGACTGCGGCAGATTGATGCCTCGCACGTTGATCCCGCACACCCGGTCCCGCAGCAGCAGCCGGGAGTTGCAACCATTCTTGATGTGGGCCCGTTCTTTGACTCGCGCACCGGGCCGATCATCGTGATTGCAGCAGGCCCGCTTTCAAAAAGCGAAGCGAGATCGCTAATGTCGTCGATCAGCTACGAAGCCGATGTCACGTGGAACGAAAATACTTACGTCAGCAAGAAAGACAATCTGGCAAATTTTCTGTTCAACGCGATTGTTCTTTGCGGAATCGTGGTGGGCTTGGCGTTAGTTGCCGGGGTTGCGTTTGGCGGCTTGCGCCTCCTCATAAAACGGCTTTTCCCCGACTCCGTGTTTGACCGTCCCGAGGTTGTGGAATTCATCTCCTTGCACCTGGAAGACGAGGCCCCGCCGCTGCCCCGGAAGCGGTAAGTCACTCAATCGAATGTCGTTAGCGTCGAAAAACAGGAATTTTGCTCAATTCCGAGCTCGTTTGCTGACTTGTGCACGTAGCGCGTAAGTTGTTGAAAATAAGAGTATTTAAGTCACAAATTTTGCTTGACACTGCGCTTTTAAGGCTCATAAGATTCCGGCAGAAAGTTCTGATGGATTAAACCTCCGTTGGAACTATTCTCCCTTGAAAGAAAAGGCCGCCCAAGTTGCCGGGTGGCCTTTTCGATTTTAGGTGTAGTTCTCAGTTCTCGGTTCTCAGTTCTCAGTAAAACCGGAACCTGTCTATAGCACACTTTGAAATGAGAACTGGGAACTGAGAACTTGTCTCGGAACTTGTGAGTGCTTGCATCCGTACAATACATGACAATAGCGTGTGCGCTTGGGAGGAGAAGCAAATGTTTTGCGATCAGTGTGGTGCGCAGTTGCAAGTGGGACAGCAGAGTTGCGGACGCTGTGGCAAGACGGTGCTGGGACTCATCGAGCTGCGGCGCAGCCGGGTTCGCGAACATGTGCGGCTGGTGGGCATTTTGTGGATGGCGTACTCGGCGCTCCACGCGGTTGGAGGAGTTGCCTTGATCGTTGTCGCGCAGGTCATCTTCGGCCACGCGTTTCATATTTCCAATGGCGGCCCACCGCCCGAAGTCTCGGTCTGGCTGCGGCCCCTGCTCACTGTCATCGGATGGCTGCTGCTGGCAAAATCCGCGGCAGGTTTCTTCGCGGGTTGGGGTTTGTTGCAGCGCGAGGATTGGGCACGTACGATCGCGCTGGTCGTGGGTTTCGTCGCGTTGTTGAACGTCCCACTCGGCACGGCGCTCGGCGTCTACACGCTCTGGGTGCTGCTGCCCCGGCAATCCGATGACGAGTACAGAGCGTTGGCGCAGGCCGCGTAGCATTCAGCCGTCAGCACTCAGCATTCAGCATTCAGCAAACCCGGTCTTGAAGTTACTGAGTGCTGAATGCTGAGTGCCCCGACCTTTTGTTTGCAGGAATCGCAGGCGGGTCTTAGAATCGAACGCAGGCCGACGTAGCTCAGTTGGTAGAGCAGCCGATTCGTAATCGGCAGGTCACCAGTTCAACTCTGGTCGTCGGCTCCATTCCTTTCAAGAGCTTAACACTCAGTTCACCGAGACCTGCTGCGCAACTGCTGGGCGAACTATTCGACAACCGAGTAAATCCCGCGCTCGCGGTTCACTCGAATACCGAACGGGTCCTCGTTGACGCTTGCACGACTGCCGACTGAGTGGCAGAATTCACTGCCATGCGAATTGTGAGCATCTTGAGCGGGCTGGCTGTGCTACTTACGACACTAGCCTTTGGACATCTGCTGCACCACTACTTCGTGAACGCAGGCGAAGCTGCTCACTCGCCGCCGTTTTTGGTGGGCTTGGTCATCGGAGTTGTAGTGGGCATATTTTCCTTCGTTGGAGGATGTTTGCTGCTAAGACGTGGGCGGTGATTTTCCGCTAAAGCAAGACTCCACCGTCATGAATATCGTCCCGATCAGCGCCGGCAGCGCCGCGGTCTTGAGGGTCAAGGTCGGAGTATGAACGCTACCTGGACAGGATTGACCGCCAACCTGATCGACGAATGGCGCCGAAGACGACTCGTTCCTACGCGCGCTTCGCGGTCCGAAATGCTTTCTCAATCAGCGTGTAGCGGGCAGCCCCGATGATTCCCGAATCGTCGTTCAGCACGATTGTGACTGGGATTTCCTTGAGCAGGTCCACCATTCGGCCTTTGTCCAGGAACGATTCCATGAAAATCGGATCTTTCATCTTCGATACATTCTTGGCGGCTACGCTGCCTCCGATGAAAATGCCTCCGGTGGACAAGAAGTTCAACGCGCAGTTCCCTGTCTCGGCTCCGTAAATGCTCACGAAGATGGACAGCGTCTGATCGCAGATGGCAGCCTTGCCTTCCTGCGCCAGTTGCGAGATCAGAGCCGGAGGATCCGCCGCAGCCGCGATCTGATCTTTCAACCATTGGGGCTCGTCCGCTTTGTGCGCATCTCTGAGGAAGTCGTAGATGTTCTTGATTCCCGGTCCGGAAAGAAGCCGCTCGTAGCTGATGCGACCGTACTTTTTCTGGAGATAGGCCAACAGCTCCATTTCGCGTGCGTTCCGGGGTGCGAAATCGGAGTGCCCACCTTCGCAGGCGAACGGATGATGCCGGTAGCCATCCCAATACATGCCGGCCACGCCCAGTCCGGTGCGCGCGGAGATTACGGCTCGATTTCCTTCCGCATCTTCGGAGCCTGCGTTCAGCGTAACGAAATCCTTGGAGTCGAGACCGTCGATTCCGTAAGCGTAGGCTTCGAGATCATTAATCATTCCCACGGAATCGAGTTTAAGTTGTTTGGCCAGGTCGCGAGAATCAATGACCCACGGCAGATTGGAAATCTTGCTCCGGCCGCGTCTGACGGGCCCGGCGACTCCGAAGCATGCGCTGTGCGCCGCAATCCCTTCCGCCTTGATGAAAGCGGCGATGATCTCGGACAAGCTGCTGTGCTCCTGGCTCATGTAGGTCTTTTCGACCACGAGCTGGAGCCGGCTGCCTTCCTTCTCGAAGGCCGCGAGCCGGGTACCAGTAGCGCCGATCTCTCCTGCAAGTATCATGGCTCGATTTTCCTCCATTGGCGTTCGTCGCGTTCCAGGAGCTCATCTGCATCTTTCGGCCCCCAGGTGCCGGCTGCGTAGTTGGGAAATTTGCGCGGTGGCAGAGCTGTCCAGACGTCGAGCATCGGATCCACGACGCTCCAGCCGGCTTCGACCATGTCCGCGCGCTGAAACAAGGTCGCATCGCCGATCATGCAGTCATAGAGCAGAACCTCGTAGCCGGTGTGGGCATCCGCTCCAAAATACTCGGCATATTCGAAGCTCATGTCAACCGATCCCACTCGCAACACGGCGCCTGGGATCTTGGCGCCAAAGCTCAAGGAAATTCCCTCCACAGGTTGGATCCGTATTACGAGAGTATTCGTGTGCAGCTTACGAAAGGCAGAGTGTCCGAACAACTCGAAGGGAGTGCGCTTGAACTGAATGGCGATCTCGGTGTGACGCTTGGCCATACGCTTGGCCGTTCGCAAATAGAATGGCACTCCCGCCCAACGCCAGTTGTCTACGGTCAACTTCATGGCTACGTAGGTCTCCGTCCTCGAATTGGGAGAAACTCCAGGCTCGCCACGATAACCCGGCACTCTCTCGCCGCCAAGTACGCCCTCGCCGTATTGCCCGCGCACGCTGCGATCCAGCACATCGTCGGAATCCAGGGGCTGAATCGCGTGCAGAACCTTAGCTTGCTCATCGCGGACGGCGTCCGCTTGAAAAGATGCGGGGGACTCCATAGCGGTCAGGCTGAGGAGTTGCATCATGTGATTGGGAACCATGTCGCGCAATGTGCCGGCGGTATCGAAGTAACCGCCGCGCTGCTCGACGCCGACGGTTTCAGCATTCGTGATCTGCACATGGTCGATGTACCGGCGGTTCCAGATGGGCTCGAAGATGGCATTGTCGAAGCGAAACACCATAATATTTTGTACGGTTTCTTTCCCCAGATAGTGATCGATACGGTAAATCTGATTTTCGTGTAATACGGTTTTGATCTCGCGGTTCAAAGACTGCGCGGAGTCCAGATCGTGTCCGAAAGGTTTCTCGATCACAACGCGCCGCCAATGTCCGTTCTGCTGGTGCGACAGACCGGCGGTTCCCAAGTGTTGGACAATTTGCCCAAAAAACTTGGGCGAGGTCGCCAGGTAGAACATGTAATTGCCAGCGGTATGGAGCTCCTGATCCAAAGCACTGAGCCGAGCAGCTACGGTCGAGTAGGTGTTGGGATCGGCAAACTCCCCGCGCTGGTAGTAGAGGCGCTGCGTAAACCACTCTGACGCTTCAGTTCCGCGATCCGCTGGGGGCAGAAATCCTGTTACCTGAGTATGAAACTGTTCTAGAGTCAAGTCATCGACGGAAACGCCCAGGACCGCGAAGTCCCTGGGAAGCAGGTTCGCCTTCGCCAAATTGAAGAGTGCGGGAATCAGCTTGCGTTTCGTCAGGTCGCCTGCGGCTCCGAAGAGCACCATCGCGCACGGCCCGGCAGGTTTGCCGGTCTGGGCGAATGCGCTTGCCGGATTCGCTGTCTTCGCAGTTGCCATTGGGATCTTTTTTACTCGACTTGTGGAACTCTACCGCAAACATCTGGCCAGCATTGTAGGTCACCGGAGTTCGGATTCATAACATTGAGAGGGGCCCGGAGTTGTCAATCGCGATGGGGACCAGGCGAACGCTGGGTGGTTGGAAAGAAGCGTTAAGGAAGTTTTCTGGTCTTGGCTGCCCTTTTTGCTTTATCGGAGGACTCAACGACTATCAAAGCCTCTTGCGGGCAGCCGAAGTGGCCAGGCTATTGGCCTCAGTGTTGTCCTCACGGCGAACATGGGATATAGAGAAATCGAGCGTTCCGGCCAATTTCCGGCAGATCCAGTTCAGGGAATAAAGCCGCTGGCTGCGGCAGGTGTATTCGCCAGTCATCTGCTTGACCATTATCTGGGAATCTGAAAACACGCGCAGCGCCTTGGCTTTGAGCAGCAGGGCGCATTGCAGCGCCTCAAGCAGAGCAACGTACTCGGCGACATTATTGTCCTGCTGCCCGATCCATCGTGCGATTCTAATTGTGCCGCCCGCAGAGCCGCTAATTACCACTCCAATGCCAGACGGGCCGGGATTCCCGAAAGAGCCGCCATCGATGTAGGCCACGAGATCTGACATTGCGTTGGTGATCTGCTATCAACCATGCCTGACGGATCTTCCGGCGTCAAGATGCTGAGCTGATTCCTGCGCACACTGGTTGAATTTCTTGTCCGCGGCTTCGAGCGCCTGTGGATGTAATTGTGGAAAATTGGAAAGAATTTAATCCCCCATTCATTTAAGGAGCGACGATTCAACGGCTTGCGTTTCTGGAGTTTTATGGATCGCTGCTGACCGATTGCACCGAAAAAGGGCATTGACAATTTTCGAGCAAATCTCTAAGGTTGCTCCCGTCGACGGCTGAAAGGGTTGGCTCAATTAAACTTTTGCCAGTCCGAAGTAGGCTGAGTGATCAGCTAGGCAGGGAAACCTGAAGAGCAGCCAGACCTGAAAAAACCGACGGCTCTGCGAGGGGCAGTTGGGGTTTGGGACCGCGAAAGCGGTGATCGCATCAAGGGCTGTGACGGTGCATGCGTCCACGCTGTTTAGCTCCCTCGCAGGAGCTGGCGGCTAGAGCATAACCAATGTCACAGCCTTTACCTTTTTAGTGGTAAAAGAAAGCCCATCAGCCTTTGATAAGCGCCGCTTGGCGGCGCGACTCGTTTCAGTCCTCCAGCGTTGGCAATGTCCTCAACACTTCAGTAGCGTTAGGCCGGTTGAGAACCGGGTCGTCCTTGCGGATTTTTCCGTCGCGGAAGACCAGCACCCGCTTCGCGAACTGTGCGATGTCGAGTTCGTGCGTAACCAGGACAATCGTCAACCCCTTGTCATTCAGGTTCTGGAAGATCTCCATGATCTCGACTGAAGTACGGCTGTCGAGATTACCCGTGGGCTCGTCTGCCAGGAGGATGGACGGACGATTCACCAGCGCCCGTGCTACGGCGACCCGCTGTTGCTGGCCTCCGGACATCTGCGACGGGAAATGGTGCGCCCGATCGGCAAGACCAACCAATGCGAGCGCATAGGCAGCACGTTTTTCGCGCTCTGTTTTATCGATCTTCGTATACAGCGTCGGTAATTCCGTATTTTCAAGCGCCGTCGTCCGGGCCAGCAAATTGAAGCCCTGGAAAACGAATCCAATCTTCCGGTTCCGAATTAGTGCCAGCGCTTTTTTGTCGTGCTCGGAAACGTTAATCCCTTCGAGGAAGTATTGTCCCGAGCTGAGACGGTCTAGACACCCGAGCATGTTCATGAAGGTTGATTTGCCACTGCCGCTTGCCCCCATGATGGCCACGAATTCGCCACGCTGAATTTCAAGGCTCACACCACGCAGCGCGTGCACCCGGGTCTCACCCAGTTCGTAGTATTTGTGCGCGTCTTCCACCCGGATGACCGAGCTCGCGGCAGAGGCAGCTGGCGCAGCCTCGATTTGGTTGACGCCGGGTATCGGTATTGTTGCCATGGAGTAGTCCGAGCTGATTTTAACGCCGTATGCCGCTTGGAGCTGGGGTCTTGGACGTCACCGATCGAATAATCACGTCGTCCCCTTCTTTCAGTTCCCCTTTGAGAATTGCGCTGGCCTCTGTATATGCATGGTCGGTGATTCCAAGAGAAACTTTGACAGGTTCCATCGAGTTGTCGGGATGGAGCTTCCAAACAACGGCAGTCTCTGCTTTCGGTGCGCGAGGCATGTTCTGGGCGGCGGCGCGCGCCAGCGCACTCTCGTTCGCAGCGGAATCAGCACCGGCGCTTCGTCCCTCACCTTCCTCGATGCCATAGCGCTGATAAAGGGCCAGAACCTCCTCGGGCGCCATCGGGGGCTTGTAGCGTAAGGCAGTATTTGGCAGTTTCAATACGTTCTGCGCTGTAGCCACGGGGATGGTCACGTATGCCGTCATGCCTGGAAATAGTTTTAACTCCGGGTTCGCAAATTCAATGATGGTGTCGTAGGTGACCACGCTTTGCACTGTCGTCGGGTTCATCCGAATCTGGCTCACCACTCCCTGAAACGTTTGCTTGGGGAGGGCATCCACCTTGAAGGTGACTTGCTTGCCTACCTTAATGTTGTCCACGTCCGACTCGTCCGTCTTGGCATAAACCCACATCTTGGTGAGATCCTGCGCGATCGTAAAAATGGTTGGCGCCTGCAAGGACGCTGCCACGGTTTGCCCCACATCCACATTTCGCGCGACCACGGTGCCGTCAATCGGAGAACGAATCACGGTGTAATCGAGATTGGTTTGGGCAACGGTTACCGCTGCTCTCTTTTGACTGATTTGCGCCTCGGCTTGGGTAATATTGGCGGCAGCTGCACCCACTGATGCATTGGCCGCGTCATAGTTTGATTTGGCAAGGTCCAGTTGCTGCTGGCTCATGACCCCATCCCTGGTCAAGCCGACAGCACGATCGTAGTCGCCCTTAGTCTGCACCAAGCCGGCTCTTGCTTTTTCCAGGTTGGCGCGTGCCGCTTCCAGGTTGGCCTTCGCATTTTCCAGATCAGCTGTCGCCTGGAGGAGAGCGCCATTGAACAATGCAGGATCAATGAGGGCGACGACGTCCCCCTTATGCACGCGAGAATTAAAATCCGCATTGAGCTTCGCAATGGTTCCAGAAACCTGCGACCCTACTTGAACGGTGATTACCGAATTGATCGTTCCAGTGGCTTCGACTACATCTCTGATCTCGCCCCGCTCAACTTTCGCGGCAAAGTGCTGTGCCTGAGTACTCCGGTTGAGGCCCAAAGTGACGAACAATCCGGCCACAACCACAATGCCGGCCAAGATGAGCCAACCACGCTTTGTCTTCATGTAAAACCTGAAATCCCTCACTCGTATCGTAGAGCTTCAATGGGGTCGAGCAAAGATGCTTTTCGAGCCGGGTAATATCCAAAAAATACTCCAACAGCCACCGAAAACATTGCCGCGACCACGACAGCTTCCAAAGACATCTCGATTGGCCAGCTCAGTGTCTGTCCGACCAGATAGGATCCGAAGATCCCAAAAAGCACGCCCGCAGCCCCTCCGATGAGACTGAGAACGATCGATTCCGCCAGGAACTGAAGCTGAATGGCTCCTTCAGTTGCTCCGACCGCCACTCGAACTCCGATTTCCCTCGTGCGCTCGGTTACGGAAACCAGCATCACGTTCATGATCCCAATTCCCCCCACGATCAGAGAAACGGAGGCGATGGCAATCAGCAAGACCGTCAGAGTCTTGCTGGCGTCTAGTTGCGCCTGAATAATGTCCTCGGGGTTACGAATGTTGAAGTCATCCTCTTCTTCGGGACGAAGATGATGGCGGTCACGGAGTACTGCGGTCGCTTCCTGTCCCGCCATCTTGACCATATCTTGTGAGACGGCCGAGCACAGGATGTCGTCCAGCCACGTAATGCCCTTGAGTTTCTTCTGCGCGACGGTGTAGGGCAGGATGATGGTATCGTCCTGATCCTGGCCGGACAGGGAGAGGCCTTTGGGATGAAGGGTAGCCACAACCTTGCAGGGAAGGTTATTGACCCGAATTACTTTCCCGACGGGATCTTGTACACCAAACAGTTGATCTCGGACGGTGCGCCCGATCGCGCAGACGTCCGCCGCTCGATCCACATCATCCTGAGAGAATATGGCGCCCTGATCGACGTACCATCGCTTTATGTCGAAATACTCTGGGGTAACGCCGCGGTAGGACGTGTGCCAATTCTGATTGCCATAGATGACCTGTACTGGATCATCCACATTCGGCGAAACGCTCTTGATGAGCGAAAACTGGTTCTTGACGGCTATGGCATCGGCCATGACCAGCGTCTTCGTGTCATGCGTGCCGGTACGCACACCGTTGACCGCGCGGCCGCCAGCCTCAATCCAGACGAAGTTGTCTCCCAGATTATTCAGTTGTTGCTGGACCCGCGCTTGTCCCGCTTTGCCAATGGCCACGACGCAGATCACTGCCGCAATCCCAATGGTGATCCCCAGGACGGTCAAGACGCTTCGCATCTTGTTTCTAAGCAACGTCACCAATGCGGATCGAAAGAGAGCACCGTAATTCATAATTCCTATGCCTCCTCGGATCTGGGTCTGGGAAAGCTACAAAGGCTCAAAATGGACAAGAACTTACCTGTTTGATGCAATTCTTCCTGAGCTTGGTCGTGGCGCCGCCGTTCCGACGAAAAGTAAAGCTTAGCCATGGTGGGTTAAGCGGGCATAAAGCCAAGATGAAATTCCTTTCAGGTTACCATTGCTCTGCGGAATGACATACGCAAGGTGCCACCGTCCTTGAAAACTTCGCCCAGTCGTGAAGCTATAATCGCGAGACAGTATCTATTATCGCGCTTCAGGAGTCATGTTTCATGAGTGTCCTACCCCAGCCACACCTCTGAGCCGTCGGTCCCGTATGTTGGTTCAAGTGCGAATTTTTCCCATATAGAGCGCCATGCCCACCACGGCGTCAATTCCCAGCGCGTCGAGGCTGTCAATCTCGTGCTGTTCGGTGATACCGCCGGCGACTACCAAGTGCCGGGCCGTTGCGCGCCGGATGGCATGAACCGTTTCCATCGGAATTCCGCCCATCAAGCCCTCTGTATCGATGTGGGTGTAGAGGAAGCTCTCGCAGAACGGCTCTAACTCTCGAATCATGTCGAAAGCAGTGACGGCGGTGTTGGTGCGCCAGCCGTCAATCGCGACTCGGCCTCCTCGGGAGTCGAGAGCAAACATTAGTGCTGCCTTCGGGACACTGTCTGCGAGTGTGTGCGCGTGTTCATGGTTGATCCGGCCATCGGTCAACAACGCCGACCCGATGATGACCTTGTGCGCACCGATGTTCAGAAGTTCCTGTGCGGTTTCGAGGCTGCGGATGCCGCCGCCAACCTGGCAGTTCAGGCGGCCGACGATCTGCTTCACTAGCGACCGGTTGTTACCGACTCCGCGCGCGGCATCGAGGTCGATGAGTTGGACCATGGGATACTTCGAGAAGCGTTCGATCCAATAGTCGAAGTTGTCGAACTCCAGTTTCTTTTTCTCGCCCTGGACTAGCTGCACGATCTTGCCGTCCATGAGATCAATCGACGGAATCAGCATGGCCACCTCACCGGCACGTTGGCGGCGTGTAGTTCGCGTTTTAGTTGTCCGATGTTTTCGATACCGAAATGGAAGATGGAAGCGGCCAGAGCGGCGTCGGCGCGACCGTTGCGGAACACGTCGATGAAGTGTTGTGGCGAACCGGCGCCACCCGACGCGATCACAGGAATAGAAACTGCGTCGGCCACAATCTGCACCAAGTCACAATCAAAACCAGCCTGAGTCCCGTCGCGGTCCATGGAAGTGAGCAGGATTTCGCCTGCACCACAATCGGCCGCCTCCCGCGCCCATTGCAGCGCGTCGCGGCCCGTGGGGATGCGACCCCCGGCAACGAATACTTCAAAACTGCCGTTAGCGCGTCGGGCATCGATAGCCACCACGACCGCTTGCGAGCCAAAACGGGCGGCGATTTTTCCGATTAGTGTCGGGTCCTTCACGGCCGCCGAGTTGATGGCTAGTTTGTCGGCGCCGGCCTCGAAAACAGCCTCGGCGTCAGAGAGTTCTCTAATTCCTCCACCGACCGTGAAGGGAATAAACAAACCGCGCGCCGTGCGGGAGACGACATCGAGCATCGTGTGGCGTTTATCGCTGGTGGCCGTGATATCGAGCAACACGATCTCATCCGCGCCGTCGCGGGCGTGGGCAGCGGCACAGTCCGCCGGGTCGCCCGCGTCGCGCAGATTATTGAACTGCACGCCTTTCACGACCCGGCCATCGTCCACATCGAGACAGGCGATGATGCGCTTGGTCAGCACTTGCTAAACCCCACAGAAATTCTTCAGGATGAGAAGTCCCACGGTCCATGATTTTTCCGGATGGAACTGCACTCCGAAAATATTTTCTTGTTCGACGACGGCGGAAAACTGCGCTCCGTAGTCGCTTGCAGCCGTGGTAGCGGCAACTATCGGCGCTTGAAAAGAATGGGTGTAGTAAACAAAGGAGTCGGGTGCGACGTTATGCAGCAAGCGCGAGCTTTCCCGGACCGAGCTTTCCCGTACCAACAGCGAATTCCATCCGACGTGCGGCGATTTTACCGATGACGGGAACGGCCGGCATCTGCCGGCAAAAATTCCTGCTCCCGCGAACTCGGGAGCCTCATCGCTGCCCTCGAACAGCCACTGCATTCCCAGGCAAATCCCAAGGAATGGCTTACCAGCTCTCGAGCTTTGCAGTACGGCGTCTCGCAAGCCCGTGTTGTCGAGGCCGCCCAGCGTGGAGAAGTTGCCGACGCCGGGCAGAACGATCTTGTCCGCGGTTGCGACGGTTTCAGGCTGCGTGGTTACGACGACTTTAGCGTCGAGATAGTCAAATGCCTTCTTCACCGAATTCAGGTTCCCGGCGCCGTAATCCACGATGGCGATCGTTGGAGCCATTACAGAAGCCCCTTGGTGCTGGGCAGCATGCGTCCGAGCCGCCGGTCGCGGGAGCAGGCTACACGAAGCGCGCGCGCAAAGGCTTTGAACAGGGCTTCGATCTTGTGATGGCTGGAGCGTCCATAGAGCACACGGGCATGAATATTCGCGCGCGCGCCGCGTGCAAAGCCCTCAAAGAAGTCGGACACGAGTTCCGTCTGCAGATCGCCGACCCGCGTCGCGCGGACCTTGGTCTGGACAACGGCCACGGCGCGGCCGCCAAAGTCCACTGCCGCCAGACCTAGAGTCTCGTCCATGGGCATCAGGAAATATCCGGCTCGCAGGATGCCGCGCCGGTTGCCCAGAGCGCGGTCGAAGGCCTCGCCCAGGGCGATTCCGACATCTTCCACGGTGTGGTGCTGATCAACATCCAAGTCGCCCAGAGCGGCGAGTTTCAAGTCGAATCCTCCGTGACGCGTGAACAGCTCCAGCATGTGATCGAGAAAGCGGATTCCGGTGGAGACTTCGTACTTTCCACGGCCTTCAATGGTGAGGGCAATTCGAATTTCTGTTTCCGCAGTCTTGCGATGCAGCTTGGCTTTCCTCACGCCCGGACTCCTGTTGGCAACCCGGTTCGCAACCTGGTTCGCAACCCCAACTGTTCGACTACGTCGCGCAGAGCGCCGATGAGAGTGTGGGTGTGTTCATCCGATCCCACGGTCAGGCGGACGCAACCTTCGCATCCGGGATCAGTATGGCGGTCGCGAACCAGAATTCCGCGGTCGCGCAGGGCTTGAACGAACTCAGCATGGGCTGGGCCAATGTTTACGAGCACAAAGTTGGCATGGCTCGGCCAGTAATGCAACCCGAGGTTGCCGAGTTCCTGTTGCAATCTCTCGCGGTTACTCAGCACTTGCGCGACATAGCGGCTGACGTACTCCTGATCTTGAAGAGCCTGCGGCAAGATTGCGAGAGCGGCCGCGTTGACGTTGTAGGGTGATGCCACGCAGCGGACCATTGCCATCTGTTTGGCTCCTCCGGCAAGAACGCCAATTCGCAAACCGGCGAGGCCATAGGCCTTGGAAAAAGTCCGCGCCACGAAAAGATTTTCGATCTGCCGCGATTGGTTAATCAGCGTTTCGCCGTGAAATTCGAAATACGCCTCATCGACGAGCACGGCAGCGTGCGGCGCGGCTTGCGCAATCCGAATCAGGACATCGCCTGCGACTGCTGCTCCAGTTGGATTGTTGGGATTCGCCACGGCGATGAGCCGGGTTCGCGGACTGAGTTGACCGAGCAGGTCTTTTTCTGGAAAGGTGAAATTGTCGCCGGCGCGCACTTCGACTACGCGCGCGCCTTCGGCCTGAGCGAAGATGGCGTACATGGCGAAGGTGGGCGTAACTATGAGCGCTTCGTCCCCGGGATCTAGATACGTGGAGCTGAGAAGATGAATCGCTTCGTCGACTCCGTTAGTGAGCAGAACCTGTGCTGGATCGAGTCCGAGAAAGCCCGCGACCTCTTTTTCAACCGGCTCGCGCTCGGGATAGCGCGCCAGCAGTTCGGCATCGAGCGAGCGCAACCGCGCCAGCACGCGCGGCGAACATCCCACGGTGTTCTCGTTGAAATCGAGACGCAGTCCGGTTCGCCCAGCCAATGGAGGCCGATAAGCGTGCAGATTTTTTACCGCTTCGCGGGCTTCAAGCATGGGAGCATCTCACTCGGAATGCGTCCGCGTGTCCCTTCAAACCTTCGGCATTGGCCAGCGTAATGCCCGACGGCGCGATTCGGCGGATTCCCTCGCGGGACACTTGCTGGCATGCAATCACGCGGACGAAATCGAGCACGCTGAGACCGCCACGCACACGCGCCATCCCACCCGTGGGCAACACGTGGTTTGGTCCGGAGACGTAATCGCCCGCCGCCTGAGGCGTGAATTCGTCCAGAAAAACCGCGCCCGCGTGCTGCACTGCCGACGCCAATGCTGCCGGGAGCGTGAGATGCTCGGGCGCGATGCTATTCGCCGTCTCGACAGCCTGATCAAGAGACGCGACCAGAAGAATGGCGCCGCGACGCGAGAGTGATTGGGCGGCGATCGGGTTTGCGCGCGTGCGCTCCTGTACCTCTTTCTGAACTTTCTTAGCTAACGCGCGCGACGTTGTCATGAAGATGCATAGCGCGTCGGGATCATGTTCAGCCTGGGCTACAAGGTCGGAAGCGATGCAAGCCGGGTCGCCGTCTGCGCTGATGATCACAGCTTCGGTAGGACCGGCGAGGAATTCGATGGCGCAATCGAACGCGACGAGCTTCTTGGCGGCGGTCACGTACCGGTTGCCGGGACCGACGATTTTATCCACGCGCGGGACTTCTTCAGTTCCGTAGGCAAGGGCGGCGATGGCCTGTGCTCCACCGACTCGGTAGAACTCGCTCACGCCGAGGAATGCCGCCGCCGCCAAGGTTGCCTGGGCCGGGCGCGGAGACGCCACGCGAATCTGTTTCACGCCGGCGACCTGCGCTGGAATTACCGTCATGAGCAACGTAGATGGCAAAGGATAGCGGCCGCCCGGGACGTAGCAGCCCACCGATTCCAGAGGGCGCATCAACTGGCCCACGAAGACGCCAGGCTGAATTTCGCATCGCCACTCTTTCTCGCTGTCCTTGGGCGCTTGCCACTCCGCATAGCGGCGGATATTGCCCGCAGCATGCTTGATCGCCTCCTGGAGCTCTGGATCTGTTCGCTCCCACGCCTCCTGGAGAAGGGCCTCGGAAACGCGGAGAGGCTCGCCCTTGCCCAATCCGTCCCAACGCGTGGCGTAGCGGCGTACGGCACGATCACCGCCGCGGCGGACGTTAGCAACAATGCGGCGGACTTCCGGCTCGACTTCTGCCAGATCGGTCGTACCGCGTTCGGCCAGCGCAGATACCAGACGAGCTTGCTCGCCGCCTTCGAGAATGCGCATCACATGACTGCGCATCACGCGATTGCTCATCACGTTCCGCATCACATCACCACCTTGTTCAGCGGATATTCGACGATGCCCTGAGCATTGGCTTGCTTGAGCTTCGGAATCAGCGACCAGGCGGTGTGCTCCTCAATGACGGTGTTGACCGCGACCCACTCGCCATCGGCCAGGGGCGCCACGGTCGGATTCTTCAGCGCCGTCAGCAGACCGAGAACGGCAGGCAAGTCCGCTTTGCGCACATTGAGCATCAGACCGACCCGGCCATGCGCGGCCATAGCGCCAGTGAGCATGACCGCCAGGTTCTCAATTTTTTCTCGCCGTGAAGGATCGGCCCAGGCGGCCTTGTTCGCGACCAGTTGCGTGTTGGACTCGAGCACTGTTTCGAGGATTCTCAGGTGATTGGCGCGCAGCGAGCTGCCTGTCTCCGTCACCTCGACAATCGCGTCTGCCAGCAACGGTGGCTTGACTTCGGTTGCGCCCCAGGAGAACTCGACCCGCACGGCAACATTCCGGCTCGCGAAATAATTGCGGGTGAAACTAACCAGCTCGGTTGCAATGATTCGGCCGTCAAGGTCCTCGAGTTTCTGGAAGCCCGAATCTTCCGGGACGGCGAGCACCCACTTGACCGTGCCCATGCTTTGTTTGGCATAGATCAGATCGGTGACCTTAACTACCTCGAGGCCGCTTTCGAGCACCCAGTCCAGTCCAGTCAAGCCGGCATCCAGGGCGCCGTGTTCGACGTACCGGGCCATTTCCTGGGCACGAATGAGCAGGCATTCGATCTCCGGATCATCCGTGGAGGCGAAATAAGAACGGGCGTTGGTGTAGACGCGCAGCCCGGCGCGCGTGAAGAGGCTCAACGTCGCTTCCTGCAAACTTCCTTTGGGAATGCCCAGTCGCAGTTTCATCGGTCCGCCCTCGCTTGCTCAAGTGGAGTTCCGAGCACGCTCCCCAAAGGTAGTTCCTGAGTGAAGCAGGAACGCGTCCCAGTGTGGCAGACCTTGCCCTCGCCTAGTACACGGACGCGCAGCAGTACCGTATCCCGGTCGCAGTCGGTCAAGGCGGCAACCACCTGCAGACGGTTGCCGGAACTCTCTCCCTTGGTCCACAGTGTCTGGCGGGAGCGGCTGTAGAAGGTCACGAAGCCAGTGCGCAGGGTCTTGTCCAGAGCTTCACAGTTCATAAAACCCACCATCAGGAGTTCGCCGGTGCCCGCATCCTGAATGACTGCGGGCGCCAGGCCCTGCATCTTGTCGAAGTCGATTTCTATTGCATCCTCCTAATCTCCGTGCCAGATTTTCAGAGCTCGGCCAAAAGCAAAAAGCCCGCTGGGCGAGTGGTGCGCCAGCGGGCTTGGATTTCCTATGAGTGCTTTTTGGTTATCCGTTGTCCCCCGCCGACACGCTCATCGCATGGTGATGATGGTGATGGCGATGGGTCAGCGAAGTCATCGTAGTCATCGTGAACATGATGTTAGGGCAGTGGAGATATGGTTGTCAATCGGTTGGTGCGATGAGATTAGGACCAGATTTCAAAATAGTCGTGAAGGGAAAAGGGTCAGGCTCTCGTTCTAGTGGATAAGACCTCAATATGGTGCATCATAGATAGTAATGACCGCACAGGTCGCCGCATTTTTGCCACGGCCTTTTGCTTGACACGGTGAAACGCTGCACTTCCCTTCAGCACTATTCTTTAGGATAACGATAAGAAGACTGCTGTGGGGGGCAGATTCCAGGGCAGAACCCGAAAATACTTCGGGGACGGCTGCTATCCCGCTGGTAGCAGGTATGGTTGGTAGCAGGAATCAAGAACAAAGGAGGTCACATGAGCACCAAGGAAATCACAGAACCCCGGCGTCCCATGAATGTTTATGTTCGGCGAGGCTCCCATGCGGAGAAACATTTCAGGAAGCGTACTGGATCACCTTCGCCAAAGGCGATTGCGCCAGGCATTCCACCCTCTCCAGATCACGATCTCAAGTTTCAGGGCGGAAAGACAATTCAGGACTTGAGATTCATAAATTTCTATGTCGGCGGCGACGCCTGGGACGCGGGTGACATCGCCAATATTGATAAAGCCCTCGCTGCGGCAATGTCCGACCAGGATCTCAACAACGTGATGGTGCAGTATTTTCCTAGTCCAATTACCACCACGTTTGACGGTTCCCAAACCCTGCCTGGCTCCCCTCCGGCGGTCATGTCACAAGGGGACGTCGAGCAACTGGTGGCGACGTTCTTCAGCGGAGGCAAACTGGCCGGTCATGACTTGACGACGACGCTCCTCAACTTCATGCTTCCGCCCGGGACCGTGTTGAATACCGACACCGCGACCACGGGTGGCGGACAGCATGTGGCGTCCGGGGTCAAAAGGCAAGCGGCTGCGGTGAAATCGGAGGCCGCCGTGCCCAAAGCCCTCGTACCCAAAGATGAGGCTGATTCGCTCAACGGATTAGGTGGCTACCACGGATCGGTTCATGTCTCTGGTACCGACATCGTCTACTACGCGGTTGGTGTTTACTCGCAGACCGAAGCCGACGGGACGGTGAACGGCATCCCAGTGTTTGACCAGCCCTGGAAGAATGTGGTCGCCACCTTCTATCACGAACTGAATGAGGCTCGAACCGACGCGGATGTCGAAGACGCAATCCGTGCCGGGAACAACCCCAACGCCAACTCGTTCCTTGGGTGGGTATCCGATCAGGGCGAGGAGATCGGCGATTTTCCGGTGTCCGAGGCCGGCGGCAATTTGACGGAGGTGTTTCAGGAGGTCGAACTCACGGACAACAGCGGTACGGTTCCCGTGCAGTTCATGTATTCGGATGCGGTCCACGGACCTGAAGGGCCTATTGCTAAGGCGCATCCACCCGTCAATAGTCTTCAACAAAGAAGCGCGTAGCTTAAACAAAGCGCCAAAGACGAGAGCCGAGTGGCGCACCCACTCGGCTTTACTCATGCTTTGCTCTCGGTTTTCCTACTTGCCCGTGTAGAGATCCGGAAACTGTTGCCGAAGGTGGGCAACTTTTGGCGCATCGTTATAGACGATGTAGGGACTGTCGGGATGACGGGTGGCGTAGTCCTGGTGGTAAGCCTCGGCAGGATAGAAGGCTTTCAACGGGACCACTTGAGTCACAATGGGACGCGGGAAGACTCTAGCCTTCTCCAGCTGTGCGATGTACGCCTCGGCAATTCGCTTCTGCTCATCACTGTTGTAGAAAATGGAAGAACGATACTGGCTGCCGGTGTCTGGTCCCTGACGGTTCAACTGCGTGGGATCGTGCGCGACGGAGAAGAAGACTCGAAGAAGTTGTCCGTAGGTGATCTGCGAGGGATCGTAAGTGATCTTCACCGATTCGGCGTGGCCGGTGTCACCGTTGCTCACCAATTCGTATTCCGCAGTTCCGGCTGCGCCTCCGGAGTAGCCTGACGTAGCGCCGAGCACGCCCTTCACATGCTGGAAGACAGCTTGAATGCCCCAGAAGCAGCCTCCGGATACGACGACAGTTTGTTCAGACTTGGTCGTCGCCAGCGTGGCGTCCACAGCAGGGTTGGGAACGGCGGCACCGGCACGGTCACCGGCATTGCAGGCGACTACGCCCACGAGGGTTACCATCAAGAGCACAGCAGCTACGCGCGAATAGAAACTGGACATAAGTATAAGGAACTCCTTCCAACGCCCCGGCAGTCCCGATTCCAAGCGCCTCTTCAATAGATTCGGTAGACGGACAAAAGTTACGGATATAGCTAGTGGAGCGCCGGGCGTCCCCGCCCGGCCGGCACAAGCCTTGGGGTCGAGTTGGGACGGGCGAGACGCCCGTCGCTCCATCGGATGACTCATCAGGCGTTCGTTAGATACTTCTTCATGCAACGCACACAGGGAGAGTAACCTTGCCGCGATGCTTCGGCGGCGGTGATCGTCCGCAGCTTCGTTTTTTCGTGGATAAATTCGCATCCAGCAACGTGAAACAGTTTCCCATCTTCCGAAACTACGACCATCATGTCCGGGGGCACGCCAGTGCCGGGTTTCGCATGTTCGGAACGCAATTCAGGAGTGTGGAGCGCTGAGGAGCGGGCCACCTCGATGGTGCCGGCGACCAGGCAGGCTGCCGCGGCGGCGACCATCCATCCCAGGAAGTTGCGCCGGCTAGCCGGCATATTCTCGTCCAGTCGTTGGTGCAGACGCTGGCTGAAACCGAGGGGGACTTCGAGCATCCGTTCATCGCCATACAACTGGAGTACGTTGCGCGTGCCGTCCACTACGGCGGCGCAGCGCTTGCATCCGCGAATGTGTTCTTGCATCGCGACGCGCAGACCGGGTTCAACTTCGCCGTCGAGATAGTTTGATACTTCGCGCCAAACTTCTTCGCAGCTGACTACCATGGCTTCGTCCCCTTTTCAAAAGACAACTTACTGGTCATACTCCATGCGCCGCCGAGGCCAGGCGAGAGAAGATCGCGCAACATCAGGCGTGCCCGCAGTAACCGAGTCTTGACCGATGCGGTGGAGATTCCGAGCGCCTTGGCTGTTTCCTCGATGCTGAGGTGCTGCATGTCGCGCAGGACAAAAACTTCGCGGTAGATTTGCCCCAACTCGGCCAGCGCCTCGGCGAGCTTCTGCCGGACCTCGTTGCGTTCCAGCGTTTCCGACGGGATCTCCCGCCAGTCAGCGAAGTCGCGCGGCGTATAGTTGCCTTCCTCGTCCTGGCGATCCGCGATCGGTTCCATGATATTGGCGTGTGCTTTCCTTCTTCGCATACGCGCCTCGTTGACGGTGATCTGGATGAGCCATGTGCTGAACCGCGACTCCGCGCGAAACTGCCGGATATGTTTGAAGGCCTTCAGCACCGCCTCCTGCGCCACGTCCTCGGCGTCGGCCTCGTTCCGTAGAATCGCAAAGGCTGCTGCGTACACGCGGCGTTCATAGGGGCGGATCAACTCATAAAAAAGCTCGTGCTCGCCAGCCAGGACACGCCGGATCAGCATCTCTTCGTTGAATTGTTCGGCTGGATGCTCCAGCGAAATCACCCTCTCCGGCATCGCTCCTCACCGCACTGAACTCAGCGTTGACTCGGCACCATTATGCCCGAAAAATTACGCAGTTGAATTTGGCCGATGGAGGGACGGGCGCCTCGTCCGTCAAGCCGGGCAGGGACGACCGGCGCTCCATCGGCAAGCTCGGATCGACACGGCACCCGTTTGATGTGATTCCCAGTGGGGAGCAAAGTTACGGCCTTGTGTCGTTCGACTTGGCTCCGGTTCGACTTAACTCCGAAAGATCCGCGCAAGGCAAGAAAATCCCCCACTTTTGTGCCATATTTGGCCGATTCTCCACAGCCTTCCACCAGCTTGCTACTTGCATTCCCACACATAAGTTCCGGATAATCATGGACAAGAGTTGATCGCCGTGTATCGCTATAGCCGCGCAGACCTGCTACGCATTCTCCGGCTCGTTCCTCGCCAGCTTCAGACCTGGGAGAAGGCGGGACTGGTAACGGCGGGCGCAGATTATTCCTTCTTCGATCTCGTGCAGATAAAGAAAGTCCGCGACCTCTGCGCCCAGCGCGTTCGTCCGGCCGTCATTCGGCAATCGCTTGAAGCCATGCAGAAACAGGTTGCCGGCATGGAGAATCCGTTGCTCGAGGCCGGCGCCTATCAGAGCGGACATCGCATTGCTTTCCGGCATCAGGGGCGGCTGCTGGAGCCTATCGCCGGACAGTTCATGTTCGATTTCTCGTCCGAAGAAAGAAAAGTGGTAACCAGCCAGCCGCGCAATGGACCGGAACTGGTGGTTACGGACGTTGCCGACTTGTTTGCGCGCGGGATCACGCTGGAAGAAAATCCCTCCACGCAGAATGAGGCGATCACAACTTATTTAAAGGTTCTCGAAATGGATCCCATTCACGCCGCCGCGCACATCAACCTGGGCACGCTGTACTACAACCGCCAGGAATACTTGCTCGCCGAAAGGCACTACCGTTCGGCGATTCAGATCGATCCACGCTACGCGCTCGCCTATTTCGACCTCGGCAACGTGCTCGACGAAACCGGACGCGTCGAGGAAGCCATCAACACTTATAAGACGGCGATTCAGCTCGCGCCCACCTACGCTGACGCGCACTACAACATCGCACTGGCGTACGAGAAGATCCGTGAGCCGCGCAAAGCGCTGCAACACTGGCGTGCCTATGTGAAGCTCGACACCACCGGCCCATGGACCGTGCACGCCAAACATCAGATCCAACGCATCCTGCAGAGCGACAGCCTGAAGCTGGTGCACTCCCGCAAGGCGAACTAGCATCCATCACCGGCCAGTGGGCCGCCCAGGGGCTCCCGTCGGCCCTATCGGAGGCTTATCGAATCTGGTAATTAATTTCCACGCTGATCTGAGTCCCCACAGGTTCGCCGTTACATGTAGCTGGCTTGAATTTCCAACCTCGCACCGTGCTCGCGGCTTGATCGTCAAAAGGTTTGCCCCCGGACCGCGTCACCCTTACGTCCTGAGCCTTGCCTTTCGCGTCAACGATCAGCGACAGAGCGACCATCGCGCTACGGTCACGGGAGCCCAAGGGAAAGCGCGGGTCGGGTGTGGATACTGGTTTTGGATGCTCCGTCTTGACCGAGCAGTTGCCCATCTCGATAGCTCCGGCAGGTGGAGTAAAAAGTGCAGTGTCGAGCGACGGCTCGGCGGAGAGTTCGACAATATTCACCTGCAGCTTCTGGTGCCCATCCAGAAAACAGTCAATTTCGCGCGGAAACGAATAATTTCCAAACGTTTTAAATGCCCCGTATTGGCAGGCATAGTCTGCGGCGCGGTTTCGCAGCGGTTCGGGCGAAATCTTTTCCACTAGCCCTCCGCTCCGTTTGTCAAAGCAGAACGCGGACTTCTCTTTTTTCTGGCCTGCTCCTCTGGTGATTGCGCACTCCGTAGAGTTGTCCTGCGCATTGCGGTCCATGGTGGACTCGAAGTCAAATTTGGCAGACTGGGATGGGAAAATCTGTACCAGGCCGGAAACTCGTGTCGCCTGCACGGGAAAGCTCTTGCCTTCATCCAACAGCCAAAGTCGGCTGGACCCGCCGACTTCGACGCGGCGGAAATCGTTGGCCACCGTCTCCCTGCGCCATTGCGAATTCGAGACCCACATCTCGGTGAAGGTGCCTTGGATTGTCGCGAGATCCTCTCCGGTGAACGAGAATGTTGCTCTCAGCCGGAACGCGAGTGCGCCCTGTGAACGTATATCGGAGAACTCCCGAGCCCGTTGCATCATTGCATCGGCGTGTTTCTGTATCTCTTCCGCAGAAGACGCACTCCCCAGAACGACCAAGCACACAATCTTGATGAGGATAGTCCGTGCGCTCATTAAGGTTGCTCCGACGACATCTTATCCGATCCGTCTAGCCCACGCGGCTCGGCGATTTTGCTTCGATTGTTATACTCTAAGCTCACCTATCAAGTGCAGGAGACCACACACATGAACCTCTACCGGTGGGTTTCGACGCTTACTTTCGCGATCGCGGTTGCCGCACCCGGCGCGGTCTGTTTTAGCCAGGTGGTTGAGAAGAAGAAGGAGATTTATTTCGAAAAAGCCGATGCACACGCTGAAATCAAAGAGGCTCTGGAGAAGGCTACAGCGGAGCACAAGCGCGTCATCGTCGTGTTCGGAGCAAACTGGTGTTACGACTGCCACGTGCTCGATACGGCTTTTCATGGTTCAGACTTGGCGCCGATACTCTCCGCCAACTACGAAGTTGTGCACGTCGATATTGGAAAGGGAGAAAAGAATCAGGACCTGATGAGGAAGTACGAGGTTCCGATGAAGCGCGGCATTCCAGGTCTGGCCGTGCTTGATGCCGATGGGAAGCTGATTTACAGCCAGAAGAATGGCGAATTCGAGAATGCGCGAGCGCTCGCCCCGGAAGACTTTCTGGCATTCCTAAACAAGTGGAAACCGGCAGCGCAGAGCCGGTGACATCTGAATTACCCGATCTGACCAATAAAAAAAAGCCGCGGCTTGTTGCGCCGCGCCCGAGGGGAGAAAGTTAGTCGTCCGCCAGTTAGTCCACCACCAGCTTGTTCTCAACGCTGAACGCGCCCGGTACGCCACTCGCCCGGATCCCAGCAATGGTCTTGTCCATTGCGCTCTCGACGGTTCCGTAGAGCGTCACGTGTCCGTTGTCCACCACGATGCGGATCGGGTGTACCGGGTCGGTCGCGTAGCGGCTAAGCACCGAGTCGCGATAAATCGCGCGAGCCGTGCGCACCCGGATCGAATCGTCAAACAGAGAAACCGGCAGCACGTTCACCTCGTTCACGACGTCCTTGACGCCGGGCGTATGCGCAACGATGGCGAGCGCCGAGTCCTTGGCTACATCGTTTAGTGTGTCGCCGTTGATGGTGGCGACGCCATCTTTCACGCTGAGCGCAAGATAGTTGAACGCGTTGTCGTAGTATCCGACGCGGTCATAGGCCAGCTTCTTTGCCAGTTTCTGCTGGAGCTGGGCATCGGGAACGGTTTCTCCCGCGACCGCGATGTCGTTGCGCACGCCGGTGACGTTTGCGAGCTTCTTAACTTTCTTGGCGGCATCGAGTTTGTCCTGATAAAGGCTGACGGTGCCGGTCAGGGTGACGATGCCATCTTCGACGCTCGAGTTTACGCTTTGCAGCTGCTTCGCGTCATGCAGCTTGTGGCTGGCCGTCTGTTGAATCTGCAAATCGTAGCGGCCGGTTGAGGCCATTGCAGTCATACTCAGAAGAACGAGCGACACTAGAGTCACAACAAGTACTTGTCTTTGCTTCTTCATGGTTACCATCCCTACCGGAATCCGCCTCTCTCGCGGTATTAACCGGTTAGTTAAATAGATGCGCGACGGGTCGTCCAGGATTGTTGCCGGAGGGTGCTTTTACAAATCATTACAAGGGAATGAGTTGCGTTGCCATTGCTTCGGTGGGGGAGGAAAAAGAGGTAAAATCTCAACATGACCGCTGACGAACGCCTGAATCGCCTGAGTGAAAAACGCGAAGCTTTGGCTGAGAGTCTTCAGCTGCTGACGGCGGACGTCCAGAGCCTGGCGAACTCGGTGAAAGAACACGACCGAATCCTCCGGGGGCACACCGATCTCATTGGCGACCTGGCGAGAGTTGCGTCGGGGCGCGAACGCCGCATCGAGCGGTTGGAAGGCCGCCAAAGCTGAACTGTAGCAAACTCACCGTCAATTTGACAGATACTTGTCATAACGACTAATCTGGCACCATGCCCCTTGGTTTGCAAGCCGAACTCAAGCAAAAAATCCCATTCGCCAGTCGAGAAGCGGAAGCCTATCTTTCGCTGTTGCGTACGTCCGATGCGCTCCAGACGCAGGTCGAGGCCCAGCTCAAGGAGTTCGGCCTCACCGGCACGCAATACAACGCGCTGCGCATCTTGCGCGGCGCTGGGCCGGAAGGCTTGCCGTGCCGCGAGATCGGCGAGCGCATGATCACGCGCGATCCGGACGTTACGCGTCTGCTCGATCGTCTGGAAGATCGCGGCTTCGTCCAGCGCATGCGCGCCAGGCACGATCGCCGCGTCATCTACGGAAAGATCACCCCTGCCGGGTTGAAGCTCCTGCGCGAAATGGATGGGCCCCTCGAAAAGTTTGGCCGGGAGATGCTCCGCCACGTCGGACAAGAAAAGCTGAAGCAGTTGATTGAACTGCTGGAACTGCTGCGTAGGGGAAGAACTTTTCACCGCCGAGAGGCCGAGAGCGCCGAATAAAAACCTTCAGCTGCTATCTCTTTCGCTTTGCAACTTTCTTCTTTGACGATGCCGCATCCTTCTTATCGGTAGTCCTGTTCGGAAACACGCGCGCGAAAATCTTGTCGATGTTCTTGAGCTGACGCTTCAGGTCGAAGGCGCGTTCGATCTTCGCCCGCGGCACTCGTCCGCGAATCGTGGGGTCGTTTACGACTAGATCATGGAAGTCGAGGACCTCTCGCCACGCGCGCATAGCGTGACTCTGCACCAGACGATACGCGTCCTCGCGCGAAACGCCGCTCTCGACCAGGTCCAGCAGCAATTGTCCGCTGAAGACGAGGCCGCGTGTGCTCTCGAGGTTCGCCAGCATGCGCTCGGGATAGACGAACATGGTCTCGATCAAGGTAGCCGTCTTATTAAGCAGGTAGTCGGCGAGCGTGGTCGAGTCCGGGATGATGATTCGCTCGGCCGATGAGTGTGAAATATCGCGCTCGTGCCAAAGCGTGACGTTCTCGAATCCGGCCTGCGCGTTCGCTCGCACCACGCGCGCTAGTCCAGAGATCTGTTCGCTGCTGACGGGATTGCGCTTGTGCGGCATGGCCGACGAGCCCTTCTGCTTTTCGCTGAAATATTCCTCCGCCTCGCGGACTTCGGTGCGCTGCAGGTGGCGGATCTCAGTTGCGATCTTGTCGAGCGTCGAGGCGATCGTGGCCAGCGTTGCCAGGTATTGGGCATGGCGGTCGCGCTGAATCACCTGCGACGAGATTGCGGCGGCTTTCAATCCAAGGCGGGCGCAGATCTTTTCTTCGAGTTCCGGCGTGAGATGGGCAAACGTTCCCACCGCGCCCGAGAACTTGCCCACTCGCAGATCTTCGGCGGCGGCCTTGAACCGCGCGATGTTACGCTGCGTCTCCGAATACCAGTTAGCGATTTTGAATCCAAACGTGATGGGTTCGGCGTGAATGCCGTGGGTGCGCCCGATCATCGGCGTATCCTTGAACTCGAACGCCCGGCGTTCGAGCACCTCGGCCAGAAGTTCCAGGTCGCCTGCGATCAGCGACGAGGCTTGCTGTATGAGCAACGCCTGCGCCGTATCCACCACATCGTTCGAGGTCAGGCCATAGTGGAACCAGCGAGCGTGCGGGCCCACGATCTCGGCCACTGCCGTCGTGAAGGCGATGACGTCGTGTTTGACCTCGGCTTCAATCTGGAAGATGCGCTCAACGCTGAAGTCTGCGCGAGCGTGGATTGCCTTGGCGGCTTCTTTCGGCACGATGCCGGCGGCGGCTAGCGTTTCGGTCGCGGCGACTTCGACCGCCAGCCAGGTGCGGAAGCGGTTTTCGTCGCTCCAGATGCGAGCCATATCTGGCCGCGTATAGCGTGGGATCACGGGACTCTCTCCAAAAGGGGAACTGGGGATTGTAAATCAGGCGGACGACTGCGTGCGGTGCGCCGAATGCCCGGTTGGAAGGGAATCCTCGAGGATCAAGAAATGTGGCGTATTGTTCGCTACCGCTGGCATCTGCCGGCCGGAGGTAGTCTGGGCGTCCCGGATGTGTATAAGGAAGAGAAAGAACAGCACGAGCATGTGCTCGGCGGCGGAAAGAAGGAACGCCATTAGAGGGGTACGACATTCCGACGGTATCCACGAAATCGCTGTTTGCGAACGTTCGATTTTCCCACTTTCAGTTCCGTGTCACAGCGAGGCCGTTACCCGCGCAGCCGTTCGGACCGTGCTGGGGCTTCCTCGTCGACTCGGCCCCGGCGCCGCCCACGACTGGCGGTGCGTACTGTCGCCGGTGGCCGGGGGTCTGAGGCCAACACCCTCTCGATTTCTTTCCGCAGCCAATGGTTTGCGGGATCGTTTTCCACACTCTCGTGCCAGTACAAGTGGGCTTCGAGACGCGGCACTGGGAGCGGAAAGGGATACACCCGATTCATCAGACCCGTATTCGGCAAACCCGCGTTCAGCAGTTGCGCATGGCGCTTGGGTAAGGTCAGAAGCATGTCGGTGTTATTCACGACCATGCAGGCCGCGTGATTGTTCTGGCTGCGCAGAAATATCTGCCGGTGAAGCCCGCTGCGGCTGAGTTCGATATCAATCAGGCTGGGACCGTAACGCCGGGATGAGACCTGAATGTGGCGCTGCTGCAAATACGTATCCAGGTCGAGGTTGTCTGCGATCGCCGGGTGGCCCGGGCGGGCAATGACCACGAACGTTTCATTCAGAAGCCACTTATGCCGGATTCGATCGCTCATGGTCATGGGGATGTCGATGGCCAGATCGACCGACCCGCTTGCCAGTTCGGTCTCCAGGTCTCTGCGCTTGACCCGTGACGTCGTGATCGACATTCCCGGGGCAGCATTCGTCAGGCGTCGCAGCAGCGGCGGAAGAATCAGGGCTTCAGCGTATTCCCACAGCGACAGGTGAAAATTCCGCCGCGTGTGTTCGGGAACAAAATTACGACTCTGGCTGAGGTTCACTTCCAGAATCTGCAGCGCCTGCCGCACTTGCTCAATCATGTTCCGCGTGAATGGCGTCGGTACCATCTGCGGTCCCTGGCGGACGAACAGCGGATCCTGCAACAGATCGCGCAGTCTCTTCAGCGCGTGGCTGATCGCGGGTTGGGTGAGGTTCAGTTGCAGGCCTGCGCGAGTGATGTTGCCCTCGCGATAGATGGCTTCCAGCACCACGAACAGGTTCAGATCGACCTGACTTAAATGCACGCCGCATATATTACAGGATTCGTAGGATTCATTAGGAGAATTCTGCTGAAATCGCTAGGCTAGAGGGCCTGCGGAGTGAGCGCTTACCAAATGGATTTTTCTCTGTCACCGAAAGCCCAAAGCTATCTGCAACGCCTCTCGGCGTTTATGCAGGAGCATGTCGTGCCAGCGGAGCCTGAGTATTGCGCGCAATTGCAGAACCTCCCCGACTGGCGCGGCTGGAAGCAGCCTCCGATCATGGAGACTTTGAAAGCCAGGGCGCGGGCTGCCGGTCTTTGGAACCTATTTCTCCCCGGCCGGGAGTATGGCGCCGGGCTCACCAACGTGGAATATGCGCCTCTGGCCGAGATCACCGGTCGGTCCTCGATCGCTCCCGAGGTTTTCAACTGCAACGCACCCGACACTGGCAACATGGAAGTGCTGGTGAAGTATGGTTCGGAGGGGCAGAAGATGCGCTGGCTCACCCCGCTACTGGCCGGCGAGATTCGTTCCGCGTTCTGCATGACGGAGCCCGATGTAGCCTCCTCGGATGCCACCAACATGCAAGCTACAGCCCTCATCGAGGGGGACCTCGTCGTACTCAACGGGCGGAAATGGTGGAGTTCCGGAGTCGGCCATCCGCATTGCCGGCTGCTCATCTTCATGGGCATAACGGATTGCTCCGCCGCCAAGCACAGACGCCATTCCATGGTTCTGGTGCCGCTTGACACTCCTGGCGTGAAGATCGAGCGCATGTTGTCCGTATTTGGTTCCTATCACTCGCCGTTTGGCCACGGCGAGGTTAGCTTTACCAACGTACGGGTGCCGCTTGACCACGTCGTCGCCGGACCGGGCCGCGGTTTCGAGATTGCGCAGGGTCGGCTCGGCCCCGGCCGCATTCACCACTGCATGCGCACGCTGGGAGCGGCCGAACGCGCCCTTGAACTTCTGTGCCGTCGCTCGTTGCATCGTGTAGCTTTCGGCAAGCCTCTGGCCGACCTGGGCGGCAACGCCGATGTCATTGCCAACGCCCGCATCATGTTGGAGCAAGCCCGTCTTCTTACCCTTAAGGCCGCCTGGATGCTCGATGAAGTCGGCACCAAAGGCGCACGCAGCGAAATCTCCCAGATCAAAGTCGCTGTGCCTAACATTGCCCTGGAGATTATCGATCAGGCAATTCAACTGCATGGAGGCGCCGGGGTTTCCAGCGATGTTCCTCTGGCTGAAATGTTTGCCACCATCCGCACTCTGCGCATCGCGGACGGGCCCGATGAAGTACATCGCGCCTTGATTGCCAAGCTGGAGCTGGGGAAGTACAACGCCAAGAACACAGCGTCAGCCTGACCACTGGCCGAGGATCGACGCCCGCCGTGCCGTCCTTAGAAGAATGACCTTCACATTCGAATGCCACTTTCGAAAGCCAAGGAGCATATTGAAATGACTTCACCACTGCTGGGCGAGTTCATGGGAACTCTCGTTTTGATTTTGCTGGGAAACGGTTGCGTCGCCAACGTCTTGCTCAAGCATTCCAAGGCGCACGGTTCGGGGTGGATGGTCATCACCAGCGGCTGGGCATTTGCCGTGATGTCGGCCGTCTTTGTCGCTATCGCATGTGGGAGTAGAGATGCCCACATCAACCCCGCAGTCACGCTTGGACTAGCCGTCGCCAGCGGCAGCTATTCCAAAGTTGTCTCCTACTCGCTGGCGCAGATGGCGGGAGCATTTGTGGGGTCGG
Organism: uncultured Acidobacteriaceae bacterium; assembly: GCA_963789205.1. Classification (GTDB taxonomy): domain Bacteria; phylum Acidobacteriota; class Terriglobia; order Terriglobales; family Acidobacteriaceae; genus Acidiflorens. The sequence goes on from CAWBJV010000002.1 coordinate 599,227, forward strand.
TGCTGGTGTGGGCCCACTTCGGACCGCACTGGAAGGAGACGGAAGATCCGGAACTCAAGCGGGTGTGCTTTTGCAGCGTGCCCGCGATCCGTAACTTCTATGCCAACGTGCTTAGCGAAATCATCTGCACTTTTATTCTTGTTTTTGTTGCGGGAGCCATTTTCTCGCGAACGCTGATTTCCTCCGGTTGGGCTGGGGTCGTTGGGCCTTATCTGGTCGGGTGCCTGGTGTGGGGCATCGGACTTTCTCTCGGCGGAACCACTGGATTTACCATGAATCCCGCCAAGGACCTCCCCACGCGCCTCGCCCACGCGGTCCTTCCAATCGCAGGAAAAGGGAGTTCGGACTGGGGCTACGCTCCGGTTCCAATTCTTGGTCCACTGATCGGCGCCTCGGTCGCCGGCGGGCTGATACGCTTTCTACACTGGTAAGACTGCTCGTGGAGAGCCGGGCGAGGCCGCCCGTTTGCTCCGCTAGCGGCCGCTGAACTTCGGCGCGCGTTTCTCCAGAAAGTGCGCCACTCCTTCCTTGAAGTCCTCGCTCTGTAGACTTGCTACTAATTCCACAACGGAAAGATCGAAGGACTCCGCCAAAGTCTGGAACATTCCCGCATACACCTGCCGCTTGATTACGCTCAGCGAGCGGGGACTGACGCTGGAGGCCAACCGGGCTGCTTGATCGTGGATGGTTGCGGTAAAACCTTCCTGGGGAAAGACGCGATTTACCAGGCGCATTTCCAGCGCCTCGGCTGCCGTGATGGTCCGGGCAGAGAAGAGCAAGTCGATCGCATCGGGCAGACCCACGATGCGCGGCAGCATCCAGGCCATGCCATACTCCGCAATGAGTCCACGCTGCGCGAAGGTCGTGCTGAAGCGCGCATTCTCGGCTGCCCATCGCAGATCGCAGTAGAGTGGGATCACCAGGCCCAGGCCCACCGCCGGCCCGTTGATGGCGGCAATCACGGGTTTCGCGACCGCGAGAAAATAGGAGTACTTCCGCTGAAAGTCGGGCCGTAGTCCTTCTTGCATGGCGTCACCGGACTGAATTCGCCCGGCGACCTTTTCGTCCAGTCCCTGGGTGGCGACGGCGGTCAGAAGCGACATGTCCGCGCCGGCGCAAAATCCCCTGCCCGCCCCGGTCAGCACGATCACCCGCACGTTGTCGTCCCGTTCCGCCTCTTCTACTGCGGAGCGCACTTCCAGTTCCATGGTGGCCGTCCAGGCATTCAGTTTGTCTGGACGATTCAGTGTGATGGTGGCGACCTGGTCCGCGACTTCGTAGATCGTTTCCTGGGTGGGCATGACTATTTACCGAGACTTGCCAGGGTGCGGCGCTCGTTGAGTCCAGCGTCCGCGGTCTCCGGTTGCCGGGAGACCGCGGCTTCGAAACGGGGAAGCACCTGCTCAGAACGTCAAGCGCAAGCCGAGTTGGATCTGGCGCTTGGGGAAGGCGGAGGTGAAGGTCAGCGGGAAACTGGGAGTCGCCACCCCACCACCGGGAAGGGCCGAGCCCGGTTTAATCCCTTTCACGTTGAACGTCGTGAACCCGGGCTCGAACCCGAGAAGAGGGCTTACTTCATTGTTTACGCTGGCATAGTTCGTTCGGTTGGCGATGTTAAATCCTTCGGTTGTAAATTGCAGGTTAGCTTTCTCGCCTAGTTTGTGGGCCCAGGTCAGGCGCATGTCGAAGTCGATGTAGTCGGGGCCGAGGCCGGTGTCGCGCGGGGCTCCGATTGGGCGCTCGTTGGTGACGTGATTGTTGCCGTTGACTTCGCCTCCGGCGAGCAGGTTGAAGGGATGTCCGCTGTGGGCCTCGAAGATGGGAGAGAGCTGGAAGCCGGACAGATAATTCTGTCTCCAGGGGCTGTTGATCACTGCGGCGATGACGACCTTGTGACGCTGATCGAATTCGGAAAGGCTGCGATCGAGGTTGAGGTTCGTGGGATCCTGGGGTCCGTAGTCGGTGTTGTAATCGGTGGAGGTGTCAAAAGCTTTGCTGTAGGTGTAATTCCCGAACAAGGTGAGGCGGTCGCTGAAACGCTTTTTGACTTCTATGATGCCACCCTCGTAAACCGCGTAGGCACCAGAAGTGTATTGATTGTTCTGGACGATCAGCGGGTTGATGAAGCACTGAACGGTGTTGCATGGCTGACCCTCGATCCCGCCTAGTGGATCCGCAGTGAAACCGGTGTTCGGGTCTGTTGTGTTCCAGTTTCGATAGGAGACCTGCTTGCCATTAGCGAGGGTTACGGTGCTGAAGGGCGCGGGCAGGAGATTGGTATCGATGGCAACCGGGAGTCTCTGGGTGTGAGTGTAGATTCCGCTCAGAGAAATCGAGAAACCAGGACCGATCTCTCGTTCAATTCCGAAGGAAGCCTGCTGCGCTATCGGAGGACGATAGCCGGGCTGGTTCACAAAAATAACCTGCAGTGGCGAGAGTGGGCCGCTGTTGGTTACATCGATGCCAACTTGCGTTCCTCCTGCAAATGGGCCAGCTACAGCTGTAGGCGTGACACATGCATTATTGCCAGCGGTGGGGGTGGTGCATTGAATCAATCCCTCGGCAAAGAGGGTTTGGAAGATGGTTGCCGAGCCGGCTATGTGGAGTTGCGGAACCCCATTAATGCCATCGGCGTAGATGGAGATTTCGCGTTTGCATGGGCTGGCGCCGGTGCCGGGGAAGATCGTCGTGCCGAACTGCGAGACTCCGCAGATCCCGGTGACGTTCGCGACTTGGCCGGCGCTCGTGCTGTTTTCGACCGCAGCGCGGCCTGCGCCTACGACTCCAAGGCTCAAGTCGACGTCGGGAATTTGGGCGTCGACGGGTCCGTAGAAGATTCCGTAGCCGCCGCGGACGACCGTCTTGTGGTCTTTGAAGGGATCCCACGCGAAGGAGACGCGAGGGCCGAAATCTTTCTTATAGGTAGTTAACGGAGCGAACTGCGTGTCTAATTCGTAGCGCAGGCCGTAGTTCAGCGTGAAGTTTGACATCATCTTCCAGGAATCCTGCGCGTAAAAGGCGGTCAGGGGGCGGGCGTAATAGCCGTAGGTGGCATTTCCGAAGCCCTGCTGGTAGATCTCGGGCAGGCCCAACCCGGCGTCTTGCAACGAGTTGAGTGTGGCTCCTGATGTAGACAATCCGCAGGGGTTGGTGGTCGCTGGGGGAGTTGTGGGAGCGAGGCACGGACTAAGCGCGCCTCCGGGGAGCGCGCCGAAGACCCAGCGGCCGGGGAAGAAGGTGTGCGACTCGGTGTGGTTGCCGCGGAGCAGTTCGTAGCCTCCGAACTTGAAGGTGTGATGGCCGCGGATGATGGTGAAATTGTCGGCGAATTCGTAGCGGCGCAGGATGGTGAAGTTGGGGACGAAAATATTGGTGCCGATATTGTTGATGAACCCTGGAATCTGGAGGCCGGCTTGCGCGGGCTCATTCGGAATCACGTTGAAGCTGTTGTAATCCCACTGCACGCGGGCCTCGTTCTGGGCGCGCGCGCTGAACTGGTGATACCAGGCAGCTTGAAAATTATGGTCGTAGGTGTGGATGGAAGTACCGGCGGAGAACGCGGTGAGCGATTGAACGTCGGGCGAATCTTCGAGGTCGTGGCCGTAGCGGTAGGTCAAAGAAAGCTGGTTGCTCGCGTCGAAGTGGTGATCGAGGCGAGTGGAGGCGAGATATTCGCGGGTATTGTAGGCGAAGACTCCGCCCTGGGATTCAAACTGGGATACGAGGAAGGCATTGATCGCGGTCTGGCCCGGCGATACGAACGGGTTCGACGGTGAAGTCGGGCTTATCGTCAGAAGGCCCTGGAGGGCGAAAGCGCACTCCGGCCCAGGCAAATCTGGAAGCCCGGCGAGGCAAGGCACGGGGGCCGGGTTGTTTGCCAGCGCCGTAACAATCGCCTGCTGCGCAAATCTTGGATCGGTTTGCGGAAAAGGATTGCTGGTTGCGGCGGCGGAGGGTCCGGCGAAGATCGAACTATCCGTCAGAATGGGCACTGAATTCTGCGAGTTCTGCCGCAGGCCTTCGAACGAAGCGAAGAAGAAAGTCTTGTCTTTCCGGATGGGGAAGCCGAGGGCGCCGCCATACTGCTGGCGACTGAGCGTGTTCTTGATCGGGGCGCCGGTCGAAGTTGTGTTGAAATTCGCGTAGGTGGGATCATTCGCCAGAGCTGAACTGAAGGCGAACGGGTCGCGGGCGTCCATGGCATCGTTGCGGAAAAAACCGTACAGCGTGCCATGCACATCGTTGGTTCCCGACTTGGTCACGATGTTGATCGAAGCGCCGGTGGCCGCGCCGAGGTCGGCACCGTAGTTGCTGCGATTGATCTGGAATTCCTGGACGACATCCTGGTTCACGGTGAGGCGGACGCCGCCACTGTCGCCTGAGGTCTCACCGCCGTCGACGGTAATGCTGTTGCCGCGGCCGTTGCTGCCGTAAAATGAGAGACCGCTTTGCGGGGTTTGCTTGACTCTGAAATCCTGATCGCCGGCCAAACGGGTGGAATCGGCGACGCCTGGCGCAAGCAAGGTGAAGGTCAGGTAGTCGCGGCGATCGACAGGCAAGTCTGCGATGTATTGCTGAGTGATGGTGTCGGCCTGGCTGCCGCGTTCGGTTTCGACGACCGGCGGCTACCCCGTGACCTCGATAATCGTCGCGACCTTAGAAAGGTTGAGCTTGAAATCGGAGATCGCCGTCTGTCCGACGGAGACGGTGACGGCTTTTCGAATTTGAGTCGCAAAGCCCGCCATTTCCACGCTGACGTCGTAGGTGGCCGGTGGCAGCCCTGCCGCCCGGTACTGACCGCTGTTATTCGTCGTGGCGGTGCGCCTCAGTCCCGTCTGAGCATCGACGACACTGACAGTGGCTTTCAACACCAGGCCACCGGAAGAGTCGGTTACAGTCCCGGTGATCTCTCCCGACGTGCCCACGCCCTGCGCGTGCGTAAAAAGGGAAGCAAAGATGAGGCATCCAAGAACACATGCGAATGACTTCATAGTGGAAAGGACGAATACGCGCTTCCAGGAATGCGCCCCGTAGCGTGACGCTGCACGACCAGCCAAATTGCTCGGTTCGAAAGCCATATTCCCCCACCTCGGATTTGTCCGAATCACAACAAAAAGGCCGGACATCTTGCCAGCCTGAAAGCGCTTCTTTCCGGCCTGCGTTGCTGCTCAGGCGGGAATTGTTTCCGAGCGAGTTTCTTTACTTTCCTGGATATGTTGAACGAGAACGAACAAAGCCCACACTCTGGCCGTCTCAGAGCGCACGCATCTTCCATGACTGGCGCGAGCGTATCCGCGTTTGCGAAATTCATCAAATGAATTGTTTTGATGATGATCTATGCCTGTTGGGAATTTTGGTTTGGGTTGGTTTTTTGCCCTTAAATCGCTCATGAGCTTCCAGTCTCCGCGCCCAGCTCTCCGCCCGCATGCGACAAAAGGAATTCGAGTATTTCCTCGTGTGCGGCTTCGGTCCGGTCGGTGAGAAACAAGTGACTCGCGTGCTCGAGCAGAACGAGTTTTGCACCGGGAATCCGCGCGGCAATAAGCTCTCCATTGCCGGGCGGTATCAGCGCATCCGACTTTCCATGGATGACTAACGTGGGTGCCGTAATCTGGGCGATGCGACTGTAGCTCTCCCATCCCCGAATCGCCAGCAATTGTGCCATGTAGCCTTCCGGCGATGGGAGCCAGCGCCGCCGCAGGCTGACGTCTTCCTCGATTTTCTCGCGCGGCGTGGCCGCATCATAAATGTAGGCGACGATAGCTTCCCGCGCCTGCTCCAATGTCATACCACGCGCCACCAGGATGTCCGTCACGTGGCTCTCCGCTCGCATCGCTGAAGGTCCGCCGGGCGAGGTGCAGCCCAGAATCAGCGAGCGTGTCCTCGCCGGATGCCGCAGCGCGAATTCCTGCGCAATCATGCCGCCCATCGAAATCCCGAAAACGTGGGCGCGAGCAACACCGGCGGCATCCATCACCGCGGCGGCGTCCGCTGCCATGGTCGCAATCGAGTAGGGCGCAGGCGGAACGTCGCTCAGTCCCACACCTCGATTGTCGAACGCCACCGTATGGAAACGCCGTGCCAGCACCGGCCGTGTGCGATGCCACAGGGCCGACGCATAGCCGAGGCCCATGATCAGCAGAACCGGCGCCCCTTGCCCCTGTTCGTCCCAATAAATCTTTGTACCTTGATTCTCAACGAATGGCATCGATCCTTGCGTCCTTGTGCCGTAGAGAGGCTTGCCACGTCTCCGCCTTTTCCAGAGCGGATTAGCCAACTTTCAGCATGAGCTTGCCTGAGTTCTCGCCCTTGAAAAGCTTGAGCAGGGTTTCAGGAAAAGTTGCGAAGCCCTCCACAATATCCTCGCGCGACTTCAACTTGCCCGCTGCCATCCACGCCGCCATTTCCGCTCCGGCTTGCGCGTAGCGGTCCGCATAATCTATCACCAGCATGCCTTTCATAGTGGCTCGATTCGACACCAGAGAAAGGTAGTTGCTGGGGCCCGCGATCGGACCGGTATTGCAGTATTGCGAGATCGCCCCGCAGACTACAATCCGGGCGCCGCGCGCCAGGTTGGCCAGCGCGGCCTCCAGAATCGCGCCGCCCACGTTGTCAAAATAGACGTCAATGCCTTTGGTGCATTGGTTCCGCAGTGACTGCTTCACGTCTTCGTTCTTGTAGTCGATGGCCGCATCGAAGCCCAGGTCCTGCACAATGTAGCGGCATTTCTCGGCTCCTCCAGCGATGCCGACCACGTGACAGTTTTTGATTTTGGCTATCTGCCCCACCGCCGCACCGACGGCTCCAGCTGCAGCTGAGACCACCACCGTCTCCCCCGGCTTCGGCTGGCCGGTGTCGAGGAGCCCGAAATATGCGGTCATGCCCGTCATGCCCAGTACGTTGAGATACTTTGGAAGAGGAACAACTCTCGGGTCGATCTTCGTTACTCCCTTGCCGTCGGTTAGTGCGTACTCTTGCACTCCGAATAATCCGGAAACATGATCGCGCACCTCGAAGCGCGGGTTGCGCGATGCGGTCACGATCCCCAACCCAAGCGCCCGCATCACCTCTCCAATGCCCACCGGCGGCATATACGAACGCACGTCATTGATCCACATGCGCATCGCCGGATCGAGCGAGATGTACAACACCTGGACCAGCAGTTCGCCTTCCTTGGGTTCTCCGACAGGTTCTTCCGCGTAGGTCCAGTCGCTGCTCTTCGGCATCCCTACTGGTCGCGCCGCCAGACGAAACTTGTGATTGGTGGGTGCCATTCTGTCTCCTTCGTTACGAATCCCGCGACTCAGACCGTGTACCGCTCAGACCGTGTACCGCTCAGTCGCCAGCAACCGCCCCGCGATCTGACGCCTTATGGCGATCGCATTGACGGGATCGTGATTGGCGTACCCGCGCAAGCGCGAAAGGTACGGCCGCAGTTGATCGCCTTGGACGCAGGCGCTCAGCGCCGTTCTCGATGAGAATTCGATCCGGGCGGTAGCGTCGCGCAGATACACGGCGCAGGCATCCGCCGCATTTACGCCGCTACCGGCCGTTGCGAGTTTCCGGCTGCGCAGCAGGGCCGACTCCATCGCAAACACTTCCATGATGATGTCGGACAAATTCATGATGATCTCCTGCTGTTGCTCGAGTTGCGCGCCATACTTCTCGTGCGCCACTCCCAGCGTCAGAAGCGCGATCTTTTTCGCGTTGTGGACGAGGCTCAGCTCCGCATCACCGGACTTGCCGGCCGCTCCTGGCGATTCGGTCTCCTGCAGGACGGCGCGGGCGGCTTCGAGCAGCCGTAATTGTCCACGGGCTGCGCGCTTCAGCGGCATGCCCGTGATCACCAGCCGGTTGATTTCGCTGGTCCCCTCAAACAGACGGTTAATCCGCGAATCGCGATAGGCGCGTTCCACCATGTAGTCCTGGTGGTATCCATAGCCGCCGTGGATCTGAACTCCTTCATCGACCACGTAGTCGAGCATCTCGGCGGCGTAGACCTTGACCATCGAGCACTCCGCGGCAAACTCTTCGATGGCCTTCAGCTCTTGGGACCTGTCTGCGGATTCTGGGGACGAGCCGTGCATTTGACCTTCAATCAGTCCGACAACACGCCACGCCATCGATTCCGTCACGAACATTCGGATCGCCATTTCTGCCAGCTTGTGTTGAATCGCGCCGAATTCGGAAATCGTCGAGCCGAATGCCTTGCGCTGCCTGGCGTACTTCAGACAAGTCGCGAGCACGTTTTTCGCGGCCCCGACCATGGCCGGACCCAGTTTCAGCCGCCCCATGTTGAGGATGTTGAACGCGATCACGTGCCCGCGCCCGATTTCTCCCAAAACGTTCTCCACCGGCACCGGAACATTGTCAAAGTACACCGCCGTAGTCGAGCTGCCGGTGATGCCCATCTTGTGTTCTTCCGCCCCGCTGCTCACGCCGGGAAAATTCCGCTCCACCAGAAATGCGGTGAACTTCTTTCCCCCGACCTTGGCAAACACCGTGAACAGGTCGGCCGCGCCCCCGTTGGTGATCCACATCTTCTGGCCATTCAGCATGTAGTGTTTTCCATCGGGAGCAAGGTCGGCTCGCGTCCGCGCCGCCAAAGCATCCGATCCCGCCAGAGGTTCGGTAAGCGCATAAGCGGCGAGCATCTCGACCTTGGCCAGCTTCGGCAGATATTTTCGCTTCTGCTGCTCGTTGCCAAAGTAGACGATGGGAAGCGTGCCGATTCCAGTGTGTGCCGAATGCCAGCCGCCGTATGAACCGTCCCGGCCCATGCGTTCGGCCGTCACCATCAGGGACGGCAAGTCCATTGCCATGCCGCCATATTCTTCCGGGATCGTCATCGCGGTCAGGCCCAGTTCCACCGATTTCCGCAGCACTGCCATCGCCACGCCCGGCTTCTTTTCACGGATCGCCGGCAGATTCGGCTCCACTTCGTTGGCCCAGAATTCGTCCACCATACGACCGACGGCGAGATGCTCCTCGCTCAGATCCTCCGGAGTAAAAACGTCTTGCGGTGTCGACTCTTCGATCAGAAAAGCCGTTCCCCTTGTAGTCTTGCGCGGGATGTCTGTTAATGTCGTCATGAAATACTCCTATGCCACCTCTTGAAATCGACCACCTGAATTCTTTGAAACAGTGGGAAGGTCGCGAATTGCCCGCGACAGACTGGCTTGTCGTCACCCAGGATCGTATCCAGAAATTTGCCGACGCCACCGAGGACTATCAGTGGATTCACCTGGACCCGGACCGCGCGCGGCGCGAATCGCCCTTCGGCGGCGCTATTGCCCACGGCTTTCTCACTCTTTCGCTGCTGAGCTACTGGTTGAAACAGGCCATCCATATCCGCTCGGGCGTCGCCATGGCCGTCA
>CAWBJV010000003.1:0-622496 GCA_963789205.1 uncultured Acidobacteriaceae bacterium
GTTTGGACCGGCGGTCTGGATCGCTCATGGCGACCGTCGATTTACTCGATCCAGCCGGGATTGTCGCCGACGAGGATGAGGTACCGCCGTTAACACTGTAGGAACAAACACTGGGCGTCAGAGTCGGGTCGGCTGGGGAGAAACCGCAGCTGAAACTTACCGCACTCGCGAACGTCGATGCCGAGGTAGGTGTGGCCACGAAGCTATAGTTGAGAGTCGTCTGTCCCGAGAGCACGGTGTGCGATGAGCTGCCGTTGCTGAGGAAGGTGAAGGTGTTGGGGCTAATAGTTTGGGTCAGGACTACCGATGCGCCGCCCGCATTGCTCGAGTCCCCGCCATAGACGGCGGTGATCGGAGCGCGTGCCCGCCGTGAGTGCGGAGGTTGCAAAGGTTGCCACTTCGAGAACCGGACACTGTGCTAAGTGTGCCTGTGCTGAATGCCGTGGTGCCATCGTTGAAAGTCACCGTTCCGGTGGGTGCGTTGGTCCCGACGGTTGTGACGGTCGCAGTGAAGGTCACCGAGGCTCCAAATTTGCTGGGTTTAGGTTGAACCTAAGGTTGGTCGTGGTCGCGGTCGCCAGAGGCGGCGACCACGCCGCAGCCAGTTGTTGGTATCGACGGAGCCGAGGCCGGTCGCCAGGTTGTAGCCAGTGGTCGGATCGAAGTTCGAGGCGTCGAAACCAAGGAACCCGGAGGCTGGGCACTGCAAAGCGACGGGTTGGCCTGCGGGCGATCCGGACGGACAGAAAGCGCCTATGGAGCCGATTTCTACCGGGTGAAACGCGAGGTTGGCGGGAGTCGCAGCCAGGGAGTACAGCTTGGGATTGATGTTGCCCAAGCCCCCAGAACTACCGAGGTATTGATTGAGTAACGTCACAATGCCGGCAAAGACTGGGGTGGAAATGGAAGTACCCCCGAACGTAAAGCCGTAGTTGGTCAAGTTATTCACGATCCCGGTCGGTCCGCCGGGCGCAAGTGCTGGCAGTGTTGGTACCGCCTTGGACCACTTCCGCGGGAGTACAAACTATGTAGCCGGGCCAATACACCGACGCAAGCAGCGAGACATCGGGCGAGAAGCGGACTGTGGTCGAATTTCCGGGAATGACGAGGCCCGCCTGCCAAACCGGTTGCGGGAAGCCGCCGTTGGGAGGGATGGCGCAGATACCGCCCGTTTCAGTGACGCAATTACTCAGGCCGCCACCGCCAGCAAGAACGCCGATGTAGCTCTCCTGCGCTGTTGCCCAGGAATTAAGTCCAGGGTTGTTAGTGCAGACAGTTTTAGTGGGGTTCGCGGTACAAAATTCGCTCCATTCCTGCGCGTCGTTCCACGCTTCCTCGGGAATATATGAAAGGGCGGAGCCGCCAGTGGAGCCGTTTGTCGTCGTATTCCAGAAGGCGCTGGTGTAAGTCGGGATAGGGAATCAGCGTGCCGCCGACACCCGTGACTTCGGGGCTGCTGGCCGGATAGCTGACGGCAACACCGTTCACTGGAAAATTAGTCTGAAAGTCGCACTCCGCCGCGCCGCTGTCACCCGAAGAGTTGAGGAACGTGATGCCTTGGGTGTTGGCCTTCTTCAATTCCGGTTCGTCGGACGTAAAGGTCAGTTTACCGGTAGTACCGTTCAATGCCTCGCTAAGTTCGCAAAGGCCGTAGCTCATAGTGATGACGGGCGCCACATTGTTGTCGACGGCGTAGTACCAGGAATCCCAGACGCCGAAGGCCGTTTGAGGGGCATTGACATAAATGATCTTCGCCTTCTGCGCGACGGCGTTCGACCATTCGAGATCGATGTCCGCCTCGCCCAGATCGCCGAGGGAAGGCGATCCCGGGTCGGTGCCCACCAGCACGTACTTAAAGTTGGTGGTGTTACAGGAAGTGGTGATGAGACCGTTGGCGTCCGGGGTACAGCTGATGGTCGGAAGCGTGAAGCCGGATCGGAAATCGTTCAAGTCGGCCAGGAATATGTCGGTCTGTCCCATGACCGCCAGCTTCTGTCCGGTGCCGTCGATGCCCGCAGTGTAAAGTGGCTGGACATCGTAGATCGTTGTGATGTCACCGGGGGCGATGAAAAAGGCGTCGCCGCCGCCGACCGGCAGGGTGTAGTTCGGTTTCGACCGGATCGCGTGCGATTTCGGGCGGAAATCGTTCAGTCCGCGAATTCCCGTCACGATGCCAGAGAGCGCGGCCGGAATCGACAGCGGAGTGATGTTGGCGAAATGCTTTTCTCCGTCAACGTCGAAGTTGTGAATCTCTGTCTGGAAGGCGGTCTCGACCTGGGCGGCAGTTCCACTGAAGACGATCCAATTGCGGCCGCGGGCGACATTGTGAATACTGAAGCCCTGGGTCTGGAGCCAGGTGGTGATCTTCTGAATGTCGTTGGGACTGAGACCGAAGCGCTCGGCGTACTGCTCGGGTGTGAGCCACTTGTGGTAGAGAGGCGAACGTGGATCCTGCTGCTGGGCCAAGAGTTGGTCGACGGCCTTCTGCTGACTCGCGCTGGGCACGGTAAGCAGCGTCATGTAGCTGAGCTTGAACGACGGATCGACTGGTCCCCGATCGTATTGCGGCTGAGCCTTCATAGGAACGCCCGCCGAGAGCCTTACGAGCTGACCAGAGACGACCGCGCCGGTGATGCGGTCAGGCGCGGCAGCGAAGCTGAAGGCGGAGAGGATCAGGATGCAGAGAGTGAAAGTCGAAAGCCTGGGCGAGGACAGCAAGACCGATGACGAACGTGGCATGGTCACTCCGTGGCGCAGTAGGTTTATCGGGGACTGGAAAGCACTGCCATTATTACTACTTTCTCCTTGTCTGAGCAAGTTATTCCTCGTGGGGTTGTATGAGTGGGCACTATTAGTTAGCTTCGTTGACAGAAATTTGACATTTATTTCGCGACGGAGGAGGTTGGCGGATGGGAGTGTTCGCCCCACGGGCTCTAGCGAGTCCAGAGCCCGGTGGCCACCGGCAGACTGCCGGGCTTCGCCCAGCTTGGACCATTCGGCTTCGCTCAGGGCAGGCTCGCGAGGGCGCCCGTCCCTACACGAACCTCCCTAGACTTCGGCTAACTCTTCTTCCAACAACTGTTTGTTATAGAGATCGGTGTAATAACCGTTGCGAGCGATAAGTTGGTCGTGGGTGCCCAGTTCTACGATCCGTCCCTGGTGGAGGACGGCGATGCAGTCGGCATTGCGGACGGTGGAAACTCGGTGGGAGATGAAGATGGTGGTGCGTCCGCGCATGATTTCCCGGAGATGGTTGAGGATTTTGTCTTCGGTGTGGGTGTCGACGCTGGAGAGGGCGTCGTCGAGGATGAGGATGCGGGGGCTGCGGAGAAGGGCGCGGGCAATGGCGGTGCGCTGTTTCTGGCCTCCGGAGAGAGTGATGCCGCGTTCGCCGACGGTGGTGTTGTAGCCTTCGGGGAAACTTTCGATGTCCTGCGCGATGTTGGCGGCATCGGCGGCGGCTTTGATGTCGTCCAGCTTCGCCTCGCCATCTTCTTGCGCTATGCCGAAGGCGATGTTTTCGCGGATGGTGTCGCTGAAGAGGAATGTTTCCTGGGGAACGAATCCGATGTGGCGGCGCAGCGAGTCAAGAGGGAATTGGCGGATGGGGCGTCCGTCGATGAGGACGGCGCCGGGCTCGGCGTCGTAGATGCGCGGGATTAGGTTGACTAGCGTTGTCTTGCCAGAGCCGGTGGGGCCGACTATGGCTAGGCTGGAGCCAGCGGGGATGCGGAGGTTTATTTCTTTTAGGACCGAGGTGCCGTTGTAGGCGAAGCTTAGATTGCGGAATTCGATTTCGCCTTGGATTTCGGCGTCGGCGGTCGGGTGGACGGGCGGGGCGCCCGTCGCTCCATTGGCAAAAGCTAACGCGAACTCATCGACGATCTCGGGTTGCTGGGAGATGATTTCGTTGATGCGCACCAGGGATGCGGTTCCGCGTTGGAAGATGTTGATGACCCATCCGAGAGCGATGACTGGCCATGTCAGTTGCACCATGTAGGTGTTGAAGGTGACGAACTTGCCGACGGAGATTTTTCCAAGGAGGACTTCTCGTCCGCCAAGCCAGAGGACGATGACGACGGCGGCGCCGAGCATGAGTTCGAGCGTCGGCCAGAGCATTCCCATCAGGCGGACCAGGCCGAGGCTACGGCGGATGTATTCCTGGTTAGCGTTCTCGAAAGCGGCGATCTCGGCTTGTTCCTGCACATAGGCGCGGATGACACGAGCGCCGGAGAAGTTTTCCTGAGCGCGGGCGGAGATGTCCGAAAACATGGCCTGAATGCGTTCGAAGCGCTCGTGAATGCGGCGCCCGAAATACTGTATGACGATGCTGGCGATGGGCAGCGGCAGAAAAGCATAGAGCGTCAACTTGGGGCTGATGGCGAGCATGAAGGCGAGCGCGCCGGCGGTGAAGACTATGGTGTTGGCCGAATACATGATGGCGGGGCCGAGCAGCATCCGGACGGCGTTGAGGTCGTTGGTGGCGCGGGCCATGATGTCGCCGGTGCGGTTGCGCTGGTAGTAGGAGTAGGAAAGGCGCTCAAGGTGCGCGAACAAGTCGTTGCGCAAATCGAACTCGATATCGCGCGAAATTCCGATGACCACCCAACGCGTCAAAAATTGGAAGATACCCTTGATCAGCGCGATCGTGAGGATGAGCAGGGAGTAGGTGAGAAGTTTCTGCCGGGTCACGCCGTGACTTAGAGCGTCCACCGCGCGACCGATCACTTGCGGGAAGAGAATCCAGACTCCGTTATTGAATAGAACGCAGAGGCCGCCCCAGAACAGACCGCTGCGGTAGCGCTTCAGATAGGGAACCAGGGGGCGTAGATTCTTCGGCACCATGATGCGTAGGAGCGTGACTTCTTGTAGATGAGATTGTAGCAGCGCCGGGTGCGGACTTTCTGAGCGTGGGTGCGAGGGCAACGAAGGTGGCGGTGAGCAGCAGCGCGGTCCAGAGGGACAGCATGCCGGCGGCGAACATCAATCCCGAATAGAGCAGGTCGGCGCGTTCCATATTGTTTCTCCGCTTTTTTAAAAAGCCGGGCGGGGACGGAGGTTCCGTTCCCCACCCGGAAGGAGAGAGACTTTTCTGTAGAGACGCAGCTTGCCGCGTCTCTTGCTAGCCTAACTTTTCGCGCCTTTGCCTTCAGTTTGCCGGCGCATGCGGAGACGGGGCAAGCCCCGTCTCTACTGGAAAATTAGTCCGACTTGGACCCCATGTGCTCTTGCATGTGTTCCTGCATGTGTTGCTGATGCTTGGCCTCGAACTGAGCAAGCTTCGCTTTCTGATCGGCGGTCAGGACCTGCACCATTTCGGACTTAATGCGGGCGTGCTGAACTTCGACTTCGATCATGGTCTGGGCATTTTGCGTGGCGAGCGCGCGGGTCTTGGCTTCGTCGAAAGGACCGCTGGCCTCGAGGGCGCGCATATCGGCATGGTTCTGGTGCATCTGCTTCATCAGCGGTTCGAGGTTAGGTTTCTCTTTTTCCCAGATTGCCTTGACCTGGGCCTGTTGATCGGTGGTCAGATCGAGTTTATCGGTGAAAAATGCGAGCATGTGGTGGAAGTCGCCGTCGGGGCCACCATGACCGTGCATACCGTGCATGCCCTGCGCAATCGCAGCGGCTACCGCTAGTATTACAGCGGCGCTGATGGTCAGAATGCGGATACGAGTTGATTTCATTGTTTGATCTCCTGGCGTCCGGAGGCAGCCCGAACATCTATCTATGCAGATATGAACACTGTTCTCGAAAATATGGCGTAAAGAGTCGGTCAAGCGCGGTAAAGTTTTGTAAAGCGGAAAGACGCTCTTGGCTTTTGGCCTTTGGCTCTTAGCTAAAGGCCAACAGCTAGAAGGCAATAGCACCTTTCCCGAGTAATCACAAATCTTTACCGCGCCGAACCAGGCGAAGGTGTTGAATGAATAGAAGAATGGATCACGTGCTGGTAGTGGATGACGACGTCGAATTGTGCGCTCTGGTGCAGGAGTATCTGACCGCCGAGGGATTCAGCCTGAAGGCCGTCCATGACGGCGAACAGGGGCTGAAACAGGCGCTGACCGGCGACTATACGCTGGTGGTGCTGGACGTGATGCTGCCGGGGATCAATGGCTTCGAAGTGCTGCGGCGGATACGAAGCGTGTCGAAAATTCCGGTGCTGCTGTTAACGGCGCGCGGCGAGGACGTGGACCGTATCGTCGGATTGGAAATCGGGGCGGATGATTATCTTCCGAAGCCGTTTAACCCGCGGGAACTGGTGGCGCGAATCCGCGCGATCCTGCGGCGCACTAAGCCGGCCGGGCCCGCGGACGGGGTGCCGGAAGTATTGAGTGTGGGCGACGTGGAGTTGGATCCGGCGACGCGAAGTGTGTTGCGAGCGGGGCAACCGGTCGATCTGACTTCGGTGGAATTCAATCTGCTGGAAGTTCTGCTGCGCGAGGCGGGGCGAGTGGTGACGCGGGAGCGGTTGGTAAATGCCGTGCTCAGCCGGAAGTTCATGCCATTTGATCGCAGCATTGACATGCACGTCAGCAAGGTGCGGCGAAAGTTGGGCGACTCCGAAGAGGACGGAGACCACATCAAGACGATTCGAGGAGTGGGGTACATGTTTGCGCGGCCGGCGACGAAGGCGAAGAAATAATCGAGCAAAATAGTAAATAATTAATAATGAGAAGCCTTTTCCTGAGGATTTTCCTGTCATTCTGGGCCGCCCAGGCATTGTTCCTGGTGCTGGCGATCCTGGTGACGATTGCCATGCGTCCGGCGCGGCATGGGATCGAGAGCCAGGGTCCGCAAATTTTGGCGGAGGCGGTGAATGCCTATCAGAGTGGTGGAGAGCGCGGCGCCCATGACTATCTGGAAGAGCTTTTGCACACGCAGCACGTGCGGGCATTCGTCTTTGATCCGTCGGGCCACGAACTTTCTGGACGCACGGTGCCACCCTGGATCGAAGATACCCGGCAGGGGGTTCCGCCGCATGGCGGCGCACCGCACGGAGGCCTTCCGCATCACCGTGGATGGATAGATAGTCTGCTACCCGACCGCATTTTGCGACAGGCGCTAACGCTCGACGGGAAACGGTACACGCTGGTTTTGGAGTTGCCGCCCGGACCGAGAGTATTTTTCGGGCCGCATGACATACCGGGCCTGGGACTCACGATCGCGGTGATTTCGTCGGGACTGATGTGCTATCTGTTGGCGTGGTCGATGACGAGTCCGGTGACGCGTCTGCGGAAGGCGGCCCAAAGCCTGGCGGCGGGCGACTTGAGCGCGCGCACAGGCGCGCCGGTGCGCGGACGTCACGATGAACTGACGGAACTCATGCGCGATTTTGACCGCATGGCTGAACGCATCGAAGGGCTGGTGGACTCGCAATCGCGATTGTTGAAAGATGTTTCGCACGAATTGCGATCCCCGCTGGCGCGGCTGAGCGTGGCGCTGGGATTGGCGCGGCAGCGGGCTGCTTCAGAAGTCGACCCGGAAGTTGCGCCGGAACTCGAAAGTTCCTTGAACCGAATCGAACTGGAAGCCGATCGGTTGAATCAGCTGATCCAGCGGCTGCTGACAATTTCGCGGCTGGAGTCGGGGACCGACGGCATAAGAAAGACCAAATTATCCCTGCGGGAGTTGGTGGAGCAAGTGGCGCGCGACGCCGAGTACGAAAATCCGGGGCGGGGCTGCCGCGTTACTTCTCAAGTCGATCCGCCATCCGATGCCGCGGATGAATTTCTGGTCGAAGCCGACCCAGACTTGTTACGGAGCGCGGTTGAAAACGTGGTAAGGAACGCAACGCGCTATACTGCTGAAGGCACAACGGTGGAGGTGCGACTGGAGCGGCAGCTGTCCGCGACTGGCGAAGAAATTGTGGTTCGCGTGCTTGATTCCGGTCCGGGCGTTCCAGACGAAGCGCTGCAAAAGATATTTGAGCCCTTTTATCGGCTGGACGATGCTCGCAACCGCCAGACCGGCGGGGCGGGTCTGGGCCTCTCGATCGCGGACCGGGCGATCAGGCTGCACGGCGGGCAACTTCGCGCATCCAACCGCAAAGAGGGTGGGTTAGAGGTTGAAATCCGGATTCCGGCAGCTCAGGGGTTTGCTCTTCCCGCCCATTCCTGATACACAAATATATTTCAGCCACAAGCTTCAGTCTCCGTGACGGCTGGCAGGGCATTGCCTGCGGACGGGAAGCGGCTGACTACCCCAATCGGCGAAAAGCGCGCCGATCGGGGACCCCTTGGGAGAACAGATGTCGAAGAAAATAGGCGGAGTCGTTGCGCTCGCGGCCATTTGCGCCCTGAGTTTGTTTCTGGTGAATTGTGGCAGTTCCTCATCCCGGCCCTCGGGACTCCTGTATGTGCTGACCCAGGGGAGCAACGGGACAGGGAACGCCGTGAGTTCCTTCGCCATCGATTTAAACAGCGGGAACCTGTCGCTGATCAATTCGAATGCCAGTACGTGCGCAACGGGGAGCACGTGCGGACTTCCGCTGGAAATTGTGCTCGACCCGACGGGCGCGACGGCGTTTGTTCTGAGTCAGGGTGCCATTTCGTCTTATTCAGTGAAGTCCGACGGGACTTTTGGAGCGGCGAACACCGCTTGGACGGTGACGGCTGGAGATACGGCCATAGCCATGTCGCGCGACGCGGGCGGGAATTTCCTGTACGTCATCACGGCGGGAAATCAGGCCTTAAGCCCGCCATTGTCTCCGGAACTATATGTGTTCAGCACGAAACCAGGATCGACGACCTTGACGCTGGTCAACAATGGCGCAGCTGATCTCGGCTTTGTTCTTCCCAGAGTTCCTACCGCGCTTTCGGCCATTACGATCAGTTCTCCCGCCGAGGAACTTCTCTTCGTAGCAAGCAGCAAGGATCTTTCCGCTAACCATAATGACAATACGTTGAGTGTGTACGGCGTCGGTTCCGATGGCACCCTGACGGAGAAAATCGGTTCGCCTTATGCCACCTCGACAATCGACCCATTGTCGGTGCTTGCGGTTAACACGAATGTGGCGGCGCAGAATAATAATGGTGGCGTGTTTGTATATGTTGGCGCTGCAGGGAATGCGTCTGGGGCGCTGGATGCTTTCCAGGTGTGCACGGTTATCAATGCAGTCTGCACTTCGCAGAGCGATGTGGACAACGCGAAGACGCTTCCAGTCGGAACGTCGCCCACTTCAACGGGGCAGAACCCAGTGGGTATCGTCGTGGATCCGACGAACAGCTTTCTCTACGTTGTGTGCGAGGGCTCGAGCCAGGTCTTTGGGTATCGCATCTTCGGTACGACGGGGGTGTTGACCGCGCAAACCCCAGCGAACCTGCCGACCGGATCGCAGCCGGTGGCGCTGGCAATCCACTCGAGCGGTCAGTTCCTCTACACGTCGAACAGCGGTTCGAGTAACATTTCCGCCTTTACGCTGAGTACGACCAGCGGATCAATGAGCAGCGCATCCACGGTGACCAGTCCGCTGGGGCCAAGCGGGATGGCGGCGAGGTGAGTCACTGAATCATTTTGTCATTGAGCCATTGAATCATTGAAAACGGAATTCCCATTAGGTTTCAATGCCTAATGATTCAATGGCTCAATGATTAAATGGTTCAATTAAGTTGGCATGCGGAGGATCAGATAGCCTCCGATAAATCCAAAGACCAAGTCCGGAGACCAGGCAGCGACCGCGGGCGGGAGCTGGCTCAAATTCCCCATCGCTTCGAACAGGCCCGAGATCGTCCAATAGACAACGCCGATTCCGATGGCCGTGGCAACCCCTGCCACGGCAGAGCGCTTGCCGGCGGAAAGCGCGAAGGGAATGGCGAGGATGGCCATCACCAGCGTGATCAGAGGATAGGCAATTTTCTTTTGCAACTGCACGCGTAGGCGCACCACGTCAAAACCGCTCTGCTCCAGATCGTGAATGTAGCGGTGCAGTTCGTCGTAGCTCATTTCCGACGATTGTTTAATTTCCTTTTTGAAGTAGACAGGCGCTTCCGCCAGTTCGGGATAGGTGGCTACATCGAATTTGCGGTAGCTTTCGATGGCGGGTCCACTCAGGCTGCGCTCCCATCCTTGCTCATAAACCCACCGGCCCATGGCCTCTGACCAGTGCGCGCGGTCGGCGGTGATGCGGTGCGTGATTTGGAAAGTGTGCGGATCGAACTGGAACACGGAGACGCCGCCGAAAACATCGCGGTCGGGATCGAAGAATTGATAGTAATAAATGTCGGAGTGCTGGCCGAAGATCCACTTGCGATCGGGCCGAAGATAGGTTTGCGCGGGTTTGCCTTTGATGCGGTTGCGGAGCGCGTCCTGGCGCTTGTTGGTATAGGGCAGATAGATCTGGTCCGAGAGAAAGAGCACACCGGCGACCAGCGAGGAGACGATCAGAACCGGAATGATAAGACGGTAAAGACTGATGCCGGTGGCCTTGATCGCCGTTATTTCGTTAGACCGCTGCAGCAGTCCGAAGGTGACCAGCACCGCCAGCAGCATGCTGAGAGGCGTGGTGTTGTACAAAAAATACGGTACTACGTTCAGCAAGTATTCCCCCACCGTAAGCGGTGAGACCTGATTCCGCAGGATGTCGCCCAGCAACTCGAACAGTGTGAACACCAACAGGAGCATCAGGAAAGCGGCGACGATCATGGTGAGATAGAGCGTAAAATCGCGCAGCACATAATCGTCCAGAATGGTCGGGAAATGAATATTGAACAAGCGCCGGCGCCGGAACAGGCGGAGTGCGATGCTCTCGCGAGCTCGCGGGCGGGGCGACGCACCGTTCGTTGCCAGAGCCAGAGCCAGATCTGGAGCTGCCTGGCTGGGCGTTGTGGATGGGAACATCGAAGCCCTAAGCCTCGAGACCGTGCACTTCGACGCTTTGAACCATGAGCGAAGCGCAAGCAGGTCGATCGGGCGGCGCTCCGACTGCCAGAGCAGAAAAACTCCACCGAGAAGAAACGCGAGGTCGGCGAGCCAAACACCGGCGGCTGGAGAGAGGCGTCCCTGGCGCGCGAAAGACACTCCGATCAAAGAGATCGAATAGTACAAGAAGACCAGCAGGATGGTCAGGACAAATCCGCTGGACTTGCCGCCTTTCTTCGACGAGAGGCCGAGAGGAATGCCGACCAGGGCCAGGACGATGCAGGCGGTCGGCAGCGCGAGGCGACGATGGTATTCGATCAAGTGCCAGCGGCGAGTGACGGGGTCGCCGGTCTGCGCGCTGCGGAGAAGGTCCGCAACCTTCATCTCACCGAGGGACGTGGGTTCGTGCTCCTGGCCGTTTTGTGTCGCGGGAATGCGGATGGGAATGTCAGTGGTCTGGAAGGTGGAGATCTGGTACTGATCCGGATTTTTGGGATCGGTTTCGTGCGTGGAACCCTTGGTGAGATGCAAATCCAGAGTATCGGGCCCCTGGCTGACGAGCAGGCCTTCGCGCGCGAGGCTGATGCGGGGCGAGGACGGATCGCTCAAATCGGCGAGGAACACGCCTTTCCAGAGGGCTCCGCCGGACATGGCCTTGACGTCCTGCACGTAGAGGACGATCTTCGGGAATCCCTCGTAGAATACGCGGGGCTGGACTTCGAAAGAAACCTGAGAAGACTTGAGGCGGTTCTGGAGTTGTCCGAGGACAGCTAGTGATCGCGGCGCGAGATAGACGCTGTTGCCGAGAGCAAGCAACCAGGCTACCAGCACAAAGATTGAGATCACACGCAGAAATGTCCACACGCCGAGGCCGCTGGCGCGCATGGCGGTGACTTCGCTGTCCGCGGCCAGGCGGCTGAGTCCGATGAGGATGCCTACGAGCACGCCCATGGGAATGGTGTAAGTGAGCGCAACCGGCACAGTGAAGAAAAAGATTTGGGCAACACTGGGCAACGGGGCGCTGTTGCGCACTACCAGTTCGAGGATGTGGCCCAAGTCGCGCGTGAAAAGAACGAAGGTGAAAACCGCCGCGCCGATCAAGGCGTGGGAGACGACTTCTCGCAGAATGTAGCGGGTGAGGATGCGCATCCGCAAGGTTGGTGGCTCATCGCGAGTCTAGCATGAGAGTGGGAGCGTGGGAGTGCTGGAATGATGACGGGCGTGCGTTTGCTATGCGGGCCCTGTTCGTAGAGAATGCCCATTCGCCCGCGATCGGGAGAGCTATTTTCTTGGGCAGGAGGAAAAATGAATCTGCGTCGTGCAATTGCATTGGCGGTATCGTGGACGATCCCGGTTCTGGCGTGGTCGCAGCAGCCGTCGGAAATGAAACCGGTGACGGATCGGCTGGCGGCTTCGATTTACAACGGGCCCTCGATGACAACTCTAGGAGAACTTGCGGACGGCATCGGCGGGCGGTTGACGGGTTCTCCGGCCTACGTGCGATCGACGGAATGGGCGGCGGCGAAGTTTCGCAGCTATGGGATCGAGAATGTGCGGCTGGAGCCGTTCACGATTCCAGCCGGCTGGCAGCGAGGAACGGCGAGCGGGGCGATGATCGCGCCTTTGTCGCGTCCGCTGAATGTTGCATCGTTGGGGTGGGCGCCAGCAACTCCGGCCGGAGGAGTACGCGGCAACGTAGTAGCGGTCGCAGACGTAGCGCCGGACATTTTGCGATCCCGGGAAGCGGAACTGCGAGGAAAGATTGTTTTTCTGGATACGACCAAGATCATGGCGGAAGGCTACGGGAAGGCTTTGCCGAAGCTGGAGTCAGCGTGGCTCACATTTCAGAAAGCGGGCGTGCTGGCGGTGATCACGGCGGATCGCGAGAAAAACAATGTCTTGAATGCGCGTGACGGCCTGTGGGGTGCGAAGTTGCTTCCGCTGCCTGGGGCCGCGATCGGCATGGAAGATGCGAAGCTCATGCAGCGAGAACTGGAGCGCGGGCCGGTCACCATCCAATTCACGATTGCAAATAAGACGTCGGGAGAGACGACCGTCAATAACGTCGTAGCGGAGATTCGGGGCAGCGAGCGGCCTGACGAGTGGATCCTGATCGGCGCGCACCTGGACTCGTGGGACTTCGGCACGGGCGCGCAGGACAACGGGACCGGCGCGATCGGCGTTCTCGAAGTCGGGCGCGCCTTGATGTTGCTGGGGAAAGCGCCGCGGCGCAGCATTCGTCTAGCGCTTTGGGGCGGGGAAGAACAGGGGCTGCTCGGATCGTATGCCTACACCCAGACCCACAAGAGCGAGTTAGACAAATGCGTGGCCGTTCTGAATACCGATAATGGTGCGGGACATCCGAAGGGATGGAAAGTGGAAGGCCGCGAGGATCTGAAGACATCGATGCAGCCCTGGAGCGACGGTCTGTTGAAAGATTTGAACGGCGGCGATCTTTCACTCGATACAACCTACGACACCGATCACGGTCCCTTCATGTTGCAGGGAATTCCCGCCCTGGACTTATGGGTGGACATGTCGCACTATTTCGAAATCCATCACAAATCGAGCGACACGCTTGACAAAGTCGATACGCTGGACTTCAAGGGAGGGGAAGCGATTGTGGCCGTGACCGCCTACGCCATCGCGCAAAGCGAAACGCCAATCGCTCCGCACATCGATCACGCGGCGGTGGAAGAAATCCTCAAGAAAGCCAAATTAGAGGAACTGTTGGAGCATGTAGGAGTGTGGAAACCGTGAGGGCAAGTTCTCGTCCGCGTGCTGCTGTCCGATGCTACGGGATTGCGAACGCCGGATTGCGAGCGCCCGATCGCTAAGATGCTTGAGGTCGCGCAGCCAGTTTTATTTCTCCATCTCCGAAGCCCAGTTAAGGATGACCGACAACGGCGCCGCATTGGGCTCATCCACTTTTGTGTTGATCAGAAACTTCTGTCCATCGCCGGTTACATCATAGGAAAACACGTCCTGGGCAGAAATTGGCTGTCGCAGGTGGGTCTGAAACAACACCACGGGCGGCCCGGCTTCGAAGCTGGTTCCCAACTTCACCGGCGCGGCCATCATTTTCCCTTCGGCGGATAAATAGAACAGCTCCTTGCCATCCCCCCTCCATCGCGGCTCGCTGCCTCCCCTGGACACCTGCCATTTGCTGGTTCCACTCGGAAAGGGCGAAACGTAGACCTCCCAGTTTCCCGTCTCATTCGAGGCATAAGCCACCCATTTCCCATCTGGCGAAAACCGCGCATTGCGCACGATCCATTTCGGTTGCAGGTACGGCTTGGCCTGGAAATCCGGCAATGCCAAATACCACAGCTCGTTATCCTTCCGGGCGAGGACGTATTTATCGTCGCGCGACCAATCCCAGATGCCTTCTGTCTGGCCGCCCAAGTCGGCGATCTCCCGTTCCGACCCCGACCCGTCGGCGTTCTTCAGGTAGGCAGAGAAGTTCAGCTTGCGACTGGAACCATACGCGATCCGCTTGCCATCCGGACTCCAGATGGGGATCTCGTTAAGCCCCGGACCGAACGTCAAACGCGTCGTCCCACCGGTTGCCAGTTCGTGAATCCAGACATCGATGTGGCGACCGTCGCTATCCGTCTGCTCAAAGGCCAACCGCCGTCCGTCCGCGGAGATGCTCGGATTGGCGAATCCTCCCGGCGCTCCGACCGCGCCCGTCTGCCCGCCATTTCTGCTGAACCATGTCAATTGCGACTTGTCCGCGCCTTTTCCCGTTTGCGTAACCAGAGTCGCCGTGCCCGCTACATCGAAAAGGGCAAGGTCGGTCTGGGGAAAGTACTGCACTTCATCGCTGATGGTGCGGGGTTCACCGCTGAGCACATATTTCCTGGAATCAAACCGCTGCGCCACTAAAGCATTGTCCCGCATGTACAACAGGTAGCCTGGGTCGGCATAGGCGAAGTTCGAACTGGCGCTTACAATGGGCCGCTTCTCGCTCGAATCCAGCGAGCCTTGAAAAATCTCGTTCGTTTCAAAGTGTCCCGAGAAGTTTGCCGCCAGATACAGGAAGTGCCGTCCGTCAGACATGAAAACGGGCCAACGGTGACTGGCTTCGAAGCGAGCCGCATCCGGCTTGGTCACTTCCACCGGCGCACCGCCCGCTAATGACAACCGATATAGTCCGCCGAAAAAGTCAGGGGTGAAGAGAATCGTTCCCTCTCTGTTCCAGGTTCCGCCACGGCCGTGAGGAGCATCGCACAACACCTGCGCTGATCCTCCCGATGACAGATCTACTTTCTTAAGCTTCCCCTGAGCGAAAAACGCAATGGATCGGCCGTCCGGTGACCAGAAAGGATGCGCGGCTTCTTCCGTTCCCGGCACAGGGGTCGCGCCGCGGCCTCCCACTTGGTGTGTCCAGAGCATGTACTTGCTGGTCTGATCCCAATACGCCACCATCGCCAGGGTCCGCCCATCGCGTGACAAAGCGATGTCATTGGCGGGGCGAGTGACGGGACTATTGAAATACATCGCCCGCGGAGATTGCTGCGTCCCCAGCCACCACACCGCTGCTCCGCCCAGCACGATTAACAACAAGAGAGCCGCAACTAACCAACCGGCGCGCTCCCAACCCTTGCGCCTCACAGGAACCGGGACGGCCGTTCCCGCCTGCGAACCCGATTCCGAGATCCAGTGCAGTTCGGCCGCCAGATCGCTCGCACTCTGCCAACGTTCGTCGGGATCTTTCGCCAGGCATTTCTTAACCACTCGCTCCAGCGCCGGCGGCGTCATCCCCTGCAAAGCCGTCATGGGCTGTGGTTCGGACGAAAGAATGGCCGCGATCAGACTGGCTCGGCTCTTCCCGGCAAACGCCGGCTTCCCCGTCGCCATTTCGTAAATCACTTCTCCCAGCGCGAAAATGTCCGTGCGCGCGTCCGCCTCTTTCCCTTCCAGTTGCTCGGGCGCCATATATTGGAATGTTCCTATGATCGTTCCCTCGGCAGTTAACTTCGCCTGCTCCGCCGTCATTTCAGTCAGCACATCTGCCAAAGGCGCCGGGCCAGATGCTTTCGCCAAGCCGAAATCCATCAGCTTGGCGCCCGTCTTGGTCAGCATGATGTTTGCCGGCTTCAGATCGCGATGCGTGAAGCCCATCTTGTGCGCCCTGGCTAGCGCATCGGCGGTTTGCGCGGCAACGCGGACGGTTTGCTCCGGCGGCAAAGGTCCCTTGATGAGCCGGTGCTCCAGCGTTTCTCCTTCGACAAGTTCCATGACCAGGAAGTCCACGCCGTCCTGATGACCGATGTCATGTAATGTGCAGATGTGAGGGTGAGAGAGCTTCGAGGCCGCTTTGGCTTCGCGCTCCAGCCGCTGGCGTAAGGACAGATCCGAAGACAGACTGGTTCGCAGAACCTTGACAGCCACATCCCGGTCGAGCCGCGTATCGCGAGCGCGATACACCTCTCCCATACCGCCCGCGCCGAGCGGAGAGAGAATCTCATAGGGGCCGAGTTTTGAGCCAGAGGTGAGGGCCATCCGCGCGCCATTATAGCCCCAAGGAGCGAATTGCAGTGCTCCTACTATTCCGGACGGATTGTCGGCAAAGGCGTACCGCGGGCACGCGCGCGATCGAGTATGCGAAACCATAAATCAGCCTGTTGACTTGTCTTTCTCTCCCGTAAGCTCGCCGAACAGCCATGCCTTAGCCATCTTCCAGTCGCGCTTAGCGGTCTCCTGCGAAATTCCCAGGATCCCCGCGGTTTCCGCAACACTCAATCCGCCGAAGTAGCGCAGCTCTACTACGCGGCCTTTGCGCGCATCGATCGTGAACAGCGATGACAGCGCCTGATCCAAGGCGAGCAATTCGATTCCCCGGGCTTGCGTGCCCAGAAAGACTTCATCCAAGGGCACTCGGAGAACGTTGCCGCCATGTTTCGCATACCCACGACCGCGCGCGTGGTCCACAAGAATGCGCCGGATCATTTGGGAACAGAGAGCGAGAAAGTGGACTCGATTTTCGCAAGGGATGGCGCCGGCACGAACTAATTTGAGGTAAGTCTCATTAACTAAAGCGGCCGACTCCAGAGTTTGGTCCTGCCGCCGCTTCGCCAATTGCTGTCTGGCGATTCGCCGCAGCTCAGGGTACACGTAAGACATCAACTGGCTCAACGCCTGTTCATCACCATTTCCCCAGGCGGCAATCAACCCGCTGATGTCCTGTGGACGGTCGCTGGTCATTCCAGCAGTCATTCTACAAAAGAAATCTGACGGCGATGACCCTTTTCCCCTGCCATTCCCGGAATACAGGCAGGAGGAACCCAAACATGACACACCTTTGGAAATCGCTGTTGAACCGGAACCTGCTCGCGCTGGTGGCCTTCACGGCTGCTCTTGCACCTCAGGCTCTAAGGGCGGCCGATGCACAGTGCCCACTCGGGAACGCAACTCTTCGCGGGACCTACGTGGTGTCCGGAACGGGAACGATCGTGGGCGTCGGCCCAATTGCCGCGGTTGGAGAGCACACCTACGACGGACGGGGACACACCGTTGCAACCTTTACTTTGAGCGTGAACGGCACGATCATGAGGGGCGTGACGGTGACCGGCACCTACACGGTAAACCCCGACTGCACCGCGACCTTAGCCGAATCCGACGGCAACAACTACGATTTCGTGATCGCTCCGGACGGGCGTATGACTACATGGATCAATACTGGCACCGGCGCGGTCGTAAGCGGGACCGAAGTTCGGTTGAAATCACCAGACTCCGAGTAACGCGATTCGAGCGGGCTCAGGGAACAGGGATGCGATAAAGATTCCGCTGGGTGGTGCCGCGATAGAAGGCATAGACCTCCGGGGAAGGCCCAGGCACCACCCCTTCCGCATCGATCCGGTGCGCTCCCGGCAGGCTGGCTTCTTCCTCTTCGGAATGAAATCCTCCTGCTGGTATGGGCGGGAGGACTTTGCCCGGGCGGGGAGTTACACCCGCTGAAGTCCAGCGCCTTTTCACGGCGCACTATTACGCCAACAATCGAAAGCTCTCGCTTTACGGGGGCTTACTGCAGCTTCGCGTACTCCGCCTTGGCTTCTCTTAGGACGGGGATATCGGGGTCGGCGTCTTTCCAGAGGGCGAAAAAATCCTGGTAGGCAGTTTTCGCTTTGGTGGTGTCGCCTGAGAGAGTGTAGGCGCGAGCGAGGCCAAGATGGGCGAGCCCGCCGAGCGGAAAGTTGAACACGATGCCGCGGTGGTCGAGGAATTTTTGGAACTCCGCAGCTGCTTCGTCGCCCTGGTGCAACAGCAAGTATGCCTGACCTCTCACATAAACCGGATACAGAGACCCCATATAGCTGGGGCTAGTTAATCCGAGCTCGTAAGTAGCTGCCGGCTGGAGCAGTTCGATGGCTTTGGCTGGTTCATGCCGATTGAGCGCAAGGGAAGCACCGATAGCGGGTAACCAGTAGCTATGTACTACTGTATCCAAAGGAAACTCCTTGGCCACATTGTCCGCCATCTTCTGCGCCCCGGCGGAATCACCGGCGCGAGCCAGGGCTAACGCTCTAAGAACCTGTGTGAAACGGTCTGAGGACAATGCCGAAGCTGCGGCTGCATCTTTCCGCGACTGGTCGAAAAGACCGACCTCCGCTTCCCGAAGGGCTAGGTTCGTCTGCCACCCAGCCGCGGTCCCGTTCTGTTGGTTCCGGCGGGCCAATTCCACTGCCCGCCGCGAAAGCTCCCGCGCCTTCCCGAATCGGCCTGAGAAAGCTTCGGTGTCGGATTGGGCGGATAGGAACATGTCCTCCACGCCCAGCTTGCCCGCGCCCCACGCCACCTGCCGTTCCATCTCAGCTGCATCGCCTTCCACCATGGCAAGTCCATAGCGGTAAACGTGCAGGCCTTCGTGATCGAGCTTGTGTCCCGTTGCTTCCTGGTAGATTGCTATGGCCTCATCGAAACGGTTCAGGGCAGCATAAGCGAGCATCAGGTTCTCCAGATTAGGGGCGGCGTCTGGACCAAGGTGGTTTGATTCGAGTTCTTCGGCGACTGACTTTTCGTATTGTCCCCCCACCGAGTGAAAGAATCCCAAATAGCCATGGGGCATGGAGTCGCGCGGATAATTCTGCGCCCACAACTCGTAGGTCTGAACTGCTTTCTCGAGTTCTCCTGTCACAACCCTATAATAGCTACCCGTGATCCGGAATTTTTCCCGCTCGCTCACCCGGTCGCGCAGGTCGTATGCCTTTTGCGAATACTGGCTGGCCAGGGTTGCTTCGCCGATGTTGGAGTACATGATCCCCATTTTGGCGTAGGCCAACGCGAAATTGGGATCGAGTTCAATGGCATGTTTCATCATCGGAATCGCCGCCACCTCACTCTTTTCGTTCATGGTCTCTCTCGACAGAGTGTAGGCTTTAAGCGCCTCCAATGAAGACGTTGTAGCTTGTTCGAGGGGAGTATCGAACTTCTGGATGGTGCTGAGCGATTCTCCCAGCTTTTTCCGTAGCTCTGACGTTGTCTCTCCCAGCGCCGTGAGCACAAGCTCTTTGCTGTCAGCCGTCACCTGCCCCTGGGCTAGGGTGTTGCCGGTCTGGCAATCCACGGCATTCACCCCGATCACATATTGACTGCCCAGGCTCGCAATTGAGCCCGCAAGCATCGCCCTGCTCCCCGTGCGCTGGCATAGGTCGCGCGCAACTTCGCGCGTAAGATGTTGGCCCGGTGAACGTCCCATCAGCTTCAATGTATCGTCCACAGTCTGCTGTGGCAGGATGTTCAGAAAGGGCGACTGCTCCAAATGCACCGTGAGCGCTTGCTTGAGCGTGTCGTCAAATACAGGATCGCCGGTAGTGTTGGTGAAGTCAGCTAGCACGATCGTGTCTTTCTCCGTGAGCTTCCGGCTCTGCCGCGACCGCCAAAGTACTCCCCACAGGGCCGCTGCGATCACAAGCGTCGCCACAGCCGCTGCCCCAATCGCAACCTCTCGCCAGCGGTTCCAACCACGCTGCGCTTCCTCGATCGCTCTGCGGGCGTCCGCTATGTCAGCCGGCCGGCGGCCCGCGTCCTTCTGCAGGCACTGCCGCAACAGCTCTCGGATTTTCGGGGGCGTTTTCGCGGGCAGGGCATGCCAGTCCGGCTCGCGCTCTAGCACGACCGCAATCGCGTCCGGCAAAGTTTCACCCGCAAATGCCCGTTTACCGGTCAGCAATTCGTACAAGAGGCAGCCGAAGGCCCATATGTCAGTCCGCTTGTCGACGTCTCGTCCTCGCGCCTGCTCCGGACTCATGTACCCAGGCGTACCGACAATCTGCCCGGCGACGGACTCCACGCCCGTCACGGCTGCCAACTGGGAGAGGTCTTGCTTCCCCTGCGATCCCCAGATCGCTTTAGCCAAACCGAAGTCCAGCACTTTCACCATGCCTTGGGGCGTGACCTTTACATTGGCGGGTTTCAGGTCGCGGTGAATAATTCCCTTTTCGTGCGCTGCTTCGAGTGCCGCCGCGACTTGGCATGCACGGTCGAGCGCCGTGTGAACCGGCAGCGCACCACGGAGCGTTTCCCCCTCCACGAGTTCCAAGACCAGATAATTCGTCTCCTCGGACTCCTCCAATCCATAAATCGCGGCAATGTTGGGGTGGTTAACGGAAGCCAGCGTGCGCGCTTCGCGCCGGAGGCGCGATAGCCGCTCCGGGTCGCGCGCGAACTCTTGAGGCAATGTCTTGATGGCGACATCTCGGTCGAGCTTGCTGTCGTGCGCCCGATATACCTCGCCCATGCCGCCGGCACCTAACGGAGACACGATGTGATACGGTCCGAATTGCCGGCCAAGCAGGGGCGCCGCGGCCGTCAAAGTGACTGGCATATTCTCAATTGCGGGTACTTCTAGAAAACTTCCGGCTTGCTCTCCCTTCGCCAGAAGTAGCTCGACGTGCCGCCGCAGGTCCGTGTCTGCGCCGCAAATCCCGTCGAGAAATGCTTGCCGCTCAACTGGAGTCCGCTCCAGCGCCGCGTGGAAGAGATCCTCGACTTTTCGCCAAAGTTCCTGCTTCATGGCCGAGTCTTGACGAGTGATAGTGCAGTAACCTCAATCAGGGTGCCAAAGCCGGGCGTGCTGCAGTGCCTTGGCTGGAAATTATAGGCTCAAACCCGATAGTCCGCAGTTGGTGGAGGTAGCAGCTGTCGTTAACAGGTGGATTGGTCCCGATGAACGCGCCTGTATTGACTGATCTGGCAATCTGCGGGTGGTCGGCAAACCGAGAGTGGGGAACTCCGTTCGCGGAATCGCCCGTCGGCAGCTATGCTTTTCTCAAAAACAGCGCCCCTAGTGGCGGCAATGTCAGCCGCAGTGAATAGGGGCGGCCGTGGGTCTTTTCTGCAAGCGCCTCGGTGCCTCCCATATTGCCCGAGCCGCTGCCGCCATATTCGCGGGCGTCGCTGTTGAGAAGTTCTTTCCAGTAGCCGCCCGTCGGAACGCCAACCAGGTATCCCACTCGGGGTACGGGGGTGAAATTGCACACGACGAGCACGGGGTTCTCGCCGGCTTTGCCTTTGCGCAGCAGCGAGACGATGCTGGCGGGCGCGTCGTTGCAGTCCACCCATTCGAAACCCTGGGGATCGTTATCGAACCAGTGCAGCGGAGATTCACTGCGATAGACGCGGTTGAGTTGTTCGACCCAGTTCATGAGCCCGCGATGCAGCGGGTATTCCAGCACGTTCCAGTCGAGACTGCGATCGTGCGACCACTCGCTGACTTGACCGAACTCGCAGCCCATAAAGAGCAGCTTCTTGCCGGGCTGCGCAAACATGTAGGCGAAGAGCACCCGCAGGTTGGCAAATTTCTGCCATTCGTCGCCGGGCATTTTGCCGATCAGCGAACCTTTTCCATGCACGACCTCGTCGTGGCTCAAGGGCAGGACGAAATTTTCGTGGAACGAATAGAGCATGCGAAAAGTCAGCAGGTTGTGGTGATACTTGCGATGAATCGGATCGTTCTGGAAATAGTTCAGTGTGTCGTGCATCCAGCCCATGTCCCACTTCAGGCCGAACCCGAGGCCTCCGAGATGAGTGGGCCGCGAAACCATCGGGTAGGACGTGGACTCTTCGGCGTAGGTTTGAATGTCCGGATGCTCTTTGTAGGCTTCGAGGTTGAAGCGGCGCAGGAAGTCGATGGCCTCGAGGTTCTCCCGCCCACCGAACTTGTTGGGAATCCATTCACCCTGATTGCGCGAGTAGTCCAGATAAAGCATGGAAGCAACGGCGTCAACGCGAAGGCCGTCGGCATGATATTTATCCAGCCAGAACATGGCGCTCGACATCAGGAAGCTGCGCACTTCGCTGCGGCCATAGTTAAAGATGAACGTCTTCCAATCGGGATGAAAGCCCTGGCGCGAGTCGGAGTGCTCGAACAGGTGGGTGCCGTCGAAGAAGGCGAGGCCGTGGCCGTCGGAAGGGAAGTGTGATGGGACCCAGTCGAGAATGACCGCGATGTTGTGCTGGTGCAGATAGTCGACGAAGTACATGAAATCCTGCGGCGTGCCGTAACGCGCCGTGGGAGCGAAGTACCCCGTGGTCTGATATCCCCAGGAACCGTAGAAGGGATGCTCCATGATAGGGAGCAGTTCGACGTGCGTAAATCCCAGCTTATTCACGTAGTCGGCGAGGCGGGGCGCGATCTCGCGATAGGTGAGCGAACGGTTTTCCTCTTCGGGGATGCGCATCCAGGAGCCGAGGTGAACCTCGTAGATGGACATGGGCGCGTGCAGCGAGTTGGCAGCGGCGCGCTTTTCAAGAAAGGCAGCGTCGTTCCAGGTATAGCCGAGATCCCAGACCACGGAAGCGGTGCGCGGCGGTTTCTCGGTGAAAAGGCCCACCGGATCGGCTTTTTCAGTCTCGTGGGTGTGATGCGTGGAGTCGATGTGGAACTTGTACAACGTGCCCTTGTCGATGCCGGGGATAAAGCCTTCCCAGATTCCGGATGAGCCTCGAGCCTGCAATTGATGCGATTGCGGATTCCAACCATTGAAGCTGCCGATCACCGATACTCGGCGAGCATTGGGAGCCCAGACGCTGAAGACGGCGCCCTTGGTTCCCTTGGATTCCACCAGGTGCGCGCCCATTTTCTCGTAAATGCGATAGTGGCTGCCTTCGTTGAATAGATAGAAGTCTTCGGCGGTCAGCAGGGAAACGTCGTAGCGGACCGGAGATGCTTCCTGGGTTGGAGGTTTGGGCGGCATAGTTTCGCTTCGGGATTAGTGTATTCCAAATCGTAGTGGAGGGACGGGCGCCTCGCCCGTTCCGTGCAGCCAGGCGGCCGGGCGAGGACGTCCGGCTCTCCACTAACGATGTTTTTCTTTTTGCGCGTCGCGCTTTGTCCGTGCCCAGCCTTCTTTCACGCTTTGTCGCGCGCGCCCCAGGGCCAGCGCATCCGCCGGCACGTCTTCCGTGATGCAACTTGCCGCCGCGACATAGGCGCCGCGTCCAATCTTGATCGGCGCTACCAGCGTCGAGTCGCTGCCGATGAACACGCCATCTTCGATGAATGTTTTATGTTTGTTGACGCCGTCGTAATTGCAGGTGATCGTACCCGCACCAATGTTTACGCCTTCGCCGATTTCCGCGTCGCCCAGATAGCTCAGATGATTCGCCTTCGATCCCTTACCCAGCTTGATCTTCTTCGTCTCGACGAAGTTCCCCACATGAGCGCCCTCGCCGACATCGCTTCCGGGACGCAGATGAGAGTACGGCCCAATCACAGCTCCAGCGCCCACGTGCGAGTCTTCCATGATCGTCCCGGGCTTCACCGTGACGCGGTCGCCAATGACTGAATTCCCGATCACGCTGTAAGAGCGGATGCGGCAATCGGCGCCAATCTTTGTAGAGCGCAGCAGCTGGACGAAGGGCTCAATCACGGTATCGGCGCCAACTTCCACGTCGCTATCAATCACACAAGTATGCGGATAAAAAATCGTCACGCCATTCTCAAGTAGTTCTCTGCACTTCGCCAACCGCAGCCGCGCATCCAGAACCATCATCTCCGTTCGCGTGTTGCTGCCCAGGACTTCGTCCGCATCGGAAGTCTTGATCGCGACCACCTTCTTGCGCGCCCGATGAAACACTCCTGCCATATCGGTAAGGTAGTATTCGCCGTGAGCGTTTTCGGTTGAAAGACGGTCGATGTGTTCGTACAGTGCAGCCGCATCGAACGCATAGAATCCGGAATTGATCTCGCGGATTTTCTTCTGCTGCGGAGTGGCGGATTTTTCTTCCACAATGGCCTGCACGTCGACGCGGCCACCTTTGCGAAGCACTCTCCCGTATCCATAAGGATCGTCGAGATCGGCGCTGAGCAGAGTCATAGTCGCTTTCTGAGCGGTGTGGAAGGCGCTGAGCATCCGAATGGTTTCAGCGGTAATCAGCGGAGCGTCGCCGGAGAGCACGATGATCTGGTCATACTTATCGCCCGAGAGAGCTTCGCGCGCCACCATCAACGCATGCCCGGTGCCGCGCTGAACCGCTTGCAGCACGAAGTTCACGCCCGTTCCGGCGACCGCCTCCCGCACGCGATCCGCTTCATGGCCGATGATCACGAAGATGTCCTGCGCGGGCACGACTTTTTGTGCGGTGGCAATGACATGCGCCAGGATCGGCTTGCCGCCGATTTCATGCAGAACCTTGGGATGTTTCGATTTGAGTCGCGTGCCCTTGCCCGCCGCCATGATCGCGATGGCGATACGCGGGGACTGCTGATTTGATCGGGAGTTGCCGTCTGGCTTTTTTACCATGCTTAGCCAATATAAACCCACCGTAGAGACGCGGCTTGCCGCGTCTCACCTCTAGCCAATGGAGAGCCGGGCGTCCCCGCCCGGCTACCCAGTCCTTGGACGGGCGAGACGCCCGTCGCTCCAGAAATCAACTCCGAATCGTCTGCCGATCGGGTGCCTGAGCCATCAGCGCCATCAGGTCATGGGCGACCCGATCAGTAGCGTGCCGCGCGGTCTCACCCTCCTCCAGATAATCTCCCTGCACCGGGCACACGCCAAGCGCCTCGATCTTTTCCAGATCCACCACGATCTGCGAAGCTCCCTCCAGCGCGTACTTCGCCTTCATCTCTGGCGATGCCGCCTTGCGATTGATCAGGGCGTAGTCGAATAACCGGACGCCAGCGTGATCATTGAGCGCGCGGATGTGATCTGCCGCAGTTAGACTAAGACTTTCATTTGCCTGAGTCATCAAGTTGCAAACAAATACTTTGATCGCGGGAGATTCCAGAATAGCCTCAGGGATTCCGCGCACCAGTAAGTTCGGGATCAGGCTGGTGAACAGCGATCCGGGGCCAATCGTGATCAGGTCGGCGCGGGCGATTGCTTCGAGCGTTTGGGGAAGAGGCTCAACGTCGGGAGGCACCAGGACCAACTCTCGAATCTTGCCCTTGCTCGCTGTGATCCGCGTTTCGCCGCGCACCCGCGTTCCGTCTTCGAATAATGCTTCCAGTTCCACGCTCGACATGGTGGCCGGATAGATGTGCCCGCGCGTGAGCAGAATTTCCGAAGAGAGGCGCACCGCCTCCGCAAAGTCTCCCGTGATCGAAGTCAGCGCGGCCAGAAAAAGATTTCCGAAGCTGTGGCCCTCGAGTCCCGAGCCCTTTTGAAAGCGGTGCTGGAACAGTCTCGAGAGCAGGGCTTCGTCTTCGGAGAGGGCGACGATGCAATTGCGCACATCGCCCGGGGGAAGCATATTGAACTCTTTGCGCAGACGGCCGCTCGATCCGCCATCGTCGCTCACTGTGACCACGCCAGACAATTCGCGGATGGTTGGCTGACCAGGGGTGGCCAGCGCCGGCGTCATGACGTAACCCTTCAGCCCCTTCAGCAGCGTGGAGAGGCCCGTGCCGCCCCCGATTGCGACCACGCGCAGTTCGGGGCCAGTCTTGCCGGTGTCGGATGGGTTCGTGCGCAACTGGGAGAGCATACCGCCTGATTATTGAGTCATTGGATCATTGAGGTATTGAATCATTGAAAACCTAAGTTCCCAGCGCGTTAGCCAATGGTTCAATGACTCAACAATTCAATGATTCAATCGAACTTAGGCCGGCAGCTGATGTGAGCAGCTAGTACGCGCTCGCTTCTTCTTCCTGTGGCTCAGGTTCTCCGGCGCCCGGATCTGGATACAGCAGTTCGGTGAAGCGCGGATCCTCTGCCAGATTTTGAAAGTCGGCATCATTGCGCGCCTGGAAGCGCAGTGCTGGTTTCACCTGAACCGCCTCATTGAGCGTCTTGAGCGATTCCTCGACATGACCGGTCAGGCAATGCAACGCCGCCAGACCGTAAAGAACATATTCCGCCTTCGGATTCTGCTTAAGGAGCTTGTCCAGGTGCTCGCGCGCCGTCACATAGTCACCGACATTGATCAGCGACACCGCGTAGTCGTAGTGTTCTTCCGTTGTCTTGAACTGCAAGGTTAGCTTTTCCATGTGCTTGTCGCAGGTGATGATATGCACCTGCGCCCGGTCAACCAGAGACTTGTTCGGCCCGCTCAGCACCTTCTGCAGGTGGCCTTTGGCCTTCTCGAATTTATGCTCCTGCAATGCGCGAAGCCCTGACTCGTAGCTCTGTACCGCCTGTGTGTGTCGTGGATCCTCGGTCACTTGTTTCTTGGGGGCTATTTTCAGTGCCATCAAACCGCCTTCAGTTCAAAATTTAGTTCAGAATTGAAATCGAAAAGCTTGCCATTGCGAGTGCCACTTCCCCTGAGTACCCGTGTGCGTCCCTGTGTCCTCTGTGGTTCAAGATCTTTCCCGCGAGGGGCACAGAGCCACGCAGAGATAAAGACTCAATTAATACTGGCTGCCGTGTCCAGATCGACCAGTTTCCATTCGCCCTTGATAATTCCTGCGCGAATCTGCCGCGCCGTCTTGCCCTGTTTGTGCATGGTGTAAGAGTAATAAAGTTCTTTGAGGCAGGTTCCGCACTGCGCGCCGTGCGTGCCCGAAAAGCAGCTGTGCAGACTGTTGTGTCCCATGCCGCGGTCACAGTAGCAGTAACACGGTTGTTGATAGATGACCTTCGGAATCTTCGCCGCCAACTCGTAGGCATGCGTCTGATACGGGAACTGCGTGTTATCGCCCCAAAGCTCATCCTTGGTCAGGATCGGCGGAAGCGCGGTGCCCGCAGTCGGAGGAGCCGCGTTGAAATGCGGCACTCCCTGATCGGCTTCGGATTGAAGCCAGGGCGCCGACACCATCGTGACCATTAAAAACAGCACCGCCGACGCGAAAACCCTTGTACGCATGCCGCTTAACCTCAACCTATTATTTTACCTGATGGCACGGGATTGGGGATTACCGGCTAGATTCGGCATCACCGCAGCAGGGCAGAGTCACATCAATATAAAGAATCTTTTCTAGGGCAGCGTGAATGCCACAATCGAGTCCTTCTGTGGTTCTTCCGTAACGCCGCGGTGCCCTCCGGCTGCAATCACGAGAAACTGCTTTCCACCTTTCCCCGTCTTGTATGTCATCGGAGTAGCTCCGCCGCTCGTCGGAAGCTGAGTCTTCCAAATTTCTTTGCCGGTTTCGACGTCGAACGCGCGCAGCGATGGATCAATCATCGTTCCCGCGATAAATACCAATCCGCCGGCGGTGACGATGGGGCCGCCAAGGCTGGGTGTTCCTAGAGGGACCGCGGGATTGCCGGGCGCGAGAGAGCCGAGCGGAACCTGCCAGCGAATCGTGCCGGCCGCCATATCGACAGCCGTCAATGTTCCCCAAGGCGGTGGCGCGCACGGCAGATGATGCGCCTTAGCAAACAGGAAAGTTCGAAACATCCCGTACGGTCCACCGGATTGCCGGGTGTACTCTGCGTCGTGTGTGTCTTTGTCCACTTCATCCCAGTATTTGTCCTCCGGGATCAATCCCATCTTGGCCGGTAAATTATTTGTGTTGACCACGAGCAAGCTATGTTGTGGGTCGTACGCATAGCCGCTCCAGTTCATGCCGCCAACGTTTCCGGGAACGGATAGCGAGCCTCGCAAACTCGGCGGAGTGAAAAGGCCGTCATTTCGGAGATTCTTGAGAACCTCCCGGCAAACCTCGCGATCCTCCGGAGTGATACCCCAGGCGTCATCGGCGGAGAGTTTCTGCGGCACGACAGCCGGGGGCGCCAAAGGAAAAGGCTGCGTGCGAGACGTCATTTCTCCCGGCACATCGGTCTGCGGCACTGGCCGTTCTTCGACGGGAAATACCGGCACGCCCGTGTCGCGATTCAGAACATAAAGGAAGCCTGTCTTATTGCCCTGAATCACCACGGGCACGTTCTTGCCATCGTGCTGTAAAGTGGCGAGCAACGGCGGCGAGGCCGAATCGTAATCCCAAAGATCGTGATGCACGAGCTGGAATCCCCAGACGAATTCGCCGGTCTTTCCGCGCAGCGCCACCACGGAATCTGCCCACTTGTCGTCGCCGGGACGCAGGCCACCGTAATAATCCGGACTGGCGCTGCCGGTCGGGACAAACACGAGGTCGCGCTCCTGATCCACCACCATAACGGACCATGCATTCCCTCCGCCGGTGCGCCACGTTTTCCCTGCACTCTGCGCCCCCGGTCCAGCGTCATTCGGCGGCAGCGGCTCCCATTTCCAGCGCAGCGCGCCGGTGCGCGCATCGAAGGCTCGAACCACGCCACTCGGCATATCGACACGCGAATTGTCATCAATGGCCGACCCGACCACCACAATATCGCCAATAACCGCCGGCGGAGAAGTCATGTGATACTGCGCTGGAATGTAGCGTGCGACATCGCGCAGGCTGATTTGTCCGCGGTTGCCGAAGTCCAGGCAGGGCTCGCCAGTCAGACCATCCAGCGCGATGAGCCGCGCATCCAAAGTGGTTTCGAAAATTCTCCTGCGACAGGGTTTCCCCTTCGCTCGCGCTGCATCGAGCCATGCCGCAACGCCGCGATTGATCAGCCCATCGCCGTAGTCTCCAGCGACCTCAATCATCGGATCGTAGACCCAGCGCTG
This sequence comes from uncultured Acidobacteriaceae bacterium, assembly GCA_963789205.1. Taxonomy (GTDB): domain Bacteria; phylum Acidobacteriota; class Terriglobia; order Terriglobales; family Acidobacteriaceae; genus Acidiflorens. The sequence continues at coordinate 28,840 of CAWBJV010000003.1, forward strand.
CTTCCCTGTTTCCGGGTCGAGGGCAAATACACGATTGAACGCCGTGGTCAGGTACAGCGTTCCATCCACCAGGATCGGAGTTGTTTCCAGGCCGCTGCGCTTCTTGCCGCCGCTGCCGTCGGAAATATCGCCCACATGAAAAGTCCAGGCGACCTTTAGGGTCGCGACGTTCTCGCGATTGATCTGTGCCAGCGGCGAATACCGCATCCCGCCCGCGTCGTGGCCGTAATAGGGCCAGTCACTGCCCGATCCAACGCCCGATCCGCCAGCATCATGTGACGACTGTGCCATAGCTCCTGGTATGGCTGCGCAGATCAAGGCAAGAATGCCTGTCACGAAGAATTGAGCTCGTTTCGACATGAGCCGGGATTTCCTTTCGTCAGACGGCTTGCAGTCCGCCGCGTAAAACACGGCCTGCTCTATCCCAGCTTCTCAAAGAACAAACAGATCGTTTCAATCCCGCGATGGAAATTTGGAATGTGGAACTTCTCGTTCGGAGCATGCAGGTTGTCATCTGGAAGCCCAAAGCCCATCATGACCGACGGAATCTTCAGCACGTCCTGGAAATCGGTCACGATCGGAATCGATCCGCCGGAGCGAATAAACACGGTTTCTTTCTTGAACGTGTCATGCAGAGCCTCAGTCGCCGCCTTGACGAACCGGTTGTCGGTGCCAACCACGCATGCGGGGCCCTTGCTCCAAGTCTTGATCTTGATATCGATTCCCTTGGGCGTGTGTTTCTTGACGAACGCCGTGTAACGCTTGAGGATGTCATCCGGATCCTGGTTCGGCACCAACCGCATGGAAACTTTTGCCGACGCCTTTGCTGGAATCACCGTCTTCGCCCCCGGAGCCACAAACCCGCCCGGCACGCCATGCACCTCGAGCGTCGGACGCGCCCATGTCCGGTAGAGCACCGAATATCCCGGCTCGCCGGTCAGCACCTTGGAGCCGACTTCGGTTTTGCGATAATGCTCTTCGTTGAACGGCAGTCGCTTCCAGGCCTTCAACTCATCTTTACTAGGCGCTTTGACGTCCTTGTAAAACCCCGGGACCAATACCTTCCCCTTCGAATCTTTCAGCTTGCCGATGATCTCAATCAGCGCAAACAGCGGATTCGGCGCTGCGCCGCCATACATGCCGGAGTGCAGATCGGTCTTTGCCCCAAACGCTTCAATCTCCGTGTACACCAGGCCGCGCAGCCCGACGCACAGAGTCGGGAGGTTCGGCGCGAACAGTTCCGTATCGCAGACCAGCGCGAAATCCGCTTTCAACTTCGCCTTCTGTTTGCGGACGTACTCGGCAATCGATTCGCCGCCCACTTCTTCTTCGCCTTCGAAGATAACCTTGACGTTGATCGGCAGCTTGCCGCCATGTGCTTGCATCAGGGACTCGAGCGCCTTCACTTCCATCCAGAGCTGGCCTTTGTCGTCAACCGCGCCGCGCGCGTAAATATTGTTGTTGCGCTCGGTGGGTTCAAACGGTGGCGTCTTCCATTCGTCCAGGGGATCGGGCGGCTGCACGTCATAATGTGCATACATCAAAACGGTTGGCTTGCCCTCAGCGTGCAGCCAGTCGGCGTAGAGAAGAGGATGTCCTTTGGTCGGGATCGTCTCGACATTTTCCATTCCGATGCGACGCAGCTCAGCGGCCACAAATTCCGCCGCCTTCTGCACGTCGCTTTTATGTTCATCAAGCGTGCTGATGCTGGGGATACGGAGCAGGGTCTTCAGCTCGTCAAGAAAACGCGGCTGATTGTTGCGGGCAAAATCGACTGCGGGGGAACCCATCGTCTGTTGCCTTTCTGGCCCACTGGGCGCGCACACTTGCTAATCGGCTAAAACGATTAAGTATACTCGGAATTGGTCTTGCCAGACCGCGAGTGCCTCGCCGTGGTGCTGATCTAGATTTGCTCAGGTCAGTACCCTCGACGTCGTCAATATTGCGAACAGGCGGTTTGGGTATACTACGAGTACACGATGCTGAGCCTTCTTCTAGTTTAGCTGTGAAATTCCGGTCAGATGGGGTTTCTATCGTGGACTGCCGAAATCAATTGCATCTAACGCGATTGTCGCATCGGGAATCTCTTACCGCACTTGTTCTGGTCCTCGCTTTAGCGCTTCCTGGGCGTCGGGGATATGTTCTCCCGCAAGGCGAGCCGCCGGGCGCTGCGCAGGAAGACACTGCTCTCAATCGCGCCTCTAACCAGTTGCGGGGACTCTGGCAACACGGGACTGCGGTGGAGAGAAAGAAAGCAGCCGCCGACCTGATCGTTGAGGCTGACAAACTTCCCGATTCAAATCCCCAGAAGGCGCGAGCTCTTTTCGAAGCTTCCGCGGCATGCTTCCCTGACACTGGGCAACAGATCGCTTTGGTCCGACGAGTGCTATCGCTCGACGAGAAGAACTTGGGCACCGACGATCCCCAACTAGCGATTGATCTCCAAACCCTCGCGCTGCAATCCAATTTGACGGGCAACGTGGCCGAAGCCGAGAAATTGTACCGCCGGGCGGCGAACATCGCCCAAGTCGCGGAACAGATGAGGGGCTTTGAGCGGGCAATGGTACTCGGCCAGGTAGCGGACTTTTATACGCGCCAGAAGAGATATCAAGAAGCCGAGCCGTTGCTGCGGCGCGCGGTGGAAATAGCCGCCGGACTGCCGCTGCCGGAGCGGTCCGCTCTGTTCCAGTTCCGGACCAGGTTGGTCGAACTCTTGCGCCAGGAGGGTAAAGACGACGAAGCTGATCGCTTGTTGGCCGAGCCCCCACCTCCGGTAACTGCAGCTCAAGCCGGTCCCGACTTCACGGGAGCGTTAAACGATTCGCTTCGCGCCCGCCAGTACAAAGAACAAGGAAACGTGCGGGAGGCCGAGCTGTTTTACCGCCATGCCATCGCCGATTTGGAAATGGTCCCAACTGCGGGGTTTGCCCGTGCACAGAATATGGTGGCTTTGGCTGACATTTGCCAGTCTGAAAAACGGGACGCGGAAGCCGAAGACCTTTACCGGCGTGCCTTCGATGTTCAAGAGAACAGTCTTACTCCCCAAACTGCCAGGAATGCTCGCGTCTTGAGTTTCATGTCTCCTTTGCAAAATTTTCTGAGGGACCAGGGGCGCCTCAGCGAGATCGAGCCGTTCTATCAACGGGCTCTCGCTACCCAAGAACAATATCTGGGTCCCGACGATTATTCGATCGGCGATACCCTATATATGTTGGCGGCGGTTTATCACGAGGAGGGCAAGTTCGACGCGGCTCTTCCGCTCTGTCAACGCGCCCTCGAGATCAGCACTAAGTACTATGGAGAGAACGACCGCCACCTAATCGGGATATTGAACGAATTCGCTCTCAACCTCGAGAAACTCGGGCGCACTCGGGAAGCAGCCGTTATGGTTAGGCGCGCGGCCCAAATTCAGAGCGGGAAGGCATCGCCGTAAACAATACCTGGCGGGTGCATATCGCGGGGCGAACGATTTAAACCGCGGTGCGTTAGCCTCGTTACTAAAACCGCAGAGCGGAAAACGCACCTAAGTCATACTCTGGAGTTCTTCCTAAAATTACTTCTGCCATCACTCTCGCCGTCACCGGCGCCAGCAGAATTCCATCCCGATAATGTCCGGTCGCCACAAAATATCCCGGCGTCGGCGTTGCGCCCAGAATCGGCAGCCCGTCGGGTGTTCCCGGACGCAGACCAGCCCACGCTTCCAGAATGCGCGCCTCGGACAATTTTGGAACCAAATCAAGCGCCGCGTTCCGCAGCTTCAGGATCGTCTCCGGTACCGTCTGCTTATCGAAGCCCGCTTCTTCCATCGTCGTCCCGATCAGCATCCGCCCGTCGCTGCGCGGGATCACGTATACCTCCGGCGTCCGCGACACATGACGCACCATTTCTTTTTGCGGCATCGCAACGTACAGCATCTGCCCCTTGACAGGCCTCGTCGGGAACGAGTGCGGCCCGATCTGCCCAGCCCAGGCTCCAGCGCAATTCACCACCGTGCCCGCGGCAAATCGCGTCTTGTTGGTGCGGATCCCGGACGCCTTGCCATTCGCCATCTCCACGGCCAGCACGTGGTCGCCGGATGAAAAATCAATCCCCCGATGTCGAGCGGCGGCGATGGCGGCTGCCGTCACATGCCGGGGATCAACGCAGCGTTCCTTTATATATTGAGCGGTGAAGTGCGGCTCGGGGTCATTCAGAATTTGAAGTGCCGGCTCCAGTTCCGCGAGCGGTTGGGGCAGAGCACAAGGTTGTGTGGTGGCGGAGCTCAGCCCCGTTTCCACACGAGAAAGCACGAGCGTCCCTGCCGACCGCAGATCAATCTTCAATCCCGACTCATCCTCAAGCTCATGCACAAACTCGGGATACATCCCGGCGCTCGCCGTCGCCAGTTCCTGCAGCGCAGACAGTGTTTCGGCCGGACGGTCAACCAGCATGCCGCCTGCGGCCCAGGACGCCTCGTGTCCCGGTTCGCCTTTCTCCACCACCAGCACCCGCAGTCCTTGCTTGTTGAGTTCAATTGCCAGCGAGAGCCCGATGATGCCCGCCCCAACGACAATCGCGTCCCAGCTCTTCACGCCCTTATTCTAGCGGGTGCCCAACATCGCGCGTTTTTCGAGGCGTGGGTATTACGTCCGGCCGAAAAATCTGAAGCAATTGACAGCGACTCGCATCTCACAAACAATATGTTCTACAATCCACATTCAACCGGAGACCAACCTCATTATGTCTGAAGGCGAGCAACCGAATGTTTACCACCCCGAGGCGCAGAGCAATGTCGGCAAATGGATTCTTATAACGCTGGCCGTTGCCTATGTCGGCGCGTCGGCTTTTTTCATTTACGACGCGCACAGCAAGCTCGGAAAAGTCACGCAAGACCAAGCCGCCAGCCAAAAACAAATTGCTGATCTCACCAAGCGCATGCAGTCCGCCGAAGCCGATTCTGAGACTCTGGCCCATCAGCTGGGCATGACAAAGAAGGAATTGGCATCGCGTGCCGACGTGTTGCAGCATCAGCAACAAGCGGCATCGGCGCGCATAGCGGCACAAATGGAAGAAGAGAAAAAAGATGTCAACGCCGTTGCCGGAGAAGTTGGATCCGTGAAGACCGACGTCGGCGGAGTGAAGACTGACGTCGCCGCCACCAAGGCGTCACTCGAGTCGACCATCGCGCAACTGCAGCACACCATCGGCGATCTCGGCGTGCAGAGCGGACTGATCGCCAACACGCGCGGCGATCTCGAAGCGCTCAAACACAAGGGCGACCGCCAATACTACGAGTTCACATTATTGAAGGGGGCCAAGCCGCAGGCGTTCTCGACCGTAGCCTTGCAGCTCAAGAAGACCGATCCCAAACGCGGCAAGTACACGCTGAACGTCACTGCCGACGACAAAACCATCGAGAAAAAAGACAGGAACCAAAGCGAGCCGGTGCAGTTCTACACCGGACGCGATCACATGTTGTATGAACTCGTCGCCTGGTCGGTGGACAAAAACAAGATTAGCGGCTACCTGAGCACGCCGAAGAATGCTCCAGTGCCGATTAGCGCTACGCCGCAGTAGCAGCCACGAAAACCGCAAACGACAGCAATGCTGCACGCCAGCGCGCATACGCTCCTCGAAATCGCACTCCGCACCGGAGTCATCTACTGCCTCGTGCTGATCGGAATTCGCATCAGCGGCAAGAGGGAAGTCGGCCAGATGACTCCGTTCGATCTCGTTCTTCTTCTGCTGCTTTCGAACTCCGTGCAAAATGCGATGACCGGTCCCGACACTTCGCTGGCTGGTGGCGCGGTCGCCGCCACAACACTGCTCATCCTGAACTATTTGGTGGCGGAGGTTTCCGGCGTGAATCGCCGCTTCCGAAAATATATTCAGGGCCAGCCTAGTCTGCTGGTGCACGACGGCGAGGTCATCGAAGCGCACATGGCCAAAGAGCATGTCAGCATGGACGAACTGCAACGCGCTCTCCGCGAGCACGGCGTCGGCACCTACAAGGAAGCGGCGCTCGCAGTGCTGGAAGTGGATGGCTCGATCAGCGTGCTGAAATACGACGACATCGAGCCCACTGCCTCGACGCATCTCAACCGGCGGCGATTCCTGAAGAAGAACTGACGCTGGTTTTCTAGGGCCGTGTCATCTTCTCCGGCTTCATCAGCAGCTCAAATTCCTCGCGCGTCAGATATCCCAGCTTCAATGCCGCATCAAGCAGGCTGGTTTTTTCGACGTGCGCCGTGTGCGCAATGTGCGCTGCTTTGTCGTATCCCACTTTCGGAGCGAGCGCCGTCACCAGCATCAGCGAATTCTTTACGTACCAATCGACCTTTGTGCGATCTACTTCGATGCCTTTGAGCATGTAGTCCACATAGCCGTGACAGGCGTCGGTGATCAGCGTGACCGAGTGCAGGAAGTTGTAAATGATCACTGGCTTGAATACGTTGAGTTCAAAGTTCCCCTGCGATCCGGCGAATCCTACAGCGGCCGTCGCTCCGTGGACCTGCACGCAGACCATCGTCATCGCTTCGCATTGCGTCGGATTCACTTTGCCGGGCATGATGGACGATCCCGGTTCGTTTTCCGGAATCGAAAGCTCGCCGAGGCCGCAGCGCGGACCGGAAGCGAGCCAGCGAATATCGTTGGAGATCTTCATCAGCGACGCGGCCAGCGTTTCCAGAGCGCCTTGCGCGAACACGATTTCATCGTGCGCCGAAAGCGCGGCGAACTTGTTGGGATGGGAGCGGAAGGGAAGTCCCGTCAGTTCGGCAATCTTCTTTGCGGCGCGCTCGGCAAATTCCGGATGCGCGTTCAACCCTGTGCCGACCGCGGTCCCGCCGATTGCCAGATCGTAGAGTCCATCGAGAACCTGCTCCAGGCGCTTGATGTCGCGGTCCAGCAGACTTGCCCATCCGCCAAATTCCTGTCCAAAGGTCAACGGAACAGCATCTTGTAAATGGGTGCGGCCAATCTTTACTACGCCTTCAAATTCCTTGGCCTTGACTGCGATGGCATCGCGCACGGTCTTGATCGCTGGAATCAGCGCGTTCTTCACCCGCTCTGCTGCCGCGATATGCATCGCCGCTGGAAACGTGTCGTTCGACGACTGCGACATGTTGACGTGATCGTTCGGATGCACCGGCTTCTTCGACCCCATTTGGCCGCCAGCAATTTCAATCGCACGATTGGAGATGACCTCATTCACGTTCATGTTGGTCTGCGTGCCGCTGCCGGTCTGCCAGATGCGCAGCGGGAACTGGTCATCCAGCTTGCCGGCAATGACTTCGTCGGCGGCTTGCACGATAAGTTTCGCGAGGTCAGGCGCCAGTTTTCCCAGGTCCTGATTCACCAGCGCGCAAGCCTTCTTGAGGATGCCGAAGGCGTGAATCAGCTCCGGTGGCATGGTGTCGCGCCCAATATTGAAATGCAGCAGCGAGCGCTCGGTCTGCGCTCCCCAGTAAACATTCGCCGGGACTTCGATCTTCCCCATGCTGTCGGATTCGGTGCGAGTCTTTACTTTGGTTTGTTCGTGGACCTCGGTGGCGCGATCGGTATGAGTCGACAATGATCGAATCTCCTGTGCGTCGGCGGCGGCGACGGTGTTGATCTCGGAACCGATCATTATACGGGGGCGTGATACGGGGGCGTGATACGACGCGTGTTTCGCAGCGAATTTTGCAGAGCGACGAGGTCCGCGCTAGCGCTTCATGTTTTACATTTTTTATTTGGGCTTTTTCGTTGAACAGATTTTTTAGTAGTGGTTTGTACATGGTTTTGTAACCCCCCCCCCGATTTGCGCTAAACCATTGAAACATAAGTACTTAACTCCAGACTCCAGAAAACAATGGACTTAGCGTCGAACTGGTCTGATCGGGCTCGATCAGGCGCATCGAGCGCGCGCTGCCTATCCGGTCTTCATTTTCCGGTATGGCGGAGGGGACTGTCTATGATGGCGGTCACTGCTCATTGTGATGAAAAAAGTGATGAAAAAAGTCGGGGGTGATCGGGAATTCGCTGCCGACAGTTGGTGAGCCCACTCATCGCAAAGGGCGCGATGAATGGGGCACCCGCGGTTGTTGCGCTACCGACTGGATGTGATCTATAGATATATCGACATCGCAAAAGGAGGCGCACATGGCGACCTCATCCATTCGGAACGACCCGCACGACAAACTTGCGGCCCGTATCGCAATCGTCGAACAACACGTCCGGCTGGAGAACGCGCATGATCTCGAAGGCGTTCTCGGCACCTTCGGCGACACCGCGCGCTACGACGACGAGCCCTGGGGCGAACACTTCAACGGACGCGACGGAGTCCGCCAATTCTACGAGCAACTGATGAAGGCCCTGCCTGACTTACAAATCGAGATCCAGCGCCGCCACGTCGGTGACGACGCCATCGTCCTCGAAGTCATGATTCGCGGAACGCAACTCGGCGACTGGCGCGGTCTCCCAGCGACCGGGAGGCGGGTGAATCTCCCACTTTGCGCTATCTACACCTTCGACGCCAATAACCGTCTGGCCGGAGAAAAAATCTACTACGACCGCGGGACAGTATTGCGCCAACTCGGCGTCTTCCACGAACCGCCAAGCGTATTGGGGCAGATCGGCATTCTGGTGACGCATCCGATTACGATCGCGCGGGCGTTAGCGCGGAAGCTGCGGGGGAAGTAATCTACAGCTCCTCGTAGGGGGTGGGACGCTTTGGTTACCAGCGACGTGACGGGAAAGCCCGTCGTGCGACCAGTCTGCCGCCCACCCTTCGCAAAAAGCCGCGAAGGATGGGGCACCCGCCTCATAGTGGCGCGAGCGGAAGGCTGGGCCAGCCGCCCACACCCGTCTCACAGTCTATACTTCCGTGTGATGATCTCCTAAGTAACTGAGTTGCGGTGCGCTGCAAGGAGGCAAATCTGATGTCATTCATACTACCGCGCTGGGTACCTTTCATTGTGAGGGGACGCCAACATTCCAATGCTAACTTTCAACACTCGCTCCTGCCAGGCTTCGGCACGAATTACTTGGATCACCTCATCGGAGAGTTCGAGTCTCTGAAGGGAGCGTCAGCTGACAAATCTGCCTGCATCTCTGGGCAGCGAATAGTAGACAAGGCCAACGGGGGGGAGAGACTCACGTGGGGTGAAACGTACATTCTTGAAAGAGCTGTTTTTCTGATGCTGCCAATTACAGAGCTGCGCCAGCGCCTATGGTGCGTGGAAGCACGTTACAGAGACGCTGTCGGCGATTCAACAGCTTATGACAGCTATCTAAAAGTCGAAGCCCCAAAATTGAATCCAGAAGGTGATGAACATGCCCGCGCAAGACTGGATAACTTGATTCGAGAGCTGTATCGCCTCTATACGGTAATCGACTGTCGCCAAAACATGCGTACTAGCCTCTCCAAAAAGGCAACGTTTTTTACGCTGGGCTCGCTCGTGGTCTTGATTCTGTTAACCCTCACAAGGGTGAGACATTATCCGGACACATGGTTGGTTCCATTTGCGACTGTTTTTGCAGCGGGGGCAATGGGTGGGGCCGTGAGTTTCATACGAAGGCTCCAAAGCCTACCTAACCGGGGAGAGTCCTTGGGCGATCTGGTTGAGCTAACAGGCGGAGCTGGAGAATATTTCTCGCCTATGGCCGGAGGTCTCTTTGCGATCCTGCTTTGCATTCTTTTTTCGGCAGGACTCGTCAGCGGACCTTTGTTCCCCGCACTTAAACCGACACCAACAAATGTCACCACAGCCTGTTGCCGGAGTATCTCTGAATTTGTCTCAAGAATCCATCCCCTCGGGGTCCAAGCCTGGGGAAAGCTATTGATTTGGTCCTTCATCGCCGGGTTTGCTGAGCGCTTTGTACCGGACACGCTCGACCATCTGATCGCCAGAAGCGATGAGAAAAAAATCGGACTTGAATAAAGGAGCGCGTCAGGCTGGTGGGCCACTCTGACGGGGAAGTATAAGGTGGGTTTGTGGACTCCGCCTGACAATCGGCGGCGGAGCCACTTCTAATTGACACGGTCGACGTTCAGAGAGAAATCCACGTTGTAGTCACCCCGTTGATGTGGCCCACGCGCCATGGTGAGCCCTCACTGGGGTGGAATCCAACGTTTCGCAAATCGCGAAACGTGAGGCCCCGCCCTGATGTCCTCGAACTACTCCTTTCGGCGGATACCCTGACACCCAGAATTTTCTTCAGACAAATTCAGAGGACTTCAGAAGCTCTCTATGGACAACTTGAGCGGACCGGTGCATCATGGCGGCGGCTCGACTGCCCCGGAGGGAGCTTATGTCTTATTCAAGAATTGTTAAAACGACGCTGAATCTGGTCGGCTTGGTTCCGACAGCGCTGGCTTGCGCGTTGTTGGCCAGTCTGGCAGTCACGCCCGCGCATGCGCAATTCACCTACACCGACATATTCGACATGAACTGCGACACAGCCCCGTTCAACGGAGCATGCGATGCCTACAATATTGGCCCACTGTGGTTGTGGACCGATGGCAACCTCTACGGGACCGCCTACCAGGTGGAATCTCCTTACTGCGACATGATCTTTAACGTTTCGACCTCCGGCAGTTACACCAATGTCCTGAATTTCACAGGGTCAACGGGCAAGGTGAAGGGCTGCGCCGAGTTTGCGGGTTTGACTCCTGCGGGGACCACGGCCGTGACTTTCTACGGAGCCACAACTTCGAATTCATTCGGCAACGGGACGCCGGGAGAGGTCTTTCACTTTGATCCGTCAACCAACGCGTTCAAGGTGCTGCATACCTTTACCGCAGGGGACAGTGAATACCTGGCTCAGCCGGTAGTGGGGAAAGACGGGAATCTTTATGGCGCAACCTCCGCCACCGGCGCGACTTATCGCATCAATGCGACAACCGGAGGTTTTACGCAGCTTCCCAATAGTGCACCCGGTGGTGTACATGGGCCGCTCTTTTCGGCGCAGGACGGGACCTTGTACGGTACGACCTATGACGGAGGTGCTTCGGGGCTAGGAACCGTATTCAGCATGACCACAGCTGGCGTTATCAACACGGTTTATCCGTTTACGAGCGCCGACGGAAGTTACCCTAATAGCCCACTTACCCAGGGCGCGGATGGCTACCTGTATGGAACGGCACTCTACGGAGGCACAGGTGGTATGGGCAGCGTCTTTAAAGTGAGCACCTCGGGAGTGTTTACAACTGTGTACAGCTTTGGAGTAGCACCCGATGGTGCCTATCCTATTGCCGGCCTTCTCGCGGCGAGCGACGGGAATTTTTACGGAACGACGATCGGGGGCGGCGCCTCCAAGAACGGGACGATTTTTGAGATTACAAAGACTGGCGCCTATCTAAAGCTGTTCGACTTTACCGGTAGCACGGGGGCGGTGCTGGGCTCCTCGCCTTACACGACGCTCATGCAGCACCCCAATGGGTCGTTCTATGGACTCACGTACGAAGGCGGATTGAATAACTTCAACAAAGGAGTTGTTTATAGCCTCACGCCGGTGAACCTACTTTCTACCGTGACCTTGTGCTGTAACACGTTTGTCATCCTCGATCAGCCAGTGAACATCCTCGGAGTCAATCTGGATCAGGTCCTTTCGGTAACCTTCGGTGGAGCGCAGGCGCAATTTCAGCAGATCTCGCCCGGCTATCTGATGGCGTTCGTGCCAAGCGGTGCCCTGGACGGGCCAGTTGTGGTGACTGTCATCAACCCGGGTGGAGGAGAGGAACAGCTGCAAAGCCAGCAAAACTTGCATATACTGCCCACCATCACGAACCTGGACCCCACCAGCGGCCCAGCAGGCACGAGCGTAGGGATTGTCGGCGGAGGTTTCGCTGAAGCGACAAAGGTGAGTTTCGGCGGCGTGAAGGCTAGTTTTACGGTCAACACTCCCTCCCTGATTCAAGCCACCGTACCTGCTCGTGCGAAGACGGGCAAGGTCCGCGTCACCACCCGCAACGGCATCGCGACAAGCCAGCAAATTTTCACCGTGAATTGACAAAGCTTAAGGAGGCCACTTCAAAAAAGTTCAATCTCAAATGCCGGGTGCCCCGCTTCTCGCGCTTTTCGAAAAGTGGCCGCCGAGCCGCCGACACCATTTGACTCCGCATTGCTTCCCTTCGAGGCACCGTAGATTCTACCGATGCGCTGTCCGCGGCGGCTGACTCTCCATCACCACGCGCAGAATGCGGTTGATGTGCGTGTGGTAGCCCTTGCCATGACGCTTGAGCCAATCGAGCACGTCTTCATCCTGACGAATGGTCAGTTGCTTTTTCGCCGGCGGCCAGGCCACGGTGGCCTTCTTGAAAAAGGTCTTGTCGAGCCGCGGAATGTCCGAATAGTCAATATCGCGATCCTTCATTCGGTCAATACGTGCCAAGTCGCTAGCTTTTTTAGTGACGACGGATTTTCTGTTCACGGGCCCGATTGTAGTTCTCTTTGTAGTTACACACAACGTAGTTACACACAACGCGTAGAAAGCATTGTGGCCAGTGTGAAAGACCATTCCCCCAGCGGCTAAAGCCGCTACTGATTATGCGGCAGTTGCGGCACGACTGAAGTCGTGCCCTATCCGGAAACTGGAGCGTGGCGGGAATTGGAAGTCAAAAGCCCCGCCCCTTCGGCTTCGCTCAGGGCAGGCTCTGTCGCAAAAGGCGCGACAAGGACGGGGCACCCTTAACAGTTTCGATTAGCCTCCATCGAGGCGCGAGAAGGGGCGCGCCCGGCCCGGAAATCACTCTTCGAATCTAGGCACTTCGAGTCTAGGCAGCGAAGGGTACTCTCGCCCGATGCTTTGTCGGTGGCAGGCGGTTCAGCACTGTTTCCAGCCACCGGAGGAGTTGATTCCACTGGGTTTTCGAAAAGACCTCTGCTATGCCGCTGGCTTGCGCCGCGTTCTTAAGGTAGGAACTCGTATCTACGCTGAACAGTGCCATCGGCAATTTAGGCATCAGTTGGCTTAGCCTGCGCCCGGTGGCTAAGCCATCCATCTCCGGCATCCTAAGATCGAGGACCACAGCGTCGGGAGGCAACTGTTGAGACTTGCGAACCGCGTCCGCGCCATCTACAGCTTCGCATACTTTCCAGCCCGGATGCCGCTCGATGGCGAGGCGCAACTGTTCGCGCAGGAAGGCACTATCGTCCGCGATAAGAATATGTTTCGTCATGGCGTTGAGACTTCTGCCTCTGCCGAAGAATTTAGCGACACTCAAGGGCGCGGGGTATCGGGTAAGAAGGGTATGGCCGAATCGTCAATATCGGCATCCTTCGGACGGTCAATCGCGGTTGGCGAGACGCCAACCGGACAGCCGCCGGGACGGCGGCGCTACAAAGACGTTAACGTCAGTTCCCCCAGGCGTGGGCTATGACAACCGGCGGGCTATGACAATCAGACGCCGGGGCAGCAGGCGGCGGGGTGGGCCACTTTTAATTCATCCAAGGTTGATGGGGCCCACCCGCCGGCGACCGTGGAATCCCACCCTTGCGCAATAGGCTGCGCAAGGATGGGGCACCCGGCACTACGGTGTATAAAGTTCGGCGTCGCTACCACCGACGGCCAGCACTTGTCCGTTGAACAGCCGCGTCGCCGTGTGGCGTACGGACTGCTTCAGGCTACCTGTAACTGACCAACGATTGGTGGACGGATCGTAAAGGTCGCAGTTGGCGGTAGGAAAAGACTTGCCGCTGTACATTACGACGCCTCCGGCAAGCAGCACCTCTCCTGTGCCAAGCAGAGTCAAGGGACCAAAGCTGATTGCATTGCCGCATTGGCCCAGGGTCCGAGCCCAAGTATTTGCAGATGGGTTGTAGAACTCCGCGGCATAACACGAAAACTTGTTCCCATAGACCAGAAGGTTGCCGTTGGTAAGCAGCGCGGTCGAGACGCCGGCGTGGCTGTAGTACATTTGCGTCGTCGGCGTCCACTTTCGCGTGGAAGAATCGTAGAGTTGGCCAGGCGTGTATGAAGAGTCCGACTCATCTACAGCCAGCGCGCGGCCATCCTGCAGCAGCGCCAGCGAAACCAGATGGAAGTTTGGCAGGCTGCCAGTCGTGGTCCAAGTGCCTTTCGATGGGTCGTAGAGTTCGGCGTTGGTGGTTGCGTTAGTGCCACCCGCAACCAACACCCTTCCGTTTGGGAGCAGCGTCGCGCCGTGCAAGGCACGGGGCACGGTCATGCTGCCGGTGGCCTTCCACGTCCCGCTGGAGGGGTCATACAGTTCGGCAGTAGCCGTGTAAATTGCCTGGTAATGTTGATCGAGACCGAGGTATCCGCCGGCAACCAGAACTTCACCGTTCGGGAGCGGCGTTGCGGTGTGGTCTAGGCGGGGCGTCGCCGTGCTCCCGGTGACGGTCCAATTGCCGGTTGCCGGGTTGTACAGCTCAGCGCTGGTGAGAAAAGTTTTTGTCGCGTCTTCGCCCCCAACCACCAGAACGTGACCGTTTGCCAGCAGCGTCGCGGTATGGGCGGTACGGGGCGTATTCAGACTGCCGGTGTTCGTCCAGGCGCCGGACGATTGGGCGAGGAGCAAGGTTGTGCTCGCTACCACCCCAATAGCAAATAACGCCGCTAAGACGAGCGTGCGAACTGCTCGGAACCTGTGTAAATTGCTGCGAATCATGGAAACCTCCTGTAGACGGCTAGAAGACAACCAGAATCCGTGTCGTCGCAACGGTTCCAGTGGGAGTCACCGACCGATCCGCGAACGTTTGCAGAGTCGTCGCTTGGCGCTGGCAAGCGAGACTCCATTGCCCAGCTCATCACATGCAGTATTTGTTTGTGTCATGGAGCTGTAAACAATTTGTCAAAGGTTGGACTGGCCGTAGAAGATTGGCCCGGAGAAAACGATGCCGTGATTGCCGCTCCCAGGGATCACAAGATTCTGTTGGAGGATGAAAATGTCAGAGTGCTCGATGTGCCTCGCCCAGGAAAGTATGGCAAAGCCCATGGTGCGATCTGACTGCCTCCCACCCCTTCGACTCCGCGCAGGGCAGGCTCTTCGGGCAAAAAGCGCGCGAAGAATGGGCCACCCCCTGTGTGGTAGTGCAGGTGTCGGTGGAGTATCGACCGGGGGTGCCGCAGTTCTCGCGCTATCGAGAAGTGGGCTGCCGAGCCGCCGACACCATTCGACTCTGCATTGCTTCCCCTCGAGGCAGCGTAGGTTCTACCGATGCGCAGTCCGAGGCGGTTGACTCTCCATCACCACGCGCAGTATTCGGTTGATGCGCGTCTGGTAGCCTTTGCCATGACGCTGTGAGCCAATCGAGCACGTTCAATCGCGGTTGGCGAGACGCCAAACCGGACAGCCGCCGAGACGGCGGCGCTACAAAGCGCTGTTTCCCCCAGCGGCTGAAGCCGCTACTGATTATGCGGCTGTTGCGGCACGACTGAAGTCGTGCCCTATCCGAAACTGGAATCGTGGCACTTCGAGTCTAGGCAGCGAAGGGTACTCTCGCTCGATGCTTTGTTGGTGGCAGGCGGTTCAGCACTGTTTCCAGCCACCGGAGGAGTTGATTCCACTGGGTTTTCGAAAAGACCTCTGCTATGCCGCTGGCTTGCGCCGCGTTCTTAAGGTAGGAGCTCGTATCTACGCTGAACAGTGCCATCGGCAATTTAGGTATCAGTTGGCTTAGCCTGCGCCCGGTGGCTAAGCCATCCATCTCCGGCATCCTAAGATCGAGGACCACAGCGTCGGGAGGCAACTGCTGAGATTTGCGAACCGCGTCCGCGCCATCTACGGCTTCGCATACTTTCCAGCCCGGATGCCGCTCGATGGCGAGGCGCAACTGTTCGCGCAGGAAGGCACTATCGTCCGCGATAAGAATATGTTTCGTCATGACGTTAAGAGTTCTGCCTCTGCCGAAGAATTTAGCAACAACTCAAGGGCGCGGGGTATCGGGTAAGAAGGGTATGTCCGACTCGTCAATATCGGCGATCGTTTATAGCGATCCTTCATACGGTTATACGGTCAATCGCGGTTGGCGAGACGCCAACCGGACAGCCGCCGGGACGGCGGCGCTACAAAGGCGGCGGGTGGCCCGTGCTGTCGCGAAGCGAAGGGCGGGGGCTGTTTCCACGTTTCCCGCTTGACTTACCCAGTTACAATAGAATTAAGGTCAGCCCTGGCAGCATCGCGTTCTTTGACAACGTTTCTGTAACCACCTTAGGGAAGCCCGAGCCGGATCCCGTTAAAGCCGTGGTCGGCGCTCTTTGAAAACACAATTTGGGACAATCAGTTGACGTCTTCCTGGCGGGAGGCCCAGCCTACCAACGTGCGAACCGCTTTGCCGCGAATTCTTTACCGATCGTCGATTTTTCATCACAATCCCCCATTTACTCTTTGATAAACCGCTGTTTTCAGTCAGTGTCAGCGCCGCCAGCGCGGAGAAGCGCTAATCCCACCAAAACCGCCCCAAAACGGGAATTTAGGCCGAAAATCCAACCTAAGTCCATATCCATGTAGTTGTCAGGAGTAAGTTGTTTACAATCATAGCGTTGCGGGGAATTACGGGGGGGGAGACATAAAGTCATATACTGGGTAATATCCATATAGTAAACATCCAAAAATGGAGTCAAAACCGCCTCAATTCGGAGGTCCCTCCGAGACAGCAGCTTTCTTGGCCAAACAAAAACCCTCTCCGCGATGGAACGCCAGCGGTTGTGTCAGGTGCAGAAGAAATCGTTCCACCGGATTCGACTACGACCCGAGCGTCAGCAGCGCCTTTCTTAGCCGCCGATGCCGCTGCGTCAGATGCAGGTAGAGCATTTCATCCGGTTTGGCTTTGGCGCGGATGATTCGGACCAGGTCTTCTTTTTCTTCTCGCGTCCACGCACGTAATCCCGGCTCATCGGCCAGCACGAGCGCAAAATTCTCGAAGGCTGCCTTCTCCAGCGGAGTCCACGAAGACGTGCTGACGCCCAGAAGTTTTTCCAGCGCGCGCCTCGAACGCTCGCGCATGAGGACGGCGTCTCCCCCAAAAACGCGTGCCATCCGCCGGTTGACTCGGAGTCCGATGTTGCGCGTTGAAAATCTGTCCCACGCGCCGATTTCTTTTCGCAGAAAATTGCTTGCAGGAATTTCGTAGAAGACGTGTCCCGCAGCCAGCCGCTTCAGCGTGCGCGCCGGTGTTCGGTACTTTGAATCGGCCGCGATTTTCTGCTCTTCGCGCTCCGCCAATTTTTGCAGTTCGGATCGTCCTGGCCTGAATCCTAGTTTGCGGTAGAACCAGAACGCGCCCGACTCAATCGCTTCTTCGTTGTCATGGCCCAGTTGATAGGGATAGACCGAGACGCACGTCGTTCCCATACGGTGACAGAGGCAGCGCAGCACTTGCGCGTAGATCCATCCCGCTTCGCCGCCGCGGAAAGTGTAGAAGGTGTTGAAGCCGACCTCCATCCACTCGCAGAGGCCGATGGCTTCGATGTAGTTGATCGGGACGCCATTCTTCAGCGTCAATCCCGCGACGTAGGCGCGCAGAGGGAGACGGCGATCGGGCGGCAGGTTCCAGAGATAGATTGTCACTCCGCGTCCTGCTTCATGCGTTCCAAGATCGGCCCGCACCACTGACTGCGGATCGCCGAGCGTCGTGCCATAAAGTTCGCGGTAGCGGACCAGCATGACTTCGCGGATCATGTCCATGACCTGCTCGCCCTGCTTGCGCGAAAGCTTCGTTAGTTGCGGAGGACGGCGTGCCAATTCATCTGCTAGAGAGACCTGGCTTCGGCTGATCAGCGGTGTCGCGTGATAGAAAACGCTGCGAACCGGCTTCCAGTTGCGGGTTCGCGAGATGGCGGAGTTCTCGAGACTCCAACGCAAGGGCACGCGCAGTGATTCGTATAACTCAGCTTTTTGTTGCGGCGGCAACGGTAACTGTTCGGAGCGCGAAATCAGCCACGCCGGAGCGGGCTTCTTGCCGGCAGCCGCCTCGAGCCATCGGCGCCACGGAGTATCGGCCTCGACATACGCGTCGTCCTCGAGCAAGGGAATAAAACGTGGACCAGTGGTGCCCAACTCTCGTCCCGGCTCGTAGTTCGCCCAGGCGATTTCGACTTTGTTGCGCAGGCGCCGGATGTTGACGAGCCAGCTGGCGACATCGAAGCTGAGCGTGTCTTCCATTTGCGTGCCGGCGATGCCGGAGACTTCGAAGGTGTCGAAGTCGTCCATGTCAGCGCCGGCTTTGCGTAATGCGTCAACTTTCTTGTGG
This sequence comes from uncultured Acidobacteriaceae bacterium, assembly GCA_963789205.1. Taxonomy (GTDB): domain Bacteria; phylum Acidobacteriota; class Terriglobia; order Terriglobales; family Acidobacteriaceae; genus Acidiflorens. Next base: position 47,016 of record CAWBJV010000003.1, read on the forward strand.
AAACTATTCAGAATGCGTTCTGTGACGCGCACCACGGCTGGTCCTTGCGGAAAGGCGCGGAGAAAAAGCAGCGTTTCGTGGAAGCGGATCAGCGACCGGGAATCGGGAAAGCGCGCGGCGTCGAGCCGCTTGAGCAATTTCACGACGTGAGCGGCTTCGTCGCGGCCGAAGCGATAACGGCAAGCTTCGAGTTGGCTGAGTGGGAGATCGAGAGAGTTCGCGGGCATGGAGATTCCCGACAAGGGTACCTCATGCCTTGCCTGCGCAGCGTTAATCTCAATGGTGATGCCAGGGCCGCTGAGGGAGCGACGTCCTGGTTGGACGGGCGAGGACGCCCGTCACTCCACCGACGGCGTTCATCTATTTTTAACTCGACGTTCATCTACCGTTAACCCACCCGAAATGCGTGCGCAATAGGCTTCTCGCTGAGTTCATTCTTTCAGGAGGCCTTTCAGTGACCGTTCGTCGCTTTCTCCCCGCTCTGTTTGCCGCGCTCGTACTTGCGTGCCTGGTTTCCACGACCGCTGCCGCACAATCCGGCAACATCAAACATGTGCTTCTGATCAGCGTCGATGGCATGCATGTCCTCGATGTTGCGAATTACGTTGCCAAGAATCCGCAGTCGGCTTTGGCCGAACTCTCCAGTCACGGGATCACGTACACCAACGCGCGGACGCCCGCAAACTCAGACTCTTTCCCCGGCCTGCTCGCGCTCGTGACTGGCGGCTCTCCGGTCAGCCACGGGCTGTTCTATGACGTCAGCTACGATCGCACGATCTTCGCTCCCGGCAACGTCACCTGCTCGGGGCCCGCGGGCAACATGATGGTGTTTGACGAGAGCATCGATCTATACAACGCCCATAACGTCTCGCAAAACGTGATTGACCCGGCCAAACTGCCCCGTGTCCGCGACAAATTCGGGAACTGCGTCGCCCTCTATCCACATAGCGCTCTGCGCACCAACACCATTTTTGAGGTAGCCAAATCGAAAGGCTGGCATACGGCATGGGCGGATAAGCATCCCGCCTACGATCTGGTGAATGGTCCTTCGGGCACGGGAGTAGACGATCTTTATACGCCTGAAGTCACCAACGTCGGCGGCCTCGACAATACCCATAGCGTGGTTTGCACGGCGGAGAACGATCTGAAGAAAGTTCACGGGATCATCAACGAGATCCATGGCCTGACCCACGACGGCAAACCTGCGCCGGGCACTCCGGTGATTTTTGGGATGGACTTCCAGGCGGTGAGCGTGGGACAAAAGCTGGTCACGGATAACTACGACCACAGCTGTGTCAGCGACACCGACCCATCCATTAACCAGCAGCCCGGCGGCTACACCGATGGCTCGGGCACGCCGAGCGCGGTCCTTGCTTATGGCCTGCAGCAAACCGACGCGGCATTGGCCAGCATGATTGCCGCGCTTAAGAACCAGGGTCTTTACGACTCGACCTTATTCATCGTCACCTCCAAGCATGGCCAGTCGCCGATCAATCCGGTGAAGGTCAACAAGCCGGGCCATTTCGCGGATCTGGTTGCAGCATTGCCGGACGCGGGCACCAATCCTGCCGCCATCGCGATCGCCAACGCCAACAATTGTTCGACTGGCTCGTGCGGCTTTGTGCAGGACGATGACATCGCGCTCATCTGGCTGCAGGGGCAGAATATTGCCGGCCAGCAAGTTACGGACTATCTAAACACCAATGCTGTTCCGCTGTTCATCGACGAAGTGATGGGCGGCGCCGAGCTGACGCTCAAATTCAACGATCCCGCCACCGACAGCCGCACTCCCGACATCATTGTGGAGCCGACGTATGGGACTACTTACACCACCTCAACTGCGAAGAACTCCGAGCATGGTGGCTTCAGCTACGGCGATGCGAATGTTGGGCTGATCGTCTCCAACCCGGCGTTCAAGTCTAGTGTCCTGAAGACTCTGGTCTCGACCGCGCAGGTCGCACCCAGTATTCTGCATGCGCTGGGAGTCAGTCCGAGTGCGCTGAGGTCGGTGCAGGTCGAGAAAACTGAGGTGCTTCCGGCCGTGCCGTGAGCGTCCCTCTTCGCCGCGCCAGTAACGACGGGCTGCGCCATGCAGCCCGTCTTTCCATCATCCTTCGATCGGGTCCTGTCTTTACCTCCATGCTATAATCTCCATTCGCCTGAACGTTTTTACGTCGAGGCTGATCTGTGATTTCCTCCGCGGGCGGATCCATAATTCCGAGAATCTGCGCAATCAAGTTCTAGTTTTATAGACATGAGGTATCGGTATGTCCGGGCATTCGAAATGGGCAACAATCAAGCACAAGAAGGGCGCGCTCGACGCTAAGCGCGGCAAGATCTTCACCCGTCTCATCAAGGAAATCGCGATGGCGGCGAAGTCGGGCGGCGATCCCGACATGAACCCGCGCCTGCGGACAGCGATCCTGGCGGCGAAGTCCGAGAACATGCCGGCCGACAACATCAAACGCGCCATACAGCGCGGAACCGGCGAACTGCCGGGCGCGACCTATGAGGAATTTGTGCTGGAGGGCTACGGCCCGGGCGGCGTTGCTTTGCTGGCGGAGATCTCGACTGATAATCGTAACCGCACGGTGAGCGAAATCCGGCACGTGTTCGGGAAGAATAACGGCAACATGGCCGCAGCCGGCTCGGTCGCATACATGTTCCACAAGAAGGGCGACATTTTTATACCCAAGTCCGCTGCCAAGGAAGACGATTTGATGAACATCATCCTGGAGGCTGGCGGCGAAGATTTGAAGGATGATGGCGAGAACTGGGAAATTCTCACGGCGCCTTCCGCCTACGAAGGCGTGTTGGAGGCGGTGAAAAAGGCCGGCATCACACCAGCCTCTTCCAGCGTAAGTATGGTTCCGGATACCTACATCAAACTGGAAGGGCAGCAGGCGGCGCAGATGATCCGCCTGATGGAAGCGCTTGAAGATAACGACGATGTGCAGAACGTGCATGCCAACTTCGATATTGACGAGAAACTTCTGGAAGAAGTGGCGGGCTGAGAGACCATCGGGTGATCGGGTCATCCGAGTTGCACAACTGCTCCGCCTTTGGATTTCGATGACGCGATGACCGAATGGCCCGGAGACCCGATTATTCTCCGATCTGACACCAGCCCAATCGCCCACAGTTCCGCCGCCCTTTTCAACACGGCTGAGGAAAAGTTTGTGGAAAAACGGAAACTTATTCTTGTAACCTTCTGTTAACGAAGTGCTTTCAACAATCTGCACAGCATCGGGTGCTTACTGTATTGCGCCGATGTCTTTTGGGTGCGCGGCTCCCGGCACCGCGTGGGATCGACGCTAGCAAGACGGGGCAAGCCCCGTCTCTACACAAAAGCCGGTGAAGTATTCATTCCAGTGAAGACGCGTCTCGACAAGTTGCTCGTGGACCGTGGGCTGACGGCGTCGCGCGAACGCGCGCATGCCCTTATCCTGGCTGGAAAAGTTCTCGTCAATGAGCAGAAGATCGAGAAGGCGGGCGCATCCATTGACCCGGACTCAACCCTGCGCCTGCTGGGCGAAGATCTTCGCTATGTCAGCCGTGGCGGGCTCAAGTTGGAGAGGGCTCTCGAGCACTGGCAAATCGATCTCGGTGGCAAAGTATGTCTCGACATCGGCGCTTCCACCGGGGGCTTCAGCGACTGCATGCTGCAGCACGGCGCCGCGAGAGTAATTGCCGTTGACACCGGTTATGGACAGATGGATTTCGGGTTGCGCAATGATCCGCGCATTCGGCTTCTGGAGAAGACCAACGCCCGGTATCTCGCGCCCGACGACATCGGCGAGCACATTGACTTCATCGCCATGGATGTCTCGTTCATCTCTGCCACCCTGGTGCTGCCCGCGGTGATTCGCGCCGCTTCATCTTCCGTCAGCCTGACTCCCAAACTCGCTCGCCAGATTGTGGTGCTGGTGAAACCGCAATTCGAAGCGGGCAGGGAACTGGTCGGTAAAGGCGGAATCGTGCGCGACGAATCGGCACAGCGAGGCGCCGTGGCCAGGGTAGAGGCGAAGCTCGCGGAATTGGGATGTGTGCGCGCCGAATGGATCGAGTCTCCAATCCTTGGCGGTGGCGGCGAAGGCAATCGCGAATTCCTGCTGCACGCGGAGTTTTCGCCGCCTGCCATCGAGTGATTCTGTACAATCGGAAGTCCGATGTCAGAATGATGTCAGAATCGAAACCAGAAGACATGCCCGAGTCTCCCCAAGGCCCAACCCGGCAGAAAATCGTCGCTATCATTTCGAAGCCGGACCGTCCCGAGCTATCCGAAGCGCTGCCGGCGCTCGAAAAATGGCTCCAGCAACATAATTATGCGGTGGTGGTTGACCAGGAAAGCACAGCCTATTTCTCGGCGTCCAACGTGGTGCCGCGGAGCGAGTTGGCGACGCGGTCGCCGGATCTGGCTCTGGTGCTTGGCGGCGACGGTACGCTGCTTTCGGCGGCGCGCGCGGTTGCGAAAGCTGGAACCTTGATCCTCGGCGTTAACCTCGGCACCCTCGGATTCATGACCGAACTTCCGCTGGCGGATCTGTATCCCGCGCTGGACGCGATCGAGAAAGGGCACTACATCATCGACAACCGCTCGATGCTGAGTTGCTCGCTGGTCCGGGGCGGCGGGATTGTCGCCACTCACACTGCTTTGAACGAATTGGTAGTGAGTAAGAGCGCCATCGCGCGCTTGAATCACTTCGAGCTTTTCGTGGACGCGGAGTTCGTTTCCAGTTACAAAGCGGATGGCCTAATCATCGCGACGCCGACCGGTTCTACCGCATATTCTCTCGGAGCGGGTGGCCCGATCCTCGAACCGGATGTGGATGCTTTCGTCATCACACCTGTCTCGCCCCACGGATTGACGCATCGTCCGGTGGTAGTGCGCGATACGGTCGAGATCGAAATCCAGGTTATTACGAGGGAGGAAGAAGCGTATCTAAGTCTCGATGGACAGGTCGGCATGCCAGTGCGGGACGGCGATATCGTGCGCTGCATTAAGGCGGAACACCCGGCCCGGCTGTTACGTTTCCAGAAAACATTTTTCGAAACGCTCGCCACCAAGCTTAAGTGGGGAGAACGGTGAGGGTAGGTCTCAGGTATCAGGTTTCGGGTGCCAGGTTTCAGGAGAGGAATAGCGCGGACGGGTTTGGCACTTTCATTGTCTAGTGTGTCCGCAGATCATGCCGCTTCGCGTTTTGATCGAACCGGAATTTAGCGGGAGAAGAAATGAAACGCTGTTTCTTGCAGGTCGCGATCGTTCTAGGTTGCGCATTGTGCGTGTTCGCGCAAACTGGACCGGCTGCGGACACCATCATCCAAAACGCGCACATTTGGACCGTCGATCCGTCGCGCCCCGAGGCTGAGGCGGTTGCCATCCTCGGCGAACGGATCGTTGCCGTCGGATCGAGGCAACAGGTGGATGCCTGGCGCGGACCCCACACCAGCGTAGTCGATGCGGCCGGGAAGCGCCTGCTCCCGGGCTTCAACGACGCTCACGTGCATTTCATGGATGGTGGATCGCAACTAGACAATGTGGAACTCAACGACGCCACAACCCCGCAGGAATTTGTGCGCCGTATTCGCGAGCGCGCCGGGAAAACTGCCAAGGGCGGATGGCTGCTCGGCGGCGATTGGGACGAAACGAAGTGGAGTCCAGCGGAACTGCCTAGCAGGGAACTGATCGATCCGGCGACGCCCGAAACCCCAGTGGCCGTGAATCGCTATGACGGCCACATGATTCTGGCGAACTCTGTCGCCTTACAGTTGGCGGGCATCACCGCGCAAACGCCAGATCCCGCGGGCGGAGTGATCGTGCGCGACCGGCAGGGAAATCCGACGGGCGCGCTGAAGGACGCGGCGATGGATCTGTTGTTCAGGGCGGTTCCACCGCCCAGCCACGATCAGCGGCGACACGCCATTGAACGCGCGCTCGAACACGCCGCCTCACTCGGCGTGACCAGCGTGCAGAACATGAACCCCGACTATGCCGACATCGCGATCTACTCGGAGTTGCTCGACGAAGGCAAACTCACCACGCGCATCTACGCGGCGCCGCTGATCACACAGGTTGACGATCAGGTGAAGATCGGCGTCCGGCGGGCGTTTGGCGGGCCGTATCTGCGCATCGGGGCGGTGAAAGCCTACGCGGATGGCTCGCTCGGATCGGCCACCGCGTATTTCTTCGAGCCGTTCTCGGACCAGCCCGGCAATCGCGGCCTGCTCTCTGACGAGATGCAGCCCATCTCGCTGATGCGGGATCGCATTATGCGGGCCGACGCCGCGGGATTGCAGATCTGCACTCACGCTATCGGAGACGCTGGAATTTCTACGATCCTCGACATCTACGACGAGATCGAAAGGACGCACGGCAGCCGTGATCGTCGCTGGCGCATCGAGCACGCGCAGCATATGGCGGCCAAAGACTTCGACCGCTTCGCTCAACTGCACGTGATCGCGTCCGTGCAGCCCTATCACGCCATCGACGACGGCCGCTGGGCGGAGCGCCGCATCGGGCACGACCGCTCCAGCCGTACTTACGCCTTCCGCACATTTCTTGACCACGGCGTTCGCCTCGCTTTGGGCACGGATTGGAATGTCGCGCCGCTCAATCCCATGCTCACGCTGTATGCGGCCACAACGCGCGCAACGCTCGATGGCAAGAATCCGAATGGATGGTTTCCCGAGCAGAAGCTGACTATTAAAGAAGCGGTTGAAGCCTACACCATGGGTTCGGCCTATGCCGAATTTCAGGAGAATGAAAAGGGTTCGATTACTCCGGGGAAACTGGCCGACATGGTGTTGCTTAGTGACGACGTGCTCGGCATCGATCCTGTGAAGATTCGCGACGTCAAGGTGCTCAAGACCTGGGTTGGCGGCAAACTGACTTACGACGCCGGCACCACGAGCAGATAGCTTTCTCGTGTGGGGACGCCCGGCTCTCCACTAAAACTTCTCCATCCGCATCTGATCCTGCACGCTTTCGCGTCGACGAATCACTTCCGCCTTCGCGCCATCCACCAGCACTTCCGCCGCCCGGCCGCGCGTATTGTAGTTCGATCCCAGCACTGACCCATACGCGCCGACGTCCAGAATGGCCAGCAGATCTCCCTCGCTGACTAGCGGAAGTTTTCGGTCACGCGCAAAAAAGTCGCCCGTTTCGCAGATGGGGCCGACAACATCGGTAATCTCCGTTTCGCGCGACTCGCGACGAACCGAAACAATCTCGTGATACGCACCGTACAGCGAAGGACGCAGCAGATCGTTCATCGCCGCATCAACAATTAGAAAGCGCTTGCGATTGTTTGTTTTCCGGTAGAGGACGCGCGTCAGCAACACGCCCGCCGGTCCTACGATGGAGCGTCCGGGCTCGAGTAGCAAATGCAACTTCAAGCCGCGCAACGGAGCAAGTACCGCTTTCGCGTACGCTGAAATTTGTTTTTCGAAATTCTTCTGTGCTCCTTCGTACGAAATCCCCAAGCCACCGCCAGCGTCGATGTAGCGAATGTCGTGGCCCTGCTGACGCAGCACGCGAACCAGATCGCCTACGCGTTCGAGCGCCGCTTGAAAGGAACCGACATCGGTAATCTGCGAGCCGATGTGGACGCTCACACCGGCGACTGTCAGATAAGGCTGCTTCGCGGCCTGCGCGTAGAGCGTCCGCGCCTCGGGAATCGGCACGCCGAACTTGTGTTGATGCAAGCCCGTGGAAATATACGGGTGAGTTTTCGCGGAGACGTCCGGATTGACCCGCACCGCTACCGCCGCTCGTTTCTTCAGTCGTCTTGCAGTCGCCGAAAGCAAGTTCAACTCTGACGCGCTTTCAATGTTGAACAGCAATATCCCTGAGCAGAGGGCGAGTTCCATTTCCGCGGCGGCCTTACCTACACCCGAGAACACAACCTTGCTCGCATTCTTGCGGCCGACGCGCAGAACTCGTTGTAGTTCTCCGCCAGAAACCACGTCGAAGCCTGCGCCCTCGCTGGCCACCAGTCGCAGAATGGCCAGCGTCGAATTGGCTTTGACCGAATAGCACAGCGTGTGGGGGATGGAACGAAACGCGCGGGCGAAAGCCTTCACTCGTGCCCGGATCATCGCTGCGGAATAAACGTAGAGTGGAGTTCCGTGGCGCTCGGCAAGACCTTCAAGAGCCACCGACTCGCAGTAGAGTTCTGTGCCGCGATCGCCGGAACCAGCGGACCGAACCGCCCCGCTTGTACGGGGCCCTTCGGCTCCGCTCAGGGCAGGCTCCGCCCCGTGCCCACACGAATACGTAAACGCGGGAGGACGTAACGCTTGCGATTCGCAAGTGCGCTTCACTTGCGTTTGCCCAGCCCGGCCTTCACTTTGATGGCGACCACTGTCTGATCGTCGAAGGTGTCCACGCCCTCGGCATGCTCGGTAACTGCCTTGAAGATTTCGTTCACCACGCAGTCCGCCGCCTTGGTGGCGCAGCTGGCGACGATCGCCGCCACACGGTCCGGCCCGAAAGAATGACCGAACCGGTTGCGCGCGTCGAGAATGCCGTCACTGTAGAACACGAATAGATCGCCCGGCTTCGCCTTGAAACTGAGTTCGTCGTAATCGGCTTCGTCGAACAACCCCAGCGGCAACCCTGTGGCCTCGATAAACTCAATCTTGCCATCGTGACAATAGATCGGCCGCGGCAAGCCCGAATTCGCCACCAGGAGCGTCCGCCGCTCGTCGTCCCACACCGCGTAGATGATCGAGACAAACTGCGCCGCAATCCTGCGTTCCGCCAGCGACAGATTCACCGCCGAAAGCATCTCCGCCGGGCCCGGCTCAATCGGCGCATGGGAACGCAGAATGCCGCTGACCAGCGCGGCATAAATGGCAGCCGGCGCGCCTTTGCCACTTACGTCTCCAATAGCGATCCCGAGACGCGACAACGAATAAGGAACGAAGTCGTAGAGATCGCCGCCGATGGCGCGGGCTGGTACAAACTTCGCCTCGACTTCGAGATGCGGCATTTTCGGAAGGGAATGCGGCAGCAACCGAAATTGCAGTTCGCGCGCCAACGCCAGATCGCGTTCCAGCCGCTGTTCCTGCCGGGCAACCTCCTCGTATAAGCGCGCGTTTTCAATGGCAATGGCAAGCTGCGCCGCGAGTGTGGTCAGAGTCCGCTTGTGATCCTCGGTGAAATAGCCGCGCCGCGTGTGCTCCAGATCGAGGACGCCGATTACTTTCTCCTGGTAGATCAGCGGAACGGCCAGTTCCGAGCGCGTCTCCGGATTCACCGCGATGTAACGGTCGCTCTTGGCCACGTCGGGCACGAGGACCGCTTCCTTGGCCCGCGCGGCGTACCCCACCACCCCGCGGCCCATGGGGATGTCGTGCTTCAGATGCAGTCGTTCCTCGAAGCGCTGCGAGAATCGGTGCTGCAGCTTTTCTCCCGTCGGATCCACCAGAAGGATGCTGAACATTTGGTATTCGATCAGGCGGTTGAGCAACTCGGCGATGCGCCTGAGCAGTTCGTCCAAGTTCAAAATCGAGGTGAGTTCGCGCGCAATTTCGTTCAGCAACAGCAGCGTTCGAGCCTGACGGGTTGTGCGCGTGTGCAGTCGCGCGTTCTCGATGCCCACCGCCATGCGCGACGCGATCAGTGTCAGCAGGCGTTTGTGCTCCTCGGTGAAATAACCTTTTTCGCGCGCCTCAATGTCGATCACGCCAATCACCCGGTTCTTGACGATCAGCGGGATGGCCAGTTCGGAGTGAACGTTGGGCACGGCCTCAAGGTAGAAATCTTCCTGCGTTGCGTCGGCGACCAGCACTGCTTGCCGCGTCTGCGCGGCGCGTCCGGTAACGCCCTGGCCCATTTTCACGCGCAAGCGGTCGGCGACTTCCGCTGGATACCCTACGTGGAAGCGAACGTACAATTCCTGGCGCTGCTCGTTTAGAAGCAGGATCGCGAAAATTTCGTAGTCGATAACCTTACGGACCAGCTCCGCCACGCGCTTTAGCGTGGTTTCCAGGTCGAGCGTGGTATTCACCACGTCGGCCACTTCCAGCAGGAGGGGTTCCACTTCGGAAGCAAGCCCAGTTTGCGAGGCAGTCGTATTCACAAGCTTCATCATAACAGCCGCTGGGAGCGGCTCTTCCACAGCTTCATTTGTAATTTGTGATTTGTAATTGGCAATCTGAAAATCAAGCGTGCAGGCCCTCACAATTACAAATTACAAATTGCCAATTACAAATTCTCAAAGGTTTTCCAGCACGCAGATATCCGGAAGGTTGCGGTAGCGTTCCGCATAGTCCAGGCCGTAGCCGACGACGTAGGCATCGGGAATCGTGAAGCCGATATATTGCGCCTGGATAGGCTGCTTGCGGCGCGAAGGCTTGTCCAGCAGGGCGGCAATGCGAAGCGACCTTGGCCGATGCCCCTGCATCAGCCTCGAAATGTAGTTCAGCGTCAGGCCGGTGTCGAGGATGTCTTCGACTAGAATCACGTTGCGGTCCGCCAGCGACTGATCCAGGTCTTTGGTCAAACGGACTTCGCCCAGCGAATCCCACGCCGCGTGGCCCGCCGGGTCTTCTTTCGCTGTGGGTCGGTTCCCATAACTTGAGACTCCGATAAAGTCGAAGGTAGCATCGAGCGGAACCTGACGCGCAAGATCGCTCAAGAAAATGGCCGCGCCTTTGAGAACGCCAACGAAGATAATCGATTGGCCGCGAAGGTCGCGCGCAATCTCTTCTCCCAGTTCGGCGACCCGCTTGGCAATGGTTTCGCGTGACAGCAATACTTTGAGGTCGGGCATTGAGCACCATCTTATACACGAGTTTGGGTGCAACCGAAATGGTTTAAATCAAATCCAAGATTCTCAGGGGCTGGGCCGCTCGTTGCGCGCTTCCAACCGCGTCACTAGAATGCTAATTCGCGCGTCGCCAGGAGTGATTAGTGAATCTTAAAGGAATCCAACTCACGTGGCTTGGCCACGCCACCTTCCGCATCCAGACACCGGAAGGGAAGACCCTCTATATCGATCCCTGGATTGCCCGCAATCCCATGTGCCCGGAGAGCGACAAGAACGTGAAGAAAGCCGATGTGCTGATCTGCACACACGGACATGGCGATCACATCGGGGATGCGGTCGACGTCGGAAAGAAGCTCAACCCCATCGCCGTTGGCATCTACGAGCTCTGCTTGTGGCTGCAGAAAAAGGGGGTCAAACAGATTGCACCGATGAACAAAGGTGGCACGCAAACCGTCGCGGATGTGAAAATCACCATGGTTCATGCGGTGCATTCCTGCGGCATTCAGGATGGCGACGAGATCATCTACGGCGGCGAAGCGTGTGGCTATGTGCTCGAGTTCTCGAACGGAGTCAAGCTCTACCACGCCGGCGATACCAACGTCTTCAGTGATATGGCCATCATCCGCGATCTCTATGCGCCGAAGATTTCCATGTTGCCCATCGGCGACCATTTCACCATGTCGCCACGCGAAGCTGCTTATGCCTGCAAACTGCTGCAGCCGGAAACTGTTATTCCCATGCACTTCGGTACGTTTCCTCAGCTGACGGGAACGCCCAGAGAGTTGCAGAAACTTGTGCCGGACGTGAAAGTGTTGGAACTGAAACCGGGCCAGACGATTTCATAGATGCAAAAAATGATACGGTGGAGGGACGGGCGTCTCGCCCGGCTCTCCACACGCAGCTTTCGATACACAAGGAGCAACATGACCGATAAGACCGCAACCGCTTACTGGCGAATGGGCGGCATCACAGTTCCTGAAGTCGAAGACTACCTGTACGAGATGCTGCCACCGCGCGACGAAGTTCTCGCCGAGATGGAGGCTGACGCCAGCAAGAACGATGTGCCTATCGTCGGCCCTGCCGTTGCTCGCGTGCTTTATCAACTGGCCACGATCAGCGGCGCTAAGAAGATCTTCGAAATGGGCTCGGCCATCGGCTATTCCACCATCTGGTGGGCGCGTGCCGTAGGCGACGACGGACGTGTCATCTACACCGACGGCGATCCCAAGCGCGCCGATAAAGCCCGCCGCTACTTCGATCGAGCGGGGGTCAGCCGGCGCATCACGATTCGCGTGGGCGACGCGCTTGAATTTCTTTCGGAGGAGAAGGAACAATACGACATTATCTTCAACGATATCGATAAGACCGACTACCCGCGCGTCTTTCGTTTAGCGCTTCCGCGGCTGAAGAGCGGCGGGCTTTTTATCACGGATAACGTTCTCTGGAGCGGCAGGGTCACCAAGCCCAATCCCGATGCCACCACCAAAGCCATCCTCGAATTCAATAAACTGATTTGCGGGTCGCCGGATTTGTTTACGACTATCTTGCCGATCCGCGATGGAGTTGCGGTTTGCGTGAAAAAGTAGGGAAGCGAATTAGGGATCGTGCGCGGCGTGCTTGTACCGCACGGTGCTAGAATTAGCGCTTTCCATTACGCGCGATGAAGACCCCAACACTCTTGCCCTTGCCCGTAGACCAGATTCCGGAGACTCTGCCGCGCACTCAAGTCCAGCCGCGGTCTGACTCCTGGGCTGATGTGCTGGTCGTGGGCGCTGGTCCCACCGGCATGGCCTGCGCCATAGAGGCTCAGAAGGCTGGCTTCAAAGCGCTCGTCGTCGACAAGGGATGCCTCGTCAATTCCATCTATCGCTATCCGAGCAACATGGTGTTTTTCACCACGTCGGAGTTGCTCGAGATTGGCGATGTTCCTTTCACCACCGCGCTGGCGAAGCCCACGCGGCTCGAAGCGCTCGAATATTACCGCCGCGTCGCTGAACATTATCACTTGCCCATCCGCCAGTACGAATGGGTGAAGACGATTACGGGCGAGGACCGTAATTTTCGCGTCACTACAACCGACAGGCACGACGCCATCCATGATTATCGTGCGCGCAAGATCGTACTTGCCACCGGCTACTACGATCTCGCCAACCAACTCGACGTCGCCGGCGAGGACCTGGAAAAAGTCTTCCATTACTATCGGGAACCGCATCCTTATTTTGACGCGGATGTCGTTGTTATCGGCGGTAAGAATTCCGCGGCCGAGGTGGCTTTGGATTTGTGGCGGCACGGCGCTCGCGTCACGCTCGTCCATCGCGGACCTCAGATCCACAACAACGTCAAGTATTGGGTGCGTCCCGACATCGAGAACCGCATCAAAGCCGGCGAAATCATCGCGCACTTCAACAGCACGGTCCAGGAAATCGGCGGCGATTATGTTGCGCTGCGAACTCCGTCCGGATCTCGTCGTCTGAAAAACGATTTCGTGTTCGCGCTTACCGGGTACCATCCCGACTACGATTTCCTCAGCAGCGTGGGGATCGAACTTTCTCCCGACCAGCTTCGTCCCGTCTGTGATCCCGAGAACCTGGAATCGAATGTTCCGGGAATCTATGTTGCCGGAGTGATCGTCGCCGGATCGAAGACGAGTGAAATCTTCATTGAGAATGGGCGCTTTCACGGCAAGCTGATCGCCGCTCACCTCAGCCAGAAGCTCGGCGGCGTAAATCCGAATTTTCCTCTTGACGCGACTTAGACGAGCTGTTCCCGCTGGAGAGGGTGAAGTCGGAACCGCAGCGGCTAAAGCCTGGTTGATTTAATGCAGGAACCGCAGCGCTGAAGCGCCGCGCCACCCAAAATCCGCCACCCAAAATCAAAGTTGAACGCTGGACGTCCAGCCCGGCAGGACGGGCGAGGGCGCCCGTCGCTCCACCGAAGAATGCTGACGGCCCCGGACATGGTTGACCGCAAAATTCGGGCGACATAAACTTGCGCCTGTGTCGGGTCCCATGTGATGGTCGGCGAGACGATTTCCCACTACCGGATTCTTGCCCAGATCGGCGCGGGTGGGATGGGCGTCGTCTATAAGGCTTACGACGAGCAACTCGAACGCGAGGTCGCGCTCAAGGTGTTACTCCCCGGCCTGCTTGCCGAGGAAGGGGCGCGGAAGCGGTTTCGAAAAGAGGCGTTGGCGCTCGCTCGCCTTAATCACCCTAACATTGCCACGATTTTTGAATTCGGGAATGAGGCCGGCGCTGACTTTCTGGTCACCGAGTACATTCCTGGAATAACCCTGGACATGAAACTCTCCGCTGGCGCCCTTGGCGTGGAGGAGACTGTTCGCCTGGGCACTCAGTTGGCGACGGGATTGGCCGCGGCCCACGAGCAGGGGCTGATCCATCGCGATCTGAAGCCGGGTAACTTGCGGGTTACGCCGGACGGACTGCTGAAAATCCTCGATTTCGGACTGGCCCAGCTGGTGCCGCGGGCGAGCGACGACGGTCTTACCGCCACTCAGACACGAACGCAGGAGATCGCGGGGACGCTGCCCTACATGGCTCCCGAGCAGCTGCGCGGCGGAATGCCCGACGCTCGCACCGATATCTGGGCGGCCGGAGCAGTTCTCCACGAAATGGCGACTGGCAAGCGGCCGTTTTCTGAGTCGGGGACGCCGCTGCTGATCAACGCCATTCTCAATAGCAATCCGCCTCGTCCCAGCAAGACGAATCAGAATATTCCTTCCGGGATGGATGACATCATCCTGAAGGCGCTGCACAAGGATATCGCGCGCCGTTATCAGACGGCGTCCGAATTACGGGCTGACTTGGAGCGACTCACGGCGGGCGCACCGGTCTTGGCACAGGCCAGGCCGCAGCCCGTTTGGATCTTCGCCGGCGTCGTTCTTCTCGTCGTTGTGTTGGGGCTCGCTGGGTATTTTGTTGTTCGGAAAAGAACATCAGAGCGCGGCGGTAATGCGGCTCGGTCTCGCCGGTCCGTGGCTGTCCTCGGCTTTAAGAATTTAGGCTCGGACAAGAGCCAGAATTGGCTGTCCACCGCACTTTCCGAGATGCTTACAACCGAACTCGCCGCCGGAGACAAGTTGCGCACCGTGCCCGGCGAGAATGTTGCGCGCGCTAAGGCTGATCTGGCAATTTCCGATGCGGAAAGCCTTGCCGCTGAGACGCTGTCGAAAGTGCGTAGCATTCTGGGGACGAATCTCGTAGTTCTCGGATCCTACCTTGATCTCGACGGTCAAATTCGGGTGGATGTGCGCGTCCAGGACGCCGCCGCCGGTGAAACGGTAGCGAAGTTCTCGCAGGTTGGCACGGAAGCTCAGCTCTTCGATCTGGTACGTCACCTCGGAGAGACTCTCAGAAACGAGTGCGGAGCCGGAGAAGTGACGCCGGAACAGGCTACCTCCATACGAGCGTCGGAGCCGGTGAACACCGAGGCGGCCAAGCTCTTTGCCGAGGGACTCGCCAAGCTTCGATCTTTCGACACGATGCAGGCGCGCGATCTGCTGACCCAAGCGGTCGCGAAGGATCCCGCTTATGCCATGACCCACGAGGCGTTGGCTGAGGCGTGGTCGCAACTCGGTTATGACGATAAGGCTAAAGACGAGGCGCGACGGGCTTTCGAATTGTCCAGCGGCCTCGCTCGTCAGGATGCTTTGGGCATCGAAGCGCGATTTCGGGAGGAGACGCGCGAATGGGCCAAGGCGGTCGACATTTACCACTCGTTGTGGACAGTTTTCCCGGACGATCCTGAATATGGTCTGCGCCTTGCCAGCGCCGAGGTTTCGGCGGGGCGAGGGCTGGATGCTCTGTTGACGATTAGCACCTTGCGGAAGACTGCCGCGCCGATGCGAGACGATCCGCGCATCGATCTGGCGGAGTCGAGCGCTGCGGCTTCTTTGTCTGATTACAAGCGTGCCGAGACTGCGACCGGGCGCGCGATTTTGACGGCGGGGCGGCAAGGCTCCGAGGGCTTGCGGGCGGAAGCTCTGCTTCGGCAGTGCTGGGCGCTTCGCAACCTGGGAGATCCGGAGCGCGCGAAGGCCGCTGGGCAACAGGCGGGCGAAATTCTCGGTCGCGTGGGCGACCTTCGTGGGCAGGCGCGAAGTCTAACCTGTGTGGCTGACGTGCTCGCCGATCAAGGGCAACTTTCCTCCGCGCAGGGCATGCATGAACGGGCTTTGGAACTGGCGCGTAAGATTGGTGCGCAAAAAGATATCGCCGGGGCGCTGATCAACCTGGGCAATGTGCAGGCTTATCAACAGAAGCTCAGCGATTCCACGCGGCAATACCAGCTGGCGTTGGCGCTCGCCAATTCGATTGGCGATAAGTCCGCAGCTCTGCTGGCGCAGGATAATCTCGGCGCCAATCTTTCTCTGCAGGGCGATTTCACCGCCGCGCGCAAATCGTTCGAGGAGTCGGTCCGTACCGCCGAGGAGATTGGCGATCAAGCGGGCATCGTGGAAGCCTTGATCAACCTCAGCTCGGTGTCCTACCTCCAAGGAGACCTGCGAAACGCGAAAGATGACCTCGACAAAGCAATGGCCAAGGCGCGTCAGCTGCAGCTTAAGAGCAGGTTGGCAATGGCGGTTGCCAGCATGGGCGATGTGTTATTCGCGGAAGGCGATCTGCGGGGCGCCGAGCAGTCCTATCAACAATCGCTTACGATGCGTGGCGAATTGGGAGAGAAGGGAGGAGTGGCAAACAGCCACGTATCCCTAGCCATCGTCGCGCTCGAAAATGGTCAGCTTGCTCAGGCAGAGACGTTGGCGCGAGATGCAGCTAAGGAGTTCGAAACAGAAAAGGATGCGGATCAGCGTACCGCGGCAGAGGACGTTCTGGCACAATCCCTAATCGCGCAGGGAAACTATGACCGCGCGGCGAAAGAAATTGATCTCGCTCGAAAACTCGGAGCCCGCGATCTGCCGACCACTCTCTCCCTCACCATTACGAGAGCCAAGTTGCTCACCAAGACGGGAAAGAGCGCCGAGGCGGAGCGCGAGCTGCAGCAGGTCGAAAGCCATGCTGTAGAGAAAGGCCTTCCTGGGTTAGAGTGGCAGGCACGCCTGGCTCTGGCAGATGCCCAGATAGCCGACGGAAACCCGGCTTCCGCGCGAGCGAATCTTCAACTTGTAAAACGGCAGGCTGCGGCTCGAGGCTTTGGTCTTTTGGCGCGCAAAGCTGCCGAGGCCGAAGCCTCTCTTCGAAACCGCAGCCCGCAACGGACGGTCAGCGAATCCCAACCGAAGGCAGACCTATTGGCAAAGGTATTGGCGAAGAAAGAGACCCTTGCTGGGTGATTACGAAAAATGTCAGTCCCTGGCCCTGCTCGGCGGTTCCCGCGGCATAGGTGGGAAAAGTACCCGGCACCGTAAACGTGACTGAGGTCTTCCCCGCAACAGCGGTAAAGTTTGGAATGTGCGTGCCGGTGGGATCGTTGGTGCACATCGCGATTGTATTGTTGGGGCTGTCGCAAATCAGCACCCCGAAATTGTTTGCGTTGGTAGGATCGAATCCTACCAATTTCCCGATAGACACCCCGACGTTCACCGAAGTGGACTGAAACTGAAAAACGTGCATGTAGTCGCCCTTATCGCAACTTCCGCTCAAGTTAGGTGTCGGGCTGGGTAAGGCGTTCTCCACGTCTTGACTGAGGCAAACAATCTCTCGCGTCATGGTAGCTTTCTTGCCAGTGACTGCGAGTGGTATGCTCTTGCTTCGCCCCAGCAATAACCAGTTCGGTGCGTTGCTGTCCTCTCCGTCGCCAGAAACACCGCGGATGGTGCCAGCGGATGCCATCGTGGCGGCGCAGAGTACAGCTAACGCGATCAAGGCAAACTTTGCGGCGATCCGGTTCAATGTCATATTCACTCCCCAGACGAACTTTGACCTGTACGTCCCGGCTCCGTCACTGATGGATGTCAGCGGATAGCTACCGAAGAGGACTGCACAAGCCGAGGAAGATTTTATGCCTTTTGGCGTTTGGCCGCAACCTCGCGGACTTTATTGCGCTCCACGGTTCGGATCCCGCGGGCGTTGCACGGTGCTTAGTAGTGGCCCGAGGACATCCCGCAAAGGTAACCGAGCTACCCCGGCCGCCGGGGACATCTAAGCTTCAAGCGGCGGTGGAATCCCACCCCTTCGACTCGGCTCAGGGCAGGCTCTAACGTCGAAAAGCAAGACGTTAGGATGGGGCACCCCGCTTTCTCGTCGGGCCCCGCCAGCGGTAAAAACAATCGGGAAAACACTGTACTCCTGGCTCAGGCATGCGCCGTATTTGAAGCATGCGGGTCCCCAGTTAAACTTTTAAGACGGCGTGTGTAACCGTTCTAGACCATCGGATGGGCATCGTTGTCGTCATAGCGATCGCTATCAGTGGGCTTGGGGGAAGAGCATGGGTTCGTTGCGTATCCTTATTGTTGATGACCATGAAACGGTCCGGGGGGGAGTTCGCATTCTCCTGTCGTCACGCCGAGACTGGGTGGTGTGTGGAGAAGCTGGAGACGGCTTCGAAGCTGTAGAGAAGGCGAAGAGCCTGCGACCGGACGTTGTGCTCATGGACATATCCATGCCCGGGATGGACGGTGTCGAGGCAACTAAAATCATCCGGCGAGAAGTGCCCGAATCGAAAGTTATTATCGTCAGTCAGAATGATCTCACGGTGGTCTCCAGTCAGATCGCAGACATAGATGCGAGCGGCTATGTCAACAAGGCCGATCTGGCACGAGATTTGATTCCGGCGGTTGAAAGCGTGATTGCAGACCGAAGCGGAGAGAAAGAATTGCGGGCGGCGAAAGATGGACTAAAAGATGGACGAGGAGATGTCTCCGAACGAACGCTGGCTCGGCGAGCAGGCGATTTGCTGGCGGCTATTGTGGATTCCTCCGACGACGCAATCGTCAGCAAGACTCTGGACGGCGTCATCACGAGTTGGAACAAGAGCGCCGAACGATTGTTCGGCTACACGCGCGAAGAAGCCGTGGGCCAGCACATTACCCTAATCATTCCCGAGGATCGACGGGACGAAGAAGCGAAGATTATTGAGCGGCTCAGGCTAGGCGAGCGCGTCGATCATTTCGAGACGGTTCGCCTGCGCAAGGATGGAACTCTGCTCGACCTCTCCCTTACGATTTCTCCGGTCAAGGATGCTGCCGGCCGCGTGGTTGGCGCATCGAAGGTGGCGCGGGACATCACGGAACGAAAGCAGGCTGAGCAAGCGCTGGCGGAACGTGCGCGGCTGCTCGACTTGAGTAATGACGCGATCCTCGTTCGCGACGCGGCTGACCGTATTACGTATTGGAACCAGAGCGCGTCCGCACTGTATGGCTATAGTCGCGGGGATGCAGTGGGTCGCGTGAGTCATGAGCTGTTGCGCACTGAATTTCCCGAGCCGCTGGAGCGCATTACCGAGCAACTTGAGCAAGATAATCGTTGGACCGGCGAACTGATTCACAGACACAAGGACGGCAGCCAAATCGTAGTTGCCAGCCGCTGGGCGCTGGATCGGGATGACGGCGGGAATCGGAAGCGCGTTCTCGAAACGAATACTGACGTCACCCGACAGAAGCTGAACGAAAGAGCATTGCGTGAAAGCGAGGAGCGACTGCGCACGTTGTCCGATGGCCTGGAAATTCAGGTGCGCGCACGGACTCAAGAGTTGGAGCGGCGAAATGCCGAAATCCTCCAGCAGTCGGAACAGCTCCGCGAGCTCTCGAACCGTTTGCTGAAGACACAAGACGATGAACGACGGCGTATTGCGCGCGAGTTGCACGACAGTGCCGGCCAACTCATAACGGTGCTGGGAATGAATCTTGCCGGTATCGCCCAACGCGTAGGACAAAACCCGTTGCTGAGTGAAACTGTAGAAGATACTCAAAACCTGGTTCAGCAGCTTAACCGGGAGATCCGCACGACGTCCTACTTATTGCATCCTCCCTTATTGGATGAGAGCGGCCTGTCGCAGGCGATTCATTGGTACATGCAGGGTTTGAAGGAGCGCACGGAACTGGATATCGAGCTTAGCGTTCCAGAGAATTTCGGCCGGCTTCCCGCCGACCTTGAATTGACGATTTTTCGCATCGTGCAGGAGGGGCTGACGAACATTCATCGCCATTCCGGAAGCAAAACTGCGACCATACACCTCTCTCGCAGCGCCGACAGCGTAGTGCTGAAGATTGAGGATCATGGCAAAGGAATCTCTCCCGAAAAGCTGGCTGCGCTCCGAGCGCAGCGCACGGGAGTGGGGATCACAGGAATGCGTGAGCGCGTGCGCCATCTTAACGGCGTCATGGATATTCAATCGAACGGAACGGGGGCGACAATCTCGGTCACGTTCCCGGTACCGATGATTCCTGCGTCGAGTCCTACGTTAGGATCGGACGGGGTAGCTCAGCCATTGAAAGCTGCCGGATAGGGTCTGCGGCGCTACTCCGGATAAGACGATCGTGCGTATTCTCATTGCCGACGATAACCACGCGGTTATCTGTGACAGCCGTCATGTGATGAAGGATCTGGGTCGGAATCCTCCTGTGCCGCGCTAGAACCAGAACGACCAGATGGCGTCCACGCTGGCGTGGGTGATGGCCGAGGCTGGTACTCGCCGTTGCTTGCGCCAGGCCCGACCGTAGAAAATCCCGGCGACGGTTGCCAACACAACATAGCGCCAGTTGAAGTGCGCCGAACGTTTATTGAAATGTGAGAGCCCAAACAAAACGGCAGTAATCACGAGCGCTGTCCGGCGCCCCAAGCGCCGTTCCAGCAGATTTTGCACCCAGGCGCGAAAAAAGAGTTCCTCGGGAACAGCAACGAAAATGAAGATATAGATCCACGTCGGAATCCAAGTCAGAATCAACGACGGCCGCAGCGGGTTGCCATGGGGATGCAGAAAGCCCAGGGCCAAGCCTCCAGCGATAACCAAGGGTGAAAAGTAAGCCAGTTCGCGCAACCCGGTTTTCCAGTCGCTCCAGCGGAAATGAAAGTCAAAGCCGGTGCCGTTGAGCTGGCGGATCACGACGAATCCATAGAGCGCGGCATCCACGAGGAGCAGCTTCCCCAGGCTCGTAAGGCCGTTTGGCCACGCTCGCTCGAACCAGCGCAAGTCCACGGCCAAGCCGACTGTCAGGAGAATGATCGCGTCTCGCCAATTGCCGCGTTGCTCGGGGTCGGCGATTGCGGCCCGTCCCAGCAGCCACGCGATCGCCACGGGCAGCGCCGCATAGAGCACGCACCATTTCCAGGAAAACATCTGGTACGAATAGGAAATCAAAACGTAAGGCAGCGCACAGAATACGGGCAAGGCCGTTCGTATGCTTGATGGCCAGCGAGAGAATGCTTGTCCAACCCGCTCGCCGGCCAATCCAAATATGACTGCGGGCGCGAGCTCCAGCACAAGCACCGCAATGGCGGCGGGCGATGCGTTTTGCATGGAGATAGTTTAATTCGGGAGGGCTATTAGTCCGTCCGGCGGTCATAGGCCGTCTGTGACGAGAAATTCGTACCGATAGCTTCGCGAGCCGTGATGCAGCTAACATCATGTTGCGAGGTATGCATCGATGTTTACGCCGAAGCCCATTGGATTTGTGAGCAGTCCCTTCAAAAATACTCATGACATTCCGAAAGGACTGGGCGTGAAGCACACGGAGGAGGGCACGCTCAACATTCTGCCTGAATTGGAGCTGGGACTGACTGACGTCGAGGGATTTTCGCATCTCTTCGTCATCTGGGAATTCCACCGCTCGCAGGAAGTCGCGTTGCTCGGCACGCCTCCCATCGACGATCGTCCGCATGGAGTTTTTGCAACCCGGTCTCCGCGGCGGCCGAACCCCATCGGCCTGACTGTCGTTGAACTGCTTCGCCGGGAGGGTTCCGTTCTGCACGTTCGAGGTCTCGACATGGTCGATGGAACGCCCATTCTCGATATCAAACCTTATCTCTCCAGCATCTCAGCGCAGAAACTGCGACGCGGCTGGTTGGCGGAAGCGGAAGCGCGATCAAGGAAGCCTGGCAAAAGTGAATGATCGGGAAGTGCTCAAAATGGAGAATCCGAAAAACGAGGCCTTTACCGCAGCGATAAATCGCTGCGCCACCCAAAGTCACGCGCAGAATCGTGGTTTATACTGACTCCATGTCGGAGTCCGTTGACAAAACGTTTTACCTTGAAACCTTTGGTTGCCAGATGAATGCGCACGACTCCGAGAAGGTGGTGGGGACGCTTTTGCAGCAGGGGTATCGGCAGGTCCGTACGGTCGAAGAGGCGGGGCTGGTGCTGTATAACACTTGCTCGATTCGCGACAAGGCGGAGCAGAAGGTCTTTAACCGACTGGCGGATTATAAGAAGTATCGGGCGCAAGGGAAACAGTTTGGCGTCCTGGGGTGCGTGGCGCAGCAGGAGGGGGAAAAGATTTTTGAGCGCGCTCCTTATGTGTCGTTGGTGTGTGGGTCGGCTTCTTATCGCAAGCTTCCGCAGATGCTGGTGCAGTTGGAGGCTGGCGGTCAGCGGGTCACCGGGCTTGACGATCGCTTGACTGACGAGTGCTTTGAGACGGAGTTCACGGCGCGCACGAATCCTCATCGCGGGTACATCACGATCATTGAGGGATGCGACAAGTTCTGCGCTTACTGCGTGGTGCCTTATACGCGCGGCAAGGAGCGCAGCCGAACTTCGTCGTCTGTTCTTGAAGAAGCGCGGCAACTTGCGGACCTGGGCTATACGGAGATTCAGCTCCTCGGGCAAAACGTGAACTCTTACCGCGATCCTGATGGAAAGAAAAGCTTTGCCGAGTTGCTGGCGGCGCTCGCCTCGGTCGCGGGGATTCGGCGAGTGCGGTTTACTACTTCCCATCCTCGGGATTTTGGGCGCGATATTGTTGATGTGATTGATGCCGTGCCGGCGCTTTGCGACCATGTGCATCTGCCGGTCCAGAGCGGATCTACGCGCGTGCTGAATGCCATGCAGCGGCTTTATACTCGGGACCAGTATCTGGAGCGTGTCTCCTGGATTCAGGGGGCGCGGCGCGATATATCTCTTACCAGCGATCTGATTGTTGGATTTCCGGGCGAGACGGAAGCGGAGTTTGAAGAGACACTTTCGTTGATGGATGTGGTGGGATATGACAGCGTGTTTACGTTTAAGTATTCGCCGCGGCCGAATACTCCGGCGTTGGGGTTGGAGGATGCGATTCCGGATGCGGAGAAGGCTCGGCGGCTGGCTGTGTTGAATGATAAGCAAAAACAGATAGGAGCCCGGCGCAATCAGCGGCACGTGGGGCAGGTACTCGAGGTCATGGTGGAAGGGAAGAACCCGGCGCGGGGACAGTGGATTGGACGGACATCGCAGATTAAGGTGATGAATTTTACTGTGCCTGAAGGCGTTGAATTGGCGACAGGGAGCTATGTGCCGGTGCGGGTTACGGGAAGTTTTCCGAATAGTCTGGTGGGAGAGATGGCGGGCTAGTGCGTCGCGTCGATTCTGCCGGGCGAGGGCGCCCGGCGCTCCATCGCTCCACCGACGAGTTTTGAGGGTCCTATGGAAGTTGAAATGAAAATTCGCGGACTGATGATGGATCCGGTTTCGAACATGCCGATTGTGTTGCTCAAGGACGTCGGCAGCGACACGGTGCTTCCCATCTGGGTAGGAGTGTATGAAGCGAATGCGATCGCACTCGAAATCGAAAAAGTCAGCACGCCGCGGCCGATGACCCATGACTTGATCAAGAGCGTTCTCACCGGGCTCGACGCGCTGGTTCACAAAGTGGTGGTCACCGAACTGAAGGACGATACTTTCTACGCGGTGATCTGGTTGGAAAGGGAAGGGCACGTGGTCAGCATCGACTCCCGGCCGTCGGACGCGCTGGCGCTGGCGCTGCGCGTGGATTGCCCCATCTTCGTTGAGGACGAGGTTCTGAAGAACTCGAAGCAGGCGGCGAATAGTCCCGTCCCGGCGGTTAGTAGCGAAGAGCTGCGCAAGTGGCTGGAAGACCTTGGCGATGATGATCTTGGCAAATACAAAATGTAGAAGAGCAGGTTTCAGCACTCAGCCGTCAGCATTCAGCCATCGGCTCTCGGTTTGTTTCTGGGCATTGTGGGAGATTTAGGCGCTCGATGAGATCGTTCTCCGGTGGGTTATTCGCGCTCCGGCCCCTCTTCTTTTTCCTGGCTGCATTTTCGGCTGCGCAAGGACATTCGGCTACGCCCTCTGCTGTTCCCAGCATTCCGTCATCAGGATCGAGCATTTCAGGGTCGATGATTTCAGGATCGAGCATCGGGCTGCATGTCTCCTCCACCATGAACGTGGCTTCGGAGATGGGCGGGGCGTTCATGAGTTCCTCGAAGTGTGACGCCGACGGGAATCTTTATGTTCGCAAGTTGGCGGTGGACCGGGCGCTGCTTGGTCCGGTGGTCAAGATCGATCGAGATGGCAAGCGCACCGCGCTGTTTGACCCCGCCGCATTTTCTCAACTGGCGCTTGATCGCGCCGACGCTTTCTCGCCCGCGTCCGATGGCGGCATGTATCAGATCGCGCAGAGTGGTGGGTTGAAACCGCGCATCTACGTGCTGCATTTTTCTCCCGACGGATCGCCTTCATCTCCGACACTGCTCGATGCCGATCTCGAGGTGTACACATTCGCGGCATTTGCCGACGGAAATTTCCTGGTCTCGGGCGTGAAGAGGGATGTCCAGAATAAGAACGATCGCGGCCGCAACTTTACCGCGGTCTTTTCGGCCGACGGAAGGGAACTGGCGCAACTGTCATTCCAGGCGCCGCAGGAATCCGCGAAGGCAGCAGCAGGAAAGGCGAACACGCACGATGCCGAGAAGGCGACGCCCGGCCTCGATCTGGCGGAGGCCGAAGTCGGGAGTGACGGCAACCTCTACGTTATGCGTTTTTCTTCCCCAGCGCTGGTCTATGTGATCGGACCGAGCGGCAAGATTATGAAAACGATCAAGGTTTCTTCGCCGCTGCCGGGCGCGTTGCCGAGCGCGTTTCATCTTTCTGGAAATCGGTTGGCGCTTTCGTTCTGGAATAACGAAAACCAGCGCCAAACGGTGGTGGTCGCGGATGCGCAGACCGGCCGGAAGATCGCGAGCTACGCCGATCCGACTGGCCTGGGACCATCGTTTGCATGCTATTCGGCGAACGATGGGGTTTTCACTTTTCTGAAGCTGGGAGAGGGAAATGAGCTGGAAGTCATCCGCGCCGAGGCACAGTAGCGAGAATTGGTAATTTGTAATTGGCAATTTGAAATTTAAAAACGTCCAGCCCTCGATGCCTGATCCCGCCGAACAGCTCCAGCGTATTTATCTTGCGGGATTCGAACTCCAGACTTTTGAACGCTATCCCAAATGCATTGGCGTGCTGCGCGACGGCTGTGTTGCCCTGCTTGTGCCGGGGGTGGACGGTTTGCAAGTCCTGGGTACTCCGGGGTGGCGGATGGGCGAAGTAATGGGCGTGCTTACGGAAAGGGAAGGGCGCAAGGTCTTTCAAGCGAAGAGCGAGATTGTGGAGGCTACGCCGGAGCGGCTTGCGGCGTTACAGAAATTCCGCGACGAACTGGCGCAACTGCTGCACGCCAAGAGCTAAGAGCGTTGTCCCGAAAGATACTCATCGGGCAGTTGCCAACTGTTCCCTCATCCAGGTCAGGATGGTTGGAATCAATTCCTCGTGGAACTCGCCGTTGACGGTGAAGCCGTGGGTCATATCGTCGATCTGGAGATAGCGGGCGTGTCCGGGATGGACCTGGTTGACGATTCGCGCGATGGCTTCGCTGTCGGATCGGCTCATGATGTTGTCAGCAGTGCCGCGAAGGACGAGGACGGGATCATTCACCTTTTGCCAGATTTCGCCGAGATTCAGGGCTTGCAACTGCTGATAAAACGCTGCGGGACGGCCGTATTGACCGTTGGGGGAGTCATACCAGAGACTTTTCCATTCGGGATGCTGAGCGATGATTTGGCCTGGGGTCATTCCTTTCATCAGGTAGAGAATGTAGAACTCGACAAACGCTTTGACGGCGGTGTTGACTTCGGCTGGTGGTTTGCCTTCTTCCATCAAGCGTCGACGTTCCAAGTCGAGCATGTGTTCGTACCAGGTGCGACCCCAGGAACTGGCTGCAATGTATCCGCGGACGGGATGCTGGCGGGGAACTAGTGCCGACGTTCCGCCGCCGTTGCTCAGGCCGATCACAAGGATCTTCGCGGGATCGATAAAGTCATACTTGAGCATTTCGTCAAAAGCGGATTGATAGCCTGAGAGTTCTTCGATGAAATCGGCCTTACCGCAGTCGCCCTCGCTCTCGCCCACGCCGGGCTTATCCATACGCACGGTGGCATAGCCGGATTGCTCGATCAGGCGGCGCAGGAGAATGCCGAAACCGTCTTTAGTGTCGGCGTCGGGATATTCCACGGTGTCGCAACTCAGCCAGCCCACGAAAAAGATTGCAGGAACCTTGGCGGTGACGCTGTTCGGCCGAGTGATGAAGGTTCGCAGACGTTTGCCGCGGTTGTCTTGTGCCCATCCGTAGAGGACCTCGGCGTTTTGAAAATGCTCGCGTTTAGGCTCGGGGTGCGCTGTTTGGGCCGGAAGAAAAGGAGTGACGGCGGCGATGGCGAGAAGGAGTAGAGCGGGGGCGCTATTTCGGAGCATGGTAGAACCTTGAAGGCGTTCTATTTAAGAGACGTCGATGGGAGCTTAGGGTAATCAGGAGCTGGCGGGAAAAGTATGGCAAACTACTGACCGTTGCAGTTCTTAAATTGAATGTCTGGTTCGCGAAAGACCCAACGCCGCAGGCTCTAGCTGATGAAATAGAACGGAGAAGAAAGGGAAGTTGCGAAACATCATTAAGCAATTAAGAGAGAAGAGTCCCAAATGACAAAAGCTAGAGGGCAGCTCGTGAAGTGGGGAAAGAGCCTGGCCGTCCGCATCCCCAAAAACATACTTGAACAAGCCGACCTGCAGGAAGGCGAAGAGCTCGAGGTCGGGGTCGAAAACGGCCACATATGGCTCCAGCCGTTGAGCCAAACTCCCTCGCTGGAGGCGATGGTCGAGAGGATCACTCTCGAAAATCGACACGGCGCTCAGGATTGGGGCAAACCGGTTGGTCAGGAGGGCTGGTAGACCTTCAACCGGTGGCTACTTGGCTGGGAGAAATTCGATCTTGATTGTTCCGGATGGGACGCTCTTGAAGTCGTAGTCTGCGGTCACCAGCGTCGCGTTCTGGTGTAACGCCAGCGACCCTGCAAAGGCGTCGACAAATGGAACCTTGAAGTCGTACTTGAAGATGGCCGCGCCTTCGGCGAGATCCTTGTCCGCCGCAACGATTGTTAGCGGAAGGACGGCGAGGTTCGCGGCCAGGTTGTTCGTCAGGGCTGATAAGCCGCCGGCTCGCTTGTAGAGAGCACCCACAATTTCGCCCCAGTTCACTGCGCACAGCAGAAGATCGACCTTGCCGTGGGCGGCCTGGATAAAGAGGTCGCGAACCCGATCAAACCCGGCTTCCTTATCGCTAAAGCGGAGGATGGCGCTGGCATCGAGGACGTAGGTGGTCATCGGGCGTCGATCCTGGTCATCGTTCGTCGTCGTCCCGATGCATGGCATCGCGCAGCTTGCCCAAACCTTTGGTCGAGCCGCACAGGCTGTCGATGAATTCAGGGGTGATCGGCCGCAGAATGAGCGTCTGGCCGTCGCGCTGGATGGACAGCTTGGTGCCGACCGCGAGTTTCATCTGGTCGCGGATCTCGGCGGGGATGATGATCTGGCCTTTGGTGCTCAGGGTGGTGTATTCGGCCTTCATAAGGGATATGGTAGGAGATTGTAAGCACAAAGTCAATGGCAGCTTACAATTGCTACTACGTCTTACCCAGAAGGCTAAAGATGATCGGTGGCATGGTTCCCATACTTTACATAATACCTGTTATCGGACATTGCATCTGATCGGCTCTGTATCGCCGAAGAAAATGCCGGGCGCAAGACTGAAGCCCCCGGCACGTCCCACCTCGTTCCTCTCTACGGTGTTCCCTATGGTCTCGCTGCCCTAATTCGCGCGTGTGACCTTGCTCCGGGTCTGTTCGGTATTCCCGGCGGAGGCGTACAGGTATTGCTGCCCGTCGCCTGCAGAGTGACGACGTTGTAGAAGGTGTTGGAAGTAATCGTTCCTGCGGCTCCCGGGCCGCTCAGAATGCCAGCGCAGGCCGAGTTGATTTTGTTAGAGGTTACGGTATTGCCCGTTGAGGATCCCGTGCACGTGTCGTCCAGGTGGATGGCGGACTCGTCAGAGCCGTTAATCGTGTTGCCCGTGGCAGTATTGTTGTTGCTGCAGAGGTCGATCCCGTCGTAGAGATGAGTCAGCGAAACCGTGTTGCTGGTTAATGTCGCGCTGTCGGCCGCTCCGTAGTTGGGATCGCTCACAATCGCGATTCCAAACTGTGTGTTGCTGACGTTATTACTTTTGACAGCCGCATTCGGCGACGCATAGACCAAAAGGCCCGCAGCGGCGTCTGCGGTGTCTCCGAACACATCCGGAGCCCATACATCCGATCCCACCGTATTGCTCGTGATAGTTCCGGTTGCACCGAACCCGATCTGGATCGAATTCTCGGCCGCGCCGTTGGTTGGCCCTTGTCCGATTACATCGTTCCCCGTGATGGTCACGGATGTGCCAAGCTCATTCCCCGTGATTCCATTCTTCTGGAAGTTTGCGACGTGGTTATTTGTAATGGTCACGCTTGAGCTACCCGCGTTGCCGCTCTGCACGAAGATGCCGAGGCCAGCCTGACAGCCGCTATTCGCCGGGAGTAGAACCTCATGGTCCCTGACGAATTTTGATAATAGATTCCTATGGGATCGGGATCGGCGCAGCCATTGTTGAAACCATTGTGGGCGCCATCGACCGTGATATTGGTTATGGTGACGCCGGTCGCACTCTGAACGAGTATTTGCGCTGCGATGGCCGCGCCTGTAGCCAGGCTCGTCGCGTTCTGCACCAAACCTCCATTGGGAACGGTGATGATCGCGGCACCCTGATTCCCGGATGTGATGCCCTTCAGGGTTACTGCCTGGTAAACCAATATCTGTTCTGGGTGAGGTCCGGGACACACATCGATCGTTGCGCCGGGCGGAGTAGCGTTCAAAGCCTGTTGAATGGTGGGAAACGTAGTCTTTTTCGGTTGGCAATTACCAACCGCTACAGTCTGTGCGAACAACGACGCGGCGGCCAGTATGAGCCCGGACGCCAGGATCCATCTCGCTAGGCGCATTGCTACTCCTCCTGAGTACAACATTCCGATGCAGGGCCCGACAAAAGCGAGCGCCTGAAGAAAGGCAGAGAAAGTGTATGGCAACACCGCGGGCGCAGTGTTAAGGCAATAAAAATAAAGTGTGCAAACCGGTGCGCAGACTGCGTGTTCGCTCAGTCAGCGGAGCCCGTAAAAACGATGCTGGGATGGAAAAGAGTGCCCGCAATTCGGGTTGCGATCGCAATCAGGTCGCTTTGGCCGTAGAAGACTTTGACCTTTGGCGCGCGAGACATTTCCGGAAGATTCACGGCTCGGCCACTGCGGATGAGGGCTGCGCTTTCTTCATTGGCGGTGACGCTTGGCAACTGCGGTACCAACTTTCTGGGATGGACAAATAAAGACTCAGCAATTCCCTGCTGCATTGCGGCTTCTAACGATTGCAACGAGTGGACATCGTCGTTTGCGAATTCGGCGACGGCGGTGCGTCGCAGGCTGGACAGATGAGCGCCGCAGCCGAGCTTCTGCCCCATTTCGTGGGCGACCGACCTTATGTATGTGCCCGAGGCCACGCGCGCTCGGAAGGTAGCTTGGTCGGCTGTGGTATCCAGAATTTCGAATTCTTTGATCTCTACTTGTACCGATTTGAGCGCGACTTCCTGCTTCTTGCGGGCCAGTTTGTAGGCGGGAACTCCGGCAATTTTTTTGGCGGAAAACGGTGGCGGCATCTGCTCGATGGTGCCTTGAAACTGGGCAGCCAGGGCGCGCACTTCTTCGCGATTGAGGTGCACGTCTTGCAGCGGCGTGCTGGGCTCGCCATCGGCGTCATAGGTGTCGGTGGCGAAGCCGAAGCGAATTACGCCTTCGTAAGTCTTCTCGGAATGGACGTAGAACTGCGCCAGGCGCGTGAGGTTGCCGAGGACAACCGGCAGGACTCCGGTGGCTGAAGGGTCAAGGGTTCCGAGATGACCGACCGAGCGCTGCCCGAGAATTCGGCGCACGCGGTTGACTACGTCGTGCGACGTTAGCCCTGGCGGTTTGTCTATGACTATGACACCGTTCATGAGGATTTGTAATCTGGTAGTTTGTAATTGGTGATTTTGAGGACCAATCGTTGCGGTATCAGCATCAGCGATCTTGCTTTTCAAATTACCTATTACAAATTACCAGATTGCAAATTAATTAAATGATTCCTCTTCGCGACGATCAGCCCACGTTCTCGACACCGTTCATCAACTATTTTCTGATCGTTCTGAATGTGGCGGTCTTTCTTTGGGAATTCTCGGTCAGCCATCGGGCGCTGAATTCGGTGATGTTCGAGTTTGGTGTCGTCCCTCACCACACGCTGGCTGTGCTCGCCGGACAATCCCCAGACGGGCTGGCGACGGCCGTTTTGCCGTTGTTTACCTCGCTGTTTCTGCACGCTTCATTCTTACACGTGGCTGGAAACATGCTCTTCCTGTGGATCTTCGGCGACAATGTCGAAGATTACATCGGACATTTCCAGTATCTCGTGTTCTACCTGGTGAGCGGAGTGGCGGCCGGCGCTACCCATATCCTGCTCAATCAGGCCTCGGCCGTACCCAGTGTGGGCGCGAGCGGCGCGATTGCGGGAGTGATGGGAGCGTACTTCATTTTGTATCCGAAGGCGCGAGTGCTGGTCTGGTTTCCGCCGATATTTCTGTTTCACGTTCCGGCCTGGCTGATGCTCGGATACTGGTTCCTGGGAAACTTTCTGAGCGGTTTCGCTACTGCCATCGCCGAGACCAGCCAGACTTCGGGCGGGATTGCTTTCTGGGCGCATGTTGGAGGCTTCGTCGCGGGCGTGATCATGATTAACTTATTCGGCGAACGGCCACAACGATACCGGTATGGGACGTGGTAGGGCTGGGTCTCAGGTGTCAGGTGCCAGGTGTCAGGAAAGGCCTTCTCTGCTGACGGCTAGAGCGATCGCGGCTAGTCTGCGGATTTCTTACCGTCGCGGGGCTGGCGCGGGGCCGGGTGGCAGAATCTCCGGGTCTTTGGGATTGGAGATGTGACTGGGATCGGGATTGTTGCTGGCCTTCACCTGCTGGCGGGTGACGAACCATACGGCGGCGGTCCAGGTGGGAAAAAGATCTGCACCGGGAACGAGCTCGGCTGCGAGGGTTGGCAAGAAGGCCCAGTGCCATCCGAGGAGACGAATCAGAACGAAGGCGACAATCAGGTCGAGCAGCGAGTCTGCGGGAGATATGCCTCCTTCGACGAAGAGCGGGAAGGCGGCGATCTGGAGGGCGTCGGCGGCGATGGCTACGGCCCACGCCAGGCGGTGCTCGGGCTCTTTCAGCGATTGGAAGTACGTCAGGAATGACATAGTCTTTTCTCGGTCGGATTTCGGTCGTTGGTCGCTCGTCGTTGGTCGATAGCGAACCGCCGACCAGGGCATCCGCTTATTATTGGATGCTCACCCAAGCGCTCGCGTCAACAATCAACTTCGCTACAGCGTGCCGTTTGAGGGCATCACTACGATTTTTTCTACGGTCGTGCTTTCGGGCAATCGCAGCGCGTCGACCACCGTACGAGCGACAGTTTCTGCGGACATCATTTTGCGCCTTGGCGCTTTTGGCCACAGCGTGTTCCAGATTGCGGTATCGGTTGCGCCGGGCATGAGGGCGATCACGCGAATGCCCTTCGGCCGCAACTCTTCGCGCAATGTGTTGGTAAACCCGAGGGTGCCATGCTTGGACGCATTGTAGGCTGCCGATCCTGGGAAGACGCGCTCGGCGGCGATCGAAAGATTGTTCACGATCGTGCTTCCGCGCTTCATCACGGCGAGCGCGGCCTGCGTCATGAGGAACAGGCCGTTGAGGTTGGTGTCGATTACTTCCATCCAGGTGGGATAGGGCAGCTCGCCGACGGTGCGATTGAGATGTCCAATGCCAGCGTTGTTGATGAGGATATCGAGGGGTCTGTGCAATCCGCGGACGAGCACGAAAAGGTAGTCGACCGAGTCGGGGCTGCGGACGTCGCAGGACTGCGCCAGGACTTGAACGTTTAGCTTTTCCAGTTCAGTGCGCGCCTTGGCCAGGGCTCGTTCGTCGCGGCCGGTGATGATGAGGTTGCATCCTTCACGCGCCAGCGCTCGTGCGATGGCGAGACCGATGCCGCGGTTGGCGCCGGTGATTAGGGCTAGGCGGCCGAAGAGCGAGGACTTGCGCAGCGTCGCTTCGCGAACTTTGAGCTTGCGTTTCGGCATGCGGTGATTTTCAGCTTATTCCAACCGCCGCCATCTTTCGAGTGGGAGTTCATAATTCAGCAATATCGCTATCGGGAGTTCAGGTTTGCTATGACTGCAGGCATCTGCCGAGCTGCGCTCGGCTTCGACAGCAGAGGGCGGCTGTCCCTACGCAGGCATTGGACGGGCGAGGGCGCCCTTCACTCCACGAGTCGTACAAATTACACGCCATTCGTACGCTGGCGGATTAGCGACAGGAATTCTGTTCGCGTTTCCTCTTCGTTGCGGAAGCAGCCTAGCATGGACGACGTTACCGCCGACGAATGCTGTTTCTCGACGCCACGCATCATCATGCACAGATGGCGGGCCTCGATGACAACGCCGACGCCCTGCGGTTCGATGGTGTTCTGGATCGCCTCCGCAATTTGCGTGGTCAGCCGCTCCTGGATCTGCAAGCGGCGCGAGAAGATTTCGATGAGGCGCGGTATTTTGCTCAGGCCGATAACTTTTCCGTTTGGGATATAAGCCACATGCACCTTGCCAAAAAATGGCAAAAGATGATGCTCGCACAGGCTGAACATTTCGACGTCTTTCACGATCACCATCTCGTCGTAGTTGACCGTAAACAGCGCCTTGCGCAAGAGGGCTTCGGGATCGTCCTTGTAGCCCTTGACCAGAAATTGCATGGCCTTATGCACGCGCGCTGGTGTACGTGACAGGCCCTCGCGATCGGGATCTTCGCCGAGGCGGACAATCATTTCACGCACCAGTTCTTCGTAGGTGGCGCTGGTCAGGGTGTTCGCTTCAGTGGTTGATTTCATAGGTTCCTGGTCGTTGGTCGATGGTCGATGGTCGTTGGTCGTTACCAAACCTTTATCCGCGAACGACTAGCGACCATCGACTAACGACTTTGTTCTCCCGAATATTCAAACGAATTCATCATCGTCTCTCCTATTCGTACCTTCTCTAGATGAGCCTTGAGGAATCCACGCTCCACAATATCGTAGATCGCGATGCATAGGTTTTCCGTGGTCGGAACCTGCTGCGCGAACTCCGACAGCAGATTTAGATTCTGGTGGTCGTAGCGTTCCAGGATTTGGTTGTGCACGAAGCCATCCAGATCGACCAGATTGCAGACCATACCGGTCTGGTCATCGACTGGACCAGTGACGGTGACCTCGACGGTGTAGTTGTGACCGTGTCCGTAGGGATTATTGCATTTACCGTAGGTTGCGCGGTTTTCTTCCTCCGACATTTCGTCGCTGTGCAAGCGGTGCGATGCCGAAAACATGTAGCGCCGGGTCAGGTGGGCCTTCATGCTTCTCCGTAAAAATCAACAAACAGATCCGGCGTTTCGTAGACGCGCACGCGGTGTAACTGCGCCGCATTGAGCTTTGGCGCAAGGCGCTGCCAGATCGCGATGGCTAGATTCTCGGTCGTTGGGATCCTGGTGAAGAACTCGGGTACCTCTTTGTTCAGAAAGCGATGATCGAGCGCGTCGAGCACTTCCCTGCTCATGACGTCCTTCAATTGCTTCAGGTCGACGACGAATCCCGACTTCGGATCGACCGCGCCCTTCACAGTGACTTCCAGGGTGTAGTTATGCCCGTGTCCATTGGGATTATTGCATTTGCCAAAAATGCGTGCGTTCTCTTCCGGCGTAAACGCCGGATTATGATAGTAGTGCGACGCGGAAAATTCCGCTTTGCGTGTTAGGTAGACCATAGAGGCAGCTCTTAGCATTTAGTATTTAGAATTTAGCAATTAGCTTTTAGCTCTCAATCTTTGATTCTCAATTCTCGGAATCGGTTTGTCGGCTTGCACTCTTACGGGTGTACTTCCGCTTGGAGGGTCGGTTCTGTAGGCGCGGCCTTTCCAACTTACTTGACCATTCTCATGGGCTTTCTTCGAGCGCAGTAGCAGATAGGCAAACATCGGTAAACCGAAAGCGATTGCGATCAGGTTATTTGCAGGCGCGAAATGCGCGGCGCGGATTCGCCGGTACAGGAGCAGCCAGAAGAAGGCGAACGCAATCCTCGCGAGGTGCTGGCTGACCGCGCCGGACACGGCTACGCCAAGCGCCGACCATGCCGCTAACCACAAAAACAGACTCTGGACGGCCAGCCGTTCGGGTCGCGGGAACAAGAGCGCGAGATTCTTTGTCCATCCCTCGCGAAGTTGCGGCCAGTTGCGGTACATGCGGGTGCGTACGGCATCTCCGCCATAACGGAAATAGACGTGCTTACCTTTATTGTGGAACAGCCGGGCCAGCGCGACGTCCTCAAGTATTTCCGTGGCCACCGGTGCGTGCCCGCCTACGGCATCGTAGGCTGTGCGGCGGACGAGAAGATACTGCCCATTTGCAGCTATGATTCCCGAATTTTGCTCGCGCACTTTCTGGGGCGGGTATTGCGCAGCTAGTTCCGCGAAGACTACGGGCATCATGGCCCGTTCGGCGAAGGTGCAGACGACCTGTTCGGGCGAGTAGGACAACAAATCCGTTCCCTCCCTTTTCGCTTCGGCCAAAGCGCGCGCCAGCGATCCTGGCAGATGCACGGTGTCTGCGTCGGTGAACAACAGCCACGGCGCGTGCGCTTTTTTGGCCCCGGCAACGACCGCATTGTTCTTTCCCGTCCAGCCGCCTGGCAGAGGCTCCGGGGAAATTACCCGCACTTTGGTGAACCTGTGTGCGATCTCGCGCGTGTGGTCGGTCGAGCCGTCGTCGACTACGATGATCTCGAAAGCCACGCCGGTTTGGGCAGTCAGCGACGCCAGACAATCGCCGAGGCTGGCCTCTTCGTTCCGGGCCGGAACGATGATCGAGATCTCAGGGATCGCGACTGGAAGTGAACCATCCATAAGTGAACTATCCATCAGTTTTTCGCTATTATAGCGGGGTGAGACAAACGCTTCTTGCCACGCTCCTGGCTATTGGATTGCTGGTTGCCCTGATCGGATGCTACAGCGGGGGCAATCCTACGCGCATCGGTTCGAATGCGCCGGACTTCACCGTGCAGGATTCCGACCACAAAGTCACGCTTAGCCAGTTTCGCGGGCAGGTGGTGGTGCTGAATTTCTGGGGAACTTTTTGTCCGCCTTGTATCGAGGAGACTCCATCTCTGGTTCAGATGCAAAAGCGGCTGAAAGACAAAGGGGTCGTCGTAGTCGCCGTTAGTATTGACAGCGATGACGCCGCGTATCACAAATTTCTGAAGGACTATAAGATCAACTTGATCACGGTTCGCGACGGGGCGCAGAAAACCAGCTCTCTCTACGGGACATTTGGCTGGCCCGAGACGTATGTGATCGATCGCAACGGAATGATCCGTCGCAAGTTTATCGGGGCGGTGGATTGGAGCAGCCCGGAGATTACGGACTATTTGAGCAAATTGTGAAGCAGGTCTCAGGTGGCAGGTGTCAGGTCTCAGGAAAACCGTCGTGTCAGTAGTCCAGTTGATACTTGCGGCCCGGCATATGGTCGATTTTGCTTTACCTGACACCTGACACCTGACACCTGACACCTGACACCTATAATTTCACCTGCCGCAGCCTTAGCGAGTTCGTAATTACCGATACCGAACTTAAGCTCATTGCGGCCGCTGCCAGGATCGGGCTCAGCAGCAGTCCGAAGATCGGATACAGAACGCCTGCGGCAATCGGGACGCCAATCGAGTTATAGACAAATGCGAAGAACAAGTTCTGCCGGATGTTGCGCATTGTGGCCCGGCTCAGCTTGCGGGCGCGCAGGATTCCTTCAAGGTCTCCTTTAAGGAGAGTGATGCCGGCACTTTCCATAGCGATGTCGGTTCCCGTCCCCATGGCGATTCCGACGTCCGCTTGCGCCAGCGCGGGTGCGTCGTTGATACCGTCGCCCGCCATGGCAACAATCCGGCCTTCGTTCTGCAGACTCTTGACGATCTCGGCTTTTTGCGCGGGCAGAATCTCGGCTTTGAAGTCTTCGATTCCGAGGCTCCGCGCAATCTCCTGGGCGGTAGCCTGGTTGTCGCCGGTGAGCATGACCAAGCGGATTCCTTGGGTTTTTAGCTCGCGCAGCGCTTTCGGGGTGGATCGCTTCAGTGGGTCGGCGATTGCGATGTTTCCGGCATACTTGCCATCGACCGCCACAAGAGCCGTGGTGGATCCGGCAGGCCGTCCAAAGAAAACGCCTTCCTTGCCCCCGAAAGCTCCGACGGCCCGCATCAGCATGAGGTTCCCAACCGCCACGCTCTTCCCTTCCACGGTCCCGCTAATCCCCTGCCCTGGCACAGACTGAAAATTAGAGGGCTCGCTCAAACTTAAGCTCAGCTCATTCGCCTTCAGGACAATCGCCGCGCCTAGCGGATGCTCGCTGGCGCGCTCCAAACTTGCTGCCAGGCGCAGGATCTCGTGTTCTGAGTAGCTGCCGCTGACCATAACCTCAACCACTTTCGGTTTCCCCTCGGTCAGTGTTCCGGTCTTGTCGAAGACGATGGTGTCCACTTTTTCCAGCGTCTCCAGCGCCTCGGCATTCTTGATGAGCACGCCCTCGTGTGCGCCGCGTCCGGTGCCAACCATGATCGACATTGGCGTCGCCAGACCGAGAGCGCACGGACAGGCGATGATCAGCACGGCCACGGCGCTCACGAGGGCATGCGCGAAACGCGGTTCCGGCCCGATGCTTATCCACACTATGAATGTCAGGAACGCAATTGCGATCACGACCGGAACAAACCAGCCGGCTACTTTATCCGCCAGCCGTTGGATCGGGGCACGCGTGCGCTGCGCCTGGCTGACCATTTGGACGATCTGCGCCAGCATGGTCTCGCTGCCAACGCGCTCGGCGCGCATCACGAGCGATCCGTTGCCGTTTACGGTCGCGCCGATCACACGCGAGGCTGCCGTCTTCTCTACCGGAACGGATTCGCCCGTGATCATGGATTCGTCTACTACGCTCGACCCTTCGAGAACCACACCGTCCACCGGGATTTTTTCGCCTGGGCGTACCCGCAGCCGATCTCCTGGCTTGACGTCTTCGAGCGGGATATCGCGCTCCGACGCGTCCTTACTGATCAGGCGCGCCATCTTCGGGCTTAGATCGAGCAGCGCCCGGATCGCGCTCGACGTTTGGCTGCGGGCGCGGAGCTCCAGCACTTGGCCCAACAATACGAGCGTGGCGATCGCGGCTGCCGCCTCAAAGTAAACGTCGGGGCGATCACCCATGCTGCGGAACGACGCGGGAAAGATCTGCGGGAATACTGTTGCTACTACGCTGTAGACGTAAGCGACACCAGTGCCCATGGCGATCAGCGTGAACATGTTGGTGCTGCGATTTACTACCGACGCCCATCCACGCTGGAAGAATGGCCAGCCACCCCAGAGGACGACTGGCGTGGCGAGCAGCAGTTCGAGCCACTGCAACCCCCAGTTCCA
Source organism: uncultured Acidobacteriaceae bacterium (assembly GCA_963789205.1). GTDB lineage: Bacteria > Acidobacteriota > Terriglobia > Terriglobales > Acidobacteriaceae > Acidiflorens. The sequence goes on from CAWBJV010000003.1 coordinate 84,653, forward strand.
CGGCGATGCTATGAATGCATGCGGCCACAACATGCTCACCATGGCAATCGCCAGCAAAGGAGCGGTCAGCCCGAGGCTGATCCAAAACCGCCGGGTCATGTCGCGCAGTTCGGGATTGTCTTCCTCGGCTGTTACCGTGCGCGGCTCAAGCGCCATGCCGCAAATCGGACAGCTCCCCGGCTCCGCTCGCACGATTTCCGGATGCATCGGGCAGGTGTACTCGCGTCTGGCTGCGGGGAGCGCTGGCGACTCGGGGTCGAGCGCCATTCCACACTTGGGACAGGGGCCGGGCCCGATCTGCCGCACCTCCGGGCACATGGGGCAAACATAGGTCGGACCAACATGGGCGCGCGTGTCTTTTGCAGGCCCGCCTGCTGACTTTGCATTCGGAGCCGCTGACTTGCCCATTGCTGGTATGACCAGGGCCGATCCACCCAGAGGCACGAGTCCCGATCCCATAGGCTTGGGCGGGGATGAGAGAATCTTTTCGGGGTTTGCTTGAAACTTCGCGAGGCAACCGGCAGAGCAGAAGAAATAGTCTTTCCCATTGTGTTGCGTTTGGTAGCGAGCGTTTGCGGGATCGACATCCATGCCGCAAACGGGGTCTTCCTGCCTGGCGGGGGACGATGCGGCGTTCGAGGTATCCACAGGGTCGAGGTGGTCCATAGTTTCGTTGCCAGAAATCCTGGATCCAATCCAGAGTTGCGGTGATTACAGGCATCTGCCGAGCTTCGCTCGGCTTGGACGGGCGAGGGCGCCCGTCCCTACACGAGCAGTTCACGACACGAGCAGTTCGCGCTTGGCGGAACCCAAGTCCTTATTGGATACTCGTATTAGATTGTCAGAGAGTAGTGTTCGAATCTTAATTCCTTGGGAGAAATGATAATGACGTACCTTGAAGTCGCCTACAGCTACCAGACTCCGCCCGGAGAAGCTGAACTCCGGGCCATTGACAGTGTCCGCGAGGTCTATGGGATCCAGTGCGTACAGTTCAATGAGAGAGACCGGACGGTGCGCGTGCTGTTCGACGCCTCGCGATTGAAGGGGGACTCGGTCGCCAAGTTGCTGCGACAGGCCGGTATTGATGTGCAGGATCAGCTGGTTCTGGCCTGAGTGTTTCTGGCGAAACTTTCCGGCGAGAGGCGATCAAAACAGCCTCCGCCCATTTCCCGGTTAATCCTCATTTTGGGGAGGACTCTTTGGGGGAGGGCCGGGAAACAGGGCGGAGTGTACTTAGGCGACAAACGGAGTTGCAAAGGGGCATCCGGGAAGACCTCTGGCCGAAGTATTTTCCCAAATGCCCCGTTGCGCGCCACTTCGTCTGCCCTTGGGAGAAGCATGTCGGGTGCCATCCGCTAACGCGTTGGCATCACGTGTGAACAGGACGCCGGGCCGGGTAGGTTTTGCGCTGGGCCGGAAACTTTTACCCTAATTTACAAGTCTTGTAGATTCTTCTATTTCGGAAAGGTCGCCGATTTCCACAGCCAGCGCGGGATTTGGCGCGAAATGGGAATGCGGGCGCGGACCAGGCGTGGGTGTATATCCCCTGAGCTGATCTACAGTGATCAGCATAGGGCAGCGATTGAGGTTGGCCGAAATGATTTTGTTTCCGTTATAATTCGAAGACGCAATTTCACCACGATGCGCCCGTAGCTCAATTGGATAGAGTGCATGGCTACGAACCATGAGGTTGGGAGTTCGATTCTCTCCGGGCGCACCATTTCCCCAATCTACCTACCTGTTCTGGGTTGAGGACCGACTTCGCTGGCGAAACGTGAAAGAGAGACTCCATGAAAAGCATTCTCTCGGCTGTGTGTCTGCTGGCGTTGGTTCGTATGGGAACCGATCTCAGCGCCCAAGTCAATCCCTATAAGGACGGCACTCCTGGAGTCTCCGGGTATCGATCCGAGGTGCTGGCTGAGGTGATGATTCAGGAAGACAAGTTCCTGCGCTTAGCGGAGGCTGTACCCGCCGATAAATACACTTGGCGTCCAGCGCCCGATGTGCGTTCCTTCGCTGAAGTATTTCTGCATGTATCGGCTGCCAACTACAACATCTATAAGCTCGTTGGCACACCGCCGCCGGCCAGCGCCGATGTGAAAGGGCTGGAGAAGTCCACCACCGACAAGACCAAGGTTATCGCCACCCTTAAGGACTCGTTCGCGCATGCCCGCAAAGCGATCACGGCCATGCCCGACGCCGACCTCGACAAGAGCCTGGACTGGTTCGGCGGAAAGAACACCGAGCGCGGCGTACTCCTATTTGTCGTTCGCCACGCCGCCGAGCATCTCGGGCAGTCGATCGCCTATGCGCGTTTCATTGGAGTGGTTCCGCCGTGGACTGAGGACGCTCAGAAGCAGCAGAAACAAAAACCGGAGACTGCGCCCAAGGCCAAGCAACAGTAAATCTCTCAATGAAATTCTCCGCCGGTGTTTAGCCGCAATCATGTTTGTCGGGCCACTGCCGTCAGCACCGTACTCTTAACTTGCTTGAAGGCTTCCGAAGCGGGGTCAATGAGATCAAAATGGCCCGCGTGCGGAATCTCGATCAACTCGACCGACTCGCCTGCCTTCTTTTTTTGCATGACATAATCGCGGCTGAACTCCGGCGGTACCGTGTCATCTTCGCTGCCATGGATCAACCACTGCCGCGCTTGGGGAATGCTGATCTCCATCGGGTCCGCTTCCCGGTAGTGCTCTGGCACCGCGTCTGGCTTGCCTCCGAGAAATTCCGCAACGGCGTCGCGGCTTAGGTGCAAGGCGAAGGCCTTCTTTAGATCGACCACTCCGGCCAGAGAAATTGCGCGATGGAGCGAGGTCTCGTGCGCCGCTAGACAGAGTGCAAGCTGCCCGCCTGCCGAATGTCCCATCACGACCAGCCGGTCGAGGTCCAGATGGAATCGGGAATGCTCTTGCTGAACAAAGCGGTAGGCCGAGCGGATGTCTCCAAACGTTCCCGGCCATCCGCCGCCGGCATTGCCGACCCTCCGGTATTCGATGTTAAAGGTCGCGACACCCGCGGGACGCAGCGCTTCGCACAGGTGTCCGGCGTGCGCGAGGTCGTACTTCGCCCGCCAAAAGCCGCCGTGGATGTTCAACAGAACGGAGTGCGGTCCCTTCGCGCGCGGGAGACGCATTTCAAGAAACTGATTCGGGTCGGCACCATAGGCTGCACGCTCGTCGGGTGGAGGCTGGGGGCGGCTGAGAATATCTTCGGCGGACATAGATTTCTCCCCGGCACAAACCTATAGGTACGGTGACCAGAGGCAGCCTGCCGAGCTGCGCTCGGCTTGGACGGGCGAGGGCGCCCGTCCCCACACGTGCGTCCCCTCACGCGAGCGCTCTTAGCCCTGCTTCGTCTTTAGTTTGCTCTTATTTTCTTCAATGAAAGCTTTCAGATCAGGAACAGCATCGAGCAGCTTTATCCACTGTTCGTAATAGAGCGTGACCGGAAAGCGGCCCAATCCGTATACGCTGACGCCGCCCTTCTCACTTACGCGGAACTCCATGGCACCGCTTCGCTTCTTGGTTTCGACTTGCTTTTCCAGATCGGATAGGCGAGCTTTCAATTCCTCATAAGTTGGTTCTGTCATGAATGCACCTTCCTTTTTATTATTCCTTTTTATCACAGGGGTGGCCGGGCGGGGACGCCCGGCTCTCCATCAAACTGTTTCATTTCCACCAGGTACCTCAGAAGAAGCGGCCCACTTTGAAGAAGAACTTGCGGTGATCGTTATCTCCGATGCTCCCTCCAAAGAACAGCGGGCCAAACAGCGTCTGGAACAGAAGTCCGACGGTTGCATCCTGCGCGACCTTCCGCGCGTTCGGCGGTTGACCGTAAGCCTTTCCCGCCTCGTACATCGTCAGCAGATACACATTCTGCTTCAACAGCGGCGAGATTTCCCGCACCTTATAGAGAATTGCCGGCTGCAGCAGAAAATACTGGTTCGTCAACAGCTCGTTCGTCCCGTAAGCTCCGAGGCGCAGCGGGCCGCCCAGGCTGAAGGGCGGGAACCCCGTGTTCTTCGTCGAGAAAGCCGTGCCTCCCGATGCGAAGAACAGCACCGACGACTTCGGGCTCGTGCGCTCGGCTAACCCCAGACGCAGTTCCTCAGTCGGTACTACGTCCGAGGTTCCCGGAGCAATGTCATAGAACTTAAAAGTTGACTCCACGCGCGCTCCTCTGCGCGGAATTACCGGATCATCAAAGCGCTCGAGCCGGTAACGCAGCGAGGTCACTCCGAACCGTCCCTTGACCGCTGGCGCCACTGGAATCCCTAGATCCTCGTTGACCTTCTGATATCCAACCTCGTATCCCACGCGCAGCTCCGCGCCTCGTCCAAAGGTATAGCCCAGGTCCAGGCCGCCGCCCATTATGCGGTTGCGATACTCACCGAGAAGCTTGTTGCGCTGGTATACGAAAAACGGACTGCTGTCGGCGATCCCATGGACTGCGCCGAACCAACCCGTGTAGGAGGTGAAGGGATGAAAGTATTCTGTTTTCAGACCGTACTCGGAGCCGGCGATGAAATCGTTGCGCCACTCCGACCCGAATCCACCGACATCGAGGAACGTGATGCGCGCTCCGACCTCGAATAGCACATTCTTGTAATCCGACCCATCAATGACCAGGGCAGGATGCACCGTCGGCGGCGCGTAGTCTTTCTCTTCGGCTTCGACCTCCAGTCCGTGTTGCCCCTCCCGCACCACGTCACGATACCCTGCTCTGGTGAAGCGTCCCAGACCAGTGACGCTCATCATCTTTTGGTCCAGCTGATGGGGATCGATCGGGTGTCCGGCCAAGTCGGCCAGTTGGTGCTGAAGCCCGCTAAGGACGTCGCCTTGGGCGCCGGTGACTTCGACGAACTCGGGCACCGGCACGGGTCTGCGTTTCGCTTTCCGTGCGTCTATGATCTGCTGCCACTCGTCTTCGCTGACCTGGAGACGAGTAAGGAGCGCGCCCTTCGTCTGGGCGGCTTTGTATCCTTCGGCCTCGATCTTGTCGTAGAGGTTGTAGTCAGTCATGGTAAATCGCTCCACGTCCGCCTTCAGCAGGATGTCGGCGTCCTCCATGCTGCGCAGCTCGTTGATCGCGATGCTCACGTTTGCCGAGCGCTGCAATACCGCGACCGACGAGAGCGGCGCCTTCGGATCCAGGCGCGGCAACGCCAAATGAACCGCGATCACGATGTCCGCGCCCATTTGGCGAGCGACGTCCACCGGCAAGTTATTGACCAGACCGCCGTCAACCAGCACGCGGTTGCGTTCGCGCACCGGCGTAAAAAATGCGGGAAGTGACATCGAGGACCGCATCGCTTCCGCCAGCGAACCATGGTCGAATACGTAGGAGTCTCCCGCTACGAGATCGGTCGCAACACAACGGAAAGGGATGGGCAATTCGTCAAAGCTCTTCATCTCCGAATAAGGAAGGCCCACGCGGTCGAGAATCAATCCCACTTGCTGTCCAGAATTAAAGCCGCTGGGAAACCCCGTGCCTTTCTTAAGCCCGAATTCGAAGGCGTTGGGATACTCCCGCCGGTCTTCTTTCCGGCGGAATGACAGGTCTTTATAGGGCGTGACACCTGTCAGCACTTCACTCCAGTTGATGTGTCGGATCAACGCGGAGATCTGGTCGGGCGATTCTCCGCTGGCATAGATTCCTCCGACCAGGGCGCCCATGCTGGTGCCGGCAACCACGTCCACCGGTACGCGATTCTCCTCCAGCCACTTGATCACGCCGACGTGCGCCAATCCGAGAGCGCCACCGCCTTCGAGCACAAGGCCGATCCGGGGCCGAGGGCTGCCGGACGCCGCTGCCATGGCGTTGGCTGGTGGTTGGGCGACGCCGGGAGTGTCCTGCGCCCAAAGACTCGACGGGAGCATCACCGTCACGCAAACAGCGAAGCTACAAAGTTTCATTGCGCCTCCAAAGCGGCACGAAAGCTTAAGATGCCATGTTAGCCTGCGAAAGGAATGGGGCGAGGGGCTTCGCGAAGGATTCCCGGTACTACTGCGACACCTTTCCCTTAGTTGCAAAAGTCTTCACAATCGACTCTGGGGAGGAGCCCTTCCCCGCCATCTGGCTCTGCCGACAGCCTTTTTGCGCTCCCTCCCTGAGGCGGGAATGGAAGCGCAAATGCTAAACTACCTTGGGCGACAAATTCTGAGTGGAGATTACAGAATGGCGAAATTAGTGAAGAATGCACTTCTTGAGAGCGTGCCTATGCTGGTCCTGCTGGGGCTGCTCGCTGGCGCCGTGGGCGGCTTGGGAATCGGCCTGATCCAGTTGAGGGCCGCGTCATCCGCAGCCAGCACTGCCAAGTAAATTCCGACTTTCGCTCGTATCAGTTAAGGTCTGGAGCGGGAGACGGGGATCGAACCCGTGACATCCAGCTTGGGAAGCTGGCGTTCTACCGCTGAACTACTCCCGCTCAGTTTCGTTAGACTACCATTCCGCTCTATCCAAGACAACGTTCGGTAGTGGGTGAGTTTCCTATCTCCCCGCGATGTCGTGCCAGTGGTGCATGACGGCGCAACTGAGGTGACCTATCACGAACCAAAATACTGCGAAGAGAACATTCTTGACTCTTGGCGTCATGGGGACATCATGCCACAGGCGGGATGCTAAAGCGAGACTGTGGACATTCAAACTGATCCGCTTCCCATTCCCAGCGTTTGCCTTTCTTCCGCATTCTTCGTAAGATTCCCGCTCGCGACTTGCAGACGAACTCATCTCACGTCACTCATTCAACGCAGGAGCCTTGATGTCCGACGATTCCCTTCCCTCGAAGTTCAATCCGACGATTAACTCGAATTCCAACTCACGCCGTAACTTTCTTCGCGCCGGGGTGACTGCGACTCTTGCCACGGCTGCTTATCCGGCGCTCGGCGCGGCTCGCGTTGCCAATCCTGCGCCTGGGCCGGGCGTCCAAAACGTCGAGCAAAACTTCAAGAAGGACTTCGAGCTCGACGAGATCACGATTGACGATCTCCAGAAGGCCTTTCAGTCCGGCCAGTATTCTTCACGCTTTCTGAGCGAGAAATACCTGGCACGCATTGCGGAGATCGACAAAGCTGGACCCTTGGTCAACGCCGTCATCGAGCTTAACCCCGATGCTCTCCAGATCGCCGACGCGCTTGACCAGGAACGCAAGTCGAAAGGGCCGCGCGGGCCGCTTCATGGCATTCCGGTGCTCATCAAGGACAATATCGATACCCTGGACCGCATGCAGACAACGGCGGGCTCTCTGGCGCTTGCCGGATCGCCTGCTCCGAACGACGCGTTTGTCGCCGCGCAATTGCGCAAGGCCGGTGCCGTGATTCTGGGTAAAACCAATCTCAGTGAGTGGGCCAACATTCGCTCCAGTCACTCGACCAGCGGATGGAGCGGCCGCGGCGGACTGACTCGCAACCCTTATGCTCTCGACCGGAATCCGTGTGGATCGAGTTCAGGGACTGGAGCCGCTGTCTCCGCGAATCTTTGCGTTGCCGGGGTGGGCACGGAGACGGACGGGTCGGTCGTTTGTCCTTCTTCCGCGAATGGGCTGGCAGGGCTTAAACCTACGGTTGGACTTGTCAGTCGCAGTGGCATCGTTCCGATCTCGCATAGTCAGGACACGGCGGGCCCGATGGCGCGCACGGTGCGGGACGTTGCCATTCTTCTCGGCGCCATGGCGGGCGCGGATCCGCAAGATTCCGCGACTGCTGATAGTCAAAGCAAGGTGTCGCCCGACTACACAAAATTCCTTGATCCCACCGGCCTCAAAGGAGCGCGACTGGGAGTGGTGCGCAAATATTGCGGCTTCAACGATGCCGTCGACCAGCTTATGGACACGCTCATCGGCGAGATGAAGCGCGCTGGTGCGGAGATCGTCGATCCCGCGGACATTCCTACCATTGGCAAGTTCGACGAGAGTGAGCTCACTGTCTTCTACTATGAACTCAAGGCCGACCTTGCGGCCTACCTTGCTCGCCGCGGCAATTCTTCAGTTAAAAGTTTGGTTAAGAGTTTGAAAGATGTGATTGAGTTCAACGAGCGCAATCGCGACCGGGAAATGCCTTACTTTGGGCAGGATATTTTTCTCAAGTCGGAGCAGAAAGGTCCGCTCAGCACAAAGGAATATCTCGATGCGCTCGCGCTGAATCAAAAACTCAGCCGTTCCGAGGGCATCGACTTCATCATGGACAAGTTCAAACTCGACGCGCTCGTCGCTCCCACGGCAGGCCCCGCATGGCTTACCGACCTGATCAATGGCGATCACGCAGCCGGGGGCAGTTCGAGCGCCGCCGCCGTCGCGGGCTATCCCAATATCAACGTGACGGGCGGGTATTTGTGGGGGCTGCCGGTTGGGATCTCCTTCTTCGGACGCGCCTGGAGCGAGCCTACGCTGCTCAAGATCGCCTATTCGTTCGAGCAGTTGACGAAGGCACGGCAGCAGCCGCGCTTCTTGGCGACGATTGAGTAAGATGACAGGCTGCTACAAAAATCTTAACCACAGAGGGCACAGAGGAACACAGGGGAAATACCACAGTGAAAAGCCCTGTGTTACTCCCCTGTGAATCCCTGTGACCCCTGTGGTTCAAGCTTTTATTGCCGCGGAGTTGCACTGGGGCTCGAGAACTCTTCGACACTCTGCTTGTCTCGTACCGGCTTGTCCGGAATTGCCGGCGCGATCGGCGGTAGCTGAGGCTCGGTCGGCCCCGGCAGTAGCGATGACGGGGTAGAAAACAGCGGGTCTGGCAGCCAATCGGGCGCTGACTGTGCTTGCGAAGGCCGGATGCCTTTGGCTTCCACGATCGACCATCGCCAATCTTCATCGGCGCCGGGAGTGATCCCGATATTTTCGTGGAAGGCGGTCGTGCTGAAGGGCTTGGCCTCAGCCTTGAGATGATAGAGAAGCGTTACGTCGGAACGTCGCTCGACGGTAACTGGCGCAAGGCCCTCAGCGGCGGGAATCACACGCGCACGCGCGGCCACTTCGGCGTTCTCCCCAGGCTTGCGCTCGAGCGTCAGGCCAATGGTGATTTCGCGGATGTCCCAGTCGGTTCCGTTGAAAACTTCCAGTTGCAGACTTTCATCTTGAATGGAACCGGGGCCGTCGAGCTTGAGCAGTTCGGTGAGCGGCAAGTCTTCGATCAGAATTGGCTTGATCAACAGCGAACTGGCCCGGGCGTTGAAAGAAAGACTGCAGGTTACGTCGGGCGACGATATCTTGAGGGTATTGCCGGACGGGTCAATGGAAAAGACGGTCTTGTCTGATTTGACTGGCCGTGCTTTCTTGGCGTCGTCCATGACCTGGACCAGATTGTCGTTGTCGATTACAGGATGGGCTGGATCCTCCTGTTGTTGAGGCTGCTGCAATTTATTCTTGCGCACGTCGCGTGCGAGGTCGCCGAGCGAGGGAGAATCCTCTTGCGCCGAAGCAGCCAACGGGCACAGCAATGCGATGATAAGCATACCGAGCAGCACACCGAGGGGCGCAACTAACCGCAAGCTGGGGAATCTGGATGGCATGATTTTGGTCGCTGAGCGGCAGGTGCAGGCTCAGCGGCCCACATAGAAATCTTAGGCGAGATGGAACGGAAAAGAAGTTACCGCAGGTGCACGGTGGTGCTAGCACTTCCGGGGACGGGAAAAGGGCATCGGTGAAACGGGCTGGGACACGCTCAGATCGAAGCGACACGCAACGGGGCGCGCCCAAGCCCTTTCACCAATTGCTACTTACAGCAGGCCAGAGGTACGGAAACGGGCAATCGGATCGGTTACACGCATTGGTTGACGCTTAAAAACCCAGCGCGCCACCGCAATCCCCAATGCCGCATAACACAAATGCCAGATTTTCATATAATCGCTCCCCACGCCGGACCTTTACTGGGGAGAGACTACGAAGGTCCCGTCGTGAAATAAACTTACCTCTGGTTCATCGGCGGGTCTAGGCCACGAAGGTGCTATGAAATCGGACGGAAGTAATTCTAGGGTAACCAGCGGCGGTAACAAGGGCAATGGAGCGACTGGCGTCTCGCCCTTACAAACTGGGCGCCCGGGAGCGGGCCCGGATCTGCAATATCAGCATGACGGCGCATTGCCCACGCCACGGACGTGCCCATATCGTCCGCCGCATTTGACATCTACCCCACGCGCCAGCAAGAGAAAGTCATTTTCTCTTAGGAACGCATTTGGGCTCCGGCGGCGGGGTCTCACCTATTCGCGTTAGCGCAAGCCGAATAGCCCCTGCCGATGTCAGGTCGCCTTCAAGACAATCTACCTCGCGCAACACATTCAAAAGCGTTGGGACGGCAATTCGAGCGCGAGGTCCAAGATTTCCCAAGGATGCTGCTACCCAGAGTCGTACCCCGTCATCATCGGTGTTCAGCAGAGACACTATTTCCCTTAAAGTCGCATCGTTCACCTTTTTGGGATCGATGCTTTGTGTGAACGCTGCAAGATTTGCAGCGTTATTTGCCCTGACTGTTGAATTTTTTTCCGTTCGTATTCTCTCTATCGTTTCTGCGAATTGTACCTTTGACACAGCGCTCCCCGTTGACTGCGCCGCAGAGCATAACGCGCAAATCAACACAAGCGTCGGGAGCCACAGGAGGGATGATCCGTTCTTTACTGCAGTTGTCATTGTCGTCCTCAGGGCCACGTCACAACAACGGGTAACGTGGCGTTATTTGTCGGGAGATTTGGACCTCCGTTAGCCATTGCTTACCGCGAGGAGGCTTCAATCCACCCGCCGCCGACGACTATGTCGCCATCGTAGAAAACGGCGGCCTGGCCGGGGGTGAGCGCGCGCTGAGGCTCGTCAAACGTAACTCGGACTTCGTCCGGCCCGGCGGATTCAATCGTGGCCGGCGCGGGCTGATGCCGGTGGCGGATCTTTACTGCGACTCGCCTGGGCTCGCGCAGCTCGGCCGTTGAAATCAGATTCACACGGCGAGCACGGAGAGTACGCGAATAAAGCTCCTCGTCCTTGCCGACCACGACTTGCCGCGTGTCGTTCTTGATTTGAATCACGTACAGCGGTGAGCCGGTCGCTACGCCGAGTCCCTTGCGCTGGCCGACGGTAAAGTTGTGAACTCCGGCGTGCTCCCCGATCACCTTGCCGTCGGTCGTGACCATTTCGCCGCCAACCATCTCGCCGGCGATTTCGGTTGGAGTGTCGCCCTGCTCGGTGAGATAAGCTTCAAGAAAGCGCTTGTAGTCGCCGCCGGGGACGAAGCAGATTTCCTGCGAGTCGGGCTTTTCGGCGATCGCGAGACTGTGCTTGCGGGCAAGTTCGCGCACTTCCGGCTTAGTCATGCCGCCGAGCGGGAACAGAGTCCGGCTCAATTGCTCCTGCGTTAGTCCGAAGAGGAAGTAGGTCTGGTCTTTGGACTTGTCGGCTGGGCGCCGCAGCAGCCAGCGGTCGAGCTGCTCGTCAAAGACGACCTGGGCGTAGTGGCCGGTGGCGATTTTATCGGCGCCAATCTGTTGGGCCACAATGAGAAGCTGGTCAAACTTCAAGTGATTGTTGCAGAGACTGCAAGGGATCGGCGTGCGCCCGGCCAAATACTCCTCGACGAACGGACGAACCACATCGCGCTCAAAGCGCTCCTCGTGATTGACCACGTAGTAGGGGATACCAAGGGTCTCGGCAACGCGGCGCGCATCGTAGACGTCGTCGATCGAACAGCAGCGGCCCTGGACGGACTCGGGCATGCCTTCGTGCCCGGCAAGACGGCGCTGGTTCCAGAGCTGCATGGTCAGGCCGATGACGTTGTGGCCTTCGGCACGCAGCATGGCTGCGACGGTTGAGGAGTCGACTCCTCCCGACATGGCGACGGCGATGGTTTCGGCGGGCAGCATTCAGCACTCAGCAGTCAGCATTCAGTTCTCAACACCCTCTTGCGTTTCGAATACGGTGCTCTATTTCTCCGATGGTAAAGAGTCGCCAAACTCGCCGCTCCGGCTAGACAGAAGAGGGAGTATACCTGCGATTGTCTCTTCAGCTTCGCGGTTTCTATGATGGATTTGGCACGCACCTCAGTGCGCTCGGCGCGAGTGGCCGCGTCTTGCGCACTGTTAATCCATTCCGGACTGCAGCAGTTCACGTGAGTCAGGTTTGCCGCTGTCCAGAAAAAGTGCTAACCCCACGAAGAGAGTAATTCCACAAACGAGTAGCGTATTCACTCGGAGGCTCACGGATTGTCCCTCCGCAGCCGTAGAGTGGTCATACTCGGACCCGGTGATATACCGGCGATAAATCTCGTAGTCGCTCTACCGTTCCCTGGACCAGGGCCAGTGCGAAGTCTACATCCTCGTGCGTATTTTGTTTACCTAGACTGAAGCGAATGCTGGCTCTCGCGCGGTCGGGACGCAATCCCATCGCGGTCAGCACGTGCGATGGTTCAATCGCTCCGGACGAGCACGCAGCGCCGGTCGAAACTGCAAGTCCCTTCAAGTCTAGAGCGATGACCAGCGCTTCACCTTCGATGCCATCGAAATAAATGTTGGTCGTATTGGGCACGCGGGGAGCGCCTTCGCCGTTCAAGCCTGCGGCTTCGATCTCGAGCAGTTCCCTTTCGAGTCGGTCCCGCGTAGCCGCCATCTTTTGATCGGCGTGAGCGTTTCCACGCTCAAGACCGGCGCGCGCCAACTCATTTGCCTTGCCTAAACCTACGATGCCGGGGACGTTCTCCGTCCCCGCGCGGCGCGAGCGCTCATGGCTGCCGCCATGGAGAATGGGCTCAAGCCGAGTTCCCTTTCGCACGTAGAGCGCGCCTACACCCTGCGGTCCGTGAATCTTGTGGCCAGAGATAGTCAGCAGATCGCATCCGATTTCGTTGACATCGATCGGGATCTTCCCCGCCGCTTGCACCGCGTCGGTATGAAAGTAAATATCGGCCTCGGCAGCGATTTTTCCAATCTCTACGACCGGTTGCACGACGCCGGTCTCGTTGTTGGCGAACATGATGGTGATCAACTTCGTATTCGGACGGATCGCGCGCTTCACATCCGCCGGATCCACCAGGCCGCGGCCATCCACCGGAATGTAAGTAACTTCGCCTCCCAGCGCTGCTAGACGCTTGCAGGAGTTGAGTACGGCGTGATGTTCGATGGTGGAGGTTATGACATGGTCCCCCGACTGTGTTAACCCAAATATCGCAAGATTGTCGCCTTCGGTGCCGCCGCTGGTAAACACGACTTCCGAGGCGCGGCAGCCCAGCAGCGCGGCCACGGATGCACGCGCGCGCTCGACGGCAGCCCGCGTCTCCTGTCCATGATGGTGAATGGAGGACGCGTTGCCGAAATGCTCGCCAAAGTAAGGCCGCATGGCCTCCAGCACTTCAGGGAGCACCGGTGTGGTCGCGTTGTTGTCGAGATAGACCCGTCGCATCATGCTGCTTCTATTGTACCGATGCGGGGCGCAACAAGCAGGTTTGCGTGTAGAGACGGAGTTTGCGCCGTCTGCCGGAGACGCGGCAAGCCGCGTCTCTACGGGAAATTAGAATTAATGTCCTTGGGCCATCTGCGGCGTGCGTTCGCCAAGGGTGAAATTTACATCCGCTGTCCCATGGGGAGAAACTGTGACCGATTTGCTCCAGATTATGGGATCGGAGAAAACGGGACGCTTCACCCGGACTTGCGTCGCAATGTCATAGAGCGAGCTCTCGCCAACCACTCGCCATCCTTCGTGCCACGCAACGATTTCGTAGTTGCCAGGAGGAACCTGTGTGAGCTGGAAGTTGCCATCCTGATCGGTCACCGCATAGTAGGGATGATTCGCTACCATCATTTCGCCATTCATCCAGACATGTACATTGCAGCGCAGGCTAACCTTACCCTCGCGGGTCATGGGACGTGCGATCTCCTGCCCCTCAAGAACGAAGGGGAGGTTGTAATCCGCGCTGCCCGACATTTGCACCGTGTGCAGCAAGGGGTCGCTGTCCCTCACGGTCAAAGTCGCTTGCAGCGGCACCAGCAGAACATGCGGTTCGTAGCGGCAGGTCTTTTGGTTGAGGAATCGCCGCGACGCGGGCAGGTCCATCGCCTTCCCTCGGCTGATATTCCTGAGAAACACGACTGTGTTGGCGACTCCGGCGTTCGGGCCGACCAGCAATCGTTCAAGGTCGCGGTGCTTCTGCCCCAGCGGATCGCAGACCTGCGGGTCTCGGTTGATTTCGGAGGGCACCAAGTGAGGCAGGGCTCCCTGCCACTTCACGGTTCCCTTGATCGTTCCTCCGTCTTGGACGGAGACGACCTGGTAGCCCGCTTGTCCGGCAGAAAGGTTTGGCGCGAGAGCGATCACGAGCAGCGCGAGCAGGCGAAAGACGTTGTTCATATACACCACCTTGAAAGGCCTCGCCCTGGGGCAGACGAGCCACGTACGGCACGGGTGGGAAACTCAGCTATGGCGGAGGATGCCAGTGATTGCTGACTTGACGGTTCTCACGTAACCGCGCTGCTTGATTGCGACGATAGGACATATCCTAAAGGTCGAGCAAGTGACTATAGGACAGGGACCATTGGGGAATGGAGCGACGGGCGTCTCGCGAGCCTGCCCTTGTGTTGCCGAAGCCCCGACCGAAGCCTAGGGGGAAGTCGAAGGGTTCGGCATTGCGGTGGCCGGGCGGGGACGCCCGGCGCTCCACTAGACGAATTCAGCGTTTCTCGACTGCCACATATTTTTGGGGGTAGACCGGGCCAATGTAATCGGCGCGCGGGCGGATCAGCCGGTTATCGTCTAGTTGTTCGATGACGTGGGCTGTCCATCCGCCGACTCGTGAGACCGCGAAGATGGGCGTGAACAGGTCCACATCGATGCCGAGCGTGTGGTAGGTGGAAGCCGAATAGAAGTCCACATTGGCGTTGAGCTTTTTCTCAGCCTTTACGAAGTCTTCAATCTTTTGCGACATTTCGAACCACTTCGGATCGCCGCTCGCATGGCCCAAGTCACGGGACATCTGCCGCAGGTGCGTGGCACGCGGATCTTCTGTATGGTAAACGCGGTGTCCGAAGCCGGGGATTTTCTTCTTCTGGGCCAGCATCGCTTTGACGTACTCGACCGGGTCGGCGCCGTTGGCATCGATTTCCTTGAGGATTTTGAAGACGGCCTCGTTGGCGCCCCCGTGCAGCGGCCCTTTGAGCGTGCCGATGGCGGAGGTCACGGCTGAGTGCATATCGGAAAGCGTTGCGGCGGTGATGCGGGCCGCGAAGGTGGAAGCGTTCAGTTCATGGTCGGCGTGCAGAATGAGCGCGATATCCAGAGCGCGTTCGGCGGTCTCCGAGGGCGCGGCGCCGTTCAGCATTAGCAGGAAATTCGCCGCGTGCGAGAGCGATCGATCCGGATCGACCAATGCCTTTCCTTTGCGAATGCGATCGTAATTGGCTACGATCATGGCAATCTGAGAGGTCAGGCGAATCGCCTTGTTGACATTGGCGTCGTGATCGTTTCGGTCGTATTCAGGATCATAAAAAGAAAGTGCGGAAACGACCGTGCGCAACACGTCCATCGGTAGCGCGTGCTTCGGCGCCAACTGTAAGAGAGTAATGACGGACGCGTCCAGCTTTCGTTCGTCCGCCATGCGTTGCTTCAGGGACTTGAGTTCGTCGGCCTTGGGCAAACGTCCGAACCACAGCAGGTAGCAGACTTCCTCAAAGGTGGAGCGGTCGGCGAGATCGTGGATGTCATACCCGCGATAGGCGAGCACTCCCTCGTCACCGTCGATATAGCAAATGCTGGATGTGGTAGCGACAACCCCTTCCAGTCCTTTGGGGGCGTGCAGGCTCGTAACGCTGGACATGGCTCCTCGCTGGCAGTGCGGATGGATCTATGTTGCTCGGCTGCGAGAAAAAAGAGCGGCGGGGCAACCCTCTTTTATACGCCACGGCGGCGGGAGTTTCCAAGCGCGCGCTTGGCCGGGTAGTGTGCGCGGGGTAGAATAAACGGTTTGCCGATGGAGCAAGTGTGCCCCGGCAGACGTACCAAGAACCCCGGAGAAGTTAATGAAGACAAGACTGCTCATTTTCGCCCTCATCCTTACCCTGGCAACGCCGCTGGCGCTCGCCGACGAGGGCATGTGGTTATACAACGCCTTCCCGAAGGATCGAGTCCAGAAGCAATACGGCTTCCTGCCGACACAGGAATGGCTGGACCACCTTCGGCTGTCGTCGGTGCGCTTCAACAATGGAGGCTCAGGTTCGTTCGTGTCGGCCGACGGGCTGGCATTTACCAATCACCACGTGGGCGCCGACTGCATCGGGAAACTTGCCACCTCCGGCCACGACTATATGAAGACCGGTTTTTACGCCAAGACGCAGGCGGAGGAAGCCAAGTGTCCAGATCTTGAGCTGAACGTGCTGGTCGGCATCGACGACGTCTCCGTGAAAGTAAAAGCCGCCGGCACAACTGGCATGTCCGCCGCCGAAGCCGGCCAGGCACAGCGCTCCGCCATGAGCGCCATCGAGAAGGATTGCGCGACTTCGACCGGAATGCGCTGCGACGTGGTCACGCTCTATTCGGGCGAAGTTTACAACCTCTACAAGTACAAGAAGTACACTGATGTGCGCCTGGTCTTTGCGCCGGAATTTGAAGCCGCATTTTTTGGCGGCGATCCCGACAACTTCACCTTCCCGCGCTATGACCTGGACATAACCTTCTTCCGTATCTATGAGAATGATAAGCCGGTCCATCTCGACAACTACCTGCGATGGTCGAAAGTCGGCGTCAAAGATGGCGATCTGATTTTCGTTTCCGGACACCCGGGAAACACGGATCGCCTGAAAACGGTGGCACAACTACAGTTTCTGAAGAATGTGGATTTTCCCTGGCGCCTCGCGAACTACAAGCAGCGCATCGCCATGCTCCAGGAGTTCAGCGCGGAGTCGGCGGAGAACACGCGTATCGCTCAAGAAGATATCTTCGGATTGCAGAATTCTCAGAAAGCGATTACCGGCGAGTATGGAGGGTTGCAGGATGTGGCCGCAACGTCGCGGATAAACGAGGCGGAGCGCGAGCAGGAAAAGGCTTACATGGATCAGCATCCGGGCGGGCCCAACCCCTGGAACGAGATTTCCAACGCCGTGAAGGTGAACCGGGAAATTTACGATCCGCTTACCTACGTCGAGCGCATGCGTGGGTTCAGCTCGGACCTGATGTTCTTCGCCCGGACTCTGGTGCGTGCCGGAGAGGAGAAGCCGAAACCTAACGGCGAACGTCTGCGCGAGTATCGTGATTCTGCCTTGCCCTCACTGGAGCAGGAGCTGTTCAGCTCCGCTCCCATCTACAAGAATCTTGAGACCGCGACTTTGGCTCTCTCCCTGGCCCAGATGCAGGAAGGGCTGGGACCGGACGATGCGGCCGTGAAAGCGTCGCTGAATGGCAGGTCGCCCGAAGAGGCGGCCAAGGCGCTGATCGCCGGTACAAAGCTGGAGGATGTGGCGGTTCGCAAGCAACTGTATGAGGGCGGGAAAGCCGCGGTGGATGCGAGTACGGATCCGCTGATCGTCCTGATGCGCAGCGTGGATGCCGAGGCACGGGCGGTGCGCAAGCGCTTCGACGACGAGGTGGATGCGGTGGCGCGGCGCGACGGCGCGTCCATCGCTCGGGTGCGATTTGCCCAGACCGGCTTCACCCAGCCTCCGGATGCGACGTTCACGCTGCGCCTCAGTTACGGCACGGTGAAGGGATATGAGGAAGACGGAAAAAAGATTCCGTACTTCACGACGTTCGCCGGCGGCTTCCAACATGCCGAGGAGCACGGCAGCAAGCCGCCGTACGATTTGGCTGGCAGTTGGCTGAAGATGAAGTCGAAACTCAATCTCCAGACGCCACTGAATTATGTTTCCACCGCGGACATCATCGGCGGAAACTCTGGCAGCCCGACCGTGAACAAGGCGGGCGAGGTGGTTGGAATTATTTTCGACGGAAATATTCAATCGCTGGTTTTGAGCTTCTATTATGACGACCGTCAGTCACGAGCGGTTCATGTCGATTCGCGGGGCATCATCGAAGCGTTGCGCAACATTTACGGCGCTGACGGTCTGGTCAATGAACTGACCGGCACGAAAGCGGCGGCAAAGGCAGGGGGCGAATAGAACGCTTGCCTTGCCGCTTCGGCATTGGACATCAAAATCTTAACCACAGAGGACGCAGGGGCACACAGGGGCGCACGGGGAAAAGAACCTCTGTGGTTCCTCTGTGAACCTCTGTGTCCCTTGTGGTTTAAGCTTTTCTCGGACTCACATCTGGTTATTCCGGCCAGAGCGAGGCCGCGGTCTTGCTCAGGATCTGCTCCCGCATCTCTTCGCTTATGGGCAGCGCCTTGAAGTCCTCAAGATTCTGCTTGACGTCCGGAACGCCCGGGCCTGGCCAGTCGGTGCCAAACAACGTCTTGTGGGCGATCTCGTCGAGCCGCGGGAAATACTTCAGCAACGTTTTCGGCGGAATGCCGCTGATGTCGAGATAGACGTTGGAGTGCCTCCGGAGGAGAAAAAACGCAGTGTCCATCCAGAGCGGGCGGCCGCCGTGCGCCAGCAGGATCTTGAGCTTCGGGAAATCGACCGCCACATCGTCAACGTAGATGGGGTCACCGTATTTATTGCGCGCCCCTGGGAAAATCGACGTCCCCGTGTGGAACATTACTGGGATCCCGTTGGCTTCGGCGGCGCGGTAGATAATTTCCAGTTCCTTCACTCCATTCAGATAATCGTTCGGAAACAAAAGTTGATGCGGCGGATGGATCTTGATCATGCGAAGGCCGAGACGCAGGATGTGCTCGACATCCGACATGATGTTGGTGGTGTGCCGGGGATGCAGGCTGCCACAGGAGATCAGGCGCATGGGATCGTGCTTCGTGTAGTCGGCAACGAACTGATTGACGGCGGGAGTAAAGCCCATCACCTCGGGCGCAACGTAGTTGATCAGTGCGGCACGGTCAACGCCGCAACGATCCAGATACTTCAGGAAGGCTTTGGGCGAGCGGCAATATTCGGCGATCTCATCGAAATTGGCGCGCTTGCGCTTGATCAATTCCAGCGCATGCGGCTTGATGAGTTCGACCGGCTCGATGTGGATGTGGCAGTCGGTGATCATCATCAGTGGTCAGTGGCCAGTGGTCGGTGGCCAGTTTCGCTGCTTGTCGCTCAGGCAAAGTTTGTTTGGTTTAGCTAAGTGCTAAAGGCTGCTTTCAGTACAACGGCACTTTCGGATCCACCGTCCGTGCCCAGCCATCGATGCCGCCGCGCATGGATTGAACTTTTTCGTATCCTTGCTGGCGCAGCCAGTTGGTAACCGTCAACGAGCGCACACCATGATGGCACATGACGACAATGTGATTGTCAGGGTCGAGTTCCTGATGAGCGCGCGTCGGAACGTCGCCCATCGGGATGTGCTTTGAGCCTTCGATGTGGGAGGCTTCGTATTCCCACGGCTCGCGAACATCGAGCAGCGTAAATGTTTCGCCGCTTTTCTGCAGCGACTTTACCTGTCCGGGAGAGATTTCGAAGTCCATTTCGTTTTCCAGCCGGCAAACTGCAGATCCCTCGCTTCGCTCGGGATGACAATTCTGAGTAGTGAACTAGCTCGCGCCTTTCTTTCGAAGCTCCGCCGCACTTGCCAGCGTAGTCAGACTCATCAGCGCGGCCACCGCCCAGAGTGCGCCAGTTCCAATTCGAGCGGTGCGTACATCAGCTGGCGGAACGTTGCTCCACAGCGTCAAACCACAGCCCACCACAAAATTGATGACTAGCAGGCCAAAGAACAGGCGCTCGCGGAGGCAGCGGGTGTCGAGGGCCAGGCCGGCCAGCAGCAGGATCCACACGATGTAGGTGGCGGCTGTCCAGAAGTCGTGCGGCCAGTCATAGTTGCCGCGAGTGACGCGGCTAAACGAAATCCACGCGAAGTAGGCGCAGCCGAGGAAGCCGGCCACGCCCCATAATGGCGTGCGGCACATCAGATGGCCGGAACGGTAGGACGAGGGCTGCTTCGCCCCGGTCTTCGCTTCGACCTTCGTTTCGACCTCCGTCCCTGATTTTACCTTCGCGTTGTCTATCTGCCTGTCCATTTCGGTGGCCGTTTGTCGAGGAAGGCAATGATACCCTCACGCGCGTCCGCGGTCGAGATGAGTTCTTCGAGGTAAATCTTTTCAGCTCGGGCCAGCCCTTTGTCAAAGTGAATCGCATCCCACGCGTAAATGGCTTTTTTTGCGTGGGCGAGCGCGACGGGGCTCAGCGCTCGGAGTTCCGCAAGCGTCTGCTCGACAACCGATTCGAGTTCCTCAGCCGCCACAGATCGGGTCGCCAAACCCATCGCCGCGGCTGAGTCTCCGGTGAACTGGCGCCCGGTGAGGATGAGTTCGGCGGCGCGCTTCTGACCGATCAGCATGGCCAGCACCACGGCCGCAACCGGCGGGTAGCATCCCAGCTTGATTTCAGGAAACCCCCAGCTGGCATCGCGCGCGGTGTAAACCATATCGCAGACGGCGGCGAGTTCCGCGCCTCCGCCGAGGCAAGCGCCGCGGACGGCGGCAATCGTGACTTTGCGCGAGGCCACAACCGCGCGAATCACCGCGTGAAAGCTTGTGAGCATTTCGTAAATCTGGTCGGGGAGGTGGGCGTTGATGTCCACACCGGCGGAGAAGGCGCGGGAATCGCCCTGGAAGAGAATTGTCGAGATGTCGGTGCGGGATTCGATCGTCGCGAGCGCTGGCTGCAGGTCTCGCGTTATCGAGAGGTCGATGATATTGAGCGGAGGGTTGATTAGGGTGATCCGGGCGATGGGCACCGTGACATCTACTTCAACTCGACTTGCGGCTGCGGTAGCCATCTTCGGTGGTAACTCCGATAGAAATCTTTACTACAGGGAGCACAGAGGCACACAGGGTAGCGCGAACATTCACTTCCTGCGTCTTGTCCGCGCTTCAGTGCCTCCGTTGTGAGTCAGTTCTTGCGCGCAAGAGTGCCCGCCCACATGTGCTACCCCACACGCGCTAAATGTTGATGGCTTGCTTCCGGGGCTCGCCAATTGTCGAAAGCGGATCGCGTGCGCCCTCTTTCTCTTTGATCCACTTCTTTTCGTTGCGGATGATGTCGAGCAGCAACTCTTTATCCTTCGCGCTGGGAAGATTCTCTTCACAGTGCTGCTCGTAGCTCCGGTTGTTCAACGGCTCTCCGGTCTCGCAGTGGTACTTCTGCCCTGTCCATTGTCCTATGCTGCGGTTAAATCGGATGTCGGGCGTGTAGAACTTCTTCTCGCCCGGCGTCAGGAACGTGTTCAGGCGTTCGACCAATCCCGCAACTTCTTGTCGATAGAGGTGGCGGCTGTAATCGTTCAGGTCGTCGAGATCGGCGGCCTTGTCGTTCCCCAGTTCGTCGTACCGGCCTTTGATCCCCCAGACGTAGGCCCAGTGTGCCGAGGAAGAATGATCTGTACCAAACAGGTCGAACGAACTCGATATCCACTTGTTCAAATATTTCTGCAGGAGCCATCGCGGGATCACGCCCGCCTCGACCACCCGCCGCAGTCCATCGTGGCCGGTACCCATGTGGAAGGCCTCCTCGCGCAGCATGTAAGAGGTCGAGCGGCCGAGCGGCGCAAACGATGAGTACTTCAGCATCTGAAGCTGGAACTTGCCATCGCGGTCGACGAAGTCGGTATAGGTGAAAAAGTCCAGCCAGTTGTCGACATCGACGTTGAAGGTTCCGAGCAAACGCTTGTTCTCAAACGCGCGTCGCTCCAGCATTTTCTGCGCTTCCACCTTGCCGGAAGACCCGAAGAAGTCGATGAGCAGCGCGCACATCTGCCATCCGTGGCGCATCTCTTCGATCATGACGCGGGTGATCGCGCGCCGATCATATTCCGTGGGCGCGGTTGCAAATAAATTGCGCTGCTGCTCCACGCTGGCAAATTCGGTATCGCCCTGGTAGATGATCATGTTCATGAGCGCGTCCCGCATCTGCTGCGTGGGGACCTGGCGCAGGTTCTCCCATTTGTTGCGGCCTTTGTAGGAACCGAACTGGATTTCTCCCGTCTCTATGGCTCCGTAGAGCGTATCGAAGTGGAAGGCCTCCACGTCGTCTTTGTCGACGCCGACTTCCTTGCGCCACTCGTTGAAGAGACCGACCCAGTCGCTGAAGTTTCCGATTTTCGCTACTTTACCTGGCATGGGACCTCAAATTCTTAACCACAGGGGACACAGAGGTTCACGGAGAAAAACCACAGGGTGTTCCCTGTGAACCTCTGTGCTCCATGTGGTTCGAGCTCTTGCTCTTACTTCGCGGTAAATACCGCCGGACGTTTCTCCACATAGGCGGCCAAACCTTCTTTGGCGTCATCGCTCTGGAATAGGATCTGCTGATTCTCCCGCTCGACCGCCAAAGCCGATTCCATTGGGATTTCCCACCCCGTCTGCACCGCCCGTTTGATGCGCCCTACAGCCTTCGCGGCCTTGTTCGGAGGCGTGAATTGGCGCGCGTACTCCATGATGTTCTCCATGAAGCCATCGCGCTCGAAAATGTCGTTCACAATACCAAACTCTTGCGCCTCTTCGAAAGAGAACGTGTTGCCCGTGATCATCAGTTCGATGGCTTTACTCTTGCCGACCAGGCGCGACAGGCGCTGCGTTCCGCCGGTTCCGGGAAGCACGCCGAGGTTGACTTCGGGCAGTCCGATCTTGCCGGCGTCCTTGCGGGCAATTCGCAGGTCGGCTGCCATCGCGATCTCGAGGCCTCCGCCAACGCAATGCCCATTGATCGCCGCGATCACAAGTTTCGGCGTGTGCTCCAGCCGCAGCAGCGTTTCGTTCGCGTGCAGGCAGAAGTAATACTTGAACGTCGGATCGACCGAAGCCAGCATCTTGATGTTCGCTCCGGCGGAGAAAAACTTGTCGCCGACACCCGTGAGTACGATGACGTGCACATCGTTATCCATGCGCGCCTTGAGGATGGCCTCGTCGAGCTGGCGATTCATTTCGTAGGTGTAGGTATTCGCCGGAGGATCGTTCATCTCAATCACGGCCACGCCGGCATCCGTGCGATAGTTAATGAGCTGCTTGGTGGTTTCGCCGGTGGCCGGCTGGGTCGTGGTCGCCATAAAATTCTCCTTATTGTCTTCGCGTTAACTTCTTCGCGTTGCAGAAAGCCCTCAACTCTTGATGCCCGCCATCAACTTCTCGATCTCCACTTTTTGCTCGCCGGAGAGCGGCAGGAACGGCAGCCGCGACGGGCCTCCAAAGTACCCGTTGAGGTCCATCGAGTACTTCACGCCGGGGATGCCGAGGTCGCCAACCACGCGCTGGGCAGCCAGTCTCAGGCGCTCTTGCTTTTCGCGGGCGAGGGCGTGGTCTCCATCTTTGAATGCGGCGTAGATTTCGTAGCATGCCATCGGCGCGGGAGAGGCGAAGGCGAGAATGGCGCCAACAGATCCCAATGCAAGCGACGATTCGAGTTGATGAGCGGCGCCGACCATGACCTGGAAGCCGACTTCCTTCTGCCGCGTCTTCAATTTTCCTACCACGGTCACCGCAGAGGACGAAGGTTTCGTGGCGCCGCCTTCGCCTTCGCGGACGGGCGGGGACGCCCGTCTCTCCATCGCTTCGGCGGAGCCCGCGAGCGAGGCGACACTAACTAGTTCCCTGCTCTGTTTTTCGCTCTCGGCTGCGGCGGCCTTCAACATGCGCGGAGTCACGGCATCGAACGTTTCCGTCACCGTGGCCTGCCTTTTTATTTGGCGCGTGCCCTCGACCAGCTGTTTCACTTTGTCGAGGTTGCCGCTCGATTCCTTGATGGCGACAATGTTGGGATGGCCTGCGAGTTCGATCACGAGTTCGGCGGGCATGTCGTATCCGGTGGCCTGCGGGAAGTTGTAGATGATGATCGGCAGCGCGGACCGGTCAGCTACCGTGCGATAAAAAGCGAGCAGGTTCGCCGGCAGCATCTGTTTCTTGTAGTAGTGCGGCGTGCGAACCAGGACCGCGTCGTAGCCGAGGTCCGCGGCGTATTCGGTGAGCTGCAGCGTGCCATGTGCGGACTCTACGCCCGTGCCTGCGACCATGACTTTGCTGGGCGCGGCGGCGGCGAGCGCCGTCTTCAGCACGTCTCGGCGTACCTGGTCAGATAGAAAAATGGCTTCGCCGGTTGAGCCGAGCACCACAACGCCGGCTACCGGAGTGCGCGAGTAGCGCTCGACGTTCGATTCGATCTTTTTGTAATACACCTCGCCATCAGGATAGAAGGGCGTCGTGATGGGCGGGAAGATTCCGGATAAAAGCATGATTGACCCCAGTCGATACTGATAGTTACTAGTCGTTAGTCGTTGGTCGTTCGCAAGTACCCTTGCCCTCAAATTATCAGGCTTCGCGCTCAAGTTTGTCATCCCTGATTCATCACTCGCAGGCGGGCTCTTTGCCGGTGGGGTCGACTTCGTGGCGATACTGCCCTTCGGTCCCGACGAAGAAGCGTTCAAATGGTGTCGAAGTGCGGTCGTCGACCATGGTCTCAATTTGCCAGATCATACCGCCTTTGCAAACGCCAGCGTTTGAGAGCGGCGTGCGGCGGTCGCCTGAGTTGTAGAAAAAATCGTCTCTGCCGTGGCCAAGCTGGGGATCAGAGGAAGTTTGCAGCGTTCCGTGCGTATCGAGTTTGAGCAGAAGGCGGCCGTCTTCCATCGGCAATGGCGGCGCGTCTTTCTGGCGGAAATCGACACGCACCCAGCCGCTGTATCCCGCGGGGATCAGAAAGCGCTCCGGCGGCCGCCGATGGAAAACAAGATCAAAGGCGGTCGGACCGAAGACGGCAGCGGCGATGAGGATGGGAAAACCGAGCACGGTGGCGATGATGAATGCGGCTCTCTGCTCATGCAAGGTCATTTTGCAGTGACGCGCTCCGCATGCAGCGCCTGTAGAGCTTGCACGCGCACTTCTCCGCGCTGCAGGGCGGCGATACCTTCGGCCGCGGCTCGGGCAGCGGAGAGCGTCGTAATGGTCGTGATGCGTCCGGTGACCGCCGCGCGTCGGATCGCTTTTTCGTCGAAGTAAGGGTCGGGACCGTGCGGCGTATTGACAATCAACTGGATGCGATCGGCTTTGATCAGGTCGACCGCGTTGGGGCGGCCTTCCTTCACCTTATAAACGCGTTCAACCGCCAAGCCAGCTTCTTCCAGGATGTCGGCCGTGCCATGCGTAGCCACGAGTTTGAATCCCATGTCGACGAAGCGACGCGCGACCTCGACTACGTGCGGCTTGTCATGGTCGGTGACGCTGATGAAGACCGTACCCTTCGTCGGCAGTTGCTGGCCGGCGGCTATTTGCGCTTTGGCGAAGGCTTCGCCGAAATTGTCGGCGATGCCCATGACTTCTCCGGTGGAGCGCATCTCGGGGCCAAGAACCGTGTCGACGCCGGGAAACTTCGACCAGGGAAAGACCGGCGATTTCACGTAGAAGTAGCGGCCTGTGTCGAGGTCCGTGCCCCGCTCGATATATTCCGGAAGAAATTCGCGCAGCTTGCGTCCGGTCATGAGGCGCGCGGCAATCTTGGCCATCGGCACGCCGGTAGCTTTTGAGACAAAGGGCACGGTGCGGGAAGCGCGCGGATTCACTTCGAGCACGTAGACCTTGGGTTCGTGATAGCCGTTTCCTTTCGGGCCAATGCCGCGCGGAATCGCGAACTGCACGTTCATCAGTCCGATTACTTTCAGCGCGCGCGCCAGCTTGAACGTGTATTCGCGCATGCGCTTAAGCAGCGGCTCAGGAATATCGACGGCGGGCAGCACGCATGACGAATCGCCCGAGTGGATGCCGGCTTCCTCGATGTGCTGCATGATGCCGCCGATCACGACGTCCTCGCCGTCAGAGAGCGCGTCCACGTCGACTTCAATCGCGTCTTCCAGAAATTTATCGATGAGGATGGGCCGGTCTTGCGAATACTCGACTGCCTGCTTCATGTACTGCTGAATCGTGTCTTCCTCGTAGGCGATGACCATGGCTCGTCCTCCGAGCACGTACGAAGGACGAACCAGCACGGGGAATCCAATTTTCTTCGCGGCTTCGACCGCCTCTTCGACCGAGGCCACCATCGCGCCCGGAGCTTGCGGTATGTCGAGTTCATCGAGCAGCTTGCCGAAGCGCTTGCGGTCTTCCGCTAGATCAATCGATTCGGGCGTGGTGCCGATGATATTGACGCCGGCAGCCTTGAGCGGCAGCGAGAGATTCAGCGGCGTCTGACCACCGAACTGCACAATCACTCCGACCGGCGCGCCTCCGGAGGCTTCGTGCTCGCAGACACCGAACACGTCTTCGAGCGTGAGCGGCTCGAAATAGAGGCGGTCGCTGGTGTCATAGTCGGTCGAGACGGTCTCGGGATTACAGTTGATCATGATGGTTTCGTAGCCATCCTCACGCAGCGCGTAGCTGGCGTGGCAGCAGCAATAATCAAATTCAATTCCTTGCCCGATGCGGTTGGGACCCGAACCGAGAATGACGACCTTCTTCTTCGCTGTGGGCGCGGCCTCGTCTTCTTCTTCGTAAGTCGAGTAGAGATAAGGTGTGTAGCTTTCGAACTCCGCGGCACAGGTATCGACGCGCTTGTAAACCGGCTTCACTCCGTGCTTCTTGCGGAAGTGACGAACTTTTTCCTGACCGCCTTTGCCGTCCAGACGCCAGGTTCCGGCGAGACGCCCGTCGGAGAAGCCCATGCGCTTGGCATCGCGCAGCACTTCGGTGGGGATCGATTCCATCGGGTGCTTTTCCAGCTCAAGTTGCATGTCGTTAATTTCTTTGAGCTGGTAGAGGAACCAGGGATCGATCGATGTCATCTTCGCGATCTGCTTGATGGTGTGCCCCTGGCGCAGAGCGTAACGCACGTAGGAAAGCCGCTCGGGATGGGGCGTTACCAGGCGCTGGGTGAGGATCTTGGGCTCGATTTTTTCCGAGCCCATGCGCTTGCCGGTATCGAGTGCCCGCACTCCCTTCAGCAACGCCTCCTTGAACGTGCGCCCAATGGCCATCACTTCGCCGACGGATTTCATTTGCGGTCCGAGCGATTCGTCGGCACCCGGAAACTTTTCGAATTGCCACTTCGGAATCTTGACGACCACGTAATCGAGCGTGGGCTCGAAGCAGGCCGGAGTCTTGCGCGTGATGTCGTTCGGAATCTCGTCGAGCGTGTAACCGACGGCCAGCTTCGCGGCAATTTTCGCAATCGGGAAGCCAGTGGCTTTTGACGCGAGCGCAGACGACCGCGAGACGCGCGGGTTCATCTCGATCACCACCATGCGCCCGGTTGAAGGATTGACGCCGAACTGGATATTGGATCCGCCGGTCTCGACGCCGATCTCGCGGATCACGGCAATCGACGCATCACGCATCATCTGGTACTCGCGGTCGGTGAGCGTCTGTGCGGGCGCGACCGTGATGGAATCACCGGTATGCACGCCCATGGGATCAAAGTTTTCGATCGAGCAGATGATGATGACGTTGTCTTTTGCGTCGCGCATCACCTCGAGTTCGTACTCTTTCCAGCCGAGAACGGATTCTTCGATCAGGCACTCGTGCACAGGCGAAAGGTCCAAGCCACGGGCAAGCACTTCCATCAGTTCTTCGCGGTTGTAGGCGATGCCGCCGCCCGTACCGCCCAAAGTGAACGACGGACGAATGATTACCGGAAAGCCGATCTTGCCGGCAAACTCGACGCCGTCTTTAAGATTGCTGACGAGCGCGGACTTCGGCACGTCGAGCCCGATGCGCTGCATCGCATCTTTGAAAAACAGACGGTCTTCCGCCTTCTTGATGGCGCTGATCTGCGCGCCAATCAGGTGCACGTTGTATTTTTCAAGCACGCCGCTGTCAGCGAGTTCAATGGCAAGGTTGAGCGCGGTTTGTCCGCCAACCGTTGGGAGAATGGCAAAGCCCGCAGTGGGCGACATCTCTCGCTCGACGCGAATGATCTCTTCGAGATATTCGCGGGTAAGCGGCTCTATGTAAGTGCGATCGGCCGACTCGGGATCGGTCATGATAGTGGCCGGGTTCGAGTTTGCCAGCACTACTTCAAAGCCCTCCGACTTGAGCGCCTTGCAAGCCTGCGTGCCGGAGTAGTCGAACTCGGCGGATTGGCCTATGACGATTGGGCCGGAGCCGAGGATTAGAATTTTCGAGATGTCAGTTCGTTTAGGCATTATGCGGTTTTGGCCTTGCTTTGAAGGGGCGCAGGTTCGGTTTTGGTTTGAAGGGGCGCGGCTTTAGCCGCGCCGTCAGATCCTACCATTGACTGGGGCTTTAGCCCCTGAGGGACTGCATCGAGCTCAAATCCAGGATGCGCCGAGGAGAATGGATATTCGCCGGCGCGCTCACACAGATGCTTCCGAACCGGGTTCTCATGAATATAGCGGATGTGCTGCGCATAATCGCCAGCATCACGAATGCGATGATCATGGAATCCCTTCTGCCAGACCTCCATGTTTGAGCCAAGCTCCTTCTTCGCGCGAAAGGAGAAGCCCCCTTTTATGAATTGAACGGCCTTTTCCAGGCTTGTCAAAGGAGTCACGAGGACATGGATGTGGTCGGGCATAATGGCAAACTCGTGCAGAAGATAGGCGGTGCCTCGGTAGTGATACAGAGTGTCGACGAGAAGTCTCGCCCATCGATCGGTGTTGAAAAGAGAACGACGTCCCCACGTTTCCGTCGTGACCATATAGGTCTGGCTGTTGTGGGTGGCCGGCTCTCTCTCAGGTATCATGTCGTCACCTCGGGGGCTAAAGCCCCGTCTCTAATTTGGGCTCTTACGGCGCGCCTGAAGGCGCGCCCCTTCAAAGCAAAATCAAGACCCGAGTCCTTCTGCGGCCCGCCTGCCCAATCCGGATCATCAATTCATCTCCAGCCGCTCTGCCTTAACCAGCGCAGCGATCCTATCCTCGTCTTGAAGAATGGTCTTATAAATCCAGGTGTACCACGGCTTGTTCTTGATGACTCGGTCGGTGCGCTCGCGACCGATCAACTCGCGGTCGGCCTGGATTTCAAGATAGCAATCGACGAGGTGACCATAGGTGCTGTATTCGGTGTCGGCGCCCTCAGGCAGTCCGACAGGAGCGCGCGGATACATGGCTTTGAGTTGGCGGACGGCGTCCTCCATCGCTGGACGATGCTGCGCCAGGTACCAGTGCAACTGCTCGTGCAGAAAAGACGAAAGCAATTCGTCATCAGAGCCGAGAAAATGAACGTTCAGCGTCAGCACCGGGAAAGCGTGGTTCATGGCCCGCTCCTCAATGACGACCTTGCGGGTGAAGGTGTATTTGCTGACGTCGTATTTCTTGAGCAATTGCTCGAGTTCCAGTTTTTCCTGAAGTTCACGCGCCGAGTGGTGACTGGTTTGGATGTCGATTGCGTCGGCCGCGAAGGCGGCGATTGAAAGAAAGAGCAACGCTGCCAGAGTGGAAAGGATCGATATGCTGGAGCTCTTGCATCTCATAGCCTTTTCTCCGTCATTCTGTCGACGCCCCGATTTCCAACCTAACTCGAAGGTCGCCGGCACCCTGCGTCTTTGAGATCTCAAAAGGAAGCAGTTGGGTGCCAAAACCTTGGGCCAAAAAAACCGCTATGTACGCTCCTTCCGCCAACTCGGTCGAGAAACGTCCGTCTCTGTCGGATTTGAGCTGGGCCGCGCGCTCTTTGCCCTGCGTGCCCTTGCGGATGACCTCAATGGCAACGCCCCGGATTGCTGTCCCCGTCGGGTCTCGCACAACCCCGCTGAAGTTTTGCAATCGATCCTTAACGGACATCTGTTCGGCGGCGGCTAGCAGCTGCTCCCACGTCGGAAACCTGCTGGCAACCAGCTCCATCGAAAACGAACTTGTCTTTTCCTTGAAATGCGAAGAAACGCGCAGTTCCAGGTCGGCCACTAGATTGAGATCGGCGGAGGCAACAATGCAGTACTCTCCGGGAGACAGCGCGGGCGGTGCAACTGTGCCATCTTCGCCGGTGACGAACGCAAAGCTAGGATTTGCCTCCATCTGCTTACGGCATCTGTAGATCTCAACCTTGACGCCTTTTCGCGGCTTGCCTTCAAATAATGTGGTGACAACAACATTCCGCGAAGACTTCGTCGGAGGCCCGTTAACCATCACTGAGCAAAGTCCTGTACGTGGAGCCACTAGAAGGAGCAACCACACGGCAGTGGCTGCGATCTTCAACGCTTGAACTCCTCCATCATCTTCACAAAATCCTTAAACAAGTAGTGCGAATCGTGCGGCCCCGGCGCCGCTTCCGGGTGATACTGCACGGTGAACAGCGGCAGATTCCTGTGCCGCATGCCTTCGAGCGTCGAGTCGTTCAGATCCATGTGCGTCAATTCCACTTCGCTTTGCGGCAGCGAATCGGGATCGACGGCGAAGTTATGGTTATGCGCGGTGATCTCGATCTTGCCACTGGCTAACTGCTTCACTGGATGATTTCCACCGTGGTGGCCGAATTTCAGCTTGAAGGTCTTCCCTCCGAGGGCGATGCCGACTAGCTGATGTCCCAGGC
Organism: uncultured Acidobacteriaceae bacterium; assembly: GCA_963789205.1. Taxonomy (GTDB): domain Bacteria; phylum Acidobacteriota; class Terriglobia; order Terriglobales; family Acidobacteriaceae; genus Acidiflorens. The sequence continues at coordinate 115,144 of CAWBJV010000003.1, forward strand.
AAATTCCGAAAATCGGCTGGCGTCCCATTAAGCGACGAATGTTATCGACCGCGTAGGTGCAGGGCTCGGGGTCGCCCGGGCCATTCGAGAGGAACACGCCGTCGGGCTTCAGGGCCAGCATATCTTCCGCGGTGGTCTGCGCCGGGACAACCGTCACCTTGCAGCCTTCTCCTCGCAGCTTGCGCAGGATGTTCTGCTTGATGCCGAAGTCGTAAGCGACCACGTGGAAGCGCGCCGGCTCGTCTTTTACGCCGACCACTTCGTCGGGCAAGTGGGAGCGCTCGCCTGTCTCCCACACGTATGTGTGGTTGGTGGAGACGACCTTGGCGAGATCCTGGCCATCCATTTTGGGGATCGCGAGCGCCTTGGCTACGAGTTTGTCGGTGTCGGTTTCGAGGGTCGAGATGACGCCGCGCATTACGCCGTGGGTGCGCAGGTGGCGGACCAGCGCACGCGTGTCGATATCCGCGAGCACGGGAATCTTGAACTGCTCCATGAACTCGTCGGTGACTTGCTGCGAACGCCAGTTGGAGCTGACTTTCGAGAACTCGCGCACGATCAGCCCCTCGATATAGGGGCGCACGGATTCATTGTCTTCGGGGTTGGTGCCGTAGTTTCCAATTTCAGGGTTGGTCAGGACGACGATTTGCCCGGCGTAGGAAGGGTCGGTGAAAATTTCCTGGTAGCCGGTAATGGAAGTATTAAAAACGACTTCGCCGGAGCACTCGCCTTTAGCGCCGTAGCCTTTGCCTCGGAAGACTCTGCCGTCTTCGAGCGCAAGGATCGCTTGCATTGGAACTCCTGGGAGTGGATTTTGTAGATTCTAACAGCAGAGCGGATTTGAAGAAAGGATTTAGGTGTCAGGTCGCAGGTTTCAGGAAAACCTGCATTCGCAAAGGCGCTAAGGTCCGCGATTGGTTTTTCCTGACACCTGAGACCTGAAACCTGAGACCTCTAGCGTAAGCGTCCCAGCTTCTCCATCGGCCAATATCCGAAGACGGCTTTGCCGTAGATGAAGCGATCGTTCACCGGGCCAAACTCGCGGCTATCGCTTGACATCGTGCGATGGTCGCCCAGGACGAAATAGCTGTTGCGCGGAACGACGACTTCACTATAAGAGCGGGCGTCGGCGTAGTCGCTGGGTACATAGTCTTCGTCGAGTGCCTCGCCGTTCACGTAGACCTGGCCATTCTGGATGCGAACCCGGTCGCCGGCAACGCCAATAACGCGCTTGATGTAGCTTTTCGAGGTGTCGCGCGGGTAGCGGAATACAATAATGTCGCCGCGCTGGATCGGCTCCCAGCGATAGACAAACTTGTTGACGAAGATGCGCTCCTGATCTTCGAGGCCGGGCATCATGCTGACGCCTTCAACCTTCACCGGCTGGTAGAGAAAGATAATAATGAAAGCGGAGATGGCGAGCGAGACCAGCAGATCGCGCGCCCAGACCGCCACCACGGGCAGCGGGTGTGCGCCAGATTCTTTTGGATCCGCTGGTATCGGCGGTTGAGGGTTCGCCACATCGGGCATCGTATTTCTATTCTATCTGACCTTTTGCTGTTGCCAAACCCTCGATGTTCGCCCGTACAGACAATGCAACCCTATTCGAAATCTGTGGTCGGCCGGAGACGCGGCAAGCCGCGTCTCTACGGGAAATTCGGTGCGCTTTCAAGGGCTCGGGTGTCGAAATCCACTTTCCCGGCACCCGTCCGATTCATCACATATTTTTGGTACGGGTGACACAGCGTCGGGGTCACCCAATTCTGCTATAGTGAGCGTTTCGAAGGTCAGCGAAGGAGCCGCACCCATGAAAAGCGTAAATAAAGTCATCCTGATTGGAAACCTTGGCAAGGATCCCGAAGTGAAGTTCACGCCGCAGGGCACGCCGGTCGCGAAGATCGCCCTGGCTACCAACGAGCGCTTCAAGGGCAAAGACGGCCAGTGGCAGGACCGCACCGAGTGGCACAACGTGGTGCTCTGGCAGCGGCTGGCGGAGATTGCCGGCGAGTATCTGAAAAAGGGCGGCAAGGTCTACATCGAAGGCCGCCTGCAGACTCGCTCCTGGGACGATAAGACGTCCGGCCAGAAAAAGTACATGACTGAGATCGTGGCCAACGATCTCGTACTGCTGGGTGCACGCGGTGAAGGCGGCGGCGAGCACGCCGGCAGCTCGCGCGGAGTCTCGGCATCGGCGGGCGGAAACAACTTCGACCAGAGCGCGCCGGAGCCGGAACACGCTCCGGCCGGCAGTTCTCCGATTACGGATGAAGACATTCCGTTCTAGGACCGTCGTCTTGAACAGTAATAAGCTTGCAGATCGAACCTGCGTCCCCTGCCGCGGCGGTGTAGCGTCGCTAAAGGGAGACAAACTCACCGAGATTTATGCTCAGTTGGCGGATCCTGGGCAGTGGAAGATCGTGGACGAGCATCACCTCGTGCGTGCTTACAAATTTCCTGAGTTTAAGTCCGCTCTGGCATTCGTGAATCGCGTGGGCGAAGTCGCCGAGGAGCAGGGTCATCATCCCGACATTCTGCTGGGATGGGGCAAGGTGGAGGTCACGACCTGGACGCACGCGGTGGATGGTCTGACCGAGTCGGATTTCATTCTGGCCGCGAAGATCGATCGGTTGGTTTAATACTTTCAGAACTGGGCCCGGCTGGACGGGCGAGGACGCCCGTCACTCCACGACCTGGTTGCGCCGCACCGAATAGCCCCATAACCCCGCCGGAATCAGCATCAACATGCCCGCGACGCTGGCGACGTGCCGCGCCGCGAAGCCCCAATCCACGAAGCGTCCGGCAAGATACGCTCCCGCGGCAATCGTGAACATTGACAAGCCGAGGTCGGCGGCGAACACGCGCCCGCGAAACTTGTCGTCACTCTGCATCTGCAACAGCGTCGTCGAGAACACCCACACGATCGAACTTCCAAAGTGCGCCAGCATCACGCACAAACAGGCCTGCCAGAGATGCCCCGAAACGCCGAGCAGCGTATATCCGGCGGCCGCTCCCAGGTATCCCCAGAAGATCGCAACTTCCAGCCTGTGCTTCCAGTGTCCCGCCCACGGAGCGGCCAGGAGCGGCCCGAGCAGCGCGCCCAGCCCGCGGGCGCCGAGCAGCAGACTCATCCCGAGAAACGCGCCGCGTTCGGGCGCCATGCCATGCCAGCGGACGGCGAATTCATTTTGCCCCATCACGGTGAACAGCACCCAGCCCGGACCGATGATCAGGTTTCCAAATTTCACAAAGACCGTCGAGCGCAGACGCACATGCGCCCGCACGTATCGGATCCCGGCGAGGATCGGCGAAAAATCCACCAACTCCCGCGCCCTGAACGGATGACCGCCTTCCGCATGGGGCTCGGCGAAGCGCATGCCCCAAATCAACGCGGCCGAAAGCACAAACGAGAACGCATTCAGCAGGAAGACGGCATCGCGGCCAAGCATCGCCGCAACTACCCCTCCCAGCGTCGCGCCCAGCATAAGATTGACGCTCCACGTGGTGGAGGAGAGCGTGTTCGCCACCACGATATTTCCCCGCTCCACGATGTTCGGGATCACGGCACTGCGCGCCGGCTCGAAAAAGGCGGCGAGCAATGTTTCCGCCATCAGCAGCGGATAAACCAGCCACACCATCTCTCTCGAACGAATCAGCAGCATGCAGAGCACGATCAAAGTGCGTCCGATGTCCGCCGCGATCATGACGTGCTTGCGCCGCAGCCGGTCGTTGACCACGCCCGCGGTCGGCCCGATCAGAGTCTGCGGCAGAACTTGCAGAACGAGTGCCAGCGCCACCGATCCAGCGCGTCCGGTGAGTTGCAGCAGCAGGTTGTAGATTGCCAGCGTGTAGAACCAATCGCCGATTTCGCTGACGACTTGCGCTCCCCACAAGCGGCGGAAATTTCGGTTCCCGCCCAGCAGGTGTGCATACGAGGCAAACGATATCGGACTAACTTCCAATTCAGGAGCAGGTTCCATGCAGGGGTGAAATCAGAATTTCACAGCATACCGGATCGGGCCCAACCCCGCCGCGCGAGTCCGAAACAGGCCGCCCATAGGCAAGACTGTGCAAAGCGGTGCACACGACGAATGCCGAGCCTCTGGAAAAGTGCGGGACCTTCAACGGTCAGGGCATAATTTGTCCCGGAAAAACGGTTCTGTGAATTAATTGTGAAAGCCGACCGATTGGAGAACATCTTGCCTCTATCCAGGGTGAAAGGAGTCATCACGTTGCGAAATTTGGGCCCTGTCTTTCTGCTCGTCCTGATGCTGGCTACGAATTCTTTTGCCGCACCTGCCGTCGTACAATCCTCGTTCATTCCGGAACCCGGTCTTCTCGCGTTACTCGGAGGCGGCCTGGTTGGCTTGGCCGCCTTGATTCGGCGTCATCTGAGCGAGTAGTTCTTTGGGCCGAGAGCCCCCTCGGCACCATTTACTCCATCTTTGTTTTTATCTTTGATCTGGCGGCAGTGGGGCATCGTCACTTCCCCGAATGCTTTCCGTTCGCAACCATCTCCAGAAAATATTGGTGAATGCGAGGGTCGTCGCCCAATTCAGGATGAAACGTCGCCGCCAGCGTCTTGCCCTTTCGCACCAGCACCGGATCTTTACCTTCCGTCGCGATCACTTCCACACCCTCGCCTACGCGTTCAATCTTCGGAGCGCGGATGAATACCATTTCGATGGGATCGCTAAGAAATCGGCCTTCGCGGATGGAGCTGTCGATCTGGCGACCATAAGCATTGCGTCGGACGGTGATGTCGAGCGCGCCCAAGCCTGCCTGCTTCGGATTCTCCACATCGGTGGCCAGCAGGATGCATCCCGCGCACGTGCCGAAGGCCGGCTTCGAGAGCACGAAATCTTTCAGCTTCGCGAATCCGTCTTCACCGAGCAGCTTGAGAAATGTCCCTGACTCGCCGCCAGGAATCACCAAGCCGTCGATGTCGTTCAGTTGTTCGGGTTTCTTTACCAGGACAACTTCCGCGCCGAGTTCTTCGAGACGGCGGCGGTGCGCGTCGAAATCGCCTTGCAGGGCTAGTACTCCAATTTTCATCTCCATCCCCCCGGCCATTCCAAACCCCTAAACCACAGGGGGCACAGAGGGCCACAGGGAAAAACTTTCCGCTGTGCTCCTTCTTTCTGCTACCAGCCCCGCGTCTGCAGCAGGTGCGCTTCATCGAGCCTCGACACGGCCAGCCCCTTCATGGCGCCCGTCAGATTCTCGCTGACTTCAAGTAATACTTTAGGGTCCTTGAAATGCGTCGCCGCCTGCACAATCGCTTTTGCGCGCTTCTCGGCTTCCGCGGGGTCGGCGAATTCGGTTGAGTTTTTCATGAAGATGCCCGAGCCGACGAATACCGCCTCGGCTCCTAGTTGCATCACGAGCGATGCATCCGCCGGAGTCGCGATTCCGCCCGCGGAGAAGTTGGGCACCGGCAGCTTGCCGTCAAGCGCCACCATTTTCACCAGTTCGTAGGGCGCCTGGTGCTCCTTGGCTTTCGCATAGAGTTCTTCTTCGCCGAGGACGGTGAGAATCTTCATCTCCAGCACAATCTGGCGAATGTGCCGGACGGCGTGCACGACGTCTCCGGTGCCAGCCTCGCCCTTGGTGCGAATCATGGCCGCGCCTTCGGCGATGCGCCGCAAAGCCTCTCCAAGGTTGCGCGCGCCGCACACGAACGGAACCGTGAATGCCTGCTTATCCACGTGATGCACTTCGTCCGCCGGAGTGAGAACTTCAGACTCGTCGATGTAGTCGACGCCCAGCTCCTGCAGTATCTGCGCCTCCGCAAAATGACCGATGCGGCATTTCGCCATGACGGGAATATCCACCACCGCCATGATCTCGCGAATCTTTTTCGGCGAGGCCATGCGAGCCACTCCGCCCTCGGCGCGGATCTGCGCCGGGACGCGCTCCAGAGCCATTACCGCGACCGCGCCGGCTCGCTGGGCGATCTCCGCTTGCTTCGCGTCGGTTACGTCCATGATCACGCCGCCCTTGAGCATTTCGGCGAGGCCGGTCTTGAGGCGAAGGTTGGTGTTGTGTCCGTTGTTTTGCGACATGGGATTGCTCTTTTCCGGGGACAGCTTTCAGCCCTCAGATTTCAGCCGTCAGCCATCAGCACAACTGTACTGGGAGTTGCGTTGCCCTGACGTTCATTTTACAGCGCGTGCACAATTCGCGGTACCCCCGGCAGGTTATAGCCGGCCCAGAGTTGCGGTGGGCGCAGGCGACTGCCGAGCTTCGCTCGGCTTGGACGGGCGAGGGCGCCCGTCCCCACACGAGCATTAGCGATCCACAAAGCGCGCGAACATGCGCTTTGGATCGATCGCGATAAACACGCCTTCGCTGCGCGCCAGCACTTCCCCTTTTTCGTTAAGGATCTCGGCCATATTGATGTGCTTGCGGCCCTTCACCTTAACTTCGCGAGATTCCACGCGCAGCGGCTCGTTCAGCGGCACCGGCTTCAGGTAGTTCACGGTAATCTCGGAAGTCAGCGCCACCACCTGGCGCAGCTTGTTCACCTTGCCCATCGCTTCATCGAGGATGGTCGCGATAATGCCGCCGTGGCAGTGGCCGGGCGGCCCGGTATAACGCTTGCCCAGGCGGAATCGGCAAACGAAAGAGTTGCGTTGCTCGTCGTAGGTAAAACGTAGCCGCATGCCGTCGGGGTTATTCTTGCCGCAGGCGAAGCAGTAGTTCTTCTGCAGTTTTATGTAGCGTGTGTCGTGTCCAGGCTCGGAGCGCCCAGCTTTTGACTTCTCAGCCGCCATCGAGAGATTCTATCGCGACGCCAATCAGGATTGGGTTATCATGGCAGACCAAAGTTTTTCGCCGTTGGGGTACTGCTGAGGCTTCGCCTCTTAGAAGGCAAACCAATATGCCGAAGAACATTGTTATCTGCTGCGACGGGACGGGAAACGAATTCAACCCGCAACGCATCTCGAACGTGGTCAAGCTCTGCAGCACCCTGGTCATCAACCAGGACCAAGTCTCCTACTATCATCCCGGTGTTGGAACCATGGGCGCGCCCACCGCCAATGGCTGGTGGGAGAAGCAGTGGACGCGCATCAAGGGCCTAGCCTTCGGTGCCGGCCTTTTTGAGGATGTTGGCCGCGCATATCAGTACTTAATGTATAACTACAACGATTATCCGGCCGACGGGCAGGCCGTACACGACCATATATACCTGTTCGGCTTTAGCCGCGGGGCCTACACGGCGCGAGCCCTGGCCAGCTTGCTGAAAATGTTTGGGCTGCTGCATCCCGGCAACGAGGCGCAAATCCCCTATGTGCTTCGGATGTTCGAAAGACGGCACAAGGAAAACCACCGCGCCTTGCTGGACGAAGCGAAGCAGTTTCAGGAAGTCTTCTCGCGCCCCTGCTTTATTCATTTTGCCGGTCTCTGGGATACGGTGAGTTCGGTGGGATGGATAACCGAACCGGTGCAGCTGCCCTACACCGCCCGCAACCCCATCATCGCCAATGTGCGCCATGCCCAGTCCATCGACGAGCGGAGAATTTTCTTCCGTCAAAACTCGTTCACACGTGTCATGAGGGGCGACGACCTGGGCGACGGCACTCCCAGTCCCATCACGCAGGATTTCAAACAAGTCTGGTTCGCGGGCGTGCACTCTGACGTCGGAGGAAGCTACGCCCCTGACAAAAGCGGGCTATCGCAGATCGCTTTGGAATGGATGCTGGTGGAGGCGGAGAGCAGAGGAGTTCTGCTCTACCCTGATAAGGTAAGAAGTGTTCTTTGTTATTCGGATCCGGATCCGAATTGTGCGCCCAATCCGGTAGCCGATCTAAACATCTCCCTGTGCGGGGCCTGGTGGATCTTGGAGTACCTGCCTCACAAGTCCTACAATTTCGAGACAAAGCGATACGAGTGGTCAGTGCCCAGAGGAAGCCCACGCCCCATTTCGCCCGGGCCGCAACTTCGCGAGACGGTGCCCTTGCGATGGCGGAAACAGATGGACCCCAATGCGCCGCCGCCGCGCATTCACGAGACGGTGCGCGTGCGATGGGAGAAACGAACGGACTACCGTCCCGAAAATCTGCTAACCCTGCCGCCCAAAGAAACCGATGAACCTTGGGCGAGATACCCCTGAAACAATCAGTCGTAGTATTCGAGCCCCAGATGCGTTATCAGCTCCTCGCCCTTCAGGTACCGCAGCGTGTTTTTCAGTTTTATAAGCTGGATGAACAAATCGTGCTCGGGATACAAGCCTGGCGGCGTCATCGGTGACTTGAAGTAGAAGCTTAGCCATTCTTGAATCCCGAGGCGGCGTAATTCGGGCGTGCGCTGTGCGAGGTCGAGAAAGAGCACGAGGTCGAGCACGATCGGGGCCGCTAGAATCGAGTCGCGGCACAGGAAGTCCACTTTGATCTGCATCGGATAGCCGAGCCATCCGAAGATATCGATGTTATCCCAACCTTCTTTGTTGTCACCACGCGGCGGGTAATAGTTAATGCGAACTTTATGGAAAATATTGCCATAGAGCTCGGGATACAAAGCGGGCTGCAGAATGTGCTCCAACGCTCCCAGCTTCGATTCTTCCTTGGTCTTGAAAGACCCGGGATCGTCCAGCACCTCGCCGTCGCGGTTGCCCAGGATGTTGGTCGAATACCATCCGCTTACCCCGAGCAGCCGCGCCTTGAAGGCCGGAGCGAGCACGGTTTTTATTAAGGTCTGGCCAGTCTTGAAATCCTTGCCGCAAATTGGAACCTCGCGCTCGCGAGAGAGTTCGAGCATCGCCGGAACGTCCACTGTCAGGTTCGGGGCACCGTTGGCGAAGGGCACGCCCTCCATTAGCGAGGCGTAGGCATACAACATCGAGGGCGCGATGTTTTCGTCGTTCTCTTTCATCCCTTTTTCGAGGGCCTTCACGCTCTTGTGAGCGGCGCTCGGTTCAATGAAGGTCTCGGTCGAAGCGCACCAGATGGTGACCAACCGGCTCGCGCCGCTCGACTTCTTGAAGTCGCGAATGTCCTGGCGAAGCTGCTCCGCCAGCTCCAGCTTGTTCTTCCCTTTCTTCACGTTCGGCCCGTCGATCTTCTTGACGTAGTTGTGATCGAATACAGCCTTCATCGGTTTGATAGCACTGAGCCGACTCTTTACTTTGTCTAGCAGGTCGCGCTCCAGCACGCCAGCGTTGCGAGCGGCAGCGTACATGTTGTCTTCGAAAATGTCCCAGCCGGTGAAGACCAGATCATTCAGTCCCGCGAGCGGAACGAACTCCTTGATTTTTGGAGACCGGCCGTCGGTGCGCTTCCCCAATCGGATCGTTCCCATCTGCGTGAGCGAGCCGATGGGGTGCGCGATTCCCTTGCGCACCGCTTCCACGCCCGCAACAAACGTCGTGGCGACCGCGCCCATGCCCGGGATCATCACGCCAAGCTTGCCTTTGGCAGGCTCAATCGCGCGCTCGTCTCCGGTGCCGCTGTCTGCTTTTCTTGAGGACTTCACCTCGACGGTCGCCTTCCTTGCTTCTTTCGTGGGGGACTTTTTCAGCTTCGCCATATTTTGGCTGCTTCCTTTGTAGGAACTGTGGGATGTATGCAAACTAAGTATGTTCTCGTATCGGGTGAACTTTTTGCAAACGTACGCGCCTGAATCCGGCGGAAAGCCACTTTAATGGCGGCTACAGCGCATTGGGTGGTGTTCGCGCTCTGTGTAGAAACGAAGCTGGCCGCGTCCTCTTTGCAGGCAGCCGGAGACGCGGCAAGCCGCGTCTCTACGGGAAAATTGCCGCAGCGCCTTTTACGACACTTCTGGCCCGCGCGTGTTTTCTCTCAACTCTTCGCTCAGTATGATCGCTTCGGCAATTTCCCTCATCGCCTTGCGCTTCTGCCGGCTTTGCTTCTGCAAAGCGAGGTAGGATTGTTCCTCGCTCAATCCCAGCTCGCGTTGCAAAATTCCTTTGGCGCGTTCCACAACTTTTCGCGTCTGTAACTGGTCCGTAAGGTTGGAGTTGACTTCCTCCATGCGCGCCAATTCTATTTCCGCGCCCACCAGAAACCCAATCGCCGAAATCAGCCGGATCTCCCTCTGCTTGTGGATGTGAGGAAGGCGATGCTGCAGATTGATCGCTCCCACCACCCGGCCACGGCACATCAGCGGTACGGAGAGAAAGGCTTCGTAACTATCCTCCGGCAATTCGTGGAAGAACTGGAATCGCGGATCCTGCGCCGCCTTTTCCGAAATCGCCACCGGTTCGTGATGTTCCGCCACCCAGCCCGTAATGCCCTGCCCCACACGCAGTTTGAGCCGGTCCACAACCTCGGGATGAGCGTTCTTCGAAGCCCGCAGGACCAGGTGTTCGCCCTCGAGCACATAGACCAGGCAGGAATCGCACTTCACCAGCGCCGAGGCGAACTCCACCACCCGGTCCAGCACATCGTGAAATCCGCCCGCTGTCGCCAGCCGGCCACCAATCTCGTGCAGCAAATCAACAGGGGAATCTTCAACGCCGATCAAGTTATCCATGATCTAACTTATCGGTATGAATGCGACGTGTCTAACTCCAAATTCTGATGACAGCGATAAAGGATTTCGTCGGGAAGGTTAACCAACCTTTTACATCTTTTTTGGAAACTGGCGCATCGCTTACTTCCCGTCGAGATCGACGCTCTTGATGGGCAGGTCCCAATGTCCGTCGAGAATTTCAAACCGGCGCTGCTCTTCCTTCGCATATGTGGCCCGGTCGGGCCAAAGCTGTTTCTTCAGCGCGTCTTCGTCGAACGGCTCATTCGCAACCGTCGAGTTCTTGAACACGATGGTGACGCGATAATCCCAGCGCCCGTCTTCAGTCGTATGGTAGCGCGGCTGGTCCATCCAGACCTTGAGCATGCGGCCCATCTCGACCTGTTTTTTCAGCAGAGGATAGTGGTTCTTCTTGAAGAGCTGCAGAAACTCGTCGGCATGCCCCCACTTGGCCTTGTAATAGTATTCGACCACGAAGGGCTTGCCGGTTTCTGGCACGGACTGGGCCGGCGAAGAGATTGGCAACAGAATCAGGCACAGAAGAAGGAGTCGTAGTTTCATGGGTACAAGTTACCTCATAAATCGTCCGTTTGCGCGGTCGAGTCGGCATTCGGAAGGGGCGACTGTATCAAATGTTAAAATTACTTGTGCCTGCCAATTCCCTCCGCCTGATTGCCATCGATATTGACGGCACCTTGCTGAACCCGGAATTTCAGATTTCCGAGACCGATCTCGCGACCCTCCAGCGTGCTCACGCCCAGGTCATCGAGGTCATCCTGGTCACCGGACGCCGCCACACCTTTGCCCTGCCCATCGCGCAACAGCTGGGATTCGATCTCTGGTTGATCAGTTCGAATGGCGCCGTTACCCGCTCCCTGGCCGGAGAAACTTTCCACCGCGACCTGCTCCCCGCACCGACCTGTCGTGAACTCGTCCGGGCGATGCAAGAGTTTCGCGGCCAGACCGTTCTAACCTTTGACAGCAACGGTCTTCACGGGGATGCCTCGGGCACCATCGTGATCGAGCGTCTGGACGAGCTGGAAGCGAGCATTCAGCGCTGGCTGGAAAAAAATCGGCAGTATATTCAGTTCGTGGTTCCGATTGAGAATGCGCTCACAAGAGATCCCGTGCAGGCGATGTTCTGCGGGCCGGTCGCGGACATGCAGCGGGTATTGCGGGTCCTCGAGAGCTGCGGCCTGCCTATCACAGTTGTGCGCACCGAGTACCCGGGCCGCGATCTTTCCATCGTCGATGTGCTCAACGCCGGCTGCTCCAAGGGACACGCGCTCGAGCGCTGGGCCAACTACCGGGGCATTACCCGGGAGCAGGTCATGGCTATTGGCGATAACTATAATGATATTGAAATGCTTGCTTTCGCAGGCCATCCCTTTATCATGGGGAATGCGTCGGAAGAGTTGCGGTCCCGCGGCTGGAAGCTAACCCGCTCAAACGCCGAAAGCGGTGTATCCGCGGCTGTAGAGCATGTGCTCGACGGAAAAACGCTCAAACCGGTAGCGGTGGACCAGATTCGCGAATCAGCGATCGGTGTCAGCCTGTGATCGGTCGAAGAAGATGATTCGAAGAAGGCCATTAGCGACGGAGGGGGCTGCGAGAATTGCGGCGACAGCGGCCGCATTTTTATGCGCCGTAGCCGTAACTTTGCTTGCTCGTCCCGCGACTGCCGCGGAGTTGGCAATTCTCCGCAACGGCTTCAGCATTCGCCACGAACATCGCCTGGTGATGGGAACAAACACCCGCCTCTTTCTCGCGGCTGACGATTCCAGCTTCACCGACGTGCCCACCGACGAGATCACAGGCTACGAAGAAGATCTCACCTTACCGGTGCTCTTGCCGGCGCCGGCGGACTCGCACGCCTCTATCTCCGTCCCGTTTGGGTCTGCGAAAGCTGCGTCCACGAATTCCTGGCCTGCTAAATCTGGGTCTGCGAAATCCGGATCTGCGAAATTTGTCCCCGCGCCTGCTCTGAATCAAGTCGTGAACTCCGCCAGCGCCGCCTACCATCTCGATCCCGACCTCGTGAACAGCGTCATCCACGCCGAAAGCGGATTCAACTCACACGCCGTTTCCCCCAAAGGAGCCCGCGGACTCATGCAACTGATGCCCGGCACAGCCAACCAGTTGGGCGTGAATGATGCCTTCGATCCGCAAGCCAATGTCACGGGCGGAAGCCGCTATCTGCGCGAACTTCTGGAGCGCTACAATTTCGATCTCGTCAAGGCGCTGGCCGCTTATAACGCCGGTCCGCAACGCGTCGAACAGTATCGGGGAGTGCCGCCATTTCGCGAGACCCGCGCTTACGTGGCCCGCATTGTGCACGAGTACAACACTAAGAAGATCGCACAGGAAAAGATCGCGCAGAGGGAAGAAGCGAAACAAAAACAGGCCTCCACCAAACCCCCAGCCCGCGCCCGCGCTTCGAAACCGCCAGCCACGGCTGTCACCACAGAATCTCCGCGTTGATCGTTCCCGAATCGCCCGTTCTCACAATTGACCATGCCTGCTCTCTCATTTACCTTCATTCCGGGGCTTGCTCGTCACAACTGCGCACTCCTCCGCCCCCGCGCCAAATGATCAGCACCCGCACAAGACGGAATCAGCAAGACCGCATGAACAATGACTGAATGAAAACTGAATGAATAAAAAACGATACGTGGTCTACTCCGTCGTCTTCCTGGTGCTGGCCGTACTGGTTTATCTGCAGTTTCGCACCTGGCAGAATTTCGACTGGGCCCGCTTCCGCGAAACCCGCCCGCAAAAGTGGATTCATATTCTGCACGGCATCGCGCTCATTTACCTCGCCTACGTGGTGCGAGCCATTCGCTGGAAAATATTCCTTCGTCCGGTGCGCCCGCAGGCCTCGTCCGCTAGCCTGGTCGCGCCCACCATCATTGGCTTCACTGGCCTGGCGCTGCTCGGCCGCCCCGGCGAACTGATTCGCCCTTATTTGATTGCTCGCCGCCAGAACCTGAGCTTCTCATCGCAGCTAGGGGTCTGGGCCGTCGAACGCATCTTTGACTTCGGAGCATTCACGGTGCTGCTGGTGAGCGCGATCCTTGTATCTGCCGGTCCACGCTCACTTCCCTTCTACCACCGCTTCCGCGAAGGCGGATTCCTGCTGGTCGCACTGGTCGCCGCAGTTTCGCTCGCCGCAGTCGCCGTCCACTGGAAGGGCGAGGCCATTGCGGATTGGGTCGAGCGCCGCTTCTCTCACCTCGCCGCCAACCTCGGACACAAGATCGCCACCCGCATCCGCGAATTCCGCAGCGGCTTAAATACCATCCATAACCCGCTCTCACTGCTCGCGTTGATCGCGCTCTCGCTCGTGATGTGGTTCATGATCATCATGGCGTACCAGGAAGTAGCCCACTCTTACGGCGTGGCCATTCTGAATATTCGCCGCTCGCAGGTGCTGGTGCTCATGGGAGCCAGCATGATCGGCTCCATGGTTCAGTTGCCCGGCATCGGCGGCGGATCCCAGTTAGCGACCATCGCGACTTTGCACCGCATCTTCGACGTTCCCCCGGAACTGGCTGCCAGTTGCGGAATCATGCTCTGGCTGGTGACGTTTGTCGCTGTCGTTCCCGTCGGGCTGCTGCTCTCCCATCACGAACGCCTGTCGCTGCGCAAGCTTTCCGAAGAGACGGCGCAGGCGGAAGAAATCGTAGCGGTCGAGGAAGCAACCTGAGTTGTGGCGTTGGGTCAATGTCTGCCTGGAGGAGGAGGCGGCCCCACACGCCGCCATACCTGACTCCACGAACCATTTCTCTCTCGTACATACCCTGGGGGAATCCGAGATCGATTTGGCTTGCTCCAGTGAGGGATTTCGGGTGTTCGGCGGAGAGTTCCGTATCCGGTGGAATGGAGCACCCGAGCAACATTTCCGAGGCCTCCCCGCACCAAACGGCACGGGGAGCATCCTGGGAATGAACCCGCTCACTGCACCGATTCAATTTCCCGAGCAGACGAGATCAAAATCGGTGGGAATGAATCCATTCACGCCAACCGAATTGATCAACACGGCCGACGGTGCTTTAAGGGCAATCTGCATCGACGAAATGGGGGCGACGTTGTTGGAGGGATCGACAGTGGTTGCCACGCAATTCACATGATTCTGGAATACACCATTCCGAAAGAAAATGAGGTGGCTGCCTGGCGCATTCAGCGAAGCACTATCAATCCAGCCGCTGCCGTTGACCTTGTCTTGCTGTCTGACATTGCCGTCGGAGGTGATCTCAGCGCTTGCTTGCGTTGCCGAAACCGAATCGGCCACGGCCAGGGGAAGCTTCGTACTGCCCGCGGGACAGACCCCAGAAACAGCGCTCTTTAAGGTGCCCGAATTGCTTAGGCAAAATAGTTTGGTATGTTCAGCCCTAGCGATCCCAGGTGCCAGAAGAAGCATACATCCCATCGATAACAGGGCCATACGGCCGTAATGCCTGACTTTCATAAAATCCTCCTGTGAGTTGATGAGTTATACCGCATGATGCCGACCTAAGAAACAAATGGTTAAAGCAATACTTCCCGTAGCCCGGTAGCCGGGGTACAACCGGAAAGGTCAAACGCTGCTCTTGATTTTCGCCTGCATCAATACCTACGCTGATGCCCTAGGCCACTAAGCGATCCCATACACCGCCATACCTAATTGCACGAACCATTTCTCTCTCGTAAATACTCTGGGGGAATCCGGGTTCGATTCGGCTTGCTGCATCGAGGGATTTCAACTGTTCGGCGGAGAGTTCCAGATCAAAACTGGCGAGATTGTCCTGGAGTTGAGATACCTTTCGCGCTCCTATGATCGGGATTACTGGCACGCTTTGATAGCGCAGCCAGGCGAGTGCAACTTGCGCCATGCTGCGACCGCTTTGTTCGGAAACCGACTTTACAGCCAATATCATCGGCGCCGCGCGTTGTTCCCTCTCCGGAAAGAAGGCTTTCACTCCCTCATTGGTCATCCGCCCGCCGTCGGGCTTGCCTTCGCCGTGATATTTCCCGGTTAGAAATCCACCCGCCAGGGGAGAGAAAGCCAGAACCCCCAAGTTCAGAGCTTTGGCCATGGGAATCAGTTCGCGCTCGACCGTCCGCTCAATCAGGCTGTACTCGAGCTGCAGCCCGATAAACTGTGTCCAACCTCGAAGCTCCGCCAGAGTATTTGCCTGGGCGACCCACCAAGCGGGAGCGTCCGAGATGCCGACGTAAAGAACCTTGCCCTGGCGAACCAAGTCGTCCAGACCGCGCATGACTTCTTCCACAGGTGTGATCCCGTCCCAGATGTGCACCCAGTACAGGTCGATGTAGTTGGTTTGCAGTCGTTTCAAACTGGCTTCCACTGCTTGCATCATGTTCTTGCGATGATTGCCCGCCGCATTCGGATCATTGCCTGGCGCGGCGTTGGAGTACTTCGTGGCTAGAACGACGCTCTCGCGATGGCCCTGCATGAACTCTCCAAGGAATGTCTCACTAGTGCCGTTGGTGTAGAAATTCGCCGTGTCAATGAAGTTTCCACCTGCCTCGCGGTAGGTCTCATAGACTTTCTGCGCTTCGTCCTTCGGTGATCCCCATCCCCACTCCTCGCCGAAGGTCATGGTGCCTAGAGATGCTTCGGAAACCCGAAGCCCGCTTTTGCCTAGTAATCTGTAGTTCATAATCATATGGCTCCTTTATTGATCTGATTACTCACTCATGTATTAGGGTGCAAGAAAAAGAATTACTTCCGCGTTTCGCTTGTCTTCGCTTTTAGGACGAGCCACTGCGCTCCTGTATAACCGGGTATCTAGTCAATCCTAAATAGGAGGCAGGCCGACAGTAAGCCGACTCAGCGCCCCAAAAACTAGAATCGAAGACGCGTTGCGATGAATCTCCTGCGAAACCACATAAATGAGCATCCAGTCAGTCATTGTATCATCCAATGCAGAGGAGGATATTGTAATGGCGAAAATCTGGTTGATTACGGGAAGCGGAAACGGGCTGGGGCGGGACATCGCCGAGGCGGCGCTGGCCGCAGGTGACAGTGTGATAGCCGGAGTGCGCCGGACGGAGGAACTGACACCTCTGGTGGCGCAATACGGCGGGCGGGTGAAGCCAGTGAGGCTGGAAGTGCGCGATGAGGCGGCAGCAAAAGGTGCGGTGAAGCTAGCGGTGGACACCTTCGGGCGGCTGGACGTCCTGGTCAACAATGCCGGTTATGGGCAATTTGCGCCCTTCGAGCAGATGAGTGCGGAAGATTTCCAGGCCGTCGTGGACACATGCTTTTACGGCGTGGTGTACACAACACGCGCGGCTATTCCCGTGATGCGCAAGCAAAAGAGCGGTCACATCTTTCAGGTGTCATCGGTCGGTGGCCGCCTCGCGGTTGCCGGTAATACGCCGTATCACGCGGCCAAGTGGGCTGTGGGCGGTTTCAGCGACGCGCTGGCGATGGAAGTCGCGCCGTTCGGGGTCAAGATCTGCACACTGGAGCCGGGAGGGATTCGGACCAACTGGGCACGGCGCGCCGGTCAGAATGCGCCGGACCTGTTGCCGGACTACGAGGCCTCGGTCGGTTCGATGCTCAAGGTATTGCGAAGCCTCGAAGGCCGTGCGGAAGGCGATCCGCGGAAGATCGCGGATGTAATTGTGCAACTCGCAAATAGCGACGAGGTGCCGGTGCGGCTGATCCTCGGTGTCGATGCGGAAAAGCGGGTGCAACAGGCGGAAGCTGCGCGTGCCAGCGAGGCCAAGAAATGGCGGCATCTCACTGTTTCAACCGTTTTTGAAGATGGGCGCTTCGACAGCCGATTGTATATGGAAAAGAGCGGAATCAATTCCTGAGTTGCTGAATCATTCGCTCAAAATGAAATCGCGCCGATCCGGTCGAGGTCGCATGATCGGCGCGCATTTCCTGGGGTGAGGTCGATTCCCGTTACAAGTACGATCTTCACGTAGGTTTTCGTTTGCTCTGGAGTCGGTGACCTCCTGTTGCTCAAAGTTTGTTCAAAGTTTGCCCTGTTGAATCAGGCGCGTCTCGATCGCCGAGATCCGCTCCTCGGCGTCACGCAGCGCCTTGGCGCTTGTATGCACGGAATGTGAGCCCAAGACCAGGTCGTAATTATGCCGCACAGCTGAGCCAACGACGAACTCTGCATCGGACTGGGCCTCGAATTCGATCACGGCGCTCGACGGCCTGAAGGCGACCAGTTCGCCCTGCCGCAGCTCGTCCGGTTGCGGCTGATTCGCGACCACAACAGAACCCTTCCCCACGGCGGTCCAGAGGACAGTGTGCCCGGCGGGCGGGTGGTAGCTCCAGCGTTCTCCAGCCTTCAAATGCACGGCGAGATAGTTCATCGGTGACGGGGCTTTGATCGAACTTGTCGCAGTTCCGTAGCTGCCGAGGAGGACACGCGCCGGCCCATCGTGGGGAATAAGCTCCGGTGAGAGGTAGACGCTCTCCGATGGTCCCAGCTCGAGTTCGGGCGGCAAGGCGATCCAAAGCTGGAAACCCCGCGTCCGTCCCGGTTCGCCGGAGCCGCCACCATGCCAGACGCCGCCGCCAGCCCGCATCCATTCGACGCCGCCGGCGGGCAACAAGCCCGTCGCTCCGTTCGTGTCTTCATAGCGGACGCTGCCCTCGACTACATAGGTAAGGGTGGCGATACCGGAATGTGGATGGAGCCCGAAACCGGCAAAGGGGTTTGGTTTTCCCTGAGTATCGAACAGGTCGAGGAATACGAAGGGTTTCAGAAGATGGCCAAAGTCGGATGGGGACATCAGTCGCGTGATAGGTTCGTGACTCTCTCCGCGGGTGCGTCTGGCGATGCGGGAAACAGGATTTTGCGTCGTGACGGTTGCGGTCAGAGGACGAGTAGCCGTTTTGTTGTGGGATTCTTTGTTGTGGGATTCCAGGTTAGACATGGTTTGTCCTTTCTCAGTTCAGGTGTTTCAGTTCAGTCGTTAAGCTTTGCGGGCCGTCTTCAGAGCCGTCGTCCACCACAGCAAGTCATCGATCATCGTCTGGGCTTGCGCCCCAAGCTCGGCGAGTCCTTTATTCACGTCCCCACCCTGGAAGTGTGCCCAAAGGGTCGCAACGGGAATGTGGACGGACGAGCGAACCGGGGCGACCTGAACCTCTATCATGGTTTCCCGGAGCTGCTGGACGCCGCGCGCGCCCACGGCGCTGCCCCAGCTTACGAAGGCTGCAGCCTTCCGGTTCCACTCCGGATAAACCCAGTCGATCGCATTTTTCAGCACTGCTGGGGGGCCGTAGTTATATTCCGGGGTGACGAAAACAAATCCGTCCGATGCGGCGATTGCGGCGGTCCAGCGTTTGACAACCTCATTCTCGTAGGGGGCGCGCCCGGGCATCGCGGGCGTCAGAGGCTGGTCAAAGAAGGGCATCGGAAAGTCGCGAAGGTCGAGCAGCCGCGCTTCGATTCCGTCGCGCTTCTGGAGGTGCTGAAGAATCCACTGCGCCGGCTTCTCGGAAAATCGGCCCTGCCGTGTGCTGCCGACGATTACGGAGATAATGGTCATGTCCTGCTCCTTGTGGTATTGAGGTCTGGTACATTTTCGAATCGTTTACGATTTACATTGATATCGATATAATCGATGTCAATAGATATGATGTAACCGGATGGGGAAAGGACGCAGAGAAATGCAAGACACGTCTGGGGTTCATGTCTGGTTGGTGCTAGCGAAGGCCTTTCGCGCTCTGATGGCCCATTCGGTGGAGAGCTTGGACTTGGGCCGGACCGGCCTCGGCGACTCGGATTTTCGCGTCCTCGAAGTGCTGCTCCACAAGGGACCGTTGCCGGTCAATACGATTGGTCCCAAAGTATGGCTCACTCCTGGATCGATCAGTGTCGCGGTGGATCGGCTGGAGAAGAAAGCGCTTGTGAAACGGAAGAATACGGATGACCGGCGCGTACGCCTGGTCGAGCTCACGCCGAAAGGACGCGCGCTCATCAGCAAGATTTTTCGGAATCACGTGGTCGCGATGGAAGAGGCCGCCGCCGTCCTCTCAAAAGACGAGCGGCTGATCTTGCTGCGGCTCCTCAAGAAACTGGGAAAGGGCGGCAGATAACCTGGCTACGGCTTCACATTGCTCAACAAGACAATGTCGGCCTCGCCCTTTCCGACTGCGGCGTAGATAGAGTGCCCATCGGACGACCAGGAAACTCTCCGGGTGATGAACGTGGCTTCGCGGTCGAAGTCGGTAATGCGGCGCATTGATCCTCCCGCCGTTGGCTGCGCCCAGATATCCGTGGTCGGTCCATCGGTCAGCAATACCGCCAGCCACTTGCCGTCCGGAGAGAGCACGGGCTGCATTAGGAGCCCACTGGACGACAGGTGCGATCCTGAAATACGAACCAACTTCTGCGCCGGGCCGTTCTCTGGATTTGCTGCCAGTATCTCGATGTCCGACAAGCCGTTCAGCGCTGGCAAATTCATCGCGAAGAAAAGTTTTCCTCTCGCATCAACCGCCGGCGCCCGTCCTTCGTCGCGCACTAACTGGTTAGGGCCACCCGCGGGAGAGATTTTCTCTATGCGAAATGCATTCTGGCCGGGGGGCGAGAAATAGAGCCATCGGCTGTCTGGAGACCAGCAAGCCCAACCTCCCCCGTCCGATACTTTGTGAGCGTCGCTTCCATCGGGATTCATCAGCCACAGGTCGACGTTCCACGCGTTGGATCCGCGCTTCACGTAAGCAATGTGCTTCCCATCCGGGGACCAGACGGGAACGCCAATCGCGACTTGCGGATCGTGTTCGAAGGTGACCTGGCGATTCTGTTGGCTTTCGAGATTCAATACCCAGAGATTGCCGTGTCCCCCGCTGTCGCTTAGATATACGAGTTCATGATCTCCGGGAGCAGCGGACGGTGTTTGCACAACGCCGGTCTGGTGCGTGATCTGGACCCCGCGGCGAACGTTTTCTTTCGGGTTTCCGTCGACCGGGTAGCGCCAGATATCGAACTGGATCTGCCTGCGGGTCGCGACGATGTTGCCGTGCTGATCCAGATCCGGCGAGATGTAAGACGTTTCCCCGAAAGTGAGCTGGCGTAGATTCTTTCCTCCCGTTTGGACAGACCACAGATTCATGGTTCGCAAGTAGAGAATGGTGTCGCCTCGGGAAGAGCTGTAGACCACTCCAGAGCCGTCGGGAAGCCAGGCAAAACCTTCCAGCGGATTCCCATCCCGCGTGATGGCTTGGGTACTACCCCCTTCGGCCGGCACATAAAAGACGTCGTAATCAAAGGTTCTGCCCCGCTGGAATCCCAGTTTCCGGTCGTCGGGAGACCAGCGCAGGTTGGAGTAGGTGTATTCGTTCGGAAGAACCGTGAGCTTGCGAGAGTTCGAGCCGTCCGGATCTGCTACTGCTAGTTCGAGTTCCCCTTGATTGGAATGGAAATAGGCGATGTGCTTGCCGTCATGGCTCAAGTCAGCGCCGCCCAGGCTGCTGACCAGCGGCCGACCTGTTCCTCCGAGCGCCGGGATTTGCCAGATCTTCCCTTCCCCGTCCGGCTCCTGGGATGGAGAGAAATAAATCAGCGATGAGGAATCCGGCGACCAACGCGGGGATTGATGGTCGGCATCGTCATGCGTCACTTGCAGCGGGTTGCCCCCTGCCAGCAATCGCACCCATACTTGCCGCCGCCCGCCGGCGTCGGCCGTGAAGGCCACTGACTTGCCGTCCGGCGACAGCGCTGGAAATTCTTCCATGCCCACAAAGTCGGTGAGGCGCATCAGCTCTACCGGGGAAGAATTTTGTGCTTGCGGCCTCAATCCTCGTGCCAGGAATCCAACGGCCGCTGCCCCTATTACCGCCAACGCAACCAAAGGCACTATCAGCGAGCGTCGACTCTTGCCGGCTGGAAGCGCCACTGCCGTGCCGCTTCCACTGTCGTCGCGGCTGACTAAGTCGAGATTAAACGCCAGATCATGCGCTGATTGGAACCGATCTGCCGGCTCCTTTTCCAGACAGCGATGTACGATGCGTCCGAGCGCCGGAGGAAGATTGCGCCCAGCGCCCGAAAGCTCGCCGGGCTCCTCCTTGAGGATTGCACTCATCGTATCTGCGGCCGTCTCCCTCTGAAAGGCTCGCTTTCCGGAGAGCATCTCGTAAAAGACCGCACCCAGGCTGAAGATATCGGTGCGATGGTCCAGGGCCTGTCCGCGCACCTGCTCCGGTGACATGTAACCCACCGTCCCCAGCACCACGCCCGACTGGGTGACGCTGACCGTCGCCACCGAACTCTGCGGCCCAGTGGCGCCGGGGCCGACCAGCTTAGCGAGCCCGAAATCCAGAATCTTGACTACGCCATCCTTCGTAAGAAAAAGGTTTTCCGGTTTCAGATCTCGATGCACAATGCCGCGGGCGTGCGCTGCCGCCAGACCGCGCGCCGTCTGCAAGGCGAATTCGATCGCCTTGCGCACCGGGATCTCGCCCTGTTCCAACCGGTCACGCAAAGTCTGCCCTTGAAGAAGTTCGGCAATCAGATAGGGCGCATGGTCTTCGGTCGTGCTGAAGCCGTAAACCGCCAGAATGTTTGGATGATTGAGCGCCGCCGCTGCCCGCGCTTCCTGCTCGAAACGGCGCAGTCGCTCGGGGTCCGATGCCAACTCTTTCGGCAGCACTTTGATCGCAACTTCGCGGTCCAGGCTCTCGTCACGAGCGCGATACACTTCGCCCATGCCGCCAGCGCCCAGCGACGAGACGATCTCGTAGGGCCCAAGTTTTGAATGCGGAGCGAGCGCCATGGCAGCCGTGATTATAATCCTGGGCTTTATTTCTCAGGCGAATTCAATACTGACTCTTATCGCGTGGAAGGAATACGCCCCTACCGTTCCCTTCCGCATAGCCTGCTACAATCGCTTTTACCTCTGAAGCGTAACCAAGCGCATGAAATGCCCCTTTTGCGGGTTTGAAAATGACAAAGTCGTGGATTCGCGCGAAAGCAAGGAAGCGGATTCCATCCGGCGCCGCCGCGAATGCCTGAAGTGCGAAAAGCGCTTCACCACCTACGAGCGCATCGACGAGATCCCGTACATGGTGGTAAAGAAAGACGGACGCCGCGAGCGTTTTGACCGCCAGAAAGTACTCAACGGCCTTATGCGCGCCTGCGAGAAGCGCCCCGTACCCATCAGCAAGCTCGAGCAGATCGTCAATGAAGCCGAGACTTTTGTCATCGAGTCGGCCGAGCGCGAGCGCAAAACCAGCGAAATCGGCGAGCTGATTATGAACCGCCTGCGCCGCTACGACAAAGTCGCGTATGTAAGATTCGCCTCCGTCTATCTCGACTTCAAGGACGTCCAGGAATTCATGGCAGAACTTAAAGACCTGCTGAAAGCCACGGGCAAAGAAAAAGATGCGCCCGAACCAAAAAGCAAAACCGCAAAGACCTGATTTAATTTACGTAGGGACAGCTGCCTCGGCTGTCCAGCGAGCGCAGCTCGCATCTTCATAATTTATGGCACACAAAGTCACTCTCATCCCCGGCGACGGAATCGGCCCCGAAGTGATCGAGGCCACGGTTCGCATGCTCGAAGCTACCGGCGTCAAATTCGATTGGGAAAGTTTTGCCGCCGGCGCCGAAGCCTTTGAGAAATACAAGGAGTACATCCCCAAAGAACTCAACGACTCCATCGAACGCACTCGCGTCGGACTGAAGGGTCCCGTGACTACGCCCATCGGTGGTGGTTTCGCCAGTATCAACGTCGAACTCCGCAAGCGCTTCGAACTCTTCGCCAACTTCCGGCCCATCCGCAACCTGCCGCATATTCCCACCCGCTATCCGGGCGTCGATCTGATCGTAGTCCGCGAAAACACCGAAGGACTTTACTCCGGCATCGAGCACGAAGTCGTTCCGGGAGTGGTCGAGAGCCTGAAGATCATCACCGAGAAGGCTTCCACACGCGTCTCGCGTTTTGCCTTCGAGTATGCACGCAATAATAAGCGCAAGAAAATTCATTCCATCCACAAAGCCAACATCATGAAGCTGTCCGATGGATTGTTTCTGCGCTGCTCGCGCAACGTCTCGAAGGAGTATCCCGAGATCACTTACGGCGAGCACATTGTCGACAACACCTGCATGCAACTGGTGATGAACCCCTACCAGTACGACATCCTGCTCATGGAAAATCTTTACGGCGACATCCTTTCCGATCTTTGCGCGGGATTAGTCGGCGGACTTGGCCTCGTCCCCGGCGCAAATTTCGGCCACGAGTGCGCCATCTTTGAAGCCGTACACGGTTCCGCACCCGACATCGCCGGGAAAAACATCGCCAATCCAACCGCTGTGTTGCGATCCGCGCTGCTCATGCTGCGCCATCTCGGCGAATACGAGGCCGCCCTGAAGATCCGCAACGCCATTGACGAGGTCTACCGTGACCGCAGCAAACTTACCCGAGATGTGGGCGGCACCGCTGGCACATCGGAGTTCGCTGACGCCATAATCCAAGCGATGGAAACACAAAATTCGACTGCGGTTGAACGATCGCAAACTACGCACGAATAGGGACGCGCCTCGCCGTGGTGGTAGACTAATGCGTTTCGGAAAACGTGCCGTGTACCGTAGAATCGCTAGTTTTCCCTGGGGGCTATCCTGAAGGGCATCGAAATGCCGTACCATCGCGGACTGCACCGTTTCGCGGTCTTCACCGCCTGTGCCACCCTCGTCCTGATCGTCGCCGGAGCGCTCGTCACCAGCAATGACGCCGGCTTGTCCGTCCCCGACTGGCCGACCACCTTCGGCTCCTTCTACAAAATGCCGCACATGGTCGGCGGGGTGAAATACGAACATGGCCATCGCATGGTGGCAGAATTTGTAGGACTGCTCACCATCATCCTCGCGGTCTGGACGTGGCAAGTTGAGAAGCGGCGCTGGTTGCGCCTTTTGGGCCTGGCGGCGCTCGCGACCGTGATAGCCCAAGGCATCCTCGGCGGACTGACTGTCCTATTTTTCCTACCCGCGCCCATTTCCAGCGCCCACGCCGCTGTGGCGCAGACCTTCTTTTGCATCGCCGTTTCGATCGCCGTCTTCACTGGACGCCGCTGGGTTGAAGAGCAACCGCGCACTGAACTCGACCAGCGCCGCCCCGCTCTTTTTACTCTGACGCTGCTCTCAATTTTTGTGCTCTATGTGCAACTGATCCTCGGAGCCATGTTCCGTCACCACGGCTTGAGTTGGTGGCCGCACGTCATTAATGCGGCCGTCGTCGCCATCGTCCTCTCCTGGACTGCCGTTCGCGCCATTACCGTTTATCCAGAAGTGGATGCCGTCCGCCGTCCGGCAATCGCCATGCTCGGCCTGATGGTCGCGCAACTCTGTCTCGGCTTTCTCGCCTTCATCACCCGCGTCATGTGGGGACGGGACGCCGCGCAGCCCGAACTGCCGATGGTGATCTCGACCGTAGTCCACGTCGCCGTCGGAGCGCTGCTTCTCGCCACCACCGTGGTTCTAGCCATCCAGGTCTGGCGTCACGTGCCTGTCGCGTTTGAAGAGCGCGTCCCCGGCCGCGACCCAGTCGCTGCATAAGACTTCTGTACAGACGGAGCTTGCCCCGTCTCTTCTGGAACCGCGGGAGTTGCGGCAAGTCGCGTCTCCACGGAACTGCGCCTCGCCCCGCCAATGGATCGGCGTTCTTCCCGGATGCTAATCGCCGGATGCTAATCGCGTCCGCCCGTCGTAGAATAACCTGTGACCCCGGACTCAACCGCCGTCGACTTCGCTCCCCCCGCCCAGCCTGCCGAACAGGCCGGCCAGCCCATCGCCATCATTTCTGTTCGCGACCTCGTCCATCGCTATCAGGACCGCGCTGCGCTCAAAGGCGTTTCCTTCGACGTGCGCCCCGCCGAACTCTTCGGCCTCCTCGGCCCGAACGGCAGCGGCAAGACAACTCTCTTCCGCATTCTTTCCACGCTCATGGTGCCCACCTCGGGAAGCGCCACGATCGCCGGCTTCGACGCCGTGCGCCAGCCCGGAGCCCTGCGTCGCCACATCGGCGTTGTCTTCCAAGCTCAGAGCGTCGACCCCAAACTTACCGCCTACGAAAACCTCTGGCATCAGGGACATCTCTACGGCCTGCGCGGCCCCGATCTCAAAACACGTATCACTGAAATCCTCACGCGCGTCGGATTGCTCGACCGCCGTGCGGATCGCGTAGAAACTTTCTCCGGAGGCATGCAGCGCCGCATCGAGCTAGCCAAGGGCTTGCTCCACCACCCCGAGGTTCTGCTGCTCGACGAGCCCACCACCGGCCTCGATCCCGGCGCCCGCCGCGACCTCTGGCAATACCTGCAGATCCTCCGCGATCAGGAGCGTGTCTCCGTGATCGTCACCACTCACCTCATGGAAGAAGCCGAACGCTGCGACCGCCTCGCCATCCTGAACGAAGGCAACCTGGTAGCCCTGGGAACGCCCGAGGCGCTAACCCGCGAAATCGGTGGCGACGTAATTCTGCTGGAAGCGCGCGATCCGCAAACCCTGGCCGATCGCATCCGAGACAAGTTTCACGTCGATGCCACCGTCATGGATCATCAGGTCCGCCTCGAAATTGAAAATGGACATCGCTTCGTCCCTGACGTAGTCGAGGCTTTCCCCGGCGAGATCCAGTCGCTAAGTGTGAGCAAACCCACCCTCGAAGACGTTTTCATCCATCGCACCGGCCACCGTTTCTGGAGCGAAGACGCGGAGTCAACTCCCAAAAGCGGCAAGAAGAAAGCCGGCAAGTAACACGCCTAGTAAGCTAAGTATTAGTCGTTGACTGGAGCGATTTGGCGGAGTAGGCTTCAAGTTGCTGTTGCAAGCCCTTCTGTATCCCCCCGGGCACCCCATTCACACCATCCATGGGTAAGTAATTGCTGCCGTCGTCGAGGCCAAGAACGAAATTCGGGTTTGGACCAATTCGCACCGGGAGGCGCGCCATGCTAATCAGAAAATCATCTTTGCTTGTCGAACTGCTTATGTTGTTCGCTCTAACCAGCATTTCAGGAGCGGTAACCTACACCGCCGCCAACGTTAAGGGAAGCTACAGCGCTCTGGTGAACGCTTACAGTGGGGCAGCAAGCGAACAGGCATGGCTGGGGATACTCAACTTTGACGGCATCAGCGCGGTGAGCGGTTACTTTACGATCATCGACAGTGGCAATCTTTTCGTTGGCACTATTTCGAGTGGAAGCACCTATTCTGTGAGCCCCAATGGGAGCGGATCCATGACGCTCAATCTTACTAGCAACAAGGGAACCCAAACTGGTCAGATCGCCTTCGCGTTAAACTCGGTTTCTGCTTCGATCGCCAAGAGTCTGCAATTGTTAGTTATCAACACCAGCGCGAACGACAGCCACGTGCACGCCGGCACGGCGAACTCGATCAATCTTTCCGGCGCAGCGACTGCCGCCAAGCTAAAGGGAACCTACAGTATTCTGCTGAACTGGTGGACAACGGACACCCAGCAGGGGTTAATCGGGACAATCAAGTTCGACGGCGTGAGCAAGGTGACGCTTTCCTTTACAGACCAACTAGCCGAACAGACCGCCACGACGGGCACGGGCAGCGGAACCTATTCCATCAATTCCGATGGCAGCGGTTCCATAAGTCTAACGCTCTCGAATGGCACAACCATGCAATTCGATTTGGTGATGAACTTGGCTGCAGGCACATCAGTCGCCAAAGGCATCCAACTGTTGGACGTGACCAATCCCAGCAGCTCTTCGGTTGACACTGGCACCGCGGTTTATGAGTGAGGCTGGCTTACGAGGGGAAGTCCAAGTTCGTGCAATGTCGCTAGCGTAAGCGAACACCGCCGATGAACGCGGATGATGATTTAGCGAGATGGGCAAGACACCGGGCTCGGCCTTCACGCCGAGCCCTTTTCTCGCCTACCTATTTCTTCGTGCTTGGATCGTCGGCGGGGTTGATGTAGTTGAACTTCACCGGCGACATGCCATGGATTTGGACTATAGTCTCTCCCGAAGCTGCGGCGTAGTGGTGCATGCTGGGATCCAGGTATGCGAAACTGCCGGCACCGAAGGCCGACATCTTGGTGGCATCGAATTGATCTCCCATCCCAACTTTGAGGGTGCCTGAGATCACGGTTACGTTTTCCCGGTAGGGATGGGTATGAGGTGCGACCTTGTAGCCGTCCGGCAATTTGAGACGGATGGTGAAATCGCCCGACGAGGCCATGGGATCGCCTTCCAGCACAGCCAACTGCGCTCCGGGAGGCAGGAAAGGCGGAGCAGGCCCGAACTTAACCTGATCCGGTGTGAAGGCGTTTTGCGCCAGGGACAGCTGCGCCGCGACAAGTGCAGCCAGAGTCAGAGCAACAGCGAGTAACGACAGTTTCATGGAGTCCTCCAGAGAGTCGCGGCATAATAAAACAGCCTTGGGTTTACGGCAAGAGGCTGTGCGCGTCGCGATCGTCTCGCGGTTTTCGAGACCCGGAACCGCTGCTACACTAAAACCGATGGCAACCCAAACCGCAACCTTCCCGGCAACTACTCCCGCATCCGCTGGAGTCTTGCTGCCTGCCTTCACGCTCTGGTGGCGAGAGATCGTGCGCTTCTATCGTCAGCGCGCGCGTGTGGTGGGAGTCATCGTTTCTCCACTCTTGTTTTGGGTCGTCATCGGATCCGGCTTCGGAACGTCATTTCGTTCCGGACAGGCCGCCGGCCAGCAGCACTATTTAAATTATTTTTATCCTGGCACGCTGGTGATGATCGTGCTCTTCACCGCAATTTTCACCATGATGTCTGTGATCGAAGACCGCAACGAAGGTTTCCTGCTTTCGGTGCTGGTAGCGCCGGTGCCCCGCGCCGCCATTGTCCTGGGAAAAGTCTTGGGCGGCACCACTCTCGCCACCGCTCAGGGACTGATTTTTCTGGTCTTCGCTCCGCTTGTCAGCGTACACATGACGCTCGCCTCCTTCGGACTCATCGTCCTCACCGTGTTCCTGGTGTCGTTTGCGCTGACCGCACTCGGTTTCACCATCGCCTGGCCCATGGATTCGACGCAAGCCTTTCATGCCATCATCAATTTATTTCTGATCCCGCTGTGGCTGCTTTCGGGAGCGCTCTTCCCTCTTTCCGGCGCGTCAGGATGGATTCGCTGGCTCATGTATGCCAATCCGCTGACCTATGGTGTAGAGGCGCTGCGCACGCTGATGTATCCCGAAGCGCCCCGTGCATTCCCGCTGGCCGCATCGATATTGACGTTGGTACTGTTTGCGCTCTTCATGTTCGGATTGGCGTTTGCTCTGGCGAATCGGAGGACGACGAAGCCGGCAGCGTAGGAACAGTCGTTGGTCGATGGTCGTTAGTCGTTGGCATTCTAGAATTCCTAGGAATTGCAACGAAGGCCGCAATAGGCAGCAACGCGCGAACGACAAACGACAAACGACTAACGACTAAACACCAACGACGCATTTATGCCCGTCGACATTCTCGCTCTGGCCGCGCACCGCGACGATGTGGAACAAACCTGCGCCGGAACCCTGCTCAAGATGTCCGAGCGCGGATACCACACCGGCATCCTCGACCTCACGCAAGGTGAAATGGGGACGCGCGGCACCGCCGAAGACCGCGCCCGCGAAGCGGCGGACGCGGCGCGCATCCTGAAAGTTTCCTGGCGCCACGCGCTCGATATTCCCGACGGCCGAGTCGAAAATAACTGGGAGAATCGCCTGAAGGTCGTCCGCGTCCTTCGCGAGCAGCGTCCACGGGTGCTGATCCTTCCCTACTGGGAGGGCCGCCATCCCGATCACTATACGGCCTCGATTCTCGGCTACGAAGCGGCGTTTCTATCGGGACTCGCAAAACTAAATTCGGCCGTCAGCCATCAGCCGTCAGCCATCAGCAACCCCGGCGGCGATTCGGCTGCGCCTCATCGTCCTTTCAAAATTATTTACGCCAGCTTATACCGCGACGTGCGGCCCACATTTGTCGTCGACATCACCGACCAATTTGAAACGCGCTTTGCCGCGATAATGGCATATAAATCTCAGTTTACCGACCAGGATGCCGGCAGCGGAATCTTCCCCGCACAAAAAGAAATTCGCGCGCGAGTGGAATCCATGGCCCGCTTTTACGGCATGATGGGCGGCGTCACCTATGCGGAGCCGTTCGTGCAGAAGGAAATCGGGCTGGTGGACAATGTAATGGCAATTCCAGTGAAGTCGATCTGAGGCGGTTTGGTAGGGCCCGCTTCCGAGGAGTCTACGCCGTTTTGTTCCAGACGATAAAAGACCGAGGCGCAATCTTGACAAGTGACAATATACACTTTACGGTGTATCCTGGTGATTAGGAGTTTCAAGCATCGCGGCCTCAAACGACTCTATGAGCGTGGGGACCGCAGCGGGATACGTCCCGACTTGCTCGACGCTGTTGAAGACATTCTCGCCCGGCTCGACGAAGCGGAGACATCGCAGGCCATGAACCTTCCGGGTTATCGCCTGCATCCGTTGAAAGGCGGACTGAAAGGCTTTTGGTCGGTCACTGTGCGGGCAAACTGGCGTATCATCTTTCGCTTTGAAGGAGCGGATGCGTTTGACGTTGAACTGACCGACTACCACTAGTCAAGCAACAAGCAAGGAGCAACACCATGCCGATGAAAAACCCGCCGCACCCCGGACGCAGTATCCGAACCGCGTGTCTTGAACCCTTGGGCCTGTCCGTCACAGAGGGAGCGGAGGTCCTTGGCGTCACCCGGCAAACTCTCAACAACGTCATTCACGGCAAGTCTGGGATCAGCCCCCAGATGGCGATCCGGCTCTCGAAGGCGTTTGGCAGCACCCCGGAAACGTGGCTACGGATGCAGCTTGCCTATGATCTCGCGCGGGCCCGAAAAGACGAGAGCAAAATCAAGGTCCGTCGTCAGCATGTGCTCCAGGAACTCCACGTGTAACTTCTCCCGTTAAAGCGGCCCCCACGTGTAGCTAGTCGTGCCAAAAGCCAGAAAACAAAAACCAAACGGTGGGCACCCACTTTTATCAAACAGAGCGGCAACTTTCTCTAGCCTTAATTCATCCCAGTTTTGCGCGCCTCTTCGCCCGAGAACCGAAACCGTTTGCGTTGGAGGCGTATGGAAGACTCCTTCAAAAAACTCCAGGCCGAATTTGTAGACCTTCTCAGGAAACAGGTCGAGGCATTGGAACTGAATGCCTATGTGGGCCTGACGGACGAAGAGCGGAGCGAATACTATGAAAGGCAAGAGCGCATCCGCGATCTGGACGCGAAAATGAGCGAGCCTTCAGATCGTGCCGCTTAGCTACAAAAAGCAGCCGGTGTTCACTCGATCGGACCGGACCATATCGGTGCGGCCTCGTCCGCAAAAAACTCTCCTTACCTCCATTGGGAACGGTGATGATCGCGGCACCCTTATATGCAAACATTCTCGTTATAATTGTTATCTGCTTCGTCATAGTACTCCTGGCCTTTTGTGAGTTGGCTTTGTAGATTTCCCCAAGCAAGGGTAAAACTATGGCGACCAACGCTTCGCTCTCCACCCAAATCTCAGAGACGACGGGAATACGTTACGCCGTCGCTCTCTTCGCGACTCTTGTGGCTTTACTGGTCCGTTTGGGATTAAATCCTTTTCTAGGCGACTACGTACCGTACATCACGCTCTTTCCGGCGGTAGCTTTCTGTGCCTGGTACTGCGGAGTCCGCCCGTCCATGGTGAGTGTGGTTGTTGCCCTCATCGGCGCGCAGTACCGGTTCATTTCGCCGGCGCACTCGCTTCGCATCGTCGGCACGCCACAGGTGATTGGTATTCTGGTCTTCTTGTCAGTTTCCAGTATCCTCATGGCGATGGGAGAAGCCCGCCGGCGCCACGAGCAAGCACTGTGGGCAGCACAAAAGGAATTAGGAGAAGCGGTAAAGGAACGCACCGTAGAACTCGACAGGACCAATCAGAATCTGCGCGAACTCTCGGCGCGTCTGATGCAATTGCAGGATGATGAGAGACGGCGCATCGCCCGTGAGCTGCACGACAGCGTGGGACAGATGCTGGCGGCGCTGGGAATGAACCTTGCCGCGGTGGGAACCGACATCGAACGCCTGACGAAGGCCGCCAATACGGTTAACGACAGCGCGGCTCTGGTACAGGAACTCAGTCGAGAGGTCCGTACGATTTCCCACCTGCTCCATCCCCCTCTACTGGATGAGGCGGGACTCGCTTCGGCTCTCCGCTGGTACATAGATGGCTTCGCCGAACGTAGCAAGATTAAAGTCGATTTGGAGATCCCCGCGGATTTTGAGCGGCTCGGCCGTGAGTCGGAAACAGCGATTTTCCGGACCGTGCAGGAGTGTCTTACGAATATTCATCGCCATTCGGAAAGCCCGACAGCCAGGATTCGCATCGCCGCCTCTGACGGTCACGTTTGCGTGGAAGTCGAGGATCGAGGCAAGGGCGTACCGCCAGAAAAGCAATTTGAGCTAGCCTCGACGGGCACCCCTGGTGTTGGAATTCGGGGCATGCGAGAAAGACTCCGGCAGCTGGGCGGCAGCCTTGACATCCATTCGAACGGCACGGGTACACTCATCGTGGCGCGGCTGCCGGTGGCAGTCACTTCTGCAAGCCCAGCCGCGGCGTGAAGCTACGCTAATCCGCGTATGCTTCTCTTTAGCATGGCCCTCCCGCCCGCAAACTGGCGGTACTCTCTTGGTCGATAGATGCTCACTCCCAATTGTTGACCTTTGCAAATCGCCAGCCTAGTATCCGGTGAGTGACGGTTTCCTCTCTCACGATTGGTCAAGTACTGGGGCATTACCGCATCGTCGAACAAATCGGCGCGGGCGGCATGGGAGTCGTGTTTCGGGCGCGCGACGAGCAGCTTGATCGCGACGTTGCGCTTAAGACTCTGCCCCAGCTTGCGCTACTAAGCGACGCGGCGCGGCGGCAGTTTCGCCGCGAGGCACTGAGCCTGGCCAAGATCACCGATCCGCACGTTGCGATGGCTTTCGATTTCGGGAGGGACTGCGGTATCGATTACCTGGTGACGGAATATGTCTCCGGCTTGACGGTTGAGGCCATGCTGGCGGGGCGTCCGCTGCCGGAAACCGATGTCTTTAACTTGGGCAAGCAGCTGGCTTCCGGTCTCGAAGCGGCGCACAAAGAGGGAGTGATTCATCGCGACCTGAAGCCAAGCAACCTGAAAGTCACACCCGATGGACGGCTCAAGATTCTCGATTTTGGGCTGGCCTACATCTTGAGGCTTGAGACCTCCGAGGCTGCCGCAACGGCTCCCCTTACAGAAAGTTATTCGGACGCGGGAACGCTGCCCTACATGGCACCGGAACAGGTCAGAGGACAAAAGCCGGATGCGCGCGCGGACGTTTGGTCGGCGGGCGCGGTGCTGTATGAGATGAGTACCGGGAAGCAACCGTTCGGAGAGTTGATTCGCGGTCCTCTGATTGCCGCGATCCTCGAACGTGCTCCGGTGCCACCACACGAAGTCAATCCGAAAATTAGTGAAGGATTGGAACGAGTGATCCTGCGGGCACTGCAGAAGGATCCCAAGGAACGCTACCAATCGGCGGGCGACCTCCGCATTGACCTCGCCAACCTGGCTACGGGGACGGCCCCGATTTATTCACAACCATCGCCTGCACCAACTTGGCGACGGTGGGTGGCAATCGTCGTCGTCGCGGCCGTACTGTTAATCGCTGCCCGAGCGTGGTGGATGCGTCATAGAGCGGAGCCGGCCGCGCCCGAAGCAAGGATGATGGCCGTTCTACCGTTCGAATCAGTTGCTAATGATGCTCCAACTAACGCTTTGGGCCTCGGCCTGACCGAGACCGTGAATGCGAAGCTGGTGCAAGCCTTCGATGGCGGAGCCTTGCAACTGGTCTCAACCCGAGATTTGCTCGGACACAGCGTGAAGACCTCCGAGCAGGCGCGTAGCGAGTTCGGCACTGACCTGGTACTGGAAGGCAGTATGCAACAGGAAGGCAGGCGCATCCGCATCACCTGGAGTCTCGTCGATCCGCGGACACATACGCAGATAGCGGCTAACACCATCACCGGGGAAAGTGACGATATGTTCGGATTGCAGGACCACCTGGTGGATGATGTGCTGGAAAAATTACCACGAGCGGTCGAACCTGGGCGGCGGATCGCGTTGCGGGGACATGACGATACGAAATTGGCTGCATATGATTTCTATCTGCGTGGCCGCGGATATCTGGAGGACTACCAGAGTCCGGACAATTTCGAGAACGCGATAGCCCAATTTGAACATGCGATCGCCGTGGATAAGAACTATGCGCCCGCGTATGCGGCCATGGGGCTGGCATACAACGCCGGTTACCAACGGAAGAATCGGGATAAGGACTGGATAGAAAAGGCAAAGACCGATTGCGAACGCGCGCTCGCTATTTCACCGCAGTTGGCCGAAGGCCACACTTGCTTGGGAAAAGTATTCGCTTCCACTGGACGTTACGAGGACGCAGTACAACGATTCCAGCGTTCACTCGAACTCGATCACAATAGTGACGAGACACTGCGTTCGCTGGCCGACGCCGATCAGAAACTGGGCAAGCCTGACGCGGCGGAACAGGCTTACCGCAAGGCAGTCTCACTCCGCCCCAACTATTGGGCCGTGTACAGCGCATTTGGAGCCTTCTACTACAACCAGGCACAGTATGCTGATGCAGCGGGCATGTTCAAGAAGGCGATCCAACTGGCGCCCATGAACTACAACGGATATCTCAACCTGGGCGCAGCCTATTCCCAACTTGACCAATATCCGGAAGCGGTAGAAGCCTTGAAACAATCCATCGCTGTGCGCCCGAATTTTGAAGCGTACGGAAATCTGGGAGCCGTTTACTTCTATATGCGCCGCTATTCGGATTCCGCCGAGTGCGTGCAGCAGGCCCTGAAAATCGATCCGAAAGACTGGCTGAACTGGGGCAACCTGGGCGATGCGTTGATTCAGATTCCGACGCGACGTGCCGAGGCGCGAAACGCCTACCAAAAAGCCATCGACCTCGCCCAGGCTCGACTGGAAGTGAATCCGCGGGACGCCTACATTCTGGCTTTTACGGCAGATTACCGCGCTATGCTGGACCAGGAGCAACCAGCCCGGGAGGAACTGTCGAGGGCGCTCGCGGCTGCGCCCACCAATGCCGAGGTTTTATTTCGTGCTGCCATCCTCTACAACCACTTCGGGGAGACGGAGAAGACTCTGGATTTCCTGGCTATGTCGATTGCCAATGGTTATTCGAGAGCCATCATCCGTGACACGCCCGATTTCGATCACTTTAAGGGTAATGCTCGCTTTCGCGCCATGATTCTCCAAACCGCGAACGTACCTAAAACGAGCAACGCGCCCAACTCAAAATAGAACACAACGTCCACCGGCGGCGGAACCACTCGAACTCCAGGATCGGCGCAACGCTTGCCATTGTCCTTAGACGGATTGTACAGAAAGTAACAGGCTCCCGTTGAAGTCAGGATGGACACAGTTGCCTTATTGCATATCAAAGTTCCGATCACTTTTGCACTTGATCCAGCCGGAACAGATGATGCAGCGAATGGCGATTCATTCGTGAAGTCAAGCGAATAGCGATGAAGAGGGCCCGGGGGATTCCAAGTCACGGTGTCGTCAATCGAGACTTTGACTGGATCTTGATCCACGGTGCAATCCGGACGAATATTTACCAGCCGCGTAGTACTGGGGGGCGATTGGGCTTGGGTGTAGTAACAAGTAAGCAAGCCCAGGAGCAGTACCAGCAGCAATCGGCAAGCGAGGATCCTCGAATGTTTCAAAGCGCGCCTCCTCCCGTCAGAGCCAAATTGACGGGAGGATTGTGTGGGACGCGATCGGATAAGTCAAGCGAATTACTGGCAAGGGAGTGAGGCTTCACTCCCTTGACGCCGGGTTTCCTATTCATTCGCGTGCGTTGCGAATGAGGGCGCTGCGCAGCGTTTGTCGCGATAGCGATCTCCGCCTGCCGCTATTGTCCAGTCCCGCTCAAGTTCAGCACAAGCGGTGTAGGACATTTATGGCGCTCCCGTGGATCGGGGTTGCACTGTGGGTACGTTTCGAGCGTGATCGACCCGTTGATGGCGCCCGTCTGCGTGGGAGTGAAACTGACCGTCATGCTGCACTTTCCGCCCTGTTTAAGGAAGCACGGCGACAAGTCACCTGTCTCGGAGAAGTCCCCACTGGTCGCAACGCTGAGGACAATGCCATGCTCGACGTCATTGCCCGTAATCGTAACCGTCTTCTGTGAAGTGGTGCCAACGCTTTGGGAGGGGAAGACCAGCGGCGCTGGAGCAAATGTCAGTTCTCCCACTGCGTTGCCAGAGATGCCGATAACCTGCGGGCTCGAGGGGTCGCTGTCCGTGATGGTGACCGCGCCGGGATAGCTTTCAGGAAACAGTCCCGTAAACACGGTGCTGAATGTAATACCGATTTTGCATTGGCTTCCTGGAGACAGAAGTCCGTTGCATGTATTGGAACTGATCGAATACATCGGAAAAGCCCCGACCGCATTCGGAGAGCCCGCCAGCGAGACATTCTGAATGTTGAGGGAAGTGTTGCTGCTCGTATTCGTAAGCGTCAGTTCCTTGACGCTGTCCACGATATCGTGCCCCCCCTTGTTGCCGAAATTGAGGTTGGCAGGTTGCACTGACACCTGGGAGACGACATTCCCGGAACCGGCGCCCAACAGGGCCACCGAAAGCGGTAACAGGATATTCCCCGCCGCCGTCGTGCTTACCGCAAGCGCGCCGTGGACAGATGCGTTCACGGTGGGATGGAACACGACTTGAATCGTGCAGCGTTGGCCGTCCTGGAGGGTCGCGGGACAGTTGTTAGTCTGCGCGTACTCGCCGCTCGTCGATATCTGGTTGATGGAGAAACTCGAATTCGGCGCTGCCGTTAGCGTCACCGCGTGCGGTTGGCTCGTCGCGCCTATGGCAACCGTTCCAAACTTGACCATCCCGGGGGACAATACGGCAGGCGCTGTTCCTTTGCCCGTGAGGCTCACCACCTGGGGGCTTGACGGAGTGTTGTCGTTGATCGTGATCGCGCCGTTGATAGTCTCAACCGTCCCCGGTGCGAACGTGACTGCGATCGTGCAAGTCTGCTGAGACGACAAGATTGAGCAGTTGTTGGTCTGCTTGTAGCCCCCGCTGGCGAGAACCGAACTCACAATCAAGTCGGAGTTCCCAGTGTTGGTCAACGTAATGGTTTGGGGCTGGCTACCCGGACTTACCAGATTCACCACTTGCGGCGCAAAATTCAAGACTGATGGTGAGACGCTGGCCTGTTGCGAAAACGCATACGGGATACACTGGAACATCAAAACAGAGAACACTACGACCTGGAGCTTACTGCGGCCCATCGCACGACCTCCATGCTGCAAGATGACAATGCGTGCAGATTACCGGGAGTGGAGTGGAACGCTTGTCACCGCGGTGTCAAAAGACAGTCATTTTTCTTCGCATTCGCGGGCCTCTGAGGATGCGGCTCTTTTTCCGCTGCCCACGACGCAGGAGAGGGATTCGGAGAGCAGCGCCTGGTCGAAGCACTGCACCAACCTCATGAGTCCGACCCTGTGAATCGTAAATTGGTCTTCTTTCATCGTGACTTCCACGGGTTCGACACGGCACTCTCTGGTTTACGCAGGCTTCCCTAATCTTCAAACCACTTGCAGTCAACGCAAACTTTGGCATCTGAGTTGCTTTGCTCCAGTTGTCGAAAGAAGACGCATCGGAGGATGCTATGGCACGGATCATCGAGTTCTATATTCCGGCGCGATTTCACAAGCCAATCAAGTGGATGCCGCCGGCCGAGCGGGGCACGGTGCTTGAGTTCCCGGCTGAAGTACGGAAATCGGCATGACGGGATGTCGAAGATGTCGAACTTGTCGAACGGCGATGCCCGCACCCGGCGCAAGCTAGCTGTCGAAGGTAAGCTAATTGCGGCCCCAAAGGAATAATGAGGAGTGGAATCCCTGGTGTCCACCGGCGCTGGTTTGCAATCCTGACGAGATGCCGGATCATCCACTTCTCTATCCGAGAGAAGTAAAAGTTCACTCGGCTTTGACGCTAGGTCTAACTTATGTCGAGCCACCGCCAAACTATCGTCAAACTATGGGCACTTAGACACACTCGTTGACGATGGTGTGATCACTTACTGTCCCCACCATTGGCATCCGCAGCAATCGTCAACTTATCGACCACATGACTGTGGACCGCAAAAGCGTTCGCGATGTCCCGAACTTTTTCGCGTTGCTCTTTCGAAGTGACCGTACCCGTCAGCTCGATGCTGTCGCCTGCAACAGCTACATTTACCCGACTCTTGGCGAGGTTTGGATTGTCCGCCACGGCCACCGTAATCTCATTGGCCACTTCGGCGGCCTTAGACACCGTCGAGTCAGAAGCGGCACTCGATCTTGTGTAGGTGCTGGCGGTCGCACCCTCAACAGCCCGAGCACTGATCGTCAAATGGTCCGCAATTCGGGTGACATCGGGAAGGACCTTGACCGAGTTGACGGCACGCCACTTGTCTCTTTTGGACGCGACCGGCCCTTTGAGGACAACCACTCCGTTGCTGACGTTGACTTCGATACTCTGAAAGGCTGGGTCAGTCGCGAACTGCTGTTGGATTGCGCGCCTTAGATTTTCATCACGCCGTTTGCTCGCGCTCAGTGTTTGCGCCTGGTTTGGCGCAGATGCTGTATTCGGCCCCGCTGTCACGGACTGTGCCGGCTGTTGCGCAAAAAGAATAGCCTGCCCTTGCCCGCAGAGTAGAGCACAGACGATTGCTGCCGTTCTGCAAACGCCCATCCCAAAATGTTCTTTCATCATTTGCGTTACTCCGACCGGTAATGAAGCAAGTTGTATGCCATACGCCCCGGCAGCAAACCGACTGCCTGCAGGAAGATTCGAGTCGGCGCGCAATCGCGACGGCCGACGGGTGTCGATATTTCGACACCGGCGCTAGACAGTTCGCAGTCGCGACTGTTGAAGGCGGCTACCCATGGCAGTTGAATTGCCATCCGAGACTGGAAGATCTGGTTGCGACATTGCGCTGGCGGACGAGATCAGACGTGGCCGCTCTACAGATCCCCGCCCTTCGCTTCGCAATACGACGGGCCACCCGCGCATTTCCCGCGAGCATCAGGCGGATTTCTTTGTGGGTAGGCTGAACTCAATGATCTTCCCGCGTTCTTGCGGAGGGCTCCATTTGTCGTTCTTTCGGAAGTTGTTCGGTATGTAGAACTCTATGATCTTTGCCATCCTGGGCCAGTCCTCTCTATGCATCCTTTCGAGGTCAGTTAGTTGGTGCCACCTGCCACTCCCATCCGCACTGGCAGCGGACGGAATCGCACGGTCTAAACTTTTTCAAGAGTGCTTTACATACCGCACATGAGCGCATCCACATAACTCGTCCTCCTGCTAAGTTGGACTCGCCGGAGGGGGCTGGGGACGTCACACTGCTGTCACTAGATTGTTAAGAGTTTGTTGGCGAGTGGGCCACATCTGGCCGGGCGGGGACGCCCGGCGCTCGGCGATCGACTATGGCGTGATCCGTTTCGCTTTGAAGGCGTAGATGACGGCCAGCAGCGGCGGCGCCGCAAGGAATCCCCAGAAGGGGAACACAAATCCAAGGACGATTGGGACGAGAATCGACGCCCACATGGGCACTCGCGCCACGCGGCGCATGATGTAGGGCTGGAGCAGGAAGCCATCCACCACGACGATCACTGCGTAGAGGATGAGCACGTAGAACGGATGCTGCCAGTCTTGCCAACGGAGAGCGGCGGACAGGACCGGGCCGAGCAATCCGAGGATGGGCCCGAAGTGTGGAATGATCTGCAACGCAGCCGCCAGTACGGCCCACAGTGGAGCCCATGGGATGCGGATGATCCAAAGACCGATCAGCCAGAGAACGCCTACCGCGAGCGAGTCCTGCAACTGAGCGATGGCCCAGTGCTTGAGAGCAGAGGCGGTGATTCGGACATGATCGGCTGCGGGCACTGTCTTTGTCGTCTTACTGCGTAATCTTACTGCGTCATCTCACTGCGGCGGTGTCAGATCGAAAATTTTCGCGCAAATTCTATTGGCAAAGCCGGCGTCGCCCCCGGCTGTGAGCAAACATATCTTGCCACTTCGTTGGCGATGGTATTGATTTCGTCCAGGTCCATTTTCCGGAGCAGTCCCAACACCATCGCGGCCGTGAATGAATCGCCGGCGCCCACGGTATCGACGACCTTCACCGGGCGAGAGGGACAATGGGACCACCGCGAGTCATTATTGTCGTTATCCTTTTGATAGAGCAGGCTGCCATTTGGTCCACGAGTCAGCGCGACCAATCGCAAGCCGAATGTATCCGCCAGTTGCCCGATCTGATCCTTGGTCGAGCCAGTCAGTCTGAACATATCGGCAAGTCTCGGCAGTTCGTCATCGTTCAGCTTCAGCAAGTTTACCAACTGAAGCGACTGCTCAATCACGTCCCTCGAATAGAACTGTTGGCGAAGATTGATGTCGAAGACGCGCAGCGCGTCTGGCGGGGTTGCTGCGACCAGGTATTGAATCGTGTTGCGCGAAGCTTCGCAACGCTGGGCCAGACTGCCAAAACAGATCGCGTGCGCGCGGCGGGCAATCGCGACGGCCTCATCGGTCACAGCTATGAAATCCCAAGCCACATTTTCCTGGATGGTGAAATGGGCCAGGCCATCGCCGGAGAGTTCAACCTTCGCGGTCCCGGTCGGCGCGCCTTCGTCGACTTGCACACCGGCTTCCGGCAGACCCATCTCATGAAAGCGGCGAATGATTTCGCGACCGTAGTCATCCTTCCCCACACGCGTGATGACCTGCGCCTGCGCGCCCAGGGCGTGTGCATGATAGGCGAAGTTCGCTGGCGCTCCTCCCAACTGTGCGCCGGTGAGAAGCAAGTCCCACAGCACTTCTCCGACGCCGATAACGTTAAAGTTCATGGCGAAGTTCATCGCAGCCTATTCGATACCCACTTGTTTCTGGATTTGCTCCAACGGCACGCCCTTCGTCTCCGGAACCAACGTCTTCACCCAGATGAATTGAAGAACCATCATGGCGGCAAAGAACGAGAAGACATAACCGGGCGGGAAGACGGAGACCATCTTCGGAAAGAAAGTTGTCAGCAAGGCGGCGAAGATCCAGTGGGTGAAGCTGCCGAGGGCCTGACCTTCCGCGCGATGACGGTTGGGAAATATCTCGGAGATGAAAACCCAGATGACCGCGCCTTGACCGATGGCGTGCGCGGCGATGAAAGCGAAGATACAAACCGGCACGATGCTGTAATGCTCCGTAAAGAAGGCCCAGGCAACCAGACCGAGCGAGCCGATGTAGCCGAAAGATCCAATAAAAAGAAGCGTGCGGCGGCCCAGCCTGTCGATGAGCCAGAGGCCAACAAAAGTAAAGACTAGATTGGTCACGCCGATGCCGATGGATTGGAGTAGCGCTGCTTTCGCTCCCAGTCCGGTAAGTTCAAATATGCGCGGCGCGAAATAGAGAATCGCATTGATGCCGGAGAGTTGGTTGAAGAATGCAATCAAGATGGCGAGCAGGATCGGTTTGCGCAGGCGGCGTGTCCAGAAATGAGCCGATAAGGCTTTTTCCGAGGACGCAGCCACAATCTCGTCCGCCTCAGCTTCGATCTCCGGTTTGGACGCATCAGGTTCGATGCGTTGCAGGACTTCGAGACCGCCCGCGCGATCGCCCTTCCTGCCCAGAAGCCAGCGCGGACTTTCGGGAAGGCCGACGCAGAGCAGAGCGTAGAGGAGTGACGGGAACGCGGCGACCCCAAGCATCCAGCGCCAGGCATTCTCGCCGATGCCTGCAAGCAGCGCATTGGACACGAAAGCGATCAGGATGCCAAAAACAATGTTGAACTGGAACATGCCGGCAAGGCGTCCACGGTATTTGGGCGGCGCAATTTCCGAGATGTAAAGCGGAGCTACTACGGTGGAGATGCCGATGCCGAGACCTCCGATGACACGCGCGGCGATGAAAAGAGAAACATTGGTCGCCAAGCCCGACCCAATTGCACCGACAAAGTACAGAACGCCGATCCATAGCAGTGTTGCTCTGCGTCCGAAGCGGTCGGCGGGCCAGCCGCCGACGAGCGAACCGACGACGGTGCCGTAGAGGGCGGAAGCCATGGCAATCCCATGGAGGCCGGGACTGAGCCCCCAAAGCGACTGAATGGTCTTTTCCGCGCCGGAGATGACGACCGTGTCAAATCCGAAGAGGAACCCGGCGAGCGCGGACGTGAGGGACCAGAAGAAGACGCGAGCGTTCATGGAACGAGTCGATAAGCGCATCTCACGATAAACGCATCTTGGACGCCACGCAAATGTGCGGCGCGCAATCCGAGCTACGAGCTGCGAGCTACGAGCCAGAGGCGAGCCTCGTTTGACCGTAGATATTTTGTCGTCTTCCAGAGAGCAAGTACTCGCGCAATCCTGAGCCTGCCCCTTCCTACTGCAGTTCTGGTATCGGCTGGGGGCGGAGCCAGTAAAACTCCTTTAGCTTGCGTCCGGCTGTTATCCTTTATCCGTCATTTCAGGCCAACATGATTGGCAAGAAGCTGTCGCATTACCGGATCGAGGAAAAAATCGGCGCCGGAGGCATGGGAGTCGTCTATCGCGCGCATGATGAGCAACTCGACCGCGACGTCGCCATCAAGGTTCTGCCTTCCCGATCGCTCGCTGACGAGACGACTCAGAAGCGGTTTCGCAGGGAGGCTCTATCCCTCGCTCGCCTGAACCATCCTAACGTTGCGACCGTGCATGAATTCGGCAGCCAGGACGGCGTTGATTTTTTGGTCACCGAATACATCTCAGGCATATCTCTGGACGCCAGACTCGCAGCCGGCGCTCTGCCTGTGGCGGAGGTATTCCGTCTCGGACTGCAACTCGCTCAGGGCCTCGCGGCCGCGCACCAGCAAGGAATCGTGCATCGCGATCTGAAGCCAGGAAATCTCCGCCTCACTCGCGACGGCCGGCTGAAGATTCTCGACTTCGGTCTGGCCCAATTCATGCCGCAGCCCAGCGACCTCGGCCTCACCGTCACCG
Organism: uncultured Acidobacteriaceae bacterium; assembly: GCA_963789205.1. Lineage (GTDB taxonomy): Bacteria > Acidobacteriota > Terriglobia > Terriglobales > Acidobacteriaceae > Acidiflorens. Next base: position 157,691 of record CAWBJV010000003.1, read on the forward strand.
TGACCAAGTCGCAGGAAACCACCGGCACGCTCCCTTATATGGCTCCCGAGCAGTTGCGCGGGGAGGGCGCGGATGCGCGCTGCGATGTCTGGGCGGCCGGTGCGGTGCTTTACGAAATGGCCACTGGGAAGCGGCCGTTCCCCCAAACCAATGCGCCTCTTCTCATCGATGCAATTCTGAATCGGTCCTTCGAGCCGGCCGGCCGAATCAACCCCGAGGTGCCGCCGGTGTTGGACGAGGTCATTCGCAAGGCCCTCGCCAAGGATCCGTCGCAGCGCTATCAGACTGGCGGCGAGTTGGCCGTGGCCCTCGAGTTGCCAGTCTCCACCGGCACTGCACCGGTCTTTCCCAGTCCGGTCCTTCCCGCTTCGCCGAAGCGCGCTAAAGCGTACCTGGCGAGCGCTCTGATCGTGGCTCTTCTTGCCGTAGCGAGCGCCGCATATCTCTTCATGCACCGGAAAAAGGACGCGGGATCGGTTCCCCCAACGGCCATTCGGCGCCGGTCAATCGCCGTGCTCGGCTTCAAGAATCTTTCCGGCAACCCCGAGAAATCATGGCTCTCCACCGCGCTATCGGAACTGATGACCACCGAACTCAGCCAAGGCGATGAATTGCGCACCATCCCCGGAGAGAGCGTGGCGCAAATGAGAATGAGCCTGGCGATTCCTGACGCCGACAGCTACAGCCAGCAGACTCTCAACCGCATCCGGCAAAATCTCGGCAGCGATGATGTAGTTGTCGGTTCGTATCTCCCGCTGGGGAATGGCCTGCTGCGGCTCGACCTGCGCATGCAGGACGCAGTTGCGGGCGAAACTCTCGCTACGGTGTCGGAGAAAGGAAACGAGTCGGAGATCGACACGCTGGTCGGCAAAGCGGGGGCTGAATTGCGCGCGAAGCTCGGCATTGCGGCTCTTTCCGACGAGCAGTCGGCCGTGGTCCGGACCTCGCTGCCGTCGAATCCAGAGGCCGCGCGCCTATATGCCGAAGGCTTGCAAAAACTGCGGCTGTTCGACGCTCTCGCGGCCCGCGATTTGCTGGAGAAATCCGTCACTCTTGATCCCGGCCACGCCCCCGCCCACTCGGCACTGGCCCAAGCCTGGGCGACGCTCGGTTATGACGACAAGGCCAGAGTGCAAGCGAAACGGGCACTGGAATTGTCTCCCAGGTTTTCACGGGAAGAGCGCTTGCTGATTGAAGGTCGCGCCCATGAGATCCTCGCCGACCCGCCTGCGGCTATCGAAAACTACCGCGCGTTGTGGCAATTTTTTCCGGACCGTGTCGATTACGGTTTGTTACTGATCCGTGCTCAGATTAATGCCGGTCGGGGGAGCGACGCGGAATCCACTCTCTCCGACATTCGCAAGCTACCGGTCTCGGAGGCCGATGCCGCGCGCATCGATCTCAGCGACGGCAACATTGCCCTGTCCCAGAGCGATTTCAAGCGGCAGCAATCATCGGCCGACCGGGCGGCAAATCGGGGACGGGCGGTGGGCGCCAGTTTACTGGTCGCGGAGGCCTTGCAGCTGGAAGCAATTGCCTGCGAGCGCATGGGGCAGTCGGACAAGGCGATCCAACTTGCGGCGCAGGCCAGAGAACTTTTTTCCTCGGCTGGCTCTCGTCAGGGAGCGGCCCGCACCTTGCTCATGACTGCGGATGTCCTCTTCGACCAGGGCGACTTCGAAGGCGCGAGAAAGAAAGTTGAGGAGGCGCTTCCGGTTTTTCAGGAGATCGGAGCTCAAAAAAGCATTCGCGCTTCGCGTGAGCGGATCGGAAATATTCTTTATCAGCAGGGAAAACTGCAAGAAGCAAAAACATATTACGACCAGGCCTTGCGCTTTGACCAGAGCGTCCACGATCCAACCAGCCTCGCCAGCGACTATGGAAATATCGCCAATGTCCTTGATAGCTTGGGGGATTTGACCGGCGCCTTGAAGATGCAGCAACAGGCGCTGGCTGCCTTCAACGAACTCGGCGACCGTCGGGGCTCTTCCGCCACGCTGAATAATCTGGGGAACCTGTCTTTGGAGATGGGCAATCCCGACGCGGCCAGGAAGTACTTCGATCAGGCGCTCTCTCTCGCGCAGGAAATTACTTACCGCGGAGGGCAGCCATATCCTATGTCAGGGTTGGGCGACGTTCTTGTCGTCCGGGGCGACCTGGCGGGGGCACGCAAACAATACGAGCAGGCAGTGGCGGTCTGCGAGGAAATCAAAGATGAGGACTTCGCAGCCCAAATCCACACTGCGCTCGCTTTCGTCGCGCTGCAGGAGCGAAGATTTTCCGATGGAGAGGCGTTGGCCCGTCAGTCGGCCGCAGTGTTCGACAAAACCAATTCCACCGCCAGTAGCGCATGGGCCTATGCTTTGCTGGCGCGCAATCTCTTAGGCGCAGGCAATCTGGCGGAGGCGAGGCGCGCTGCCGCGGAAGCCGTCGCCCGCTCCCGGCGAGCTGCCGGCGAAACACCACGCTTTGAAGCCACCCTTGCCGATTCTCGTGTGCAGGCAAAGTCGGGCAAGGCCGCGGAGGCGCGTCAGCAACTTGAATCAATGCTTTCCACGACGCACAAATATGGGTACCGGCTCTACGAACTGCAGGCGCGTCTTGCGCTAGGGGAAATTGCCTTGTGGTCCGGCTCCGCTGCCGCCGGCTCTCATCTGGCGACTCTGGAAAAAGATGCCAGAAACCAGGGGGCGATTTTCGTCGCGAACCAGGCGGACGCCCTGCGGCAATCGAAATAAGCGCAAATCCCCTTAGCCGCTCACTACGCTTCCTTCCACGCGTCTATCCCATATTGACCACCAACGAAGGAGCAAAAGTAATGGGCAAATCCGTGCTCTGGACCACTTTTGTTCTACTACTGAATCCCTTAACACTCTCTCCGCTGGCCGCCCAGAGTCGCCAGGCAATGCTCCAGCTTCCTCTACCCGATGGTTGTCACGCGGTCGGCACCACGATGGTGGTGCTTCGAGATGCGTCCCGCAACCGGGATCTGGTTGTCACGCTCTGGTACCCGTCAATGCGCGGGTCTGTCTTGGCACCATACATGGACAGGAGGACTGCAGCTGCACTAGCGGCGGAGTGGAATTTGCAGCCGAATTTTGCGGAACTTGTTCGCACAAATGCCGCCCTTGGATCACCGATAGAAGATGGTGGACCCTTCCCCCTTGTTCTTCTGGAACACGGCTCCGGGGTCGTGCCGGCAATCTACACAATTCTGGCGGAGGGTCTGGCAAGCCACGGTTTCGTCGTGGCGGCAACCAATCACCCGCCAGATTCTCTGATAGCGGTGTTCCCGGATGGACATGAAGTCAGATCCAAACCCTATTGGCCGGTGAACGCTGACCGAAGAACGCAGGGTGTCGCGATCGGCAGGTTCGCCAAGGACGTCCTGGTCGGAGATGTGCGATTCGTTCTCGACAAGCTGCAAGAAATGAACTCGCGCGACGCCTTCTGGCATGGTCACATAGATATGTCGAAGATCGGAATCGTGGGTCATTCCATGGGCGGTACGACGGCGGCATTGGCGACGAAAGACGAGCGGCGTATATCGGCGGGCGTAAACCTGGATGGCTCCACGTTTCCGGGCATGAACGATGACCTTCGTCCAATTGAGCTAAACAAGCCTCTGCTCTTTATTGCGACCGAGGAACACGCTTCTGATCCTGGAACCCGGGCCAGGGAGTACTCTGGGAGCGAGTCGAATACGTATTACGTGGTGGTCCCGGGCAGCGATCACCTAAGCTTCACGGACGCGCGTCTGGTTGAAAGTCGCCTCACCAACGAGCCTCAAGCGAATCGCATTTCATGGGAGCGGGCTCTGCTTGCAGTAGAAATAACGAGGACACTGGTCGACGAATTTCTCGGCAAATATTTGAAAGGCAACTCCGCACCTGCTCTCGATTTGCCCGTCCATGTGGATCAGAAGTAATTTTTCTGACCGAGGCCAAAGAGTACACAGACCCGTTTTCGTTGCGGTACGTCGCCGGATCTTGCGCGGGCGACCGAACATTTTACGCCCGGTGCAAAATCGGGTGCCGTTGGTCACCTGGTAAAAATGCAGAATCGAATTGCGGAGTTGGAGGCGCCGCTACCGCTCCTTATTTGGACTTCAGCTTCGCCAATGCATCCTTCACCCGGGGCGCCAAGGGAGAGTCCGGCGCTTCCTTCAAATACTCTTCATATTCCTTGGCGATTTCATCGTCCTTGCCTTTTCCGGTGAGCGCCTGCGCCACGATCAAGTGTGAAATCGCAAACTGCTTGTGGTCGGGAAGAGAAGGCACTTTGCGGGCATTGGCGAGAGCGAGGTCGCTTTTGCCATTTTGCATCTCCGTGTTGGCGAGCGCGGTGAGGAGCTTCGCGCTTTTCGGCTGGTCGGCAGCAGCGTGCAGCAGGTACGGCTCCGCCTCCTTGTATTGTATGTTCTCGTAATAGAACTGACCCAAATAGAGATTGGCCTGCTGCAGAGTCGGATCAATCTGTGTGGCGCTGCGGAACGCCTCCACGGCGTTCTTGCCGTCCTTCAGCTGGATTTCCACCTGTCCAAGATTATTGAATGCTTCTGCGTATTTCGGAAACGCAGTAATGGCCTTCTGAAAATGATCTTTGGCTTCCTCCCAGTGCTTCTTGTCCATTTCCTTCGATCCCAACTTGAATTCCTGGCTGGCTGCCTCTGGGACGATCGGCGCGAGAGCCAGGCGAGCCGCGTCAGCGCCAGCCGACTGCGTCAACTTCACCTCTATACGTTCGGTGATATACGGTCCCCCATTGGTGCCGCCCGTTTCAAAGATGTCGCTTTTCGTTGTCTCGATGTTGGGCCCTTCTACCTGCACCTGATAACGCCCGCTGCCAACGCCGTCGAAGGTAGCGCCGCCATTTCCATCGGTTGTCCGGATATCCGCCATGCCTCCCATCGGAGAAATCAGCTCTACCCGCAATCCTGGCGCGGGCCGGTGGTTCTGCTGGTAAGTGACACGAACGCTTACTGTCGAAATTCCGGCAGAAGAACCCGCACTCATGGTGGTCGTCTGCTGTGCGGCACTTGCCGCGGGGAGAAAAGCAACCGCCAGAGTCAGTAACAAAAGATGACTCGATTTCATGACTGTCCCTCCATCATTGCTGAAAGAAAACCACCTCGCCGTGCTGGAAATATCTTTCCGCAGGCGAAGGCTTCGGTAGCCGCTAGCTCAGAGACGGACAAATTATAGACCCGACTTGACGAGCGGCGGTAATGATTTCGTGCCTCAGAATGGCGCCCTACCGCTTGCTTTCCCGCTTGCCGGGAACCTCCAATGCCAGATCAGCCGTTCCAAACAATCCCGTGAGATTGTCGCGAACGCCGATACGCAAAATGTATTTCCCCGGTGCGAGCCGAATAGGCACGTTCATGGGCAGCTCCTGCTTGCGCACCCGTTCGTAGGTCGGCTCCAGGAGGGATGCCTCCGCGGTCTGCACTTCCGCCTTCACCAGCTTGCCTTCGGGAGTGAAGGCCTGTACCTCAAACCGCAGCGTGGAGTAGTGGCGGTTCTCGGCTTCGGTTTCAAACGAAAGCGTGGAGGGATCCACCGCAAATTCAACCACCGTGTCCGAGTCCGGCGCCGGAGGCAGCGCCCGAGCCATGAAGGTCACTTCCGTCGAGGGCAGCGAATTCGCTGTCAAAGCCGCGGTCAGCGTGCGCTCGCCGTTATCCTTTCGCCAATCCGAAGGATTCACTGCGAAATAGCCATGGCGGTACCGCAACTGCACGCCCGTGCGGTCCACTTGCAATTTGATTTGGCGAAACTTCCCGCCCCACTTTTTGTTGCTGGGGTAATAGCCGAGCATGTAATAGGAACTCGACTCCGTCAGCGCCGACTGAATGGCATGATCAAGGTCGTTGCTGTTACCGAAGTAGCGTCCGCCGGTGTCGCGGGCAATGGTTTCCAGAGCGTCGTGGGTGGAGAATCGTTGGAAGGACTCGCTGCTCAAGGCGCGATTGGCGTCGATGCCAAGGTGCACCTTGCCTTCCGAATCCCGGCCGCTGAGGCTCGGGTCTCCTAGGCTATTCGGCGCCAGCCCGCCCGCGTCAATGGTGTACGTAGCCACATGGGCATCGTTCAGCAGATTGATCGTCCGCCGGATTTGATCGCCATAATCTCTTTCTGCCTCCATGGCGCTGGGTGAATCGCCCACCACGGAAAACGGGAACCCGGTTGAAAACCACAGCAGCACCTTGCGTCCATTCTGCGCGGAGGTGAAGCGGGCAATTTGCTCCAAAGCCGAAAGGGTGGCCGAAATGCGGGTATCGCGCGAGAAGTTTTCCGCTTCCCGCTCAAAACGGTCCATCATGTAAGCAATATCTTCGAAAATGCTGGCGTTGCTTCCGCCGGCCGCAAGCGTGGCGGGAAGCCCGGGGTCCGGGCCGCTGCTGGTGGGCCCGCCCGTGGCCTGCGCCGGTAAATTGACGGTTGGCGCAGGAAGCGAAGCTGACGGCGTTTCCATCTGGCCACCGCTGCGCGCCAAAGCGGGTGTTTCCGCCAGGTAGTGGTCCAGCGCCGCTCGCAACAGAAGCGGGTCATGAGTGAAATCCTGTAGCACCGTCAGTTTGTTGCCGAGGGCAATCACCGCCAGCTTCGTGTTCGGATCGTATTGCCGAGCCAGGAACTTCAGCATCTGCCGCTTCACGTAAATCCGGTCTTGCGGAGGAGTGTTGAGGCCGTCGAGCAGCAGCACGGCCACGGTGCCGTTTTCCGCATTCGTCTGCGTCACCGCAGGACGGTTAGTCGTTACGTGCGGAGGAAGGACCGGCGGGGGCGCCGGGTTCGGAGGCTCGGAAATGCGTTCAGAGAAGGATGTGATCCGCTGACGAATGCCGTCTTCGGTCACCGTGAAGTCATCCGCTTTCAGGCCCTTGACCGGATGGCCTTCCTTGTCGAGGACAATAGTATCCACCTGCACCATGCGGGTGGTGACGCGCACCACCAGCCCCGGCTCTTCCGGAGGGGGAGAAGGCTGTTGCGCGACAAGCGCACCGGCCAAAACCACTAGCACCGTAATCTGCACGACGAATCGCTTCATAGAGGCAGGTCCTTCCACCCGCTTGCCGGTTACTGCTGCGGCAGATGGGGCTTGGGCCTGAGTTTCTGATACATGGCTATAGCGTGGTCTGCGTCGTTGGCGCGCCCTTCGCGCCGGTAGGCGACGCTGAGCTGATAATAAGCGTAATCGGTCGCGTGCAGGCGGATCGAGCTTTCCAGATCTTGAATGGCGTCTTTCACCTTCCCTTGTTCCAACAACGCCTTCCCCAGCTCATAATGAGCATCGGAATGGTTCGGCTGTCGGCTCACGACATCCTGCAATAACGGCATGGCCGCATCCGCCTGATGCATCTCCAGCCGCACGTATCCCAACTGGTATTCCGCCGGGATGTAGCCGGGATTGACCGATAGCTCCTGCTGAAATTGATCCGCGGACGTGTCCAGCTTTCCCTGCTTGAGTGCCACCATTCCCGAAGCATAGTGAGCCTCGGCGATGTGCGGGTCGAGCTGCAGTGCCCGCGCAAACTCTGCCAAAGCATCGGGATAATTCTGCTCCTGGGCGTAAGCCTGGCCCAGCATCAGGTGAACGGCCGGCACGTTCTGATCCTTTTCCAGCATCCGGGAAAAAACGCGCGCGCCGTCCTTGGCGTTACCGCTGCGCACCAGCGACACGCCGGCCGCGTAGAGCAGGCCCGCGTTGTCCGGCAACTGGTCGAGGACCGAGCGCAACGTCTCCGCGCTCTCGGCGAACTTATCGCCCATATAGTAGCAGAGGCCCAGCATCTCGCGGATAGAGAGATCATCAGGCGTGCGGCGCAACTGCCGCTCCAGCGGCCCGACGGCTTGGTCGTATTTCTCCGCGCGAAACGCGGCGACACCCCAGTTGCGGTCCAGGCTGGGGATGGAAGGGTCCCATTTCGCCGCTTGCGAGAATTCCTCGGCGGCCTGCACATAACGCGAGTCGCGCGCGTCAATCACCCCCAGGTTGTGATACGCCTGTCCCAGGAGAGACGACACTGATTTCGTGTAAGCGGCCTCCGCTTTGGCGTCGGGTGGCTCGGAGTCTCGGGGCCGCAGCATCATGGAGTGAAGCTCCTGCCGATTAGAGTCACCATTCGCCTTCCCGGTATCGCTCCCGGCCGCGCTTGCCCCATCCTTCTGAAGCGTGGCGCGAATCTGCTGCGCCTTGGCCGACTCCGCGGCGGCCTCCGCGTTCTTGCCCAGCTTACCCAGCGCTTCCGCGAGGCCGTCGTAGGCGCCCGCCATCGCGGCATTCATACGTTGCGCAGCCGGCGTCAGCTTGATGACGGAGCGATAGGCTTCCGCCGCTTTTGCCCATTGCTGCTCGGACGCGTAGCACTGTGCGAGATAAAAAAAAGCACGCGAATCCTCAGGTTGGCGCTTGATTGCTTCTTGCAGCGAGGTTTCCGCTTTGGCCAGTTCCAGCTGGCTCTCGCCGTGCGCAACATCGGGCGCCTGCGCGCTCAATACAGAGGCCAGCCCTAGATAAAAATGAACGTGCGGATACTTTGGGTCCAGCGCAGTCCCGCGCTCGAATTCTTTTGTCGCCAGCTGTGGATAGCCGGTCTCCAGGAAGGCCCGCCCGATCAATACGTGCAGCTGCGCGCTTTCGGGCAGGGAGTTCTTCATCTCGTCGAAGAGCACAATGGCCAGCGACGTCTTCTTCAGTTCCAGATCAGCCAGCGCAAGGCTGTACGCGATGTCAAAGTCGGTGGTCAGGCCCAGCGCCGCGTGCAGCTCGTCGGCCGCGGCCTGATAGTTCCCCCGCAAAAAGTCAATTTTGCCGAGCAGGGCCCGGGCGCGGAAATGGTCCGGATTCTTCTGCAGCACCGCCTTCGCGTCCGTTTCCGCTTTCAGCGTGTCCCCGGAATAAAGCTCGGTGATGGCGAGGTCCACGGCGGGATCCGGATCATCCGGGTCCTCCGCCATCGCCTGCTGGAGCAACTGCTCCGCGCCGGGATAATCCTGCCGAGCAGCGCGAAGATTGCCCAGATGGTCGAGTCCTATGGCAATGGCCCGCCGATATTCCTTTGCCGCGCTGTCGAAATTTCCGGCCAGTTGATAGGTCTGCGCGGAATCGAAATGCTGTTGCGCGGCGTCGGTTTTGGGCTCGCTTTTGGGGGCGGGCGCAGTGCTCCCGGTGGCGGGCTCCGCTTTTTTGGCGGGCCTCTGCGCGGCCAGAGCGGGCATTGCGAGCGCCAATGCGGCGGCAAGGAATATTCCGCGGCTGATTCGGGGCGGCATCATTGTGGAGCAGACTTCGTATTCGCGGATTTCGGTAATATCTCGCGCTTCAGTTTGTCATTCGCAGCCTGGTGCAATTTCTGGTATATCTCCGTTTGCGTTTTGGCCTGGTCAGTCATTCCCAGCCGCGCATAGACCAGCCCCAACTGATAGTGTGTTTGCGGAACATCGGGCCGCAGTTTCAGCGCGATTTCCAGGGCCGTGCGCGCCCCAGCGATTTCTCCCTCACGCAGCCGGATCACCCCCAGCTCCTGCTGAGCGGCGGCGTGGTTAGGGTCTGTCTTCACCACCTCTTCCAAACCCTTGCGGGCTGCGTCAAAATTTCCCTGGCGCTCATCGAGCATCGCCACGTAATAGCTCGCGTCATTGTTCTTAGGATCGAACTGCAGGCTGCGGGTGAACTCCTGCCGTGATTCGGCTTCGTTCCCTTCGTCGTAATCAATCATGCCCAACAGAAACAGCGCGTGCGGATCGTTGGGCCGCTCCGTCACCATCTTCCGCGCAAGCGGATCCAGGATTTCCTGGAAGCGCTGCGTCTCCTCCAATATCCTGCCATAGACGTACTGCGCGTCTGGATTTTGGGGTTCGAGGTCATACAGGCGCTTGGACGCCAACCTGGCGTACTCGAGCTCCCCAATTTGCATATATTGGACCGCCAGCTTCATGAGCACCACGGGGTCGTCCGGCTTGACCACATCCGCGCGCTTCAGCAGTTCCACCGAATCTTTCCAGCGGTTCTCCTCGGCTGCAAGGCGACCGGAATCGAAGAGGATGTCGAACGATTTCGGCTGCATACGGAGCGCCTCCGCTAGCAACTGGCGCGCTTCCGCTTTACGCCCCTCGGCTTCACGCACCCGCGCCAGCACGTGCACGTAACCGGCGCCGGGCTTCGCTGGGCGGATCGTTTCCATCAACTTCGACGCGTCCTCGACGTAGCCGTTGTGCAGCAGCACCGCCACGAAATCGAGCGCTGTTCGCTGCCTCGCCGGCGGCAGGCGCAATACCTGCGAGATCAGGGGAGGGACCTTGCCGGGCTGCGCGAGTTCGAAGTAATCATGAGCCAGCAGCGGAAGAACATCGGCTGGGCGCGATGTCGCTGGAATGCGCTCCACCGCCGCGACCGACTCCTGATACTTGCCGGTTTGCTCGTACAGCGTGGCTAGCGCCAGGTTGGCATCGCGATCGTGAGGCGCAATCTTTAGTATGGCCTCGTGAGCCGCGACCGCTTCTGCCGCTTTTCCCTCTGACTGGTACAAAGCTCCCAGGCTGCGTTGCGCCTCCAGGTTGGAAGGATCAATTTCAAGCACGCGATGGAACAGCGCCTCCGCCTCTGCATTGCGCTTTTGGCGGACGCGCAGGTCGCCCATCAGCGCAAGCGCCCACACTTCGTCCGGATGAGCCGTCAGGACGTCCCAAAGCTGCTTCTCGGCGGCAGGTAATTGATCATGGCGGATGAGTTCGGCAATTCGGCTTTTGGCAGGGATTTCAGCGATGACAAAGGAGGCGAGGAGGAAGACAACCACAACGAGCGCGGCTGGCCGCCAAATTTTGCACTCACTATTTACTGTACGGCTGACCACCGACCAGGCCCCACTTCCGATGAGTAGATGAGTAATGGACTTGCACTAAATTAAAAAGGCGGGCTGGACCAAAGTCAAGCCCACCTTATTGTTTTGTCCGATGCGCGAGCGCCTTAGAAGATCAACTTCAGGGCGTACTGAATCTCGCGGTTACCCAGGTTGCTGGAGAACGGCGTGATGCCGAAAGTCGATCCACCCACCAGCCCCTGAGTTCCCGTCACGACGCCGTTCACGACCTGCCCGCCTTGGGCTAGGTAGTGCAGGTTCACGTTGCTATCTAAGCTGGAGCTGCCGAAGCGGAACATCGGATGGTTGAACAGGTTGAAGAACTCCAGGCGGAATTGCAGTTTGGTACTCTCGCCCAGGATCTTCGGCAACCCCCAGTTCTTGTCGAGCGCGAAGTCCACATCCCGGATGCCCGGGCCATGGCACTGTCCAGTTTGCGACTGTGGCGCTTGGCCGATAACATAACCGTCCATGGTGAAGGCGTTCTGGTTGATCCACCGCAGCTTGTTTCCGCTGAAGCAGGACTGCCCCGGAACCATCGACGGACGAACGCTAAGATTCGTGAAGGCGCCGTTGCCTACCACCCCCCACGGATCCGCTCCAATGGACGACCCGGCGGGGCAGGGTACTCCACCGGCGAGAGAGACGCAGGTGGTGCCGTTCAGTCCGCCCGTGATGGTGAGGGCATTGCCGGTTGCAATGCTCACCACCGTGCTGGTCTCCCATCCACCGGCAGCGGCTTTCAGAAAGCCATTCCGCCCTTCTAGGCCCGGTAGGTTGTAAACCAGGCTGGACGAGAACACGTTTGGACGGTCGAAGTTGGACAGTCCACGGCTGGCGCGCGGATTATAGAGGTCCGCAATCCCGTCCTGGTTGTTGGGGTAATCGCCTTCGGTGTTGGCGATGTTCTTGGACCAGGTATAACTCGCCTGGAAGATGGAGTTATGCGACATTTTCTGCGTAAACATGGTCTGGAGTGAGTGGTAAATGGAATCGCCTGCATGGGTCCATTGGTAGATCGATTTGGGCGCACCTCCTCCCCAGAGGGCGCCGAACGGGAACAGGCCGACGGCATTGTTCGCCGAACCATCGGGGTTAGGCGGGCGGGTAATCCAAGCCACACGGTTCTGTGGCGGCAGTTGATTAATATCCTCGTAGGTCGCGAGGTGAATGCCGCGGAGGCCAACGTAGCCGAGCTCCAGCTTCGCATTGCGGAACAGCTCGACTTCAGTTGTCAGGTTCCACTGCCAGCTATTGGCAAGGTTCGTGCTCAGCTGCACGCTTTGGGTTGGCGTACCGCCGGGGTTGTTAAAGTCGTTTATGTTCACGCCTGGTGTATAGGTGGGGCCGTCGAGCGTGCGCTCAGGGCCGACGCCGACCGTGAACGGGGGATTTGCGCCTACGAGCCTGGTGCTAGTGCCGCTGATCGGATCGCGAGTGAAGAACTGCCCAACTCCCGCCCGCAGCACAAACTTCCCGTGGCCGAATGCGTCCCATGCGAAACCAACGCGCGGCGCAATCAGGTGGTAGTTTGAGGGAACAATGCTGCGATTCTTGGAATAAACACCTCCAGGAGCAAACGTGCCTTGGAATTTAAGTGTCGCACAACCATTAGGCGCCCCCGCTGCCAGTACAACGCCGTTGCAGGGAGAATTGGCAGCCGGTTTGCCATTAGAATCGACGAGATTGGGATTGTAAGCGTAGGGCTCAAAGCTGGACAGCTTGTTGTCGTCGAGCCATGCGTCAGGCATGAACGACCAGCGGAAGCCGTAATTCAAGGTGAAGGTCCTGGTCATCTTCCAGGTATCACCAAAGTAGAACTCGGTATCGCGCCAGCGAGGATCGCTGATTGGGTTTCTCCCATTCTCGTTCGCTCCCCAGAGTGCGTTCAACAGGATCGCGTCCGACCACTGGTTGCCTGTCGGGCTGCTCCAGGCAAAGCCGTTAATGGTCTGCCCCTGCGGCACACCGTTCAGCACCACCCCCCCCCCATTTGAGAGCTCGGGCTTTCCGCCGTTAACGATACCCGCCCCGCCCCACAGTCCGCCGGCCTCCTGTCCCTGTTCCTCGTCCTTTGCGTTATGGTCGTAGAGCACGCCCATCTTGAAGGTGTGTTTGCCCAAAGACCAGGAGAAATCATCTTTCCAGGTGTACAGGTCCTGACGGTTGCCCCACGGTCCGAGGGAGCCGATATACGTTCCGCACCAGCAAATCTGTTGCGGAAGCTGGGTGGAGTGCAGCTTGCCGCTGGTGGGGAAAATCAGGGGCATGGCGGAAACGATCTTCTGTTGCAGTTGGGGATTATCGCCGGCCTGGGTGATGTTGATGCGGTTGGCCCCCCAGGAGAAGGCAAAGTCGTTGACTTTGTTGGAGCCGATGGTCGTGGTCAATTTGGCCACCAGCATCTTGCTGGGCTGCGACCATGCATCGCTCACTGCCGGAAAGTTCGAGTCGCCCCACAGCCCGCCTTCTTCATATCCGTGCAGCGGATTCTCCCAGGACTCATTGGTGAAGTTAATCATTAAAGTCGTTCTCTTGGTGATGTTCAAGTCACCGCGAACGTTCTCTTCGCGCCAGTTCAGCGGAATTCCCACCTGTGATACCCAGTCCTGCTGGGCACAGAGATTGCTGATGTTCGGGGTTGGAAGCTGGGAAAGCCAAGCCTGGCCGGCGGGGCTGAGGTTAGGCATAACGTAGCCCGGACCCCCAGCAAATGGGAGACCGGTTGCTGGGTTGACCCCAAATGGAACCGTAAACGTGTTCTTGAGCGGGTTTCTTGGGTCTGGATAAGTTGTGCTCTGGTCCATGGGCATCCCTGGCCCACCGCAGTTGACGTTACCGCCCGAAGCGGTTTTTGTCAGATTAAAGGTTGTCGGATCAGTAGGATTAACAACGGCGCCGGCCGCTATCCTGGCCGCCGCCAAGTCGTTGAAATTGCCACCAAGCTCCGCTGCCGTCGGGAGCCAATTCTGCCGCACCTGGCCGCGGCGCTCTTTGTTCCACTCTTCCGACCAGAAGAAGAAGGCCTTGTCCTTCTTGATCGGCCCGCCAATGGTGTAGCCGTAGTCGTTGCGGCGGAGGTAGTTCTTTTTCCCGCAAATAGGATCGCCGACGACGCACTGCGCTTTCTGCTGGCCGAGGAAAAAGTTCGCGGCATCGAGCTTATCGTTGCGGCCGTAATAGTAGGCATCGCCGTGAAACCCGTTCCCGCCCGCTTTGGTGACGAGGTTGATCTGTGCGCCGCCGGCGCCGCCATACTCAGGGCCGTAGCTGTTGCGCAGGATCTTAAATTCCTGGATCGCGTCTACCGAGGGATAGACAAGAATGGTGCGCTGCGAGCCTTCGTCATTATTGTTACTCCCGTTCACCTGCCACTGGTTGGCATTGGCTGGCGCGCCGCTGAAGGAGATATCAACTCCCGCCAGCAAGCCCTTGTTCTTGTTGTCGAAGCCTCCTCCCACTGCAACGCCCGGCATCAGCGTGGTCAGTTCGATGAAGTTGCGGCCGTTCAGCGGCAATTGGCTCACCTGCTCGGCCAGCATGACACCGCCCACTTCGCCGTTCTCCGTGTTCAAAAGGACCGCCTTCGCCTCCACGGTCACCATTTCCGTGGCGGCGCCGATCTCCAACGCCAGGGTGGGCGTCGTCACCGTGGCAACGTGCACTGCCACATCCTTCTGCGCCAGCGCCTTGAACCCTTCCTTTGTCGCATTGATCGTGTAGGTTCCGACCGGCAGGTTGAGAAAGCTGAAATTGCCCTGCGCGCCCGACGTGGTCTTGCGCACAGCTCCGTTAGCCTGGTCAGTCAGCGTCAGGGCGGCGCCTGGAAGCATAGCTCCGCTCTGGTCAGTGACCGTTCCGTCGATATCGCCGGTGGTCTTCTGGGCAAACGACAACGGCAGAAATGTGACTAAGGAGACAGCTAGAACGGCGATGAGCTTCAACAGCCTCGAACCCATAGACCCCTCCGGGAAGAACATTTGAGTGCAGGCTTCATTTTGCACGATTAATACTTTTGAACTACTCAAGATGGGAAGCATTTAACGGCAACTGTCCTGCATTGTCAAGCTAAAAAAACGATATTCTAGCGGCGGCGCTGTTTCCATTTTCCATTTTTCTGTTTCCATATTTTCATATAACGATATCTCCGCGATCGGGTCCAGCCGAGCGTTTCAAGAGGCTGGGTTACAGGTTCCAAAAGATGTTTCTGCGGTGGGCGTCGACGACATTAGACTTGCTGTGCACAACAACCCAAGGCTCACTTACAGTGCGCCAGTTGCTCGAAAAATGGGCGAAATCAGCAGCAGATGAGAGCAGAAACTCTCGAGGATGGCACCGTATCGGGGATCGTCGGTATCTTTGAAGTGGGCAGCGGCGGACGCGTTTCGCAAGGCGCTTATGTTGGTGACGCGAAGTCTTTGCGGACTGCAGTTGAACGTTTAGAGTGCCAAGCCGACTAACACTTCAATCCCCTGAACGTTCGCCCAGCGAATCTCATCAGATAACAAGGCCGCGATCATCGCTTCGACATCATCTGGCAGTGCTGGCGACAAATAAATCCATTACGAGCGGGTGCCGGCGAGCAAAACAGAAGTTTTCGGCAGTATAATGGCCAAGCTCCTGACATTTATTATCATCAATAATCTATGCCCCGGCGTCCTCTTCTTTTCCTGTGCTGTGTGCTGCTACTGTCCGCGTGCTCGTTGGCCGCCCAGAATAACTCTTCCACCAGTCCGGTTCCGCAGTTCGTGGATGTCGCGCCGCAGGTCGGGCTGACAGTTTCGCATCTGGCCTCGAAGGAGCAGCACTACATCGTTGAATCCATGGGCGGCGGAGTGGGCCTCTTTGACTGCGACAACGACGGCCGGCTCGATGTTGTCGTAACCAACGGATCAAGTGTTGACCGCTACCGCGCCGGCGGCGACCTGATGGTCACGCTTTATCACCAGGGTGCCGACGGCAAATTCACCAACATCACCGAGCAGGCCGGACTCACCGTGAAAGGCTGGGGCATGGGCGTTGCCGTGGCCGATTTCGACAACGACGGCAATCTGGACTTGTTCGTCACTGGCTACGGACACAGCGTCCTCTATCGCGGACTCGGCAACTGCAAGTTTGAAGATGTCACTGAGAAGGCGGGGCTTGGCGGAATTACCGGCTTTGCCACCGGCGCCGCCTGGGGCGATTATGATCGCGACGGTCACGTGGACTTGTTCGTGTCCCGTTATGTGCACGTGGATATGAACCATCTGCCAGCCTTCGGCAGCGACGAAAAATTCTGCCGCTTCAAGGGCGTACTGGTGCAATGCGGACCCTGGGGGATGCCGGGCGAAGGCGACTACCTGTTTCACAATCGCGGTGATGGCACCTTCGAGGACGTGTCCAAAAAAGCGGGGATGGACGATCCACAGCACCGCTATGGTCTGGGCGCAATCTGGGCCGACTACGACAACGACGGCTGGCCTGATCTGTTCGTGGCGAACGATGCCGGACCCAACTTCCTCTACCACAATCGCCACGACGGCACCTTCGAGGAGGTCGGTATGTTGGCCGGCGTGGCCCTCGGCGATGACGGCCAGGAACTCGGCTCCATGGGAGTGGATTTCGGCGACTACGATCATGACGGCAAGCTAGACCTCTTCGTCACCAACTACACCGACCAGATCGACAATCTCTACCGGAACCTCGGCGGAGGCACCTTCTCGGATATGTCGTGGCCGGCGAAACTCGGCCAACCAAGTTATCGCTATGTGAAATGGGGCGCCGGTTTCGTAGATTTCGACAACGACGGCTGGGTGGACATATTCGTGAACAATGGGCACGTCTATCCCCAGGTGGATGCCATCCCCGGCAGCCCTGGTTACAAAGAGCCCATGCAGATGTTCCGTAACAATCACGACGGAACGTTCGAAGATATTTCCAAAGCCTCGGGCGTGTTTGATATGCCGCCCGAATCGCGCCGTGGTGCTGCTTTTGGCGACGTTTATAACGATGGCAACATGGACATTCTGGTGCTCAACATCGGCCAGGCACCGTCGCTGCTGATCAACAAGACCCGCAACAGCAGCCATCGCGTTGCCTTTCACCTGATAGGAACCAAGAGCAATCGTGCCGCCATCGGGGCACGGGTCACCATTCACGCCGCCGGAGTCATGCAGTTCAATGAAGTTCGGGGCGGCGCCAGCTATCTTTCGCAGAACGACCTGCGGCTGCACTTCGGCCTGGCCGCGGCTGACAAGATGGACACGGTGGAAGTTTCCTGGCCCAGCGGCCAGACGGATAGGCTGCGCGATGTCCCCGCCGATTTCATCTACACAATCACGGAGGGCAAAGGGATCACCGCTCGCGTCCCGCTGCCTCCGCCGCTAAAGCCGGACCCTCCCGCCTCCGCAGCGACCGCGAACCATTGATTTCCCTCGCAACTGTAGCTTGAGTTGCTAGCCGCCGTTGAGGTAATCAGACTAGAATCCGGAATATGTTGAGGTCTGTCTCGGTTCCTGGCGTCCTGCTCCTGATCATTTTAGTGGCGCCTCGCGCCTTCCGAATATCCGTAGAGTCGGCGTCGAGTAAGAGCCACGAAGTCAGTATTGCAACTGAAATTCGGGTGATCGATCCCGGTTGGTGGCCAACCAAGGGAACTCCCGCGCGCGATCAGTATGTAGGCTCGGACACTTGTGCACGCTGCCATCAGAATATAGTTGAGACGCAGAAGAATACGCCTATGGCCCATGCAGTGAAACCGGCGACGGCAGATGCGTTCACAAATATTCCGCACGCAATGCACTTTCGTACCGGGTCCTACGATTATTCACTCTCGCAGACGGCCACTGGGGCAGAGTATTCGACCACCAACGGCCAGCAGTCCGCCTCGGAGGCCTTGAGCTGGGTATTCGGCGACCGACAGTTCGGGGATACTTTTCTGTATCAGCAGAACGGAATCTATTTTGAGAGCCGGGTGAGTTACTACAGGCAACTAAACGGATTGGACCTGACAACCGGAAGGACTCGGTTTTCGCCTACGCGCATCGAGACTGCGCTCGGCCGGCGCATGTCCCCTGACGAGCCTCCGTTGTGCTTTGGATGCCACTCCACGGCCGCAAGCACGGATGGTCAATTTCATCCCGAACGATTGATTCCGGGCGTCACCTGTGAAGCATGCCATGGGCCGGGAGTGCAGCATGTGGCGCAGATGAGCCTGGAACATGATGCGAGGACTCCGACGTTCATTCTCAATCCTGCGCGCCTCACCCCGGCTGACTCGGTGGATTTCTGCGGTGCCTGTCACCGTACTTCTGCCGATGTCAGCCAAAGCTTCATAACTGGGATCTTTAACCTGCGGTTTCCTGCATACCGTTTAGAGCAAAGCCGCTGCTGGGGAAATGGCGATGCGCGACTCACCTGCATAGCGTGCCACGACACCCACAAACCCCGAGTGCAAGATGCTACTTTCTACGACAAAGTGTGCGTGAGCTGCCATTCGCCAGCGAGCGGATTGAAAGACCGAGGTCATGCGATCGGGATCTGCAAGGTTGCAAACCACGACTGTGTGACTTGCCATATGCCGAAATATACGATTCCTTCCATGCATACCGACTTCACGGACCACAAAATAGCAGTGCACGGAGACCAGTTCACCGAATGAGTAATCCGAGCAGAAGCATTCTGAGAGCGGCGCGTATCGCAGGCCTGAACCTGGCATGGATGTGTCCGCTTTTCCTTTGCGGATTTGGGCTGCGAGATACATCGGTGAATGCGCAAGAGAAGGCTGCGCAGCCAAGGTTTAAGAACCTCCAAGTCTTGAAGGACATTCCTCCGGACCAGCTGATTCCGGCGATGCAGTTCATAACGGCATCATTGGGCGTCGAGTGCGAGTTCTGCCATGTTCGCGATGCCTTCGATAAGGACGACAAACAGTCGAAGCAAACCGCCCGCCGGATGATGCAGATGATGTTCGCCATTAATACGACCCAATTTCAGGGTGAACGAGCTGTTACTTGTTATACGTGCCACCGCGGTTCTGCGAAGCCCGTGAGTATACCGATGGTGGACAGCAAGGCGCTGTACGTTTCCGAGGCTCGATTGGCAGCGGACCCAGCGGCTGCGGGTCGCACCGATTTGCCATCGGCGTCCGATGTGATCGAAAAGTACATACAAGCAGTTGGAGGCGCCCCCGCAGTCCAGAATGTTTCGAGCCGCGTCGAAAGCGGAACGGTTACTTTCGCCGTCGGGCCTGGTTTTCCTGTTGATATCCTTTCCAAATCACCGTTCCGACAGGCCATGATTGTGCACTTGGCCGCGGGAGACAGCTCCGCGGTATTGGATGGTCAGAACGGATGGCTCAGGTCCCCGGCAGGCACTGTTCAGGACATGCCTCAGGCGGACATCCAAGGCGCGAAGCTGGACGCCGATTTGCAATTCCCAATCAATGTGAAGAAGAACTTCCAGGAGTTGAAAGTCATAAGGACAGAAAAAGTTGGGGAGCACGACGCGATCGTGTTATTTGCCATGAACTCGTCTGGTCCGCCCCTGGAGCTGTATTTCGATCGGCAGACCGGGCTGTTACTCCGGCAGCTGCGTTTTGCCGCGTCGCCCCTCGGTCTTAATCCCACCCAGATCGACTACGGTGATTACAAAACATTCGATGGCGTACAAGTTCCTCTGCACCTGGTTATTACCCGGCCTAATCGAACGCTGGACATCCATTTGCTCCAAGTTACGCAAAATGTCCCCGTAGATGACGCGAAGTTTGCGCGTCCGTAGGCTCTGGCGCGCGGCGCACTCAAGTGTGGGGATGTTCACACGTCACAGGGATGATCCGCCTGACAAACTACTCTGTCCTCAAACATGCGGCCGGGCGCACCGCCGCCGTGTTCTAGAACGACTGGGAGAAAGCGGGCTTCCAGGAACTCGCCCAGCTTGGCTGTCGCCTTGAACTGTGGAGTGGGATCGAGTTCTTTGGAATGCGGAAGTGAACGCATTCGAAAAGACTCCAGAGAGGAACCGAGGGGGAGATGACCTGCCGTGGACTAAAGTTTGTTGTGTTTGCAGACACCGAGGCTAATTTTTGTGAAACAAATAGGTCAGTGAAGAGACTTGTAGACTTTTGATATTTCTAAGAGTCTTTGTACACCATTAATTCTAAAGCGGAAGTGGTGGAACTGGCAGACACACCATCGAAATCCCATAAATCATTCATTGTCAGTAAGTTTCTGCCAATCAATCAAGTAGCTGGTGATCGTATCACTTACTGAGAATGCGTGACTTGCCCCGATCAAGCGAAGACAACCCAAGGGTGTAGCGAGCGCATACAAAAACGCATACACTGCCAGGGGTGCCGCGCTTCGAAATTTCTTCGCCCAAACCAACCGACCTTCAAGACAAGAATTCTAGCGCATGTCTTTTGCGGTTCCCCCAAGAAAAGGATTGGAACCCGTGAAAACATTACTTGCAAGCATCTGTCTGTTGCTTGGCGCTTCGGCGTCATTCGCACAAACGTCTCCAACTACGGTGCGCTGGCAATCGATCGTCGGCGTTATCACGGCTCAGAACTTGATGGTGCGGTAATTTTGGTTGGGATTGCGCGCTTGCTGAAAAGGGCCTAAAGAGATTCTTTCCCCGGGGCACTCAGGAGATTCTCCTCTGCGGAAACAGAAGTTTTCGCATCGTCTTCTTCGCTTTGTGGAGCTGTGATTTCGAGTTTCCGATGGAGCATTGCAGTTGTTCGGCAATCTCATGATGCTCGTATCCCTCAATCTCGTGCCGTTCGAAGATCTGCCGACATCCTCTGGGCAACTCTTCGATGGCGTGACGCAATACAATGCGATCAATCGTTCCACGGAGGTTAAGATCCTCCTTCTCAACCTCGCGTTTGAGAGATGGCGAGTTTCTGGATACGGGTTCATCGAGCGAAACCACTGGTGGGGTTTTTCGACGCGACTTCATCAGTACGGTGTTCACGGCAACGCGGTACGCCCAAGTGGAAAATGCGGAACCGCCACGAAACGAGCCAGAAAGAAGCGGATTGCAATTTTGCTGTTCTGCCGGGCCATGTAGTCAACGTTGGTGGACAATTGATTTTCATTGAAACGGCAAGGCTCAGTGAGGACCGTAGCGTGGCAATACTCTTGGCAGGGCAGACCGAACTAGGACAAAGCTCTGCAGTTTTGCCACAGTCGGCGATTAGTTTCCGAATCGGGTATTCGCACAATAATATGACCGGGCCATCGTATTCCAGCGTCCATGAGGGTACGGACGGGCTGCTGTTCCAAGACTGGAATACCACCCTCAAATCCTATCGCTTTGGGGCAGACCTGAAGATCCTGCCGCGCACAGTCATCAGCTATGACCAATTCCTCGATTACTACAAGGGAGATACAACTTGGCAGTTAGCTCCGTTCGCCCAGGCGCTCTTGCCAGGAACGCCGGGCACCGTAGAACTTGGCCTTCCCATCGACACGGCCAACAAAAACCCCTGCGCCATTACTCCGCCGGCAACCAGTCTGATCGACTCCACAGGAACGCTGACTAATACCGCCTGCAATGCGTACTTCGATTACACTCGCACGAATCGCACCCGCACATCCTCGCCGACCGAACGCCTGAGTCTGCACAGCACTTACTTCCAACGGCTGGATTTAACCGCATCCTACGCCTACAGTTCGGCCGACATGAACGCTCCTGTGGATGAATTTTTCAACGGACTCATGCAGCGCTCAGGCATCCGCCAGGAAATAGTCGTCGGCCCCGGTCGGGCGACCCGAATTTCAAATGTCTTCGACTTCAGCGCCACCTTGCACTTGTCAGAGCACCTCCGGCTCGTCGATACGTTTCGCTTCTGGAGTTACCGGATCCCGGAGAGCTTTAGTTCCACCGAAACCGACTGGATATGCGCTGATACTGCAACCTGCTCGTTGCTCACTCCGCTGAGCAATACGACACAGAGCGTAACCGATACTTCCAACCAATTGTCATTCAACCAGAACTGGAAGAGGAACCAAATCGATTTCGTGTGGGATGCGTCGAAGCACTTTGGAGGTCGCATCGGGTTCAGATATGGCGACAAGGTGTTTCATCACATCCTTGACTTCACGACTGGAGACGAGGATCGCGTTGTCATCCACGAATACACACCCCTGCTCGCATTCTGGGCAAAGCCTAAACCGAACCTCCGATTCAATTTCGACTGGGAGCACACCAACAACGACGACGCTATCGTGCGCATTGGACCGCGCAAGGAAGATCGCTACCGGATTCAGGGCAACTACACTCCAAAACCCTGGGCAGTGATTGGTGCTTCCATCAATCTCTGGGACGCTTCCAACGGCGACACCTTAAGCGATTATCGTGCGCACAATCGCAACTATGGATTCACGGCGAACCTTACGCCCCGCGAGCGTTTCGGGTTCGATTTCGCCTACAACTACAACGATTCCAAGCAGAATGCCCTCATTTGTTTTAGCGACTCCGACACTTCGCTCTCTGTGGTCGCGAAAGCGGGAGATTGCACCGCGAACGGCTACAACGACAGCAAGAACCCGTTGCTCACCGATGGGTTCTACACAAGTAACACGCACTATGGCATGGGATCGGTGATGTTTAAGCCGCATGCTCGCATTACTACTCAAGTGGGCTACAGTATCACCAGTGTTGGCGGACAGACACCACAGTTCAACGCTCTGCAACCGTTCGGTTCACTGCAATACAATTACCACCAGCCGCTGGCCAATCTGAGCGTCGACATTGGCCATGATCTGACGGCAAGGGTGGTGTGGAATTACTACCAGTACGGGGAGAAATCATTTGTAGGACCTACCGATCCTCGATATTTTCGCGCCAACAATGCGACGTTTTCCCTGCGCTGGGCTTTCTGAACGG
Organism: uncultured Acidobacteriaceae bacterium; assembly: GCA_963789205.1. GTDB lineage: Bacteria > Acidobacteriota > Terriglobia > Terriglobales > Acidobacteriaceae > Acidiflorens. The sequence continues at coordinate 180,429 of CAWBJV010000003.1, forward strand.
GAAGAATATAAGAAAGAAACCGGAATGAAGCTGGAGATACGGCCGGATGATGTGACGGCTATAAGGTGGCTGAAAACACTACGTCTCAAAAGAGCGAATTCTGGACATGCTCGACCATGAGTACAAGCTTCTGCTCGACCGGCTAAATCCGGCTCGTGGGAATGATACGCGCTTCTTCGTCTTTGCCGACACTGTTGCAACTCGCAACTACCAAGGCAACAACGAGCAGCACGGATGGCTCGGCATTTGTTTCCAGACCGATCCCGGTTCCCAACCGAACCAGATCCTCCTGCACATCAACCTTTGCGATTCGACTGCTCAACTTGCAGCAGCAGGCCATCGGAATTCTGGGATTTTCGTGGAGTTTTGACCGAAATCGACACTCGGTAGAACCGAATCTCCGTAGCGGTTAGGAGTTGACTATGGCGAACTCGGCTTATCGGTTCAGTCTGGCAAGCGACGGCGTCGCTGGAATGGCAAAGATACTGCAAACCCTGGAATCCAAGGAGCACGCCTTAAAGGCTGGAGAGTTGGCCGTCTACGTCCAGTTCGGCTTACAAGCCCGTCCAGTCCGGATCGTACGCCCCTTAAAGTTGCTCTACAAAGGAGCATACAAAAACGCATGCAGAAGTCTTCCAGTGACGCTAAGTATCTGATAAGATGTGACATAGTTTGGAAACTGGCAGACTTTTATTTGTTCCTAAGTGATTGATTCTAAAGCGGAAGTGGTGGAACTGGCAGACACACCATCTTGAGGGGGTGGCGCCGAAAGGCGTGGGGGTTCAAATCCCCCCTTCCGCACCAATCTTAAATCTGTAGATTTAGTAGGTTACAACCAGCTACTCAGTTTCGTACATCTACACTCGTCACTACCCTCCTTGCGCGCAAACTGATTCCTATCACAGACGTTGCCACTGCCCGAAATGGATCATGGCATCGTCGAAACCACTGGCGCCTCGTGCGTATCAGCGCCCGCAACGGCGCTTGGGAGCGGGCGGAAAAGAAGGCTTGCCTGATGGATTCCTCCGCTAGCCCGCGTTTTCTCAGGCTGACCGCACGACTGGAATACCGGCAAACTTCCTCGAAGGGCATTGCATCGCGAGGCGGCATGATCTCTGGACCTCCCAGCAGGCTCCGCCAAGGCAGGCCGCACGTCCAACGCGGAAACAATTGGCGATTCTTAAGACCGCGTCGCGGACGCGCTATGTCGCTCCATCGTGGGTGCGGTTGTGTACATTGCGCTCGGAGACAAAGACCAGGCATTTGCGTGGCTTCAAAAGAGCTACCAAGATCGATCTGAGCACATGCTGTACCTCAAAGTGGAACCATTGGTCGACCCCCTGTGCGATGATCCCAGGTTTGATTCTTTGGTTCATCGAGTTCTTGTCACACATTGATTGTATGCAGCTGTCGAGGCGTAGCTCGCACGAGAGCCATAGGATGGATCATGATGCTCGGCGGAGAGCCCTTCATTTTGTCCCTGAAACGGGGTTCGAGACCATTGGCCCTCCAACGGGCCATTCTGGCGCTGCTCAATTGGATGCGGCTTGCGACGCGCCCAACCCGTTGGACTCGGAACGGAGGACCTCACCTGTAGCCGGTTGTACTTGATCTGGCCGAGTTCTCCAACGGGCGCACATGGCCCATTTTTCTGGATTAGAATACCAGCTTGTCTAGTCCTGCGAGAAAACACTCAAGGGAGAAGTAAATCGAGCTGAAATTGGGACGCGCTTGACGCGTGAGACACGGGACCTGTTGAAACGAGGCAATGAGTGCTCGGGTATCGACCAGCGAGCACTGGCCTCGTGGGATCTGCGCCTGGTACTGGCCAAAAGGGGGCGCGATGGTAATTCAGGAACCAACCAAAGAGCGTGCTCGCCGGGTCTATCGCTTCCTGATGCTGGCGGCTGTATTGCCGCTGGCGTTCGGCCAAGCGAGCCGTGATCCAAAGTCGCTGCAAGACAGCGGCATCGCCAAGATCGACCATTGGACCGATTACGTCCGCCGCACTGGAGATGCCAAGAGCACAGTCTCAGATTTGGCGGCGGCGCAAGTCGATCTGAAATCCAGCTATGATCTTTTCCTGCAGCAGAAAGATTATGCCGGCGCGTCGTTGAGCACGGTCAAGATAGCCACCATCCAGCGGCTGCTGAACCAATTCCGCGAGGCGGCGCAAACCTACAAATCGGCGATCGAACTGGCCAAGCTCGCCCATCGTACCGACTATCAGACCACGGCGCTCTCGAATCTTTCCTATGCCGAGTTGCAGGTCGGCGAGATTGACGCAGCCGAAGAGCACGCACGCCAGGCCGTCCGCCTCGGTGCGAGTTGCGGCAACAAGAACTTCTATTTCGAAGCCCTCGATACCGCTGGCGAGGTCGAGGTGAAGCGCGGCAACCTGGTAGCGGCGGGCGACTACCTGGACCGTGCTCTGGAAATGAGCGGCCAGATTGATGACAAAAAAAAGCTTTACCTCGGCTATATGGATCGCGGCGACATCTACGAACAGATCGTCCGGAAGTGCGACTATCAGCGTAACTTCGACATCTGCTATCAATCAATTGAACTGGCGCGAACCGACTACCAGAAGGCCCTGACCATTACTCAGGAACTGGGTTACACGTACTTTTCGCAAATATTCCAAAACTTTCTAAAAGATTTGGATACCCGCAAAACCATGCTCCAGTCAATGCAGCGTGGTGACCAGACCGTTACCAATACGAAGCTCTTTAGCCCACAGAAGCCCAAGGACGTACTGGTAACGGAGCGTTTCGCGGCCGGCGCCATGGATGCTGCCACGCTTCCGTTGATTGAAAGTGCCGTTAAGGAACTGCGGGATTGGCAGGCTCGTCTTCAACGGCAGGGACTGACCGTGCAAGCTGTTAATCCTTCGGACCTCTGCCTCGAGGGCCAATACGCGGAAATGAAGGGAGACGGCCAGGCCGCCTTGGCGGCATATCTGCAAGCCGATGACTTGCTGGAACAAGATCGTAGGAAGCTGGGCAACGAAGAGGCCCGGGTCGCATTCATGGAAGACAAGCTTCCCTGCTTCTACCGCCCCGCGCTGATATCGCTGGACCGCAAGCAGTATGCGGAAGCCTTTTCCATTTTTGAGCGTTCGCGTTCGCGAGCCATGGCCGACCTCCTTGCCAGCCGTCCCTTGAGCCTCGCAACCAAACAGGAGCAAACGCTGTTCTCGGACCTGCAAGCGCTGAACACCAACATTGCCGCGCAGCAAGAGAAACTTTTCAACCTGACCGGCACTCAAGATCGAGACAAGAACACCAAGCAGATTGTGGAGCTTCAGGGCAAAATCGCCGCACTGCAGGCACAGTATGAGCAGCTCGAAGTCCGCATCGCGAAAGAAGCTCCCAAGCTCAAGGAGCTGACGACGGCTCAACCCACGACGCTGGCCAGTGTGCAACGATCAGCTGCGGAAGGGGATTACGACGTTCTTTACTACGTCGTTATGGAACACGCCCTAATCCTTTGGCACATTAATGCTGGCGGGGTCGAGGTGAAGAACGTGTTCCTGCCGCATGTTCAGCTCATAAATAAGGCGGCCGCTCTGCACGACAGCCTCGTCGCCCGCCGCAACGCTCAGGACGCACGCTTTGACGAAGACACTTCGCGCCAGTTGTTTCTGTATCTCATCCAGCCGATGCTGGCTTCGATCAGGAGCCGTCGCCTCGTCCTGGTGCCGCACGAAGAACTCAACTCGATCCCCTTTCAGGCGCTGCAAGATCCTTCCACTGGAAAGTATCTGGGCGAGACTTTTGCGATCTCGTATGCGCCCAGCGCGACAGTGTTGGCAAACCTGGAGAACAAGTCAACCCTTAAGAACGGACGCTTGCTGGCGGTGGCTGATCCATCGATCCACGAGGCCAGCGATGAAGTGAATGCCATCGGCAGACTTTATCCGGGGCGCAGCAAAGTGGTGGCGCAACAAGCCGCCAGCAAAGCTGATGTGAAGACATGGGTGAGTAACTATGACGTGGTGCACTTTTCAGTTCACGGGAGCTTCAATAGCAGGGATCCGCTGCTTTCATACCTCCAGTTCAAGGAAGCGGCCGCCGACGATGGGCGGTTGACGGCGGCGGAGATGTTTGGCCTGCCCCTGCAGAAGAATAGTTTAGTGGTGCTGAGCGCCTGCGAAACCGGTCGCGTCGAGGCCACGCACGCCAACGAAGTTCTGGGTATGGTGCGCTCGCTGCTCTATGCCGGCGCGGGTAGGCTGGTGCTTTCCGAGTGGGAGGTGAATGCCGGATCCACGCGCTTGTGGATGGAAACCTTTTACCAGGAGGGGCAGCGCAGCCAGCCCGCGGAAGCGGCACGGTTGGCCCTCATTGCGGTGAAATCGCGTCCCGAGTACCGGCATCCCTTCTTCTGGGCGCCGTTTGTCATGACGGGAAAATAGTATGTTCGAACTCTGGAACGAATTCACGGAGAAACTGGGAAGCTTGGCAGGAAAGTGGACGGCATTTGCCGCCCTCGGCTCCTTCGTTCTCTACCTACTAGGCTATCTCACCCTTCGCTTCCAACTCAGCACCTACGGTGTGGCCTTAAGCCTCGACATCTTCGATGAAAAGTACCTGTTCGCTGGCTGCCGCTTTGTGGTGTACCTGGTGACGGCGGTGCCGAACATTCTCATCATCCTTTTGGTCATGGCGGCCATCGGATACTGGCCGTACAAATTTGTACCGGTGTCCCGCAAGGACCGCATTGCACGCTGGGGATCGTCCTGGAGCGCCGCACCTCTCCATCTCCCGCTGCTGGGCGTGGTATTCGCAGTGGCGTTGATCCAATTCGTGCTGCGCAGGTGCTTCGCCTTTGGCAATCTGCTGCTACGCAAGCAATTGCCCGATGACTGGTCCAGCTCCGTGCTCCTGACCAGCGATGGCAAACTCGCGCTCTACTTCAGCGGCATGGTTGCAGGCACGTTGCTCACGGGCGGCCTCCTTCTTTATGTGTCGCACCGCGGCACTGCCACCACCGCCGCATCCCGCTTCTGGATGAGCGTTTTGGTCTTCCTGTTTGCAGTAGAATTCTTGTTGCTGCCGGTCAACTACGGAGTCCTGATCTCCACTCAGCAGCTTCCGCGAGTAGCGGAACTCAACGCGAACGACAAACCTCCGGAAGGGCAACTCGCCTGGCTGCTGTGGGACAGCAAAGATGCGATCACCTATTTTGTACGTGATGCTCAAGACCAGCGCATGATTGTTACCATGCCTAGGAAAGATGCCAGGGTTAGGGTGGTCGCTTACGACGATATATTTTGTGTGTTGTTCAGCGGAAAGCACGTCGAATCCCGCCCCTGTCCGAGGTAGAAAGTTATGCGTAGACCCATCGCCTGCTTGCTCTTGATGTTGCTTGTAATTGCCTCGTCGGGACTCGCCCAGAAGAATGCTCCTGCTGGCAAGCCAAAGCCAAGGACTAGTTTCATCGAGAAGGCTCTGAAGTTTCTCGGCATCTCCGACAGTCCGGGCACGCTCAAAGGCCCCGGCGACGAGGTCACCAGCGGACAGCTATGGCTGGCCGACTTTCAGGCCAAGACCACGCGCCAGTTGACTTCGAGCGAGGACTACCGCTCTCCGATTTTTCTGGCTGGGAACAAGGACGTACTCGCGCTGCGCGGTTCGGAGGTGGTGCGGTCCCCAAGGGCGGGCGGAGACGGCAAGAGCCTCTATTCCGTTGATGGCATTCTGAAGCTGGTGGGAGCCAGTTCCGAAGACGCCGGAATCGTCCTCATCCTTTTGCGGGCCGACGCTGCCGGCGGACATCCTCGCGTAGGACAGCTGACAGTTAGCACGGGAAAGGTGACGCTGCTTCCTTACGACCCTTCTTCCGGCGAAAATCTGCAAATGGTGGAAGATCTGGCAGGATGGTCGCGGACTTATGGCGAGCGTCATATCTATGTGCAGAAACAGAGCAAAAAAGCGCTCTCGGGCACGGTGGAGTGGCAAGACGTCTTCCTTCAAGTGGACAGTAAGACGCCAGTAGACGTCAGCCAATGCGATGGCGTCAATTGCGGGCAGCCGTCCCTCTCCGCAGATGGACATTGGCTGCTGTTTGTAAGATCGAAGGCGGAATAAGACTGGTGCGACTAAGTCTCAGCGAAATCACCGAGCTCTACGCCCTATCGAACGTTCAGCAAAGTCTCATGCCGGCGCTATGCGCAGATTGTGCCAGGATTCGTCAGCTATCCGTTAGTTGCCTGCCTCAGCTTCCTGGACGGTCCAGAAACGGCTTCGCGGAACTCTGAGCTGAGTCAAGATTTTTTGTAAGGTTTTCTATCTGAATAGGGACGGGTGAGAACACGAAGGGCAAATCTGAACGCCCTGACGGCTTCGATTTCTTTCATTGCCGGACCATTACTGATCCAGGAGAGAAAAATGACCTTTGCAAATCAGCGTCGGCTCCGGAAGGAGTTGCCGGCGGATTCTCCGTCAGCAGCTTCGGCGTCGCGCTGATCGCATCGCTGCTGGCCTATGACGGCTGGGTACAGCTGAGCTTCGTTGCCGGCGAGATCCGCAACCCGCAGCGGAATGTGTTTCTCGCGCTGACCCTTGGGTCGGTCGCATGCATTGCCATTTACTTGCTGGCGAACGTGGCTTATTTGCGCGTTCTCCCGATCGCCGAAATCGCTGCGAGCGATCACGTCGGCGCCACCGTGGCCAACCGCGTCCTCGGCTCCAGCGGAGGCAGCCTGGTTGCGCTGATTATCCTCGTGTCGATCATCGGGACCCTGAATGGCTGCTTTCTTACCAGTCCGCGGATTTATTTCGCCCAAGCGCGCGATGGCCTCTTCTTTCGGAAGTTCGCCGAGGTGCATCCGCGGTATCAAACGCCTGGGTTTTCGATCCTGGCTCAAGGCATCTGGGCGGCGGTGCTCGTCGTGAGCGGCACCTATGAAACTCTCCTCGATTACGCGATGTTCGCGATGTGGCTCTGGTATGGCCTGATGGTCGCGGGTGTGATTGTACTGCGCTATAAGCAGCCGGGCCTGGCACGTCCTTATCGGATGTGGGGATACCCAGTAACCCCGGCACTGTTCGTGGCGATCGCGTGCTGGTTTTTGGTGAATATGCTGAAGGCGCGACCGCTTCCGTCGGTCGCCGGACTGCTCTTGATCGCGAGCGGAATCCCTGTTTACTTCCTGTGGGCCCGCCAACGCATCCGAGCCGAGTCCACAAGGGTCTGATTTGCGGGCTTGCCCAACTCATGAGTTCCGAAGCAGTACTTGAATTGCAATCCAGATGATCAGCCACAATAACCACCACGGAATTGTGAAGGAATCACCGACCGAGAGTCGTTTAGCCCGAAACCTCACGATGTGTCTCCAGCGTAATCCCCAAACCATCTTGCGATACAAGACAGAGTGGTTCTGCTCCAGGAAGCGCACCGCCATCGGAATATCCGCGAGCAGATGCCGGCGCCCTACCGGGAACCACTCCTCTTTGTTCTCCTTGCAATCAAAGTAACTGCGATATTGCTGCCAGGTCTGGCGAAGACCTTGCCGATCTCCGAGGAGAGCACAAGCTTCAGCCCTGGCATGAGCCAGGAAACGGGCGCAGTGGTCGTGGGGAAGATCGCGCAGGGCATCGCCACAGGATGCGACAATTTCCCTCGATTGGGTTGGGCGAAGCGCCGAAAGACAGGTGACATAGTTGGCCACCACCCACATGCTTACTCCGCGACGTCCGCGCCACGAAGAGAGAAGTTTGCGCGTCTCATTTCTTCGCTTCAGAGAAACGAGTGCGCGACCCGTTTCTGACCAGGTAGAGACGTCCGCTTCAACTTCACCCCTGTGTTTATTCCAATAATTGATAACCAGCCGGTAGTGACCGACGCTGTTGAGCCGGTCAAGGGCCTGGGCGCGATGAGTTCCATCAATCCAGGGGGTACGATCGGCGAGTTTGAGCAAGCTCAACAGTTCGGTGACCCCGCCGTCCGGAAACCAGCTTGACCACCGTGACTGCGGAATGATTTTTTCGGTCTTTGCTAACTCAAGAGCATGGGAACACAGAATGAAGAATGCCCGGGGCGTGGGACGTACTTGTTTCTCCAGCGACCGGCGCGCCTCATCGTAAGCTCTGTCCGCAAACCCGGCCTTCTTGAGCGCTTCCCAGGCGTAGTCGGCAGGCCAAACGGAGTTTTCCGCTTCCGCATTGAAGATGCGTTGCATGGCCGCAATTGCTTCGTCGAGTTTCTTTTCTTGTGCGCGGACCTCGACCAGACGGGCGAGATAGTAAGGATTGTCCGGGTCCGAGGGGCGGACTGAATTCAGAACGGCGTGCGCCTCGGGAACCCGCTTTGCCGCTCGCAGCAAATCGTAACGATGAAGGTGGAGAGGAACTTCATCAGGGAAATCGCGGAGCAGGCCACTCCATTCCGCATCCAGTTCATTGACGGGAAGGCCTGCCTTTTCGAGTACGACCAGGCGCTGCTTTCGGAATTGTGGATTGGTGCGGAGTTCTTCCGGGATTTTGCCAATCAATTCACGAGCCTGTTCCCAAGCCTGGTCTTCAACCAGCCAGTCGACCAGCAAACTCCATCCCCACAAGTACCAAGGATAGGCCCGAACCGCGAAGGCCATTTCTTCACGCGATTCCTGCGCTTTCCCCTGCTGGCGATGAATCCACGCCAGTCGGCCCTGAGGCGGCGATGAGTCGGCCAGCCTGGGCCGAATATTCTGCATCACTTGTTCAGCGTCCTCGTAACGGCGCTGCTCCACCAAGAGAATGGATAACTGGTCCGCGGCCTCGAAGAATACGGAGTTGAGTGCCAGGCTGCGTCGGAAGCATGCTTCGATTTCGCCCCGCTGCGCAAATCGCCGCAGCTTGTTTAGGGTGGCGCCCAGCAGAAACCACAGGTAGGCGCCGCGAGGGTAGACGCTCGCGCCGGCGCGTGCCGCTGCCACCGCTCCCTCTTCGTCGCCGCAATCCAACAACAAGCGAATGGCACGGTCGCGCCAGTTGATGTCGCGAGGCGCCCGTTCCGAGAGCTCGCGAATCATGCTCCTGGCCCGATCGAAAGAGTTATGGCGGATCAGAATCTGGATGAGGGCGTCGGAGACCTGCTTATTCTGGGGGTCGTTTGCGCAGGCATCTTCCAGCAGACTGCGAGCTTCGTCGGGTTGACCGCGAAGTTCGTGAACCCACGCGAGTTGGATTCGAGCGCCCGAGTTATCGGGATGACGGCGAATGATCTCACGCAAACCGTCCTCTGCCTCGGTGAGTCTTCCCAGTTTGCGACAGGCATGTACCAGCGAGAAGCGCAGGCCAAGGTGGAATGGAAAATGATCGACCGCGGGATGCAGCAGTGTGTATGCGCGCTCTGCATCGGTGCGGCCCTGGCCATGGTCCAACAAGAGGTCAGCAAAGGACTCGGCGATCTCCGGATCGTCCGGACGCAGCCGGTTCCAGCGCGAGACGGCTTCCTCGGCCACGATGACGCCGAATCGTTGGGCGAGCAGGGGCACCGCGTCACGGGCAATCGCCAAATGCCCGGGCGAGCGCAGGAGAATCGGCTCGATCCGTTCCCAAAGTTCTCGGCGCTGCTCCGCCGTAAAGCCAGCCGAGCATTCCCAAACCCGTTGGTAGCCGTAGGAGCCCATCGGATCACGATCGATCGAATCGAGCCAAGCGGCGACGGCCTCGGTCCGCTGACCACAAGCCTCGTGCCACCGCGCGTGAACGCGGATGGTCGCCGGATCTTCCGGGGCCGTGCGGTCGCATTCCTCGAGCAAAGCCAGGATGCGCGCCCGGAGTCTCACGCGCCGACGATCGTTTGTTCTTTCGTAGTCTTCAATACCGCCGAAGAGGAGTTCCCGCCACGCCCAGCCATCTTCTGGGTTGCGTTTTACCCGGCGGGACAGCAAGGAATATCTCTTGCGCTTCGATTCCCCGGCCAATTGCCGGTAATAGAGCTCCTCAAGTTCGTCATGACCAGGGCTCTCTGCCAACCAATGTGAGGCCTGCTCCAGCGCTCGCCGGGCACCATCGCGCTTACCAATCAAATCAACCAGCGCGTAGCGAGCCGGCATGTGGCGCGGCACTTCGCGGATCCAACCCTCGGCGTGCTCGATGGATCGTGGCAAATCACCGCGCAGGCGATAGAACCCCACAGCCGCTTCACGAAACAGCGGGAGGTTACCCGTCATTTCCAGAAGGCCCAAATGCTTTTCGGCTTCCTGCCAGCGTCCCATACGGGCCAGGAATGGAACGACGAACCCCAGCAATTCCGGCACACTACCATGCTGGGCCAGCGCCTCGGTGCAGGCGGAGAGGGCGCGATCCGGGTGCCCCCATTCTTCCAAGGATCTAATCCAGTTGATCCAAGTTCCAACGGCTCGCGACGAGCTGCCGAACTTCCGCACCCGACTCTCAAGCCAGGAAAAACTCTCTTCTTCCCGATGGTTTCGTGCCAAGGCACCGCCATAGGCAAGGGCATAGTGCTCGTTGCTGGTGGCCTGGCAGGAGGCAATGCGAAAACACAGCAGAGCTTGCTCCATATCGCGCTCGTTCCAACGGAGGTCGCCAAGTACGTGCCATCCGTCCGCCGACAGGGGTTGGCGCCGGATGAGTCCATGGAGCAGGGCACTAGCGTTCTGACGGGACTCAGCTGAGAAACGCAACAGGTCGGCATATTCAGCAACATACTGGGCTGGTGGAAAGAGCCAGTCCTGTTGCGATTGAACTCCGGGCATGATGCTTCGCTCGACTACTGCAGCGAGTGTCTCCCGCATCAGCGCCGTGTTTCCTCGCGACCGGCAAGCCCTTATTAATTGAGACCGCAAGAAGGGGGAATTCGGGAACTCGTTCAGCAACTGCTGGAAGCCGAGTAACGCTTCTCCCGTGTGGCCGTCCTCGGCAGCCTGAATTGCGCGTAGCAAGCGAGTTCCTGGATGAGAAGGAAGTTTCTCCGCGACATCACGGACAATCTCGCGGGCTGCGGTCGGTCCCTGCAGAGCAAGAATTTTCTGATGCAAGTGCGCCGCAGTCATGATGGCGACATCATTCTCCGGCAATAGTTGATCGAGCGATGCTGCCTTTTCCGAGGGAACAGCGGCCATGCCCTTCATTCCCAGAGGTCCACAATTTCCTGCAAAACCTTCCAGGAGATACTCGGCGGTGCGGTACGCCATGGGATCGTGGATAATCAAAGTTCCCGCTGCCTCGTCCAAGCCCACGACCGCGACCGCATGAGCGTTGTCATCTCCTTCAAGCGTCAGCACGAAACCTATTCCATTCTTGATGAGGTTGGTGGCCGTATCCGGAGTGACCGCGAAGAACCGGACCGTGAACCCGTGTTTCTCCAGCCATTCCGCCGCCGCCCACTGCGATGTTCCGCCGAACGTAATTTCCGAAGCCATGACATCCGGATCGAGATGTTCTCCCAGGGTGGCCAGGGCAGAGGCAAGGCTGGTGGGAAGACAGGCTTCGTGCTTCTGTATGGCGCGAGGGAATGGCAGGCGGACGCGGCGGCCTTTGGGATTCCGCCGAAGATTAGCCAAGATCTTCCTATAGAAAGGAATGCGCACTTCCTCCGCCCACCGTTCCATCTCGGCGTGATCATCCATAAGCTCGGCAATATCGAGGCGGATGCGGGAAAAGAACCGGCGAGGGTTCCGGTCGGCCAGCGGGGCCAAGCGGGGCAGGCGTTCCGCAAATGCAAGGGCGTCGTCGAGGGCGCGACGACGACCGTCACCATCCAGGGTCTCCGCCAGGGCGCACTGATACCAGCAAGCCAGGTGTACAACTTCGTAGGACTGGCTGTTCTCAGACGCAGCCGCCAGGCGACCGGCCGATTCCCGCACGCGGCCAAGATTGAGCAGGCTGGTTGAGAGACTGCGAGCTGCGTGGGGTGCGCCGGGATTGATCTCCCATGCCAGTTCGGCACACTTCAAGGCCTCGTTCCAGCGGTCTTCAAGCCCAAGAACGTCGGACTCACAACTCGTTATCCATCCGTCGCGACGCTGCAAACTGTGGGCGCGTTCTATGCATTGGTGAGCGCTGGTGAAGTCGCGGAGAAATGCCCAGGTAACAGCGTGAGAAGCAAACCAAGCCGCCTGCATCTCCGGGTCCTGAGCGCAGATATCGGGGTTCCCTTCGAACTCTCTCAAGTCGTCCAGCAATCGCGACCTGCGGCGGCGGGCATGATTTGTGAAATAGAGCACGCGCGGGTTGACAGGATCGCGCGCATACGCCGCTCGAAATAGCCGATGTGAAAGCCGCCATCCTCCGAGCCGCACGGCCAGCCTGCCACCAAGGATCAGTTCCTCGACTGAGAGATTCTGAATGGAGGTCGACGGTTTCCAGTATTCCGAGCTTTGCTGGAAGGCGTCGAGGAAGCGATTGCTATCGTAAAGTTGCTGTAAGTTTGTAAGCGAAGTCACGACAGGGCAATTGAAGCATGCATTTCAGGCTGGTTCAACCTCGGCGTGGTTTGCTGCAATAGCCGGAGAGAGCAGCAGTCGAATATGACAGAGAAGTCACAGCAGAAAAGTGGGCCTGCTGCTTTTTTTACTTATTTTTCACGAAACTCGCTTTTCTTGACAGGATCAAGTTCTCGCCGTAGCTTTCCGACACGCCTGAGCGGGAAAGGGCAAAATTCCAGGACCAGCAGGTGTCTGGGCTAAAAATGAAATTTCTAAAGAGCTTTGTAGCATGGGTAAGTTTTACGTGATTACCTCTGCTGGTAATCGTCTTAGGTAGTCCCCGGCTCAGACATCTCAAGTTGTTTCTCCGTATAATTGCAACGGTCATGGACCGAGGCCCTGCGTCCGCGATCGGTTGGCTCTTTGATCGGCAACAGGGAGCTCCAGACCGCCTGATTCCGCGCTGGCTATTCCTTCGCGCGCTCGGCGCCATCTACTTTTCCGCATTTTTCTCGCTTGTCTTTCAGATTCGCGGTCTTATCGGTCCAGAAGGGATTCTGCCAGCCAGCCACTATCTTCAGGCCATAGAACAGTCACTCGGCCATTGGCAACGAGTGTGGTATGCACCGACGCTGTTGTGGTTCTCGAGCGGGCCAGTCATGCTGAGCCCGCTGTGCTGGGCGGGGATGTTGGCCTCGCTGCTGCTTGTCCTGAATTTGTGGCCGCGCGGCATGCTGGTCATTTGCTTCGTGTGCTTTCTTTCGTTTGTCAGCGTCGCGCAGGACTTCTCCGGTTACCAATCAGATGGCATGCTGCTGGAGGCTGGTTTCATCGCCATCTTTTTTGCCCCGCCCGGATTCCGCGCTGGATTAGGCCGACTGCATCCTACCTCGCGCGCTAGTTTGTTTCTGCTGCAGTGGGAGTGGTTTCGCATCTACTTCGAGTCCGGCGCGGTGAAGCTTCTAAGCGGGGACCCCGAGTGGCGCCATTTCACAGCAATGGATGAGTATTACCAGAATGGACCTTTGCCAACTTGGGTCGGCTGGTACGTACAACACCTGCCGCACTGGTTTCATGCTGGGACCGTGTATGCCACGCTGGCTCTGGAGTTGGGCTTGGTTTGCATGCTCTTTCTGCCGCGGCGGTGGAGAATCGTATGCTTTTTTATTGTGACACCGTGGCAGGCCGGTGTAATCCTGACGGCGAACTACACCTTTTTGAACTATCTGGTTCTCGCGATGGGTGTGTTGTTGCTCGACGATCGCTTTTTGCTGGGCGTCATGCCGGAGAAATGGAGAGTAAGGCTCACGGCCGGCATCTCCCGTCCAGAAACTCCGCCGACACCCGAACTGAGAACTTGGAAGGAGAGCAGCAGGCACTATTGGCGTCTCCTGACGTTTTTCGCCAGCACCGTTATGCTGACGTGGATCTTCTACGTGACGACGGCGGAACTTGTCTGGATGTTCGCCAGGCTGCCTTTACCTGCCTCGCCGGTGGGCGCACTTGAACCGTTCCGGATCGCCAATCGTTACGGACTCTTCGCGGTAATGACGCGCGGACGATATGAAATTGAATTCCAGGGCTCCGCAGACGGACAGACCTGGGTCGCATATCCGTTTCGCTACAAGCCGCAGGAACTGAATGAGCCGCCCAGAATCTATGCACCATATCAGCCGCGCTTTGATTGGAACTTGTGGTTCGCTTCTCTGGGGTCGTGGCGCGAATATCCGATCGTGCCCAACACGGAAGTGCTCCTTCTCTCGAACGACAAGGATGTACTGGCACTTTTTGCCGGCAATCCTTTTTCGCAGAAGCCACCACATCAGATCCGCGCGGTGCTCTGGCAATACTGGTTCACGACGATGTCAGAAAAACGCGCCACCGGGAGATGGTGGCGGAGGCAGCCATTGGGTCTATATGCGCCCACGCTGGAGCGAGGACCTGATGGAGCCATCAAAGTTGTCGAGTGGCCGACGGTGGAAGCGAAGGAATAGCTTATGGTGGCGCATTCGAAAATGAGCAGAACCGCGAGCAGAACAAGGTTGATTGGAGATTCGCGATGAATCGCAAGGCATGCGTTGTTGGCTCTGGTCCAAATGGGCTGGCAGCGGCCATCGTTCTGGCCCAGGCAGGCCTGCAAGTAGATGTGTTCGAGGCCGAGCCGACCGCGGGCGGTGCAGCGCGCACAATGGAATTGACCATACCAGGATTCCTGCACGACTTTGGATCAGCGGTGCATCCGATGGGTGCCGGGTCGCCTTTCTTTTCTTCACTGCCGCTCGAAGATCATGGACTGGAGTGGATTCATTCTCCAGCTCCACTCGCCCATCCGCTCGACGACGGAACGCCAGTCCTGCTGGAACGCGACCTGCGCGATGCCAAGATTTCTCTTGGTGCAGACGGCGATGCCTGGGGCAAGCTCATGCAGCCGTTTGTTGAGCGCTGGAGTGAATTCGCTCCCGAAGTGCTTCGCCCGGTTTGCTCGATTCCGAAACATCCCTGGCTCATGGCGCGTTTTGGGATGAACGCACTCCGTTCGGCCAGGACGATTGTCCGCCGCTTTCAGAGCGAGCGCACGCGCGCGCTATTCGCGGGCCTTGCCGCGCATTCCTTCCTCAGTCTCGACGAACCCTTGAGCGGAGCCTTTGGAATGTTGATGGCCGTGCCGGCGCATGTCGTGGGCTGGCCAGTTCCGCGCGGAGGGTCGCAGTCACTTACGAATGCGCTATGTCGTTATCTTTCCACCTTGGGGGGTGAGGTAAAGACTTCGTCGCGTGTGGAGTCTCTTGCGTCGTTATCGCACTATGACCTGATTCTCTGTGATGTGACCCCGCGGCAACTTCTCAGAATTGCCGGCCAACTCTTATCGGACAGCTACAAGCGTCGGCTGGAGCGGTTTCGTTACGGCGCTGGAGTTTTCAAAGTCGATTACGCATTGAACAGCCCGATCCCCTGGAAAGCTTCTGAGTGCTTGCGGGCGGCGACCGTGCACCTGGGCGGGAGCTTTGAGGAGATTGCTGCATCGGAACAGGCGGTGCGAGGTGGGCGTCACGCCGATTCCCCGTTTGTCTTGCTCGCTCAGCCGAGCCTGTTTGATCCCTCGCGCGCCCCTGCGACCAAACACACGGCGTGGGCGTATTGCCACATTCCTAACGGGTCGAAGGTGAACATGCTGAAGAAGCTGGAAGATCAGGTGGAACGCTTCGCGCCCGGGTTCCGCGAGTGCATTTTGGCGCGCCGGGTCTTTTCTCCGGCGGACCTTGAATCTATGGACGCCAACCTGGTAGGCGGTGACATCGGAGGCGGCGCAATGGATCTTCGCCAAGTTGTATTTCGGCCGACATGGCAAAACTACGCGACCTCGGCAAGAAACCTATACATCTGTTCGTCATCAACTCCGCCTGGGGGCGGGGTGCACGGCATGTGCGGATATCACGCTGCCAAGATGGCGCTCGCGAGAGCGTGACAGTCAGCCACTGTGGTAAAAAACGTTCTGGGCGAACGACAACTCGCGGCCGTCCGGATCGGGCATATGGAAACTGTTGGACACGAGTAACCGCCTTCGTCGGAATCCGCCCTCCTCTTCGATTTTCTTATGGCATTCATTTCACCCATGCCGCTTCGATTTGTCCTCGCTGCTTCTGCAGTGCCGTCAGCTTCGACTCGAGCCTGACCGCCCTCTTCCGCAGTGTCCTGATTTCCTGCTCCTGTTCCTTGATTGCGTTCAGCATTGCCCAGATAATCGGATCAGGCAAACCGGACTGGTGGGCCCTCGCCGGATGCCACTCTAAGTGTGAACGTGATGCTATCTTTGGTGCGTTCGCGTCGGTCAGAGCGAAGCGGATTGGCAGCAACATAGCTCTTGGCTCCGGAAACAACGACGAGGAACCTGCGTGATGCCATGCGCGCCTCCGGGTAGCACTCGCTGTACTTCCTGCGCCACTACACCGATGTGTTCCTCGTGATCACTGATTCCGAGCGCATTGTCCGCTCCAAAAGCGGGTTGGGTTCCACACCTTCCGTCACACGTACACAACTTTGCTTACTCAGAACAACGAGGAAGTGAAGGTGGTACAGGAGCTCCTACGTCATGCGAACAGGCGAATTACGCTGGATCTTTACGCTCAGGCGAGTATGCCGAACAAAAGGCTGGCACAAAGCAAACTTGTTCGGATGGTGCTCAACAAGGGAGAACTACTGACCAAACTGGACCAGGACTCAAATTGCCATTTTCCTTGCAAGTGCTTGAAAAAATGGCGGGGACGACGAGACTCGAACTCGCGACCTCTGCCGTGACAGTCCGTTTCCGGGCTTACCGCGCCTGTATTTTCAATGAAATAGATAACGTAAAGACCCCTAAAAAACGCCCATTCGTCGCTTGTTGCCCCCGAGTTGCCCCCGAGTTCTGGCCTCTGCTGTTTTAGACATTTCTTCGCCGCATATTCGCCGCTTCTTCTTCTCCGCACAAAAGGTCCCCCAGGGACTCACTTGCCCCCTCGTGACTCTAAATCTTTCTTCGGGATTTTGTTTCTTTCGCTATTCGTCTTTGTCCACGTATTCGCTGCGCACGTCATCCTCCAGCACCTCGTGCGTACGGACTTCCCGCTCAACATCGTTCTCGGCGTCTTCGACAGCTGTCCCGACTTCGGCCTCGAACGCGTTCCCTTCATCGAGTAGCTTGTCGACACTTCCGAATCCGCACCTTCAATCTTGCTCGCATGAACGCCCTCCCAGTGCTCGCCGTGCAATGCCGCCGCGTCCTCGCACCGCCTTTCTCTCGAGTCTGCCTCTTCCCTACTCCCACCGTCTTCCCGCTGATCGTCTTCTTGCCGGCGACCTTCCTTGTCACTGCCACTTTTTTCGGAG
This sequence comes from uncultured Acidobacteriaceae bacterium, assembly GCA_963789205.1. Lineage (GTDB taxonomy): Bacteria > Acidobacteriota > Terriglobia > Terriglobales > Acidobacteriaceae > Acidiflorens. The sequence continues at coordinate 197,674 of CAWBJV010000003.1, forward strand.
CAGGCTTGTTAAGAATCCGGTCGGCTTTTGTGCACATGCCAGCGACGTGATGAACATCACCGGTAGAGCGCAGCCTTTTCAGACTGGCGGTAATAGGTATATACAACGACTTAACAGGTCTTAGGTGGCTGCGTAAGTGCTTTAGAAGTCGTGGATGACAGGCTGAGGTTGGGCTGGGATCTTGGGCTGGGTACTTTTCTGCGCGCTTGGATCGAGTTCGCAAACGACCCATCAAATACGCGATCCAAGAGGCTGACCCGTGGCTGACCCCAGTGCCGCGAAGGACAAACAACAATAGGGAACCTCGGGGAGGCGTCGCAGAATTCTGGGATGCCGCCGTGAAAGCACGATGTCCGATTGTAAGTTACTGAAACTGGAACGCTCGACCCGGACTCCCTAGTCCCGAACTATGAAAGTACAAACTCTAAGTGCTTTGTCTGGTGTCGCTTAGGGAGCAGCGCACCACTTTTTCTCTCGCTCAGTTGAACGAACTTGTACCGAAAGTGGGGAATCCGGTGACGCGAATTGTATTCTGCGCTTGCTCATTATTAAATTGTCCAGCCGGCCAATTATCCCGCTCCGAAATTCTCCGTGCCGATCCACGACTTGGCGAGCAGCTTTAAGTTCTTCTTGTAGGCTCGAGTGACCGTATATTCCTTTTGTTCCCTGGGACCTTTTACTCGCAGCACATATTCCCCCGTCGGCCACGGCTGGATCTCGTGCACGAAAGCCGAGTTAATTAGTACGGAGCGATGAATTCTCACGAATCCGTAAGGTGCCAGCTTCTCTTCCATCGCCGATATGGACTCGCGCAGCAGGCAGGAACCTGAAGTCTGCTGCAGCAGGACACAGTTGCGTTCGGCCTCCACGGCGATCACGTTCGCCGGATCAACAAACAAGACTCGGCCTTTCGTCTTGACTGCGATGCGCTCGGCGCGCGGTTGAAAGGTTGCACGAAGCTGGGGCAGTATCTCTACTAACCTGGCGGCGCGCTCGCCCGCCGTGCGTCGGAATGCAACGTCCAGGGCCTCCCCAATGCGTTCACTGGAAAAAGGCTTCAGCACGTAGTCGGCTGCTTTTTTCTCGAAGGCCTGAACGGCGTGCTCATCGTGCGCGGTCACGAACACGACCGATGGCACTTCTCCTTCTCGCCGCTGCAAACGATCAACAAGATCCAGGCCCGATAGCTCGGGCATGTTGATGTCGAGAAGCAGTACATCGTACGAGCGGCGCTCAAGCTTGCTGAGGGCCTCGACGGCATCTTCAGCTGTGTCCGCAACGTCGATGTCATTTCGCTCCGCCAGAATGTTGACCAGCGCAGTTCTGGCAAGAGGCTCGTCGTCAACGATCAGAACTCGCATCGACTCTGCCTTCTCATTTGGCGTGCTCCAGGGATACTTCCTCATCCTTCGGCGCGCCCAGCGACCGCAGCGCTGGAATCACCAGACGAGCGGTTGCCGTTTTGTCGTTGCCAATCACGAACGAGAGGGATGCGCCTCCAGTGTAGAGATACTTCAAGCGGGTGGCGGTATTTTGTAACCCGAATCCCACGCCCTTGCGCCCCTCACCGCCGACGCTGTTGCGAACCTGGATCTCGAACACCCCATCGTCTTGTTGCGTTGCAATCTCGATCCATCCGCCTTCCCGATTGCAGGAGACGCCGTGCACGATGGCATTTTCCACGAGTGGCTGCAAGATCAGTTGGGGAACCAGCATCTGCGATGTCGCAGGGTCAATTGCGAAGCGCACAACCAGCCGCTTTCCAAGCCGCAGCTTTTCAATATCCAGATAGGCTTGTATAAATTCAATCTCTTCCTGAAGCGGAGCGAGGTCGGAGCTTGCGTGCTTCAGCGCCGCGCGCAACAGGCTCGAGAGCCTGACGATCATTGCTTTCGCAACTTTGGGGTCGCTATCAATGAGCGTGGAAATACCGTGCAGAGTGTTAAACAAGAAATGCGGATGCAACTGGATTCTCAGTGCCTGAAGTTCACTCGTCGCCAGCGCCTGCTGCAGTTCGCTACGCTCCAGTTCTTCCTCCCTAGCCCGCTCGAAATATTCATAAGCATGGGCGGCAACCACAATGGCGAAGTAGATCACGATCAGATCCGCGAATCCAGTACGCACCAACCCAATGAGGGAGGCCCAGGAGCGCGGCACATATCTGCGCAGCACATCATCCCAAGGCGGCAACAGCAAAAACCTTATGCACGAGAAAACGATGACAAACAGGATCGTGCCTGCGAGGTAGCCAATCACGCGCCGGGCCGAATGCCTCTTCCCGACGGCGTAGCGCCGAACAATATAGAAGATGGGTGGCGTCAAAAGCGCGAAGCCAAATCCCCGCGCAAGTGCCATCGGCAGGGTGTCAGCAAGTGAAACCTGAACTCTCTGCATCCGGACCAGCACTAGATACTGCCACTCGAGCAGCAAAGCGATGCTCACCCAGACGGCCACGGAGACCCCATAGGCCAAGGCGATCTGCCGACCTCGGTTTCTCGAGTTCTCCATGGCTTGGATTTTATCCTCTTGGGGGATGCATTGAGATAGTCCGTATGAATTGACGGGAAAGCGATACGAGTCTACAGAATCTAAGGTCGGACGGCGCTGGGTGTTCACCTTCGGCACGGCTGCCTTTTCCACTGTCGGCGGCGTGTTCGTTCACATTATTATTGCGACTGCTTCTGGCATGGGCAATACGCAGACTGCCCGAATACGTATCGCCATCCGGCCGGCGTGCGGACGTAGATATCGCTGAACCACAGCGTCTGGTCGAAGGCATGTCCGTCGTCGCTGCCTTTTTCCCAAAGCCTTGCGGTCACTGCAGCGGCATCGCCCCAAACGCGCACAGTCTGCATGGTGTCTTCCTGATGCTCATAGACCGTTCGCCCACCACGCGCGTCGTTGAGGAAGTCTGTCTTGGTGTAGGTCTTGCCGGAAGCTGTCACGAGCACAAAATCATCAGCCAGGATGCGATCCATCGTGGCAGCATCGTTCTTTTTCACGGCAGCCTGGTACTCGGTGTCGAGTGCTGCAACCGCTTTTCGATCGTCGTCAGCCGCCGAAACCTGCCGGCCGACAAGAGTCATCACCGCAAGCACAATAACCGCAACGGCAATAGCAATAAATCGATTCATCTCTTCTCCTTATTATGTGGTCGTGATCTTGTTGAGCAGGATGCTACACGGCAACGCTTCATTGGCTTGTCGGCACGATTTCCTCCGCCGAGCCATAGCCGCGATCATAGGCCGACTTCAAGATACTGTAGCGTTTCAGATCGCCGCAGCGACTCGCCAGCGGCGATCTTCCACATGAGCAGTGTAGGAGGTAGTCGGACGAATGTCCGTTATGGTAAGACACGAGATACGATCCGTTTCCGTAAGGACTGAAGCCGATCAGGTAGCGCGTTCTGCACTTTGGGCATTCCACGCAATGTCGTATGTGTCGCGCCATAAGCGCCATTAACTCGTAGACTCGGAACCACAAGCTCAGCAACGACGTTTGCGGTCCTTGCTTTCGAACAAACGGGGCAGCCATTTTCCCCTGCCCTCGTTAGACTGTGGTTCGCGTCGTTATTGGCAAGTGCTGTCTCTTCCCATGAGCATTATTCGGGCGAAACTCACCTGCGGACCCCAGTCGTTGCTCAATGTTCCGTTGGACGTTCGCGGGCAGACTCCCTTGCGGAGTTGAATGGACCTCTGAGGACTCAGCAGCCCCGGGAGGAACCGGAGTCGCTATGAAGGCAGGCTCGTCGAGGGTATTGGGGTCACGCGCTTCGCCTACGATATGACCCTGTTGATCAATGTCGCCCCCGAACAGTAGATAAGGCGAACCCGCCACAGTCAGAGAGTTCATGTCGGTCATCTTGCCGTTTTCCCACAAGAAGGCCCGGATTAGGAACGGCGCGTTCCCGTCCGGGGGTGGATTCCCTCTGGACAGACCCACAATCTGGCCCTTTTCGTTGATGCCCAAAGCTTCGCTACGGAAATCGTTGCAAGCGTTTGTGCCGCACACGCCCGGCAGCGTGCCCAGGTCCTTCATGCCGCCGGTCGAAGTCCAGATGAATGCGTGAAACGTTCGTGCGAGCCCAGGGAGGGTGTTGGCGAAGCCAATGATCGTCCCTTGATTATTGATCATCGTAGGAGTATTCCAGGCATCGCCTCCGATATTTCCAAGGTCAATCGGAACACCGTTTTGCCAGAGCACGGCATGTCTAGCGCTGGAATTTCCGACCGCAACAAAACAATCGCCCGAGATGCCGACCACCTGACCGAGGTCATTGATTGCCACGGCGGCGCTGGTGCTGTCACCTGGCAGCGGGGGGAGTTCCTGCATCGTCCCGTCCGGCTGCCAGATTGCTGCTCTGAATTGCAAGATCTGAAAATCTGGATCGCAGGTGGGATCGTGGACGCCATTTTCCGCCCAGCCGACTATTTGACCGCGGTTATTGACCTGGGTGGCATAACTGCTGTGACCACCAGGAAAGGGAGGGAGTGCCGTCATATGTCCGTTCTGCCAACGGAAACCTTGGCAGATGCGGCCGCTTGGATTCCCGTCTCCCAAGAAAGGCCAACACGAAAACAATTCTCCTTCAGGATCGATGTCTGGTAATTCGGAGATACCTACGATCACGCCATTGTTGTTCTTAACTGGCCAGGCCACAGCGCTGTTCGGTCCACCGTTTAATGTGCCAAGAGGGATGGTCTGTCCATTCACCCAACGAGTAGCGACCGTGGTCAAGTCTCTCACCAGATTGTCGGTGCCGGTGATCCAACCCCTATCGTTTATGCCATTGGCTGAGCCCGCGGTTCCGCCGCGTTCGCCTAGCTTGACTACGCTGTAATTGGATTGCGCGACGAGCCGAGCCGGCACCGCCAGCGCAACAAACAAAGTTATCGCGGCCGCACATTGCAATATCCTAGATCGCATGGTGTCTCCTTTATTGGTTCTTTCTGAAAGCCGAGGGACTGAACGCAGTTCTGCGTTTTTCCGCCCCTGCGGGCTGGCGCTGCATCCTGACAAAACGCGAATCGTCGAGTTCGGCCGCTATAGTTGCAAGAGCATTGCCACGTGGGCGCAGGTTGGGCGAAACGCCGGCACCTCAATGCCGAACCTGCAAGAGCGAAGAACAGCGCTACAGCGGGGAGCTACGGGGCGACACGTTTCCGGGACAGAGGTTGAAAACAACTGAACACTCAATTGTCGTGCAGCCGGGTCAGTCTTCCAGAAACAAGAGAGTCAGGTTTGCAGATCTACAAGAAGATGGAGGCACTCGGTGGTGAAGCAGCGAAATTTGGGAAAACATCCCGCTCGAGTTTTCCACTTGATTGATCAGTCGCGGCTTTAACTTTGAAGTGGAGTGTCGCCGTGCTCGGCAACCCGGATGTCCGCGAACTTGGGCAGGTAGGGAGAAACTCGGCCCTGCAGACGTGGCGTCAACCTTGATCGTGGGAATCGCCGCATCTTCACTTCAGCCAGTCAGGTAGGGGAAGGGGTTTGCGCGGCAACTCTTGCGTCATGGTGGCTAGGGCGTAGGCGAGAACCGACATCACAACAGAGTTCTCGCGCAACTCCTGTAGATCCACTTTGTCGAGGGTATCGGCTGCGGTTTGGTGGTAGTCGAAATACTTGCGTGTGTCCTGAATAGCGGAGAACGCTGGCATTTCCCGGGCATTCAGCGGAATGAGATCAGGGCCCGACTCGTCCGTGGCGCGAAGAATTCCCGCCCCAGATGTCTGTAGCACATCGGCGACGGGCTGCAGAACCTTGGTCAAGGACTCATCGCCGGTGACGTATATGCCCATCGGACGTCCCGCCCCCGAATCGGTTTCGATCCCGGCGAAGTGATTTGCAATATCCGCGGCATGTTCCTTGCCGTAGGCACGTCCACCGAGCAGGCCGGGCTCTTCACTCATCCACGCAACCACGCGAGTGGTGCGCTTGTGCTGCAGATGAAGTTGCTTGACGAGGTGGGCTGTTGCCATTGCAACGCCGCCGCCTATATATCTGCTCGTCATCAACCCCCTGGGGGCGGCATGGGCGGTTATCACGCTGCTAAGATGGCGCTCGCGAGAGTCAGCGGCGTAGCGTGACAGTCTGCCACTGGAATAAACTACGTTCTGGTTGGTTCTCGTCTGTACCGGTACCTTTCTCCAAGTCATTGGAGCGGCCGGGCGAACGACAGCTCGTGGCCGTCTGGATCGGAAATATGAAAATAGCGTTCTCCCCAGGCGGCATCTCGCGGAATTTCTGGATCAAATCCCCGGTCCTTCAGATGATTCCAGAGAGCGTCCACATCCGTGACACAGAAGATAAGCCGTCCCCAGTGCGTCACAGCTTCACCCCACTCCAGATTGAGAATCGCAGATTGTGCGTTTCTTGCTCGCAGTGAAGAGAACCCCGTGTCCTCACCACCGTAAAGAAGCTCCATGCCTAAAACATCTCTGTAAAACCGTACAGACTCCGTCATGTTTACAACCCGAAAAGTGACGGCGGAAATCTTTTCAATCGTTGACGGCATGTGCCACCGAGTTTACCTCGGCTATGCTTGAATCTTCTTCCGGAAGGCATACGGCGAAAGAGCGCGGGTGACCCTGAATTTCCTACAAGCCGATTTCTCGGTACCGATCTGCCGCTCAGATTGATTCCGGATGGCCGAAAGCCGGAAGTAATGAAAGTTGCGTAGCGGACCTTACACGTCTGACCTGGTGTTCGAAAAACCCCCTCCGCCGTCGTCTGCAAGTTGCTGATCCCGTGATTCCGAATTGGGCCAGCAGCGGCTTCGATCATCAGGATGTTTGTTGAACAGCGACGGACGCGATGGCGAGCCGGTCGGCTCTGCAAGGGGAGTGCTCGCTATTGCCCCCGCACAGCACCTGTTGCGGCTGCCCTGCTGTGTCATCCAAAAGGGCGGGTTAGACGGGTCACGGTCTTCTCTCAACGTTTTACAAGTCGGCCCCTCTGCGAGTATCGTTAGTCCCGCAATTTCCAGCATCTTCTCCAAGCGGGTAACTCCCCATGTCCATCTATCGAACCGATCTGTATCGAACCGCTGTGGTAGCTTTCCTAACTTTCACCACTATTACGCCGAGAGCGACCTCTCAGTCCACAGCTCCAGCATCGCCGCAGTCGGCAGAAACAAGAACCGCACCGGAGCGGGTGGCGACTGATACGCCGCGGGTAACGCCGGGAGGCGCGACCTTCAAGATTCCCGCCGGTTGGTCGATCGTGACCGGGAAGAACCTAGTGATCCTAGAGCCGCCCGAGACCGACACCCACATCGCCATTGTTGACTCCCGGGCAGCCGACGCCAATTCCGCAGTCGCAGCCGCATGGGCAGGCTACAAACCCGAAGCCAATCGGCCAGTGAAGCTGATCACGCCACGTCCTGCGCGCGAGGGCTGGAATGAGCGGCAGGTGTTTGATTACGAGACCTCTCCCAACGAGCGCGCTGTCGTACAGGCCGTTGCGCTGCGTTCCGGCAGTACGTGGACCGTGGTCATTCTGGACGGAACCGACCCTACGGTGGAGAAGCGCTCCGCGCCGATTGGGCTGGTCTTCGAAAGCCTCCGGCCGAAGGACTACCAGCGCGAGTCCTTCGCCGGCCGTAAGCCGCAACCGCTGGATGCTGCACACATCGCTCAGATCGAAGCGTTCGTTGAGACGTCCATGCGGCAGCTTGGCATCCCCGGCGCCTCAATTGCGCTCATTGATGGTGGCAAGGTCGTGTACGAGGGAGGATTTGGAGTACGCGAACTCGGCAGGCCGGAGCGCGTAGATGAAGACACGGTGTTCATGGCGGCGTCCAACACAAAGGGAATGACGACGCTGCTGCTCTCCGAACTCGTCGACGAAAAGAAGTTGAAGTGGGATGAGCCGGTCATCGACGTCTACCCGGCCTTCAAACTCGGAGATGCGGACACAACAAAAAAGGTTCTCGTCAAGAACCTGATTTGCGCCTGCACCGGCCTGCCCCGACAGGATCTGGAATGGCTATTCGAATTCAAAAATGCAACGCCGGAATCCGAGTTGGCTCTACTCGCAACGATGCAGCCGACCAGCAAGTTCGGTGAAGTCTATCAGTACAGCAATCTGCTGGCGGCGGCGGCGGGATACATTGGCGCGCACCTCGTCTATCCGAACCTGGAACTCGGGGCCGCATATGACAAAGCGATGCAGAAAAGGATTTTCGATCCGCTGGGGATGAAGTCGACGACCTTCGATTATGCGCGCGCGCTGGCAGGCAACCATGCCACTCCGCACGGGGACGATATCGATGGCAAGCCCACCGTCGCCAGCATGGCGATCAATTACTCGATTGTGCCGGCCCGTCCCGCGGGCGCCGCGTGGACCTCGGCTGCGGATTTGATCCGTTATGTGCAACTCGAGCTGGCGCAAGGCAAGCTGCCAGACGGCAAGCAACTGGTTTCGGCGGAAAATTTGCTAATGCGACGTGCCCCTCAAATTTCTGTCGGCGAAGACGCGGTCTACGGCATGGGCCTGATCGTAGACCGCACCTACGGTGTTCCGGTTGTGAGTCACGGCGGCAGCATGTCAGGCTTCAAGAGCAACCTCTACTTCCTGCCCGATTCCGGCATCGGCGCCGTGCTGCTCACCAACTCGGATAACGGAGGCATGCTTCTCGGTCCGTTTCGGCGTCGCTTGCTCGAGATCGTGTTCGACGGCAAACTCGAAGCGGCCGACGACGTTGCGTCCCGGGCAGCAACCCACAAAGCAGCCCTGGCGAAAGACCGCGAACGCCTTGTAGTGCCCCCTTCGCCCCCGCTGGTGGCTGTTTTGGCCAAGCATTATTCCAGCAAGGAGCTCGGCGACCTTGCCGTGCTCACCCAGGACGGAGTGACTACATTCGATCTCGGCGAGTGGAAAAGCACGGTGGCATCGCGCAAGAATGACGATGGCACGACCTCATTCATCACCATCGACCCAGGCACCGACGGATTCGAATTCGTGGTGGGCGAACGTGCGGGTAAGCGGATACTGATTATCCGCGATGGCCAGCACGAGTACGTCTTTACCGAGGTTGCCTGACGGCTCCGACTCGGTGGCGTTGCGGTTTGAGTGGTCCCGCAACGTTCGGCATTTAGTCGAATAGCGTGTATCTGTAACTATGAACGATGGACGCGCGGTCAAGCAGAACCGCAGTGCGGCACCCGCTGCCAGTTTTACTTCTGGCTTGCAATCGCGATGGCTTGGCGCACGTGACCGCGCGATTTCTTCAGCGCGGCGGCGGCTTGGGTGCGGGAGACGCCGGCAGCCAGCATGACGACCGCGATCGGGGTGCGATTGCCCGAAGCCCCTAACGCGCGGCGGGCAGTTTCGTGGTCGGCTCCCGTGGCGCGCTCCAGAATCCCAACCACGCGCTGGATGAGTTTCTCATTCCTCGGCGATACGCTGACCATCAGGTTGCCATAGACATAACCCAACCGCGTCATCGCGCCGGTGGAGATCATGTTCAGAACCATCTTGTGCGCCGTGCCGGCCTTCATGCGAGATGATCCGGCAATAATCTCCGGGCCAACGTCGGTGACGATGGCAAAGCCGGCCGCGCGCTCCAACGGCGAGTTGCGGTTGCACGTGAGGGCGATAGTTTTCGTGCCGCGGCGGCGTGCGTATTCGATGGCCGCCACGGTGAAGGGAGTGCGTCCGCTGGAGGCGATGCCGACCGCCACGTCGCCTTTGCCCGGCTTGCGTCGAGCCATCTCGTCGCGTCCGAGTTTCATGTCATCTTCGCTGGATTCGGAGGGGGAGCCAAGGGCTTTCGGACCTCCAGCGATGATGAATTGCACAGTGCGCGTGGCCAAGTTGAAGGTGGGCACACATTCGGCAGCGTCGAGCGCGCCGATGCGCCCGCTGGTGCCCGCGCCAACGTAGATGAGGCGCCCGCCTTGCCGGAGAGCGGCAGCGACCAGGTCAATGGCGCGAGCAATCTGCGGCAACGCGCGCCCGACCGCGCCAGCTACTGACGCGTCTTCAGTGTTGATGAGGCGGGCGATCTCAATCGCTGATTTCTGATCAAGATTCGCGGCGCCGTCATTCAGTTGCTCGGTGCGCAGGCGACGAACGTCATAGGCCGTCTTGGGTTTTCCAGTTTTCAATCACTCACTCCTTTCAACTTAACTGGGAATGAGCCTTTGAGTGATCATTCAGTTTCGCGCCGAGTAGTCGAGTAGTAAGGTCCCTCCGGACTGGCGACGCCCGTCCGGAGAGAATCGTTTGGCTAAAAGATCAGCTTGAGCGCGAGTTGAATGTTACGGGGATCGCGGGCGTTGAGAATGCGGCCGAACGAACCACTGGTCCGGCTGGTGCTCATGCCGGAAATTGGTGCACCCTCCGCGAAGTTCGTATGATTCAGCGCGTTGAAGAACTCGGCGCGAAACTGCGTGCTGAAGCGCTCATTGATCTTTATGTTCTTGAAGATCGAGGCGTCCCAGCGCTTAACCGACGGTCCTAAAATCGTGCCGCGGTGGGCATTGCCCGGACGGAGGGGCGGGTCTGTCGGATGGCACTTCGGGTCCGTGACAGGGCACCCCGGAATGACGAACGCCGCTGTGTTGAACCATTCACTGACGGTGTTCGGCGCACCGACGTTCGGATCGGCGACCATGTCCGGTCGGTCACCCGACCATGTATTGCCGCACAATCCAAGGCCGGCAAAATCCTCACGGCAACTCGACACACTCGGATCGTAATGCCGGCCACTAGTCAGGTAAACGACACCCGATAGTTCCCAGCCTCCGAGCGTGTGACCAGCGAATCCCTGCTGGTTTTTGTAAAAGGGCAAAAAGTAGACGTAGCTGCCGGAAAACAGATGGCGTCGATCGAAAACTGAGTTGCCCCAGTCGCCTTTGAGATTGTAGGTGTTCTGAGCGCCGCGGAAATTCTCCGAAGCGTCCGTCAGGTCGTGCGACCAGGTGTAGTTCAGCACAATCTGCGAATTGTCAGTGAACTGCTTCTGGAATTGCGCCTGTAAGCCGTTGTAGCTGGACGTGTACACCGAGGAGAAAAGGTTGATCGCGTCGTAACCCTGGTAGGGGCGGATCTGGTTCAATAGCTGGTAGTCAAACGCCCGGAAGTAGCAGGAGCCTGCGAATTGTGCGCAATAACCGGGGATGTTCTGAAACGCTAGCGGCCGGGGCATGTTGATATCAACCACGCCCATCAGGTGACGCCCAACATTGCCGAAGTAGCCGATGTCCAGCATGGTCGAGCGGGTTATCTGATGCTGCATATCGAGGTTGAACTGCTCTGTGTAGGGCGGCTTCCATGCGAGTGGATTGGGCCCATAAATGACGGGTGGCGTGAGCGTCGTGTTCGGACCGGCGGGCGGCCCGGTGGGGTTGGTCAAATTAGTGTTGAGATAAAATGCATTCTGCGGCGAAAACGTGGGGTTCGAAGCCTGGCTGAACTCATGGTTATCCACCGAGTTTGTTCCATAGAAAATGCCGTATCCGCCGCGGATGCTGGTCTTGCCATCGCCCCTTAGATCCCAAGCAAAGCCAACACGCGGCGCGATGGCGTTCTTCTGCGTCGGCGCGAGTTCCTGGCCCCAAGGCGAGTTGTGCCCCGCTTGGATCAGGCCAGTCAGCGTTGAGGCGTCCACCGGAGTGGTGTAGTAGCCGCTCGTCGTCGGATCAATACCGCCCTGGACCGCCGGTGCCGAGGCCGCGTTGTACAGCCTCGCGTCGAAGGTACTAAGAAGGTTATTGGTAGAATGCGGCGACTGGAATAGCGAGTACCGCAAGCCAAAGTCGAGAGTCAGGTTGTGGCGGATGCGCCATGCATCCTGGCCAAAGAACTCGAACTCCTTCTGACTGATGAGATAGTGGATCGGATACTGCGCCTCGCTGAAGGTGTTCACGCGCCCGAGCAGGAAGTTGGCCCAGTTTTGTTCGAAAGTGCCGTCGGCCGCCGAGCAGCCACTAGGCGAACCAGCACCGCAGTGCGCTGAGGAGTCGATGTAGAAGGAAGGGTTGTTGGTCGAATTCTCATCCAGGGTGAAGTAGTTGAAGACTGCCCCGAACTTCAGCGAGTGATTCCTCACCGTTTTCGATAGCGTATCGAAAATGCTGTGATTCGTGTTGTAAGCATGATAGGGGCCGAACCCGGAAAGTCCCTGAACTTGATCAAAGGACAGGAAAGGCACGGTACCGGCGTCGGTTGTAAATGGCAAATTCGGTTTGATGTCGGGCGAGTTGGCAAGCGCCAGAGTCCCGATCGGGTTGCTGGTGATGGCGCCCCACGAATATGCGTACCCAGCGTCGTTGACCATGGTGTTAGACAACGTGGCGGTAATGTGGGCTGCCAGGATGTGCGACGGCTCGTTGCTCTGGGTGGTGGCAACGCCAGGCAGCATCAAGCCGGTGAACAGTCCGCCGGGTTCGGTGGTCGGAATGGAGTCATCGGAATAGCGGCCGAAGACGCTTACCTTCTGGCCGAAGTTGTGGTCGACGCGAACCGCTTCTTCACGGTAGTAATATAGGTCGCGGTTGGTGCTGACCAGCATATCTGAATTCGGTGGCGGCGGAAGATTCAACGGCGGAAGCTTGCCGTAAATGTCCTTGATGTAGGCGGCTGCGGTTGGATCGAAGCTGGTGATCGAAGTCCCTAGTGTGCCGCTGCAGTTTCCGGTGGTGGGGTCAAAGGTGGTGCACACCGGGGTTGGGAAATTCCCGGCCAGCTCGTCGGAGCTGGGGAGCAAGCCGCTGGTGAAACCCGTGTAAATAATGAAGTGCCGCCACTCCTGCGAGTAGAAGAAGAAGGTCTTGTTCTTCTGGATAGGCCCGCCGACGGTAAAGCCCCAATCGTTCCACCGCATGGGCGGCCGGGCAGTATTCGTCAGGTTGTTGAAGTAGTTGTTGGCATTCAGCTTGTCGTTGCGGAAGAACTCGTAGGCGGAGCCGTGGAAGGAGTTGGTACCGCCGCGGGTGATGATGCTGACTTCGCCGGACGACGTGCGTCCATGTTCGGGGAGGAAATTGGAGCGATCCACCTTGAATTCGGCGATCGAATCGATACTGGGGTAGGCCAGCAACAGCAGATCCGCGCCACGCTGCATATCGTCGGCTCCGTCGATGAGAAAACTATTCTGGGACGGACGGCTGCCGTTGATGGAGAGGTTGATCTGGTTTGAATTGCCGGTCGGGTTGGAAGCGCCGACAAAGAGCTGGTCAGTGGCCAGGTCGGAGGCGACCCCGGGCTGTAACGTCACGAGCTGGATGAAGTTGCGTGAGAGTACCGACAACTCTCGGACTTGCGTACCGTTGAGCACTCCCGACGACTCAGGGCTTTCCAGCTCTGGAGCTACAGGCGACGCCTCCACATTTACCGTTTCTGCAGCCGCGCCCACCTGCAACTGCGCGTCCACGATGCGGTGGTCGTTTACGTTGAGAACAACATCTTTAGTTATCAGCTTCTTGAAGCCGGTAGCTTCCACAACGATTTCGTAATGGCCGACCGGCAGGGATGTAGCGACGTAGCTGCCGTCTGCGCCGGTCTTGATTTCGCGGAGAACAGCGTTGCGATCCGTATTGGTGACTTGTACGGCAGCGCCGTTGATAGCTGCTCCGGAAGAGTCCTTCACAATTCCGCGGATGTCCCCAGTGATTTCCTGTGCCCCAAGGAAACCGGCAGTCAATGCAACGATCACAACGAGATAGAACACGACTCTACGATTCATAAACCCTCCTGGCTTCCCAAAATTCTTCCGGGGACTTTCTCCCGGCATTTGCTCTTGGCCAACAAAACCTAGCTTTTCGTCCTGCTTGGTAACGAACGACGGCTTACGTCCAATCTCATTAGTTTTTTCGCTCGGACGATTACTACGAGCGTTTTCCTGCGCATCTAGTTCTCCTTTGTGATGTTTCGTTCCGGTGGTGTCGACCGGCTCACGAGTCGATACCGGTCGCCTCGATAGATTGACTTGACATATTCGACCGGTTGACCGCTCCGAACGTATGAAGTGCGCGTAAAAAGAAAGATTGGCTTCCCCTTGTTGATCCGCAGCAACCGCGATTCGTCAGGCCCTGCCAGACCCACCTCGACGATCTCGTCAGCTGTCGCAATCTCGATCCCATAGCGCTCCATTAGAGTTTTGTAGAGAGATGTGGCTGGTTCGAACGTCTGCAGCAGGTCTGGACACAACCCCAAGGGAAGACGGCTCCATTCAATACCCATGGGTGAAGCGCCCGCCAACCGCACCCGGCGGAGGCTGATCACTTGCTCCCCTAGCGAAAGGCGGAGTGCGTCCGCGACGTCATCACCCGCGGCGATGACTTCAAAGGAAAGCACCTTGGATGTCGGCCTGGATCCTCCCGCCTGCGTTTCCTGGCTGAAGGAGAGCACCTGACGAACGTTCTTTTCCAGTTTGATTCCAGAAACAAATGTGCCCTTGCCTTTCTGGCTGTAAGTGACTCCCAGGTCGCACAAGGACTTCAGGGCTTGCCGCGCCGTCATGCGGCTGATCCGCAAACGAACCGAGATCTCCTGCTCTGAAGGGATGGGTGCTCCAGACTTAAGTTTGCCGGAACGAATCTGGCCGAGCAGATGCTGCTGAATCTGATAGTAAAGCGGGACGACACTCTGGCGGTCGAGCACGGGGAGGTTCAACACGTCCTCCAGTTGTCTAGACAACTAGCCCTTATAGAATCCCGATCACTCCTTGTCAAGAACTTTTTCGCGAGTCGGAGATTCCAAGTCGAACGCGAGGGGAGTGGACGTGCGCATTATTGACGAAACATCGCCATATCACGCATAGCGAGTTCGCCGAGCAGGAGCGTTCGAGAATCGGTTCTTAATCGAACGCCTGGAATTACGATTTGCTGATTAAGAGTCAGATAAGGCTCTGCCATCCATGTTCTAGCAACTCACAGCGAACCAATAACTTACAAGAGTCTCGCGCGCACAGAGAATAGCTCTCAAGTGCTTGAAACGTTGGCCATGTCTAGCAATGTACAGCCACACTTACAGCCACACCCTGATCCAAAGATTCACGCCCGTTTCGTACATTGAAGCCGACTGGGCACTACGCCCTCAAGCGGCATTCCGAAAAGCCACTGAGAACTCGAGGGAATTCTTTGGCCGGTCTAATTGGACCCAGATCGGAGCCAAATTGGCCGATCCGGAGTGAAGCCGCCGCCCTGGGTTATGAGCCTTTGAGGAAAGTTGAGCTGGAGCAAACCAGAACGCAGGCAGGGAGAGAGCGGGTGTCACTTCTCTGGGTCTGAGTTATGTTCGCCACCCTCCCCATCCTGAGTCCGCAACACTGTCCTTCGATGCTGGGCTTCGTCATGCTCCAGGCGGGTTGCGATCTGCAGTTGACTGCCCGCTTCTTCCTTACGTCCTGCGCGAACAAACGTCAGGCCGAGATAGTAATGAGCTTCGCGCAACGAATCGTCTATTGCTAACGCGCGTTGCAGCAGATCGATCGCGTCAGGGTAACGCTTCTGTTCGAAAGCCACTCTCCCCAGGGCTGACAGAGCTCCGGTATGTTTCGAGTCACGGGTAAGTACTAGGCGGAAATTGGTAGCCGCCTCGTCGAGGTCTTTCACGTTGAGTTCGATAAGCCCGAGACGGAAGTAGGATTCCGTCTGCTCCGGAGCCAGCACGATCGATCGCTCAAATTGTTCTCGTGCCTCCTGCGTACTCTCTAGAGCCGCGAGAGTCATCCCCAGAGCACAATGACCGGATGCATCGTTGGGGCGCGCTTCGACGTAACGGGCAAACTGCTGGCGCGCATCCTCGAATTTCCATTCCCCGAGAAACGCGCGTCCCAGACTATAGAGAGCCACTGGATCGTTCTGCCGCAGCTTCAATGTTTGCTGGAAAGCTGCGATCGCGTCCTGCCACAGCGACAGTTGCAGCGCCATCGCTCCGAATTCGAATTGAACGTCGGGATTGTCGGGCGCATAGTTGCGGGCCTCTCGCAGCAAGGCCAGGGAGCTTCCCGAATCATCAGCTGCCGCGGCAGTCTTGCTTTGGTCCCGTAAAATGTGGACCAGCGCGTCCGAGGCATCCGTGCGAGCAGAATCTATGCGCAACGATTCGCGCAATTGAGGGACTGCGTCGTCCGCACGACCTTTCTGGAGATAGAGCAGTCCAAGGTGCGCATGGGCCGGGGCAAAGTCCGCCTTTTTCTGAACAGCACGGCGGAAAAGCTGTTCAGCCTCCACGTCGCGATGTTGAAGGATTCGGACGACCCCTAACAAATCGAGCGCACGATAATCGCCAGGGGCGGTCCGCAGAACGGTCTGCAGATCGGTTTCAGCCCGAGTGAGTTTCCCCGCAGTCATGGCCTGAGCCGCGTCCTGCAGCAAGGACATCGTCGAACTCGGCGTGGAAACCTGAGCTACCGCCGTCAGGCTCGAAAGCAGTAGCACACCGCCGCAGAGGAGTTTGTTTCGCACTCTATTTCGCACTCCGAAATGCAGTCTTTGATCTATCCTAACGGCTCGGTGATGGTGACGATGCGATCCGGTTTCTGATCCCGCAAAATCTGGCGAATGCCGCTTGGCCAGCGGATTTCGATCTCTCGGATGGCATCATCAGTACCCAACCCGAAGTGCAATCGCTTGTCGCTGGAGGATTGGTAGCTGCTGCTGGTAGTCACTGTGGCAAATTGATCGCCGACAGTAGTGCTGACTCTTACCTGCGCTCCAATCGCATCGCGGTTGCTCTTCACGCCCACCAGATTGAGGGTAATCCAGTGGTTCGGCGTGTCTGTTTGATTCAGCAGCACCCATGCGGGGCCATCGTTTGATGTGACGACCGCATCCAGTTTCCCATCATTGTTAATGTCCCCGACCGCCAACCCCCGCGCCGTCCAATCCTGATGGAACACATCGCCGGAGGCTGCTGAAACGTCCACGAACTTCTTACCCCGTTCATTTCGCAATAAAAGAGGTGGTTCGCGGTAACGCACATTCGGATCGTACATCTCGATGGTGTCCATCACGTGCGACTGGACGATCAGCAAATCCTTCCAGCCATCGTTGTCATAATCGAGAAAGCGTACACCCCAGCCGGAGTGCAGAAGAGAAATCGCGCTCAGGCCTGTGACCGTGGTTGAATAATCAAAAGTGCCGTCTTTCAGGTTGGTGTAGAGCGCGTATCGCTGATTCGCAAGATCAGTGATGATGATGTCGGGCCACCCGTCGTTGTTGTAGTCCTCAAAATCAACGCCCATGCCGGCAAAGGTGTTGCCGTTGCTATCGAGTCCGGCTCCTGAAGGCAATCCAACCTCCTCGAACGTTCCGTTGCCGCGGTTGTGAAAGAGGTATTCCGACATCGAATCATTGGCGAGCAGGATATCCATGAAACCGTCGTGATCATAGTCCGCGATCGCGAGGCCCAAACCTTTTCCCGGCTTGTCGATTCCAGCCTGGTGCGACACCTCGGTGAACTTCCCGCCGCCGTCATTGTGAAACAAGAGCACCGATTCCGGCTTGAACAGATCAGGATGGCAATAAGAACGAAAGCCATCTTTTCCGGGCCGCCCGCAGAGGACATCGTCAAAGTCCCATTGCATGTAACGGGCAACCACCAGGTCAAGTCGTCCGTCGTTGTCGTAGTCCACCCAGGCGGCGCTTGTCATCCAGCCTGAACCAGCAACGCCCGCTGCGACGGTCACATCTGTGAATGTGCCGTCGCCATTGTTGTGGTAGAGCGTGCTGCGGCCGTATCCGGCTACATAGAGGTCTTCGAATCCGTCGTTGTCGTAATCACCAACCGCGACGCCGGTAGAGTAGCCGAGGCCACTGAGACCTGCGAGCTCGGTGACATCTTCAAAGATCCCATCCGATTTCTGGTGATAGAGCCGATTCCAGTACTTCGGGCTGTCCTTCTTCGGAATCGAGCCTTTTGGCGTCGGATCGTCGAGCCTCGCACCGTTAGCGAAAAAAATGTCGAGGCGGCCGTCGTTATCGTAATCGAACAGAGCTACTCCTGAGCCCATCGTCTCCAGAAGGTATTTCCTGCTGGTCGGAGAAGCCTGCTGGCGGAAGTGAATTCCAAGTTTTTCCGTTACATCGAGGAAACGACCCGGCGTGGGTGAGTTTGGGGAAGCCGCGAAAGAAAGCCAAGTCCCGAAAATCAAGCTCGCGAAAATCAAGGCAATTCCCAGGAGCATTGCGCGGGCGGAAAACTTGGAAGCGCTTTTCATGAGGAGCGATCAATGGCCGCCAGTCAACAGTTTAGCGCCTGAGGCCACATCCACCCGCGGCATCGTCAAAAGACCCCACAGGGGGAATCGTGATTAATAAAGAGCGGATTGCGCCTGGAAGCGAATAAGGCCCTAATACTCATAAAAGAACAAATTCTAGATCGTTTTGGATGTAAAAGAAACAAAATGATTGACTGTTGTGCCTGAACCGCATTACGATTTCGGGTGATTAAGTTTGCACACACGTTAAGTCCGCTTGAACTTGAGCGACGCCGAGGGGGAATTGCCATGACGCAAAACGCGCAGTTATCAGGAGTGACGTGGGCCAGAAGGGCCTTTCATGCGATCGCATTGCTGGCGGTCGTTGTTTTCGGCGCGCTGCCGATGCTTGCCCAATTCGATACCGGCACGATCACCGGCACGGCGACGGATGCCTCCGGAGCCGTTGTCGCACATGCGGCGATCACAGTGACGAACGTGGGCACGGGCATTCAAAAGAGCTTCGTCACTGATCAGAATGGTAATTTCGTGGCTTCCTCATTACCGTACGGAACTTATGTGGTCGCGACCAGCGCAAGCGGATTCGCAGAAAGCAAGAGTCAACCAGTCGTTCTCAACGTTGGCGCGACGGTGCAAGTGAATCTGACACTTGGGGTCGCGGCGTCGCAGGAGAGCGTCCAAGTCAACGGTACGGCTACGACGGTTGACACCTCATCGAGCATGTCCGGCACAACGTTGGACACGAATCAGGTCGCCAACCTCCCAATCAACGGACGCGATGTAAGTGAATTCCTGGAAATCGCCCCCGGATCGGTGGATTCCACGGGATTCTTCCAGGGCAGCGTCAACGGGATGGAAAATATTTTTACCGGCCTGAATATCACGCTCGACGGCCAGAGCGCGATGCGCGGCGACATCAATGGATTCCTGGACACAGAAGGCCAAGAAACTGCGCGAATCACGCGAGCCAGCGTGGATAGCATCCAGGAAATTGATTACTCAAATAGCGGTTACACGGCTGAAACCGGCCACTCGCTCGGCCCGCAAATGAACATCATCACGAAATCCGGCACGAACGACTACCACGGCAGCATATTTGAATATTTCCGCAACGACGCTCTCGACGCGAAGGACTACTTTGCGACGGCAAGCGAGCCTTTAAGGCTCAACCAGTTTGGCGGCAATCTAGGCGGCCCACTCATCAGGAACAAGCTGTTCTTTTTCGTGAACTATGAAGGCGATCGCACACACGTCACTCTCATCAACGCACTGAACCACACACTCAGCGCGTACGCTCGACAACGAATGGCGGCGACTCCGGCGATGGCGCCCGTTTTGGCCCAGTTCGCTCCGATCCCCGCGGGTTGTGACGCGATTCCCGCGCCGCAAGCGTGCGTGGGTAACCTAAACTTCCCAGATAACACTGATCCGGCGCATCCGAACCAGTCAGATATGATTTACGATCCCGCCTCTCTGCCCAACATTCTTCGCGAGGATACTGGCTCCGTTCGACTCGATTACAACATCTCGGAGAGGGACCGTGTTTTCTTCCGCTACAACATCAATGATTCGAACACTCTCTTTACCTACGGCCTGAACCAGGGGCAGGTTTCCCCTCAGGCGTTGAGAACTCAATTGGCGAAGATCGACGAAACCCACACGTTCAGTTCGACCTTGCTGAACGAGTTCAGTGTAGCCATCAACCGATTTTATTCCAACACGAATTCGAACACGCCGACGCCGCTGGCCGGCTTTGCGGGTTTCTTCACCGATCTGGGCTCGCTGCCCGGACCGAATACTTTCAATCAGGTGACCCCGTTTACCGACGTCGAGATTTTTGACAATGTAAGCAAGACCATCGG
Organism: uncultured Acidobacteriaceae bacterium; assembly: GCA_963789205.1. Taxonomy (GTDB): domain Bacteria; phylum Acidobacteriota; class Terriglobia; order Terriglobales; family Acidobacteriaceae; genus Acidiflorens. The sequence continues at coordinate 217,708 of CAWBJV010000003.1, forward strand.
GCGACACACGCTCAAGTTCGGTCCGCAAATTCGCATTAACCGGAATAACGAGTGGCTGCGGCCGCAACAAAGCTACGATTACGCCAGCGTCGACAACCTCGTAACCAATTTTGTTTTCGTTCTGCAAAAAATCGGATTCCCAGGATTTGTTGGAAATCGGAATTCCAACTGGGATTTCTATGTTCAGGACGATTGGAAAGTGACTAACAGGCTCACTTTGAACCTTGGGCTCCGATACGACTACAACACGGTGTGGGCGACCGGTCCGAATCAGGGACAGAATTTCGATATCGCCACCCAGGCGTTTCTCCCGCCCACCCAGGCTACATACTCCGCGCCGAAGGGTGACTGGGCGCCGCGGGTGGGTTTCGCATGGGACCCGACTGGCAAGGGAAAGACCGTCATTCACGGATACGGCGGGCTTTTCTATAATCCGATGCACTTCAACTTTGCCACGACGACCAACGTACCCGCACTCGCGAGCTACAGCGACAACTTCTTTCAGGCGTTTCGATAAACTACCCGTCTCCCAATCCTCCGCTCATCGCGGGAACGCAAAACGTAAATGCGTTTCCGCAGAATCCCAAAGACCCGGTTGCTACGAACTGGCTGTTTGACATTCAGCAGGAAGTAGCGCGCGGCACCATTCTTACCGTGAGCTACGTCGGCAACAATGTGCACCACATGCAGGCCGGCGTTGACTTCGCCGCCTTGAACGCCAACCCCGCGAACGTCTTCACCCAGGCTCGACAGTTTCCTGGGTTTGCGAATGAAAACGTACTCTCCGACGGACTCGGTTCTCACTACAACTCCTTGCAAGTGAAGCTGATCCGCAACGTGGGAAAGCTGAACCTCCAGGCGAACTACACGTGGTCCCACGAAATCGACGATATGCTCAACGTTTTCAGCCCGGGCTTTGAGAGCCCGTTTACGCCCATCTTCGATCGCGGCAGTGGAGATTGGGACGTACGGCACAATTTCACTGGCAGCGCGCTCTACAGCTTGCCCAATCTGAAGGGTTCGAACTCTTTCGTTCAGAGAGCGCTGGGCGGCTGGCAGACGTCCGGCATTATCCAGACACGATCGGGACTTCCGACGAACATTACGCTGGTCAGCGGATTCTTTGGCAATCCCGTGCGGCCAGACTCCGTGCCCGGTCAGCCCTTGTGGGTTCCGAACCACCGTTGGCCAGGTTCGAGCTACAACATCAACGCCTTTGCCGTCGAACCGACGTACGACGGGACTCCGGGTGCAACAATTGGAACCGTCGGACGCAACTCTCTGCGAGGCCCGGCTTACTTCCAGTTGGACCTCTCCGGAATGAAGAACTTCGCCATCACCGAGAGGGTGACGATGCAGTTCCGGGCGGACATTTTCAACATCTTTAACCATCCGAATTTTACGAACCCTGACGGTGGGATATGCACCTCTGTCCAATCCGCGTCCGGTAGTGGGCCAGCGAGCTGCACGATTAACCCCCTAACCGGGGCTCCAGCCATCAATTCCAACTTCGGTCGCGTTGGCCAAACCATCGCCGACGCGGATGGAACGCAGATCGGGGGCGGCACTGCGCGCCAAGCCCAATTCTCGCTCAGGTTCACTTTCTGATCACTCAATCCTCGCTTCCCGCGGCAGCAACAATCGACCGTTGCTGCCGTATCTTCAAGATGAGCCCGCGTCCGAGGGGAAATGTCGAAGCCTTACATCTCGAATTACGATAAGTATCCCCTGGTCCGCGTGTCTGACTCGCTGGATGGCTGCGAAACGGGGTGGGATGCGATCGGCCGGCGTCTGGAAGCGAGCGTGCGACCCGCGCGTTTCGTGATTTGCGTTGAGTGTTATCCCGGCTGCTTTGAAAAGGAGATTGAAAAACAACTGGTAAGCGCGCTGAAACCCGAGATCGTGCTGCGCGCCGAAGAATGTTATTTGCCCGAGAGCGCCATTCAATCCCTCTGCGCTCGCGATCTGGGCGATGATCCGGTTTTTGCTTTCATGGGCAAGTACGAACTCTCGGAATTCCTGGATGAGCGCGAGCTCGCGAATCAAAGAAGCCGCTTGCAGCAGGCATCGGGCACTGTGCTCGTTATTGGCACGGGCGCAACCCTTCTTGCCGAGCAGTGGGACCTGCTCATCTATTGCGACATGGCAAGGTGGGAGATCCAGCAGCGCCAGCGCGCCGGCGAAGTTACGAACCTTGGTTTGCAGAATTGCACGGAACGTCCGCAGGCAAAGTATAAACGGGCCTACTTTGTAGACTGGCGGGTCGCCGACCGTTTGAAGAAAGATCTGATTCCGAAAGTTGATTTTCTGCTGGACACAAATCATCGCGATTTGCCCAGAATGATCACCGGGGCGCAGCATCTGCAGGGGTTAAAAAATGCGGCGCACCGGCCGTTTCGCGTAGTTCCCTTCTTCGATCCCGGACCGTGGGGCGGACAGTGGATGAAAGAAGTGTGCGACCTGCCGCGGGAGGCCGAAAACTACGCATGGTGCTTTGATTGCGTGCCGGAAGAGAATAGCCTTCTGCTTGGCTTCGGCGACGTGAAGGTAGAGATCCCATCCATTAACTTGGTATTTCAACATCCTCATGAGTTACTCGGCGAAGCGGTGCATGCGCGTTTTGGAACCGAGTTCCCCATCCGCTTTGATTTTCTCGACACGATGGAGGGCGGCAATCTCTCCTTTCAGGTACACCCGCTGACCGAGTACATTCAACAGCAGTTTGGAATCAACTATACCCAGGATGAGAGTTACTACCTTCTGGATGCGGGGGAGGGAGGGTGTGTATACCTGGGGCTGAAAGAAAACATCGATCGCAAGCAAATGACGGCTGACTTGCTGCAGGCGCAGGAGGGCACAATTCAATTTGACGCCGACAAGTACGTCAATCGATTTCCCGCCGAGAAGCACGACCACTTTCTGATTCCTGCCGGAACTCCGCACTGCTCGGGCAAGAACAGCATGGTGCTTGAAATCAGCGCGACCCCGTATATCTTCACCTTCAAAATGTGGGACTGGGGACGGCTCGGCATGGACGGCAGCCCTCGCCCAATCCATCTCCAGCATGGGTTTCGAAACATCCAGTGGGACCGGACAACACAGTGGGTCGAGAAAAATCTGATCAAGGTTGTTGATCCCGTCTCCAAAGACTCCGGCTGGCGGGAAGAGCGCACCGGGCTCCACGAACGCGAGTTTATCGAAACACGGCGGCACTGGTTCACTGTCCCGGTCCATCACTCCACGAACGGAGGAGTGAATGTCTTGAACCTTTGCGAAGGACGCGAGGCCGTGGTTGAAAGCCCGACCGGACAGTTTTCCCCGTTCGTCGTTCACTACGCGGAAACTTTCATTGTTCCTGCCGCCGTGGGCCATTATGTGATTCGTCCACATGGCCCTTCCGAAGGGCAACAATGCGCCACGATCAAAGCCTATGTCCGCACGAACCCGTAGCAGGAGTTTTTATTCTTATCCGATGGCTAACGCCTCATGAAATCAGCGCTTAGGTTCTTTCTCATTCTGCTGTTGTGCGGCTTGTGTTCCCTTCCGGCTTTTTCTCAAGATAAAACGACGGCGCTTTCGGCAACTGAACGCTGGGCTTCCACAATTGGTGAGCAATACCGGATTCAGCCTGACATTACCTTGGCGTGGCGAACAATTACACGCTGAAGCTCGACGTGTGGCAGCGAAAGGATGAAAAAAAGCCGTTCCGACTTTGATTTATTACCACGGCGGTGGATGGATCTTCGGCGATCGCATTGGCGCCACGCTTGTCTTTCTGCCGTATCTGGAGATGGGCTGGAATGTCATCAACGTTGAATACCGCATGGCTAACGTTTCGCTCGCGCCCGCAGCCGTGGAGGACTGCCGTTGCGCTCTGCGTTGGGCGGTGCGGAATGCCAAGCAGTACAACATCGACGTTAATCGCATCGTCTTGACGGGCCACTCCGCGGGCGGGCATTTATCTCTAATCACGGGGATGCTGCCCGAAGGCACAGGGCTCGATAACAATTGCGACGGGACCGAAAAACTCAGAGTTGCAGCAATCATCAACTGGTATGGCATCAGCGATGTCGCCGATCTGGTGCAGGGCCGCATTCAGAAAAACTACGCGGTGATGTGGATGGGAAGTCAACCCAGATCCGCTACGATTGCAAAGCGAGTCTCGCCACTTACCTACCCCATCGCCGCGATTCGCCGCGCGCGGGCGGGCGGGGGCGGGCCAGGTCAAAGCCGGGGTCCGGGGAAGGGGCCGAGGAGGGGGGTAGCCGAATTTTTCCCGAAACGTACTACCCCGTCAAACGGACGCAGGGGTTGAGAACAGATCGGGGGGTTCCCCGGGTGTCTTTTGCAGGGTTTGCCCGATTCCATCCGCAAGGCAATTCGACGATGATTCTGGCGGCAGTCAGACTACTTTCCGAAATGGTAGTGCTGCACAGCCGAAAGCCAACTTTTTGAGAGGAGAAGCATAAACGCCATGAGATGTTTCGTTTCCTTCGCCATTTCAGCAATGTTCGCACTCTCGGCAACCGGAGCGCGCGCTCAGTATTGCGAGCAGCAGGTGGAATCGGGCGTTCCTGATCCAACCTTTAACGCACTGTTTACTCAAGACGGTCCCGGCACCGGAAATGAACCGGCGGGCTCGGCCGGATGGACCGGGGCGGACAGCACTTATTCACGGGCCCTGCCGGATGGGAGAGTGCTGTTCTTCTTCTCAGACTCATTCCTGGCATCGAGCCCCGTCCCCAACGGAGCGACGGTAGTTCCGGACACAAGGATGCGCACGAATCCGATTTTTCAGGGACACAACAGCATTGTTGCCCTAAACACCGATGGGTCGCTGACTACCACTTACGGAGGAGACGCTCTCAACCCCACGTCTCTGTTCGTTCCGACGAATTCGAACGACGTCTACTGGATGGGCGATTCCGTCGTGGTGCAGACGCCTCCAAGCGTATACCAGCTCTACCTTTTCCTGCTTGAGTTCAGCAGTTCAACCTTTGCGTATGTGGGATCCTCTCTGGCCACACTTTCCCTGCCCGATCTCTCGGTGCAGAGCGTTCAGCCGCTGCCGATCGAAGGCGGAGTGGAGTGGGGATCAGCGATCCTGCAGCAGGGGCAGACGCTGTACGTCTACGGCATGGAAGACCTGGGCGCAGGGAAATACCCGCATGTGGCGAAGCTGGCGGTAAGGAATTTGGCGAATCCATCGGCTTGGCAGTTCTGGAACGGCGGGGCGTGGGTTAGCGGTGCGACCAATTCCGCGAGGATTATCGGCGCGCCGGACAGCATCAGCAACGAGTACAACGTAAACCAAATACACGCGGACAAAGGGAACTCCTTCGTGCTTACCACGATGGACACGAGCGTTCCGTTCGGCACGTGGCAGAACATTGTTCTCTATTTCTCGTGCTCTCCGCAGGGGCCATGGAGTCCGAAGCAGGTCGTGTACGCCACACCGGAAACCGGGCAGAAGGACCAGCCCGGACTGGGAACGCTGCTGACTTACAATCCCCACGCTCACTTCGAATTCACCAGTAACGGCGCGGTTCTGATCTCGTACGATTTAAATACGACGCAGGGCGACGATTTAGTCTACGCGGATAACTATCGTCCGAAATTTATCCGCGTTCCCATTGCAGGTCTCAAGCCCTGAACGAGCCGTCAACAAGGCGCGGGCGGCGGTGAGAAAGGCGCCCGCGGCGGGTGTGCCGAACGAACTGGTGACGATCAAAGGCGGCGGCCACGGGCAGTTTGCGGGATGCGGAACTGGAAGATACCTATCGGAAGATCCAGGCTTTCCTGCACTCTCATGGCCTGCTGCGGTAGGTCTTAACGGCGTCGCTTCCCGCGTTGAAGCTTGATTTCCTCATCGCTATCCCCTCGCACGACGAGAGTGTGCTCCGTTCGCCGGACATCTTTGATCTGCGACCATTGGGGAGGCACCGGATGGAGGAATAAATCGTACTGCGCTTGAAGGCATGCGCTTGCCGGAATGGAACAAAGCACGGGCGCGTCGAACAAGCGGCGCATTTCGCGAGCGTGGGCAAGCCCGAGTGGCATGGGACTGGTGCCAAACTCAACGCCACGAACTCTTGTTCTTTTGTTCCAGGGAGAGTACCCGCGAGCGCGGTTTTCCTCCCACAGCACTATCCAGGGAAAAAGCTTGGGATTGAAACAATATCCTGCGACCAGTTGGTGTCGCCGGTTGTGGACAGTGACAAAAGCGTTCTCACGATCCGAGCCGGCGAGCAAGGCTGCGACAAAGCCAGTCCCATCACGCACGAACGGTTGCGAGAGATTGGTCAGCTTACCATCGATGGTTTGGGCATGGGGCCACTGGAATTCGACGTCCCCAGCAAGAAGTTCGTGCCCCTCATATCCCGCCGGCCATGTCACTCCGCGCGTTCCGGCTACAACCAGAGTAGCTTCGCCGTTTGCGAAGAACGGCTCACCGAAAGCTGCGTGCTGCACCCATTGAAACTCGACTGCGGCGCCGCTGAGGTTGGTGACAATTTCAGTGATGCAAGCCGTGAAGGCCTCGCGCATCAGGGAAATTTCACGCCGAAAGTGCAGGCGGTAAACAGGAAGCGTAACTTCCATCACCACCGTCGCTGAATCACCATCTACGACCGCGGAGACAACTTTCCATTCCGAGTTGGCCGCTTCGCCGTGCAGGCCCATTCCTCGTTCGGCTTCTTCCGATGACGGCATGCCGAAGTAACCGAGCGCCAGGGCATGTCCGGTGTAGCCGCACAGAAAGCGCCCTACGGGGCCATCTCCGTAGAGTGCTGCGTGCTCGCGCGAAGAAAATGTCTGCGGTTCGATCGTAGGCCAAGGTGACTCCCAAAGAACATTGATCGGAGAACCGCAGAGACGAAAATCCGCGACGTGCCCGCCACCGAGCAGCACTGTAAGTTCGACCTTGGCATTCGATAAACGGTACGCGCAGCGATCGTTCCACGTAACGGTATCCACGGCGCAGCGCGACATTCAGATACTGAGACCCCCATCAATAGCGAAGGCCACGCCGGTCACAAATCCCGCGGACGGTGAGACCAGATAAAGTGCGGCCTGAGCGATCTCCTCCGCAGTTCCGAATCGCCCCATCGGCTGGCGGGCGATGAAGAGTTTACGGGCTTCCGCCGGATCAGGGAACGCGTCAAGGCGCCGCCCAAGCGACGGCGTTTCGACCGTGCCGGGGCACAGGCAGTTCACCCGTATATTGTCGCGGACGTAATCGAGGGCCATCGATTTAGTAAGTCCGATCACGGCGGCCTTCGTGGCGGTGTAACACGCACGATCTGTCACTGCGCGCAAAGCCGTTGCTGAAGCGGTATTGAGGATCACTCCCTCGCCCTGCGCTTTCATAATCGGAATGACAGCATGGCAGAACAGGTACATACTCTTCACATTGATCGCCATCGCGCGGTCCCATTGCTCTTCGCTGATCGCCTCAAGTTTGCCCGTTGGAACAATGCCCGCATTGTTGAATAGAATGTCGACGCGCCCGAATTTCTGCAGGGTGGAGCGGAGGACATTTTCCACATGACCTCCTTGACTCACGTCCGCAACCACTGCAAGGCATTCGCCGCCAGACCGTCCGATCTGAACGGTTATCTGGTCCAAGAGTTCGCTGTCGATGTCGACCGCCACAACTCTTGCCCCCTCCCTCGCGAACAATGCGGCGGACGCAGCGCCGATTCCCGCCGCCGCTCCGGTGATGATCGCCGTCTTATTCTGAAGATTCATTTGTGGGTTGCAGCCCCCGTACCACCTTCCTGGAAGCCCATTCCACCGGCAGGCACAAGCATGCCGCCATCTACGAGTAACGCCGCGCCAGTGATGAAGGATGCCATCGGAGACGCGAGATAAGCGATGGCATCAGCCACCTCTTCCGGCTTTCCAATGCGACCCAGTGGATGCATGTGATTGCAGGTTTGTATCACTTTTTCGGGATCGGCTGATAATCCAGCCGCCCATCGGAGCATCGGAGTGTCAATCGTGCCGGGGCACACGCAATTCACTCGAACGCCCCTATGTGCATAATCGAGCGACATAGCCCGAGTTAATCCCAGCAAGCCGTGCTTCGAGGCCACATAGGCGATAGAGTTACTAATTGCCGTCATGCTCTGCACCGAGCCAACGATCACTATGGCACCACCGCGCTCGACCATGTATGGAACGGCATACTTCGCAACCAGGAAACATCCCTTGAGGTTGATTCCCATCAACCTGTCCCACTCTTCTTCGCTGGTTGTTATGGCGTCCCCATAAAGCTGAATCCCGGCGTTGCTCACCAGTATGTCGATTGCTCCGTACTTTTTGACCACGCCATCAACCGCCTGCGACACTTCTTTGCCGACACTTATATTGCATGGAATGAACTCGCAGACATGCCCGTTCTTCGCGATCGCGGCAGCACCTTTCGGCCCGGCATCGCGGTCAATGTCGAGGATAGCAACCGACGCTCCGAGGCCGGCAAGCCTTCGCGCCGTGGCTTCCCCAATTCCCATGGCGCCGCCAGTCACGATAGCGACTTTGCCTGTGAAATCAAGGTTCATTGGGCGTAACCTTGCCTGATGCGCGGCGTGGTGTGAAGTCTGAGAGTGAGCACCTGAAAGGGTTTGATCGGAACGCTGAGATCTTCGCCTTGAATTCTAATTTCGGCATGGTTCTCTTCAAGCAAGTTGCACAGCCAGGCTCGCTCGAACCTGAGAAACGGGCTGTGTATCCCGATATCTGATGCCTTACCCGCTGTGTCCTGTAACCGAAGAATTGTTCCATCGCCATCTTCCGCGCGTTTCCACGTGAGCAAGCTGACTCCCGGATTCCCGACTTCCAGTAAGCTGGCTTCTTGATTTGGCAACAAAGAGGAGTCCTGCGTACCTGGCACATCATCCCGTTCGAGGGGGGTTAGTGCTTCCAATCCGAAGCGTGTCAGCGACGGAGCGTTAAACTGCGCGTTGCTCGTGATGGCGTAGCGAAAGGTGAAATCGCCGCCTTGCCATGCAGGAAAGTTCGTGCCCCAATAGTTGTTCATGAGCCAGGAGAAGATCGCACTGCTCTTGGGCTTAAACTCCGCGGGCCATTCGCCGCGAACAATGTCCCCAAACGCAACCAAGGGAGCGTCGAGCGGAACGATGCTCGCCGCCACCTGCGGATTGTATACAGAAGCCCAGGTTGTGGGCAGGTACCATTCACGGCTTCCTCCAGCAAGCTCATCTTTCGCGGGATTTACCCACGCCGCCTGAGAACCATATGTGAACGCCGGCGTGGTCACGGCGAAAGGAAACGCCACATAGGCGGACTCTCTTGTGAGCACGCGGTCCTTGTGTAAGTGATAAGTAATCAAAATGTCTTTTGTGGAGTTCGGTAACAGGATTTCCATCTGAATCGATGGGGTATTTGGCGCGGATGAACCAAGAGTTGCGACGATCCCAAGGGGGTTTTTCGTCACAGCCATCAGCGTTCCCGAAGTCGCCGGATGAACAGTCAATGCGGGAGGCTTCAGTCCAGCTCCAAACCGATAGAGCGAGTTTTCTGGATAGTTGTCCCCACCGCTGACATAAAGATACTGGCCAAACTTGTATGGGCTTGACGAATCGACGAGTTCGCGCCACAACTGTTTGTCAAACACGCTTGCGATAGCTCCAGAGGACGGATCCAGCGTAAGTCGATAGAACTCGTTCTCGAGAATATTCCCTCGAATGTCCAGCGAGGTAGCTTGCTCTTTCGCAATCGGCTTAATGGTGTACAGTTTGTATCCAACCGCAGGCACGGAGGTGGCTATGAAGCGTACACGAGCATTGCCCGGGCCGAATCCCGGCAGTGAGATTCCTTTACCTTTGTAGAGTATTTGCACGGGAGCCTCAGCGCCGGTTGAGGAATCGACAAGCGTGGTGCCGTCTGGCAAGTCGGTCTCCACGATGCCGGAGCGTGTCCAGTTCAACGAGTTGAAAACAGCGATGGAATTGTCCTTGGTTCTTACCAGCGCTTCAAGCTGGGCCCACCCGCGCTGAATCGATTCGTTGATATCATCGCGCGCCCGCGCTGCGCGAGATCCTTTGAGCGCGATTTGGTCTTCGCTCTGGTGGTGCTCCGGCTGGGTTGTCGCGCTAACGTACGTCCACGTGTGCTCGTCATAGACAAGCTCGTTACGCCAGGCATCGTCGAGCATAGCCTTGTCGGGAAGCACTCGCGTGTCGATCGAGGAAACAGCGGCACCCATGATCTCGGCCGTTCCGATGCGATGTTGGTTTTCCCGGTGAATGGCGGTATGCGCGGCATCGGAGCCGTATCCATCCTCCCAATAAGGACCGAAGTCGCCTCGGACCACGGGAAAATCGCCCTTCCACTCGTGCTCGATCCGTTGCATCGCGGAGTGCACGGTAGAAAATTCAAACTTGGGCCAGGCATATTCATGGCTGAAACTTGCGACGATTTCACTCTGCTCCTTGGCGAGCGGCGTGTTCTCAAGCTGGGTGCCGAAGATGATCGCTGTACTGGCCGTATAGTCCGGATGCGTATATGCCTGCAGAAAAACCGGCAAGGAATCCCGGATCGACTCCATTCGCCATGGACCGCCAAACAGTGTGTGGGCTTGCAGGTAGGCACGCGAGTACCACATGAGTACACGGCCGCCATCGGGACCTTCCCAGTAGAAGGGAGACTTCTCGTTCCATCGCCCAAACAGCATCACCGGAGCTCGCCAACTGTTGCTTGCTGCTACGAAATATTTGATCCCCGCGTCATGCAGAACCGAAGCATAGCCCCACGTATAGGCTGGAACATCCACAATTTGCGCCGCATCGGACGTCGGCATGGGCAATTTGTATTCGCGTGCAAGATTGTGCTGGCCATAGAGAGAGCGAGCCAGAGCTTCCCACGATGCGTTCCCGGTGTGTTGATTGGCAAACTCCGGCGGAATGACGATACTGCCGTCGCGAACATGTTCGAAAAACTGTTCCCGCGCCTCCGGGCTGCGTCCGTTCAGATATTGATCGGCGACCCAGCTCCCATCGAGTGTCCAACGAAAACCCGGCGTTTTCTTGATCAAGCCCATCGCCTGGTCGGTAGATTGAGAGTGAAGCTCCGCGACTTTGGCAGGGTAATCCGTGAAACCTACATCGAGATGCTCGTGCGGTATGAGCGCAATGGTCCACTTTTTCGCCGGCTCGACCGTCGCGGATGCGGAGAGTCTCCCGATGCGCACCGTGGCTTCGGCGGCGCCACTCCACTCCGGCACTTCAAACACGAGCCGCGCCTCGCCGAATTCGTTGGTCGTCGAGAATGGCCTGCTGAAGGAATGTCTGGCGACCCGAAGTTCCGCAATGTCGTTGTTGGGAGGCGTGGAGGCGCTTATGAAAACGTCCACCACCTCCACAATCCCCCCTTTAGTTTCGCGATAAAAGATTGTTGGGTCAATTTGAGCGGTGAAGGCATTCTCGTTGTATCGCTCCGCATCATCCTGAATCAACTCGAGCGCGTCGTAGATCAGACCGGTATGTCCTGGCGCAATAGCGCCGAGGGAATTTTGTGCAGTGGCCGGATCGTCCATGGCAGTGAGAACGAACGCGTTCTCTCCTTTCCGAAGCCAAACAGCGGGAATCGAAATTGTCTTTTCGTCGATGGAGGTCTGGGGAACAAATGTCCCTTCCCAATCGCCGGCGCGGAAATCGAGCTGGGGATGGAAGTAGAAAAAACCGGAGTGCCCGTTTACATCGAGCTTTAAGAACGAGAGACGCGGCGTCTCGTACAGAATGGCGAGTTTCAGTCGATAAACGCCGAGCGGAGCATCGTTCAGCACAAATTTCACCGTGAACGGATGCAGACGCCCACCGGCTATCCAGTTGGCCGGTCCAGGCTGAAAGCGATACCAATCCTTATCCTTGCTCTGGCCGACCACGAACACGGGATCGCTCTTGGGATCGGAATAGTTGATGTCTTGACTCTTGAATTCGCCCGAGGATCCGTCGAAGGTCCCGATCTTCCATAGCGTTTTTTCGGTGGCGTGAGCAGCCGCAGTCAGGATAACCGACGTGAAGAGAGCGGTCATGGCACCCTTGCGTATTCTTCTTGTTGTTACCATTTCGGTTGCGTGATCACAGTGCCCCGCCGGCGCGGATCGTCCGTCCAGGCTCCCATCTCTTGTCGCTCGGAAAATTCGTGGTAGCGGGCAAGCTTGTCGCGGTCGAGTTCCACACCGAGGCCTGGACCAGTTGGCACCGCCATTGCGCCGTTCTTATATTGCATCTTGCCACCAACAATGATGTCGTCAGTCAGGTGGTGATAATGCGAGTCCGGGGCGAGCGTCAGATTCGGAAGACAGGCGGCGAGGTGAAGCATGGCCGCTTGCGAGATGCCGAACTCTGCGCCACTGTGCATGCCTGCGTCCACGCCCATCGCTTCGCAAATCTGACCCGCGACTTTAGCGCGATGAATACCTCCATACCAGTGCGGGTCAAGCAGAACCACATCGAGCACATCCGCCATGATCGCGGGCGCAAGATCCTCAAACGCGAACACCGACATATTCGAAGCCAAAGTGACCCACGGCGCCTTTGCGTTTACCCGCTTCATGGCGCGCATCCCCCACACGGGATCTTCAAGGTACTCCATATTGAAGTCGTGCAAACGTCGGGCAACATCGATGGCCGTGGTCACCGTCCAGACCGCATTCGGGTCGAGCCGGATGCGATGCTTCGGGAAAGCCTGACGCAGGGCGATGAATGTATCGACTTCTTCATCCGGAGGAAGAACGCCGTTCTTGTACTTCAATGTCTTAAAGCCATACTTGCTGACGACTACTTTCGCAAAGGCGACCATTTGTTCGACATTCGATATTTCGCCAATGCCGTCGTCATTCGCATAGCGATAAAAAAGATAGGCGGCGAACGGAACCTCGTTCCGAATGCGACCTCCCAGCAGGTCGCATACCGACCGCTTCAACGCCTTTCCTTGAATATCCAGGATTGCAAATTCAAGTCCTGCAAACCCAAGGACGAAACCAAAAAGCTTTTCCGAACTCGGCGCCGCCACCTTCCAGCGAATTCGCTCGAGGTTCATGGGATCTTCACCGATCAGCAGCGGCTTCAAATCCGCGAGCTGACCGGCGCGGCTGGCGCCGCTGTAGCACTCGCCAAGGCCCGTGATGCCTTCGTCGGTTTCCACCTCTATGACGATGCGAGAAAATCCGGGATGGGATCCAACTGAATATCGCAAGGGCGCTTCAATCGGGATGAAGGCAGGAGTCCAGCGAATGTCGGTAATCTTCATTGCGTCTCCGATCCGCTAGCGCTGGTTCGCAAGCAGCTGTCCGCGAATGCCAACCCGCGCCCGGCAAATATGCCAGCGGTTCAGGTTAGCAAAATACATCTCGTCAAAATTTGCGCCGCCGAAGGCTGCATTCGTGGGGCTGGCAAGCATCGTCCCTTCCGGGTCCCACGCAAACAGCGTAACTTTCTCATCCGGCGTGACACGGTACACCTTGTGCGACGCGTAACAAGTCACGTACAGGTTGCCCTCTGCGTCGAGCGCCGCGCCGTCCGGCACACTACTTAACCCGGCAGCATAGACACGCGCCTTTCCGATCGCTCCTGTATCCAGAAGTGGCACCGCGAGCACATTGTTTTTTGTGCTCTGCACGACGTACAGCGTACGCTCGTCAGCGCTCAGCGACAGCCCATTCGGAAACGACAGGCCGTCAAGCAGTTGGTCGATCTTGCCATTCGGTCTTAAGACAAAGAGAAAGCCGTCATCTTTCTTGAACTCGCCGGAGTCGCTGAAGTAAAGGTTGCCCTCGCGATCGAACACGGAAAAATTCGGAGTACGAAGGCGATATCGTCCGGCTCTTTCCCAGGAACGAATCGTTTTGCCGGACCGGTTCAGCTGTATCAATGCGCCCAGTTTGAAGTTGCAAACGAACAGCTCCTGGCGCGGGGAGAACGTAAGTCCGAGATTGAAGCCTCCGAGTGTGGCTACCGTTCGGACATTCCCTTTTCGACTGATTTTGTAGATCTGGCCGAGTTCGCCGCCTGCCCAAAGGTTCCCGTCAGCATCAAATGCCAGTCCTTCAGGATGGTCGAGCCCTTCCGCAAAGACTTCGAATTTCTGCAATGAAATTTGGGGCTGCATACTGAGCCGTATCGAAGAAAATCCCAGTTCCACTTGTTTGTCTGACATTTGAACATATATAGTGATTTTGGTCTTGGGTCAAGCATTGGAGGAATCAGGATTGCGGCTCGTTCAATACACTGTGCAGGGCGAAAGTCGTCTCGGCGTCGTGATGGCAGATCGAGTTGTCGATGTCAGGAAGGCAGCCGATTCCGCCGGCCAAGACACGAAGGCATTCACCGCGACTCTTGCCTTGCTGGAAGCAGGCGACGAGGCGCTCGCGTTTGTCCGATCGTTGAGGGGCGAAAGCAACGCAGTTCCCCTCTCTGGCGTGCGTCTGGCGTGCCCGGTCGCTTCTCGGAAAATCGTCGCTGTCGGTTTGAACTATAAGGATCACGCGATCGAAGCTGGACTCAAGATTCCGACTGCGCCTTTGTGCTTTGCGAAGTTTACCTCCAGCTTGTCGGGACCCTTCGATCCAATTCAACTGCCCGCAGACGATTCACAGGTCGACTTCGAAGGCGAATTGGGCGTCATCATTGGCCAGAAAGCTCGGCGTGTAGCGGAGAGCGATGCCATGGGGCACGTTGCCGGCTACGTTGTCTTCAACGATGTTTCCGCGAGAAGATGGCAGTTTGACGATGGCCAGTGGACGCGCGGGAAGTCGTGCGACACATTTGCGCCCAACGGCCCGTTTCTCGTGACGGCCGACGAGGTTCCCGATCCCGGCGCACTTCGAATCACCACGCGTCTGAACGACGAAATCATGCAGGATTCCAATACGAATCAGTTGATCTTTAACATTCCGAAGATCGTGTCCTATTTTTCCCATAGCTTCACCCTCGATCCAGGCGACCTGATCGCAACGGGCACGCCAGCGGGAGTCGGTTTCTCGCGGAAGCCGCCTGTCTACCTGAACGACGGCGATGTTGTTGAAGTAGAGATTGAACGGATTGGCCGAATCTCCAATCGAGTGCAGCGAGGCTATTGAAATGACTCTGGATAGCCAAGCAGCCGTGAATTTATAGGACAAAGTTCGGACGGAAGCAAAATGGCGTCATCCCGCGATATCGCAATCACTGCTGGCTGGGCTGAGCCGATTCATCGTGAGACCGTAATGGCGATGGTCGCGCGCAGGATCGAGCAACTCGTGCGCAGCGGCGATCTGAAGGCGGGAGATCGATTGCCCCCGGAGCCCGATCTCGCGCAGATGCTGGGTGTCAGCCGCGGCTCGCTGCGTGAAGCGCTGAAAGGTCTGATGTATCTCGGTCTCATCAAATCCCGAGCGGGAGACGGGACCTATATTCAGTCTTCTTTGAGCCGAGTGCTCAATCAGCACTTTCAGTGGATGATCCTGCTCGATGAAGTAAAGCACCTCGAAATCTACGAACTCCGGAAAATCATCGAACCCAGTGCAGCCGCTCTGGCCGCCAAGCGCGCCACCCGAGCCGACATTGAATGCCTGGAAGCGGCACTGGATGGACTGGGGGAAGGCCGCGGGAACCCAGAGTTGTTTCATGCGTTTGACATTCAGTTTCACGATGCGTTCGCCCAGGCGTCGGGCAACGCCGCGATACAAACCACCATGCGCATGCTGTATCACGCAACATCCGAGGCTCGAAAGGCAGTGTTGCCATTTATCGATGACTGGGATCGGCATTGGCGGCGGCATGAACGCGTGTTCGTTTGTATTCGCGATCACAAGCCAGCGCTCGCCCGCAAAGCGGTTCTGGACGATCTGCATTACGCCGAGACTTTGCTTCGCGAACATGCCGTCTCGTTGAGCAAAGGCGGGTCGGGCAAAGATGGCCAGCTCAAACGCAAGCGCACGAACTCTCATCACCGAAAGCGGTGATCAATGAACGACGATCAATAAACGACATTCAGCAGTCCAGCCGAAATTGTGGGAGCAGCTTATGAAACGACCGTTGCATTACGCTTCATTCCTCTTTGTCCTTTTTTCCGCGGGTGTCATGCTCGCCGAAAATACGCACGTTAATTGCGTCCCCTCATTCCCTTTTCAACAGGAGTGGCAAGGAGCGGACGCTGCCTATTCAATTCCGCTGCAGGATGGCCGCGTGGCTTGGGTTTTCGGCGACACTCTCTATGGCAATGAACGCCTCGTCACCGGCGAAGAGCCTCACATGGTGCATAACACGATCGGCATTTCTACGTGTAAGGACGGGCAGTGGAAGATCGACTATACGATCAAGAAAGACGCCAAAGGGAACCCCGATAGCTTTTTCAAACCGCAGCAGAACAACGGTACCTACTATTGGGCGCTCGATGGAGTCGAACATAACGTTGAACATAACGACGAACTCTGGATCACCCTGGTCTGCGTACGCAACGCGCCGAACTCAAATGCTTTTGCGCTCGGCTTCGAGATCTGCGGAACCGATCTCGCACACGTGACGGGGCTGGAAAGCGATCCCCAGAAGTGGAAGGTTGCGTACTTCCCGCTCGTGGCGAAGAGTGTGCACGCGAATCCTTCGGCTTCTGCGTTGATCGAGGACGACTATCTTTACATCTACACGCTTTACGAAGTGGGAAGCCGGCCGCAGATTCTTACGCGAATTCCGCTGCAAGGTCTTGGCGACCCCAAGAAGAACCTGCAATATCTCGGCACCGACGACAAGTGGCACGACGGGATTGAGCCAGCCAAGGCGAAAATCATCATGAAGACCGGGGCCTCGGAGATGTCGGTGCGCTATCACCCGGAGTTCAAGAAATGGATCGCCGTGATGGTCGATCCTCAGATGTTTTCCGACAAAGTGATCCTTCGTACGTCCCCGAACTTGATCGGCCCGTGGTCCGATGGCGAAGTGATCTATCGCATCCCGATCCTGCAGAAGAGCGATCCGAAATACGATGCCGACACTTTCTGTTACGCGGGCAAGGAGCACCCCGAGTTCGAGCAACCAGGCGAATTGCTGTTCACATATGTGTGCAACACGATGAAGCCAAGAAAGCTGTTGGCCGAGCCAAACATTTACTTTCCTCAGGTTGTACGCATGCCAATGCCGGAGGCCGCGAAGAAATAGTTAATCTGTAAGAACACGTTTGCAGAAGGCGAGAGTGCGCGGGACCTGTTGTGTCCAATACTGCCAGTCATGGCCGCCGGGAAACTCTTCATAGACATGAGGCACGTGCAATTCGGTGAGTGCCCTGTGCAGCGCACGGTTCGGATCAATAAGCGGATCCTCGGTCCCGCAATCGAAGCGTATGGGCGGAAGCGTGTCATGATTCACTTTCGCCCAGTGCAGCAAGTCGGTGTCGACATCTCCCGCATACTGAAATACCTGTGCGGGGTACGGAATGAACTGCGACAACTGCTCGACCTTTGTGATCGAGGAATGCGCAGAAATTCCCTGCACCTGCGACGCATATTTCATGCCTAAGCGCAATGCCCCGTAGCCGCCCATCGAGAGCCCCGCGAGAAGAAATTTTTGCGGATGCAATTGCGGAAACAACTCACGCAGGCAGCGCGGGATGTCATCGACAATCCACCTTTCGTAGTCGGCATGCGCGTGGGGAACATACCCGCTCCCGTCGCCCCAGAGTCCATCAGACGGCATGGCAATCATCAGAGGAACGGTCGTTCCGTCGCGCAGCATCTCCATCGCAATCGTGTTGAGGTCGGCGTTCAGCCACCAGTTCCACTGGCATCCGTAGACGCCGTGCAACAGCAGCAGCAGCGGCACCCGATGCAACGATTCCATTGCCGGCGGGCTGAACAATAAGACGTCGCCGCGAGATCCTAAGGCCTTACCGCGAAAATTCAAAAAGCGCAGATTCTCATTTCCCGGGATCGGACGCGAAAGCTGTGCATTGGGGAATTGTTTCTCCATGCGCGTCTACACGTTTCCGGTAAGCAGCGGGATCGCGCCAAACAGCCCAGCGTCGTTTCCGAGTTGTGCGGCGACTATCTCGACCTTTCCCCACGGCGTCCACGCGTGCTGGTTCACGTACGTTTGAATGTAAGGAAGGATGACGGCAGCGCTGCGCATCACGCCGCCCCCAATCACGATCCGCTCCGGATCATAGGCGTGAATCAATCCCACCGCTCCCGTCGCCCAAACCTTCAGACAGTAGTCAAAAATTTCGACGGCAACGCGGTCCCCCGCGTCCGCCAGTTCAAAGAGCATCTTGAAATCTATATTGTCCTGACCCGCCAACCTGCTCGCCGAGAAACCCCGCCATTCGCGCGCCAGCAAGGGCAGCGACCAACCTGAGGCTTCGGCTTCAACACATCCAATCGCGCCGCACGTGCAGGGACGACCACCGACTCTTGCCGGCAAGTGACCACCCAGACAGCCGGCTTGCGCGTGCTTTCCGCGAAGCAGTTTGCCCTCGATCATCGCCGCACCACCGATCCCTGTACCCAGCGTGATCATGACCACATTGTCGCAACCTCGCCCAGCTCCCGCATGACGTTCGCCGAGCAAGGCCATGCGGGCGTCGTTCTCGATGGCAAAGCGCAGACCAAACTCCTTCCTGCACCACGTATCGAAATCGATTGACGGTGCGTCTTCGTATTTCTTGTTGGTCGAGACAACTCGGCCAATCCGCGCATCGGCGAGGCCACAGAATCCAAGCGCCAAGCCTTCACACTTGGTGGCGTCCACCTGAAGTTCTGCCAGCAGCTTGCGAATCGCCTGCGCGAAGACATCGAGCGACGGCCGAAGCGGCTGCGCCGAATCGAGGGAGACGCGGTGAGAGCCAAGAACCTGGTCGTCCTCTACGAGCGCGATGGTGGCATGGCTGCCGCCCAAATCAATTCCGATAGCCGGTCGAGTCATATCAAAAATGAATCATTTCGAAACTACCAAACAACGCAATACTATTCGCTTTGAGCACATATGATCAAAATTGTGTTCTTTTGCTTTGCATTGGAGACACTATACCGTTAGCCTATTGCCATAATGAATCCCGCCCCTGCCTTCGTGAACTGGGCCGACGGCGCAGTGCAGGTCCCCGCGCTCCAGCGATCGGAAAAGAAACTCGGTCAACTGACGGGAATCTTTCGCGACCATCAAGCTTGGCAGCAACTTGATCCAGAAACAATAGTGTATCGAGTCTGGTGGTGGGAACCGGTCCCATCAGGCACGGAGGGCGGCTTGTTCTGGGGGCTCACTGAAATCCAACCCGGCCGAGTCGGGAACGAGTATTTCATGACGCGAGGCCACTGGCACGTCATCCGCAATCGCGCCGAGTTCTATGGCACCGTCGCGGGCCAGGGCAAACTTGTCCTCATGGATCGCGCGCGGCATACCTGGTCTGAAGATATGACGCCCGGCAGTCTGCACTACGTCGCAGGCGAAGTTGCTCACCGCATCGTGAATACCGGAGACATGCCGATTCGCGTGATTGCCTGCTGGCCCAGCGATGCGGGCCACGATTATGAAGTCGGCGAGGGATGTGGATTCGGGGCGCGGATCATTGAAGAACGGGGCGTTCCAATCCTCGTGCATGCCCAGGACTGAATACGTGAGCCGTGATCGTCAGAAGTCTTCCGCCAAGTTTGATCCAAAGCTAGGTGTGCACAGCCACGCCGACGATCTCACATTCAGTTACGACGAAGGCGTGTTCGGGCCGCAGCCAGAATTCCGGCGTCTCGATCATATTCGCCGCAGTTTAAGAGATCCCAGCTGTGATGGTCCCGACCCGGTGTACTCGATCGTGATGGATGTCGGCCGTCGTGAACACAGGGACGAACTCGCGCGGCGCACGCTTTTATTTGGCGTTGTCGTTTATGCCGCGGGCCAACTGGGAGAAGAACCAGTCCGCAGCCAGGGTCATATCCATGCCGTCGCACCTCATTGTGGGTGGTCCACTCCAGAATTATTCGAGATATGGGAAGGGCGCGCGATCATCTATGCGCAGGAGCGCGCCGACGATGATCCAGGACGCTGCTTCGCCGTAACGGCCGGGCCGGGTGACAAGGTGGTCGTACCGCCCGGCTGGGCGCATGCCGTCATCAATGCGGATCCTGAGACCCACATGATGTTTGGGGCATGGTGCGATCGGCAGTACGGATTTGTCTATGACGCAATCCGCGCACACCATGGTCTGGCGTGGTTCCCGATCCTGGACGGTCAGCAGAAGATTCACTGGGAGCCAAATCCTTCTTATCGGTCCAGCGATCTCTCGATTCGAGGCCCGCGCGCCTACCCGGAACTGGGTTTGCATCCATCTACACCCATCTATGAGCAGTTCGCCAACGATCCCGATAGCGTCCAATGGGTCTCGGAACCGGCACGCGTCGCATCGGTGTGGGCTACTTTCGAAATGTAGGCCTGATTTGAATTGCGTCCGCTCTGAATCAGTTAGCGACGCCGAGCTTTTGCTCCAGTTGCTCGAGCGACACTCCCTTGGTTTCAGGGTAGATAGCCGCGACCAGAATAAAGTCAACCAGCATCATGGTCGCGAAGAAGAAGAACGGCG
Source organism: uncultured Acidobacteriaceae bacterium (assembly GCA_963789205.1). Lineage (GTDB taxonomy): Bacteria > Acidobacteriota > Terriglobia > Terriglobales > Acidobacteriaceae > Acidiflorens. Next base: position 238,267 of record CAWBJV010000003.1, read on the forward strand.
TTGCACTCGATTTCTTCGCGAGCACCGGAAACAGACCGGATATCAACGCATTCATGACCCACAGTGTCGATGTCCCAATCGCCTGCCCCTTGGCGCGAACCCGCGTCGGAAAAACTTCGCTCATGTAGACCCAAATCACGGCACCTTGAGAGATGGCGAAGAAACCCATGAACGCCATGACCATCCAGACCAGCCATGACTGGTGGGTGCCGGTGCGGAACATTTGTCCGATCGCGGCCAGGAAGATGCAGACTCCCGCGGTGCCGGTAAGCAAAAGCTTCTTACGGCCAAAGTGATCGATCACGGTCATCGCAATCAGGGTGAAAATCAGGTTCGTGAATCCGATGGTCACCGACTGCATGCCGGCCGAATACTTGCTCGCTCCAGCTGCCGCAAAAATGTCATTCAGGTAATACAGGCACGCGTTGATGCCGGTCAGCTGATTGAAGGCTCCCGCGGTCACGGCCAGTATGATCGGCAGCGCATATTTCCGTTGCAGAATCGGCTCGCTCACGGAACTGCGCTCCAGATGAATCGAGGCCACGATCGCGTTCAGTTCCTGCTCAGGATTCTTGTTGCCGGTGAGCCGCAGAACCTCGAGCGCTTCCTGCGTCCTATTCTTCAGGGCCAACCACCGCGGGCTGCGCGGAATGAAAAACAACATCAAAAGAAAGAACAGCGCCGGCACAGCGGCCACTCCCAACATCCAACGCCATTCCATCAGGCCCAGATTCATTCGCACAATCAGGAAGTTCGACAAGTAAGCCAGCAGAATGCCCAAAACAATACTGACCTGGAAGCAGCCAACCAGACGTCCGCGCCACTGCGCTGGCGACAACTCGGCGATGTACATAGGCGCAAGCACTGACGACCCACCAATCCCTAACCCTCCGATGATGCGGAATGTGACCAGCGATCCCCAATTCCATGACAACGCGCAGCCCAGCGCCGACAACAAATAGAACACGGCCATAATTCGCAGGCTGTCGCGTCGGCCCCACCGTTCTCCCGGATAGCCCGCTGTCATCGCGCCGACCACGGTGCCCCACAAAGCGCTGGAGACGGTCAACCCTAATAAAGAAGGAGTGAGTCTGTAGACCTCGGTCAATTGGTGCGTAGTTCCGGCGATGACGGCAGTGTCGAACCCAAACAACAGCCCGCCCAGAGCACTCACGAAGGTGCTCTTCACCAGGTATCCGTTTATGCCCATGAGTCCTTCCTTGACATGAATGAACGAATACTAGCGAAAAGAACAAAATTGGTCTACGAAATAGCGCATTCAGACGGTATAAACTTACGATAGCTGGCTATTGTCACGTCGAGTTTTTGACCGTTCGAGGAGTATCGATGCGTTTTAGCACGGACCTGGATCGTCGCACTTTCCTGAAACTGGGGGCGGCCGGAACGGCTGCGGCCGCGATCAACCCTTCGATCGGTGGGGCTTCCGTAGGCGCCAAGCGCACGCTCTCGTCTCCGCCAACTCTGGTCGACATGGCTGCGGATCGACTGACCTACCGGCTGCGCGATCTTTTCAACTGTCTCGGCAGCTTCGATTCCAGCGCGCGACTAGAGGGAGTGCGCTACCAGGGAGGCTTGTACATGATCACGAAAGATGGAGCACAGCGCGAGAAAGCGTGACGTGCTCAGAAGCCGATCTGCTCAGACGCGCATCACCTTGATGCCCAGCTTCAGGAAAGGCGCAACCATCTCGTCGGTGGCCGCTGTGTCGGTTACCAGGACATGCAATTCTTCCGGTTTGCAGATTCGCCAGTTGGCCACCACGCCCAGTTTGCCGCTATCGACCACCGCGACGCGGCGACGCGCAAGCTTCATCATCGTCGAATTGAGTTCCGCCTCATCCGCATTGAAACAACTTGCCCCCCAAGTCGCATCCATTCCATCGGCACCGATGAACATCGTGTTGATCAGCATGTTATCGAGCGATCGCAACGCGGCCGTCCCGACCAGCGAAAACCATTCGCCGTGAAGGTGTCCGCCTGTTACGAAAACGTATACATCCTTGCGCTGGGAAAGCTCCATCGCCACGTTGACCGTGTTCGTGACCACCGTGATGTTGGAGTTGATCGGCAGTCCACGAATCACTTCGGTTGTTGTGGTTCCGGGCGTTAATGCAATCGTTTCTCCAGCGGTGATGAGCGCGGCGGCAGCTCGCCCAATGCGGCGCTTTTGGTCAGCAGCATGCTTCACCTGCGCCAAAAATGATTGGTCGCGCCGGAATTGCTCGTAGAACAGTGGTTCGATCGATACCGCGCCACCGTGGGTGCGCCGCAACAATCCCTTCTGATCCAGCGCATCCAAGTCTCGCCGCACGGTAACGACAGAGACGCCCAGCTGTTCGCTCAGAGTTTCCACCGAAACCCGTCCGGTTTGCTGCAGACCGATGAGAATAGCGGTAAAGCGGACCTGCTGTTTATCCTGGAACGCGCCTTCGGACTCTGGTTGTCCATTCGGTCCGATTCCTGGCCGTGCAGACCTTTCACGATTCATAATAATGTCGTTCCTTTAGATCCCTCGCGGTCAAGAAAACGAAACTCTTCCTGATCGACGTCTTGCGATTCAGCCCAAAACGAAAGCGCTGTTGAAGCATACTACTCCGAATTCCTGGTATTACAAAAAGATCCTATCGTCAAACAAATGCTTTCTAATCCCTCAGGAAGATTTTTATTTCCTAAATCTCAATCATAGCGTTAGTCGTTTTTCACCCAAACAAAATAGTAAAATGATTGATTTCTGGGCCTGCTGTCAAGACTCAGAAAGCGCCCGCACGGGCCGCATACAGCGATTCGGGTTTCGCGAGGAAATCGAATGACCTTGGACCGCCGACAATTCGTGACTGCCCTGCTTGCATCCGCCGCCGTGCCAGCACTACCATCGACGGGAATCTCCCTTCCTTCTCGCCTGCAACGTCCCTCTCGAATCCTCCCGACAGGAAAGTAGATTTTCGCTACGCCCCGCACCACCAGCAATCCACCATCTGTTTTCCAGACGGTGCCAGAAAGACCATCGTTGGCCAAGCTGGCGACTTGGGATACGGATTCGCCAAGTCGCTCTGGACCGGCATGGGAAAACTTCGCCACGGTGGTCGAATTCTCGCTCGTGGGTTTTCAGGACGACAAGATTCTTCGGCAATGGATCGAATCCCCTGCCGTTCCAAGTGCACACGCTGATCGACCTCCCCGCGGCGACGTTTGAACTGATCGCATTCACAACCCGTCACGCCGGCGAAGGCCGGGTCGACAACGTCCTGCTCTCCATTTTCGGATCGTAGTAAATGATGCCCGGATTGCTGACTGGTCTTCGCTTAGACCCCGAACCGAGGTGACTACCGCCGCAAAGCAATTCACTCGACCGTTTCCGCCTTCCGCCTACCCTGCTCTTCGCCTTCATGCCTGAAGATTCTTCCACGCCGCAACGGCGGCGCAGGAGGACAGGATGCAACGCGGATGTATGCAACGAAACAGTCGCAAAGAAGGCCCTGATGCCTGGCAGTTTCGCTGGTCTGAGACCAGGCTTGACGGCAAGCGTCTTTACCGAAAGAAAATCGTCGGTACAGTCGAGCAATACCCTGATGAAGGTGCTGCGCGCCGGGCCGTGGTCGGGCTGGTCTCGGAAATCAACACCGACGCCCGACCAACAAAGTCCCGTGCAATGACCGTTGCTCAACTCTGTGATCACTTCGAGCAACGCGAACTTTCAAAGGAAAACACTTGGCGCAGTCACGCGACAAAGAAAATCTACAAAGCGTACTTGACCCGCTGGATTCGCCCTCATTGGCAGAAATACGAGTTGTCTGAAGTTAGAACTATTCAGGTCGAGTCCTGGCTTCGCTCTCTGCCACTGGCGAAGAGCAGTTGTGCCAAAATTCGAAACCTGATGTCTGTTCTCTTCAATCATGCCTGCCGATATGAGTTATTTGACCGCAACCCAATCTATCTCGTTCGCCAGAGCGCCAAACGCCGAACACCACCCGCCATTCTGGTGCCGGCCGAAATCAAGGCGCTAATCGATGGTCTGGCACTTCGAGAACGCACATTAGTCCTCCTTGCCGTATCAACCGGGTTGCGGCAGAGCGAGATATTCGGGTTAAAGTGGGGCGATATCGACTTCGAGCGAGGCACGATGAGCGTAATCCGTTCCATCGTGTACGGAGTGGTAGGCCCGTGCAAGACCGAAGCATCGCAAAAGCCCGTCCCAATGCACCCGACTCTCGCGGATGCTCTGATGCACTGGAAAAGACTTTGTGCCTACATCAAGCGCGAGGACTGGGTTTTTGCAAGCAAGCGCTATCGGGGCCGAAGACCGTATTGGGGTCAGGCGATCTTGCGCAAATACATCCGTCCTGTAGCGCAACGAGTTGGAATCCAGAAGCGATTCGGATGGCATACGTTCCGGCACAGCTACTCGACCCTGCTGCGAAGCGTGGGGACCGAGTTCAAGGTGATGCAGGAGTTGCTGCGGCATTCATCGCTCCGCTCTACCCTTGACGTTTACACGCAGGCAGTGACACCCGCGAAGCATGCAGCGCAGGCGGCAGTGATGTCGCTGGTCTTTTCTTCCGACAAGGCTGGAGGGACACTCGTTGCCGGATAGGAAACTTGTGGTCGCTGAAAAGGGCACAAAAAGGGCGCGAAACGTGCCCTTTTTGTGCCCTCAATGGTTTGAATGAAATCCGCCTAACTGCTTTAGAAGGAATGGCGGGGACGACGAGACTCGAACTCGCGACCTCTGCCGTGACAGGGCAGCGTTCTAACCAACTGAACTACGTCCCCTCTTGCTTTTCATACGGTTAGGGCCAAACCCGCATGTTTACTGTCTACTCTTGCTGTCAACATGTTTACTGTCTACTCTTGCTGTCAACCGTTTCGCCTGCTTCAATCCGTTCCACCGAATATAACCAGTTTCCGGGACAAAATGGACAGTAAATGGACAGTATGAAAATCCGCCCAAAAACCGTCCGCAGGCTATCGCGACGCCGAGCATCTGTCCATGCTCTGTGATGCAATTGTAGCAGAGTTGGTACAGGCTCCGACCAAGTCGAGCTCTCGCAGGAAACAGCAGTGTCGAGGGATTGGTGGCGCGGTTCGTGTGGGCTGCTTGCTCAGAGAGGCTCTTTTCTCGCTTTCAAGTTTGGTCTTGAAAGGGCAGCGCCAAGCGATCATGATGCCGACCTGCCTTTAACGGAACTTCAATTCGGCAGGTTGAGCTTCTTCAACAAAGTGGTGTATCGCGGATCTTTGTGCAAGCTCTTCAGGAGGGGGTCAACTTTCGCCTCGATCAGATCGTCACTATGCGCAGCGGAAGCTCGGTCGAGCCACTGAAACGCTTCGTCGGGCTGGTTTCGGAAAGCATAAACCTCGGCGACCAGGTACTCACTGCCTGCATGATATTTCCCAATTAACTCGCTCAGCGCGGCGTCCGACTCCTTTTTCCGGCCAAGCGCGTGGAACGCAATCGCATACAGAGACACACGAAACGAGTCATAGTGCACTCGCTCGATTTCAGGCAAAGCATCTTGCGGTCGTCCTTGCGTGATATATATCTGGCTCAAGAAAATATGCCCGTTCCAGAAATCAGGGTTCAGCTCAATGGCCTTCTTGAGATCCGCTACAGCTTCGTCCGGCTGCCCCATGAAAAATTCGGTCTCTCCAAGGACCTCCCAACTACCTGCGTTGAGTGGATCCAAGTCGACCGCTCGGCGGCTCAATGGAAGGGCTTTGTCAAAGCGGCCCAGAATGCTTGCCAAGAAAGCCGCCATTCTCACGCTTTCGGGATTCCCGGGTTCGAGTTCAACCGCTCTCTGAAAAGAAGAATCCGCTCCAGCCCAATCAAAGTCAACTTGTTGCTGAATCCGTCCCATTTGGTTATGGGCCTCTGCCAGCGTCGGGTTCAATGATAACGCCCGTTCAACCGCTTCACGTGCCAGCCGATAACCTGCCTCACTGGGAATAAGCCCCCTGACTGCTTGCCACTTGCGCACCCGAGACAATCCGACCCAAGCCAACGCGTAGGAGGGATCAAGCTGGGTCGCGTGATCGTAATAGTTCGCGGCCCTGTCCGTATCTTTGTCGGTATTCCGCTCAAAGAAGTAGTGCCCCTGCAGGTAGGCATCGAAGGCTTCCGGATTAACTGGGTGCGACTGGGCCAACTCCGCTTTTTTTTGTGAAGTCAAACGAATCTTGATCTCCTGCGCAACTGCCTTCCCGACATCGTCTTGGACTTTGAGGATGTCCTTCGCTGGAAAATCGTAGTCCATTGACCACAAGTGAGTTTGATCCTTAACCTGAATCAGTTGAGCGGTAAGCCGTATTTGGTTTCCGCTTTCACGGAGGCTGTTTTCGAGGACATACTGCACAGAAAGCTCGCGTCCGATTTGGTCCAGGCGAATGTCTTTGTGCTTGTATCCCATGACGGACGTTCGAGCGATCACACCCAACTGTTCCGGGTTGAGTCGGCCTAGCTGCGAAATTGTCTGCTCGGTCAGACCGTCGGCGAGATATTCCTTGTTGGGATCACCTGTGAGATTCTCAAAAGGCAGTACGGCGAGCATGATTTTTGGCGACCTAGAGGGCGTGAGGCCGCCGGGTCCCCGTCATCTACAAAAAGCTGATGGATGAAGACAAGGTGGATCTTGTCATCGGCGGTTACGGCACCAATGCTGTATTGCCGGCGATGCCGTTGATCATTGAGCGGCAGCGCTTTTTCGTCGGGTTGATGGGCCTCGGCGTGAACAACGCGCTCGCCTATCCGAACTACTTCGCCATGATTCCAACCGGACCGGACCCGAACGCCGCCCTCACCGAAGGGTTCTTTGCACTCGCCGCACGGCAAAAGCCTCGGCCTGCGACGGTGGCACTCGTATCTGCAGACGCCGAGTTTTCGCGCAACCCCATTCTCGGCGCGAAAGCCAATGCTAAGAAATACGGCTTTAAGATCGTGCACGAGGCCACCTATGCGCTGACGACCAAGGATTTCACGCCGGTCATCGACGCTGTTGCCGAAAGCAATTGCGACCTGCTGTTTCTCTGCTCCTATCTCGCTGACTCGATCGGCCTGGTGCGAACCATCCATGCACATCGCTTCCGCCCGAAGATGGTCGGCGGCGGCATGATCGGTCCTCAGAACACAACGGCTAAAACGACGCTCGGCCCGCTGCTCAACGGCTTCGTGAATTACGAATACTGGCAGCCAGTCCCTAAGATGAGGTTCCCCGGTGTTGAGCAATTGCTGAATACCTACCAGGCACGCGCAGGTGACGCCGGTGTCGATCTCCTCGGGCATTACATGGCACCGCTCGCCTACGCCCAGCTTCAGGTCGTTGCTCAGGCTGTCGAAGCAACCGGCGGATTCAACGACGCCCGCCTAGCGGCATACGCACGAAGCACGACCTTTGACACCGTCATGGGTTCGGTTACTTTCGGCGTAAACGGCGAATGGGCGGAGCCACGCGTCTTGCACGTCCAATTCCAGGGGATATCCGGCCATGAAGTCGGCCAATTTCAAAGTGGATCAAGGCAAATCGTGGTGACACCACCAAACTTCGCCTCTGGAGAATTTAGTTTTCCTTATGCAGTAGTTCTCTCTCCTGAGTGAGGATTGGTGAGATTTCAGGATATCCATTCTCACCCGATTCCTTTTCGTCGCGCCAAGCGAATCTCCATCTATATCCGTTTCCAACCGTTCTTTAGTCAAACTCGATTCCACCCGGCATCGGAGTTGTTCATCGACGGCGGCTCCGTTCAGAAATAGCCGGCGGTACGCTCGAAACGGAGAATGCGATGCAAAGTGTAGAGATCTCTTGAGCAAGAACGTAGAAGGCATTCGGCGAGGGCGACCCAGAGAAGCGGCACACAGCCATAGCGACAATATGGGAGACTTATATTTGCATGAAGAAAATTGGCTTCCTCTCTTTCGGCCATTGGACAGCTTCACCGCAGTCACAAGCGCGGTCGGCGACCGACGCACTTTTGCAGTCCATCGATCTCGCCGTGGAGGCTGAGCGCCTGGGGATGGACGGAGCCTACTTCCGGGTTCATCACTTCGCGCAGCAACTGGCGTCACCGTTTCCACTACTCGCGGCAGTGGGTGCTAAAACGCGAAAGATTGAGATTGGCACCGCAGTGATCGACATGCGGTATGAGAATCCTCATTACATGGCGGAGGACGCTGGGGCTGCGGATCTGATCGCCGGCGGCCGATTGCAATTGGGAATCAGCCGTGGTTCCCCCGAGCAGGTTATCGATGGTTGGCGCTATTTTGGCTACCGCCCGAATGAAGGCGAAGACGATGCCGAAATGGGCCGGCGGCATGCCGAAGAATTTCTTGAGTTGGCGCGCGGCAAAGGATTCGCTCAGCCTAACCCGCGGCCAATGTTTCCCAATCCTCCGGGTCTGCTACGTCTTGAGCCATACTCTGCAGGATTGCAGGATCGAATCTGGTGGGGGTCTGCTTCGAACGCGACAGCAGTGTGGGCCGCGAAGCACGGAATGAACATGCAGACCTCAACCCTCAAATTCGACGAGAGCGGCGAGCCGCTCCATATCCAACAGGCCGCCCAGATTCGCGCTTTTCGCGGAGCCTGGAAGGAAGCCGGTCACAAGCGTACTCCGCGCGTTTCCGTTAGCCGAAGTATTTTTGTGTTGCTCGATAACCGTGATCGTGGCTATTTCGGACGAGGCTCGCAAGAAGAAGAGGACAAAATCGGGTTCCTTGACGAAAACACGCGGACGATCTTCGGTCGCAGCTACGCCGCCGAGCCGGATATCCTCATCGAGCAGCTCAGGAAGGACACTGCGATCGCGGAGGCCGATACGCTGTTGCTAACCATTCCAAATCAACTTGGTGTTGCCTACAACACGCATGTCATGGAAGCAATCCTGACTACGGTCGCCCCAGCCCTCGGTTGGCGCTAAATCGCCCACAGAACCAACGTTTCCGATCGGGAAAAAAGCAGCGCACGACAGTCTCCCTACATTCTCACCCGCGCGGCGAATCGCCGAGTGTGAGCCATTTGGCTCAGTTTAGGGGGTCCGCGAGTGCATACACTCGGACTTAGGACGAGTTCACGGGCCCCGCGCTTCAGTCGAGCCTTTGGGAGCCACTGAAGATATTGAAGATGAACAGTGATCGACCTTAGGAGAAGTGCGATGGCGAACAGCAAGGATGTCGTGGTCACCGGGGTGTCCAGCGGAATCGGTTTGGGAATCACAAAGGTGCTTGTCTCAAAGGGATTTCGGGTGTTCGGCTCTGTGCGCAAGCAGGCAGACGCCGATCGCTTGCAAAGAGAGTTCGGCGACGGCTTCGTGCCTCTCGTCATGGACATAACGGACGCCGACGCTGTACATCAAGCTGCCCAGAAGGTCGGCTCCATGATAGGCGGCAGGAATCTGGTTGGCTTGGTGAACAATGCAGGAATTGTAGTGAGTGGACCACTGCTTTATCTGAGGTTCAGCGAGTACAGGCGGCAGTTGGAAGTCAACATGATCTCCCCGCTTGTCGTAATCCAAGCCTTCGCTCCTCTTTTGGGAACAGATAAGAAGCGCCAGGGTCCCGCCGGGCGCATCGTGAACATCAGCTCTAGCGGTGCAAAAATTCCTATCCCTCTTATCGGTGCTTATAGTTCGTCGAAGTGTGGTCTCGAAGGAATGTCGGACGCGCTGCGGATAGAACTGATGTTATTTGGCATCGACGTCGTGATGATTGAACCGGGCACTGTGAACACGTCAATGTACGACAAGGGCGAAAAAGAAGATCTGAGTGAGTTCAAGCAGACCGAGTATTGGGAGGCGGTGCAGAACTTCCAGAAGTGGATCGTCAACGAAGCACGTACGAATGGCCTACCCCCTGAGCGTCTGGGCGAAGCCGTCCATCTGGCACTCACCACGGCAAAACCTAAGGCACGCTATGCGGTCATTCCGCAACGTTTCAAGAACTGGACTCTGCTCAGACTCCTTCCTGTGAGGATGTTCGACAACTTTATCGCAAAGCAAATGGGACTCAAAAAGCCGATGCCAGCCTCTAACGGCGGGTTCTCACATCTCGCGACAAGGGGAACGGAATGAATGCCAGACCACTTTTGTCATCACACTACTGGTAATAAACACGAACAAGAAGGATAAAATATATGAATTCAACCAACACCAGCCGAACCGCACACCTTCTTGAACTCATGAAGAAGGGCGACGACGCCTTCAACTCCCGCGACGTCGCAGCGATGAACGCGGCACACCACCCAGACATAATCGCTCACGTCATGGGGATCCCTGATCCGATCCTCGGACGGGTAGCGCACGCCGCGATGATTCAACAGATGATTCGCGTGTTCCCCGACATCCACGTCCACAATGCCCCATATCCAATCCAGCTCGGAAGCGGCGATTGGATCACCGTAATCACCCGCGCTACAGGGACTTTCACCGGAGAGATGATCATGCCCGACGGCAAAGTGATCACCCCAACAGGAAAATCGTTCGACCTCGATTTCGCCACGACCGCAAAGTGGGAAGGTGACCTGCTCCTCGAAGAGTTCGTCTTCGTGGACCCCGCTCTACGGGCGAAGCAGATCGGGCTCGCCTAGTTTGGGCGAAACCGTCCCCGTGGCACTCAGCAGGGCAAAACCGAAGGCACACTACGCAGTCATCAAGCAACCTTTCAAGAACTAGACTTTACCGAGACAAACACAGGAGATTACAGGATGAAGATTCTAGTGATAGGCGGGACCGGCAACGTCGGTGCAGAAGTCGTGAAAGAGTTGCAGAACCGTAATGCCGACATTCGCTTGCTTGTTCGTAAGAAAGGCGATGGATCGCCGAAGGGGGTTGAGGTTGCTATCGGCGATTTGCTTGATCCCGTCTCCGTGCAGAAAGCATTGCACGGAGTTGATAAGCTCTACCTGCTGAACGCTGTCAATCCTGATGAACTAACGCAGGGTCTCATCGCGTACGATCTGGCTAAGCGACTGAAGCTGAAACATATCGTCTATCACTCGGTCTTCCGCGTGGAACAGTTCAAGGATGTTCCACACTTTGCCTCGAAGCTCGCGATCGAGAACGAATTGCGGCAGTTCGACGTACCGTTCACGATTATCCGGCCAAACTACTTTAGCCAGAACGACGCAACGTTGAAAGACTCACTCACGAAGGCCGGCATCTACCCCATGCCGCTTGGCGACGTAGGCGTCTCGGCCGTGGACATTCGGGATATCGCAGAGGCAACGGCCATCGTTCTGACTTCGGACGGCCACGCCGGTAAGACATATAACCTTAACGGTCCAGGGGTCCTGAGTGGCCCTAAAGCGGCATCGATCTGGGGCGATTTGCTCGGCAGAGAGATTCGTTATGGCGGCGACGACATGGATGCGTTCGAGGAGCAGATGCGCAATAGAGCCCCTTCCTGGTCAGCCTTCGATGTCCGCATGATGTTCGAAGGATATCTCGAACGTGGGTTCGTCGCAGAAGATGGAGATCTTGAGACGTTGACGAAGTTGCTGGGGCATGGTCCTCGCCGATATGAAGATTTCGCCAGCGAGACCTCCGTTAAATGGCAGGAGCTGGCGAAGGCGGCGTGAGCATCGCGTTCTTCGTTCGGGCATGCGCCCGGTTATACCTGAGCCCAGCCGCCATCGACGAACAACTCGACGCCGGTTACGTAGCTGCTGTCGTCGGAGGTCAAGAACAAAACGTCTTCGCGATTTCATCAGCGGTGCCGACAATTCTTTGCACTGGGCAGTTCTTTTTCGCTGGGTTTCGATGGGTTTGATAAGTCCGGAGCCCTTATCTTTAACAATGCGCCGAGCCGCGCCTTAGATTTCAGGAGCTCGCAAGAGCCAGCGGTGTGGCAAGACAGTCACTTACTCCCGACTCAAAGGGAGTCGCCCTGAGGTCTGAAGATTCTGCGATTTCCTCCCTAACTGGCAGTCCTTTCGTATACCCATCGCGCATCCAATCCTGAGTTTGAGAAGCTTCTCCAGAATACCCGTGGGTGGCTTGATAGAGGAGGATGAATGGCGCAGGTATGGTTAGTCACCGGCAGCTCTCGTGGTCTGGGTCACGCAATTGTTGAAGCGGGCCTTGCTGCGGGCAATAAAGTGTTGGCGACAGCTCGGAACATTAAGTCGCTGGCTGATCTGTCGGAACGATATGGAGATCAGGTTAAGCTCTTCGCAATGGATGTGACCGACGAAGCAGCAGCAGCCAACGCGGTAATGGCGGCGGTCGATGTATTTGGCTCGTTGGATGTGGTCATTAACAATGCGGGATATGGCAATCTTTCATCCGTCGAAGACACGCCTCTATCGGAATTCCGGGCACAGATCGAAACGAACCTCTTTGGAACAATTATTGTGACGAAGGCAGCTCTTAGGTATTTTCGCGAACAGAAAACAGGCCAGTTCATTCAGTTTTCATCGGTGGGAGGAAGGATTGGCCCTCCGGGACGTGGGCCTTATTCGGCGGCGAAGTGGGGTGTCGAAGGCTTCTCCGAGGTACTTTCGCGCGAAGTGGCACCGCTCGGCATCAAGGTCACCATCGTCGAACCCGGTGGCTTTCGCACAGACTTCGCGGGCAGTTCCACCGAACTTAGCGAAGGTCATCCTGAATACGATTCGACGGTTGGAGCTACCGCAAGATTTCAGCGGAACTACAACGGCAAGCAGCCTGGTGACCCCAAAAAGGCAGCTCAGGCGATCGTCCAGTTGACGCAAGAACGGAACCCTCCATTGCGACTCTTGCTCGGCAGCGATGCGTACGCCGCCGCGGAGAAGAATGATCTTGCGCGATTAGAGGAAGCACGAATTTGGAAGAAACTCAGCGTCTCCACCGATTTTGAGACGAAGTGAAGAAGCAGCAAACATTAAGCAGGAGAATCCGAATCGCGACAAGGTGTCAATGGTTCAACTTTGACTGGATTCTTTCCTTCTTCGGTTTACTTGATGATCAGATTGCGCGAATCAGCCGCATGAAGGCATCGATCTTCTTCGTAATTCGCGCCCGGTCGGGACCGAGGTTCTGCTCCAGGCAAATCCCGCTAAAGAACGTGACGATCAAGCCAGCGAGGGAATCATTATCGTCACGAGATCCACGCGCTGCAGCTAGATTGTCGATGAGCAGCTGATGGGCTTTCATTACGCTCGCGACCATGATCTGGCGGGCTTTGGGGGGGAGGTCTGCGAACTCGCGCATAGAGTTCACCGAGAAGCAGCCCTTCTGCCCCCAACTCCCATAGCAGACCTTGAGAAAACTCTCAACATTGGTCCAACCCAGAGGCTGTTTCGTCAGGTGTCCGCGTGCCATCAGGACTTCGAAATACCTGCGCAGGCTCTCCACGAACAGGTCTTCTTTGCCCTTGAATTCCGTATACAAGCCAGATTTGCGTACACCTGTGGCCTGTTCAAGGTCGTGAACACTCGTCTCGGCGAGGCCATGCTTCCAGAAGACTGGGATTGCTTTATCGAGGACATCCTCTCGGGTGAACAGTTTTCGTCGTCCCATTGCAACATTATCGGTCAATTCGACTGCGAGGCTTGCAAATAAAGAACCGAATGGTCCATTATTACAAAGAGAGAGATTGTCCCGGAGGACCCATGGCGCCCAGCCGTAAACAACAGGTTATCGATCTCCTGAAGTCGCTTGAGACCAAAGATCCGGTTCCGCTCGCATATGTCAATCCTAATAAGTATATCCAGCACAACTTGCAGGTGGGATCCGGTCCGGCAGGTGTCGCCGCCCTCATCAAGAACATGCCGCCCGATGCGTCCGTCAATACGATCCGCGTCTTTGAAGATGGGGACTATGTCTTCGCTCACACGCAGTACAACTTCTTCGGACCACGCATCGGATTTGACATCTTCCGCTACGAAGATTCCCTGATCGTCGAGCATTGGGATAATTTGCAGGAGACCACGACCGAACCTAGCCCCAGCGGGCACACGATGATCGACGGCCCCACCGCGGTGTCTGATCTCGACCAGACACGGGCGAATAAGGCGCTCATGCAACGTTACATGGACGACCTTCTCGCAGGCCGTCGCGAGACCTTTCCGAGCTACTTCAACGGAATCGCATACATTCAGCACAATCCGTGGGTCGCCGACACCATCCCGGGACTGATTTCGGGATTACAGGCTCTGGCCGCCAAGGGGCAGGCAGTCGTCTACAAGCGCGTGCATATGGTACTTGGTGAAGGTAATTTCGTCTTGGTCGTTGCCGAGGCTACGTTTGGTGGCGTGCCCACCGCCATCTATGATCTGTTCCGCATTGAAAGCGGCAAGATCGCTGAGCACTGGGATACACTCGAAGCGATTCCAGCTCGCGATCAATGGAAAAATAGCAACGGTAAGTTCTAGTGCGGTGCGAGGCAGAACTTATGCTTCAAGGCATGTTTGGAAAAAGATTGGCGGAGCATTTTTCTCTGCTGGAGTCTTCTTCACTTGTGCTTGGTCCCAAGGGAAACTCTCAGGTTGCGCTGACACGTATGCGAATGCCGAACGGCTTTCCTGGACCCACTCCACACATTCCACCGGAAAAGGCTTTTTCGATATCCGTGCACCTGCGCCGTCCCGACAGCATTAATGGCTGGGGAACGTGGCTTGAGGGACGCTTTCATCGTGTCACCGAATGGGATGCCGGCGGGATTCAGATATTCGATATGGAGTCGGAGCCGGTCGCACTGCGAACTTCAGGTTTCGACTCGGTTCACGTCTATATACCCCGGTCAGTTATCAATCGATTCAGTGACGAGAACGAGCAAAAGCGCATTCGCAACTTGCATTGCACCCCGGGCACCAAGGATGACGTGATTCTTCATTGGGCCCGGATGATGTTGCAGTTCTCTAACCGTCCGCTTCAGCTTCCACGCTTAGTTATCGACGAAATGATCATGATGTTCTGCGCTCATCTGAGCCGCACATACCAGGGCCGGAGCCAGCCGCCGGAGGTGGTTACTGGGGGGTTGACGATCTGGCAACAGGATCGAGCGATCGAGGTGTTGGACGAACATCTGGATGGTGATCTGGCGCTTGCCGATCTTGCAAAAGAGTGTGCGCTATCGGCGAGTCGTTTTATGCGCGCATTCAAAAGGTCGTTTGGTGTTCCCGTCCGGCGCTACTTGCTCTATAAGCGAGTTGAAGCCGCAAAGTCTCTCTTGTTGCACTCGAGCGACTCTTTACTAACAATCGCGTTGGAAGTCGGATTCACTGACCAGCCAGCTTTCAATCGAAGCTTCCGTGAGATTGTTGGAACTTCGCCAGGACGGTGGCGAAGAGCAAACGCACCGATGCCGAAGGCGTTCAACCTCCCCTCGCCTGAAGAGAAGTAAAGGTCGTCACTCCCGTTTCCTACCCACTAAAGCCCAACAGAAAACGCCAAACTGCGGCACTTTCAATCAAGACAAAGGATTGAAACTTCCAAAACAATGGGAGCGGCGTAGTTGGTCACAAAGGCGTCCTCTGACCCAGCTCTGTCTCGCGACATAGAGCCAGGATTACGAGCAACGGCGAATTTTCAACCTGCCGCTTGTCCGCGATGCTTGTGAACGACGACACATGAGTTCTTCCAGATCGATAGGAGACGAAAATGGGAAAAACATATAAGGCGGTCGAGATAACCAAACCCGAGACTTTTCGCCTCGTCGAGAAGCCTGTCGTCGGGCCGGGTGAGGAACAAGTACGTATCCGGGTAGAGGCTGGCGGTGTATGTCACTCAGACGCGGGCACCGTTGAGGGACAACTGCCTGGCGTCGTGTATCCGCGTGTGCCGGGCCATGAAGCAATTGGCCGCATCGAAGAGGTTGGCCGGCGGGTTACGACCTGGAGGGTCGGCCAGCGTGTAGGAGTCGGGTTCTTTGGAGGTGAAGACGGAACCTGCGAGACCTGTCGCCGCGGCGACACGGCATATTGCCAGAACCCCATTATCACTGGCGTGACGAGTGATGGCGGCTATGCGGAAATGATGATCGCAGAAGCACGCGCACTGGCTCTCATATGTGTTCATCACCGGCCGGCGTGAGAAGGAGTTGGCTTCGGCGGTCAAGAGCATAGGAGAAAGCGTCACCGGGGTGCAAGGAGATGTATCTCAAATCGGTGACCTCGAACGACTCTTCGCCCAGATTAAGCAGGAGAAGGGTCGTCTCGATATTGTGTTTGCTAACGCGGGCACCGCAAAATATGCGCCCCTCGGAGAAATCACCGAGGAGTTCTTTGATTCGATATTCGATGTCAATGTGAAAGGACTGCTCTTTACCGTACAAAAGGCATTGCCATTACTCAAGGACGGTGCGTCCATTGTCCTTTGTGCGTCTGCGGTTGCTAGCAAGGGACTGCCGTCGAATAGCGTCTACAGCGCTACCAAGGCCGCCGTGCGCTCATTCGCCCGCACGTGTGCGACGGATCTGCGGAGTCGCCGCATTCGCGTGAACGCCGTTAGTCCAGGTTCCACCGATACTCCGGGGCTAAGCGGACTACTGGGTTCCTCGGAGACGGGACAGCAGCGTTTGAAGATGATCTCGAATATCGTTCCGCTAGGCAGACTCGGGGCCCCGGATGACGTCGCAAGAGCTGTCGTGTTTCTCGCCTCCGATGATGCGAGTTATGTCACAGGGGCCGAGCTGTTCGTCGATGGCGGTTTCGCACAGGCATAGCCCGCTCCAAACATTCGCGCGAAAGGAAGAATGGAATGGCACTTCAAACGATTGAAGTACAACGCTTCAGCCTAATAACGTCACGACCATTCAACGCGGTCGTAGCTTCATTGAAAGCCGGTGTCGGGCAACTCGATCTTGCCGCGTTTGCGAATGCGTCCAAGTCGCAGGGCACCTTCGCCGAGTTGGAACAGGTGATCAATCGCAACATGGGTAAAACCGGGCTCATGTTGTTCTTGGATTTTGATCATGGCGCGGTGGTCCGCAAGGAGACAGGTCTCGAAAAACCGAAGATCGTGAGGCTTGTTATTGGCAATCCACTCGTCATGAAGGAGATGGCCAAGCATGTTCCGGACGCAGGGTCATATGCGCCTGTCACCGTTCTCGTGGATGAGCGGACCGATGGCGTGCATTTGTCCTACGACAGAATGGCCAGCTTTCTGGAGCCATACGAAAACCTGGATGCCTTGAAGGTCGCTCGGGAATTGGACGCCAAGGTAGAGAAATTGCTCAATGATGCCGCGGCTGAGTAGACCTCGCAGTCCACATCCCGACGGTCTGACGGTGAGAAAGGACGAACATGGATTTCGCAGGGATCAAAGTACCTGACACAGCGCTGGTCCGCGACGCGATTGACCTGTCGCGCAGTTTGTTAGAGCCATTCCTTTTCAACCACGTGATGCGCTCTTGGTTGTTCGGCATCTCGCTTTCAGAGGCTGCTGAGGTAACGCCGGACGCTGAACTTTTGGCTGTAGCTGCGATCTTGCACGATCTTGGTTTGACCGAGCGCTACACCGCGGAGAATCGCTTCGAGGTAGACGGTGCTAATGCGGCCCGAGAATTTATGAAAGATCGCGGCATCTCGGCTCAACAGACGCAGGTCGTTTGGGACGCCATTGCACTCCACACGACCCCAACGCTCGCTCTCCACAAAGAGCCCGAGGTAGTGATGACCCATTCAGGAATCGCGGTGGATGTTCTCGGCGCTGGTCTTGATCGCATCCCGCAGGAGAAACAGCAGGCGATCCTAACCGCATTTCCTCGGCTGGCATTTAAGGACCAATTTAAAGGATGCCTTTGCAATGTCGTTCGTCAGAAACCAATGACGGCGATTGACAATATTCTTCGGGATTTTGGCATTCGATACGTTGAGGGTTTCACGCTTCCGAATTTCGCAGACCTCGTCGCTGGAGCGCCATTCTCCGAATAGCTAAAGCTCCAAGACGAGTCGCGCTAGGACCAACATTCCTGGATTAGCAGGAGAGAGGGACGATCTCTTTGAGGTCGCGGAAGGCTTTGCGGATATGTTCAAGAGAACGGACAACAAGTTTTGGGAAATGCGGGGAGATGGCAGACACCGTGACAGGGCGAACAGAGGTTGGTCGCACTAAGTTGCTGATTTTTAAATCCCTTACATGATTGCGACGGTGAGAAAGGAGCGTTCTAACCAACTGAACTACGTCCCCACTCGCCAAACAACAACTTTGCCGGAAAACCTTGCTGGACAAGGCTTTTGCGAGTTTCGCAGACGGCGCACTCTTCGACGCTAATCCCTACAATGGCAGCTGTCACTGCCAGACCGCCGATAAATTTCCGCGCGCTGTGCGAGAAATATCCTAACACGCTACCCGGATTCCATTGCCGCTTCCGCCTCCAGACTTTGCACATCGCGCGAAATCGTCGCCACCGCGAGGGTGCGGCCACGCCGCTTGTAATTGACAGCGCAGTCCCGCCGATCGAGCTGCCCATCGATCTCAACCGCATCCCAGTTTTCAGCGTGGCCGACGTAGTTGATCGCGACATCATAGTGCTGGCTCCAAAAGAACGGCACCGCGGTGAACGGCTCCCGTTGGCCCAGGATGTTCTTCGCCGCCACTTGGCCTTGACGCTCAGCAACCACCCAGTGCTCGACCCGAATTCGTTCCCCGGAATGCGGATCGGGCCACCGCGCAACGTCACCCGCAGCGAAAATGCCCGGCACGCTGGTTCCCAGGTACTCGTTGACTGCAATACCGCGGTCAATGGCCAGGCCGGCTCGCTCCGCCAGAGCAATCGACGGACGCACGCCAACGCCCAGAACTACGAAATCCGCATCCAGAATCGTTCCACTGCTCAATGTGACGGACCGTCCGTTGATGCGGCTAACTGTCGAGCCCAAATGAAAAACAACACCGTGGCTTTCGTGAAGTCCCCGCAAGAAGAGACCGACATCCGGCCCCATTACGCGTTCGAGGGGCAGCCTGTCAGGCGCCACAACATCTACGTCGATCCCGCGTGCGCGCAGCGATGCCGCAACCTCCAGCCCAATGAAGCTCGCGCCGACGACGACCACGCGCTTGGCCGATGCAGCTTTGGCAACAATTGCTCGGCTGTCTGCGAATGTGCGGAGGTAATGAATCTGCGCATCCGCGGCGCCATCGATCTTTAGCCTGATAGGATCGGCGCCCGTTGCGATCAGGAGCGCTCCGAATCCGTACGTCTTGCCGTTCTCCAACTGGACGCGCTTGTCCTTGATGTTGAGCGACGACACTCGCGAACCGAGCACCAGGTCAATCCGCCGGTCGCTGTAATACTCAGGAGATCGCAGTGGAATCCAATCGTCTGGCGCCGTGCCTGCAAGAAAATCCTTGGAGAGATTCGGCCGGTCATACGGTGGCGAATCGTCCGCGCTGATCATCGTCAGGGTACCGTCGTAGCCTTCACGACGGAGCATGTCCGCCGCGGCTAACCCAGCTCCGCCGCCTCCGACAATTACGACCGCGGTGGGTAGAGCCTTTGCGTTCGAAGAAGAATTCGAAGAAAAGTTCGGAGAAGACTTCGACGAAACGACCCCAGTTTTCACAGCAGGCTGAGCGAGCTTCTCCCGGACGAAAGCTTTGTCGCCCACCCGTTCGACTCGCCAGCAGGAGATCGGGTCCAGCGCCGGCGCACGCAGTGCCTCCCCGGTTCGTAAACTAAAACATGCATGGTGCCACGGACAGCGCACCGTGTCTCCAACGACCAGACCGTCGGAAAGCGGCCCGTGATAGTGGGTACAGACCGCGCCGGCCGCGAAGAACTCGCCGCCACGGCGTACCAGGATCACGTCTTCGGCGTCGACCTGTCCCAGAACCATTCCACCATCGGGAAGGTCCCGCACCGAAAATCCATTTCTGAAATCAGGTTTTGGAGCGCCTTCCCCTTCTGCCATACCTCATCCTTGCAGTTAGACGCTTGCAGTTAGACATCGCCTGATCCGCCGCGCCTGATCGCGCGCCCGCTAATCTTTATCCAGATATTCCTCGGGAACGTCGTCCTCCGGCACCTCATGGGTGCGGACTTCCCTCTCATCGTGCCTGCCCGCGTCTTCCACGCCAGCCACGATGTCGGCCTCGAACGCGTTTCCTTCCTCGACTAACTCGCCCACACTTTCCGAATCCACAGTCTCGGCGTTGGACAATCCCTGCAAATCTCCCGATTGCACCGCCGACCGTGATGGCTTCTTGAAGGCATTCGCAGGCTTCGCACCTTCTGTCTTCCTGACGATGGCCTTCTTGCCGATGCCCTTCGTTTTCACCGCCGCCTTTTTCAAAGAGGGCTTCTTCTTCGGGGCTGCTTTCTTTTTAGCCAGTTTCTTTGTGGCCTTCTTCTTGAGCGGCTTCCTCTTGCTCGCGGCAGTTTTCTTGGGTGCAGTTTTCTTGAGTTTTGTGTGCTTCTTCTTGGTTTTCTTTTTGGGCATACGCGCAGTCTACCACCGGCAGATGCGTGCTCACAAAACCGTCAGCAACAGAAAGGAATGGTGCGAAAGGGGGGAGTCGAACCCCCATGGGTTTCCCCGCCAGATCCTAAGTCTGGTGCGTCTGCCAGTTCCGCCACTTTCGCATAAGTCGACCATCGGTAGAGACGCGGCTTGCCGCGTCTCCGCACTCCAACGCCGGGAGAAGCGCCAAGCCGCCTTTCGGAGATCAACCCGGTGATCACAGTTTAGATTCGAAGCTGTGCCGTTGCAACGCCACATCCGTGGCCGGGCGGGACCCGACCATCATTGTTCGCTGATCATTGTTCGCTGATCGTTGTTCGTTCGTGTGGTGGCGGGGCTCTCTTTTATTTTGGCGGGAAACCTGCCTCGGAGAAACCTCTGAGTTTGGATGGTTTGGACTCCATTTTTGGATGTTTACTATATGGATATTACTTAATGCATAACTTTATGTCCCCCCCCCCAATTCCCGCTAAGTTATGCTAATTAAAGTACTTAGCTCCATCATCTACATGAATAAGGACTTAGCTGGGGTCTCTGCAGTAAAGATATTTCCCGTCAACTGATTGCGAACGAAGCCGCCGTTCTTGGCGTGCACTTCGCGAGGTGTCGGATCGCCACTTTTAGTGCTTTATTTGAACGCTGTACGGTTCGAAGCGAAATAGATCCAACGCCCGTCTCTTGACCAAACCGGAAAAAAATTTTCCCATTTGTCGTCCTTTTGTCAAAGAGCCGCCGAGGTTCGCCGCCCTCCGGATTGATTAGGTAGATCTGCGCCTCCTTCTTCGGCCGCGAGTAGAAAACGATCTTCCGTCCGTTAGGCGACCAGTGCGGCAAGCCGGTAGCCGGAGTGCCCAAAGATGTTTTGCGGCGGGTTTTGCGTCCGTCTCTGAGACGGGCTCAGTTTTCGATGCTGTACTGTCGGTGAATTATTGCGCGATTGGGATTGCGAGTCTGTGATGGCGGTACAAGAAACAGCGCTTCCTCGCGCCACTGTCCCTGTCGCTTTTCTTGCTGCGTTCGCCGAGCCCAACTCGCCAGATATTCAGCTGACCTCCGTAAGGCTTCACATATGCCATCCGCTTCCCTTGGCGCGCGATGGCAGGCCACTCGCCGCCATAACGAAAGATTGAATTTTAAGCGGCTGGCATTACACGTGTCCATTTGAAAATGACAGTTTCCATAGCTCCTGCCGTGGGAAAAAACAAGGCTTTTTCCCTGAGGAACCCATGCCGCCAGCTACGAATGTGATGAAAGAGGTCTGAGGGATGATTAGAGGTACCACGGTGTTAGGTGTCGGCAAGTTCGGCAGGGCCCCTTCTCGAAAAGCCGCGAGAAGGGGCGCACCTCGGTGGTATCGCCAATCGTGTGCCGGTGGAACTGTTAACAGCCGCGTTTCTCGACTTTTGAATTGAACTATAAACAAACTTGTGGGATGATCCGCCAGCTATTTTCGGTACCGTCAAAAAAACCCGCGTTATATTCCCGATTGACCTTGAGGTTCTTGTGTACCACCGGCAGGGCTATCGGGCCTTGCGGTACCTGGTCGAGGCTCAACTTGTTCTGCTTACGCAAGACTCGGCCGTTCACATAGGCATGCTCCAGTCTTGGTTTCGGGTCGCTCCTCAATTTGCCATTGTCGCTTGAAGCCTTCTTCGATAGCTCCATTCTGCGACCGACTTTTGAGACGCGCAAGGCCGCGTTTTTAGCGGCTCCGCGAATTGTTCCGAAACTTACCCTTTGTGCAACGCCCCCACACCGGACCTGGCTGGCCTTCATTTACCTACGAATGACCACCGCGGCGATGTCGTTTTATGGCATTCAGGATCAACCAAGGCCATGAATGATAAAGGACGTTATCTAATCTGGCTTAGCATTGTTCCGGCGGCGGGTGGCCCAGCCTCCCGATGGAAATGCGCAGGGGGAGGGGGCGGGGGTACCCCTTATTCTCAAAGCCATCAACCCCTTGGCAGGCCGCCGGGCGGGGCGCCCGGCTCTCCACCGACGAGTTCGCCTTCCATCCAACCCCGCTTTGCCAACGCTTAACAAATATTTTCCAAAAAAGGTACTGTATATGTCGATCTGCGGTCTCTCGTTCGACGTTAGAGTAGGGAGCTGAGGTTCGACCGATCAAGACAGCCCGGAGACCCTGCTCCGAACCAAAACCAGGAAGACCAGAAGGAGAAAATTCCAATGCGATTCATGATGCTGATGATCCCCAAGGGATACGAGAAGGCCCAGCCAGGCGCCATGCCCGACGCCAAGGCCGTTGCCGCCATGATGAAGTACAACGAAGCTCTGCAGAAGGCCGGAGTGCTGCTCGCGCTCGATGGCCTCCACCCGCCCTCGATGGGCGCGCGCGTAACCTTCGCCGGCGGCAAGCCCAAGGTGACCGATGGACCCTTCACCGAGGCGAAGGAAGTGATCGGCGGATACTGGATGATTCAGGTCAAGTCGAAGGAAGAGGCGGTGGAATGGGCGTCGCGCTGCCCTGGTTCCGACAATGAAATGATCGAGCTTCGGCAGGTAATGGAAATGGCGGATTTCCCGGCCGATGTCCAGGAGGCTGCGGCTGGATTCCCCGAGTTGCAGGGGCAGTCCAAGCGTA
The DNA here is from genome assembly GCA_963789205.1 of uncultured Acidobacteriaceae bacterium. Lineage (GTDB taxonomy): Bacteria > Acidobacteriota > Terriglobia > Terriglobales > Acidobacteriaceae > Acidiflorens. The sequence goes on from CAWBJV010000003.1 coordinate 261,261, forward strand.
AGGTATCGTAGGTTATCGGCAAGCTAAAAAGACAAGCTAAAAATAAGTGTCGCACTTGTCGATTTCACTTCACCTCGTTCGACGTTTAGATGAAGGCTGGGTTCCGGCGGTCGAAACGGTTCGGAAAGCCCAGCCCACAACCAGAAATCAATAAGGAGATATGAAGATGAGATTCATGATGTTAGTCACGCCGCACACCAAGACCCAGGGTCTCCCTCCCAAGGAATTGATGGACGCCATCGCAATAATCAGCGAAGAGGCGGTCAAGAACCACACCATGCTAGGCAACGGAGGCCTCGCGCCGATTGAGCAGAGTACTCGCATCCGGGTTTCGAAAGGACAGCTCACCGTGACCGATGGGCCATACACCGAGGCCAAAGAGGTTGTCGGCGGCTATGCGGAATTTGAGTTGAAATCGAAGGAAGAGGCGATCGAAGGAGCGGTCCGCTTCATGGAGCTTCACCGCAAATACTGGCCGGAATGGGAGGGCGAGCTACAGGTTCGCCAGATATTCGGGCCGGAGGATTTCGCGGCGCAGTGCCTCGATGAGCGGTCGGGGAGGAAGACCGCTTAGCTCGGAAACCTGAACTGTTTCACAAACTGACCAGAGCTTGCGCGCTCGGATCAAAGCATGATGTGATCAGTAGCAGTGGCTGCCGACACACCTAATTCGAGCACAGCTTCGAGCAAGAGTTCGATCAACAGTTCGATCCACGGTGCGATTGACGCGGTCTGGCGGATCGAGTCGCCGCGGCTCATCGCCGGCCTCGCGCGAATTGTGCGCGATGTCGGCGTCGCCGAGGACCTCGCGCAGGATGCTCTCGTCGCTGCGCTCGAACAGTGGCCGAAGTCGGGCGTCCCGGACAACCCGGGCGCCTGGCTTATGGCCGTGGCCAAACATCGTGCAATCGATTACTTCCGCCGAAATACGCTTCTCGAGCGCAAACACGAGGAACTCGGCCGCGAGTTCGCAATCAGAGAGATGGTCGTGCCGGATCTCACTTCAGCTCTCGATGACGATGTCGGCGACGACCTGCTGCGGCTGGTTTTCGTTTCTTGTCATCCCGTCCTTTCGACCGAAGCGCGAGTTGCACTCACTTTGCGGCTGCTCGGAGGTCTGACGACCGAAGAGATCGCGCGCGCGTTTCTCGTCCCGGAGCCGACCGTCGCTCAGCGCATCGTCCGCGCCAAACGGACGCTTGCCGAAAAGCGCGTCCCTTTCGAGGTCCCCCGAGGCGCCGAACTCGCCGCCCGTTTGTCGTCGGTGCTCGAAGTCATCTATCTGATCTTCAATGAGGGATATTCGGCGACCACCGGAGACGACTGGATGCGGCCTGCGCTCTGCGAAGATGCGCTGCGTCTGGGGCGAATCCTGGCCGAGCTCGCGCCGCGGGAGCCGGAAGTCCACGGCCTGGTCGCGCTGATGGAGATCCAGGCGTCGCGATCTGGGGCGCGCACGGGCCCGTCGGGAGATCCGATCCTGCTGATGGATCAAAACCGCGCGCGCTGGGATCAACTTCTAATAAGCCGCGGACTCGCGGCAATTGCCCGAGCAGAAAAACTTCGTGCCCGAGAGCTCGATGGCCCACAGGGCCCGTATGCGCTGCAAGCGGCAATCGCCGCGTGTCACGCGCGGGCGCGGACGCCGGAAGAGACAGACTGGGCACAAATCGTGGCGCTCTACGCTGAACTCGCCCGGCTGACGCCATCGCCCGTGGTGGAGCTGAACCGTGCTGTGGCGCTTGCCATGGCCTTCGGTCCGGCTGCAGGCCTCGAACTTGTCGACGCGCTCACTTCCGAACCTTCGCTCGAAAACTACCACCTATTGCCGAGCGTCCGCGGCGATCTCCTCAAGAAACTCGGCCGTATGGACGAGGCGCGCGCAGAGTTCGAGCGCGCGGCCAGCCTCACGCGCAACACTCGCGAACGGGAATTGCTGATCGGACGGGCACGAGCGTGCGCCGCCAGAGACTGAAGCTCGTCAACTTCCTGTGGCCGACAATACAAGATCTGCACGGCGACTCCTCCCACCGACCCTTTATAATAGAAAGATTCGGTAGCAAGTTTTGATCCGTCTGTAGTGCCAGGGGAAGATGTCCACAGATAGCATTGTTGTTCGCGGGGCCCGGGTTCATAACCTCAAGAACATTGATTTTGAGATCGAGCACAACACTCTGACCGTCGTTACCGGCGTCTCCGGTTCGGGCAAATCGTCGCTCGCCTTCGACACGATATATGCCGAAGGGCAGCGCCGTTACGTCGAGTCGCTGTCCGCGTATGCGCGGCAGTTTCTGGAGCGGATTGAGAAGCCCGACGTCGACGTGATTGACGGAATTGCGCCCGCGGTTGCCATCAAGCAGAAAAACTCCACGCGCAATCCGCGCTCGACCGTTGCGACCGCCACTGAGATCTTTGATTATTTGCGGCTCCTCTTTGCGCGCGTCGGACGCACCTATTGCCTGCTCTGCGGGCGCGAAGTGAAAAAAGATACGGTGGACGAAGTTGTTGACCGTCTGCTCGCTTTGGGCGAAGGCACTCGGCTGAATGTGTTCTTTCCGATTCAGACGCATGTGCCAGCCGCGGAAGAAAAGGGGCTTAAGAAGTCTCGCGCTAAGAAAAAGTCGGCCGAGTCCAATCTGCCCTCCGACGCAATTAAGGCGCGGCTCTTTGATCTGCGCAAGCGCGGATTCAACCGGCTGTTTCAAAATGGCCAGGTCTTCGAGTTCTCGACTCCGGAATCTCTGCTCGACGTTAATTTTTCCGAACCTGTATTCGGTCTGGTGGATCGCCTCGTCGTCTCCGCCGATCAGCGCTCACGCATCGTCGATGCGGTCGAGATCGGCTATCGCGAAGCGGGCGAAGTGATTTTCGAGACCGCAGTTCGGGATGGCAGCGGCGATGGCGAAGCTCCTCAGCGGCTGCGCTTCTCCCAGCGCTTCGAATGCAAGAACGATGGCAGCCGCTACGAAGAGCCGGAGCCGCGGCTGTTTTCATTCAACAACCCTTATGGCGCCTGCCCCCGCTGCCAGGGCTTCGGTAACACAATCGATTTCGATCTCGACCTCGTCATCCCCGACAAGGGCAAGACGCTGAATGAAGGCGCGATCGAGCCCTGGACTAAGCCAAAATATAGGACGCTGTTCACGGAACTCAAGCGCTTCGCGCGCCAGGCGGGGATTCCGCTGGACGTGCCGTGGTACGAACTCGACGCCGAGCAGCAAAAACTTATTGTCGATGGCGATGGCGGTTTCGGCGGCGTTCGTGGCTTCTTCAATCATCTCGAGCGCAAGAAGTACAAGCTGCACGTCCGCGTCTTTCTCAGCCGCTATCGCGGATATTCGCTTTGCTCGGCTTGCGGGGGGACTCGCCTCCGCGTAGAAGCGCGCCAGGTAAAGATCGATGGCAGGAACATCTGCCAGGTTTGCAGTATGACAGTCGAAGAGGCAGCCCGCTTCTTCGGCGATCTCAAGCTCTCGACTCAACAAGCCGCGATCGCCGACAAGTTGCTTATCGAACTTCGGGAGCGCCTGCGTTTCCTCAACGAAGTCGGCCTTGAGTACCTCACGCTCGACCGTCTTGCCTCGACGCTATCGGGTGGCGAAGCGCAGCGCATTCAGCTCGCGACTTCTCTCGGCTCGCGTCTGGTCGGAACACTGTACGTGCTTGATGAGCCTTCCATCGGCCTGCACAGCCGCGATACGCATCGGCTCATCAAGATCCTGCATGATCTGCGCGACCTGGGAAACACCATCCTCGTCGTCGAGCACGATCCCGACATCATGCGCGCCGCCGACCATATTCTCGACCTCGGCCCGGGCGCCGGAGAGAACGGCGGAAAAGTCGTTGGCGCGGGCACCTACAACGAGATCATAAAGATGCCGCACTCGCTCACCGGCCGTTACCTCGCCGACGAACTGCACATCCAGATTCCGCCGAAGCGCCGCCAACCGGGGTTGCACAAACTCCGCATCACCGGCGCTCGTGCGCACAACCTGAAGCACATCGATCTTGAAATCCCCCTCGGCATGCTGGTTGCGATTACCGGCGTTTCCGGCTCGGGAAAATCTTCGCTGCTGCATGACGTCCTCTATCAGGCATTGGCCACGGCCAAGCGGCAGACCAATGGCGCTGGGTCCGGCGCGGTTTTGTGGGACAGCGTCGAAGGCGACGAGTTTCTTGATGAGGTCGTCCTCGTCGATCAATCGCCCATCGGCCGCACTCCGCGGTCAAATCCGGTCACGTATATCAAGGCTTTCGACATCATCCGGGAACTGTTCGCGTCGCTGCCGGAAGCGAAGAAGCGCGGCTTCCCTGCCGGGCATTTTTCTTTTAATGTGCCCGGCGGACGTTGCGAAAATTGTCAGGGAGACGGCACCGTCACCGTCGAAATGCAGTTTCTGGCCGACGTGGAGCTGATCTGCGACGAATGCAAGGGCACGCGCTACAAACCGCAAGTGCTCGAAATACACTACAAAGGCAAGAACATTCATGAAGTCCTGAACCTCACCATCCGCGAAGCCCTCAAGTTTTTCGCCGAGGTTCCGCGGCTCACCGAAAAATTGCGCGTGCTCGATGAAGTCGGCCTCGGCTACCTGCGTCTCGGCCAGTCGGCGACCACGCTCTCCGGAGGCGAAGCGCAGCGCATGAAGCTGGCCGCGCATCTTCAGCCCGGAGCCCGCCCGGCCAACCGCCTCGGCGAGGGCGGTGACGGGCCCAAACGCAAGCGCCGCATGCTTTATATTTTCGATGAGCCAACTACCGGCCTGCACTTCGACGATGTCAGTAAGCTACTTTCTGCTTTCCGCCGTCTAATTGATGCGGGGGGTTCGATCGTCGTCATCGAGCACAATCTCGAAGTGATCAAGACCGCGGACTGGGTGATCGACCTCGGTCCGGAAGGCGGCGATCGCGGTGGGAACCTTGTCGGCTTCGGAACGCCCGAAGCGATCGCCGAGCTGAAAAATTCATACACTGGACAGTACCTGAAGCGGGTCTTGAACGGGAACGGCGTACGCCATGGTGACCGGTAGAATACTTGTGGAGAGCCGGGCACCCTCGCCCGGCGCCAGCGGCCCGCGCCTGAAGCGCCCGCTCGCAAATGCGATCCTGCTCATCGCCCTAACCGCCGCCGCCTTTGCGCAAACCCACACCACCATTCGCCATTACAAAGAACGCATCGACGATACTCCCCCGGAAATCGCGCAGGCCGAAGATGCCATCCAGAAAAGCGATTTCACCGGCGCGGAAACGCTGCTGAAAAAGGCTATCGATAAAGATCCCAAGAACTATCTGGCATGGTTCGATCTCGGATTTGTTCTCAATCGCCTGGGCCGGGTTGAGGACTCGATCCACGCCTACCGGCAGTCCGTCGCCGCCAAGCCCGAAGTATTCGAGACCAACCTGAACCTGGGATTGATGCTGGTCCGTTTCAACAGCCCCGAGGCCGAGCGTTATCTGCGCGCTGCCACCGCCCTCAAGCCCACGGACCACGTCGAAGAAGGTCAGGCCCGGGCCTGGTTTGCACTCGCGCATCTGGAGGAAAATACCAAGCCGGAAGACGCACTGGCGGCGTACCGCAAAGCCTCCGAGCTTACACCGAAGGATCCCGAACCTCATCTCTCCGCCGGTCTATTGCACGAGCGGCAAAAAGAATTCTCCGCCGCCGAAGCGGAATACAAACTGGTGCTGGCACTTGATGCGCACTCCACAGAAGCCGCGATCGGCCTGACCAACATTTACATGAAGTCCGGCCGCTTAGGCGATGCCGAGCCCCTGCTGCGCCGGCTCGCCACCGAGCGCCCCGATGACGCCGGCATTCATCTCCAACTGGGGCGCGTACTCGCCGCTCAGAGCAAGAAAGACGATGCCATCACGGAAATCCAGACTGCGTTGAAACTCGCCCCTGCGGACTCGGAGGCGCAGCGTGAAATTGCCGACCTTTATTCGAGCACGGGAAAGAATGATCTCGCAGAAAACACATATCGCATTCTGGTCACAATCCAACCGAAGGACCCCGAATTGCATCGTGGCCTGGGACAGGCCTTGCTGCGCCAGAAAAAGTTCCCCGAAGCTCAAGAGGAATTTTTGACCGCTCTCCGATTGAAGCGCGACTCGCCCGATGTCTACGTGGATCTTGCCTTTGCGGCGAACGAGAACAAGAACTACGAGCTGACTATCCGAGCCCTCAATGGGCGCACTCTGTTAAATGCGGATCTGCCTGCGATCTGTTTTTTCCTTCGGGCCACCGCATATGACCACCTGCACGACAACAAACAAGCCGCACTCGATTATCATCATTTTCTGGAAGTTGCTAATGGGAAGTATCCCGATCAGGAGTGGCAGGCCACCCACCGGCTGATCGCGATCGAGCCGAAGAAACGTTGACGACTATGCACCGGCTGACCATTTCGGTATTTCTCTTAGTCTTTACGCTCGTCGTGTGTGCGGCCGCCAAGGACGAAACCATAGACGAACTCAAAGCACGCTTCGAGAGCGCGCATCCCGAAGACCGCCCCACACTCGGCATCCGGATCGCGCAGCATCAGCTTCGCAATGCTGACAACCTTTATCGCAATGGCAACATCGACCAGGCCAACGCCGCCGTCGATGACATCGTTACCTACTCTGAGAAAGCTCGCGACGCCGCGACCCAAACCAAAAAGCACCTCAAGAATATCGAGATCGATGCCCGAAAAATGGCGGAGAAGCTGCGTGACATCAAGCGTACTCTAGCCTTCGAGGACCAGCCTCCGGTGGAGCAGGCGATCCGGCGTCTCGAAGACGTCCGCACCACGCTGCTCAAAGAAATGTTCGCCAAAGAGAGCAAAAAAGAGACCAAGAAGGAGAAGAAATGAACGCGGACCTCCACTGGCGCACGGCGCTCGCGCTAGCGATGCTGCTCATTCTCCCGCTCGTCGTTGCGACTAGGTCTCCGCTTTCGGCCCAGCGCCGCCGCGATCCCCTCAATCCGCTCGAGATCGACCAACTCCGCGATGCCATGCTCGACCCCGACGAACGCTTAAAGCTTTACGTGAAGTTTTCCCGGGATCGTATGACCAAGCTTGAGCAAATGCGCAGCGATCCAAAGACGACCGATCGCGCCCGCCAGACTCATGACATGCTCGAAGATTTCCTCGGCGTCTACGACGAACTCAACGACAACATAGATATGTACGTCGGCCGCAAAAACGATATCCGCAAGCCGCTGAAACTTATTATCGAAGCCGACACGGAATTTCAGTCCAAGCTGCGCGCCCTCAAAAACGCCGCGAACACCAATACCGCTGAATTGAGCCAGTACGAATTTCTGCTGACCGACGCCCTCGACACCGTGGACTCCAGCGCCGACGACCACCGCAAGACCCTCGCCGAAGTTGCGGAATACATGAAGCGTAACAAGAAGAAGAAGAACTAGAGCGACGCGATCCGCAGCAGACGAATCCCTGTGCTTCCCCGTGTTCCCCTGTGCCCCCTGTGGTTAGCTCGTAGCGATCTCCGGTAAGATAGCCCGTCATGCAACTCTGGTTTGCCCGCGGCAGCGAAGTTACCATCCGCGAACAGCTCGTAACGCAGGTCATTCTTGGAATCCTCAGCGACGACCTAGCGCCGGGGCAGCGATTGCCAAGCACGCGGGAACTGGCACGCCGCTTCCGTCTTCATCCCAACACGGTCAGTGCCGGCTACCGCCAGCTCGAACGGGAGCGTTGGGTTGAGTTTCGCCATGGCAGCGGCGTGTATGTCCGGGAGCGCAAACCTGAGTTGGCTCCATCGTCTGCGCTCGCACTCGACCAGTTGATTGCTCGGCTCTTTCGGTCAGCGCGCGAACTCGGCGCTCCTCTTAGTACCGTGCGTTCCCGCCTGCGGCAATGGCTGGAACTGCAGCCGCCCGACCATTTTCTGTTGATTGAACCAGAGGAAGAACTCAGACGAATTGTGGCGGCGGAGATCGGGCAGGCCGTGACTTTTCCAGTCCAGAGTTGCAATCTGCAGGACTGCCCGAAGATTCTGGACGGCGCCATTCCGGTCGTACTTCCCAATCGCGCAGCCGTGCGGCAGGCGCTGCCAGAAGGCACCGACGTGCTCACGCTGCATTTTCGGTCGGTACCCACTTCGCTCGCAGGATGGCTTCCCGCTCCGTCCGGTACTCTGATTGGCATTGCCTCGAGATGGCCGGACTTCTTAAAACTGGCGCGCACCATGCTGAATGCCGCTGGCTTCCACCCGGACGCCCTGGTATTTCGCGACGCCCGCAAAGCGAACTGGCAGCGCGGGCTGAAGCAGACAGTGGCGGTGATCTGCGATTCAGTTACTGCGACCGAACTGCCCGCGGGCTGCCGGGCAATTCCCTTCCCCTTGTTATCCGAGCCTTCGATCGAAGAACTTCGACGCTACGTTGAGTTCATCAGCCGTCCGCTCGCTTCGTTGTGACACTCCAAGAAGTGTCTGAACCCCACACTTCCGACAGAGTATCGGCGCTACGATCCGCTCGTGAAACACGTCAATCAAACTCGCCTATTGTTCTTGAGCTGTTGCCTGCTCGCCCTTGCGCGCTGGAGTGCCGCCCAGAGCGGACTTCTCACCGACACGAACCGCATCAGCGACCCCAAGCCTGAAGCCATCACGATTCCCGCCGGCACGCATCTGCTGATGAAACTGATCAGTCCGCTGCACACTACCTCTTCAACGCCTGGGTCGGGGGTCTATCTCGAAACTGCGTTTCCCGTCGTCGAGAACAGCCGCGTGGTGATCCCAGAACATACTCGGGTGATGGGAGTGGTCGCCGACGAGCGCAGGCCAGGCCGCGTCCAGGGCCGTGCCCAGTTGCGTCTAAAATTTACGCAGTTGATTCTCCCCGACAACCGCGAGCTTTCGGTAGTTGGAAGCCTGCAAAGCCTCCCTGGATCGAGCAGGAACCGGACGGTCAACAACGAAGGCACGCTGGAACCGGTGGACCAAATCGATGCCGACGTCTACACCGTGGCCAAGACAACCGGCGCAGGCGTTCTTGTCGGATCGATCCGACACGTCGGCATTGGCGTCGGCCCCGGTGCTCTGATTGGCGCCGGGCTTGGCTTGGCCAAAGTGCTGTTCACGCGCGGCGATGAAATTTCCCTGCCCATCGGTGCCAGGGTCGAGATGGTCCTGCAACGACCGTTGACTGTGCAGCCCGCCTCTTCAGCGAAACGTAGCGATTCCGGGGACACCCCAAACCACAAACCTGAACCGGCGTGGTGACATGGGAGCGTACGCCGCCCACTGTGCTGGCGATGTGACACTCGAAAAACTGTCACAAGCAGGCCTATTCCGTTTGCTCATGATCAATAGGATTCCGTTATGACATACACAAAAATCATTCCTTTCCTGCTCGCATCACTCCTGATCGCGTCGAGTGCAATGTCACAGACCGCCGACTGGGAGGCAGTGCAAGCCCTTCGCAGCGGGACTAAAATCAAGGTCACTCTCAAGAACAGGCCGACGTTTGGGCATTGCTTCTTCGATGGAGCTTCAGACGACCAACTGTTTTGCACTTCCAGAGGAGGTCTGCTGTCCCGGCGGAAGGTTTATCTGCGAGACGATATCGACGCCGTGTACCTGACCCATAACGGCCCAGCCATCGGGCTTGCCGTTGGAGCCGGTGCCGGGGCGGCCATTGGAGCATCCCGCTCCAACGCACTTCTTGGCGCGGGGGCCCTTGGCGTCGTCGGATGGTTATCCGGGACCGTAGCCGATCCGTTTTTTCATGGCCGCGCGGTCTATCGCAGCCCGGAAGATCCACACAAAGACCATAACGATCCCTCGCTGCCCAATGGCCGAAACACAAGTCAGCTACCGGCAAACCTCCCGTCGTGCCTTCGTGACGGTGTGACGTTCCAGTGTGTCACCCAATAAACAGTCGCAGCGCCACAACTCAAGTATGTTTTACTGATGGCTGACTGCTGAGTGCTGACGGCTGATAGCTGCCTCATGCTACCCTTCCCTCAACGTGTCCCCAAAGCTCACCGAAATTTTTCACGAAGCCTATCGCGAACTTCGTCCCCGCACGCCCGCGCCGCCGATGCACATTCGTTTCTATGCTTTCGTCTCCATCAACAACACCATCCGCCTGCGCCAGGGAGAGCTTTACATCCGCCTCTCCGATCTGCTCGAAGGCGCTCCCGAAACCGTGTTGCACTCGATAGCCCACATCCTACTCGCCAAGCTTTATCGGCAGCCGGTCGATCGCACTCACAGCGCGCGTTATCGCCGCTATGTCGCCGGCCACGAGGTTGCCGCCAAGGCGCGCCTCGTCCGGCAGATGCGCGGACGCAAGCACATCCGCTCCGCCCGCGGCCATCACTATCATCTGGAAGAAATTTTCGACGACCTCAACCGCCGCTTCTTCAACGGACTCATGGGCCGCCCGCAACTTACCTGGAGCCAGAACCACGCCCGCAGCAGCCTCGGCCACTACGATCCCGCCCACAATGCCATCGTGATCAGCCGCGTTTTCGACCACCCGCGCGTACCGCGCTACGCCGTCGAATACATTCTCTACCACGAGATGCTGCACTTGAAGCACCCGGTCAAGTTGCGTGGGAGTCGGAGATGCGTCCACTCGCGGGAGTTTCAGGAAGAGGAAAAACTGTTCCCCGAACTCGTTCGCGCCAAGAAGTTTTTGAGGATCATCTGAGGGCAGTAAAGGGCTTCGATTCTCGATGAGTGTAATCGCGATGTTACAACAATAATCTCTCGGAATCGCGCCAACTGCATGGCCTTCATTGACTTACCAGTTCCATAGACGTAAGATTCGCTGCCAGTGATCGGCCAGATAATCTCGCACTATCGCATTGTGGAGAAGCTCGGTGGCGGCGGCATGGGTGTGGTTTACAAGGCCGAGGATACCGATCTTGGCCGTTTCGTCGCTCTGAAATTCCTGCCCGATGAGGTGGCGCAAGACCCTCTGGCACTGGAGCGCTTCCGCCGTGAAGCGCGTGCCGCTTCCGCCCTCAACCATCCCAACATTTGCACGATTTACGAAATCGGCAAGAGTGACGAGCAGTCTTACATCGCGATGGAGTTTCTCGAGGGCCAAACCCTGAAGCACCGCATCGCAGGACGCCCGCTCGATATTGACACGCTTCTTTCTCTCGGGATCGAGATTGCCGATGCGCTCGACGCGGCCCATGCCAAGGGCATCGTGCATCGCGACATCAAGCCGGCCAACATTTTCGTCACCGAGCGCGGACGCGCCAAGATTCTGGATTTTGGTTTGGCGAAGGTGCAGGCGGTCGGTTCGGCCGGCAGCTCCGAGAACACGCAGACCCGCATCCATCAGACAAAAGATCAACAATTAACCAGTCCCGGCTCGGCCCTGGGCACAGTGGCCTACATGTCGCCCGAGCAGGCTAAAGCGCGTGAGCTCGACGGGCGCAGCGATTTGTTCTCCTTTGGAGCGGTGCTCTACGAAATGGCGACGGGCGTGCTCCCGTTTCGTGCCGATAGTTCGGCGGAGACCTTCAAGGCCATTCTCGATGCCACCCCGGTCCCGCCGATGCGCCTCAATCCCGATGTGCCCGCGGACCTGGAGCGCATCATCAGCAAGGCGCTGGAGAAGGATCGGAATCTCCGCTACCAGAGCGCGGCGGACCTGCGCTCAGACCTGACGCGCCTGAAGCGCGACTTGGACTCGGGGCGTACATCGGCAGCACACCCAGCCGCTCAACCGGCAGTCACGGTGGATTCCGGTGTTCGAGTTTCAAGTGCAACGTCCGCGCCGACGCCGGTCCGATCGCGCAAGCCCTTGATATTGAGTGTGGCAGCGGTGCTGATCGTGGCGGCGGTGGTCACGACGGCGTACTGGCTGTATTCGAAGTCAGCGGCGCGGATTAAGAAGATTGATTCGATCGCCGTCTTGCCCTTTGTGAACGCGACCGCCGATGCGAGTAATGAATACCTCAGCGACGGTCTGACGGAAAGCCTGATCGGTACCTTGTCAGAGGCGCCGGATCTCAAAGTAATGGCGCGCAGCACGGTCTTCCGGTTTAAGGGAAAGGAGGAAGACCCCGAGAAGATCGGGCAACAGCTGCGAGTCGGCGTGGTTTTGATTGGCCGCATTACCCAGCACGGCGACGAAATGGGGGTACAGGCTGACCTCGTGGATACTTCGGACGGGAGCGAGCTGTGGGGATCGCATTACGAGCGCAAGACCGCCGACATCACACAATTGCAAAGCGACATTGCGCGCGACGTCTCTAAGCGCTTGCGAGTCCAGTTAAGCGATGAGAAACAGCGGCGATTCGGGAGCGCGGGGACTACGAATCCGGAGGCGTACCGGCTGTATCTGGAAGGGCGGCAACTCTGGTATGGACGCACAACGGAGGGCTTGAAGAAGAGCATCGACTTGTTTCAACAGGCGATTGCCGCCGATCCTAACTACGCTCTGGCTTATGCCGGGCTTGGCGACACTTACAACGTGATCCCAAGTTACAGGGCCGGCATAACATCGAAGCAGGCTGGAGCGCTCGCGGATGAGGCAACGCGCAAGGCGATCGAGTTAGACGATTCCCTGCCAGAGGCGCATTTGGCGCGCGCCGACCATGTGACTTTTAGCTGGAATTGGCGCGAGGCCGAGCAGGAATTCCGGCGGGCGATCGAGTTAGATCCCAACAGCGCCAACGCGCATTATTTGTATGCCTTTGCCCTGCTCGTCCCGGAGAAAAAGTTCGATCAGGCGCTCGAAGAATTCCGGATCGCGCTGTCGCTCGATCCTCTTTCTCCCATCATGAATACGAATTATGCCGCCACCTTGATGGATGCGCATCGTTACCCGGAGGCACTCGCACAGTTTCAGAAGACCCTGGAACGTGATCCGACTTTCGGGCCAGCCCATCACAAATTGGCGCAGTTGTACGCCACGACAGGCGACTTCGTGAATGCAGTGAACCAGCTGAAGAAGTTTGCTCCGACACCGGGATCGTGGAGCGGGGACGCGAAAGGATTTCACGATCTGGCACTCCAGGCCTTCAACCAGCCGGAGCAGATGACATGGACGGCTCTCGCGCTTTCGGTAACGGGCGATCGGAACCGGGCACTCGACTATCTGGAGAAGGCGCAATCCAGCCACGAAATCGAGGTGATCCTATGCTTCCGTTATCCCTCGTTTGATCCGATCCGTACTGATCCGCGATTTAAGGCAGTGGTGGGGCAATTGGGCCTGCCGGAGTAAAGGGAATGGATGCTGTCATCAGCGATTACGCTCAGATAGCCAGAATGACCCGGACAGAGGCTCCCTACCGACTCAGTCGGCGAATCTCCGTTCAATCCCCCAATTCCCCGTGTGATGCAGATCACAACCACCGGTGACTCTGTGCGTTGACCCCGCCCGCCCTCACCCCTTATCCTATCCATATTGAAATTGAATTTCATTTTTCAATTAGAAAGCGGTCACTTTTTCAATGCTCCAGGCTTTCATCATCACGCTCCGCGAAGGCGTCGAAGCCGCTCTCATCGTCGGCATCACCCTGGCTTATCTTGCCAAAATCGGCCGCAACGATCTGCGCAAATCCGTCTACGCCGCCCTGGTCGCGGCTTTTGCCGGATCGATCGCGGTGGCGGTCGTGCTCTCCCGATTCAACTGGAACCAGGACATCTTCGAAGGCTGGGTGATGCTGGTCGCCGCCGTCTTCGTCGTCACCATGATCGTCTTCATGATGAAGACTGGCCGCCGGCTCAAAGGAGAAATCGAAAGCAAAGTTGGCTTGTTCGCCCGTGGAGATGCCGGGGGTGGCGATGCATGGATCGGCCTCTTCCTCTTCGTCTTCCTCATGGTGCTCCGCGAGGGCGTCGAAACCGTTCTGATCCTCTCCGCCGTAACTTTGAACTCGAACGAACTGATGAGCTTCATCGGCACCATCCTGGGCGTGGTCGTCGCCATCCTGTTCGGCGTGATGTTTGTCAAGGGCAGCGTCAAAATCAATCTGCAGAAATTCTTCAGGGTCACAACCGCGATTCTTTTCCTGGTGGCCGCGCAACTTGTAGTCTCCGGCCTGCACGAGCTTTCCGAGAACGGGGTGCTGCCCTCTTCCCGCCAGGAGATGGCCATCATCGGCCCCATCGTGCGCAACGAACTTTTCTTCTTCATCACCATCCTCGTGCTGGCCGCGCTGATGGTGCTGTTTGAAATGAAGAGCCGCCAGCCCGTCGAGCTGCCGCCCGCGGGCGCCGCCCGCCGCAAAGCGCTCTGGACGGCGAGGCGCGAGCGTCTCTGGATGGCCTCGGTTTACACCTGCTCGTTCATCTTCATCGCAATGGTCACCGCCAGCTTCATCTATGAGAAGAGCGCCAGCGCGCTCTCGCCCGCCGCAGAGGTCACCTTCGTCGACGGCAAAGTTTCCATCCCGCTGAAACAGATTTACGACGGCGAACTCCACCGCTTCGAAGCCAGCGAAGGCGGGGTCGAAGTCCGTTTTTGGCTTTATCAAAAGCCCGACGGTAAAATCGCCACCCTCTTCGACGCCTGCCAAATCTGCGGCGGCGCCGGTTTCTACAAGGGATCCCATGGAGTGATCTGTAAAAACTGCGCCGCCCCCATCAATCCGCAATCGGTCGGCATGGCCGGCGGCTGCAATCCGATTCCGCTGAAAGCCGAGGTCACCGCCGACGCGGTCATCGTTTCCGAGGCCGACCTCGCGGCCGGCAGACGCTACTTCGAGCAGAAATAATAAAAATGTTTCCCCGCATCGTCTACGAATCGTTTCGCCACCAGGCGCGCCGCAAGCTTCTCGCGGGCATCGCGATCACGCTAGGCGTTGCGGTCGCGACCGCTATGATCGCCGTAGCGACTGACATCGGCGACAAAATCAATCGCGAACTGCGCAGCTACGGCGCCAATTTGGTCGTCACTCCGCAGGAAGACACACTCGACGTGGAGGTCGGTGGCGTCAACCTGAAGCCTCCCAGCGACGGCGCGTTCCTCAACGAGTCGGACCTCCCGAAAATTCGCGGCACTTTCTGGCACAACAACATCGTCGGCTTCTCTCCCATGCTCCCCGTCACCGTAAAAATCGGCACTGGCAGCGGCGCGAAAGATGTCACGCTGGTCGGCACCTACTTCAATAAGCCGCTCCACTTCGGCAAACAAGACTTCACCACCGGCGTGCGCATTACCCACCCCTGGTGGAAAGTAGAGGGCAAGTGTGGTGACGGGGCTCTGCCCCGTCCAGGGCAAGTCGAAGACTCGCCAGCGGCGTGCAGCTGGCCGAATGACGACTCTCAAAACATCCTCGTGGGCGAGCGCCTGACGGCAAAACTAGGCAAGAAACCCGGCGACACACTCGATGTCGCCGGTCGCCAACTCACCATCTCCGGCATCCTTTCCACTGGCGCCGCCGAAGATGACGAGATCGTCGCGCCGCTCGCTCTCGCGCAGCAAATTCTCGGCAAACCCGGCGCGGTCCGCCGCGTCTACGTCAGCGCTCTGACCAAGCCCCAGGATGCGTTCGCCACCCAGGATCCCAACACGATGACTCCCGAAGTTCGCGACCGCTGGTACTGCTCGCCCTACGTGCAGTCGATCGCGTTCCAATTGCAGGAAGTCATCCCGCATTCGCACGCCGAGCAGATCCGCCAGGTCGCGCAAAACGAAGGCACCGTGCTCTCGCGCATCAAGGGACTCATGCTCCTGGTGACGCTGGCCGCACTTTTCGCGTCCGCGCTCGCCGTTTCGGCCGCGATGGCCACGGCCATCTTTGAGCGCCGCGTCGAAGTCGGTCTGATGAAAGCCCTCGGCGCAGGCAATCTTGCCGTCTCCTCCATCTTCTTTGCCGAGGCGCTGTTGCTCGCGCTAGTCGGCGGCATTGCCGGGTTCTCCGCCGGAGCGCTGCTCGCCCGCCAGATCGGCCGCTCTATCTTCAATTCGCAGATTTCCATCGAGCCCGTGCTCTTCCCTGTCATCCTCGCCATCGCGGTCTTCGTGACCTTCGCCGGAAGCGCCGCCGCCATCCGCCGCGCCGTAAAGTTCGATCCGGTTTTCGCGCTGCGAGGTGAAGGATGAGCACAACCAGCACTCTCCACACGCCGAAGCACGTCGCCGATCGTCGCGCGAAGGCGCCGCACGCTTCCATGTTTACGCGCATGCTTCTCCGCGCCGCCGTGCTTCGTCGAAGGCGCGCCGCCGCCGCGCTGCTCGCCATGGTCGTTGCCGCCGCCGTCGCTACCGCGATGATGAACCTCTACGTCGATGTCCAGGCCAAGCTCCGCACCGAGTTCCGGAATTACGGCGCCAACGTAGTCATCGTCGGAAAAGACGGCCAGTCTCTCCCCGCCGACGCACTGACGAAAGTCGAATCCGCCACCGGCCCCGGCGCAAAGGCACTGGCTGTTCCTTTTTCCTACGCCGTCGCCCGCACCAAAGACGGGCAATCCGTAGTCGTCGTCGGCACCGACTTTGCCCGTGCCCGCCAGCTGAACCACTGGTGGAAGGTGAGCCATTGGCCGGACGGCCCAAACCAAGCCCTCATCGGCATGCGCGCCGCGAATGCAGTCAGCCCCAATCGCCAGCCCTTCGAACTCAGTTTCCAGGGTAGGGCGATTGAACTTACTCCAGCCGGGATGTTGCAGACCGGAGCCGGCGAAGACAGCCGCATCTATCTCGATCAATCCGAATTTCAGAACTGGACCGGTGTCTCGCCCTCGACCATCGAAGTCGCCGTCAACGGAACCGCCGCGGAAGTTGAGAGCTTCATGCGCCAACTCGCGCAGCTTCTGCCCGCTGCCGACGTTCGCCCCGTCCGCCAGATTATGGAAGGCGAGGCCAACGTGCTGAACAAAACCCGCGCCACTCTCTACGCTTCCGCCACACTGGTAGTTCTGACATCCGCTTTGTGCGTTCTTGCCACCCTGATGGGATGGGTCTTCGACCGCCGCCGCGACTTCGCTATCATGAAAGCTCTGGGCGCTTCCGAACATCTGGTCAACGGATTCTTCGCCGCCGAAGCCGCAGCCATGGGCGCGGTTGGCGCGATTCTCGGCTTCTTCATCGGCATCGGCGTCGCCGTCTGGATCGGACGCGCCAACTTCCACGCGCCCGTAGTCCCGCGCTTCAGCGTCTTCCCATATGTGTTCGCCGGCAGCGTTGCCGTGGCCCTGATATCGGCCATCTTGCCGATCACTATGCTGCGACGCATCCAACCAGCTATGATTCTGAGAGGGGAGTAGTATCGCAAGCGCGTGATGAGTTATGCGGTGGAACGACGGGCGTCTCGCCCTTCCTGCCGGCGGGGACGCCCGGCGCTCCACGAGTAACATTGGAGAAGTTAGAGGGAAAGATTAGGATGATTCGACTCAAGAACGTCACCAAGAGTTATCCCGCCAGAGCGGAAGAAAATAATGGCGGGCACACTCTGATTAATGCGCTCGACGACATCTCTCTCTCCATCGCGCCCGGTGAGTGGCTCGCGATGATGGGCCCCTCAGGCTCCGGCAAGAGCACGCTGGTTAATCTCGTCGGATGCCTCGACCGCCCCACCAGCGGTGAAATCTGGCTCGATGGACAAAACGTCGCCAACCTAAGCGCCGCTGAACTCAACCGTGTCCGCGCCGAAACCGTCGGCTTCGTCTTCCAGCACTTTCACATGATTCCGTATCTCACCGCCGTCGAGAACGTCATGCTCGCCCAGTACTTCCACAGCATGACCGACGAACAGGAAGCACTCGAAGCCCTCGATCGCGTTGGCCTCAAAGACCGCGCCGAGCACCTGCCCTCCCAACTCTCCGGAGGCGAGCAGCAGCGCGTGTGCATTGCCCGCGCCCTCATCAACGATCCAAAAATCGTGCTCGCCGACGAGCCCACAGGCAACCTCGACGCCGCGAACGAAGAAATCGTCCTGCGTCTGCTCCGCGAGCTGCATCAGCAGGGGCGCACCATCGTCATGGTGACGCACGATCCCGTAGTAGCACGTCTGGCCGACCGCCGCGTCGAATTGCATCACGGAAAAATCGCCGCCCAGGAAGTTTTTGCGATGGCCGACGACGAGCAGTTCGACGAAGTGCTGGAAGAGTTATTTGCTTTGGAAGAGAACGGCCAAATCGCAGAGATTGGCAGGATGGAAGTCCACGGCGCTCTGCCCGTATCCATCGCGGTGGAGAAAATGGCCGCCATGGGACTGGTAACGACGCGCCCGCATCCGCCCCAACCGCACGATCACAAGCCCTTCGTCAATCCCTGCCACGACGCGCTAAAGCCCGCAGGCTTTTCGACCGGCGACGGTTCCGCGATCGTCGAACTCACTCCCCGCGGACACCAGCGCGCCGCCGACATCATCCGACGCCACCGGCTGGCCGAGCGTCTCTTCACCGATTCACTCGCCATGGACAGCGAAACCGAAATCGAACAACAGGCCTGTAAGTTCGAGCACATACTCTCGCCCGAAGCCACCGACAAGATTTGCACCTTCCTCAACCACCCGCTCACTTGCCCGCACGGAGCCCCCATTCCGCCGGGGCCGTGCTGCAAACGTCGAGCCGAATCGGGGCAAACCTCTGCCGCGTTATCCCAGCGGCGTTAGTTTCGATTCGATATCCTGAACGACACGAAGCAGAAGCTGGACAAGACTCCGCAGCGACCCAAGCTTCCTGAAGGGTGATTTTCGGGAAGCCTGCGTCTTCGTGTTGTACCGCAAAAGCCGCAGGTCGGCAGACTTTCGGAGCGTCAGTTTTCACGTGGCGGAGCGAGGAAATATTGGTGCATTTGCTCAGCCGTTTTCCTTTCCCGGTCTGATATCAACTCCAATACGTAATTGAGGGGCGCATCACGGTCAGAGGGATATTGCTCATAAAATTTTGTGATTTCGCTTATGTAGTCGGGCGCTTGTCCCTTGGTGAAGTGCACTTCTTCGGCGAAGCAGCGCGAGATAACATTGGTCGGTTGGGAGATGATTCCCTCCTTCGGCAAGAAGATGTGAAATGCGGCGTGGCAACCTGCGTTATGACCGTCTCGATTTCCGTTGATGTACCCATCTACGTACCCCGTACGTCTGCCCACATCCCAACCGAGCCATATCTCGCCGTCCTTTGAAGTCCGGGCACCCGGGAAACGTACCGTTTGTCCGGATTCTCTTCCCTCGGCGCGCCCGGCGAGGTGCACTGGGATCATGGCTGCGCTGAGAAGAAGTCCAGTCGCGATCACCGCTATTTTTAATTGCATGCTTTCACATCCTCACTGTTGTCGACAGCCGAGACTCATATTCGCCGCGCTATCCACTACTTCTTCCCGTAGAACTTCCCAAACCCCAAGCGCACCTGCACCGTATTTACTCCCGGATTCGGCGACGTCAGCCCCGCATTCGAAATATGCATGTAGCGGACATCCACCGACCAACAGTGCTCTCCCAAGAAGTGCATCCCGAACGCCGCGCCTGACGTGAAGTTTATGGTCGAAGTGCCCGCCGGCACTTCATGCGTCGTAAACAGGGTTCCTCCATTCAACTCGATGTACGGAGCAACATGTCCGCGGGTGGCAAAAATCCATTTCAGCACCAGAGGATTCACTCCTGCTCCATACGCAGTGTTAGCAGGCTGGAACACGACAAACGCCGGCACCGCTTCCACCGCAACTTCGAATCGTCCGTTGAGGAGCCCCGGCCCATGCGGAGCAGTCAGGATCCACCCATAGCGAACTCCCGCATTCCACACGCTCGTATCCTTGGTCCCGCCCGGAACCGAGTGCCCGCCGCCAGTCCAAACCTGGAGCTCATGACCGCCTTCCTCCGGCCGATCCTGGGCAACTGCAAAAGAGGCTGCCAGGAGGGAAGTAAGAAAGAGTGTCAGAAAAAGAGAGCTTCCGCGAAGAGATCGTGTCATAGGTATGTGCAAGGTCGAAAATGAATCGAAAAACGAACGATACGCGAACCCACGCCAGGAAACAAATCCAGTCGCTACAATCCCAGGCCGCCATCCACCGCTAGCACTTGCCCGGTAATAAACTGCGGAGCCGTTGCAAAGAACATCACCGCCGCCGCAATGTCCGCTGCTGTTCCGCTCCGGAGCATGGGTGTCTGCTTCGCCGTCTTTTTCATGAATGAGGCCGCCGATTTTTCTCCCAATTCAATCATCCCCGGAGCAACCGCATTCACCGCAATCTCCGGCGCCAGCGCCTTCGCCATCACTTTGGTCAGCATATGTAGCGCCGCCTTCGACGAACAATAATGCGCGTGCGTCGCCCAAGGCCGCAGCCCACCCAGCGAACCCATATTAATGATGCGCCCCCTGCGCTTTCTCAAATGCGGCAGCGCCTCACGCGACACCAGAAACGGTCCGCGCGTGTTCGACGCAAAAATCGCATCCCACTGCGCCACCGTAATCCTCTCAAACTCGACGGTTTCGTAATTCGCGGCATTGTTCACCAGCACGTCGATCCCGCCCAGTTCCCTCGCCACTTCTTTAACCATCTCCCGGACGCTCTTCTCATCAGTAACATCACACCGCACCGCCAGCGCAGCCACGCCATGCTGCGCCAGCTCTCCCACCACTGCCCGCGCCTCGCGCGCCGACTCACGATAAGTAATCGCCACGTCCGCGCCGTTTTCAGCCGCGGCCAAAGCAATCGCGCGCCCCAGCCGTTTCGCCGCTCCCGTCACCAGCATCGTCCTTCCAGAAAAAGGCAGCCCGTTCGTCGTCATCCCGAGATTCTACGCCGTCTCTGTCTGGCACTCGGTTCAGAACTCCGCGTGTTGGAAACCCCGCACCGAAACTGCTACACTCCCTCGCATGACGGCGCCTCGGGAAGTCCTCGTTTATTCCCGCAAGGGATGTCATCTCTGCGAAATCGTCAAGGAGAGCATCGTCAAGCTGCACAAGCGTGGCGGTTTCACCTGGCGGGAAATCGACGTAGACTCCGACGCCGAAATCCGCCGTCTCTATACCGACGAGGTCCCAGTAGTCTTCATCAACGGCCGCAAAGCTTTTAAGTACCACATGGATGAACAGGAATTCCTGCGCAAACTGAGCGCTTGAACTTCGGCAGTCCTCTGTGTCCCCTGTGTTCCCCCGTGTTCCCTGTGGTAAAGGGTTCGCTTGGCGCTGGTTCATACTTCACTTCCGCCGTCTGACTTTCAAACTTCGGCACTCTCCCTTTACAATCACCCCCAATGCTTCGCACCCAGCTTTACGCCGATCCCACCGGACGCTTCGTCCACGATGTTGTGCTCCAGAGTTGCCGCCAGAACGCCAGCAAGACAGCGCTGATTGACACTTCCTGCAATCGCCGTTTCACTTTCGGCGAATATGGCATCCTTGTCGAGTCCCTTGCCCATGGCCTCATCTCCGCCGGACTCGCCCCCGGAGAAGTCGTTGCTATCTTCCTCCCCAACTCCTGGGAATTCGCCATCACCTATCATGCCGCCACGCTCGCCGGAGGCATACCCACACTTCTCAATCCTTCTTATCGCGAGCGCGAGATCCGCTATCAACTGGAAAACTCTGGCGCCGCTTTCCTCATCAACGACGCTCCGCTTCTCGAAAACGTGAACCTCGCGGGACTTCCCGCCCTGCGTCGCGTCTTCACCACGCGAAAACACGGCACAGACTCCGAAGACTTCGCCACCCTGCTGCGGCCCACGTCTGCCAAATTTCCGGACGCTACTCAGAATCCGCAAGAAACTATCGCCGCCCTTCCCTACTCCAGCGGCACCACCGGACTGCCCAAGGGCGTCATGCTCTCGCACTACAATCTGGTCGCGAATGTCTATCAGGTCCTCGGCCCGAATGCCGCGATGCTCACGCCCGACGATGTCATGCTCTGCTTCCTGCCCCTTTACCACATCTACGGACTCACCGTGGCGCTGACTCTTTCCCTGATACTCGGCTCTACCCTCGTTCTGATGCCGCGCTTCGACACGCAAAAGCTGTGCGCTCTTCTGAATCAGGAAGGCGTCACCATGATGCCCGTGGTCCCGCCAGCCATCAATGCGTTCTGCCAGGCCGCCGAAGCCGGCGTCTTCCCAAAGAATCACAAAGTTCGTTGGATCAAGTGCGGCGCCGCGCCGCTCGCTCCCGAACTCGCCCGACGCATGGCCAATCTCACCGGCATTAGCGTCGTCCAGGGATACGGCATGACCGAAGCTTCGCCCGTCACTCACGTCGGCTACATCGCTCCACCGGAAATGAACCGCCCCGCTTCCATTGGACAGCCACTGGTTCTCACGGATTGTCGCATCGTTGATCTTGACGGGAATGAGGTCGCTCCTGGCGAGTCCGGCGAACTAGTCATGCGCGGCCCGCAGATCATGCTCGGATACTGGAAGGACCCGCAAGCCACCGCCGCCGCTCTTCGCGATGGCTGGTACTTCTCCGGCGACATCGTGCGCTGCGATGCCGATGGCTTTTTCTACGTCCTCGACCGCAGCAAAGAGATGATCAAGTACAAAGGATTCCCCGTCGCCCCAGCCGAAGTCGAATCTCTCCTCCTCGAACATCCCGCCGTCCGCGACTGCGGCGTAGTCGCTAAGCCTGACCTCGACGCCGGAGAAATTCCCTGCGCCTTTGTCGTTCTCCGCGAGAGCTTCACGCCCTCTGACGCCCTCGCCAAAGAACTCCGCGACTTCGTCGCCGATCGTCTCTCGCGGCACAAGCAGCCGCGCGAGGTTCACTTTGTGGATGTCGTCCCGCGCACGCCATCAGGCAAGATACTGCGGCGCGAGCTGCGCAAAACTTTCTCTTGATCCAAGAGTGACCGCGCGAAAGATGCTTTCCCGTAGAGACGCGGCTCGCCGCGTCTCCCACCGCGTGCAGCCAAGACGGTGCAAGCCCCGTCTCTACAGCGAGAGGAAGTTGCCGTGTAAAATATTTCTGAAGCCATGACCCTCACGCATTTCGTCGCCAAGTCCGCCTTTCGCAACAAGCGCCGCAGTCTGCTCACGGTCGCCAGCATCGCGTTTTCGCTCCTCCTGCTCTGCATCATGCTCTGCGTTTGGCGCAGCTTCTACATCGACAAGGGAGCCCCGGACTCCGCCCTTCGCATCATGACCCGTCACAAGGTCTCGCTTGCCAACTTCATTCCCATCTATTATCGGGAAAAGATCCGCGCCGTTCCCGGCGTCGTGCACGTCGTCCCGATGACATGGTTCGGCGGCAAGTATAAGGACGACAAGCCGGAAAACTTCTTCGCTCAATTCGCCACCGATCCCGACGAATACTTCGACGTCGCCGCCGACAAAGTCATGCCCGCCGACCAACTCGCCACCTGGAAGCGCGACCGCGCGGGCTGCGTTGTCGACGTTGACCTTGCCAGGAAACACAACTGGAAAATCGGCGACCACATCATCCTTCAGGGCAGCATCTTTCCCACGAATCTGGATTTGACTTTGCGCGGCATTTACACCATCGACCCGCCCAGCAGCGCGCTCTATTTCCATACAAAATATCTCGAAGAATCGGTGAGCTTTTTCAAAGGCGCCGCCGGTTTCTTCTTCACTCGCGTCGACACTCCTGAAAACATGCCCCGAGCGGCCCGCGCCATCGACGACATGTTCCACAGCACTCCGGTTCCCACCAAGAGCGAGAGCGAACAGGCGTTCAAGCTCGATTTCATCAACACTCTTGGCAGCGTCAAAGTATTCATCCTCAGCATTTGTGGAGCTGTTGTCTTCACCACCTTGCTGGTCTGCGCCAACACCATGGCCATGTCGATCCGCGAACGCACCCGCGAAGTCGCCGTTCTCCGCACGCTTGGCTTCACCCGCGAAAACATCCTCAAGTTGCTCTTAAGCGAATCGATCGCCATTTCTCTTATGGGAGGATTGGTCGGCATCGCGCTCGGAACGCTGGTCGTCAAGGCGATGTCCCGCCCCGGCATTGGGTTGCCGGTCTCGATGCACATGACCGCAGCCACCGCACTCGTCGTCATGCTGGTCGCCGCGGTTGTCGGGCTGATCAGCGGTCTCATTCCCTCCTACCGCGCCTCGAACCTCGGCATCGTAGACGCCCTACGCCACATCGGCTGAAAGCATCGAAACGTTGAATCATTGAGCCATTGAGTCATTTACCCATTGACTCAACGATTCAACATTTCCATGATTCAGTCGTTCAACTCAATGCCTCAATGATTCAATGACTCAATGATTCAATGTCTTCAGTGCTAAACTCGCTTCCGCATGCGGATGGACATCCTGCCTCTCTGCGACCAGCACTACCGCACTATGGAGCCCGTACTAGCTCCCTACAACGCCGACTATTCGATAGAGTTCTTTCGCTGCACCGACAAATTCTGCCACCGCTGTTTCGGTGAGCGCATCGGCTACGCCACGCCCAAGCGCGGAGACGCGCCCGTCCTAACCCCCAACCAGCCCACGTGCGACCGCCACGGACGCCCCATGTTCATCATCAGCCTCGACCGCCAGCGCAATCACGTGACCTACGCGTGCCCGGAATCCGATTGCAACGAGCGCGTGGTGCGGACGTAGTTCGTGGAGAGACGGGCGCCCCCGCCCGCGTGGGGACAGCCGCCCTCGGCTGTCCAAGCCGAGCGCAGCTCGGCAGGGTTTGGCTAGCGCCACCTCACTCCCCCGCCAGCCACGCGTACTGCGCCGCCGTCAGCGGCACCACGCTCAATCGTCCCTGCCGCACCAGCGGAGACTCCGCAAACGCCGCTCGCGCCTTAATTTCCGCCAGCGTTTTCGGCTTTGCGATCGCCTTCCCAACCTTGATCGTCACCTTCGGAGTTTTGGGATCGCTTGGATCCACCGATACCACCGACGCCGTCCCCACCGCGCTCTTCTCGTCCCCGGTGTGGTAAATCACCAGCCGCTCGCCCGGCTTCATCTCGCGCAAGTGCTTCACCGCCGCTGGATTCGTGACCCCATCCCAAATCGTCGTCTTCTCCCGCTCAAGATCCGCGAATGAATACACAGTCGGTTCAGTTTTCAGAAGATAGTCCATGGGCAGGTATTGTAAACACAAAAACGGATTGCTGCCGTCATCGAATCTTCAGCTCGTGTGGTGACGGGGCTCTGCCCCGTTCCGGCGGGGCAAAGCCCCGCCACCACACGGACGCCGTTTCAACCACGCCCGCTGCCCCCCCAACGCGAAATCACCGCACCCCGAGGTCACACGCCCCCACCAAATCCTCTAAAATATTTGTCTCGCTCATTCGTCTACAAGAGTAGATGGACGAGGCGCTGAGAAAACAGTGGATGATGGCGGAGCAAGACGAGCGGATCTCCCAAGCAATTGATCGAGACAAGACCCGGCTCCGCAACTTCATCCGGAGACGTGTCGCCGACCCGAGTGACGCGGAAGACATCCTGCAGGAGGTCTTCTACGAGCTCGTCGAAACGTACCGCCTGATGAAACCCATCGAACAGGTCGGCGCGTGGCTGTTCCGCGTCGCGCGTAATCGAATCACAGACCTGTTTCGCAAAAGGAAGCCCGAAGCGTCAACGAACGATCCGGTAATTGCGGAGGAGGGAGAACTCCTCACTGTGGAGGACTTGCTCCCGTCCCGCGATGCCGGACCGGAGGCGGCCTATGCCCGGACCGTGTTGCTGGCGGAGCTTGAGGACGCTTTGGAGGAACTCCCCGAAGAGCAGCGCGAGGTATTCCTCGCACATGAAATCGAAGGCCGCAGCTTCAAGGAACTCGCTGCTGAAACCGGCCTGAGCGTGAATACGCTGCTCTCACGCAAGCACTACGCGGTGATCCATTTGCGCGAGCGGCTTCGGGAAGTTTACGACGAATTTACGAAATCAAGAGGGGAAGATAAATGAGAAGAAATTGGGCGTTAAGAGGACTGAAGTTCGCGCTGTTCGCCATAGTGCTCGTCGCAGTGCTTGGTTTTGTGATTATGAGCCTGTGGAATTCGTTGATGCCGCCTCTGTTCGGCTTGCATGTGATCAATTTCTGGCAGGCGGTGGGCCTCTTGCTTCTGAGCAAGATCCTCTTCGGCGGATTTCGTGGTGGACCGGGCAGGCACATGTACTGGCGTCACCGCATGAGGGAGCGCTGGGAGCACATGACCCCGGAGGAGCGCGAGAAGTTCCGTGAAGGCATGCGAGGCCGTTGCGGACCATTTGGACCCCCCGCCGCGCAGCCGAAGGCTTGAGCTTGCATTTCGTTTTTTGTTCGCCTATAATAGATAGCTATTCGCGGGGAAGCTCCCCCGCCCGAAGGCCAGTTTCTGGAGAATCCAACCATGCTCACTGTGACCGTAAAAGACTCGAATGACGGAGTGGTTCTGCAATGTCAGGGCAGAATTGTGGGCGGCGATGAGACTGCCATTTTGTGCGCGGCTGTTCGCCAAGAGCGTCGTAGTGTGACCCTCGATTTGACTGGAGTTGATGCCATCGATGCCGCAGGAATCGGCGCTTTGGTTTCCTTGCAGGCTTCCGGTATTTATCTCACGCTGCTGAACCCAGCCGAGCAAGTCCGCGAAGTATTGCGAGTCACCCAACTGGCGTCCATCTTCGAGATCCGCGAATCCCGCGCCGCCGAAGAGTTAATGATGACGCCTTTTGCGACTCCTGCAACAGCAGGCATCTAGGGCTATCTTCTCGATTCAGCGTGCGCCGTCTGTTGTTACCGCGGACACTTCCCTTCCGCGCCGGTTTCGCCAACAATAGAAGCTTGTCGTGACCGAAGCCTCTATCAACCCCGGCGGGATCACCATGGCCCAGTCCATCGAGCGCTACTTTAATGTTGCGCTGTATCTGCTCGTGCTCAGCGGCTTTGGCGCCCTGGCTTCTACTGGAGGACTGGATCTGCCGGCGGTGATTCTCGTGGGGCTGGCGCTGGCACTGCGCGGATATCAACTTCTGACGCAGCGCGAGTTTGTCATCCCTGAACGCTGGACCACTGTCCTAACGCTGATTTACGTCGCCATCTACCTCGCCGACTACTTCCTACTTTCGCGCAGTTTTCTGACAGCGACGGTTCACCTTGTGCTCTTCGCCATGGTCATCCGGCTATTCTCCTTGCAGCGGACGCGCGACCATTACATGCTTGCCGTCCTTTCGTTCCTGATGGTGCTGGCGGCCGCCGTGCTCACTGTGGGCAGTGTATTTCTGCTTTCTTTTGCGGGCTTCCTGCTGGTTGCTATCATCACTTTCGTTCTGATGGAGATGCGGCACTCCGTCGCCGCCGAGCAAACGCACGCACAAGATCCACGCGTCGCCTCTCCCGGCGTTGTCTCTCCCGCCCGGAGCATGGCCTACGCGCTGCTGGCTATCGCTCCGGCGCTCATGCTGATGATCCTGGCCGGAAGTTTTCTGATCTTCTTCTTGCTTCCCCGCATTTCGTCACACTACCTGAGCGCCTACACTCCAACCAGCGATGTCTCCACCGGCTTCACGGATCGCGTGCAACTCGGCCGCATTGGACAGATTCAGCAGTCCAGTGCTGTCGTTATGCACATCGAGATCGAGAACGATCTCCAAGGCGGTTACGACCTGAAGTGGCGTGGAGTTGCGCTGAACAATTTTGACGACGGCCGAACTTGGTCGAAATCCTATGAGCAAACCCAGGTGCGCTCGGCGATAGACGGAAGCTATCGGCTGGCGCCTTTCGCGGGCCCGCGGGCGCATCGGCAACCGTGGGCCGATCCATTCATTATCGCGTTCTCATGGAGCCGATTGGAACCAACGTCTTCTTTCTGGCAGAGAGGCCGCAGAGCCTCACCGGAAATTTCCGCCAGGTGAGTATGGACGCCGGTGGAGCTGTCTACGACCTCGATGCCGAACGCCCGATCAATCGTTACGAAGCCGAGTCGCAATTGCCCACGATCGACAGCGACGAGCTTCGTCTGGCGATGAACACCGCCCCCGCTGGCATGGACGAGTACCTGAAACTCCCGCCGCTTGACATTCGCATTTCGAAGTTGGCGGAGGAAATCGCCGCCCCGGCTCCCAGCAACTATGAAAAGGCAACCGCCGTGGAGCAGTACCTCTCAACCCACTTCGGATACACCCTGGAACTGCCCCGAACTCTGCCGCAGGACCCACTGGCCAATTTTCTGTTCGAGAGGAAAAAGGGTCACTGCGAATATTTCGCCAGTTCGATGGCGGTAATGCTGCGCTCCTTGCGCATCCCGTCGCGAATTGTGACGGGGTTCCGCGGGGGAGAATTCAACGACCTTACCGGCCAGTACGTGGTGCGAGCCAGCGACGCCCATTCGTGGGTTGAGGCGTACTTCCCCGGTTCCGGCTGGATCAGCTTTGATCCGACTCCGGCCGGAAACCTGCCGACGCGGAACGGTTGGTCGCGGATGCAGCTCTATATGGATGCGGCCGCATCCTTTTGGCGCGAATGGATTATCAACTACGACGCTAGCCACCAGCGCACTTTGGGGAAGGATGCCGCTTTCAGCAGCCGGCGTTTCTTTGACGAGGCTCGCCGGTGGATGGGCCGCCAGCATCGCGCCTTGCTCCGGTCGGCACGGCGCGCGCAACGGCAGTTCACCAATTTTCCGGTACGCTGGTTGGGCGGTCTCATCGCGTTCACGGCAGTCCTGATCACGCTGCTGAATCTCCGGCGGCTCATCAGCGGGCTGCGTGACCGTAGTCTGCGGGCGCATCCGGAGCGTGCCCCCCGCGAATCCGCCGCACTCTGGTATGACCGGATGGTCAGCCGCATGGCGCGGCGTGGCTGGCGCAAGTCGCCATCGCAGACACCGCTCGATTTCGTCGCGTCCATTCAGGAAGCGGCATTACAGAAAAAGGTCGCCAGATTTACGCGTGCTTACGAGTCTGCACGTTTCGGAAAGTCCGCAGACGAAGCCCAACGGCTGCCCGAGCTTTTCCAGGACATCACTGCCGCCGAAACGGAAAATTCTGAAAAGATAAAGAACCGCGCAGCCGCCAGCTAGGTTTCGTGTGGGGACGGCCGCCTCGCCCGTCCAAGGTTGCGTAGGGACGGCCGCCTCGGCCGTCCAAGCCGAGCGCAACTCGGCAACTGCCTACGGTCACAGCAACTCTAGATTCGCTTCTAGAAGCGGTGCGCGACCCCGACCCCGACGTAGTAGTTATGCTGACGGCTTCTCCCGGTATCCACATTCAGAGCGGGATTTCCGGAGTAGAAATCACGCGCTTCGAATCGGCCGCCCCAGGTATGCCAGAACCACACATCCAATCCGGCGCCGAACTGCACTACGCCGGTATTGGTGCCTGTGGGCCCAGGGTTCGGCCTTTCGTAAAGTGTAACCGGAGCCTCTCGGAAGCGGCCATAGCCGCCGCCAACGCTAACCCACGGCGTGACGGATTCGCCGGAAAAAATGTTCATACGCACGGACGGAGTCACGAACAGGGCTCCGATATCTTTGGGAGTAAATCCCGGGTGGTAGTTCACATCCATCCGCGGATAGATCGCTACCGGCAATTCCGCATACAGTCCGAAAACCTTAAAGCTCTTGAGAAAGCGACCGTAGTTGAACGCGACGCTTTCCTCGTTCCCAAAGTGAACGGGCAACCCCGTAGTCGGAACCGTCTGGGTACTGACGAAAGTTCGTCCGGCCGTGATGGAAACTTCATTCACTTGCGCCAAAGCGCTTGCAATCAGAACCAAAACTGGCACAACCAGCACTGCGAGCCGTTTAGCCGACATCTCGCCTCCGGAGCATTGGGATGGATTTTTGTTCCATAAGATTAGCACGGGCCGCTGGCATTGGCGGAAAAGATACCGTATCCCCCTTGGTGCTCAGATTCCGGCGTCGGGCGGTCCGGGGCGCGGATATGGCAATGTTAGATGCTAGAATTGTGTAGGTCTGTTTCCCGCTGATTTCATTATCCTTGTGCCCTTAAAGAAAAGCATATCCGCGACTTCGGTGCCGACAGCCCCGGCAAAGGTAGGTTTTGTGAGCCTCGGCTGCCCCAAGAACCTCGTCGACAGCGAGGTGATGATGGGCATGCTGGCCCAGGCCGGCGCCGAACTTACTCCCAACGCGGAGGACGCCGACGTCATCGTGGTGAATACCTGCTCATTTATCGGCAGCGCGCAACAGGAATCCATCGATACGATCCTCGAAATGGCCCGTTACAAGACCCAAATGACAAAGACGGGCGGCAAGGCGAAGAAGCTCGTGGTTGCTGGTTGCCTGGTCGAGCGTTTTCACGATGAGATCCGAAAGAACATTCCAGAAGTGGACGCGGTCGTCGGCACAGGCGAATTGGAGAAAATTCTGGCCGCTGCCGGACTGGCGGAGACCCCGCGCGCGCCGAGTCCGTTCAACATCCTGAGTTCGAACATTCTAACCTCGCGGCCCGAGGGCGATCATCGCCGCGCGCAAGGGCGCTTCGCGCGCGATTCCTGGGACGGCGCGGTCGCCGACCTGCCCAACTACCTTTACGACGACCACACGCCCCGCGTGCTGAGCGGGCCAAGATACTCGGCCTATATCAAAATTGCCGAAGGCTGCGATCATCCCTGCAGCTTCTGCATCATTCCGCAACTTCGAGGACAGTTTCGCTCGCGGCGTTTCGAATCCGTCATCGCCGAAGCCGAGCGGCTCGCGCAATCCGGCGTCCGCGAAATCACGCTCATCGGACAGGACACCACCTGCTACGGCGAGGACCTTGGACTGAAAGATGGCCTGGCCCTGCTGCTGGAAAAACTTGTGGGCGTCGAAGGCTTACAGTGGATTCGCTTCCTCTACGCCTATCCCAACAAAATCACCGGGCGGCTGCTTGAGACGATCGCAGCCCACGACAATATTTGTTCATACATAGATGTGCCGCTGCAGCACGCCTCGGCGACGCTGCTGAAGCGAATGAAGCGTGGTGGCGGCGCCGACTTGTTCTTGCGCTCAATCGAGAAAATGCGCCGTGTAATTCCCGGCGTTACTTTACGGACTTCCTTTATTGTCGGCTTCCCCGGCGAGACCGAAAAAGAATTCGAGGAGCTTTGCGCCTTTGTGAAAGAGGCAGCCTTCGATTGGATGGGCGCCTTTGGCTACTCGGACCAGGAAGGTGCCGGCGCCTTCGATCATGATAAGAAACTTTCCACACGCGAGATCGAGAGCAGACGTAAATCGCTGATGTCGATTCAGAAAAAGATCAGCCGCGCGAAGAAGAAATCCCTGATCGGACGCGAATCTAATTTGCTGCTGGAAGGGACTTCGACTGAGTCCGACCTCCTGCTCGAAGGCCGCACATCGATGCACGCGCCGGAGATTGACGGCAAAGTCTTCGTGAACGATTATCCCGAAGGAAACGAGCCGAAAGAGGGCGAGTTTTACCGCTGCCGTATCACGGCGGCGCACGACTACGACTTGGTTGCCGAGATCGTTTAAGCCAAGAGGAATCAATTATTCCCGTTTTCGGTTCGGATCCGCGTGGGCTCTTTCGGGAGGAATCATGGCGACGACCGCTGCGCCCAGAACTGAATCTCCAAGCTCAAAGCTTATCTCGCCGTGGTGGCATACGGCGTCGCTCGTCGCATTGTTCCTGGGGTTAGCGGTAGGCGGGGCGTTCTTTCAGCGACGCGCTCGCTCGGAGCCAGGGATGTTGCAACAGCACCCGCAGGTCGTCCCGCTCTATCTTTCGCTCATCGCAATGGAGTGGGGGCTCTTCGTTTGGGTCTGGAGAGGCGGTCTTCGCAGGACCGGAACGACGGTGCGCGAACTGATTGGAGGAAGGTGGGCAAGCGTCAAAGATGTGTTAGTGGATTGCGGATTGGCGCTCGGTCTATGGGCATTCTGGACCCTCGTCCAGAGGACGTGGGATCGCTGGCTCGGGCCCGGTCATGCTGCTTCTATCCAGACTTTTTTGCCGCAGCGAGGATTGGAAATTGCGCTCTGGATTGGCGTTTCCATCAGCGCTGGATTCTGCGAAGAGCTGGTCTTTCGCGGTTACTTCCAGAGACAGTTCGAGACTTTTACACATAGCCGCTGGATTGCATTGTTATTGCAGGCTGTGCTGTTCGGGGTTTCGCACGGTTATCAGGGCATCGAAGCGTGCATGAAGATCGCAGGCTTTGGGGCTCTGTATGGCGTGTTCGCAATTTGGCGCCGGAGCCTCCGGCCCGGCATCATTGCGCATGCGTCCGGCGATATTCTTAGTGGTATCTTCGGAATCTGACGGCGTTTTTAGTGGGCTGGTTCCACTGGTATAACAGTCTGTGCCATCTACAGGCCTCTAAATATGCGACGCAAGCGTCCCATCAAGCTCCGCTGCCCGATCTGCAAGAAGCCGGCAAAGGCCGGCGACGCGGACTTCCCTTTTTGCAGCGATCGCTGCCGCCTGATTGATCTCGGCAAATGGGCGAGCGGCGCGTACGTCATCTCGTCACCGGTCGCCGACGCCGACGAGACGATCCGTCAAGATAGTCTCGACGACGAGGACGGCAACTGATGCATCATCCGTCGGCGGCCTCCGACCCCGGTGCTCCGCATCAGGCCGCCCCACTCGGGGCCACGCTGGTCGCGACTTTCTTCGGCACCGGACTCCTCAAACCCGGGCCCGGCACATGGGGATCGTTAGCCACGGTTATCGTATGGAAGTTGGCAAGTTCCCGGATCCCGGTCGCGAACCGCACCTGGGCGACCATCATCGCCGCAGCAGCCATGACCCTCGTCGGAATTCCCGCCGCCACCCGCGTCGCGCGCTCCTCGGGCTTAAAAGACCCGCAATTCGTCGTCATCGATGAAGTTGCGGGACAACTGGTTGCACTCATCGCCGTCCCGCTCGCTTGGAAAACTTTTCTCGCGGGCCTTATACTCTTCCGTATCTTCGATATTTGGAAGCCGTTTCCAATTCGGCGACTGGAACGGCTGCCCGAGGGTACCGGTATAGTGGTGGACGACCTGGGAGCGGGACTTTATGCGCTCGCCATCATGCATCTTCTGTTGCACTTTGGAATTCTAACAACGTAGTGCTGGCACCCGCCGGAACAAACTCATGAGCATCTCCGACCGCCTGCTGGGAAAAAAGAACGTCAACGGCAAGCCGCACATCGAGACGGTCGCGCCCAGTTTCGCTCTGCCGGGAGGCGAGGTTCGTATCATCGGAAAGAGCCTGCGTCCGCCCGAACTCCGCCGCCCGAGCGTGCATTTCGGCGATATCGAAGGCGCCGTGTTAATCAGTTCCGACGATTTCGTGGTCGCCCGCGTCCCCGAGGGAGCGGCGTCGGGACCGGTGGTCGTGGGCACTAACGGGCACGTGAGCAACGCCCATTCCATCAAGGTCGCGGCCCTGGTTGCCGACAACCTTCATCCGGTTACCAATCCCGCGCTCGATCGCGAGGGCAACCTCTACGTGACTTTCTCCGGATCGCGCGGGCAAAAAGTTCCCGTATCGATCTTCAAGATCGACACGAACTACAACGTCAAGCCCTTTCTTAGCGAAATGATGAACGCCACTTCGATTGCCTTTGATCGCGAAGGCCAGATGTACGTTTCTTCCAGGCATGACGAGGCTGTGTACAAAGTCGCGCCGAACGGCACCGTGTCGACCTACGCCGAAGGTATGGGGGTCGCAACCGGGATTGCCTTCGATGCGGCGGAGAACGTGTACGTCGGCGACCGTAGCGGAACCATTTTCAAGATTGCTCGCGACCGGCAGATTTTTGTCTTCGCCACCCTGGAGCCGAGCGTTTCCGCCTATCACATCGCTTTCGGTCCGCTAGGAGATATGTTCGTCACCGGCCCCAGCACGTCCAGTTACGACTGCGTTTACAAAGTCGATCCGCATGGAACTGTGTCGGTGTTCTACCGCGGTCTGGGACGCCCGCAAGGCTTGGCGCTTGACGTCGAGGGGAATGTCTATGTTGCTGCCTCTCTTGCCGGCAAACGCGGCATCGTGAAAATCACTCCTCAAGGCAAGGCCAACCTCGAGGTCGCTGGCCAGGGCTTGGTTGGACTGGCGTTCGCTCCCGGCAAGTCGGCCATCCTTGCCACCAACGGCGCCGTCCACCACATTTCCTGGAATATTCAGGGGCTGCAGCTGCCGCCGGAGTGAAAAGATTTTGCAAATTGGTAATCGGGTAATTTTGTAATTTAAATCCCCTCTGGTTTTCAGATTACCAAATTATACAATTACAAAATTACAATATGATTTTTAGCCGCTCCCAACCTTCGGAGTAAATGCGTACGGATAAGGAAACAGCTTTTCTTCGTGTTCTTGCAGTTCCCGTATCCAGTCCTGAATTCCCCTTTGCGTAATCGAAGACAAAGGGAAGAACTCAAATCCAGAGCTGGCATCGGTGCTGTGGCGGACGGTCGCCAACGTTTCGACCGGAGGAGCGTCGGGCAATGGCAACGCGATCATAACCGTTTCGCCCACCCTCGGCGCGCCACAGATCAGCGCCGACATTCCTCGCACACTGATATCGAGGCTCACACCGCGAGTAACGAAAGGTCCGAAGCGCAAGAAGCGCTGCAGCGTGACCGACATGCTGGAAACATATCGCGGCTCCCGCCGGCGGACATGGTACTCCCGGGAACGGCCGAACGTCCCCCGGCTGTCTGCATGCATATCGCGCTCCTTCGATAGCGCTACGATGGCAAGCCCCCGCCCCAGCCCCAGCCAGCCTGCAGACTGGCCCGAATCACTCCCAGCAACTCTTCGTTGTCGGCCGGCTTCTGGAAAAAAGCGACGGCGCCCGATTCAAGGGTTCGCTTTTCATTGCCCTCGGGATCGCGAGCCGTAAGAACAATTACTGGGATAACCGATAGCGCCGGATACTCTTGCAAGCTTTTCAGTACGGCAAATCCATCGCCTGCCGGCAGCCCCAGATCGAGAATGATCAGGTGCGGATGTTCCTTCTGAGCCATCGCAATGGCGGAATAACCGTCGCCAACATTCACGGTATCGAAGTTATTGGCTCGCAGACGCAGACTCAGGGCCTGTCTGAGATCGGGATCGTCATCCACGACCATAATCTTCGCGCGATTCGTAGGCTGCCCGGCGCTGTAGCTCTCAGTGCGCATCTTTGTTCTCCTTTTCGGTGAGGTTGTGCCTGCTCCAAAGACCTTGCTGAATGATTTCGGTGACATAATCGGCAACGCCCCAGACTTGTTGTTCGAGGGTCCTCGGGTCGGCGGCTGGCGCGGCAGGAATCATCTCGGCCGTCACACGCAATATGCCGCCGGCTTTCAACTGAGGCAATGCGCCGACCTGGTTGCGGATGCGGTCCATCATGATGCTGACCCTCTCCATGTCGGTGGAGGCGACCACGAAAAACGTCTCGATGGGGCTGCCCGTCCCCATGGCGGGAAGAACCAGATCCTTATCCACGTAGATGCACTGGCGTAAGAGTTCCAAACATTTCTGGCAGGTTTCTCGCCAGCTTCCGCGTAGCGATGGCGACAGCGGAGTCAGCTCCACGCGCACCAGCACCAGCGCTTTCCGTAAATGTCCCTGGTGAGTGATCACCGGAAGCAGGAGTTTGGCCAGGGAATAGAGCGGCAAAGTGAATGAGAACGTGCTGCCGCTTCCGGGTTGGCTCGCGACCCACATCCTCCCGCCGTGGAGGGCGACGATTTCTTTGGCAATGTACAGTCCCAGACCGAGGCCGCTCCGGTTCCCGTCCACCGCGTTGGGGTCCTGGTAGAGCCGTTCAAAAACCTGCGGAAGCGACTCCGGAGGAATGCCTCGGCCGCTGTCGCACACCGAGATATACACTGCGGACGGATCAGTCTCGACCAGCGAGGCTTTCACAATCACCGACCCCTCGGCTGGTGTGAACTTGATTCCGTTGTCAATAAGGTTGATCAGAACTTCGAGAGTGCGGTCGGGATCCGCATAGACGAGAGGAATTGTCTGATCCAGACCAATTTCGATGCCAACATGTTTTTCGGCGGCGGTAGGCCGCATCATCGCCACTGCCTGCTGCATCAGTTCGCCGATATCGATGCAACGCGGTTCAACCCGCAGCTTGCCGCTATCGGCGCGGGTGGCTTCGAGCAGGTCGCGGATCATGGCGTGCAACTGATTCACACTCTTCAGGACTGTCTTCAGATGGTCATTTTGATCCGGCGCCAGGGGACCCGCCAGCCCGTCCAAAAGGAGCGTGACGTACTGGTGAATGCAAGTCAGCGGTGTGCGCAATTCGTGCGAAACATGGGACAGAAACTGGTTCTTGAATTCAAGCTGCTGCTTGCGGCTGATCTCCAGCGCGCGCAGCAGCCCTTGCCGTTCTACCGCATAACGGATGGCACGCTCCAGTTGTTTGCCGGTGATGTCGCCCTTGACCAGGTAGTCCTGAACGCCCAGGTGCACGGCTGTTATCGCCAGCGCTTCATCGTCCTGACCCGAAAGGATCACCACCGGTACATTCGGAGCCTTCTGCATGATCCGGCGAAAGGTCTCGGCGCCGTGGCTGTCGGGAAGGTTCAGATCGAGCAGTACCAGCGAGGGTGTCTCCGCGTCCAGACACGCAAGAGCGTCCGAGAGCCGCGGAACGCAATTGACCTGCACCTCGGACTTACTTTCCACCAGGCGCAGGCGCACCAGGTCCGCATCTCCAGGGTTATCCTCAATCAGTAGAATGCGAGCGGGTTCGTGATCCATCATTGTTCCTTTCGGGGCAGGCTCGCGGAGCCAAACCAGAATTCTTCAATCGATTGCATCACCGCAAAATAATCGTTCAGATTTCCTGGCTTGCTGATATAGCAATTGGCGCCCAGTTTGTAACTGCGCGCTATATCCAACTTCGAGCGTGAGGTATTGAACACCACAATTGGGATGGCGCGCAGATCCGGGTCGGCTTTGGCCTCCGCCAACACCGCTCGACCGTCTTTCTTCGGTAGATTCAAATCCAGGATCACCAGGTCGGGACGAACCGCATTCGCATACTGGCCGGCGCGATGCAGAAAGGCCATGGCCTCCTCGCCGTCCCGTACGTTGCTGATGCAGCTTTGATGCCTGCCCCCGGTCAACGCCTCCCGCGCCAGACCGACGTCGGCCGGGTTGTCATCCACAAGAAGGATCTGAGGCAATTGTTTCATCGCTCGGGCTCCCCCCTTCTCGTCGTGACGACCGGCAGGCAAACTTGAACTTGAAAGCGCAACCGTAGCCATCCTCAAACCTCATACCTTTCCACCGAAATGTTCGGTCAATGCCAGCACATCGCCAGGCTGACGCCGTTACACCGCGCACATCCCTGCATGGACATATCTATCGGCATCGTCCAAACGGGCTTGAGACCCTAAAGACAACACCTCTCTCGCAAGAGAATAGATGGGGACCTTGTATTCGGCCATGTTCGTATGGACGTACTTAGGAAAACGCGGAACGACGCTGATGGAGAGGGCGAACTCAGAACTGGCTTTGCCAAGCTGTCATCATGCCGATCGGTTGAGGAGGACGCCGCCGGGAATCAGCCGCACTTAAGGGAGGGGCGACTACTTCCTGTACACGGTGGGCTGCGGACCCTTCTCCAGCGTCTTGAGGTCCCAGATCATGCCTTCGCGCGTGTAGTTCGCAAGCTCGAAATCCTGGGTGAGTTCAAGGGCGTCAGTCGGACAAGCATCTTCGCACAGGCCGCAGAACATGCAACGGCTCAGGTCGTAGGTGAATTTCAGCAGCTCTTTGCGGCGGGTTTTCTCATTGCGCTCGCTGGTAACAACGATCAGGTTTTCCGGGCAGGCCACCGAGCATAGGTCGCACGAAATGCAAAGAGTTTCGTCGGTATCCGGATTGACGTTCAGCCGTGGCGCACCTCGGTACCGCTCGGCTACTTGCGGCCGCTCCAGCGGATACTGCTCAGTATAAATTTCCTTGGGATGCTGATATCGGAACGTCACCCCAAGTCCCTGGATCAGGTCCACTAAAAACACCTTCCGCAAGATGTCGGTGATTCCCATATCCGCCTTAGGATAACACTGACAGGAGACAGAGTGAAATATGAGTCGCAAAGGACCGGAGACAGAAGACGGAAGACAGGGGCAACACCGAAAAACACGTTGGCGCTACCTCTGCGCATCCTCGATCGTCGTTACGAGGATCGTCGTTACGAGGTTTGGCGCTACGGGTTGACCACTTGCGTGACCGCCGTATATTTGGCGGGAAGATAATTCGCATCGCCGAAATACTTTGCCACAACGATATGCGAACCTACGGGGATGGCCGAGGTTGTGAACTGGGTGACACCACCTTTTAGTGGTGACGATCCATACACCCTGCCACTCACCACAAACTGCACCATCTCGCCGTCTGGCGGCGGTCCCGCTATCGACGTCAGGGTGGCCGTAAACGTCACCGGTTGTCCCACCACGGAAGGGTTCACCGACGAAGTGATGGTCGCTGCCATCTTCGGGACCAACAGATAGCAGCCCTTGTTGGTCGAGATTGCAACTACCCCGAAATCGTTCACCTGAAGAGAGTATGCCTGCTGGCTCGCGCCCAGACCCGCCAGGACACTAAAATCCTGCATGCCTCCCGATGGAGTCCACAAAAACCCGTGCAGAATTCCGCTCCCCGAACTCGTGAGAGAGGTCCCTACGATCCATCCCCGGCTGTTAATGCCGAGAGCAGAACTCTGTCCGCCGCCCAGAGTGCCCAGGTCTTTGATTCCCCCTGCCTGCGTCCAGGAAAAAGCATGCCGATCTCCATTTGCGGCGGGCGATTGCCCCACAACCGTCCCTGAGTCGTTGACGTCATAGGCGAGAGTGCCAGCCGAACCTAGACTCTGGAAACCTCCGGCTTGCGTCCAGAGGAAGCCCTGCGTGCTGTTGCTGCCATTGGGAACGTAGTAGCCCGTAACCTGATTCGAGGAATTGATTGCCATAGCCGTGGCGCCAACGTTGCTGGTGAGGTCAGGTGTCAGATCCTGCATGCCGCCGCCCTGTGTCCAGAGAAACCCATGCCGCATATACGCGGAGGTGAAGGATAGCCCGACTACCGCGCCAGCATCGTTGATCCCACTCGCAGCGCTCCAATTCCCCCCGAGTGAGCCAAGCCACTGCGCGCCCCCCGTCGGTTGCCAGAAGAAAGCTTGAAGATTGCCCGAATTGCCGGGATCGCCCGCGCCGACGACATCGCCAGAGCTATTAATGGCAGCCCCGGCACTGTTATTCCCACTCAGCCCCAGAACCTGGGTCCCGCTGATGCGGTCCCAGGTCGACACCTGGCCGGTGCCGGTGTTCACCACTACCCGGCCGCCGTTGTTGATCGCAATCAAAGAGTTTGGACTCGATCCCGGTACCTTAACGACACTTAACACTGCCTGCGCGAACGCGAAGCCCGAAAACAGCAGAGCAAATACCGCAACGATCGCGATTTTGTTGGTATTCTTCACCGTAATCCTCCTCAAGAGGAGTTTTGATATTCTCGCGACTCCGGGGAAATGGGAGTATCCGCCAACCCCTTAGATGCAAGTACCCTGCCATCGTTTGCAGTCAAGTTTCGTTCCGATAATCACAGCTAACCGCAAGACCTATAACAAGTTATGGAAATATGCACACACACTAGTACTGGCTCGGCACCCGGTCCGAGCGGCAAAACCGCCGCCCATCCGATGAGAACAGAACTTCCCACACCCAGTTCTCACACCCGAGATAAGCATTCACCCGCTAAAATACACCTGTCAGCCTTCAGCTCCAGACTTCAAGCCCAGATTTAAGGGCCAGATTTAAGGCACAGATTTAAGGCCCAAAGTCTCGCCCTGGGACTGAACACCCGATAACTGAATCCAGCTTTTGGCAACCGGCCACTGGTGTAGGAAGACTGACTTCCATTGAACGAATGAACGAACTTTCCTCTGACGCGCTATCCGCGGACGAACTTTGGATGGAGGAAGCTCTCCGCTGCGCCCAGCGCGCGCTGGAGGCGAGCGAAGTCCCGGTGGGAGCGGTCGTGGTGTGCGAAGGGCGCGTGGTCGGACGAGGATGGAATCGCAACCTCACCGACTACGATCCAACCGCTCACGCTGAAATCGTGGCGCTTCGCGAGGCGGGACGAAACGTCGGTAACCACCGGCTCGTCGACTGCGAACTGTTTGCTACAATTGAGCCGTGCGCCATGTGCGCGGGGGCGGCGGTTCATGCCCGCCTCCGCCGCCTGGTGTATGGTGCCGACGACCCGAAGGCAGGCGCCATCCATTCGATTCTGCAGGTGGTGAACCACCCCAGCCTGAATCATCAAATGGACATTCGGGGCGGGGTGCTAGCCGGACGTTCGGCGGAGATGCTGCAATCGTTCTTTAAAAACCGCCGTTAGCCGCAGGCTGCTTTTCGCTGAGAGCTGACGGCTGATAGCTGACAGCTGTTCCTCCGGAGAGGTGCGTGAGTGGTTGAAACGATCCGCCTCGAAAGCGGACATACCTTAACGGGTATCGTGGGTTCAAATCCCACCCTCTCCGCCATCCTTATAGCTTTCTTCTTGCTTCATTTTGCGGCTTCGGACGAGTTGCAGACAATGGGGTCAGCGAGGACAAGGGGCGGCGTTTTCTCGCCCTTCCTAACTGTGATTTGTTCTACCCAGTAGTATTGGGTTGGCGGAGTCTTGAGGAAAGCGATTAGCAAGAACTCCCCATAGAAGTTCGCGGGTGGAGAGACAATGGTCTCTCCCTTCTTGTACTTTGACTGATAAGCAATCCTGTCGCCGCACCCGTCTGGTTCCGTGCATTTGAAGGCGCTGCCGGGAATCCCTATATCAGTCTCAAAGGTCCCGTCTTTGTCGGTGTCGAACCAAGTGGAAAGCATGAAGCGCTGCTGTGTTATTTCATGCCAATTTCCAGTCTTTTCCGCACGCTTGTGAGCGGCGGCGTTCTTTGCGTATGCCCAACGTGCTGAAAGTACTTCTTTGCAACCAACAGAAACTGGGGGCTTGCCAAATGGGGCTTTGCTCGTGAGGGCGTTCCAGGAATTCACGAGGTCAGTCGGGTTGTCTTTGACCGGGGCGTAAATGTAAAAGTGTACAAAGGGTGCGGGACGTATGGAACCATCGTTGTCTCTGACGGTCACTGTGCCCCGAATCTTCTGGGAAATGTCCTCTGGCTTTGGTTCTGGTTTTGGCTTTTGAGCCGTTGCCACA
Source organism: uncultured Acidobacteriaceae bacterium (assembly GCA_963789205.1). Classification (GTDB taxonomy): domain Bacteria; phylum Acidobacteriota; class Terriglobia; order Terriglobales; family Acidobacteriaceae; genus Acidiflorens. Next base: position 302,189 of record CAWBJV010000003.1, read on the forward strand.
AAGGCGAAAGAGAGAACGGGCAACAAAGTCAGCCAGAGGGAGTTCATGCAAGACATTGTCCCACCGAGATTTAAGGATTTCAACGACACGCAACATGACTTCGGGAAAAGGGTCGATAGAGAATCTCACCCTCTCCGCCAGACATTCAATGTGCTAAAGTACTCTCGCCCGTGAGCGATCCCGTCCAAACCCCGTTTGACACTGTAGAGAATGCCCACGATTACGTGCGGCTTTTGGTCGAGGCCATCGCCGAAGCCAAAAGCGAGATCGCGGCCGACCTCGCTGCCGACGCCAAGCCGCAGCCGCAACGCCGAGTGGAAGCTCTGCGACTGGTGCAATTCAAATTAGACAAGCTGGAGCAGCAGTTGCAGAGCAGCAGCCGGCTGCTTAACGACCTGCGCACCTTGCGGCGGCTCCTGTTCGACGAACGGCCCGAACCCGCTGCGGCCGGTCAAGACCCTGCCGCCTAGATTTCGCAAGCCTGGTGATAGGCTCACGCTCTCAATTTTTCGGCAAACTTCTTTTCCAACTTCGCCAGCTTCGGCGAAATCACAAACATGCAATACGGCTGCCGCGAATTTTCGTTGTAGTAGTTCTGATGGTAGCCTTCGGCCGCGTGGAATTCCTCGGCCGGTTCTACTGCGGTCACGATCGGTTCAGAAAATGCCTTGGCCGCCGTCAACTCCGCAATCGTGTTCTCGGCGATCTTCTGCTGCTCGTCGTTGCCGTAGAAAATCACCGAACGATACTGCTCGCCAGCGTCATTTCCCTGCTGATTTAGCGTGGTCGGATCGTGCACCGCGAAGAAGACGTCCAGCAGATCGCGATAGCTGATTTGGTCGGAATCGAAGGTGATGCGCACGACTTCCACATGCCCAGTATCCCCGTTGCACACCTGGCGATAAGTCGCCTGATCGGCGCGTCCGCCCATATAGCCGGACTCGACCTGGGTCACTCCGGTCAGGCGTTGAAAAACGGCCTCAATGCACCAGAAGCATCCGCCGCCGAAAACTGCTGTTTGCTCTTTTGCCATGATGATTAGATGTCCGCGAGTTCGCGAAGTTACGCGATTCTAGTGGAGCGCCGGGCGTCCCCGCCCGGCCACCTCGCTGCCAGACGCGCGCGATGCACGTCTCTTCACCAGCTCAACTGAACCGGCTTCACTGAACCAGCTTCTAATGAACCTCGAGCGACACCACGTCCCCGTCGCCATCCTGTCGCTCGCGATAATTGAGTGCCACGCTTTTGTTCTTCCAGTCGCAGGAGAACTCGTCAGCTCCGATCAGAACCAAATGTCTGCTATCGCCAACGTGCAGCTTAAGAGATCGGCCTCCTGCCAGCACGCTCAGCAATGCCTGCGGGGCGGCCGAGCAGTCTACCGCGGCCAGTTTGCCCTTGATGAATCGAACCGGAGTTGACGGTGGCGGCGCTTCCGCATCGATCGCGGCCTCAATTTTCCCCTCTGGATTGCCAGCCTGATCACGCGCCGCCTCGACATTCTCCGACTTTCGGATTTCGATTTGCGGCCGGAACGACTTTGACTGCTCTTTGAAGCTCTCAGCCTGCGCCAACGCTGCATTGGCCTGACTTGCCACCTCGGGATTCCCGCTGCCCGCAAGACCGCGTAACAGCGTGATGGCCTCGTTCACCTTGCGATTCGCCAGGTAGATATTGGCAAGATTGATTTGATACATCTCATTCCTGGGCGACAATTCCACCGCTTTCTTCATCGTCGCCAGACCTTTCTCGGGCTCACCGGAAAACGCCTGCGCCCAGGCCAGTAGCGAGTAAGCATCAGCCAGCTTCGGGTCGAGCGCGATGGCAGTCTCCAGCTCCTTTTTCATCTCCTCCGACTGGGCGCCACTCGCGAGGCCCGCGCGATTCATCAGCATGGCATTGTAATAATGGACGCGAGGATCTTTGCTGTCGCGTTCGGCGGCGTGCCGAAAATATTCCCCGGCATGCTCAAAATCACGCCGCTGCAGATAGGCGTACCCTGCGCCCCGCAGCGCAGAAGCATTGTCGGGATCCATCTTGAGCACGTCCTGAAATTCGCCAAGCGCCCGGTCGTGGTGGTCCAGGGAGTGGGCATCAATGTCGGCCAGCACGGCGCGCGCATCCGCCGGACTCATGGGCCTCTCCGCAAACTGCGCCGCCACAATGCCCGATGGGGTGGGGACCGGATAGTACTTGAATCGGCCACTGCTCAAATAATTACGGAGAACTTTGTCGAACTGCTCCGGCGTCATCCCAAACACTTGCAGTATTGCTTGTTCAACGGGTTTCTTCTGGTTGAGCCGTGCGTCAAAATATTCCGCCAGCTTAAGCATAAGCTGGTTGTCATAGAGATAATGCACCACGAGGCTGGATTCCGCATAAAACATGTTGCGATGATCCCCGCTCTCGTTATAAGTCTTCGAATACTGCTGCACGCGAAACAGATCGGCAACTCGCATCATTCCGGTCTCTTGAAGGATGCGATAGGTCTCCTCGGGGATCTTGCCCACGCGCGCTTCTTTGTTATCGACCTCGATGCTTGAAAAATACTCGGCAAATCCCTCTTCGAACCAGGGATCGGTACGTATCGACAGATTACCGTCCATTAACTGGTGCGCATATTCGTGGAAGACCACGGACCAGGGATTGTCGACCGACATATCGAGCATGATGAAGCTGCGATCCTCGCCGCCCTGAAACAGCCCGGCAAGTTCTGTGGGCTTTCCGTTAAACATCGGCGCCACCTGCCGCATCTCCTTAGAACTTCGGAAGGCCACGATTTCGAGCGGCACCGACAGATTCACATGCGCTTTCGTCATCAGAGTTCCGAACACGGAACGCATCTGCTCGAAGTGGAGTGCGACATCCCGGCCGCGTTTGTCGCCGGCGTCGGTGATAACGGAAAAGTTCGGCGAACGTACTTCCACCCACTGCGGGTCGCCGGCGAAACTCTGGCGCGACCACAGAACAAGGCATCCCACCGCAAAGCAGAATTTGAGGAACCGCATGACCGCCCTCCCCCGAGAAACGGCACGAGAACGAATGGTACCGCATAATGCGGCCGAACGAATCACTATTTTGTGGGGGAAACTACACGCCCGTATCTCCATACCGGGCAGCCCAGTAACACCAGGGAGGCGACTTACACAGCCACCGTGAACGACGTTTCCGTGCGAGTAACCGGCCGGTAGAGCGTGTCGCGTTCAACCGGTTCGCGCCCGGCTTCCTTGATCAAACGCACCAGGTCGTGCCGCTGCAACCCTTGGGGAGTGGTCGCTCCCGCATCGTGGTAGATCTTTTCCTCGACCACAGTGCCGTCAATATCGTCGGCTCCGAAACGGAGGGATATCTGCGCGATCTTCGGAGTCATCATCTGCCAGTAAGACTTCACGTGCGGGAAGTTATCAAGCACCAGGCGGCTGACGGCAATCTGCTTGATGTCGAGCATGCCGGTAGTCGTAAAAAGATGCTGCAGCGGCGTGTTCGCAGGATGAAAGGCGAGTGGAATAAATGTCTGGAAGCCTCCGGTTTCATCCTGTAAGGCGCGCAGTTTGAGCAGGTGGTCAACGCGGTCTTCGTCGTTTTCGATGTGGCCGTAAAGCATGGTGGCGTTCGATTTCAGCCCGATCTGGTGAGCAAGGCGCGCGGTATCGAGCCATTGATCGCCATCAATTTTGTGATCGCAGATAATGTGCCGCACGCGATCGGCAAAAATTTCAGCGCCGCCACCCGGCAGCGAATCGACTCCCGCTTCCTTCATTTTTTCGAGCGTCTCGCGGATCGTCAGCTTCGCCCGCTTCGCCAGGTACGCAACTTCCACCATGGTGAAAGCTTTCATGTGGACTTGCGGAAACCGTTCTTTCAATCCCGAAACAAGGTCAAGAAAATATTGGAACGGCAAATCCGGATGCAGCCCACCGACAATATGAAACTCCGTGACCGCCTCGGTGTACCCCGAAGCCGCCGTCTGGAAGGCTTCTTCAAGCGCCATAGTGTAGGCGCCAGGAGAATCTTTCTTGCGGCCAAAAGCGCACAACCGACATGCCGCCACGCAAACATTCGTCGGATTGATATGGCGATTGACGTTAAAGTACGCCTTGTCGCCATGCATCCGTTCACGAACCCAGTTGGCCAGCCAACCCACAGCCAGGATGTCCCCAGTCCCGTAGAGGGCAAGCGCATCGCCCTCGTTCAGGCGTTCACCTGCGAGCACTTTATCTTTGATCGGGACGAGGCGCAGATCGTCAGTCTGAAATGGGTGCGCATTCGGCATCTGTTTAATGATAACCCAGCTGGCGGAGGATCACTCATTGCTGCTTGTTTTCCGTTATCAGGTCTGTAAACAATCCAAGTTGCCAGATCGAGTGAATGCCAGCCTTCCCCGCCAAGATTCCAAATCGGTAACATGATATGCTATTTTTAAGCATTTATCGCTATGCGTAGTCATGAGGTGGCCCCGTGAATATTTCTCTAACCCCAGAACTGGAACAGATGGTGGACGACAAGGTAAAGAGCGGACGCTATGCCTCTGCCTCGGAAGTAATTCGTGAAGGCCTGCGGCTTCTGGAAGAGCAGGAGCAACTCAAACAGCGGCGGCTTTCAGAAGTTCGGCAAAAAATTGACCGCGGAATCGAGCAATTGGATCGCGGCCTCGGTATCCCAGGGCCCGAGGCGAGAGCACGGCTGCGGCAGCGGAGAAGCGCAAAGTAGCATCGATGTCCGCGTATGTACTCTCTCCCGATGCGCTCCAGGATTTGCAGGACATTTGGGATTTCGTCGCCTTTGACAATGCAAATGCCGCCGACCATCTGGAAGATGAATTCTTCAACGCATTTGAGAAGTTGGCCCGGCGCCCTCGGACGGGCCATACTCGCCCGGATATAATTGAGCGCGAGGTGCGGTTCTGGCCTACTGGTTCCTATCTCATTGTCTACCGCGAACGCCCAGAGGCGCTGCAAGTCTTTAGCGGTCCTGCACGGATCGCGTGACGTTCCCGAAGTAATGCGCAAAAGACAATATCCGCCAGACTAACGTCGCCGCAGCAGATCTCCCGCGACGAAAAGAAAGAACACCACCGAAATCACCCCGTTCATGGTAAAGAACGCCGCGTTCAGCTTGCTCAAGTCGTCGTGCCGCACGAGCGCGTGTTCGTAGAGCAAAAGCGCAGCCACGGCAACCACTCCCACCACCGCCAGTTTCCCTAAGCCGAAAGCAACAATCAGCGAAACCAGTAGCCCGAGCATCACAACGTGAAACAAACGAGCGATGACAAGCGCATTCCTGATTCCAAGATAACGCGGCAGCGAATGCAAACCATGCCTGCAGTCGTAGTCATGATCCTGACAGGCGTAAATCACATCGAATCCGCCGACCCAAAACGTCACCGCAGCGGTAAGCAGCAGTATCCGCGGATCGAGCGAGCCACGAACCGCGATCCAGGCAGCAGCCGGGGCAATCCCGAGCGCGAATCCGAGAAACAGATGCGACCAGCGCGTGAATCGCTTGCTATAGGAATAAAGAAGTATCACCGCCACCGCCACCGGCGAAAGCATCAGCGTCAAGCGGTTCAACTGCGAAGCGGCGAGCACAAAAATCCCGCAGGCGACCAGAACGAATGTGCTGACGAACGCTGGCGTCAACTGTCCGACCGGCAGCGCGCGAGTCGCGGTGCGGGGATTGGCGGCGTCAATCGAGGCGTCAGCCAGCCGATTGAAGGCCATAGCGGCGGAGCGAGCCGAAACCATGGCGACGACGATCCACCCCAGTTGCCGCCATCCCGGCACACCTCCGGCGGCCAGCATGGCTCCGCAGAGCGCGAACGGGAGCGCGAAGATCGAGTGCTCCCACTTGATCATCTCCAAAGTGATCTTCAGATTTCGGAAAAAAGCCACGAGACAATTGTAAAGCAGCGGTCAGCACCATAGCGGACAGTGGTTCTCGCACAACTGACCACCGACCACTAGCCACTGCCCACTGTTCCTTCCACCAGCGGCACAAACCGGCAGCCTTCGAGAACTTCTACCTCGGGCTCTCCCCCTGCTTTGCAAATCAACTGCAATTCCTGACTAGAGGCCGGCCCGACTGGCACCACCATGCGTCCGCCTTCGCGCAACTGAGCAAATAGAGCCGGGGGCATCTCGGGTGTTGCGGCAGAAACAAGGATGGCATCGAACGGAGCGTACTCCGCCCACCCCCGGCTGCCATCGCCGACTCTGATCTTCACGTTGCCGTATCCCAACCGATGGAGCGTGCTTTCCGCCCAGGCCGCCAGTTGCTCATGGCGCTCCACCGAATACACCTCGGCGCAGAGCAGCGATAGCAATGCAGTCACGTAGCCGGAACCAGTTCCGACTTCGAGCACGCGCTCAGCAGTTTGATCACCGGCCTGAAGCGCGAGATGCTCGAGCATAGCGGCGACGATGTAAGGCTGCGAGATGGTTTGCCCCTCGCCGATCGGAAGCGGGTGATCCTCATAGGCCTCCTGCCGCAAACTCTCCGGGACAAACTCGTGCCGCGCCACTTTACGCATAGCATCGAGGACGCGGACGTCGCGAATCCCGCGCTCGGCAAGCTGCGTGCGAACCATTCTTTCGCGCTGTGCCCGGAAGATGTCGCCCTGAGAAGCAGAGTCCATGAGGGCTATGCCCAAACCTTTCACACGGACGACACAGAAAAACGCAGAAGAAATCAAGGCAGCCCTCCCCTGTGTCCCTCTGTGCTCCCTCTGTGCTCTCTGTGGTAAAGCCTTGCTCGCGCGTAGTATCCCCGAGAGTTCGCAGGATCAATCCACAGTCGGCCTGACTCGCAAACTCACGACGAGCTAGAACGGCCCGATGATTCCCCCGATATTGCGCGCAGCGGACGCCTCTGGCAGCGCTTTCTTTTCCTGCGCCTCAATCATATCGAGATACTTATAGGCCGTCCCCGTATTAAAAAGCACGACCGTGTCTTCGGCGCGGAAGAAGCCGCTGGCGCGCAACTTCTGACAGGCAACAAGTGATGCAGCTCCTTCGGGCGCGGCAAATACACCTTCCACGCTGGCCCAGTGCCGCATGGCTGCCAGGATTTCCTCATCCGTCGCCGCGACAGCGGTGCCCTCGCTCTTCTTGAGGATGTCGAGAATCAGGTAGTCGCCATACGCTTTCGGCACACGCAGGCCCGCGGCAAAGGTCGCGGCGCCAACCCACATTTCGGACGCGCTCTTCCCCGCTTCCCATGCTTTCACAATCGGCGCGCACCCAGCCGCTTGCACGGTAATCATTTTCGGACGCTCTGCACCAATCCACCCCAACTCCTCCATCTCATCGAATGCCTTCCACATCCCGATCATGCCCACGCCGCCGCCCGTCGGATAGATGATGCCTTGCGGAAGCGTCCAGTTCATCTGCTCAGCCACCTCGTAGCCCATGGTCTTCTTGCCCTCGACGCGGAACGGCTCTTTGAGGGTCGAGACATCGAACCATCCTTCTTTATCTTTGCGTTCGGCAACCATGCGGGCGCAATCGCTGATCAGGCCGTCAACCAGCGTGACGTGCGCGCCGTAGTAGTCGCATTCCATGCGATTCGCCAGGGGCACATCCTTCGGCATAAAAATGTGCGCTTCGATGCCCGCCGCTGCTGCGTACGCCGCCAACGCACCGCCGGCGTTTCCAGCAGAAGGAGCAGCCAACTTCTTCAGACCGTAATATCGAGCCATGGTCACCGCAGCCGACATACCGCGTGCTTTAAACGATCCAGTTGGATTCAGGCCTTCATCCTTGACGTAGACATTCGCATACTCGCGGCTGGGAAGCATGGGCGTAGATCCTTCGCCCAGCGTCACGGGCTTGGCATCTGGTAGAACCTCCGCATAACGCCACATGCTAGCCACGCGGCCTGATAAATCTTTGGGGCGCAACTTCCCTTTCAAGCTGGCGAGATCGTAGCGCACGCAGAGCACGCCGCCGTCTTTCGGGCAGACATTCTGCGGGCGATCAGCGGGAAGCTGCTCTCGGCAGCGCGTGCATTCGAGGTAGGCAATTTGCATCGAGGGAAGGATAGCATTTGACTGTTGACTGGTCTCGATCGATGGATTCTTCGGTCCCTCAAGGATGGACCTTCCGCAACTCTTCCGGCTCTCCGAAGGACGGATCATCCGGACGAGGAAAAGAGTTCTTGGGATGGTCCGGCTGTTTGATGTAGGCCAGCCATTCGCGCGCAAGCGACTCAGTGGGGAAGAACCCTGCCGGCATTTCCTGTGACGGCAGAGCCTTTGCTCTATGCTCAACGTGTGCGTCGCAGACATCCCACAGAGGCAATCCCCAATGATCTTTGTAGACTGGTTTGCATGTTTGAATCGAACCATACCACCCAGTGTTCAATATCATCGGCGAGAGCGGTCTCTGGGGATCAGGAAGCCGAGCTTGGATTATCTCTTGGAGCCAATGAAGCATGAAGGATTTTGTATTGTTGATGCAGCAGTGGGGAATTTTGTTCTGAACCAGATAAACCCAAGGAGCTTCCTTTGGGCGATAGCGGCTGTAAAAATTGTATGGCTTTACCGTGCCCGATACGGTGTCCACACCGCCCACAATAATGAGTTCGGGCACAGCGACACCTTTCTTATCAAGCCTTATCTTATCCACGTTGTCCGGGTCGTTCGCTCCGGGATTCGTAAGAATTGCCGCTAAGACACGGTCGGCAGCATAGGCTACAAAGTGACCAAGGTAGGCCCCCGTTCCCGAAAATCCCAGAATGATGAGCTTTGCGTTACCTAGTTCTGGATGCCCACTTTCCCTTCCGATGGTATTTATGGCAGTCAAGAGAGATCGACCCAAGCCGTGCTCGGGATACATGTCCATCTCGCCCTTTTCGGAGGACTGCCTCGCTGGGCACTGAATAGCCAACACCATAGCCAGGTCGTTCCGCTTAGCAAAAGCAAGAACTTCAGGATCGGAATAGAAGTGTGTGATATCGGGTCCTCTGTCGTAAGTGACCCAGGCTGCCTTTACTACTCTGTCGCCCGCCGGAAACACGGCATAGTAGTCGCAAGGCTGCGCGATGTTTTCACCTGCTCTGGGTATGTCGGTCGCTTTATACTCTTGCAACTGTGCTGCGGCGGAGCCGCAAGTTAGCAGGAGCGAGAAAACGAACAGTTTTTTCATCAGCAAATTCTACTGCGAGAAACCGTGCGAGTTGTCGGAATCAAGGTATTTAATACCCTTAAAGCATCTCTTCCCATGGGTCAAACAGCGCCTAGGCTGGCAATCTCTTCAGCATCTCCTTCGCCTGCCGGAACCACGGCCGTCCCCGCCGCCGCTGAGAGCTGGGCATGGCGGGTTGGCCACCAGCAGCCGAGCAAAGGGGAAAAGGGGTGTACAATTCTTCCCGTTTTTGAGTTCAAAAAGGAAATCTCGGATTGAGAGAGGAGCAGATTCCATGGTGAAGCAGCGCATCCCATTGTTACTCGCGGCGATGTTTGTTCTCCTGCCTTCCATGTTAGCTTTGGCCCAGACGTCGGCCCGCTGGGAGGGCATCGTCTCGCGTAGCAACAAGCAGAAATCCACTTTGACTGTGCGTGCCAGGAGTTCCACCAACTTTGACGAGAAGGTCATTCACTACGACAGCTCGACCCGATTCACCAGCCAGGAGCACGGCGACAAGAAGATCAATGACATCGATGCCAATCAGGTTAAGGACGGTGATCGGGTGATCTGTCTGGGCTTTTACAACGAGAAGGGTGAATTTCAAGCCGCTTCTATATCCAAGAGGCTCTCGCAATAGCCGCGTCGGTTGAAAGACTGGCACGGCACTACTAGCGTGGGGCTGGCCTCAGCGGCTGATCGTGCGTCCTAGCGCCCTGGCAATCTCTTGAGCATCTCTTTCGCCCGCCGGAACCAAGGCCGTTCCCGCCGCCGCTGGTAGCTTGGCATGGCTGGTTTCTTATCGAGCACCTTCTGCGCCCATTCCCGGGCTTCGGCGCTGCGTCCCTCTGAGGCCAGCAGATCGGCGAAATTTAAGTAAGTCTCCGATAACGTCGACGCGATCGTTACCTGCCGGAAGAGCGCCTCGGCTCGTTCTTTTTGTCCGGTCTGCGCGTAAGCGTGGGCGAGCAATCCGGCGGCGCGTTGGAAATCGTAGTCGGATTCTTTGCTGACCACGCGCTCCAGGTCGGGCAGCGCGGCCACGGCGTCGCCTAACTGGATAGCGCAAACGCCGCGCCGATAGAAGGGATCGAGCGTATCGGCGCGGGCGGCGATGGCCTTGTCGAACGCAGCTCGCGCCAACTCGAGCTTGCCGTCGTCCATGTAAAGGTCGCCGAGTTCTTCATAGTTCCCCGCCGACGGATTGTCGCGAATCGCAGCTTCCAGTTCGCGAATGCGCTTGCGGCGCGGGAAGACTTTAAAAGATTGCCCCAGCAGTCCAATGTCGGGAAGCGCCTCAGCCGCAAGATAGATAATCGCGCCCAGCGGACCGAGAAACAGGATGACGAAAATCCAGTAGTTATCCGGCCGCCGCCGGATGAAGTGGACGATCGCCAGCCCCTGGAGGATGATCCCCCACGGATACAGAAGGTAGCTCAGAAGTCCCATGCCGGTCTTCGGCCTGCTTCGGCCTAGCGTGAGATTACACATTTGTGGAAGATGGAGAAAGTGCCTGCCGGGTGCCGAGGAGCCTTGATGTCGATCAATCACGATGAGCAGCAGAACGATGAGCAGCAGAATGACGAGCAGCAGATTCTGGCGTTGCATGAAGCTGGAGACCGGGCACTCATGAGTGCCGACGTCGCCGCACTGGCGCAGATCTTCGCCGACGACTACGTGCAGTACAACGAGTCAGGCAAGGCTTTCACGAAGCAGGATGTTCTCGAAAGTTTTCGCAGCGGCGCGATTCGTTATCCGTCGATTGTTTCAACCGCGCGCAAGATTCGCGTCTTCGGCGACACCGCGGTCGTGCACGGCTCGGAATCCGACGAAGTGGAATCCGAGGGAAAGAGATTCAGCGTCCGCTACGTTTACCTCGACGTGCTGCGAAAGCACGATGGAGAATGGAAGATAGTAGCGTCCCAGTTGGCACGGCCGATGCCAAAATAACCTGAGACGCTCCGATTTCCCCTGTGGTTTTCCTCTGTGTACCCCTGTGTCCCCTGTGGTAGAGATCTTTTTTCAACCACAGAGGTACACAGAAGAGGGAGACTATTCTTCCTCAGGTCGCAGTCGGTTCTGCCAGTGCGACCAGAGGAACCAGCCAATCCCGCCCAGCAGCAAAACTCCGATGATCGCGTCGAACTGATGGAAGTACTTCCCCAGCGACCGCCAGTTCTCGCCAAGCTTCATCCCAAAATAAGCCAGCGCGAAACACCACGGCCACGATCCCAGAAAGGTATAGAGGTGAAATTTGCCGCGCGGCATGCGGGCGACTCCAGCGGGCAGCGCAATGAACGTGCGGATCACGGGCAGCAAACGCGCAATGAACACGGCCATGTCTCCCCAGCGCCGAAAAAATCGGTCAGCCCAGTCCAGTTCGCGGCGGCCCATCAGGAGCCAGCGTCCGTACCGCTCGACTAGCGGACGCCCGCCGTAGCAGCCAATCTCGTAGGCGACAAGCGACCCAAGATTGCATCCGATCGCTCCCGCCGTTGCCGCCCAGACCAGTTTCATCTTGCCTGTGTAAACCAGATAGCCCGCGAAAGGCATGATCAGTTCGGAAGGCAGCGGAATGCAGGCGGACTCAATCGCCATAAGCAGCGTAATACCAGCATAGCCGGTAGCCGCCACGATGGAATTAATGAAGACGAAAAGTAAAGTGAGGATTTTCTCGGTCATTAGAGTGATCGAGCCTTCAGGTAATCGGCTCATCTGGCTCCGGTTTCGGTCTCAGGTGTCAGGTGTCAGGAAACCCAGTCAAGACGAAATGAAATGATGTTGTTTTTCCTGAGACCTGCCACCTGAGACCTGAGACCTGACCCCCTTCAGAACGCCCCTTCCTGCGTGAAGCTGAAGCCTGGCAAGGTGACGCCATCCGCCGACTTGGCGACTTTCACCTTCACGACAGGCGCGTCGGGCGCGGTGACCTCGGCGGGCCGCAGTACCGCGTATTGCGTGAACACTTCGCTGTATACCTTGGTGACAAGGTGATCCTGGCCGGTTACATCCTGACGCCAGACTTGTCCGAGTTTGATGCTCTTCACGGCCACGAGTTTTTCCTTTAGTTCTCAGAGTACTCATCCCGCCGCCAACCCGTCAATCGCAGCGGAGTTACCTTTAGTGATGGGTGGCTGCCGCAAGCCAAGCGGCTTTGTTACCATGAACCACTGCTCAGGAGAAAACCGATGCCCCGCGGAAATATGCCGCGTCAACCCAGTCGCAGCGGACGACAGGAAGGCGCCCGCAGGACGAAGAGTTCGCCATTGAAGACACAAGTGAAGAAAGCGGCTGCGCGTCCCACCGCCGGTCGAGCGTCGCTCAACGCCGGGAAACCGTCGAGGGCTGTGGTTGTGAAAAAGAAATCTGTATCTGGATACGATCCTTTAGCGCCGGAGCGTGTCCGTCAGATCATCGCTGCCCTTGACCAACTCTATCCCGGTGTGACCTGCGCTCTCACCCACCGCAGCGCATGGGAATTGCTGGTGGCGACAATTCTTTCCGCCCAGTCAACCGACGTGCGGGTGAACATGGTCACACCCCGGCTGTTTGAGAAGTATCCAACGGTCCAGGATTTCGCAGCGCTCGAGCCGGAACAATTGCAGCCCGACATCTACTCAACCGGCTTCTTCCGCAACAAGTCAAAGTCGGTTGTGGGCGCCGCGCGGAAGGTGGTTGCAGACTTTGGCGGGAACGTTCCGCAAACAATGGAGGAGTTACTGAGCCTTCCCGGAGTGGCTCGCAAGACCGCGAACGTCGTGCTCGGAACCTGGTTCAAAAAGAATGAAGGCGTCGTCGTGGACACGCACGTAACGCGAATTTCCCACCGACTGGAGCTGACGAAACAACAAGACGCGCGAAAAATCGAAGAAGATCTGATGCGGATCATCCCTCGCGAGCGCTGGACCGACTTCTCTCACGAAGTGATCTGGCACGGTCGGAAACTTTGCGTGGCACGCAGTCCGAAGTGTGCCGATTGTGCTCTGGAAAAGCTGTGTCACGCCGCGGATAAGACGTGGTCCACGGTTGAGATTCACCCGAACGCGCGGCCTTAGGGATACCGATGGCCCTGGAAGAGCGGCCGTCCCTACACGAGCCCTATCCCGTCGCAGCCGGTGAAAGCCAGTTCCACCACCGTGCAATCGTCGTTGAGCGGCGTACCTCCGCAAAAATCGGCGACTGCGGCGAAAACGTCTTCCATCGAAGCACTCTTCCCGGCCACAACTTCCAGACGCTCGCTGTCAAACATATCTCCGCGCGCGTTCTCGGCTTCCGTAACGCCATCGGTCACCAGGATAAGTCGATCCCCCGGCCTCATCTGGCAGCGGTCGCTCGAGTAAGTCGCATCCGCCAGCAGCCCGACGGGCAGGTTGCCGTGAGATGGCCGCAGCACTTCGTTGCCGCAAATCCACACCGGCGGAACATGTCCACAGTTGACGTATTCCAGGTCGCCATCGCTCCGCAGGCGCGTAATGATCATGGTCGCGTATTTCTCACCAATATGTTTGTAGGTGAAGAAGCGATTCACTGCGTCGACGATCTCCGTGAGTGGCATGCCCGAAATCAATTGCGAGTAGACCATCCCCTGAAGAATGGAAGCCAGCAGCGCGGCGGACACTCCCTTGCCGCTGACGTCGGCGAGAACCACGGCCAGCCCTTGGGGCGTGTTCACGGCTTCGAAGAAATCGCCGCCGATTTCCTTACAAGACATGTTGCGCCCGTTCACCCGCGCAAAAGGAACCTCGGGAAGAGTCACCGCCAACAGACGCTGTTGAATAGACGCCGCGATCGACAGTTCCTGCTGGTAGCGGCGCCCGGCTTCCTCGGCCTGTACCAGCCGCGCGTTCTCGACGAGTTGCGCCGCTTCAGTCGCGATCGCCCGCAGAATATCGTGGCTGACGCTGGTGATATCGCGCGAGGCAAAGCGCGAATCCACATAGAGCGCCCCCATCACTTCCCCACCGCCCGGCTGCTCGGCACGAGAGGTTTGCACCATCGGCTTGCGCAACGGCATACAGATCACCGTTCGCAAATCGAAGGCAACGATGCTTTGCCGCTCCTTCACATCGATCATCTGACTGGTGTCCGTGACCAGGTATTCGGAGTTGGCGGTCAACGCGCCTTCCAGCACCGACCGGGAAATTGTCTTGTCGTCGAGCAGCGGCTCCCCCTTCGAGTTACGCCCGGCAGCGAGCGTCAGCGTCCCGTCGAGGTCGCGCAGGAAGATGTATCCACGTTCAGCGCGGGTCAGTTTCAGCGTAGCCTCGAGCAGCGTTACCAGGATTTCATCAAGCACGCCGATAGTGTTCAGTTTGCGCGCCGCTTCCATGAACAGCGTGAGTTTCTCGAGGTCGCTGGCCTCCGGCGCGATCTGAATGCCGGAGATCTGGCTCAAAAACTCCCGCGCCGTGTTCGAAGTCGTGTGCAGCGGATGGAAAATCAGGTAGGAAACATCGCGCGCGCCAAATTCTAACCGGTCGTTGCGTTGCAGCTTGTGGCGGTCCACCTTCTCGCCATTGACGAAGGTACCGTGCTTGCTCCCCAGGTCGACGACAAAAAACTCGCCGTTCTCCGAAACGATGGAAGCATGCTCGCGAGACACGCGCGGGTCGGCAATCACCAGGTCGCGATCCACCTTGCGGCCCACGGTGTAAGGAGTGTGATTCAGCGACAGCGTCTGCTGATCATTCCCCTGCACGAAGATGGCGATGGGAAAGATGCTCGATATGCCCGAATGCGACGAAGCCGACATGTACCCCTGAATTCTCCAGACTCGAATCCGGCCATCATGCCACAACCTGGCACGGACCCCACAGCATTCTACGACGTACCGGGCCGCACCGGTGCAGTATTAGTCCCCTGATAATACCCCTGATAATAATGGATCAGCATCAGGGCAGCCACAACCAAAGGTATCTGGAGCACCGTCCAGCCGGGTACCATCCAGGCTCGTTCGACAAGTTCGAGCGGCAGAAAGAACGAGAGGCCTGACAGCACGATGCTCGTAAGCCAAGGCCACGCTAGAAGAATTGCGGTGAGGCTCAGGAGCACCCGGCTCACGCGATTCCGTTTCCAGATAGTTTGCCAGTCGCGCAACAGCAGGAGCAATGCGGGCAGCAGCATAACCTGGTTATAGAGGGCGTAGCTGGGTATGACGATGACGGTCACGGCCAAGGCCAGCGAAACCGTGGCAGCGAAGGCTGGTGTGTCTGCCGCAAGCCGGCGGTTCTTCCAGGCGATATGCAGCGTCGCCGCGACGACGAACACCCGCGACATCCATCCCCAAGGCGCAGGAACAGTCAGGTCCAGGATCGAGACTGTATCTGTGTAATTCAGGTATCGGCGCATTGCCTCCACAAATCGAAAAATCCAGTGCGGCAAATACCACTCCGAGGCGACCCACAGGATGGCCATCGTTAACAGGAATGACGCGGCCCACCGGTATCGGCGGCGCCAGTCGGCCAGGGTCCAGATCATCAGGCACAACAACAACAGCCAGACGAGTTGCGGTTTGATGGTGGTCAAAGCCAGCGCGATGCCGGCGGCGATGGGGCAATCCGACGCGAGGAGGGCCATCGCAACCGCCAGCAGGGCAACCACCAAGAGCGTCATTTGCTGGAGCTTGAGGCCCTGCACGACTGTCAGGCTGCCGACGGTAATTACCATCAGGCTCACCTGTGCCCACACCGGCACGGACCAGCGCAGCACGCGCAGCCACAGCGGAATCGTGGCCAGAGTCAGCCCGAGCAGAACCCAGAAGAATCCTTTTCGCACCAACTCGAACGCAAGCTGAAGAGTCGGTGCAAGGTAGAACGCAACATACACCGGGTAAGCGAATCCCTGCTGGTCCTTTGGATCTCCAGGGCGGGCCGGGTCGAGCGACCTGCCGTAGTAGCCTTGCTGAATCTCCCGAGTTACTTCGGGACTGTAAGGATCGCGTCCGTGCAGCAGAAGCTCGCGCGCGCCTATCCAGTGAGGATATAGATCGGAAAGATTGCCCCGCGGCCGTCCATGCGCAGCGGCATCGGAGATCTGATGCGAAATCATCACCCGATTGACGTAAGTCCACATGCCGACAGCACAAATGATCGCGAGCAACGGCAGCAGCCACGAACGAAACCGTAACAAAAGCGAAGCCGGGACTGTGGTCATCTTGCCCCGTCCAGCACTGGCGCCTTTCGCTCTGCCGACACTCCCGCGCCCGCATGTCTCAGCCTGTGCACCAAGCCAATACCGACGGCCAGCAATGGCAGCGTCATCAGGCATTCGGCCTGAAGCTCTACTCTCGCAAACCAATACACCGGCGTAAGAAGCAGAAGCAGCAATCCGGTCGCTTCCGAGCATCGAGTTAAGTATCGAGTCACCCTATCTGGCTTGGGAGCGTCATCAGGCCGGGCACGCATAGCGAGTAGGGGGACGATCAGTAGGAGCAGATCATAATCATTGGTGTAATAGCTGGTGACGAGCGCGACAATGCTGGCCACCCCAAAGCCCTCCGCCAATGAAGATGAGTGCCCCCCCGCCTTTCGCCAAATCAGACCCGTGTACACAATGGCTCCGAGCGCCACGGGCGCGAGCGCCCAATAAATACGCTCGGGAGAGGATAAGCGCCCGACGACCAATGTAAACAGTCCACGGAGATTGATCTGGCTCTCAGGCACGATTCCGACGCCCTTCGCCTGGTTCAGAGCCAGCAAATAGCCGGGGTACTTTAACAAGCCTTTCCAGCCAACGACGACAGCGGACACGGCAATGACGGCGAAGGCGGACGTTGCAAAGCCGGGCAGAACCCGTTTGCGGCCGCCTATCCACAGCATGACGACGAAAGGTATCACCAGTTGGAATTTGAACAGCGCCAGGCCGAAAGTAAAACCTGCGCCCCCATCCCTATCCGTTGCAAGCTGCCAGAAAGAAATCGCGAACAGGAAGGCCAGCAGCGCCGCATCCTGACCCAAGAGTAGATCCATAAACTCCGGAAATGTACCTAAGACGAGAACAACCGTCGCCCAGCGTGGGAAGCGTTCTTTCCAAAATCCGCCGGGGACCACGAAGAACGGAATCGCTGAGAGGAGAGCAAGTTTGAATCCCGTCCAAAGCAGCAGAGCAATGGCATAAGGCCAGGCGGCAAACACCGAAAACAATAGCGCTTCGAAGGGGGGCCTCATATAACGCAAAGGGCCACGGCGCGTCTCCACTTCGGCGCCAAATTCCTGTTGCACTTTCCACTGTGCGGCGGGATTGTAGATCTCGGCGCCCAGTCCCCTCCGAACCAGAGTGCCGGCGGTATAAAACGACGCAAAATCTCCGTACCCTTGCCGGATCTGAACCCGCGTATTCCATAAGATGACGCCGTTGATAGCCGCCATCCAGAGGAGTGCTGTGGCGACTAGCCAGCGGCGCAGTCTCGGCGTCTCAGACATGATTCGAATGACAAGGTTCGGTTGGAGCACCCATTCTATCCACATTCCATTCTCGTCACGCGCCCCAAGCGGAGGCGTGAAAGTTCCGCATGCATCCTTATGAGGGGCGACTGATTTCTTAGGCACACTATTCACCACGCGCTCTTCACGACTCACGTAGGGACAGCCGTCCCGGCTGTCCAGCGAGCAAAGCTGGGCCAAGACTCGGTTTTGTTCTTGCTTTTGGGGCGGCGCAGCGGTTCACCGCTGCGATGACTGGCTTATTTTCAGAGCCGGCTTTTTAGCCGCTGAGGTGAGACTGCAACGCGCAAGATACTTTTTCCGCAGCCTGTATAATCGCGACCGGCCATGCGACGAATCCTCGAAAGCCTGCGCACCCCGCAGATCGCGTTCGCAGCGATCCTCTTATTCGGCTTGCTGGCCATGACGGCGCGCCCCGCGACCGATCCCGATCTCTGGTGGCACCTGCGCACCGGACAGTGGATCGTGGAAACCGGTCACATCCCCCACTCCGACCCTTTTTCGTTCACGCGCACCGGGCACGGCTGGGTCTCGCATGAGTGGCTGTCGGAGGTCGTGTTTTACGAACTCTGGAAACACGCGGGCGCCGCTGCGCTCATCGTCATCTCCGCGATCATCACCACCGCCGGCTTTATGCTGCTCTATCTGCGCTGTCTTTTTTATGGGGCGCAGAAGCACTGGGCAGCCGCAGCCACCGCCTTCGGCGCCCTGGCATCGGCTCCCTCCTGGGGTGTGCGGCCGCAGATGTTCACCTTTACGCTGGCCAGCCTCCTTCTATGGCTGCTCGAAAGCGCCAACAGACTCGAAAGCGGCAATAAAAATAAAGAAGCTCGGCCCCGACTTCTGTTTTGCATACCACCGCTCTTTCTTCTATGGCTGAATCTGCACGCCGGATTCGCGCTCGGACTCGCGCTTCTGTTTGCCTATGGTCTCGGCCTGATTCTGGAAACCGCCGCCGGCAACACGCCTTGGCAGCAGGCACGCCCCATCGTCCTTCGGATCCTGCTGCTTCTGCTCGTTTGTTTGGCGCTCGTCCCCCTCAACCCCAGCGGTGCGCAGCTCTATCGTTATCCGTTCGATACTCTCCGCTCATCTGGAATGCGGTCATTCATTGTGGAGTGGTTCTCACCGGATTTTCATAACTGGCTCTATCGTCCATTCTTACTGGTATGGCTGCTGCTTCTGGCCGCACTCGCCAGTTCCCGCTCGCGGCCCAGGGGGCGTGTGATCGTTCCCATTCTGCTTACCTCGTTCGCCGCCTTGGACGCCGTCCGCCACATACCAATTTTCGTTTTGGTGGCGATACCAGTGATCGCCGCGGCTCTCCCAATCGCTTCAGCGTCCCCAGCAACATCACAACGGCGTCCAAACTCTTCGTGGTTCCGGCCTTCTTTTAACCTTGTAGTCGTCATTCTGCTTGCTTTGTTTACGTTGGTGAAGTGGGTCAGTCTTGCCCGAAGCCAGGATGCCCACGAGGCGGAACAGTATCCCCAAAGAGCTGTCGCACTCTTGCAGGCCAGCGCCCAACCCCAGAGAATTTTCGTTTACTACGACTGGGGAGGCTATGCGATCTGGAAGCTTTACCCCGAATATCGCGTATTTGTGGACGGCCGCGCAGACCTCTATGGCGACGGCCTGCTGCGCCAGTTTAAGACCGCAATGCAGCTCCGGAGCGGCTGGCGAGGCATCCTTGACCGCTGGAAGGTAGAGGCGGTACTTGTGCCCCCTTCCTGCGCGCTGGCTCAAGCCCTCCTTGTCGACCCCAATTGGCATGCTGCATTCATCGACTCCAAGGCCGTCATCCTGCTTCGCGCGCATCCCCGCATCGATGGAGCGACGGGCGTCCCCGCCCGTCACGACGCGGATATCGCCGCCCAATGAAGGGGTTCCCGGTGTTTCCCAGTGGCCTCTGTGCTCTCTGTGGTGAAGACGTTCGGCTATTCGGTGGAACGACGGCCGTCCCCGCCCGCCGCCCAATGAAGGGGTCCTCTGTGTTTCCCACTGGCCTCTGTGCTCCCTGTGGTGAAGAACTTCGCCGATGAGGGGAAACCGAGTGAAAAAATGTTTCCCAGAGCCATCCCGAATCTGCGAAACTAGGGCGCATATAATGACAGGTTCCAAGCGCTCGTCCAGATCGGGAGTCTCCACCGTAGAGCTCGAAGGAGTCTAGAATGAAAGATCTAGCTAAACTCTCGTGGCGCAATGAGGAAGGGCAGGACATCGCGGAATACGCGGTGATGCTCGCCGTGATACTGGTGATTGTGATTGGTACCGTCCGCCTGATCGGCGGTAACGCGAACAACGTGTTCTCGTCGGTAGCCAGCCAAATCTCCCAATAAGGCCGCCCTTATAGAAGTAAGTCGAACACGAGAGTGTGTAAACCGCGACAACGAATAAGTCCGGAGTTGTCCCGGAGGGGAGAGCAATGAACCGAAGTCGTCTGTTGATGATTGGAGGCTTGGCGCTGGCTGTCGGCCTGCTCGTCAGCTATACCGTCTATAATCGGCTGCGCGCCTTTGCGGGCTCAAACAACAATGAGCGAGGAGTGCCGGTCGTGATGGCTGCCGACGATATTCAGGTCGGGACTAAATTGGAAGCTCACGATGTCCGTGTGGTCACTCTCCCGCAATCGGCCGTCCCTCCGGGGGCCTTCTCCGGAACATCGCAGGTTCTCGGCCGCGGCGCAATTTTGCCGGTAGGCAAAGGTGAATTCATTCTGCCGAGCAAGCTGGCGGCACTGAACGCTGGATCAGGACTGCCCTCAATGATCCCGCAAGGCATGCGTGCAGTTTCCGTGCGTGTCAACGATGTCGTTTCGGTGGCTGGCTTTGTGCAACCGGGCTCGCACGTGGATGTGCTGGCTACGGGTCAAGGCGGCGGCAACGACCGTCAAACTACAACCGTCCTGGAAAACGTCCTGGTGCTCGCCGTGGGCAAGAGCCTGGACCGGAACCCTTTAGCCGATGCGCAAACCGCCCCCGTGATTACGCTCGCAGTCTCTCCGGACGATGCGCAGAAGCTGGCGCTGGTTTCGCAGGAAGGAAGAATTCAGCTTTCTTTGCGCAATCCTATGGACACAAGAAAGGGCGGCATCGGGGCGACCCGGACCAGTTCCCTGTACCTGGGCGAGAAACCGGTAGCGGCCGAGCCCAAACCCAAAGCTCATAAGGTGGTAGCCAAAGGTCCGGCACCTGCCCCAGCGCCCTACCAGGTAGAAATGATCCGCGGCAGCAAACGGGATGAGACCAAGTTTGAAGAAAACAAGTGAGCCGTCAATACCGCAAAAATTCGCGTCCGCTCATTCCTTCGACACATCAGCCCTCGATGGATCTGCTCGTGTATCCTCACAGAGGTCCGAATTCATGAGAGTTCTTACGCTCGTCGCCGCCGTGTTACTTCTCGGCGCGATAACGATCGGCGCGATAACGACAAGTGCGCGCATCGCGGCTCCCGATGGCAATTCCCTGGGCAGTCCCGCAGCGGCTTCCGATTCTTCTAAGAACGCTCCTTCTCAAAACCAGGACAATCCGCCCGCCGCGCAAACCTCCACCACGACCGCGCCTGCTCCCGGCCAGACCGTTACTGCCGGTGCAGCTCCCCTACGCGTGATGGTGGGCAAGTCCCTCTTGATTAACACAACCGAAAGGCTGAAGCGCGTCTCCGTGACCGACCCGTCGGTGGCGGATGCGCTGGTCGTCACGCCGACGCAAGTTCTGGTCAATGGACTCGCTCCGGGCGAGGTTTCACTTCTGATCTGGGACGAACTGGAGCGCTCTCGCAGCTTCGATCTTCGCGTCGATGTCGATATCACCGCCGCTTCGGAAGAAATGCACCGTCTTTTCCCGGATGAGCAGATCAACGTGACGCCTTCACGTTCCGCGATTGTTCTCTCCGGTCACGTAACCACCGAGGACGTCTCCAAACACGCCGGTTCGTTGGCCTCTGCGTATTCCAAGAATGTCGTCAACGTGCTTACCTTTGGACCGGTCGGGGCAGACGAAGTCCTGCTGGAAGTCAAGTTTGCTGAAGTGGATCGCACGGCCCTGACCCAACTTGGCATCAACATCTTTTCCACTGGCGCTGGAAACTCCATCGGCACTGTGCAAACCGGACAATTCGGCGGAGTCAAACCCGGACCCATCAGCGATCCGGCAACGTCAAACACGTCCACCATTTCGGACGCACTCAACCTGTTTTTCTTCAATCCTCAGGTCCACCTGGGCACAGTGATCAAGGCCCTTCAGTCAAAGAATCTCTTGCAAATCCTGGCCGAGCCTAACCTGGTCGCGGTCAATGGCAAAGAAGCCAGCTTCCTCGCCGGAGGAGAATTTCCCTTTCCCGTCGTGCAGCCCGGCGCAGGCGGAATCGCCACCGTTACTGTGCAATTTCGTGAGTTTGGCGTGCGGCTCAGGTTCACCCCCGTGATTCAGCCGAACGGCAGCATCCACCTGCACGTCGTTCCTGAGGTCAGCACGCTGGACTTCGCGAATGCCGTCACCGTTTCCGGAACCACCATCCCCGCCATCAGCACGCGCAAGGCGGATACTGAATTCGAACTCCAAGATGGCCAAAGCTTCGTCATCGCCGGCCTGATGGATAACCGGGTCACAAATCTTGGCAACAAGATTCCAGGACTGGGCGACGTCCCGATCCTCGGCAATTTCTTCAAAAGCAAGAGCGCGCAAAAGAGCAACTCAGAATTGATGGTTCTCTGTACAGTTCGCCGGGTTGCGCCCACTGTCCAGGCTCCGAAAGGTCCGGTGAACCCGGAACCATATCTGGATCAGGGCAAGTTCGATAGCAAGAAACAACATTGAGAGATTGATTTTCAATGATTCAATGATTCAATGATTCAATGTCTCAATGATTTAATGATTCAATGATTTAATGTCTCAGTGATTTTGGGAACCCAGTCATGCCGGAATTGTCAGTAGCCGTATTCGCCACGGACAATGATCAGCGCGCGGTGCTTCAGGTACTGGTCGATGGCACCAGCGTTGCCCGCACCGTGTGCAGCGTCGAAACCATGCCCCTCGCCGCCAACGACCCGGTCATCCGTAGAACTCAATCCTTTGCGCCCGACGTCGTTCTGGTGGATATCGCCACTGATGCCGTCACCTCGGCGCTCCGGGCCGTCGAGTTACTGCACCAGGAACTTCCCGATGCAGCCGTGTTCGCCGTGGGCCCCATGACGCAACCCCAGTTAATCGTCAGCGCCATGCGGGCCGGCGTGCGCGAATACATTGAGCGCCCCACCACGACCACCGATCTGCTGGAAGCCTTCGTCCGCCTGTCGGCGACTCGCCGCAAGCCCGGCCGCGAAAATTCCCGGGGAAAAGTTTTCACCATCGTGAACGCCAAAGGCGGCAGCGGCGCCACCACCGTCGCCGTCAATCTAGCTCTGGCCTTGCAGTCGATTCACCACAGCACGGCGCTGATAGACCTGGCGCCCCTCGGTCACTGCGCCTTGCATCTCAATCTCAAGCCAGCATTTACCGTCTCCGATGCCATCACGAATCTGCACCGCTTGGACTCCTCCCTGCTCGACAGCTTCATGGCCCGCCATGATCGCGGCTTGCAGGTGCTCGCCGGCCCTGCCGTTCCCACCGTGATCGAGCCCTCCGCTTCCGACTTTGCCCGCCTGTTTGACACCATGGTCGGCTTGTTTCACTACATCGTCGTGGACGCTTCCTCCCGCCTCGACAGCGCCACTCGTCTGGTCAGCAACCTGTCGGAGAAAATTCTGCTCATCGCCCACGCCGATGTAGCTTCCCTCTGGAGCGCCGGAAGAGTGGCCCAGTACCTGGGCGAGAGCGGCTCGCGCGACCGCTTTGCATTGGTGCTGAACCGTTACCGCAAGGTCGCCGGATTCAATGAAGCTGAGACCGAGGCCGCTATCGGAGCGCCCGTGCTTTGGCGAATTCCCAATCAGTACTTCGCAGTCTCAACCGCAATCGATCGCGGCATTCCCGTGATGCAGCAGGGAAACAGCGAAATTGCCCGCTCCATCTCCGACCTGGCGGAATTTTTGACCAAGGACGATTTAGACGTGAAACGCACCGCCTGGTCCTTATTTAAGACGGTGTAAGCTAGCTATTAGCTCTCAGGTATCAGCTGTCGGCCAGAAGGCCAAGACCTGACACCTGGCACCTGAGACCTGACACCTGATTCTTATGGCCAACCTGCAAGCCTTCGAACGGAGCGAGTACCAGCAGGTCAAGGCGGACCTGCACCGCAAGATCCTCGATCGCCTCGACCTCGAAAAACTCGGCCGCACCACCGGAGATTCAGCCCGCGAAGAAGTTCTCGTCCTGATCCGCAGTTCCGTGAACAGCGAGGCGGTTCCTCTCAGTTTCGCCGAACGCGAGAAGTTGTCGCGGGAGATCCTCGACGAAATCTTCGGCCTGGGCCCGCTCGAGCCGCTGCTCAAAGACCCCACCATTTCCGATATTCTCGTCAATCGCTTCGATCGCGTATACGTCGAACGCGCCGGCAAGCTTGAAATCACCGGCCTGTCGTTCAAAGACAATCAGCACCTGATGCAGATCATCGACCGCATCGTCTCCCGCATCGGGCGCCGCGTCGATGAGTCTTCGCCCATGGTCGACGCCCGCTTGCAGGATGGCTCTCGCGTCAACGCCATCATCCCGCCCCTCGCCCTCGATGGCGCCTGCCTCTCGATCCGCCGCTTTGGCCGGGATCCAATCACCGCCCGCAACATGCTCGACAACAAGACCCTCACCGAGCCCATGCTCGAACTGCTCTCCGCCGTAGTCAAGGGTCGCCTGAACGTCATCATTTCTGGAGGAACGGGCGCCGGCAAAACCACGGTTCTCAATGTCCTTTCCGGTTACATCCCGAACTCCGAGCGCATCGTAACCATCGAAGACGCCGCCGAATTGCAGCTCAAACAGGAGCACATCGTGCGTCTGGAGACCCGCCCTCCCAACATCGAGGGCAAAGGCTCAGTCCGCATGCGCCAACTCGTCATCAACAGCCTGCGCATGCGTCCCGATCGTATTGTCGTGGGCGAGGTGCGCGGCGAAGAGGCCTTCGACATGCTTCAGGCCATGAATACCGGTCACGAAGGTTCTCTCACCACCGTGCACGCCAACTCCCCGCGCGATGCCCTGGCTCGCATCGAAAATATGGTTTCCATGGCCAACCTGAACATTCCCGAGCGCGCGATTCGCCATCAGATCGCCAACGCTGTTCACGCCGTCGTCCAGGTCGCGCGTCTCTCCGACGGTTCGCGCAAAATACTAACCATTTCCGAAGTCACGGGAATGGAAGGAGACATGATCGCGCTGCAGGACATTTTTGTTTTTGAACGCACCGGCGTGGACGAGAGCGGCAAGGTCCGCGGCGTCTTCCATTCCACCGGCCTCCCGCCGCATTTCGCCGAGCGCCTCGCCACCGCCGGCTGCCGCCTGAGCCCCGCGCTCTTCGAGTCCCGGATGGAGGTCTAGCGCATGCCGTTCGCTCTCGCCTTGCTGGTCTTCCTGGTGGTCACCGTGGTGGCTTTCGCCGCCATGTCATTGCTTGATCAGCGCAGCGCCCAGGCTCGCGTTCTCCGCGATCGCCTCTCCACCGTTCAGAAACCCTCCGAGCAAACCGCCCCGGAAATGGCTCTTCTCCGAGACGAAGTGCTCAGCCGGATACCCGCTTTCGACACCCTTCTGCGCCGCTCCGAGCGCGTCTCTCTCCTCCAGAAAATGCTGGCTCAGGGAAACATTGATGTTCGAGCCGGAAACTTCCTGATGCTTTGCGCCGTGTCGGCCCTGGTACTCGCCGCCATCGCTTTCATCGCCGGCGGCAACGTGCTGTTCGGCTGGGCCGGCGCTCTGCTCGGGTTTTTTATCCCCTACGCCTATGCCTCGCACATGCGCACCAAACGCTTCCAGAAATTTGAGGAGAAGTTTCCCGAGGCCATCGATACCCTCGCCCGCGCCGTTCGCGCCGGACACGCCTTTACCACCGCCCTCGAAATGATTGCCAACGAAGTCTCCGAACCCGTTGCCGGAGAATTCCGCCAGCTCTACGAAGAACAGAAATTCGGCCTCCCCGTCCGCGACGCCCTGCTCAACCTCGCCGACCGCATCCCTCTGGTCGACGTCAAGTTCTTCGTGACGGCCGTGATGTTGCAGCGCGAAACCGGCGGCAACCTTGCCGAGATTCTCGACAACCTCTCCTACGTTATCCGCGAACGCTTTAAAATCCTGCGCCAGGTCCGCGTTCACACCGCCCAGGGACGCCTCACCATGGTCCTGCTCATGGCTCTGCCGCCCACGATCGTGGTCCTGATGCTCATGCTGAACCCAGGCTTCATTCGTCCGCTGTTCACGGACCCGATAGGACACGCTTTGATCGTAGGCGGCATCACTTTGCAGACCATGGGCTACTTTGTGATTCGCAGAATTATCAGGATCCAGGTTTGATGAGCGTAGAGTTTGGATTGACAAGAGGTAGGTAAGTCGATAGTCGTTAGTCGTTGGCAAAACGTCCGAACGACTAACGACTAACGACTAACGACCGAACTTTCATGGCCCTCGCACTCTCCATCTTCGTTTTTCTCACCGTCGTGGTGATCGTGTTCGCCTTTGGAGCGGCTTCGGTCGCGCCTTCATCGGTGCTCGGATCCCGCCTGCGCGAAATCGGATGGCAACGCCCCAAAGCCCAGACCAAACCAGCTATCCGCGAACGCATGCAGCAGGCCCTCGATCCGCTGAGCCGCGCCCTGCCGGTCTCCCCCACCGACGTTTCCCAAACCCGCGCCTGGCTAATCCAGGCCGGATATCGCGACGCCCAGCACGTTACCATCTATCGTGGTTTGCGCGTCCTCTTCGCCGCCCTTGGTTTCTTCTCTGTCTTTCTGTTCACCGGATTCGACTCGCCCCTTCTGCTTATAGGTCTAACCGCGTTCGGCTTTTTCCTTCCGCGATTCTTACTGAAGAAGAAATTACAGGAGCGCCAGCGCCGTATTCGCCTCGGCCTTCCCGACGCACTGGATTTGACCGTCATCTGCGTGGAAGCGGGCTTGTCTCTCGACCAAGCTATGATGCGAGTAGGCCAGGACCTGAGCCACGCCCACCCCGACCTGAGCGGAGAATTCCATCTCTTCGACCTCGAAACTCGCGCCGGAAAACCTCGCGTCGAAGCCCTCCGCAACCTGGCCGAACGCACCGGAGTCGATGACATTCGCGCGCTCGTAGCAACCCTGATTCAGACCGACCGCTTCGGAACCAGCGTTGCCCAAGCCTTGCGCGTGCATTCCGATTCCCTCCGCACCGAGCGCCGCCAGCGCGCCGAAGAACAAGCCGCCAAAACGACCGTCAAAATGATTATTCCCCTGGTCCTGTTCGTAATGCCCTCCCTGATTTTCGTCACAGTAGGCCCAGCCGTAATTCAGTTGCTGCACATATTCGCCCCCGCCGTTGGAGGAAAGCGGTGAGTGATTGAGTCATCGAGTCATTGAGGTATTGATTCAATGTCTCAATGATTCAATGTCTCAATGACTCAATGACTCAATGTCTCAATGATTCAATGTCTCAATGACTCAATGTCTCAATGACTCGTCCCAAGGGATACGCTTTTAACCGCACTCGCACCACCTATCTCGCGACCGATCTCCTGATCGCGCGCACCCACTGGTCCCGCTTCCGCGGCCTAATGGCCACCAACTCGTCCCATTTCTCCCGCGGTCAGGGACTATGGATTAACCCCTCCCACGGTATCCACACCTTCGCTATGCGCTTTCCCATCGACGCCGTGTACCTCGACCGCGAACGGATTGTCATTCACATCGAAGAAGACCTCAAGCCCTGGCGCCTGGCCGCCGTTCGCGTCCATGCCGCTTCTGTCCTCGAGCTTCCCACCGGCACCATCCGCGAGTCCCTGACCGTAATCGGCGACCAGGTAGACATTTCTTTCGAAGAACGCCCGATCCACACCGAGGCCGCCTGAAGCACGCAGCTTCTACGCTTCATCAGACGGGAACGGCTGAGTTAAGGAAGAAGAGGAATGAAAGAAAAACGGTTCGGTGGAGAGACGGGCGTCCTCGCCCGTCCACCTCGGACCGCCGCCCCAAATCCAAAAACAACTTCACCCGCAAGCGTTCTCTAGCGTACCGTCCCTCCTTCGCGATGCTGGCTCTAGCTCCACGAAGGGAAGGGCCGACTTCTCCACAACCGGGAAGGGCACGAGTTCACTCGCGCCGCAACGTGTCTGAAAATGCGCTCGCGCTTCAGCGCCTGAGGTGAACTCTTTGCGCCCCAATGATTTTTTCCGCAATCTGTTTAGCCGCTTAGTAGAGCTTCGGCGCCGAAAAACTTCGTTTTGTTTTGGCTTTGGGTGGCGCTGCGGTAAACGGCCCACCTTACGACTATCCCAGTGAGCGTGCCCGACCAAGTCTCAGCCTTGACGCTTGAAGTATTGCACATCCCGCTCATGAGCCTCCGCGGCTTTGCGGCTTCCGAAGGTCCCAAGATTGCGGCGCTTCCCCGTTTTTGGATCTTTCTTGCGTGAGTACAAACGGTACTGGCCCGAGCTCAACTTTCGGATCATAGAATTCTCCTGCTCTTTCCGAACAACTTAGATGCTCGCCCGGGGACGAACAGCACCACTAAGTCGGGAGAATGGGAACCTACGCCGCCGCAGCCGTCACCTTGCGCACCGCCAACGACAACATCACGCGCGTAACCCCGCTGATGATCATGCTCACTCCCACCAGGACGCCGATCGCCCAGACGGAACTCGACGGCCATTGCATGTAGATCATCAGCCCCAACAACAGGGTAACGATCCCATCAATCAGCACCCAGCTCGCTCCTCCCGCCGCGCGCATCTTGAAAAACAGAATGATATTCAGGACGCCCTCAATCAGGAAGAGCGATGCCAGTACCAACGTAAGCGATGCGACTCCCAGCAGCGGACGCATGATCAGGTACCCACCGAAGAAGACATACGCGAGTCCAACCAGAAGCTTCCAGATCATGCTGCCCGCTCCGTG
This sequence comes from uncultured Acidobacteriaceae bacterium, assembly GCA_963789205.1. Taxonomy (GTDB): domain Bacteria; phylum Acidobacteriota; class Terriglobia; order Terriglobales; family Acidobacteriaceae; genus Acidiflorens. Next base: position 330,757 of record CAWBJV010000003.1, read on the forward strand.
AGCGCGAAAGGCGAGCATGACGTGGACCACGCCTGCCAATATGATGAGCCAGGCAATGACCGCGCTGACCGCCACGGCGGCAAGCAATGGCGAACCAATCGCCACCATGCCGAAGACGATCAGCAAAACGCCCCACACGATGGATAACGTCGAAGTCTGACGTACGACGTCGCCCGAAGTTGTCTGTGCCATAGAGGCCTCCTCGAGAAGGCGGACTAATCCTACTCTCAAACCGCCAATTGCAGGATGACATTTTTCTCAACTCAGTATCCCGCTTCGCGCCCATGCCGCACCGCCAGCATCACAACCTGTCTCCCATCGTAATGACAGAGAGCGACATAGGCTCCCTGTCCGAACTCAATCAGCCACTCCCGGAACTCCGGCGGCAACTCTTCGACCGGACGGCCGCTCTGCGGATGCCTGGCAAGCGCCTTCACGCCCTGCCGGATCGCCTTCACCGCGCGTTGGGCCGCATCGCGGCTTTTGGGAACTAAGAAGGCATGAAGACGGGCCACATCCAGCAAAGCGGGTTGCGACCAAATCAGTCGTGACATTTAGGAGGAGCGGCGTCTTTGCCCGCTTCGAGTTTGGCCAGCCATGCATCGGCTTCTTCGGCGGTGGCGTGGAGGCCGGTCGTCTGGTAATGAGTCCAGGCGGCCAGCGCGTGCTGCCGGAATTGTTCGCGCTTCTCTTCGCGCTCCACATACTGCTCGATCGCTTCGCGCATGACCCAGTGCGGCGAACGGCGGCGCGCTTCCGCCAGACGCTGCACGCGCTCTTTGGTTTCGGTATCGAGCTTCACGCTGGTGGTGGAAGGCTTCGGCATGGCGAGTACTCCTAGGTGTTACTTTACAACACTATAGCACAATGGACTTCACGAAGTAAAGTCCGTGCGGAGTCGAAGGACCCCTACACCCTTCGCCGCGGCAGGAACGCGTCAGGGAATTCTCCCCGTGTACTGGACTTCGCGGAAGGGCAGCTAGAAGTAAAGCGAGGATTGGTGGAGCGCCCAGAGGATTGGTTCGTGTAGAGCGGACACTGCTGTCCGCTGCCTTTGACTCAAGCCCTAAGAAGAGGGAGTGGTAGAGATCGAGTCGCACTGAACAGCAACCAGACGCGAAAAGCAAGGAATTTATCCCACCGTTCGCCGACGCGACCCAGCCTAAGAGCCCCGCCCTTCGCTTCGCGATAGGACGGGGCCACCCCGTCTCTACCAAGCGGCGGCTGCTACACTTTCTCCGTGCGAAAGCTAATCGTCAATGCCGATGATTTAGGTCTGACCGCTGGAGTCAATCGAGCCATTATCGAAACCCACATCGGCGGAGTCGTGTCGTCGGCGACATTGATGGCCAACGGCGCCGCCTTCGACGATGCGGTGACGGCCTCCCGCTCGGCGCCGAATCTCTCCGTGGGATGCCACGTCGTATTGGTCGACGGAACGCCGGTATCACCACCCGACGCAGTAGATACGTTGCTGGCGATTCGCTCGGCAGAGCCGGACAAATTCTATTCCAGCCTTTCGGCCTTCGCCGCCCGCGCCATGTTGGGAGGCTTCGATCGCGATCAACTGGTCGCGGAAGTCACCGCACAAATAAGGAAAATTCAATCCGCCGGTCTCCAGGTGACCCACCTCGATACCCACAAACATGCGCACATCTTTCCCGAGATTCTTGCCGCGCTGCTGCGAGCCGCGCGGATTTGCGGCGTTCGCGCGATCCGCAATCCGTTCGTTCCCGTGAAAGCGATGCCCGCACGGCAGTTCAAAGGCAACCGAGAACTCTGGAAGCGTTATGGCCAGGTGCGCATGCTGCACACCTTCTCCGGGCAATTCCTCCAGCGGACCAAGCGCGCCGGACTGCTCACGCCCGACGGTGTGGTTGGAGTGATCGAGACCGGATCGCTCGAGAGTTACGGCTATAGTTCCCTGCTTCGCCGGACGCTCGCGAGCCTGCCTGAGGGAACCTGGGAACTAGTCTGCCATCCCGGCTACGCCGACGCCGACTTGCGCGCGGCCCGCACGCGATTGCTCGATTCTCGCGAAGAGGAGCGGCGTCTGCTGACTTCGACGGAACTGCGACAGTTTCTGGAGGAGCAAAAGATCCGGGTCATCAGTTATCGGGAGTTCGCGGAAACGCCCACGGAAACACCGGCGAAAACCCGCTCTTGATTGAGGATTCCAGGTATCGAAAGTGGTACTGCGCTCGTTACTGCACCGGCAAACTTTGCAATATCGCAGCGCATCCGAGGGCGGTATTATCGCACGAACGGATACAAAGGATAAGGCATGGCTGAACATCGGCAAACCGAACCTCGCCTTACTGTGGACCTGCCCGTGCGTCTATGGGGAATGAGTGCCGACGGACGGCCCTTTTCCCAACATGCTCGCGCTCGGAACATCAGTTCGGGGGGCGCACTGCTTTCCGGAGTCGAAAACGAACTGAAAGTGGGTGACGTGATCGGAGTGCAGTGCGACGAGAAAAAAACGCGCTGCACGGTGATCTGGGTGATGAACGCCGGCTCGGTCAAGAAAAATCAAGTGGGAGTAAAGTTGCTCGCCGATCAGGAATGCCCCTGGAAGAACTATCTGGCGCTCGACGGCGCGACGGTGACCATTTCTCCCTCCAACCGCCGGCACTGGCAGCGGCATAAGATTTCGCTTCCCCTGGAACTGCGCGACGAGCGCGTCAAGGCGCCGACCCGCATTAGTGCCACCGACGTGAGCGGCAATGGATGCTATATCGAGACCATGCTGCCTTTGCCGCTCGGAACTGTGCTGCGAGTGGATTTCTGGCTGGAATCGGAGCACATCAATGTCACGGCGGTGGTCCGGACGTGCGATCCAGGCGTGGGCAATGGAATCGAGTTCACTGGAATGCCCCCCGACGGCAAGAAACGCATGCAAGCCTACCTGGACTCGATCGACCCGCCGCGGGCAATCTCGAACCCAGAGCCCGAGTAGCGTGCGCAGCCCTGCATCGAATTCCTGTAGAGACGCGGCTTGCCGCGTCTCCCGCCACGGAATGAGACGGGGCGGAATGAGACGGGGCAGGTCCCGTTTCTACAGGGACGTCTCTGCGTAGCGGGCGAGCACAATTGCGCGAAGCAGTCCACCCATCGTGAATTCGCGCGCCTCGATGGCGACCGGCATATGCAATTCGCGCAACGTCGCAGAAGTCACCGGACCAATCGAAGCAAACTGGACATGCTTGAGCAAACCTACGCTGAGTGACCCTGCTTTGGAGTTGCCTAATAATTCGGTAAAGTTCTTCGCGGTGGAGGAACTGGTGAAGGTCACGATGTGCGGGCAGCGAGATGCATTTCTCATAAGCGCCCGCAGGCGCGCCCGTGATTTCTCGGGCACCACGGTTTCGTAAGCTTCGACCACATCGACTTCGGCTCCGGCCGCACGCAGTTCGTCTGGAATCACGTCGCGCGCGACCTTGGCTCGGATGAGCACAACGCGCTTGCCGTTGACCTTATCGCGCAGTCCTTTCGCGACAGACTCGGCGACATACTCCTCCGGAACCATCTTGACCTTCAGGCCACGCTTCACGATCGCCTTCTTGGTTGCAGGCCCAATCGCAGCAATCTGCAGATGTTTGAGAGCCCGGCGCGTGAGACGAAGTTTCCGGAAGCGCTCCCACATGGCTTCGACGCCGTTGGCGCTGGTGAAAATGAGCCAGTCGTAATTTCCGATATTTTTCAGAGCCTCATCGAGCGGCCGGTACGATTGCGGCTTGCGGATCTCGATGAAAGGGATTTCGATGACGGAAGCGCCCAGACTGCGCAGGCTCGCGGAAAGGCTGCCAGCCTGGTGCCGGGCGCGTCCGACAAGAATCCGGGTGCCGGCGAGGGGACGTTTTTCGTTTGGCTTCATGGATCAGGTGTCAGGTTCCAGGTCGCAGGTGTCAGGTTTTCCCGAGACCTGAGACATAACAACTGAGACCTGCCTCTATGGTTGTTGCGGCACAGCGAAACCTTCACCATAGACTTCTTCGAGAATAACATTGCCGCCTCGACGGAGAAGGGTTTCGCCGACTTCTTCGCCCAGGCGTACGGGATCATCGCCCTCGCGTGTTTCGCGCAGAATTTTTGCTCCATCGGGATGGGCTACGACCGCGTTCAGGCGAATGTGGCCTTGTTTCATTTCGGCGAAGGCCCCAATGGGGACCTGGCAACCGCCTCCGAGTTTGCTGAGTAGGGCACGCTCGCAGGTGGTGGTGGAACGGGCGGCGCCATCATCGAGAAAGGCCAGCAGCGCCCGGGTCGCCATGTCGCCGTTACGAATTTCGATTGCCAGGGCGCCTTGTCCAGCGGCGGGGGTCATCATTTCCACGGGGATCACTTGACGGACCAGTTGCGTCTTGCCCAGACGGTTGAGGCCGGCGGCTGCGAGAATGATGGCATCGTACTCGCCGGATTCGAGCTTGCGCAGGCGCGTATCAACATTGCCGCGGACGGGGTGAATCTGAAGATCCTGACGAAGAGCCTTCAACTGGGCCTGACGGCGCAGGCTGCTGGTACCAACGTTCGCCTGCTGCGGCAGTGCTTCGATGCTGGCGAACTTCACGGAACAAAAAACGTCGCGCGGATCTTCCCGGGTGGTGATCGCGACAATTTCGAAATCGGCGCTCAGCTCCGTTGGCAAATCTTTCAAACTGTGCACGGCGAGGTCAATACGATTGTCGACGAGCGCTTCTTCGATTTCCTTGGTGAACATCCCCTTGGTGCCGACTTTAGCGAGAGCAACATCAGTAATTTTATCGCCAGTGGTCTTGATGATCTCCAGTTCCACGGTATGGCCCTGAGCGTGCAGCAGATCGGAGATGTGGTGGGCCTGCCAGAGCGCGAGTTGCGAGCCGCGGGAACCGATACGGAGGCGCGCCATCAGTTTCCTGGTCCTTTTCCTGCACCTCTTTCTGTAACTCGGCCACGGGCTGACTTAGAAGCCGCAGCGCCCTTTTCTTCATCTTCGTTATGCAGATTGTCGTCGTGCAGATTGTCGCGCAGGTTGTCGTGCAGGTTGTCGTGCAGATTAAAGAGGCGACGCACCAAATCAATGACCGTGGTCGATTCCGGATCGCGCGCAGCCGTCTTCAGGGTGCTGATCGGCGTATGCATGATTTTGTTGACAATGCCACGAGTCAGCGCTTCGACGGCGAGTTCCTGGTCGGTGGTCATGGGACCGAGGCGTCCTCGAACGCGATCAATCTCGGCCTGGCGAATGGTTTCAAGATGGTCCTGCAAGCTGACGATGGTCGGAACCACGCCGAGAGTCTGCAGGCGAGCGTGGAATTTTTTGACCTCGCCATTGACGATCGCCTCAGCCTTTTCCGCTTCCTTCTTGCGATCCGCGACATGGGATGAGACCGCTTGCTGCAGATCGTCGATGTCATAGACGAAAATGCCGTCGAGCTTGTTCATCTCCGGATCGACGTCACGGGGAACAGCGATATCGATGAAGAACATGGGCTTGTTCCGGCGCAACGCCATGAGCTTTTCGCCGTGCTCGGGCCGGAAGATGAAATGAGGCGAGCCGGTCGAGGTAATCACGATATCGGCGCGCTCGCACGAATCGTAAAGCCGGCTAAACTCGATCGCCTGTCCGTCAAATTTGTGCGCCAGCCGGATGGCGCGGTCGTAGGTGCGGTTGGCGACAAAAATCGAAGCGGCGCCATGGGCGAGCAGATGCCGGGCCGCTAACTCGCTCATCTTCCCGGCGCCGACCAGGTAAACGCTTTTTCCATTCAGGCTGCCGAAGATTTTCTTTGCCAGTTCGACGGCGACTGAGGCAATCGAAACCGAAGAAGATCCGACGGCGGTCTCGGTCCGGACGCGCTTGGCCACGGCAAACGCCCGCGTGAGCAACTGATCCAGCTGCGCGCGCACCGCTCCTACGGCGCGAGCGGTGGCGTAGGCTTCCTTCACCTGTCCCAGAATCTGGGGCTCGCCGACGACCATGGAGTCGAGGCTGGCGGCGACGCGAAAGACGTGGCGGACGGCCTCATCTTCACGAAATTCGTAGAGATGACTTTCAAACTCTCTGAGATCGGTAGAGAAATACTCGCGCAGAAATTCGCGCAGGTCACCCGTGCCGTTCTTCATCGTGGCGATAAATTCCACGCGGTTGCAGGTCGAGACGATCATGCCCTCGGAAACGGCGGGATGCTCGGCCAGTCGCTTGCAGGCTTCCGGCAGGCGCGATTCGGGAATGGCCAGACGCTCGCGCACCTCGACCGGCGCGGTCGTGTGATTGACGCCGATGAGCTGGAATTTCATGACGCGACGAACCTGTGCATGGCGCTGAAATAGTTGGCGCTCCAGGCCACGATCGCCGTGGCAAAGGCCGCACTGGCGAGCAGGGCGGCGCGGCGTCCGCGCCATCCCGCATTTATACGCGTAAACACCATCAGCAGATAGACGGCCCACATCAGGACGGAAAGCAGAATCTTGGGATCGAGAAAATCAATGCGGCCGTAAGTAGCTTCGGCAACCACCGAGCCCGCGATCAGCCCCAGAGTCATGAAGGGAAATCCGATCATGAGCGAGCGGTAGCCGATGTCGTCAATGACCTGGAGCGCGGGCAGTCGCGAGAACATCCCACTCGAACTCTTGGACTTCAGTGCGCGTTCTTGCATAAGGTACAGGATGCTGGCGCCAAAGCTGAGGAACAGCGCCGCGTATCCGGTAAAGATCATCAGGATGTGAACCGCGAGCCAGCCCTTCTTCACGACATCCGAGGCGAAGACGAGCGGTTGCTGGCCGGTAGCAGCGACGAAAGTCAGGAGAAAAACCGGCGGAAAAATCACGATGCCTGGGGAAGTCGTCTTGTAGATGAGATAGGCAAGCATGAAGACGACCATGATCAGGAAGGCCAGCAGCGATTCCGCGTTGTGAACGGACGCCGACGCGAGCTGGCCAGATTGCACCACGGCCTCAGTCAGCGAGACAAGATGAAACACCATGCCGAGATAGGAAGCATGGAGCGCAACTTTGCTGAGGATCTCGGAAGTGCGCGTGAGCGCCACCAGTGCATAGAGCAATCCCGCAGCGTAACAGACCAGCGCGACGCGCAGCCAGATCAGGGTCATCATTCTTGGATGCTTTTGCAGGCCGGCAGATACCTCGCCGCCCTGCTCGATGATTATAGTTGGCCGGGCGTTGCGGCACCGGCCGAACCTATTCCACGCCTAACGACGCCAGCGATTCTTCCAGCGATGGCAAGTCAACCTGCAGTTGCCGCCCGTGCGCCTGCATTTCTTCCAGTTCATCGAAGGCGCGGAACAGACGCATCTTGACGGCGGCGTACTGCTCGGAATCGGAAAGGGACCGTCCGTGGGATTCGGCCCAGGCGGCGACGACCTTATGCGGGAGGAAAATACTGACTGCGTAAGTCAGCTTGCGATCTGAGGTAACGTCGAAAATGTACTCGTTGGCGTCAGGCTCAGTAGCGTCAGATGTCTGGGCCGGGCGTTTCCCGACGAAGTAGTACTGGTAAACGTAGCCTTGAGATCCGGTGTAGGTTTTGAGGCGGCGGATGGTCATGGGGCAGTCGTTGGTCGATAGTCGTTGGTCGTTCGCAAAAGGGCAGTCGTTGGTCGCTAGTCGTTAGTCGTTCGGGATTCCTGTGTTCGTCAATGTCCGTGCTGTACTTTCGGCTTGTGTACGCGCTCTTTATGGAATCACCGGATTCCCGTCCTCCTCCGGTTCCCGAACGACTAACGACCAACGACCGACGACTACCTGCTGCTATTCCCCGGCGAAATCACCCTCCCATACTCACTCGCCCGCGCCATCCGGTCGAACATGCGCCAGGCCGCGAGCGAGATATTGCTGATCGCCTCTTCTCCGTCCCGCTCGCGATGCAGGTAGGTCGTCATGACACATAGGATGAAGGGGCGCTTGTCGACGAAGATCACTCCCGAATCGTTGCGGACGCCTTCGAGCGCGCCCGGCTTGTCGGCGATTCTCAAATCGTCGGGGAGATTGCGCGGGATCCAACTATCTTTATGCGTGGCAAGAACTCTGAAGAAATCGTCGGTCATCTCTTTGTTCAGAATCTCGCCGCGATAAAGCGCCTGGAGCAGATTCAACATCTCGTTTGGCGTGGAGACGTTTTCGCGGCCTTCGGTGGCGGCCTTGAGATCCATCATCTTGCGGCGGAGGCGCGTATCGCGCAGCCCCTGCGTCTTCAGAAAGGCGTTCACGTTGTCCATGCCGACGCGGTCGATGAGCACGTTGGTGGCGGAGTTGTCGCTGACGGCAACCATCATGGTTGCGAGATCGCGCAACGTGATCTGCGTAACGCCGGGCGTGAGGCCGCCCATGATGTCGCTGTCCTGCACCAGATCGGCGGCGTTGACGGTGTAGAGGTCCGTGAGCTTCAGCTTGCCTTGCTGCGCTTGCCTATAGAGCTCAGCGAGGACGCAGATCTTGATGGAGCTGGCCTGCGGGTAAACGTCGTTGGCATGGAGCAGATATTTGTGGCCGTCAGTGAGGTCGACGATGGCGACGCCCATGACGCCGTCAAGGCTGCGATCGATATCCAAAATGGATTTTTCCAGCTTCATCCAGAGAACTGTCTGCTTCTCGGTGGGCGCCGGCGGCGAGGTTTGAGCGGACGCGGCCGGACCCCTGGCCAGGCAAAGACAAGCTAAAGTCAGCAGGGCGGCAATTCTTTTTTGCAGCATCATTTTTCCTGGCATGAATTAAATCTTTGCGTCTCGCAGACGTTTGACCGCGGTCTCAGATGTCACAGGAGAATAATAAATCTCTTTGAAAGTGTACGACCTTGCCTTCGCCTCAAGAATCGGGAGAATCTCGATGTGCCAGTGGTAATCGTCATCGAGTGTCTTCCAATATCCGAGTGTTGCCGAAGGATGTTGGCTGTTGGGCGATGTGTGGAGCACGAGGTGGAAGGCTTCCGTGACCGTGCGGATGCGTTGCAGCGTGCGCCGCAGGAGCGCGGCGAGATCGGTCAGGGTGCCAACGCGCGACGAACCTGTGCGCTCAAAGGATGATTCATGGCTGCGAGGCATGATCCAGGTCTCGTACGGGACACGCGGAGCATAAGGGCAGAAGGCTACGTAGTCCCCTCGAGATTCGACGATGCGCAGGGTCTGACGCTCCTCTTGCGCCAGAATGTCGCAGAAGACGCAGCGCTCTTTGCTCTCGAAGTACTCGCGTCCGGCACGGAGCTCGTAGAGCACCCGGCGCGGCACAAAAATGGTTGCCGTCAGCTGGGAAGTGGGGTGGTCGAATTCCTGTCCCGCGGCCTCGCCGTGATTCTTGAAAATGCTGACGTACTTGAATCGGCTATCTCGCTTCAAATCCTGAATCCTCTGCGCGGCCAGACGCAGGAACTGTTCGACCTCGATGTCACTGACATTCCAGATATGGCCATCGTGGCGGGGATTTTCCAGCAGAACTTCGTGAGCCCCCACCGATCCCATGCGGTCGTAGAGTCCGTCGCCGCGGCGGGCCGCCTCGCCTTCGATGTGATACAGAGCCTGCGGATGGACAACCGAGCGCGCCGACCACGCACTACCATCCACGCCGGGCAGGGTGGCGATCACATTGGTTACGTCGGCGGAAGGGCCACAAAAACGGCAGGCTTGGGAGCGTGGCGTGGGCTCGCCGACGTCGTCGCCAGTGATCACCCAGGACCGGGTTATGGGATCCTTGCGCAATTCCATGGCAGTAAGAAGAACAAAATAATTTGTAATTTGCAATTGGTGATTTGTAATTTGGTGTCTTTCTGCGATTCATCTTGCCGACATTAGGAGCCGTTCCGGCATAGAATTGCAAATTAGGAGATTACAAATTACCAATCAGAAATTTCCCATGCCTGAGCCCTCGACGCCGCTGATGCGGCAATATTCCGCGATCAAGAAAGAGCATCCCAACGCTCTGCTGTTTTTCCGGCTGGGGGACTTCTACGAGCTTTTCTTCGATGACGCGGTGCTCGCGGCGCGCGAGTTACAGATCACGTTGACCTCGCGCAACAAAGAAAAGGGCGTCGCCATCCCGATGTGTGGCATGCCTTACCACGCCGCCGAAGGCTACATCTCAAAGTTGATCCGGCGCGGATTCAAGGTTGCGGTCTGCGAGCAGGTGGAGGACGCGCGCTTGGCGACGAAGTTGGTGCGGCGCGAGGTAACGCGTGTCGTCACGCCGGGCACGGCGGCAGATTCGTCGTTGAACGCGGAGGAGAACAACTTTCTGGCGGCGGTAGCAACCGTCGGAGATCGCGTGGGCTTTGCGGCCCTTGATCTTTCGACTGGCGAGTTTCGAGCCACGGAGTTCGCGGGCGAATCGGCCGGACGCCGTATTCAAGAAGAACTTGAACAATTGCGGCCAAAAGAAATGCTCTATGGGTCTTCCGCGCCGCTCTTTGAAACAAGAAACAGCGGAGAGACGGGCGTCCTCGCCCGTCATCCAGCGGAACCCTTAGCGACAACCGCGCTCTCCCAATCAACGAACGGCTGGGCAGAGACTCCTTTGGACGACTGGATCTTTGCTCCCGACCACGCCATTCCGCTCCTCGAGAATCACTTCGGCGTGCTTTCGCTGGAGGGCTTCGGCTTGTCCGGCAAACCGGCGGCGGCTTCGGCGGCGGGGGCGATCCTGTATTACATCCGGTCAACCCAGCGCGGCACGCTCGACCATGTGGACCGCATCGGCTTCTACGAGCGACAGAATTGCCTGGTGCTCGACGCGGTGACGGTGCGCAATCTGGAGTTGATCGAACCACTGTTCGCGGGCACGGATGCGGGCGTAACTCTGTTCCGCTGCATGGATGTAACCGTGACACCAATGGGCAAGCGGCTGCTCCGTACATGGATGTTGCGCCCGTCTTTGGACCCGTCCGAGATCAATGGCCGGCTGGATTCGGTTGAGGTGCAGGTCAAAGACACGGTGCGTCGCGAAGAATTGCGGCGGGCGCTGGATGGAATCCTTGACCTGGAACGTCTGCTAAGCCGGGTCACGCTGGAAACCGCGAATCCACGGGACGTGCTGGCCCTGGCCGCATCGCTCGCACGAATTCCCAAGGTGCGAACGGTGTTGGCTGGCCTCTCTGCGCCCCGGTTGGGCGCGCTGCATACGGCGATCGACGAACTCGGCGATCTGCGGGAGAAGATCGATCGCACGCTGGTTCCAGAGCCGCCGCTCACGCTGAGCGATGGCGGCGCGATCGCTGCGGGCGTCGACAAAGATCTGGACGAACTGCGCGACCTGAGCCGCAACTCGAAGCAGTATCTGGCGCGGGTCGAAACGCGCGAACGCGAGCGGACAGGAATTGGGTCACTCAAGGTAAAGTTCAATTCCATTTTTGGATACTACATCGAGATTTCGAAGGCGAACCTGCACCTCTCCCCCGCGGACTACGAACGCAAGCAGACGCTGGTGAATGCCGAGCGCTTCACGACTCCGGAGCTGAAGGAGTACGAGTCGAAGATTCTCGACGCCCAAGAGAAGATTGTAGAAATTGAGCGGCGTCTGTTTGCCGACTTGCGTTCTGCCATTGCCGCTGAGGCCAAGCGCATCCGGCAAACCGCGCTGGCGCTGGCAGAAGTGGACGTACTGGGCTGCCTGGCACACATCGCGGCACTGCGGAATTATTGCCGCCCCCACTTCGACGAAGCTGAAAAGGCCGAGGACGTGGGCGATCTCGAAATTGTCGAAGGCCGTCATCCAGTAATCGAGCTGCAGGAACTCGCCGCGGGGAGCGAGCGCTTCGTTCCGAACGAGCTGTTTCTGGATGCCGCAACCCACAACATCGTCGTGCTGACCGGTCCGAACATGGGCGGCAAGAGCACGTATCTTCGGCAGGCGGCGCTGATCGTGGTCATGGCGCAGATGGGATCGTTTGTCCCCGCGCGCGCGGCGCGGCTGGGCATTGTGGACCGCGTGTTCACGCGCATTGGCGCGAGCGACAACCTGGCTCGCGGTCGTTCGACGTTTATGGTCGAGATGACGGAGACGGCGGCGATTCTGCACACCGCGACGGCCCGGTCCTTGATCTTGCTCGACGAAGTCGGGCGTGGCACTTCCACCTACGACGGCCTCGCGATTGCTTGGGCCGCCATCGAGTATCTGCACGCACGAGTGCACGCGAAAACGTTGTTCGCCACACACTATTTCGAGCTGACCGAGTTGGCCGAGCAATTGAGCGGAGTGAAGAATTATCACGTGTCCGTCAAAGAGACGGGCGGAAGCGTGGTTTTTTTGCGCCGGGTCGAACCGGGCGCGGCCGACCGCAGCTACGGAATCGAAGTCGCGAAGCTGGCGGGACTGCCGAACGAAGTCGTGGTCCGCGCGCGAGAGGTGCTGGCCGAGCATGAATCGGCTGAGCGGCGGCTCTCGGCGCATCTGACGCCGGGCGCATCCACAGAGCCGGAGCGTCCCACGCAGTTGACCATCTTCACCCCGCTGTCGCAGCCAGTGCTGGAAAAGCTTCGCGAAGTCGATTTGGACCGGCTTACGCCGCTGGAGGCGCTAAACTTGCTGTCGGAGTTGAAGAAGGAAATCTGACCGTCGAGACGCGGAGTACGCCGAGAAAACCCTGGATGCGTAATTCAAAACTGAATATCGGCCAACTCCTCATCATCGGCTTCGACGGCACTGAGATGTCTCCGCGCCTCGCTTCCCTGCTCACGACAATTCAGCCAGCGGGCGTGATTCTGTTTGCCCGCAATATCACCGGAGCTGAGCAGACGCACACTCTTCTCCGCGAGTCCCAGAAGCTCGTTGCCACGCCGCTCTTCACCTGCGTGGACCTTGAAGGCGGCACCGTGGACCGTTTTCGCCGCGTGCTCGGTTCGACGCCTTCTCCTGCAGAGGTCTTTGCCACGGGCAGCCGTGCGCTCTTTCGCAAGCATGGGCGCGTGATCGGCGAAAACTGCCGAGCGCTTGGCTTCAACGTAGATTTTGCTCCAGTGCTCGACTTGGCCTACAAGGCCTCGCGGTCGGTGATGAGTACGCGGGCCGTTTCGGACGATCCGAAGCAGGTCGTTGCCTATGCGCGCGAGTTTCTGTGCGGGTTGGGAGATGCCGGTGTGCTCGGCTGCGGCAAACACTTCCCCGGACTGGGCGAGGCCACGCTCGATACGCATCATGAACTTCCCAGCGTGGATAAGCCGCTGCGCAAATTGTGGGATGAGGATCTGGTTCCCTACCGCACACTACGGCGCGAATTGCCGTTTGTCATGGTCTCGCACGCGGCATTTCCTGCGGTCACGAAAAAGCGCACGCCGGCATCACTCTCGAAGAAATGGATCACCGACATTTTGCGCAAGAAGATTGACTATCGGGGCCTGATCTGTTCCGACGATCTGGAGATGGGCGGCGTATTGGCGGCCGCGCCGATCGAACAGGCCGCGATCGAACAAGTGACGATCGGGCACATCCGCGCCGGCGGCGATCTTGGCCTGATTTGCCATCGGGAAGATTTCATTTTGCGCGCCCATGAGGCGCTGGTCCGTGAGGCGGAACGCGACAGCCGATTTGCACGCCGCGTGCGCGAATCGGCTCGACGCGTGCTGGCATTTAAGAAGAAGACGTTTGATAAGAAATCAGCCGCGAGGCGCCGCACTCCCGCTCCCACTTCCGCACGAGTTGAGAAGCTGACGCGGCAGCTCTGGGAATTCGGCGAAGAGATCCGGCTGGCCGCGCTCGCTCGCACAGACGATAAGAAGGAACGCCCATGATCGTTGCCGGCGTTATGAGCGGCACCTCGGCGGACGGGATCAATGTGGCGCTGGTGCGGTTCGGCTCCGATCGGGCTGGACGGGCCAGAGGCCTGTCCCCACATAAAAACCCACACTCAGACTTCAAACTTCTCGCCCACGAAGAGTACCCGTTTCCTGCCCCGGTTCGGCGCGCAATCTTGGAGATGATGAATGCAGAATTGGCCCGCGTCGCGGATCTCGCCCGGCTGAACTTTCTTCTGGGCGAACTGTACGCGGAGGCGGTCGCGAAGACAGCGCGCAAGCATCGCGTGAAGCTTGACCTCGTGGGCTGTCACGGACAGACGTTGTATCACCAGGGAGTCCCGCAGCGATTTCTTGGAAGAAAATTGGCGGTGACGTGGCAAACCGGTGAAGGCGCGGTGATTGCGGCGCGGCTGGGTGTGCCGGTGGTCTCTGATTTTCGTCCGGCAGATATGGCATCGGGAGGTAAGGGCGCTCCGCTGGTTCCGTTTCTCGATTATTCTCTATATCGCGACCAGCGTGTGGCACGCATCGCGCAAAACATCGGGGGCATTGCGAATCTTACGGTGATTCCTGCTGGCGCGTCGCTGCACCAAGTGCTCGCCTTTGACACCGGCCCCGGCAACATGGTGATTGATGCGGTGATGGAAGAGTTTTTCGGCAAACGCTACGACCGCGACGGCAAAGTCGCGGCTTCGGGACGCGTACTGGATGCTGTGGTTGCAAAATTGGTGCGAGCCCCTTTCTTCCGGCAGAAACCCCCGCGGACGGCGGGCCGCGAGGAATTTGGCCGGGAATACACGGGTCGATTTCTTCAGATCTGCCGCGGTGCCAGCAAGCCCGATGTGGTGGCAACGGCAACGGCCTTGACGGTCCGCTCGATTGCAGACGCAGTCCGGCGATTCGTGTTGCCGCGGTTCGTTCCACGCACAGCGGCACACCGAAAGCAGGCTGGACGCCAAATGATCGTCTCCGGCGGAGGCGCAAAGAATCCAACACTCATGTCCATGCTGCGCGATGCAGTCACTCCCTTGGGAATCAAACTGCATTTCTCCGATGAATTCGGACTTCCCACGGAAGCCAAGGAGGCCGTGGCTTTTGCCCTGCTGGCGCATGAGACGTGGCATCGGCGGCCAAGCAATGTGCCGTCGGCCACGGGAGCGAAGCGGGCGGCGATCCTGGGAAAGATTTCGTATGCATGAGGCGGCGCAGGCGCACGCAAACAGCAGGTCCTTCCCGATCGGCATGCTCAGGGTCAGGATGACAACTTTGTTGTTATTCCTCGGTGCATGCCTGCTGCCTCTCCTTTCCTGTTCCCAAGCTCCCGATCCGAACACGCTGGTCATGATCATCGAGAGCAGCCCCACGAATCTCGATCCCCGAGTTGGGATCGACGCGTGGTCCGAGCGCATCGACGCGCTGATGTTCGATGACCTCCTTGATCGCGATGAGCATCTCAACGTGACTCCCGCTCTGGCGGAACGCTGGGAGGTTCCCGACCCCCTGACCTACATATTCCACATCCGGCGCGGCGTGAAGTTTCACGATGGCCGCGCACTCACATCTCGCGACGTGAAGTGGACGTTCGACTCCATGCTCCAGGGCAAGATCCGCACCACCCGGGCCGCCGCCTACCGTTACGTCGATCGCGTCGACGCTCCCAACGACTACACGATCGTATTTCGCATGAAGGAGCCGTTCTCGACTTTGCTGTGGAACCTATCCGATGGCGCGATGGGCATTGTTCCATACGGCACGCTGACCGAAATGACGAACCATCCGGTTGGCTCCGGCCCGTTTCGCTTCGTCAGCGCTGAGCAGGACAAGGAAGTCATCGTCGAACGTAACGAAGACTACTGGAGCGATAAGCCGCATGTCCCCCGCGTACGCTTCGTGGTCGTGCCCGATACCACCACACGCGCTCTCGAACTTCGCAAAGGCAGCGCTGACATCGCCAGCAACGCGCTGACTTCCGACATGGTGCTCGCGCTCGAGAAGGAGCCGAACCTTCAAGTGGAGCGGGCACCGGGCACGGTGTTCAGCTACCTGGCATTTAACCTGCGCGATCCGATCTTGCGTGACGTACGCGTCCGGCAAGCGCTCGCTTACGCCATTGATCGCCGACCCATGATCCAGTATCTGTGGCGCGGTTTCGCGCGGCCGGCCGACAGCATCCTCCCGCCACAGAGTTGGGCATATGACGGCAACGTGCAGAAATATGAGTTCGACCCGGAACGAGCGCGGCAGATACTCGACGCCGCTGGATACCCTTCCATAAACGGTGTGCGCTTTCACCTCGTAATGAAAACGTCGACGGAGGAGACGACGCGGCTGATGGTGGCCGTGCTCCAGCAGCAGTTGCGAGGCGTGGGGATCGTGCTCGACATCCGCGTGTTTGAGCCTGCGACGTTCATGGCAGACGTGGTCAGTGGCGCATACCAGATGTATTCGCTGCGTTGGATCGGTGGCAACGAAGACCCCGACATCTTCGAGTACGTGTTCCACTCCGACAAATTTCCTCCCCATGGCGCCAACCGCAGCTTCTATGTGAATCCCCGGATAGACGCGCTTATCAAAGAAGGCCGCACGGAAACTGACCCCAGCCGGCGCAAGGCGGTGTACGGTGAAATCCAAACGATCCTCGCCACCGACCTCCCCTACATCAACCTCTGGTTTCTCGACAACGTGATCGTGCATACGAAGCGAGTACGAAACATCACGCTGAATCCGTCGGGAAATTACGACTTTCTGAAGACCGCTGAAATCAGTACCCAGTAGCCAGTTGCCAGCCCGCACCCCGCGCGATTTTCAGCGTGGTACCATCAAAAGTTGGGCGTTCGTTTGATCGTGAGCAGCGTGGCCCTGAGACCTGACAACTAAGACCTGAGACCTGATTCTTGAAAATTCTTTTTATCGGCGACATTTTTGGCCGCCCCGGGCGGACGATCGTAAAAGATCGCCTACCCGGACTACGCAAGCAGCACGCCCCCGATCTGGTCATCGCGAACTGTGAAAATGCCGCGGCTGGCTTCGGCATAACGCCTCCGCTGGCGGAGGAGCTTTTCGATCTGGGTATTGACGTGATGACCACCGGAAATCACGTCTGGGACAAGCGCGAGATCATTGAATATTTCCAGATGGCGGACGGAAACCCGCACAGTCCGGCACGCCGGTTGCTGCGCCCCGCAAATTTTCCCCAGAACCTGCCCGGCTGGGGAGTGTACGAAGGCCAGAAAAACAACGTCAGTTACGCGGTCGTGAATCTTCAAGGGCGCGTCTTCATGGGCTCGTCCGACGATCCCTTTCGCTACGCCGATCGGCTTCTCGACCAGATCAAATCCAACTCCAAATCAAAGATCGTGTTTGTCGACTTCCACGCCGAGGCCAGCTCCGAAAAAGTCGCCTTCGGATGGTACCTCGACGGACGCGTCACTGCCGTCGTAGGCACGCACACGCACATTCCCACCGCGGACGAGACCGTGTTGCCGAAGGGCACAGCCTACATCACCGACGTCGGCATGACCGGACCGTACGATAGCGTCATTGGGGTGAAGAAAGAATTAGTGATCGAGAGGTTTCTCAGTGGGATGCCGGCGCGCTTCGAAGCGGCTAACGGTGACGTCCGCCTGTGTGCCGTCCTGGTCGAATGCGATGACCAGACTGGCCGCGCGTCACGGATGGAACGCCTGATGCTCCGGTGAGCCTCTCTTCCCGTAGAGACGCGGCTTGCTGCGTCTCAGCATCGCCGGGGGTGGAGCACTCCTGTTACGACCGTAGTTCCCTTCCGAGTATTTCTCTTGCAAGACACTGGCAGCCAGGCATTCTATAGTAGCTAATATGCGATGGCTGCCAGCAGGAATTGGGTTGTTGCTCGCCGGAGTGTGTTTAGCCGCGGACACTCCTCCAGCCGTCGCGCCATCGCTGTGTTCCAACTCTGCGGGCGCACCTGCCTGCCGAGGTACTTCGAAGGACCTGAAAGCCGCCCGCCAAGCCTTTGCGCGCGGCCTCAAACTCGAGAAATCGCAGAACGACAAACTCCAGAGTCTCGACGAAGCCTTCTACGAATTTGAGGAAGCGTCGCGCCTGGTCCCGCAAAACGTCGAGTACTTAACCGCGCGAGAGATGACGCGACAACATCTGGCTGGGATGCACCTGGAACGCGGAAACAGCGACCTGCTCGATGGCCGGCAAGTGGAGGCGCTGGCGGAGTTCCGAACCGCGCTGAACCTCGATCCGCAGAATGAATTCGCGCAGCAGCGCATAGTCGACGCCCTGGGGCCCGTGCCGGTGCACAACGCAGGCCCGCCGCAAATAGTGGCCAGCTCAGAAGCACTTACCGCCAAACCGATCGAAGGGCGCCATGACTTCCACTACCGCGGCGATTCACGTGGTCTGCTCACGGCAGTCGCAACGAGCTACGGGCTGAAGGTAGTTTTCGACGACAACTTCCCCAGCCGCCGCGTGCGCTTCGACGTGGAGAATGCCGATTTTGCCACAGCCATACAGACGGCCTCCGCTGCCACGAAGAGCTTCAGCGTGGCACTGGACGACACCGTTCTTTTTGCTTGCGCTGAAACACCGGACAACCACCGCCTCTATGACCGCATGGGCATGCGCTCGTTTTATATCCCTGGAGGCAATCCCGCCCAGGAGTTGAACGAGTTGATGAACTCGCTGCGGACGCTGTTTGAGTTCAAGTTCGTGAGCCTCAATGCGGCCTCAAGCATGATCACACTGCGGGGACCACAGGCAGCACTGGAAGCCGCAACCCAGTTTCTCGGACAACTGAATAGTCCCCGGCCGGAAGTGATGCTCGATCTGAAAGTCTTCCAGGTAAGCCACACCTACATGCGGAATATCGGGATACACGTCCCCAACCAATTCAAACTTTTTAACATTCCGACGTCCGCACTCGCGGCCCTCGGCGGACAAAACATCCAGGACATCATCAATCAACTCATAGCCTCCGGCGGCATCAACCAAGCCGGCAATCAGACGATCGCTGCCCTTCTCGCCCAATTGCAAGGCCAGCAGAATTCCATCTTTAGCCAGCCGCTCGCCACCTTCGGCGGCGGGCTCACGCTGATGGGACTTAGCTTCGATCAGTTGGCCGGCGTGCTTTCCATGAACGAAAGTTCCGTCCAGTCGCTCGACCACGTCCACCTCCGCGCTTCCCAGGAGAAGGAAGCCACTTTTAAACTGGGATCGCGCTATCCCATCCTGAACGCCAGCTTCGCTCCGGTTTTTAACAATCCAGCCATCTCGCAGGCCATCGGGAATCAGTCGTTCACTTCGGCCTTTCCGTCGGTCAATTATGAGGACATCGGACTTACGCTCAAGGCGAAACCGCTGGTTCACAATAATTCAGATGTGGCCCTCGAGCTGGAGGTACAATTCCGCACCCTGGGAAGCACAAGCGCAAATGGCATCCCAGTAATTTTGAATCGTGAGTACAAGGGAGGAATCCTACTCAAGGAAGGTGAACCGGCAGTCGTGGCGGGAATGATCACCGCGTCCGATCAGAGGAGCCTAAACGGTTTGCCTGCGTTTTCCAAAATCCCAGGCCTCGGCGTCCTCACCTCTCAGCAGTCGAAACAAGAAGAGGACGACGAACTGCTGATCCTGATCACGCCCTACGTCGTCCGCGGTCCGGAGCGCACCGAAGCCCCGGAAATCTGGATAGGAAAGTAAGCAGAAAACAAATCGGGTGATCTGACCATCGGGCCATCGGGCGATCGGGCGATCGAGAGTCAAGGACTCTTGGGCTGAAGGTTTTCGATGATCCGATGGCTCGATCACCCGATGACCCGATCTATTTCTGGCTTGCCTGGAAGTCCGCAATCTTTTTCATCAGCTCGACGGGCGCCCCGCCGGGTACGTTCCGTCCATTGATGAACAGAGTCGGCGTGCCATTCACGCCCACCGACTTTCCGAGCGCAAGGGAGGCCTCGATTCTGGCTTTTGTGTCCGGCTTGACTGCGCAGGCGGCAATCTCGTCGCCATTCGCGCCCGATGCGGTCGCGATGGCTTTCAGCTTTTCATCGGCATTAGCCTCAGTGATATTGACCTGCTCGTCAAACGTCTTCTGAATAAATTTCCAGACTGCATCGTTCGCAGCACCCCCTGCCGAAGCGCGCCCCACGCAATCGACGTAGCCGGCTGCTTTCTCCGCCCAGTTATGCGAGGGGAGGGGAAAATTTTGAAAAACAAAGTGGGCCTCCGGCTCCTGCGCGAGTAGCTGATCGATTCCGGCCGCGGCCTTCTGGCAATGCGGGCACTGCATATCGCTGAACTCGACAATCGTCACGGCCGCTTTCGCTGGTCCCTTCGCGGGGCCGTTCGCGCCTTTTTCCAGCTTAGCGCGGGCATCCTCAAATGGCTTCGCACCGAAGGGCAGGATGTCGCCTGTAATGGCACTTTTGCCGTCGGCGCTAATCAGCAACCGATTCGGGTTCGATCCCTGCGCGTTGGTGATAACAATCGAAACCGCGGCCAGTCCCGGAACCTCGGACGGACGAATCTCAATCACCTTCCACGTTATCGCGGGATCGTAGCCAAACATCTGGAAGAGGAAGGAGTTGACGGTATCTTCAGTGGGAAGAACCGTCGAGCCTGCATTGGCGGACGAGGCGGCCACTGGTTTAGCCGCCGGTCTAGTCTGGAGAGTGGGCACAGGTTGACCGATTCCGACGCCGGACAACAGAAGAGCAACGAGAAGTGTGCGATGCATGCCTGTCATATTTTTAAATTCGAGTGGAATTCGATTGTTACAAAAACCGGAGAAGTTGTCATTTCCGAAGCTTTACTAGTGGAGAGCCGGGCGTCCCCGCCCGGCCACCATCGCGCCCGGGCTGGCGAGACGCCCCTCGCTCCACCGAATCTCTCATCCATCGCGGGGCGCGGCGCTAGAACTCCGCCTTGGCCGCGATCGGGAATCTCCGCCCATAGCCGAACGCCTTGGCGGAGATCTTGATTCCAGGCGCCGCTTGTTGCCGCTTGTACTCGCTGCGCTCCACCATCCTGATCACCCGCCGCACCAGATCTGGATCAAAATTGTGTGCGCGAGCGATCTGTTCAGCGGACCACGACTCCTCCACGAAGTCTTCGAGAATTTCATCGAGCACTTCGTAAGGTGGGAGTGAGTCCGAGTCCCTCTGATCCGGGCGCAACTCGGCAGACGGGGCCTTCTCGATCGTCGCTTCCGGAATTACTTTGCGCCGCGAGTTCACGTACGCGCTTATTCGGTACACCAGCGTCTTCGGCACGTCCGAGATCACCGCCAGTCCACCCACCATATCGCCGTAGAGGGTGCAATAGCCCACGGCCAATTCGCTTTTGTTGCCGGTCGAAAGCACCAGCGCGCCAAACTTGTTTGACATCGCCATCAGCAGCAATCCGCGGGCGCGGGATTGGATGTTTTCTTCGGTGACATCTTCCGGCATCCCGGAAAACACAGGCGCAAGCGTCCGGCGCGCGGCCTCGTAGATTTCGTCGATCGAGAGCAACTCGAAGCGAATCTTCAGATTCCTGGCCAGGGCCCGCGCGTCATCAATCGACCCTTGCGACGAGTACGGCCCAGGCATCCCCACGCCGATAATGTTCTCCGGGCCGAGCGCATCGACCGCGATCGCCGCGGTAAGCGCTGAATCGATGCCGCCGCTAAGCCCGATAATCGCCCGTTGGAAGCCGCATTTGTGGACGTAGTCTCGCGTGCCTAAAACCAGCGCTTCATAGGCACTAGCTTCCTCACCGATCGTCTGGGTGTGCATGTCTCCGGTGAGACTTTGGGAGTCAAAATAGATCAGGTCTTCCTCGAACGACTTCCCTTGCGCGATTACCTGTCCGTCGGGCGCAATCACCAGGCTCGATCCGTCGAAGACCAGGCTGTCGTTGCCTCCGACCTGGTTCACCATCGCGACTGGCACCTTCTGATTCTGCGCGATCGCCGCCAGCATGTCCCGCCGCAGTTCGCGCTTGCCCAGCCAAAAAGGCGACGCGGATATGTTGAGCACGAAGTTCCCGCCCGCTCGCACCAGTTCTTCGACCGGGTCGATGCGATACAGCCGCTTGTTCCAGAAGCGCTTGTCATTCCAGGCGTCCTCACAGATGGTCAAAGCCATCTGATTGCCGCAAAAGCTGAACAGTTGCTGGCTCTTGGCGGGAGCGAAGTTGCGCATCTCGTCGAAGACGTCATAGGTGGGCAGCAGCATCTTCGACTGGATGAACTCGATTCGCCCATCGCGCAGTAGGGCGGCAGAGTTCATCACTTTTTTGCCGGAGTCCGCTGCGGCTGGGGTTACCAGCCCGCAGATTACGGCAATTCCCTGCGTTTCCGCGGCGATCCTCTCCACGGTCTCGCGATTGCGTGTTACAAACGAGGGTCGCTCGACCAAATCGTGCGGCGGGTAACCGGAGACGGCGAGTTCCGGAAACAGAATCAGGCCCGCGCCGGCACTCCGCGCCTGAAGCGCAAACTGGATTATCTTGGCAGCGTTGCCAGAGAAGTCCCCCACGGTGGGGTTGATCTGGCCCAGGGCAATCTTCACACTACTAGTGTAGAAGGTGGAGGCTGGAAGGCGCTAATCGAGAGAAAGAATGACGTGACTTTCTTGATGCGAGCACGCGCACTATTGAGGCATTGAATCATCGCGTCATTTAGTCATTGAAAACCTGCAGCCCACGAGCCCCTGAATTTCAATGATTCAATGCCTCAATCGCTCAATGACTCGATATCCTGGCCCAGTTCGGACCTGGGTCCGCTCCCGGACCTGGAGCAGGCGGTGGCGAGGCTATCGGTGGCGAACCGGATGGGTTGGCGGGATTGGATTCCGGCATCTCTTCTCCTGGACGCCTCAAGGTGGGCGCGTTCGCCGGACGTTCTTCCTGTTTCTTGGCAACGGTCGGCGCACCCAGATCCACTTCTTTTTCGATGCGCACGATTTTCTGGCCATCCACTTTCATGGTCTCGACCCGCACAACTTCGTCGCCAACGAAGCGCACAAAATCTACATCCTGCGGGGGCACGCCGTAGATCCATTCCTCGTAGTCAACTTCGTCGGCATGCTCGCGCACTTTCTTTGGCGCACGTCCCTTGGCATAGATCACCATGTCGTGGTTCATTCCCACGAGAATATGGTGATTCTTGATGGCATCTTTGACCTGGGGGGAAACGGTTTCGAGATACGCGTCGAGCGCCGACTTGGAATCGAAATCAAACACCGGACGCAGCAACTGCTTCAGCTCTGGTCCCGTCATCTCCGGGACATACTTGTCGAAGCAGAGATCCACGAAAGAGCCGCGGGCGTTGGCGGATGAATCAGAAGGCGCAACCGGAACCGATGTGCTCCCACCCGAAATCTGGATGTGCTGGTACCACTTCTGCTTCTTAATGGGACCGCCGTTGATCTCAAAATGGATGCGGTCTTCTTTGATAACGACATCGCTGATGCGGGCCCGGTCGCCGGGTTTCGCGGCTGGTCCCCAGAGCGCCATCAAATGCTGCAGTTCCGGGCCGCTGGGGGTTACGGTTCCATCTCTGAGTTTTAGTCCGGTCTTCCCCATCGGAAAAGTCGCACGGATGTACACCAGTTCTTCATTGAAGGCATGGACAATTTCCTGGCGGGTTTCCTTTGAAATCTTGGGGGCTGGGGTGTTCCCCGCGAGTGTCAGCGAGGAGAAGACTAGAAGGAAAGCCACCAGCCGATAACTAGAGAAGTAACCGTGGAAGGACCGCATGCAGCACCCCGGGCCGACTGGCTTATTATAGACCCGCGATGGCGCCAAAATCAGTACTAATGGCAGTTCCCAGTTCTCCGTAAGTCCCGGCGCTTCCACTGAGAACTGAGAACCGGGAACTACCCGCGGTGACCGGCAGTCCGGTACTTCGGTAACGGTGACCTGTACTTTAAGCACCTGAGGTCATCCCCGGAAACCCACTTAGAATGGATACAGGACGGACCAGCTAACCTCCGCGCTTGGGCCGACAGGATTGCCTTTTGCAGTTGAAGATTCCCATTCCCGCGCGCATTCCGCTGCTGTACGTCATCCTTGGCGTGCTGTTGGCCATCAGCGTCCTCCCCATGTACTTCTACTCGGCGCAGATCGAGGACATGAACCGGGAGCGTCTCAAAACTAACGAAATGTTGCTGCAGAACACGGTCACGCGTTCGCTCGCCGACGACATTTCCCAGCACCAGGAAGCGCTGCACATGATGCTGGCCAATTTGTCGTCGTCGATTCAGGTAATGATGCTCGCCAATCCGAGCGGGATCGACCTTAGCACTGACAAACTTCTGACGCCAGAGCTGCGGGCCATGCTCGAGAATTTTGTTTCGTCGTCGAACGACATTGCATATGCCACGCTGCTGAATGCCGATGCCAAAGGAGTTTCCGCCGGGCGCATCGAACCCGACGCCTTTCTGCAGCGGGAACTCGAGCGAGCCTATCAAGCGGCGCGCGAAGGACGTGTCTATAGCGGGCAGCCCTTGATGGTGGGTGGAGGAAAATCTGCACGAACTGTGATGTTGGTCAGCTCGCCAATCATGTACGACAAACGCTTTCTGGGGATGGTCGGGTCGGTGGTGGATATGGACTACCTGATCCGCCGCCTGCAGCAGGTTAGTCTGACCGGATTGATGCCGTACGTCGTGGATAGCCAGGGCAGGCTGGTGGCGGCTGCGACGGCACAATATGCGACCGGGCAGGACATGAGCCATTTCGACATCGTCCGCAGCTTTGTGGGTGAAGGCTCAAAGGCCCAGCTGGCGGCAACCCGCGAATTCACGATTCGTGATGGGGAAAATGCCACCGAGATGCTGGGAACGTACAGTCCCGTGACCTCGCTCGATTGGGCGGTAGTTGTACAGAAGCCGCGCGAAGATGCCTATCGCGGAATCTACGAGATGCAGCGCACGGGTCGCTTGCTGGCATGGCTGGCCGTGTTTCTGAGCGTGGGTCTGAGTATTATCTCGGCGAGGCGTATCACCAGCCCTCTGCAAGTGCTGGCTCAGTCCAGCCGGGCCATTGCGCGCGGTGACTTCTCCCAGCGCGTGCACGTGAAAACGCGCACCGAGATCGGCGAACTGGCGACGACGTTCAACACCATGTCGGAAGAACTGGAGCAGTTCGTCGAGGACCTGAAGCGCGCCGCCGAGGAAAACAAGAACCTGTTCATGGGGTCGATCCAGATGCTGGCCGGCGCCGTCGACGAAAAAGACCCCTACACGCGAGGCCATTCCGACCGCGTTACCAAATACTCGCTGATGATCGCGAAAGAGATGGGGATGGACCCGGAATTTCTGGAAATCCTGCGAATCTCGGCGCAGTTGCATGATGTCGGCAAAATCGGCATCGAAGACCGCATCCTGAAAAAGCCGGGCACGCTGACTCCGGAAGAATTCGAAATCATGAAGACGCATACCACCAAGGGCGCGAACATCCTGCGCCCGGTGCCGCAGTTGCGCGAGATGCTGCCCGGAATCGAACTGCATCATGAGGCGCTCAACGGCCGCGGATATCCTTACGGTCTAAAGGGCGACGAGATCCCGCTATTGGCACGCGTGATCGCGGTCGCAGACACCTTTGATGCTCTGACCACGAATCGTCCTTACCAGCAGGCGCACGATCCGGTGGAAGCTCTGCGCATCATTCAGAATCTCTCGGGACAGCGCCTCGACCCCCAGGCCGTGGCTGCGCTGCTGGCGGTGTTTGAGCGCGGAGAAATTCGCATTCAGAAGCAACCGATCCACACCATCCCGCCGCTTGAATCGGCAGCGCCTGCTTCAGTGGCGCTCCAGCTTCCGCCACAATCTACTGATCCTCTCACCGTGGAAACCACGCGTACCTGAACGCGGAGAAAACGCGCTATTGCTTCTTAGCTCTTAGCTTTTGACTTTTAGCTAAAGGCCAAGAGCTAAGAGCTATGAGCGATTTCCCCTCTCTCTGTGTCTCCGAGCCAGATTCTCCTATAATCGTTGTCGGATACCTCATGATTCAAACCCTTTTTGGCAGTCTGGACGAAGAACAGAAACCAAGTTTTATCGAGCGCATGAAGGAAGCGGTCTCGCGCACGCGCGAGAATCTGGCTGAGCGCATCGAGGAGGTCGTTTCCATCGGCAAGGAGATCGACCGCTCCACTCTGGACGATCTGGAAGCCACCCTGATTGGCGCCGACCTCGGCACAACCACCACCCATGAGGTTCTGGAAAAGCTGCGCGACAAAGCCGATCGCAAGCAGATCAAGGACTTAAATGAACTCAAACGCCTGCTGAAAGAGGAATTGCTGGCGATTCTGACGTCAACCGATTCGCGGCCCGTGACCAAGGTGGACGGCACGCCGGAAGTCATCTTGGTGGTGGGCGTGAACGGCACCGGCAAGACGACGACAATCGGAAAATTAGCGCAGGTGTTTCGCGCGCAAGGAAAGACGGTGCTGCTGTGCGCGGCCGATACGTTCCGCGCGGCGGCGATCGAGCAACTCGAGATTTGGGGACAGCGCACGGGCACGGAAGTGATCAAGACGAAAGCTGGGGGCGATCCATCCGCTGTGCTGTTCGACGCGCTGCAGTCCGCAACCGCGCGCAAAACCGATTACGTGATCGTGGATACAGCCGGGCGGCTGCACACCAAGCAAAACCTGATGCTCGAACTCGAAAAAATGAAGCGCACGGCGCAGCGCATCGTGCCCGGCGCCCCGCACGAAACTCTGCTCGTGATGGATGCCACCACCGGTCAGAATGGATTGCAACAGGCGCGGCAATTCACGCAATCGGCCGGAGTCACAGGGATCGTGCTGACTAAGCTCGATGGCACGGCCAAAGGCGGCGTCGTGGTCGCAATTTCGCGTGAGTTGGGGCTGCCGGTCCGGTTTGTGGGCGTCGGGGAGAAGGCGGGGGACTTGCTGCCCTTCGATCCTAAAGAGTTTGTAGAATCGTTATTTGCTTAGCGAATGCGCGATGCTTTGTACCATGGAGTAACGGGCGTCTCGCCCGTTCTTCCGAAAATGCAAAGGATGGCAGCCGATGCGACAGATAAAGTTCAATTCGCTTTCTTACCTGCGAAGACTGCTCGCCCAACTAAAACTGCTCTTCCATCGCAAGCCCGAACCGGACGACCCTCATGCCTATCGCCTCGCTCCCTTGCGTCATCCTCCACACGGGCAAAGCGGAGCCGCAGTCGCAGAACTGGATGAAGAATGAGGGAATCGCCGTCGTCCGACGAACAACACTTGCGGCGGGCGCTCGATTTAGCGCGGGCAGGCATCGGGTTGGTGTCGCCCAATCCCGCGGTGGGCGCGGTTGTCGTAGACGCATCTGGCCGCGAAGTTGGAGCAGGCACGCACACCTATGACGGCGTGAAGCACGCAGAGGTTCTCGCGCTGGAGCAAGCAGGACATGCGGCGCGGGGAGGAACTCTGTACCTGAATCTGGAGCCATGCTCGCATCAGGGCCGGACCGGACCGTGTGCCGACGCGGTCGTCGCAGCCGGAATCCGCCGCGTGATCTGTTCCATGAAAGATCCAAATCCAAAAGTGGCGGGCCAGGGATTTGCCAAGCTCCGCGCGTCGGGAATCGCCGTCGAGATCGGATTGTTCGAGGCAGAGGCCAAGAAGCTGAATGAAGATTTTGCCAAGTACATCCGGAGTGGCAAGCCGCTGGTCACGCTGAAATCCGCGATGACTCTCGACGGAAAAATCGCTGATGCCACGAAACCCGGCTCGGAGCGCCGTTCCGAGTCTCGCTCGGCTGTACCTGTAACCGAAGGCGCGCGCAGCGGATACCACTGGATCACGGGCGAAGTAGCCCGCGCTCATGTGCAGCAACTGCGCCATCAGAGTGACGCCATCCTGGCCGGCGTAGGAACGGTGATGGCGGATGATCCGCTGCTGACCGACCGGAGCGGCCTGCCGCGGCGGCGCAAGCTGTTGCGCGTGATCCTGGATTCTTACCTGCGCCTAAAGCTCACGTCGCGAGTGATCCAGACCGCCGACAACGATGTCTTAGTCCTGTGTTCCGGTGCCGACAAGTCCGCGAAACAGGCGCTCGAAGCGAAAGGGATTCGCGTGCAGCAAATAGCGGCAACTGGAGACGGACGGCCCGACTTCGCCGCCATCGTCCAGAGCCTGGGCGAACTCGAGATCACCAGCCTGCTGATCGAAGGTGGAGCGTTGGTGAACGGAGCGGCCCTGGCATCGGGCGAGGTGGACAAAGTATTCCTCTACTACGCACCGAAGATTTTTGGCGGGGACGCTGTCCCCTTCCTTGGGGGTGAAAGTTTGCACGGGAAGGCGCAGTGCGTCCAGCGTTTCGAGTTGCACCGCTTCGGCGAAGACTTCGCGCTGGAGGGTTATCTCCGCGACCCATACGCGGCACAGGTCTGAGGCCGCGTTGGATGCTGCCTATTTTTTCGCCAAAGACAGACTGAGATGATCGAACTCGGCGTCGAAGCCGGAACCCTCCGGCGCGGCGCACATGATCCCGATGTCCGCGGTTGATGCTGGGAAATATCCCTGACGAACCGAGGTGAAGTTTTTCCCGTCCAGCGAACACAGGGCCTCGATGGACTCACCCTTGCGGACAGCACGCCACCACACCGGCCCCGTCTCGGTCAGATCCGGCATGGTGGACCAGTCGGAGAATTCGCGGGTGAACACCACGCTGGCGTGACGCTTCCCGTCGAAGAATTCGGTGCCGCACTTCATCCAGTTTTCGGCATTCACGCGGGCCATCAGCCCAGCCTGGTCGTAGAGCGCAGCATATCGGCCGTTCACGCGAGCCTCAAAGGTGAAGTCGCCGTCAGCCGGCATGTGCAGGAAGTGACCGTTGTCGGTGATGTACCCGTAAAAAGTCTTGCGCCAGAAGTCGGTCTTGGGACGGGTGTGCACGATCAGCTTTTCGCCGACTCTCCTCGAGAAGGCGGGCTCATTGAACCACGTCATGCGGGGGATCAGATCGGTGTCGGTGCTGGCACCAAGAGTCGCGTTCGTCATGGCCAACGCCCCGACAAAGGTGGTCGCCTTCACAATGAAAGACCGGCGGGTCGTGTTATCCATCGGTGTTCTCCGCGTGCGGAATCATTCTAACGATGGAAAGGCTTTTTGCTCTACTTGCAGTCGCCACAGCCTGAACGGGTGTTATCTTCGATATTGATCCCCTCGCGGGAGGCACAAATCCCATGTTTACCGGAATCATCGAGGAAGTGGGCAAGGTCGTAAAGATCGAGCAGCGCGGTGAGAACCGCCGAATCACCATCGAGGCTGCGACCACCCCGAAGCAATTGGGCATCGGAGACAGCGTCGCGGTAAGCGGCGTTTGCCTGACGGCGCTTGACATCCAACCGAAATCATTCTGCGCGGACCTCGCCCCCGAAACGTGGGAGCGAGCGTCATTTTCAAGACTACGCGATGGCGCGTGCGTGAACCTGGAGTTGCCGATGAAGGCCGACGGCCGCTTCGGTGGCCACATCGTTCAGGGACACGTCGATGGCGTCGGCAAACTAATCGAATTGGAACGCATCGCGAATTCCGAGAACTGGTGGCTGCATATTGAAATTCCGTCGGAGATCGCGAAGTACACTGTGTTCAAGGGATCGATCTCGATCGAAGGGATCAGCCTTACCGTCGCTAAACTCGAACGGAATCGCTCCACGTTTACGTGTAAGATCGCGATCATTCCTCATACGGTCGACATGACCAATCTCGGATCGCTGAAGCCCGGAGACCCGGTGAACCTTGAGGCCGACCTGATTGCGAAGTACGTTGAGAAGATGATGAAAGGCGAGCCCGCCCAGAGTTCGCTCACCGTGGAGGAATTGGTGCGGCAAGGGTTCTAGTGGAGCGATGGGCGTCTCGCCTGTCCAAGGCCGGGTGGCCGGGCGGGGACGCCCGGCTTTCCACCGGCGAGTCTGGATTGCTACGCTTCCAGCTTCAACTCGTCCAGTTCCAGGAACTCATGAATGATGGGCTCGGTCGATTTCTCCATCTCCTTGTACGGCCCAAAGAAAATCGCTTGGCCTTCGTGCAGGAAGACAACACGATCGGCCAGCTTCTTGGCCAGGCGCATGTCGTGCGTGACGACGACTGACGTCAGATGCAATTGCAGCTTGAGCCGGGCGATGAGGTCGCCGAGCAGATTCCCCATCAGCGGATCCACCATGGTGGTGGGCTCGTCATAGAGCACGCACTCGGGTTGAGCGGACAGCGCTCGCGCGATCGCGACAGAACGCTTCATCCCAGTCGAAAGGTCGGAAGGCAACAGGTCGCGCATCTCCTTGACTCCGACCATTTCGAGGAGACCATCGACGACCTGATAAATCTGCTCTTCGGAAAGCTCTCTTTTTTCGCGCAAGGGGAAGGCGACGTTTTCACCGACCGTCAAGGAATCGAAGAGCGCACCGTTCTGAAACACCATGGTGACCTTCTTGCGGATTTCTTCGAGCTGGACCTCGTTGTAATCGGTGATGTCCTGACAAGCGACAATGACCCGGCCTGAATCCGGCTTAAGGAAGCCCATGATGTTATGGAGCGCCACCGATTTTCCGACGCCGCTGCGGCCAAGAATGCAGACCATTTCACCCGGCAGCACCTCGAAGTTGACATTCTTGAGAACGACCCGATCGCCAAATGCCTTGGAGACGTCCTTAAACTCGATGTAGGGAGCTATTGTGTCCGCGGCCATGGCCTATCAGCATGGCACGAGATGCCAACGCAGCTCAAGCGAAAGCGTAGGGACAGCCGCCCTCGGCTGTCCGGCGGGGCGAAACCCCGCCACGCTCCTGAGCGCGAGAATGGAATGAAACCCTGGCGAGCTGCGCTCGCCAGGACAGCCGAGGGCGGCTGTCCCTACGCTCACGGCACTAGCCCTGGAAAATCCGCCCTTCGGCCGCCAGTCGGTCTTGCGGCGTGTTCACGTTGAAAAAACTCTGCTCGGAAAAGCCGGCCGCCGCCAGTTCGTCCTCTTCGATCACCCGGACAGACACGCTCGAAAATGTCGCGTCGATCTTGTAATTCCCTGTCTGCAGGGCCAGCTCGGCGACCGTGGAGAAGTCGCGCCGATAGACCGCACAGAGCGGCTGCAGCCCCCTACCGCTTCGAGGCACGGTGGCTACGGCGTCGTCGCTCTTTTCGGCCGCCGCAGAGAGAAACGCAAGAAGCTCCACAGAGACGAAGGGCATGTCTACCGCGAGCATCAGGTTCAACTCGGCAGATGAATGCACGAGCGCGGCATGAATACCGGCGAGGGGACCGCATCCCGGGAAAATATCTGCCACGACGGAGTCATATTTCGCAAACTTTGTCGGGTCGCCGACAATCGCCACGCGGTCGCAGACCGTGCCCATTACGCTGAGCGCGCGATCCAGCAGGGTTTGGCCGCCAAACTCCAGAAATACTTTATCTTTACCTGGACCCGCTCCCATGCGGGAACTCTTTCCTCCGGCGAGGACAAAGCCCATGCGCGACGGTACGGCTCGTGACATATGGGAAAGCATAAGGCCTAGGCTCTGATACACGAAAGTAACCTACCCAGAATGACGAAGCCGTCGCAAGATGAATCTATCTGTTGGTAGGGGGCACTACCCGTCATCATGCCGCAAAAACTCATGGACGTTTTTATGTTGGGACGCTGTTCGCACGAGTTTTCCTGGCCGCGCCGCGCGGCCAATGGAGAGTACTACCAAGTCTGCCTGGTGTGCGCCTCCGCTTATCAGTACGACTGGAAGACCATGCGTCGCGGAAATCGGGTCGACGAGCCGATGGCGGATACAACCACCGTCCGCCGCCGCTCCAGTAAAAAGCAACCGAGTTGGATGCCCCGGGCACGGCGGCTGCGGTCGAAGCTTCCGGTTCGATACCGCGGCAAAAATCTCAGCACCTGGTACGAGGGCCTGATCCAGAACATCAGCCAGTCAGGCGTCCTGTTTCACGGCCCGCAGCAACTGCCGGCGAATGCGCTGGTGGAACTGATCTTCGAGATGCCCGAAGAAATCTCCGGACAAAAGAACAGTAGTGTCCTTTGCCAGGGCCGCTTGATTCGTACCAAAGACGCGGTTGACCAGACTGAGGACTCTAACGAGTTGGCAGCGTCCATACTCGACTACAAATTTCTCCACAAAGATCGAGACTGACCTCCGACCGGGCTTGAAACGTGAGCCGGCTGCGCTGAACGCACCTGCGCCGTACACATTTTCGTCCGATTTTTCGTGTAAACCAAAGCCCGCCTGCATCTAAACTAGATACCTATATTTCTCTGGATCGGGAGCGCTTATGAGGTTCAAGGCGGGTAAGTGTTTTTCAGTGATTTTGTTGCTTGGCACCCTGGCCATCGGCATGGCCTGCACCAAAGCGCCGGATGACACCCAGTTGACCAGCCAGATTCAATCCAAGCTTGATCAGGATTCCGGTCTGCACGACAAACAGATCACGGTGCAAACCTCAGGTGGCGTGGTGACGCTCTCGGGAACGGTCGAGAATGATGCGCAGCGTGAGGCAGCGGCCCGCTACGCGTCCGCAACCCCAGGGATCAAGGAAGTGGTGAACAATCTGAAGACCGGGTCGGCGGCGGCAACGAGCGCCGAGGACCAGATGGCTCAGGCGCCGCCAGCACCGGCGAGGTCTTCGGCTAATCCTCACTCGGCCAAACCGCATCCGAGCACGCCGCGTCATCGGCATCGGTCGGACCCAGATTCCAGCGAGATGGCGACAAACGCACCGCCCGCGGAATCAGCCAACACAGCAGCGAATGAGAATTCCGCTCCCGCCCCTGCAGCGCCGGCCGCATCCGCACCTCAGCCAACGCCGCCACCGCCTCCGAGAAAAGTGACGGTGCCGTCGGGAACGTCCATGGCGATTCGGCTGCTTGATCCCATTGATTCTGAAAAAGCGCAGCCTGGGCAAACTTTCCGGGCGACACTTGACGCGCCTCTGCCCTCGGATGGCGACCTAGCCGTACCCTCCGGCTACGACGTGAAGGGTCACATCGTAGACGTAAAGAGCGCGGGAAAATTTGCGGGACAGTCGCTGCTGGTTCTGGAACTGGATTCGATCTCGGTTGGCAGCAAATTGTATGGCATCGAGGCCGACCCCTACCGCCGCGAAGGTAAAAATCGCACGACGAACACGGCAAAGAAAGTTGGAGCGGGTGCGGTGATTGGGGCGATCATCGGTGGCATCGCAGGGGGTGGAAAAGGCGCGGGCATCGGCGCGGCGGCCGGCGGCGGCGTAGGCGGCGGCGTACAGGCTGCCGGAAAAGGCCAGCAGATTATTTTGCCCTCGGAGACGGTGCTGAGCTTCACCTTGCGATCGCCGTTGACGGTGACGTTGACTGACAAGGGCCCTGACTCAGGTCGCCGAAAGTTGGATGTTCCGCAGTAACGCCGTTCGGGTCTATCCCGATTCCGGTGCGGAGCCGGGGTAGACGCGCTCGTGAGTGGAAGTGCGCCTTCGACCACTCGGCCCGCAATCAGCCGGCTGGCCTGAAAAGGCGTTTCTGCTTTCCTCACAATGACTTGCAAGCGGCAAGAGCGCCCCAAAAGTACACTGACCTTCGTACTTAGAAGGCCCCGCCGCCGCGGCTTATAATCATCCAAATCCAAGCAGACTGGGTACTTAGCCGACGTGGAACCTTTTTTTGAAGCCGCGATCTTCGCTCTGGGGCTGTGCTTTGGCAGCTTCCTGAACGTGTGTATTTACAGGTTGCCGCGCGGCAAGTCAGTCGTAACGCCGCGGTCCGCGTGTCCGCACTGCGGAGATCCAATCCCGCTCTACCACAACTTGCCCATACTAAGCTGGCTCATTCTTCGGGGAAAATGCCGCTCGTGCAAGCAGCCCATATCACCACGCTACCTCGTAATCGAACTCCTCACGGGCTTGCTATTTGTCGGCTGCTACGCCCATTTTGGTTTGACGCTGGCGACGCTGAAGTGCGTTGTGCTCGGCTACCTCCTGCTGGGTTTGGTCTTCACCGACGCGGAAACCAAGCTTCTTCCGGACGCAATGACTCTGCCCGGGCTGGCCCTTGGAATCGGCTTCAGCCTCGTGGTGCCGGTAAATGACCTGGCTTCGCGAATCATGCCGGGTCTGGTATCGCCCGCGATGAGAAGCGAGATTTCGTGGCGAATTTGGTCGCTCTCAGACTCGCTCCTCGGAGCGGCGGTCGGCGCCTCGTTTCTGTACGGCGCGGCCGCCATTTACCTCAGAGCTCGGGGGGTCGAAGGGATGGGATTCGGCGACGTCAAGCTGATGGCATTAATCGGCGCGTTCCTCGGAACCAAGCTCACCGTCCTAACCATTTTTGCAGCATCGCTGACAGGCTCGCTTTTCGGACTGAGCACGGTTCTCGCGGTCTGGATCAAGCGCTTTCGCCGGATTGAGGCGCGCCGCGCTTCGTCCAATACTTCTGCAAACCAAGCCCGCCGCCGCGCATGGCAATCGGCGCGCCTGGCACTCCGGTACTACGAGATGCCGTTTGGCGTATTTCTCGGCGGCATGGCGCTCTTGTCGTTCGTGTTTGGAAACCGCCTCCTGCACTGGTATTGGAGGGCGCTGTGACGCTGCTGATGAATCCGATGGCGCTGCGCGTGGGCCTGCTTCTGTTCGCTGCCATCGCCGCTTTCGGGTTGGGCTCATTCACGATTCGACTCTTGCGAAAGAATCTCGAGTCGGAATCCGAAGCGTTGAATTCCTCTCCCTTGGCGGCGGAGGGATTGCCCATGCGTCCAGGCTGCAACCACAGGTTCTTGATATTAGCGATGGCAGGCCGCGATCACAACCGCGGGCTTGCGAAAGGATGATCACATGAAGCACACAAAACTCATGGCAATCGGCACTCTTCTCTTGTTGGGGGTCGGCGGCGCAGCCGCTCAGTCTCTCGGGGATTACGCGCGCGCGGCTCGCAAGAAAAAAGCCGAGCCAACTTCGACCACCCGCCACTACGACAACGACAATCTTCCTACCAACGAAACCCTGAGCGTAGTCGGACCACCGCTGCCCGCCCCCGCCAACGCTGGGCAAGGGGCCGCGAACACCAGCTCCGCGCCGGCCACAAAAACGGCCGCCGTCGATCCCGCTGCGGCCGCTGCCGAACGCCAGAAGACGGCGGACGAGTTGAAGAGAAATCTCGATCAGCAGAAGCAGAAGATCGACTCCCTGAACCACGAACTCGACCTCGACCAGCGCGAACAACGCCTGCGCGCTGCCGCATATTATGGCGACGCGGGCACGCGCCTACGCGACTCCGCCCAGTATTCTAAGGACGAAGCGCAGTACAAAAGCGATGTCGATGGCAAGCAGAAGGCGCTTGACGCCGCCCGGCAGCAATTCGACGAGCTACAGGAACAGGCGCGCAAAGCCGGAATCGTGGAGAAAGATAAGGACAAAGACAAGGACGACGCCAGCGACAAGAAGTAAATATCACTAGTGGAGAGCCGGGCGCCCCCGCCCGGCAGGCTCACGAGCCGCCCGTCCCTCCACCGTATGAAATCCGCTCCCTAATCTGCCGCGCGTGATGCCGTCCATGGACCCAGTGGAACTTGCGCCACTCGGCAGCCGTCAAGGGCCCAAGAAACGGGTGGTCCATAATTTTCACTCCGGCGCCGAACCTGCGTTCGCAATCGTCCAGGCCCGAGCCCATCCTGTGAAGCTCAGGCGCGATGGCTTGCCGAACCTCCTCCAGCGGCATTCCTCGCGGTGTCGCGCGTTCCGGAGCCTTGCGCCCTGCCGGCACATACCCGAGATTCACGACGAGCAGCGCGGCCACGCGATGCTTCAACCTGGCGCGCGTAACCATCGGAGTACCCTGTTCCAGGCATTTTGCCAAGCCGCGGTTCGTGCCCTTGTAGGTCAGCAAAAGGTGTTCCAGAATCTGGGCAGCATTCCACTTTCCATCCGGAGCCTGCGCCAGGGCGCTCGGGCTGGCGTCTCCTATTGCATCTTCGAGTTCCTGCCGCAAACGTTCGAGATAGGAATCCATGGCGCCGTTTCAGTACAATGATTTGCGAACACGATTCGTGAACAGAAAGCCCGATCGGGAAATCCTCGATGAAAAAACTATTCGTCGCAATTCTAGCAGCAGGATTCATGCTGATACTGACATTGATGGCAGGGTGCTCTTCCGAGCCTGGCAAGCCGGCCGCGTCGGAGACGCCCCAAACAAAGGCTCCGGAGGCGATCACCGGAAACAGCGCCTTCTTCAAGTGCTACATCTCCGCCCGCATCTGGGCGCCGGATGCTCAACCGTATCGCGCAGAGTCCTACGCTAACGCCGACTCCAAGGGCCGGGACGGCAAGGCGGGAGAGTGGCGCGCCGGATTCGCCTCGCCGTCGAAGCACTCGACCAAGTCGTTTACCTGGTCGAACGGCGAGATTTCCCATGGCGTCGACGACACTTACAGCCCAACGAATTCCAGCACCCAGATTTTCAATGTCCAGTTTCTCAAAGTGGATACGGATAAGGCCTTTGCAGTCGCCCAGCAGCACGGCGGAGACAAGGTGCTGGAGAATGAACCCAACACACCCGTTTTTTTTGTGCTGGACTGGAATCGGCAAGCGAACGAACTCCTCTGGCACGTAATCTACGGAACCGATCGCGAGACCGCCAAGCTGCGGGTGGCCGTGAACGCGTCTACAGGGGAATTTTCCAGGGTGGAGAAGTAAATTGCTTCGAGCTATGAGCTTCGTGCTACGAGCGAGCGGAAACCGTTTGCTCGAAGCTCGCGGCTCGTAGCTCGAAGCGCCTACTGCGCTTTCGCCAGCCGGTCCAGCGAAGCGTGCGCATCCTTGGCAAACGGCCCTTCCGGCAGAATCTTCAGGTACTGCTCGTAGTATTTCCTGGCGTCGGCTTTATCTCCGAGTTTTTCCTGGCACACCGCGAGACGGAAGCTGGCCAGGGCGTCGCCATCCTTGTAGTAAAGAGCTTCCTTGTAGCGTTCGAGCGCGGCTTTGTAGTTCTTGCGCTTGAAGTAAAAGTCACCCACCTCAATATTTTTCAGCGCCTTCATCGGGTTCCAGGGATGGAACTCCTGGACGCCGGAAACGTCGATACTCTCGGGGATGTCGAGATCTTCGACGGCCGCCTGGCTGCCAGGATGGCTCTTGGCGTCGTTTTTGGGTGGGCTGATATCAATTCTCGTGTCGCGGCTGGAGCTTTCCTCAGCCTCGCGATTGCGCGCGGCAGCCTTTTCCGAGGCCGCCTTGTCAGAAGAATCCTGTGCCAACGAGATACTCGTCAGCAGCGCCAATAAAACAATCAGGAATCGA
This sequence comes from uncultured Acidobacteriaceae bacterium, assembly GCA_963789205.1. GTDB lineage: Bacteria > Acidobacteriota > Terriglobia > Terriglobales > Acidobacteriaceae > Acidiflorens. Next base: position 367,717 of record CAWBJV010000003.1, read on the forward strand.
ATACGCACGCCTCTATTGTATCGCGGTCCTAGTGAAGAGACGGGCGCCCTTGCCCGTCCACACAAGCGCCAAAAAAAGTCAGGCCGCCCACATAAATGGGGCGACCTGGTTTGGCAAGTCCTCCGGGGAGGAGGGGAAACTTACTTTTACAAAGACGGCGGATTCGCGCTGGCCGTCGGAGTCTGGTCGCTGGGTGCCTTTTCAGGGGTCGTTCCCTCCCCAGTATTGGTCATCAGGCGGATATCCACGCGGCGGTTCTTGGCGCGACCATCGCGGGTTTTATTGGTCTCGACCGGCTTATCCTTGCCCAGCCCGATCAGATAAATCTTGTAGGCCGGAACGCTCTTCTCTGCAGCCAGGTACTGAATCACAGCATTGGCACGGCGCTGGCTCAGATCGTAGTTGTACTCCGATGTGCCCACCGAGTCGGTCGCGCCTTCTACCGTGATGATGTATCCCTTGGTAGTGGCAACGCTGGCGGCCAACTGGTCGATCGCTTCTCTGGCGTCCTTCGTCAGATTATCCTTGTTGAATCCGAAATGCACCGCCGTCTCTACCACTGGGCGATAGTTATCGAGGTTGACGACCGTGTTGGTCAGAGCGTCCACCCGCTGCGTCGCGCCGTTCGCCGCCATCTGCGCCTTATCGGCTTCGCTTCCCGCTGCCAGAGCCTTCTGGTCTACCTCTGCGGCACGGGCCTGCACGCCTTGGATTCCAGCCTGGGCACGCTGATCGACGTCCTTGATGTCTTTCGAATTCTTTGCAGTCAGGTCGTCGAGTTCGTTAGTCTTGTTAATGAGCGGCGTCGTCTGTTGACGCACGTAATTCTTGGTTGAACATCCGAGGGATGCGACCATTGTCGCGGCCAGCATTAGGGTCAACGAGGTGCGATTCATAAAGGTTGAGGGCTCCTTCGCCCAATATTGCTATGTACTATTCCAGATTCTGTTAAAAGTCTGCGAACTGGACTCACCCCTGTTAAAGCACGGCGGATGCCATTTCAAATTCGGCGCAGAAATTGATAAATCATTTTATATCAATGCCTTGGAAGGTGACTGTGGGAAACGCATAAACTGTCGACCTACGCAATCGCGATACAAACCGTAAAAATTTTATACTGTCTGCTTTCATCGACATGCGGCGACTCATTGCACTGGCCACTTGCGAAACCCCGCGCAACAACTCGCCAGAGGGACGCAAACAGCCTCAATGGGTGATCTTGTCCCAAGCCTTCTCAAACTGCGAAAACAGCGGAATCTCGCTCTTCTGCAGCCCACCGCGCCCCATCACCCGCCAGAGATAAGTCTGTGAAGGACCGCTGCGCGCATCACCACTGTGCGCATCATAAACGGCCAGCACATCCTCCGACGGTCGAGACTCTACCATCAAGATGATGTCGGCATCCTGCGCACGGTACACCACTGTGAGCTTGCCCCACTTCTCAATTGCATCCTCGACGCGGCCAATGGCGGCGCGGTCATCGGGCAACAGGTTGGGATCGAATTGATCGCCATCGTAGGCCGCTACGTATACGAAACGAGCGTTGGCCAGAGTGCGAGGCATCTGCGGAGGGTTTCCCGAGGCAGCGGCAGCGCTCAACGTTGTCAGTGCCAGACTTACTAGCACTATTGCAAGAATGTTCTTTTTCATATGATTATCTCTACTAATACGGATGCTCCCAGGGACACAGAAGATGCAAGGCGCGGACGACCGGCTCACATGACAGGCGGAACACTGATCCCCATCGTCGCAAGGACGCGAATAAGCTCGCGGCGAACCACTGCCACGGTTGTCAGCAGAAAACCTTTCCGGCCCTCATCCGTTTCACTCAAGATCGGATAGCGGTGATAGAAGGTGTTGAAAAGCTGCGCCAGCTGGAAGACATGCTTGGCAAGATAAGCAGGTTCAGTAGTCGCGATGCACTGACTGACAATGTAAGAGGTTTTAGCCGCCGCCAGCCATAGCTCCCATATGTCGTTGGCCGATTCGCCGTTAAGGAAGCGAGCAAAATCCTCCGTAGAGACGCGGCTTGCCGCGTCTCCGCCCGCACCAGCATTGCCCTTCGACGTAGAAACGCGGCCAGAAGCGTCTCGAAAGAAACTCTCCGGGTCCAATCCACCCTTACGGAAAATATTGGAAGCACGCACGACCGCATACTGCGCGTAGGGGCCCGTGTCACCCTCGAAACTCAGAGCGTCCTTGAAATCGAAGGCGATCACCGACTGTTTCGTGAACTTCAGCATGAAGTAGCGCAGTGCTCCGATGGCGAGCTGCGTGGCAATGCCGGCGCGCTCCGCTTCGCTCAACTCAGGATGACGCGCATCCACTTCCTTGCCAGCCGACGCGATCAGAGCATCCAGAAGATCGTCCGCTTTCACGCCAAAGCCCTTGCGGCCGGAAACCTCGATCCACGATCTAGCCTTATCTTCTTCGCTAAGTTTGTAGCCAAGTTCGGCAGCGCAGCGCGGAGTAAGCGCGACCATCTCATAGGAGAAGTGCGTGTAACGATCGGCCGCTTCGCCGTGGCCGAGTCCGCGTAAAGCTTCAATCACCGTGTTCTGCGCCTCGGATTGCCGCGCATCGATGACGTTATAAATCTCAGCCACATCGCCAAAGTGCGGATGATCTTTCTCCCCGTCAGTAGTTGAAATCCAGCAGTCGTGGCCATTGGGATACCGATAGAATTTCCGATAGCCGAAATCCCGCCCCAGCAGCCCAAACTTCCACATGTGATAAGCGATGTCTTTGCCAACGTATCCGACGGTCCCGTTGGAGCGGACGATGACCTTCTGGTCTTCCTCTGTGATCTTTTCCCCTGTGTCCCCGGTGCCCCCTGTGGTTAAGGGTTTAGCCGCGGCTGTCCCCGCCCGCCGCATCACCCAGCACCCTTTATTCTTGCCTTCGTTCTCGTAAGTAAGCACCCCAGCTTCCTTAAGCTTCGTAAATGCAGCGTCCCAGAAATGCAGATGTAGTATTTCGCTCTCCCGAGGCAGGAAGTCGTACTCAATATCGAGCCGGTCCATAGTTTCGAGATGACGCCGAAGCACGGCAACAGAAATCAAGTCGGCAGCAGCCGCCGTTTCATTATTCCCTTCCTCAATCGAGTGCAGTGTCGCCGCGCGCGCCTGCAGGTTCGCTTTGTCCTCTTCATACCAGTGCGAGACGCGGGCATAGAGATCCCAGCAAACGTAATCAAATCGGGGCGCGGCGGCGAGCGCTTCGATCTGGGCCCGGGACTTCTTCTCGATATGCAGGAATCCCACCACCACGTCCGCAACCTGCACTCCGGTGTTGTCGATGTAGTTCTGGACGTCCACTTCCCTGCCCGCAAAGCGCAGCAATCGGACAAATGTATCGCCGAGAATAGCGTTCCGCAGATGCCCGATATGCGCCGCCTTGTTGGGATTAATGCTCGAATGCTCGACCAGCACCTTGCCGGTGGGAACATCCTCTGCCGGGGACCTATCTGCGGCGAGCGCCGCCGCCAACTCAGCGCGGTTTACGCGGACGTTGATGTACCCGGCGCCAGCGACCTCGAATTTCTCAAAGCCCGGAATCGCGCCGACCCCGGCGACAATCTCCTCGGCAATCTTTCGCGGAGCCTTGCGAAGTTTCCGGGCAAGCTCGAAAGCGATCGGCAGCGCATACTCGCCAAATTCGATTTTCGGCGGCTGCTCGACGACGATGTTCGCCATTTCCAAGTCGTAAGTACGGCGCAGAAACTCGCGCAAATGTGCGACCAGCCGGCGTTCCAGATCTCGATACAAGGATGCCCTCTAACCTCTTGCTAACCTATTGAAGGAACAGTGATTCTAACAAACTCGCGGCGGGCAGCGGGTTTGACGGAGGTGGCAGGGTTCCCTATGATGAAAGATCGGTCGTCAGTCGCTGGTCGTCGGTCGTTAGCCCGAACATCATCAGTACCGCAATCTGCCAGCTCTCCGGCTCGTCGCGAGCAGTGGTTGCCAACGACGAACGACCGACGACTAACGACCATTTTTATGCGCATAGCCTACCTCGACTGCTTTTCCGGCATCAGCGGCGACATGTTTCTGGGCGCGCTAATAAATGCCGGAGTGTCTCCAAAGCTTCTGGAGGACACAGTCAAGGCGCTCAACATCGGTGCACGGTTGGAGATATCGACGGTCGTGCGTGCCGGAATTTCGGCGACTAAAGTGGATGTATACGCCAATGGCGAGAAAGATCTGCCGCGCGAAGTTTTCTGGGAGCAGCAGAAGAACGATCATGCCCACGAACACTCGCACAGCCACGACCATTCTCGTGAACATCGCCACGGCCACGGTCGCGCCCTGACGGAAATTCGCAAGATCATCGAGGAAGCAGTGCTCAGCAGCACCGCGAAGGCAACCGCGATCAAAATCTTCGAAACGCTAGGCCAAGCCGAAGCCGAGATTCACAACATCTCCATCGCGCAAGTCCACTTTCACGAAGTAGGCGCCGTCGATGCCATGGTTGATATCGTCTGCGCTGCCGTAGGAGCCGAATCTCTTGCGGTCGAAGAATGGGTATGCTCACCGCTAAACATCGGAGGCGGAACCGTCAAGTGCGCGCACGGAACGCTTCCAGTACCCGCGCCGGCGACGCTGAAGTTGCTTCAAGATGCCCCGGTATATTCGTCGGGACCACAAGTCGAACTGGTGACCCCCACAGGCGCGGCGATCGCGAAAACGCTGAGCACCCGCTTCGCCCCGTTTCCGGCAATGAAGATCGAAAAGTCGGGATACGGTGCGGGAACTCGAGATTTTCCCGACCACCCGAATCTGCTGCGCATAACGACTGGAGAAACTGAACCGACACATCAAACGAATACATCGAACGAAAGCATCACAGTCCTCGAAGCGAATCTCGATGACCTGAGCCCGCAAGTTCTGGCCTACGCAATGGAGCGCTTGCTGGCCGAAGGAGCGCTCGATGTGTTCAGCGTCCCAGTGCAGATGAAGAAGAGCCGTCCCGGCGCCCTGCTAACCGTACTTGCGAAAATGGAAGACGCGAATCGCTTAACCAAGACGATCTTTGCCGAGACCACAACTCTGGGCGTGCGGCGCCACGAGGAACAACGACAGGCGCTCTCCCGACGCTGGGAAACAGTGGACACGACCTGGGGTCCGGTGCGCATCAAGATCGCGAACATGAATGGGAGCATCTCTAACTATGCGCCCGAATATGAAGACTGCCGCACCCTGGCGGAAGCGCAGCATGTGCCGCTCAGGACAATCATGCAGGAAGCGATCCAGCAGTATCTTCGCCGCAATCGAAAATGAATATCTGTAGAGACGGGGCTTGCCCCGTCTCGGAGACGCCGCAAGCCGCGTCTCTACATTGACAGCACCAACAACCGAAATCATGACCAAAAAGTTCTACATCACGACCCCGATCTACTACGTCAATGCGCGTCCGCACATCGGCCACGCCTACACCACGCTCGCCTGCGACACGATCGCCCGTCGCCACCGCATGCTGGGAGACGACACCTGGTTCCTGACCGGCACCGACGAACATGGTCAAAAAATAGAGCGTGCAGCCCAGGCCGCGGGCAAAACACCGCAGCAGTTCACCGATGAAATCTCTGCGGAATTCCGCGCCCTCTGGGACCGCATGGGCTTGACCTACGATGATTACATCCGCACCACGTCGGACAGGCACAAGCAGGGCGTGCAGGCTCTGTGGAAACGCATAAAGGATAACGGCCACATCTATAAGAGCCACTACACCGGCCAGTACTGCGTGTTTGACGAACTCTACGTCGATTCCGTCGGTCCCGGCGCGCCCTGCCCTGAGTGCGGCCGCCCCACGGAAACGGTGAAGGAAGAGAATTACTTTTTCAAGCTCTCGGCGTTCCAGGACCAGTTGATCCGCCTTTACACCGAGCAGCCGGATTTCATCCGCCCCGAGACGCGGCGTAATGAAGTGCTCTCGTTCGTGCGCGGCGGCCTGCGCGATCTTTCGATCAGCCGCTCGACGTTCTCCTGGGGCATCCCCGTGCCGGACGATCCCAAGCACGTGATCTATGTCTGGCTCGACGCGCTCGCAAACTACATCACCGCGCTCGGCTATGGCTCAAACGACACGACCAAATTCGACAAGTACTGGCCCGCTGACGTGCACATGATCGGCAAAGAAATCGTGCGCTTCCATTGCGTATACTGGCCGGCGTTTCTGCTCGCCGCCGGATTGCCCTTGCCCAAAGGCATCGTTGCGCACGGCTGGCTGCTGTTTGAAGAAAGCAAAATGTCGAAGTCGCGCGGAAATATTGTGCGCGCCGAAACCATCGTGGATGTGCTCGGCGCCGACGCCCTCCGATACTTCCTGCTGCGTGAAGTGGTCTTTGGGCAGGACGGATCGTTTAGTTTCGATGCGTTGGTGCAGCGCTACAACTCCGATCTGGCGAATGGACTCGGCAATCTCGCCAGCCGCACGCTGACCATGATCACGCGGTATTTCAAGGGTGAAGTACCGTATCCCTCGCACACAGCGCACAACCCGGCGGACGCCGCCATCGCGGACGCCGCAAAAAAAGTGATCGCCGACTACGGCACATTATTTGACCAGTTCCAGTTCTCGCGAGCGCTTGAAGCAGCCTGGGGGCTGGTCGCTGCCGTAGATAAATACATCGTCGAAAACGAACCCTGGGCTCTGGACGAAAAAAAGGACGAAGAGAGCCGTTCGCGCCTGGCAACCGTCCTCTACACCAGCGCCGAAGCTCTGCGGATTGTAACCGCCCTCGCGCATCCGGTAATGCCCGACGCCACCGCGAAGATCTGGGCGCAGATGGGCCTCGGAGACATCAAGAAATTCGACCTCACGCAATTGCGGTGGGGACAGCTGCGCCTCGGCACAAAGTTGGGCGAGGTGCAACCAGTGTTTCCAAGGGCAGACAAATCGGCAGTAGAAAGGATGCAGCAAATGGAAGAACAAAGTGGAGCGACGGGCGTCTCGCCCGTACAGCCGCAGCCCGCTGCAATGTCGACCGGCCAGACCGCGCCCGCCAAGCCCGCCGCGGCAATTCCCGATGGCAAGATAAGCATCGACGACTTCGCGAAAGTGGAATTGCGCGTGGCGCAAGTAAAGACCGCCGAGCGCGTAAAGGGCGCTGACAAATTGCTGCGCCTCGAAGTCGATCTCGGAACCGAAGTGCGGCAACTGGTAGCCGGAATTGCAGAGGCTTATGAGCCGGAAACCCTGATCGGACGCAAAGTCGTGATCGTGGCGAACCTCGCGCCTCGAAAACTGCGAGGACTGGAATCAAATGGAATGATCGTCGCGGCGTCGCCCGAAGGGGGCAAGCCCGTGCTGGCGACCTTTCTGGAAGACGTGCCCATCGGCACCCGGCTGAAATAGCGCTGCCGAGCTGCACTCGACTTGGACCGGCGCCCGTCCCCACCCGATTTAGCGAACGACTAACGACCAGCGACCAACGACCGTGTTCATCGACTCCCACGCCCACCTCGAAGGCAAGCGTTACGACACCGATCGTGCAGAAGTACTGGCGCGTGCTAAGCAAAACGGGATCGAAGCCTATTTAGCAATCGGAAATGGCGACGGGCCCGACACGGCCGATTGCGGGATAAGGTTGGCGGAAAAATACGACGGCAAGCCGGAGTATCCGCGAATCTGGGCGAGCGTGGGAATCCATCCTCATGAAGCAAGCCTCGCAAACGAAGCCGCCGATTCCCAAATGCTGCAATGGGCCCGGCATCCCAGGGTAATCGCCTGGGGAGAAATCGGCCTCGACTATTTTTACGACCACTCGCCCCGAGAAATTCAGAAGACAGTCTTCGTGCAGCAAATGGAGTTGGCAAAGGCGGCGAACTTGCCCATCATCATTCATTGCCGTCCATCCGACAACAGCGAGAACGCATGGGACGACTGCCTTTCGTTGATTGCGGAGCACTGGCGTTCCAGTGGATTGGGCGGCATTCTGCACTGCTTCACCGGCAGCCTCGACCATGCGCGACGCGCACTCGATATGGGTTTCATGATTTCTTTTGCAGGCAACATCACCTTCCCCAAGGCGCAACCGATCCGGGACGCGGCTCAAATTGTTCCGCTCGACCGCATGTTGATCGAAACCGACTCACCCTACCTGGCGCCGATTCCGCATCGCGGCCAACGCAACGAACCGGCGTTCGTGAAGGAAGTAGCCCGCCAGATCGGTGAGCAGCGCAGCCTGCCCACAGACGAGATCGGCTCGCAAACCACCCAGAATTTCTACAGGTTCTTTGGACTCGCGGTGGACAATGCTGACCGCACACTTTGACTCGCAGTTTCACACGATTTTGTCATCCTGCGCGAGCGAAGGACCTGCTTTCGCGGCCCCGCCTCGCCTCACATCCGGCGCCCAACCTTCGCGGATAATGTCTCTTCTGTTACTCTCAGGGGTACATATTTGGGGTGAGCGATCCGTGAAAAGAGTTCTCGGGTATTAAGTCTAAGGAAAGCTGGTTTTTGCCTTTCCTGATAGCTGAGACCTGACACCTGACACCTGGATTTATTCCATGTCCGATAACAGTTTCGATATCGTCAGCAAAATCGACCTCGCGGAAGTTGCCAATGCCATCCAGCAGGCGATGAAGGAAGTCAGCACTCGCTTCGATCTGAAAGACTCGAAATCCCAGATCGCGATGGAAGGCACGGACGCGATCATGCTGCACTCCGCCGATGAATTCAAGATGAAGGCGGTCAACGACGTTTTCCAGCAGAAGCTGGTCAAACGCAGCGTCCCGCTGAAAGGCTTGACCTATGGCGCGTTGGAGCCAGCCGCCGGAAGCACAGTGAAACAAAAAATCACCCTGCAGCAGGGCATCCCGATCGAAAAGGCGCGGGAGATCGTGAAGCTCGTCAAGAATTCGAAGAAAAAAGCGCAAGCCTCCATCCAGGGCGATGTAGTGCGGATCAGCAGCAAGGATCGCGATACACTGCAGGAAATCATCGCAATGGTCAAGCAGCAGGACTTTGGCATCGATCTGCAGTTCACGAATTACCGCAGCAACTGATTAAACGGAGCAACTGAAGGCATTGAGCGCGACGACCTCCATAAACGGGAAAGAAATCTTCGATCTTCTGCGTGACGACATTGTCGCCATCGAAGAGCAATTCGGACGTGACACCGTCTCGAATGTCGCGGCGATCACGGAGATCGGCGAATACCTCCGCGCCGGCGGGGGAAAGCGAATCCGTCCGGCGCTGTTGCTGCTCTCTGCCAGGCTTTTCGGTTACACGGGCAATGGCGCGGTAAAGCTCGCGACGGTTGTCGAGATCATCCACACCGCGACGCTCGTCCACGACGACATCATCGACGAAGCCCAGCTCCGCCGCGGCCGTCCCGCCGCCAACACGCAATGGGGCAACTCAATGTGCGTGCTGGCCGGCGATTGGCTTTACATGCAGGCGTTCAAGATCGCAGTGCAGGAGCGCAATTTCCGCATCCTGGACGTGCTGATCGAACTGACCCAGCAGATGGTTGAAGGCGAACTGCTCCAGATGGAGAAGCTAGGCAAGCTGATCTCGCTGCAGGAGCATCTCGATCTGATCTACCGCAAGACGGCGTGCCTGTTCTCGGTATGCATGCGAGTTGGCGGAATCCTGGGCGGCGCCACCGCTCAGGAGGAGGAGCGCCTCGGCCAATACGGACGCCAGCTTGGTTTAGCCTTCCAAATCGTGGACGATGTGCTCGACCTAACTGCTTCAGAGAGTGTCCTCGGCAAGCCCGTTGCCAGCGACCTGCGTGAAGGCAAAGCCACGATGGCCGTCATTCATGCGCTTGAGCACTGCACCCCCGGTGAGCGCCATCAAATCGAAAACGTCCTGCACGACCGCGCGTTCAATGGCGTCACTCACGCCGATATCCTGACCATCCTGAACCGCTATGGTTCTCTCGACTACGCCTCCAAAGAAGCCGCCCAGTACGCCGAGTCAGCGCGTAACGCCATCTGCACATTTCCCGATTCGGAGATCAAGCGGGCACTGTTGTGGGCGCCCGAGTTCGTTGTCGCGCGGGAGAAATAGTACTAGGCACTAAATCCATTTTTAGAATTGTCATCCCGAACGAAGTGAGGGATCTGCATCTTGCGGCGAACTGCAGATCCCTCACTTCGTTCGGGATGACAAAATCTGATGAAATTGAAATCAGGTGCTACCGTCCTACCTCTTCACCGCAATCCCCAGCATCTCAAATCGCCCATTCAACAAAAGTGGTCCCGATCCCAGAAACGCCCTCGCCGGAAACTCCCGCGAGAACAGCTTCACGTAGGCAGCGTTGAACTGTTGCCACAAGGAAACATCCGGCGAATAGATCTGCACCCATACCAAGTCGTCCATGGTCATGCCAGCATGGCGGAGAACAGCCTGGAAGCCGTCGAACAAGAACTCGATCTCGGCGTCGATACTCCCTGGCGCCTCGCCGGTCGCCGGGTCGAGGCCAATCCGTCCGGAGATATACAGAGTATCGCCCACCAGCACACCGTCGCTGAAAGGCAGGCCTGCAGGGCGATTTGGAAGATTGATATAACGTCGGCTCGCGGTTGACAAAGGCTCCTCCTAAACTTATAGCTCCTGAAGTCGTACCACTGTAGCAGGAGTTCTTGCACCGAGCTCGACCGGAATAGCATCGAAAAGGGGCGTTATACTGAATGGGCACGCATCCACCATGAACGACTTGCTCTCCTTAATTTCGCATCATGGTTACCTGATCTTGGCGTTAGTGTGCCTCGCCGAGGCGGTCGGTCTCCCACTGCCCGCCGCACTCGCCATCCTGACCGCCGGCGCAGTCACTGCTTTTGGAGATCTGCATTTGTACTTCGTGATCGGCATAGGCGTGGTGGCGATGATGGCCGGCGATATTCTTCTCTATTTCATGGGCAGAGTTAGCGGATGGGCATTGCTCGGCTTTCTGTGCCGCCTTTCGGCCAATCCGGAAACTTGCATTCTGCGCTCGGCAGAATATTTTTACCGCCGCGGCAAGCAGACACTACTTTTCGCCAAGTTCATCCCCGGCATCAATACTATGTCTCCGCCCCTCGCCGGCAGCATGAAAATGCGCCTGGGAGACTTTCTCCAATTCGATGCCCTCGGCGCGCTTTTCTACGTGGGCGCGTACGCCGTCGCGGGATATCTTTTCAGTGACGCGCTCCGCGCCATCACCCGCGGCCTCCGCTCCGCCGGCTTTGCCGCCGAAGTCATCTTCGGCCTCGGACTCGCCGCCTACGCCTGCTATCGCATCTGGCTTTATCGCAAGTACCGTCTGCTCGACGTGATTCCCCGCATCCAGGCGGAGGAACTAGCCCAACGACTGGCCTCCGGCGCGGCTCAGAAAATGCTCATCGCCGATGTCCGCAGCCACGGCTACTACGACGCCGACTCCGAACGCATTGCCGGGTCGATCCGCATTGAGCCCAACAACCTCGTCGAAGAAATCAAAAACCTCCCCAAGGATCAAGAGATTTATCTCTACTGTACTTGAGCACGCGAGGCCACAAGCGCCCGGGTGGCGCAACAATTACAGCAGCTCGGATTCAAGGTATACGTAATCACTGGTGGCCTGCGTGCCTGGCGCAAGGCCGGGCACCCGGTTGAACGAGTTCCCCACGACGACCTGGTCAAGCTGCCAACCTTCGGGTAACGCCACACCTGCCGTTAACCCATTTCATCTCCTTGGCAGAGTCGCAGCACTTTGTTATCGTCCCCTAATGGGGCGGACCACGGCTTTTTGCGGAGTAATTCTTGCGGCCGGAGAATCCTCACGCATGGGCCGCGACAAAGCCCTGCTACCGTGGCCTCCGCAGCCGACAAGTTCGGCGCCCAGCGACACGTTTCTCTCCGCTGCCATACGGCTCTTCTTTTCCCACGTCGATGTGGTCTTCGTCGTAGTCGGCAAGAACGAAACCGCCCTGTCCCCCATCGTGTATGCCAATGGCGCGTCGCTGGTGGTCAATCCCGATCCTGCGCGCGGCCAATTCAGCTCATTGCGAGTCGGCCTGCGGGAAGTTCTAAACCGCGGCCGCGATGCCGCAATGATCACGCTCGTTGACCGACCGCCGGTTCGGGTGGAGACCCTTGCAACGCTGGAAGCCGCGTATGAGCAAGCCGCTATCCACAGGAAATGGGCCGCGATTCCCGAATACCAGGGAAAGCACGGGCATCCAATGCTGGCAGGCCGCGAGATGCTCGAAGCGTTCCTGAGAGCTCCTGAAACATCGAATGCGCGCGATGTCGAGCACGCGCACCAAAGTGAGATCGAGTACGTTCCGGTGGACGACCCGCTCGTAGCAGTCAACGTCGACACGCCCGAGCAGTACGCTTCCTTGAATTTACCGCCACAGCTTCTGCCATCGAGTTAATTCCCGCCAAGGCCCTATATTTCATGACGCCTCTCACGCCGATTCAAACCGAATTCGTAGAAAGTGTACTCACCCTCAAACCGCGCGTAGCCACGTTTGACTGCGACGGCACCCTCTGGTCCGGAGACGCTGGGGAAGGCTTCTTCTCGTGGGAACTGAATCAAGGCCTCGTGTCGGACGAGATCGTGCAATGGGCACGCCAGCGCTATGCCGACTACAAAGCGGCCAAAGTCGCCGAAGATGTAATGTGCGGAGAAATGGTCACCATGCACCGTGGACTGCAAGAAAAAGTAGTGCAGCAGGCGTGCGACGCCTACTTCGCCCAGGCCATTGCCCCCAACATCTTCCCGGAGATGCGCGAACTAGTGCAGCGCCTGCGCGCCTCCGGATGCGACGTCTGGGCCGTCTCTTCTTCGAGTCAATGGATCATCCGCTCCGGCATGCGCAGCTTCGGCATCCCGCAAAATCGCATCCTCGCCGCCGAAGTGGCTATCGAAAACGGCACCATCACCGACCGCCTTATTCGAGTTCCCAGCGGTCCTGGCAAGTCCGAGGCAATTCGATCCGTGCTCAAGTCGTCTCCCGATCATGTGCCCGATTGCGCATTCGGCAACGCGATCTGGGATCGCGAGATGTTAACCATGTCCAGGCACCCATTCGCGATCAACCCAAATCCGGATCTAAAAGAGATCGCGGTCGCCAACCGCTGGACGGTGTATCAGCCGGAGACAAACCACGCTTTTCGGTAGTGCTCAATACCTGTGTCATCTTGAGCAGAGCAGGGACTTCACGAAGTGAAGTCCCTGCGGAGTCGAAGGATCCCTGCACCTTCTCGGTCATCGACGACGCTTCAGAGAATTCTCCCAGCAGTCGGGGCTTTAGTTGAGCGTCTCTCTCTGGCCTGTTTCGGTCGACGATTCATGCAGTCAGAGCTTCCGCAAGAGCGCGGCGAGTGTGTCCATTGCCAGGTGGCTGGCATGGGCGGAGGCCTGCGGCAGGCCCCCGACTTTGCGAACTACCTCTTCCCTGCTGACGCGCCGCGCTTCGTCTACATTTTTGCCTTTGACCAACTCGGTAATCGCTGAGCCGCAAGCCATCGCCGGAACGCAGCCTTTGGCGCGAAAGCGAATGTCGGCGATGCGATGGCCTTCCAATTTAAGTGTGAGTTCAAGAATATCTCCGCAAGCGGGGTTCTCCAATTGCGCGGTGGCGTCGGAAGCTTCAACCTCACCCGCGTTTCGTGGGTTCTGAAAATGGTCAAGAAGTTCGGGAGAATACACACGAAGATTGTAATGCGCTGAACTCATGATTTCGCGTCCCCTACGAGTGCTCCCCTACAATGGGAGCGTGCCCGACTCGCACAATCCGCAGCGAATCGCCTGCCTGCAACCCAGCGCAACAGTGATCCTGGCCAGCGTCGGCGAATTGGATCGCGTCGTGGCTTGCACGAAGTACTGTGCCGACGTGGTTCCGGAAGTGAGAGATCGCAATCGACTGATCATTGCCGACTCGTGGACTTCAAAGGCCAGCGAGATTCTCGCTGCCGGGCCCGACCTTGTGATTGCTGCTGTTCCCTACCAGGAGGCCGCGGTCGTCGAAATCCTCAAGGCAGGCATTCGCTTTCTTGGTCTGGCGCCGCGCACGTTGGGCGACATCTACACCGACATCGCGTTGATCTCCGCTGCCGTTGGTGCCGGTGAGCGGGGTGCGAAAGTGATTTCCAATATGCAACAGGCAATCGAAGACATGCGCCGTCAGACCGCAGGCCTTCCCAGAAAGCGCGTGTTCTCGGAAGAGTGGGGCAAGCCCATCATCGCATCGCAGCCGTGGGTGGCCGAACTGCTGCACGCGGCTGGTGGCGAGTTTCTGGGCAAGGCGGGAGCGCAGTGCTCGGCCGAAGAAATCGCTCGACTAGATCCAGAAGTTATCATCGCCGCCTGGTGCGGGGCTGGCGATCGCGTGCCCTTGGCGAAGATCGCCAATTCTAATGAAAGGGGCTGGGCGGACACCAGCGCAGTGCGGAATTCGCAGGTGTATTGCATCTCCGACGAACTCTTGAACACTCCCGCGCCCACACTGGTTTCGGGGTTGCGCGCGCTGGCGGGTGCGATTCATCCCGCAGTATTCGGTCCACAGCCGGGGCTCCGTTCTATTACGCAAGTGGAGGGACGGGCGTCTCGCCCGTCCAAGCCCGGCGCCGGGTCCAGCTCTCCGTTGCGACAATGATCCGTGGCGGCTTAGTTTAGGATTAGCAACCAGTCCCGCATTCTTGAACCTCATGAAACGAGTCGTAGCCGCGCTGATCCTGAAAGATGGCCTCATCCTCGCTTGCCAGAGGACGCGGCATCAGCCAATGCCGCTCAAATGGGAATTTCCCGGAGGCAAGATCGAAGAAGGCGAGCAGCCGCGCAATGCGATGCGCCGGGAACTGGAGGAAGAACTGGGGATCGTGGCGGAGGTCGGCACGGAGGTCGCCCGCATCGTCCATGAGTATCCGGGTGGAGGGTCGGTGGAGCTGCGGTTCTTCGAAGTGCGCAACTACCAGGGTGAAATTGAGAACCGAATCTTTCGCGAAATCCGGTGGGTGACGCGGCAGGAATTGTTAGCGCTCGATTTCCTCGAAGCCGACTTGGGACTGGTGAAGGATTTGGCGGCCGGAAAAATTATCTGAGACGCTCTATCCCGCCCCGCCGTGTACCTGGCCGTAGACATACAGCACCGTCAATCCAATCATAATCACGGTGGTCGCCCAGGCGATGATGTTGAAGGTGCGTTTATTCACGTATTCGCCCATCAGTTCTCTCTTGTTGATGAGCAACAACATGAAAATCAACACGAAGGGTAATACTGCGCCGTTGACCACTTGCGAAAATACGGCGATCTTGATTAGCGGAAGACCGGGTATCAGGACAACAGCCGCCCCGGCGATAATAAGCGCGGTATAGAGCCAATAAAAGGCGGGGGCTTCGGAAAATTTGCGTTCCACGCCTGACTCGAGACCCAATCCTTCACAAACCGTATAGGCCGTCGAAAGTGGCAGAATCGACGCTGCAAAAAGCGATGCGTTGAACAGCCCCAGAGCAAACAGGATGTACGCCCAGTCGCCCGCTAAGGGTCGCAGAGCCTGAGCGGCGTCGGCAGCGTCGCGAATGTCACGATTGCCGTGCAGGTAGAGCGTGGCCGCGCAGGCCACAATGATGAACCAGGCAACCACGTCGGTGAAGATGCAGCCCACGATCACATCGAGCCTCGAGGTGTTGTACTGCCGCCGTGTGACTCCTTTTTCCACGATCGACGACTGCAGATAGAACTGCATCCAGGGCGCGATCGTAGTTCCAACGATGCCAATCACCATGTAGAGGTACGGACCCTGCCTGAAAGCCGCCATCTGCGGAGGCTTGACCGTGGCCTTCACCGCCTCGATCCATGCTGGCTTCGCCAGCACTCCGGCAAATATGTAAGTAATGTAGAAAAACGAAGCCGCCAGGAAAACCTTCTCCACGCTTTTGTACTGCCCTTTGACAGCGATCAACCAGACGATTACGGCGCAGATCGGCACCGCGATGTACTTTGAGACTCCGAACAGCCCCATGCTTCCCACAATGCCAATAAATTCGCCCACGACGTTTCCGAAATTTGTAATCAGAATCCCGAGCATCATCAGGAACGTAACGCGCAGGCCGAATTCTTCCCGGATCAGATCGCTCAGACCCTTGCCTGTAACCGCTCCCATACGGGCGCACATCTCCTGAACTACGATCAGGGCGATCGTAGTCGGGATCATCGTCCACAAGAGCAGGTAGCCGAACTGCGCGCCGCCCTGCGAATACGTCAAGATGCCGTTGGCATCGTTGTCGACATTCGCGGTGATGAAGCCCGGTCCTACGACAGCGAAAAACAGCAGGAGCCGGAACTTCCAACTTCTCAGAAATTTCATGCGCACAGGCCACAGGGACGGTCAAATTGGCAAAACAGAACGATCAGCATAAATGTATAAAGCGTCGTCTGGATAGGTGAATCTGCAAAAAAGGGAAACTTTTGTGCGAGGTTGCGGACGCGGCAGATTTTCCCTAGAGACGCGGCTTGCCGCGTCTCCTGACGCAAGGTGAGATGGGGCAAGCCCGGTCTCAACACGTGGAAAGAATAACTACAGCTTTGAGCGCAGCATCGCGATCACGTCATCCGGCGTGATCACGCCGGTTAAGCGATTATGTTCGTCGATCACTGGCAATGTCAGCAGGTTGTACTTGTCAAAGAGTTCGGCGAATTCCTTCTCTTTCGCGTTTTCGCGGCAGGAAATCAGGGGCTCCTGAGCCAAAGCCAGCAGCGGAGTCGTTGAGGGCGCTAGAACGATCTTCACCAGCGGCACTGCGCCAGCGAGCGTTCCGTGAGAGTCGGTCAGATAAATGGTGCTCATGTTTTCCATGCGGCCTTCAAACTTGCGCATCGCCTCGATCGCATCGTTGGCTGTGGCCGTCACCGGCAATGCGATGAACTCGGTGGTCATACGTCCGGCGGCGGTATTTTCTTTGAACTCGAGCAGGTCGGTGACTTCCTGGCGCTCTTGGGGCTGCATCTGCACCAGAATTTCTTCCGTCCGCTCATCGGAGAGGTCGCCTAAGAGGTCGGCAGCCGCGTCCGGTTCCATCTCCTCGACAATGTCGGCGGCCCGGTCGGAATCGAGCGATTCCACGACCGCTTTCTGCACTTTGGGTTCGAGTTCTTCCAACGCGCCTGCGGCGACGTCCTCGTCCAGCGTTTCGAACACTGCTTCGCGCTCATCGGGAGCAAGACTCTCCACAATATCGGCGATGTCGGCCGGATGCAGTTTCGCCAGCCGCTCATGCGAAATCTTCAGCTTGACGCGCCGGGCGGGGTCGGTCTCGATGATATCCACGAAGTCCCAGGGAATATCGCGGGGAGGGATCCGCAGGAGCAATGCACGAAGGAGAGCGGCTGGGACCACGCCTTTGAGGAGGCGGCGAACCGCGCCTCGCGCGCCCACATCCACTCCCTCAACTTTCAAAACAGCGTGCTTCTGCGCGATGTCGCGATAAAAATCTACGTCGTTCACGCGCACAACTTTGCGGCCGTGAACGTCAATCACCTGCTGATCCAGCAAATCCCGACTAAGCAGCAAGAGCCCTTCGGAGCCATCCGCCGAAGTCCATTCCGCGGCCGCAGTGGAGGCTCGAATGCCGCCATTGATCGCGGAAACAGCAGTCAAGGGCAACACGCGGTTTCCCGCAGACGTCTTGACGATCAGCGAGGCAACGCGCGACCGGTCCTCCTGTGGGGCGATGGCTACCTCGCGCACACGGCCGCTGGCGGCACCGGAGGCGTCATATACGGTCGAGCCCAACAGTTCGCATAGCGAGACGGTGGCCATCTTGAAAAGAATACTCAAGAGCGCGGGCGGATGCCAGATGAATGAGCTTGCACCGTCAAAAAGGGCGATAACCACAGGAGGCACCGAGCTTCTCAAGGAACTGCGATGGATACCCCTGTGTCCCCCTGTGGTTGCCCTTGACGTGCCTGCACCGGTTGACACAGCCATGATCGCCTGACTACACTCTGCCTTCCTCACTTCAAACCAGAAAATTATGGCAAAGCGTCCTCGCATCGCGGTAGTGGGTAGTGCCAATGTTGATTTGACGACGTTCTCAGATCAGTTTCCGAAGCCAGGGGAAACCATCTTTGGTCAAAAGTTTGATCTGGGGTTCGGGGGGAAAGGCGCAAACCAGGCCGTTGCCGCGCGGCTCTGCGGAGCCGACGTCTTCATGGTGGCGCGGGTCGGGGACGATCTGTTTGGTCCGTCAACCATCAAGAACTTTGAAAAACTAGGGATCGATACGACGCACGTGCGCCAGGTAACCGGCGTTTCCAGCGGAGTAGCGCCCATCTTCGTCGATCCTTCCGGCCAGAATCGGATCATCGTCGTTAAAGGCGCGAATGACGAATTGAAACCTGCCGACGTGGATGCCGCTGCGGATACTCTGAAGAGCGCCGACTGCATCGTTCTCCAGTTCGAGATCCCGCTGGAGACCGTGTATTACACCATCAAGTTTGCTCGAAAAAACGGCATCCGCTGCATCTTGAACCCGGCTCCAGCGCAGCCCATCGACATCAAGGCGGTGGCCGATCTCGACTACTTTGTTCCCAACGAGAGTGAGGCCGAGGCGATTTCCGGCATGCCGGTGCGCAATCTCGACGATGCCAAGCGGTGTGCGGCCAAGCTTCTTGCCAACGGGATTCGGCGAGTGATCATCACTCTGGGCGCCAATGGTTCGCTGCTTGCCGGAAGTGAAGGCATGGAGCACGTCCCCGCGTTTAGCGTGAAGAGCGTGGATACCACCGGAGCCGGCGACGCTTTTATTGGCAGCTTCGCGACCTTCCTTGGTGAAGGTCTTCCGGAGCGGGAAGCGGTTAAGCGCGCCAACCTTTTCGCCGGCCTTTCGACTACCGGTGTGGGGACGCAGAAGTCTTTCTATGACCGTGCGCGATTTGATGCGGAGTGGACAGAGAAACGGGCCTAGCGGGCTGCTGAAACGATCTGAGCAGGCTTGATTCTGATCCGTGTTCTCGCTAATGAGCAGTGATCATGAAGAAAGTGATCCAGGGAAGCGCTGTCGCGTCGTTCAAAAAGTGAGAGACCATCGCGGGAACCAAGCCGCGGCGTCCCAGGAGATAAGCGAAGCCCCACATCATGCCAATGAACGCGGTGGGCACCGCGATGCCGAGCCAAGGGAGAAAGCCCTGATTTAGGTAGCCGGCGTGTGCTAGTCCAAACGCCACGCCGGGCATAAGGACCTGTATGACTTTGCCGTAGCCCGCCTCAGCGAATTCGGTCATTAGAAAGGCGCGAAACAGCACTTCTTCACAGAATCCGGCGGTGATTCCCAAAAGAAGCGCAGCAACAAGGTGAAATCCACGCGGTAAGAATGCATACGAGATAGGAACGTGCATTCGGGGCAGGAACCGAAGATTGCTGCCGATAGTAAGAGCTGCAACTACGAGAGCCATGCCCCAGGCGGGCCATGTTCCCAAGCGCCAAACGCCGAGATCTTTAAAGGAGGATCCGCGGGTCCGCAATACAAACCAGAGCACGATTACAAAGGACCATTCGACGATCACACCTCCAGCAATCCAAAGCAGGAAGCGCTGCCCAGGAGTGCCGTGAACCGCCGCGGGGACGGAAGTTGAAATGAGCTTAGTAATAACCCAAAACGCAGCGGGAACTCCGAGACCCAGGATCAGAAACTCTATCCAGCACCGAAGCCTACCGGACGACGCACTAGCCATCTGAACTGCTGAGATAGGTGTGTCCATGGGAATGGACCTCCGCCGGAGCTGAATTGTGGCGGGAAAGGACCCCGCGTCAAGGTGACTGTACGAGATTTTCTAGGAGAAAGTTCTCACCTTTCCATCAGCAGAACCTTCTCCGCATCGTCGATCTCAGTTAACTTGACCTCAATGACTTCGCTGTCGGTCGTCTGCACGGTTCGACCGACGAACGTGGCCTCGACCGGCAATTCGCGATGGCCGCGATCAATCAACACTAGCAATTGCACCAGGCTCGGGCGGCCATGCGAAAAAAGGGCGTCGAGGGCGGCGCGCGTCGTGCGGCCGGTATAAAGTACATCGTCCACCAGCACGATCTTTCTACCCTCGATGGAAAAACCAATTTCCGTTTCCTGCACCACGGGCTTCGGCCCAAGTGTGGAAAGGTCGTCACGATAGAACGTGATATCGAGCGTGCCGACGGGAACCTTTTTCTTTTCGACCTGCTGAATCATTTTGCCAAGCCGCTCGGCAATGGGAACTCCGCGACGGCGAATTCCGACCAGGCCCAAGCCATCGACACCACCGTTCTTTTCCAGGATTTCGTGAGCGAGCCGCACCAGCGTGCGCTCAATCTCCGAACCCGACATTAACTGGGCTTTTTGCCGGAGCGTTGTTTTGAGGACCGTGTTCCTTTTTGTAGTCATGCCGCGAATACCTCATCAAAATCGGTTTGCTTTCCAAAAATATCTTGCTGCTCAGCACTGGCAGCCATCGCGCTACTTGGCATCCTTCTCGGGCTCTTTTCCGGCAGATGGCCTCTCGCTCTTGTCGGACTCACTCTTGCCGGACTCTGGGGCAGCTTCGATGCGAATCTTAGTATTGTCGGGCAGCCCGTAGGCGCCGGATGTGATCACACGATCTCCTTCAGCGAGGCCTTCGAGCATCTGCACCTGATCGCCTTGCCGGATTCCCGTCTTCACCACCTTCTGGTGAGCCTTATTGTCGGAGCCCGCGGCCATGACGTAGTTGCTTCCGTCCGGAGATGTCAGGACCGCTGCCGCCGGAATGACAAGCGAGCTCGGCACCGAACGCGCCAGCATGGAAATCTGCACGCTCGTTCCCGGTCGCAAACGTCCCTTCGGATTATCTGCTTTAACCCAGACTTCGACGGTCGTGCTGTTGGGATCGAGCGCCGGGCTGACGACGGTAATTTTCCCTTCGATCGGATCTTCTTCGCCCGGGACAGTAATCGTTGCCTTGTCGCCGACCTTCAACAGTGCTGCCTGATCTTGCGGAATATGAGCACGGGCAATCACCGAGCTTGTGTCCATAACGGTGAGCAGCGGCGTTCCCGCGGCGGCCATTTCTCCCGGATACAAGGAACGGTCGGTGACTACGCCATTGATCGGGCTGCGGATTTCCGAGTAACTCAACTGCGCCGCGGCTCCAAGATACTTGCCCTTTGCCGATTGCAATTGGCCGGCAGCGGATTTGAGTTCCTGCTGCTTGCTCACGGCCATCAGCGCATCGAGATGCTGCTGCGCAAGTTCGTACTGATTTTTTGCCTGCGTCAGAGCGACAGCGGCCTGATCGAGGTCTTTGCGGGGAAGCGCGCCTTGCTTGTAGAGATCCTGACGGCTGTCGTAAAGCTTTTGCTCGGCTTCCAGCGCCACCTTCGCCGCCTGCGTATCACCTTGCGCTTTCTGGATCTCTTCCGGCAAAGTGGAGGCGGTCGCGATCGCATAGGCGGCCTGTGCCTCATCATACGATCCTTGGTTGTCTTGAGCAGCGGCGGCCAAGTCGCGATTCTCTAATGTGGCGAGCAACTGTCCGGCATGAACCTTGCCGCCGCGATTTACATAGAACGCTTTAATCGGCGCGCTGATCTTGGGAACAATTGCCGACTGTGCGAGCGGGAACAGTACGGCTTCGGACGTCACCGTTTGCTCGATGGTCGCCTTCTTGACCGGAACCACCTGAACGCCGACCGTCGGCTCCGCCGGCTTCTCGGAGGAGCAGCCGAAGCCGGACGCAATAACAGTGATGATTGCGGCTAGCGAAAGGATGAAGACGAGGCGAAGTCGCGCAGCGCCGAGACGGCCGCGGGCGCGGGTTTTACTCCGAATCCGGCGGTAGTTCGGCGAGATGCTGGAGGCGTGACGCAAGAGTTCGTTCCCGGCCTGGATCATTAGCTTTCTAGAATCTCCCCGTCAGCGTTTGCAGGTTCGCGAGGGCGACCTGGAAACGAACCTGTCCATCATCATACGCATTGCGCGCCGCCGTAAGAGTATTTTGAGCGTCCACGACCTCAAGAACCGTGGCTTCTCCCGCCTGATAGCGCAAAGTAGTGAGACGCAAACTGTCAGCGGCAAGTTCCGCTGTTTGACTCAGCAATTCGAGCTGCGCGCGCAACGTCCCGGTTTCCTCGTAGAACGACCGCAGATCGGCCAGCAGCCGGCGCTGTGCGAAGCTCAATTCGACATTAGCCTGCTGGCGCTTTAGATCCGCCTGTTTTATCTTGCTGGCGCCAGCTCCCCAGCTCCATATAGGCAATTGCAGGGTCGCAGTCGCCCCGTACCCGAGGTTGCGGAACCCATTTCGATCGCGGACCGCGAACTGATTGGCGTCAATGCCATAAAAATAATCGAGGGTTATGGAAGGCAGCATGGCTGTCCACGCGACGCTCACCTCCTGGTTGCTTTGCCGCAAGCTGGCCAAGGCGGCACGAAGCGTCGGATTGTTCTTGGTGGCGGCGGCCTGCACTTCGACAAAACTCGGCAACGGATCAGGCAGACGCAAGTCATCCACCACCGAGAAGTTCTCGTCGAAATTTGGAAAGAGCAGCACGGCAAGATCGAGGCGGGTCTTGTTCATCGCCAGAAGCGCATCCTGCAGATCGCGCTGTGTCTGATTATTCTGAATCTGGGCTTTGATCACGTCGGAACGCGCGACCTCGCCGCCGTTCTGCAGCTTTTGGCTGATCCCGAAAAAGTGGTCCGCTTCCGAAGCCGCCTTTTGCGAGGTTGCATACTTGCGCTGCGCCACAACGTATCCGTAGTAAGCCTGCACGACGGTGACGACCAGACCGCGTGTCGCAATTTCCGATTTGGCGCGAGCCAGCGCCTCGGCCGCTGCGGCCTTTCGATATTCCGCGAACATCCCCGGTGAAAGCGCCTGATGAACATTGCCCTGCGCGATGTATTCATGGACGCCGTTGTTGGCCAGGAAGCGTCCGGTGGAGGTACCGTTTCCCTGCGTGTAGATGTACTGCATGTTGTAGTTGACGTTCGGCAGCAGTTGCGCGCGGCTTTGCACTGTGTCGTGATGAGCGATCCCCAGTTCTGTGAGAGCAGCACGAAACTGCGGGTCGTTAGCTTTGGCGCGGGCGAGGGCGTCCTGCAGCGTTAGGACCAGCGGCGCTCGCGTGGAATCAGTCTCCGCGGTTGGCGCTCGCGTCAACACTTGTCCGCTAACTTTGGACGGGGAATCCTGGGCGAACGTAGACACAGCAAGCAAGATCTCCAGCAAGACAATTGTCGTTCGACCCACAAGGCATTGAAACGGTGTTGTGAACGTTAGTGTTGTAAACATTGAGACCCCCACGCAGGAATGCCAGCGGGTGATTTTAACTCAGATCAGGCGCAGCGGTCAGCTTAGCCACTGCTCTGGGTTGGCGATCGCCTCGGCCAGGTTCCGGAGAAACTCCGCTGCCCGCGCGCCATCCACGACGCGATGATCGCTTGAAAGCGTCAACGTCATCATGGAACGGACGCCGGCGTGAGCCTCAGGGCCGTCACCGACCGGCACGACTCGGTCCGCGATACGTCCGACCGCAAGGATCGCGGCCTGGGGAGGAATGATAATCGCGGTGAAGGCGTCCACCCCGAACATGCCGAGATTGCTGATGGTGAAGGTGCCACCGGAGATGTCGGCCGGACGCAACTTGCCGCCGCGCGCCCGTTCCGTAAGATCGCGTCGCTGCACCGCGATGTCGCCCAGTTCTGCTTTGTCGGCATTATGGATCACCGGAGCCACCACCCCGTCGTCCACCGCCATCGCTATTCCGATATTGATCTCGGGATTTGCGTGGACACCTTCGCGGGTCCAGCTTGCGTTCACTCGCGGGTGCTTCAGGAGAACGCGGGCGACTAGCGCTACCAGGAGATCGGTGTGCGTTAATTTCAGTCCGAGTGACTTTTCAATTTCCGGCCCGAGCTTCTGCCGGGCCTCGTTCAGAGCGCCCGCATCCACCTCGCGGGTAACAAAGAAATGAGGGACGGTCGTCCAGCTCTGCGTGGTGCGCTCCGCCATCAGGCGCGAGATGGGGCTGCTGTTGTCAAACGTAGGAGCCGGCACGCTGGCTTTGGATTCCGCAGCGGCGAGAATATCGGAAGCAAGAATTTCTCCGCCGGCCCCCGAGCCGCGGACTTCGGCGAGATTTACGCCGCGTTCGCTGGCGAGACGGCGCGCTTTGGGGGAAATCTTGACGGGCTGGGTTGCTGACGGCGCTGCGGATTGCACTGAAGTCGCCGATTGATTTGCCGATGCCGCCGTTGAAATCGCAGAGGCCGCGGGAACGGCCGCGGTCTTTCTTCCCGATTCGACGGCCACTTCATCCCCCGGAGGAACTTCTCCGGGACGCACGATCCAGGCGATGGTTTGCCCTACGGGCACTTCGGCTCCAGCCTCGATCTTGACGCCAGCGAGGACGCCGTCACCTGGCGATTCGATCTCCATCACTGCTTTGTCGGTTTCGATCTCCAGCAGTGGCTCACCTTTGGCGACGGACTCACCTTCTTTTTTCAGCCACGAAATGAGCTTGCCAGTTTCCTGAGCCATTTCGAGCGCGGGCATAACAACGCTGATCGCCATAGTTAGATAACCATTTAGAAACTTCGGTAGAGACGAGGCTTGCCTCGTCTCCGACTGCTGCCACCGTTGTTCGGGGTGACGGACCCTATGGGCTGTGGTCGTCCTTAGACGCGGCAAGCCGCGTCTCTACGGGAGCGCTTCTAGTCGCCTACGCCAACTCGTTCCTGTCGGGCGCTTGCTTCGATCATTTCGCGCACGCGCGTGCTCGGTTTCGATTCCGTTTCTCGAATTGCGGGCAGCGGACCATCCACCGTGAAATAGTGTCGGCCGGCAACCAGAAGCTCCTCGGCCGGAAAGCGCGTGATGACCTCGTGGCCGGTTTCGGTGACGACAATTTCTTCCTCGATGCGAGCGGCGCTCCAGCCATCGGTCGAGGGCCAGAAAGTTTCCAGCGCAAACACCATCCCCGGCTTGATTTCGCAGGAATGTTCGAGCGAAACGAGGCGGCTGATCACTGGCTTCTCCCAAATGGCGAGGCCAATCCCGTGGCCATACTGCAACGCGAAAGCCGCTTCTTCGTTAGGAAAACCGAACTCCTGCGCTTTCGGCCACACCGACGCAATCTCGGCCGTAGTCCGCCCCGGCCGCACGAGTTCAATCGCTGCGTCGAGGTATTCCCTGCACCGTTTATAGGCGTCGTTCATCGCGTGCGAGGCGTATCCGATGGTGAAACAGCGGTAGTAGCAGGTGCGGTATCCCATGTAGGAGTGAAGAATGTCGTAATACACGGGGTCTCCCGGACGCAGCACGCGGTCTGAGAAAACGTGCGGATGCGGATTGCAGCGCTCTCCCGAGATTGCATTGACGGCTTCCACGTACTCGGAACCGAGATCGTAGAGCACCTTGCTCACCAGTCCCACCGCCTGGTTTTCGCTCATGCCCGGCTTCATCGCGCGATAGAGTTCGTCGTAGGCGGCATCAACCATCATGGCGGAGTGGTTGAGCAAACTGATCTCGTCACGCGTCTTGATGAGACGCGCTTCCGACATGAGCGCCTGACCGTCGACGACTTTGATCCCTTCTTTCTGCAAAGCAAAGAGGACCGGCAATTCGATGATGTCGATGCCGACAGGTTCTTTATGCAGGCCGCGCATTTCAAGCTCGATGCGAATTTTCTTGGCCACATCTTCGGCGCGACCCATCTCCGGCGTCATGGCGCCGCGCAACATGGAGATTCCGGCACGCGACCGCTCTCCGAGCCAGGGACAATGCAATTGGTGGTGTTTCGCCGCCGATCCGAAATCCCACAAAATCGGCTCGTCATTCTGTGGAAGGAGGGTGAAGCGATTCGCTTTGTCCTGAGCCCAGGTACCGATGTGGGTTGCGGTCAGGTACCGGACATTGTTCATGTCGAAGCACAACAGCGCGCCCATCTCGGACTTTACGAGGAGTTCCTTGGCGCGCGCCAGCCGTTCGCGGCGCAGGCGATCGAAGTCAACCCGGTTTTCCCAATCCACCGCCATCGTTCCATATGTGGGCAGAGCCATAGAATTCCTCCTGAGAGAGCAGGTCAGAGGTTAGAGGTCAGATTGCAGAGGTGAAAACCTACGTACCACAGTTCGAGGTTCTGCAGTCTGACCTCTAACCTCTGACCTCTCTTACCGTCCGCAGAGCGTACGCGCGGCCTCGAACACGGTCTGCTCCGTCGGCACGGTTACATCTTCCAAAGGCGGCGAGAACGGAATTGGAACATGCATCGCGCCCATCCGCTTGACCGGTGCGTCCAGATCGTAGAATGCGCCTGTGGCAATCACCGAAGCAAGCTCGGCGGTGACGCCATAGCGCTCGTAACCTTCGTCGAGAATGATTGCCCGCGATGTCTTCTTCGCCGATTCAATCAGAGTCTTGTCGTCGAGCGGCCACATGGTGCGCGGATCGACCACTTCAGCGCTGATTCCGACTTCCTCCAGCAGCTTCGCCGCGCCCAGCGCTACTTGCACCATACTGCTGGTGGCAACCAGAGTGATGTCCTCTCCCACGCGTTTCACATCCGCCACGCCCAGCGGAACCGTGTAGTCGTCCGCGGGCACCGCGCCTTTGAGCTTGTACATCATCTTGTCTTCGAAGAAGACCACTGGATTCTCGTCGCGAATCGCTGCCTTCAGCAGTCCCTTGGCGTCGTACGGAGTCGAAGGCAGAACCACCTTTAAACCCGGAACGTGGCAGAACCACGCATGCAGCGACTGCGAGTGTTGCGCTGCGGAGCGGCGAGTCGCTCCCATGGTCGTGCGCATCACCATCGGCACTTTCCACTTTCCGCCCGACATGTAATGGACCTTGGCGGCCTGGTTTACCATCTGGTCCATGGTCAAGGTGACGAAGTCGCCGAACATGATGTCGACCACCGGACGCAATCCAGTCATGGCCGCGCCCACGGCAAGTCCGGTGAAGCCGGCTTCGGAAATCGGCGTGTCGAGCACGCGGTCTTTGCCGAATTCCTCGAGGAGGCCGGAGAGAACTTTAAAGGGAGTGCCCGCCTCCGCGACATCCTCACCCATGATGCACACGGTCGCATCGCGGCGCATCTCTTCGGCCAGCGCCTCGCGAATCGCCTGCGCGAATGTCAGCTCCCGATCGTTTTGCGCGTGAAGACCAGTTTCAGGCATAAACATCCTCTGCCACTTCGTCGACGGCCGGATACGGCGCCGCCACGGCGAAGTCGACTGCCTTCTTCATCTCGGACTCAAGTTCAGCCTGCATTTGATCAAGCGCCGCCACATCGGCGAGTTTCTGCTCCACCAGCCACTTCCCGAAATTCGCGATCGGATCCCGCTCCGTCTTCCAAAGCTGTTCTTCCTGCTTCGAACGGTAATATTCGCGGTTGATGTCGCCCACGTGATGTCCGTGATAGCGATAGGTATTGCAGAGCAGGAAGGCAGGACCGTCACCGCGGCGAGCGCGATCCACCAAGCGCTGTGAGATGTCGTGAACCGAGCGCACGTCCTGTCCATCGACGCTGGCAGCTTCCAGGCCAAACGCAGTTGCTCGCATCAGGATGTCTCCGGCGGTAGTTTCCGAGTAATGCGTATATTCCGTATAAAGATTGTTCTCGCAGACGTAGATCACCGGAAGCTTGAAAAGCTGGGCGAGATTCATCACTTCGTACAGCACGCCTTGGCCGAGCGCGCCTTCTCCGAAAAAACATACCGCCACGCGGCCGTTACCGAGACGCCGAGCCGAGAATGCTGCGCCGGTTGCAATGCCGGCGCTGCCGCATACGATCGCATTCGCTCCCAGGTTGCCGGTGGCCGGGTCTGCAATGTGCATGGAACCGCCTTTGCCCTTGCAGTACCCGGCCTTCTTGCCCAGCAGTTCGGCGAACATTTGATCCGGGGAAGCGCCTTTCGCCAAACAATGTCCATGACCGCGATGAGTGCTGGTGATGTAGTCGGTGCGCTCGAGCGCTTCACATACGCCCACCGCGATCGCCTCTTCACCGATGTAAAGATGCGCCAGGCCGGGCATCAATGCCCGCGTGTAAAGTTCATTGACCTGCGCTTCGAATTGGCGGATGGCTACCATCTGCCGGTACATCCGGAGCCATAAGTCCACTTTTTCTGAAGCTTCTCTCGGCTGTGTAGCGGTCGTCATTGTTGAACTCTCACTTAGTAACTCCCGACATGCACGCTAGTACGTCGAACATGACCGCGAAGTCCAGCTTCTCCCAACCCATGGCGCGCGCAGCGGTCAGGAACTCGTTGCTGACGGCGGTGGTGGGGACGGGAACATTGAGCTTGCGGCCCAAATCCATTGCGAGCAGCATGTCCTTTTGCATCATGTTCACGTCGAACCATGCCTCTTCGGGTTGTTGCAACACGAAAGGACCGCGGTACTGAATCATCGGCGATGCGATCGCGCTGTGTACCATGACGTCAACCGCGACCTCACGCGGAATCCCACTCTTTTCCGCCAGCAGGACGCCTTCGGAAAAAGCCAGCATCTGCACTGCTAACTGCAGATTCAATGCGATCTTCATCGACAGCGCCACGCCGTTGTCGCCGACGTGCGTGACTTTTGGCCCGATATCCAGAAGCAACGGTTTCAGGCGCTCGAAAGTCTCTTTGCGGCCTCCGACCATCACCGAGAGCTTCCCTTGTTGCAGAGTGATGACGCTGCCGGAAACCGGCGCGTCCACCATGTCGGCGCCCTTCTCGCGAACTTTCGCAGCCAGCGCGCGGCTCACTTCCGGGCTCACCGTACTCATATCAATGTGGAACTTGCCGGGCCCAATGCCGGCGAGCAAACCGTCCGGCCCGTCCGTCACGGCGGAGAGCGCAGTGGCGTTAGTCACCATGGTGAACGTCACATCCGACGCAGCCGCCACGGCCTTCGGATTCTCGGCAAACTTCATGCCCTTGTCGATCAACCACCGCGCCTTCGAGCGCGTCCGGTTGTAGCCGGTAACGGTGTGCCCCTTTTCGAGCAGACGAGCGACCATGTTGCCGCCCATCACACCGAGACCGATGAATCCAAGTTTGGCCATACAACAATTCCCTTTCGCTTATGAAGCCGAACTTATGAATCTAGCTTGATGTTGAAAATCCTTGATTTCAAAAAAAAAACACGAACTACTTTTTGCCCAACCCATTGCCCAACGACGACGAATCCGCCAGCACCTGCTGCAGATGGGCGCGCATCGCCTCTCGCGCCGCCTCCGAATCCCGCTGCTCGACGGCCGCCAGAATTCGCTTGTGATGGAACTGTCCCCGCTCCGGTCCTCCTTTCACATTGAAAATGCGGCTGCGCTGCTCACGTAAGAGACCGACAATCGAATCCAGAAGCGACAGAATCAGCGGATTGCCGGCCGCTTCTGCCAACGCTAAATGGAAATCGAGATCCGCTTCCACATACGCATCGGGGTCACGCAGGTTGCGATCCATCACGGCGACTGATTCGCGCATCGTGCTCAGCAGCTGTTCCTCAATCCGGGAAGCAGCCAGGCCGGCAATCTCCGGTTCGAGAACGAGCCGCAACTCGGCCAGGTTCGCCGACCCTTCCTGCTGGTTGATGCGGATCATTAAATCCAGCGACTGTCGAATCGCCTGCGAAGTCCCATTCGTCACAAAGGTGCCGCGACCGGAGTAGGCTTCCACCAGGCCTTTTTCGCGCAAGGTCTTAACCGCTTCGCGCACGGCGGTGCGGCTAACCCCAAATCGCTGGGCAAGATCGCGCTCCGCCGGCAACTGGTCGCCCGGCTTGAGCTGGCCCTTGAGAATCGAGTCCTCCACCTGCTGCACAATCTGCTCGAACAGGCGCGACGTCTTTACCGTTCGATAGACGGGCTTGGCGTCCAGGGAGTCTACTGTTTCGTTTGTCATTACACCCCTCAATTGCCCAAGTTGATGATTCATGGCGGTATGGTGGTCCTACCACTATACCATACAACTGCCTTACTGGATCCAAACCGTCTTAATGTTCACAAACTCGCGGATCCCATGCTCGGCCAGTTCGCGCCCGTGGCCTGAAAACTTCACGCCACCAAAGGGCAGGCGCGGGTCGGAAGCCACCATCTTGTTCAGGAAGACCATGCCGGCATCGAGTTCGTTGATGAACCGTTCGGTTTCCGCCGGATCGTTGGTCCATGCGCTCGCGCCGAGCCCGAAGCGGCTGTCGTTAGCAATTTGGATGGCTTGATCCACATCCTTCACGCGAAAAATTGACGCCACCGGACCAAAGAATTCTTCCTTGTAGGCCGGTGAATCTTTCGGAATGTCGGCGAGCACCGTCGGCGCGTAGAAGTTGCCTGGACGTTTCAGCGGATGGCCGCCGGTCAGAACTCGCGCACCCGCGGCCACAGTTTTTTGCACGTCGGCATCAAGAGAAGTAACAGCGTCGGCATTGGCCAGCGGGCCAAGCTGTGTGCTCTCCTCAAACGGATCACCCACGCGCAACTCCTGCATGCGTTTGACGAACTTGCGCTCGAACTCGTCGGCAATTTTCTCCGACACGATAAAGCGTTTGGCCGCGATGCACGACTGACCGTTGTTCTGAACCCGCGCGTCGACGGCAGTCGCAACCGCCGTTTCCAGATCGGCGCTCGGCATCACGATGAAAGGATCGCTGCCGCCCAGTTCCAGCACAACTTTCTTGACTCGTTTGGCTGCGGAAACTCCCACTTGAATCCCCGCCTGCTCACTGCCCGTTAAAGTCGCGGCGACCACCCGAGGGTCGTTCAGAATTCCATCGACCGGCCCCGAGCCGATCAGCAGCGTCTGGAACACGCCTTCGGCAAAACCGGCGCGGCGGATAATTTCTTCAATCTTCAGCGCACACTGCGGAACGTTCGAAGCATGCTTCAGCAGTCCAACATTGCCCGCCATCAACGCCGGCGCCACAAAACGAAACACCTGCCAGAAGGGGAAGTTCCAGGGCATGATGGCCAGGATTGGACCAATCGGCAGATAGCGAATGAAACTGCGCTTCGCTCCGGTTTCCACAATTTCGTCGGCCAGAAACTTTTCGGCGTTTTCGGCATAGTAGCGGCAGCCGGTTGCGCACTTCAGCGCCTCGGCCACTGCGGCCTTCAGAGGCTTGCCCATTTCGAGTGTCATCAAATGAGCGCACTCGTCTTTTTCTTTTTCCAAAATCTCAGCCGCGCGCATCATCTTGGTCGCACGATCCGCGAACGAAGTCCGCCGATGGCTTCGGAACGCAGTGGCAGCTAACTGCAACTTCTGCTCAATTTGCGCCGACGTAAGCGGCTCGAAACGTTTCACGACTTCGCCGGTCGTGGGATTGGTGGTCGCTATCGCCATGCTTGATTCTTCCCTTTTAGCTGGGTAGGTAATCCCTGAGTTGCTCAGGCCGCAACCAGCCGCCTGTTGCGGTCAGCTGTTTTGTGGTTGGACCACAATACTACTTGACGGGTAGCCCACGTCAAGGCTATACCTTCCATTCGCCAGATTTTTATTTGCAGATCGAAACTGGTCGCGAGTTGCGCGGTCAAACATTCTTCCATCCTCTTTAGGATTTGGAGGTCGTAATGCATTCTCCGTCGAATGGCATTCGGATTTTAGGCATTGCCTGCCTGGTGCTCGCCGCGGCTGTTCCCCTTATTTCTCAAACTACCACGGGCCGCATTCTCGGGACTGTTTCCGACCAGTCCGGCGCAGCTGTGGCTGGAGCCGCGGTAGTCGTCACCGATTTTCAGCGCGGCACCACTCGAGCCGTGGCCTCCGATGCCTCCGGGGACTACGTCGTCCCCGAATTACAACCCGGGATTTACAAAGTTCGCGCAGAAGCAAAGGGCTTCAAAACCGTGGAGCGCGTGAACATCGGCGTCGAAGTTGCGCAGGACTTGCGCGTCGACATCTCGCTCCCGACCGGACAGGTTTCCGAGACGGTGATCGTTACCGACGAAGTTCCCCTGGTCAAC
Organism: uncultured Acidobacteriaceae bacterium; assembly: GCA_963789205.1. Taxonomy (GTDB): domain Bacteria; phylum Acidobacteriota; class Terriglobia; order Terriglobales; family Acidobacteriaceae; genus Acidiflorens. The sequence continues at coordinate 399,604 of CAWBJV010000003.1, forward strand.
ACCACATCCTCCACTTTGGGCGGCACGCTCAGCAACGCGGAGATCAACGATCTGCCGCTGAACGGGCGGAACTACGAGAATTTGCTCCAATTGCGTCCCGGTGTGGAGCGCTATCCCGGCGGCGGATTCTCCACCACGAGCACGAACGGCCTGCGTGCGGAAGACAATGCCTACTTCGTCGAGGGCTTGTTCAACAGCGAGCCTTATTCCGGCCAAGCCATCATCAACGGCGCCGGTATCGCTGGCGATTCGGCGACGATTCTGCCCATCGACGCGATTCAGGAATTCAATGTGGAAGAACTTGCACCGGCCGAATTCGGGTGGAAACCGGGAGCAGTCGTTAACGTCGGCCTCAAGTCCGGCACCAATAGCGTGCATGGAACCGCGTTTGCGTTTGGCCGCGATGGCGACCTGTTTGATGCTCGGAACTTCTTCAACACCGTGCCAAATACAAAGCTGCAACGAACGCTGGAGCAGTACGGCGGCAGCATTGGCGGGCCGATTATCAAGAACAAGGCCTTTTTCTTCGGCGCCTACGAAGGCCAGATTTATGACGTGGGAAACTCTTTCGGTGGCATCACCAGCCCGTCCATGGTCTCAATGACAGCTGCCGCTAACTGCGTATACCTCGCAACCGGCGACTGCCAGAACAGTATCCCTGACGTGATCGCGGATCTCACGTCGCCGTCAGCGGTAGCAGCCGGCGTCACGGTAAGCCAAGCCAGCTTGAATATCGCCGGGTGCGCGCTTTCGGGCTCTACAGTTACTTGTAACGGCACTGGTTTCCCCACCAACAATAATCCCAACATCAATATTCCGAACGGATTCTCCAACGACGTGAAGGTCTACAACGCGGTCGGCAAAGTGGACTTCAACATCAACGATAAGAACCGCGTCAGCGGAATGTACTTCTTCGGAAATAACACGGGAATCGTAGAAGATTTCCCGGAGTATCAATCGAAATGGCGATCGCACATTCACACACGAGCGCAGGTGGTAGGCGGAAGTTGGGCGTGGACTCCAAGCCCGCTGTGGGTCAATGAAGCACGCATCGGATATAACCGCCTCTACCAACCGACCTTGCCGGGCGATCTCAACACACCGGGGTCCAGTTATGGGCTTGACACGGGTCTCTCAGGCCCGAATACGGGCGGGTTGCCACGCATCGGGTTTGGCGGATACTTCTTCCCCGGTTTAGGTGGCTTCAAATGGCCCAAGTTCCAAGGACCGGACTCGATCGTGCAATTCACCGACCATGTCTCGCGCACGGCGGGCAGCCACTCGATCAAGTTCGGCGGAGAATTGCATCGCAGCAACGTTACGAACGCAGCCTACGGGAATGCACGCGGTAGCATTACGTTCCTTGGCAGCGTTCTGAGTCCGGGCCCGCCTCCCAATGGCACTCCTCTTTCGAGCCCACTCGAAGACTTCTTTGCGGGCTTGCCGTTTAAGTCGTCGCTAGAGGTGGGAGATCCGACGCTGCATCTCCACAACTGGGCATACAGCTTATTCCTCCAGGATGACTGGCGAGCCACCAAGAATCTGACCGTGAACTTCGGCATACGCTACGAGTTCAGCAGTGTTCCCCAGGAACAGCATAACCTGCTGGGCAACTTCGATCCGAACTCGACCTTCGGATTGGTGCAGGTGAACACGGGCACGGGACGTATCCCGAGCCTCTACAATCCCGATCATAAGAACTTCGCGCCGCGTTTCGGATTTGCCTGGGATACCAGCGGCAAAGGATCTACGGTGATCCGCGGCGGTGCCGGTCTGGTTTACGAAACGGTGAACTGGCAGTCGTTTATTGCCTTCAACAACGCCTTCGGCCCCGGCAGTGTTCCTACGGCGGGTATCGTACCCGGCGGCACGATCACGACCGGAAACGTCACCAATAAGAATTTCTTGAACAACCCCCCGTTCAACTTGACATGGGACAACACGCCGGTCTACAGCACCACGATCAATTGCACCCCCCCCAACCCCAACCCGCCCCCGTTCGGCAATCCCTGCCCCATCATGAGCGTGGATCGCAATCTGACCACTCCTTACGTCTGGAACTGGACTCTCAGTCTGCAACACGCATTCACGCCGAACCTTACATTGGAGTTGGCCTACGTGGGCAACCACGGCGGGAACCTGACTGGCATTCGCGACATTAATCAACCGCCGGTGGGGTCGGGCTGGACCACGACAGGACCTACCCCCACACTCACGAATTGTCTGGCCAGCGCCAACACTGGCTATAATAACTGCGCCCCTGACGCCAACGCTGAGGCATTAGCCGTGCCCTTCGTCGCTAAGTTCGGGGAACTCGGCAACATTTTCAATATGGCGAATGTTTACAGGTCGAACTACAACGGCCTGCAAGCGACTCTGAATTCCAGAAATTTTCACGGCCTGAGCATGGTAGCTGGGTACACCTACTCGCACGCTCTCGATAACGTCGGCGCGAACTGGGATTTCGGTTACGGATCGGGACTTCCACAGAACGCCTATAACCCGGGGGCGGAATACGCCAACAGCGATTTCGATGTGCGGCATCGCCTGACGGTATCGCTTACTTATGCCATTCCCGGAAAGAAGGGATACGCGCAGAGCCTGGAAGGATGGGAACTGAACTCGATCATCACGTTGCAAAGTCCGCAAAAGTGGGGAGCGATGGATGAAGGAACCGACGCTGCCGGCATCGGTGCCCTGCCGGTCAGCCCTCCAGCCCAAAGCCCCATTCGGTGGGATTTCTTTGGAAACCCGAACGATTTCAAGTCCGGGCCGACACAAATTCCAAAGTACACCGCAGGCAGTCTGCCTGCAGCCTGCACTGCGAAGGCTCTGGCCTTGGACGGGGGAACTCCTGGAGCGGCCACCGCTGCAGTCAACCTATTCGGCTGCTACGCCAAAGGCAACTCCGTAATGATTCCTCCGGCACTGGGAACCTTCGGCACCATGGGGCGTAACATTTTCCCCGATTCCGGTTTCAAAAATATCGATTTCTCGGTCGCCAAGAACTGGCACTTTGGAGAGCGTCTCCACGCCCAGTTTCGGGCTGAGTTCTTCAACATTTTCAACCATCCGAACTTCGCCAATCCTTATGGCGGCCAGAATGGTTTCGGCTTCAACGATCCATCTGTGGGTGGCTTTGGTTGCGGTTGCGCCACTCCTGACGTTGCCGCTGCCAACCCCGCCATAGGTTCGGGAGGCCCGCGCTCGGTTCAACTCGGCCTGAAGCTTATTTTCTGATCGCCAGATGTCACAATTCGGGGCCGGATCTGCCTTCGGCCCCATCCTCTTCAAACTCGAAAGGAATCTTTCCCGTGTCAATATCCTCGGTGCATCGCTATCGACCCGCTCAACTGGCCCCACCATTCGCCCTGTCATTAGCAATTACTCTGATCCTGATCCTGCCGCTAAGTATCCCTTGCCTCTCCCAGCAGCACGCAGAGCGCACCATCGACGAGATCAAGACCGAAGCCGTCCACCGCGCTGAAGTGGGACAGTACCCGCTCATCGGACTCGATCCCGGTGACGTCAAGGAAGCCTTTAACTCCATCCATACTCGCGATAAAGATGAATGGGCGGCGGGCTTTATGGGAGTCGCCGATCGCTACATGAATGAAGCGAAGTCGCTGGAGAAAACCGATCCGGTGAAAGCGAACACCGATTACATCCGCGCGTGGCGGCTTTATTCTTTCGGACGCTGGCCCATCCCCGCATCCGCCGGCAAGCAGCGCTCATATGAAAAAGCAATCGAGGCGTTCCTGGCACACGCGCGCTTCTGGGATCCGCCGCTCGAAATCGTGAGAATTCCCTTTGAAGGAAAAGAAATCGTCGGCTACCTCCGCTTGCCGAAAAATGCGAACGGGCCCGTGCCGCTCGTGCTGGCGGTGAATGGACTGGACAGCCGCAAGGAAGATTTGTCAGAGAGCTTCAGCGCGATCCTACCTTTCGGCATCGGTTTCCTGGCCGTGGACGGCCCGGGCACCGGGCAGAATCCGATCAAAGTCAGCGAAAATGCCGAGCGCATGCTTTCGCGCGTGCTCGATTACGTCGCCACCCGGCCCGAGATCGACAAGAACCGCGTTGCCATGCACGGCGTTAGTTGGGGCGCGTATTGGGCGACGAAGATGGCAATCGTCGAACGTGCCCGATTGAAGGGAGCGAGCGCGCAGTCACCGCCCACCGATACTTTTTTTCAAAAAGATTTTCTGATGAATCATCTGATCGGCAACCGCGAATATCTCTTCGATCAGGTCCCGGCACTGATGGCGATTTTCGATAACGTCAAAACTGTTGACGAGATGGCGGAAGTCCTGCCAAAAATGTCGCTCGTCAAGCAGGAACTGCTCGGCAAACCGATGGCGCCGATGCTCATTCTTGCGGGAGTGAAGGATACTCAGGTACCGATCTCCGACATCTACTTACTGCTCGACAAAGGAGATGTACCTAAGACTGCATGGATCAATCCGCAGGGCGGACACCTCGGACGGCAGGTCGGTGTCTGGCCCGATCCGCGCATCTTCAAAGAGGTAATCATTCCGTGGCTGGTGCATACGCTGGAGCCTGTGGAGTGACGGGCGTCTCGTGAGCCTGCCCTGAGCGCAGTCGAAGGGTCCGCCGGGCGGGGACGTCTGGCTCTCCACTAACAATGAAGAATTAAGGACAGACGACCAACGATGGCCACCTTTCCACCCGTACAAACAAGCCCTGTAAAGGCCGCGCCCCGATCCAATAAGACACCCTTCTACCGCGTCCTCTGGGTGCAGGTGCTGGTCGCCATGGCACTGGCCATAGTTTTGGGCTACGTGGATCCCGCTCGCGCGGTGGCCATGAAGCCGCTGGGCGACGCTTTCATTCGCGTCATTTCGATGATCATCACCCTGATCATCTTCTGCACTGTGGTTACCGGAATTGCCGGCATGGAGAACCTGAAAAAAGTTGGCCGTGTCGGCGGCATGGCGCTCCTTTATTTCGAAGTCGTTTCGACAATTGCTCTGCTGATCGGACTCGTGGTGGGAAACGTCGTGCACCCGGGCAGCGGATTTAACGTAAACGTCGCCACGCTGGATGCCAAGTCCGTCGCCGATTATGCCGGCCAAGCCAAAGCGCAAAGCGTCACCGAATTTCTGATGCACATCATTCCGACGACGGTGGTTGATGCCTTCGCCAAGGGAGATATCCTCGAAGTAGTCTTCGTCGCTTTGTTGTTCGGCTTCGCGCTATCGGCCGCCGGAGCGCGAGCCAAGCCGCTGGTGGCGCTCTTCGACTCCCTCACTCATGTCGTATTCGCCATAACGAATATTTTGATGAAGTTCGCACCGATTGGAGCTTTCGGCGCGATGGCATACACGGTGGGCAAGTTCGGCCTCGCTTCCCTCGGTCCGCTGGCCAAGCTGATTGGAACTTTCTGGCTCACCTCGGTCCTCTTTGTCGTGATCGTACTCGGCGCCATCGCCTGGGCCGCCAGCTTTAACATCTTTCGCTTTCTGGCATACATCAAGGAAGAAATCCTGCTGGTGTTAGCTGTAAGTTCATCGGAGATCGCGATCCCGACTTTGATGGCCAAGCTCGAGAAACTGGGCTGCTCCAAATCTCTGGTTGGGCTCGTGGTCCCCACCGGCTTTACCTTCAACACCGATGGAACCAGCCTTTACATGACCATGGCCGCTCTATTCGTGGCGCAGGCTACTAACACGCACCTGACCCTCACCCAGCAACTCACAATTCTAGCGGTAGCGGTTCTTACGTCCAAGGGCGCCAGCGGTGTGCAAGGTGCATCGTTCATCGCGCTTGTGGCCACGCTCTCTGTGATTCCAACCATTCCGGTTGCAGGTATGGCGTTGATTCTCGGAATCGACCGCTTCCTGAGCATGTTCAGAGCCTTGGTCAACATGATTGGGAACGGCGTAGCGACGCTGGTCCTCGCGCGCTGGGAGGGAGAATTGGAGAGTGAGACCCTGCGGCAACACCTGGCTCGACCAGCTTAACGGCCCGCGATAGAATCAGAACACGCTCCTTCGTCTCGCAATTCGGCAACCGCCGGTACGAAATCCGACTCTAAATCCCGAGGTGTGTTGTGAGACGAGCTTTGCCTGCCCGAATCGTTCTGCTTTCAGGTGCAATTCTGCTTTTCTCTTTGCTTTCGGCGCTGATCCTCCGTTCTCAAATGTCGATAGGAGCCGGGCCGTTGTTTAAGGGTGTCCTGACGTATCACAACGACAACATGCGGACCGGGCGGAATTCGAGCGAGACCTCGCTCACGCTTAAGAGTGTTAATTCCACAACGTTTGGAAAACTGTTCGTGATCTCCACAGACGGACGGGTAGATGCCCAACCTTTGTACGCTCCGAACGTGACTATTCCCGGAAATGGAACGCACAACGTATTGTTTGTGGCTAGCGAACATGGCACGGTGTACGGGTTTGACGCGGATAATGGCTCGACACTCTGGCACGTGACCACACTCGCGGCGGGCGAGACTCCCTCAGATGACCGCGGTTGCGGACAGGTTACACCGGAGATCGGAGTTACTTCCACTCCGGTAATCGATCTTACCGCAGGACTGCATGGGACGATTTATGTGGTCGCTATGAGTAAGGACTCAAGTTCTAACTATCATCAGCGACTGCACGCACTGGACATCACTAGCGGAGTGGAGGAGTTCGCCGGCCCCGTGGATATTGCGGCCAAGTATCCCGGAACGGGCGATAACAGCCAGGGTGGGTACGTCATCTTTGATCCGAAGCAGTATAAAGAGCGGGCTGGGCTATTACTGGTGAATCACATCTTGTACACGTCGTGGGCTTCACACTGTGATATCCGGCCGTACACGGGATGGATCATCAGTTACAACGAGACGACTTTGGCCCAGCGGTCGGTGCTCAATGTGACGCCGAACGGAAATGACGGTGCGATCTGGGCGGCAGGGGCGGGACCAGCAGCGGACTCGAACGGAAACATTTACTTTCTCGTCGGGAATGGAACGTTCGAAACAACGCTAGACACCAACGGGTTTCCGCTGAATGGCGATTATGGAAACGCGATCATGAAGCTTTCCACCAAGAATGGTCACCTCGCCGTGTCCGACTACTTCAACATGTACAACACGGTGAGCGAGTCTAACGCCGACCAGGATTTGGGATCGGGCGGCGCGATGGTGGTGCCAACGTTCAAGGACTCTAGCGGGGTGATCCACGTCTTGGTTGTGGGTGCCGGAAAGGACTCGAACATCTACCTGGCGAATCGGGCGAACATGGGAAAGTTTAATCCGAATAACAATAGTCAGCTTTACCAGGAATTGCCCGTCGCGATAGCGGGGCCGGTGTTTTCGGCGCCGGCGTTTGCCAACAAGAGAATTTACTACGGTGGCGTGGACGACACCATCAAAGCGTTTTCATTCAACACCAGTGGCCTGCTGGATTCTACGCCTGCGTCGGAGACCACCACACAATTCAAGTATCCGGGAGCTACGCCCAGCATTTCCGGAAGTTCGGCGGGCAATTTGATTTTGTGGGCGGCGGAGAATACCTCGCCGGCGGTGCTGCATGCTTACAGTGCGAACAATCTGAGTGTAGAGTTATATAACTCGAATCAGGCAGCGGGGGGACGTGACCACTTTGGCAATGGAAACAAGTTCATCACCCCGACAATCGCGAATGGGAAAGTTTATGTGGGCACGACGAATGGGGTAGGGGTTTTAGGGTTGCTGCCGTAGGCGAGTGCAGGAGAGTTTCAGCTGTCCCCATAGACTGGCACGGCCGCGCCATGGATCACCTTCGCATCGTCGCTGCACAAAAACAGGATAACGCGCGCGATCTCCTGGGGCTTTGGCCACTTTGCAAAGTCGGCGCCAGGTATGGCTTTGCGGTTCGCCTCTGTGTCGATGACGCTGGGAAGAATCGAGTTCACCCGCACTCCGGTACCCTTTACTTCCGCGGCCAACGAATCCATCAATGCCACTGCAGCGGCCTTTGAGGCGGCATAGGCGGCTGCACCGGCACCGTGATCCAGCGCAGCCTTTGACGCAACGTTTACGATCGCTCCATATTTTTGTTTGAGCATCGCTGGTATCGCCGCACGCGACAACGCGTACCCCGAGCGCAAATTCAGCGCAAGCATCTGATCGAAAGCCTTCGTCTCCAGTTCCCACAAGTTCACGCCGCCGGCGTAGGCACCCACCGTATTCACCAACGCGTCCAAGCGGCCATGTTCGGCGAGAACTTTAGCCAAGAGTTGACGCACAGCAGTTTCGTCGGTGACATCAGCACGGTGGCCCTCGATCGCCGAGCCACTTGCTCCGGCTTCGCTCTTGAGGGCATCAAACTCTTTTTGCTCTCGATAGGTGACAACCACGTTGGCGCCTTCCTCCAGAAATGCGAGGCTCACCGCCCTCCCTAATCCGCCTGTCCCGCCGGCAACCAGCACAACCTTGTCTGAGAATCTCATCTGCATGTTGTCTCAGTATCCGTCGGTGGAGAGACGGGCGCCTCGCCCGTCCAGCCGGGCGGGGACGCCCGGCGCTCCACCGGCGAACCCGGATCGACTGCACTAACAATTACGCTGCCACTTGTCCTCTAACCTTGAAAAACGCGAGCAAATCCGCATTGATCTGGTCCGCATTGGTCGTGGGCATCCCGTGCGGAAAACCTGGATAGACTTTCAGCGTCGCGCCCTTCACAATCTTCGCGGACATTAGAGCCGCCGCACCGATCGGCACGATCTGATCATCGTCGCCATGAAGAATGAGAGTTGGCACGTCGAACTTCTTGAGGTCCTCCGTAAAATCCGTCTCAGAGAAGGCCTTGATGCAGTCATAGCCCGCTTTCATCCCTCCCATCATCCCCTGCAACCACCAGTGCTCTCGGATGCCTTCGGAAATCTTGGCGCCGGGCCGGTTGTATCCGTAGAACGGGAGGGTGATGTCCTTATAAAACTGGGCCCGATTTTTCGTATATTGGGCTCGCAGGTCGTCGAACACCTCAATAGGCGCGCCAGCGGGATTCTTGTCTGTCTTCACCATCAGCGGTGGCACCGCACTGATAAGCACGGCCATGCCGACGCGCTTCGAGCCGTGCCGGCCGATGTATCTGGCAACTTCTCCACCGCCGGCGGAGTGCCCCACATGAATCGCATTTTTCAGGTCAAGCTTTTCAGTCAGAGCCGCGAGATCGTCGGCATAAGTGTCCATCTCGTTGCCATCCCACGTCTGGGTGGAACGGCCGTGCCCGCGCCGGTCATGCGCGATGACTCGATAGCCCTGCTGGCCGAAGAACAACATCTGTCCGTCCCAGTCGTCCGCGGTGAGCGGCCAGCCGTGACTGAACACTATGGGCTGGCCCTTTCCCCAGTCCTTGTAGTAAATGTGCGTGCCGTCTTTTGTCGTGAGCGTAGGCATAGAGGTTTCTCCTTGGTTCCGACTCTAGTTGTGACTTTCAGTTGCGGTTTTTACCTGCAGGTATCGAGGCTTCCGCCAGCGGAAGCCATACCTGAAAACGTGTGTTACCCGGTTTCGAATCGACCTGAATACTGCCCCTGTGTTTTTTTACGATGCGCTGCACCGTGTCGAGGCCCAGCCCAGTTCCCTGCCCTACTCCCTTGGTGGTGAAGAATGGTTCAAAGATGTGTGGCTCAACCTCGGGCGAAATCCCCGGACCGTTGTCGCCGATCTCCACCACAACGCAACCGTCGTCCTGATAGGTTCGCAATCGAAGCTCGCCTTTTCCGCCCATGGCATCGATCGCATTATCGATGATGTTAGTCCAAACCTGATTGAGTTCGCTGCCGAATGAATTCACCAGAAATGGAATGGGCTGGTAGTCGCGCTGTACCTCCACTCCCCGCTTGAGCTTGTGGTTCAAGATGATGAGCGTGGTTTCCAGGCTTTTCACGATATCGACGTTTTGCACCGGCGACTGGTCCATGTAGGTGTATTCCTTGATGGCGCCGACCAAGTCAGAAATTCGTGACGTACTGCTTTCGATCTCGTTCAGCAAGTTCCCAATCTCAACCGACGCAGCGATTCTCACCAGAGCGGCTCGGGCAGTGCCGGCATCGAGCGCAGCGAACAACGATTCCAGCACTTCCGGCTTGACATTCTTGCGCGCCAGATCTGCCGCCAGTTGCCACAAGTCATTCTGCCCGTGACTGCGCAATAAGGAATCAACCTGCTCTTCGAGATCGCTGGCGGCCAGTGGATCAAGTGGAGGCTCGTCGTGCGAGGTGAACGCCGCTTCCAATTTCTCAATCTCTGCTTTTTGCGCCGGAGTGAGATCGCGCCTGCCCAGTTCAACGCTGGCGTCCTTGATTTTCTTCAGGATCTTACGCAGCTGACTGGTGGCGCGCTTGGCTGCAGAAGCCGGATTATTCAGTTCATGCGCCAGACCCGCCGAAAGCTTGCCTAGGCCGGCCAACCGCTCCCGCTGTTGTTCGATTCGGGTGGTTTCGCGGATCCGGTCGGACATAAGACCCACCAGGCGCTTAGCCAGTTCCGGCATTTTCTGCACAAGCTCGGGAAACAGGGCTGCCGAGAACTTTAAGGCGCGACTATCCACGACTGCACGGCCACCCACGGTAAAGTTCTTCATCCTCGAAAACGGAAGCGCTCCGGTGACATTGCCCGCGTCAATGGTAAACGCGACGGTCTCACCGCCAATCTCCCCGCGGATCTCGAGTTGCCCTTCAAGAATCACGAACATCGCATTCGCGGGATCGCCGGCGCGCAAGTAGGTTTCACCCGGTTTCAGGTGGAGTTCTTGCGCCTGGCTGAGGAACCAGTCAAGTTGATCGTCAGGCAAGTCCGCGAACGCGGGAACACGAATTAATTCCGATTTCTCGACCATTTATACCTTGCTCAAATACTGATGGATGAACTGCACCGCCACAGATCCTTCGCCGACACCCGAAGCGACGCGCTTCACGGAACCATGCCGCACGTCGCCCACCGCAAAGATTCCTGGAACATTTGTCTCAAGCAGGAAAGGATCTCGGTCGAGCGCCCACCCCTTGGGACGTTCTCCGTCGCGGATAAGATCGGGACCAGTCAGGAGGAAGCCCCGCTCGTCTCGTTCGACCAGATCTCCCAGCCAGTCGGTTCGCGGCAGTGCTCCAATAAAGATGAAGATCGAACTTGCCGGCACCCGCTCCACTGTGTCGGTATCCGAACACAGCACCGAAATCTCTTCCAAGCGCGCTTCGCCATGCACCTCGGCCACGCTGGCGTGGGACCACAACTGAATGTTGGGCGTCTCCTTAATCTGGTCAATCAGATACTGTGACATGGTGCTGGCGAGAGAATCTCCGCGCACCAGCATGACGACGCGTTCCGCATATTTGGCAAAGTTCATCGCCGCTTGGCCCGCCGAATTTGCGCCTCCCACTACGTAGACGATTTCGCCTTTGCACGAAAGCGCTTCCGTCGCACCACCGCCGTAGTACACACCTGCGCCCTGTAGCTTATCGATGCCGGGAGCGTCCAGTCGCCGCCACTGCACTCCGCTCGCAATCATGAGGGCGTGGCAGGATATTTCACTTTCATCGGCCAGCTTGATGAACCGGTAAGATCCTTCGGTGCGCACCCCGACCGCTTCCTGAGGAGACAGAATTTCCACTCCAAAACGTTTCGCCTGCACCACCGCGCGCCGAGCCAGATCGTTACCGCTGAGTCCGGCTGGAAATCCAAGATAGTTCTCGATTCGCGAACTCATGCCGGCCTGGCCGCCCGGCGCTTCGCGCTCAATCATCACCGTGTGCAAACCTTCCGACGCACCATAAACAGCGGCCGCCAGTCCTGCCGGTCCACCACCTACGATCGCTAAATCGTAGAAGTCGGTTTGCGCACGCGTCCGTAGGCCGACTTTCTGCGCAACATCTGCCGGGAGGCTCTCCAGAAGCTTCGTTCCGTCCGGAAAAAGAACGACCGGGAGGTTCGCGGCCTCGGGGCCAAGGGCTTCCACAAGGCGCTTCGTTTCCGGATCGTTGGCCGAAAATTCCACGTCGATCCATTGATAGGGAACGCGATTGCGCGCCAGGAAGTCCCGCAGCTCGTACGATCGCGGCGACCAGCGCGTGCCCAGAACGCGGATCCCCTGGAATGCCGGCCGGTAGGAAGCTTGCCAATCATCCAGCAGATCGTTCAATTGCGGATACAGGTGCTCTGCCGGCGGATCCCACGGCTTCAAGAAAAAGTAATTGATGCTGACCTGATTGATGGCGCTGATCGCAGCGTTCGTGTCGGCGTATGCGGTGAGCAACGCGCGCTTCGCGTCGGGAAAGATATGCATTGCCTCCTGAAGAAATGCGACCCCGTCCATCCGCGGCATGCGTTGGTCCGCCAGCAGCAGGGCCACGTTGTCATTGCGCACCTTTAACTGCTTCAACAAATCCAGTGCGCCTTCGGGAGAATCACTCCCGATGACGCGGTACTCCGCTCCGTACTGCGAGCGCAAATCGCGTTCAATCGCCCGCAAAACATCGGAGTCGTCGTCGACACTCAGCAAAACTGGTTTTGCCATACTCGGACTCAGCCCTGGTAATGAAGAAGGTGGATTCAGACAGCAAGTCTGAACTTAAAGTTTGAACTTGTGATCAGGTATAGAGGATTAGATACAGCAGACTACACTCTGGTCGCGTAAATTATCGTCCGCCTTCAGGCAGTCCGCAAGCCGTCTTCTCTGGATCCTATCTCGAGCGTCTAAGCAGCGAGTTCGCCCGCCTCGATCTCGTCTACATAGCACCAAACCCAGGATTCGCCGCGTTCGATTGAGCGAATAAGAGGATGCTGCGTTTTGTGAAAGTGTTTGGTGGCGTGCTTATTCTTGGACGAGTCGCAGCAACCGACATTGCCGCAGATCAGGCACATGCGCAGGTGAACCCAAGTATCGCCGAGCTTAACGCAGTCCTCACAAACATGTGTAGTCGTTTTTCTTACCTTAATCTGATCAAGGTGGGTACATTCTTCTGTCATCGATTCCTCCTTGTGTTTAGCCTTCCGTGCTAGAAATACGATTCGTATCAGGGCATACCTTCAGGCATGCCGAAAAGCCTCAAAATGAATCCGCCTTCAGGCGCTGGTCTTGTGGAATTCAAATTCACCACCGGCGGTTAGGCGTGAAAGCATAATATTCTATTCCGCGATGAGCAGGCTCTCCGCAAAGGGCCACTGCTCATCAATCCATTGTGCCTGGCAGCTAAAGCCGGCGTTGCGGGCCATCTGGAAGACCTCGTCGACCGAGTACTTGTGGCTGCTCTCCGTCCAGATGGTCTCACCCTCCAGGAATTCGACGCGCAGATCTGCCGCGGGGATGCGCACCGTCTGCCGCCGCTTTGATCGCAGATGCATTTCGACGCTCCGGGCTTCACGGTTGATTCTGGCTGTGTGTACGAATTGGCCCAAATCAAAGTCCGCATCGAGTTCGCGATTGATGCGGGCCAGCAGGTTGAGATTAAAAGCCGCGGTCACTCCCAGTTCGTCGTCGTAAGCCTTGAGCAGTTGCGCGCTGGACTTTTCCAGATCCGTTCCGAGAAGTAGTGAGTCTCCCGGCTCAAGAATGCGCCGAACCGCCGCCAGGAATTTTACTCCGGCGGGACGATCGAAATTCCCGATCGTGCTCCCCAGAAACAACACGAAGAGATGTTGGCCCCGCTGCCGGTGCGCGGCCACCTCCAGCAAGCCATCAAGATATTCGCGCTCAAACCCCACAATGCTGAGGGAATCGATGTCGCTGAGTTCGCGCTGGCACATGAGCAAAGCTGAGCGGGATATTTCCACGGGATAATAAAAAGTCCGCTGCCACCGGCTCAGAGCCTCCAGTATCCAGCGCGTCTTCTTGCCACTCCCGCTGCCCAGTTCAGCCACGGCGACCGGGGCGTCCAGACGTTCTACGATCTCGCTTGCGTGCCGTTGCAGCAAACGCTCATCGGCACGGGTGAGACCGTATTCGGGTAAATGGCTGATCACTTCAAACAGAGCCGACCCCACGTCGTCGTAGAGATACTTGGATGGGAGTTCCTTCTGTCCCGGCCGCGCGAGCCCGGCGCGCACGTCGGCAGCGAATTCATAACTGGCATTGGTCGTGATCGCATGAACTAGCATTTCCAAGTCCCCTTTCGATCATCCGCGATTTACGCAGCGAAAACCCGCATACACATACTGATAATGCGCCTGGAACCAATTGCGAAACGTGGACCGCAGCATGCACGCAGCCGTGCGCGCCGAGCCGCCCTTCATGACGAAATGCTTGCCATCAAAGAAATCAGCGGAGTATCCGCGGTAGAACGGAAATGGCTGGAAACCTGGAAACGAACCGAAAACGGTGGAGGTCCATTCCCACCCGTTGCCCAACATATCGTGTAGGCCGAAAGCGCTCTGGCCTTCGGGAAACGAATTCACCGGCACGGGATCCCAACGCTGAAAGTCAAAATTCCCAAATTCGGCCTTGGGCATTTCGTTGCCCCACGGATAAGCTCTCGCGTTTCCGTCGACGGTGCCGTAGGCGGCCCGCTGCCACTCCGCTTCGGTGGGCAGCGACTTCCCTGCCCAGCGCGAGTAAGCGCCTGCTTCCGCCTGGCTCACATAAACGGGCCAGTCCAGCGCCACTTCATCGAACGGCACTTCATCGAACATCGTGCGGTAAGACCATCGATCGCCGTCCTTCTTCCAGAACAACGGATGAGAAATTCCACGAGCATTCTTCCAGTTCCAGTCTTCGTCGTTCCAGAGAGCGCGCGTCTCATAGCCGCCCGCCGCCATGAACTCGAGATACTGCCGGTTTGTCACCTTGTACCGATCAATTTCAAACGCTGGGACTTCGATCGAATGAGCTTCATACTCGTTGTCCCAGCCGAAGTCTTCAGCATCTCGCGCAAGACCGAGTGTTACGACGCCCGCAGGCACCTTGACCATCCGGTGTGCGACTGGCGGGCCACCGAGGTTCGGCGATACTGCTTGCTGCCCCCTCGGCCGCACCTTTGTGTCGAGTGGCAACTGGTGCAGCATGTAGGAGAGTGTCTCGGCATGCATCAGCCGATGTTCAATCGCGACATTAAGCAACGTGTGCAATGAAAAACCGTCGTCCGTTCTGTCTTTCGTTATAAAGTTCGTTCGGAAGTCTGGTTCGAGAATTGCCTTTTCAAGCTTCGCGTCGAGATGGTTGCGGATCTTGCCGACGTAATCGCGGACGACATCCACGGCGGGCCAATCAGATGGCAGATCGGTGGGGAGCCCGCCGCCAACCGGATCGATGCCGAAAGCAAATAGGCGATCAAATTCAGGATGAACACTCTTCAACCCGAAGAGGCTTCCGTTTAGTAGATTCCAATCGAATGCTTCAAGGTGTCCCAGATAAAAGATGATGCGGTGACGTTCCGGAATCGGACGCTCATACAGAAAGTTCTCGCGCACCAAAGTGAAGAGCTCATCGCTTTGCCGGCGAGCCTCGAACACCCGTTCCATGAGCTCATGAGGGACTGCGACGCTCTTTTCTGCAGCAAGCATTCGGCGCTCCCGACCTGATCACGATAATTAGACGAATGGCCCCTTCGCAGGCAAGCCGACCCCGACTTTACCTGCGAGATTTGGTTAGATGACGGGTTGCTTCGAGGGGTCGCAGGCGAAATTGCTTTTATTTCGTACGTCGGGCATTGGCAAACGAAACGAAATCATGCGATCTTATGTAGGTTGCACGCTGTTGATGTACCGAGGCTGCTGAAAGTTGCCCTGAGGTCGAGATGAAACTGCTGCTGGCTCTTGCTTGGTTCTTCTTCGCTACGTCGTACTTAGCCTACTCTGCGTCCGCTCCACAAATATTTCCAACGTCGGCAGGAGAGGTCAAGATCACTCCGTTGTATCACGCCAGCACGCTGATCGAGGCGGGAGGAAAAACTATTTACCTCGACCCAGCCAAACCTGCGAAGTTCACGGGGTCTCCAAAAGCGGACCTCATTCTGATCACCGACATTCACCCAGACCACATGGATCCGCCTTCCATCGCCGAAATCAGCAAGGCCGGAACAAACATCCTGGCGCCGCTCGCAGTAGGGGCCACGGTCACGACGGCCAAGCCAATTGCGAATGGCGAAACTAAAACGTGGCAGGGCTGGACCATCGAGGCAATCCCCGCCTATAACCTGACACGCGGTCCCGCCCCAGGCAAACTGTTCCATGACCAGGGACGCGGCAATGGATACGTGCTCACCTACGGCGGCGTGCGCTTCTACTTCTCAGGTGACACGGAAGGCGTGCCGGAAATGCGCGCCCTGAAGAATATCGACGTTGCATTCGTCTGCATGAATCTGCCCTACACCATGCCTCCCGACGAAGCAGCGGATGCGGTGAAGGCATTCCACCCGAGGATTGTGATTCCGTATCATTACCGCGGCTCCGATCTCTCCGTGTTTCAAAAGCGGCTGGAAGGAACCGGGATCGAAATCCGTTTGCTCGACTGGTACCCGCAGTAGCCGGATTCCGCACCGCGCCACTGAGTCGAGCTATCTAAGAGTCGTGGAAGGTATGACCAATTGGTCAATACACTAGGCCATAACCTCCGTCTCCTGACCAGCCCCAGCTCCCTCCTCAACGAGCTCATCTGAGACATGCGCGTGCGATGTCGCCACCAGCATGTAGATGGAAGGTACGACGAACAACGTGAATGCTGTCCCAATGATCATTCCGCTCACCAGCATGATGCCAATGCTGTTACGGGCTCCGGCTCCAGGGCCCGTAGCGAATACCAGCGGAAAGTGACCCATGACCGTGGCCGCAGTCGTCATCAGGATCGGTCGCAGCCGCGTCTCTGCCGCTCCGATAACCGCTGCCAGCTTGTCCTTTCCTGTCTCCTGGAGATGGTTGGCAAACTCCACGATCAGGATGCCGTTCTTCGAAACCAGGCCGACCAGCGTGATCAAACCTACCTGGCTGTATATGTTGAGCGTCGTCAGTCCCAGGAACGAAAACATCAACGCACCTGAGATGGCCAACGGCACCGAGCCCACCAAAATGATGAATGGATCGCGGAAGCTCTCGAACTGCGCGGCGAGGACGAGGTAGATCAGAATCGCCGACAACAAAAACGTGCCGAGGAACTTGCTGCCCTCTACCCGAAGTTGGCGCGACTCGCCAGAGTAGTCCACAGTGAAGCCCTGCGGCAGGATAGTCTTGGCCTGGTCTTCCAGAAAACTCAGCGCTTTGTCGAGTGGAACATTCGGCGGAATTACTCCCTGAATGGTGACGGCGTTGAGCTGCTGGAATTTCTTCAGCTCGCGCGGCTCGGTTGTGTTCTTCAAGGTTGCAAAGGTGGACAGCGAGACGAGTTTGTTGTCGGATCCCTTGACGTAGATCTGTTCGAGCTGATCGGGCGTCAAACGCTCCGCTCGCTTGATCTGCGGAATCACCTTGTAGCTCCGGCCCTGGATGCTAAAGCGATTCACATAATCCCCGCCCAGCATGGTGGAAAGATCCTGACCAGCCTGGGTCAGATCCACTCCCTGAGAGCGGAGCTTGTCGCGGTCGAAAACGACCTCGGTCTGCGGCTGGTCGAACTTCAGGTCGGAGTCGGCGAAAATGAACAAGCCGCTCTGGAATGCCTTGCCCACAAGTTGTTTAGCAAATGCGTCGAGCTGCCTTGGCTCCATCGCCGAGGTAATCACGAACTCAACCGGGAAATTCCCGCCACCCGGCAGCGGGGGCGGAGTCAAGGGAATCACGCGGATGCCTGGGATTTTCGACAGTGGCCCGACCGATTCAACCAGGAGTTGCTGTGCCGTCTTTTTCCGTTGGCTCCACGGTTTGGTTACCATGCCTCCGAAGCCCCCGCTCGGGGAAGTGATTTGAAAGATACTGTCGCTCTCGGGGAAAGCCCGATAGACGTCATAAACCTGGGACGTGAATAGGTTGGTCTGGTCAATCGTGGAGTTCGCGGAACTCTGGATAACTCCGAAGACAACTCCCTGGTCCTCAGCCGGCGCCAGTTCGCGTTGAGAGAACATGTAGAACGGCACGATCAACGCGACAACGATTGCCCAGAGAACGAAGACCACTGGGCGGTATTGCAGTGTCCCGGCGAGCGTCCGTGAGTAAAGACCGCGGATGCGCTCAAAGGTGCGATTGACGATTCGCGCGAAGCCACGCTCTGTGTCTCCGGCCCGCAGCAACTTCGATCCCATCATCGGAGAAAGGGTCAGCGCTACGACGCCGGAAACGATCACAGCACCCGCAAGAGTAAATGCAAACTCGCGGAATAGCGCGCCGGTCAGCCCTCCCTGAATACCAACTGGTGCGTACACCGCGGCGAGTGTGATTGTCATGGCAATGATCGGGCCAACCAATTCTCGGGCCGCATCAATTGCCGCCTGGTAAGGAGTCTTGCCCAGATGAAGATGGCGCTCGACGTTCTCCACGATCACAATTGCATCATCCACCACCAGCCCGACCGAGAGCACGATAGCCAGCAGCGTCAGAAGGTTGATGGTGAAGCCGAACAACAGCATTAGAAAGACGGCGCCGATCAGGGAAATCGGAATGGCTACGACCGGAATGAGCACCGAGCGGAACGAACCTAAAAAGAGGAAGATGACCAGGATCACAATGAGCAGCGTCTCGGTGAGCGTCGTCAGCACTTCGTTAATCGCGTCCTGAATGTAGGCGGTTGAATCGTAAGGAATGCCGGCCTTCATCCCGGGGGGCAACTGCGCCTGAATTTCCGGTATTGCCGCACGGACCTTCTTGATCACCTTAAGAGAGTTCGCAGTGGGGAGAACCCATATACCCATGAACGTCGCCGTCTCGCCGTTGAAGCGAACGTCCTGCTCGTAGTTCTGCGCGCCCAGTACGACATCGGCAATCTCGCCCAGGCGCACTACAACGCCCTTGTCCTCCGTAACCACAAGTTGGCGAAATTCGTCCGCAGTGCGCAGATCGGTATTGGCGATCAGGTTCACGGAGACCATGGAACCCTTGGTAGCTCCGAGCGCGGAAAGGTGGTTGTTCTTGGATAACGCGTCTCGCACCGCGGAAGCGGAAATGCCCAGCGCCGCCATTTTGTCCGGCTTGAGCCAGATTCGCATCGCAAACGTACGGTCGCCTAGGATGTCGGCGCGCTGCACACCGCTGATGGCGCTTAACTTCGGTTGCACCACTCGCGTCAGATAGTCGGTGATCTGGTTTTGATCGAGGCTGGCGGACGAAAAGCCCAGGTACATCGCGGCAAACTGGGTGTCCGCGGTTTGCAGGTCAATGACCGGCGCCTGGGATTCGGGCGGAAGATCGTTGCGAACCTGGGCCAGCTTTGCCTGGATCTGCGTCAGCGCGGCGTTGGTGTTGTAGTTAAGCTTCAGGTGCACGGTGATTGTGCTGACTCCCTGGGCGCTCGACGACTCCATGTAGTCGATACCGTCCGCGCTGGCAATGACGCGCTCAATCGGCGTAGTGATAAATCCGCGGACCAGGTCCGCGTTAGCGCCGACATAAACCGTCGTGACCTGCACCACCGCGATGTCGCTGCGCGGATACTGACGCACACTCAGCGATCGGATGGACTGCAGCCCGGCAATCAGGATTACCAGGCTCACGACGACCGAGAGAACCGGCCGCTTTATGAAGAGATCGGTGAACTTCATTTTTAGCTGTCCTCGGGTTTAGGAGCGGGACTATTTCCCGGCTGGACTTTGTTGTTGACCTGGACCGCGGCGCCATTGCGAAGCTTAAACACGCCCGACGTCACTACTTCCTCGCCAGGGTTTAACCCCGAGATGACCCCGACCTGATCTCCGCGAGCGCCCTCGACCTTGACGAATTGCTGACGCACGCCGCGATAGGTTTTGCCCGAGGGATCCTTGAGATCAGTGATGACAAAGATCGAGTCGCCGTACGGGGCGTAATTAATGGCGGACGCTGGCAGCGCAATGACAGCGCGGCTTGCACCCAGTGGCATTTCCACTTGCACGAACATTCCCGGCCTTAGCCTACCTTCCGGATTGGAGAGCGTCGCCTGGACCTGGATATTGCGGGTAGTTGGGTCGACTTCCGAGTCAATGGCCGTAACGCTGCCAGCGAACACCTTCCCCGCGACGTCTTCCGTGGTGACGCGCAGATTCCGGCCGACATGTACCTGGGCCGAAGCCTGCTGCGGCACGCCGACGTTCACATAGATCGGGTTGAGAGACTGGTTCGAAACCACCGGACTGCCGGCCGGCAGGTACTGGCCCAGGTTGACCTTGCGGATGCCCAGGATCCCGGAGAACGGCGCCCGAATTGTCTTTCGTTCAATCGTGGCACGGATCTCCGCCACATTTGCTTCGGTGGCCTTTTGCTGGGCCGTAGCCTGGTCGAATTCCTGGCGCGAGATTACGCCATCATTTACCAGTTGTTGCGTCCGGGCGAAATTGACCTTGGCGAGGTCGCGCTGGGCTTCCAGCGAGGCCAGTTGCGCTCGTTCCTGCCGGGTATCCAATTCCACGAGAATCTCCCCCTCTCGTACCGGCTGGCCGGAATCGAAGTTGATTCGCGCGACAGTGCCAGGAAGGTCGGCGCTGACCATGACGCCGTGAACCGCTTCGATAGTGCCGATCGCAGTCATGCTCGCCGGCCACTGCTCCCGCTGCGTCACAATGCTGGTGACCGCTTCTGGAGGTGGCTGAAACGCGCCAGCGTGCACGGCCGACTCAATTTGCCGGAATTTCACGAATCCCAGGGCCATGATGAGCAATGCCATCACGCCCAGCACGAGGATTAATCTTTTTGCCATCGGTTCTCCTCACAAGAAAGAGTTCTAGCTTATATGCAAAAAAACAAAGGGGCGGCTGACTCAAACGGTCGCGGCATAGCCGCTTCAATTCCAGCCCGGGAGTAATCCATCACTCCCAAAATCCCCAACTGATGTGCTTTCCCACATCAGATTTACCTGTTCGAAAAAAAGATTCAGAGCTTTAGCAAGTGCAGTATCGTGGTCTGCATCCCCCAAACGGAGGCAGCCACACCTATGCGTGGCTCTACTTGTTTGTCGTATGAGGAGTTGTGAATTCGACAGTTTCAGTGGGTTTTTTTGAAGTGTCCTGTTATGGCAATGTTTTGTTATGGCTTTGACTCGTTGCCCTCTGGCGTGCGTTCTGTACCGATGGTCGGCAATCCGGAAATTGGACCGGAAGTTGAACGTGAACTTGCCTCTTGGTCCCGATTATCCTGTCGCCTATGTGTCCCTAACAGACTGAAGCATCGCCAGCTTCGAATCCTTCGCAAACTTCCTCTGGAGTGACCGTGAAAGCGGATACCCCAGCCTCGCGAGCATCTGCCGGGGGCGGGAAAACGCGAGAATGTCGTACCAGACGCTATCATCGTACCGATTCCATTCAACCGTGAATCGCTCTTCTCCGCTCTCTGCATGTTCCGCCAAGGTACCGTAGGCAAAGCCGAACCGCTCCATGGGGCCTTCCTCATCGACGACGTACACGATGCGACACGCATTCAGCGAATAGAACCCGAAATGATGTATCAAAACCGCAACGTCGGTTCCGGCTTGTATCGGGACACTCGCCCGATGGAGGTTCACCCATGGAATGCTGAACATTCGCCATGCGCGAATCGCCTCTACTGCCCGCTGCCATGTAACGTCGCCTCTGCCGAGCTGAACACGATTGTGGTCCACGTTGTATCCCGTTGGCACGGTGGTCGCGGACGCTCCGACATCCGGGTACGAGAATCCTGAGCCCTTCTGCTTCGAAATGAAACGTCGAAGCTCATCTTTTGAAGGCGCTGTCAGGCTGAACAAGGCTCTCCTCCAGAAATGCGCACTTCGTAGACAGTTAGAAGTTGGTCGTCGTTCGCGCGAACGAAACTGCGAACTAGTTCAGTGCGCGAAAAGTTCCCTAGGCTTATGACGGTTACTCCTTTATTGTGGGAACCCAACCCGTTTGACCAGCTCTTTAAAACGCGGGTTTTCGTGAAGACTGTCGAAACTGCGGTCGATACTCAGAAATAGGACTTCGAACGCGTGCTCGTTCGCGGCCCGATCGAGCATTTCGAGAGCGGCGCTCTTGTCACCGAGAACCGCATACACCTGTGCCAAACCGTAGGGCGAGACGTAATGATGCATTCCGCGCAATTGAAGTTCTCGCAGGGCCTGCTGCGCTTGGTCACGGCGTCCGGCAAGGGCATACCCGCGAGCCAATCCTGCCGACATTAAACTTGCACCGTGGGCGAGATCCTTCGCCGTTTGAAGATGCACAATCGCTTTGTCGTACCGCCCTACATTCGTCAACGCTCCGCCGAGGAAATAATGTGCCGGAGCGAACTGAGGATCGAGCTGGATCACTTTCTCATACTCTTCAATCGCGCGGTTGTATTGCCGCGCGTTGGAATACGTGAAACCTAAAAGCGTGTTGACAATCAGCGACAGCGGATCAAGATCCCGAGCGCGTTCCATTTCGCGGATGGCTTCCGCGCTTCGCGCGCCATGCATTAAGAATTCGGCATAGCTCTTGTGCGCAATGGCTGAATTCGGATCCAGCTCGATGGCCCGGCGGAACTCTCGTTCAGCATCGGCCCACTTCCATTCGTACTCGTGTTCCGCTTCCGCCAGAGTCGTGTGGGCCTCCGCCAGAGTCTCGTCAAGTTCAAGGGCACGTAGCGCTGCGGCCTTGGCTTTTGGATACGCCTCCGCCGGCGGCATGAGGAGCCAGCCCGCCAACAATAGATACGAATTGGCGAGGCTGGCATAGGGCGGGGCGTACGAAGCATCGCCCTGAATTGCCGTCTTAAAATATTCCACGCTCTTGCGCAGGCTGGGCTCTGAGCGCTGATTCGCCTCATAAAGCCCCATCAGGTAAGCGTCATAGATCTTTGGATTAGGGGCGGAACGCGGCTGCCGTCCGCGCTCGGGCGCTACTTCGAGCACCAGCGCGCGGGCAATCTGTCCGGCAACGTTGTTCTGAATCGTCAGGACGTCGGCAACTCCGCTCTCATAGGTTTCCGCCCACAGGCTCGCCTGATCTCGCGTACGAAAAAGCTGAGCATTGATTCCTACGTGATTGCCGGACCGCCGCACGCTGCCTTCCAGCACGTAATCGACGCCGCCCAGTTCACGCGCAACTTGCGCAAGCGGCTTCTGTGTTGCCCGGTAACGCATCGCCGACGTCCGTGCGATCACGGAAAGTCCGTTCGGATATTGTCGTCCGAGCAGTGTGATCATTTCGTCCGTCAATCCATCACTGAAATACTCCTGTGTTGGATCACCGCTCAGATTGTCAAAAGGCAGCACCAGCAGCAACACACGCTGCTGCGTCGGTTTCAGAACTGGCGCCGACCTCGTTCGAAGCGCATAAATCCCGGCAACGACCAGCACAAGCGCCAACATCACAGCGCTGATCGCTTGCCACCTAGCAAGGCGCGGACTTGTACTCGTTCCCGAAGAGTTTGTTGGCAGGTCTGCCGATTTCGAGATAGCCGGCGGCTGGGCGTTTAGCGTCAAAGCGTCTGCCATCAAAGAAGGTTCACATTCTAGGCACACCACCGGCGGCAAAAATCGGTAGCCTTGGCGCGGAATCGTCTCGATGTAAATCGGGTTTTCCACCGAATCGCCCAGCACCTGTCGCAGCTTGTTCAGCGTGGTCTTGAGGTTTGCGTCAAAATCGACGAACGTATCTGCCGACCAAAGTCCCTGGCGCAACTCTTCACGAGTTGCAATCCTGCCCGCGTGTTCGAGCAGAAGGACGAGGAGTTGGAACGGCTTTTCCTGGAGTTTGACCTTCGAACCTTGCTTTCGAACCTCTCCGTTCGAGACATCAACCTGAAACACTCCGAACTGAAAGCGGCGCGCCGGTCGCAGCGAGTTCTCCACCGGAGCCTTTACCGAATCGTGTCCGAGAATGGACGTGTCGGTCGCCATGGCTCGTCGAGTATAACCCAGTAACAAACGAGCGGAGCACAAAACAAGGCTATGGGAAATGCGAGCGAGACCTACGGAATTTGGGAGTCGGCCGCCTCGGAAGCCAGCAGGCGCCTGATAGTCGTTCCCGCCTGCGATTGACCTGCTCGGTCATCTCCGACCTCAGCATGCGCATGCAGATTTACCTCCGATTTACCGGGAAATTACCGCAAGCAGCCTCGGAAGGATTTTGGATTGCACGAGCACCCATCGAGTTTGCATCAACAAGAAATCCAAAAGCTGCTTGCGAGGTTCCCTATGAAACGGCTGATCGAAAAGCTCGGAGTTCACGCGTCTCTAAGCTCTCTCTTAGTTGCAGGTTTGTTCTTCGGACTTACGGTCGCTGCTTCTGCGCAGAGCTTCACCGTAAACAATTTGACGGCTGACGTGCCAGGCGTCGCAGCCAACACGGATCCCAATCTCATCGGACCCGTGGGGTTGTCGCGTGGAATCGTCGGTAAGTGGTGGGTCCCAAATTCGGGCTCGGCGACAGCCACGCTTTACGACGGAGGTGGTGTTGCCAGCGCTCTCATCGTAAATCTCCCGCCGGTACCCGGCAGTTCGACGCCCACCCGAGCCACCGGCACCGTGTTTACGGGCGCGCAGGGGTTCAATGTCTCTCCCGGGAATCCAGCCCTTTTTATGTTTGTGACCCTTGACGGCACAATTCTCGGATGGAGTCCCAACGTCGATCTTTTTAATGCCATAGTGTTAGTGAACCGCAATGGCAAAGCGTCGTACACCGCGATGACTACTGCGGAAATCGGCGCCTCGCATTACCTATATGCCGTCAACGCATTGACCGCACGCATCGAGGTCTTCGACACCTCGTTACAAAACGTGGTTTTCAAGGGCGATGCCTTTCGAGCACCGGATCTTCCCGATGGCTTGGTGCCATTCAACGTGCAGAATATCGGCCAAGACATTGTCGTCACCTATCATCGGGATGGGGGAGAGAGGGACGACGGTCCGCAGGGTGGGGTCGCAATATTCGACGCAAGCGGCCATTTTCTCTCTCGGCTGCATTCCCATTCTTCCTTAAATGCGCCCTGGGGAGTCGCTCTCGCCCCGCAGGATTATGGTGAGTTCAGCCACTTGCTATTGGTCGCGAACCACGGCAGCGGCCAGATTGCTGCGTTCGATCCGTTCACCGGCGAGTTCGTCGGCTTCATGCTCGATTCGAACGGAAATGTGATCAGCATCGACGGCCTGTGGGCGCTCGCTTTTGCCGACGGCGGAATCGCGGACTTCACAACTGTCATGGGACCTTACAACGCCTGCTATTTCACTGCCGGAACGCAGATGGGCCAGCACGGATTATTCGGCAGTCTTGTTCCCGTTGATTCGGATCAGACGCACGACGAAGAGTAGACGGCCCGTGCGCCGGTGACTGAACACGGACTCGTCTCTTGGGGATGCCTCCATCCGGATCTCGATGGATACGTTTTATGCCTCCTTATATTCGTCATTGTGTGGAGTGTCCCAAATGCCTCACACGCTATCTGATTGCCTTCAGCCCCTACCGCAACGGATCTTACCTGGTGTCCGGGTGCATTGGAGTCCCGGAAGATCACATTTTGTACTGCTCCTGCGGGCGGCCACCCATTTGCAGCCGATGGAAGTCGTCTGATTTAAGACAGTATGCCATCTCGAAAGCAGCTCATGATCGTGGTTATGGCAAGCCGGATGAGATCCTGCCCTTATAGTTTCTCTATACAATCACAATCATGTTTGAGCTTGATCACTCTGCACTGTTGGCGGTGGCGTTGGCGGAAGCCCGCAAAGGGCTGGCAGAAGGAGGCATCCCGATTGGAGCTGCGATCTTTGATGCCACGGGCAAGCTCGTCGGCTCTGGTCATAACCGTCGAGTGCAGAACAATGACCCTTCCATGCATGGCGAGACCGATGCCTTCCGCAATGCCGGACGCCAACGCAGCTATCGAAGCCTGACCATGGTTACCACGCTGGCGCCGTGCTGGTATTGCAGCGGATTGGTCCGGCAGTTTGGCTTCGGTTCGCTGGTCGTCGGCGAGAGCCGCAATTTTCAGGGCGGCGTGGAGTGGCTGCGCTCGCTTGGCGTAAAAATCTTCGATCTCGATTCTTCGGAGTGCGCCTCGTTGCTGGGTGAGTATATGCGCAGAAATCCCGAGGTCTGGAACGAAGACATCGGAGAAGAGTGACGGAGTGCCACGCGAACTGCAGTCCATCACTCGACTAAAAGGTCAGGCTCAGCGACATCTGGATCTGCCTCGGGCTGCTGATGGTCTTGTTCGTGATGCCTAAGCCGCTGGAACTCGGGCATTGATACAAGGCTGTAAAGCTAGTGTCGCAAGGAGTTGTGGTTGCAGGCTGACCGACGGAAGGAAAGCCGTTGAAGTTGATGTTCTGGGTGATGCTTTCGATCGGAATATCGAAGCTGGCAGTGTTAGTCAGGTTGAAGACGTCCAACTTGAACTTGAGAGAGTAACGCTCAGTTATCTGCGTCGCCTTCAGGACTTCGATGTCGGCCCGCCTCTGCCACGGTTGCCGGAAAATGTTGCGCTGGCCATGATCGATAAAGTTGGTTTCGTAGGGGTCATTCGTGGGAATAGCGCCGTTCAATGCACCTTCCGCTAGCAAAGGAAGGCCAAAACAGTTGGGATCGAGCGCCGGGAAGCCGGGATACACTCCCGAGGCCCCGGTGAGCGCCTTCTGGGGTGTGCAACCAGAGAGAGGAACGACAGGATTCGTGATGCCGTCGTTCACCCCGTAGAATACGCTCCCAACCGCGCCAGTGTAATCGACAACGCTGTACGGCTGACCACTCTGGATGATGGTCAAACCTGAAACAGCCCATCCATCGGCCACCCTGCCCTTCCATGAAGATGCCGGGAAAAACTTCGGCACTTCGTAGGTATAGGTGAAATTGATCACGTGTTTGCGGTCGTAGTCGGATAGCCCGTAGCCGGAGCGCAGATTCTGAGGATTGTTGCCGTTGTAAAACAGGCCCATCGCGCTTTGCTCGTCGGTCGCGTGCGAGTAGGTGTAGGAGAAGCCAACTTGGAAGCCATGGCTCATTCGCTTTTCAACGTGAGTCTGCAGCGCGTTGTATGCGGAGATGCCCGCCGCCGTATAGGACTCCGATTCGGCCGAATAGCCGATGTAAGGGACTCGGAGGTCGACATTTCCGCCTTCAAAGGTTTGCAGGTACGGCGTGCCGCTGTCCGGGAGATTGCTGATGGGAAGAGTGGCGGCGTTGAAGGTTCCCGGCGCAGTCACAATCGAATAGCCGTATGTATGATCCTGCTCAAACTGGGTGCCCTTTAGGATCGGATTGGAGGGCGAAGCAATCCGGGCCTGGTTGAAAGGCAGAGGAACGACCTCATGACGTCCGAGATTGCCCACGTAGCCGACTTCGATCGCGAGGTCCTTACGCGGCTGCCATTGAACGTTGAGCGTCTGGTTGAGGGTATAAGGGAGTTTGTTGGCACGGTTGTAATCGGCGAATGAGAACAGCGGTATATTAGTTTCGATTTGGCTCGCATTCGGCAGAAACAGATTCTGAGGATTGCCGCTGGGCGGTGGATTGAGCGTGGTCCCCCAGGGGTTTTCGAAAGTGCATGACGTGTCGTATGCGTATTGACTACAAGCCGTCGTACCCACCCACGGCGGAGTCTGGTTTACTCCGAACGGACCGCCCGCAATCAGACCTGAGGCAAACCCCGGAGAGAGGTAAGTGAAGAGTTCTCCGCGATCGTAGTACATTCCCCAACCGGCGCGCACCACGACCTTGTCATTAAACATCCTGGGGCTCCACGCCACCCCAAGTCGCGGTGCGAGACCCCACTGGCGTCCCGTTAGAGTCGAATTGCTGACGCCTTTCGTCGGAAACAGACGATTGTTGCCCGCGACAATGAATCCGTTCGAGGTGATCGTGTCCGATGACGCGTCGTAGCTGTAACGCGACGGATCAAAATTGAAGAGTTTTCCGTACTTTTCAGTTAACCCTCCGTGATAATCGAAGCGCAAGCCCGCGCTGATGCTGAGATTGGGCCGGATCTGAAACTTATCCTGCACATAGGCGCCATTTTCTTTCGAGCGGTAGTAACGGTTGCCGTCGCCCTGTAAGAACTGCGTGGCAATGAATCCATCCGCGGTATAGGTGATGGGTGTGCCCGTGAGGAAGCTGGCGAAGTTGGTGAAGCCGATGATCCCCGAGTTCGTTCTTTGATCACGCGCGTTGAGCTGGGTGTAGGAGAAGCTCCCGCCGAACGTAATCGTATGTTTGCCGTGGATCCAAATGGCATTGACGGATGGCATCCAGCGGTTTTGAAACACTCCCGTGAAAGCGCCCTGCGAAGCTGCCGTCGACCCGATACCCAGCCCCGCGTTGAAAGGGCCACACGGGTTTGCGGGAGGAGGGCAGTCGCCATAATTTTGAGCAGCAAAATTTCCGAGGTCATCGACAATTGTGATGCCGGGGAAAACCGTCGAGCCAAACGCGTTGATGCCCATTGCTTGAGGCGTGAATGCCTGGCCAACCGTGCTGTAGGCCTTCTCGCGAATGAACCCGAATACTTCCGTGATGCTGACCTTCGACGTGATGGATTGCGTGTTCGTAATACTCGCAACCTGACTGCCAGCGTCCAAATGTTGCGGAAATCCTTGGACCGAGGAATACCCAAATGGCGCCGTGGTCGGGTCATGCTGGTAGTAATACTTCAATGCGAGCGTGTCTTTGGAACTTACCAGGTAATCGAGATCGGACACGGCTTGATCGGTTATGAAATACGCCGGCTGCGTGAGGAACACGTTCTCTGGGAAGTTGATCGTCGGCCTGAAAGTGGAATGCGCCGACGGAATCAAATACTGGCCGTTGGGGAGCTTATAGTTCAACAGAGTGAAAGCAATCGGGCTGATGTCGTTTTGTGCCGTTCCGACCACAGGATTTACGGAAGAGAAGAAATCGTTATTGGCGACGGTCGCCAACGCTGTCGCGCTGCGATCGTCGGTCAGCCCAAACGGCACCGCCGTCCGCGAAGTTCCAATCTCCAAATCGGAAACGTGGGTGTGCTGGTAGCTTACAAAACCGAAAAGCTTATTCTTGATGAGCGGCCCGCCGAGTGTTCCGCCCGCTATATATCGGTGTAATTGGGGAACTTTTTCATTGTTGGGGATATTGGCATCCTCGTTGTAAAAAAACGGAGCGGCATTGAGCCAGTCCGTTCCGCGGTGAACGTAAGCGCTGCCGTGAATAGCGTTGGTGCCGGAGGCGGTGCTCATGTCGATGTGTGCGCCGCTGGTGGATCCCTGTTGCGCATCGTACATCGAGGTATTGACGCGAAATTCCTGAACCGTTTCCGGTGCCGGAGTCGGCAATGCCTGGCCGATGGCCAGATAGGGCGACGCCGAGGTCTGAACTATTTCCGCGGTACTGTTGGCGGCGTTGGCAACGCCGGTATTGTTCACGATGCGCGCGGAACCTACTGAACTCGTGGTCTTGCCGTTGAACAGGTTGCTGGCATCGACGCCATTGAGCAGAAAAGTGTTGCTGGTATCACGCTGGCCATTGGCCCAGATGGGCTGGTTGCCCAGACCGTTGTTGGCCCCAGTTCCGCTGGACAGTTCGGCATTGACTCCGGGAGAGAGAATGGCAAGGCCCGTGAAGCTGCCCGAGGGCAGAGGGACGTCCTCAATCTGATTTTGTTCGAGGATGTAGCCATTTGTCGTGTCGACCGCATTCATCAGCGGGTCGGCCTGCACTTCGATGACCGTGCCGACTTGGCCGACCGGCAGCGCCACATTGATCGTTGCCGTGCGATTCGCTTGCACGGTAATCGACGGTATCTTTTGCGTTTGGAATCCGTCGTGAGTGAACGTCAGCGTATAGGTACCGATGGGCAGATTGACAAAGTCGTAGCTGCCGTTGGCGTTGGTCTTGAGGCTGCGAGTCAGCTTGGTCTGGTCAGCGACGATAGTTACGTCGGTATCCGGCAGCACGCCTCCGGTCTTGTCAGAGACGGAACCAGTGATGCCGCCGAGTGTCTGCTGCGCGTGAACATAGGGCGCTAGAGCAAACTGCATTCCTAAGGAAAACCCAGCGAGGAGAACGAGCAACCCAACTTTTTCAGTCATCCATGGCCTCGTAGAAGTCTTGAACACACTCGGACCCCTCGGCGGCGGTTCGAACTGCCGCCGTGTTGTCCGACCGATATTCGCGGCAAGGCTGGGGTGCTCGCGTTTGTTCGCAAAAAAGACGGACTAAATTTACTCGCGTTGGGAGCGGAATGAAAGCCTTCCCTTAGTGATTATTTCTTTGGCACAGATTAGATATTTTTATGGCGGTGGCTGCGCGTGGAGTGCGACCTTAGCTTTTGCCGGGCGCTGCCTCGTTGCCGCGTCCGCGCAATGCGAACCACAGAAGTCCAGCCAGCAGGTAGGCAAGATAGACGTAGGGAAGCTTGCCATACGGTCCCTCGGGCACAGGGTATAGATTTCCAACCAGTGCCAGCAGCATGGCGGCGCCCGCCAGCCAGGGCACGATTTGTGCTCCGGGGCGGAAAACCTTGTGATCGCGCAAGTAGCGTGGCAGGGCAACGCAAACCAACGCATACGCGACGATAAAACCATAGGTCGCCAGTGATCCCAGCCAGCCGTAGACATCCAAACCGCTGGCGCCGCGGGCGCCAAGCACCGCTACCGGCAGCAACGCAGCCGCCCCCGTGATGACCACAGCGCGACTTGGCGTTCGATTTTTCGTATGCGTGGCTTGCAAAGAATCGTGGGCGAGCCCGTTGTGCGCCATCAGCATCAACACGCGCGCCGCTGCTGTAATGCATGCCAGAGTTCCCGCAAACATGCTCACCAGCACGCCAATATCGATCAGGAGTCCGAGCACAGGGACGCCTCCAACCTGGGCCAGCAGGTACATCGGCGCCTGACTTGCGCCCAAGTCCTGGCCCACCGTGTGGAAACCCAGAACTTCCGCATAGGCACAGACGGTAAAGAAGGCTCCGGAGAGAATGGCACTTTGGATGACC
This sequence comes from uncultured Acidobacteriaceae bacterium, assembly GCA_963789205.1. Lineage (GTDB taxonomy): Bacteria > Acidobacteriota > Terriglobia > Terriglobales > Acidobacteriaceae > Acidiflorens. The sequence continues at coordinate 430,529 of CAWBJV010000003.1, forward strand.
GCGCGCGGAATTGTTTTCAGCGGATTGCGCGCCTCCGACCCCAACGTGGTCGCGCTCTCGAATCCAACGAAACTAAATAGCGCGAGCACCAATCCGAGCCGCAACCCGCTGCCGGTCATACCGTGGAGATGGACTTGTTCCCCATCCCAGTGCCAGCCATGGCGCACCAGAAGCAGCGCGACCACAATCACAATCACCGTGACGGATGTGGCCTCAATCCACAGCATGAGGCGTGCCGAGATTTTTACGTCGCGGTAGGCAATCCATATGGAAACGCCGGTGACCACCGTGGCCAATAACACGGTGGAGTAAACATGTCCCGTGGCATCATGCAGCAACAAGTTTGCGTAGTGATAAAAGCCGCCAATGACGCTCGATCCCGTCGCCACATAAGCAAGCAACAGACTCCATGCGACGGTCGCGCTCAACCATGGAGGCAGCGTCATCGAAGCGTAGGCGTACAACGAACCAGGCGATGCGGAATGGCGCGCATAGCGGCTGATGCACAAGGCAACGAGCAGCACGGCCGCAGTCGCCAACACATAAGCCAGCCAGGTCCCATTCCCGGCGAGTGCGCAAACTAACGGGATCGTGGCTGCAGGCGTAGTCGTCGGAGCCATGGTGGAGACGGACTGAGCCAACGTCTCCATCGGAGAGAGAATTTCGTGACGCAAACCATAGTCCGTGGTCGGGGGGTTCGTTGTGGCGGCTTGAGTCATGCGGGCGTTTCTTCCTCAAGTTGCATTGGGGTCGGATTGTACATCAGCGCTTGGACCCACTCTGGCTCGAAGCCGCTCAGGGGAGAGAATCGAACGCGAAATGCGGTGTATTATCTTGCCACGCTGCATCCACGGCGTTCGATCGCGCCGCTCGGAGAAGGAACACTCGATGAAACTCGATAAACAGGTATTGCAGAATCTTCCCAAGGTCCTTTTGCACGAGCATTTGGATGGTGTGCTGCGCCCGCAAACCGTGATTGAGTTAGCGAAAGACGTGGGCTACGCGGGACTTCCGACAACCGATCCCAAGGCGCTGGCGGAATGGTTTCATCAAGGCGCCAATCAGGGAAGTCTCGCCAAATACCTCGAAGGTTTCGCCCACACCATCGCGGTCATGCAAACGGAGGAGGCTCTGGAGCGCGTAGCCTATGAAGAGGCCGAGGATCTCAGCCAAGACGGAGTGGTTTACTTCGAGACTCGCTTTGCGCCAATTTTCCACACTAAAAAAGGATTGACCCACCAACAGGTCGTCTCGGCCGTCTTGAAGGGACTGGAGCGAGGCCGCAAGGATTTTGGAATCGCATCGGGCTTAATCATCTGCGCCATGCGCAATATGGATGTATCGCTCGAGATGGCGGAACTCGCGGTGGATTTTCGTGAGCGTGGAGTTGTCGGCTTCGATCTGGCCGGGGAAGAAGGCGGGTATCCTCCCAAGAAGCACGTTGACGCTTTTCATTACATTCAGCGGGAGAATTTCAATATTACGATTCACGCCGGCGAAGGCTATGGCAAGGAATCGATCTGGCAGGCAATTCAGTACTGCGGGGCGCATCGGATCGGCCACGGAACGCGCCTGATCGACGACATCGCGGTCGTCGACGGCAGGGCCGTGAAGTTGGGCGATCTGGCGCAATACGTTCTCGACAAGCGCATTCCACTGGAGATTTGCCTCATCAGCAACGTCCATACCGGCGCCACGCCCAGCTTGGCCGAGCATCCTTTCAAGATTCTTTATGAGGAAAAATTTCGAGTCACCCTCAATACCGACAACCGGCTGATGAGCAGCACCAGCATGACCCGGGAGTTCGAGGCTGCGGCGGACACCTTTGGCTTGTCCATGGATGATTTCGAGAAGATCACAATCAATGCAATGAAGAGCGCGTTTCTGCCTTACAAGCAGCGCTGCGATTTCATCTACTCGGTCATCAAGCCCGGTTATGCCAAAATTCGTAAGTCGGCGGCCACGCCAACTTATTCCGAGCGATAAGCATTACTGGGAGAGCGACGCCAGTGTTTCCGCGAGCACCAATGTTCCCCGGGTAATATCTTCGGGCGAAGCGTATTCATCGGGCCGATGACTATATCCGTTGCGGCAGGGGATAAACAGCATAGCGGTGGGAGCGATACGTGACATGAAAAGCGAGTCATGGTAGGCGCGACTCACTATGGGAACAGACGTAAGATGGTGTTTTTCGCAGGATTCAGAGAGGGCTTCTACCACTGCAGGCGCACAATTGGCGGGAGCATCGGCGTTCAGCACCTCGGTGTGAATTGGAACGCGCCGTTTCGCCGAGATCGCTTGACTGGCGGTCTCTATCTGCTGCATAACGTCATCACGCCGTTCGAGATCGGTATCGCGAATGTCGGCGCTGAGACGAACCCGGCTGGGAATACTGTTGACGGCGCCGGGAAAAACTTCGCAGATGCCGACCGTCGCCACCGTGTCAATGGCTCCGCTGGTTCGCGCGGCATTCTCGATGGCCAGAATCAGTTCCGCTGCGGCGCACAGCGCGTCGCGCCGGTCCGGCATCAGAACTCCGCCCGCGTGCCCGCCTGAACCCTCGATCGAGATACGAAGACTCGCCGGCGCCGCAATGCTGGTCACAACTCCCAGCGGGATTCCCTGTCCCTCGAGCCGAGGGCCCTGCTCGATGTGCAGCTCAACAAAAGCGCTGTAATAGCCGCTGGGCAGTTTGACGGCTTCAAGATCTCCGCGGACGCCGGCTCTTTCGCGAACGTCATCGAGCGACGCACCTTCGCTGTCCTTGAGCTGCCGCGCGGCATCGGCGGAAAGAGTTCCCGAAAGCATTCGGCTGCCAAGACATCCAATCCCGAATCGCGTTGGCTCTTCCGAGGTAAACACCACCAGTTCGATGGAATGTCGGGGACGGAATCCGCTTCGCTGTAAGGCACGAATCGCCTCAAGGCCTCCGAGAACTCCGACCACCCCGTCGTATTTCCCCGCGTTCGGAATCGCGTCGATGTGAGAACCAGTGCCGACTGGCGGCAGCGCGGGGTCAGAACCGGTCCAGCGCGCGAACATATTTCCGATCGGATCGTGACGCACCGCAAGGCCGGCTTCTTCGCAGCGAGCTTTTAGCCACGCGCGAGCCTTCAGATCGGTGGGCGTAAAAACAATCCTAGTAACCGCGGGCGCTTCCGCATCGGAAATCGAGGCGAGCGCTTCGATCTCCGATATCAGCCTGTGCTGGTCAACTTCGATTTTCATTTATGTGCGTCTGCCAACGGATGCCGGTTCGAATTCTTATAGATGAGATATTTGGCGGGGACTCTTCCGATGGCTCCAAACCACTGCGGGCACCAAGGGGCCATCCAGATGAAATCGCCGGCCGTCACCGGATACCACGAATCTCCTAGCCTGTAGATTCCTCCTCCCTCAAGCATGATGAGGCCGTGCTCCATCACATGCATTTCCACCATGCTGAGCGCGACTCCGGGCTGGAAGACCATGGTATTGGCTGCAAAATCGAAGCTCATCTCGTCCGGCAAAAGACACTTGACCTGCAACCCGGGATCGTCTGCGAGCGGATGCGACTCAACTTTGTCTTCGTGCGACAGAATTAAATGGGGCGGTTGGATCGCCGGCAAGGTCTCATAAGCCTTTTCAATTACAGCTACGCGGCTCTTCTGCGTCGCCGTAATCCGGTGCACCAGACCTGCCGGCACATAGGCATAACCCCGAGCACCGAGTTGGTCTTGCTGGTTGTTTACATCCAACTGGACAGCGCCTTCCATCACAAAGACGAACCGCTGCGCAATCGTGCCACCCAGTTCTCCGCCACCTTCAAATTCCGCCGTGTACTGCGTAAATCCCGCGCCCAATGCCGGCCCCACGTGCACAATCGCTGCGCAACCCTTCATACCGGGTAGCGTAGTGCGCACAAATGTGTCAGGTGTCAGTAGCAGATGATTCGGCTGTTGTGCGCTTCGTGTATGGCCGAGACTATGCATGTTGTGTCTTTCTTTGAAACTGAGATGACGACGCCAACTGATCGAGCAAGTGCAATCCGCAATCGATAGCCTTCGCCACGTCGCCGACGTCCACCGATTCCGCCGGATCGTGGCTGATGCCGCCTGGCGTACGCAGAAAAATCATGGCAGCGGGAACTTTGTCCGCCAATATCATCGCGTCGTGGCCGGCGCCGCTCACCATGCGGCAGGGCTCGCATCCCGCTTTGCTGACGGCTTGTTCCACCTGGCTTACGAGAAATGGATCCATGGGTACGGCCCGCTGGTCCATCAGCACATTGCATCGCATCGTTAGCCCGCGACGCGTGGCAACATCTTCCGCCAGCTGAACCAAATAGTCCACGGCTGCCTTTCGCGTTTCGTCATGCCGGTGACGCACATCCAGACTCAATCGCGTCTCCCCAGCGATGACGTTCGTCGCCCCTGGTTTCGCTTGAATCGCGCCGACCGTAGCCACCAGCCCGGAAGTACTCAGCGCCCGCTGCTCGACCGCACCGATCCACTCGGCAGCGCCGGCAAGCGCATCATGGCGGAGACTCATCGGCGTCGTTCCAGCGTGATTGGCGTGCCCCACAAATGTGAACTCCATCCGGCTTTGCCCGGCGATCGCTTCGACGACTCCGAGCGGCCTACCGGCGTTCTCGAGCACCGGCCCCTGCTCAATGTGGAACTCGATATAGCCGAGGACATCCTCTTGCATTCCAGCCTGCGCAATTTCTGCTGGATTCAAACCAAAGTCCCCAATCGCCTTGCGTATCGAGATTCCTTCCGCATCCTGACGGCGGAGCAAATCCTCATCCAGGCTGCGCACGAGGGCGCGGCTCCCGATAAACGGCGTACTGAAGCGAACGCCCTCCTCTTCCGAGAAACCGACGACTTCGATGGCAAAGGGAAGCTTCCGCCCGTTCAAAGCGCCCAGCAGCGCGACGGGAAGAACCACTCCGAGAACGCCGTCGTACGCTCCGGCGTTGGGTACGGTATCCAGATGCGAGCCCATCATCAAGCGCGGCGCATCCGGCTTCGCCGCCGGGTAAACCATGCGCAAATTTCCTACGGCATCGACCATTGATGTGGCTCCAAGAGGAGCAACCCATCCGGCAATTTCGCGGTGGCACTCCCGCATGGGCGGAGATAGAAACGTGCGGCGGATGCTGCCGGAATCTTCACTGAACCGGGCGAGAGTCTGACAACGAGCAATGACCTCGCCGGCGCAATCTCTTTTGTCACGGCTTCCCTGCACTCGATTCACCCTTACCGGCGACTGTGAGCTTTCCGCTGCGTCTAGGCTTGGCGCTAGGCTTGGCGAATGACTTTTGCCGCCGCCCAGCCGATCAGGACGAGAGCGGTCAGGATCTCCCAGCCATATCTGTTTCCGTAGGTTGCTACAGGAAAATGATTGCTGATCATCAGAAAGACTACCGGCACTGCCATGAAGGTATTGTGCTTGGAGCGCAACTTGGCCTGAGCGCCGAGTGCCGGATCAAACTCCGCGCCGGCAGCAGCCGCGGCGATCATCTTGCGCTGGGCGGGAAGAATCCGAAACCAAACATTGGCCGTCATAATGGTCCCGAACATCGCCCCCACGTGGATAAAAGCAGCGCGCCCACTGAGAACATGCATCAGGCCCCAGGAGATTGCGGCAGTCATCACCAGCGAAAATGCCGCGAACACCCATTCCGACTTCCCGAGATATGACCGAACCACCACATCATAAATGTGCCAACCAGCGGCCAGAACCGCTAGCCCGATGGCAATCCCGGCAAGTTGCGAAATATTGGCGACGTCGGGATCAAGCAGTCCGCCAGTGAAGTAATAGACGAGGACAAGCAGCACCATTCCGCTGACCCACGTCATTAAAGCTTCCCAACGAAACCAATGGACCAACTCGGGCAAGACCCCAAGGGATTTTCGTTTTTCGACGGAGTAAAACCCGCCGCTATGGACCATCCACACCGCCGGAGGTGTTTTTGCTGCAGCGACTTCCTTCTCGAGTTTTCCGAATTGGCCGTCCAGCCAGGTGAAGTAATAGGTTTGGCCGACCCACATAATTCCCGCAAAAACATGGAACCACCGCACCGCGAGGTGGATCCATTCCCGGAATGAAAAGGTCACGTTTGCCGGCTCCCTCAGATTCTTCCCCGGTGATTTTCAGCTTCCCCGATATGTCGTGTAGCCATTCGGACTGAGCAACAAAGGAATGTGAAAACGCTCCTCACCCTCTCGAACATGGAACGCGATCTCTACCAGCGGATACAACGAATCGATCTTCTGAGGGACATAATACCCTGCGATGTTGAAAACCAGTCGGTAGACACCCGGGCTTAGCGCTTCGTTCGCCGGAAGCAATTGGGCGCAACGCCCGTCCTGATCGGTGTGTGCCGATGTGAGGAGGCGCCAACTGCTCGAGCTTTCCTGTCGCTCTAAACGCACGGGCACGTCCTTCGCCGGCTTGCCTCGAGTGAGGTCCAGAACGTGGGTCGAAATGCCTTTTATCCCTGAAGCCATTTTTTTAGACGAATCTGTGTGATCTGCCGCTGCTGTTCCGACGCTTCCAGAAGTTCGGTGTGCTCGTCATTTTTCATTCTCCTTTGCAAAATCTTCAGAATTTCCGCCGGGGATTTGCCGGTCGCACAAACGATGAAGATACGACCGAATCTGCGCTCGTATTCCCGATTCCCTTCTGCGAGCGCAATTTTTACGGAATCGTTGGCGCCCGCGACGCTCTGTTGCTCCTGCGCCGACCAGGCAACGGACCTCTGCAAAGCCGCTTTCGGTGCCTGCGATTCCCCAATTCGAGGATGGCTGCGAAATGCTTCCAGCCAGTCCGATTCCGCCAAACTGTGCCAAGTTTCGTCCGACGCCGCTAGAAGCGCCACTTCGTCGGGAACCGGCCTTCGCCCAGCCATTCCATCCGCCCACGCTCGTGAGCCACAGCACGGCAGTATCTCATCGACGGCTGCCGCATTGGGAAGAAAATTCCAGCGCGCCAGCACATCACTCATACCGTCTTCCCACTGTCGCGCAGTTGCTCGAGAAATTCCGCGACCAGATTGCCAGCCACTGCCGAGCGGTATCTCGCCGTCGATCGAATGTCATCTATCGGCTGGATCGCGGCGGTTGTCATTTTTCTCATCAACTGCACAAGTTCTGGCTCGACCGGCCTTCCCTTCGCAATCCGTTCCACCTCAGTCAACCGAAGTGGAACCGGCGCGACGCTTCCGAGCGCAATGCGAACATCGTCAATCACACCGCCGCCGCGAAGCCGGCCCAACGCCGCTACGCACACTTTCGAGAGAGCCTGAGCCTCGCGAGCTCCCACTTTCCGCGCATAATGAAGATAGTTCGAAAACCTTCTCCCTATGCAGATGGCTCGAATCAGCTCATCTGGTGCCAGCTTCATCTTTTTGTAGCCCGTGTGGAAATCGAGGTAAGGCACGCGGCGCTCGCCGCGCCCCGACACCAGAATCAGTTCCGCTTCGTAAACCAGCAGCGCTGGCAGTGAATCGGCAGCGGGCGATGCATTGACGATGTTGCCTCCCAGCGTGCCGCGATTCTGGTTCGCGATTCCTCCGGTCCAGCGGGCAGCGCTTGCCAGCAACGGGAATTCACCCGCGATGATTTCGTGTTCACGCAGATCGGTATAAGTGCATCCCGCCCCAATCCTGATTTCGTTGGGCAAAATCTGGATGACTCGCAGTTCCGGTAAATTCCAAATACTCACCAGCTTCCGCGCCGGAAGCTTGCCAGCCGCGTACAGCACCATCACATCGGTTCCTCCAGCGATGGGGAGCCACTTGCCCGGCTCATCCGCCAGAAGCGACACGGCCGTCTGCAGGTTGCCCGGCGCAATCAATTCGTAATCGGCGGGATCGGATCTCATGCGCTGGCCTTGCGGTGCGCCGCTTGTACCACAGCTTCAAAAATCTGCATGTAACCCGTGCAACGGCAAAGATTGCCTGACAATCCTTCGCGGATATCTTCCAGGGTCGGCTCGGGCTTCTTGTTCAGTAGGTGACAGCTAGCCAGAATCATTCCGGGAGTGCAGATGCCGCACTGCGCGCCACCACATTCCAGGAAAGCCGCCTGCAGCGCACTCAACTGCGGACCTTCGGCGATGCCTTCGATCGTAGTAAGATTCGTGCCCGCTGCTTGAAGAGCCGGGATGAGGCAGCTATTCACCAGCTCGCCATTCATCAAGACGGAGCAAGAACCACACTCGCCCTCTCCGCAACCTTCCTTCGTGCCGGTCAACCCGAGCTCTTGCCGCAGAACATCCAACAGCCTCTCCATGGGATAGACGCGAACCGTTTCCGGCTTGCCGTTTACGGTGAGTGAAAGCTCACATTTGCCGCGGTTGTCTTTCCCGTGGTCTTCGGAGGAGTGGCTCATCGCTCTCCGCCGGCGCCGACTGCTTCAAAGATATCTTCCGGCAAAAGCGGAACGGAATCGAAGCGAGTACCGAGCGCATCTTCGACCGCATTGACAATCGCCGGTGCCGGGCCATCCATCGGAAGTTCGCCAATCCCCTTTGCTCCGTATGCCCCGTGAACATTACCCATTTCTTCGAAGAATATCCGAATCGGCGGCAGGTCAGCAGAGGTCGGCATGATGTAATTCGTCATCTGCCCGTTCTGCATGCGTCCATTTTGCCAAATGACTTTTTCAAACAGCGCAAATCCGATTCCTTGCGCCACGCCACCAGCAATTTGGCCCTTCGCGAGAACGGGATGAAGAACTCTGCCAACTTCCTGCAGCGCCACGAAATCTTCGACCTTTGCTGCTGTAGGTCGAAAGGTCCACGGCAACTTCCGCAACATAAATCGCCCAGGCGAAGCTTGCATAGGCCTCGCCTCGATATTTCTCGTCATCCCAGAAAACGCCCTCGGGAGCTTCGTAACGCGCGTACGAGCGTAGCTGCCCATGCTCGGAAATATGGCGCCGGCACGCTGCGCGAAATTCTTCCGGCGAATACGAATCGCCGATCATGCCGCCCGCAATCAATGTTTGCCTGATTCCCAAAGCGGCCGAACGAACGAGACTTCCCACGACCATGGCCGTGCGCGACGCAACCGTCGGCCCGCTGTTCGGCACTTGATTTGTATCCGGCTGCGCGATTCGCACATCGTCATAGGGCAAATCCAGCGCTTCGGCCGCGATTTGGCAGAGCACGGTGTTGGTCCCCTGCCCGAACTCGGTGCTGGAAACCAGCACGCGGACAGTGCCATTGCCATCCGCGCACCCTTCCACCCCGACCACCGAGGCCAGATAGCGCTCGCCCGAACCGGTGAATCCTGCTCCATGCAGAAAGGCGGCAATCCCCATTCCTTTCTTGATCGGCCCCACCGCGTTCTCCTCGGCGAAACGGTTTTTCTTTGCGGTGTAGTCCGAAAGTTCGAGTGCTCGATCAAGAAGTTTTCCCAGATCAATTTCTTCGCGGATGGTTTGTTCGGTGGTCGTCGTCTCACCCGGCTTAAGGAAATTGCGGCGGCGGACTTCTACCGGAGAAAGTCCCACGGCTTGCGCGATGCGATCCATGTGCCGCTCCATCGCGAACAAACTCTGCGGCGCTCCAAAGCCCCGAAACGCCCCGTGCGGCGGAGCGTTTGTCGCCACCGCCTTCCCACGAATACGGATGGTCGGCCAATAATATGGACCACCCGCGTGAATTGTGCCCCGGGACAAGACTACGGACGACAACGTCGCATATGCCCCGCCATCAATCGTGAAGTCGATCTCCCCACCCAGAATTTTTCCGTCCTTGCTAACCGCAGTGCGGTGACGCGTCCGCGAAGGATGACGTTTCGTAGTAGCCGTCATGTCTTCCAGGCGGTCATACACGATTTTCACGGGCCGTCCAGACTTCATGGCGAGAAGCGCCGCGTGGCCTGCAATGATTGAGGGATAATCTTCCTTCCCGCCGAAAGCGCCCCCGGTCTCAGCCTGCACCACACGAATTTTCTCTGCCGGCAGATTGCACAAAGCCATCAGCGCCTTGTGTACGTAATAAGGACACTGCAGCGAACCCCACACCGTAATTCCCTGCTCGCGATCGAACGCCGCAATCACCCCGTTGTTTTCGATGTACAGCTGCTCCTGCGCGCCCGTGGTGTACTCGCCTTCAACGATGTAGTCGGCTGTTGCCCAAACGCTATCGACATCGCCCTTCGCGATCAGGAAAGTCTTGAGCGTATTGTCCATCCCCCAAATAATTTGCGTACGTCGTTCGCTGTCCTCAATAGTAAAAACGGGAGACAGGAGTACGTATTCGATCGAGACGGCATCCACAGCTTTCCGCAGGAGATGCGGGTCCGCATGCGCCAGGAGCAAGATCGGCTCCTCGGGATGATTGACCTTCCCGTTCGCCAGGCAGGGCTGATCGTCTCCGATCAGAGCGATGCAATTCTTGCCTGGAATGTCCTGCGCCGTGACCACGACAAATTCGCTCCACTCGAACTGCGGATCAAACGAAATGTTTCTGATTACGCCGCGAGGGATCTGGCTGCGAACCGTCGCGCCATAGAGCATCCCCGGCATGGTCATGTCATCGATGTACCGCGCCGCGCCAGTCACTTTGTCGCGGCCTTCCTTGCGCGGCACCGACTTGCCGATTATGCGCGCTTCATCCATGCCTATCCTTCATTACAGTCTTGTCTATTACAGTCTTGTCATCCCGAGCGAAGCGAGGGATTTGTAGTTTGTCCGCGAACTGCATGTCCCTCGCTTCGCTAGGAACAACACAATCTTACTAGTAGCGAATCTCCCGCCCTCTAGCTCCTCCGCAAAATTGGCCGTCGGTAAACACGACTTGTCCGCGCAGATACGTTGCCTTCACCACACCCCGCAACTTTTCCCCCAAATACGGAGACACAGGATGCCGATAATGCATCCGATCCTTGGTCACGACGAACTCCGCTTCTGGTTCGAAGATTACGAAGTCGGCATCAAATCCTCCCGCAATTCGGCCTTTGCGAGCGGAGCACCCACTGAGTCGCGCCGGCTGCTCAGACATCCACCGCGTTAGATCGGTCAAGGTGAATCCTCGCCGGCTGGCCTCCGTCCATATTACGGGGAGCGCCAATGAAAGGCTCGATATGCCTCCCCACGCCGTCTTGAAGCTGCCTTCGTCGAGCCGTTTCATCGCTGGCGGACAAGGCGAGTGATCGGTCGCCACCAGATCGATAATTCCATCTTTCAGACCCTGCCATAACCTTTCGCGGTTTTCGCGAGACCGAATCGGCGGTGCACACTTGACACAATGTAGCCCCATCTGGAATTTCTTCCGCACAGAAATGCAAATAGTGTGGACAAGTTTCAACACTGACCGGAAGCGCCTCCGCCCGCGCAGCGCACAACTCGGCAAGCGCCGAGCTCGCTGAGAGATGAACAATGTGCAAGCGGAACTTGTACTGCCGGCAGAGCGAGAGCAGCAACCGGATCGCAGCGAGTTCGGCCTCCTCCGGACGCGATTGCAGATAAGTCGAATAGCGCCTCCAATCCGCGTCTCGCAAGCGTCGCGTGGCTTGATCGACTGGGCCGGGAAGTTCGGCGTGGACCAGTAGCGGCAGGCCGGTTCGAGCCACATGAGGCAACGCGGCGCGAAGCTCGGCCTCGGTGACCATGGTGAACCCATCGATTCCGGGATGAATGAGAAAGCACTTGAACCCGGGCACGCCCGCGGCCCCGAGCGCTTCAATCTCCGCCTGATTGTCGCTGACCACGCCGCCCCAAGCCAACCAATCTACCCAGCATCGCCCCGCGGCGGCTGTGCGCTTGGCAGCAAGCGCGGCGACTGTGGCAGTCGCCGGCAGACAGTTGAGCGGCATGTCCACTAGCGTCGTGTAACCGCCCGCCGCCGCGGCGCGTGTCGCCGTCTCAAATCCTTCCCACTCAGCTCGCCCAGGATCGTTGATGTGTACATGAGAATCGACAAGTCCCGGGAGAATCACAGATTCGCCGAAGTCGTGCACCTCGGTGTCAGCAGGCACCTGATCGGCAGGCACGATGCCGCTAATTTTCCCATCGCGCACGCCATTACGCACTACGATCGCTCCTGGACGAATTCCATCCCGGGTCACGATGCGCTGAGAAACGAAAGCCTGCCCGTCCATGCCCGAGCCTATCGTGCCAGCCCGCCTTTTTCAACTTTTCAGCCGGAGATCCGCAGACTAGCCTCGTCCCAGAAATGCTTTGCGTATTTCCTAGCTCCGCTTATACTTGCTGCCTTAAACATCTGCCTTAACATCGGCTGCGAAAGAGTCCATGTCGACCGATTTGCGCGCAGATTCGGGGGTAGTTGGGGTCCGCGCACCCTTGACGATTACGCGATGACGGAACCAAGCCACATGGACAAAGCTTTCATGGCCCGCGCCATTCAACTCTCGCTCGAGAATGTGAGTTCCGGGCGCGGCGGCCCGTTCGGCGGTGTGATCGTCAAAGAAGGCATCATCGTAGCGGAAGGTGCGAATCAAGTTACGGCGATGAACGACCCTACGGCGCACGCTGAAGTGCTGGCCATCCGCCAGGCGTGCCAGAAACTTCGCTGTTTCGAACTCCGGGGCTGTGACCTTTATACCTCCTGCGAACCCTGCCCTATGTGCCTGGGCGCAGTCTACTGGGCTCGGATCAGCAAAGTTTACTTTGGCAATCTCGCAGCAGACGCTGCCAAAATCGGCTTTGATGATTCGTCTATCTATGCAGAAATCACCCAGCCGCACGCCGAGCGCGAGATTCCCATGATTCAGATGATGCGCGACGAAGCACTGGCGGCATTTCGAGCGTGGGAGCAGAATCCCGGCAAGATCCGTTATTGAACGGGTATTAGAAGCTTGCACTTCGACCGCGCGTTCCGCCGTCGTCGGAAGCACTTTCACTCAAGGAAGACAATTGATCGATCGTTACTTCAAACTCGCCGAAAACAAAACCACCATCAAACAGGAAATGCTGGGCGGCCTTACGACATTTGTAACCATGGCCTACATCATCGTCGTCAACCCGCAGATCCTGGCGCAGGCCGGAATGCCGCCCGAGGGTGTCGTGTTTGCGACGTGTATTTCCGCCGCCGCCGCCACGCTCGTGATGGGCCTCTACGCTAACTATCCTATTGCCCTGGCTCCGGGGATGTCGCTGAATGCCTATTTCACTTATGCCGTCTGCCTCAACATGCATGTTCCGTGGCAGACAGCACTGGCTGTAGTTTTCTTTTCCGGTGTAGCATTCCTGCTCCTGACCGTGACGCGCGTACGCGAACAAATTGTCAACGGTATGCCCGACTGCCTTAAACACTCCACGGCTACCGGTATCGGAATGTTCATTGCTTTCGTCGGATTGCGTAATGCCAAACTCGTGGTCGCGAATCCTGCAACCTTCGTCGGCTTGGGCAACTTCTCCGATAAGGAGCTGCAAACGGCTTGTTTCGGACTTGTCTTGACTCTCATCCTTATGGGGCGGAAGGTTAACGGTGGAATTCTGATCGGCGTTTTCGGCACTACGCTGCTGGGAATTCTGCGCGGCCTGTCGCATTGGCCTTCTGCGATCCTATCTCTTCCGCATCCCTCTTCTACATTTCTTAAACTGGACTTTCGCGGAGCCATCCATCTTGGCTTTCTCGAAATCTTGTTCGCATTCTTGTTCGTCGATCTTTTCGACAATGTGGGCACACTGGTAGGCGTGTGCGAGCAGGGCGGTTTCATCAAAGACGGCAAGATTCCCCGTGTGGGCCGGGCTCTGGTAGCCGATGCCGTGGGTACACTGTTCGGCTCGTTAACCGGCACGTCCACGGTCACCAGCTATATCGAAAGCGTGGCCGGCGTCGCGGCCGGAGCGCGCACCGGCCTGAGCAATGTTGCCGTCGCCGCTCTCTTCTTGCTGGCCACGTTCTGCTCGCCTCTGGCCACCGCGATTCCGGCCTATGCCACAGCGCCCGCGCTGATCCTGGTAGGCGCGCTCATGACCCAATCCATTTCGCACATCAAATGGAGCGAGTTCAGCGAGGCGGTTCCGTCCTTCATCACCATGCTCGCCACTCCGTTGACCTTCAGCATCGCCACCGGGATCAGCCTGGGGCTGATCTCCTACACGGTAGTCAAAATCGCGATCGGCAAATTTCGTGAGATTACCGCGCTGATCTGGATTCTCACCGCTCTTTTCATTCTGCGGTACATCTATCTCGCGGTCGCTTAACCGGCTTATGGCGCGATGTCAGACTTCATCCCGAGCGCCTTTAAATATCCCTCATTCGCGCGACACCTTTGCACGCGGACACTCTCCAGCAAGTCGGCGAAAGCGCGAGCGATCGTCTCCTGTTCAGGCCGGGCCTTCAGCCGCTCTTCGACGTGGGCTGTGCCACGAGGCAGCTTTGCAAACTCCACGATCTTTTCCCAACCGGCAGGCGGGGTAATACTGACAACCGCCGACGGCTTTCCCATCTTCTTGTACGGCCAGAAAGCCCATCCGATATTATTTTTTTCAAGTACTTTCACGAATTGCGCGATCCACTCATCCTTATTCTCCCCGGACTCGCCCATCCAGATCGGCACGTCATAACGTTCGCGAAAATCAATGTATTGCCCTAGCACGCTTTCATCCGGCGCCGTCCAATATTTGTGGAACGTGTATGCCACGTTCGCATCGAAAGGTTTGCCAAAGACCGAAAAGTTTGCGTCCCACTGCGCGCCGCCGAGAAAGAGAATATGGTGAGCATCCACCTTTCGTATCTCGCCCGACAACTTCTTGTAGACCGGCTCAAGCGAAGAATTCAAAGGTGCCAGCTTCGGAAAAGGCGGGATCGGCTCATTCAGCAGGTCATAACCGAGAACGGCCGGCTCATCGTGATAGTGCGTCGCCAACCGCCGCCAGATGGCGATCAGGTGTTCTTGCTCTTGTGGACTCTGGTATAGCCAGGGATATCCCGCACTGTCATCGATGTTCGCGCCCGTCTGCCCGCCCGGTGCGGCATGCAGATCAAGGATCACATACAGACCTTCAGCGCGGCACCAGAGGATCAACCGGTCCAGCAGCTTGAAACCTTCCGCGTCGTCGCTCTCAAAAAGGCTGTAATGCAGAGGAACTCGAATGGCGTTGAAGCCGGCCCGATGCAGGAGCGCAATGTCCTCCCGCGTGACGTAGTTCTCGCGGTACTTCTGCCAGAATGCGGCCGACCCCTCAGGTCCAAGCAGCTCCAACACCAACGCGCGGATCTCACCAGGAGACTGCGGGCCACCTTGGAACAGCCACATGTAACCTTCTGGCACCAGCCAGTTACCCAGATTCGTTGCGCGAAGTAAGAGCGGCTTACCAGCGGCATCGACGATCTGTTTGTGGTCGGCGTGTGCGAACTGCGCGCTCCCCTGGGAAATCAATGCCAGGAGAAGAAGCGGCAACTGCAGAAGTCTGACCTTGAACATGATTCTCTCCAGCGAAAAGCCTACACCACAGCCATGCGCCAGGGACCGGGTTCGCTGAGATGAGATTGCCCAACTCCGGATTGTCACGCATAAGCCAGCACTACAGCACCAGAGAAGATCAGTAGTCCCCCAACCCACTGATGCCAGGTCAGCCGCTCGTGGAGAAAAATTGCGGCTAGTGCGATCGCAATCACCACACTCAATTTGTCCACGGGCGCCACCCGTGAAGCTTCACCAAGTTGTAGGGCTCGGAAATAGCACAGCCAGGATAAGGCTGTCGCAATGCCGGACAGGATCAGAAAAACCCAGGTTCGCCCACCAATTGTCGAGATCGGCTGACTACTCGTGAAGAAAACCACCGACCAGGCGAAGATCAGAATCACTACGGTTCTGATGGCGGTGGCCAGGTTGGAGTTCACGTGGGCGACTCCAACCTTGCCAGCACCGCCGTAAGGCCCGCAAAAAACGCCGAGAGCAAAGCCCACGTGAACCAGTTCATATTCATCTTTGAGAGAAGGAAGATACTTTGCGTTGTCAGACCCCGTCACTCCGCGGTGTGCCAGCTCGAATCCGGGCCGCGCTTTAAATCTTTCGCGACTATCGGCGTTTTAGACCCGAGATCCTTTTCGTAGACAACCCCATTCTTAGTAACGATGAAAGTCATAACCCCCGACGACCGGTAATCGGCCGGATACGCTACCAGCGACAAGGCGCCGGTCTTCCTGCTTCCAGACACACGATTATTGCTTCCGGCCGCAACATTTTCTGTCACAATTCGAAAGTAATACCCATGGAAAGGGGACGACTGCTTGCCCGTGTCGCGAGCGGTGTTATCACCATTTGCAGGTCCTCCACTGGCGAGGCTTTGGGCGTATTGGATGACCGGGTCGGCGGCACTTGTTCCCGTCTCGTTGCTCTCTTTTGTTTGTGGTGCTTTTGCCAGGACATGGCAGACCTGGATTGCGGTGGTCTCATTCTCCCCGACGGTACGAAACAGAATTTCCTGTTTACCGCTATCGGAATCGAAGTACCATGCACCATTTTTTGAGACTAGCGGGATGGGGAAGGGCCAGTTTTCCGCGCCGATATACAGTACCGTGCTTCCGTCGGGCTCTCGAACCAGACGGTGCATCTCCTGATATTTCTGGCTGAACCGCTCGCGTTCGAGTTTGTCCTCGATTTCGTCGTTTGACGAAGTCACTTCCTTGTCTGCTCCGAGGATCCTTTCCAGAGCCTCTTCATCGCTATTTTGAACCGCCTGGAACAGAGCGCTAATCGCTTTCCCCGGGGACGAAAAGGTTTCAGGTCCTGATTTCTGAGCGAGACTCAAATGTGAGTAGCCCACAATCAACAATGCGAGAGCGCTTAGAGTACCTACCCAGTTGAGTCTCGATCTGGAAGCTGTCGCGGTGATCATATTTGTCGTGTGCATGATTTCATTCTCCCTATGTAAGTTTGCATTTCTATGAATGCGCCGGTTTACCGGCGACCTCCTCCGTGACCTCCGCCACCGTGAAAGCCTCCACCCCCGTGAAAACCTCCGCCGCCGTGAAAGCCGCCGAAACTAGACTGCCCGCGAGAGGAGAATCCCCTGGCAACTCCTCCATGATTGAAGCCGCCGAATGCGCCGGAACGGCCGCCGGGCTGGGCATGCGGCGACGCGAATCCATGTTGCGAGGATACGAATCCATGCTGCGGTGCTGATCCGCGGAACCCCTGACTTCCGCCAGTGCCTCGGCCCTGAAATCCGCTTCCACCATGAAATCCGCCCCCATGATTGCCGTTCGCGCGCGAGCGATTGAAGGTGTTGTGATTGGCGAAAATTCTGCTGTGCGAAACGTAAGTGTTGTGGTTATAAATGACATCGTGGTGATGCCAGTCAGATCCCCAATGGTGCCAGCCCCAGCCAAATCCGCCGAAGTAGCCAATTCCAAAACCGAAGCCAAACGCGATTCCCGGCCCCTCAAGGAACAGTCCCGGATACCAATACCAGCCCGGCCAAATCCCGATGGGCTCTCCATACGCAAGCCACGGATCATATTCAGGCACGTAAACAACCTCAGGGTCGGCCGGTTCGATCACAATGGTTTGCCCCTGATTGCTCACATTTTCCTGCGATGTGCTCTTTAAGTTCCCGGCTTTCTGCGCACGATCACGCATCACCTGAACCGCGTTCATTACTTCCTGCTGTTGGTTGACGTAAGCGTCGCCGAGCGATGAAGTCCACGAGAGGTTCTTGTCCATATTGGCGAGCACCGAGGGAAACTCAGTAAGGGCCTTCACGCTTGGATCCCAGGGTTGCTTGTCAACTTCCTGGCCCAGTTGCTCTCCCTTGAGATCGGTATGTTGCTGCAGCCATCGGTCCGCTTCCACAATCTGGTCGGGATAGGTAGCGGCTGCGAGAATCTGCGCAACCAACGCATCCGGATACAATGCAATCGGCGCTACGAGCTGCTGCAGCTGTGCCGGAGTCTGTTGCGCAGCCTGCACCGGCGTTGTTGCTTCGGATTGGGGCGCCTGATCGGCGAACGCTCCCGGGGCGGTGGTTAGCAAAAGGCAACCGGAAAGAAAAAGGGATAAACTTTGTTTTAGAAACATATCAATTCTCCTGCGGCGGGACGGCATCGATGGTCACCGCCGGTTCTGTCAAGAATCAGTTGACCGCCTGAGCGGCAAATCGAGACACAAACTCCCGAATCGTGAGCGGACATGCCGCATGGTCGCATTGACACGCGATTTCCACGTCGTCGCTTCCCGCGTCGCGGCACGAATCTCCGCAGTACTCTTCTCCGGGTTGCACATCGCACAGACAAGGTATGTGTGCGCACTTTCTAATTTGTTTGTTTGCCATTATGATTTCGTCCTTTCCTGATTCCATCCAACTTCTCGAATTACTAAACCATCTCGACTAATTGCATGCAGGTCTCCAAACCTTCCCGTTGCCGTTAACACAATGCTTTTTCAAGGTTTGTGTCATCGGCAAACAGAAAATATGAGCGTCCCCGGTGTCGACAGGCGGATGGCGACGTCGGCATTTCGACGCCCTTCAGACTCACTGGTCAGTAGAGTGCGCTGATATCTACGGTGCGAGGGCCAGACGCGCTGTCCCACCGCTGGAGACGATTCGCATCCGATGGAACTCCAACTGCAATGAAGAAGGCAGACATACAAATCTGTTCCAGATCGGTTTAGACGATGACGAGACTGCACATTAGACACGTTGCTTGTTTGCTGGTAGCTGCGTTTGCGCAAGCGCAATCAGTGGGGACTCGCCGACCGCTTGCCGCTGACAAACCGGTAGCCTCCAGATCATCGAACTTCCTGCGAGAGTTTGACAGCTCTCTCGAATCAGTAGTGGCGAAGGTTTCGCCCGCGGTGGTCCAGATCGTGGTCACCGGCTATGGCCCGTTGGAGGATCACGGACACACCAATACGGCAGTCATTGTCCGCGAGCATGCGATCGGGTCGGGCGTCATCGTCGATCCTGACGGATACATCATGACCAACGCCCACGTGGTAGAAGGCGCTCAACGCATCCGCGTGATCCTTCCACCGCCGCCGACAGATTCCCCCCTCGAACCCCAGCCCGTTCGCGCCACGCAGATCCTCGACGCAAAACTCTTGGGCACACATAAAGCGTCGGATTTGGCGCTCCTTAAAGTGGAGGCGTCGCACTTGCCCACGCTTACTCTGGCCAGCGAGAAGCGAGTCCGCCAGGGAGAACTTGTGCTTGCGATCGGCAGCCCCGAAGGACTCCGGGATTCAGTCACGATGGGCGTGGTCAGCTCGGTCGCGCGACAACCCGATCCCGATGAGCCCATGGTGTATATCCAGACGGACGCAGCGATGAATCCGGGAAACAGCGGCGGTCCGCTGGTGGATATCGATGGCAATGTCGTTGGTATTAACACGTTGATGTTAAGCACGGGTGGCGGTAGCGAAGGGCTGGGCTTTGCAATCCCCGCAGCCATCGTCAATTTCGATTATCAGAACCTTCGCAAGTACGGCCATGTGCAGCGAGTTGCAATCGGCGCGAAAGCACAGAACATCACACCTACACTGGCGGACGGCCTGGGCTTGGCGAGGAGCTGGGGAACTATCATTTCCGACACGCTTCCTGGAGGAATGGCGGAAGCGGCGGGTCTGCACATACAGGACATCGTGCTTGCCATCGACGATCACCAAATCCTGGGTCTTCCCGATTTCATGGCTGCACTCTACCTGCACCCCATTGACCAGATTGTAAAAATCGATGTGCTTCGAGGCACGAGCCGAATGTCTTTCAACATTCCCGTGAAGGTGTACCACGACAAACTCGAGGAGCTAGCTGATGTTCCTGACCTGCAGAAGAGCTTGCTCCGCGAGCTGAACATTTTTGTTACGGACCTGGACGAGAGCGTGAGGTCCGCGCTGACCGGCATCCGCAGCGAGTCCGGGATCGTAGTGCTCGCCCAAGCCGCTGAGTCAAGAACCCCCGATACAGGACTGAAGACCGGAGACATTATTCGTGCCATCGATCGGACCCCGCTGCAGACGGTGTCTCAGTTGCCGACGATCGTGCGCGCACTCAAGCCTGGTGATCCGGTTGTCCTCCAGATAGAACGTAACGGGAAACTGCAATATCTCGCCTTCGAGATGGATTGAATTCCGAATGAGATGCCATCCGGCCGCTTTCAGGGAGTGGAGAGCCTGGCGTCCCCGCCCGGCCACCTCAGGCTAGACCGGCGAGACGCCCGTCGCTCCAGTGGCTTCAGCCGCTGCGAGCGACCGCGGCGCGCACAAAGCGCCCACAAAGATAGTTCATCACTTTTTACTTTTATGTACTTTCGCTCGAGTACCCGCAGGCGCTTTCCTCTTCAACTTGATCTGATTGTAATCAACCGCGGCACGGACGAGATTTTTAAGAGCACGCTCATTAATCTTATCGCCCTCGAAAAGATCGATCGCTCGCCACGCGTTGCCTCCGAGGCCCGCGTTGAAGATCTTGTCAGGATCTGGGAGGCTCGCCCCGTGGGAAAAGGTAAGCTTCACCTTATCTTTGTGGGCGTTGCCGACCGCAATCATTCCGTCGCGAGACCACACTGGGCTTCCCATCCACTTCCATTCCTCGATGATCTCAGGGTCTACCTGGTGTATGATTTCGCGCACTTTCGCGAGCATCTTCCCGCGCCAGTCCCCAAGTTCCTTGATCATCTCGTCGATTAATTCAGAGGCAGATCCCACTGCGACGGGCCCTTTCATGTTCAGCTCCAACTCTCGCACCTAATTTAGCTGCCCTCAGCGTAACCTGCAACCTCCGCAGGAGGAAGCCACTTTTGGTTCGATAGCCGTTCGGAAAGACCTTGCGCGCTCCATCGCAGGACAAAGACAGCGGCGAGGGGCGCCCCATGCCAGATGGCGCCGAATACCCTTCAGAGATGGACGACCGTACTCATGACCGCGACCTGTGCTACAAACAGCAGCGGCAACGACCACAGATAAACGGGATGGATCCGGCTCTCAACAATCAGGTCGCGCGCCATCGCCAGCACAATGAGCAGATCGACCCCGAGGTGATACCACGGCCAGGGATGAAAAAACGGCGGGAAGCGCACAAACGCTCCCGCTGTCAGCGCGCAGGTCGCAACCAACATCAGACGGCGGTGACGATCGGGCTTCCCGCGCCAACAGATTGCCAGCACAAATGGCACCGTGAACGACAGCATGTCCATCAGTCCAATCGTGAGGTTGGGCGCGATCTTCCGTAAATCGCTGTATTGCAGGTCAAAGCGCCGCATCACCACGGTCGTAATTGTCCCGACAATAGGTAATGACGCTCCCAGCACCAGCCCGAACCATCCAAGCCTGCGGTGTAAAGGGACGTGCCGTGTGCGCACCAGTACTGATTGCGCAATATAGAAGAACACCCACCCCGAAAAGACCACGGTGTGAATCCACACTATCAGCGGCTTCGGATGCAGAGGATGGATCAGCTGCCTCTCGGCCCGTTGGCCAAACCCGTAGACCACAATTGCCGCAATCAGGAGCGACATAAAAAAGTAAAACCAGTCTCCCAATGACTCGTAAGAGTGGTTGCGTTCGCGGCTTTCGACCTGCACTGAGACGGTTGCGGACATTGGCTCACCCTTGCTGAGGAGAAAAGCTCGGGCACGGGAATGATAGTCAAGAACTGTCGAAGAGTTGTCAACTGGCTGTCATCTGCATGGAACCCGCGCTCACGGTGGAGAATCGAGTCGGAATGGACGGCACGAAAACGCGAAACCAGCTCTAGAACTGCAGCACTCAATCCAAAATCAGGCTTGAGTGGGTCACTCGCCGGTTGTTAATCAGGCGGCTTCGATAAATTATTTGCGGAATCGGGAGGGAAAAAACGCCAGCCTGTCGTCATACAGTATGAGGGATCAGACACGGAAAACCCGGAAAAGCGGGGACAGACTTGACTGACCCCAATTTCTAGGCGGCCAAAATTAGGTGAACGTCCCACGTGTCCCCGTATTTCCCCGTGGCATCTCCTTTCACCACTCGTCCGAGTTAACTACGAATCTCAGAATGCTGGCGAAACACGGGCGCAGAACTCGTCAGTTTCTCGTGAGCAATATTGAGCAGACAGATATTGGATGCCCGCTTACACCGGCGCCTTCCCGGGAAAGAGGAGGAATCTATGACCGCGACTATCGCTGTGCAAGATAGTAGCAAGGTAGCAACTAGCAACAGCGCGATTCGTCTGTTTCAGAAACTAAATGTTCCAGAGGCGGAACTCACCGAATTGCGCAGGCGGATCAACAACACACGGTGGCCGGAACGAGAAACGGTCACGGATGCAACCCAAGGCGTGCAACTCGCGACGACTCAAGCGCTGGCACGCTATTGGGGCACCGAATACGACTGGCGCAAGTGTGAGGCCAGACTGAACGCATTGCCCCAATTCATCAGCGAAATCGATGGGCTGGATATCCATTTTATTCACGTTCGTTCGAAACATGAGAATGCGTTGCCGGTCATCGTCACCCACGGATGGCCTGGTTCGATCACCGAACAGCTGAAGATCATCGATCCGCTGACCAATCCCACGGCGCATGGCGGAATCGCATCGGACGCTTTTGATGTGGTGATCCCGTCGAAGCCTGGCTACGGCTACTCAGGCAAACCGACGACGACTGGTTGGGGCCCTGATCACATCGCACGCGCATGGGTCACGCTGATGAAGCGCCTCGGATACACGAGGTTCGTGGCACAGGGCGGCGATTGGGGTGCGATTATCACCGAGCTGATGGGCGTGCAGGCGCCGCCGGAATTGCTCGGCATTCACACAAACATGGCTAACGTGATTCCACTCGACATCGACAAGCTGGCCTTTTCCGGTGCGCCGGCGCCGGCGAATCTCTCGGCCGACGAAAGGCTGGCTTACGAGCGGCTCAGCTTCGTCTATGCGAAGGGCATCGGCTACGGCTTCCAGATGGGATTGAGACCACAGACGCTGTACGGAATAGCGGATTCACCGGTTGGATTGGCGGCCTATTTTCTCGACCACGACGCGCGCAGCTACGAGATGATCGCGCGTGTCTTTGCCGGAGGAAACGAAGGCCTCACACGAGACGACGTCCTCGACAACACCACGCTCACCAGGTTGACGAATACGGCGCTCTCGGGGGCTCGGCTCTATTGGGAAAACGGGGGTTATTCGTTCTTCGCCGTGAAAGGTGTCGTTGTCCCGACCGCCGTGAGCGTCTTTCCCGACGAACTCTATCCTGCTCCACGAAGCTGGGCGGAACGGGCGTACCCCAAGCTCATTCACTTCAACAAGCTTCCCAAGGGCGGGCACTTTGCGGCCTGGGAACAGCCGAAGCTCTTTTCAGAAGAGGTTCGCGCGGGCTTCAGATCGCTACGGTCGGGCGTGGCAAGGTTCGCAGCATAACTTGATCGCGGCGGAGACTAGCCTTGTGGGCGCATTGCCGCAGGAGCCGCCGCGTCTTTTACAACTGTGACTTCATAGCCGAGCTCAGCGGTATCTCCTCGAGTGGATTTCATTCTTGTAAAGGAACGGGCGGACGACCATGCCACGGGAAATGCGAGGTATCCATGAAACCCTGGAAAGCAGTTTCGCTGATTCTGTTTGCTCTTGCGGTTGCAGCCGCGGGATACGGGCTGATTCTCGTGCGACGAGGCTTCAGCGCACTTGCGACACCATCAGCGATTGAGGAGTTCGCGGCCACAACGGCACGCAAATTGGCCGTGCCATCCGCGTATCGCCAACTTCGCAATCCCATCGTGCCTTCAACGGAGAACATTCGGGGAGGCATGGAGCATTTCTCCTATCATTGCTCCCCGTGCCATTCGGATGACGGAGGGGGCCACACGGTATTCGGCAAGGGTCTCTATCCGAAACCGCCCGACTTGCGCGCAGCAGGGACGCAGAACAAGAGCGATGGCGAGCTCTACTACACAATTGAAAATGGAGTTCGTTTGAGCGGCATGCCAGCCTTCAGCGGAACGCACACTGTCCCGCAAACCTGGCGCCTGGTTTTGTTCATCCGACACTTGCCTCAGATCACGCCCGAGGAACTCAATGAGATGAAGAGGCTGGACCCGAAGAGTGAGGCGGAGCCAGCGCATTTCTGAAGGGCTAAGAGTCGAAAGGAGCACCCGATGAAAGAACTTCCTACCGGCTACAACAAGGTCGATTGCAAGTAGCTAGAGGATAATTGTCTCATCGGCGACGCTAGGGTCCAGAGCCACCCGTCCTACGACCTAAACAGCCGCCCGCTCGCTCACTCGCTGCGTCCCCCGCTGCCCCACTTGGTGGCATACGGCAGCACGAACAAGTACAAACCGGTGAAAAACTGCAAGACGAGCGGGAACACCGCCAAGAGGCCCACCCTAGAGGTATACTTCCCGTGTACCACGGCGACGATGTTGACGATGACGGCCAGCGTAAAGGCAATGGACAGCCAGCGGTGGGTCTGCCGAACCCATTTATTCCAGTTCAATTGTGACCTCCTCTGAAGACGAGCCCGAAGCGGATCAACTCGGCCGAGCCGCAGTCCAGATCTTTGCCGCCAATGATCACATGAACCAGATGCTTATCGAACATCTTGACCCTGCCGCCTGGAAAGCCAAACCGCCGACAGCCAAAGCGCCCGGCGCGACCCGCAACACGACGCCCCGCACCATTGCAGCAATCTTCACGCACATGCACAATGTCCGCTGCAAGTGGGTCAGGCTTACCGCTCCGCATTTGAAAGTTTTACGCCAGCTCAACCGCGCGCACTGCACGCCGCGGCAGGCCCGTGCGGGATTGGCCGAGAGCGCCGCTCACTGCGCGGAGATGCTCGCTGAAGCGCTCGGCGGTGGTGGTGGGGGCCGGGTCGAGAAGTTTCGCAGAGACGGCTGGGCCCGGCCTTGGCCGGTGGGCGTGGAAATGCTGTGCTACATGCTTTCTCATGAAGCCCACCATCGCGGGCAGGTGTGTATGCTCGCGCATCAGCTCGGATTCCCGTTGCCGAAAGAGGTGACGTCCGGGATCTGGAATTGGGAAAAGCTGTGGAAAGAGTGCGGGTCGACTGATCTCGATACACTCCGAGCGCGCCGACACCCACCCATTCGCAAAGTACGCGAATGAGTGAGATACCCGCTTCACTTCATTATCAGATGCCTCTAGTGATCGCGGTCATGACCGTGGTCCCGGTCGTGATTCTCGTGATCCCAGTGCCCTTCATGCAACTGCCAGCCTTGCCGGTAGTGATCGTAGTGAGGATGGTTCCAATATGCCCCTTCGTACGGCGGACGATCCCAGCGCCCTGCCACCCATTGATAGCGATGGCCATGCGGGGCCCAGTACCCGTCGACCCAGGCATAGCCCGGACCTGGCTCAGGCCCGCGCTGCTCGTACCGGTAGGCAGGTGGTGCGCTTCCGATGTATACGCCAATCTGTCCCGCAGCAGGGACGGTGAGGGCAGCTGCGAACACTATGCCACATATCCAATTCAATTTCATTTGTATCTCCTATGACAAATATTTGACTACACTTTGACTACTATCGAGTACTTCGGCTGAACGCTCGAAAAACTTCCCGTATCCTAGTCATATGTTTTATGTTACGTCCTATGTCGCGGAATCTTTCTGGCGAGTAGCTTTAACTCCCGTCAGGATCCCGAGCCCCACCAAGACGATCCCACCCACCACAATCCAGTGTGTCGGCACATGCATCAAGCTGGCACCGTAGATGAGCCCGGCAACCACCAGCACAAAACCGGTCAGATAAATTCCAAATGACATAATGGCTCTCCATATTCTGTTTTTCCGTCGTCTATCGGGAAGGTAGCTTGTGCGCGGCCGGAATCGCCTTGCTTTCCTCAGGCGTGAGGCGAGACGCGTCGCAATAGCCGTAACCGTTTAAGCAAGCCGTGTAGTTACGTTTATGTTCCGCATCAGCCAGCTCCTTGGCTTCAGCGGGATTCAGCTTTGCGTAGTCACAAGGCTGCTGGCCTGACTTACACGCGGAGATGTTCCGCTGGCGTTCCGCGGCGGATGTTTGTCCGGCTTCCAGCGGAGTAAGTTTGGAGTGGTCGCACTCGTCCCAGCCGTTCTCACAATTTTGTGCGTTGCGCTTATGTTCCGCGGCGGTTACATCGTTCGTTTCCGAAGGCGTCAGCTTGGAGTGGTCGCATAGGCCCACACCGTCTTTGCAGTCGGAGACATTCGACTGGCGCCTGGCTACGGCCACTTCCCCGGCTTCCGCCGGGGTTAGTTTGGCGTGATTGCAGGAGCCAGCGCCTTCTTTACACTCAGCGATGTTGCGCTGTTTTGCCGCGGCCGACCATGCGACAGTCTCGGATGGAGTCAATCGTGAGGGATTGCAAGTGGCGATTCCTTCGTTACAGTCTGAAACATTGCGCTGATGATCAGCGACAGCCAATGCCTCCGCCTCTGGTCCGGTAAGTTTGGAATGATCGCAGGAATGGAAGCTGTTCCGGCAATTCGCAACTTCGCGCTGATGGCTGGTTACGGCTACTTCGGCCGATTCCGCCTGGGTTAATTTGGAACGGTCGCAGGAGGCCCAGCCATTCTTGCAGGCCGACAAGTTCTGCGCCGGGTTCGATGCGCGGTCCGCTGATTGTGCGATGAGGAGAACCGGCCACAAGGCGATGCAGGCTATCTGCGCTCCAAGATATCTCCGCTGGCTGATTGTCATTTTTCGGCCGCCTTTCGGGAATTAGATAAAACTGACCGAGACCGGTACGCGGTCTCGGTCAGCACAAATCATCTCCAGTTTGCAGACGCTTATCAACTTACTTCTTGTCCTCATTGAGTTCTGCGATGTGGGCCTGGTGGCCCGCGTCGGACACCGCCCTCACAAACGCTTCTCCGCTTTCGGGAGTTGACGCGTTGCCCGAGAGAATGTTGCGGAACATCATGCGCTTGCCATAGATGGCGCGAGTCGAGTCGTTGTCCTGCTCCACAACCGCACCTTCCAAGGTCAGACCGGCGAACACGCCTTTCGAGCGTGAATAGGTCAGCACTTCCGTGTTCATCATCCAGTCAGTTCCGGCGGAAGCGTGACGGCCTACCGGGCCCGCTGCCACCGATCCTTCACCAGTGAGTTCGAACTTGCTCGAAAGCAGATGCTGCAAACCGCGGTCGTTCATCACGAGCATGACCAGGTCCACGCCTTCGATTCCGATCTGCAATCCCCAACTCCCACCGCCAACCGAGACGAATGCGGGAGCGCTCCAGCCTTCAGGCGTGCGGCAGGAGGCCACTCCGCGGCCGTGCTTGCCACCGATGATGAAGCCGCCTTTGATCAAGTTTGGCACTACGAGGATGCACTTCGAACCGGTCAACACTTCCTCGGGGATACCTTTGTCGGGAGTCGCCATTATCGATTGGAGAACATCGACGGATTTTTGCATGCGTTCGACCGTGTCTTCGCGCGCCGAACCTGCCCACGCGAGCGTTCCGACTAGACCGATCAAACTCATCACCAAGCAGCGAGACTATCTTTTTCATATGATTTCTTCCTTTGGGGATGCGCTGAACTAAGAGGGGAGGACTTCAGATGGGCTGACTTAGTTCAGGCAACCTGAAAGAGAAAGAAGAAGTTACTCGTCTCAGCCATTATGGTCGCTCATCGGGCCAGAGGGTGGCTGGTCTACATTGCTCACTTTTGCCGGTTCATCAAAGCAGATTTCCCGAAAGAGATTGCCCGGTTCCCGCAATGCCGGGCCGATACTTTCGTGCAGTGTGAGCAATCTTGCACAGAATAACCAGCACTGGCGTGTCATCGTCATCTTGGCGGAGATCAGGGATAGAGAAGAATGTCCTCGGGAATACTTCGGCCACTTGCCCCAAAGCGGAGACCATTCCTACATGGGAAGAAAGAATGAATAACGAATCGCTGATGGAACGCGCTCTTCGCCGGTTTCGTGATCGTTTTCGTAGGCGACTCGCCTCCATCACGGCAACCGTCTCGAAGCTGTTTGCATCAATCACGCCGGCGGCTCCTGGTTTCGCATCGCAAAGGATGTGCCCCTTTTGCGGGTTAATCACGTCGCGGTCCAAGACCTCGTGCCTGGAATGCGGCAAGTCGCTCGCTCCGGCCCGATGAAAAAGATAGGCATGACAAGTAGGCAAGACAAGATGGATGAGTTTTCGGTAACGCTCTCATTTTGAAGACCCTCATCATGAGCGAAGGAGATGAATAATGCTTTGGACAATTTTCGTTGTGCTTCTGATTCTGTGGCTTCTAGGATTTAGCCTCCACGTCGCCGGCGGGCTGATTCACTTGCTGCTGGTGATTGCGCTCGTGGTGCTGGTCATTAACCTGGTGAGCGGTCGACGCATGGCGTAAGGCCATGGCTTGGTTTCGAGGATTCCAAATGAAAAAGCAGTACCTGCACCTCTCCGCCTATTCGTGTGACAAGTGTGCGGGCCCGGTCATAGCGGGCTCGATCGGAGTCCGCGAAAATGAAATATCGAAAGAGACCGACATTCGGCAGGTGGGAGCAATCTGCCTGTCCTGCGGCCAACGGCAAAGCAACGCAACCGGGCTAGGCCTCACCCGCTCCTTTCCACCCATGCTATGGGAGTCCAGCAAAGCGATGGGTGCGAGGGCTGCTACGGTCACATAGGTAGAGGCTGCCTGCGAACGCGCGTCAGTTTCAAGACGCTCGCGTACGCGCGTCAGTTTCAAGACGCTCGCGTACGCGCGCCGGCAATGCTCAGCGCGATCCCACCCGCGATCAGCACGACGCTGATGATGGGCGAAACATGCTCGCTGTGACTGGTTTCAACGCCGAGCTTCGCATCCCCAATCTTAATACCCTGCGTCTCGGTGTGGGGGATTGGAACGACTAGCGATGCGATGCCGAGCGCAACCAGGAGCAGGCCGACAAACAACAGAATCTTCATATCAAGTCCTTAGGTTATTGCAAAATATTATTGCGAAATCGCGCTGCCGCGAGCAGCTTAGTCGTGCAGAACGACACCCAGCAGCGAGCTGTGGACTTGCAACCCGCCCTCCGGACCGCCGGAGTAATCGACAAAACCCAGTTTCCTGAACCGGTTCATGAAAAAGCTAACCCGCGAACGAGTTGTCCCCACCATTTCGGCCAGACTCTCCTGACTGATTTTTGGGACCACCGTCTCGGGCACGCCATCCTTGCCAAAATGAGCCAGCAGAAGCAGGACTCGAGCCAGGCGCTTTTCGCTGGAGTTAAACAACTGGTCGACCAGATCCTCTTCATAACGGACGTTCCGCGCCAGCAAATACGCCACGAATAAATCGGAAAATGCATGTTCGCGGTGCAGGGCACTCACCATCGCTTTCTTGTCGATCCGCAGAATTTCACAATCGGTCATCGAAGCTGCGGATCCCATGCGCTGGGGCTGACCCGCCAGCGAACCCTCGCCAAAGAAGTCTCCCTCACCTAATATTCCGATAGTCGCTTCCCGACCGGTCTTGGAAACAACGGTGAGCTTCACTTTGCCTTTTTGGATATAGAAGACCGCGTCCGCTGGATCCCCTTGCGTGAAGATTCCCTGCTTTTTGGCAAAAGTCAGGCTCTTCCTGCCCTCGCCAATGGTTGCGAGGAAGGTGTTGGGATTGAACTCGCGGCCCTTCTTATTCGTCTGTCCAAGGGAGGCCATTAACTCCAATTTTAATCCTAAAAGGTAGCGGTTTGTCTCATAAATTTGAGATGCCGCACCGCCAAGTTTCTTCTGGTCGGGATTCTGAAAGTGAGCCATTCTGCTCAGTACTTCGACAGCATATAGGCGAGACTTGAGACTGCAGGGACAGGGACTAAAGGAAAAGGACTAAGAGCAGAGGGTCGCGTCCAACGGGGCCGATTACATCTCCTCTGAGTCGAGAGTTTTCCACAATCATAATGAAGCGGGCTTGCACGAGGAGTCTCCCATGCCCCAGGAAGTTCAAGTCGGCACGATCCTGATGTCGCAATGGCCGCCGTTCCTGGGCCTTCCAAGCGAGGGCCTGGAGAGTGAGCCCTACTCAGGCCACTGGAGCGTGGTCAAGGCGCTCGATGGTTTCGCTCTCGATCGCAAGATTCGCGCCGCGGGATGGAATTTCTTTTTTATCGCGTCGGAAGTGAAAGTAATGTTTCTGGGCTCGCTCGGAGCAAAGAAGATCCAGCACGCACTGCATCGGATTTTGGGCAAAGTAAGTCGGCAACACTTCAATGGTCTCGAAGTAACTGGAATCGTTGCTAAGCGCTTTTTGGGCCTGCCCTATACCATCGTTTCGGCGCACTCGCGCCACCTTCAACAAAGCTGCTACCTCGATGGCGCCGAGGCCCGCCAATCGTCCGAGCAGGATGCAGCAGGGCCCAGAGGTTGAACAAATCGGTATCGCAGACCGGTTACTCTTGCTCAGCCGACGGACGGCGGGCTGGATGCGGCTCCGTGCGGGGCAGTCCATTATTGAGTTCGCACTTCTCTCGCGGCTTGGCGCCACAAGTGGGGCAACGAAACGCCAAAGCCTCCTTCTCCGTTTTCATGACTCCATAGTGCAGCACCGCCCGCTGACAACGCTGGTCAATTGTGACCAAAGTGCACTTGGAACTAAGCATTTTTTTTGTGCGGTAGCGCCTGTGGTGCAGACTGTGGTGTAGCGTCCATTTACCATCAGTATCACGTCCATCGGCAGGTATCGGTTCCGTGAAAATGCGCATCTAATGAGTGCATGGGAGAGATGATGTCAATCTTCGACGAGCATTATCGGGTTGTCGCCATCGAAGATGACCGCCTGGTCATTCGGGGGACGCTCAGCGGCGATGTGCTGACCATCATCAACCCCGAACCTGAGACTCCTCTTACCAAAGAAGACTATCCGCTTGGAAAATTGATCGCCCTGACCGATCCATCCCAAACCCCTCTGAACTAAAAGGGCGCAGCTTAGGCCGCCGAGATGATACGTCCAGCGTCTCACAATGAGAGCCGTCTCATGAGAGACTCCGAACCGTTTCTCGCTCACTCTGTTTTCAACGACTTACCAGAGTCAGCAGTGGAGGAGGGATTGCTCCCAATTAGCAAAGTCCCTTTGTGGGGTACGAGGTGATACCTACGTTCAAGCTCACACGGAACGCCCGATGGTTGGCATCATTCCGCCTGTCATTCTGTCTATCGTTGTGCCTGTCAACGTGCCTGTCAACGCCGGCCATTGCCCAGACTCCCGAAGCCAGCGGAACGCCGACCGTCCCTGTAGTCTCGGGCGGCGTTGCCTTCGTTCCCTTCGTCCAAGGCGGACAGACGACGCTCGTCAGCATCATCTCCCCGGTAGTGCTCGTGCCTCTCGGCGACAACTGGCTGATCGAGTCCCGCGGAGCCTTCGAGGGAGACTTCATCCGTCGCGACGGAACCGGCCCCTTCGGTGGAAAGATTCATAAATCACTCGAATATTTGCAGCTCGACTATATCGCGAATCCGTATTTGACCGTCACTGCCGGACGATTTCTCACGCCCTTCGGCATTTTCAACGAGCGCCTCTATCCCGCCTGGATCCGAAATCTGCAAGCCGATCCCCTCATCCTTCCCCTGGAGCAGAGTTCGAGCGATGGCGTAATGCTGCGTGGTGGCTTTGCGGCTGCTCCCAACTTGAACCTGAATTACGCGGCTTACTTCTCGACGCTCAGCACCAATGCAACTCTCGCTTCCGACCGTCAAATCGGCGGACGCCTCGGCGCGTTTCTGCCCAAACAGCGCATCGAAATCGGATTCTCCGTCCAGCACCTGTTGCAGGAAGACCATGCCAATCGTCTCGGCGCCCATTTTGAATGGCAACCCCGTTCTCTCCCATTGGACATTCGTTCGGAATTCGCTGACTCCGAGTCGGGCCGGGGCTACTGGATTGAGCCCGCTCTCCGCCTGAGTGCGGTTTCCCACGCCCCCGTCTTCGCCCACACGCAACTGGTCGCGCGCTTTCAGCAATTCTTCACCAAGCCCGGTGCGACCAATGATTCTGTGCCAGGCGCCAACACGAAGGAGCCCGAGGTGGGATTGAATTACTACTTTCTAGACGGATTGCGGGCCACGGGCAGCTATGGCCGGCAGCTTAGTTCCGCAGGCAATGCCAATGTCTGGACTGCAGGGGTGACTTATCGGTTCGCGTTTCCCCTCGGACGAGGAGGTTACTGATGCGAATCCTGGCCGTGGTTCTGATTCTTGCCGCAATAGTCGCAGCGGAGTCCGACAAGAACTCGTCGGCATCCAAGGGCACTACACCGCCGGTCGTTATTTCGTCGGTCGCTGTTTCGTCAACAGTTGCTCCGCCAGTCGCGGCGCAAAACAGCGCCGCCGTGCGCGTCGAGGGAGAAAAACGCTTCCGCACGAACTGCGGACGCTGCCACATGCCTCCGCACAAATTTCCGCCAAAAATGATGGCAACTATCGTTCGTCACATGCGGGTGCGAGCCCTCATCACGGATGAGGACATGCGTTACATCCTCGCCTACATGACGCAATAACAATGACGATGACAATGCGCGCCAATCCATATCGAGTCAGCCTCACATTTGCCGCGCTGCTCCTCACCGCACTTCTGCCGCTCGGATCAATCCCGCGATGCGCTGCCCAAAATCAAATCCGCGTGATTGAAATCCTTGCCGACAAAGACAGCCGCTACAAGATTGGCCGGCAAAAGAGTCCCACGCTGACCTTCGAGGCGGGCGAAGAAGTACAATTCAGAATCACGGCCAAAAAGGCCAAGACCCTCAACCGGAACGGATCCATTCACGGCTTCGCTCTGATCCGCAAGAAGGATGGCGCGAAGGTCCCGGACTGGGACCTGGAGCTCAAGCCCGGCATTCAGGAATTTATTTTAAAGGTCCCCTCCGAGCCGGGAGAATACGAGATCGTTTGCACCGTGATCTGCAGCGAAGGGCATGAGGACATGAACATGAAGGTCATCGTGATTGCCTAGCATTCACGCAGGGAATTCTCATGAAATACTCGATCTTTAGATGCTCGATCGTTCTTACCGTTTTTGCTGTCCTGGCCACCGGATTGAGCCACGCCGCGACTTTTCGTGGTGAGATTGGCGATAGCTCCTGCGCTCTCAACGTCCATTCCCTTTCCCGGTCGCACAAGGAAATGCTGAAGTCCAAATCTTTTGGCACGACCTCTGCCGACTGCGCCCGGCACTGCGTCGCTCATCAGGGTAGCTCTTACGTGTTGGTGGTCAAGAAAGACGTTTACCGTTTGGATAAGCAGAAAGAAGCTGAAAAGTGGGCGGGACAAACCGTGATCGTGACTGGAGACCTGGATGCGAAAAACAAAGTGATCATGGTAGACACGATCCAGCCCCTGAAGTGAGCCGCCTTTGTTCTTCGCAATACTTCCTCGCGACACTGGCTCGCAATGCTTCCCAGCGATACCGAAACCAGCCGCGAGAACGGTCGTGACCGGTAGAAAAGTTGGCAGCCCGGCAGGGATTCGAACCCCGATACGCAGCTCCAGAGGCTGCAGTCCTACCGTTGAACGACCGGGCTGTGCAAGAATTCTAATTCATTTTGCGGCGACCGCAAAACCGATGCGGCCTCGCGTTTGATGGAGCGACGGGCGTCCTCCCGAGCCTGCCCTGAGCGAAGTCGAAGGGTCCAGCAGTTTGGTGGCCGGGCGAGGACGCCCGGCTCTCCACCATTAACCAATGACCCTGGACCCGAGTTAGAATCTGCGCGAGGGGTTGCCATGCCCAGCAGCGAAACTTTTTCCGGAACTATATCGTCCGGATCTATGTCAGGAACTATCCCACCCGAGACCGACTACTCCGAAATGGCGCGCCGTCCGCTTGAGGCCGAGCAATGCGCTCTAGTCGTCATCGACATGCAGGAGAAATTGCTGCCGCCCATCTGGGAAAAAGAACGGCTGGTGCGAAACGTGCAGTTGCTGATTCGCCTGGCTGGAATCCTCAAGATCCCGGCGCTGTTGTCAACACAATACGCGAAGGGCTTGGGCAACACCGTGCCCGATATAGCGTCCATGTTGCCGGACACTCCGCCCATCGACAAGCTGATGTTTTCCTGCTTCGGCAGCGATGTGTTCTGCTCACTACTGAAACGCCTGCCCGGCCAGCGGACAACCGTACTGCTCTGCGGCATGGAAACGCACATCTGCGTTATGCAGACAGCGCTGGGGGCGCTCCGCGACGGCTATCTGGTGCATGTGGCTGCGGATGCCGTCAGCTCACGAACAGAATTAAACTGGCGGATCGGACTCGATCGCATGCGCGCCGCCGGAGCTACTCTCTCCTCGGCTGAAATGATGATCTACGAACTGCTGCGCTCGTCTGGCGCGCCCGCGTTTCGAGAAATGCTGCCGCATCTGAAGGGGTAAGAGTCGATGGTCGATGGTCGATGATCGTTAGTCATTCGCGGGCTTGCCAACGACTAACGACCGTCGACCAACGACCGTCAAGCAACGACCGCCAAGCAACGACTGTCTCCGCCGGCGCTACCCGGCCCCTTCCTCTTTCTGCTTCACCCGCACCACCGTGATCTTCGAAAACCCCTCCTCAAACGTCGGAGCCTTCAACTTGCCCGCCATCTTCCGCATGATATCTTCCGGGATCGCCCGGCCACGGCGCTGGTGGCGCTCCATGCAAACCTCCAGCGGGACATCGAAGAACACGCCCTGCACATCGTACCCGTAATCTTTCGCCAGTTTGATCCAGCTGCTGCGGTCGTGAGGAGTAAGATTCGTCGCATCCACGTAGTTCATCGGACGCCGCGCAACCAGCCTCGCCTTCAACATCGACCGCAGGTTCGAAAACACGAGATCCTGAAAGCGCTGCTCCTGCGCGTCGTCAAAAAGAAGTTCACGCAGCAGATCACTCGAAAGAGGATGAATGTTGTGCCGCTTGAACCATGAACTCTTGCCCGATCCCGGCAACCCGATCGCCAGAACCACCGTTCCCTTGCTGGGGCGCGCGGGAGCCGGCACAGCCTGATCCGCCGACTTCCCGGCAACCACTGGTTTCGCGGCGGGTGCTTCTGCCGCGGATGCTCCTACAGCGGAAGTTTCTGCGGCGACCGCGGGTGCGGCTGTAGCCACTCCCTGCCGTGAACGACCTCCGCCACGACCTCCGCGGCTGCGACGACGGCGCGACGTTCGTGGTCTCGGTTCGCCTGCCGCAGATGCTGGGGATGATGCTGCGGCTGCCGAGACAGGTTCTGGTGCGGGCGCCGGCTCAGGTTCCGCTCTCGACGGGCGGCGGGGCGATTCAACCACCGGAGCCGCCACTGGAGCTGCGGGCGGCGCGTCCGGCTCATTATCGTAGAACCTCGGCTGCAAAGGTTCGGGCGCCTTGGTTGCTTCTTTGGCGGAGCCTTCTCCGGGCTTCTTGCGGCGCTTCAAGCGCTCGGTCATCCATTTGCGCATATAGCTTGCTTGTAGCACACTGGCGCACGATGGAGCAATCCGCGCCCCGTGGCAGCCAGGATACCCTGGGGACTACCGGATTGAGTCATTGAGTCATTGAATCATTAAAACCGTCGAGGCAATGATTCAATGCCTCAATGATTCAATGTCTCAATGCTCAATCATTCAATACAATAAATCCATGAATCCAACGCATCCCGCAACTCTCCCGGTTGCCGCCAGACAACTCCCCGCCGTCCCCCTGACGGTCGAAGGCTATGCCACGCTTCATCAGATGATGCGCTTCCGCCGGACCGCATGGCGCGCCCTTCCCGACAACAACCGCCGCGAGATCGCCAACGAAGCCGCGAGACTGCTGGCCGAGATGGAAAGCAAGACCGACGGCCAGTCCGCCCTTTTCTCCTTGCTCGGACACAAAGGCGACCTGATGCTGGTCCACTTCCGCGAGACTTTCGACCAGCTCAATCAGGCGGAACTCGATCTCGCCCGCCTTCGACTCAACGACTTCCTGGAGCCTGCGACTTCGTACTTGTCGGTGATTGAGCTGGGACTGTACGAGTCGTCGCTAAAAACCTATAAGGCGCTCGCCGATCGCGGCGTGGAACCACACTCGGACGAATGGAAAAAGTCGATCCAGGAAACCATCGCGCGCCAGAAAGAAGCGATGAAGCCCCGCCTCTTTCCCTCAATGCCGCCGAATCGCTACATCTGTTTTTATCCCATGGATCGACGCCGAGGCGAAGACAAAAACTGGTACACGCTTCCCATGGAGGAGCGCCAGCGCCAGATGAACGACCACGGCCTCGTCGGACGCCGCTATGCCGGAGAAGTGAAACAGATCATCACCGGCTCCATTGGCTTCGACGATTGGGAGTGGGGCGTCGACCTCTTCGCCGACGATCCCCTCGTTTTCAAGAAGCTGATCTACGAGATGCGCTTCGACCACGTCAGCGCCGTCTATGCCCTCTTCGGAAGTTTCTACATCGGATTGCGCTGTCCGGCGAACCGGCTGTTCGACTTACTGGAAGGAAATTTACCGCAGCACGCATAGCCCTTCGGCCACTAGAGCCAGGAAGGTGCACAAAAGAAAAACCAGATTTCCCTGTGTACCCCCGTGACCTCTGTGGTAAAGAACTTCTTGAACCATATACGGCACTGGCGTACGCAGTGGAAACGAACGATTCAACTTTTCCGGAATCGAAACTCATGCCGCTTCATATCCACCCGCGCCCCGCGAAACGTCACTCCCTCCATCCGCAGACGGAATCTCTGTTCAGCGGCATTTTCTCCGCACAACCTGATCGCCCCACCCGAGCCGACCACACGATGCCAGGGCAATCCCGGAACCTGTTGCAGGATGCGCACCACCTGCCGCGCCGCTCCAGCCCAGCCCGCAGCCTTCGCCACACCTCCGTAACTCGACACCATCCCCGCCGGCAGCGCGCGAATGCAGCGCACGACGCGAGCGCGCTTACCATCCAGGACGCTTCTTCCCGACTTGGACTTCTCAGACTTGGATTGAGATCGTCGTTTCACGAGTACGCAGCCCGCGAAGAATCATGCCAACTTGGATTCACCAATACAAACTTTTACACAAGCCCATAAAACCTGCGCTTGCGATAAGTGCATCCCATGACCTTACCCATCACCAAAACTGCCTTTTGGAGAATAATATGTTTCGCTTGTTAAAAGCCCTGCCCCTCACATTGGCCCTTGCGGCCTTGAGCTTCTTCGCCACCAGCTGTGGCTCCAGTAGTTCAGCACACGCTCGTTTCGTTAACGCCATCCAGAACACCTCCGTCTATGGAAACGGCCTTGATGTCGAGGTCAACGCAACGAAAGACTTTACCAACGTTACCTTCCCCAACGCTTCCGCATCAACCTATACGAGCGTAGCTTCGGGTAGTGACACGATCCTGGGGGTTCAAACGGGTACCACCACCCAGGTCTTCAGCGACACCACCAGCTTGAGCAGTGGAAACCAGTACACGCTGGTTGCGACTGGATTTGCCAGCGGCAGCGGCGGTTTCGTTACCTTACTGACTCTATCTGACAACAACACCGCGCCTGCCGCGGGTAACGTGGAATTCCGCGTCATTAACGCATCGCCCAGCGGCCCCTCGGCTGTGGATGTGTATATCGAAGTGGAACCCTTCAGCGGCAACCTCACGAACCCGGCGATCTCTGCCCTGGCCTACACGCAGGCGAGCAGCTACGTAACCATTCCCTGGAATTCCGGGGGCGGTGGTTGGGTGGTGTTCGTCACAGCGGCGGGGAACACGACACCAATCTTTAGCCAGACGTTCAATTTCGGCGGCCAGAGCACCGCAGCGATTCGCACCCTGGTGCTCACGGACGTCGCGAATGGAAATTCAATGAACCCGGCTTTTTTGGAGCTGAGTGACCTCAACTAATCGGGCCCGAGACGCCTGGCCCACCGTGGCATCTCGCTGCTACCTTCAGCAAAAAGGAACCGGGCCTCGACCGAGGCCCGGCGAACCACCTAAGCCGCATCCTTCTTAAACGACTGCGCCGCAACTTCTTCATCGTCGAACACTTCAAAAATGGTAAGCAGCTTGGTGACCTGCAGCAGATCGCCTACGCGCTGGCTCAGTCTCGCCAATTTGACCGCGCCCCCGGCGCCGCGGGCAGTCGTGTAAAGCGAGACCAGCGTTCCGAGCCCGCCGCTGTCGATGTAATTCACTTCGTGCAGATTCAGCACCACCTTCGGGTTCTCGGCCAGCAGTTTCTTGACCGTATCGCGCAGACTGGCCGATTCTTCGCCGAATACAACTCGACCGCTACAATCCACCACCAGCACGCCATCCACCTGTCGAGTACTCATTCTCAGTTGCATAGCCGCTCCAATATTCGCAGTAAAACTCGATTCATGAGCCTACCCTTCCCGACTCAGCCATGCAAGCAGTCGAGCTGCGAGCCACGAGTTGCGAGCCGACCGGGTTTTGCTCCAAGCCCGCAGCTCGCGGCTCGAAGCTCACGGCAAACCGCTCCTGCGCCAGCCTGTATAATCAATGATTCCGATGAGCTACCAGGTCCTGGCGCGCAAATACCGGCCGCAGAAATTCTCCGACGTCATCGGCCAGGAACATGTCACCCGCACCCTGCAAAATGCCATCGCGCAGGAGCGCATCGCGCACGGCTATATCTTCAGCGGCCATCGCGGAATCGGCAAGACGACAGTCGCACGCATCCTGGCAATGTCGCTGAACTGCCGCTCGAGTTCCGACAACAAGCCGGTCGCCGAGCCCTGTGGCGTATGCGATTCCTGCATCGAGATTCGCGCCGGCAACGCGGTGGACGTCATCGAAATCGACGCGGCGACCAATCGCGGAATCGACGAGATCCGCGAATTGCGCGAGGGCGCACGTTATCGTCCGGCTCGCGATCGCTTCAAAATTTATATTCTCGACGAAGCCCACCAGATCACGGACGCCGCCTTCAATGCGCTCCTCAAAACGCTGGAGGAGCCTCCCAGTCACGTGATCTTCATGATGGCCACCACGCAGCCCGAGGATATTCCCCAGACCATCCGCTCGCGCTGCCAGCACTTCAGCTTTCGCGCGGTGAAGTTCGAAGACATAATGGGGCAACTCCGCGACATCGTGACGCAGGAGAAGATCCCTGCCGACGACGACGCCCTCGCGCTGCTCGCCGAAGCGGGCGACGGATCGTTGCGCGACGCGCTCTCCATTCTCGACCAGGCCATCGCCTCCACCTCCGACCACCTCACGCTCGATTCCGTTCGCAGCCTGATCGGCGCCGCTCCGGCAACGGCGCTCGAAACCGTCATGCAGGCGGTCGCCGATAGTTCGAGCGAGAAAATCCTGGTATTGGTCGACGAGCTAATCGGCGAAGGCCACAGCCCCACCCATTTCGCGCGCCAGTTGGTGCGCTTCCTGAGGAATGTCATCGTAGCGAAAATCGCTGGCAAGGACTCGGGACTGCTGCAGGTTTCCTCCGATGAACGCGCCCGCGTGAGCCGCATCGCCGAGCTGTTCAGCGAGGAAGACCTGACGCGCCATTTGCAGATCATGCTGCGCACCCACGGAGAACTCGGATACCGCCAGGAGCAGCGCTTCCATCTTGAACTAGGACTGCTGAAAATGGCGCATGCGCAGCGTCTGCTGCCGCTCGAGCAGTTGCTGAGCGACGCGGCGGCATCCGCTTCCGGATCAGCGCGCGCCACACCGAGGCCGGTTCTCGCTCGGCCTCATTCGCTGGCTTCACCGAATGAAACGCGGCGCAACGAACCCACGGCAGCGCGATCAAGTTCGGTGTCGCCGTTCGCGGCTGACTCCGCGCGCAAAGGCGCTCCCAAGGCGGAATCGTCCGGCGATACTGCGGGGTTCGCGGACAGGAGTGTCCGCGCCACACAGCCGACTGGCGCAACCAGCGCCAACCTCGTCATCATGGGGTCGGCCGCGCCGGCAGTTGAAGAGTCATCGCCAGCGCCCGATCCGGAGCCATCTGAGCCTGTTGAAGTGAAGGCCACTATAAGAACGGAAGCGAGGGCCGAAGCAAGAGCCGAGGCGAACGCCGATTCTCTTCGCGACGCCGTTCTCTACGCGCTCGGCAATCAGCAAATGCTCGTTTCCCTGTTGGAAAATGCCGAGTGGAGACTGGAAGGAAATGCGCTGATCGCAAAAGTGGCGGCGTCAAGCACGATGATAGAAATGTCATTCACAAACGAAGCGCGCCGCATAGCCACCGCCGCCGCCAGCGGCCTGGCCGGCAGACCGATCAAGATATTGGTCGAACCCGGCGGAGCGCCGCAGGCGGCGTCCGCGCCGCCCCGGGCATCATCAAAGTTGAGTGGAAGCGCACGTAGCCGAGCCGAACAAGACCCGGTCGTGCAACGCATGCAGGAAAAGTTTGGAGCCGAAATCCGCACCGTGATCGACTATCGGGAGAAAGGGTGAGACCAATTTGTAATTTGGTAATTTGTAATTTGTAATCGAAAAGCCGACTCGGCTTTGTTTGGTCTTAAATTACAAATTACAAATCACCAATTACAAATTTTCCTTATGTCCGGATTCAATTTGCAAGAACTCATGTCGCAAGCGAAGCAGCAGTACGAGACGCTGCAAAAAAAGATGGAGCAGACCGTCGTCGAGGCTTCGGCCGGAGGCGGCACGGTCACCGTCAAAATGGATGGCCGCAAGCAAGTGCTCGGCATCAAGATTGATCCCGAGGCCGTGAAGGCCGGCGATATCGAGATGCTGCAGGATCTCGTGATGGCCGCCCTGAACGAAGCCGGCCGCAAAGTGGATCAGGCGATGCAATCGAGTGTCGGTGGCATGCTAGGCGGACTCGGGGGCATTTTGTAAATTTGCAATTTGCAATTGGTAATTGGTAATTTCGGGGCCTTCCAATTACCAATTACAAATCACCAATTACAAATCCTATGTCCAAATTTGCCGAACCCATGACCCGGCTAATCGACGAACTCAAGAAGCTGCCGGGAATCGGCAACAAGAGCGCACAACGTCTCGCCTTTCATATCCTGCGATCGAGCGAAGACGACGCCGAGGCCCTCGCCTCCGCCGTCCGAGACGTCAAGGCCAAGCTGCGTTTGTGCACGATCTGCAACAACATCACCGACGTCGATCCCTGTGTATACTGCAGCAGTCCCACGCGAAATCAAAAACTCGTCTGCGTGGTCGAAGAACCGACCAACATTGCCGCAGTCGAAAAGACACGGCATTTTAACGGCGTTTACCACGTGCTCCACGGCTCGATTTCACCATTGCACGGTGTCGGCCCCGAACAGTTGCGCATCTCAAACCTGATCAGCCGGGTCGGCCGCGGCGATATCGAAGAAGTCATCTTGGCCACCAATCCCACGGTCGAGGGAGAAGCCACCGCCACCTATTTGGCCCAGCAACTGAAGCGCCAGGGACTGCGTGTAACCCGAATCGCCATGGGAATTCCGGTAGGCAGCGACATCGAATACACGGACGAAGTCACCATGCTGAAAGCTATGGAAGGCCGGCGGGAAATGTAGTTTTTGCGCGGTGCGGCCCCTCCCCAAACGAAGTTCCTTACCGTTGTTCGGAACCTCGGCGAGATTACTAAAGGGCACTAGCTGAACGCAAAGCCGCCTGCGTATAATGGCCGCAACCCCAACACTTCCTTCGAGGGATCGAGCCTATGGGCCAAGTCTTTCGCTTTGTGCAAACGGCCATTCTTTGTGTCAGCACGCTGTTTTTGGTGACGGGCACAATGTACGCGCAAGATAAGCTCACTATTCCCGCGCTGCCCACGCCGCAATCTGGGGGCCCGGAGGATTGGAGCAACCGGCACGTCCTCTACACCCTCAACGGCTCGATTGAGGACATGCTGAAACTCCGCAATGATCCTCGCTTCCTGAATAGCATGCTTCGGCATTACGTACGGGAGCATCGCAACCAGATCGGACAACCGGCAACTGCCGGGTTGAATGAAGACAGGTTGGGCGAATCTGGGCTGAACAATAATTGGCTTAACGAAAATGGTTTGAGCGAGTACACCTCCGGCGCCGATGCGCAAACTTTGCAACCGTACCTCCTATCGGACCCGATCAAATACCGCCCCATTCCACGTCCCAGAAACAAGCACTCCAAGGTTGACTGGTCCATCTCTCTGGGGCCCACCGCTGGCCTGGCATTAGGTGAAACCCCGGCAGTCTTCACCTATAACTACGCAACGCCCAGTTGCAGTAACCTCAGTGCCACGCCCCCCGTCGTTGGCGACTTTATGGTGTACACGATTAACGCGGCTGCGGCGGTGGGCAAGCCGGGCCAGGCCAATCTGGTCGGCTTGACGAATCTCTACACTAACGGCGCCGGCACCGGATTCTGCCCCGGCACCAATCCGTCGTTTCTGTTTTCTTACGCGATCGGCAGCGGCGGCTCGCCCTTGTCGCCCGTGCCTTCGCTCGATGGGACAAAAATTGCCTGGATTGAAAACCGGACCGCCACCCACGCGTACCTGCACATTACGAAATGGGTCGCCAACCAAGGTGCTACCGCCACGTATCCTGCTGCCGTGAGCGGTTTGTTCTCAAATGGGGCCTGTATTCCTGCCGCTTCTTCCTGCGACTTTGCCCTCGACTACACCGCCTCGACGTATTCCGGATGCAACACCGCATTTGTCGCTGCAAACGGCCATTCCGACCTCTACGTTGACTATCCCAGCGATACCGGTTTCATCAGCGCTAACAATGGACTTCTTTACCATATTAAGAATATCTTCAACACTACAACCTCCCCGTCCGTCGATTTCTGCGTCCCGGTAAATCCGGCTTTCGAAGTAACCCCTGGTTCCGCTATGAGCGGCCCGGTCTATGATCCTGTGCTCAACGAGGTCTTCATTACCGATTCCGAAAAGATCTACGCCTATATCGTGAATGCGTCAGCATCGACGCTAAGCTTCGTGCCCGCATCCCCGGCGTCCTACACGTACGGAAATATCTTAAGTTTATATAACTACCAGACTGGTCCGGGACCGCTGCTGGACATGTTTAACGGTTATCTCTATGTGTTCTCCGGCTACGATGCGAATGGCAATACTTCCGTGACCCAGTTGCCTAGCAGCCTGGCGTCCGCTGTTAGGGTCAACCTCGGGCCCAAAAGCACCAATCCCAACCCAATGCTATTTTACGGAGCCTTCGATAATAACTACTTCACCAACGGGCCGAAGAGCGCCTTATCCACGCTCTACAGTTGTGGCACCGACTCGACGACGACAAACGCGCAAGATCTCTTCGCGATCAGTTTCAACCCCGCCACAGGGCTAGCGAACACGACTCCCGCCATGTCCTCCAACA
Source organism: uncultured Acidobacteriaceae bacterium (assembly GCA_963789205.1). Taxonomy (GTDB): domain Bacteria; phylum Acidobacteriota; class Terriglobia; order Terriglobales; family Acidobacteriaceae; genus Acidiflorens. The sequence continues at coordinate 473,635 of CAWBJV010000003.1, forward strand.
AAAATGTCAACCCCGGTGGGAATAACGGACTCTGCTCGCCGATCACCGAGTTTTATGACGGAACCAATGATCGGATCTTCGTCGGCATGGGGCAAGTAGGCGCCAGCAGCGGAGCCAACGTGGTCACGATGTGGAACGTCAATACCCAACTCACCAACACCAGCGGCCCCGGCGGCACCATGCCCACGTATACAGCTGAAGCCACGAACTACATGGGCGGCACGAGTGGCACGGCCGCAGACAATAACGCCAATGGCACGGCCCAGGCGGAGAACGTCTACTTTTCGACCGAGCAGGTCGGTTCGGCATCTACTGCAGTTCCCGCGACAACGCCTTACAACGTAAACGGCATCTACACCGACGGTACGACATTCTTGGTGACCGGCGGGCTGGATCACGACGGCAATGCATACTCGTCCAATCTCCTCGGCGCTTCGCGTACCTGGAATGGCACCACGTTCGCCTTCGGACCGGCGAATAATCCGGACGCATGGCAGAACACCACCATCACTCTCCCGGCGAGCTCGTTCAGCACGTTGGAGATTCTGGCCGCGGCAGTAAACGGCAACCTGCCCGCGCAGAAGTTCATCGTCACCTACACCGACGGCACCACCACAACGCTCACCCAGAGCGTCAGCGACTGGTTCACGCCGCAAGGCTACCCGGGAGAATCGGCCGTCTTGACCACGGCCTATCGCAACGTCTACAACGGTACGAAGGACAACCGGACGTTTCTTCTCTACGGTTACTCGTTTGGCATCAACGCCAACAAAACGGTAAAGAGCCTCACCTTGCCCCCCGTCAAGGTGGGAACCGCTGACAATGTTGTGGTTGTTCTTGCCGTGGCTTTGGCGTCCAATTGCGGCGGCCAGGACTATTGTGCCGTAAAGCTGACGCAGACCGGGCTGCAGTAGCAAGCGGTGCGGTTGCGTTGAAAGTTGAGTTGAAACGGATTTGGTCTTGCTCTGACCCAGGCTGGTTAGGACGATTTGGGGTTAGTTTTGCATTGTCCAAAGTGGCTATGAACTTTTCCGCAACTCAAGGCCTGCGTCTCGAACACCCTCTCGAACCGGAATGCGGGTTTCGCGTATGGTTTCTTGGTTTCTTTTTTCTGAAACAGGGGCTTGTCTTCAGGGCTCACCGGTTTCACCGTCTCCATTAATCGCTCACCTCGAAAAAACTCGGCCCAGCGACTGGAACTGGCTTCTGCCGGAATGTCGGCTCTTCTGCCCGGAATGTCGGCTCTTTTGCCGGGAATCCTAACATATCCGTCAAACTAATCGAAAGGGAATTATTCGGCAATCGCCGCCACAACGCCGAGCTGCTTTACCTCGCATCATTGTGCAACATCTTGAAGCGACCCCAGGGACCAAGCCTTGAGCAGACAGGCACCAAAGTCTAAACAATTACAACTAAGTATCTATATTATCTGTAGCTTACGGAAACCATTGAAACCACTGCACGAAATTTGATTCTGGCCAACCAGTTGCTCTTTGCTATTGTGTTTGTGTCCTCGCTCCTTTGAACCCTTGCTGGCGCGAGATGACCCGCGGACGTGAACCGCGCCCGCACAATACTCTGAGTCAGCGGCGCCAGGCTGCGATGTAACCGCATCTCAACTGACGCTCCGGAAACCGGGCCCAACCGCCCGGTTTCTTTTTTTTCGGGATGCCACGGAAAAACCTGGGGTTCGTATCCGCGCATCGCTTTTAGCGATGCGGTTCTTCGAGATCGGATTCACCTTTAGGGGCTGAGGATCGCGGACATTCTCCCGCTCTCAGTCGGCCGCCGTTCCCAGCAAGAATCCGTTGGCTTCCTCTTCCTCGGCAACCAGTCCTTCGGGCAATGCGCCCCGGTTGTACTCCGCCATCCGGTTCTTCCACTTCAGAAAGTCGGTGATGCTCTCTGGTTCAATTCGGATTTCCACCCGCCGCAAACTGGCCAGCAGAAGATTCATCTCGTTCTCGAACCCGATCGCGGAGCGCAGATTCTTCGCCGACGCCTTGACCCGCTCAATCTCGCGCCCCCAAACTTCAAGCAGCCCCCATCCTGCAGGAAGTTCCTCGGTCCGTATCAGGCCCCGCGGCGCCAGATAATACCGCTCGCAGCCGACACCCATCTCCGGCTCTTGCCGGAAGCGCTTGGCGCGATCCGCCAGGAAATCGCCGCGCGATACCTTGCTCTCGACCAGCACCGAATGGCAAGCCTTTTTCCACCCAATTGCATCCGGCATCTCGCCACTGACGCAGGCCTGCTCGCTGAGGACCACTCCGCAGCGATACCGCCGCAACCACCGCACCGCCATCGAAACTAATTTTGCATGTGTCACAAAAGAAGTTTGGAAGAGGAACGTCGCTCTGAGAAGTGTCAGAGTAGCTTCTGCGCTGTTAGCTGTTAGCCGTTAGCTCTTGGCTACTACCTTCGAACCCTTTCAAGAATTGTCATCCTGAGCGAAGCGAAGGACCTGTTTTTTGCAGCGGACGGCGGAACCCTCACTTCGGAATTGAAGAACGATTTCTCAGCTTCCAGTTGCCGGCACCCGTCCCATGGATCCGCCTCCTCCCGCGGAAGTACGCAATGCCCGCACCAGCACCGGACGCCGCAGCACCGTCTCCAACAAATGTCGCGCCGCCGCCACTCCTTCCGCCGAAGCTTCCAGCGCCGAGTATCCCGCCGCCCGCACCACCACGACCCGGTCCTGCAAAATAACCTCGAGCCGCGGAGAATTCTCGCCGCCATCCCCATGCCGCACATGCCGAGCATCCAGCGCGTTTGCCAGACGCAACACTCCGGCCAACTCCACGGCTATGGGCCGATCAGGCAGCTCCAGTACCTGCAACGCCTTTCCCCGCGGACGAGGCAACGCCCCACGGTGATACCGCGCCACCACCGCCGCCATTTCCATCTCGCGCGCACTCCAGCCCAAAGGCCGCACCAGCCTGCGGATCATCCGATACGATTTCTTTTGGTGCTTTTCCTGGCCCTTCGCTTTGCCGACGTCATGCATGAGCGCCGCCGCCTGCAGCACCGCTCGCGCATCGTAATCCGGACTTAGCGCCCCAACGCTTCCCGCCCCAGCACCCGCCGCCACCAGCCCCGCATCCTTCAGCCCGTCGTACAAAAGAAGCGCCAACTGGGCGACGCGCTGCGAATGCGAAAAATCAGGATCCAGATATCCCGCCCACACTCGCATCCGGCTCATCGCCGCCGCGCGCAGTTGCGGACCCGCAGGCAACTCCGCCCGCCAGACGCGCCACAGCGACTGCTTTCCCACCATCTTCTCGCGATAGCGCTCGATCCTCTTGCCGCGCTCCACATTCAACTTCTCGCGCCAGCGGCTGCGGCTCTCCGCATCGGGGAACGCCTGTATCTCGATGGCTGTCGCCCACAGCACATCCAGATCGTGCACCTCGCCCAACAGATCCTGAAGTTCTTTCAGATCGTCACCCCACAACGCATGCTGCCGCGGCAAAAAATTTTCCACCGTGTAACGGAAGCGTTTGATGCCAATGCGCAGCTGATGCAAAGCAACCTGCGACCTCGTTCGCAAAGCGTGTTTGTGGAGATCATAAGCAGCCGTCCACTTTTCCAGCGCCAGATGCAGATACACCACGCTCCCCGGACGCACCCGCGCAGCACGCCGCGGCAGAGCCCTCGCCCACTGCCGCCACTGCTTGCGATCAAACTGATTGAGATCTTTGAGTGCGAGCTGCTTGCACACAGCTTCGCGCATGTGGACATGATTGAGCAGTCTGCCCGCTACCGGATCATTGGAGGCGCTGGGGTCGCTTGGATCACTGACACTGTCATTGGCGTCGCTCAGTTTCTCAATCCATTCCTGCATCACCTGCATGTCGCGCAACTCGCCGAGCGCCTGAAAAAGTTTCCTCCCCGCCTTCTTCATGTCCTTCCATGAAGCATCCGGATCGAGCGCCATCAATCCGTCGGCCAGCGACCGGCAGCGCCGCAGAGCAACGCGAAGATCATGGACCGGATCGGCCTCGAACCCCGCCGCCGCCCGATCGCACTCCACCAGCACGCGCTCCATCCAAGCCCGCAGCCCAAGCTTCGGCTTGGGCCTGGCTGACATGGTTCGAGCGGACGGGTTTCCAGCAGGCGTGATTCCGGTAATCTTCGGATTCGCAGGCTTCAGACTGAGCTTTGAAACTGGACTGGCTCCCACCCTGGCTCCCATAGTTTGACGGGAACCATTGTCGCTTCTTTGCGCGGATTCTTCTAGCGCAGCCCAGCTTTCAGCCGTCAATGGAGAGACGGGCGCCCTCGCCCGTCAAAAAGATCTGCCTGTGGAGAGATGGGCACCCACCCTCGCCCGTCACAAGATCTACCTATGGAGAGACGAGCGCCCTCGCCCGTCACTATTTCTGCTTACAGCGGGATACCGTTACTTGCTACAGCTGTCGCTGACCATCTTCAGGCTGGTGACAGTCAGGTCAGCGTACTCCATTTTGCTGCCTGCGTTCTCCACCTGTCCTTCTTTTTTCTCTTCTGCCTTCGTCTCATGGGTTGTGGAACCAGTGACGGTCACTTGGTGGCCGATGTGCTGATCCAACTTGACGCTGGTGCTGCGCAGTCCCCAAGTCTTGCCGTCTTCGCCCTTGAGGGAAAACTCGCCGGCTTCGTCACCCTTTTGCAGACAACCGGTCACCGTCTGCGACTTCTCCGCCTTTTTCTCCGGTGCGGCAGTCTGAGCAATCAGAGCAACCGGACAAAGGCTCAAGCAAAAAATGGGGATTAACCAAAAAGCTAACTTTGCGATCTTGTGAGACATGAATTACCTCCTGATTTTCTTTCTAGACGAGGGGCGGACCTCACTTTACGGGATTCCCGTCAGGCCGTCCATACAGGGAATAAGGTATGGCAAGGTGTGGCGAGAGGGCAGTGGCACATCCATCACGCGGAGATGAACTCGCTCAAGTTTGAATTAAATTGCGTGTTTTGCGCCCATAGTTCTCGCGTGATCGGCGCAAACATGGGATATAAACTCTTTATCGCGCTGCAACTCGAAGTTGCGCATCATTTCATCGAAAGACTTGCCGGTGGGCGCACTAGAGGGCTTGAACCGCCAGCCACATTCGGAGCAACCAAAACCCTGAAAACGCTTTTCCTCAATCCATACCAGGTTCCGGCTCATTGCCGCCTGTGTCGCGGCGCCTCAACGAGTACCCGCTCGTTGTCAAGGGACGAAACGTTCTGGTTCGCCATCGACGGCCCTTTTCGTAGCGGCATACAGCCTGATTGCATTATCTTGAATTTCATTGGTATCTCCACCTTACTCAGGACACAACGGTCCGCCTGAAAGAATGCAGGCAGGGTGCCAATGTCAAGCGACCAGCGGCGATTCCTTTAATTCGCATTGTCTTTAGCAAGTTAAGAGGAGCAGGGCAGCTTGAACTCGAGGTAATTCGTGGGGCTCCGGTGGCCCGGTTCCACCAGGATGGTGGTTTTCAGCCGTGTGCTCCCCTGGCAGTCTTAAGGGATGGCCCGTCCCTTGCTGCCCCATCGCAAGGGGCGGGTGTGAGCGGCATCGTAGCTTCTCGTGTCCCATCCGCGCCGTCACTCCCATGCCCGCTTGTCATCCTTCGCAAAGCGTAGGACCTGCTTTTGGCTCCTTGACTGCATCTTGCCAAAATTCTGATTGGTTGTGACAGCGTAAGGCGGCGCCACCCGCCAGACTCAACCCTCACGTGTATCGCTCGAATGCGGAAAGCCTTTTTGCCGCAGACTCGCAATCTGACTTCGCAAGTTTTCTGCGTGTTCACTTAACGCAGAATTTAGTTCCTCCATAGCACACACGAATTCTTCGGAACGGTCGGGCGCCGCAATCACTTTCGCGCACAGGGCAGCAATTCGCTCTTTGATATCGATCTCCATTGGGGGAGGTACGGGCTAGGGTGCCAAACAAATCCCGCGTCTGGAATACAGGAGAATATTCACCACCATCGAGTAGGCGCGATACACCTTCGTGGGGTTGATTGTGTGCGATATTTCGGTTGTGCGGGTTGAAGCACCGCAGGGCTCGTTTCTCACGCGCGCGGTGTGGAGAGGAGTGTTCGTTGAGGGTGTGGAGGTCCTTCGACTCCGCAGAGACTTCGCTTCGCGAAGTCTCTGCTGCGCTCCGGATGACAGCCTTGATAAGGGGCTGAACTGCCTTACGTGCTCAGAACTTTCTCGCGCTCCTCGGCATCCTGGAGTTCTTCGCGCGGCGAAGTCGGCAGCGCAATCTCCAGCACCTCGTCGATGGTCTTCACGTAGTGGGGAGTTAATCCCGTCAACTGCTCGGGCGTCAGATCTTCCTCGACGTTGGTTTTGTTGTCCGCGGGAAGGATTACGTCATGCACACCAGCGCGTTTCGCGGCGAGCACTTTCTCCTTGATGCCGCCAACTGGCAGCACGTTGCCGCTCAGCGTGATCTCGCCCGTCATCGCCGTTAGCGGACGAACCTGCTTGCCCGACAGCAACGACACGAGCGCAGTCACGATCGTGACGCCCGCCGAAGGACCGTCTTTCGGGATCGCTCCCGCAGGGACGTGAATGTGGATGTCATGATTCGCAAAAAACTCTTCGTCGATGCCCAACTGCTTCGCGTTCGAACGCACCCAGCTCAATCCGGCCTGCATCGACTCGCGCATCACGTCCTGAATCTGCCCGGTTATGGTCAACCCGCCTTTGCCTTTCATCTGGTTGGCTTCGACAAACAACACGTCGCCGCCCGACGGCGTCCATGCCAGTCCCACGACCACTCCCGCGCGCTTGGTGCGCTCGGCAATTTCACCTTCGCTTCGGACTTTGATGCCGCCGAGAAACTCCTGCACAACCTCTTTGGTGACCACCAGTTTGCCGGTTTTGCCTTCCGCGATCCGGCGCGCCTGCTTGCGGCAGATGGTGCCGATGGTGCGTTCCAGATTCCGCACTCCCGCCTCGCGCGTGTAATGACGGATGATGTAGCTGACCGCCTGTTCCGGAAATTCGATCTGCTCCGCCGTGATTCCGTTTTCCTCGATCTGCCGCGGAATCAGGTACTGGAACGCAATGTGAACTTTCTCTTCTTCGGTGTAGCCCTGAAGCTCGATAATCTCCATGCGGTCGCGCAGCGGCTCGGCGATCGGATCGAGCATGTTGGCGGTGGTAATGAACAAGACTTTCGAGAGATCGAAAGTCACGTCAAGATAGTTGTCGCGAAACGTCGCGTTCTGCTCCGGATCGAGCGCTTCCAGCAGCGCCGACGCCGGATCGCCCCGGAAGTCGCGCCCCACCTTGTCAATTTCGTCGAGCATGAAGACCGGATCTTTCGTCTCCGCGCGCCGTATCCCCTGAATGATCTGCCCCGGCAAAGCGCCGATGTAGGTGCGGCGATGACCACGAATTTCCGCTTCGTCGTGCACTCCGCCGAGCGACAGACGCGTGAACTTGCGTCCCAGCGCCCGCGCAATGGATTTACCCAGCGAAGTTTTGCCCACGCCCGGAGGCCCAACGAAACACAGAATCGGCCCTTTCATGTTGGGCTTCAACCGCCGCACCGAAAGGTAGTCGAGGATGCGGTCTTTCACTTTCTGCAAGTCATAGTGGTCGGCGTCGAGAATCTCTTTCGCCTTCGGGATTTCAATTTCTCCACCCGAAGTCTTCGCCCAGGGCAGCACGGCCAGCCACTCGATATAGTTTCGCGTGACCGAATAGTCCGCCGCCATCGGCGACATGCGCGCCAGGCGCCCGAGTTCCTTCAGCGCTTCTTTCTTCACTTCGTCGGGCATGCCCGCGGATTCGATTTTTTGTTTTAGTTCTTCCGTGTCACGCTGGCCCTCGTCCTGCTCGCCCAGTTCTTTTTGGATCGCCTTCATCTGCTCGCGCAAGTAGTACTCGCGCTGCGTCTGCTGCACACGATCCTGCACTTCCGACTGGATCTTGTTCCGCAGTTGCTGCACTTCCAATTCCTTGGCCAGATGCTGATTGATCTTTCCCAGCCGCACCCGGACGTCGCTCGTCTCCAGCGTCTCCTGCTTGTCGGACGTCGAAAGCGATGGCAGCGACGAGGCAATAAAGTCCACCAGCCGTCCCGGTTCTTCGATGTTCATCGCAACCGTAGAAAGCTCGTCAGAAAGGGTCGGCGAACCGGCCACGATCTGCTGGAACAAGGTCAGCACGTTACGCTGCAGCGCTTCGACCTCGGAATCCTTGGGCGGTATCGTCTCCGGAATCGTGGTTACCCGCGCCCGCATAAATGGCGAAAGCTGCGCGAAATCCTCGAGCCGCACCCGCTCCAGTCCTTCCGCAAAAACGAACAGGCTCTGGTTCGGCATCTTGACAACTTTGTGCACCACGGCCAGCGTTCCGATGGAGTACAGATCGGTTGGCTGCGGCGTGTCCACGCGTGCCTCGCGCTGCGCCACGACGACGATGGTCTTGTCTTCGCCCAGCGAATTAATCAGCTGCACAGAACTGTCCCGCCCGACAGTCAGCGGTAGCACCGCGTGGGGGAAGAGCACCGTGTCGCGCACTGGCAGAATGGGCAGCGACCGCTCGGTGGTTTCGTAAGAAGTTTGGTCGGTAGTAGTAATAATAGGATCGCTCATGATTTGTCCTTGAGTGACTTTCACTCAACCTTGGATGACTCGAACTGGCAAAAAGATGCAACCCTGCGTGCTAGGTTGTTGAATTCTAGACCTTTTCCAGCCTATTGCAAGACTCGGAAGGGTTTCAGCCCCTCTCTGGTAACCTGGCTCGGGGGCAGGTCCCTCCTCGCCTTCCAGGCTACGAGTTCCACACTACGCGAACGCGGACGAGAGCGCAGTGCATCCCCTCACATCAGGTTGTGACGAAAGGCCTGGCAACGATTCCCCTGACGCTTTCATCGGCGTTGTTTTCCGAACCATGAATCTCCAAAGGTACTTCGGGTTACTGGCCGCTGCTTCACGCCTCCGGATAAATTCCCAGCACCTTCACGAGGTCCGAGACCTCGCTTAGATGCCGCAGGGCATTTCGTGAATCTTCGTCATCGCCGCGCAGCAGATCCACAAAAAAAACATATTCCCAAGGACGCCCGCGCATGGGCCGCGACTCGATCTTGCTCAGACTGATATCGCGCAATGCGAACACGCTGAGCGCCTTGAACAACGCTCCGGGAATATTCTTCACACTGAATGCGAGCGACGTCTTATTCGCCTTGTCATTGTGCGCCGGCCGCGCTTTTCCTCGGCGGATCAGAAAGAAGCGGGTAAAGTTCTTCTTGTCATCTTCGATGCCGGCCTTCAGGATTTTTCCGGCATACACTTTTGCGGCACGCCGGCTGGCAATGCCCGCCGCATCGCGCAAGCCCTCCACGACAACGTGCTTCACGCTTCCCGCCGTGTCGTAGAACGGCACCGGCTCCAGCTTCGGATTTTTCGCAAACAGGTCGCGGCACTGATCAAGCGCTACGGGATGCGAGAACACCCGCCGGACGTCTCCAGGTTTGGTGCCTGGCAGCGCGATCAGGTTATGCACAATGCGCAGGCGAAACTCGCGGACGATGTGAACGTCGCGGCCCAGCAGCAAGTCGAAATGTTCGGCGACTGAACCCGCCAGCGAATTTTCGATCGGAATCACGGCTCCGTCCACCGTTCCCCGTTTCACTCGGTCGAAGACCTCGAGCGAACGCGCGCACGGCACCACCTTCGCCCGCGGCAACATCGCTTCCGCCGCCTCGTGGCTGAAAGAACCAAGTTCTCCCTGGATCGCAATCTTCATCCTCAAACCATTCCCTGGTAGAGAAGGGGCTTGCCCCGTCTTGCTAGCGGCACCCGATCACTACGCGGCAGGAAACGCGGCAAGCCGCGTCTCTACTGGAGACTTGATGTGGCGGCAAATCATCCGACCGGCGACCGCACCAGCTCTTTCGTCATCACCAGCGCGTCCATCTGCCCGGAATAATATCCCGCAACCGTCTTTTCGACGAAGTATCCTTTCTGCTTGTAGAAGCGGATCGCGGCTGCGTTATTCACTGGCGTCTCCAACGCTACCGCGACCGCACCCGCCCGGAGTAATTGATCTTCCGCCGCTCGCAGTAAAGCCGAGCCGACGCCTGCGCGCCTCGCCTCCGCGACCACATCGATGGTAATGATGTGCCCAGTCTTGCGGCGAGTCTCCGCCACGATGAAACCTAGAATGCTATTGCCTGGAACGCCGTCCGCTTCGGCCACCAGAGTAAATGATCCGGGCCGCCGCATGTAGAACGCCATCTCCGGCCGCGAGTATGCCAGTTGCGGATCGAAGCACGCTTGGTCAATCCGCCACAGCGTGTCAAAATCGGTTTTCTCGAATTGCCGGATTTGAAATAACACGCCGCTATTGTAGCGGGAGATCGGCAGAAAAAACGGCCCAGGGTTTACCGCTCTTTTTTCCGTTTCCGCCCCTTGCGTAGTTGCATCTATAAGAAGTACGATTTCTGCCAAGAGGCACCAGCACCGTGGGGCGTTTCCTTCTCATCGACGTGATTGTGGCCAGCACGCTCCTCGTCCTCTGGTATGCCTGGTTTATCCACTACAACCGGCGGCGGGCAGCCGACGTGCTGCAGTGGGTGCAGGCGGCATGCCTCGGAAAAGGCCGCGTCGCCGATCTGCGATGGCAGGCAAACAGCTCCCGGCTGAAGGCCACGCTTCATCTTTCCTCGCGCTGGTTTGAGGACGCCCATCTCACCATTCGCCTGTTGCCGCGCGCGCTCCCGGTGCAATGGGCTATGAGCCGCTGGCGTCAGCAACAGGAAACGCTCACTTTCGAAGCCAACATGGGATTCCCCCCAGGCTTCCATCTCGACGTCATCCGTCATCGCTGGTCGGGCTGCACTGGGGCTAGAGACTCGGGGGCGAAAGGCCGAGGTTTGAAAGACGCAGGCTCGAAAGACTCGACCCGCGCTCGCTCCTGGACCATCAGCCGCCCCGGCCCTGTCATACTGACCACCAAGGAAGACTGGCCCGTCGAACTCAGCCCGGTGGTGAATGCGCTCGCCTCCTGGCGCGACAAGAATTTTGTCGGCGTCCGCTTCAACTCCACCTCGCCGCACTTCACCGCCACGGTAGCGCTCGAAAACCTCTCCGATCAGAAAGCCGCAGCCGCCTTGCTCGGCCTCTTCCGCGAACTGGCCGCAAGTTCCTCGGCTAAACAACACTAAGAAAAGCGACTGCTGAACAAGAGCGGAACCCAGGCAACACACGCATCCACTTTATTAACTGCGATCCTCCAAGTGCTCCAGTTCCATCAAATTGACCGAGTTGACCGGCGTTTCATTTCCTGTCCTGGGTGAGGAAATCCATGCTGAACCGTGCCCAGGTTTCTGGGCTGTGTGCAATATTGACCAGTTATTGAAACCTTTAATAGGTACTGTGTGTTTCTTGAAGGTGACAACGCGGTCATGGCTTGCTGTCTGAGCCCGAATAAGACAGCGTAATGACCCAGGGAGACTACAGTGGCGACCAGTTCGATATCCGCGACACCAATGAATGTGCCCCCAGCAAGTGTGATTCCGCTAGGGGTTGAAAATCAGCGAGACGATTCCGAAGGCACTCTCCTTGAGCGCGCGCAGCGCGGCGACGAGCAGGCCTTTGCCGCACTCTACCAGTTGCATAATAAACGTGTGTATTCGGTATGCCTGCGGATGACAAAAGATGTGGCTGAGGCAGAGGATCTGACGCAAGAGGCATTCATTCAGGTGTTTCGCAACCTCAACTCGTTTCAAGGCAATTCCGCCTTCTCCACGTGGGTGTACCGGATTGCTGTGAACACCGTGCTGATGAAGTTGCGTCGTCGTAAGTCCCCACCGCTGCTGTCGCTGGATGAGCCCGTCTCGGGCCACTCGGCATCTCTCAAGCGCGAGATTGGGAAACAGGATCCGAGTCTCTGTGGGGCGATTGACCGTATTGCGTTGCGCCGCGCCGTCGAAGAACTCCCCAAGGGAGCCCGGCAGATCTTCGAACTGCACGCGGTTGAGGGGTACCAGCATCATGAGATTGCCGAACAGCTGCAATGCTCCATCGGAAACTCGAAATCTCAGCTCCACAAAGCGAAGAAGACGATGCGCGCCCTCCTGTTTCCACAGAGGAGAATGCTGCGGTAACCAAGAGCCAGGCGTCTGGACCGTCAGCCGCCCCGGCCCTGTCATTCCCTAATCCGCGAGGCAGCCTGGATCGTTTCCGAGTAGCGATCACTCCGTAAGCGTCGAATCCGCTGCTGCCAACCCGAGAGCGCCCCCCCCAACGTCGTTGCGCGATAATATATCGTGTTACGATACATTAACGTTGTGACCACCAAGATTACGAGTGCCGATTACCGCGCCCTCGCCGCGCTGCGCTACCGCATACGCCTTTTTCTACGCGAAGGCGATGCCGCGGCGCGCCGCCTGGGACTGGAACCCCAGCAGTATTTGCTATTGCTTGCGGTTCGGGGCCTCCCAGAGGGTTCCGATGCGACGATTCAGGTTCTGGCGGAGCGGTTGATGCTGAAGCATAACAGTACGGTGGAACTGCTCGACCGGCTGGAGACGCGCGGATATGTGCGTCGAATCCGAAGCCGCGACGACCGCCGATGCGTCCTGGTGGAACTGCTTCCGCGCGGGGAAAAATTGGTTGAACAGGTAGCCCGGCAACGGCTTACCGAATTGCGCGCCGGAGGGGCAGCACTGGTGAATGCCCTTGATGCGGTTCTGGGACACAAACCGAAATCACGAAGGGCGAACAAGAGCGCGCAATATGGCCAAACACAGTATGACCAAACAAAGAGGCGCGGACGAAAATCGTGAGCAAGAATAGCAAATCAAAATTGCAGGACAACGATTCGGGGCTAAACAAGAAGGACCGCAACGAAGAGTTGGGAGATTTCACGACCACGTGGCGCGTCGTTCCGATCTCCCTATTGGCCACGGTGATTGGCGTGGTCTGCGCGTTTGTCGCGCTAACCCTGCTTCGTTTAATAGGCTTATTCACCAATCTTTTCTATTTCGGCCGGTGGAGCACCGCGATGGTTTCGCCGGCAGGCAACCATCTCGGTATATACAGCGTTTTCGTTCCCATCGCTGGCGCACTCATCATCGGCGTGATGGCGAGGTACGGTTCCGAGCGCATCCGAGGCCACGGCATACCCGAGGCGATCGAATCGATTCTGCTAAACGGTAGTCGGATAGAACCGAAAGTCGCCCTTCTCAAACCCATCTCTTCGGCAATTTCGATAGGCTCCGGCGGCCCGTTCGGCGCGGAAGGCCCGATTATCATGACGGGCGGGGCGGTGGGCTCGCTAATCGCCCAGCTGTTTCACCTGACCAGCGCGGAACGCAAAACGCTCCTCGTGGCCGGCGCTGCCGGCGGGATGTCCGCAACCTTTGCGGCGCCGGTGGCTGCGGTGCTGCTGGCCGTCGAGTTGCTCCTTTTCGAATGGAAACCACGAAGCCTGATTCCGGTGGCGTTAGCGAGCGCGATGGCTGCGGTGGTACGAAGATATATTCTGGGATTCGGGCCGTTGTTTCCCGTGCCGGTCCACCCATTGTTCATTGGACCAAAAGGACTGCTCGGATGCGCCCTGGTCGGCCTTCTGGCCGGAGTCTTATCGGCCCTGCTCACCCTATCCGTGTACGCGGCTGAGGATGCCTTCCAGCGGCTGAAGATCCACTGGATGTGGTGGCCTGCGATCGGCGGCCTGGCCATCGGCTTGGGAGGTCTGGTTTTCCCGCAAGCACTGGGCGTAGGTTACGACACGATTAGCGCACTGCTCCAGGGAAGCGTCACCACGAAAGTGATTCTCGGAGTCCTGCTGGTTAAATGGTTCATATGGGCGGTGTCGCTTGGCTCCGGCACATCGGGAGGGGTTCTAGCGCCGTTGCTGATGATGGGCGGCGCGCTCGGCGGCCTCGAAGCCATGTTTCTTCCCAACGAAGGCGCGGGTTTCTGGCCACTGATCAGCATGGGTGCCATTCTTGGCGGCACGATGCGTGCTCCGTTCACGAGCATTGTTTTTGCTTTTGAGCTAACGCACGACGCGAATGTGTTTTTGCCCTTGCTGGTAGGTAGCGTGATCGCTCACGGTTTCACAGTTTTGACGCTGAAGCGATCCATCTTGACCGAGAAAGTTGCCCGGCGCGGCTACCACCTCAGCCGCGAGTATGCCGTCGATCCGCTGGAAATTCTTTTTGTGCACGAGGTCATGCGAACGAAGGTTGTAGTATTGCCGGCCGCAAGCACGTTAGGCGAGATATCACACTCGTTGCGTATGGATCACCGCCCGGAGCAACGCCTGCTCCCGGTTGTGAACGCAGAAGGTCAGCTCGTCGGTGTCGTAACGCGCGGTGATATAAGCCATCGGATGGACCAGAATGGGGATGCAGCCCGAGGATGGCCGATCGGTGACCTGGTGCGAACCAGCGCGGTTGAGGCCTATCCAGACGAGCCGCTGCGGGTCGTGGTATATCGGATGGTTGAAAAGGGTTGCACGCGCATGCCGGTGGTGGGGCGTGCCACGAGACAATTTCTAGGTCTTGTATCGCTCAATGATTTGCTGAAGGCGCGTTCGCGGCATCTGGAGGAAGAGAGCCGCCGCGAACGAAGTCTCAAATTCAGGTTGTTTCCTCCCGGAAAGACGGAATCCCAACGGAACGCGATACCCTGACGCACTGAAATCGTTCCACAGCCAAATTAATCGGCAATTCCTCGGCCAGGCAGCACTGAGAAAAGTAACTGCCGGGAAGTAGAAGCGTGCGTGCAGCGGTCGCTGGTTGTGGTGGAGTGCCGGGCGTCCCCGCCCGGCGGGACGGGCGAGACGCCCGTCGCTCCAGATGCTAAGAGCCGGGGCTCCCATTCCTCTCGCTCTGTTCTCCTGTTCTACTGACCGGCGGCGATCGATTGAACTTTTGGCTCAACGTTCTCGCGCGCCCGAATGTGTGCGGGCAACTCTCGTAGCGCGAATCCAGTGATTGCGGAGATGATCGAGCCTCCGATGGTCAGGCACAACGCACCAGCATAACGCGCAAACCAACCCGTGCCCGATGACGGCCCGGAGGCGTTGCTTGCTTGCCAAGCCAGGGCCAGCCCGTTGGGACGAGCCGACACGGAAAGCTCGCGCTCGCTGTTAGAGGCAAAATTTCCAGTGAGGCTGTCTTGCTGCGTGGAGCCGTCTTCCGCCTTCACCTGCACTCGGATCCGATGTGTCCCCGCCGAAACCGGCACGATTTCAGAGAGGCGTCCATTTACGGACCCCGGTATCAGGCCATACTTCCTCTTCGTGGAACCTCTGAGCTTGCCCGCGTAGGCGAGATCGCCGTCCACCCACAAGGACAGATCTGCGCTGCGGAAGCCATGCTGCAACGTCAAGTGCAAGCTAGCATCCTTGCCGGTCGAGGCGGTGTGCAGCGCCGTCAGGACCGCAGCGACCAGAAAAAAGCCGAGAATGATCCGGGCCTGGGCGGGCAACCGGGCAAGCCACGCGTGGCTTTGGCCGTAACGTCGCGACGCTTGGGCGCGATTCGGCGCTGTGCTTTCCCCATCCATAGGCTTCTTGATTTTGGGGCACGCGAGCGTTTGTCTCCAGTTACCAAGGTGTAGGAGCGATGGCGCGCAATCAAATGGCGCAATCAAATCGCGTAATCAAATATTGATGCGTCTCTCGGTGTGGCGGCCGGCATACCAGCAGGGGTTGCAACCGAAATGGGGAAACAGCGAATGGACACAGGGTTCGGTCCCCGGTTCCCCGAGTTCGTACTCGGTCTTTCCGTTTTTTTGACGGATGGCGTAAAGAGTGTCGATCGTAATCTGCCCGAACTGCGGGCGGCCGCGAGGAATCTGATAGCACAGGGAGCAGTAGTCGCCCACATAAACCACCAGCAGCAAAACCAGCATCGCGAATAACCCACGAAGAATCGCGCGTTTCATGGCGTCCCTCTCGATCCCGCTAGTCCGGCTCCGCCACAAACCGATACCCCACGCCCCGCACCGTCTGCAAATGCTTCGGCTGCGACGGATCCTCTTCGATGTACCGCCGCAGCCGCACCACAAAATTATCGATGGCGCGCGTATCTGTGTCTTCGTGTAATCCCCAGACATCTTCCAGAATCGCCTTGCGCGAAACCACGCGACCTTCGCTCTTCACCAGATAACGGAGCAGATCCGCCTCCATCACCGTCAGATGGATGGTATTTCCCAGCGTGCGCAATTCCAGTTCTCCGAAGTCAATCGTCTTGCCGCCAAAACTGAAGGTGTCGCCGCCAGTTCCCTGCTCGCCCGCCGGCGCCCGCCGCGCCTTGTCACCGTCATGACCCGCGCCGTCGCCCGCGTCCACCCCGACGCGGTCTTTCATCCACCCACTGCGACGCAGCAAGCTCTCCAATCGAGCAATCAGAATCGCCAACTCAAACGGCTTCGGCAAATAATCGTCCGCCCCCGACGCGAATCCTTGCAGCACATCTTCCGCACGCCCGCGCGCCGTCAGCATCAGAATCGGCACATAGTTCTTCTTCTCGCGCAGCAGGGCCGCGACATCAAAGCCGCTCTTGCCGGGCAACATCACGTCGAGAACGACCGCGTCGAAGCGTTCTCTTTTTTCGACGAGCCTCTCCAGAGCCGACTCGCCGTCCGCCGCAACTTCTACGGCGTGTCCTTCGGCTTGCAGGTTGAAGCGCAGGCCGTCCGCCAGGTGCGCCTCGTCCTCTACCACCAGCACCCGGCTCATGCCACTGTCACTTTCCGGGGCAATTCCAGAGTCACGGTGGTTCCCTTCCCTGCCCCTTCGCTCTCGGCGAATACCCGGCCGCCGTGCTTGCGCGCGATTGACCGCACGATGAACAGACCGAGGCCGGTTCCCTTCACCTGCGAGAGCGAGCGCTGCGTCACCCGATAAAACCGCTTGAAGACGCGTTTCAGTTCCTGCTCCGGAATGCCCACGCCCCGATCGCGCACCCGCAGCACCACGCGTTTCTCATCGAGAGCATCCAACTCCACCGAGATGTGCACACCATCTGGCGAGTACTTCACCGCATTGTCGAGCAGATTCGAAACCGCAGTCCGCAACTCTTCGGGATCGCCCGTGACACGCGCTCCGTTGCCGTTCTGCTCGCGGTATTCGAGATCGTCCGCCTGCAAATGATGACGCACCCGCGCCAGTTCCATGCATTCCCGCACCAGCGAGTTGAATTCCACCGGCAAGCGCTGCGACGGGCTTTTCTTTTGCGCCGCCTCACCCGCTTTTAGCACCTGTTCCACAGTGTGCAGCAGGCGCTCGGTATCGAGCAGCATCAACTCGTAAAACTGCCGCCGCTGCGCTTCTCCGACTTCGAGTCGCTGCAAGGTTTGAAGGTAGAGCCGGATGGACGCGATCGGCGTCTTCAATTCATGGGTGACCGCGTTGATGAAACTGTCATGCTTCTCATTGCGGCGAATTTCACGGACGAGAAAAATCGTATTGAGTACGATGCCGGCGACGATGGCGCCAAAAAAAATGATGCCGAGAAAAACTTTGATGCCCTGGCGCCAGTTGAGGATGATCCAGCCGCTGCCGACCGCGAACGCCACCGACGCCAGGCAAACGCCCAGCGTGAGGAAGAAATAAAACGCTTTCTGCCGGCTGATGATCCGCACAGGGAGATTGTAGCGGGGCCGCTGTCAGGTGTCAGGTCGCAGCTGCAAGGTGCCAGGGGTCGGATCGGGGGTCTTCCCAGGTTGTTAGTGAAATGGAGATGTTTCATCAACGATCATTTTGGTGATAGTGCCAACTCCAGGGCTTTCGTTGACTTGGCAGTTTTGCCCACGTAAGATTCGCCACGAATGATCGGCCAGACCATCTCGCATTACCGCATCGTCGAGAAACTCGGCGGCGGCGGGATGGGCGTGGTCTATAAAGCTGAGGACACACGGCTCCATCGCTTCGTCGCCCTCAAGTTCCTGCCGGAGGAAGTTGCCCGCGACCCGCAGGCACTCACCCGTTTTCAACGTGAAGCCCAAGCCGCATCTGCACTGAACCATCCCAACATTTGCACGATTCACGACATTGGCGAGCAGGACGGACAGGCGTTCATCGCCATGGAGTTTCTGGACGGCATGACGCTGAAGCATCGCATCGCGGGGCGGCCGGTGGACGCAGAGACAGTGCTGTCTTTGGGAATTGAGATTGCCGATGCACTCGATGCGGCGCACGCCGAAGGGATTGTGCACCGCGACATCAAGCCTGCCAACATTTTCGTGACCAAGCGTGGGCACGCCAAGATTCTCGACTTCGGGCTGGCGAAGTTACCCACGCGGGTGAACCAAGGCAGCAGCGACAGCCTGGAAACGGCGTCGATCGACTCCGGGGCGGCCGGCCTGACGCGCGCGGGGATAATGCTGGGGACGGTGGCCTACATGTCGCCGGAGCAGGTGAGGGCGAAGGAACTGGATGCGCGCACCGATCTGTTCTCGTTCGGAGCGGTGCTCTACGAGATGGCGACGGGGAGGATACCGTTCGAAGGCTCCAGCTCGGGGGAGATTTGCGGCGCGATACTGCACCAGCCGCCGAGCCCCACTTCACGGTTCAATCCGCAGGTTCCCGCAGAAGTCGAAGCGCTGATCAGGAAAGCGCTGGAGAAAGACCGCAACCTCCGCTACCAGAGCGCGGCGGACATGCGAACGGACCTGCAGCGGCTGAAGCGGGACACGGAGAGCGGACGCTTTCCCGCCGCCAGTTCGGGGAAGATGGCAGTCGCGCAGGAAACCCGTGGAATTCGGAAGAATAAACTCTGGAGGATTGTTACTCCGTTCGCCGCGCTGCTCATTGTCGCATTCATCGCCGGCCTTCTCTATTACCGCTGGCATCAAGCGAAGCACCTGAGCGAGAAGGACACGATCGTTCTCGCCGATTTCGCCAATAGCACAGGCAACCCGATTTTCGATGACACGCTGCAGACGGCGCTTACCGTATCTCTAGCGCAGTCGCCATTCCTGAATGTGCTCTCGTACAGCAAGGTCGGAAAGACTTTGAAGCTGATGGCCCGTCCGGCGGGCACGAAGTTGACGCCCGGGGTGGCGCGCGAACTATGTCTGCGAGCGGGCAGCAAGGCATACATCGCCGGAGCGATTGGCACTCTGGGCAGCGAATATGTCCTCGGGCTGCGGGCGGTGAACTGCCAGAGCGGGGACACGCTGGCAGAGGAGCAGGTTACGGCGGCATCCCAGGAGAAGGTTCTGGACGCACTGGGCAAGGCTGCGAGCAAACTGCGTGGCGAACTGGGAGAGTCGCTGGCCTCGGTGCAGAAGTTCGATGTACCGGTTGAAGCAACGACATCCTCCCTTGAAGCCCTGAAAAACTACAGCCTGGCGATCACAACCGGGCGCGAAAAAGGTACTGCACCGAGCATCCCGTTTTTCAAGCGGGCGATTGAACTCGACCCTAACTTCCCGATGGCCTATGCGGCGTTGGCCGTGCAGTACGGCAATCTGAACCAGCCGTCGATCGCCCTGGAATGTGCCATCAAGGCATACAAATTGCGCGACCGGGTCACGGAACGTGAGAAGTTGAGCATCTCCGCGAACTATTTTCGCGCCACCGGAGAAGTAGAAAAGGAGACGCAGACCTACGAACTGTGGACCGCAGTTTATCCGCGTGATTCTGTTCCGCACGCCCACCTGGGCAATGACTACGCCATCTTGGGCCAATACGACAAAGCCCTCGCGGAGTTTCAGGAAACGCAGCGGTTGGCGCCGGACAGCGTCCTCAGCTATGCAGACCTTGGGGCATCGTATGTCTACCTCAACCGGCTGGAGGAAGCCAACGCCAGTTTCGATCAGGCTTTCACACACAAGCTCGATGGCGGAATTCTTCATGACAATCTGTACTACCTGGCCTTTCTGCGGGGAGATGCTGCGCAGATGGAAAAGCAGGTGGCTTGGGGTATGGGCAAGCCCGGAGACGAAGACATACTTTGGTCGGCGCAGTCTGATACTGAGGCTTACTACGGACGGTTGAGCCGGGCGCGGGATTTCTCACGCCGCGCCGTGGATGCAGCCGTCCGCGCTGACTCCAGGGAAACTGGCGCATTGTGGCAGGTCAATGCTGCACTGCGCGAAGCGGAGTTAGGGAACGCTGCCTCTGCGGAGCAAGGTGTTGCGGCGGCTTTGGCGCTGTCGCCGGGGCGCGATGTCAAGGTGGTGGCGGCCCTCGCCCTCGCTCGCATCCACGATGTTCCCCGAGCCAGTGTGCTCGTCGCGGAACTGGAGAAGAGCTACCCGACCAATACCATGTTGAAACTCTACTGGCTGCCGACCATCAACGCTGCCATCGAACTCAACAAACACGACTCATCTCAAGCGCTCGTCTACCTGGCGGCGGCCTCGCCTTACGAACTGGGTCAAGCGGGAATGTTCGTCAGCTACCTGTACCCGGCTTACGTGCGCGGCCAAGCCTATCTGCTGGCACACAACGGTATGGCAGCCGCAGCCGAGTTCCAGAGAGTTCTGGATCGCAGGGGCATCGTCGGCAACTTTGTGACGGGAGCAGTGGCTCACCTTCAAATCGGTCGTGCTTATGCCCTGGCAGGTGAAACCGCCAAAGCGAAAGCGGCGTACCAGGACTTCTTCGCCCTCTGGAAGGACGCTGATCTCAACATTCCTATATTGCAGCAAGCTAAGGCCGAGTACGCCAAGCTGCAGTAGCTCCTCATTTTGTGCAGCCTAACCGTTTGCATCAGGCGATCACACGAAAAAGGCTCCCGCCGCCGGCCACTGTGGCCAGTTTCGAGAGCCTTTCCTGACACCTGATACCTAATCCCTGAAACTTTGCTTTAGTCACCAGCCGCGACCATCACCTCACCCGCCTTCACGTCCCGCGTCAAGGCTGGCTTCGGCGGGAGCCTATCAAGATCGACCTTATAGACATGCCGCGCCAGTCCAAGTTTCTTCAGCGCCCAGATGCCGTACCAATTCATGTCGATTTCGTACCACTTCAAGCCATGCCGCGCGGAAACCGGATGCGCATGATGATTGTTGTGCCAGCCTTCACCAAATGTCACAAGAGCCACCAGCAAGTTATTGGTGGAGAGGTCTTTGGTCGCGAAGCGCCGCGACCCCCACATGTGCGTGATCGAGTTCACCATCCAGGTGGAGTGCAGTCCGACCACCACACGCGCGAACACCCCCCACAGCAGCCACGGCAATCCGCCAATCGCAAACAGGATCACGCCCAGAATAATGTTTGAGGTCCAGTGATACTTCGTCAGCCAGACGTGAACTTTGTCCTTGGTCAGGTCGGGGACGTAGCGGCCCAGGGTGGTGGTGTCGTGGTGCATCGACTTGCCCATCAGGATCCATCCCATGTGCGACCACCACTTGCCGTCAATCGGCGAGTGCGGATCGCCTTCATCGTCAGAAAACTGATGATGAATCCGATGCGTCGCCACCCAGAAAATCGGTCCGCCTTCGAGCGCCAGCGTCGCGCACCAGGTCAGAAAGTATTCCACCCACCTCGGCGTCCTGTATCCGCGATGCGTCAGCAACCGGTGATAGCTCATCCCGATCCCGAGGCTGCCCGATACCCACCACAAGAAAATGGCGGCGAAAAACGCCGGCCAGGTAAAGAAAAATAATGCCGCAACTGCGCCCACATGAAACAGGCCCATGGCGATCGCGGTGCCCCAATTGAAGCCATCGCGGTTCGCCCGTTCTCTACGATTCGTGCCTTCCCCGGTTTCGCTCATTTCCTGGCTGGTTGCTTCGTTCATGGTCTCGCGCATGGTCACGCTCATCGTTATCTTCTCCAAACACCCGTCCTGCTGAGGTCTATTTAGACAATACCAAGAGTCGAGGAACTGGTTTGTAATACTTCTGTAATCCTCGCAGGCTAAAGGGGTTACGAGCGTAACCTGGGTCCACTGAAAAGCTCTTGAGGGTCTCTTCGTCGGGTGCCGGGAAACGCCCCCTACGGAACCCAGGCCCGGAGGGGCGTTCGAACTTAGGCCAGCGTTTTAGCATTGGGAAAATCGGACGAAATGATTCAAGTCCCGGAGGGATGACCGATTCCAGGCACACTATGAGGCCTGATGTTTCGCGGCTCGGGTGGCGCAGCGGATTGATGATTTGGTCGTGTTCTCCAATTTTTCCGTGCACGTTTTCCTGTTGCGGAGTATCGTTTTGAACGTTTCAATCGTGCTCCCGAACTGGAGGTATGCGTTGAAAAATAAAGCTCCGCTGATCCTTTTCGCATTGCTCGCTCTTGCATTCGCGTTATGGGCGCAGAAGGATCAGCCCCCCGCAAAAACTCCCACGGAATCCAAGATTCCCCCCGAAGATGCCGCCAAGGTAAATCCTGTCAAGCCAACCCCGGAGTCGCTGGCCAAGGGCAAGAAGATGTATGGCATCGACTGCGCGATGTGTCATGGAAACAGCGGCGACGGCAAGGGCGACATCGGGGCAGACTACAAAAACATCCCCGATTTCACCCATCCGGACGCGTTGAAAAACCGCACCGACGGCGAACTCTTCTACGTTACAAGGAATGGTAAGGGCGACATGCCTCCCGAAGACAACCGTGCCAAAAATGATGACATCTGGAACATGGTGAACTACGTCCGCTCGTTCGCGAAGAAGTAGAAGAATTGTTTGTGTGGGAACGGGCGCCTCGCGAGCCTGCCCTGAGCAAAGTCGAAGGGTCCAAACCGAGCAAAGCTCGGCAGCCGCCCGCGGTCACGGCAACTCTGGATTCGCTGACTCTGAATTTCCTAACTCTGGATTAGCGATACGTCGCCTTCAGCCTACTTCGCTGCCGCCTTCACTTCCACTCCCGCCCACTTCTCCAGCAGCGTGAGCGTCGACGCATAATCCAGATCCGCCTGCCCTTCCTCGGCCGCGACGTCGTAGACCTCTTCCACTGCCTCGAGTCCCGGCAGCCGCACCCGCGCTTCCTTGGCTGCATCGAGCGCCAGGCGAATATCTTTCAGCATCAGCCGCAGAGGAAAATTCGGCGAGAAGTCGCGCTTCAGAATGAACGGAGCTTTATACTCCACCACCCCCGATCGCACCATGGACGCCTGTATCAGCGGTAACAGCTTTTCCACCTCGACGCCCAACTTGGTCGCGAGCGCCAGCGCTTCAGCGAATCCTTCATAGATGAGCGCGATCTGCAGATTCATAACCAGCTTCGTGGCCTGTCCTTTGCTCGTCTCACCCATGTGAAACACCTGCTTGCCCATCGCCTGAAAAAGCGGCTGCAGACGATCGAGCACAGCCTCGTCGCCGCCCACCATGAAAATCAGTTGCCCCGCTTCCGCGGCAATCTTTGAACCCGTCATCGGTGCGTCCACATAGTCAACGCCACGCGCCTTCACGCGGTCCGCAAAGCGTCGTGTGGCGGTGGGCGAAATCGTGCTCGAGTCCGCGATAATCATGCCCTCGGCCAGAACTTGATCCACTCCGCGTGGGCCAAACACCAAATCATCGACCGCCTTTGTGTCGGAGACGCACATCCACACCACTTCGACGCCCTCGGCCGCATCCGCCGGAGAAGCCGCGCTGCGTGCGCCTTCCACATCCTTGCCGGCGCTCCGATTCCAGACCGCGACCTCGTGTCCGGCTTTGACCAGGTTGGCGGCCATCGACCGTCCCATAATTCCCATGCCAAGAAAAGCTACGCGCATCTGCGTGGTTCCTCCAAACGTATTTCGCCTAAGCTTGCGATTAGATATGACCAACAAAGTGACGGTCAAGGAAAACAAGCCTGTTCAGACAGGAAAAATCACTACCCAAGGAACACCGATACCAAGAAATCTCGTCGCCCCCTGTGTCGCTGTCAGCCTCCAGAGCATCTATATTTCGCTAGAGACTTCGGGCAACAAAGCCGATAATGTCCCATAGTCCGCGTTTCAGGCGTACGGCTCGAATCATAGTAGGCGCATCATACTGGTCGAATCCTACTGGTCGGACCAATGTTGAAGTCCTCATTGAAAAATCCCGCGCTGCGCAAGCGAGCCAGTCAGTTCACGCAACTGGTGCGGCATTCCGTAGTCACGCCTCGCACCGGCAAGACCCACAAACCGCAACTGGTTTCAAACGGCGAACTCGGCGTGACCTTCATCGGACACTCCAGCTTCTTTCTGCAAATTGGCGGACAAAACGTCGTCATCGATCCCAACTTCGCGCGCTGGCTGTTCGTTCTAAAGCGCCTGCGTCAACCTGGATTGAACCTGCGCGACCTGCCTCCGATGGATGTTGTCCTGGTAACGCACGCGCATTTCGATCACCTGCATCGCCAGTCGCTGCGCACCATCGCGCGGCAAACCCGCCGCCAGACCGGAACCGCGCCCACCCTCGTCGTACCTCATCACTTGTTCGACCTGGTTTCCGACCTCGGCTTCGAACAAATCGTCGAACTCGAGTGGTGGAACACCTATCGCCACGGCCCGCTCGACATCACCCACGTCCCCTCGCGGCATTGGGGCGCGCGCATCCTCAAAGATTCGCACCGCGGCTATGGCGGCTACGTGCTGCGTAGCGGCAAACACTCCGTCTACCACGCCGGAGACACCGCCTACTTCGCCGGCTTTCGCGAAATCGGACGCCGCCTGTCGCCGGAGCTCGCCCTGCTCCCGATTGGTGCCTACAATCCGCCCCAATTTCGTAATGTCCACACCAGTCCAGCCGACGCCACTCGCGCCTTTCTCGATCTGAATGCCCGCTGGATGGTGCCCATGCACTACGGAACATTTCGTCTGTCGCATGAGCCCATAGAAGAACCCCTCCAGTTGTTGGAGCGCGAAGCGCTGAAGGCCGGCGTAAAGGATAAGGTGGTAGTACTGGAAGAGGGCGTCACCCGATTCTTCTGAGGCCTGTTTCCCGAAGGCAACCCTTAACCGCCCCGGCGATTCCCACTCCATAGTTCTAGCGTTGGTACTTGCGTTGTGCATTCCCCGGTGCTGGGCCACAATAATTCAAGGTTGGAGCAATCCAGTTGAAGACCGGCGAGCATCATGCGTCTCTGCATGTTTTACTTTGCAAGGCTCTACCGTGCTCGTGCCAGCGAGCCTCGCGGCGACCAACTCACACTGCAACCAGACTCTTGTTCTCCCTCGCCATCGCCTGCCTGAGCGCCTCCCTGTCCGCCGCGCAGTCCACTCCAGACAATACCGACACCGACACCCTCCGTGGCATTGTGATCAACAGCGTGACGCATGAGCCGATCGCCCGCGCCCTGGTTTCTTCCCCCGACAATCGCTTCGCCGCCTTGACCAATAGTGAAGGCCGGTTTGAATTCACCTTGCCGAAGGCCGACTCCGCTCCTGAGGGCGGTTCGGGTTCGACCACTCCTGTCAGCGGCCAGATTCAGTCTGCTATTCCCAATCGTCCTTACATGCTGATGGCCCGTAAGCCAGGCTTCCTGACCGATTCCAGCGGCCAGGCACAAAACCTTCAGGACGAAGCGTTGAAGGACGTGACACTCGCCCTCACACCCGAGAGTCTGATCGTCGGCGCCGTAACTCTTCCCACCTCAGAGCCGCCCGACAATATCATGCTGGAAGTCTTCCGCCGGCAGGTGCAGGATGGTCGCGCCCACTGGCTTCGAGTTGGAGGCGCTCAGTCCACGTCGGATGGTCAATTCCGTTTCGCAGACCTTCCGGCCGGCACTTATAAGCTGTTGACGCACGAGTTACTCGACCGCGACCCGCTCACCATTGATCCACTTACCCTCCCTCGCTCCAATGACCCGCGCGGACAGCTGTTCGGATACCCGCCTGTCTACTACCAGAGCGCGCCCGATTTCGGATCTGCCGCCACAATTCAATTAGCTGCCGGCCAGACGCAGACGGTCAACCTTTCGTTGGTGAAGCTTCCCTATTACCGTGTCAAGGTGCCGGTCATAAATGCACCGGACAACGGAATCGCCGTCAGCGTTTACGCCCACGGACGTAAGGGGCCGGGATTCTCGCTCGGCTATAACAATGGTGAACATGCGATTGAAGGCATGTTACCCGACGGAACCTACACCATCGAAGCATCGAGGTTCGGACCCGATGGCATGACTGGACTACAGACAATCTCCATCAAAGGCGCCCCAATCGATGGGCCAAGTATGACGCTCGTGTCCAACGCCTCGATCCCAGTCATCGTTAAGGAAGAATTCACTTCTGCCGATAACCCGGGCTCGATGACCTGGAACTTCAACGGTCGCAACACGGTGATCAAGGGCCCGCGTCGCTATTTGAGCGTAACGCTCGAGCCCGCCGATGACTTTGGAGTAGGGCCGCAGGTTTCTCTGCGGGACCCAAGGCGCTCTGACGACGCTTTGGTCATTGAGGGTGCGCCGGCGGGGAGCTACTGGGTGCGAGTCAATTCGTCACGCGGCTACCCCGCCTCGATCCGTTCCGGCAATCTTGACTTGTTGCATCAGCCCCTGGTCGTCGCCGCGGGAGGGACGGCATCTCCCATCGAGATCACCATGCGCGACGATACGGCGGAGATCAGCGGCACAGTCGAGGGAGTTACGCCGCTCGCGCAGGGGCCGATCAATGCAGGCGGGGCAGGCGGCGTAAGCGGCGATGCACGAGGCTGGACTTTTTATGCGCCGTTAGGTGGGCAGGCCGCGGCGCACATCTACTGCATTCCGCTTGCGGACAGCAGCGGGCAGCTCACTGAGATATGGGTGAGTCCGGATGGAAGTTTCGTTTCGCAGGGTCTGGCTCCGGGTGCGTATCGTCTGCTTGCGTTCGATCGGGAGCAACACGAACTCGAATACAGGAATCCCGAAGCCCTGCGCACTTACGATTCGAAGGGACCCGTGGTGCGCGTGGTCGGCGGACAAAAGGAGCACGTGCAGTTGCAGTTGATTTCGACGAGCATTTCGGCAGGCATTTCGGAGAACGACCAATGATTCCGGTTTTTCGATCATGCCGACAGGCAACACTCACGGCGGCCTGTGCTCTGCTCATCTGTTCCGCGCATGCACAGACCGAGAACCCTCAGCCGTCCCTGATTCCTTCCGGCCCGTACCGCATCGCCGGGAATGTCGTCAACGCGAAGACCGGTGGCTCGCTGGCGCGCTCCCGCGTCACCATCGCCGACGCCAGGAATCGGCAGAGCATGCAATCCATCGTCACCGGCAACGACGGACGCTTCGAGTTCCATGTCCCCGCGGGCAAGTACTCGCTCGATGGCGCGAAACGCGGATTCATCACCGCTTCCTACAACCAGCATG
This sequence comes from uncultured Acidobacteriaceae bacterium, assembly GCA_963789205.1. Taxonomy (GTDB): domain Bacteria; phylum Acidobacteriota; class Terriglobia; order Terriglobales; family Acidobacteriaceae; genus Acidiflorens. The sequence continues at coordinate 500,806 of CAWBJV010000003.1, forward strand.
ACCAGTTCTCGACAGCCATCGTAACCGGCGCCGATTTCGATACCGAAAACCTTGCTCTACGCCTCGCGCCGAACGCCGTGCTCACCGGCAAAGTGCTCGATGAATTCCAGGACCCCGTCCGCAATGCGCAAATCATGGTGTATCGTGAGGACCATTTCCAGGGCGTGAGTCGCATCTTTAATTTTCGCGGCGCCACGACGGACGATCAAGGCCGCTACGAAGTGAGTCCCCTCAACGAGGGAACGTACTTTGTCTCTGCAAAAGCTTCGCCCTGGTACGCGGTTCATCCCACTTCGAATGGCGACGGCCCAACGAGTCCGCCACCCCAGGTGGATCCATCACTCGACGTCGTCTACCCGATCACCTACTACGGCGATGCCACCGAGGCCGAGGATGCCGCTCCCATCCCAGTGCGCGGCGGGGATCGCCTGGAAGCTGATATCCACCTGAATCCCGTTCCCTCGCTGCATCTCATCGTGCACGTTCCCGAAGACAGCTCGCGCGGGATGAGTGTCCCGGTGCTGCAAAAATCCTCCTTCGATGGCGTGGAAGAGGTCGAGAACAGCAACATTCAGAATGTCGCCCCTGGCGTGGTTGAGCTGACCGGAGTTGCCGCGGGCCGGTATACCGTCCGGATGCGGGATTCCAGCGGCGAACTGCAGGAACCCACCGAAGTCAATCTCAGCAGCGGCGGCGAACTCGACGTGTCCTCGGGTCGATCGACGAGCAAGATCAAGGCGACGGTTCAGATCGAGGGCGCGGCGAATCTTCCATCGCAGCTCCAGATTGGCCTGCGCAACAGCAGGGGAAGAGTCGACGCCACCGAAGTGGACGCCAAGGGCGAGGCTAATTTTGCGGACGTCATTCCGGGCAAGTATGACATCGTGGCGGGCTCCGCTACCAACCGCTATTCGGTGGTTCGCATCGCCTCGGAGGCCGGAACAATTTCCGGACACGCTTTGAACGTGCCTCCCGGCGCATCGCTCACCGTTGCACTCTCGCTGGTGGGAGGTTCGGTCACCGTCGAAGGCTTCGCCAAGCGAACTGGAAAAGGCGCTTCTGGCGCGATGATCGTTCTGGTGCCCAAAGATCCGGAAGCGAATCACGATCGCTTTCGTCGCGACCAAAGCGATCTCGACGGAAGTTTCAGCCTGCCCAATGTAATTCCCGGCTCCTACACCATTATCGCAATTGAAAACGGCTGGGATCTGGACTGGTCCGAGCCCGCAGTGCTCGCGCAATATCTCCAGCACGGACGAACGCTCGATGTCGGAGATCGCTCACCAACCCCGATGCACTTGGCGGATGCGGTGGAAGTGCAGGCGAAGTAGCAAAGATTAGGGAGTATTCTTCACTCATGGACAAGAAAGAGATCAATTCCCCAAAGTTGACCGAGCATTTTCTCTTCTGGGTTTGTGGCATCGGAGCTTTGCTGCTGGTGCTTCTCTTTGCTCATTTCGTCTGGCACATTCTGTGAAGCTCGTGAACACCCTCCGAATTTCAGATAATGGCCATAAGCCCCGCCAGCCGCCCGGTTTTGGGCTTGCATTTGCGCGATATAACCGTCATCATTACCGGCGGCATAATTGCCGACCGCCTACAGGAGTCAGCGAATGAGACGTTCCTTTATAACCGCAATGATCATCGGGATTGCACTTTTTCTAGCTATCGCATCTTCCCGGGCTTCCGCTCAAACACGCATCGAGTCCGTTTTCAACGGACACAGGATCATCTACCCGCAATCCAGCATTCCGCAGCCCGGCCGCCATCACACCAATTACTTCTTCGTCGACTCCGACGTCCCCAACCCCAACGGCCCCTCTTCTGGTGACGAGACGCCCGGATCCCTCGCCTGTGTATACCAGTTGGTGACCGGACCCACAGGCTGCCCGATCGCTACCAGCAAGAATGTGCCCACCGGCGGCTGGGGCGCGATTGCCATCGTCGATGCCGGCGACTACCCGAACGCGGCCGCCGATCTCCACGCCTTCTCCGCTTACTTTGGCATTCCAGACGCCAACCTTACCGTGAGATGGCCCGGCCTCACGAAGCCTCCCGTCTACAGTGATTGGTTGGTCGAGGAGGCATTAGATATCGAGTGGGCCCACGCCATGGCGCCAAACGCCAAGCTCTACCTGGTCGAATCCGTGCAGGTCAACACCGACCCAACCTGGGCAGCGGTCCAGCTCGCGGCAAGTCTGGTGGCCAAAGCTGGAGGCGGCGTAGTCAGCATGAGCTGGGGTGACCCGGAAGTTGCCAAGGAAATCAACTGGGACAAATTCTTCACCAAGCCGGGAGTTGTCTACTTCGCGGCCAGCGGCGATTCCGGTATAGGAGTCAGCATCTATCCCGGCGCGTCTCCCAACGTAGTCTCGGTCGGTGGCACGCATTTCAACCGCGACCGCAACGGCAACTTTGTGAATGAGGTTTACTACACCGGCGGGGGCGGCGGCGACCTCAGTCCCTACGAGCCCCGTCCGAGCTACCAGAGCGGCGTTTCTGGCATCGTCGGAACTCATCGTGGATATCCGGATGTGGCTGCCGATTTCTGCTGCGGGGCCGTTTACCTCAACGGAGGCTGGCTTTCGGTCGGAGGCACGAGCTGGGCCTCGCCAACCTTTGCGGGGATCGTGAATGCTGCCGGCAACAAACAGACGTCGACCGTGAACGAGCTCACCTGGCTCTACACCGAATTAGCCAATCCAACCGAGTACGGCGCCGATTTCTATGACATCACCCAGGGAGATTCGCGCTGCAAGGTGGGCTTCGACCGATGCACCGGCATCGGCTCGCCGCGTACCTACGTCGGCAAGTAGAAAAGAGATCGCGTGGTGACGGGGCTCCGCCCCGTTGGACGGGCCAGAGGCCCGTTACCCACCGGGTTTTCCTTGATGTCCCTGGCAGACTCGGGACACCCAAACCGCCCCTGAAGCCCGTCGCCCGGATGTAACCCCCAGCGCCCGTTTGCATCCAACCAAACAGGCGCTTCCAATGTTATACTGCGCTCAGATGGGGTGGCCGGGTCCCTCCACGTCCCTGCCCGAGGATTTCGATACATGGCTGGTAGTTCTCGTCGTTCTCTCTTCCTGATTGTTTTCGTGCTTGCTACGTTCGGTCTCCTGGGCATGCTGTTCGCGCAGAGAATCAGCCCGGCAGCCACGCCCAGCAGCGACTCCGATGTCCGCGACAGCTTGAAGCAGTTCACCGAGGTGTACGAAACGATCGAGCAGAACTATGCCGATCCGGTGAATGCCGACAAGGCAATTTATAACGGCGCCATCCCGAGCATGCTGCATCAGCTCGATCCGCACTCGAACTTTTTCGATCCGAAATCGTACTCCGCTCTGCGCGAAGAACAGCGCGGAAAGTATTACGGCGTGGGCATGACCGTCGGTCCGCGCAACAATAAAGTTATCGTCATCGCTCCCTTCGTCGGCACCCCGGCCTATCGCGCCGGCATCCGCCCGGGCGACATTATTGCCGCCATTGACGGCAAGCCCACCGACAACATGAGCACCTCTGACGTCGCCGATCTGCTTAAGGGACCGAAAGGCACCACCGTCCGCATCACGATGTTGCGCGAAGGCTCCGACAAGCCGCTCGAATTTGCCGTAATCCGCGACGAGATTCCGCGCTACAGCGTGGACCTGCACTTCATGATCAAGCCCGGCATCGGTTACATGCACGTTTCCGGATTCCAGGAAACCACCGAGCATGAAGTCGCCGAAGCTCTCGATCAGATGGGCGACCTGAAAGGCCTGGTCCTCGATCTGCGGCAGAATCCCGGAGGACTGCTGAGCGAAGGCGTAGGCGTGGCCGACAAATTCCTCAAGAAGGGCCAGTTGATCGTCTCGCACCACGGCCGCTCATCTCCGGAAAAACGATATGTTGCAGCCCGCGGCAACGGAGGCAAGGAATACCCGCTGGTGGTGCTGGTCAATCGCGGTACCGCATCAGCAGCCGAAATTGTCGCCGGAGCAATTCAGGATCATGATCGCGGCCTGATCGCAGGAGAGGTCACGTTCGGCAAGGGCCTCGTGCAAACCGTGTACCCCCTCGCGGAAAATACCGGCTTGGCCCTAACCACGGCCAAGTACTACACCCCCAGCGGACGCCTAATTCAGCGCGATTACTCTAACCTCTCTCTCTATGATTATTATTACAATCGGGAGGGTGAAGATAACAACGCTAACCACGAAGTGAAGCTCACCGATGGCGGACGCACCGTGTATGGCGGCGGCGGTATCACTCCCGATGTGAAATTGGCCCCTTACAAGCCCAACAAGTTCCAGGACTCATTGCTGCAACACTACGCGCTGTTTAATTTTTCGAAGCACTACGCGATCACTCACAAGATCACTCAGAATTTCGAAGTGGACGATGCGGTGCTGCTGGACTTCCGCAAATTTCTTGATAGCGAAAAAATAGCCTATACCGAAGCCGAGATGATCGAGAGCAACGAGTGGCTGCGCTCCAACATCAAGAGCGAACTCTTCGTGGATACCTTCGGCCAGGAAGAAGGCTTAAAGGTTCGGGCCGAAACCGATCCGGATGTAATCAAGGCTCTGGATCTGATGCCGCAGGCGCGCGCCCTGGCCGACAACGCGAAGAAAGTCGTTGCGCAACGAAACTCGGCTCCTCCGGTTACGCGTTAGCTATGCCTCAATGACAAGGCTTTTGATTCCAATATTTTGATTCCAAATTCAGGCCCGGGCAACCGGGCCTTTTGCTTTCATCATCAAAGCTTCGCCCCTCTTGTATGGGATAAGATGCAATCGTCCGTTCGCTGTTCGATGACTCGACTCTTGACTCGACTCTCTATGGCCCTCAGGTTTCGCCGTCTCCAGGTGCTCGCAGTTCCGCTGTTGTTGGCGATCACGGTATGTAGTGGCGAAGAGCGGCCGTACCAAGCGAGTAGCTCCGCATCTCATGTTCACCTTCATCGCGTACGCCAATACGGCCAAAAGCGGCGAATCAAGGGCATTGGCAATTTCGGTGAAGTGACACCGAGGCTTTTTCGCGGGGCGCAGCCAAACAAGAAAGGTTACCAGGCGCTGGCCAGGATGGGGGTCAACATTGTCGTCGACACACGCGGCAACCGGACCAAAAGCGAGGGCAAAGAGGTGCGCCGCCACGGAATGCAATATGTTGCGATTCCATGGCACTGTCCGTTCCCGAAGGACGAAACCTTCGCGCGATTCCTGAAACTAATGCGGGATAATCCCGACAAGAAAGTATTTGTGCATTGCCGGTTGGGTGACGATCGGACCGGGATGATGATCGCCGCCTATCGCATGGCGGCAGAAGGATGGACCGCGGACGAGGCAATGATAGAAATGCGTGAATTCGGCTTCAACCGCGCTCATCACTTCATCTGTCCCGGATTGGCATCGTACGAGAACGAATTCCCGGAGCATCTGAGGCGGGATCCCGTGTTCAGAGGTCTGCACTGATCAGCAGCTCCCAGTTCCCAGTTTGTTGACTCTGAGTTTTTACTGAGAACCGAGAACTGAGAACTGCGCTCTTGAGAACTTCCCCCTTGAGTGTGGCCTGCGAAAGTCCTAAAGTACAGGGAAGTGAAATGCGCGGAGGCGCTTGTCTGCCAGCGGCAATCGTGCTCAAATCGGGGCCATGGCTTCAAACTGGGCCCTGGCTTCAACAGGGCCATGGATTCCTGCGGTACTGGTCGCGGTTGGCGCGGGAATTCTCGATTGGCGCTACCGTCGGATTCCGAACTGGCTCACGGTGTCGGGCCTGGCGGCGGGCGTCGCGGTCAACACGATTCTCTACCGCTGGCCGGGACTGAAAGCTGCGTTGCTGGGGACGGCGCTTGGCCTCGGGCTGCTGCTGCCTTTCGTACTGGTCCGCAGCCTCGGCGCCGGAGACTGGAAACTGGCCGGCGCCCTGGGAGCCTGCCTCGGCCCGCGGCAACTGCTCTCCGTGCTGATTGGCACAATTCTGGTTGCGGGAGTAATGGCGCTGGCCGTGGTTATCTGGAAAGGACGGCTGAAACAAACGCTCTTGAACATCGCGCATTTGCTAACGGCGCTGTTCAGTCTGCGGATGCCCGGGTCCGAAGTATCGCTCGACAATCCGCAGTCGACAAGAATTCCGTTCGGAGTAGCCATGGCGCTTACAGTGTTGTTTTATGGAATGGGCAGAATAATTTGGTAAATTGTAGTTTGTAACTTGTAATTGAAACCTTAGAGCCACACTCCAAATTACAAATTACAAATCACCAATTACAAATCTTCTTGAGGGATCTGCAGTTTGCTGAACATCAAACCAATCGCGCGCCAACTCGGAAGCACGGACGGCGCGGAGATCGCCGAGGCCGCGCTGGTGCTGCCCTTGGTGTTCATGTTCCTGTTGGGGATCGTCTGGTTTGGACGCGCCTTCAACATCTACTCGACCATTACCCAGGCAGCGCAGCAGGGAGCAATCACCGCGGCGCGCTCGTCGTGCGTCACCTGCGGAGATAACCCTTCCGACAATACTACTGTGGAGAACGCGATTAAGGCGGTGTTGCAGGCATCCAGCCTAGAGCCCGGTCAGATCAAGCAGGCGCCCAAACCGGGCCTGCTTCCGTGCCCGTCGCCGCCGGCACCACCGGGTGGGTGTACAACGACGAGCAATAACATCTGGGTCTGCCGCACTATGCAACTGAATCCTTCGGCCGACTTGAGCCAGCCCCCCCAATGTGGAAGCATCGTGAGCTTTCAATATCCATTCCAGTTCGACCTGCCTTTCACTTCCCTCAACATGCAAAAGATTATTTTGTCGGCGCAGGCGCAAAGCAGGATGGAGAACTAGATGCTTCGCTTCCGGATTCTGCATCGCGGCGCGGTCAGCCTGCTGAGGGAAGTACAGGGCGCGGCGTTGCTGGAGTTTGCCATCACACTGCCGCTTCTGGTGGTGTTCGTCGTGGGCATCTTCGACTTCAGCGGCGCCTTCAACCAGAAGCAGAAGATCGAGCAGGCCGCGCAGGAAGGCGCCATCATTGCCGGCGCTCAGCCAATGAGCGACATTCAGACGAGCAACCCCGCTCCGGATTCTCTGAAACCGGTAGTGACCGCGGTTTTCAACTCCCTAGCCGGCAGCGGAATGCTGCCAAACGGGGGCGCGTCTTGCACGCCGCCGCCCCCAGTACCCACACGGCCTGCACCGCCCGGCCTCGCGTGGATTTACACGATTTCCGGTTGTTCCGGCACTACTGCCGCGGACAACTTGGTCATCACCATCAACCGCGGATGGGTATCCGCATCTGGACCCCCCGTGGCCGTCGGCACTGCCGTGACCGTACAGTATCCCTATCATTGGCGATTCGGTAGTGTGATTCAGTTGTTATTTCCGGGCCCGAACGGCTATTTGACTCCAACACAGGTTACCGAGAGCGCGACGGTCCACAACCAGATGTGAGGATGCTTGCGACGTCATCGAACCAACTTACGAACTAACTCGCGGCACAACAATGAGCAAGGGATCGTCATCATGCTGGTGGCGGTGGTCATGCTGTTTGTCATCGGAGCAATGGCCGCATTGTCAATCGACGTGGTGACGCTCTACACCGCGCGCAGCGAGGCGCAACTGGCAGCGGATGGCGCGGCGCTGGCCGGGGCACGCGTACTGGCGAACTCAGGAATGACTTCGGCCTCAGGAACTGCTACGACCCAATGGGCGACTGCCGTCCAATGGGCGACTGCCGTGGCCCAGCAAGTTGCCGCAAGCAACCCGGTCGGCGGCAAAAAATTGAGTTCTGCCGGCGCCTGTCCGGGAGGGGAAATCTGCGTCAGCATCAACGAATTGGCTCCCAATTTCGTTGCGAATCCCCACGTTACCGTGCAGGTGCAGCGCAGCGATTTGCCGACTTTTTTTGCCCGCATCTGGGGACGCACGACGATTACGGTCAAAGCATCGGCGACAGCCGAGGCCTACAACCCTTCCAATGTCCCGGTAACATCGGTTAACCCCAAATTGCCGGTAGCACCAGCGTGCGTGAAACCGTGGCTGCTGCCGAACATCGATCCCAGCAATCCGGACAATCCCATTTTTGACACGACCAGCGGCGCCATTAAGACGACGACGCTGCTGGGATGGACGAGTGCCTCCACAGCCACGCGACTGCAGCCCCGTTGCATCGACTGCAGCGACCCACCACTACCCACTCCCCTGGCGTGGAACTATTATCCGGGAGATCCGGCATCATTCCCTGCTCCGACCCAAGCCCTGCCTAGCTGTACCCCAGTGTTGACCACCGGATACGAGCAGAGCGTTGCCGGATGCGTCCAGACCCCCATCGCATGCAACAGCACGGCGATTATCGACACTTCCGACTACGACGATCGAGATACGGAAACGTCGCACGCAGTCAATTGTCTGACCCACGCGGCGGCCGACGAGGGCGATAAGGTTGACCTCACGGTCGCTCCGAGCCCGCCTCTCCAGTTCCTCGTGGGTGCCGACAATCCGGTTGCGGTTGTCAATACGTCACTCGCGGGACAAGACGTGATGGTCAGTGATTCGCTGGTCACGGTGCCGGTATTTGATAGTGGCGACGGCACGCTGCAGCCGCCCAGCACGCTGCAGATCGTTGGTTTCGTTCAGCTCTTTCTGAATCCCGACGGGCTTCACACCCCAAATGGCGGAGCGAATGGCGGCCATGTGAAGACCACCGTCATCAACCTGGTTGGTTGCGGCACTGGGATCGCCGGACAGGCGATTCTCGGTAATGGCGCGTCTCCCGTGGCGGTGCGGCTAATCTCGCCTTAGTTGGAAATTATTCGAACTCGGCCGCTCAACGACATTAACGCCTTCCTTACAGCTCGCCCCACCACCTTCGTGGCAAGCCGCGAATTGAGACAGTTGTCTCACAATGCGACGCACTCTCCTATTCCCCGAAAGCACGAGCCGTTCCGAACCCCTCTCGACGCCCGTTAACTGCTTGCCCGTCTATTACTTGCTCCAAGGTATATGACCTTCACGTTTTTGGTGGGGCCCGTGCACCAGTGAATGCCGATAAAGCAGAGCGAGTCTCCCCGCAGTCCTTCCAAACCGGGAAGAGAGGGGACTCGGCTGCTCCAAACTCCGGGGTCGAGGTCTTACCGTGCCCAACCAGGCAACTGCTCGCGCGCTCGAACCAGACATTGTTAGCCGCCTGGCCAGATTCTTTCCCGACGCCACTCCCGTGCGGATCCCGATCAAGCTCAGCCGCACCCAAAGCAGTAACAACGGCAACGGCAACGGAAGCAGCAACGGCAGTGCCAATGGCAACGGCGATCAAACCGCCCACGAACAGGCAATCGAGAACGTCTTTTTTCAGGACACCGTCATCGAGTTCGGGACGCCGCAAGAAGTTTTATTTGTGCTCGACCATCCTCTGCAATTCGCCGATCGCGTCCTGGTCGAAAGCAAGGACGGCACGCTTCATGCCGAAGCCTTCGTGGTCGCCGTTCAATATCATCTGGAGAGGACTGCGGTTGCCGTCCGTTTCCTAAAACATGTTCCCAACTGGATAGTGAAATCATGACCGCATCCTCCCAACCGTCGTCCCAACCTTCGATTGAAGAGCAGGGGGCCACGCTCTCTGCCCTGCAGCCCATGTACTCTGCGCTGGTGCGCGAGTTCGTGATTGAGGCTCCCACCTGCCCCGTCGACGAGGGATTCGCGCCAACGCCCGAATCGATAGAGAACGCCGAAGCCTGGTTCCAGCAGGTGGACGCGCAGATCCAGGTCCACCAGTTGCGCCAGTTTCTACAGACCACACCTCTGGCCAACGAAGGCGTGCTGCGCCATCTTCTCTTGCATCACATGCACAAGGCCTCGAAGTCCACCAGCGACCGCGACAAGACAGATTTCCTGCTCGTCCAGTATTTTTCGCTATGCGCGCCCTCTGGCCTTGAAGACACCGACCTCGATCTCGATTACGTCGCCCAGGTGCTCGAGCCCGTGCTCGGGCCGCAGGAGCCAAAGCTCCCCGCATGGTTGGCTTCGCTTGAAACCATCCTACAGTCGGCGGCGCGTTGCCGACGTCTGAGCGAACTGCTGCACAGCGGTGTGCTGGAGCAAGGGCGCAAGCTCAAGACACAGAACGCGGCCCGCTATTTCGAGCCCTCGGCCATGGTGGCCTTTGCCCGTTTTAGCTTCATGATCCGGCGGATATTCTTCCGCCTCATGCACGACGATCTCAACGCCATTCAGGACGGCCTGCGCGAACTCGAACACCGCGGCGTCAAAACCATCGATTGCCGCCGCGCCCAATTCTCCGCCGAAGAACCGATCGGGCGTTTGCGCATGATCTGCCAGTCGTGGAAGGTAATGTTCCACGCCGAATATTCTTCCGGCCAGCCGCTGCGCATGCTGGTCGATCTCCGGGCGGCGGTCGACGACGCGCTCCAGAACGCGGCCAGCAAGAATCCGCTCGCCGCCAGCGCCGCCGCAAAATCAGGCGGCGGAACCCAGGAATAAATTTCCCGTAGAGACGGAGCTTGCCGCGTCTCTACCTGAGCCAGAAAGCGACCATGAGCATCCATCGCCCGACCGTCCTGATCCTCGCCAGCGACCCCGGCTTCTCGCGCGAGATTACCGCGAATTGGCCCCAGGATCCCGCTCCCCGTTCCGATGGTCCGGAATTCATCGTGCTCGACGAAGGTTTCTCTCGCGGCCTCGAAGGCAGCCACTACGACCTCGCGATTGCCGACGCCTCTTCCGAGGAAAAGCTTAAGGATGAAAAGCTTAAGAAAGACAAACGCAAACCTCTGAACAAGCGCCTGAACAAAGACCTAAAGCAGTCGCTGGCCGCCGCCGGCAAGCCTGCCATCCTGATTCACTCAGACCCCTCCCGCGATTTCTACAACATCCACGGCGCCGTTCTCGAATTGCGTCGCGAGCCCGGAGTCTGGCCGGCGATGGCCGGTCTGGCGGGACGCGAAATCCTTCGCCGCTGCAAGGCCGAATCCCGCGCCCGCGAAGCCGAAAAGATTTGCGCCGCCGCCCAGGCCGAGGCCACTCTCGGACGCTTCATGGTCGAGATGCGGACGAACGTCAACAACGCTCTCACCACCGTGCTCGGCAACGCCGAACTCCTGGTCCTCGAGCCCGGACTGCCCGCCACCGTCCTCGCGCAAGCCGATACCATCCGCAACATGGCGCTGCGGCTTCACGAAGTCTTTCAGCGCTTTTCTTCGATCGAAAAGGAACTGCACGTCGAAGCTCGCGAGTCCGGCAAAAAAGCTATTCCTGTCGCCGCCGGCCGCTGATCAGAACTACTTTTTCTGTCCGTAACGGGAAGGATTGCGAGGTAGTGGTGCAGTTTGGTTTTTCCCAGGGCTGACACTTCCGCCCGATCTGTGAAACACTCTCGCCATGCCAAAAAACCTCAAGGCTGGGGATGTGGTTTGGCACGGCGATCCGCCCATTTCATACTTCATCACAGAGGTTGATGCAGCGGCCCAGAGCGCAAGCATCAAGAGCACTCCCACCCCACGCGCTTTCGTGATCCATCACAACGTAAAGTGGTCCGAACTGACCCTTCTCGATGAAAGCCAAAACGCTGCCCGGATCGCAAGAGAAGCTACCGAGAATCACTGAAACTGCACACTACCCACCCGGCGGCCCTTGCGAAGGCCATCCAATGCACATCAAGTGGAGAGCCTAACGCGGGTTGTCTTTGATCGTTGGGACTAACCAACTGGGGCGTGCGCCACTTCTCACCACGCCATTTGAACAATACTGATCGGGATGGAGGCCGCTGAATTAACTTCTATTCGCTCACGCTACCGTAGAAACCGTACACAGTTGAGCCGACGACATAGTACCCAACGACTTGGCGCGAGTTATTGATCCCTGTCGCCTCCATGCCTGAGCTGCCTTGGATGTTAAATCCGAAAAACTTGTTCGTATCTTTGAAGTAAACAAATCCATGCGGCACCTCAGTCGGAGTAGGCTGCAAAAGGCCTGACAGATCGCCATTGTCGTTGATCCCGCCCAATGTTGTCGAGCTAGCCCCGGGATAGTAAACCTTCTGCACCGTGATCCAGCCCCCTTTCGTTTTGGCTTTGACAATACCGTGACAATTGGTACTGCAGACGTTTGCCGCAATCGTCTCGCTCAGGTTGATCCCATTGACACTCCGGGAGGAGCCGAGACTCTTGAAGACGCCATTACGATAGACAAAGCCGAATGAACTGTCCGGTCCAGGTTCGTAAAAACCTACAAGGTCGCCAAGATTGTTGACACCCAGTAAGCCAGTTCGGGCCGCCCCCGGATAGTTCACGTAACTGTAGTTACCATTCTGATAGATGAATCCCTGGTCTGCGCACCATCCGACAATCACTCCATTGTCGTTAATTCCCTGAGCGATGGTAAAACTGGCGTTCGGGCAGGCGATCGTCTGGAAGTTACCTCCCGAGTACAGAAATCCCGCCTGTTGGCCATTTGAAATGAAGCTTCCCACAATCTCTCCGCTGTTGTTCAAGCCAAGCGCAACTGTATACGTGCTTCCGGGTACCTGAAACGAAGTGTACTGGAAGGTTTGGGAAAACGCGGTGGCACACAAAATTACTAACAAAAAAGCATAGCGGTGATGTTGCGTGGGCGATTGCATGGCAGGCTCCGTCAATGGGCAGCGCCCCGTCGATGCCGGAGCGCGCGCACAACTTAGTCCTTGTGGGCGGTCTGTTCAATACAGTAAACACCCTAGAAGCCGCAGCGGGGCCGGCGTTAGTCTTGATTGTTGCCGTGCGCACTACCCGGGTGCTCTACTTTGACCGGGATTTCGCGAACCTGGCCCGCGCGGCGCGAGTTGTATACTCCGTAGGAAAAAGGAACGAAAAAGGTACGAGAAAGGAACGGCATCGGAAATGAAACGAATCCTATTGGGCGCTCTTTTGTTGAGCGGCTTGATGCTGGCCGTCGCCGAGGTGAACAAGGAGTGAGAAGGAGGTGAAGAAGGAAGACCTGGCCACCAAGAACACCCTCAGTCCGGGCGCCGAAACCAGCGTCACCATCAACGGCAAGAACCTCTGGATCTACTACCACGCCCCCTCCGTCCGGGGTCGCCACATTTTCGGCGGCGCCGGCGCGCTCCAGCCGGATGGCAGCGTATGGCGTCTAGGCGCCGATTACGCCACGGTTCTGCACACCGACGCCGACCTCGACCTGAATGGCCTCGGCATTCCCAAGGGCGACTACACCCTGTACGCCGACCTCGACAACGGCCAGTGGAAGCTGATCGTCAACAAAACTCTGATGGCCGGCGCCCGCCACATCTGGGGCGTCGGTGTCTCACCGGACGGCATTCGCGAGGGCGCCACCACCAATGATCCGGCCACCGAACTGGGCCGCGCTTCGCTCACCATGGACAAGCCGTCATCTCCGGTCGAAACCCTCATGATCACGCTGTCGGGCGCCGGCGGCGCCAAGGGAAAACTGCTCATCGAATGGGAGAATGTGACCGCGTCGGCTCCCTTTACCGTGAAGTAACGGCCTCCGGCTCCCAGTTGGTTAATCCCAACGATCAAAGACAACCCGCGTTAGACTCTCCACTTTGATGTGGCCCACCCGTCGCCAAGTCCACTTTGGCAGCCTCCGTCAGGGACGACCCGCGACCTGTCCGTACCAGCCACCAGGGTAAGCAACGACATATACCCCGTTGTTGGAATGTGTGACTGGATTTTCATCTCCTGTGCCAGCGTAAACCGGTACCCAGAAGGCTTGAGCGAGACGCTGCATCAAGACTTGATTACTCCCTGTTTGACATTGTTGTAAGTGCACGAAACCTTCGGCGCTGAGGTAGGCGCAAAGGGCACTTAGCGTCGGACAAAAGCGAGCGAGATTAATGATCATCACCTCATCATTGCCAACGGACATGCTGTCGGGACCACCGTGTCCAACTATGTTCAGGCGAGTAACAAGATCACCGCCAGCTGCCGACGCAGCGGAGACTTTCATAACCATGTCTGTCACACTGGTGACATCGATCTCGCCAACTCGAAATAGCCCGGCTAAGAAGATGTCAATATCCCATGCGTCGGGATGGCTCACAACTGTTACCTCCATGTTGTCCTCCCTCAAGGGGCGCTACTCAACCCACACTCCTCCTCCAAACTCCCGCAGTGCTTTCCAACATTTGGACCCTCTTGCTCCACAAGCTTCGCGTGACGTTAAACCAACATTGTTTCGAAAGTCAAGCCTCAACGGGCGCGTGCGGATCCCCGACGTCTCGCGTCTTTCAAGCCGTGGGCCCTCAACTTTGCCTGATTAGATAACCGTGTCGGCCGGGTGCGCCACTCCTCGCTTTTGAGAAGTGGCCGGGTGCCCCATCCTTGCGCGGCCTTTTGCGCAAGGGTGGGATTCCACAGTCGCCGACCTGTCGGGATTTTCTCGAGGCGGGTGAGCCACATCAAAGTGGAGAGTCTAAACTCGGGTTGCCTTTGATCGTTGGGACTAACCAACTGGGGTGCGCCACTTCTCACACTTTTTGAGAAGTGGCGCAACCCGGCTTGCAACTGCATTCCTACCCCCGCTAATTGTGCTTCTCGCTGTATGGCTCCAACAGCTTGACACCTTATGCAGAAAGCTGATATTCTGGTCTGTATCAGGTTTTAGTTACGCCCTGCAGTTGCGTGTCCCTTCGTCGCGGGAAGCCTCCAACCGCATCGCTTCACCTAGCCTGCAAATCAAAGTTAAGGAGCAAGTATGGTAAGCAATTCCCCCGTCTTGCCCGCCGAGGGCAAGGTCGAACCCATTCAACCACCAGCGTCTGGACCATCACGCAAGGCAGTGAAGCAAGTAGCAAAACCAAAGTCAAAGAGGAAGTCCCCGAGCAAGGCGGCGAAGTTCGCTGCCGAGAAGAGCGTCCGCAGCATCCGCAATTTTCCGACGGTTTCCTTCGAGGAGTCGTTAGAGATCGCGGAGGCGATTCAGAAGCACGCAGCGGGATCGAAGATTCGAAGGCTAACATTGTTCGAGTCGATCAAGAAGTCACCGGACAGCGGACCGAGCCGAACGCTCGTCACGAACTCGTCAAGATACGGGTTGACCGTTGGTGGATACCAAGCTGATTACCTAGAACTGACCGCGAAGGGGCGAGTTGCCACAGATCCGGAGGCATCCCCGAAGGATCGGTTAAAGGCGAGGTTTGACCTTGCCATCGCCGAGATTCCACCTTTCAAGGAACTCTACGGCAGGCTGGCAGGGAAGAAACTGCCCGCCATTGCCGTGATCCACGATAACCTGCGGGAGATCAATGTTGCGGAGGGCGACCTGGCGAAGTGCGCGGATGCCTTTATCGTTAACGCAAAGTTCCTCGGCTTGCTGAGGAACGTCGCGGGCGCTGAAAGGTTGCTTCCCATCGAGCACGTCCTTGAAGAGATGCCGAACGGGACTAGTCCCGATTCCACCCCCGTGTTCCGTTCAAATAACAGTGCGAACGCGACGCCCGCCAGCAGTGAAACGGCAGATTGGTCGAAGATCTGCTTCTACATCACACCGATCGGTACGGAGGGATCACCGGAGCGGCTGCATTCCGATCTCTTCTTGAACTACGTTGTCGAACCAGCGATAGCAGAGTTGAATCTGAAGATGGTCCGCGCCGATCAGATCGGTAAAGCGGGAATGATCGGTGCTCAGATCGTCGAGCATATCTTGCGGTCTCGGTTGGTCATCGCTGACCTGTCGTTCCACAATCCCAACGTATTTTATGAGCTCTGTCTGCGGCACGTGATCGGTCTACCGCTTGTTCAGGTGATCAGGCAGAAGGACCAGATACCGTTCGATGTTCAACAGTTTCGAACGATCCCAATCGACAACGGTGACATCTACACGATGATTCCTAAGCTGGACGTCTACAAATCACAGATCGCGATGCAGGCGCGCCAAGCACTGGAAAACCCGGAGGCGGTTGACAACCCGATCACCATGTATTTTCCAGGACTGAAAGTGAGTTTGCCAGAACTGGCGATGAAAGTCGTGACGGAAAAAGTGATGTAGTTGGGCCGGGTCGTCGTTTGAGGAAATGAAACGCTTGGGGCGTGTACTCCGCTTTATATATTCTGCTTGTCCGAACAGGAGAAAGACAATGATTGACATGAAGGCGGTGCTGGACAGTATGAGCGTGGCGACAAAGATCAAAGACTCTTCAGCCCCAAGAACGAAACTGAAGTGGAACAGCTAACGCAGGCGGACCCGGAACCTGCTGACATTGGTATGGTGGGCCTCAACCTTACGAACGAGCAGTTGGCGATCATCAGCATCTCTGCCGTGGCGATTGTGGCCATCATCGCGATAGCGCTGGTCGCGTCCCAGCGCGGGATGATTCGGCTTAACCGTCCAAGGCGAGTGGCCCGCATCTGGAACTCAGGAATAAATCCCTTGGGGGTGCTTCGCATCTCGGCAGGTGGGCCACATCAAAGTGGAGAACTAACGCGGGTTGCCTTTGATCTTGGGACTAACCAGCTGGGGGTGCGCCACTTCTCACGCTTTTTGAGAAGTGGCCCGCGATGCTGTCGCCACAAGGCGCACCAGAACAGCGTATGATGGCGAGGAAATCGGGCCAAAGAAGTATCGGGATCGTGCGCGAACCGCGTTAGCCTTCCGCCAAGAATACTGAACGCGGCCAGCAACTCCGTTCCTAGAACGGAGTATAAGTCAGGTGCGCACTGAAAATCAAATAAGTTTCTAGGGTGAATGTCTCGATGGTCTCATTAAAGTGGGGCGATGTTCTCTCGATTCTGCTACCCGGCGTGGTTGCCCTATTTGCCATTTCTCCGTATTTCCCGACTCTGCATGAAAAGATTCTGAAGATAGATCAGGCCACGGCCACTTTTGGCGTCGTCCTTCTAATCGGCGCTGCCATCGTAGGGGGTGTCATTGGAGCAATCACTCGTATTCTCTGGGAGCCTTTATGGTTAGTGCGATGTTGCAAGGTGCCCCGTGGCGTCATGCAGAATGTCAAATCAGAGAACAGAGAACTCTACGAACGCCTAGTTGAAAATTCCTATAAGTACGTTACGTTCTACGCCAATCTCGCATGGGCAACCGTTATATTGCTTTTCACTAGAATGCAGCAGGGAGTAGGATTGTGTTCAGGTAGCGCTCTCATCTTGGCTCTTGCAATCGTGATCCTGATCCGTGCATCTCATGTCCAATGGACTTACTACGTAAAGTATATGAACAATTTTTACGGCGAGGAAAAAACAAATGCTAAGGAATGAACCGCCAGCAGGAACGCAAGTCAGATTCACGCGGGTAGCTCGCAAAGTCGCGGCCCGTGAGATCGCTACATTAGTAAGGCCGTTGCAAAAGTATTCCGTGGATCGCCCCGAAGATGAATTTGTAGTTAGGTATCGGGGACAAGAAATCACAGTGTTGCGTGACGAGATTGAAATAGCCGAAGTCGAAACGGCTTAGTTCTTGATGTCACTGGCGGGTGGCCCACTCAAGCCGTCCTTTGGCTTGAGTGGGAAGGTCCAGCTGCAGAAGGTGATGAAGTGAGTCTGCCCGCATACGTGAAATCGTTTTCGAGAGGGGGGCCGAGGAACAGCCGACATCGTTCGAACTCGCTTTGCGCGACAGGAGAGAGTGCAGTCGCCGCTTTATCGACCACCGAGTTTTTCATCACATCATCCCGTGACCGCTCTCACAGACGCGCAACTCAGCCAATGCGACAATGACCTCTGCCGGCAAAGCCGGAGCGCTGTCTTCAAGAAAGTTCGAGAAGCAGCGGCCCAGTTACTCTTTGATAAACTAAGCAGTCCCAGCGAAATGAAGCGAATTCAATGCGCGGAAACGCACCGAAATCCGTCCCAAAACCGCCCCAAAATGGGAATTTAGGCCGAAAATCGAGCTTAAGTCCATATCTCTCTAGTCGTTAGGAGTAAGTCCTCTAAAATCATAGTGTTGCAGGGAATTGTGGGGGGGGGGGGGTACATAAAGTTATATACCGTGTAATATCCTTATAGTAAACACCCAAAAATGAAGTCAAACCGAAACTCGGACTTCCCTGGGCGGCGCTTCTTACTTGCAGTAGGCTTCTTACTTTGCAATACTTAGCCGCTGGTCAACCCGTGCAGTAAGCTACTCGGCATCCTTTCCTCGCAATCAGACGGGAGTATGGGAATGACAAACGGCCGTGCGCTATCCTGCTATGCCACTCTAGGCGTCGCGTTAACTTGCTCGATTTTGGTCTTGGCAAAACCGAGCGACAAAGAAAAAGATAAAGACAAAAATAAAGAGAAAGAGAACAACGCTGAAGTCAAGTTCACCGCGCGCACTGAACTGGTGCTGATCCCCACGCTGGTAACCGACAAGTCCGGCAATCACATCACCGGACTCAAGAAGGAAGACTTCAGGGTGCTGGAAAACGGCGCTGAACAAAAGATTGCCACGTTCGAGGAGATCACCAGCGACACGCATCGCTTGTCGCGTCCCAGGAATCCGAACGAGTTCAGCAACTCTCTCGCAAGCGGACCGTCCGCCAGGCGCATGACGCTAATCGTGCTCGACTTGATTAACACGCCCTTCTCGGATCAAGTGTATGCGCGCAAAGATTTGCTCAAGTATTTAACGCAGTCAGTCGATCAGCGCGAGCCAACGGCACTCTACACCCTCACTCGCAGCGGCATTCACGTGATCCACGACTTTACCGGCGATCCTCGCGTCCTGGTTGCTGCGCTGCATAAGGTAAAAGGCGATACGTCACAGATCGTCGACAGCCCGGAAGACATCGAAGCCATTACCGGAAGTGCAAGCCCCGATGGCAGCGCCGGTGTCGATCCAGGCGCCGTGCAGAGTGAAGCCCAACAAATCCAGACCATGATGGAAGACGCGGAGCTGAATTTTCAATCGTTCCAGCAGCGCGTTGCCATCACCTATACGTTGCAGGCGATGCAGCAGGTAGCGCAGGCGCTGGCAGGATTCCCTGGCCGCAAGTCGTTGATCTGGGCAAGCGGCGGATTCCCCTTCAGCGTAAGCGACAACACCATGCAGCTCGCTCCCGCCGGACGCGATACTCTCTCCGATGTGCTGCCCATGTACGAGCGCACCTGGCAACTACTGAACGATGCGCAGATTGCGCTTTATCCCGTGGACGTCAAAGGACTGCAAGTTTCTACCTCGCCCGGCGCCTCGATTCGCAATCCGGGAAGGAACTACGCGCGCAACATGAGCTGGCGGCGAATGGATACGGAGTCGACCCTCCAGACGTTTGCGTCCATGACTGGAGGCCGCGCCTATTACAACTCCAACGATCTGGTAAAGGGCTTTCGCGATGCGGTGCACGATTCCGCCGAGTACTACA
Organism: uncultured Acidobacteriaceae bacterium; assembly: GCA_963789205.1. Lineage (GTDB taxonomy): Bacteria > Acidobacteriota > Terriglobia > Terriglobales > Acidobacteriaceae > Acidiflorens. The sequence goes on from CAWBJV010000003.1 coordinate 520,100, forward strand.
TGCTTGGCTACTATCTTGATCGGTCGAAAACCAAGGCTGGCTGGCGCAAACTCGCGGTGAAGGTGAAGCGCGATCACGTGGATGTGCGAGCGCGCAGCGGCTTCTTTGTGACGAATGCAACCGTCGATCCGGCGGACACCCGCACCGACGATATTTCGTCAGCTTTGCAGTCTCCTTTGGACTACACATCGCTTGCGCTGGTGGTGCGCTGGAACAAAATTGAACCGAGCAAAGAACCGGGCAAGAAGCATGTGAATTACGGGATGCACGTGGCGCCAGATGCCGCGTTGATCAATGACGCCGAAAGCAACCATTTTGTACTCGACTTCGTGGCGCTGGCGAAAACACCGGAAGGCAAAACGGTCGATCATCCCGTAGGACAGAAAATTGAGGCTCATTTGACCCCGGAGAAGTTGGCGGCGCTTCGCCAGTATGGCATGGCCTACAACGGCGCCCTGGAACTTGCCCCCGGAGAATACACAGTCCGTTTCGTTGTCCGTGACGACCTTAGCGGACGCATCGGCTCGGTTGCCGCGCCCTTGAAGGTAGAGTGAAAAAGAGCCGTCATACGGTAATATACGTCCCGTGCCTTCGCGTTCTCTCCTGCGTTGCGGGAGTGGGCGCACTGGGTAATGCATTGAAAACTATCAAGGAGGATGCAACACCTATGCGACATCGTTTGAATGATTCGGTCTTCGTGAAAACGGCACTCGCGGCAGTAGCGCTGGCTGGCTTTCTAATGTTCACCGGAGTGCCTCTGCGCGCCGATCGCGACGATTGCCAGCGCCGGGTTGCGCGCGCGGATCACAGGCTGCACGAAGCCATTGAGCATCATGGCTACAGAAGCGAGCAGGCCGAACGCCGGCGTCATGAACTACGCGAAGCGCGGGAGCATTGCTGGAACGCGAATCATAGATGGTGGGATGAAGACGCCCATCGCTGGCACACGGAACGCGATTGGGATGACCATGATCACGAACACGACCGCGACAACCACTGAGTCTTCTTTAAGTCTGGGAGCGGGATGCAACTCCCGCTCCCAGCTATGTGCTATTTGATAACCTGCCCTTGCACGAGCGTTCCCGAGGCCGAGTATCCCGGCCAGGAAATCGCGAACGCGCCCGTGCCAGGCCCGCCGGCCGTTGCCTTCGCCGTGAAGTTCACAGTCGAACCGTCCTGTAGCGTTCCGGTACCGGATACCTTCACTGCGTTCGCCTCGGTACTCACGGACGAGAACCCAGCGGTATCCGACAATAGAATGTTGGCCGAGGTGTCCAGATAGGTCAGCGTGCCCTCGCGAAGGTGGGTTCCGGATAGATTGTGGCTCTCAACCAACAGCCCGAAATTACCCGTGCCCGTTCCTATATTAAAGAACCCCGCGCCGCTGCCGGCATTGGGAAGCAGGCCAGGCCCGGCTGTCTGCTTCGAATACCAGGTAAAGGCACTTCCAGCCGTGAGGTTGTCTTCGGAGAAGGTCATGTGGATCGACCCAAAGGGATCGTGCGTCAGTTCGGCATACTCCGCCAGTTCGCGATTGCCCGGAGGCATGGCCGTATTGCAGTTGAGACCCTGGGTGCAAATCGAGCCGTAGTGCACAACTCCGGCCATCTGATCTGGTGTGCCTGTGGCCGTGCCGCTCGCGACGACGTATTGAACTGCGGGCTTGGACAAGGTGGTGTTCACCATGGCATAGAAAATCTTCCACTTGGCATTGGCAAATACAGCCTGGTTGTTGGGATCGCCAACGACATCGGTGCCGTACCAGAAGACGCCGATGTCGCCCAAGTCTCCTGCAGTCAACCATGGAAGCATCGCGGTGGCCGTGGCAGGATCGCCGGGATTATTTACCTGCACCGCCTTCGACCAAGTCTTGGCGCCATCTTTTGACCAGATGACATACACATTCTGGGCGGTTTGATTGCCGTTGGTATCAAGCTGCTGGGTGCTGAATGCCACATAAACGTTGCCATGATTGTCCACGGCGATGGGGGTGAAAACATTGCCCAGCGCGGTTCCGGGCGGTGCGGTGAAGGCGAGCGTCGAGGTAAAACTGAGCTTCGACGGCGGCCCGCTCTGAGGCAGTGTGGGCAAGTTGCACGGCGCCGCGCAGGATGCGACGTAGAGATCAACTCCGTCCGCCGAGGTGAACGTGGTATAGACCGCGCTATTTGGCGTCCCTCCGCTCAAGTTGCCGGGGAATGCAACGATGTTGGAATGGAAGCCGGTTTCGGGCGTGCCCGCCAGGAGCGCCTGGCTGACGATGGCTCCGTTGGGATATGTGATACCTCCATCGTCCGACTGCGTGACAATCAGACTATCGGTGCCGTTCAAGGCCGCACCGAGCTGCACCGTGATTAGGTAGTCGCGCGAAGTGCCTACCCCTGCCAACCACATGCGGTCCACAACCTTCGCCGGCGAATCCCCAGGCAGAAATGTGCTGCCTTTATCGTGTGAAGTTTGCAAGTTGATGTCGGCAAGATTCAGACTGGAGTAGTAAAGTCGCCCGGTACTATCGCCGAATAGCTGGTCGGCGGCAAATGGGAACCCCACTGCCAGATCCTCGTCGCCACCTCCGGCGCTTTGGTCGGGCTGGCCCAGATAGGTGAACGTGTTCCCAAAATCGGTCGAGCGCCAGAGATCCGATCCGGCAGGCACGCCTTCAATCGCCGACACATAGATGTTGCCGAATGGGTCGATCACGATACCCGGTTCAACATCTTGACCCGCGGGGCCGCTCGGGGGAGTGGCAACGAGCAAAACGTCGGACGTGAACTGAAACATCTGCGGGCCAAACTTGCCGTCCGGATCCTGCGTGTAAGACGCGGCGAGCTTCGTTATTGGAGGAGGCGTGGGTTGCAGCGTTATCGTACCTGTGTAGGGAGTGCCCGGCGCTCCGAGCGAGAAGCTCGCGTAGATTGTGTAGACACCGTTGGCCGGATGCTCCAACCTGGTCAGCTGACCAGTAACAAAGCTGTTCGCGGAAGTGGCGACCGGGCTGCCGCCGAAGTAGTCGTACATGTCGAACTCATTCGTGTTCCCCGACCAGCCAAACTGGACGTTGACCCGAAAATTGGGGTGCGCGGCCCGAAAGGCATTCGAGACGTTGACGGTCAGAGTGAACACGTCACAATAGCCGGCGGTTTGGCAGGTACCGGGATCAAAGGTCGCCGGATTTACGGTGGCGGTCGTTCCCGTGTAGGTAAGTTTTGTGGAACCAGCCGCAAGCGTACCTGAGGGGGGCGTAGCCGCGCGCAAGGCGGGCACCGACATAAACACCAGCACCGTGATCGACACTACGACAGCAAAGCGAACTGCAAAGGAATACCTGCCAGCGTTCATGAATGAGCCTCCATGTAGAATGCGTAGCTTTGGATAGCGCAAGTCGGATTGGCCATGATTCCCAAGGCAAAAGGTAACAACACCATCTGTTCGGAACGACTTTTAAGCCACCCTGAAAGCTTCTGCCAGAGGACGGGGGCGCAGCTACGTGAGATCCGGACAGTCCGTCTTCCTAATCCGGTGCGGCGAGAATCCCACCGCGACATTATCGGGTCAATCAGGATTTTCCTGATATGGAGCGGGAATTCACATTAGAGGATTGAGAGAGGGACTGCCCGGGAATGGCCACCTTCAAAGAACGAAGGTGGCGACCCGGCGAGTTTGGTGGAGCATCTCAGAATGTCAGATGTAGCGCCATTTGGATGAAGCGTGGGCTGCCGATGGTGTGCTGCAGGGTACCGAGGTTGCCGGTGGGCGGACAGACATACGCGCCGGTACTTGGAACACACGGCGTGAAAAAGCCCGTCCCGTAGTTTGGTCCGTATTGAGGCGGGTTCGCAAAAAATGGATTGAAATTGACGTTGTTGCTCGGTATGTCAAAGCTTGGATGATTGAAAATGTTGTAGGCAACCACGTCATATTTCAGTGCGATTCGGTCTTTGATTTTAAAGTTCTTGGATAGTCCGAAATCGAAGCGGTTCTGGAACGGGCCGCGGAAGATGTTGCGACCTCCGGTAGTATACGGAGTTTCGTAAGAATCGCATACGCCGCTTGTCGGGTCGCATGGTGGCACACCACCTGTGCCGGGCGCAATGGGCGCCGGTATGCCAAAAGCCGCGGGGTCTAAAACTGGCTTCGAGCCATCGATTCCAGTCGTCCCCTGCAGACGCGGGTTCTTCGATGTCGCACCGACGCCACCAACTGGCACAATCGGGTTCGTCACAAGGTCTTGTCCTCCACCCCAGTAGAGACTGGCCGCACCGCCGCTGAAATCAATGACGCTGTACGGCTGACCGCTCTGCAGGGTTGTGACGCCGTTAAATGCCCAACCGTTTACCAGATGCTTTTCCCACCCGGCCACCCCGAGGAATGACGGAAGTTCATAGTGATACACGATTGTCCAGACATGCGTGCGATCAAAGTCAGAGTTACCGTAAGCCGATCGCGGGTTGTTAGGATCATTTCCACTGAAGAAGAGCCCTAACGCGCTCTGCTCGTCCAGCGTATGCGAGTAGGTATAGGAACCGGAAACTTGCAATCCATGCTTCAAACGCTTAGTTACATTGAATTGCAACGCCGCATAGTTTGACATCCCAACCGCTCGATAGAACTGGGAGTTTGGATCGTACCCAATATAAGGAGCCCGCAAGGACGCATTGCCCGTTCCAAATCCTTCTACCAGCGCGTTTGTCGTGCCTTCAGCGGCCAGTGCTTGTGAGGGGGGCACGGTGGCCAAGTTGGCCGGTGTGCAAGACTCAAAGAAGATCACACCACAATTGACGTTGTAGCCGAACGAGTAGTTTTGCTGGAAGGGACCGCCGGCCAGTGCCGGTTTTTGGGACGTGGCGACCTGTGCCTGGTTAAACGGCAGTGGAATTGTTTCGTGGACGCCGTGATTTCCTACGTATCCGAGCGTGAAGACCAGATCGTTCTTCGGTTGCCATTGCAGGTCAAGCGTCCAGTTCTCCGAATACGGCAGTTTGTTTCTGGGGTCATAGCCGGAAAAAACGAATGGGCCGCAGCCGGACAAACCGACCGAATTGCAATAGTTGGTTTGTTGTTGGAGGAGAAGATTAGCATTTGGCAACAGTTGTTGTACTTGAGAAAGATTGCTGGGTGGCGGAGGGATCGACGACCACGGCTGACCAAAATTGGTCTGCTGCGCAAAAACCGGAATCACAAAGGGTTCAGCCACCGTTACGCCAAATGGGCCGCTGATCCCTCCGCCCGCTCCGGCTGAAAACTCTGAAAAATACTCGCCACGATCGTAGTACATGCCCACTCCAGCACGAATCACGACGTTACGCAAAAATGACGGGCTGTATGCCAGGCCGATGCGAGGCGCGAATCCCCATTGTCTTCCAGTGAGCGTCGAGTTGCTCACACCTTTCGTGCCGCCGAATTGCTTATTGTTTCCGGCGATGACCAGTCCGATGTTCTGGATTGTGTCCGAGGCGACGTTGTAGGAATAGTTTTGCGGAAGGAAATTTACGAGATTACCGTTCTTTTCATAAAGCGGACCGTCCCAATCCCAGCGCAGTCCAAGATCCAATGTCAGGTTTGATTTCACCCGGATATTGTCCTGCACATAAGCGCCTACCTGTTTCGCGCGATAGTAGCGGCTGGTCGCACCGCTCAGGACCTCCGATGCATCCTGGCCCGAACATGAAGCCGTGTTGGGTCCGCAAACTTGACCGGTCAGCAAGCCAGGAAAATCTTCAAAGGTAATCCGCCCGACCGAGTTGTTCTTGTTGATCACATTCAGCTGCCCATAATTGAAGGTCATGCCTGAAGAAATCGAATGGCGCCCGTGTACCCACTTTATGTCGGTGGAGAACTGCGCACTGTTCTGGTAAAAACCGGCATTCGCGAAATTGTTGAGCGGGCCTATACCGAGCCCATTGTTGGTGCTGCCGCCGTCCAGCGGGATCGAGGTATCTGCGTTTCTGATGTTGATACCGGGGAACAAACTCGTTCCGGGTATGCTGATTCCAACCGCGGAAGGTTTCAGGAACTGGCTGGTGGAGGCATAGTCCTTCATGCGCAAAAAGCCAGCGCGTTGTTGCCACGTAAAGTTCGGAGTAAGCGCGACTGTGTTGTCGAGCGAGAATGTCTGGCTCCCAGCTGTGAGCGTCTGCGGAAATCCTAGAAGGGTGCTTTGCGCAAAGGGCGTGGTGTTGGGATCTCTCTGGAAATAGTACTTGGCTGCCAGCCGGTCTCTGGCGCTGAAATTGTAGTCGACATTGCCATTGACTTGGTCGGCACTGAAATGGGATTTCGGGCCAAAAACGATTGCATCCCCTCCCTGAGATCGCAGGAAACCGAGGAGCGTTGGATCCGTCACCGCGTTGGGGACCCACCAAGTGCCGTCTGGCGCCTTCGTCGTCATGATGGCCAGCGCCTGAGATGTAACTTGGCTTGCCTGCACACAGTTCGTGGTGCACGCGGAGTTTGCATTTGCAAGGTCCGCCAGTCCTTGCGCCGTGCGGTTATTATCATTGAGCCCTGGTGGAACGGCAGCAATGGAATCCGCCAACAGTTGGTCACTAATGCGCTGTGCCTGATAAGAGCCGAAGAAGAAGAGCTTATTGCGAATGATTGGCCCGCCAATGTAGCCACCATCGACGTTACGGTGTATCTGCGGACGGGGCAGTTGATTGTGGTTGAAGAACCATTCGTTCGCATTCCAGCCGGTTTGTTGATGATACGCGTAGAGTCCGCCATGCGGTTGATTAGTGCCGGACTTTGTGATGGTTGAGACCTGCGCTCCGCTCGTTCCTCCTCCGGAAGCGTCGTACATCGCCGAGTTGACTTGCATCTCCTGGATCGTTTCTGGTGGCGGCGACGGCAATGCCTGACCAATAGCACCGTATACCGTAGTGCTCGTGGCGATCTCCCCACCTGGGTTGTTGCCATTTCCGTTCTCTCCGATATTGACCGCTACTCGCGATGACGTTACCTGGCTGGTGGATTTGCCGTTGAACAAGTTGTTGGCAACCACGCCATTCGTGGTGAACGTATTGCTGGTGTCACGCTGCCCATTGGCCCAGATCGCCTGATTGCCCAGGCCGGCATTCGTGCCAGCGGTATTCAGCAAATCGGCGCTGACACCGGGGCTCAGGATCGCCAATTGGGTGAAGCTTCCTGTACCGAGTGGCGTCTCCATGATCTGCAATTCATCTAACGTGTATCCCGTAGTCGTGTCGGTCTCATTGAGCAGCGGTGTCGCCTCCACCGTCACGGTTGCCGTAACCTTGCCCGGCGTGAGTTTGGCGCTGATCGTTGCGGTGCGATTGCCCTGCACGAGGATCTTTGGGTGGACGTCGGTTTCAAAACCATCCTTGATGAACCGTACTTCGTAGGCTCCAATGGGAAGGTCGGCCATACTGAACGAGCCATCCGCCTTACTTGTTGCCTGTATTTCCAGATTCGTGGCGGTAGCGCGAGCTTTCACTTGTGCGCCCTGAATGACGGCGCCGGTGCTGTCCGTTACAGTGCCGTTGATCGAACCAAGTGTTTGCTGGGCAAATGCGAGGTGCCCTGATGCAACCAGGAAAATGAGTGTTAGAAGTCCTGAAAAGCGGGCGGGGAAACACTTCCTCCACGAGAAGCCAATGGCTAAACGAGCGTGCACGGATCGCCTCCTGGAATAGAACCGGAATTCTATTGCCAGGGAATCCGGAGTTCAAGCCATTTCAGTGAAAACTTGATTAAAAAACATTCATGGGCCTGATCTGGCCGCCGGTGTTCCGTCCATCTCACGCAAACAGGAATTCTTTCGTTCGCAGTTCCTTGATCGTGTCCCGCAGCTTGGCCGCCTTCTCGAATTCAAACCGCTTCGCGGCTTCCCGCATGTCGCTTTCCAACTTTCCTATGTAGGCGTCCAACTCTTCCTGCGATCTCAGTTCTGGGATGCCTTCGGCTGCGGTATCGGTCAAGTCGGCGTAGTCGGCGCCCACGATGCCGGCCAGCGTCATGTCGAGTGGACGAATGATGGATTCGGGAGTGATTCCGTTCTCTTCGTTATAGGCCTGCTGGATGGCTCGGCGGCGGTTGGTTTCGTCGAGCGCCTTTTTCATGGAGTCGGTCATGCGATCCGCATAGAGAATCGCGCGGCCGTTCAGGTTGCGGGCGCAGCGTCCAATGGTCTGGATCAGCGACCCAGCGGAACGCAGGAAGCCTTCCTTGTCGGCGTCGAGAATCGCTACCAGCGATACTTCGGGCAGGTCGAGGCCTTCGCGCAGAAGATTGATGCCGATCAATACATCGAACTCGCCTTTGCGCAGGTCGCGCAGAATCTTCACCCGCTCCAGCGTCTCAATCTCGGAGTGCATGTAACGGCACTTCACTCCGACTTCACTGTAATACTCGGCCAGGTCTTCGGACATGCGCTTGGTCAGCGTGGTCACCAGCACGCGCTCGTTGCGCGCGACGCGGTCGCGGATCATGTGCAGCAGATCGTCGATCTGTCCTTTGACGGGACGGATCTCGACCGGAGGGTCGATCAATCCCGTGGGGCGGATGATCTGTTCCACGACCACGCCGGCGGATTTGGTCAGCTCATACGGGCCGGGGGTAGCCGAGACATAGACGAGCTGGTTGGTGCGATGCTCGAACTCCTCAAACGTGAGCGGCCGGTTGTCGAGCGCGGAGGGCATGCGGAATCCGTATTCCACCAGCGTCTGCTTGCGCGAGCGGTCGCCGTGATACATGCCGTGGAGTTGCGGCACGGTCTGGTGCGACTCGTCGATGAACATCAGAAAGTCGCGCGGAAAATAGTCGAGCAGCGTGGGCGGCGGCTCGCCAGGAAGGCGTCCGGTGAAATGGCGCGAGTAGTTTTCGATGCCATGGCAGTAGCCCATGGCCTTGATCATTTCGAGGTCATACATCACGCGCTGATGGATGCGCTGCGATTCGACCAGGCGTCCTTGCTTCTCCAGTTCCGCTTCCCACCAGGCCAGTTCGGTCTTTATCGAAGCGACGGCGGAGGCGCGAGTTTCTTCTTTCATCACGTAGTGCGTCTTCGGATAAATCGGCAGACGCATGTAACGCTGCTTGACGGTGCCAAACAAAGGGTCAATCTGCGAAAGCGATTCAACCTCGTCGCCAAACATTTCGATACGATACGCATTGTCGTCGTAGGTGGGATAGATTTCGATGACATCCCCGCGCACCCGAAACGTCCCGCGCCGAAAATCGCCTTCGGTGCGCTCGTAGAGAATTTCAACCAGCTTGCGAGTGATGTCCCCGCGCTTGATCTTCTGTCCCTTTTCGAGGAACAGCAGCATACCGTAGTAGGCTTCCGGCGAACCGAGCCCGTAGATGCAACTGACCGAAGCAACGATCAAACAGTCGCGCCGCTCAAAAAGCGACCGCGTCGCCGAGAGCCGCAGCTTGTCGAGCTCGTCGTTTATGGTGGATTCTTTCTCAATATAAAGGTCCGCCGCCGGCACATAAGCCTCCGGCTGGTAAAAGTCGTAGTAGGAGACGAAGTATTCCACCGCGTTGTGCGGGAAGAAGTTCTTGAACTCGTGGTAGAGCTGGGCGGCCAGCGTTTTGTTGTGGGCCATGACCAGGGCGGGGCGGTTGGCGGCCTCGATCACTTTGGCCGCGGTGAAGGTCTTGCCCGATCCGGTGACGCCGAGCAGGACCTGATGCTGCTCGCGATCAAAGACGCCGCGGATGAGGGTGTCGATGGCTCGTCCCTGATCGCCCTGGGGTTTGTAGTTGCTGACCAGCTTGAAGTCCACAACTCATTATATGGGAGGGATGACGGACCCGCTTCGGATGTACTTCTGTGTAAATATGGCCTTTGGTAGGTGGATACTCCGGAATTTTGTACTAAGTGATTCACCCTAGATGCTGAGCAAAACCGACTGTAGTTCCTCCCGGGAAACACTGTATTTCTTGCTAGGGGACACTGTAGTAACCCCGTTTTACAATGATAGAGGCCGCGCAACCGGAATTTTTACAGTTAGTTAACATCTCGGGCCCGATTTGGCCGCGTGAATGCAAAATGAGACGCAAAGACCCGAATCCAGATGTGCCGAGAGACCTGATGGCTTAGCCACTTGCAGCGACCCGGGTCGCATCGGTCAGGTGCAGTCTTTATGGAAGAAAAGTTCAACCAAGTGGGTCCCCGGGAACGGCAGATCATAGATCTGCTTCTTCAGGGATGTGACAACTCGGAAATCGCCCGCGATCTGAACATTGCCGAGCGAACCGTCAAAGCGCATTTCAACCGCCTGTTTCTGCGTTTCGGAATCAAGGGTGGCATAAAGCGAGTGAAGCTCGCGACTTTACTTTATCGGAGGCAATTATGGTTGGAGAGACAGCAAACCACCGCGGGCCCAGCGAACGCGAACACCTCATCATCCAGCGCGTAGCCGAGGGCTGCAAGAACCGGGAAATCGCCGATTCTCTCGGTACCACCGAGCACGTGGTAAAGAATTATTTGCGATTAATCTACGACAAGCTGGGACTGTGGAACCGCGTCGAACTGGCATTGTGGTATGAAGCCCGACAGCACGAACAGGTCTACCACGCCTGAGTTTGCATCAGCCCTGCTCGTCGGCGGATTCAGGAGACGCTAACCCCGATAAACGGGGCCTGGGCGGCATCCATGACTACCGCGGCAGGGCTAACATTTTGCCCGGATCGGTGTACCGATAGTGCAGTCCATTGGTCCGGGATACGGTGCGAGAGCCCCCCCACTCTCGCGCCATTCGCTTTTAGGCCACTCCTCCAGGCCGGTCCCGTTGCCCGAGGGCGGTATTAACTTCCGCAACTAGTGCTACGACTTCTGGGTGCGGATTGCCTCCCCCATAACTGCTAGACTTTGGCTCAGAGCCACCATGCCACGTTGGTCTTATGTCGGAGTTCTGCTGGCCGCTGCGGCCTTGTCGTTTGGGCAGACGTCCGCGCAAAAGTCCGCGCCGATTTCTGCGCCGAATAGCGCCCGCGTCGAGCATGTCGTAGTGCGTGGAACGGGCGCTGCCATGGAAGTGGAAATTCAGACTTCCGGAGCTGCGGTAGCGCCGGATACCCAGGCCATTACCGGACCCGATCGCATCGTCGTGGATTTTCCCGGCGCGCTTCCGGCCGCCGAGTTGCGCGCCCTGAAAGTCAATCTCGGTGCGCTGAAGGGCGTTCGCTCGGGACTATTTTTCAGCAACCCTCCGATTACGCGGATCGTGCTTGATCTCGTAAAGCCTCAGTCGTATCAGATTTCGACCACCCAAATTTCGAAAAGCCAGAATGCGATCGTCGTAAAACTCAGTCCGGTGAAACTGGATCAAGTGAAACTGAGTCCGGCCACCGCCGCTGGAGCCAGGGTTTCTAATGTTTCGGCTGCGTCGGTCCCAAGACTTCAGAATGCCTCGCTAGCCGCGGGCACTCTCGCCATGAGCACGAATGTTGCAATCACCAGAGTCGCTACCGCGGCAGTTTCCAATATGCCGCCGCCGCGTCCCGCGGTCAGTCAGGCGCCGGCGCCACCGAAGCCGCTCGTGAACGTCACCTTTGTAAACGGGATGCTGCGCATTCGTACCGAGAAAGCTACGCTCGCGCAAGTGTTGTTCGAAGTGCAGCGCCAAACGCAGGCCGAGATCGCCATTCCGGCCGGAGCAGAGCAGGAAGAAGTCGCCGCCGATCTGGGTCCGGCCCCAGCGCGCGATGTGCTCGGATCGCTCCTGAACGGCTCTCTCTACAATTTTGTTTTTGTCGGCGACGAACTGAGCCTCGAGCGCGTCATCCTGACACGCCGCGACGCCAGCACTTTCTAGGACTCATCTTCATAAATCAAGCGTGCACCCAGGGCCGCTAGCCCACGTCGCGGCTATTGCAGGGTGGTCGAACTGGGAGGCTCCTCCTCGCGGCCGCCGATGTGGTAGCGCTTCAGTTTGCGATAGAGCGTCGCGCGGCTAATGCCGAGCATTCTGCCAGCCAGAGCCTTGTCGCCCTTGACCTGGGAAAAGACGCGCTCGATGGTGGCGCGCTCGATGTCTTCCAAGTCAGTGGCGCGCAAGTCAGTTGCGCGGCCAGAGAATCCCGGGGAGTCGAGCGGTTCTGTTTGGACTTCCGCGCGCGCAATTGCGGGAGGCAGATCGTTGATCTCGATGATGCGTTGATCGCCAAGAGCGACGGCACGCTCCAGACAATTTTCGAGTTCGCGGACATTGCCGGGCCAGTCATACGCCAGCATGGCCTTCATGGCGTTGCCGGAGACCTGGACGCCGCGTCCGGGAGCGAGGCGTTCAAGGAAGAACGCCGCCAGGATGGGAATGTCGGAACGGCGCTCACGCAGAGGAGGCAGAGAAATGGTGACGACGTTGAGGCGGAAATAGAGATCCTTGCGGAAGGTTCCTTTCTGATACTCGGTATCGAGATCGCGGTTGGTGGCGGCCATGATGCGCACATCCACTTTGACCTTTTGATTACTGCCCACGGGGCGAACTTCTTTTTCCTGGAGAAAGCGCAAGAGCTTGGCTTGCATCTCGAGAGGAAGTTCGCCCACCTCATCGAGAAAAATTGTTCCCGTGTCGGCCGATTGCAGCAGTCCCTGCTTGGAACGAAGTGCGCCGGTGAACGCGCCTTTTTCGTAGCCGAACAATTCGCTTTCGATGAGGGTTGGGACCAGCGATCCGCAGTCGACGGCAACAAAGGGAAGGTTGGCCATGGCGCCTCGAAAGTGAAGAGCGCGGGCGACCAGTTCTTTGCCGGTTCCGCTTTCGCCGGAAATCAAGACCGGGGTGCGCGTGTCTTTGAGGCGGGAGATGAGGCGCAGGACGTTCTGAATGCCGGTGGAATTACCGATGATACCGTGAACGGCAGTCTCGGTTTCGGAGCGTTCGCGGAGGTAAAGATTTTCTTCCACGAGCCGGACCTTGTCGGCCATGCGGCGCAGGAAAAGGCGGAGTTCATCGAGCGGCGCAAAGGGCTTGGAAATGTAATCGTAGGCGCCGAGCTTCATCGCCTGAACTGCGGTTTCCACTGATCCGTGGCCGGTCATGACCGCTACTTCGATGCGGGGGTAGGTGCGCTTGACCTGCTCCAGGAATTCGATTCCGGACATGCGCGGCATGACCATGTCGGTGAGCACCATGTGCACGGGCTGTTCCTCGAGCAGGGCGAGAGCGGCGTCACCGCTCTCGGCTCCCAGGCAGAAGAATCCGAGCGATTCGCCGACGGTAATGCAGAGTCGGCGGATGGTCTGCTCGTCATCGACAATCAGCAATCGGATGCGGAAATCCTGAGTCATGAAGCGGCCCTGCCAAAGGTCTGCTCGACCACGGAAATGAAGTCCTGAACGCGAAACGGCTTTTCCACGCACGGGGCGCCGGTGCGGCGCAGCGTGGCCGCGGTTTCCTCGTTGGCGATATCGCCGGTGATGAAAACGACGCGGGAGGCGAGTTCGGGGCGATGAGTGGCGATCCAGGCAAAGACCTGGGCGCCGTCGACGCCTCCGGGGGTGCGCATGTCGGAGATGACGCCGTGAAAATCGCCACCCTCGAGCAACCGCAAGGCGTCGGCGCCGGATTCGGTCGGAACGACGGTGTATCCGTGGCCCTCCAGGACGGCGCGCACCAAAGCCATGACGGCCGGTTCATCTTCGATCAGAAGCACTGGCGCACTAGCGGATTTAGTTCCTGTCTTATTCCCTGACTTAGTTCCTGACTGGGTCATTTTGGATGCACTCCTGCAACTGCTCCAAAGGATGCCGTCTCGGCTGCCACCGGGAGGCGGACGACAAAAGTCGCTCCTTCAGAGTCCAGGTTGTTGTGACACACAATTTCTCCGCCGTGTTCGCGGACGATGCCATAGCAAATACTTAGGCCCAAACCGGTACCCTTTCCGACATCCTTGGTGGTAAAGAACGGATCAAAAATACGTTCTGGATCGCCGATGCCCATACCGTTATCGCGAAAAGAAATCTCGACAAAGGAGCTGGCGCGGGCGCTCCTGATCTCAATGCGGGCGGCCCGCGCGGTTTCGCGGACCGCGTCGTAAGCGTTGTTCAGGATGTTGAGAAACACTTGCTGGAGTTGGTGGGAATCTCCGACGACTGCGGGCAGCGATTCGTCGAGCCGTTCGACCACCTGAATGCCGTGACTGATGAAGTCGTAAGAGCGCAAGTGCACGGTGCGCTGCAGAATTGAATTGAGCTGGACGAGCTGGCGCTGCGGCGGCATCTGGCGGGCAAAGCTGAGCAGGTTTTGTACGATCTGCTTGGTGCGTTGCGCCTCCTGGAGAATCACACGCAGATCGCGGCGCGCGCTTTCGGGGAGCTCGGGATTTTCCATCAAGAGGTCGGTGAATCCGAGGATGGCGGTGAGGGGATTGTTGACTTCGTGAGCGACGCCGGAGACTAACTGTCCGACAGCCGCCATTTTCTCGGCGTGCATGAGCTTGGACCGCAGGATGGCGGAGTCGGTGACATCGGTCATGACTACGACCATGTTGCTGACCCGGCCGTCTTCTCCGCTGATGGGGCTGAGATTAACGGAGAACTGGCCGCTGGCGCCGTCGCCACGAACCAGGGGCAAATCAAAGTTATCCACCTGTTGGCCGCGGGCCACGGCTCCCAGCGCTTCGCGAAGCGCGGGGCGGCGCGAGGGGGCGCACAGGTCGGGCAAGGGATGCCCCAGGATCTGGTTCTGCTGAAAGCCAAGACCGCTCCAGCGGCGGTTGGCATAACTGATCACGCCGTCGGTGTCGGTGACCAGAATCAGGCTCTGGGTATGGCTAAGGATTTTGCTGGAGAAATCACGCTCTTTCTGCAATTCGGTTTGCGATTGGTGGAGGCCGGTGACATCGAGCATGAGGCCGCGGTGTTGCAGGACGTTGCCTGCGGAATCGCGCATCGCAAAACAGTTCATGAATACGTGGACGGGCGATCCATCCTTGCGCCGCAGGATCTCTTCGTGATTGCGCATTTCGCCTCCGCGTTTGAGATGTTCCGCGAGTTCCTGGCGCCGCTGCGGAGAAAAATAGACCTGCGTAGGAATATCGAGCTGAAGGACTTCGTCGCGGCTGCTATAGCCAAGGATCCGAACCATGGCGTCGTTGACTTCTACAAAGCGACCCTGGGGGGTTGAGACGTAGATTCCTTCCTGAATGTTGTCGAACAGTTCGCGGTACCGGCGCTCGGCTTCGCGCCGGTCGGTGATGTCCTTGAGAACGTGCACGGTCTGCAACTGGGCGCTGCTGGCGGCATGAATGCGCGAAGTTGAAATCAGGTACGCCCGTTCGAGGACGGGGTGCACGTACTCGTCGAGACCCTCGCCGGTGCGGCAGAAAGGGCAGGAGTGCGGCGAAGCTGCGGCGGAAAGGGCGTCGAGCGCCCGCATGTTGATGCCGATCAGCTGGTCGGGGGCGATGCCGACGAAATCGGCCAGGGAGCGATTGACGCGGAGAATATTGTGCTGCTCGTCGTGGACCACGATGAAGTCGCTGATGGCATCGAAGACTTCCAGCCAGTGGCGGTTGGCCTGCTGCATGCGGGTGAACAGGCACGCATTCTCAAGAGCGATGCTGGCATGGCCGGCGATGGCACGCAGTAGCTGGTGATCCTCGATGGAGGGCGGGGCACCGCGGTCGGCGAGACAAAGAACGCCGACGAGTTCCCCCGAGGAGCCAGCCAGACGGACCAGCGTGCAATCCGTCCATCCCAGGCTGGAGGCGAGAGCGGTTCCCAGAATATCGCCGGCCGGCGCGAAGGCAACGTCGGTGGGATATTTCGGCAGGGCCGCACAGAGCGCCTGACTGAAGCGGCGAAGCAGTTGCTTGTCGCTAACTTGAGAGGCGTTGACTTGGGAGGCGTCGAGTTCGGAAGCGCCGACTTCGGAGGCGCCGCAAATCAGGACGGTATCCGGTTCCGATGTCTGGAAAAGGCTGAGGCCAACCGATCGGCTTCCCAGCAGACTGGCCGCGCGAAGCGCGAAGTTGCGCGTGAACTCGGGCAGATGCAGGACGTTGTTCAGTTCAAGAGTAATCGCGACCAGGGCCTCGGCGCGCCGGCGGTGCTCCTCAGATTGGTGCAGGTTACGGGTAAGTTCGAGAGCGATGGCAACCTGCGCGGCCAGAGCGCGTGCGCGGCGGACGTCTTCGTCGCTGATCGGCCCCGTCTCGGTGCGGTCCAGCACTCCGAACATCCCGAGCACCTCGCCGTTTGAACCGAGCAGGGGAACTGCGAGGAGTTGGCGGATTTGGAAAGCCGCAACGAAATCCAAATTCGCGCCCGGAGTCTTGGAGGCGTCTTCGGTAAAGAACACATTCTTTTGTTTCAGCGCGCGGGTCGCGGCGCCATCGTCGAGCGGGATATCGACGGGACGGGCAGCCCCGTTCTCCACTCCCCATCGAATGTGGAATACGGAGTTTTCGAGGAGCCCGATAACGCACCGCTGGAAGCCGAGGAAACTAGCGGCGCGGACCACCGAAGTCTGCATGAACTCGTCTAGTTTTCCGGCGGAACTGAGTTCGAAAGAAATCTCAAGGATTTCGTGCAATTCATGGGCCTGGGCTCGGGCCATGCCGTACAACTCCGCGTTGGCGACGGCAACCGCCCCAAAGCCGGCCAGGGCTGAGACCAGGGTTTTGTCTTCCTGCGTGAATGGGTTGGCGAGACGGGGGTAGACCAAGATTGCACCGTGCGAGCGCGAGGTGCGAAAGGGCGCGGCGATGAGAACACCGGGCGGCGAATCTTCTCCAAAATGAGACGCTCCGTCGATGCTCACCGTAATACGCTCGCCGGCGGCGACGGCGCGAGTGGCAATCTCGAGCGAAGAGCGGAGGTCGTTCTGCTGAAACCGCGCACGAATCTCACCGGCAAGTTTGGGCGCTTCGGTGGACACCGCCTGCAACTGGAATATTTTCTCCTGTTGGACGAAGACGAGCACGGCAGGCGAATGGAGCAGCAGGCGGAGGCGGTCGGCGATGCTCTCCATCACGGCTGCAGTGTCCGGCAGGCCATGCAGCGCGGTGGCAACTTCGACCAGGATGCTGGCACGGCGGTGCTCTTCGCGGGAAAGCTGGTTCAATCGGAGGGCTTCGAGTGCGGTGCCGAGCTGGGCCGCCAGGATAGTGACCTTGGCTACCGCATCATCGTCAAAGCGGGCATGGGGCGCGCTCTGCAGGAATGTAATGGCACCGACTACTTCCCCCGAAACCAGAAGAGGCGCGGCCATGGCGGCATGCGCGTGGCATTCGGCCAGCCAGGGGTACCGGGCCACGTCGAGATGATTGACGAAAAAGGCGCGACGCCTCTGAACCGCATCCATGGCAATCGATGCATCACCGGCCCGCCTGCGGATGCCACGAAAGGATTCGGCCTGATCGGCGTCGGCCTCCGTTCCGACGAGTTCACCGTCGGCGGAGCGACTCCAAAAGTACGCGCCGCTGGCATGGAAGAAGGCGCGAGTAAGGGTGCAGAAGGACCGGATCAGCTGGCTGGGATCGGTACTCTGAAAAGCGGCCCGGGAAAGCTCCAGGAGAAGCTTCTGGAACGCCTCGTCAGACTGAGACGCATCGCCGGGACCCGATTTTCCGCTGTGGGTTGTCAGTGGCGCACCAATCGTTTAGCTAAGCGGTTGAAAACACTTGGATTACATAAAAACGGTACGCTTGATTCTCAAATTGAGTCAAGGGAATAGCAGGTGGCAGTGCCGACTTGTGAAACGGCACCAAAGTGATACCTGAGTCTCAATCTGCAACGGGAAATGGGCGAATGTGGGATTCGCGATGCGCCGGAGGTGCGTGCGTCCGGGGACCACAGCGGGTGCAGCAGAAGGAGCTAAAGATCGATTCTTCAATGCTCTGCAGACATCACTAAAGTAATGCACCGAAAGAACTTTTGGTATCCGCTGATGCGGTCCTTGCAGGAATATAGGGCAGAGGAAGGCAAAACGACTAGAAAGGTACGTGCGTGTCTATTCAAGCCCTGAATCGTGTATTCGCGGTGGGTCTGCTGTTGATTGTCGGATGGGTCGCGACGAGCGCTCCCCTGGCATGGGGGCAGGAAGTCGATCGAAAAACAAAGACCAAAGTGGCTCCGGTGTATCCGGAATTGGCGAGACGCATGAACATTACCGGCGTGGTGAAAGTCCAGATCACGGTCGCTGCCAACGGGTCGGTCAAGAACGCAAAGCTGGTTGGCGGGCACCCGGTATTGGCAAACGCCGCTCTGGATGCGGTCAAGAAGTGGCGTTTCGAGACAGGTCCACAAGAGTCCGTGGGGATTGTGGAATTCCGTTTTGATCCGAGCGAGTAAGAGGGCGGCGCAGGGTCCGAAGCGTTGGCTGAGGAAGGTTGGAGCATGAATATCGGAAAAAAGCTTTATCTAAGTTTCGGCATCATTCTGACGACGGTTCTGTTGCTGCTGGCGATCAACCTGATTGCCGTCCAACGCGAGCATGAGACTAAGGCTGCAGCGCAGCGTTCGATTGACATGACCGAGGCTACCTCATCGGTCCGCTTCGAGATGATGCAGAACCGGCTTCACCTGCAGAACTACTTGCTCAGCGGAGACACGCGGGACGTAGAGAAAATGAATGACGGCGAACACGTGTTGAGTGACGCGCTGCGCCACACACAGGAACTGGCGAATTCCCCGCAACAGCGAAGCAGTCTCGAAAAAGTGCAGGGGCTGGAGCAGGCTTGGGGCAATGAGTTTGCCAGCCCGCTGGTCGAGAAACGCCGGGCCGTGGACGGCGGCAACGCGACCGTGGCGGAACTACAGATTTTCTATTTGCAAAAGGATCCGAACTCCTGGGTCTCACGTTCGAGCGATGTTCTGGACGATGTCGACCGCGAGAACCGTAAACTGCTGGACGAGCGGCGCCACTCCGATGAACTGGCCGCGACGGCTACGATTCTGGCCGCGGTGCTCAGTTCCCTGGCCGCTCTGGGTTTGGGCATGATCGTTGCCTACCGAACCGCCGCTGGGATCACGGGACCGCTGAGCCGGCTGATTCATGTGGCGGAGCAGATCGGCCAGTCTGGGGATCTGGAGCACAATATTGACGTTCACGGTAAGGATGAGATCGGGCAACTGGCCAGGACTTTCGACTCGATGGTGAAGTACTTAAAGGAAATGGCCGCGGTTTCCGAAGCCATCGCCGGGGGCAACCTGGCGGTCGAGGTCCATCCCCGCTCGGCTAACGACACGCTGGCGAACGCCTTCACGCGCATGGTGGAAGGCCTGCGCGGGCTGGTGCGCAACGTGCGCGACGCCGCCTCCCAGGTGGCCAGCGCTTCCACCCAGGTGGCCAGCGCTTCCGACGAGTCGGCCAGGAACAGCCTGCAGACTTCTTCGGCCATCGATGAAGTAACAAGCACGATGCACGAAATGAGCGTGAACGTGCAGAACATGGTGAAGAGCACGCAGACGCAGGCCTCGAGCGTCAGCGAAACTTCGGCCTCAATCGATCAGATGGTGACCTCGATTCAGCGGGTCGCGGATACGGCTAAGGTTCTGCTCGATATCTCGAACCGTTCGCGGGAAGAGGTGCACAGCGGCATCGGCACCATGGAAAAGGCGACCGACGGCCTGAACCGGATCAACACCACGATCCGCTCTTCGGGCGAGATCATTGACTCGCTCGGCACGCGGGCGGACGACATCGGCAAGATTGTTGAAGTGATCGACGATCTGGCGGAGCAGACCAACCTGCTGGCGTTGAATGCGGCCATCGAAGCGGCGCGCGCGGGCGAACACGGGCTGGGATTCGCGGTGGTGGCGGACGAAGTAAGGAAGCTGGCAGAAAAATCCGCGCAGTCCACCAAGGAGATTTCTGAGCTGATCGAGAGCATCCAGAAGGAAGCGCGCAAAGCGGTCGAGAACATGGAGAAGAGCACGACGATCGTGAACGAAGGGCTGAATCTGGGACAGGAACTGAATGGCGCTCTGCGAAAAATTTCGAACGTGGTGACTGAGGTGTACAAGTTCGCGCAGGAAATCGGGGCCGCCACCAACGAGCAGTCGCACGGCTCGTCGCAGATCGCGCGCGCCACCACGCGGTTGAACGAAATCACGCACGAGATCAACTCGGCAGTGGAAGAACAGGCATCCGGCGCGCAGGCGGTGGTGCAGGCCATGGAGCGCATGCGTGAGCTGGTGCAATCCTCCACGTCGGGTTCGACCGAACTGGCTGCTTCCTCCGATCAGATGTCAAAGATGTCGCGGGGTCTGCTGGATTCGATGGACCGTTTTGCGCTGCGGAATGACAGCACGCCGGGGTTCGGGAACGCAGCCCGGACTGCGTCGGCGGGATCTCGTTGAGGGAATTCCATCTATGAGCCGGGAAACACACATTGTGGGCTTCCGTGTAGGCCGCGAGACCTACGGCGTGCCTATCACATCGCTGCATGAGATCGTCCGCGTGCCGGAGATCACCGCGGTGCCGGACGCGCCCGATTATCTGGAAGGGGTGATCAACCTGCGCGGGAAGATTGTCTCGGTGGTGGACCTGCGGAAGCGGTTCGGACAGCCGTCCGCCGGACTCGACCGCCGCAGCCGCATTCTGGTGGTGGAACACCGGGGCCGGCTGGCGGGCATGATTGTGGACTCGGCGTCGGAGGTTCTGAAAATTCCCGAAAGTGAAATCGAAGCCGCGCCCGCCATGATGCGGGAAGGCGGATTGGACTGCGTGACCGGCCTGGGCAAGTACAAGGGACGGCTGATCATTCTGCTGGATATCAGCAAGGTGTTAGGGGCGCGTGAACTGGGGAACGAAGCGTCGGCGGTAAAACCGGCAGAAAAACCCGCGGCAGCCGGCAGTGGCAAGGCGGGGACAGTAACGAAGAGCGCCTCGGCCGGAAAGTAGCAAGTAGACCGAATCCACATGAATACGAGCGATACCCCAACACTCACCGACGCGGAATTGAAACTCCTGCAGACGCTCGTCTACCAGGAGTGCGGTATGCACTTCGATGATCGGCGCACTTCCTTCCTTCAGGACCGTTTGCAGCGCCGGCTGAAGGAGTGCCAACTGGATTCGTTCTACAGCTACTATCGCCTGCTCATCAGCCAGCAGGGGAAACAAGAACTGTCGCGACTGCTGGAAAACCTCACGGTCAACGAGACCAGTTTCTTCCGGAACAAGGCGCAGCTGGACCTGTTTCAGCGGGAAGTGATGGACGATATTCTGCGGCGCAAGCAGGCTCGCCGGGACTACGGCGTGAGAATCTGGAGCGCGGGCTGTTCCACCGGACAGGAGCCCTACACCATAGCCATGCTGGTTGCCGATGCGCTGTCGTACTACTATCTGCGGAATCCGCTGCCCGTCGAATCGCCGGTTCCGAAGCCTATGGTGCCAGCACCATGGCGGGTGGAGATCCTGGCCAGCGACATCAACTATTCGGTTCTGCGCGCCGCGCAGGAAGGCTCCTACGGTGAGCACCAGATGTTGGGGGTCGATTATGGCTACCGCTTGCGCTACTTCGACAAAATGGGCGCCCGCTACGCGGTGAAGAAAAACGTCAAGGAACTGGTGCACTTCGACTTTCACAATCTGAAGACGGAATACCTGCCGCAACGCAACGACATAATTTTCTGCCGCAACGTGATGATGTATTTCGACGAAGCCGAACAGAAGCGGCTGGTCGAGAAGTTTTATCGTTGCTTGAATCCTCAGGGATATCTGTTTGTCGGCCATGCCGAGAGCCTGCTGGGACTGACGGACAAATTCCAGATGGTGCATCACAACAGCGGCACGGCGTACCAGCGGGTAGAGGTGAGAGTGTGACCGTCCCCCCCGAGGACCGGATGACTGAACTCCACCAGCTGTTCTTCGAAAGCGCGGGGGAACTCGTCCAGAAGCTGAACGATGAAGCGATGCAGCTGGAGAAATCACCCGGAGATGCGGAGACGGCCCGCAGCCTGCGGCGGACGGTGCATACGCTGAAGGGGGACGCGGCCGCTTGCGGTTTCCGGGAACTCAGCGAACTGTCGCACGAATTCGAAGACGTGCTGACGCTGGAGAACACGGCAGCGGCGGCTTCGGTTCCCGAAATCGCGTTGCGCGTCGCCGACGTCTTTGCCGCCTTGCTGGAGGCGTATCGGAACGGGACGAAACTTCCGAGCATCCAGTCTTTGCGCGCGGACATTGCCCGTCTGGCACGCCCGGCGCTGGCCGGCGCGGCCAAAAGGAAGAAAAAGAAAGCGGCCGCGAAAACCACCCGTTGGTCGGAATACGAGCAACTCGCGATCGCCCGGGCGGTGGCGGAGGGCAAGCGGGTTCATCACGTGGTGGTGCAGGTCGACCCACAGTGCGGCATGCCCATCGCCGGACGTCAGATGATCCAATTGGCCCTCGCCGGACTGGGCGAGGTGCTTGCTCTCTATCCGGTCGAAGGCAGTCTCGATCCCATGAACCGCGTCGAAGCGGCTCTCGCGTCGGACAAACCGGCGGAGCAGATCCGGGCGAAATGCAACATTCCAACGATTGCGCTTAATGTCCGAGTCACGCCGCTGCGCCCCCAAACGCCGTCGCATCCGCTGCCGCCGGCTTTGGTTGCCGGTTCTGAACTCGCCCATTCTGAACTCGCTGACCCGGAAGTCAATTATGAGATCACGTCGCCCGCGGCTGCCGAGGTCGCTCCCGGCGTCGCTGCGAAAGAGGCGTTGTCGCCAGGGGAAACCCCGGGTGCGCCCGCCGCGCCGAGCGGTCCCGACAATCTGTTGCGAGTGGATGCGGAAAAAATTGACAGCGTACTCAATCTTGTCGGTGAACTGATCCTGGCGAAATCGATGCTACAGCAGACGCTCCTGGAATTTGGGCAACGATTCCCGAAAGATGTCTTGCGGGGAAAGTTCTCCGATGCCATGGCCTTCCAGGGGCGGGTCTTGAATGATCTGCAGCACTCGGTCATGAAGATTCGCATGGTGCCTGTCGATCAACTGTTCCGCCGGTTCCCGCGCGTTGTGCGGGACGTCGGGCGGCAGTGCGGAAAAGAAGTAGAGCTGATCGTCAGGGGTGGGCAAACCGATCTCGACAAAAGCATTCTGGACGCGATCGCCGAGCCGATGACCCACTTGGTGCGAAATGCGGTTGGCCATGGCATCGAGACCGCCGAGGAGCGCGTCCGCGCGGGCAAGCGGCCGCAGGGGACGTTGCGGCTGGGCGCTTATCACCAGGGAAACCAGGTGGTGATCGAGATCTCCGACGACGGGGCCGGCATTGATGCAGAAAAGGTGCGGCAGCGCGCCCTGTCCCAGGGATTGCTGACCACTGGGCAAGCAGCCCGCCTGACCGAGGCGGAAACTCTGGACCTGATCCTGCAGCCGGGATTCTCCACAGCAGAAGAGATCACCGAGCTTTCGGGCCGCGGAGTGGGATTGGACGTGGTGCAGAGCGTGCTTGGACGTCTGAAGGGAACGGTGGAGATCGAGACTTCGCCGGGACGCGGCACAACCTTCCGTCTGCGGCTTCCGCTGACGCTGGCCATTATCAGGGCGTTGATGTTCCGGGTGGAGCAGCGGCTCTACGCTCTGCCGTTGAACGCGGTGGCGGAGATCGCGCGTACTTTTGAAGGAGATATCCATCAGGTGGAGCACTACGACGTTCTGCAACTGCGCAACGACGTGTTGCCTCTGCTGCGCCTGGGCTCGCAGCCGCCAAGTGGACCGGAAACGGCGCGACGTAAGGTCTTCGTGCTGGTGATCAGCAGCGGGGACCGCAAGTTCGGTGTCATCGTCGATGGGCTGGAGGGCGAAGACGAACTGGTCATCAAGGCACTCGATGACCAGTCGATCACGACCGACCTGGTGAGCGGGGCTTCGATTCTGGGGGATGGGCGAGTGGTTCTCATCCTGAACATGATCGCCCTCATGGATCGCTTCACGCGTGGGCGGGCGGATGCAACCGGGACGCGGATGGCGGGTCTGCTGTCGAGCGCCGTACAGGCGAGACCAACAACATCGAGCGGAGGCGGAATCCAGACTGGTGAGATGCAGGCGCGCAGCGCAGCCGGGGGCCAGGCATGAAAAAGCCAGTGCGGGTCCTGGTGGTGGATGATTCGGCTCTGATGCGCAAGCTGATTCCCAACATTCTCGAACGCGATGACTCGATCGAGGTTGTAGGCACGGCGATGGACGGCCATTTTGCGTTGAAGAAAATCGAGGACCTGTCGCCGCAAGTGATCACGCTCGACCTGGAAATGCCCGGGCTAAACGGAATCGATACTCTGAAAGAAATCATGCGGCGCTGGCGGCTGCCGGTAATCGTCGTTAGTTCGCATAGCACCACTGGGGCGGCGATCACACTCAAGGCGCTGGCGCTGGGCGCATTTGATTTTGTGGCCAAACCGAAGGATGTTTCCGCGCGTATGCCAGAAATTGCCGCCGAGTTGATCAGGAAGATCCGGGCGGCTGCGCAGAGCGGGGGAGTGCAGACGCAGTTCCTGCCAGCGGAAACGCACGGTGTACAGCCTCACAAGCTACAACCAGTCGCGCCGACGCGCATCATCGCGATCGGCGTTTCCACGGGTGGTCCGAACGCCTTGCAATACCTGTTTTCGCAGCTGCCGGTGGAATTTTCGGGCAGCATCCTGGTGGTCCAACACATGCCGGACGGATTCACGGAACTGTTTGCCAAGAGGCTCGACGAGAGCTGTCCCATCCGGGTGAAGGAAGCGCAATCGGGCGACTTGCTGGTAGCCGGGCGGGCGCTCATTTGTCCGGGGAACCGGCACATGAAAGTGAAGAAATTTCCGCTTGGAAACGTGGCGATCCTCAGCGAAGAAGCGCCGGTGAACGGACACCGCCCTTCGGTGGACGTGCTGTTCCACAGCATCGCCGAGGAGTTTGGACCGCAAGCCCTGGCCGTGCTGATGACGGGCATGGGAGAAGACGGAGCCGTCGGCTTGGGAGAGATCCGGGCGGCTGGGGGATTCACGGTGGCGCAGAGCCAGGAAACGTGCGTGGTTTTCGGCATGCCCAAGGCAGCCATCGAACGGGGATACGCGATGCGTATCGCGAACCTCCAGGATCTGCCCAATCTTTTGCAGGCACAATGCGCTCCCGACCGCGCCCGAGGGGACATCGCACGCGGGGACAGCAGCGACGCCAAGCGGGCGACTAGTGCCTAAAGTAACTAGAGTTATCTACCGAAAGTGCGTAGATCGTGATTAAGTGATAGTTGGGGAGGAGTGCCATGGAAAAGTTTGCGCCCGTAAAACGGAGCGAAGACGGACAGCCGGTACGCTATCTGATCGTGGATGACTCCGTGTTTGCCCGCAAGAACCTGGCCCGGATGGTCGAAACATTCGGGGGACAGGTAATCGGCGAGGCGGGTGACGGAGTTTCGGCGATCAGCGAGTACGAACGGCTGATGCCCGACATCGTTCTGATGGATATCACCATGCCGCAGATGGAAGGCATCGAGGCGGCGGAGAAGATCGTGCGCGACCATCCGAGCGCCCGCATCGTCATGGTGTCGTCGGTCGGCTACCAGGAGAACATCGTGGCGGCCTTGCAGCGAGGTGCCCGCCACTTCGTGCAGAAACCGGTGAAGCCGGAAGTTCTCTATGAAGTCATCAAGTACGTGATGCGCGACGACGGAACGACGCCTCGCGGCGCTGGCGCGGGAGCTGGGGCATAGTCAATGCGGATGGACCTGATTCAGCCATTCATTAATTCGGCCGACGCCGTCCTGGCGCAGGGGCTGGAGTCGCCCATTTCCATCGAAAACCTGAGCATGGAAGAAGAGGCGTACCGGCGCAAAGGGATCGCGGCCGAGGTTTGCCTCACGGGCGAGATTGAAGGGCGGATCATTTTTGATGTGGACCTGGGAACAGCGGTGCAGCTCGCCACCCGTCTGGCGGGCGTCGAAGTATCCGAGACCGACGATCTGGTGCGCGAGGCGGTCTGTGAGCTGGCCAACCAGATCATTGGCAACTCCGTCACCACGCTCAACGACCAGGGATTCCACTTTCACGTTCGTCCACCAACTCTGCACACTTCCGAGCAGGGCAGCAAAAGCAGTGAAGACACGGAAGCCCTGGTGATGTGCTTCAGCACTTCCAGTGGAAACGTCTTCATGAATGTGGCGCTGCGCTACCATCGCCGCCGGGCGACGGAACGCGCTGCGGTCGCGGGATAGAAAAGCACTCAGCATTCAGCATTCAGCACTCAGGCATTCAGCAATCCCGCATTGGGCACGTAGCCCTCTCCCTACCCTCACAAACTTTCGAAAAATGCTGACTTTTCTACGTCAGGAGTTAGCGGCTCTCGGCATGGCTGAGGGCTGAATGCTGAATGCTGAGTGCTGAGTTCCAACTACGGACCGGCAAACAGAAACACCGGATTCTGCGGCAGGTTCTGCTGGCCGCCCGGGCGCACACCGAGTGGCGCAGGTAAATTCTGGATATAAGTGTCGCTCGTGGTATCGATGATGTTGACCATACCTCCGTCGCAACTGGCCAGGTAGGCACGGGAGCTGTCGCCGCCGGCGGCCATCGTCACGCGGAAGCGGGTGGTGGAGCAGAAGGCATCGAATGCAGGAAACCCCGGGACCGCAGTCGAGCTCTTGATAGTGTTGCTCGCGACGTCGATCACCGTCACCTGCGGGCAAATGTAATTAGTGTTATTGACTGCATCTTCGTAGTAAGCCCCGACATAAGCGCGGCTTCCATCCGGCAGAACGGCGACGGCGCCGACTGTGAGCGGCTGTTGGGTGGTGGCCGAGCAGGGGTCCGACGCAACTCGCGAACCAGGTGCAACCGTGGGAATCGCAATCGGGCCTCCCGTAAGAACCACCGGTGCGGACTGCGAGACATCCAGTATCGTCAACTGGGTGCCTCCTGGTATGTACAGCCGGTTCTTATTCCCGTCGTAGAGCATGTAAGCGGCGTTGTGAGCGCTGACGCTGGCATCGATCACGTTATCCGGGCCACCGGTGGAGGTGGTATCAATTGTGCTCACGACACCGTTGCCGTTGAGCACATACACGCGCTGGCTATCGGAGCGCGCAATCACCCAGATCGGCGCGTTGAACGAACCGTTCATGGTTCGTTGAGACAGAGACTGCGATTGGACGCTGAAGCCGCTAACCGTGTTGTCGCCCTGATTCGCCACATAGAGCTTCTGTGCATTCGGCGTTTCCGCCATGGCGACGGGTTTGTTCCCTACCGGTTTGGTGGCACCAAGACTGTTGCTCTGGGTATTGACCACTCCGACTGAAGGAACAATGACGTTGGGGGAATTGATGGGGTCCGGTATGTAATGGGGAAGCAGGACGTAGGCCTGGCTAGACTCCGTGGTAGCCACAAAGTTCGCCTCCGAATACGGCGGCAGTGTGATGGTGGTGGTGCTGCCAATAACCGTGCCGCTGAAGTTCAGCTTGGTAATCGAAGGACACACATTAAATACTTGGTTAGGAGGGGTAGGCGGAATCGGCACGAGACAAGTATCGGGCGGCGGATTTAAACCGGTCACGGCTTGGTTTACGACCAACACCACGTTGGCCGTCTGCTGCACCGCGTGGACCGGAGCAATGTCCACGTTAACAACGCTCACGTCCGTGTCGCCGGAAACGTCGATTACCATGGCAGTGCCGGGCACAAAGAGTCCGTTATCGTTGATGGCCACCACGGTGTGGGCCGCCTTCGGGTTGGGAAACGTTGGGGGATTCGGGATGATAATCGGGCGGAAAGTGTCGCCACAGCCGCTACAGATCAGATAAAGACACAGCACGAACCCCAGCCAGAGAAACCTCTTCATTCAAACTCCGTAGAAAAAGTTAGTGTTGCGCGGAAACCGACATTGTATCGGGAACCGGGTCAAGAGGGGAAATCAGGCGGCGTTTAGCCCGCTGCATTGGTGAGAAGCCGGTAGAGGGAAGTTTGGTTGCCGGGCGGCAGATTTCGCATACGAAAAAAAATCCACTGTAGAGACGCGGCTTGCCGCGTCTCATGCGTGCAACTCCCCAAATGCTGCGTCGCGTCTTCGGTGTCAGACTCGACGCGGTAAACCGCCTCTCTACAGCGAAGCTCGGATTCATCCGCGTCCGCGGCGTGCCTTCTGTTGGCTCTTGGCTGGCATCTCCGCAACTTTCTCTGACGCGGAAGGCTTCTTCGTCTGCGCCAGGCTTTCCTTCAGCGCCGCCATCAGATCCACCACCGGGGCCAGCTTCTTCGGTTGTTCGACGGCTTGGATTTCGCCGCCCTCCAGCTTAGTCTCAATCAGCTTCTTCAGATTGTCCTGAAAGCTGTCGTGATATTTCTCCGGCTCCCACTCGCCCGCCAGCGCTTCAATGAGCTGGTGCGCAACCTTGATTTCAGCCTCTTTAATCTCGACATCGGGAGCGCCGAACGATTCGACCTCGCGAACTTCCTCGGCATAGTACATGGTGTGCAGCATCATTCCACCTTTATGCGGGCGCAGGAAAACGGTGTATTCGCGGTTATGCATGGTGAGTTTGGCGATGGCGACATACTCGCTCTCTTCCAGCGCCTTGGTAAGCAGCGCATAGGGGCGGCGGCCAGCTTCATCGGGAACCATATAATACGACGACTCGAAATACACGGGATCCACTTCGCTCGTCTTCACGAATTCGAGGATCTCCATGGTCTTCGCGGTTTTCGGCTCGATCTTCTTGATTTCTTCCGGCTCGATGATGACGTATTCGTCCTTGCGGTACTCGTAGCCTTTGACGATATCGCTGCGCTCGAGGACCTGATTGTCCGCCGGGCAAATGAGCTGCTGCTTTACCCGGTGGTGATCGGTGCGATGAAGCTGGTTGAACGAGATGCCGCTGCCGCGCGCCCCCGAGAACAGACGCACCGGCATCGAGATTAATCCAAACGTAAGATAACCAGACCAGACTGAAGCCGCCATTTTGGTTTCACCCCAAGTAGAGACAAGGCTTGCCTTGTCTCAGTACGCGCGGTCGAGCCGCGTCTCTACGAGATTTCCTCAGATGCCAGAATCCCGCCCAGCGTACAGAAGTGTAGCCTAAATCGGGGGTAGTTGCCGCCGCCAGATTACGGGAGAATCCAAAGGCCAAGCACTACATGGCGCGGTCCGGTTTCGCCGGACACCGAATATAGTGTTATCGAAGGCGGCTCCTGCATTTCGGCCGTCAGTCCTCAGCTCTCAGCCATCAGCTGTCAGGGTCGTGAGACTCTAGTAGTAACTGACAGCTGAGAGCTGATAGCTGACAGCTCCCTAACAATGCTGACCTCTTTTCTAGGATATCGCTGGGCGTCGTCCCCGGAGCGGCTGGCAATCGCTACGGCGCTGACCCTAGCCTTCGCTTTGCTGGGTTGCGCCCTGCGCGGTGTCAATCGTTCCGGGGCTCTGGCGGGCGGTCTCGCCTGTTTCCTGCTTTTTGCCGGCGCCGGCCCCGCCGCTTTTGCCACGCTCGCAGCGCTGTTTCTGATGACCTGGGTGGCCACTCGCCTGGGTTACCGCCGTAAGCTGGCTCTCGGACTCGCTGAGCGTCGGGAAGGCCGGAATGCGTCGCAAGTCCTGGCCAATCTGGCAGTGGCTGCCCTCGGCTCGGCTGTGTTCAGCGCTACAGGAAATCGGGTTTGGCTGATCGCGGCGGTAGCCGCTCTGGCCGAAGCGGCGACTGACACCGTGGCCAGCGAAATCGGGCAATACCTCGGCCCAGCGGGGCGAATGATTACGACATGGGAACGCGTCCCGCCAGGCACCGACGGCGGCATTACAATTCCCGGAAGCATCGCGGGCTTGGCCGCCGGTCTGGTGATCGCGGCGGTCGCAACCGGGGGCGGGATGGTTTCTGCGGCCCAGCTCTGGATCCCGATGGCCGCTGGATTCGCCGGAATGCTCACCGACAGCCTACTCGGCGCCACGCTGCAACGCCGCGGATGGATCAACAACGAGACCGTGAATTTCTGCGCCACGCTGACAGCGGCTGCGCTGGCATATGCCATCACAGTGTTCGTGTAGGGACAGCCGCCTCGTGTCAAGCGAGCGAAGCTCGCAAGGGGCGGGTGATGTGATGGCATCGTTCAGGTCACTGCTCGTCTTATCCGCCTCTTCATCACGTCTTATCACTACCAGAACTCTCCCCATCCGCTCAAGCACACGAGAAACACTCTGCATAGGGGCTTAACGCAGTACTGAAAAACTCGATCTTGAGTTTGATTTTGGGTGGCGCAGCGGTTCACTGCGGCGATAAGCGGCCGTTTCCAGTGCTGGCTTTACAGATTGCGGAAAAAACTCAACTTTCGTGTCAGGGCATCACTTTAAGCAATGCCATAAGTTCTTTGAATTCAGATGCACCTTCAGGGGCTGGGCACCGAGAACCGAGTTTTTCATCAAAACTCTTTAGCCGCCGAGGGCGACTGCGCGCACGAAGAGTCTTTCAAAACTGGCTAAAGTGGAATTATCTTGCCTACATTGGCAAGAGGATGTCTCACGGTTCTAATCTGTCTTCACTAACCAACCTACTTGAAAGACCTTATGGACCGCTGTCAACCTCTTCTGTCATTGTCAGGCGAGGATGAATTTCGACTTTGATTCGCAAACGCGCCGCAAACTCGGGTACCAACTAATAGAAGTGGTAGACAGGTTCTTTGCTTCTCTGGCCGATCGTCCAGTTCAACCCGCTGCCGAGGACCGGATCTATCCTCCCCGTCTTAGCCGGCTTCCAGAGACCGGGGAGGACCCTGCGAAGGTTCTCGATCAAGTCTGCGGCGAGCTGGTCGACAATGGGTTCCACGTTCCCAGCGCACACTATCTGGGAATGATGAACCCCACGCCGACCTACATGGCGTTCCTCGCCGAATCCCTCGTCGCTGCTCTCAATCCTCAACTCGCCAGCCTGGACCGGTCGCAGACGGCTTCCCGAATCGAGGCGGAAACCGTTCGCTGGGTTGGGGAGCTGGTGGGATGGCAAAATGCGCCCAGTGGAACCTTCACAACCGGAGGCAATGAAGCGAATCTCAGTGCCCTGGCCATGGCGCTCTCGGCGCAGTTCCCGGACGTAATCGAGAACGGCCTCGCTTCGATTGGCGCTCAGCCAGTCTTCTATGCCTCGATGGAAGGGCACCATTCCTTAGACAAATCGGCGGGCTTGCTGGGCCTTGGGCGGAGAGCCCTGCGTCGAATTCCGGTAAATGAACGCTTGCAGCTAGATGTGCAACAACTCGAGGCCGCCATCAAAGAGGATATGGAATCCGGCAAGAAACCATTTTGCATTGTAGCTACCGCCGGAACCACCAGCTCGGGAGCGATCGACGACATACCGCGGATTCATGAAATCTGTCGCCGGTATAACATCTGGCTCCACGTTGACGGCGCTTATGGCGCTGCCGTGCTCTTCTCGAACCGGCATCGCGGCTTAGTTCGCGGAATTGAGCAAGCCGATTCGGTGACTTTCGATCCGCATAAGTGGCTGGCCATGCCTTTTGCGGCAGGTCTGCTCCTCACACGGCATCCTGAAGTATTGGAGCGGACGTTCTCCGTTGCCTGTCCTTACCTGCAGAAAGCGCCAGCCGGGACGTTGCCCGATAATCGCAATATCAGCGCCCAGTGGTCACGCCGCATGAACTCGCTCAAGCTCTGGCTGACGCTGCGGGTTCATGGCCGGCGATCTTATGAGCGGCTGATTGACCGGCAAATGAGGTTGGCGCAGAGTTTCGCCAGATGGGTAGCGAATTCAGAGTACTTTGAGCTGGCTGCTCCGCAGGTTTTGCCAATCCTGAATTTGCGAGTGCGAGCCGCGGCTATAACCCCGCAGAAGGTTGACGCGTCGCATGCCTCGATCATTCACGCCTCGATCATCGAAGAAGTCAATCGCGATGGCCAGCGCTGGATTTCCTCGGCCACAGTAAATGGACAAAGTGTGATCCGCACCATGGTGATCAGCTATTTGACCGAGGAGCGCCACATCAAGGATTTACAAGCTTCACTGGTGGCGGCCTGCTGCAGCCTGGGACTGGAGTCGAAGTCAAACGGGGTTTCCGCCGAACAGCCAGTCGAACAGCCGATGATGCCCAGCGGTATTCAGCTCGCTCCAGCAGCGCTCGAGAATATCCCTCCAGCCTAATGAAGCGGGAGTTTTGCACTCCCCTCCGTTTGCCGCTCCCGATGAAGGCTCCGGCCGATGTATAATTCCCCGCCGCTTTTTGCGGACGCGAACCGCTCAGCGAATGCTCGTGTGGGGACGGGCGCCTCGCGAGCCTGCCCTGAGCGAAGTCGAAGGGTCCAAGCCGAGCAAGGCAGCGCTCTTGGCTGGCGCCATTACCCGTCCCTACGCGGGCATAGGAGACACCATGAAATTGCGAACCGTTGCGCTCACCCTCGTTCTGCTTTTCACCACCGCGACCATGGCTTATTCACAAGCGTGGATCCCGTTGGTCAACCAACCTAACTCGATTCTCGGTCTCGGCAATCCTCTCCTGCTGACCGACGGCACCGTGATCTTGCACGAAGCTTGCGGACGTTCGTGGTATAAGCTGAGTCCCGATCAATTCGGCAGCTATGTGAATGGCACGTGGAAGCGGATCGCATCTCTGCCTGCCGGCTACGCGCCTCTTTATTTCGGATCGGCGGTTTTGCCCGATGGGCGTGTAGTGGTCGAAGGCGGCGAATACAACGCGACCAGCGGGCAGGGCTGCCAAGCGGTGTGGACAAATCTGGGCGCTATCTACGATCCCAAGGCGAATAAGTGGACGTCGATAAATCCGCCGGATCACTGGTCCACAATTGGAGATGCGCAGGCCGTCGTTCTCCCGGACGGCACTTACATGCAGGCTAACTGCTGCACGACGGAGTCGGCGCTGCTGGACACCTCAAACTTCACCTGGAAAATCACCGGCAAGGGCAAGTTCGACGTCCATGATGAGGAAGGGTGGAACCTTTTGCCCGATGGCACCCTGTTGACGGTCGATGCTTACGTTTTTAAATACCGCCGGAACGGGATCAATTACGAAATTTACAATCCGGCAAAGGGCACGTGGAAAAGCGGTCCGCGTAGCGGCACAATCGTCCAACTCTGGGATTCATACCCCGATGTCCAAAGCTCCTCTCAGGAGGTCGGTCCGGCGGTATTGAGGCCGGATGGCACCGTGTTTGCCACCGGAGCGAACGGCGCTCCCGGAGCCAGCGGACACACCTCCATCTACGACACGAACACCAAGACTTGGACTGCTGGCCCGGATTTCCCTGACGCCCTCGATGTGGCCGATGGTCCCGCATCGATACTACCGAATGGCAACGTGCTGGTGCAGACCAGTCCCGGCATCTTTAACCTCGGCACCAAATTCCTTGAGTGGGATGGCACTGGTTTCACCGATGTCACCAGGGGTAACACCGATGCGCCGAATGTTTCTTCTTACTACGGAAATATGCTGGCGCTGCCTACGGGAGAAATTCTGTGGACCGACTTCGGCAACGTCTGGGTGTATCGTCCGAAAGGAAAACCGAACGCCGCTTGGCTGCCGCAGATCACTTCTGCGCCGGCACAAGTGTTCAGGGGAGGATCGTATCCTCTATCAGGTTTCAATCTGAATGGATTCTCGCAGGGCGCTGCTTATGGCGATGACGCGCAAGC
Organism: uncultured Acidobacteriaceae bacterium; assembly: GCA_963789205.1. Classification (GTDB taxonomy): domain Bacteria; phylum Acidobacteriota; class Terriglobia; order Terriglobales; family Acidobacteriaceae; genus Acidiflorens. Next base: position 553,621 of record CAWBJV010000003.1, read on the forward strand.
GGCGACGAATTATCCGCTGGTGCGGCTCACCAACCGGATCACGGGGGACGTTTTCTACGCGCGCACGCACGACCACAGCACCATGGGAATTGCTTACGCAGGAGAGGCATCGACGAATTTCGACGTCTCCAGCAGAACCGAAACCGGTCTCAGCGATTTGCAGGTTGTGGTCAACGGCATAGCCTCTGCTCCGGTCACGGTGAACGTGCGATAAATGCTTGTGTGGGGACGGGCGCCCTCGCGAGCCTGCCCTGAGCGAAGTCGAAGGGTCCAAGCCGAGCGCAGCTCGGCGGCGCCCTTTGCTGCCACCAACTCTGCAGAGGGCTTATCGCCCGTCCCTACACAAACTCTAAGCCCGGACCATGTTCCTCAAGGCCGGCTGATTATGGATAATCAGCATCGAGCCCTTCAATTCCGCAGTGTCGTTTCGGCGGAACTCGGAGAGCAGGCGCGTGATGGTTTCGCGGCTGGTGCCGACCAACTGTGAGATTTCTTCATGGGTCATCGCCAGCCGGACGCGCACCGTTCCATTGCTGACCTCGCCCTCGGCGGCGGTTTCAAGCAGGAATCTGGCAAACCTCTCCGAAACCGAATGTGACAACCCGATCGTGCGCGCCACGCCATACGCATCAGAACAGTCCCGGGCCAGATGCTGAGTAGCGTGGAGAGCGGCATCAGCGTGGTCTTTGAGAAAGCGCAGAATGTCTTCACGCCCAACGTAATCCAGCTGGCAAGGCTGCATGGTTTCGACCGTTAGCTCGTAGCGTCCGCCGGTAACCACGGCGTGCAAGCCCAGAATTTCACCGGGCTCCGCGATTCGAATAATTAAAGTCTTGCCTTCGCGCGAGGTGGTCGAGAGCTTGGCGCGTCCCTGGCAGAGAATAAAAATTCCGCACGGACGCTGTCCCTCGACAAGAACCACGGCATGTTCCGGAAAAATCGCGGCATGTTTTATTTTGTTGAACGCTTCGATAGAGTCCTGGGAGAGGTTGCAGAAAAAATTGCGGGAACGCAGATGGCAATTAAGACAGCTTTCAACGCAGTTCAAGCCCGACACACTCATTGGCGCTCCTCCATCTTCCGCAAAGACGCGTTTGCGCCGGTTTTGGCGGGAAACGATTGACCAGCAGCAAATATTCAAGTCTCGCATCTCGTGAGACCGCCCCCTTGCGGAAGGTGATGACAGAGAGTTTGCACGCCGGCTGCCGTTCCATTTTGGGTCTGAAACTCAATGCTTGCAGCGTTCATTTTGTCCGCAGCGGCCAAGATTAGCCGGAGGGCTGGCGACGCTGCCGTCAGTTGGGCGAACTGGCAGTGGGGATATCAAACAAAATCCCAAAGCGGAACATGACCGTGACGGCACACAGCTTTCCCTTTTATCGAGGGCCACCTGCCAGTGTGCCGGCTTAAGGATGCATCTGAACACTCCCAGAGTACTGCGTTGAGCAGCTGTTATTGATCGTAAATTGGCCGTATACTCGAAAACTTGGCGTGCCAACTGGAAGCCTCGTCGCAGTAATGCTTGAGCCGTTGTTGCCGGTCGGGGGATTGCAATATTCAGGACCGCAGTAATTGCCGGACGCGAAGGTGCCGGAGGTGTCATACAGAGTCCAATTGTACTGCCCATTGGCGGGATCTCCGGTTTCGACCAGAAAAAACCACTGCAGGGAATTTGGCGCTGATTGGAATCCAAAGAAACTGTATTGCTCCTCGGTCGTTCCGCAGAACGCCGTTCCTGACAAGGTCCATGACCAGCCCCCCGACACTACGAGAGTAACGGTGGCTTTGTGCACGAGCGCTCCGCTCGTGCCGGTGATCGTGAGTGTATAGGTGCCCTTGGGCGTTGTGCTGGAAGTGGTGATATTCAGGGTGGACGAACCCGACCCGCCGCTGATCGAAGCCGGGTTGAACGTGCCTGTTGCGCCTGTCGGCAGGCCGGCAACGCTGAGTGCCACGGTACCGGTGAAACCCTTCAAGGGCGAAACCGTCGCCGTGAAACTTGTGCCGCTACCCTGAAAGACAGTTTGAGAACTCGGCGTGACCGAGAGTGTAAAATCTGGACCCGTCGTGCAGGTGTCGAACTTGAACGATCCGATGTTCGTATGCCAGTTGTAGCTGCCGGTGACCTGTTCGTACTGAGCTACATACCAGAAGGTACAGTCGTCGCTCGGATCAACCTGCAGAGCGCTGTAGTCACCCCAACGGGACAGGCCGCTCGTTTGCGAGCCAGCACCTTCGATGATGCTTATCTCGCTCTCCAGGGAGCCTGCGGGATCGCTGGGGACGCGGCCGGCAAAGCGAATCGCGGGATGGATGCTGCTGCTGGAAGCACTATAGCCGATGGCGATATCCGCATTCTGGTCTTCCGCCGCACTGGCCATCCAACGATAAGTGGAATCCGGGGCGTAGGTTCCCTGCTCGTTCAGCGTTACGCTGCCGGCGGGGTCATAGAGTTCATACCAGCGAACGGCCACTTGGCTCCCATTGACGACCGAATCGTTCACCACCGCCCGGTCATGATCGGCGAAGTGCCTGACCGCAAAGCGATACATTGTGAGATCGCCGAGAGCGTCGAGCTGTTGAGTGGTTCCGGACTGCGGAACGCAACTGCTGTGGCATGCTTCGGTGTAGCTGGCGACACTGATGGTTGTTGCCGATGAGAGAGTAGCCGTCCCACTCGCAAAGTTCAGCGTGAGCTTGCGCAAGTACAGCTGGTTTGAGCCGTTCGGGTGGATGAAAAGCCCGGGCGTGCCGTTGGCTGGAGGAGTAGGACCATCCATATCGGAGGGCAGATAGCTGAACTCGCTGCTCGGAGTCATCTTGCAGAGCTGCGCCGCCGTGGAGTTCCCAGCCAGAATTTTGGTACGGTCGAAACCGCAAAGGTCCGAGCCCGCGAAGGACTGGCCGTTCGAAAAGATGTCGTAGGTCGCCAGGTAGGCGCTGTTGCTGGCCGTGGCCCACGTGCCCAGTTTCGGATAATCGTTCAGATTGTTTCCGAAGGAATACGCGTAAAGGTAGTATGCGCCGGTGGGATCGTTGGTTTTAGACACCGCAATGCATTCCCCATAGGCACCACTGCCGCCGATCATGCTGATAAGCCAGCGGTCGGCCGGACGGTCATACAGCACTATGGGATCGCCGTGCGTACTCGCACAGACGCCGCCGAGTGGAGCGAATAGAGTCAGGATGCTGGTTGGACCGGCAAGGCTCGAGCCGCTCTTGTTGAAAACCTCGAACAGCACGTTCACGGTTTCCACGATGTGGTTGGGACCAATGGCCATGTTGGAATCGGACGGAGCGTAACCATTTGAGGCGATGCCCTCAAAGTCGATGCCCTTGCCGGCGGCGAGTGGTTGTAGCGTCTCCTTTTGCAAAACGGGGTCTTCGCTCAGCCACGGACCACCGTACGATTTATTGGGATTCGGCCGCGGTTCAGGCATTTCCTGACCTGGGAACATTGAGAAATCGACTGGCAGTTCCGACACCGGCTGCGAAACCGCGAAGGCCGATGGGTAGGTCACGATTGTTTTGCTCTGGTTAGTTTTGGCAAAGGCCAACGTTGTCATCGCCAAACAACATAAGGTGAGAGTTCGAATGACCGTTCTTTGACGAACCATTGATTCCTCCTCGTGCATTTTTCTTAGGGATCGGGCCGGAGGTAGGTCGCTGACGACCCGGACGGCCTTCTTGTCATAGCACCTTCTGCTCTTCAGAAGTTTTTGAGTGCTGAATTCATCCTGGGGTTCGGCCCAAAGAAACTTGGAAAGGTGGACTGATGGTGAAGGAGACTGCGAAACTCAGCACTCAATGTAGGCGCGCTCATGCGGGAAGTCAAGTCAGTGTATCTGAACCTGTTTTCGTTCGAAAGAAACCGGAGGGCGGGGAGCGACAGCCCCGGACCAAGTTGAGTCCAGGCGGGTTGCCGGCTTCGTGGCCATCCTATACTCTGAAGGGTGCCGTCATTAGCCTTGACAGTCACGCCGCCTTGCGGGCTTTCGTTGCGGGCTTTCGCGCGGCGTGTGGCTTTGACTTTGTCTTTATCCTGACTGCTGCGGCAGTTTTTATCGTGTTGGTCCTTGTCGCTTTGGTCTTTCTCACTTTGACTGCGGCTTTGACCGGGGATTGCACTTCCAGCTTGGGCTGTTTCGCAGTGCGATGGTGGCCGTGGTGGAGCGGCTGGATGCGCGCAGCTTCTTCTTCCATCCGCAGCTGGTCGTCTTCATGTTTTTGGCGCTCGTCCACAAGGTATTCCGGAATCGTTTTAGTTGTCATGGGCCGCAGTGTGGCAGAACTATCCGCGCGCAAGCTGTGCAATTTTGGCCACTCGGTGACAATTCAGGGTGTCCTGTGGAGATCGAAGCGCAATGGACGGCGCGGCCACTCTTTCTTGGGTTAGAACCGGGGCCACTTCTGGGCCAGAACCTCTGTTCGATACCATACAGATATTCCTGTATTCCCCTCAGCTTCGCCGTGTAAGAGAATATCCCTGTTTGGGGAGAACCAGCTTCGTGTACAACGTCGATCTCTTGCGCCAGCTCTGTCGGGACATAGCCAATGAGAAGGATCCTCAGAGGAGCGAGATCTCGTTGCCGTTCTCCAGGCCGTCATAAGAGAAGACCAAGAGGAAATCCGAGTCAGAATGGCCTTCCTCGCCAAGAAGTACGCCGACGCCATCAGCGATTCGAAGGCCGCAGACTAGGGCATCCCGGCTCAAATCTAGAGCCGCATAGAGAACTTGCCAGGAACACGACTCCGAACTAACCTATTGATTCAAGACATCTTGTATATTATTCCCCAGCACCGCTTGACAACTACCCGCTCACATTCCTATAATTAGCACTCGTAACACTCAAGTGCTAATAATCCTTGACTTTCAGGCAATGACTCTAAGGCAATCCCAAAACCAAACTTAACCAACTCTTGAAAGGAGTACGCAACTATGGCAACTAAATTTACCCCGCTGCATGACCGCATTCTGGTCCGTCGGGTCGAAGAAGCCGACACCACCCGCGGCGGGATCATTATTCCCGACTCCGCGAAAGACAAGCCGCAGGAGGGAGAAGTCATCTCCGCCGGCAAAGGCAAGATCAGCGAAGAAGGCAAGGTTCGCCCGCTCGATGTGAAGGAAGGCGACCGCATTCTGTTCGGTAAGTATTCGGGCACCGAAATCAAAATCGATGGTGAGGATTTCATCATCATGCGCGAGGAAGAAGTACTCGGCGTGCTGAGCGGCGCCACCACTTCGGCGAAGAAGGAACACGCCGGATCGCGCCGGTAGTTTCAGCTCTCAGCAATCAGCTCTCAGCCATCAGTTGACAGCCAAACCCTGAGACCTGACACCTGAGACCCAAAGTTTCAATTCGCAGGCACCGCCTGCACCAAAATTTCATTTAGGAGCTGAAAAGTTATGGCAAAGCAAATTGTTCATGGAGAAGAGTCGCGACAGGCCATTCTCCGCGGCGTCAACCTGCTGGCTGACGCTGTGAAGGTCACACTTGGCCCCAAAGGCCGCAACGTTGTTATTGAAAAGAAATTCGGTTCGCCGACCATCACCAAAGACGGCGTCACCGTAGCCAAAGAAATTGAACTGCCCAACGGCATCGAGAACATGGGCGCCCAGATGGTCCGCGAAGTTGCTTCGAAGACCTCGGACGTCGCCGGCGATGGCACCACCACTGCAACCGTTCTTGCCCAGGCAATTTTTCGCGAGGGCGTGAAGACCGTAGCTGCTGGCGCCAATCCGATGGCGATGAAGCGCGGCATCGAGAAGGCAGTCGTCGCCATTTGCGGCAGCCTCGACAAGGAAGGCAACCGCGTCAAAGGTGAACTGGACAAGTTCTCCAAGCCCGTCACCGGCGAGATGATTGCCCAGGTAGGTACGATCTCGGCGAATAACGACGAGACCATCGGCAAGATCATTGCCGAAGCGATGAAGAAGGTAGGAAAAGACGGCGTAATCACCGTCGAAGAGTCGAAGACGCTGGAAACGCAGCTGGACGTGGTCGAAGGCATGCAGTTCGATCGCGGCTATCTGTCTCCTTATTTCGTCACCGATCCGGAGCGGATGGAGTCGGTGCAGGAGAATGCGTACATCCTGATCCACGAAAAGAAAATCAGCTCGATGAAAGACCTGCTGCCGTTGCTGGAGCAGATCGCCAAGGGCGGCAAGCCGCTCCTGATCATCGCAGAGGATGTGGAAGGCGAAGCGCTTGCGACTCTCGTCGTCAACAAACTTCGCGGCACGCTGCAGGTCTCGGCCGTCAAGGCTCCGGGCTTCGGCGATCGCCGCAAGGCAATGCTGCAGGACATCGCGACATTGACCGGCGGTAAGGCGATCACGGAAGATCTGGGCATCAAGCTGGAGAACGTTCAGCTGGCCGATCTCGGACAGGCCAAGAAGATCACCATCGACAAGGACAACACGACCATTGTCGAAGGCAAAGGCAAGCCGGGTGATGTGCAAGGCCGCGTGAAAGAAATTCGCAGCCAGATCGATAAGACCACCAGCGACTACGACCGCGAGAAATTGCAGGAGCGGTTGGCGAAGCTGGTCGGTGGCGTAGCGGTGATCAAGGTTGGAGCCGCGACCGAAACCGAAATGAAAGAGAAGAAGGCCCGTGTCGAAGACGCCATGCACGCGACGCGTGCAGCGGTCGAGGAAGGTATTGTCCCCGGCGGCGGTGTGGCCCTGGCGCGTTGCGTCAAGGCTCTCGACAGCCTCAAGCTGGAAGGTGACGAGCAGATCGGTGTAAACATCGTGAAGCGCGCCATCACTGAGCCGTTGCGCCAGATCGCCGAGAATGCCGGCGAAGAAGGTGCAATCGTGATCGGCAAGATCAACGACTCGAAGGACAACAACTTCGGGTACAACGCGTTGACCGGCGATTACGAAGACCTGGTGAAGGCGGGCGTGCTCGATCCGACGAAGGTGGTGCGCACGGCACTGACCAACGCGGGCTCGATCGCGGCGCTGATGCTAACGACCGAAGCCCTGGTAGCGGAGATCCCGGAAGAGAAGAAGGGTGCTCCGGCAGGCGGCGGCCACGGCGGCGGCATGGACGGAATGTACTAAGAAGCTGTCAGCCATCAGCTTTCAGCTGTCAGTTAGATCAACAGCCCTGCTCGCGAGAGTGGGGCTTTTTTTACTTGTGGAGAGACGGGTGCGCCGCCCGTCCACCCCAGTTCAGCGCCGCGCGTCGACGGCAAGGCGGACGGGCGAGGACTCCCGTCTCTCCACGGGCTGTACAATAACGGCTCTTGGCGTCTGCCGGGAGGGCTGATGGCGAGGGGGAGAATGTTTTCGCGGCTCAATCGGGAGCCTGTTCTGGACTGGATTCGAACCGCAGTGGCGGCGGTGGTGGCCATGCTACTGGCTCGACTGCTGCACATGGCGGAATTTTATTGGGCGCCGATTTCGGCAATCGTGATTGTGCAATCCACGATCCCTCATCGAACTCTCGGGTGGCAACGATTCGTGGGGACCGCGCTCGGTGCGGTAGTGGGAATTGTGCTGGCTACGTTTCTCCATTCGAGCACCTTCGTGTACGGTTTGGGAATTCTGGCTTGTGGAATGCTGGCATGGGTGCTGCGTCTGGGAGGAGCGTACCGGTTCGCTGCGATCACGCTCAGTATTATCTTGCTGGTGCCGCGGGCGCAGGCTCCGTGGATCACGGGATGGCATCGGTTTCTGGAAGTTTCGCTGGGCATCTTTGTCGCGCTGGTGCTAACTACGGTTTGGCCGCTGGCGAAGGAACCGGGGTAGAACGGGCGATAACCGTTGCAGGCAGAGTTCTTTACCACAGGGAACACAGAGGACACAGGGAAACACAGAGACCTTGTTTTTCAGCTCACGATATATCAATCCGGAACCGGTTTCCAACTTGAGACGGGGCAAGCCCCGTCTCTACAGGAGTTTCAGACTAATCCGCGATAGGTGTTGAGCCATTGTTCGCGGACGGCTTCCCAGGTATAGTTTCGCGATTCATGGTGAGCATTCTGCGCGAGACGAGCGGCGAGCGTGGGATCGCGCAACAAACGGATCACATTTGCGGCGAGAGCTTTTTCGTCGCCTACGGGTGAGAGCAATCCGGTGCGTTCTTGCTGGACCAGGTAGGGCATGGATTCCGGCGACGTGGTGACTACGGGAGTGCCCGCGGCAAAGGCCTCGATGACTGACACTGGCATGTTGTCGAGCCATGAGGCGTTGATGAAGATGTCGGCCCGATCATAATAATTGCCGATTTCCTGACGCGAGGCTATGCCGGTGAAGTTGACGCCAGTAAGATTCAAGTCCGCGACCAGCCTGCGGATATCGGATTCGAGCGGGCCGCTCCCCACCAGATCGAGTCTCGCTTCGGGATATTCTTTCTTTACTTCGGCAAATGCACGCACGACTACATCCACACTGTAGTACGTGGAAAATCCGCGGGTGCAAACCAGGTGGGGGCGCAACGGAGTGCGCTCGCGATAGCGGAACTGCGTGAGATCGATGAGATTAGGAACAATCACGGCGTGCAGTCCGAATTCGCGGAAGACATCGACCAGGTAGGCCGAGGGTGTAACGATCGCATCCGCGCGCGATAGAACGAACTTCCCGGAACGAAAGCGACGGAGGTGGTCGCGAGCCTCTCCGCTGCGATAGTTGATGATGGTCCTTTTGCCGCGCAGTTTTGCGAAGAACCAGGCAGGCGCCGGAGCCAACAGGAACGACCAATAGGAAGCCGCGAAGATATGGGCCACATCGACGTTTTTCAGTCCGCGGCAAAGGTGCCAAAAATAGATAGGCTCGCGGAGAAGTGTGCGAAGTCCGGGAATGCGCTCAGCCCAGGCGAGTGGGACGGGGAGCGGCGGATCGACAGCTATGAAGGTGATGTCGATGTCAGGGTCATGTTGCCAGAGCCGCAGTAGCAGGTCGGCCTGGACGGCTTGTCCGCCAACGTAACGCAAGCTGGGCGCCACCACGGCGATCTTCAATTTGCGCGCCTGCGAATTGGGATGCGCGCTCATGAGGTGGATTTCCTTCTCCGGCCTTTCTTTTCGAGCAGGGTCTGGTAAAGATCCTCATAGCGGCGGCGCACGGGATCGAGAGTGAAGTTCTCTTCCGCGAAACGGCGGGCGTTGCGGCCTTGATCGCCGCGCAGGTTGGCGTCGGAAAGGAGCCGCTGGATGGCATTCGCAAACCCGATCTCATCTCCAGCCGCGACAAGCGCGCCGCGCGAAACGTTAACCAGTTCGGGGTTGCCTCCGACGCTGAAAGCGACGACCGGCAATTTGGCGGCCATGGCCTCGATGATGACGTTGGACAAGCTCTCGGAATCGGAAGTAAGGACGGCGACGTCGATGGAGGCTAAGACAGCGGGTATGTCGCTACGATCCCCGAGGAAGATGGCGCAACTGCCGAGACCCGATGCCGCCGCTTGTTGCTCGAGCTGGGGACGAAGCGGGCCGTCGCCAACGAGCAAGAATTCGACCGCTGGCATACTCTGATGAATCCGGGCCGCGATGCGGAGAAACGCCGCGTGCCCCTTATAGCTGGCGTTCATACGCGCGACCATGCCAACGCGGAGAGCGCCTTGCGAGCGGGGCAACGCCGGAGCCATGGGCTCAAATGCGGCAGCGGGCAAGGCGTTTCCTATGACGGCGAGTTTCTTGCGGGACACTCCCGCCTGGACCAGGCGTTCGGCGGCGGCTTGGGAGTTGCAGGCGATCGCGTCGCACCAGTTAAAGACCGCTAGCTGAGCGCGGAACTGCGCGGGCGTCATCAAGTCTCCGAGTTGGCGATGGCTGCCGATGACCACAGGGACGCGCGCCAAGCGGGCGGAGGGGATCAGCGTGAGATTGGTGTAGAAATCGAAGGCGTGGGCGACTTGCACCCGATGATGGCGCAAATGGCAGCTCAGGTTGAGGCGAGTACGCAGTGACTGCCATCCGAAGAGGCTGCCGCCAAGAGGAAATTGTTGAGCCTCTGGGAAGTTGTGGGCGAGCGGTCCACGGCGGCTGACGCAGCCGAGATGAGTTCGGAATTGTGGAGGGGTGAGATTCTGGGCGAGGACGGCGAACTGGCGCTCTGAACCACCCGTTTCAAAAGTATTGATCATCAGAAACAGGTTGATCGGCGCAGCAGGAAGCCCGGAAGAATCAGCCGGCGGAGTTGTGGTCAGGCTGGCAGGTTCGGTGGCGAGCACCCCATCATCCTCCCACCGGAGTGGAGGCTAGCGCGGCGGCGGAACTCGGCGCCTGGCGGCGAGAGTCGGCGACCACAGGGAGAGAAAACAGCCCGGCGGGCTTGATGTATTTCTCGAGGAAGTTACGGTGCCAAAGCTCGAACATCAGCAGGCGCCAGAGGCGGCCGGTCATGGTTTTTTTGCGCAGGAGGTGGTCATCCATCAACTTGCGGACGCCGCTGGCCTGGAAGTAGCCGCGCTCGAGGGTGCGGGGTTCGAGCAGGATCATCAGCATATCTTTGAGTTCGTGCCGCATCCAGTGGACTAGCGGAAGGGAGAATCCCTGCTTCTGGCGATAGAGAACTTCGCGGGGCACGCCGAGGCGCTCCGCCAGTTTTCGGAGGATATATTTTTGCTGGTTGCCGCGCAGTTTCCACTCAGGCGGCAGGCCAGTGACCCACTCGACGAAGACATGATCAAGGATGGGGACGCGGACCTCGAGCGAATTCAACATGCTCATGCGGTCAACTTTGGCGAGGATGTCGCCGACCATATAGGTCTTGGTGTCAACGTACAGGAGCTGGTCGACGGGGTTTTTAGCGGGCGCCTGAGCGAAGTAACGTCGCAGAACATTGCCGGGATCATCGCCGCAGTTCAGGATTTGGCGAAAATCGGGCGAGAGGAGCGGAGTGTCGCGCTCGAAGGCGGGAAGAAAAGAAAGGCCGTCAACGTAACGCTCCTGCCAGGGGAGCGAAATGTTATAGCTGAATTTACGGCCCTGCATGCTGTTGGGCAGACGCGGGAAGACCTGGTCGCGATAGAATTTGCGGGCCCATCCGGGAATGTGTTCGAAGACCTGGCGGCCGGCGTGAATGCGGTAACGATCGTATCCGCCAAAGATCTCGTCGCCGCCATCGCCGGAAAGAGCGACCGTGACGTGCTGGCGAGCCATCTGCGAAACGTAGTAGGTGGGCAGCATGGAGGAGTCGCCGAACGGCTCTTCGAGGGAACTGGTGAGATGCTCGACGGTCTTGACGACGTCGGGCTCAAGGATCATCTCGTGATGATCCGTACCAAATTTATTGGCGACGATGCGAGCGTAGTTGGCTTCGTTGAAATCGTCTTTCTTGAAACCGATGGAAAAAGTTTTGACCGGTCCGGAGCTGGCGCGCGCCATCAAGGCAACGATGGTGGAGGAATCGGTGCCGCCGCTTAGAAAGGCGCCTAGAGGCACGTCGGAGATAAGGCGAATCTTGGTCGCTTCAAATAAGCGCTGTTCCAATTCTTCCAGACATTCCTCTTCGCTCTTCGGGATATGCGTGCTGTATTCGGGAAGGTCCCAATACTGGCGGACGCGGATCTTGCCGTCCTGAAACTCGAGCAGGTGTCCGGGCGGAAGCTTATGAATTCCGGTGAAAGCGGTAATGGGATCGGGCACGTATCCGTAATAGAGATATTCGAGCAGGCCTTGGGAGTTGACTTCGGCGAGTTCGGGGGCAACGGCGAGGATCGATTTGATTTCCGAAGCGAAGTAGAGATTTCCCTTGTGGAGCGCATAGTGAAGCGGCTTCTTGCCCAGGCGGTCGCGGGCCAGGATCAATTTGCGTTTGGTCTTATCGTAGATAGCGAGCGCGAACATGCCGCGCAGTTTCTTGACGCAATCGGCGCCCATTTCTTCGTAGAGATGAATAATGACTTCGGTGTCGCTGTGGGTGCGGAAGCGATGGCCGCGGCTTTCGAGCTCGGGGCGAAGGTCGGGAAAGTTGTAAATCTCACCGTTGAAAACGATCCATGCGCTGCGGTCTTCGTTGAAGACGGGCTGGTGGCCTCCGGAGAGGTCGATGATGCTGAGGCGGCGCATGCCGAGACCAGCGCCGTCGGCGACGTAGAGTCCCTCGTCGTCGGGACCGCGGTACACGATCTGTTCGCACATGTGGTGCACGAGAGCTTCGGTGATGTTGCTCTCGCGAGTTGTACTCACTACTCCGGCGATTCCACACATGGTCTTTTTTTGATCCTCTGCTTCTATAATTTTGCTTCTATGATTTCATGCTCACGGGGACAGCACCGGGCTTCTCTGCCGATAGCGGCGCCTCGGCAATGCGTTTGAACCGATAGTCGCGGTAGTCGCCGGGATTTCCCTCGCGGCCATCGCAGGCGGCGAGCAGGATGTTGGCCATCTCACGCGCGGCAACAAAGTGCAGCGTTTCCTTTCTGTCGGCCGCGCCACCGATCAGTTCGGCAAGAAAGTTGCGGAAGCTGTCGCCTATAACGGCGTCTTTCTGGTTCGGGTCCATGCTGTGGCAATGCAGCTTGATGAACAGCCAGTCGGGACGTCCGAGCACGCGGACTTGCGCCTGCTTCCAGAGGGAGAGCCGGTGCATGGTCGCGGGATTGGCTCCGGTGATGGCGCCGTTGTCGAGAACGGGCCGCGCAGAACGCAAGGTGCGCCGCAAGTCGGTTACGAGCGGACCTTGCACCATGAGAGGAAAAGTCCTGGGCGCGCGCCCCGCAGCCAAGTCGTGTCCCTGCCGGTGCGGCGCTGCCTGATCGAGCGGAAGAGCGCATTCGTAAACGGAATTAATCTTCCCGGTCTGTGCGGGATGCCAGACGCCGCTCGGCATGGTCAAGTCGGCGTAGCAGCCGGTCTCGGCAAGAATCTGCATTTCCGAATCGACGCCACAGAAGCGTCCGTTGGCGGAGTTGGCGAGCGCGAAGTTTCCGTGCACAAAAGCATAGCGGGGACGAGTGGAACCTTCTTCGATGGCGAGGCAGCGATGGCGAAAGGCCAGGCGGTCTCGGAATTCGGTGAGGACGCGGCGGATGTTTTCGGCTGTGTCGGGATCCGGCATGCCGTGGTGCAGATGAACCTCGACTTCTCCCCAGCCAGCGTGGCAGTGATCGGCGAGCATCTCGAGCAAGCCCTGGTCGTACTGCTCGGCGGGATAGAAGTAGGTGTGAACAAACGGGCGACCGTCGTGGTCTCGCCAGCGGTCGACAATTTTGGGATATTCGCGCATCCACGATTCAAGGCGGCGCTCCTGCTCGGAACGAGGGACGCGTTTCCGGCCGTCCTCGGGATCGATAGCTGGCTCGAAATGATCAGTCAGGGCAAAGATCAGATGCACGGGGCCGCGGGCGGGCGAGTTCAGCGCACGCCAAGTCGCGGACGGAAGGACCTTTCTTGCGTAAGCGAGTTGTCTCCTTAAAGCCATTTAGCTGGACATCGCTTCCCTTGGTTTCGGGTGGACGGCGAGGGCGCCCGTCGCTCCACCGACTCGTCATCCTCTTGGCGGCTTGCGGCCACGCACTGCGATGGAGAACTCGCCAACGCGCATGTCCTCCATACCCATCGCTCCATACCATTTGAACACCTGCTCGTAGGTATGCTTGGACTGATACTTCGGAGAATACCAGTCGAAGGTGTCGAGCATGCGGGCTTCTGGATCTTTCTGGCGATTCACCGGGAACACGTGATGAACAAGACCCGCGGCTGGACGACCTACGAGGGGCACGCGCTTCAATCCCTGTTGGAGGTTGTAGAAGAACGGGACCGCAACTTTCAGAATGCCGTGCAAGGTCTGGGGCTTCATCTTGTGGGTATAGCGGCGCCAAAAATCGCTAAAGCGGTACCACTTGTTGTATCCGCTGTAGAGCCAGACGACGAGAAGACCACCGGGTTTCAGATATTTATCCAGCGCTTTCACCGCGGCTTCGCAATCCGGCGTGTGGTGGAGCACACCAATGCTATAGATGACGTCGAAGCTTTCGGGAGCAAAAGGCAGGGCGAAAACATCCGCCTGAAAGGCGACGAAGTCGCGATCGGCAAGATTCTTGGCGGCAACCTCGGCGGCTGCGCTCAAGTCGACACCCACCACGCGCGCGCCCCAGCGGGTCGCGACTTCGGCGAAGCGTCCCATGCCGCAACCGACGTCAAGGACCAGTTTGCCTTTGAGATCTTCGGGGCGGAGAGCGCTCTTCGCCAGGAAATTGCGCTCGGATTCGCGGAGCTCGTCGTGGTCGAGCTGGGTCTTCTGATAACGGTGCCACTGAAAACCAAAACTGGCGGCGTAGTATTGCGCGTCAACAAAGCGCACGATGCCCTGCTCGTTGCGATAGACGCGCTTGCAAGCCGGGCAGAGGAAACCTGCGGCGTGGTCGCTTTCCAGTTTTGAGCCGCAACTCAGGCAGCGCAAAATTGCCTGCAAGTCAGCGGACAGGGGTGACTGCACCGGTTGTTCGGTGATCGGCATAAACCTCCAGGAAGTGGCGCGGCTTTTTCGGCGGCGGCTGTGGCGTGCTGGGTCCTTGTTCTTGTTCTCTGACCGTCTGCAACAACGTAGCCGTAAACGCGACCGCGAAATAGGGGAAGAACTGGTAAGCTTCGGGGGCAAAGCAAGCACCCACGACGAAGCCGACCAGCGAACTCTGCAATGCTCCTACGAATAAAACGATATCGGGATCGAGATTCTTCGTCTGTCTGAGGACTTTCAGATTCTTAAAACCCCGGTAGAAAAACATGAGGTAGATAACCAGCACGGCGATACCGCCTTCGGCACAGACCTGGAGGTAGGTCATGTGCACGTCGTGCCAGATCAGCGAGTAGGTGGGGAAGTTGCGAACGCCAATGCCAAAGATGGGATAGTGTTCGATGGCATTGACGGCGCGCCCCATGAGGTACATGCGATCCTCGTAGGAGCCGTAGGCCGACTGATCGGTAGAGCTGTCGCCCGACAAGGCGGTAAAGCGATCATAGAGTTTTCCGCCGGCGGCGGCCATAACAACGGTGCCGACGATACCGGTGGCCACGATCAGGTAAAAGCGCCTTCCCTTGATGCCGAAGTAGTAGAGAGTGACACTGCCGGAGATTACGAGGTCGATGAAACCAGCCCGGGATGCGGTCATGAAAATGGCGACCATCATCACCAGCATTCCGCAAAGCCAAAACATTTTGACGACAGCATTCTTGGCGGTGACCATGAAGGCCAGCGCAAACGGCATGGATAACACGATGGCGAATGCGAGATCGTTCGGATTCGAATAGATGCCACCCAGCACACCTTCGAGGCGGGGTGTGTCGTGGCCCTTCACAATGGCAACGGCACAAACGACGACCACGCAAAATACCTGGATAAAGATGATTCGCCGCAAGCGGTCAAAGGTGGTAATCAGCAGAAAAACCAGTACCCATGCGACGTAGATCTTGGAAAAGTCGGTGGTGCGGATCAACGCGCCACCCCTCCAAACAGGGGAGAGAAACGCTCCAAGGTAGAGAAGGCCGATCATGATGAGGAGGAGTCTTGCCTCCTTGGGCAGATCTTTGAATGTGCGTTTGGTTCTGCCCAGGGCGGTGAACAGGCCCCACATGGCCAGGATGGCGGTAATTTTGGCGAGCGGGAAAAACTTCAGACCGGGAATCCAGTCTTCCGGGCGGGCGCAATACACGACGAAAAAACCGCTGAGCCAGAAGAATGCCTTTCTGGTGGGGTCCGCGGCTTTGAAGGCTATCCGCCTTTCAGAGACTCCCGCCGGTACCGCATTGCCGTTATCGCCGATGGCCACAAATTCCTCTTTTTCTTTTAAGCTTGCTTTTCCGCTAAGCGCGCCTGCACTGTGCGTACCGCAAGAGATTTCTTTTCCGCTACCGACTGCAAGACTTCGCTGAAGCGCTCACCGATCGCCGGCCAGTCGTAGCGGGCGGCAGTTTCGACGGCGGCTTTTTCGTAACGGCGTCGCAGTTCCGAATCGCGCAAGAGCATGATCACTGCCTGCGCGAATGAACGGGGATCGTCGGCAAGAATAATGTCGCGGCCATTATGAACATCCAATCCTTCGGCCCCGACCGTGGTAGAAACGACGGCCCTGGCGGTCGCCATGGCCTCATAGATCTTCAGACGCGTACCGCCGCCGATGCGCAAGGGCACGATGACTACGGCGGACTGGCGCAGATGCTCGACGATCGAGGGCACACGTCCGGTAACTTCGATCGAGCCATCGTCATTAATCGAATTCGAGGCCCACTTCTGAACCCGGCGGTCGGGATTGCGGCCGACGATGCGGAATCGCGCCTGCGGCACTTCGGCCTTGATCGCAGGCCAGACTTCACTGCAAAAATATTCGACGCCGTCAACGTTCGGCTCCCAGTCCATGGCGCCGACGAAGGTGATGAGGGGCGCAGACGCGTTCGCATCGGATGCAGCGGGATCAGGGCGATAGTGCGCGAGATCGACGCCAGTGGGGACGACGGTAACGCGATCGCCGTCCACCCAGCGCGTCATGAGCGAGCGATCATTTTCGGAGACGGCAATCACATGCTGGAACTTGCAGACGGCGGCGCGCTCGTAGCGGAGCATCTTCCGGAATTCCATAAGGTAGATCATCTTTTTTGCGGGATTGCCCGCGGTGGCGGCGTGCCGGCGCCAGATTTCGCTCTCCACGTTGTGCTGGAACAGCACACTTGGGATGCTGAGACTCCCGGGAAAGTTGACCGCGGCATCCAGGAAATCGCAGACGGCGACATCGAAGCGGCGCTCGCGGAACCAGGTCTGGAGCTGCTTCTGGACCGGAGCGTGGGCGAAGCGGCTGACCGCATATGGCGGCTGGGCGCTGAGATGAGCCAGATAATCGAAGCCGCGCGCGGGTCCCGAAAGTTCGCGCTTGCCGGTGCAGACGGCTACCGCGCCAGGCAACTGCTGCTTGAGATCGCGCTCGTAGTCTGGGTCGGGCGTTCCTCCATAGTAGGAATAAAACGTGAGCTCATGCCGCGCGGACAGGTATCGCAAGACGTGGTACGTGCGAATATTGCCGCCGTTCTGCACGGGGAGGAGCTTATCGGCTTTTACCCAGAGAATTCTCATGCTCTCATGCCGGTCTTCTGTATGTCGATCAGCGAACCCAGATTGCCTTTCTGCCAGTGACAAAGTTGATAAAGGCAACGATGGCGGCGGAATTGAGGACGACGAAAGTGCGCGCAGGATCGGCAATGCGCGAGAGCGGGCCGATCTTGACGCCGGCAAGCGCAGCCAGGCTGAGCGCGTAAAACGCAAGCTGCACCCCGAGCGCGGCGCGATAGAACGGCTGGGGCAGGAACATGGAGGCGATCAGCAGCGCCAGCAAGGCAAAGGGCACGACCAATCGCGAAAGTTTATGGGTTATGAATTCGAATCGAATCGCGTTTTGTGAGCTCAACAGCCATGGAGCAAGTTGGAGAAGCTGATAGTTGCCGCTCAGAGTGCGAACCTTGCGGGAAAATTCACGGCCTTCTCCCAAGTCGGGCGAGTCCCAGGCGCGGGCGCGGGCGTCGAAGATGACGCGAGATCCCCTGCGCACAATCTGCATGGGCAACAGGACGTCGTCGAGGATGGTGCCCGCGGGTAGTGGGTCGAGCAATCTCCGGCGGGCACAATAAATGGCGCCGGTGGCGCCGGCGACAGAACCGGAGGCGGACTCCAGTTCGCGAATCTTCTTTTCCATGCGCCAGTACAACCCCATTCCCTCTCCGGTCTCGCCGGTCGCGGGATCGCCCAGCATCAATTCACCGCTAGCGGCGCCGACATCGGGGTCGGCGAAATTTTCGATCAGCAAACGCACAGCACTGGATTCGATTTGTTGGCGGGCGTCGGTAAACAGCAGCACTTCCCCGGTCGCCAGTTTGATCGCATCATTGAGGCCAGCGGCTTTGCCCTCGGATGCCGGTTTGATCAGAGTTCGTAATCGTGTTCCCACCCGGGGATCATGGGCATAGTCTGCGAGAATGTCAGGCGTGCGGTCGCTGGAACCGTCGGAGACGACGACGAGGTCCAGCTTAGCGTGGGGATAGTCGAGCGTCAGCAGGTTTTCGAGCTTGCGGGCGATAACAGCTTCCTCATTGCGCACGACCATCACCGCCGTGACCGCAGGTACAGCGGAGCTTTGATTGACAATTTGAGAACCCTGCCCGGAACTTCGCCGCACCGGACGCGGCGACCATCGGCTGCGCAGCCACAACCATGCCGGGTACCCCAGATAGGAGTAGCCGACCACCGAAAGTGCGAGCCAGAAGACGTATTTCATCTTCATTAATGCGCACCCCGGCGCAACAGAACCGTCTTGACCGTCAGGAACATAATCAGCAGATCCAGACCAATGGAAGCGTTCTTGATGTAGAAGAGGTCGTACTGAAGTTTTTCGCGCGCATCTGCGACGGTGCTGCCGTACTTGTACTTGACCTGCGCCCATCCGGTAAGGCCGGGCCTCACCATGTGTCGCACCTCCTTGTAATAGGGGATCTCTTTCGAGAGCATCTCGACGAATTCCGGGCGCTCGGGCCGCGGACCGACAAAAGCCATATCGCCTTTGAGCACGCACCACAACTGGGGAATCTCATCGAGGCGCGAAGAGCGCAGAAACTTGCCAACGCGGGTAACGCGGGGATCGTTATCGCCCGCCCACGTCGGACCGCTCGCGGCTTCGGCGTCCTCGCGCATGGTGCGGAATTTCACGACCTTGAAGATGCGTCCCGACTTGCCCACGCGCGTCTGGGTATAAAACACGGGCCCCTTGGAATCCAGGCGGATGGCGAGCATGATCAATGGAAACAAAGGCAAGGCGAGGATGAGACCAATCAGCGAGATGACGACGGAGACCGAGCGGCGAACCAGTCTGAAGGCGGCGCTGCGACGGAAGCCCTGGCCAAACACCAGCCAACTGGGAAGGAGATCCTCGACCTCAATCTTGCCGGAAATTTTTTCCAGCCACGAGGTGGCTTCTTCGATCTGCACGCCTTCCATGCGAAGTTGAAGCAGTTCCGTCATGGGGATATTACCGCGGCGATCGGGCATGGCGACGATGACGCGATGGACTTTTTGTTTGTGGACGACTTCCATCAGGTGCGCAGCCACGGACTCGCGGGTTATCGCGCCTTCCATTTTGCCCGTCCAGCTGGCGATCTCGACGCCGATTTCAGGATTCTGGCGCAGACCCAGGACCACTCGCTGGGCGCGCTCGCCGGCACCGAGGACGTAGACACGCTGGACCAGAATGGGCAACTGGACCAGCCAGGTGAAGCCGAGCCGCCATCCGAACAGGGCGAAAGTGAGGATGAGCAGGCCGAGTGCCGAAGAGCCGCTATGGACAACCGTCGAAGGACCGTACCCCAACAAGTAATCGGGGTGTACTTTTGCGACGCACGCCAGAATGAAGGCCATCAAGCCGAGAAGCATCAGCAGGCGGAAATACAGTTCACCTTTGGTATTAAGGCGCGCCGTGTCGTAGAGGTCTAGCCCGTGCGAACAGAGCAAGACCAGAACAGTAATTCCCAGGATCTTGTAGAAACCGTCGTCGTCGTAGAGCGCATAGTGGGTGTCTTCGCGAAGCACCAACCATGCCCCGAGCAGGAACGAGATCGAGACGATCAGGGCCTCTCCGATCAGCAGGACCAGAGTACGGACTGGGATATAGACATTGAAGAGCCGGATCAACTTGGCCTCGGTTCAAATTCGTCTCGATACTAGGCTTGGCTGTTCACGGCCTCGCCGTAGTAATACTTTGACTGCGCAAGCTTCCCGGATGGGGCTCCGTTAAGCACAACTCCGAGCAACAGCTTGTCAGGGAATTCTTCCCGGGCACGGCGAGCCAAATCGGAAGGCGTCGAATTGGAACGCACGACCATGAGGATGCCGTCGCAGGAACCGGCAACCAGTGTGGCATCCGACACGGGGATGACGGGCGATGTATCGAGAATGATCCAATCGAACATGGACTCGACGCGCTGCAGGAACAGCTTCAGACGCCCGTTGGAGAGGAGTTCGGGAGCGCTGGGAACGGTCCGGCCCGCGGGCAGGAAGAACAGGTTCTCCATGGGTCCGCGTTGCAGCGCCGCGAACTCGTCGCACTCGCCCAACAGGTATTCGGCCAATCCCGGCGACTGGGCCGTTCCGAGGTGGCGGTGCATGCCGGGGTTGCGCAGATCGGCGTCGATAACCAGGGCGCGGCGTCCGTGCTGCCGCACCATGACCTGGGCCAGATTGGCGGCGACGAAAGACTTCCCTTCTTTTGGAAGCGCGCTGGTTACCATCAGGCGTTTCAGCGGCATCTTCTCGCGGATCTGATAGAGGCGGTTGCGCAGGGTGCGGAACTCTTCCGCTCCGACGCGACTGTCGTCTTCCTGGAAGAAGAGCATGGTGCGCGGATCCGGACTCCAATCGGTCTGGGGGCAGCGGGTCAGCAGCGATTCGTAATTCAGCCCGTGCGTCATAGTCGGCGGAGTGGCCATCATTGGTTGCAGCGGTTGCAGCGAAGGCATGTTTTCGGCCTGCACTTCGGGTTGGTTGTAGGCGGGCTCGACGTGCGTCCCCATGGAGGTTGCTCTTTCCTGCTCGGCGCGTTTTAAAGCGTCATGGATGCGGCTCATAATTTCCCTTCCTTGGGGAGATCGTGTTGTTCTGATTGGCGCAACCGGTCGGCCAGTGTTGCCAGGGTGCGTAAGGCTTCGACCAGATCAAACTTTTCCGATGATGGAGGAACCGGTGCGATCATGGCTGCGGCGGCGCTTCCATCGCTCAGATCGAAATCGCGGGCGACCGAATCGACGACTTCGGCGGAGACCGTCTTCTTCTGATCGACGAACGCGCTGACCAGGCAGTGCTCGCAGAGCAGATTGATAATGCGTGGAATGCCCAGTGCATAACGGAAAATCGCGATGGTGGCGTCGGAATCGAAAATCGGCACGCCGTTCGACCCCGCAATGCGGAGGCGCTGGGTGATATAGGACTTGGTTTCCTCAAGATTGAAAGGATGAGTCTTGGCGCGCAGCGTCAAGCGCTGACGCAACTGGCGTAACTGGGGCTGCTTCAGACGCTGTTCGAGTTCCGGCTGTCCCACCAGAACGATCTGGAGAAGCTTCTCGGTGAAGGTCTCGAGATTGGTGAGCATCCGGATCTCTTCCAGCACTTCGTCGGAGAGGTTCTGGGCCTCGTCGATGACCAGCACCGCAGTCTCCCCGGCGCGATAGCGATCGAGCAGCCAGTTATAAAGGCGCTGCAGGAGCTGGCTCTTCGACTTGGTATCGCAGGGAATGCCGAAATCGGCCATCATGAAATCGAGGAGCTGGGGCACGTCCATGCGCGAGTTGAAGATGAAGGCGGTAGCCACCTGCTGCAGGCGGAGCCATTCCATCAATTTATTGATCAGCGTGGTTTTGCCGGTGCCCACCTCCCCGGTAAGCAACACGAAGCCCTTGCGGCTTTGTATACCGTAGGTGAGGCAGGCCAACGCCTCTTCGGTGTGCCGCGTGAGGAACAAATAACGCGGGTCCGGATTGACGTTGAACGGGTTGGCGCGAAGGCCAAAAAATTCTTTATACATAGAATTGCGCTAGACCTCGACGTTCTCGTGTTCTCTTGGCGACGCGGGATCACTTCGGCCCCAGAAGCGGCGGCGTCCGTTCCCGTTGACGGCGGCTTCGTCTCCGTCCCCACCGAGCCACGGCACGGAAATCAGGAGAGGCAAATCCATGATGGCGGCAGCATCTTTTTCGGTGCGGATCGATTTGTCACTAAACTCCAGCCAAATGCCGATGAGCAGGCCGAGCGCCAGACCGGCACCCATGCCTCCTGTGGCAAACAGCGGACGGTTGGGGAAACTGGGATCGACCGGCAGGCCAGCTGGGGCCAGAATGTGCATCTGCTCGCCCTGCTGCTGATTCTCCATGTTGCTGCCCAAGTCGGCGGAGCTTTTCTTCTTGAGCAGCTCTTTGTAGAAGTCTTGGGCATTATCGTTATCGCGAGTGAGCAGTTTGTATTGCTCTTCGATGCCTGGGCTCATCGCGGTGCGGCCCTGGTAAACGCCAATCTGGCTTTGCAGCCTCTTCTGGTCCAGGGTGGCCTGCTCGATCACGCCCTGGTACTGGTGAATCTGCAGACGGAGTTGGCGGATTTCGGGCGGCTCGGTGGCGCTGGCCTTCTCGTTGCTGTCTGTGGCGGTGTTGGCAGCAGCGGCGGCATTGATCTGTTTCAGCTTTTTCTCGATTTCGGCGATGTCAGCCTTGGTTTTGATTACATCCGGGTGATCGTCGGTATAGCGCGCCTGCAGTTGCAGCAATTGCCCCTGCAGCTGGGTCAATTGTTGTTCAAGGGTCTGCGGATTGCTGCTCGACTGCGAACTCTTCCAGGCGGCGGTCTGCTGCGCGAGCATGCTTTCGGTATAGGCCTTATCCTGTTGGGCGCGGCCCAGGGTCTGGGTAGTGGCATCCAATTGCGAATTCAGAGACATCAGGATGCGCATGTTGTTGTCGGCGTCACCGGGCAGCTGCCCCATGTATTGCTTTTTGAAGGCGGCGAGCTTGGAATCCTGGTCGTCAATGGCACGCTTGGCTTCTTCGAGTTGGCGGCCGAGGAACTCGGTGGTGCCCTGGGCGACCTCGGCGCGAGTGCGCAGGTTTTCATCCAGGATCAACGAGGTCATGGCATTGCAGATTTTTTGCGCGCGCGCCGGGTTGCTGTCGGCGTACTCGACATTGAATCCGGGCACCGGCTCCTGGCTGGCAGAACTCTTCTTTTTCTTGGCGCCGGAAGCTCCCGCGCTAGCGGCAGCGCTCATCGAGGTGATCACCGGCTGAACCGACAGATTCTGCTGGATGTCGGAGATGAGCTTGCCCTCTTCATCAGGCTTGACCAGGTTGAGGCTCTGAATCACAGGACGCAGGCGGGCGGGGCTCAGGACCTGCTGTTGGAGAGTCTGGACGCGCTGGGTAAAATCGGAGGTGATGACCGGCTGGACGTAGTTGTCGGGCACCTTCTGGCCTTCTACCAGAACCGTGGACGTGGAGGTATATTTCGGCGGGAAGACATAAGAGACCATGAAGCCCGCCAGCGGGGCGAGCAGGGCTGGAATCAAAATGACTTTCAGGCGCCGCCGTAGCATCGCCAGATAATCGTCCATCGTCAGTTCGCGGTTCTCACTCATACTGTTCACCAATCCGGCCGCCAGGCGGCCAAAAAATTATTCGATACGAGTCGGCCTGGGGTGCCATTCCACCCCAATGCTGCCGACGTTCCGATGAGAAATGCTGCCAGTGGAGCCACCAAAGGTAACGGGAACATTGAAAGCCACCTCGCTGAAGCGATAAGCGGCAAAAAACTCGTAGGTCCGTCCCAGGTGTTTGCGGAAAACAGCACCGGCAGAGCCTTCGTTGTAGCTGGCGGCGGCATTCAAGCCCCCATTCAGCACATTCTGGAGTTTCTTGTTATGGGAGTAGCTCAGATCACCATAGAAGTCCCAAGTGCGTCCCAATGGGCGGGTATACAAGAGCCGCGCCGCCTGGGTGCTGGCCCCGGCGAAGAAGCCCGACCCTGTTGAAGTAAATTTTTCGTAGGTCGCAGACATCGACGAATGCGCGAATTTGTAGTTCAGCAGGACGCGCGCGCTCAGCGACCAACGATTGTCGTAGCCACCCTGTTCCATCACGGTGTATTGCGGACCGGCTCCGGCAGTCAAGCTCATTCTGCCGCTGATGTGATACTTCCACCGCAGATTGACGATGTGGTTATAAAACTGGCCGCCGGTATCTTCCGGAAATTGAAACAACTGATAAGCGTAGATTACGCCGATCTGATCGTGACGCGAAATCAGATGGCTGTATCCGGCCTCAACCGTGACTTGATCGCTGTTGAGCAAAGTATGGGTGGGGTCGTAGAAATGAGCGTTGCTGAATCCGCCCGCCGCCGTGATCGCGGAGACCGGATTGATGGCTTGAACCGCATCGACAATCGCCGTGTTCGCGAGCCGGGGAATGTCTCCGATCGAACCCAGCTGACCGCTGCCGAACATGTGTGCGCCCGGCAAACCACCATTTGTGCCGCCACCGGTGGCGAGACCGAATCCTGGGACGCCGCCAAAGGTGCCAACGGAGAAGGAACCGTCGGGCAAGTAGCTGAAGGCGTCGTGCAGCGTGACCTGACCAGTTCGCCAGCGCGTCACCGCCTCCAGGCCGGCGGCTTGCAATTGCTTTACCTTATAAGGATTGGCGTAGAACGCTCCGCCACCGAGGTACTCGAGAAAGAGATCACTCTTGGGCCAGAATTGCTGGAGGTCAAGGGCTCCGAGAACGCGGGTAACAGATTCGAGATTGGTCCCGCCGATCTGGTTGCCCCCGTTCGTATCTGCCGATTCACTCACCTGCAAAGCTGGCGAAATGAAGCTCCGGGTGGCGGTATGCAGATCGAGTCCGGGTTCGTCCAGGCCAGATACCGGCGGGTTCTCCGGGTTCAGGACCGGCGCCCCGTTCTGGCCGAAGGCCGGCGCCGGAGTGGTTTCGGTCTGAGGCTGAGAAGTAGTCTGGGCGGCCGCACAGATGCACATCCCGAAAACCAGCAGCGCCATCCGGATTTTTGGCATTTTTGCCATGGTCTTCACCCGTGGATCTCTTATGTCGATCCCTTGCAGGGACCGCGTTCTTTTACGGGACGACAATTGTGTCTCCCGGCTGCAACGGATAGTTCTGTTCGATCTCACCCTTGAGCAGCCTTTTGTAGTTCACCGGCAGTTTCTGCTGCTTGCCGTTCTCGGTGCGGAGGACGTAGATTCCCTTGATCTTGGCGAATTGGTTGAGTCCGGCGCTGGACAATGCCTGCATAACGGTCATGCTCGGCAGCATAGGCATGGGGCCCGGATGAAGCACCTCGCCGTTTATGAAGATCCGCTTGCTGTTGATCGCAGTCACAACCACGGTAACGCGCGGATCGGCGACATACTTTTTCAGCTTCTCCGTTATCGAGTCAGCCAACTGTTTGGGCGTCAGGCCGGCAGCTTGCACATCGTCGAGCAAGGGAAGAGAGATTTTGCCATCGGGACGCACCGGCAAAGAAGCGGTGAGATCGGCTTCTCTCCACACGGCTATGTGGAGCGTATCGTCGGGGCCGATGACGTACTCGGGTCCGGCTTGGCTGGTGGAAGCCGCGGTCGTTATCGTCTTGTCGGTTGTCGTCCTGGCGGATGCGGTCTTATCGGAAGCGGTCTTGTCGGAAGCGGAACTGGCGGCGGGCTGGGCGGGCGCATCCTGCGCCAACGCGATACTGCCGATCAGGATTAGTGCCGCAACCGCCGCTTTCCATGTTGATGTCATATCTTCTCCTATAACCTCCCGCAGTCCTATCAGGCCCTGAGCGCAGCGATCAGGCTCCGTACTCCTGGTATCCAATCTGCTTCAGCTTGTAAAGAAGCGCTTTGTAGCTGATCTGCAACTCCCGCGCGGCCCGGCGCCGGTTCCAACGGGTGCGAGTCAAGACCTGAAGAATGATTTCCCGCTCGGCTTCGCGGGAGGCGGCGCGCGCCGCATCTTTCAGGGAAATCTTCTCGCCGTTGCCGCCGCGATCGACCCGCCGCAAAAGAGAGCGTAGCCCTCCCATGGCGAGCGTCTCATCGCCAAGCCCGACAATGGCTCGAGCCGCGTCTTTCAGCTCGCGAATATTTCCCGGCCAGTTGTATTCCAGAAAGAAATTTTGGGTTTCGGGACTAAGCACTGGCACGGCCCGGGAAAAGTCACGGGCAGCGGTCGAGAGAAACCAATCCCGCAGAACCGGAATATCCTCTTTCCGCTGGCGTAGAGGAGGCAGTCGCAAACAAACTCCGCTGATTCCATAATAAAGGTCTTCGCGGAACTTGCCAGCCCTGACCTCGGGTTCCAACTCGCGCGAGGTTCCGCAGATGTAACGGGGCACACGGCGCTGCTCGGCGCCACTCAAACCAATCTGGCGAACCAGTTCTTTCTGAGCCGCTGCCGTCAGGTCTCCCACTTCCTGAAGATAGACGGTTCCACTTTGACCATCCCGAGCGGCCAGAATTTCTTCGCTTGCTTCAAGTCCCTGATAGACCTGAAAGGGCTCGGGCGCGCGGCGGGAAAGAGCATGAATGCGCGCGGCTACCGCTGCCTTGCCGGAACCATGCTCTGCCACGACCAGCATGGGAACGTCATTCTGCGACAGCTCGCGGATCATGGCTTCGACGGTACGCATGCCGGCGCTGACGCTCTCAACCCAGATACGAGCGCCCCCGTTTTGCGGTGCTCCGGCAGTTGCCAGGATTTCGGTTCTGTCGATGTCCATACTATTGCGCTTCTCTCAGACGCCATTTGGCGACATTTGGCGGCCTAAGAATCAACCGGCACACGCCTCGCATCAGGGCTTATTCAGTCTAGAGCACCCGCGCTGCCAAACCAGCCAAAATATTTGCGCGGCGCTAGACCAATATATGCTTTATTTTCAATGAGTTGCTACTCATACCCGTTGTCCTCGACGTCCTCATACGTTACCACATTGCGGACAAATGGGAAATTTATTGCCCACTTCTTAGGTACTCTGCGGGCATTACTTCCCACCTGTCGTGGGGACAAAGTCCTAATTCTCAGAGTTGCCGCACTGCTGCTCCTTTCCAGCGCGCTTCGCTTCGACGCCAACGGGCTCATTCTGTTCGGCTTGCTCTGGGGGTCATTGCGCGGTTTCGGTGAAGACGGCGGGGGTGGCCACGCCTGGCGGCGGCGATTGTGATGGTGCCGCGCCTGGTTCTTCGCGCCTGATTCCTAATTCTGATTCTCTTAATTCTGATTCTCAAAGATAGGCCGCATATCGCAGCCACTGTTCGACCAGTTTCATGCCGTCGGCAAACCGTATCTGCGGCTCGTAGCCCAGCATCTTTCGCGCTTTCTCGATGCTGAAGAACACGTTCGTGCTCTGAGTCGCATGCGTCACGGCATCTGGAATGAACTTTGCATTGGCGGACTTCGGTGCCGCGCGTCGCACGCCCAAGCGCGCACGCAGCCGTTCCCGCCTCTCCGGGGGCAGAGAACTTATCCAGTTCCAGGCTTTTTTCATCGCCGCTTCTGTTAACGGAATCTGCGTCAGCATCTGGCGGAATTCCTTGCTGCGCGCCACTCGTCCTGCTGCCTTCACGGACCCGAGCAGCAGTCCGGAACTCCTGCCCCGGCTTGCTTCGATTTCCGCACGCGAAACTTCCTTCACTTCCGGCGGCAGTTCCAGCAGTGCCATGTGCGCCCGGATGAAGTCTCCCCAGCTCACACGCTCGCCATCGGTGATGAAGAAAGCCTGATTCAGCACGCGGTCGTTTTCCAGTCCGAGTATCATCGCGTCAATCAGATTGTCCACGTAGGTCGTGTTGCAGGCGCCGTGCCCGCCTTCGATGAAGGCCACGTGCCCTGCTCGAAGATCGTCCATCAGCCGCGTGGACCAGGCCGAGTAGGGCCCCCACACGATCGAAGGCCGCAGGATCACCACCGGCAGCCCGCGCTTGCCGTAGTCGAGTACAACTTTCTCTGCCGTCGCTTTGTTGTCGCAATAGGGGTCGCCCGTCCGGCGCAGCGGAGCGTCCTCGGTCTCCGCTCCTGGAGGGGGTGTGATCCCGTAGATGGCCGCCGTGCTGACATGGATGAATCGCTTCACGCCCGCCTCGTGCGCCACCGCCAGCATGTTTTCGGTTCCTCGCACGATGCTGTTCGCGGGACCCAGTCCGCAATGGATCACAACCTTGCCCTCGCCGAGCGCTTGCCGCAGCGACCTCCGATCCAGTAGGTCTCCCGGGCAGAGTTCGACCGGCATGCGCGCGATTCGCGACGCGTGATGCATTCCGTGTACCAGTGCGCGAACTTTGGGCACCCCGGCCAGCATCATCCGTTCGCAGACGCGGCCGCCGATGAATCCAGTGGCGCCGGTCACGAAGACGGTCTCGTTGCGCCAGTTCATGGGCGCGCCCTGTTGTGCTCGGTTATGGTTGCGGTTCCGGTCGTTGTCCCGGTCGCTGTCCCGGACTTTTTCGCGGACTCGGCCCCGCTCTCGGCCCCGATTCCCGCCCCGCTCTCCGCCCATGGTTCCGCGATCCGCCGCTTATGGGCATAGCAGCTCTCGATCAGTTCCAGCACACGGACGGCCTGCCAGCCGTCCACCTCCGGCTTGCCGCGGTTCGCGATGCTTTGCACGAAATTGTCGAGCTGCCGCCAGTATGAACTGCCGCCCGGAAAATTTTCCAACCGCAACGTCTCGCTCACCGGAGCGCCGCCAAGAGCGCGATGGATCACCACCACGTCGGGATCATTCACGAAAATTTCTGCGCTGGCAGCGCTGCCGCGCACCAGTATCCGGTTTTTCAGCGTGAAGGTACGGCTTATCCGAAGATGCCCAGGAATGTCCGTGCTGAGTGCTGAAGGCTGAGTGCTGATGGCTGTCTCACGCCCCGCGTGCTTCACGTCGAGAAACAGATTCGCCTCAATGCCGCTGCCCCAGTCGTCGTCCTGATAGTCGAATGAAGTCACCGTCCCGAACCAATCGATCACGCTGTCCAGCATGTGGACGCCGAAATCCACCAGCGCCCCGCCACCCGCTTTGGCGCGGTCAAAATAGAAGCCCGACGCGCTGCGCCAATCAAATGCGCCGCCATATTGGAAGTCGTAGTCTTGAATGGAACCCAGCAGACCCTCTTCGATGATCAGCTTAAGCAGGGGATGGCTCGCGGCAAAGCGGCGGTTCATGCCGACGGCAAGCACGAGCCTCTTTTCTTCCGCAAACTCGGTGCAGGAGCGCGCTTCCGCAGCCGTAATCGCCAGCGGCTTCTCGCACAGCACATGCACGCCCGCACGCACGCAATCCATATTGCTGGAGACATGCAGATGGTTGGGCAGCGCGTTAATGACCGCATCCACCTGCCCCAACACTTCGCGGTAATCCGCGACTGCCTTGCAGTTCAGCCCGCGATTCTGAATCAGTGCATTGGCCCGTGCCAGATCGGTATCCACGAGCGCCACCAAATGCACGCCGGGATGTGCGCTGACAGCGGGAATATGCTCGCTGCGGGTGATTGCTCCGCAGCCCAGAATGGCCAGCCGGATCGGCTCCGTCATCCCCTCGGCTCCCGAATGGCGAATGGAGCTGCCAGCTGAGTCTCGACACTCTCCGCCTTGCGCGTCGCGAGTTCATACCCAAGCTGCGCCATAACATTCCCCCACGCCGATTCAATCTCTGCCACCGATTCCGGACGCAGCTTGCTCCTCCATGCCCCCGCCGATGCGGTGCGGATGAACGGGATGTCACTGCGCTTGTCTTTGGTCGAAACCCAGTCCTTGGCCTGCGTTTTCTCCATCTCCCGCATGTGGTCCGCCGAACTGCGATCGAGAGTTGTCTTCAGCAGTTCGGACGATGCGTCGATCCCCATAAATTCGGCGACTCGCCTCAGTTCCTGCTCTGGACGCGCTTTCATGTCTTCGTACCGCAGCAGCAGAAATCCTGGGCGTGCGCCGCGGGCGAAGACCCAGCTGGCCACGTTTTCTCCCCAAGTGCCCCAGCCCGCCGAAATTAAACGTCCGGTCACAAAATCACCGATGTAGCGCTCCAGTGGATAACTGTCTTCGATGTGCCGGTACTTGCGCGAGAAATCGTAGTAGGAAAGAGCCACGTCCCGGGGATCACGCACGATATAGATCACACGCGGATAACGCGGATCGAAATACGAGTGGCTCTTGATCGTCCGCGGACTTGAAATGCCGCGCATGTAGCGGCTCGACTGCGCCTCGGTATCGGGCACCAGCCGCTCGATGTTGGCGAAAGTTGCCGCTTCTTGCGGATGCAACAGGTTTGCCACCAGGAAGCGCGTCCAGGTGTTACCCGATCTCGGATACGAGACGATGAACGTATCGTCGGGACGAACCGCGAGGGTGCGTCCCGCTATGTCCCGCCCCAACGCGTACTTCAATATCCGCCTGATCCCGTAGATCATCGCGACGGTCCGTTCAGCATGGTCTCCGCAAACCCGGAGTCGAAATTTGTTCGCTCGTCCAAGATGCACACTCGCCCAGGACCAGATTCAGCATGTCGTAGTCCAAAACCGCCCCGCTACCTCAGTCTAACTGTTTGATTTTAATGGATGTTTACAGCCGGTGGGAAGCGACACTGTACCTCTTGGGCACGTGACCATCCAATTATGGGTAATTTGTTTCTTTCTTTTGCCCCGACCGCTTACCAGACATCGGTTTCACAACGGCTTAAACGTTACCATATGTTCTGTGTGTCGCCCCGAAAATGCTGGCGCGAAGCGCTGGTTTTACTTTGCGCGATGACCCAGTTTCGCATATCCTCAAATGCAAGCGCGCTATGAGTAATTCGGTAGAGGTAGCGCCGCTCCTCGCGACGAGGGAGGATCGGTTGTTGTCCAACTCGCCCCGTTGGCAGGCAGTGGCGCTGCTGCTGCTGGTTGCCTGGCTCTACGCCTCGATTCTTGCCCACCTTGTTCTGCAGTGGGTCGGGCCCCACAGTGATCCGGACTTCGCGCATGGAATCTTCGTTCCCCTCTTTGCCCTGTTTGTTCTTTGGCAGGACCGCAAGAGACTGGGAGCAATTTCGCCTGCCCCATCGTGGGCGGGGCTTCCGCTGATAATACTGAGCTTGCTTGTGCTGGTTCTGGGAGACTTGGGCGCGGAATTATTTTTCTCGCGGGTGTCGCTGCTGATCCTGCTGGCCGGCCTGATCATTCTGTTTCGGGGATGGACCTTCTTTCGTGCGGTCCTGTTCCCCTGGGCTTTTCTGATTCTGATGATCCCGATCCCGAAACTGCTCCTGCAGCAGGTCACCTTTCCCCTTCAGTTGTTCGCTTCTAAGCTGGCCACTGACCTGCTCAAACTAGTCGGAGTTCCCGTGCTCCTGCAAGGGAACATGATCACCCTTGCTGCCAAGCAATTGGACGTCGCCGAGGCATGCAGTGGAATCCGTTCCCTTCTGACGCTGGTAACGCTGGCCATCATCTACGGCTACCTGATGGAGACTCGGATGTGGGTGCGGCTGACGCTCGTATGCTTAGCCGTGCCAATCGCGGTGTCGGCCAATGGCTTTCGCATCTTTGGCACAGGGCTGCTGGTGCAGTACTGGGATCCGGACAAAGCAGAAGGATTTTTTCATACCTTTTCGGGATGGCTGATCTTCGTCGTAGCGCTGATCATGCTGTTTGCTGTGCACCGTGCGATCTCTCGGGTTTGGAAGAACGGTCTGGAGGCGAAATCCGCATGAATGCCGGATCACTTCGCTTTGGGATTGTCGCCGCGCTCATGCTAGTCACGGCGCTCGTGCTCCAGGCCCGTTCGCGCAGCGAGTTCTTCCCGCCGCGAGAGTCTCTGAGTTCCCTGCCCCTGCAGATTGACGGTTGGAAGGGAACCGACGAGGCCCTCGACCAGCGGACCCTCGACATCCTCGGGGCCGGCGAGTTTCTGCCACGCGATTACGAAAACGCGAGTCAGCCGCAGCCCTGGATCAATCTCTTCATTGCATACTTTCCGACGCAAAAGGCGGGCGACACGATCCATTCGCCGAACCACTGCCTGCCGGGAGCGGGATGGATTCCGATTTCGCGGGAGAGGGTTTGGATTACGCGTCCCGACGGTTCGTCATTCCTTGCCAACCGCTACGTGGGTTCGCAATCGGGAGAGGGGCAAGAACTGGTACTGTACTGGTTTCAGGCACATGGCCGCGTCGTGGCTAGCGAGTGGTTGGCCAAATACTATCTCGTGTCCGATTCAATTCACATGAATCGCAGCGACGGTGCGCTGGTGCGCCTGATGACCCCGATGCTTGATGGCGAGTCTCCCGATGCCGCCCAGGCGCGCATGATGAAGCTTGGGTCGCAGTTCCTACCGCTGCTTGACAGTTACATTCCGCGCTAATTCTGGAGCGAGAACCACGTAGGGACAGCCGCCCTCGGCTGTCCATGCGAGCGCAGCTCGCGGAGACTTTCGTTCATCCTAACACTCAAGTGCGCGGAGCTTTGCCCCGCCGGACAGCCGAGGGCGGCTGTCCCTACGTGTGCTTCCTAGGCATGAAGGCGAATCTCCGTAGATTTCAGGTTCCGCATCTGCGCAAACGCCTCGGGCAGGAAGCGCACCAGGTCCGTAGCCACCAGGGAATTCTCGCCGACCGATTCACTGGCCAGGTCCCCCGCCAGTCCATGAAGATAGACGGCGAGAGCGGTGGCTTCGAACGCATGCTGCGGATGTTGCGCGATCAGGCCCGCTACCATTCCCGTCAGAACGTCTCCCGTGCCTCCGGTTGCCATGCCCGGATTGCCGGTGGGATTCACCCAAACTGTGCCATCGGGCGCTGCGATTAAGGTGCGATGTCCCTTGAGCACGACAATTAACTCATGCTCGCGGGCGAATTTTCGCGCAACCTCCAGGCGGTTCGCTTGAATTTCGGCAATGCTCAAGCCGGTCAAGCGCGACATTTCTCCCGGGTGCGGCGTGATAATTACGGTTTGTCCGCGGCCGTTCAGCTGGCTTGCCGATCCTTCGAAGGCGTTCAGCGCGTCCGCATCCACAACCATATTGACGACCGAATTGACGACCGATGACGTGTCGCGGCGCTTGACGATCGCGCGCACGAATTCGTCGGTTTCGGAATTGCGCGAGATGCCGGGGCCAATCGCGACCGTCTTGCGTTCCAGCAGCGAATCGAGGCCCGATCCAAGCGCTCGCAGTGAGATCGTGCCCTGTTCCGTTTCTGCGAGCGGCTCGGTCATGACTTCGGGATGAAAGGACGCTATGGTCGGGAGCACGGATAACGGCGCGGCTACCGTCGAAAGACCGGCGCCGGTTCGGAGCGCCGCAAATCCCGCCATCGCCGCCGCGCCCGCTTTGCCGAGCGACCCACCGATCACCAGCACATGTCCGTAGCTGCCTTTGTTGCCCTCACGCGCTCGGGGCGCGAGCAGCGGAGCGAAATCGGGTGGAGTGCTCAGATGAAGTTCGAGCTGCGACACGATTGCTTCCGGCGGTGAACCGATGGGAGCAATCACGGTTGGCCCGCTGGTCAAGCCCGCAAAAACGTGTGCCGGACGCGGAGCGGTGAAGGTCACGATGGCATCGGCACGTGCTTCTTCACTTACCTCGTCGCCTACACCGTTGCGGGAGTCAGTCGCTCGTGGTGACCGCATGGCGTCGGCATCGGCGCCCGATGGAATGTCAACGGCAACAATCGGAGCCGACGCCGCATTCATCTTGCCAATTGCCGCCGCATAGAGCGGGCTGATTGGCGGACGAAAACCTGTACCGAGGATTGCATCCACGATCACGTCTGCGGCGAAGATTTCCGCCGCATCCAATGAATCGAGCCAACTCGCCTCGCGCACGATGAGGTGCGCAAGATTCAACGGCCGGAGAGTCCCCACCATCTTCTGAAACATGGCCGCCGCATCCCCCCGAAGCTCTTCGGGATCACACAGCAGGAGAACGCGTACCGCACGGCCCGCTTCGACGAGCTTACGGGCCACGACGAATCCATCGCCTCCGTTGTTGCCTTTGCCGCAGAGCACCCCGACGCGCTCCGCTTGCGGATAATCGGAGAGGACGAAACGGGCGACGGCCGAGCCGGCGTTCTCCATTAAGGTGATGGAAGGTACTCCGAAACGCTCCGAGGTAGCGCGATCGATCTCGCGCATTTCCGCCGCGCTCACGATTTTCATAGGACGATCTTCATGATGATCTTGTCTCGCACGCCGGCCGCGTTGCTCCTCGCAGAATCCGAGTATAGACCGGGTGGCGTTGATGGTGGAGCGCTGGGAGTCCCCGCCCGGCCACTCGGCTGCCGAAGGACGGGCGAGGCGCCCGTCACTCGACCGCATGACTTAATTAGCTACGCGCAGCAACGGCAAGTTGTGCAGCGCGCTCGCGGATTGTTACGATGCCTCATCACCATGCCAACTCTGATTCCGCATCCCACGCGCATCGAATCCGCCGGAAATAAGCCGAAGGTCATTGAAGAATACGTCGGGCATGTCAACACCGCGACCTCCGGCATCAGCGTTGCCCACATGCACAGTCCGGAAGGCTGGGAGGAACCGGGCCAGACTCCGGAATTTGACGAGTACACCGTAGTCTTGCGGGGAACGTTGCGGGTGCAGCATAAATCCGGCGAATTCGATGTGGCCGCCGGGCAAGCCGTCATCGCGCACCGCGGCGAATGGGTCCGCTACTCCAGTCCGTGCGCTGGCGGCGCCGAGTACATCGCTCTTTGCCTGCCCGCCTTCTCGCCGGACACGGTGCATCGCGACCGCTAGGTAGCGGTCAATCATCGTCTGGGTCGGTCACCGGTGTTTTGTCGTTCTGAAAATACTCCGCTTTCAAAGGCGCCGCGATTGTCTGAAACTGCAGGGGCGTTTGATTGAAGTCGAAGCAATCGGAGAGATCGTCCGCCCGGGAATCCGCGTATCCGTCTCCAGGGCCCACCGTCGTCAGGCCAAACATGGTCTCGATGAATTTCAGGACGCTGCCGAAGTCGTGGGTCACATGCGAAATGTGAGCTGGCTTCGCATATGGCGATACCACAATGAGGGGCACCCGGAATCCATATTCATAGGAGTTGGAAATCTTCAGCGGCGGCACGTGATCGTACCAGCCTCCCCAGTCATCCCAGGTGATGATGATCGCGGTGTCCTTCCAGTACTGGCTGGTGCCAATCGCATTCACGATCGCCGCCACCCACGATGGCCCGTTGCCTGCGTTGCCAGGGTGATCGGACGCGTTGCCATTGGGAATCACCCAGCTCACGGTCGCCAGTTGTCCGGCGGCAATGTCGTTCACGATTTGGTTCTGTTGTCCTTCGAGCACAACATGGTTGCTCCACTCCGGTGCCGTACAGGAAGTAGCGTTCGGCGGTGCGACGTTGGGCCCGCACATGTGATTGATCGCATCCGGTCCGGTCCAGATCGAACCAGCGGAGGGTGTGTAGTATTTCCAACTGATCTGGGCCGAATCCAAAAGATCGGTCAAAGTGGGATGCTCAAAGCACGGGTATGCGGTCTGGGTTTGGTTAGTGTTGGGGTCTGGGTTGGTCGTATCAATGATGCTCACATATGTACCTGGCGGCGCAATGCACCCTGCCAACCCGCCTCCGAACTGCGGATTATCCGCGGCATCGAAAATGCTTTTCTCGGTAATCGCCGACGTCCCTGAAATGATGTACTGATGCGCCGGGAAGCTCGGGCCCTGGTTGGTCTGGAACATCCGGTCGCCGAACGTGTAGGTTTCAGCCATCGTGAAATAGGGCTGCACATCCGACTGCTGCACGTAGTAATACTCAGGATCAGGCGGCGCACAATTCTGTTGTCCCGGCGGACAAAAAACGACATCCAGATCAAAACCATCCATGGCGCCGCTGTTCCAGGCGGTCAGGAAACTGTGATGGCTGTGCCCCATATCCCACGCCTCCGCCAGCGGAGTGGGCTTGAGTTGCACGATCTGCCCAGTGGAAGTCTTCCCGCTTTGGGCAATGTCCGGCGGGTCGGGTCGCTGAAGCAGCACTTGATCCTGAAAGAGATTATCCGGGGTTCGGTTCTCCTGGAAGATCACCACGACGTGCTTAATCTTTCCTGGCGGCGGAGGGGGAGGTGGAGGACTGCCGCCGCCGCCACCGCCGCAGCCGTTGAGGCTCACGAGCGTCCCTCCGATGGCCGACACTGCGATTGCGAATACCAGGATGCGAAGCTTCATGGCAGACGTAACCTCGCGGGAGTTACGCTTTCTTGGATGCGGACACGCGCATCATCGCAGCCCGGAGTTTACAATCGTGATGGATTTTGGAGGAGTCTCGCCTTCCTGAGGCGCGCCATGAAACTTTCCGTCGTGATGCCGGTGTATAACGAACGCGCCACGCTCCGAGAGGTGGTCCAGAAGGTGCTCTCGGTTCCCATGGAGATCGAACTGATCTGCGTGGACGACGGCTCGCGTGATGGATCGCGCGAGATCATGGCCGAACTGCAATCGGAGCATCCCCAAATCCGCGTCGTTCTTCAGCCATATAACATGGGGAAGGGAGCGGCGCTTCGCCGCGGCATCCAGGAAGCCACCGGCGACTTCGTCATTATTCAGGACGCCGATCTGGAATACGATCCGGCGGAGTATCCGCTCATGATCGAGCCTTTGATCCAGGGAAAAGCGGACGTTGTTTTTGGCTCGCGCTTCCTGGGCAGCGCGCCGCATCGCGTGTTGTACTTCTGGCACTCGGTCGGCAACCGGGCTCTCACTCTGCTATCCAATTGCCTTACCAACATCAATCTCTCCGACATGGAAACCTGCTACAAGGTCTTCCGCCGAGAAGTGATTCAGTCGATCCCGATCGAAGAGAATCGTTTTGGTTTCGAACCGGAGATTACGGTGAAAGTTGCGCGGCGAAGACTGCGCATTTATGAGGTGGGAATCAGTTACTGGGGGCGCACCTACGAAGAAGGCAAAAAGATCGGATGGAAAGACGGTGTGCGAGCCCTGTATTGCCTGTTGAAGTACTCCCTCAAAGAGCCGAGCGCAAAAGCTGTCGCGCAGGCAGTCCCGGCCCCGGATCGCTCAGGCGTTCCGCGATGAATCTCGCGTGCACCAGTCGTTCTTAGTTGATTAGCGACCGTGCTTCTGCTTCAGCCGCCCCTTGTATGGGTTCGAACTCTGATTGCTCGTTCCTCCACCCTTGCCGCCGCCCGATCCACCGAAGTTGATTGGAGGATTCGACTTATTTTTTACTGGTTTCAGCGCGGAGACCGTCCCCGTCCTCTTTCCCGCAGATCGAGACGACGCGGAGGTCTTGGCGGTTTGGCGTTCCAGGGTTTGCAATTCCTTGGAGCTGGAATTGGAGGCTACCGGACTTGCTGTCTTGCCGACGGGCGCGCTTTTTCTCGCCGCCTTTTCGGGGGCTGAACGCTTAACTTTGAATGTTTGCTGAGCCAAGCCGCTCACGCTAATACCCGCCACTACGACCGCAACCGCCAACGAAAACCTCATCTTTAATCCCCTGCCCGGAATATGCTCCGGGAGCTTCGAGCTACCTGCCTTTAGATGCACGCACCCTGCCATACAGCGGCCACATCTCTTCTGCTATATTAACCCGCCACCGGAGGAAAGGACTCGGAAGAAAGCAAAGAGAACGCGGCCATATGCAATGTTCTGCACATTCTTGCACATTGGCGTCGGGGCCCTGCGCGTTACTGGTAAAGTGCTGAAATTATACTCATTCGAACATTGATGTTAATGTTGACCCGGGAGTTCCTTATCCATTCATTAGCAATAACTTAGCGGGACAAGGGGTAGGCCGAGGCACAGATCGAGGACCGCAGCCCACGCCAGCATGGATGCGACCCGCAAAGACTATTCCGAAAACGGCGGAAAACTAGGACATGAAGACATTCAGGCTATCGGTTCTGCTTGGGTTGGTTCTGGTTAGCAGCGCCCACGCGCAGCAGCCGCCTACCGCTGTTTGCGATTTGGTTAAATCACCACAACGGTACAACCACAAGGCGGTGATAGCTGCCGGATTCGTTTACGCGGATATTCATTCGACGGGCATTGAAGGGGAGGGGTGCTCAGGAGGCGTCGTGATCCGATATGATGTCAAGTCTGTGCCGAGCGGCTTCGTGAACGGTGTCGAGGCAAAACGCGGAAGGCTCGATAAGCGTCGATTCAAGGTGACTCTCGAAGGAAAATTCGACGCTCGTGTTCCCGGACGCCTGGGATACTTTCGTCGCATAGAAGTTATGAAAGTGCTGAGTTGGGAATTTGTTGACGACAAATAGCCGACGGCGAGACCTACAGCTATGATGCAGTGATCCACATGTGTGATGGTTCAGCCTGCGTTTGCCCCAAGTAGCCCGGTTAATTCCAAGCATAGGTTTCCACTCGGTAAGGAGAGCGCTCGCGAGCCACCGTCGCCCGGAAGCCATCGACCACGCTGAGGTCTGCCAGAAACCATTGTTTCGCCTCGTCCGTGCTTCCCTTGATCTCTTCAATTTCAGGATCAAGATCGGGATGCGTCGTAACGGAAAAATCTTCCAGAGGAAAGGAAAGCCCTTCACCTGTGGCTTTCAGAAAAGCTTCCTTACGCGTCCAGCACGCAAAGAAGCCCGGCACGCGGAGATGATCCGGCAACGCCTGAAGGCCCGCACGTTCGCGGAGCGAGAAGAATCGCTCGGCCAGCGTGGTGGTATCAACGTCGCCGCGAATTTTTTCGATATCGACGCCCAGCCGGTGCTCACTGCCAACTGCGATCAGCGCCATGTTTGCCGAGTGGGACACGTTGAACTGCAGCGCGCTCGGATTCTGCTCGGCTGCGAGCTGGGGTTTGCCGCTGGTCAGATACTCGAAACGGATCTCGCCTGCAGGAATTGTAAGATACTCGGCCAGCAGGTCCCGAAGCGCAGAGCGGCATCGGGCAAAGTGAATCCGGTCTTTCTCGAAGTGAAATCGGCTGGCTCGCGCGATCTCATCGGGAGACAGAACGTCGACCTCGGATCCCGCTTTCGCCGGTTCGTCGAGACGCACGCTCCAGACGTCAACACGTCCGGTCGGAACTCCGCTGTTTCCCAGTTGCTTTGATTCCATATTCGAGACTGCTGGAAGATTCCGATTCACAGGGAGAGAGTGCAAGCCGCATCTCTACGGATAACTTAGCAGGTCGTCTAGCCAGCGAGCAAAGCGGCGATTCGTTCGCCCGCACGACCGTCCCAAAGAGGAGGGATGGTTCCCTTCTTTGCGTGGCCGGCGAGAATTCGTGAGAGTTCCGAACGCAGTTTGTCCGGATTGCGTCCCACGAGAACGTTCGTTCCCAACGAAACCGTAACCGGACGCTCGGTGTTCTCGCGGAGCGTCAAGCAAGGAACGCCAAGGTAGGTGGTTTCTTCCTGGATGCCGCCGGAATCGGTAATGACGACAGTTGCGCGGGATTGCATGCCAAGAAACTCAAGATAGGAAAGCGGATCAACGATCTGCAGTTGGTCCGCATGCAATCCGAAATCGGCAATGCGCTTTCGGGTCCGCGGGTGCGCGGGAAATATAACGGAAAGATCCCGGCTGACCTCAAGCAAAGACTGGAGAATGCGCTTCAGAATTTCACCGTCGTCGACGTTGGCCGGCCGATGCAAGGTGACCAATGCATAACGCCCGGCAGGTCGCTCGGGAAGGCCGTGTTGGTTCTGACGCCGTGCCGCTGGCAGCAGCTTCACCAGAGAATCAATCATCACGTTGCCAACGCGGAAGATCCTTTCGGCAGGAATCCCCTCTTTCTGAAGATTGACGTCTCCGTCCTCGGAAGGCGTAAACAGCATATCTGCGAGCTGATCGGTGACCAGCCGGTTGATTTCCTCCGGCATAGTGCGGTCGAAGGAGCGCAGTCCGGCTTCGACGTGGCCGACGCGCACTCCGAGTTTCGCGCAGACCAGCGCCGCAGCGACCGTTGAGTTGACGTCGCCGTAAACCAGCACAATGTCCAGCACGATGTCGGGCCTGCCTTCCAATAGCACCGGCTCAAGACGCGTCATGATGTCGGCAGTCTGCCGGGCATGAGTCCCAGAGCCAACCGCCAGGTTCACATCCGGAGCCGCGATGCCAAGCTGCTCAAAAAATACGTCCGACATATTCGCGTCGTAGTGTTGGCCAGTGTGAATCAGGGTCTGGACAACGTGCTTGCGCGTTTTCAGCGCGTTCATCACAGGCGCCACTTTTATGAAATTTGGACGAGCGCCTACGATGTGAAATACGTTCACAGCTTTCTCCGATCAACGACCACCTAGATTAAATTATTCGAGGTCAAATCGTCTGACGACAACCGCAGGAGCGGGAAGAATTTGGAGCGGGTGGGACGGAGTCGGCACCGCCGCTGTGACCCTGGTCGGGCCCATCGCCTACTTCACCCGCGTTTGCTGGAATCGGCAGAGAAGTCACTCCATATTACATGCTGATCGAATGACCTTCATCTCCCAGAATATTTCTCCGCTCGCCGATCGACGCACTTCGGTCAAAGCTGCATCAGATTGCATTGCAGTTTCGTGTATCCCTGCTTCTGGGCCCACAGGTCGAGCGGGATCGATGCCATCTCATCCACGATAGGTTCGGCCAGTCCGCTTTTCGTAAGGTCCACCGTCTTGATGTAGCTCCGGCAACTGTCGCAACCTTCCACGCGGACGTGCTTGAGTTCCTCCGCGGTATAGACCGGAAGTTTCGCATGGTTCTCTTCCCCGCATCCTGGGCAGACGATCCGCCGGAACTCCCATTCCGCCAGGCAAAATGAACACACCAGAGAACGCTGGCCGCCGTCGCCCAACGGACGCAGAACGCCCATGCCCGGTTTCCGTTTGCAAAATGGACACCGATACGGCGTCGGCCCGCTCCAGCGCATATTGGACCGTGAACGAATGCCTGCCGCGTAAGGCTGAAGAAACGCGCGGGCGAAAAAATCGTGAGGACCCATCGGCAGCGGCCCGGTCTCGCTCCCATTCCAGAAAACCGTCAGCAATTGGAAATGTGAATCATCGCCGCCGTCCCGCAACTCGCGCGCAGCTTCCCGCAGCGGATCGGGACCGTTCCCCTCGACCACAGACAAAAATCGCCCGAATCGGCCAGTCAGTTCCGGATGCAGCGGCCGCGCAAAGGGCTCCGACTCGACACGACCAGCCTCAACTCTCGATCTTTCGAACGATTTGCCGAGTTCCTCGTAGAAATTTTCCTGAAAACGCGCGATGGCCACATAGAAGCGCAGGATTTCCGCTGCAAAGCTGTACTGGGCGCCGAGTTCCTCCGCCCGTGCGATCCGCCGCTGCCATTCGTTCGGCGGCATGGTGCGACGAGATATGGAGCGCTTTGACGTGGGGACATTAGACATGCAGCGATTATCAGTCCCCCGTCTCCCGTCGCGCAATGCCGGGCAGCGGTAGTGTGCAAATTTGCTCATCTAGACGAGTTGGTGCTTGGAAGCTACGATAATTCTCGCTTATTAACTTTCCTGAGTTGATTGTAGGAACAGACCCGAATGGCGAGTAAACGTGCTCCCGGTCTCAGTTCCATTGTTCTACGCAAGAAGTTCGGCGCTGGGATGACTGCTCGGAACTACCGAGACAGTGAGGTCGTCTTTTCGCAAGGCGATACAGCGGACGCTGTCTTCTACATCCAGAGCGGAACGGTCAAACTCACGGCGGTCTCCACGCGTCGCAAAAAAGCGGTAATCGCCTTCCTGCAGCGCGGCAGCTTTTTTGGCGAAGGCTGTCTAGGAGGACAATCTCTGCGGATTTGTACGGCGAGATCAATCGGGCAATCTAACATTACTCGACTGCGAAAGGAGAGCACGGTTCGCACGCTCAAGCGAGACCCGCAGTTTGCAAAGCTGTTTAATGCATATCTGCTTTCCCGGATCATTCGAATCGAGGAAGACCTGGTAGATCAATTCTTCAATTTCAGCGAAAGGCGACTAGCTCGGGTTCTGTTGCTGCTGGGGCACATAAACGACGAATCAAAGCCGGAATGCCCCCTGAAGGTGAGCCAATCAACCCTGGCGGAGATGGTTGGTACCACCCGCGCCAGGGTAAGTAAGTTTATGAATGTGTTCAAGAGGAAGGGATTGGTCAGCTACAACGGCGGCCTGCAAGTAAATAGCACGCTGCTCACCGCCTTCCTGCAAAATCGACCCCTGTCGGTTTCCACGAAAGCATAGACCCGGCCAGGTGGCTCCCGCTTTCGGCGGGCTATGACTTCCAGATGGCTTGTTGTGATTTAATTGTCGGCATGGAGCAGACTGGAATTAGTCCGCGCCCGGTGGTTGGGGCGATCATCGTGGTGAGCGGCTTCGCTGTGTCATTCCTGCTGTGGCTGCTTTACGTGCATCATGCTTCCTCTGATTTCGCCGGGCGCTGGATGTTTTTGCCGGCTCTCAACGCGCTTCTGAACGGATCATGCGCGATTGCGCTCTGCGTGGGATTGTATTTCATCAAACATCACAACCGGGAAGCGCATCGCACGAGCATGCTGCTGGCATTCGCATTCTCTTCCGTTTTTCTCGTCAGCTACATCGTGAACCACGCGCTGCACGGCGACACGATTTTTCCCGGCCATGGCCCGGTGCGCACGCTCTACCTTTCCATATTAGCCAGCCACGTAATCCTGTCCATCGTCGCGCTGCCGATGGTGCTCACAACTTTCTTTTTCTCGCTGACGGGCCGGTTCGCGATGCACCGCCGGATCGCCCGCTTTACGTTCCCCATCTGGCTCTACGTTTCGATCACCGGTGTGGTGGTTTTCGTGTTCCTCAGGGCGTACGCGTACTAGCCCCCCGCCCACGGATTTACCCGATTGACGATCCCGCCCGCCCGGGTTTATAGTTCTTCGCATTCGCGCAGAACAAGCTGGACGCTTTCGAGGCGTCTGCAACCATTCACCTCCGTAACTTTCTGGAAAGCGCAGCACGGGGGCCACAAAAATGGAGTTCTCTCGCAGGACTTTTCTCAAAGGCACCGTGCTTGGCGGCGCCGGTTTCTCCGCCCTCGGCTTTGATCTGACTCCGGTTTACGCCCAGACGAATGCGCTCAAGATTTCCCGCGCCAGTGAAACCCGCAGCACCTGTCCTTATTGTTCCGTCAGTTGCGGCGTGATCATCTACACCCTGGGCGACAAAGCCAAGAACGCAATCCCGCAGGTCGTGCACGTCGAAGGCGATCCCGATCACCCCATCAACCGCGGCACGCTCTGCCCCAAGGGATCGTCTCTTGAGCAGGACATTCTCAACGAACGCCGCCTGCTGAAGCCCCAAGTGCGGCGTCCCGGAGCCACCGACTGGGAAGATATCTCTTGGGACCAGGCGTACGCCGAGATTGCGCAGAAGGTGAAGAAGACGCGCGACGACACATTTGTCGAGAAGGATGCTGCCGGCCACACTGTCAATCGCTGCGAAGGCATTGCCTTCACCGGCGGCTGCACCGATACCAACGAATTTAATTATCTGGTCGTAAAAAGTATGCGCAGCCTGGGGGTCTGCTACCTGGAAAACCAGGCCCGCGTTTGACACGGCCCAACGGTCTCCAGTTTGGGGCCCACCTTCGGACGCGGCGCAATGACCAATGGCTGGATCGACATCAAGAATACCGACATGATGTTGATCATGGGCGGCAATCCCGCCGAGAACCACCCCTGCGGCTTCAAGTGGGCGGTTGAAGCCAAAATTCACCGTAACGCGAAAACTATTGTTGTCGATCCGCGCCTGACCCGCACCGCCGCGAATGCGGACCTGTATCTGCAAATCCGTGCCGGCGCCGACATCGCCTTCCTCGGCGGCGTCATCAACTACGCTGTCGCGAACAACCGCATCGCTAAAGACTATCTGGTCAACTTCACCAACGCCTCCTTCATTATCAAAGACGGATTCAAGCTGCCCGAAGACGGCCTCTACTCCGGATTTGATCCCGAGAAACAGGTGTACGAC
Source organism: uncultured Acidobacteriaceae bacterium (assembly GCA_963789205.1). Taxonomy (GTDB): domain Bacteria; phylum Acidobacteriota; class Terriglobia; order Terriglobales; family Acidobacteriaceae; genus Acidiflorens. The sequence goes on from CAWBJV010000003.1 coordinate 597,020, forward strand.
AAGAAGACTTGGAATTATGAAGAAGGTGGGGACCTGGCCGGCAAACCGGTCGCGGGATCGCCTGCCGAAAAGAGCCCTCCCCCTCTTGTACCCGGCGCGACGCCCCCTCCACCTTCACTCCCGCCGAAGGTCGCCTTCGATCTCTCACTTCAGCATCCGCGCTGCGTCTATCAACTGTTGAAGAAGCAATACGAGCGCTACACGCCCGAAATGGTGGAGCGCATTACCGGCATTCCGCAGGATCAATTCCTCAAAGCCGCCGACCTGTTCACCTCCGTCCGCAAAGACGGCGACATGAGAAAAGTCGCCACCATTATTTATGCGGTGGGATGGACGCAGCACAGTTTCGGCACGCAGATCATCCGCACTGCCGCCGTCCTGCAACTTCTGATGGGCAACATTGGCCGCGCCGGCGGCGGAGTCAACGCGCTCCGCGGGCACTCCAACATTCAGGGCGCCACTGATTTGGCGGGAATTTTCGACAATCTTCCGGGCTATCTCAAGGTCCCGACCCCCGCCGATGTCGACCTGGCCTCGTATGTGAAGCGCATAACTCCGACGGCGTCCAAGCCCGATCCGTGGGATTCGATGAATTACTGGTCGAACACGTCAAAATTCGTCGTCTCGTTTTTGAAAGCCATGTACGGTCCCGCGGCGACCAAAGAGAATGACTTTGCCTTCAACTATCTGCCAAAAGTCGACCGCAACTATTCCTGGGTAAATATCTGGAACGACATGTACGAAGGCAAGATCAAAGGCATCTTCGCCTTCGGCATGAACGGCGTCATGATCGGCCCCGATTCGAACAAGAATATCAACGCCCTGAAAAAGGCCGACTGGCTGGTGGTTTGCGAAATCTATCCCGACGAAACCAGCGAATTCTGGCGCGCCCCCGGCATTTCCACGGACGAAATGAAGCAGATCAACACCACCGTGTACCGCTTGCCGGGCGCAGGCTTCGCCGAAAAAGACGGCACGTTCGTGAACTCCGCTCGCTGGTTGCAATGGAAAAACGTTGCTGTGCCTCCACCGGGGCAAGCGCGGCTCGACCAGGAAATCATCGCGACCATCTTTTTAAAAACTCGTGAGCTCTATCAGAAAGAGGGCGGCAAGTTCCCCGACCCCGTTCTGCATGCGTCTTTCGCGTACACCAACCCGTACAACCCGTCGCTGGCTGAGGTCGCGAAAGAACTCAATGGCAGGGCGATCGCCGACATTACAGACCCGAAAACGAACACGACCATCAAGGCTGGGCAGCAAGTCCCAGGCTTTGCCTGGCTCAAAGACGACGGCACTACGCTCTGCGGAAACTGGATCTACTCCGGATCTTGGACCGAAGCCGGCGCCATGATTCAGCGCCGTGGGACTGAAGACCCGTCCGGCCTCGGCATTTATCCCAACTGGGCATGGTCGTGGCCGGCGAATCGACGCGTTCTCTATAACCGCGCCTCGTGCGATGTTGACGGCAAGCCGTGGGATCCTTCGCGTCGCCAGATTTGGTGGGACGAAGCCAAGCAAAGCTGGGTGGGCAACGACGTTCCCGATTTCAAACCCGACTCACCGCCCAAAGATCACATGGGCCCGTTCATCATGAACCCCGAAGGCATCGGACGTTTGTTCGTGCCGCTCGGCGGAATGCAGGATGGACCTTTCCCCGAATTCTACGAGCCGATCGAGAGCCCGATCGCAAATCTGTTGCATCCTAACCAGTCCAACAATCCGGTGGTGAAACGATATAAGACCGACATGGACAAATACGGGACGGTGGATCAGGGATTCAATGTCATCTGCACCACCTATCGTCTGACCGAGCACTATCACTATTGGACCAAGAACAATCCCATGAACGTTGAACTCGTGCCGGAACCGTTCGTCGAAGTGCCGGCCGAACTCGCAGACCGCATGGGCATTCGCGGCGGCGAAAAAGTGAAAGTCACCAGCGCGCGCGCTCACTACATTGCCAAGGCGATGGTCACTCGCCGCATCCGGCCCATGAAGATCGATGGCAAGGAAACGTTCCAGATCGGCATCCCCATTCACTGGGGCTTCCGCGGCATCGTGGAAGATGAAGGCAGGACCGCGAAGACATTGGCGAATCAGCTGACACCGACCGTCATTGATCCGAACGCATTTACGCCCGAATTTAAAGGCTTTTTGGTAAAGATCGAAAAAGCTTAGCGATTATTTAGACGATGGAGCGACGGGCGTCTCGCCCGTCCTGCGCGGACCTGGAAGGCCGGGCGGGGACGCCCGGCGCTCCACTAGCAATTTAATTCTAAGATCGAGGATGGGAGATGGCAGACCGCAAGGCACTACAAGCCGAAATGATCTCAGGCCATTCCGGATCCTCAGCCGGCCAGGGCATGCAGCGCGATCTCGAAGTCTGCAAACTAGTCGACACCACCACTTGTATCGGCTGCAAAGCTTGCGAAGTCGCCTGCGTCGAGTGGAACGACATGCCGTTCACCCCGACCACCTTCGACAACACCTATCAGACGATGCCTGAGACGCGCTGGAATTTCTGGAACCTCATCAAGTTCAATGAGCACCAGAACCCGGATGGCACGATCCAGTGGCTCATGCGAAAAGACCAGTGCATGCATTGCGCCGACCCCGGCTGTCTGGCGGCATGTCCGGCCGACGGAGCCATCGTGAAGTACGCCAATGGCATCGTCGACTTTAACCAGGAAAACTGCATCGGCTGCGAATTTTGCGTGTCCGGTTGTCCCTTCAACATTCCGCGCTTCAATCCCGAGACCAAGCGCGTTTACAAGTGCACACTCTGCTCCGACCGCGTTGGCGAGGGTCTCGAACCGGCGTGCATCAAGGCGTGTCCGACCGGATGTCTCAAGTTCGGCTCCAAAGACGACATGAAATTCATCGCCGAGGAGCGTGCGAAGCAACTGCGCGATAATTTCGGCTGGCAGAACGCCGGCGTTTACGATCCACAATCCGTTGGCGGGACCCACGTGATCTACGTACTCCACGACGCCACCGATCCCGAACGCTACGGCAACCTGCCGAAAAATCCGCAGATCCCCTGGACGTACACAGTGTGGAAGTGGCTTTTCAAACCCGTGCTCGCAGCCTTCGCATTGTTCGGAGCCGTCGGCATTGTCTTCCACCACGCGATTAACGGTCCGCGCGTAGCGCAACCTGAACCGCCAAAAAAGGATGGGACCAATTCCAATGTCGGGGACTCATAAGAATGTCTAGCGCGGTCGAGCGTTTCGACGACAAGGCTCGCCAGAGTTTCGAATCCGTCGGCCACACCACCGTCTATCGCGGCGAGTTGCTGCGCCATCCCGTGTACACGCGCGTCCTGCATTGGACGGTCGCGCTCTTCTTCTTCCTCGCGCTGTTCACCGGCTTCGCACTCTATCTCCCGTGGCTGTTCCACTGGATCACGCCCCTCTTCGGCGGCGGACAACTCACCCGCACCTTGCACCCATATTTTGGCGTAGCCTTCGTTTTCTTCTTCGCATTCCAGGTACTGAACTGGCTCGGGCCCATGCTCTGGACCGCGGCCGACTCCCGCTGGATGCGCAACATTAAGAAGATCGCCACCGGCGAAGAAAAGATGGAACCGCCGGATACCGGGTTTTTCAATGCCGGTCAAAAACTTCTTTTCTGGGAGGTCGTCGTCGGCTGCGTTCTCTACATCATCACCGGAACCATCCTGTGGGCGGGCGCGAGAACGTTCGGCGCAACCGCCGTGGCCGTCAGCTACGTCGTCCACGATATTTCCGCGATCGTGATGCTCGGCGGAATCTTCATCCACATCTACCAGAGCACGATCGGGGAGCCGGGCACATTCGAGGCAATGATTCGCGGCGCCGTAAGCGAAGCCTGGGCCTGGACCTTCCACCCCGCCTGGTACAAGCAAGTCACCGGACGCGATCCGCAGCAAGCCTACGAAGAAGCGCGCCGCCAAATGACCACCAACAGCAAACCGTAGCGCCCGAGCGAAAATCTTCACCACAGGGAACACAGAGACTCACAGGGGACTTCTTCAACCTGATATAAGTCGATTGCGAATCAAGAGTTTTCCCCTGTGTTCCCCCGTGTCCTCTGTGGTAAGGATTTCCTCTGTGGTTAGAAATCCCTTCGCGCAGGACGCACCGCGGAGACCTCCGTCTTCGACCGGCGGAAGGCGAACTGTAGCTTCCATTCCCTGGCGCCAGACTCGCCGGCTGGTGCTGGAGCAAATTTCCATTCCCGAGCAGCTTCCATTGCGACGCGTGAAAAATATTTGCTCGGCCCGGACAATTCCAGCTTCGTCTTCGCCACGTTGCCCGCGGCGTCCACATCAACTCTCACTCGCACCTTGATAGTGCCTTGAATCGTGCGGCGTGCGCTTGGTGAGACCTGCGGCATCACTTGCTGCACAATACCATTCTGATTGTCAGAGCTCGTAGTGGCGGTGTTCGTATGTCCCGGAGCAGCCGAACTTGGCTTTGGTTTCTGCGAGGTCGAAGTCTGCGCCGGTTGGGAGCTTTCGGCGGCCGCGCCCCGTTCGGCTTGCGTCGATTGCTCATCCGCCGGAGGGCTCGACGTTTTCGGTCTCGCAATCAAAAAAAATACAACCACAACCACTGCCGCCAACCCCAGCCAGTAGGGCCATTTCGCAGATGCTTTCCGCTGAGCCGCGATCGCGGTCGCTGAAGCCATCTTTTTAGTCTGAGCATCACTCTGAGCTAAAGGCGGCACCGGTCGCGCCGGTTGCACTCTCTCCGAATCCCGCCGCACCGCTTCGACTCGATCGGCTTCGACCCGATGAAGAATCTCCCCAACCGTCCATCGCTTCCCCGCATCAACCTGCAAGCAGTGTCCTGCAATCTCGCGGAATGGCTCCGGCACCGCCGCCGGTACTCCCGGCGCGCTCATCCGTGCTTGATCCCAAACCGGCAAGTGCTGCGTCAACACCTCGATTAATGTCATCCCCAACTGCCAAACGTCGCCAGCCGTCGAAATCGTTCCCGTCGCCGCTTCTGGCGAATCGTAAGCACTCGTCGCCCGCGCGCCGCCGCTCCTCTCGCCCGCGATGCTCAGAGCGTCGCTCGATAGCTTCACCTGGTCCCCAACGGCCAGAATATTTGAAGGTTGGATGTGTCCATGCACGAAACCCTTGTCGTGCACAAATTGCAACGCCCGCAGGACCGGCGCAAGCATCCCTCGCGCTTCCCCTGCCGTCAGCGCTCGCTCCGGAAGAATCTGCGAGAGATTTTCCTCCGCGTACTCCATCACGATATAAAGCAGATCGGTGCCGTCCAGTTCGCAGCGTCCCGCCTCGAAAATACGAATCACATTCGGATGGATCAGTTCGCTTGCCGCCTTCCATCGGAGAAATTGATGATTCGCGTCCCCCGCGCCGGCGCGAATCAATTTGATGGCAGCCTTTTCGGAATCGCTCCCCCTGGGCTGCGTGACGGTAAGGAACACGGCACTGTGATCGGAACTACCTAAGTAGCGTTGTAGCGGAAATCTCCCATCGACTGTGCGGCCCTCCCATCGCTTCCAGCTCTCGCTCATATCGTCTCGTTCATTTTCAAAGTCTCAATAGCCCGCTATTGTATGTGACCGCGCGCTAATTAGATCAGTCTTTTGGGCTCTGCCTTCCGAACTCTTCCAGCCGAAATCGGCCTGCCCCTGTTTACAATATCCACATGGCTTCCATCCCCGCCGAAATCCAGGGCCAGCGCTACATCAGTCTCGCCACCTTCCGAAAAAATGGCGTTGCCGTGTACACGCCCATCTGGTTTGCCGAAGACAACAACAAACTCTACTTGATGACCAGCAGCAAAACCGGAAAATACAAGCGCGTCCGCAACAACGCTCAAGTCAAGATCGCCCCCTGCACCATCCGTGGAAAAATCACCGGCCCCGAATTCCCCGCAACCGCCCGCATCCTGCCGCCGGAGGAGTTTGCCCGCGTCCGCCGGATGATCAACGCAAAATACTGGCTCGCCCGTGTCCCATTCCTGTGGCGCAACACTGACACCTCCATCGAAATCACGCCTGCATCTGCATGAATCGAATCTCGCCGCGGTTTCACCGCCAACTCCGAGCCGCGATCATCGGTTTCCTCTGTGGCTTCCCTCCGTGATCCTCCGTGCCCTCTGTGGTTATCGCTCTCCGCTGGCAGCGCATGATATTTACGCTAGCTGCTCGACCCTGTTACCATCAAATGTCGTTCCCAGTTCCCGCGTATTTTCGTTAGGCAATCAAAATTTCTTTCGGAGGCATCGTGGCTGTAAAAATTGGCATCAATGGATTTGGGCGCATCGGACGCAACGTTCTTCGCACCGCGCTCGCCGACAAGAACCTCGACTTCGTCGCCGTCAACGATCTCACCGACCCCAAGACTCTAGCCCATCTGCTGAAGTACGACTCGATCCTCGGCAACCTGCCGCACAAAATTACCGCCGGCGCCGACAGTATTTCGATCGACGGCAAAGTCATCAAAGTTTTCAAAGAAAAAGATCCTGCTGCCCTGCCCTGGGATTCGGTCGGAGCTCAGGTCGTCATTGAATCCACTGGCAGGTTCACCGACGCCACCGACGCCCGCAAACATCTGCGCGGCAGCGTGAAGAAAGTCATCATCTCCGCCCCTGCGAAGAACGAAGATGTCACCATAGTGCTCGGAGTGAACGAAGAGAAGTACGATCCCGCCAAACACCACATTATTTCGAACGCTTCCTGCACCACGAATTGTCTTGCGCCGATCGCCAAGGTCGTGAACGACAACTTCAAGATCCTCAGCGGCACTATGACCACCATCCACTCTTACACGAACGATCAGGTGATCCTCGACTTCCCGCACAAGGATCTGCGGCGAGCCCGCGCCGCGGCGATCAACATGATCCCAACCTCGACCGGAGCGGCAAAGGCGCTCAAGCTTGTCATCCCCGATCTGGCCGGCAAACTCGACGGCTTCTCTATACGCGTGCCCACGCCCAACGTCTCGGTCGTCGACCTCGTCGCGTTCGTAGAGAAAAAGACCACGCGCGAAGAAGTGAACGCCGCCCTGAAAAAAGCCTCCGAGTCGGGCCCACTGAAAGGCTACCTCGGCTTCGAGGAAAACGAATTGGTCTCGTCCGATTTCAAAGGGGACTCCCGCTCCTCCATCGTCGACGCGCCCGTGACGCTGGTAGTCGGTGGCAATTGCGTCAAGGTGATCTCGTGGTATGACAACGAGTGGGGATACTCCTGCCGCGTCCGTGATCTGATCAACCTGATGGCGGCTAAAGGCCTGTAAATAATTCGTCGTTAGTCGTTAGTCGTTGGTCGCTCACGTTCGCTATTTACTGTTCACTAGTGGCCAAGCCTGCGTGGCAGACAGCGAACCGCGGGAACCAACGACGACGGCGCCCCAACGATAAATGCCGAACGACTAACGACCAACGACTAACGACAGGTACTTCTCATGTCCAAGCTTTCCATTCGCGATCTCCCGCTGAACGACCACCGCATCTTCATGCGTGTCGACTTCAACGTCCCACTCGACGACGGTCGCGTCATGGACGACACGCGCATCCGCGAAACCCTGCCCAGCATCGAGTACGCGCTGCGTCACGGAGCCCGCCTCATTCTCGCATCTCACCTGGGCCGCCCCAAAGGCAAGCCCAATCCCAAGCTGAGTCTCAAGCCCGTCGCCGAGCGTCTGCGCATGCTGCTTGACAAAGAATTGTCGCGCGGCGAAAACGTCGGCTTCTGCCCGGAGTGCGTTGGTCCCGAAGCCGAAGAAATGGCGCTCAAGCTCGAGAAAGGCCAGGCGCTGCTGCTCGAAAACCTCCGCTTCCACGCGGAAGAAGAAAAGAACGACGAACATTTTTCGAAGCAACTCGCCAAGCTCGCCGAATTCTACGTTAACGACGCCTTCGGCGCCGCCCATCGCGCCCACGCTTCGACGGTTGGCATCACCAAATTCCTGCAGAAATCTGCCGCCGGTCTGCTCATGGAGAAAGAGCTGCAATATCTGGGTCGCGTCCTTCAAAATCCCGAGCACCCCTTCGTCGCCATCCTTGGAGGCGCCAAAGTCAGCGACAAAATCGGAGTCATCCAGAACCTGCTGAGCAAGGTCGACGTTCTCATCATCGGCGGAGGCATGGCATACACTTTCCTCAAGGCGCAAGGCGAATCCGTTGGCAAGAGTTTGGTCGAAGAGGACAAGATCGAACTTGCCCGCAACCTGCTGCAGCAGGCGAAAACCCATAAGCTCAAGTTCCTGTTGCCCACCGATCACGTCGTCGCCGACCGTGTCGAAGCCAGCGCCTTGACCAAAATCGTCGGCCATGGCGAACCCATCCCCGCCAACATGATGGCGCTCGATATCGGCCCGCAATCGATCGAGACTTTTTCCGAAGAGGTAGCCCGCGCCCGCACCATCGTCTGGAACGGCCCCATGGGCGTTTTCGAATTGCCGCCCTTCGCCAAAGGCACTTTCAAGATCGCCCAAGCCGTGGCAGAAAATCCCGGAGCCATATCGATCGTAGGCGGCGGAGATTCCGTAGCCGCCGTCAAAGCCGCCGGCGTAGCCGACAAGATCACGCACATTTCAACCGGCGGCGGCGCATCGCTCGAATTTCTGGAAGGCAAAAAGCTGCCCGGGGTAGAAGCGCTCACAGATAAAAAATAGGTCTCAGGTGGCAGGTCTCAGGTGTCAGGTGTCAGGTCTTACCTTTTAGCTCTTGCTTTGTGAATCGCAGTTTGTAGCGCCGGGCCTTGAGTATTGTCAGGGCGCCATGCCAGCGATGCCAAACGTCCGACCGCCTGATACCTGACACCTGTCACCTGATACCTGTCCCTATGTCCGACTTCGCGGCCCGACTGACTTTCGCCAACGGCAAGACGCTCGAACTCCACGGCCCCGCTGACATCACCAAGGAGACTACCGAAGCTATCGTCAACGCCGCCAACTCCTATCTGCTCGGCGGCGGAGGCGTGGATGGAGCGATTCACCGCGCTGGCGGCCCCTCGATCCTCCAGGAGTGCAAGCGCATCGTGGCCAAGATCGGCACACTCCCCGCCGGCAAAGTTGTCATCACCACCGGTGGACGATTGTCCGCCAAATATGTCATTCACACCGTCGGCCCCGTGTATCGAGGAGGCCGACAGCACGAGGCCGAAACGCTCGCCAGTTGCTACCGCGAGTCCATCCGCATCGCCGACGATCACGGAATAAAATCCGTGGCCTTCCCTTCGATATCGACCGGAGCGTTCGGCTATCCTGTTCATGAGGCCGCCGAAATCGCAGTTCGCGCCATCGTCGAAGCTTTGCCGCCCTCTGCCCATGTCGAGCAAGTCCGGTTCGTGCTCTTCGACATTGCCACTTGCAAAGCCTACGTTCGAGCCGCCGAAAAAATGTCCCGCGAACCACGCACAACTTCCGCTATCTTCGAGAAAGGTCCTTCATGAGAAAGAAACTTATCGCCGCTAACTGGAAGATGTACAAAACCCCTGACCAGGCTCGCGAATTCTTCCGCGATTTCCTTCCTCTGGTCCACGGCCCCGAACGCAACCGCGAACGCAAGCAAGATCGTGACGAAATCGTCGTCTGCCCCACTTACCTTGCGATTGATGCCGCCATCACTGCGGCGAAGGGCTCCAACGTCGCCATCGGAGCGCAGGATCTCTACTGGGAAAAGGATGGCGCCTTCACCGGCGAAGTCAACGCCGCCATGCTGCTCGCCGTCGGTGTAACCCACGTCATCATCGGACACTCCGAACGCCGCCAGTACTTCGGCGAAACCGACGACACCGTCAACCTCAAGCTAAAGTCCGCCGCTGAAGCCGGACTCATCCCCATCGTCTGCGTAGGAGAAGTCCTCGAAGAACGCGAAGCCGGGCTCACCGACGACGTGCTGCGCCGCCAGTGTCTCCGCGCCTTCCACAAAGTCTCGGCGAAAAAAGCCGTCAACCTGGTGGTCGCCTACGAACCAGTCTGGGCCATCGGCACCGGAAAAACCGCAACCCCGCAGATGGCCGCCGACGCCCACGCCATTATCCGGGCCCAAGCCGCCGAATCCTTCGGCCAGGAATTCGCCGGCAAACTCCGCATCCTCTACGGCGGCTCCGTCAACCCAGAGAACGCCCACGCCCTGATGTCCGAAGAAGAAATCGACGGCGCCCTGGTAGGCGGAGCTTCGCTTGATCCCAAATCCTTCGCGGCAATCGTGAAGTATTAGAAACGTGCTCGTGTGGGGACGGGCGCCCTCGCCCGTCCAGGCCGAGCGAAGCTCGGCAGCTGCATGTGGTCACGGCGACTCTGGATTCGCTGGAAAGCGATTACAGAAGCTTGTCATCCGGGATCCGTCGAAGAACAACCGTTAATTTGATCTAGCATTCGCGCAACCTCGTGCTTGGCAGTAGAATCTCATAAAGTAGAGCGCCGCTGTTTCCACCATTGGCTACTCACTCGAAACTGCGCTCCCAGGTTCGAGGAGGAGGTACAGATTATGAGCACATTCGGTCTTCGCAGATCCTTCATCGCATTTGCCGCTTTCATCGGCCTTGTACTCACCACAAATCCTGCATTCGCTCAGCACGGAGGCGGCGGTCACAGCGGAGGTGGAGGCGGCGGTTCTCATGGTGGCAGCGGCGGCGGTTTCCATGGCGGTGGAGGCGGCGGCTTTTACGGCGGCGGCGGAAGCTTCCATGGTGGCGGCGGACCTTATGGCGGTGGCGATCGGGGGATTCGTGGCGGCGGCTTCGATGGCGGCGCGCGTTCTCTTGGCGGAGGAAGTCGTTACCAAGGCAGCGGGATGGGAGCGAGCCGCAGTGCAGGCTCGTCGGGCGGTCGGTCATCGTTAGGACGGTCGTCGTCAGAACGGTCGTCGAATATTCATGCTGCAATCAATGATGGCCAGTGGCATTCTTTCGGCAACGCGGGTAGTTCCGCGCGTTCCACCGCAGGGCGCAATTCCGGAGGCTCGGCCAACAACTCAAGCCTCTCCGCTCACAACGCCGGAAGTGCCGACGGACGTTGGCATTCGTTTGGCTCGTCAAGTGGCGCTTCGGAACGAGGAAGAGTCACATCCGATTTCGGCGTACCCCTCCGCGGGGGCTTCGGTCGCGGTGGTAATGGTTGGAGAGGCGGTTGGGGGGGTTACGGCTGGGGCCACGGGTGGGGCTGGGGAGGCTGGGGCTTCGGCGTCGGCTGGCCGTATTGGGGTTTTTATTGGGGACCGTCCTGGGCGTTTGCCTGGAATCCGTGGTGGTATGGCCCTTATTGGTATGGCGCGTGGCCGGCCTACTCTTACTATCCGGATTACAGCTATGACTGGTCCGACAATCCGCCGCCGTACAGACCGGATTCATCCCCGAATTCCTCCGACCGCGACCCGTCGGCAAGCCTGAGACCATCAAACTCGGATCATAGCTCGAACCCTGGCTCCAACTATGATGACAACCGTTTCAATCTCAACCCTGGATCGAGCCCAGACAACAATGGCTCAGTCCAGGAGGGCCAGACCCCGCAGCCCGAAGCTGCGCCGAACAGTCCGGCTCCAACGGCTCCGTCGCCGGGTACCCTAGGGCTCGCGGTTTTCGAGCCCTGGGCGCAGGTGCCCGCAGGGCTAATTTAGGAAGAAACTGCCTGTCCCGGCACTAGCCTCGAACTGCTTTCCTGGGTCTTCCTCCGAGCCTGCCATTTATTTTGGAAGCTGCTCTCTTGGCTCTGCTTCTGGATAGCCCGCCAACTTGACCAAGCTTGGACGCCATCCATTTCTTTGAGCCAAGGAAGCCCTCCAAGAGGCCCGGTACGTAGAGATCTGCATCGAGCTTAGGAAAGTGAATTCCGAAACCGGATGGAGTGATCTCAATTTCGTCAAGTTGCGATGGCTTGGCGTTTTCCAAACCCTGTGCATCCCGCGGTGAGAAACTCAGAAGCAATTTTGAGCTGAGACTGATCACGATATGGCCGCTTTTGCGGTCGTAATGCGCCGAGACAGCCTTGGGAACAGCCTCTTGCAGTTCCTTGGCCCGCTGGTTCGCCAGTTCGAAATTGTCATGCAATGCCATGAATTCCCTCCCATGCTCGGCAAAGCTCCTTCAAGTGTTTCGTCAATACACTTTGGAAGTGCGTGAGTTCCCGTCTTGAAAACCCGTAATTCTCCCGAAGCTCCACCGGCCCCGCTGGACAGTTCAGGTTGAATACCGCTTCACAGCCCCGTCCAATCACATGGACGTGAGCCGGTCTGTGATCGTTTGGATAGACCGCGACGCGCAGTCCATCAAATCTGAGAACTGTCGGCACCCACTAGAATTCTATCACAATTCCTAAGCGCTTGGGTTTACAGAATAGAAGAAGCCGCGCTTTTTCCTTGACCTAGGAACACCAGTCTTGTCACCATAGATCATTCTTGTACCTCTAAGTCCAATCGAATCTGGATATTTCACATATAGCTAACTCGAGGTTTCGATGAAATTTGGCGTCATTATTTTCCCCGGATCGAACTGCGATCACGATGCTTACTGGACCATCCAGCAAGTCGCCAGGCAGCCCGTAACGTTCCTCTGGCACGACTCGCACGACCTCGAGAATTGCGATGCCATCATCGTCCCCGGAGGCTTCGCTTTCGGCGACTACCTCCGCACCGGCGCCATCGCCAAGTTCTCCCCGGTCATGGAATCCGTCCGCAAGTTCGCCGCCGGCGGCGGACTAGTCCTCGGCATCTGTAACGGCTTCCAGATTTTGTGCGAGGCGGGATTGCTGCCGGGAGCGCTGATGCGCAACATCGGACTGAAATATGTTTGCAAGCCCGTGCAGGTGAGAGTCGAAAGCAACGAGACGCCGTTTACGAACACGTGCCGCGAGGGCGAAGTGCTGACCATCCCCATCGGCCACATGGAAGGCAATTATTTTTGCGATGACGCGACGCTCGCCGAACTGAAGCGCGACAATCGCATCGTCTTCCGCTACACGAACCCACAAGGCGAAATCACACCGGAAGCGAATCCCAACGGATCGCTGGAAAATATCGCCGGCATCTGCAGCCCCGGACGCAACGTGCTCGGCATGATGCCCCATCCCGAGCGCGCCGCCGAACCCGAACTAGGCGGCACCGATGGATTCAAGATTATCGAATCGCTGGTAGGAGCGGAGATAGGTCTCAGGTCTTAGGTGCCAGGTTTCAGGTGTCAGGTCTCAGGTCTTAGGAAAAACAAAACCGACCAAATTACTCGTGACGAACATCACTGCGACGATTTCGTATGGCACTTAATCTTTACTCGCGAGATCTCATGTCGGGCGACTATCGCAATCTGATTGCGTGGCAAAAGGCGAAGCGCCTCGCATTGGATGTCTACCGCTGCACTCGAAGGGTTCCGAAGGATGAGACCTACGGACTAAGCCCACAGATGCGGCGCGCAGCCGTGTCGGTCCCAAGTAACATCGCAGAAGGAAAAGGACGACATTCCCACAAAGACTTGGTTCATTTCCTCTATCAGGCCCGAGGATCCCTCTTGGAGCTAGAAACCCAAATATCGATAGCACGAGCTCTCGAATACATCGATCAGCCTGCATTCGAAATCCTGGAATCGGAAACAGAAGAAGTAGGACGAATTCTGAACGGCCTAATCAATCGTTTCCAAGTCTCACCGCAAAAGGCTTCTTGAGACAACCGGATCTCCGGTGCAAAGTCGCGGGTCAAAGCAAAACCCGTGTAGCAATTTGCTTTTCCTGAAACCCGGCACCTGTCACCTGACACCTTTTCCTAGTACGCCCATCTGAGGAGTGTCGCTCCACTCGTAAATCCCGCACCCACCGACGCCAGCAGCACCAGACTTCCCTTCTTCAACCTGCCTTCCTGGCGCGCCGTTTCCATCGCCAGTGGAATCGTTGCCGCGGTTGTGTTCCCGTAACTCTCGATATTAATGATCACGCTTTCGGGACGCATATTCAGACGATCGGCAGTCGCCGTGATGATGCGCTTGTTCGCCTGATGCGGAATGAAGGCGTCGATCTCGCTGCCCTTAATGTTGTTGCGCTTGAGAATCTCTTCGCAGAGCGACGCCATCTTGCGCACCGCAAACTTGAAAACCGCTGCCCCGTCCTGATGAACAAAGTGCATCTTCTTGTCGACCGTCTCGTGAGTCGAAGGATTCTGGCTCCCGCCACCAGGCATGTAAAGCGAGCACCCACCGGATCCATCCACTTCGTGCAGAAAGTCAATGAGAGCGAGCGACTCGTCTTCCGCCGGTTCGAGCAGCACCGCGCCCGCGCCATCGCCAAAAATAACGCAGGTCGCGCGGTCGGTGTAGTCGATGATCGACGACATCACATCCGCGCCGATCACCAGCACTTTCTTATGCGATCCGGTAGCGACGAACTGCGCTCCTGTCTGCAACGCATAAACAAACGCCGAGCAGGCAGCCGAGAGATCGAATCCCCAAACATTTTTCGCGCCGAGCTTGTCTTGAACCAGACAAGCGGTCGAGGGGAAAAACATGTCGGGCGTAACCGTTCCCACAATAATCGCGTCGAGTTCGGACGCGTCGATGCCGCGCTCGGCAAGCGCCTTCTTCGCCGCCTCGGTCGCAAGATCGCTGGTCGCAACACCCTTGTCTGCCAGATGACGCTCGCGGATGCCGACGCGCTCCATGATCCACTGATCGTTGGTATCGACAAGCTTTTCGAGGTCTGCGTTAGTAAGAAGCCGAGGCGGAACGTAGGTGCCGAGAGCGCTGATCTTAACGCGCTGAAGCTGGCTCAATGAGATCTCCTGAGATGCATAGTGAATCGTTTATTTTGAACGATGAGCCCCAGAACGGCAAGGTGTCAGGTGTCAGGTGTCAGGAAAACCGCAACGGTGAAATAAAACTTGATTTTGTTTTTCCTGAAACCTGACACCTGCCACCTGGAACCTAGCATAGACGCGCCGCCAAGTCCCCAAACAGCGGCAACTCGAAGCGCTCGCCCTGCCATGCCTTGAGCGACAGAACAATCCACAGAAACAACATCGCAAGCGAAACCAGAAGTCCAAACAGCAGAAACACCATGGCGGCAGCGACATTCGAAAGAAAGAGTGCGGCGATGGTCAAAACGAAGAAAACTCCCCAAAGCAAAATACTTTGCCAGGCATGAAAGCGGACGAAGCGGTTATTACGAAATGCCGGCAGCAACAACAGCACTCCGGGAGGAACCAAAGGGAGATAAGCGGCCACCGCGGCCGCCCGTTCCGCGGGAGGAAGCGGCGTCATCGACCATCCGCATCCCGGACAGAACGCCGCGTTCGCCGGCATCACGGTTCCACAATGCGGACACTTCACCGACCCTTGCGCCGGAATCGCCGGATCGCTCACTGAACTACTCACCGGACTATTCGGGGGAATATTCGCTGGGCTAGACAATTCGGCGTCCATTCGTCTTCTTCCGATCGCGGCATTCTTCGCAAACGCCGTAGATCTGGAAAGTGTGGCGGGTGGTAACGTAACGGTGTTTGTGTCCGATCTCCCGCTCGATCGCTCCAACTTGCTCCGAGAAAAATTCGACCGAGGCGCCGCACTCGGTACACACCATGTGGTGATGACTGCGTCGGTTGTACTGATGCTCGTAACGCGCGATGCCGTCATGAAAAGCGACTTCGCTGGCCAGTCCGCAACCCGCCAGAAGCTTCAGCGTCCGATAGACAGTGGTGAAACCGATGCGCGGATCGGTTTTTTTGACCAGCCGATGCAATTCGTCGATCGAAAGATGTTCACGAGTTTCAAGGAACGTCCGCAGAATTGCGTTGCGCTGTTCGGTCTGCTTCAAGCCGACGCGACGGAGATGCTGCAGGAAAATGCCTTCAGCTTCGCGGATGTTCTCCCGCGAGATGGTCGGCTGATCGTCAATCCGTTTCTGCAGCATGTTGGGCGGCGCGGAAATTCAAAGTGACAATTCACGCCAAGCTTCGCATTCCCAAGCTTCGCATTGCCAAGGGTCGCATTCCCAAGGGTCTCATGCAACGCTCGCATTTATGATACCGGGGCAGTGCGGGTTACGCCAACCGACTCCCTCGCTGCGGACTGCCCGCCCGCCTTGGCAGCTTGCTTCGGTGCCATGTTTTGCGCTACGACGTTTTGCGCCACGACCCACGCGGCAGACGCGATTGCCCATGAGATGAAGAACGCCGTCCACGGCAGCCGTGTCCTCGGGGCGGCCAGAATCGCAGGAGCCCAAACGAGAAGCGTAAACAGGCTTATCATGCCCGCCTCCGCCCACGCGGCCACTCGCGGAAAGATCGAGAACAGCACGCCGAGCCCGCAGGCAATCTGTCCGGCGCCCGTCAGGTAGGCCCAGCCAACGCGATAAGGAAGCCACGCCGGCACCAACTCAGCCGTCTCCTTCACATACACAAGATGTGAGAGTCCGATCGGTATGAGAGAAACCGCAAAGAGCATTCGTGCAACGCGGATGCCGTTCTCGCCCGTGGCAAATGTCAGCGGCGATCCCTCTCGCAGCCCGGCCAGCCTGGCAAACAAAATCCATCCTCCCGCAAGCAGCACAGCAAGCTCGCCAAAGCCGAGCCAAACCGCTTCCATCTGCGGCGCCACCACCAGAGCGGGCACCTTCAGCAGGAGCCAGACGATTAGATATGGAAACAGGATGCGAGCCGACCATGCCGCCGTGGCTCTAAAAAGCAGGCCAACACCACCGAATAGCATGATGAGACCCGAAACATAGGCGAGAACCGTCCGGCCTGGGATCCACGAGGCGACGGGCTGCCACACCAACGCGAAATCGCCATAGACCAGAGCGAGGATGCCGAGGCCGATCATCCCAACGGCAAAGAGTGTCAATGCAGGCTGCTGGCTTCGGGTCATCGGCTTCCAACCCTATTGAAAAGGCGGATTCATGTCAATCAATGGTGCGAGACGTGGCGCACGCACAGATTGATTCGGTCGACGTTCAGCCCGCGTTATACTCCCCATCTTGATTTGGCCCATCCGGCCGAAAGAAGACCGTACTCCCAGCTATTCCGCCAAGCCACCTTCGGCCAGTGCCTGCATAAACTCTCGCACGTGCCCAAACACGCTGAGCGCCCTGCCTTCGTCATAAGGCACGTCTCTCACATGCATGACGTGGTTCCTCCAGCCTTCCTTCAAGAACATGAAGTGTGTGGCTGCTTGCGAGCAGAATTTCTGCTGTTCCTTCCAGTCAGCACCAAAGGTTGAGTCCATTTTCCTAATTTTCTTTTCGACCTCTTCGATAACGTTGTGCCAGTTAGTGTGGTTAAAATCCACGCCAAACTTCTTTGCCAAGCTGCCTAGGCCACGCTCAAGAATCCTCATCGAATGAAAACCAGTCGCCTCGTATTGCTCGAGCGCATAGCAGTTGCCAGCATCCCGACCTTCGGTTACACATGACGGGAATGCAGTATTAACCCTTGTGCCAAGCAAATCGTCCTTCTGAAAGTACTTATTCTTGTCATCCTGAATCCCGAAAAAGAAGTGCTTTCTGAGTTCGGCGGAAAAGCAAAAACTCAAAGTGTTCAGACCGTTGAGTAAATCATTATATGTATAGTCCTTACCCTTTCGGTTTACCTCAGACTCAAGATGTGAAATCAGATTGGAAGTATTAACGAGTGCCAGCTTGTCACATTCTGTCTGCATCTCGGAAAGACAGTTTAGTAGGTCTCCACGAGCGTGGTCGTAAAGCTCTTTTAAATACGTAGTGCCTTCGTACACGCGTGCCGTTGCGCGTAGTGATTCTAGGCGGCACGTTACCTCGTAGAAGCTGAAGGCATACCGTTGAAGCATAGGCGGGTGGGTCACTTTAACGAGAAATTATAACGCGGGTTTGTCTTTTGACATTGAGCGAAATAACTCGGAGTGCGCCACTTCTCGCACTTTTCGAGAAGCGGCCTGCCGAATCGTCGACACCGTTCGACTCCTCGTTACGCGGGCCGGAGATCGGATCCTTCGCTTTGTCATTCCTGCTCCATTTTCGCCGGCAGTCCAGTAGCTAAACCTCTCATGAAGGATCGCGATGCAAACAGAACTTCCTCCGCTACCTCAGGACTAAACTCCCTGGTCATGAGGATGATTTTGCCTTGGACGTGGCTCACTTTATTTCGCCAAGCATTTTTTAGTGCTTCGACGGTCCCGTGAACTTGCTCAAGAAACTGGAAATTCTGCTTCTCGAAATCTGTCATATCGTCACGTTTCTTCGACACTATTTTCTTGAGTTCACTTGCAACCGCTGTCCAGCCTGATTTCGGATCAGTCACTTTAATGAACACCCCGAGTTCTACTAGCCCTGATTCAACCACTTGGATACTATGGAACACAGACGCGGCGTATCTAGATAGGGCGAAGCATTTCTGCGCCTCTTCGATATCACTTATGGTGCCGGGGAATCGGTCAATGATAGGTTCCCATCCCTTCTGCCAGTGCTCATACATCTCCGCTTCCCGCATGCTCAGAGTCCAACAATGCCTGAGACTCACTTCGTCTATCAGGCGTCCGTTAAATTCCAGCAACAACTCCCCATGCTCCCTGAATTCGCAGGCAGGCTTGGAGACTACCTCCAGCAAGCGCTGAATGCTGGCAAGTGAGGCTCCCATTTCAAACTCACGACACCACTTTTCCCACAGGGTAAATATTTCGACGGCTGTTTTTTGAACTCCGAAGGCATCAACTCCCTTGGGTGCCCGGGCGAGGACTGATCTATGGCAAGTTTGTTGACAGGCAATTTGAGCTTGAGATTAGCAGTCTCTACGAGTGCTCCCAGCGTTAGGAACATTTGTGGGTAAATCCTTTTCATGACATCCCTACGCTAATTTTCCTCCCATCACTACGGCCGAGTCACGTAAATTAATGGCGGGTGGGCCACTCTAGCGGGGAAGTGCGCCACATCATCTGTGGAGAGCCGGGTCCTTAGAGCTAAGGGTGAGATAATTTTCGGAAGTAAATCGGTAGTGTCGGTATCGTATTGCCATCCGCGCACCCGGATCATGCCGTAGAAGCTCAGCGCGGAGTTCGTCAATCGTGTAAAGATAGTGGCCGTCGATAGCGAGGATCACATCACCCGGCTTCATTTCGATGTTGTCTGCTGGGCCCTTGGGCTGAACACCGGAGATTTCAATCCCGTTGTGTCTCACAGTCGGACTTCCCGTAAACCAAACTCCGATCAGATCCTCGGCGAGACCCGCTGTTGAATTAGTGGGGATCTCAGCGTCACGCATCGTTGAAATCGCTGCAACGATTGCCGGGCGAGGGTCATCCTTCGATACCGCTGCGCTAGTACCGAAGGGGGAGACTCATTCTCGGTCTTAGTCACAGTTGCAGTGAGCCCTGCGGCGGCTGTCATGGGCTGGGGCTGGACTGCTGATACTGTCCCAATCTTTGCTGTCTCGGTCGGAAATGGTGGCGTGGCAGGCACAACAGGAGCGGCAGCTGGAGCAGGAGTCGGGGAATCCGGAACTTCAATCCTGCCGTGCTGACCCCAGTCGGCCAGTATCAATCGACAGGCGTCTTTGGAAGCGTTTACCACTGTCCGCGTGGCCCTGGCGCCGAGAACATCGCCTAGCCGATTGGCGACTTGGACTTGACTATTTGTAAGCAGCAGTCCCCGATTGTGTTTGGACTCCCGGTTCAGCATGACGGTATAGTCAGTATTCGACTGGTTGAGCGTGACCATTACGCCGGAGCAGTTTTTCTGCAAGTCCTTGGTGACCTCCATCGCCTCGTCGTGAGAATCAAGCGACGATCGCGAGCCCCATGATCCCCAATACCTCCCACCTGCTTCCGATCCAGAGGTGGTCACATTTTGTGAGCCTTTCCCCTGCACGAAAACACGCGGCTTGTCCTGCCCTAGCGCCAAACCGGCCATGCAGATAAAGATGAGAATTATCGGTTTCATACCTGAGCTCGCGTCTGTGCCTGAGCCAATGCGGTAATGGAGATGGCAACTAATAACGCAGAGAAGTGGTTCATACTACGTCACCCTCGCTTAGGATTTGGGGAATGGATTCGAGCCTTGAGAACTGTGCTGGCCATCGAGCTGGCCCAATGGGGAGTATACACCCCGTACCCGCGCCGGGGGTGCGCCCCTCCTCGCGCTTTTCGAGAAGGGGCCCTGCACAACTGCCGACTCCGTAAGACTGCCGGGTGCCCCATCCTAACGTCGTGCTTTTCGACGTTAGGGTGGGATTCCACTGACGTCACGTGTTCCTAGGTTTTGGCGGCGGATCCGCGCGATCAAAACCCCGTGGATCGCCGGTTGTGGAATCCCGCCCTTGCGCACAGAACGCGCAAGGATGGGGCACCCGGCAATTACCAACTATTGCGTGTTCACCAGGTGTCCTGAAACTCCCACCCCCGCAAACGTACCGCCAGTTGAATCGCTGCGTACGACACCCACAGTTACAGTTGAATTGGGTTCAGCGTAGATCCGCACCTGTTGGGTGACAGCAAAGTTGTCGCATGGCCCGCCCCCAAATAAATTGAAGGTCCCTTCTGCGATCGCCGGCAAGACATAGCCGACCTCTGCGGTCCCAACCACAACGTCCACGTCAAATATCGCTTTTTGACCGACCGGAAGACAGACGTTGCCGCCGATGAACTCGATAATCAGGCGTTGTCCGCTAGGCACAGTGAAGCCTGCGGTACCACGGCCTGAGCCGTCTGTGAGGACGGGGTTCAGCAAGATACCAAACGGCTGGTTCTGCGCGTCCGACGTAGGGATCGGCTGCGTTTGCGGATTCGTAATCGTCACACTCTGGGCCGCCGGAAAGTTCCCAACATTCACCGTCCCGCTGACATTCTGCGTACTTGGAAAATTTGTCACGTTGGCAGGGAGCGGGGTGGTGTTTGAGTTCGGCGCTTGTACCGGTAGCGGCGTGTTGGTTACGATCACATTTGTCGGTCCGGGGGCAGCTGCCGCCGGAGGAGTCGAGAGCGTTCCAATTGCGACCGTTAGAATCCCTAAGCCGAGGCCTAGGCACATGAGTCTGCTGAACTTTGACA
The DNA here is from genome assembly GCA_963789205.1 of uncultured Acidobacteriaceae bacterium. GTDB lineage: Bacteria > Acidobacteriota > Terriglobia > Terriglobales > Acidobacteriaceae > Acidiflorens. Next base: position 617,972 of record CAWBJV010000003.1, read on the forward strand.
TATAGCTCTCCTTTTACTCAGAATTTGTGGGACCCAATTGCTCTTGAGGGGTGCGATTATATGCCTTCGAGGTCGCGAGCGCACACGGATCGAAGGGGGGGTTGCCCGCCTTGCCCAACCACAACTTCGGCTGCCTAACCCTTCGCGGTTTTCGAAGGGTGAGCACCACGGACGATGGCATCAGAGAAGTTTTGCCACCCGGTCGGGTGTCCCAGGCTATTGATCTCGCTAGCAGAGGCAACACGGAGGGTGCCCTACACTTCGCGCATTTTTATCATCACATTTTTCTTGTACCGCCATCACAGACACGCAATCGCAATCGCGCAATAATTCCCCGACAGTGCAATATCGAAAACTGTGCCCGTCTCCAGAGACGGACCCAACATCCGCCGCAAAAACCATCTTCGGCGCTCTTTGAAAAGTTGAAGCAAAGTAGACGATAAGCAGCAAAAAGTGGCGATCCCGCACCTCGGCAAGTGCACGCCAAATCGCAGAAACACCAGCTAAGTCCTTATTCATGTAGTTGATAGAGCTAAGTACTTTAATCAGAATAGCTTAGCGCGAATTGGGGGGGGGGGGGGGGGGGTACAAAACCTTTTCAAATTCCACCCCAGCCAAAAACGATTTAATAACAATCACCGCAGTTGTTGATGTAGAAATTCGCTTGTCCGCCCGTTGGCGAGCGCTGCCGCGGCGGCATTGTAATGCGCCCCATTTAGCCGAGAGAAGGCATGACTCTGACCCGGATAACTATAGACTGTCGTGTTTGGTCTCTTAGCAAGTGCGGCTTTAATCTCAGCTTGCGCGGCCTTGGAAATGAACTCATCCTCCTCGGCCAGATGCATTAGAAGGGGCGCACTAAGCCCATCGACCTCCCCCAGATATTTTTCAGTATCGCCGCCGTGATAAGCGACCGCGGCGTCGACGCCGTGGCAGCGCACCGCTGTCAGGAAGACCATCAGCGCGCCGAGGCAATAGCCGAGGACCGCAACCTTGCCGTTGCACTCCGGGAGGTTGCGTACTGCGTTGACGGTGTCCTTGACGTCCTTGGCGCCCGCGTCTCGGTCATAAGCTCCGTACAGACGAAGGCCGTGTTGCCAGTCGGCCTCGGAGTTAACAGTAAGGTCGACGCCTGGCTCCTGCCGCCAGAACAGGTCCGGCGCGACCGCAAGGAAGCCTTGTTCCGCCAGTTCGTCGCAGTGTTTGCGAATGTCGGCGTTCACCCCGAACACCTCCTGCAGAACGACAACGGCGGGAGCCGGGAGGGCCTTCGGCCGCGCGATATAAGCGGCAAACGCGCCGTCATGTCCTTCTATGGTGATCTGATCCTTCATTGTGTTCTCCCCAGACGACCATTTTCATCCTCCGCCGATGTCATGAGAATCGGCGGAGGAAGGCTCTTTGGTTGAGGAATTAGTGATTGGCTGGTGCGGAGGTGGCAGCCTCTTCGATGAGCTTGGCCGTTTCCTTCGGGTGAGACATGTAGGCCACATGGCTGGCATTCACTTCGACCGTCTTGGCCTTGGCGCGCTTCGCCATCATGCGCTCCTGGTCCGGATTGATCGACCGGTCTGCGGTGGCCACCATGTACCAGGTGGGTTTCGACTTCCAAGCGGGCGACGTGACCTTGTGGGTGAACGAGTCGGTGGAGATCGGCACCTGCGATATAGCCATGTAGTGGGACTCGGCCGGCGGGACGTCCGCCGCGAAGTCGGCCGCGAAATGCTCCTGTTCTATCCACCAGTTGCCGTTGCTGTCCGGCTTGAACGCCTTGGAGGCTTGCGGCAGGGCCTGTTCGATTGACGCACAGCTCTCACCGTCATCGAGTGCAAAAGCGGCGATGTAGACCAGTGCCGCAACGTTTGGATCATTGCCGGCCTCGGTGATGATGGACCCGCCGTAGCTATGGCCGACCAGGACGACCGGCCCCCCCATGGCGTCGATGGCGGCCTTCGTGTACTTTTGGTCGTCGGCGTAGGAGGTCTCGGGGGGTTGCGCGATCGACACCGTGTAGCCATCCTTCTCGAGGATCTTCGCGACGGCTTCCCATCCAGAGCCATCGGCGAATGCGCCATGCACCAAGACCACGTTCTTGATGCCAGTCGGCGCGGGACCCGCCGCGCCAGCGTTCAGAGTCGCACCCATCAGCAGAAAAGCAAGTGCAGCAACGGCATAAAGCTTCGTCATGACGTTTCTCCCGTTAGGTTTCATTTTGTTTTCCTTTTTTCCTTTCATTTCCTCTCACGCGCATCAGCGTTTGTAAGCCGATCTCGTTTGTCGGACATAAGGCCCATCACAATGATTCTGGACGCTCTTTCCTATGACCTCGCTCCTGCAGCATCCATTCCTTGATGTAAGGCGAACAGTGCAGGATCGAGACCCCTTTCGCCTCACATGCGTTGAGAAAACGAACACCTTCGAGATCGATAAGATCCACTTCCTCCAGATCCAAAACGACTGGCGATTCGCAGCGCTCGATTTCGGTTTGCACTTGATCCAAATCCCCGAATCGCAGTTCGCCGCTGAGCCGAATCCGTCCTTTGGATCGTTCAATCCGCAGCGTCATTCGCACCGGCTCCGGAAGACGGTTAGTGGCAGTGCAAGTCGTAGACCATTCGCAATAACCTGTTGCAGTTGAACTTAGACTGGCACATCGTCCTGATTTTTAAGGAATTCCTCTTTGATCAGGAAAGATGACTTATAATCCCGCGATGGCTTCTGTGAAATATCAGCGATCGCAAGAGGCACTCGAGAGAGCACTTGACGAGCTAAGAAATTCGGAAAAGAAACTTCGGCAGGTGATCGATACGATCCCGACGCTGGCCTGGTCCATTCTGCCGGATGGTTCGAACGAGTTCCTTAACAAACGTTGGCACGAATACACAGGACTTTCCGCTGACGAGTCCCATGGATCGGGTTGGCAAGTTGCTATCCACCCAGAGGACCGAGTCCTGTTGCTGCAGAAATGGAAGGGCCTGTTGGCATCAGGTGAACCAGGTGAAATGGAAGCCCGTCTCCGTCGCCATGATGGAGTGTTTCGCTGGTTTCTCATGAGGGTTGAGCCGCTACGAGACGAGACTGACAGGATTGTCAGGTGGTATGGAACATGCACCGATATCGAAACCCTCAAGCAAACAGAAGCGAGGCTCCGAGAAGATGAACGCGAACTTCGTCGCATCACCGACTTAATACCGCAGACAATTGTTGTCCAGGATCCCTCCGGTACCCCCATATACGCCAACCAAGCGACGCTCGACTACACGGGTCTGGCTGCGGAAGACCTGATCGCTCCGCACTTTCGGGAACGAATCTTCCACCCCAATGACCTGGAGAGATTACGCGAGGAGCGCAAGACTGCTCTCGTTCGTGGGGTTCCATTCGAAATTGAACAGCGGGCTCGCCGGAAAGACGGCCAATATCGTTGGTTTCTTATTCGTTACAACCCCTTCCGAAATGACCAGGGGCAAGTGATTCGCTGGTACGCAACCGGAACTGACATCGATGACCGCGTCCGAGCGGAGCAAAGGACACGCAATGAAAACCTGGCGTTGCGAGAGCAAATCGATCGTGACTCGATGTTCGAGGACATCGTCGGCTCCTCGGAAGCGCTACGGAAGGTGTTACGCCAAATCGCTAAGCTAGCTTCCTCCGATTCCACAGTCTTGATTCTCGGCGAAACCGGTACTGGAAAGGAGTTGATCGCTCGCAGCATCCACAAGCGATCCAATCGCGCAGATCGAGCATTCATCGGCGTGAATTGCGCTGCAATCCCACAATCGCTGATTGCTTCCGAGCTTTTCGGTCACGAGAAGGGCGCTTTCACCGGCGCAACCCAGCGTCGCCTCGGACGTTTCGAATCGGCCAACGGCGGGACAATTTTTCTGGACGAAGTCGGCGACCTTCCTCCCGAGGTCCAAGTCGCGTTGTTGCGAGTGCTGCAAGAACGTGAGATTGAGCGCGTCGGCAGCAATAAGCCAATACTCATCGACGTTAGAGTTGTCGCCGCTACTCATCGTGATTTGAACACTCTCGTAGCCGAAGGCAAATTCCGTGAAGACCTCCTATATAGACTGAACGTAGTCCCTATCGATGTACCGCCGTTGCGCGAACGCGTAGCCGACATTCCCTTGCTGGTTGAGTATTTCATCGACCGTTTCGGCAAGAAAGCTGGAAAGAAATTCAGAACGATCGACAAGAAGAGTCTTAGATTATTACAGGCATACGACTGGCCTGGGAACATTCGTGAACTACAAAACGTAATTGAGCGCGCTGTAATCCTCTGCGAGGGCGAAACCTTTTCAGTGGATGAGACGTGGCTCAGGCGGGCATTTCCCGTTGCCCGTAGCCGGGCGAGCACGCTTAACGGTGCCCTCGTGAAGCAGGAGAAAGAAATGATTGAAACCGCGCTGGCAGAAACTCATGGCCGGATCTCGGGACCATCAGGCGCTGCTACTAAGCTGGGGCTGCCAGCGCGGACGCTCGATTCGAAAATCAAGCGTTTGAGAATCAACAAATATCGGTTCAA
>CAWBJV010000004.1:0-799412 GCA_963789205.1 uncultured Acidobacteriaceae bacterium
TAATGCAGATCGCCGAGCGGGGCGAGACGGCCATCGTGTATGATCCGGCGCTCGAACACACGCCGCAGTTTTTCAATCCTGCCCGCGGCGATCTGATCCTGAATCCGCTAGACGTACGTTGTCCTTACTGGTCCCCGTCCGATGAAGTTATGCATGAGGCGGAGGCGCTGACGCTAGCAACGTCGCTGTTCCCCGACAAGCCGCACGAGAATACATTCTTCGTCGAGGGTCCGCGAAAGATCTTCGCGCACTTGCTCACGTTGAAACCGACGCCTGAGGAACTGGTCCGGTGGATGAGTCACGAGGAAGAACTAGATCGCCTCTTGAAGGGGACCGAACTGGCTGCATTCATCTATCGCGGTGCGGGCCCACAGCGCGGCGGCGTGTTAGGCGCGCTCAACATGGTTGCTGACAGTCTGAAGCTCTTGCCGAAGGAGAGTGAGACGAAGCAGAGATGGACAACCGAAGAATGGGCACAACAGCGTAGTGGCTGGATATTCCTGACCTCGACTCCTCGATTCCGCGAGCGGCTGTTGCCCCTCATGAGCCTATGGCTGGATACGTTAGTGCTGCGATTGATGAACCAGGGCGATCCTGCTATGCGTCACGCATGGTTTGTGCTTGATGAACTCGCTAGTCTTCAGCGACTGCCGCAATTGCACACTGCGCTGACCGAGAATCGGAAATGCGGGAATCCCGTCGTGATCGGTTTCCAAGGCCGGAGCCAACTTGAAGTACGCTACGGGCACGAAGCTGAGGCAATGCTGTCGCAGCCGGCCACCAAAATCTTTTTGCATACCAGTGAGCCTCGTGCGGCGAAGTGGATCTCGGACACGATTGGCGAAGTGGAAATGGAACGTGTTAAGGAAACGGTGAACATGCATCCTCTCAAAATTACAAAGTCCAGGAGCTATCACAATGAAAGGAGAACGGAGCCGCTAGTGCTCCCATCGGAAATCGGTGGACTACAGCGCTTGCACGCATTGCTTAAAGTCGACAATCTGGTAGTGCCTTTCAGCTTTCCATATCTTGCTCCCGTAAAAGCCGAACCCGGTTTCATTCCAAGAGAGATCACACCGCGTGTAGTCGAAATCGGGAAGCGCGCGCCTCAACCGAGCGCTGTGGCGACGCAGGAGATTAGTCCGCGCGAATCGGAGAACTCAGAAGGCATTGCAGCCGGACAAGAGCCGTACTTCGAGTGAGTCATGCTGACCATTTCCAAACCGCTGAGTGCCGGCCAGGCGCAGACGTATCACAAGGAGGAGTTCGCAAACGCCGAGGAGAACTACTACTCCGAGAGCGACCGAATACGCGGCGAGTGGCACGGCAAGCTGGCGAAAGGATGGGGCCTTCAGGGTGAAGTACGAGAGGAACACTTTCAGCGGCTGGCGAACGGCCAACAGCCATTAACCGAAGAGCAACTCGTTCGCCATCAGACAGCGCGTGAATACGTCAATGCACGAGGTGAGACGGTTAGCACAATGGAGCACCGTGCCGCCTGGGACGCGACGTTCTCGGCTCCGAAGAGCGTTTCTCTGACTGCTCTCGTGGGTGGAGACGAAGCCGTGCGCCAGGCACATCGCGAAAGCGTGAAGGTGGCGCTTGGCGAAATGGAAAAATATGTCCAGGCTCGGATCGGCGGAAACCATCCGGCGGAAACAACGGGCAAATGGATTGCATCGAGTTTCGAGCACGATAGTGCGCGACCTGTGAACGGGTATGCTGCACCGCAATTGCACACTCATGTCGTATTTTTCAATCTAACGGAAACACAAAACGGACAATGGCGGGCCCTGCAACCCCGCGAACTGTACCGCTCTCAGCAATATGGAACTGCGATCTATCGCTCAGAGCTGGCGTTGCGGCTAAAAGACCAGGGATATGAAATCGAAAGGGGGAAGAGCGGCCAACCGGAGATCAGGGGGTACACGCGAGAGTATTTGGACGCCTCCAGTCCGCGGAGTCAGCAAATCCAGGTGTACCTCGACCAACAAGGTGTAAGAGGCGCAGGGGCGGCGCAAATCGCGGCGCATCAGACGCGTGGCGACAAATTGCTCGCCATCACGCACGCAGAGATGCAGCAAAAGCACCGTGACGTGGCCGCGCAGTTCGGCCAGCAGCCGGAGCAAGTGATCCGCGTGGCCCATGAACGGCGAGTCGAACAAGAGCCGCAGCAGAAGCATCAGCATCTCGAATCGGCTCTGACCTATGCGCAAGAGAAGAATCTAGAGCGCCACGCTGTCACTGATGAACGGGAACTAATGCGTGATGCTCTGAAACGTTCGATGGGCGAAGCGAGCTTCGCCGAGATACGGGGGAGGTTCGACAAACGCGTCCAGTCAGGTGACTTGATCGAAGTAGAGAGCAAATCGCCAGCCCGCGCGTTCACTACGGAACAGATGATTGGCCACGAGCGAGACACAATCGCCGAGATGCGAAAGGGCCAAAATCTAGATAGTCCGTTGGTGCGCCCCGAGACGTGGCGTCACGTTGAGGAGAAGCACCCACGCTTGAGCACCAGCCAGCGCGGGGCGGTTGAGCAGATCTTGACGAGCCACGACAGAATCACCGGCCTGGAGGGGGTGGCGGGTGCTGGCAAAACCACTTCCTTGGCGGCGGTCCGCGAAGCTGCCGAGCATGAAGGCTACAAGGTGTTCGGACTTGCACCCACGTCGCGCGCCGCACAGAAATTAGCAGAATCAGGCATCGAATCAGGCACCTTGCAGCGCCATCTGGCCCACGGCGAGCAACCCGACGGCGAACAGAAGAGGCTTTACATCCTGGACGAATCGAGTCTCGCGAGCACGAAACAGATGAATGAGCTGCTGCATAGGTTGCACGGCAGCGACCGTGTGCTTTTGGTTGGGGACAAGCGGCAACATGAGGCGGTAGAAGCGGGCAGACCGTATCGGCAGCTACAAGAGGCGGGGATGCAAACTGCCCGCCTGCATGAGGTCGTCAGGCAGAAGGAACTTGAACTCAAGGAGGTTGTCGAACAGCTTGCCCGCGGGGATGTTCACGGAGCGGTAGCGAATCTCGACCAGCAGGGCCGCGTGCATGAGATTGTGGTCCTCGAAGAGAGGCTTGGTGCAATCGCTCGTGAGTACGTGCGAGAGCCCCGAGGCACGTTGGTCATTTCGCCTGATAATGAATCGCGAGGTGAGCTGAACACCCTGATCCACCGTGAAATGCAGGCCCGCGGCTACGTGAGCCTAGAGGAGCACAAGCTTCGAGTGCTCGACTCGCGCCATGAGTTGACGGGCGCAGATCGGCAGTGGGCCGCACAATACGGAGAGGGAGACTTAGTGCGCTATACCCGCGGGAGTAAGGTTCTGGGGATCGACCCTGGCGAATACGCGCGTGTGGATCGAGTGGACGCTCGCGAAAACCGTATCACCATCGAGCGCGAGAATGGAACACAACAGACCTACGATCCGCGACGGCTGTCGGGTGTGGCGGTGTACCAAGAAGTTCAGCGCGAATTCTCACAGGGCGACCGCGTTCAGTTCACGGCCCCGTCGAGGGAACTGCAGGTTGCTAATCGAGAACTCGGTGCAGTCGAACAAGTCAGCCGTTCCGGCAATCTCGAAATCCGGATGGACTCCGGTCGCGAGGTTCGATTCAATATCCGCGAGCATCCGCATCTCGACCACGGATATGCCGTGACCAGCCATAGCAGCCAGGGACAGACTGCCGAGCGGGTGCTAATCCACGTTGACACAGACAAGAGCGAACTCTTGGTTAACAACCGTTTCGCGTACGTATCTGTTTCGCGGGCTCAGCACGACGCACAGATATACACGAATGACAGAAGCGAACTCGCGCGCAACCTCAGTCGAGATAATTCTCAACGCACCGCAACCGAGGCGCCCGAGCAGCAGCCATCTGTTCCGACGATAGAACAGGCTTCGGTAAAGAGTGGGCGTCCTGCTGAAGAAGAACAAGGCCACAGTTTGGGGATAGGGCTCGCCTGAAATGAAGCGCAAGGTCTGGGCCTCACTTCTGAACGTTCTTGGCGGCGAGTTTCAAGCTGTGCTCGTTTGCGAACTGGGACATTTCCTCAAAAGCTTTTTGTTCGCCCTCCTGTCCAAACAGGATCCATTCGAACGCGCTTCCCGGTGGGAACTGAAGCAGCTTGTCTTTCGCGGATTCAATTGACGTCTCCTGGAATTGTGCGATGTGGACTTGCCCCACAACTGGCATGAACGTGATGGGCCAGGGCCGCGTCTGCCAAGCTTTGAGAAATTGTTCGGCCTCTTGTTTTTGACTGGCGGTTACACTCAGGCCGATCAAGCGGCCCAGCTTCGCCTCGTCCGGCAGCCAGCCATGGCCGGCGCCGAGAGCCTCGACGAGATGGGAACCAGCCGCCGATTCGTACATGGCGCTCATGTTCTCGCCGGGGACGGATTGCAAGTCCTTCTCGTGGCCCTTCCAACGCTCACTCCACGCGACCATGCGTGTCCACAGAACGTTCTCGGCCGATGCCGAACCAAATTGCTTCAAGTAAGACGCCGCATCACCGACCACTTCAGGATCGGAGTCGTCCAGGCTCTTTATCGCGATCTCCTGAAGCACATTGTTGCTTTGCAGTGTGCCGACATCCGTCAAGAGAGCGTGATTGCACGCAGTAAACCCCTTTTCCTTTCCTCTCGCTTCCACGGCTCGTTCGAGAAGCGGCCTGGCTACCTCAGGATCATACTTCAGAACGTAGGCGAGCAGCGGCGCCTGAATGGCACAGGCTAATTTCCCAACTTCAGGGTCGAGGAAGGCAATGACTTTCGGTTCTGCCGCGCGCGTGGCGTAGCGATGGATCAAGGATGCAGAGTTGGAACTAGCCCAGAAGTCCGATGACGGCGTCAGATGTTCCACCAAGGGCTGATCTGCCTCCGGTAGTTCTTTGTCAGGAAGAATGCCGAGAGTTCTGGCGCTGAAACGTGGCTTAGGGCGCACGATTTCCTGGATGACCACCGGACGCGCCTCGTCGGGCGCCATCTCATACCAGCGCTTCAAAGCCGCTGCGCTCGCTAACTTGGACTGCATGTCATCCGATTCCTTCTTCTCGACTTTCTTGAGCAGGGGAAGCATCTCCTCATGGTCGAGTGTGGACCACCGCAAATCCAAGAGTATGTATTGTTCCTGAGAGGAGAGACTGTCGAAGGTGGCCACGAGTTGACGGGTTAGTGTTCGCTTGACATCGGCGGGTAGTGGAGAACTACCAGCGGTCCCGATGATCGTGTTATTGCTGACAGCGAGAGCGGCTCCCTGCTTTTGTGGGAGCGCAGACACCAGTTCCTGGCGAAATTGCGTTTCGATCTTTTCTCTCTCTTCCGGTATGTTATCGACGATTCCATCAGGTAACGCGAGCACAGACATCGTGCCCAGGAAACGCCCGCTCACAGGGAAATTCGGATCGACGAGCAGCTTTTTCATCTCCTCCAGCGCAACGCTGCGCGCTGGCGATCCCATGACCCCAGCGGCAAAATCCCAATCTGAAACCGTGCCGGTTATACGGCGCGCCATTTCCCTAGCGGCTTCGGGCGTGCCCAGGTAACGCAGAGTTTTCACGGCCTGGGATCGCGGATCGGCTGAGTTCGCTGGCGGAACGACGGGCGGCTTGGTCGAGTCGAGAGTCTGGATAGCAGACTTGAATGTCGCGTCTTGCCATTCCTTCGTTGCCGGCAGAATCGTCAACGTTACTGAGTTCGAGGTGACGGTGGGGTTGCCGAACTCATTGGAGCCCACTTTCGACACGCGATTGGAAATGACGGTGAGCCGATACTGGCCGGGTGCTTTGAAGCGAACCCATTCATTGAGAACGGCGTGGATTGTCGCTGGCGTGGTGGAAAGGCCTTTAAAACCTCTCAGTCCGCCGGCCATGAAACCCTTGTAAGCGCGAAAGTATAGGTGGAGTGGATCGTCGGAGCCGTTACCCGTGTCGACAACGAATTGATCTTCGTTAAGTCTCCCGCTCCGATCGTAGGTGGCCATATCCAGTTGATAAGTATTGGGCGTAGAGCTTGTGAAAGCCAAATCCAGAGGAATGATTTCCCCAATGTGAAAGCTCGACTGATTATTGCGTAAGGTGACCGTCAACTGCGGGTCGCGAGATGGGACGGGTACGCTCTGGGCAGAGGCCGTCACCGCCAGGAAGAAGAGCGCGAAAGCGACTGCGGAAACAGGAATTCGCATGAGGTTGTTCTCCCGGAGCTTCCTTACCTTACGATGCAGGAGCGACTATGACAACAGCCCGCTTTTCGTATGATCGTAAAAATACTTCTGTCTTGCCGTATATCCAATGCAAGTCAAACCGAGGTGCAAGACCAACGGCAAGTTCCCAAACAGAACCCGCTGTCAGAGCGGCAAACGTGAACACGTGTCTACCCACAATTTAGAGTTGGGGCTGTGAGTGCGATGGGTGGTAAAATGTCGCACATGTGCCTTGTTTGCCCGTATGCCGAGAGGCATCATAGCCCGAGGAAAGGCCGCAAAGCCCTTCAATGGCAAATGACAAGGATTTGTGGAAATCCTCGACTTTTCATGCTACATTGATGTTGTGAAGCGCCTGCTTCAATTTCGATCGTCATTACGACTCAGTCCATCCCGACTGAGTTATTAACTCCTGCACAATTTATAGCTTCAGGCCCGTGGCGGAACTGGCATACGCAGCTGCCTTAAGAGCAGCCTTCTTGTGGGTTCAACTCCCACCGGGCCTACCAGAATTCTGTCGTTCTTCGACAAATCAACGGAGAGTGGGCCGGACGGTAAGGCACTTGTCTGCTAAACAAGGGTTCTCGCAAGAGGCTAGCGGGTTCGACTCCCGCACTCTCCGCCATGCGGAAGGTACTGCTGAATGGCCGGCAACTGGTCCTGAAAACCAGGGCATCGTGATGAGCGATGGGCGTTCGATTCGTCTGCCTTCCGCCAAGCTTGCACAGGTGCGTGAGCCCGGCCGAAACGGACCGGCTGTAACCCGGTTTCCCCTAGTGGGACGCGGAGGTTCAAATCCTCCCCTGTGCACCATGTGCCAGCGTGCGCGAATTGGAATAGCGGCCTGTCTTAGAAACAGGTGTTTGAGAGTTCGAATCTCTCCGCTGGCACCAGATTTTCAGAAAGAGAATTAACTCAAAATGAACCAATCATTAGAATCTAGACTTGCCCGAGTCAGATTTTCGTCGTTAACCCCTGGCGCGGATCGAATCCACTATGTAAACGCGGAGGACGTGCGCATCGTCTTGGGCCGCCTTCCCATCGCGGTATGGCATTGCGTGCGCGCAGTTCACTTCAATGATCGGAGCCGCGGTGCCCGCACTCTCGGCTACGTCAACCGGGGACTACGGGAAATCGCTCTCTGTGCTCTCCCTCCTCGCATGAGCCTGAAAGCTGCTCTCACGAAGGGCCAGACACCGGAGCAGTTCGGAGCCAAACGTAGCCAGAAGTGGCCAGCAGTGGCCGTTCGCCGATTCATGCTCTACGACGTGCTTCTGCACGAGCTCGGCCACCTGCAGTTGATTGATGCAGACGCACCTTCGAAGCGTCTCAGATTTGCTCGCGAGAAATTTGCTCAGATGTTCGCGGCACAATGGTGCAGCAGGCTATGGTCAGTGCAATTCCACCATCCCGACCCGGTTCATAACCCACCAAGCTCGGAGGAGCTACGGGTGTGTTCTTCGGAAATGGACAAACAGCTATTGTAATGACGCCACAAATCCTCGTAACGCCAGAAAAAATGGTCCGGGTGGCAGGAGTTGAACCTGCGTGGACATGTGCCCAAGACATGTGGGTGGCCGCTACCCTACACCCGGACGTTGGTGGCTCGGCACGGAATTGAACCGTATCCACTGGCTTTTCAGACCAGCACTCTGCCGTCGAGTTCCCGAGCCAAACTTTGGTGGACGGTGCGAGAATTGAACTCGCATTTCACGGTTGCAGGCCGTGAGTAATCCCGTTATACGAACCGCCCATCTGGGGCGAGATGAGAGAATCGAACTCTCGTGACTGGAGCCACAATCCAGTGCCTAAGCCATTCGGCCAATCCCACCATAAAAACATCTGGAGCTGGTCGAGTGAATCGAACACTCGTCGGAGAGGTACAAGCTCTCTGCACTTCCACTGTGCTAGACCAGCAAACTTTGTGGAGCTGGCACGCAGCCTCGAACTGCGGTCCGGCGCTTACCATGCGCCTGCTCTTCCCGTTGAGCTATACCAGCGGAGCTGGCGCGGCGATTCGAACGCCGATCACGGACTTACGAGGCCCGAGCTCTTCCTACTGAGCTACACCAGCGAAAAACTCTGGAGGTGGCGGGGAGAATTGCACTCCCGATGATCTGCTTTGCAGGCAGATGCCTTGCTGTCTTGGCTACGCCACCTCAACAACCTTGGAGCGGAAGGCGGGACTCGAACCCGCGCTCTCGACGTTGGCAACGTCGCGTCTTGGCCACTAGACGACTTCCGCCCGAATCTGAAACCTGGAGCGAGCAGCGAGAGTCGAACTCGCGTCATCAGCTTGGAAGGCTGAGGCACCAGCCGCTATACCATGCTCGCAATTGGCGGGAGATGAAGGACTCGAACCCTCGTACCTGGATTTGGAGACCAGTGTCCTAGCCGCTGGACGAATCTCCCGCAAACTTATGGCGGAGCTAACGGGAGTTGAACCCGTCCCTGCTGAGAGACAATCAGCCATCCTGCCGATAGACCATAGCTCCGGCTCCCTCCCGTGGACTCGAACCACGATTTCCGCGTTCAGAGCGCGGCGTCCTTCCATTAGACGAAGAGGGAATTTCGAAATTGTCAAAGAACTGGCTGCCGGGGAGCGATTCGAACGCCCGTACCCGGATTCAAAGTCCAGGGTCCTGCCACTAGACGACCCGGCATCACGCTTTCAGCGAGATTGCTTTCATGCATCGCACACACAGCACCGCCGAATCATCGACGTTGTGGCCAAGTTTCCGGCGATCTGTACGTGCACCATCTACCAAGTTGCGGTGATCTCCGCCGCGCTCGCAATAGAGCGCCGATGCAAGCTCGATTTCAAACCCTTCGAGTTCAATCGTTTGTGTCCTCATAACTTTGGTAGCAGCGAGGAGAATCGAACTCCCATCTCAGCCTTGAAAGAGCCGGATCCTGGCCGTTAGACGACGCTGCCTCCTCTCTGCGCACCGATCAAATGCGCCGCAAAAAACCAAAAGCCCCCGATTTGTATCGGAGGCTCAGAAAAACTACGCGCTTATGGATCGCCCCCGTTACATGAACGTACCTTCCCCCGCTCCTTGCCACGTAAAAGTGGCCGGTGTCGGGAAGCAATCGGTATGGGGTTTGCGCATCATTTGCGTGTATCTCACTTTTCACTCTCACATGATTTTAGAAATTCGTCAATACCCAAAAGTGACTGTTACTGCCGTTGCTCACATCGTGTTCGTCTAAGTGTGTTAGTCCCGGCGCACGAGCCAGACCGCGCTACGAATAAGCTATGGTGGGCGGGCCGGGAGTTAAACCCGGATTTGCAGCTTCGGACGCTGCCGTGTTGTTCGGTTACACTACCCACCCATCTGGAACTCGCGCCGGGAATCCAACCCGGATCTCTTCGTTAGGACCGAAGCGTCATCATGCCTTAGACCACGCGAGCCTGACTAATGTGGAGGGGATGCAGAGAATTGAACTCTGATCTCAAGGTTCGTAGCCTTGCGCCCTCATCCGTTGGACCACATCCCCACATTGGAAGCGGCAGAGAGATTTGAACTCTCATCGTCCGAGGTAGAAGCTCGGAGCATTGATCCGTTATGCTATGCCGCCTCTTCGTAACTATTGGTGCGGGATGTGGGAATCGAACCCACTTCGTCTCGCTTAAAAGGCGAGTGCATATCCATATCTGCCAATCCCGCGAAGTCTGGTGGGTGACGCTGGAATCGAACCAGCCTGGTCTCGCTTAAGAGGCGAGTGCATCAGCCATCTCTGCCAGTCACCCGTACTCAAATCAAAGTGGTGCAGGATGTTGGAATCGAACCAACGCCTCGCGGTTATCGACCGCGGGCTCGACCTTCGAGCTAATCCTGCCTGGTGCGCCGTTCGGGAGTTGAACCCGCATCTGTTGGGTGTAGGCCAACTGTTCTGGTCCGTTGAACTACCGGCGCGAAAAATTGGTAGAGGGTACAGGTGTCGAACCTGTCTGGCCGCGCTAATCTGGCGCCGAAGTGGGTATAAGCCACTGCCCCTCGCCGGAGGCCCCTCCACTGGTGGCTCGCGATGGATTCGAACCATCCACGACGGCTTTATGAGAGCCGCGTTCTTCCTACTGAACTAGCGAGCCGTTACTACCCTCGGAATCTGGCTGGCCGGGCAGGATTCGAACCTGCGCATGGCGTGAGTAACAGTCACGTGCCTTTCCAGCTTGGCTACCGGCCAAAAACACACCCGTAAAAAGCAAAAGGCCCCGACTTTTGTCGGAGCCTCGGAAATCGAATCTGAACTTAGAAATCTAACGAATAATCAGACCAATCCCGAGGGCCGAGCGCGATTGACGCGCCGTCTCATAATGGATTTGGTCTTTATAGTCATCTTCGTAATGGAGTATAGCACGGACATTTCGCAACGAAACGCCCGTATCGCATGCCTTCGTGTTCTTGCAGATTGTGTGAAACTCAGAGGCCCGGCGGGACGCCGGGCCCGTGAATTTAGTTGACCCATTTCGTCTGCTCTAGCGCACGGATGTATTCGATGACCGAATCGCTCCAGCCATCGATGTTCATCCACTGGCCGTAACCGACGCCGTTCTTGTAGCTGGCCACATTAATCATGTACGCCTGCTTCGTGAGTGGCGCCGGCGCGACAGTTTGCGGATCGCCCTCACCGTAGCCCTGCACAGTGGTGGTATCCGAGTAGTGCCACTGGCCGTCCGTGATGACGATGATCCGATCATAGCCGTCACGGTTTGCGGCGGCGACACCAAGTCCACCTCGGCTCCAGTTGTTCTTGGTGGTAGCCAGCGCATCCCGCAGTGCAAACCCGCGTCGCGGAGGAACCTCATACGCCTTCTCGTTGAATGCGTAAACGTTCACCCGTTCGGCAGTTTCGCGGAGCAGAATAGCGAGCCCCGCCGCAGCCTCAAAGCGATCCATGTCGCTGTTTCTGCTGAGTCGCGCCATCCACATTGAGGGGCTGGTATCCACAACCAGCGCAGTCGTTCCCGGCAGCGCAGGCTGCTTCTTGAGCGAACGGAACATCGCCTGCTCAAGTTCGGCCTCGTGCTTCGGAGCGTACCGCGCAGCGGCGATGAAGCGAAACGGCAGAATGCGGTCCGTCTTCATATCACCTAGAGCACTAGCGACCAGCTTGTCGCTGACTCCGGCTTCATGCATGTTGCGCAGGTTACGGAGCAATGCTAGTGCGCCCAGCTTCTGTTCGCGAAGCAGTCGCTCCCAGGCCTCGCGCTTGTCAGTTCCGGCCGAGAGAGCAACTTCCCACGTGTCGGGCGTGATCATGGTTCCAGCGATCAGCTTCTTCCACATTGCTGCCTGAGCCCCATCACGAGGCTTGGCATGACAAAGAAAGAGTACATCCCGCAGCTTGATCGGCCCGCCACTGTCATACTTGGCGAGCTGATACTCGTCAAACTTTGGGAAGGCCGCAGCCAGCCCCTTCTTCACCTGTCCCGAGAGCGGCACACGTCCGTCCTTCCAGTAGATGGCAACAAACTCTGCAAGTTCATCGGCACGCTGGAGGATGCTTGCGAGCGTCTCCGACACCGGCGCACGGTGCGTCTTATGACGCGCCATTTCGCGGACGATCAGAAGCGGCGCGTGACGCAGCTTCATCTGCTCGCGAGACTCAATGGCAAGGGCAGCCACCTTCTCGGCCGCAACCTTCGGCACTAGCTCGGCGATGCGCCCGGCGATCTCGATCCCGTCCTCGTAGAACTGGCTCTCCCAAAGGAGACACGCAAGCACCGAGCGCCGCAGCTGCATCTCCGGAGAGACGTGGCGTGTGGGCGTGCCCTCGTGCGTGCGAGGTGCAGTGTTGAGATTCAGTGTGTTCAGTCGGGCCATTGTGGCCTCCTTTCGTAAGAACCGTGGCTACTTATTAGTCGCCGTCAAACTCGCTAATTCGCCGGGGAATTGTCGGCAACGGTATTGCTCTGCCAGCTGAGCTACACGGCCCGTAGGCTGTGGCAGGACTCGAACCTGCGCCCTTCGAAGGAACCGTCGCACATCACCACCGGCGAACTCGTTGTGCATCTCATCGCCGGGGAATGGGCGACGCGGTACCGGCATCTCTGCCTGCCGCGGACCGAAGTCGCACGGCCCCGAAGTAACCGCGATCTGTCACCACCGGCGAGTGCTTTACACCAGAATTACGTGACTCGCTGCCATCCAAGCGCTCTTCTCTCTCCTCAAGAGTCAAGAGCAGATATTGGCCGGGGAACGAGCGACAACGGAACATTAGGTGTCCTTCCATTTAGACCACGCGGGCACAAATTCCCGCGGCAGGATTCGAACCTGCATCTCCCGCGTTCGAGGCGAAGTAACCGTAGTCTTCACCACCGGCCAAGTTAATTAATGCCTAGTCCAAGAAAGCCACATTCCGCATGGCGTGCGAGAGATTCTCTGTGTTACTGAGAACCTCGTGCCAGCCATCCAGCATGACCGTCTTGTGGTCTGGATGGCGCACTCGGCCACGCACATACACCTTCGGATTGCGACGCATGACTCTCCAATTCCAGCGACTCCGTTCGCCTTCCGAAAGAGCCTGATATTGCTCGTTCGTCAGACCGTTTGGTGCGCCAGGGCTGACATAAACCGTCTCCCCGCCCACGCGATAAAGCTTTTCACAGACATGGGGCTTACCTCCTCCACGCGCGATAGGCTCGTTTCGCAAAACAAGGAACTGGTCCACTCGCGCATTGGGCACTGGTACAAAAAACCATTCCCCTTGGCGAATGCGTGCTGCGTTGCTGCGCCGATCGCGATACTTCGTCCGAATTCCGCGCTCACTGCTTTGCACAACATCGGGTTTGAGAGCCTGTTTCGCATCTCGAACGCGACTCACTGGCGTACTTTCCGGAATGCCAGCTACAAACCAATGACGTTCATCGTGGCCAAGTAGAAACCGGTGCTTCTCAGCGGCACGTCGGCTCAGCAAGAGCAAGTGACGATCACTCGGTTGAACATCCAAAACCACTAACTCAGTCGTCGACGCCTGGGCACGAGAAATCAAGAAGTATTCTCCGTTCCGATCTTGACGCACGTCGAGCGCAAGGTCCTCGGAAACCATTCGCCCCGAGAGCCTGTTCCTCCTTAAAAGTTGACCAAATTCAACTCGCGCTCCCATCCTTGCGAAAGCGCGTTCCAACGAATTCATACTCAATCCAATCTAAGGGCCACTGCCCGAACTTCTGTGGCCGACACAAATGAGCGGCCACCGCATTTAATGGTCAGGGAATAGGCGGTCACGGCAGGGCTTTCGCCCAAGAGGATTCGAACCTCACAGCCCGAAGGCTGTTTCTACCAGAGAAGTATCCGTAACCAATCACCACTGACC
Organism: uncultured Acidobacteriaceae bacterium; assembly: GCA_963789205.1. Taxonomy (GTDB): domain Bacteria; phylum Acidobacteriota; class Terriglobia; order Terriglobales; family Acidobacteriaceae; genus Acidiflorens. Next base: position 13,531 of record CAWBJV010000004.1, read on the forward strand.
GAACCAGTCAAGCTGGGGGAATTAACGGGAGCGGTATAGTCGATTTACAGTCGAAGGAACCGCGACCTACGCCACCCAGCTAAGTTTTCTGTTGTGCGGAAAGAGCGCCTGGTTGAACCGATAGGATCGGTTAGCGCGACCGAAGCGACGCCCTATAGCAACTCAGTCGAGTTATCGGCTGATGTTGCCCGCATAGCGATCTGTTTTTAAAAACCACCAATTTGGGCGTCCTTTCGTAAGAAGATGACCTAACATGCCATGACTTCGCGTCTTTTGCAATAGGAAAATTCGCCAGATCGCATCTTCTGGAGCGCCTAATGTGAGCATCGTCCTCCCTGTGTCGAGTAAGTCTCGCGTTGACCATATACCAAACCTATCGAAAGCCTTGTCCACTCACGTCTATTGACCCTCACTCGGGCTGAACCGAAACGCGACTGCGCCCTTGTGCTTCGACCACCTCGAAGCGCACCGGCAAGAACGCGCGGATTACTTCCATGTTCGTTCTTGCGTGCATGTTGAGGCTCATCGCGGTAAATGAACCCCCTCCGGCCAATGCGATGGGCAGCAGAAGCTGATCGGCTAGGTGCTCATCCACCACCGCAGTCGAATGCATGTACGCACGTGCCTGTTCGGCTGCGTCTTTCGCAACGTCTTCTGCACTCACACCAAGCTTCCCAAATGCAGTGAAGATCTGTGTCACATTAGAGCTCGCCAATTCAATCGTCATCAGGTTGCCGGGACTAACTGAATTCTTTGTGTCCTCGCAGCGCAGCAACTCGGCGTCCCAGTTCAGTAGCTTTCCGACCGTATCCAGTTCCCGCTTAGCGATGTGGTATGGCAAGTTCGCCACTAGCGCGGTCGCCCGTTTCGTCGTGATCTCGCCCCGCTCCTCCAGATTCATCGGTTTCAAGACATCTGTCGGAGTAATCTCAACAACAATGCGGCCTCCACCCGCCGGATAAAAACCGTACCGTTCCAGCTCAAGCTTCACCTTCGGCCCCATACGCTCAATGAGCGGAATGAAACTCCGCTGGAGAAAATCGAAGGGCGGAGCAGCCGGATTATGTGTTCCACCCTCGATCTCAACCCGGCTTGGCCCGGCAGCGGTGATCAGTGCCGGCAAGATCGTCTGAAGCACGAGAGTTCCGCTGCCTGCCGTACCAATCGCGAAACGAAAGTCCCCGGCGCGAATCTTGCCTGGCACAAACGTAAGCGCTTTGGAACCCAGCGAAGCCCCCTCGACTTCAGCAGAGCCAACTTCTGCCGCCGCCTGGACTGCTGTCAGATGTTGCCGCAGCAGTCCAGGCTTCTGACGATTTGCGCGAATGTTCTCGATTCGGAAGGGTTTTCCGGTTACAAGTGACAAGCTGAGTGAGCTGCGCAGAATCTGCCCGCCGCCTTCACCGAAAGACCCATCGATCCGAACCATCGTCTCTGCCTTCACAACTTCCGTTCTAGGCATGAATCATCCTTTCACGCAAACAACCTGACGCAGGGTGTGTACGATTTCCACCAGGTCGGCCTGTGCCGCCATAACTGCATCGATCGGCTTGTAAGCCGCTGGTGTCTCATCGATCACATCTGCGTCCTTGCGGCATTCCACGCCCTCGGTCATGCGGATGTGGTCCTCCACCGTGAAGCGTTTTTTTGCTTCGTGGCGAGACATCGCACGACCTGCGCCGTGACTGCAGCTATGGAAGCTCTCCGGGTTGCCTTTCCCGCGCACAATGAAAGAACGTGCACCCATGCTGCCAGGGATAATTCCCATATCTCCCTCGCGCGCACGTACCGCGCCCTTACGCGTGACGAGAACGTTCTGGCCAAAGTGCGACTCGCGTGCCACATAGTTGTGGTGGCAGTTAATGCTCTTCAGCTCGGCTGTGAACTCCGGCACGTGTCCGCTACCGCGAACCGCATCCACGATCTGGTGCATCATCAGATCCCGGTTCGCGCGAGCAAAGTCCTGCGCCCACTCGACTGCTTCGACATAGTCGTCGAAGTGTTCCGTGTGCTCGGGAAAGTACGCAAGATCACGGTCCGGCAAAGTGACAAAGAATCTTTCCATGTCCTTCTTTGCCAGTTCGATAAAGTACGATCCCATGCGGTTTCCCACGCCTCGCGAACCGCTGTGAAGCATGAACCAAACGATCTCGCTTTCGTCCAGGCAGACTTCGATAAAGTGGTTTCCCGTTCCCAGAGTTCCAAGGTGGTTCACATGATTTCCGCGATCCAACTTAGGGTGCTTCGCCAAGATGGCGTCGTATCGGGGCTTCAGACCTCCCCATGCCTCCTGGTTGTCAGCGGGAATTTCGTGCCACGCACCTCGATCTCCCGCCCCGCCGTGATTGGTACGGCCATGGGGAACGGCCTGCTCGATCGCTTCGCGGATGCCATGCAGATTATCCGGCAGATCACGAGCATTCAGTGAAGTCTGGACCGCCATCATTCCGCAACCGATATCCACACCCACCGCTGCCGGAATGATTGCGCCTTTGGTAGGAATCACGCTTCCCACAGTCGCGCCAATTCCCCAATGCACGTCAGGCATCGCGGCGATCCAACGAAACACGAACGGCAACTGGGCGACATTCAGCAACTGCCCTTTCGCCTGATCCTCCAACTGCACGCCTTTAGTCCACGCCTTGATCGGAACACCCTGTCCGCCGTGGATAACGTTGTAGGTTTCGCCTGACATTTTGATTCTCCTTCCGCACTAGAGAAAAGCAAGTGTTGTGCCATAAACGGCCTTTCTGCAAGTTGCTGAACTGTCGAGTGTTGCACGAAATGGCTCGTGCTTCGATATCCGAGTGTTTATATTGTAAGATAAGATCTTAGTCCAATGGATAAGGCTCAGCGCAGTGTTGTCGTGATCGGATTGCTTGGCACTACCCTCGACATCGGCAAACACCCCGATCGTTGGCAGAATTGGCGTCCTTCCGTTTCTCTCTGCCGACAGCCAGATCTTATTGTCCGTCGCTTTGAACTGCTGCACGGCAAGCGCGACTCGTCCTTAGCAAAAACGGTGCGTGCTGATATACGAACTGTTTCGCCGGAAACGGAAGTCCGTCAACACGAGATGGAGTTCCGCGACCCTTGGGATTTTGAGGAAGTCTACGAGACTCTTTTCAAATTCTCTCGCCAGTACCCGTTCGATATGGAATCGGAAGACTACCTCATCCACATCACGACAGGTACTCACGTCGCGCAGATCTGCTTGTTTCTCTTGACCGAGTCGCGGTATATGCCGGGCCGGTTGGTGCAGTGTTCGCCAGAACGAGATCGGAGTTCGCCAGGAACGATCAAGATCATCGATCTCGATCTGTCCAAGTATGACCGGATCGCCTCGCGATTTCGACAAGAGCAACGCGAGGCCGTTTCTTATCTCAAGGGCGGCATCGATACCCGGAACAGCGCATTCAACCATCTGATCGATCGAATTGAGCAGGTTGCGATTGCGACTCGCGATCCTCTGCTCCTCATGGGCCCTACAGGCGCCGGAAAATCGCTGTTGGCAAAACGAATCTACGAATTGAAAAAGAACCGCCGAGCCGTAGAGGGAGCATTTGTCGAAGTGAACTGCGCGACTGTACGTGGAGACGCCGCCATGTCTGCGTTGTTCGGTCACGTGAAAGGAGCGTTCACCGGAGCTCAGAAGGATCGCCCCGGTTTGCTTCGCGCTGCGGATAAAGGAGTCTTGTTTCTGGACGAAGTTGGAGAACTGGGTCTTGATGAACAAGCAATGCTGCTTCGTGCCCTAGAAGAAAAGACATTTCTTCCTTTAGGTTCGGATGATGAAGCTCACAGCGATTTTCAGCTGATCGCAGGGACGAATCGGGATCTATTTGCTGCTGTGCGCCAAGGCAGATTTCGTGAGGATCTGTTGGCACGTATCAACCTCTGGACCTTCTCCCTCCCAGGGCTCAAGAATCGTTCCGAAGATATAGAGCCAAACCTCGATTTCGAACTAGATCGTTTCGCCGAGAAAGCTGGGCGACGAGTCACTTTCAGCAAAGAAGCTCGGGACACATTCCTTGCTTTTGCGCTTTCTCCCACCGCCAATTGGTCCGGAAATTTCCGCGACCTGAACGCGGCGGTCGCTCGGATGGCAACGCTAGCACCAGGCGGTCGAATTTCTACTCACATCGTGGAAGAAGAGATTAAAAGGCTGCTTGCATCGTGGAGCGCTCCTGGCGAGTCGCCTTCGCCAGCCGATCTTCAAGAATTCCTTGATGATAGGCAGTTGGAAGAGCTGGACCTCTTCGATCGCGCCCAACTGGCCTTCGTCGTGGACGTGTGCAGGCGTAGTCGCTCTCTTTCGGACGCGGGTCGTACGTTGTTCGGCGCTTCGCGAACACGCAAGACCTTCTCAAACGATGCGGATAGGCTCCGCAAATACCTCGGTCGCTTTGGTTTGGAATTCTCACAGATCCAAAATCTGACGGCCCTCCGGAATACAAGCAGGGCCATAATTTAGAGATGGGGCTGTGAGTGCCTTGGGTGGTAAAATCTCGTACGGATGTCCTCGTTATCGCTTGGCCAGGGGGCATCGTCGCCCGAGGGAGAGCCGCAAAGCACTTCATCGGCAAGTGACAAGGATCTGTGGAAATCCATGAATACTTCCACATTTACTTGCACAGTTTCACATTCGCTGTCGTGAACGAAAAAGACATAGAATGCGAAATAAGCTTTAAAATAAAGCACTTGCAAGTAGCGCCGGGATGGCGGAACTGGCAGACGCAGCGGACTCAAAATCCGCCGGGCTTCGGCCCTTGGGGGTTCGACTCCCCCTCCCGGCACCACGATCATTAGAGTCAGTGCACACTACCGTTACCCTACCGGAAGTAACCTTTACGGAGCACGAGAGCCGCGCTTGACAGCCTTCGCGGCCCGTCTTTAGACTTCATCGCTGTGGAGGTACCGAGCAATGAACAACATCGTTCTGGTTCATGGTGGCTTTGTTGACGGCGCGGGCTGGGAAGGCGTTTACAAGGCATTGAAGGCGGACGGCTACAATGTCAGTGTCGTCCAGAATCCTACGATCTCGTTCGACGGCGACGTGGCAGCTACCAAGCGCATTCTTGCAGCGCAGGACGGACCAGCAATTCTCGTGGGCCACTCCTATGGAGGAGCGGTAATCACTGAAGCTGGGAACGATCCAAAGGTTGCGGGACTCGTCTATATCACCGCCTTTGCTCCAGACAAGGGTGAATCCGTAGCGACGCTTATCAAGGACCCGCCGCCCGGTGCACCCGTGCCGCCGAAGCTGCCGCCACAAGACGGTTATCTGCTGCTTGACAACGCGAAGTTTGCCGCTGCTTTCGCTGGCGACGTGAACCCAGAAAAAGCCGCGTTTATGGCCGACTCCCAAGTTCCCTGGGGTGTGGAGGCTCTTAGCGGCAAGATCAGCGAGCCCGCGTGGAAGAAGAAGCCGAGTTGGTACCTAATCGCTACTGACGACAAGATGATCCCACCTGATGCACAGCGTGCCATGTCTAAGCGGGCTGGTTCTACGGTCGTTGAGGTAAAGGGAAGCCACGCCATCTACGTGTCGCAACCCAAAGCTGTCGCAAGTCTCATCGAACAGGCCGCGAAAGGTGTGAAGGTCGCCGCGGCTTAGTAACCGGAGAATGCCAGCAATCAGCGGAACAGCAACGGTGGCGAAGCACTCTGCCAGACGAATCAAGGCAGGATGCTTCGCCTCCGATTCTAGCTCCGTTCGACTCTAGCACCCGGCTCGTGTTCTCTCGGGTGCCACGGGTCATTTCACCTCTCACCTTTCACCTTTCACTTCGACTTTCACCCGCATCCAGGGATGGATGCAGCACTCAAAAAGATGTTCACCCTTAGACAGATTCGTGACTTGGGTTTGGCTGCCTTGTAGGATTCGAGTTTTGGCGACCGCGACGTTCTTAAAGCCGCCGGCACATTCGGGAACCGTGTCCTGTCCGTCATTGAGCCCCGGTACGAAGCCGCCACCGAACTTCGCCACCTCGGTGAAAGTGTGCGGCTCGCCACCCTGGTCGACTACGGTAAGAATAGTTCCTTCTTTGATCTTGACCGTATCAGGTTCGAAGTCCCATCCCCGGTCCGGAGTTCCATTGGCTGCTTCTGTAAATAAGTCGGACAACGTCGTGGCATATCCAAGCGCGGCCAGCGCGACGTTCTTGCAGAAGTCAGGCCCAAGCACGGCGTTGAAGGTGGCCGGATCGCATTCGTCCAGCGCCACGACCTGAGCGACACTTGGCATTTTGGATTGCGCAACCGCTGCGGGCACAAAACCGAGTGTCGCCGCTGCGACAAGAAACGCTGCGAGGAGGCGTATTGTCAGGATTCTCATTTTTGATTCTCCTTTGAATTGTGGTCACGGCCTTAGTGCTGACCGCGCCTGTTTTTCTTGCCTGTCACTTCCTATAGCGAGAGCTATCGTGAAGATCTGTAACGGAGGAAAGAAGAATTCCTGCCCCGCGCTCGCAGGGCCGAAACTGCCGATTGGTGTGCTAATGTTTCCTGTGACTGCCCCTGGACTTCCCCCTTGGGGTGCAGAGGCTTTGGATGGATGAGGCCCTCGGACACGAGATTACCGAACTGCTTCAGGCATGGCGCCAGGGCGATGAAGGCGCTCTGGAGAAGCTGACTCCTCAGGTTTACCGCGAACTGCATCGGGCAGCGAAGCGCTGCATGGCACGGGAACGTGACGGCCATACTCTGCAAACCACGGCGCTGATCAATGAGCTTTACCTGCGCCTCTCCGATCTGAAGCTGATTGACTGGCAGAACCGCGCGCATTTTTTTGCCCTGTGCGCGCGGCAGATGCGGCGCATTCTCACCGACCAGGCCCGCGCCCGGCAGTCGCATAAGCGCGGTAGTGGCGCACAACCGGTCCTGCTGGATGTGGCTCTGGTGGCCGCCCCTGAGGCTAGTGCCGATTTGGTCGCCGTGGATGACGCTCTGAATCAACTCGCGAAGGTGGACGAGCGCAAGAGCCAGGTCGTCGAGATGCGCTTTTTTGGAGGCCTGAGCGTGGAGGAAACCGCGGAGGTCTTGAAGGTTTCACCCGATACTGTGATGCGGGATTGGAGGTTAGCCAAGGCCTGGCTGCTGCGCGAGCTGAGCGGAGAGAAAACCGATGGAGCGTGAGCGCTGGGGACAAGTCGAACAAATCTTTCACGCTGCCCTGCAAGTGGAAGAGAGCCGCCGGGGCGAACTCGTCAGGAAGTCGTGTGCCGGGGATGATGACCTCCGCCGCGAGGTGGAATCGCTGCTGGCGCATCACAGTGAATCCGCGAGCTTTATCGAGACGCCGGCATTTGCTGACGCGAGCGCGTCTCCACTTCGACCACGTAGCTCTCGGTCTTTAGATCCAACTCTAAATCCAACCTTAAATCCAAAATCTGGCTTGGCCGACACCGTGATCGGCCACTACCGCGTTCTCGGCAAGATTGGCTGCGGCGGCATGGGCGTGGTTTACGAAGCCGAAGACCTGAAGCTCGGCCGCCATGTTGCGCTGAAGTTTCTTCCCGAAGAACTCGCCGACGACCCAGAGTCGCTTCAGCGTTTTCGCCGCGAGGCACGCTCTGCCTCCGCGCTGAACCATCCGAATATCTGTACGGTTTACGAAGTTGACGAGGCCAATGGCCGCGCCTTTATCGCAATGGAACTGGTAGAGGGTAAGACCCTGCGCGAGCTGCTTGTCTGCGGATCGCTGCCAATGCGAAAGGCGATTGAAATCGCGGCGCAGGTTGCGGAAGGTCTGACCAAGGCGCATGAAGCGGGCATCGCGCACAGGGACTTAAAGCCCGAGAACCTGATGGTCTCTGACGATGGATTCGTCAAAATCCTCGACTTTGGCCTGGCGAAGCTGGCATCTCCCGAATCGGATATTTGCGCCACGGCGACGACGCCCGGTCTGGTTAGGGGAACGGTGGGATACATGTCGCCGGAGCAGGCCAGCGGCGATCGGCTGGATTTCCGGTCAGACCAGTTCTCGTTCGGCCTGGTGCTCTACGAGATGGTCACCGGGAAACGCGCCTTTCAGAGAAGCACCGCCGCGGAGACTCTGGTGGCCATTCTTCGGGAACCAGCTGAACCGATCACAAGGCAAAACCGTGACGCGCCCGCTCCGCTATGTTGGGCGATCGAACGGTGCCTGGCGAAAGAACCCGATAAGCGCTACGTCTCTACCCGGGATCTCGCACGGGAACTGGCAACCATTCGCGAACGCTTCTCGGAGAAGCCACTTCAACGGGTGGAGGCGCGCCCGGCGAATCTTCCTGTGCAGCGAACCGGGTTTGTGGGGCGTGAGAAGGAAGTAACTGGCGTTAAAGAACTGCTTCTGCGTCAGGATGTGCGCCTGCTCACGGTTACTGGTCCAGGTGGGATCGGCAAAACGCGTCTCGCGGTGGAAGTGGCGAATGGCTTGGTCGAGAATTTTCCGGGTGGCACTCATTTTGTTCCGCTCTCTTCACTAAGCGATCCGGGCTTGATCGCTTCCATGATCGTTCAGGCATTGGGCATCCGGGAGGCGGGGGGTCAGTCGCCGCTTGAAATACTCAAGAAAAATTTACAAGAGTCATCGCGCGCGCCAATGCTGCTCCTGATGGACAATTTCGAGCACCTGGTTCAGGCGGCGCCGACCGTGGCAGAGCTGCTGGCGACCGGTCCCAATCTTAAAATCATGGTAACCAGTCGTGCTGCGCTGCATGTGTACGGCGAACATGAATTTCCGGTGCCGCCATTAGCGCTGCCGGATTCGCGGTCCGTGCCTTCCGTGCAGGTCCTGTTACAGTGCCCCGCCGTCGCGCTGTTCGTGCAACGCGCCGCCGCCGCCAAGCCAGATTTTGAACTTAACCGGGAAAACGCATCCGCCGTCACCGAGATTTGTGCCCGGTTGGATGGCCTGCCTCTCGCGATCGAACTCGCAGCCGCCCGGGTCAAAGTTCTTTCGCCCTCTTCCATGCTGACACGCCTGGCGAGCCGTTTGCAGCTATTAACGGGCGGCTCGCGGGACCTGCCGCAGCGGCAGCAAACGCTTCGCGCTGCCATCGATTGGAGCTACGATCTGCTGAGCGCCGCCGAGCAGAAGCTTTTCCGAAGGTTGTCGGTGTTCGTGGGCGGATGCACTCTGGAAGGGGCGGAAGCTGTGTGCAACCCCAAAGGCGATCTCGATTTGGACCTGCTCGATGCTATGGCGTCCATGGTGGACAAGAGCCTGGCGCAACAGGTCGAACAGGCGAAGGGTGAATCGCGCTTCGCCATGCTGGAGACGATTCGCGAGTACGCTCTGGAAAAATTGGAGGCAAGCAGGGAGGATGCGTTGACGAAGCGCGCCCATGCCGCCTACTGCCTGGTGCTGGCCGAAGAAGAGGCTACGGAGCAGAGCGGGGCGGAAGGGGCAGAATGGCTGCAACGCTTCGCGTCCGAACATGACAATTTTCGCGCGGCCCTGGAGTGGCTGACGGAAACCGGAGATGCGGAGTGGGGCTTGCGTCTCGGTACCGCCCTGTTTCGTTATTGGGAGATTCGCGAGTATCTCGCCGAAGGCCGAGACAGGTTAGGTAGATTGCTGAAGCTTGCAGGAGCCGCAGCTCCCACGAAGCTGCGCATGCGCGCGCTTTTTGCCGCGGGCGTCCTCGCCGGCGAACAGGGAGATTACGCCTCCGCGGAAGCGCTCATCAACGAAAGTCAAGACATCGCGCGTGTGTTGGGTGACAAAACGGGTATTGCCGTCTCTCTAAACGCGCTGGCGGTCACTGCCCGCGACCGGGGAGATGTCGCGACGGCGCACGTCCTGTTCGAAGCTAGTCTTGCGCTTTGGAGGGAACTGGGCGACCAGAAGGCTGTCGCTCGGGCTCTCAGTAACCTCGCCAATGTCCTCAAGTTGCAGGGAGACTATGACCGCGCTCGCTCGCTATACGAGGAGTGTCTTGCCATCTTCCGAGGACTGGGAGACCGGACCGGTGTCGCCTGGTCGCTGAACTACCAGGGAGATGTGGCACGCGATCAGGGTGATTCCGCTGGCGCGCAGTCATTATACGAACAGAGCTTGGTAATTTTTCGTGAGCTCGGTGATCGCTGGGGCATCGCCGCCACACTGGCTGATTTGGGAAGCTTGGCGAGGGAACAGCGGAATTATCCGAGAGCCCATTCTCTGTACCGGGAGAGCATCAAAACTTTTCGGGAACTGGAACATAAACGCGGAATTGCCCGCCTGCTGGAGTGTTTCGCGTGTTCGGCGGCTGCTCAACTCCAAGCAGAGCGTTCTCTGCGGCTGGCGGGCGCGGCGGCCGCGTTGCGCCAGAATATTGGCGCGCCCCTCACGTCGGCGGAACAGGCCAAACTGGAAGCAAGTCTGCATCTGGCGCGGCAGGCATTGAGCAACACGATAGGGGCAGCAGCCTGGTTGGAAGGTTGGACTTTGCCGGTTGATAAAATTGTTGAAGAGGTGCTGATGCCGGATGCCGCGTCTCCCTCGTGTTGAATCCGCAACCAGCCTGCTTACTCCGCGCTTGACGGGTCGAGTAGCCGTCGCACCGCGGACACGCGATTGGCCGGAAGGCCTACGCGCCGGGCGTGTTCCTGGATGGTCGCCTCGTCCGGGGCGAGATAGACGCAGTACACTTTGTTGCCGGTTACGTAGCTATGGAGCCACTGGATCTCGGGACCCATTCCCTTCAGAACGTTGACCGATTTTTGTGACACTTCCCGCAGTTGCGCATCTGTTAGATTTCCGGCTCCCGGGATTTCGCGTTCGATAACGAATTTGGGCATGGGCATCCCCTGATGTGGACAGATGCTAGCATGCAGATGGAGCAGCTTCAAGACGGCTTGGCCGAAGCCGTCCCAGTCAGCGAAACGCCAAGACTAAAAGAACGAGGTTTCCATGGATCTTCGATCGCTTCAGAAGCCGCTGAAAGAGCAATACCGCAATGACCCAAATGCCTCGCATATCACTCTGCGGGCGAAAGGCGCCCAGACGGATGTTCCGGTGACATGCTCGGTCGATCTCGGACGCGCCATCTACCAGGCCGAGGCCCACAAGGGAGTCGGAGGCGCCGGTGCCGGCGCCTGTTCCGGCGACCTTTTGCTCGGGGCTCTGGCAGCTTGCGCGCAGATCACATGTCAGATGGTGGCAGCGGCGATGGGCATACCAACTGAACATATTGAAGTCACAGTCGAGGGCGACTTGGATCTCCGGGGCACCCTTGGCATATCTAAAGACGTGCCCGTCGGGTTTGAGAGCATTCATCTTCATTTTGATGTTGTTGCGCCTAAGGCAACACTGGAACAGCTGCGTGGATTGCGAGAGAAGACCGAACAGTATTGCGTGGTGATGCAGACCTTAATGCGACCGCCGAGTCTGAAGACCGAGTGGGGTGGTCACGATTGAACGCTATGGAACTCCTACCCGAGCGTGAGGCGCAAATCGGACTTTCACTGTCTTAATCTCATAGGGTTTGGTATGCACCGTGACGGCATCATGGTGCACGGCAAGCGAGGTCGTCGATCTCTCCATCAGATCGGTTTCCGACGCCGACTGCGCTCCTGCCGGGAGCTGGAGTTTCACATCAGCTTCTCTCCCCGCCCATTCATAAAGACGCAGCACAAGAGAGTCATCGTCCTCTGATTTCTTGACCGCGGTCACCACTACGTTATCCGGCTCAACTCGCACGAACGAATGGTCGCCCGGCAATGTCCCCTCGTGTTTCTGCGACTGCATGGCGATCAGCTTGTAATTTAACTCGTAGCCGCGGCGTACGGTCTGAGCGTCCCGCCAATTTCCGCCATGCGGATATAAAGAGTACGTGAATTCGTGATGACCTTCGTCGGCATGCGGATCGGGCCATTCTGGCGAACGCAGCAACGACAGACGCAGCACATTGCCCTTCACATCGTATCCGTACTTGCTGTCGTTAAGCAGGCTGAAGCCGTGTTTTGTATCGGAGAGATCAGCCCAGCGCTGCGCCGGGACTTCGAATTTAGCCTGTTCGGCCGGCGTGTTCCGAGTGGTTGGACGTTCTATCGAACCGTAGGGAATTTCAAAAGTAGCCTTGTCACTGTGTGCGCTCAAGGGGAATGCCACTTTCAGCAGAATGTGTTTCTCGTGCCATTCCGCCTGCATTTTCACGTCAACCCGCGCTACGCCGGCGTACATGGTGATGTCCTGCACGAATGTGGAATTCTGGAAATGCTTCTTCACGCGGATCACGGCGCGCAGCGGCCCACTCTCAACCAGTTTCACCTCGTCAGCTTTATCCAAATCCCAATGTTCTTTCTCGAAATCGGAATCGATGTTCCAGGCGTCCCACTGCTTGGGTTTGTCGTGGAAAGCCTGCAAGAGGTTCCCGCAAACAGATGTTTTGGGCCCGCCGGAGTCGGTTTCGGAGGGAGCAAGCGTTTCCGTCTGACTGCGCAGATCAAAAAGGCTGGTGATGCATCCGGTTTGCGGATCGACCTTCATTTCGATGTACGCATTCCTCAGCGTCTCCCTCGAAGCCTGGACAGCTCGCACATGGCCGTTAACCACGTTTGGAGATATGACAGTCTTCGCCGCGGAACGCCCAGAATATGCCCGCACAAAATAAGTTCTGTAGCCAAGGGCTGGCGCATCCACGAGAATAAGGAGACGCGCGCGATTCGTGGACGAGTCCAGGGACAGCAGTTGGTATTCAACCCGTTGGCCCGCGCCATCGAGTACTTGAACCTCTCTTGCGGGGCCGGAAAGTTGTACCTGCGCTTCAACCACTTCGGCTCGCGGCCAGGAAAGCGAATTGAAAACCACAACCGGCACACCATCCCCTCGCGCATTCGCACCTTGTGTGTTGACGTGAGCGAGTAGTTCGTCGAGCGCGCCATTCGTGATCTCTTTGGCGGAGCGGCCAACGTCTTCCAGGTTCCGCTTGGCGTCAAGATAGTTCACCGCAATTCCCGAACCCGGCATGACGTCGTGGAAATGGTCGAAGAGCAGATTCCTCCAGGAGAGCTCGAACTGATCTTGCGGATACGAGCGGCCGAACAGCGAAGCCAGCGACGCATACTTCTCAGCATCGAGCATCAGCTCCTCATCACGCCGGATTCGCTGTTTCGTGTCCGCCTGAGTAGTCATCACCCCACGGTGATATTCGAAATAGAGTTCGTCCTTCCACGTGGGCACTTTGAGATTTGGAAGCTCCTGGGTCAGGTCGGCGAAGAATTCTTTGGCGGTGCTGAACTCAATCTTCGGGAAAACGGTATTCGGATCCCGAAGGCGACTTGCCCGATCAAGCATCGTCCGAGTCGGGCCGCCGCCATGGTCTCCGATTCCGTACAAGTAAAGCATCTGCGGCGAATCGGTAACCTTGGTCCCGTAAATTGACGGAGCATAGAACGACAGGTCTTGCGTGATCTGCTGCGGATCAAATTCATTAGCGTATTCGTGGGGAAAGTAGGTCAAAAGGCGGCTGCCATCGGGTGCTTCCCACCAGAACAGCCGGTACGGAAACTTGGTGTAGTCCGTGGCCCAGAGCAGCTTGCTGGTCACGAAATAATCAATGCCGGACTTCTTGTAAATTTGCGGAAGTTGCCAGTTGTATCCAAAAGAATCCGGGTTCCAGCCGATTTTGATATCAGCGCCAAAGTTCTTTTGAAAATATTTCTTGCCGACGAGAATCTGACGCACCAGCGACTCGCCGTCCGGCATATTCAGATCGGGTTCGACCCACATGCCGCCAATGACCTCCCAACGGCCCTCCTTGACCCGCTGCTTGATCTGCTCGAAAAGATCCGGATACTTCTCCTGCATCCATTCGTAAGTTCGCGCCGAGGACATGGTGAACTTGAAATCCGGATACTCGCGCATCAAATCCAGAACGCTCTGAAACGTGTTGCGCACGACCTCGACCGTTTCCGTCCACGGCCACAACCACGCCATATCAATATGCGAGTTCCCGACGGCACGAATCGTGAACTGTTTCAACCATGGATTCAACGTTTGCAGTCTGCTTTGCGCCTGGCGCAGCGATGCGTCGAAGCCCGCCTGGTCGTCCTTGTCGAGCAGAGAGAAATTGATGGCTTTCACCGCCGCGTCGAGTTGCTGCTGGCGTTCTGCCCGGCCCTCCTCATACGCCGCAATCATCGGGCGCGCCGCCAGAATCTCCATTCGGATCATCGCCGGATCCGGCCGGCTGGCGCCAGGTTCAATACTCAACTGAGCGTGATGAAGCAGCGTTTCAATCTCCGGAGCATCGATCCGAACGGCGATCAGAAACTTCTGTCCGGGCTGCGCGTTGTTCGTGAGCGGAATCGGCTGCTGCATGTCGTCATCTCCTCGCGACACGAGCGCTCCGTTCGAGAAGACGGAAATCATGACTGGGCCCTTGTTGTTCCACATGAAGTCGAACCTGAGGTCCAATTTTGCGCGGGAACCCAGCACTGCATAACCGTTGATCTTCTCCGGAATCTCGATCCAGCAGCGCAACACGCGAGACCCGATCGACCATTTATCCCCGACTCTTACTGTTCCCCAGCTTGAGTCATCTAAGGACGAATCCTCAGGATGTGGTACGTCGGCGTGAAACCGCCAATCTGACAGGGGCAGATTCGTAAGCGATTCCAGGCGATCCACAGTCGGGCGATAGGGATCAATTGTTTTGTCACTCGAAGATGGTTGTTGAGCGGAGACTAACGTGGCTGCTATGAGTGCGAGCAATGCACACACGATCCATCGCTTCACCGGACTTTTCTCCTTCATTAGGAAAGTCGCTTTTGACACGGCAAACAGCAGAAAGAATTTTAGTTTCGTACAGAAGGGTAACTGCGACGAACGTGTCGGTCAATTGGCCGGCGTGTATTCCAAACAAAAAAAGGACACCGCCCACGCGGTGTCCCTACCTACCAGCAACTTGATTTACTTATTCTCGTTGAGCGATCCGGCGCCAAACTCCTTGCGCTGTGCCACTGGACGCGCCGCTCTTGCTGCCGCCGCCGCCGGCATTGCCGCTGCCGCTCCGTAACGCTCGAGCAGTACGGGCACCATTGCGCCTTCGGCTTCCTTAACAAAGGTGAGCTTGCTCTCGCCCAGCAGGTCAACGCGGACGAAATCCCCCAGCTTCACCTGTCCCGTTGCCACCAGGTTCGCCAGCGGAAACACCAGATGCCGTTCAATCGCCCGCTTCAGGTGCCGCGCTCCATACTTTGGATCGGTGCCCTCCGCCAGCAGGAAGCTCTTCACCTGCGGCGTGCAGTTGAACACAAATTGATGTGCGCCCGCGGCCATCAGCACCCGCTGCTGCACCATCCCCAGCTCAATTTCCAGGATCTGCTGCAGATGCTCGGCCCGCAGCGTCTTGAACACGACAACCTTGTCGATGCGGTTCATGAACTCCGGCGCAAACTTGCGCCGCGCCGCATCCACTGCCGAGCGGTTAATCTTATCGTCGAGCGCGTTATCCACCTGCACCGCTTTCGGCGCGAAGCCCAGGCCGCCATCCACCAACCCATTCATCTCCGCGGCGCCCAGGTTCGAGGTCATGATGATGATGCAGTTCGAAAGATCGACGCGCCGGTTGTCGCCCAGCGTCAGCGTCGCTTTGTCCAGAATTCCGAGCAGCAGTTGCCAGAGCGAGTCTGATGCCTTCTCGATTTCGTCGAACAGCAGGATCGACAGTTTCAGCTTTTCCGTATGCCACTGGTTCAGCGCTTCCTGCGTCAGCAGCGGATGCGTCTCCCGGTGTCCCAGGTATCCCGGAGGCGAGCCGATCAACTTGGCAATCTCGTGCGAGTGCTGGAACTCGGCGCAGTCGATCTTGATGCAGGCTCGCGCGTCACCGAACAGCGACTCCGCGACCGCTTCCACCACCCGCGTCTTGCCGGAGCCAGTCGGCCCCAGAAACAGCAGATTGCCCACTGGACGGCCCGGCGCGTTCAGCCCGGCCAGAAACATCTGATAGATTTCCGCGACCTTCTCGATCGCCTGGTCCTGCCCTACAATCTTCCGGCGCAGGGCGGTCTCAAAGTCACGGGCGTCGTTGCTGCGGCGGCTCGGATCCAGCACGGTTGCCAGGTTCGTTCTCATTGCTTCGGGCCCTTGTTTCCTTTCCGGGAACTGCTTGTTTTCTGGGAAACTATTTGCTGCCAAACTGCTCATTTTTATCACTTTCTTGTCGGTCGCCTGTCACTCCGGAGGAAGGTTGCATTCCTCAGCCTCCCCTCCTTGTGCAAGCCGCTAGCCATCCTCTGGAAGGGCCTTATTCTCCCACTTCCCATCGTTTTAGATGCGGCTAGGCCACCTCATGTCACGAAGGTCCTGTTGCCCACAGCTTCCTCAAGAGCAATTGTTTGCAGACTTGCAGGAACTTCTCCTAGCGCCCTACTACCCTGCCGCCCATGTCCGGTAAGCTCAACGAACTTGGCCCGACGTAACTGGCAGCCCAGGTTACTTCCGGTGCACAATAGAAGCAGATTTCCTCTCTGGAGAATGCGCTTGTCCCAATTCAGACTCTCGAAGCCCGGACTCTCGACCGTGAGCGTCGCCGCCTTCCTGTTCCGACTTGCCCTGACGGGCTTTGGCCTCTTTTCTCCGCCTGCGGCCGCCGTACAAAATCCGCACGGCGTGCAGTTGGTCCAGGTGAAAGCCGATCCCACCAAAAAGCCCGAGCCTCCGGCGCCGGTTATCGCGCCCCCCGGCTCCGATCTTTACCTTGCCCAGCGCGGAGACAGCATCACCTCGGTCGCCCGCAAATATCTGAAGCGGACCAAGTACCTGACCTCAACCGAACTGGCCGGAGCCATTCGAGAAGCTAACCACAACCGCCAGGGCGTCTTCCTCAAATCCGGAGAGCAGATCATAATCCCCGGAATTCTCGAAGGGCCTATTGTAGAGAAGACTGTCCCAGTTGCAAGGGATTTCGAAGTCCGCGCCATTTATCTGACCGGGGTGATGGCGGGCAGCGATCATGGAATGCGCATTATCCGCCATTGGCGGGAAGTCGGCGGCAACGCGGTCGTCTTCGACATAAAGGATAGCGACGGCATCGTCAATATCGCCTTCGACCACCCGCTAGCCACCGGACAGCGCCACTATATTTCCGACCTGCCCAAGCTCATTCGCTTCCTGCACTCCGAAAACATGCACGCCATCGCTCGCATCGCCATTTTCCGCGATGAGCATCTGGTCACCACCCATCCCGAACTGGCCGTAAAGTCGCGTCGCACCGGCGAGAGCTGGCGCGAAAACGGCAAGCTCGTCTGGACCGACCCCTCGAATCCCAAAGTCCAGGACTATGACATCGCCCTGGCCAAGTTCGTAGCCCAGGCCGGAGTCGATGAAGTGCAGTTCGATTACGTCCGCTTTCCCGCCGAAGGCGATCAGAAAGATGCCGCGTTCAACTACCAGACCGAGCATCCCGACCATCCAACGAAGATGCAACGGTCGGACGTGATCGCCAATTTCCTCGATCGCGCCTATACCCAGATTCATCCGACCGGCGTCCTGCTCTCGCTCGACGTCTTCGGAGTCATGGCGTGGCAGCGTCCCGTCGATCTTTCGCACACCGGGCAGGACATAGTGGCGATGGCAAAGCACTGTGACGTGCTCTCGCCCATGATCTATCCTTCTCACTTCTTCGGTATGGACGGCATCGCGCACCCCGGCGATGCGCCCGAGCATTTCATCGGTGAGTCCATGGAGCGCTTCATGCTCATCACCAAGGACAGTGGTGTGGTGATTCGCCCCTGGCTGCAAGCCTTTGCCTGGCGCACCAAGACTTACTCGCCCAAGTATGTTGAAGTTCAGATTGAAGTAGCGAAACAAAAGGGCGGCATCGGCTTTCTTTTCTGGAACGCTAATAACGACTACTCGAAGCCCTACACTGCCATGCCGGAGATGCGAGCCGCCAAAGGCCGCTACTTCCGGGGAGACGAAGTAGGCGTCAAGCCCGAACCCGCCCCGGCTACGCCGACAGCCTCTACCGCCGCGCCCAGCACCAGTGTAGAGACGGGGCTTGCCCCGTCTTCCGGTGACGGCGGCCACCGCGCTCAGAAAATCTGGCGGCACTAGAACTCTGCGAAAAAACTGGGTTCGTATCAGGGCGTCGTTTTCTAAAAAACCAGCCCATGCGCAAGCTTGGACGGGCACCCTCGAGAGTAAAGATGGAGCGGATGGAGCGGATGGCTCGTCCATCCACCCACTCCAACCAGAATCACAAGGCGTGCGGCCGCTTGAGTTCCTTCCCTTGCGCCTTCGTTGAGCGGTGCCCCGTCCAAGCTCTGCTTAGGCGGGCTTGTTCCGCGCTTTGCATCGCTTTGCCGAAACCGCCCGTCATCAGCCCATTCCGGGGCAAGAGCCATCATAGGAAACCTGCCCGGAGCGGGCAGTAACTCTTACCAACAGGCCACCCATCCCACGAGATGGGCCATGTGATAGAGTGCTTCCCTCACTTACTCTCATTCTTAACCTACCCAACACTAGCCAACTAATTGTGGGAGATCAGATGAAGCTCTTTCTCTCGATTCTTTTGCTGAGCACTGCCATGGCAGCGCAGAGTTTCACAGCGCCCAGCAGTTCCGCGCTTCCCGATGCACCCAGCCAACGTCCTTTCTGGACTGTCGAGAATAGAGTTAACGTGAGCATCTTAGCCGGACTGGTCGCCGCCGACGCCTTCACCACTCAACGGGGTCTGAACCAGGGCCTCCGCGAAGTCAATCCGATCATGCGCCCCTTCGTGACACGTGGCGCTGCCGGAGAAGCTGCCGGGTCCGCTTTAGGTTTTGGCGCGGGAGTTGGAATCGTCTACCTGTTGCATCGAAGCCATCACTACAAAGCGGAACGCATTACGATGCGGCTGATCGTTGCCGGTGAAGCTGGGTTCGTCGCCAACAACATCATTGCGATTCGCTAACCGCGGCTGGGAGCAAGCCCGCTTCCACGTTATAATTCCATTCTGGAGAGGTTTTCTTCGACTATTTGATCATTCGGAGAAACCCCGGCTCGTTTCCGCGAATCTTAATACCGTAAGGAGTCTGCATGGCCATTCAGAAGACGGACAAAATCTGGCACAACGGCAAGTTCATCGCCTGGGATGACGCTACCATTCATGTCATGTCTCATGTTGTGCATTACGGCTCTTCGGTGTTTGAAGGCATTCGTTGCTACGCGCTGCCCTCCGGCCCCGCGATTTTCCGCGCCACCGAACACATGCAACGCCTCGTCGACTCCGCACGCATTTACCGCATCGACATCCCGTTTACGCGTGACGAGATCGTGCGCGGCATGGTTGAACTGGTGAAACATAACGGTGTGTGGCCCTGCTACATCCGGCCGGTCGTTCTCCGCGGATATGGCGAAGCCGGTGTCAACCCCTTCAACTCCCCCACCGAGGTCTATATTTGCAACTACCCTTGGGGAAAGTATTTGGGTGGGGATGCCAGCGAAGGTGTGGACGTGTGCATTTCTTCGTGGACGCGGATCGCGCCCAACACTCTGCCCGCAATGGCCAAGTCTGGCGCGAATTACATGAACTCGCAGCTCATCAAGATGGAAGCCATCGTCAACGGTTACGCGGAAGGCATCGCGCTGGATGTGAACGGCTACGTCAGCGAAGGCTCGGGCGAGAATCTATTCGTCGTCCGCAATGGTGTGCTGCACACGGCTCCGCTGGGGAATTCCGTGCTTCCGGGAATTACGCGCGACTCGGTGCTGCAGATCGCGCGCGACCTCGGCATCAAGATTGTCGAGCAGCAGATTCCGCGGGAGTCGCTCTACATCGCTGATGAGGTTTTCTTTACCGGCACCGCTGCTGAAATCACGCCCATTCGCTCGGTCGATAAAATTACCGTGGGCAAGGGCAAGCTCGGCCCGGTGACCAAATCTCTGCAAGCAGAATTTTATGGCATTGTCCGCGGCGAGAAGGCGGACCGCTATGATTGGCTGACGCCGGTGCCGGTGGGCGCGAAGCAACCGGTGGGCGTCTAAGTTTGTTTCGGCGGGCGACTGAAGGCGGACCCCGATGCGAATCGCGCTTGCGCCACGGGCTGCTAGAGGGGCGGTTGCTCTTCCCGTTTTCCTGAACTATAGTGAAGGCCGCCTGATCGCAGGCGATCTTGTTTGTTCCTATCAACCCCAGCCTATAAGGAGAACTGCTATGTCCGCTCCCACGCCCGAATTTGCTCTGACCTATCGCGACATGATGCTCGATGGCTTCGCCCGAGAAGTTGAAACGACCAAAAGAGTGTTGGCTGCCGTCCCCGATGGAAAAAAGGAGTACCGCCCGGATCCCTGCGCGCGCACGGCCTGGGAACTGGCCTGGCACCTCGCAAATACCGACGTCCAGTTCCTGGATGGGATTGCGGATTTGAAGTTCACAATGGCGAATCCAGCGGCGGAAGACAAGCCCAAGACTATCGCCGAGGTGGTGGATTGGTACCACAAGAATGTCAAGCGCGGCACGGATCGGGTTCGCGCTCTGTCGGGCGCGCAGTTGCTGACACCGGTCGATTTTCGCGGCGTCTTCAACTTACCGGCGGCGTTTTATCTTGCATTCCTAAACAATCACAGCATCCATCATCGCGGCGAGTTGGCCACGTATCTTCGTCCCATGGGATCGAAGGTACCCGCGATCTATGGCGGCAGTTACGACGAGCCCTTTCGGGCAGCGGCGTAAAGTTAAAGTCACGAGAAATCGCGAACCAGAGAGCGTGGGGCGGGTGAGCTAACCCGCCCCTGCGTCTTTGACGATGAACTTTTGCTTCGAACTTTATCTCTGAACTCTAGCCTATGACCCCAGACCTGTTTACTCGCGCCGAATCCGCAGCAGCGTTTGTGCTTTCGCAGACCAAAGTGCGGCCACAGATCGGACTCGTCCTCGGCTCGGGCCTCGGAGCTTTTGCCGACGACCTTACCGAAGCGGTCCGCATTCCCTATGCCGACATCCCGGCATTTCCGCGTTCGACAGCGATTGGGCATGCCGGACAACTCGTGGTCGGCAAGTCCGGCGACGTTGCCATCGCCGTGATGCAAGGACGGGTGCATCTTTACGAAGGCTATTCGGCTGCCGAAGTGGCATTTCCGACGCGAGTGCTCGGGCGAATGGGCATACGCGCTTTGATTCTCACCAACGCCGCCGGTGGCATTAACGTCGAGTACGGACAGGGCGCGCTGGTTATCCTTAAAGATCACATCAATCTTCAAGGACAGAATCCGCTGACGGGCGTGAATGACGAACGCTTTGGCCCGCGCTTCCCCGACATGACTTATACCTACGCCAAGCGTTATCGCGAAATAGCGCTCGAGGAAGCGAAGAAGCTTTCGATTCCGCCCCGCGAGGGCGTGTACGCGGCGCTGGCCGGACCGAGTTACGAAACTCCGGCGGAGATTCGATACCTGCGCACGATCGGCGCCGATCTGGTGGGCATGTCAACCGTCCCGGAAGCAATCGCGGCACGGCACATGGGTATAAACGTCCTGGCCATCTCATGCGTGACCAACATGGCCGCCGGCATTCTCGATCAGGCGCTCGACCACGAAGAAGTGCTCGAAGTGGGACGGCGAGTGATGGGACAGTTCATTGCGCTGCTGCGAGCGGTGCTGCCGCGGATTGCTGGGAGTTGAGCGCGAGCAGTAAAGCGGAGCTTGGAGGATGCGCATTTATAGGGTGCACCCGCCCGCGTCCCTAGAACACCACCTTGAGCCCAAGCTGAACTACCCGCGGCCCCCCGCCCCCCAGGCCGGGATTGGTCTGGGCGACGTCGGGAGTCTGGGTGATCACTCCCTGATGGCACCCAGCATTTGGATCGCACTGCAGATTACCATTCTGGTCGTAACCCGGTGTCAGATTGTGATTGGGTAGTGCGAAGTTTGGATGATTGAAAATGTTGAAGAACTCCACCCGAAACTGCAGGTTGAGCCGTTCCCATATCTGCGTGTTCTTGGTGACGGAGAAATCAACATTAGCGTAGCCGGGTCCAAAAATCGCGTTCCGGCCAAGATTGCCGAACGTACCGTCGGCCGGTTGACTGAAGGCAAGCGGGTTCAGATATCCGGTAACAGGTGTCCAATGCGGCAAGATGGGATTGACTCCCGGTACCACGTTTGGTCGCTGATTGAAGTAGAAATGGCCGCTATTGTCGAAAGAGTTCGCGATCGGGATGGGCCGTCCGCTCTGGACACTGATAATCGTATTCAGCTGCCAACCCGAGCCAAACCTGCCGATCCCCTGAAATGCGGGAAGGTCATAATTGAGGGCAGCGGCGAAACGGTGCCGAGTGTCAAAGAGGGCATTCCCGCGTTCCGCTTTCAGGTTGCTCGGGTCCTGCGGAAACGCAGCACCGGGCACAAAGTCGATGCCATCGGAGGCATCATCGATCGCATGCGACCAGATATAGCTCGCGAAGCCCGAGAAGCGATGCGAATTTTGCAGACGGACAATAGTCTGCAACGAATGGTAGATCGAAGAAGCGCCCGGGAAGAGTTCATCGATCGTGTTGTAATTGGAGTTGGTAAAGAATTCGTTGAGGTCCGTCAGGCGCACCAGCTTGGTTCCCTTACTGCCGACGTAACCGACTTCGACGGACGCGTTTTCCGCGAATCTCTGCTGAACATTCAAATTCCAATTTTGGCTGTACGGACTGGGAAATTTCCGTGGAGTCACAAAAATCGAATAGGGTCCGGTCGTGTTGACAGACAGGATCGGAGCCGTGGGGTCGGGGTTTGTGCCGTTGAAGGCCGTGGCATCGAAGTTCATCGGAAGCACTGGTTTGGGCCCGATGGGATTGGTAGCGACACCGGCCGAGGAGGTGAAATTCGCAATCAGCAAGTGCTGTGGAACATAGTCGTAGTAGACGCCATAGCCTGCGCGAACTACTGTGTTTTTTACAACGTTCCAGGCGAATCCCAGGCGCGGGCCAAAATTGTTCAGATCGCGCCGGTAAAGACCACCCAGCCCATGCGTTCCGACCATGGCCAGCGTGCCATCCGATGCCAGATTCGACAACAGGTTATTCTTCTCGCTCATCGGCCCGAAATACTCCCAGCGCAACCCGGCGTTCAAAGTGAAAGTCGGCGCAAGACGATAGTCGTCCTGGGCAAAAAAGCTGAAACCGTTATTGTAAGTAGTACGCTGCGTATTGCCGGTATCCACGGAGACAAAGCTGCAACAGAAAGTCGTATCGAACATGCCGCCGGTATAGAAGTTGGTCAGCGCATCGATAATTGGATCACCTCCGAAGACTCCCGCCGTGAATTGATAAATACCCCTCTCCAGGTTGTCGTTGAAGTTGTCGATGGATGCTCGCCGAAATTCCGCTCCGAACTTGAATGCATGTTTTCCGCGCAGCCACGTGAAATTGTCGAGGATCTGGTAGCTGCCGCTCGTGCGGCCGCGAGGAACGCTGAAACCGATTGCGCCCAGATTCTCGATGTTCGTAAAGTCGAACTCCGGCAGGCCCAGCTTGCCCGTACCGAAGTTCAGGCCGTGGGCGATCGGGTCCCAGTTTGCGTTTAGCGAACTGAACGATGTGCGGTAGCGGCTGTACCCGAAACGGACTTCATTGATCCGCGAAGAGCTTAGCGTGGAGAGAAGACTTGCCGAGATAACTTGTACGCGCGCTGGCGAGGTCTGGGCGAAATCGGGAAGTCGGGAACCGGTGCCGAATCCCCCGGGAGAACCGAACGGAAAAACCTGGTCGCTCTGGGAGAACGCATAGCGTCCGGCCAGTAGTTCATTGTTCGAGACATAGTGATCCAGTTTTACGATGAAGTTGTTGCCATCATTCTTGTCGTGTACGACGCCAGGAAGATTGTTGACGTCACTTTGGGGATAGAAGGCGAGAATAGCATCAAGAGCTGGATTCGTCGGTTGCCCTAACAGACCTGCAGCATTGGCTTTGGCGGTCGAGATCTCAGCAACGGTTGGCACCTGTAGCAGAAAATCTGATCCGACCCGCTCCCGCTGTCCTTCGTAGGCGCCAAAGAAGAAAGTCTTGTCCTTCACAATCGGGCCGCCCACGGAGACTCCGAAATTATTGTTTTGAAATACCGACTTTCGTGATTCCGTATTGAAGAAATTCCGCGCGTCGAGAGCGCTGTTGCGCAGAAACTCAAATGCGGAGCCGTGTAGCTGGTTTGTCCCGGATCGGGTGATGATGTTGACTACGGAGCCGGAGTTCCGGCCATACTCGGCTCCGAACTGCGATTGAAGATTGAATTCCTGAATCGAGTCCACCGGCAGCAAAGACCCCGGCGCCCCGCCTATCCCAGTTTGGTTGAGCGCGGAATTGTTGAAGAAGGGATCATTGTTGTCCGTGCCGTCCAGCGTGTAGTTGTTCGAACGGTCACGGTTGCCGTTGATGTTGAATTGTCCGAATCCTCCCTGGGTCCCCGCGACTCCTGATGGATCAACCGTGGCGCCAGGCGTGAGAGCCACCAACTTTCCGAAGTCGCGCCCATTCAGCGGTAGCTCGTTGACAAGGCGCCGATCTACCACCTCACCCAATACATCCCGCGTCACGTCGATTACAGTTACTTCTTCCGTTACCGTCAACTCCTCCTGCCGCTTCTGCACCTTGGTCAAATCGAAATTTGCCGACGTGTCCAGACCGACGTTGACCTGCACATTCTGCGCGCTTGGAGAGAGTCCGGCCGCTTCTGCCGTTACCGTGTATTCTCCGGCGGGCAATTCGGCGAGCACGTAGGCTCCGTCCTGGCCGGTGGTGGCTTCGCGTTGCACGCCGGTGCCGATGTTTTTCGCGGTGACTTTTGCTCCGGCGATTACGCTGCCACTCGGGTCCGTCACCGTGCCGCGGATGGATCCGCGGAAGCTCTGTGCCCATGCGGATGTGGCGATCAGCAACAGCGCTGCCACGCCGACTTTCAGGTTCAAGATTGTCAGTGTCCGTTGACTTGCGCTGCGTCTATGCATGATCGCTTCCTCGGGTGAAGTCTGGCTTTGCACGTGTTCCGAAATCGTCTCACCGTCCCTGGCTTCGAACTCTTCTTCCGAACTTCGCTATCGACCTCAGTGCCCCTTGCGGGGTATGAACACCGGTTGTGGCGGATCTATTTTGTACATCGTCGCGAAATTTGACTGGTTGACGGCGAAGCTGGCTCGTCCGCGAGAATCGATGAACAGCAATGGCTGCTTGAGCGGCACATCGCTGAACGTCCTTACCAACGGCATCTCGATTTCGTGTCCCGCGATGTTGACCTTCAACTTGTCGCCGAGCTGATAGCCGAGCTTCTGAAAATCGTCGGCACCGATGTTCGTGATCAGGTTGCCGTACGGACCATCGAGGGCGATCACTTCGCCGGTCAGTCCCTTGTCATCCACGGTTGCGGGCTTCAGATCGAGACGCACCAACTGCTTGACTGCGGGTCCAACCAGGGTCCAGTCGTCGCCACGCGCGACGTGCGCGCCGACGGGCGAGAAAATATCCCGGCCGTGAAAGGTGGAGGAAATTTTGGCGCCGACCATCCAATTTGGGTTGGTGATTTCGCGAATGGCTTCAATGCCGTCGCGGTCCTCGACCATCGTCATCAGGCCGTTGTCGGGCAGCACGAAGAATTGTCCGCGCTTGGATTTCACGACTACAGCCTTGCGCGAACTGCCCACGCCGGGATCGACCACCGCCACAAACACCGTGCCAGCGGGGAAGTAGGGCGAGGCACCGAACAGGAAGCGAGCGCCGTCTCCAATCGAAAAGGCATTGACCTGATGCGTGAGATCGACAATACGGAGGTTAGGGGTGATGCCGTACATCACGCCCTTGCAGAGAGCCACCGAATCGTCGAGGATGCCGAAATCGGTCATGAAGACAACGGTTGGCGGAGGTTGCACGGCAGGCGGCTGTGCCAGAAGCGAGCTTGTGATCAGAAGTAGTAGGACAAACCACAAGCAAAAAATTCGCGACGATTCCGCTGCCCAGGTTAATGTCATCCGCATCGAGTCGAACCCTCCGATAGAACCAGCATGCTTACCAGGGAGCGCTGTCGTCTGCTCCCTGAAGCCAAATGATTCTACCCGCTCAAGAGCCAGAACCCAAAGCTCGGTTCAGGCATCTATAATCGGGGCGGCAAGAAGTCAGTCGGAAATAAATCAACCGAGGAGAAAGCCAGCAATGTCCAACGTGATTCCTGAAAAATACGTCGACCTTTTCCAGAAGCCCGCTTTTGCCAGTCTCGGCACCCTGATGCCCGACGGACGTCCGCAGGTCACTCCCGTATGGTGCGACTTCGATGGCCATCATGTGATTTTTAATTCTGCGCGCGGCCGTCAGAAGGACCGTAACGTGCGCCGCGATCCGCGGGTGGCGCTGGCCATTACCGATCCCGACAATCCCTATCGCTATTTGGAGATACGCGGCACGGTGGTTGAGATTACCGAGGACGGCGCGGACCAAAACATCGACAAACTGGCGAAGAAGTACCTGGGAGTCGACAAGTATCCGTATGCGAAGCCGGGAGAGGTTCGGGTGATGTACAAAATCCGGCCGGAGCACACCACCGTGATGGGCTAGAATAATGCCCGTGTGGCGCGGGCGCCCTCGCCCGCGAGCGGTGGGAACCGGTTACCGGGAGAGTCTTCTCTCCGCCGCACGGGGGCAAGAATGTCCCTGCCAACACAATCGCCCCTTCTTTCTCCGATAACCTTTCTTCTCCAAACGAGTCCAACACATGATGGAACTTTGGGGGATCCCCTTCCGTATTAGAGGACGAGAGTCGAGGGATCCTGGTCAGTGTCCGTTTGCTGGGGGAGGCATTTATGGAAGTTGGGAAAAATAATCTCGATGGTTTGCACGCGATCGATGCTCAAGCCAATAGCATTTCGGCGCAGCAGGTGGTGAAGGCTGCGCACGAGGAACTTCTCCAGTTGATGCGGCAGCGTGCCGAGGTCATGAAACGTATTGGCACGGTGAAGCAGACTATTGCCGGATTGGCGAATCTTTTCGGCGAGCAGGTGCTCGGCGACGACTTGCTCGAACTGATCGACCGCAAGCCGAATGGCCGTCAACCCGGCTTTACCAAGGCCTGCCGGAGGGTGCTCATGGAAGTCCGGCGTCCGCTGGGGGCGCGCGAGGTTTGCGCGGAACTGGAGCGATATGCTCCGGCAATCCTGGCGCGGCACAAGGATCCGCTCGCCTCGGTCACTACGGTCTTGAATCGACTGGTGGATTACGGCGAGGCGCGCAGCCTTAGCAACGACCGGGGCCGCCGAGTCTGGGAGTGGATCAGCGACACCGAAACGCCGGAGGATGCGATGGCTGCCAGGATACCGGCCTGAGGAGCGCGAGAGTCTGATCCGACAAACTGCAGATCCCTCGCTCGGAATGACAATTTATAGAGATTAGATTATAGAGATTAAGATTACGCCGGCAGCAGCCGTCCTTTTTCCAGATGCCGTATCACGTGCGCATACTGGGCTGCGTGCGGATCATGCGTCACCATTACGATCGTCTTGTTGAAGCTTTCATTCAGCCGCTTCAGAATCTCCAGGATTTCCGTTGCCGAGTTGCTATCGAGGTCGCCGGTAGGTTCGTCGGCGAGAATCAGCGTAGGATCGCTGACGATGGCGCGAGCGATCGCCACGCGCTGCTCCTGTCCGCCAGATAGCTGCTTGGGCAGGTGATGGACACGATCCTCAAGCCCGACCAGTTTGAGCGCGGTCATCACATGATCGCGGCGCTGCTGCGTCGTCATCTTCGTCAGCAGCAGAGGCAGCTCGACATTCTCAAACGCTGTCAGCACCGGAATCAGATTGAAAGTCTGAAAAACGTAGCCGACGTGAGTATTGCGCCACTTGGCCGACTGCCCATCGCTCAAGCGAAAAATATTTTCGCCCATCACCAGCAGTTCGCCGGAGGTGGGGCGGTCAATCGCTGCGATCATATTGAGCAGCGTCGTCTTCCCCGATCCCGACGGCCCCATCAGCGCCAAAAACTCGCCGCCCGCAATGTCGAGGGATACATTGTCCAGCGCGGTGACCTGAAACGCGTCGCGCTTGAAAATCTTGCTGACCGCACGGGCCTGTACGACCTTGCTGCCCACTGCCGGCTGCGTCGTCGGAGTAGTCGTCGTCATTGCGTTCATGATTGCCCCTTGATACGAATCTTTTGTCCGTCCTGCAAATCCGCGGGTCCTGCCGTGATTACGCTTTCGCCGCCCACCAGCGAGTCCACCAGATAGCCTCCCGAACGCTGGCCTTGAACATGAACAACCCGGCGGAGAGCCTTGCCGTTGAAAGCGAGCAGCACGAACTTCGTCCCATCCTTGTCGCGGACTGCGGCGGTGGGGACGAAGACATAAGTCTGCTTCGCGGACGCGTTTTTGTCGTTACTCGACGCTTCACTCGCCTTCGCCTTGAACTGCACCGTCGCATTCATTTCCGGCCGCAGGTAGGAATCGGGTTTCAGAATCTGAACCTTGACCTGGACCGTCGCTTTCTGTCGATTCGCTTCCGGCGACATTTCGGCGATCTCGCCTTTGTAGGAGCGATCCTTGAACGCATCGAGAGTGACGATGCCTTCCTGCTTGGGAGACAGTTTGGCAAAGTCATCCTGCGCGATGTCGAGTTCGACCTGAATGTCCTCCAGGTCGGCGAGCGCCACTACCGATCCGCGGGGACCGCCTTCGGCGCCGCTGGCGAACTGCGCGGTGACCAATTCACCTTTCTCCGCCGTGCGCTCCAGAATCGTGCCGCTGACAGGCGCGCGAATCACCGTGGCATCGAGTTGAGACTTGGCGTAAGCCATCTGGCCTTCGGCCTGTTGCACGTCGCCGCGGGCGCGCTGAACTTCTTCGGAGCGCGGCCCGAGCCGTGCCAACTGGAAAGCCTGTTCCAGTGAATTCATGCGTTGCTGCGAAGCATCGTACTTGGCGCCGGCGTCGTCCAGGTTCTGCTTGGAGGAAACTCCCTGCGCGAACAGATTGCGCGCTCGCTCGAGATTGACCTTGTCGTTCATCGCAGTTGCCCGCGCCTCAGACAGATTGTGATCCGCCTGCTGAATCTCTTCCGGGCGCGAACCATGCTCATTTTGCAGCAGACGCGCCTTGAAGCTCTCGACCGCGCCTCGGGCCTGTTCGTACTGGGCGCGAAATTCCTGATCCTCCAGCCGTACCAGAACTTGTCCTTCTTTTACCTTGTCGCCTTTTTCTACGCCAATCCAGGCCACGCGTCCCGTGACCTTCGAATTCACGCTGATTTTGTGATGGGCGACAATGTATCCGCTCGCCGAAAGCACGGTGCTGCCCGCAACGTCGGTGCCTTCCGCTGTCGCCCGCGCGACTTCCACTTCCGCTGTCTCCGAAGCGAGTGCACGGTACGCCAGTGCGGCTAATCCCAGCAGGACGACTACGGCGATGCCACCCAGAATGAAGCGGCGCGACCACGCGGGCGGTTCTCCGCCTCCGTCGCGCAGCGAATGATCGATGCGCAGGCTCCGCAGGTCTTCGTGCTTGCTATCCGTGTGTTCGGTTTCCGTGGGCATTGGTGATGGTACGTTCCCAGTCGCTACTGATGCGATATCGAGTGTACGAAAATCTACGAATAATGTTCAAAACAACGTTCAAAACTAGGCTCGCAACGAGGTCAGAATATCCTGCCGCGCCGCATGCCAGGCGGGCGCGAAACCTCCCACCAAGCCCATGATCAACGCAAAGATAACCGCCGTCATAGCGACTCCCCAAGTCATATGCAGACTGAAAACCGTTTCGCTGAAGGTGAGCTGGTTGCCGATTCCGGTGCTCATGCCGTTGAATGGCAATATCAAGATAATGCCGACGACGGCTCCCAGCAATGAAAGCAGCAACGCTTCGATCACGAATGAGGTGAGAATGCTGGGGCGCGAAAATCCTATGATCCGCAATGTTGCGATCTCCTTCGAGCGATATGAGACAGCGGCATACATCGTATTCATGGCGGCGAAGCTGGAACCGATGGCCATGATGACCGCCACCACCGTGCCGATAAATTTAATCACTCCACCAGAACTGGTCTGCTTCTCGTAGTACTCGGTTTCAAGCGTACCCTCCAACTTCAACCGCTGATCGTCGGCGACGCGGTGTTTGAGCGCATCTGCCGCAACCGGATCTGTGGCGCGCAGATAGACCGAAGCAAAGGCCCCCTGGCGGTCGAAATCCGCGGCGATCTGATTGACGTCGCCCCAAAGTTCCGAATCATAAGCGGTGCCGCCAGAATCGAAGATGCCAACGACCTTCCACTGTCCCTTGGCAAAATCAAGATTGTCGCCGACGTTGGCGCCAGAAAAACGATTGTGAATAGATTGCCCAACAACCACTTCGCGTTGTCCGGGAGTAAACCAGCGGCCTTCCACCAGCTTTGCGCTGGGACGCAGCGTGAGGCCCGCCGGCATCAGTCCGCGAACCGACACGTTCACTTCACCAGTTCCATCCTTGCGGGGCAGAACTACGACAACCACCCATTCGCCGGAAGCGAGCGGCTCTCCCTGGCCGTCTTTGGCGATGCCCGGCAGCGTCTTCAAAGTCGGAAAAAGACTGGCGTCGAAGCCTCCAGAAAGTTCTGCCACAGAGCCTTTGCGCATGACGAGCACGTTCACCGGATCACCGCTCGCCATGAAGGACTTCCTCAGACCGGCCAGCAGCGCCATCAGGAAAACCGCGGTGGTCACGGTGAGCGCAATGCCCAGAGCCGTCATGATGGTGAGGCCCTTGCGCAGCTTCAGATTGCGAATGTTATAGCTGATCGGAATCGCCATACTCTCTCTTTGCTAGCGTCGGGATTACCCGATGTAGCGCAAGCCCTCCACAATATCCAATTTCGCCGCGTGGTAGGCAGGCACGATCGCGCTCAGAAATCCCACCATAGCAGATACGACAATGGCGAGCAGAAAAGTGGGTGTGGTCACTCTCATTCCGAGGAAGAAGAATCCCATGCCGGGCGCATTCGCCAGAGCTATCACCAGTCCGGCCGCCAGCACGCAGCCCAGCGCGCCGCCGGTCAGAGCCACCAGCACGGCTTCACCAATATAAAGCCTCAAGATCGACTGCCGCGTGAATCCGAGCGTCTTCAGCACTGCCACTTCGCGGGTACGTTCGCGGATGGACATGGCCATGGTGTTAGCGGAGACGAGCAGAGTCGCGAACACAACCGCGAAACAAATACTAAGGATGAACGCCTTCACATTCCCCATGCTGTTGATGAAGCTGAGCTGAAACGCCTTCTCGCTCTCCGTTTTTGTGGGCTCGGGAGAGTTGTGGAACATGGCATCCACGCCGGCCGCAACCTTGGGAACGTCGTCGGGAGAGTCGGCCAGAATGTTAAAAGTCCCAGAGCGGCCCTTGGCAAAGGAAACTGCTTCCTCGACATACTTCTGGTTGAAATAAACCGTGATGCTCGGCTGTGGCGCGACGAAGACTCCGCGAATCGTGAGTTCCAAATTCACCGGGAAGATGGTTCCTCTGAGAACAATGCGATCTCCGATTTTCCAGCCAAATTTTTTGGCCAGTTCACTGTCCACAACGCACCCGGCCTGATCGTGCTGCCAGGCGGCCAGTTGGTCTTCGGGGATTTTGAAGTCCGTCATCACCGTAAAAATCTCCGCCGGATCGGTTCCAAACTGCGCGAAGAAGTTCTCGGGCTTCCCCTCGTCTCCGTACAAACCGCCAAACCACTGCGTCGGAGCCACGGCCACGACTCCGGGCACGGTACGCATTTTTTCCCGGTAATACACCGGCATATTCTGGGTCAAAGAAACGCGATGGCGGGTAATCAGCCGCTGCGCCGACTGTGCGTCGCCCTTGTCCATATAGAAGCGGTGCCAGACCGTCATCATGACCGTCAGCAGCAGCAACGAGAACGTGATGCTCAGCACGGTCAGGATGCTCCGCCGCTTGTTGCGGAACGCGCTCTTGCTAACAAAACGAGTCAAGGTCATGGCATAGAACTCCGGAGGGCCCACACAGCGGAAGACGAACGGCAACCGCGTACAATCAGAGCCTCAAGCATAAAGCAACCGCGCACTCGCGACAATCGGACATTCCCGGCGGTGTTGAGCGACGAAACGGTCTGCCGATGTTTTGTATGACCGGATCGCTGCACGTCACAAATCCCGTTCCTAATTGCGCGCATCCACCGCCTGATGTATTATTGTCTACCGTATATCTCGATGCGTCGAGATAATAGCAAGAGGCGAATTCTGTGTCAAGCGGATCCAGAAACGCATCCAGAAAAAAGAACACTGCGGTCGTCCGGCGCCGGAATCTGGTCGAGGCCATCCTCGCGGCCGGACGGGAGAGCAGCGCGGCCACGGTGATGCTGCACACGGCGATAGCCGAGCGCTCCGGCCTGACCGCGACCGATACGAAAACCATCGACACCCTGATCCGTCTCGGTCCGGTCACTGCCGGAGAACTCGCTGGATACACGGGGCTCGCGACCGCCTCGGTGACCAGTCTGATCGACCGGCTCGAAAAAAAGGACCTGGTACGCCGGGTACGCGATTCGCGAGATCGGCGCCGCGTTATCGTCGAACCCGTCCTCGAACGGATCGCCGACAGCCAGAACGTGTTCGGCCCGATTCGTGAAGGGTTTGCACAGGTGCTGGAAAACTTTGGCGACGAGCAATTGGAGACGATCCTCGATTTCATGCGTCGTTCTTCTAACCGGGCGCGCGAACTGACCGCCGCTATCACCGCTCGCTCCTCGCCGCGTGTTCGGAAGCTTCCCACACGCGCGCGGCCTCGCAGAACCAGAGGCAGCTGATCTCCCAAAGATCAGGTCAGACACTCTCCATGTGTCTATTGTTGTGGAGCGGCGACCCAAACGGTTTCCGTCCCGCTAAACCCGCTCCACTTATACGACGAACGAGCAGGAGCGAAATCGACAGGCTCAGTATCTTTTTTGAAAGTGTTGGCTTGTCCGGAAATGCGTCGGGTCACCAATCACAAATTAGGCCTTGCAGCCGGCTGCGCCAGGGAGATAATGTTTGGCGTGCCTCGGAAGTTCTCAGGAAACCATCCATACTAAGGAGCGAGACGTCTATGTCAGTCGAAGAAAATGTGCAGTTAATGCGGCGCTGGTTCAAAGAAGTTTGGAATGAAGGTAGAACGCAGACGATTCACGATCTCTTTGCTCCTGATGGCGTCGGAATCGGCGAACATGAGGATGGCAGACCGCTTCGTGGACCATCGGAGTTCGTGCCATTTGTAGAGCGCATTCGCGGTGCCTTTCCCGACATCAACGTGGTGGTGGAGGATGCCTTCGGGGCAGAGGATAAGGTCGTCTTGCGCTGGTCGGCTACGATGACGCATCGCGGAGATCATCTGGGAATGCCCGCCAGCGGCAAGCGTGTGCAAATATCAGGGATTACCATCGCTCGCATTCGCGACAAGCAAATTGTCGAGGGATGGGACAATTGGGATCAGGCAGGAATGTTGAAGCAGATCGGAGCCTACGGAGATCCCCAAACCAGTCTCTTGAAGAGCGCTTAGTCAAGCGGGTAGTCGAGCATTCCCGCGATTTTTTCAGACCTGTTGAATCTGCAACTTGCAGGGAAACTCTTGACGTAAATAAGTACTTTCGTAACTCTCAGTCGTGCACTCGAAGGCGGTATTCTAGGTTCGATTCTCCCCCTGTTTTTTTGGCCGATTACACATTAAGGGTGTAGTGCGGCTTGTCACCACGAGGACAACTGTAATGGCACTGATGTTTGGCCGGTTCGATATCCAGAGTGAACTTTCCCAGTCAGATACAGCCGTGATTTATAAGGCTATCGACGCGGAAACCAACCAGGTCGTAGCGCTCAAGACGCAGAGTCTGGAGCCGCTGGGCGACCGCGCGGACGCGTTTGTGGACACGCTAATCGCCGAAGGCGAGAGTTCGCGTGATCTCGCCAGCCAGAATATTGTCCTTCTCTACGGCGCGGGCGAGATCGACGGCCAGTTCTGCGCCGCGATGGAATACATCCAGGGCAACAGCGTTGCCACCATGCTGGCGCGCAAAGAAGGCTTCTCCATCTGGGATCTGCTCGATATAACACGCCAGGTTTGCGCCGCCCTGGAGCACGCTGCCACAAAGAGTGTGGTTCACCATTCATTGGAACCCGCCAAGATCATGGTGCAATGGGACGGAATGGTCAAGATCATCGGCTATGGCATCTCCAACATGAGCCTGATTGGAGCGGACGCGGGAAAAGGTTTGGGCCGGCTGATGCCCTACTGCTCTCCCGAACAAATCCGCGGAGAAGCCATCGATCTGCGTTCGAATGTGTTTACGCTAGGGGCGATTCTTTACGAGATGGTGGTCGGCCGCAAAGCTTTCGACGCCGCGGATCCGGTTACGTTAGTAAGCCAGATTGAAAGTCAGATTCCAGCTAACCCCTCCTCGGTGAATCCCAAGATTCAGCCGGCGGTGAGCGCGCTGATTATGAAAGCGCTCGCGAAGGATCCGGCCGCGCGTTATCAGAGCGCTCGCGAACTCGTGGATGACTTGGAGAAGTGCAAGGAAAATGGCAAGAAACCTGCGACCGATTCCAAAAAGACGACGCAGGCGCCGAATGTTGCCGTGAATCCCGCAGCCCGAGCGGCGGCGGCCAGCAAGTTTGTCTCGGCAGGCTCAAGCGCGGCCAAAGTGGAAGTGCCAGTGCGTGCGCAGACCACCAAAGCCGCTGCGGCCGCTGCGGGCGCTGCGACGGGAGGGAGTACTGCGCGAGTATCCAATGCGAACTCTAATTCGAACTCTGGCGCACGACTTATCGACGAGGGTGCAGGCGAATTTGAAGTAAGCGCTTCTGAATCCCAGGCGGCGCACAGCCCGGTTTTATCTGCGGCTGCGGCGGAGGAAGAATTGCAGCACGATTCGCCTCGCGTGGCCGTTGATCCGATGATGGCAGAGCCCGTGGCGAGTGCATCCGGCACGAGTTTCTCTGACCTCGCCGAGATGCCTCCACTTAAGGAACCCGTTTTCGCGCCTCCGGTTCCCGAGCCCGCTGAGCCGTCGCGTCCGGTGGCGCAGATCTACCCGCGGAAGGACGAGAAACCAAAGATTCAGCCGCGGGAAGTCGCGCAAAAGGCAATCCACGAAATGGCCACCGTTCCGCCGCGGCTGATGCTGTATTCAATCCTGGGCGCGGTTGGATTGATCCTGGTGGTTGCGATCGCGATCTTCTTTCACGTCCGTTCGGAAGACGATGGTTCCACGGCGGCTCCGCGGCCGACAAAAGCGGCGAAGCCAATCTCGTCCTCAACCCAGCCGGCGCCGCAGACTCCGGTGGCGACACCAATCGAGAAGCCGGCTCCGCCGATTGCGGAAGCTCAACCGAGCCTGACGGTGCGCCAGGTCGAAAAGCGCAGCTCGAACGGCAGTCGACGGGCGCATGCCCTGGCGCCAGTCGTCATCCCCGGGCAGGCGCTGATCGACTCCAGCCCGCAGGGCGCACAGTTTCAGGTCGATGGAAGAAGCGATCCATCATGGATTACGCCTTTTACTGTGACGGCCCTGGGTCCCGGCAAGCACATCATATCCGCGAGTAAGTCCGGCTATTCGTCCGAGATACGGTCGGTCGATATCGCTGCCGGCGGCAAGTCCTCTTTGACGCTTCATTTGTCGTCGGTCAATGCGCTGATGGTGGTGAACAGCACGCCGCCCGGCGCCACCGTCATGTTAGACGGCAAGCCCAGCGGACGAGTGACTCCGGCGCAGTTCGCCGTGGAAAAGGGAAGCCATACAATTCTATTGCGCAAACCGGGATACCTCGACGAGACCGTCACCGCCGATCTCGGTCCCGCGCAGAATTTCCAGTACGCGCCCGTGCTCAGAGCGCTGGGTAATGCTGAGGACATGCGGACCGTCGGCAAGTTCAACAAGCTCTTTGGGCAACACGGCGGAGACAGCACGGCGGGCATGGGCGCCATTAGCATTCACACCCAGCCGAAAGGCGCACAGGTCGCGATCAACCAGCGCGTCCTGGATAAAATTTCGCCAGTCGACGTCATGCTGGGACCGGGGAACTACATCGTGGATATCACGATGACAGGTTTCAAGCCGGTCCACAAAGTTGTCAACGTCGACAGAGGCGGCAAATCCGCAATCGACGAAATTCTCGAGCGGCAATAGCTGCGATTCGACGAGGCTCTGGTCGCACTTCTGGTCGGGCGTGGACCGTCCCTTCGGGCTTCCCTCGCGAGACTCAATTGCAGATGCTACATGACTCTAATCGGGAATGAGCCGCCAGGCGGCCCTCATTGGGTGTAATCTGGAGCCAGTGGCTCAGGGTCGCCCGTCACTCGAAGCCATGATGAAACACCGCCCGCGGTTCCGGGTGTTTGTTTGACTAAGATAAACCGAGGCAGGAGGGAGTGGCATTGTGTCGTTGCAGCCTACGCCCGGCAAGTTGAGTCCCGATCTGTTGCAGGCTCTTCACGGGATCAAATCGGTCCGGCTGTTCCCCAAAGGCGCCAAGCTCTTTCAGCAGGGCGTCGCGGCAACGGGCGTTTACCTGGTGGAGAGCGGCGAGGTTCGCGTCCTGCTGCCGACCGGTCAGAGCCAAAAGCAGCTTCTGGAGGTTGTCGGTCCTGGAACGCTGCTCGGGCTGAGCGAGAGCATGAGCGGCGAAAGGTATCGGATCACCGCGGAGGCGGGCGAGCAAACGACGGCAGCCTTCGTTCCGCGCGAGAAGTTTCTGGAGTTTCTGCGCGAACACGGCGATTTCTGTATGGAGGTGGTGCGGTTGTTAAGCGCAGACTTGCACGCGCTTTACCACAAATTCCGCAGCATCAGCGCTCATCCCGGCCGTCCGCGGAACCGGTCTCTGGACGAACAACTGAATTAAATCAGGTTTCAGGTGTTAGGTTTTAGGAAATCCAAGTGCGCTCAACCTGAGACCTGACACCTGGCACCTGCCTCTCCTAGTTTGCCTTGAAATTGACCGTGATCTGAGTCTGGATCTCGACTGGGGCGCCATCGAGGTAGTACGGCTTGTATCTCCATTGGCGGACAGCTTCCACTGCGGCGCGCGCCAGAACCGGGTCGCCACTCAGCACTTTCAGATTAGTGACGTTGCCGTCTTTGTTGATGGTAGCTTCGATCTGCACTGCTCCCTGGGCACGAACCGTCAGCGCGGCTTGCGGATATTTTGGTTGCACCCGCTTAATCAGAAGTCCCTGCGACACGCCCTGCGAAATTCTTACTGTGGCCAGCGTGGGCTTGGGAACGTTTGTAGATGCCGAGGACATCAAGCCGCTCAAGGTGCTGTCGTTTGCCGATGCAACGCCGAGCGGGCTGGGAAGAGGAGGAGCGGACTCCTCGGCTTGGCCGTGCGTTCTGGCTCGGGTGGTCGCCTTCACGTGTATGGGCGCTGACTCGGGTTGCTTCATTTCCGGTTCGGAGTTTGGGCCGACGTTTGCGGCGATGATCGCGGCGATCCGTGTCACCGGTGAATCACCAACGCCAGCCGAGGGTTTGTCGAGCCGTGCCGCGGTTCCTGTTTTAGAAGCTAAGCCTTGGGTTGCCGAACTTGCCCGGCCGGGTGTGCTCACCGAAGGCGCCACCGGGGAAGACATGGGTGCCGGAGCGGGAGCGGACTGCTCCGAGTCCCGGGGCGTGCTTACAGGCTGAGTGCTGGACTTGCCCAGCTTCGCATAACCAAAGTAGCCGAGCGCGGCCAGAGCCAGAACGGCCACAGCTGCGATCAGGATTTTTTTCTTGCCGCCCGATCCGCCGGATTCTTCTTCGTCCAATGCGGCAAAAGATGGGGCATCGATGGCGCTCACCATACTGAACCTTGGAGCGAGAGCGGGATCGGCCTCGTGCGATGGACTGGCCGCCTCCGATTCAACCGTTTTGTTTTCGTTCGCTGGCGCTGGCGAAGCCGTTACTTCTTTTGCCTGAGCTGGTGCCGCGGCTGAACCCGTGGACGACGCGAAAGCGGAACTCGGACTTTGGGCTGATACGGACACGGGGCCGATTATTGTTTCGTTCTTGACTGCAGCATTCTTGGCTGTGTCGTTACTAACTGCCCAAAAGGAAGCTTCCGCGGCTGGGTCGTGCACGATCGTCGTCTTGATCTTGGCTTGCGCCGCGGACGCAGGAACAACCGCTGGCTTATCCTCAACTTTTGCCGACCCTGAAATTGCGAGAGTCGCCGCCGGACGCGTCTCCGGAATCATCTCCGGAAGCGTGTCCTCAAATTCAGGAAGCTCTTGACGGCTAGGCGGTGGAGTACTCGCTGCCGTGTCTCGACTCGGCGGTTGAAATGAACTGCCGGCGGACATAGGAGCTGTTTTCGCGGGCATTGCGGGAGCTGCCGCGCTGGCTGCACTGGCGTTGGCAGCCTCGGAATTTTTCCGCAGAAGTCCTCGCGCCACTCGAAGCGTTCCCTTTGCCTGCTCGACATTGATCGGTTTGGTCAGCACAAGGTTGGCGCCGATGCGGTAGGCCTTGGCCACGCCCGCTTGTCCCAAGACCAAAGCGATTGCCAGCGAGTTCTGATTGGAGCTGGAATTTCTGGCGCTCTTGAAGAGCAGGGAAGCGTTCTGTTCGTTCTCGCAGTCCACGACGATGGCATCGTAACGCTGCGACATCAACTTCTTGACCGCGGCAAACGGTTCATGAACCGGCTCAACGGTGAAGTCCAATTCACTGAACACCTGACTGACGACGCGGGCCAGTTTTTCGTCGGGGCAGAAGAGTAGAGCTTGGTAACCCATGATGAGGTCATCCTAGGTAATCTAGTGGGTAACCAGCAAGTTACGGGGGTAATGGAATGCGGGTCGATGGTCGTTTGTCATTGGTCGTTCGCAGCTTAGCGGATTACCTCAATGGCGGGAGCACCGACGAGCGAGCGAACGACTAGCGACTAACGACTAACGACTAACGACGTTCTGACTAAGGCCGCTGAAAGTCGACGATCACGACCGTCTGGAAGGCCTGAGCCTTTCCGTCACGGACGTAGGGCCGATAGCGCCACTGCTTCACAGCTTGGATGGCGGCGGTTGCCAGGGTAGCATTTCCCTCGACCAGTCGCAGGCCCTCAACCTTGCCAGTCTCATCAACGACTGCCTTGAGGACGACCGTTCCTTGGGACGCACCCGAGCGGGCTCCGACGGGGTATTTCGGCGGAACGCTGTGGGCCAGCCGTTTTTCCGCACCCTTCGAAGAGAGAATGATCGCGCTGTTTTCCCCCGGCAGTGGAGCGTCGGACGGAGTTGCAGCGGCCGCGTCCTTCTTGCCGTTGACGAGCTTGTCGCTGGCCTTGTTAGCCTCAGGCTTCGTCGCGACCGGAGCCGTTGGGGCTGCGGCCGCAGAAGCAGGCGGCGCAACTGCCGTGCCCGGCGTCGCCGTCGGAGGGACTGCTGCAGTCGCAGTGCCCGACGCCGTTGGTGAACCCGTGGCCGAACCAGTTGCTGAACTTATTGCGGAATCCGGCGCCTTTGATTGTGTTTGATTCGGATCGCTTGGCGATTCCTGCGCAGGCGCCGAGGTTGTGGCCGGAGCCAGTCGATTCGAAGGTTTCGCGGGATTTGGCGCCGGAGTGGGCGGCAGCGCCATTCCAGCGAGAGCCAGTATGCGATCAATTTGCGGTTGGGCGAAGTCTCGGAATCCGGGCTGGTACGTCCACATGGCATAGAAGCCGCCGCCGGCGAGCGCGAGCATCAGCAACGCGACCAGCGCACCGCGGCTTTTCCCCCGGCCTTGCCGCGAGGACGCTTGGCGCAAGGACGAAAAAGCCGGGGCGCCAGATTTGGTTGCCGGTTGATTCGGAGCCGCTTTGCTCGGTCCCGAACTTTCGAGTATCGAGCTTTTCGGTCTCGAACCTTCCATTTCCGATTCTTCGAGTTCCGTTCTCTCCAATTCCGCAAGCACTGGATCGTCGGAAGGTTTCGTTGGGCGCGCGAATCTTGCCTTTGCCGAAACGTCTCGATCTGGGGATGACTCTGATGAAGATGACACTGATAAAGACGGTGCGAAAAATGAGCCGGACTCCGGATTCAACTTTGGAGAAGGTGATGTGGTATCGATTTCGTCGATGGCGGAATGCATCTCCGTCGTGACAACTGGCGCGGAGAGCGTCGCACTTGAAACCGCGGCGGGAACGACGGCTGGAACGAAGCTTGGAGCAGGCTCAGCAAAGCTTGTCAGTTGCGATGAAACGGATCCGGCGGCCGCTGCCTGCGCGCGTTCTTCGCTCATGCCCGCGCTGGGCATGGCCGAACTGGGCATGACCGCACTGTGCATGTCCGCGCTCGCAAGCTGCGCCGGAGCACTCTCATTTGTCTGAGCGTCTTTTCGCACACGGCTGACCGCGGTACGGATGGTAGTGCGAGCTTGATCTTTTGCCACCGGCTTGGTCAGAATCAGTTCTGCGCCCAGGCGAAAAGCAGTTGGCAGTCCGGCGCGGCCGTCGACAATGGCGATTGGGACGGGGTTGTTGCCGTTTTTTCCGCGGCGGCAAACGTCAAAAATCAGCTTGGCTGCGGGCAGATTTTCGCAATCGACCAACACCAGGTCGAAAGTTTGCGAATTGAGTTTTTGGGCAGCGGATACTCCATCCAGGGGACGCTCGCAAGTTACTGACATTTCTTCTAAAACGCCAGTGATTGCGCTTACCGCCTGGTCATCCGGCGACAACAGCAGAGCATGGGGCATAACTCTCCCATGCTAGGAACCGCCGTCGAAAGCCGCAAGTTACCGGGGTAAGTGGGCCGCTCCCTATAGTTTAGGGAAGGCGCTGGTTTTTGATCGCCGACTCCGGCGGCGGATAGACAATCGAACCGCGAAAGGCTGATTTGTCCTCGGGCGCAAAATCGGGAAATGGCAACTGGTGTTGATCCCGCCATTGCTGGACCTGCTGTTCGGCGGCGCTGGCCTTCTCCTTGTCGATCCCGGAATCTCGTGAGAAATATACGGTCTGCGACGGGAAGGCGAAGCTGCTGCCGGATCTCTCGACGATATCCATGATGCGCAGCAAAAGGTCTTCGCGGATCGCATTGAATTCGTTGGCGTCGCGGGTGAGCACGTAGCTGGCTATCTCAAGGCGCAGAGCGCTGTTATCGAAATTGACGAAGCGGATGCTTGCGCTGTCACTCTCGACTTTCGGGTGTTCGTATAACATCCGGCGAATTTCAGCCAGCAGATAGCGCAATTGGTCCGCCGTGGTCTCGTACCTGATCGCGAGCACCGGATTGAACTGAATCTTGTCGCGCCGGGTGATGTTTTCGATGTTCATGGTGGCGAGGGCGCCATTCGGAATGGAAAGCTGGGTACGCGCGTCGGTACGAACGCGGGTGGAGCGCAGGCTGATGTCTTCCACGGTTCCGGTGCGGTCGCCGAAACGGCAGTAGTCGCCGACGAGGATGACTTCGTCCGCCAGCACTGAAACTCCGCCAAAAAGATTTTCGAGCGTCTTCTGTGCGGCAAAGGCGATGGCGATGCCGCCAATGCCAAGGCCGGCGAGCACAGTGGTCAGGTTGAAGCCGAGTATGCCGAGCGTCGCCAGGACCGCGACGATCACCACCAGCGCCGTGAGCAACCGCTCGCCCAGCACGATGAGGGTTCCGGTGCCGGTGCGGCCCGAGCTAATGGCATGGATGCGCAGGCGCTGCATCGTGAGGTTGCTGGCGCGGAGCAGAAACCAGAAGAAGCCGATGCTGATCAGAACGCCGACGACCCGGTAGTAATAAAGACGCTGCAGCAGCGGCAGGCCGAGATAGGCGGCAATTATCCGGTGAGCAAGCGCGCTGAAGGAGATCAGCAGCGGCGTGGACATGCGGCTATACGAGTGCAGGTTGGGGCGATTTCTGAATTTGAGCCAAAGCCGGCGCGGAATCGCCAGCAGCAGAACCACTACCCAACCGATCGCGAACGCAAATGGAATCGCGACGAGAAGCGCCAGCCATTGCCAAAGCGGCATCCCGAGCAACACGTTTCGCACCAGGCTTTGAGGCAGTTTTTTTTCGACCCGGTGAGCATGCACGTTGTCATACATCTCGGGGACCTTGCTGAGCGTCTCCGAAGAGAAGAGCCAGATTTTTCCTGAGTTCGGATCCCCAACCCGGACGAGGACGACGGGAACCTCCCCGTCGCCATAGGAAAAAATGCCGATGGTTTGATCGTTGGGCGTACCGTATTCCAGATTGCCGTCGGGACGCGTGCTGAGCCGGCGCAGGCCTCCTACGAAGGAGCGGTCCATCAGATATTTCAGCTTCTCGGCCAGGTCGGCGCCCTGCGATTGGCGGCGGGCGGCGGCCATCTGGAGGTAATCGGCGGCGGCCTTGTAGTTTCCAGCTTGTGCGGCTTGCAGAAATCCAAGCACGGTTCCCGAAGGCGTCTCACGTCCCAGCGCATCGGGGGTTGCGGGAGCCGTTTCCTGAGTCGGCGCCCCAGCCTTCAGCAGGCTGTTTACGGACTGAGCCATGAGTCCGGGGAGAAAAATCGAGACCGCAAGAATTAACAGCGCCACTTTCTTCATCAAGATTCCAGCAAACCCTAGGGACGAGCGTTCCCGTCCAGCCCTGCACTTTGACTGGGCACTCTGACTGCGTACCAGGTAGCGCCGGCATCTTGCCGGCTGGAACCCGTCTCGCCTTCGGAGCGCCGGGCGAGGACGCCGGCCGGACAGCCGCCGGGACGGCGGCGCTACACCGCTACCGCTTCGGACGATAGATGTCGGTAGCCTGTCCGTAAAAAACTTCCGCGGATTCCATCACCGTCTCCGATAGCGTCGGGTGCGGATGGATGGTCATCCCCACATCGGCCGCCAGCGCGCACATTTCGATTGCTAGCACGCCTTCGGCGATCAGTTCGCCCGCCCCCGCGCCCACGATGCCAACACCGAGCACGCGTTCCGTCTTCGGATCGATGAGCAGCTTGGTCAAACCGTCAGGCCGGTCGATGGTGATGGCGCGTCCCGAAGCCGCCCACGGAAACTTGGCGATGGTGATCTCGCGTCCTTGTTCCTTGGCCTGCGTTTCCGTCAGTCCAGCCCACGCGATTTCAGGATCCGTGAACACGACCGCGGGAATCGCATTCGGTTCAAACGCAACCTTGTGGCCGGCGATGGCCTCAACGGCGGTGCGGCCCTCATGCATTGCCTTGTGCGCCAGCATCGGTTCACCGGCAACGTCGCCGATGGCGTAGATCGAGGAATCCGCGGTCTGGCGCTGCTCGTTGATTTCGATGAATCCCTTCTGGTTGACTTTGACTTTCGTCTTATCGAGGCCGGGGATCTCGGAATTCGGCCGCCGTCCAACCGACATCAGCACGCGGTCGAAGACTTGCTCTTTTTCTTTTACAGTTGGACCTTCGAGCGTTACCCGGATGCCAGTCTTTTCATCCTTGAGCGACTTGACCGTGGTATTCAGCAGGATCGCGGAGAAAAGTTTTTCCAGTCGCTTATGCAGAGGCAGCACCAGGTCGCGGTCGGCTCCGGGCAGCAAGCCGGGCATCATTTCGACGCAGGTCACCTTGGTGCCGAGCGTGGCGTAAACCGATCCCAGTTCCAATCCAATGTAGCCGCCGCCGATGACGAGGAGCGTCTTCGGAACATCGGGCAGGTCGAGAG
The DNA here is from genome assembly GCA_963789205.1 of uncultured Acidobacteriaceae bacterium. Taxonomy (GTDB): domain Bacteria; phylum Acidobacteriota; class Terriglobia; order Terriglobales; family Acidobacteriaceae; genus Acidiflorens. Next base: position 57,028 of record CAWBJV010000004.1, read on the forward strand.
CGCTGGTCGAATCCATAAGGCGGGGGCTGTCGAGCTTGAGACTCGGCACCACGGTCGGACGCGATCCGGTGGCAATGATGATGCGGTCGAAAGTCAGGTTCTCGTCGCCGCCCGCGGTCTTCGTAACTTTCACCGTTGTGGAATTCACGAACGCCGCTTTACCCTGCACGAACTGTACCGAGCGCTGTTTGGATAACTGCCCAAGTCCGCCGGTCAGCTTCTTGACGACGCTTTCTTTCCATCCCCGAAGCTTGTTCAGATCAACCTTGGGCTCGCCGAATTCGATCCCCCAGTTCTTCGCCTGCTCGGCCTCTTCAAGCAGCTTGGCCACATGCAACAGCGCCTTGGACGGAATGCAGCCGCGATACAGGCAGACGCCGCCTGGATTTACTTCCGGATCGATCAGCGTAACTTTCATGCCCAGGTCGGCAGCCAGAAACGCGGCGGCATAGCCACCGGGGCCGCCACCGATTACAGCCACACGTAGATTTGGAGTGTTTGTCATTTCGTTATTTATCCTTAAAACTATTTGACCTATTCACGGGTTAACTTTTCATTAGCGAAATCGCGATATTTACACCAACAATCCATTACGAGAAACTCGCAGAGCTGACCATGGTTGTCGAGGGAAGCCCTATGGGAGGAAGAAGTTGATGTCTACCGCAACGTGGGCTTCCACCGGTTCTCCATCGCAGGTGGCGGGTTTAAAAGTCCATTGACGCACCGCCTCTAGAGCTGCCTTATCGAAATCACGGTTCGGGGCAGAAGTTACCCTCAAATCATGGGTCTTGCCATCGGTGCCGACAACCATGTTTATAACGACCGGGGTTTGCCCACCGGAGGTTCTCGGACGCTCGGGATCCGGATCGTAGACCGCCGTCGGGCTCTTAATAGGACTGAGGCAGTTCACCGACTCCTTTGCCCCGTCCGGCGGTGTGAAAAATGCAGAGCCTGTCGCCGGCTCGGCAGTCAACTCGACAACTCTTGCTTCGAGTATCGGGTGCTTGTCTTTGCCGCACTCGTAAGACCGTGCTAGCACGCGGTCACCGAATTTCTCGTAATCATCGTAGAAACACACCATTTCTCTAGCTCGATTTCCTAGCTCAGACGGGCTCATGTGGGCGTTGATCGTGCCGCTTATCTTGTCGAAGCACAGTACCGACCTGGCGCCCCAAGGGTTGGCCTCGGTTTCTATGCAGCGCACGCTGTGTCCATTGAGTTCTCGATCTCCTATTTTTTGCGGCTTCCATGACTCCGGCTGGAACCTGAAGATGTCAGTGAGACTTAGAAAATCGCCTAGACGCTCCGGGAGCGCCGTGGCGCTGTTGAGCACCCAGCGTTTCCGTCCCGCGACGATCTGAGTTTCCCGAAAATCGCCCAGCACAGTCTCCCTGCGCCATTGCGTTTTGGAAGCCCAGACCTCCGTATGCGAACCCTCCAAGACTGAGCCATCTTCTTTGATGATCTTGAAACTCATCTTCAGCCGAAATGCGGGCGCGCCTTCTGCGCGAATGTCGGAAAGCTGTTTCGCATGGTTGATCAGGGCTGCACCTTCCTCGTCTTTCTTGCTGGCGAAAGCTGTGCACACAAGCGACGTGAGGGTGAGCACAAGAAGCAAACTGCGACGAGAAATCATATAGATTCCATTTCCCTATCCCTGAACCGAAAGCAGGAACGGCTGCTCGAACGCCTCCGCGATCCAGCGCAAAAACCGCGCGGCGTCGGCGCCATCGATCAACCGGTGATCGTACGAGAGTGAGAGCGGCAGAATCAAGCGCGGCTCGAATTTAGATTCAACTTGCACCCACTCCGGCTCCATCCGCGAACGCGAAAGACCGAGAATCGCGACTTCGGGATGATTCACGATGGGAGAAAATCCAGTGCCGCCAATTCCGCCAAGATTGGTGATGGTGAATGTGCCGCCTTCCATCTCCTCGGGAGTGAGCTTGCGGTCGCGCGCTTTTTTCGAGAGCTGCGTCATCTCCGCCGCCAGCTCGACAATATTTTTCTTGTCTACATCGCGAATGACCGGCACCAGCAGTCCGCGATCGGTGTCCACCGCGACGCCGATGCTGATGTACTGCTTGTAGATGATCTCTTCCTTCGCCATATCAATAGATGCATTGAACTGGGGAAAGACTTTCAGGGCCGACGCGCAGACTTTCAACGCGATCGCCGTAACGGTCATCTTGCCGCCAGCTTCTTCCGCTCGCGGCGCGAACTTAGCGCGCAACTGTTCGAGTTCGGTGATGTCGGCGCGATCCTGCTGCGTAACATGCGGAATCGTGTTCCATGCCTGACGCAGGTGCTGAGCAGTCTTGCGCCGCACCCCGCGCATCGAAACCCGCTCGGTTTTGCCCCACTTGGCGAAGTCGGGAAGTTCGGGTTCGGCGAAGCCTCCGCCAGGAGTCTGTGCCGCAGCGGCTGCCGCCGCCAGAGCATTCTTGGCGCACAGTTTCACGTCGTCTTCACTGATGCGCCCGCCCGGACCGCTGCCCGCCACGCTGTGAATATCCACACCAATTTCGCGCGCCAGACGACGCACATGCGGCGCCGCCGGCGCCGGATCGCGGTGTTCCGTGCCTGCAACTTTCGCCAGTTGCACGGGCATGGTGAAATCTGGCGTCCCGGCTTGCGGTTGATCCGGTGGCAGCGCCTGTTCTTCCGTTTTGCCCTCGGCGCGCATCGCCAACTGGAACGCGAGCCGCGCCGCCTGCTGTCCGGAGACGTGTTCCACCGGTTCGTGCTTGCGAGCAGGTTCCGCCGGAGCGACCGCACCACCCTCCAGCGTAAAGATGACCTCGCCAACTTTGACCTTCTGACCCTCTTTGACCTTAACTTCGCGCACGACGCCGCTGACCGTCGAAGGAACTTCGACAACGGCTTTGTCGGTTTCGAGTTCCATGACCGGCTGGCCTTCAGCAACGCTCGCGCCCGCCGAGATCATCAACCGCACCAGATCGCCGGAGTCGATGTTCTCCCCGAGTTCCGGGAGCCTGAACTCGCTGGCCGGCGACCGAAGATGTAGCCGCCGCTCGCCGTTCCCGCTGAGGCGCGGTCGCCGGGGGTGGCTTCGCTGGAGTTTCGGAAACTTGCATCGCGGGAGCTGGTTTTGAAGGAGCTTGTACGGCGGGAGCTGATGTTGCGGGAGGTGGTACTGCGGCAGCCGGCACTGCGCGAGCTGGGCTAGTCGGCGCGGCCGCCTTTTCCGCTTTCGAAGCGGAAGTCGTTCCAGCTCCGCTTCCGTTTTCCACGGTGAAAATAACCTGCCCGACCCGCAGCTTGTCGCCTTCTTTTACGCGGACTTCCCCGATGGTGCCAGTCACCGACGAAGGCACTTCCACAACTGCTTTATCGGTCTCGAGCTCCATCACCGGCTCGCCTTCGGAGATGCTGGCGCCCGGCTTGATCATCAAGCGGACCAGATCTCCGCTCTCGATATTCTCGCCCAGCTCGGGCAGCTTAAATTCCGTCGCCATTCTTTCGCTTTCCCTCGTTCTCGTAGAGACGGGGGCCCCGTCTTGCTTGCACCGTATCATTTGCTGCCGGAGACGCGGCAAGCCGCGTCTCTACAGGAGATCCAATGCCCTCTGGACGGGCGAGACGCCCGTCGCTGCACTAGCTGATAGCCGGACTACGTTTCTCCGGATCGATGCCAAGATCGCGAATCGCCTTTTCCAGGAGTTTTGCGCTCACACCCTCGCCGTCCTTCTTCTCGGCACCCTTCTCCCCCGCCAGAGCATGCAGCGTAGCCAGCACAATATGCTTCGCGTCCACTTCGAAAAAATCTCGCAGAGACGCACGATTCTCGCTGCGCCCGAAACCATCCGTGCCAAGCGACACCAGCTTGCCCGGAACCCACTGAGCGAGACTCTCCGGCAGAACCTTCATGTAATCCGATGCCGCAATAAAAGGGCCGGGCCCGCTAGCGCCCTTCAGCGTCTGAGTCACGTACGGCACCTTGGGCTTCTGCGTGGGGTGCAGCATATTCCAGCGCGCGCAATCGTTCGCCTCGCGATACAGTTCCTTGTAACTAGTCACGCTCCAAACATCCACCGCCACTCCATAGTCCTTTTCCAGAATCGCCTGCGCCTTGAGTACCTCAAACATAATGGTGCCGCTGCCCAGCAACTGGGCGCGCAGCTTCGCGCCCTTCTTTTCGGAAGTCTTGTAGCGATACAAGCCCTTAAGGATGCCCTCGCGAATACCCGGCTGGTCGGGCATCTCAGGCATCGGCAGCGGCTCGTTGGTGACCGTCAAGTAATAAAAGATGGACTCGCCATCGACGTACATGCGCTTGATGCCGTCCTGGACGATGATGGCGATCTCATAGGCGAACGCCGGATCATAAGCAAGCAGGTTCGGCACCGGGAGAGCCAGCACATGACTGTGTCCATCCTGATGCTGCAGCCCTTCGCCCGCCAGCGTCGTTCTTCCCGCCGTGCCTCCGATCAGGAAACCACGGCAACGCATGTCCGCCGCCGCCCAGATCAGGTCGCCGATTCGTTGAAATCCGAACATCGAATAATAAATAAAGAAGGGAATCGTGTTGATGCCGTGATTGGCATACGCGGTACCGGCGGCGATGAAGGAGCACATCGATCCCGCCTCCGTAATGCCCTCTTCCAGAATCTGTCCGTTCTTCGCCTCCTTGTAATAGAGGAGCGTAGCCATATCGACCGGCTCATAAAGCTGGCCGACGCTCGAATAAATCCCGACCTGGCGAAACAGCGCCTCCATGCCGAACGTGCGTGCTTCGTCCGGAACCACAGGCACGATCAAGGGGCCAACTTCAGGATCGCGCAGCAGCTTCGAGAGCAGGCGCACGAAGACCATGGTGGTGGAAGCCTCGCGACCCTCAGTGCCCTTATAGAACTCCTCAAAGAGCGCTTCAGACACCGGCTTCAGCGGAGTGGCCCGCACCTTCCGCACCGGCATGTAGCCGCCCAGTTGTTTTCGGCGCTCCTGCATGTACTTGATTTCCGCGCTGTCATCGGAGGGGCGATAGAACGGCGCATTGTGCAGCTCGCCGTCCGGAATCGGAATGCCGAAGCGCGAGCGGAAGATTTGCAGCTCATCGTCATTCAGCTTTTTCTGCTGGTGCGTGATGTTCTTGCCTTCGCCCGCTTCGCCGAGCCCATAACCTTTGATTGTCTTGGCGAGAATAATCGTCGGAGATCCCGTGTGATCGACCGCCGCCCTGTACGCAGCATGCACCTTGATCGGATCATGACCGCCAAGCCGCATGCGGGCGAGTTGCTCGTCCGAAAGATGCTCCACCATCTTCAGCAGCCGGGGATCGGTGCCGAAGAAATTTTGCCGGAAATAAGCCCCGCTCTCGACAAAATATTTCTGATACTGGCCGTCGGTGATCTCGCCCATGCGCCGCAAGAGCAGGCCGTCGCGATCGTTCTGAATGAGATCGTCCCAATCGCCGCCCCAGATCACCTTGATCACGTTCCATCCCGCGCCACGGAAAATCGCTTCCAGTTCCTGGATGATCTTGCCGTTTCCGCGTACCGGTCCGTCGAGGCGTTGCAAGTTGCAGTTGACCACGAAAATCAGGTTGTCGAGCCGCTCGCGCGAAGCCAGCGTAATCGAGCCGAGCGATTCCGGTTCGTCCATTTCGCCGTCGCCCAGGAACGCCCAGACTTTGCCGCCAGTCGAGGTCTTCAACCCGCGATTCTCCAGATACTTGATGAAGCGCGCGTGATAGATCGCCTGAATCGGGCCAAGTCCCATCGACACGGTCGGAAATTCCCAGAAGTCGGGCATGAGCCAGGGATGCGGATACGACGACAATCCGCCGCCCGGTTTCAACTCCCGCCGGAAGTTTTCCAATTTCTCTTTGGGGATACGCCCTTCGAGGTAGGCGCGGGCGTACATTCCGGGCGCGGCGTGTCCCTGAAAATAAACAACATCGCGGTCGCCAGATTCCGTGGACGCGTGAAAGAAGTGATTGAATGCCACTTCGTAGAGCGTAGCCGCCGACGCAAACGTGGAAATGTGTCCGCCGATGCCTTCTTGAATCTTGTTGGCGCGGACGACCATAGCCATGGCGTTCCAGCGCACCAGGCTCTTGATGCGCCGCTCCATTTCCTGACTGCCGGGGAATGGAGGCTGGGCCTTGGAGTAGATCGTATTCTGGTAGGGAGTCGTTGCCGTGAAAGGCAGATTCACCCCAGCGGCGCGCCGCGCATGCAGCGCCAGTTGTTGCAGCAGTCGCCCCGCCCGCTCCGGTCCGCCTTGCGAGAGTACATAGTCGAGCGAGTCCAGCCACTCCCGCGTTTCCAGGACTTCAATACCGTTCGTCTGTTGCGTCTCAGCCACTCTGACCTCACGATTAAGAATGCAATCTTCCATCATAAGCAATTGGGAAGAATTTTGCTGGGCGGGAAATAGCTAGCTAGTGGGCGACTTTGACGGGTCGCCCACTCAAGCCCGGTTTTGGCTTGAGTGGGGATGTTCATACATCACAGACTTGGGCCGATTGACGAACTAGATTGTCCCCATGCCTTGGGGACTAACACGTTTTCACCAGAGTGGTCACCAAGTCTGCTCGGCCGTAGGGAGCCGACACGTTATCTAATCAGTCTGCTGAATCAGGTTTGTTCCAATTCCGCCAACTTGCTTCCGAGCGAATCGACCATCGGAAGCAGCAACCTGCCTAGCGAGTTGCTGATCGCGCGGCGTTTTGGTTCTTCAAGGCCGTCCTTCTCCACTTGCTCAAGCAACCACAATCCCATGATTGTTGACGAAATCTTGTATATGTTTCTGATTTCTTGCTCGCGTTTCGGATTCGCATAAACATAGCGTTTGTAGTGCCGGTTATCCATATTCACGAGCGATGTCTTCGGTTGATCGCCATTTCCCATGATCGTGACTACATCTTCCTCGGAGTTAATTTCAATACCATCTGACCATCCTTCCTTTTTGATTTCTTTGATCTCTGGCAACGCCAGAGTCGACACCTTTGGCGGCTTCGGTGGGCTCGGCTGATGCTTCTTGGGCTGGGTAGCCGGATCGATCTCCAGCCAAAAGCGAACAGAGAAGTAGCCTTCTGACGAATTGGGGCTGGTTAACATCACCTTTACCTCAATTCGATGGCTGACGTCGTAGGTTTTATCTGGCGCAAGTTGCAACTCTAGTCGCCCGTTGTAGAGGCTCGTACTTTTGACCAGCGCTTCGGGCCTTATGATCAGTTTGCCGGGCTCAAAAGCGCGAACGAGATAATCGTTTTCTGCATCGGTCAGCAAAATCACCCGGCAGTACGAGTTCTGCGGGCACTTTTTAACGAACTCATCATTTTCGTGCGCATCTTCGAGTTTCAAAAACGTCGGGAATCGCTGACCGTCGAATTTTGGAGTTGGCTGATCACCAGGCCTGGGAACCTTGATTTTGAGACCTATGCCCAGAATTTCGGCTAGTGCAGGGTTTTGAGCCACCAGCTTTTCAAACAGTTCGATGGATTCTGATTCCTCAGTAAATTGTTCCTCAACGGTTTCTCTGTGCCGTCTCTCATTCCACTCTCGCAGGCCAGGATGCTTGTGAAGGAAGTCAGCCAACGCAGATTCCAGGAAATCTTTTTCTTGAACGTCGCGCTGCCGATCCCGGCTGGTCATGAACATCCGATTGATCAGTTGCTGATCAAGCCGCGAGCAGTCGATGTTAATCAGGAGTTGTTTTTGAACCCACGGGAGATTAACCGAATGTCGACGGAAAAAATCATTCGGCAATGCGCCATGCGACTGCCCGTTGATAGTGTAGATGATCGCCTCTCGCGAACTCACCCAGCGCGAAATTTCTGCATTCTTTTTGAACAAACAAATACGTCCATCAACCATCCCAACCTTTGGGATGTTTAGTGTGAAATTGCACGGAAAGCCCTCTTCTAACACGTCGCCTTTGTCGTCCTCAAGGCGGATGTTCATGCCCGAAAAGGTACTTTCGAGTGTGTGGCCTTTGTATCCCCGAGTTTCGTGGATCCGCATCGGAACAACAACCGTCCAAAGCTTGCTCGACAGAGCCCGATAAAAATCCACGGTCGCCATCGTCCTTGTGCTCCCGGGAAGGTCATACTCAAAGAGTTTTACGATGGTCCCGTGCTTTGTTGGACGCTTATATGGGGTGCTCTCGTCGTCTGGATATATCAAGATTTCGTCAAGATCGAGTTCGCAGACCCTTCCTTTCGGCGCGAGGTATTCGTATCGCTCGTTCTTTTCGTTCTTCAGTGGAGGGCGCTTTCTGACAACTGTGAATCCCCACTTTGGATTCTTGTTACCCGGGATAGCAGCGTTGCGCTTCGAAGCAATCAACTGATAATTCTTGTTGGGGCTGCAATAGGTCAAGCTGCCTGTACTGCCCATATTGAACTTGCCTTGCACGAATGGAACTGACGTCTTATTGCTTCGCAGCAAGGACACCAATGTATCCTTGAAATCTTCCGGTCTTTGACCCTCTCCAGTATCGACCACGATTACGCAGGGATTGCCTTCACTTGGCTTCTGGCCGGTGACGATGATGCTTATATTTCGCTCCGCAAGTTCGGTCCGTTGTGCGGCTGACCATTTGGCCAGATTTCCGTCGGGGACGTTCAGGAACTGTTCCGCTGCCTCGTTCATTGATCGGGGCACTAGGTTGCTGCGCGGATCAAGATTTCTCGCAAAGCATTCGCGCATCAAGACTGCATCAATCGAATTGACGACCTTTTCAACTAAAGCGCCAATTGCATCTGCCTGTTGCGCCCCGATGATCCCGTAGTTATTTTCGATCCCGCCATAGGGGAGCCAATTAGAATCGGAGAATTTTTCCAAGCCGAAAACTGTAAGAGCGTCGGTCACGTCCTCCTCGCGCTCGGCCTTCAATAAATCGGTAAACAACTCTTCGTATGCCATAGTCTCCCTTGGGCTGCAATTATTTCAGCCGGTGGAATTGGCTCACTCAAGCCAAGCCCGGGCTTGAATGGGTCGCCCATCGAGCTTAAGGGTGGGGCAGCCCGCCACCGAAATCAATTGTGATCCTCACCGCCTCTGGCAATACACCGGCTGCCCTCGAAATCCGCTGACGCGCGGATTCGACTTCGGCCTTCACGTTTACCGGCTCTCCGGCATTTCCAGCAGGCACGATGGGAGTGGGAGTGGCGTGGGTTTCTGCCACTCCCTTCAACCGATACTGGCTCCAAATCTTGTCAAAGTTATTTGTTTTTTCGTCGTCGCGGAACCACAGACACCAAGTCAGGTTATTGCCTTTCGTTTGCGGATTAGTAGCCAACCATTCGTGATGAGTACGACGGGCGGCCTCAACAGCGACGCTGGCCGGCAGGAAATACGCCCTAATCTTCCCTGGCATACGCTCGACTTCAGGCATGACGATAAGCAACCAGTCGGTGCCTTCAATGTTCAGCTTTGTTTCTGGCCCTTTGGGCTTATCGGACAGCACGATCAGGATGTGGTCATTGCAGGTTCGCACCCGCACCGTTTCCCCGTTCTGAAGGGTGTATCGCATGGATCGGCCGAATCCGGTCACCTTCGTCAAAGGCTTTCCGTTCTGCCGCATTAGATCTAGACCAGCAGCCAACAGTGCAGCATTGTCAACCATATACCATCCCTCCTATGCACATACACTACCCTATAGAAACTATGCAGTCAAGTATTTGTTTGCAACAGGGGTGGCATATCTGTTATAGGTAACACTGGACGGGGAACCGTCGGGGACAAACCGTCGGGGACAAACGGGACGTATCCCAAGTTCTAATTCGCAAAAAACCGGTGAAAGTCCCGTCCGCCCCAGGTCTCCAAGCGAGGTTCGCGTGATGTATTTCCTATTTCCTGGTGAGCTTTACTCGCGCAAAAGACGTTAGCTTGCCGCCGTGTTCGTTATCGATAAGCCAGCTCCAAGTGTCAGCGCCTTTGCTGTAGACGAACGTTGTGTGGACGCCGCTGTCCTTATCTTTGTCCCTGAACAAGAACGCAATTTCGTCATTGCCGCGTTTCCCCGGGGCGATAGGGGCGAAGAGACCGCCGCCGCCGGTCGAGTCGAGCCACAGGCATCTGTATTCGTTCGACGATTCGTCCCATTCAATAAAGATGATCGCTTCATACGCGGGCTGGCCCTGGACGTTCTTCTCGTGCGATGTTTCGTGGAGTCGCAGGTATTCATGGCCCAACACCCATTCGGACTCGATATCGTGCGTGGTCTCGTGTCCACCAATGGTGCCCTGAAGGATCCAACTGCCGGCCAGACGATCAAGTAGGGGATCCTTACCTGTTGGCTGCTGTGCTGAAGCTGAAAATGAAGTCATGAAAAGCAAAACGAAGACTGCAAGATTTGTCTTCATTGTGTGTGACCTCCTGGCATCGTGTTGTGGGAACAATAGCTTGACTTCACCTGCTAAAATAGATCTATAGCAACAGAGATTTGCTGAAGTAAGATTCGCTCCTTGACAAACAGAGGCGGGAAATACGTCCTGGACTGGAGGGTTAACCCAGCGGCCCGGGATTTTCGGACGCTTTGCGTATAACTCCATTTTTTTCTGATACTTTGCACAGATAAAGGCGATGAGCAAGGCGCGCGACGGTCGCTTGGAAAAGTTTCGGAGCTAAGTGATTGATTCTTCGTCGTCAGCAAAACGCTGAACCGACGGGAGGCACCAAGAATCAAGCGGGAAATCAGCTAATCCCTACGCGCTCAAGACTTTGCCTCTAACTCCCCTGCGCTCAAGACTTTGGCAGGAGTCACCCGCTAAAGTCTTGATTCTAATATACCGAGGGGGGAGGGGTACCCCGTTTTCCCTGACACCTGGCACCTGGAAGCTGTGAAGAAATCGACCGAGGGACTCCATAGCACTATTGCGAAATCGACGAAGGTCCGTACACTGCAAGTGTGACAAATCATCCGACATCTCCCACTCCGCGATTGGTTTCCATTGATCGCCGTCAAATTCTGTTGCGCACCGTTGATGTTGAGAAACTGATCGACGCGGACCACAGTGCGCGTTCGCTTTGGGAATTAGTCGGCCGGCTGGACCTGACTCTCTATCATGCACAAATTGCTGCGGTGGAGGGCCATGCCGGGCGGGAGCATACGGACCCGCAGTTGTTGATCAGTGTATGGCTGTACGCCTACAGCCGGGGCATCAGTTCGGCGCGCGAGGTGGCGCGGCAGTGCGAGTTTGAACCGGGATTGCAATGGCTGTGCGGCATGGAAGCGATTAGCCATCGGACGCTGTCCGGTTTCCGCTCGGAAAACAAGGCAGCGTTGGATGATTTGTTCGTGCAAGTGCTGGGCATGCTGAGCGCCGAGGGACTGATCACGCTGGAGCGGGTGACGCTGGACGGAACCAAAATCAAAGCCAATGCCGGAGGCAATAGCTTCCGCCGCAAAGAGAAACTGGAAGCGCACCTGGAACTGGCGCGCCAGCAGGTGCGCATGCTGAACGCGGAAGGCGGGGAGAAGGAGACAACCGCCAATCGGCAAGCGGCGGCACGGCGGCGAGCGGCGAGGCAACGGGCGAGTCGGCTGGAAGCGGCGGTGCGCGAAGTGGAGCGCCTGCAACAAGAGAAGAAGCATGATCGCAAAGAATTCGTGGCGCGGGCCTCCAGCACAGATCCGGACGCGCACGTGATGAGAAACGGTGAGGGCGGCACGGTGCCCAGCTACAACGTGCAACTGCTTACCGACGTGACCAACGGCCTGGTGGTGAACGTGGACGCGACCACCGACGCGATCGATTACCGCCAGCTACAACCAGCGCTCGAACGGTGCGAACGAACGCTGGGAAAGAAGCCGAAACAGATCGTGGCCGATGGCGACTACACCAATCACGCGTCGGTGCAAGCGGCGGCAGCTTGCGGGGTGGACTTCTATGGATCGTGGCAAGAGAGCTGGAAACCGGTGGAACGTGATGCGCAAGGCCGCAGCTCCGCATTCCTGGCCAGCGCGTTTCCCTACGATGCCAAACGGGACTGCTTTACTTGTCCTGCCGGGAAGATGCTTACTCATCACGCTCTGCTGAATCGTGGCAACGGCGTACATACGCACGTGTACCGCGCGCCCAAGGCGGCATGTCCCAACTGCCCGTTGCGCGGCCAGTGCGCTCCGCAGGACGCTCGGCCCGCCTGGAGGCGGTCCGTCACACGCATGGCAGAGCCTGCGACTACGACGGCGTTCAAGGCGAAGATGGCGACCGAAGAGGCACAACAGATCTACGCGAAACGCTCGCAGATCGCGGAGTTCCCGCATGCCTGGATCAAAGAGCGCTGCGGCTTACGGCAGTTCCGATGTCGGAACCGCCTGAAGGTAGCCATGGAAGCCACTTGGGCGTGCCTCAGCTACAACCTGACAAGGTGGTTCAGCCTACGGCGCAATCCCAATCTGGCAACAGCATCCGCTTAGGCCGCAAAACCCGAAAGCACTCGCGTAAGGGACGCCGCATGTTCGACTCACGAGCAACTCATCACGCCGCGCGAACAACGCGATGGCAAACCTTCAACAACCCTTCGAAGCAAAACCCTATTTCTTCACAGCTTCCTGACCCCAGCTTCACTCCAGCGTCACCGCCTTCACCAAATTCCGCGGACGATCCACATCAAGCCCGCGCTTAGCAGCGACATAATAAGCGAACAGCTGCAGAGGAACGATCTCTAGAATCGGCGACAGCAATTCCGGCGCTGCGGGAATATAGATGGTGTGGTTTGCTAACTGCGGTACGGTTGTGTCGCCTTCCGTCGCCAGCGCGATCAATGTCGCACCTTGCTTTTTGAATCCTTCCATGTTGCTGACGTTCTTCTCGTAGCGCACCACGGATCCCGCATCGTTGCGGTCGCAAGTCGCAATCATGACCAGCGGCAAACGGAAATCGATCAGCGCGTTCGGCCCGTGCTTGGCTTCTCCGGTGGGATAGCCTTCCGCGTGAATATACGAAACTTCTTTCAGTTTGAGAGCTCCATCCATCGCGATCGGGTAGTGGATGGCGCGGCCGAGGAACATGAAATCGTCCACGCGATAGTAAAGCTCGGCCAGCTTCTCCACTTGATCGGACGCCGCCAAAATCGCTTCCGTTTTTTGCGGAAGCGCAAGAAGTTCACCGATGTAGCGCTGGGCTAGCGCCTTCGAAACCTTCTCCTTGATTTCGCCAAGGTAGAGCGCGAACAGAAACAAACACGCCATCTGTGCGGTGAATGCCTTGGTTGAGGCGATGCTGATCTCCGGACCAGCGTGGGTATAAATGAAACCGTCAGCTTCCCGCGCAATCGTCGATCCTTCGACATTCGAAATGGCGATGGTGCGCGATCCTCTTTCCCTGGCCTCGCGCTGCGATGCGGTCGTGTCGGCGGTTTCTCCCGACTGAGTAATAAAGATGCTGAGTTCGCCGCGCCCAATCATCGGATTGCGGTATTCGAACTCGCTAGCGTAGTCCACATCGACCGGCACACCGGCCAGTTCCTGCATCATGTACTGCCCCGTCATTCCCGCATGACGACTGGTCCCCGAGGCCACGATGTTAATCCGCCGCAGTGCGCGCAGCTCCTCGCGCGAGATATGAATCTCATCCAGGCGAACCAGCCCTTCGGCCAGCGAGACGCGAGGTTCAATAGTTCGCCGCAAAGCGTCGGGCTGCTCAAAAATCTCTCGAATCAGATGATGCGGAAATTTGCGCGTCTCAGCCATTACTCTCCTCGAACGTCTCTCTTCTTAGAATTTTGTCATCCCGAGCGAAGCGAGGGATCTGCAGTTCGCCGCAAGATGCAGATCCCTCGCTTCGCTCGGGATGACAATTCGTGAAAGGTCGCGACGTGCACCGCGCCGGACCTGACTTCCACCATGGGTCTGTGAGTCATTACCGCGAGGATTCCACGCCGCCGACAAAAGTTCGCAACACTTCGCCTTCCGAGTTCAGCACCACGAAGTCCGCATCGGCTCCAACCGCCAGAACACCCTTATTCGCGATTCGCGCCACCCGCGCCGGATTCTGGCTCGCGGCTGCGACTGCCAGCGGCAGATCCCATTCCGCGAAACGCGCCAGATTGCGTACGGCGCGATCCATCGTCAAAACGCTTCCAGCCAGCTTGCCGTCCACCATGCACTTGCCATCGCGAACGTCCACTTCGAACGATCCAAGCCGATAGCGCCCCTCCGGCATGCCAGTCGCGGAAATAGCATCGGTGATCAGCACAGTTTGCGCCGCGCCCTTGGCATCCGCAAACAGCTTCACGATTGCGGGATCGAGATGAACGCCGTCTGCGATGATATCCGCGCTCACGCGACGATCCGTAAGCACCGCACCCAAAATACCAGGACTGCGATGGTCGAGCGGACGCATGGCGTTGAAGGTATGCGTAGCGTGCCGCGCTCCCGCCGCGATTCCGCGTTCGGCCGCCGCGAAATCAGCGTCGGAATGTCCGAGACTCACGCAAACGCCGCGCCGTGCGGCTGCGGCAATGACCTCGAGCGCGTCCTTCAATTCGGGAGCAATCGTCATCATGCGAATACGCCCGCGCGCCGCTTGCCAGAACTGCTCAAACAAGGCCAGCGTTGGAGCCAGCAGATTTTCCGGTGGATGCACCCCGCGACGCGCATGGCTGATGAATGGCCCCTCAAGATGGATTCCGAGCGGCAGGGCTCGAATCTTGCCATCCGCATTATGTCGTTCGAGATCTAGTTCGCGCTTTTCGATCCCATTCGCCAGCCGCTCGAGGGCGCGCAAAGTCGTATCCATCGGAGCGGTGACGGTGGTCGGGAAATAACTCGTGACCCCATGCCGCGCGAGCAATTGCTCGATCGCCGGCAGCGCCTCGGCGGCATCGTCCATGACGTCGTATCCGGCGCTGCCGTGAATGTGAAGATCAACGTAACCCGGCGCAATAACGCCAGGTCCGAAGTCGCAGGTAGAAACTCCGGCGGGAACTTGGCGGCTGCTCCGAGCGGAAATGTCGACGACGCGTCCCTGCTCGACGAGCAGGAGAGCATCCTCGACAGCGTCAGTCGGAGTCAACAGCCTTCCAGCAGTAAAGGCCAGCATAGAAACGTTTTAATGGCGGTAAGAAGAGACGACTGTGCCCAAGATTGTAGCAGCCTTTGCGCGCCCGCCGGCAGCGCGACAGGACGGCTCGTCACCGAAACAATCTCCTCGCGGTACATCGTAGAATGTCAGAAACTCGACAGTCCCTGAAATTGGTGCTGGCGATAAACCGCACAAATTAACGTCGGTTCGAGAAACCACGTGCAGCCCGCGCGACCAAATCGCCAGACGGCAGAATGCTATACTGTTTGAGTTCGAGTCGCCACGTCGTTCCTGTGGTGGCCGTCATCCAATCGTCAGTCGGGGAGTGGCTCAGCCTGGTAGAGCACCTGGTTCGGGACACAGTGGAAATTTATTGATTCGGCGTCGCTTAGCTTCAATAATCCACCTCAAAACTCACTCTGGTTAGTCCCAAAACTTAGTCCCAAGATTCGGTACCCGAAGAGGTGCAGTTCGTCACTGCCGCGGATACCCCAAAGCGTGCCGGAGTAGACGGCCGTGTGCAGGAACCCAGTCAGCGCAAAGGAGGCTGTCCCCAGTGTTGGCGTCCCCACGTTCTCGCCTTGAGCAGTTAACGCAAGCTCCTTCTGGCAGAGGATGCTCCGCTCCGAGACATCTGCATTCTCGTTTTGCAGGAGGCTGCGGCGTTGAGCACAACCCACGTCCGGTTTCGATTGTGTCTTCATTCGAAGCTGAAAAGCTCGGCCACAGACACCCTTAGCCTCTTAGTAATCCTCTCAATCGTTTCGAACGAAGGTGCGTTCCTGCACCGCTCTATCAGGCTCAAGAAATCCACCGAGATCTCTATCATCTCAGCAAACTCCCTGAGTCATTCCGCCTTGTAGTCGGATCACCCACGCGGTATCACATCGGGGCGCGACAGAGTCGCTTTCTAACGCCGCGTTCAAGCATCTCCGTCTTTGAGACGAGGCGACAGAGCGATGGCGTGCTTGCCGGACTCGCGGTCTCCGGAAGTCTTGAATTCTAGTGCATAATCTTTCTGGGCCAACGACTTTTGCCTACGGATTGGAACGCGCGTTGAGGGCGGCAATGATCCTTGCTTCACTCCGATTGTATTTCGGTACGCTGGGGTTAATAGGTATAAAGTAGGATGGCGAAATTGGACCATAAATAGGTCATTAAGGGAAGGTGCCCGACCATGCGGACGAGCTTGAGGGGCAAAGACCGATTGATTCAAGCGCGTTGGCGATTGCTGTCTCTCTTCCTCCTAGCCGCACAGGCTGCTGCCCCACTCACAGGCAGTGACCGCGTTGGGCCCTCCGGCGAAGACGTACCTGAAGCTCCGTTGCCCACTCGCGCCCAGATCAGCCATGCCATTGCGCTTTCCGCGGGTTATCTGGAGCGCGCTTGCGGTCCGGATGGAAAGTTTGTTTATCGGATCAACATCAACACCGGGAGGAAAAGTGATTCGTACAATGTCGTCCGGCACGCGGGCGCGATGTACGCTCTTGCGCTGCTGAACCATGCCCATTCGGACCCGCAAGCCGTGGACACTATGATTCGTGCGGCGGCGTTTCTCCGCCGGAACTACATCGCGCCCGGTGTTCGTCCGGGGCAGTTGGTCGTTTGGTCGGAACCGCTGGCCCAACGATCCAAGTCGCGGTACCGCGACGCTGAGTTGGGCGCGACCGGACTCAGTTTGGTCGCTCTAGCTGAATTGAGAAAGGCTGAGCCAAAATCCGTGCCGCTGGAGCAATTGCAATCGCTGGGTAGATTCCTTCTTTTTCTACAAAAGAACGATGGAAGCTTCGTCCACAAGTATCGGGTGGAAAGCGGGCCGGTTCAGGATTGGGATGTCCTGTATTATCCTGGCGAAGCTTCGTTGGGGTTCGTCGCCTTGTATGAGGCCGACCACTCCCGTGAATGGCTCGTAGCTGCTGGAAAGTCGCTGTCCTTCTTAGCCAGAAGTCGCGCAGGACTCTCCACGGTCCCCGCCGACCACTGGGCACTGATGGCGACCGCCAAGCTGCTCCCCTATTGTGATCAGACCTCGTGTCCGGGGTCTTCGCGGGAGGAGTTGGTTAATCACACTATTCAGATTTGCAATTCGATAGTGCGGGAGCAATTTAGGGGCTCAGTGGCCGCTGGCATCGATGGCGCGTTCGATCCAACAGGCAGGACCGCACCGACGGCCACCCGACTTGAAGGGCTGCTCTCGGCCCTGGAATTTCTGTCGGAGGGTGAACTGCGGACGAAGATCGAAGCGGTCACCGGGCGGGGCATAGCGTTCCTACTCCGAGTTCAAATCAACTCCGGCCCTTACTCCGGCGGGATGCCGGGAGCTTTCGCCACTAGATCCCTTGACTCATCCGAGATCCGGATCGACTATCTACAGCACACACTGTCCGCTTGGCTTCGCTACGAAAGATTATTTCAGCGCGGCACTCAGCCTTAATGTCGCGAATGCGAGTCCAAGAAATCCCAACTCAGTCGCGGCGACGCCTAACAAAGCGCCTGCTAGCAAACAGCGTCGCGCAAGTGTTGTCGCCGCTGCTGTCGTCGAACTCACTTGTGTTCAATCAAGCGTTCGACTTGCATCGCGACCTGCAATGACACCGACTCGATAAGGTAGCATTTCAGATCGTCGCGCCTGATGATCACGAACTCCTTCTTGTCGGATTTTGGTAAATCCCCAACTGCTAATATTCGATCGCTGATCAGCTGACCGCCTTTGCTCTGATTTTGCTCTCGGCTCGTGACCGTTCGTGTGGTTTTGATCCACTCTTCAATTTGCTGCTGCGCGGCCTTCGGTGAATCGAATTCTGTGTAAACTAGTTGTCCCTTATTGCCATCAGGCGCTTCGTAGATTCTAAAGGCTGTTCTATGACCGCTCTTCGTCTTTCCATTGCCAATGGTAACAAGTTTGAGATCCGTTTGTGCAGAGTTCACGTGGGCGCACATCTTGAGCAGTCGCGAACCACACGCAAAGCACGCCCATTAACAAGAAGGATGCGACTACTTTTCGAGGTCTTAGCATGGATTTTCGGTCCTTACCCTCCAGTTGCGTTTGCATAGCACTGGGACAGGGTTGCTCCCGGATCTTGGCTCGGGCTATCCATTAGATCCACCGACTCATCTGAAATTCGAATCGACTACTTGCAGCACGCGGTCGGTGCCTGGATTCGGTATCAGAATCTCGTGCAGAATCGGAAGGAATAACCTGCGCAACGCACTCAATCACGTACTTGCTCAGTGGCCACGTGCGGCGTGCCCGACAAAGATCATAGTTAACTATGTGCAACACGCGCTCGGTGCATGGTTGCGGTATCAGAATCAGTTGCAAAAGTGAGTTGCGTAGCCTGGCTTAGTGACAAGCGAGTGTCGTGACAGGGCAAGGCGATGAAATGACCTGCCAATCTCGACCTTGGGAACCCCGGCTGGAAAACTCATTCTTGCCGTCTTAGTGTGCTCCGTTTTGTTTCCATCAGCCACCTCAACATCTCCTTCGGCGACAAAAATCACTCCTATTCAGGCTCGCCTTTTGTGCACGGATTGTGGACCTATTCCGCCATAGGGGTCACCACGGAACGGTACGTCAGAATTTTTCCGAACGAACGATTTGTAGTCCTCCAAAGCTCCTTTTGAGATGTGACCAGCGAATGCGACGCGTACCTCCGGACGCCCTAACGGCAGCGCGGCGCCGGACAAAGAAACGATGAAGAAGAGTCTCCCGGTTAGCAGGCCTTCGTGCTCGATATTCTGGACAGGTGTTCTCGCGCCAGGAAGAACGTCCATCGCGTGAATCTCGCATCCCAAAAAACTAGTCGCCCCGCTGTTTCGGCCAGGCCATCGAGAATCCGCGCTGCGCAACGTCCGGTAGCGTCACGGGAAGTCTAGCGTGATTCTGGATTTCACCGAACAGGGATTTCACGGCACTTACCTCCGCCGTCGATACTAAGGAGTACGTGCAAATGTAGTTCTGAATGTTTGCGTAGCTGTGGATTAAATAAGGGCTGCCGAGTGCGACAACAACCGTCTTCTGAGGTCTGGCGGCCACAATGTCTTCCAATAACTCGGCACCTTCCCCCGAGAGTCCAACTGCAGTTGTCAACCTCCCATGGAATATTACCTGTCTGCCAGGAACGTGGACTACATAGGCGGCGATCACAATACGGTCCGCACTCTTTACCAGTTTAAGGACCTCGGAGGGCACAGCATCCGAGCCGATTTGGTCATTGTAGTAGTGAAAGATCTTTGCGTCAGGACGACGCACCTTTATCTGATGATCGAATTCGGGGCCTAATCGGCCATTCTTCGAATCGATGAAGCATATTACAACCAACCTGTCCTGAGTTTGATTCTGATCCACTTTAGGAACTCCGCCACTGTTCCGGCTGCCCTGTCTCAGCAATGGCAGGACGTCCCCGTTATTTCGAACTAGAGTTACTGCATCGTCAGTGATGTACTGCGCAAATTTATCCGCAGAGGAATCGGGGAATATGTGCTGGAGATTGGTAACGTCAACGAAACGAGACTCGTTCAGCCCTGCCGCAGCTTTCATCTCTAGGATTCTCCTTACCGATTCGTCAATACGACTTTCGAGAATCTCCTTGGCTTGCACCGCTGCGACGATTGCGCTAAAAGCGGCCTCAAGGTCTTTCGGTAGCATCAACACGTCAGCACCTGCCTTGATGGCGTCGATGGCCGCGCGCCCACTCGGATTTGCGTCCTGCGGGTAGAGGCTCATCAACCCGCGCATCTCCAACGCATCCGTCACAATGATGCCTTGGAATCCCAAATCATGCCGGAGAACGTCTACAATCTTCGGTGACGTTGTGGTGATTCTGCGCTCATCTGGATCCAGTGCCGGAACCGCCGCATGGGCCAAAAGCACCGAGTCTGCACCCGCCTCGATTGCCATTTTGAAAGGAGGAAACTCGTACTTTTCAAGGTGCTGACGGTCGCAGTTAACATGCACGATTCCCAAATGCGAGTCCGTGGAACTGTCGCCGTGGCCGGGAAAGTGCTTTACCGCCACAAACAACCCGTTTTGGTGAGCTCCTCGGACGTAAGCCGCCACCAGTCTCCCGACCGCCTGGGGATCTTCGCCATACGAACGCACGTTAATGATGGGATTTTCCGGGTTGCTGTTAACGTCTGCCACTGGCGCAAATGCCCATTGAATGCCGACCGCGCGCGCCTCGCGGGCAGATATCGCAGCGAACTGCTCGACCCTTGTTGGATCGTCGATGGCTCCGAACGCCATCGGAAACGGGAAATCAGGTA
The DNA here is from genome assembly GCA_963789205.1 of uncultured Acidobacteriaceae bacterium. Taxonomy (GTDB): domain Bacteria; phylum Acidobacteriota; class Terriglobia; order Terriglobales; family Acidobacteriaceae; genus Acidiflorens. The sequence goes on from CAWBJV010000004.1 coordinate 77,294, forward strand.
CCTCTGAGAGCCGAGATGCCAGGCCCCGCTCGATGTCGGATCCTACCAGGAGAGGAAGCTTGGAGGCTCGTTGTAGTTGGTTCGTGATTGCCGCAACCTGGGAAGGAGTTCCTTTCGCGAGATTGGGACCAGACATTCGCCCGGCCAAATCCACGGAGCCGACGTGGTACCTCTGGATTTGATGTAGCACATAGCGATAGCTCGGATCATTGAAGTCGCGGTAGTCGCCATAGACCCGAATCTGTAGCATCTGGCCGACCTTCTCTTCGACCGAGAGTTGCTTAATCGTTTGCACGACCCAGCGGCGACGCTCTGAACTGAGTCCCGTATGCAAGGGAGCTTGCGTTGGTGCTGCTATCTTGACGAATAGTTGTGACACGGCTACTACGACCGTCAGCAGGACAAGGTTGCGCATCGTGGAATTATACTTGTTCGACGCGTTGCGACATTGCTCTGGAGCCTCAGCTACGCTCTTTGCTGCGGGAACTTCTCCAGGTCGGTTTGGAGGTCCCTCTCGAACTTCCCGTAAGGTCGAATGGCTCCGTACATGAACTCCACCTATCGCAGAGTAACCTGCCCATTATTTCCGCAGTTGGTCCAATGACCATAGGCTTGCCCTCATTGTCGAATCTCACGACATACACATCGGCGTTGCCAAATGTGCGATCAGTCCCTTCTTTTCCGCTCTTCCGACGAGTTGCTTGAGCATCAAGGTTTGCTTGGGTTTCAAGATTCCTCTCCCTCTCTGTCTTGCCGTCGCGTCGCGCCTCTTTATGGCAATCGATTGCATAACGTCAGCACTACAACAAGATTCAGGCGGTCGCGAGAGCACAATGCACTGAAACGAGAACAATTATGCCCACGATAATCAGAAAGGAAACACGCCAGAGGCGTGATCCCGGGCCGCCGGATTTAATCTCCGCCCACGGCTTCGGACTCTCTTTTTTAGGACGGCAATGACTCCATTTGGGCTATCATTTGTCTCGAACCGCAAGCAAACTTGTCGGAGTATCTCGTGAACGAAGACTGGGGGCAGGTCACTCCTCGCCGGATTCTGGTATAAAACTGATAGGAAAGAGGTACAAGGTGTTTCGTTTCCTGCTAGCCACCACTCTCCTCGCAGCCTGCGCCGTTCCCCAAAGAGGAATCTCGGCGCCACCGGATGGGAAGAAAACCGTTGGAGGTCCCGAGCGCCAGAGCCGCTCCCCATGCGGTCTCGGCATAGGCCATAATAGGGCAGCGATCATGGGTCAACTCTTCATCACAATCCTCTTTCTCGTCGTGGAAGTCGGGGCGCAATCTGCGGCGCAGACAACAGCCGCCAGCGGGAAAACGCCAAGCCAGCCGCCCCTCAAAGCCCCGACGATACCGGTCCAATCGAACGCTCCCTCTGTGTTCGAACTTCTGCGTACGCGATACCGCTTCGAGAGCGACGGGACGGGCAGCAAAGAACTGACTGCCAAAATTCGTATTCTGAACCAGATGGGGACTCTACAACAGGCCGAACAAATCTTTGAATACCACCCACTGAGTGAAGAACTCCAGATTCCCTATATTCGTGTGAGAAAGAACGATGGCACCGTCGTGAACGTTGAAACGAATTTGGTGCAACCGGTACCCGCTGGGGCAACCCCAGACTCCGATCTCGATGACAGGCGTATCAGAATTCCGAGTTTGGCCGTTGGCGACCTTGTCGAATACGACATAATAACGGTGATTCATCGCCCGCTGGGACCTGGTGAGTTTTGCGTGCAACACTACTTTCAGCATAGCGGCGTATTCGACGAGCAACTGGAAGTCGATGTACCGATGGACCGGGAAGTGAGGCTGAAGAGCGCTCCAAACGTCAACTTCTGGAAGACGGCTGAAGGAGCGCGGAGAGTGTATCGCTGGGAGTTTCAAAATCCAGAAGCCAGCCAAGTCATCACAGTCCCCTACATACCCGGCCGTACTCCTGACGTTCAGGTGTCGAGCTTTTCCAGTTGGGAGGAAGTTGGACGCTGGTACTCAAACCTAGAGAAGAATCACCGAACGCCGACAGCGGAAACCAAAGCTAAAGCTGACGAACTGACAAAGGATTCTAAAGGCGATTTCGAAAAGATACAGGCGGTGTACAATTTTGCGGCAAAACAGATCAGGTATATCAGCTTGGTTTCGCTGGGCATTGGTGGTTCCGAGCCACACTCCGCTTCCGAGACACTTCAAAAAGGGTATGGTGACTGCAAGGACAAGACCGCTCTCCTGGAGGCACTGTTAGAGGCTGAGGGCTTGCGCGCTTCTTCCGTCCTAATTAGCGGCGATCGACAGGTTGACCCGGATTTTCCGACACCATGGCCTTTCGATCACGTCATTGCTGTGCTTCGGGTTGGGAGTGAAAAGGTTTGGATGGATCCTTCGTCTGCTGTTTTGCCCTTCCGAATGCTGGGTTACCCACTCCGAGGCAAGCAGGCGTTGCTGATATCTTCAGATAGTGCTCCTCACTTGGAGAAAACGCCTGCGGAAGCCCCTGTTCCTAACACCTGGTCTGAAGAAATTGAAGGCAAGGTAGCCGAGAACGGTACACTAGAGGCAACGGTAAAGATCACGGCTCGGGGCGATGCAGAACTTCCTGTCCGCCAGGCCTTCCTCTTGCTCGCGGCGTCAATGCGGCCAAAGGGAGTGCAGCGGGCTGTTGTGGGGATAGACAGGAGCGACAAGGTTACCGATGTCAAAATGAACGATCCCACAGCGACCGACGAGCCCTATGTTCTGTCATTTCGCTTGAGCAAGCCCATTTTCGTTCAGCTCTCTGAGAGGCAGTTCGGTTTAAAGCTACCTCTTTCCGACTGTCGAATCGACGCACTTGGAGGCTATCCAATGACAGGATGGGGCAATGGAGATTCGGCGCGAATACGCCTTGGGCCACCAAGACAGTGCAGTTACAGAGCAAGACTCGAGTTCGCGCAAAAGCTCAAGCCGCAGCCCCCTCCTGCAAAAACACTAAAAACCGATTATGCGGTGTACATGGAGACGTACACTCTGGAAGACAACGTCTTAACTGTAAAACGCGATTTGACCACCTATGTGGAGGAGCTACCGCCTTCGGTCGCTGCAACGTACAAGGCCTTTGAGCAGCAGGTTATGAAAGACCCCGGGGTAACCGTTACTCTGGCCGGTTCCGCAGCGTGGTGAAGAAGTAGATCATACGTAGCACGAGATGAGAAACACCATAAAGTTCAGGCATGGAAATAAGGCAATCAGAGTGTGCCTCTTTCCGAACGCCCATACGATCGCAACCGACACTGGATATGACCAGACGGACCAAACCCCAACGTAGGTTGATAAGGTGGCGGGAGAGTCGAATACCATCGCCAACAATGGAGCTACAACAACCCAGGGTAGCAGAAGAATCTTCCAAATGAGAAATAGGTGTGCCGCGTTCTTTTCTTTCAGGATCACCTTCCTGCACACTCACCTTCGCTCCGAGTGGCCTTCAATAAAGCCTTGCGTCTGTTCCGTTGGCGACGTGATTGTCTGCATAAGCCGCACAGATCCTTGACCGTGAACATGCGAGAAAGGCTGGTTTTTCTTCAGACTGGCCAACACCATTCTGTTGGTTGCTGACGCTGTGGGCGGCTTGCGAGGTTTCCTGCTGATCAGCTTGTGACACGGGTGTGGGCTTTTGGCAGAGGCCCGCCCCTTCGTCGGTAGAGAACGGATCTTCCAGCATAGCGACAAAGACACTCTCGCTTTCAGAATTTCCCGGTATAGGGAGGTTTTCATTCTTGCTGGTCCCCCCGACACTTCCAAGACATGGCGTGCTCACTGGGATGCTGCCCTGAACCTGTGTAGTGTTCCACGCCTGCTGAAAGCTGTGCGCCTGCACGCCGATTTGTGTGACACCACCGGGATAATTCCCTCCTCCGAAAATTGGTGCATTCGTGGACTGAACCACGGTATTTAATGGTCCGCCACCGAGAAAAGTCTGCGTGGAGAAATTCCAGGCAGAATCTTCGCCGGCATAATACATGCCGCCTGGCTCTATTAAATTCACCTGACTTATGGCTGCTTGCGCGCCCGGAAGAATCATCCCAGCGTCCAAAGCCTGCTGGAAGAGGCCTGACGAACCACTGAAGAGGTAGAGGGTCATGTTTGTGTTGCCAGCCCCATACAGTGCGTTGATTGAACTCGCCATATACATGGCTCCCGTATCTGAGCCGACCCCCCCGGCCTCAAGCGCACTAAGGCTCCCGTTCAGGAGGCCGTTGCCGGGAAGAGGATAAAACGTCTGGCCATTTGACTCTGCGGCAGCCCCGGCAAATCCAGGGTCACCTGCTTGGTTGCCTACACCCCCAAATATGGCGGTGCAAGGATTTAGGCTGCTGTCCTCCGTGTTCACGTCATCGACACTGGCCGTTACACAAGCATCATATTGACAGTCGCCATTGCCACTGCTGTCATCGCCACTGCTGTCATCGCCACTGCTGTCATCGCCACCGCCACCGCCGCTATCATCGCCACTGTCATCATCATCACTGGTTCCGTCTGGATCAATGTAGGCTAGCGGATTGTTTTTAACGTATGAATACCTGTTCCAACTTTGGGGATTGGCGAGCGTCACCGCCCCGCGTCCCAATGGATCAGGCGAGATCCAGCGGCCCTGGCTAGGACTGTACCGACGGGCCGGGAAGTCATACAATGTGCTGACCGTGTCCTGATCCTGTCCGGTGAACGATGCGTCCGCCGTGCCCGAGGTGGCGTATTGCTCGCCGAACGGAGCGTAGGCCGAACTCGAGTAGACTCCCCGCGATTGCGTCGAAGTCAACCGCGAGCTGCCTAGCCAGTCCGCGTGGCGATAGTATGCCAGACCTGTTGAGCTGTAGATTGCCTTGGCTCCGCCTGGTAGCGCAATGAATGCTTTAATTAAAGTCGTTCCATTGACCTTAGCGACTTTCGCACCGGTTGGGCCGTAGATAAACTCTGTGTACGCACCTCCCGCGTTGTTCTCGACCATACGTCCCAGTGCGTCGTAGGTCGCCGTTACGGTAGTCGAACCAGCGGTGACAGTAAGCATGCTGCCCCAATAGCGGTCCCAAGTGTATGTGTTCAGATTGTCAGTCAATAAGTTCCCGTTCGCATCGTAGCTAACTGTCACGCCCGGGATTGATGTGAACTGGTTTGTGGCTGGTGAATACACTGGCGCGAACGTCGAGCTGCCGCTCTTAGTGATGTTGCCGAAGGAATCGTAGCTGAAGTTCTGCGTCCAGACTGATCCGCAGGTGGTCGAGGAAAGCCGCCGCACATCATCGTACTGGTAGTAGCAGGTCTGAGTATCGCTGGTGCCGGGGATGTTATCGACAATAGCGAGTTTTTGAAGCGTGCCGTTTGTGTTCCAAGTGAGCGTACCGGTATCAGTTTTCCCGTTTATACTGTATATATAGGTCGATTTTCGCCCGGTGTTGGGATCGTAGGTGAAGGTATCGCTGTCAGCGGAGCCAAACGTGACTCCGGTCAACGCGCCCAGCGGATTTGTTGTGCTACTGGTTGAGTAGGTAACACTCGAAACAGGATTCGTCCCGGAGGCAGCGGTGACTTGTGTGTATCGACCCTCGCCGTCGAGGCCTGTGCCGTTCGCTCCGTAGTAGATCGTCGGTACGCTTGGAATGCCGCCTAGGGACTTCAGCGCACCCGTTGGCCAGTAGGAGGCCGTCGTGTGATAGTAAACTCCCGAGCCCGAGTGTGGCGTCGCTTCGTAAACATCGGTCGTTTCGCCACGTGGAGAGTAACTGAAGAATTCGTCAGTAACAAAAGTGCTGAGGTTCGAGGTATTGAACGTTTGCGCTTCTACCATGCGTGTTTTGCCATTGCTCACCGTCACACCCGTGGGGTAAGAGCTCTCGGAGTCATAGAAAAACTTCCGGAGGATCGTGTTGGTGACGCTTGTATTACCCGCCGTGAGGGGTCTGTGCGCGGAATCGTACGAATAACAGGTAATATTTCCGGCGTTGTCTTTTTTCTGCACCAGATCACCGAGGAATACGTGATTCGTGCCATCGCCGCATGGCGAAATCGTATCCCACGTATAGGTAATCGTCCCGTTGGCTCCGCTATTCCCGGTCTCTGGATTGGATTCTGAAGTCATTCGACTCAGCATGTCATAGACGAAAGAACGAGTCTGGTGGCTACCCGCTGCGGCCTGTGCGTTTTGCGTGACCGAGAGCAGATTACCGAGGGCATCATACGTGTACTTTGTCCACAGCCCAGTCTTGGCGTTGGATTGAGCGCAGGTTCCAACTCCAGGAAGCGTGGACGATATTTCGCAAACAGAAGTCAGCCTGCCTAAGCCGTCGTATTCAAGCTGCTTCTGAAACGATTGGGTGCCAGTGACACTTTGTATCACGTCATTATTTATATAGGTATAGGAAACCGCTCCGCCATTCGCGTCTGCGACAGTCAGTGGCCTGGATAGCGCGTCATAAGTTATTATTTTTCCAGGAGCGGAAGAATTGGTGGCACCGGCGGTTCCGCTGAACGGCATTGTAGAGCGTGTAGGCCTGCCCATGTTGTCATAGTCGATCTCGGTCGTGTCGTAGGAAGTGGCTCCCGGCCCTTGCAAACGTTGGCTCACGATTGGTCGCCCAAATCCGTCCAGGGTCTTCCGGGAATCGGAAACAGAGTTGCCGCTATTGAAATTTTGTAGTGCGGCTTCGACAGCCGTAGTGCTGATGTAGCTGACGTTCATCTGGTTGCTGAGTTGATCGACAACGTTTGCGGGTCGCCAGAAGTCAGGGTCGGTATAGTTCGAGGTGACGCTGTTGCCATTCTCGTCGGTTATCTGCGTGACGACGCCGCCCGTACAATTCCAAGCGATGGATCGCGAGAAACTCAACGGACCAGTGATTGTGGTTGGGAATGAGTTACCGCATGAGGTAGTTCCGTAGACATACGTCATCTGCGCGCTGTTAACGTCCGTAGCGATATACGGGTTGCCCGTATCGTAATAGGTAAAACTTTTGGAAAGCGACATCGTGCTGGTGGTTGAGGTAGTGACTGTGGTTGGGTTCCCACGCGAGCCTGTAATGGCAATATGCTGTGGTGTTCCCGACGTGGACGTGGGCGTCGTTTGGTCGTAGAAATAGGTCGACGATGCCAAGGTCACCGCTGAGCCGCTGGTCCAGTCATAGACCGTTACCGAAGACGGCTTGTTGACAATTCCATTCGTTAGGGTCGCATATGAAACCGCCTTTTCGCGAACAAGGTATGTCGAAGAAGGGGCTGCCCCCAATGCAACTCCGTAGTTGTACTCCTTTTCGTCGGTGACCAAACTGAAACTGTTGAACAAGACCTCCGACAAGCGAGTGCTCCCGTTTGGAAGCTGGCTGTAAGTATCGGTTCGTGTAATCGGCGAACTGACAGTCGCGGTCGGACAGCTTGTGTAATTCGCGTTATAGCACCGGATGCTCGTTGCCAGAAGATTGCTGGGCGAAACACTGCCTTGATAGATCTGCTTCTGCGTCTCATAGAAAAAGTACGTTGGAGTCGACGTGACACCATCTTCGGCCGCATTGATGACGGTGTAATTACTCTCTGGATCAATCACCGTGGTCGTCCAGGTCGAGCCCGGCGCTGGGGAACCTGAGACGAGTGAACGTGTGTACTGCCATGTACCACCCGGATTCAGTTGGCGCGTCAGCCCAGCTAAAGAGCCATCGCTGAAAATCCCCGTATTACTTGTGCCGCCATTCGACGCATATGTGTAACTTATCATGCCACCCGTGGGCAGCGTGACGGAAGCGAGCCTGCCGGTCACACAATATCCCGAATACGTTCCACTCAGCGGAGTGCATGATCCAGGTGTCTGCTCGTACGTGAAGCTATAGCTGCTTCCGTCGGGAAGCGTGATGCTGGTCACCAACGCATTACTTAGCGGACCATATTCACCGATTCCAGTAACGCCAAAATTCGTTTTGACGGTGTATTGAGTGTAATTGGCGGTATATGTGGCGGTACCGCCAGAAGGAGCCGTGTATTGATACTTGATCGGACTAGCAGGGGTTCCGCTTCCGGTAATGGTCAGAACTGGGGCAGTACTTGAGAGCGTATCGAAAAATTGACTGCTGCCATTTACGGAGATCTGATTCCCGTTCGCGTCAGCTTTTGTCCCAGCCCCAGAGGTCGAAAACGGAGGAGTAGTGACTGCGCCGTCCCTCGTGTGGATTTGAACCAAGCCTTGATAGTCTACGACGATCTGATACCCGGATCCGTCTGATGCGTAGGCAGTGAAGCCCCAGCCCGATTGAGGTCCACAATTGCCGTAGGTCCCATTGAAACGGTGTGCTGTAGCAAAGGAGTCGTGGTAAACATACTGGTAAGTTACATCGTTGTATTCGTAGACTTTGGGCGGACCAATGTCGACAAGACATCTTATAGTCTTAGTAGAATTCGAAATGTAGCCGAGAGACACTTCATTTTGGCGTTGCCAACCCCAGTTCGGCAAAGGCTGCCACACGGTGCTTCCCGAAACGCTTGCAGGTGTCCAGATTGAGCTGTCATACGTCAAGCTGTAGGTAAACGGCTTGCCCCGCCCCAGTTTGTTAAGAACAGGTATGGAAAAATGCGAGTTAAGATTTCCCAGATTCACTCTGTCAAATGGCCCACCGCCAAAACTCGCGAAATTCGGCGTGCCGGTGGCCACCTGTCCTGATGCGATGCCTGCTCCAAGAATGATGAATACTGCGGCGACCCGAGAATGCAATTTCATGATCTCTCCTCGTGCAATCGCAAATTCAGTTGATTGTGAAATCCGAAAGTGGCAGACCCGTGTTGAAGGAAGCGCCCGAGACGGTTATATCGATGACCAGGTTTCCTTGCAGAGATCTCTGGATGTGCGTGGGAACCACAACGCCGTTGAGAGCTTGATAATTAGAGAAATGAACCTCGGTAGGAAGGTTTGTGCTCGCGCTGTTGTCCGGATGAGCATTAAACGTAATCGCGACAGGCAAGAGCGTAGTTACATCGAGGTAAAAATCAATCGTGCTCAACTGCTGCGGGCTCGGATTAACACCCGATGAATTCGGCTGGTATACGTAGGACTGGATGTGTTGGACGGCTGCCCCATTTTGAGTTTCTTGGCCGACGTAGGTGAGGACAACGTTGGGACCCGCCGCAAGAGACCCGAGCGCCGGAAAAAACCAGACTGCATCGGTCGCGCAATTTTGGGAGGCGAACAGGCCGGATGCACTACTCTGGGCAATCCATTGCCCCTGGGCCACACCCGTAGACGCGTCGCGAATCTCGGTTCGGGTTCCGCTGGGAAGCACGAAACTCATCCGGCTTTCGCCTGTGCCGGATGCGAGCAGTGTGGCAGTGCCCGTCTCGGGAGCGGCTCCGCCCGACCAAGTGACACTTCCAGTCAGGGTCACATCGCCGATGGCGTTTCCACCAGTCAACGCGTTGATTGACTGGGACGCAAAAGCTACCGCCTGAGGATCACTTTGTGGGGGATTCTGAGCGGACATTACAGATACAACAAGCAGAACGAGGGGCACAGCAAACCCAAAGTGAGCCATTGGCCCACCTCCAAATGGTTTTCGGTTGGCCCCCTCGAATCAACCGTGCGCGAGAACTTAGACTAGTTTCGCATCGGTGTCAAGTAAAAAAATAAAATGCAAAAAATAAAATGTGTCAAAGCTTATTAGTGACGTCCTCCTTTTTGTGTTGTTGTCTTCTCGTTGGAATACGCACTGAAGCGAAGCCCCAGAGGTTAGGGCGAAGCATAAGGGCGTATTCCAACGAGCGATCCTGCAGTCACTTGGTTCGGGACACAGTGGAAATTCACTGATTCGGCGTTGCTTAGCTTCAGAAATCCACCCAAAAACCGGCCCTGGTTAGTCCCAATCTTTAGTCCCAACTTTTTGCTGTTCGGCTTGCCACCCGGAATTGGCATTCACCTTCACCGGAATACCCAGGGATCTCTACATCCATTAATCTTCAGTGTCGACTAAACTCTTGCAAATAATAAGTGGTGCCAAGAGGATACGGAGGATCGCAAACTAAGCGCCCTAGCACAGAGACCCGCGATCCTTCTGCCGGAGCTTTGTCCCCAGTCGGCATCACAACGTCGAGCTCCGCTCGACGATCGGTCAGATCCTGGGCATAATAGACGCGAGGGTCATCGGATGCAACGACTGTGGCATCGATCTTTATGGACTTGCCACAGAACTGCGCATTCCGCGCTGCAGTGTCCATCCAGAATATGCTACGAACCTCTGTGGTCTTCGGTGCACTTCGGGCCAGTACGAACCATCCAACTCCGAGAATCAACACTCCGATCAGTGCCCAACGCACCCACGGATTCTTCCGACTAGCGCCCCCGACACTATTTTCTGTGCCCGCAGATGAAGTCATAGACCACACCCTCCTGGTTTTCCTAGTGGGAGCTGACCGGGATCGAACCGGCACCGATTATACCCCCATCTCGCCTGCCTGCGACCTTGCGGGTGCGGGTTTCGAGGGCAAAAGGGGAAACTCCAGACTAGTAGCTTCGTTAATCAGGAAGGATAGTGATTGGCTGTTTCTGATTGGATCGGCCACAACGCTATCGGTGGGTCCAGCGCATCTGCCTTGGGCGCACACCCGTCTCTTCCAACGGCTCCATCCTGTCAGTCCTGCTTTCATTGTTCTCAACAATTTGGGGAATCTGCTTCTCGCTCAAAGACAATCCGAATGACGAGAACTAGTTGGGTTTTGGTACAGTTTTGCTACAGTCCAACACCGATCGCTTCACGGTTGCACAATTTATCTGACGGTGAGAGCCACGACTGCCGATCTCACCCACGCGGTAGCATCCGCCGCGCGAGCGGCTTCGTTCTCACAGGCAGCCCTTCCAGTTGCCTAGGAGTCCGTGATCGCACTTAACACGGAATACGTGGCTTGGACACGCTTGGATTTGTTGAGGTACGAGTACCACACGGCGACGAAGATCGCCGCCCGAAATAATCCAACTACCATGTAACCAACCAGGAAGCCGGTGACTTGAGAAGGAAGTCCCGCTGCAGTCATCACGATTATAGTGACGAAGTGATAGACAATGAAAAGAAGCAACACGGACTTGGCAACCTTGACGCCGTTTGGACGAATCCTCCACAGTAATACTCCGGCATATATTGAGAGGCACATCAATACTGTGCTGAGTAAAATGTCGATCGACTCGATGGTCAGAAGTGCAGGAAATCGATCAAAGGACCGCGAACTCTGCTCGTATCCCGTCACGAGGTTATAGAGAGTCACGAGGGGGTTAAAGACAGTTAACGACAAGATTAGAAACAAAAGCCAACCGCTGAGACCTTTCAGTTGCGCTTCGGAACCATGTGTCATCTCCACAGAAGCCTCCTTCTACTTGTAAGTTTCATACCAGCCCCCTCACCGGCGTGACCTAGATAGGGCTAGCTCCGCGCACCCAGCACCAAGAATAGAATCGGGAAGCCGAACAGTAGAACAAGATATGCACAGGCACCCATCCGAATACGATTAAGCCAGCGCCCCTGGTTACCTTGTTCTCTAAGCTTCAGCACAATATCCTTGCCTAAGAACATGCTGGGGAAGCAGATGCCGATCATGCTGATGATCGGAATCCAACACATGAACACGGCGAAACTTGAGGGGCTGGAGACCGCCTTCGCGATCCCAACTTCAAGTCTGGCCTGTTTCACGAGGCGATCCAAGAGAAATCCCCATCCCAGAACAACTGCGAACATATAAATAGTCATCTCCCATCTCCTCTCTGATTTTTTTAAATCATCCAGTCTGCAAAACTGTAAACGTCTCGCAGCGCGGATTGGACGCGCATACGGTTGCCTCCGGAACCCGAAAGTGAGTCCGATTCTGGCTCCTTCAGGCGGGCGCTGGCCAGAGTGCACCCTTCCTGCAACTCGCACCTGTCAATTTCCATCGAATTCGTCACGGGATGCCGGCCGCTCATGATAGTTGCCGTTGACCACTGTGTGCAGTGTGATGGTGATAACGGAGTATTGCGTCGGAGTCTGGATTACTTCGAAGGGATCACCTCGCGAATATGTGCACTGGCCGTTGCTATCGCAATATTGGACAAGGAAGTAGTAGCTTCCGGCGGGCACGTTGACTGTTGTCTGGGTGCCGTTGGGTACGCCAACGTTCATTCTTACTGGGCCGATCAACTTGACGAACGCCCCGTTGCTGGACAGATTGCTAAAGGTGATTGTGTTGGGATTGCTCGACGCGAACGCGCAGACCGACATTCCGACGGTCAGCAAAGCACAGAGAATCATTCTGCGTAATCTCGTGGACTCCGATGTTGATTTCATGTTTTTTCCTTTCATCTGAGAGGTGATCTTCGATTGCTCTCATCCATGAGTGTGTCGCGAAGGCAAAACGTTACGGAGCAATGCAGCAACCCTGTGGAGCCTTTGGCGTCGAATCGACATTTATTGCACCCGTAGCCTGAACACTAATCCGTGGCGCACAGCCTGTTGACAGGCATGCCGTCCGGGCGTACTTTGGCCCACTCATGGACTTTGGCTTTCCCCGAAGGTCCCAGAAAACAGACCATTTAAAGGAGTCTCATATGCGAGTGGACGGATGCTTGGAGTGCAATAAGAGAGAGCCTAGCTCAGCCCAATCGCTCTGGTCTGAAGGGCGGGCAGCGCCGTTTCCTCCGAGTGTTGTTCGACCGAGCGACGTCGAGCACGTGACAGTTCTTGGAATACTTTCGCACAGATCGGTTACTACGATCCTTTCCCGTCGACCGACAAAGCTGCGCTTTCGTTGTATTGCCTTTGTTGGATTCGTTCTGTCAGCACTCCCTGTCTTGGCTCAGACAACACCCACAGTGGACGCATCGGTCAAATGTGACGCGGAACTCACGCAGGGACTAGTGGTAGAGACTGTCGCCAAGAACTCGGAGGCCGAAAAGGCCGCACTGGTGGAGGGCGACATTATCCTGCGTTGGACTCGGGGCGATGCAAAAGGGGAGATCGAGTCTCCGTTTGACTTGGCCGAAATAGAAACAGAGCAGGAGCCGCGAGGGCGCGTGACATTGGAGGGCACACGGGGCGGGGCGAAGCAGACGTGGGTGATCGGGCCTGACAAATGGGGCATTCAGGCGCGGCCGAGTCTTCCGGAGGGTCTCCTTGCCATCTATCGGGAGGGTCAAGAACTCGCCAAGGCGGGAAAATTCAGTGAAGCAGCGGAGCGATGGCGGGTAGCAGCGGTGGAGGGGAAGAAGTATCAATGTTCGCGGTTGAGGCATTGGTTGTTGTTTCACGCCGCGGAGGCGCTGACTGACGGGCGCCAGGGGAAGGAGTCCGATGCTCTGTATCAAGAAGCGATCGGGCAAGCGGCGGGCGATAGACCGGAAATAAGGGCACAACTACTACAGGCATTGGCTAGGGCTTTCGAACGGCAGAGCGATTCGGCAAATGCCGATAAATACCACCAAGAGGCTCTCGGCGAGATCCAAAGGTCGGGCTCTGAAAAGCTAGCTGCTGCGGAGAGCCTGGCGAGCCTTGGCAGTATCGCCAAGGCTCGGGGCGACCTGAACAAAGCAGAGGACTACTACCGCCGAGCACTGGCGGTTCGGGAAAAACTAGCTCCTCGCAGCCTCGCTGTGGCGGCAAGCCTGAACAATCTTGGCGACGTTGCGTATGATCGCGGGAACGTAACCAAAGCCGAGGAGTATCACGTTCAAGCCCTGGAAATCCGAAAAGAACTCGTCCCCGGCAGCCTCGCTGTGGCCTCAAGCCTAAACGCTCTTGGCAACGTTGCGTATAGTCGCGGAGACCTAGCCAAAGCTGAGGAGGACTACGGCCAAGCCCTGGAAATCAAGAAGAAGCTAGCTCCCGGGAGCCTAGTGGTGGCGGCAAGCCTGAACAATCTGGGCAACGTTGCGGACGACCAGGGAGACCTAGCCAGAGCAGAGGACTATTACCGCCAAGACCTTACCATTACCGAGAAGTTGGCCCCCGGCAGTCTAGCTCTAGCGGCAAGCCTGAACAATCTTGGCATCATTGCGTATGAGCGCGGAGACCTGGCCAAAGCCGACGAATATTACCGCCAATCCCTGGCGATCAAGGAGAAACTGGCTCCCAGCGGCCTCGCTGTGGCGGCAAGCTTGGACAATCTTGGCATCGTTGCGGATGAGCGCGGAGACCTGGCCGAAGCCGACGAATATCACCGCCAATCCCTCGCGATAAAGGAGAAACTGGCCCCCGGCAGCCTCGCTGTGGCGGCAAGTCTCGGCAATCTTGGCAATGTTGCACATAATCGCGGGGATCTGGCAAAAGCGGAGGAATACTACCGCCAATCCTTGACGATCCAGGAAAAACTCGCCCCCCGCAGTGTCAATATCGGGGAAGGCCTAAGCAATCTTGGCGAGGTTGCGGAGGAGCGCGGGGACCTAGCCAAGGCCGAGGAATACTACCTGCAATCGCTAGCTATTAGGGAGAAACTCGCCCCCGGCAGCCTCGCTGTGGCGATAGACCTGAACAATCTTGGCGAGGTTGCAAGTCGTCGCGGTGACCTAGCCAAAGCGGAGGAGTATTTTCACCAATCCCTCGTGATCGACGAGAAACTCGCTCCCAGCAGTCTCGCTGTGGCGATAGGTCTGAACAATCTTGGCAAGGTTGCACACGATCGTGGGGACTTGGCCAAGGCGGAGGAGTTCTATCGTGAAGCATCGGAGATAAGAAAGGCATCGGCCCCGGACAGCCAAGGCTATGCTGAATCGCTCGCCGCTTTGGCCGGAATCATGCGGGACAAGCAGCAGTCGGACGAAGCCGCGCGACTATACGCACGGGCAGTCGACGTTCTCGAAAGTCAGGTTGTGCACCTGGGCGGGTCGAGCGACATTCGTGCCGGCTTCAGGGCGAAGCACGCAGACTACTATTCGGATTATGCGGAACTATTGCTGGCGCAAGAAAAGCCCGAACTTGGTTTTCAGGTGCTGGAGCGGTCGCGGGCTCGGACGTTGCTCGAAACTCTGACAGAAGCCCATGTAGATGTGCGGCAAGGAGTTGCTGCTACGCTGCTGGAGCGGGAGCGGACGCTGCAAGTAACGTTGGCTGCAAAATCGAACCGGAAGATCAGCCTGCTGGAAGGTAAAAATAGTGCGGAACAGGTTGCCGCCTTCAACAAAGAGATCGATGAGCTTCTCAGCCAGTACCAAGAAGTCGAGGGACAAATTAGGACCAGCAGCCCGAGCTATGCTGCGCTGACCCAACCGCAGCCGCTGGGCGCCAAACAGGTGCAGCAGCAATTGCTCGATGCCGACACGGTGCTCCTAGAATACGCACTGGGCGAGAAGCGCAGCTTCGTTTTCTTCTTGACACCGACCTCGCTGGATTCTTACGAACTGGCCAAGCGCTCCGCGATTGAAGACAGCGCACACCGTGTCTACGATCTGCTGACGTCGCGCAACCGCTGGATTGAAGGCGAAACGAGCTCGCAGCGGAAGAAGCGCCTGGCTGAGGCCGAAACGGAGTATCGGAAGACGGCAGGTACGCTGAGCCAAATGATCCTCGGTCCGGTTGCTGCGCGTCTGGGAGAAAAACGGTTACTGATTGTCGCCGACGGGGCGCTGCAATACATCCCGTTTGCAGTCCTGCCTGTCCCTGCTGGGAATCAATCGAAACCAGCGGTGCCACTGGTTGCCGAACACGAGATCGTCAATCTGCCGTCAGCATCGGTTCTGGCATTACTGCGGGAGCAGGCAAATAGCCGTGGGGCGAGGACTAAGGAGGTCGCTGTCCTTGCAGATCCTGTCTTTGACAGAGACGACGCACGAGTAGACAAAGCCGCGAAGAACAAGCAGATGACAGAGTCTGCCTCGGGAAAAGCGATCATTTCGTCGATTCCCGAACAACTGACACGCTCATTGGGCGATGTTGGCCTGGGAACGCGGGAACCGGGGTCTGCTCTCCCGCGGCTGGCCTTCTCCCGGCGAGAAGCTGACGCCATCATGGCGGTGACTGAGCCTGGAAAAGGAATGGAGGCACTCGATTTTCAAGCAAGTCGAGAAACGGCCCTGAACAAAGATCTAGGCCAGTATCGTATCGTGCATTTTGCCACACACGGCTTGCTCGACAATGAACACCCAGAGTTGTCAGGGCTGGTGCTCTCCTTAGTAGACCAGGAAGGCAAGTCACGGGATGGATTCCTGGACTTGCAAGACGTTTACAATCTCACGCTGCCTGCTGATCTAGTGGTGTTGAGCGCGTGTGAGACTGGACTAGGGAAGCAAATCACCGGGGAGGGGCTGGTGGGGCTGACCAGAGGTTTCATGTATGCAGGGGCCAGCCGCGTGGTGGCGAGTCTATGGAAAGTTGACGACGTGGCCACGGCCGACTTGATGGGCCGGTTCTACCGAGGGATGCTGAAAGAAGGTCGACGGCCAGCAGAGGCGCTTCGGCAGGCTCAAATGAAAATGCAAAGGAAGAAGCGCTGGAGCGACCCCTTTTACTGGGGTGCCTTTACCATCCAAGGCGAATGGAAATAGAGTACGATTTCTCTGGTTTCACCTTGAGAACCGCCAGGTCATGCATTCAGAGTTCAGGGCGGCCAGTTACTCGCGGAATACGACCATCGCGATGGCGGCACAGCGGTTTCACTCCAAGCGCTTGTCTCAATAATCACTACAGGTGAGCCGGAAATTGAAGTCAAAGGAGAAAAAACGAGATGAGACGCCAAGTCGCTAAGACTAAGGTAGCGATTCTCTTCGTGCTGCTTTGGCAACCTCCTCTCGGCGCGCAGGAATCCACATCGAAGGAGCTGAATGGACAAGTTGAACAAGTTGAACAGCACTCGGAACAGGGAAAGTACACAGAGGCTCTTTCGACGGCACAGGAGAACCTGCGTGTTGCGAAAGCCACCTTCGGCCTGGAACATCTGAATACCGCTCAAGCCCTAAGTAACCTGGCGAAGCAGTACTTCTCCCAAAGCAACTATTCGGCGGCCGAGCCTCTGTATCAGCAGGCGCTGACAATCCGGGAGAAGGCCCTTGGACCGGAACATTCGGACGTAGCCACCAGCCTGAATGACTTGGCAACGCTCTATGTCAAGCAAGGGAGGTACGAGGAAGCCGAGCCACTTTACAGACGCGCACTCACCATCCGCGAGAAGTCCCTCGGCACAGAGCACCCCGACGTGGCCACTACACTAAACAGCCTAGGTCTTCTCTATGGCGGGGAAGAAGGCAAGTACGCCCAGGCCGAACCGCTTCTTAACCGCGGCCTAGCTATCCGAGAGAAGGCCTTAGGGACAGAGCACCCCGACGTGGCCGAAAGCCTGAACAGCGTAGCGTACATCTACTGGGGCGAGGGCAAGTACCAGGAGGCTGAGCTCCTTTACAAACGAGCGCTGGCCATCCGTGAGAAGACCCTAGGACCGGAGCACCCAGACGTCGCCGAGACCCTGAACAATTTAGCGTCCCTCTACTGGAGCGAGAGCAAGTACGGGGAGGCCGAACCACTTTCAAAACGCGCCCTGGCCATCCGTGAGAAGACCCTAGGGCCGGAGCACCCAGACGTGGCCGAAAGCCTGAGCAGCTTAGCATTTCTCTACTGGCTTGAGGGCAAGTACGGAGAGGCCGAACCACTTTACAAGCGGGCATTGCCCATTTACGAAAAGGCCTTGGGGCCCGAGCACTCCAAGGTGGCTGAAAACTTGAACTATTTAGCGCTCCTCTATCGGAGCGAGGGCAAATACGCCGAAGCTGAGGTCCTCTATAAACGGGCGTTGCCCATCTACCAGAAGGCCCTCGGACTGGGCCACCCAGACACCGCGCTGACCCTAAACAACCTGGCGACTCTCTACCAGGACGAGGGCAAATACGCCGACGCCGAGCCTTTGTTCAGAAGTTCGTTGGCAATCCGTGAGAAGGCCCTTGGACCAGAACATGCCGACGTGGCCAACAGTTTGAACAATCTGGCTCTGTTCTACCGTGCTGAGGGCAAATACGCAGAGGCCAAGCCACTTTTGGAGCGAGCTCTAGCTATTTACGAGAAGACTCTGGGCAAAGAGCATCCCTACGTGGCTACAACGTTGAATAACCTCGCAACGGTTTACACGGACGGGGGCGAATTCACAAGAGCCGAGCCGCTTTATGACCGTTCGATAGCTATCCAATCGAAGGTCTTGGGTCCGGAGCACCCAGACATCGCCAACACCCTCAACCATCTAGCATTCCTTTATTACACGCAAGCGAAATACCTGAAGGCCGAACCACTGTATAAGCGGGCACTGGCCATCCGCGAAAAGACTTTAGGGTCTGAGCATCCCGATGTAGCCAGCAGCATGAGCAATTTAGCTGTCCTCTACCGAGACGAGGGCAGGTACAGGGAAGCTCAGCCCCTCTTCACGCGGGCGCTGGCGATTAGTGAAAAGGCCCTAGGCCCGGAGCATCCCCGCACTACTCAGATCTTGAACGACTTGGGCATGCTTTACCGGAACGAGGGTAAATACGATGAGGCCGAAGCCTTCTACGCGCGAGCCTTTGAGAATCTCTCCAACCAGTTCCAACACAATTTTGCTTTCATGAGTGAGAAGGGACGCCTCTTGTTCCTCGATACTGTGGCAAAAGCTTTTCCAACCTATTTCAGCTTCTGTCTGCTTGCCAAAGACAATCGGCCCTCCCTCGCTGGACGAATGTATGACGTACTCCTGCTGGAAAAAGGCTTGGTCGCAAGCAGCGTCGCTGCCCTGCGAACAGAGATTGCAACAACCGGGGATGAGAAGTCCGTGACCCTCTTCGAACAACTTGCCGCCAAGAGAAGTCAGCTCGCGGCGCTGCTGATCACTCGAACCAAGAACCCCGAGCAGTGGCTAAAGACAGTGGCGGAGTTGGAGCAAGAGACAAACGATACTGAGCAAGAACTGGTGAGGCGTTCCGCACCCGTGGCGGAGCACCAGAAGTTGTCAAGTGTCAGTTGGCGGGACGTGCAGAAAGCCTTGCGCAAAGATGAGGCTGCGGTGGAGTTTGTGCGCTTCCGGTTTCACGACGGTAAGAAGTGGACTGGCACTTCTTACTATGCGGCCCTTGTCGTCGTGCCCCAAATAAACACAACCCCAACCCTCGTATTGCTGGGACCGGCGACCAAGCTGGAGGGTAACCCGCTGATAGCTTATCGTGAAACCGTCGCCTCGCGAAGTGCAGACGGATCGATGCGAGCTAACAAGAGGGTATCAGCCACAGCCTTGCGCAAGCTGTACCTAACGATTTGGAAGCCACTGGAACCAGCGTTGGGTCGGGCTAAGCGCGTTTTCGTGTCGCCGGATGGAGTCTTGAATGAGATCGCTCTTGGCATCCTTCCTACGGGGAGCGGGAGCCTTCTGCTGGAACAGTATGACTTGCGGACGCTATCGAGTACAAAAGACATTTTGAGGGCAAAGCATGTCGCTGGAACCATGACAGCAGTGCTGTTTGGGAATCCCAAGTTTACCCTGACAGAGACGGAACAGCGTGAGGCATTGGCCAACCTCGATAGTCCTGTTGTACCGAATCCAGGGCTAGTGACGACCATTCAGACAGAGGCTCGCTCAAGAGAGCTGAGGGCTGGCCGACTCCTCGCTCTGCCGAAGACGGAGAAGGAAGTGGAGTCGATCCAGTCCATGCTCAAGCGAGCAGGGTGGCAAACGCAAGCATATACAGGTGGTCGGGCGCTCAAGGTGGCGATCCAACACGTGCAAAGCCCTCGACTGTTGCACCTAGCCACACACGGATTCTTTCTTCCGGATCAGGAGAGCTGGAAGAACGTCTTTCAAGGTGATCTGCCACCAGGCTTGGAAGAGCCTATGCTGCGGTCGGGACTCTTCCTAGCGGGGGCTGACAGGTTTCTCTCTGGCGCGCCCAGCGTCGCAGACTTGGACGACGGCGTCTTGACCGCCTACGAGGCTGCAGGGCTAAACCTACAAGGAACTGAGTTGGTCGTGCTCAGCGCGTGCGATACAGGCCTCGGAGTGCTAAAGAACGGCGAAGGCGTTTTCGGGCTGCGGCGCGCCTTGCAGGAAGCTGGTGCGGAATCGGTGCTAATGAGCATGTGGAAGGTTCCAGACCGGGAAACACAGGAGCTCATGGATCTGTTCTACGGGAACTGGTTAGCTGGGATGGACAAGCACGAGGCGCTACGTCAGGCACAATTGGAGGTTCGGAAGAAGGTCAAGAACCGTTACGGGTACGATGTGCCCGCTGCGTGGGGTGCCTTTGTCCTGGTCGGACCGTAATCTTCGATCACTCCGCTTTCCCCGGTTCTTCAGGTCGCCGCACGGGACAGGATTATTTCGGTGTTGGGAAAGATACTCAACACGCAGATATCCCGTTTATTGTACGGAACTCTCATTTCTTTAGGCCGTCTCCCGGTTCGTAGGACATCTCGCTGGACTAATAAAGACCATCGAGGCACACCCAGAGGGGAATTTGTGCCTCCCAGGTTCTTACTGGCACGTAAGGTTAAAGGGCGTTGTATCCCCGTCCTCGCAGGTGTAAGCGCAGGCGGTGCAGCCTAGCTGGCCGCCGTATCCGACACCCCAATACCCCGCGCTGTTATCGCCGTTGATCGCAGCGCCAAAGGCAACAGTGTCTCCGTGTTGACATGAAATGGTCTCGTCTAACGTTTCTCCCTTGTTAATCGTCCAATAGCCTGTACTGCTCGGCCATGCATCGCCGTTAGTCCTGTCATAGAACGCCACCCACACATTGTTGGTGCATGAGTTTTGCACGTGAAGAGTCATTTTACGCGAATCCGTGGGAGGCGGCCCGCTCCCTGGTCCCTGCCCGGTACCACATCCTGTTTGCAAGACTAAACTGGCAAGCGCTACATGCAGGATGACAATAACTGTCTGGTTCATGTCCTAGTTCTCCCTCTCATGGGGCTCTCGAATGACCTTGCGAATGCGGATACGTTCATCTCCCGTCGCTTTCGCCACAGGCCATTAATCGGCCTACAACCATAAGTGCTACTGACTAAGGCAACATTACAAGAAAATTTTCGCGAAAGATGAATCGATCCCTGAGGCCACGTGATCACCATTTCCTTTCCATAAATCCGAACAGCGGAAAGGAGCGAAACAGATGGGACACCGCGTGTGCAAGCCTGAGAGTTTGGTATTGCTACTCTGGTACTCTGCAGTATTTCAGTATTTAGCAGTGAGCAGGAATAGAAATAGGTTACGAAGCTGCCAGCAGGTGACACAATCAACACAATCGCAGATTCCGCATTTCGCTGACAAACATGCTTTGTTTAGCCGTCACGAAAAACGTCGGACACAGTATCATTTCAACAACGAAGGAGACATTCCCTTGTTGATAAAAGAGCGACATCTATCGCCCTCTTGCGGACTCGATAGCTCCCATTGCTCCAAGGCCGCAACCCAAGTAAATCGTCGTGGTCAGGCGCTCGCCCAGCAAAGGTGGAGGTTGTTGTCTTGTCTTGTCAGAGTAAAAAATCATCACGGTCTTGGCTGTGTTGTCTTCGTCCGTTAATTGGTAATAACCGGCTGTGACATCTGCAACGACGCCATGCACACGAAACAAATGGTCAACCCCACAGTCTGCCTCCGCAATCTTTAAGCCCGGTCCCGCCAATCGAAGCTCGTAGTCTTCAAACTTGCCAACTGACCAGCTTCTCAGCCGCTGATATGATCCGATAGCTAGGGTGATAACGAACGCAAGAATGACAATAAGGCCAAAGGCTGGGGAACCTTTCGTCTGCTCAGCCCCGGTCGAGGGCACTTCAGTTTCCCCGGTGATTGTCAATTTCTCTACATCAGGGTTCGACGAAAGATACGCTTCCCTCATAGTAGGTCTACATAAATAGGCCACAAGCAGAGCGAGTGACAAGGCCCAGAGCCACTCGGCCTGCATCACCGCTCCCAGAATGCTCAGAACATAGAGCAGAATGGCGAGGTAAAGAGCCCAAGGCTGCCACGTGCGAAGCGCAAATCCGAAGCCGAAGTAGATCACGCCCAACACAATGCCGCCCATCGAAATACCACGTCCGCCAACAGTCGAAAAGGCGACCATTGCGGCACCGGCAAGCAGGTGTACCCATGCTAGAACGATGATCCCTATCGGCTTAGCAGACACAGCGGTCATTTAGCTGTCTCCTCTCTCTAGATAAACCGCAATTTCCTTTTTGAACTCTAAAGCTTTATAACCAAGACGGAGCGGCGAGCACTGGTACTCGCGGCCCCAATTCGAAGATCCCGGCCCCCCACCATGATGCCTGGGCTTTCACGTTTGGCACGGCTCTGTCCTCCTCTCAAGCGGGATTTAGGAATGGAAGATTCCTGCAGTAACGCCGAAACCGACCAACGCACCCAAATGAACGCCGAGGAGTTGATGCGCTAACCTTCTCGTGGGCCCAGGCTTGGTCAGATACAGCATCCCTTGTCCAGTCTTAAAAGTGGCGTATCCAATAAACACTACCCGAAATATTCCGGACAACGAAGTCAGTGATGAGTGCAATTCTGGTGCGTACCACGTCACTAGCCAGACCATAGCGCCTCCAATCACTCCCCCAATAAGGCTTCCTGTGAATCCGAGAGTGGGGGCTTCCTGTACCTTGTGCCCGCTCGGGCAGAGTATGCCCTTCTTTGCATCGCCGTGGACACTTTCGAGAATCTTGTTGCAGGTCGGGCAGATATAGGCGTTAGATCTCTTGGTCGAGGGCTGCGCCTCGGCCAGAGAGTGACCGCAGAAGCCACAAATTGTGACATCGACCGAATTTTGCGCCTTGCACTTCGGGCATATCACTTCTCTCCGGTCCATTCCAGCCTTGGTCACTCTGCTCGTTGCTTCGTACACCGGAGCTCTCCTTATTTCTTAGTGACCAATAGAATCAAAGGCCCGCTCCGCGGCTTGCCTCGCTCGACGACCCCGTTCACTGTGATCTAAGAAGAGGTTATTCTCATTGATGGTTAACAATGCTGCAAGAGCGTCCGCTTCCTCGCGACACGCTTGGGCGCGCTGGTCACGTCCACCCTGGAACAACTGAGCATCAGCTGTTGAAAAATGGTCCGGTAGAGCAATTTGTTGCATCGATTTCGCGGCCTCACGCTTTTGGGCGATCGAGCTTTTGAAGATGCTCTCATTCCTCCTGAGGCAAGACAGAAACGATGACAACTTCTTCTCTCCCAAAGCTGTTTGCAAGTCGGAAAACGCAGCCATTCTTTGTTGGCTCAGTTTCGAAATTGGATCATCCATCCGGTCGAATTCGAGTCTAAACGTCGATATGACGTAGGCTTTCCGGACGGGATCGAGTTGGCCCGATTGCGTTGACGCTCCCTGATCCGACTTCGTGTTGCAGCCGAGCAAAAGCAAAACCAGAGTCAGAACGATACTCGTTGCGAGTTTCATGATGCCTCGGATTACAGGAGAGTTATAATCCCTGGTTTGGTACACAGGGATTTCTTCCAGTGCTTTTGGTTGCCGGAATCGCAGGCCTCTCCGCCGGCTGGTTACATTCTCGGCTGCACCCGTTAGATCGGTGCCGCGCAAGCAGCAGTTTTGCATACTCTCATCCATTGCCAGCGCCACAAGGGCATCGGACAGATGCCATACTTGCCTCCGAAACAACCCGAGACGACAACCTCGGCCCTCTTCGTGCCGAAACCGGCTGATCGTTCCCTTACTTGCGCCACACCCAGAACAAGCGGACGGGCAAGTCTGCGCGCTGCCTCGTACGCACTTACTGATTAAACCCGCAAGCCCTCGATATGGTCTGCAGAACTTTTTCCATGTCTTGTTTGGTATTCGCATAGAACTCGTGCTTCTTACCGTCTTTCAGCTTGATGTGAAACCCCCAATCCCACCCATTGGAGGGTACGTAGGATAAGGCATTCATTGCTTGGTTAAAACCATTCCAGCCTCCATTTGCTTTCCACTCATTTAGCTGCGAGCAGGATGCTTTGAACGGCTGATCCCAGGCCGGCAAATGCTTATAGGGATTGCCGTGCTTGTCCATGTTGTGCTCAAACCTCACGGCATCGGGGGAGACGTAAAGTGTCCCGTTGAGGGTAACAAACTGCTCGCTCCAGGTGTCAGTGATCCCGGCCAGTGCGCCAAGGGGCGTAGGTGTGACGGGGGCGTTGTACTGGACGCCCGGAGCAACCTGCTGAGTCTGGGGCGGCTGAAACTGAACCTGTGCCTGTTGGCATTGCGATGCGACCCGCACTGCAGCGTTCCAGTCCGGGATACTCACGGGGAACTTGTCCTGCAGGTCATTGAACGTGACACGGTCCGTGTTGATCCACTCTGCCACCTGAGAGGCCGCAACCGATAGCCCTTGTGCGCTCGCATTCGAAAGAATGCAGGCAGTGGTGTTGTCGGGCGGCCAAACCACAAATTGCGAAGCCGGTGATGGGTTGTCTTTACGAAACTCGGCGCAATAAGCAGATAGCAGATACGTCGCGGAAGGTGAGGCATCGTCCAGAATGATTAGCGGTTGGGGCGTGTATTGGTTTCCGCCCTGCCACCGACCGCGCACGCCGGATACCACCATGCTTTGCCACACCCCGTTGAGGTTTTGCAAGCGAAGGCCTGGCGGAACCGTGATTGTAAGAGTTCCGTATCCGGCCGCAGGAGTCTTGCTGATGTTCAAGTAAATTGAATCTCCGCTGCTGCCGCCTGTGGCTGTAAAGGTTGCGTTCACCTTGCCCTCGCGCATGGCGTCATAGATTGTCTCGGGCGCTTGACCAAAAGCAACGAACGCGGAGAACGTGGTGATAATGAGTACACCGAGGCTTGTAAACCTACCCCGGTTCCCAAGGCTTTGCGACGAGGGGCGCTTCATAGTTCTCTCCAAGTTTGAAATTCGTCCTTCTTTGAGTCGAATGCGTCTATCATGCGCTTCCCATCCGAAGAACAAATGGCTGTTGTTGTCATTGTTGACGTATGCCTGCATCGCATACAGCCACCTCAACGCCGCACGACTTGAAAACTGTAGTCCTCGACCTCTTCATGGCTACCTTGTGCCGTGATGCCCAAAAGTTTGACGATATAGTTATCACTACCAAGCAACTCGGTTGGCATTTCCACCGCGATCACTTTTCCTAGGCCAGCTCGCGTCCGGCACTTGAGCCGATCTACTCGCTCAACTTCGTTGCCATCGGCCGTTTCAACAACAGCGCGGTAGCCAGTTGGATACTCGTCCCTATCCAATGACAAATTGACCACGACCCAGCGCGCGGAGCTTTGGACAATCAGCCTTTTATTGGCCTCGGATCCTGCACCACGAAATAGACCGGGTGTCAGAGTGATCGAAGCTACGAGCGGCTGCGACGCCTGAGCTTGTGCGGTCTCCTGGCGCGATTCACTCGGAGTTTGTCCAGCAGCAGCGCCATTTACCTTGGCAATCTGCTGTTCCAAGTCTTGGTCACGCTTGATCAATCCAAGCCGTTCTGTTCGTAACCGGCCCAGCTCGGAGCGAAGACTCTGGTTCTGGAGTAGCGTGATCGCCAGGAAGGCTAAGATCGCCACTACCGCCATCGCATACCCCAGTCGCATTGGGGGAGAGAGGGATGAAAATGCCCCAATAATGCCCTTCCAGAACGATTTTGGCTGCGCCATGAAAGACTTCTCGGCCGCCACTTCGGTAATGGAGTCAATCAAACATTTTGCCGTTTCGACTTTATCTCGCCGCTGCGGAGAATTGAGGTAATACGTTTCAAATCGTTCCCGTTCAGAGTCCGATAGCTCATCCTTCACGTACGAATCAATCAATTCCGTTTCGATGCTCTGGAGATCTTCGAAGACCTGATCGTCTGAGAAGTATCGCTCCTCAAACTTGGCCACTTCCTCTTCAGACAACTCTCCGAGAAGATACTCGACCATCAGAGTGTCTCTAACCGATTCCACTGCAATTCTCCGTTTCCATACCGTTCAAGTCCATCTCTCGTCAGCTCCGATTCGCCCAGAATACTGAGCGCTATTCATATGTGGTCGAGTTCGAAGAAACGTTACCGATACAACCTCAAATCTCCCAAAAGAAAGTGTCAGAGCAGACTTTTCTCTCTACTAATCAAGCACTTCCGCGCACAACGCTCTACCTCCCGTCTAATCCGGAAGACTCTAACCCGCAGAGTTCCAGCCGAAATCCCAGTCTGCGCCGCCATCTTGCTCCTGTCGTCTGTGCGTGTCTCACGATCGGCCAGTTTAAAACTGAGGAACAGCGTCCGTTCGTCGGGCGGTAGCTTTCCGACGCATCGCCGAAAACACCTTACCTGTCGCTGCCTGTCGATGTTTTCAACGATCTCCTTTTCCATGTTTCGGCCGTCGGGGATGGTTCCTCCAGGGAAACTTTCGAGGGAGACCTCTTTTTTCATTTTCTCCCAAATTTCGGATCTCATCGTGCGCGCCACTCCGTATGCGAACGCTCCAAAGTTGCGAATGTTGTCCAAGTCATCCCGCCGCGCAATCCGTGACAGAGCTTCATCCGCGTGATCGCTGGCAGCAGGGCAACCGTTGCGCTGGAAAAACATCATGAGTTTCTGCCAGACGGTACTGTACGTTTCCCAAGCAACCTCGGGGTCGGGATGAAGCCGTTTAAGGAACCTCTTGAAATCGTCTTGGGTTGCTTCGACCAAACGAAGACTCTCCTGCTCCAAACTTCGAGGGATTGCTTACCCTTTGGCCGCCAGTAGTTCCCTCACCGTGGACCACAAACGCCCCCATATTAAACCTCCTCCTCCAAACGCACTAGCTGTAGCCTTCGCATCTTCCTCCCACTCCGCCTCTTCCGGGCGTACGCCCTTCGGCCAGGGCTCCGGCGGGCACTCGGGCTCATGCGCCGGTTTCGCGCCAAACCATAAATCCAACAGCAGGTCGAGTAGCCGGGCGGGATTGCTCCCGCCCAGCCCTCTAAGAACCGTGCATGAGAGTTTCCCCTCACACGGCTCAAGCCTTTCAAACGCCTGTCTGACGAGACGCGGAAACGATACTAATAAGGAGGCGACGGTGGAACCCAACACCTCGAAGGAAAGCCAGACCATTCGAGGACGGAGCGGTCGAACCTCAGCGGGCACGGGTGCAACCCCGAGTACGCTGCGAAAAGTACGACTCCCACACCGGATCATAAGGATGCGCATCCCGCTGAACCTTGATGTGCCTCCGAATGGGCACATACACAGCGCGGAAGAGCCAGACCGTTTCCGGGCCTGAGCCTTCCTCGTTTTTCGTGCCGAAGAACCACCATGATCGATTTCCGCGACGGCCGAAGTACTTGCGCATGGTCCAGTCGCTCGTCTTCATGGGGTGTCTTCGACGTGCCCACTGCCATAGTGCCCTGAAGATGGCGTCATCCACCTGGGCGAAGACTCGCTTGCTGACAACGTGCCGGTGATAATTTGCCCATCCCTGGATTCTGGGATTAAGACGCGTTATCAACTGGGCTGCTGTCAGAGACTGCGAGTCCCGAATGACTCCACGGACGCCCTCCAACAAAACACGAATGCTCTTGCGAGAGGGTTTAATGAGCAGCTTTCTATTTCTGTACTTGCGCACATTCTGTCCGAGGAAGTCAAAGCCATCCTTTATATGTGTGATGACCGTCTTGTCCGGCGAAAGTTCGAGCCCCCGCTCGCGCAGGAACCGCTCGATAAGGGGCTTGATCTCCCGCTCCAGCAGTTCTTTCGTTCTGCCGGTAACAACGAAGTCATCCGCGTACCGGACGACGTTCACACAGAGGTATTCGCCGCGTAATCTTTTCGTCGGCGGATATTTCTCTCGCAGACCTTTTTCGAGGCCGTCCAGTGCCAGATTGGCCAGCACCGGCGAGATAATCCCTCCTTGTGGCGTTCCTTCGTCCGTTTTATAAAAGACCTGCTTTTCCATGTAGCCCGACTTCAGCCATTTACGAAGAATCTCCTTATCCATAGGAACATGAGACAGGAGCCATTCATGCCTGATTCGGTCGAAACAGCTCTTGATGTCACCTTCCAGTATCCATTGCGGATTTGATCGAGTCAGTATCGAGAAGCACTGTTCGATCGCATCCGCGCAGGAACGCCGCGGACGGAACCCGTAGGAGTTCGGGTCCGCAGTGGTCTCCGCCACGGGGTCCAAGGCGAGCAGGTGCAGCGCTTGCATCGCTCGGTCCTTCATGGTGGGGATTCCCAGCGGGCGCATCTTGCCGTTCGATTTCGGGATGTACACACGACGAAGCGACTGCGGATTATAGCCGCGTTGCTTCAGATCGTGAACAGCCCGCGCCTTCTTCTCCGGCGTGTTCCATAAAACTCGATCCACGCCAGCCGTGTTTCTACCTCGATTCGTCGTCACTCGGCACACGGCCAGTACTTTGCCGCTGTACGAGTGGGTCAGCAGCCGTTGCAAGGCTTTCACCTTGCCCCATCTGCCTTCCTTCGTTGCCTTCACGATACGCACCTGGAGCCGACGCACATTCCCGGAGAGTTTCAGTCCCGCAAGGGAGTCCCACTCGTCAGGTTTGCGTGAAGCCGCACCAACAGTGTTCACTGTCGTCATCTGCCTTGCCTCATGTGTCGGTTAATCAAGTTCTCTCGTGACGAAAGACCCGAGGGAAGTGGGCTCGTTTCACGCCGGATCATGTCGCTCTCGCTCAATCCGTATCCGCTCTATTACCGAACGGCATTCGCTTTTTCCCTCATCCTCTACCCGCACCGCCTTCGTCGACCTCACGGTCTCCTTACCCTCGCGGGAGCGATACGGGCTTACCCTGTTTCACTTGGACGACCTAGCAGGGAGGGTCCTCTTTCTACGCCGGCAGCGTTGTTTGCCCATGACGGAGGAGTCAAAAGCCCCCGTGCCCGCTGCAATCAAGGCCGATTAGCATCTTCAGCCTTTTGGATGGCTCACGACGCTTACAAGAGTTCACTTGTGTTGACCGCTCCTGCTAAACCCTAGCGCCTTTCCACCTCGATGCTGGCAGTTCCACCGTCGCCTCACGGTCTCAGTGGCAACCTACCGGTTGCGGCTTACGTTATCAGAGGGCTTCGGACGGTTCGTTGCCTCGCCGCCCTCGCCTCCTAGGGTACTGTCGATGGGACAACAGGTCTGATCAAGAGCGTCTCGTCAGACAGTCGTTCCAAGTAACTTCAGGTCGCACTTTGGCACTCACCGCGCCGCCACTCGCGCCCTGCCACCCTCCCTCGTCCCGTTCTGTCCTTTTTCACCGTCCCGTTTGTTTTCGTCCGCTGGCGCTCAACTGAAGGACGAAAACAAGCCGGCAACGGCAGAAAAGGAAAAAAACAATGAAATTAGAAGACATCAAGAACAAAACCAACGAAGCAGTCAGTTATCTTGTCGCGGCACTAGAGTCAGGCCAGAGTGACGTTTTGACGCAGTATCTCAACGCGATGGCCCGATTCCACAACTATAGCTTCGGCAACATCATGCTCATCGCCAGGCAGAAGTCACAGGCCACCCATGTGGCAGGCATTCGTACTTGGAACTCGCTTGGCCGCTTCGTGAAACGCGGAGAAAAAGGCATCCTCATTCTTGCTCCGATGATTGGCCGCAAGAAGACTGATGGAACAGCAGAGTCTACCGCCGACGCGAAGGAGGCCACAGCCCAACTGTACGGATTCCGAGCCGTGTACGTGTTCGACATCAGCCAGACCGAAGGCAAAGAACTGCCGACGTTGACAGAGGTCCAAGGCGATCTGAACGGCTATCGGGAACGCCTCGTGAAGTTCGTCGAAAGCCAGAACATAAAGTTGAACTACTCCGAACGGATCGCGCCTACCAAGGGCTTGTCCTTCGGCGGCAAGATCACTCTGCTCTCTGGTATGCAGCCAGCCGAGGAGTTTTCGACCCTCGTCCATGAGATCGCCCATGAAATGCTGCACCGGGGCGAACGCCGCACTCTGACCACGAAACAGGTACGTGAAACAGAAGCAGAAGCCACTGCTTTTGTCGTTTGCCAGTCAATCGGACTTCAGACGGGAACGGCGTCCGCTGACTACATCCAGCTCTGGCATGGAGACGCCAAGCTTCTCACAGAAAGTCTTCAAGCCGTTCAAGAAACCGCTGCTGTGATCCTCGGGGGAATTTCCCCCGAGGCTCCGCGGTCAAATGTCCATCAACATCTTCATCCTCGCATTTCAGGAGTGGGCATCGGGGAAATCTTCGCAGCGTAACATTGACTCGCGGTTCCTTCACGCGCTTGGCGGGCGGGAGCCGATGTTTCAAGGCCTCATTCGTTCTTGAGGGGATGAGTAGCACAGACCCGTGGGCAAGCCGCATTCTCCAGACTTCCTTGCACCGACTCGCCGGACCTACGCCAAATGCAAACTCTCGCTCGGCGCCAAAGCTCAACGACGCGATGATTTCCGGTTTCCCTTTGTTCGCGTGCCACCCAATACCGGCCTTGCCGTGCGGATACATCTGCACCAACCCGCCGTCAAGCCGTCCGGCAATGGATTCCATGCGCCGCTTGATTGAAAGCATGAGCGGAGTCCACTCCTTCGACTTCTTTGCCGTGGGATTGTAGAGATAATCCACGCCGTATTCTCCGAGCGCCGTTTCGTTACGATGTCGTGGCCGTACATGCGGATGACCTCCGGCGCCATCTCCACGGCGAGCAAAGCGCGGAGAAGATCGTCCGCTTCATCCCACACGTAGAACTGCTCGATGTATTCGACGCAGTCTCCCAGCGTTATCTCGATCGTCATTTTTGTGGCCTCAACACGGCGGTTGACTGCGCCGTGAGCACTAACGCGTGCTCTTCCAAAACTGTCAGCCAGTAGCCTCGCAGGCAAAGTCCTATTGAAATCCGTCTGCAGCAAAATTTGAGGCCTTGGCATGGCGTCTCAGCGACTCCACGACCAGAGGCCACCAAGTATCGCCAGCCATTTGGTCTGACCGCTCGGACGGGCCAATTCCGCGACGAATTTCGTCGTGATAAGGTTCCATCACCCAAGTTTCGCGACGGTCGACGAGTCTCTCGGCCTGGACCAGCGATACCGTGCAACTTGCGCTACACTCACGTGCATAATTTGCAAGCAACTCACGTAGTCGACGCTTTGCCAGCTTCAGTATTTTGTAGATTCGCTGCTTGCTGCACTCCAGGATCTTCGCCGCTTCCGTCCGTGACCTTCCGCCGAAATAGACAAGCCGAATAACCTCTTGCCAGCGTGGCGGCAACTGCGCAAGGGCCTTTAGCAACTCTGCCAACGCTCTCTCGTCATCGATTTGCCGCGCATAGTCTGGGGGGACCGTCTTGTCGCACTTTTCGATGATGTCTTCAGTTAATTGCTCTAGTCGAGGCCTGAAGTGGAGCGGTGTGGTCGGCGAGCTGCAAGGCGCATAGATTTTGATCTCATGTTGCCTGCCATCGATGATTACCGACTTCGTCCCAGTCGGTTGGGGTAGTTCTGCTGGCTGTTGAACCCGCTGCTTTTGCTTTTTCTTGCCCGAATGTCGGGGCCATTGGTTCTTGATCGCACACCGGAGAGCTGTGGTAGCCAGCCAATACGGCAAATGGCGAATCCTCTTAACCTGCCGGGAATGCTTCACAAATGCGAGCATTGCCTCTTGCCATGCCTCTTCGAAGAGCTCCGTGCGCACCACACCCTTTCTCCTGAGCATCCGTTTCACGATCGGCTTCAGGCTTGCATCGACGATTTCACAGACTCTGCAAAAGGCCTCTTCATTACCCGCTCGCGATTGTTCAAACACATCCACGAGCACATTCCATTCTGTTTCCTTCACAGGAGCCCCCTCGAACTCAACAAGGATCGTACTTGTTCACACGTTCTGGTCCCATTCGCCACGCTGTTATGAAACGCCAGTAGAGGTTCTATTCCCTACCACCTTAGTGTGGGAAGCTGCACTTCTAACGATTCCGGTAATTCTAAGGACGATGCAGCTGAGTCACATCAGCTCATTTCGGAGATCGTCCCTCCGTTATACTGGCAATGGTCCCGATAGCGCATGACGCCATCGGCATTTCAGCAGACCTGGCCATCTCATGTTGCAGCCTCTTTTCAATTGCTTGCAGCGCTTGAGTGGCAGAAAAGTGCGCAACACCCCAATCGTTCCGGAGCAAGTTGCGAAGAAAAGCAACTGTGCGCGCGTCTACTGGAAAGACCTCTGCCAACACTTCCATGGAATTCGGACTGTAAGGATCGGCGTCCGATGAATGCTGAGTTGATGCATAAAGCTCGGCATTCTTGATGATGGCCTCTAAAATCCGGCCGTCCCTGGATGCTAGTTCTGCACACGCCCGTGCAGCCCGCCACCTCATTTCAGAAGGGCCAACATACGGTGTGTCATAAATCGCTATCAACCTTTCCCCTAGTGTCAACCGGTCCTCGGGACACACATCCATGACGGTTTCGTTACGCACTAGCGACTCTCCGAGATCTACCAGCATTTCCGAGATGCTTTCTGAAATCTGATACCGATTAGAATTCAACAGTTGAGTGTTCAGGAATTGCGTCATTTTCTTCTCTCCTTCCTTGCTATGCCATACAAGTTGTCCCACAGATTTGAAGCTGCGTGCGTCTCGCCGTAATGCACCGCCATACGAGAATCCGCGATGATCATTTCTCAACGACAAGCAAAAAAGAGGTGCACTGCTTCTTGTCTGAGCCTTGGCGCATTTCGACAGGAATCGTCAGCAACGGCCAGCCTTCATATTTCCTGCCGGCAATAAAGCGGTGAAATGCCGTTCGCTCCGCCAGACTTGGATAGTAAAAATGCCAGACAACTTCGCCGGACTCTTGCTCCCACCATTCTTTGTAGCCGTCTGGCAACACATCCACGATGACAAACTTCATGGACATGAACCCAATCTTCGAGTACTGGTAGCGAATCGGATCACCGTTCGAAGCCGCAGAGCCGACTTTCGTTTTATCGATAACTGTTACCAACGAAACGAGCATTAGCTCAGACATGTTGCAACCTCCGTCCAGGGTGAGAACTCCACACGCAAATCCATCACAAGCATTGCTTCGAGAACATTGTCGAACTTGTTGCTAGATGTCCGTCTTGCGTGTGGGTTCGCATTGAAGTTGAGACCATAGTGCGAGGTAGGAACGCAGCTTGTCACGCAACTGGCAGTGCCGAAATTTTAATTGCTCAAACGATCCGATGAACTTACTCTGCAGAGCGCAGAGCGCCCGCTCGTTCGGCGGCTACAAGGAGGCACTGGTCGGGACCAACGATCCTCAAGCGAAGGGTTTTTGCTCCCAGTACAGCTGAAGCTGTGTCGTTCGATGCTGGCAGAAACACCTGGTCGCAAAGCAGTCGGAAACGCTCCTCAAGCGATTCATTGTTCTTAGCAAGCTCAGGCTCGGGTGAACCCGAAGTGTAGATCGTAACGGTCTTTGCTGTTTCGAGTAACTCGACAAGCTTATACCCGCGTTTCCCTTCTCGCTTGAACTTGCTTCGATCCAGAAAGAGAAATTTGTGGTCCGCGTATAAGCGGGCGCATGCACGTTGCAGCCGCAGTTCCTCACTGTACGCGAAATGAATTCGGCCGGAATCAATGTCAAATGCGAAAGCACTCAGGAACGCGTAGGTAAAATCTATATCCAGCTTTTCTACGAACTCTTCGGCCTCTGGCCCCGCTACCGCCTGAAGGTCGATGTTCACCCGTCCGGGAAAGAGGAAAATCTGTGCTGCGATGCTCAAAGATGGATTGGCAACCCGGAACTCATGAAGTGTCGCGTTAACGAGGCCCCCAGTCGTATACCAGGTGATGTCAAACGGACCCTCTTCCCAGCTTTTCTTGACCCAGTCTAAAGCCTCGTGAACAACTTCATTAGGTGATGTCCCTTGATTGACCAGAATGGACGCAACCGTGTCCCTAGGTTCTGCTGGATTCTTCCGTACCAGGAAATCATGCTCGACGCAATACTTTCCCATCGCCTGCTTTTCAGGCAGGTGTACCTTAGCCCTTCGAGCGCCCCACCCTAAACCTACTGATGCAGGTTCAGTAGCTTGAAAAATTTCCGCGTTGATGGTGGTAACCATATGTACCCTCATTTCGTCACGAGCTTGGCTAAAACGACGATTTCGGTGGTGCTGTCCTGTTCTTTCGTATCCCTTTTAACAGTATTGCTTTGAGATGATCGAGCTCGTGAGCCAATGCTCGCTTCTGATCATCCGCGTTTTCGGTGTTGAGAGCTATCAGAAAGTACGGAGAGTCCGGTCCGCCAATTTGGATTAGAACGGCAGTAGCGTGGTCGTGAAAGGGAATGTTCTTTGAATATGCGGTAACCCCAGCTGCGTTCTCAACCAAGGCGCTACGTACATGTGCGACGATCCTATTCTTCGCATCTTGGTCCAGTACAAAATCAGTATCGTGGCAAAGAGCCACGAGCTCCATTGCTAGGCAATCGACACGCGCACGGATACGCGCTTCGCGCCCCACGACTGCTACAATCCGTTGAGCAGTTTCTCCACTGATTGCGTATTCAGGGTCGTGGAGTACATGGCAGATCGCTCCGCAACTGATACCGACCTCGGCCGCAAGATTCTTTTGGTCTAACTGAAATTCGTACACCCACCGTCGAATCGCCGCTTCGGCTGTAGTTCGCCAACCCATACTGTGCCCCCCCGACAAGAAGCTTGGCGGACTTCCTACCAAGTGTGATGCTACAAACAGCCGATTCAGGTGCCACGCAATAATGGTTGCGCCAGTTCCATACACGCGTTGCCTGCACGAATGGTGCGGCGCGAAGACGGTCACGAGATTGTGCTTTGCACAGATTGGCTGCACTGCATGCTATTGATTCGACTGTTGTTAGCCAAATGGACGAAGCCAATTTCCCCCGACCCGCTTTGCACAGATGGCCGCAGCCAGTCTGAGTTGTCTTTGACAGCCTATCTCCTTGTCATGTAGCCCCACGGAAGAAGAATCTCTCCAGTAGCCGCAAGTATGGGATTCCTGTGCATGACTGATTCGGATCACCCACCCCAATTGTTTGTCTGTCGTTGCTCATGCTGGTCTGACCCGGGTTTGAACCGCGCATCTTCCATGAGTCGCCCCGAATCACGGACCATCCCGTAGACTGACCAGCTAGTTCGCCGGGCCCACCAGGATTCGCTTTCTAGGTACAGATCCCACAGTGCCATGACCCGCCAGGGGGAGTGCACTCGTGCTAGGTTCCATATGTTTTTCCGCATTAGATTGTTCCATGCGTGGTGGCACCCGAACTTCCTAACGGAGGCGGAATCGATGTAGGCCAGGAGCTCGTGCCAGTATTCGACGCGCGGCCTTGGATTCGTCCGCCGGCGACCCCTTCTCCCTCGGGGTCTCTCCCCGTACCCCTCTCTACCCAACCCACTTCCCCTTGGTCGAGTTACGTTTTTCTCTTCTAGGTTTCGCTGTGGTTTGTCAGGGTTAATAGACCCCCCTCCATCCCCCCTAGGCCCGGGGGGATGAAATTCTGCTTGCAGCAAAGCCGGAAGCTGTGCTCCCAGCTTTGCTCGGGGCTGTACTTGGGGCTTTGCTGGTAGCAGTGCTTCAAGCTGTGCTTGGAGCTCTTCTTGGTGCAGTGCTTGTAGCATCGACAGTGACCTCCTTTCTGTGCAGCGCTCTGGCGGCTTTTGAGGCCCGGATGTGATTGCGCCAGATATGGCCTTGTTCCTGGTTCCAGTTCGGAATTTGATACCCTTCCGGAACCTTTTCTAGGAACCCTGCCTCGATCAGGGCGACTTCGAGTTCTCCTCTTCTTCCGGTCCAACCCAGTGCCATTTCCAATGCTTCTGTTGAGTGTTCCACTAGCCGCCCATCCCTGGGTGACTTTTCAGCGACTAGGCACCAGAGGTGAATGGGCAAGGCGGCAGATCTTCCCTCAAACCGAAACATCAGTTTTCGCAGTCTCTTGTCTTTTTCAAAAAAATCGATCGGCACAACGATGTAGGCCATCAGCCGTCACCACTTCGCTGAACGGACAGAGCGTTCTTCGGCTTCAGCCAGGCAGCCCAGTAATTCCTGTAGGCAGCAATTTCGATTTCCGAAAAATGGAAACGCCATAACATCTGCTGCAAAAGCTCTGTGTTCTTGAATCTTGCCAGCCAGCGGATCGCCTCCTGCTGATAGAGCGGTGGAATCTGATCGCGCCCCAAGGGAATCATGAGAGCGCAGAGGGCAGGGTTGGCAGGCGAGCCAATTGCGGGGATGAAAAAATGCAAGAGGATCGGGGTCTCTTGGACCCCCGATCCTCAGTGCACACTGCAATGTTCACGATTTCGCCGGGAGATGAGCGGGCTCCGGAGGAGCACGACACCGGCGAAACCATGAAATCAGATGGCGGTGTGTGATTAAGAATTGCTCTTCCAAAGGGGCGGCTCATCTCGCCCAGATTGAAGCTTTTTAGTGCGGGCGTGTCAAGCCGCAGATCAAGCACACACTCGGCCCACAACTGTCCAGGATGCATTCCCGGACCAGTCGACATCGACTGTCCGACAGACAGTCAGATTGATCCATGCATGGTGCGCTGCCAACTTGTTTGCTGGCGGAGAAGGAGGTGTAGTGCACCCCAGTAGAACTGGACACGGAAGTTAGTTAGGCTTGGGGCCTCCGCCAGGAGGCGAGAATGCCGAGAAAGCCGAAAGTCCAGAGGACTGCGGAAGAGAAGTGGCAGATTGTGTTGGAAGGTCTGAAGAGCGGCAACGTGGCTGAGACCTGCCGCAAGTACGAGATCGCGCCCACGCTGTATTACCGCTGGAAAGACGAAGTAGAAGAGGGAGCCAAGGCTGCGCTTGGGGGGAGAAGCGCAGCCGCGCGGCCCGATGCCGAGCAGGAGAAACGGATTAAGCAACTGGAGCGGGCGCTGGGCCGATCGCACTTGCAGATCGAGATTTTAAAAAACGTGCTGGGCGAGTGAGCTGCGGGCCAGCTCATTCGTCGGCACGGGAGTTGGTGGCCCAAGGGAACGAAGCGAAGCTGGTGGCGGAGACGCTCGCCATCAGCCGGTCGAGCCTCTACTATCGGCGCAAACCGCGCGCCAGCCGTGCCGATCGCTCGCGGGACGAGGAGATCATCACGGCCTGCGGTGAGAAACCGGCCTACGGTTATCGTCGCGTGGTCTGGTGGTTGTGGCGGCATCACGGGTTGGTGGTCAATGGCAAGCGGGCGCTGCGTGTCATGCGAGAACGCGGACTGTTAGTGCGTCAGCGCCGCTTTCAAATCTCGCGCAGAAAGGACTGGGGCAAGGTGGAAGCACCGCATCCGAATCACGTCTGGCAGTCGGACATGACCAAGGTCTGGGCCGGGCCCAGTGTGGGCTGGGCGTATCTGGTCTCGGTGATCGACTGCTGCACCCGCGAAATCGTCGGCTGGGATCTGAGTCTGCGTTGTCGTACGGAAGAAGCTCTGGCGGCGCTCAACCGCGCCGTGTTGGAGGTTTTGCCTTTCGGTTCTCGTGGAACGGGTTTGACTTTGACGACTGACAACGGCACCCAGTTTACCTCGGCGCGCTATGTCGAAACTCTGAACCAGTTGGGCATCACGCACCGGCGCACGGCCTACAACCATCCCGAGGGCAACAGTTACATCGAACGATTCCATCGCAGCTTGAAAGAAGAGGAGGTGTGGCTCAACGAATACCAGAACTTCGACCAAGCGCAGCAGAGCATTGCAGGCTGGATCGAGGAGTACAATCACGACCGTCCGCACCGCGGACTCCACGGACAAACCCCGCACGACGCTCGTGCCCGGTTCGCCCTAACCCTTACTTCAAACACGGCCCCTTGTGTCTAGTTTTGCGGGGTGCACTACAGAGGGATTCTATTACCGCCGTTACCTGCAAGTACTACCGATGAACACTACACTTCCGCGATAATACCCTTTGTTTAATCAGGTTACAAGCGGTTCCGATCTCCGGGTCCAGTTTCTATGGTTTCCGCTACTGGTTGTCTTTCCCAGTAAAACGGAATCGCTGGTATCAGTCTTTCGGGAGTCTAGTGCTGCGCCAGGGTAGGGTCATTTGTTTGAGGGGGTTAGCTATACGAACGGGAAAAGTGATACACCTCCGCACCGGGTTGGGTTTGAAGGCCGGGGCGCGCTCGCTAGGGTAGGGGGGGTGAATGAGTCGGGTGAGCGAGTGGCGGGGCGTAGTTGGTGTAAACGCCTGTGGGTGTTGAAAAAGTCACGTCGATTAGCAGGATGAAATTCAGCAGAAGCATGTTAAGAAGAAAGCATCCGCCCATGCTCTGTTGGATTTCGATCGTCGGAGGCTTGCTGATCATGATGGGGCAACACGACCGCTCCGAAGCGCTGTTCTACTACTTCCGCCTGGAAGATCAAGTTCCAGAAAATCATCTGCTGCGGCTCATCGAAAAGCACATCCGCTTTGAGTTTGTGCGCGAGCGATTGAAAGACAGCTACAGCGAGACCGGTCGACCTTCGATTGATCCCGAGCTCCTGCTGCGTATTTTGCTGATCGGTTATTTGTATGGCGTCACCAGCGAACGCAAGCTAGTGGAGGAACTGCGCATGCATCTGGCCTGGCGCTGGTTTACGGGGCTGGGCTTCGATCAAGAGATCCCGCATCACTCCACGTTCTCCAAGAATCGGCACGGACGGTTTCAGGAATCGAAGCTATTCGAGCAGTTGTTTGAAGAGGTCGTGCGGCAGTGTGTGGAAGTGGGGCTGGTGCAAGGGAAGCACCTGTCAGTCGATGGCAGTTTCGTGGAAGCGAATGCAGCCAAGGAGAGCCGTATTCCGCGTGAGCAGTTGGGGGAAGTGGCTCAAGTCAACCACACGGTGCGGCAGTATCTGGTGGAACTGGAACAGCAGAACCCGGTGGAGGAACCGGTACATGAGCAAGACCAGGTTTCGACCACAGATCCGGATTCGACCTATGCCACGAAGGGTGGTACGCCAGCTCGGATGGGGTACTACGACAACTATCTGGTGGACAATCAAAGCTGCGTGATCGTGGGAGTGCAGGCTACGGCGGCGCGCATGAGCCAGGAAACCGTGGCCGCGCAAGACATGCTCACTCGTTTCGCGCAATGGCAAGGACAAGAGCCAGAATCGGTGGCGGCCGACACGACCTACGGGAACGGGGAGTTCTTGCAATGGTTGGCGGATCGGAACATCACTCCTTATATGCGAACCCGCGACAGTATCCACCGAAAGAACAGTCCGTTCTACGGTCCCGAGCGGTTCACCTATCAACCCGAAAGCAACAGCTATCGCTGTCCGGCGGGGCAGCAACTGAACTATGGTGGCCGCAGCATGCGGAACCGCACCTATGCCTACATCGGGACCCGCAAACGTTGCGGTGCGTGTGCGCTAAAAGCGCAATGCACCAGCGGCGCGTTTCGCTTTCTTGCCATCCACATGGACGAACCCGCCCGGCAACGCGCACGGGAGTTGGCGAAGACGCCAGAGTTTGCCTCTGCCCAGCGGGAAAGAAAGAAGGTGGAAGCCTTGTTCGCGGAACTCAAGAATCAGATCGGATTGCGTCGCTTGCGCCTGCGCAGACTGAAGTTCGTGCGGGAGCAGTTCTTCCTGGCAGCCGTGGCCCAGAACATCAAGCGGCTAGTGCGGTTCCTCAG
Source organism: uncultured Acidobacteriaceae bacterium (assembly GCA_963789205.1). GTDB lineage: Bacteria > Acidobacteriota > Terriglobia > Terriglobales > Acidobacteriaceae > Acidiflorens. Next base: position 116,796 of record CAWBJV010000004.1, read on the forward strand.
CCGACCGATAACACCTACTATGGAAGCTGCCACTTAGCTGAGGTGAGAGGAAAAACTCCGATGGCAGCCATATCGCAGCCAAGAGTACATTCCGATCACGGACTTTTTCAACAGACACGCCTCTTAACGTCAACAATTTCCGAGGGTCAGATGCCGTAGTGCGCCTTAATCCATGCGGTCAGAATCTCCTGTCCGATGTGCGTGCCGACCTTCACGCCTCCCGAAAGGACTTTCGAGGCGTTCTTTCTTATCCATTCATGGACTTTATGACCCGGCTTGTCACCGTCACTTTCAATCGCTTGAGTGAGTGTGTTCAAATCCTGCTTCTCTAGCCCCGCGCCAGTCAAAGCTTCATCGAGGGCCTGCCGGTCGCCGACAGTTATCGACATCTGGTGTTGCGATGCATCTACATTCGCTTGACCGAAAGCGACCGTTGTGTTGCCTCCGGTGTTTTGGAAAATAATGCTTTGAATCTTGGTCGCGGTTTGGCCCGACTGAATGTTACGAAGGTTTGCGTAAGAAGTACCGAGTTCATCTTTGATTTGAAGAGCCATGTTCAGAGTCCTGTTGCGAATCGTGTCCAAAACTTCCGCGACAGCGCTAGCGGATATTTCTTGCCAAGCGGAGTGGCAAATGAACCCTCCTGACATCAACTTGTCCTGATAGTAGGCGATCATATTGGCGTTCCAAGGGAACGATAGAGAGCCTGAGGGGTTTGCATCACGCTCTTTGAGAACATCTACATACGCACTGACGGACTGAAGCAAATAGACCCGTTCCGCAAATTCGCGGTGCTTCTCTTCAAGAACAACCGAAGGAATCACGTGGTGATTGTATTGCGCGTGAAATGGACCAACGAAATTACCCTTGGCAGACGCGGGAATGATCCTGTAATCAGGAACATCCTCCCCTGATTCGTAGCCGTTTAGTTCCTGATTTGCCCAGGTCTTTAGTTGGTTGTTCTTCAATTCATGTCCCAAAAGCAGACACTTTCGCAAAATGTCCGGCAATGGCTGCTTACCATCTATCGCTAGGCTAATGATGTCGTCGAGTAGCGCGGACATAGCAATAAATACTATTACAGTTCTTTCTGGACTGGTGATACAACCTTCACTAGAGTCAGGCTCGGGGGTTCATAGTTGGCGACAAATCGCCACTACACTCGTTAACCCACGGCGAGTCCCGCCTTGTGGATCAAACGCAAGGAATCGACCGCAAGCTGCGTAGGCGCTTGGACAGACGCCAAGAACAAGAGAGTAGAGGCCGCGATATGCCCCATTTTATTGACGAATACGCAGATCAGCTCAACAGGATGCTTCACACAATACTGAATCCGACATGGTGCTACAAGCAAGAAATTGTCATCGTTCCGGGTCTAATTACGGCCATCTTTATCACATATGACGGAGTTCGCGACGATTCGCGTGAAATTCGGGAAGCGTCATGGGACGATTTTGTGAAACGAATTACCGTTGTTGACCCCGATTGGGATGTGAACCCTGAGTTCATGCAAGAGGTGGAGAAAACAAAGCCAGCATTCGGCATGGGTGGTTGGTTGCGTCGAACCATCCATTTGGTCAAGGCCGGGCAGCATCCAGAGTATTGGACCCCGGACAATGCCACGGAAGAGGCCATAAATTTGATGAGGTCAACCGCCATCGGATGGGCTCAAGCTATCCAGGCAGAAACAGAACATCTTCGAGAAATTGTTCCTCCAGGACCGGAACACTTCAAAAGCTTTGAGCACATCGTGAGGGTAGTATTCAATTTTCTGTTCATCGGAGAACTTGGGGAAGGCAAAGCACAAAGCCGCACAGAACCCGAAGATGAAGGCGTGGAAATACGCGATCTGATTTTCGCGAATAACGCTGAGTCGGGATTCTGGAAGGACTTAAAGAGAAAATATGCTGCGTCTGAGATCGTTGTTGACGCTAAAAACAAAGACGAAGTAACACGCGACGACCTACGGCAACTATATTGCTATTTGAAACCCGCTTTAGGATTATGGGGATTTATCGTTTGCCGTTCCGAGCCACCAGCTAAGATAACCGCTTTCAACCGCGCGCTTTGTCGAAATTTCAGCCAATTGCGAGGTGTATTGATTCTCAGCGATGATGATCTGCGTCGTATGGTTAGAATAAAGATGCAGGGTCAAAATCCATCGACATACCTGCAGGATCGCATGTCAGAATTCGTGCGCAGCTTATGACATCCAGTGTAGTTCTTTAGGAAGAACGCCGCCCGGAGGGGACGGTACGTGTGAGGGTGCTGATATTCTAGCTACTCAAGGGATGCAGACGACAATGGCAACAGCAATTCCAGTGAACCAGTCAGTGGCCGCAAAACGCTTCCAAGTTTCGATTGATGATTGCGATGTCGCTGACAAGAAAAAATTGATTCAGTATCGAGAACGTTGGCTGGCGTGGATGTCGTGGTATGAACACGCTCCGGACAGACCACATAGTATTGAATCTCAGATCCACAGACTGCTTTTTAACGACCTTACTTATCGCGCAAGCGTAAGTGTTCGAGAGTCGGTCGCCAGCGAAATCGCGATCTCTGCTCGCACCCCGACTCTTGCATATCTCATCGATCAAGGTTACGTCCTCTCACAAATACTCGCCCTACAGAAGCTCTTGGACGACCGGTCCGATGTGGTCTCAGTTCGTCGGCTTCTGAAGGACGTAAGCAAGAATCGCCGTGTCATCACAAGAGAAGTATACGTTTCGGGTGATGGCCTTCCCTATGATTACAATTCTTGGGCGACCGCGATACCAGCGGCGGATCCAGAAGTTCAGATGTGGGGTCTCAATGCCCCCGGTCTGGCAAGATACGCTGTCTCGAAACAGCTTCACGAGAGGTTTGATGTCCTTTCAGGGAAACAAGCAGACCAACGGACTCGCAACGACATGATTCGCAAGTCTATCTTCGAGACTCTGAATGGTTGGATCAGCGGCCCCAGCGCAAATGAAATTCGAAGCATTCGTAACAATTTCATTGCTCACTCTGCTGACGCTCTCAAACTTGGTTCATCGCAATTCACTGGTGTGAAATTTTCGCAAATCGACGAGCTTCAACGGGCGATAATCCGAGTTGAGCGTGCTCTGACCGACTACATTCTCTCGATTCGTATCAGCCGTGATGTAGTTCCGCTGCAGCCGCTAGGAATCTTTAGCGGTCTAGATTTGCCTTATGCGCCACCTGGCGCACAGAACTCAATGCACAAGCGTTGGGATGAGTTGGAGATCGAACGCAATTCTTGGAAGCATGGAATCTTGGAAGATCTTGCGGGCATCGGCTCGCCATGACATTGTTGAAATTGAGTGAAATCGAGTAAATGTTGAAAAATTGTCTTGCAACCACGGTTCGGTTCACCTAGGCAAGGTAGAACACTTCCGATTCAATCGAGACACCGTTCACGCTGTTCCTGTCGTACTGCACGGTGAAGTCTCTCCCCTCAACGGGGAGCCACTCGTATTTGAGAAGATCGGCCACTCCGTCTTGGAGATTCTGAGCTCGTCCGAAGGCAGCGGACAACGCCTCGAACTCAACTATCGCGATATCGTGATCCGGATCAACCCACAACCAATGATCCCTCGCAATGAGCAGATAATAGACTTTCGTATATTGAGTGACGTTTCTGGTTATCTTCCCTTGTGAGGCGAGATGATTGGGATTGTCGGTTAAGTATTGGCGTATCTGTTGAAGCTGGCCAATGCCCTTGAGAATATCTGCGTCTCTGTCGATAAGCTCAACTGGCCTGGCGGTCTTTCTGATCCACTTCAGCTCGGCGATGACGAGGGTCGACGAGTTCTCATCTGCCACAAGCAGGTCAATATCGGGCAGAGGTTTTGGCAGCGATACTGGCCCGACCGGAGAATATTGCGAGCAAATTGTGCGGAGCGTAGCGAGCATTTCCGGTTCTTTCTCAAGGGAGGTAGCGTCGAACACTTCCAGCCTTCTCGTTGAACAGACTCGAAGAATGTTTTCGTCCGGACGACTGTGAAGAGGAAATTGCGGGGCGAGAGCTACGCTCATCATCGACTCATCGAGTGGAACAAAAGGATGAGTATGAAGGTCAAGTGAGCGCGTGAAGTCACACGTAAGGTCCCCGATAATGGACCGGCACTTTCGCGGCGATATAGCACTCAACTCCGACAGGACGGCGGTCCAACTTGAAAGCGAACGGACTAGTGCTGCTGAGTCGAAAGGATACGATTGGTAATTCTTTTCCCAAACAAAACACAGGAATTCGTGAGCCGCACATATGGAAAGTAGCGCCGAATAGAACTCTTTGAAGTCGCTCAGCGTGTAATCACCCAATGACAGTCCGTCAGACCGTCGCACGATGGCGGCCACTCTAGCTTGGTAATCAATGCGCAGTTCGAGCCACAGGTCCCACGGGTTGTCATACTCGAAGCGGGCCATCCCTGTTTTTCTGCAAACTCGAAAGACTTGATCAAACAGTTCCTGAACGCGGGGACTCTGGTCCGGCTTCTTCGGTCGATCCCCTTTGTAAGCGCCCTCCTTCGGCCTAAAGCCCTTTTGGTATGCGCTAACCTGTCGGGCCCTCGAAGATCCCACCATGGTAAACCTTACCAGCGTGGGCGATATCAGCTCTGCAGCATAACGATGCTTGTGCCACATTGGTAGGCAGGTCAGAAACGCACTATAGTTGTGAGCAACGGCTAGCGATTCGGACACCCTCGTCTCAAGGTCCGGAGTCCAGCGCCTGCGTGCCAGTTTAGAGGCAGGCTTCCCCCGATGAATTGCCCATTTCATCGCCACAGGAACGAAACGGCTGACGTTGAGCAAAGTGTTATCAAGATGTTGAGAGTTGTCTCCCCGCTTCTTGATCTCTTGCTCCACGAGTTTGATTCCCCCTACAAGCAACGCCCACCTTGATACGTTTGAAGGGAGTTTAAGCAGCGTGAGGGAACGAAAGCACTCATCGGCACGCTCTTCGATCTGACGGACAGACTCTACAAGTTCTGGCGACGCATCTCTCTTAATCACGGTATTCGCGGAAGATTCTTTCATTTCCCGAGCAGATTACCAAGCATCGCAAAGACTTGTATTTTGTTTAAGAACAGGCCAAATGCTGCGTTCGATGGACGACTGGACTATCAGCCTTTGATCGCATCAGAAACCCCAGCCAGTTCTGCTAGAGCTAGCCAATGCCTCGGGTGCGGGCGTCGTCGACCCGCGCGAATGTCGGCGGCATAGGGTTCCGAGACTCCCAGTGTCGAAGCCAGAACAGAGATCGTGATCCCGACGAGCCGAGGGTAGATCTTTTCGAGATACGTGCCTTCATTGAGCCAAGCTGGTTTGGGTGAAGAACTCCATGCTTGCTGCGCGGCTCTGTGTCGCCGTTGAGTTTCAGAGCGTTTCTCTTGAGACTTCGGACCTTGGGCCACTACGCGGCCGACCTTTGCAGACTCGATCAACTCTCCCCGAGATACTTCTCGTCCGCAGCTGGGACAATGCCGTCCGCCGCGCGTAGTAGCGCCGCAACCGCGACATATTTTCTTAGGGTAAGGCGCGGGTTTGGCGTCAGGAATGAATTCCTTCCCTCTGCCTTCGCTTCTCCGCCGTTGTGTCAGAGGAGTTGGCAATCTCTTCTCTCCGCGAGGGGGCTTATGATTTCTGGTCCAAAAGCTCTGTGCGACCCACTCAGCAATGGGCGCAACGGCACGACCCCAGGTCGGAGCGGTCTGGGAAAGCTGAACTGCCAGCGCGGCCATCAAGCGACAATTGCCGTCGCGTTGTTCGAAAAACCATTCCCGCTTGAGCGTTTCACGCGTTATCCAATCCACCAAGAATCCGTCCACTTGTGGACGTATGGCTTCCATTAGATCGCAAGCCAGGCTGTCGCGGGCCTCGGTATCGACGTGTAAAACGCCGATTCCGGGATCAAGGCCGAGGGCGGCAGCGGCCAGCCGAGATTCGGATTCGAGAACTGCGTACAGGTAATTAAGTATGGCGTTGGGTGGGTTAGCCGCGAGGCGAGGAGACCCAGTCAAAGGCGAAACCCGCGTCCCAAACACGCGCCAGTGATCGGGCACCTTTGGGTTGTCTTTTCTTGGAAAATTGATTGGCAACGTGCGCCATGAAGCCCAATAAGTGCCAGCGGCTTGCGATTCGATCTGGCGAATTCTTTCCGGCGAGTCGGCCCCCGCTAATTCAGCGCGGTAGCGGGCAATCCTGTCGGCGGTGTCAATCACAAGCAGTTTGTGACGCGCAACCCGTTCTTGGCCCATCAGCTTCTTGTCAATTAGTTCCCGTGCAATCTGGACAGCCGTTCCCGATTGACTGGAAAGAGCCTGGGCACGTCGAAGACGGGCGTCTGACGGTCGGACCGGGCCGGTCGTCGCAAGGACCGATCCATCTCGCTCCAGCATGACAAATGCCGCTTTCTGATCTGCCAGCCAACGCAATGCTGAGAGCGAAACCATCCCATCGGAACCAATCACTACGAGCCTCTTCAGGCCATGCCCGACGCGCGGAAGTCTCACAGCTCGACGATCAGAGCCGATCCCATCTTCAATGAGCAAGTGACCACGATCCATGCGGACAGTGATTCCATACCCGTACAAAGTCACAACCCCATGTCGCGGCGTGAGTAAATTGTGAGACTGAGGAAATTGAGGTAGGGTTTGCAAAGCTGCCATTGGAGCGGAACCTCCATTCGGTGGTCAGGGCTTGTTGGCTGCTCGTAACAGTCAGCAGGCCCGCTTTGTGTCACATCTATCTCATTATATATCAATAAGATAACTGGATGTTGATCGGTTGCCTAAAGTGGCGAACTATTCAATTTTTCTTGTGCAATCAGCACGATTTCCTGAGCGGTCCTCGGCTTGGCAAGATTTTTTCTGAAATTTGTGAGGATGCGGAAAGGTACTGCGCCGGGTTCAAGTGGCAATTCCTTTTCGACTTCCTCGATTGCTAGCCGAAGGAACCGCCAGTTGGCGCACAGCTCTGTGCGTACGTGGTTTTCCAGTTTCATCTTCTTGCCAGTGGGTTTATGGGTGAACATTTCGGTCTTAGGCAACTTCTCAACTGCTTGACGAAAAAATTGCGCGAGGGGCACTTCTCCATCCGAATTGTGATCTTCAAAAATCGTTTCGACTTGGGTGAAAACCTTGTATTCATAAGTTGGCCATTGAGAATATTTCATTCTGGTGCCGCGACCATGGGAGACCTCCCAAGTCATGTCAGGCAAACCGGCCATTGCGTTGGCGAGGACGAGCGGATTCCGCGCATATTTCTTGCGCGTAACAAAGTCCAAGAGTTCAGTCTGGGAAAAGCTAGCGCTCTTGTCCGCCAAGTCGGTCTCAATGGTCGCCAATTTGGTACGACACGCTTCCAGTTCCTTTCGCGCGGTATTTTTATCTTTCCATCCTGCGAATAGCGCAGCTTGTAATTTCGGCGGTGGACCGGGGTTCGTCTCGTTCATGGCTCGTTCCGCAACCTGCGATGTGCGCTCCAAATTGTCGTGTTTCTCCTGAATGGCGCGCAGGTTCGCGACTGCTTCTCCCTGAGCTTTCTTGAGCGAACGGACTTCCTGCGCAGTTGCTGGCTTTGAAGTCGAGCGAAGGAAAGGGGCTATAAGGTTGTTCGAAGAATGTTCTCTTAATGGTTCAAGAGCCTGCCTGAGTTCCTCAGGCGTTGTGGCGTTCGTGAGTTGCCATCCAATGTCACCCCAAGCGACCGATAGCAGCCAGACCAGCGCGTCGCGATGTCCTTCAAACATTCCCTTGCCGATGGTCGGTCGGCCGGGGCCACGCCGGAATCCGCCGTCGAACGGATCGCGGATGGCCCCTTCCTCAGGTACATCGTTGGGTGTCTTTGTCATCTAGCGTGAAAGAAGTTGCACACACGAACGTCTGACCAAATCAACATCCCTCAACAAGCCGAATTGCGTTCGCCAACATATTCAACCTTCAATCGCGGCGTTCGCAAGGAAACTAGAAGCCTCACTGCCCGGAAACGCCAACAAAATCAAATAAGTCGTTTGTCATCATATAGTTAGCATTACCTTTGGCGATTGAAATGCAATGGACTAGTTGTCCTCGACGGATCAGTGATGCGCAAGCGCAAATCAATCTCGCGAAGCGAACGCGAATCAACGACGCGTGATCGTTCGCTGCGCGTATTGAGGCGTACGCGGCACGGAGAATCTCTCGCCCAGGCGGCTAGAGCCGAGCACACTAAACCCGCCACGGTCAGAAAGTATCTCGGCAAGCAATTTCGCCAAGAAGGCCCCGGCAAGCGTTGGGTGCCGACGAAGTCCGACCGCTTGACGATGCCGATGAACATATTGACTCCGCTCGGGCGTACACCCGCGCCCGTACGAGGTTCGCGTGAACGCAAAAGGCAAGGACAATACGAAGTTGCGCTGAGAAAGTGGCGAAGCGGCACTCCCGGTGCGGAGGCCGAGCTCGCGGCGTTCGACGGTCAGACCGTTGGCGGTCACCCCCTCATCACAGATGTCGAGCTGCTGGCGACGCTTGAAGACGCGGGTGTTCTTGACTTCGAAGAACTCTATTCCTCCTTCTCAGGTGCCGCATGATGTCACGCGTGGTTGGGTGTGTAATCTGCGGCAAGAAGAAAATCGAACGAAACCATGCCGGGGGCAAGAATTTTGTCGCATGGTTCACGATGCCTTTCTGTCCCAAACACCACACTCAGTTCCACGCCCTAGTTACAGCTGCCGGTATCAATCTCGAATACACGTCGGACGCAATCGAACGACTCATACGCGCACTCAAGGCATTGCTGGTCTGCGCATTCATGTTGCTCGAAGCGATGCAGGAGTTGCATTCACGTTCCACAGGCATTGATCTCCCCAACATCGAAGAAAGGATTAACGAACATGTCTAATGCTCAGGAAATCTTCGTTCGCGCCCACACCGTTGTTCCCCAAAAACGGTCACGAAAGGGGCCTTCGCTCCCAAACTGGCCCCGGAAGGTGCTGATTATTGATACGGAGACGACCATTGATGCCACGCAGAAGCTAACGTTCGGAGCTTATCGCCACTTGCGATTGACTTCGGCTGGCTACCAGTGCGTCGAGGAAGGACTGTTCCATGCCGATGATCTCGACGCCCAACAATGCGACGTGCTGAAACGCTACATCGAAGATCTGAAGAATCTCCCCGGAATCGAAGTCAAGATGTTTCCGCCACGGAGTCGGTTACTGCTCATGAGCCGTTCTGTTTTTGTTGAACGAGTCTTCTGGAAAGCTATCCAGAAGGGCGACATGGTCGTAGGTTTCAACTTGCCCTTTGACCTTTCAAGGCTGGCGATCAAGGCGTCTCCGTCCGACAAGGGGGGCTGGTCCTTCATTCTCTCTTTCCGTAAGAACCGAAACACCGGAGTGATGGAACCTTATCCAGAGCGCCCGCGCATCGTCATCAAGTCACTGGATAGCAAGATGGCGTTCATCGGGCTCAGCAGCATTCGCCATCCAGACGAATGGCCGCGAGAGACCCGCTTCCTCGATCTGCGAACGTTGGGCCACGCGCTACGGGATAAGTATTACAACTTGGAAGGCGCGTGCGAAGCATTCCACGTCCAGGGCAAGATGAAACACAAACCAACTGGTCGCGTCACCATAAAGGAGATTAGCTACTGCCGTGGAGATGTCCGGGCCACTGCCAGCCTGCTAAATGCCATGACGAAGGAGTTCGACCAGCATCCGATTGATCTGCGCCCTGATAAGGCATATTCGCCGGCATCCATCGCAAAGGCCTACCTCGATACGATGGGAATTGTTCACCCTAAAGCGCACTTCAATGTTGCGGACAAAGACCTCGGGATTGCCATGCAAACCTACTATGGCGGTCGCGCGGAGGTTCGCATTCGAAAAACGCATCTGCCGGTCGTGCACACAGACTTTACGAGTCAGTATCCGACTGTGAATGCGCTACTGGGGAATTGGGATTTGCTCACGGCGGAGAATGTCCGTTTAGAGGATTGTACGAACGCAGTCAGGGAGATGCTCAATAACCCTAGCCCCGATGACCCCTTCGATCCCGCCTTCTGGAGGCGGTTATCGTTTTTCGCGCTCGTGCTGCCAGAGGAAGATATTCTTCCCGTGCGAACCGTGTACAACGGACGGACTCAGAACATCGGTATAAATTATCTGACCTCTCAACAGCCTGTCTGGTATGCCGGCCCCGACGTGGTTTCATCCGCACTTCAAACGAAAAAGGCACCTGAGATTGTGAAAGCCATCCGAATGGTTCCCTCAGGGCGGCAGTCCGGATTGAAGCCCACCAATCTCGCTGGCATGGTTGCAATCGATCCGAATTTAGACGATTTCTTTTGCCATGTGATCGAGCAAAAGACGGTGCATAAACCCACCAACAAGAGCCTGTCTCACTTCCTAAAGATTCTCGCGAACTCTGGGAGCTACGGCCTTTTCGTGGAAGTGAATCAGGAAAAAGTCAGTGAGCCCGCGAACGTTCGCATATTTTCTGGCGGGATTTCACGTGAGAAGTCCCTTTCGGAGGTAGAGAAGACTGGCGTTTGGTACTTTCCGCCGCTGGCGTCCCTTATCACCGCCGGTGGGAGGTTGCTGCTGTCCATGCTCGAAGCGACTGTCACCGCCACAGGCGGAAGCTATCTTTTCTGCGACACCGATTCCCTCTGCATCGTGAGCAATGAGCGGGGTGGCCTCGTTCCGTGCCCAGGCGGAATCCATAAACTTCCCGATGGCAGCGAGGCGATAAAGGCCCTTTCTTGGCAGGAAGTTGACGAAATCGCAGCCAAATTTAATCGACTGAATCCCTATAGCAAGTCGCTGGTCCGGGAGATCTTGAAGATTGAAGATGTCAATTTTGTCGATTCCGACCCTCGCAGACCTCGCCGTCGGGTATTTGGCTACGCAATCTCCGCCAAACGTTATGCGCTGTACGTAAAAACGGAGGACGGCATCTCTGTTGCGAAGGCGAGTGGGCACGGTCTCGGTTATCTCGCCGCCCCCAAAACCGGAATGGATGAGAATTCCGATGCACCGCTGTGGATCACGGAAACGTGGGACTGGTTGCTGCGCAAGGACCTAGGTCTCCCGTGCGAAGAACCATCATGGCTCGACCTGCCCGCCATGATGCGCATGACGCTGACTTCGCCAAACGTGATGCGCACCCATCGTCCCGAGTGGCTGTCACCGTTCAACTTCTTTTTCTTTCCACTGATGTCAGATCTCGGCGGCTATCCAGCAGGTTACGACCGCTCCAATTTCAAGTTCATTACGCGATTCGAGTCCGACAGAGAGCGATGGGGAAAGCTTGAAGGCATCAACCTCTGCGACGGTCAGCATCATTCGATGGAGATGTTCCCCAAAGGCAAACAGGACAAGGTGGTACCGGAATCCTTCAGGATCATCTTGCGGCTCTATCTTCGCCGTCCCGAGTCGAAATCTCTTGCTCCCGACCGAACTCCTTGCGCAGCCGAAACGCAGGGGCTTCTCCAGCGAGCGTCGATTGTAGCGGGCGAGATCGTTCCAGTCGGTAAGGAAACAGACCGACACTGGGAGCAGGGCGAGAACATGAGCCTAGTGGATTTCCAGATATTGGAGTACAGGGCTGGTGGCAAACTCGTGACTGCGGACGAGGCACTCAGGGAAAGGATGAACAAGTTTGGACTACGCGAACTGATGCGCAAAACCGGATTGAGTCAGAAAACGATATATGCGATCCTTCGCGGGCTGCCCGTGCGCCAGCGCACGCTAGCAACCCTGAAGCAGGGGTTCGGATCGTTGTTAGTGTAATCGGGATATTACACCAACCATCGAGAACAATAGCTCTATTACAAATCCTGTTCGTTGCCTGAGTTATCATGGTGCGGTGAAACTGCATCAAGAAGGCACCATCCACAACTTGTATCAGCAATCGTTTCCCGTGGTGTTGGACTTGGACGCCACGGACGACGGTCACCTGTCTGGCTTCGTCAATTTCCACGGCGGGAATCTACGACCGGATGGTTTTCCGGTGGGACAGAAATTCTCGATTATCACTGACGACCCAAGAGGCAGTGTCGTCCAGAATTTCATCCATCTCACCATCAAATTTGTAAGCGCACAAACCGCACAGGTGACTGGACACATCAACGGTAGCCGTGCGCAGTTCCAGAACGTCAACACGGTCGCAAACGTTCAAGCTGAACTGGATGACCGTTTTGCTCAAATGGCAATCGACGAAGCCAAGAAGAGCACGCCGGAAGATACTCAACCTCGTCCCAAGGTCGGTGCGGTTGCAGTGAAGCACGGTCAACTGTTGGGTAAGGACTGCCGAACTGCTGTGATGTCGAACGGCAAGATGAATGGGCAGCACGCGGAATTTCGCCTTAGCACCACGCTCAGTGGTGCCGATCTTGATGGCGCGACCATCTATACGACATTGGAACCGTGCCTCAATCGTGGCGACCCAAAGGTGTCATGCGTAGACCGGTTGATTTCAGTGAAAGTCGCTCGTGTAGTGATTGGTGCTCTTGACCCTGACCACCGTGGCAACGGGCTGACGAAGCTTACTCACTCACCAAGCATCGAGGTATCGCTATTCCCGGCACATCTTCGAGCCGACGCACGGCTGTTGATTCAGGAATGGAAAGACTACAGCGAGAAGCTGCAGAGAAAGGTGGTCACGAATCCTGAACGGGATGCTCTGCGTGAACGCATCCTTGAACAAAAAGGCAAAGAAGTGGTGTGGCTCAACAAAAAGAGCAACAGCCACGGTAGAGGCACCATCGTGGACTTTGATGAAGAAGTCGCCGTACTAAGATGCGGAACTTCTGAACCGTTCACCTACTCACTATCCGAGCTTGAGACCAGCACGCAGTTCCTCAATGCACGGATGCAGTTCGCACTGGTGTTCAAGGACAGGTAGCTAATTCCAGATGGCGTCGACTTTTTTAGCGGTTGCTTGATAATCGGCCAAGCTGGGAGTGGCTAACTGTCGAAAACAGGCGTTTACACTAAGTGAGCTTTGCTTGCTACGAGGAAGGCGTCGCCCCTTTGACCCGAGGGTGCTCGGCGCAATCGTGGGACGCAAACTCTTCGGAGAGTTGCGCGTGGAAATTCCGCGTCATTTGGTCCAGTGTTTTACCAATGGGCGGCCCTGAAGGCTTAAACACCCAAGCGCATTCAGAGCAGCCCCACCCCATTACACTCTCTTCTTTGATCCATACCGTTTTGCGAGACGAACTGTCTTGGCCCGGAGTAGGCACACAACACCTCACAAGCGGACAGCGGTACGGCACGCAACCCTACCCAATAAAACGAAAGCCGGGCCTGCTTCCATTCACGATTTTTTACAAGGGATTCCCTCGCGGAACGGGTCGGTGCCAAGGCTCGGCAAAAGTCAACTGTTGTAACCAGGCGATTTCACTCAAAACCCCCACGGGGCGGGGTCGTGAGTGTAATCGCGATATTTCGCCAACTACGGTGGAGTACCATTACAGAGAACGCTCGGCGCATTTCCAAACTTGATGAAAACAGACGACGCGGAATTCTTTAAGCTCGTGCACGGGTACACCAGGAAACACCACCGCTGTTTTCTCAGCGAGATGACTTTGGATAGTGCAGGGAATCTGTACTCTCTGTGCTTTTGACCCACAGACACCAGCCGAGAGCCCGAGGATCGATTTGCGTGCCGCTACCTCCAAGTAGCGGTACAAGACGTTCGCACTATCTCTTTAGGCCATGCGCTCACAGCGGCTCTGAGCGCGATCCTTGATCGAGAGCTGGCTTCCCTCGCGAGTACACACTGATGGTTGTTGGTGTAATGGGGATATTGAGTTAATAAGCGAGTAAAATTCCGTCGATACTGGGTTTTCCCCCGATCAACCAACGGTTCAACGCATATTATGAAGGAACCAATCCAGGCTTTTGGCAAGCTGGACACAGCGTGTAGAAGTCCGCAAGTTTAGGCGCAGCTCCCGACAAGAGCGGGAGCTGCACTCTGCAAATGCGGCGCGTGTCAACGTGGAGATTCGTGCCCCGCGCCCGAAAGCGTTAGTGGTTGCCGGCAGCCTTCTGGAGCCAAGGGATCCATAGAATCCTGGGGGCACTGACGGTCGTGCATCCGTGCTGCCCCGGACCCGCAGGACATCCCCAGTAGTTCTCGGTCGCATCGATTGTGCCGGTGCACACCGTGGAACCGTCGAGCGCACAAACATCCCCGACCCCGATGCCGCCTCCCAGCAGAGAGTTCAGATGGATATCGACCTCGGCAGGGGTATTGACCGATATGTCGATATCCTCATCGCTGATCACGTTCTGGGAAATGACGGTGCCGCGAACCGGCGAAGCGCCGTCGCCGCTATTAATGTTGATTCCCACACGGCCTGGGGTTTTGGTATCGAAGAGGTCGGCAAGGTTTCCGGCAATGATGTTGCCGATGATCTTGTTCCCACTCATGTCATCTGCCGGGAGCCCAAATGCGGGTCCCACGTGCGTGTGCAGAGCGACGCCTCCCAGTCCGTTATGCGTGAGCGTGTTCCCGATGATCACGTTGTCTGACACGCGGCCGTGGCCCGCGCCGTCGGAAAACATGCCCGCCCCTGCACCTCCAATTTTCACGCCGTTGCCGGTAGAGAGGTTCTCCGCCACCGTATTGTGGTTCACCCCATGGTGCGGAGCGAAAGGTGGCGAGGTTTGGCCCGCGGGCGGATGCGAAGCAAGCACGATGCCGCACTCCAACGGGTTGTTCTTGATTGTATTGTGGAAGAGCAGATTGTCATGGCTTTCGCCGGTTTCGTCACTGATCAGGACGCCATCGGCATTGCCGGTGACGAGGTTCCCAGAAACGATCGAGTTGGCTGTCCCGACCAGGTGAAGGGCGCCGCCGCAGTCCCCGGTTTCGTCGGTCTCATAAATGCCATCGCCAGGCTGGTCAGGGCAACCGGTAAGTGCCCCGGTGAAATTCAGGCCCGGTGACGCATCGTTGTTGATGATGTGGTTGTCTTGGATCGTGATATCCGAAGCGCTCACGACCAAAACGCCTTCGAACAATGCGTTCTCTACTGTGAGTCCCGTGATAGTCACCTGCTTTAGGCCGGGGTGGTCGAAACCATCCACGAAGATGCCGTGCGCGAGACCGGTGGCATCAATAATCGAGGCGTGGGCACCCGCACCGATGATCGCGAGTGGAATGCCAATGTCCACTTCTTCTTTGTAGGTGCCGGCTTCAACCTCGATGAGATCGTTGGCCGAGGCATGATTGACGGCGGTTTGGATGCTCGAAAAGCAGTTATGGGAACCGGCCGGATTGACACAAAGGGTCCCAGCAGCGGATAACTGCGCCGAGATCGCAATCGCGGCAAACAAGGACATTGCAGAAATCAAAGTTAATCTTCGAAATTTCATGTTGCCTCCTAAGATCTGTTGCTTGGAATCGAACGGGGCCGGTTCAGTCGAACCGCTGGGACAAACAGTAGCAAGTGGTGCGGCTGAGCAGGAGAAGTATATGCCCGAAGCGGCTTCTGTCAAGGGTTCTCGCCGGGCTCAACCGCCAGGGGGGCATATTCCATCCCGTGGTGTTCTCACCCCGTCAAGGCGGAGTCGGGTTAGGAGGTAGAGCGTCGAGGGCAGAATTAATGTCCCTTAGACTAGCGGACGAGCCGGTGCCCCCGCTCATCTAACTTCTGTCGCCCGATTAAAAGATGCGGACGCTGCTTTGTACTTGGTTAGTCGTTGCGAGACAACGGACGGTTGGATGCAATCAAACCCATCTGGACTTTGAACACCTGGCTCCTTGATTTGAGACCAGACCTTGAGACTTTGTTGCGCCAGCGAAACGGCGTTCATCCAGTGACCAGCACGTTCCTTTACCGTAAAGCGCCCTTTCGCTGCTAGAGCGGCGTCGATTTCCGCCAGATTGGCATACGAATCCGCTGTAGAGTACAGCGCCTGCTCGTTCGAGTGCGCGGAAATCGTCTCCGGTTTCGCCATTTCCAGCGCCTTGTCAAACATCTCCCTTGCGCCACTGAAGTCCTTTTGCCGGGTCAACATTTCCCCAACTCGATTGCGGATGGCGGCGACGCGGAGACGGGCGTCGACGTTGTTCGGATCGTTGGATTGGATTTGTGAAACCTCGGACAGGGCTTCACGATAGTAGGAGATCGATTTCGAGGGATCAGGGACTCTGCGAAAGACGTCTCCCGCCTCAACGTATATGGCGGCCTTAACTCCTAGAAATTCGTTATTCTTCGGGTCGAGTACAACGAGTTCGTTAACCAGCGTCAGTGCCTGATTGATGGCTACATTTGCCCCCTGCTTTTGACCTAATCTTGAGGTGGTATCGGCGAGATTGCTGTAGTCCGAGGCGAGCAGGAGGCGCCCCTTAGTACTGCGAGGATCGGCAGCACTCAACTTCCCTGAGATCTCAAGAGCCTTTCGGCAAGTTGCAAGAGCCTGGGGAAAATCACCGTTTGTAGTTTGGACCACCTCGACACGCTGGTACATATCATCTAAGAATTCCATCGTTCTAGTTGCCTGCGACTCTTTCGCAAGTTTTTCGAACACTTGTTGAGCGCGGAGATAATAGGGCAGCGCCTCGCGGGTTTGACCATCCAATAACAACTGGTCCCCCATTCGAGCCTCACTGGCGGCTAACATACGGTTCACTGCTGGGTCATTCGGCTTGAGAGAAATGATCCGCTCGGTGGCATCCAATTGCTTGCGACGCAAAATGAGCGCGGCAGGAATATCACCGACATTTGAAAGGTTAAAGTTCCCTCCGAGGATGTCGGCTTCACCCTCATAATCACGGGAGAGTTCTTCCAGGACTTCGATATTATTGGGGTAAGCGCGGTCAGTGCGCTCCGCGATCTCAACTGCGCTTTTTGCAGTCCCCATTGCTGAGTTCGTCGCACTTGTTTCCAGGAGAATATCGGCTAGCAACCGTGACGACTCGGCTACCGCAAGTGCGTCGTTCATATTTTTGGGATTGGATGCGAAAAGATTTTGACGGATTGCCAAGGCCTTCTCATAACTCCGTCGGGCTCCAGCGGCGTCACCGAGGTTCGCGGAATATGGGTAGCCTTGCACGTCGCCAATTTTTTTGTAAGCGGCGGCCAGTTCGCGCTGCAAAGAAGCATCTCCGCTGGACTCGCCTGCAAGGCTGTCCAGGTACTGCAGAGCTTTCTCGACAATTAATTTGCGAGCAGGGGTTGCTCCGGGAAGATCCTGGATGGAATCGTGGATGTCAAAGATCAGCGAATTCGCCAATCGGCGAACGTCGTTGAATCGCCGTTCCGCGCGGATCTCGTTGGCTCTGGCGATACGGGCCTCGCGAAGCGTCAGCACCATGCCCGCCAGCAATGACAGCAGGACAACTCCGGCGGCCGCGACCTGCAGCTTGTGGCGAATTACAAACTTCCGGCAGCGATAACCGATGGTGTGTTTGCGCGCCAGGACCGGCAGGCCTTCAAGATGCCGGCGGACATCTTCCGAAAAGTTCTCCACCGAGTCGTAACGTTCGCGCGGTGCCTTGCGAATCGCCTTCAAGACAATGTTGTCGAGGTCGCCCGCGAGGCGACGCTGTAGCCTCTCAGGGGAATCGCCACGCAGACTGCTGAGCAGCTCAGGTGTTGGTGCGTCATCCCGATCGTTTTCGTCTCCATCCTTGGCATTTCTTGCGCGCCGGATAGCTATGCTCGGTTTTTCCGGCTCGGTCTCAAGAACGATGCGCGTAATCTCGAGGGGCAGCCGGCTCGGGAAAGGGTAGGCTGGGCGTCCGGCAAGAAGCTGATAAAGAACCAGGCCGAGCGAATACACGTCGGTAGCCGTGGTAATCGTCTCTCCACGGAGCTGCTCCGGACTGGCATATTCCGGTGTCATCATCCACAGACCCGCCACAGTAAGGGTTGCGCTTTCGGGAAGCAAGGTCGAATCAAGGATTTTTGCAATTCCAAAATCCAACAGCTTCGGTACGCCTTCTTCAGTAATCAGAATGTTGGTGGGTTTTATGTCTCGATGAACTACGAGATGTTGATGCGCATAGTGAACCGCAGAACAAATCGTGCGAAATATTACTAAACGCTGATCAATCGAAAGTTTGTGTTGGTCGCAATATTGAGTGACCGGCAGGCCGCCGCCGTTCTTATCGTCCAATAATTCCATTACAAAATACGGAATGCCGTCAACCGTGGTCCCTCCGTCGAGGATTTTGGCTATGTTCGGATGATCGAGGCTCGCCAAAATCTGGCGCTCGTTCTTGAATCGGGTGGCAATAAACTCCGCCCCTAGTTCCGCCCGCACGATTTTCAGCGCCACTTGCTGGCGATATTGCCCGTCGGCGCGAACCGCGCGATAGACCGCGCCCATGCCTCCGACCGCTATTTCTCCCAAAATCTCGTAGGCCCCAATGCGCTTGCCCGGGAGTAGCCGAAATCGGGCTTCGTATTCGGGGACACATTGGAGCACAGAACCAGGATTGAGTGCGCTTGTGGCTGCGTGCTCGTGAGAGAGGATTAGGGATTCAACTTCGTCGCGCAAAGCACTGTCTTGCGCGCAGGCCTCATCCAAAACGGCGAGCCGGTGTGCTGGTGCCGTGGCGAGCGCCGATTCAAGAATCGGTCGGATCTCTTTCCAACGCTCAGGTGTCACAGCGCGACTCTCCTTGACTCATTTCCCGCAGCAGCCAAGCCCTGGCCGAACTCCAGGACCGTTTCACGGTTGCCGAAGAGATGCCCATAAATTCCGCCGTGTCATCGATGGTAAGCCCGCCAAAATAGCGAAGCTCGACGATCCGGCTTTGTTGGTTGTCGAGTCTCGCGAGCCTTGCAAGAGCTTCGTCCAAAACTAAAAGATCAACATCCACATTGGAAGAGCGCGGCGACCTTGCTGCGGCAATCTCGGAATCCAGGGTTAGTCGAGTAGCGCCCGAGCCACGTTTCGCGGCGCGCCGGCTGCGCTCATAGTCGACTAAAATCCAGCGCATGAGCTGGGCGGCAATTCCCAAAAAGTGAGCTCGATTTTCGATTCGAATCGACTTCTGAGCGGCCAGCCTCAGATACACCTCGTGCACGAGCGCGGTGCTTTGCAGGGTGTGATTTGGCCGCTGCTGATGAAGATGGTACCGCGCCAATTGACGCAACTCCCCATAAACCAGAGGCAGGATCGCTTCCAGCGCCTTGCGGTCTCCATTTCCCCAATCGAGGAGCAGTTCGCTGACTTCCTTGGAAGAAGCATCCATCCGCGGCCTCCTGGCGGCCTGTTCAGAGACTGGGGGGAGTTGCCGCGAGGATAAGCAAAACCAGGCGAAAGTTCAACTCATTTATGAAAAGCTGTCGTTAGCACATGATATGTCCGGTTGAGATAGCAGGTGATCTGTCCGCTTTGCGGGCGGCGAGGGTAGGAGACCATGCGAAGCATGATCTGTTACCGGAAGGCCGCAGTGGAGCGGGCGATGAAAGTGCAGGAAGTGATTTTACGGGCCATGGCGAAGAAGATCACGTGGTGGCAGGCGGCCGAGATTCTGGGTCTGAGCGATCGGTCGATGCGGCGCTGGCGAGAGCGCTATGAGGAGTTCGGCTATGACGGACTGTTCGACCGGCGACAAGGCAAGCCCTCGCCGAAACGGGTGCCGGTGGCGGTGGTGGAGCAGGTGCTGGGACTGTACCGGGACCGGTATTTCGATCTGAACGTGCGGCATTTTCACGAGAAGCTGCACGCCGAACACGGCGTCGAGCTCAGCTACACCTGGGTGAAGCTGGCCTTGCAAGGGGCAGGGCTGGTGACGCGGGGGCGCAGGCGCGGGGTGCATCGCAAGCGGCGTCCGCGGCGGCCGTTGCCGGGGATGCTGTTACATATTGACGGCAGCCATCACCGTTGGTTTCAGGATGAGCGCTGGTATGACCTGATCGTGATCCTGGACGATGCCACCAGCGAGATTTATTACGCGCAGTTGGTGGAGGAGGAATCGACGGTGACGGTGATGGCAGCGCTGCGGGCGGTGATCGAGCGCAAGGGATTGTTTTGCGCCTTGTACAGCGATCGGGGCAGCCATTTCTGGCTCACGCCGAAGGTGGGGGGCAAGGTCGATCCGCATCGTTTGACGCAAGTGGGACGGGCTTTGCACGAGTTAGGGATTCAGATGATACCGGCCTATTCGCCGCAGGCGCGCGGACGGAGTGAGCGCAACTTCGGAACCTGGCAAGGACGTCTGCCCCAGGAGTTACGGCTGCAGGGCATCGACAACGTGAAGGAAGCGAATCGGTTTCTACGAGAACACTACATCGCGGAGTTCAATGGCAGCTTTCAAGTGCGCGCGGCGGAACGGGGAACGGCATTTCTGGCGCGCCGAGGTCAGAACCTGGACCTGGTTTTCAGCTTGCAGTTCGAGCGGGCGGTGAATCGGGACAACACGGTGAGCTTTCAGCATCTGCGCTTGCAGATCGAAGCGGTGCGCTGGCGAGCGACCCTGGCGGGTTGCACGGTGCGGGTGCATCAGCATCTGGATGGAACTCTTACCATCACCCACGGACCGCAGCGACTGGGCCGCTATAGCGCGGAAGGAACTTTGCTGTTACCGAAACTGGCAGGGTCTCAGGTTGTGGAAAAGACGCGGGCTGGAAAAGTCCAAAAACCGACTTTCCCACCCCGCTTGGAAATCCCGCAAAGTGCGCGGGATTCCCACTTTCCCACAACCTCGGCTACGGCTGGTTAATTCAAAAACCGGACAGATCGTGTGCTACGAAAAGCGGACATTTTAATTTGCTACGAACACTCATTTATGAAAAGCACAAAGTTAAAGAAACTGCGGTAGTTAGGGACGGGCCGCGCTCCTCAAGATCGAGTTAAGGCTATATCAGGCTCGCCAGTCCCGACCGGGCTTAGCCACCGACACACCGGAATCTTTTCCTTGGTGTGAGCCGAATGGATCGATTTTTTCGAATATATCAACAGAAGCAGTGTCATGCGTCCTTGGCTTAAGCGAGGGGTATGCGACGGGAAAGCGACAAGCTCCCGGGAGTGAGCCCCCGGAATGAGGAAGGTCGGAGCAAGGCGGCCGGTTCATTTGCAGGATAGCCGCCTGCCAAATTGCAAAAGGAGACAACGATGAATAGCACAAACGCACTCAGGTC
This sequence comes from uncultured Acidobacteriaceae bacterium, assembly GCA_963789205.1. Taxonomy (GTDB): domain Bacteria; phylum Acidobacteriota; class Terriglobia; order Terriglobales; family Acidobacteriaceae; genus Acidiflorens. The sequence goes on from CAWBJV010000004.1 coordinate 137,889, forward strand.
TTTATGGATGATCGCAGCAGAACAAAATTGGGCGAGGCGAGCCTTTGCGGCCTTTCTACTGTGCGCGACGAGCGCAATCGCCTTATCGGCGCAAACCCTGACAACGCTGCATAGCTTCGGCGGAGTGGACGGGGCCGACCCCCTGGCACCGCTGATTCAAAGTACTGACGGAAACATCTATGGGACGACGTTGTATGGAGGCATCAATCAGATTTCTTACGGTACCGTTTTCAACATCACGCCAGACGGCGCGGTGACGACGGTTTACAGCTTTTGCTCCCAAAGCGGTTGCACGGATGGCTACCAACCACAAGGCGGCCTGGTGCAATACACCGACGGAGAATTCTACAGCACCACGAGTAGCGGAGGGATGTATGGGCATGGGTCCGTTTTCAAACTTACATCCACTGGCACGCTTACGACACTCTACAGCTTTTGCTCGCAAACCGGTTGTCCCGATGGCGACAGTCCCATCGCCGGTTTGGTTCTGGCCAATAATGGGGCTTTCTATGGGACAACGAAGTTTGGGGGGTCAGCCAATGCCGGAACCGCCTTCAAGATCACCCCAGCAGGTGTGCTGACCAAACTGCACGATTTTGGAGTGCCGGGTGCCTATTTTCCGATTGCCGGCCTCGTCCTCGGCACGAACGGGAACCTGTATGGGGTGACGGAAAATGGCGGCCCAGGGGACGGGGGCACATTTTACAGACTGACACCCAGTGGCGTGTTCACCACGCTTTACAGCTTTTGCTCCGCACCCCAGTGCGCAGACGGTGAGTCTCCGACGAATGCCTTAATCCAGGGTACGGACGGTAACTTTTACGGGACGACGAGGGATGGCGGCGCCATCAACGGGAACTTCGTGGGGACGGGCATCGTCTTCAAAATCAGCCCGAGTGGAATCTTCACGACACTTCACACATTTTGCTCCGCTAGCGGTTGCACCGATGGTGCGTATCCCGCGGCGGCGCTCTTCCAAGCCACCGACGGAAACTTCTACGGGTCGACAAGTCACGGAGGAACCAACAACACGGAATCGTTCTGCGGAAGCATTGGCTGCGGAACACTCTTCAAAATCACCAGAACGGGCAAGTTCACAACACTTTACAACTTTTGTGGCGTAAGCAATTGCGCGGATGGGGGCACACCCGAAGCCGCGTTGTTGCAGGACACGAATGGGACCTTCTACGGGACGACGTATGATGGCGGGGCCAGCGGTCAACAATACAACTACGGCACGGTCTTTAGTTTGTCGGTGGGGCTGGGCGCGTTTGTGGAAACGCAGCCAACTTCCGGCAAGGTCGGGGCCACTATCAAGATCCTGGGCACCAGTCTGACAGGCGCGACCAGCGTTACCTTTAACGGACAGGCTGCCATCTTCACGGTGCTCTCCAGTTCCGAAATTACGACTTCCGTACCGTCCGGTGCGACAACCGGTTTGGTCAAGGTAGTCACACCCAGCGGCACGCTTTCGAGCAATATGAAGTTCCGGGTCAAATGACCAACGAGGCGAGGAACTATAACGCGGGTGTCTTTGAGTGTTGACAAGAAATAACTGGGAGTGCGCCCCTTCTCGCGCTTTTCGAGAAGGGGCCCTGCCGAACTGCCGACACCTAACATTGCGGTGCCCAGAGGCAGCTCCCAGATCTTTTTCATCACATTTTTTGCTTTAGCTGATTTGGAAACGCAGCGGTGAAAAGTGGCAACCTACAAGGCGACTGCCGTGAACCGGAGTTAACCCGCAGATTCGCATTGAGGGCGAAGATGTCGGTCGTTCATCAGTGCGTAGCCAAGATATTTTATCTTGCTCGCGCTGCGTTTACACATCTTTGCCAAGGCCGGCAAGTCAACGAAGTGAGGAGGACCGCAGCCTGGCCAGAACAGCATCACAGTGCGTGATGGCGCACGCTACAGTAGCCGGATTGCGACATGGCGTTGCGCTGAGAAGCAGAACTCCGGAGTTCGGAACTTTTTTCCATGTGTCCGCGCTCTTGCTGTACCAATCATGGGCTTCTGTCCAGTATCGCCTGTACCTAGCCGAGCTTCGCGGGAAGATTGGCAGCGGCCATTCTCAAGGGATGTCCCCGGCCATTCAGTCTTCAAGGGCGAGTGCCTCGTGTGTGCGAAGATTATACAACTAGCGCAAAATGATTTCGGAAATCAGTTGCTTGTCATACAACGACTTACAAGGACTAAGATTGCCAACTGTGCTCTGCTATGTCCTTTATTTATCGTTTGTTGGCGGATTCGACTCACACACGCTTCCATTTACCGTCATTGCCGTGAAGGGGCGCTTATCGATCCGATCATGAACTGTAAGGACCAGGCAGAGATGCTAAGGAAAAGGCTTTCGTTGTAACCGTCTTAGGCACGGCAAATCTCTAACCAGCAATTCTTTAGAATTGATCGGGATTCTTTTGTCAGTCTATCTGAATCCGCCGACGCTCTGTCCGGCTTCAGGCGTTCACGGTTACGGCTCCCCGCTCGATCGCTGCGGCAACGCCGGCGACCCTCTGATACGACTGCAACCGGTCTGCATGCTCAAAGGTGTCAGTTGCCACAATCACCTCATCGGCCCCCGTATCACTTACCAACTTCTGCAGCTTCGCCGCCACAGTCGCGTCCGATCCCACAATTGCCGCGCGCAATTTACCCTCCACGGCCGCCCGTTCATGGTCCTGCCACAGCGGCCCCATGGAATCCACTGGAGGCAATAATTCAACCGGCTGATTTCGGATCAGTCGCAGAAAGCGTTGCTGCGATGTCGTAAACAATCTCCGGGCGGCAGCGTCAGTCTCGGCTGCAATCACCTGCACTGCTACCATAAAGTACGGCTTTCGCAGTTCTTCGCTTGGCCGGAACTCTTCGCGATAGAGTTGCGCCGCTGCATATAGATATTCAGGAGCAAAGTGCGCCGCGAATGCAAACGGCAAACCTAACATCCCAGCCAGCTGGGCACTAAAGCCGCTCGACCCCAGCAATGTGATGGGCACATTGCTCCCCTGTCCGGGAATTGCTCTCACGACTTGGCCAGGCTTCTCGGGCCCGAGGTATGTCTGAAGTTCTTCGAGCAGCGCCGGAAAATCTTCCCCACTTTGATGTAAGTCCCGTCGCAGCGCTCGCATCGTCTGGAAGTCACCACCCGGAGCACGTCCCAGCCCTAAATCGATCCGTCCCGGATGCAACGCCTCCAGCGTGCCGAACTGTTCCGCCACCACGAGCGGCGCGTGGTTCGGCAGCATCACTCCGCCGCTGCCTACCCGAATCGTCTTTGTCGCCGCCGCGACATGCCCAATCAACACAGGCGTGGCTGAGCAGGCTAATCCAGAAATGGAGTGATGTTCTGCCAGCCAGTAGCGTTTGTATCCCCACTGCTCGACGTGCCGCGCCAAGTCAACCGATCGGGCAATTGCGCTGCCCGCGGGTTCCCCAGTTCGCATGCCCACAAGATCCAGCACCGAAACCGCTAATTCATTCCCCATGTCAAATTAGATGAGGCCGCCAGGAACGCGATGCCAACCTGACCCCAGAAGAAGCAGCTGTGGTAGGCGCTGGAGATACCTGAATTCAAAAGTGATTCCAGAAATCAGTTCGTTGCTTTCCATGCACTTAGAAGGACTAAGATTTGCCAGCCGTGTCCACTAAGCTCTTTGGTTAACGTTTGCAGGCAGTTTCGAGTCCTACGTGAGGAGCCGCTGCTATGCCCTCTTCCAAGTCCCGATCACCAATTTGTTAAGCCGGTCTTGCCGTCCATGGGCCGATTCACGCAAAAATCTCGTTTACCTTGTCCCGCGTGTGTTGACTCCGCGACGGCTTCAAATAGCGCATGGTGCTTTCCATGTCCGAGTGCCCTAGCCACTGTTGCACGGTGCGCAGATCCACGCCCGCCCAGAGACATTTCGTGGCAAACGTGGCCCGGAATTTGTGAAGCCAAAAGTTATCGGGGTCTAGCCGGGTCCGCTTGACCGCCGCTTTCAGGCAATCGAGAAAATCTAGCTTGGGTCTGCATCCCGAAGTTGGGAACACGAGGGCACAACCCTTCGACGCCTTCGCCTTCCATGCCCGTAAGCTCTTGGTGAGTTTCGCGGGAATAGGAATCTCGCGCTCTTTGTACGCCTTCGGTGTCCATCCCCTATCGGGCTTGTGGCTCACGCGCACGGTGGACGCTGCGAAGTTAACGTCCGTCCAGTACGTGAACATAACTTCCTGCTCACGTTCCCCGGTCATCAAGAAAAACTCATACCAGAGCCTTTCTTCCGCGCCACAGGTCGCAAAGAGCTTGTCTAGTTCCGCCGCTTCGTATATTTCCGGCTCTTCCTCAGTGAAGCGGGGCCAATCATTCTTGCCCACTAGGCCGCGCGTCCCTTGCGCCTTGAGGAAGGACATGAGATTTTCAAACTTGTTATAGACACTGCGCGGGGCTTGGTCTTTCTCATCCCGAAGGAAGGCGCAGAACTTGAGCAAGTCCCTACGGTCCAGATCTTCGATGTTGAGCTTGTGACAGGATTCCAGAAAGTAGCGCAGTGCTGTGCCGTAGGCCGCTAGCGTTTTGGGTTTCTTGGTGAGCTTCGTTTCCTCAAGGTATTCAGCGACCAACGCGGGCAGCGACCGGGGGCCACCCGCCGCGGGCACAAGGGCCGCGCCTTCGTTCACCGCGTTCAGTTCGGCGGCCTTGCGCTTGCGGCGGCCTTCCGCGTCCACGGCGTCTTTGCCCACGGATAGGCGCACCCGCTTTGGGCCCTCGCGCCATTCAAGGTAGTAAGCGCCCTCGGTGTGCCGCTCGGGTAGCCCGTTGACCATGACCACATCAGGACGGATGCGGCCATTCGTGGCCCAGACTACCGGGCTGTACCTGGGCCCCTTGCTGGTTTTGACTAGCTTGGTAAGGTTGACTTCCCGGTTCATGGTGCCCCCTATACTACTAATCGCTAAATCTGGTAGTAGTATAGGTAGTATAGGCAGTTAAAGTAAAGAAAACAAAGGTAATGGCGGAGAGGGAAGAATTCTCTGCCACATAGGTCATCTCCAATCCGTTAGCTCAGTATCAAAATTTTGGAAGAGATGAGGACGGCTGACTGTCGGTCATCCAACTTCAGGTCGCGATTTCTTCTCAACTCATTTTGACATCAACTACTTACCCGAGAACCAAGCCCGCACGGAGGCACTTTGGGAAACCAGCGAGAATGGCGGTCGTGCTGCATCTGACAGCGGAATAAGGGTCACGTTTGTGGCACGGTTTTGCTGGTCAAGGGGTCAAGGGCGACTGTGTTTTCAAGAGGGGAGCGGGTCGAAACCCGAACCCTACTCTGTCGAAGTGTCGAGGGCAAGATTTTGTCAGTGAGCGATATCGGGATGTTTCGCCAACCATCCGGCGATTCAGGCTGGCAAGGTCATGTCCCTTTGGTCATCTTGATCGGCGCAGGCTTATGTATATAGTCATTCTATATATAGGGAGAGTAAGACCAAATGGCATCGGTCAACGCACAAATCAAGCGGGGCAGCGCGGAACTCGCCGTCCTGACTCTGCTCGCCGCACATACGCTGCACGGGTATGAAATCGCCAAGCAGATCGAGGCGCAAACGGGAGGCGTGCTGCGCTTCGATATGGCTTCTCTTTACCCCCTGCTCCACCGATTGGAGCGAAAGAGCTGGGTCAAGGCGGAATGGCAAACCTTGCCCAACGGCCGCCGCCGCCGCTGCTACCGGCTCACGGCTTCTGGCAGAAGACAAATCGCGCCGCTCCGTGCTCAGTGGCGTGCCTTTTTCCAGGCGCTACAGAGCGTCACGGGGTTTCAAAATGCTTGATTGGAAGCAGATCGTCCGCAAGAATTTCCGCGTGCTCGGGGTTTGTTCGCCGGAATTCACGGAGGAATTGGCCGCCCATCTCGAAGACAGCTACGAAGCTCTCCTATGCGAGGGCTTGCCGGCAGAGGTGGCCTTTCAACACACCATTGGCCAGATCGAAGGCCGTTGCAGGGTCTGGCTCGTAATGCGGTTTCTACAGGAGGAGCTTATGATTGGTTTCATCCACGAGGTCGCTCTGCCCGGGCTGCTGACGTCCGCGGCAGCCTGTTTTTTCTATTGGGCGCTTGAACTGGATCACATTCGGCACAAAGTCATCTGGCTGCTCGGCGGCCAATTGCCGATGTGGTGGTGGTGCCTGCTCCCGATCTGCGGCGTGCTCGGAGCGATTCTCTCACGCCGCAATGGGGGAGCGCGGCTTCAACCCATCGCGGCATCTCTGCTTCCGAGTGCGATCCTGGGCACTTTTGTGGGGCTGATCTTTGTCGTCGGATTCACGATGTCGGGTTTCGTGAACCACTACCAGTTGTTCTTTGCCCGTTTGGAATCGCTGGGACTAGTGCCGCCCGGATTCGTGTTAATACCGGCGGCTTTTTCCCTGCTGGGCGTTGGAATCGCCGAAGTTAGCACCAAGGAATTCCGCCGCCTAGCGTGAACCAGTTTCTAGGCGCTAGAGAGCGTCACGGGGTTTCAAAATGCCTGACTAGAAGCAGGCGTCCGCAAACATCTTCGCATCCTCGCGACAACTGTCGGTTGTTGACGAAACCAGGCGTTAGCGCTCAAAACCCCCTCGCAGGGTCAATGAGTGAAATCGGGATATTTCGACAGTTACCACTTCGTCCGGTTTTCCGGCCACAAGCACCCGTGATTATTTCCGAGTTGTGCTGGGAGATTTGCTGTCAGTTATTTTGGAGACTGGTTGCTGTGAGCACGCCCCGCATCTGCCTTGCAAAGGCTGCCGGCTCCTCATAGAAAGGGAAATGTGCGGACTCTTCAAACCATACGATGTGCTTGTCCGGCGCACTGATCTTGGAGAAGTACTGTTCCGTAAGCGCAAATGGGTCGGTGTAGTCATAGCGCCCTGTGAAGAAATAGACGGGAATCTTCACTTGCGTGATGACATCCATCAATTCGCCCGAAATCGAGTTGTAGACGAAGTTTCTCGAATATAGCGACACGCCCTTCGGAATGTTGCAGGCATCGCGAAGGCTATACTCGGGAGCGGCCAACCCAGTCAGTAATAACGGCGTAAACGACTTCGCTTTATGGATTTCACCTCCAAATCTGAAGAGTAGCGTTTCCCGGACCCTCGCGCCCTTCTCTTCCAGTTCCTTGATGGCGTCTTGATCTCCCATCCGCCTTGCAGTCTGGTGAATGTATTCATCCTGAATGCCAGCGATGGGGAACGAGCGGGCGAGCTGTCCGATCCCGACATAAGCGTGGTAAAGCTCTGGATGTCGCGCAATCACGAGCATTCCCAGATAGGTGCCCCAGGAATGTCCCACAAGATAAATTCTGTCCTTGTGGAACCGGGCGCGGAGCACGTTGGTCAACTCAACCGTGTCTGCGACAAGTTGTTCTGTGGTGAGTGTGCCGCTGATGTCTTCGCGATATGACTTTCCGGCCGCACGGCGATCCCACTGCACTACGACAAATTCCCTTTCCAGTTCATACTGAAAAGCGTGAGCCAGATACATGGCGGGCATCCCGGGACCACCGTGCAGGAAAAGCAAAACTGGGAGCGAAGAGTCGTTTCCGCGAATAAGAATGTACTGATCTACGTCACCGATGCGAATGCGTTCCAGCGACGCGATACTGTTAGGTCCGTGGATGGCGGGAGTGCGTCCAGGGGTGAACCATAAATAGAACACAACGCCCAGCCCCGCCAAAACGAGCCCTACGATACTCCGCGTGGCCTTCTTCATCTCGCGATCCCTGACACCCGCATGATCAACTGTACTACTGGGGGACCCATTCCTATCGAGAACGTCGCCTGGAATCGCAGGAATGAAAAGCACGACGGACTTCGCGAGTCACTGCCTATTCGGATGCAACTGTCTCAAACAGGCGTTTGCACTAACTGAGAATTGCCGGACTGGGCCAGGGGAGAACCGGGCGGTTCTCAGTTAGTGTAATGGGGATATTTCAACAACAAATTAAGGAGAGTCATTTCCCCTGCGTGACTCCATTCAAACGCTCTTCTAGTCTCTTCGCCCACTGCGGTGCATGTGGCTTGAGCGCCTGGATTTCCGCGTCTCCGTAGACCTCGGCAAGGAGTTTACCCGTCCTTACGTCGTACAGCATGTAATCGCCAACCTCTGGACCATGAGTTGGGCCCCATACAACGGCCACCCGTTCGCCGCGATCGACAAACATCCAGTTCCAGACCATTTGTCCCGAATGTATGCGCTGAATAATCTTCCTTGAGCGATAAAGCACAACAAACAAGGGAACGGCATACGAAGTACCGCAGTTGTCGTAGGTTTCAGTCCAGCCGATTGTTTTCCGGTCCTCGGCCAATTGAACATCGGAAAAGCCTTCCTGATTGAAGACGATGTTGTTCTCTGTGCTCTTCTCCCTGGGCGGCAAGTCCTGGACGACATGAGTTCCGTCGCTGAAGAGGATGTGGAGAGGCCCTGTCTCGTAGGTTGAGCTAGGACTAGGATTTTCGATGTAATACTGGGTAATGTAGGCACGTGAACTTGGCCTCGACTTATGTCCTTCCTTGTTGCTTGATTGCGCAGCGGCAAGGGAAAGCAAGCAGAAAACGGCAAGGACATGTAGGACACCAGTAGGCTTCATGAGTAGCTCTTTTACCTCACCTCACCTCACCTCTAGCATGCCACGAGCCAAACCTCCAGGTAGGCCAATCGCAGACTTTCAAGAAAGCCGCCCGTCTCCGAGTAGACACGGGCGCGTCCAGGTGGACACGGGGTCGCAGACTTGCATCTTCTGTTGTTGTAATCAAGGATTTATCATCAATTGACCTTTCGCGTACGATGTCAAGTTCTGGCCTTTCATTGACGTGCCTCTGCTCTAGACCTAAACATCGCAGGCCAATAATCAGGCAGATATCTCTCGCATTCACTGTGACGAATTCATTGACTCCCGTCACCTTCACCTGAATCATGTGCCCGGTCGGAATGGATGAACGAACTTCAACAGATTCAGACACGGCTGCGAATCCTGGCATCTGAATCTGGAGGCCCAATCCGCTCTCATCAATGCGACATCGCTTCCTTTCACTGGTCGGGGTGCAAGATCGCATGCTCAATAGAATGCCGGGAGAAGCAAACGATTACAAGAAGCTGAAAGCGGCTGTCGAACGGCTCGGGACGATGCTTGAAACATTGAGGTTCACGACTTACAATGAGGCCCTTTGGCGGTTGTCGCAAGCAGGTTTTTGCTGGGAGGATTCACCATGCTGAAAGGCAGCGTTATCCAGGTTCTCGTCGCTCTGACCATGCTGTGTTCCCCAGCGCTCGCTGGCACATGGTATGTCAATGGGGTCAACGGCGACGACGGCAATAACTGCAAAACGAAAGCCACGGCCTGCGCCACCATCGGACATGCGATCTCGCTTGCGGCGTCCGGCGACACCATTCAGATCGCCGCGGCCACCTACCAGGAAAATCTAAGCATCCCGTTTAACCTGACGCTGAACGGCGCCAAGGCGGCGACCACCATCATCGACGGCACTAACAGAACCAATGTCTTCACGGTCGGCGCCGGCATCAGTCTTACGCTGTCGAATCTCACCATCAAGAACGGTGTTGGCTATTCGGGCGGCGGAGGTGTCGACAATTCCGGTACGCTTACCGTCAATAAAAGCAATTTCTATGTGAACACGGCGCTCTCCGGCGGCGCCATCCTTAACACCGGGATGGCGATCATCAGCAATACCAACTTCAGTGGGAACAGCCCCTATTTCTTCGGACACAGCGCGAGCTGCGGCGCCATCGACAACCGCAGCACAATGACAATCACGGCCTCGACCTTCTTCAACAACTACGCGAATAATAACTTCACCTCCGGCGGCGCCATCTGCAATGGCGGGACATTGACGATCACGGGCAGCACGTTCAGCACCAATTCGTCGCAAGGGAACAACGCGGGCTACGGCGGCGCGATTTATACCTATGCGGGGACCCTCTCCGTTACAAACAGTACCTTCAGCCAGAACAGCGCCACGACGAGCGGCGGGGCGATCTACAGCCAAGGGGGGACCGTCCAGATCAGCAATTCGACTTTTGGCACCAACCCCGAGAATATCGGCGGCGGCGGGGCTCTAAGCAATGCAGGAAGCTCGGTTCTTATCCAAAACAGTATTGTCGCGAACAGCGCGAACGGCGGGAACTGTGCCGGGACGATCACGTCCGACGGCTACAACCTGAGCAGCGACAGTACATGCAATTTCAGCGGTCCAGGGGATCTCAATGGGAAGATTCCCAAGGTCGGCGCGCTGCATAACAACGGAGGTCCCACTCAAACGATGGCGCTGCAGAAAGGGAGCCCGGCACTCGACGCGGGCAATCCCGCCGGCTGCCGTGACTTTGCAGGGAACCTTCTGAAGACCGACCAGCGCGGCCTGCCGCGTCCCGGGGGAGGGGAAACCACCGGCTGCGACATTGGCGCGTACGAAAGCCAAACGTATTGACTTGGAGTTTGCATCGCTTGGATTAGCACAATGCCGCCTGTACCCCTCTCGCCGCGTCAGTGAGTGTAATGGGGATGTTTCACCAGTCTTGTGTCTCAGGCGCAACGAAGAGTTCCTTTGTTGGAGGTGTTTTTATAGCCACTGTCGATGCCCACGATCCCTCTTCTTGAAAGATTGCTAGAGCACTTCAGAATCCACGTATCTTTCCGTCCGGTCATCGGGTTGTTAGGCACTTCCTTGATATATCCGGCTACCACGAGCTCGTCGAGTGAATGGGGCGGCAATTGCTTGTCGAGAGTGTATTGAGTGATGACGGCGTTCATGGTACGCAAATCTTGCCGGAGAACGCGTTCCCGCGCTTGCCGAGGACTGGTCACGTAGCTGGGCAACAACAACTTGGCCGCAACCAACATCAACACAATAAGACCCAGAGCAACGAGCGGGATCTTTCTCGCCATGCAACCACCCTCCTCAGTACCCAGTCTAAGAACGCACAGGACTATAGGAGCTTGCGGTCTTTCAACCGTCGCTACTTTGTCACCTGTCGCTAACAGGCGATTACACTCGTTGAGAATTGGCTGGCCCCAGGGTCAATGGGTCAATAAGTGTAATCGCGATATTTCGCCAACTACGCGGACGAGATCGCGCAGGCGCGGGCGATCGTGCGGGAAATCAGGGGTGGCACTCTCGGACTCCCCGGTGCGCCTAACCTTGATTCGGGCGCCCCAATTCTGGAGGTGTTGTCTCCCGCCGAGCAAGACTAGTAGATCACACACGCGCTCACCGAGTGGGCTATCCCCTTTTCCTGAAAAAACGAACTGCCACGTAGATCACAACCGCGATTATTACGACCTCAATCAAAAGCTGAACCGTCATTTCGCAGTCTCCGTGACGCCCGTCCCACCGATCCAAGCCGGGCGGCGCTAAATGTACTTTGAATCAGCAAATCTGGACGGGATAAGTGGCGGCGAAAGAGGGGAGGGGCGATTGTGGAGGTTTGGCTACACCATGTCTTACAGCCAAATATTCGCTAAGGGCGGGCGCTCCTCCCACACCAACCACGCTAATCTATTCCGAAATTCAAGTCTGTTCAATGTTGCTCACTGGCCCCGCCGTGACAGGGCAAACTCTCGGTACCTTCCGCCTTCAGTGATCACGCGATAAGGGGCCGCAACTCGATTCATCGGATCGCTGCCCAAAGTGTCTCATGTCCCTGTGTCTCCGCTTAGTTGTCGCCGTCTCCCACTCAGCCTCGGCAAAACCCTACCGAGGAATGGTGTGACGTTCGGGCGGGATCGCACCAGCTTCAAATGGCGTCAGCTGGGAGCGATCGCAATAACCGTGGCCTTCAAGACATGCCGTGTAGCTGCGCTTGTGTTCGGCGATAGCCAATGCGCCCGCTTCCAATCGAGTCAATTTGGAGTGGTCGCAGGTTTCGCGGCGGTCCCTACAATCGGAGAAGTTATGCTGGCGCTCTGCCCCAACCAACGCAATCGCTTCCGGTCCGGTAAGTTTCGAATGATCACAGGATTCCAAGCCGCTCCTACAATCCGAAACGATGCGTGCATGGTCCGTGACGGCCACTTCGGCCAACTCCGATTGGGTCAACTTGGAGCGATCGCAGGTCTCCCAACCGTTCTTGCACGCCAGTAGATTCTGTTTGTTATCGGTGGACTGCGCAAATACGGGCGCATGCCACGACCCCAGGCAGGCTACTAAAGCCCAAAGCAATCCTCGGATATTGACTTTCATTCGTCGCCGCCTTTCGAGGACAATGGCGGGCTACACCGTGTCGGAACCTGTTCTCCGCAACTATCCTCCAGGCATCTAGAAAAAGCTGAGCAATATTGACCGGGTTGTGTTTCGCCACGCTGCCGGGGGTGAGAAGCTGTAACTGATGGAACTTAGGCAGGCCCGCAAAGAATGGACCGATTTCCGACCCACTTTGAAAGGCATGCCAACGAGCTTGACGAAGCCGGCAGGAGGCCGTTTAGATATGCTGCCCCTTCTCTAGCTCGTCCATTTTAGCATCGAGTGAATCGCTTCCGATGGTGACGGAGCGTTCGATCCGATGGGCCTCGATGTACTGGCCGTTCTTCGACCAGCGGAGATTGTCTCCGGCAAACTCATTCACAAGACCATTGCGGCCTGGCCTAGGTTCGAGTTTGTCCGGGCTGCCGTACTTCTCCATCATCGCAAGGACGTAGCTGTTGTAGGTATTCCCGTGTGTGCGACTGTCGGTGGATACGTAGATCTGGGCTACCCTCCGATCCAACATCGTCATGTTCACGTACTCTCCGGTATCCAAAACATCAGTGCAAGTTTCGATTCGATTGATGCCATCGGAGCCGCACAAGCCGGGGTTCGAAGAACGCGAGGGTGTTTTCCAGGAAAGGAACTTTCGTTCGGCTTCCCTTTTTTCATCACCGATCCGAATCCCTCGAAACTCGAAGGGAGCGGGTTGCAAAACTGCTACTGGGAGCGCGGGCGCTCTGCGGCCTGACACCAGACCCGAGACATCTGGCACGGCAGGAACCTGCACGAAGGCAAACGGCCATACAACGATAATCAAGAAGCACATTACGGATTTCATAATTCTCCATGAGGCGCAGCGCCACCCAAGACCGGCGCTTCTTGTGACCAGCTCTTTCGAATAAAGGGAGCGCACAGACGGCGCTCCACCAGATATGCAAAAACGAGAAGGCTTCCCATGCCCTCGCTGATTTGCCATCACGCTCGACTGGTTATGGTGAAGAATGTGTCAGCCGACGTCAGCGAACGACAAGCGCTTTCGAACCTAATACGTTTCTCTAAGTCACGCGACCCGATCATGAAGTATGATTCGCTCTCAACACTCATGTCGCCAGTCGATGTCGGCGCCAACCTTGCAGGCTTAGAGCACGGCCGCGATGTCCCGCTCTTTCCCATCATCAGTGCTTGGGAGCGGTCGGCAAACCGTCTTAAACGTCTGCTTAGTTGTGTAGGAATGTCTAAACTATTGAAATGGTTTCTACTGTTCTTAGCCACGATGGCCTCCAGTCACGCAGAAGACCGTCGCCTCGCTAAGGATGGCGGAGAGATGCGTATGTACTTTCGAAAAGAGAGGCGGCCTTCTAAGGAGGCCGCCCCGTACGGGGACGATCCCGCTTACACTGCTACAGCGACATTATGGAAGGTCGAGGTGACGGCTTCACACGTCTGAACCTTGGGCGTTCCTTCGATGAACCTTGCAAGTGTTCTCAACACTGCTGGGTAGGTATTCGTGTTGTAAGCTTCTGCACTAGCTTTGTTCTCCCACAGACTGATTGCAGTCGCTTCCAGGCTGCCGGGATTTGATAATGTGATTTCGTCCTTAAAGCCCTTCTGCTTGCGAAGTAACGGTAGAATTTCGTTTTGAAGGGTCCGGGTGTAATCAGAAAGCATGTTCGATTTCAGATGAAAAGAGACATTGCGTGCAAACATATCAACCTCCACAGGTTGTTATCGCTAAGAGGAGAGAACTTCAGATGGGCTGACTTAGTTTCAGGGAACCTGAAAGAGGGGAAGGTGGAAACCACCTCACGTTCAACGCTAGTCCTCTGAAACACTATTGTCAAGCTGCCGAACCACACACGAACTGACGTGACCGGCGAAATTTGTACCAGGTGGAATGAGAGAGAATCCACTTGGAGGAAAAGCTGGCCATGCCGATCAAGAGGTACAAACCAGAGCAGATCGTGACGATGCTGCGGCAGATCGAAGTAAGCGTCGCGAACGGAAAAACCACCCCACAAGCCTGCAAGGAAGCCGAGATCACGATGCAGACGTTCTACCGCTGGCGGAAGGAGTATGGCGGGCTACCCCGTCAACGAGTGTAATGGGGATCTTTCAACAGTTATTACACTCAAGTTCACGGTCTCCTACTATGCGGCGACAGTCCGTGCTTCTTTGCTATCTGACGAACACGTTCGCCGCTAAGACCGAGCAACAGCCCCATCTTGCGGTACGACATTTCAGGGTGTTCCTCATAGAACGCAAGGACTCGGTTGTGGGGCACTACCGGTGAAGTAGTCACGTTGGGTACGTCACAAACACGTTTTCGGTCCGGCAAGTGACGACGAATGGCGTACGAGACATCTGCATACTCGTATCCCAACGCCACACTAATCGCTTTGAACGTCATGGCAGGATTCGCAGCTGCAAACTCTGCGATTTCCTTCTGTACCTCAATGCTAGGACGCTTCATCTCGGCTTGTCTTCGTATCCGGGTGCGTCAATATTGTTCGTTAATCGACACGCTTCCAGCAACCTCATTTTTGTTGTAACCAGGCGTTCGCACTCAGAACCGGGTCAATGAGTGATATGGGGATTTATCGACAGTTTCGAGATCATGTCATTCGCAACAGATTCGACAATTCCCGCCTGAATTACGCGATTCACGCACTACCCGCAACAGCTACGCGGCAAGGTCCACGATTATGTCAACCCACTCGCCATTCAAATAAACGTTTCCGTCGTTTGCAAGCACGAAGACCAGCGCCTTTGGCTGTTCCGAGAGTGTTCTCGCTTCAATCCAATCGGCGATGTAATAGTCCGCCTCCGGACCGAGTCCTTCTTCCCGATTTGATAAAATTCGGGTTACGACCGCTTTCTGCCTAAACCCTTTATCTGCATGTATCGCGAACTCGAATTGCTGGCCGATCTTGATCTCTGATTCCATGCTTATCATCCTTTCCGCTTTGCCTTCTCACTCCCATTTGTGGTTGATTCAGCACGACCGCAATTCGCTGATACCGAGTCGAGGAGACGAGCATTTTACCCCAGGGGTAAACCCTCAACTGATGAAATCAGGCGATTTCACTCATTGAGGGGTCATTGAGCGCTATCGCGATATTACGACAGTTGCGGCTTGCATTACGATAAGCAGTGATCTGGTGAGGTGATCCGTGACCATCGCAACCACTACGAGCGTTAACGTCAAACAGGCAGTGCCGTTTTTCGGAGTGACCAACATGGAAGCTTCGCTGCGGTTCTATATGGACGGGCTCGGGTTCAAGATGAAAAACCAGTGGATTCCGGATCGCGCGGAGGACAACCCCGACGGGAGAATTCGCTGGTGCTGGCTTGAGCTTGGCGAGGCCGCCATCATGCTTCAGGAGTTCCGGCTGGAAGGCAGGCCAAAGGAAACGCTTGGGACTGGAGTAAATGTCTGTTTCCAGTGCGAAGACGCGCTAGCCCTTTACCGCGACTTCAAATCGCGTGGAATTCAGACACGGAAACGCCCGTTTGTAGGAAACCGCATGTGGGTTGTTCCGCTTACTGATCCCGACGGCTATCGCATGGAGTTTGAGAGCCCCACCGATGCGCCAGAGGAAAGCGAGTTGGAAGAATAGGAAGAATAGCGTTGGCGCGGCACAACAAAGACGGAATAGCCACGTGTTCCGCGTCGGCCCGCGGATTCAAGCCTAGGAAGTAGAAACCGAGTCCCGTCAATGAGTGAAATCGGGATATTACGCCAACTGACCCGTTGAGATTAGAGTTCAGCGACCGCTCCGGTCGAGGTCAATGAATTGTCTTGACATTTCTTTGGAAGGCGATAAAATCCCACTGGTTTGGCGTAGGCCACTACGCTTCCCCGAAGTGCCCTCACCAGGAATAGACCACTAGGGTTAAATCGCACAGCTCGTGCAAAGTTAGAAAATCTCATCACAACTCCTAGGAGGATCAATATGAACTACAGAAGGATCGTAATGGCGCTTGCAATGAGCGCGCTTTTGAGCGTAGGCGGCGTTGCTAGTGCACAACAGAACTCGCATTGGTTGGGTACAACCAGATCTGGCTTTACGGCTGGTCTCACACACGCGCCACAATCGAATATCCCTGTCACCGCTGCATACAGCAACGCGTCCTATGGCACAGGTGGCGTCGCCTTGCGCAACCGGATCAAGGGTGAGATCCACATCAGCGGCGTTACCGGCCCAACGCAGGCGGCCTGGCTTTATTGGGCGGTGCTCTTTGGGTCTACTCCTTCGAGCACCCTGCTGAAAAAAGTGTCGGAAGTACTACTACAGCGCGAATTTCCGACGGGCACTCCGGGCGGGGTACAACTAATCGGCACATTGATCGCTGTAGGTGGCGATCCATGCTGGGGAAGCGCAGGGACTTGGGTCTTCAGGGCGGCTGTGCCAACTAGCGTCGCAACCGGCAACGGCCTCTACAGGATCGTCCTTAACAAGAACGCTACCGGCCTCAGCGACGGCGAGGATCCATGGGATGGAAATGTAGTGTTCCCGCTTGCCGAAGGTGCTTCGCTTGTTATTGTCGGAACAGGTGTCGCCACCGTGGGGCTGGTTGATGGTCAGGCGGGAACTACTTTCTCCCTCTCATATTCTAATAGCTACGACCTGCCGGTGCCCGCTACCGGAGGTCTAGTTTTGTTTGACAACTTCGGCTACGACGGACAGATCGGGTCTAGCCGTACCATCCTCATTTCAAACGAGACGACCACCGTACAAGGATTCCCGGGCGGTGCTTCCGTTCTCGTCGCAGGGCCGGGTGGAGAAACGGGCGACAGTGACTGGGACGGCAGCTCGGGCTGGCCCCTGCCGCAACTGTGGGACGACACGGGCCACGACATCACTAACGCGTTTGCGGCAGGAGACACCTCGGTATTAGTGTCGTATACCTCTAATGGCGACTGCATAGGTACAGTTGGTGCTGTCATCTCCGTGCAGTAACCAAACGATGTACGGTGTTACCCGTGGCAGATCGCGGGTGGAAATCGGCTGTCTCCTGGCTTGGGATGTTTGAGGGATCAGACCCAAAGCCAGGAAGACGGCCACTAACCGGGCGGGGCAGGTTCTCTGCCCCGCCGCAATCCTGCGGTTCACGGAGCCCTTTCGCAAGAACCAATAACTTTAGCTATGGGAAGTGACGGTCAAAGAAGGTTCTTGCCCATTTTGTTGGCATGCAACTTAATCTTAAAGCATCGGCGGGGAAGTCCAATGTTGTAACCAGGCGTTTACACTCATTGACCCTGTGACCGGGGTTCTGAGTGTAATCGGGATATTTCAACAATTGAGGATGGTCCACCCATCCCACACCGCGTTCTCCCTAGATTAGACTGTACTTCTCAAGCTGCTCTCCCTTGCCATGACCAACCAAGAGAAGAAGCGCCTCTCCGCTGTCCTGCGTGCGACTGAATATCTGTTCCTTGAAAACATCGCTTTGAAGTTGGTGCTTGAACATCGTGAGGTTCCCAACTGGCAGAAGCTGCTGGATCGCCTTCTGACGGACAAGGAAATGCTCGCTGGCGTGCGACTGAAATTCAGTGACATCTACAAGGAAATCGAAGGGTCCGCTGACCCGTCTGCGGCCCTGGAATTGTTCTTGGGGGACCTTCCCGCGCCAAAGAAGCCGCACTAGCCATCAATGAGTGTAATCGCGATTTATCGCCAACGATGCCTTGCCAGAGTATTCTTTTTGCAAGATTTCCATTCTGCTTTCGATCTTTGAATAGCGATGAAAACTCTCGGAATCCTCATTCGACACATTCTCTTTGGGTTGACGTTACTTGTGCTAGGACATGGAACAATGTCTTGGGCGTGCAGTTGCACCCGCCAAACTACTTGCGGTGTCCATCGATATCTCGACGCCGACTTTGTCGGTGAAGTCCTTTCGAGACGCGTGATGCCTTCAGATGACAAACTCACATTCGACCGCGTCTTGTTTCAAGTCAGGGTCCTTGAGAGCTTTCGCGGTACTGAGAAAGTAGGGGAAGTTGTCGGCATCAGGACTGGTTTCGGCGGCGGCGATTGTGGATACAGGTTCAAGATCGGGGTCAAGTATCTGATAGATGCCTCAAGGAACGGGGACGGGTTCATTACGGGTATCTGCTCCCTTACCGCACCTATTCAGGACAGTGAAGTCGAACTGCGCAGTCTCCGCAGACTAGCTGTCGGACAACGAATGCCAGATCTTGTTGGCGTTCTAATGCGTGGTACAGAAACAGACGACGGTGAAAATGTTACGCCACTCTCGGGTGTCACTGTACAGGCAAAGCGCGTCGCAGGAGGGAGTGCCCAGACGACGGCGACGGATGCTGCTGGTTCCTTTACGTTTGAAGAACTGCCTACAGAACGTACGAACTGATTCTCGGTCTTCCCACCAACTTGAGCGCCGCATACACCGACACTGCGATTCTTGACGAGGATCAGGTCCCTTCTGTCTCGATTGATAGCCGGGATGCTGACAGCGCGGCATGCCATACACGCATCGTCGTCAAAGAGGCAGGAGGCATCGGCGGTGTAGTCCAATCCAATGGGAGTGCGAAGATCGACGGCTGGGTTAACGCAGACACCGTCAGTGCAGACGACAAGCCGTGGAATACCGTCCGCAGTGTTATTCCTCGACCGGATGGCAAATTCTTCCTCTCCAATTTAAAGCCCGGTCGCTACAGCGTTAGTTTCACCAGCAGGGCAGGTTTTGTTCGTGGGAAACCGCAGATTATCGAATTGAAGGATGGCGAGCGCCGGACCGGAATACTTCTGTCGCAGTGAAAGCGGTCTATGCACTCTAGACAATAGCTGGCGTAACCAGGCGATTTCACTCATTGAGATTTTGGCCGACTGGGTCAATGAGTGATATCGCGATATTAGAACAACTACGCACGCGGCGGTTCTTCGATACGCGCAGCGAGCGTATTCTGAACATGTTCCAAGATGAACCGTTCGTCTTTCTTGCCGAGCAAACGGCCAAACTTCGGCAAGACAGTGCCAAAAAACACCATAGCTGGCGGAACGATAAGCCCGACCCATCTATCCCCGCTCATGTAGTGGCTCCCCGATGCAATGTCAATGATTGTCTTGATAAAAATCGGTGTTCCCATTAGGACTACTGCGCCAAGCCAGAACCGCATGAACCATCTTGCCCATCCGGGCGAATCGAAGTAGCCCTCTATTCTGGTTCCTCCGGGCTCTGGCTCGAATCGTGCATAGAATTGCCCAGCGAAGTCGTTCCGGTAATATTTGCGTTTTTGCACTTCGAACGTATTCTCGCCAACCTCGCCCAGAAGTGGGAGGTTGCCTTTGCAGCCGGACAGGGAGAATGGCGTCCAACGGCGTTGGTCAATCGAATGCCGTAAAGCGTCGGCAACTGCATTCGCAGTAAGGGCGGAATGGAGCACGAAGACAGTTCGATACATACCGTCCAGTCTATCCAAACTTGGCGCTTCGAGCCCCTTGTTGACGTAACCAGGCGTGGGTGTTGAAAAAGTCACGTCGATTAGCAGGATGAAATTCAGCAGAAGCATGTTAAGAAGAAAGCATCCGCCCATGCTCTGTTGGATTTCGATCGTCGGAGGCTTGCTGATCATGATGGGGCAACACGACCGCTCCGAAGCGCTGTTCTACTACTTCCGCCTGGAAGATCAAGTTCCAGAAAATCATCTGCTGCGGCTCATCGAAAAGCACATCCGCTTTGAGTTTGTGCGCGAGCGATTGAAAGACAGCTACAGCGAGACCGGTCGACCTTCGATTGATCCCGAGCTCCTGCTGCGTATTTTGCTGATCGGTTATTTGTATGGCGTCACCAGCGAACGCAAGCTAGTGGAGGAACTGCGCATGCATCTGGCCTGGCGCTGGTTTACGGGGCTGGGCTTCGATCAAGAGATCCCGCATCACTCCACGTTCTCCAAGAATCGGCACGGACGGTTTCAGGAATCGAAGCTATTCGAGCAGTTGTTTGAAGAGGTCGTGCGGCAGTGTGTGGAAGTGGGGCTGGTGCAAGGGAAGCACCTGTCAGTCGATGGCAGTTTCGTGGAAGCGAATGCAGCCAAGGAGAGCCGTATTCCGCGTGAGCAGTTGGGGGAAGTGGCTCAAGTCAACCACACGGTGCGGCAGTATCTGGTGGAACTGGAACAGCAGAACCCGGTGGAGGAACCGGTACATGAGCAAGACCAGGTTTCGACCACAGATCCGGATTCGACCTATGCCACGAAGGGTGGTACGCCAGCTCGGATGGGGTACTACGACAACTATCTGGTGGACAATCAAAGCTGCGTGATCGTGGGAGTGCAGGCTACGGCGGCGCGCATGAGCCAGGAAACCGTGGCCGCGCAAGACATGCTCACTCGTTTCGCGCAATGGCAAGGACAAGAGCCAGAATCGGTGGCGGCCGACACGACCTACGGGAACGGGGAGTTCTTGCAATGGTTGGCGGATCGGAACATCACTCCTTATATGCGAACCCGCGACAGTATCCACCGAAAGAACAGTCCGTTCTACGGTCCCGAGCGGTTCACCTATCAACCCGAAAGCAACAGCTATCGCTGTCCGGCGGGGCAGCAACTGAACTATGGTGGCCGCAGCATGCGGAACCGCACCTATGCCTACATCGGGACCCGCAAACGTTGCGGTGCGTGTGCGCTAAAAGCGCAATGCACCAGCGGCGCGTTTCGCTTTCTTGCCATCCACATGGACGAACCCGCCCGGCAACGCGCACGGGAGTTGGCGAAGACGCCAGAGTTTGCCTCTGCCCAGCGGGAAAGAAAGAAGGTGGAAGCCTTGTTCGCGGAACTCAAGAATCAGATCGGATTGCGTCGCTTGCGCCTGCGCAGACTGAAGTTCGTGCGGGAGCAGTTCTTCCTGGCAGCCGTGGCCCAGAACATCAAGCGGCTAGTGCGGTTCCTCAGCCGACCGATAACACCTACTATGGAAGCTGCCACTTAGCTGAGGTGAGAGGAAAAACTCCGATGGCAGCCATATCGCAGCCAAGAGTACATTCCGATCACGGACTTTTTCAACAGACACAGGCGATTACACTCATTGACCCGTTCGAGCGCTCCCTCCTTCTCGCTAGCTCGCGCGCGCCTCGGCCCCTCCTGCTGGCGAGCGAGCGGGCTCCCGCCTCAGGATTCGAAGTCTGTGGTCCGGGGTGTATCACTTTTCCCGTTCGTATAGCTAACCCCGTCATTTGTTTGAGGGGATAGTATGTGCGTGATGCACACATGTACACACCCCTCTCGTTTGCCTTCAGTTTTCGTCAGTATTCATGCGGTCGCGAGTGCTATGATATGCGTTTCACCCGCGTCAAATGCGGGGATGAGCAATGTGCGTTGGACCGTTGGGGGCAACGGCGTCCTTATTCATTTTATTCATTTTTTGAAGCCGCATGTGAACGGGTGCCACAGCCAGAGATGGATAAATCGAGCTTCAACACTGTTCGTGCGATGAGCTTGTCTACAGCGTCTCTGCCAGATCCCGCAAAAACAAACACCAACGCATGACTATCGCATGACCTGACAAAAACCGCCTCATAGGCCGGGCCTTTCTTGAAAAAATCGGTACGCGCGAATGAAACCCCGCCCAGCTTGCTTTCCGGACTGCCCTCTACGCGTTCGAACCCGTCCTTCTGATTTGCACGGACCACCTTCCGCATGTATGCGCTGGTTGAACGCTGGTCGTCGCTATAGTAAGCCAAAGTGTCCGCATAAAAAGCCGTCCCCTCTCTGGCCGAAAACAGTTTCGGCTCGCCCCATGCAGCAATCGTGACACTGAGAGGCAAAGTACCGGGAGTACCCTTTAACACGGGAGTTCCTAGCTTAAGATCGGGGTCTGGGGTCAGTTCGAGTCCAAGAGAGGGATTCATGTAGGTCTTGCCTTCAACAAATCCTTTGTTAAGCCGAGGCGCTGATGAAGAAGGCCGTGTTGGGACTTCGGCAACCATGCCTTGCAGACACCATGCGACCAGCGCAATGCTGATAATGAGATTGGCTTTCAATTTACACATTGGGGAGCAAAGCCTTTAAGGGCTTGTAGAAGTCTTAAATCCAATGAATAAATGCCATCCGCTATGCCTCTTTCCCATTATCTTATCCGATGTTCACGATCCGAATCAGTTTGCCATGACCACCTGACCCGAAGGTCGCTCCGCCTTTCCCTTGCCGGACCGACCAGGTTCCGTTTTCGTAGAACATCACTTGCACAGGATGCGTATGCGCTTGCCGAAAATGCTCGGCTATTTCGTCCAGAACACGTTGCTGCTTCGCTTCGTCTGTTACTCCATAAACCCAAATATCGTTGTAGTAAGAGAAAAATATCCCTCGTCTCTCTACTCCGCAAGCGACAGCAGGGTGACCTGGCCTCCACTTGGCCTCGGGTATCACTTTGGAACTGGAAGCAGCTTGGTCGAGACCGGGGCACTCGCCTAAGCGATCTGCCCCTGTTTGGATAGACTGCATGGCGAAGCTGAACAGAGTGTAGAGAACGGTTAATGGAATCACAATCGCGAAAGCGTACCGCAGTAATCGTCGAACGGTGGTACGGCGTACCGCTCCGCCAATGACCAAGACAATGCCTGTCAGGGAAAGAAAAACGCAGAACGGCGGATAGAACAAATCTGCCCACCCCACCGGATATGCCGAATTCTCCCAGACAGCAAGAACGTTGTTGCGCTCGAACAGATAGTTCAGGCTCGGTCCGCTCGCCAGTAACAGCACGCCGATTATTATCGTATTCCTGCCGCTCTGGTTGCCGTTTGTCATTGTGCCGATCATCCTCCTGCTGCCTACCTCCCCTTGTGCTCATTACTGCTGATTATTTCCTAGGGTTGTTCCAACTGTTGCATCAGCGTTTCCGGCCTCCACGTCGGCGGACCTGATGGGATACCACCAAACCCCAAAATTTGCTGGGCCCAAGAACCGCAGTCGCAAGCGGGTAGCGGCCCCTGGATTGAATAGTTGGGTGGGTTTGCTCTGCTGAGTTCAATACCAGTCTCAATCGCGATGCCCTGTTCCGCACTGATGGAATACGTTACCGAGTCCACAGAAACCTTGCTCGGATCTTCCTCCGAAACCACGCCAGGGACCTCTGTCATCGCCAACGGGTTGCATGCCACTCCCCCCAAGCAGCCTACAGTGTTAACCGCTACGAATGCAGCGAATTGGACATCACTAACCGGATTCAGACCAACCAGCGGGTTATCTCCGACTCCCATGGCAATGTGGCCCCATGGATTAAGAACTGTGTTCTTGAACCACCCAACCGTTACCCTTGTGTCTGCCATTCCGCTGTCGATGAAAGTCTGGAAGAGGTTAAAATTCGACAGAGCCCAATTCAACGTTTGTAACTCAGGTCTAAAAACAGCCGTTACGACATTGTTAACGTTGTCCATAAACTGCTGTAGAAAGGAGGCAGAGGAAACGTAGGAGGTTAGTGCAGCATTTAAACCATCGAGATCAGAATAGTCAATTTGACCTTGCAGGTCGAAATTGAAGCACCCGTTGAATCCCCCTGGGCATGAATGAAAACCTCCGAAGGGACCACCGGCTATCAATCCACTAGGATCAGTCACGCTGTTTGGATTAGTTCCATAGGCATAAGCATTCCACGAAGCTCCGGCGGGGTCTGGTGAAAGCCACCGGCCTTGGCTCGCGTTCAGTTCTCGGTTGGGCGTGTCGTAAATTCCGACTGCGATGTCCTGGGTGTCCCCAGTGAAGATCAACTCGTTGGAAGAGGTTGACCCGAAGTTTTGGTACATCTCTCCATACGGGGCAAAAGCACGGTCGTCGATAATGGTAGCGCCTAGAGTGGAGGAGATTCTGGCACTACCCAGCCAATCCTTGTGTTGAAAATAGTAGGAATAGCCGCTACCATGGGTCTGCAGCAGCGTGTCCCCGCCCGGTGTGGGCCAGTACGCATAAGAGAGCGCACTTCCCTGCATGTAGGCCGTCTTGCCCAGCTGTGTGTACCAAACTTCCGTGTAAACCGAGCCGTTGCTGATCTCCACCGACCGCCCAAGCGCGTCGTAGGTGATGCATTCGCCGTTGGTTCCACAGGCACTGGAATCGACCGTCTTCAGCTTGCCGAACTCATCCCATGTGTATTGGTGTATGGTGTCATTCTTCAGATTTCCATTCGCGTCGTAGCTGGTGCCCGCCAGACTGTAGTGATTGTTGGCCGGGTTGTATCCTGGATTCCATGAGATGCTTCCGGATTTAGTGAGGTTATTGTAGTGCACCCCGCAAAACTAGACACAAGGGGCCGTGTTTGAAGTAAGGGTTAGGGCGAACCGGGCACGAGCGTCGTGCGGGGTTTGTCCGTGGAGTCCGCGGTGCGGACGGTCGTGATTGTACTCCTCGATCCAGCCTGCAATGCTCTGCTGCGCTTGGTCGAAGTTCTGGTATTCGTTGAGCCACACCTCCTCTTCTTTCAAGCTGCGATGGAATCGTTCGATGTAACTGTTGCCCTCGGGATGGTTGTAGGCCGTGCGCCGGTGCGTGATGCCCAACTGGTTCAGAGTTTCGACATAGCGCGCCGAGGTAAACTGGGTGCCGTTGTCAGTCGTCAAAGTCAAACCCGTTCCACGAGAACCGAAAGGCAAAACCTCCAACACGGCGCGGTTGAGCGCCGCCAGAGCTTCTTCCGTACGACAACGCAGACTCAGATCCCAGCCGACGATTTCGCGGGTGCAGCAGTCGATCACCGAGACCAGATACGCCCAGCCCACACTGGGCCCGGCCCAGACCTTGGTCATGTCCGACTGCCAGACGTGATTCGGATGCGGTGCTTCCACCTTGCCCCAGTCCTTTCTGCGCGAGATTTGAAAGCGGCGCTGACGCACTAACAGTCCGCGTTCTCGCATGACACGCAGCGCCCGCTTGCCATTGACCACCAACCCGTGATGCCGCCACAACCACCAGACCACGCGACGATAACCGTAGGCCGGTTTCTCACCGCAGGCCGTGATGATCTCCTCGTCCCGCGAGCGATCGGCACGGCTGGCGCGCGGTTTGCGCCGATAGTAGAGGCTCGACCGGCTGATGGCGAGCGTCTCCGCCACCAGCTTCGCTTCGTTCCCTTGGGCCACCAACTCCCGTGCCGACGAATGAGCTGGCCCGCAGCTCACTCGCCCAGCACGTTTTTTAAAATCTCGATCTGCAAGTGCGATCGGCCCAGCGCCCGCTCCAGTTGCTTAATCCGTTTCTCCTGCTCGGCATCGGGCCGCGCGGCTGCGCTTCTCCCCCCAAGCGCAGCCTTGGCTCCCTCTTCTACTTCGTCTTTCCAGCGGTAATACAGCGTGGGCGCGATCTCGTACTTGCGGCAGGTCTCAGCCACGTTGCCGCTCTTCAGACCTTCCAACACAATCTGCCACTTCTCTTCCGCAGTCCTCTGGACTTTCGGCTTTCTCGGCATTCTCGCCTCCTGGCGGAGGCCCCAAGCCTAACTAACTTCCGTGTCCAGTTCTACTGGGGTGCACTACAGTTGTTTAACCATGCCGAGCCGTTCCACATGTAGGAAATGAGCAGGTCGCCTTTGGAATCGTAGGTATAGCGCGCCTCACTAATATTGTTGCTGCCCGCCTGGGTCAGGACGTCGCACGGTAGATTGTTGATATTACTCCCGACTGCTGCGCACGATGAACCGTTCCATGAACCATACGTAGTGGTGGTTTTCGTTGTATAGCTGGATGCGCCGAAGTCATACTTCGCCACCGACGTAACATTTCCATATGTATCGTACGTGGCCGATACGCGTGAACTGGTGGACATTCCTGCGATTGTATGATACCAATCGCGCTGCGTAATTGGATAAGTCGCCACCGTATTTCTGCAATTGCTCTGATTCGTGTTGTAACATATGACATCGGTCGTTAATAGCGCGTATACTGGATTACCAACCGAGCCTGTATTCTGATACCGATCTACTTCGGTCACAAATAGCTGGGCGATGAGCGGTCCACTAGCAATGTAGTATATTGTCTTGTTACCACCCGGATCGATTACGGTGGTCGTGTACAGGGGAAGGCCAACTGAAGTTGTATAACTGGTAGTACCATCCTGAGTTGTTCTAGTGAGAGTAGAAGGATTGGTGTAGCACGGTTCAGGATATGTATATGACACCGTTCCGCCACTACGGGTTGTAAAAGACCCAACTCGTCCAGTCGTCGTACCTGCTCCAGCGTATCCCTGTTCCATCGTGATTCCAATATAGGAGCCGTCGGGGTACTGTATTCGACTGATTGGATATATAGACGGGGGATAGTCGGTGTGTGCAGCGCAACCAGTGTTGTGGAGGCTAAGCGGAATAGATGTTCCTTTGACGAATGTTATCTGCTGAGCAGTGCCAGTAGTGTCGTACCACTGCGCGTACGGATTGTCTGCATAAGAATAATCTGAGCCGTAGACTTTAAGCGTTTGTAGCCCCAAAGAATCAGTGTACCAAGTGGGGTTGCCGCCGGCGTTGCTTGCGCTATTACCAAACACATCAGTTTCCGTAAAAGCGGGTCCATCCAATCCGCTGGCTGTGTGTCCAGCATCAGATGTGACGGTAAATGTAGGAAACGGAGCATTGAACGCAGTCACTTGCACCGTATAACCCGAGCCGTCGACTGTAGCCTGAGTGAAGGTGTTTTGTCCACACCCGCCAAGCGCAACGTTGGGGTTAATGGGGTGAAAATCCAATCCGTCTGATGTGATTAGTCCCCACCCTGAATAGGAATTCTTCCACACCCCACTACAGTCAACCTGAGTTACTGTAGTGTAGTGCACCCCAGTAGAACTGGACACGGAAGTTAGTTAGGCTTGGGGCCTCCGCCAGGAGGCGAGAATGCCGAGAAAGCCGAAAGTCCAGAGGACTGCGGAAGAGAAGTGGCAGATTGTGTTGGAAGGTCTGAAGAGCGGCAACGTGGCTGAGACCTGCCGCAAGTACGAGATCGCGCCCACGCTGTATTACCGCTGGAAAGACGAAGTAGAAGAGGGAGCCAAGGCTGCGCTTGGGGGGAGAAGCGCAGCCGCGCGGCCCGATGCCGAGCAGGAGAAACGGATTAAGCAACTGGAGCGGGCGCTGGGCCGATCGCACTTGCAGATCGAGATTTTAAAAAACGTGCTGGGCGAGTGAGCTGCGGGCCAGCTCATTCGTCGGCACGGGAGTTGGTGGCCCAAGGGAACGAAGCGAAGCTGGTGGCGGAGACGCTCGCCATCAGCCGGTCGAGCCTCTACTATCGGCGCAAACCGCGCGCCAGCCGTGCCGATCGCTCGCGGGACGAGGAGATCATCACGGCCTGCGGTGAGAAACCGGCCTACGGTTATCGTCGCGTGGTCTGGTGGTTGTGGCGGCATCACGGGTTGGTGGTCAATGGCAAGCGGGCGCTGCGTGTCATGCGAGAACGCGGACTGTTAGTGCGTCAGCGCCGCTTTCAAATCTCGCGCAGAAAGGACTGGGGCAAGGTGGAAGCACCGCATCCGAATCACGTCTGGCAGTCGGACATGACCAAGGTCTGGGCCGGGCCCAGTGTGGGCTGGGCGTATCTGGTCTCGGTGATCGACTGCTGCACCCGCGAAATCGTCGGCTGGGATCTGAGTCTGCGTTGTCGTACGGAAGAAGCTCTGGCGGCGCTCAACCGCGCCGTGTTGGAGGTTTTGCCTTTCGGTTCTCGTGGAACGGGTTTGACTTTGACGACTGACAACGGCACCCAGTTTACCTCGGCGCGCTATGTCGAAACTCTGAACCAGTTGGGCATCACGCACCGGCGCACGGCCTACAACCATCCCGAGGGCAACAGTTACATCGAACGATTCCATCGCAGCTTGAAAGAAGAGGAGGTGTGGCTCAACGAATACCAGAACTTCGACCAAGCGCAGCAGAGCATTGCAGGCTGGATCGAGGAGTACAATCACGACCGTCCGCACCGCGGACTCCACGGACAAACCCCGCACGACGCTCGTGCCCGGTTCGCCCTAACCCTTACTTCAAACACGGCCCCTTGTGTCTAGTTTTGCGGGGTGCACTACAGTAGTATAGGCCAAGTCACTCCCAATCATTCCTATAGCCATGCCTGTGAAAGTGGCGCTGTTACTACAGCTCAGTAAGGACTGCGTATACTGGCCAGTCACGCCACACGATTGAGCGGCGGTGAGCGTGTACTCGAACGGTATCAGCCCCGATTTTGATACTACCTTAACATTTAGTACCGGAGTGAGGGAAACAAGATTGATTGTGTCAATCTCATGTTGTTCGGCGATAGAAAACGGTGGAATACCGTCCTGCTGCGCGAGTGCCACAGAGCAACACGCCGGCAGTAGCAGCACGACTATGAATGCAAAGGTTGTCGCGCTATCCTGTTTGTGGAAAAGCCTGGGAAAAGTGGGCAACAAACACTGCTTCGGTGAGAGAGTCATCAACTCCTCCAAGAACAGCTTATTTCGCCCCCTCAGGCTTTTGGATAACGCGAAAATGTAATCAAGGTCCATGTTCTGTGTCAAGTGAAAAGTATTGTGAATGTCGAAATCATCCACGAAATTTCCGAATGCGGTCATCTACAGAGTTTTGACACGCCTACGAGTTGCGCCAAGCCCTCCCAGTGCATCGGATGGGGCACATGCTGACCTCTCCTCACCTTCGCCGCGTAGGGTTCGGACACATTGAGGAGTCGGGCGATCGTGGGCACCGTGACGCTGCCAAGCCGAGGCAGAATCTTTGCGCAATAACTCTCTTGCGTGAGCCAAGCTGGGAGTTTTGAAGGAATCCAACCGCGTCTAAAGGTGTGCTGTCGCTTTTGGGACGCGGACATTCGATTCCGTGATTCCGCACTCTTGGCAGCAATCCGCCCGCGGCGAGCGAGTCCAATGAGATTGGTCCTGGAAATCTCTACTCCGCACAGTGCACAATGATTTCGTTCGCTATCGCCTAACAAAGCTCCGCATGAGCGACAGACCTTTCGAGCTTTGGGAAATGAAACTATGACCGGAGTGTACGGACCGCCCTTTGCTTCGCTTCGGTGGCGTTGGGTCAGATGTGTTGGGGGAGCACCCTGCTCTCAGGCTTGGAAACTGTCGCCCAGAGCGCGTGTGCGACCCACTCGGCCCAAGGCGCAACAAGCTTGGCCCAAGTCGGCGCAGTTTCACTCAATTTCGCGCAGAGATGAGATCGGAGCCGACAATTGCCGTTTGGGGCCTCCAGGAAATCCACACGGCGCAACGGTTCCCGCTCGATCCAACTCAGCACCCAGCGTTCAATTTGTGGGCGCACTGGTTCGAGAACATCGAAAACGAGAGAATCCCGATTTGGCGTATCGGCGTGCAGGCCTAATCCCAAGCACGGGTCTAGGCCGAGGGCGGACACAGCTATGCGAGTTTCAGCCTCAAGCAATGCGAAACAATAGTTCAGGATGGCATGTACGGGCGTGACGGCAAGCCTATCATGTGCGCTCTACTCTCGTTGATTGGTTTAGTCCGGTAGCATCGGCGATTCCTCTTTCGGCAGCGATGCAGACCGGACAGCCAGATCTTTTTATGGTCCTTTGGAAGACATTATTAACTTCCCCGGTTTAGCGTCTGTACGCCTAGCTTCAGGACTTGCCAGTCTTGGAGTTTCGGACGAAGACGCATGGAGCCTAGCAATGACGTTGCGACAAAACCAGACCTTGTTGCTATTGCAGACCGCACAGACCGTACCTCTGGATGATCCCAACATCAACGAGCTACTCCCTGCAGTCGTTACGAAGCGGTGTACGATTTCCCCACGTGTTGTGGAGCCCAGAATCGCGCGGCGCGCCTCGTGATCTTCGAAAGCGTTCTTCGGCGAACTCTTTCGCCTTTCAAAATCTTGTTCAGGGTGTGATGGCTAACACCAGTAGCGCGTTCGAGCTTGCGAATTCCGATCTTGAGAATCTCTCGTTTGATCTCGTCGCTCGCAACAACGAGATTCGACTGTTGATATTCGAAAGACTTGAATTCAACAAGACTTAAATCCTCGCCTTGCTCCCATCGCCGGTCGGTTTCTTTTCCCACGTATCGACGTGATCCCGCCACTACGGAAGACCGCAGCAACAATCCCCGAGTGTCACATGTAGTGCACCCCAGTAGAACCCTGGAACGTCTGGCTATCTTCGGGCTTGCTCTTGGCGCCTAATGCGTGATAATCCGGTTTGTCAACGTGATCGGAACCCTTGCATCACGACGCTTGCGCTTCGCGCAACACAAGTCTCGGCATTGGATAGATGTCGCGAGTAGTGGCGATTTCAGCCGTTCCCGTCTTTGAGGTTTGAAGTTCAAACACGCGCCCCGCGGAAGAGCTTTCGCTACGCAACCTACGACACAACAGGTCAGCCAAGGCTGAATCTTCCACTGCGACAATCACTTGGCGGTCCGTCCGCCGAATGGCCGTGAGCACTTCCACAAGATTCAGCGCGCGATAATCATCTACGTGCTGCACCGGGTCATCGAGCAAAAGGGAGCGCCAATCACACCATGGTCGAGAGAGGTGCACGGCAAGCAGGAAAGCCAGCCCCGCAGCACGGCGTTGCCCACTACTAAACAGAAACTGAGGGTTGTGACCATCTCCAACGACAAAATTCAAAGATCCTCGGATCTTCCCGCCAAAATCAGACTCGATTTCTGTCCAATCGGCGTGTGGCCGCAATCGCCTATATAGCTCCTTGAGCAACGGCATAACCGTGTCGAATTGCTCCATCAGGATTTCATTTGCAACCGTCTTCGCCGCAGTTTCTATCTGTCGTCCGGCCTCAACAGCTCGCTCAACAGCACTGAGTCTTGCAGCTTCGTGTTCGGCGCGCTCGCGAAGTTGTGCAACTCGGGTTTCCAAAGACTTGACCTTATCCATTGCATTCGAGGTTTCCAAGATAGCAAACGCCCTTTCCAAGCGAACAAGACTGGTTTGCTCTCTGAAGAGCAATTCCTCCGCAGCCTTGGCAGAGGCGGGCGGATCTTTGAATCCAAGACGGGAGTATGTCTCGCGGATTGTGGCGAGAGAGCGCTCCAATGCAAGCCTCCGCCCCTCAAGGTCCGTGTATCGCTTATTGGCCGCAGCAAGAGCTTGGTCCACACTTGCGACTGCGGACCGAGCCTTGGCTACAGCGGCAGCGGTTGTTCCAAGCCGCTCGCCCCGTGCTGCCAGTCGTGCTCGGGCGGCGGCGATCGCCCCAGCAAACTCGGGTCGTGTGCGCGCAGCGTCACACAAAGGACAGTGTCCCTCAATCAGACCGATAGCTTCTCCGTGCTGCAAGATCGCGGACATATGCGTTGCGAATTCATCACCCTCCTTTTCTACGGCATCTGTCTTGATGGCCAAAGCCAGTCGCTCGTCTGCCAGTGTCTTTTCCTGGACAGCCCTTTCGCGTCCAGTGCGAACCCCATCCACTTGCTCCCGAGCATTTGACGAAGAGAAGAATGCAGCCTCACTGTCCACCTCCTTCAATCGTGCCCGCATCAAATCCAGTTGCTGCAGGACGAGCCGTCTGTCCGCGATCAGTCTTTGTATCGCCTCAACTCTTTCTGCAAGACTAGGCGGTAGCGAAATGGGAAGTGATTCGATAATCTTCAGGGCCTCTGAAAGATCAGCAGACCGCTCCGCGAGGCTTCGTGCATCTGTAAGCTCGCCCAAGGTTCTACCCAGTTCATTCTGAATCTCTTTAATGCGGCCCTCCTGCCGGTTTTTAGCAGCGCTAGCGGCGTTGGAAATAGCTTCCGTTCGTGCAGAATAATCTGGCCCCACCATGCTTCCAATTGCTTCCCTCACCAAGGTGAACCGCGTTTGCTCCGGAAGATCAAGACTGAGACCAGCGATGAATTCGTCGCGGATTAGCGTCGTTTGCAGCAGAGTTTCGACAGAGGCTTTATGAGCAGATCGCTGACTGCACAACCGACTTAGGATCTCAGCAGGCGCCACAGTGCAGCCACTCTCGCGACTGCGAGTAACAACAAGTCTTTCTTCGGCATCATTAACGAATCCCACCGACACAGAATGCGCTTCTGCTTTCCCTGATCCCACCCACCAGATATGTTCATCGAGGCCACCACCTTTGGCCGCCTTGACGCTGAATTTGTTGATGGTTCCAGTTAGAGCGAAATCGATGGCGTCGAGCACAGTGCTCTTGCCCGTGCCATTATGTCCGTTCAGCACTGTAAAGCCGCTCGCCAAGTCAAACCGCACCTTATCGCGAAATCCTCTGAAACCTGATAGCTCAACAAATTCCAGTTTCATGTCTACGCTCCAAGCAAACGAACTACTTCAGAAGGTGTAACGGAGTCATCGAGCACAGCATTAGCCGCATCAGGAGCGATGCTTGCAATCCGTTTTCGCAGGCGCTGGGTTAAGTCAAAATCTTCGCTGTCGAGGAGAGGCTGACGCTGTATTGGCAGAAGGGGCAGAAGGGCCTTTACTATCTCATCCCGACTGCTCAGTCCGGAGGCCGCAATCTTCCTGGTTCGCTCCAAATCCTCCTCGATCCATCGAATCTCGCGCGATTGAGTCTCGTTAGCGCTCCCGGAAGATAGAAAGACGGAATAAATGTTCCAGGTTTTTTCTCCGGCCTTTTGAAGGGACATGGCATGGACCGTCAACAGCTTCGTCTCTACGTCCCTCCACCGGCGGAGTAGTGAAGGGGCATCTTCAAAAAGGCAGACGAAACCCATTACAGCATCGTCTTCAAAGCCCACCGCAGGAAGACCATCGACAGACAACAACCAGGTCTCATACCCAGCGTCCTGCAACACAACTTGAACCGGCGATTTTAAGTCTGTCATATTTTCAGTTCTCCGCGAGCTTGTTCTACCGTTAACCACGGGATGCCGCCCCCCGCACCGGGGCGGACAACACTGGCTCCCGAACCCGAGGCAATAAGATGTCCAGGTACAGGAATATCGAGTGCGCCAGCACAAATAACGACATCTGGCTGCCGCACCGCAGGCGGTTCTTTATAGCGCTCTCGCACTGTACTGATAGCTTGCCCTGCGCCTTGGACGACGCGGACAATCCTCCCTCCACATTCGTACCACGAGCCAGTACGTACAGCTTTTGCGTCAATCAAGAGCAGGTGCATAAATGCGGCCGCATCTGCGCCTGCGGGCGGCGCTTTCGATCTTGCAGCGCGGTGATATGGAATCCCCTCTGCATCCTGGCGAAAACTGTAAAACTCTTCGCTAGTCATAACCGGATCGATAGCAGAATAATGTTTACCGTCAGCTTCGACCAGCGTTTTGCCTAGTGCGTAGAATTTCTTTGCCCATGCCTTCGAGAACGCCTCTCGAAGCTCCTCAAGCGCATCGGCGCCTGAGGCTGGCACGTGCTGAAAATGCGGCGTACCACCAGTCAGGCGCGCCCAGAGCGTCGGCGCAGCTGCTTGCAAATCTGCGGGACTTTTTGGATCTATTACAGTCACTGAGCCGAACGGATTGACGTTCAATGCATCTGCGATAACGTCATTCAGATACCCCCAGTCAGTCCAGAAACCAACAACTAGCAGATCTTTCCCTGGAAGCGTCAGCCCCATCCAGTCCGCGCAGCTGGCAATTCTGTCTGCTATTGTGTGTTCCGCAAGCTGAGCCTTCGCCCATATTGTGTTCTTCCGATCACGGTTGAGACATCCGTGAAATTTTATAAGAGGACGACATTCTTTGAATGTTGTCGCCTCCTGACCGGTCAGCGCGCCCAACATGGCTACTTTTCGGTCATTCGCCCAGTGCTCAATTAGCGGGTCGAAATTCGCCGACAGAGCGCCTACTGCCGCCCCGCAAATCAAGAAATCGGCGACGGCAGCATGTCCCTCATTTGGTTGCCCCACAAGGTCGTCCCACGGTACGAGGGTTCCCAAGAACAAGCTTTCGAACTCTCCGTTGTTGTAAAAATGCTCTGCTAGCTCTTCGACGTTGTCTCTCATGGCTGCAGGCAGCGCCATTATCGGTAGGTATTTGTCGTAGCAGGTACGGGAGACTTGAACTGCTGACATCAGGCCGCTTGGAGCAGGAATGGAAAGTCCGGCCCCGCAAAGCAACACCAAGTTGTTGGCTTCGATGCTGCCCAGCAGGCGCGTACGTGTAGGATCGTCAAAGATCATGATGCTCTGTCATTTACGAAATACCAGCACACATTAAATGAGATAACTTCAGTGTGAAACCACAAATTGTATTACCGCGACGCAAATCGCGCCCTCAAATCGGTGCTTGGGTTGAATTGGATAGATCTAGCCATGACAGGCTGAGAAAAGGGGAGACTGTCCTCATTTCGGCAATCCTTCTTTCGGCCAACTAATTACATGATGTTCCGGAAACCGATACTCTGCCCGAGGATCAAGTGAATTGCCGGAACTAAACTCTATCTGATCCAGGGGAATGCTCCATTTTTCGTGGAGTCTATCTTTCAGCTGTTCGAGCGTGAACTTCTTTGGGGCAATCGTTAGCTGCC
The DNA here is from genome assembly GCA_963789205.1 of uncultured Acidobacteriaceae bacterium. GTDB lineage: Bacteria > Acidobacteriota > Terriglobia > Terriglobales > Acidobacteriaceae > Acidiflorens. The sequence goes on from CAWBJV010000004.1 coordinate 172,524, forward strand.
CGAGAAAGTCGTCGGTATCACCCTCATTGACCAGGAGATTGTGTCCTCGAAAGCGAGCGCTTTTTACGAGCAAGGGGTCCGATTTCGCGACTGTCAAATCGAGCGTCACGCTCTCAGGCTGCGGAGAAGGAACGAATGGGAGTTGAGCTCTGTATGGCTGGAGTTCTTGCCGAATAACGCTATGGATGGCTCGAATTTTCTTACCTTCTGCAATTCAAGTAATCGTCCAAAGTATCTGCGCTTCAGTTTGTTTCCCCTGAATTTTCCCTCATTATCGAAGTAGGCCTCGAATAACATCCCATTCACGAGGTGCATCGCGGCATCCGAAGGTATCTTTGCCAACTTGTCTCGGAGGCTTACCATGACTGCCACGGCCGTATGCTCGTTACCTTCAGCGCATTGATAGATATTTCTCCCCAGGACAAAGATCTGATTCTTGTCCAAAATTGAGAAGTCTAGACCGAGCGCGGATCGCACTGCCGGCGCTTGCGTAGGCCAGTGCTGGGACCTCATGTCATTGATGATTTCCGTAAACGCATCGCCTTTGGGCCTTGGAAAGTCAACATCCGCCCTAGCTTCATCGGCGTATGAGAATCTCGCGGATGGTTCTACACCGAAGCTCCGCAACTTCTCAATTATCAGTTCCGCTACCTGTTCTGGGGTTCGGTCCCACAATGAAATCCATCCGACTGTGTTCAGGACACCTGGTATCGTCACCTTCTTGTCGAAAAGTGCTGGCAGTATGTATTCCTTGTTGCTCTCAAACGCCCGAGCTTGCGCACTCTGTAATTCTCGGTTTGTCCACAGTTGTTTCTTATAGTTCTTCGACGCGAATATGACGGTAACCAGTGCCTTCTTGCCGTATACATCGCTCAAGTGCCGGAAGAGGTCCTTCCCCCAGAGCCCTGCTTCCTCAAACTTGTCGTAAAAGACTTTGATACCCGCATTAGCCAGATGGGCTGCCACCTGCTCGACGTACTTTCGATCTTCCCCCGCAAAAGAGAGCGCTGCATCGTATTCGCGTTTCGAAGGGTATTTCTTTCTTGTCATGTTTGTTAGGCCTCACGACACAGACTGATTCTATTACTCAAACGCAATCCGCCGTTCGATCTCGCTCAGGTTCGCGAGTTCCTTGCGCCGGTCGTAGAGCTTGGTCGTCCGGGGATCGGAATGATACGCTATGTCCTGGGCCGCTTCCAGCGACCCGCCGTTATTGAGAAACACGGTGATACCAGTGCCGCGAAATGTGTGATTGCAGAATGACTCCGACAGTCCCGCTGCGTTGCAACGCTGCGTCACGACGCGCAGCATGTCGCGCCGGCTCAGCACTTCTCCTGGCAGAATGTGCGCTTTATCCAGTGTCTGGAACAACGGCGCTTTCGGGTCCTCGATGCCTGCCGCCGCGATGTAGGTGTCCAGGAATTCCTCGGCTTCGCGGTGGAGCCAGACGAGCTTTTCCTGTTGCCTTTCTCCATCAACCGCAGCCGTCCGCGTTTTCCTTCGAGCCGGTAATCGCCGAGCGTTAATCCCACGACCGCGCTCACGCGGGCAAATGTATAACCTCGCTTAACAATCCGCTCCTCCAATTTCTCAACTCCCGAGGGCCAATTTGCCCACTTTGAACCTCTTCGCTAGTAGCGACACTAAAACCGCTGCAGAACAAGAGGCGAAATTCGGTGGGTCCAGAATGGGTCTTGTTGTCGGATGCTTCCTCTGCTACATCCAGGGAGCCAATCGATGTCTTCAGCACCGAACCGCTCGAACTCTTGAAAGGCGCCTCACTTGCCGTCGCCATTTTGGTTCTAGGAAACCTAGCCACGGCTTTACCCGCGGTTCAGCTGCAAGCGAAACAACTTAGGAGAATCACTATGAACTTTACCCACAAAAGCGTCCACTTCCTTACACGTTCCATTCCACGCGTTCTGCCAGGCGTTGCCCTGCTTGCCGCCGTCGCCCTGGTACCAGTGGCCGCCTTTGCTCAATCACCGTGGGTGCAGGCCATCAACAATCTCGCCAACGATTTCACGGGTCCCATCGCCAAGGGCTTATCGCTCGTGTCCATTGTGCTCGGGGGACTCATGATGGCGATGGTCGAAAACAACGACCACAAGAAGATGATCGGGGGAATCATCCTCGGCGTGGGAATGGCTATCGGGGCCGCCGGTTTCCTGAGTTGGATCACCGGCTAGGAAAGGGAGTCTCCGAAGTGAAAACCGAGCTCTTGATCCACGCCGTTCACCGGTCTCTCAACAAGCCTCTGACGTTTCTCGGCGTCGAGCGAAAGCTGTTTATCTTTGCGGCCGCGCTCGGCGCCGCGACCTTCAATTTCTTCGGAAGCGTGCTGGGGGGCCTGGCGATGTTTGCCGTGCTGTATGCGGCAGCGCGCTTGGCAACGGCGCACGATCCCGAAATGTTGCGGATCGTGCTCAATGCCTCCAAATTCAAGGTGCAATACGACCCGGCCAAATACGCGTTCGACCAAAGGAAGCGAGCATGACCAGCGTTCACGAGATTTTCAGTCCCTACGTATACTCCGGAGCGCTCCATAGCCAGATTCCGATCCAGGAGGCGGTCGACAACCAAACGTTTCTGACCAAAGCAGGATACCTAGTTCAGATGCTCCGCTTTGAAGGATTGGATGACGAATGCCTCGATCCTAATCAGGTCGAATACATCAGCGATAGGATTGAATCGGCTTTACGCCTCCTCGATGGAGATTTTCGTCTCTACCAGTATCTGATCAAGACGCCGGCCAGGCCGATCAAATCGGTGAAAAGCGAAGCCGCCGTTGTGCAGGAAGCGTTGGCCAATCGAGCGGCCTATCTCAACTCTCAGCCGCTAAGCGAGATCAAGCTCTACTGGGCCGTTGTTTACGAGGGTGGTCAACTCGGCCAGCGTCAAAACGGCTTGGCGTCCTTGTTGCAAGGGCCCAGCAAAGGCATCTGGGCACTCTTGTCCGAAAAGAATGCCGTTCGAAACCTGGAGGCAGAACTCACGCGTTCCCGGCAAGTCCTGACCCAGCGCGTCGCGGGGCTTGTCGTTCAACTCCAGGACATTGTCAAGCTGAAGCTCCTCGACAAGCAAGAAGCCTATCTGGTTCTGCGCAGGCTAATGAACTTCGCGCCGCACAAAGTCGATGGACCAGCGCTCGGCTATGACCAGATCATCGACTATCAGATCTGCGATTCCGCTCTGGAATGTCATCGCGATCACCTGCGGCTCGATCATTACTGCGTGAAGGTCCTCACGCTCAAGGAACCGCCGCCTTATACAAGCGCGCACCTGTTTCGCCGCATGGAAGCCGTTTCCGGGAGCTTCATCATTGCCACCGAATGGCGTCGGGAAGACGACGCTCGCATGCGCTCAACGATTAAATCGAAGCGCCGGCATTTCTACAACGTCAGGGCCTCGCTCCTCAACTACGTGGGCAAGGAAACTCCCCGGTCCGAGGAGATGCTAGTCAACGAAGGGACCGCCGCCGTGGTGCGCGATCTCGGGGACGCCCAGCGAGAGCTGGAGGTGTCGGGCCACCATTTTGGACAGTTCTCTACCACCATCGTGGTCTATGGAGAGGACCTGGATGAGGTCCGGCGGACTTCGACCGAGTGTTACAAGGTCTACGCCGCCCAAGGCGCTCATCTCACGGAAGAAAGCTATAACCTTCTCAATGCGTTTTTCTCGATCCAGCCGGGCAATTCCGCTTTCAACTTGCGCCGGCTGTGGCTGTCGAGCGCAAACGCCGCGGATTTATCGCTCGTTTTTGCTCCCTCCCATGGCGAGGCGCGCAACGACTTCCTGAATGCCGAGTCCCTGGCCACGCTTGAAACCAGCCAAGGATCACCCTACGACCTGAATCTCCATTGTGGGGACGTGGCGCATGCGCTGGTTTTGGGCAGAATCGGTTCTGGAAAGAGTTTCTTTTGCTCCTTTTTGATCACGCAACTCCAGAAGTACTCGCCCTTCACTTTCATTTTCGACTTAGGAGGCAGCTACCGCAGCCTGACCTCCCTGTTGGGTGGCACCTACGTCCGGATTAGCTCTGAGACCCACAACATTTCCATCAATCCATTTTGCCTGGCACCCACGAAGGAGAATCTGCAGTTCTTGTTTGCCTTCGTGCGCGTGCTCGTTGAATCGAGCGGCTACCAATTGCGCGGCGAGGACGAACGCGACCTCTACTCCCAACTTGAAAATCTCTACCAGATCGACCCTGCCGAGCGTCGACTGCGCACTCTCGCCCACATCTTGAGCCGTCCCCTTGGAGAGGCCCTGGGCCAATGGATCGAGAGCGGTCAATACGGCCGGGTCTTCGACAACGCCGACGATAACCTGTCGTTTGCTCGCTTCCAGGCCTTTGACTTTGAAGGGATGGAGAAGACCCAAGAACTACTCGAACCACTTCTTTTCTACATTCTCCATCGCGCGAGCAGTGCTGTTTATGACCCCTCGAATATCACCACGCTAAAGGTCTTCATCGTCGATGAAGCCTGGCGCTTTTTCAAAAACCAAGCCATCCGCGCCTACATCCTGGAGGCCCTGAAGACTTGGCGAAAGAAAAATGCCGCGATGATCCTGGCCACCCAGTCGAGCGACGACCTGCTGCGCTCCGAGATGCTGGCCACCGTGGTCGAAAGTTGTCCGACCAAATTCTTTCTCGCCAATCCCGACATGGACACGGCGAAATACGCGGATATTTTTCACCTGAACGGGGCCGAAGCCGAGGCCATTCGATCTCTTATTCCAAAGAAGGAGCTCTTGCTCAAGCGGCCCGATTTCGCCAAGGTCCTACGCCTAAACGTCGATGCGAAGAGCTTCTGGCTCTACACGACAAACCCATTCGACAGCCAACGTCGGCAGGAAGTGTTCGATCGCTTTGGCCTCCAGGACGGCCTGGAAATACTGATAAAGGAGACCACGCCATGAAATACATGAAGATTGCCGCCGTCGTGATGTCCGCGTCGTTGCTCGTTGCCGAAAACTCGGAAGCCAAACACCCCCGGCATAAACATTCCTCCCCAAAGCCCGCCATTGTGGCCAGCGCATCGCCCGATAGCGAACTCGGCGCCAAGATCGTCTACTACGGGCCGAAGGACGTTGTGAAACTGAATACCAAAGTGCGCCTCACGACCTTGGTCGAACTGCCCAAAAACGAACAGATCCTCGATTTCGTTACTGGCGACCGCGATCTTTGGGTCATCAACGGCAATCAAAACCTCGCCTATGTCAAGCCAGCCAAAGAAGGCATTACGACTAACCTTAACCTCATTACCGCCTCCGGCAATATCTACAGCTTCCTCCTCGTGGAAGTGTCCGAGGTTCCGGGCGCTCAGCCCGATCTTAAGGTTTTTGTCGAGCCCAAAGAAGAATCCATGATTCAGGCCGCGCAACGGGCGCCGAACTTCGTCGCGGCGAGTGAGTTGGATGCTTGCAAGCAGGAGGTCAAGGCGCAGAGAGAAGATGTTCAGCGTACGGTCGACAGCGAACTCGCCAAGGAAATCGCGAGCCTCGACTTCGCCTATCGTTTTCATCCAGAGAAAGCGCCCTTCCGTGTGAGCACCATCTTCCATGACCGCAAGTTCACGTTCATCGTCGCGAAGCCCGATGAAACCCCCTCCCTCTGGGAGGTCCGGGATGGGAAGCCGAATCTCATTAACTTTTCGTACAAAGACGGGATCTTCACGGCGGAAAAGGTGATTGAGAAAGGCTACCTGGCCATTGGCAAACAACGATTTCTCTTTTCCAGGAAAGGTGAGTAAGTATGCCCTCTGAACCGGATCAAATTCCAACTGTCACGGACAAGCGAACCACTCCACCGGGGATTCTCCCTCCCAACATCCACCGTCTGTTCCTCGGAGGCTTGGCGATCCTCATGGTCATGGTGATCCTGTTTTCCGCTCGTTCCAATCCAAAGCCAAAGACATATAGTGAGCCTAGCGCCAGCGCCCCCATACCGACCAGCTCGGATCGGCTCAACGAATACAAACAGCAAATTGATACCGAGGCTCAAAGACTCAAGGCGGAGCAGGCAGAGCTAGCTCAAACCAAGAAGGCCTGGGCCGCAACGGGCAGCCAAATGATGCCGACGCCGGGTCCAGCGGACCCCGGCACGAATTCCTATATTTCGCATTCGGCAAACTACCCGTCGGAAGAAGGTTCACCTGAGAACGCACTTCACGAGGATATGGAAAAACGGCGGTACCAGTCTCGTTTTTCCTCGAATATCGCTCTGAGCTATCGTGAACTGCCGAACGCTGTCAATCCCAGCAACTCGCCATCCCCAGCTCAGCCCATGCCACCGGTCGATCCGCGACTCTACGCTTCACTCCTGTCTGCGACGCAGAGCTCCCAACTGCCTCCAATGACAGAAGAGAATTCTGGAGGAAGCGCCAACCGCGCGGATCGCACCGAAAACGGCTCAGCGAAACTGCCACCCGGCGAACTAAGACAATCGCACGGCAAAAACTACCGTCTGTTTGAAGGCACCATCCTTGAAACCGCTCTAACCAATCGGCTCGATGGAACTTTCTCTGGCCCGGTCAATTGCATCGTCAGCTACGACGTTTATTCCCAAGATCATCGCCACGTCCTCATCCCGAGTGACAGCCGCGTTCTGGGTGATGTCCATCCCGTCCAAACCCAGGACCAGCAAAGATTGGCCGTCACGTTCCACCGCCTCATCATGCCTGACGGCTACAGCGTGAACCTAGATACCTTTCAGGGACTTGACCAAATCGGGGAGACCGGCTTGCGAGACAAGGTCAATCACCACTACTTGCAAATCTTCGGGACATCGATCGCCATCGGGATGATCGCCGGTCTTGCCCAGTCGAACACTGAGTACGGCTATTCCACATCGGCAACGGACGCTTACCGGCAAGGCGTCGCCAACAGCCTCGGGCAGTCCTCAATGCACATCCTAGACCGCTTCTTGAACATGCTGCCCACCGTCACGATCCGTGAAGGCCAGCGGATCAAGATCTATTTGTCCGGAGACCTGTTGCTGCCTGCTTACGAGAATCACGACATGCCCGACGACATCTAGCCACACATAGAAAAATGAATGTAAGGAGGAAAACACCATGAAAAGCAAAAGCTTGAAAGCCGTAACGATATTCACCTTGATCGGTGTGTTCTTTGCAGCCCCCGCTCTGGCGATTCTCGGGGTAGGTGATGTTGTGTTCGATCCCCAGAATTATGCTCAGGCGATCAAGACCTTCATCCAGCTGGAACAACACTATGCGCAGCTGATCCAGATCTACCAGAAGGCCTGTCAGCAGCAAGAACAACTCGTTTGGATGAGCCGATCACTTCCCGCCAGTGTTCTTTCTCATTACCGCGCGATCGCCAATCCTTGGACGACGCCAAGTGCGACCAACACTTACGGCAACACCGGCGGTTGGATGGGCGCGATCACCAGCGGCCTGAATGCGGAGGAAGGTTACTTGCAGGCGACCCAAAAACTCAGCACCTACGGTCCCGCGCTCGGAAATATCCCGACGGGCCAACTCGACCGCGTGAAGACCTCCTATGCCTCGGTCGAGCTCACCGATGAGGCCAATCTCGCCGGCATCGATGCCATTGGGCGAATTCGCGCCAATGCCCCGGCGGTCGAGCGCGCCCTCCAGTCGCTTGAGGACGATACCCTCTCGGCCGATCCGACCATGCATACGGAAGTGTCTGAGTTGAACAAGATCAACGCCACCAACGTAGTCGCCTTGCGAAATGCCCGGGACGCAAACCTGCTGCTCGCGAGCATCGCCGAATCGCAGATTGTGGCCGCGAAACGCTCGCGCGATGCCGATTCTCAGGCAATCAACCAACACACCCGTTTCATGTCCGACGGCAAGGCCATTTTGGACTCGCAAGCCAGAGACGCCAGCCAAGCAATGCTGAATTGGCGCATGCCCTAATTCAGAAGGAGAAGGAACTCTATGTCCCCAGGTTCAATTGGTGATCTTTTTGCGTTCTTGACACAGCTTATGACCGAGCACGCCACTATTTTTCAAGCCATGGGTGCTCAGATGTTCCGTGACTTTGCCGTGATTCTCATCAGTTGGTACGGCATTAAGAGCGCCCTGTCGGCGGCAAGCGGCAGTCCCATGACCGTCTTTCACTTTGATAAGTTGGCCAGTCTGCTCATCACGATCGCCTTTGGCTTTGCCATGACCACCTACTACAGCCAGCCCATCCCCGGACTCGGCATCAGTTTCTATCACCTGATCGTCGATCAGGGACTCGATCTCTCCAATCAACTCAACCATTCGCTCGTGCAAGAGATCTGGGACCGGCTGAATGGCCTTTACTTCCAGATGGAAATGCCCGCCCTCTCGATCGTCGTCAACGCGATGGAGGTCATCCGATACATGGTCGTGATCTTCGCTCTGATCGCCGCACAGGCCGCCATATTTGCCGTGGTCGCGTTCGGCTACATCGCCACTGCCATCGCCGTCCTCCTTGGCCCCATTTTCATTCCCTTTTACATCGTTCCTCAATTGGAATGGCTGTTCTGGGGCTGGCTCAAAGCCTTCGTGCAATACGCCTTCTACCCTGTGGTTGCCAACGCCTATCTGTTCGTCTTTGGCAACCTGCTCATCCACTTTGTCGATGCGCATCCTGCTCCCTATGACGGTGCCACTTTGCTGGTTCTCTTTTTCCCATTGGTGCTTTTGCTCATCGCCTTCACCTACGGAATTTTAAAAATCCCGTCGCTCGTGAACTCGCTCTTCACTGGGCGGTCCGGGGAATCGGCTGTGCCGTTTTTTTAAGGAGGAACAATGTCGCTAACGCCAGTTCTCTCACCCGTGCCTGTCGATCCCAGAGCAGCGCGAAGCCACTTCTTGGATCTCTACGGCAGAACTCTCGTGATGAACACCTACTTCAAAATCCTCGTGCTCTGCCTCTCCTTGGTCTCGGTTGGCCTTGTCGGTGTGGTCTTCAAGGTGACAGCTAGAATGCACGACCGAGAGCCAACGATCATCGGTATCGATTCCATAGGACGACCGCGCGTGCTGAACCAACGAGAGCTCGAATATCACCCCCACGAAGCGGAGATCAAATATTTCATGACCCAGTTCGTGCACAATCACTACGCGCGCATGCGCGCCACGATGAAGGAGGACTACGACCGCTCACTCTACTTTCTCGACGCCCCGCTCGCCAATTCGCTCATTGAATCCAACAAGAACTCCAAAGACATAGAGTCGTTCTTGGCCGGCCAGGGCGACGAGAACGATGTCAAAGTCACGGGCGTCTCGATCGAGGATCTACGCCAGCCGCCCTACCATGCCACCGTCGTTTTCGAGAAGATTTATTACGCTCCCGGTCACCAGGAATCACGGCGCGAGAAGTACGTTGGCCATTTCCTCTTTGTCGTCCGCGACCTGATTCCCAACAACTTGATTCCGGTGAATCCGCTCGGGCTCACGATCACTTATTTCCGCGAGGATCAATCCTTCCAATGATTGCGAGCGCCCTGTTTGCCGCCGCCCTGTGCCTGCTGGCCACCCTCATCCTGGTGCTCCAGGAGTGCACATTCCTGGTTCCCTTCCGCCAGCTCATTTGGCACAAGTACGCGCTCACGATCGCGGAATTCGCCGGCGTTTTGCTCCTTAATCTCTTCTCCTTCTTTTATCTCGTGATGCGCAAAATCTTCCTCAAAGACACCGGGCAAAAGCTCGCTCACCTGGAGAAGGAACTGCGCTCAGGGGGTGCTATCTCGGAAGAGTTGGCACGACGATTGGAGGAATAAAGCTAATGGACCGCGACCTCCCAAGTGACGCGATGAACCCAGAAATCCACCCGCAAGACCCGCGCGAGGACGGCCACTCACCTCTCGAACAGCGCCGTGAGAGGCCTGACGAAATGCCGTGGCGTCCGGATGTTCGCCGCGAGTATTCGCTGAGTGAATCCCAGCTTCAGACCTTGTCTGAAATCGGCCGCTTTCGAACGCTAGCCAACAACGACTTGGAACGCTACCGCTACCAGAATGACACCGCCCGCATGCGCCAGGAATGCCGGGCGCTTTTGAGCCAGCACTTGATCCAAACACGGCCACTCTGGTGCGGCCGAGACAAGGAGCGATTGACCGTTGTCACCCTGACTCGCCAAGGGAAAAAACTCTTGGAACGGGCAGGCGCGCGCGGGACTTTTTATGCTGGATTTGTGAAGCCGGCTGAGGCGGAGCATGACACGGCGATCTACAGAATGTACCAAGCCGAAGCCGCCCGGATCACGAAAGTTGGCGGCCAGATACGCCGGATCACGCTCGATTATGAACTCAAACGCAAGGTCTATTCCCCCCTGGCCAAAGAGCGGCCACGCTCGGAAGAGTACAAGAAACGCCAAGCGGAAGTTGCCGCGCAGCACGGCCTCAAAGTCGTTCGCGGCCACATCCAGCTGCCCGACCTGCGAATTGAGTACGAAACCCCGGATGGCGAAACGGCCAGAAGCGATCTAGAGCTTGCCACCCATCACTACCGCGGCGGCCAGCTCGCCTCGAAAGCCGAAGCGGGCTTTCGCTTTTACGCGAGCGCCGAGGACCGCGGACGCCTCAGCGCCGTCTTTGATGATCACCACATTACGGCGGAGATCCTCTCATTATGAGTTCGAAATTAATGAATAACTCCGAGCGAGTTGATGTGATAAAGGGCTTCGGCTACGGCGAACGGGAAGCCACGTTCTTGTGTTGGGCCGCGTTGCACGGTGGCTACTTTCTGCGGCGGCAATACGCCTTTTTTCTGGGCAAAGACAGCGGCGGCACCGTGGCCGCTTTGTGCGAAAAACTCATCAGTCAAGAGCATGCTCGCACCCTCACGGCTCTGAACAACACCAAGATCTACCACCTCGCTAGCCGCCCCTTCTACACCTCGATTGGTGAACCCGACAATCGCAACCGTCGCGAACATGCGCCCGCTGCGATTAAGACCCGTTTGATGGGCCTGGACTTCGCACTGGCGAATCGTGAATACCGCTACCTGGCCACCGAGCGCCAGAAGCTCGATTATTTCGGCGAGACGCTGGGAATTCCACTTTCTGATCTTCCTTCCAAGCGGTATGTTTCGCGCAAATCGGCAGCCACGACTACGCGCTACTTTGTCGACAAGTACCCGATCTTCCTCAAGGAGCATGGCGCCAACCAAGAGAGCACGACGGTCTCCTTCGGTTTTGTTGATCCGTGTTCGACAACACTCTCCTCCTTTGAGACCTACCTACCGCAGTACGCCAGCCTGTGGCGGCATTTGAAAAGCTTCGAGGTCATCTACGTGGCTGATACCCCGAAACTACAAGCAGCCGCCGAACGGAGATTTGGTTCATTCCTCAAGCGATTCCGACGCGCAGATCATGGCGGAGAGAACAGCCTTACCCAGCGCTTGATCGAGCATTTCGAGGCGCGTTTTCTCTACGAAAAAGGCGAAATGGACACATTCAGCCGCGAGAAATTGATTCGCCTGCGCAACGAAATAGCTCAGTATTCCGCGCCTAAGTATCAGGAGCTTTACGAGCAATGGAAGGCCGGTGCAAGAGCAACAACGGAGCCTAAAGGCGCTCCAAACTCTTCACCACAACACGCTTTCGACGTTAAGTTTTCGACCTATCTCGTGCCAGGTCGTTACGACTTTTTGGGAGGAATTACTGGACCCAATGAACGGTCACCAAACCCGAGCGGCCCGACACCCGGCGCTCGGCAGGGTGTCGGAGCGGTTGTTAGCGTCTCTTTAGAAAGTAGAGCAACCTAAATGCACGAAAAGACGCGCTGTTTCCACCTTAAACCTACAGAAGCCCCGACCCCGCTGGGGTCGGGGCGTGGGCGGGAGCGACCCCGGTCTGGGGTGCCTCTGGCACGCCCAGACCCGCTCGCCGGCCGTTCGCCACTCGGGGGTCGCTCCCGCCCACGCAGTTTCGGTTTTAGCCGGGCAAGTCTCGGGAAAGGAGTCAGACTATGTCCCCGTACATAACGAAGCAAATTAAACCCGTTCGCGAGCGCGTCGAAGCCAAACTCGACCGCGAACTTATCAACGAGCTTGAGCGCTACTGCGAATACCTCGAAAGCGACCGCGATTACGTCATCGCGCAGGCCCTCGCCGTCGCTTTTCGCAAAGACAAAGGCTTTCGAGAATGGCTACTGCATCATCCGAGGCCACTGTCTCGTTCACAAGTCGAGTCCACCACAGCCACGCCCAAGATCAAAGGCTGAGAATGAACCGGGTGATCCACAGCCGAATCTACTGGAGCATTCTCTTGAGTGTCCCCGTTGGGATCGTGGGGATGCTCTCCTGGCCTTTTCCAGAAGGAAACGCCCTCCTACGGCTCATCCTCTTGGAGCAACCGACTCTGTTTTACGCGCTGAAATGGACATACCTCGCGATGCTTTTCACGACGCCCTTCATCGCCTTCTCGGTGGCCTTATCTTCCTTCTATATCTTCGTTGCGCGCCGCGAAAGAAAAAGCGGTCCGATTTGCTTGCCAGCCTATCCCGAGCCCCGGTCGCGCGACCGGCTGTACTTGGTGATCGGAGAGGTCCATCACGCGAAGAAACCGGAGCCCGTGGAACAGCCGCGCTGGCTCGTAATTCCCGACCGGGGACTTTTCACGGGGATCGCCGTCTTCGGTGCGATTGGCACGGGCAAGACCACCGGCTGCATGTACCCGTTCGCCAAACAGCTTTTAAGCTACCGGGCTCAGGACAAAGACCACCGGCTGGGCGGCCTCATCTTGGAGGTTAAAGGCGACTTCTGCTTCCATGTGAAACGCATCCTCGAAGATGCCGGCCGCGGGGCGGATTACGTCGAGATCGGACTCGACTCTCCGTACCGATACAATCCATTGCACAATGACCTCGATGCCTATGCCTTGGCCTACGGCATTGCATCGCTGCTCAATAACCTTTTTGGCAAAAGCCGCGAACCCTTTTGGCAGCAGGCTTACACCAACCTCGTGAAGTTCATCATCCTGCTGCACAAAGTCCTCTTCGACTACGTGACCCTCTTTGATGTCTACGAGTGTGCAATCAACCCGGACCAATTGGAGGAAAAGATCAAGAGTGGTGAAGCCGGGCTACCCCAGGATTTCGTTTCGATCACTGTCGAAGCCTTCATGGCCGAAGAGGAGCTCGAAACCTATCCCTTCGAGCGCGATCCAGAAACCGGCTACATGAAGGCGCTTTCCACCGAGGATCTGATCGATTGTCTCCGGGAGCACAAGATCGAATTCAAAACGGGAACTGATATTTCGTCGAGCGCGGCCTCAAACTGGGCCAAGGACCCCGAAAAGCGCCAACAATTTGAGGCGGTGAAACGTTGGTTCTACCAGGACTGGAAACGGGTCGAACCTCGGCTCAGGACCTCCATCGTGGAGGGCATCTCGGTGTTCCTGTCGCTTTTTGACGACAACCCGGCCGTCAAGCGGGTGTTCTGCCCGCCTAAGGAAACCTACGATCCCGTGGCAAACCAGGACGGGTCATTCGGGAAGCCTCTGCCACCGCTTTCCGAACTCATAGAGCAGGGCGCCGTCCTGGCCTTGAACCTGCCCCTGGCCACCAATCCCGGCTTGGCCAAGGCCATCGGCACGCTTTTGAAGCAAGACTTTCAACGGGCTGTCCTTAACCGCATTCCCCGGATGGCGCAAGAACGTGACCGTGCCTGGCGCGAACTGCTCTTTCTTTGCGATGAATACCACGGCTTCGCAACCGTCGGCGAAAACGATCCCAGCGGGGACGAGAAATTCTTTGCCTTGTCGCGCCAAGCCAAGTGCATCCCTATCGTCGCGACTCAAAGTATCAGCTCCCTGCGCTCAGTTTTACCCGGTGAATCATGGCGGACCCTACTGCAGACCTTCCGGACAAAGATCTTTTTGGCACTGTCGGATGACTTTAGCACTCGCACGGCGAGTGACCTTTGCGGCAAAGAAGAACAACTCAAGCCGAATTACACCCTCTCCGAGACTGGCCAGGATGCTCGGGTGAGTATGCTCACGGGGAAGGCCGTCGCGCACCAGGCAACGCTTGCCGCCACCAAGGGCTACACCGTCCAGCGAGACTTCACCTTTGAGCCCAAGGTCTTCTCCGAACTCAAGAATGCGCAAGCCATCGTGTTGGCCTACGACGGGCTCAATCCTCATCCCCCGACGTTTTGCTATTTGAAGCCCTACTACCTAGACCCAAACATCTCGTATTTTGAGCAACTCGCGAAAGGAGCGATTTAAATGAGCTGGGAAGTCATTATTCCGTTCTTACGTCCGATTGAGGGTCTGATCCTCGACCCGGAAATCTCCGACATCCTGGTGAACGGTCCAGACCGCGTTTTTATCGAGAGGTTTGGAAAGCTGGAAAAGGTCCCCGGCGTCAGCTTGAGCGAAAACGCCCTCCAGGTCGCGATTCGCAATATCGCCCGGCGCTTGGGCGACGATATCAGCGAAGCGAAACCCATTCTGGACACCCGGTTGCCGGACGGGTCGCGCTTCACGGCGGTCATCGCGCCCTGCTCCGTCAATGGCACAACGCTCGCGATCCGGAAATTCCAAAGCCAGCTTTATGGGCCAGAAGACCTCGTCCGGATCGGAACGCTTACGCCGGAATTGCTACTGCAGCTCAAGACTGCTGTTGAACTCGGCAAGAACATCTTGATCTCGGGCGGAACCGGGACCGGCAAAACGACGCTGCTCAACGCGCTTTCGAGGTTCATCCCTCTGGAAGATCGCGTGATCGTCATCGAGGACACCGCGGAAATTCAGATCGAAAAAGACAATTTGGTCCGACTCGAAGCACGGCGCGAGCAGACGGGGATTCCAGCCGTTTCCATCCGGGATCTGCTGAAGGCCACGCTCCGGCTCCGCCCGGACCGGATCATCGTGGGCGAAATCCGGGGCGGCGAAGCCTTTGACTTACTGCAGGCTCTAAACACCGGCCATCCCGGCAGCATGAGCACTATTCACGGAAGTTCTGCGGCCGAGGCTCTCACCCGTTTCGGCACGTGCGTGCTCATGTCCGGAATCGAACTTCCCTACAAAGTGATCCGGCAACAGATCGCAGAATCCCTCGACCTGGTGATCCAGCTCCGGCGCGAGCCCGGCAAGCGCGCCGTTTCCCAGGTCCTCAAGATCAAGCACTACGTACCAGCCGAGGATTACTACGAATTTGAGATTCTGTATGAGATCGCTGTTCCTCACCGCTGACCTAACAATGGGATCGACCGTCTTCTTCCCTTGGACTCTATTGCAGCTCCCTCGTCGATTTTCCATATGCGTCCCACGCCGAACGCACAAAGCACCCACGCCCTGCGGACGCACGCTCGACTTGCATGTTCGCTTCGCACCCTCCTGGTTTTGGACTCCTCCCCCCAGACAAGCTGGAGTCCCCTTCCAAAAAACTTGCACGTTCGCCTTGGGAGTCGGTTTGCGTTCGGCACCCTCCGGGCAAGTGTGAACCGCATATGCGGAAAATCTCAGATAAGGAGCTAAACAAACCATGTATCTCAATGAAATTAAGCTAATCGGATTCGTCGGTCAGGACGCGGAACTCAAGGGTTCACAAAACCGCAAACAACTCGTTCGCCTTGACGTTGTAACCAAGGCCTCCTGGAAGCACCAGGGATCGGGAAAGTACGACTCGCGCACCGAGTGGCATCACATTGTGGTCTGGGGCGGCCTCGCCAGGTTCGCTCAGACCCTGAAGAAGGGCGAGCACATCTACGTTTCCGGTGAGTTGCGCTATCGCCAGTACCAGAAGGAACTCGGCAAGGGCAACGATACCGTCAAGATGCCTGTTGCCGAAATCCACGCCAACGAGATCCGGCGGCTCGATCCCAAAGCCGCTGAAGATGGCGGCGCATCCCAATAAGCGCGCCCTGCTTTTTTCCTACCGGTTCGCCTCAAACCCTGGAGGGCCAATGTATCCGCTTTCAGCCTCTTAATCACGTATAGGAGGTCCAGCCATGGCAGACGATCGAGCACGAGAAGTGACCGCAAGCGCCCTCAACCATCTGGAGGTGGAGTTGGCGGCAGGGAGAAGTGATGGTTTAAAGAGCTTGTTCGACACAATGGGCAAGTTCCCCAACTATAGCTGGAGCAACGATCTCTTAATCTCACAACAGCGGCCCATGGCCACAGTAGTGGCTAGCATGCACAAATGGGAAAAGCTTGGCCGCTCCGTCAGAGAAGGCGAGAAGCCCATCACCATCCTTGCTCCGGTCTTCAAGAGGGACCGGGTCCCGGCCCAAACTCCGCCCAATCCCGGCCAGTCCGTGGCGACGAAGGGCGAGGTTTCTCGGCTCGACGTAAGGCTTCCGTGTCACTAGGGTCGATTCACACTATAAAAAAAACCGAAGCCAAGCGGAAACTGAGGACTCTGCTCGAAGAGATGGGCTTGAACGAAGATACCCATTTTGAGCGCAGAGAAGCAGGGGCCAGAACTTTCGCCTCTGAAGCCGCTTGGTGGAAGGAAAATCGGTTACCCATCTTCAAGCCGTCATCTCAGGAGACCATGGGGAGCCACTTGGAGAAATACCTGTTACCCCGGTTTGGTTCTCTGGCGGTGGCTGCGATTGACGAAAGGCGAGTGCAGGAGTTCGTTGCTGATCTGACGCGCATGGAATACACATGGCCGAATGGCGTCAAGAAGCGGCTCAGCCCGAAGTCAATTCGCAACATCGTTGGAGTACTAAAGCAAATGTTAGGGGAAAAGGTATGGCGCGAATGGAAACTCTCGCTGCCTGACGTTCCCTTGAAAGAGCAGCGATACTTCAGGCCAAATGAAATGCTTCAAATCATCAATGCCGTTAACGGCCAATGGAAGGTGCTGTTTTCAACGTTGGCCAGTACAGGGCTGCGATGTGGAGAAGCGTTTGGACTGCATGTACAAGACCTCGACCTCGCGACGGGCAGAATCTATGTCCGTCGTAGCATCTGGAATGGCCAAGAGGTTTCGGTCAAGACAAAGCAGGGCTATCGGGCCGTCAACATCGAACCGGCTTTAGTTCAAATGTTGGCTGCACATTTGGGGGGCCGCAAAGGCGGAAGAGTGTTTCAGACCCGCAACGGCACGCCGTTCTGCAAGAGCAACGTGAGACGCAAGCTGAATCAGGTTCTCAAGAAATTGAATCTGGCGCCAGCAGGACTCCATGCGTTCCGACATGGACGCGTTTCTATACTGCAAGAGAACGGGGTGCCGGGAGATTTGGTGAAAGAGTGGGTGGGACACTCCAACCTGCGCACGACATCTCGATACACGCATTTCCGAGATGATTTTCGCGCCCAGGTTGCGTCCGATGTGGCGCTATTTTCACAGCAAAACGTGGCAGAAAAATTGCCAGTTAGTCCCAATAGTCCCAATTTCGCGCAAATCGCGGTCGAGAGCGGTGCAGTGTAAAGTATAGTAAAATCTAGGGACTAACCATCAGTCGGGGAGTGGCTCAGCCTGGTAGAGCACCTGGTTCGGGACCAGGGGGTCGGAGGTTCAAATCCTCTCTCCCCGACCAATCTTTTCAATGAGATAAACTGCATTTCTGGTTTTACCGTCACGCCGCTGTAGACGATTTTGTAGACGGTGCGGTTTCCCTGTTTTTCCAATTGAAGTTCAATCAGGTGGTGAGATTACCGCCCTCAATACGGAGTCGCCGGGGATAAAATGAGGCGCAATGAATCAGCAAGAGCGATGCCCTCTTTACCCGAGTTTGCTAAAAGCCTATTGCGCTCATTGCCAAGGATCGGCCCGAGGGACTCGCGAGAATCCTCATTTTTCGCTCAAGTACGACTTCGATTCTGCGTATGGCCCGACCGTTGAAGTACTGAAGGACGGCGGTCCAATACACCTTTACGACGAACACTTCAGATTTGGGCGTCGAAAAGCGGAGATGCTCGTCGCCTGTTTGCCTGTCCTCCACGAATTCAGGATGTCAACTGATACCGAGAGACTTCAGTTCAAGCAGCGGGTCATTGAAGACCGCGCACGTGGGCTGACCGTGCATATCTGGGTGGAGATGTATCCAGAATTCGTCTGGTCCACGGGCCAGACGGTCGAACGCCCTTGGCTGCGCCTGCAAACACTGCCGCCCGACAACCACCATATTGGCCTCGGGGCGATGAAGTGCAGGGCCATCTGTGCAGTCCAGGAGAGTTTGAAGGAATGGCTGGATCGGATGACATAACTTGTATATGCGGCGAGTGAAGGCGGTAATCCGGCGGCCTGATGGTTGCAGCGACAGTGAAATCGCGGCCTTCTGTTGTTTCGTCCGCCAAGGTGGTGAAGTCGAGGCCGCGGGCCTTGAAGGCAGGGTCAGGCAAGCGAGCGAAACAAACTCCTCTGCGGCGGTGTGCTACTGCTTTCGAGCCTGATGCCGGTAGCTCAGGTTTCCACGCCGAGTTCGACGATGTCCTTGCTGCAGGAAGCGGCTCAGGCCATGACTGCGGGGAAACTCACTCGGGCTGAAACCGATCTGCAGACCGTTCTGCGGACCGCCCCTGACGATTATCGTGCCCTCGATTTGTTAGGGGTCGTCCGAGTCCTTCAACATCGCGACGTGGAGGCTGAACAGCTTTTCCGCCGTGCTGTTCAGAAAAAGGCGGACGGCGCCCCTGCCCATGCGCACCTTGGACTGCTCTATCTCCAGAAAGGTCGAGTGGACGACGCGGTGCCTCAATTGCGCGAAGCGTTGCGCATAGATTCTGCTCGCACGGATGCCTCGGACGCGCTGGTCCACATTTTACGGGACCAAAGCAAGACGGCCGCGGCGGCCAGTGATTCGGGAAGTTCCCTGGCCTTGCTGCGAGAGGCCCGCAACTATGCGCCCGACAATCCCGATGTTCAATTCGAATTCGGAACGATGGCGCTGCAACTGTCGCTGTGGCAGGACGCGATCGCAGCTTTCCAACAAACATTGAAGCTGCGGCAGAACGATCCAGTGGCTCTCTATAGCCTGGGGCGCGCGTTTCTCGGGGAATGGAAGTTCGAGGACGCGCGCCAGCAGTTTGCCCGTTACGTCGAAGCGCGCCCCAACGATGCATCCGGTCATTGTGCTCTGGGGATGACTCTCGCAGCTCTAGAGATTACGCAGGAGGCACGAGAACAATTTGAGCGATCGATCCTGCTCGATCCAGAGCAGACGGAATCCTACTTCCGTCTCGGGCTTATCGAACTCAATGTGAAAGAGCTCGACGAGGCCGCTACCAATTTCCGCCTGGTACTAACCCGTGACTCGAAACATGCCGGAGTTCTGTCGGCCTTGGGGAGAGTGGCTTTCGAACAGAAGCGTTACTCTGACGCGATCGCTCTGCTGCAACGCGCGATAGCCAGTGACGATTCGTTACGCGAAGCTCATTACTATCTCGGCCTGACGTTCGTTCGCGTAGGACGCAAGGAAGAAGCCGACAGTCAATTGCAGATCGCAACCCGTCTGGAGCACGACGAAGCCCAGCATCGAAGGACAGTGTTGCGGATTCAGGATGGGGAGGGTGGCGAGCATAACTCAGACCCAAAGAAGTGACACCCGCTCTCTTCCTGGCGGCGCTCTGGTTTGCTCCAGCTCAACTTTCCTCAAAGCTCATAACCCAGGGCTGCGGCTTCACTCCGGATCGGCCAATTTGGGCTCCGATCTGGGCCCAACAACGCTGCTGTTTCTATCTCGTCCCGCTCATGCCGCCCTCAGACTTCCCACGAGCCCGTTTCTGTATAGCTTCCGGTTGGCCGACCACTCGGGAGTTATTGCGAGGCGGTTCTAATCGAACTGCTGAGTGCTTCTGTTCAACTTCGGATATGGCGTCCGTGACGGCGCCGCTCGCCTCAGTCTCTGCGGAAGAGTTCCGGTTGAGCAGTTTTGGATAACTCGTTCTCTGGGCGGCGGGCATTGGATTCAGGCGGACGTGGGCTCATACCGCGGTTGAATCCGACGATCTGGTTAGGCAATTCATACGAAGGATTCCACCGCCTCATCGTCATTCTCGAAAATCTGGAAGAGGTTGAGAACGCCTACCAGGCGCAGGCTCTGCACCGCGAACTTAGAAGGCTGCACCAGTTTGATGTTCCCCCCACGCTGCTTGGTGTTAGCCAGAGAGCGCACCAGCAATCCAATTCCGCTGGAATCGATCATGGGCACTTCAGCAAGGTTGATCACAATGCGAGTGTCGCCGCCACCCAGTGCCTCCTCGATGGTTTGGCGCAAGCTGTCAACAGCGGGTCCCACTCGGAGAGCTCCCCGGAGCTGAACGACCTGTACTTGTGAACGCTTACGGACGTTGATGTCCAAGCTATCCCCCTTTCAAGGCGTACGGTCGAAAAGGAAGTTGAGAGTGTCGTTAGATCGCGTGCTCAAGTTACGAGAATTCGCCGGGTTTTGCAAGACGCTGCGCCCCGTTGCTGATGAAGGTTAAAATTTCACCCCCAAGGGGCGAAAAATCTGCCATAATGCATTCCCTCCCTGGGAGGAGGCATGCGCAGCGCCGCCGTCCGGACTTTACCTTCCCGCTACAGCGTTGTCATCGTGACTACCGACGAACTGGTGCGTCCCGAGGCCGAGACTTATCTGGCTGCCGACTATGACCTCCGCGTGCTTCAGAGCTGGGATGAATTGATCGCCCTGATCAAGGGGGAGCCCCCGGACGCCATACTCCTGGATATCGATACGGTCGGAGAGCGTAGCGAGGACGGAATCAGCGCCCTGGCTAAGCTGCGCTCGCTGGGTCCGGATTTCGTACTCGTGGGGTTGACGCGCTCGAACAGCCGGAACCTTCGCCTCCAGGCCGTGGACTCCGCGGTGGATGAATATTTTGTCGCTCCCATCAATTTCGAGGAAGTGCGGATCGTTCTCGGCCGCGCGCTGGAGAAGCGGACGGTAGAGATCGAGTACCGAAACCGCCATAGCGAAGAAGTTGAGCAACGCGCATGCGGCGAACTGATCGGTGGCAGCGAGCCGATGCGGCGAGTTTACGAAGCCATCCGTCGCGTCGCCGACAGCGCCAGTACGGTGCTGATTCGGGGGGAAAGCGGAACCGGCAAAGAGCTGGTGGCGCGGGCGATTGTGTCCCTGGGTCCCCGTTCGGATAAACCATCTATCAGCATTAACTGCGCCGCTCTACCTGAGAATCTCATTGAGACGGAATTGTTTGGGCACGAGAGAGGAGCATTCACCGATGCCAAAACAGCCAGAGCAGGGCACATCGAGCTTGCCCACACCGGCACCCTGTTCCTGGATGAGATCGCCAGTTTGGGTCTGGCTCTGCAGAGTAAGCTGCTCCGCGTTCTGGAGGACCGCGTGGTCACTCGTATCGGTGGGAAGGTCGCCAAAAAAATTGATTTCCGGCTGGTGACCGCCACGAACGAAGACTTGGAAAAGATGGTCCACACCGGCAGGTTTCGCGAAGATCTCTATTACCGCATCAATGTTGTTCCCATTGTGGTGCCGCCTCTGCGGGAACGGCTCGGAGACTTGCCCTTATTGGTGGATCACTTCCTCCGCATCTATTGCAGTGCCAACAACAAGCCACTGAAACAGGTCGAATCCGAAGTCATGGCTGTCATGGAGGACTACGGCTGGCCGGGCAATGTGCGGGAGCTGGAGAACGTCATTCAGCGCCTCGTGCTGATGAACGACAGCCCGCTGATCGGGCTCAAGCACCTGCCCCAACAACTGCTCGTGGCGAGTAATGCCAGCCAGGAGGCGATCCTGATTCCCGAGGAGGGGGTCGATTTCGACACGGAGATGGGACGCATCGAGCTCGCTTATCTGACCGCTGCCCTAAACCGCATGGGGGGCAGAAAATCCGCTGCCGCCTCTCTGCTGCGTATCGACCCTCAGCGCATGAAATACCTCTGTCGAAAGCGAAATCTGTAAATACAGATGAAAACTTAACCTGCATTTGGTTAATTATTAACCGAACGCGGTGCAGATCGAGATCGGGCTCCCGTCGTGGCAGTTTGCAACTCATTGATTCGGCATCCCGCCCCGATCTTAAGCTGGTGCAAGCGACTTTGGCACCACCCGTGCTTTAGACATCAGCATCAGTTAGGCCCGCAAAAGAAATCAAAAATTCGAACGACTCGGAGGAAATTGAAATGTCGATCCAGAAGAAGTCGTTGATCAGCATGCTGAGCGCAACCAAGAAAGCCATCGCAACCCGCCCAGTGGCGAGCAGCCCAGTGGCGAGCCGCCCGGTGGCCGAGCGTCCAGCAGCTCAGCGTCCAGCCGCCCAGCGCCCAGCCGCCCAGCGTCCAGCAGCTCAACGTCCAGCAGCTCAGCGCCCGGCCGCCCAGCGTCCGGCAGCTCAACGTCCAGCAGCCCAGCGTCCGGTAGCCCAGCGTCGTAAGTAAGTAACTAAGTTTGCGAAGCGGTCTGCGGAGAATGAATTTGCTCGAAATCGGAAGGCAAAGAGGGTTGCGGCAGAAGTCACAGCCTCCAGCCCTGTAGCGGGGCGGAAACAACTGCTCACCAGAGCTTCTGCTCCAGAAAGTTGCGCAGATGTTCCCAGGCGAATCCGGCCAGGCTTCGGCGTTCGCGCCAGTCCCGGTCGGCATAGATGCGGGCGGTTCCGCTCATGCCGATCCTTAGCGCGCCATCCGGATTCGCCAGCAACACGGTCGCGGCATAGTAGTGCGGCAGGATCATGCCCTTATATTCCTGTTTGGAGATGACCCCTTCTTCCACATCGGTTGCGGCTGGTCCCACCCACGACACCTTCCCGGGCACTGAACGATGAAGGGCATCGATGTAAACCCGAGCGTATGCCGCTTCGCGCATTTTGCGCAACTCCACCTCGGAGACGTAAATGCGGGCCTTCATGCTTGACAGGTCAGCCACGTCGAGAACCGTTGTTCCAGCAGGCAGGTAAGACCCCACCAGATCGCTGACGCGTGGTGTCAGTACGACCCCGTCGATGGGACTCACCAGCGAGAGCTGGCTGTGTTCCTCGTTCATGATGCGGCTGCGTTCTGCGAGTTGCTCCTGCTCATGTTCCGCGTAGGCGACTCCAGTGTAGTGAAGTTTCGCTTGCGTAGAACGCGCCGCCGCTACCTGCAGGTCGGCCAGCGCTCCCTCCGCTTGCGTTTCCATGGCGAGGTTTCGCAACTGGACAAGCGGACCGCCGGCCGACACAAGCTTTCCTTCCTCAGCCGAGGTTTGCTCCACGATACCGGGGACGTAAGCGCGAACGACCGCATACTTCGCCGGTTCGAGCAGGAATTGGCCATCCACGGAGTCGTGCCAGAACGGAGCGATGAACAGCAGTACCGCCGCGACTGCAAGGGCTGCAACGCGGGGCGAGTTTCGCGCCGAGAGCAATAGCTCCCGTTTGTCGAGGTAAACGATCTTCATGAATCCCACCAGCGCGCGGATGCGCGAACGAAAGATGAAATATGCCAGCAATAATGCCGGCACGAACG
Organism: uncultured Acidobacteriaceae bacterium; assembly: GCA_963789205.1. Lineage (GTDB taxonomy): Bacteria > Acidobacteriota > Terriglobia > Terriglobales > Acidobacteriaceae > Acidiflorens. The sequence goes on from CAWBJV010000004.1 coordinate 195,883, forward strand.
CCCACTCCGGGCTGTAACCACGAAAGACGTTGCGGGCGAAATCGATCACGAAAAAAAGCAACCCATAACTGTAAATCCCCGAGAGGATTGCGTATAAGACATATAACCACCGGCGCCCGTGCGGCACATATTCAACCACCACGGGTAGTCGGAAGATGTTCCTCTTCACCCAGCTGTTCAGTAGCGATGTGGACTGTTCTTTCAAGTCGGGGATGCGCAGAATTTCCGTCAGTATGTAGTAGCCGTCCAGCTTGATGAGCGGATTCAGGTTGATCAACACGGAGCCGACGCCGGTGAGCAACATGATCTCGTAAGCGTACTCGTGGGCGCCTGTGCCCGGCGCCGTGCCCCACCAGGCTATGGTAGCCAACGCGCATAAGATCAGTTCTACCCATAACCCGGCGAGCATCGCCGCGACACGTTGCCAGCGGGTGGCATAGACCCATAGTTCCGAGACGTCCACGTAGAAGCAGGGCTCAAGATAGACAAGATTAAATCCCATTTGGTGAACGCCGCTGCCGAAGTGCTTGCAGGTTACGCCATGCGCAGTCTCGTGAAAGAAAACCAGAACGAGGAACATCACCCAGAATTGGGCGATGTCGGCGAAGCCTTTGTGTGTGAAAGTGTAGAACTCCAGAGTGTCGCGGCCGATCTCGCTCCATCGATCCACGAATACATAGATCATGAACGCGAACAGAGCCAGCGTGAGAGCGGTGAACCAGGATGAGTACACAAACCTCAGAGCGCGCTCCGCCCGTGCCAGATACCTGTCGGGATCCCAGGCGGGAAAACGAATGTCCGCTATGCTAATGACCTTGAAATGCCTGGAAATACCAAAATGGCGGGCTTCCGCCAGCTTTCGCATCACCTCGTCGTTGCGTTCCTGTGGGGTCTTGTACCAGAAGCCGGTGAATTCCAGATCGCTGGCGTAATTGCGAATCCAGCCCTCAGTTAACGAAATTCCGGTCTGCTCCAGGTAGGCAGCGTCAATTTCCTCGTAGGAACGCAACCCATCGAATAATTCGATCAGCGTCCACTGCTCCGGGCTGAAGCGAAAGTATTCGCCCGATCCGGGGATATGCGCATAAATGACGGGGACATCGCCCTCGACATGTTCGCGCGCTGAAACTCGGGGATCCAGTCGAGGGGCACCCTTCCGGGCTATCTTCTGGGGCAATTCAGGCAGCGCGACATTGAGAGCTTCGACGAGGTTCATGGCCGGTTGACGATGCGGATATTTACGGTCATGCCGGGCCGCAGGCTGCCAGTCGGGGTTTGCAGTTGGGCCAACACTTCGATGGTGGCGCTGGAAGGATCAACCACGGGACTGACCTGGATCACGCGCGCTGAGCGTTCCACTCTGTCAGGGTCCGGGCTGATGACCATCACCAGGCCGCCGGTTCTGATCTGTCCGATGAAGCGTTCGGGTAGGGTGAATTTCACTCGCAACGGCGCGGTCGCCGTGATCCAGAAAAGACGGTCTCCGACCGCGATCTTCTGCCCGGCGCGCACGTAACGCCGGGCCACGATGCCTTCGAAGGGCGCGGTGATTCGCGTCTTTTCCAATTCCAGTTCCAAGGCATGGAGCTCCGCTTGGGCGTTGATCTGGTCCTGGCGCTCGCGCTCCAGTTCGTTGCGCGTCGCCACCAATTGGAAGCGGGCATGGTCGAGCTGCTGCGGCGTGATGACCCGCGCGTCCATCAGCTTCTGTTCGCGCTCGAAGTCGACTTCCTCCATCCCGACTTTGGCTTCCCAGTTTTTTTCATCGAAGCCGATGCTGCGCACTTTCGCTTCGGCCGAGTCATGCTGGGCGGATAATTGCCGGTCGTCGACGCTGGCGAGGAGTTCGCCTTTGTGTACGAGTTTTCCGGTGTCGGCCGCGATCCGGGAAATGACGCCATCACGCAGTGCGGCTACATCCAGTTGGTTCTCCACCACGATGAGGCCGCTGGCCAGGTACACATCAGCCGATGCCGGAGTGGGTGAAAGGGTTGCGGTGGCGGGCGCGACCGGCGCCGCTGCTTGCGACCTGGTGTCCTCGCATGCGGCAAGGGAAAGGATCAGGATCACCACCAGCAGCAATAAAATTCCTCGAGTCGCCATCTGCTACCTCCCGATTTTCCGGACTCTGGGCCTGTGTTACCAGCCCAGCTCCCTCCAGAGCATGGAGTAAATCCACATTGCCGGCCGACGGAATAGCACGTAACCGACCGGAGCCCATCCCGCGCTGATCTTGGCGCGGCCCTGCATACCGGGACGCAATCGCCCATCCGAGTTGGGAATGGTGATGCGAGCGTAAAACAACCGGCTGTCTCTGTCAGCCTGGCTCTTGGGACTGACTACGTCAACCCGGCCCCGGAATGTATGCGTGGGGTATCCCTCTAGTTTGACCGCGGCCGGCGCGCCCTGCCGCAGCAGAACGATGTCCTGTTCGTCGAAGCCTACGTCCACGATCGCTCGCGAACTGTCAACGATCTCCGCGAAGGTGTCACCCACAGCAAGGTGTCGTCCGACCAGATTTTCGACGTGCGGAGTTGTGACCCAACCATCAAAACGGGCACGCAAGTGAGTCTCCTCGAGGCGCTGCCGATCACGCTCGACTTCGGTGGCCCAATAAGACGCTTGCACGCGCTGGATGCCAGCTTCACTCCCATCATTCGACGCCAAAGCCCGGTTCATCTCTGAATTGGCGGTGCCGTATTTGGCTTCTGCTTGTGCCATTGCGGATCGGTACGGCCAGTCTTCCAGATCCGCCAGCACGTCACCTCGCGCGATCTTCTGTCCTTCACGTACGAATACCTGGCGTACCACGCCATCGACTGCGGATTGAACTTGCGCGGTGTGTGCAGCCGCAACTTCGGCGTTGCCATCAACCCGCAACGGAACGGGGAAGGCAGCGAAGAAGAGCACGACCGCAACCGCCGCGGTTAGCGTCAAAGTCTTCCGGCGCTTGCCCTGCGCCATGAATTTCTGCTTCCTCTGCAGGATGGGTTCGAGCATGCCGATGAACGGTACTTCTTTGTAAAGGGTAGCGTTACGCAGGGCTACCGTGGCCTGAGCGGCGAGGATATTGATCATCTCCAGATGCGCTTCACTGAGGAAGTCGGGATTGGCGCTCTCGAACGACAAGCTGCCCAGCCGCCCTTCTTCATCGGCCAGCGGCACGCCGTAGAACGCTCTCATGCCCGTTTCGGTGAAGTACTGAAGAAATTTCTCGCGGGTCTCAGGCCGCTCCTGGTCCACCTCCTCACCGTGCTGCCTGACCATGAAAGCCTGGGGAGCAAGCGATGCCCATTGCAGGATCGCACGCAAGCGGTCTACCTCGGCATCTCCCGGATTGATTTGGGTCATGCCGGAGATTGCTTTCACCTGGGTCTTGCCGCGCTGCTCCATCGCGATTGCCGCCCGCTCGTATGGGATCACCGAACCAGGCAGATTCACCACCGCATGAAGCACGCGGTCGAGATTCAACGTGGAGGTGATCTCGGTGCTGACCTTGACCAGCGTCTCCAGAATCTCCACCTTGCGTTCGGCGTGCATCAGGCTGGCGTTGTGCAGAGCGGCGGCGGCGGTCTCCGCGATCGAGTTCAAGAAGAAAAGGTCGTCTTCATCGAAGGGCGTACCATCGAGCTTATTGACGGCTTCGAGAACACCGACCTCATTCCCGTGGACTATTAAGGGCGTTGCCATCACGGAGAATATGGCCGTTTCCGCTGAACTGGCATTACGCTTAGCGAGCCGTTCATCGTCGGGATCGTCAATCAGGAGCGGCTCTCCACTGTCAGAGACCTCAGCCGCAATGCCCTCGCCCGTCTTTTGAGAGGCTTCCTCGGGAACCGTCGGGTCTTCGCCGTCGTGGCTGGTGAGTAGAAGTTCGCTCTCATCCTTCACCATCCACAGGTGGAGGGCCTGCACGCTCAATGCCTCGCGGCATTTGGAGGCGATGATAGGCATCAGCTCATCCATCTCCAGGGTCGAGTTAAAGACCTTTTCGAGGTCATACATTTGGGCGACGCGGCTGATGGATTGCAGGCTGGTATTGCGCTCGCTCTCGTAAGAAAGCGCAGTGGCGATGGCCTGGGTGGAGAGTTCTGGAATCTCGCCGAGCGTCTCCAACATCTCCTCTGGAAACGACTGATCGCACTTCACCAGTTCGATCGCGCCGAAAAGAGTTTCGTCAAGCAGAAGGGGGACATACGCCAGACCGGTCACCGTGCGCCGGATATCAAGATGAGCGTACTCTTCACGCTGCAGGTCGCCGCCTTCGAACTGCATAAACGTCTTGTTGGCCGCGACCGCGCCCAGCGTGCCGGAATCAAACTCCGTCACGTCGCCGACGGCGATCTCACCCGCAGTCGCTTTGGGTGTCCAGGTGGGGTTCTGCTGGTCCTCGATGACATACACCACGACCGCCATCCCCGGTAGTAGCTGCGCAATCTGATCGGCGATAACTTGCGCGCGCGGGCCCACCTCCTGTTGTGCTAACAGGGACGCGGCAAATGGGGCCACGGGAACGGCGAACCTGGGTCGTCGAGTCGCCACGAGCCTTCCTGATTGTTGCAGATTTCGTGCTATCAACTGCCCGCGCTATGGGGGAAGGTAGCCTGGCTAATCGCGGGAGCATTCTTTCTCGGGTGGTATCTTAAGCCGCTTGGGTAGGTAGGTCAACAGTCGAGAAGTGGGAGACCCAACTAAGTTCCAATTCTGCCCTGCCGGAACTGCTTCGGGGAGGTTCGCCTGGCTTTCAAGTCTACCTAGCCTCCATGTATGGGTGGACCATTTGTTCCGCGATGGAACCAGAGAAAAGAATTTGGGCTGATGTACTGGCGGCCCAATCCCCTTATTCCCTTCATGTGGTTTCGGGTTTGCTCTGCACGGTGAGCGTCTGAGTTTACGAGGATAAGAGCGCTTTTTCGCTGAAAAGGCCAAACCTCCAATCTGGACTGATTGCGATTCCCAAAGTTTCACCCGGCCGCCGTTACACCTGTAGAAAATCCAGGATGAATTCTATGGTTTCTGGGGTGTTCTTTGCGTGCCCATATGCCAAATTATTGTCACTATCCTTTGGAATCATGACGTGTGCCGACCGGCGCAGTGACCGGTGGCGCCAATTCCTGATATTGCGGTGGTGCACTGCCGCCTCTTACGTCCACTCTGTTGTGGAACCTTGAATGCTTGAGAGACATCCAAAGGAAAGGCGGCACGAGAGTCGACCGTTCTTGGGCGAGCGACCATCACGTTTCCGCGTGAGCCCACGTCGTTCGTCGATGAGGCGCTCTCGGCAGTCGATTTGGACAATACCGATTTCAAATAATTACGACGACAAGGATGGCCAATGAGTACAAAGAGGACAGTACCGCTAGACTCCCCAAAGCTCGTCCCCACGAAGCCGAGCACAAGCAAGGCTTCAGACCTCCTCGAACAATATGGAAGCGGGTCGATCCCGCTTGTCGGGGCGGAAGACGCGTTTTACGAACGGCATTTGGTTTTTGACCGTGCGATCGACCCGAAGGTGGCAAGTGCGCGTGAACGCTTTGAGGCGTTCTCCAGTTCGATACGCGACATCCTCGCCCGGCGCTGGGTTCTGACCAAGACGACGTATGAGCGAGAGAATGCCAAACGCATTTATTACCTTTCCATGGAGTTCCTCCTGGGACGTTCGTTGGCCAACAATATTAGCAGCCTCTTGCTCGACCCTCTTGTACAGCAGGCGGTTCAGGAAAAAAGGATCGACTGGCTTGAACTGATCGAGCAGGAACCAGATGCGGGCCTTGGGAACGGCGGCTTGGGCCGCCTCGCGGCGTGCTTCCTCGATTCGATGGCCACGATGCAGCTCCCAGCCACGGGCTATGGTCTGCGCTATGAGTACGGCATGTTCAAGCAATCGATCGTAGATGGCTGGCAGAAAGAGAGTGCCGACAATTGGCTCCGCGACAACGATCCCTGGGAGATCGCGCGCCCGCACGAGAAGGTGGAAGTCAAACTGAACGTTTCCTTCCAACTACGAGAGGGTAATTTTAAGGTCATTCGGGGCCGGCCGTCGAGCCTGATCGGCATACCCTTTGATCGTCCCGTGGTCGGGTATGGAGGAAAGACGATCAACACGCTTCGGCTCTGGGCCGCGGCTGCGCCGGATTACTTCGATTTTCAGGAATTTGGCACTGGCGACTTCGTCGGCGCGGTGGGCGAAACGCTCGAAGCGGAATCACTGACCCGCGTGTTGTATCCAGACGATTCGACCACGAAGGGGCAAGGGCTGCGCTTCATGCAGGAGTATTTCCTGGTCGCCTGTTCACTGGCTGACTTGGTGCGCCGCTTTCGGCGCTACAACGCGGATTGGGACAAGCTGCCGGAAAAGGTCGCGATCCAACTCAACGACACCCATCCTTCCATGGCGGTCGCTGAACTAATGCGCATCCTACTGGACGATGCGCGCTTGGGATGGGATCAAGCCTGGGAACTTACTAAGAAGGCGCTCGCCTACACAAACCACACGCTTCTTCCGGAAGCTTTGGAGAAATGGCCGGTTGCGTGGTTTGAGATACTTATTCCCCGGCATCTGGAGATCATTTACGAAGTTAACCGGCGTCTGCTGGACGAAGTTCGCCTTCGCTTCCCCGGTGACGAGGGTCGCGTGCAGCGTGTGAGTCTCGTGGAAGAGGGCAAGGAGCGCAAGATACGCATGGCTCACCTTGCGATCGTGGGCTCGCACAGCACGAATGGAGTGGCTGCCGTCCACTCGAAACTATTGCGGACGACGACGGTCAAGGATCTAGCGGAAATGTTTCCCGAGCGCTTCAGCAACAAAACGAACGGGGTCACACCGCGACGCTGGTTGCATGGAGCGAATCCCGAACTGGCCGGCGCCATCACGCAAGTCATCGGCGACCGTTGGATTACCGACCTGAGTCAACTCAAACAACTCAAGCCATTTGCCGACGACGGTGGCTTTCGTCAAGTGTTCCTCAAGTCAAAGCGGGAAACCAAAGCACGATTTGCCAATTGGCTCAAGGCGACGTCGGGGCAGATCGTGGATCCGGACACGATCTTCGATTGCCAGATCAAGCGCATCCACGAATATAAGCGGCAACTGCTGAACGCGCTGCGAATCGTGGTCGTTTATAACCGGCTGCGGGAGAATCCCGACACAGAGATGGTGCCGCGCACATTCTTCTTCGCCGGCAAGGCGGCGCCAGCTTACCACTTGGCCAAGCTCATCATAAAGTTCATCAACAACCTTGCGGGCACGATTGACGGCGACCCAGCTATACGCGGTCGGCTCAACATTGTTTTTCTTCCCGAATACAATGTTTCGCTGGCGGAACGGCTGATTCCAGCCAGCGATGTCTCTAACCAGATTTCCACCGCCGGCTATGAAGCCAGCGGAACGAGCAATATGAAATTCATGATGAACGGAGCTCTAACCGTCGGAACGCGCGATGGCGCGACCATCGAAATGGCGGAGGAAGCAGGGGAGGAGAACATGTTCCTATTCGGCCTCACCGTGGAACAGGTCGAGAACAGCCAGGCCTGGTACAGTCCTTACTGGCATTATGAAAATGAGCCGGAGACTCGAGCGGCGCTGGACCTCATTTTTTCGGATCACTTCAGCCGTAACGAACCAGGAATATTCGCTCCGTTGCGCGACACTCTCTTGACCCAAGGCGATCACTATATGCACTTGGCGGACCTTACGTCTTATTGCCAAGCGCATGAACGGCTCGGCGCATTGTATGCCGATCCTGGAGCATGGGCGCACAAAGCAATTCTGAACGTAGCGAGCTCCGGAAAATTTTCGAGCGACCGCACTATTGCTGAATACGCATCCGACATTTGGAAGGCGGAGCCATACCCGATACCCTAGAAACACAGTCAATGACAAGCGAGGCTAACGGAATGACGATCTCGCCGCTCGCCGGCAAGCCGGCTCCGAAGGAGATGCTGGTCGATGTTGCTCGTCTGGAGAAAGAATATTTTGAGCGCCGTCCGGACGTGCAAGATCCCAACCAGTTAGTCAGCTTCGGTACCAGCGGACACCGCGGCTCGCCCCTGCACGGCACCTTCACCGAATCGCATATCCTCGCTATTACCCAGGCGATCTGCGACTACCGCCGAGCACAGGGAACGGACGGCCCACTCTATATGGGAAAAGACACCCACGCGCTGTCCGGGCCCGCGCAGCGTACCGCCCTCGAAGTGTTGGCGGCGAACAATGCACAGACGATCATCCAGGAAAACGACGGCGTAACTCCGACCCCCGTTATCTCGCGCGCCATTCTCGTTTACAACCGCGGTCGCAAGGACAAAGACCACCTGGCTGACGGCATCGTCGTGACACCGTCGCACAACCCGCCCGAGGATGGAGGCTTCAAGTACAACCCGACCAACGGCGGCCCGGCCGATACTGACGTGACGCGCTGGGTCCAGGACCGGGCGAACGAATTGTTGCGAGCAGGAAATGTTGGGGTCAAGCGAGTTCCGTTCGCTAAGGCCATCCAAGCCGCGAGCACGCACCACGAAGACTTCATCCTGCCATACGTGCGCGATCTCAAGAACGTCGTTGACATGGATGCGATTCGTGGCGCTCACCTCAAACTTGGCGTGGACCCGCTGGGCGGTGCCGCTCGTCCGTATTGGGAGCCGATCAATTCCGTTTACGGGCTGGATATCGTCGTCGTGAATCCAATCATTGACCCAACATTTTCGTTCATGACAGTCGATCACGACGGCAAGATCCGCATGGATTGTTCCAGTCCATATGCGATGGCCAGGCTCGTCGGACTGAAAGATCAATACCAGGTGGCGTTTGCCAACGATCCAGACGCCGACCGGCACGGGATCGTCACTCCCGTGGCAGGGTTGATGAACCCGAACCACTATCTTGCGGTGGCGATCCAATACTTGTTCGCTCACCGCTCACAGTGGCGTTCGGATGCAGCAGTGGGGAAGACCTTGGTGAGCAGCAGCATGATTGATAAGGTCGTCCAAAAGCTTGGCCGGGAACTACGCGAAGTGCCAGTGGGCTTTAAATGGTTTGTGCCAGGCCTGGTTGACGGTTCGTACGGCTTCGGCGGGGAAGAGAGTGCGGGAGCGAGTTTCCTTCGCCGTGATGGCACCGCGTGGACCACTGACAAGGACGGCCCCATCATGGATCTGTTGGCGGCCGAGATTACGGCGCGCACCGGCAAGGATCCAGGGGAGCATTACCGCGAACTGACGGCGGAGTTCGGGACCCCGTACTACACGCGCATTGATGCGCCCGCCACTCCCGAACAGAAATCACAATTACAGAAACTTTCACCCGATGCGGTAAAGGAGTCGGATCTGGCGGGCGAGCCAATTACCGCCAAGCTGACCAGCGCTCCGGGAAATAATGCTCCCATTGGCGGCTTGAAAGTTGTAGCAGCCAGCGGCTGGTTTGCTGCACGCCCCTCCGGCACGGAGAACATCTACAAGATCTATGCTGAGAGCTTCAAGAGCCAGGCCCATCTGGACGTGATCGTGAATGAGGCACAGGAGATGGTGAACAATGCGCTGGGTTCCTTCACCGCCGGTCCTCAGAATGCGGTCAGGCGATGAGCAGCAACGGCGGGCTACGAAATATTCCGCAGTTTCCGCCCGAGTACCGCGCCGCGCGGAAGCCGCCGCCGCAGTCGCCGCCCGCGGTCAGTTCGTGATGGCCGTCAGCGGCGGTCGAACCCCTTGGATTATGCTACGTGCGCTGGCGAATGAGGACAATGAATAGCTTAACCCGTAGCACCCTTCCCGGCGTCGATGCTCCAGCCGACTCGGCCCAGATGGTTGCGCCGTCGAAACGCGCGACATGGGAGCAGGCTGAAGGCGCCCCGTTGCCGCTTGGTGTCACGTGGATCGAAAAGGAGCAGTCTTTCAACTTTGCCGTTCACTCTGAACACGCGGAAAGTGTCACTCTATTGCTTTTTTCAGCAACCAATTTGGTGGACCCCGTCCTCGCGTTCCGCTTCGATTTTCTGCGCAACAAATCCGGGCGGATATGGCATTGCCGGATTCCAGTCACAGACGTTGGTGAAGCTCGTTATTACGCATATTCAGTTTCGGGAGAAACAGTTCCTCAGCTTCATAGCTTCGACCCCCAAAAAATTCTCGTTGACCCTTATGCGAAGTGCGTTTTCTTTCCACCCGGCTTCGATCGCGAACTGGCAATGCGAGAAGGCCCAAACGCAGGCCGGGCGCCTTTGGGAGCCCTGACTGGTCGCCGCCAGAAATTTGACTGGGGAGGGGATCGAGCACCGCATCACGAGTCTGATGCAGTCATCTACGAACTTCACGTGAAGGGCTTCACTAAGAACCCTAACTCCGGCGTGGATGCATCTCGAGCTGGCACCTATGCCGGTCTGGCGGAGAAGATCCCTTATCTCCAGGAACTGGGGATAACCGTTGTCGAGCTGATGCCGATTTTTCAGCGCGATCCACAAGAGGGTGATTACTGGGGTTACATGCCTTTGAACTTTTTCGCGCCTCATGCGCTGTACGCGAGTAACCGCGACGACGATGAGCAGCACCTTGAATTTAAAAACATGATCAAGGCTTTTCACCAGGCCGGCATCGGCGTGGCGCTCGATGTCGTCTACAACCACACTTGCGAGGGCGACCACAGGGGACCGATCTACAGCTTCAAGGGCCTCGACGCCGCTGGCTATTACATGATGTCGTCCGACCCGGCGAACCCTTACGCCAATTACTCCGGCACGGGCAACACTTTGAATTTCGGTGAAGCACATGTACGCAAGATGGTGATGGACAGCTTGCGTTACTGGAAGCATGAAATGCACGTCGATGGATTCCGCTTTGATCTGGCGTCGGTGTTCAGCCGCAATGCGGATGGATCCCTCAATTGGGGAGACGCTCCCATATTCAGTGAAATAGCCGCCGATCCAGAACTGGGTCAGCTGCATTTGATCGCAGAACCCTGGGACACCGGCGCTGATCAACTTGGTCGCGGATTCCCAGGCATGACCTGGCTGCAATGGAATGCACGGTTCCGCGATGACATTCGTCGTTTCGTTAAGGGCGATGCGGGGATGGTCCCTGACTTGATGCGTCGAATCTATGGCAGCGACGATCTCTTTCCCGACAGTCGCAGCGAGGCTTATCACGCCTACCAGAGTGTGAACTACGTAACCTCCCATGACGGCTTCACCTTGTACGATCTCGTCTCCTACGACTACAAACACAACTGGGCGAATGGTCACAATAACCAGGATGGCACCGACGAAAACTACAGTTGGAACTGCGGCCACGAAGGGGAAGATGGGGCGACAACGGAAGTGTTGGCGCTGCGTCGAAAGCAGATCAAGAATTTCTGCTGTTTGCTGTTTCTTTCGAACGGGACCCCAATGTTCCGAGCCGGAGATGAATTCTTGAATACGCAGTTTGGCAACAACAATCCCTATAACCAGGATAACGAAACGGGATGGTTGGACTGGAGCCAGGCGCGCTCGAACGCGGACGTTTTTCGTTTCTTCAAGAGCATGATTGCGTTCCGGAAAGCTCATCCTGCCCTGGGCCGTAGCAGGTTCTGGCGGGAGGATATCTCGTGGTATGGAGTTGGTCCAACCGTCGATCTGTCCTATGACTCTCGCAGCCTCGCATTCTGCCTGCACGGCGCTTCTCAAGGCGATGATGATATCTACGCGATGATCAACGCGTACTGGGAAGGGCTGGAATTCCACATCCAGGAAGGTACGGCACAAGAGTGGACGAGGATTGTGGATACGGCATTGCCGAGTCCCGACGACTTCCCGGACCACGGCGTGCCTCTGGAGCAGGCGAAATACACAGTGGCTCCCAGATCGGTCGTTATCTTAGTCCGGCATAAGAAGGCGACGTGAGGACTGCGCCGATGGCAGACCAGGAATCCGCGCAGAAGGAATCCAGTGGACGAAAACAAGGAAACCGTTCAGAACGAGAGAGCGGTCTATGAGCAGGCGGCCGAGCGTCATCATCGTGGGATGCGGATTTGGCGGCCTAAGCGCAGCGCAGGCACTGAACTCGGCACCTGTTGACGTAACGCTTATCGATCGGAACAACGGAACAACGATCACCTGTTTCAGCCGCTGCTCTATCAAGTCGCCACCGGATCGCTTTCGGCCGGCGAGATTCCATCCCCACTGCGCAGCGTCCTGAGCCGTCAGAAGAACGCTCGCGTTCTCCTCGGCACTGTGCTCGACATTGATCCGCTATCAAGACACGTTCTACTCGCTGATGGAGCCAGCTTCGAAGTACGTCAAGTCCCCATACCTTCAAGTCTCGATCCGAGCGGGCGGAGATTCGCGGGCGCGATGCGCGTTTGTCAGTACGAATCCGACGGACCAGCCCCCCTCGGTCTTGGCAGCCAACGTCGCAGCGAACCCTCCGGAATCCCGATCGTGCTGTTGTTACTTCCGGCAATTGAGGTGCCGACCTCATTTGTTATATGGTGCGAACTGGGAGAACTGTGCGTGGCACATCATCGGGGAGCAGGTCGCCATATCGATGCCCAATCTGCCAGACACGCCCATGTCTCATGGGTGAGGTATTCCCGGTGGGAGGCGCGGTAATGGCTCCCATTCTTCTCTGGCTCATCCTGGTTCTTTGCCTGTTGATCTCAGCGGTCAAGTACCTGATGGGAATTATTCTGAAGTTCTCGTTCGCCAGCACAAAAGTCCAAAAGGAATACGCGTTTCAGCCCACCGTGAGCGTGCTGATGCCCTGCTACAACGAAGGCAGGACGGTCTACGAGACGATTGAGAGCATCAGCAAGAGCAACTATCCGAACGACAAGTTTGAGGTGATCGCACAGGATGACTGTTCCGTCGACGACAGCTACGACTGGATGCTCAAAGCCCAGCACGATTTCACCAACATCCGTGTGAGGACAGGGCGGAATGAAGTCAACAGCGGAAAGGCCCGCTCCGTCTGTAATGCGCTGCAGCACTCAATGGCGGAGATCATCATCTCCATCGATTCCGATTGCATCTTCCATCCGGACGCTATTCGGGAGCTGACAGCATGCTTCGCGGAGCCGCGCATCGGGTCGGTGGGAGGTAGAGTGGGAGTCAGAAACCCGAACGGCAGTGTGATCACAGCCATCCAGACTGTTATTTACTATTCTGCGTTCCAGCTTTACAAGATTCCCGAGAATTGGACCCGTAGCATCTGCTGCATCAGCGGATGCCTTTTCGCTATTCGGCGCGAGTTACTGCTGGAGATCGAGCCCGCGATCCGTTCCCGCAACTGGTTCGGAATTCCAGTGAACCAGGGCGAAGACAGGTTCCTGACCCATCAGACGCTTCTGCGAGGTTACGGGACTTACATCAACAATGACGCGCTCTGCTGGACCACCGTGCCGAACACATTGCCGGTGCTGTTCAAACAGCAACTCCGCTGGCGGCGCAGCATCGTGCGCGACTTCTTCTTCACTCTGAGAACCCTGCCGCAGCATGTCTGGAAACTGCACCCCAACACTGTGCTCACGCTCGTACTTACTCCGCTGGGAGCCGTGGTTGGTTTTTTGGTTGTGGTCACCATGCTTACTTCGGATCCGTTGGCCTGGGCGGGTCCCGCCCCTTTGATCACAGCTCTTGGAGTTGGGGCTATTCTTACTTGGGTGATTAAGAAATATAGTGCGAAAGAGGCCGTGACCCACCCTCTGGCCTTTGGCGCTTATGTAGCCTGGTCGCTCGTCAGCAGCTTGTTTCTCACGCCTCTCGCTCTGTGCACGATGGATTCCGCAGACTGGGGAACGCGAACCAAACCACAAGAGGTGCCTCTTGGCAACACCCGTTAATGCGCCGGCTTCCGAAACCAAAGATGATGCCCGTCCTCCGAAAGACACGAACATTCCGGTCAGGCAATCGCTGCACTACAAGCTGGTAATTACGCTCTATCGGGTCTTTGCCATCACTGTCCTCTATCTGGTCCTGGCCGGAATTATCAGCTACGCCTTCGTCATGGGATTTTATGCCGTGAACAGTTCGTGGGCTGCGCCGATCATTCTCTCTGCAGCAGACGAGAAAAGCCTGGACTTCAGGCAAAAGCTGGTCACCAGCCAGCAGACCATCGAAGACCTGAAGGTGGATACGAAGAAACTAGAGAGCGGACTGGCTGAGATGAAGAAGCACCGCGCTGCACTTCTTGCGCTCGAGCCTGAATTGCAACGAGCCATCGTGCGCGAGCAAACTCACAACCGCACCACAGGACCAGAACTCGCGACGCTCGACCAGCAGAAACAAGCCGACAACCTGAAGACACAAAAAGTGCTGGCGCAACTCAACGAAGTGGAGTCCAACATCACCAAGGACCTGGCTTCTGGGTTGATCACGCAAGGCGACGCAGCCACACAACTGGCCGCGCTGAACCAGGCAAAGGGCGCCTACACAGACAGCAAGATTGCTGAGGTCCTGCTGACCGATAGCGTTCTGGACAAGACCACGACTGGCACCAACTCGCTTGACGTGCTCGTAAAGCAAGCCGAGTTGCGGTCTGAGGTGGCCCAGCTGGATATCGCCCTTAACGTTGCAGAGAAGCAGCTTCAGGAAGAATCCCAACAGATCGATCGATTAAGAAAGGCAATCCAAACGGCGAAACAGAGTCCGTACTACCTGAATGCGTCCGGAGAAAAGACGCTGTACTTCGCCTTCATTCCTTACGACAACCAGGCCAACGCGGTAGACGGCAGTCCAATCTACGACTGTTACCTCAACATGGTTGCGTGCCGCAAAGTGGGTACGTTGAAGCAGATATTCGCGGGCGAAGAGACGGCTATCCATCCGATTTTCAAGACGCAGATTCGCGGTTTTCTTGTCCAGATGAATCTGGACCATGCCGAATCTGCGAAATCGAAGACAGTGTTTCTGGGCCGCAAGCCGGTGTTGTTTTGAGGGGAGGGAAAATGCTCCTGAACAAATGGAAATTTATAGTTGCCTCAGCAATAGTTCTTCTCTCGGTGCACGCATTGGTGGCGCACCCGTACGCACACGCCGCTGACTCAATAGAGCAGCTGGCATACTGGTCCCACGTTACGGAACAGGCGCAGGCGCAGCGAGATCAGCTGCGCACTCCCATCGCCTCGGCAGGCATGACTCAGGCCGAGACTGGCTTGCCGTTGCTGGTGGTAGCCGGTGCCTCCGTTGGCCTTTCGAGCGTACGAAAAGCCGGTTTAACGATGGATGCGGCTCGCACCGAGTGCGAGTTGTACAAGGCCACGACCGGAGCCCAGCAGAACATCCAATATGCGCTGTCCGGCCTGGAGAAAGAAGCTCTGCGTAAGCGTCTTGCACTGATCGAACAGGCGTCGAAGTCGCTGGACGCACTGATGGAAGAAACATCAAAGATGGTGGAGGCGCAGAATGCGACCCGTCTCATGCTTTTTTCGCTGCAGACGACGAAGATCAAGCTTGACGCGGAGCGGGTTGATACTCAGTCGAAGATCACCGCGCTCTACACGCCATCGCTGAGTGACAAGCCATTGAAAACGCTGGTTGCAGAAAAACAGAATAGTGAAGGGAACGAACAAAGAGCGCTGGACAGGCTAAGCCGTCAAAATAACTGGGATGTGGCCCTCTCGGTCGGAGTCCATCAACAGGTCAATCCGGTTGCCCAGGGCGCTCAGCCGTATGGCGCAGTCTCGGTCAACTACAATTTCGCCAGCCGGGCCATCGACAAGCATCTGGATCATGCCGTGGAAGCCCACGATGAATGGAAAAAAGCGCAGGAAAGCGATGTTGTGCGCAACATGGAGGTCCTTCGACAGCAGTTGGTGGAAAGCATCTCCGTACAAGAGGCTAAGCTGAAATCTCTGCAGGAAGAGAGCAGACAGATCGATAGAAATCTCCAACTGGTTGGCAATGCGGACACTTCGGCAGCCCTTGACTTTCATAACCAGCTTGCTGCCGCACAACTGCTCCTGGAGATCGAGACCGGCGATGCCAGTTTCAGGATTGACGGCCTCCGCGAATACCTGGCAAAGAATTACTGATCGATTTGCGGCTGTGACCTTGTCAGACTGCCGCCCATAGGCTGCGCTGTCCTACGATCCAGCCAGAATTCCTGATCCAGAGCAGGAAATCCCGAGATGCTCAAAAACCCTCAAATCCTATTTGTCAGCAAACCGGAAGTAATCCCTCGCCACCGAGCTGGTGAGTACCGGGAAGTCGGCTTGTTGGAAGTATATCGGGTTCTCAACATCCGAGTTACGCACTGAACATAACTGCGACGAGAGAGTAGTGTTGGACGGGTGTCCTCATTGGCCACCATTGAGGTGATGCCCGGTTTAGACGCTTGCTCACGACGGAGAGAGGTGCAACGAAGAGGATTGATCGCCTGGCCTATCCGGCAAACCCTGGAATATCGCTTGACTCTCTTGAATCCTGATGGCACAATCGTCGCCACTTCCCTGAGGCTAGAGTTACTCGACTACGGGCCCGATTCGCAACAACTCCTTTCACGAACCAGGACGATAATGGTTTGGCGCGAACCATCGTCTGGAAGCACGGTCCGCTGGCAACTGAGTTGGCCTTGCGAGCGAGCTTCGTAGCTACGCTGAGAATGAAATCCAAGGCCGGCGTTCCAAAAGGAGATCTATGAAGGGAATACTCATCGGCGGGATAGTTATTATTTTTTTGCTGATTGGGGGAGCTTATTGGTACTTGCATCAGCCTCAGTTTCAAGTGGTCGTGCCCGAGTACCAGACTCCGCCAGAACAGTTGGTCCGCGCAGAACAAGGATGGACCGGCGACGAGCGCCTTTGGTTCCATCACACTCCGCAGGGAACCCGCCTTGTACCTTACGAGTGGTTCATGGCATTGGAACAACCGTGCTTGTCGCTATTCGGTTGTGAACTGTTTGCCGACAAGACTTACCTGGCTCGGTTCGGCTTTCTGGCCAGCCCAGCGGACTCCAAGCTCAATCCGGACGGACTGCCGGTTGGCTTCGCGCGGCAGGAGGACTTTTACGATCCGGAAACGAAGAAGACTTATCCAGTTGTGGGCTTCAACTGCGCAGCATGTCACACCGGGGAACTGCATTACGGAAAATACGCAGTGCAGGTCGACGGCGCGCCAGCCATGATCGACGTTACGGAATTTCAGAAGGCGCTTGGGCTTGCCGTAGGTTTTACGAAAATGATGCCCTTTCGCTACGGCCGTTTCGAAAAGCGTGTACTCGGGCCGAATGCTTCCGGAGACCAGAAAGCTGAATTGAAAAAGAGCTTTGACGGATTCCTGGATTACGCAAAATTCGAGCTCGACAATACGAAACCGGGCAAGGGTATCTACGACAATCCGGCCGGCTTTGACCGTACTGACGCTCTGACCCGCATCGGGAACCAAGTGTTCGCGGTTGACATGAAGAACGCGGCCAACTTCGCGCCCGCCAACGCCCCGGTGCGATTCCCACAGATTTGGGACGCCTCCTGGTTTAACTGGGTGCAATACAACTCGTCAATCTCAGATCCGCTGGTCCGCAACGTTGGTGAGGCATTGGGCGTGCGAGCGGCCGCGAAACTCCACGGCGCCGATGCCAAAGAGTTCGAAAACAGCGTTCACATTGAGGGGATTAAGGAACTGGAATGGCTGCTCTCCGGTCCTGCTCCCTACCAGGGCCTGCGCCCGCCGGACTGGCCGTCCGTGTTTCCTCCGCTGGATGACAAGAAAATTGCCCGTGGCGGAGAACTCTACAAGTCAAATTGTCAGCCGTGTCACTTGCCTCCGGTCAAAGACCTGGTCGCCGACCTGAAGACCGCGAAACCGACCTACTGGTGGGAGAACAGTCAAAAGAAGCGTTTCATGGTGGTAAAGGATGTGAAGGCGAGCTACGTGGGCACGGACCCGCACGAGGCAACGGACTTTATCAATCGCACGGCGGATTCGGGCGACCTCGGCAAGGGGCGCATCTCAGCGGGAGCTGGTTTGGATCTGGTCACCAATGGAATCGTTAACAAATTCTTCGACAAGATGAAGCTTTCTCCGGCACAGCAAATTGAGTGGAGAGGAAACCGCGATCCTAATGATCCCTCCGTGCGCTCTGAACCCGTCTACAAAGCCCGGCCGCTAACCGGCATTTGGGCGATCTCTCCCTATCTGCACAATGGGTCTGTCCCCAATTTGTATGCGCTGCTTTCTCCGCAGAACGAACGGCCCGACACTTTTTGGACAGGAAGTAAAGAGTTCGACCCTGTCAAAGTCGGTCACGATATCTCCGAACTCAAGGGCGGCTACCTTTACGATGTCACGAAGCCGGGCAACGACAATCATGGTCACGAGTTTAAGGACGGGCCTCGAGGAAACGGCGTGGTCGGTCCAGCACTTTCTCCAGACGACCGCTGGGCCATCATCGAATATCTGAAATCACTCAAGGCTCCGGAAGTGCAAAAGTGAACTCTGGATTGCAATCGTGTGCAGTCAATCCGATGGTCGCGGAAAGTCCGTGCGGGTGGCATGGTCGAACAATGCGGCAGACAAACGCATCGTCGATGATCTCATCGCGTACTTGCTTTCGCTATAGCCAGCGGCTAATACAGCAATTGGGGTACGCCCGGCATTCAACCATATCAGCTTACAGGCGGACAACAAGCTGCGACCCTGCGTGAAGGGATTGCGGGGAGCGGTCCTCCATAGATCCTGCGCGAAGAAAGTGTAATGACGAACCAGCGCCTGTGTCAGTCTACCGGTTTGTAGTCGCAGGCGTTGCGGCAGGCGTCGCAGTAAAAGAGGCCGTCGGTGCAGAGCCGCACGGCGAGTTCGGACTGGCAGAACACACAGTATTTTTCGCACCCGCAACCCGCTTCAGGCCGCTCACATTGGACGCACACGACCCGACTTGGGCTCGGTTTAGAGGACATGGCTGGAGTTTAATTCGGCCGAGGCAGGGAAGGAACGTAACGGAAGTCACCGAACAGCAGGTCTCAGGTCTCAGGTCTCAGGAAAAATAACCCCGCGTTCGGTTACTGTCTTTTTGGTTTACCTGACACCTGACACCTGACACCTGCCTTTGATTTGCTGCCTTTCGGATGTTAAGTTAATCAGTTCCAGTTCCGGCAGCCCAGCCACTGTCTAACCGAGGTTTTTCTTGTCCGTTGTCGAGGCCACCCCGCCCGTTGTCCCAAAAAACGTCCGTAAGACTGCGTTAAACGCCGTCCATCGCCAGATGGGCGCGAAGATGGTGGAGTTTAATGGCTGGGACATGCCGGTGGAATACCCTGCGTCCATCGGGTGCGGCATTGTCGCCGAGCACATGGCGGTGCGCACCGGCGTCGGCATTTTTGACGTCAGCCACATGGGCGATATCCGGTTGGCCGGACCGGAAGCCCTGGGCGCCGTGCAGCACATCTCGATGAATGACGCGTCACGCCTCGCGATCGGACAGGCGCAGTACTCGGCGTTGCTCTATCCGCAGGGGACGTTCGTGGATGACGTCATCGTTCACCGGCTGGGCGAGGATGAGTACTTGCTCGTGATCAACGCCGGCACACGCGAGAAAGATTTCAATTGGGTGCGTGACAACACGCGCCAATTCAACTGCGCGGTTGAGAATTTATCGGACGACTTCACGCAGATTGCGATTCAGGGCCCGAAGGCAGTCAACGTGGTGCAAAAGCTGACAGACGCCGACCTGGGCGCGGTGAAGTTCTATTGGGTGACGCGCGGCACTTTGTGTGGCCTCAAGAACGTCCTGATCGGTCGCACCGGTTACACTGCCGAAGACGGGTTCGAGATTTACATTCCTTCGGACGAGGAGACCAGCGCGCGGGTCTGGTACGAGATTCTGACGGCAGGAAAAGAGTTTGGCGCTGTCCCTTGCGGCCTCGGTGCGCGCAACACGCTGCGCCTCGAAGGAAAGCTGCCGCTCTACGGACACGAGATATCGGACACGATCAATGTGTGGGAAGCGGGGCTGGATCGTTTCTGCAAGATGGAGAAGCCGGATTTTATCGGCCGCTCCGCACTCGAGAAAGCGAAAGCGGAAGGCGTAAAGAAAACGCTCGTCGGGCTCGAAATGATCGATCGAGGAATCGCCCGCGATGGACACAAGATTCTGGGTGAGGCCGGACGCGAGATCGGCTATGTCACCAGCGGTTCTCCAGCGCCGTTCTTGAAGAAGAATATTGCGTTAGCATACGTTCCCCCCGCGCAGTCTGCGATTGGAACTACCGTAAAGGTCGAAATCCGCGGACAGGGCGTGAAAGCGCAAGTAGTACCGACGCCTTTTTACAAGCGTCCGAAGAAGTCGTAGCGCCGCCGTCCCGGCGGCTGTCCGGCGGACGTCCTCGTCCGCCGCGCCGAGGGCAGGATGCCCTCGGGACAGCCGGCAAGATGCCGGCGCTACAAGCTAAGAGCCAGGAGCCAAAAGCTGATATGCCTTACCCAACCGACCGAAAGTACACGAAAGAACATGAATGGATCACTGCCGACGGCACGATCGGCATCACGAACTACGCTCAGGACTCGCTCGGCGACATCGTGTTCGTGGAACTGCCCAAGGTAGGGACGGAGATCACCGCGGGAAAGCCCTTCGGCACCGTCGAGTCGGTAAAAGCCGTCTCCGATTTGAACGCTCCGGTTTCTGGGACAATCACGGCCGTGAATGAAGATCTGGCCACGTCCCCAGAAAAAGTGAACAAAGATGCGCACGCCGCATGGATGGTCAAGATCAAGGTGAAGGATCCGGCGGAACTGAATACGCTGCTCGCGGCGGCAGACTATGAGAAATTTGTGAGCGAAGAGGCGGCACACTAACAATGTTCAACTCAGGAGCTTGCTGAAATATTTCATGAATTGTCATCCCGAGCGAAGCGAGGGATCTGCAGGTTGTCGGCAATCGCGCAAACCGCGGGTTTCGACGCTGCTTTCACTTCGTAGAACGCCCACGAAAAGTTCCTTTCAGCAAACTCTTAGACGCGCAAAGCACCTCGCGACATGCCACAATCGAATCTACCGATGCTGACATCTAAAGAAAGTTCCTATGAGATATCTGCCTAAATCTCCCGCGGATCGCGCCTCCATGCTGAAAGCGATCGGCATCCGCTCCGTGGACGAACTCTTCTCGCCGATTCCGACCGAATACCGTCTGGCGCGCGACCTCGCTGTCCCCAGACAAATGGCGGAGTCGGAAATTGTCGACTGGTTCAAACAACGCGGGAAAGAAAACGGCGAAGGCTATACAAGTTTTCTGGGAGCCGGTGCTTACTTCCACTACCGGCCCGTGGTAATTGACGCGCTAGTGCAACGCGGCGAATTCCTTACCTCCTACACACCGTACCAGGCCGAGTTTGCGCAGGGCACGCTGCAAGCCATCTTCGAGTTCCAGACGATGATCTCGGAGCTTACCGGCATGGACCTGGCGAATGCCTCGATGTATGACGGCTCGACGGCCGCCGCCGAGGCCGTGATGATGGCGGTCCGCATCACGGGCAGAGATTCGGCGGTGATCGCGCGCAACCTGCATCCTGAGTATCGGGAAGTGATCAACACCTACGCGACGCACCAGGAGATTCCGCTGAAGACGGTCTCGTTCACAGACTCTGGACAGATCAATCTGCAGGAACTCGAGAAAGCAGTGGGCGACGATACCGCGTGCGTCCTGATTCAGTCGCCGAATTTCTTTGGGACGATTGAAGACGTCGAGGCAATTGCCGAGATCGCCCACAAACGCGGAGCGCTGCTGATTGTCTCGATCGCCGAAGCGGTGTCGCTCGGGATTGTGGAACCGCCGCGCGCCGCGGACATCGTGGCCATGGAAGCGCAGTCGTTCGGAGTGCCGGTCGGATTCGGCGGTCCTTACTGCGGCGTGCTCGCCACGAAAGAAAAATTCGTAAGGCAAATGCCGGGGCGTTTGGCGGGTCAGACTGTCGACAAGAACGGCAAACGCGGATTTGTGCTGACCTTGGCGACCCGCGAGCAGCATATAAGGCGCGAGAAGGCGACTTCGAACATTTGCACGAATCAGGCGCTGGTCGCGCTGATGGTAAACATCTTCATGACCGTGTACGGCAAGATCGGTTTGCGCGAACTGGCGAAGCAGAATCTGGCAAAGACTGCATACGCTGCCGACCAGTTCAGCAAACATGCGAAAGTGCTGTTCGCCGGTGCGCGGCGATTTAATGAGTTCGTAGTCGAGACCAGCGAAGATCCTTATGCCATCAACTCACGATTGCTGGGACACAAAATCGTCGGTGGACTTCCGCTGAAGAAGTTTTACCCTGAGCTTGGTCACGCCGCTCTCTGGTGCTGCACGGAATTGACCACGCGTTCGATGATCGATACCGCCGTCGGCCTCGTCGCCGAGAGCGAGCGGTCGGTTCTGAGCAAAGACGCCGAGCCCGAAGAGGTGGCGAGATGAAGACGAAGCACATGACTCGCAAAGCCACGCGTCACATCAGCCAGAACGAAGGATTGATTTTCGAGAAGTCGTCGCCCGGCAAAGCGGCGTGGAAGCTGCCGCCGCTCGATGTCCCCGAAGTCGACACGGCGAAGTTGCTGGGCAAGCAGGAGCGCAAGGATCTCGGCGACATGCCTGAAGTCAGCGAAATCGAAATCATCCGTCACTTCACGCGCCTCTCGACTTGGAACTACGCCATCGATCTCGGAATGTATCCGCTGGGCTCCTGCACCATGAAGTACAACCCGCGGGTCAACGAGTTTGTAGCGCGCGTCGAAGGCCTCGCCAACGGACATCCCTACCAGGCAGAGAAGATTTCGCAAGGCGCTCTGCGCATCATGCAGACGCTGAGCGAATGCCTGCTCGAAATTACCGGCATGGACGCCATCACCTTGCAACCAGCCGCCGGCGCGCAAGGCGAACTTACCGGATTGCTGATGGTGCGCGCGTATCACGAGTCGAAAGGAAATGCGCGCAAAAAGATTCTGATTCCCGACTCCGCGCATGGCACCAATCCCGCGACGGCGGCAACGGTCGGCTACGCGGTCGAAAACTTGAAATCCAACGACCGCGGCATGGTCGACGTGGCGGCGCTCGCCGCGCAGATGAATGAAGACGTCGCGGCGCTGATGGTCACCAATCCGAATACGCTCGGCGTTTTTGAGCAGGAGATTCACAAGATCGCCGACCTCATGCACGCCAAGGGCGGCCTGCTCTACATGGACGGCGCCAACATGAACGCGCTCGTCGGGAAAGCGCGGCCCGGAGACTTTGGCGTTGACGTTATGCACCTGAACCTGCATAAAACTTTTTCTACTCCGCATGGTGGAGGCGGTCCAGGCTCCGGGCCGGTCGCGGTGAAGAAAATTCTGGCGCCGTTCCTGCCGACGCCGGTCGTCATCACCAAGGGGGATGGCACGCTGGGCTTCGAATACAACCGTCCGCAGTCGGTGGGACGCGTGCGCGCGTTCTACGGAAATTTCGGCATGTTCATCCGCGCGCTCGCCTACATCTTCGCCAACGGACCGGACGGCCTGCGCCAAACGACGGAAGACGCGGTGCTCAACGCGAACTACATCCGCAAGGGACTCGAAGGAGTTTACGATCTCCCCTACTCGACGCCGTCCATGCATGAGGTCGTCTTCAGCGACAAGTTGCAATCGAAGAAGGGCGTGAAGACGATGGATCTCGCAAAACGCCTGATCGATTACGGATTCCATCCTTATACTACGGCGTTCCCGCTGATCGTCGCGGGTGCGCTGATGATCGAGCCAACCGAGAGCGAGCCCAAAGAAGAACTGGATCTATTCATCGAAGCCATGAAGTCGATCGCCGAAGAGGTAGAAGAAGATCCGCAGTTCGTGCTCGAGGCTCCGCACAACACGCGCATTTCCCGTCTCGATGAGACCTCAGCCGCGCGCAAGCCAGTGCTCCGTTGGAAGCCTGAGACCGCGTAGGGACAGCCGCCCTCGGCTGTCCAGCCGAGCGTAAGCTCGGCCCTCGCCCGCAGGCCACGCGCCCACGGTGCTCTTGCTAGAATCACCTAAGTCCATCCCTATGCCTGACGACCCGGCCAGCTCCGAGATTGAGCGCAAACCAGCCCGCCAACTGGCCGAACACCATTACTACGCCGCGCTCGATCTCGTTCTCGAAGGCCACCACGAGCAAGCGGTCGAAGAGTACCGGCAGGCGGTGGCGGCTGATCCGAAGTTCACCGACGCGCTGCATGGACTCAGCCGGGCACTGCAGGACCTCAACCGTTTCGACGAAGCCATCGAAGTTGCCCAACAAATCTCAGATATCGATCCCGACGACATTCTGGCGCACACCAGCCTCTCAATCCTGTATCAGAAGAAAGGAATGGTCCCCGAGGCCGAGGCGGAAGGCAACAAGGCGCGGGTGCTGGGATGGAAGCAGCAGTTGAAGAAGGGGAGCGGTTAGTGGTCGGTGGCCAGTATGAAAGTCTGCGATGTCATAAAACGCCTTGAGCAAGATGGCTGGCGTATCGCTCGAACCAAGGGCAGCCACCGGCAGTTCCTCTGCGTGAGATAATCTCCGGTCATGAATCTGACCAAGGCAGCTGCGGTGATCACGCTGATTGTCGCGCTTGTCGCAGCAGGCTATCTGGCCTACGAGGCAACCTTCGTCAGGAGCAGATACGACGCGGCCGTCCTGGCATGCACGAACTGCACAACCCTCAAGGAATCGATGGCGGCCAATTGGAGAGAGGTCGAGTCCAGCATCAAAGTTCTCAAGGCGAAGGGAAAATATCGGGAAGCTGAAAAATTTGCGCGGGACCACACTGGCGAAAAGCCTCCGGACATCGATGTTCCGTGCATGGATTGCGAAACGCCGCCGCCGGACTACACTATGCCGAGTACCATCGCAGGTTTGGGATTGATCGCCTCGACGCTCTTGTTTGGAGCATCAAAACCCCGAAGATAGGTACCTGTCGCCCATAGAGCGCCTGTGGCATTTTCTTGATAGGGCTTGTGTGGGGACGGGCGTCTCGCCCGTCCAAGCCGAGCGCAGGGCGGCAGCCGCTAGACGGAGTAAAATTAACCTATGCGTGAAGTCGTAGTGGTTTCTTCCGTCCGCACTCCCGTAGGCCGCGCGTTCAAAGGGACGCTGCGGGCTACGCGTCCTGATGAACTGGCTGCCGTCGCGATCAAGGGCGCGCTTGATCGCGTGCCGCAGCTCGATCCCAAAGAAATTGAAGACGTGATCCTCGGCTGCGCCATGCCTGAAGCCGAGCAGGGGATGAACGTGGCTCGCATCGCGTCGCTGCGCGCGGGGCTGCCGGTCGAGGTGTCGGCGGTGACTATCAACCGGTTCTGCTCATCCGGCTTGCAGGCGATTGCCATGGCGGCCGAGCGCATCATGAGCGGCGGCGCCGAGGTGATGGTCGCGGGCGGGACGGAATCGATGTCGATGATCCCCATGGGCGGCAACAAAATTTCTCCTAACCCCTGGCTGGTGGACCATTATCCGGACGCTTATCTTTCGATGGGCCTTACGGCGGAGCGGCTGGCTTTGCGCTTCGGCATTACGCGCGAGCAGTGCGACGCGTTTTCGTTGCGCAGCCATCAGAAGGCGCTGGCGGCGATTGCGGCGGGGAAGTTTGAAGATGAGACAGTCGCCGTGCCCGTGAGCTTTACTACTCCGAACGGATCGAAGCCTAAGCGGCAGGAAATTTCTTTCAAAGTGGACGAGGGGCCACGCGCCGATACTTCGATCGAGGCTCTCGGCGCGCTCAAGGCGGCGTTTCACATGAAGGGTGTGACCACGGCAGGGAATTCTTCGCAGATGTCGGATGGCGCGGCAGCGGCAGTGGTGATGTCGGCCGAGCGGGCGAAGGCTCTGGGCATCGCTCCGCTGGCCCGCTACGTCGCATTCGCCACCGCCGGATACAAGCCGGAGGAGATGGGCCTCGGTCCTGTGTTTGCGATCCCCAAGGCGCTGAAGCTGGCGGGGTTGAAGCTCTCAGACATCGACGTAATCGAACTCAACGAGGCGTTTGCGGCGCAGTCGCTGGCGGTGATCAAGGAAGCGGGGCTCGATCTCGAGCGCGTGAATCCGAATGGTGGGGCGATTGCCTTGGGGCATCCGCTCGGATGTACAGGGGCTAAACTTACGGCCAGCGTCATTCGCGAATTGAAACGGCGCAACGGACGCTACGGCATGGTGACCATGTGCGTCGGCGGAGGGATGGGCGCGGCGGGCATTTTCGAAAACCTGTCGTGACTCTTTTTTACTCAATCACTATGTTCTTGGACGCTGTTTTACTGTAACCTCTGGTGCTACACTTCGTCTAAGTTAGTAGAACGGCTAAGATCTCCTGTGGCTTGTGTCCTGCGGTTTAGGAGGTGCTCTATGCGGCTCTCCAGTCTTGTTTTCCCCGCTATCTTGTTCGCTTCGGCTATCCTTTTCGCGCAACACACATCCGGAGGAGGCGGTTCTGCGGGTTTCGGCGGATCGTCAGGTTCGGGCGCCTACCACGGCTACTCTGGCGGTTCCGGTTCGTCGGCAAGTTCAGCGAGCAGCCACAGCTCCAGTAATTCCGCTGCGCATGTCTCCAGCACCGGTGTGGCGTCGTCGCACTCGTCGACATCCTCTAGGGTATCGTCCACCAAGGGAAGCGCCTCGCCGGAGAAGAAGAGTTCGCGCTCGTTCTTCCATCCTTTCAGAAAGCCAAAACCGGTTCAGAGCGCAGAGTTCAAGCGTCCTGTGCCATGCCTGAAAGGACCATGCGCGATCTGTCCGCCGGGAGGGTCGCGCAAGGGTGCGTGCGTAGTCACAACCAACGTGTGCCCAGCTGCGCAATCCTGGAACGGCGCATGCGGCTTTCCGTATGGATTTAACGATTGCAGCGCGTTAGCAGAGCGACTGGCGGCGGAGCGGCGATATATGCGAGGGCAATCTGATCCCGGCCAGGCCCTGCTCTATCGGTTGTTGCTACAGCAATTAGAGTCGTGCATGGCGCGTTACGGTTCTCACGCTTACAGCATTGCGTCCATGTTCGATACACTGCTCGATACTCCCTAGGCGCCGCCCGACAGCCACTAGCACTCGAACTCGACTAGCACTCGAACTTAAGGAATCTGCATTTACGGTGCCTCCCGCGATAGAATGCCTATTGTCGCTCGTAATGTGTCCAAATTACCGATCTTCGTTTATCAGTCTAAATCTTGAGGGTTAAGAATGGCCACCACTGCAATACCCAAGACCAAGATTTCCGGCGGCAGCTTTCTGCTCGAAGAGCGGCAGACTGCCGATGTGTTCACCCCGGAAGATTTTTCCGAGCAGCACCAGATGATTGGGCAGACGGCCGAAGAATTCGCCGTGAATGAAATTCTGCCTCAAGCCGAGAAGATCGAGCACAAGGATTACTCGGTTTCGCGAGATCTGTTGAAAAAGGCCGGCGACCTCGGCCTCAGCGGCGTCGAGATTCCCGAGGCTTACGGCGGCCTAGAAATGGACAAAGTTACCGCCGCCATCATCGCCGACCACATTGCCAAATACGCCGGGTTCGCGACCACCTGGGGCGCACACAGCGGCATCGGCATGTTGCCGATCGTTTATTTTGGCACCGAAGAGCAGAAGAAAAAGTATCTGCCGCGACTGGCCGCGGGAGAAATTGTTGGCGCCTACGCTTTGTCGGAAGCGACTTCCGGATCAGACGCGCTCAATTGCCGCGCCCGTGCCGTGCTTTCGCCGGATGGCAAACACTACATCCTGAACGGCGAGAAGATGTGGATCACGAACGCGGGCTTTGCCGACCTGTTCACGGTCTTCGCGAAAATCGATGGCGAAAAGTTTTCGGCGTTCCTCGTCGAACGAACCTTTCCAGGATTTTCCGTCGGCGGCGAGGAGCACAAAATGGGCATTCGTGGGTCTTCAACGTGTCCGATCATCCTGAATGACTGCAAGGTGCCGGTCGAAAATCTGCTCGGCGAAATTGGCAAGGGGCACGTCATCGCCTTCAACATCCTGAACGTTGGTCGCTTCAAACTTGGCGCGATGTGCGTGGGCGGGGCCCGGGTTTCGCTCGAAAGTGCCGTGGCTTACGCCAGGCAGCGCAAAGCGTTTGGCAAGACGATCGGCGATTTCGGGTTGGTGCGCGAGAAAATCGCAAACATGGCGACGCTGATCTATGTGGGCGAGTCGCTCGTCTATCGCACGGTCGGGATGATGGACGCGTTGCTCTCGGAGATCGACTCCGCGAGCCCGGACGCCGCAAAAGAACGGCGCAAGGCGATCGAGGAATACGCGGTCGAGTGCTCGATCCTCAAAGTGTGG
Source organism: uncultured Acidobacteriaceae bacterium (assembly GCA_963789205.1). Lineage (GTDB taxonomy): Bacteria > Acidobacteriota > Terriglobia > Terriglobales > Acidobacteriaceae > Acidiflorens. The sequence goes on from CAWBJV010000004.1 coordinate 224,077, forward strand.
GGCTCGGAGATGATCGATTACGTCGTGGACGAGACGGTGCAGATTTTCGCCGGCTACGGCTTCGTGGAAGAGTATCCGGCGGAGCGGGCCTACCGCGACGCTCGCATCAACCGCATTTTCGAAGGCACGAACGAAATCAACCGGCTGATCATTACGGGATTCCTGCTGAAGCGCGCGATGAGCGGCCAGTTGCCGCTGATGCCAGCGATCAAGAAGTTGATGGACGAAGTGCTGAGCGGGCCGTCCGTCGGCGAAGAAATCGAGGGGCCGTTGCCAGAAGAGCGCAAGTTGGTCGCGCAGGCGAAAAAGCTTGGCCTGTTTGTCTCCGGTGCGGCCACGCAGAAATATATGCAGACGATCCAGGAGCAGCAAGAAGTGATGGGCGCGATCGCCGATATGACGATCGAGATTTACGCCATGGAATCGGCTGTGCTCCGCGCGCAGAAGATGGTCGAGCGCGCTTCTTCTTCAAAGCAGGGCGAAGCATCCGCTGCTCTGCCGATTGCGATGACGCGCGTCTATCTGACGCAAGCGCTGGAGAAAGTCGAGGCAGCGGCGAAGAAAGTGATTGCCGACGTGGCGGAAGGCGACACGTTGCGTACGCAGCTGGCGATCGTGCGGCGGTTGTCCAAGCACGAGCCGTTCAACACGATTGCGTTGCGCCAGCAGATTGCGCAGAAAACGATTGAGGCAGGGAAGTACCGGCTGGCGTAAGCTTCACTCGAACCTCGCTCACTCGAACCAGCCGCTGCGGTAAGCCAGCCACCAGGAGATGTATCCGATGGGAATGGTCGCCCCCAGGGCCCACCAGAGCGGCAGAATAAAATCGGCGGCGAGCCCGAGCACGGTGAACGAGAGCCAGAAGATCTTGCGCTCCATACTCTGGATTGTAGGTCTTTTCCGCTACACATGATCTCGATTTGGACCCTGTGGAAAAACTTCGGTTTAGGGTCGAATCAGTAATCAGCCCTTAGCGTTCAGCATCAGCTAATTCGGGGCCACTGGGTTTGGCTGAATGCTGATTGCTGAGTGCTGAGGGCTGGCTCTATTCAGGCTTTGGGCTTCAGTTCTTCCATTACACTTTGAATCAACTCTTTGGCGTCGGTGAGATTTTTCATGATGAGCTGAATATCCATGACCGGCTTGCCCGGCCAGCGCTGGCTCTGGCAGTAGACGCCGTGTTGCCCGACCAGGGCCATCGCATCGGTGACCAGGTCCATGGTGACTGCCAGGCGTCCGCGAGGCACACCCATGCGCTGTTCGAAGTGCTCAAGCTCTTCCTGCTTTTCGTTGAAGACGGCCATGGACAAATTGTAACGGGGATGTAGGTATAATTCTTGACGAAGCAGCCTTCAGCATTCAGCACTCAGCATTCGGCCAAACCACTCTTGGTTTTGAATTGGCTGACTGCTGATTGCTGACTGCTGAATGCTGAATGCTCTCAGGAGGAAACAAGTCATGAGGAAGTTTGCCTTAATCGCAGTTTCCCTTTTCGCGGTCGCAATGTTCGCGTCGGCGCAAATGAACATGTCCGATGACAAATCCAAGAGGCCCAGTCCGCCGGCCAGCGCGGCTTGCAAGTTTTCAGACGGCAAGACCATAAAAATCGATTATTCCAGTCCGCGAGCGAAAGGACGGAAGATTTTCGGCGAGGCGAGCGAGAAGGCGCTCGTGCCATACGGACAGATTTGGCGCACCGGCGCGAATGATGCAACAACGTTCGTCACCGATACGAATGTGACGGTGGGCGGCAAGGCTGTGCCGGCCGGCAGCTACACCATCTTTACTGTCCCGAAGGCCGATGCATGGTCGTTGGTCATCAGCAAGAAGACGGGCGAGTGGGGAACGGACTATCCCGGAGAAAAGGAAGATTTGGTCCGTGTGCCGATGACTGTTTCGAAAACTTCTGCGCCGGTCGAGAACTTCACCATCGCCTTCGACCAGGCGGGCAGCAAATGCGCGTTGCGCACGGAGTGGGAAAATACCCGCGCCAGCGTCGAGATCACCAAATGACCGCGTGATCTTTCCTGTTGGTGGAACGCCGGGCGTCCCCGCCCGTCCCTCCACCGTACTTTCAGTTCGCGCGCCGCCTCCCAGGCTATACTGGAACCCGATGCGCCCAATGCTGCGCTTTCTTTGGAACTCCACCCGGGGCCACCGGATTGCCCCCTGGCGCAGTCCCTATCTTCTATGGCGCATCGAGACCTACACCGGCGTCAAAATGACCCAGATCGGGTTCCTGGAATTCTGGGAATTTTTGTGGATTGAACGAACCAGCCTGTGGCGGTTCCTGAAGTGGACAGCGGAGATGGATCGCTACGTTCATCCGAAGAGCAGCACTTAGCATTTAGCAATTAGCAAACCCAAACGCCCGCATCCCTGTGGCTCTTAGCTAAAGGCTAAATGCTAATTGCTAAATGCTGCCTTATCCCATCACGACATTGACTTCGCTCCCTTTGCCCGCGCCCAGCAGTTGGAAAGCTGATCCCCGGTTGGCTGCGACTTCCAGAAAACCCATACTCCCCAGGATTCCGAAAACTTCGCCGGGTCCGCCGTCCGCGTAGTTCGTGCACATGCGCGTTGCCTGCGCCTTGTTTCCAATCGCGATCTTGAAAGCGGGCGGCGTGGCCTCGAAAAGTTGGGGCGCATCCTGCGGCGTGATGTTGGTGATGAGATTGCCAAAACGATCGACTTTCAGCACCACCCCTCGCAGCGTCCGCTCATCCACCGGCTTGGGGCGCGGCGCGCCAAAGCGGACATAGTCGGTGATCTCTTCGCCGAAGCGATCCGCCGCGACGCCCTTGGCAAGATTTGCCGCGACTGGCGAGAAGATATCGCGCGCGTGGAAGGTGTTGCTGCGGGGCTGTAGAAAATAGTGTTCGGCGGTAACGTGGCGGACGGAGAGCCGCTCTTCTCGGTCGTAGATCAGAGAAAGTACTCCGTTGTCGGGAGCCACAAAAAGGTGGCGGTCGCCGGTAAGAATCACAGGCCGCCGCGCCGTCCCAACTCCAGGATCGACGATCACCATGTGCACTGTGCCGGAAGGATAGTAGGAGTAAGCCTGCGAAATGGTCAGCGCGCCGTCCAAAATATCGAACGGCTGCACCGCATGGCTGATGTCGATGATCTGCGCCTCGGGAGCAATCTCCAGGATGACCCCCTTCATGGCGCCGATGAAATGATCGTTGAGTCCGAAATCAGTGGTGAGAGTGATGATTGCGGTGCGTGCCAATCCGTTACCTCGTTGAACCTGTGAGTCATCGGGGACTCACGAAGTATCAGGTTTAACAGCACAACACGTCAAGGCACTGTCAAAGCGCGGAGACGGGACACCCCTGCTACGGGCTTTGCGGCCGCCACCTGGCGCCCCTCCCGAACTCGATCGAAATTTCATCCGGCAGCCACAGCCGGGTCTCGCTCGGCACTACACCCACTTGTTCCGCGAACGAAACCCAGTTTTCGTCACTGTCCACTGTGCAATTGTTTTTGGGGTCGGTGCAGATATCGACCGCATAGACGGGATGGACTTCCCACAACGAGGAGCGCTTCGGACTGCCCTTGCCTCCGGAACAGGGGCGGTGGCTGCCGTCGAAGAACAACTGCCCGGTGAACCGGTACAGATGCGTGTTCCTTTGGTTCAAATCAGTCGGGTCCCAAACCTCGGGTCGAAAGTGGGGGCTCATCTCCGCAGTCACGCTGTTACATTGATCCTGCTCGGTGAGGCTATCTCTCAGTACGATGTGGATGTCGTTACTCTCCTTATCCGGTTGCTTGCAGTTCACGCTTTCTCCGCTGCCTATGTTGGAGTAGTGAGCATCCATCACGTAGGCCACCAGGCGGACCACCATTCCCTCACTCATAGGGCCCAGCTTGGTCGGCAGGTCGCGCAGAACGGAACGGTCTTTGGGAAGCTGGGGATCGCCGCCGAACGTAATGCCGCTTCCAGGTTTCGCGGCATCGGCTTGCAACTGGCGGAGCACGTCGAAGTCAATATTGACGGGGGTTCCCGTAGAGCAGAAATTGTTCTTGGCGTCGTTCTGCGCGGACTGTGGAGTATTGGATTGGGCGGCGCCGTCGGCCGTGCAGGAATCGTCGATCGGATGGTGCTTCTTGATGGCATCGAAGGGCAGCGTGCAAGAGCTGACAGTGGGTGTATTACCGCCACCGACTCCGTGCCGGGCTTGCGTGCTGACGCCTGGAGTGGACATGTTGCCCGCCAGCCCGAGCGCCAGCGGCAGCATGGTCGCGGCCGCCGCCAGTCCGCGACGGCGCGTGGGACCTGACGCAGGTGTTCGAGTGGCAGTACTACCTCGCGTTCGCATAGATGGACCTCATACCATAGTGACCACGGCCAGATCGGACACGTCCGCGTAATCGACACATGTGACCTTGATCGTGGCATGCTCGTGACTGTCCGGAGTTTGGCCGGCGGCCGCTGGTTGCCCTACCGCCACTACCGGTGCTGGCAGTGGAGTGTCCGGGGCTCTATATAAACCAGTATCGGCGTTGATGGTTCCCCGCCCAGCCGTTACTTCCCAGCGCACGTTGGCATCTGGTTTGCGAACCAAGTCGGCCGAAAATTGTTGCGCCTTCCCGTAGTGAACCGTCGCCGTCGGAGGGGTAATGGTGACGGTGACTGGCCGGTCCTCAATGCCCGCAGGGTCGGAGAATTGGATCGCTTTGCCCACGGCATAGGAGCTGCCACTGATACCGAGCAGGGTCAGGATTCCGCCTGGGATCGTGTCAGGAAACGCCGGCGAGTTCCCATTCTTATCTTTTGCCGAAAGGATCACCAGGAACAGGCTCAGTGAGATCACAAAGGTGAAGATCAAGAACTGGAAGCGTCCCATGCTCGCGTCCCCAGTTGGTTCACTGATCAGCCGGGACAGGTCGATCTTCCCGTTGAAGATCAGCCACAATATGGCAACGCCTATCAACCCAACGATTCCGCAAATCAAGTACCCGCAAATCATGACTAAAGTCGTCATTGCAGTTTCTCCTGTTCTTCATTTCTTCGAATTTCCGCTGCCGCTCCAAAGTCTTGAGTACGCCTTTCCGCCCAAATAGATTGCGTTACTGCCTCCGATTACGGCAGGCCACGATAGCGGAAGAGGCGGAAAAGTGCCGGGGTTCGGGTTATTAAAAACTTGCGTGAGATAGTAAAAAGCCGCGCCCAGAGTGAACAGTAACAATTGAACCCGCTCCGGGCTGAAATAGAGCGTGTCTTCTTTTTTCTTTAGGTTCCTGGTGACTCCGTCGGCTCCCACTATGGGATCTCCGGTGTCATTCATTCGCCCATACAAAAGATTCTTCGTGCTAATCTGCCCAGTCAGAAGTTGCGTGACAACAATGCCGAATAATGCCAACAGGAAGAGCTGTACTTCCCAGGCGATGATCTGACGAACGTCGGGCATGGTTCCTCGCAAGCTGCGCGGCAAAAGCCGGAGCGCTCACACTGCTTCATTCTTTAGAATCGGGGCCGAGGGGAAGAAACGGGGCAAGCAACTAGTGGCTTTCCCCTTAATGGGGAGCTATGTTACTCCGGTTTTGATCTGTGTCAAGGAGAAAGTAAGGAGCGTTTCAAAAGAAGGGAATCGACTCTACGAGAGCGCTACTGGTGCTACCAACGCGTGATGATTAATTACTGTGGAGGGACGGCCGTCTCGCGCGTCCAGCAGGGCGGGGACGCCCAGCTCTCCACCAGCAAGGTCGGAACACCGTTCTCAGTCGACCTGCACGTCGCCGGAACCGGTGTGAACGGAAACTGTGGGACCGCCGCCGCGTACTTTCCCAACCACACTCTTCCTCGACTCCTGAATGCGGCCCTGGACGGTCGTTGTCACCGGATGGCCCAGCGTGACGGTTCCGGAATTCGAGGAGATGTCCACGTCAAAGGCGGCGTCAGAGGGCACGCGCAGGGTCACGTTTCCCGAACCGGTACGAACATTCCACAGATTCTTCGGCATGCCGTTGCCGTGAATGTCACCGCTCCCCGCCTCGGCATGAAATCCGCCATTGATGCCATTTGCCGTAATGTTGCCGGATCCGGTGCGGATGTCCACGTCGCCCGCACCCTGCTCCTCGATTTCGATGTCACCGCTGCCCGCTTTGATCTTCGCGGGGCCAGAAAGCTCGCGCCCGCGAACATTTCCCGAGCCCGTCTGGAAGCGCAGTTCACCAGTAAGGCGCGCCAGCTTCAAGTCGCCTGACCCGCTCTCGAGATCAATATTGCCCTTGAGGCCTTCGACATCCTGATTACCGCTGCCGGTATGCGCACGGATCGCGGTGTTCTCCGGAACAGTAATTTCGTAGTCGATGGAAATATTATTGAGGTTGACGTAGTCAATGCGGATGCTGTTGCCGTTTTGGCGAATCGGAGGATTGCTCTGTAACTCCTGCACCTCTTGCTTATGGTCGCCGCCAAACCAGGAATTGCCCGAATGGATCTTTGCATGAATCGAAACCGTGCCCGCACCACCGTTCCGGACAGTGATATCGCCGGAGCGAGTCAGCACTTCGAGGTCGACGGGGCCGCTCACCTGGAATGAACGGTCAAAAGTTCCAATGACCGAGGCGAAGCCGGCCAGTGAAGTAGTTAAAATAAAAATCACCGTTCGAACCGCTCGATGGCGAATCAGCGAAGAGTTATTCATAGTAATCACGTCTCGTGTGTCAGGTTTCGTAATTCAGTTCTTAGGCCGCACGTGAGGCCTCAGGTGAGTGCAATTAGCACTTTGGTTTTTCCTGACACCTGATATCTGACACCTGAGACCTGACTTTTACTGCAATACCACCTGGTCGCCTTCCTTCAGACCTTGCAGCAACTCGGTCTTGGCGCCATTCGATATGCCAATGTTGACGGCGAGTTTCCGCTTGCCTTCCTTGCCCTTTGGATCCGGTACTTCGACCGATGCCTTCTTATCCTTGTCATAGATGATCGAGCCTTCCGGGATCTGAAGCACGCCCTTGTGCTCTTCGAGAATGATCTCGGCATTGGCCGTCATCATGGCCTTCAACACGCCCTCGGGATTGTTGATCGAGACGCGCACCTCAAAAGTAGTTACATTGTCCTTCTCGACGCCCATGGGAGAGATCTTTGTCACTTTGCCGGTGAAAGTCTTGTCCTTAAACGACTCGACTTTGATCCGGGCAGGTTGTCCCAAATAAACCTTGCCAATATCGCTCTCGTCCACTTTGCCTTTGACGTAAACCTCGCTGGTATCGCCAAGCGTCATCACCAGGGTCGCTGTAGACCCCAGCACCAGAATCGAACTCACCGCATCGCCAATCTCCACATCGCGCGATAACACAATTCCATCCAGCGGAGATTCAATTGTGGTGTATCCCAGTTGCTCTTCCAACTGTTTCAGATTAGCGCGGTCCTGCGCCATCTGCCCCTGCGCCTGGCCAATCTTTGCCTGCAAGACCTGCAACTGCGCCTTCGATACATTCTGCTTGTTCAGCGACAGCTCGTAATTCTTCTGCGCGTCATCGAGCGCGGATGCGGAAACCACGCCCTCTTTCGCCATGCCCTGCGCGCGGACATACGCGCGTTTTAGCAGTGGCACGTCCGGACCCTCGGCGTCGACCTTCGCCCGCTCCAGATCGGCACGCGTGCCATTCAAGCTGGCCGTCGAAGCCTCCAACTGCGCCCGCGCCTGATCGACCCGCGCTTGAATCTCTTCCCGATCAAGTTCAGCAAGCACCTGGCCCTTCTTGACTTTGTCGCCATAATCGACGTAGAGCTTCTTCACAATGCCGCTGGCCTTCGACTTGACCTCGACCTTGGTGATGGGCTCGATCTTGCCGGTGGCCACCACGCTCTTCGCCAGGTCTCCCTTCTCCACCTTGGCGAGTTTGGAGGGATCGATCTTGGTGCCGCTCGTGGACGCAATCACCACGCCGGTAACGACCAGAGCCACAACAGCCGCCGCTATCGAACTCCAGATAATGATTCGCTTACGCCGCTTCTTTTTGCCATTACCGTTACCTTCCACGACCGCCTCCTGCTTGATTCCAAATCTTAGAACCGTCATTCATCTGTTGTTACGCGAGAAACGTGGGAATAGTTCCTCAAAAATTCGCTTGCGCCGTCTCACTCAAAAAATTGCTGTAGAGACGGGGCTTGCCCCGTCTCACTCGCGGCTTCGTATCAGGGTATCGCTTTAGCGATTCCGTCCTAATACGTACTTAGACCGTCGGCCAACGAAAAAGAAAGCCATCAGCCTCAGATATCAATATAAGGGTTCACCATGATTGTACTGCCTGCAAGCTCCAAAAGCCGGTAATAGTGCGCCCGAACCTCGCACCCCTCGAACCATTATCCCTTTAAAATGTTAGAATTAGAGTTCCATGATTGCATCCGTGCTGCTGCGGGTGTTCGTTGTACTGCTCTTGGTTGCGGTCAATGCGTTCTTCGCCGCAGCCGAGTTCGCGCTGGTCAGCGTCCGCGAAACGCGAATCCAGCAGCTGATCGAAGCCCACCGCGTCGGCGCCCGCACCGTCCTCAAACTCCACCAGCAACTCAGCCGCGTAGTAAACGGCGTGCAACTCGGAATCACCATCACCAGCCTGACCCTGGGCTGGCTGGGCGAGCCGGTTCTGGCACGACTGTTCGAGGGCTGGATCGGAAGCGTCCCGCACGCCGCGATCTACTCTCACGCCGTAGCCGTCGGGCTGGCCTTTGTGATGATCACCAGCCTGCACGTGATCCTCGGCGAACTGGTTCCGAAGTCGCTCGCCTTGCAACGGGCCGAGCGGGTCGCACTCGCGGTCGCCGCGCCCATGGACGTTTTCCTGACCCTCACCGGCCCGCTGACAATTGGCATGAGCCGCGTGGCTGGTTTCGTCCTGCGCGCCTTCGGCACCCATGACATCCGGCACGGCTCGGTCCATTCCCCCGACGAACTGAAGCTGATCGTTGCCGCGGCGCGCACCTCCGGACAGCTGTCCTCCGCCCAGGAAGAAATGCTGCTGAATGCACTCGAACTGGACACTATCACCGCGCGTCAAGTGATGGTGCCGCGGACAAAAATTTTCTCCCTTCCCTCCGACCTGAGCCTGGACGAAGCGCTGGCCCGCGTGGTCGACGAACAACACTCGCGCGTCCCGGTGTATGATCCGCAGCGCGGTCCCGAACATATTGTTGGCGTGCTTTACGCCAAGGACTTAATGCGTTGGACGCGGCTGCGCCTGGGCCTCAACGCTGTTCCTGCCGCTGTGCAGCGCATTTCCCAGATGAAGATCGGCCAGGTCATGCACGATGTGCTGGTGGTACCCGAAACCAAGACATTGCTCGACCTGCTAGGTGAATTCCAGCATCGCAAGCGGCACCTGGCTGTGGTGGTCGACGAATTCGGCTCCACCGCGGGAGTGATCAGCGTCGAAGATGTGCTGGAGCAACTCGTCGGCGAACTGGAAGACGAATTCGACGTCGCGTCAGTGCAGCCGGCGGTTACCGATGCGAATGCGCCAATCGTGCTGGACGGAGCGGTCAACATTCGCGACCTCGATACTCAGTACGACGTGAAACTTCCGCAGGACGAAGGTTTCGAAACTCTAGCCGGTTTTATCCTTTCACGGTTGCAGAAGATGCCCGAAGGCGGCGAGGCGTTTGACTATGAGGGCCGGCGTTTTGTAGTAGAAAAAATGGACGGCCATCGCATAGCAACCGTAAGGATCGAGCCCGTGCCCGCCCCCCCGGAGTCGGCGGCGGAGCCCGCGGCTCCCGAGTCGTCGCCACCCGTGCAGCGAGCCGGAGACTAAGCAACACTCGTGTTGATGACGGTGCTTTCGTGTGGTGACGGGGCTTTGCCCCGTGAAGCGTGCAGCGGAGAAACTCGCGTTCTTGGCCTTAGTTTTGCGTTGTTGACCTTGTTGTACGTTCTTGACCTTAGTTTTGCGTTCTTGACCTTGTTTTGAAGGGGCGCGGCTTCAGCCGCGCCGAAAGGGGTGGAAAAAATGAGGGCTTTAGCCCCTGAGGGATGCGCTCTCTGAGTCGAAGAATATTTATGACACCGGATCGAACAAGCCGTAGTGCAAGGAGATTCGTATCAGGGTATCGCTTTAGCGATACCGAAAGGCCCTTAACTTAGAAGCCACTTCAGGGGCAGTGCACCCATGCCGCGCTACATACTCTCCCGCGTCCTCTACACCCTGCCAGTCATCTGGCTAGTAGTCTCCACCGTCTTCCTGCTGATCCACTTCGTCCCCGGAGACCCCATCCAACAAATGTTGGGAGAAGGCGCCGCCGCCGGCGACATCCAAGCCGCGCGCCACGCCTACGGACTCGATGTCCCGCTAGGCGAGCAATACCTGAATTACTGGAAAGGCGTACTTCACGGAGACCTAGGCAAATCGCTGCGCTTCAACCAGGGAGTGACAACTCTGATAGCAAAGCGCTATCCCTTCACCTTACAGCTAACCCTGGCCTCATTATTCGTAGCGATAGTCCTGGCCATCCCCGCCGGAGTCCGCTCAGCCCAGCGCCGCAATCAATGGGACGACCGCGCCCTAAGCGTGGTCAGCCTCTTCGGCCTGTCCTTCCCAAACTTCGCGCTGGGCCCCGTGCTGATCCTATTCTTCGCCGTCAAACTAGGATGGCTCCCGGTCTCCGGTTCCGGCACCTTCGCCCACCTGGTCCTTCCCGCGATCACCATGGGAGGAGCCCTAGCCGCGATCCTGACCCGGATGGTGCGAACCTCCATGCTCGAAGAATTAGGACAAGACTACATTCGCACCGCCCGCGCCAAAGGCCTGCCCGAGCGCACCGTAGTCTATCGTCACGCGCTGCGCAACGCCATGATCCCAATCCTGACCGTCTTAGGATTACAATTCGGCGCGCTGCTAGCCGGCGCGATCGTGACCGAAACAATATTCTCCTGGCCCGGCATCGGACGCCTGACGATTCAGGCAATCGCCAACCGCGACTACTACCTGGTGCAGGGGTGCATCCTCGCGATTGGGCTGACGTATGTGGCCGTGAATTTTCTGACCGACTTGCTGTACTCGGCGGTGAACCCGAGGATAAGACAATGAAAACGGGCCGCAACGATCGATGTCCATGCGGCAGCGGAAAAAAGTTCAAATTCTGTTGCGGCGCCGCTTCCCCGTCGGAGGAGCGTGCTACAGGTAATCACCCCGTCACCCAGAGAAAAATACCTCTTGTTGAGACGAACGACATTCTCCGAAAGACCATCAGCCTAGATGGGCCGCGCATCGGATCCTCGTTTGATCGACTCTGCGAAACAGAACTGACAAGCATAGATGAACTTTTCAGCGCGGCGGCTTTTATTATCTTGGCGGGTTTTAAAAGAGCCGTCGACGAAGAGTTTCAGGCTCATCAGACGATGGCGAGTCTGCTTTACAATGCCGGTTCGGGGCTTGCGGCTGCGACACAGCTGATCCGGCTGGGACACACCTTCTCTGTATGTGTCGTCGCTAGGAATGTTCTAGAGATGATAGCGACTGTGCTTCATCTCGGTATACGGCCATCTGACTTGGAGCGATTCCTCAAAGGCGACTTCGAATCCTCCAAAGCGATCTCTTCTGCCAAGAAGGTGCTGCCCCCGTTCGGCGGGTTGTAGGGCACGCTGAGTAACGAGTTCGTGCACCTAGGCAGACTCTACACCGAGCCGCAACTGTACCGCCCGTATGAGTCGAGGAAAGACGAAAGGCTGGACACCGCGCTCTCGGTGCTAAAGATAAGTGTGTGGTTGTTCTACGTAACCGCTGAACTGACTTTCCTGGAAATCGTCAATAACCCGCGGTATTGGAGAAGAGAAAGTGCTGTGTCCGCCAGCCAAGCGATGTTTGCCTATGATCCGTCCACTGCAGAACGCGACTGGATGGGAAAATTCTTGGGAATAAGACAATAGAGCCCGGTGCCGGGTGCCCCATCCTTGCGCGTTTTTTGCGCAAGAGTGGGATTCCACGGAAGCGTCCTGCTTGGGATTTGTGCCGCACGTGATTTTGGGTGGCGCAGCGGTCTAGCTGTGTGTCACCCAGCAAATTGATAAACTAGCATTCTTGCATGTGTACACTATGCCCCTATTGCAACGTGCGTCCCTGCAACTCTGACGACCACATTTTCCCCGCTTTCCTAGGTGGCCGTATGACGATTCCGGCATGCAAGCCATGTAACGACCGTTTCGGGCATGCTATCGAGGGCCCGGTGTCTCGCGACCTTGCGCCCGTGATCGTAGTCCTCAAGACTCGAGGGCTAGCCGCTCCCAAGCTAGTTACCTGGCTGCGGGCCTTTAGGGATACCAAGACAGGTATTGAATATGATCTGGACAGCGATCTCTATGCGACGCGCTCCAATCCAATTGTTTCACTGGACGAAGCCGGAAAACTGAAGGAGGCATTCTTTCACGACAAAAAGATGATAAGAAAGTTCATTGCCGCCGGGAAAAGACGAGGTAAAAAGACACGTGTCGTAGATACTCCGGCCGAGACAATATCGATTCCACCCCTCACGTGTAACCTAACATTTGGTCCGGAACTACGCAGACTTGCGATGAAAATGGCGCTTGCCCTCGGCAATTATATGCAGAATGGGAAGGGGTTGCTTGACACAACCGGCAGAGCATTTCTTCTGTCCGATGCTAAGGATGCTGCCCGAACGATCCTCGACGTCTCCATACATAACAGCCTGGAAGAGCAGCATCCTCCACTTTCCCATCTCATCTATCTCGAAGGGAACAATGTAGATCGGTGTTGTTACGGTGTTATACAGTTTTATGGGCTGTTTCAGATCTATCTTTTGCTCAATGAGTGCGGCTACGACGGGGGTGACTTCGCAGCATTAGCCATTCTGGATCCAGCCACGCAGTACAGGGAGACGTTCAAGACCGTGAAGCCGCTAAAGCTCACGCGACCGCCGATTTGGCGTTTATGCGGGTCCGGCGTCGCGGCTTGGAGCCAAAGATTTGGCGCTCAGCTCTCACAGGTTTTTGGTGAGGATGCAGCGGAGATCACAGTAGGAGAGGTGGCCCCACGTCAGTGGTCGTCTACGTCGGGCACGATGTCCCAGACAATTTTCCTGACAAAGCTCTCCAACGACCAATCCCTCCGAATAGGTTCGTGTGGACAATTAGTCCATGGGGCTCGCGGGCAGCGCGTGGCGACCAGACTATTCGGTGAGCCATTTGCCGAAGCGACTCTCCACTTCCTCCTGCGAGAGAGTACCGTTCACGCGGGCATCCTCCAGCCCACGCCGCACCTTGTCGAGAACGTAGAGGTGGTACTGAATGTCTTCAACTGAGACATCGTCTGGCAGCCTGTTCAGCAACGATTCGACATCCTGTTTGACAGTGCGCATATCGCTCACCTTTCGAAAAGAATACCACGCTGGCCGGGCGCGCCCTTCTCGCGCTTTTCGAGAACGAGCCTCCGGACAGTTGAGCTCTCTTGCGGGGATGGGTCGCGATGCCGCCGATTCCAGCACGCTCTTCCGACAGTAAACACTTGACATCCCGTCTTATAATTGAAGTATCACCACAACTCGATCGAACCCGCGCAGCCCATCCGGTGAAAGCTCCGCGCCCGCCGTGACCGATTCCGGCAGATAAGGATGCAATTGCTTCAACCCATGCCGAATCAGGACTTTACCTCTAACCCTTTTCGTTTGAAGACTTTGCCGCCACGCTGGCGCTAAGTCTATGATTCTAATATACCGGACACAGGGGGTACCCTAGTCCGCGCCGAAACCCACAGTTTTTTGCGGAAAGGGAGGGCTATGTCGAATGGATATCACCGAGGAGAAATGGCTGTGACCACCACATCGATCCGCGTGGACGCCCGTCTGGCCGACGAGGCGAAGAATATCTACGGCGTTCGCTCGCGAGCGGAGGCGGTCCGTTTGGCAGTGCGGGAATTTGTCGGGCCGCAGCGATCAGACGTGATGAAGAAAAACGTGGTTAGGCTTTCGTTTGCCGGTCACCACAACTAACTTCGTCGCCGTCCATGTCCACTCTCGCCATCTCGCTCCCCCGCGTCGCCCGCCACAATCCACTGGCGGCCGTCGGAGTCGTATTGGTGTCCATCTTCGTGTTCTCCGCAATCTTTGCGCCCTGGATTGCTCCGCAAGATCCCGCGCACATCGATTTGCCGAACCGCTTGCAAACGCCTTCGGCGCAGCATTGGTGCGGAACTGATGAACTCGGACGCGACATCCTCTCCCGCCTGATCTGGGGAGCGCGAATTTCTTTGTTCGTTGGCAGCAGCGTGGTGGCGTGTTCGCTTCTCCTCGGCCTCATCATCGGCAGCCTTGCCGGATACTACGGCGGAGGCATCGACCGTTTTGTCAACGTCGTGCTGATGAACGCGTTTCTTTCGTTTCCCGGCATCCTTATCGCGATCGCCTTCGTGGCCTTCCGCGGCCCGGGTATTTTCAATCTCATTCTTGCCCTGTCGATTGGAGGATGGGTCGGCTACGCCCGCCTGGTGCGCGCACAGGTGCTGGCCGTGCGCGAACGCGAATTTGTCGAAGCGGCGCGGGCGCTCGGCGCTGGCGATCTCCACATTATTATCAGGCACATCCTTCCCAACATTATTCAGCCTGTAATTGTGCAGGCGGCCATTGGCATGGCAGGCGCGGTTCTGGCCGAAGCGACGATGAGTTTCCTGGGATTAGGCGTGCCTCCGCCAACCGCAAGTTGGGGATCGATGCTGAACGACGCCCGCTCGCACCTCTTCGACGCTCCTCATCTCGTGCTCTTCCCGGCCGTGACGGTGATGCTCGCGGTTCTGGCCTTCAATTTTATCGGCGACGCCTTGCGCGATCTTCTGGACCCAAGATCCCGAATCGAGGCCGGCTTGTAAGTGCCTGATACAGCACACCTGTAGAGACGCGGCTTGCCGCGTCTCACTCTGCGCAGGAGAGGAATTCATCTATCTGTAACATTCAAAGATTCGATGCCCGCCAACTGGTTTTCCGCTGATGACTATTCCCCTTTCCCCGCGTCCAATTAAAGGACAAGCGATCACGGAACTTTTTCCGAAGCAGGTTCGTATGAACAGACATATGGAACTCAAATTCCAAATCGAATGCTTGCAGGATGTGGCGGTCGTGAACTGCTCTGGACGCATGGTGCGCGGAGTAGCGCTCGACGAGTTCCGGCGCCGGATCGAGCAACTCGAACGTGTCCGCGTGCTGGTGCTTGATGTTTCGGAAGTCGACCATCTGGATGCCGGTGGATTGGGAACCCTGCTGCTGGTGCGCCGTTGGGCGATGCGGAACTCGGTGCGGATGAAACTGGTGAACCCGCCGGTTTTCTTTCGCAGCCTGCTGGAGGCGACGCATCTCACATCGCTCTTTGAGATTTCTTCGCTGAAAGAAGCAATTTGCATTTTGCGTTCGAAAGAATCCTCGACGCGCTTCGCGGTCGCCTGAGTAAGCCAGTCTCATTGGGCGCGATGCTTTATAATTCGCGCCCATGAAGCCAAAGAGGCTCTCAGGCCCACGACCTGAGCCGGTCGATGCGCTGGTCTATCCGCGATTCTCTGGTTTAACAACTTTCATGCGCCTGCCCCACGTTCCTCGCGCGCAGGAACTCGATATTGCGATCATTGGGATCCCATTCGATGGTGGCACCACCTACCGTTCGGGGCCGCGTTTCGGTCCGCGCCATGTGCGCGAACAGAGCGCCATTATTCGTCCATGGAACCCGGTGCTGAATGTCAACCCGTTTGCGCATTGGCGCATCGCCGATTACGGCGACCTCTCGATTAATCCGCTCTCCCTGGACGATACCTACAACCGCATCACGAACCAGTTGAGCGAAGTGGCCGACGCGGACGCGCGTGCCATCTGCGTCGGTGGAGATCACTCGATCCTCCTGCCCATCCTGCGCGCGGTCCACCGGAAGTTCGGTCCGGTTGCGCTCGTGCAGTTCGACGCCCACAACGACACTTGGGGAGGTTACTTCGGAAGCCCGCATTCGCACGGCACTCCGGTCCGCCGTGCGGTGGAGGAAGGCTTGTTGCTCGAAGGCAGCGTTCTACAGGTGGGGCTTCGCGGGCAAGTCTATTCGAAGGACGACTTCGCTTTCGGTCGCCAGCACAAGTTCAGCGTCATCACCGCGGAGGAGTTTCATCGTCAGGGCCTCGCTCCGGTCGAGAAAGTGCTGAAGCGTTTTCGCGGCAAGCCGCTCTACCTGACACTCGACATTGATGTGGTCGATCCCGCCTTCGCGCCGGGAACGGGCACCCCGCAGGTGGGTGGGCTCTCAAGTTTCCAGATTCTCGAACTGGTGCGCTGTCTCAAAGGACAACTTTTTGTTGGAGCCGATCTTGTCGAAGTGTCGCCGCCCTACGATAACGGAGAGATTACTTCACTTCTGGCCGCGAACCTTCTCTATGAAATACTCTGTCTGTTCTAGCCGGCCGTTATGACGCAGATGTCGTTATCACGCAGATGATGGCCGCAAAAGTCGAATGACCCAACTCGCCCGCCAACTGCGCGTCGCCGATTACTTCTCCCTCGGCTGGGGAACGATGGTCGGCGTCGGCTGGCTGGTCGTCATGGACGATTGGCTGATGCGCGGCGGCCCGCTCGGCGGCGTTCTTGGTTTCGCCATTGGCGGCATTCTGCTGCTGCCCATCGGCTATGTCTATGGCAAGTTGGTAATGGCGATGCCCGACGCAGCGGGCGAGGTTGCCTACACCGCGAAAGTTTTCCCGCGTCCGGTCAGCTTCTATACCGGATGGATGATGATGCTCGCATACTTCATCGTCTGTCCGTGGGAGGCCGTGGCCGTGGGCCGCATCGCGGCATATATATTTCCGGCGCTCGATTCCATCGAGTTATATCGCGTGGCGGGAAAGCCAGTTTACCTGCCACACCTGGTTATCGGGCTCGCGCTCACGGCGCTGGTCACGGTGGTGAACTATCGTGGCGTCCGGTTGAGCGCCACTTTTCAAAACTGGACCACGTTCGGCACGCTTGCCCTTTTCGTCGTTTTCGTCGCCATTGGCGTTGCTCGCGGATCGCCCGCCAATTTCCCTCCGTTGTTCACGCACACTTCGTTCGTCTCCATTTTGCTGGTGCTGCAGATCGTCCCTTACTTCATGACGGGATTTGAATCGGTGACCAAGGCTGCCGAGGAAGCCAATCCCCAATTTCGCGCCCAAGGATTCTCTCGACCCATCTTTGCGTCCATCATCGTCGGCGCCGTGTTCTACATTGTTGTGATAGCGGCGGTGGGTTTCGTAGCGCCGTGGCGTTCGCTGACCGGCGAGCCCTTCATGACTGCGGTCGCATTCGAGCACGCTGTCGGCGCGCGCTGGATCGTAAGCATCATTCTGAGTGCCGCGTTGCTGTCGCTCTTCAAAGTATTCAACGGAAATTTTGTCGCCGCCAGCCGCATATTGTTTGCCATGGCGCGGCGTGGGTTGGTGCATACACGGCTGGCCAGCGTGCATCCACAGAATCAAACTCCAGCCGCGGCCGTCGTTTCAGTTGGGATCGCCACTGCTCTGTGTATGTTTCTTGGCAGTGCGATTCTGGTTCCAATCACCGAGGTTGGATCAGTCGCTTCCGCCACCGGATGGTTCGCGGTCTGCGCTGCCTATCTATGGATGAGACCTCGCATCGACGAGCGCCTGATCGCTCTGCTGGGTGCGTTGGTTGGCATGGCGATGGTGTTGATGAAGTTAATGCCATTTGTCCCGGGACATTTTTCCGGCTGGGAGTGGCTCGTCCTTGGGGTGTGGATTATCCTTGGCACGTTGATTGGCCGCCCGCGCGCTAGACAACTTGGCACCGGCGAAAACGCACAGGCCGCTGCTGATTCGCGAAAAACTGAACACGAAGGAACCTCATGACCTTAACCGGCCGCCTCACGCTGTCTTTCTTGCTGATCGTCTCCACCTTCACCTTCGCCGCCGACCTCCCCTTCGACCTCGTCATCGCCAACGGACACATCATCGACGGTACCGGCTCCCCCTGGTACTCAGGCGACATCGGAATCCGCGACGGCCGCATCGCCGCCATCGGCAATCTTTCTGGTGCCGCGCGCAAGCGCACAGTTGACGCTAAGGGCAGAGTTGTTGCTCCCGGCTTTGTGGATATGCTCGGCCAGTCGGAAGCGACGATCCTGGTCGATCCGCGCTTGCCTTCGAAGATTTATCAGGGCATCACCACCGAGATCACCGGAGAGGGTGGATCCGCCGCTCCTTTAAACGATGCGATCATCGCCGCGGATCGCGCCGGATACGAGCATTACAAGATCAATCCCGACTGGCGCACGCTTCGTCAATATTTCTCGCGCCTCGAGAAGCAGGGCATGGGCATCAATCTCGCCAGCTACGTAGGCGCGACTCAGGTGCGGCGAATGGTGCTGGGCGATGCCGACGTGCAGCCTACCCCCGAGCAACTCGACAAAATGAAGGCTCTGGTTCGCGACTCGATGCGCGACGGGGCTGTCGGAGTCTCGACTGCGCTGATGTATGCGCCCGCCCCGTACGCGAAAACGGAAGAGATTATTGCGCTCGCTTCGGAAGCCTCGAAATTCGCCGGAATCTACGCGACCCACATGCGCAACGAGAGCGACAGCGTTCTGGAGTCGATTGACGAGGCGGTTCGCATCGGGCGCGAGGCCCACATTCCGGTTGAGATCTGGCATTTCAAGGTGGCGGGCAAGGCCAACTTTGGACACATGCCGGAGTTGGTGGCGCGGGTAGACAAGGCGCGCGCCGAAGGCGTTGACGTCGAGGCGGACACCTACGCCTACACGGCATGGTTTAACAGCATGTCGGCATTCGTTCCAGCATGGGCGCATGATGGCGGCGATGCCAAATTGATTGAGCGCCTCAAAGATCCCGCAACCCGCGCCCGCATTCGCAAAGACTTGGAGACGCCTTCCAAAGATTGGGACAACGAGTGGGACGAGATTAGCGGCCCGCAAGATGTGATGATCAGCGTGGTTCAGAATCCCGCGCTGAAAAAGTTTCAGGGCAAGCGGCTCACCGAAGTCGCGAAGATCTTGAATAAAGATCCCATGGACACGCTCTTCGATCTGCTCATTGAAGACAAAGCGTTCACCGAGTGCGCGGTCTTCGGTATGTCAGAGCCTGACGTTGCGCTGGCCCTCGAGCAGCCGTGGGTTTCCGTTGACAACGACTCGTCCGGCACGTCGCCCGAAGGCATTCTCGGCGAGGAGCACCCGCACCCCAGAGCCTACGGCACCTTCCCGCGCATCCTGCGTAAATATGTTCGAGAAGAAAAGAAACTGACGCTCGAAGAGGCAATCCGCAAATTCTCGGCGCTGCCCGCCCAGCGCATGCGGCTCACGGATCGTGGCGTTCTGAAGCAGGGTATGTGGGCGGACGTGGTTGTGTTTGATCCGGAGACGGTGCGTGATGTCGCAACTTTCGACGATCCAAACCGGCTGTCGGAAGGCATGGAGTATGTGCTCATCAACGGAGTGCCCGTGATCGAGAACGGAAAGATGACTGGCGCGCTGCCGGGGAAAGTGTTGCGCGGAGCAGGGTACGTGCCGTAGTAAGCTTCGAAAAACACCTGTAGAGACGGGGCTTGCCCCGTCTCACTCGCTGCGGAGACACGGCAGGCCGCGCCTTAGGGACTCAGAAGCCGGCTTACGGTTTGACGGTCTCCGCGCCTTCTTCCGCTCGCTTGGCTTCGGTTCGATTAGCTTCCGGATGACCGAGTGGCGCGACGTGCGGCTTGGCGAGCGTCCCTGTGAGGGTCCACGATTGCTCGTCGCCACGCGTCAATACGAGGTCGAAACCGCTGCGTGGGGAAGCCGTTCCGCTTACCTGGTAAGTGCCATCGCGCGATTCCAGTCTACCTGCCGAGAGTTCCCAAGTACCTTTTTTCAGATGCAGCTCTCCGGCGAACCGGTGCACTGGCAGAGGAGCAGGCGAGCCCGGAATTTCAATATGTGACAAGCTGCCGTTCCGCATGACGAACTGTAACTTGCCATCGGACCGCTCCAGCAGCTGACGAAAGCTGTTTCCGGATCCATCGATATCGAAATTCCCGCCGGCCGTTCCGGAAATCCAGTCATCGTTCATCAGAGTGCCCACCTGGGCCAGCGAAATGTCCTGCAACGTGCCGGTGCCGTGGTAGTGCACGGACTGAGTCGACACATCATAATTCCACACATCATGAGTCGACACATCGATGATCCAGTTCCCCTGATGCGTGCCCTGCAGCAGTTGTCCGCGCAGAGCGGTCAGTGTGATCTTGCCTCGATCTACTTCCACTTGCGTCGCAACCTGGGTAGCCGACACCTTCTCCAATCCGAACCGGTCGACATGCAAGTTGCCGTGCGCTTGGATTGCGAGCAGGGGCGAAGAGCCCAGGGTGTCATTAGAGCTAGAATTAGAATTGGCATTCAAGATGCGGTACCACGGACGCTTGGCCGGATGCGGCGTGAACCATTCGGCGAGATCTCCGGTCGAAAGCTGGTCGGCCGTCAGATCGAACTGAAACACACAAGTTGGAGCCGTGCCCGGAACGACGGCCGGAGCGGCACCCGGAACGACAACTGGGCCGGCGGCTGGAGCGGCGCAATGGCGGGGCGCCGTAACTTCGCCACTCCAATGAGTGCTTCCCGTCCGCGCGGAAATCTTATCCATCCTTACAGCGTCCGGATCGAGAGCTATGGTCGCTGAGGCAATCTCAATCGGCGTGTTCAGGCCGTGCATCTCGGCGCGCACGTTTCGCAGTTGCGCGGTTCCAACGGCGGCGGGAGCTGCAAATCCCTGCCAGGGCCCGGAGACAGTCACGTCCAACCTAGCCGAACCTTGGGCCGCCGGGCGCGCTGCCGGCAATCCCATAACATTTTCCAGACGAAACATGTCTTTCAGTTCCATGTCGCCGCGCAGATAGAGACTATAACCGGCAACAGATATCCACCCACCGGCGTTTACAGGCGCGGAGACGTTCATCGCCAGTGCGACCGGCCCAATCCGCAGGTGAGTTTCAGCGGGCTCCTGGTTCTTCTCTTGTTCTTTTTCTTTTGTCTTCGAGCGGGTCATATGGTGACCGGGCTTGGCCGTCCGCGAATCGGCGGCCACCAGCGTCAGTGGAATCGTGCCGAAGGCAACCTCATCTATTCCCGTCTTCCCCGCATTCGACGAGAGGCGCGATGCGACGCGTACATTGGTCGCCGCACCCGTGCCACTCCAGTGCGCCAACAACTCGAGCCGCGCGTCCTCGGGAACAGGAGGCCCGTTGCGCGTTGCGTGGAACTCTGCATTCAGCAATCCGCTCGCAGTAAGATCGGCGGGGATCTGTTTCTTCGCCTGGCGCAGCAATCGAACCACGGAGGTCAGCGGCACCTTCTCGGCCTCCAGCGCCAGATCGTAGTTGGGCTCTTGGGCCACCAGGGACAACGCCCCGCGCAGGCGGAGGGTCCCGCCGCCTACTGGCGATTCGCACAGCAGGCCGGCAAGTGTGCTGGTGACGGCGTCGTAACGTCCAGAGCAACCAGTCGCCAGGCGCACGTTCTCGCTGCCGACAATGTCGTAGCGATGGAAACCATCGATTGCGGTCTGACTCTCGATCCGCAGCGCTTCTGGAGTGCCGGATACGTTCGCCGTGAAATTCACTCCGCCGCGCCATCCCCCATCTTTTCCGCTCAGCAACTTGGTGATCTGTCCGAGTTGCCCGTTCTGCCATTGCACGGTCAGCTGCACTGGGGTCAACCGCAAGCTGGACGCGCGCTGCCACGTTGCGTTGATCTGGAGCAACCCAGTATCGGTGAGATTAAAATCCGTGCGCACGGGCGCGGCCTTGATGCGAGCGCTCCAGGAATTTTCCGAATCCTGCCATAGTGCCACGTCGGCATCCATGAGCGCGTACGACTTCTTCGTCTGTCCCAGCTTGAAATTGATGCGGGCATGGCCGGCTTCGAGATAGGGGAATGCCGGCCTCCGCTCGTAAACGCCCTTTGCGGTCGGAGCTGCAGGAATCTGCGCATTACGCTCTAGCAGGCTCGCCAGGTTCCAGCGTCCTTGGTTGTTGCGCACCAGATTAATGCTGGGATCGCTTGCGCTCAGGGTGGCAATCTCGAGCCGCCCGCGGAGCAGGGAACGAAACCGGATCGCGGCGGAAACGTCCTGCGCGCGGATCATCGGCTCGGCGCTAAATGAGGGATCGTCGTAGATGACGAGTCCCTCAAGATCGAAGCCCGGCCGCGGCAGAAGATGAAAACGTACGTTGTCGAGCGCGACCCTGCGTCCAAGAGCGCTACCGATGGACGTGGCAATCCGGTTGCGCAACCGGTACACGCCAGGCCGGAACAGAAACAGGATCAGCAGGAGAGCCGCGACGGCAGCCACCCCGCGCCTGGAACTCAGAAATTTCACCGCACGATCCTGAAGGTTCGCGACCAACGCGTCTCATCAAAAAAATGTAGGATGATGTGCGCCAGGAATCCCAACCGGTCGCCCATGCTGCGCATCTCGTATTGGTTGTCCGGGGTTTCAAACGACCAGTAGATGAACATGGGACGGCCGATTATGTTTGCTCGCGGAACAAAGCCCCAGAAGCGGCTGTCGTAGCTCACGTCGCGGTTGTCGCCCATGGCAAAGTAGCTGTCCGGAGGCACAACAATGTCCTCTCCCTGAATATGCGAGGGGAGTTCCTGCGCCCATTTCTCGTTTCTTACTCCGTTTGCTTCCGATGGCACCACGGCAGGAAAATTATCTGTGTAGAGGTTGTGCTCCTCCCGTTTGTGGCGGACGAACGGCTCAACGAGTTTCTCACCGTTGCGGTAGACGACGTCATCGCGCAGATGGATGCGGTCGCCGGGAGTGCCGATGATCCGTTTCACAAGGAACAGACCCGGTTGCTCTGGCGACATGAACACAGCAATTTCGTCGCGGTGGACATCGCGATAAGGCATCAGCGGTCCCATCCAACGCGTTGGCGGCGCAAACTGTTCCCGGTTCACGAATACGTGGTCGCCGATGAGCAGCGTGTCCTCCATTGAACTGGAGGGAATCTCGAACGCCTGCAGCACAAACGTGATGATGAACAGGCCGGTGACCAGCACTCCCGCCAGGGAGGCCAGGAATTCCACCGTCGTCTCGCGCGGTGTTTCGTCAACAACAACTTCTTTTTCTTGTTTCGGCACGTTCGATACCCGTTCCACAGGATTTTTTCTCAGCGCACCAGCCTGAAGGTGCGTTCCCAGCGCGTTATCTGCAATAAATGTGTTACCGCGTAGGCGAGGTGATAAAGTCTATCACCCACGCTTGGTGATCCGGGGAGATCGTTGTTCAAATTGCCCGACGACCAGTAAATCAAAAGCGGGCGTCCAATAATATTTTCGCGCGGCACGAATCCCCAGTACCGGCTGTCCTGGCTGTCGTCGCGATTGTCACCCAGAACAAAATAGTGGCCCTCGGGAATAATCAACTGGTGGTCCTCCACCAGTTTCGGCATTTCTTTCCACCATTTCGCATCCACTCCGTAGTCGGGAGAATCAGTGCGCGGGAAATCGTCGCGATAGTAATTGCGGAGCGCGGTGATGTATTGCACATAAGGCTCGTGCAGCGGAGCGCCGTTGACATAGACGCGCTTGTTGATGAGGCGCAGGCGGTCTCCCGGCAACGCCACCACGCGCTTCACAAAGTCCTGCGCGGGATTCACAGGATAATGAAAGACAATGACGTCTCCGCGCCTGACATTGCGGTAGGGCATCAGGCGGTTCCAACCCGTGCTCCCGCCGTAGCAAAATTTATCCACCAGCAGGTAGTCGCCGATCAGCAGCGTTTGCTCCATCGATTCCGAAGGGATGGTGAATGCCTGCGCGAGGAAGGTAACCACAAAAACGGCAATCACGACCGTTCCCGCGACCGACTGAATGGTCGCAGGCCAATCCCCGGCGGAAATTTTCTCACTCCACGACATAACTTTTCTGTAGAGACGGGGCTTGCCCCGTCTCCTGCGTATCGCGCCCCCAAATATTGCGTTCGATCCAAGACGCGGCAAGCCGCGTCTCTACGGGAGATTCGATGCCCGGGGCAACGTGGCCAGGTGCTCAAGAGCCTGCCGCGCCGCTTCCTGTTCAGCCCGTTTCTTAGTCGCGCCCTGTGCCCGCCCCACGAATTGCCCCATCTCTGGCTCCGGCAGTCTCACCTCGACCGTAAAGGTTTTCTTGTGTTCTGGTCCTTCCTCTTTCACGAGCGCGTAGACCGGCTGCGATCCTCCTCTGGCCTGCAACGCTTCCTGCAACGCGGACTTGAAATCCATCACCGGAATGGCGCTCGTCTCAAGTTTCATGTGGGCCAGTTCCGGTTCCACGATCACGCGCACGATAAAGTCTCGCGCCACCGGCCACCCCCCGTCGAGATAGAGCGCCGCCAGGATCGCTTCCAGGGCGTCCACCTGCAGGCTGGCCTTGTTGCGGCCACCGCTTTTTTCTTCGCCGCGGCCGAGACGCATGTAATGGCCAATTTGAAGCTGCTCGGCCACTTGCAGCAGATGCCGCTGCCCTACCAGATGTGCGCGCAGCTTGGAAAGCTGCCCTTCCTGGAATTTAGGGAAGCGGTGGAACAGCGCCTCGCTGGCGGCCAGCCCCAGTACGGCGTCCCCCAGAAACTCGAGCATTTCGTTATCCCCGCTAGACAAACCGAGGCTAGACATACCGCTGCCAGACGAACCGCCGCCAGCGCCCAGGGCCTCCACCTCGCGCGCTTGCGAGCTGTGGGTAAGCGCCTGCTCGAGCAGTTCGCGGCGCTGGAAGTGGTGACCCAAGCTTTCTTCCAGCGCCATGATTTCGCGTGACTTCATCACAAAAGGGCAATCGAGGCATTGAAGCATCAAGACATCGAATTATTAAGACAATTCCTCAATACCTCAATGATTCAATGCCTCAATGATTCAATCAGTTCTTCGGAGGGCTCTGCGGTGGGGCCGGAGCCGCGCCTCCGGTGAGCTGTTGCAAGCGATCGCGTTCGTGGCGCGCCGGGGTTCCAATCGCGGTATTGTCTTGCGTCAATTCCACGGCGCGGTTCGCCACCTTGAGCGCATCCGGATACTTTCCCTGCTTGTCGAGCGCCAGCGCCAGACGGAGAACCACGGTCGGCTCCGGGTTACTAGGGAACGCGTCGATGGACTTCTGAAAATTCTGCTGCGCTGCGGGATAATTCTCCTTCTTGAACTCAATGGTACCGAGACTCGAATACGCGCTCGAACGTAGAAATGACTTGTAGGCGTCGACCTTCTCCTGCGGCGTGCCCGCTGGAACGCTGATGTCGGTGTCCACCGTCTGCGTGGCCTTCTGCGCCATCGAGGTCGCTTCGGCGAAGCGCTGATCTTTGTCGAGATCCGAGTCGCGCGTTCTCTCAGCGATTACTTCGGCGACGATCACCAGAGCCTCGGGATGGTCCCCGTCAAGGCTCAGGACCTTGCGTCCCATGGCCTCGGTCTTCTCCGCGTTGTTGGCGTTCTGGTAGAGGCGCATCGCGTTCTGATAGAGCAGCACGCGAACTTCGCTGTCGGGGAATTTGCTGGCAAAGTCGTCAGCCGCCTTCTCCGCCGCCGCAGCATCGGTAGTATTTGCCGCTGCCGCCTTCCAGGCATCAAACTCGGGCTGCGTCTTGGTTTGTGGTGGAACCTTTCCCGTTGGCGGCGCCGTCGCACCCGGAGTCGCGCCCTGCGCGGGCGCCGCCTGACCCGCGGCGGGCGGGTTCTGCTGCGTTGTCTTTCCGCTATTTTGGGCGTCGGCCCGAACCGCGACACTCGTAATAACTAGAGTCACTATCCCTAGAATGACTGCTGCTCGCTTCATGCTGTCTCCCATAGTGCAAGATTTCAAAACCAAGATTTTCTCACGTAGGGACAGTCGCCCTCGGCTGTCCGCTCTACCCAGGCTGCGTATCAACGAATCGCGTCAGCGAAGCAGGATTCGTATCAGCGTATCGCTTCAGCGATACCGCAAGTCCCTGAAACCTGAAACCTGAAACCTGTTGTCACTCCGGCTGCTTCGCCACCGGAGGCTCATACGGCTGTTCCAGTCCCCGCCGCGCCGCTACCTTCGCCTCCGGAACCGCTCCGGCCGCATCCAGTGCCGCCCGATACTGGTCCAGGGCGGCGAACCGGTCTTCCTTCAAATCAAAAATGCGCCCCAGATAAATGTGCGACCAGGCAATCACCTTGGGTTCACGTGCCGTCTGCAGCGCCTGTTCAAAGTATTTGCGCGCCCCATCCATGTCCCGATTCGCCGTTGCGACTTCCGCCAGGATGAATAGCGCGTGTCCCGAATCTTCTTCTTGCTCATCGAGCGCCTGCTGCGCCAGTTTCTGCGCGGTTTCCGGATCGCCAGCCGCCAGCCGCCGCTCCGCGTTCAGCAGCAGGTGCTCGTTCCGGCGGCCAGCCAGATGCAGCAGTTCCGGCGCCGCTTCGCCCGAGAACGGAACCTGCGATGCCCGCTTCATTTCTTTGCCGATGTCAATCGAGCCGACCAGGCTGGCATAGGCATCGCGCATACCCGCCGGATCTTTTTCGAACTTGATCAGCGCGTCGTAGAAATACCGCGTCAGCACGTACCCTTCCTTGTCGGCTTCGTCGATGCCACGGGCTCGCTCCGCCTCTGGAATCTTGCTCAATCGCTCTTCAATCGCGCGCACCAGGCATTCCGTCAGCAGCAGCGAAATATTGCTCTTGAACGCTTCATCCATGGGAGCCATCTTCACATCCTCGAGCAACGGCTCGAGGCGCTTGAACAAGCCTCCGTTTTTCATGGCCAGTGGATCCAGAAGATAATGCAGATACGTATGCCGGATCTGCTGCATCTTGATCGTCGTGCTTGAGGTCGGCGAAATCACGACGTAGTAATCCGATCCGTAATTGCGCGCGTTGGTCTGGCTGGGCGCGCCCATCGCATCCAGATAGACGGTGAACTGCCGTCCCAGGTAGCCCGACGATGGCAGCTTTAAATAGATCTCAGTGTCGAACGTCATCTTCGCCAGCGGATCGTGATAGATCTCGGTCAATTCCGTGTAGCGCCCGCGGTGTCGCTCCCAGATCGCGTGCAAACCGATTTTCGCGTAGAAGGCCTCCATCAGCGGAACCAAGTCGGCCAACGCTGCGGCATCGGGTGGCAGGTCCGTCTGCTTCACCTTCGGCGCGAAAGTCGGCGGCTCCTCCAGATAGAGCGCCAGCGATACATACTGGGACAGATCGCGCGCCGCCTCGGTCGCCTGATGCTGGCGGTAGAACCCGCACAGTGGAGCGATCACGTCCTGAGCCCCGGCCGTATTCGCCACCGCCTTGGCAACTTCCGACCGGATCTGCGTCCGCAGCGGATCGGAAGCATTCAGCTCCTGGTCATAGCCGCACGTGTTGATAGCGGCGAGCACCGTGAACAGCGTCTCGCTGGTTTCCAGTGACACCTGCGGACGGTTCTGCGCCAGGCCAGTCGACACGAACAGCACGACCGCCAGGCATAGAGCGAACGCCAGTCGAACCCGTTGTTGTCCCAGGAAACCACTTCTGATCTCAGGCATAGATGGATGGCTAGAAAATAGTGTACGAACTGGTCAATTCGCGGTCAAACGGAGAACCCTGAAAATGTGCGGGGATGGGCGCGACTTCAGAATCACGTAGGCTGGGACGCCCTCGTCCGGGCAGGGCGAGCGCAGCTCGCCGCAAGCTCATGCTTCATATCAGGGCTTCGCTTGAGCGATGCCGCAAATTCCTGAGAAATCCGATGCCCCTTTTGGGGTCGGGTCGCTAACCCTTAACGCTAATCTTCGAAAACGACAGCACCGCCGTCCCCGCCGTCGGCCGTCCCATCGAAAGCGCCGGATGGAACGTAGTAAAAATCAGCAGGTTCTTCAACTGCGGCAGCACCGCCTTCGCGTCGTCCGGCTGCGACAGGATGCGGTAATCCTCCACGCGGCCATTGGCATTCACGTAGGCTTCAACCACCACTGCATCGTCGCCCATATTGCCGAGCGACGTGCCGAAGGCCGACTGCTCGAGTTGAGGCCCGGTGTACAGCATGAGCGGAACGTCTCCGCTGCTGGCTTGCAGTTCTGCCGGCAAGGCAAAGAAGCCAAGCAGCAGTCCGAAAGTCAATACCGCGCTCAGCAGTCCCGCCGTAGCTGGAACCATGAAGGCATTGAGCGCATTTTCGAACCTTACCAGCGCTCCTTCAAACCGCGGACGGCGCGTCTGCGCGGCCTCCCGCGAAATCGCAAGACGCAACTTCAACGCCAGGTCGGCCGGCGCCTTCTTCGGACCCAGACTCACAAGTAACTCCTGCGTGCGCTGCATCGCGGCATATTCCCGCTCGCAACCGGTACATTGTTCTACGTGGCGCGTGAGTGCGCGCATCTCGGACCCACTCACCCGTCCGTCGAGATACGGCGAGAGCAACTTCTTAGTCTCAGCGCAGTTCATGGCGTCACCTCAACCTCTCTGCCACCACGCGAACCTTCCCTCGAACTCTGGCTTGCCTCGTTCTGCCGCTCGTCAACCGGAACGAGCAGCCCCAACTCCGGACCCACTTCCCGGACATATCCAGCTAATTTCTTGCGCAGCGCGTCGCGCCCTCGCGTGATGCGTGACTTCACTGTTCCCAGCGAAATCACCAAAACTTCCGCAATCTCCTCGTACGACATCTCTTCCAGATCGCGCAGGATCAATGCCGTCCGATACGGCTCGGGTACCTGTTGCAGCGCCTGCTCCACGGCCGCGCGCACTTCGGTATGCGCGAACTTTTCAAACGGAGACTCCCCCGGATCGACCAGCCGCTCTTCTCCGGAATATTCAAACTCGCCCGCTGCAATGGGATCAATCGGCGTTTCCTGCGCCTTGTGCCGGAACCACCAGCGCCTTCGATTGGCCGCCTCGTGCAGCGCGATGCGGTAAATCCAAGTCTTCAGGCTGGACTCGCCGTGGAAATGCTTCATCCCGCGAAACACTTTCAGAAACACATCCTGCGTAGTGTCCGCCGCATCCGACGGATCATTCACGATGCGGTAAATAAGCCCGTAGATCGGCTGGTGAAACTCACCGATCAGCCAGGAGTAGGCCTCTTCCGAACCCGCCTTCAGTTCGGCGATGACGGTGGATTCCTCAGCTCGGGCCCCGATAGCGCTGGCAAGATCGCCCAATGTCGTAGCTCCCGCCATGGTGGCGTTGCCCCCAATTATAAAGTCACTCGAGCCCCAGGCGGGAATCTTAATTCTTGTGCCGAAGCTACGCCGGACGACCCGGCCCGCCTAGTTACTTAGACTCCGGAGCGGCTCCCAGAGTTCCCGTAGTAAGTCCAGCATTTGCAACAATTAGCGTAGGGACAGCCGCCCTCGGCTGCCCAAGTCGATCGCAGCTCGGCACGATGGATGCCGTTCTGGAGCGCAGGATGGGACTGGGCATCGGGAGTCCACTTCTTTCGCAGCCTTCTTAGCCAAGCGCCAAATGCCGCCCAATCAGTTCGGCTGAGAAGTATTCGGCGGCGTGTCTACCGTTGTCGCCGGCGTCGGCGGCTTCGGTTTCGCTGCCTTCTTTTTCGCCGGCTTCTTCGGAGGCTCGGTGTCATCCACCACAATCTTCTTTGGCGGCGGAGGTGGCGCCGCCGACAGCGTCTTAACCTGCGCGCGCAAACGCGTCAACTCATCTTCCTTGCTGGCGGCCAATTTCTGCACACGCTCGCCAAGCGCGCGACGCGCGCTCTCGAGTCCGGTCATGTCGTTGCCCAGGCTCTGAAACTCATCTTTCGATCCGAACGCTCCCGCCGCTTCCACCACCGAACCAAACACGTCATACAGCGCATCGAGGTTGCGGTAGAGTTTGAAACTCGCACCCAGGTCTTCCGGCGCATTATTCAGTTGCGCGATCGTTTCCGGCAGCGCCGACTGCAAGTTGCGCTGGATGGACTCCACGTTCGCCAGCGTCTGTCGCTTGGTCGAACCGTCCGTTTTCCATTTCTCGATGCGTGCCTTTGCGAGATCGGATTGCATGCTTTGTGCCGTCTGCTTCAATTGCTCCACGATGCCGTTCAGTTCGCTCACCGAAGCATATGCAACCGGCGGCTGCACGCCGACTGTATCTTGTGCCCCCGCCGCCGCCGGAGCAAGCACGGCCGCAAGCGCAGCGATAACGACGAGGATGAGAAGTGATCGAACGAGAATATTCCGCGAGTTCGACATGAGGCTCCGATTACGTCCTTTATGTTTTGCCAACCATATCCTATTCGACGTTGACCACGCGAGTCGAGTTTGACGCGGCGGCGAAGCTAAGCGAGAATTGAAAGATAGCAATTGCCCTCCGCACCAAGTGGGCCTGTGGCGCAGCTGGGAGCGCGCTTCCATGGCATGGAAGAGGTCGTCGGTTCGATCCCGACCAGGTCCACCATATTTTCAAATACTTACAAAGTCGTGATCGGCAGACAAGAAGGAAGGTCCGCGGCGAACCGCGGACCTTGATTGCCTGGAAGCTGACAAGCCTTCGAAGCGGAAGAGTTATTCGACGTTCGCCAGGGCTGCGTTGAGCCCCACAATGTCGGCCCCGAGATCCTTGCCGTCGGTGCCCTTGTTCTCGTATGGGCTGCTCGATTGCAGCTCGTAGTTTCCGCCATTGCCGTTGTTGAAGTTGGTGAACGCAACCTCATTGATGGTTTGCGGGAACATGTTGTTCGCCGGCCAGGTCGACGGGGGAAACTGCGGTGGAGTCGCAACCAGGGCGTTGTTGCTGAAGGTAACGGTGGTGAAACATTGGGTGATGCTGATGATCGGCACGTCTTTAAAGGCGCAGCTCGTTGACCCGCCTCCCGCGTTCCACACCGGGTACCGGGCGGTGATCACCAGGTTGTTGGTGAAGACCAATCCATACATCGGCGCCGTCGGGACGTAGTTCCCCACAATCATCAGGTGGCTGTTCGGATCCGGGAAAGCGGTGACGTGATTGATGGTGACGGTGTTGACCGGGTTCTTCGGCCATCCGTTAAAGATCTCGAACGCGCTGCCGCCGCCCACATACTTGGTGCTGAGGTCGTCGAGAACCACATCGTGGATGCTCCAGCGCGTACCGGCTAACGCTGCCGCTCCACCCGAGCCGTTCCCGGAGAGGGCGGTCGACAGCAGGAGTCCGCCTCCGGCATGCGAGATGCGTACATAGCGGATGGTGACGTCGGTGACCTGACACAGCGGACAAACGTTGGAGCCACTGTGAGTGTGTTGATTTTTGGGGGTGAGCAGAATGCCATTGCCGGTTTGGCTGAAGCCTCCCCAGGAGTTCTCCATGAGATTCGCCTCGACCAGCACGCGAATCGCATTTTTGATTTCCAGGTGATTCTTGACGATGAACGGATTGCCATTCGGTCCGCCGACGAAGTTCGGACTGCCCTTCATCCACTGCCACGGCTTCCAGAAGTGATTGTTCAGGATTTCAATGTCGGTGGCGGTCAAGGTAGCCTCTCCACCGCCGAACATGACGGCCTCACCCGAGGCCTCCAGGAAATTGTTCTGGATCTTGAAGGGGCCCGCCGGGTTGTTGCCGTTGCCGCCGGAGACGGCATGCGAGTCGGTGCACGAGCCGGTCACCGAGATGCAATGGAAATCATTGAAATAAGAATCGACCACGGCCACGTTGGTCATGCCGTCCAGGGTGATGGCGTTGTGGGTTTCGTCCTGCACCTGTCCGTGCAGCCAGGAGCGATCCAACACGAGGTGATCGGCAGTGCCGCCTACGCCCCAGATCGAGATCAGCACGGCGGGTCCTGAAGTTCCGCTGGGACGAGTGATTTCCAGCCCGATAAAGCGGTAATAGTTGGCGCCGCTGACGAGCTGGAACGGGCCATCGCCCGGGTTGGGCATTTGTACTTTCGCCATCACGTTCTTGGCATTGGAGCAGCTGTACGGCGGGCGCCCCGGGAGCGAAGCGACCCCGGCATAGCAGGGCGTGGCCCGCTGACCCTCGGCGGGCAGAGCGCTGTCCGGTGAACTGGTGCGGACGATGATCCAATGGTTGTTGTCGCAGTTCTTGGCCGGCACGACAAACCTGCCGCTAAAGGTTGCGCCCGCCTGCAGCTGGATCGTGTCGCCGCAGTGCGCGCTGTTCAAGGCCGCTTGCAGATCGCCCCCGGCGTTGACGGGGAGGACCGATCCCGGCGCGGGCGTGTCGGACAGGGCGCTGGGAACGGTCACTCGCGGCAGTTCCGCGGGACCATCGAAATTGCCGCCGGCAACGACGGTGACGCTGAAATTGCCGGTTGCAGTTTTGGCAGCGGCGTCCTTGACCGTGACCGTGAAGCTGGAGGTACCGGGCGTGGTCGGCATGCCGGCAAAATCTCCGTTCCCATTCATGGCGATTCCTGCCGGAGGAGTGCCTGCGGAAATGCTCCAGACGTAAGGCGCGGTGCCGCCGGTCGCGCTGAAGACTTCGCTGTACGCGTTCCCCTGCTGGCCCTGGGGAAGATTGCCGGTGGTGATTTTCAGCGCCTGGTTACTCACCGGATCAACGGTGATGGCGACGTTGGCCGACTTCGACGCGTCCGCATTGCTGGTGGCTTTGACAACCAAATTGGTTTGCGCGGTTACGGTGGGGGCAGTGAACAGACCGCTGGCATCGACCGAGCCTGCCGACGCCGACCATTTCACACCGGTATTGGAAGTTCCGCTGACGGTGGCGGTAAACTGCTGCTTCTGATTCGAGACCAAAGTTGCGCTGGCCGGAGACACACTGACCTTGACGTTGCTGGTACCGCCACTGACGTTAATGACGAACGTCTTATTCCCCTGATCGAGGTTCGGGGCGTCGGTCACAATTACCTCAAACGAGAAGGCGCCCGCGCTGGTGGGCGCGCCCGAGAACGAACCAGTGGTTGGGTTCAAACTGATCCCCGGGGGGAGCGCGCCGGTTTTCACCGAGAAATGGTAGGGGAATTTTCCGCCACCCACCGCGAGCACTGCATTGTAAGACTCGCTGACCGTGCCGGCGGGAAAATTTCCGTAGAGATTCAGGTGGTTCGGGGTGGCATTGTTCTGCGCGCCATTGGCTTGCGCCAGCGTGCCGCACGAAGTGGTCGCCAGCGCGACCGCCAGCAGGAGGATTAAAACACTCAGACGCTGGGCGAGCGCAGGGGAAAATCCGGAATGAGATTTAAGAAGATCATCTTCTGATTTAAACGTTGCCACGGTTTCAAACATTGTGAGCCCTCGACCGTACAGATTTTGGGGGACTAGTCGATTGTCCTCACCCTGAATGTACCGGGAGGAGGTAACGCTTCCCAGATACCAGAAGTTCATCGGGGACGTAGTTAGTACATGCGGGCTCTAGGTGTCCAGATTCGCCTGCGTCAGTGTCCGCCGGTGTTTTGCCGAAGTAGACGAAAGCAGGCGCGGGACAGGCAGTCTCGACGATCTGGTTACTTCGGAATGGATCGGAAAAATGAGGCGGAAAACAGGGAAAACGAAAGTAACGAGCGTTAGGGTTTACTGGCAGGGTTCCCGAGCAAGACCGCGCGCAGGCGATCGTACGCGTAGTTTCCGAGCAGGCGCTGCGCGCTGCGGCGGGCGTGATCGTGAAGGCGATTCTTCCACAACCCGCGGCCGTGGCAGCTAACGCCGAACTCCTCGATGGTGAGATCGCGCAGCATGGCTACGCGGCCGAGCTCGTAAGGGCTGGTGCTGGACGAGTTCGCATAAAACTTGCTGTTGGCAACGGTTGCGAATCCAGCGTGCCGCGCCATCCGGAGGGTGCGCCGGTCGTAGCGTCCGCCGGGACAAGAGAAATGTTCGATCGGGTGTCCGACGATGGCTTCGATTTGTAACTTCGCATCCGCGACTTCGCGCTTGAGTTCCGGTTCCGTGAGATCGGAGAGATAAGGGTGCGTCATCGAATGGCAGCCGATTTGAAAACCCTGCGCGTCGAGATCTTGCACCTGGCTGGCACTGAGGTAGCCGGGCGTGCCCAGGAATCCAGCGGTGAGGTAGAAGGTTGCGTTGAAGCCGAACTCGCGGAGCACGGGCGCGGCGGCTAGAAGATCGGTCTCGCAGCCATCGTCGAAGGTGATACAAACGCCCGGCTCGGCAGGATAGCGAAGAGCTTCGCTGACGTTCAGGCCGCGCCAGCCGGATTCTTTGATCCACGCCATCTGGCGGCGGAAGGTTTCGAGCGGCAGTATGTAGCGCATGTAGCCGGGTTCGGACTGGGAGAGCTTACGGCCAGCGATCTCCAGTTCGTGGTACATCAGGAACACAATGCGCGATGACGACATGATGCTTCTTCGCTTGTAGAGACGGAGCTTGCCTCGTCTCCTTCGGGGGCCGGGGAAATCCAGTTACGCCGGAGACGCGGCAAGCCGCGTTTCTACGGTTCGGATCGCTTATCGCTGCCAACCGTCTGCGCGTGCCGGTCGAGCAGAAGGAGCAGCGGATCGCGTAGAAATGGGCTCCCCGCCAGCAGGCCGGAGATCAGCGGATTTTTCTGGTTGCAGCGCAACGGAGAATTGTCGAGTTTCAGCACCCAGCCTCCGGCGCTTTCGACCAGCGCCGCCCCGGCGGCAACGTCCCACTCATTTTTCGGAACCAGCGTGAAGGTAAGATCGGCGCGACCAGCGGCGACCAATCCGAGTTTATAGGCGACCGATCCCATGGGGCGAATGTTGAACTCGGCAGACTCGAACTGCTTCCACTCGCCGCGCTTCACTTCGCTGCGGCTGGCGAGAACGAGCGCGCCGTGCAGATCTTTGCGCTGGCTCGGTTGTGCGGGCTTGCCGTTGTAGGTCACGCCCGTTTCGCGAGAGCCGAGGATGAGTTCGTCGGTCGCCGGATTGCAGATTCCGCCAGCGACGGGAACTCCATTCTCCACCATGGCGATCGAAACGCAGAACTCGGGGATGCCTTGCACGAACTCGCGAGTGCCGTCGAGCGGATCGACGACCCAGACGCGCTCTTTGTCGAGCCGGGTGAAGTCGTCCACGGTCTCTTCCGAGAGCCAGCCTTCGCCGGGGCGGAGAAGGGTCTTGCGCAGAATGTCGTCGACCGCGCGATCGGCCTCGGTGACCGGATCGTGTCCAACTTTATATTCGGTTTCAATGGCGCCGGCAGTGAAGCGGTTGAGCACGGCCCGCGCCGCTTCAAGTGCGATGTGAATGCGTTCGAGCAGTTCTTGCGAATTGGAAGAAGACATTAATGCTCCAAAAGTCAGGTCTTAGGTTTTAGGTCTCAGGTCTCACGGTTCCAGCTCGCAGCTTCGTGTCTGGGCCTGAGACCTGAGACCTGCTACCTGGTTTTTCACGCCCACAACATTCGTGCTCCAGTCATCAGCAAAACCGTGCACAGGATTCTCCGCAGCCAGAGTACGGGAACGCGCGTGCTCAGATGCGAGCCGAGCATTCCGCCGGGGATCGACCCGATAAGCAGCGCACCGACCAGATGCCCGTCGACGTTGCCCGCGCGCCAGTGCAGCAGGCTGGTGACGCCGGTCAGAATCACGGCGTGGGCGATGTCGGTGCCGACCATAATCTTGGGAGCGAAGGAGTAAAACAAAAGAAGCAACATCATG
Source organism: uncultured Acidobacteriaceae bacterium (assembly GCA_963789205.1). Lineage (GTDB taxonomy): Bacteria > Acidobacteriota > Terriglobia > Terriglobales > Acidobacteriaceae > Acidiflorens. Next base: position 259,568 of record CAWBJV010000004.1, read on the forward strand.
ATGATGCTGCCCGACCCGACGGAAGTGATGCCGACCAGAAATCCGCCGACTAGTCCGATAACAGTCATAAAGGCGAACGACTTCATGGTGGGCTCGCGCTTGGCGAGGTGTTCTTCAATCCGTCCCTGGAACAGAAGCAGCGTGGGAATCAATACCAGCAGCAGTCCCACGGCGGATTTGATGAAATCGTTGACGCCGGTGCCATAGACCTGCCGCAGGTGCACCAGAAGCGTCACGCCGAGATAAGAGCCAGGAATGCTCCCGACCGCCATCGCCAGTACAACCTTCTTTCGCACTGTGCGCTTCCACAAATGCATGATGCTGGCGGGAATCTTCGTGAAAAAGTTGAACAGCGCATCGCTACCGACGGCAATGATAGCGGGAATGTGCAGGCCAAAGATGAGCATGGGCAGCAGCAATACGCCGCCACCCAGTCCCGTCAACCCGATCAGCGTTCCAACCGTGAAGCCGATCAGTATTTTCAGCAGCAAGAATTCCATGCCGTCTCTTGGTTAGCTCTCAGTTCCCAGTTCTCAGTAAACCAGATCCAGGTTAAGGAGCTGAGAACTGAGAACCGAGAACTGTTTTTCTACCCGTTGCCGTTGGCGCCGACAAAGCCCTCGCGCTCGAGGTGCAGAATAATGGTCTGCGCCGCTTCCTCGGGGCTCAGCTTGGCCGTGTCAATCACGACTTCGGCATTGGTTGGCGCCTCGTACGGATCTGAGATGCCGGTGAATTCCTTTACGATGCCGGCGCGAGCCTTGGCGTACAGGCCTTTCCGGTCGCGCTGTTCACACACTTCGATCGAGGTGGCAGCGTGCACCAGAATAAACCCGCCGAACGGTTCAATCATCTGCCGCACCGCTTTGCGAGTCGCCTCATAAGGGGCGATTGGGGCGCAGACCGCGATGCCGCCGTTCTTGGTGATCTCGGAAGCAACATAGCCGATGCGGCGGATGTTGATGTCGCGATGCTCCTTGGAGAATCCGAGTTCGCTCGACAGGTTCTTGCGCACCAGATCGCCGTCAAGCAGAGTGACAGGACGTCCGCCCATCTCGAGGAACTTGGTGATCAGGGCGTTGGCGATGGTGGATTTGCCCGAGCCCGAAAGCCCCGTAAAGAAAATGGTGACCCCCTGCTTGTGCCGTGGCGGATAGCTGCGGCGCAACTCCTGCACCACTTCGGGATAGGTGAACCATGCCGGGATGTCGCGGCCCTCGTTGAGGCGCTGGCGCAATTCCGTGCCGGAAACGTCCAGTACCTTAGCACCCTGCGGCACTTCGTCGGCCGGAACGTAGCGGTCTTCGTTCTGCAGGTACACCATCATCTGGAACGGAACCATGGTTACGCCCATTTCCTTCTCATGCTTCTTGAACAGTTCCTGGGCGTCGTAGGGACCGTAGAAGTTCTTGCCGTCGGTATCCTTTCCTGGACCGGCATGATCGCGGCCGACGATGAAGTGCGTGCATCCATGATTTTTGCGAATCAATCCGTGCCACACCGCTTCGCGGGGCCCGCCCATGCGCATGGCGAGCGGCAGCATCGCGAGTTCGACCGTGCCGTGGGGATACTTCGAGAGCAGCAACTGGTAGCAGCGAGTCCGGACGAAATAATCCACGTCGCCCGGCTTGGTCATGCCGACCGAGGGATGGATCAGCAGATTCGCCTCGACTTGCTTGGCGGCGCGCATGGTCAGTTCTACGTGCGCCCGATGCATCGGATTGCGCGTCTGGAAAGCCACGACTTTCGTCCACCCCATGCGGCCGAATTGGGCGCGCAGGTCGGCGGGAGTCAGGCGCAGAGAGCGGAAATCATAGTGCGCCGGAGCCTGTACCTCTTCAATCTTTCCACCGACGTACCAGGGATTCGATTTGTTGATGGCGTAGTCGGCGCCCGGATGCGCGGCGCTGGTGGAACCAAAAACCGATTGAGCTTCGGCCTTGCGGTCGGGCTGCCAGACATCTTCAACGCTGAGCACGGCGAGCATCACCCCTTCGGGATCGCGCAGTGCGATCTTGCTGCTGCCCGGGGTCAGTTTCTTGGCGAAGTCTTCGCTCACATCGAGCGTGATCGGGATGGGCCACAGGGTGCCGTTTCCGAGACGCATGTTGTGGCAGACGCCCTCGTAATCGGCGCGGTTCATGAATCCACGCAACGGTGAGAAGCCGCCGCTCATCAGCAGTTCCAGATCGCAAAGCTGACGGGCGGTCAGGTCCCATGAAGGCCAATCCTTGGATTGCACTTTTAATTCCGCGGCGCGTGCGGCCGGCACTTGCAGCTGGATAAGTTCTCCCCCATGTGGGGCGATAAGGTGACTGGTCGTTGCGTTCAAAGCAGTAATCCTCCCGGATGTTCTAACCAAAATTTATGCTGAATGAAATCAATTGGGGGGTCTCAATTTCAAAGCTCGCCCTATTTGCCATGGCTCGTCAAGCTACTTGCTGGGGCTGCAGGTAACCGCCGGAACATAAGCGGAGCCACAAGTTCTAATGTCGATGCGCCGTGTGTGAAATGCGACCGCAGAATCAATGGAACATTGGGAAGGTGCAATTCGCCTTCCGAAAGCCACCCGGCGGCCCTCTCGTAAACTATTAAAAACAATGGTCGAGCACCATTTTACCTCAAAACGTGCCAGTCCGCTGGAAGGGTGTGCAGCAGATTGCAAACTTGCGCCGCCAACTAAAGAAATGAAAGTGCATTTGCCAGGCCGGGCGCTACCAGCCGTGCTTCATCGCCTTGGCAAATTTTTGCATCGGCAGGGTGTTCAGGACATCGTCTTTGGTGAGCCAGGCGCGACGCGCCTGGGTGATTCCGTAACGTATTTTCTCCATGTGCGAAGTATGGTGGGAATCGGTGTTGATGACAATTTTCACCCCGTGCTGTTTGGCCATGCGTAAATGAACGTCGTTGAGGTCGAGCCGCTCGGGGTAGGAATTCAACTCCATTGCCACTTTGTGTTTGGCCGCTGCCTTGAGCACCGCGTCAAAATCGAATGGGTAAGCATCGCGGCGCAGCAACTGCCGTCCGGTGGGATGCCCGATCAGCGAAGTGTTGGGATTGGCCATGGCCTTCAGCAGCCGCTCCGTCATGGTGGCGCGATCCTGGTTGAACAGCGAATGCACGCTGGCGATGACAATGTCCATCTGTTCGAGCACGGAGTCGGAGAGATCGAGCGAGCCATCGCCCAGAATGTCGACTTCGATTCCCACGAAAATGCGAATGCCCTTCATCTTCTTCTCGACCGCCCGGATCCTTTCTATGTGCGCAAGTGCGCGTTCGTCGGTGAGCCCGTTGGCGAAGGCCAGATTTTTCGAGTGATCGGTGATGGCCATATATTCATAGCCGCGTTCCCGTGCTGCTTCGGCCATCTCTTCAATGGTATTGCGGCCATCGGTCTCGACCGTGTGCATATGGACGTCGCCGCGGATGTCGGATCGCTCAATCAGCACGGGCAGCGTGTGTCCGGCTGCGGCTTCGATCTCGCCCAGATTCTCGCGCAGTTCCGGAGGGATGAAGTCAAGCTTGAGTTTGGCGTAGATTTCTTCTTCGGTCGCGCCCGCAACCGGCTTCTCGCCTTCGAGTGTAGCGAGCGCGTATTCGTTGAGCGTGAAGCCCATCTTAAGCGCGCGCTGCCGCAAAGCCACGTTGTGCGCCTTGGACCCGGTGAAATATTGCATGGCCGCTCCGAAGGAATCGGGAGGCAGAAGGCGCACGTCCACCTGCATGCCGTTGCGGTGCCGGAAGCTGACTTTGTTTTCTCCTTGCGCGATGACGTCCATCAGGCCGGGGAAACGGAGCAGATGTTCGATGAGCGTCTGACGCGATTCTGCCTCGATGCAGCCCTCGCCGGTGACGAGGATGTCGAGGTCGCCGACAGTTTCACGTCCGCGGCGGAACGATCCGGCGGGCGTAACTTTTTCGATGCCCGGTATTGCTAGCAAATGTTCCATGAGTTTTTCGGCCAGCTGTTCCGCGGTGTCGAGCAGGAACCTCCCGGCGATGCGGCGGTAGTCTTCAATCGCTTTGAGCAGCTTCAGTTCGTGCTTCTCGCCCATGCGCGGCAGTTCACGGATCTTACCCTCGCGCGCCAACTTCTCAACGCCTTCCAGGTCGCTCACCTGATGGGCGCTCCAGATCAATGCAATCGTCTTCGGCCCGAGGCCCTGAATCTTGAGCAGTTCGAGCATCGAAGGGCGATATTTTTTCAGGAGCTCGGCGTGGGCTTCGATGCGCCCCTCTTTGAAAAGCTGCACCAGATTGGCCTGCATGCCCTTGCCAATCCCCTGGATTTCGAGAAGCTTTTTCGGCTCCTGAATCAGGTCGGCTACCTGTTGCGGCAGCGCCTCAATGGCCTCCGCCGCATTGCGATAGGAGCGTACGCGAAACGAGTCCTGCCCGTCGATCTCCAGCAGGTCAGCAGTCTCGTAGAGAAGTCCGGCGATGGCTTTGTTGTCCATTCGGAGTTGTAGATCTGAGAGAACGATTGTAACGCTGAAGAAAGCGGCGTCGCAGAGGGTTGATAGTGCCCAAGGACACAACTAATACCTTGGCCGTGTGGCGAGTCCACGATGGAGGGACGGGCGCCTCGCCAGTCCAGCCGGGCGGGACGCCCGGCTCTCCACAAGAAGTTTGGAGCGACAGCACTAACAATCACCCAGTCGCGCCACCAGCGCGGTCGTCTAGGCGCACGCAGATTGGTCCGGGAGAGCCGGCCGGCAAAAGAGGTCTCCGCTCAGGGGACCTTGGTTACATTGGCCGCTTGCGGCCCTTTCTGTCCCTGCACAATCTCAAACTCCACCTTGTCGCCCTCCTGCAGGCTCTTGTAGCCTTCGGTGGTGATTGAGCTGTAGTGAATGAATACATCCGGTCCCTCGTCGCGACCGAGGAAGCCGTATCCTTTGGCATTGTTGAACCACTTGACGGTGCCTTTCAGACGTTCCACGTGCGCCCCCCTCTTTTTTTGCGGATTTCCCCCTAAAAAGGCGCGATTCCAGGGGCCCGCAAAAAATGTGTAGGCATTGTGCTGCTGACCGGGGGGACTGTCAAGACTATGCATTACATAGCTCGGGGTCATGACCAGGGCTCGGCAGTGAGGAATTCTCACTTGCTCCGCTTCTTAGCGCGCTGGTCGCGGCATCTGGGCCAGCCACAGGATGCCGCAGATGGTTTTGGCATCGCGAATGCGCCCATTGAGCGCCATCCGTTTCGCCTCCGACAAAGCAAGAAATTTCGTTGCAATCTTCTCGTCCGGCTCAGGCTGAGCCTTGCCGGCCCGGAGACCGCGAGCCAGGTAGATGGTCATGGTTTCGTCGAGAAAACCGGGGCTTACGTAAAAATGCAGGACTCTTTTCCAGTGCAACGCGGTGTAGCCGGTTTCTTCAAGTAACTCACGCTTGGCGGCGGTGAGCGCCGTTTCGCCATCGTCGATGCGTCCGGCGGGCAACTCCCACATCATCGACTGCGCGGCATGGCGATATTGGCGCTCGAGCAGGATGCGTGGTTCCGTTTTGCGGCCCGCTTTCGCCAAATCATCAACCGCCAGAACAACGATGGAGCCAGAATGCCGTATGACGTCGCGGCGCGCTCGCACACCCCCAGGCTCTTCCACCTCATCGGTCGTGACGCTGAACACCGGACCCTGGTAACTGATGCGGGAAGACAGAACGCGGGCTTGTGTTGCCTTAGTTCCTGCTAACTTCGTTTCTGCCAATTTCGCCATGACAACAATATAAGGTATGCTGCGCCGTTGAGCCGAAACCCGACTAGCGAAAGGACAATAACAATAATAATGACGAGAAAACCCACCGTTGCCATCGTCGGAGCCGGGAGCCTGGCAACTTTTCTAGCCACGGCGCTGCACGACGCCGGTTTCACTATCGCCGAGATTATCGCGCGCGATACGCCCGCGTCGCGAAGGCACGCGCGCGCGCTCGCCGCGAAGGTGGGCGCACAGATAGTCACCACACACTCCGCCGCCCTGGACGCCGCGTTGCTTTGGTTCTGCGTTCCCGACCGTGAGATTAACGGTGCGGCTTCAGCCCTGGCTGCTAATCTGGCTGCTTGCGCGGCTGCTTACACGAAGAATAGAGTTCCGAATAAAGTTCCGAGTAAAGTTCCGAATAAATTTCGTTTCGCCTTCCACTCCAGCGGAGCCCTACTCAGCCGCGAATTGGAGCCTCTGCGCAAGGCAGGCATCGCAGTCGCGTCAGTCCACCCGCTGATGACATTCGTAGCGGGAACGCGTCCTTCTTTAACGGATGTGCCTTTTGCGATGGAAGGTGATCCCGCGGCGACACAAGTTGCGCGGCAGATCGTCCGCAGGTTGGGAGGCGAGAGTTTTTCATTGCCCGCGGCGCGCAAAGCGGCGTACCACGCATGGGCCACTCTGACGTCGCCGTTGCTGCTGGCGTTCCTGGTGACGCTCGAAGAAGCGGCCCGTGCTGCCGGACTTGCCCGTGAGGATGCGCGCCGCAAGAGCCTGCCCATCATCCGACAGACTTTGGCGAACTACTCGCGCCTAGGTCCGGCGCCGTCCTTCAGCGGGCCTCTGATTCGCGGAGATGCGTCGACAGTGGCAAAACATCTGGCGGCGCTGAAGAAGCATCCCGGCGCGCGCGAGGTCTATCTAGCACTCGCGCGAGCCGCGTTGCGCGGCCTGCCGGTGCAGAATCGGGAAGGCCTAAGACGGTTGCTGCGGGGCTAATCCGTTCCACTTACGATCATCCTGCTCGTCTCACGGTAGGGACCTGGCTGCGGCATCCCCCAAAGCTCCGGGACATGTCGAGAGAGCGATCTGGCTCCGGGCCAAGCGTATCGACGGAGGCAGCATGATGCGCGTCAGGCACAAATTGGCACGCGGCGGGGGTTGACAACACGGGGAAACGGGTTTATCTTAAAAGTTAGTTAACTAACTTACAGGCAAGCATGGGGAAACCACGAGTAGACAAGCGGACACGGCTGATTGAGACCGCCATGAAGCTGGCCTACCGGAACGGTTTCAGAGAGACCAGCCTGGCGGACATCGCCGAAGCCGCCCATGTTCCGGTAGGCAACGTTTACTACTACTTCAAGACCAAGGAAGAACTTGGCGAGGCCGTTGTGGAACGGCGCTTGTTGGAATTTCAGGCGCTGCGGGAACAGTGGGACAGGGCGGGCTCCCCGAAAGAACGCCTTCAGGCGTGTATCGAGAACACGCTTGGGAACCGGGATATGCTTGCACGCGGAGGGTGCCCCTTTGGGACGCTTTGCTCCGAGTTGCACAAGGAAGGCGGGCCTCTTGCGGAAAAATCTACGGCACTCTTCGGAGAGCTGCTTGCGTGGATAGAGGATCAGTTTAGGGCGGATGGACATGGAGACGACTCACGAGGACTTGCTATCCATCTTCTCTCGGCATTGCAGGGAGTCTCTCTCCTGGCCCACGGGTCTCGTGAGCCCGAACTGGTGGTGATGGAGACGAGGCGCCTTCGCGATTGGGTTCGCGCCCTGTGAACTGGAACGTGCACAACCATCGTACTCAGGAAGCCGGGCGTCTTTGATTAGAGCGGGGTATTTAATTATGAAACTCACGAACAATACGATTTTGATCACCGGCGGTGGCAGCGGCATCGGTTACGAACTCACCAAACAACTCACGGCACTTGGTAACACGATTCTTATCACGGGCCGCGATCAAGCTAAGATGGACCGAGCGAAAGCGGCCTTTCCAAAAATTCACACCTTTCGAAGCGACGTTTCCGATCCGAAAGCGATCGCCACTCTTTACGAACAGGTCACCAAACAATTTCCCGAGCTCAACATTTTGATCAACAACGCCGGCATCATGCGTGAGATCAACGTTCACGACAAAGCTGGAAGCCTCGAAGACATCACTCGAGAGATTGAAATCAATTTGAGCGGGCCGATTCGCATGGTGAAACAGTTCTTGCCGCATTTGAAAACAAAATCAGAGGCCGCAATCATGAACGTTTCATCGGGATTGGCATTTGTTCCATTGCCCATTTCACCGGTTTATTGCGCCACCAAGGCCGGTCTGCATTCATTCACCGAGTCTCTTCGTGTGCAACTGAAAAACACCAAAGTGAAGGTATTTGAGCTAGCACCGCCGGCGACACAAACCGAACTCTTGGGTGCCTTTAATTCTGAAGACATGAAAGGCGTTTCTATCATGAAAGTGGAAGACATGGTTAGAGTCGCCGTCAAAGGAATGCAAACCGATCGATTTGAAATTCGTCCAGGTCAGGCGAATCAGCTCAAAATGATGAGTCGCCTGGCGCCAGGATTTATTTTGAAACAAATGAGCCGATCGGTTGATCGCATGCTCGGCACACACAATTAATTCAAAGTTTGTTAGACGCCAGGCGGCCTGAAACTGCGGGCCCACAGGGCGAAGCCTGAAAGGGAGCCTCATAGACTGCACATCGAACTTAGTTAGTCAACTGACACATAATCGAGGTAGCGAAGCGATCGAATGACCAACCAGCCCTAAGCGGGCAGAATGGAGATTTTATGAGAATTGTTTTAATTGGCGCAAACGGAAAGATCGGGGAACTGGTTCAAAAGGCATTGGCGGGTGCTGGCCATGAGATAGTCAAGGTCGGACGCAAATCGGGCGATTTCCGAGTCGAGATCGAGAACCGCGAAAGTGTCAGGAAGCTTTATCAAGCCGTCGGCTCGTTTGATGCTGTGGCCATTGCAGCAGGTGAAGTCGCATTTGCTCCGCTTTCGGAACTCACCGCTGAAAAATGGCAGTTCTCGTTGGGAAGCAAGCTCATGGGTCAGATCAGCCTGGTTCAGGAGGCGATCCCGTTCATCAAAGAAAATGGATCATTCACTTTGGTTTCGGGCGTTCTTAATGACGAACCGATCTTCGCCGGTGTCGCGGCTTCAACCGTCTCGGGCGCATTGGAAGGTTTTGTTCGGGCTACCGCAATCGAACTTCCCAAGGGATTGCGTATCAATTTGGTGAATCCCACGATCCTAGAAGAATCCGTACCTAGTATGGGTTCGTTCTTTCACGGCGTGATTCCGGTCGAGGGGTGGAAAGTTGGACAAGCCTACAAACGCGCTATCTTGGGGGCGCAATCCGGCCGCGTTTACAAAGTTGATTGAGCTTGCCCAGCGTTTTATTCGAAAGACCGCCCGGCTGTCAGTCTAATGCTGCCCTTCTCGACTCGTGAACAAATGTCCCAGCTTTTCCTGCTTCGTCTTCAAATACTCTTCCGTATGTTCCGTGGCCGCGACTTCGCAGGGCACGCGCTCCGTCACTCGAATCCCGGCGCGTTCGAGCGCGGCAACTTTATCGGGATTATTCGATAGCAGGCGGACCCGCCGAATATCCAACGCCTTCAGGATCTCAACCGGCATGAGGAACTCCCGCTGGTCAGCCTTAAAGCCAAGGCGCTCGTTCGCCTCTACCGTGTCAAATCCGCTGTCCTGAAGCGCGTAAGCCTGCAGTTTAGCCATCAGCCCAATGCCGCGGCCCTCCTGCTGCTCATAAATAAGGACGCCCGCTCCCTCATGGGCAATCATCGAGAGCGCCATTTCAAGCTGCTGGCGGCAATCGCAGCGTAGCGAGCCAAATACGTCGCCGGTCAGACACTGAGAGTGAATGCGAACCAGCGGCGACCCCGAGTGCACTTCGCCCATCACCAGCGCCACGGCCTCTTCGGTCTTGGCGCCGTTGCCGGATGCAGACGCTCTGGTCGCAAACCCGTGAATTAGAAAATGCCCCCAGCGCGTAGGGAAGTCCGCCGACGCGACTTGTTTTACCTTTAGAGAACTCACAACGAAATTATAGCCTCCGATTTCAGCCGTTTACCGCTTTAAGCGCCTGATGTTTGGATGATTTAACCCGTTAAGTGATTCAACCGTGTGCGGCGGTTACGCTTACAAGATGACGCCGTATAGGCGAAATGGAGCGACGGCTGGTAAAATCAAAAAAAGTAAGTTCCCGTTGTACGGGGCTATAGCTCAGCTGGGAGAGCGCATCGTTCGCAACGATGAGGTCGTCGGTTCGATCCCGACTAGCTCCACCATATAGATCTGAAACGGCTTTTTCACCAAAAGCCGGCGCCCGTTTTTGGGGCAGCGTGAAACCACAACCAGGGGACATTTCTATTGTGGAGAAGACGGGGACATTTCTAATGTGGTATGACAACACCCCCGATTGCCTATTGACACGTCCCAACCCAGCGCACTAGACTTCGGCGACGCGTAAGCGCCTCCCCCAAAGTTAGAGATCGCGGGCCCTGGTTTTTCAATACCCCAAACGTCCATTGCGCCTTTCTGAGCTTCATGGCGTTTTATCGGGAGGATTCTGTGCGGCTGGCTCGCCATTTCGCCTATATCGCCTTCGTGTCTGTTCTCTTCTTTTTTCTTACATCCACCGCAGTCGCAAGCTGTTCCTCGCCGTCGAATGCGATTGAGGCCGAAAATTGCAAGGCGGGAAACCCCGCTTCGCAATGGGACCTCCCAGGGGCTGACGCGGGCGACGTTTCCATCCAGGGTTACGCCACCGACATCAGCGTCAATGCCGGGCAAACGGTTTATTTCAAGGTCAATACAAACGCCTCTGCCTACACAATTGACATTTACCGGATGGGCTACTACGGAGGGATGGGCGCACGCAAGGTGGGCAGCATTCTGCCGTCGGTTTCACTGCCGCAGACGCAGCCCGCCTGCACGACCGATGGAACCACCGGACTGATTGATTGCGGAACCTGGGCGATCTCAGCTTCATGGGCCGTCCCCGCCGATGCCGTGTCGGGAATCTATTTCGCGAAACTCACGCGAACCGACACCGGCGGTTCCAGCCATATTGTCTTCATCGTGCGCAATGATTCGTCGCACTCAGACTTGCTGTTCCAAACTTCCGATACGACTTGGCAAGCCTATAACTATTCAGACGGTAATAGTATTTCGGGTGGCAACAGCCTGTACGGCGGCCACGGTCCTGGAGCCGGCTATGCGCCCGGCCGCGCTTATAAAGTGACTTACAACCGGCCCATCACCACCCGAAGCACGTCTGCCGAGGACTTTGTTTTTAACGCGGAATACCCGATGGTGCGCTTCCTGGAAGCGAACGGATTCGACGTCACCTACTTCACCGGCGTCGATGCCGAACGCTATGGCAGCCAGATTCTGAATCACAAGGCCTATCTCTCGGTTGGCCATGACGAGTACTGGTCCGGTTCGCAGCGGGCTAATGTGGAAGCGGCACGCGCCGCCGGTGTGCATCTTGCCTTTTTCAGCGGCAACGAGGGATTCTGGAAGACACGCTTCGAAGCCAGCCCGGTCGACAGTGCCACTTACCGTACGCTCGTGTCCTACAAGGAAACGCATGAAGGCAATCCTATCGATCCACAGGACCCACCGACCTGGACCGGCACCTGGCGCGATCCGCGCTTCAGTCCGCCGGCTGACGGAGGCCGCCCGGAAAACGGCCTGAACGGGACCATCTTCACCGTCAATTGCTGCACTTATAACATCACCGTGCCGCAGTCCGACGGCCGAGTGCGATTCTGGCGCAACACTGCGGTCGCTACTCTGGGCTCGAACGAGACGGCTACTCTGCCCTACGGCACATTGGGCTATGAGTGGGATGAGGATCTCGATAATGGTTTCCGTCCCGCCGGGCTCTTCCATCTTTCGACCACAACGGTTAACGTTCCGCAACGGCTCCTGGATTACGGCTCCAACTACGGTGCCGGCGCCGCGACCCATAGCCTGACTCTTTACAAGCACACCAGTGGTGCGCTCGTGTTCGGAGCGGGAAGCGTGCAGTGGTCGTGGGGACTGGACGGCAATCACGATCGCGGCGCAAGCACGCCCGACACTTCAATGCAGCAGGCCACGATCAATCTGTTCGCTGATATGGGCGTGCAACCTGCGACTTTGCAATCGCCCCTCACTTCGGCCACAGCTTCCTCCGACACCGTGGCTCCTACGTCTTCGATCACATTCCCGCTGCCCGGCGGAACGGTGTCGGCTGGAATCCCGGTCACGATCACCGGGACCGCAACCGACGCCGGCGGTGGCGTCGTCGGTGGAGTCGAAGTTTCGGTGGACGGCGGCACAACCTGGCATCCCGCCAGCGGACGCGAATCCTGGATGTACTTCTGGACGCCTGTATCGCAAGGCGCCACGAACATCGTGGTGCGCGCCGTTGACGACAGTGGGAACCTGGAAGGACGCGGCGGAGAATCACTCTCCACGATTCAAGTCACGGTTGTGCCGGCGCCGCCTCCGAGCTGCCCGTGCTCAGTTTTCAACGACTCCGGAACGCCGGCCCAGATTGCGGCGAACGATCATGATCCGCAGGGCGGAATCGAAAACGGAGTGCGCTTCAGCTCCGACGTGGACGGCACGATTAGCGGAATCCAGTTCTATCGGGGCGCCACCGACTCAGGAACTTATCAGGTCCACCTTTGGGATAACAGCGGCAATCAGCTGGGCAGCGCCAGTATCACCTTCAATGGTGCATCATCTCCGGCCTGGCAGCAGGTGCTCTTCACGACGCCGATTGCCATCAGCGCGAGCACGCCTTATGTCGCCTCGGTATTCTCGCCGAATGGCTTCTATGCAGCCACAGACGGGTTCTTCACCCAGGATGTCGCCAATCCGCCGCTGCACTTCTTACAGGACGGCGTGAGCGGCCCCAACGGAATTTACATTTATACCGGCGCTCCGGCCTTCCCAACTCAGACCTTCCAGTCCAGCAACTACTGGGTCGATGTCGTCTTTAACGCGCCAGGGCTGCAGGATCATACGCGCCCAACGATTACCAGCATTTCGCCCGCATCGGGAACTTCTGGAGTTGCCACTTCCACCAATGTGACAGTAACTTTCGACAAGGCGATGAACGCCGCGACCATCAACAGCACCACGTTCGTGCTGCGCGATCCGGCGAACAACACGGTGCCCGCTGCCGTCACCTACGACCCGGCCACTTTCAGGGCGACGCTGACTGCAAATGCGACCCTGGCATTCTCTGCGACATACACCGTTACTGTGGAGAGCGGGACCGGAGGAGTTCAGGACACTCATGGGAACGCGCTGGCTTCGGATGCCACGTGGTCCTTCACCACAGCGGCAGCTCCGGCTCCGCCTCCAACCGAGGGTCCAGGCGGGCCCATCCTGATCATTTCAAGTTCAACGAATCCGTTCAGCCGCTACTACGTCGAGATCCTGCAAAACGAAGGTCTGAACGAGTTCCTCGCGATGGACATCTCCCAGGTGTCCTCCAGCACGCTCGACGCCTACGACGTGGTTATTCTGGGTGAGTTCCCGCTCACCTCAGCCCAGGCCGGGATGCTTTCGTCGTGGGTGCAAAACGGCGGGAATCTCATTGCCATGCGGCCCGATCTGCAGCTCGCATCGACCCTGGGTCTGAGCGCGACCTCGGGTACACTCTCGAACGCTTACCTGCTGTTCAACACAAACCAGGGGCCGGGATTGGGCCTAGTGAACCAAACCATCCAGTTCCATGGCGCGGCGGACCTGTACACACTGTCTGGCGCAACCAGTCTTGCCACTCTATACTCAAGCGCCAATTCCTCGGCGAACGCTCCGGCCATAACCTTGGCGAACTCCGGGCTGGGACAAGCCGCAGCCTTCACATATGACCTCGCGCGTTCGGTTGTGGAAACGCGCCAAGGGAATCCTGCATGGTCAGGAATGGAACGGGATGGTTTCCCGCCCATGCGATCCGATGATCTCTTTTTCGGCGCCGCTGCTCAGGACCCCGAACCCGACTGGATCGATCTCAACAAGGTCGCCATCCCACAGGCAGACGAGCAGCAGCGCATGCTGGCAAACCTGATCCTCCAGATGAACCAGCGCAAAAAACCACTGCCGCGTTTCTGGTACCTTCCTCATGGTTATCAGGCAGCGGTTGTAATGACCGGAGACGACCATGCGAACGGCGGCACGGCCGGGCGCTTCAATACCTACCTCGCAGACAGTCCCGCCGGTTGCTCGGTGGCGGATTGGCAGTGCGTTCGCAGCACTTCCTATGTCTACCCGGGAAGTCCGATCACCGACGCGCAGGCAGCTTCGTTCGTCAGCCAGGGTTTTGAAGTTGCCCTCCATGTCACCACCAATTGTGCCGACTGGACGCCTGCGTCGCTGGATAACTTCTATGTCACTCAGCTCGCCAGCTGGCAGTCCCAATACGCGAGCGAGCATGCCCCGCAAACCAATCGCACTCACTGCATTGCCTGGAGCGACTACGATACGCAGCCGCAGGTTGAACTCAGCCACGGCATCCGGCTCGATACCAGTTACTACTACTGGCCCCCGAGCTGGATCCAGGATCGTCCCGGAATGTTCACCGGTTCCGGTATGCCCATGCGCTTCGCCAAGGCGGACGGTACCCGTATCGACGTCTATCAGGCCACCACCCAAATGACGGATGAGTCGGGCCAGTCTTACCCGTATAACATCGACACTCTGCTTTCGAATGCGGTCGGCCCGCTTGGCTACTACGGAGTGTTCACCGCGAACATGCACACCGACAACGCGCAGTCGGCGGGCTCCGATGCGATCGTGGCATCGGCGCAATCGCGCGGAGTGCCTATTGTCTCCTCGCTGCAAATGCTGCAATGGCTCGACGGGCGAAATCAGTCCTCCTTCGGATCGCTGAACTGGACTGGCAGCAGCCTGCAGTTCACCGTGACCCAGGCGCCCGGCGCGAACGGCATTCAAGGCATGGTGCCTACGGTTTCTCCCTCTGGTCTGCTGAGCGGTATTCAGTACAACGGGAACGCGATCAGTTTTACGACCCGGCTCACCAAGGGCATCCAGTATGCAGTTTTCTCCGCCCTTACGGGCTCGTATACGGTCAGTTATGCGGCCGATACCACGCCACCAGTCATCTCTAATATCTCGTCGTCCGTCAGCAACCAAACTGCGGTAATTAGTTGGACAACCGATACGGCTTCCAGTTCAGTGGTGAACTACGGCACTAGCAGCGGCAACTTAAACCTCGTCGCAAGCACCCCCGGGCTCGTGACCGCGCACAGCGTCTCGATCACCGGTCTTGCTCCGGCCACGACCTACTATTATCAAGTCACGTCCGCCGACAGCTTTGGGAACACGGCCACCGCGCCGGCAACTCCCGCCAGCTTCCAGACATCGGCGGCCACCGTATCGGACACCTCGGCTGCGGACTTTGCTAGTGGGACCGGTTCTTGCTCGGCTGTAACGATGATCCAGGCTGGCGCGGTGATCCTGACACCTGCGGTGGACGTAGAGTTTCCGGGCAGCAGCCTCCCTGCGGGTTGGTCCAGCGGCACATGGTCCAGCGGTGGAGGCTACACGGTCGCGGGCGGCTCTGTCACCGTGGATGGCGCCGATGTCTTCAGTTCAGCGAGCTACGGCCCAGGACTGTCGCTGGAGTTCGTGGGCACATTCAGCGGACAGCCCTTCCAGCACATCGGATTCGTTGCGGATGGCGGCTTTGACCCGCCGTGGGCAATCTTCAGCACGGGGCCAGCCGGTAACGCTCTCTACGCACGCGTCAACAGCGGCAGCGACAATTTGGTCTTGATTTCGGGTAACTGGCTGGGTGCTCCGCATCGCTTCCGCATCGATTGGACAGCCAGCAATTTCGTCTTCTCGATCGACGGGAATGTTGTTGCCACGCTGCCGGGCTCGATCACCAGCAACATGATTCTGGTTGCCAGTGATGCGACTCCAGGTGGAGGAAGCGTCTCTCTCAACTGGATGCGACTGAGCCCCTACGCCACATCCTGCTCGTTCACTTCCCGCGTGTTGGACGCTGGCGGCCCCGCGAACTGGAGCACTCTCTCGTGGACTGGCGACACACCGGCCGGTACTTCCATCGCGATGTCGTACCGCATCGGCAACACACCTTCGCCGGACGGCTCCTGGAGTGGTTTCACGAATGTAGGCGCCTCCCCCGCGGGGATTGGAGGCAACTCGCGCTATATCCAGTATCAGGCTAGCCTCGCAACTACAGATATTACGCGGACGCCAGCGCTTTCCGAGGTAAGCCTCAGCTTCGTCTCGGGGGTCGGCAACACACCGCCGGTCATAACTGCGCAGTCGCCGGTGCCGGGAGCGACCAATGTCCCGGTGAGCACCAACGTGACTGTCACCTTCAATGAACCGATGGACCCGACGACCATCAATAACTCGACGTTCCAGTTGCAGGACAACTTATCGAACGTGGTAGCAGCCGTCGTCACCTATACCGGCGGCGTCGCGACTCTGACGCCAAACGCGCCGCTCATGTCTACAACGCAATACACGGTGACCGTTGCTGGCACAATCGCCGATACGAACGGCAACCAACTGGGAACCAACGCCAGCTGGACCTTCACGACCGGTGTCGTCACTCTCACACATACCGACACCACGGTGGCCGACTTCAGCGCCGGAACGACCAACTGCACGGTCGTGGCCCACGCTGGCGATGGCGAGGTCACGCTGACTCCGACGATCGGCCAGGAATTCAATTCAGCATTTCCAGACGACTGGTCCAGCACTCCCTGGACGACAGGCGGGACCGCCACAGTGTCAGGTGGACAACTGTTTGTAGATGGGACCCTTGCGGCGACTAACGCTTTTTACGCACCAGGCAGCTCGCTGGAATTCGTTGCCACATTTGGATCGGAGACGTTCCAGCATGTCGGCTTCGTTCAACAATTGCAGTCGTCTGGCGAGTCCTGGGCGATGTTCAGCACGTGGAACACGACCAATTCACTCTTCGCTCGTACTGACAACAGTGGAACCGCTTCCGATATCCAGATTCCGAACCCAGCCTCAGGAAGTTGGCTGGGTACGCCGCACCGTTTCCGCATCGACTGGACCGCCTCCAGCTTCGTCTTCTCCATCGACGGAAACGTGGTGCACACCGAACCTGTCGCAATCACAAGCACCATGCGGCCGGGAGTGAGCGATTTCAACCTCGATGGAACAGGAGTCAGTGTCGATTGGCTTGTTATGACTCCTTATTCGTCACCGTGCGATTTCCAGTCAGCGGTGTTCGATGCCGGCGCGTCCGCCAACTGGTCCACACTGTCCTGGACCGCGGTCAGTCCCGCCAGTACGGCGTTAAACCTCAGCTATCGCACAGGCAACACAGCTACGCCGGACGGAAGCTGGACAGCGTTCACACCGGTTGCAAGTTCGGGCGGCGCACTCGCCGGAACTTCGCGTTACCTCCAGTATGAGTCCGATCTCAGCAGCAGCGATCCGAGTCAGACGCCGGTGCTCGAAGACGTAACCATCGCCTATGTGGGCGGCGCCACACAAGCACCCACCATCACCAGCGCGAATAGCACTACTTTTATTGTAGGGAGCGCAGGCTCATTTACGGTGACCACAACTGGAACTCCCACGCCGAGTTTGAGCGCGGTTGCAGAGTCGCTGCCCGGCGGTGTCACCTTCGTCGATAACGGAAACGGCACTGGGACCCTGAGCGGGACGCCAGCAACCGGTACAGGAGGCCAGTACTCCTTGACGATGGTCGCCCACAACGGCTCTGGTCCTGATGATAACCAGAGATTCACTCTGACTATCTACGAAGCTCCATCCATTACAACGCAACCCGCGAGCCAGACCATCAACCCCGGTCAGACGGCGACCCTCACGGTGAGCGCAACCGGAGCGCCATCCATCACCTACCAGTGGTATCAAGGCGCAACTGGGGACACCACGACACCTGTCGCGACGACTCCGAGTTTCACAACGCCGGCACTCACGGCCACGACAAAATACTGGGTACGAGTGGCGAATCCGGCCGGCCACGCTGACAGCCAGACTGCAACCATCACGGTCGCGTCCGCGACGGCCACCACGACGCTTACTTCATCGCTAAATCCGTCCACATTCGGTCAATCCGTAACCTTCACCGCCACTGTCACGCCTTCCGACGGAGGCACACCAACCGGGACGGTCACGTTCACTGATGGATCCAATGTTCTCGGTATGGTGTCGCTGAGCAGTGGGCAAGCTGTGTTCACCACGTCTTCGCTCGGAGCAGGCAGTCATTCCATCGTCGCCAGTTATGGCGGGGATTCGACGTACCAGGCCAGTGCATCCGCGCCGCTCACTCAAACAGTACGAATGGCCAGCACGACTCTTAGTCTAACTTCCAACGTCAACCCCTCGGGTTACAACCAGGCCGTGACGTTCACAGCTTCGCTGACGCCGCAGTTTGGCGGGAGCGCGACCGGCACAGTAACGTTCAAAGACGGTGCGAACACGCTGGGGACGGCCGCGGTCAGTTCGAACCAGGCGACGATCACGGTTAGCGCGCTGACACTTGGGACGCACTCGATCACGGCTGCGTATGGTGGCGACTCGAACTTCACCGGAAGCAGTTCAGGGACGGTATCGCAACTCGTGACCAAGGCTGCCACGACAACGGCGCTTACCTCATCGCTGAATCCGGCATTGGTTACGCAAACCATTACCTATACGGCAACGGTCACCAGCCAGTACGGTGGCGTGGTGAGTGGCAGCGTGACCTTCAAGTCCGGCACGAATTCGCTCGGCTCGGCGACTCTGGTGAATGGACAGGCCAGCGTCAACACCTCGTTCAGCACATCCGGGAACCGTTCTATTACGGCTGCGTATGTCGGGGACGCGAACAACACAGGCAGCACTTCGCCGCCGCTGACGCAGGTCGTCAACAAGTACCCGAGCAGCACGACGTTAGCTTCCAGCCTGAATCCCTCCAGATTCGGACAAACAGTTACGTTCACCGCGACGGTCAGCTCGGCCTTCGGAGCGATACCGGATGGCGATCTAGTCACATTTAAGAACGGCGCCACAACGCTGGGCACCGTCGCGCTCAGCGGCGGCACGGCGAACCTGAGCACTGCCAACTTGACGGCGGGGACCCACAGCATTACCGCCACTTACAAGGGAGATACTTTGGTGGCTTCCAGCGTCTCGGCCATCTTAACGCAACACGTCACCGGCAAGAGCGCGAGCAGCACGACGGTAGCTTCCAGCGCGAATCCATCGAGCTTCGGGCAAGTGGTGACGTTCACGGCTACGGTCACGACCGGTGCGACCGGCACTGTGACATTCAAGTCGGGCACGGCCACACTGGGGACGGTAGCGCTGACGGGCAATTCGGCCAATCTATCGACCTCAGCTCTAACCACAGGCACTCGCAGCATCACAGCTGTCTACAGCGGAGATGGGGCGTACAACGCGAGCACCTCCCCGGTGCTGAAACAGGTGGTGACTAAGGCCCTTACAGCGGAGTCACTCAGTTCCTCGCCGAATCCATCGGCCTCTGGCCAAGCAGTCACCTTCACAGCGACCGTGACTTCTTCCGGCGGAGTGCCGACCGGGACGGTAACGTTCAAGAAAGGTGCGACGACATTGGGCACGGCCTCGCTCAGCAGTGGAGTGGCAACGTTCACGACTTCCACGCTGCCAGTGGGGTCGAGCACGATCACGGCGAACTACGGAGGGACCGCGAATTACAGCACCAGCTCGGCTTCGGTGACCCAAGTCGTGCACTAAGATTGTCGGATGCTTTCTCAAAGTCTTGTCCGAGGCCAAGGTTCCCGTAGTCACACGCTACGGGTAGCTCATTCCGCGCGAATGGGTCATCAGCCTCAGCCTGCTTTACGCGGTGTGTGGGTAGTCGAAAGCTTAGCGAAACGATGATCGCTGTGTCCTTTGTCGATAGGTGGACGAAGATTTCTGATGCGGGACTTGATAACAAATTCATCGACCGAATCACTGTAACTTCCTTTGTTATTCCTCCCAGGAATAACAGACTGCAGAAAAGTTATTGGACAGCGTGAGTGATTGCGGTTAAACCATCATTCGGCAATGCCGCCTTTTTTTGCCCTTCTCGCCAACCTAACCCCTCGATCCCTGTCCGTGTCGGGCGTTCTCGCCTCGTGTCGCTCGGGTACCGGTGACGGGGGAGCAGCGACAACCCGCGTGAATACT
This sequence comes from uncultured Acidobacteriaceae bacterium, assembly GCA_963789205.1. Taxonomy (GTDB): domain Bacteria; phylum Acidobacteriota; class Terriglobia; order Terriglobales; family Acidobacteriaceae; genus Acidiflorens. The sequence continues at coordinate 279,512 of CAWBJV010000004.1, forward strand.
GCCCATCCGTGCTATTTGGACTTCTTCGATGTCGCTGTATCTTGGACGGGGTCGAGAATTCGCGACGAGGGATCTGCAGTTTCGCCATCAACTCTCTAGGGTATTTGCCGGATTGGGAAGCAGGGGCGCGCCAAGTATCATTTAGCAGGGCAATTTCTTGCGCAAGTCTGCTAAGATGGGGTCCTATGCGTGCTAAGTTCCTGTATCCGAACCAGTTCCGCGGCTTGGTTTTGGATGGAGGAATGCTCTAGACAAGTTGGCTCTCCCCTCTGCCGCCCCCGGTCCCTGTGCCGGGTAGGAGTGCTGTTTTGAACGACGCTGTTTCGAAGGACGCGGCGATTAGAAAAACCGTGCGACGGAGGCGAAGCTGGTACCGGCGTCGTCTGCGCATGCAGCGAACCATGGCCGCCCTGGTCGTGGGGATCGTGCTCGTTGGCGCGTGCTGGCAGAACGCGGCGCGCTACTTCTCATTACCGTCCTTGCATGCTTCCCAGGTTTTGCCCGAATCTTTTTGGACGCGGGGAAACGTTCGCAAAGATCTCGCTTTCATGGCGGCGCGGTCCTCCAAGCCCACGAAATTTCTCGCGCGGATCCCCGGTGTCTATCCTTACTCGGTGGTGCCCGGAGGCGTGAAAGATCCAGACGATCTCCGCTATAAGGCGTTGCGCGACTGGGTAGTTCGCCGGCATTACGCTCACTTCGATTACGGCCACGCCCGTCTGGAGCGCGCCACCGAAGCCCGCGAAGTCTACCTGTCTTATCGCGTTCGTGACGCCATCTTCTGGACGCGCCGAAGAATTCGTCTGCACCCTGGTGAACTGCTGCTGACCGACGGAAAAATCACGGCGCGTGCGCGCTGCGGCAACCAGATTTCCGACACCGCCAAGCCCGACGTTTCCGATGAAGAGCCGGACGAAGACATTCTGGACCAGCCCGTAGCGGAGATCGATGCGGCCCCGTCCTTGCCCATCCGGCCCATGCTCGCCCCGCCCGAATTGCCCGACGGCGAACCAGTTGCGCCTAAGCTTTTTGCCGGCAGCTTCTTCTTCCCGTACGTGCCGGTCGGCGTGCCGATTCCTTCCGGGCTTTGCCACAACGACGACCAGATGGTTGACGGGGTCTGCCGTCACAAACGCCACAAGAAGCCAGTGGTTCCCGAGCCCTCGACCATGGTGCTGATCGTTTCCGGCCTGGCGTTAATTCTGTGGCGTTATCGAAGAAGTGGCCGCCCGGTCACGGCATAGCAGACGTGGCGGCTCGGGTTCCCACATCCGCTTTTGTGTCCAACGGGTTTCTGGAATTCAAGACAATTACTCGACTTATCTTGAACGTCGACTATCTTGAACAAGGTGGCGAGCCCAGGCGCGGCTTAGTACATCTCTTCTCGAGAGGCGATCACAAAGTAGTGTAGGCCGCTCCCGATGTTGGCCCAGCAACTGTTGTAGTTGATGGCAGCTTTGCCACCGCCATGCCAGGTGAATGAGGGAGCTCCCAGGGAAGCAAGTTGCTGGAACGGGGGTGTCGTGGTGGACACTGAGCTGTTGGTTTGGGCCACGAAAATCGATCCATAGATGTGGCCATCACCGCCACCGTCTATCAACACGCTACCCTGGCCAATGACCAGGATCAAACCGTCGAATTGCATGCCGCCGCTGATGGTGAGCTTCCCGGCCACAACCAGCACGCCCGCGCCACCGGCGAGGGTAACATCCCCGTCTACATAAGTGATCTGCGGACTGGAAGCTGAGCCGTAAGTTCCGCTGCAGCCCGATCCGCCTACCCCGTTGATGCCGCAGCCGCTGACGGTTTGGTCAGCTCCATTCGCGATCGCAGCGGCGAGGGAGTTGAGTTGCGCCGGGGTCGACCAATTGCTGAGCTGGTTCGTGCCTCCTGCGTCCGATCCCATGTCGACAACCGAAGGAATAGCTGCCACGCCGGTCGGCATCGTCGGCGCGGTTCCTGGGTAGTTACCTGTCCGGCCACTGGGAATGGCGGCAGCGTCGCTGATCTCATCCGCCATGTCGGAAGTACCGATGGCCGGCACCGATGCACCAGTTGTGGTGCAGCCCGTTACCGTGGGCGGCGCCGGGGTGCCGCTGCCATCAATGCCGCTGATAGCACCATTGTTTGAATTGGGCGGGCCAAAATTAGTGCCGGATCCATCCAAAGCAATACCCGATGCGGGTGGCGAGATGCTCACGGCCGCTGTTTCATACTGACCGACGCGCCGGCTCCCCTGCGGGGTGATGGCCAGTGACGTAACGATATATACAGGTTCCACCATGAAGTTGTGGGCGCGCGCATCCGCGCAGTTGACATAAGTGGACCCGAGCGCGTACAAGACCGTCTCTTTATTGTTGGTCGTGTCCCAGCAGACCTGTGACGCGGCGGGGTGAGATGCATCGATTGGGGCAACCAGGGCGTTCGGGAAAGTTCCATTCTGCTTCAACGTGATCCGAACCCACTTGTACTTCAGGGAAGAAGATGTGCCTGTGTAAGGCATAATGCTGGCCACGGTCGTCACGCCCGAGGGTGGCGCATCAGCGGAGCCACACGGTGTACCTGGACTGCGGTATGTTACCCCCGACCCCGTGAACGATTCATGGCAGAACTCGTCGTCGAAGTAGGTGCTACCGAACGTTGCTGGAGCCACCGTCTCCGAGGCTCCGGGGTTGGTGATATAGACTATGGAACCCGCAGTGGTACTGGGCATCACCGTCGGAAGCGTAATTGGACTTGGGGCACTCGTGCGCATCCGGTCGCGCATTTCTTCAAGCCCGCCGCGCATCGAAAAGAAAGCCAACTGCGTGTCCCTGTAGTTCGAGTTGATCGAGGTTTCGGTATTCGACATGTAGATCATGCCCATGCCGACGGCGGCAACCAGAAAAAGCGCCATGAGGACGATGAGCAGGGCGATGCCTTTTTCGTTACTGCGACTGTTGCGAGGGTTCCGAAGATTGCGTTTGCCCATAATGGAAGAAGTCCTCCTTAGTTGTTCACCGGGTTAGTTATTCACCAGGCGAGCGGTCCCCACCAATGTCATCACCGGTCGGACGCGGGTCTTCATATCAACCCCCGTGGCTGCGGGTGCCAAAAGATTGATAGTGAGGCGGATCGACTTGACACAAGTTGTGGAGGTGGTACCGCAGTTCAGTGTTGCCGAGCCCGACGCAGTGGTGATGTCCTGGGGCAGGGGGACGATGTTGCCAAACTGGTCGTAAGCCTGAAAGACCGGAAAATCCTTGAAGCTGCTGATGGCAGCATAGTAGGAAGTATTGGTTGCTCCCCAAGCCGTGTTGCCCGAGATGTTCAACCCGCCTCCGTAGGGCAAAGGGTTCCCAGACGCATCGACCCCAGGCACTCCGCTATTGACGACATTCTGCAATTCCTGACTCCAGGCAGTGGGCTGGGAAAGGGGTGCGGTCCCGTCCACTTTCGGCTTCTGGCTGCGCTGGATGTAACAGGGACAGGTTCCGGTTGGTGGGGAATTGCCCGCGGAGTCCACTAACCGGTACTGGACCGAGTCGACCGTGCCGTTGCCATCCACGTCACCCTCAAAAATGATCTGGGTATTGGAAAGGGAAGCCAGACCCACCGCCACCGCCGAACTCTGCCATACCGTGGTGTTGGAAAAGTCTGCGGGACAGTTGTTAGTAGCTCCTGGGGCCTTGACCATGCGGCAGTTGGGGTACCCCGCCTGATGCAGGTCGCGCTCAAATTCATCCACGAACTCGCGCCCCTCCTGAGTCAGATCGACCTTCGTCTGCTCTGCCTGGCTCCGTTGGGTGACGAGGTTGACCCCATTGAAAACGGCCGCCAGCACGATCGTCAGAATCGCGCACACGATGACGAGTTCAAGCAGCGAAAAGCCCGCTTGCGATCGGAATGCGGCTTGTCCAGGTGCCTTCATATTTGTGTCGCTCTGCTCATGTGCAATCGCCGATATCAAAATTGTGAACTCTCAATCAGAGTGCGGAGGGTCGTGGGGGGAGCAAAAAGCATGCCCAGTTTGGATCCTTTTGCCGCAGTTTGCCGCGCCGAGACCGTCAGCAAGCTGATGCGGCTCACCGCGGGTGATACAGGCGCAGGATTATTAGCGTCCATAATGTTCCAGCGGACTTCATAATTGTCTCCGCTGCAGGTCCGATACAGCATGGCATAACCTGCGGTCGTCGAAGTCGCCAGCGTCGGAGTCGCCTGAGACCAGTCAATGTCTCCCACGTTGTACCCTGCAGGTACCGTGGATGATGTATAGAGGGCCGCGCCGCTTCCGCCGCTTGCATACGTCCCCTGCCCCAGCGAGACGAGGTGCGCATCCGCGCTTCCGCCCGTGAGGGCGCAGTCATAAATCGTTGCCGATCCCGCTTTCGGATAATTGTTCAACGTGGCAAACTTCTCCATGATTTCCTGATCAAGAATGGTTGCCAGGTTATCCGTTTTGTTCCGCGAGTTCGATTCCATGGCGGTCAGGATCATGACCATGGACCCCAGCATTCCAACTGTCAGCACGGTCATCGCGATCATTAGTTCGAGCAGAGACATGCCGCTCTCACCGAGTCTCGCCCGACGCCGGATACTGCACGTTAGAAAGTTTGCCGACTTAGACATTTTCTCCCTCAATCCCGTTGTATCCAGTTGCCACTGCTGTCGGCCGTCCAAATCTGAATGTGTCCGCTCGGGGTGATGGCGATCGAAGCCCACGAGACATTTCCCAGAGCGGAGGATTTCGAAAGAAACATCACAAAGCCCAGACCGGGGACAAACGGGCAGGCACCCGTGGACACAACCCCGATGCAAGGGAGTCCGCGCGCGTTGAAACTCGGGTTGTCCGACCCCGCGTTGGGGGCGAAACTCAAGCCATTGCTGCTGCTGCCGCTTGCAAACGTGCTTTCGTTGGGTGCGCCGCTGCCTAATCCTGTGTAGGCAGTTATCTGGCTGCCCATGGGTAAGAGTGGATCACCGACGGCGTATGTCCCGCCCTGAAGATGAACATAGTATCCAGTACCGCCCGTGGACAATGTGGTCGGCTGGACCGTGTAAAAGGTATTTTTTCGGACCGCTTGCATGCGAGCCGACTGCAAGAGGCCGCTGATGTTTGTCGCAGCATATCGCAGATTGATGTCGCTGATGGTGTTCAACAAACGCGGCACGGAAATCGCCGCCAGGATCATGATCATGGCGACCACGATCAACAGTTCGATCAGGGAGAAGCCGCGACCTCTCTTCTGTGTCATGGAATGCACCATAGTGTGGACTCGAAGGCTCTTTATCGTTCGCTCTTAATGGTTCGCAGGTCCAGCCAAGCGGTAATTTCATCGTAGGGGGGGTGGGGGAAATGGTCAAAGCACGACGGTGCATAGCCGCTGGTGACGAACGTCACCTGCGTGCGCTGCCGGTCTTTAGTACTACAAGGTCAGAGGTTAGAGGTCAAATTGCAGAGGTAAGAACCCTTCATGGAGGATTTTCACCTCTGCAATCTGACCTCTAACCTCTGCAACCGAGGAGTGTCCGTCTTGATGGTTACTCGCAGGCGCTGCGGCCGGCGGGTTCGAAGCGATCCATCTGCGCTTCGCGCTGGGGACTGAATCGGCCGTCGGCGGTTTTTCCGTACTGCTCTTCGCCGGGACAGTAGTAGAGAGCGGTGTGCGGATCGACCCATACCGCGAGGCTGGGGTCTCCGCGAAGATGGACCAGGGGCGCGGGAGCTTCGGCGATTCCGAGCGTCACCAGCGCCCTTTCCCAAGGGCCGAGCGCTTCCGGTCGCGGCGCTGCAGCCGCCGGCCAGAGCAGAGCGAGGGCGGCCACAAAAACGGCCACGCCGAGGTAAAGGTCGGCGCGGTGAAAGCGCAGCTTCACATGCCATTCCGCATAACGTTCAAGCAAGGATTCTGGGGCGTCGTCGATGCTGATGCCGGCATCGCTCGCGTACGAATCGTCGATGGCGGATAACTGGAATGGTTCGACGGTCAGATCTGAGTCTTCCGGTCGCAATTCTTCTTGTGTCAAATCTTCCGGCGTCAAGCTTTCTCGCCGAAAGTCGTCGGTCGCGTCAGTGATCCATGGGCCTACCGCTGTTGCTTTGCCCAGAACTGATTTGCCGGGTGCTGATTTGGCGGGTTCCCGATGGTGGATGGTCGTCGCGGTCTCTTCATGTGCCGTCGGCGTTTCCGCAGCGTCTCTTGCAACCGGCAAAGCGTGAATGCCGGACACGGCGAAATCGCGCGCTGCCTGAGCCCGCGGCTTGCTCTCGGCGTCAAGTGGGGCCACGCCTCTTCCTGCGCCTTCTATACCTTCGCGAATCTCCGGAGAACGCTCCGGCCATAAGCGTTGCTCCTGGCTCATCAGCCACATCGAGGCCCAATTGCGCTGCAAGCGTTCCCCTGGACGAAACTCGTCGAGGCCGCAGCTCTCGCAGCGCGATCCTTCAGCCAGGTTCGGAGCCGCTGCCTTCGGAGCGCCACAATGCGGGCAATTGCCATTGGCATCCGGTTCGAGGCGGGCCTGCGGTTCAGCCGGTGTCTGTCCAGCCACTTTCAGCCGGTCGTTATGTTCCTGAATGATGAAGGCGGCCGACAGAAATCCCTGAAAGGATTGCTCGTCTAGCTTCAGGTTGGGCCGGTTCGCGGGCATGGCATCTGGGGGAGACGTACAGTCCAGACTGAGGTCATTGTAGTGCAAGTCTGGGCCTCTGAAAACGAAAGAAGACGGAGGCTTTTTGGGACGGCTTCCCATTTGGGGATACCAATCTGGAAGCGATTCATGAGAACGGCCTAAGACGGGCGCGGGAAGGGAGCAGGTTGCAGTGCAACTGTATGGTTTTAAATGACATCGTTAAGTAGCGAAGATTTGGCGAACGGTTTGCTTCTGTTTCGAGCGGGTCGCGACCCCAAGACTTGAACTAAAGGAGCGGACGAAAAGCCCATGATTAACCTCAACGAAATTAAGATCACTCCCCGTGACCAGCAGGTATTGCGTCTGCTCGTGCAGGGGTGCAGCAACAAAGAAATCGCGAGCCATCTGAACATCAGCCCGTGGACGGTGAAACAGCACCTGCGCACATTGTTTCTGCGCGCGGGCATTAAAGAGGGCCGGAAGCGAGTGAAGCTCGCCACCGCGATGTTCATCAAGGAGCAGGTGCAACCATGCAACCCCGTGATCGGCTAACCGCCAAGGAAATTCAAGTCGCGACCCTGGTCTGGCAGGGCCTAACCAACAAGGACATTGCCGGCGTGCTGCTTACCAGCGAGCAGGTAGTGAAGAACTACCTGCGCACCGCCTTCGACAAGCTGGGAGTATGGACCCGCCTCGAACTCGCCCTCTACGTGGCCAGCCATGGCGGCGCGAACTGGCATATGCAACTGGGGAATGGCCTGTTGCCACCCGGAGCAGGGTGGAGCGTAGCCCAGGGCGGGCAACCTCAGTTTTCGGGGAGTCCAGCGATCAGCTTACCGATTAAAGAAAAGCCCTCCGCAAGCGGAGGGCAGTTGTAGGCAAGCGGCGGTGCGGATTACCGGCCTCGTATTTTACTGAATCTTTCGCACGCGATGCTCCAGTCGTCCAGCACCGTCGCCCACCTTCGAAGTTGTTTTCAACCAGAAACCGAAATTTCGGAACGCCGTATTTCTTATCCCGCCTCTTACCTCGAAATTGTTTCCCTCCGATCGTTGCGGACGGAAACATATTGCACACCAGTCGCCCGCAAGCAGCGTTTCCAGCGAGCCGTTGGTTTCTCGGGACTGCCGCCCTAAGCAACGTGTTTTCAAAGGAATAGTCCATCAGCTTCTCCCCGAAGCAGCCGTTTCGATGGGCGCGCCGGCGACCGCAATTCCGGTAATCAAATTGCTTGAATGCTTGCGGACCCGTTCGACCTGATTCATCAAATTCAACGCTTCATCGATTCAGCGCTCACCAGTTCAGCGCTCCATCAGTTCAATCCGAGACTGAGGTAGGCATGACTTACAAAGACATTTTCTGGATGGCGTGCGACTCGACCGAGCAACTGCGCGCCGAATACGGGCCGTTCCATACCCGCGAAGAAGCGGAAATCGAAGCCCGCAAACTCGGCTTCGGATACCTGCTGCGCTACGAGCACATCGTGGGTCCTGACGAAGAGATCGAAGAAGTGCGCTGCGTCTTTCTCGAACTGCAGGACGTCCAGACTCCTGCGAAGCCAGGCGTCACCTTTCATACCCGCTGCGCCAGTTGTGGCGAGACCGCGACCCACGAGACATCGTGGCAGGCCGAGGTCTGGGCCGACATCCACGAATTCGAACACACTCGCCACAAAGTCAGACTTTTCGAGCATGCGCGCGGAGAAGGTCTGAAGGAAATCGCCGACTGGCGCGGCCACGCCGCCTAAGCGAAAATTACCGTAGAGATGCGTCTCGCCGCGTCTGCCGTTTTGCCCGTGTGGGGACGGGCGTCTCGCCCGTCCAAGCCGAGCGCAGCTCGGCAGCCGTAGATACACTCGCATCAACACTCTCCGCGATTCCCTCGCACCGCCAATCGCTCAACAAATTCTCGTCCCCAAAAACTTATCAATTTTCACGCAAATCCTGCCTGACAAAAACGCGACACAAAAATGACCTGAAATTGACTGCGGAATGACAACTCCACTTCTCTTCGTCCATACGCTCGGTGATAGCAGGATTCACAAAAAAGAAAATCAGGTCCCCCGCGCCCAGGACAGAAAAGTGGTTTGCATGACGACGAATACAACGAAGACAACGAAGACGACGAAGGCAACAAAAACGAAGAGGCTCATTCCGATACTTGCTCTGACAGCGATGATTTGCATTTCCAGCCTAAAGCCCGTGAAGGCAGGTCCTCCTGCTTCGGTAAGTAACACCGCCGCTACCACCGCCACTCTCAGAGGAGTGGTCAAGTTTGTGGGCACAGCGCCAAAGTCCACAACCGTCAACATGGCGGCGGACCAAAGTTGCGCCAAACAGCATCCAGCGCCGGTTCTTACTCAGGATGTGGTCACCGACGCCAACGGCGGCCTGCAGAATGCCATCGTGTTTATTTCCGACGGATTGGGCAATCAGACATTCGATCCGCCCAGTCAGCCCGTCGTTCTCACGCAAAAGGGATGCATGTATCAGCCTCACGTGCTGGCGATGCAGGCGAATCAGCGCTTGGAAGTAGTGAACGACGATCCCACTTCTCACAATATCCATCCCATACCCGCCAACAACCGCGAATGGAATAAGTCCGAGCCGCCCAATTCCAAAACGGAAGAAACTTTTGCGCGAGCCGAGATTGCGATCCCGGTAAAGTGCAATATTCATCCCTGGATGCATGGTTATGTGGCGGTGTTCAAACATCCATACTTTGCCGTGACGGGCAAGGACGGCAGTTTCGATTTGAGCAGTCTGCCGCCGGGCACCTACACGGTTGAGGCCTGGCACGAGAAGCTGGGCACATCAACCCAGCAGATCACAGTGGGAGCGAACGAAACCAAGGCCGTCAATCTTGTCCTTAAGCCGCGGTCTTGAACGTAACCACGGTGCTGATTTTTCCATGCCCCCAAAAACTGTCATCCTGAGCGCAGCAGGGACTTCACGAAGTGAAGTCTCTGCGGAGTCGAAGGACCCCTACACCTTGTCACGACCTCAGGCGCGTCAGGGAATTCTCCCCGTGCAGCCGATTTTTGTTTTGCCCATTTGAAAAGGTTTTGTAACCCCCCCCCCAAAAAAAAATTCCCCGCAAACCATTCAATACAAAGGAGTTACTTCCATCATCTACAAAACTAAGGACTTAGCTCCAAGATCTCAAACCTTGGATTGGCTTGGGCTAACGCGCTCCCGCACTGAGGCCGTCACCATTGTCGCGCATGGCTGATCGCGTGTCTGTGATGGCCCGCATACTTGTTTGTGATGGAAAAAGGCGGCTCGGAGAAGCGGCGAATTTCAGCGACGGGACGTTTAATGTTGCCTTCACTTAAAGGAAATGTCCCGTCTGTCTTGGCAATGCCCATTCTGTAGACACGAACCAGGGAATAGACCGCCGTCGCGACGAGGCGAAGCCCATGGTGCGATCAGTCTGCTACCCACCCTTCGCAAAAAGCCGCGAAGGATGGGGCACCCACTGTGTGGTTGCCATCGGAAGGCTGGGCCACCCGCCCTTCGACATATGTGAAGATCGGGGTTTCATGTGATTTCTCCTTGTCTGCTTCGTTGAGACCGTGTTGAACATTTACTCCTCCGTGCGCGTCAATTCGTTAATGGCCGATCTGGGCGCTGAACCCAAACGTGCAATTGAGGGCTGGAGTGCCGAGGGCCAGCAACGGTCTGGGAAAAGTTTTCATGTCTTCGCCCCCGGTTGCCTCCTCACCCCTTTTCCATACTTAAGAGATCCCTGCGCTTCGGAGGAAAGCGCAGAGGGCGGGCCCCCTTTCGCGAGTGCCCGCCATCTTCAGAAGACGGTAAGATGGAAGGCCTGATCAGAGCCGTCGTTGGTGTCAATCACTACCTGGTTCGGGCCTATGCCAGCACCGTTGTGGCAATAATCGTCCAGGCAGGCATTGACAGACCCTCCATAACCTGTGGCCTGCAGAAATCGGTCGTCCACCTGGAATCCAAAGTCGATAATGTAGTATCCCGCGCCTTTATAGGTGTAACTCATCCCGCAGGGGACCGTGGTCGCTTGCGACCCGCTGAGCTGCGAGTTGAAACACCTCTGGATCCCGCCTTTAAAGGGATCGACATACGCCATGGCTTTGACCCATCCGCCCGCGCTGCGATCTTGGTGGGCGTGACTGTCGGTGTAGAAGCCGTACCCACTTGGGTCGCTGCCGTAGACTGCTACACCGTCCTGAGCGGTGTTGATGCCTGCGACTCCGGAACCACCCGTAGTGTGGGCGACTCCGTGAACTCCGTCGGCTCCAGCACCGTTGGAAAACCCGTTGCCGAAGGTCTCACCCCATACCCCTTGTCCGCTGGAGCCCGTGGCCTGGCCCAGCACACCGAAACCACTCACCGAGTTGGTTCCGAAGACTCCAGCACCGCTCGCGCCAGTAGTTTGTCCGTACACGCCGCTGCCGCTGCTACTGGTGCCAGAGACTCCCACTCCGCTGCTGCTGTTGCCGGAGACTCCCACTCCGCTACTATTCCCATTGCCGTAGACTCCTGCCCCGCTCGGCCCTCCGGTGCCGTAGACGCCATACCCGGAATTGGTTGAAGATGATCCTTCCACGCCAATCGTGGTGCCCGTCCCTGAAGCTGTAGCAGCTCCCGCGATGGCGGCCGTCAAGAAGTTGTTGGTTGTCATTATGCCTACAATTGCCTCGCCTGTGCCCGTCGCCTGGATGGACCCGAACGGGTTGTTGGTGTTAACCCCGATAGCTTGAGTAAAGTTATTGGGGGTATTCAGCTGCGGCACTTTGGTGGTATCCAGATTCAGCGTGACTTTGCCGCTGGTACCGCCGCCGGTCAGGTCTGTACCCGCGGTCACGCCAGTGATGGTGCCGCCGCCGCTGAGATTCGCGCACGTCCATGCCGTGCCGTTCCAAGACAGGACCTGACCGGAGCTGCAGGTGTTGATGAGGCTAAGGTTGAGCGTTCCACTGTTGCCGCCGCCCATCAGTCCACTGCCCGATGCTGTATTGATCCCCGTGATGGTCCCATTGCCGCTTGCGAACACCACGTCTAATTCCGCCGGATGACTGGTGCCCGTGTTCTCTTTGCTGTCGAAGGTGGCCACCAGCGGACTGTTCGCCACCAGCGCGATCCCGTCATTGGCCTGCGTGCCGTTCAGCCACTCGACCATGGCCGCCGTGACATCAATCTCCACGTACTTTCCTTTGCTGGCGGTGGTGAGCGGAACGCTAGAGGCAATCGTGGTTCCGATGGCTGGCTGCAAGTTGTTTGTAATCGTCTTCTCGACCCAGGTCCCGGTGACATAGTCGACGTTAAAGCTCCCGGCGGTGGTCACTGAGTTCACATACAGCTTCAGCGTCGCTTTGGCGATGGAGGATCCCGGAGTGCCGGCCGGCACGGCCGTCAGATCAAACCGGATGAAGGTGGTGTCGGCGGCGCTGCTAAGATCCAGGGTGGTAGCGGCGCCATAGTTGGTGGTGGGAGCGGCCGAGTTGACGTAAGCGTCGTCACTGGGCGTTAGCTGCGCGTGGGCAACCGTTGCCACAAGCAGGACGAGCACCAGAGCTGCTCCCAGATTGCACTTGCGAGCAAAGTGAAACCGGATATGCCTATCTATTTTCATTGTTCTTCTCCTGCGCGAGCCAGGTGCAGCCATACGACTGGGTGAACCAGGTCAACGGCCCAAGCGCCTGCACTGGCACCGGATTCCGTGAGGTGTTCGTTACAATCACGTTCATTGGCGCGCTTGCCAAGGCCGACTTGGGTGCCAGCGAGCTTGTAAGAGCCACCGCCAAAAGTACGCTTCCAACAACGGCTAAACATGCTTTCGCAAGTTTCATAACTCTTCTCCTTTTGAATTTGTTCTATTCGGAATTTCCGTTTTGACCCCAGAAGCGGCTGCTTTTTGTCGCCCCAATCCTCGGTCAGGTCAATGTCGAACAATTTTCATCCGTTTCGGTGTCTCTTTTTTCCTTAGCATTTTCCTAACCCGCACCGCTGATTTGCTAACCACTCAGGCGTCAGTGGTTAAAAAACCGCCTCTTCCCGATGCTGCTGGTGGCGATTATTCCCTGGTTTCCACCCGCACTGATCACCACGGTGTCGATTTCCAAACCCCTTGCCACCACGACGAAGTTTGCGACAACGGGCGGTCGGCCGTCGGTGAAGTTGAGTGTGAAGGAGCCGGTGCAATCGGAATTCACCGTATAAGTACCAGTCGCCGGGGTGTGGGTGAAATCGGCTACGACCTCGCCACTAACCGTGATCGTGTCGATTTGGGTGAGCCCACCCTTTCCATCGAACTCGGTCATGGCCACGCCCACCTGTGGGCCCGTGGGTCCTTGGCCTCCCAATTTGTTGCCCTGGATAATGAATCCGTAGTTGCCGGCGATGAGTCTGTTATTGCAGGCAGCAGACTGACTCTGCGCGTATCCCGACCCCAAAGCCCCGAGCATTAGCAGAACCAACGTGGCCACATTTACGACTAGCTTCTTGTTCATAAACCCTCCTTGAATTGTTCACAAATTTCTTGCTTTCCTCAGTGTGCCCCTGCTTCATTGCGGAGCACTGACCGAAGTGAGTGTTGTCTTAACGCGCGGCTCGAACCCAGTCAATTGACCCGCCCTATATCCTCCCTGACTTGCTAAGAGAAAGTTGCCGAAGGAGTTATCGCGTTCCCTGAACCGAAGTCCTGGGGTAGAATCAGATTCCTTCGGTGGAGGTTAATGGAAACGCCCGCCAGTTCCACCCGCCGTGTGCGTAGCGGACTCTTCGAAATTGACTTCGGCTCCGGCGAAGTCCACAAAGAGGGGCGAAAAGTGCCGCTGCAGGAGCAGCCTTTTCGCGTTCTAGCGATCCTGCTGGAGAGCCCTGGAGAAGTGGTCACCCGCGAGCAGTTGCAGGCGCGGTTGTGGTCGGCCGACACGTATGTGGGTTTCGACGAGGGGCTGAACACGGCCATCCGGAAACTGCGGGTTGCCTTCGGCGACTCCGCTGAGAACCCACGATTCATCGAAACAGTTTCCCGTCGCGGGTATCGCTTCATAGCGCCGGTCGAGCCGGGACTGAAGCCTTCGCTTTCTCCTCCTGCAGCAACGGTTGCTGCCAAGCCAGGACCCACTTCTGTCCGAACCCGTTGGATGGTATTTGCAGTCGTTGTTTTCGCAGTCTGCGCAATGGCGGTTTTCTTACGAACCGCGCGACACCGCAAACCACCGCCGGGGAAGATCATGCTGGTCGTTCTTCCTCTCGAAAACTTCAGCAGCGACTCCCAACAGAACTACTTGGCAGACGGAATTACCGAGGAAATCATTACCCAGTTGGGAAGGCTTGACCCGCAACATCTCGGAGTTATTGCTCGCACTTCGGCAATGCAATACAAACACACGCAGAAAAGCGTTGCCCAAGTCTCACGCGAGGTCGGTGCGGACTACCTGCTCGAGGGGAGCATCCGACCCTCCGGCGACCGAATCCGCGTAACCGCTCAGCTGATCCAGTCGTCGGACCAGACGCACCTCTGGGCCGACAGCTATGACCGGGAACTCAGTGATGTTCTGAGGATCGAGAGCGATATTGCCAGTTCGGTTGCGAGTGAAATCCGGCTTACGCTTTCGCAGCAGGTCCATCAACGCCTGGCTGCCCCGGGCCGAACGAATGTGGAGGCCCACGACGCATATCTGCGCGGCCTGCAAGGCTGGAACCTGCGGACACGGGATGGATTCCAGCAGGCCATCACGAATTTCACCCGAGCCACAGAACTAGATCCTGGCGAAGCGCCCGCCTTTGCCGGTCTTGCGCGTGTCTACTCGCTTGCCCCGATTTTCGCAGGCATGCCCGCCGGAGAGGCAGCCCCCAAAGCCCTGGAGGCTGCCAGTCGAGCCCTCAGCCTCGACGAGACGCTTGCCGATGCTCATTGCGCTCTGGGATTTGTCAAAGGGCACTACGAATACGATTGGCCGGCAGCGGAGCGTGAGTTTCGTCGGGCGATCGAACTCGAACCGAACGATGCGTATGCCCACCTGTTTTACTCCAATAGCTACCTTTCACCATTCGGCCACCACGATGAAGCCATCGCGGAGATGAGAAAAGCCATGGAGTTGGATCCACTCTCCCCCCACATCCAATCCTTCGAAGGAGTAACCTTCAAGTGGGCGCGGCGTTACGAAGATTCCCTCGCACAATTCCAAAAAGTGAACCAGATAGACCCCAATTTCCCCTTAAACCATGAGCGTTTGGCTCAGCTGTTCGCCATTCTCGGAAGGTACGATGAGGCAATCAGCGAGGAAACGAAGGCGCGCCTCCTGGCCGGCGAGAAACCGCAAGATGTACTCGAGAAAATGAAGACCTTGCAACGGGAGTTCGCCACGATGGGCGAGCGCGGCTACTGGAAAGAGCAGCTCCAGTTCGCACGAGACCAGCAAAATCCTCCGGAAGCTTATGTCCGTCCTTACGGTCTCGCCATCATTTATGCCCACCTAGGAGAGAAAGCCAGAGCTTTCGAGAACCTGGAGAACGCCTTAGCCGAACGGGACCCACAGATGACCGAGCTGGCCATTGAACCGCAGTTCGACGCGCTCCGATCAGATGCGCGCTTTGCCGAGTTGGAGCGTCGCATCGGGCTTTTGCCTCGGTAGTGCCGGGGTGCCCACTTCTCATTCTTTTGAGAAGTGGCCTGCCACACCGCCGACTCCAAGAGTGGCCTCACTCTTGCCCGGCGCACCATCGATCTTCATCTTGAGAACCTGCTACGAGGTCGCACTTCTTCCCAATCTGACACGTAACTTTTTTGTCACAACCATCCGTGCGTGAAAATGAATTGACTTAAAACTCGCCGTGCGCGAGAATAGAAATCTGATTGGGGCAGTTTCGAAATCCGTCCACCAAGACGGCCCTCGAAACTGCCCCAAAGCCGTTTCAGCGCTCTTTTAGGAGCTAAGTCGTTATTCCGGAATACTTTGATATAAGTCCTTAAGATTCAAAGACCGAAGCAAAAAATTCCCGCTAACTCTATGATTCCAGGAGACCAGGGGGGAGGGGGGTGGGGGTACTAACTGGTAAACATATGGTACAGACCGGGCGCATCCCTGACAGATCGCGTTGCCACCGTCCCAGTCAGCAGGCAAGGGCCACCCAGTTATTAACTGAGAACTGAGAACTGAGAACTGAGAACGATCCTGACGTCAGCGAGTTAGTTTTGCGGCGGCGGCTTCGTCGAGCATCCACAACAATTTTCCGTCGGATGGCTGCACCCTTTGCGAGGGCAGTGGAGGCGTGCTCTTGCCTTCGAGAACCTGACGCACCATGTCGGCTTTGTCCGCGCCACTGGCCAGGAACATCACTTCGGCGGCGCGATTGAGCACGGGGAAAGTGAAGGTGATCCGGTGAGCGTTGAACTTCGCGACCCAGTTGGCGACCACCAGCCGCGACTCCTCATTCAGCGCCGGAGAATCGGGGAAGAGCGATGCGGTGTGGCCATCGGGACCGAGGCCGAGCAGAATGAGGTCGAAGCGCGGGAGTTCGCCGGATTTGAGTTCGCCGGATTTGAGTTCGGATTTGAGATCAAAGAAGCGGCGGAGCTGGGCTTCATATTCCGAAGCAGCGGCGGCGGCATCGGGATTCTCGGCGGGCACGCGAAAGACGTTCTCCGCCGGAATCGCAATCTTCGTCAGCAACGATTCATTCACCATCCGATAATTACTTTCTGGGTCGGTGGGAGGGACGTGACGCTCGTCGCCGAAAAATAAGAAGATGCGGTTCCAGGCGAATCCGGCGTAATTGGTGGCGAGCAGGGAATAGAGAGCTTTTGGAGTCGATCCCCCGGAGAGCGCAACCGTGAATCGTCCCTGAGCGCCGATGGCAGTGCGGGCCGCGCGAACGAATTCTTCAGCCGCAGCGTGAAAAAGATCGGCCGCGCTGGCGAGGACTTCGATGGCTCGGGTCGAAGGCATAGAAAATTTGTAATTGGTAATTTGTAATTTGTAATCTAGCGATTTTGTAGTTTTCAAATTACCAATTACAAATCACAAATTACAAATTACAAATTCCCCATCATTTTTCGAAATTTCTCCAGCGCCGGCCATCGCGTTCCATCAGTTCGTCGGACTCTCGCGGGCCCCAGGTTCCAGCGGGATAGTTAGGGAAATTACGCGGAGGCAGCGCCTTCCACACGTCGAGTACGGGATTGACAATGCTCCAACCGGCCTCGACCATATCGGCGCGCTGGAAGAGCGTGGCATCGCCGATCATGCAGTCGTGCAGCAGGCGTTCGTAACCGGTCGAAGGAGTAAGGCCGAAATAGTCGGCGTAGGCAAAGTCCATATTCACTTCGCCGAGTTGCATGGTGGGTCCTGGAGTTTTGGCGGCGAAGCGCAGCGAGATGCCTTCTTCCGGCTGGATGTGCAGCACCAGTTGGTTAGGCATCATGTTTTCCACCTGCGTTTCGCGGAACAGCATGAAGGGCGCGCGCCGGAACTGAATTACGACATGGGTATGGCGTCCCGGTAGCCGCTTGCCGGTGCGCAGATAGAAGGGAACTCCCGCCCAGCGCCAGTTGTCGATGAGGAGCCTCATGGCGACGAAAGTTTCGGTGCGCGAGTCCGGCGGCACGCCCTCTTCGGAGCGGTAAGCGGGCACGCGCTCATTGTCCATGGCGCCGTCTCCGTACTGCCCGCGGACGGTTTTGCTGAGCACGTCTTCGGCGCTGAAGGGCTGGATGGCATGCAGGATTTTGGCTTGCTCGTCGCGCACCGCGTTGGCCTCGAACGAAATCGGGGGTTCCATCGCGGTCAGAGTGATGAGCTGCATGATGTGGTTGGGCACCATGTCGCGCAGGGCGCCTGCCCCATCGTAGTAGCTGCCGCGTTTCTCGACGCCCACGGTTTCGGCGACCGAAATCTGTACGTGGTCAATGTAGCGGCGATTCCAGATGGGCTCGAAAATTCCGTTCGCGAAACGGAGCGCCAAAATGTTCTGGACCGTTTCTTTTCCCAGGTAGTGATCGATGCGGTAGATCTGGCATTCCGAAGCGACTTTCAAAAGGTGCTGGTTCAAAACCTTGGCGGAATCGAGATCGTGGCCAAAAGGTTTTTCGATAATCACGCGCCGCCAGTGGTCGTTTTCTTCCTTCATCAAGCCGACCTTCGAAACCCGCTCGACGATGTCGCCGAAGAAGTTGGGCGCGGTAGCGAGATAGAAAAAATAGTTGCCGTGCGAGTTGTGCTCCTGATCGACCTTGGCAAGGGTTTCTTTCAGCTTGTCGTAAGTAGCGGGATCATCGAAATTCCCACTTACATAACTTATGCGGCGGACAAACCATTCCCACAATTCGGCATCGATCGGTCCGGTGGCGAACTGTTTGAAGCCTTCGGTGAGCTTCTTGCGCGCGTCATCATCGCTCATTGGAGTGCGGCCCACTCCGATCACGGCGAACTCGCGGGACAGCAATTGCTGGCTGGCGAGATTGTAGAGAGCGGGAATCAGCTTCCGGCGCGTCAGGTCGCCGGAAAAGCCGAAGATCACCATGACACACGGATCTCCCGTCCGTCCGACCCGCGGTTTGGTTGTTGCCGGCAGAACTTCTGTTTGAGCCATCGTTACCCCTGATTGAGACATTGAACCATTGAGTCATTGAATCATTGAGAAGTCGATTTCAATGACTCAATGTTTTTTCGGTTCTACGTGACCACCGAATTTCTGTCGCATGGCGGAGAGCATCTTCTCCGCGAATGTATGATCTTGCCTCGAACGGAAGCGCGTGTACAAGGCCGCGGTCAGCACTTCAGCGGGAACCGCCTCGTCGAGCGCCGCCTGGATCGTCCAGCGGCCCTCGCCGGAATCTTGCACGAATCCGCTGTACTCGGAGAGCGTGGGATTCTCGGCCAGCGCCATTGCCGTCAGGTCCAGCAACCATGAACTCACCACGCTGCCGCGCCGCCAGACTTCGGCAATATCCGGAAGGTTGAGTTCGTAGCGGATATCTTCGGGAAGTTCATTGCTGGTCGCGTTCTTGAAAATGTCGAAGCCTTCGGCGTAGGCCTGCATCATTCCGTACTCGATGCCGTTGTGGACCATCTTTACGAAATGTCCAGAGCCGGAGGGACCGCAGTGGATGTAGCCGTTTTCGGCGGTCCCGGCGAGTTTGTCGCGTCCCGGAGTGCACGGGATGTCGCCGCGTCCCGGAGCTAGTGTTTTGAAGATCGGATCGAGGCGTTGCACGGCTTCTTTCGGGCCGCCAATCATCATGCAATAGCCGCGCTCCAGTCCCCAGACACCGCCACTGGTGCCGACGTCGACGTAGTGCACGCCCTTGGCGGCACAGAGTTTGGCGCGGCGAACGTCATCTTTGAAATACGAGTTGCCGCCATCGATGATGGTGTCGCCCGCCTGCATGGTGCTGATGAGAGCCTGAACGGTTTTTTCCGTGGGATCGCCCGCCGGCACCATGATCCAGGCGGCGCGCGGCGCGTTCAGCTTGCCGACCAGGTCGTCAAGTGAAGAGGAGGCGACCGCGCCTTCGCCGGCGATACCCTTGACGGCCTCGGCGCTGAGATCGGACACAACCATCGTGTGACCGCCGCGCATCAGGCGCCGCGTCATGTTGGCGCCCATGCGCCCCAGACCTACCATTCCCAGTTGCATTCATGCTCCTTATTTTGCTTGGTCTGAACGGGCCGGAGGCCCGTCACCACACGATGCTCGATTACAAAACCTGTTTTACCAGTTCTCCGAGTTTGGTGAGACCTGCTTTCACATCGCTGCCGATGTGCACGCGGAGCGCTCGCCGCTTGCGGTCGGCCAGAACCTGGAAGTCGCCCCTAGCCTGTGCCGCTTTCACCACTCCGAAAGTGTACTTCTGTCCGGGAACCGGCAAGTCCTGGGCATCGTCGCATGTGATTTGCAGGAACACTCCGCTGTTGGGGCCGCCTTTATAAGCTTGTCCGGTGGAGTGCAGAAAACGCGGTCCGAAGCCGAGGCACGTCGCCACACGTTTGCGATCGCGTACGCTCATGCGCAGGCCTTGCAGCAGAGATTCGTGGTCCGCGTTCATCTCGACATAGCCGAGTAACGCAAAGTAGTCGCCGGCCCCAAGACGCGCCAGATGCGCGCGCAGATGGTTCTTGAGTGAACGGTCAGAGCCGGTTGCTTTCGCGAGGTCGGCGGCGTTCTTGTCGTCGGTGAAAAGCTTGAAGCCCGCTTCTTCAAGTATCGGTTTTTCGGGAGGAAGCGAGCCCGTGAGTTCGTACTCAGAGGTGAGTTGTTTGGTTACGATTTTGCTTGCTTCGACGTCGGGCTGATTGAAGGCGTTTATCCCGAGGATCGACCCTGCGACCGCGGTCGCAATTTCCCAGCGAAAGAATTCCTGTCCGAGGCTGTAGATGTCGGATACGGCAATGTGTACTACAGGGTGTCCGGCTTTCTCCAGCGCGGCGACCTTGGCATCCTGCACCGCGTCGGGGGCGTCCTCCAGTCGGAGGTAGGCGAAGATTCGGTCATTACTATATACATCGGGCGCGCCTAGTTGTTCGCGGTCAACCGGGATGATGCCCTTGCCGAGTTTGCCCGTGGATTCAGCGATCAACTGTTCGAGCCACGCGCCCAGGTCGCCAATTCCGGGCGAGGTGATGAGCGTAATCTTGTCGCGGCCAAGTTTTGCGGCTGTGCCAATGATCAGGCCTAGCATCACTCCCGGATTCTGTTCTACGGGACTGGGAGGCTTGCAGGCGTCGACCATTTCTTTTGTGCGCGCGAGGAACTTGCCGGTGTCGAGGCCCATCGCCGCGGCGGGAACCATGCCAAAGTTTGAGAGCGCGGAGTAGCGTCCGCCGATGGATGGCAGGCCATAGAAGATGTGGCGGAACTGGTCACGCTCGGCGACCAGTTGCATCTTCGAGCCAGGATCGGTGACGGCGATAAAGCGGCTGCCCGCCTTGCCTTTATCTTTGTTGTTATTGCTACCCATGGTCTGCTGCACGCGCTCGAAGAAGTATTGCTTGTAGATGTTCGGCTCGAGGGTGCTGCCGGATTTGCTGGAAACAATGAAGAGGGTTTTGGCGAGGTCGATCTTTTTTTCGACGCTCCGGATTTGCGCCGGGTCGGTCGAGTCGAGTATGTGCAGGCGGGGGAAGCCTGGGGTTTGTCCGAAGGTCAGCGCGAGCACTTCCGGACAAAGGCTTGATCCGCCCATGCCGAGCAGCAGAATGTCAGAAAATCCGGCGCTCTTGACTTCGTCCGCGAACTCCTTCAGCTTGGCGGCATTGGCGAGTTGCTCGTCGGTGACGTCGAGCCATCCCAGCCACTTGGCCTCATCTTCGCCGGTCCAGAGGGAGGCGTCGTGCTGCCACAGACGTCTTACTTTTCCTGACGCCCGCCAGTCGTTAAGGTTTTTTTTTACCGCAGCATCCAAATCGGCTGGAAGGGATGCGCTCTGTGGATTTGTCTTGGGTGCGGGCGTAGTTGATCGCTTCGTATTTTTCTCGACCGCGGCCAGCAATTCATCGAAGGCGTCGGCAAACAATTTCACGCCGTCGGCAGTCAGCTTGTCGGTCACGTCTTTCATGACAATGCCAACGCCGGCCAGATCGGCCATCGTTTTCCGCGCACCTTCCAGGTCTTCGGTGAGGCTCTGTCGCGGCTTGCCGTGATCGCGAAAGGCCTCCAGCGTCGCCGGAGGGACGGTATTGACGGTGTCCTGGCCGATCAATTCCTCGATGTAAAGAACGTCGCGATAATTCGGATTCTTCGTGCTGGTGCTCGCCCACAGCACGCGTTGGGTTTGCGCGCCCTTGGCGGCGAGGGCTTTCCAGCGCGGAGAAGAAAAGATTCGCTGATAGGCTTCGTAGGTCAGCTTGCCGTTCGCGATCGCGACTTTACCAAGAATCGACTGCAACTTCGCTTTGCGCGCGGCGTCCGTTTCTTTCTTGAGTTGGTCATTGATCAGAGAGTCGACCAGCGTGTCGATGCGGCTGATGAAGAAGCTGGCTACGCTGGCAATCTTGCTGACATCGCCGCCGGTCGCAGCGAATTTCTCAACTCCGTCAATAAACGCTGCGGCTACCTCCTCGTATACTCCCTGGGCAAACAGCAACGTTATATTGATGTTGATGCCTTCGCTGAGCAGTTGCCGGATCGCGGGTATGCCCTCGGCTGTGCCCGGCACCTTGATCATCACGTTTTCGCGGGCCACGGTCTTCCACAGGCGCCGCGCTTCTTCGATGCTGCCGTTGGTGTCGTGCCCAAGATAGGGGGATACTTCGAGGCTGACGTAGCCGTCACGCTTCTTTGTGCTCTGGTATACGGGACGGAGCAGATCGGCCGCGTCCTGAATGTCGCGGATCGCCAGCAGTTCGTAGCGGCCCTTGGCGTCGAGGTCGGCGCGGCCGGCGAGCGAGTCCAGGAAATCCTGGTACTGCGTCGAGCCCGCAATGGCCTTCTCGAAAATCGCGGGATTCGAAGTCATTCCGCGCAGACCGTCTTCGGTGATCAGGCGCTGCAATTCGCCGCCCTTCAGCAGGTCGCGGCGGATGTAGTCGAGCCAGATGGATTGGCCGAAAGTCTGAAGCTGGATGAGGGGATTAACGGCTTTTGCGGTCTCAAGCGTTTCTACTGGATTCATAACCATCTCCTAAACTGAGGGCATTGAATCATTGAGTCATTGAATGATTGAGTCATTGAATCAATACCTAAATGCTTCGAGGGACTGCGGCATCGCTAAACAGGCTGCGGAAAAATGAACCAAGGTAGTAATTTCGCCGCTTTTTGAGTCGAAAACACTACCGTAAGTCATTGAATCTCGGTTCGAGAGAGTGCTCGGATTACCAACTTGAGTCATTTTTCCGCAGCCTGTAAAACGATGCCCTGATACGAAGCCCGAATTCCTCCGCGTCCTTCGTCGCGTCCAGAGAGACGGGGCAAGCCCCGTCTCTACGACATCGTTATTTGCCGAGCAGTTCGCGTGCTGCCTTCAGCACGGCATCGGAAGTGAAGCCGAACTTCTTCTGCAAATCCTTGAGCGGCGCGGATGCTCCAAAAGTGTGCATGCCGATGATGCGCCCTTTCGCTCCCGCGTAGTGCGCCCAGCCAAAGGTCGAACCCATTTCGACCGCTACCCGCGCGGTGACATCGGGCGGAAGTACCTCATCGCGGTAACTCTGGTCCTGATGCTCAAACAGGTCCCACGAAGGCATGCTGACGACGCGGGGCCGAATGCCTTCCGCTTTCAGTTTCTCGTAGACGTCGATGCAGAGATACACCTCGCTGCCAGTGGCCATAAGAATGACTTGCGGTTTGCCACCTTCTGCGTCCGCGAGGATGTAGGCCCCGCGAGCCACGCCTGCCGCCGACGCGTACTTCGTGCGATCGAAGGTCGGCAGGGCTTGCCGCGTCAGGATCAGCGCCACCGGCTCTTTTTGCAGCTTCATGATGATCTTCCACGCCTCGACAACCTCATTGGCATCGGCGGGACGCAGCGTCATCAGCCCGGGAACCGCCCGCAGCGTGATCAGTTGCTCGATCGGCTGGTGAGTCGGTCCGTCTTCGCCGACGCCGATGGAATCGTGGGTAAAGATCCAGATCGAGGGAATTTCCATGACGGATGAGAGCCGGATCGGCATCTTCATGTAGTCGCTGAAGATCAGAAAGGTCGAACCGTAGGCGCGGATTTTCGATAGCGTCATGCCGTTTACGATTGCGCCCATCGCGTGCTCGCGAATGCCGAAGTGGAAGTTCCGTGCGTTGTAATTGCCCGCTTCGAAATCGCCCGCGCCGTCGAAGGTAAGCCGCGTCTTCGTCGAGGGATACAAATCGGCCGAGCCGCCCATGAGCCAGGGATGGTTCTTGGCAATGGCATTGAGAACTTTGGCGGACGAATCGCGGGTTGCAAGGCCCTTGGCATCGGCCGCAAATGTGGGCAGTTCCTTGTCCCACCCGTCGGAAGGTTGGTGACGCTGCATGCGTCCGTATTGAGACGCTAAATCGGGATACTGTGTGCTGTACTTGCTGAACAGCGCGTTCCACTGGCCGCTCAATTGCCGTCCGCGCTTGCCCATGACGTCGCGAAAGTTTTCGCGCACTCCGTCGGGTACGAGGAACTGCGCGTCTTCCGGCCAGCCGTATACGCGCTTCGTCAGTTTGACTTCTTCCTCACCGAGCGCTTCGCCGTGAGCTTCTTTTGTGTCCTGCCGGTGCGGCGAGCCGAAGCCGATGTGGCTATCTACGATGATCAGTTTGGGGCGATCCTTAACGCCGAGCGCGTGGTTGTAGGCGTCTGCCAGCGCAACCAGATCGTTGGCATCGTGGACGTGCTGGAC
Source organism: uncultured Acidobacteriaceae bacterium (assembly GCA_963789205.1). Taxonomy (GTDB): domain Bacteria; phylum Acidobacteriota; class Terriglobia; order Terriglobales; family Acidobacteriaceae; genus Acidiflorens. The sequence goes on from CAWBJV010000004.1 coordinate 303,414, forward strand.
ATCCCAACCATAGGCTGCGAACCGTGCGGCCACATTTTCGTCGTAAGCGAGATCGGTATTGCCTTCGATGGTGATGTGGTTGTTGTCGTAGATCCAGCACAGGTTGGAAAGTTTCAAGTGGCCGGCGACCGAGGCGGCTTCCGAGGAAATTCCTTCCATCATGTCGCCGTCGCCGCAAATCGCCCAAATGTTGTAGTTGAATAGTTCGAATCCCGGACGATTGAAATACGCCGCCAGCCAGCGTTCGGCGATGGCCATGCCCACGCTGTTGGCGACGCCCTGACCGAGCGGGCCGGTGGTGGTCTCGACACCCGAGGTCAAGCCGTATTCGGGATGCCCCGGCGTCTTGCTGCCGATTTGACGGAAATTCTTGATCTCGTCGAGCGACAGCGCAGGGGTCGAAAGAACTTTGCCCTCCGGACTTACTTCGCGCACGCCCGCCAGATGCAGCAGGGAATAAAGCAGCATGGAGGCGTGCCCATTGGAGAGCACGAAGCGGTCGCGGTTCGGCCAGACAGGATTTTCCGGGTCGTAGCGCAGAAACTGCTGCCACAAACAGTAGGCGACCGGAGCGAGAGCCATCGGCGTCCCGGGATGGCCCGAGTTCGCCTTCTGGACCGCGTCCATCGAAAGAGTGCGAATCGTATTGATACACAACTGATCAAGCTGTGTACCGGTGGCGACAGACTGGTCACTGACAGCCATCAATTCTCTCCTCGCAAATCAGCTGGCGCTGCACCTAGTAATTAGATGAAATCAGCGCCCAATGGATACAACTGCGACTGCCTCAAGTTTACATCGTGATCGAGAATCACAACGAGGCACGAGAGGAATAAAGTGGAATTTTACACCGAAGAAAAATTTGGTTTAGGGGGATACCTGATTTCCTGTAGAGCGCGGCTTGCCGCGTGTCGGTGTTGCTTCGCTGCTGGAGACGGGGCAAGCTCCGTCTCTACCGAAGGTTCAGGTGAGAGATAATCCAAGGTTCAGGAAAGAATAATCCGGTCTTGGGTGATCCTGTGTTGTAGGGTGGACGCCAATTCGTCCACGTCTGCGGCCGAAAGGTTCATCACGTCAGGCTCAAGGATGGGGATGCGGTTGCTTCCGACCGCGTCCCGCCGCACTTGGATCAGCAAAGCCTGCAGCGCCTGGGAATCGTATTTTTGCGGTGTCATGCGGATCAATTCCTGAAGCGCGGCTCCAACCGACAGGCGTTCGCGATAGGGACGTTCGCTGGTCATGGCATCGAAGGTATCGGCCAGGGCCACGATGCGTACCGCTTGCGGCATTTCGTCCCCATGCAAGCCGTCCGGGTAGCCCGACCCGTCTCCGCGTTCATGATGCCAGCGCACGATTTCCGGAATCTGCGGCCACGGAAACTGCACGTGGCTGACGATCTGATGCCCAACGATGGTGTGATCCCGCATCTCGCGGTATTCTTCCGCGTCGAGCTTCGAAGCTTTTCCGAACAACCGCTTATCGACGGCAACTTTGCCGATATCGTGCAGATAACCCGCCGAGCGCAGCGAGGCAACGTCGCTCGGATCCATCCCCAGGGCTTCGCCGATGGCCTGGGAGTAGCGGCCCACCCGCAGCGAGTGTCCATGAATGTTGACGTGTTTGACGTCGATGGCGGTGGCGAAAGCTTCGAGAGCGTTGTCGTAGAACCCATGCAGCGAGGCCAGCAGCCGCAGGTTTTCGGAAACGCGTTGTGCCAGCGTCTGGCCGAGATTGTGATTCTGAATGGCCAGCGCCACGTAGTGGCTCAACATTTCAAAAGCGTCGAGCGCGTCTTCTTCGTATGCCGCGTCGCCGGGCCGGCGTCCCAGGGCGATCACCCCGGCGAGCTTTCCCCGAACTTTCAGCGGGCAAATGCATTTGAACAGTTCCGGCGCGACATTGCCGTTCGAACTCAGAAAGCCATCGTAGGTGGAACTGGTGAGCAGTATCGGGCCGACGGCTGCGGTCAAGGTGTGCACGTGGCGGGGAAGCAGGGGGATGAGCGATGGTTCCGGCAGCAGCGCGAATCCCTGCGCATCGACCGAGGTCAGCAGGGAAGGCCGTTCGCCGAACGAAAACAGCACAGCCTCGCGCGCGCCCGCCGCCTCCATCACGGCGGTGAGCATGGTGCGAGCGGTTTGGCGGAAGTCGCGGTCCGCCGTAAGTTCGGGCCCCAAATCAGCCAGCGCTTCGACTGTTCGTAAAAGCTTCTTGAGATTGGTTCCCTGCAATGCCTCTAGCGGAGGTACATGCGAGAAACCAGAGCCCCATCAGGGTAGCATCGCCCCACGACTCGATTGTTGGTTAGTTTGGTGCGAGCGGCGCATCGGGTGATCGGGTCATCGGGCGATTGTTGATCGGAAGTTCGGACAGGATTCGGAACAGGATAAAGATGTCCAGATCACCCGACCCGAGATGCGCGAAGTACACAGAAGGACACATACCGCGTCTTTTTCTTTGACAGGCGCGCGGAGATGACTCATAATTCGTCCAAATCGCCCGCGCCGCTTGTGTTTTGCCGGATTTGTCCGGCAACTTACCGACAGAGTACTGACAAAGAGATATCTGTGGTTGTGCCTCAATCCAAGCCGTTTCGCTCCGGGAAAATGCTCAGTGCTCTTGATCGAGATTCTTTGCCGGAGGCTTCTTCCAGCCAGCTCGGCAACACATCCGGCAATTTGGACGAGGGCACAGCCCTGTCGTCCCTGAAGGAGCTGATCGCAGCCGGGGACCACCGCCTGGACCCGATGCTCGCGACCATCACCGATGCCGCCCGGCAACTGACAGGCGCCTCCGGAGCCGCGCTGGCGATGTGGAAGGATGGCGCGATGATCTGCCGCGCGCGCAGCGGCGACACGGCTCCCGCTCTCGGTGCGCGGTTGAGTGCCGAGACTGGAATCTCCGGGGAGTGCTTTAGAACCGGAAAGATTCAGCATTGCGCAGATACCGAGAATGATCCGCTCGTTGATGTGGAAGTCTGCCGCAGCCTTCGGTTGCGCTCGATTGCCGTTTTGCCGATTCAGGGCTGGCGCGGGGTCAATGGAATTCTCGAAGTGTTTTCCACCAAGCCGGCAGCCTTTAGCGAACAGAGTATTACTTTTCTTCAGCAACTTGCGGCACTCGCGGAACGGGCACGCGCAGCGCAACCGCATGATGCATCGTCCGCCGCGCGGAAGCTTCAGTCCGCGATTGAGAGGCCGCAACCCTCCGGTCTGTTCCCGGCGTCGGATCGTGTAGGGGACGTGGTTCTTGCTTTCCTGGGAGATCGATCGCGACCGCTCGTTCTGGGCGCTATAGGCCTGGTGGCGATTTCTCTGCTCGCCCTGGTAATCTGGCTGGGGCGGCGAGGTCCGGATGAAGCGGACGGCAAGACGCAAGCGACGACGCTGTCTTCCGGCGGCGCCACAACCGTCAACGCGACCGTCAATGCCGTAAGCGCTTATGCTCCCCACAAACATCCTCCCGACAATGACCCGGTCTGGAAAGCGAATCCTGGTGGCGAATCTCTGTTTCCATATAGCGGAAAGCCTTTAGCGGGAACTCCCGTGCATTTCGCCTCCAAAGTGGTGGTGGTGACGGGAAAGAAAACTCAGGCGGAGCGGTCTCGTGCAGACCGATCTCACGGGGATCGATCCCTCCTGCTCGCCGACGTTGCTGGTAATGTTGCCGTCCCGCACGAAGCGCCCAGCGCGCAGGCTGGATCGCAGATTGGATCGCCGGCTGACTCGCGCTCCGACCCGCGGTCAGATGAGACTGCTTCGGCCCAGCCGCCATCGATCTCCGCCGGCTCGACGAACCAGGCCCCGCTCAATAATAATGAAGTCCTCTCCGCGAAAGATTCGTTGCCCGCGCACTCTGAGCCGGTGTCGCAAGGGGTTACGGGCGGCCAACTGTTGCACCGCGTTGCGCCGGTTTATCCTGCCCAGGCTCGTCTGCTGCGCCTTGAGGGAACTGTGATTCTGGCCGCAGTGATCATGGAGGATGGAACGGTGGGCGATGTCAATGTTGTCGAAGGCTCGGCTGTGCTTGCCCAGTCCGCCGTGGACGCGGTGAAGCACTGGCGGTACAAGCCTTATGAACTCGACGGGAAACCCGTGAAGAAAGAGACCAGGATCACGATTGACATCAAGTTCCCCGAATCAGAATCATTGAATCATTGATTCAATGTCTCAATGGCTAAATATCTACACTCCGACCGGGAATGGTTTGGTGTGGGTTTCCGAACCGACCGAGAGTCCGGCGAACCGCCCTTGCAACAGTGACATCAGCCCTGTGACCCAGTAACCGATCACGAATAACAACAGGAAGGGTACGGTGAAGTAATTCTCATTGTCGATGGCGTAGAAGACCGCGAGTGCGAAATAGGTCCCAATCAGGAGTTCAAGCCACGGAACCCATCCCAAACGCTTGCGGTATTTTTTCGCGCCGACCCTGTCATTCTTCGATTCGACGCGGTACTTCGGAGTACGGGCGAAGGCGGTTTGCTTGCCGGTCAGCGCTTCGAGGACGGCACGCGTATTGGTGACCGTCAGCCCGATTCCCAAAGCCATTAATAATGGCAGGTAGAGCAGCGATCGCAGCCAGCTTTTCGGAAACAGTTCCTTTTGTGAAACCAGATAGAAGCTGGAAATCGAGAACGTCGAAGCCATGAATAGGGGCAGGTCGATGTAGAGCATCTGGAACCATCCCTGGTAGAAGCGAATAATCATGGCGGGCATCAGCAAAACGGAAAGGACGATCATCAGCGGATAGCTGAGGTTCGCCGTCAGGTGATAAAAGGCTTCGATTTTCACGGATCGAGATGCGTCGCTCGCTAATACCCGGGGAAGTATTTTCTTCGAGACCTGGATCAATCCCTTGGCCCAGCGGGCCTGCTGCGTCTTGAATGCGGTCATCTCGATCGGCAACTCGGCCGGACACTCGACGTCCTGGAGATAAACAAACTTCCAGCCTTGGAGCTGGGCCCGATAGGAAAGGTCGGTGTCTTCGGTAAGCGTGTCATGCTGCCAGCCGCCGGCTTCATCAATGGCGCAGCGACGCCACATGCCCGCGGTGCCGTTGAAGTTAAAGAAAACGCCGCTGCGTGAACGTGCCGAGTGTTCCAGCACGAAATGGCCGTCGAGCAAAATAGCTTCGACCTCGGTCAGCACCGAGTAGTTGCGGTTGATGTGCGTCCAGCGCGTCTGCACCATGCCGACCTTGGGATCGGTGAAGTGATGGATACAATTCAGCAGAAAGTCGGGCGGTGGAACAAAATCCGCGTCAAAGATGGCAACGAATTCGCCCTTCGCCGTTTTCAATCCTTCGGCCAAAGCGCCGGCCTTGTACCCCTCACGGTTGTCGCGATGCAGGTAGGTAACCGGATGTCCCAACGCGGCGTAGCGATCCACCAAAATGCGGGCGACCTCTATGGTTTCGTCGGTTGAATCATCGAGCAACTGGATGTCGAGCTTTTCTTTCGGATAGTCGAGCCGGCAGACGGCGTCGAGCAGCCGGTCGACCACATATTGCTCGTTAAAGATCGGCAATTGTACGGTGACGCGGGGCAGATCATCGGACTGGAAATGAGCCGCTGGTTCCGTCGTCTTGTTCTTCTTGTGCTTGTAATAAAGATAGACCATCCAGTAGCGGTGCGCGCCGTACGCCGCCAGGACGATCAGGACGATGAAGTAGGGAATCAGCAGCGCCAGATCAAAGGCATTGACCTGGTAAAGTCCCTGGAAAGTCTTGTCCAGAAAATGCTGGCGAAGGTAGGGGACCAAGCCCTTGGAGGCGAGGATCAAGACCAGGGCTTGCGGGGAAGAAGTGAGCGTCAAATCCATGAACTCAGCCGGACCATGAATCAAAAGGAAGAAAGCAGTCCGAGTATTGTACCTGATCGGTTGTTGGTCGTTGGTCTTTGGTCGTTAGTCGTTGGCAAACCCGCGAACGACTAGCGACCAACGACTAACGACCGGTTATCGCCACTCCTCACCCGTTGGACTAACTTTTAGTTCGACCTGCCGATGAGAACCTTCCTCCACTTTCACCGCCGTACCATTGGCTTCCTGGGACTTCAGAAAATCGGGGTCGCGGTAGACGCCATCTTCCAGATCCTGCCAGGCATAGAGCGTGTAGCTGCCCGGCGCCAAGCCGAGAATCGTAAAGTGCCCATGCTGATCGGTCGATCCGATCCCGAAGCGATCGGGACGCTTGCGGTATTTTTCCTCAGGCACGGCTACCACCGTGGCGTTGGCCGCCGGGTGAACTTCATCCCCATCTTTTTCGACAGCTTTTTTAACGACGGCATCAACGACCGCTCCCTCGACCGTGCCTCCCTTGGTGCTCACCAGCAGATCAAATGTCGCCGGACCGCTTGCCGTGAATCCGGTTTCGATATTTCGTTCGCCGAGCCTCACCGATTTCAGGAAGAAACCCTGCCCGTTGCCTCCATACACCTGCACGATGTAATTGCCGGGGCTTACGTTTTTCCACTCGAAGTTTCCAAGGCGGTCAACCGGAGCGTTCGTCCCAAAAAATTCCTGAGACATGAAGAAGCCTGGATCGTCCGGCAATTCGGCTTGGCGCAAGTTTGCCGAGTATTGCATGAGATCCCCCGACACGCTTCCTTCGATATGGAGATGGCCGGAGAGCGTGAAAGAAGGCAGGGGAGTAAGCTTCACACCATCCACATCAGCGGCGACGACGCTGACATCCTGGTTCGCCGTAAATGATTGCGATTCGGTGGGGGTCGATGCCCGCACTACATACGACCCCGGAACGACTCCGCGCACTTCGAACTGGCCGTCCGGCCCGACTTCACTCGCTCGAATAGAATCGCCCGCCTTAGAGACCAACTCCACCGACGGTTTCTGGCCGGCGGTGACGCCAGTAATAATTCCGCGAACCCGATACGTTCGCGCCGGCACCAGCGTGAAGTTGACCGGCATTTCGTCGCCTGCCTTAAGCGTTACAGCCGAGGCCGGCATGGCATCGTAGGTTCCCGGATAGTATGTGTTGACGTAGCGGGTATCTGGCTGGCCTTCGCCTGCTAACGATTTCTCCTGTTTTTCGTAGTCGCGGAAGTCCACCGGCGGCATGGCCACAATCCAGTACTGGCCGGGAAACAATCCGGCGAGACGGTATTCGCCAAGATCGTTGGTTGTCCCGTTCCCAGTGGCTTCGCGGGTTGCCTTTCCTGGTCTTTTCTTTTGCGCGAAGACGGTGACGCCGGATATTGGGTCGCCATCTTCGTCCGTGATGCGTCCGCTGATGACCGCCGTGGGCAACATTCGAAACAGCAGGTCTTCCACCGACTGTCCCGCCTGAACCGTGAAAACGTTGACGTCAGATTTGAGCCCGTGCTCGTTTACGCCGACAAACCCGGTTCTCTCGATGAAGATCCGGTAACGCCCCGGCACGACGTTCTCAATGTGGAAATGGCCGTCGGCGTCGGTCGAGGCGGTGTAGTTTCCGCCTTCTTTCTGATTTTCCGCGATGACTTGCACCAGTACTTTCTTGAGGGGCTGGCTGCCCGGTTCCTTTATTATCGTGCCTGCAATGGAGGAGGTGGTGTGCGCCGAGGGTGCGGGCTCCTGCGCGCTCGCAAACAGCAAGGCGCTGAGGATGAAAAAGGCGAGGACGAGTGCGCGTGTCATCAGGGATTGAATCATTGAATCATTAAGCCATTGATTCAATGCCTCAATGATTCAATGTCTCAATGGGTTTGGCTCAGTTCAGAAAATACTGCCGGTACAAAGTGTCCCTTTGCGCCGGACGGAAGCCCGCATCGCGTATGATGCGCCGCAACTCTTCTTCGGTTGTGCAGTTGTTCACGCCCGCGGCGCGGACAACATTTTCCTCGAGCATCACCGATCCCACGTCGTTGCCGCCGAAGCGCAAGCCCATCTGGCAGACTTTCAATCCCTGCGTCACCCAACTGGATTGCACATTCAGAAAATTCGAAAGATGGAGCCGGGAAATCGCCAGCACTTTCAGATACTCAACCGCCGTGGCTTCATCCCAGCGGCGTCCACCGAGCGCGGTGTTGGCGGGTTGAAAACTCCACGGAATAAACGCGGTAAACCCGCCTGTCTCCTGCTGTAAATCGTAAAGACACTGCAAGTGGTTGACCCGGTGTTCAATGGACTCGCCGACGCCAAACATCATGGTCGCGGTGGTGCGCATACCGAGCTGGTGCGCGGTGCGATGCACCAGCAACCAATCCGCGGTCAGGCATTTCAAGCGCGCGATTTTGTAGCGCACTTCATCGTCAAGAATCTCGGCGCCGCCGCCCGGAATCGAATCGAGGCCGGCGTCGCGCAGGCGCGCGATGGTATCGCGTACGCTCAGATTGCTGTACTCGGCAATCGCGAGAATTTCCGAGGCGGAGTAGCAGTGCAGGTGAATCTTCGGAAAGCGCTGCTTGATTCCACTCAGCATGCGCTCGTGCCAGTCGATTTTGAGATCGGGATGCAGGCCGCCCTGCATCAGCACGCCGGTGCCGCCGAGTTCCACTGTCTCGCGGATTTTTTCGTAGATGGTGTCAAAATCGAGGATGTAGCCTTCTTTAGCCGCCGGCCCCTTCAACGGTCGGTAAAACGCGCAGAACGTGCAATATTCCGTGCAGAAGTTGGTGTAATTAATGTTGCGGTCGATGATGTAAGTCACGGTGCCTTCGGGATGCATTTTGCGGCGGACTGCGTCCGCCTCCATGCCAATCCCGATCAGATCATCGGACCGAAACATCTCCACGGCTTGCTGTTTGGTCAGGGACATCCTCTTCACCCCACGGTAACTACTATTTTAGCTGGTGAGAGGGGCTGGGCGCGAGTTCAGTGATAGCCGGTTGGGTGGTCGCCGGAGGCTGGGCTGTGGGCTGGGCGACAGGCTCCTTGCGTTTCTCGTCCGAATCCACTGAGAACAACATATAGTGGTCGAAGCTGTGCCGCCGATAGTAGTGGTGTTGCCGGAAATCGAAATAGATTTCAGCGCTCTTTGGCAGCCAGAGTGACATGTTCTTTTTGTCGAAACGGATTGGTCCGTACTCTACAACCTGGTGCTCGCTGAGGAGTTTTATCTCCGGCATTGGTCGAACCATCTCGGATTCAATTCGTACGATCTGGAACTTGTCCGCGGTAATCCACGCCCGTCCCTTCAGTTTTACGGGATACACCAGCGTGCCAACCTTGTAACTGTGCATGCGGTTGGGCTTGTCATCCCGCTGTTTGAAGTACACGATCCAACTCGCCTGTCCATGCCAATCCCCGAGGCCCTCACACTTCATGTCGAAGTTGTCGCGCATGTGGGGATGGAAGACGAGGGCCAACGCCGCGAAACCCGTGCTGGCAATCTTGTCGGGATAGCCCTCCAGTTCTATCTTGTCGGCCCGGTTCTCATCTACGGCCAGAAAACCCGGCTCGGGTTCTGAGATCGAAGCTACGTAGTTGTATTTCCGGGTTTCGGTCCGTATAGGAATGCCGAATCGATCGAGGTTCTGGTGAAAGAGGTCTTCGATTGCCGAGAAGCGGGCCACATCGTCGGCCAGTTCGCCGACGTGCTTCCCCGTTTCTTCGGCCACCTTCTCGGACGGGCAGGCAACGCCGGAGGCCAGAGCAACTTTGACCTGATCGATGCCGGGCGGCTGCCAGGACTTTTCCGACAATCCCGGCGCTGCGAGCGCCTGCAGCGGATCGACGCCCGGAAGTTTCGTCCCGGTCCTCACTTCATTCTCCGCGGATGGCGCGGCGGATGCGTGTTCCCGGACTTCGGCGATCAGACTGCGCACCTGCCCGGCCATCGGTTGACTCGGCGACTGCTGAAGGAAAGCCTCCAACGCCTGGATGCCTTGCTCGTCCTGCCCCAAGTTAATGAGTGCCTGACCGAGAATCAGCCGCGCCGGATTCGCCTCCGCCTTCCCTTTATCGATCGCGAGCCGGGCTTCGTCTCGCGCCCTGTTGTAATTCTTCTGGTGTAAGTACGCATCGGCAAGCAGGTTGTGAGGAAGCCAGCTCTCTGCGTCCGTTGCTACGGCCCGCTCCAAAACCGATTGAGCTTGCGGATAGTCCTTGCGTTCCAAATACGCCCTGCCCAGCAGCGTGAGAAATGTTCCATCGTTCGGCCTTAGCTTAGTGGCGGTTCCGAGGTAATTCGACGCCTTCTCATAGTCTGTCTGCTGAAAATACAAATAGCCCATCAGAAAATTGAGTTCGCCGCTCGATGGCGCTGTCTTGTAAGCCTCGGCGAGGTGTTTCTCCGCATCCTTTAAGTTGCGAGACTTGAGCGCGGAGACGCCATGTTTCATCTCTTTGCGCGCTTTGGAGGGCAGGGCGCGATCGTCCATGTCGAGGTTAATCGCAGCAGGGTCTCGGCGGAGCACGATTTCGAACCGTTGCAGTTGTGCGTTCGACGTTTGCGCTGCCTGGTGCGTACTTAGATAGCCAACCGCGCTTATTTCAACATCGTAGTTTCCGAATGGAACGTTGGTAAATGCTCCCTGTGAGTTCTCTTGAGTGGTCTGCCAGACGACTTTCTGATCCTTCAGATTTACTAACTTGAGTAGCGCCTGCCGGTCAATAGGAACCGACGACTTTTCGGCGAATACCTTGAAGAGCAGTACGCAGGTCCCCGGATCGGTGAGGTAGACGACTGAGGGTTCTACATTCAGCGTGCTGGGGATGCGATCCGTACTCGGCGACTGCCCCAGCGCCGGTGCTGCGAGGACACAACACGCGAGGATACAACCAAGGGCTACTAACGCCCCGGTTAACCTGAAGGTTCCCCTGCCCCGATCTTTACCACTGCGGCTGTAGCGCCCCATGGGTGGCCCCAGTTTGCTCCAACTCGATCAGGAGGTCAAACACAATACGTTGCAATAGCGTTTTGTGAACGGGATTTGCCGCCCGACCGGATGGGGCGAGATAACTAAGCAGTCCGCTGACGAGGCTGCACCTTTGGACGCGCAGGCTTGGGCCCGTTGGCTTTCTGTCGGCGTTTGTATTCAAACAGGCCGTAGAGTCCGCCCAGCACTGAGAAAGCGATCAGGACGATAAGTATAGGCCAGTAGTACAGCGCGAAGAGCCTCACGATGTGCCGTCCGTAGTGCGCCCCGAGATAAGCAAGGATGGTGTACCGGATGCCCCGCCCCACGGCCAGAGCGGCGAGAAACTTCCTGGTCGAGTACTGCATCGCACCCGCGGCCAAGAGCATGGGCACGATGGGAAAGGGCGGCGGAAGTAAAGCCGGGATCGCGACCGACACCAGGCCCCAGCGTTCAAAAATTGCGTATACCCTTGCGGTCTTCCTCTTCGAGAACCTCTTTTCCAGAGTTTCTTTTCCACCTTTGCGAGCCATGCGGTAGGTGAGATAGCCGCCGACCACGGATCCCGCCGTCGCCATCATCGCGTAGTAGATCCACATATTGCGATTGTGCGCGGCCAGGAGAATGGTGGCGACGTCCATGCTACCCGGCAGAGGGATGGGCGAGTTATCGAGGAGGCCAAGCAGAATCAGGCCGGGGCCGCCGAGGTGGACCAACCATCGCAGGGCGCTCTTTTTCGAGACGAGCAGGACGATCGCAAGCGAGTGCATCTTCATTATTGGAGCACGATTGCGGCTGCTAGATGCAAATACTAAACAAACTGCAATTCCGGCGCCTGCGGAAGGGCTCCTACTTCCGCAGCCAGGCGGTAGTAAAGCTGAAGCCCTTCCAGGCATGGAGGGTCGAGATAATAATGGACGTTATGCGTCAGGTAGACGCGAACGATCTCGACGGTAAGGCCGAGGCGCGGAGCCCACTCCTGAGCGATGACCTCTAGATTTTTCGGCGACAGCCCATGGTCCCGTGACTTCTTGAAGACCTCCGCGATTGCCGCCCCATTTCGTCCGGCAAGCGCCTGTTTGCGAATGGCCCAGAAGGCGAAGACGAATGACTTTCCAGTGCGTGCCACCCATTCCTCCGCCAAGTCGAGCGTGAAATAACGTGTGCGGTCAACCTGCAGCGCCGGGTCTCCGATGAGCAAGGCCGCATCGCGGGCGTTGAGCATGGCATCCAGATCCGGAGCCATCGGCTTATAATCGCGCGCTCCACCCAGCCATTTTGCAAATAGAATTTTGGTGAGCGCGACCGACGTCATCGAAGCAGTATCGAGGGCAACGGTGTGCACCTGCTTCCACAACGAATCGACGGGTCTCTTGCTAACCAGCAAGATCGACCGAACCGCGCGTCGGGCGGCAATTGCCACGTCCGGAATGATGACGAGATCCGGAACCGTCGCATAAGCCGCCGCCGGAATGATGCCGATATCGGCGGTCCCCGCACGCAGAGCCTCGGCGCAGGCCGAGGGAATGGTGTAGGAAATGTCAAAATTACTGTCCGCACTTTGGTCCGCGCCAGTCTCGCCGTGCTCAAAATCCCACATTAGAGGCGCTGTGTTCAGGTAGGAAATGGACGATATCTTTAATCGGCTCATCACTTTACGAATTCTACCAAAAGTGATGTGCGCGCCATCCTTGACAGCGTTTTCCTTCGCAGGCTAGGGTCACGCAGGATATCCGATATGTCTAACGTGGCAGTTGCCGTCTCCAATCCCGCTTCTTACGAATCTACCTACTGGCTCGCGCTGGCCCTGACTCAGGGGTTAGGCCCCACGCGCATCAAGAAACTGATCGAGCACTTTGGCACGGCCGAGCGCGTCTTTCATGCCAGCCTGACCGAGCTCGAAGCCACGGGGATGCGCGCCGTTTCCGCGCAATCGCTGGCTACGGGGAAGTCGCTCGAACTGGCGCAGCAGGAATGCACGAAGGCGGCCGAGGCGGGCGCCAAAATTATTTCACTCAGCGATCCTGAATACCCGTCGCGCCTGAAGGAAATTTATGATCCGCCCGTGATCCTCTTCGTGAAAGGGAACGTCGAGGTATTGGCCTAGCCCGGCATCGCGATGGTGGGGACGCGTCATCCCACGCCATACGGCAGCGGCATGGCCGAACGCCTCTCGACCGACCTCGCCGCCCGCGGCCTGGTGATCATCAGCGGCATGGCGCGCGGTATCGATACCGCGTCGCATCGCGGCGCCATCGCTGCCAAGGGAAAAACCGTCGCCGTGCTTGGCACCGGAATTGACGTCATGTATCCCAAGGAAAACACGCGGCTCGCCGAACAGATCGTGGCTCTCGGCGGCGCGCTGATCTCCGAGTTCCCGATAGGAACGTTCCCGGCCCCACAGAACTTTCCCATCCGCAACCGGATCATCAGCGGAATGTCCGCCGGCGTACTGGTGGTCGAAGCGGCGGAATACAGCGGCACGCGCATCACTTCCCGCTGTGCCCTCGAACAAAACCGCGACGTTTACGCGGTCCCGGGCAATGTGACCAACAAGAATTCCTGGGGCCCGAACACGCTGATCAAGCAGGGAGCGAAGCTCGTTGCCACGTGGGAAGACGTGTGGGAAGAGCTTCCGGCGGATGTGCAGGCTGGGCTCAGTTCCATGCAGAATGAATCCCACGAACAGGAAACCGCATCTCTATTCCCGGACGAGGTGGCCTCGCCCCACGAAAAAAAGATCCTCAAGTTGCTCAAGGCCGATGAATCCACCCACATTGATCAACTGGTCGAATTGCTGGAAAACGAAATATCGTCGTCGGAAATCTTTGCTGCGCTCTTTGAGCTGGAGCTGAATGGGAAGATACGGCAGTTGCCGGGGAAGAATTTTGTGAAGAGCTTTTAGCTGTCAGCTATCAGCTCTCAGTTTTCAGTAAAACCGGGGCAACATGCAGAGTTTTCGGAATCTTCGAGTGTGGGAGAAGGCGCATCGCTTGACTCTGGATGTTTATGCATCGAGCAAGACTTTTCCACGGGATGAAATGTTCGGTCTGACAAGCCAGATGCGACGCGCGTCATCATCGATCGGGATGAATATCGCGGAGGGCTGTTGCAGGAAGGGTGATGTGGAGATGGTTCGGTTCCTACAAATTGCGATGGGGTCGGCAAGTGAACTTGAATACCAATTTCTGCTCGCTCATGATCCGGAATATTTGCACAATCCAAACTACGAGTGCCTCACCGCACAGGTAGTAGAGGTGAAGAAGATGTTGTCGTCCCTGATGCAAAAAGTGAAGGCCCCTAACTGACAGACTGATAGCTGAGATCTGACAGCAGCGTCGCACAGTTGTTGCAATCCGCTAATTCGTGCTAGCTTCAATTCCAATACCGCCAAACTGAGGAAACATTGTCAAAAGGTCTAGTCATTGTCGAATCGCCGGCTAAGGCGAAAACTATCCAGAAGTATCTGGGCAAGGGATTCACCGTCGATGCTTCTTTCGGCCACGTGAAAGATCTGCCCAAAAGCAGCCTCGGTGTCGACGTCGAAAACGATTTCGAAACCGAATACGTCGTCATTCCCGGGAAAGAGAAGGTTTTGGCCAAGCTGAAGAAGCTGGCGCTCTCGGCCGACCACATCTACCTCGCGCCTGACCCGGATCGCGAAGGCGAAGCGATCGCCTCCCATCTCGCCGACGAGCTCGGCGAAGACTCGAGCAAGAAAAAGAAGGGAAAGAAGACTAAGCCGAAGACCGACGATATTGGCGATGGCGCGCGCATCCGCCGCGTGACTTTCAACGAAATTACGCAGCGTGCCGTCAAGGCCGCCTTCGAGCATCCCCGCGACATCGATCGCAATCTGGTCGACGCGCAGCAAACTAGGCGTGTGCTCGATCGCCTCGTGGGATACCAAGTCTCTCCTTTATTATGGGACAAAGTCCGCCGCGGCCTTTCCGCCGGACGAGTGCAGACCGTCGCACTTCGCTTGATCGTCGATCGCGAACGCGAAATCAAGGCCTTCGAGAAAAAAGAATACTGGACGATCGACGCCAATCTCGCTAAGCCTCCTGCATTCGACGCCCGCTTCCTGGGCAAGGGCGAAGAGAAAATTGAAATCACGAACGGCGAGCAAGCGGAGAAAATCCGCCTGGCACTTGAAAAAGCTGATTGGGTCGTGCGCTCAGCGGAAAAGAAAGAGCGGCGGCGTAATGCCACTCCGCCATTCACCACCAGCAAGCTGCAACAGGATTCCTCGCGCAAGCTGCGCTTCAGTGTGAAGCGCACCATGATGATCGCGCAGCGACTCTATGAAGGTATAGAACTCGGTGACGAAGGGCTGGTTGGCCTCATCACCTACATGCGAACCGATTCGACCCGGGTTGCGCCTGAAGCGATTACGGAAGTGCGCGAGTACATCGGCAGCGAATACGGCGCCCAGTATTTGCCCGGCTCTCCCAATACATATAAGGAGAAGAAAGAAGCGCAAGCGGCGCACGAAGCTATTCGTCCAACGTCGGCGGCGCGCCATCCCGATCAGGTCAAGCAGTATCTGCAGGAGGATGAATTCAAGGTTTACAAACTGATCTGGCAGCGCTTCGTCGCCTCGCAGATGAATCCCGCCGTGTTCGACCAGACAACGGTCGATATCGATGCCAAGGCTGGCAACGACGTATTCTGGTTCCGCGTAACGGGCTCAGTGCCGATTTTCGACGGTTTCCTGAAGGTCTATAAGGAGTCTAAAGAGGGCGAGGACGAGGAAGACGAGGAACTGAAGCACAAGCTCCCGCCGCTTGAGGCGGGACAGAAGCTGACGCTAAAATCCCTTCTCCCCGAGCAACATTTCACGGAGCCGCCTCCCCGATTTAACGAAGCTTCGCTGGTCAAAGAGCTTGAAGAGCGCGGCATCGGACGGCCTTCGACCTATGCGACGATTCTGAGCACCATCCAGGAGCGGCAGTACGCGCAGAAGGTTGGAGGCAAGTTCACTCCCACGGAGATCGGCCTGGTCGTCACCGATTTGCTGGTTGAGAACTTCAAGGACATTTTCGACTTCCAATATACCGCACGCCTGGAAGAGGAACTCGACGAGATTGAAGAAGGCAAGCAGACCGGGCACGACGCGCTCACCGAGTTTTACCAGAAGTTTTCCAAAGATCTCCGATACGCCGAGAAGCACATGGAAAACATCAAGCGTATGGAGAAGCCCACCGACGAAAAGTGTGAACTATGTGGTGCGCCGCTGGTCATCAAGTGGGGCAAGCACGGTTCGTTCTATGCCTGCAGCACCTACGATAAGGAAAACCCGGACACGTGCAAGTTCACCAAAGAGAATCCCATTAATCTGCCCGACCTCGACACGGCCGAAACGCAGGAGATCGCGCAAGAGGAATACTGCGAAAACTGTGGCCGCGTCATGGTCCTGAAGCGCGGGCGCTTTGGCCAGTTCATGGCCTGCACCGGCTATCCCGATTGCAAGACGACGCGCCGGCTCGATCAGGGCAAGAAAGTGCCCGACATTCCACTCGATGAAACCTGTCCGCTGTGCAAACGCAACTTGATCCTGCGGCATGGCCGTTTCGGCGAGTTCACTTCGTGCAGCGGATATCCCGAGTGCAAGTTTGTGAAGCAGAACTTCATCGGCGTGAAGTGCCCCGAATGCAAAGAAGGCGAACTCGTCGAAAAACGCGCGCGCAAGGGAAATACTTTTTACGGCTGCGGAAATTATCCGAAGTGCAAGTTCACGTCCGCGGCGAAACCTATCCCCGAGAAGTGTCCGGATTGCGGACATGAGTATCTGGTGGAGCGACTCCGCAAAGACGGACCGGTAATCGCTTGTCCGAATAAGGAGTGCGATTACGAGCGAGCGGTGGAAGGCGCAACCGCGGACGTGGCGAAAGTCTGACAAAAAAGGCACGGCTCTCAGAACGGAAGTTCGGAAACATACCCGATTTTCAAACACCTCACGAGGCGAAAAATGGCAAAGAAGGCGACCGCGCACGATGCACAGCTGATTCTGAAACTTTACGACCTCCGCCGCGAAGCGGAGATGAGAAAGGCTAGGCACTGGCTAACGGCAGAATTCTGGCCGCAGAGCGCCGACGAGTTCATCAAAGTTGTGAATTCGTTTCCCAGCCAGGAAAACGCCTGGCTTCGCCAGGTGGGCGGCTATTGGGATATGGCTGCGTCCCTCGTGCTGCATGGCGCGCTCAACGAAGAACTCTTTTTGCAGCCAGGCTGTTGCGGAGAAATGTTCTTCATTTTCGCCAAGGTCCATCCGTTCCTCAAAGAATTTCGAGCGAAAACCAACAACCCCGACGCCTTCGCCAATATCGAAAGAGTAGTCACCGGATCGAAAACTTCCCGCAAGCGTCTGGAACGTGTCTCGAAGAATGTTGAGAATCGGCGCAAAGCGCTAGCCAAGCCGGCAAAGAGGGGCTGACCGCGGCCGAGCGCTCTCCATTATTCTGGGCGCATGTTAGTCGCCGCCTATCTGCTATCCTAAATACGTTGTGCGGATGCTCTGGTGGTTCCTAATACTGGGAGTCAGTACTGCGGTCGTCGTGTCGGTTGCGCTTACGCTCTATATGCGGGTCCGGAGGCAAATGAAGCGCTCGGCGGCCCACAGAGCGGAGATTGACGGCCTCGACCACTAGTCGCCGCCTGACGCTTGATCTCCCACGACGTCCACCATGACGAAAGGAAGCCATGTCGAGAGTAGCGACCAGAGTAGCCGCTGAAGATTTCGGACAGCAGACCCGTCCCATCGATCGGAGAATGGATCGGGGAATAGAATGGGCGAAGCAGGCGGGCATCGTGATCGCTGCCAGCCTCTTCGTCGCCTTGTGCGCTCGCGTGACCGTGCCGCTTCCCTTCACGCCGGTTCCGCTGACCCTGCAAAACTTCGGAGTTCTCACCGTGGGCTTGCTGCTTGGTTCGCGTCGAGGTTTCGCCGCGATCGCGCTCTACCTCGTCGAGGGCGCGTTCGGGCTCCCTGTATTCAGCCCGGCAATTTTAGGCAGCGGGATTACCCATCTACTCGGTCCGACTGGTGGATTCCTCATGGCCTATCCACTCGTCGCATTCGTCGCTGGCTATGTCTACGAGCACACCTCTCGCCGTTTCGTGTGGGCTGCGCTGTCAGCCGTGGCTGCGGAACTGGTGCTCTTCGCCGGCGGACTCAGCTGGCTTGCCGTGCTCACGCACTCCATTTCTCTAGCGATCAGGTATGGACTCTACTGGTTCGTTTTTGCGGAGGTCATCAAGGTGCTGATGGCTGCCGCTGTTTCCGCTCGCTGGCATCGACGGACCTCCCAGTAGAGACGGGGCTTGCCCCGTCTCCAGCAGTGAGGCACTGCCTAGACGCGGCAAGCCGCGTCTCTACGGGAAATTAGGAAGCTCCTTAGGGTCTGAATGACGCGAGTCTAGATTTTTCTAACACCGAAGTTTATAGAACAGGATTGAGGAATCTTATGAGTACCGTATCTGCTCCAGTTCGCGAAATCTCCGTAGCGCACAGCCCGGACTCCGACGATGCATTCATGTTTTATGGCTTGGCCACGAGCAAAGTTCGCGTGCCGGGACTGAAGTTCAACCATACGCTTTGCGACATCGAGACGCTGAACCGCCAGGCGCAAGAAGGCGTCTACGACGTAACCGCGATTTCATTTCACGCCTTTCCCTATATTCAGGAAGACTACGCGCTGATGTCGTGCGGCGGCAGCGTGGGCGATGGTTATGGTCCCATGCTCGTCTCCACGCGGCCGTTCACGCAGGATGAGATCAAAGGCAGAAAAATCGCGGTGCCCGGCAAGCTCACCACAGCTTACCTGGCGCTCGAACTGTTCGCGCCCGGCATTGCAGTGGAAGTCGTCCCCTTCGATCAAATCATCCCGCAGATTCTCGAGGGGAAATACGAAGCTGGCCTCATCATCCACGAAGGCCAGCTTACTTACGACAAGTCCGGACTGCACCGTGTCGTCGATCTCGGCAGGTGGTGGCAAAAAGTTACGGGACTGCCGCTGCCGCTTGGAGGAAACGCCATACGGCGCTCGCTCGGGCGGGAAACGATGGCCAGCGTCACTCAGGCGCTGCGCGAGAGCATCCAGTACGCGATTGATCATCGCGAAGAGGCGCTCAGCTACGCCATGCAGTTTGCCCGCGATCTCGATACCCAACTTGCCGATAAGTTTGTCGGTATGTACGTCAATGAACGTACTCTGGATTACGGAGACGACGGCCGCGAAGCGGTTCGGCGGCTGCTCGAAATGGGACACAACGCGGGGATTATTCCGCAGACGCCGCGCGTGGATTGGGTGTAGGGAGACTGTGAGCTACGCTTACCGCACCCTTTGCGGAAACGAAAACACCGGATCGATATCCACCGGAACATCCGAAGCCGCTTTCAACGACGCCTTCAATACCCCCGGCATCGTGCCGTACTTCGTGAACCAGCGTTCCGCACGCGAGCGGTCTCCTGTGGCCTCGATCTCCAGCAGTTCCTTGGCCAGATCTGCCAATGCGCCCGGCATCTTTTCGTAGTCGATCGCATACTTGCCGCTGGCGTTGCGACCGATCGCGCCGCGCTCCGAGAGATAATTAAATTCCATCATCTCCGCTTGGCCGTGCGCCTCTGCCGTTCCGAAGCGTACCGTGCGAAACACTCCGCCCACATACGACGCGTAATATTCTTCCAGTTTTTCTTTCGGAAGCGCGTCGTGATCCACCAGCCATTTCAAAGCGAACATCCCGGTCACGTCGGCCTTCGCTTCTTCCAGGCCGCTGAAGCCCGAACCAATCGCTTCCCGGATATCGACTTTGCCGGCCGATTTATCTGACGACGTGCGCGCAAATGCCGGGCCGAGCCCGTGACAAATCTCGTGCATGATCGTGGTCAGGAGATAACCCTCACCTGAAACTTTCGCGGCCTGGTCTGGCTCCATCAGCTTGCGTGCGACGGGCAACACAACGTAGTTCACGCGTGCGTCCATGAAATTCTTAAAGAAAAGTTTCTTGCTGCCCTTCTGCTCATGCACCCGCGGATCGTTCGGCAGATTGTCGGCCACCGCCTGATATCCGTGAGCCAAGTCTCCCGCTCGAAACGGAACGTCCATCACTTCCATCGGCGTCTCCAAACCACGTTTCGACGGCCGATCTTCCGCCGCCAGCGGCAGCGCGTCCTGAATTTCTGGTACATATTTCTGGAACAGCTCCAGCTTCTTGCTCTCACTCTCGTTGCGCACCATCACCGCCGCGCCGTACGAACCTTTGACGCCCAGCAGTCCGTCCATATAAGTTTCGTAGGGTGCAAAAATAATGTCGACTTTTGGATTCTTCAACTCCAGCCATGCCAGGTCGCTCGGAAAGTAATCATCGCTGAGCAGCGCATCGGCCCGGAGCCTAAGAAACTTCGCGAACGCCGCATCATCACTAAGTTGGGCGGCTTCACGTAAAGCTTTCGCTGCCGGCTCCAGAAAGGCGCGAAATGCAATTCGGTAGGGAACAGCCTCAAGTGTTTCGTGTTGCCACCGGACGATCGTGAACTGATCGTAGATCGCCGCCTTCTGATCCGAATGCTCCTTGACGTATTGCTCCACCTGATTCCGCGTCAGGTTCGCGGGATAAAATCCTCGCCCCGGCGGAATCGTCTCCGTCCCGACAAACGGTTTATTCTGGTCAAGCAGATCGAAGCGCGAGGCGTTAATCCACAGGTAGCGACGCAGTTGTACATCGCGGCGGTTCCGGGCCGATGCCAGCGACTGGTACAGTGTCAGTCCCTCGGGATCGCTCTGCCGCCAGTAAGTACTTTCCAGGTAGCCGCAGGCCTCCGCCAATTTGCGAACGAGTTGCTGCTCGCGAGCGCTCAGACCGGCCGTCCGGAACGGCATTTGGACGCGCCGGAACCTCGCCAGTCGTTGTTCAAGATCAGCCACGACCTTCAAATTCGCGGGTGCACCGCTCTTCGCCGCCGAACCCGTCATCACCTTTTTCTTCTGTTGACCCGTGCCGAACGACGGCGTCAGCAGGAGGAAAAGTAAAATAAGCCCACAGTGCGCTAAGAAATAATTGCAGGTTTTAATGCCCCAGTTCTCGATTCGGCCATTCCTCATAGGGAGACAAGTCTATCAAAGCGGCGAATCCGGCCCGGGGCCGTTATCATGAATACATGCGGGGAGAGAATGGCGCTCAGACTCTGCTCATCGATGCCGATGACACGCTCTGGGAAAACAACATTTATTTCGAACGAGCGATCGCGAAGTTCATTTCGTTTCTCGATCACCGCGAGCACTCGCCCGAGGCGGTTCGGCTGGTGCTGAACGACGTGGAGCGAGAGTCTATCGTCAAACACGGTTACGGCCTGCACAGCTTTGCGCATTCGCTGGTAGAAACTTTTGAGAAGCTTTCCGTCGAGCCGGTCACACCCGACTTACACGAACGCATACGCAGCTTTGCCCACCGGATCGCCGATCATCCAATCGAAATTCTCCCCGGCGTGCCCGAGACCCTTCAGTATCTCGGTCGGCGGCACCACCTTATTATGATGACCAAAGGAAACCCCGCCGAGCAATCCGGAAAAGTCGAGCGCTCAGGATTGAAAGGATATTTTTCCGCGGTCGAGATCGTGGCCGAGAAGGACGAATCGACGTACCGCTCCGCCATTGCCAAGTACGCCCTCGCGGCGGACGCCGCCACATGGATGGTCGGCAACAGCCCCAAGTCTGATATCAACCCCGCCCTCGCCGCGGGGCTGCACGCCGTTTTCATCCCTCACGGCGACACCTGGATTCTTGAGCACGAGGAAGTCGCGAAGGCGCCAGCGTCGCAGCGGTTGCTGGTGGTAGATCGCTTCGGCGACCTCAGCAAACACTTCTAGTGCGCGTTACCCGCAATAGACACAGGCCGGGAGCCCGGAATTTCTTCCGGTCCCGGCCTGCGCTTCTATCAACTTGGTAGCCGACTCAGTTGGTTGGAGTAGGGCTGGCTTCGGCGGTGGTTGCTGTCGCCGTTGGCGCTGCCGCGGTGGTGGCCGTCGGCGTGCCCGCCACGTTGTACCGCGAAAGCCGCGGGAAGAAGGGCGTGACCTCGAAGGGCATCTTGTCGCGCGCCGAAGTGATTGCGACCGGTTGTGCCTTCACGATCTCCACTTTATCGTCCCAAGGGTTCAGCTTGACGCGTCCGCCGAGGGGCAACGCGGCGATCTGGTCGAGCTTGTTCCAATCGAGCGCCGGAGCCGAGTTGGCCAGCTGCGCCATGCGCGTCACCGTCCCGTTGTCCGTGATGTTGTTGCCGAGGTGGGCTTGCAGCAGAGCGCTCAATTGCGGAGCGCGCTTCTGCAGAGCTTTGATGAAAAGACCGGCCGAGTCCAGTTTTTGCGCGTATGGCGAGGCCTTCAGCATTTCGACGGCTTTCTTGTCGGCAGCTGCTTCCTCTTCGGGAATGTGTTTGAACCCGAGGTTCTGGTAAGTCGCTTCGTCAGAGAACAACATGCGGTCATTGAACGCGTACTGACTGCCCAGGTTATGTCCCAGAACAATGTGCGCCAGTTCGTGCGAGAGCACCATGGCCAGGCTGCCCTCATCGGGGAGGACATCGATCAGCCCGCGGCTCACTACGATCGTGTTACCGACGCTGAAAGTTTCCAGCGGAGAAGTTGTCAGCACCCGCGTCCGGACTGGCCGGGGCAGTTCGATATTATTGGTGATCTCGATGTTGTTCACCACGGTTTGCAGAATCTTGTCCACGTCGCCTGCCGGCGCCAGCAGCCCAGCCCGTTCCAGCCGTTCGAGCACGTTGTCTTCCGCCTGTTGCTGCCATTCGCGCTCGGCAGCCAGAGGAGAAGCATCCTGGGCGCTCGGCGTCTCGTCTGTTACGCTGTCCACCCGGATCTGGGTAAGCTCGTCGTTCGCCGTCCCCGTCTTCAGGTTATATCCCCACATGCGAGTCTGGGCTTTGAACGCGATCTTATTCTTGGCTCCCGCCGTGAAGTCGCCTTCCTCGCTGTAGATGTAGGCGGGTACCCAGTAACCCGGGATCAAATTCAGCCGCCAGCTGTCCATGTGGTAGTAGTAACTGTTCCGCGAAGGATGGGCATAAGTGCCGTTCAGACGCACAATGTTGAAGTCCTGATCCTCAATCCAGATACGCCCGAGAAAGCGCCCGCGTCCAGCGTCTTTTTTCGGCGTCAGATCAAACACCAGGCAGCGCACGTCGCCCAGGAACTCGCGGCGCGCGTAGTGAAAATTGTAGTGCTGCCGGTCAAAGTCGTTGCGGTCGGCGAAGATCATCCACGAAAAGCCCAGCGGCTGGTACTGGAACTTGAACTTCTTCGTGAGCCCGCCCAGAAGACGCTTCTCCATGCCCTCGCCTTCACCTTTGCCTTTTTCCTGAAGGTAATCGCTCCGGTCAATCGAGTCGCTCAGGTCCATGCGTCCAAGAAAATAGTGATCATCCTGCGGAATCGGCCCCAGTTGCGGATCCTGCGTCAGGTTCTGGAGATAGGTTTCGACGATTGGAGTGCGCGGCGACAAAAACTTGATCAGTTCCTTCTCGCGCATGATGACGCGGTCTACAACCTGATCCATAGTGGTCGGCGGCGCCAGATTTGCCAGAGCCTGAAGGGACTGAGACTGATCCGGCTGAGCCTGACCGGGCGGAGCGGCGCTCGGCTGAGCAGCCGTCTGTCCCGGCTGGGCCGCCGCTACGGGCTGTGGGTTCTGCGGCGCGGACGCCGGCTGCTGGGCCGCTGCCATCATGGTTACGGCCAGCAGAGCCAAAATGATCCAGTTCCTATTGCTCATAACTTCTCGCCTAACTCTCCTCATAACTCTCCCCATAACTCTCATCTCCAAAGTCGTTAGTACGCCAGTTGAAATACCACGTGTACAATTGCTGTCGAATCCATTGCCTGCCCGTTTCGCATGGCCGGCTTGAAGCGCATCTTGTTGGCGGCGGCTACGGCGGTTTCATCGAGTCCATGGCCCAGACCCCGGACCACCCGATTGACGTGTAACTGCCCGCCTGCCAAGAACTCCACTTCAAGTAAAACTTCGCCTTCCAGTTTCAGATTTCTTGCTTCCTCCGTATAAGCGGGGTTTGGCTTGTACGTGATCTCGACCGACGTGGTCGGCGGCCCGCTATCCACGTGCTGGATATGCGGCGTGTTCTGCGCGATCTGCTGCGACCCAAAGCCTGAGCTCTGCACTCCTGCGCTGCCGCGGCCACGCCCGTCTCCCTGGCCCGCGGTTGCCACGCCACTGCCGAAATCGGCGCTCGCAACCGTTCCCTTAATTCCTTTCGCGCCACCCGACCCGTTACCCTGTCCCGGCCCCACTGGCATGTCGAACGAACCCGCCGTGGATGCGATCAATTTGCCATTCGGCTTGCTGTTGGCGCTCGGCTTCAGCCCATTCGGATCACCGAAACCGCCCGTCTGCACCTTCTCAATCGGAGCATTCACCGTCGGCGTCACCGAACTTCCAGCGAATTCCCCGGTATGAATCAGCACCGGACGCGCACCGCTGGTCGGCTTCAACACCGCCGGCGCGAAGTTATTCATTGCCACTTTGGGCGGCTCAATTTCCTGCGGTTGCGGCTTGGACGCGCGGATTTCGTGCGGCACGATCAGCTTTGGCGCCTGGAACACTGGCTCCCGCGGCAGCAACTTGGCATGCACCGGCAGCGGCTTCGGTTTGGGCAACGCCTCGGGCCTCAATGATGGCCGCGGTATCAACTCCGTGACGTGATAACTCACGCTCGGGATCAGCGTATCGGATGTCATGATCCCGACAAGAATCAGAAGCAGAATCAGGCCCGTGAGAATTCCGTAGCTGGTGGCGAAAGTCCGCCAGTCCCACTTCTTTTCAGGCAGCAGGCCGAGTTGAAAACCGCGATCGTACGTAGGCATCCATTGACTCCAAAAGGGGGCCCGAAGCTGGGGAGAGGCTCGGGGTTGGAGTCTTCACCTTATGGGAGATTGGGCACGGGGTAAACGTGTCCCTTGCGCGTGTCCTTTGGTAACCACCTGGTGGTATTCAGCCCAATGGACGATTACTTTGGTGCCGCCGCCAGTGCCGTCGCCCGGCGCCGCGCAAAGAAATAAAACACTGGAACTCCCGCCAGGATTGCCAGGCATCCACCGGCCGAACTTTTCAGATTGGCGGTGAAGGTGCGGCGGAGAAGTTCGGCGGAAGCCAGCACAAAGACTGCTGGAACTACCGGATATCCCCAGACGCGATAAGGTCGCTCGGCGTTCGGTTCCCGTCGACGGTACACGAACACCGTGCTGGCTGCGATCATGTAGAACATCCACTCGGCGAAAATCGCCAGCGAAAAGAATTGCCGAAAACTGCCTCCCAGCAGCAGGAGAACAATGGCGAGCCCGCACTGCACAATGATTGCCGCCGAGGGCGTACGGAATCGTGGATGGACCGCCGCCATCCCCTCAAAAAAATATCCATCGCGCGCCACCGCAAAGGGCACGCGCGCTCCGCTCATGATGGAGCCGTTTAGAGTCACCAGCATCGAAACTGCCATGCCCGCGGACACCAGGCCAGCGCCCGCGCGTCCGAGGACGAGCGCCACTGCGTCCGACGCGGGACGCTCCGAGGCTGCTACCGCCGCCGCTGGCATGACATACTGCACCGCCGCGTTCACCAGAATGTAGAGGGCGCCCACTGCCGCCACGCCCCAAATCAGCGATAGCGGAATGTTGCGCTGCGGATTCCGTACCTCTCCCGCTACCATGTTCAGATCATTCCAGCCGTCGTAGGCCCACAACGCAGCTACTAGAGCTAAGAAAAATCCAGCCACGCCGCCTTTCGCTCCAACGAACTCGGTCGCGAAATTGGCCCACGTTCCTCCTCTATAGGAAAAGCCCACCGTCACAATTCCGAGGATGATCGCAACCTTGAGCAGGGTAAACAGAAACTGAAACTCGCCCGCTCGGCGCACGCCAATGTAGTTCAGCCACGAAATCGCCAGTGTGGCCCCAATCGCCACCAGTTGCCCATAACCGACAGTGAATGGATGCGAGATACACGGGCGCGAGAAAAACGAGAAAACCGGAAACGTCTCCAGGATACGCACCAGGCCAGTAGTTATCGTCGCGATCGAAGCCGGCTTGGCGATCAAAAATGTTGTCCATGAGTACAAGAATCCCGCCAGCGGCCCGTAGGCGTCGCGAACATACACATACTCGCCACCTGCCTGCGGCTTCATAGCGCCCAGTTCGGCATAAGTAAGCGCTCCGAAAAAAGACAGCAGTCCCCCGACCACCCAGGCGAGATATACAACTCGCGCCGACCCCACCGCCTGCATCATCTCGGATGGAACGAGGAAAATTCCGCTCCCGATGATTGTTCCAACTACTACGGCGCCGGCGTGTGACAGGCCAAGGTCGCGAGCTAGTTCCGGGCGAAGTTGGTTGTCGGTTGGGCGTTTGAGCATGTTCTCTCTGCTTGCTCCGCGATTCACGCTTTTGCTTCACCTCTCCAGAGGGCGCTCGCAGCGTATCCCATGGCAAACGTCACGGACGTCCCAATGGCTACCCACCACGTCCACGCGACAGTCGAGCCGAGCCACAAATAAAGCTCAATCGCAAGTCCTGCGCCCATGCCAACTATTGCTCCACACTGATTCGCGCGCTTGGTCAGCACTCCCAACAGAAACACGCCAAGCAGCGCGCCATAGGCCACGGACGCGATTTGCAAGCCGACTTCCACCACGCGCCCCACCCGATGCAGCGCCAGCACCGCCAGGCCGAACAGCACCAGCGCCCATCCGACGGTTGCCAGCCGCGCCAGCCGCAGCCGCCCTGCTTCGCCTGCGGTCGGGCGAAGGTGAACATAGAGATCCATAATCGAACTTGATGACAGCGCGTTCAGCGCCGCACTCAAGTTCGACATCGCCGCAGCCAAAATGGCCGCGATCAACAACCCCGCGATCCCGTGTGGCATCCGGCTCACTATAAACGTCGGATAGATCCTGTCCGCCCGCCCAAACGCAGACGACGGAACCCGGTAGTAGGCAAAGAGCATCACGCCCACAAGCAGAAACAACCCGAACTGAAAAAAAACCGCCAATCCGCTCGCCACCAACGCCAGCATCGACTGCCGTTGATTCCGCGCCGCCAGCAATCTCTGCACGATGAGTTGGTCGGTACCATGGCTGGCCGTCGTGAAAATCGCGCCGCCGATAACCCCGGCCCACAGCGTGTAAGGTTTCGCAAAATTCAGAAAAGGCCAATGCGCCGAAATAGTAGGATCAAGCACCTGGAACTTATGCAGGCTGCCAGCAATCGTCTGCACTGCCCCCCATCCTCCCGGCACGAGATGCAGAATCGTCATCAGCCCAACTAGGGTTCCGCCCACATAAATAAAGGTCTGCACGACGTCCGTCCAGATCACCGCCGCCAGTCCGCCCTCAAACGTATAGATCAAAGTCAGCAGCGTGATGATCGCGATCGAAGCAATTTCGCCCGTGCCCAGCGCAATCGATACCACGATCGACACGGCAAACACCCGCACGCCCTCCGCCGCTGCCCTAGTCAACAAAAACAGGCCGGCCGTCACCGTCCGCAACTCCGGACCAAACCGGCGCTCAATCAACTGATAGGCCGTATATAACTCGCCGCGAAAATATTGGGGCAGCAACACAAAGCTAATAATGACGCGCCCGATCACATACCCCATCACCACTTGCAGAAAAGTAAGATTCGAATCGTAGGCGAGGCCGGGAATACTGATGATGGTCAGCGTGCTGGTCTCGGCCGCGACAATCGACAACGAAATCGCCCACCAGGGAATGTTGCGGTCGGCGAGGAAGTAATCTCGCATGGTGCGCTGCCGCTTGCGAAATCGCAGCCCGAACAGCGTGATCCCCGCCAGGTACACCGCAATAATCAGCAGGTCGATCCGATTCAGTCCCAAGCGATCCCTTCCATCCTTAGCGCAGAGACGCGGCTCGCCGCGACTCCTAAAGGCAGAAAATAGTTTGCTGCATTGTACAAGGACATGCGCGACAGAACCCTCCGCCGAACGGATCACACCGAACCTGTGTTAGAACTAGCGCGATGGCCTATTATCTCGGAATCGACGGAGGCGGCACCAAAACCCGCTGCGTTCTCGGCGACGAAAGTATGCTGCTGGCGACCGCCATGTCCGGGGGCAGCAACATTGTTCGCCTGGGCGAAACGCAGGCAAGGGAAGCTCTGCACACCGCCGTCCGCCAGGTGTGCGCAACCGCCAATATTTCTCCCGCGCAGATTAGCGCCATTTGTATCGGCGCCGCCGGCGCCGACAGGCCCGAGATCGCCGCGAAGATTCGCACGATCCTCGTCGAGCTAATTTCCGAAATAGGTCCCGAGATAGTTCTCACAAAAATCGAAGTTGTCGGCGATATGACCATTGCCCTCGAAGCCGCTTTCGGCGCGGGTCCCGGGGTGATCGCGATCGCTGGCACCGGTTCTATAGCCTACGGCCGCGACGCTAACGGTCACACCGCGCGCGCCGGAGGCTGGGGGTTCGCCATCTCCGACGAAGGCTCCGGCCACTGGATCGGCCGCCGCGCTATCTCCTCGATCCTGAGCGCTCACGATCAAGGCCTCGAAACTTCGCTCACCGCCATGGTCCTCCAAGCCTGGAAGCTCAACACTCTCGACGAACTTGTGCGGCAAGCCAACTCCACTCCGCCGCCCGATTTCCCGCGCCTGTTTCCCATCGTCCTCCGCGCCGCCGACGAGGGCGACTCCATCGCCCGCGATCTGCTGACCGACGCCGGAGCCAAGTTGGCTGGCCTCGCGGCCATGGTCGTTCGACGTCTCGCGACGGATACTCCAGCGGACATGCTTCTGGTATCAATGCCTAACGTAGCGACGCTCCCTGTAGCGATGACGGGCAGTGTCTTTCGTCAGTCTCCAGACGTCCGCCAAGTTTTCTACAATACGCTGCAGACAAACTTTCCGGGTATCGACGTGCGGCAAGATATAGTTGATCCGATCGAAGGCGCGTTAGCGAGAGCACGCGCCACACGGTAGAGACAGGGCTTGCCCCGTCTGACGAAGGCTGACCGGCGATGTCCGACAGGAAAATGTCCGAAGACGAAGTTCTCGAAGGCGAAGCCGCGCCGCCCTCAACCGCATCGGCAACGCCGTCCGCGCTCGCCGATCTGCTTGGCACCGCCGCCGACCCCGCCCTCACCGAGGACTTTGCCCTAGCCCTCCTCAAGCGCGCCGACTTGCCTCTTGAAGTCATCGAACAACTCGCCAAGAACACTAACGCACTCAAGAGCCGCAAGGTGAAGATCGCGCTGGTTATCCATCCGAAGACGCCACGCCATGTGTCCGTGCCGCTCGCGCGCCAGTTTTACACTTTTGATCTGATGAAAGTTACGCTCTCGCCCACTGTGCCCGCTGACGTAAAAATTGCCGTTGACGATATCCTGATCTCACGACTCAAAACTGTCACCACCGGCGAACGTCTGACGCTGGCCCGCCGCGCCTCAGGCAGAGTAGCGGCAGGGCTCCTGCTGGATGCGGAAACCATCGGTACCAAAATCACTGATGCCAAAACCGTAGCTCGCGAGACCCGAGTCATGCAGGCTGCGCTCGAAAACCCGCTCCTCACCGAAGCCCTCGTGATTAACTCGGTGCTCCGCCCCGCCGCCAGCGCAGCCCTCGTGCACGCGGTCGCGCAACATACGAAATGGTCCTACCGCAGAGAAATCCGCATCGCCCTTTTGCGAACCGAGCATCTCTCGTTAGCCCGCGCCCTGGAATTCAGCCGCGAAATCCCCACCCCGCTGTTGCTCGAGTTACTCGCCGCTTCGCGTCTTCCCGTCCAAATCAAAGACCAACTCCTCCGTGAAAGACAGGCAGGCTCTCTTCCCGCAGGCCGCTAGGAGAATTCTGATTTAGCTGAGCAACGAAGTGTGCCGGCAATTTAAGCGATCTAAGAATTTGTCATCCCGAGCGAAGCGAGGGATCTACAGCTGTCACAGTCGAGGGACTCTGCGGAGAGCCCGGAAGATTGCGATCCGGCGCCGGCGGCCCTGGCTCGCCCGCTTGCGGCTTCGCTTCCCCGCGCAGCAATCCCACAATCTTCTCGTACAACTTCGAGCGTGTTACATAGCGCTCGTTGGCACTCGTGATATACCGGATCTGCATCTCCACACCCCCGGCGGTCGGCCGCAGATGAATCGCCGGCGCTACAGTAAGCGACTTCCGATAACCAGCTGACTTCTGCCATTCCTTCTCGGCCTGCGCAGCGCTGGCCCGCGTCTCTTCCTCCACCAGCCGCTGGATCGCCTCCACCAGCGGATAAGGATTTGCCCCCTGCCCAACCTCGACTTGTAGTTCGTCCCATAACCACTGCCCGGTAGTCGAAAAATTGAAGTAGTGTCCCTCGATGGCGAAGCTGTTCACGAACGCGACCTTGCGTCCCGTCGGATGCCCGGTATCGGTCCAGTTGCCGGTTTCGAGCAACACCGTGCGCAACAATCCGATCTCGATTACTTCGCCCACCACACCGTTGATCTCCACCCAATCGCCGACCCGAATCCCATTCTTTCCCATCAGCACGAACCATCCGAAAAATCCGACGATAAAATCCTTCAGTGCCACCGTCAGCCCGGCGCCCGCTAATCCGAGGATGGTCGGCATTTGGTTCGGGACCCCAAGAATCACGAATGCGATTACCAGTACGCCCACCGCTTGCAAACTAAATCGAACCACTCCACGCAGGGTGAGAAGGTGTTTTTTCTCCGGGGCGGCCTGCCCGAAAAGACGATTCACCAGGAGGCTCCCTAAATACACCAGGACGACTATCAGCAAAATCCAAAGTGCGGAACGCACCATGCCGTGCAGGACTGCGCGCTGCTGGTCGCGCGTCACATCAAGCCAGTTGCCATAGATTTCCTGCAACTCCTTCTGGTCTCGAATGCGCTTGTCGAAGTCGGAGAGCAGCTTCTGGTCGTCGGAAAAATGTTTAAGGGAATTGACGGCCGTCGCGGTAGTTTCTTTCGAAACCGTTCCAGCAGCAGCCCCTTTGCGAAGCTGCACTGCCTGCTGCTTCGTCTCTTCTTTTTGGGGTTTTTGCTCGCGAACGCGGCGTTGCAGGGCCTCATGTTGCGCCAGCAGGTCGTTTCCCATCTCCTCCGCCAGGCGCCGCGCCGATTCGATGTGCGCGCGCTTGTCTCGCAACCACATCGAGGCACGCACCTGGCCCACAAGAGTGCTGGCGCTGAGTTCGACTGGCGCAGCCGCCGAAGCTCCGGTTGGGTTCTGACTCTGGTGTTGCTCCAACTCGTGCTCCCCCGCCTCATGCTGATCCCGCTGCCTCTGGACTGCGGCCTCCTGATCGCCTCCCGCCCGGATCAATTCCTGCTGCGCGTCCTCGACTTCGTCCTCATCCAGCGCCTGTTCCGCATCCAGCAGATCCTTTCGTTCCTGTAATGCATCCTTTTCGCCGGGCTTGGCGGAAGAGATCTGCGCCTTAAGTTGTTCGACTCGCGATTGCACGTCCGCGAGAGCGGCCTGTGCCTGCTGCAGTTTCAAAAACAGGTCCTGGTTCTTGGGATCCTGATCGGATCGCTGTTCGGCGGCTTGGCGCAGCTGGTCGGCAAAAGCCAGGTCCACTTCGTGGTCCGCGATGCGCACCGCTTCCTCGGCCAATCGTTGCTCTTCTGGAGTAATTGCCAGAGCGGCGAGCGCGCGCGCAGTCGGCAGCGGGCGTTCGTCTACCAGGGGAGTCTGGGCGGCGCTTGAGGCCGTGTTCTTGGCGCGAGGACGACTGGTCTCGCGCGTGGCAAAGTAGGCAGCGCCGGTTCCAAGCACCAGAGCCAGCAACCCTAAGGTGGTTCCCCATTGCAGCCATTTCATCTCAGTACCCCATACGGTTGTGTAGGGACGGACGCCCTCGTCCGTCCAAGCTGAGGACAGCCCGGCGGCGCTTTGTCACGGCACCCAGAAGGCGATAAACACATTCCAAAAAAAGTGTAGCAGCCCAAACACTCGTGTGGCGCGGGCACTCTTGCCGCGTGTCGTGCAGACCACCGGTCGTAAAATGACGCTGCCGATTCCGAGCGCGATCCCGATCCCGATCAAGCCGACCGCCCAGAGGGCCGCGACGCGCAAACTCCCCACATGATAACTTTATCGCCGGACATACCCAAATCCGCCGCCGCTGCGGCCCGAGAGATTTCGATGAACAGAATCATCGTCGCAGTTCTCCTTCTGCTCTTTTTCGCCGCTTCTTCCTTCGCCAAGAAAGAAAAATCCGCCAAGGGTGAAAACCTCCTGCTCCAACTCGAAGCTAATTTCGCCGCGGACGTCGCAAGGCACGGCCACGACGCCTTCCTCACCTACTTCGCCGAAGATGGGGTCGAAATTGTCGACGGCGGCGGCATCAACGACAAGGAGGCGATGAGCAAACAGCCTCCATGGCCCGAAGGCACGACCCTCACCTGGACGCCCGTCCAGGCCGAAATGGCGGCTTCCGGCGATCTCGGCTACACCTATGGCAATTACGTCTACACCGCCAAAAATAAAGAGGGCAAACTCGTTGCCAATTACGGCAAGTACACCTCGATCTGGAAAAAGCAGAAGGACGGCCAGTGGAAAGTGGTCGTTGACATGGGAAACTCCAGTCCCGACCCGAAAACAGGGAAGTGATCACGGGCCCTCGGAGGCGATGAGCGATAGTCATTGAGCGACAGTCAATGAGCGACATTCATTGAGCGACAGTCATTGCGCGAACAGTCACCCGGCCACAGTCTTCGACCGAATGGCCGTCATCAAGTCCGCCGCCGTGGACACGTCGATCCCATAACGCTCTCCGCCGCCCACGATTGGACCGCCAATGGCATCCAACTCAAGCTCTCGTCCTGCGGCAATATCTTTCTGCATGGAGCTGCGCATAGCCGGCGGCATGCTCTCGAAAAGCGCTTGAATCTGGGCCGCGTCAACTTCCGCGCCGCTCGCATTCGCCACGGCGCACGCCTCCGCGATCGCAGAACGCAATTTCTGTTTCCACTCACCATCTGCAAGAATCTGTCCAACATTCATGCCGGATGCCGACGTAGCCAGGGCAAATGGCGCAAGAAAGCAGAGCTTGCTCCACAGCAGAGTCTGCTCATTTGGAATGAACTGGCAGTTGAATCCAAGGTCGCCCAACCGTGCGACGATGTCTCCCAACAGTGGTTCGCCGCTGCTGGCGATATTGAGGCGAACGAACGGGGAGCGCTGGACGAATCTTCCCGGAGCGATTCTCTCCGCTTCCACCGCGATCGTTGCCGGGACCACGCGCTCCTCTCCAAATCGAGCCCGCAGCGCCGTGATGTGATCCACTCCGTTCAACAATGGAACCACGGAGCCCGGCAGTGTCTGCACAGATTCCAGCGCAGTTTGCAGTTGATAAGTCTTGGTTGCAATCCAGAGAACGTCAACCGGATCCTTCAATTCCGCGACGGCCTTCGCCGGCGCAGTCATGGAGCCAGAGCTCGCCGGACGTTCCAGCAGCAAGTCGCGCGGATAGCCCGCAAACTTTTCCGGTCGAACCAATATAGTGACGTCTCCGCCGAGCGAGGCCAGCGCGGTGCCGACCAGACCTCCAATAGCTCCTGCTCCCAAAATCGCTTGTTTCATGCCAACACCCCAGGAAAAAACTATACGATACGTTAATCTCGCGCTCTGCGTCGCGTCGCGCAAAAATCCGTGGCATCATAGATGCTTGGATGAGTTCGTGAGATTATTGAAGTAAGTATGGTCTACCTCAAGAGCGCAATCGGGGGAATCTTGATGGTGGGGGCCACAGCCCTTATCCTTTATGTGACACTGACGCTATTGCTGATCATTCCGGTCCTGCGCCGGGGCGAAGGTTTTGATCTTCCGCGCTGGCACGTACGTTCTGAGTCTCCGGCTTTCTGGATACCAGCAGTTATCGTCTTCGCAGCCGGTTTCCTGTGGGAGTTTCATAGAATTTCAAAGTGACCGTACAAACCGCAACCCGCCTTTACGAGGCGACTGAGAATCTGTCACACTGGCCACAGATCACTCGCCGCTGACCACTGATCCCCATGGGCAAGATTCACGTCCTCGCCGAGAGAGTTGCCAACCAGATCGCTGCGGGCGAGGTGGTTGAGCGTCCCGCGTCGGTGGTGAAGGAGTTACTGGAGAACGCGCTGGACGCCGGTTCCACGCGCATTCGCATTCAGGTTGAGGCGGGCGGCAAGAAGCTGATCCAGATCACCGACAACGGGTGCGGCATGGTGCGCGACGATGCTATGCTGGCCTTCGAGCGCCACGCCACCTCGAAAATCAAAGACACTGACGACCTGCTGAGCATTTCGACGCTCGGATTTCGCGGCGAGGCGCTGCCTTCGATTGCTTCAGTCGCCCGGTTGCATCTGGAAACCCGCGCCGAAGAAGAAGCCGCCGGGACGGTCCTCGAGATTAACGGCGGCAAGATCATCCGCGTGGAAGAGGCGGGCCTGCCGCTCGGAACTTCGATCACGATTCGCGATCTCTTCTTCAATACGCCGGCGCGCAAGAAGTTTCTAAGATCGGAATCGACCGAGCTATCCCATATCGCTTCGCTCGTAACCCACTATGCGCTGGCGCATCCGGAAAAGCATTTCGAATTGCACTCGGCGACGAATGCATTGCTGGTGGCGCCGCCGGTAGCCGGCCATCGTGAGCGCGTGTACCAGGTGTTTGGACGCGAGACCCTTGATCAGTTGATCTCGCTCGCGGCAATGCAACCACTGGAGCGTATCGGTCTGCCGCAGCCTCCACCGTGGAGACGTGGTGCGGACACTGTTGTCCACGAGACCTTATCCTCGAAGTCAGGGGAGGAAGGACCGTCCGGTCAGCCCGCAGCGGACACGCGGACAGGAGTGTCCGCGCCACACGACTTTGGCGAAGTGCGGCTGCACGGTTTCGTTTCAAAGCCCGAAATTCAGAAGCTCAATCGTAATTCGATTTTCATCTTCGTGAATGGACGGCTGATTCGCGATCGTCTCATCCAGCATGGGGTCATCGAAGCCTATCGCAACATTCTGCCGCCGACGGTGTTTCCGGTGGTTCTACTTTTTATCGAGATGCCGACTGGGGAAGTGGATGTGAACGTACACCCGTCTAAGACCGAGGTGCGCTTCCGTCAGCAGACGGTGATTCATGATTTCGTGCGCGAGTCGGTGCGGGCGGCGTTGATGAAGGCGCGCCCGGTACCGCAGTTTTTGACGGAGATTGGCGCGCAGCCAACGGCGAGAGCTGGCCTCACCAGTCCCGGCCTAACAAATCCCCCCTTCACGGAAGTCTCGCGCAGTGGCGATGGTTTGCAGAGTGCCCCGTGGCGCGACTTATCCGAAGCCGCGGTGGCGGGCGGGTTCGCGCTGCAGGCGCCAACAATCCCGGCGACGACCGCCCACCTCGAATTTGAGGGCGGCATCGCGGTCGAGGCGAACGCCGCGGTATCTCTGGCACGAGACCCGCAGGCCACGATTGCTCATCAGGCAAGCGCCCAGCAGATGATTCCCGATCACGGCTGCGCGCCGCCGATTCCACAAGAGCCACATGCCGCGCCGACTCTCGAGTCATTACGAACACTGCGGCCTCTCGGCCAGATTCGAAATTCTTTCATACTTGCGGTCAACGAAGATGGGCTCTGGATCATCGATCAACATGTCGCCCATGAGCGCGTGCTATTCGAGCGAGTACTGCGGCAACGCTCGGTACAGCAGGTGGAGAGCCAGCGTTTGCTGATGCCGCTGGTCATCGAACTGACTCCGGCACAGCAGGCGATCTTCAGCGACATTGCCGAAGAACTGGCGCGCAATGGTTTTGAGGCGGAGCCCTTCGGCGCGCGAAGCGTCGCGGTAAAGGTTGCACCGGCGGGCGTGGACGCGGCACAGATCGAGCACATGCTGAACGAAATCCTCGAGCAGCTCACGCGGGAAGATCAGGCCATCAATCTGGAAGCGGTGCGGACTCGGATCGCCGCATCGATTGCGTGCCACGCCGCGATCAAAGTCAATATGCCACTCGAACAGAACAAAATGGAGTGGCTGCTCGCGGAGCTGGCAAAAACCGAGCATCCCATGACCTGCCCGCACGGCAGGCCGGTGGTGCTGCGCTATTCCATGCAGGATATTCAGAAGGCTTTCAAGCGAATCTGAGCAGCATTTAGCGCTTAGCATTTAGCATTTAGCCGAACACTTGATTGCTGAGGGCTAAGTGCTAAATGCTAGATGCTGCTTTTTCTGTGTTCTAATCGAAAACATGACCGACCCGGAACTTCTGCAAGCTCGCAGGCAAAAGTGGCGCCTCGACGGCCAGACCGTGCGCACTCTTGATGACGCGCGCGCCTTCCTCGAGTCGGTGGGATTTTGTCTGATGTATCCGATGCGGCCTGCGGTTCTGGTGCCTACTTTCATCGGAGCCTGGGTGGGTGCGGATGACAAGCTGCCGACGCGCCAGCATGCCTACAACGATCCGCAAGCGAAAGAAGCGACCGAACTAATGGTGCGGGCGCTGCGCGACCAGGCAGCCTACGAGGCTCCGCTGATTGACGAGAACAATGCCTTCTTGCTTGCGCCCTCGGTGTTTCCTTATTTCTATTCGCTCGTCGGGGAGCGCAATCCGAAGCAACCGCCTGCAACTGGACCGCGGCTTCCTTATTCGCCGTTGGCCTGCGACGCTTTCGAAATCATTCGGCGCCGTGGACCGATTTCGAAATCAAAATTGGGAGACATGCTGGGCGGATCGGTTTCAAACGCCGGCCTTGACCGCGCGCTGAGCGAACTGTGGGCCAAGCTGCGCATCACGCGCGTAGATTACACGTCGGAAGAAGGCTCGGTGTGGGACGAGTTGTCGCGCTGGGCGCCGGATGTGGTGCGCGAGGGTGTGGGGATTTCGGTCCCGGAAGCGCTCTCGGCGCTGGTCTCGAAATATCTCGACTGCGTGGTGGCAGTGGACGAGGGAGAGGTCGAGAACTTCCTGGCAAACTTCGTTCCGCGGACCCGTGTGAAAGGAGCAATCCATGCCTTGCTTTCGGCGCGCGAATTAAGCTTCGTGCATGTCGGAAGCAAGTCGCTGCTGCAGGTGACTCCGCCGAAGCAGGCATATGTCCCCAAGAATCGCCGCCCCGAACGCGTCACCTGAACAGCAAAGAGACGAGGGGCTCGTAAAATCTAGGGCTTGGCTACGTTGAAACGAGTGGTCACGCCGGCAAAGAGCTTGCCGAGTTTTGCTCGGCTTGGACGGGCGAGGGCGCCCGTCCCCACACGATCAAAGTTCCATCACCCCATGGTCCCGTGGTTTTCGACGCGCGAGCCATGTAAAATCGCACATTCCCACGATGACCGATCCATCCCAACGCAAACTCATCGTCGCCATCGACGGTCCCGCCGGAGCGGGCAAGAGCACGATCGCTTCCCGCCTGGCGCGCAAACTCGGCTACGTGAACCTGGAGAGCGGGGCGATGTACCGTGCGTTGGCGCTGCGGGCGATCGAGGGGGACGCGTCATTTGATGACGAGGGTGCGCTGCTGAAGATGGCGCAGGATTCGCGCATTACTCTTGAGCGCTCCATCGGCGGCCATCGCGTCCTGCTCAATGGAAAAGACGTTTCCGCGCGCATCCGCGACCGCGATGTGACCGAGGCGGCGTCTCGCGTGTCGGTCCATCCCAGGGTGCGAGAGTGGATGGTGGAGCGGCAGCGCGAAATGGGCATCGGCGGCGGCGTCGTAATGGAGGGCCGCGACATTGGGACAAAAGTTTTTCCTGACGCCGACTTAAAGATTTTTCTCGATGCCGACCCCGTGATTCGAGAGCAGCGGCGGCAGGACCAGCAGCAGGTGAAAGGCGCATCGGCGCAGACGATGGCTGCGGAACTTCGCGAGCGCGACCGGCGGGACCGCACGCGTGCGGCTTCTCCGTTGGTGGCCGCGGAAGATGCCGTGGTGCTCGACTCGACAAACATGAGCGAGGACCAAGTCCTCAACCGAATCGAGGAATTGGTGGAGCAGCGACTGGCCGCGAGAAGCTAGCGCGGCTTTTACGCGGCCAAAAAACTGCCCTCGGTCCTACCTCTACGCCTTCTTCCGCACCTTCGGCGCACGGGTCTCCTCCCACTTCGGGCCATTCAAGAACGCCGCCCAGCGCAATTCCTCCACCGGATTCTGACCGCTCAGCGCCTTACCTACCGCCATCTCCGCTACGGCATCCACTATCCACTCAAAATTCTGCTGCCCCACTGACGTAGCCTCTGCATCCGGAGCCGGGTTCATGAAGTCAATCGCATAAGGGACGCCGTCCTCCACCGCAAACTCCACGGTGTTCAGGTCGTAGCCCAGCGCGCGGCACAACGCCAGAGCATCTTTCTCGATCCGCTCCTTTAACTTCGTTCCGGGCTGGGGGTTCCCCTTCACATAGCGCTCATGGTGCGGAAGTTTCGGATCGTACTTCATGATGTGCACCGTCTCCTGCCCCACTACGTAACAGCGGTAATAATCCTCAAACTCCACGCCATGCTGCAACGTCATACACAGATCGCCCGTCCGGTTGTAGTTGTGAAAGAACTCCTCCGGAGAATGCACCTTATAAACGTGTTTCCAGCCGCCGCCAGAATAAGGCTTCAAGAACGCGGGAAACCCAACATAGGCAAACACCTTTTCCCAATTCAGCGGATACATCAAATTCCGCATCGATCTATCGGTAGTATCCGGGGGATGCTCGTGATGCGGCAAAATCACAGTAGGTGGAATTGCCACGCCCATCTTGTGCGCCAACGCATAATTAAAAAATTTGTCATCCGCCGTCCACCAGAACGGATTGTTAATCACAATCGTCCCCTGCAGCATCGCGTTCTTCAAATAGGCCCGGTAGAAAGGGATGTCCTGTGAAATCCGGTCAATGATGACGGCGTACTTCTTCGGCTCATCCATCCGGATTCCGCCAATCTTCACAAATTCCGCCGTAACGTCCTCGGCCTTCATGGAGTTGACCTTCTCGACCAATGCCGGCGGAAACGTATTCTCCATCCCAAAAAGAATTCCGATTGTTTTGCTCGCCATAATTAAGACCTCGTCAAACCACAATTGTTTTTTTCGCTAACGACTAGCGACCAACGACTAAACGACCAGTCCCTAAAAATACTTTCCCGCCATCCGCTGCCACAGCGGCCAATCATGCTTACTGTTGTCGCTGTAGATGTCCAACCAATGCGGAATCCCCTTGCCCTGCAGAATCCCCGCCATCTTCACATTCGCATCCAGGCACATATCCCAATCGGACGTTCCCAGCACAATCTTCATCTGCCGGTACCGGCTCAGGAACCACTCATCGCCCGAGTTCACCAGGTAATCCGTCGGATTATTGAAGTAGACATTGTCATCGTAATAGCCGTCGAGGAAGCTCTTGATATCGAAGGATCCGCTCATGGTCACGCAAGACGAAACCACATCCGGATGCCGCAGGGAAAGATTCAGCGCATGATAACCGCCGAAACTGCACCCCGTCACCGCGATCTGCGGAGACCAGTTTTTCCACTTCAAATATGGCAGAAACTCGTTGATCACATAACGCTCGTACTGCACGTGCCGCCAGATCCGCGCTCCCGGATGAGCGTCCTTGTTGTACCAACTCTCGCCATCGACGCTATCTACGCAGAAGACCTGGATCGCGCCCCCATCCAGCTTCCCGGCCAACGCGCGGATCATTCCTGCATCTTCATACTCAAAAAAACGTCCTCTGGATGTCGGAAAAACGAGGATTGGTTGCCCGGCATGCCCGAACACCAGCGACTCCATGTCGCGCCCCAATTCATGGCTATATTGTTTGTTATATTCGCGGTTCATGCGCGCGAGGATTGTAACCGAACCGCCCGACCTTCGGCATCTACCCGTCTTCCACGAGTGCTCCGGCCTGCGTGTGTCAATTCCCGTCTTTCAATTTCCCAAGCTCAGAAAGAATGTCACGAAGAGCAAAACAAAGTTGAGAGACGTATGGCAGCGGCTGAGCCGCAGTGACCTACTGCCCGAGCGGCTTCCCCCGCGGATTGATTCCAAAATGCTTCAGCTTCGATTGTAGGGTTGTCCGCTTCAACCCCAAACGCATCGCTGCCCCTTTCGGCCCGCCAATCTGTCCGCGGCTCTCCCGCAAAGCGCGGAGAATGTGCTCGCGTTCCGTGGCCTCCAGCGTTTCATCGACGCTCTTCTCCTCCGTGCCAATCGGGGTCAGTTCGCTTAACGGCGCCACCAGCACCGAACCTTGCGTCAGAATCACGGACCGCTCGATAAAATTCTCCAACTCGCGCACATTCCCCGGCCACTTCCACTCCATGAGCGCGTCCATGGTTTTCTTTGGAATGCTCGTGATCGACTTGTTCATCCGCTGGGAGCACTTCTGCACAAAATGTTCCACCAGCAACCGGATGTCCTCCCGCCGTTCCCGTAACGGGGACACGCGGATCGGAAACACGTTGAGCCGGTAATACAGGTCGCTCCGAAACTCGTTCTGCCGCACGACATCAGCCAAATCCCGGTTCGTGGCCGCAATCAAACGAAAGTTCACCTTCAGCGTTTGCGTTCCACCCAGCCGCTCGAACTCCTGATCCTGCAAAACCCGCAGCAGCTTCGGCTGCAACGCCAGCGAAATCTCCCCGATCTCGTCGAGAAACAGCGTGCCCTTGTCGGCCAGCTCAAGTCGTCCTATTTTTCTGCTTACCGCTCCAGTGAATGCGCCCTTCTCATTACCGAATAACTCGCTCTCCAGCAGCCCCGACGGAATCGCCGCGCAATTCAATTTGATGAAACTATTGTTGGCGCGCTGGCTCAACCGGTGGATCGCCCGGGCCACCAGTTCCTTACCTGTTCCCGTTTCACCCAGCAGCAGCACGGTAGCGTCGCTGGCCGCCACTTTTCCCACCTGCTCCATGACCGCTTGCAGGGCCTTGCTCTGCCCGATGATTTCTCCGAACCCCAGCTCTGTATCGATTTCCTGCTCCAGATAAAGCTTTTCTTCCGTGAGCTTTTTCTTGGCTTCGCGCAACGCTTCACTTGCTTCCCGGAGCTCGGTGACGTCCATGCTGGCGCCGGTCAGTCCAATCACCGCGCCCGAAGAGTCCAAAACCGGTTCGATCGTCGTATCGAAGTAGCGCTTCTTGCCGCCGTCAGCGACCTCTACTTGATGGCGCACTCCCACTCCGGTTTCCAGCACTCGCCGCCGGATTTCCGCGGTGCGCTCACCCTCCTCCCGGCCGACGAATTCGCTCAGCGTCTTTCCCATATAAGAGCTCGGCGCCGGAAGCTGAGAGTTATGCATCCAGGTGTAGCGCAACCCCCGGTCCAGGTTGAACACCGTAATCGGAGAATTTTTTAGTGCTACCCGGAACCGTTCCTCGCTTTGCCGTAAGGCCTCTCCGGTGCGCCTCCGTTCGGTGATGTCCTGCACCAGCGCCATGTGCCATCGCCGTTTCTCTCCTTTACTCCACATCGGCACCACCAGAATCTTCACCCAGCGCACCGATCCATCCGGGCGAAGATATCTTTTGTCCATCTCGTAATTCGCCAGCTTTTCCTCGGCGAGTTGCTGCAGGTATTCACTGCCGTGCTCAACATCATCGGGATGAGTCATGCTTCCCACGTCGATCCGCAGCAGCTCTTCTTCGCTGCGTCCGGCGATTTCGCAGAACTTCGGATTGGCTTGCAGGAACCGCCCGGTGCGCGAATCCACCAGAGTAATGCCAACCGGAGACCGCTCGTACACCGTACGGAATCGCATTTCGCTTTCCCGCAACGCTTTCTCCGCCTGTTTCAATTCTGTCAAGTCGATCGATGCCCCCACCGCTCCCCGAGGCTCGCCGTTCTCCTCCAGCAGCGGAACCGCATTCATCACGGTCTCCCGCTCGGCGCCATCCTCAAATACCATCGTCAATGCGCGTCCATACACCGGCTCCCCCGTAGCTGCCGCCTGCTGCATTGGCAATAAATCCGCTGGAATCTCCACTCCATCTTGCATCACGCGGAACCCGGGCTGCTCCTCGGGCGGCGCGCTTTTCGAAAAGTTTTTACCTCCCGCGATACGTAGCTGTTCATATGCCGACCGATTGCCTGTAATCCGTCTGCACTCGGCGTCATGCGAGATGTAAACCGGGACGGGCACCGTCTCCAGCACCGTCTCCAACTCCTTCGCTCTGGCCCGTTCCCGCGCTTCACTGTCCTGTAACGCCTCCTCCGCCCGCTTCCGCTCCGTGATGTCGCGCAGAACGCACACCACGCGATCAATGCCCGCCGAACCTTCTACGGGCAAATAGGTGACCGATATGTCCCTCTCACCTATCTCCGGATAGCTATACGTGATCTCGTAGGTGACGACCTTGCCCTGGAAACACTCATCCAGTTTGTGTTTGACCACTGACTTAAACACCTCGCAGTCCAACACGTCCGCTACCAGACGTCCAACAACCTGTTCTTTCGTCATCCCCCAATGGGTCAGGAACGCCCGGTTCACGATCACATACCGGTACTCCCGATTCAACACGAAGATCATCTCTTCCAGATTCTCCACCACTCTTTCGAACTCTCGCAGCCTCTCTTCCGCCCGCTTCCGAGCCGTGATGTCGCGCGACACGGCCACGACATACTCCCGGTCCAGTTGCACCCTTCCGAGATTCACTTCCACCGGAAACGTAGTTCCATCTTTCCGCCGGTGCACTCCTTCAATGATTGCGAATCCCGGCCCCCGCAACTGCTGCACCACCCGCGCCCGCGAACTTTCGTCGGCGCCCGGGGCGATGTCAAAAACCGTCATGGACAAAAGCTCTTCCCGGCTGTAGCCCAGTTCTACGCATGCCCTCTCATTCACATCGAGGAAACGCAGGGTTTCCGGATCCACTACCCGAATGGCATCGTTCGATTGGTCCAGCAACGTCCGGAACAGCGTCAGTTCGTGGAGCATCCGCTCCCGCTCCCGCGCCGTCTTCAGCAGCTCTTCGTTGGTCGCGCGCAGCGCCTTCTCCGCCCGCACGCGCTCCGTGACGTCGTGCGCGATTCCTCGCACAATCGGCGTTGCCACTCCTTCGGTTCGCAGCGTGTTGTGATACTCCC
This sequence comes from uncultured Acidobacteriaceae bacterium, assembly GCA_963789205.1. Classification (GTDB taxonomy): domain Bacteria; phylum Acidobacteriota; class Terriglobia; order Terriglobales; family Acidobacteriaceae; genus Acidiflorens. The sequence continues at coordinate 346,302 of CAWBJV010000004.1, forward strand.
AGATCCGCTGCTCCCCCGATCGTGTCAAAACCGCCATCAGGCCGCGAGATTCCCCTGTGCGTTCGATCTCGCGCAGGTAGTCATCAAACTGACCGCGGAATTGCGGATCGATAAAATCCCGCATCGGCTTCTGCAGCATTTCTTCTACGCTGTAACCCAGCAGACGCGCTGGACCGGGATTGACCGACAGGAATCGGCCTTGAAGGTCGTGGATGCACAGCAGGTCTTGGCTGTGCTCAACTAGGTCGCGATACCAGTCTTCGTTTTCTTCCAGGGCCCGCCGGATTGGGTCCCACTCGACTGGCAATTCTTCCGGAAAGTGGCGCTTAGCAGGGTGCAATGCCATGGCTCACCCCTGGGCGAGCCGCTTGGAAATCTTACGTAGTTGTGATCGGCCAGATCAAGTTCCAGCGACTGCCCCAATATTAGTTCCCGATTAGTTCTCGGCGGCCTTTCGAAAGACTTTCCTTAAGATAGCCCCCATTAACTTGTCCGAGTCAGCAACCTGCCCTCGGTCTTAGCCGAGAGTCTAGCAGAATATCGCTTTCGTTACACTTAGTAAGTGCTGATTTATTTTGGTGTTCCTGCCGATCGCCGCTCTTTTCTTTTTTCCGCGGCGCCGGCAAATTGCTCAGCAGCCATTTTTCTCAGTCGCTTGGTATGTTCCTGGAGGGAGGATTGCAGCCCGGTAAAGGTCGCGTCCAAATCAGAATCCTCGGCCGTTACAGCCTTGGCGGACAGTTCTCGGATTCGATCATCCAAGCGGCGCGAGGACATCGCACAATGGTGCTACAGCCGCGGCAGGGATTCTATACAGCGTTTGTCGTATCACCTCTACAGCAAACCCCGCATGTTTCTTCACCCCAGCAGCGAGTATTCCCCGCCTGCGTCTTCCATCTCAATCATCTCTTTCAGTTCGGGATAATGCTTCACCAGCGTCTCCGGGGCGCGAACTTTCTTTCCGTCCAGCAGATGCCTCAATTCCAGCGCATTCACTGCGGCCTTCGCCTCAAAATGATTGTTCGCGATAACAAAGGTCGACTCAGCTCGGCGCGCGATGCTCTCCACTTTTTCTTTCCACTTCTCCAGTTCCGGGGGCTTGTAGAGATAGTTGTAGCGGTCGTTGCGGTTATCGCTGTCGAACCACTGCTCATAGTTGCGGCCATGCAGGCGGACGTATCCGACGCCCGACGTGACATGCTCGGTCGGTCCGAGCGAACGCCCCAGCACCGGCTGATCGATGTTGCAGAAACCGACATTGTGGCGCATGAATTCGGCGATGGTCTCCGGATTATCCCAACTCTCGTGCCGCACTTCGACCACTCGCGGATACTCGATGAACTGCCGCAGTAACTGCTCCAGGTATTCGCGGTTCAGGCTGGTGTTCTTGAACGAGACCGGGAACTGAATGAGCAGCGCGCCCAGCTTGCCTTCCGAGGCCAGCGAGTCGAGACCTTCTCTGGCAAGTCGTTCGTCCTGGTCATTCGGCCGGATGCTGGCCGCCGAAGTTGGTTCCATTACCGCCAGTGGAGAATGTGTGAACGACCGGTGCAGCTTCGCGGTAAAAAGAAAATTTGGATTGACCGCCGCTGCCTTCCGCGACCACAGACGCCCCAGTTCTGGCCGTATGTGTCCATAAAACGAAGTGTTGATTTCGATGACGTCAAAGAATCTCGCAAGAAATTCGACCGGATGCACTTTCTTACGCGTCACTTCCGGCGGATACAGGATGCCATCCCAGTCTTTATACGACCAGCCGGCAGTCCCGATGCGGATTCGCGGTGCAGGTTCCATGCGGACAAGCCAGATGCTCGCAGATTAGCACACCGCACGTGTGGCAGGCCCGTGTGGCGCGGGCGCCCCTGTCCGCGTGCCGCGAGCTAGCCAGAATTCAAGAAGATGGATAATTTCAATAGAGAAGAATCGCGACCCAGTAAGTCCCGGTAGGATACGTTGCATTTCGCGCGTAGCAAGCGCCAACAGCAAACTGGCGAACCCCCGGGTCCCGCAGCATCCGCAGCGCGGCTTGCGGCAATACTTCCGGATGGCTCTGCGTATATGTAATAATTTTTCGATTGTCGTAGGCGGTTGCGAGCAGGCGAGCGTTTGGAAGGTTCTCTCTGGCCAGCCAGCAGGCGCTCTCGTCAAGCTTCGGCGGCGTGAGTTGGATGAGATCCGGCAGCCCCGCCTGTTGACGTATTTCACCGATGGCCTGGCCCACTAATTTTCCGCTCTGCCGCGCGGAATACGACGGAATCTCGTGCGCGAAATCCTGGACCACGTACAGCCGGCCTTTGCTCCAGATGGCCGCGACGCCCGCGACATTGAAACCGCGATCAAGCAGGTTTTCGCGATGCGGGGGCGAGTGCATCAGAGCTTCATGCACGTCAGGAGCGCAAGGAGCGTAGGCGACATTCTCGCCGGCGCGATCGATTTTCAGTGAGATGTTCAGCGCGCTGACCTGGGCAACTCTTTCGAGCAGGGGGGGCTCACCGGAGAACTGATGATCGAGACGCTCGCTATCAACCATCCGCCGGGCATGCGCTCGCGCCGCTTCGCGCAGACTTTCATCCATGCGCAACGGCGGCGTGCCGGCCAGTTCACGGCTCTTGTTTGCCGATGCCAAGAGTTCGTTCTCGGCGGCGGAGTCTTCTCCAGAAGAGGATCCAGCCGCCGAGTTCGAGTGGGGGGTGGGCTGCTTACTATGGATGTCATTGTTCCGGGCGTCCACTGCGGGCGGAGCTGTTTCTGCCGCGCAGGGTCCAAGACTTACCGCCAACATCGCGAATGCAATCGCCAGGGCCCTGAGCATAATTTTGCGGACAGCGTTTCGGCGCGGGGAACATCCAATAAAGTTCCGCTTTCCATCTCTCACGCTAACCTCTAGAATTCAGCTCAGCGACTTACGATGGAGACCATACTGCTGGTTACCGTGCTCGTCGGAACCCTTGTCCTGCTTGGGTTCTCGGCTGTTCTATTGCGCCGTGTTTCGGCTGCCGCGCAAGTGGATGTAAAAGCGCAAGTTGCGAGCCTGCTCGATAGTCTTGGTACCAGCCTCGGCCAGAAGTTCAGCTCCGCGACTGCCGATATGGCCAGTAGGCTGGAGCAGACTAAGGGGGACCTCCGCCAGCAGGTCACAGACCGCATCCAGCAAGGGTTTTCGGAGATCCGGAGCTCGGTCGAGCAGCAACTTGCAGCGGGAAGAGAAGAACAAAACCGGAGCCTGAGCGACGGCCGCAGCGAGATGACCAGTTCTCTGCTGCTCACTACGCAGCAGCTTAAGGTCGAATTTCAGAGCCTGAATCAGCAGACCGCACAGAGTCTCGACTCGATTCGCGATCGCGTCGACCAGAAGCTGATGGCGATCACAGAGCAGGTGCAGGTGAAGCTCGATCAGAACATCAAAGAAGGATTTGCTCAGTTCGAAAAAGTTCAGCAACACTTGAAGAATGCGGAAGAGCAGCTCCGCGAAGTGGGCGCGCTAGGCCACTCGATTAACGACCTCAACAACCTGCTTAAGCTTCCGCATCTGCGTGGCCAGTTCGGGGAAGCGAGCCTTGAGCGGCTGCTCGCGGACTTCCTGCCCGCGCATATGTTCGCGCTGCAGTCATCGCCGGGCGAGGGCGGAGGACGCGCCGACGCGGTGATTTATTTCCCCGACCGCAAGCTGCCGATCGACGCCAAGTTTCCGCGCAAGCAAGTGATTGCGCTCTTCGAGAGCAACGACAAAGCTGAGATTGAAGCGGCGCGTGTTGCGCTGGTGCGGGTGATGAAGGCTGAAGCCAAGCGCATTCAGCAGTACATCCAGCCGGAGAATGGCACGACTGAAATCGCGCTCATGTATTTGCCAAGCGAGACGCTTTACATGGAAGTGATCCGCAACCGCGAACTGGGCGACTGGATGAACGAGCAGCATGTCTTTCCCGTCTCGCCCAACACCTTGCTGATGACGCTGCACACGATTGCGCTGGTGCACAAATGGTACGAAGTCGCGAGCCGCTTCGAGAAGAGCCGCGCCGAACTTGCCAAGGCTCAGAAGTCGTTTGACTTTTTCCAGAACCAGTTCGAAAACGTCGGCAAGAATCTGAACAAAGCGCAGGAAGCATTCGAAACCGCGCAGCGGCACCTCAAAAGTTATCGCGGAAAAGTTTCCGCGCTCAGCGGGCAGGAGCAATTGGAGTTAGAGACGGCGGCGTCAGGCGACAAGCCGGTGTCGTTGATTGACGAAGCACGGATCGACAAAGCCAGCGCGTAATCTTCTTTGTTTGCAAGCCTCCAAATTTTGTGGTATATACCATTAGTCAGTATCATGGTAGCTATTTATAGTATATACTCATAAGCGAGGGGGGAATTGCCCATGCCGAATACCGGAATCGCCAAGCTCTTCCGCAATGGACGCAGCCAAGCAGTGCGCCTGCCGCGCGAGTTTCGCTTTGAGGGTAGTCAGGTTCGCGTGCGCCGGGTTGCAGAGGGAGTCCTCCTGGAGCCGTTCATCGCTGATACTACCGAGTGGTTTGCGGAACTGGACGGACTTAGGGAAGGAGGTTTCCTCCTCGGTAAGGGCAAGGAGCGTAACCAACCGCTGACACCGCGTCGTGAGATCTTCAGGTAATGTATCTGCTCGACACCAACGCGTGCATTGCATTGATCAACAGCAGGGAGTCCTCGGTCCGGACCCGACTGCAGAGGGCCATTGCCGCGGACGCAAAGGTGCTGGTCTCTTCCGTCGTAGCGTTTGAGCTTTGGTATGGGGTTGCGAAGAGTGCCCGTCCGGAAGCCAACGCGCGGCTGGTAGAGACGTTCTTTGCGGGTCCGGTGAGCCTGCTGGCCTTCGAGCCCGAAGATGCGAAAGTTGCGGGCCGGGTGCGAGCCAACCTCGAAGCCGTGGGAAAACCGATCGGGGCTTACGACCTGTTGATTGCTGGACAGGCATTGCGCCACCAGTTGACGCTGATCACCGCCAATGGGAGGGAGTTCAGCCGGGTCAAAGGACTGGAATGGGAGGATTGGGCCAAGGGATGAACTACCTTAGTTTTGATTTCGAAGAATTACGGCATCGCTAAAGCTAAGCTTTGATGCGAAGCCGAGTTTTTCCCGCGGCCTGCTAGAATTTCGCGATGCCCAAACCATCCGCCAGCGCTCGCGCCCGCAAAATTAGACTCATTATCTTCGACGTGGACGGCGTCCTCACCGACGGCAAAATCTGGATCTTTCCCGCGCCCGCCGGAGGCCAGCAATCTGGAGCTCAAAGTCTTCTCGAAAAGTCTGCCCAGAGCGTCTCCCGGACAGAAACGCAGGGCGGCTTCGGCCTCCAGAGCACCAGCCTGATAGAGGCCAAGGGGTTCAACGCCCACGACGGCACCGCTATTTCTCTCGCCCGCCTCGCGGGAATCAAGACCGGGATTATCACCAAGCGCATCTCCGAAACCGTTGCTCTGCGTGCGCGCGATCTGAAGATTGACCACGTGTACCAGGGCATTCAGGACAAGGCGTCTGTGTTTGCGCAAATTCTTGAAAAGGATGGGATCACCGCCACCGAGGCCGCTTTCGTTGGCGACGACGTAATTGATCTGCCAGCGATGCGCAAATGCGGCTTGGCGATCGCGGTGAAGAACGCGCGCCCCGAGGTCAAAGCCGAAGCTCACTGGGCCACGTCCCACGCAGGAGGAGACGGCGCTGCCCGCGACGCGGTCGAATACATCCTGAAAGCCCAGGGCAAATGGAAGCAGGTAGTAGAAGACTACATTTCCGAGAGAAGCTGAATGCTGAGTGCTGAAGGCTGATTCACCCACCGGTTGCTTGCTTGGGGCGTGCTCGGGTTAGCAACCGGCGGGTGATTGTTTCTCCCTACTCACCCTGTTGTTTTCAGGAGCATTGAACCTGAAAACCCAGTTGCCGCGGGAAAGTTTCGGGGATTCTCGGATTTTCCCGCTTTTCTCTAGCTCGTTCCCTGCCAGCAAGGTTTCGGCTTCTAATCCGGGATGGACGTGGTCTTGGCGGCCATCAGTTCCGCGAAGCGAGGATCGTTGCGCAGAGTGCTGAACTCGTTGTCTCTGTAAACGTTCTTGATGTCTTTGTAACCCTCTTCCATCGCCTTCTTCAGATAGTGCAGGGAACGCTCTGGCACGCCTGTTCTGGCGTACAGCTTGGCGAGAACGTAGTCGTAGTGGGCCCGGTCTTCAGGAGAAGGAAGCTGGGCCAGAACTCCGGCGCGCGAGGTGCGCTCGAAGATGTCGGGATCAAGCTCCATCGCTTTGGAATAGTTCTGTATGGCTTTTTCGAATTGTCTCTTGCCGAAATAGGCCGCACCCATGTTGCTGTAGTAGGAGGCTGCGTCGTTGTTCAACGAGATCGCTTTCTCGTAGTGCTTGATCGCTCCGTTGTAGTTATGCGCCTGGTAATAAATGACGCCGAGATTGTTGTAAGCGTCGGCATGTTTGTGATCGGCCCGGATGGCGTGTTCGAAACTCTTCTTGGCAGGTTTGTAGCGCTGCGTCATGAGCTGGCAGATCCCGATTTTGTTAAATACAGACGCGCTCGCCGGCGCCCCTTTCAGTGCGGCTTGGTAATAGTCCACCGCGTCGAGAAAGTTCTTCTGCGTGCGCAGTTCGTCGCCTCGTCGTTCGAGTTCCTCGGGCGTCGCTCCAGGAGCGGGTGGATCGGCGCGGTGCAGCGGCGGAGGGCCGACTTCCAATTGTTCGGAATTCTGAGCCTGCAATGGGAGGACGAAAAGCGCAAAGGAGAAGAAGAGAAGTGAAACGGAGCCGACGCGGATCCAGGAACGCATATACACCCCCGGGCCGAACACGATCGAACGCCAGACAAACTTTCAAACGACCTTCAGACGAACTCTAGATTACTGCGGCGGCGCGCCGCTGTCACTACTTTTAGACGGCGGTGGCGCATTTTTGTCATTCTTTGGGGAGGTGCTGTCCCCCTTGAACACGCCGACAATCTTGCCAAAGAAGCTTTTCTTTTTGCTGGCCTCTTCTTCAGATTGGACACCGGCTGCGGGCTGCGGGTTCCCGTTCGTGGTAGGCGGAGGCAGAGCCTTCTCGGAATTTCCGCCGAACATGCGGGAGAAGAAGCCCTGCACGCCGCCACTCTGGTCGCAGGTATCGTGAGGCTCGGTGCCGGCCACGAAGGCAATCGTGTAAGTGTCTGGACAGGAAGGCGTTGCCAGGCGATTGGTGATTTTATCGAGCTGCACATCCACCACGCCTTCCGGCTGGGAGAAGGACTTCACGTCCGAATACCGTGGCAGCGTAACCGCTTTCTTCATGAACTCGGCCCAAATGGGGGCGGCAGTCTGCGCGCCGCTCAGGCGAATGTCGCTGTAATCGTCGTATCCCACCCAGACGATGCACAGGAGATTGCTGGTGTATCCGGCGAACCAGCCGTCGTGCGAACTGCCTGTCTTACCTGCCGCCGGGGCGGTGAATCCGCGGGAGCGAACCCCGAAGGCGGTGCCGAAGTTCACGACGCCTTCGAGCATATTAGTCATGAGGAAGGCGATGCGCGGATCGAGAACCTGCTTCTTCTCGGTTCCGAAGTTGACGATGATGTCGCCCTTAGCATTGCGCACCGAATTTACGAACACAGGTGAAAGCCGCACGCCGCCGTTCGCAAAACTGGTGTAGGCGGACGTCATGTCGACGGGTGAGGCATCGTAGGCTCCCAGTGCCATCGCCGGCGTGGCTTTCACCGATGCGATTCCGGCGGACCGGGCCAGATCCGCCACCTTGTCATAGCCCACTTCTTCCGCCAGTTTGACAGTCGCGTTGTTGAGCGAAAGGGCCAGTGCGTAGCGGAGCGTGACGTCCCCGTGGTACTCCTCTTTGTAGTTGCGCGGCTCATAGATCTGGTCGCCGTAGGAGAACGTCGTGGGCTGGTCGGGAACCGTGGAGGCTGGAGTGATCACGGTCTGTGAGCCGTCGAGCGCCGTATTCATGGCGGCCGCGTACACAAACGGTTTGAAGATGGATCCGGTGGGACGCTTGGCGAGCGCGTGGTTCAGCTGGCTCGTTCCGTAATTCCGTCCGCCCACCAGCGCCTTGATTTCGCCAGTATGGGGATCCATCGCGATGAGCGCAATCTGCGCCTGCGGGCCGGGAGTAACGGTGGTCTCAAACTTGTTCTTCCCGATTTTCTTCTTGTGCGTACGCATCTTCGTGACTTGATCGTCCACCAGCTTGGCGCCGGCTTCGACCGCTTGCGCGGCCGCCCGTTGCAGTGCGGGATCGAGCGTCGTGTAGATGCGGTACTCCTGGTCGTTGACCTCGTGCTCGTTCAGTTTGCTGATGATGGTGTCGCGAACCATATCCACGAAGTACGGCGCGTCGCTCGCCTCAACGTTCGGCGGGGCCAGTTTCAGCGGCGCCGCCTTGGCTTTATCGGCTTGCTCTCGCGTGATGGCGTGAGTGTCAACCATGGACTCGATCACGGTATTGCGCCGTTCCAGGGCCCGCTCGGGATGACGATACGGCGAAAGATAGCTGGGCGCCTGGATCAATCCCGCGAGCAGCGCGGCTTCCGGCAGGTTGATGTCTTTCAGATCCTTGTTGAAATAGGAGCGGGATCCTTCGGCTAGGCCGGAGATGGTGAACGATCCGCGCTGTCCCAAATCGACGCGGTTAGCGTAGAACTCGAAAATCTGCTGCTTGGAGAATTTTTGTTCCAACTCCACCGCGATCAGGATTTCGATCAGTTTGCGCCTGAACGTTTTCTCCGGGCTCAGAAAGAATGCCCGCGAGAGCTGCATCGTGATGGTCGAACCGCCCTGCTGATGGCGCTGATGGGTGAAGTCAATCCAAGCAGCTTCGGCCAGGCGCATGAAATTGACTCCGCTGTGCTGGAAGAAGCGGCGGTCTTCGATAGACGTAACCGCCTCCACAATAATCTTGGGAATATCGTCGTACTTCACCAACTGCCGCTTGGAACGCTGTTCGGCGTCGAACAGCGAAGCCAGCATCTGGGGCTCGAGTTCATAGGCCTCCAGATCCCCAGAGGCCCGGCTGTTGATGGCCGAAACCGTTCCGTCGGCGATGCTGATGGTGGCCGGTTCGGGACTGTGATAAGACTCGGGTCCGGGCAGAATTTCAATCGAGCCGCCATGCAGACGATAGCTGCCCAGCGGAGATTCGCCCTCCTTTTCGGAATAGCCCGCATGACGCAGCTCCGCCGCAACCTCGGAGACGGTCAACTTCGATCCGATCTTCACCACCTGCGGAGAAGCGAAAATCTTAGCCGAACTGGCGAATACCGGGCCCCGGAAACGCTGCTCGATGATGCGGTCGTACTTCACATACCAGTAGACAAAAAAGCCGACCACCAGCAGGGACAGCGAGAGAAAACCGAGCAGGGCGATCCGCACGATGGGGTCGCGGGCGAGCAGACTGCTTTGCCCGCGGCTTCTCCCGCGCTGGCCAGTGCTTCGCGTCGCCGGGATTTTCAGCTTAATGGCCATCAAGACAACTGTTCATCACGAACAAGGGCAATTCTCAGTCCGAATCGAACTTGGATCTAAGGCGTGGGTCTGATTGATTCTAAATCACAAAGCGACCCCTACACCCACTTGGATGCGTATCAAACGATAGACGGGTGTGGAGGCATGGACGCATCGGGCTGGCGGTTCCGGGAATGCTGCGAGGCCGGCTACTGCCAGCGGAGAACGAACACCAAACAGCTATCCCTAATAAATGCCTTTGTTCTTCGACGAAGGATGGAAGTCGATAGTGGTCGAGTAACCGGGCAGGTCGATCGGAACGCTGTACTCGGCTTCAATGGCGAGAGTGCCAGTGCCCATGCCGCCAACCCGCGTAATATGCACCTGCTTGGGCGTCAGCGCAATATCGTAGTTGCGAGCATGCTTGATGACGGCGTCGCGAATATCTTCTTCCGTGCGCGTGCTGTAGGTTGCCTGCAAGGCTTCGGTCTTGATCTCATCCTCAAGCTCGTAGTTCGCGAAGTATGGTGGGATGAGCTTGAAGCCAACCATGACCATCGCCGCGATTACAGCCACGCCTATGATTAATTTCAGAGTCGCCATAAGAAACAATTGCCAAATCGCTGGTTGCAACTTCCAATCGCGAGCTTCCCGTCATGCGCTAAGGGCTGCTCTACTGGCTTGCTCTGCGGGCTAACGAACACCCACGGCACGTCATTGTGGTGGTGCTTGGCGCAGTCCTCGGAAATACTCGGTTATGGCAGAAATCTTAACGTCGTCCCGCTGGAGAGTCGAGCGCCGAACGACTTCCACAGTATCTTCGGTAACCTTCTTTCCCACATTGATACGAAAGGGGATGCCCACCAGGTCGGCATCTTTGAACTTCACCCCCGGCCGTTCGTCCCGGTCATCGAGCAAAACGTCGTATCCGGAAGCTTGCAGCTGCCGGGCGATGTCCTCGGAGGCGCTGCGGATCGCCTCGTCCTTGGAGTTAGTCGACACCACGACCACCTCGAATGGCGCGATCGAGGGCGGTAGCCAGAAGCCGTTCTCGTCGTTACTCTGCTCGACGGCTGCGGTCAGAATGCGCTCGATGCCAATCCCATAACTGCCCATGATCGGCGCCACTTCCTTGCCATTCCGGTCGAGGACGCGCGCACCCATGGATTCCGAATACTTGTAGCCCAGCTTGAAGATATGCCCAATCTCGACTGCGGTATCAATGCGCAGGGGACCTCCACAATTCGGGCAATCTTCGCCCGCGCTCACGCTGCGCAGGTCGACGTAAGCCGTCGGATGAAAGGTCTTGCCCGGCGTCAGGTTCTTCACGTGATAGTTCTCTTTGTTCGCGCCGCCGATCAGATTTACGCGGCCTTCGAGCGCCTTATCCACCAGCAGAATCGGCTTGCCCGAATCTTTGATGTCCTTGGCCCAGTCAATGCCCAGCGGGCCGAGGTATCCGGCAGGGGAATGGAACAGATCGCGGATCTCATCTTCCTGCATGGGACGAGTCTCTTTGCCCGCAACCGCCGTCGAGAGCTTGGCTTCGTTCATCTGGTGATCGCCGCGCATGAGTAGCACGACGGCCCGCGCACGAGCCTTGCCCGTTTTTGCGTCTTCCTCGGTGATGATCATCGCCAAAGTCTTGATCTTGTTCTTAGGAGACACACCCAGAAACCGCGCCACGTCTTCAATCGTTTTCCGTCCCGGAGTGTGCACTTCGAGCGGCTGGCCATCGCCCTCGGGCTTCAGGTCTTCAACCGGAGCAAGTTTCGAAATCGCCTTCTCCATATTCGCCGCGTAGTCGCATTTCTCGCAGCTGACGATCAGGTCCTCGCCCGCCGGAGTGCGCACCATGAACTCCTGCGACTGCGATCCTCCCATGGCCCCCGAGTGCGCGTCGATCACCATGTACTTCAGCCCGCAGCGGTCGAAGATGCGGCAGTAGGTGTCGTGATGCTTCTGGTACGAGACGTCGAGTCCGGCGGCGTCGATATCAAACGAGTAAGCGTCCTTCATGATGAACTGGCGCACCCGCAGCAGCCCCGACTTCGGACGAGGCTCGTCGCGAAATTTGGTCTGAATCTGATACCAGATCTGCGGCAGTTGCTTGTAGCTGCGCAGCTCCTTGCGCGCGATGTCGGTCATGACCTCTTCGTGAGTCATGCCGAGACACAGGTCGGCGCCCTTGCGATCCTTCAGGCGAAACATGTTGTCGCCCATGGCCGTCCATCGCCCGCTCGCCTCCCAGATTTCGCGCGGATTCAGCGCGGGCAGGTAGAACTCCTGTCCGATCTTGTCCATCTCCTCGCGGACGATGCCCATGATCTTCTGGGTAGTGCGATTGCCGAGGAACAGGAACGAATAGATCCCAGCGCCCAGCTGACGGATGTATCCAGCGCGGACCAGCAGTTTGTGGCTAGCGACCTCGGCATCAGCCGGAGCCTCGCGAAGAGTAGGAATAAAGAGTTGCGACCAGCGGTGCATGGTTATGTTTTCCAATCGAAAGAGAATCTTCGATTGTAAACGACGGGATTGTAAACGACGCGGATTGTAAACGATGGTGTTCGTGTGGGGACGGGCGTCTCGCCCGTCCGTGTAGCCCGACGGGAGATACTCACACGGGTCGCGATCTCGAGCGGGCGATCGGCTAGGCGAGAGCCGCTCTATACAAGGCGACAAGTTTTCCCCAGGCACGCTCGGCTTCGACCTTGTTATAGATCGGCGCGCCATCGCGGACGGGCATATCCGGGACGCACCAGCCATGCAGGGCTGGATACACTTCAATTTCGGCTACTGCCTTGGCGGCGGCAAAGGCTTCCTTCAGCTTGACCTTGGCATCCGGCTGACGCTCGTCGTCGTTCGACGCGATCCCGAAATACATACGAGCCTTAATCTTCGGTGCGAGCAGATGCGGGCTATCGAGTTTGTCGGTCACCAGGCCTCCGCCGTGGAAAGACGCCCCGGCGCCAACGCGATCGGGCAATGTCGCGGCGGTCTTCACTACGAGCGCTCCGCCCATGCAATAACCCTGGGTTCCGATCTTTTTTGCCTTGTTCACTTCTTTTTGCGCATCGAGGAAGGCAATGTAAGCGGTCGCATCCTTCTCGGCGTTGCCGGGCGCGTTCACTGACGCCATCAGCGGCTTGAGTTTCGCCATATCGTCCGGATTCTGGAAATTGAATTTGGAGGCATCCGTAAAAGGAGCTTTGGACACGCGATAAAAGGGATTGGGCACCAGGACGGAATATCCCTCAGCAGCGATGTTCCTGCCGATTGTGCGCATCGACGGCCGCAAACCGAATGCGTCGGGCCAGATCAGGACTCCGGGACAGGATCCGGACTTAGATAGTGACTTCGGGTGAATGAATGCGGCGTCGCAAGTTCCGTCCGGAGTCTTGATGTCTACATCAGTCTCGACCATCTCAATGCCAATGTCGGCTGCCGCTGTCGATGATGATGATACGGATGCGGCAATGCCCGCACTCACCAGGAGGGCTGCAAAGTCGCGCCGTGTGAGGTCTCCGGGATTCGGCTGGTTGCCCGTTCGGTTTTTCTCGTCGTCTGTCATGGTTTTCCGTGCAAAGAGTTTATCGCATTTCGCTGGCAGACCGCATCGTCGGATCATCAGAGCCCTTGGAGTGGCTCGTTCGTTGGCATTTCTGGGGGCGGGTGCCGGTCCTCCAGTTTCCAGCGGGAGCGCTGCCCTCTTCCTGCAAAAAAAACCGCAAGGAACCGGCCGTCTCCGGTCATTCCGGAAATCGTAACAAGATTTAACTGTTTGATTGCTGCAGGGCAAACCACAATAGAATGCCGCAGGCTTTACCTTCCCCCAGAGAGCCTACCTGACCCCTCGCGGTGGGCTCTTGTTCTTCATGCGTAGGTGGAATGCCGCGAGCGTTCACTTCCGCAATCTATTGCCAGCGTTGTGATCCCTGTAGCACTCTCGCGATTTCTACGATGTTCCGTTTAACTCGATAGACGACGATAATGCTGTTGCCGAGGTAAACCTTCCAACTGGTTGATTTCACGCAGGATGGCTGAAATCAGCCACTTGTCTTCCCGCAACTTTTCGCCCCGATCCGAGTTCAAATAAGTAGGCGCTTCAGAAAAAAAAACTGAAGTACCTTCCCCTCCGGCGGATCCCAACCACGAATCGCCGAGTGGATGAAAGACGAAAGGGGTTCACAATGAAGTATCTGAGATATGTTGCACTGCTTGCGTTACTGGCCTTGCCGCTCGCGTATTCGCAGGCTGAGGTCAGAGTCGGAGTGGGCGTGGGCTTTGGCGGCTATGTCGCTGGCCCGCCAGTCTGCGCTTATGGTTATTACCCGGATTATCCGTATAGCTGCGCGCCCTACGGCTACTACGGTCCGAGTTGGTTCGCGAACGGGATCTTTATCGGCGCAGGCCCCTGGTACGGCTGGGGACATCCGTATTACGGAGGCGGCTACTACGGTCGCGGATTTGACGGCCGCTTTGAGGGACGTGGTTTTGAAAGACGCGGTTTTGATGGACGCGGTTCGGCGGTTCGGGGCGGCTTCGCAGCACGCGGCTCCGTCGGAGGCTCCCGCGGTGGGTTCCGTGGAGGGTCCCGCGGCGGCCGCTAACAAAAGAACGGGTCATCTGATCGATCTGACTATTGGGTCATCGGAGTTCAAAGGCCCCTGACTTTAAATGACCCGATCTCAATAAGAACGGCTGGCATGCCAAATTCGCCAGCCGTTTTTTATATCTCGAAGGACGTGTCTTCAGTTCAAGGCCGACTGCGAGGCCTGGACGGCGCACCCATTGCCCGCACCACAACCGCCGTTGCTGAGCGTCGAGAAGTAAACCTGGGAAGCGCCGGCGAGTACGCCCGATCCTACGATGTTGTCCATGATGATGCCGCTGGTGCCGCCGGCGACGTGCAGGGCATGGCTGGGGAGAGGGCCTCCATTCCTCCATTGGAGGCCCGTCACTTCGGTGGTAAGGCCACCGATGGCGCTGTTCCATACTGGAGGAGTGGGTCCGGAAGCGATGCCGGTTTGAAGCGCGCACTCGAGGTTGTTGTTGCCGTCAGTAATCCGGAAGCCTACGGACCAAAACGCACCGGCTTGCCACCCCTGAGGAGTGTATTGGGTCACGAATCCGGCATTCGTCCAGGTGACCGTGCCGTCGGTGGTTTCCAGACCGCAGGTGTCCATCCAGGAAGGAGCGGCGCCACTCTTGGAGGTGCCAGCGGTGGCCACGACTTGCCAGTAGCTGGAGGGATCGAGAACCATCTGGCCTACGGCATAACTCGTTGAGGGCTGCCACGCGCCGATGGTCAGGTTGTTGACGCAACCGCCACTGCTGCATGCCTGCGCATCGCCGCTGTTGGTCACGCTGGCGAAGATGCGGTCCGTGCCGGTCCCTGCCGGGTTGAATACTTCGGTTACGGGAGAGCAGGCTGTGTTGGAGAGACCGATCACCGATCCGGCTACGGACGACGTGAACATGACGCCGGAATTGATCGGAATTCTGAATATGGTTGGTTCGGGGGAGAATTGTCCTCCGCCGCAGACGTAGAGGTTGCCGGTGCCGTTAGCTGATGTGTAGTAGGCGTTATCAAAGGTTGCGTCGTAAAGAGGGAAGGCACCGCCGAATCCCACGGCGGCCTTGGTTCCCGTCCCAGAAGTGAAATTGGCAGCGAACTGATAGACGGCGCTGCACGCGCCGGAGCCGCAAAAGGTGGTACCGTCGTTTCCGACAAGGGCAAAAACCGTGCCCGTCGAGGAATCCACGAGCGTGCCGCTGAAGACACCGGCGCCTTTCCCCAGGCTGCTGCTGGTCCCAACGGTGGCGCCGGTAGTGCCCACCACTGCAAAAAGCTGGCTGCCGGAGCCGCTGTATCCGCTCCCCACAAAGACTCTTCCCGTGCCTGAATCATAGACGGGACTGCTGAGCTTTAGGCCGGGCGCCAGCGCCACCGGCCAGCTACCCGTCGCTACCTCGGACGGCACTCCGGTAGTGAATACAGGCGTGAATCTGTGCAGCGTCCCACTGTCATCCCCCGCATAGAGCACGTCATTGCTGTAGTCATAGAACGGCGACGAGTTGGTATCGTTAGCGCCTCCGCTAAATGCCAGGGTGGTCATGCAGGGCACCGTGCAAGTCGGATACTGGCTTGCAGTCACCACGTTGATTGGGCCCGGGCTTGTGCTGGTGGCCGTAGTCGAGGCTTGCCACTTCAACAGAACCAACTGAGCATGGCCCGCGCTGCTTTGCACGAACGCCAACTCAGAGCCGTCGAGCGACAAAGTGGTAGAGGTCAGAACGGTGCCGCCGGTATTGTAGGCCCAGTAAGTCGTGGGCACGGTGCCAGTGCATCCGGAATAGAGATTGTCAAAGGCGACTATGCTGGCTTGCGTCGCCGATCCGGGCACACTGGTGTTGAAGGCTACGAAGTCGGGCTGGGGATCGCTGCCGCAGCTGGCCGAGGTGGCACCGAAGGAGAACTTCGCCGGGTATTGGCCCGCACCGACAGTGGCTCCGGGACCGAGTGACTTAGCCCAGTCGCGCTTGAATCTTTTTCGCGGCGCAGTTAAGGGAGTGGCTGCGTTCTCGGGGAACGGATTCGTGGCCGCCGAATCAGTGGTCGGCGGATCAGCGGCCGGCGAATCACTGGCTTGTGGGTCATGGATCGGCGACTGCATTCCATTGCGGCGCAGCCATTGCTGCCAGTAGCGCGGCTCGTGGCGGAGCGCCGACGCGAGATCGGTCCCGGTCTGCTGGGAGTAGACCAGATGATGATGGCTCCAATCTGTGACCAGCGAGATCCCCTGCCGTGGACCGTCGGCCTGTTGTCCCCACAAAACCGCTGCCATACCGACTGTACCGAGAACGCCTGCTGCCAGTCTTACAATCTGCAAATTGCTTAATACCACGTTCACCTCAACTAGTTGTGATGATCGAATAGAATTGCCGCGCGTCCCGCTCGTTCTGGTTTTTGCGAATGAATGGGGTTGTCACAATTTGACGGAGACGCAGGTCGCAGTCAAGCTCGAAGTCCAGCAGTTGCTCCAGTAGTTACTCCAGCGGTTATGAGTAAACCGCTGTCATGACGATGCTGACTTCTTCCCGGTACGGATCGTGATATCATCCTTCGCGTGCTGGGCGGACGCACCAACGAGCAGTGGATCTCGCAATACGGTTCCAGTCATCAGCATCCGGTGAACCGCGTGTGTCACACGCTGGGCATCCCGACCATCCTGCTCTCGGTCCCGCTTTTTATAGCCAGCATCTTCTTCCATCGCCTGTGGCTGTACGCGCTAGGTCTTTTCCTCATCGGATGGGTTTTCCAATTCATCGGCCACGCCTTCGAGGGCAAGCCGCCTGAATTCTTCCACGACTGGCGTTTCCTGTTCGTCGGCGTCCGCTGGTGGTGGGCTAAGATCCACGGCAAAGCTTGATCTGTGCGCCGGGGAATAATATCGGCGAATACGCTGGCAGGCTTCGCCCGACTTGACAGGTCCTGAGCGAAGCCGAAGGAGGGCATCTGTCCCTACGTGAGTTGTGAAGAGCTATGCTGCCAGGCGCTTCAAGATCTCCTTGCCTAGCTTCTGTGCCTCTCCGAAAAATTTCTGGTATTCGATGAAGATCCGGTTCAGCTCGAGCGACTGGTCGGCGGTGAGCTTGCGGCGCAGCATCATGTCGCGAACGTGGACGGGATTGGGCAGGGTCGCGTCTTCGGTCAGTTCTTCCAGGGCGGTCGAGGGATTGTAGTGGTACATCCCATTATTTTACTCCGTCACTGTTTGTGCCGTCGCCGGAGCGGAACGCTCGAGTCGTTATCTCTCTCCTCCCCATGAGCATGGCCCGGTTCTTGACTTTCACCGTTTTCGCACGCCGCATCCCGCCGCAACCTGCCCGCCCATCGGCCTCCAGCCGCCCTCATTGCGTCGCATTCCGGTACGCTTTCTTGTAGCGAATCGGTGGCCTAATAGCATCGCAAAGCGCGGCCAATCGGCGGGACATTACTTGCGCCGCCGTGGTAGGACACGACTTCATTCCGGCACTTATTACGAAATTCTAACGACGGGATTGTTGGTGAATTAGGGATTTTGCAAGGACAATCCGAAGATCGCTCGCACTCTTTGGCCGACAACGCCGCCGACTCCAACAATGGCATTCTTCATAAGCGGTCGTATCTCGATGATGGAATAGTGTTTAGCGCTTCATTACGAATTCAGGACTTCTACAGTTGACGAAATCGGATTAGGTTGACAAACTCGTTCCGGTCAGTAGGGACAAGTTTATGTCGTTCGCAAGGTTCACACAAGCGATTCCTCTTCTAGTCACTGGATTGGCACTGCTCATTGGCGCTCACCCGGCGCAGGCCCAAACGGAGACGGTGCTCTACAACTTCTGCGCCCAAACGGGTTGCCCGGACGGTTCCAACCCCCGAGCGGATCTGGTCATGGACACAGCGGGAAACCTCTACGGGACGACCCTCTACGGCGGCACGAGTAGTGTGGGCACGGTGTTTGAGCTTAGCCCGAGCGGGACCGAAACCGTGCTGCACAGCTTCGCCGCAAGTCACACAGATGGCCACTATCCCTATGCGGGCCTGCTCATGGACACAACGGGGAACCTTTACGCCACGGCCCAGTCTGGCGGCGCGAAGGGGGTCGGCACGGTTTTTAAGCTGAACCCGAACGGGACCGAAACTTTGCTCTACAGCTTTTGCGTCCTGGCGGCCTGCGCGGACGGCTACCACCCTCGAGCGGGCCTGATCATGGACACGAAGGGGAACCTTTACGGCACGGCTTTCGATGGCGGCGCGTACGATGCGGGCGCGGTGTTTGAACTCAGCCCGAGCGGGACCGAGACCGTGCTCCACAGCTTTTGTCAACAAACGGGCTGTCCCGACGGCTACTACCCCCAAGCGGGTTTGGTGGTGGACACGAACGGGAACCTTTACGGGACAACCCTTTATAACGGCGTGTACGGCGGGGGCACGGTGTTTAAGATCAGCTCGGACGGGACCGCAACCACGTTCTACAACTTTTGCACCGCAACCGGCTGCAAGAACGGCAGGTACCCTCAAGCGGGCCTCATCCTGGACACGAACGGAAATCTTTACGGCACACGACCTACGGTGGCGGCGCGCACGGAAACGGCACTGTGTTTGAGCTAAGCCCGAGCGGGGCGGAGACTGTGCTCCACAGCTTTTGCGTGCGAACGGGCTGCCCGGACGGCTCCCACCCGCGAGCGGACTTGGTGATGGATACGGCGGGGAACCTTTACGGCACGACCTATTATGGCGGCACGAATAGCGTCGGCATAGTGTTTAAGCTGAGCCCGAACGGGACCGAAACCGTTTTGCACAGCTTCGCCGCAAACGGTTCGGACGGAACTCATCCTTATGCCGGGCTGGTGAGGGACACCATGGGGAACCTTTACGGCACGACCTACTCTGGCGGCGCCAACGGTTACGGCACGGTGTTCAAGGTGACGCCGTAGAAAAAATCAGTAAGCCGATTGCAGATGAGGAATTTGAGGATTCAACACCCAGGTTCTTCAAGGGCGGTCGAGGGATTGTAGTGATACACGCCCTTGATTCTATCGCTTCAGACAGTCGCGTGAGTTATACGCGCGTCTGGCCGGGCGGGGACGTCCGGCGCTCCATGGCCTTGGCGAGTACTATCTCTACCATGTCCGACAGGCGGCTGGAGTTCTGGTCGAGTGACAGAGCGGACTTCTCGAAGTAGGCGGCCGCGCCTTCGCTGAGGAGTTTTTCCTCGTTCTTCTGCGACAGGCTGGTGAGCACGATGACCGGAATGTGCATGGTGGCGGGATTTTCTTTCAGGGCTTTCAAGACATTCGGACCGCTGATCTTGGGCAGCATCATATCGAGCAGGATGATGTCGGGCAGTTTGTCATTGGCGAACTGCAAGGCTTCCTCGCCGTCGGCGGCGGTGCTGACCAGGTAACCGGCTTTGGACAAGGCGTGCTCAGTTGCCATCCGGAGAAACTTGCTGTCTTCGACCAAGAGCACTTTGGAATTCGAAACAGTCATACGCACCCTCTTGGGTGTTCATCGGCCTGGCGGCAGAAAACTTCAGTAAGGGGGGTGCTCGATGGGCCCGGCCCCTAAAGGGGCGTCTCATTTGAGGAAGCTGTGGTATCGCTTAAAGCGATACCCTGATACAAAACACAAGGGCGGCTTGCGCCGCCCTCCTGAAACCTGACACCTGACACTGAGACCTGACACCTGGCTCCTAGGTTCCTTCCGACCAGCTTGCCAGATATTCTTCCTGCTCCGGAGTGAGGCGGTCGATCTTGATGCCGAGCGATTCCAGCTTGAGCTTGGCTACCCGTTTGTCGAGATCCACCGGAACCGTGTAAACCTTTTTTTCTAACGACGCATGGTTCTTCACCATGTACTCGCACGACAGGGCCTGGTCGGCAAAACTCATATCCATCACCGACGCGGGATGTCCTTCGGCGGCGGCGAGGTTGATCAGGCGGCCTTCTCCGAGCAGATTGATGCGGCGGCCGTCTTTCATTGTGTATTCGTCGACAAAGGTGCGCGTGGTGCGCTTCGAGGACGAGAGCTTTTCGAGCGACGGGATGTCGATTTCGACGTTGAAGTGGCCCGAGTTCGAGATGATGGCGCCATCCTTCATCAATGCGAAGTGCTGCTTGGCGAGTACGTTCTTGTTGCCGGTGACGGTGCAGAAGACGTCGCCGATTTTGGCGGCCTCTTCCATGCTCATCACACGGAAGCCGTCCATAACCGCTTCGAGAGCTTTCGTCGGATCAATTTCTGTGATGATGACTTCCGCTCCCGCGCCGCGTGCGCGCGACGCCAGGCCGCGGCCGCACCAGCCATAACCGGCGACCACGAATTTCGATCCCGCGAGCAGGAAATTCGTAGCGCGGACGATACCATCGATCGTCGATTGCCCGGTGCCGTAACGATTATCAAAAAGATGCTTGGTGTCGGCGTCATTGACGGCCACGATCGGATAGCGCAACACGCCTTCTTTGGCCATGGCGCGCAAGCGAATCACGCCGGTGGTCGTCTCCTCGGTGCCGCCGATTACATTCTCCAGCTCCGCTGTGCGCTTGGTGTGCAGCACGGAAACCAGGTCGGCGCCATCGTCCATAGTGAACTGCGGCTTGTGATCGACCGCTGCCATGATGTGCGAATAGTAGGAGTCGCTGTCCTCACCCTTAATGGCGAAAACAGGAATGTTGTAGTCGCGCACCAGACTGGCGGCCACATCATCCTGCGTGGAAAGCGGGTTCGAAGCGCACAACGCGACATCGGCGCCGCCGTCGCGCAACGCGATCATTAAATTTGCGGTCTCGGCCGTCACGTGCAAGCAGGCCGAAACGCGGATGCCCTTGAGTGGCTGGTTCTTGATGAATTCCTTGCGGATGATCTGTAGAACCTTCATCGACTGGTTCGCCCACTCGATGCGTTTCTTGCCCAGATCGGCCAGTTCCAAACCTTTAATGTCGCTGCTAATTGATGTCGTAGCCATTTCTCTCCCGGATGAGGTCAGAGGTGAGAGGTCAGATTGCAGAGGTGACTTCTGACTTCCTCACTCATGCCTAGCTTGCTCTAAGTTTTGCCTTGTTTCGTTGCTGCTATTTATGGGCTCTCAGGCTCTTACCTCTGCCCTCTGACCTCGAACCTCTGACCTTATTTCCGTGTTGCGACTAGCTCCGGCTTAAGACCGGCGTCGGCGGCCAGTTTGGCGGCTTTGTCGGTTGCTTCCCAGGTGAAATCGGCGTCGCTGCGGCCGAAGTGTCCGTAGGCCGCGGTCTTGCGGTAAATCGGACGGCGCAGATTGAGCGAATCGATGATCTCGCGCGGCTTGAGCTTGAAGTTTGCCCGCACCAGACCCGGAATCAGTTTGGCGTCGATCTTCTCGGTTCCGAAAGTATCTACTAAAACGCTAACCGGTTCGGCAACCCCGATGGCGTATGCGAGTTGCACTTCGCAACGGTCGGCGAGGCCGGCGGCTACGATGTTCTTCGCGATGTAGCGCGCCATGTAGGCGGCTGAACGGTCCACCTTTGTCGGATCCTTGCCGCTGAATGCGCCGCCGCCGTGACGTCCCATGCCACCGTAAGTGTCCACGATGATCTTGCGTCCGGTCAGACCGGAATCGCCCATGGGGCCGCCGATAACGAACCGTCCGGTGGGATTGATGTGGTACTTGGTGTCCTCATCAAGCAGCTGGGCCGGAATAACGGCCTGGATCACGTGCTTTAAAATGTCGGCGCGCAGTTCGTCGTTGCCAACATTTTCGGAATGCTGGGTGGAGACGACTACGGCATCGACCCGCTTCACTTTGCCCGGCGAGTCGTATTCAACTGTGACCTGGGATTTTCCATCGGGTCGCAGGTAGGGGCAGGTGCCATTCTTGCGAACTTCAGAAAGTTTCTGCGTGAGCTTGTGTGCGAGAGAAATCGGAAGGGGCATCAGTTCGGGGGTTTCGTTGCAGGCGAAGCCGAACATCATGCCCTGGTCGCCGGCGCCGCCGGTATCGACGCCCATGGCGATATCTCCGGACTGCTTGTTGATGCTGGAGATTACGGCGCAGGTGTTCGAGTCGAAGCCGTAGACCGCGTTGTCGTAGCCGATCGACTGAACCACGCCGCGCACCAGGTTTTGGAAGTCAACATAGGCTTTGGTTGTGATCTCGCCGGCAATCACGACCAGGCCGGTGCAGGTCAGGGTTTCACAGGCGACGCGGCTGTTCGGATCGTCACGAAGGCAAGCGTCGAGAATGGCATCGGAAATCTGGTCGGCGATCTTGTCGGGATGTCCCTCGGTTACGGATTCCGAGGTAAACAGAAAACGATTGATTGCTGTCAAGCTGGTATCTCCTGAAGGTAACTTCGAGCCTTTACGTCCGATATAGGAAGGCCTACGGAGCCAACGGCTCTGACCGGAGTTTGGCTTAATCTTCATCAAAACGGTAACAGAGATTGCCTCCCAAGCGCAACGGAATTGGCTGGTGCCGGAGGGAGCTGACATTAAATGGGAGCCAGTTGGCATTAAACGGTGGAGGGTGGGCGGTAAAAGGAAGAAAAGAAAGAGAGAAACTCAAGGCGTCGAAGGCGACGGCGGGGCACTGGGTAAGATTCCTCGAGGACCGAAAGTAACCGTCTTGACCTCTCCGTAGTCACCGCCGACGTTAGCCTTCTTTTCGTTGAATCGAAAGTCGACTGCGCCAGCGTTTCCGGTCCTGACGGTGATTTCTTTCCGGCCTCTAGCCACACGCTCGCTGCCGGCGGGCAAAAGTTCGGACGAGACAGTTTTACCGTCGACTGTGATCGTCGTCCAGGATTCTTCGCGCGCTTGGATGACGACGGTAAACTCGCCTGGAGTTGCGGCGGGGGAGGCAGGCGCTAAGTCGTGAGATGTTTTGGGGACGGGGGACGGGGACGCTACTCCAGTTGGCGAGCTGGTTGTGGGCGAACCAGTTGTCGGGAAATCAGAACCGGATACTTGGCCGGAAACCTGCGTCGCGGTCGTGGCTGGAGTCGACAGAACTGCCTGTCTCATGTGCTCCCGACGGCGATGACTCCAGAACGACAGTGCCAGGGCGACTACGAGCAGAGCCCCGGCGAACACGCCCCAGGGTACTTGGCGAGGAGGGGTGTCGGCACTGGCTTCCAGGCGGCTGACATTTTCATCTTTATCTTGATTCTCGCGGGTTACGTTTTCGTGCGCTGCATGTTCTCGAGATCCCTCTGCGCGCGATGGGGTTTCGGTGGAAGGGGGAAGGGCGTCGCCGGAAGCTTGCAGATAGTCGGCAATGGTTTGGTCTTCGTCGAGGCCAAGGAAGCGGGAATAGGCACGGACAAAGCCTTTGTTGAAGATGCCACCGGGCAGCTGGTTGAACTTATCCTCCTCCAGCGCTTGAAGCATGCGGATTCCGATCTTGGTGGAGACGGAAATCTGCTCCAGTGTGATGTTGCGCTTTTCGCGCTCCAGTTTCAGTTTTTGACCAAAGGAAGGCAACCCATTCTCCCGCTTTCGCCGGACGGATTCTACTCTGTCGAGCAGCAAAGTCATAGAAAATTGGGTAATTGTCAATTTCTAATTTAGATTTGAATCCGATCCCGGGCGCCCATCTGGATTTCACTTGCCAAATTATCCGATTACCAAATTATAAATTCTTCTCTCCGTGCCCACGGCGTCTCGGCGGTAACGTCTGGGCGTAGGATTGAAGCGGTGGAGTGGCGGGACGGGTACTGGTTACCTCGGTTCGTTGCCCGACCGGCGCGGCCAAACTTATAATTTCGTATCCATCCACTCGAACGAGGAGTTCATGTCGGAGGCAGCGGGCACGTCCCCAATTCGCCTGTCCCAAGAGCTGACCATCTTTCATGATGTCGCCAAGGCGCTGACATCGTCGCTCAACCTCGATTCGATCCTGCAAACCATCATGGAAAAGATGGCGGAGTACTTCCGCCCGGATACCTGGTCGCTTCTGATGGTGGATGAGGAAAAAGATGAGCTCTATTTCGCCATCGCGGTGGGAGCCGCGGCTGAGGTTCTGGCGAAGGCGCGTTTGAAGGTGGGGGAGGGAATTGCCGGTTGGGTGGCCAAGCACGGACAGGCGTTGATCGTGCCTGACGTGCAGAACGATCCGCGTTTCTCATCCCGGCTGGACGAGATGACGCGGTTGCAGACTCACTCCGTCATCTGCGTCCCATTGCGCTCGAAACACCGGGTCTTGGGTGTTATCCAACTGGTCAACGCGGACGTGGGGCTGAGTGAGCAGGAGCTATTCTTCCTCCAGGCGTTGTGCGATTACGCGGCGATTTCAATTGAGAATGCGAGGTCGGTCGAGAAGATTCAGGAACTGACCATCACCGACGATTGCACCGGCCTATTCAATGCGCGCCATCTGCACAAAACGCTCGAAACCGAGGTCTACCGGTCGGCGCGCTTCGGCTACCAGTTCAGCGTGATTTTCATCGACCTCGATCACTTCAAGCAGGTCAATGACACGCATGGACACCTGGTGGGAAGCCGGCTGCTGGCCGAAGTCGGATATCTCATCAAAGCGCAGTTGCGGCTGATTGATTTTGCTTTCCGCTACGGTGGGGACGAGTTCGTGGTTCTGCTGCCGCAAACGAGCAAAGATCAGGCGGTGGTGGTCGCGAAACGTTTGCAGGATTCCCTGCGCGCGGGGACCTTCTGCATCGAGCAGGGCTTGAACCTGAACGTGCGTGGAAGTATGGGCCTGGCGACTTTTCCGAACGATGCGCAGACGCCGCACGACATCATCCGGCAGGCGGACGAGATGATGTATATGGTGAAGAACTCGACGCGCGACAATATCGGGATTGCATCGCAAGGGCTGATGGATCCGTAGAGACGCAGGTGTTAGCTGTCAGGTCTCAGGTAGCAGGGAGACGCGCCGCGCCGTAGGACAACGATCTCCGACTCACTGTTTTTCTCGCTTCTGAAGGTCCGCGGGTTGATCTGTTTTCCGCTGCTCTTCTTTCGGATCTGGTTTCCACGCGGATGCATTCGCGGGCGCGGACGGGTTCACGCCGAAGTCCCACACGTAGAAGTTCATTCCTTCCTTTCCCAGCATCTCGGCCACGGCGTATTCGCCCTCTGCCAGAGGTTCGGTGGGCGTGGCCTTCACCCAGCCTCCGGTCATTGTCGTGACCGTGGCCGCGACAAAACGTTCGTCGGTTTTCATCTTCCCAGTAACTGCGATTTTGATTGCGCCGGCTACGCGTTTGCCGCCCTTGGCCTGGATGCGAATGATCTTGAAGCGCTCGGTCGGCGGCAGCGGCGGAGGCTCGCCAGTGGCGGCCTGCGCGGTTGCGGGCGCGCCTTGATTAGAGTTCTCGTCGATGTTGATGTAGAGCGAAGGCACCGAGGTGTGCGACTGAATTTTGGCGTGCGCTCCCGGAAGTTCAATCGTTTGCTTGACGCCGGCCAGGGGATTGATCGCCGACCGCAAAATATTCGACTTCGTATTCTTATCCAGTTCGCCGCCCGATTGCTGCAGTTCAGATAACTGCGGCTGATTCTGGTAGGTGTCTAGTAAGAAGATGCCGCCTTCGTCGGGAAGGCGCAGACCGGGTGCGACTTGTGGTGAGCGGGCTTGTTCGGCTTTCCGTTCGGCATCGAGTTCTTTGTCGAGTTCGACCGCTTCGGGAGCGAGCTTACCCTGAAGGCGGCCTTGCTCAAACTTATCGGTTGCGTCCCAGTCAATCAACGATTTCGGGACTTCCTCCCATTCGCCGCGTTCGGCGCTGAAGTAGCGGACGCGCTCTCCGTGAATCTCATATTTCGTGACGGACTGGTAGGAGCCATCTTTCAGGATGAGGCGGCGAGCTTGGGGCTGGGCGGGAGCGGGAACCTGGGCTCGGGACAACTGCGGCAGGCAAACGAAGACCAATGCGGCCGTTACCGCCGCGAGGAGGCTCGTCCTGCCAGAGAAAGATTTCATGCCACGGAATATTATCGGTCTTTTCCAGTACTTCCGAAAGGTTAGATGCGGGCGGTTCTGTCTGGCGGGCGCCTAAAACTAGATGGTGCAGGGAAAGGACGGGCGAGGATGCCCGTCTCGACATTTCGCGTCGACTGGGCGCGGCTATCCGGTATTGTGCAGGCCGGCAGCGATGCCGTTCATGGTGGCTCCGATGGCGTAATCGAGAGCGGGATCGGCGGCGCCGGCGCGTTTGCGGCGCAGCAAATCGACCTGAATCAGGCTGAGCGGATCGACGTACGGGTTGCGCAGGCGCACGGATCGGAAGAGGACGGGATTCGTTTCGAGTAATTCTTGTTGGCCGGTGACCGTGAGGATGAGACCGCTGGTGCGCTCGAATTCCTGGCGCAGCATTCCGAAGACGCGATCGCCGACGGCCGTATCGGCTACGAGATCCGCATAGAGGCGGGCGATGGCAAAGTCGGCCTTGGCAATGGCGATTTCGACGCTGCGAATGAGACTTGCGAATAGCGGGAAGCCGCGCATCATTTCCCGCAGGAGTTCGGCTTGTCCCGCACTGCGGCTAGCGAAACGTTCGATGGCGTAGCCGACTCCGAACCACGCGGGAACGGCGTGGCGGCTTTGCATCCAGCCAAATACCCAGGGGATGGCGCGCAGGTCGTCCAGGGCACGATTCGCGGTGCGGCGGGCGGGGCGGGAGCCGATGCGGGCGTGCTCAAGTTCGTTCACCGGAGTGGCTTGTTCGAAGTATTCGAGGACTTCAGGATTTTCGGCAACGTGTTTGCGATAGAACGTGAAGGCGTCTTTCGACATTGATTCCATCGCATCGTCCGAGCGCTGCTTGGTTTCGGGTTCGGCTTGCGTGGGCATGGTTACTGCTTCCAGGCAGGCCGCAATCATGATCTCCAGATTCCATTCGGCGAGGACGGGGTCGGAATACTTCCAGCTGAGGACTTCCCCTTGCTCTGTGATGCGGATTTCGCCGGAGAAATCGCCGGCGGGTTGGGCGAGGATCGCGGCGTGGGTGGGGCCTCCTCCGCGGCCAACCGTGCCGCCGCGACCGTGGAATAGGCGCAGGTCCACTCCGCATTCCCTCGCGGCCTCGTGCAACTCGTGCTGTGCTTTGTGCAATTCCCAGGTGCTGGTCAGCATGCCTCCATCTTTATTGGAGTCGGAGTAGCCGAGCATGATTTCGTGTTTGCGCCCCCAGGAGTTGAGGAGCGGTTGGAACTCAGGAGCCTTCCACACGCGACGCATGATTGTGGGCGAGGAGCGCAAAGCTTCAATCGATTCGAACAGAGGCACGGGCATGAGGCCCGGATCTCCGTTGCTGCCGATGACAGAAACACCACTGAGCGCGGCGAGCCGGACCACCGCGAAGATGTCATGTTCGGACTGCGTGTTGCTGATCACGAAGTTGCGGATCGCTCTCGGGGAGTGCGTCTTTTTTAATTCGGCGATGGCGCGGAAAGTTCCGAGAAGTTCGGCCGATTGCGCGCAGATCTCCGGCGGAGACTGAGTTGCTCCAGCCGACGGCTTTCCTGCGGACGCCACGTCTACTAGCGCCTGGGACTGTATGCGGGCGTGCTGGCGAATGTCGAGCGCGTGGAGATGGAAGCCGAAAGTTTGAACTTTGCGCAGGAGAGGCGACACGAGTTCCGCTAGCCGGTGACCCTGGTTCGCACAAAGGCTGTCGCGGATGATGCCGAGGTCCTCTTCAAATTGTTGCGGCGACTTGTAGGAGTGTTCGTGTTTTGATGACCTGCGGCTAAAGCGCAAACGGGCGATCAGAAACTCGAGGAAGTGGCGGTAGAGTTCAGCTGACGTGATCTGTTTCCAACGGGAATATCTTTCGCCGAGTTTTTTCTCGTATGCGCGAACGCGTTGGTCTAGGGCGTCTGACACGCCGATGCGACGCGTGGACATGCTCAATTGCCCGATCAGGCGGACGGTTTCGGCGATGTAGTGGTCGATGATGACGTGGCGTGCCATGTCGAGCGCTTCGCGGGTGGAGTCGGCGGTGACGAAGGGATTGCCGTCACGGTCGCCTCCGATCCATGAGCCGAATGAGAGCACTTCGGGAACCTCGGCGGAGGCGTCGTAGACATCGCGCAGGGATTCTTCGAGTTCTGCGTAGAGGCGAGGAAGAGTTTCGAAGAGAACCATGGGAAAGTAACCGAGTCCCATATGAATCTCGTCGCGCACGGTTGGCCTGTTGAGGCGGACTTCGTCGGTCTGCCAAAGCGCGGTAATCTCGGAGAGGATTAGCGATTCATATTCGCGAGCCTCGGAATCGGAAAGCGGCAACTGGTCGAGATGCTCGAGATAGGCTGCGATACGGCGGCGTTTGAGGCGGATGGTATGGCGCGTGATTTCGGTTGGGTGAGCGGTAAAGACGGGCGTCACTCTGACCTTGCGCAGGGATTCGAGCATGGCGTCTGCGGAGACTCCGGCGGACTTCATGCGGATGAGAGTGCCGCGGAATGAGCCGTCTACGCGCGTTTTGCCGGCCGTCTTACCAGTCAACATGCGGGCGGCGCGGCGACGGCGCTTGCGATGGTTGGTTTCGGCGAGGTTGGTGAGTTCGAAATAAATGGCGAAAGCTTTGGTGACGCGATAAGCGTCTTCGACGGTCAGGCGGCGGATAATTTCACGGGCGCGGGCCATTAAGCTGGCATTGTGTTCGGATGTCGCGCCGGATGGAGATTCCTCGCGATGTTGGATCAGCAACCGGCGCAACTGCTCGACGACATCGAAAAATGCCTCGCCTTCCTGCTCGACCAGCACCCGGCCGAGCAGAATGCCCAGCGAGCGGACGTCGCGCCGCAGAGGAAGTTCTTTCGCGGGATCGGCGGTGTCGGCCGTCAACTCGGCGAGGCGGTCGGCCTGAGCGCCTTCGCTCCAGAGGGGATTGTCAGCCATGGGATATTCTAGCGGAACGAGCCGAACGGAAGCGTCTTCTGGTCGTTGGGTAGGTGGATCAGTTTCACGCTGCAGCCCGCAAAACCCAGGAACCGCCAAGGGCACAAAGTATCACCAAGGCGTTTCGTCTCCGCGTTTCCTTCGTGTCCGTTCGTGGCCTCGTGGTTAGCGATTTCGCAAATTGACTCACTACCATTGAAACGAATTGACAAGTTCTATCACTAAGTATTAGGAAGGAACCTGCGAGGAAGTTCGATAGATCCGCTCTCCCCATGTGGTTCTAAACTCTTGGCGCAGCGTCAAGGTGAAATATGTCGCAGCTGGCTTTGGTTTCCTCATACTTCTGGAATTGGGGCAACGGCGTCGTATTTGATGCCAAATTCATCACTTCCGCGGTCGTAGGCGCCTTGACTACAGCCGTCACCGTGCAGCGTAATCTGAGTGAGATCAGTGAGGCCCACTTCAAGCCTGCCAAAAAACTGGAGAACAAGAAGGTCGCGGAACTGCTCGATATGCTGACTAAGGTGCCACCTGGGGA
Source organism: uncultured Acidobacteriaceae bacterium (assembly GCA_963789205.1). Classification (GTDB taxonomy): domain Bacteria; phylum Acidobacteriota; class Terriglobia; order Terriglobales; family Acidobacteriaceae; genus Acidiflorens. The sequence continues at coordinate 375,676 of CAWBJV010000004.1, forward strand.
TTCGTTTTCTGCCTGTAGGAAAGAACTGGAGCTGCAAATTGCTCAGAGTCTCAGAGAATTGGACGCGCTTAGAACGAAGGAATCCAAGCTGGCGGAAGGGCCGAATCACGATCTCACGCTCATGCAGCGCTTGTTCGTTTTGTTTCCACCGCACGATCCAGGCATTTGGATCATCCATGCCTTGGCTTATGTGTTCATCGCGGGAGGCCCTCTAGTTATTCTCATGTTAGTGCTTTTTGGAATCGGCGATGCCGGCATCATTGGCGATGTCATGGTAATGTTCGTTTTCGGCAGTCTCGCTTTCCGGGCATGGGCACTGGCCGAAAGAAAATGGGCGATGCAATCGCTGAAACGGGCGGACGGATCGGATCAAAGGATACAGGCGGAATCCGGTCCGCTTCAGACTCTGTTTGTGCTGAGGAAATCGCGTGGTTGGAGAATGTTGGTTGCGCAAATCTGCCTGTGGACCAGCGTGTTTTGTGCCGTGGAAAGTCTTGAAGACATCTTCTTGTCCGGCCTTGACGCCAGCAAGGCCGCAACACAGGTGGCGCAGACGCAGGCACGACACGATGCCACGAGTGGTCTTCTTCTCCTGCTGACTTCCTTGCTGGGCGCTGGCATATGCAGAGCGTGGGCCGCTGCGGAATGGCTGCATGGATCGCCACCGACACATCCACATCCTGCGTTCACCAAAGCGATCTTCCCCTTGGCGAAACTCGGTACATCGAAGGCCGGGCTTCTCACTGCAAGCTATGTAGCGGCAATGGCAGTGCTGATCGTGTCGGTCGTTGCATGGTCGCTAATTTTCAAAGATTCACTCGACCGGGTAGAGTTCGCGTTTGTGGCGTTCGCGGCGTGTATCGCCTGTAATCGCTTGCTAACCTTTGTTGGATACGTTGCCCACAATTCCAAGGAAAACAAATCGACCGCTCTGGCTCAATCGGCGGCTGCGTAGTTGCCCAGCGACCATCAAATCTCTCGTCGCTGTCCGGGACGTCGGCTTCTGGGAAGTTGGACTTGGCCTTAAATTAGCGCTTATTGTGGGGCAGCTCCGTTTCGTCCGAAGACGAACGCCAACCGCATTTCCACATTTCCTTCCAGAAAACTTTCTGTCATAATTGATCGTGCACCCCAGCCCGCACAATTTTCCAATCAAAATCAGAGCGAGGAAGCGATGTCGGCCAAGTACATCTTTGTAACCGGCGGTGTGGTTTCATCATTGGGAAAAGGACTGGCGGCGGCTTCGATTGGCTGCCTGCTTGAAAGCCGCGGCCTCAAAGTCAACCTGATGAAGTTCGATCCGTACCTGAACGTCGATCCGGGGACGATGTCGCCGTTTCAGCATGGCGAAGTGTTTGTCACCGACGACGGCGCTGAAACCGATCTTGATCTCGGACACTACGAACGCTTCACGCACGCCAAGCTGTCTCGCGATAACAATTGGACCACCGGGCGCCTCTACGAGCAGATTATCGCCAAGGAGCGGCGGGGTGACTATCTGGGCAAGACCGTGCAAGTCATTCCGCACGTCACCAACGAAATCAAGGCGGCGGCCAAGAAGGTGGCGCAGGACGTCGACGTGGCGATCATCGAAATCGGAGGCACCGTGGGCGACATCGAGTCGCTGCCGTTCATCGAAGCGATCCGCCAGATGCGGCAGGAACTGGGCCGCGATAATACGCTGTTCATCCACGTCACGCTGGTGCCGTTCATTGCCGCGGCGCAGGAATTAAAGACCAAACCTACGCAGCACTCCGTCAAAGAACTACTCAGCGTTGGAATTCAGCCGGATATCCTTCTGTGCCGTACTGACCGGTTCCTTTCGAAAGAGATCAAGTCGAAGATTGCTTTGTTCTGCAACGTCGAAGAAGAAGCGGTGATTACGGCGAAGGACGTCGCGTCCATTTACGAAGTGCCGGTGGTGTTCGCCCATGAAGAGGTGGACACGTTGATCCTGCGCCGTCTGCACCTGGAGGCGAAAGACCGCGATCTTTCGAAGTGGAACGATCTGGTGCACCGTGTCTACAACCCGAAAGATGTGGTGAGGATCGGCATTGTCGGAAAGTATGTGGAATATGAGGACAGCTACAAGTCGCTGAAGGAAGCGCTGGTGCATGGCGCGCTGGCGCACAATCTGAAGTTGGAAGTGAATTGGATCGAAGCCGAGGGTCTGGAGACTGCGGACAAGAGTTATGAAGCGCAGCTCGAAGAATACGACGGGTTGCTCGTGCCCGGCGGGTTCGGCAAGCGGGGCATCGAAGGCATGTTGAAGGCGATCCAGTACGCTCGCGAGAAGCACGTGCCATACTTCGGAATTTGTCTCGGTATGCAGACGGCTTGCATTGAATTTGCGCGTAACGTCTGCGGATTGGCGGACGCCAACTCGAGTGAGTTCGATCCGGCGACTCCGCATCGCGTGATCTACAAGCTGCGCGAGTTGCGTGGCGTGGAAGAACTGGGTGGCACCATGCGGCTGGGAGCATGGCCGTGCAAGATCGAGATGGGAACGCTGGCGTATAAAGTGTACGGCCAGACCGAGATCAGCGAGCGGCACCGGCATCGTTACGAGTTCAATCGCGAGTATGAAGAGCCCATGGTGGCCGCCGGGCTGCGCATTTCCGGCTCGACTCCCGATGGCACGTACGTTGAGATGGTCGAGATTCCTGGGCATCCGTTTTTTATCGGGTGCCAGTTCCATCCGGAATTCAAATCGAAGCCGCTGGAGCCGCATCCGCTCTTTAAGGCGTTTGTGGGCTCTTCGTACGAATACGGGCGGAAAAAGAAAGAGCAGAAAGACGCCGCCGAGGTCGAGATGTTCCTGCGGCCGGACAAAGTGGGGAGAAGATAAACCATTGAGACATTGAATTATTCAGTCATTGAGGCATTTAATGACTCAATGATTCAATCTCTCAATGACCCAATTGACTCTATCCTTCCAGATCGATAACGTTCGCGTCGGCGCCGGCGATCTGTTCCTCATTGCCGGGCCCTGTGTGATTGAAAGTGAAGAGCACGCGCTGCGGATGGCGGAGATCGTCAAGGGTGTGGTGCGTTCGCTTAATTTCCCGTTCATCTTCAAAGCGTCGTATGACAAGGCGAACCGAACCTCGATCCGGAGCTATCGCGGTCCGGGGATCAAGGAAGGCCTGCGCATTCTGAAGAAGGTGAAAGACGAAGTACACATCCCGGTGCTCACCGACGTGCACCAGGTGGCCGACGTGGCTGCCGTCGCCGAGGTGGTGGATGTGTTGCAGATTCCGGCATTCCTCTGCCGCCAGACCGATTTGATCGTGGCGGCGGCGCTCACCGGGCGTCCGGTGAACATCAAGAAGGGACAATTCGTTTCGCCCTGGGACATGAAGCACGCCGTCGACAAGTGCCGCGATGCCGGGAATAGTCAGGTGTTTGTGACCGAGCGCGGCTCGAGTTTCGGCTACAACAATCTGGTCGTGGACATGCGATCGCTCGCCATCATGCGCAAGTTCGCGCCGGTAGTGTTTGATGCGACACATTCGGTGCAACTGCCGTCGTCTTCGAACAGCGATGGAGACAAGCCGGCGGTGAGTGGAGGTCAGCCGGAGTTTATCCCGGTGTTGTCGCGGGCGGCAGTGGCGGCGGGAGTGGACGGTGTGTTCATGGAAGTCCATGACAATCCGAAAGAAGCGAAGAGCGACGGAGCGAACGCGCTTGACACGCGAAACCTGCGCGGGCTGCTGAAAGAATTGCAGGCGGTCAAGAGGGCGTTGGACGCGGCGCACGCGACGCCGTAAGGCGTCATCTCTAAATCTGTTACCATCCTGAATCTGCTACCATTTCCGCGTCATCTGAAATCTCATTGCATATGCATTGGTGGGCAGCAATCTTCGGCATTGCTCTGATCTTCGTCATCCTGATGGATGCATTTGAGACCGTGGTTTTGCCGCGGCGCATCAAGCGGACGTTTTTTCGCATCTCGTCCCGGTTCTACAGGAAAAGCTGGCGCCTCTGGATCCGGGTAGCGCAGCAGATCCCTTCCGCGAACCGGCGCGAAGGCTTCCTCGCGTACTTTGGACCGCTGGCGATTTTCCCGCTGTTGGGTTTTTGGGCGTTTGGACTGATTTTTGGATTCGCCTGTGTGCAATACGGGCTGGGCGAACATCTGACGCTGGCCAATGAAAAAATCACGTTTGGGAAAGTACTCTATTTGAGCGGCGAAACTTTTTTCACGCTGGGCTACGGAGACATCACGCCCAACAACGCCGCCGCCCGCGCGCTTGCCGTGATGGAAGCGGGCATGGGCTTCGCGTTCCTCGGCGTTGTGATCGGATATCTCCCGGTTATCTACAATTCGTTTGCCGCGCGCGAGATTGAAATTTCGCTGCTCGATGCGCGCGCCGGGTCACCGCCGAGCGCCGCCGAGTTTCTGAGCCGGTTGGGGTGTTGTCCCGAGCAAATGGTGCTCGATGAAATTTTTCGCGACTGGGAGCGCTGGTGCGCCGATCTCCTGTCGAGTCACATTTCCTATCCGGTACTGGTTTTCTTCCGGTCCCAACATGGCAATCAATCCTGGTTGAGCGCGCTGACGGCCATGCTCGATGTCACTTCGTTGATCATGATCGGCGTGGATGGCATCCATCCCGACCAGGCGAAGCTCACGTTCGCCATGGCGCGGCATGCTGTCGTCGATCTAGCGCAAGTGGTGAATGCGGAATATAGTCCGCATGATGTGGGGCGGCTTGCGGCGGAAGATTTGAAGCGACTGCGGTCGGCACTCGCCTCGAAGGGCGTGACTTTGTATGATGGCGCGGACGCGGCGGAACGGCTGGCAGAGCTTCGGATTCTCTACGAACCTTATCTCTATTCACTCAGCCGCCGGCTCTTGATGACGTTGCCGCCGTGGATCCACAGCGAGCACAAGAAAGATAACTGGCAGGGCGGCCCCTGGGACCGCGCGATCCAAGCGCGGGCGCTGGAACATCCGGGACATGCGGCGGACGATCACTTTTGAGCGTTAGGAGACAAGCATGGGTATCAGCATCGTCGCAGCCGCGGCTGTCTTCTTCGTAGTTGCGGGAATTTTGCTGTATTTGATCATGATATACAACGGGCTGGTGCGTCTGCGGAATGACAGCGACCGCGCCTGGGCGAACATCGACGTATTGCTCAAACAGCGGCACGACGAGATTCCCAATCTGGTGGAGACGGTGAAAGGCTATATGCAGCACGAGCGCCAGACTTTGGTGGCGGTCACGCAGGCCCGCGCCGCCTCGATCAGCGCCGGCAGCATCGGGCGGAAGGCCCAGGCCGATTTGATGCTGTCGGGTGCGCTGCGCGGACTGTTCGCAGTTGCGGAAAATTATCCCCAGCTGAAAGCCAACGAAAATTTCCTCCGTCTGCAGAACCGGATTTCTGAACTGGAAGAGCGGATCGCCGATCGGCGGGAATTTTTCAACGACGACGTGAACGCCTACAACACCCGCATCCGCCAGATGCCCGAGGTGTTTCTTGCTAACTTGATGGCCCTGAAGCCGCGAGAATTGTTCACGGTGTCAGATGAAGAACGGAAGTTGGTGGAACTGGGTTTCACGAAGGAATTAGGCACCGCGTAGCTGAAAGCACATCTTTCTTTCTTCTGCGCGCGTAGCCAGCTACTTTGGACCTCGAGCAAGTGCTCCCCAGATTTCCAAGTGGCCGAGAATGTTCCACAATGCCCACAATGTCCAGAGCGGACCTCCCCAAATAAACAGGAAAGATTTCCAGGCGAGCTGTGATTCAAGTTCATGCTGGCTACAGGTAGAAATCACGAATGGGTTCTGGCCCTGCATTAAAATCGCAGGTGGGTACAAGTTGAACTCGCGTGCCTGAGCAGCCCCCGAGGGCAGATTTGGGTCCAGACCCGGGAACGCTTCCCGCCGCAGCAAATCTGCTTCGTCCAGGCTGACGAATCCGGGCCCGATTCGCGACAGCGAACTATCCCGCGCGTTTCTTGTGGCCCATGGATTTTCACGCAATGTGCCCATGACAAAAATGTTATCGTCTGGCAGAATGCAGTACTCTTCCGCAGACTCTAAATCGTCTCTCGATAAACCGTGGCGGGAGAGAACATGTGTAAGATATTCCCCGCCATCCCCTTCAGAGCCGGTTAATTGCATCTCTGCGCCTTTTGGGCAAATCATCAGCTCTCCAGTCCCATCGTCGATAAAGAGGGGGGCGCAGAGTTCGTCGATGATCTGGCTGCTGCTCTTTCGAAGAACCCGAATCACCACTCGGTAGTACAGGCAGTCCCTCTGACTCAGCGGAGAAACCAGCGTGTAAGGACCGACGGCCTTTCCGCTAACTTCCACGCCACCCATGGCAGCTGCCCGGACCGTGGAGCGGGGAATGTCAAGGATGAGACGTTTGCGTTGAAGCAAGCGGAAGCCACGGTAAAACAGATACGGTCCCATCACCAAGCCCAAGGCCGCCCAAAACAGAGGGTGGCTCAGCAGCCAGATTAAATGGCGCAGAGGGTAGCCAGTGTCGGAGTGTTCAATTGCTGCGGTGAGCATGTGTCCGCATAAGAATATACCGGCCAGATCATGGCTCTCCCACTAAACATCGATGACCCGATCACCCGATGCTCTGCCGCTTCTGCTAACATTTCTCGTTCCATGAAACACGTGGGCGAAAACGTGGTGCGCATCGAAGCTGAGGCTTTGCGGGCGTTGGCGGACCGGCTGGCGGGTCCGATGGCGGCGGACTTCGACCGGGCTCTCGAACTGATGTTTGGCTGCCGGGGCCGTGTGGTCGTTACCGGGATGGGCAAGAGCGGGCTCATCGCTCGCAAGATTGCGGCTACATTGAGTTCGACTGGGTCGCCGGCGCTTTATCTGCATCCGGTGGAGGCGTTGCATGGCGATCTGGGGATGATCGTGCGCGGCGATGTCGTGCTGGCGCTTTCGGCCAGCGGCGAGACGGAAGAAATCTTACAGTTGATGGCTACCATTAAGCGGCTGCAGGTTCCGCTCATTGCTATGACTTGCGACGACCTTGCAGAGGTTCACGCGGACAAGAGTGTCCGCGCCACACTTGCTTCTACTTTGGCGTCGGCTGCGGACGTGGCTTTGGACTGTTCGATTTCCAAGGAAGCTTGTTCGCTGGGGCTTGCTCCTACGGCTTCCACGACTACCATGCTTGCTTTGGGCGATGCTTTGGCGGTGGCGCTTTCAGAAAAACGGGGGTTCAAGGAAGAAGATTTTGCCAACCTGCATCCCGGTGGGAAGCTGGGCAAACGGCTGGCGCGGGTCGAATCGTTGATGCATTCGGGAGACGCAGTTCCGCGGGTGACGGCGCAGACGAAGATGCCGGACGTGATTTACGAAATGTCGCGCAAGAAGCTGGGAATGACGACGGTGGTCGAGGGCGACCGTCTGCTGGGTGTGATCAGCGACGGCGATTTGCGACGGCTGCTGGAGCAACGCGGCAAAGACACGCTCGACCTGACGGCGCAGGAGTGCATGACGCGGACTCCAAAGACAATTGGTGCGCAGGAGTTCGCAGCGACTGCGCTGGCGCGGATGGAAGAGATGAAGATTACGTCGCTGGTCGTCGTGGATGGCGACGTGGACGGCGATCGGCGATTGCTCGGGATTGTGCACCTCCATGATTTGTGGGGAACGGAGATGGTGTAGTCGTGTTGGCGACGGCGGGCGCGGTGTGCTCGCCTGCCCGGACGAATGCGTCCGGGCCTACGTGATTAGCGCGAGACCTTCACCTTCGGCGCGTGAAAGGCATCGGGAAATGTAAACGTGACTAGCGCTCCCTCCCGTACATTGCTTACCAGCGCGGGGCGGAAGCAGGCAATGCACGTGCCGCCGGCGTGGCGAACGCTGGGATAGACGACTCCGGCTGATCCGTGATCGAGCAGGCGGCGGCCTAGTTGCTGGGACGCACGATAGCTGTCGGGCTGCAGGTACTTCTTGTTAGCGGTATCAACGCGCGGTTCTCCGTCTCGAAGATCTTTGTTACGAAGATCGTGGAACTCGGCGCGAAAGTCGGCCACGTATTCACGATAAGCGACTGTTTCTTCTTCCCGCCAATTCACCTCGCGCAATCCCTCGCCGTAGTGGAAGGCGACCTCGGCTTGTGCGGTCTTCAATGAGAAGCCGGCATACCAGGCGCCGCGGCCGTCTCCGCTGAAGCGGCTGCCTCCGGGGCGCGCGTGGGTGAACGCGGCGTTGATGATGTGATATTGGGGCACTCCGAAAACCAATTCGTGCACAGTGATTCCGGGGAGCAGGTTGGCCTCGCCCGCCAGCCGCGTGTTGGTGGCGTCGTCGAGCTGGAACAGATGCTCCATTTGCGCGGGTGGGAGTCCAAGCCGCGACAACACACTCTCGCCCTCCTCATAGAAACGATTCGGAATGAGGCGGTGCGTATCGTCCTGCGAAATGGGCGTGGTTTTGGGGAGCATCGTCTTGGGAATGATTACAGGCCGCCGCGGCGGGCATCCAGCAGTTGGCGGACGCGCAGCATGGAGAGCACTCCGCCCTTCAGCATGTAGGCCAGCGGGGTCTCGCCGCCGAAGATGGGATTTGTGTTTGGCAACTGGACCCAGGCGTCGGCGAGCTTGGTCCCATAGAGAATGTTGAGAGCTTTAAAGATGCCCACCAGCAGGGATATGCGTGTGAGCTTGTCCTGATCCAAAGTCTTGACGCCTTGTGTCTTGGCGCCGCGTTTGAGCTGATAAAACGACCCGTTCGAGATGCCGCCGATCAAGCCCCGAGCGTCTTCGTCGCGCAGCTTCCAGTGAGACGTCAGACGGAAAAACGCGCGGATGGCGACCGGGCTCAGCTTCTCCTGCACGGCGCGGCTGGAGAGGTTCGCGGGCTGATCCCAGGCTACACCGTGAAGGTTGACCACGTTGGACGCGCCAAGAGCAACTTCTCCAAACATGACAGTATTATTATACATAATTGGAGACTTGTAAAGCAGGCATTTTGGCTGGGAGCACGGCACACCGGAGGCCGACTGTGGGTAAGCCGCGGGGGTTCGCGGGCGGGGGCGCCCGCGCTACACATCCTAGTGGCAGAAGCGCTGTAGTTTCGGTGGAGGCGGGGTAGGCATCTCGTCAAACTCTCCGTCCCACCCGGAGCATCCGCGGGCGGTGATGGCGCGGATTACCACTTGTTCCATATCGCGGGCCTTCGCTTTCGCCTGCTCGATCTGGTCGGTTGTGAGGAAGCCGCCATTGTTGAGTTCGCCAAGGTCCGGGCCCGCGGCCGCGTAACCGGCATCGGCGGCTATGCTGTACCAGACATAAGCATTGAAGCGATCCAGCGGAATGCCGCGGCCATCTTTCAGCGCTTTGGCGTAGAAGTATTGCGCCTGGGGTAGACCTTGATCGGCCGCGATCTTATAAAGCTTTGGAGCCTTGGTGTAGTCTCGATCCGCCATCAGACGGCCCAGGTAGTAGGCGCCGTAAGCGTTGTTCTGGTCGGCGGACAGCTTGAGCCACTTCTGGGCCGCCTCACGATCCGCTACGCCACCGATGCCTAGGAAGTAGAGTCGTCCAGCGAGCCAACCTGCCAGCGGGTCGCCTTGTTGAGCCGCCTTGCGATAGAGGTCGACGGCTTGGCCCGGTTCCTTCGCGAGAAAGGTTCCGGTTTCGTAATAGTAAGCCAGTGCGATCTGCGCTGGTCCGTAGCCGAGATCGCTGGAGCGCCGAAAGTAGTCGATCCCCAGAGAGTCATTTCGCGATGGCCCAACACCTGTGATCGCGTCCATCCCACGCTCGTAAAGAGAGTCAGGAGAAGAGCTCTGCGCTAGCGCGATCGTGCTCAAGAGCACGAGAATAAAAGACAGAATCGTTCGACGCATGGGGCGGATTTCCCGTAAGAAGTATCTGAGCAAGTATAGGAAATACGCTGGGTCAGTGTAGAGTTACGAAAGTTCCACGGGACGACACCGGCAGGGGTGGTGTCGACGGCGGGGGTGTTAAAAGGAGTGGCAATTTCAGAAACACCGCATGTGGCTCAAAGAGCGGCTTTCTACGTGGTCATCGTGTGCTGGTGGCTATTCGCCCTGACGTTCTGGCTGAGGAAACGTCCGCCCCGAGCCCAGGAGGCGAAACGCGATCGGACTTCGCTCATCGGATTGTTCCTGCAAGCCTTAGCCTACTTCAGCGTCGGTTTTTTTCCCTTGCAGCAGAGACAGTTCTCGCGGGTCGCGTCGGGGCCGCGGGTGGTGGAGTGGGGACTGGCAGTGCTGACGGTGGCGATTGCAATCGCGTCGGTGTGGCTGGTAAACGCGGCAGCGCGGCGTTTGGGGAAGCAATGGGCTTTGGCGGCGCGCCTGGTGGAGGGCCATACGCTCATTCAGGATGGGCCTTATCGCTTCGTAAGAAATCCCATCTACACGGGCATGTTTGGAATGCTCCTGGCGACCGGACTGGCTGCGGGTCGATGGATCCCGCTGCTGGTTGCGATTGTCTTGTTTGCGGCTGGAACCTACATCCGCATTCGAAGTGAGGAGCGGCTGCTGCGGCACGCGTTTGGCTCCGAGTTCGAAGAGTATGCACGCAACGTACCGGCGCTGATTCCCGGGATTTACTGAGCACTCTTGAATCCAGTATCTAAATATCTAAGAACAATATTTCTGGCCTGTAATCTCATGTTGAGTTTCCGCGCCCGGTGCCGTTTCTGACAGTAAGTTACAGTAAGTTATTGATTTCGTCGGACTTCCTGTCAGTGCCAACCTCGCCCTTCGGGACCGCATCATAAAACCCAGAGATCGGCCTCGCCACTTCATCGCTCTTGCCACTCCGTCTTGCGGCGAAGTGCGCGGCTGACGATTGGTCAACTGACCGCGAAGACGGAGGAAAGAATGAAGCGTCTTGTTTTGTCTGCAGTGCTCGTTTTGTGTTTTGCCAGCCCGAGTTTCATATTTGCCCAAGCCCTAAGAGGGGATCACGTAGAAGTGGGCGTGTTCGCGGATTATTTTCGTGAGAACCGCACCGAACCCAGCCTTAATTATGCTGGGCTCGGGGGGCGTTTTGCTTTTAACCTGCGGCCGAGTGTCCAACTCGAAGCTGAAATGGCCTACGACTTCGATCGCAGCTACAACAACCCAGCTGACGACGGGACAATCGTCCGGTCCCAGACGCACATTTTGCATGGCCTGTTCGGTCCGAAATTCCAGACCGGGTCGGGACCGGTTCGCCTTTTCGTGACCGGCAAGGCGGGGCTCATAAGCTTCACCACCAATAACCAAAACGCCCCGGCCGGGTTCGTGAGTGCCCTGGGAGCGATCGGCAATGGCAATGCCAAATTTGCTGTTTACCCGGGTGGGGGCGTCGAGGGGTTCATAGGACCAGTGGGCCTGAGGTTGGAAGTCGGCGACGATATCTACTTCGACAACGGGGCCCGTAACAATCTGCGGGTGACATTCGGGCCGACTATCCGGTTCTAGCTAGCTGTACGTGGAGCGACCGGCGTCCTCGGCCCTTCCAAGCCGGGCGGGGATGCCCGGCTCTCCACAATCTTCTTACTTCTTACGCGTACCGCTCACGCATGAAATCGCCAATCGCCGAGTAAGCGGCGGTCAACGTCTTTTCGTCGGGCAGGAAAACGATGCGAAAGTGTTTCGTCCCGGGACGCTGGCCGAAGCCGGAACCGTGCACAACCGTCACATACTTCTGGCGGATGAGTTCGGTGACGAAGACGTCGTCGCCTTCCGGGATGTCGATGCGAGGGTAGGCATAGAAAGCTCCGCGCGGCGCCACACAACTCACGCGTGAAGTTACAGCGCACCACTTCATGGTCAGATCGCGGCGGCTGCGCAGCTTGCGCTTGAGTTCGACGAGGTGATCCTGCGGGCCTTCGAGCGCAGCCTTGATCGCATACTGCTCGGGATGGTTGGCGCAGAGGCGCGCCCGCAATAACTTATTTACGCCATCCAGATACGGCTTGATGACGGAGGCTTCGCCGCTCGCAACGCCCCATCCGATGCGCCATCCGGGGGCGAGGTAGTTCTTGGAGAGTCCGCCGAAAGTAATGACCGGCACATCGGGCGCGACCGCTGCCATCGCGATGTGGGCGTCATTCTCGCCTCCTCCATCGATGATCAGCTTGTCGTAAATCTCATCGGCAAAAATGATCAGGTTGTGCCGGCGCGCGAGGTCCGCAATCTGCTCGAGCATCTTTCGAGTGCAGACGGAACCGGTCGGGTTATTGGGATTGATCAACACAATGCCGCGCGTCCGCGGCGTGATCTTTTTCTTGATGTCGTCGAGATCGGGCTGCCAGCCGTCTTCTTCGTTCAGGTAATAGGGGTTGAGCCCGATATCGATCTTCGCCAGAACCGCGGAATAGAGCGGATAGTCGGGGCACGGAGTAAGCAGGTTGTCGCCCGGATTGAGCAGCGCGGTCAGACAGATATCCACCGTCTCGCTGACGCCTGAGGTTACGAAGGCATCCTGAGTGTTGGTGATCCCCTTGCGGGCCGCCTCGCCGCGAATCGCGTCGAGCGCTTCCCTGATACCGGAGGAAGGAGAATATCCATTCTTGCCGTCGCGCATCGCCTGATAGACGGCTTCAATCATGTGTGGGGGCGTTTGGAAGTCAAAGTTGAGCGGATCGCCGATATTGAGCGGGAGAATCTTGTGTCCCTGGCGCGCTACCTCGTCGGCGATGCAGGCCAGGTCGCGAATGGCGTAGCGGACATTTTCCAAACGGGCGGCGGGGGTGATTTCGCGGAGCTGTGTGATCGGCATATTCGACTCAAATCACCGCCGAGACGCTGAGATCGCCGAGAACTGCGGATCCCTCGCTCCGCTCGGGATGACAAACTAAAAAGGGATGACAAAACTAAATAAGATTTTCGGCGCACTCTGCGTCTCGGCGGTACTTTACTCGCTACTCCGGGCGGTCGATCTGCGCTTTCTGCAGCGTGTCGGAATAATCCACGTACACCGACTTCCATTCTGTGTAAAAGTCAATCGCGCCGATGCCGCCCTCGCGATGGCCGTTGCCCGTTGCCTTCGTGCCACCGAATGGGAGGTGAACTTCAGCGCCGATTGTCGGAGCGTTAATGTAGGTGATGCCAGCCTCGAGGTCGCGGACGGCCGCAAACGCTTTGTTCACGTCCTTCGTGTACAAAGATGACGACAGCCCGTATTCGATGTTATTGGCGATCGCGATCGCATCTTCCAGGTCGTCGCAGGGGATGATCGCAACCACTGGCCCGAAGATTTCTTCCTGTGCGATGCGCATCTTGGGATCGACCTCGGTGAATACAGTCGGCTCGAGGAACCAGCCGTGTTGATATTCCCCTTTGTCGAGCCGGTTGCCGCCGGTCACAAGTTTCGCGCCTTCGGTTTTCCCGATCTCGATATAGTTCAGATCGGTCTTGAGCTGGTTCTCGTTCACCGCCGGGCCCATCTCCACGGTCTCGTCGAGACCGTTACCCACCTTGATCTTCTTCGCGCGGGCAACGAAGTGATCGATGAACTCGCGGTAAACGCCTTTCTGAACGATGATGCGGCTGGTCGCGGTGCAGCGCTGTCCGGTGGTGCCGAAAGCGCCCCAGAGTCCGCCTTCGACAGCGAGTTCGAGGTTAGCGTCGTCGAGCACGATCATCGGATTCTTGCCGCCGAGTTCGAGCGAACAGTGCTTGAAGCTCTTAGCCGCCGTGGCGCCAACGATTCTGCCGACTGCAGACGAGCCCGTAAGCGAGATGGCGCGGACCACCGGATGCTCGGTCAACGGCGTGCCAACTTCGGTGCCGAAGCCGGTCACGATATTGATGACGCCTTTCGGGATACCGGCATCGGTCAGCGCCTGCACCAGGTTGAAGGTGGAGAGCGGAGTGTCCTGCGCGGGCTTGATCACGCAGGTGTTGCCGCAGACGACGGCGGGCAGCAGCTTCCACGAGGAGATGGCCATGGGAAAGTTCCAGGGCGTGATCATGCCGCAGACGCCGATCGGCTGGCGGATGGCCATGGCGAACTTGTTAGGCAACTCCGACGGAACGGTCGGGCCGAAGAGGCGGCGGCCTTCGCCGGCGTTGTAGTAGGCGGCGTCAATGGCTTCCTGCACATCGCCGCGGGTTTCTTTCAGCACCTTGCCCATTTCGCGGGTCATGTCGCGGGCGTGGTCTTCTTTGCGCTCGATCAGGATCTCGGCGGCACGGAAGACCATCTCGGCACGGCGGGGCGCGGGTACCAGCCGCCATTTGGCAAACGCGCGCTTGGCCGCACCCACGGCTGCGTCCACGTCTGCCTTATTCGAGCGCTGGAAGATGGCGACGACTTCGCGCGTGTCCGCGGGATTGCGGTCTTCGAAGGTCTGTCCGCTAGTGGATTCGACCCATTCGCCGTCAATGAAGTTCTTGAAAACCTTGCTCGTGGTCGTGCCGCCCGCAATCACTGGCTTGGTGAGGGTATCGGTCGCCATAGGAACCTCCGGGAAAAAGTGCAGAACATCCATGCTAACAACCGGGGTGCAGACGGGCAAGCGAGGGGGCAGAAAGGGTGTTTTCGAGGTTGGAGGGTCCGGTCGTCACACTTTCGTAACCCCGTCCAGCCTGACTCAATTTTAATACCCATCCCAGCAAGGATATGATGGTCACAGAGTGAGACTCATCCCGTATTGTCAGAATTTTGAAGTGAGGCTGGCACCAGCTCGTGTCGAATAAACTCAAGCCGGAGCTGTACGTCGCCTGGAAGACGGTGACGTACCGCAGCGTGATTATGGCCCTGCTCGGCGCCGTGCTGATCTTTGGCGCCATCATGCACGTGGCGTTTCCGAAATTCACCGACTCAACGGTGAAGGCGGTCGGGCAGCTCTCCTCCGGTCTACTCGAAAAAATTGCGGGACTGGCGCCCCCGCTCAAGGGGCCGTCGGCTGCGGTTTCGCAGCAGGCGCATTTCACGGCGCTCGATGGCACGATCCGGGTACGAAAAGGCAACGGTAATAGCTGGATCAACGCCGACTACAACGTGCCGCTCGAAAAAGGCGACGTGGTGCAAACCGGCGCCGAAGGGATGGCCAAGATTGTTTTCAACGACGGCACCAACTACACCGTGAAACAGGACTCGCTGATCGTGATCGAAGAAAACTCGGCCAACGATCAGCAGCAAACCAACGTATCGGTGGCGGTCACGACTGGCACGGTGGACCTAACTACTGCGACCTATGTTCAGGGATCGAAGTCGCAGGTGATTGTCGCGGGCGCGAAAGCTTCACTCGCTCCAGATTCGTCGGCCATGGTGCACAATAATCCCAAGGACGATCAGCATGAAATCCTGGTAAAGAAGGGCAGTGGCGAAATCGAGCGCAATGGAGAAGTGGTTCACCTGTCGAACTGGGAAAAGGTGAGTTTCCAGAGCGAATCGAAGAC
Source organism: uncultured Acidobacteriaceae bacterium (assembly GCA_963789205.1). GTDB lineage: Bacteria > Acidobacteriota > Terriglobia > Terriglobales > Acidobacteriaceae > Acidiflorens. Next base: position 391,033 of record CAWBJV010000004.1, read on the forward strand.
CATGGAACGGGCTACGGAAATCGGTCCGCCGGCGCCCATTACGCCGGGAAACATGATGCCCGTTTTCATGAACGCCGGGGAGAAGTCGAAGGAAGTGGAGTTTGCCTGGACGCCCATGACGAACGCCGCCGGATACCGGCTGCGAATTTCGCACAATCCGTATTTTTCGTCATTGTTACTGGACCGTAAGGTTGAGACCCAGAGCGTGGTTGTGACCGGCCTGCCCGTCGGGGCCTATTATTGGTCCATCCAGTCTTACGATGCGGCGGGCAAGGTATCGGTGGAAAGCGAAAAGAATCGCTTTACGATCATTCTCAAAGCGAAGGAAAAGACCGAGATGTCGCTCGATCTCGATCCTTTTGTTCAGCACGGACATGTGATCGAAGTGAAGGGCAAGACCGAGGCGGGAGCGCGCGTGATGGTGAACGGCAGGGAAGTGCCGATCCTCGGCGACGATGGTACATTCCGCTATTTCACGCCGCCCTTGCCGAACGGGGAAAACGTGATCACGGTCACGGCACAGAATTTGAAAGGCGGAGTAAATACCCGCCAGGAGAAAGTGGTAATCCAGTAAAGGATTCGATGTTGAGGCTAATGTTCGGAACCAGGTTTAGAACGACTTCGACGAAGTGTTTGGAACAACCGGTGCCCAGATGACTACCCGGTTCTGCTGAACATACAAGTAGAATGGAAAACACCAGGGGAGAGCGACTCGCACGGAAACTAAAGAAAGCCCAGGTTCCAGTGGTGAGACGAAGTCCCGAGAGAGAGAAGTACCGCCATGTCAAATAACGGGTTTCATAACGGCTCATCGCGTACCCACAATCTTCGTTCGCTGTTCAGCATGTTCTCCAGCGACCTCGCCATCGATCTCGGGACGGCCAACACGCTGGTATACGCGCGCGGCAAAGGCATTGTGGTAAACGAGCCTTCGATCGTCGCCATCAACAAGAACACCGGCGAAGTTGAAGCCGTGGGCAAAGAGGCCAAGGAAATGCTGGGACGCACGCCCGGCAACATCGTGGCCATCAAGCCGATGAAAGACGGCGTCATCGCCGACTTCAAGGTCACCGAGAAGATGCTGAACTACTTCATCCAGAAGGCGCACAACCGCAAGATGCTGGTGCATCCGCGGATCGTGATCGGCGTGCCTTCGGAAATCACGCAAGTTGAGAAGCGCGCAGTAATGGATTCCGCCTATCGCGCCAAGGCCAGCGAAGTATTTCTGGTGGAGCAGGCCATGGTGGCAGCCATCGGGGCGGGGCTGCCGATTACCGAGCCCAGCGGCAACATGGTCGTGGACATCGGCGGCGGCACCACCGACATCGCGGTAATTTCGCTCAGCGGCATCGTTTATTCGCGGTCCGTGCGCATGGCCGGCAACCAGATGGATGAGGCCATCATGAACTACCTGAAGCGGAAATATAATCTGCTGGTGGGCGAGCGCACCGCCGAGCAGATCAAGATGGAAATCGGCTCCGCCTATCCTCTTGACAAGCCCCTGACCATGGAAATCAAGGGCCGCAACCTGATCGAAGGCGTGCCGAAAACCATCACCGTCGACGATAGCGAAATCCGCGAATCGCTGAGCGAATGCGTCTCCACGATTATGAACGCCATCCGGGTCGCGCTCGAACGCACGCCACCGGAACTCTCCGCTGACATCAGCGACCGCGGCATCGTGCTCACGGGCGGAGGAGCCCTGATCAAGAACCTCGACAAGCGCATCCGCGAGGAAACCGGATTGCCGGTTTCAATCGCCGACGATCCGCTCTGCAGCGTGGTGCTGGGTACCGGCAAGATGCTCTCCGACTTCAAGCTGCTGCGAAAAATTTCGATCGAGTAACTCCCACGGATGACATCTCAGGGAGGGCGGGGTTCCCTGAGACCTGACAACTGAGAGCTGAGACCTGGTGTTATGGACGTCCTCGGACGCTACCGCAACCTGATCGTGCTGGTGGGAGTGTTATTCGCCCAGGTACTCGGCTTGGCCGTGCAGGTCAAGCGGACGACCGACAGCGAACCGACGCGCCTGATCCGCATCTGGGCTGTGGGCACAGTGACGCCTCTGGAGAAGGTGCTGGTGTGGGTGCAAACCTCCACAGGTAACGTCTGGCACAACTACTTCTACCTGCGCGGAGTACGAGCCGAGAACCGCAATCTCAAACAGCAGATCGAGCGGATGAGTCTGGAGCAGGTACGGATGAGCCAGGACGCCGATCAGGCGCGGCGTCTGCAGGCGTTGCTCGCCTTCAAGGAACAATTCATTTCGCGGACCATGGCGGCACAGGTCATCGGGTCGAGCGGCAGCGAGTTATCACGCTCGGTCTACATCGACAAGGGTGAAAGCGACGGCATCAAGCCAGACATGGCGGTCATAACCGCGGACGGCATTGTGGGCAAGGTGCTCCGCGCGTACCGCTCCACTTCGCAGGTGCTCTTGATTGACGATCAGACCAGTGGAGTGGGCGCGATCCTCGACAAAACGCGGCTGCAAGGCATTCTGCGGGGCACGCCGGCGGGCGAAGTGGTGCTCGAAAAAGTGATGAGCGACGAAGCCGTGCCCGCCGGGGAGATGGTTCTCACCAGCGGTGGCGATGGAATTTTCCCCAAGGGTCTGCTCGTCGGCAGGGTGACCAAGGTTGCGCCGGGCAGCGAGCTTTTTCTTAACATTCGCGTGCGTCCCGCCGCCGATCTCAGCAAGCTGGAAGAAGTGCTTGTGGTAACAAAGATTGATGAGAGGCAGGCGCTGCCCGACCGGACCGGCGCGGCGCGCGCCGTGGATATCCTTGCCGAGCGGCTGCCGACCGTTCCTTCCAAGCCGGAAAATGCTGCGAAAGCCGACACCCCGGTGGCGGTAGCGCCCGGAACTGTCGCGCCAAAGACTACAGGCCCGGATGCCAAGCCCAAAGCCGTGTCCCCAGAAGCCTCCGCCGGCAGCGGAGCGCCGAGCGTGCGAAAAACTGCGAACTCCCCAGCTTCCTCTTCGGAAGCAGCCTCCGGGACTTCTTCTGGAACTTCCGCCGGCACTTCGTTGGCAAATCCTGCGACAGCGACCGGAACGCCTACTTTGAAGGCTTCTCCGCAGCCCGTGAAGGCCAAGGCAACGACAACGGACGCACCTAAACCGCAACCCGCCGTCGAGGATAGTCCGCACTAACGTGGCCGTCACTTACACATCGGGAGAGCAGGTTGAGGTTTATCGTTTCAGCGTTCCTGCGACGATTCTGATTCCGCTGACCGCCGTTTTCCTGCAGGCGTGGCTACCGCTGCGGTTTCCTTTTTTCACAATCTTCGATCTTCCGCTGCTGGTCACAATTGGTTTCGCGACCGCGCGGCGCAGTCCGCTGGCTGGCCTGCTCACGGGCAGCGTGATCGGCATCTTGCAAGATGCGCTGACCCATCATCCCATCGGGCTCTACGGAATTTCGAAGACGGTAGTGGGATTCGGCGCGTCCTCACTGGGGATCAAGCTGGACGTGGAACATGCCGGCGCGCGTTTTCTGCTTACGATTGTTTTCTACGCGGTGCACGAAGTAGTCTACTTCATGATTTCCCGCGGCCTGGTCGGGTTGCGCATGGCATGGAGTTTGCCGCACGAATTGTTGTCGGGCCTGGCCAATGCCATGCTGGGCGTTCTGGTCTTCATGCTGCTCGACAGGGTCAAGCAGCGCACGTAGCGTAGAGACAGCCGCCCCGGCTGTTCAGGCGAGCGCAGCTCGCCGCGGTTTTCGTTGATCCATCCGTGGACTCAAGAATAGGGGTTTCGCCCCGCCTGACGGCCGAGGCGGGCGGCTGTCCCTACGCGAGTTTTTCCGCAAGCGTTATGGCGTGAACTCGTAAATTGTGCCGTCGTCTCCGGTACCACCTTCTTTGGTTGGGCCGTAGAGGTTGCCGGCTGAATCTCCCACCAATCCGTTGTACGGAAGCGCTCCGTCGGGAGCGCCCGTGAAGCGATGGGTCACATACTCTCTCCACGTTCCGTTAGCGCCAGGAGTCAGTTTGAAAATGACGCCGCAATTACAACTCGCGCCGCCTGCACTGGTTGTTCCGTACATAGCTCCAGTCTTGGCAAAGACGACGTTGCTGATGGAGCCGCTTCCGTCTAGTCCGCCTTTGAAGCTGTAGAGCACACTTTCTTTCCATGTGCCGTCGGGTTGAGGCGCGAGTTGATATACGGAACCAATGTTCTTTGCTCCACCGTAGTAGGTTGTGCCGTAGAGATTGCCCTGGCCATCAGGAGTCAAAGCGCCGTAGGGAAATCCGGCGTCGGGTTGGCCCTGGAACTCGTAAAACGTGGTGAACTGCCAGCCTCCGGTGGGGTGGGTAAGCCTGAAGGCAACGCCCTGTCCATTTGCGCCGCCCGTCGTGGTCACGCCGTAGAGGCCCCCTTTATAACGAAGCAAGCGGCCTGCCGAGCCGCCTGCGCCATCGGTCCCGCCGGTGAAGGCATGGATCACTTTCAGGTTCCAGGCGCCGTTTGGCATCGGACTCAGGAGGAAAATGACGCCCTGACCGTTCGCCCCGCCGGTTGGAGTCATCCCGTAGAGAATGCCGTGTGATCCAAGGGTTAGGCCGGTTCCCGGTCCGTATCCGTCATTGCCTCCGGTGAAAGTATGAATCACGGTCTGGGTCCAGACTCCGCCGGAGTTAGTCAACTTGTAAGCCACGCCGCAGCCGCCCTCACAAGGTCCACCGCCTCCGGCGACGGCCGTGCCGTAGAGATTGCCTTGGCTGTCGAGCGTGACACCCTTGTAAGGCTCTGCTCCGTCGGTGCCTCCGGTGAAGCTGTAGAGCACGGTGTGAGTCCAGCCGCTTCCGGAAGGCGTCAGCTGAAAAACCGTTCCCGAGCCGAAATCGCCACCCAGCACGGACGTACCATAGAGGTTGCCCGCGCCGTCGATTACCAAGTCAGAGTCGATGTACTCACCGTCGTCATCTCCCGCGAAGTTGTAGATGATCTGGGGAACTGCCGCCCAAGCGGCGCTCGCGAGGATCGCCACTGCCGCGGAAATCGTTAGAACCTTGCCCATGAAATCTAAAGACCGACTGCTTCCCATTTTTACCTCCCTGCCGAAACCTCTTCCCCACACTAAAGGTGTAGGCAACCTCTGCACGGGTAGGAACTATAGCACTGAAACGCGGTCCGCAGGAACGCTTGCTCGTTTTGAGCGGTAACGTGCTCACCATCGAGTCCGATATAATCCACAGCTTCAGATGGCACTCACTTCAGGCACAAGACTCGGCCCCTACGACATCCAGTCCTTAATAGGTGCTGGCGGAATGGGCGAGGTGTATCGGGCTCGGGATGGGCGGCTTGATCGCATTGTGGCCATCAAGATTCTGCCGACTTCTTACTCGGTGGACGCGGAGCGGCTGCAGCGGTTCGTGCAGGAAGCTCGCGCGGCGGCGGCACTGAATCATCCGAACATTCTTTCGATTTTCGATATTGGGGAGGGCAGGGCTCCTTATATTGTTTCCGAATTGCTGGAGGGGCAAACTTTGCGGGAGCGGATCAGGAGCGGACCGCTTTCGAGCCGGAAGGCGATTGACTATGCGTTGCAGGTGGCACGGGGGTTGGCAGCGGCGCATGACAGGGGAATCGTGCATCGCGACCTGAAGCCGGAAAATTTGTTTTTGACGAATGACGATCGAGTGAAGATTCTCGACTTCGGTCTGGCGAAACTGACGCGTCCGGAAACGGGCGCGGGTGCGGAAGCGCCGACGGTACAGGTGAACACCGAGCCGGGCCAGATTATGGGGACGGTGGGGTATATGTCGCCGGAGCAGGTGCGGGGAAAAGCGGCGGACCATCGGTCGGACATTTTTTCGTTTGGGTCGATTCTGTACGAGATGCTTTCGGGCCAGCCGGCGTTTCGAGGAGAAACTTCGGCCGATACGATGAGCGCGATTCTGAAAGAAGAGCCCGCCGAGCTTTCAGAAACGGCGCGCAATGTTCCTCCGGCATTGGAACGGATGGTGCGGCATTGTCTGGAGAAAAATCCGGCACAACGTTTTCAGTCGGCGGGAGATCTGGCGTTCGACCTGGAAACATTGACGCAGACGACGAGCGCGCAGTCGGCTGGTGCAGAGACTGGGACGGCAGAAACAACGCCAGAGAAAACGACTGCGCGGAAGAGAGTTGCATCGCGCCGCCAACTGTTTGGACTGGCCGGGGCGCTGGGGCTGGCGGCTGTGATGATGGGGATCGGCTGGTGGTTGGGCCGAGGCAGCGCGCACGCGCCTCTGCCCGAGTATCAACCGATCACGTTTCGCACAGGTTCAATCGGGAATGCGCGATTTACGCCGGACGGTAGCATTGTGTACAGCGCTTCGTGGGATGGAGGCGAACGCCAGTTGTACATGGGGCGCACCGATGACCCGGGCGCGCGGGAACTGGGAGTGAAGGACGCCGAACTACTGTCGATATCGAAGAGCGGAGAGCTGGCGGTGCGTCTCAATACGGTGAGCCTCGGCGGGTTTGCGCAGACGGGAACGCTGGCACGGATTCCAATGAGCGGAGGTGCGCCGCGAGAAGTGCTGGACAATGTGCAGGACGCGGACTGGGCGGCGGATGGGGAGAAGATGGCCGTAGTCCGTTATGTGCCCGAAAACGGGCACTGGATTTTGGAGTATCCGATAGGGAAGGTGCTGTTCGACGGTACTAACTGGATCAGCCATCCGAAAATATCGCCGGACGGGAAGTGGATAGCATTTGCCGATCATCAAAACGCGATTGGCGACGACGAGGGTGCGATCGCCGTGATTGGCTCGGATGGCAATAACAAGGAGAAGATACTTTCCTCGGGCTGGATCACCGCGCAGGGGGTCGTCTGGTCGCCCGCGGGAGATGAAATCTGGTTTACGGCCGCGTACAACGGGAGTGCCGGGAACCCGCGGGCCGTAACGCTATCGGGCAAGCTCCGAACCATCACCAATGTGCCGGGAGGAATGTGGCTGGAAGACTTGCGGAACGGAGTGGCGCTGATGGTGACGCATCGGCGGCATATCGGGATCCGTGGAATACCTCCGGGCGGAAAAGAGGAGCGCGAACTGGGGTGGTTCGGTTGGTCGGTACTGAGCGATATGACGCCGGATGGCCGGAAGGTCTTATTCGACGAGGTCGGCGATGGTGGTGGTCCGAATTACACCGTGTTTCTACGCGACACAGACGGGTCGCCTCCGGTGCGAATTGGCGAGGGATCCGGCTTAGCGATCTCTCCCGACGGCAAGTGGGTGATCACGCAGCCGGCGAACGGCGGACCGCTCAGCCTGGTGCCGACGGGAGCGGGTGGGGCCAGACAGTTGACCCACGACAGCGTGAGCTACCAGAGGGTGCGGTGGTTGCCTGGCGGCAAAGAGTTACTGGCATTCGGAGTTGAATCCGGCCATGGTGCGCGCGACTACTTGATCGCGTTGAGCAATGGCAATTCGAGACCAATCACTCCTGAGGGCGTGGGCGGAGTAGAGCCGTCCCCGGACGGACGTAGCACGGCGGTGCTCGGACCGGATGGAAAATGGGGAATTTGGCCACTGGATGGGAGCGGCTTGCGTCTGATCCCGGGGCTGGACTCGAACTATCGTGTGAGCGGTTGGTCTCCAGATGGGGAATCGGTTTATGCCGTCACCAGACGGCAGCGCGGGAAGACCGGGACGGTCTACCGGGTGAATACAGTTACGGGGAAAATGGAGTTATGGAGACCCTTCGGAGAAGGGTTGGCGGTCGGAGCCTTGAGTATGGGCGGATCTTATTTGTCCGGTAACGGGGGCGCGTATGCCTATCGCTACACGCAGGTGCTGTCGCAGGTGTATGTGGTTCGGGGGATGAAGTAAGGAAGTGGACCGGAAGGTTTCGAAAACCGCAAGACCTGAGCCCCGCCGCGGAATAGTTTTGTCACGGTTGGCCTACATTGAACGCTGTATCGAACAAACAATGCCGATGTGCGACTCTTGGGCATTCCTATCGCTTGGGACGTTGGATACTGGTGCCCTCTCGTCGTCTGGAAGATCGAATCCGCGAATTGTGTGCGAAAGCTGTGTCTGCGCCTGACTCCGCGGATTTTAACGAAGTAATGCAACAACTCAGAGGAGCGCTTCGCGAGCACGCGAACCGGCTGAGACAACTAGCTGCCCGCAAACTACAACCGCGGCGAAACGCTAGTTCATGACGGCGGATAGAATTCCGCAAACACCGCTCTATCGATTTTGTCTTTCATTAATCGCCAAGCACTAATCGCCAAGCAACTTGACTTTGAGGCGTTCGTCTTTCGCGCCAAGGACGAGGCTTAGCTCCTCGATAAGCTGCAGGAGCTTGTGGCGATCCTGTTCGGCTGCGATCATTGAACACAGTTCACGAATGCGGTCACGAGTGGCGTCGTTGATCATGCTTAACCATAGGGCAAGTATGTTGCCGAGACGCAGAGCAGACTCTCCGAAATAAGACTGCTTCTAGGCTTAAGATTTTGAAGCATTTGGGAGACTCCTGTAGGAAGGTCCATCCGCGACCTGTATGGAAAAACTTACATCGTGTCCGTCGTCGCTCTGGTGTTTATTCATACGATTCGACTGACTCCCGCGTAAGGCGTGGCCGGCGGAAACCGGCGAATCGTGGACAGAACGATAGTCACTAACGACGGTTCTCAACCAATGGGAGGGCGTTACTTCTTTTTTCAGACAAGGTTCAGACGAGTAACTTCAGACCGGTGAGCTATCGAAGGCGTCAAATGCTTCGGACTCTTTTTCTTCTTGAAAGCCAGGATGACTTTGCAGCAGGCGGGCGCACCGGTTCCAGCGAAGAACAGCATCGTCGTTGTCTGCGGGATGAATCGTCTCGGCTTCGGCGAAGCAGCGCATTGCCTCCGCAAAAAGCGGGGCTAGGGTATGCGGCGAGCGGCCCACGCGCAACTGTGCCTTCGCTCGCCGTTCATGCAAAAGACCGGTGTAATAAAGGCGCTCGTAGCGCTCGGCCAGTCTCTGGAAAAGTTGTTCCGCTTCGGCGTGTCGATCCTCCGTGTCTCCGGAGAACTGGTCGGTGATGGCGAGGCCGAGCAGGCGGAGGGCCAATTGGTGTTCGGGCTCAACTGCCAGGATGTCGCGGCAGATCGATTCTGCCTCTTCCGGTTCGTTGAGTGAGCGGTAGAGCTCGGCTTTTGAGATGGCTTCGGGAATACCGGCTTTCGAGATGGTCTTCAATTTGAACTCCATAAGAACCTCCGTTACCGTCAGCCCGGATTCTGATTTCGTTCTACTCTGATTTCAATCCTCGAATCTTTCGAACCAGCATGAGCACGGGATCATAGAATTCATCAACCACGCGCTCCTTCAGTGGAATGATCGCATTGTCCGTGATGTGGATTTCCTCGGGGCACACTTCCGTGCAGCACTTCGTGATGTTGCAGAGGCCGAGGCCCAGCTCATCCTTCAGCATGCGCGTGCGAGATTTCGCGTCGAGAGGATGCATTTCGAGCGCCGCAACCCGAACGAAAAACCGCGGTCCTCCGAACTGCTCCATTTGATCGTGCTCGCGGAGAACGTGGCACACATTTTGACACAAGAAGCATTCGATGCACTTACGAAACTCCTGCACCCGATCGATGTCCTCCTGGTACATTTTCCAGTCGGTGCCGGGGCGGGGCTCGAAGGGCGGGATTTTTTTGTTCACGCGGTAATTCCAGGAGACATCGGTGACCAGATCTTTGATCACAGGGAATGACTTCATCGGCTGAACTGTGATGGGCTTGTCCAGGGGCAGGGCATCCATACGGGTTTTGCAGGTAAGCCGCGGGCGGCCATTCACCTCCGCCGAACAGGAGCCGCACTTGCCTGCTTTGCAATTCCAGCGCACCGCCAAATCGGGCGCCTGATGCGCCTGGATATGGTGGAGCGCGTCCAGCACGACCATGCCTGGGGCAATGGGGACGCGGTACGTGGCGGGCTGCCCACCTTCGCGGTCTCCGCGGAACACCTCAAAGATTGCTTCTGCCATCGCGCCTCCGCTACTTTGTGTCGTAGCGCCGGCATCTTGCCGGCTGTCCCGAGGGCGTCTCGCCCTCGGCCCGGCGGGCGAGACGCCGGCCGGACAGCCGCTGGGACGGCGGCGCTACAAAATCTATTTCTCTTCCGCAACCAGTTGCTTCAAGTCGCTGGGCATTTCGGGCACCGGTGACTGGCGCAGGGCCATCTCGCTTCCTTCGCGGACGATTACATTATTTTTCGTTCCCCAGGTTGGGTCGAGGCCAGAGTGATCAATCCGGCTGTGAGCTCCGCGGCTCTCTTCGCGTGCCAGTGCGCTGCGGGTTACGGCCTCGGAAACCGTAAGCATCGCTTTCAAATCCTGGGCGAGGTGCCAGCCGGGATTGAATAATCGCGAACCTTCGACGCTCACGTGTTCAACGCGCTGCTTCAGTTTCTCCAGCTCCTCTAATGCACGAGTCAGATCTTCTTTATTACGGAAGATGCCGACCAGATTCTGCATGGTTTCCTGCAGGTCGCTATGGATCGCGTATGGACTCTCACCAGCCTTGCGTTCGAAGGGAGCCAGCATCTCGCGCGCGGCCTCTTCGATCTGCGCGGAATTGATGGATGTAGTTTGGACGGTTTTTGCGTGGTCGGCGGCGGCCAGACCGGCGCGGCGGCCGAAGACTAGAAGATCCGAAAGAGAATTGCCGCCTAGACGGTTCGCGCCGTGCAATCCGGCTGCAGCTTCGCCCGCGGCAAAGAGCCCGGGCACGGACGATTGCGCAGTTTCCGCCTCGACGCGAATGCCTCCCATCATGTAATGGCAGGTTGGTCCGACCTCCATGGGCCCCTTGGTGATGTCTACATCGGCGAGTTCCTTGAATTGGTGATACATGCTGGGCAGCTTTTTCTTCACATAGTCGGCAGGCTTTTGCGAGATGTCGAGATACGCGCCGCCGTGTTCGGTGCCGCGGCCCTCGCGGACCTCAGTGTAGATCGCGCGTGCCACCACGTCGCGCGTGGAAAGCTCCATTTTCTTCGGATCGTATTTCTCCATGAAACGCTCGCCCAATTTGTTGCGGAGAATGCCGCCTTCGCCGCGGACCGCCTCGGTGACGAGAATGCCCTGCACTCCCGGAGGCCACACCATGCCGGTCGGGTGGAATTGCACAAATTCCATATCCATCAGCTCAGCGCCGGCGCCGTAGGCGAGCGCCATTCCGTCGCCGGTGTACTCCCATGAATTGGAAGTGATTTTCCACGCCTTGCCAATGCCGCCTGTGGCCATCACGATCGTCTTGGCTCGAAAGACTACGAATCGGCCCTGTTCACGCCAGTAACCGAATGCGCCGGCAATGCGATCTCCATCTTTGAGCAGGCGGCTGATGGTGCATTCCATGTAGACGTCGATCCCCAACTGCACGCCGCGGTCTTGAAGGGTGCGGATCATTTCGAGGCCGGTGCGATCGCCCACATGACAGAGCCGGCGGAAGGTGTGGCCGCCGAAGGCACGCTGCAGGATCTGTCCGTCCTGGGTGCGATCGAAAAGTGCTCCCCACTGTTCAAGTTCGCGGACGCGTTCGGGAGCTTCCTGGGCATGGATTTGCGCCATGCGCCAGTTGTTGAGCAGCTTGCCGCCGCGCATGGTGTCGCGAAAATGGGTGCGCCAGTCGTCGGCGGAATCTACGTTGGCCATTGCCGCCGCGATTCCACCCTCCGCCATGACGGTATGCGCTTTGCCGAGGAGCGACTTGCAAACTACTCCCACTTTCGCGCCTTGCTCCAGGGCTCCGAGGGCAGCGCGCAGACCGGCGCCGCCGGCGCCGATGATCAATACATCGTGGTCGTGAGTTTCGTATTCTGTCGTCACAAGAGTCTCAGGTCGGTTATCGCGCCGCTGGCAAGCATCCGGATGTAAAGGTCGGTGAGGCCGACCGTAATCAGGCTGATCCAGGCATAGAGCATGTGGCGCTCGTTCAAAACGCCCAGCCAGCGCCAAGCCCTATAGCTCTGACGCCCGAAGGCCGTGCAGGAAAAACAGTCGAGCTTTCCTCCGGCGAGGTGGCGGAGCGAGTGGCAGGAGAGAGCATACACAGTCAGAAGGATGACGTTTAACAGCAGTATGAGCGTGCCGACTCCGATGCCGAAGCGTCCGTCAAAAAAGAAGGCGCGAAATGCGTCGCGCCAGAGAAAGAACAAGAGGATGAAGCCCGCATACAGAAAATAGCGATGGAGATTTTGCAGAATAAACGGGAATGCAGTTTCACCCCGGTAGCGGCGCTTGCTCTCACTGACGGCGCAAGCGGGTGGATCGAGAAAAAAAGCTCGATAGTAAGCCTTGCGGTAGTAGTAGCAGGTGACGCGGAATCCCAAAGGGAATGCCAGGATCAGCAGCGCCGGCGAGAGCGGCCACCAATGATGATGGGGGTCAATGAGGGGCGAATAAAACGGAGAGATGTATGGGCCCCATTCGTAATATGTCCCTTCGAAGGCACGCGCAGTCGCATAGAGTCCGAAGGCGCCGAGTAGAGCGATGACGGGCAACAATTCCAGCCACCACGCATCCTGCCGCTGTGTGGCGCCGATATGGCGCTGTGGAGTTGTGGTTGAACTTGTTGCCATGAGGGCCACCAACCCGTGGTGCATAGAGTAAATAGAAGAACAGCTTTTCCTCAAGTCTAAAATGCTTCGTCCATAATGCTGAGTGGCTTGTTTACGAGATGAGTTCTAGAATGGACGATTATGAAGAGGCATTTTTTGATCGTGGTTGCGGTGGTGATCGTGCTTGGGGTTGCCATGATTGGGTTGGCGGGGGCTCAGAATGACGATGGGCCGATGTCGGATTTGCGATTTGTGGTGGTGCGCGACTACAACGGCAAGCCGGTGAGGAATGCGGCGGTGGTACTGCATCCGGTAAATCGCAAGGGCAAGCAGGCGCGCGGAGGGTTGGAGTTGAAGACGGACGGGGAGGGGCGGGCGAACATTGACGGGATTCCGTATGGTGCGCTGCGGGTGCAGGTGCTGGCGCAGGGTTTCCAGACTTTTGGAGAAGACTACAAGATCGACAAAGCGGAGACGGAGATCATGGTGAAGCTGAAGCGTCCGGGAGGACAGTATTCGATATACGAGAATCACGGAGACGCGAAGAAGGCTGACGACCAGAAACCCGCGCAGCAGAAGCCGCAGTAATGAGATGCGAGAGGGCGCAGGTTCGACTGAGATTGCTTATGAAAATAAATGTTTCAACGGCGATGGCGGTAATGATCGTGCTTGGGCTCGGGATGATTGGGTCGGCGCGGGGTCAGGATGACGGAGGCCCGACGTCGAGTTTGCGGTTTGTGGTGGTGCGGGACTCCGATGGCAAGCCGGTTAGGAATGCGGAGGTGGTACTGCATCCGGTGAAGCGCAAAGGAAAGCAGGCCAAGGGACAGATGGAGCTGAAGACGGACGCAGAGGGGCGAACGAACATTGACGGGATTCCGTACGGTCCGCTGCGGGTGCAGGTGCTGGCGCCGCATTTCCAGACCTTTGGGGAAGACTACGAGATTAACAAGGCGGAGATGGAAATCACGGTGAAGCTGAAGCGTCCGGGCGGACAGTACTCGATATATGAGGATCACGGGGAGGAGAAGAAGCCGCAGTAAGGCACTGGGCGCGGGGAGTGGAGCATTTGTGGGGGGTGACAGCGGGAGCCGGGTGTCTTACAATCGCCTGCCATGGGACTGCAGGAACTAACCGTCGAGCGCTATGAAGGGGTGGCGGACGATCAGCGGATTCTTTTGCTGCGCGGACCGATCACGATAGAAACCGCACCGCAATTCGATCGTGCGGTGCACCATGAGAGCGCGGAGACGATGATTCTCGATTTGTCGGATGTTCCCTACATAGATTCCGTGGGATTGGGATCGTTGGTAGCGGCCTGCGTATCGCATCAGAAAACGGGACGATGTCTGGTGCTGACGGGAGTGAAACCGCGGGTGCGCAAGGTTATGGAAATCACTAAGGTGAACGATTTCTTCGTCACGTTTGGCACGACATGGGAAGCAGTGGAAGCGCTGGCTAACACTGGATCGGCTTGACTTGAAATTCGGTGGAGAGACAGGCGCCTCGCCCGTCCAGCCGCGTGGGCCGTGTGGCCTCCTGAATCGAAAACTCTGGCGCACCATCTAAACGGCAGTGGTGGGTAACCTCGCGCCGACGCCTATGGATCTTCTTTACCGCTATTCCAGGCAGTACTGGAAACTGTTTGTGGCCGCTCTTTTACTGGCCGCGACCAATCAAATCTTTTCGCTTCTCGACCCCCTGATTTTTCGTCATGTAATCGACAGCTACGCCACGAAGTATCACCAGTACACGCAAGGGCAATTCATCCGCGGGGCAGGGCTTTTGCTGCTGGCGGCAGTGGGAGTGGCGTTTGTGTCGCGCGTGGCGAAAAATTTTCAGGACTATTTCGTCAACGTGATCGTGCAGCGGTTGGGCGCGAAAATGTACTCGGACGGGATCCGGCATTCACTGGATTTGCCCTATCAGGTGTTTGAGGACCAGCGCAGCGGTGAAACTCTGGGCAAGTTGCAAAAGGTTCGCAGCGACGTCGAGCGGTTTATTACCGCCGCCATCAATGTGCTCTTTATTTCGGTGGTCGGCATCGTTTTTGTGATGATCTATGCCTTCCGCGTGCATTGGGCGATCGCACCGGCGTTTTTGATCACGGTTCCACTGCTCGGAATTATCAGTTCGGTGCTTAGCAAGCGGATCAAAAAGATGCAAAAGACCATTGTTGCCGAGACCACTGCGCTCGCGGGCTCGACAACGGAGTCGCTGCGCAATATTGAATTGGTGAAGAGCCTCGGCCTCGCGCATCAGGAAGTGGGGCGGCTCAACGGCATCACGGAAAAGATTCTGAAGCTCGAACTCAAAAAAGTGAAGTACCTGCGCAGCCTGAGTTTCGTCCAGGGGACGGCCGTCAATGCACTTCGCACCAGCATTTTGTTTTTGATGCTGTACTTGATTTTTCGCCAGCAGATCACAATCGGGCAATTTTTCTCACTCATGATTTATTCATTTTTCATTTTTACGCCGTTGCAGGAGTTGGGGAACGTCATCAACATTTATCGTGAAACCGAAGTCTCGCTGCAGAACTTTCAGCAGATCCTCGACACTCCTCGCGACCCGAAGCCCGCCAATCCGGAACCGGTTGAAGAACTGATGACGCTGCAGTTTGAGCGGGTGAGTTTTCAGCATCAGAGTTCCTCGTGCCTGGCGTTGGACGAGATCGGCTTCAGCGCCGCTCGGGGAGACACGATCGCGTTTGTGGGGCCGTCCGGGGCAGGGAAGTCAACGCTGGTGAAGCTTCTGGTGGGCTTGTACGTTCCGAAAGCGGGCGAGATTCTTTATAACGGCATTCCATCGAATCGCGTGGATCTGGATCTGCTGCGGGAAAAGATCGGATTTGTGACGCAGGATACGCAGCTGTTCTCGGGTTCGATTCGCGAGAACCTGCTGTTCGTAAATCCGGAGGCGACGGACGAAGAGTGCATGGAGGTCTTGCAGCAAGCGGCCGCGCATAGCTTGCTCTCACGGGCCGACCGTGGATTGGACACTCTGATCGGCGAAGGCGGCGTGAAGGTTTCAGGTGGCGAGAAGCAGCGGCTTTCGATTGCGCGCGCGCTGTTGCGGCATCCGCAACTGCTGGTGTTCGATGAAGCCACATCTTCGCTTGATTCGCTGACGGAAGAAGAAATCAGCCGCACGATCCGTGAAGTGGCGACGAATCAGGAGGCGATTACGATTCTGATTGCGCATCGGCTATCGACGGTGATGCATGCCGACCGAATCTACGTGCTGGAGCGTGGCCGCATCGTTGAATTTGGACGGCACTCGGAGTTGCTCGATCAGAAAGGGCTGTACTACGCGATGTGGCGGCAGCAGGTTGGCGAACGCGAGGCGGTCGCACAGGGGAAGTAACGGGAGCGAAGCACGAGTTGTGGTAGCTGCCGGCAGCTGCCGAGCTTTGCTCGGCTTGGACCCTTCGACTTCGCTCAGGGCAGGCTCGCGAGGCGCCCGTCCCCACACGTGCATGACTAGCCGGCCAGAGACTCGATGGCCTGCACTGCTTCCGGTGGGAGCTTGACATCGCGGCTGGCCAAATCCTGTTTCATGTGTTCGGGGTTGGACGTGCCGGTTAGCCGTAGAATTCCTATGCTACGTGCGAAGCGGAAGACGACCTGGGCCGGCGTGGCGTTGGCGTCCGCGGCTAGACTGGCGATCAGAGGATGGTGTAGCACCTCCTGATTCGCGGTGAGCAGCGAGAACCCCTGATAGACAATTTTGTGCTCACGGCAAAACGAGCGCACGCCGCGGTCCCAGCCGAGGCGGGCGTAGCAGCGGTTTTGCACAAAGGCAGGAAGTTCGGCGCGCGCGGCTGCCATCTGCTGCAGGTGGCGCAGAGAAACATTGCTTACACCGAGCAGACGGGTGTGTCCGGCATCGTGCTCGTTGCGCATTGCCTCCCAGACTTCGGCGTCAGCATCGGTCCAGTCGTGGTTGGAGGAGGGCCCGTGCAGTACGTAGCTGTCGACGTGATCGGTCGCGAGATGGTCGAGCGAACTGGCCATCGACTGCGCGACCTGAACGGAAAGGGAGGCCGCGGGATCGTAGGGCAGGCGGTGGTCCTGACCCGGCTGATAGGTAAATTTTGTTTGCAGAAAGAGATCGTCGCGCGCGACCAATCCTGCGCGATAAGCGGCGGCCAATCCCTTACCGACTCCGGCTTCGAAGTAATGCCGCCGCTGGTTCGCCGTGTCGATGGCCCGAAAGCCCACGCGGAGCGCTAGTTCCGTGAGGGCCGGGGTGCGATCTTCCTTCCAGGCGGTGCCGTAGATGAAATCGGGAACCAGTGGCCGCGCTGGCATCGAATTATTCACGCGATCACGGGAATGTTGCTGACGCCTGCGGTCCCGAACACCCGCCTGTAGCGTTCGATTTCCGACGACGTGCCGAGCGCCTTTGCGTAGTTGTCGGAGAGCTTAACCGCGGGCTTGCCTTCCACAGTCGACACTTTGCAGATCAGGCTGATTGGATCAAAGTCGAAGCCGCCGGCGGGATCGCAACCGCGGAAATCGTTCGTGAGCAAGGTTCCCCAACCGGCGCTGAAGCGAATGCGGCGCGCAGGGGTCCACTTTTTGGGATCGTGGAAATCGGCGGCACTGCGGAAATCGTCGAAAGTGGTGCCGCTGGCGAGCGCTCCGCCAAAGTATGCATGCAAGCCGAGGATGTCATCGACATCGAGCGCATCGGACGCGATGATGAGTTTGTCACGCGGGTCTCGACCGCGGCCCTTGAGCCATTGGATGTATTCGTCGCCGGCGATGCAGGGATTCTTGCTGTCAACGCGCTGGCCCGTCCAATCGGCCATCCAGTCGGGGGCGTTTTCGAGAAATTGTGTAGTTCCAAAAGTATCGGGCAGCATAATGCGGAGAGCGCCTTCGTAGGTGGCCTGCCACAACTCGAGCACGCGGTACTGGGAAGCTTTGAGGGCAGCGTCATCGTTATTCGGCGCGAGCGCGGCGAGGGCCATGGGGATCTCATGCGCGTTGGTTCCGATGGCTTCCAGATCATGCTTATGGGCGAGAAAGGCATTCGAGGTTCCGGTAAAAGCGCTGCCGAGATTTGCTGCCATGGCGTTGACCACGTATTCCTGCCAGAGGAAGCTGTGGCGGCGGCGGGTTCCGAAGTCGGCAACAGCCAGGCCGGGGACGCCGCGCAGGCGCTCGATCTTGCCCCAGAGTTTTGTTTTCGCCCGGGCATACAAGATGTCAAGACCGAACTCGCGCAGTTTTTTCAACCCGGCTCGGGTCTTGAGTTCGTCAAGGATGGAGAGCGCATAGAGTTCCCACATCGTTGTCTCGGTCCAAAGACCGTCGAACGAGAGATGGAATTGGCCGTCACTGACGGATAGTTCATAGTCCGACAATCGGAAATCGCGTTCCAGCCATTCCAGAAAGGCGGGTTCAAAGATTCCGCGTCGGCCATAGAAAGTGTTGCCGGCGAGCCAGACCAGTTCCGACCGTCGAAACCGGAGGCCGCGAACGTGCTCCATCTGGTGGATAAGCTCCTCGCGCGAGAACATGTTTGCGAGGCGCACAGATGTGGTGCGGTTGAACAGAGAGAACGAGACGTGGGTTCGCGGGTAATGCTTCCAGATGAACTGGAGCATCAGCAGTTTGTAGAAATCGGTATCGAGCAAGGACCTGGTAACCGGGTCGAGTTCCCAGTTGTGGTTGTGCGCCCGCTCTGCGAAGTTCACGATCATCGCGTACGATCTAGCGTACTATCCTCTGTGACAGAGCCGAGAAAATCAACCGTATGAACTAGTGAGAGTCCTCTGTTTGTGGTTTGGCTGACTTTGGAACGGTAAACACGGTACTATCAAATTTCCGCATGAAACTGCCTCGGCCCTCCTCGGCTGCCCCCCGCACCTGCGCAACATTATTCCGGAGTTGCCCATCTTTATTTTTTGCGATGGGGCAGGCCCGGGGCTGGACAGGGTTCTCTGGCGGTGGGCTGCACGCGCTGGCGATCATTATTCTGCCAGCGGTTCTGCCCGCGATGTTCCTTCTGCGATCGACCCGCGAGGAGATTTACAACATTCTGTGGGCGCTGGTGTTTGGGTTTGCCACGCTGAATATTTTGAGCCTCGGGGCGCGCCGTTTCGAGCAGGGGAGGACGGGCCTGAACTTTGGTGAGATTCTGGCCATACTGGTGGTGCTGGTGTCGATCGTCCTGCTGGGTTGGGAACTGCTGTATGCGTTCAACATTCTGCCGATTCGCCTTGCGCCGCGCTGACGCGGATTGCGGTATGATCGCGGTGTGGCGAAACGCGAATCCAATCTTCGTGAATCTAATTTTGACGTGACTTGCCCGTGCTGCGGCGCGGTCATGAAAATCGACGCTGCGACGCGCAACATCATCGCGCACACTGCTCCGGTCAAGCCGAAAACCTTCAACGACATGGAGGAAGCGGCGCGCGCCATGAAGGAGCAGGACAGCCGTCGCGATTCAATCTTCCGGCAATCGGTGGAAGCGCAAAAGCATGCCTCGGAGCTGCTGGAGAAAAAATTCCAGGAGGCGGTGAAGAAGGCCAAAGAAACGCCGGACACGGGGAGACCGATCAGGGATTTCGATCTGGACTGATCCCTTGCTGCTTGTTCACCGCCGAGACGCCGAGTACGCCGAGAGAAGCAAATACTTGAATGACTCTTCCTCTTCTTTTGGGGCATCGCGGGGCGCGGGCTTTCCGCCAAATTCCTGAAAACACGCTGGCGTCATTTGAGCTTTGTTTGCGGCATGGGTGCGACGGGTTTGAGTTTGACGTGCGCCGGTCTGCTGACGGGCAGGCTGTGATCTGCCACAACGCGACTGTCGGCGGAATGGAGATTGCGAACACGGCTTCTAAAACCCTGCCGTTATCTGCGCTGGAAGATGTTCTGCGGCAATTTGCGCATCGGGCGTTTCTCGATATCGAGTTGAAAGTTGCGGGGCTTGAAGTGCAGACTGTCGGGGCATTGCGCAAACATCCGCCGCAAAAGGGATATGTTGTCTCGTCGTTTCTTCCGGAGGTGATCACGGCAATCCACGATCTCGGCCCAGCGATTCCGCTGGGAATTCTTTGCGAGTCGCGGGATCAGCTTCGAGGCTGGCGCGAAATGCCGGCGGAGTGGGTGATTCCACAGTTCGCACTGGTGGATAGGCAATTGGTCGAACTGGTTCACGCGAGGGGGAAGAAAATCATGGTCTGGACGGTGAATCGCGCCGAGCGCATGCGCGAGTTTGCGGAGTGGGGCGTGGATGCGATTATTTCGGATGAGACGCAACGAATCGCAGAGATCGTTCGTGCACGCTGATGGACCGTGACCCTTGGCGAGCGAGAGTCGCAAAGAAGAGAAAAGAATTGGGTGCCCTATTCTGTGATGACGTGGTCGGCCCACTCGACTAAAGACACGAAGATTGCCGGGTTTCCGAACTTAGCGCCAAAGTTCGCCAGATCTTCTTCAGTGACGCCACGCGCGCGGGAACAGGCTCCGCAAGCATAGATGGGCACCTTCTTAGCGGCCAGTTTGGTAAGGGATTCCACGATCGGCGGCCAACCCACAGGAGTGACAGAATTTGCCACGGCCTTGCGCATAAGCGATACAGCTTCGCCCAGCAAGTAGATTTGCACCTCGTGTCCCGCTTCGGACAGGGCCAGTCCGTGAGAGAACGGGAACGCGGCCTTGGTGGGATCGTCGGATCCCCAAGCGCTCTTCATCATGATCTTCAGCGGCTTCTTCGATGCTTGGGCTTGCGCCTTCATCACTCCTGCAGCTAGAAATGGGAGGGCAGCAATCTGGGATAGTCGGGTGAGAAATTCGCGTCTTGCCATGCAATTCTCCTGTCGGTTGATTGACAAACGAAAGCGTTCTATCTTACTCGAATCTGAATCCCGATTCTGGATCGATGACAGCTTTTTGTTTCCACGCAATTTTCCGGTCTGAAGTTTGCCCCAGCAAGATAGGTCATTTACATTGGAGGCTCATGTCCACCACCGGCGAACGATTCGAGCGAGCGGTTCAGATCATGGCCCGCTTGCGGGCTCCGGGCGGATGCCCGTGGGATCGCGAACAGACTTTTGACACCATCAAGCCCTACACGCTGGAAGAGACTTACGAAGTCCTTGAAGCCATCGACAATCGCGATTGGCCGGAGTTGACCGGCGAATTAGGCGACCTGCTGTTGCAGGTACTGTTCTATTCGCAGATGGCGAGCGAGGAGGGCCACTTCTCGGTGGATGATGTGCTGGACCGGCTGTCTAATAAGCTGGTGGACCGGCATCCGCACGTGTTTGGTGAAGTGAAAGCGGATACTCCGGCCGACGTGCTGCGCAACTGGGAAGCGCTGAAGGCGCAAGAGAAAGAAAAAAAGAAACGGCTGGCGGCGGGCGGAGACACGAAACCACAGCAGACTGGCGACGCCGTCACCCGCCCCTTGCAAGAGGCGCAAGGAGCGGGGCACCCCGCTGACGATTCGCAATCGGTGCTCTCGGGCGTGTCGTCGAAAATGCCGGCGCTTCTCGAAGCGCATAAACTCAGCTCGCGCGCAGCGCATGTGGGATTCGACTGGCCGGAGATCGAATGGCTCTTTGCCAAGCTCGAAGAAGAAACTGCGGAGTTGCGCGAGGAACTGAAGGCGGCGCCCGTCAAGGGGCCATCGGGGACCGGGATTGCCGGGTCGGGAAAGCCGCAGGTTGCGGCGGAACTGCGCGAGCGCCTGGAAGATGAAGTTGGAGATCTGTTCTTCGTTGTGGTGAACATTGCGCGCTATCTGTCGCTCGATCCGGAGTCGGCGTTGCGGAAGACGAATCGGAAATTCAAGCGCCGGTTTCAATGGATGGAGGAGCGTCTGCGCGACGGCGGGAGAGCGCCACAGCAGGCGTCGATGGACGAACTGGAAACTCTATGGCAACAGGCGAAGCAGCAGGAAAAACTGGCGTGACTGGCGCGAGCGGCGGAACGTCCACGGGAACACGCGCCGGAACGTCTTCAAGAACTATGACTGGCGAAGTAACCATTCGCAAGTGCGAAGCGCTTGAGGAAATGCAGGCCTGCTTCGCGTTGCAGAAGGAAGTATGGAAGTTCGCGGATGCGGATCTGATTCCGGTGCGGATGTTCGTAGTGGCAGCGAAGATTGGCGGCCAGGTGATTGGGGCCTTTCTTCAAAGAAACGACAAAAGAAACCACGAGACTGACGACAAAAGGGAGCTGATCGGCTTTGCCCTCGCGATCCCCGGAATGCGAAACGGGTATTGCTACCTGCACTCGCAGATGCTGGCCGTTCGACAGCAATACCGAAATGGAGGATTGGGGCGGCGGATGAAACTCTATCAGCGTGAAGAGGCGCTGGGTCGGGGTTTTGAGTTGATGGAGTGGACGTTCGATCCGCTGGAGATCAAGAACGCGTATTTGAATATCGAGAAGCTGGGTGCGATCGCGCGACGCTACAACGTGAATCAGTATGGGATCACATCGTCACCGTTGCAGGGAGGTCTGCCCACCGACCGGTTGGTGGCGGAGTGGTGGATGAAGTCGAAAAGGGTCGAAGCAGTGCTGGCGGATGCGCCCCGCGCGGAGTTCGAATGTCAGGCGCGCATCGAGGTGCCGGCGGAGATCTATGAGTGGAAGGCAGAGGCGGCGACTCGCAAGCAGGCGCTGGCGGTGCAGCAGAGCAATCGTGAGCGGTTCAAACGGGCGTTTGCCGAGGGATTGAGTGCGCTCGGCTACGAGCGCGACGAACACGGGAATGGGCGGTTCCTGCTAGGGGAGTGGGACGAAGCCCGGCGGTAGTAGAGTTTTGCGGGTCGTTTGCGCAAGGATTTATGGCATCGCTAACGTGATGCTCTGATACGAATCACAACTGATCATGAAAATCGAATCGGTAACTCTGCGTGAAATTCAGATGCCGCTCGTGCATTTTTTTGAAACGAGCTTCGGCCGCGTTTATAGCCGCCGCATCCTGCTGGTCAGTGTCGAGGCCGATGGAGTGCGCGGGTGGGGCGAGTGCGTTGCCGGGGAAGATCCGTTTTACAGTCCGGAATGGACCGAAACCGCGTGGCCTACCATCAAGCATTACCTGGCGTCGCTGCTGCTTCAGAGCGAGTTGGATGCCGGCCGGGACTGCGCGGCGCGATTTGCCAGAGTCCGGGGCCATCGCATGGCGAAAGCCGCGCTCGAAAACGCAGTGTGGGACGCGGAAGCGCGGCAGAAACAACTCCCGCTCTGGAAATTGTTAGGAGGAACGCGGCGCGAGATCGCCTGCGGCGTTTCGATCGGCATTCAGGACACGCCCGAACAACTTCTGCAGAAGGTCGAAACGGAGCTGGCGGCGGGATATAGGCGGATCAAGATCAAGGTGAAGCCAGGATGGGATCTGAATGTGCTGGAGAAGATCCGCGCGCACTGGGCAGATATTGTTCTGAGCGTGGATGCGAATTCCGCCTACACGCTCGATCAGGTTGAGCACCTGCGCAAATTCGATGCGTTCAATTTACTGATGATCGAGCAGCCGTTGTGGAACGACGAAATCTACCTCCATGCGCGGCTGCAAAAGGCCATCCAGACGGCGATCTGTCTGGATGAATCGATTCTGAATGCGCGAGACGCCGATTTTGCGCTCGAGATCGGCGCCTGCCGGATCGTCAATATAAAAGTGGGGCGCGTGGGCGGCTTCAGCGAGGCGAAAAAGATCCACGATGTCGCGCTGCAGCACGATGTTCCGGTGTGGTGCGGCGGGATGCTGGAATCGGGAGTGGGACGCGGGCACAATATCGCTTTGTCGACGCTCGAGAATTTCCGCTTGCCCGGAGACGTGTCGGCATCGAAGCGCTATTGGAAGCAGGACATCATTGAGCCCGAAGTGGAAGTCCGCGCCGATGGAATGATCGCCGTCAGTGACGCGCCCGGGACGGGCTACCAGGTGCGCGAAGATCTGGTGCGGAAATTCACTGTGCGCGAAGAAACGTTTCGCGCGGGGAAAGCTTAGGGGCTGCGCCGGCATTTTGGGGCGAACTGCAGATCCCTCGCTTCGATCGGGATGACAATTCATATTAAAAATGGGCTCTAAGCATTCTTCATCATTCATTTGTAGGGCGAGTGTTGCAGCAGAATTTGTCGGCGCTCACTGACAACTCTTCCTTCTTCAGCAGTTCCAGCGCCTGGGCGAAGGTCAGGTCCGAGGGAACCCGCTTGAAGCCGGTGAAGGTCTCCGTCGAATTGATGGAGAGACTCTTGAACAGGAGGATCTTTCCGGTGAAGTTCACGCGCATGCGTGAGATTTCCCAGACATTATCGTCGAGCTCCTGCTGCTGAACCGTGAAACGGCCGCCGGGATCAAGATGTCCCAGGATTCCCCACCCGAAGCCGACTTCCTTGAAAAGCGTACCGTCAATGGTGGCGAGGCGGTAATGGGCGCCGTCCACGAGCACGTAGCCCTGCATGCCGGTCAAGACCTCCTCTACGCGCGATGGCGGCTGGTAGTGGGGATTAGGCCGGAACTTCAATTTGACCAGAGTCTCGCCCGCCCGGCCGACGCCTTCCGAGCCCTGTTCTTCTCCGGCGTATTCAAACAGGAAGGCATCGGGAAGTGCGCGCACGATGCGCAGAGTGCGCTCGGCACTCGCGCGCTCCTGTTCGCGCTTCTTTTTCAGTTCTTCGGGATGGCTGATGAAACGTTCGACGCGGCCCTCTTCCGCAAGGCGCTGTTCGGGAGTCAGAGGTTTGCCGTTGTAGGCAATCACCAAACCGGCAGTAGCCTCCTTGGTTTCGACATAGAGCCGGGTGGTGGATCCCTGAGGCGTAGTCTTGGTGCCGCGAAACAGGAAGCGGGCGCTGTCGTCATCGGACGCCTTGATTTCGTTCTGTACTGCTTTCCGCACCAGTTCCACCGGATCTCGATACGAAGAAACTGTCGCTGGTTGCCCGGCAAAACCGGCGGCGGTGAGCAGCAGAATCCAAGCGCCGGCGTTGGCGATGGCGTGAGCGAGGGATTTGCGCGAGATAGAGTTGACGACCGCCATGACCAGACTGAGCACGTTGCCCCGTTTAGACCATGGTAGCAAAACAGGGGGTTGCATCCGGGTGAAGCCGCGCTTCCGGCCGTTGCTGTAACCTCTAGATGGAGAATGATTTCCGGTTACTACTCCAAGCCGCAAGCGGGCGGATGATTTACAATCAGTCTATTCGCGGCGATCAGAGCGCGACGAGATGGAGGCTAAAGCATGGATGCTCCGAAGACCGGAGAGTTTGCCCACATTGGCAAGTCGGTGGTGATCAAGGGAGAGGTGTCGGGCTCCGAAGACTTGTACGTGGATGGCAACGTCGAAGGGAAAATTGAGCTCCGCAACCACAGCCTGACCGTCGGGCCGAACGGAAACATCAAGGCCGACGTGACCGCGAAGTCGGTGGTGATTCAGGGTAAGTTGGATGGGTCGGTGAATGCCTCCGATCGCGTGGAGTTGCGAAAGGCGGCGGTGGTAAATGGCGACGTGACCACGCAGCGCATCGCCATTGAAGAGGGCGCCTTCCTGAAAGGGAAGGTTGATATTCAGAAAGAGGCCGGAAAAGCGGCAGGGCTCGCGTCTTCGTAAGTACCGGCGGTAAGTAACGGCGGGCCGATCGCGCAACCGGGTGTACTGGTCATTGTTTGATGGCATCTGTTTCTGACAACGTAATGAAATTCTTTCGGAACTCTTCGAAGACGACTGCGGGTCCCGCGGTCCCAAAGAAGATAACCCGCCGGTCGAGCGGCATGGGAGAGATTTCCCGGCTGCTGAATTCGCAGGAGGCGCTGTGCGTGCTCGACATGGGCGCGACGTCCGCCAACAACATCCGATTTTTCACCAGCAAGGGACACAAGAATTACAGCGAAGATTTATTGCGGTCGTCGCTCGAACCCGCGCTGCGCATTCAGGACAGCGAAGGGAACTCGGTTGTGGACAGCAAGAAGTTCCTGGACGAGAACCTGGTGTACGCGAACGCTCAGTTCGATGTGGTGCTGTGCTGGAATCTGCCGGATTACATGGAAGAGAGCCTGGTGAAGCCGACCATCGACCGTTTGTGGTCGGTGATGAAGCCGGGCGGATTACTACTGGCATTCTTTCACACGCGCGACGCGGGTCCGGACACGACCTGCTATCGCTATCATGTCACCGGCACCGACATGCTGGAGATACAAGAGGTGAAGTTCGTGCCGCCCGGCCGTCCCGCGTCTGAAAAGCAATCTCCGCGCCTACAGCGCGTATTCAACAACCGGCACATTGAGAATTTGTTTCGGGATTTCGCTTCGATTAAATTCTTCCTCGCGCGCGATGCGATTCGGGAAGTGCTGGTGGTGCGCTAGTTAACCAAGTTGGTGGAGCCCCGGGCGCCTCGCCCGGCCTTCCAATACATGATTTATCGCGGGTTGGACAAACACGTTGGACATGTCTTCGCGTGAGACAGGCGAGCCTTGTGAGCCTGTTCGTATGCTTCCATTTTTTCTTTCTGCTGCTTTCTGTTAGCTCTGTCCGAAGGCTTTGGCTTGATCTCATTGCGATACAGATGCGAAGTCCATGCCGTTTGAGCACGGGTCTCGCGATCTTTAAGTTCTTTGTAGGCGGGACATTCCGACTCAGACATTGCACGATGATAATTGAAAGTGTGCCGCTGCCGAGACGCGGCAAGCCGCGTCTCTACGGCGAGGTTTCTCGGCAGCCTCCTGTTTTCGCTGGTGTCTTGCTAAAATATAGAGTCAGGCATCGGTTCCGCGCGACGTTTTCCCGCCAACCCCGCCAGGTCCGGAAGGAAGCAACGGTAACGGGCTCTTTCGTGTGCAGTGGAGCGCCGGTGCCTGGCTTTTTGTTTGCGCTTTTGTCGGTGGAGCGACGGGCGTCCTCGCTCTTCCGGCAGCGAGGTGGCCGCGCGGGGACGCCCGGCTCTCCACTAGCAAATTTGCCTTGCGACTTTCGTCATGACTAAGCGTCTTTACTACGACAGTTCTGAAGTACACGAATTCGATTCTGTTGTCGAAGAGGTCACACCTCCCTCGGCTGAGCAATCGCGTCCGGCTGTCATCTTGCGGGAAACCGCGTTCTATCCCACCAGCGGCGGCCAGGTCCACGACACGGGATGGCTTACGCTCGAAGGAGCCGAGCGCCTGCGGGTAGCGGAAGTTGCGGATGCGGAAGACGGCAGGATTCTGCACTACCTCGAAGCGCCGGCGAAGTTGCCGGTTGCGGGGGTCAGGGTCCGCGGCAGCATCGATCCGGAACGCCGTCGCGACCACATGCAGCAACACTCGGGGCAGCATGTTCTCTCGGCAGCTTTTGTCGAGCTTTACCAGATGCCGACCGTCTCGTTCCATATGGGCGAAGACTATTGTTCGATTGATCTGGCGACGCCGTCGGTAAGTTCCGGGCAGATTGCCGGGGCCGAGAAGCGAGCCAATGAAGTTGTGTTTGAGAACCGTCCCGTGCGGATTCGTTATGTTTCGCGCGCGGAAGCGGAGAAGCTTGGCCTGCGCAAACTGCCTCCGGCGGAGCATGAGGAGCTGCGGCTGGTCGAGGTCGCGGAGTTCGATTTGTCGGCGTGCGGCGGAACGCACGTCGATACCACCGGGCAGATTGGGTCCATCCTGCTGCGGAAAGCCGAGAAGGCGCGGCAGGGAACGCGAGTGGAGTTTGTCTGCGGCGGCCGCGCCGTTCGTATGGCGCGGCGTGACTACAGTGCGCTCAGTGAGGCGGCCGCACTTTTTTCGGCGAAGCTCTGGGATGTGCCGGATCAGATTCGCAAGAGTGTCGAAGAAAGCAGGCTGTTGCGCAAGCAAAAGGATGATGCGCTCGATCAACTTGCTGAAGTTATGGCGTTAGCCGCTCTGCATTCGCAACCTGAGAAGAATGGGCGGAAGATTGTTGTGAAGGCGTTTTCCGATCGCGACATCAGCTTTGCGAAACTCTTTGCGCAGAAAGTGACTCGAACGGCGACGCCGGCCATTGCGTTGGTGGCGAGCACAGTGGATACGCCGGGTCTGGTTTTCGCGCAGACTCCGGGCACCGCGCCCGGCTCGGCCGCCGACATGGGCGTATTGCTCAAGCAGGTGTTGTCGTCCGCCGGAGGGCGCGGCGGTGGAAGCCGCGACTTCGCGCAGGGTGGAGTCCCGGCGGGCTCGAATGTCAACGTCGAGCAGCTTTTGCAACAGGCAGCGGGTACAATCGGAAGCTGATCCCGTACAGCGCACCATTTTTCGGGAAGAGAGTCATTGGGCGGAGGGACGCGTCTCGTCCACGGCAGTTAGGTGGCCGGGCGGGGACGCCCGGCTCTCCATGAGCAAGTTCATTCGATGCTGGAACCGCGGCTGATACTCGTCAATCTGCTGATCAAGCTGGGCGTGGCCGCGGCCGTGTCGAGCGCGCTGGTGCGCTCCAAAGAATTCAAGAGTCTGATCTTCCGTGAGCAGCGTGAACCCCGGCACAAAATTTATCTGGCGTTGTGGATGGCGATCCCGATCGCGCTTGGCGTCTGGATACGATGCAGCGTCAAGAGTTTCAGCGCCGGCGACCTGTCGCTTGAAACATCGCTGCTGCTGGGTGTGATCGGCGGGCGTCTCGCGGGAGGGCTCGGCGGAGCGCTGATATCGCTGCCTGCAGTCGTGTATGGCGAGTGGGCGAGCTTGCCGTTGAATGTGCTCGCCGGGATTATTGCCGGACAGTTGCGCCGGGTCGCGCCCGAACAGGAAGACATCTGGTCATTCTCGCCGTTTATCGACCTCACCCTCTATCGCATGATTCGGCGCAATCTGCCGAGGCCGCGCGTGTTCGATTGGCAGATCACTTTTTTCGCCACCATCGTGGGCTTGCGTTTCCTGCAGACGCAGATCTGGCACTTCTGGCCGAACTCCATCTTCAGCCTGGAAAGCCCCGGCCTGTGGGCCGAGGGCGGCGGAGGGACGCTGAATGGGTACTTGGTGGAGAGTGCGATCTACCTGACGGTGGTTATGGTGGTTGGCACGGAACTGAAAATCTTCAACAGCGTCCGCATCCAGATGAAGCTGGAAGAGCAGGAACGGCTGCTGCTGCAAGCGCGCATGGCGGCCTTGCAGAATCAAATCAACCCGCACTTCCTGTTCAATACGCTGAATTCCATTTCGTCGCTGGTGCGCTTCGATCCCGATACGGCGCGGGAGATGATCTTGAAACTCGCCACTATTCTTCGCCGCCTGCTGCACAGTACGGATTCGTTTGTCCCGCTGCGCGAGGAAGTGGAGTTCATCGACAATTATCTAGACATTGAAGTCGTACGTTTTGGACGGGACAAGCTCAAGGTCATCAAGGATCTCGATCCCGCGTCTCTAGAAGCTATGGTGCCGAGCATGTTGCTGCAGCCGCTGGTGGAAAACTGCATCAAGCATGGACTTTCTCCGAAAGTCGAGGGCGGCAGCATTACACTGCGCAGCCGAGTGATCAAATCACGGCTCGTGGTCGAGGTGGAAGATGACGGCGTGGGGATGGGGGCACCGCAATTGCTCGAACGCCCCGATGGTTTTGGGGGCATCGGCATTGGCATGGCCAACGTCGCGGAACGCCTGAAGGTGCTCTACGAAGATACCGCCAAGATGATGATCGAAAAGCGCGAAGGCGGCGGGACGCTGATCCGGCTGCGGCTGCCCATTTTGCCGAATCCGGAAGAGCTTATGACGACCTCGGCGATTGCTCCAGCACCTTTCGGTAAAAGTCTTCGTAAAGCGGAATAATCTTGCTGGTGCAGTATTTTTCCTTGGCGCCGGCGCGCGCCCGTTTTCCCATTGTCCGCAGAGCGGATTCATTGCTCAGCAGATCGACGGCGTAACGCGCCATGGTTTCCACGTCGCCGACGTCGGCCATAAATCCGGTCACACCGTGCTCGATCACTTCCGGCACTCCTCCGGTACGAGTGGTGATCGGGACGACTTCGCAGGCCATTCCTTCCAGCGCCGCGAGTCCGAACGATTCCAGTTCGCTCGGCATCAACATCACGTCTGAGATCGCCAGTTTTTCGCGAATCTGATCCTGCTTCCCAAGAAACAGCACGTGCTCGTGAATGCCTTTTTGCACGGCCAGCCATTCCGCCTGGGAACGATCGGGCCCGTCGCCAATCAGCAAGAGCTTGGAAGGGATCTTCTTGTGCACGCGATCAAAGATTTCGATCACATCCAAAACGCGTTTCACTGGCCGGAAGTTGGAAAGGTGTACCAGCAGCCGCTCGTCGTTGGAGACATACTCGCTGCGTTGTTCCAGCCATTCCGGTTTGCGCATGTACTCGTCACAGTTCACGAAGTTCGGGATGACCTCGATGTGGTTCTTGATATCGAAAATGCTAATCGTGCGATTGCGCAAGTACTGCGAGATCGCGGTCACGCCGTCGCTCTGCTCGATGGAAAAACGCGTAATGGGAAGATAGGAACGGTCGAGGCCGACCAGAGTGATGTCGGTGCCGTGCAGGGTTGTGACAAACGGCAAATTGCGTCGCGGCGGAGTTGCCGCCAGCATCTGCTTGGCCAGCATCGCGCTCACCGAGTGGGGGATCGCGTAGTGTACATGCAACAGATCGAGTTCGTAGAGCTGCGAGACCTCAGCCATACGCGTCGCCAGCGCCAGATCGTACGGAGGATATTCGAACAGCGGATAGCGCGTGACCTCGACCTCATGATAATGAATATTAGGTTCTGGCCCGGTCAGACGAATGGGCTGCGAATAGGAGATGAAATGAATCTCGTGGCCCCGGCGAGCGAGTTCAAGCCCTAGTTCGGTGGCAACAACTCCGCTGCCGCCGTAAGTTGGATAGCAGGTTATGCCAATCTTCATGCGCCTCCCGATGCGAGTCCAACGATATCATCATTGGATTCGCGGGGATGGCGGGGGATGCAGGGATGCGGCGGTCAAACTTGCGAGAGACAGACGTGCGCCTCGCTCGTCCTGTCTCGAGGTGGCCGGGCGGGGACGCCCGGCGCTCCATCGCGATGCTTGTTAATCTTTGCTCGGTTTCTTCGACGTCAGATCGCACGCTTGTCGGACTCGATCCAGATTCAACCCGCCCGGAGAAAACTCCGCGATCTGCCGGCCGCTTCGCGTTGGGAGTTCCACCTTGAAAACCTGGGCTCCCATCAGGCCCCGAACCGTGCCTTTATCCATGGAGAGGAAGTGGCCGCGCATCCAGTTCCAGCCCTTGAAATAGTGCGTGTCGTCAATGCGGACCATAACTTGCAGCTGCGGCTGTCCCCAGAAGCCGGGGCGGTTCGGCGGAGGCAGTCTGACTCCGGGATTAAAGTCGCCCAGCTTGAGCTTCCCGTCAACGCAAAACAATTCGACCCTCGGTTTGTAATCCGGGTCCTCACGAAAATAGTTATCCGACAGAAGCTCAAAGCGCACTTTTTTCGCGCCCGTCATCTTCTCGATGGAGTCGAACTCCAGCCATTTTCCGCCGGCGCTGACGCCATCCTGTTCATTCTGGTATGGAGTCATAGTGCCCCTCTGGGCGCAAGCCAATGCCGCTGCGCCGACCACAAAGAACGCCACAAAGAATAAAAGAACGGCTCTCGTCCTTAACCCGGAACCGATTGTTTCACGAAATAAGCGCGATACTTTCCTCGATACTCTCAAGGTCTCCTCCAGACAAATCACTCCTACATATTATTGAACCCCGAAGCTGCCGAAAAGTTGCATGCAATGTTCCCAAGCCCGGTAAGGACCAAGGGGAAGAATAGAATTGTCAAAGTGCGTAATCAGAGGTGATTATCTAAGCCGATTAGCACTAGACCGTTGTCAAGGAGCTTTCTTCGATGAATATGGTCGAGCAAGACTGGCCCGCTTTGCCGTTGGCACAGTGGGAAGCCACCTATCGGACGCTGCATATGTGGACCCAGGTCGTCGGCAAGATCCGCCTCGTCCTCACCCCGCTGGAGAATCACTGGTGGAATACTGCGCTCTATGTGAATACGCGAGGTTTGACGACTTCACCGATCCCGTACCGTGGAGGCGCGTTTGAAATCCAGTTCGACTTTATCCACCACCGCCTGGAGCTTCGAAAATCTGTTGGAACATCCGATGGGGAGTATGCCCTGGCGCTTTCCCCAAAATCCGTTGCAGCTTTTTATCGAGAGCTACTTTCGCTGCTGCATGGGGCTGGCATTGACGTCCAAATCAACCCCAAGCCGCAGGAAGTTCCCAATCCGATTCGCCTGGATCAGGATGACACTCATGCATCCTACGACCCAGAGTATGCGAACCGCTTATGGCGGATTCTGCTGTCGACGGAGGTCGTGTTGCAGGAGTTTCGTGCGCGATTTATTGGCAAGTCGAGCCCGGTCCACTTTTTTTGGGGCAGCTTCGATCTGTGTTGCACGCGCTTTAGCGGACGCCGCGCTCCGCCTCGAAAGGGAATCATCACGTCGGAGGCCTACTCGCATGAATGCATCAGCGTCGGGTGGTGGCCCGGCGGTGGTGACGTGGCGGGACCAGCGTTCTACGCCTATACGGCTCCCGAACCGCCGGGCTGTGGCGAGCAACCGCTTCGGCCGGCGGGTGCGTTGTATCAGAGCAAGCTGCGCGAGTTCCTGTTGATGTACGACGATGTGCGCCGCGCAACGTCTCCGCGCGATGAAATCCTGGAGTTTGCGCAGAGCACTTATGAAGCTGGAGCCAATCTTGCAGGGTGGGACCGGGGAGCTCTCGAACGGAAACTTCCGGGCTGAGCGGCGTGGCGGGCGATTCGCCCGCCCACGGAAGCCCCAGCGGGGTAACCCTTTTCCGTTGTTTCACATGCGCTCATTATATGTATATACCAGTACGTACAATATGGCGAGTACAACGTTCCACGTGAAACATATCTCCATTTTGCAGAACAGGATGGCGGCCACCCAACTTACTTATGCGCTTGATTGCTGGCGTCGTGGCGGCGGAGAAAGTCTTGCATTCGATCTGCGTCGCGGAACGCTTCCGTGCCGCCACAGCCGGTGGTGGAGAATGCTCCGCACATGTTTCCATAGATGAGGCATGTCGTGAGATCCGCTCCGCGCAGAAATTGATGTAGGAAGCCGGCGTCGAAGCTGTCGCCTGCGCCAACCGGATCGATGACCGTTACCGGCACGGCGGGCGCGGCGAATCGGTGATTTCCGCGGATGGCAATGGCTCCGCTGGCGCCCATCTTCACCACGACGGTTTCCACTTTTTGTGCGAGCCGCGAGAGCGCGGTTTCCACGTCGTCGGCCCGGGATATTTTCATCGCTTCGCGCTCGTTCGGTAGCAGGATGTCCACGTGAGGCAGAATCTGTTCGAGGGCGCTGTCCCAGCGGTCGTCGGGATCGTCGTTGGTGTCGAGCGACGTGGTCAGGCCGGCGGACTTCATCCGCCGAAAGAGTTCGGGCACATGCGGCAACAATTGACGCTGCAAAAACAGCGACGACATGTGGAAGTGGCGCGCCGATGCCAGATAGTCGAGGTCGAGATCCTCAAAGCGCAGCTCGGAGATTGTGCCTGGATAGGTGAGGATATGGCGCCGGGGGCCGTGGGGCAGAATGATTGTTATCCCGGATTTGGCGCCATGCGCGACAGCCGCCAGGTCCACGCCGCGTTCACGCAGGCGTTCCATCGCGAGAGTTCCGAAAATGTCGTCGCCGACCTTGGTGACGAACCCGACGCGGCTGCCAAGAGCGGCGAGATTATGCGCCAGGATGGCCGAGGAACCGCCTAACGTGATGGCAAAGCCGCTGGCCAGCAGTTCGCGTTCCGTGGGCATTTGCTCAGGCAGACCGTAGAGGATCAGGTCGAGATTGATCTCTCCGACAATCGCGATATCGAGCTTGGACATTGCAAAGGCCTGTTGGCGTAGCTTCTCTAGGTGCCAGCACTGAACGTATAATTACTAATGTGTACTTATCAAATACTAAGTACTAGATGATAAGCTATAATGTATCAGTACTAATGTATAGGTACTACGCTGCGCTCTTATTGGCCGTCTCCGAGTTCGACCACGCGGGTCAAGTGTTTCGGCGAGTCGGGATTAAGGCCCTTTTTGAGGCCGTAGTAAACTCCATACAGTTGACCCCAAATCGTGAAGGCCGCAGGTTGCACATACTCGGGCGATTGGAGGCCAAGCTCGATGGCGAACTCGGAGGCAAGCTGGGCCCGGCTTTCGACACGATTGGCAATCACCATGGTGGCCGCCCCAAGGGCTTTCATTTCTTCGAGTAACTCCACTTCGGCGTCGTAGGAGGTCTCCGACATAAGGAAGGTGATGAGCGATTCCGGACCTGCGCTGGATTTCGGACCGTGACGGAACTCGAGAGAATGAAATACCTGGGCATAAGAGGACGAGGATTCGGTCACCTTCAACATGCACTCCGAAGCAATGCCGAACAGGGGGCCCTGCGCCAGGAAGACGAAATCGGAGAAACTGCGAGACTCGACAAACAACCGCAGACGCTGCGGAATATCCGTTAGAAGGGGCTCGACCTGTTGCGGGAGTTCGAGCAATGCGCGACGGAAGGCATCATTGCCGGAGACGGTTGCCGCGAGGTATTGCAGGCCCAGCAGCATGGACGTGAACGATCGTGTCATGACCGTGCTCCGCTCGTCGGCGTCGAGAAGCTTCAAGGTTACGCTGCATGCCGCCTCCAGCGGTTGGCCGCCGGCACAGGTGATGGCGATGGTGCGAAGAGTGTGATTCTTCTCTAACATCTGCGCGGCGCGGATTGCCTCCGAGGTGCGGCCGGAACGCGAAATCACGACCGGAACATAATCCCGTCCAGCGTGTAGAGTGAGCGCGGGATACAGCAGCAAGTCAGAGGCGGGGACGGCACGTGCCGGTAACTTGAGATAGTTGAAGCTCGATGCGGCAGCCTGCGCGAGATAGTAACTGGTTCCACAACCTACAAAAATCCATTCCGCTCCGGGCCGCGCGAGGTTAATGGCCGCACGCAGCTCCGCGCTGGCTGCCAACTGGGCAAGGCACGCGCTCCAGCACTGAGGTTGGGAGAAAATCTCGCTCAGCGTGTGCTGACCCTGTTCCGTGATTTCTGCCGATTTCATGAGGTCTGTTCAACTCCGAACCAATACTAAGCTCTTACGATTGTTCCGCCTATGCCAACGTTACCTACACCAGCGTTACCTTCACTCCGGCGTCTTTCAGCGCGCGCAGGTCCGGCTTCGGTATCTCCTTGTCGGTGATCACCTGATGGACCGCCGAGACGGGCATGATGTTGCATAGGCTGCGACGGCCGAACTTACTCGAGTCGCAGACGGCTATCGTCCTGCGGGCAATTTCGACCATAACCCTGTTCACTTCGGACTCCAATAAATTCGGGGTGAAAAGCCCGGCCCTGGTGTCGAAGCCATCGACGCCGAGAAACAAAATGTCGGCGCTGAGTTGGCGCAGGGTTCGCTCGGCGAGGGGACCGACCAGGGAAAACGAGTTCTTGCGGAGCGTGCCTCCGGTGAGGATCACGTCAATGTGCGTGCCCGCCAACTCCGCCGCAATGTTGATCGCATTGGTGATCACGGTGAGCCGCTTCATGTCTTTCAGAGCGCGCGCAACGGCTGTCGTTGTCGTGCCGGAATCGAGCAAAACGGACTGCCCTTCTTCCACCAGGGAGACTGCGGCGCGGGCAATCTGCATCTTCTGTCTGCGGTGAAGCCTCTCTTTCTCGCGCAGGGTTGGATCGAGCAGGGCGCCGGCTTGGACGGGCAGCGCGCCGCCGTGGGTTCGCTGGATGACCCCCTGGCCGTCGAGGAACTCCAGATCTTTGCGGATCGTGATCTGCGAAATACGGAAATGCCGGGCCAGATCTTTGACGAGCACGCGCCCATCCCGGTGCAGGGCTGCGAGGATTTCACGGCGGCGTTCTTCATTGAGCAGACCGTTCGAAGGCATGATGTTTCGATTTGTTTCGAATAGTAACTTTCATTGATGGCCGCCGGAACTGTCAAGGGCTATTTGGCGGTTGCATCTTAGCCACGGCTGTTCAAATTCTTAACTACAGCAAACCAAATTCTTAACCACAGAGGACACAGGGGGAACACAGGGGAGCACAGGAGGCTTCTTTTTTACCCTCAATTATTTCCCCCGCCCTTGAATCGCGCAAACAGCACTTCCGCGTTGCGGTGGTATACCTTTTCCAGCACGCCATCGGGCAGGCCCAGGCCGTAAATCATCCAGCGCCCTTGCAGCGGATATTGCGCGTAAGGAAAATATTCGTCTTCGGTCTGGAGCCAGCGGAAATAGTTCTGATACATCGCTTCTCCCGCGCCTTCATCGGTGCCGAACATGATGCGGTCGGAATACTTCATGAAGATTTCGCGTGTCCGTCGCGGCTGACGTCCGAGTTCCGCTTCGCGCGCCCCGGTTTCGATCATGACGTTAGGAAATTTCTGAAGCGTTTGTTCGACGAAGTCGAGGTTCTCGGGCCAGCTGCCAAAATGCAGCGCGACGAACATCGTGCGCTGATGCCTGGCAAACATTCGATCCCGCTGGGCGACCAACTCTTGCAGGGAGGGGAACTGCTGTCCGTAGAAGCTCCAGTCGGGATGCTCGATGAGTTCCTCGTAGCGCTCGTTGCGGGCGTCGATGGGATGAAAAAATGCTTCGGGGTCGGCCACATGAATGAACACGGGGATGCCAAGCCGTCCGCATTCTTCCCACGCCGGGTCGAGACGCGGATCGTCGATCGGGATGAGTTTGCCGGTCGAATCGCGAACGCCGAGGCCAAGTTCCTTCAAAACTTTCAGCCCGCGCGCGCCGCGGGCAACCGAGTCGTCGATCTGTCGCACCATGAGCTGACTGAAATCAGGATCGTTGATTTTCGACCAGTCAAACTGCGTGAAGACTACGAACCTTCCGGGATAAGGTTTGACCATGTTGTCGATGATGGTCTGCAGCTTGTCTCCCCACATGCCGGTGAGGATGACTATGGTCTTGATGTTGAGGCGGTCCATGCGCGCGACCATTTCTTTGGGATCAATGCGATCTCCGATGCCGACGGCATCGTTGGTATGAGTGTGCACATCGATCACGGGAAATTTCGCGCGCGGGATTTCGTGCGCGGCGGCGTGAAGCGCAGGCTCGGGGTGAAAGTCCTTGAGCAGGATGGTCTTCTTGCTGTCGGCATCGGCGGCGGGCTTGTAGCCGATGCCGGTTTGTTGGGCAGAACCCGCTGCGCCAGAGGCGAAGGCCAGAAGCAGAGCCGTGGTGACGATCCGCTTTGTCGTTATAATGTCGGGCGTGATCATGTCGGGTCTGCCTTCGGGAACTTTCTTCTCTCGGATTCCTTAAAAGTAGAACTTCAGAGCGAACTGGATCTGTCGAGGATCACGCGCCGCTAGCGGATAACCGAAGCTGCTCACGCGAGGGAAAGCCAGAGTATTGATGTTATTTGGATCAAGTTCCAGGGGCGTTGGCTCGGCACTGATCGCGCCAAACTGTCCAAACAAGAAGTTCGTGTGGTTGAGAACGTTGAAGAATTCCGCCCGGAATTCGAGATGCATTTGCTCGCGAATCGGAAACTGCTTGACCAGTGAGGTGTCCCAAGTCTTGTATCCCGGGCCCTGGATTATGTTACGTCCGGCGTTGCCGAACGTTCCTTGAACAGTGTTATCCGCAAAAGCACAAGTGTTGAACAACGTTCCCGGGACGCACGGACTGGCATTAGGATTGCCGACCAAGTTGGGGCGTGCGCAATTAAATCCGACGGTACCGCCGCAATCGGAGTTGGAGACTGAGACGATATCTGTGGCGGTGTAGTAATTGCCGGTGGCGGCAGAAAATACGCCGCTCATCTGCCAATTGCCAAGAACCTGGTTCACGAAGCCGGAAGCATTTTTGGCAAACATCCGTCCGCGACCGAAAGGCAAGTCGTAAACATAGCTAAATACGAAGCGGTGGCGCACGTCGAAGTCGGCATTGCCGTATTCCAGGTTGGGGTTGGTCTGGTCGCGGAAATCTCCGTTGTTCACCGATCCCAGGCTGGCGCTCGACGCGTTGTCGAGGGCGTGCGCGAAAGTGTAAGCCGCTTCGTACTGGAGTCCATGCGAGTAACGCTTCTCCAGGCGAATCTGGAGAGAGTTGTAATTCGATTGCGTGTTCGAGCGGAAGGTACCGATGCTTGTGTCGAACGCGGGATTACAGTTGGCAGCATCCGCGTAGTTATTCGCGGGATTCAGATCGCAAGGGCCATTAGCACCGGGCCAGTTGTTGTTGTGGGCGGGGCGCCGTGGTGCCGTTGGAGCCGTAGGATCCGTGGTGGGAACGGCTTGGTTACCGTTGTAGAAAGCGAAGAGCTTCAATCCCCGAGAGCCTGCGTAGGAGACTTCGAGAACGGTATCGGCGGGCAATTGGTACTCGAGACCCAGATGCCACTGCTGCGTGTAAGGCGTGACCAGGCGCGGGTCGAGGGAGTATAGGCTGGGCGCGTTCGGGTCGCCGAGCGGGCTAAGGCCGGTATTGATGTTGTTGGGAAAGCCCGCCTGTAGCTGGTTGAGCGCCAATCCGTTATTGTTTGCGGCCGAGATCGAGCAATCGAGGGCCGAAGGATTGGCAGAGGCGGCGCTACAGGGTGTGGCGTATACCTCCGAAGAAAAGAATGGGGGATTGAAACCTGGGCTTGGGTTGGAGAATGGGCCGTTCTCCTGCCCGCCATAGAAGATTCCGTAACCGCTGCGGAGGACGAGCTTGTCGGTCAATTGGTAGGCGAGTCCGATGCGGGGCGCAAAATTGTTGAGATCGGGACTGATCAGTCCGCGCGAACCGTTTCGCTGAACGTTGAGTTCCGTGCCGAGCGTGGGCGTTAGCTGCTGGTTCTGTCCGCGGGGAACAATCAGCGAGAGGGAGCTGAAATCGAATGTGGCCGCCTGGTCGTTCGCCTCTTTGATGGTGGTGAAGAGTTCGTAGCGGAGGCCGAGGTTCAGGGTGAGCCGCGGAGTTACTTTGATGTCGTCGAGGGCATAGACCCCATAAATCTGGCGGTTATAGACGACATTGTGCAGGCTGGTGATTGATCCGCTGTCGGGAATGCCGAGCAGGAAGGTGGCGATGGACTCGCCGCCAGATACCGGTGAGGCGGGATTGTCGGTGAAGTCGTTACCGAAGCTCATACCGCCACGAGGAGAGGCCGGCTGAAATATGGTGAATTGCTCGAAACGAAGCTCGGCGCCGAACTTCGCGGCGTGGCGTCCGCGGGTCCAGCTGAGATTGTCGGTAATAACGTAGCTGTGCTGCTTTTCGAGTGAGGGCAGGAATCCGGAGCTGCCGATGGCAGTGGTGCCATCGCTGAAGCCAATCGAAGGCAGACCGCCGATGTTCGGTCCGAAGGGGACTCCGGGAAAGCCGAGTTGCTTCGAGACGTCGATGTTGTAGTTCAGATTGAAGCGGTGAGAGTTCAGATGGTTGAACCCGAAACGGAATTCGTTGATCAGGTTGTTGCGAAAAGAGTGGACCTCACTGGCGGCCAGGCCCCGGGCCGAGTTATCGCTATAGCCATCCTGAAAGCTGCCGCCGTCCAGCACGTTGTTGAAAGGCGAGGGCAGAAAAAAGCTGTCATTGCCGTAACTAAAGCGGGCAAAAAAATTGTCCTTCGCGCTGATGGTGTGGTCGACGCGGATGTCGAACTTGTTTTCGGTTTCGCTGCGCTTGGGATCGGAAAGGAAAGCCTGGGGGCCGAACTGAGGAGCATTGGGCGCGGGAAACAGCGCAGCCAGACGCGCCGCCAACGGATCGATGCTGCCGTTGGTGCCGTTAAACACGTTGGCCGGCACTTGTGTCGGCAGTACTCCTGAGGTGTAGCCGCCGACCGGAAAGCCGCAGAATCCGTTGGGATTTCCTGCGTAGTCATTTCTTGCCAGCCTCGAATCGAAGATTTCTCCCAGGTAGGTGTAGTTGCCGTTGCAGTCCAGGGCCTTAGTGCCGTCAATTGGGAGTCCGGTGATGGGATCAACCTGAGGAGCGATCGTGTTGGAGAGAATACCGGAGAAGTTTCCGCCGATCTCGTCTTGTGTGGGAACCGTGGAGAGTTGCGGCAACCCTTGGCGAATGCGCAGGCCTTCGTAGTCGCCGAAGAAGAACGTTTTGTTTTTGATGATAGGTCCGCCCAGAGTAAATCCAAACTGATTCTGTTTATAAGGTTGCTGACCGAAGATGTCGAATCTGTTGGTAGCGTCAACCTTTTCGTTCCGCAGAAACTCGAACACGTCGCCGTGGATCTGGTTGGTCCCGGACTTGATGACGGCGTTCATGATGGCGCCGTTGCCGCGGCCGAATTCGGCGCTGTAAGAATTGGTCTGGACCTTGAACTCGGCGATGGCGTCCACGGAAGGCTGGACCACGTAGGCGGCGCCGTTGAGAACATCGCCCAGGTTCGCATTGTTGTCGATGCCGTCGAGCAGGAAGTTATTTTGCAGAGCGCGGGCGCCGTTGGCGCTGAAGCCGAAAGTAGTTTCGACGCGCGATCCGGGCTCAGCGGGAGCGACGCCGACGCCGAGAAGAGCGAGTTGCGCGTAGTTGCGTCCGTTCAAAGGAAGCGCGTTGATGCGCCGGCTGTCCACTACTTGGCCAAGTTCGGAAGTGTCGGTTTCGAGCTGCGGACGTTCGCTGGAGACAGTGACGACTTCCGTTGCCATGCCGGGCAAGAGTTTAAAATCCACTCCGACGCGATCCTGGATATTCACCTGAACCGGCTCAGCAACGGCCTTCTTGAATCCCTGCTTCTCGACGGTGACACTGTATTGGCCGATTTTGAGCGGGCTGGCGACATACTCTCCCTGATTGTTGGTGGAGAGAGTCAACTGGATGCCGTGATCTACGTCGGTCACTGTGACTTTGGCGCCCGTGACCACGGCACCGCTGGCGTCGCGCACCAGGCCTACAATGGCTCCGGCATCTTTTTGCGCCCACAGCGGCGTGACGACGGCAAGGACCATAAGAATAACGACGGCCGAGAGAGTTTGCGGACGAGGGGAACGGATGGGCATGGCGAGGCTCCTGGGCGCTAAACCCGAATGCGCCAACCCAAGATGTTTGCAAGCGGCTTGATTGGGCGCGGCGAAAGTCGGGGTGTTGGAACTACGAGCTTTCGGTGTAATATTACGAACCATTACTTTTACTTTCGTTTTATAGCTTTTGTCAACTGCGATATTTTGGGGAAGTGGCGGAACGCGGTTGCACAGGCTGGCGAGTCACAGATGGAAGAAGATCAAAGAGAGAGGCTACTCATGATCGCCCGAAAACAGAGGACTTCGCTGGTCTATACAACGTTCGCTCTCATGCTCCTGCTGACGGCATGCTCGAAGATGCCGAAAATCCCGCTGAAGACCGCGACCGCCAAGCCGGAGCCCACGCAGCCATCCGCGATCAAGGTGGAGGTGAAGACGGGCGGGCCGGTGGTGCTGACGACGAGCGCGGCGGAGTTTCAGGTGACGCCGGAGGGTTATGTGCAGGCATTTTTGCTGAAAGACGGGCGGAGGCTTTCGCTCGACGAGCCGACCGTCGGGGCTCCCGCGGACAGCGATTTTGTGCGGGTGGGAGGGAAGGACGTGCATTTCACGCTCGACTTCCAGCAGACGCAGGTGAATGAAGCGGTCGGGAAGATGGGAGTGGGGAAGCGGGTGGAGATTCCGGCGCGTCCGCTCGGGCCATCGGGAATGGATTTGCAGCGCGTGCTGGCGTTCGAAGTTTATGACAAGTTTCCGAACATTCTGCTGAGCGCGGTGGAATACAAGAACACCGGCGCGAGTGAAGTCGAAATCGAAAAAAGCGTGAACCAGCGGCGCCGGTTGAACGCGCGGCTGGGGGACGCGAAGGCGCGGCCGTGGGAAATGTGGTCCTTTCATGGCGCGAGCTATGACTGGGGAAAAGATGATGTCGTGAAACTGACGCCGGCTTTTTCCCAGCCGAACGCCTTTGGGGAGATGGTCAAAGGCGGCTATGGGGGCGGGATTCCGGTGGTGGCTTTCTGGACGCGGCAGGTGGGCGAAGCGGTCGGGCACGTGGAGACGATTCCGATTTCCGCGGCGATCCCGGCAAAAGTGGGGAGCGATGGTCGCGTGAATACCGAGGTGGATTTTGGCGCCAACATTACGCTGAAGGCGGGCGAGACGTACTCCACTCCGCGCAGTTTCGTCTCGGTTTACGCGGGCGATTTCTATGAGCCGCTGCGGATCTGGTCGAGCGTGCTGCAGAAAGAAGGCTGGGAACTTCCAAAGCCGTCGAGCGAAGCCTACAACGTGAGCTGGTGCGGATGGGGATACGAGTTCAATGTGACGCCGGCGCAGATGCTGGGCACGGTTCCTAAGCTGAAGGAAATGGGTATCAAGTGGGTGACGCTGGATGATCGCTGGTTTGATGTATATGGCGACTGGAATCCGCGCGCCGATACTTTTCCGGGAGATGCCATCAAGAAGATGACGGACGACTTCCACAAGGAAGGGATGCTGGCGCAGTTGTGGTGGCTGCCGCTCGGGGTCGAGGATGGCGAGGGAAAATACGAGTCGCACAAGTACGCAGTTTCGAAAGTCGCACAGGAGCATCCGGAGTGGCTGATCCTGGACAAGAATGGCAAGCTTGCGCGCATGACTCGCGGCCTGGCGGCGCTGTGTCCGGCGGTACCGGAAGTGCGGGCGTATCACAAGCAGCTGACGGAAAAATTTATTCGTGACTGGGGATTTGACGGCAGCAAGCTGGACAACATCTACAGCGTTCCGGCGTGCTACAACCCGGCGCACCATCACAAGTCGCCGCAGGATTCGGTGAATGCGATGGGGGACATCTATAAGGAAATCTTTCAGACGACGCGCGCACTGAAGCCGCAAAGCGTGACCCAGAGCTGTCCGTGCGGCACTCCGCCATCGCTGGCCTGGTTGCCGTTTATGGACCAGGCGGTAACGGCCGATCCGGTGGGGGCGGTGCAGGTGCGGCGGCGGATCAAGATGTACAAAGCATTACTGGGGCCGGAATCCGCGGTCTACGGCGATCACGTCGAACTTTCTGCGATGACCAAAGTGGGGAACGACTGGAAAGAACACGGCGACGATTTCGCGTCCACGATTGGAGCTGGAGGCGTGGTGGGGACGAAGTTTGTCTGGCCCGATCCCGGTCCGAAATTCAAGGACGTCAATCTGACTGCTGCGAAAGAGGAGCGCTGGAAGAAGTGGATCGGGTTGTACAACGAGAAGATGCTTTCGAAGGGCGAATTCAGGGACCTTTATGTGACCGGCTACGACGAGCCAGAGGGATATGCGATCGCGAAAGACGGCAAAATGTACTACGCGTTCTTCGCATCTCCGTCAGGCTGGAAAGGCGAAGTCGAGCTGCGCGGGTTGAAGCCGGGGAAGTATCGGGTGAATGACTACGGCGAGGACAAAGAACTCGGCACGGTGGACGCGGCGGGCAATGGTGTTGCGAAACTGGCGGCGGAGTTCAAAGATCATCTGCTGCTCGAGGTCAGTTCGCAGCAGTAGGGTTGGGCGAGGAGTTCGGTGAGGACGGGGGGATCGGCGGGCAGACTGGTATCCTGATAAGGAGTTGCCCGGATGGCGAAACTGGCAGACGCACGGGACTTAAAATCCCGGGTCCGTAACAGGACGTGACGGTTCGATTCCGTCTCCGGGCACCAATTCAAATCTTGCCACAGCAAGCATTTAGTTCACTCTCTTCGACTTGCTAGCAGTGCTTGCAACTGCACCTTGAGAAGTGCTTCCCGGCGAACGTCGCGTCGCCCAGTCTGCCCGCGCTTTCTACTTCTGTTGCTTGCCATACTGCTTATTGATGTTCGAGAAGGAGATCATTTTGGAGGAGCAACTCGCGGTACCGTGCCTCTTCCAGTGTAGCCCGGCCCGAAAATTGCCGGCCAACGCTGGCACTTTGGATTATTGAAGGTTTGCCCGTTAATCAGAACGTGTGCGAACTCCAAGAAAGTCGCGGTAAGTCACCGAGAGATATAATTCCCGCGTGCGACAACCTATGCGGCATGTAATGGCGCTTCGCGTTTCCAAAGCAGTTCTCGTTTTTGCAATCGCACTTTTCTACACGATTCTGGTCCTAAACAACATCACGGATTACGGCTCCAACTACGAGTTTGTCCGCCACGTCCTGATGATGGACTCAACCCTTTCGGGGAACCACCTCATGTGGCGCGCCGTCAATTCGCCGCTGGAACATACGGTCTTCTACATCGGCATCATCGCCTGGGAATCAGTCACTATGCTTCTATGCTGGTGGGCTGGTGTTCGGTTGCTGAAATCGTATCGTGCGGACAGGGCGCAATTCGCCGCTGCGCTGAACGTCGCCGTGATTGCGCTGACGACGAGCCTGCTGATGTGGTTGGTGGCATTCCTCGATGTCGGGGGCGAATGGTTTCTGATGTGGCAGTCGAAAATGTGGAATGGGCAGGAAGAGGCATTCCGAATGTTTACCATTGTTGGTGTGGTGTTTTTGGTTGTGGTGCAACGCGAGCCAACTCCCGATTAGTCGGCAACCCTTCTTTGGGGGGTACTTCCCGCTTGCCCGTGATCCAGAAGCTTCTGGAATCGATTCACACAAGCCAGCTTCAGTAAACCGTTGTCCCACGA
Source organism: uncultured Acidobacteriaceae bacterium (assembly GCA_963789205.1). Classification (GTDB taxonomy): domain Bacteria; phylum Acidobacteriota; class Terriglobia; order Terriglobales; family Acidobacteriaceae; genus Acidiflorens. The sequence goes on from CAWBJV010000004.1 coordinate 435,137, forward strand.
TCCGGAGAACAAGATATTCTCATCCTGATGGATACGGACTCACAACAGCACGATTTAGTGAAGCACGTACTTGACGCTGGCTTTCCACTGAATGCGACATCGCTGATTCATCTGTTTGTCGGCGGCTCGCAATTGCATGGAGCGAAAGTAAGTGGCTACGATGACTTGGACATCTATGGCTGCTACGTCGAGCCGCCAGAGAGGATTTTGGGCGTATTGCCCCTTGAACACTATGTGTGGTCTTCCGGTTCGGCTACAGAAAAGAACACGGCAGATGATGTAGACGTAACCACCTACTCGCTGCACAGGTGGGGAGAACTAATTCGGAAGGGCAATCCGGCGATTCTGCATTATCTTTTTGCAGCGAACGCCCTCTCGTCGTTCGATACATGGGAGAGATTCATTGGTTCCCATCGTGAACAACTGATTTCAAAGAGAGCTGCTATGCAATACCTCGGCTTTGCGGCTTCTCAACGAATGCGTCTGACCGGAGAACGCGGAATGGGAAGGCACGGGCAGCGTTCAGATTTAATTGAACAGTATGGATTCGATGTGAAGTTCGCTATGCACTATGTCCGTTTGTTGGGCGAGTGTCGTGAATTACTCCGTGAGCACAGAGTGACGCTGCCGCGTCCTGAAAAGGAGTTGTTGATTGCCATCCGTACCGGAAAATACACGCAAGACCAAGTATTTGAACTCGGCGATGATCTGACCCTTGAGTGCCAACAATTGCTGGAGAACAGCGATCTTCGCGACGGTGTGGATGTAAACCTCTTGTCGCGGCGGATCGCGGATGCGTATCAATCCCACTGGCGGCTGTGCGCTTCCACGGATGATGGACGATAAATCACCATCACACTCATCGATTCTCGCCGGGCCAACGAGGGGTAACCGCTTTCATTGGGGGCAGCCACTGAATTCGTGCTGGAAGGACTACGAGATGCAGAAAGGGTTTACGAGAAAACCACAACCGGACGAGCCCGCGACGCAAGTCAAGAACTACATCACGCCGAGCGGGCTGGAGCGCCTCAAGGATGAGCACCGGTTTCTGCTCACCAGGGAACGCCCGGCCGTGACGGAGGTGGTGGCGTGGGCTGCCAGCAATGGCGATCGCAGTGAAAACGCCGACTATCAGTACGGCAAGCGGCGGCTGCGGCAGATCGATGGGCGGATTCGCTTTCTCACGAAGCGAATCGAAGCCGCGGAAGTGGTGGACCCGGAAGCTCCGAGAGCGGGGCAGGCAAAAACAAAGACGAGGGCATTCTTCGGAGCGACCGTGCGCTATGCCAATGCCGCGGGAGCGGAACGAGTGGTGAGCATCGTTGGCACAGACGAAATCGATCTCAACCGCAACCACATCAGTTGGGTGTCACCTCTGGGGCGCGCGTTGATGAAGTCGGCAGCGGGTGACAGCGTAGTCCTTCAACTGCCGGGCGGTACAGAATACCTGACCGTCCTGGAAGTGCGTTATGAGCGCATTTCTGTGGAACCGTTCCGTGAACCACCTGGATCCGAGGCCTCGGCAAAGGGACTCACTCGCGGACGCTAATCCACCTGACGAAAAAGAGACGAAACGGCACAGGTGGTGAAAGAGCGACGACCGTAATAGCGCGCTATTCTCCAACCACATGTATCCCATGACCAAAACGGATTTCGATTACTGGCTGAAGATATTTAGAGAGGATCTCCCCAATGATTCCAGACTGGGTCGCCTTTACGAGACCTGGTATCCATACAGCGGGCCAGCGTGGCGGCCGGGCCGGGAGAGGATTGGTGCGGAAAAAAAGGCGGGTCATATTTCGTTTTCAGACCCGCCCATGGTTTAGAGGGTAACGGCGGCAGTAAGAGCAGTGGTCGTGCCGCTGGTTGGGACTTTCCTGGTGTCAAGTGGAGAGAGGGAACTGGAACGCTGTGGCGGCCCAGAGCTTGCTGCACCGAAAACCGAGTGGCTGGTGTTCATATTGTCGCTGGATTGGGTTGCGAGGGCCCAAGCGTAGGGTATCGACAACTTGCACGTCCGTGTGGTCCCCGTTCCGGTGGCGACTACGGTGTCCGACTCGGCGAGGAAACGCGGGCTGGTTGTGGCAGCATCAACCACGGAGACTTCCTCCAAGCAGGTGATGTTGGTGAGGGTGGTGGTCTTGAGGGTGATGGTAAGGGTGACGGTTATCGTCCCTGTAAATGTCGTTAGCGCATCTGGACTTTCTTCGGCCCCTGCTGGGACAGGGCGAAATGCACCGGTGTGAGGATCCAAAAATCCCAGAATGCCGGGCTTGGCCGGTCCATTCTCGGTTTGGCCCCAAACCGCCGGCGCAACCACAACGCAGTAGGATTGCAAGCTGCTTGCCTTGGCCTGTAAACCGCTTCACCCACGCGAGGGCTGCCCTGTTTCTCAGAAGCGGAGCTGGCGGGAGTTTTGTTTTGCTTTTTCCCGAGAACCGATGTATAACCTACGAGCGCCGGTAGTTTCCCCCCAAACTCCGCCACTACCAAGGCTTTAAGCAGCAGGGTCGCGTGAAGGTCAGTGCTGCCAGTGTGTTCTTCGCGGGCAGTAAACATCGCGGTTTGTTGACTCGACGCAGAGATGTGGAATTAAAGAATGCCTGAAGCCAGGCTCCGGCCCCGGCTTTCGAAGAGGAAACGGCGGACTACCATTCAGACCCGATCCCAAAGCAGGTTTTACCAGGAGAAATCAATGCTTCGTATAGGAACTGTGGCTCGAACTCTCTTCTTATGCGGCCTGGCTGTGACAGCGCAGGCCTTTGCCAAAACTAACCAGACCAAAACCATTGTGACCTATCCATCGGCCTTTGCGGTTTCGCAGCGGTTGTCGGACCTTCCGGTGGATGATTCACTCTTCGCTGGCCAAGAAATGCCTGAACCTCGACCGAGTCCACTGCGGTCGAGAGCCGTTCCCGGTCCCTGGCAACAGGAGGACCCGGTGCTGCAGAAGGAAGTCCGCCCCCTGGTTGCGGCCACGTTGGGCGTTGATTTCGACGGCATTCCGGCGAACGGCTATGCGCCTTCGGATTCCAACATGGCTGTCGGGCCTAATCACATTGTTGAGACCGTCAACGTGCGATTCGCGGTCTACAACAAAAGCGGCACCCTTCTGTCGGGCCCAACCAATTTCACGACTCTCTTCTCTGCACTCGGGGGTAACTGTGCTGGGGGCTCAAGCGATCCCATCGCGCTCTATGATCGCCAAGCTGATCGTTGGGTGATCAGCGATATCGGCTACGCCGGCAGCAGCCCGTTTCTGGAGTGCGTCGCAGTGTCGAAGACCAACGACCCCACCGGCGCCTACTTCCTCTACTCTTATTCTTTTGGCTCGAATCTGAATGACTACCCCAAGTTAAGCACCTGGGCCACGGCCAGCAACAGCGCCTATCTGGCTACCTACAACATTTTCCAAAATGCATCGAGTTTTATTGGTGCGGACCTCTGCGGTATGGACCGCACCAAGATGCTGGCCGGAGACTCGTCTGCGGCTCAACTCTGTAAACTGACTCCCAGCAGCGAAGGCAGTTATTTGCCCTCCGACATGGACGGCCCGTTTCCTCCAGTCGATGGCACGCCTGGACTCTACATCACCTGGCAGAACAACAATCCCGGCCAGTTGTATCTGCGCCAGCTTACCCTGAACTTCGCGACGGCCACGGCCACTCTCTCATCGCCGACGACCATCAGCGTGGCCAACGACACCCTGGCCTGCGGCAATGGCGGTACCTGCGTTCAGCAGCTGGGAACTTCTCAGACACTGGACACGCTCGGCGACCGTATGATGTACCGCTTTGCGGTGCGACACTTCCCCGATCATGATCGCGCGGTCGTCAACCACGCGGTCGATAACGGGGGCCCGGTGGCGATCCGCTGGTACGAACTGTATGACCCAGCCGGCGCCGTAACCCTGAATCAGCAGGGAACCTACGCCCCGGATAGCACCTATCGTTGGATGGGGAGCATCGCCGAGGACCAGAGCCAGAATATCGGCCTGGGATACAGCGCATCCAGCAGCAGTATCAATCCCGCCATTCGCATCACCGGCCGTGTACCCGGCGATCCAGCTGGCACGCTGGAGACGGAGGCCAGCCAGCTGGTAGGCACAGGATCGCAGACCAGCGGCCTGTCTCGTTGGGGCGACTACACCGCCATGCAAGTGGATCCCAGCGACGACTGCACCTTCTGGTATGTGGACCAGTACGAGAAAGTCAGTGGCACTTTCAACTGGAACACAAACATCGGATCGTTCGTCTTCAACGGTTGCGGTAATGGTGGAAGCCCGGACTTCTATCTCACCGCGAATCCGAACACGGTAACCATCGTTCAAGGCAGCAGCGGCACGAGCACCATTACGGTGAACGATTTGAACGGCTTCACCGGCAGTGTCAACTTGAGCGCCTCGGGTCTGCCGAGCGGCGTGACCGCAGGCTTCAGCACGAATCCCACAACTAAAACCAGCACGTTAACCCTGACGGCCAGCGGTTCGGCTGCCTTAGGGACAGTCAACGTGACTATCACCGGGACGTCGGGCTCCTTGACGCACACGACGACGGTGACCTTGACCGTGAACCAACCTATCAACGGCGCAAACATCAGTCTGACGCCGAGCGCTCTCACCTATGGCTCGGTCGTGATAGGGCAGTCGGCCAAGGGGAAGACTGCCACCCTTAGTAACAGCGGGACCGCAACGCTCGACATCAGCAACATCACAGTCAGCGGCGATTTCGCGCAAGCGAGCAGCCCGAAACCCTGCGGCAGCACATTGGCCGGAGGAGCGAGTTGCCAGATCGTGATTGTCTTTACTCCGAGCCAGGTTGGGTCTCGGAAGGGGACGCTTTCGGTCTTCGACAACGCTTCGAACAGTCCACAGACGGTGGCGCTGTCGGGCACCGGAAAAGCCCAAGTCACGTTAACACCTACCAGCACGACCTACCCGGGAACGCTGGTCGGGACAACCAGCACACCCAAGGTGTTTACGCTGAGGAACAACCTGAACACAATACTCCACAACATCGTGATCTCGGCGACCGGCGACTTCGCCGTCTCCTCGACGAACTGCCAGGCAAACTTGACCTCCAATTGGTACTGCACCATCAGTGTGACGTTCACTCCGACTCAGACAGGAACGAGGACGGGGACGTTGCAGGTGTCTGACAGCGCCAACAATAGCCCGCAGACTTCGAGTCTGACGGGCACAGGCAAGTAAGAGAGTCGGTGTTACTGAACCAGCCCCGTAGAGATGCGGGGCTGTTTTTTTGTCCGCCCAGAGCAGCATATTACCAGCCTGGATGCGGTACCCGCTGAAGGATGCTCATTGTAGTGCAAACCATGTTTTCGACAATCAAGAATTTCCGCTTCCTGACTCTCCACCAGGGCAATTTGCGCGGTCTGGGTACTACGCGCACTAGTCGGTGCACTTTAGATGAGAATCTTTTCACACTACACAAGTAGAAGAAACACATGTACAGTTGTGGTCGTTTTTCGACGGTCAAAAAAAGGGGATCCCGCTTGAAATCACTGGGAAAGCTCGCCATTACGTCCGCCATGTTGTTCGCATTGCTCGGAGCCGCTGGTGCCCAAACATGGACACCGCTGGTTAATCAACCCGGAGCTAACCTCGGTGCCATGCTGCAACTCAGAGACGGCAGAATCCTGGTGCACGAGGAACAGGGAGGAAATTCCAGGACTTGGCATATTCTCACCCCTGACTCCACCGGCAGTTATATCAACGGCACGTGGAGTTCCGGCGGACAGTTGCCTTCCGGCTACGCGCCCTGGTTCTTCGGGTCCCAAGTGCTGCTGGATGGGAAATCAGTCGTGATCGAAGGCGGAGAGTACAACAACGGTGCGCAGGTATGGACAACCCAGGGTGCCATTGGAACCATTTCCGGAAGCTCCATAACCTGGCAGAGTAATTCTCCGCCTCAAGGCTGGACTACGCTTGGCGATGCGGAGAGCGTGCTTTTGGCCAATGGAACCTACATGCAGTCGAACTGCTGTACGGCCCAGAATGCGCTGTTTAACGGCCCGAATTCCTGGACCGCGACGGGTTCGGTGCAACAGTCCAGCAACGATGAATCAGGGTTTACACTGCTGACCAACGACTTGGTCTTGACCGTCGACGCGAAAACTGATTCCGCGTGTGGTACCAGCCAGGGTTCCGAGCTTTACGATCAGAACACCGGCCTCTGGTCGTGCGGACCCACGACTCCGGTCAAGCTCTACAATTCCAGCAACGAAGAATTGGGCGCCGCAATCCTGATGTACAACAACAAGGTTTTGCAATTTGGGGGGAACGTAGTTGCCACGGCGATTTACGACGTTGCCAGCAACACATGGTCGGCCGGTCCGACGCCCGCTAGCGGTTTGGATCAGGCCGACGGCCCCGCAGCTCTTGAACCGAACGGCAAAGTGCTTGCAATGTTGAGCCCTGGCCTCTACCAAGGCGGGTGCCAGTTTGTCGAGTACGACCCAGTGGCCAACACCTTGACGAACACTGCCAATCCGACGCACTGCCCGTCTGACTCGTCGTTCGTCGGACACCTGATGATCCTTCCGACCGGTCAGATCATGTTCACGGATTTTAGCCGCCTGGTGGAAATTTATACGCCGGCTCAAGGCGTCGTTTCGGGAGTCGCGCCGACCATTAACTCTGTAAATGGGCAGCTAAACAGTCCGTCGAACAACAATGTCTTGTCGGGAACACAACTGAATGGTTTGACGGAGAACAATGGCTACGGTGACGACTACCAGGGGGCGACCAACTATCCCCTGGTTCGGCTGTTGCAGGTAGATGCTCCTAACAATGTCTACTACGCCGCCACACACGACGAGACCACACACTCAATCGCTCCCTCGACTCCCAATTCCACCCAGTTCGACGTGCCGCCCGGCCTTCCCGGCGGGAACTATACCTTGTATGCGGTTGCCAACGGTATCGATTCGAACGGCGTACCCGTGACGATTGTAGCTAACCCTGATTTCAGCCTAACCGCAAATCCGAGCAGCGTGAGCATTGCGCAGGGCGGCAGCGGCACGAGCCTCATCACCGTCGTTCCTGTGAACGGCTTCAGCGGCAGTGTCAGCTTAAACGCCTCCGGTCTGCCGAGCGGCGTCACCGCGGGGTTCAGCCCGAATCCTACAACCACAACCAGCACGTTGACACTCACCGCAAGTGCCACGGCTGCCACTGGGACCTCTACGGTGACAATCACGGGCACGTCGGGCAGTTTGAGTCCGACGACCACGGTGAGCCTCACCGTGACTGCCGGCGGTCCAGTGGTCACGCTGTCGCCGACGTCCCTTACGTTTGGCAATACCGTATTGGGCACGACCAGCGCTGCGAAGAGTGTCACACTCACCAACGCGGGAAACGCGACGCTGAACATCGCCAGCATCACGACCAGTGGTGACTTCGCCCCGGGGGCGAGCACGAAGCCCTGCGGCAGCACGCTGGCGGTGGGAGCGAATTGCATCATCAAAGTTACATTCACTCCTACGCAACTCGGAACGCGCACCGGCAACATTACGATTAACGACAACGCTGCGAACAGCCCACAGACGGTGCCACTGTCCGGCACTGGCATTGCCCCGGTGACATTAACACCTACGAGCGCGACGTACGCAGCCCAGACGGTGGGGACGACCAGCCTGCCGAAGACGTTTACTCTCAAGAACAACCAGAGCGTAACGCTTAGCAGCATCGTGATCTCGACGACCGGCGACTTCAGCGTCTCCACGACGACCTGCGGTGCGAGTCTGGCTGCCAAGACCAACTGCACCATCAAAGTGGTGTTCAAGCCAACCGCGACGGGCACGAGGAAGGGGACGTTGCAGGTGTCTGACAGCGCCAACAATAGCCCACAGACTTCGAGTCTGACGGGCACAGGCAAGTAAGAGAGTCTGTGGAGAGTCTGTGTTACTGAACCAGCCTCGTAGAGATGCGGGGCTTTTTTTGTCCGCCCAGAGCAGCTTATCACCAGCTTGGGTCTGCGGTACGCGCTAGTTCGAATCTTTCTTCGCTCGTTTTGAAGGAGCCACCAGCCGCAGACCTGTTGTCTCCACCAATAGGGAGCCGATCAGTCTACCCTTCCCAGCTCCACCGAATCACCGAATGTCGCGTACATGGCAGCGATATAGATAATGCCCGCAACCGCCAGAAAGACACGGTCGCCGAGTTCGCGGGGCCTCACAAACAGCCAGACAGCCACAAGAATTAGAAACGCCATCACGCAGGGGTTGGTGGTTGATGGCATCCAGACTGTCGCTCTTTCCGTCTTCTTTCGCTCGCCAAGCGCGTCGGAGATAGATGACTGTTGTAATCAGGCCTGTTATCGAGAGTTATCTTTCCAGACAGATCACTGCCTCGTTGCGCCACGGGTACAGGACGCGCGTGGTAAGGTCGACCAAATGTCTCTATAGGCCGTGATAGCTCAAGGTGACGGTTTTCGTCTGCCCCGCGCCGATCGTTCCGACGAAAGCCATCTCTATCGAAAATACCTGGGCAGACGTACCCAAGTGTCCGGGCCGAACTTAATAGATTTCGGACCTCGCCGCACGCGTCATCAGGCCTTCGATGGCTTGCTGCGGCGGCTTGCCGTTTTCGAGGATGGCGAACATCTGTTCCGTGATCGGCATCTCGACGTTTTTCTTCCGGGCTAAGCCAACCGCAGCCTTGGTGGTGAAGACCCCTTCGGCCACCGCTCCGTGCATGTCGGCGATAATGTCGGGCAGTTTGCGGCCTTTGCCTAGTTCAACGCCGACGCTGCGGTTGCGGGAGAGATCTCCGGTGCAGGTTAGAACCAGATCGCCCAGACCGGCGAGTCCGGCTATGGTATCGAGGCGGCCACCGCAGGCGACGACTAGGCGCGCCATTTCGGCGAGACCTCGCGTGATCAGGGCCGCTGCCGAATTGTGGCCGAGGCCGATCCCGTCGCAGATGCCGGCGGCGATAGCGATGACGTTCTTCAGCGCGCCGCCCAATTCCACCCCGATCACGTCGTCGTTGGTATAGACGCGAAAGCGGGAATCGTTGAATGCTTGCTGGACTGCGCGGGTCACGTCGCCGTCGACGGATGCAACGGTCACAGCCGTCGGATCGCCGCGCGCGACTTCTTTGGCAAATGACGGGCCACTGAGCGCTGCCACGCGCGGAATGAACTTGCGGTTTCGCAAGACATCGCCAATCACTTCCGTCATGCGCAGCAGAGTCACGTCTTCGAGTCCCTTGGTACAGCTGACGAAAAGTGTCTCCGGGCGCAACGCCGGCGCCATGCGCTCGAATAGAGCTCGACAATGCTGTGAGGGCATGACGCTGACGACGATCTCCGCGGCGTCGAGCGCGGTGTTCAGATCGCTGGTCGCTGCAATCGATTCTGGCAGGATGAACCCGGGCAGAAAGCGCTCGTTGATTCGGCTGCTTGCGATGCTCTCGGTAACTTCTGGTTCGTTAGCCCAGAGCCGGACATGATGTGGAACATGATGAGTCCGGTTACGTCCGAGCACGATTGCGAGGCCGGTGCCCCAGGCGCCTGCTCCGATGATGGCGATGCGACTCATCGGCGAGTTGCTCCTAACGTGCCTGACTTTTCCAACTTTGATCTTGACTCGGATTTTGACTCAGATTCTGACTCGCTCCCCGCCTCTTTTCCTAACTTTGATTCCGTTCCGGCGGCGAGACGGCCGATGTTTTGACGATGTCTCCAGATGACGAGTGCCGAGACCAGGGCGATCAAAACAAGTTGCCACGGGTCCACATATTCGTGGAGAGCCCACGCTAGCAGCGGAAACGCCGCCGCGACAGTGATGGAGCCGAGCGAGACGTAACGGAAGGCGACGGCAATGACCAGGAACAGGACCACCATGCACAAAATGGATTTCGGGGTGAGCAATATAAAAGCTCCGAGGCTGGTGGCAACGCCCTTGCCACCGCGAAACTTGAGCCAGACGGGGAACAGATGGCCGAGCACGGCGAAGAACGCGGCCGTGGTCATGATGAGTTGTTGATGCGGTCCGCTGAACAGCGCCCCTGCCAGCACAACCGCAGCCAGACCTTTGGCGGCGTCGAGAACGAGAGTCGCAATTCCAAGTGCGGGCGACTTGCGGGCCACGTTCGTGGCGCCAATGTTGCCGCTGCCGCTCGCGCGCACATCCTCACCCTTGAAAATTCGCACCAGCAGGTAGCCAGATGGGATGGAGCCCAGCAGGTAGCTCACGGCGGCGGTGATGAGGTACGCGTATGTGTTCATCTGGTCAATCAGCAGAGTGCAGTCGAGTGTAGCGCCGCCGTCCCGGCGGCTGTCCGGCGGGCGTCCTCGCCCGCGGATCCGAGGGCGAGACGCCCTCGTGACAGCCGGCAGGATGCCGGCGCTACGCTCACGTCTTCATCGGAAAGCGTTGCAGCTTCGTGTACTTCGATCCCGCCGGTGAAAGCTGGCTCTGATAGAGGATAAACTCGTTGGCGGTCATTGTGCCGAAATCAAGCTCGCCTATTGCTGCGAGACGCTTTTCGAGCACTGCGAAGACTGCATTGGGGCCGTCGGCTTTGCGCTCTTTCGCCGAGCTTAATCTTCTCCCAGCGCCGGCGCGCGCCAGAGTCAGATGTGGGCTGTAAGGCCGGTCTTCGCGCGGAATGCCGAGTTCGGCTGTCGCAACGTCGATGCTCTCGGCCAATTCCGCCAGTTGCGGTCCAGCGTGAATTCCGATCCAGAATACGCGCGGAGCCTTCGCCGTCGGGAAAAATCCATATCCGCCGGCCCGAATTTCGAGCGCGCTGCCTTCGACTCGCCGCAAGCGCTCGGTGATGGCTTCCATTCGCTCCGGCGTTTGTTCTCCAATGAACTTCAACGTAATGTGCAGCGACTCCGGACGCATCCAGCGGGCAGCGGGCGCGAAGCCCTCGACGCCTTCGAGGAAACGCTCGATCCGTTTGCGGACTTCAGGGTCGAGATCGATTCCGATGAATATTCGCATCTCTTAATAACAGCGCCTTGCATCAAGGTTTACAACAGCGACTTACAACAGCGCCCTGCGGATCATCTCCAACGCCTGTTGTGTCGCGAACTGGCGGATGCGCTTGCGGTCGCCGGGGAAATTACGTTCGACGACCTGCGTGCCTTCTTCTCCCGCGAGTGCGATGTAGACCAGGCCCACGGGCTTCTGCTCGGTTCCGCCGGTTGGACCGGCGACTCCGGTGATTCCGACTCCGTAGCTCGCGAGGCAGCGTTTGCGGATGCCTTCGGCCATGGACGCCGCCACTTCGCGGCTGACCGCTCCATGCTGATTGATCAGCGCCTTGGGAACATTCGCAAATTGCGTTTTCAATTCGTTCGAGTAGACTACGGCGCCGCCAAGAAAATAGCGCGAGCTGCCGCTGAGCGAAGTGATGCGCTCGGCCAGCAGGCCACCCGTACAAGACTCCGCCACGGCCAGAGTCATGCTGCGCATCTGCAGCAGATAGCTGACGATCTGCTCGATGGTTTCACCTTTGCGAGAAAAAATGGCGTCGCCGAGTTCGTCTTCGATTTTGTCGGCGAGTTCCTCGACACGCGACTCAGCCTCTGCCAGCGAATTCTTGCGGCAGCGCAGGTGGAGTTGAATCTCGCCCCGGCCCGCAAGGATAGTGGTCTCGACGTCGGTATAAGTTTTGTAGATGGGCGCGACCCGCGCGTCCACTTGCGATTCTGGCATCATCGCCATTTTGAGGATGCGAGTGGCAATGTGCTGGAGCGGGACGCGGGCGCGCAGTCGCGGGATGCATTCGGTTTCAAACAGCGCCTTGAGTTCGTGAGGCGGCCCGGGGAGCAGCATCAGGATTCGCTCCTGGCCATCATACTTTCCGGCAATCCACTGGCCGGGCGCGGTGCCGAGCGGATTCGGCAACACCGTGGCGCTGGTCAGGATGTCGGCCTGCTTGGCATTGTTGGCGGACATCTTTATGCCGCGCTTGGCGAAACGCTCTTCGAGCTTCGCGATGAGTTCGGGATCGCGTTGCAGTTTCAAACCCAGCGCATCGGCCACCGCTTCGCGCGTCAGGTCATCTTCAGTCGGGCCGAGGCCGCCAGTGAAAATGATGATGTCGGAACGCCGCATGGCGAGTTTGGCGGCCGCGATTAGCCCTTCGGCGTCGTCGCCCACGATGCACTTGAAGCGCACTTCGACGCCCAGGTCGTTCAATTTTTCGGTGAGGTACAGCGAGTTGGTGTCCCGGCGATGGGGAGTCAGCAACTCAGACCCAACCGCGATGATCTCGGCGTTCACGGGTAAAAGTGTAAATGATGAAGGAGGGAGCGACCTTTCATAAATTGTCATCCCGAGCGGAGCGAGGGATCTGCATCTTGCGGCGAACTGCAGATCCCTCGCTCCGCTCGGGATGACAAATTAAGGGAGGGTTGTGAACTCTATCTGGCTGGCTGCTGTTGCGTCATGCAGTGCAGCGCGCCGAATCCCCAGATCAGATCGCCGGAATAGATCGGTACGATTTCGCGTGTCGGGAACACCTGCGCGAGCGTGTCGAGCGCGATGCGGTCGTTCGGATCGTTGAAGACCGGCACCAGCACCGCGCCATTCGCGATACAAAAATTCGCGTAGCTGGCAGGTAACTGGCGGCCCTCGAACACGACTGGACACGGCATGGGAATCTCGACGATATCGAGTTTGTGTCCATCGGCAGTGCGGGCGTTTTTCAATCGGCCCAGGTTCGCATGCAGGGCCGCGCAGTTCTCGCTCCGCTCATTCGGCTCGACCATCGTGACCACGGTATTAGGAGCGACGAAGCGAGTGATGTCATCGACGTGGCCGTGAGTATCGTCGCCGGCTATACCGCTATCGAGCCAGATGACGGACTGGGCGCCAAAATAGTCGGCGAAGAGCTGCTCATAGGCGGCGCGGTCCATGGATGGGTTGCGTTGTTGGGTCGTAGAGAGCAAGCATTCCTCGGTGGTGAGTAGAGTGCCGCGGCCGTTGACGTCGATCGATCCGCCTTCGAGCACGACGCGGTGCTTCTTGCTGAAGGGCTGCATAATCCGAGCGCCAGCGTCCTGTGCCATGCGTCCGCCAACTTTTTCGTCGAACTTGTAATTCGGATACTTGGCCCATGCGTTGAATCGAAAATGCAGCGCGAGCAGTCCGGAGTCCGCGTGATTAGCGGGCGACGTCAGGAAAATGCAGCCGGAATCGCGTGTCCACACGCGATCGGTGCGCCAGCGGTGGAAGCAGACATTATCGGCGAGCGTTCCGGAAAGCGCATCCGCCTTTTCGAGCACCATCCGCGCGCGCTTTTCCGAACTCGTGTCATTGACGATCAGGTCCACACGTTCGTGCCGCGCCAGGTTGCGGATGATCTCGGCATAGACCCATGGGATCGGTTCAAACTTCCCCGGCCAGTCGCCGCGGAAATGCGGCCAGGCGAGCCACGTGGATTCGTGCGGCTCCCATTCCGCGGGCATGCGGTATCCCTGTGCGGCGGGGAGTTTGGCGTGAATCGCGCTTGGAGGCGTCATTGTCAGGCTTCTCCGCAGATGAAGTATCGCCGAATTCGGAAAAGGGAGTAGGGGTCCTTCGACTTCATGGAAACTTCACTTCGTGAAGTTTCCGTTCCGCTCAGGATGACAAGCTCCGAGAATTTCATTTTCCGTCTAACATGCGGCTGGTGATGGGAGCGTAACTGTCGATGCGGCGGTCGCGCAGGAAGGGCCAGTTGCGGCGAATGTCTTCCAGTTGATGCAGGTCGACTTCGCCGAGCAGAATTTCTTCCTTGTCGTGCGAAGCTTCCGCGAGCACGCGCCCGAAGGGATCGCAGAAAAATGAGCCTCCCCAGAATTCGAGGCCTTTCCCCGGCACCGAGTTGCCGCGGATGTCGCCAGTTTCGAAGCCCACGCGATTCACCACGCCAACATAAACTCCGTTTGCAATCGCATGCGCCCGCTGAATGGTGCGCCAGGCGTCATGTTGCGCCTCGCCGAATTCGGCCTTCTCCGCGGGATGCCATCCGATGGCCGTGGGGTAAAAGAGAATGCTGGCTCCCTGCAATGCCGTAAGGCGCGCGCCTTCGGGATACCACTGGTCCCAGCAGACGAGCGTGCCGAGTTTTCCGGCGGAGGTGTCGAAGGCTTTGAAGCCGAGATCGCCGGGAGTGAAATAAAATTTTTCGTAGTAGAGCGGATCGTCGGGAATGTGCATCTTGCGGTAGATGCCGCGCAGCGTGCCATCTGCATCGAAGATCGCGGCCGTGTTGTGATAGAGGCCGGGGGCGCGCTTCTCGAAGAGCGACGCGATCAGCACGACTTTATTTTGTTGGGCGGAGGCGGCAAGTTTTTGCGTGCCCGTGCCGGGAATCGGCTCGGCAAGATCGAAGAGCGTCGCGTCTTCGCGCTGGCAGAAATACTGGGTCTGGAAGAGTTCGGGCAGGCAGACGACGTGGGCGCCTTTTCGTGCCGCCTCCGAAACGCGATCGAGCGCCTTGGCCAGATTGTCGGCCGGCTCGGGGCCGCACGACATTTGAACCAGGGCGACGGTGAATTGGTCTGGCACTTTCGCTCCGGGCGTTCGATAGACTTTGTCATCCCGAGCGAAGCGAGGGATCTGCATCTTGCGGCGAACTGCAGATCCCTCGCTTCGCTCGGGATGACAATTCATGGAGGGCGTTGTTAATGCGACGAACCCAGCATGACTTCAACACGCGCTTTAGGATACCAAAGTGTTCCTGGTGCGCGTGAATGTTAGGACAATATTAAAGCCGTCCCGCGTTCCTCTCACTTCTAGTAAATTGTTTCTTCGGCCAAAATCATTTTCATTTGGGAGGTTCGTCCTTTGAAGCACAAAAGCGGCGCGAAGCACGGCAGTCATCACGATGGCAATCACGAGGAAGGCGAGGGAATCGACCGCAAGCTGCACGATCCGGTGGCCGACCGTCTGATTCCGCTGGAGCCGCTGGATCTCGGCAACATTCATTCCATCGACGACCTGGTGCGCGCGATGTCCAAGACGGCGTTTACCGGCCGCCAGCTCGGCGAAGCTGCGGATGTGCTGGAGGCCATGGCGCGCGACAAGGACTGCTTCGTCGTCATGACGCTCGCGGGCGCGATGACCGTGGCCAAACAGGGACTGGTGATTGCCGAGCTGATCGATCGCGGCATCGTGAATGCGATCGTTTCCACCGGAGCGCTGATGGCGCATGGGCTGGTCGAAGCGACCGGGCGCGCTCATTTCCGGCATAATCCCGAGCTCAGCGACGAGGAACTTTACGAAGCCGGGTATAACCGCGTCTATGACACGCTCGAACCGGAGCAGAATCTCGACGACGTGGAGCGCGTGATGGCCGCGGTGTTTGGCGGCTGGGACTCCGACGAAGTGATGTGCTCGTATAAGTTGAACGGCGCGATTGGGGCGCATCTTGCAAAGCGCGCCAAAGGAGAACGCGGCATTCTGAAGTCTGCCTACGAAAAAAATGTTCCTGTATTTGTGCCGGCGTTCTCCGACTCCGAGCTGGGACTCGATTACGCGTTGACCAACCGTGAACGTGACAAGCAAGGGAAGCCACGATTCCGTTTTGATCCCTTCGAAGACCTCGAGCACTTCGCTGCAACCCTACTCGCTCAGAAGCGGCTGGGAATTTTCACCATCGGCGGAGGGGTTCCACGCAACTGGTCGCAGCAGTTTGGACCGTTCATCGAACTGCGCCACCGCCGGGGCGGGGAAGACCTGCCACTGAAGCGCTATCACTATGGACTGCGCATCTGCCCTGAACCGGTGTACTGGGGCGGGCTCTCGGGCAGTCCCTACAGCGAAGCGGTTTCCTGGGGCAAGTTTGTGCCCCCAGCTGAAGGTGGAAAGTTTGGGGAAGTTTTCGTGGACGCTACGGTGGGGCTGCCGCTGATTGTCGCCGCCGTGCTGGAGCGGCTGAAGAAGAAGCCGGCCGCGAAGAAGACAGTTTCTCAAATCGCAGCGAAATAGGGACGCGGCTTGCCGCGCCTCACTCGGAAAGACAACTGCGTGAGTTCCAGCGAATCTCGGCCTGGATCGTTAAACGGTTCTTTCGCGTTCGAGAATACGTTTTAGATCACGTTTTCCGTGCAGAACGCGAATAACGTGGATAGCCTCACTATCCAGAAGGTAGTAAATCCGAATGGCCTCAAATCCGGCGACCGGCCATGAGCGTAGGTTGTGAAGCTGCGGAGCGCTCAATCGATAACGCGCTCCGACTAGAGGATGTTGGCGCAATGATTCTGCGGTGTGCCGGACGGCGTCCTTGAATCGATCCGCGATCTCCGGAAGATTCTGATCAATGAGGTAATACCGAAACTGGCGAACAACATCGTCGGCAGCGACTTGCCGATAAAGAACCTTCACGGACGCAAGCCGGTTTTACGCTCGGCCAGCAGGATGTCCGTCCGTTTGTTTACCGAATCCCACAATTCAGTTTCCGTTAGTTCCTTTGAAGCCAGTCCTTCCGCAAGAAGTGCGTCAAGTTCGTCCGGCGTCCCGGCAAAACCCGGTAGAGTGCGTTGTTCGACGGCGGCCAGGGCAGCGTCAACAACCTCCTCAACGGACTCATAAGCTCCGCGACTCATGACCGCCTGAAGCCGCCGCTCTTGTTCCGGCGTGAGATTAATTGTCATGGTGGTACCTCTCCTTGTGTTTGCTTCGTTCCTGCTCGCCTTTTTAGGGTAAGAGAGAATTTGCTCCGAGGCAACCGCAAAGACTGGCGCTCGACGGGCACTGTGTTCCGCAGAGTCCAAGCCGCGGAATTCTTTCTTCAGCATTGATGCGAAACGTGAATCTGTCAGCCGCCTGAGATGCGGCAAGCCGCGTCTCTACTGGAATTCGATTAGTCCAGGCTCGATCAGTCCAATCTAGTCGAAGATCAGCACCGCCGCCGCGATCACCGTCGTCCACAGCCCGCGCTTATCACCCACCGCCGATTGCGTCACGTTGGCGGTGCGGACGATCTTATTCGAGATGCGATAGATCTCTTTTTTCTCGTCCCACGACCGGTCGGAATCAAACTCCACGTTCAGAGTAGTGGCCAGCATTTCGGCGGCGAGTTCTTCCGCGTAATCTCCGGCGGCGTCTTCGGTTTCGCCGAAGGAGTGGTGTTCGCTCAGATATCCGTAGGTGTTGCGATCGGCGGGGATGGCGACGCCAATTGAGGAGGCCAGCAGGCGGTGCGGCTCGTGGGTGGAGTTTTCGGCAACCACCGAAAAGACGACTTCTCCGGGCGACAGATAGGTGAGTCCCTGAGAGCGCGGGACCAGTTTGCAGTTGGGCGGAAAGATGGAAGAGACACGCACCAGGTTTTGCGCCGCGATGCCGGCGTCGCGCAAGGCGAGTTCGAAAGAGGTGAGGCGTTCCCGATGTTTTCCCACTCCCTTGGTGAAAAAAATCTTCTTGGGGACCATGTCCTTGCCCAATTCAGTTTCCTCCAGGAAATTTGAGTTGATCTGAAGGGCAAATCTAACACAGCGATTTATGAAGATTGTATGAAAAAAACGGGAATACCCCAGTTTGTCCAGCGACAGCCGACTTGGCGGCTTCAGGAACAGTCGTTGGTCGATGGTCGTTGGTCGTTCGCAAACCAGCTTTTGGCGACGAGACCAAACGACTAGCGACCAACGTCCAACGACTTTTCCGCAGCGCTCAAGCTGCGCGCGCACCCGCTCTGCCCGCGGCCAGCGGGATGATTGCCGGTTTTACCAAATCGCGAAAATCGGCAAATCTCATGCGCACCAGCTCACGGTGGGAACCGGCGTTGAAGGCGATTTCTTTGTCCTTGGCCAGATTCTCGGCCAAAGTCTGGTCCACAAAAACATCCATACCGTAGAGATTGCCGAAGGGTGGCATGGACCCGGTTTCGCAGTCGGCAAAATGATCGCGAAATTCGTTCTCGCTGGCCAGTTCCACCGTCTCCGCCCCCAGATATTTTTTCACCCGGTACAAATCCACGCGGAATGAAGCCGGCACCACCGCCATGACGAGACGTCCATCCACCATGACCATGACGGTTTTCGCAAGTTCTCTTCCAGGGGTGTGGGTGAGGGCGGCAATCCCCTGGGCCGTGTAGGCCACTGAGTGAGAGATCACACTGTATCGAATGCCGTTGCGATCCAGGAATTCACGAAGCATGGAAAGAGGCACAGACACCTCCCGTCCGAACCGCAAGGAGTAACGCTTCTGCAGGGCCGAAGCATGCTCCGCGGGTGAGCGCCGATTTAATTATGCGCTCGTCAGCGGCCGGGGAGGTAGTGAAATTTCCGTACTCAAGGTGTAGCGGCTAGAGAAATTGCGGACAGCGCAAGAAAAAAGGGAAGTGGAAAACCAAATAGCATTAGGCACCGGCAACCTCTTCCTCCACGATAAAGGGGACGGAAGTCTGCAGTTTGTACGATCTTGGCTTTTTGAAGCTTCCCCCTTCCTGCATCTCCCAATGGAAGGTCAGAATGCCAGCGGACGAAATCGTAATGTCGTGCGCGTTGGAGTATTCCTGGGGCTTGCCGTCGCGATACAGGGTGATCTTTGTCATAATCCAGTCTCCGAAAGACCCGAAGTAACGCTAGAGGGCCGGGCTTCCACCGAGGATATCTAAAGGACGATCTCTGCAAAGAAGGATTTGAGAAAAACTCCCTTGACACTCAAACCGTCCTCTCGGCGCTCCTACCTTAAAAACTAGCATCGCGCGCGAGGGAACCCTATTATGCCTTTGTATAAGAAACCGAAACGTAGGTGATGGGGATGGACTGTCTCAAAGAGGATAACTCCGGAAATTTCAGGGCAAGCCTGAGGCTGACCTAAAGGCGGAAGCAACGCGCGGCAAGAACTCGGAAAGGCCAGGTAAGGAGTGTTCAGTTTTGGCCGCAAAAAGACAATCCGCGTTGGGGGGAACAGCGGGCCCTTACGCTGCCTCTTTCGTAACCAGGGAGTGCTTGGGTTCTCTTGTCTGCGATCCCACAATCCTCATTTCGTGCCAGTCGTAGCGGAATTCTTTTCCGCAGTCCAGGCACGCGACATAGGTGCCCGTGCGTTGCGCCGTTGGGTGGCGGCGCGAACCGGCGCGCACCGTAATCGGAAAACTGTAGCGAGCGTGCCGGCAGCCAAACATGGCGTCGATCAACTTCGAAAGCATCGGGTAACCTCCACAGAACAAAAACGACAACCGCGGCTCATTCCTTCGCCGGAATACTAGAATGAACTCCAATAACTTAGATTCGAACAGTGTGGAAAAGGTTCGCAGCAAACTGATTGCTACTGCAGGCGCACCTAGACGCTCCGGAATGAAGTACTTGGGGCATTCCGAGGGGCGTTCATAGGGGCATTCATAAGAAGGACAGCATCGCCCGAGGAGTAATAACTTTGAGATCTGTGTCGTGCGCTCCACTCAGGTTTGACGCAGGGATTCGCGGGTAGTTAAATAGGCTAGTTAAATCTGGTTAAACAGGGACCAGCGCGGATCGGTTGGTTCACTCTCTCAGAAAGCGGGCCTGGCTATGTCGGCAGCAGCGACGATACTGACAGCGATTCTGCTGTTAAATGCTTTGATGATCGGATGCGGCGGAGGGAATGGCGGTGGCGGTGGCGTGAGTCCCACCCAAGCGCCGACTATCTCCACCACAGCCGCACAGAATGGCGCCATGATCGTGAGTCTGGCCTCAGCGACTCCCAGCGCAGCCATTTACTACACCGTCGATGGGAGCACACCCAGCGCGTCTTCTCAGCAGTACCAGGCGCCCTTTCTGGTGGCGTCGAACCTCACGGTCAAGGCAATTGCTACGGCGGCGAGCATGGCAAACAGCACCGTCACCAGCCAGAGCTTTGCACCGAACATCCCGTCGGGGACGCTGGTCTGGAGCGACGAGTTCACTAACTCCACCGGCGCCGCGGCGCAGCCCGATCCCAAATTCTGGACGTACGACACCGGTAACAGCGGCTTTGGCAACCACGAACTGGAGACTTATTGTGCCTGGGGCTCGTCCACTTCCCCGTGCAGCACAGCAAATCCCAGCGCGTTTGTGGGCACAGACGGCTATTTGCATATCGAGGCACAGCAACCCTCGGCCGGGGTGTACACGTCGGCGCGGTTGAAGACTCAAGGGTTGTTTAGCTTTCAGTATGGGCGGTTTGAAGTGCGTGCCCAGGTACCGGAGGCGCAGGGTTTTTGGCCGGCGGCATGGCTGCTGGGCAACAACATCACCACCGTAAATTGGCCGGCCTGCGGCGAACAGGACGTGCTGGAGCGCGTCAACGCGGCAACCACACCGGATTGGAATGAGGGCTCCATTCATGGGACGGGCTTTACCGGCGGAACGGGACTGGGCACCAAATACAACTTTCCCAGCGGGCAGACAGCAGCCGGGTGGCACACCTATGGGATGATCTGGTCAAACGGAACAGTGGGATTCTACGTGGATGACCCTGCCCAGCCGTACGTCACTTACACGACAGCAAGCCTTAACGGCCTCAACGGCGCGGTTTGGCCATTCGATTCCGGGCAGAGCAATTTCATCCTTTTGAACCTGGCTATTGGAGGAGATTTTCCGGGACCGCCAGACGGATCCACACCATTCCCGTCTGAGATGTTGATTGACTACGTGCGGGTTTACACGAACTAGGGCAGCCTCGTTGCTCAGCTACTCTGCGACTTCTTGTGCTCCGAACACTTGGTCATGATGGCCGACCGCAACCGCGTTCGCAGATCGTCGGGTAACTCGTAGAGTTCCGAGTCGCGGTAGATTTCGATGGTCTTGCGAGTGGTATCGCAGACGACGTAGCAGTTGTGGCACCACGCCAAATGATCGTCCAGTTCGGACTTGGTTCGGGCGTCCAGCACGCCATCGAGGTAGTTGGTCAGCTCGTTTAGAAACTCAGAACACTTCACTGGTCGTCATCTCCGCTCGCCCGTTTCTGAAAGAAGCGGTTGAGCCGTTCTCGCAACTGCAAGCGAGCGCGCAGCAACCGCGATTTCACCGCCGGGATGCTCAACTCCAGAGCTTGAGCCGTCTCTTCGGTCGAGAGGCCCTCCACGTCACGGAGCACGAACACCGTCCGGAAACCCGCCGGCAGCCCCTGAATGGTGCGGGTCAGAATGTCGCGCAACTCCGCCTGGTTGTACATCTGCTCGGGATTGGGACTCCAATCCGCAACCTCACGGGGAAGCGAGTCATCCTCAGTTTTTACTTCTTCGTCCAGAGAAACCGTGCGTTCCGGTTTTCTCCGGCGCAACTTCATCAGCGCTTCGTTTACCGCAATCCGCACCAGCCAGGTATAAAACTTGGACTGTTCCTGGAACTTCGCCAGGTTCCCATACGCCTTGAGGAACGCTTCCTGAACCACATCTTCAGCGTCCTCGCGATTCTGCGTAATGTGCTGTGCAATGCGGAAAACGTTGCGATCATAGCGCCGCACTAACTCTTCAAACGCCGCATCGTCGCCGCGTTTGGCACGCCGGACCAGCTGCATTTCTTCGCTGACCGGTTGCTCTATATTGGGTTGGATGGTACTCATTCGTAACTTGATGCAGATTTTTCCGAAAGCGTGACTGAATCCCCAGTGCTATTGTACTTGGTGGCCGAAGTTTTCGCAGCGTGCTTTGGCGTGCCTGCGTGGAAACGTTTCGCCGACGTCGGCATCGGGTGCTGCAGGTACCCAATGGGGCCGGTACCAAAGTGTCCCGAGAACGCCTGCAAGTGGCCATATAATCAGAGGTTAGAAGGGTCAGGCCCTTAATCCCCCAAAGAACTGCTGATGAGCCTTACGCCGGAGTACGAATGAAGGAGCGCGGTTGGATTGAACCAGTAGTGGAACGGGTGGTTGGCCAGGTTTTGGACAGCCATGCCGCCCAACTACGCACCGAGATTGTCCGCCGGGTGATGGAAGAGATCGCGGCTGCGCCTGCTGCCGCAGAACCAAGTGCCCACGATGCGGCTTCTGCGTCCGGTCCAGCGGATCTGGCGCGCGCGGTTGCCGAAATCCAGCTGGGTTCGTCGCAACGGGAAATTCTGCGCGCGCTGCTCGATACCAGTGCTCGGCATGCGGCCCGAGTCGCGGTTTTTGTCGTAAAGGGCAGCCATGCCACCGGATGGCAGGCCCGCGGCTTCGCCAATAGCGATGCGCTGAAAGATTTCGCTCTCGATGAACACGCTCCCGCCGTCGCTCGTGCGATTCGCGATCGTGCGGTGGCGACCGCGCCGGTTGCCGACCTGGACGCACGCTTCCTGAAGGAATTTGGAACACCGGTGAGTGGAGAGGCCCGGATTCTCCCTTTGATTTTGAAAGACAAAGTTGCGGCGTTGGTATATGCCGATAGTGGAACGGATGCCGCGGGTCTACTGAACGCCGGTGCGATCGAACTGCTGGTGCTGTCGACTAGCGCATGGCTTGAAGTCAACTCGCTTCGCAAGCAAGCGCAGACGCATGTGGACAGTCCCAACGTCCCATCGGCCGAGGCACCGCCACACCACGCGCCAGCGCAACCAGTGCCGGCTTTCAACGATCCCTTTGCCTCGCATGCTCCGGCGTATGCTTCTGGTCACGCCATGGCAGCAGCGGCAACGGGCGAAGCCTCGGCACCAGCCGCCAGCGCTTCCCATAGCGGGATCGCCGCAGTTCAGTCTGCTGCTGTTGAAATGGAGCCTGGGCTGGCCGAGCCGCTGCCGATCGGCCAGGCGGAGACCAAGGCAACACCGGAGACGCTGCCGGTTTCTTCAATCTCGACCGACGATCAGGACGCTCACCGCAAGGCCCAGCGTTTTGCGCGCCTGCTGGTCGACGAGATCAAACTCTATAATCAGGCCAAGGTCGCGGAAGGCCGGAAGCACAAAGATCTCTACGACCGTCTGAAAGAAACGATCGAGAAAAGCCGTGCGACGTACCAGAAACGATACGGGAAGACGGTTGCAGCTTCGGGCAATTACTTTCAAAATGAAATCATACGAAGTCTCGCAGAAGACGATCTATCCATCATGGGTGCCAACTTCCGGCAGTAGGTAGGGTTTGAGTGCGCCGTTTTGCAGTCCTGGTTTTCGCTGGAACTTTCTTCCTGCTTTGGCTCGGTTTTTTGCAGGCCGCAGCTGCGCAGTCCAATTCATCTACTCCAGTTCAAGGCGCGCCACCTAAGAGCGCGTCACCTAAACCCGCGCCCGCGAAGAGCGCGACTGCTAAAAGCACGGCTGCTAAAAAAAAGACCGCTGCTTCCAGCAGTACTTCCAGCGGCACTAAGAAAAAAAAGCGTAAAAAGATCTCACCGCACGTGCGCCGGGTGCGGCAAGCCTTCGTCGCTTCCGCCAGTCTTCGCCCCATGGCGCAGCAGTTGTTGGCCGACCGCACTCCCTCCGCCTATGCCGGAGTCGAAGCCTTTGCGCGCCGTCATCCCAAAGAAGATGCCGGAGCACTAGCCTGGCTCGTCCTCGGCTATGCCCACACGCTCGATCACGATTATGCGAAAGCGATCGACCCGTTCAACCGCGCCAAAGCCGGCGCGAGCGAACTGGGAGACTACGTTGCTTACTACCTTGGCGACGCCTATCTGAAAACGGTGCACAATGCCGAGGCGCTCTCCACGCTCGCGGATTTCAGCAAGAACTTTCCCGATTCACTTCTGATCCGCGATGCCGATCTCGTCTATGCGAGCGCGCTGCTGGCGGAAGGCCGGGCGCAGGAGGCAGCGGATCTGCTGGAAAAGGACCGTGCTCCCGTGCGCGCCGATGTGGAACTCGCCGTTGGGCGCGCCTACGAAGCGGCGGGCGATACGCAGAAGGCGGCGAGCGCTTTCCGCAACCTTTACTTCAACCTTCCCACCAGTTTCGAGGCAGATGTGGCGGGAACGGAATTGCACAAGCTCGGAATTTCCGGGTCTCTGGCCGAACGCCGCACGCGCGCCGATCTCCTGTTCAAAGCCAAGCACTACAGCGACGCGGCTCACGATTACCACGATCTGGTTGAAGAAGTCACTCCGGCAGACCGTCCGGAGGTGCAGTTGGCCCTGGCCAGTGCGCTGGAAAAGAGCGATCGCAGTCGAGACGCCCGCCAGATTCTGACTTCCATGGGAGCGCAGACGGGCGACGCCGAAGCGGAGCGCCTTTACCTGTTGAGTGAAACCGCGCGTTCCACGAGCGATGAGGAGGCCGTGCAACGGACGCTCAACGAGTTGCGACAGTTTGGTCCCGCGAGCCCGTGGCTGGAACAAGCGCTGCTTTCCGCCGGAAACATGTATCTGCTGAAGCGCGATTACGATCGCGCCATCGACTACTTCCGCGAGTTGCAGCAGCGTTTTCCCAAGGGCGGGCACGCATCCTCGGCGCACTGGAAGGCCGAGTGGCTGACCTTCCGGCAAGGCCGGACCGATGACGCACGCAAAGGTTTTGAAGAACAAATTGCGCTCTACCCGGATTCCGCGGAGATTCCTGCCGCACTGTATTGGCGTGCGCGTCTGGCTGAAGAAGAAGGGAACCCGGCAATGGCGCGGGCGTTTTATCAGAAACTCTCTGACCGCTTTCATAACTACTATTACGCGGAGCTCGGCCGGCAGCGCTTGAAAGTCTTGCCGGGCCCGGGCGCCGGATCGCCGAAAGAAGATCCGCCGAAAGACGGATGGCCGCAGGAAGACGCGCCGCATTACCCGCTGCTCGATCATGTTTCTCCGCTGTCAACGGCGGGAAAAATTATCGCAGCCGAGCCTCCCGACGACAACCTGCGCGTCGAACGGGCGCGTCTACTCTCGAACGGCGCTCTGGCCGACATGGCAGTGCGCGAACTGCAGGCCGCTGCAAACCAGGAGGGAGGAACCTGGGCGCCTCCTGAAATGGCGCGTGTCTATCAGGACGGCGGCCGCTACGATCGCGGCATCGAGATCATGAAGCGGGCGACGCCGAACTATTTCGCCGTCGATATTCCCGACCTGCCGCGTCCGTACTGGGAAGCGCTTTTCCCCAAAGCTTACTGGAACGATCTGCGTAAATACTCAGTGCTCAACGGGCTCGACCCCTACCTCGTCGCATCTCTCGTCCGGCAGGAGTCCGAATTCAATGCGCTGGCTCTCTCCCGCGCCAATGCCGTGGGCCTGATGCAACTTCTGCCGAATACGGGCAAGACTGTAGCGAAACAAGTCAAGCTCAAGGGATACAGCCCGCCACAACTTTATACTCCGGCTGTGAACCTCGAACTCGGCACGCGCTATTTCAAAGAGATGGTTGACAAATACAACGGACAGTTCGAGTACGCTCTAGCGGCCTACAATGCCGGCACCGACCGGGTCGGAGACTGGCTGGGACAGGGGCACTACCGCGATCCGCAGGAGTTCGTCGAGTCCATTCCGTTCACCGAAACCCGGGAGTATGTGCAAGCCATTTTGCGGAATGCGAATGTGTATCGGCAGCTTTACGGGACGCCGTAATTCTTCTCTCCCAATTCTTGTTTCTAAAAGACACGAAGTTCGTGTTACACTATATTCGTGTCATCCACTCGTCGCTTACGCAACGTAACCGTAACCCTGGAAGAAGACGTCGCCCAGTGGGCCCGAATCGAAGCAGCGCGCCACGATACCAGCGTTTCACGGCTGCTGGGGGCGCTTCTGAAGGAGCGTATCTTGGCCCAGCATGGTCCCGCGGCGGACGCGGCAGAGCGGCTGGCGAGTTTCGGCCGGCGCCATCGGCTCTCTTTGCGGGGACTCAAAATCAAAGATCTGATCAATGAAGGACGCAGGGAAGGGCGCGAGAAAGGACGCCGGTGAGCCGGTTTGTCCTCGACGCTTCGGTTGTTCTGACCTGGTGTTTCCCGGATGAGAATGCCGCCAGGGCCCAGCATGTCGCCGACATGTTCAAGCAAGGCGGCACCGCGGTTGCGCCGTCATTCTGGCCACACGAAGTCCTGAACGCCCTGTTGGCGGGAGAAAGACGCAAGCGCATTTCCAAAGAGTTGGTGCGAAGCTTCCTCGATGACCTGGCAACGCTCCCTATCGTGCTGGAACGGTTTCCCGCCGAAGTTGTTTTTAGCAGGATTCAGCGCCTCAGCCGCGAGCACGGCTTGACCGCGTACGATGCCGCATACCTCGATCTGGCTCTCGATAGCGGCTTGCCGCTGGCTACCTTGGACGAGGACTTGGCGCGCGCGTCCAAGAAAGCGCGTGTGCGGCTAGTGCACGCCTGAGTTTGAGCGGCGCAGGAGTTCGTCGAGTCCGATCAAAACCTACGCCGACTGTTGGCTGGGCGATTTCGTAAAGACGATCTCAAACACGAGCAACCCCGCTCCGACCACAATCGCGCTGTCGGCCACATTGAAGGCCGGCCACTGGTGCGGGCCTATATAGAAGAGCAGAAAGTCCACCACGTGCCGGCTGACCAAGCGGTCCCACAAATTGCCGATCGCGCCGCCCAGAATCAACGACAGCCCGATTCCAGTGGAGGTCAGGCTGTGGCTATTTTTCCAGAGCAGCGCGGAGACGATCAGCAGCGCGATCACAGAAAATAAAATCAGCAGGCCGACTTTCCATTCCGAAGGAGAATCGGCAAAGATACCAAATGCAGCGCCCGGGTTTTCGGCGTGAATGATGCGAAAGAATCCGGGGATGACGGTGATGCTGTCGTGCAAGGAAAGACGGCGTGCGATCGTCCATTTGGTGACGCGATCGAGAGCGATGACGAACAACGCGATCAGGAAATGATATTTACGCATCAGGAGAAAATCTTCTTTTGTCTATAGCTTATCGCGTTTGCGAAGGTCGCAGTCACGCGCCATCAATTTCTTTGAGCACGGCACTGCAACGCTCGCACACTGTCGGGTAATTCTTGTCCTCGCCGACGTGAGTCGAAAAATTCCAGCAGCGTTCGCATTTCAGTCCTGGAGCTTTGCCGACCTGCACCACGACCGGCGCATCGCCATTCCCCGCGCCCTTTTTTACTTCGACGGCGGAGACGATGAAGAAGTAGCGCAAGTCATTCTTGGAGCGCTCCAGCACGGAGAATACGGGATCAACCGCGGTCAAAGTAACCTGCGCCTGCAAGTTGGCTCCGATGAGTTTCTGGTTGCGCGCCTCTTCCAGCGCTTTTAGCACCGTCTCGCGCACCGCCCGCACTGTCTTCCAGTCTTCGGCTTGTTTAGGATCAACCGCGACTGCGGCTTCGGTCGTTCCCAACAGTTCTTCGGCCTCCGGGAAGGTCGTCAGATGCACGCTTTCCAATCTCCCCACAACTGGTGGCAAATATTGCCAGACTTCTTCGCAAGTAAAACTCATGATCGGAGCCAGCAACCGGACCAGCGCTTCGCCGATGCGCCAGACCGCGGTTTGCGCTGCCCGCCGCGACACCGATCCGCGCCCCGAGGTGTAGAGCCGGTCTTTCAATACGTCGAAATAGAAAGCGCTCAGTTCGACGCCGCAGAAATTGTTGATGCGGTGATAGATCTTGTGGAACGCGAACTCCTCATACGAACGCTGGACGTCCGCCGACACTTCCACCGCCTGCCGCAGCATGTATTGATCGATGGGCTGCATCCGCTCGAACGCGACCTTATCTTTCACCGGATCGAATCCATCGAGGTTCCCAAGAATGAAGCGGAACGTGTTGCGAATGTCGCGATAGATTCCGGCGACACGCTGCATGATCTGCGGCGAGCACGCGACATCTTCGCGGAAGTCGACGGAAGCCACCCACATGCGCACGATTTCGCCACCGAGCGTATCGGCGATCTCGACCGGATCGACTGTGTTGCCTAGCGACTTCGACATTGCGCGGCCCTGTTCGTCGAGAGTCCATCCGCTGGTCGCGACCATGCGATAGGGGGCGCTGCCTTCGTAGCCGATGGCGCAGAGCAGGGAAGAATGGAACCATCCGCGGTGCTGGTCGCCGCCTTCGAGATAAAGATCGGCGGGCCACGGCAGGTTCGGCTCATGGCCGAGGACAGCGGCGTGGCTCGATCCCGACTCGAACCAGACGTCGAGAATGTCCGTTTCTTTTCTAAATTTCGTGCCGGCGCAATGGGCACACTTGTGGCCGGACGCAAGAATCGCGTCGGCCTCCGGCGTGTACCAGGCATCGGCGCCGTGCTGCGAAACGAATTGCACTACTTTGCGATTTGTCACCGGATCATTCACCGGCTTGCCGCAGTTGTCGCACAGAAACACCGCGATTGGCACGCCCCAAACTCTCTGGCGCGAGATGCACCAGTCAGGGCGCGTGGCGATCATGTTGGAGATGCGCTCTTCGCCCCAGGCCGGGTCCCACTTTACTTTGGCGATTTCCGCGAGCGTCCGGCTCCGCATAGTTTCCCCGGCTGTCGTTCCTTTAGAAGGGCCTTTCATGGGCGTATCCATGCCGATGAACCACTGCTCGGTTGCGCGGAAGATCACGGGGTTGTGGCAGCGCCAGCAGTGTGGGTAGGAATGCTCCATTTTTTCGGAATGCATGAGCACGCCGCGCGCCTTCAACAGTTCGACGATCGGAGCATTGGCATCGAACACCCGCTTGCCCTCGTACTCCGGGAGGCCGTTGCGCATGATGCCTGCCTTATCCACGTTGCAGGTGGGATCGATTTTGTATTTCTGGCCGGTGATGAAGTCCTCGGCGCCGTGCGCGGGAGCGGTATGCACCACGCCGGTGCCTTGGTCCATGGTGACGTAATCGGCCAGCACGCCTACGACTTTGCGATCCAGAAACGGATGGCGGAACTCGGCATATTCCATCTTGCGGCCAGGGAAGCGGGCAATCTCTCGCGCCGATTGCAGTCCAGTTTTCTCTTGCACGGCCGCCGCGAGTCGGGCTCCGACGATAAAAACGTCGCCGCTATTTTCAGGGCCAGCTTCGAGCGCAACGTATTCTTCGTCAGGATGAAAGGCCACTGCCATCGAGGCCGGCAGGGTCCAGGGAGTGGTGGTCCAGATGATGGTGAAGATCTTTTTCCCCTTCAGCGACACATCGAGCGACGCCGGATCCCCCGCGAACGGATACTTTACCCACACCGTCGGGCTGGTGTGGTTTTCGTATTCGACTTCGGCTTCCGCTAATGCCGTCTCGTCAAACACGCACCAGTACACCGAACGCAACCCTTTGTAGACGAAGTTGTTCTCCAGGAAACGATAAAGAATGTCGAGCACGGCCGCCTCGTATTGCGGCGTCATCGTGGAATACGGCTGATCAAAGCGGCCGAATACGCCGATGCGCTTGAACTGGGAGCGCTGTAGGTCAAGAAACTTTTCGGCGTATTTCCGGCATTCGGCGCGCACATCGACGGCAGCCATTTGCAGCTTCTTGCCGCCAAGCATTTGATCGACTTTGATTTCGATGGGCAGGCCGTGGCAGTCCCATCCCGGAACGTACGGCGAATCGAAGCCGGCCATGTTCTTCGATTTCACGATGAAGTCCTTCAGGCATTTATTCATCGCCGTTCCGAGATGGATGGGCCCATTGGCGTACGGGGGTCCATCGTGCAACACATAGGTCGGCGCGCCCTTACGCACTTCCCGGATGCGGTCGTAGATCCGCTGCTCCTCCCAGCGAGCTAATAGTTTGGGCTCATTCTGGGGCAGTCCCGCCTTCATGGGGAAGGCGGTTTTGGGCAAATTTATGGTGGACTTCAGGTCCGTCGGCACTCGAAAGGTTCTCCCAACTGATTGAATCTTTTCATTATATAGGGAGCGCAATTAGGGAGCGTGGAAGGACATGTCTAGCAGGATGCCGCCCTGGAAACGAATTCAAAAAGTACTGTTTCCCGCCCGGAAAAAGCGTGTACAATTTTCATCAGAGCGAAGCCTGTGGGCATCTAAGTTGCCAGGAAACATTGGGCGGAAGGTTCGTCCAATTTAAGGTTCGTCCGTTTTAAACGTGACTCTTTTTGAGTGACTCTAAGGAGCGCTCGCGCATCCAAATCAAAGGCACCCCGTACTGTGAACCTGGGGTTACCGCTCGGGAAGATATGCCAGAACTCGAAACACCGCAGAATCCGCCAGCGCTGGGTCCAGAGCCCGAGCTGCACCTTCTCCTGCAAAATCAGACTCTGGACGAGTCTATCTGGAAGTCCCTGTTCCGCAACATTGACGACTATTTCTTCCCGAAGAAACTCCCTCCGTTGGTCCTGACCTCGAAGCCCGTGCCGGTGCGCGATATCTGGGGCTTCTACAACTACAAGGGCCGCGGAGCCGCTGGCTCAACCGTCATTCACGTGCTGGCCTTAGCCATCATCATCGCCGCTACCTATCTGGGACGGAGGATCGTCGATGTCGCCAAGCCAAAAGAGATTGTCTTATTGATCGCGCCTGATGACCTTCCAGCTTTACCGGTTTCGAAGACCGTGAGCGGCGGAGGCGGTGGCGGCGGTGATCGCGACAAGCTGCAGGCGTCGCAGGGACGTTTGCCCAAGCAGTCGATGCAGCAGATCACTCCGCCCATGGCAGTAGTGCGCAACCTGCAGCCGAAGCTTGAAGTCGCGCCAACGATCGTAGCTCCCCCGTTGCCACAGCCCAATTTGCCCGATCTTGGCGACCCGCTTTCGCATCTGCCGTCGGTGCCTTCGAATGGGACGGGCTATGGCGGCGGCATTGGCTCCGGTAATGGTGGCGGCGTTGGTTCTGGCGAAGGGCCCGGATTCGGCCCTGGTCACGGCGGCGGCACGGGTGGGGGAGCGTTCCGCGTTGGTGGCGGGGTTTCCGCTCCGAAAGCGATTTATTCGCCGGACCCTGAGTACTCGGAGGAAGCCCGCAAAGTTAAGCACATGGGTACGGTCGTGTTGTGGCTGGTGGTCGGTCCGGATGGTAAGCCGCGCGACATCAAAGTGCTGCGGACTTTAGGATTGGGCCTGGATGAAAAGGCCATCGAAGCGGTGAAAAACTGGCGCTTCGATCCGGCGAAGAAGGATGGCAAGCCGGTTGCCGTGCAGATTAATGTGGAAGTCAATTTCCATTTGTACTGAACTTGCGAGTTCTCAACTTGCGAGTTCTCAGTTCCCGGTTCTCAGTTCTCAGTGAATGCTGGTCACCTTAGGTTTGTGACTTGAGAATCCGTGACTTAGCGCGTTTTTTTCTGGTGTCTATTCTCTCAAATCCACGTGCACTACATCTTCGACCGGAAGGCCTAGAAATCGCGTTCCCATTTTTCGGAATTTCTCGGCTGAATCAGTCGCGAAGAACCTGATCGCGGGAACGCTTTTCCGCTCGCCGCCGGCTGAGGACGGCGTCTCGATCTGCAATTGGCGCGCTACGTCGTTCGCGGTTGACTCCGCCGAATCAACGATGGCTATATGCTCCGGAGCCACTCTCCGCAGCAAGGGCTTGATCAGCGGATAGTGTGTGCAGCCGAGCACTAGCACGTCGGCATCGGCATCGTTGCTGCCTGCGTCTTCCGAAAAGGCTTCCGACAAATAAATCCTTGCTACCTGCTCGGTCACCGGATGCTCCACCCAACCCTCTTCGACCAGCGGCACAAACAGAGGACAAGCTTTCTCGCGCACCGCGACTTTTCGGGCTTCGAGCGCCCGACGGTAGGCGTGGCTGCTGATGGTTGCATCCGTGCCAATGACGACCACCTTCCGCTTCCGGGTGGCCGCCGCGGCGGCTTCCGCTCCCGGCTCGATGACGCCGATTACTTCCACGTCCGCTGCTGCTTTGATCTCGTCGAGCGCCAGCGCGGTTGCCGTGTTGCAGGCGATCACCAGCAGCTCCGCTCCCTGATCCTGGAGATAGCGCACCGCCCCGACCGCGTAATGCGCGACTGTGGCCGCGGACTTTGATCCGTAAGGAAGGCGAGCCGTGTCGCCGAAGTAGAGATAGCCGGCGTCTGGGATTCGCTCGACCAGTGCCCTGAGAACGGTTAGCCCGCCAACGCCGGAGTCAAAGACACCGATCGTCGTTCGGCCAATCTTCGGCCTGCGTGAGGAAGTCATCGTGCTTATGATACAAGGCGTCCGGCAGCGGAAGGTCTACGCCGGCTTCAGAGAGCGTGAACCGACGTAGCCGTTGGCGATTCTTACCCCGCACTTCGAATCCAGGGAGAAAGGGCCGAACCACAGGGGGCACAGAGGAACACAGGGAAAAGAACACGGGGGAAGCCCTTTGACCGCAACTCTGCTGACCGCAACGCTGCGGCTAAGCCGGACTGCACCTTCTGTGAGACTAGCTGTGAGACTAGCGCAAAGCGTTTGCAAGCTTCTCGCCGACATCCTCAAAGGAGAATGCGATCGAAACATTCGGATATTCCTTTCCGCCGATCTCCACATACGGATAAACAAAATAGTTCAGCGGCGGTCCTTCCTGAGCCGGCGCGAGTTTCAGATCGCGTCCCTGAGTGAACTGCACTCGATTTACATCGTGCGCGCCGAAAAAGTAATCATGCTTTTCCTGATGTTTCCATGCCTCCGAGATATCTACTGGGACCCAGCCGGTGGAATCCAAATAAAACTCTGCCCAACAGTGGTATCCCGGAATCTCGGCGGAGTGCTTGTCGGCCGGAAGTGGAAAACCGATCTGAAAGCGTGCCGGAATCTTCTCCGCCCGCGCCATCGAAATAAAAAGCGAGTGAAAATCGGTGCAGTTGCCATGCTTCGAATCGCAGGCCCAGAGCGTGTCGCCGTGTCCCCAGCCGGTGCCGCTCTTGTCATATTTCATGGTGCGAAAAACGTATTCGTAAATGTCTTTCGCCTTTTCAAGCGGCGTGGTCGCGCCTTTTGTTTCCGTTGCGGCCAGTTGCGCTGGAAGTCCCGTTACCGGCACCAGCCGGTCTGCCTCCAGGAATCGCGCCAACTCAACGCGCGGCGCTTTTGCAGGCGGTGCGTCACTAAGAGCTTTTCCGTTCACCAGCACGATGTGCTCTTTTCGCACGACGTCGTAGTCCACGGAGAACTTGTATTCGGTCTTGTCCGCCTTCGAAGTCTCGGCGTAGAGAACTTCGTTCCCGTATTCCGGCTGGTGAACCTGCTTGAGCGGCAAGTCGCTGTTCTTGGACGTGACCTTCACGTCCTGGAAAGCATCGGAGTGGGCCAGCGGAATCCAGACCCGCACGCGGTCGCCGGGGTTGATATTTTTCACAGTGAACGCATAGTGGAAGTTGAAGTGACGCTCGTTTTGGGTGAGAGCAGTCTGGGCAAGAGCCGGCAGAGAGGACGATAGAAGCAGCAAAGCAAGCAGAGACCGACGCAGCATGACGCATCCTTTCAAGGTTTCAATCGATGAATGATTGGTCGCTGAGAAACGCTTACTGATGAGCGGGGAAACGGCCGACGGACGTTTTGGGCGGGACTATCGTCAAGTAAAACCGCGGCCGGAGAGTCGAGGCGGGCACCGCATAGTTTCGTAGTCTGCCTGTTCGACGAGCATTGTGTCAATCGCGCCGGTGGAGCGTGTCGTTAGCACATGATATGTCCGGTTGAGATAGCAGGTGATCTGTCCGCTTTGCGGGCGGCGAGGGTAGGAGACCATGCGAAGCATGATCTGTTACCGGAAGGCCGCAGTGGAGCGGGCGATGAAAGTGCAGGAAGTGATTTTACGGGCCATGGCGAAGAAGATCACGTGGTGGCAGGCGGCCGAGATTCTGGGTCTGAGCGATCGGTCGATGCGGCGCTGGCGAGAGCGCTATGAGGAGTTCGGCTATGACGGACTGTTCGACCGGCGACAAGGCAAGCCCTCGCCGAAACGGGTGCCGGTGGCGGTGGTGGAGCAGGTGCTGGGACTGTACCGGGACCGGTATTTCGATCTGAACGTGCGGCATTTTCACGAGAAGCTGCACGCCGAACACGGCGTCGAGCTCAGCTACACCTGGGTGAAGCTGGCCTTGCAAGGGGCAGGGCTGGTGACGCGGGGGCGCAGGCGCGGGGTGCATCGCAAGCGGCGTCCGCGGCGGCCGTTGCCGGGGATGCTGTTACATATTGACGGCAGCCATCACCGTTGGTTTCAGGATGAGCGCTGGTATGACCTGATCGTGATCCTGGACGATGCCACCAGCGAGATTTATTACGCGCAGTTGGTGGAGGAGGAATCGACGGTGACGGTGATGGCAGCGCTGCGGGCGGTGATCGAGCGCAAGGGATTGTTTTGCGCCTTGTACAGCGATCGGGGCAGCCATTTCTGGCTCACGCCGAAGGTGGGGGGCAAGGTCGATCCGCATCGTTTGACGCAAGTGGGACGGGCTTTGCGCGAGTTAGGGATTCAGATGATACCGGCCTATTCGCCGCAGGCGCGCGGACGGAGTGAGCGCAACTTCGGAACCTGGCAAGGACGTCTGCCCCAGGAGTTACGGCTGCAGGGCATCGACAACGTGAAGGAAGCGAATCGGTTTCTACGAGAACACTACATCGCGGAGTTCAATGGCAGCTTTCAAGTGCGCGCGGCGGAACGGGGAACGGCATTTCTGGCGCGCCGAGGTCAGAACCTGGACCTGGTTTTCAGCTTGCAGTTCGAGCGGGCGGTGAATCGGGACAACACGGTGAGCTTTCAGCATCTGCGCTTGCAGATCGAAGCGGTGCGCTGGCGAGCGACCCTGGCGGGTTGCACGGTGCGGGTGCATCAGCATCTGGATGGAACTCTTACCATCACCCACGGACCGCAGCGACTGGGCCGCTATAGCGCGGAAGGAACTTTGCTGTTACCGAAACTGGCAGGGTCTCAGGTTGTGGAAAAGACGCGGGCTGGAAAAGTCCAAAAACCGACTTTCCCACCCCGCTTGGAAATCCCGCAAAGTGCGCGGGATTCCCACTTTCCCACAACCTCGGCTACGGCTGGTTAATTCAAAAACCGGACAGATCGTGTGCTACGAAAAGCGGACATTTTAATTTGCTACGAACATCGCGCCGGTGGAGCGCCGGGTGTCCCGCCGGGTCACCTCGAATCTGGATGGGCGAGACGCCCGTCACTCCACCGCATGACCGTACATACACCCTAGTTGCCTCACCCAACCACCGCCCGTTATCCTTCTCGCCATGCCCAGCACGCTAGTCGAATGCGTCCCCAATTTTTCAGAGGGTCGTGACAAGGCCAAAGTCGATGCCATTGTCGAAGCCATGAAGATTCCTGGCGTCTATCTTCTCGACCGCGAGATGGATTCCGATCACAACCGCTCGGTCATCACGTTGGTCGGCGAGCGCGAAGCCATTCAGGAAGCCGCCATTCGCGGGGTAGGGAAGGCCGCCGAGTTGATCGATCTCACCAAACATCAGGGCGCGCACCCGCGCATGGGCGCAGCCGATGTGGTGCCCTTCATCCCGATTGACGGTGTCACCGTCGAAGACTGCGCCGCCATGGCGCGCCACGTTGGAGCCGAGATATGGAAACGCTTTCAGATTCCGGTCTATCTTTATGAAGCCGCCGCGGCCACGCCCGAACGGCAGAACCTCGAGAATATTCGCCGCGGCCAGTTCGAAGGCATCCGCGCCGACATTGAGACCAACCCCGCGCGCAAGCCCGATTTCGGCGATCCTCGAGTGCACTCCACCGCAGGCGCAACAGTCGTAGGAGCGCGCAAAGCTCTGATCGCTTACAACGTCTTCCTGAACACGCCCGACGTCGACATCGCAAAGAAAATTGCGAAGGCCGTGCGCTTTTCAAGTGGCGGTCTGCGCTTCGTAAAGGGCGCCGGATTCCTGGTTCGCGGCGTGGCTCAAGTCTCGATGAACCTGACCGACTTCGAGCAGACTCCCATCCACCGCGTCTTCGAATTTGTGAAACGCGAAGCAGCGCGCTACGGGGTCATCCCGGTCTCCAGCGAGATTGTGGGACTGATTCCGAAGAAGGCGCTGGAGCAGGCAGCGGAATGGTTTCTGCAAGTGGAGAATTTCGATTCCTCGCTGATCCTCGAAAACCGCCTCGCCGCGGTGATGACGGGGAAGATGGCCATCGGCGGATTGCGCGCTGGAGTCGAGCCGTTCATCGAACAGCTAGCCGCTCCGACCGCGACTCCCGGAGGAGGCAGCGCCGCGGCCGCCGCCGGAGCCATGGCCGCCGGACTCGCAAGCATGGTCGCGTCCATGTCGCGCGGCAAGAAAGC
Organism: uncultured Acidobacteriaceae bacterium; assembly: GCA_963789205.1. Taxonomy (GTDB): domain Bacteria; phylum Acidobacteriota; class Terriglobia; order Terriglobales; family Acidobacteriaceae; genus Acidiflorens. The sequence continues at coordinate 471,082 of CAWBJV010000004.1, forward strand.
CTATCTGCAATACGAAAGCCAGCTCAGCGAAGCGCTTGCCCGACTAGGCCAGCTTCGCGAGGAACTGAAGTCCGCAATCGACGCCGACGCCGAGTCCTACAACGTGGTCATGACGGCCTACAAGGCGGCCAAATCGTCTGGTGGCGGCGCTTCCGGTGGTGACGCATCGATCAGCTCCGCGCTCAGGCAAGCAACCAGTATCCCTCTAGGCGTGGCCGAAAAGGTGGTCGAGGTGGCCGAGATCGCAGCCAAGCTGAGGCCGATCACGAATCCACATATGAAATCCGATCTGACGACCGCGATTGCTCTGGCAAAAGCCGCCCTCGAAGGCGCGCTGGCAAACGTCGAGATCAACCTTGATTCCCTGGAGAATGATTCGCTGAAGATCGATTCGCCGAAGGACGACGGCTTTGTGGCAGAGACGCGGAGGAAAGCGCTAACTCTGAAGGTGTAGCCTTGCTCAGAAAATCGATCCTCGTGCTGATGATTGTCGTCGGAGTCGCTGCGATCGGCAGTTTGTTCATTAATCCACTGCGTTATTCCCGCCAAGACATCAAGTCTTGTTTCGACGATGTCGGTGGCCTTCGTGCAGGCGCTACGGTTCGAATCGCCGGAGTCGATGTGGGGACCGTACGCAGCGTTCGAGCCAATCCGCAGAACAAGAATTGCCCAGCGGAAGTCGAGATGGCACTGGCTACAAATTATGAAATCAGGATTCCGAAAGACGCAATCGCGGAAACCAACACCGCTGGAGTGCTCGGTGAAGTCTATGTGAACATCGACACTACCCAGGCATCGGGCGAGCCGATTGAGAACTATGGCTACCTGAAAGGTAAGCACAGCCAGACCACCTTGTCCCGTGATGACCAACTCAGGGCGGCAGACGTATTGCTCCGGTTAGTTCGGACTCTTAAGGAAGCAGAGAAAGGAGTTCCTCAGGACACTGGCGCTCCTTCCCACCCTTGATTGGCTGGGGGACAAGGTGTTTGAGAGTGAGACGTCTCCCATCCAGCGGATTTTAAAGGAGCACATCAGGAATTACGGCTTTCTGCTTGAAAACAAGTGACCTATCGATCCGAGAATCGTCAAGTCTCAGCGTGCTGGCGCATTACGTCAGTAATCTTGTGTTGGTGCCCTTCGGACACCTACTCTTGCTGAGTCAGGTCGTCATCTCCCATTCAAATCCCCCAGATTTAGGACAGTGCGACGATGGCAAATCTTCTCGGCGGCGGTTCGACCGATAGTGCGCTCAAGAACGCACTCGCTTCTTTCGGTCTGACCCTGCTGCTCACTCTCGCGTGCGTTGGTCCCTCCACCGCCCAAGTTGAGCGGGTGGATGAAACGCACCGGAGAGTTGTCCGGACCAGCGAACCTGACTACCCCAACATCGTCAAACACGCTCACATTGGAGGCTCGGTTCGCCTGAACGTCACTGTGCTCGCGAGCGGGGATGTGGCAAAAGTGGAGATCGTGGGCGGCAACCCAATTTTTGTGGAGAGCGCAACCAAGGCAGTCCTCAAGTGGAAGTACGCTCCAGCCGCTTCGCAAACCAAAGAAGTAGTCCAAATCACCTTCACGCCAAACTAGAGCCGGGGCTGGCAGGATCTTCGGGCCTTCGATCCGGAAGTATAGGTGTTTATTGCAACCGGGCGGGGCGCGAGGGAATATCCACATCGGCGGCGGCATTCGCAGCTACGGAATCGCCGCCCGCATCAAGCTTGGCCAGCATCTCTTTTGCGGGTGCGTATCCTCGAGCGGCTGCCTTCTGTAGCCATCCTCGAGCCGTCGCAAGATCTCTTGAAACGCCGTAGCCGTGGCAATACATCATGCCGAGGTCCGATTGCGCAACGAGTATGCCATCCTCAGCCGCTCTTCTAAACCACGTCGCTGCTTCCGTGTAATCGCGGTTCACTCCGCTGCCGTGAAAATAAAGTCGACCGATCATCCATTCTGCCACCGCAGATCCCTGGTCAGCCGCTTTGCGGTACCAATACATGGCTTCGCCGTAATTTTGGGGCATGCCTTGCCCATCGCGATACATGGAGCCTAGATTGACTTGAGCTTGCCGATATCCATTTTCAGCTGCCTTTCTCATCCAGTGCATCGCCTCACCGGAGTCCGGCGGAACGCCCTTCGATTGGAGGTATGCATTCGCCAGATAAACCTGCGCCATTGGCCATCCTGCCTGGGCCCCGGCGGACTCCATATCCACACCGCGCTTGTACCACTTCTCGGCCTCGTGGGCGTCCCTGGGAACGCCGTTGCCGGCGGCATACATGTCACCAATTCGGAAACTTGCGGCAGCTATGGCGCCGGCCTCAGAACGAAGATCGCTCCACTGACCCTGCAAATCCGGATCCCCGATGGATGCGACTTTCATATACCAGCGGAGCGCTTCAGTGGGGTTCTTGTACACACCAATGCCATGTTCGTGCATTCTGGCAACGTTGTATGCTCCCCACGCGGAGCCCATTTCAGAGGCCTTCAGGTAATGCATATAGGCTTCGCTCGAACTGGGATCACCGATCAACCCACTCTCCGCGAATTGACCCAAATTGTCCTCGGCGTATCCATCACCGAGACGGGCCGCAGCTTGAAAGTATTCCAACCCGTGTGCACGATCTTGAGCGATATCCAAACCGCTTGTCAGCATCACACCCATGTCGCACTCGCCCCGAGCGTTGCCCTGGCGCGCTGCCTTCTCCAGCCATGCCCGTGACTCAGCGGGATCGTGCGCTACGCCACGTCCATCGAACAGAGCCTCGGCAAATTTTGTCTTCGCCTCTGCATTACCCATCTCCGCTGCCTTGCGATACAGCTGGGCAGCTTTGGCTTCGTTCCGGACTACACCGGAACCGAGCCGGTACTTATCCGCCTGGGAGAGTAGTTCCTTCGCGGGCAGTTGAGCATGCGCGTGAGGCGTGTTTGCCGACCGGTGTGCGTGAGTGGCGATAGCATGCCCCGTCGGCCTTACTGAGTTGTCATGTATAGGCATGGGGGCTCGCGAACGACTAATCTGCAGAATGAGATTGTCGCTGGCTCCCGCACTTCGAAGCTCCTGCTTCACCGCGCCGGTCAACTCGAAATCAACTCCGTACTTTTTTACCAGGGCAGCCATGCGGGCGTTCGGCACGGCGGATTTAAGACCATGTTCGACGTCGGCGGCCGAAAGGGGCCGGGAAGCATTTGGTGTCCGTGTCGTCCGGGCCGCCGCGTTACTCCCCACCGTGGCTAGGAATATGAATAGCAATAAACTGCCGACTAGCAGCGTCGTAACGCGCATTGTTTATCTCCGATCAGCCAGGATCTTGTTTTCCGCTTGCATCGCCCGACGGGCGCGCTCCATGCGGGCTTTTGCAGCGCTGCTGTTTCCGTCGAATTGCCAGGCCCGTTTGTAGTTAGCAATTGCCGCCATGTAATTGCCCTTGTCCATCTGCCGGTTGGCCGAATCTATATAACTCTGCGCTGCGCGTGCCGCGGCTCCCCGAGACGCCGTTGCCGGTGTCATCATTCGGCGTGTCGATGTCGATGCCGGAACGCTCGAGAGTAGCGCAGCATGCGAACTCCCGCTCGACCGGGACGCGATGTGTCGCTTAGCTCCCCGAGACGCGGGCGCCTGTGCCATCATTTGGCGTGTCGATCTCGATGTCTTTGGAACTGGAGTTGGAGTTGGAGATGGCGTAGCACGCAGGCCCCTACCCGACTTGGATCTGAATCCGTCTCCGCTGTGTGTATTTTTCGCCCGCTCGACCGTTCTTTCAATACCGTCCTCTAAGGGCACGGGTTGTGGGATGGGTCGCGCGGTGCCGACAGAATCGAGTTGCGTGACCTCCCGCACCGGAACCAACGGGGGACTCTCCGGGATAGTTTCCTGTATCTGCGCCGCCTGCCTATCGAGGACCTGCGGCGCTGGTGCCGGTTGTCTCTTCGTGAAGAACCGCTCCGGTCGGCCGCCGCTCACCATCGAGATCGACGACGGGTTCGCCGGACGATTCGTCGCCGAAAGGGCTTCCCGGGATGGAACGATGGGCAGATTCCCGGTGACGATGCGCGCGTCGCGAAAAGCCCGGCGGCTCACGGTGGACGGCGCAGAGCGTCCAGTGCCAAAGCGATCTGCCGGAACCGTCGAGATCGCCTTGCGGATCCGCACATCGACGGCGGCGAGTCTCACGTTGGAGAACTGGTTGTCATCGCGCAGCGGGGCGACGACGCCGGCTCCGCGATTGAGTTTCGTGATGCTGGCTGCGTCGGTGACATTGACATTGTCCACGTTCGATTGCGAACCGTTCTGTCCGGACCGTTGTCCGTACCATGTTCCGTACCAGGGGTAGAAGGAGTCACCCGGACCGATCGGCAGCCAGCCCACCGACCCGAACCCGGCGGAAACTCCCCGGCGGCCGCCGAATCCGAAGAACGACACATAGGCGGGCGCCCACTCCGGCCGATAGTTGCCATCGCCGTCAACCGGTCCCGGCCACCACACCCAGGATTTCCCATAGAGAAACCAGCGGCCGTAGTGATACGGCGTCCAGCCCCACGGTTCGTGTGAAACCCACGTCCAGCCCCAGTATGGCTCCGAGACCCACCGGCCGGCGCGATAAGGAGACCAGCCCCCGGCGACGCTCGGCGACCAGACCCGGCCGTAGTCCGGCACGCTGATCCAGTGTCCGTAGGCATCGAGATCTTCGCTCCCCACGTAGTACCGGTTGGTGTAGTTCCACGATTGCGCGTTGCGGACCACTCCGTCGCGGTCGTTGTTCCAGGAGTCCCAGCCATCCCTGGAAGACGCGATGCCGAGCACGCTTCCCGCCTCGTCGGTGGTGCCACGTACACTCGCGGCTTGGCCAGCCTCGACGTGAGTGCTGCCCTGGGGCGTGGAAATGTCGGCCGCTCCTGCGCGCACGATCACTTGCGTCTCAAAACCGTGCACCTCGATGCGGTAAACGCCTTCGTTCGACGTGGGCCGGATGGCCGCATTAGGCGTGTCGATCTCGACGTCGGCCTTGGCCTCGGAATCCTTGAAGAAGGTGTAGTATGCGAGCCCTTGCCCGACCTGGACCTGAATCTGCGCCCGCTCGATCGGTGTCCGGCCGATCTGTGTCTGCTCGATCGGCGTCTGCCCCAGGGTTGCGATTTTTGCCTGCGTGTTGTTGCCAAGACGAAGGATGTTCGAATGGTCGAGTTGCAGCTCGGCCTGGGAACCATCTCCCGTTGAGATTCTGTCGCCGCCGACCAAGGGCTGATTCAGCGCTGCGGCTGTCCAGTCGCCGCTGTCGCCACGCTGCGCCGAAACGTCGCCCTGGATCAGGCTGATGCGCGCCACTCCGGGCGGAACGTCCGTTTGCGCGCTGGAAAGGACAGCGAAGAATCCAGGTAAGAAAACCCACACCAGAAAATTGCTTTTCATGCCTACCTAACCGGGGATACCAGCGTTACAGGGTGAGTCTTAATGAACTGCACTGCAGGTACCCTGCCAGACTTGCTGCCCGGCCGGCCGCGCAACTCCTTTGCTTCCATGGAGGACACGATGCCAATCATGCTTTCGTGGGGGATAGACTGGCCGACCTCGGCCATCAGTGGTGGTTTTCGGCCACTGAGCGCGCCGGGTAAGATTCGGCACATACTTGTTCCGCCTCCTTGTTCCGCCTCGCTCTGATTCGCATTGTTGCCCCCGCTTGGCGGACTCAGGGGTATCGTTCCGAGCCATCCGATTTCCACGCAATCTCGTGCGATAGGAGCGTTCTAAGGCCATGCCGAAATGGACACACTTTAGTTACGATTCTGCGGTACGAATTAGGGATTAGAATAGAGCCACAACAGCTTAGGCTGCGAATTCCTAACGTGCGGTTTGCGTTTTGCATCTAAAGTTGCAAACCCCATTCTGAGGATTTCGTTTTGAGGACTGCATTTTAGGATTTCGTTTCGAGGACATATGAAGAATTCTTGTTTAGCGGTTTTGCTTCTGTGTGCAATGGCCGGCTATGCCATGCCGATCGCGTCGTCGGCGCGTTCCATGGTGCCTTCTGAAATTCAGCAACTGATCGGCGTCGATTACCGCGCGCTCAAGGATTCGCCAACCGCGATGGCGCTCAAGCAGCAGGTCCTGCCCGACAACCTGAAGGAACTCGAGACCGCGCTGAAAGGCATCGGCATTGACGCCGAGCGCGATCTCGACCAGCTCAACTTCGCCTCTTTCCGTACGGAGAAGAAGGGCATTCAAACCATCGGCGTGGCGGCCGGGTCGTTCTCCGCTAAAGCCGTTCTCAAAAAAATGAAGGCTAAGAAGATCGCGGCCACAAAATACGGCACGACCAGCATTTTTCCAATGGACAACGGTCTCGTGATGACGTTCCTGGACGACAACACGCTGGCCTTTGGGACTCCGGCCGCGTTGCACAGCGCGCTCGATACCCGCGATGGAAAGCGCCCGTCACTCGATTCCAATTCGGTGATGACGGACCAGATGTCGGCCGTCGATGGCGCGGCCGTGTGGAGCATCCTCGACCAGAAGGGAACCCAGGCCATGATGTTTTCGGCGCTGGGCGATGCCGCGAAAGTTGCCGACTATGAGACCCTAAAAAAGCGCATCCTGGCTTCCCGCTACACCATGAACTTCCAGAGTGGAGTGAATTTCGATCTCAGCGTTCTCACCGCCGACTCGACGACGGCGGCTACGCTTTCCACGATCGTCAAAGCCGGCATGCTTTACAAGAAACTCAATGCCAGCCCGGTCGAAAAGATCGCCATTGACGCCACCACTGTCGATTCCGACAGCTCGAATGTGCAGCTTCACTTCAAAAGCGACGACCAGAAGTTCCAGTCATTGATGCACTCGCCGCTGTTCGCCGCCGTTTCGCACTGAAACGCAGCTCGGCAAGCTTCGCGCGAATTCAACGCAAAAAAGAAAAACGTCCCGGGTGTTGCTCCGGGACGTTCTTTTTAGTTTCTGTGTTCGGATCGGCGAAGTTTCTTCGCCGCCGCAGATCAGCTCGTCCGCGACTGATTTAAGATGCCAGTCATGATCGAACTGCGTCTTGCTCTCCAACGTGTTCTGCTGGCTTGTCTTGTCGCACTGGCTCTTGGTTGCTTGCTCAAAGAAAACCTGCTTGCGGAAGACAAGGCTCCGACACGCTCTCTAGAAGCGCTTGCTAATAACTTCTGGCAATGGCGAGCGCGCTATCAGCCATTCTCCAAGGACGATATACCACGCATCGAGCGTCCCATCGAAGATGGGGCTGGTCCACGAGATTGGTCCGCGAGTTCCATTGCGAGGCAAAAGGCGACGCTGGAAGATTTCGAAAAACAGTGGAAGCAAATCGACACGACTGGTTGGAGCGTGGCTCGGCGAGTCGATCACCGGTTGATGGGTTCTGCGCTTGCCCGCGTGCGCTGGGAGTTGGACGTAAATCCGCGATGGCAGCGCGATCCTTCGTTCTATCTCGACCAGACTCTGACCGCGCTGCTGGAAGCGCTGGTGCAGCCTCCGCCATTTGACGCCGTGCGCAGCCGCGAGATAGTGGACCGGATGCAAGACATTCCCCGGATTATCGACGATGGGAAGGCGAACCTTCACGCTGTTCGTCCCTTTGCCGCGCTGGCAATCGGAGATCTCCACGAGATTCGACCCGAGCTGGAGCGGGTTGAACGCGAAGTTGCGCCAATGCTGAACGAGGGCGGACGAAGCGATGTGGCTGCGAAATTCAAGACGGCGACGGAGAAAGCCATCCTTGTATTGGAATCGTATCGAACATGGCTGCAAGGTCATCTCGACACGATGCCTGATAACGCGGCAGTCGGACGAGCGAACTACGAATTCTTTCTGCACAATGTTGCTCTTGTTCCTTACAGCCCGGAACAGCTTTTGGCCATCAGCCGCCAGGAATGGGACCGCTCGGTTTCGTTCGAGCAATACGAGAAACAGCGCAACCAGGGACTGCCTGAGCTCAAGCCCGCCGCCAATCTGCAGGTTGAGATCGACAGGGCAAAGCAGGACGAACTTGCGGTCCGCAAATTTCTCGAGGACAAAGGCATTCTGACGGTGCCCGCCGACATTCGGCATTACACTCTGCGGCCGATGCCCGGTTATCTCGAGGCACTCGGGGATTTTGGAGAAGTGGATGACTTTACTGGTCCCTCAAGGCTGAATGACGATGGCGTGCGCTGGGCCAGCCCGCCGTCAGGCCAGCTCGGATATTTTTGGCTGGCGACTGCCAAAGATCCGCGGCCGGATCTGGTTCACGAGGGCGTGCCGGGACATTATTTTCAAATGTGTTTGTCGTGGAACCACGCCGATCCGATTCGCCGCCATTATTACGATTCTGGAGCCAATGAAGGAATAGGTTTTTATGCCGAAGAAATGATGCTCCAGGCGGGACTATTTGACGACAGCCCGCGCACTCGAGAAATCATCTACAACTTCATGCGATTGCGCGCGTTACGCGTTGAAGTGGATGTAAAGCTTGCACTCGGCTTGTTCACCATTTCGCAAGCCGCCGACTACCTTGCACAACATGTGCCCATGGACAAGAAAACGGCGGAGGCCGAAGCAGCGCTGTTTGCCACCCATCCCGGGCAAGCCATCAGCTATCAGATCGGGAAGAGTCAGATCCTGCACTTTCTCGCCGATGCCAAGCTTGCCCAAGGCGACAAGTTCAGTTTGCGAACGTTTCACGACTTCTTGTGGAGTAATGGCAATGTGCCGATCGCGCTGCAACGCTGGGAATATCTTGGGGAAGATGACGACCTCGGCGCGATTGATCGTCAGAGCGATAAGCCGACACGTTAGGACCCAACGAATGAATTGAAACGGCGCGCCAACCGACAATTTTCTCGAGAAGTGCACCTTCTTGACAGCGTTTTATACGCCCTGTACAACACGAATGCGTTCAAGGCTAGCGGTTGCAGGATGCACGCGCGCGGGAGCCTCCGGTAAGTCTTCATGGATAACGCGAATCTAGCAGTCGAAAATTCCGCCCATGCTCTGGAGCAAAGATTCGTTCAGCTATTTGGAGAGCCTCCGCGGATTTACCAGGCGCCGGGACGAGTCAATTTGATTGGTGAACACACCGATTACAACGACGGATTCGTCATGCCGGCAGCGATCGGTCTCTATACTCGGGCATCGGTTGCGCCACGCCACGACCGGAAGCTCGTGATTTATTCTGAAAATTACTCCGAGCAAGTCGAGTTCGATCTCGATCATTTGCCAGCCACGCGCTCCGGGCACTGGAGCGATTACGTGATTGGTGTCGTGAAGATGCTGGTGCGATCGGGTGAGAAACTGAGTGGGACTAACCTGTTGGTGGATGGGAACGTGCCACAGGGTGCGGGATTGAGTTCCTCCGCTTCGATTGAAGTAGCCGTCGGCTACGCGCTGCTCGATTTGGCCGACCAGGCGACCGATCGAACCATACTCGATCGAACCGGGCCCGATCGAACTAAACTGGCCTTACTCTGCCAGCAAGCGGAAAATGAGTTTGTCGGCGCGCGCTGCGGAATCATGGATCAATTTGTTGCCAGCCACGGGGAACGAGAGAAGGCGCTGTTGCTCGATTGCCGCACTCTCCAATACCGGCAATTGCCGCTACCTGACGATGTAGCCCTGGTGATCTGCAACACCATGGTCAAACACAGCATCGCCAAAGGTGAATACAACCAGCGCCGGGCCGAATGCGAAGCGGGTGTGCACGGGCTGGCGAAGTATCTGCCGAATGCGCATGCATTGAGGGACGTGACGCCGGAGGATCTGGAAGCCTACGGGCACGAACTGCCGGATGTGGTCTGGCGGCGCTGCCGTCACGTGATCAGTGAAAACGCACGTGTCCTCCGGGCAGCGGCGGCGCTTGAACTCGGAGACTTGCAGGCATTCGGCAACCTAATGCTGGAGTCGCATCGAAGCTTGCGTGACGACTTTGAAGTGAGTTGTCCTGAACTCGATTTGATGGTTGAACTCGCCAAACAAGCGGAGGGAGTTTACGGAGCGCGAATGACGGGAGGTGGGTTTGGCGGTTGCACCATCGCACTGGTCCAAGCGGGCAGCGTCGAAGCGTTCAAGCGGACAGTTCAAGGGGGCTATGAGCGTTCGACGGGCTGCAAACCAGAAATTTACGTGTGCTCCACTGCCGATGGGGTTGGCCAGATATTCTGAGAAAGGTCTGAGAAGTCGCCTAAGAAACGGGCACGAAGCCAATGAGGGTTCTAGTTACAGGGGGAGCGGGTTACATCGGCAGCGTGGTTGCCGAGGAGCTATTGCAGGCCCGACACGACGTTGTTGTCTTCGATAACCTGAGTCGCGGCCATCGTCAGGCTGTGCCCAAGAACGCGGAACTGGTAGCAGGCGATTTGGCGGATCGCGCTTGCCTTGACCAGTTATTCCGGTCTCGTGCGATTGATGCCGTCATGCATTTTGCGGCGCTGATCGAAGCTGGCGAGTCGATGAAGGTCCCCGAAGAATTCTTCCGCAACAACACGTCGAATGCGCTGATCCTGCTCGAAGCGATGCTCGCCGCCAGGGTCAAGCGTTTCGTTTTCTCGTCGACTGCTGCGCTGTTCGGCAATCCCGAGCGCACTCCGATTCAGGAGGACGATCCCGTCCATCCGACGAATGCGTATGGCGAATCGAAGCTGCTGGTGGAGCGAATGCTGGCGTGGTTCCATCGGATTCACGGCTTGCGCTATGCCAGCCTGCGATATTTCAATGCGGCCGGCGCCTCCCGTCCCGACCAGGGGGAAGCGCACCAGCCGGAGACCCATCTCATCCCGCGCATTCTGCAAGTCGCTCTCGGCCGCGCCGAGTATGTGAACATTTTCGGCACGGATTACCCCACGCCCGACGGCACCTGCATCCGCGATTACATCCATGTCAGCGATCTGGCTCGGGCCCACCTGCTGGCCCTCGAAGCGCTGGCGCGGGAGAAGTCCAGCCCGCTGATCTACAACCTAGGCAACGGGCAGGGTTTCAGTGTGCGCGAGGTGGTCGAAGTGGCGCGGAAAGTCACCGGGCATCAGGTTCCGGTGATCGAATCGCCGCGCCGCGCGGGCGATCCAGCGGTGTTAATTGCCAGCTCAGAGAAAATTCGGCGCGATCTGGGCTGGCAGCCGAGATTCCCCAATTTGGAAACCATTGTTGAGAGCGCGTGGCAGTGGCATCGCGTCCATCCTGACGGATACCGAGATCATTGAATGATTGAATGATTGAATCATTGAGGCGTTCAGCCAATCAATGTTCAATGACGCAATGACTCAATCATTCAATCATTCAATGACTCAATGATTCAATTGATGAACTTCTCTGAGCTGGCATTGCATCCGCATCGCCGCTTCAATCCGATGACTCGGGAATGGGTACTGGTGTCACCGCACCGGACGCAAAGACCCTGGCAGGGTCAGGTCGAAGACGTTCCCCCGGAAGCGCCGGCAACTTACGATCCCAACTGCTATCTTTGCCCCGGCAATGCTCGCGCGGGAGGAGTGAGAAACCCCGCCTACACGGAGACGTTTGTTTTTGACAATGATTTTGCGGCGCTGAAGCTGGATGCGCCTGCCGGAGAATTTCAGGAAAAGGGGCTGCTGCTTGCTGAGAGCGAAGCGGGGCGATGCCGCGTGGTCTGCTTCTCCCCGCGTCACGATCTCACGATGGCCCGAATGAGTGTGCCCGAATTGCGGCGCCTGGTCGATACCTGGGTTGGGGAGTTCTCTGAACTCGGGAATGATCCGCGCATCAACTCGGTGCAGATCTTTGAGAATCGCGGAGCGATGATGGGATGCAGCAATGCCCATCCCCACGGACAGATATGGGCCAACGAAACTCTACCCAATGAACTGGCGAAGGAACTGGCCGCGTTTGACGGCTACCGGCAATTGCACGGCACAACTCTGCTGAACGATTACCTGGAGCTTGAGCTGGAGAAACAGGAACGGCTGGTATCGGCCAACGACCATTTCGTACTGCTCGTGCCCTTCTGGGCAGTCTGGCCCTTTGAGACTCTCCTCGTCAGCCGGAGATGCGTGTCGGCTCTGGATGAATTGAACGACGCGGAGCGCACCGCCTTGGCTGACATACTCCGGCAGGCCGCCATCCGTTACGACAATTTATTTCGCACACCGTTTCCCTACACCATGGGCTTTCATCAGCGGCCGACCGATGGCGGGGACTATCCGGAATTTCACTTGCACGCGCATTTCTATCCGCCCCCGCTGCGCTCGGCGACGATTAGAAAATTTATGGTTGGCTACGAGATGCTGGCTATGCCGCAGCGTGACCTCACGCCTGAAACCGCGGCGGGGTGGTTGCGCGATGTGCCGGCCCAACATTATCTGGACCTCGAGCAGCCGCCCATGGTGTAACGATCATGGCTTAACGATCAGACTTAACGATCCGGCTTGACGATCGGCGCTTCACGATCATGAGTCGGAGACACAGAGCAATTGCGGAGCGAGTGACCGGTGCCGACAGAATGGAATTAGTCCCCGGGACCGCCACCCTCCGGTCCTCGTCCTGGCGATCGGTTCACCTGCGAGGTGAAATAGGGCAATTCCGAGCTGTTGGCTAGCGGCGGAACTTCATGCGGTTCATGGACTACACCAACCGCGCTCCCCGGCTGAACGCAACCCGAGTAGGTGAATTGCGGCACGATTTGCTTGAGGTGGGCGAGGATCGAGGCTCGCTTGCCGAGCGACACGGCGACATAGAGTTCGTCCAGACCACGCTTCAACGCCGGCCAGGCGAGCTTTACACTTTCCGTGCAGGCTATCTTTTCACAGGCACTCGGCAAGACCCGCTCGTCCGGATAGAAGAGTTCCTCGAAGAGTTTTTCGCCGGGACGGAGGCCAATGAACTTGAATTCCGGGCGGGATTTGCCGGAGAGGCGAACCAGAGTCTTCGCCAGGTCCGCGACCCGAACCGGCTCTCCCATGTCGAGCACGAGGATGTCGCCGTTCCGCCCGATCGCGAAGGCCTGCAATACCAGGCTGACCGCTTCGGAAATGGTCATGAAAAAGCGGGTGATCTCGGGATGAGTGATGGTGATGGGGAGGTTTTGACGGATCTGTTCCTGGAAGAGCGGAATTACGCTTCCGTTCGATCCGAGGACGTTGCCGAACCGGACCGACACGCAGCGCAGCCGCTCTCCGGGCCAGGCTGCGAGAATCAATTCTCCAATCCGCTTGGTGCAACCCATGACGTTCGTCGGGTTCACTGCCTTGTCGGATGAAATCATAACGAAGGCCGCGCAATTCGAACTTTGCGCCACGTTCAGCAACGCCAGCAGTCCGAAAACGTTGTTGCTGACCGCTTCTTCGACATTGTCTTCCATGACGGGCACATGCTTGTAGGCGGCGGCATGGAAGAGGATCTCAACCCCATAGGTCAGGAATATTCTGCGCATGCGCTCCGGGTTGCAGAAGTCGGCGACACAAAATACGTTCCGGTCGCCGGCATCGCCCCCGGCAAGCTGATGCTGCAAGTGAAAGATACCGGTTTCATTCTGGTCGAGACACACAAGAAGCTTCGGTTTGTAGGTCCTGATTTGCCGGCACAGTTCGGAACCGATGGATCCCGCGGCACCGGTGACCATCACCACGCGGTCCCGAATATGCTCGCGCACCGATTCCAGATCGAGGTCGACAGGGATGCGCCCCAGCAGATCCGCGAGCGAAACCTCCCGAACCTGCTGCAGGATGACTCGACCCGCAATCAATTCCGTCATTGAAGGGACAGTTCGAAAGGAAGTGGTTGTTTTTTTGCAGATTGCCACCAGGCGGCGCATCTGGATAGGGGTAGCCGATGGAATCGCAATCAGGACTTCGTCGATTCTTTGCTGGCTGACTGCTTTCGTCAGAGACTGGACGGGGCCAAGCACAGGTACGCCCAGAAGCCGCAGCCCTTTCTTAAGCGGATTGTCATCGACGCACCCGATCACCCGATAGCCGGCTTCCATTTCCTGGGTTTCGCGGATGATCATCTGGGCGGCATGTCCCGCGCCAACCAGGAGTAAGCGTTTCGAGGTCGAGTCCGCTCGCACGGTTTCCGCAAGCAGGCGCGAGAGTACGCGTACGCCGGTCAAAAGCGTAAAGGTGATCAGCGCCTCCAAAGCATAAATGGACAGCGGAAAGACTTTCAGTCCCAATCCATAGCGCATGATGACCAGGAAGGCGAACGAACCGGTGAGGATGGCTTTCAAGACGTCCACCGCATCGCTGATTCCCGTGGCCGCGCCATAGGCCAGGAATTTGGTTAGCGGTCCGGGATATTCGTGCGCGATGACCGTGGCGATCGACCATGCTGACAGCGCGTGCTCCGAGGGAAACGAGGCGCCTCCCGCTCCAAAGCTGCCCGCGTTCGCCTCGTTGGGACGGGGCCTCTGGAAAACCAGCTTCATGGCTTCACCTACGATTACGCTGTTCACGGCCGCTTCTCCGGCGAGGAAGCCGGTCTCGCGGCTGTGGTTGTCGTGGGTGATTGCCCCGCGCAGGTACAAGGTCGCAGCGCTACCGACCATGGCCGCGAGTCCGTAGTTGCTAAAACTGCTGCTATGGGCCATCGGGGTATTTCCGAAATGGCGCATGATGTCTTGATCGGACGCCACCAGGCCGAGGGTGCCGACTCCCAGGGGCACGAGCCAGTTCTTGTCTTGGGTATGTAGATGGAAGGGGCTGGTCCAGATCGTTTTCTGATCGGAGAGGAGATCTTGGGCGAAGAGTGCGGGGCAGAAACCGGCTGCCGCACTGGTTCGATGTTTCTTAGCTGGACTCGTTCTGGACGGCTCCGAAGAATGGCCATCTCCTCTTTCTTGCCGCGTACTTGCTTGCCACGTACTTTCTTGCCACGTACTGTGGCGCGTACATGGTTTGGGAGTTTCTGCATCGGATGCCCAGCCGGTGACCGACGAACCAACCAACACAGCAATCGCTACAGGCCGGCAAATCTGCCACCCGAATTTTTCGAGGTGAAGCATGCTCTAGAGTGACTTGTACGGCTGGGTTCGCTGATGGGGACGGCCCGCGAAGGCAAGCGGCAGGACTGCGCGGCCAGCATGCTTCGCCGCCGGCTCCAGGTCGTCAGCATCGACCTCGACCGCCACGCATTGCATGATCACGTCCAGCGCAAGCACAACCCGGAAGTTGCTTTTCTTGCGGGCCAGCACGCCTTCCATTCCGGTCATAGGTCCGGCCTTGATGCGGACCCGCTCACCGATGACAAGATAAGGATGGGGCTCGATTTTCCGCTGTCCGACACAAGAGCGCAGTGCCTCGATTTCAAAATCGGATAGCGGCGCCAGGGTTCGTCCAAAACCAACCAGCGACAGCACACCCGGCACTTCGAGCACGCGGATGCGGTCGCGGGGATCGATGTGCACAAACACATAATTTGGAAAAAGTGGCAGATCGAGGTCTACGTCGCACCGGTTCTTCCAGCGATGGAGGGCTAAATAAAGGGGCAAGAACGATTCGATCTGGCGCTCGCCAAAATGCGAGGCCACGCGCTTTTCGTGGTGCGAATTGGTGTAGGCCGCAAACCAGTTTGCAGTAGGTTCTGGCGCGGCGGCCAATCCGGGCATCTTCTGTTCTACCGCCTGTTCTATGGTCTGTTCTAGCGCCGGTTGTCTCGATGTGAAACTCGTCTGCATGATTTGCCTGTCCATTTCGGATGAAGCTTCGCTAGCCCCGCTTAGCGAGGTCGTTAGAACTTGCATATTTTGTATGACTTCCCACGTCGTCTATTGCACTTGCCCTGCCACCACTCTCGTGCCACCAGTAGTTGGGCTCGTCCCTCTGTTGCTTTGGGTTACGAGTTTCTTGCGGAACATCTTTCCCACAATTCCCGACGCGGGAACCTGAATTGGGTGTTCCGTTCTAAATCAGCACTTGTCGCCGGAGGGTTCGAAGCCGGACTGAAAGCACTCGGACTGCACATCAACAGCCGGTGACACAGGGCAGGCACAACGAAACTACGGGGTGAAGAATTGCACGGTGAATGATGGTGCGAAAATTCTGATTCGTTGGATCGAAAGTATGCATCGAAAGGAAGTACCGAAGTTTGTTGACCGGAGGGACCGGTCGACTTAGAATGGCAGTCACTGTGTTGAGGCAGATCCTTTGCGCGATGTGCATGTGCTCTTGTTGTTGTTGTGCATGCGTGTGCTCTGGCGCAGGGAGGCTGCCGAACTAAAGGATTTACTGTAAAACCGGCACTTATAACCCATCGCCAGATGAACCTGGCGGTGGGTTTTTTATTTTCTGGGACAAAACAGTCTGGGACAAACAGTCGGGCCAAGCAGTTTATGACAAACACAGCGACAGAAACCAAAGCGCAGCGAGTCGAGCGCCTCAAACGCTCCAAGAACCCATGGGAGGGTCTGGAGGAGATCCGACGGTTCGCGCGCGAGGGGTTCGATTCCATTCCGCCGGAATGGATTGGGACCTATTTTCGCTGGTGGGGCGTGTACACGCAGGGAGATGGAGCGGGCGTAACCGGCGGCCAGGGCGGGGAAGGCCGAGCGCTGCAATGCTTCATGGTGAGAATCCGAATCCCCAACGGCCTGCTGAATTCCGACCAACTGCGCACCATTGCCGAACTCACCCGCCGCTACGCTCATGGCATTGCCGATATCACTGTTCGCCAAAACATCCAGTTGCATTGGGTCACGATCGAGGCCCTTCCGGATGTACTTGAGGCGCTCGCGCGAGTCGGATTGAACACGATGAGTGCCTGCGGCGATGTCACACGCAATGTTACCGGCTGTCCGGTTGCGGGAGTGGACGCGGACGAGATTTGCGATGCTTCGCCTCTAGCGCTCGAAGCGTCGCGAATGCTGGCGGGGAATAACTACTTCTATAACCTTCCCCGAAAATTCAAGATTTCGATAACGGGATGCCGCGTGTGGTGCCCGTATCCGGAGATCAACGATATTGGGTTGACCGCGACGACTCGTGTGTTGCGGGGGACACCCGAGGTCGGCTTCTCGCTGCGAGTTGCGGGAGGACTTTCAACCGAACCCTATCTGGGAGCGCGATTGAACGCGTTTGTACGATGGCATCAAGTGCTGCCTGCCATAAAGGGGATCGCGGAGCTGTTTCGCGACTCGGAGGTGTTACGGGAACATCGCGAGCGGGCGCGGCTGAAGTTTCTCTTTCTGCGGCATGGCTGGACGGCCGAGAGTTTTCTGGACGAACTGCAACGGCGGATTGGATTTCAGTTCGATGCCGCTGTCCCGGAATCGCCACCCGCCGATGTTTATCGCGACCATGTGGGAATTCATCCGCAAAGGCAGGCGGGCTACTGCTACGTGGGAGCTGCCGTTCTCCGCGGACGCATTACGGCGGAGCAAATGCAGGCTGCCGCAGATCTGGCCGATCGCTTCGCGTCCGGCGAACTGCGTGCGACCAACATGCAGAACCTGCTCATCGTGAATGTTCCACGCCTGAATGCTGAGGACCTATCTAAGGAATTGGACGCGATTGGATTGCGGGTTGGCGGGTCGGCATTCTGGCGCGGCACCATCGCGTGCAGCGGCACGGAGTTCTGCAAGTTGGCGATCACAGAGACGAAGAGCTTCGCGCGCTGGCTGGTGGAGGAACTGGAAGAGCGTCTGCCTGGTTTCGATCAGCACTTGAAACTGCACGTTACCGGATGCCCGAACAGTTGCGGACAGCACTGGATTGCTGACATTGGCATCGATGGCAAGAAGATGAAAGTCGACGGACGTCTCGTCGATGCCTATTACTTCTGCCTTGGCGGAGCGCTTGGTTTGCATCAGGCGACGGCGCGGCCCGTGGGATATCGCTGCCTTGCGACTGAGGTTCCGGAAGCGATCGAGAGATTGCTCCGGCGGTATCTCGCCGCACGTCAGCCCGACCAGAACTTGCGTCAGTTCTTTGCCCGGCACACGGATACGCAGTTGCGGGAGTTTCTGGCTGGCGAACCGGTGGAAGCGGTAACCCGCGATTTGCCGCCGGTAAGTGCGAGAGGAACTGTAGCGCAACTCGCTGGAGGAGACGGTGACTAACTTGTTCCCAATGTTTATGAAGCTTGCAGGGAAGCAGTGCCTAGTCGTCGGCGCGGGCGAAGTTGGCGAGCCGAAGATCGGTGGACTCATCGACACGGGCGCGCGCATCCACGTAGTTGCGATTGCGGCGAGCGACCAGGTCCGCGAATGGGCCAACGCTGGGAAGATCGAACTGGAGCTGCGTGCTTTCTCGTCATCTGATCTCGATGGCAAGTTTCTTGCGGTGGTGGCAACGGCTTCGCGCAACCTGAACGAACTCGTTTATCACGAGGCGCAACGGCGCGGCGTGCTGTGCAACGTGGTCGATGTTCCGGAACTATGCGATTTCTTTTATCCCGCAGTGGTGCGGCGCGGCGATCTCCAGATTGCGATTTCAACCGCTGGGCAGAGTCCGTCGCTGGCGCAGAAACTTCGACAGCAACTGGAACGCCAGTTCGGAGAAGGATACACGGCATGGGTTGAGCAGCTCGGCGCAACCAGACGACTCGTTCTGGCCAGCGATCTCGATAAAGAGACCAAGTCGGAGTTACTGCACTCACTGGCGAGCAGGGAAGCGTTCGAAGCGGCGCTGGCCAAAGTGCCAGAGTTGAGCACGACGAGCACGACGAGATGAAGTCGAAGGGAGTGGGCGCTTGAAGGGAAAAGTTTATCTGGTAGGCGCAGGGCCGGGCGATCCGGAGCTATTGACATTGAAGGCTCTTCGCCTGCTTCAGAGCGCCGAAGCTGTTTTGCACGACGACCTGGTTGCGCCCGAGATCCTGCAGCTGATTCCATCGACTGCGGAGATTCACAACGTTGGCAAGCGCTGTGGGAAGAAGAAAATCCTGCAAGGGGAAATCAATTATCTGATGGTCGCGTTGGCGGCTTGGGGACTGCGCGTTGTGCGGCTCAAGGGTGGAGATCCGCTGATTTTTGGACGCGCCGGGGAAGAGATTGAAACGCTGCGCCGAAACAACATTCCTTTCGAGATAGTTCCCGGCGTGACCTCGGCCATGGGCGCGGCTGCTGCAGCGCAGATTCCGCTGACGCATCGTCGAGCGTCGTCGGCGCTGGTGCTTATCACCGCGCATAAGGCTGCGGGAAAAGATGCTGACGAAAAAGATGCCTCAGATTGGAGCAAGTTTGTCGCGAGCGGAGCGACTCTTGTCATTTATATGCCGGGACAAAACTACTCTGACATCGCGAAGAGGCTGGCGGCGGCTGGGCTTGCGGGCGGGACACCTTGTGCCGTCATTTCGCGCGCCACCACCAGGCATCAGCGAACGCATTGCACGACTGTGTTGGATCTGCATCGTACGCCGCAACTTGCCGCTCCAACGCTGCTGGTCGTCGGCGAAGTTGTGCGGATGGCTGATCGCGCCGCCCTGTTGGAGGGATTTGTGATTTCGGATATGTCGAAGGGGAATGACGGTGTGCGTCCCCCGGCACTCTTCAAAACATCCCTCTCGCAGGCGTCGCGCCTGGGAACAGATTAAGGAGCCGGTAGCGTGAAAGACAAGATCGCAGAAGTGCAGTTGACGGCCGAGAGTTGGAGTCCGCAGCAGGTGCTGTCGTGGGCGTTTGACACCTTCGGCAATGACGTCGCAATCTCGTCGGCATTTGGGGCCGAGGGCATGGCGCTGATTGATATGGCCTCGCGCCTGCGCAAGGATTTTCGCCTCTTCACGGTCGATACCGAATTCCTGTTTTCCGAGACGTACAACCTGATGGACAGGATCGAGCAAAAATACGGACTAAAGATTGAGAGAGTGTTTTCGCTGCTCTCGCCCGAGGAGCAGGAGCGGGTTCGCGGTGCGGCGCTTTGGACTCGCGATCCCGACCAGTGCTGCAACCTGCGGAAGGTCGAGCCGCTCCGCCGCAAACTGAGCGAGCTGCGCGCCTGGATCACGAGCATTCGCCGCGACCAGACCTTAATCCGCGAGGGTGCGCGCAAAATCCAGTGGGACGCGAAGTTCGGGTTGGTCAAGGTGAATCCGATCGCGGATTGGACTTCGAAACAAGTTTGGCGCTATCTCCACGAGCATGACGTGCCTTACAACTCGCTCCATGATCAGAATTATCCGAGCATCGGGTGCACGCATTGCACGAGGGCCATCCAGCCGGGCGAAGATCCCAGGGCGGGGCGCTGGCCTGGTACTGCAAAAACTGAGTGCGGACTGCACGTTATTGAAATTCATCTGCTAACGCCATTGCCTGAAGCGGACGCGTAGGGGCCATGCTCAGCCCCGACCGCTCCTCGTCTTTTCAGTGTAATCCGGCCTCGGTCTCTCCAAAAACAATCGCTCCCGTTCACTTTTGCCACCGTGCTCGGTCCTCGCTGGATATTACGCTTGACGTAACGCATAACGATAGCGTTGATTATCATTAGGAGAAACATCATGGCACTGACCGCTATTCACCCCGGCGAACATCTGGCCGAAGAACTGAAGGAACTGGGGATGAGTGCCGCGGAGCTTGCGCGACAGCTCGATGTTCCCACCAACCGCGTTACTGAAATTCTCAATGGAAGGCGCGCCATCACCGGCGACACAGCCTTGCGCCTCGCGCATTTCTTCGGTACGACGGCCGAATTCTGGCTGAACCTGCAAAGCCTTTTTGAACTACGCCTCGCGCAGAAAAAGGCTGGGAAATCCATTAGAGGGTTGCCTACTCTGAAGCATTTCGAACAAGCACACGTGTAGGATCAGAAACGATGATTCTCGCCGGGGACGTTGGCGGTACAAAATGCAACCTTGGGTTGTTCCTGCAAGAAGGGCTCATCCTTCGTTCTGTCTTTCAACGTCGTCTTGCAACCCGAGAATATGCAGGATTTGAAGATCTCGTCGAAGATTTCCTCGCACAAGCAATAGCAGCCGATGCGAACGCCAAGGTCCCGGCAATTGACGCTGCCGGGTTCGGAGTGGCGGGTGTGGTTGCAGGTGGGCGGCATTACTCAGAAAACTTGCCTTGGGTTGTAGATGTATCGGCGCTGGCACACAAGCTCAACCTGAAAAACATACGATTGCTGAACGACCTCACAGCTACTGCGTTGAGTCTGGAGAGGCTGTCTTTGAATGATTTTGTATCCCTGAATCCAGGAACCCCTGCGCATAATGCGACGAGAGCCGTGATTGCGGCGGGAACCGGATTGGGAGAGGCCATTCTTTTCTGGGATGGCGAAACATATCAGGTTGCGGCGGCAGAGGGAGGCCAAGCAGATTTTGCGCCACGAACCGAGCGCGAGATTCAGTTGCTCAATCATTTGAGAGTGCAATTGCCTCACGTATCCTGCGAAGAGATTGTCTCCGGGCGGGGCTTCCGCAGGATTCACGAGTTCCTGAACCCTGCGGTGCGGCACGGATCGTTCGAAGCGTCGTTCGAATCTTTGGAGGGCACTCGGGAGGGCAACGCAGCCAGTGAAATCACACAGCGCGGGTTTGCGCAGTCTTGCCCCGTTTGCGTGGAGACACTGGGGTTCTGGACTGAGATATTTGGCGGGGTGACGGGGAATTTTGCGTTGCAGACCATGGCTCTTGGCGGCATCTACATCGCGGGCGGCATCGCCGTAAAAATCCTGCCCAAGCTCCAGGATGGTATCTTCTTCAAGTCCTTTTGCGGCGAGAGCAAACTTGCGCCGGTGCTCGCACACATTCCAATATCGGTTGTGGTGAATGAGGACGCGCCGATTTGGGGAGCTGCATATGAAGCGCTCAGGAGCAGCCAAGTGAAATCGTGACTCTGGCGGAAATGATTCGTGACGACCGGATAAAGATTGTTTGAAAGCTAGTCAGACGTTCCATAAATAGGGAAGGGGCCGCCTGTGGCACAAAACGACAAAGCTGGCTACAACCGCTTTCTCCTGCTGGTAGCAGGACTTGGGGGATTGCTATACGGCGTGGACGTTGGCATCATTGCGGGGGCTTTGCCTTATTTGGAGGCCACCTCCGGGTTGAATGCAGGCCAGCTTTCTATCGTCGTCGCTGCCGTGCTGCTCGGCAGCGTGATCTCAACGCTATTTGCCGGCGCGCTGGCCGACTGGATCGGGCGCAAGCCGCTGATGATGCTGAGTGGAGTGCTGTTTGTCTGCAGCATTCCGATTATCGCGCTCTCGCACGGCTATCAGTCGCTTGTGCTTGGCCGCCTGCTACAGGGCATCAGCGCCGGTCTAATAGGTGTAGTTGTCCCGCTGTATCTGGCGGAATGCCTGTCGGCGTCGAGCCGCGGCAAAGGGACGGGCATCTTCCAATGGCTGCTGACGCTCGGCATCGTGACCGCGGCTATCGTCGGCATGTTCTTCAGTTTTCGCGTCGAAGAAGTGGCTAGGCTGGGCGATCCCACGAGACTATTCGCTTTCAAAGACACGGCTTGGCGCAGCATTTTCTGGGTCTCGCTGCCCCCCGGCCTCTTGTTCGTGATTGGCAGCCTCATGGTGTCAGAGTCTCCGCGCTGGCTGTTTCGTCATGGGAAGAGGGATGCCGCCTATGCTGCGCTTTTGCGGTCTCGCTCCGATACGCAAGCGAACGTCGAGCTAGCGGAGATGGAACAAACTGCCGCTGCTGAAAAAGCGACCACTTCAACCGGGACAAAAGTTCGCGAATCGCTTTTGCGCCGCAAATACGTGATTCCGTTTATCCTCGCCTGCGTCATTCTCGCTTGTAATCAGGCCACGGGCGTCAACTCCATCATTGGCTACAACACGAACATTCTTTTGCAGAGTGGGCTTTCCGATATCCAGGCTCACTGGGGCTACGTTATTTTCACGATCATCAATTTCCTGGTGACCATTGGAAGCTTTCTGCTGGTGGACCGCAAGGGACGGAAGTTTCTGCTGTCGGTGGGAACGGCCGGGATCATTTTGTCGCTCGTATGCACCGGCCTGCTCTTCCGCCGGACGGAAAGCTTGCGCGTGGATTCCAGAAGCGCGGTTCAGTCCATGGTCACGGCGGACCAGAAGATCGCACTTACCTATAACCAGAAGCTGGCCGAGACGCTCCTGAGTCCAACCGGAGACACTGCCCAGCGCATCGACAGCCGTGCTACGTCTTTGGTCGTCATCTATTCGTATGGGGGCTTCCGCGCCGCGACTAAGGCCGCGCGTTCCGACGACATCGCCGCGACTCCGATCGAAATCACGCGCGAGAGCTGTGTGCCCGCCAATAAAGTGGTGGCGTTCTTTCGGAATCCGTTCGGCAATCTCGATGCCGCGCGCCAAGCTCCGCTGAGAATCGACGAAGCGCTAATTACGCCCCTGCCCAGCCAGCACAGCGGAATGCTGGTTGCCGTTACGCTTTTCGTGTTCATGGCGTTTTACGCCGTAGGGCCGGGAGTCTGCGTGTGGCTGGCGCTTTCGGAGTTGATGCCGACGCGGATTCGCTCCAACGGCATGAGCATCGCTTTGCTGCTCAACCAGGCGGTTTCGACGACCATTGCCGCCGTGTTTCTGCCCACCGTCGGCAAGTACGGTTACTCGACCATGTTCTTTGGCTTTGCCGCCTGCACCGTAATTTACTTCATCACCGCTGCGGTATTCCTCCCAGAAACGAAAGGGAAAACTCTGGAGGAGATTGAAGCGCATTTTGAGAGAGCGGGAGAGTCGGTTCCCTCAACTGCATGAATCGTACAATCTAAAAGAGATGGTGGAGGGCGGCGGGAGGCGAAACTAATCACGGTGTTGACGGCAGGGAAGTTATTGATTCCAGGAACTGCCACAACGGCAAGAAAGGCCCGATTACCCGATCCATTGTACGTTTATTGTACGAAAATGCTTTTCGGTCTGGAGTTGAACGGACACACATAGCGACCGCAGTATCCCGTAGATTCGCTTGGATGGATCGAGAAAAATCCGCTTGTGTTTACGATCGTCCGATGCGGTAAGGCTCTGTCTTCGTTTATTTGCCCTGCGCCCCGGTCTTTGCTGCTGGCACCGAAATCGCAACCGAGTCTGGTTGCGTCCAGGCGGCTGTGCCGCTCGTCAAGTCCAAACGGTGCATGGTGATCTTGAGGCCGCCGCGATCAACTTCCACCAGGAGGTAATGGTAGTTTACTTCTTTACTCTGGAATGGATCGTCAGGGGCGCGTTCGATCGGATAAGCATGCGCTCCGGCACCGCCCGTCACGAAATAGGTAACACCGCCATGCTCATGGCGTTCGTAGTTGTGCACGTGTCCGGAGAAAACGACGATCCGGGCACGAAGGTTCTGCTGCCGCGCTTCCAAAGTTTTGGCGAGTTTGTGCTCAGGGGAACGGGCTGAGTGTCCTCCTCCGAACTTCCTCTCATCCGACGAGCTGGTGTACGGAGGATGGTGAAGAACAATGAACACGAAGTCCACATCGCCGGGAACATTGTCCAACTTCTGGGTGAGCCACTGCCCCTGCGGGCCGGCGATCTCGTCGAGAGAGCTGTCCAGCACCAGCAGCAGCGCGTTGGCGATGCGAACGGAATAGTAGCGGCTGTTCTTCAGGTTAGGAAAACGCTGGAAATAATTGGCCAACGCAACTTTTTCGTCGCCGTGAAGATCATGATTGCCCAATGCGGGGTAAACCGGGATCTTCTTCTCGCGCCATATCGCGGTTTCGCTGTCCCACACCTTCCAATCGTCCACATCATCGCCGTTAAAAACGATGTCGCCTCCGAAGGAGACAAATGCAGGATCGGTCTGGGCAATGGCCCGCACTAACGCCTGGCGCACAGGTGGATTCGCCGCTTTGGTGTCCTTCGGATCATGGAAGCGCGAATCTCCATAGACTACAAAGTGGAACGGCTGACTCACTTGCAGTTGCAGATCTACGGGCTGGGTTTCCGGCGACGCCCGCAAGTGCGAGCGTGAGCAGGCAACGCAGGCGAGAAAGAGAACGACGCTCGGCAATTTCTGCAAAAGTTTCATTTAGCGACCCACTATCAGTACTTCAAACTGTCCCGCTTCCGCAGTCGATAAAAAGAGCTGATGCGTCTTGGGATCGAGCGCCATCGTCTTCGCCCGGGGCAAGGTTTTCACATTTTCGACCACAGAGTATTTCTCCGGGCTGTCCTGGTGAATCACCGTGATGGTTCCTTCTCCGTTGGAATTGAAAATAAGCCGGGAGTCGGGATCGAAGGCGGTCGCATCCACGTGGTCGCCGATCGGAAGGGTAGTGATCACCTGTCCGGTGTCCGCGTTCATGACCGCCATAACCTTGCTGCGGCAGCCGACGAACAACCGCCGATTCGGGCGATCCATGGCCATACTGGAAGGCGACGCACAAGGCGCGGTCGGCCAGCGCCGCTCGACTTTCAGCGAGCGGGAGTTGATTTTCAGGACCAGGCTTTCGTCTTCAAGATTGTCGTAAACGTAACCGGAGCCGTCGGCCACGGCAAACTCCGGACCGCCGCCCAAATCAACCGTTCCCGCGACTTTTCCATCCGCCGCCTGAATGGCGGTCGCGCTGTTGCTGCCGCCATTGAATGCGAAAACTCTCGAGGTGGCGGGATCGTAAATGATCGCATCGGGCTTCTTTCCGGTCGGGACTTGCGAAATCGTGTTCAGAGTCTTCAAATCGAAGATCGTGACCGTTGAGGACTGTCCGTTGCTGACAAATCCCCGCCCCAGGTTCGGAGCAATGGCGATGCCGTGCACGCCAGGAGTGTTCGCGATCTTGCCGACGATCGCGCCCGAATCGACGTCGAGCACTTCGACTTGGGTTCCGTGAGAAACGTACAGACGGCGAGCGGATTCATCGACGGTGAGGTAGTCCCGGCTGCCCTCACCCGCAATAGGAATCTTCTTGATTAGGTGATAGCCCCCGGCTGTCTGGGCTGAGGCGGCAAGAAGGCTCAGTGACAAGGTAAAGATAAGTATCGGCAAAGGCTTCAACGGGCTCCTCCTGAGAGTGTGTGCTTGTACAAATTGTAATGGTTTCTGCTAATGCGAAACGGCGAACCAGGCGGGCCGTGCTGGCCCGCCCAACCACAAACTAGAACTTGATGCGAAGCATGAATTGCAGCTGCCGCGGCAGACCGGTGCCCGTGTTCGGGGAAGCGGCGTTGTCGTTGTTGTTGTTGAAATTGTTGGTCGAGGTGATCAGTCCAAGGCTCTGTTTTGGCACGAGGATATACTGATTCGTCGGATTCCCCCCAGTGTCCAGCACATTCGTATAATTGAGCGTCAGATTATCAGTGCTCGGATCTCCGAGTTGGACGTGATTGAAAATATTAAACGCCTGTATGCCGAACTCCACCTCAAGCCGTTCTGTGATTTTAGTGGTCTTCATCAGCGCCAAGTCGATCTGCCAGGAGTTCAGCGCCCGAATCAGGCCGTTCGGAGCGGTGCCAAATCGACTTATCAGACCACAAGAGAGTGGGCAGGTGAAAGCACCAGTGTTAGGGTCAATACTGCCCACACCTCCTGGGTCGAGCGGTGGCGGAGCGAACGCGGCGGGATTGATCTGAAGGGTGTGGTTCGGCGCTCCTCCGCCCAGCAGTATCGGCACTCCGGGAACCAGGTCTGGCCGTTGATTCGTTTGATCGTTGCCATCGGGTAGCTGCGTCGGCGAGATGTTCATCGTGATGGTGAGCGGGTGGCCAGTGTGCCAGAGGCCGATGCTGCTGAGGCTCCAGCCGCCGACGATCTCTTCCATGATTCCGCGTTCGTTGAAGTACCGCTTGCCGACTCCAAATGGCAGTTCATATACAGCATTCGCGACGAAGTTGTGGCGAATGTCGAAGATGCTGGGCCCAAAATCACAGCGCAAGCAATTGACATTCTCCGGCCCGTTCGATTCCCCACCGCCAACCGAACCATCGTTGATGGAATGAGACCATGTGTAGCGTGTCTGGAAGGACAATCCAGCGCTGAAGCGACGTTCGAGGCTAACACCCAGCGCGTTGTAAGTGCTCGACCCGATGTCGGACTTGTAATCCACGGAACCGTACGGGTCTCCGCCTGGGTAGTACTGATCGAGTCCGCGGGTGCAAGAACCATCAGCAGCTGGCTTGCTGGTGCAGAAGTTAACCCCTCCGCGAGAAAACAATCGCACGCCGCGTGACCCGAGAAATTGTGCCGACACCAAAAAATTGGCGGGCAGTTGGTGATCAATAGTTAGTCCCCAGGTTTCTGCGTAGAGGTCGCGGCGTCCATGGCGTTGCAGAGCTCGAGGCTGCTGTGTAATTCCAATGCTCAAACCACTTAAGTCTGGGACCGTCTGCTGATAGGCCGGCAAGAGAGGAGTGCTCTGCCCACTCGCGAGATGAGCGAACGCTGTAAACCGATCGCTTTCCAAACCCGCATTCAAATCATCGTTCTGGGCGGCACCGTGGTAGATCCCAAAGCCTGACCGGATGACGGTTTTTCCGTGAAAAAGGCTCGGCGCCCACGCGATACTAACGCGGGGATCAAAGTTCCGATAGTCGGGGTTATACAGAGCAGGATTCTTTGGGCATGCTGGCGTGTTGATCGGCGTCGGGTAGGGTCCGTTTTTTGAACCTGAACCGAGACAGACGCCGTGAAACTGATTGAAATCGAAAACCGTGGTGCGATTGTCGGCTTCATTCTCGACCCCGTAATACTCCCAGCGGAGTCCCAAGTTGAGAGCGAGGTTGGGAGTAACCTTCCACTCATCCTGAAAGTAGGGCATATAGAATGTGCGCCGTAATTTGTGGCAGCACCATGGGGCAGTAAAGGATATTCCGAAAAGCTGAGCGGTTGCGAAGGCGGTTTCATCATTGCCAGAACTGTCGGCGAAAGAAAGGCTGTTGTCGGCAGTCTTCCCCTGGTTCAGCCGAACCCGACGAATCTCCATGCCCGTCTTGAATGAATGTCGGCCATGGGTCCAAATCAGGTTGTCAATCACTCCGTACGTCGTTCCGACCTCGATATCGGCGTTGTTGTTGTTGAGCGTTACAAAGCTGTTGGTGCTCACCGAATAGGGAAGGGCGCTCGCCTGAGGATTGTGAAACGGCGACCGATTGACATAGACTTTGGTTTCGTTGAAGAGATTTGTCGTGAATGTGTGCTGCAACGCCAAGAGGTAGTTCGCCGGATGGTTGATGGTTTGGAGTTTGTCGGGCGGAAGACTGGCGCCATTCGGGGCGTTCACCAGGCTGATGTCCCGCTGAGCGCGGCCATAGAGCAGGGTTTTTTCGCTGATTTTATGGTCAATTCGCAACAGCCAAGTGTCTTCATGGATAGTCGCAGGCGTAGCGGCTGTGACCAGATCGGCGTTGGGGTCATAGCTCGAGCTGGTCGGATCCTGTCCCAGCCACTGGAAAGCAGCGTCTGGATAGGTAAAGCGCGGGGCACAGCCGTTGAGGGTACCGACGGATGCGCGCCACGGATACGCTTGCAGGATAGAGCACATCTGGCCGGACGTGTTAAGTACGTACTGCTGGAATGGAAGTGGAGATCCCCCTTGAGTACCACAACAGAAGCCTGAGGGCACGTTGAATTGCTGGGTCGTCGACTGCAGTTGGCGAAGCCCCTCGTAGCTGATGAAGAAGAAAGTTTTGTTCTTGATGATAGGACCGCCGAAAGTCATTCCATACTGTCCCATGCGGAATGGAGGAATGGCCGGATTTCCATTCAGGTCGAAGTCATTGAAGTTGCGCGCGTCGAACACGGAATTCCTTATGTAGCCAAACGCCGTGCCATGAAAGTCATTCGTGCCCGATTTAGTGACGATATCTACCTGGCCGCCCGCCTGCGTGCCGTATTCCGCGTCGTACAGAGCGCTGTTGACGCGATACGCCTCGATTGCGTCCTGTGAAATTTGCAGACGCGTTTGCGATTTCTGTGCCTGCTCTTGAATGCCGCCTGCGTCGACGCCGTCAATCTGGAAGTTGTTGTCGTCACGCGCGCGGCCGGCGAAGCGAATCGTACGCTGGTCGCCGCCACCGTCATCCTGCGCAAAGGGCGCGAGCAGCGTGAAACTGGCCCAGTCGCGTCCGTTGTTGGGAAGGTTCGCGATCTGGTCCTCCCGGATGACGGTGGACGCCTCGGCGGACGCGCGGTTCTCGGGTTCGTCGGACGCTTTCACTTCCACCTTCTCAGCAACCGCGCCAACTGCAAGTTTAATATCCAAAGTGCGCGTCTGGCCGACTTGTACCACGACTTGTTCGATGACGTGTGTTTTGAAGCCGGCGCCGGTAACCGTCACCGTATACCGCCCAACCGCCAAGCCCGGGAAGCGGTAGTAGCCGTTCGAATTGGTTTGCTGTTCCTGGCTGATGCCAGTGTCTGCCGCCAGAACTTGCACCCTGGCACCCCGGATCACGGCTCCGGATGCATCGTTCACCGTCCCTTCGAGCTCCGCGCGATCGATTTGCGCGGACGCTCCTACCGAGGCGATGGTTAGAAAGACCAGTGCCAGAAGTGTGGTTGGCGCCAAAGCGAAGAGTGAGGTTAAGAGAGATGAGCAACTTCGCTGCATAATCCTCCTGAGCCGCGGAAAGAAGTTTTTCCGCCAGGTACCTTGGTTTTTGTTTGTGGCGACTAGCGATTCTAGGAAGGTGTGGTGAATGCGATGTTAAAGAGTGGTGAACGCGATGTTAAAGGTTAGGTCCCGTGAACCAGCCGAACAAGGAAGGGAGGATCCGATCCGTTGTCTATAACTACAGCAATCGCGTAGACGGCGGCCCTATCCGAGGACTCTCTACCCATCGACAGCAGATGTGGAGCACGCCAAACGGATTCACCTAAGCGAGGGCGAAAAGGTTTCCGATATCATTGTTCGCGTCATTGCTAAATCGACATCGCACGGGCATTGAGCCCTACGCCCTCTGCACCCCACCGAGCGCTTCCAGCGCCTTCGCAATTCGTCCAGCCCACTGCGCCACCTCGTCATCACGCAAGGTGCGTTCGCTTGACTGGAGGTTCGCCCGCAGCAGGATCGAGTACTTACCGACGCCAACTTTTTCGCCGCGGAAAATTTCTACCGGGACGAAGCTGCGCAGCTCGGCAATGCCCAATCCAGCAACGCTCTGGTGAATCTTCTCGAACTCCACGCCGTCGTCAAACACAAAGGAGAAGTCGCGCTCGACGGCAGGGAAGCGCGGCAGCGCTTCATAACGCACCTGGCGCAGATCGTGCTGGTACAGCCGGTCGAGATAAATCTCGGCGACAAAAACATCCTGCCGCAGTTTGCGCGCCGCGGCTACGTCGGGATGAATCTGGCCAAACTGGGCGACAGTCGCGCCATCCAGCACGGCGCGAGCGGAGCGTCCGGGATGATAGTAGTCAGCCGTCTGCGCATCGTAGTACAGCGTCCAATGGCCGAAAGGAGCGAGTAGGCTTTCGATGTCGCCCTTGAGATCGAAGAACGTCAACGGACGCGCCGCCGCACCCGGGACCAGTCCGCGCACCACCTCCGCATCCACGTTCCCCGTTGCACCCATTGAGATGCGCTTCAGCTCCACCGACTTTTCCACTAACTTTGAATCTGTGCCCGAGGCCTCAAATACATTTCCAGACTCGAACAGTCGAATATTGTCGCTGCCACGATTCAGGTTGTAAGCCAGCATGTTGAGCATGCTCGGAACCATCGAGGTGCGCATCACCGAAGCCTCGTCGCTGATAGGGTTCGCGAGGTCGAGTTCGGGGGCGGTCGAAAAGCGCCGGGCGTCGTCTTTTGAAATAAAGGTCAGCGAAATAGTTTCGTTGTAACCGAGCGCGAGCAGTCCAGAGCGCAGCCGCGCATCTTTGTGCGCATCGGGGAGCTCGCGGACCTCGCCGCTGTAGGCGGGAAGCGTGTTTGGAAACTTGTCATAGCCGTGTAGGCGCGCCAGTTCTTCGATGATGTCGATCTCGCGCTCGATATCGAGACGCCAGCTGGGAATGTGGACCAGGTACCTCTCTTCGCCGCCTGCCAGCATCGCGAAACCGAGACGAGTGAGGATGCGGCTAATCTCAATCGTGCTGAGTTTCTCGCCGAGAATTCGTTGCACTTCTCGCAGATCGAGCTCCACCGGAGCCAGGTCAAGCTTGCGGGCGATCACGTCGATTACGTCGCCGATGAGCGTGCCGCCGCCGGAAGCGAGTATCAGCTCGGCAACCCGGTTGGTCGAAGCGACGGTCGATTCGAAATCGGCGCCGCGCTCGAATCGGTGCGAGGCGTCGGTGTGAATGGCGTGACGCTTCGACATACGGCGCACCGTGACCGGGTCCCACCACGCGGATTCGATCAGGATGTTCTTCGTTTTCTCCGTGATCATGGTGTCGAAGCCACCCATCACGCCGGCCAGTCCCACCGGCTTTTTCGCGTCGGCAACGACCAGATCTTCGGTCGAGAGCTTGCGCTCCACGCCATCCAGAGTCTTGAGCGTTTCGCCGGCTCGAGCTTTGCGAATCACTAAGCGGCGTCCTTCGAGCAGATCGAGATCGAACACGTGCGTGGGCTTGCCAGATTCCCATAGCACGTAGTTCGTAGCATCTACCGCGTTGCTGATTGGACGCTGATCGAGCAACTGCAGGCGATGGACGATGTTCGCGGGTGAGGGCTTGATGGTAACGCCGCGAATCTCGCGCGCCGTGAAGCGCGGACACAGCTCCGGCTCCTCAATGTCGATGGTGACTTCGGACTTGCCCTGCGACGGCGGCAGCTTCGGCTCGATCGGTTTGAGCGGAAGATCATAGAGAGCCGAAGCCTCGCGAGCCACGCCATAATGATTCATCGCATCAGGACGGCTGGTTGTGATCTCCATCTCGAAGACTGTGCTGTCGCCTTCGCCGGAAATACCCTCAACGGCAACGCCCGCAAGCGTGAGCTCGTCTGCAAGCCGGGTGTAGTCAACCGGAAGGTCAACGAAGTCGCGCAGCCAATAAGGAGAGATTTTCATGAAAGAAGCTATTAGCTCTTAGCTTTTGGCTTTTAGCCCTTAGCTTTCAGACGACGGCTTGGAATCGCTAAGAGCCAAGAGCTAACAGCCAAAAGCTTCTATCCAAACTGCTCCAAAAACCTAACGTCGCCCTGGAAAAACAGCTGAATATCATCCACGCCGTATTTCAGAATCGCAATCCGTTCCACGCCCATTCCAAAAGCAAATCCCGAAACTTTTGCTGGATCGTAGTCCACGAAGCCGTACACATTCGGATCAACCATGCCGCAGCCGAGCAGCTCAATCCATCCGCTGGCCTTGCAGTTGCGGCAGGGAGCGCCGTCGCGCACGCCCTTGCCACCGCAGAAAATGCAACTGATCTGCACGTCGGCGCTGGGCTCGGTAAACGGGAAAAACGACGGATAGAAGCGCGTTTTCACGCTCGATCCAAAGAGCGCTTTCATGGCGTGGTCGAGTGTGCCCTTCAGGTCGCAGAACGTGATGTTGGTGTCGACCGCGAGGCCTTCGACCTGATGAAAGATGGGGGAGTGTGTAGCGTCGGGCGCGTCATTGCGGTGAACTTTTCCCGGACACACCACGCGCACCGGCGGTTGCATTTTCTGCATGGTGCGGATCTGCACCGGCGAAGTGTGCGTGCGCAGCAGCAGGCGGTCGCGCAGCGGTTTCGATTCCTGCCCGGCAATGAACAAAGTGTCCTGCGTATCGCGCGCAGGATGGTTCGGAGGAAAGTTTAGCGCTTCGAAGTTGTAGTAATCGGTTTCGATCTCTGGACCCTCCTCGACCGAGTAGCCGAGATTGCGGAAGACGCCAGTGATCTCGTTCATCGTCTTGATGACGGGATGTTCCACGCCGATGGGGCGACGAATGCCGGGAAGGGTGATGTCCAGACGCTCCGCGGCGAGTTTGCCCGAGGAAACCCCGCTCTGAATGCGAGCGAGCGTCGCTTCAACCGCCTGCTCAACTTTGGTCTTGAGTTCGTTGACGCGCTGCCCGACGTCGCGCTTAGTATCTTTAGGCGCCGCCTTTAGCCACAGGTCGTTGAGCTGACTAAGAATGCCGTTCTTGCGCGCCATCCAGCGATCGCGAAATGCCTTCCAGTCGTTCTCGGACGCGACTGCCGCGGACTCCCGATCGAGAGCGGATAAAAGTTCGCGCACCGCGCTATCCAGCGCAGTTGGAGAGAAATCGGTCAGTTTGGGGACTGTGTACATGAGATCTGAGATTGTAGCGCCGCCGTCTCGGCGGCTGTCGTGCGCGCGTCCCGCCCACACGTGCGAAGGCAAGGTGCCCTCGCGACAGCCGGCACGGATGCCGGCGCTACCACAGCTGAAAGCTGACAACCGAAAGCTGAAGGCAGACTTTACGCTGCTGCCGCAGCATTTGCCCTCTTCGCCTGCTCCGCCAGATGTCCAAATCCTGCCGGATCCTTCACCGCCAAATCCGCCAGGATCTTTCGGTCAAGTTCCACGCCGGCCTTCTTCAGTCCGCTGATGAACTGGTTATAGTTCAGTCCGTTCAAGCGGGCGGCGGCGCCGATGCGCACGATCCAAATCGAGCGGTACTGGCGCTTCTTCTGCTTGCGGCCGGAATAGGCAAACTTCAGTCCGCGCTCGACGGCTTCTTTTGCCGAGCGGTAAAGTTTGGATTTAGTTAGGAAATATCCACTGGCGCGTTCAAGAATCTTTTTGCGCTTGGCGCGGCGTTTGGTTCCGCGTTTTACACGAGGCATGGTGCTCTCCTTTTTTGGTTCGTCTGGCGGCTGGAGGTAAGGAGGCTTCTACCCAAAGGGATTTCTGAAGCCCGACCTCTTCACGCGCCACTGCGGGGCATTTCGCTCCGCAGACTTGGTTGTCGCAAACTCGTTATGGACGGGCGGGGACGCCCGTCGCTCCATTATCCCTGTTTAGTATGGGATCATGCGCTTCACTTTTTTGAAATCCGCGTCGCTTACCAACACGGAGTTCCCCAGCTTTTTCTTGCGCTTCTTGGCCTTAGAGGTCAGGATGTGGCGGAGAAAGGCTTTGTGCCGCTTGATCTTTCCCGTCCCGGTTTTCTTGAAGCGCTTGGCGGCGCCTTTATGTGTTTTGAGTTTAGGCATAGAACCTCAGCTATTAGCAATTAGCAGTTAGCAATTAGCATTTAGCCAAACCTAGCGCATTGCCCGTGCGGGCTAAATGCTAAGTGCTAAATGCTAATTGCTGATTTTACGCTGTCTGCGCGCCGCCTCGCGACGCGGGAGGCGGTGCGGGCTTCGGAGGAGCCGGTTTTTCCTTCGCTCCGCCTTCATTCTTCTTCGGCGCCAGAATCAGGTGCAGCGTATTGCCTTCCTGTCTTGGACGGAACTCCACCAAACCTTTCTGGTCGACGTCCTTGATCAGACGTTCCAGAATCTGGCGGCCCAGGCTTTGCCGCGTCATTTCGCGTCCGCGGAAGAAAATGGTCGCTTTCACCTTGTCGCCTTCGTCGAGGAAGCGCAGCACGTGATTCTTTTTGGTTTCGTAGTCGTGATCGTCCACGTTGATACGAAACTTTACTTCTTTGACCGTAATGGTCTTCTGCTTTTTCTTGGCTTCGCGCTCGCGCTTTTCGTTCTGATACAGAAATTTCCCATAGTCCATGATGCGGCAAACCGGAGGTTGCGCGGTCGGGGAAATTTCCACCAGGTCGAGGTTTCTTTCGCGGGCCATCTTGAGCGCCTCGAAGGGAGGCATCACGCCAATCTGTTCCCCTTCGTCACCGATGACGCGAATTTCGCGCGCCCGGATGCGCTCGTTCATGCGGATAAAACGTTTGTCGATACTGTCCTCCGTCTACAGATGTGACAGGAAAGTGCTTAAAAAGTATAGCATGCGGTCGTTTGTCGAGACGCGGCTCGCCCCCATAAGTGACTGCACACAAGCTGGGGAGCGGTAGTCCATTTATACGCGGACGATTTATGCTTACAATCACCCAAGTGCGGGTGCGTGGGCTTTCGGCTGCGGACCCGGATAGTGGGATCGACGTCAGCGTTGCCACCGCAGCTTTCCATAGTTCTCCCTGGAGTCGTGGTGGCTTGTTTGTATCGGCTCGTGACTGCGTCACACCGTGTGGATCCTAGCCGGGTAAAATCCTTCGGTGTGTCTCTTTGCCAAAGGAGAATATAAATATGTCCTTGATGCCAGATCCAACCTTTTATCCTTCGCCGCGCATGGCGATGCAAGCCGCGCCGGAACGCATCGCTTACGTCTCCTTGCTCAACGTCGGCAAGGATGGGAAGCGGGACGCCATGGGCGTTATCGACGTCGATCCCCGTTCGTCGACTTATGGCCAGTTCGTCGGCCAGGTGGATTTTCCCCACGACGACAACGAGTTGCATCACTTCGGCTGGAACGCATGCAGCGCGTGCCTCTGCCCGCAAAATCCGCACCCGCATATGGAGCGTCGTTACCTGATCGTACCGGGCATCGGATCATCGCGGATTCACATCCTGGATACGAAAGCGGACCCCCGCCATCCCAAGATCGTGAAGGTGATTGAGCCTGAAGAGTTCATTAAAAAGACAGGCTACACATCGCCACACACCATTCATTGTGGCCCCGACGGCATCTATGGCAGCGCGCTCGGTTCGGCCAGCGGCGACGGTCCTGGCGGCATCTTCCTGATGGATGCGAACACGTTTGAGGTGAAGGGCCCGTGGGAGACGGAGCGCGGCCCTCAGAGTCTGGCGTACGACTTCTGGTGGCACCTCGGTCACGACACCATGATCACCTCCGAATGGGGCACGCCGAATATGGTGAAGGATGGCCTTAACCCGGAGTTGCTGCTCGCGGGAAAGTATGGCCACAAGCTGCACATATGGGACCTGGATAAGCGTCGTCACCTGCAGGAACTTGATCTGGGCGCGGAACAACAGATGGTGCTGGAGCTTCGGCCTACCCACGATCCTAATAAGACTTTCGGATTCGTGGGTGTCGTCGTTTCCCTGAAAGACCTTTCGTCCTCGATCTGGATGTGGTACCGCGAGAACGGCGGGAAGACCGGAAAATGGGCAGTCCGCAAGGTGATTGAAATTCCCGCCGAGCCGGCTGATCCGGAAAACCTGCCGCCACTGCTGGAGGGCTTCAAGGCCGTACCACCATTGGTGTCTGACATCAATCTCTCACTCGACGACCGCTTCCTTTATGTTTCGTGCTGGGGGACAGGTGAGTTCATCCAGTACGATGTCTCCGATCCCGCCAGCCCGAAAAAGACCGGCTCAATCCACTTTGGCGGCATCGTGCGCCGGGCGGCTCATCCGAAGAAACCCGCGGAGGCTCTCAACGGCGGTCCGCAGATGGTCGAGATCAGCCGCGACGGCAAGCGCGTGTACTTTACCAACTCGCTCTACTCTCCATGGGACGATCAGTTCTATCCTGATGGGGTAAAGAGCTGGATGGTGAAGATCGATACGAATGCCAAGGGCGGAATGAAACTCGATGAAAAATTCTTTGTCGAGTTCGACGAGTTGCGCGCGCACCAGGTGCGGTTGGAAGGGGGCGACGCTTCGTCGGACTCCTATTGTTATTCGGACACGCAATGACGCATGCGGGGCTGACATCGACGGCGTTGTGGATGATGCTGCTCCTCGGCGCTTACCACGGCATAAATCCTGGGATGGGGTGGCTTTTCGCGGTGGCGTTGGGGATGCAGGAACAAAAGGGGAGCGCGGTAGCAAGGTCCCTTATCCCCATTGCAATCGGCCACGCGGTGGCCATCGGCAGCGTGGTGCTGACCGCCGCGGTGCTCGGCATGACGCTGCCGCTCGCAACCATCCGCTATTCCGTCGCCGCAATTCTGATTGGGCTTGGAATCTATTCCCTGGTGCGGCATCAGCACCCTCGTTGGGTCCGTATGCAGGTTGGCTTTCGAGATTTGACCGTCTGGTCGTTTCTCACGGCGTCTGCCCACGGCGCAGGCCTGATGGTAGTGCCGGTTCTACTGCGTAGCAATACGGTTGAAGCACAGGGCCAAATGGCAGGCCACAATCACATGGCTCCGGCCGCCGGCCCGCTCGCCGGGATTCTCGCCACCGGGGTCCACACTATTGCTTATCTTGTGGTCACTGGGCTGTTCGCTTGGGTGGTCTATCGAAAGCTGGGCCTCGCGCTTCTGCGTAAGGCATGGTTCAACTTCGACTTGATCTGGGCAGCTGCACTGGTGATCACGGGTCTTGTCACCCTCCTGATATAGCCTGTTGTGTCGGAGGGAGACGCGGCTAGCCGAGTCTCTACGGGGGATCGGACGCCCCTCCCGCAAAAGCAACGGGCACGCGAACAACTTCAGTTCGCATGCCCGCCACGGCCAGATCTTAAGTTAATTTTACCGCTATTCTTTTTCTCCGGTGCTTGGATTCAAGAACAGCGTTCCGTCGTGTCTGATCTTGCTGAAGTTAAACATCTGGGTGATGGAGTTGGCGAGCACATCGAAAGAGCCTTGGCCGATGCGTTGTCCGCCGAGCCAGTTGTCTTCGACGAACCGGATAATCGAAGTCTGATCGGTCACGCTGTGATCCACAAAATTCGGCCGCGCCCACGGCGAGACAACCAGCAGAGGCAGTCTTGGACCGTAACCGCAACGGCCCGGAGCATACGCGTTTGCCGGGTTCACGCCAGGCCAGCGCTGTCGCCGCCGTGCCGCAAGCTCCGGGTCCGGTCAGAGCGTCGGCCGGGCCAGTCGAAGTATTGACGATCGGTCCGATTTGATGGTCGTACCATCCATCGGAATCGTCATACATGATCACCACCGCCGTGCTGCTCCAGGTGGGCAGCGTCTCCAGGAAGTTGATCGTATTCACCAGGAAAGTCTGCTCGTCCAGCGGGTCGGAGTATCCGGCGTGGCCGTCCTGAAAGGCTTGCGCCTTGAGGAAGCTCACAGCCGGCAAGTTGCCACCGGCAGCGGCGGTGAAGAAATCCTGCAGGTCGTATTGGTGGTTGGCCTGACCGGCATTTCCAATTTCTGCTACCGAAGCGGGCGGCGTGTGGTTCGGATTGGACGTGGAAGTGTAATAGTTGAAGAAAGAATGGTGCGGAATGTAGTCCGTGGTGGCGACGCCATCCACCACATTGACCGAGCTGCGATGGCAGCCTGTCGTGCCGTTGGGATTCACGACGCTTAGGTTGAAGCCGCCCATGAACGATCCCCAGGTCACGCCTGGGGCGCTCAAGAGATCGCCGATGTTCTTGCTTCCCATGGTCACCTGGTTGCGGGTCGGGTTGGAGCAGACATCGCCAATCGGATCGGGATCGCCGATCACGGTCAGAGACCCGTCGCTGCCGCCGCTTACTTCATTGCTTGTCCCGTTTAGAGTCGCGGTCACACCGTTGGTCTGGCCGGAAACCAGATTTAGCAAGCCCGGTGTAGATGGTCCGAAGGTTGTCCCGTAAGAATTGTCGCTCATCGCAAAGGACTGGGCGTAATTCCACAGGCCCGTGACGGTGTTGCCGTCAAAGTAGCCCATCACTTCATTGCCGCCCGAGCTGGCATACAACGGGAACAAATCCATCAGACCGGCATCGAACGCCTGCTCTTCAGCTGTGTAGTTGTGGTCCTGATCGGGCGTGACCGCTTGCGAGCGATCCAGGCGGAACGGGTTAGAGGCGCCCGCGCCATTTGCAGGATTCAGGTTGGGGTTGTTGTTTAGAAGCGCGTTCGTTAGCCCGTTGACGGTTGGCGTATTGGCTGCCGCCTTGAACTTCGGTTCGCCCTTCGGATTCAGCGCGTTCGGATAGGTTCCGAAATAGTGATCGAAAGAAACGTTCTCCTGAAAAATCACCACCAGATGCTGAATTGGAGTCGCGGTGGCGCTCGCTGTTTGTTTGGTTACCGGTTTGGCGGAAGAGGCGAAAGCGGGAGTAACGCTCGGTCCGAGGGCAAGGGTCATCGTCAGTAAAGACGCCATCATTGACGCCATTACCCGCCTGAGGTTGGCAAGGGGTTGCTGCTGTCCAAACATGCTGAGTTCTCCGTTTCTTCGAAATTGCCCGGCGCAGGGCATAAGCCTGCCACGTGGCGAGAAACTGCAGGAACAATAGGCGGGGGATATTTCGGTACTATTACTGCAATATTAAGGAAAAATGAAATCGGAATTCCTGAGAGTCCGCACCTTCGCGGAAGCGGTCGCATGAATCGTAACTCACTTAGACGCAACATATCGCCGAGGAGTTGCTTTCTACATTATCAGACGAGAACGCCCATCGATCCCGTTCGCAGTTTGAGAAATAGTTGTTCTTCTTTCTGACGCGAAGGGGATTGGCGGGCCTTCTCGTTCTATCATGTAGAGAGGTCCCCCGTGAAAGCCAGATTCCAGAAAGCGCTCGGTATCGGGTTGCTGCTTACATTGTTTGCTTCTATCAGTTCAGCCCAAGCCTCCTTCCCAACCATTCAGACCAGCGGTAATCGCCGGTTCATCGAACACAACGGAAAAGAAAAGACCCTTCAAGGTCAGCTGCTCGCGGCTCGCGCAGAAGCACAACGTCTCCTCAAGCAAGTCAATCACTCCCCAATGTCATCTGCCGCTGACAACGATTGGGCGTTCGACGTGGGTGCAAATGGCCCGGCCAGCGGTTATCCGACAACTTATACTGCGGGCCTAACCCCTGACTGCGTAAAAGACTACGTTTCTTTCACAATCCACGCGCAAGGAACTTCAACCCAAGCCAACCTTGTGATCCTGAACAATTTGTATGTCAACAGCGGCGGCACTGGATTCTGCTCCGGAACAACTAAACCAAAGGTCGTCGCTGCTTACAATATCGGCACTTCTGCCGCCGGAAACTATCTCGGCTCCCCATGGCCTTCGGCCGATGGCAGCAAGATTTTGGTTCTAGAGAACGGATTGACAGGAAGTGGAACTCCAGCAAAACTGCATGTGATTACGATTGGGACAGGCGGCGGTACAGTTACCGCTCCCATTACTCCTCCAACCGAGACTATTCTCAGCTACACAGCAGGCGGTGGCACTTGTGCTTCCGGTTTGTCTGGCGCTCCAAGCCTCAAGGATGTGGCGATCTGGTACGCATCGGGCAATCTATACACGGGCGACGACAACGGACGCATTTACAAGATCACCAACGCTTTCACAGCCCCAGCCGTTGCCTACTGTATCAGCACGGGTAGCGACCCAGTCACCGACGTTAACGTTGACGAGAATGTTACCGGCCAGCCCTCTGGCACGAATTACGCCAATATAGTGACTCTAGGCAACACCCTAAAATCTTACTCTGCGAACGCTGGTGCCACAGCGTTCACGAGTCGTTGGTCAACGGTCGTTTCCTCCACTAACAATGGTATCAATGACTTCATCCTGGA
This sequence comes from uncultured Acidobacteriaceae bacterium, assembly GCA_963789205.1. Classification (GTDB taxonomy): domain Bacteria; phylum Acidobacteriota; class Terriglobia; order Terriglobales; family Acidobacteriaceae; genus Acidiflorens. Next base: position 511,195 of record CAWBJV010000004.1, read on the forward strand.
AGATGGAGACCTTAACTTCATCTACCTGATGGCTAACCACGACTCCACTGGGACCAATGCTCAGCTTCAGCAATACAGCTACGCTGGAAGCTTGGTTGGGTCCGTTACTGTTGGCCCCGCCAGCAGTCAGAGTCTGAACATGGGTGCATGGGACCAGAACTATCAGAACAACGTCAATTCCACAGCCACTTTTTACTACTGTGCCTATCCCGCTGGCGCAGCGGGATTACCGAATTTGAGTGACGTGCAATTTGATGCTTCCTGGCATATGAACTCCACGCCGACTATGACCGGTGACACCACCATTCAACCGGCCTTAGCGGTGGCTGGATCGACATGTGCTTCGATGCTCGGCAATTATTTTGAGGACACTTCCACCACTCCGAAGTCGACCATTGACATCATTATTGGTGTGGGAGACGGCGTTGCAGGCGATCCCAACCAGGCGGGCAGTTGGCGGATACAGACTAAGACTGCCGACATTAGCCCGATTGCGTCCAACACTACTGGTCCTCAGCATTCAGCTGTCAACAATCCTGGTGGAATCAGTGCATACACTGGCGATTGGAGCAGCAATGCGCTTGGTTCCGAGACCTACAACTTTTACTTCGGCACTTTGGCACCACAAGTAACGAGTCGTCCAGTGTGCGCTGCAGGTCACTACTGCTTTGTCAAGTTGCAGGTCGTCAGCTTCAACTGAACGCGATGGATGGTAATGTCCGTCGGGCGCGTGGCCCATGCCTGGCGCGCCCGCGGACCCGCCCCGCCATTTCTACTTTCTTGTTCCAACTCTTGTTTTGGTTGCGGAACCGGGCCTTCGACGGTGCCGGGATATCTTCGTAGTTTTGTGGATGCCCAGCCTCGTCACGGCATTCCCGCAGCTGTGCCGCCGTCTCCAGGTCTTGTTTCTCCCGAATCATCATTCGTTATTCCTCGTTCCTAATTCCTTCTGAATCGTCGCCGGATTCATCACAAATTGATGTGATGGCCCGCACTTAGGGGCGGTGGGGTTTCGCATACACTTTTCCCTAATCAGGTTAGCGCGGTCCATTCGGGGAAAAGGTTGAGCGCGCTTTTCCCGCCTTGGAATCGGAGCGAGGTTTCAGGTGTCAGGTCTCAGAACTTTGATTTTCCTGAGACCTGAAACCTGAGACCTGAAATTCCTGGGAATGGTATCGGTATGAATGTCGTGACCCAATTTCCGGCGGCACGCGATTACGAGCGCGATCTGCGCTTCCGGGCGATGTTTGAAGGGGCCGCGATTGGGATCGGAATTTGCCAGCTCGATGGCCGGATTCTTGAAGCGAATCCCGCGCTGAGTGGAATGCTTGGCTACAGCCAACAGGAACTGGCCGGCACGCATGCTGGCGAACTCTATCCGGAACATCGTGATGAACTTGGCCGTGAGAGTGGCCATGATATTTATCCCGCCAAATTTTCGCCAGATGAGCGCTTGCTGGCCGAGCTGATGCGGGGCGAGCGCGGCTCGTTCGAAATCGAAAAACGTTACCGGCGCAAAGACGGCTCCGAACTCTGGGGCCATCTGACGGTGTCGCTCGGGCGCGATGCGCGACGCGAGCCGGCATTCCTGATCGCGATGCTGGCGGACGCGACCGAGCGCAGGCGGGTGGAAGAGCATCTGCGCGAAGCCGAGAAGATGGAAGTCATCGGACGGCTGGCGGGAGGAATCGCGCACGACTTCAATAACCTGCTGACGGGCATTCTGCTGTACTGCGACCTGCTGAGCGCTGGCTTGGAGAGTGACGAATTGAACAATGCCGGAGTGGCAAGCGGTGGATTCGACCGGAGCGAACTGTGCCAGCACGTGGAAGAAGTTCGCATGGCGGGCGAGCAAGGCGCGGCGTTGACGCATCAGCTATTGGCGATCGCGCGCAAGCAGGCGGCAGAGCCGCGGCCGATCCGAATCAACGAAATTGTGGCTTCCACGAAAAATCTGTTGCAGCGGCTGATCGGCGAGCAGATTGAACTGGTCATAATGCTCGACTCCGGCGCCGGACTGGTGCTCGCCGATCCGGCGCAGTTGCGGCAGATCCTGTTGAACCTGGTGCTGAACGCGCGCGATGCGATGCCGCACGGCGGCTCAATTACGTTGAGCACCCGGGCTGGGGAATTTCCCGGTTCGACATTTCCCGGCGAACTTCATAGTGAAATTTCTGGTGAGGCTTCTAGTAAAGCTGCGCCCGGGAGTCCCCGGCGCGCGGTCTCGCTGGTGGTAAAAGACAACGGCTGCGGGATGGATGCCGAGACACGCGCGCGGCTGTTCGAGCCTTTCTTCACCACCAAGAATCCGGGGCAAGGAACGGGCCTGGGCCTGGCGACGGTGCAGCGCATCGTCAGTGAATCGGGCGGAATGATCGAGGTCGAGAGCGAACCGGGACGCGGAACGCGCATCGAAGTGTTTTTCCCGGCGATCGAGGCTTCGGTCGTGGAGTCTTCGATCGTGCAGTCTTCGGTCGAGGTGTCAGCGAATCAGGCGGCCCCGCCGGAGGCACCGTCGCGTGCGCGCAAACTCGTTCTTGAAACCAGCCACAAAACTATTTTGCTGGTGGATGACCATGCCGCCGCGCGCAAGTCCATGCAGCGCTTCCTGCTGGATGCCGGTTACCGGATTCTCGCGGCGCACAGCGGGAAGGAAGCGCTGAAAGTTTTCGCGGAACATTCCGCCGCAGTCGATCTGCTGATCGCCGACATCATGATGCCGGGGATGAATGGGCAGGAACTCGCAGAAACATTGCTCGGGCAGAAGCCTGACCTTAGAGTCCTGCTGATTTCCGGCTACGAACATGCGCCGGTCGAGCTGGCTGGGGGATTCGCGGCGGGTGCGGTTGAGCTGGTTCGCAAGCCATTTTCAGGAAGGGCTCTGATCAAACGTGTGATTGAAGTTCTGCAATCGTGAAGCCATCAATCCAGCCCTAAAAAGGGCGGGTGATTTCGAAGAGTTACGGCATCGCTAAGCGATGCCCTGATACGAAACATTAATTTTTCCGCCAGGGAGATCCGCCATGTTCAATGCATCGACCGCCACCGTCCTTAGTCATAGTCATAGTCATAGTCATAGCCAAAGCCACAGCCATCCTCCGCAAATCGAGGGAGCGAATTTCCTGAATCTTCTGATCGTGGACGACGACCGCACCATCCGCGAGGCCTGCCGCGAGGTGGCGAAGTCGCTCGGATTCAACACGCAGGTGGCGGAGTCCGCCGAACAAGCCTACCGGTTGCTCGACAGCTCGAGCACCGACGCCGTGCTGCTGGACTTGCGGCTGCCGGGCGCGGGCGGCCTGGAAGCGCTGCATGCGATCAAGAAGCATCGCGCCGACGCGCTGGTGATCGTCGTGACCGGATATGGCACGGTGAAGTCGGCGGTACAGGCGATGAAAGATGGCGCCTACGACTACGTCACCAAACCCTTCAGCATGGAAGAACTGCGTCTGCTGCTGGAGCGGGTGGCGGGGCATCTGCGGCTGAAGACCGAGAACCGCGTGCTGCGGGAAACCATCAAATCACGGCAGGGGTTCGGCAACATTGTAGGGCGCGCGCCGGATATGGAAAAGCTGTATCGGATCATCGCGAAAGCGGGACAGAGTGTGCATCCGGTGCTGATTCTCGGCGAAAGCGGCACGGGCAAGGAGTTGGTCGCGAAGTCCATTCACTTCGCCGGCATTTTCCGTAACAAGCCGTTCATCCCGGTCGATTGCGGGTCGCTCGTGCCCACGCTGATCGAAAGCGAACTGTTCGGCCACGTGCGCGGCGCTTTCACGGGGGCGACGAATCCGAAGGACGGACTACTGGCGATCGCCGAAGGAGGCACGGTATTTCTGGATGAGATTGGCGAGCTGCCGGTCGACTTGCAGGCGAAGCTGTTGCGGGCGATTCAGGAGAAGGAGATTCGTCCGGTGGGAAGCGTGAAGCGCGTTCCCATTAACGTGCGGATTCTGGCGGCGACCAATCGCGACCTGGAACGGGCCGTGACCGACGGCACGTTCCGCCGCGATCTTTTTTTCCGGCTGAACGTCCTGACGCTGCGGATTCCAGCGTTGCGCGAGCGGAGGCTGGACATCCCGCTGCTGGTGGCGCATTTTCTCGAGCGCATCGGGCGCGATGCCGGCATCGAAAAGGCGATTTCGGACGAGGCGCTCAAAGCGCTGCTGAATTACGACTGGCCCGGGAACGTGCGCGAACTGGAGAATTCGCTGGAGCGGGCATGCGCGCTCAGCAGCGCCAACGAAATTCAGATTCGCGATCTTCCCACTCAGATTTACAGCGCGCCCATCGACTTGATGGGGATGAGCCAGCCGAGCAATGGCATCGTGCCGATGGCGGAACTGGAGAAACAGACGATCTTGAACGCGCTCACGCAGGTGAACGGAGACAAGATGCTAGCGGCGCGACTGTTGGGCATTGGAAAGACGACACTGTATCGCAAGTTGAAAGAGTACGAGTCCCAAAACTGGGCCGTCGGGCCGAGCGCTGGTGCCGGAACGGGAGACTAAGCGGCGGGCCGAGCGCATAACTCATTTCTTTTCAGGGTAAGACAATTGGCCCGGAAGTTGCGAAAGGATTCGGCATGATCCTTCTTGTGACGCCGAGCGAGCGGGCACCCGAGTGCGCCGCGGCGCTGCATGACGCGACGGGCGAGGAAGTCGCGGTGGCGGAGAGTCTGGCTCGCGCAGCCATGCTTTTGCGGGCGGAAGGCTATCTGGCAGTGGTGCTCGATCAGTACCTGGTCGAAACCGAGCCGCATGAAGCCGAGAACACGCTCGAGCATCTGGGCACGTCCATTCTGGTGCCGGTCAATCTGGCGATCAGTGGAATGGAGCGTCTGGTGCGGGAGGTGCGGGCGGCCTTGCAGCGCCGCCAGCGCGAGGAGATGAGGGCCCGGCAAGCGGCCATCGGTAGGCTGCGCAGCGAACTGAATGGCACGATTACGGCGCTGCTGCTGTCGAGTGAACTGGCGCTGGAAACCCCCGGCCTGCCGGCGGCGGCGACCGAAAAGATCGAATCGGTTCACGAACTGGTGAAGAAACTCCGGAGGCAACTGGAGACGACAGGTCTGACGGAGGAGCATGAACATGTTGCCGGGTCCTAACCGGCTGCCCAAAGGTCGAAATTGCCAAACCCCTGAGGGACATCTGATTTCAGGGAGACGCGGCTTGCCGCGTCTCCGAAGACGGAGCAAGCACTCATAAGTGCAAACCTAACTTGTTGGGCTAGACGTCGACCTTCAACAGGCCGGAGAGGTTCTTTGCATTAGTGTGAGAGTTCCTAAGGGCTCATCCATTTTAACAGTTCTGAAGACGTCGGAGTGCGAAACTCTCAGGGTTGACGCACTTTCTCGGAAGCAATCGGCGCGTCTCACCCATACCGGTTCAGATTCACGATGCCCTTCACACCAGCAAATTATTTTGAGCAAAGTTCGTAACCAAAGCGCCGGACGCAGAGTCTCTGATTGCATGAATCCATTGAGTCGATTCGTGTCGGCTATGCTGCTGATGGCGTTCGCTGCCAGTGCGCAGAATCACATGCACATGCAGGAAGAGATCGGGCATGTCAACCTGCCGAACTCTTGCTCTGCCGCGGTTGGCGTCTTACTTGATCGCGGTTTGAGCCTCTATTACTCATTCTGGTACGAAGAAGCCCGTAAGAACTTCACTCAAGCCGCCCGGAGCGATTCCCGTTGTGCCATGGCCTATTGGGGAGAGGCCATCAGCGAGTATCAGCCGGTGGAAGCGTTGCCTGAAGGAGCGCAATTGCGCGCTGGTCAGGAAGCTCTTGCGAGAGCGAAGAACGCGGAGGAGCAGACGCCCCGCGAGCGCGCCTATATTGAAGCACTCGGCATTCTCTTCGATCCAGCCACGCTGCCAAAGGCGCAGTCCCGCGCGGAAAACTACTCAGCGGCAATGGAAAGGGTACATGTGCAGCACTCGAGCGATTTGGTGGCCGCCACGCTGTTTGCGTTGTCTCTGCTCAGCCCTGAGCTACCGGATGATCCGAGTCTCGCCCGAAAGCGCAAGGCGCTGGAGATCTTGAATCAGGTGCTAAGCAAGGAACCTGACGATCCGGGCGTCACGCATTTCATCATTCACGCCAACGACAATCCCGAGATGGCCTCCTTGGGGCTTGAAGCTGCTCATCGGTATGCGCAGATCGCACCCGCTTCGGCGCACGCTCTCCACATGCCCAGTCACATCTTTGCGCGGCTTGGTCTCTGGCAGGACGACATCCGGTCGAACTTGGCCTCGGAAGCCGCCGCAGCGAACCACGGTGCCACGATGCATACGGGAGCGCAGAATCGCCTGCATGCAATGGAGTTCTTACAGTACGCCTACTTGCAGACCGGACAGGTCGATAAGGCGCGAGAAACCGTGGAGCAGGCCGCGACGATCAAGGCGGGCGATCTGGAGCCTGGTTTCGAAAGCTATTACGGGTGGGTAGAAGCTTCGTTTCCGATCAGGCTTGCTCTTGAGACGAGCGACTGGCCGAGCGCTCTCAAGCGGCAGCCGTCCAAAGACGCAGGTCGGTACGTCCTTAGGGTCGAGTCCTGGTCGCACGCAGTGGCTGCGGGACACCTTCACGATGTTCGCGCGGCGGACCAAGCTGTCCTGGACTACGAGGCCACGTTTACAAAAACTGAGCTGATAGAAGAGGAAGGTCGTTTTTCTGGTCAGCTCGCCGAGACGCGGGCATGGGCTCTGTTTGCCAAAGGAGACACGGCAGGCGCAATTAGCCTGCTGCGCCCCGTCGCCGATCACCAGGATCGCGTTGGAAAGGGAGAAGTCGAGCTTCCCGCGCGAGAGATGCTTGCCGACATGCTTCGCTTGTCCAATCAGCCGGATGCTGCTCTAACGGAGTACAAGATTTGCTTGAAGACGGATCCTGGCCGTTTCAACGCACTTCTGCATGCCGGGGAGGTCGCTCAGGTCCTTGGTCGAAAGCAGGAAGCAGTGGGCTTCTACAAGCTCCTGCTCCAAAACGCGAGTGCGGCGGATAGTTCCACGAAGCAGATACTTGCGCCCGCGCGAGCGTTTCTCAGCGGTCAACATTCGTGAACCGGAAAGCGAATCGCTTAGAAGTTTCGCCGCGCCATTGTTGAAGCAGTCGAAAACCCCAATTCTCCGCCTGTGCAGCCAAGCCCTTCAACCTGCCGTCGACAACCTTAGTCTAAGTTTTCCCTAACATTTCAAGCGGCGAGGCGCGATGGAAAATCTGCGCTCTCCGGCGTTCCCCCGACCATAAGTAACCTGCCACTTTACTAGCAACGGTGACGGTCTTGCCGATAGCTCTGAAATAAGGCGAAAGCCGGGATCATGGAATTCTTCGACCAATTGCTTTCTCGTGATTTCACGCCGCACGGTTTCTGCTACCTTTGGGATCCGCGACTCCCGTTGCTGCACGTCATTTCAGACGGCCTGATCACGTTGTCGTATTACTGCATTCCCCTTCCAAGAGTCATTTCTCTGCCCGGGCCGATTCTATGAAGGACGAGAATCGCAAACTGAAGCGGCAAATCGCCGAACCCGAAGGGATTGAAGCGCCAATCGAAGCCAAACTTCGGCGGCGAGTTACCGGCAGCTTCATCGTGGCTTTGCTCCTTACGGTTTTCATAGGCTTTTTGTCCTGGTACAACGCGCGCCTGGCGGCGGACGGCGCCGACTGGGTAGCCCACACCTACGCCGTGCTGGACAGGCTTGAGCTTACGTCCAAAGATGTGATCGAAGTGGAAACCAGCGCGCGAACATTTGCCTTGACCGGGCAAGACTCGTTGCGTGCGCATTACGAGACTGCACGGGGCGCCGTCGCGCAGGATGAGGACGCGCTGCGCCATTCGACGGCGGACAATCCCAGTCAACAACGGCGGCTGGACGTGCTCGAGTCACGGGTCCGGAGCGCGCTCGAGTTCGCCGAGGCGATAGTCACCAAACGTCAGCAGGCGCACGCAGTCCCCGGCGCCGACGAAATCCTGGAGACCGAAAGGCTCATGGATGGAGTGCGCGCAACGACTCAAGAGGTAAAGGCTGAGGAGACGCGGTTATTGAGCCGGCGCACCCAGGGAACCAAGGCGGGACGGCGGCTGACGAGTTTCATCATCGTCCTGGGCATTTTTGTCGGTGCAGGCTTGTTGGCGCGAGCCAATCACGCCGTCAACCGCGAAGTCGATATCAGCGCGCGGGCACGGGCGCAAATCAGCTCCCTGAACGGCAAGTTGGAACAGCGCGTGGAGCAGCGGACAGCGGCCCTGGCAGCCGCGAAGGAAAGTCTTGCCACGAGCGAGGCTGCAGTCAAAGATTTGGCCGACCAAAAGTTCGCGCTGGATCAGCATGCCATCGTGGCGGTAACCGACGTCCAGGGCACGATTACTTATGTCAACGACAAGTTCTGCGCCATCAGCCAATATTCCAAGGATGAGTTGATCGGGCAGAATCACCGCATCCTCAATTCCAGCTACCATCCGAAGAAGTTCTTCCAACAGATGTACGGCACTATCGTGGGTGGGAAGGTCTGGCATGGCGAGATTAAGAATCGAGCCAAAGACGGTTCCATTTACTGGGTGGACACGACCATTGTGCCATTCCTCGGTGAGGATGGTAAGCCGCGGCAGTACGTCGCCATCGGTGCCGACATTACCGAACTCAAGCTGGCGGAGGGGGTGCGCGAACGCCTGGCGGCCGCAGTCGAGTCATCCAACGATGCCATTATCAGCAGGACGCTGGACGGTAGGATCACCGCCTGGAATCCGGGCGCCGAGAAGTTGTTCGGCTACTCATCACTAGAGGCACTCGGCAAACCGATGCAGATGCTGGTTCCCCAGGAGCGCGTGAATGAAGAATCCGACGCTCTGGCGCGAATTGGGCGCGGTGAGCGCGTCGACTATTTCGAAACCGTCCGGGTTCGAAAGGATGGTTCGAACGTCGACGTTTCCGTGACGATTTTACCGATTAAGGACAGCACCGGCGCGATTGTTGGCGCTTCAAAAATTGCGCGCGACATTGGCGGGCGGAAGCGGACTGAGCAAGCCTTGCATGAGCTATCCAAAATCCTGGACCTCGCTCAGGTCTTGGTGTGCGACATGGAGAGCCACATTGTGTTGTGGAACCTGGGCTCCGAAAAACTCTACGGCTTCACCAAAGAAGACGCAGCGGGCCGGATCTCCCACGAATTGCTGCATACCGAGTTCCCCGAACCGCTGGAACACATCGAGGAACAACTCCAGCACACCGGCACCTGGGAAGGCGAACTGGTACACCGCAAGCGCGACGGCGGCCGCATTGTCGTATCGAGTCTTTGGGTGTTGCATCGGGATGCGAAGGGGAAACCGGCTCGCATCCTGGAAGTGAACAGCGATATCACCGCGCGGAAGAAAGCCGAGGAGCAGCTGGCCCGGCTGGCAGTGGAACTGGCCCGACAGGCGAAGGAACTGGCTCTCTCCCGGGAAGCCCTGGAAACTCAGACGCTCATGCTTCAGTCCGTGCTGGGCGGCATGGCCGAGGGATTGGTCGCCGCTGACGAAGAGGGATCGTTCGTCCTCTGGAACGCCGCCGCGGAAAGAATCCTGGGCATGGGTGCGACAAACATGGACCCTCAGGAATGGTCTGAGCATTACGGCCTCTTTCTGGCCGATACGACGACGCCTTTCCCCACGGATCAACTCCCCCTGGTTCGCGCCCTTCGCGGGGAGGTGAGCACAGCCGAGATGTTTCTGCGGAATCGCGTGCTCGTCGAAGGCTCCTGGATCGAGGTGAGTGGCAGTCCACGGAAGGACAAGGACGGCGTGTTGTGTGGCGGAGTGGTGGCGTTCCGGGACGTTACCCAGAGGAAAGCAGATGAGCGAGAGATTAAAAAACTTAATGACGAACTCGAACGAAGAGTCGGAGAGCGGACGGCCCAGTTGGAAATCGCCAACAAAGAGCTGGAAGCTTTCAGCTACTCGGTCTCGCACGACTTGCGGGCGCCCTTGCGGCACATCAGCGGGTTTTCCCAGTTGTTGATGGAAGAATTCGGTTCCACTCTCGCTCCTAGCGCCCAACAGTACCTGGAGCGCATCCAGGCGGGAGCACAAAAGATGGGCGTGCTAGTGGATGAATTGTTGAATCTGGCTCGGGTCGGCCGCCATGCGCTGCGTCTGCAGCCAACCGGGCTGAACGCGATCATCGCGGAAGCGATAGCGATTCTCCAGCCGGATTGCGAAGGGCGGCAGGTGGAATGGATAATCGCCGACCTGCCCACGGTGGCATGCGATCCCGTCCTGGTCAAGCAGATCTTTCAAAATTTGTTGGCCAACGCGCTCAAGTTCACCCGGCCGCGCGCCCGCGCCGTCATCGAAATCAGTCACAACGAAGAAGATGGGCAATCTGTGTTCATGGTCCGAGACAACGGCGTTGGCTTCAACATGAAGTACATTGACAAGCTGTTCGGAGTCTTCCAGAGGTTGCACAGAGCGGAGGAGTTTGAAGGTACGGGGATAGGTTTGGTCACCGTGCAGCGCATCGTTCGCAAGCACGGAGGCCAAGTGTGGGCAGAGGGCGAACTGGATAAAGGCGCAGCCTTTTATTTCACCCTCGGAGTGGGAAAGCAAACTGAATCGAACAACAATGCAGCTACGGCGGGAGGCCGATCATGAACTCAGGAAAACTCGACATACTCTTAGTGGAAGACAATCAGAACGATATGGATCTTGCCCTGCACGCGCTGCGGCGGGAGAAGCTGGCAAACAACATCTACATCGCGCGCGATGGCGAGGAAGCCCTGGACTTTATTTTCTGCCGCGGGGCGTTCACGCATAGATCGTTTGACCGTCCCCCAAAGTTGGTGCTGTTGGATCTGAAACTGCCCAAGGTCGATGGGATGGAAGTGCTCAAACAGATCAAGAGCGACGCCCGGACCAGGACGATTCCGGTCGTCATCATGACCTCGTCGAAAGAAGAAAGGGATCTGGCGGCTGGTTACAACCTGGGAGCTAACAGCTATATTCAGAAACCAGTCGACTTCGAACAATTCCGGGAGACGGTCAAGAGCGTGGGACTGTACTGGCTGGTCATCAATCAGCCGCCGGTAGTGGAAGATACCCCGCATCTCACAGGAACGGCTCATGCATCCCACTAACGATCTCGCGCCGCAACCCGGCCAACTTCGGGTGCTGCACGTCGAAGACAACCAACTGGACGCGGAGCTGGTGGCCCGGGCTCTGCGAAAAGGCGGCTTCTCGGTTTCCATGGTGGTCGTGCAAGCGGAGGCCGAGTTCGAGCGGCAGCTTCCCTTGCACTGTCCCGACGTGGTGATCGCCGACTACAACCTGCCGCAGTGGAAAGGCATGGACGCGCTGGATGTGTTGCGGCGCGAAGGGCTGGAGATTCCACTGATCCTCGTCTCAGGCGCGCTGGGAGACATCACCGCCGTGGAGTGCATCAAACGGGGCGCGACGGACTACGTTCTGAAAGATGGTCTGGCCCGGTTGCCCGAAGCCGTGCGCCGCGCTTTGCAGGAAAAACGGCTGCTTCGTTCGCGCCGGCAAGCGGAAGAGGATTTAGCGCACAAAGTTGAAGAGCTGGCCCGCTCCAACGCGGACCTCGAGCAATTCGCTTATGTGGCATCGCATGACCTGCAGGAGCCGCTGCGCATGGTGGCGGCCTACACGCAGCTACTTGCGGAACGCTATCGCGGCAAACTCGACGAGAACGCCGACAAATTCATCGGCTATGCGAGCGAGGGAGCTCTACGCATGCAGTCCTTGATTCAGGATCTCCTGGCCTTTTCGAGAGTGGGCCGGAATGGTTTCGCGCGCGTCGATTGTGACGCGGTGATGGGAGAGGTGCTGATGACTCTGGGTCCGGCGATTCAAGAAAGCGGCGCGGTGGTCACGCATGGGAAGCTGCCGGAAGTGTGGGCGAACCGCTCGCAGATGGCGCAGGTCCTCCAGAATCTGGTCGGGAACGCGATCAAGTTTCGCGGGAAAGAACCGCCGGTGATTTCCGTGCAAGCCGAGAAAGCGGGCCAGCAGTGGTTGTTCAGCGTAAGCGATAACGGGATCGGCGTTGCGCCGGAGTACGCAGAAAATATTTTTGTTGTGTTCCAACGCTTGCACGCCCGGACCGAATATCCGGGCAACGGAATCGGTCTGGCAATCTGTAAGAAGATCGTTGAGCACAATGGCGGAAAGATCTGGGTGGAGGCGCAGGCCGGGCATGGTTCAGTTTTCAAGTTCACGATGCCCTGCGATGGTCCGCCTGAGAAGGAATTGTGCGGAGATGAAAATAAGGACGTCAAGTCCTTGCAGGAATTGCGAACGTAGAGAACGGCCGGGGCGGCGGCCCCTGACGTTAGAACACCAATCATTTACAAATCTCTACTCACATCGTTCGCAAGGACGCTGCTGGGGATGCGTTCTTCAGGAAAGGAACGGAGGTTTGTAATGGAAAATCGAACGACGGTGCTTTACGTGGACGACAATCCAAAATCCAGCCGATTGCTGACCACTGTGCTTGAAGAATGCGGGTTCCGAGTGATCACGAAGAATGACCCGGTCGAGGCACTTGCGCTTTGCAAGAGAACTTATTTTGATCTGGCACTTCTTGACTACGAAATGCCTTTGATGTCGGGTTCGCAGTTAGCCCGGGAAATCAAGTTTCTGGTCCCGGACGTTCCCGTGGTCTTGATCTCTGGCCGCGTGGCTCTGCCGGCTACGGAACTGACGTTTGTGGATGCTCACTTCGGTTTTGGGACCGCATTGGACGATCTCCTCTGGACAATGCGGATACTGGTGCGCCCGAAGGTGGCGATAGCGGATCATCATCATCACGCGGATCGGCGCGAGATGACGCAGTGGGCTGACTCCACCTGACAGCGGCGGGCCGGAGCGCCCGCCCCACACAGGCACGATGATCAGAGAGCGGCGACGCCTCTCTCCTGATTTCTTATGCGGATGGCTTCATCCACCTTGGAAAGGAAGATCTTTCCGTCGCCGATTTTTCCCGTAGCCGCGTTCTTGATGATGGCGTCGATCGCGGGATCGACGAGTTTATCTTCTAATACGAGTTCAATTTTCACCTTGGGCAGGAGATCGGTTTCGTATTCCCGGCCGCGATAGGTTTCGGTGTGCCCCTTTTGCCGTCCGTGACCCCGCACTTCCGAGATCGTCATACCTTCGACGCCGAGCGCGATGAGCGCTTCTTTGACCTGCTCAAACCGGTTGGGCTGCACAATCGCTTCAAGTTTTGTCATCTTTAATGTCCTCGTTTAATGTCTCAAATACAGTTTGCCATACAGGAGGCAGAACGTGGTCTGCCTCCTGCGGATTCGGGTCCAAGCCAGCGTCCGTTAACTGGCAAGATGCGAGAGCGGCTTAGTAGTCGCTAAGCTGGTCTTTGACTGAGCCGAAGGGAGTTCCTGGTTCATACCACGGGGCGCTCCCAAGGCTGAGATGACATATTCAGGATAGGCCGAGATGCCGTGCTCATGAAGGTCGAGGCCGTAGAGTTCGCCTTCCTCGGAGACCCGCAGCAACCCGGTGGCATTGACCGCATACATGACTGCCATGGCAACCCCGAATGTAGCGAGCGTGACGACCGCACTCCCGATCGCCTGGGCTCGGAGCACCTGCAGTCCCCCACCGTAAAAGAGCCCCTTCAGCGCGGAGGAGTTGTCGGGACCGGTTGGACCTGAGGCTCCATACTTGCCACAGGCAAACAGTCCGAGCGAAAGTGTTCCCCAGATGCCGGCGATGCCATGCACCGGCACGGCGCCGATGGGATCGTCAATACGCAGCCACTCCAGCAGTTCTACCCCCAGCACCACAACCACGCCGGCGACGCCGCCCAACAGGACAGCGCCGGTCGGAGTGACCCAGTAGCAAGGGCAGGTAATGGCAACCAATCCTGCGAGGAAGCCGTTGGTCGTAAACCCGGCATCCCATTTCTTACTCGACATGTATGCCCAGAACATGGCGGTCAATCCTGCTGCGCAGGCGGCCAGCGTGGTGTTGGTGGCGACACGTCCGATGCCCTCGAAATCCATCGCGGAGAGCGTGCTGCCGGGGTTGAATCCGTACCAGCCAAACCACAGAATCAGGCCTCCGCTCACAGCGATGGTCAAGTCATGCGGCAGCATGGGTGCTCCGCCATCTCGCTTGAAGGTGCGCCCGAGACGCGGACCAAGAACGATTGAACCAGCGAGCGCGATGAATCCGCCGATGGTATGGACGACAGTGGATCCGGCGAAATCGTGGAAGCCCATTCCCAAAGAAGGCCAAATGTGGCCATCGCTACCCATTAGAGCTAACCAGCCATCCGGTCCCCAAGCCCAGTGACCGATGATGGGGTAAATGAAACCGGAAACGGCAACGCTGTAGAGAAGGTCGCCAACAAAGGCGGTGCGGCCGATCATCGCGCCCGAAGTAATGGTCGAGCAAGTGTCGGCGAAAGCAAACTGGAAAATCCAGACGGCGAGAAATGCGACGCCGGTGGTTTCGTAGGTTGCGGGCGCGCCTTGCAGAAAGAACCAGTGATAACCGATGAAGCCATTGCCGTGGCTGAACATGAACGCGAAGCCGAATGCGTAGAACAGCAGGCCGCACAGACATGTGTCAACCACGCATTCCATGAGCACGTTCACAGTCTCACGCGAACGGCAGAAGCCGGCCTCCAGCATGGTGAAGCCGACCTGCATTCCGAAGACCAGGAATGCCGCAATCAGGGTCCACGCGGTGTTGATCGGGTTCACAGCATCAGCGGCTTTGATTTCCGGCGCGGCGGTCTGAGCATAAACGTGGGTAAAGAACAGACCCGAGGCCACGGTTATGATCAGCAGCACCAGACCGATTCCAAGCGCCTTGCCACCCAGCAGCAAGCCTGCATAGCGCCGCCACTCAGGATCGCGCAGCCGGCCGGCCAGCCGGGACAACTTCTGAGACAGAGACAGCCTTTCCCCCCTTTTGTTAACGCCCAACATAGTGTGGCTCCTTCGATTGAGTTTTTGTTCTCATGTTAGTTACTGGTCAAGTTACTGGTCATGCTCAAACCGCAAATCATTAACAAATCTATAACTGGAGCGGGGGGCGGCGAGGACGCTGACACCAGGGGTTAGTTGGGTTTGTGCCCAAGCCGCTGATCCCCACATCACGAGCACCCCAGGTTCTGGCTGCCCGAAATTCATGAAGTTTGACTCTCATTGCGATTGCACCTCGCGGCTGTCGAACGTAAATACCAGGCCGCCCGTCAACGTGTTTTGATCCTTCACCGGGTTACTACCTTTCAGGAAGGCAGGCTGATTCGACATGTCACGGCGAAACTCGAACCGGCTGATGATGTGGTGCGCCACCACGCGCTCGAACGTGGTGGTGAACTCGTTGAAGTGAATTCCTCCCGTCGGGTTTCCGGTCGTGAAGCCGTCATGATCGTCGTAATATTCGTAACGGGTGCTGAAGGCCGAGGTGCCGCTAACCGCGTACTTTACGTAGCCGGCGACTCCCGTCCAGAAGACGGGCTTCGAGAGCACGCCCTCGCCCTCGTCGATCCGGTCACCCCGCCCGTAATCGCCGTTAACCATGAACGACAGCTTGCTGGTGGGAGAGTAAGTGACCACAGTGTCGCTAAGTTGACGCCAGGTCGAGTTGATACTGTTCTGCTCGGGACCCGCCATGTAGTTTTGGGTGACACCGAACTTCTTGTTTGGGGTCCAGCCAAAACTCATGCCGTAGGTTTTTCCGGTATTGTTGTCCACCACATTGTTCCAGCCGTTCACAAAATATCCGGTGAGCGAGTACTTATCGTTAAAGGCGTACTTTGCCCGCATCCCGAAGTGGTAGTACGGGATGGCGTAGGAGAACAGCAGGCCTCGGGAGTAATTCCAGTTGTCCTTGGTCTCGATAACCTCGGCTCCGTGCGGCGTGACGAACTTACCGACATCTACCTGCAGTCCCTTGCCTACGGGCGCCAGATACGAGAAATAGGCTTCTTTCAGGTATTGGTCGAAGCCCAGGCCGGCACGTGGTTCCGAATCATTGACTACGTTCATTGCTTGTCCGAATCCAAGCGCAATGTGGTAACCGGTACGGCTGTTGGTGGGGTCGGGCGTCTTATCTACGACCAGTTCCACCAGGTTCAAGCCGAACTGGTTCGTGGGCGCGTCGAAAAAGCGCAGGCCATTCGTCTGCGACGTGGGATTGTTGAAGTTCTGCCCGTAATACACATCCACGAAGCCGCTCAGCGTAGTCGGCCCCAGTAACCCGGCCAGGGACGGAGCGGCAGGCGCCGAACCCGGTGCGGCTGCGCTGGTTACGAGGTTGCTTTGTGCAGGCGACGGCGCGGCCGGGGTCGCCGGCTTGTCACTGCCTTTTAGTGCGGCAACTTCGGCCCGAAGTTCCTTCACCTGTTCTTCCAGTTCTTCCATGTGGTGGACGATCGCATCGTTGCTTGGCGGGTTGATTGGCGGACTCGTACCCGCCTGCTCTTGCGCAAGGCCCGGAGAGACTAGCAACAAACTTGCCAGAACGATCGCGACCCCGATTGGGGCGTGATTCTTCATTTTCGTTCCTGCTTTCTCCCCTGGTGCATACAACCGATGACCGTGCGCATCCGTTGCCAGCCACTGCAAAGTAACGGGCGGTTGCATTCAAGTCCAACTCATACTTTTTCTATGTCGCATCAGACCTTTTACTAAGAACGTAATTTTATGAGGGGGATAAGAAGGATTTATCGCGTGGACGACGTGGCACGTCACGATGCAATGCCCGGATGGCGTCCGGGACCAAGCGGGCCGTGGCGATGCCGGGTTTCGAGGGGCGTCCCTGGGGGCCACAAGAAAACTCTTCCCTAGGCACGGCTCTCGACCCTAAACTGGAGGCAGGCAGGCCGAGGGCAGCTCCCAGCCCTCGAATCTCGGGGGGTTCTGTGCGCGTACTGGTCACGGCTGACACCTTCAGCGGAGTCTGGACTTACTCGCGCGAATTGGTTTCGGGTTTAGTGACCCACGGCGCGCAAGTCACCCTCGTCAGCTTTGGAGAGATTCCACTTCCTCATCAGACCGCATGGATGGACGGGCTACACGGGCTCGAATATCATCCCACCGCGTTTCGTCTCGACTGGATGCAGGAAGGCGAGCAGGACTTCCATGCGGCGCAGGATTATCTATGCGCGATCGTTCGCGACACGCGTCCTGATTTTCTGCATTTGAATCAGTTGAGTTTTGGAGCGCTCCCGGTGGCGACTCCGCGAGTGGTGGTGGCGCACGGCGATGTGATCACGTGGTGGTTGAGCATCCACGGACACGAACCAGCCGCCTCGGCATGGCTGAAGTGGTATCGCGAGACGATGGTAGCGGGCTTGAAGCGGGCCGAGGCCGTGGTCACCACTTCGCGCTGGATGGAAGAGATGCTGCGCGTCGCCTACGGCAACGATTTCGATGGACACATCATTCCGCCCGGACGCAATCCGATCTACTTCAATCCGTTTGTAGCTAAGGAAGAATCGGTGCTGGCGATCGGGCGCTTGTGGGATTCGGGAAAGCAGGTGGCATTGCTGACCCAGCATACGCACGGTCTGCCGGTGTGCATCGTTGGCGCGGACAATCCAATTCCCGCGCCGCCCGTGCCGATCCGCGCCGACGTGCGCGTCTCCACCGGCGAGCACGAAATTTCCGTGAAGGGAGCGCAGACCGAATCGCAACTGCGCTCGCTCTACAGCAAGTCAACGATTTTCGCCGCGACTTCGCGCTACGAGCCTACGGGACTGGCATCGATCGAGGCCGCATTCTCGCGCTGCGCGCTCGTGGCAAACGACACCGATGTGTATCGCGAACTATGGGGTGACGCGGCCTTGTACTTCGAACGGAATAACGCGGACAGCTTGAGCGAAGTGCTCAGCCAACTGGACGAAGACCGCGAACTCACACGCCTCTACGGGACGCGAGCCTACAATCGGGCGCGCGAGCGCTTCACAGCGCGGCGGATGGTGGACGACTATCTGCGGTTATATCGGCGGTTACGGACGGCGAAAGTCGCGGTGGCCTGATGGCCTCCCGGCGCGAAGTGGAAGCGCAAGAACCATCTCCCGAAGGCTCGCCGGTTCTGATCGTGACTGGCGCCAGCCGAGGGATCGGTGCCTCCACCGCTATTCTCGCTGCCCGCCGAGGTTTTGCGGTCTGCGTCAACTATCTGCGAGAGCGCGAGAAAGCCGCAGACGTCGTGCGCGCCATTCAGCAGGAAAACGGACGCGCTGTGGCCGTGCAGGCCGACATCAGTTCGGAACCTGATGTTGTACGCCTCTTCGAAACAGTCGACCGCGAACTAGGGCACCTCTCCGCCCTTGTCAATAACGCCGCTACCATCGAGCGCCAAGCACGGCTCGACACCATGGACGCCGCGCGCCTCAGCCGAACTTTCGCGACCAACGTCGTTGGAACTTTCCTGTGTAGCCGCGAAGCCGTGCGACGAACGTCGACGCGCCATGGCGGTAAGGGAGGAGCGATCGTCAACGTCTCCTCGGGTGCAGCGCGGGCAGGATCGCCCGGCGAGTACATCGACTATGCCGCTAGCAAGGGCGCTATTGATACGCTGACCATCGGCTTGGCGAAGGAAGTCGCCGAAGAAGGTATTCGCGTCAACGCGGTTCGGGCAGGATTCATCTACACCGATTTGCATGCCAAGGCGGGAGAGCCGAAACGCGTCGATCGCGTCAAGACCTCTGTGCCCATGCAGCGAGGCGGCCAACCGGAAGAGGTGGCTACGGCGATTCTATGGCTGCTGTCGAACGAAGCATCGTATGTGACCGGCGCAATCCTGGATGTCACAGGCGGGCGATAGTACCGCGACCCGCGTGATAATGCATACGGTGGAGTAATGGAACGGACCGTGCTGAAGAAGCTGAAGGAATCGGCTGTTATGTTCTGCGCTCTGAACTACTGATGGCAGGAATTTCCGTTTGCACTAACTCAATATCCCGCGCCGGCCCCATCTGCCTCACGCGTACTCCCGCTCGCCCCGCCGAATCGCTCGATACCGTTCAAACACTTTCTTCTCGCTTTCCAAACCCAGCGCGGAGCGGATCGAGCTTCCCCGGAAGGTGTGGGCGAACATCTTCCATCCCTCGAATAGAACCCACCGCGGGTCATGCCTGATGACCACGGGGATGTGGTGAATCTTCATCCAGCGCTCCGCCTTCCAGCGCATGAATTCCACCTCTTCGGCCGGCAGGTGCTGAGTGCGGACCACAGCCGTGGTGCCGTCGTATTCCTCGAGCCGCTCACTCATGATCAATCCTTGATCGCGGAAGTCTTTTGTCATGGGCGTGCGCGGGTACGGCGTTGGGTGCTGAATGTAGGGCCAATCCACGTAGCGGCGGGCAAATTCGAGGTTGGCTTCAATGGACTCGCGCGTGTCGTCCGGACTGCCAACAATCAATCCGCCGACTACATACATCTGGTTGCGGTGCAGGTAATCAATGGCCTTGAGAGTGGCGTTGCCGGTATTTTGACCGTTCGTGCGCTCCGTGTTCTTGGCGGAGGCCCGCAGAAATTCCAAATCGCCTTCCAGGATGTTCTCGATGCCGAGAAAAACGTAACGGAATCCGGCTCGCCGCATCAGCGGCGCGAGGGTTTCGCCGTGGTTCGCGATGGCTGAAGTCATGGCCTGCACGAAGTAATCAAGCTTGTGCAGTCCAGCCGCAATGATGGCCTCGCACAGGGCTTCAAAACGCCGCACATTAAGCGTGATGTTATCGTCGACCAGAAAAATGGTTCGAGCGCCGTGATCGCGGGCATCGCGAATGTCGTCCAATACCCGATCGAAAGAGTAGGTGTGGAAGTTGCGGCCTCGCATCTCGATGATGGAGCAGAAACTGCAATCGTAGGTGCAACCCCGCGAGGTCTCGATTACATCCACCTGCCGGCCCATCAGCGTGTATCCCTTGAGCACGCGCGCATCGCGGTTCGGCTGGCGGATCTCGCTGTCTTCGAGCCGGTGCGGCGGCCGGGCAGGGTTGTGCACCCAGCTCTCGCCGTTTCGGTAGGAGAGGCCGCAGATCCGATCGAAACCGGAGCCTTGCTCGACCGCGCGCAACAATTCGCGGAAGGTGACCTCCCCCTCGCTGCGCACCAGATAATCGACGCCCATTTCCTCATAAGCTTCGGGGGCAAGGCTGGGGTCGTATCCACCCACCACGATCTTCACGCCCGGCCGCAGAGCGCGGACCAGTTCAATAATGCGGCCGGCGGTACGGCGCTGAAACGTCATGATGGAAAGTCCGACGATTTCCGGGTCGAGCTCGCGCACAAGCCGGGTGACAGTTTCACGAACCTGGCGCTGAACCAGGATCAAATCAGCCACGGCAACGCGGTGCTGCGGATCGACGTTCCCCGCAAGTGATGTGAGCGCGCCATTGGGCATGCGGATGGCGTGCGGTGGCATGTGTTCGAAGGAATCCGGCATGGAAAGCAACAGGACGTTCAAGAGGACCTGTCCTTACTGCCCGCTGTGATCTCGCAGGAACGAGTGAAAACACAGCCGTGGCGAACCGAGTGATAGCAAATTGTACCGCAGGCGGGCGGTCGAAATACTGAGCAGAACCAAAAAAGGTTGAACACTGGTGGCAAATTTATAGGCGAGTGGCGGGTAGCCCTCGCTAAGAGCACAACCTGCGTCAAGGAAACGATGGAGGGGCGGCCACAAACGCAGACGAGGCTGAGCATCAGCAGAACGTCGGCGATCCGATCGGCATGGAACGGCACGAACTTCTCCGCTGAACGCAGCGCAATCTGCTGGTGGGGCGTGGGCAAATTGCGTCTTCGAACTTCACGTGCTCGGCCCCTTTCCTCCGAGCCCTGGTTGGTTTGAACCCACCAAGTCTACTCGGTCGCAGGAGCCGGCACGGTTATTCAATCAGGTATGCTTGGAAGCCCGTCACTTCCTCATTTTAGTAGGGCAATGTCAACTTGAATACGTCGCATCGTGGCGTCACCCCATTCGCCTCATAGCCGAGCGCGCCATTCCCCCCCATGTCTGAGGTGAAGAACAGGTGATGCCCGTCTGGAGCCACTACTCCGATCGCATTCTGGCAGATGAAATAAATCGACTTGCCGGTGTTCATCGTCTGCCCTATCCTGCCCGCCACCATGCTTCCGTCAGAGGGGACTTCGATGACCTCGTCGTAACCCCACACCGGGTAGGGAATGATAGGGTCGCCGACGTCTGTGCTCACCAGGAAGATCGGCTCCGCCCCGGTCGTCTGGTTGTGGGCAGTGCCGTGCTGGTCTGGGAAGCCGACCGGGAAGATCATCATCGGGACCAATGGCCCGTCGGGGTTGTCGTAGGCGTGAGATGTGTACCTCTTGCCCGTATACATCAGCTTACCCTTCGCCGAGTGCCCGTCGCAGTTCATGGCGCATGGACGGACGTGGGTGGTCCCGATCTCCCAGACGTATGGCCGATCGATCAGGCAAGGACCGACCACGCAGCCGGGGAGTGTGTCGCCCTCGGTGTGGAGCGTCGCGCTCACCAAGGAGTATTTGCTCGTCGGAGAACCACCGGCCTCGTGCTGGTAGAAGCGCGCGGACAGAGGATTGACGCCGTCGTCCACGGATCCGATCAGCCCATTCGGCCCTGACACGGTCCCGGCGATTGAGTCGTAGACGAAGCAGCCGGATGCCGCAGACCAACTCACGGCCACATTCCCCGTGCCCTGCCCTCCTGTATTGGAGAAGCCGGTCTTGAACGTCAGGTCGTCGTCCGACAGCGTGACCGTGCCGTGCCAGGTGGATTGGTAGCCGACCCCGAGACAGTTCGCGCTGGCGAAGTCGAAGACCAGCGTGTCCGATGCAATCCCGGTCCAGTCTGGCTTCGCGGTTAACAGGCGTACCTGCGTGCCATTGAGGCCGACCATTTAAAGCGGTTGGTGGCTGGTGAACTGCATGGCCGCGTAAGTCGGAGTAACGCCAGTTTTTGCTCCCGTGACTGCGTCCACGACAAAGCTTGTTGCATATGTGTTCCTGACGATCAGGTGCGTGCCGTCTGCGGAATTAAGCTGTGGTTCGCCGGAGTCAGCCGTCTGTAGTGTGTTCGTAAGGTTGGTGCTTGCGTCCGTCAGTCTGGTGTAGACGGTTCCGGGAAATGCTGGGTGCACCCACGTTTTCCCTGCGCCGAGTGCGCCGCCCCAGTCTGGCATCGGATTCGGGAGTTGCTCGATGTTATGGTCGGTGCGGGCAAGTAGGTAGGTGGTGGGTGACGCGACCACATTGACCACCACCGTTCCCTTACACCGGATGCAATGAGTAGGAATCGCCGTGATGGTCGCGACGCCCGCGTCCGAGGCCGTATATAGTCCGGTTGAACTGATTGTGCCTTTGTTCGTGGACCAGATCGTCTTGCCGACCGGGGTATTGGCATAGAACTGCTGGGTCTGGGTAGTTTTCATCCAGACTGATGCGGGACTGATGATCACCGGCACAGGCAAAGCCGAACTAAAGCAACTCAGATAAACTGCTGCGACCATTTGTAAAAGAGGTTTCATTTCATGTCCCTTCCTAGGACTAACTGGTCTTGCAGCACTCAACTTGCACTTGGACGAGCATCAAGCTGCGGAAACGTCTTCTAAATGGTGCGTGTACGGCCATTCGTGCGTACGGCCGCCAGTGGAACTCATAGATATTGGTGTACGTGTAAGTGGTAAGTAGCGACGAACACAGAGAGGAAGTGGCTTGTGTAGAGTTCATCTCGATGCCCGACGGTCCCGATCACAATCTCTATCGGAGTTAGGATCTGGAGCGGATAGAGAATGGCTAATCACGTCAGGTATCCGATACAGTCGGCAAAAGGTGCCGCAATGGGTAGGCATAGAGCGCAAAACGGGAAATTAGGGCCGGATGGGCCCACGCCTTCCGGGGAAGGTCGATCCGCTCGCGCTGGGATGGGAAAGCGAGAAGAAAGTATGCGAACGGTGTCGAGCGATCAGGAAGGGCGAGCGGGAGTATGGGTGAGGCAGATGCGGCGGGCGCGGCTGCGCAGTGGACAATCGAGTTAGTGCAAGGTCAGTTCTGGCGGATGGGCCGGGCTAGCGCGCCGAATCCGACTCATGAGGGTGTCCCTCAAGAAGTCAGACGATCGCGATACGCTGGACCAGCCGCCTCACGATCAAAACCAATCCGGGAATATCAGCTCTACAAGGCCGGGGACCCAGTAGGAATAAAATCGCTCATCGCAGATTTTGTACTTTCCGTACTTCTTCCTGGCATGGTTGCCCCAGTGCGGCCGGGTGCCGTCGAGGTCGGTAAATCCGTACTCCCGGGCCAGTGCCCACGAACTGAAGACACGTCCGCTCTTCGTTTTCACCTTCGGATCTGCCGCAAGTGCTACCACCGCCCGGCCTACATACCTCGGCGATTCTGACACCATGAAATCATGGGGAGAGTCGTTCTGATTCCTGGAGTTTAAATTCGGGTCCTTCTTCTTCCCGACGTCCTTCCAATTGGCCTCGCTGACTCCAAAATGCTCCAGTACCCTCTCAGAACGCAAAAAGCCCGGAGTCAACGCCACCGAAACAATGTCTCGTTTGCGCAACTCGCGGGCCATGGCGAAGGCCAGCCGTATGACGGAAATCTTCACCAGGGCATAGAAAATGTTACCGCGGTAGTAGAAAGCGTCCCCATCGGTGATTTCGAAAATAATTCCTCGGCCTCGACCGAGCATCAGCGGAACGGCGTAGTGGGAAGTGATGATGTGGGAATGGATTGCCTGCTTCAGCATGCGCAGGCCCTTATCGAGGTTGACCGTCCAGAATGTCTTGCCGAATTCCGTGAGCGCGTCGCCGCCCCACACGTCATTGACCAGAATGTCCAGTCCGTGGTGCCGCCGCTTGATAGTGGCGACCAGCTTTTTCACATCCGCAGGCTTCGTGTGATCAACTCTAACTGCAATGCCGTGCCCGCCGGCGGCCGTCACCAGTTCAGCGGTCTCTTCGATCGTTTCAGGTCGGCGGGGTGTGGGGGGCCGTCGTTGTGTTCGTCCCCGTATGCGCTTTCGTGAACTGCGGCCGGTGCAATAAACCGTCGCACCCGCTTCGCCCAGTGCGATTGCAATTCCTCGGCCGGCCCCGCGAGTCGCCCCGGCAACCAGCGCGATCTTGCCTTTCAAGACCTTCTTCGGCGCTTGCTTTGGCACTTTCTTCGGCCCTGCGGCCATTCCCAATCCACCGGTGCGCATAATATCAGATGGGGCATGGGCAGCCGGGCTGTCGAATCTATATTCACTGTCGAGGGGGCACCCAGGCCTATGCTGCGAGCCTGGGCCGCGACTCCTCCACTCGAATCGGTTTCCCCCACAAAATCACGCCGTTCAAGTGTGAGATAGCCTTCCTGGCTTCGAGGTCGTTGGTCATTCCTACAAACGCGAACCCACGTGAATATCCAGTTTCGGGATCGGTCATGATTTCCACTCCTTCGACGGGTCCATACGTTTGGAACAATGCACGAAGATCATCTGGTGCCCTGTTTGAGGCAAGATTTCCAACAAATACATTTATCATAATCACCGTTTTCTAAGGATGACTTCGAGTGCGCACAGGTACTCTTGACCGAGAAGGCGGGATTAACCGCCTTCCCGAATCAAAAAGCTCACAGTTCTATGCTGCTGCGTGAACGGCGATCTTATGGAAGGTCGAGTTGACAACGTCCGAGGTCTGAACTTTCGGCGTTCCCTCGATAAATCTTGCCATCGCCTTCAACACTTCGGGGTAAGAATTGGTGTTGTATGTTTCCGCGCTGGCTTTGTTGTCCCACAGACTGATGGCAGTCACATCGATTCCGCCGGGACCGGAGAATGTGATTTCGTCCTTAAAGCCGTTCTGCCTGCGAAGTAACGGAAGGATGTCCTTGTCAAAGGTTCGGGTGTAATCAGAAAGCATATTCGATTTCAGATGAAAAGATACGTTGCGTGCAAACATATAGACCTCCTAAAGGTTGTTGTCGCTAACGAGGAGAGAACTTCAGATGGGCTGACTTAGTTCAGGGAACCTGAAAGAGGAGCCAAGGATGCTCACTCCCCCTAACTGTCGCATTTAGGTGGCCCTCCGTATTAATCGCGCAACTTGTTGTTTCGATACGTCATATAAGAGATCCGGGAGCCGCAGGGTCTGGGTTCCGTCGTGTACCTTTGGCGGAAAGCAAGCACAAACGGCAATGGCTTAACCCAGGCCACTCGCCTTAGAGCTGATAGCTGACAGCCGCCACCGGACCCTGATAAGCTGCTCCCCATTCGACCGCCATTCGCGCGTTCAGCGGGAGAAGTTCATGCCGTCCCATGCCGATCGTCTAGCCATCGTTCTGCTGATGCTTAACCTCATCTGCGCTTGTGGCCGGCCCCCCAGCGATTCCGGCGGCAATGCTTCGAACTCCGCAGATTCACAAAAGCTGCCCTTCGATCGCCAGCCACGCTCGACCGGAATTTCGCCCAGCCAGTCGCTGATTCCATCGGCCACGAAGTTGCCCGAGGGGACGCCCATCCCGATTCGCCTGCGGAGCGCGCTTTCGAGCGCGTCGGCGAATGCGGGAGACAGCTTCAGCGCAACCGTCGATGAGTCGGTCGTGATCGACGGCCAAACGCTGATTGATCGCGGCACCCCCGCGACCGGCCGCGTGCTCGAAGCCAAGCCCTCGACAAATTCTCCGGGACGTTCGCTCGAAAGCTCGCTCGCAACCGGCTATCTGCGGCTTGTGCTGGTGAGTTTGAATATCGGCGGCAGGCCAGTCATGATCGAGACGTCCAGCCTCTTCGCCAAAGGCGGCGTCCGCGAGGAACGAAACAGGGCTACCGGCGCGGCTTCTGGCGCTAGCAGGAAAGATAGGGACATCGTCTTCGGCATTGATCGCCGTCTCACTTTCCGTCTCGCCCAGACTGTTGATTTGCAATAGGAATGACCTGCCATGACCCAGCCCTGGCCCGCAATGAGTTCGCGCCGGCGTGCTTCCGCGCAGAAGAGGAATGTCCAGCTACATAGAATCCGGTATGTAGAACTACATAGAAAAAGGTATATAGAACGATGCACATAGAATTTACATTCAAAAGTGCGGCGCAAACGCTGACTCGCAAGTCTGCGACAAGTCATGTTGCAGCAAGGAAGGGACTTCACCGTTCTGGCCCGCAGCGTGCTCTCTCTTCCGATTGCAGAGCGTGGTGGTGTGCATGCTTGGGAAGAATGACAATCTTCGCGATGTTGGCGCAACGATGTTGATGCAATATTGTTCTAGCGATCTGCTGTCGTGCCCGCGACATGAGATCAACTTCTCCTGTACGGGACAGACGTTTCAAGTTGACCTCCAACGTTTGCAGGCCGGCAATCTCGCCTCTTAATCCACGCAACCCGCAGCAGCAGAGCAACACCGGGCAAACGAGGGATGGTAGGCAAGAGGAATCACAATGCATGTCCGTTTCATTCGTACGCTGTTGTTCGCGCTCGTCATGCTGTGCATGTCGGCAGCATCGTTCGCGCAAATCGGGGTGGGCATCGTCGTTAACTTCGCTCCACCGCCGCTGCCTGTCTATGAGCAGCCCCTTTGTCCGGGCGAAGGATATATATGGACCCCTGGCTACTGGGCCTACGGGGACGACTTCGACGATTATTATTGGGTGCCGGGCACATGGGTGCTGGCTCCGGAAATCGGTTTCCTCTGGACTCCCGCCTATTGGGGTTGGGGCGGCGAAGGGTTTGTTTTCTATGAAGGGTATTGGGGTCCGGTGGTCGGCTTCTATGGCGGGATTAGCTATGGTTTCGGCTACTTCGGTGAAGGTTACGAAGGCGGACGGTGGGACCATGACCGCTTTTTCTACAACCGCTCGGTGAACAACATTAATGTCACCGAGATTCACAACGTTTACAACACGACTGTGATCAACAGGAACGAGAACCACGTCAGCTATAACGGTGGCAACGGCGGGATCAACAGGCGTCCAACGCCTCAAGAAGAGGCCGCGACGCGTGAGCGACATATTCCGCCGGTCGCGGTCCAGGCTCAACATGCGCAGGCGGCGCGAACAAATACGCAGCAAAGGGCTTCCGTTAACATGGGCAAGCCGGCGGTCGCGGCCACACCGAGGCCGGGAGTGTTTAACGACCGCGCCGTCGTTCAGGCCAAAGCGGCAGGTGGTTCTTATAATCCACCAGCCAATCGCGGCGCAAATCGTGCCGGAAATCAGCCGCGTCCGGGGAACGACAACCGTCCGAGCAATAACGCGGGGAACAACAACGCTGCTCGACCCAGCGCGCTCGTCCATCCGCGCGACCTTCCGCCCGCGGCGCGACCCAGTGCTCCAAATACAGGCAACCCAAAGCTGGACCGGAAGTACCAGCAGCAACAGGACAAGGTATTCGCGAAGCAGGAACAGGAACGGCAGAAACTCCAGCAAAAGCAGGATCAGGAACATCAGCGCCTGACCCAACAGCACGCTAATGAAGCGAGACAACAGCAGGTAGAGCAGCGGCACCAGCAACAGACGCAGCAATTGCAGCAGAGGCATCAACAGCAGCAAAAGCAGTTGCAGCAGAGACAGCAGCCGCCGGCGAACCGGAATCGATCGAAGCCCCCCAGGTAGAGCCGTCCTCCGATGGAGAAAATTAATCGTTCATTAAGCGAGGAGCATTGAGCGAGAACCGTTGAACGAGAACTGTTGAGCGAAAACCGGGCGGGGTATCAACCAGCAACTCGATGCCCCGCCCGGTCCAGTTTGCCAATACAAGATTGCTAAAACAGGTTGCTACTATGAACTCAAGCTTCGGAAAATTTTGGGAAGCCGCGTATCAGATGGTCGACAGTTTCTTTGGGCGGCTTCCTTCGCTGATAGTGGGCCTCGTCGTTTTTCTCCTGTTCTACACGCTTAGCGTTCTTGTCAGCCGAGTGATACTTCGCACGACTCGCAAGCACCGTCGCAACCTCGGTGTCGTGTTCGCCCGTATTTTGTCGGCGGCAACGATTCTCCTTGGCTTCCTGGTGGCTTTCTCAGTCGTTGCACCTTCCTTTCAGGCCGGCGATCTGATAAAGATCCTGGGCATCAGCGGCGTGGCCATCGGATTCGCTTTTCAGAATATATTGCAGAATTTCCTGGCTGGCCTCTTGCTGCTCTGGGCGGAACCGTTTCGTATAGGGGATGAGATCAAGTTGGACCCTTACGAACGCGCGGTGGAAGAGATTCAAACTCGTGCAACCATCATAAAGACCTACGATGGAAGGCGGGTCGTGATCCCAAACGCCGATCTGTTCACGCGCTCGGTCACGGTCAATACGGCGCTCGATATTCGCCGCTGGGAATACGACTTGGCCGTGAATGGCATCCGGGAGTTGGGTGACATTAAATCTCTCGTCATCAATGCTGTGAGCAAGGCGCAGGGGGTTTTGACGGATCCTCGTCCTGAGGTTCTCGTCATGGACCTGGGCGATCCGGGCACGGACGCCGTGAAGGTGCGAGTATTGTGGTGGACGAAGGCTCCTCGCCAGCACGAAATGCTGGCTTCGTACGACCGCGTGTTAACTGCGATCAGGCAGACTCTGAACCGTTCCAGAGTCGGCCCTGAAGTTGCACAGAATCGTGCAGCCTAAGCGCTGCGGTAGTAATGATTAGTGCCGGGCAAGCCGTCCCTTCTTTTGGAAACGCCGTTTGGAGGGGCAGGAGAATCGGTACCGATCCAATTCGTTGCTCCTAGCGTTTTGATTGCTCGGACTCTAGCTTCTGCTTCTGTTCCTTCGATCCAAGCCTCGATCCGTTTTCGGACGCCGCCATCGTTGCAGTTCTCACGGGCCTCTTCCAGCTTCTTAATCTCATCCCTGATGCTCGCTATCTCTCGCGGCGAAAGCATAGGCCGTCCCCGAAGTGTGCATTATTGCTCAGCTTCGGCTCCGGGCGCCAGAGTAGCGTGTGTTGGTGGGAATGGAGGCCCCCGCTATGGCCCCGTATTCTGAGGATTGGCGCACCATCGCAGAACAAGCTAGTAGGGAAATGGACCCTAAGAAGCTGGCAGCCCTTGTTAACCAGCTTTGCTGCGCGTTTGATGAACGCGACAAACGGCGTCGGGAGACGTGCGGATCGGCTACAGCTGTTAAATCCCCGTTGCCGGCGAATCCAGCATTGTCCAGATCAGCGCTGCCAAACCTGCTTGTATAGGGGGTGCAAGGGATCGCTTGCTCACACTGTCATCTCTTGGCGGCGATCTGGTTTCGCTACCACCGCCGGCAGGCGCAGGCGGAACGTCGTGCCAGCTCCGACAATGGAATCGAACTCCACTGAGCCATAGTGCCACTGCATGATCTGGTAAGTTTGCGCCAGGCCGATTCCGCTTCCACCTTTGTCGCCCTTGGTGGTGAAGTAGAGTTCGAAAATTTTCTCCTGGGCTTCGGGCGGAATACCGCAGCCCTGGTCCTGCACTTCGGCGAGAATCATTTCGTCATCGCGCCGCGCCTTCAGAGTGAGCGTGCCTCCCGCGGTCATGGACTGCATGCCGTTCAGCACCAGGTTCAAAATCGCCTGCTTCATCAAATCGGAATCCACTCGCACCATCAGCGCGCCATCCTCCTTGGGCAATTCAAGCGCCACGCGCACACGGTGACGCGCGGCATCGGGCGCGGCCAGCACGGATACGCTCTCCAGAATGTCGCGGAGGTCCATGTCCTCGAGCCGCAAATCGCGGGGACGGGTGAAGTCCACCAGGATTTGCACGACGCGGTCGAGGCGATGGATTTCGTTGCCGATGATGTCCATGTGGCGGCGCGTGTCGGGATCGTCCTGTTGTAGTTTGTTTTGCAGCAACTGCAGGTGCAGCACGATGGCGTTGATGGGGTTCTTGACCTCGTGGGCCACGCCTCGAGTCATTCGCCCGCTGGCGGAAAGGCGCCGCGAAATTTCAATCTCGTCCTCAATGCGCCGCACCGATTCGGCGTCGCGCATGGTCAGGAGCGCGCCAATCGGCGTTCCCTTTTCCTGAATGAAGTCGAGCGAGACCTGAACCCGGTGGCCATCGGCGGCGTCGAATTCGTACTGCACCAGTTGCCGCTGTTTCTGGAAGGCCGGCAGCACCACCGCGCCCAGAACCGTTCCATCGGAAAATATTTCTGCCGCCGTGCGTCCCAGAATTTCGCGCCGCGGCCGTCCCAGAAATTTTTCCGCCGAGGCGCTCACCAGCACCACCCGCGAATCGCGCGTGAACAGCATGAGACCGTCCTGCAGTTTGGTCATGACCTGCTCGACGTTGTCTTTCAGCGCGGAAAAAATCTGGTTGGTATCGCGAATCTGCCGGCCGAGGTGGGCGATCTTCAGCGACACCAGTCCTACCTCGTCGCCGGCGCTGGTCTCTTCGTCCGGTAGCAGATCGCCCGCGCTCGCGGTGTCGAGGTTTCTGGCGATGGCCTTCAAGGGGCCGAGCGCGACATTGGAAACCACCGCCGAAAGAACCAGCGAACAAAAAATCGCGACCACCGAAAAGAAAGCTGCCTGCTGCAGTTTCGGCGTTAGTTCGTTGCGCAGGAAAACGGTGGAGACGCCCACGTGGACGCTGCCAAACGCCTGCCCGTCGAGCTCCAGCCCGATACTCACGTCATAAACGGTGGCCGGGCCGTAGAGCATGCGCAATTGGCGGCGGAAGCCCGCGTCGCGCAACACGCTCAAACGGGGGCGCTCCGGAACCGGCTTGCCATTCAGAGCCGGATTCGTATCGAGAATCGCCACCCCATTCTGATCAATGATGGCGGCGTCGTAAATGATGCGAGAATTTCCCACCACCGATTCCAACATGTCGTTGAGGTTGGTGTCGGCATGCAGATAATTCGTGATGGCGCCGCGCAGCGCCTTGGGATTGTTGGTGTCAACCCGTGTGCTGGTCAGATCGGGCACCGCTCTGGAGGCGGCATACTCCAGTTGATTGGTGAGCTGGGAAGCAGTTTCATCGGCCCACAGCAAGCGCTGGCGCAGCAGTTGCGACAGGTAAATCCAGGAGAAGCAGACCACCAGCGCCGTGAACAGCGTGGTGATCACAAACACGATGATGAATTTGCGAGTCATCTTAAAAACAGGTCGCAGGTCTCAGGTTTCAGGTCTCAGAAATATGTTGTCGCTCGCTTAGGACTCGAACCTAAACCTGAGACCTGACACCTGACACCTGAAACCTGCCACCTGCGCTTCTCATTCCTCCGCCGCCATCACCGTATCCTGCGGCCGGCCGTATTCCTTCAGCTTGTTATGCAGCGTCTTCAAGCTGATGCCGAGTATCTCCGCGGCTCGCGTTTTGTTGTTACTGGTCGCCTGCAGAGTTTTCAGGATGAGCAGCTTCTCCGCTTCCCCGACGGTCGTGCCCACGCCCAGATGCACGGCATCCGGATCGTTCACCACCGGCCGCACACTCTGGCCAAAGCCCGGCGGCAAATGCTTGGTCTCCACCAGTCCGCTTTCGCAGACGATCACGGCGCGTTCCAGCGTGTTGCGCAACTCGCGGACATTTCCCGGCCACGAGTAACTCTGGAAAATATTGAGCACGGCTTCGCTCACGTCCGCCACCTTGCGATCGTGCTTCTGGTTCATGTCCGCGAGCAGGCTCTTCACCAACTCGCGGATATCCTCTTTATGCTCTCGCAGCGCCGGCATATGAATATTGAACACGTTGAGCCGGTAATAAAGATCCTGCCGCAGCTCTCCACTGGCTACGGCATCGTCGGGAACTTTGTTGGTCGCGGCCAGCACGCGAACATCCACCGAAGTTTCGACCTTGCTGCCGAGCCGCCGCAATTTGTGGTCTTCCAGCACGCGCAGCAGCTTCGCCTGCGTGCCTACCGGCATCTCGCCAATCTCGTCGAGCAGCAGCGTCCCGCCTTCGGCGAGTTCGAAGCAGCCGGTGCGGCGCTCCAGCGCGCCCGTGAACGCGCCTTTTTCATGGCCAAAAATCTCGCTCTCGATCAGTGTCTCGGGAATGGCCGCACAATTGATGGGAAAGAAAGGTTTGTTGCGCCGCGGACTCAGGTCGTGGATGGTGCGCGCCACCAATTCCTTGCCGGTTCCGCTCGCCCCGGTGATCAATACCGAGGCCGTGCTCGGTGCCACCAACTCGACCAGCCGGAAAATCTCTTGCATCACAGGGGACGCGCCGACCAGCAGGCCGAGCGCCCCTTTGTCGCGGAGGCGGCGGCGCAGCGATTCGTTTTCCGTGCGGGTATTCAGGATCTCACCGATGTTGGTCAGGATGGAGCGCAGCCGCCGGAAGTCGATCGGCTTCTCGATGTAGTCCTGGACGCCCAGCCGTCCCGCGTGAAATGCGGTGTCGGTTGCCTTCTGGGCCGTCACCATCACCACCGCGATCGACTGCGCCAGATCGGCAAGCCGCTCCACCAGTTCCATGCCACCCATGCGGGGCATCTTCACGTCCGTGATCACAATGGAGGGAGCAAAGGCCGGAATTTTTTCCAGAGCTTCCACTCCGTCGGCCGCCGTGTCGGTGCGGTAGCCCCATCCCGAGACCAGTTCGGCTAGCCCAGTTCGTTCGTTCTCTTCGTCTTCAACAATCAGTACCCGTTCCTGTGTCATATTCCTCTGGCTAAGGCCCAATCAGCATTATTCAGGGAAGCGCGCCGCCTCGCAACCCGTCCGGGACCGGAATATTAAGCCCTGGCACTGGAATATCAATTTGAGATCACGCTGCGACAGAAAGACGGATTTGCGA
Source organism: uncultured Acidobacteriaceae bacterium (assembly GCA_963789205.1). Lineage (GTDB taxonomy): Bacteria > Acidobacteriota > Terriglobia > Terriglobales > Acidobacteriaceae > Acidiflorens. Next base: position 543,876 of record CAWBJV010000004.1, read on the forward strand.
CCCGCGATGGCTATGAACATACCAGTTAACTAATCTTCTGCTTTTGCAAAACTGCCCGCTTGCTGTAGAATTCGGTGTTTCCAAGACGCAACTGTCTGTGCGTGCCCTAAGGCTTTCTTGATCCCAGGTCTATTAAATAGTTTGAATTGGATTTGATGCGGAGGAACTCAATGTCACTTTGTATCGAAGCTTACCGGAAATGCGCGAGTGTCGCTCTCGTCCTGGCCATCGTTCTGATTGCGTTGCCGGGTTTGCTGAACGCACAAACAACTCAGTCGGATGACACCGTGCCTAAATGGGAATGGTTCGTTGGCTATCAATGGTGGAACCCGGGCGGCAACATTCCCGATGGCAGCACTCCGCCATTGGCTGTCAGGGCCACCTCTTCGAAGACGGGGCTTGGCACCAATGTCTCCTACAACTTCACCAAGAATCTGTCTCTCGAGGGCAACTACGGCGGAAACTGGAGCAGCCTCTACCGTAACAACGCATTCAGCGTTGGGCCGAAGCTCACCTTTCGCGGCGAGGGTGTGAACTTTTTCGTGCACACGCTGGTCGGAGTTGCACGCCTCAATTCGAATTTCAACCAACCCACCACCGGCGTCGCCGCGATTCTTGGCGGCGGCATGGATGTGAAAATCTGGCCGGCGCTGTCGCTGAGGTTGTTTGAAGCCGACTACCAGCTGCAGCGCGAAAACTTCTCCTCCGAAGTGCCGCCTAACGATTCCGGCTTGCGGCGCCAGACTTACAATGGTGTCCGCCTGACCACCGGTCTGGTGTTCAACTTTGGCGGAGCTCCCGAACTTCCCGTAGCGGCGTCCTGCTCCGTTGACCACCCCGAAGTCATGGTCGGCGAACCGGTGCATGCGACCGTCGCCGCCAGCAACTTCAACCCCAAGCACACGCTCACGTACACCTGGGCCAGCAACGGAGGCAAGGTCGATGGCAAAGATACGGGCGCCAATATTGACACCAACGGCGTTAGCGGCGGCAGCTACACCGTAACCGCCACGGTCACCGATGCCAAGGCCAGGAAGAACAACACGGCGAGTTGCACCGCCAACTTCACCGTGAAGGAACCGCCCAAGAACCCGCCGCAGATTTCCTGCTCGGCGAGCCCGTCGACGCTCCAGACCGGTGCTTCGGCAACCATCACCTGCACCTGCACCAGTCCGGATAACGTTCCGGTAACGGTGGGTGGATGGACCGCGAGCGGCGGCAGTATTTCCGGCAACGGAAACACCGCCACCCTGGACACGACTGGCGCCTCGGCCGGACCCATCAGTATCAACGCTACTTGTACAGACTCGCGCGGCTTGACGGCTTCGACTTCGAGCTCAGTGACGGTTGAAAATCCGCCACCGCCGCCACCGCAGGCCAGCAAGCTGAACGAGTGCCAATACCCGAACGAAAAGAAGCCTTGGCGCGTTGACAACACCTGCAAGGCCGCGCTGGATGATGTTGCACTCAAGTTGCAGCAGGATTCAGAGGCCAAACTGGTCGTCGTCGGGAACGCTGATCCGAAGGAAAAGCGTAAGAACCTGGCGGCTGAGCGAGCGCTCAACGTGAAGGCCTACATCTCGGGAGGCGAGGCGAAACAGAACATTGACCCGAGCCGTATTGAGACCCGCACTGGAAACGCAGGCACGGCGAATTCGGAACATTGGATCGTTCCCGCCGGCGCGACCTTCCCCGGGGCCGACACCACGACCCCGGTCGATGAGACGAAGGTAAAGGCGGTTCCGGATCATCCGAAACCGATGGCCAAAAAGAAAGCGGCGAAAAAGGCCGAATAATTGATGTAAGAGCACGAAAGGCTGGTGGGGTTTACCCTGCCGGCCTTTCTATTTTTTGGCACTTCGGTAACCTTGCCCCATCCGTGCTAGCTTGTCTAATGTGTAGCGAGGCGAACATCTTCGCAGGGGTCAAACTACGGGCATGGATTTCACAGGGAAACGGAACGTTCTCCGCACAAGTCTATTGGTTCTCGCTGTCAGCCTTCTGAGCACCGCACTGCTGGCCTCCGGGCCGTGGCAGGTGTTAGGTCCGGATGGCGGCGATGCGCGCAGCCTGGCGTACGACGCGCACAATCCAGATCACATACTGCTCGGTACCAGCACTGGGCAGATGTTTGCTTCGAACGATGCCGGACGGACCTGGTCGCGGTTGGCACGCCTGGGCGACGACTACGTGCTCGACCACATCGCTATCGATCCCCAGGATTCCAACCGTATTTATGTTTCGGCGTGGAGCGTATCGAGCCAGCAGATCGGCGAAATCTTCCGCACACGCGACGGCGGCCGCAACTGGGAAAACTTGCCCGCGATGCACGGCAACTCCATCCGTGCCCTCGCCATGTACAAGGGTAATTCCAACGTGCTGGTTGCGGGAGCGCTCAATGGCGTTTTCCGCACCAAAGATGGCGGCAATAACTGGGAACGTCTGTCGCCCGCGAACTCCTCCGATCTCAAGAATATTGAGTCGATCGCCATCGATCCCAAAGATCCCAACACCGTCTACGCCGGAACCTGGCACCTGGCATGGAAGACTTCCGACGGCGGCGCCAACTGGCAGCACATTAATAAAGGTATGATCGACGACTCCGACGTGTTCTCCGTCATCGTTGACCATGACAATCCTTCGGTCGTTTTCGCGAGTGCTTGCTCGGGAATCTACAAGAGCGAAACCGCGGGCAACCTCTTCGCCAAGATTCAGGGTATCCCGTTTTCGGCGCGCCGCACCCGCGTGCTCAAGCAGGATCCGACCAACGAAAATATTGTTTACGCCGGAACCACCGAAGGCCTCTGGAAGACGACCGACCTTGGCAAGGTGTGGAAGCGCGTGAGCAATCCCGAGGTCGTCGTCAATGATGTGATGATCGATCCGCGGGACTCCAATCGCGTGCTTCTCGCCACCGACCGCAGCGGCGTGATGGCCTCGACCGATGGCGCTTCCAACTGGACCACTTCAAACCACGGCTACGCGCATCGCTATGTTTCCGCGATCCTGGCCGATCACAAAGATTCCAACACGCTCTACGTTGGCGTCGTCAACGACCGCGAATACGGCGGCGTGTTCTATTCCCACGACGCCGGACAGCACTGGCTGCAGAAAGCGGCCGGCCTCGGTGGAAAAGACGTTTTCGCACTCAAACAGGCCTCCAGCGGTGTGCTGGTCGCCGGCACCAACCATGGGATATTTTCTCTGGAGCACAACGCCAGCGAATGGCATCCCATGAACGTTGTGGTCGTCGAGCATAGCGTCAAAACCGCGGGCAAGGGCAAGGGTTCGCGCAAAGCGGCCACCACGACCACCTTTACGAAGTCGCAACTTGAATCGCGCGTCAACGATCTGGAACTCGGTTCCGGACGCTGGCTAGCGGCAACCACCACCGGCGTCTACTCCAGCACCGACCAAGGAAAAACCTGGAAGGGCGGACGGATTCTGGGACAACTGGATTTCGTTTCGGTGCGAGCCGAAGGTTCCACGGTAGTCGCTGCTACGCGTTCCAGCGTACTGGTCTCGAGTGACAGCGGGGCGACCTGGAAACAGGCCGGTCTGCCGAACTATGTGGTCAGCATCCGCAGCGCGGCAATCGCTTCCGACAGGCAGATCATGATCGCCTCACGCGAAGGCGCGTTCCGCAGCGGAGACGGCGGGGCAACCTGGGAGCATGTCGTCAATGGCCTCCCCAGCAAGGACATCACTTCCGTCAGCTTCGATTCCACCCACAAGCGCATGCTGGCCACCAGCGACGCGACGGGCGTAATCTTCGAAAGCCGCGACGGCGGACGTTCCTGGCAACGCGGTCCTGACAGCGGATTCCCGCTGCGCCGGGTCAGCGTAATTGGCGGACGCTACGTAGGCGCGACTCCTTTTGATGGCGTCGTTCTGCAACCGGAAAACGAATCCATCAGCGCAGCCGCCGAAGCCGGCAGCACCGAGTAAGACTGAAGTTCAAGCCGAAACACCAACCGGGGAGGCGGAAACGCTTCCCCGAATTTTTTGGTATGGACGACGCGCCGACCTTGCGTTCTTTACACGGGTGGGAAACAATCTTTTTGTCACGATTATGCGACTCGCCTGTGGACTCGCGATTGCGCTTTGGCTAAGTTCCCCGGCTGCGGGAGTAGCTGCTTGGCAACAGGACCCCGCCGGCTCCGCGAATGGAGCGGGACAAGCTCCAGCTCCGCCCGCGGCTCAAGCAGAGCACGCACCCGCGGAAAAATCATCGGCTCCGGCAGAGAAGCCGCAGACAGAGAACGCGCCCGCAGAGCAAGTTCCAGCTGAGACCGCGCCGGGCGCGCCCGCCAATCCGCAAACACCACCTGGGATGAAGACTACGCCGGGGAGCATGCCGAAGGAAAAGACGCATACCGGTTCGGCGACGAGAGTCAGAAAACGCCGCAAGCGCGCCGCGCCAGCGCCGAACGGTGCTCCACACAAGACTGTGGTTCGCGAGGGCGGAGCGAGCGAACCCGCGGCGCAGATCGCGCCCGGCATGACCCCCGCGGAAGCCACCCGCCAGCGCCACAACGCGGAACAGTTGCTGGGCGCCACTGACGACCAACTGAAACGACTGGCGGGACGCACCCTGGACGCAAAACAACAGGAGACGGCGGGACAGATCCACAACTATATGGAGGGTGCTCGTTCGGCATTGAAAGAAGGCGATGTGAGGAGAGCGAATACCCTGGCGCAGAAAGCGCATTTGCTGTCGGAAGATTTGGTAAAGCATTAGGGAGTGCCGAAAACGCCCGGTTGCAAAAAGTGACTTGTGATGCTATCATGTATCACATGACCAAAGCCTCGGTTCGGGATCTCCGCTACGACTTCAAGAAGATTGAACGCCTCTTGCTCCAGGGGGAAGAGATCCAAATTACCAAGCGCCGGCGTGTGATCGCCCGGTTGGTGCCGGAAACCGCGGAAGCTGCGAAAAAGATGCCTGATTTCAAAGCGCGGGTGCGCAAGATCTATGGCGACAAGGTGCTGGCTGTGAGCGGTGCCGACCTAATATCTTTGGATCGGAACCGGTATTGAAAATCTACGCCGATTCCAGTTTTCTCGTTTCGCTGTATAGCCCGGATACCAACTGGGCCACCGCCACGCGCACGATGCAAGCTTCTAGGGGAGAATGTTTTGTTACTACTCTTGGAGAACTCGAAGTCGTCAATGCTTTCGGTTTGCGCGTCTTTCGAAAAGAGGTTTCGGCCGCGCAAGCCCGTGAGTCGATAACCGACTTCGAGAAAGATTTGCGCGATGGGATTCTCCAACTCCGGCGTTTGGAGGAGCCGTTCTTTGAGCGGGCACGCCGACTGTCTTTACAAACTACCGCCAAGCTGGGCACCCGCACAGCCGATCTCTTGCACGTGGCGGCGGCGCTAGAGCTGGGCGCGGACTACCTTTATAGCTTTGACCAACAGCAAAGGAAGCTGGCCCAAGCCGTTCGCCTCAAGCTGAACTAGAGCCCTCGCGTTCGGGTTTATCTTCTACTTTCTCCCTTCGCGCTTCTGCGCCACAACCAATCCCCGCGGCGTCGGCAAGAGCACTGCCGAAATCAGCCCGTCGTGTTCGAGTTTGAGGGCAGCCTCGCGTACGATCTTCAAATGTGAACTGGCGTCATGCATCAGGATCAGGCCATAGGGGCTGATCTGCGGCAGAAAGCGGCGAATTTCCTGCTCGCGGATGGGCATATCGCTGTCGCTGAAGAAAAGATCGATGGTGCCTTCGACTCTCATGTCGAGGCTTGATTCATTGCGGAGTTCGATCCACTCCGCGAGTCCGGAAGCCTGGATTCGCGCCTTTGCGTTCTCGTATATCTTGTGGTCGAACTCGCAGGTAATGACGCGCCCGCGTCCGTTAGCTTTCAGTCCCTCAGCGATCCAGAGAGTGCTGATGCCGCTGAAGGTTCCGGTCTCCACCACCAGTTCGGGCTTGATGGTGGTGACGACGGTGCGCAGGAATTCGAGCACCTCGGCCTCGGCGGTCATGGAATCGAACATGCGCCAGCGCTCCGGATGCGGACACTCGGGTGTAGGGCGATGATATTCGGGCTCCAGCCGATCGCCGGCCCGCTCGATCTGGCGCAGGATGCGGCGCTCCTGCTTTTCTTTCTTGAAAAGGCGGCGAAGGAACATAGAGAAAGGTCTCAGGTTTTAGGTGTCAAGTGTCAGGAAAAACTCACGGGTATCGGACTTCTGCGTTTTTCCTGAAACCTGAGACCTGGCACCTGAGACCTTCTTCCTACTCACTCGTGAAGTAATCCACGGTCACGGGGTTCTCAAACAGGGAGTAATCCCGGGTGACGACCGTGATGCCGCTGTCGGTGACGAAGTAACGCTCGCGGTCGGCTTCGGCATCGTAGCCGATGGTGGTTCCTTCGGGAATGTGCACGTCCCGCTCGACGATGGCTTTGCGGATGCGGCAACTGCGTCCCACGTTCACGTGCGAAAACAAAATGCTGCTCTCGATTTCGCTGTACGAGTTGACGCGCACATCCGGAGACACCACGCAATTCTGGACCGAGCCGCCGGAAATGATGCTGCCGGAAGAAATCAGCGAATCGACGGCGTGCCCCATGCGCCCGGTTTCGGCAAACACGAATTTTGCGGGCGGATACTGTCGCTGGTGGGTGCGGATGGGCCATTGGTCATCGTAAAGATTGAAGACCGGCGAGACCGAAACCAGATCCATGTTGGCTTCGTAATAAGCTTCAAGCGTACCCACGTCGCGCCAGTAGAGGGCCTCTTTTTTGTTTTCGTCGACAAAATTGAAAGAGAACACGCGGTAATCCCCCAGCATTTTGGGCAGAATATTCTTGCCGAAATCATGGCTGGAATCGGGATCTTCGGCGTCTTTGAGCAGCACCGGAATAAGCACGTCGGTGTTGAAGATATAGATGCCCATCGATGCTGAAATCTTTGTTGGATCGTACGGCGATCGGATATCGGTCTGTTTTGGTTTCTCCAGGAAGCCTATGATGCGATGGTCGTGGTCGATATCAACGACGCCAAAATGGCGGCATTCCTCCGGTTCGGTCGTCAGAGTGGCGACGGTGACATCGGCGCCGGCGTCCGTGTGCTGCTTGAGCATGCGGCCGTAATTCATTTTGTAGATGTGGTCGCCGGAGAGGATGAGCACGTATTTGGGCTGCTCGGAGCCGATGGAATAGATGTTCTGATAGACCGCGTCGGCCGTCCCCATATACCAGTTCTCGCTGACCCGCTTCATGGGCGGCAGGATTTCGATGAACTCGCCGATTTCACGGCCAAAAATATTCCAGCCTTCGCGGATCTGACGATTCAGCGAGAGCGCCTTGTATTGGGTGAGGATATAGACGCGGCGCAGGCCGGAATTGACGCAGTTGGAAAGCGTGATGTCGATGATGCGGTAGATGCCGCCGAAGGTTACGGCCGGTTTAGCGCGGTCGCGGGTGAGCGGATAGAGGCGCTCGCCTGCGCCTCCGGCGAGCAAGATTCCGAGCGTATCTTTCATTGGCACACCGTCATCGGCACACCGTATGGACGCAACGTGCCATACAAACGCTGCCCCGGCTCAACGCGAAATACTAGCACACGCCGCGATTTGACTGACGGCTGAAAGCTGAGAGCTGACAGCTGGCTGCTAGCAGTGCACGATCTTGTCGCTCTTAATGCCGCGTGTGGCGTTGCGCGAATCCACCACCAGCTTGGCCTCGCTGACGATCTTCTTGTAGTCGTAGTCGGAGTGATCGGTGACGATGAGCACGCAGTCGTATTGGCCAAGATTGTCGAGCGAGGAGCATTTCATCTGCAGGTCATACTTCCGGCCGCGGCCAACGAAGGGGAAGTAAGGATCGTTATAGCTGACAGCAGCGCCCTCTTTTTGCAGCAACTCGATTATGGTAAGAGCTGGCGACTCGCGCAGGTCGTCAATATCTTTCTTGTAGGCAACGCCCAGAACCAGAATCTTCGATCCGTTGATCGGCTTTTTCTGACGGTTGAGCGCGGAGATGGTAGACGCGATTACGTTGTAGGGCATGGCCACATTGATTTCGCCGGCCAGTTCGATGAAGCGGGTACGAAAGTCGAACTCCTTTGCCTTCCAGGAAAGATAGAACGGATCCACCGGAATGCAGTGTCCGCCGAGACCCGGCCCCGGATAAAACGGATGGAAGCCGAAAGGCTTGGTGGCGGCAGCGTCAATGATCTCCCAAATGTCGAGGTCCATGCGCAGGCAGAGCATTTTGAGTTCGTTGACGAGGGCGATGTTGACGCAGCGGTAGATGTTCTCGAGCAATTTGGTCATTTCCGCCGCCGCGGGCGACGAGACGGGAACGGTACGGCGAAAGATGGCGCCGTAGAGCGCGGCCGCGATTTCGCTGGCCTGCGGATCGAGTCCGCCAATCACTTTCGGAATATCGTGACGAGCCACTTGGGTGTTGCCGGGATCCTCGCGCTCGGGCGAAAATGCGACCCAGACGTCTTTGTCGCTGGCTGCGCCCTTGCGGGAAGCTCTCAAGCCGGCCTTGTTTTCCTGTTCGAGAATCGGAATCAGGACTTCTTCGGTGGTGCCGGGATAGGTAGTACTCTCAAGAATGACGATCTGCCCCGCGCGCAGATGGGGCGCTACCGCGTGAGCGGTGTTGGTGATGTAGCTGAGGTCGGGTTCGTGATATTCGTTGAGCGGCGTGGGGACACAGATGATGATCGCGTCCATGGCGGTGATCTGCGAATAGTCGGCCGTGGCTTTGAAGCCGTTCGACTTGGCAGCCGCAATCTCCTCGGGAGTGATGCGGAAAATGTAGGTGCCGCCGCTGGCGAGGGTGTCGATTTTTCGCTGATCGATATCGAAACCGGTGACGGGAAATTTCTGTTCGCTATAGAGCAGGGCCAGAGGCAATCCGACGTAGCCGAGGCCGATGATTCCGACCCGAGCCTGGCGCGCCTCGATGCGGCTTTTTAAGTCGGTAAGCAGGGAAGAAGCGGTGAGTTGAGTATCCATAATATGGCAAGAAATAATTCTAGCATTGGAAGTTGCGCTTGGGCCGCGGAAGTTGTGGTCGTCATACGATTTTCCTGCGATTTTTACAGGGCGGATTGCGATCTTGATTACTGCCGTAATCGAATTCGCCCGCGCAATGGTTTCCTTAGTAACGTGCGGGTACAGTAACATGCACCTCACATGCGATTCTTCCGACTACTGATCGTGTTGTTCCTGGTCGTTATCTTTGCCGCGTTCGCTAGCCAGGCGGCGCGCTTTCTGGTGGTGGACGATCCCGAAAAGTCCGATGCCATTGTGGTACTGGCTGGGGAAACTAACGTCCGTGCGGCCCGTGCTCTGGAACTGCTGCGCCAGGGAATAGCGCCGCACGTGTTTCTGGATGCTGAGACGCGAGATGTGATCTACGATCAGCAACTGGGCGAGATTGCGCAGAAATACGTGAACAGTCTTGGAGAAGCAAACCGTGTCTCGATCTGCTCGATCGACGGATATTCGACCATGGCTGAAGCCGACGATGTAAGCCGATGCCTGCAGTCACTGAGCGCACATCGGGTGCTGATCGTGACCTCCGAATATCACACCCGCCGCGCCTTGATGATCTTTCGCCATCGTCTGCCACAATACCAGTTCAACGCGGCCGCGGCTCGCAATCCAGCCCAATTCGGCGAAGCCTGGTGGACGAACCGCGAATGGGCCAAAGTCACTTTTGATGAGTGGCTGAAGATGCTGTGGTGGGAAGTGGTGGACCGGTGGCGGAAGTGAGAACCCATTGAGTCATTGAGTCACTGACCTCTTCGTAGTGATTCAATACCTCAATGACTCAATGACTCAGATTGTGCGATAGTTTGAAAGGTACTCATCTTCACCGGAGGTTTCATGGCGCAAGTCACGATTACAGTGCGCAATAACGGTCCTTTGCGCATAGACGATCCCAACGGCGTTATCGAAATGGTGGACGCCGATGGCAACAAATACGACCTGACGGGCAAGACGGTGTTTTCCCTCTGCCGCTGTGGCGCTTCCGCCAACAAGCCTTTCTGCGATGGCAGTCACAAGATCGCCTTCCAGACGCCCGATACGGCGATCAAGGTTGGATAGCGGCCCAGCTTCGACCGGAGAGACGGGGCTCGCCTCGTCTCTACCAGAAATCCCGGGCGCTCCCCTGTCTCCCAAAACCAACTTAGTCAGAGTTTCCCTAGTGTCTAACTGTAAACGGGGACGGCGAAATTACGTGCCCGGAGCTCTCTTGTGATCTAGCATGGTCAGTGGATAATTGTTGCCGCAGTCGACGGCACTGGTTCTAAAATCGACGCTTTCGGGCCGAAGAACCTTTTGCCTGCTAACCCATGTGCCCTTCGGAAAAAACACAGCATGCTATCCGGCGCAGCACGCGGCTGCCGCTCGAAGTTCCCGTGCTGCTCACCAGCCTCGACGCGGCCATAACATTTTCCGAGCAGTGCAACACCACCCTGGTGAACGCGCATGGATGTGGGTTGATCGCTCCACGCGAGCTCGCGCATGGCATTCAGGTCCGGCTCGAAATCGTGTCGGCAAAACGGCACACCACGGCGCGAGTGGCGGAGGTGGTTCCACTGGGCGGTGATCCCGAGACCTGGCTGGTCGGCCTGGAACTCGAGGTCCCTGGCAACTTCTGGGGAATCGAGTATGCCCCCACGGATTGGAGGATCGAAGAGATCCCATCGCCTGCTGCAGAGCGGCCGCAGTCAGATCAAGAACCCAGCGCGGCTGCAAAACCAGTTCGATCGCGACGCTGGCGCCTGACCGATATCAGCGCGGGCGCATGCTACCTGGAGACCGCTACGCCATTTCCCGCCGATACTCCGGTGCTGCTGAGCATTCGGGAGTCGAACGCGGAATGTCTGCTGGAGGGAGTGGTGCGGGTGTCACATCCGCAAATGGGCATGGGAGTCGAGTTCACGCTGGTGCAAGGGCACGATCAGCGGGCGCGGGTGGGGGAACTGATCGGTCGGCTGGTGGGCAATCGCGAGGTTCCGCGAATTTTCGTTGGGCGGAAGGAAGGCCAGCGCGCGGCGCCGAATCCCGCGCCCGACCCCGCGCAGAACGCCGAATCGTCCGACCCGCTCCTGGAACTGGTTCGCTCAGGGGCGTCCCTGACCATGGTGCAGTTTCTGAACGATTTGCGCGCGCAGCGGCTGGGCAAGCGCCGCGACCCGCGGATCGATCTGGCGTTGCCGGTGCTGCTTACCGGTACCGACGTCAGCGGTCGCCCTCTGGATCAGAGAGTCATCACGGTCAATATCAGCCGGCGCGGAGCGCTGTTGGATGGCATCCACGGGATGCTTAGGCTGGGCGACAAGATTTCTCTCTCGCGCCTGCACAAGAAGGAGGAGTTTCGAGTCGCGTGGGTAGGAGGCGAGAATACTCCGGCAGCAGGTCAGATCGGGGTGGCCGCGGTCGACCCGAATACTTCGTTTTGGGATGAGGTGTTAGAAGCGACGGCGCAGTCTGGCCTCGAGGCGGCCAGTCTTCGCGGGACAGACGGCGGCAACGACGGCGGGACGAGGCATTAGCGGCCGAGGGCATCTACCTTCCGATGTGCCGAGTTCCGCTCGGCTGTACGGGCGGGACGAGTCTGTGTCGCAATCCCAAGGGCCGCAACAAAGTGAACGGCGCCATTCCTCCAGCCGCGAAGCGGCGACACAGGAAAGCCCGGCACGTCAGTGCCGGGTAGCAAAGTGGAACAAAGTTGAGTCCCGGAGGGACGACACAGGAGTCGGAACACAGTCTCGGGACGGCCGTTCCCGCACTACCAGGGGAGCTAAATCCCGCGCCGGAAATGTTACACTGCCTCGCCGGAGGATTTTGTGTCAGACGAACTTGGGCCATCTGCAAAAAGCGAACGCGACCGAGCACTGGGGATGGGCGCGAAAATCACGCGCCGGGATTTTCTGAACGGAGTCGCACTCACGGTGGGAGCTTCTGTAATCCCGCCGGAAATGTGGGCTGCAGCATCCGCCGATCTGCAATTAGAAGCGCAGGACGTCCCAGGTTACTATCCTCCCGGCAAAACCGGCTTGCGCGGAAGTCATGCCGGATCGTTCGAAACCATGCACAAAGTCCGCGACGGTGCTTTCTGGGACGACGCTCCCAAGGCCGTGGACACGCGTGAATCTTACGATCTGGTGATCGTGGGCGGAGGCATCAGCGGACTCGCCGCGGCGCATTATTTCCGCAAGGCCGCGGGTGACAAGGCGCGCGTCCTGATTCTTGAGAACCACGACGATTTCGGCGGGCACGCCAAGCGCAACGAATTTCGCGCGAGCAGCCGCACGATTCTGGGATTCGGCGGTACGTATTCCATTGAAAGCCCGTGGCCTTATAGCGCAGTCGCGAAGTCTCTGATCGAAGAGCTCGGTATTGATGTGCCTTCGTATCCAAAGTACGTCAGCAAGGATCTCTACCGTTCGTTGGGTCTGAAGCCGCGCATTTTCTTCGATAAGGAAACCTTTGGGGCCGACAAGCTGGTCCCGAACGCTGTTCATGCCGGATGGGATGAGAGCGGCGTCAACGATGTGGGCGGCGAAGCGGGCTTGCGGGAATTTCTGAAAGAAGCTCCGCTGTCGGCGAAGGCCAAGGCAGATTTTCAGCGTCTGCTCACTGAGGAGAAGGATTATTTTCCCGGTCTCAGTTCCGAAGAAAAGAAGGCGCGCCTGGCACGCATGAGCTATGCGAAATACTTGACCGACACGGCCGGCGTGAGCGATGAGATCGTGAAATTGTTCCAGGCCTTCCCGCACCCGCTGTTCGGCTTCGGCATTGATGCGGTCCCCGCGCAAGATGCCTGGGGCCTGGAAATGCCGGGATTCAAGGGCCTCAAACTCGATCCCGCACCGGGCAAGGGGATGAACCGCGACGCCATCCACAGCGACGAAGCGGAAAAATACTTCTTTCACTTTCCCGACGGCAACGCTTCGATCGCCCGGCTGCTCGTGCGCAAGCTGATCCCAGCCGCGATTCCAGGAAACTCGGCCACCGGCGTGGTGGTGGCGAAGGCCGATTACTCAAAACTCGATGTGCCGTCTTCTTCAACGCGCATCCGGCTGAACAGCACCGTGGTTAAGGTGAATCACCGCGGCGATCCCGCCTCAGCGAAGGAAGTGGAGGTCAGCTACTTTACCGGGGGGAAGTTGAAGACGGTGCGCGCCGCGAACTGCATTCTGGCGTGCTGGCATGTGGTGATTCCATACATCGCGCAGGAATTGCCTGACTCGCAGAAAGAAGCGCTCGCCTCGGCGCAGAAAGTTCCGCTGCTCTACAACAATGTGCTGGTGCGCAACTGGAGCGCCTTCCAGAAGCTGGGCGCAAGTACGATTTATTCGCCCGGCATGTACCACACCAGCGTGAGCCTGGATCTTCCCGTCAGCATCGGCGGCTATGAATGCACGAAAAAGCCGGACGAGCCGATCGTAGTGCACATGATGAAGGCAGCCTGCAAGCCGGGACGCCCGGCGCGCGAGCAGCATAAGCTGGGGCGCATCCAGCTCTATAGCACGACGTTCGAAACTTACGAGCGCAACATTCGCGAGCAACTGGCGCGCATATTGGGTCCGGGTGGACTTGACGCCGCACGCGACATCCTGGAAATCACGGTCAACCGCTGGCCGCACGGCTACGCCTATGAATACAATTCGCTGGCCGACCAGTTCTGGCTGGAAGGCGGGGAGACCCCATGCGAGGTCGCGCGCAAACCGTTCGGCCGGCTGGCGATCGCGAACTCGGACGCAGGCGCATACGCGTACACCGACAGCGCCATCGATCAAGCCTACCGCGCGGTGCAGGAGTTGAAGAGGAATTAGTGTGGACGCCGGGCGACTCGCCCGCGTAACGTTGCGAGTAAGTGATCCGATTGCACGTGCGAAACGGTCAGGACTTTCATTCCAGGACCTTCACTCCTGAATATGCAGGATAAAGTTCGCGCGTTTGCCATTCACGTCGAGCTTCCCATTCCAGTCGCCGTTGATCGGCAAAATCCGGGGGACAACCGTCCCATTATTAACAAGAGCTTTTGACCGCGTCCATTTTAAAATTGCGGTGCTGCCGTCGCTCATATAAAGAGTTCCATCAATTGTGTTTCCATCTTCGGTAAGCGTGCCCTTGTAGGCCGGATCGCCGCCAAACGAGAACTCAACACCTTCCCCTTTACGGCTGAATTCGGTCGATGGATTCTCAAATGTGCTGTTGGAAAGGTTGTCCAATGTCGCGTGCAATCCCGCTTTAGCGGGCCTCGTAAAATCTACGCTGGCTGCACCATTGCCCGACCAGCCTATACCTTCATATTCAAGATGCTGGACCGTTTCATCCGCCACCTCACGTCCGTAATAAAGTTCGACCACGTGAAGCGCCAGGTCAATCCCTGAACTCAGTCCCCCGGCAGTAAAGATCACAGGATCGCTCTGTACATATCTCATCCGCCTTTGCACCGAAATCTTGGGATAGGCATGTTCCATGGTGGCATACGCTTCATGGTGTGTCGTCGCGCTTTTCCCGTCAAGCACACCGGACTGAGCGAGCAGGAATGCACCCGTACACACCGACATCAAAACATCGCTTTGCTTGCTCATTTTCTGGATCCACGCCATCATTTTTGGCGAGTCATTGTTCTGAGCGGGCACGATGACGATATTGGGCTTCGGAGCATTCTCGAAAGTGTAATCAGGGACGACCTGCATTCCCCCGGAAGTACGGATAGCCTTCGCGTTCTCTGCGACGGTATAAAGGTGGAACGGGTGCATCTCTTCGTGGGTTTGACCCTTTGTATGCAGCATCACATCGCTGAAGACCTCCCACGGCCCAGCGAAGTCGATCATCACGGCGCCGTCGGAGATGGCGACTGCTACTTGAATCTTGCCAGTAGCGGGCTGCGTGAGTTTTGCTGATTGTGCCGGCAATGCCACAGCCGTGATCATTGCCAGGGAGAGAGTGATAGCAAACTTAACCAGTCTCATTCGATTCTTCCGCCAATTTTCCGTTGAAGGTCCCATAACAGACGCACCAGAATGAGATTCGTTAGCTGGGCCGCTTATGTTTGTGTAGGATGACTGCCTGAGTAGTTTTGATCCGCATGGTACGGCACGCCCGCGCCACACGAGTCAAGGAGGTTCTTATATGCCTGCGCGTCCCGCGAAGCAATCGTCGTCACGATCAGCGTCACGATCAGCGACAACCGCGAACACCGCTGCCAAGTCCCAACCCACGGCGGACCGTCCATTTGCTCCCGGCTATGGCATTGTCGGAGCTAAAGATGGTACTGGCCTGCTTCCGTGGACCTGGGTTGCCAGGAAAATGAACAACTGCCGGACGTTCTGGCTGGCCACGATTCACGCGGGGCAGGCGCGTCCGCATGTGATGCCGGTGTGGGGAGTGTGGCTCGACGATGCTTTCTTCTTCTCGACTGGACGCAAATCGCGCAAGGGTCAGAACCTCGCAGCCAATCCCGCATGCACGATTACCAACGACGATGGCCAAGAAGCCGTGATTATTGAGGGTCTGGCGACTCAAGCCACCGATGCGGCGGAGCAGGAGCGTGTCGCGATTGCCTACAAGAAGAAATACAAGATGGATCCGCGCAGCATGGGAGAACCGATCTTCCGTGTCCAGCCCAGCCGCGTCTTCGGTTTCGTGGAAAAGACTTTTCCGAACTCCGCAACTCGATGGAGACTGTGAGGCATGTTTGATCTCCCGTAGAGACGCGGCTTGCCACGTCTCTTTTTAGCCCAGCAAATGTTTTCGTGCCGATAGATGCGCTCCCGTCAGCAGCAGCAGCCCTGACAGGAATGCCCAGAACATCAGGCTGACCGAGATGGCGAACGGGCCATACACTTCCGCGAAATTCAGCCGCGGCAAGGCATATATATAAGCGTACTTCAGCGCCTCGGAGAGTAATCCCATGATCACCGCTGCCGGCAGGACTCCCTTAGCCGGCACCTTGCCGTTCGGCAACAGCCAGTAGATGAGGAAGAATATCGCAATGCTGGCGAGGATCGCAAAGATCTTCATGATCACGAAGTCCACCACTTGCACATACCAGCCGTCATAGCCAAGCAGCACATTCTTCAGGATGGCTACGTTTTTGGCGGTCAATCCTACCGAGAGCAGGGCAAGCGATCCGCTGGCAAACACCAGACCGAGCGACATCAGCTGATTTCGCAAGTAAGAGCGGTTATTGCGAAATCTCCAGACGCGGTTCAGCGCAACTTCCAGCGGCAGAAAAATTCCGGTGGAGGTAATCAGCAGCATGGCCAGCGAGAACACTTCTGCCCGATGATGCGTCCCAACCAGCGCATTCAGGTTCCGGATCACAAATTCCTGGCCAGTCGGAAGATAGTCGCGCAGCAGACTCTCGACGACACCATACATCACCTGGGAACGAATGACGTATCGGATCAGCGTCATCATCAGCAGCAGGAAGGGGAAGAAGGACAGAATGAAGTTGGCGGCGACGGAAAAGGCGAAAGTGTGCACTTCGGTCCGAAGCAAATAGCGCGCAGTGGAGCGCAAGATTCCTTCGGCCGGAGCGGCGCGAAGCTCGGCTGCGCCTTTCTTGTCGGAAAGCTGAATGGGAGTGATTGAGGACACTGGTTTCTCAATATTATCAAATACTTACGGCCTTCCGTCGAGGCACTCTGGGCTTGCGTCCAAGGTGCTTGGCTTCGAATTGAACCTCACGGTCATATTCGTTCCCCTTCGTTCTCGGCAGTCTCCAAATTAATGTTTCCGCAATTTCGCGCTTGCCAATCGGAATCTTCCTGCTATTATCTGGTGCTTCGTCAATCGGATACGGTTGGCGAGTGACCAGAAGTGAGCAAGCAGGATTGACGTTTCCGTGTCAGCAGTGGGATATCGCGCCTTCGTTTTCGCGGCTTCACGGCATTTCGTCGCGGGCAACCGTTCGACGGAATGCGGGGGAGCCGTTTTTGTTGGTGCGTCATTGCTCGCCGCGGCGACGCCAGCAAGATTCTTACCGTCGCTTTGAGAGAGTGTCCTGTATCGGCTGTCCGGTAAAACGGATGTCCGGCAAATCGGGGCAAACAGAAAAGAGACGGAAGAATAATTCTTAGACCAGGTGAAAGGAGTTTCTTTGTGAGAGAGAAGGGTACTGTGAAGTGGTTCAACGGGGCGAAGGGATACGGATTCATCCAGCGCTCCAACGGCGAGGATGTATTCGTGCATTTCTCGGCCATCCAGGAGAACGGCTACCGCTCGCTGAACGAAGGTGAGACCGTCGAGTTCGATCTGCTGAAAGGCCCGAAGGGCTTCCAGGCGGGCAACGTCGTACGCGCCGCATAAAATTTCTCCAACCAGTTCGCAAACCCTCTCAGATGTGTGGAGAGGGTTTTTTATTTGGCAGAGAAAGTTGGTTCGGAGGGGTCTCCGAATTTTTGCGGTTTTTACTCCATTTTTGGATGTTTACTGGATGGGTATTATGCAGTATATTACTTTATGTCCCCCCCCCCCCCCCCCCCCCCCCCCCCCCGAATTCCCCGCAACGCTATGATGTTACAGGACTTACTCCTAACGACTACATGGATATGGACTTAAGCTCGATTTTCGGCCTAAATTCCCGTTTTGGGGCGGTTTTGGGAGGGATTTGGCGCTTTTTTCTTGAATTCGCTTCATTTCGCTGAACAGCTTGGTTTATCAAAGAGTAACTGGCGGCTGCGGCTTCTCGGACCTTCTGGAAGACGGCGCTCCGGCTTTGCCGGTCAGCTCTCATTGTCGCATTGGGCGAGTTGCGCGTCTGTGAGGGTCACCGGATGGTGTGATGAAAAACTTCAGAGTGGACTTGTCTGGGAATCCCGCTTCTTGCCTTTAAGAAGTGCCCCGCTGATAACCGTAACCGTGGGGTGAGGCGACAGCGTCGCGGGCCCCTTCTCAAAAAGCGTGAGAAGGGGCGCACCCCCAGTTGTTTCACTTCAACGTTTTCAAAAAACCCGGATTACACTTCCCGCGTTAATCGGGCCCACCCGCCTTTCTGGGGGACAGATGTGGGCCCGCCGATGCCGCTAGCAGTCAGGATCTACTTCCACGGCTTAGGGGCCGCATGTCGGTTGAACCTCTGTCCCTGGAGCGAAGACTCGAATGCACTCGGAGGCTTGCGGGTTTTTGTCGTCGATCGAGACTGCACTTGCCCACCCGAATCCGCCGCCGCACTTCCATCCACAAGCGCGTAGTCACATCCCTCGATGCCCAGGTGATTCTCGTCACACGGGATCAGCACAACCGCATGATTGTTGCCGTCGGGTGTCAGAGCGTTGGAAGTGATCTCGCCCCGATCGTTGATGAACAGGTCCGGCGTCAAAGTCAGGTTTGGTCCACTGATAACGAGGTTTTGCAGGTTGACCATCGGACCATTGTTTTCCCAGAGAAATACGTGAGTGTTCCCCTGTGAGTAAGCCGACCAGCCAACAATCTGTCCGCTTGCGTTGACGACTTCGGCAAGGCTCTTGTCATCGCCCTCCAGGAAGTTAAGGTCCGTCAGGAGGCCATCTCTCCACAAAAACGCATGAGGGATTTGATCGCCCGGGATGCCTGCCCACCCGACAACTTCCCCTGCATCATTCATCCCGAATGCGACTCCGTAGTTTCCTCCAAAAGTGCCCAGATCGACGAGCGATTGCCCGTCCCACAAAAAGGGATGGTATGAGTTGTCGCCGGCCACGTTCATTGCGCCCGGGACTTGACCTTTCGCATTGAGGCCCGCGATTTGCTGGACCAGCGTGCCTCCAATAGTGCCCAGATCTTTCATTTTGCCGTTTTCCCAGAGAAATGGATGCATTGTGGGCAATCCGGTGCTGGCGTTGACGGCGGTATCCGTGAACGACTGCCCTGCTACCTGACCTTCGTTATTGACATAGAAGGCCATACTGTCAGTGCCGGTGCCCAAGGTTCCCAAGTCGTGCATGATGCCATCTTGTTTCGCCAGGAACGCGTGCACTTGAGTTGCCCCAGAGATGAAGAAGTTAAAGAAACTACTTGTGTACGGATCGGAGATTGTGTTCAGCGCTCCCCCAACAATTCCGGCGTGCTTGTTCAGGCTATAGGCAACGCTCTCGTTCCCGCCTAATGTTCCGAGGTCGAACACGGACTCACCCTTCCAGAGAGCGGCGTGAATTTCCGGAACTCCGAGCAGAGGATCAATTTGCCCGTTTGTGGAAGCGCCAACGATCAGACCCCTGTCGTTGACCCACTGGGAACAGCTGCTCGTACCACCAGGGAGGGTGCCTAGATCCTGCAGCCTGCCGTTCTGCCAGCGGAAGGCATGCTGAATGTAGGGGTCTGAACCGAAAAAGGGATTGATGTTGGGGTAGTTTGAATCCAAGTTGGAGGTGTCGGCACAACTGGTGGCAACCCCTCGATTGTTGAGAGGACCCGTCAGCCCGTAGATGACACTAGCCGGTCCGCCGAACGTTCCCATGTCGATGAGCTTATAACGATGGTGCATGGCACGTTCCTCTTGCGCCGCAAGCAAGGCGGACGTTGCCAACGCGACTAATAGGGTGAAGGTTACGCTGAATGCAAGGTTTCTGGTCCTCATAGATTTTCTCCTGCAAGATTGTGTGGCTCGCGCCTGGCCGTAGACCGGGAGAAGCCAGGCTGCGATCAGCGGGGAGTTTGAGTCAACCGGCCTTCACGGTCAAATAACGAGAAGGTCACATATTGATAACATCGGGTAAGCCACAGTCTTTCACCATGTTGGGATAGCGGGGAAAGAGCCAGTCGTTTGCGTGCTAAACTCTCGTGGATGATTTTCGGGTGAGGTCTGTCCCGATGGGAAATACAGCAGAGTCCCGCCACTGCTTCCGTTTCGGTGAATTCGAGCTCGATCCCGACTTGCGCCAGTTGCGAATTAACGGGCGTGTCATCGTTCTGCAGGAACAATCGTTTCAAATACTCTCGGCGCTTCTCGCCTCTCCCGGCCAACTCGTTACTCGAAAGGAGCTAACCGAGCAGCTTTGGCCTGAGGGCACCTTCGTGGATTTCGAGCACAGCTTGAACACGGCCGTCAATCGGCTGCGGGAGGTGCTCGAAGATTCGGCGGAGCACCCACGGTTCATAGAAACGATGCCGCGCCGTGGCTATCGATTTATTGCTCCAGTTACCAGCACCGAAGCAGCGGCCGTTGTTCCCGGCATTCCGTCACGAGCCAGTGATCCGCAGAAAACGCGCGACCAAAATAGCGAAGCGGTCGCAAACGCTCCTGTTCGTTTCTTAAAGAATCGCAACGTCAAGATTGCGACGGTTGTGGCGTCGGCGCTTCTTATTGCGATTCTGGCCGCAGGAGTCACCTCCTATCTCCGTACGCCGCCAAAGCTTACCGAGAAAGACTCGATTGTTCTTGCGGATTTCACAAACGCCACCGGTGACCCGGTTTTCGATGGGACGCTCCGGCAAGGGCTGGCGGTTCAACTTGAACAGTCGCCATTTCTGGATGTGGTCTCGGACGAGCAAATCGCAGACACACTCCGCCTGATGGCCCAGCCTGCGAACGCAAAACTTACCCGGCAATTGGCGGGAGAGGTGTGCCAACGCGATGGCAGTGTGGCGTTGCTGGAAGGTTCCATCGCAAACCTGGAAGGCGAGTATGTGATCGGCCTCAGTGCTGTGGACTGCCATCAAGGACGGACCTTGGCGCAAGCCCAAGTCGTGGCAGGCTCGAAGCGGCAGGTGCTCCACGCGCTGGGAAATGCAGCCACTGAGATTAGAACTAAGTTGGGCGAGTCGCTCAGTTCCGTCCAAACCTTCGACACGCCGCTGGAACAGGCCACAACCCCTTCGCTTGAGGCTCTGCAGGCTTATAGTCTGGGACGCAACATACTGGCGGTCAAGGGCGAGAATGTTGCAGTCGTACCTCTTTATCAACATGCGATTCAGCTCGACCCGCAGTTCGCCATGGCCTACTCCTCCCTCGGCATGACGTACATGAATCTAGGGGAACAACTGCTTGCGGCCGACCAAGCTAGGAAAGCGTACGAGATGAGGGAACGTGTCAGCACACGGGAGAAGTTCTACATCGAAGCCAACTATTACGGTCTGGCTATCGGCGACCTGGAGAAGGCGCGGAGGATTTATGAAATCTGGAAACACGCCTACCCGCGAGATTACATACCACTGGCCAACTTGGGCGGGATCGACACTCAGCTTGGCCGATATGACAGGGTCCTTGCCGAGGACCTTGAGAACCTTCGCCTCGACCCGACGAAAGGGACAACGCATGCCGATGTCGTTTCCGACTACGTGTATCTGAATCGCCTGGGGGACGCCCGGGCTGCAGCCGAGCAGGCATTGTCGAAGGGGTTTGACACTCCCGAGCTGCGTGGCAAGCTCTATGTGATTGCCTTTCTCGAAAACGATCCATCTGGAATGAAGTTGCAGACAGTTTGGAGTTCGGAAAAACCAGAAGTGGAAGATTGGTTCTTCACCCTGGAGGCCGATACCGCCGCGTACACGGGCAAGTTGCGTAAGGCACGAGAGCTTTCGCGTCACGCAGTCGTGTCAGCCAAGGGGTTAGGAGAAGTGGAGACCGCCGCAGTCTACGAAGGCTTTTCAGCACTGCGCGAATCCCTAATGGGGAATCCTGTTCAGGCCAGAGAGCGAGTTACTGCTGCCCTTCGCCTTTCCAGGGGCCGGGAGGTACTGGCTGCGGCTGCGCTGGCACTGGCCTTCTCGGGCGATGTGGGGGAGTCAGAAGCACGGGCAAACGAATTGGTCCAACGTTTCCCGGAAGACACGCTGGTAAAGTACAACTACCTGCCAACGATTCGCGCCCGGATCGCCCTGAATCGCAATCAGGCCTCGAAGGCAATCGAAGCGGTGGAGGTTGCCGCTCCCTACGAACTCGGAGCAGTGGGCGACAGGGCTTTCACTCTCAGTTTGTATCCCGCTTATGTTCGCGGGCAAGCGCACCTGGTTGCGCGTCATGGTAGTGAGGCGGCAGCGGAGTTCCAGAAGATCATCGATCATCCCGGCGTCGTGCAGAACGAGCTGATCGGTGCCCTGGCGCGTCTAGGCCTTGCCCGCGCTAATGTCCTGCAAGGGAAAACCCCAAAAGCCGTCGCGGAATACCAGGAATTTCTCACGCTCTGGAAGGACGCAGACTCTGAAATCCCTATCCTCAAGCAAGCGAAAGCAGAGTATGCAAAGTGCATTAACGGAAGGGAGTGTCCGCTCTACACGAGCCAATCTTCGGGACGGGCTACTAACTCGCCGGGTGCTCCCCTTCTCGCGAATAAATCACGATGATCGGACGCGCGTGGAGGATCACGAATGTGACTCCAAACCACGAATAATACTTGACAGGAACGTACGTGCGAATGTACGGTAGCGTACAGTGAGCCGGACCCGCATCCGGTGCGTCACTTTACTACTTATAAAGCAATAGAGGGCGCATTGGTTCCTCTCCGTAACCCACGGGACCGCGCGCTTTGTCTACTCCTTCCCGCGATTGTCACGGGAAACTCGGCCCCATAACCTGAGTAAGATGGCACAGACTCCGATTCTGCACACTTAGTATCGTGTACGCGGAGGCACAATGAGCAACTCGGTCGAGCCGATCCAGCGCCTGATTCGCGATGTGGATGGCGACTTGCACGTAGTGCGAGCGGCGAGCGAGCAGGGTTACATCGAAACCGCCCTGGAAGCCTGCCTGTCGGCTAAGGAGAAGCTGCAAGCGATCCGCGAGGAACTGCTCAGGCCGGACCCGGGGATTGCGGACCCACGACATGACTACAATAGCTAGTCTTTGAGCACGCGGCTAAGCTCGACTCACGAAGAAAGCAGCATGACACTGACATGTAGTTCGAGAAAATCCCGAGAGCGCGGCGACTGTGGAATCCCATCCCTTCGACTCCGCTCAGGGCAGGCTCTAACGTCGAAGGGCGCGACGTTAGGATGGGGCACCCGGGCTGAAATTATTTTTTGTAACCCCCAAACTTGAACAGGATCTTGCCGCTGCGATTCGATTTCAAGGATTGCTTGAACGCCTCCTTGAACTGGTCGAGCGGGTACACATGCTCCACTGCGGCGGAGAGCGATCCATCCGCTACGAGGTCTCCGAGCTTCTGGTAAATCTCCTCGATCTCGGTGTGTGGCGCGTTGCGTATCCAATTGATGAGCCAGAATCCGTGGAGGCTAAGACCACGGTAGATGAACTCTACGGGAGGCATCGCTGGGAACTGCCCACTTTGCATGGCGTAGACGACAACCGAACCGCCAGGTTTCAGTGATTTGGCCAACTCGCCCACGGGAGTTCCTCCCAACATATCGAGGACGAGGCTAAGTTTTTTTCCGTCGAGAGCCTCCTCAATATCCTTGTGCAGGTTGTCGCTCTGGAGGACTACGCGGTCACCTCCCCACTGCCGCACCTGTTCGGCAGCTTCTGCGCGCCGAACGACATTCAGCGTCTTGACTCCTGCAAGCTTCGCGAGCGCAATGATGTACTGACCCATGGCCGCGTTGGCCGCGGTTTGACCGATCCAGTCGCCGGGCATCAGGGAAACGTAGCGGTTCAGCAAGAGATAGGCGGTAGCAGGGTTAATCCCTATCATGGAGAGTTGCAGGGGATCCGCTTCGTCGCTCACGGGCACGATGTTTCGCGTTGAGACGACAACTTCATCTGCCCACGTGCCCTGCTCGTAGGTGGGAAGAATCAGGACTCGCTTGCCCCGCAGGGCAACATCAACCTTCGATCCAATCTTAGCGACTCGGCCGACACCCTCCGCGCCTACCGGGGATGGGAAGGCCGGCTGGACGCCGTATTTGCCGCTTACGAACAGAAAGTCTGATGGATTGAGGGGGGCCGCTTCCATCGAGATGAGAACTTCGTCCGGGCCGAGAGCCGGTTCGGGGACGGTGTTGAGTTGGATGACATCTGAAGGTTCGCCGTGAGCTGTGAGTTGCAACTGCCGCATGGGGAAACTCCTTTCGTTCGGACCAGTTTAGCGCGTTTTCTGGATTATTGTTATAATCCATTTACAGGATTAGATTCGTAATCCTGATTTAGTTGCAGTTTATTTTTGTGGAGGGACACATGGGCTATTCCAAAGCCCAAAAAGCGAGAACTCATAAGCGCATCGTTGCCATTGCCTCGAGGAGATTCCGCGAAAAGGGCCTTGCGGGGTTCGGAATTGCGGAGCTGATGAAGGAGGCTGGCCTGACGGTTGGCGGCTTCTACAAGCACTTCGATTCGCGTGACGACTTAGTGTCCGAAGCGGTCAACTCTGCATTCGGTGGTTGGAAGCGTCGAGTGGACGCTGCCAAATCCGGCGGACGGCCAATGTCCTATGAAAAGCTGATTGACGAATATCTGAACGAAGCGCACCGCGATAATCCGGGCACGGGCTGTGCCTTCAGCGCGCTGGCGCCGGAGATCGCACGCAGCGACGAGCGGACCCGTGCGCTTACCTCCGAACAGGTCCGGAACGACATTCAGTTGATTGCCGCGTTGTGTCCAGCCAAAGACAAGCGTATGGCAAGAACGAGAGCGATTTTGACTTTCAGTGCGCTCGTCGGGGCGATGGCTCTGGCGCGCGCGGTGTCGGACGAGGCGCTTTCGCGCGAGATCCTGAAGACGGTAGCAGGGCTTCTGAAGGATTCAGCCGGTGCACCTCGATAAGAGCGGAGGCGCTAAAACGCGGCATCTTTTTCGAGGGTTAGCGGCACGACTGAAGGTCGTGCCCTTCCCGAAACCGGCTCGAATCGAAGAGAAGTCATCGGCGAGGGCAGGATGCCCTGGCGACAGCCGGCAAGATGCCAGCGCTACCTGTCGATTGCTTCCTTTCTTTCCACCGTCTTAATATCCAGGCTTCTCCACAGATACCAGCACGCGATTGAGCGATAGGGTGCCCAGGGTTTCGCGATCTTCTCCATCACTGCGGGCTTCGGCCATTTGCGTTTTTTGTAATGCTTCTTGATGGCAGCCTGCACGCCGTAATCGCCGGTAGGCAGAATATCCGGACGCCGCAAGGTGAACATGAGGAACATGTGCGCCGTCCAGACGCCGACGCCCTTGACTTGGGTCAAATGCGCGATCACTTCCTCTTCCGGCAGTTCCGGCATGCGCTCGAACTCCAGCAGGCCGGCCTTGGTCTTCTCGGAGAGATCGCGCAGATAGGCCGTCTTCTGCCGGGACAGTCCGACGCCGCGCATTTCGGCATCGGTGAGTTTGAGAATGCCCTCCGGGGTCAGGGGGTCGCCGGCAAGAGCGGTGAATCGATTGAAGATGGTTACGGCCGCTTTGCCGTTCAGTTGCTGATAGAGGATCGCCTCGGCCAACGCGTGAAACGTGGGCTCGCCAAACTGCATGCGGCACGGCCCGATACGCTCGATGATCGCCGCCATCACGGGGTCGGATTTCTTCAGGTGGTTGATTGCTTTGCGCATCGTTGATGATTCCTCGGTCGCCTCTCCGTCGGATGGCGAGCAAGTTTAGCACATAGGCGAACAAATGGCGAATTTGCTCATGGAGGCTGGATGGGCGAGGCGCCCGTCTTTCCATCGAACAACTCGCAAATCATGACGGAAAATGGAAGTGCACGTCGTGCCTGGAGGCGACTGGCGTGCCGTCGAGCGTGGCCGGCTGGTAGTGCCAGCGGCGCAGGGTGGCCTCGATCTTTTCGTCGATCCCGTGGCCGATAGCCTGCACAATTTTGGTTTCGACGACGTTGCCCTGGGAGTCGATCGTGACTTCAATGACGACGTCACCCTGCAGGTCCCGGGGAAGTTCGGCGCGCTCCACGGGAGGATCTGGATACACGACCGGATATGCGACGTGGACTTCATGGCCGGTGATCGGTCCGTCAATCATGGTACCAAGCGGAGATCCAGCGCGGGAATTGTGGTCGCCCGCTTCCGCGTCGGCAATTGCAGGGACCTGCTGCGGTTCCGGCGCAGGCTTTGGCGGCTGGGATTGCGGGCGCGGCTTGATCATTCGCGGCGGGAATAGCAACTTGGCCGCGTCAGGCGGAGTGTCATCATTGTTGGCGCCCGCTGGAAGGTAAACCAGTTTGTAGGAGTGCGTGCCGTCTCCATAGGCGAGCCAGGCGGGGCTCAGATCGATCACCCTGGGATTATGGAACACAAGCACGGCTAACACCGCCAGATGCGCGGCCACCGACACTCCTACGGCACGATAGCGCCGGAATCCCGAACTCGTAGGTTGAAGATCAGTGAACAATCACTTACTACCTTACCTGATTGACGTGCCAAGAGGGAAAAGGTTTCTGGGAAAGGAGCCGTGTTACGGCAGTGGTGTCCGATCGCCCGGGTGACGCTATCCCCAAACATCGCGTTCACTCGAAAGCAATCGGACACCTCACCGCGCCCTGCGCCACTTGGGGAGATCCAAAGACGTGGCGCCGGGCAAACTGGTTTATCTCGTCCCACAAGATCTCGTCGCGCGAGATCAGGAGATTTCCGGCATTGAATCGTTCATTTCGATGGCCTCCAAAACGGCGGCAATCGCATACCGCTCCTCGATCGGATCCACAAAACCGCACGCCTGGATCGCGCTCGAGATGAGTTCACTGAGTTCGGTTTTCGGCAATTCTTCCAATCCCGCCATGGATTCGTCGAGTTCGTGCAGCATGAGCAGCAACCGGGCCACTCTTTCATCCGTGACGCGAACCTTCAAATCGGCGAGCGCCGGGTTGACCTCAGGGGTTGGCCACATGCGTTTGGTGGAGGGATCTAAGAACAGCTTATTTATTTTGTCCATCGGTGCCCCTTTGCTTTGCGCTCGCGTAAATGCGGCGGTGATCGCGCCTGTCCATGTTGGGTTTATCGCCTGCCGGCGAAGCCGCACTGTGGAACGGGGAGTAGAACTCCATAGCGGATTCGCCAATTTTGCCGGGGAGCGATTGCCGTTCCTGATACTTCGCGCACGGCATTGCGCGATTGATCCGTGCCCCCTGGGGCAAGGCGAAGTTAGCAGTCTGGAGTGAGGGTGCTTCTCAGATCAGAAACGTGCAGAGGAGATCCTGAAAAGAGTGGGGATCACGCCGCACAAACGTGTCGGCTGATTTCCACTCGAATACTCGAGAGCTGACTCCGCGCCGTGCTTCCCAAACTTGCCTTGGCAGAATGACCGGAGCGATAGCGGGACGGACAAACCTGACGCCAGGGACAACGGGAGGCGCCTGATTTACGGGGGTGTCAACCTCGTTATAGGCAGTCTCAGGGAGGTCAGGTTGCGGGATCGCGGAAACGCATACCACGGCGCTTAGTAGGAGCAGCACAACTGTCCAAACTCCTCGGCTCACTGCGGCACCCCCGCGAATCTAACAATAGCCGTGGAAGCACGGGTTGTCAAAGGATTGCGATCACGAATTACGATCACCGATAGTAGTTGCTGTTGGAATGTTATTGCGATACATAACAAAGTAAGTTTCCATGTCGCTGGCACAAGAAAAGAATTGGGTACAACCACTCGTCTTGGCGGGCGGCCACGTTCCAACTATCATTTCAACTACGGGATTCTAAGTCCGACGGAGCGTGGAACCCGCCTCCGCTACTTCATTTCTCTTGAAAGGCAGTAATGATCACTATTGTTTCGGGACTGCCGCGTTCGGGCACGTCGCTGATGATGCAGATGCTCGATGCAGGCGGGCTGCCAGTTCTGTCCGACGGGGAGCGCAAAGCTGACACCGACAACCCCAAAGGCTACCTCGAGTGGGAGCGCATCAAGCATCTTCCGAAAGATCCGAGTCTGATTGCGGAGGCCGAAGGCAAAGTGGTGAAGGTCATCTCGCAACTGATACTGTCGCTGCCATCGGGCCACGATTACCGTGTCATCTTTATGCAGCGTCCGCTACCCGAGGTGCTGAAATCGCAGGACGAAATGCTGCGACGTCGTGGCAATGCGGATTCGAATGCCAATACATCCGCGATCGAGGATGCCTTCCAGCGCCACGTGATAGAAGTGAACAGATGGCTCGTGGGCAAGTCGAATATGCAGGTGTCGCGCGTACATTACCATCGCGTGCTGCGCGAACCGAAGGCAGTTGCCGGAGAAATCGCCACGTTCTTAGGAGTCCCGCTCGACATCGAGGCCATGGTCCGGCAAGTGGATGGAGGCCTGTATCGCAATCGCATGAAGTAGTGGGGGCGGCATGCAAGAGAGCGTCGGCCACCGCGGCTAGTGTTTGAGGTCGCAAATTGCGACCTCAAAGCAGCGTATTGGGGGGAGGCAATTCCGTTATTCTGCCGGCGAAAATCTCTGCTCCCGCCAGCGTCTGACGTGAGCGGACAAAGGCGGGCAGCACAAAAACGCCCATTTCTACTGGCTGTTTCGAGTTGAGCAGTATCGCTGGCATGATCGCGCTGTGTTTGTTGAAGGCACCTGGCAAAGAACGCCGTCCGCTGCGCCAATGTTTGAGTTCGCAAAATTGCGACCTCAAAGGGGTGAATTCGCGGCCCGGCAATCTGAAGGTAACCGTCCTGTGTTGCACTGGAATTAAGATGGCGACTACCCCGTCCGTATGAGCGGAAGGGTGAATCCGATCTTCCTTCGGCGGTGGCGTGCCGGGTTCATTAGGTTCTTGATAACTCTCATGATTTCCTGGATCGTGCCGTCGTGCGTTTCCAGATGCTCCTCCAATTCTTCTATCCTGGAGGCAAGCTCCTTGTTTGCGGCCAGCGCCTCACGCATGCGGACAAACGCACGCACCACAAAGACGCTCATTTCCACCGCCTGTTCAGAGTTAAGCACCGTTGCGGCCATGATCGCCCCATGTTCGGTGAAGGCGTAAGGCAGAGACCGCCGTCCACCGCGGCCAATGTTTGAGGTCGCAAATTGCGACTTCAAAGATTTGTTCTCTCGAGGAGTGAGCTGAAACATGAAATCCGCTGGGAATCTTTTGCGGTTGCGTTTCGCTTGTTCATTCAAACGCTTCACGGACACGTTGTAGAGTTCCGCTAGCGCGGTGTCAAGAATGACCCTCTCGTGTCGCAGAATCATGATCCGAAGATCGATTGAGACTGCAGCTGTCCTTTTTCGGATGGCAAGTATGTGGTGCTCTCGTTTAGGTTTCTGCGATCGGATTTGCATCCCGTCATCATAGTGGTCGCGGCCATTCCAAAGCTGTGACCAATGGACGTCTCAAATGTGATGAAAAACGAAGCTCGCATGCGCGCTGCCCCGGCCGGGGAGATGCACCAAGCTCGACCACAAATCTTTGCGGTCGCAATTTGCGACCGCAAACACGAAAATTACGTGACACTCACTTCCGTATACGTCCCATATACCTGACGCAACGCTTCGCAAAGTTCGCCAACGGTGGCGTAGGCGCGGACAGCGTCGACTATGTAGGGCATGGTGTTGACGTCGGAAATATTGCCGTTGCTACCTGCGGTGGGAGTCTTGGCTGCGGCTTGTTTCAAGGCATCGAGGCGACGGCGGACTTCCTCGTTCGAGCGGCGGGCGCGCAGGGCTTTGAGCTTTGCTTCTTGGGTGCGGGCTACCGATTCGCCGATGTAGAGAATGGTAGGCGACTCTTCTTCGATGACGAAATCATTTACCCCAACCGTGATCTTCTCGTTCGCTTCAACCGCGCGCTGATACTGGTAGCTGGCCTCGGCAATTTCCTTCTGGGGATATCCGCGCTCGATGGCTTTGACCATGCCGCCCATCTGGTCGAGCTTTTGAAAGTAATCGAAGGCGCCGTTTTCCATGTCGAGGGTTTGCTTCTCGACGAAGTAGCTTCCGCCGAGCGGATCGACGGTCTGGGCTGCGCCCGATTCGAAGGCAATGATCTGCTGCGTGCGCAGTGCGATGCGCGCGGCTTCTTCGGTGGGCAGGGCGAGCGCTTCGTCATAGGCGTCGGTGTGCAGTGACTGCGTGCCGCCGAGCACAGCTGCCAGTGCCTGCAAGGCGACACGCGCGATATTGTTCATCGGTTGCTGCGCGGGCAGCGAAACGCCGGCGGTCTGGGTGTGGAAGCGCATCAGACGGGTGCGGTCGTTCTTGGCGCCGAAACGGTCCTTCATCAAGCGATACCAGATCTTGCGCGCGGCGCGGTATTTTGCAATCTCTTCGAAAAAATCGTTGTGCGCGTTGAAGAAGAAGCTGAGGCGCGGACCAAAGTCGTCAACGTCGAGCCCGCGGCGCCGCGCCCACTCGACGTATTCGACGCCGTCGTAGATGGTGAACGCGAGTTCCTGCAGGGCGGTCGATCCGGCCTCGCGAATATGGTAGCCGGAGATCGAGATGGTGTTGAAGCGCGGCGTAAACTTCGATCCGAACTCGAAGGTGTCAATCACCAGGCGCATCGAGGGCGCGGGCGGATAGATGTACTCCTTCTGCGCGATGTACTCCTTGAGAATGTCGTTCTGCAGCGTGCCCGAGATCTTCTTCCAGTCGGCGCCTTGTTTTTCCGCCACGACCAGGTACATGGCCCAAAGCACGCTGGCCGGTGAATTGATGGTCATCGATGTGGTGATTTTTTCGAGGGGGATGCCGTCGAAGAGAATCTCCATATCTTCGAGCGAGTCGATGGCGACGCCGCACTTGCCGACTTCGCCTTCGCTGGCCGGATGGTCGGAGTCGTAGCCCATGAGCGTTGGCAGATCGAAGGCAACGGAGAGTCCGCCGCCGCCGTGTTCGAGAAGATATTTGTAGCGCTGGTTGGTTTCTTCGGGCGAGGCGAAGCCGGAAAACATGCGCATCGTCCAGAGCTTGCCGCGGTAGCCGGTCGCGTGAATGCCGCGCGTGTAGGGCGGTTGGCCGGGATAGCCGAGGTATTGCTCGTAATTCCAATCGGCGGGGAGATCGGCCTGCGTGTAAAGTCGGCGGATCGGAGCGTTCGAGATCGTGCTGAAGCGGGCGTGGCCGTATTCGTCCAGGTTGGTGCCGGTGGGAGCACCGATCGGCTTTTCGGGAGCCTTGTCGAGCGTGGGCGCCAGAGTTTTCTCGGCCCAATTCTTTTCGGATGCGGCGGGATGACGGCCTTCAAAGACGTCGGAAATCGGGCTTTCGGCGACGGTCTTGTGCAGATCGGCTTTCGGTTTCTTCTCGGGCATTTAGTTCCCCACGTCAGTTCCAACTACGACTTTGATGATAGAGGAGTGATTGCCATGCCGCAAAATGGCGTGACCGACCGAGCGGTTGGTAAATTGGTAAAGGTGAGGAGAAAATCTTCACCACAGGTGACACGGAGGACACAGAGGGGCACAGGGTAACCTTGACGCCAGTTTTCGCGCGCACCTATTCTTGACGTTCTTCCAGCGGAGGGATTCTGAAAGCGTTCCGGCGGTTGTTGCAGCGTACTCCGGTGTACGGCGCGTACAAGGCGCTTGGCCACTATCCCGACTACTGGTATTGGATACTGCGCGGGCGGCCGACGCGATCTCCGCATCTGTTGAAACAGAAAGTCGTGCGGGAATACGGAGAGAAATTTGGGCTGAAGACCCTGGTCGAGACCGGAACTTACTACGGCGAGATGGTTGCCGCGATGAAGAACCGTTTCGACCGCGTCTATTCGATCGAATACGTGCCCGCGCTGGCGGAACGAGCCACGCGCAAATTCGCGCGTGACGAGCACGTTCGCATTTTCTGCGGAGACAGCCGCGTGGTCATGCCCGAGGTGCTCGTGCTGCTGAGAGGTCCGGCCCTGTTCTGGCTGGATGCTGGTTACTACGGCTGGGTGGGCAAGCAGGGCGACCAGCAGCGGCTTTCAGCGGAACTCGAGATGATTCTGAGCCATCCGTTTCCGCACATGATCCTGCTCGACGACGCGCGCGGACTCACGGGGCGCGACGGGATTCCTTCGGTCGGCGATGTGATGACTTATGTGGAATCGAAGTTTCCGCAGCGATCGGTAGAAGTGAAGTTCGACATCATGCGCATCACGTTGCGGGGATAGCGACCGGAGACGCGGCAAGCCGTGTCTGTACGTTTATTAATTACTACGATCCTTTCTTGCGCCCGAGTTCCCACGCCTTCGCATATTTCCACGATACATAAACGGCGTGGTAGAGATGCAAGAGCAGGCCTTCGCGGCCGTCGAGAAACCCGAGGCGGAAAAAATAGTTATATATAAAAGTTGCGATTGGGCGCAGAACGATGTTGAGCAAGCTGAAGCCGCGGGGTCCTCTGGCGACTGCCATCTCGGCGCCGAGGGACGAGTAGCGGTTCATGTGGTCGATGTAGTCGGCGAGAGTGGGGTAGGAGTGATGGAGGATGGCACCTGATTTCAGTCTCGCCGTGTATCCATCAACATGGAGCGTTTCGTGGACGGCGCGTTCTTCGAAACGACCGTAACCGCGACGAAAGAGACGTAATTTTGGGTCGGGCCAAAAACCTCCGTGTCTTATCGAGCGACCAAGGAAAAAGTTCTTGCGTGGAAACGAATAACCGCTCAGCGCGAGCGGAATGTCTTCCGCACTTTTTGGGGGAGTAACGTCCAATGCTTCCTCGAATGCCATTACCATTTCCACCTGAGCCAGCGAGTCACCACCTTCAGCACGAGCCAAATTGCGCAGTTCCGTTTCGGTGAAGCCATCGGGTTTTGAAATGAGCAAATGGACTGCACTCGCTGTGCCTGATTCCAGCGACTCATCGGCATCCAGACTCAAAATCCAATCGCCCGCCGCTTTGTCGATCGCCGAGTTCTTCTGGGCGGCGTAGCCCTTCCATTCTTCAATGAAGACTTTCGCGCCGAAGGATTTCGCGATCTCTACGGTGCGGTCGGTCGAGCCCGAGTCGACGATGATGATCTCGCCTTTGCCGTCGGCGACCAGCGGCTGCACGCTAGTGAGCGTGCGTCCGATATTGGCCTCTTCGTTGTGAGTGATGATGACGACGGAGAGGATCACTCGGAACTCCTGCCGCTGCCAACCGAGAGCCTGCCGAGCTGCGCTCGGCTTGGACGGGCGAGGGCGCCCGTCGCCACACGAACCGTTCCTACACGAACCTTCTCCACACTAACCTTGGCGAGTATCGAGAGCTTCACGCTGAGAGGATACGCGAGAGGCGGCATGCGGCAAAAGAAAAACGCCGCAGAAGGGAAACGCCGGGCGGGGACGCCCGGCGCTCCATCGCTAACTGTTTGCGGTGCTACTGTTGCGGTTGGTCCGGAGGTGGCGCCGGAGGGTTCGCCGGCATGGGCTGGTCGGTGCGCCGCTCCACCACGTGCGGAATATTCGGCGCGTGCGTGACTTCGCCCCGTTCGGCCTCGGCGATCTGAATGCCGGCATGATCGAGCAGAAGGCCGATTGCCCGATCCAGTTCGACTTCTGCCTTTTCGTACGCGGCTTGGGCGGAGACGAGCGTCACCTCGGCCTGGGTCATGGCCGCCTGGTTCTGCAACACCAGCGTTGAGGTGGATGCTCCGAGCGCGTATTTCTTTTGTTCGGCGTCGAGGGACTGGCGCCCCAGATCCAAGGCGGCCTGAGCGGAAGCGACGCTGGCGCGATTCTGCTGCACTCCGAACTGCGCGTTGCGCACCTCGATGCGAATTTGATTTTCAATCTGCTGGATGCGCAACTGGGCTTGCCGGTATTCGAATTCCGACCGCACCTGCGTGGCCTGAGCGGCACGGTTGCGGAGCGGGATCGTGAGACTGAGGCCCACGCCTTTGTCCGGAGCGACGGAAGTCACCAATTGATCCAATGTTCCGCCATAAGAGACAGGGGATGCCTTCTTGAAACCGGGGGGGCAATTCTGTGGTTGAGTAATGCATTCGTAGTTAGGATTTTGAAGGCCACCCAGACCTGCACCACTGTAATAGGCAAACAGGTCCACGGCGGGCAGCAGAGCGCTGCGGATCGCTTTATTGCTGATGTCAGTATTGGAAAGGTTGATGCGAGCTTCCGCCAGCTCAGGACGATGACCGAGGGCATCGTTCACTAAGTCCTGAGTAGGGATAACCGCTTCCTGCGCGGGCAATTCCATGGTCGAGGTAGGAATTACCTCGGCGTCGGCCAGTGCCGGATTGACGAGCGTGCGGCTGAGCGCATTCTTCATGAGAAGCTGCTGGAGCTCAAGATTGGTCAGCGCCAGGGTCAGGGTCTGCTGATTGGTGGCGACTGTACTCTGTGCCCGGACCACTTCGATCGGCGCGAGCGTTCCGATTTGCACCTGCTTCTGGTTGTCGGAAAGGGTTTTCTGAGCGAAAGCCAGCTGCTCCTTCTGCACCCTGACGTTCTCGTAGGCAAAGACCAGATCCCAGTACATATTTTCGATCTGATCTACCGTCGACGTGATTTGCAGGCGGAAGGCCACATCCGAAATTTCGCGGTTGTTCTTGGCGATCTGAATAAAGCGAGTGTTTGGGGCGAATCCGAAGCCCTGCAGCAGGTGCTGAGTGACTTGAGCCCGGAAATTGGAATTCAGAGCTGGACTCAGCGCTGTGAGTGAACTACCGCTGGTAACCCGGGTATTGCTGAAGCCGACCGCCAGGTTCGTGCCCCACTGGAATCCTTGGGTGTAGCCGAAATCTGCCGTGGCCGTGTTCGTGTCAGCGACAACGCAAAACGGGTTGGAGCAGAGGTTCCGGGAGCGGTCGATCTGCATCGTGCCCGTAAGTATCGGATCGAAGCTGGTAATCAGCGGGCCGCTGCCGAGCGTCGATACGACCAGGCCGCCAGTGCCTGTGCCAGCGCCGCCGGCCGCGACCGAGGTGCCGCCCTGGCCCGATCCCACCTGCGTGCCGAGTCCGCCTACGCCGCCGCCGGGTGTGTTCTGAACGACGCCGCTGTTGACACCGAGAATCGCGGAGCCCGCTTTGGCGCGCCATACATCGGTATCCGCAATATTCAGGTTGTAGCGCGCGATGGCGATATCGAGGTTGTTTTCGAGCGCCAGCGCCACCGCGTCGTTCATCGAAATATAAAGTTTGCCGTCGTGCATGAGTTGGTCGATACGCGGCGTGTTGGCCAGGTTTGGCGGAGCTACGTGGCGCGCAGTGTAGGGCCCGATCGGGTTCGGGAAGTGCGATTGTGGCTGCGCGTACTCTTTCACGTCAAACGGCTGCGATTTCGACGGCACGACTTGATGGGACGGCATCTGCGCCGACGGGGCACTGGGCACGGACGAGGCGTCCTGCGCCCACCCGGCAGGTACCATGGTGGCGGCAAGAAAAAGGGCGGCGGCCCGCTGAAACACAGTCAATACTGTGGAACGTTGCATTCGCATCATCTCCATTGGTCAAACTCAAGTGATCAAACTTAAGCGATTAGGCTCGAGACGCAGTGGCCTACACTTTTTCCAACTGTTTGCTGATACGTAGAACGACAGGCAAGAGTTCCTTGCAATCTTTAATCCTTGATCCTTGATGTTGCAGTCCTCTTCTTGCAATGCTGGGCAAAGGCAATCTTTTTCACTGATCGTAATTCATTATCGTAAGTAAAATTGATCGTCGGTGAAATCGCTCGTAAGTGAAATAGTATAGCTGACGCGCCGCCGCAAGTTCCGCGACTCCGGCAGTAAAGCTTTGTAAACAGTTACGATGATGCTCGGGCAGCTTAGGACTCGAAAAAGAATGTGCGTAATCTCAGACTGATCCTTTCTTATGACGGCGCCGATCTTGCCGGCTGGCAGGTGCAGCCCGGCCGGACTACCGTGCAAGGCGCGCTGGCCTCAGCCATTGGACGGTTGACCGGAGAAAACGTACTGCCCCAGGGCTCCGGCCGCACCGATGCGGGCGTGCATGCGCTGGCCCAGGTGGCGAGTTTTGCGACCGCGTCGATGATTCCCACCGAAAACTGGATGAAGGCTCTGAACGATATTCTGCCGCCTTCGATCCGGGTGCTGGAGGTGACCGAGGCCTCCCCCGAATTCCACGCACGCAAGTCGGCGCGTGCCAAGACTTATCGCTATCGCATTCACCGTGGAGCGATCTGTCCGCCTTTTCTGGCGCGGTATGTGTGGCATTACCCGTATCCGCTGGAGGAATCGGCGATGGTTGCAGCCGCCCGCGCGGTTGTGGGCGAGCACGATTTCACGTCGTTCGCGGCGGTGGATGCGGAGCGGGTAGAACGGATGGTGGCCGGCGAGAATGTTCAGACGACTACTGATCGGACGAGCAACGTTAGCCCCACAAACGTTCGGACGATCTCCGCTTCCAGTTGGACGCGCGAGGGCGAAGAACTAATCTATACCGTACGCGGCAACGGATTTCTTCATCACATGGTGAGGAACCTGGTCGGCACATTCCTGCTGGTGGGGAAGGAAACGGTGAGCCTGGAAGATTTGCGCCGCATCCTTGAAGCGCGCGAGCGCACTGCCGCGGGAGCGACAGCGCCTGCCAGCGGACTCTACTTAGTTGAGGTGGAGTACTAGTGTAGCGCGGACACTCTTGTCCGCGATGCGGCGGGATAGCTGCGAGCACGCGGACAAGAGTGTCCGCGCTACACGTGCAATTCGCAAAAGAATAAGACTCTGGCGCGCCCCTTCTGTCCCGCGTACACTTCTTCGCAGGGTGGCCACTAACATCGAATTCGCTGTGTCCCGCATCGCCTCGGTGAACCCGGCTACGGGTGAGGTGTTGGGCGAACTCGACAGCGCCGGCCCTACCGAAGTGTGCGCTGCGGTGGCCCGCGCTCGCGCCGCACAGCCGGACTGGAACGCTTGGGGAATCCGCAATCGCCTCAAGATCCTGCGCCGTTTCCAGCAAATTCTTCTTGCGCATAAGACTGACATCGCGCGGCGCATCACGCAGGAGGCAGGTAAGCCCGCGGTCGAGGCGCTCGTCACCGAAGTTCTGGTTGTGCTCGATGCGGCGCGATTCCTGATCGACAACGCCTTCGCGATCCTGCGCGAAGAAAAGCTGCCGCACGGAAATCTCGCGCTCAAAACCAAGTCAGGGCGCATTCTGCACGAGCCCTATGGAGTGATCGGAATCATCTCGCCCTGGAATTATCCTTTTTCAATTCCGGCGACGCAGGCCATGACCGCCTTGGTCGCGGGCAATACCGTCGTGCTCAAGCCCTCCGAGTTGACTCCGCTGATTGCGCTCGAACTGCAAGCGCTGCTGCGCGAGGCTGGAGTTCCCGATGACGTTTTCCAGGTGCTACCAGGCGAAGCCGAGACGGGAGCGGCGCTGGTGAAAAGCGAAATCGACACGCTGGTCTTCACGGGCAGCGTCGTCACCGGCCGCAGAATCGCTCAGATCGCCGCCGAACGCCTGCTTCCGGTGGTGCTGGAACTGGGCGGCAAGGACCCCATGCTGGTGCTCGAAGACGCCGACGTCGATGTAGCGTCGAGCGGCGCCGTCTGGGGAGCGTTCGTGAACGCCGGGCAGACCTGCTTGTCAGTCGAGCGCTGCTACGTGCATCAGAGTTTGTATCCCGCGTTCTTGGACGCCTGCTCCGAGAAGGCGAGGAAGCTGCGGGTCGGCAATGGCATGGACCCGGCCACCGAAATCGGTCCCATGATCCACGAGCGGCAAGTGCGTGTGGTGGAATCGCACGTGGAGGATGCGAGGCAGCGCGGCGCCCGCGTGATTACCGGAGGCACGCGGCTGCGCGAGCTGGGCCCAACATTTTTTGCGCCGACTGTGCTGGCCCATGTCGATCACACCATGCGCGTGATGCGGGAAGAGACCTTCGGTCCGGTGCTGCCGATTGCGCCTTTTGCCGACGATGCCGAGGCGGTGCGCCTGGCCAATGATTCCGACTACGGACTAGCCGCCAGCCTCTGGACACGCGATCGCGCCCGCGGCGAGCGACTGGCTCGTCAGATCGACGCAGGCACCGTGATGGTGAACGACGCCGTGTCATGTTTCAGCATCAGCGAAGCTCCACACGGCGGCGTGAAGTCGAGTGGCCTGGGGCGTACGCATGGACGCTGGGGCCTGGAAGAAATGGTGCGCGTGAAGTATCTCGACAGCGACCTGCTTCCGCGCATGAAAAAAATCTGGTGGTTCGGCTACGGTAAAGGATTCTCGGGCGAGATGGAGAGCTTCCTCGACTTGCTGTATGGCCGTCCGCTTCGAGAAAAACTCAAAGCCGGTATGCGCGCGGCCGGGGCGCTTTGGCGGAGGAAGCTCTAAAATTTTGTCATCCCGAGCGAAGCGAGGGATCTGCAGTGTTCTTTGCCCGCTGCCAACTGCAGATCCCTCGCTTCGCTCGGGATGACAAGGGTGTAAAGGTAATCCGACTGACAAGAGACTAAACTAATCATGACCGACTCCCGCGCCTTCCTGCGCCACACCCTCTCCACCATTGCCTATCGCGGAGCGAAAGCCATCCGTAACGCTGGGCCGAGCTTTGCCGATTACAGTTGCGGCGAAACTTCGCGCACGCCGGTAAGAGTCCTCGCCCACATCGGCGACCTGATGGACTGGGCCCTCACCATGTCCGAAGGCCACCGCGAGTGGAAGGATTCCTTGCCGCTTCCGTGGGAAAAAGAATGCGAGCGTTTCTTCGCTGCCTTGAAAAAGTTGGACGACTATCTGGCGTCGGAAAAGCCGTTGCAAACTCCCGCCGAAAAATTGTTTCAGGGCCCGATCGCCGACGCGCTCACCCACATCGGGCAGATTGCGATGCTGAGGCGGATGGCCGGTGTCCCGATAAAAGGCGAAAGCTATTTCGTGGCCGACATCACGGTCGGACGCGTCGGCGCGGATCAGGCGTCTCCGCGCAAGGAATTTTGAACGATTGTCCCATGAGTGCGCAACGTTGGATCCCAATCCGACTCTTGGCGTAATCGCCTCTTACGACAATTACGGCTTCGGTGCTTGTATATCCCCGCTACTGCACCATTGACGACTGCGTCTGTAAAGCTCAAATCCGCCTTTCATGGCCATCTCATACAGTTGGTCGGCGCTTGCATACTTCGAGCTAAGGGACTGCAGTAGCAAAGCAAACGGGAAGTCCCGGCAGCTAGGATGATCCTTATAGAATGCCGTGACGACATCCGTATAGGCGCTGATATCAAGGTGGCCTTCTTTGTCGAGGCTCTTCTTTGAAAACTCGCCACGATGAGCTATACAACGGCCAGAAGGGCCGTCACCTAGACGATGCGGTTTGCCAACCTCGAACAATTGGTCGGCCAGATCGCACGCACGGTAAAATCCCATCAAATAGCCATCAACTAACCCGTAAACGTAAGCAGTTCGCTGCGCTGGTGCCCACGACAGCCATTCCGCACCTCTTCCCGCATCTTCAGGTTTCACCTGCGCTGCTGCGAGAACGCACAGGATGCCTGAGAAAATGAATCCGATTCGCCACAAGCTCATGATCTTCATGCCCACGATTGTATGGCTTTCTGGATTGGCGTTAAATCCGATTTCACTAACGACCGAAATGAAATTTGCGTTGCCAAACAAAAACCAGCCCCAGAGCGCGAACTCCAGGGCCGGCAGCTTATGGCCCGTCTATGCAATGTTACTTTCCAACCAGCACGGGTTCTTTCGGGACAAGATGCTCGACTTTGATGCCGAGACCTTCGGCAACGCCTGAATGTATCTGGGCACCGACTTCACGCTCCCGACGATATTGCTGATCAAGCTTTTCTGCGCATCCGGAAACGGGGGTTGACCGCTCTCTTTTTCGCCGAGGTCAAGCGACGTCGAAGCGATCGTGGTCCATCACCTTGGTCCACGCCGCCACGAAATCTTTCACAAACTTCTCCCTCGAGTCCGTGGACGCATAGACTTCCGCGAGGGCACGCAGCTGCGAGTGCGAACCGAAGATCAGGTCGACACGGGTGCCGGTCCACTTGACCTCGTTGGTCTTCCGATCGCGTCCTTCGTAGACGGTTCCAGAGCCATTGGACTCCGTAGACGGCTGCCATTGCGTGCTCATCTCGAGCAGGTTGACGAAGAAGTCGTTTGTCAGCGTCTCCGGCCGTTCGGTGAAGACGCCGTGCGTGGACTTCGCGGCATTTGCGCCAAGGACGCGCAGGCCTCCGACCAGAACCGTCATCTCCGGCGCCGTCAGCCTCAGCAATTGCGCCCGATCCACTAATAGCTCCTCAGCCGATAGGCGCTGCTTGCCGTTGAGATAGTTGCGGAAGCCGTCCGCTTTCGGTTCGAGCGGCTCGAAGGATGCGACGTCGGTTTGTTCCTGCGACGCGTCCATGCGGCCCGGCGTGAAGGTAACTTTCACGTCGAACCCGGCGTTCTTCGCGGCTTTCTCGATCGCAGCATCGCCGCCGAGAACGATCAGGTCAGCAAGGGAGACTTTCTTCCCTCCAGACTTCCCTCCGGATTGCGAAGCGTTGAAGTCTTTTTGGATCGCTTCGAGCTTCTGAAGTACCTTCGCGAGCTCAGCGGGCTGGTTGACTTCCCAATCTTTCTGAGGCGCGAGGCGAATGCGCGCGCCGTTCGCTCCGCCGCGCTTATCGGAGCCGCGGAAGGTTGACGCCGACGCCCACGCCGTCGAGACCAACTGGGAAACGGACAGGCCCGAAGCGAGAATCTTCGCCTTCAGAGCGGTAGCGTCCTGCTCGCTGATCAGGGGATGATTCACAGCGGGGATCGGATCTTGCCACGGCAGCTGCTCCTTCGGAACGAGCGGGCCGAGGTAACGCACGATGGGACCCATGTCACGGTGCGTCAGTTTGAACCACGCGCGGGCAAACGCGTCTGCGAACTGATCCGGGTGCTCGTGGAAGCGCCGCGAAATTTTTTCGTAAGCAGGGTCGAAACGCAAAGAGAGGTCCGTGGTCAGCATGGAGGGCGCGTGACGCTTTGAAGAATCGTGGGCATCCGGCACCGCACCGTTGCCTGCGCCATTTTTCGGCGTCCACTGATGCGCACCGGCCGGGCTCTTGGTCAGTTCCCATTCGTAGCTGAACAGGTTGGTGAAGAAGTTGTTGCTCCATTTGGTAGGCGTCTGGGTCCAAGTAACTTCGAGGCCGCTGCCGATGGTGTCAGCACCAAAACCTTTACCAAATTTGTTCTTCCATCCCAAGCCCTGGTCCTGAATGTCGGCACCTTCTGGTTCGGCGCCGACGTAGTCAGCGGGAATCGCGGCGCCGTGGGTCTTGCCGAAGGTATGGCCGCCGGCAATCAGTGCGACTGTTTCTTCGTCGTTCATGGCCATGCGGCGGAAGGTTTCGCGAATATCCTTGGCCGCCGCGAGAGGATCCGGCTTTCCATTGGGCCCTTCCGGGTTCACGTAAATCAGGCCCATCTGAACCGCGCCGAGCGGATTTTGAAGATCGCGGTCGCCGCTGTAGCGCTCGTCCGCCAGCCACGTGCCTTCGGGACCCCAGTTGAGTTCTTCGGGCTCCCAGACATCCGCGCGCCCACCGCCGAAACCAAATGTCTTGAAGCCCATCGATTCGAGGGCGACGTTGCCGGCGAGAATCATCAAGTCAGCCCAGGAGATTTTGCGGCCGTATTTCTGCTTGATCGGCCACAGTAGCCGGCGCGCCTTGTCCAGGTTCACGTTGTCGGGCCAGCTATTGAGGGGTGCGAAGCGCTGCTGGCCGGCTCCGGCGCCGCCGCGGCCATCGCCGATGCGGTAGGTGCCTGCGCTGTGCCACGCCATGCGGATGAACAGCCCTCCGTAGTGCCCGAAGTCGGCCGGCCACCAATCTTGCGAGTCGGTCATGAGCGCACGAAGGTCTTTGATCACGGCATTCAGATCAAGACTCTTGAATTCCCTGGCGTAGTCGAACTCCTCGCCCATCGGATTGGACAGGGCGGAGTGCTGGTGGAGAACCTGCAGGTTCACCTGATTGGGCCACCAGTCGCGGTTCGTGGGAGCGGAGGCTCCGTGGTTGAAAGGGCACTTGGATTCGGTTGACTTGTTCTTGCCCTGATCATTGCTCTGAACTTTGCCCTGAACTTCGGGGGAAACAGTTCCCGATGAAGAGGCAAGTGTGTTTTCCATATGCGTTGGATTTTCCATTTGTTTTTCCTTTGAATTAGTTCAAAACGTTGATGATCCACGAACCCATCAAACTGCGGTTCGCGCAATTAGCTGCCGACGCGCTTGCTTGATCGGCTCTGTCCAAAAAGAATCCGCACTTCTCCAGACTTACATCTCCAGACTTAACGGGAAGCGCGCCGCGGAGCGCACTTCGTGCAGAGTCCCCGGAAGATGAGTTCGCATTCGCGAAGAATCCGCTTACCGAGAGAGCCCGGGCCCGGCCTGGGCACGTCATACCATTTAATATCCTCAACATTGCCGCAGAGGTCGCAGATGAAGTGGTGATGCTGGATGCCCTTCGCATCAAAGCGCGCGGCGCGGCCCTCGATGGCCACTTCACGCACTAAGCCCGCCTTCACCAAGTCCCGCAGATTGTTATAAGTCGTGGCCCTGGAAGAGCGCGGATCGACGCGATTTACGGCTTCGGAGATTTCCGCAGCCGTTGGGTGCCGGTTGCGTTCCAGCAAGAATGCCATCACGGCGTAGCGCTGCGGAGTGCAACGCAATCCGCTGCCATCGAAGGACCGTTTAATTGCCTCGGCGTCCATGATCGGTTTAGACTATGTCTAATGTGAGATTTTGTCAAGACTTGCGCTGTTGGTTGCTGCTGCGAGCAGAAGGCTGGCGGATGCCGCATTGAAAGGCTAGGTGACGGGTGGCAGGTCTCGGGTGTCAGGAAAATCGTGCTCTGACGTCGAAGACTTGACACCTGACACACCGTGTCAGGCACGGCGCATCTTCTCTCCCACGCCCTTGAAGAACGTGTAGCAGAAGACGCCGTCCGCCTCAGCCGTCCTGTGAAGATCTCGAACACCTGCATCAAAGGCTTCAGGATCGGTGATACCGGCCGCAGTGGCGGATTCGCGAACGCCCTCTATCATTGCCGTAAATGTCTTCCGGGTAAAGCCTTCGACGAGGTCCGGTCTGCTCGAATCGACATACACCATGCGCGGAGAGACGTGTACCGCTTCCAGACCGGCCTCGACCATAAGTGGATAGAGCTGCCGGCCAATCAACGCGTTGCCTCCCGCCAAGCGCTGCAACTCGACTAGACACTGGATTGCCATACGGGCTGCGCTGCTATCGGGGTGGAAGTAAGTCGATCCGTGGTCCCCCTCAATGACGGTCATGGTGCCACAGGGCCCGAGCAGCTGGTTGAGAATCGTCAGCGCCTCAACGGGCCGCGACAAGTGCTCCAGGACGAAGCAAATGAAAACGTGATCGAAGGATTCAGGGGCGAAGGGCAAGGCGAAGATGTCCGCCTGTTGGAACTGCACATTGGTGATCCCCGCCGCATCCGTCATCCTTTTGGCTTGCGCGACCGAGTCCGCGGAGACATCAATCGACGTGAATCGTGCGTCCGGACTGCGTTGAGCCAGGGTGACTGTCTGAGCTCCAATGCCGCACCCGGCTTCCAGGACCACGCTTCCAGGCGGGTATGAAGTGTCGGAGTGCAGTAGGTCGACCAGCGTTCCGGCTTGATCTTGCAGTCGGTCGTTCTCACGACGGTGGTAGCCGTGCACGTATGCGCCGCGTCGAACTTGTTGACTCACATAAAGTAAAATAACAAGAAGCGGCCCTTTCACAAAGCCGCGCAGGAGACAGAATGCCTTCCGGTGAACCAGCGACAGTCTCAAGCACGATTCCGCAGCTTCCTCGCCACAAAGTCAAGATCAAGAAACCGGGACAGCGTTCCTGCAACGAGAAAAACGATAAGGGCAAGTTCTGTGGCGGACACCTGAAACGCTGGTTCTACGCCGCCGACGTGCTCGAACAGGAGTGCGGTGATGTGGAGAAAGCCTGGGGAGCGGACG
Source organism: uncultured Acidobacteriaceae bacterium (assembly GCA_963789205.1). GTDB lineage: Bacteria > Acidobacteriota > Terriglobia > Terriglobales > Acidobacteriaceae > Acidiflorens. The sequence continues at coordinate 587,528 of CAWBJV010000004.1, forward strand.
CTGAAGTGTATCGCTGCGAATTCTGCCAGACGCTCTACCTGCCGAGTCCCGAAGATGCGCGAGGGATGAACGTCGCGGGCCCCGGGCAATATTCGATTTTCGGTTTTGTCGTTCCGCCGAAGGACGAAAAGAAAACGTAGAAAGGCTAGGTGACAGGCGGCAGGTTTCAGGTGTCAGGAAAATCGTGCTCTGACGCCTGTGACCTGAGACCTGCCACCTGACTCACCGTGGATATTTCTGATCTCATCTACGACTGGAATGCTCTGCATCCGAAGTCGTTGCATCCGCCGGGGCCGGTGCGTCTGACCGATGAAACGCTGCGCGATGGTTTGCAATCGCCTTCCGTCCGCGATCCGTCCATTGATCAAAAGCTGGAAATCCTGCATTTGATGGAGGCGCTCGGCATTAACACGCTCGACCTCGGGCTTCCCGGAGCTGGTCCGCGGGCGGTGGAGCACGTCACGGCGCTGGCGCGCGAAATCGTTACCCACAAATTAAAGATCACGGCGTATTGCGCCGCTCGCACCGTCGAGAACGACATTCTTCCCATCGCCGAGATTGTCCAGAAAACCGGCCTCCCCATCGAGGTCGCTGCCTTTATTGGATCGAGTCCAATCCGCCGCTACGCCGAGGGCTGGACCGGCGACTTCCTTCTTCGAACGACCGAAAAGGCCGTCAGATACGCGGTCTCGCTTGGCCTCGAAGTCATGTACGTCACCGAAGACACCACCCGCTGCGATCCGGAGACGGTGAAGCAGCTCAACTCGGCGGCCATCAATTATGGAGCGCACGCTTTGGTGCTGTGCGACACCGCCGGACACGCCACGCCCATGGGCGCGGCGGCGCTGGTCAAGTTCGTGCTTGAAGAAGTGGTTAAGCCTTCCAGAAAAAAAATTCGCGTCGACTGGCACGGGCATTGCGACCGAGGATTGGCAATTGCCAACTCGATGGCGGCTTTGACAGCGGGCGCGGATTGCGTGCACGCGACAGCTCTCGGCATCGGAGAACGCGTCGGCAATACGCAGATGGATCAGATGCTCGTCAACCTGAAGCTCATGGGCATCGCGCCGTGGGATCGTCAGGACCTGACCAAACTCAAGCAGTACTGCGAGGCCGTTTCCGCCGCCACCGGCGTTCCCATTCCCGCGAACTATCCCGTGGTTGGCGAGGACGCATTTCGCACCGCCACCGGGGTTCACGCCGCTGCTGTCATTAAAGCGTACAAGAAAAAAGATATTGAACTCGCGAACGCCGTGTATTCCGGAGTTCCGTCGCACTACTTCGGCCTTGAACAGATCATCGACATCGGCCCGATGAGCGGGAAATCAAATGTTCTCTTTTGGCTGGAGCGCCGTGGACTGCTGGTGAACGACGAAGTGGTCGAGCGCATCTACAAATGTGCGAAGGCGAGCGACCACACGCTAAGTGAGGCCGAAATCCTGGAGTGCGTCCAACCCGCGCCGTGACGGTGGAGCGACGGGCGTCCTCGCCCGTCCTCCTCGCAGCGTCCGATTCCGCCGGGCGAGGCGCACGGCTCTCCACTAGCAACCGCGAATGCGTCCCTACTCTGGCTCCCGCGCCAGTTCCGGACTCGGCAACGTCTCTCCCTCCAGTTCCTTATGTCGCGCCGCCCGCTGTTCATTCAGCATCTTCGTCGCCGACGCCAACTCCTCACGCCCTTCTTTGTCGCGTCCCACGCGCATCAGCACCTGTCCGCGCAGATAACGAGCGCTGGCGTTTCCGCTATCGAGCCGGATGACGTGATCCAGTTCCGACAGTGCCGCCGCGTAGTGACGCTCGTGTTCCTCAATCTTCGCCAGCCCCATCCGCGAGTTGATCCGCTGCGGATCGAGTTTCAGCGCGCTGCGATAATTTTTCGCCGCCTCGTCCTCATTTCCCGCCGTCGACTCCAAACTTCCCAATTGCTCGTATGAGAATGGGACGTCCGGCTCCAGCGCGATGTCTTTGTGAAACTCGTCGCGCGCCCGCTCATAATCCTGCTTGTGCACGTACGCCAGGCCCAGATTAAAGTGCACGAACGGCAGCTTCGGATCGGCCTGCGCCGCGACTTCCAACTCCTTCACCGCATCGTCATACTCTCCGCGATTGATGTGAGCCTTGCCCATCAGCAAATGAAATTCCAGAGAACCCTCTCCAATCTCAACCATCCGCGCCGCCGCTTTTTCCGATAGCGCCGGGTTCTTGGCCTTGTCCGCCGCATGCTCCAGCACGTAGAGATAATTCAGCTGATCCGACGCTCGTCCCCACAACGGTTCGAGCGCGCCGATCGCGTCCGTCCAGCGATCGTTGAAGAAGTAGCAAAGGCCCAGCAGATAGCGAGCTTGATAGGAATCCGGTGACTGCTGCACCACCGACTCAAACGGCCGAATCGCCCGCGAGAAATCGTTCTGGCGAAAATAAGCGAGCCCGATGTTCAGCCGGATTCCAGCAACGTCCGGCGCAAGCCTCTCGGCCTTGTGCAGCATTTCGAGAGCCTGCGGCCACTGCTTGCGACGCATATGAATCACGCCGAGATTCGCGTAGGCCCCCGCCACCCCGGGATTGATCGCCAGCACCTGCCGGAACGCGCGCTCGGCTTCATCCAGCTTGCCCGCATGCAGCGCGGCTTCTCCGGCCTCAAACAGCTTCTGCGGATCGCGCGCCACCGGCGCCGCCCCGGACGCTTTTTTCGCCGTCGGCGTGCTCTGGACACTTATCGTATTCGTTACACCACTCGTCATCCCGCTGGAAAGAAAAAGCAGTAAGAGAAGAACCAAGATCACGCCGATGCTTGACACTCGATTCATCGTCCTGTAGTGTCCGCCAGCAAGAGGCTTAAATTCAAGGAGTCGTTAGCCTGCTGAAACATGGAATCCGCCGATTCGAAGCCTACGCGAAGTGCCTCCTCGGCGAAATCCCGCCGGGCGTCAATCTCCGACTCCTCCCGCAAACGGACGCAGCCGGCAGCAGTCACGATCCGCGACGTAGCCGAGCGCAGCGGATTTTCTTCCGCCACCGTTTCCATCGTATTGAACAACGCGCCGCTCGCCCGTTACATTCCCGACACCACCAAAGGACGCATCCACAAAGCCGCCCAGCATCTCGGCTATCGTCCCAATCTTTTCGCGCGCTCGCTGCGCGGCCGCCGCAGCCACACCGTTGGAGTCATGGTTTTCGACATGACCGACCCTTACTGCACGCTCGTCCTGCGCGGCATCGAGAATACTCTCTACCAATCGTCGTTCCTCCCCATCCTCACCGATGTGCACAATGAGCGCAGCCGCTTCGAGCGCTATCTGGAAATGCTGCTCGACCGCCGCATCGAGGGACTGGTCGTCCTCGCGAACTGGCTGTTTGTGGACATCAATGTCCTCGCCGATCTGGAGAAGAACAACATTCCGACTGTGACCGTAGGCCGCGAACTCAAGAACGACAATATCAGTTCGGTGATCGTCGACAATAATCTGGGCGCGCGCGCCGCTCTCGAACATCTGTATTCGCTAGGCCATCGCAAGATCGCGTTCATCCGCGGCCCCCGCCAGTTGTCCGACACCGAACCGCGCTGGCGTGGCGTGCGCACGCTTGCTCGCGAACACAACCTCGAACTCGATCCGCGAATGATCGTCGACCTACCAGAATCTGGAGATCCCTTTTCAAGTTTTGAACAAGGATACAAATTAACGGAGGAATTGCTGCACCGCCGCCGTCCCTTCACCGCGCTGATGGCCTTTGACGACATGACTGCCTTTGGCGCTATTCGTGCATTAGCGAAAGCGGGAATTCGCGTGCCCGATCAATGCTCGGTGGTTGGCTTTGACGACGTCTCGCCCGCCGCCATCTATTCTCCCGCGCTGACCACGGTGCGCCAGCCCATGGAAATTATGGGAACCGCCGCTGCGACTCTGGTGCTCGAAGCCATCAACGCCGGTCTGGAAAAGAAACCGACCCGCACCATTCACCGCAGAATCGTTCCCGAGCTGATCGTGCGCGAATCCACGGGCAACGTAAAGTAGTGCCGCCAGGCACAGCTGGTTTCAAAGTCCGGCTTGCGTAGGGCCGGCTTCACAGGCCGCGAAAAAACTATGAATTCGTGTAGAGAGGGGATAGCGTTACTTTTTCTGCCACGCATTTTCTCTTGACAGATAGAGATACCTGACGCAGTATTGATACGTTTTAATAAAGGCATTTGACCGTTTTTGAGGATGAACGCTGAAAGCGCCGGCAGGACGAAACGCACGGGCCTGGCGCCAACAGGTTCTGATCGGGAGCCCCAGACAACTCTTTGGTGAGAGTGTCTTGCTGAGAAGCGTCTGGCATTTGTTCTGCGTCGAATCGGCGAGGAGTTATCCGAGGAGTTAACAATGAGAAACCGTCTCTTCTGTGGAATCGCAGTACTGCTGGCAGTGTTCGTGGCAACCAATCTTCACGCCCAGGACACCGGCGAGATCACCGGCACCGTCCGTGACAACACCGGAGCGGTGATTCAGGGGGCCGACGTCAAAATCAGCGGTACCGCAGGCGGCATCGAGCGCACGACAACCACGAACTCCGACGGAGATTATTTAGCCGCCGGTCTGCCGGGCGGCACTTACAACCTCACCATTAGCGCGAAGGGTTTTAAGACGTTCAAAGCCAGCGGGGTCGTATTGCGCGTCGGCCAGAAGGCGCGTGTGGACGCATCCCTCGCTATAGGAGATATCGCCACCGAGATCGTCGTGCAGGGCGAGCAGTTGAATCAGGTCGAGACCCAAACCTCCGACCTCTCCGGAACCGTCACTGGAAAACAGATCAGTGAACTTCAACTCAACGGACGCAACTACACTCAGCTTCTCGCACTGTCCCCCGGAGCGACCAACCAGTCTGGTCAGGACGAGCCGGGTCAAGGTTTGTCCACGGTCGCCTATAGCGTCAACGGTGGCCGTACGGAATACAACAACTGGGAAATCGACGGCGGTAACAACATGGATGACGGCAGCAATACGACCTTGCTGTCTTATCCGAGCCTCGACTCCATCGCCGAAGTTCGCGTGCTGAGTTCCAACTACGGCGCGCAGTACGGCCGAAACAGTTCGGGAACCGTCGAGGTTGAGACCAAGTCCGGCACCAACAAGTTCCATGGCGATGTTTTCGAGTACGTTCGCAACGACCTGTTCAATGCCAACAATTTCTTCACAGGCTTTTCCCCGTACAAGAAAAACGATTTCGGATTCACGGTCGGCGGCCCGGTAACGATCCCAAAGCTGTACGACGGCAAGAACAAGACCTTCTTCTTCTATTCCCAGGAGTGGCGGCGCGACCGGGTGCCCGGCCAGAACTTCAACGTTGCGGTGCCCACTTGCGAGGACCGCGGCTTGACGGCTGGCGCGGGTGGCGTCGGTTGCACGGGTACGCAAGCCGCCTTCGGTGACTTCAGTGCGCTCTGTACAGGGGTTCCTGGCGGGGGACCGGGATCGGGGGCTGGGCTGGACTGTCCTCTCAATCCAACAAACGCAAATCCACAAAATCCAGCCGGAACCCCATTCGGAAACCCACTCTACTCGGGATCGGGGCCAGTGGCCAATCCCGTTCTTGTTCCTATCGATCCGCTTACCGTACCGCTGTTGGCGTTTTTCCCATCTCCCACTTCAGTACCTGCCGCTGGGTACGGGAATTACACCGCAGGTTTTCCGAGTCCGACTAACTTCCACGAAGAACTATTCAAGATCGACCATAATATCAATTCAAAGTGGCACGCCAATGTCCGCTACATTCACGATTCCTGGAACTCAGTAAGCCCCGTTCCTTTGTGGACCGATGCCACCAGTTATCCGACGATTCAAGACGCCTACTCATCACCCACGACCAGCCTGGTGATCCACCTCACTGCAACGATTACCCCAACCCTTCTGAACGAGTTTGTTGCCGGTTACTCCGCGAACCACATTGTGATGCAAAACGTGGGACCATCGCAGCGCCCGGCAGGATACAACCTGGGTCTCTTCCAGAATGGTTTTGGTGGGAACAGGTTGCCGGGGGTCATAATGAATGGAGGCAATCAATTTCAGGGCGGCAGCATCGGTCTGGACACCGGGTATGTCCCCAATGGGCCGGTGAATTCGAACCCGAGTTACACCTACCGCGACAACGTCTCCAAGATTATTGGCAAGCATAACCTGACAATTGGCGGATACTTCGTGGCGTCCCAGAAGAATGAGATCCCGCAAGTCAACCCGTCGGTAAACGGGCTTATCACTCTGGACACCAGCTTTAGCACCGCCACAACCGCCTCAACCGGGAACCCCTTCGCGGATCTTCTGGCGGGTAACCTCAGCACTTTTCAACAGGCCAGCGGCCAAGGCAAATATTATTTGCGCTACAAAATCTTTGAGCCATATTTCCAGGATGACTGGCGCGTCACTCCGCGGCTGACCCTCAACCTCGGCTTGCGGATCAGTTTGTTTGGCACCGTGTACGGCCGGTTGGATGTGCCGGGTGCAGGGATTCCCTATAATTTCGATCCGGCGAAATATGATTTCACGCCGGGTGCGACCGTGATCAATCTCGACGGCACCGTCGGTGGAACCTACATGAATCCCTACAATACCTTGCCTGGACTGAACGGTTCATTCAACGGAATAGTGAAGTGCGGGGCAGCCGGAATCCCAACCGGTTGCGCACAAGGGCATTTATTCAATCCCGCTCCGCGTCTTGGTTTCGCCTACGATTCATTTGGCGACGGGAAATGGGCAATTCGCGGCGGCTACGGCATATTCTTCGAGCACACGAACGGCAACGAGGCAGTCGCCACCCAGTTGGAAGGCTCGCCTCCGGGCGTGCAAAATCCGTCACAAGGTCCAATCGGAACGGTTTTCAACAGCAGCGACCAAATTGTGACCTCTGGCTATTCCCAAGTGGGCACAAGCCTTAATGCAGCATTTCCAGAGAGTGGAATCGTGTCACTCCCGCAAAAGCAGATCTGGCCGTATGTGCAGCAATTTCACTTCGATATCGAGCACCAACTGCCGGCGCATATCGTTGGCATCATCTCCTACGTGGGGAGCAAGGGGACTCATTTGGGAACGCACGTAGATATCAACCAGCTCAAATCGGTGGCCGAGCAGGGGCTTACAAATCCGTACAAGCCCGGGGAGGCAATGGGCGTCAACGATTGTGCAAACGGAACAACACCGAGCGGAGTCACCATCCCGGGTTACACGACTCCTGCTAACTTCGACCCCAATGTATCACCGGCTGCCCAATATACCGGTGTGGGTGTGAATATGTACGTCGCCTGCGGAGGTAATGCGGCATTCTTCCGTCCCTATCTTGGCTATGGCACCATCCAGGCCAAGTTTAATGCCGCTTCATCGATCTATCACGGGCTCGAGATGTCGGCTCGGAAAACGGTGGGGGCGCTTCAGATGACCCTCTCCTACACTTACAGCCACTCCATCGATGATGCTTCGTCCGCTTCGGACTCTAGCTTCGACGATTCTTACAACCTGCGCGCGAATCGGGCCAGCTCCAATTTCGACCAGCGGCATGTTTTCACTGCAAGTTACATTTATGACCTACCGTTCTTTAAAGGCGCTGGATTGGCCCATTCGCTGCTTGGAGGCTGGCAATACTCTGGTATTACTTCATTTTCGACCGGAGCGCCCTTTACTGTTACCAATGGGGGCGCGAGCACCGCTACGCTGTCTGTTCCCGCTGACAACGCAGGTGTCGCCAATGGCGTCGCCACTGCAGGGTCGCGTCCGGACCTTGTCGGTAATCCAAGTGGCGCAATCCCTGCGGGGTATGGTTCGAACATCTCTGGCCCGCTGCTCGTGAATCCGGCGGCCTTTGCTGCGCCGCAAGGACTCACCTTCGGCACCACGCCGCGGAATGATGCGCGCAACCCACATCAAATCAATTTCGATATGGCGGTGTACAAGCATTTCGCCATCAAGGAGAGCGCGGCCTTCGAATTCCGCGCGGAAGCGTTCAACGTCTTCAACCATACCGAGTGGGGCTACATTGGCGGCGGTTCAGGCTCGGCCGCTGGGAACGGTTCGTTTACTGGTGGGAGCAGTTCGGTGGGTTGCTATGGGCCATCCAACGGAAACGCAGGAGACCCAAGCTGCGTCAACGACCCCAACAACCCCAACAATTTCCTGCGCCCCGGTGCAGCCCACAACGCGCGCATCCTGCAATTGGCCTTAAAGTTCATCTTCTAGCGGAAAGCATTGCACAATTAAAAATCCTGGCTCCGACGAGCCAGGATTCTTTTTTGAACGCAACTATTGCAGCGACCGTGTGCCCCTCAGTCCGCCACCAGCGCCTGTTTTCGCGAGTGGCTGAGCACGGCCAGCCCTTTCTCCAGATCGGCAATCAGGTCCTCAACATGCTCGACGCCCACGGACAGCCGGACCATCTGTTCAGTCACGCCCATCTTTTTCAGCAGCTCGGGATCGATCAGGTAGTGCGAGGTAAGCACCGGGATGGTCACGAGCGAATCCACTCCGCCGAGGCTTGGGGCCAGGGTGAATAGATTCAGCGCCTCGGCCACGCGGCACGCGTCGGCGCCGCTGCCTTCCACCTCGAAGCTCAGGACGCCGCCCGCGCCCGTCATTTGCTTCTTCGCCACCGCATAGTCGGGATGTTTTTTCAGCAGCGGATAATGCACTCGCGTCACCTTTGGATGCTGGCTCAGAAACTCGGCAATCCGCAGCGCGTTTTCGTTCTGGCGCTCGACCCGGACGGCCAGCGTCTTGATCCCGCGCAGCAACAGAAATGCCGCGTGCGGATCCATGCAGCAGCCGAGCGTCGTGCGCAGGTAGTGGATTCGCTCGATCAAATCGCGTCGTCCGGTGGCGATGCCGCACATAATGTCGGCATGTCCGCCAAAATATTTCGTGCCGGAATGCAGCACCAGATCGATGCCCCACTCCGCCGGACGGCAATTAATCGGCGTCGCAAAGGTCGAATCAATCGTCGTTATTAAGCCGCGCTTGCGAGCCAGCGCGGCAATCTTTTCCAGATCGACGACTCGCACTGTCGGATTGGTCGGCGACTCGATATGCATCAACTTTGTGTTGGGCCGGATCGCGCGTTCGTGCTGTTCTATGTCGTTGGTGTCGACGAAGGTCGTCTCGATCCCCAGCTTCGGCAGCCACTGCGAAAGGAATCTGATCACGCCGCCATAAATATCGCGCTGCGCCACGATATGGTCGCCCGCCTTCACTAGCGAAAGAATCGAGGTAGTGATTGCGGCCATGCCCGAAGAAAACAGCAGCGCCGCATCCGTGCCTTCCAATTCGGCGATGGCATTTTCGGCGGCGGTATTCGTGGGATTGCCGTAGCGCGTGTAGTAGAGGTCAGTTGGAGTGGCGCGCACCTGCTCCTGCATATCGGTGACTTCGAAGGTCGAAGTCTGATAGATCGGCGTGGCGAGCGGACCGTTTTTCTTGGCGAGGCTGGTACCGCCGTGAACAGCCTCGGTTTCCTGGCGAAACTCGTGCTTCTTCATTTCGAATCTCCTGTAGAGACGCGGCTTGCCGCGTCTCAGGCGCGTCCAGAGGAGACGGGGCAAGCCCCGTCTCTACACTTAACCCGCGTTAGCTTCGCACCGCTGCCGCATTCAGCGCGGGCACGGGCGCCAACCACTCGGTCGAGCGAGCATGCCGGCCGCTCACCAGTTTGTCGAACTCCTCTTGTAAGGCGCGCGTTACGGGACCAGCCTTGCCATCGCCGATAACGCGAAAATCTATTTCGCGCAGGCCAATGACTTCCGCCGCCGTGCCGCACACAAAAACTTCGTCGGCTATATAAAGTTGATCGCGCGAGATCGGCTCCTCGACCACGGAGTAGCCCAAATCCCGAGCCAGCGTGATCAGAGTGTCGCGAGTAATGCCTTCGAGAATCCCCGCCCGGGGAGTGGTGTAGATAATCTTATTTCCGTCCATATTGCGAACGAGGAAGAGATTTTCGCCGGTGCATTCCGCCACGTATCCATCGGGCCCCAGCATGATCGCCTCATCGAATCCGGCGCGTTGCGACTCGGTCTTGGCGAGAATCGAACTCACATAATTTCCCGAGACCTTGGCCTTGGTCATCATGATGTTTGGATGGAGCCGCGTGAACGACGCAATATTGGCACGGATGCCGCGCTCCTTCGCTTCGGCTCCCAGAAAAGTCTTCCACTCCCAGACCGCGACCACGAAGCGCGGTTCTCCGGCTTCGACGGTCAGGCTCATTGCGCCGTCAAGGTAAATCATTGGACGGATGTAGCACGCCGAAAACTCGTTTGCGGCAATGGTCTGGTTGATGGCAGTCTTCACAAGCTCTGCGGTAACGGGCAGATCGCGAAAGCCCACAACGTGGGCGGAATCCATCAGGCGTTCGACATGTTCGCTAAGCCGGAACACAGCCGGACCATTATCGGTTGAGTAGCAGCGGATGCCTTCAAACACGCTAAAGCCGTACTGCACAGCGGCACTGACAAACGGGACCACGCCTTCACTGGCGGGCCTCAACGAATCGTGAATCCAAATGTAACGAGCGGCTCCCATGCTGTCCATTATAATGACGCGGCTATGGAAACCGGGCTCAGAAACCGCGTCGCCATCGTTGCCGCCTCGAGCCAGGGAATCGGGCGAGCCACGGCCGAGGCCTTTGCCGCCGAAGGGTGCCGCCTTGGTATCTGCGCGCGCAACCGGGAAGCGCTCAACGCCGTCGCCGAAAAGATTCGCAGCCACCACAAGACGGAAGTGCTCGCCGAGGCGTTCGATGTTACGGACGCCGGCGCTGTCCGCGATTTCGTCAACGCCGTGGTTCAGAAATTCGGCAGCGCCGATATCTGCGTGACCAATGCCGGAGGCCCTCCCGCAAAGGGTTTTCTCGCTACCACCATCGACGAGTGGAAGCGCGCCGTCGAAATGAACTTCATGAGCACCGTCTACTTCGCGTACCAGGTCATCCCGCACATGCAGAAGCAGCATTGGGGACGCATCATCACTATCACGTCCATTACCACCAAGCAGCCTGTGGCCGACCTTGTTTATTCGAATGCCGTGCGGGCTGCGGTCGTTGGACTGGTCAAGAGCTTGGCCAATGAGTTCGGAAAAGACGGCATCCTCGTCAACAATGTCGGTCCGGGATTTACCGCGACTGACCGACTGAAGGAACTCGCCCACTCGCACTCCGCTGGCCTCGGCAAAACCGAGAAAGAAATATTTGAAGGCTGGGCGGCGGACACTGCCCTGAAGCGTCTGGGCGAGCCGCGTGAACTTGCCGACACTATTGTCTGGCTGGCCAGCGAGCGCGCTTCTTATATCACCGGCCAGACCATCCTCGTCGATGGCGGCCTGTATAAAGGTTTGTAGTATTGTTTATTGAGACGCTCGTATGAAAAAGAAAAAACTGAAAACGACTGCAGGGAAGAAATCTGCAATCAGAAAAACAACGAAAAGGGCGCGCCCGGCAAGTAAAGTTGCGCTCAAAGGCACCGTCCGGAAAAGCAAGCCACTCAAGGCCGAGTTGCGTCACATCCCGTGGAGTTCAGTCGAGGTCGAAGCCTTGAACCCATTGCTTGGCCGACACTTCGTTGTCGGACAGAACGTCATGCTCGCTCGCGTCCTGCTCAAGAAGGGATGTGTTGTGCCCGAGCACAGCCATCACAACGAGCAGATCACCTATGTGCTGGAAGGCGCGCTGAAATTCGGGATCGACGGCAAATTGATTGTGGTGAATGCCGGCGAGGTCCTGACCATTCCGCCCAACATGCCACACTGGGCCGAGGCGCTCGCGGATACCGTCGATCTCGACATCTTTAACCCGCCCCGCGCGGACTGGATCAATAAGACCGACGCGTACTTACGCTAGAGTGAGATCCTTCGCTCCATCGTCTGAGAGTTACACAGGGCAAAATCCTGCCTAGCCTGCGGTTAGCCCGTATGATGTATTTATCTTTTCTACGCTGCTCTGGTGATAAGGCGAAGTGTCGATTGCTCAAAATACGGAAACCGCCGCGAAGCTGCGTTGCATTTCCTGCGGCGCCACTCCTGATTCCGCTGGCCAGGATTTCCGCTGCACCGCTTGCGGCGATCTTTTGGAATTCTTTTTTCCCGGATGGACTTCCGACTTGAACGGGCGAGGCGCCCGTTCCTCCACCAAACCGGCGGCACTAAAGTCTCTCTGGCTTAACCGCCGCACCTCACGCGATGCGCTCGACCAGAGCGGCGTCTGGCGTTTCCGCGAACTTCTTCCGCACGTTGCCAGTCCAGAAGAGCATGTCATCACGCTGCGTGAAGGCAACACGCCGTTGTACCGTTTGCCACGGTGCGCGCGCGCGACTGGTGTCGAGAATCTCCACGCCAAACACCAGGGCATGAACCCGACCGCATCGTTCAAAGACACGGGCATGACGGTCGCTGCGTCGTCCGCCCACCAGCAAGAATTCCGCTGGGTTGCCTGCGCCTCCACCGGAAACACGTCAGCATCCATGGCTGCCTATGCCGCGCGCGGCAACATGCACAGCCTGGTGCTGATCCCGGATGGCAAAATTTCCTGGGGCAAGCTCTCGCAATCGCTCGACTACGGAGCCGTCACCTGCCAGCTCCGCACCGATTTCGACGGATGCGTTCGCATCCTCAACGAACTCGTTCGCCAGAAGCCGGTCTACTTGCTGAATTCGGTGAATCCGTATCGCATCGAAGGCCAGAAAACCGCCGCAATCGAACTCATGGAGCAGCTCGCATGGGAACCGCCTGATCACATCATCGTCCCCGGAGGCAATCTGGGAAACAGTTCCGCGATCGGCAAGGCGCTTCTCGAAATGCGTGAGCTCAAACTGATCTCGCGCCTGCCGAAACTTTCCATCATCCAGGCGCACGGCGCGAATCCGTTCTACCGCAGCGTGCGCGAGTTTGACGGCAAGAAGCTCGAGCCCATGACTGCCGACACGCTCGCGACTGCCATACGCATCGGCAACCCTGCTTCGTGGAAGAAAGCGCTGCGAGTGCTGCAGGCAACCGGCGGCGAGGTGGAAGAGGTCTCGGAAATCGAAATCGCCACGGCCAAAGCCGAGATCGGAGCGGATGGCATCGGTTGCGAACCTGCCTCCGCCGTCACGCTGGCTGGACTCAAGAAGCTGCGCAGGAGCGGATTCGTCAAGGCTGGCGAGGCCGTCGTCCTGATCCTGACCGGTCATCTCCTCAAAGATCCCGACTTCACCATCAAGTTCCATCGCGGCGGTCTTTTTTCCGGAAGTTCCGACGCGGCCGAGGCTGTCCAGACAAAACATCTTCAGCGTGCCCCGGTTGTGCTTGATGCCGATCTAGGCGCTGTCATTGCCGCCCTCGATGCTGCGGAGAGAAATACGTAGCAGTTCGCCGTAAATTCGTGTATAAAACACAGTTCAATCGTTGCTGCCGATCGTTAGCGGTTCTACGCGGGCCGGATCTGGCTAAAGCCTTCCATTTCTATCGTTTCGGCCAGTTTTGGCTGCCGAGGAGTTTGCTTTTTAACTATGCCTTCACGTCCCACATCTCAAGACCGCTCGCTGCGCTTGGCGCTGCCGGCGACCTCCGCCAATCTGGGCCCTGCGTTTGACGCGGCCGCCCTTGCCCTGGATTTTCACCTTCGCTTGCGTGCCGAGCGCGCGCCCGACTTCTTCGTCACCGCCGAAGGCCGCGACGCGCAGATCTGTGCACGTATGGAGAACCATCTCATCGTTACCACGTATTGCGAGGTCCTCGAATCGGAGAATCGCAAGATCGCGCCGTTGCGCATCCACATCGAAAACGAGATTCCCATTGGCCGAGGTTGCGGATCGTCCGCTGCTGCCCGTCTGGCTGGGATCGCGCTGGCGGTACATTTCGGACATCTGCGCTGGAAAAATGACCGCATCGTCGGCGAAGCTTCCATGCGCGAGCACCATCCCGATAACGCCTCAGCTTGCTGGATGGGGGCGCTTACCGTGGCTCGCATGGCCAATCAGGTTCAGGCGCAGGTGGTCGAAGTGAAGCCGAAAGGGAAGTGGCCGCTGCTGCTGGCCGTCCCCGAGGCCTCGGTCTCAACCGAGCAAGCTCGCCGCGTGCTGCCGTTCCAATACTCGCGCGCCGACGCGGTTACGAATATTCAGAACTCGATGCTGCTGCTCGCGGCGTTTACGCAAGATCGTCCGGACTTGCTTCCTGCGGCTCTCGAGGATCGCATTCATCAGCCGTATCGCGCGCCACTCTCTCCGCTGCTTCCCGCGCTCAAGGAACTCACAGGAGATTCCGGCATCCTCGGGGCCGCGCTCAGCGGAGCGGGCCCGTCCGTGCTCGTGTTTCTCGATCCCAAGGTTCCAGCGAAAAGGGCCAAGCAGAGAATCGCTGCGCACCTGACCAAGCGCCGGCTCACCGCCGAACTCTTCCTCACGCAGATTGCACTCCATGGTGGACGCGATGGAGCCGACTGGCGCAAACATCATCCTGCGGCAAAGAAGTAGCTTTCCTACTTTCGGCTGGCTGGAGGCACGATGCCGTTCATGCGCAAATATTCCACCATTTGTCCGTAGTGATCGTACCCATGCCATGCGAACAGCATAGCCAGGCTAAGTCGCGTGGTGGTTGATTTGCCGTCGAAAGAGGGAATCGGTTCCACAACATTCGCTTCGGTAATGGTTGCGACTGCCTTGTGGGCATAGGTGAAGGAATCTTTCAGATACTTGAGGATTTCGGCCTTCGACTTCACGCTGTCGGGGCCTTTTTCGTCGTTAACATCGACGGGCGGCTTTTCGGCAAGAATCAGGGACGCAACCAAGTAGTTGGTGGCGGCATAATGCTTGATCTGTTCAGCGAAGGTACGAACACCCTTGAACTCTCCGTTCGTTGGCGCGAAGCTGTATTTATCCTCGGGCATGGCCTCGGCCGCGGGAACAAAATCGCGTTCCAGTCTTGCGGTCGCACTGTCGATGACCTGGCTGAGGGTTTTCTTTTCGGCTTTGGTTTGCGTTTGCGCTTGCGCCAGCCCAAAACTGCTGAGGATCAACGCTGACCCCAGAATCGCAGTGATCGTTTTCATCTTTCCTCCACTTAAAGTTAACTGTCGAATCTAATCCCGAATGACCGCCGGCGACAACTCCAGTTCACTCGCCGTGATGCGATGCCCGCGCAGTGCCAATACTCCCAGCGCCAGCGCTACCGCTGCCACGCCGAGAGCATCCGGAACCCCAATCCACTTCGCCAGCGCGCCCCACAGCGTGGCTCCGACAGCCATGCCTCCCTGCAACACCAGCAGGTAAAACGATAGCGCGCGCGCACGCACATATGCCGGACACATGGTCTGAGCCGCCACATTCAGGCAAGCCAGAATCCCAATCCAAGCCGCACCCGCCACCAGCATCACCGCACACAGCAACGCAAAAGTTTCCGCCCGTCCGGCCGCAAAAGTCATGCCGGCAAAAATGAGGATCGCCGTAACTACCACCCCATCCACCGACAGTTTTTCTCGCAAGCGAGGCAGGGCTAATGCTCCGAGCAGCGCGCCCAGCCCAAAGCAGCCGAGGAGCACGCCGTATCCCCTCGCCCCATACGGACGCGCGATGATCGGCAGCAGCGCCAGCATGGCAACGGCCGCTACGCTGAACGTTCCCGTTCGCAGCAGCACTGACTTCGCCAGTCCGCTCTCGCGCACATAGGAGAAGCCGTCGCCAATTGCGGACCATACGTGCTGAGTCTTCGGTCGAGCTTCGATCGGCCGCTTCCAACGATACAGAAACAGGATCACGCCCAGGAACGAAAACGCATTCAGCAAGAAGGTTGTGCCGCATCCGACCGCCGCCACGATCAAGCCTCCCATGGCCGGTCCCACCGCTCTTGCCACGTTGAAGCCCGCCGAATTCAGAGCCACGGCTGAGGCATGTTGCTTTGCTGGAACCAGCTCCGGAGTAATCGCCTGCCACGCGGGATCATTCATCACAGCACCGAGGCCCAGCAAAAACGTGAACAACAGCAGCACCCACGGTCCCACGCAACTGGTCAGCGTCAGGATACCGAGCGTCGCTGAAGCCAGCACCATCCATCCTTGCGTCAGCAACAGAAAGCGCCGTCGGTCCACCATGTCCGCAAGCGCGCCCGCCGGCAGAATCACCAGGAACACCGGCAGCGCTCCGGCCGCCTGCACCAGTCCGACCATCAACGGATTCATGGTCAGCTGCGTCATCAGCCAGCCCGCGCCGACGTTCTGCATCCATGTGCCGGTATAAGAAATGACTGAAGCAATCCACAGCGATCGAAACAGCGGCTCGCCTAGTGGCGCCCAGGGGGAAACCGAATGCTTTGCCGTGATTGGCGCTACGACCGGGATGTTGATAATTTCCGACATTGTGCTTTCTGCTAGTGGAGAGCCGGGCGTCCCCGCCCGGCCACCTCGCTGCCGGACCCTTCGACTTCGCTCAGGGCAGGCTCGCGAGACGCCCGTCCCTCCACGAACGGCTCGCGACTAACGACTAACGCCTAACGACGAACTCCCAAACGGCCACTCCTGCCGCCGCCACGACCGCACACAATAAACAACAATGCCTACTATCAGTATCACCGCCGCATACCGAATCTCCCGCAAAAAGCCCCGGCGATAAATCAGAATGAAAACATAGCTCACAGATGCCACCAGCGCCGGCACCGGATAGAGCCACATCCGAAATGGACGCGGCATCTCGGGCCGGCGAATGCGCAGCACAATCACGCCAATGCTCTGTACCAGAAATTGCAGGATGATTCGAATCACCACCAGCGCGGCAATCAAATCCGCCAGCCGCAGAAAACAGAACAACGCCGCCACGCCAGCCAGCGCCAACAACGAAACATAGGGAAACTGATATACGGGATGCACTCGGGCAAACGCCCGAAAATAATTCCCGTCAACCGCCGCCGCATACGGTACACGCGAATAGCCGAGCATCAGCGAGAACACTGACGCGAACGCCGTCCACATCACCAGAGCCGATACTACTGACGCCGCTCCCTGCCCGTAGGCTCTCTGCATAAAAGTGGAAACCACGTACAGCTTGCTGTTCGAAGCCCCCGACCGCGCCAGTTCCCGCCATGGCACCACGCCGAGAATGCTGACGTTCATTACTACATATAGACACGCCACCGCCAGAATGGATAGCAACAACGCGCGTGGAATATTTTTCCCCGGATTCTTGACCTCATCCCCGAGGAAACAGACGTTGTAATAGCCCCAGTAATCGTAGGCTGCGATCAGCATCGCGCCTCCCAAGCCGTGAAAGAAGTCTCGCGAGAGCGAAAACGCGCCAGGAGGGAAATCGAAGGCCTGGCGTGCATTGAAGTGGGTTAGGCCGGCGAAGATGATCCAACCGATTGTTCCCATCACGCCGACCCAAAGCACTGTCGAGAGTTTTGAGATCGCCGTGATTCGGCGGTAAAGCAGAAACGCCGTCAACAGGACGACTCCGATGGCAAGCAGAGTCGCGGGCATCGCTACCCAGGAAACTTGCAGTTGACCCAGTAGCGGCAGATTCAGGCTCAACGTACGTGCCGACCAAACCCGCTCCAAGCCCGGCCAAAAGAAAGCCGCGTACTGCGAGAGCCCCACGGCTCCTGAGGCAATCGAAAGCGGAGCGCTGAAGGAGAGTTGCCAGATAAAGAGGAAAGAAACTGCTCGCCCCAACTTCTGGGGGCCGTAGATCTCTCTCAAATATCGATAAGACCCGCCTGACCCCGGCATCGCCGCGCCAAGCTCCGCCCACACCAGCCCATCGCAGATGGCCAGCACCGCGCCCAGCACCCATCCCAGCATCGCCTGCGGACCACCCATCACGGTCACGATCAGCGGGATCGTAATAAACGGTCCCACGCCGATCATGTCAATCATGTTCAGCGCGGTAGCGGAGCCGAGCCCGATGCCGCGGACGAGTTGCGGCTTGGTGTCGGGTTCGCGTTCGCCTGGAATTGTCATGAAGTAGGTCGTTGGTCGATGGTCGTTAGTCGTTGGCGAACTGATCGTCGTAGTTCGTCCGCTATTTGCAGTTCGCAACCAC
This sequence comes from uncultured Acidobacteriaceae bacterium, assembly GCA_963789205.1. GTDB lineage: Bacteria > Acidobacteriota > Terriglobia > Terriglobales > Acidobacteriaceae > Acidiflorens. Next base: position 605,538 of record CAWBJV010000004.1, read on the forward strand.
TCCCCGAACGACTAACGACCAACGACTACCGACCGCTAACCAAATTCACAAACAACCGCACCGCCCCCGGCACGCCCGCTGGCAACTGGCGAAAGAACGCATATCCCGCATAGATATAAGTTCCCTTGCCATAGTGCGCCACCAGCAGCCCGCCCTTCTGCTCGCCCTCGCCCGGATCGTGAGACTCGAGCAGCGGCGTAAAGTTGCTGTCCCACTGCGACATGAAGTACAGCCCGCGCTCCTGCACCCAGCCCTCGAAATCTTTCCGCGAAATTTCGTTTGGAGAATGAAAGATCGGGTTTGCTGGATCGAGAATCGCAACCGGCGCCTCCTCCACCGAAACCCGCGCCCGGCTCAGCGTTGCCGGATACGGCGTGAATTTCCCCGTATTGAAATCCCCCGCCGCCGCGTTGTACTGCACCACCAGCCGTCCACCCGCCTGCACAAAGTCGAGCAGCAGCTTATTGTTCGCGATCACATCTTTCTGCGTGTCGTAAGCGCGAATCCCCAGCACGATTGTCTGATACCGGCTTAACTCTTCCGAGCTAAGCTTCTCCGCCGGAATCAGCGTCACATCCATGCCGATTTGCTGCAGCACGGCCGGAATCTCGTCCCCCGCGCCCATGATGTAGCCGACCTTCAGGTCTTTCGGAACTTTCACATCCACGATGCTGACGTGCTGCAACGCCGGCTGATAGTAGTAAAACGTGCCCAGATCTTCGCGGGTGACGACCGAATAGCCCTCGTCGTAATTCCGGTGCCCACTCTTCAACGATGCTCGAATTTCCTTTCTTCCTTCCGATCGATTTCCGGGAAGCACCTTGAAGTCCACGCTCTGCCTCTCGCCGCGCTCATGAAATGTAAGCTCTCGTTCCGCCGGTTCCGCGCGCCAGCTCTCTGGCGCCTCGACTCGCAGCGCTCCTTCATCCTTCTCCGGATCTCCCGCCCAGTGCGTTTCCTGCAGAGTCTTCGAGTCCAGATTGCTCGACACATCCACTTTTACCCTCGACTGCGGACCGTCCTCCGTTGGGATCACCTGCTCGCTCGGATCAAGCATGACGGAAAAAGCAGGGGCCACAGCCAGCGGACGCTCGGCAATCGCCCCTGAAGCATCTTTGTATCGGACCATGCAAACGGCGGACACCGATCCCGCTCCAGGACTACCGATTATGCCCAGCGCTTTCACCGGAGGCGGCGGGAAAGGAAGCACTTGATACTGCGCATCATCAATTGTATTGAGCGCCTCAGTTTCGGGATCGTTCCGGTGCCAGTACGGCCTCGTGGGCGGGGCTGTAGGAGGAACATAAATCTTAAAGCGCGTGATGGCATCGTTTCCAGCAGTTTCTCTTGCCAGAACCTTGGAATTCCATCCTTGCGGAAGTACCAGACTTACACTGGGCGTTATCTTTGAGCCGTCTGCGGCAGACGTTCTGGCTGTGACTTCAAACGTCCGGCCTGGTACAGCCATGAACGCGTCTTCGGGACTTGATCCGACTGGCGCATCGACCACAACATGCAGAGTCACGCCCATTGCGAGCGCGATTGCTTTTCCAAACTCGCTCCATTTTGTTTCCAGCGCAGGAAGAAGCTCGCTCTTCACTCGCGGCGAAAGCTCCGATTTCCGAATCTCCTGGATCAGATGGCCGGTTCTAACGCTGCCGGCTCCAAGAGAAGTCGCCGCTGAAGACGCATCCTTGCCTACAACAGCCTGCGCTTCGTTAATGCTCGTCTGAATCTCCGCGAGGGCTGACTTCAGCCACGGGGCTTTGGCTTCCTCGCTTCCCAACCTGGCAGCCAGCCCCGGCAGTGTCTCATTGATCCCGTCGAAGAAATCCTGCTCGTGCCCATCCTTGTCCTTCGGCGACTCCACCACTGAATCCACCAGCTTGTAGTAGGTGAAACGGTCACCGTCGTCGATAGTCCAGTTCGCCGCTCCCTGCGACTGCTGATGGCGCAGTCCCTGCATAGCAAACTGTACGTACGAGGTCCCCAGCACCGCATCCTTGACGCCTGTGTTCAGCCGCAGCGTGTAATTTGCCGCGTCGCACGTCGACGCCCCAAAGCCGCACACGTTGCCGATATACAGCTTCTTCGGCTGCCAGGGCTCGAGTCCTTCTTTCAGTTGCTCCGGAAAGCGCTTCGGATCGGCCGCCGCGCGAAACGCCTCTTTCGTCAATATCGCCGACGCCTGATGATGCCCATGCCCGTCGCGATCCGTCCCCGAAAACCGCGCCACCAAAACATCCGGACGAAAGGTTCGAATCACCCGCACCATATCGCCGAGCGCGATGTCATGCCCTTGCCACTTCTGAAATGTCTCTTCGGCCGTCTTCGAATATCCAAAGTCAGCGACGCGGGAGAATCGCTGCTCGACTCCGTAATATCGATCCGACGCCAACAACTCCAGCGTGCGCAATACGCCCAGCGCGTCGAACAGATTGCTGCCGAGCTTGTTCTGTCCACCTTCCCCGCGCGTCAGCGACATCAGTAACGTCGAGACGCCTTTCCCGCGCGACTCCAGCGTCAACATGCCACCGTCTTCATCATCGGGATGCGCTGTGACCTGCATCAGCCGCGCCGTAGTTTGCAAGCGTCGCAGCATCAGCTTCAGCCCCGCCGCTCCGGTTTCCTGCGGGAGCGGTTCATAGTAATGATCGACGTGATTGTCGGCGTGATGATCGACCGCGGTCTTTCCGGCCGTCTGCGCACCGGCGGGCATCGCGGTTAAAGCCGCCGGTAGAACCAGCAGCATCGCGCTCGCGCGCCGGTTGCGCACAAATCCAGACAACTTCTTCAGCATTGCAGACATGACCATCTGATGGATTTTCCCCAAATAAAGGAGCAAATATATTCCGCTCGTGTGGCCGCGGGCGTCCCGCCCGCGAAGGCGTAATGGTAGGCTGTCAGCGCGGTGGGGTCAACCGAACTGGGGAGTAGAATTCAATCCTGCGGTCAGTATCATCCGAAGGATGTAGGCCCTCGTGGGGAATTGCATGGATCTTGAGGCGGTTACATTCCCAGCTTTGGTTGTGGCCGATGATGGCTGGGTACAGCAGCTCGAGAACAGAGAGGAGCTTTCTACTTGGACGCACTCCGCGCTTAGAAAATACAGCAAACGACATCTGGTTCTGTACGATTCCCGAGACCGCGCATGGCAGATTGCTAGCATCGCGCCGCTAAGCCGCGGAAACAGAGTTACCCAGCTTATTGCAGGGTTTTATAATTTGAAGATTCCCGTCCGGATAACGGTCCGGCCTATAGCTGAAACTCCGTTGCTGGCAGCGCGGAACGCGCTCATGGCTGCGATCGACGCCGATGATGACATCCTGACTCAATTTACGGAAGCAGCCGAGTTGAAGACCGCCATTCGTGCGGCACAGTCATTCGAATCTCTAATTGGCGTACTGAAAGACAAACGCGCGATCTGATTACCCAGTAATCAGTGCCGCCGACGATCCGACCCATTTCATATTCTTGTTGTGATCCACACCCATCATCAGACCGCGCCCCATGCGCACGATCGTGAGCACCGGGACCAACTCCTGCAACCACACATACATGATCCGCAGTTCGACCTTGGTCGCGCCGTGCGGCGTCTCCACCACCGGCGTGAAATTCAATCGCTCCTGCAGGATGTATTCGCTGCGCCTCGTTGCAGGAATGGCGTCTATAGCGGCACGCGAAGGCGCAATCACGACGCCCAATCCGGCGAACGAATACAACGGCTTGAGCACAAAATTCTCCAGATCCGCCGGCATTTCCGGCAGTTGATCCAGAAACCACGTCCGCGGGACTGACGGATGCTTCAAATAAGGAATCGAATACTTGCTGATCCGGAAATACCAGTTCGGATGCCCCGCCCACTCCACATCCAGGTCGTCCCGAAAATCAAACGGCAGAGTCACGCCCTTGCGTTCCAGTTCATCAACGATGGTGCGGTTATAAATGCGCTCAATCGGAACCCGCTTGCCGCCTTCCTCATAAAACAGCCGCCGTCCCTCTTTACGAATCTTCGTGATGCATACCGTCCGAATCCCGAGCAGCTTCTCCGTCAGCAGAAAATCCGGACGCGTCTTCTGCTCCTCCGGATGGACCTCCATCAACACCACATTCGCCGGATCGTGCCCCGCCACAATCGCGTCCTGCAAGAGCTGCTGGTAGGAAGCCGAGTCAAGCCCACTCAAAAAGTAGCGAAGCTGCTTATCGAGTCCAAATACATCGATGTAAGCCTGCGCCAAGACGGGCTGGTACGCGTAAAGGGAAGGGAAGGCCTGTAGCTCGACAAGCTTCGGCTGTAACTCGTCCGCCGAATCCCGCACCAGCCCGAAGTCCACCTGGATAAACATGGGATGCGGCGATTCATTTGGTACGCGAAACTTGGCGGGAATCGAAGCCTCCGAGCGTGCCCGGTACTCGGGATTCTCCACCAACTGCCGGATCAGCGCTTTCCCATCCTCCCCCATGCGCTCGACCAGCGCATCCGGAAAGAAGCAGGGCGTCTCGCAAAGCGCGAATGGGACTTCCATCCCGCACCGTTCGGTCATCTCGCGCCGCAACTGTTCGTATTTTTCGGGAGTGAAGTTCGAGTTGAATGCGTGCCGATAAGATGGGATCATCGAAGTTCGTGGAACGACGGGCGCCCTCGCCCGTCCACGCTGACGTCAGCCCCTAAAGGGGCGGTTATTAGCGAGTCCATACGGCATCGCTGAAGCGATGCCCTGATACGAACCACAATACTGAATGCTGAATGCTGACGGCTGACTGCTTCTCTACGCCTCAATCAAAAACAGCCCGCCCCGCATGATCTGCTTGCCGTCCACCCAGATATCGAAATTTCGTCCCACTACGTCAATGTGCGTCGACGAATACCACTCCGCTCCGGTGTGCTGCCCATACGGATTCCCAAACGCAATGTGCACGCCCGGGTACTTCTCATCCTGCAGGATCTCGCCGATCACATCCTTCAGTTCGATGTTCGTCCCAATCGCAAACTCGCCCACCCGGTTGCTGTTCTCATCGGTATGCGTGTAAGCCCAGAAATCGTCTTTCAATTCCTTGTTCGCCGAGTGCGCCGCGATCACGCGACTCGCCTTCACCTGAATGGTCAGCGGATTCGCCTTCAAATCGCCAAACTTCGCGCATAAATAGTCGCCCACCACTCCGTCAATTACAAATGTGCCGTTCACCTCGCCCGGCGTTGTGAACACTTCTCCGCCCGGCAGGTTCCCCCACTTTTCCGGACTGATAATGCCGCTCGTTTTCAGCCACCGGTGATTCGGATCTAAATCCGCCACCAGGTCTGTTCCCGCGGCCGTCTTCGCCCGAATTTGTTTCGCCTTGCGGACAGTCTCCAGTACCTTCACGCTCAGCCGGTCCACCTTCTGGAAGTCCGCGCGCATACCTTCAAGCATGATCCGCTTTTTGATGTTGACCATGTGTGCGTGCCGGATCTTTCGCCGATTCACCACATCCGTCAGCTGCATGCGCGACTTCAGTTCGTTGGTCTGCGCCTGCACCGCAAAAATACTGACCTGGCTCGACTCCAGATCCTCCGCGATCGCCAGCGGCAAATCCGTCAGAGGACGAGTCGCCACATCCTCCAGCACCCATGTCTGGTACCGGCAGCCCACCTCTTCCAGTTCGCGCACCAGAGCCGCCGCAATCTCCAGGCTCACTTCGTCGGTGATGACGGAGACTTTTTCCGAAGCCTGCACGCGCAGGCACACGCGCACCGCATTCCGCGCCCCCGGGGTCAGTTGCGGATCGAAAGCCATCTGATTCAGTTGTCGATTGGATTGTTCCGCAGTATTTATCAAAGTCTTCATCAAGCTCTTCAGCCGGTTCGGGCGGTGGGCACACTTTCCACCTCGTCCACACCCACCTCAGTCTCCTCAATGATGTAGTCCATCACGGCCTTCATGTCGCCGGTTTTGCGGTACACGTGCAACTGCCGGTCCGCTCCGGTGCCCATCTTCATAATCTCGCGGATGTACTCCACTTCTTCGCGGCAATCCAGTTCGTCCAGCACGTCATCGACGAATTCCAGGTACTCTTCGATCAGCTCGCATTCCGGAACTTCCGTCTGCTTGCCGAAGTCGATCAGCTTTCCGTCGATCCCATACCGCGCCGCTCGCCACTTATTCTCCATCAGCAACGACCTCCGGTACAGCCGGAATCCCTGATTCTGCGAGTGCAGCTTGTACAGCTTTACCACCGTCGCCTGGATCAGCGCTGCCAAAGCAATCGTCTCCTCCACCCGCATCGGAAGATCGCACACCCGGAACTCCAGCGTATTGAAGAATGGGTGCGGCCGAATGTCCCACCAGATTTTTTTCGCATTATCGATCGAGTTCGTCTTCACCAACAGCTTGACGTAATTCTCGTACTCGCCCCAGCTCGGAAAATAATCCGGCAGGTTCGTCCGCGGAAATTTATCGAACACCTTGCAGCGGTACGATTTCAGCCCCGTATCCATCCCCAGCCAGAAAGGCGAATTCGTGGATAGCGCCAGCAGGTGAGGCACGAAATACCGCGCATGATTCATTAGATGGATCAAGGTCTCGCGATCCTCGATGCCCACATGCACGTGCAGTCCGAAAATCAGGTTGGCCCGGGCTACCAGTTGCATATCCTCCACAATGTTTTTGTAGCGCTCGCCCGGCGTAAGTGCCTGCACGCGCCAGTCCGCAAACGGATGCGTTGCCGCCGCAGCCAGCCGCAGCCCATTCTCCCGCGCCAGCCGGATCATCTGCCGCCGCAGATTCTTTAGTTCTTCCCTAGCTTCCTTAATATTGCCGCAAACCGACGTCCCAACCTCCACCACCGATTGGTGCATCTCCGTCTTGACCCGTTCCTGCAGGATCAATTTGCCCTTCTCGATGAGCTCGGCTTGAATGTGCGACCGAAGGTCCCGAGTCTCAGGATCGACGGTCTGATACTCCTCTTCGATTCCAAGCGTGAATGTAGGCTTCATCGCGGCATCCAGACTACCAGGCAGGAAGAGACTCTGGCAGAAGTCCTATAAGTATACCAATGGCGCGTGGAAAAGCGGATAAGACATCGCGGCCAAGCCTATATCGGGACACCACGAAATGGGGACACCACGACCCGCGTCGCGACAGCCGGCCTCGGCTGTCCAGCCGTGCGAAGTCGGCGCCGCTTCCTGTCGAGATGGCGCAGGACCACCCGTCTCGAGTTGGGGTTTCTGCTTTACGCTTTCCTGGACTTCGCGTTCTTCTTGGCGAGCGCTTCGGCGAGCTTGTGCACGTTCATGGAGTGCTCGTGCGCCTGTTTGGTGAGTTCGTGAGCGGTTAGATGATCTCCTTTGCCGTGGGCGACGGCGGCCGCGGCATGGGCGTGAGCCGCAAGGTTGTGGAGTTCCGCGGCTCGATCGTGCGTGCTCTGTGTCATGGTCTTCTCCTGGCCAGTTGGATGCTTTATGGGTGTGGGCGGTGTGCCAGCCCAACCCATCCGTCGTCTTGCCCTCATAGAGGCGGGTGCCTCTAGACCAGCTGACCAGAATCCGCACCGGTTTCATCCGATACTTGCTGAAGATTGCGTAACTGAGAGTCGGTACCGATTTTATCAGGACGGCTCTATGGGTCACGAGCCGCCCTGGTTCCTCATTTCACTTCACCTGTCTAAATCGACTGCAGCCTAAGCCTGCTTTCTCTCTCTCTGATCTTGATCGCGTTTCTCTTGTTCCGACTGCGGAGTTTTGGGCTGTCCGCCCGGCATCTGTTGCACCGGCTGGTTCGGTTGGTTTCCAGGTTTCTGGTCCGCGGGCTTCTGCGGATCGCTCTGTTGTGGGTTGCGATTTTCTTGATCTGACATTTTGTTTCTCCTTTGCTGGTACTCTCTGTCATTGGTAAGTTGTTGCAATCGTGCTAAACCTGATTGCCCGAGTCTCTGTACTGTGCCGGGCCGGTCATCAGTTCCAGAACGCAGGAAAGTGCTCGGACAGGACCCGCTTGATTTACTTCCCGAGAACTTTTTCGATCTGCCCCACCTTCTTTTCAATTTTGCCGGCCGTGCGTTCGGCCTTGCCTTCAGCTTCCAGGTCAGGATTGCTCGTGACTTGACCTGCTGTCTCTTTGACTTTGCCTTTCACTGCATGGATATTGCCCTTAATTTCATCCTTCGTACTCGGGTTCATCTTTTTTCTCCTTGAACTGCCAATGCCATGAACAAGAATCGAACCGCCGATGTGCGCACCGCTTCCAGGTGTGGCGCCGGACCTGCATAACGCTGGTCTTTTGCGAAGTCTGACAGCTCGGGCTTGAGCCGTCTGTTCAAAAAAGGACACATTCAGATTTAACGGTTGCATCAATTATTTCCGGGACCGGTTCGTGAAGAAGGAGTGCCCGAGAGGCGCGAAACACCCGCGCCTCCGAGCATTCCTCAGGTTACTGGTTTTCAGTCCGTAGGATCGCTAGTCCTTATGGTGCTTGTCCCTGTCTGAGCAGCCCTTGTCATGCTCGTTGTTGCCATTGTGGCAGCACTTATGGATCTCGATATGGCCACCTTGAAGTTCACCCGAGATGCTGTAGCCGGTTGAAAGGCGAATAGCGAAACTATCTGGGGCCGACTCGTCGTCGCTCACATCCAATTGGTACGTGCCGTTCTGCCCGTTAATTTCGGCAGTGCCCTGGATGCGCCGCGAATTCGGTCCCTTCTCGAGATATGCAGTGATGCTCGTGCTCTTCATCCTGAGGTCGATGCCTTTGTCATCGTAAACGACCTCCCCACGCAGCGAGCCGTCTTCGTCTTTGTCTTTGCCGCACTTGCATCCCGCTTCAAAGCCAAAGTTCGCCTTGCCGCCGGATGGCCCGGTGATGAACCCGCCGCCGGTCGTGAAGTCCTTGCACCCGTGGCCACCGCCGCCGCCGGAGGCTGCAACTGTTATGGCGTTACTGTCCAGCGTTACGGCACCATTTAGCGCAAAGACCCGACCCGTAACACTGGTGCCGGTGGTGACGGTGTCGCTGGTGAGCGCGAGAATACTTCCTTCAAAAACTGTGTTCGTGCCGAGTGTGGAAGAGCTGCCGACCTGCCAGAATACATTCCCCGCCGTCGCTCCGTTGGCCAGAACCACGGAGGAGTTGCTCGCTGTTGTAAGGGTGCTGCCGATCTGGAAAACGTAGACACCGTTGCCGTTGAGCGTGAGGGTTCCGGTCAATTGCGCCGAAGAATCAAAACAATACAATCCAGGTGAGAGCGTTACTGCGCCGGGAGTCGTGCCTAGAGTCTGCCCGGTCAAGTTGGTCCCGCAGGTCTCCGCAACGAGATCGTTGTACGCAATGAGAGCATCACTCTGGGCAGGTCCGGCGAGAGAGCCCGCGCCGGTGTATATCGTCCCGTTCACTACTCCTGGTCCGCCAGTGCAGGGGGCTGGGAATCCAGTACATGAGGTGCCTGGTGTAGTGCACCCCAGTAGAACTGGACACGGAAGTTAGTTAGGCTTGGGGCCTCCGCCAGGAGGCGAGAATGCCGAGAAAGCCGAAAGTCCAGAGGACTGCGGAAGAGAAGTGGCAGATTGTGTTGGAAGGTCTGAAGAGCGGCAACGTGGCTGAGACCTGCCGCAAGTACGAGATCGCGCCCACGCTATATTACCGCTGGAAAGACGAAGTAGAAGAGGGAGCCAAGGCTGCGCTTGGGGGGAGAAGCGCAGCCGCGCGGCCCGATGCCGAGCAGGAGAAACGGATTAAGCAACTGGAGCGGGCGCTGGGCCGATCGCACTTGCAGATCGAGATTTTAAAAAACGTGCTGGGCGAGTGAGCTGCGGGCCAGCTCATTCGTCGGCACGGGAGTTGGTGGCCCAAGGGAACGAAGCGAAGCTGGTGGCGGAGACGCTCGCCATCAGCCGGTCGAGCCTCTACTATCGGCGCAAACCGCGCGCCAGCCGTGCCGATCGCTCGCGGGACGAGGAGATCATCACGGCCTGCGGTGAGAAACCGGCCTACGGTTATCGTCGCGTGGTCTGGTGGTTGTGGCGGCATCACGGGTTGGTGGTCAATGGCAAGCGGGCGCTGCGTGTCATGCGAGAACGCGGACTGTTAGTGCGTCAGCGCCGCTTTCAAATCTCGCGCAGAAAGGACTGGGGCAAGGTGGAAGCACCGCATCCGAATCACGTCTGGCAGTCGGACATGACCAAGGTCTGGGCCGGGCCCAGTGTGGGCTGGGCGTATCTGGTCTCGGTGATCGACTGCTGCACCCGCGAAATCGTCGGCTGGGATCTGAGTCTGCGTTGTCGTACGGAAGAAGCTCTGGCGGCGCTCAACCGCGCCGTGTTGGAGGTTTTGCCTTTCGGTTCTCGTGGAACGGGTTTGACTTTGACGACTGACAACGGCACCCAGTTTACCTCGGCGCGCTATGTCGAAACTCTGAACCAGTTGGGCATCACGCACCGGCGCACGGCCTACAACCATCCCGAGGGCAACAGTTACATCGAACGATTCCATCGCAGCTTGAAAGAAGAGGAGGTGTGGCTCAACGAATACCAGAACTTCGACCAAGCGCAGCAGAGCATTGCAGGCTGGATCGAGGAGTACAATCACGACCGTCCGCACCGCGGACTCCACGGACAAACCCCGCACGACGCTCGTGCCCGGTTCGCCCTAACCCTTACTTCAAACACGGCCCCTTGTGTCTAGTTTTGCGGGGTGCACTACACTGGACTCACACCCAAATCTCCGGTGATAATCGTCGGGCCTGTATTGGTCACGGTTGAGGCTCCCAGGACGGCAAAGGTCTGCGCGGAACCCAATGGTGGGGCCGTCTGCGCCCAAGCCATGGTGCCCATACTTAATAGGAAAATAACCAAGAAAATCCTTTTCATTTTGCTACCCTCCATAATTTTTTGTATTAGGTAAGTTGTAAGGTTGGCGGCAGGCTGGACGGAACGCTTCACAAGCCGCCGCAGTGTATGCGACTTCCTGGCGCGGCACGGGAGGGGGAGGTGCGCGACGCCAAGTTTTGAAGTCTGACAGGTCGAGATACGAGCAGTCTGTACAAATTGGAACACTTTTAACTTAAAGTGATGGTCTTTAATCGGACGGGAGGAGACACAATTGAACCCGGCCCAAAAGGGAAAATCAATGAACGAGCTGTTCGCGGACTTCCGCAATTGCAATATCAAAGGATTCCCCGGGAAAATTGTGAGTGAGAAAAACGTCGACGTTCACGGGTATCCGGCTAAAGACACACTGCTGGCTGCTAATGGTCAGTTGGTTGTGAATCGTGTGATTCGAGTTGGCCCTCCAGTATATTCTCTTTGGGTGTCCGATTCGCCGTGGCATATGGGCCGAGGGGATATAAAGAGATTTCTCAGCTCCTGGTCGCTGCATTGAGAGACTGACCACCAAATGTCAGCGCTTAATTCCGCGACCCGGCCCTGATTTCGATTTCGTTCCACTCTCTGCAACTTGGGCGCTTCCGCGTCATCTGATGTAGTGAGTTTGGCGCTTTCTCCCCTGAGAAATGTCAGTTTTGGACGCGGGTGACAATTCCCGCGCGAAGGCGTCCTAGAGAGTGAGAATATATGCGGATTGCAAAAGCACGCCGGTATATCGAGAGATGTCCGGGGAGCTGTCGATGAAGTCGCAGTGTTTGCCCTTCCAGCAGATTCCGCATACTACTCGTCTCTTTCTTGATTACCTTTCCTACACTCCTTCCGTTCGCGGCTTTTATCCGCGCTCGCCGATTTTTTCGGAGTGGGTGAAGGACGAATCTCAGCGCGTCGTTTATGACGGCGTGCGGCGCGGCAAGATTAGCGAAATTCTTGAGCGGCAGAATCGCGCGTGGGGGGCATCTCCCAAGACGCTGGCTAACATTGACCGGTTCAGGCGAGGGGCGCTGGCGGCGGTTACGGGGCAGCAAGTCGGTCTCTTTGGCGGGCCGCTGTTTTCTATCTTTAAAGCGCTGACTGCGGTCAAGCTGGCGGAAGAGGCGACCGCCGCCGGAGTGGACTGCGTCCCGGTCTTTTGGCTGGCTACCGAGGATCATGATTTGGCCGAGGTCAATCATGTCGCGCTGCTTTCCGAGCACGGGCTGCCGGAACGACTGGTAGTGGAAAGCCAGGGGATTGCCGACGCGCCCGTGGGGACCGTCAAGTTTGGGCCGGAGATTGAGCCGGTGGTCGAGCGTGCCGCCACGCTGTTGGGAGATTCCGATGTCGCGACATGGGTGCGCGAGGCGTATCGTCCGGGAGAAAGTCTGGGCAGCGCGTTTGCTCTGCTGTTTGCGAAACTGTTTGCGGATTGGGGCGTCATCCTGCTCGATCCGGCGGAAAAAGATTTTCACGATCTCGCAAAACCCCTGTTCCGCGCGGCGATTGAACGCGTCTCCGAACTCGATGAGGCGCTGCTGACGCGGGGCAAGGCGCTCGAGGCGGCGGGATATCACCAGCAAGTGAAAGTGACTTCGGCGACTACACTGCTTTTTGAAGTGAAGAATGGTGCGCGCACGGTGGTGCGGCGCAGGAATAATGGTGCGAACGACAACGGCGGTGAGTTTGCGGTGGGTGAGGAGCGGAGTTCGTCCAAAGAGCTGGTCGAACGAATCGAAGAAGCTCCGGAGACATTCAGTCCCAACGCGCTCTTTCGTCCGGTGGTGCAGGACTACCTGCTGCCAACACTTGTCTACACCGGAGGAGCGGCTGAGGTCGCGTACTTCGCGCAGGCCGCCGTCGTTTACGAGAAACTGCTGGGACGAGTTACTCCGATTCTGCCGCGGTTTTCGGCGACGCTGCTCGAAGCCAAGGCCGAGCGCATTCTGACGCGCTACCAACTGAGCCTGCCTGAAGTGTTCCACGGGCCGGACAAAGTTCGCGAAGTGATTGCCGCTCATTCGCTGCCATCGAACTTGCAGGCCCGTTTCTCGGAAGCCTACGCGAGTGTTGAGCAGTCGATGGCGGCGCTTCGCGAATCGATCGGCAGACTGGATTCAACGCTTATCGATACGGCCGAGAGTACGCGGACCAGCATGTCGCATCAAATTGAGCGCCTGCGGGCGCGAGTGGCACGGGCGGAACAGCAGCGGAATGAGGTCATCGCGCGGCACGCGGATGCGTTGAGCTGCGCCCTATTTCCGAATAAAGTGCTTCAGGAGCGCGAGGTCGCCGGAGTGAGTTTTGTGGCGCGGTATGGCCCGGAATTGCTCGCGAATCTCTATCAGCAAGTTCAACCTGATTGCCATGATCATCAGGTGATTGAGGTGCAGTAGAGACGGGACCTGCTCCGTATTCCGCTGCGAAAGAGACGCGGCAAGCCGCGTCTCTATGGGAAAGCAGAGAGAACGATCTGCAACTCTTCGAGCGATTCAACTCGCGGCACGCCCTTGTCGCGGTACGCGCCGGGAACGTCCATCAGCAGTGCTTGCATGCCTGCGCCGGTGGCGCCGAGGTAGTCCACGGAATAGACGTCGCCGACATAGAGGCTCTCTCCGGGCGCGGCGTTCATGCTCTTGAGGGCGTGGCGAAAGATTTCCGGGTGCGGCTTCTCGTATCCGACGAGTCCAGAGTCGGTGATGGTGCGGAAGCAATGGGCGATGCCGCATCTTTGTAATACGTCTTCGATTTTGCCGTCCGCATTGGAGATGACAGCGATCTGGTAGCGCTCGCCGATCTCACGTAATTGTTCGGCGGTGCCGGGTCGAATGACGTCCCAGTTGCCGGAGTTGCGGATGCTGGCGACGAGTTGGTCGCGGATTGCGTCGTCTTTGAGCCCGATCTCGGAGAGTAACTGGGAGTAGAACATCCACCAGAAACTGTGGTCGGTGCTCCCGTTATTGGTCATCATTCCGTCGAACTGATTCTTGGTTCGGCATTCCAGATCGCGCAGGTGCTCGGCATCGGGCGTGAAGCCGCGTTCGACTAGAGGCGCGTGAATGCGCTCGCGATTGGGGAAGAGCAGCGTGTTGCCTACGTCGAAGAAGATGGCTTTGAGTTTGGAATTCATGGGAGTCGGATAGTCGAACCGTTGCTGTAGAGAAAGGGCTTTTATCCCGTCTCTTGCCGCGAAAGAGACGCGGCAAGCCGCGTCTCTACAGGGAAGCATTTTAGGGTTCTAGCACCAGCCGGTCGGTCGTTTCAGCTTCCACAGCCTTTCGGGAATAGAGTAGCGGAAAATAACGGCCAGCGTCCCACAGTGGCATCAGGTCGGAGTAGTGCGGGCTGCCGGGCTGGCCGCTCTGGCCGGGCGTGTTGACGGCGAGCGATTGATCCCAGTTGTTGGTGTCGAGAATCTCGCGATAGCTCGCGCCCGAAACCTGTTCCCAGGAATCGCCAGAATCGGTGGCATTCACCGTGTATTCGTCACCCGGACGGGACAGAGGACCGAGGTCGAGCAGGTCTTTCGCGCCGGGCTGCTGGTCGAGCGCGTGGCGGAAGTGGGCGCTGTGTAAGTTGCCCCACGACCATTGCGAGGCGTCGGGACCGAGTAACTTCGCAAGCTCTTTGCGCGCAGATTGCAGCGTTTCCGCGAGAAGCTGGTCGCGGGCAGTGAGAGGATTGTCGCCAGCGCCGAAGAGATCCTTATCAGGATTCGTGAGAATGCACTGGACGGTGTCGGGCGGCAGATGGATGTAGCGTCCGCCTGGTTTTTGAAGGCGGCTGCCGCCATCCTTGTTCAAAAAGCGTTCTCCGAGTGCGAGGCAAATCTGTTGGAACCAGACTTCGTAGAGAGCTGCGTCTGACGATTCGCGCTTGAGATTTCCGTCCCAGCGTAGAAAGGGGGCGAGCGTGGGATCATCTTTCAGGCGAGTCGAGCGCACGCGCTTCTGAAACTCCAGCGCGGGGAGCGAAGTGACGTCGTTTTGCAGCGACTCCATGTCGGGCACGGTCAACTTGTGGCGGTTCTGCTTTGCGTTCTCGATTACGGAACGAATGCGGGCGACGCGATACGGCGGAACCCATTCGAAGCCGACGTTGTAGGGATAGTGTTCCGGAATCATCTTGTGGTTAGCGGTGGCCACGAAGCCTTCTTTCGGATTAAAAAAGTGGGGCAGCTCAGAGGTGGGGACGAAACCTGTCCAGTTGTAATTGCCAGTTCCGGGGACGGGGAGAAGACCGGTCCAGTTCCGCACGGGGGCCAGTCCGGCGGAGTGCTCGCCGATGTTGCCGGCAATGTCGGCGTACACGAGATTTTCCGACGGAACCTTCCAGCGAGCCACCGCCGATTCGAATTGGTCCCAATTCTCCGCGCGGTCAATTGCCAGTGATGCCAGGTAACCAGCGGTCCCGGGCTCGGTTCCGACCCATCGCAAAGCGAGTGCGCGTTTGACGCCGTTCCTATCCTTATCGTCAACCCAGAGCACGGGACCGTGGCGCGTGAATTTCAAATCGACTTCCGCGGCTGCCGCTCCTTTGACCAGGAATACTTCTCGCCGCACTTCCATCTTCTTCCATCCGTCTTCAGTTTTGTACTCAAGCGGATTTGCGGGATTTAGTTCTTCTACGTAGAGGTCCTGCTGGTCGAGGCCGAAGATGGTGAATCCCCAGGCGATGTGTTGGTTGTGGCCGAGCGCTACGCCGGGCAGTCCGGGTTCGCCTGCGCCGATGACGTTCCATCCGGGAGCGACGAGATGAACCATGTAGCGCAACGAAGGCAGACCCATGACGCGGTGAGGATCATTGGCCAGGAGCGGCTTGCCGCTGGCGGTTAATGCGCCGGAGATGGTCCAGTTGTTGCTGCCTTCGAGCGGATGCGCGGGGAACTCGATGCGTTGATCGCTGCCGATGAGATTCTTCAGCAACTCGGGAGAGAGTCCGGCGAGATCGAGGCGGGGCGCGGGATCGAGCGCGATGGCGGGATCGAAGTCGAATAGCTTCGCAGCCTTCTCTGCGCCGAGTTCGGTGAGGGCTTGGGCATGATCGAGTTCGCTCAGGGCATTGCCGGTCATGGAAAATGCGGCCATCCGGTTCAGACAATCTTCGGGATGCCAGGGGTCGGGAGAAAATCCAGCGAGTTGAAATTCGATGGGCAAGCCGGGACCGCCGGGAACGGTCAGGCTGGCGATATAGGAGTTGATGCCGTCGGTAAACGCGGCCAGGATTGCTTGCGTGTCGGGCGCGTAACTTTCATATTCCGCCTGCATGTCGCCGCGGTAGCGCAGGGCGCGGGCGTTCAGATCGCGGGGCAGAGCGGACGGGCCGAGAATTTCGGCGAGCCGTCCCTGGCCGGCGCGTTTCCAGAGTTCCATTTGGAAGAGGCGATCCTGAGCAGCGACTACGCCCTGGGCAAAGAACAGGTCATGCTGGTTCTGCGCGTAAATGTGGGCGACGCCCCAGCGGTCGCGCAGAACGTTGACGGGGCGATCGAGTCCTGGCATCCGCAGTTGGCCGGAGACGACGGCTAGAGCCTTATGGGCGGCGACGACTAGATCCGGCTTGGGATTGGGCTGGGCGAAAACTGTTAGTGGAAATAAAAGGATCAGCAGGCGGATGCTTTTCATCGGAGAGTTATTGTAATGCCGCTTGCCCGTCTGGCGGTTGGGTGGCCGGGCGAGGACGCCCGGCACTCCATGGGCAAGGCTGATGAATTAAACTGACAGATCGCCGATGTATTCAGTGGAATCAAAAAGTTATGGCCCAACTGCGAGTTGTCGTCCTGTGGCACCAGCACCAGCCGTTCTACAAAGACCTGGTGACGGGGCTGTATCGCCTGCCTTGGACGCGCCTCCATGCGTTGAAAGACTACTACGGGATGGTGAAGCTGCTGGACGAATTCCCACAAGTGCATCAGACGTTCAATCTGGTGCCCTCGCTGATCGTGCAGATTCAGGATTATGTTTCGGGCGGTGCTCAGGACCCTTTTCTGCAGGTTGCGAGCAAGCCTGCGAAAGACCTGACGCAGGAAGAGCGGCGGTTTGCACTGCAATATTTATTTCAAGCGAACCCGGTGAACGTAATCGGACGTTATCCGCGATACCGCGAATTGTGGGAGAAATTTCGCGGAGCGGGGGATTCACCGGAACGTGCGGAGAAATATTTTCAGCCTCAGGATTTTACCGACTTGCAAGTGCTCTCGCAGATTGGATGGTTCGATGAATATTTTCTGGCGGAGACGGAGGTTGCGGAACTGATCCGCAAGGGCCGCAACTATACGCTCGAAGACCAGCGGTTTTTGATTGCGCGAGAGCGCGAACTGATTGGGCGGGTTCTGCCGGTGCATGCGGAGGCGGCTAAGAAGGGCCTGATCGAAATTTCGACTTCGCCTTTTTATCATCCCATTTTGCCGCTGGTGTGCGACACGCAGGTGGGCGCGGTTTCCTCGCCGGGGTTGGCCTTGCCGCAGAATCGCTATCGCCATCCTGAGGATGCGCGGGAGCAATTGCTGCGTGGACTGGATCTGCACGAGAAGGTGTTTGGGTTACGACCGCAAGGGGTGTGGCCGTCGGAGGGCAGCGTTTCCGAAGAGGCGTTGGCGATTGCACACCAACTCGGAGTGCAGTGGATGGCGACCGACGAAGGAGTGCTGGGACGGAGTCTGGGGATAAATTTCTCACGCGACGGTTATGGTCATCTGAGTCCGGATCTGGCGCAGCGGCTCTACACGATTCATCGCTACGAGAATGCCGATGCTCGGATGAATCTGCTTTTCCGCGACCATACACTCTCCGACCTGATCGGATTCGTATATTCGGGAATGCCGCCGCAAGACGCTGCCAATAACCTCATCCACAAGATTAAGGAATCAGCGCAATCACTCATTGCAAAGGGGCAAGATGCTGTCGTCCCCATCATTCTAGACGGCGAAAATGCCTGGGAATATTACCCGCAGTCGGGGCGGGAATTCCTGCGAAGATTCTATGACGCTTTACAGAAAGATCCGGGGATTGAAGCGGTGACGGTGACGGAGGCGATTGCGCGCCACAAGAACGTGAGTCCTTTGAAGTCGCTGGTGCCGGGGTCGTGGATCAACGCGAACTTTAACGTTTGGATTGGAGCGCCGGAGGACAACAAGGCTTGGGACTATCTGTATCACGCGCGCAATTTCTATGCGCAAGCCGCACCGGGCGCGACCGAGAAACAACGCAAGCTGGCGTTTGAAGAGATCTTGATCGCCGAGGGCAGCGACTGGAACTGGTGGTACGGACCGGAGCACCACTCGGCGAACGATCGCGACTTTGACGAACTCTACCGCAAACACCTGTCGAATGTTTACCAGGCGTTGGGCGGGACTCCGCCGGATTATCTGGCGCAGCCGATTACCGGAGAAGTGGCGCGGCCTTCGTTCACGCCGCAGAGCGCCTATATCCATCCCCGAGTCTCAGGCGACATGGTGCGCTATTTCGAGTGGATGGGCGCGGCGTGTTATACGGCTGACCAGCGCTCGGGCGCCATGCACGGCAAGCAGTTTCTGATGGACGAAGTATTTGCCGGCATCGACGAGCAGTATGTTTACGGCCGGCTGGATTTCGCCGGCAAGGTGCTGGAAGACCCATTCGAAGTGGTGGTGAATCTGGAGTCGTGGGCCAACCATGCCGCCAAACCCCGGCGCGAACTACGGTTGGAGGCAGTGGTGGATGGAGGTCGCATACAGTCATGGAAAGTGACGGACGGCAAAGACAAGGTGGTGGCCGATTCGACGGATTCGGGAGACATGACGCGGGTGGCGCTGGTCCGTAATTTCGAGTTTCGCCTGCCGCTGACTTGGCTGCTCGCGGCTCCGCTGGAGACTGACAAAGTGAGTGGGCCGAAGAGCTCGGATCAGCTGACCACCCGGGTGCGCCTGCGCTTCAGTTTGTGGCAGAACCATCTGCCGGTTGATGCATTGCCGGTGGAGGGATGGATTGAGCTGGAGTTGCTGGCGGAAGAGGATCTGCTCGGAGTGGGCGGGTAATGGCCAGAGCACGAGAGCCAAGTTTCAAGCTGCAACGGGCTGCGCAGGCTATAATTGCGCACCGATGGCACTGACCTCTGGCACGAAACTCGGTCCGTATGAAGTTCAATCTCCGCTGGGCGCAGGCGGAATGGGCGAGGTGTATCGAGCGAAGGACACTCGCCTCGACCGCACCGTCGCGGTCAAAATTCTCCCCAGTCATCTTTCTGACAATCCCGACGCCAAGCAACGTTTCGATCGTGAAGCCCGCGCCATCTCTTCTCTGAACCATCCTAATATCTGCACCATGCATGACGTCGGCCACCAGGATGGCATCGACTTCCTGGTCATGGAGTTTCTGGAGGGAGAAACGCTCGCCAGCCGCTTGCTGAAAGGTCCGCTCGCCACCGAACTGGTGCTGAGATACGGTATCGAAATTTGCGAGGGTCTGGAGCGAGCCCACAAGAGTGGCGTCGTACATCGAGACCTCAAACCAGGAAACGTGATGCTGACCAAGACTGGGGCGAAGCTGATGGACTTTGGCCTGGCGAAAGCGACACCGGCGGGTGCGGCGCCAGCTTCCAGTTTGACTTCCAGTTTGAATATGACTATGACGACGCCCGGCCCGTCGGCAGAGCAACCGCTGACCGCGCAGGGCACAATCGTGGGAACGTTCCAGTACATGTCTCCGGAGCAGGCCGAAGGCAAAGAAGCCGATGCGCGCTCCGACATTTTTGCCATGGGTGCTCTGCTGTACGAAATGGTGACTGGCAAGCGGGCGTTCACGGGGAAGAGCCAGGCCAGCATCGTGGCGGCAATTCTCGCTTCGGAACCAGCCCCAATTTCGGTCGCGCAGCCTATGACTCCGCCGGCGCTCGCGCAAGTAGTAAAGACCTGCCTCGCCAAAGATCCCGAAGAGCGTTTCCAGACGGTGCACGACCTCAAACTGCAATTGAAATGGATCGCGGAGGCGTCTTCCAGCCAACTGGCTGCGCCCGCCCAAGTCCGCGCCCGCCGCGCAGTGCAGAAGCGCACCTTGCTGATTGCCGCCGTCGCCGGTTGGCTTCTCGCCGCTGCCGCCCTGGCTATTTTTCTTTCCAGCCGCAGTCAGCTTGAAGAGGCGCGCCGCCCGCTTACGGCGTCCTGGCTGGCTCCGCCCGATACGGAATTCTCTGTGATCCACCCAGGCGCGCCCACGCTTTCTCCCGACGGCACAAAACTTGCTTTCCTCACCGGCGAGCAATCCGACACCAGGTTGTGGATTCGCGACGTGCCCAGCGGAACCCTGCACGCCGTAGGTGATGCCGACCGCCCAAGATATCCATTTTGGTCGCCTGACAGTAAGAACATCGGATTTTTCTCCGCTGGAAAATTAAAAAAAGTAGCGCTCGCTGGCGGGCCCGTGCAAGTCCTCTGCGATGCTCCGGAAGGCCGCGGCGGATCTTGGAGTCAGCGCGGCGTGATTATCTTCACGCCCAACATTTTCGAGCCCCTGTACAAAGTTGCTGAGGGTGGGGGAACCCCTGAGAAGATCACCGAGACAAAACCTGGTTGGACGAATCGCAACCCCTACTTTCTGCCCGACGGCGACCACTTCCTCTTCGTTTCTCGCCAAGCCAGTGGCGGAGCCGGTTCCGTCGGAGGCGTGTACGGCGCTTCGCTCTCCGGAGAAAAGCCGCGCCAGATTCTGGAACGCGGCTCGAACGTCCAGTATTCCGATGGGTACCTTCTCTATCTTCGCGAAACCGTGCTTGTCGCCCAGCGCTTCGATCCAAAGTCGTTGCAGCTCTCCGGAGACGCGAAGCCGGTCGCCGAAAAACTTGACTACTGGAACCCGCGCGACCTCGCTGCTTTCACCGCTGCCCAGGGCACCCTCGTCTTCCGGCACGGATCATTGCAGAAAACTCAGCCCATGTTTGTCGATCGAGCTGGCAAGGAACTGGCGCGCTTCGGCGAACCCGGTCTCTATTCGTCGCCTCAGCCCTCAAACGATGGTGCCCTGGTCGGCTTCGTGCGCTCCGATCCCGACACTGGCCGCGGAGATGTTTGGATCGCCGACGCCAGGCGCAACACGGTTTCGCGCAGCACCTTCGCCGACGCCTCCAACATTACCTTTGCCATCTCCCCAGACTCGAAGCAGCTCGTGGTCAGCACTATTGCAGGAACACTCTCCGGGGAGATCTGGGTTCAGCCCATCAGCGGCTCCGGCAACCAGCAGAAGTTGGAAAGGCCCCCGAGCTTTGTCTCGGCGACCAGTTGGTCTCCCAACGGCCGCTATCTATTTTTTTGGTTACAGGACAATGCGACGCGCCAGGACATCTACTACGTCGATCTGAACGGTGACAGAAAATTCATTCCTTTCCTCCGCACGCCCGCCAATGAAAACGACGCAGTTCTCTCTCCAAATGGCAAATGGCTAGCCTACGCCTCCGATGAATCCGGAAGGTTTGAAGTCTACGTCACCGCCTTTCCCGATCCCGGAGGGAAATGGCAGGTCTCCAATGGCGGCGGCAGTAACCCCTCGTGGAGCGCGGACGGCAAGCAACTCTACTACACCGTCGGAGACAAACTCATGCTTGTGCCCATCCAAAACCAAGGCCAAAAAGTAGAGACTTTCGAATTCGGAGCGCCTTCCGCGCTACCCATTCACTTGAACGAATTCGCGACGCTTGGGCCGGTAGCGCCTGGCGAACGGTTTCCAGCTCTGAAGCCTCTCAGCGCAGGCCAGTCGCACCCTCAGGAAGTCATCCTCAACTGGACCGGAACCCTGAAGCAATAGCCCACTTCGTCAGCGATTGCGACTGGCTGGCGAACCCACAACGTCCTAACGCAGATTTTGAACCGGGTTCTTCTTAACCTCGAACTCTCGCTACTGTCCGCTGCTGGCGCTACTCATTGTCATGGGACGATTCAATTCCATCACCAGCTCTGTACCTGCGGGAAGCATCGCGGAACGGTGCTTGCCGAGCCAGTGCGCGACGGTCACGGTGGCGCCGACGGCTCCGCCGATAAGGAAGCCTTTGCCGCCGCCTGCTAGTCCACCGATGAGCATTCCGCCGCCAGTGCCCATGCCGATTTCGGTGAGATCTTTGCCGTCGTGGCCAGCGCCCTTGAACTGCCCTTCCGTGTTGACGTCGGTGCCGTGGCGAGCGTTGGTGTCAACCAGCGAGGCGTTCAGCATGAACCTGTCTCCGTTAGGAAGGACCAGGTTTTCGGGGAAGATGGCGATGGTGGGCTTGCCGGCAATGCGACGAGGTTCGTTCGCTTTCGTGACGCGGCCCTCGACGGTGGCGCCGATGGGAATCACGGTCTTGCCGTCCACTACGACCGGCGCAGTGACCCTTGCCGAGAATGGATCTCCGGCTTTCGAACTGAAGGTTGCAAGCGTGGTTTCGAGTTTCATCTTGACGGCGGTGCCGGTGGGCAGGGAAGTTTGCGCTCCGGCGAAACTTGCGATCAGGATGAGCGATGTCAGTGAGAGTGTTCTTTTCATGTGACTTCTAGCCTCCAAAATTCAGTTGACGGGCGAGGCGCCCGTCGCTCCACTATTGTGTATAGCTTTCAAAGCTCTTAGAACCTCATCCAGCGGCACGCGATCGAACTGGTTATCGCCGCGATAAATGTAGCGCACTATTCCGCCGCTGTCGTTGTCGCGACAAATCACGAGCGTAGCTGGGTGCGCGATATTGAGTGCGTCGGTGGCGAGCGCGTGATGGAGTCCGTAGGCTTTGGTCACGGTCCGATCCTCATCAAGCAGAAAGACGCTGGAGATGGGATGCTTCTCCAGGAACTTTCCTGGCTTCCACACTCCGTCCCGCTTTTCGGCGGCGACGAACGCCAACTGTGCTCCGGCTGCTTCAATTTCGTTTCTTCGCGACTCGAACTGAGTCATGCGCTTCACGCAGTTTGGTCACCACGTGCCGCGCAGAAACTCGAGAATCACCGGGGCCTGCTCGAGCAGCGCACGGAGAGTGAATGTGCCCTCGCGATTGGCCGCTCCCAGAGAAAAGTCCGGGGCGGGCGATCCGATCTCCAGAGTTTCGGTGCGGTTCTTCATGTTGAGTTCGACTTTAGGCGAGATGGAAATCCGGAACAATAACGGATGGGGTACGGGGGATGCCACAAGCCATGTCCTTCTCCGTCCGATATAATTTCGCTTCGCTCGTAAGAGAATGCAGCAAGCCGCGGCAAGCCGCGTCTCTACGGGGAATTTTGTTTCTAAATCCGACCTATAAAGGACGCACTTATGCCACTTAGCAGTATTGCTGATATCCGCGGACGCCAGGTGCTTGACTCGCGTGGCAATCCGACCGTTGAAGCTGAAGTTTTTCTGGATGGCGGTGCCAGTGCGCGGGCCATTGTGCCGAGTGGCGCGTCCACCGGTGAGCATGAGGCCGTCGAATTGCGCGACGGTGACAAGACACAATACCTCGGCAAGGGCGTTCTGCAGGCGGTTGCGAATGTTAATGGCGAGATTGCGGAAGGCCTCGCCGGAGTTGACGCCGCCGACCAGCGCACGCTCGACGCCCGGCTGATTGAGCTAGATGGCACGCCCAACAAGGGACGTTTGGGGGCGAACGCGATTCTGGCGGTTTCAATGGCGGCGGCGCGGGCTTCGGCGAACGCTTGCGCTCTGCCTCTCTATCGCTACATCGGCGGAGCGGCTGCGAACACGTTGCCTGTGCCGATGATGAATATCCTCAATGGCGGCGCGCATGCCGATAACAATGTCGACTTCCAGGAGTTCATGGTGATGCCGGTGGGAGCGCCGTCGTTTTCCGAGGCGCTGCGCTGGGGCGTGGAAGTCTTCCATACGCTCAAGGGCGTATTGAAAAAGCGCGGCTACAACACGGCCGTCGGCGACGAGGGCGGATTTGCTCCGTCGGTAAAGTCGAACGTGGAGGGCATTGAAGTCGTGCTGGAGGCGATTCAGCAGGCGGGGTACAAGCCGGGCGAGGAGATCGCGATTGCGCTCGATCCGGCGGCCAGCGAGTTTTATCAGGACGGAAAATATGTTTTCAAGAAATCTGACAAGTCGGCAAAGAGTTCGGAAGACATGATTCGTTACTGGGCGAAGTGGGTGAATGACTACCCCATCGTGTCCCTCGAAGACGGCCTCGCTGAAGATGACTGGGACGGCTGGGCGATGCTGACCAAAGAGCTCGGCGGCAAGATTCAGCTGGTGGGCGATGACTTGTTCGTTACCAATGTGGAGCGGCTGCAAGAGGGAATCGATAAGCATGTCGCTAATTCGATTCTGATCAAAGTCAACCAGATTGGGACGGTCAGCGAGACGCTCGACGCGATTGACCTGGCACGCCGCAACGGATACACGTCCGTGATCTCGCATCGCTCGGGCGAGAGCGAAGACACGTTTATCGCGGACCTCGCGGTAGCGACTGGGGCGGGGCAGATCAAGACGGGGTCGGCTTCTCGCACCGATCGAATTGCCAAGTACAACCAGTTGCTGCGGATTGAAGAGGAGTTGGGCGGGGCGGGGCGGTTCTTGGGGGTGAAGGCGCTGAACTACAGGGGCTGAAAGAGACATTGTGCGGGAGGATCTTATGGATGTTTGTTGGGAGTCGTTTTCGGGGTGCTCCTCGCGGTTTCTGCGACATGGGCGCAGCAGGTGACATCGAGTGATGTTCCTGCCTCAAAGCAGGATATTGAGAGATTATTCGTGGCCCTGCACGTTCGCGAGCGGCAGCAACTCATTTTGGAGAATTCCCATAAGCAAGCAAAGACCATGATTAATGAAATCCTGCGGAAAGAGCTGCCGGAAGCCAGTAAAGAAGAACTCTCACAAATGCAGAAGATGATCGATGAGATGATTGACGATATCGATAAAGATTACCCGATGGATGCGATTCTCAAGGACATGGTTCCGATTTACCAGAGGCATCTCACGAAGTCTGATTCCGACCAATTGATCGCCTTTTACTCCTCGCCGGTCGGCCAGAGGATGCTGCGTGAACTGCCTGCCATAACATCGGAAGCCATGCAGGTCTCGAGTTCATATCTTCAGCCGAGAATGGAGGCTGCCGTCAGCAAGCTGAAGGAGAAAGTAGAACACATGGTTGAAGAAGACCGAAAAAAGAAAGACGCCACTTCGACGGAGACAGAGCCGAAGAAAAAATGAAATCATCCGGTTTTGAACTTAGACCCAGTCGGTCGCGGGGGACGACAGGTATAATCTTTGCTAGAGACATGCCAGAAACCGAGATTATTTTCTCCGTACAAAAATCGCTTGAAGGTGGCTCTGAAGCTCGCGCTGTCGGCCATTCCATCTTCACGCAAGCTGACACCATGGATGAGTTGAAACTAAATGTGCGCGACGCGGTGCGCTGTCACTTCGACGACGGGGAACCGCTACCCGCGATTCGTCTCGTGGAATCGAGACGGATGCTTGGCTCAGCCAAGGGTGAGTTCACGGTTCCAGATGATTTCAACGATCCTCTGCCCAAGGAGATCGAAGACCTTTTCTGGTAATTAGCCCCCGCTAGAATCCCATCCTGTCGTCCGCCGAAGGCCCATAGGTCGCAGGCACCGGCTCGTCATTCAAGCGCAGATAAACCCCGAGCTGGGCGCGGTGGTGTACCAGGTGATTGAGGAACATTTGACGGTAGGCTAGAAAGCGCGTCCCGCTGAAGATGGGTTTGTCGCCGAAACTCAGCTTCCACGGCTGCGTCCAGGCTTCATCCTTCGTGTTCTTGAGAGCGGTGCGAGCTTGGGCAGCGCCTTCATCGAAGGTCTTGATCAGTTGCGCCGTCGAATCAAACGGCACGGACGGCATCTTGGTCTTCCCAAAATCAAGTTCAGGAGTGGTGAGGATTACCAGGCTGAAGCCGGCCAGTTGCGCGACGTCCGGCGCCAGTTTGCAGAGTGGCGTGGATTTGGGATGCGGCGCGAAATCCTTCTTGTCCATGGGAACGCGTTCAAGGGCTGTGCGCGTCTTTTTCATTTCTTCATCAAATTCGACCAGTAAGAGTTCGCTGATAGCCATTGCTTTCTCCGGGGGACTGATTATAAAGCATGGTTAGTTTGAAACCTCTCTAGTTCTCCTATAGATTCTTCTTTCGCCCATTTTCTCCGCGTGTCCATACCTCAGTGTGTGGATTTTGTCGTCGGGAAGCCAAGAGCTAGAAGCCAGGAGCTAAAAGCGAATCTATGCCTCGTCCTAAACCTCTCGTCCTCATCATTCTCGACGGCTGGGGATACCGCGCCGAAACAAAGGCGAATGCCATCGCACTCGCGCGCAAGCCCACGTATGACCGGTTGCTGCGCGAGTATCCCAACACTTTGATTCATACCAGTGGGCCGTTTGTGGGGCTGCCCGAAGGGCAAATGGGCAACAGTGAAGTCGGCCATCTGAATATTGGAGCCGGCCGTATCGTGCATATGGAAGTCACACGCATCGACCTGATGATCCAGAACGGCGAATTCTTCTCGCACCCGGTATTGCTCGACGCCATGAAGAATGCCCGGTTGGATGGACGTAAGCTCCATCTGTTCGGGCTGGTGTCGGACGGCGGCGTCCATTCGCGGCAGGAGCATCTGTACGCGCTCCTGAAAATGGCCAAGCAGAACGGAGTGGATCGCGTCTTCGTGCATGCCTTCATGGACGGACGCGACACGCTGCCGACCAACGGCGCCGGCTATCTCGATCAGCTTCAGCAGAAGATGCGCGAGTACAAGTCCGGCAAGATTGCGTCCGTCAGCGGCCGCTACTATGCCATGGACCGCGACCGCCGTTGGGAGCGTATCGCAAAGGCGTATAACGCGATGGTCGAGGGCAAAGCCGAGGGCGGCACTTACGTCGATGCCGTGCAGGGTATGAAAGAGTCCTACAACAAAGGAGTGACCGACGAGTTCGTGTTGCCGTTCGTCTGCACGGATGCGCGCGGCGAATCGCCGGCTAAGATCGGCGACGACGATTCCTGCATCTGCTTTAACTTTCGCGCCGACCGCGTGCGGCAGATCACGCGCGCTCTCTGCCGTAACAGCGGGTTGAACCAGATGGGTGGGAGCGATTTGCCGGGCGCGGCGGAGCTTGACGCAACCATTCCACGGGAACGTGTGCCTAAAAATCTGAAGTATGTTTGCATGACGCGGTACGACAAGAACTTCGACCTGCCGGTTGTGATTCCTCCGGAGTCGATGGCGAACATCCTGGCGAACGTCATGGGTGGTCTAAATATGCGCAATTTGCGCGTGGCGGAGACTGAGAAATATGCGCACGTGACCTACTTTTTCAATGGCGGCGTGGAGCAGCCTTTCCCGGGAGAAGATCGTGTGCTGGTGCAGTCTCCGAAGGTTGCGACTTACGACTTGAAGCCGGAGATGAGCGCGGCCGGAATTGCCGACGCGGTTGTGAAAGCCACGAACGATGGCACGTTCGACGTGATCATCGTCAACTTTGCCAATGCTGACATGGTTGGGCACTCAGGCAAGATTGAGCCGACGGTAAAGGCGGTCGAGACCGTCGATGGTTGCTTGGGCGAGATTGAGAAAGCTGTGCGCGCTAAAGGCGGAGCCATGCTGATTACCGCCGACCACGGCAATGCCGAGATGATGATTGATCCCGCAACCGGCGGTCCGCATACGGCGCATACGACGAATCCGGTGCCGTTTATCGTAATGGCGGAGGATGCAAAGCAATTCACGCTGAAGCCGAATGGCTCCTTGCGCGATATTTCTCCGACCATGCTTGGCATGCTGGGGATTGCCGAGCCGAAAGAAATGACCGGCGTGGACTTGCGGACTCCGCTGAAAGCTTGAACCGCCGAGACGCAGAGAACGCCGAGAAGAGCTTTCAGATGCCGATCACCCGATCATCCGATCACCCGATGCGCAAGCTTCTGATTTGCGTTCGCCATCCTTTTGACCAGTGGAACGCTCCCTTGTGGTTTCCCGAGCGCCTGCGGCAGGAGTTTCCGCAAGTCAACGTTGTGCACCTGCCCGATTACAGGCGTGTGGATGAAGAAATCGGCGATGCTGAAATCGTTATCGCCTGGTCGATCCGTCCGGAGCAGATCGCGGCGGCAAAGAAACTGCGATGGATTCACTCTCCGGCGGCGGCGGTGCATCAGCTGATATTTCCGGAACTCGTCAATAGTGACATCGTTCTCACCAACGCTCGCGAAGTACACGGGCCGGTGGTGGCGGAGCACGTCATCGCGCTTATTTTTGCGCTGGCGAAGAAAATTCCGGGCGCGGTGCGCCTGCAGGAGAAGCGTGTTTGGGGGCAGCAGATCCTTTGGGACGAACTGCCTCGCGTGCGTGAGGTCGCGGGCGCCACGGTTGGTCTCATCGGCCTCGGCAGCATCGGGCGTGCGGTCGCGAAGAGTGCGAAGGCTCTGGGCATGCGGGTGATTGCGGTGCGCGAGCATCCGGAGAAGGGAAGTGAAGGCGCGGACGCTGTCTTTGGGCCGGCTCAAATCGACGAAGTTCTTCGGCAAGCGGATTATGTTGTGCTGGCCGCGCCGGTCACGGCCAGCACGAAGGCAATTGCGAACGCCGAACGCTTGGCGCTTATGAAGCTTGACGCCTGCTTGATCAACGTCGCTCGCGGCCCGCTGGTGGATGAGGCTGCGCTCGCTGCTACTTTGCGTCAAAAGAAGATTGGGGGCGCTGCGCTCGATGTATTTCCGAAAGAGCCGCTGGCTGCCGATTCTCCTCTGTGGGATGTTCCGAATCTACTGATCACTCCGCACACCGCGGCGTTGACTGACAAGTTATGGGAGCGGCATTACGCGCTGTTTTCCGAAAATCTGCGCCGCTATCTTAGTGGCGAGCCGTTGCTGGCAGTGGTGGACAAGCGAAAGGGATACTGACCTTGGAACATCTTACTGTCGTGAGAACGGCGGACATCAGCATTCGACGGCGAGCAAAAAGCTTGAACCACAGGGAGCACAGAGTGGCACAGGGGAAACCTACCCATAGGAACTCGGCGATCTCTCTGCTTCAAACATCTTTCTCCTATCGCGTATCTATTCCGAAACCAATAATCGCATTTACCTCCACGGGCTCATCTCCCCGAAATGCCGGACGGAATTTCCAGCTGTGCAGAGCGACCAGAATCTTTGAGGTCGTTTCGGGCGAGCCGGGATCGAGAACCTTTAAATCTTTGAGATCTCCTGAGCGGTCGATGGTGCACACGAATACTACGTGGGTAGGCCGCAGTCCGTCGGGTAGATCGTAGCGCATGGCTTCGGGCTCGCTTAATTTTTCCGAAGAGGGATGCGCTGCCGATGCGGGATCGGCGTACTGCATTACCGCCCTGCCGAGCGAGGTATCGATGTAGATGGAGTAATTGCGATCGCCTTTCAGAACGCCGTAGTAGGCGAACACGCCGCCGGAGCGAGGGGTCGCTTCGATGGTGATTCCCGATCCTTTGTGAGCGTTGGTGGAAGAACGGCCGGGGCCGGCCGATGGCGCGTCGCCGCTGGGAGATCCGAAACTGGGGAGCGTGACAGTGATGGTGCCGCCTTGCACGGATACGCCGGGCATCGCGGGTCCGCCACTGGTGCCGGTTCCTGCGCCGCCGGGGCCGGGGTACGGCGAAATTCCTCCGCGGGCGTTCGGATCGGAACCGCGTCCTGTGCCTTCTCTGCCTGCGCCTGAACCTTCTCCCTGCAACCCGCTGCCGGGGCCATTGCCTTTGCCAATGCCCGATCCGCCGCCGCTGCCACCGAGACCACTCTTTGCTGTGCCGCTCGGCGACATGGCTATTGCGCCCCCGCCGGTGGAGTTCGGCAATCCAACTTTTGTTCCCGGTTGGCTGGAGATGACTACTCCGTTGCCGGCAGCGTTCCCACCGGCGTTACTTGGCGGAGCTACGGAGGAACCCAGGTCTAGCGGCCCGCCGGCGCCGGTTCCTTTGTTGCCTCGTCCGCTGCCGGAGAGGGCTTTGCCGCCTCCGAGGCCCGGCGGCGGTGGGACGACATCTGCGGAGCCGAGAAGCTGGCCGGATTGGGCGGAGCGGCCGGCGCTTCCTGTCGAACCGTTTCCCTGAGAGCTGCCTTTCTGAGAGCCGGATCCGTCGATACTGGCCGGAGGCGGCACAACTTGTGTCGCGAGAGTGCCGACGCCGGATGCGCGTGATCGCGATCCTCCGCCAGACGCGGTAGGTGGCGGAGGCACGGGCTTTGTGCGCAAGTCTCCGGTGGCGGAACTTCCCCAGCTATTGAGATCGCGGCTGACTTGCGACGGCGGAGGCGCCACGACGGCGGGCGCTGGCAGCGTCAGCTTGGCTGTGGACGAGACATCACGTTGAGGCGCAGAAACCGGCGGCGCAACTACATCGACAGCTTGCGTCAGCGGGACACGGGAATCGGCCAAGTCGCGCTGCGTGTCGCGCGGAGCTGGTGCGATGACGGTCGGCGCTAGCGGGTTGGCGGTTCTCATCTTGTCTCGGGAAACATTCGGCGCGGGCGGGACGATTGCCGCGTTCATCGTCGCGCTGAGGGTTGGCGAGGTGCGCGTCGGAGCGCGAGAAACTTCGGGCGCGGGAGGGATGACGTTGCTCGTCAGCGTGCTTGAGCTGCGGGTCGTCATTGTGGAGGACGACGAATTTAACTCCGGCGAAGGCGGCACCGCGCTCATCGTCATTGCTGGCAGCCTGGGTGCGATGAGAGAAGAACGCAGGCCTTCGGCGGGCGGCGGTCCGGGATTCGGTTTGAACGCTAGCAGATTGGCGACTGCGGAATCGGAGTGCGGCAGGTTTATTTTGGGAGCGTCCACAACTTTTTCACTGGGCTTATCGCCGCGCGCGACTTTGATGGTCTGCGTGCGGTGGTGGGCTTGCTGACCGCCGGCGCGTCCTGACTTGCCGGACTGCGCTCCGCCGCGGTCTTGCGTTTGCGGGAGTTCGTCGCCGGAGTAATAGATCACATCTTGTTGTGGGCGAGTTGAAGGTGTGGGGATCTCGAGACTCACAAAGTGTTCGGGGAGTGTGATGAGCGCGATCAGCAGCAGGCACTCGAGCAGCCAGGAGACGAGCATGCCGCGATACGGGAACATGCCAATGGGCGCTTCGCCGGCCAAGCGTTTCGGAGGGCGGGTGAGCGCGGGGCGTAAGGCGGACTTGAACTCTTCCCATGGTGACGACCATTCCACCAGCAGGCGCGGCGGCTCGGGCCACTGATCCTCTAGCCGACGATCGATCAGGCTGCTTTCGGGAATGGTGGCAACTTCGGACATTATTTTGAACTGCGTTTTTGGACTGCGTTATTTCTGGGGGATTGGTACTAGTGTAGTGTGCCAGAAGGTGCCCTGATTAGCGCGGCGACTTCAGTGTTTTTTTGGCCTCTTGTTCTCTGGGGCGTTTCGAAACGTGACGGGGAGGTGTTTACCAGATGGTACCCCCACCCCCCTCCCCCTGTCTTTTGAAATCAGTAAGTTAGAGGGAAAATTCCTGTCCGGTCTTTGAGGAATAAGGACTTATATTAAAGTATTCAGGAATAAGGAGTTAGCTTGGATTCCGGCAATTCGACTTGTTTTCGTTGGTGCCCGCTACGGGAAATCAATGACTTACGAGGGGCTGTTTGTGCGGGTTGCCAGCTTGCTTTCAAAGTCTTGAAAGGAATGGAGTTAGTTGCGAGAGGCGCGATATAACGGGTCGAAGAGGTGGGCCGCTGAAATAATGACCGATTGCAGCCAGGAGTTGTCAAGGAGCAGGTCGTGCTAAGCAAAACTCTGTTTTGCTATGAATGTATTTTAACAGCTGAGTCAAGTGCATTTTGCGGGGGAGTTATTAGAGTATCCGTGAACTTGGCACACGTTGTGGCGAACGATGGCGGTACACGACGGCGAGGGCGCCCGTCTCTCCACCAGCATAGTTACGCCATGACTGGTCTCGCGGCCGCTACGGGATCGACTCGGAGCGTGAGTCCGTCGACTTGGCGCACGACGATGCGTTCTCCGGCGGGGACGGGGACGGTGGAAACGGCGTCCCACAGCTCGCCGTGAACGAACACTTTTCCGGCGGGGGCGAGCGTGGTTTGGGCGATTCCGATTTCGCCGATTAATCCTTGTTCGCCGGTGACAACTTTGTTGCGGCGGGCGCGCATGGCGATACTCATCAGGAAGGCGGTAATAATTCCGAGCGGGATGCTGACGCCGAGCGCGGTCACCAGGTGGACGCGCATTTCGGGGATGGGGCCGTCGACCAGTAGTAATCCGCCGAGGGTCAGAAGGACAATTCCGCCGGTGGTGAGCACTCCGTGGCTTGCGAATTTGGCTTCGGCGGCGAAAAGAAGGAAGGCAACCAGAATCATGGCGAGCGCGGCGTAGCGAATCGGGAGCAGGTGCATGGCAAAGGCTGCCAATAGGATGAAGATCACTCCAATCGTGCCCGGCACAACTGCCCCAGGGTGGTTGAATTCTACGTACAGACATAACGCACCGATCAGCAGAATGATCAGTGTGATGTTGGGATCCATGATGTAGGAAAGGATGCGCTCTTTCAGGGTCATGGGGTAGTTGCTTACCTTCTGGCCTGTCAAGTCCAGCGATACGGGAGTTCCGTCGAAACGTTTGAACTTCTTGCCGCTCATCTGGCGAAACAGATCCTGCTGGTTGGAAGCAACGTAGTCGATCAGCTTTTTGTCCAGAGCCTCCTGTTCGGTGAAGGACTTCGATTCGCGCACGGCACTTTCGGCCAGTTCAACATTACGACCACGCCTAGCGGTGACGGAGCGCATCAACGCAGCGGCGTCGTTCTCAATCTTCTTCATCATCGTTTCGTCGGGTTTGCCGATAAGAGTTACTGGATGCGCCGCGCCAGCGTTGGTTCCCGGCGTCATGGCTGCGACGTCAGCAGCTTCAAGGATGAAGATTCCCGCGGAGCCCGCTCGGCTGCCGCTCGGAGTTACGTAGACGATCACCGGCACGGGCGATGCCACCATTTTGTCGATAATGTCGCGGGTTGAATCTACCAGGCCTCCGGGAGTGTTGATTTCGATGAGGACGGCTTGATCGTGATTGGCGGCCGCGAGAGCGAGGGCACGGCCGATGTATTCGGCGGTGACGGGCTGGATGGCGTCGTTGACGGTGACCTTTAGGACGTCGGCGGAGGAGACGGCGGCGAACAGGAAGAACACGGCTAAGCAGCAGGACGCCTGGCGCGTCCAGAGTTGATGTGGCCGCGGGCAGCTGCCGAGCTTCGCTCGGCTTGGACGGGCGGGGGCGCCCGTCCCCACACGAGCTGTCCCTTCAAAACATATGAGCTTCATGGCTGTGACAGCGGCCGCGCTTTCTCCGCGAGCTTGGCTGCTAAAGTGCGCTTCAGGTTCTGGCCGGCGGGATTGCCCGGTTCCAGTTGCAGCGCCCGGTTGATGTTCTGGGCGGCCGCTTCCATTCTATTTTCTCTCAAATCGAGGCGCGCAAGAACCAGATAAGCCTCGGCGGATTCGCGAATGCGGAGAGCGGCTTCGGCCTGGGCGCGGGCTTCGCGGGCGTCGCCGCGAGCGTCGTAGTCGTCCGCGAGGGCGGTGAGCGGCGCGGTGCTTGAGGGATCGACTGCGGCGGCGTGATGGAATTCGGCCTCGGCTTCGGTGGTGAATCCGTGGGCCAGAAGTTCCTTGCCGAGTTCGACGTGAAAGCGCGCGTGCGAGCGAGGATCGGAGCGGGCAAATTGCTGCTCGGCCCAACTGCCCATTTGCGTGGTCATCTGGCGGAAGGAGTCTTCCTCGTAGTTGCGCTTGATGCGCTCCGCCGGAGCTTTCGTCGTCGCGCTGGTTGGAACGATACTGCCGGCAGCAGGAGGTGTGAGGGAGTCGAGCATCATTTTGGCCTCGGCATCGTTCGGGCGGTGATCGAGTGCGGTGCGCAGTTCGCGTGCCGCGCCGGCGCGATCGCCAGACTGGGAAAGAGTCACTCCCATGTTGAAATGATAGTCAGGGTCGCTGGGATCGTTCTCAATCGCTCGCTGGAAATATTCAGTTGCTTTTTTCTGGCCGCGGCGCGATGCGACAAGGCCGAGGTTGTTATATACCTCGGCCAGCGGCAAGCGCGTGGCTACGAACTGAAAGGCATTTTCCGATTTCGCGAGGTCTCCGTGAGCGTAGGCGGCCAGTCCGAGATAGAAATTTGCCTCGCGGACGACCGCGCCCGACATTAGACCTGACGTTAAAGAAGACTGTTGGACTTGGCTCAGCGCGGTGATCGCGGGTTCGTAAGCATGCTGAGCGTAGTAGGTCTTGCCCAGTTCCAGCCAGGCTTGAGCGTAGGCCGGATTGATGCGGGTTGCTTCGCGATAGAACTTCACTTTTTCTTCGGCGCTGGTTGCCAACGTACCGCGGACATAATTTTCCAGTGCATTGAGACGCGCGGGAGCAACGCTTGCGATGTACTTGTCCTTGGGCACGGAGAAGTCCGTGCGGATCAGGCGAAGTAAGTCCCAAGCCAGTGCGGATTGCAGCGTGCCGAGATCGGCCAATGGCCCGGACTCGGTGACGGCGGGCAAGAGTTTCTCCGCGCGCATGTCGAGCAACTGGGCGATGGCAGTCAGGCGTGCGCCGTCATACTTATAGGAGCCGAGCACGGCGTAGTCGACATCCATCTGTTCGGCTAGGCGGTAGAGGGTGGCGCGCGCCGGATGAACTCCGGCCGGAACGCCCTGGCGATCATAGGCGCGGAGGCGCTCGTCGCGACTGGCTACGTATAGCACCGGAGAATTCAGCTGCTCGTGAAAGGCTTCGGGGAAGGATTCTCCGAGCCATTCGAGGCCAGGGGTTGGAGAAGTATTTTCGAAGGGAATCACGACCATGGTCCGCCCGACGGTGGTGCGGCCGTCGGATGTTCGGTCGTCCATAGTTCGCTCGGGGACGGGAGTATCCTCGGCGCGAAGCAGCGGGCAGAAAAGCAGCGAGACCATCAAGACGAAGACAGAGACGAATGCGAAGATAGTGGCGCGTTTCACGACAAGTTGATTATATCGGCTAGTGCCGCGGCGGCGTGACAGTTACTGCTGGCGCGTCCGGGGTGCTGGTTGAGGGCTGAGCGTCCGCGCCGGGGTGGACGGGCGAGACGCCCGTTGCTCCAACGTTCTCTTGAGACTGGGTCCAGCCCAGCAGTTCGTCGCTGCCGGTGATGAGGCGGGCGCCGCGCTCGTAGGTGAGATAAGACCAGGCCCACTGGATCATCACGATCAGGCGATTGCGGAATCCGATGAGGAAAAGAATGTGGATGAAGAGCCATGCCAGCCAGGCGAAGTATCCGGACAATTCGAACTTGCCGAACTGGGCGACGGCGGCGGCGCGGCCGATGGTGGCCAGGCTGCCTTTGTCGTGATAACGGAAATTGCGTCGCGGTTGATTTTCGAGGTCGCGGGCGATGGTGTCCGCAACCCAGTCACCCTGCTGG
Source organism: uncultured Acidobacteriaceae bacterium (assembly GCA_963789205.1). Lineage (GTDB taxonomy): Bacteria > Acidobacteriota > Terriglobia > Terriglobales > Acidobacteriaceae > Acidiflorens. The sequence goes on from CAWBJV010000004.1 coordinate 640,721, forward strand.
ATGGCGACCGGTGCGACTCCCGGGAGCATCTTGCCGTTTTCGTCGTTGAGTGCGGCAAGGTCGCCGATCACAAAAACTTTGGGATGTCCGGGAATGCTGAGGTCGGGTTGGACGAGCACGCGACCGGCGCGGTCAATGGGAACACCCAACTTTCGGCCGAGAGGCGAAGCGGCAACGCCTGCCGCCCATAAGATCACGGGGGCTGCAATCTTTTCGTCGCCGACCCAGACCGCGCCGGGCTCAATGCGGGTGACCATGCGGGAGGTGCGAACCTCGACTCCGAGGCGGCGCAGTTGGTCTTCGGCTTTGCGGGAAAGCTCTTCCGAATAGGCTGCCAGAACTCGGGGGCCGCCTTCGATGAGCAGGATGCGGGTTTGTTGCGGGTCGATGTTGCGAAACTCGTGGTTCATTGCGTGATGCGCGATCTCAGCCAGAGTGCCGGCGAGTTCTACGCCGGTGGGGCCGCCTCCGATGACAGCAAACTGCAGCGGAGAGCCGCTTTGGCCGCCGGCAGTTTTATTCCGATGCTCGTTCTGGCGCTCGGCGAGTTCGAAGGCCAGCAGAACGCGGCGGCGGATTTCGAGCGCGTCTTCAATCGTCTTCAGACCGGGTGCCAGAGGCTCCCATTCGTCGTGACCGAAGTAGGCGTGGGTTGCGCCGGAGGCGATGATCAGAAAGTCGTATTCGAGTACTTGCTCCTTCGTGATGACTTTCTTTTGTTCCAGGTTGAAATCGACAACTTCTTCAAGCAACACTTCAACATTGGAGTGGCTTCTCAGTATCCAGCGGATGGGCGCGGCTATTTCGCCAGGAGAGAGGCCGGCGGTCGCGACTTGGTAGAGCAGTGGTTGGAAGGTGTGGTGGTTTTTCCGATCAACGACGGTGACTTGAACGGGGAGCCGGGCGATCCGGCGGGCGGCGGTCAGGCCTCCGAAACCGGCGCCCACGATTACCACACGCGGCCTGGATGTGCTGGTCATTGGAATTGGCGTTGACATTGGCATCTACTATAGAAGATTCACAAGATGGCGGTTCAGACGAAAACTTTTGATGGCTCGGTGGTTGCCCCGGTTCCGGTACCGAATCTGCGGCTGCGGGGGCTCGAGGTTCCGCTCACTTGGCGGCGTTCCTTTATATGGTTCCAGCTGATTGTTGTCTATGCCTTTATAGAGTGCGCGGAGTGGTCCTCGCAGCGGGCATTCCGGAACACGTGGGCTTTCATTGTAGCTGGCACGGTTCTTGTCTTCGTGTTAGTGGACCGGCCCTCGCTTACGCGGATGGGATTGGGCCTGCCGACGAGGTTTGGAGCCAGCTTGCTGCTGGCCGTTGGTTTTGCAGCGGCCATTTTTCTGGGGCTGATGGTGCGTTGGGCTGGCGGCCAGATCTCCGTGAATCCGACATGGCCGAGCCTTCACTTGACCTGGCAGTACATGGTTTGGGCGCTGATCCAGGAATTCATGTTGCAGTCGTTTTTCTTTACGCGTTGCGAAGAATTGTTCGGGAGTTCGGCTGCGGTTTGGGTCGCGGCGACGTTGTTTGCCGCCGCTCACTTGCCCAGTCCCATCCTGACGACTTTCACTCTGGCTGGCGGACTGTTTTTCTGCGAGATGTTCCGGCGCTACCGCAGTATCTATCCCATTGGCGTTGTCCACGGGATGCTGGGGCTCACCATTGCCGTGACCATGCCGGATAGGTTGCTGCACCACATGCGGGTGGGGATTGGCTATTTGCGCTACTAACTAGCATCGGGTGATCGGGTCATCGGGCCATCTAAAACCAAGAACTGCGAGTCGTCCTCTCAGATCGCCCGATGACCGGATGACCCGATGACCCGTTGTCCTTGAAACCTTATACACTTCTTCTTCAAACCCTGATGACCCCGGAGCAGCCCAGTTCGTCAGCCCTGCGTTTTCTCCTGCCTTCCGTCCGGGACATCATTTTCATTTTTCTTTTCTGGTCGTTGCTGGCGGGGCCTTTGTCGAATCGGCCGCTGGCGGATCCGGATATCGGATGGCATATTCGAACCGGCGAGGTGATTCGGGCAATGCACTCTCTTCCCCGCACCGATCCGTTTTCTTCCACCATGCAAGGTCAGCCCTGGTTTGCTTGGGAATGGTTGTACGACATACTGCTCGGAACTCTGCACCGGGCTTGCGGACTGAATGGAGTGGTTTGGTTGTGCGCCTTGTTGGTGGCTGCGATTTTCGTGCTGCTGCTTTCGCAATTGCTGCAACGCGGCACCGGTCTGCTGCTGGCAATCATGCTGATGCTGCTGTCGTTGGCCGCTTCGACGATTCATCTGTATGCGCGTCCGCACATCGTGAGCTGGCTATTTTCTCTGCTCTGGTTTGTTGCGCTGGAGCGATGGGAAAGTTGGGAACCATCGGAACGATGCGAGCAAGGGAGCCGGGCGCGATGGATACCGTGGTTCTTTCCCGCCTCGATGTTGCTTTGGGTAAATCTTCATGGCGGATGGCTCTTTGGTGTAGCGCTCCTCGGAATCTACACTCTTGCGGCATTCGTCGAGAGTGTTCGCGCGCAGAAGAATGATGCGTTTGCCGCGATTCGCGCGGCACGTCGGGCTCGTGCGATGGGTGTGGCTTGGGTGGCCTCGGTGATGGCGACGCTCGTGAATCCCTTTGGCTGGCGGCTGCACGTGCACATCTATCGCTATCTCAGTGATCGCTACCTGATGAACCGGATCGATGAGTTCCGCTCACCTGATTTTCACGGCTGGGCGGAGCGCTGTTTTGCGGTCATCCTTATGCTGGTGCTGACCGCGTTTGCGGGTCATCGCAAGAAGCTAGGTCTCAGTCATCTGCTGGTTGTGCTGCTGGCGGTGTATGCGGGATTCTATTCGTCGCGCAATCTTCCGGTTTCGTCGATACTGCTGGTGCTGATCACAGGGCCGATGCTGTGGGAAAATTTCGTTTCACTGGCGGATAAGGCGGGCGCCTGGCGATGGGTTCGCAGGTGCACGGCCCGAATCTCAAAGTTCTCCGAGCGCATGGGTGCGCAGGAAATGCAGCTTCGAGGACACCTGTGGCCGGTTGTGTCGGTGGCCTTTGCATTCGTGATTTGCCTTCAAGGCGGATGGCTTGGCTCGCGGCAGCTGATTCACGCGCAGTTCGATCCGCAGAAAGTGCCGGTTGCGGCGGTGACTTTTCTGCAGAAGGAATTCGAGGGGAAGCAGCCGATCGTGGAGCCGGTTTTCTCAACCGATGCGTGGGGAGGGTATCTCATCTATCGGATGAACTCCGGGCGGATGTATCCCGAGCGGAAGGTCGTCATAGATGACCGTCACGATCTTTATGGCTCGGGCCGGATTCGCCAGTACCTGATCCTTACTCAGGCAGAGCCGGGATGGCAGAGCGTGCTGGAACAGTGGCAGATTCGAACGGCGCTCTTGCCCGCTGACTCGACATTAGCCAACCTGCTCCGCGAACTTCCGCGGGATTGGCGGGTGGCTTACGAAGACAAGGTTGCAGTGGTGTTTGAGAGGCGGTAGAACTGGTTCCTGGGTAGGGCACGGCTTCACAGGCTGCGGAAAAAGTAGTCGAGGGCGCAAAAAGCACACCGCAGGCGCTAAAGCGCAGACACATTTTCAATGACTTAGCGGCACGACTGAAGTCGTACCCTTCCCGTTCGTGAAGAAGTCTGAGTTTTTCCGCAGCCTGTTCAGCCGTGCCGCTCCGAGTCGCAAAACTGCGGAGTTTAGCTCCTGAGGGCCGGATGTCACCCGCTAACTATGCGCTCTATTTTCGTGGAAAATCGATTGCTTTCAGATGATAATTTGCGCGGGTTGCTATGCAATTTCAGAAACGGGCCAACTCATGCGCACCAGCAAAAAGTGGATAGGCTTTGTTGTCGCGGTCATAGCCGTCGTGCTATGCGGGTGGACCGCAGTTAACCGGAAGAGCCTTCGCCCGTATGAGTGACAGCAAGTTCAATCGCCAGATTCTCGGTTCCGCATAAGCTTTCCGGGAAATCCCAACGAATCACAAATCACCGAGACAGCTACTGAAGATGGCAGTAGGGTCGTGTCCTATAAGCTTGCAGTTTCGCCCGCTCATGGGGTGCTCTACACCCTGAATTGGTGGGAAAACAGGAGCCGCCGCGCGCCGGCTAAGCTCCAAATTGATGGAGGTGTCGCGTTGCGGGGAACTCTAGTCGTGCAGGACGACATTCAGCAGCGAGCTGTGGACTTGCAGGCCGCCGTTGTAGTGAACAAACCCCAGTTTCCTGAACCGGTTCATGAAGAAGCTGACCCGCGAACGGGTTGTTCCGATCATTTCCGCCAGCATCTCCTGGCTGATCTTCGGAACTACATTTTCGGGCACGCCTTCTTTCCCAAAACGGGCGAGCAGTAGAAGGATCCGGGCCAGCCTCTTTTCGCTCGAATTGAAAAGCTGATCAACCAGATCTTCTTCGTAACGGATGTTCCGCGCCAACAAATAGGCTACGAACATATCGGAAAGTTCGTGTTGCCGATGAAGCGCTTCCATCATGGCTTTTTTGTCGATTCGCAGAACAGCGCAATCCGTCATTGCGGTTGCGGAATCCATGCGGAGCGCGTGGCCCGCAAGCGATGCTTCGCCGAAAAAGTCTCCCTCACCCAGTATTCCGATCGTTGCTTCCTTGCCAGTCTTCGAGACCACGGTGAGTTTCACCTTACCCGTCTGGATATAAAACACAGCGTCAGCGTTATCCCCTTGTGCAAAGATTTCTCGTTTCCTCTTGAAAAGGACCAACTTCCTGCCTTCGCCGATGGTTGCGAGGAACGCATGGGGATCGAAACGTCGCCTCTTCTTGGCAGCCGCCTGCGGACTCATGGGACTGGGCCCTATTTGGAGTGTCGGAGCGATGAGGGTTTGGCGGGCGATGTTCCTTCCGCCTGGAGAACCATTCGGTTGGCGAGCAGGAGACATAATCACCTCCTTCTGCCGAACTACAACGCTCGCATTTTAGCACTTTCTGGACACAATAAATATCCGAAAATCGCGGCTGCCATGCGCGGGATGGTTCCAAATCGGGAACGCGGGGCCTGAGGGGAGGCATGGTTTGATGGCTCACGAAAGTGTTCTATTTTGCACAGTATTGCTAGAGCAAGTGAGCGAATCTATTCGCGTCCCAAAAGGGCAGTTTGCCGCCTCACCAGCGGCCCAACCTGCCCTCGGAACTAGGCCGTTCCAGAAACAGAAACGGTTTGCCCGGTCGCCGAGGTTGGGACAGAAATGAGGCTGTCTCATGAAAAAGGTAATGTTCTTACTTGCGATGTTGAGTCTCGGCACGCTGTGCTGGGCAGGGTCGGCGCGGGAAGATGCCACCGAACGGCTGGAAAACGCCGGCAACGTGTTACACGAAATTATGGCAATGCCAGACAAGGGAATCCCGGAAGAGGTGCTGGAGCACGCAAAGTGCATAGCGGTTGTGCCGCACATGGTCAAAGGTGGCTTTATCTTCGGAGGTAAAGGAGGTAAAGGTGTAGCCAGTTGCCGCACGGCGAATGGTTGGAGTGCGCCGGCGTTCATCACGATTTCGGGCGGAAGCTGGGGGCTGCAGATCGGTGTGGAAGCCGTCGACGTGGTATTGATCATTCAGAATGACAAAGGGGTGCAAAAGCTGCTCTCGAGTAATTTCCAAATTGGAGCGGACGCTTCTGCGGCAGCGGGTCCAGTTGGACGGCATGCCGAGGCCGGTACGGATTGGAAGATGGATACAGAGATCCTGACCTACTCCCGTGCCAAAGGTGCGTTCGCCGGGCTCACATTGGAGGGCGCGTCGCTCCGCCAGGACGATGATTCGCGGCACGCGATCTACGGACACAACGCCACAACTCGGGCCATACTGTTGGGTAAGGTGGCAGCTCCAGCCGCAGCCAAGCCGTTCCTTGCGGAAGTTCGCGAGGCAAAGGCCCAAGCCGTCTCCGCGGAGAAAGACAAGAAGTAGGGCTCCGGTCTCGCTCTGCGATTAGCCCGTTTTAGCGGACGACGAGGTGTGATTTGAAGAAAGTTGGCCCGCAGGCAGGCGGCCTGCCTTCCTCACCAAGTCCGCCAAAGATTCTGCCTGCATCTTTCGCATGACGCTGGCACGATGTACTTTTATGGTGATCTCACTGGTGCCCAGTTCGGCGGCAATTTGTTTATTCAGCCGGCCGGAGACCACCAGAGGGAGGATTTCTTGTTCACGCGGCGTCAGCGAGTCAAACCGCTCCTGCAACACTGCAATTTCCGACTCTTCTTGACGCCTGGCGCGGTCGCGTTCCAGGGCAACCTGAATCGCATCCAACAGATCCTGATCGCGGAATGGTTTGGTCAGGAATTCGACCGCTCCCGCCTTCATGGCCCGGACCGTCATGGGGATATCACCGTGGCCGGTGATAAATATGATCGGAATACGAATATCAGCTGCGGCCAACTGGTGCTGGAAATCGAGCCCAGTGATCCCTGGTAACTTGATATCGAGCACCAGGCAACTCGGCGCATCCGGACGCCTGCCCTGCAGGAACTCCGGTGCTGATCCGAACAGCTCTACTTGCAATCCTTCAGATTCGACGAGGCGCTTGATCGCCCGACGAACCGAGGGATGGTCATCGACCACATAGACGATGGCTGGCGTCTCCGTCATGTGAACACCGCTAATCCTGGGCGGGCAGAGTAAATTCGAAGAGCGCGCCCTTGGCTCCTGCTACGGCCCACAAACGTCCACCGTGGGACTCGACAATGGAACGGCTGATCGACAATCCCATTCCGATACCCTCGGGCTTGTCGGTAAAAAATGGTTCGAAGATACGGTCTGCTTGCGCTGGGTCAATTCCTGGTCCAGAGTCTTGAACTTGGATTAACACTCCATCGGAGTGCTTTGCCGACTTAATGAGAAGGTCTCGCGGCCGATCGGTAATCATACTCATCGCGTCGATGCTGTTCATGATCAAATTTAGCATTACCTGCTGCAACTGCACGCGTTCACCGAGCACACGTGGCAGATCGGGAGCAAGATCCGTACGCACGGTAACACGGTTTCGTGTCAGCTCATGGCGCAGGAGCCTGGTTACGTCTTGAATCACCTCGTTGATTTCGAGTTCCGTCCTCCTGGGAGTCCCCTTCATCAACAAGCCACGAATCCGCGAAATGACCGCGCTCGCGCGGGTTCCATCGTTCACAATTTCTCTAATCGCCGCCCGTAATTCATGGGGATTCGGTGTCGCGCCTTCGAGATGACGCGAACAGAAATTGCCATTGGTGACGATTGCGGTGAGGGGTTGGTTGACCTCGTGAGCGATTGTCGCAGCCAGTTCTCCCATGTTCAGCGCTCGTGCGACGCGAGCCAGATCTGCTTGTGCCTCCAGCAAGGCCTCTTCGGCGCGCTGGCGCTCGATCACTTGTTTTCTCATCTCTTCATTGACGGCTGTCAGCTGCTGGGTACGTTCGATGACGCGCCGCTCGAGTTCATCGTTCAGTCTCTGGATCTCCGATTTTGCCTGCTGCAGTTGGGAAGTTTCCACCACCTCCCAGCCTCCATTTCTCCGGGCGATGGCAAATTGGTGGGTGCGGGTTACGTCGAGAATTTCCGCAGCCGTACTTCTCGCCAGCGGATAGGTGCATAGAGCCGTCATCCGCCAGCGGCTGATGGAGCTGTTCACTTCGTGTTCATAGTCAGAAAATGTCTTCCAGTCCTTGTGCTCCAGCCACGCAGTGCCAGCGCTCACCCGCAACCCGGCGTATCCGCGGGCCAAGGCGGAATCCGTCTTCTCGGCCCAGGTCCGGATGGCCCGGTGCAGATCCAGATCGCCGCCTGAGACATAGGATCGCCGGCCGTCAAAAATCTCGATACTGCCGTTCGCCAAATAACGGTCGAATTCGGGGACGGCTTTGCGCAGGGCATTTCTCGACTCTTCCTCTGTCAACGGTTCAGATACTCCCCAAAGGCAGAGTTCACCGGTTTCCAATCCGGCCTTGAAATAAGGGACGAGTGTGTCGAGAAGATCTTTTTTGTTCTCGTAAAACATCAAGAAGTGAGTGCCCCACGGCACATCGCCCACCACGCCAATCCCGGTCTTACGCAATTCCGTGTCACCGGGTTGTGTCGCCATCGTAATCACCTCAGTTCACGAAGCATCATTGGGATCGATCGGTAAAGTGAACTGGAACACCGACCCGTGGGAACCCGGCACGATCGACAACTGCCCACCATGGGACTCTATTATGGAGCGGCTGATCGAGAGCCCCATTCCGATGCCTTCCGCCTTCGTGGTAAAGAATGGTTCGAAGATGCGGTCTGCCAGCTCCGGCGCGATTCCCGGTCCAGAATCCTGAACCTGGACCAAAATGCCATCTGCATTCTTTGCTGATCTGATCTGAAGTTCCCGCGGCCTGTCGGTTGATGTACGCATTGCTTCAATGGCGTTCACGACCAGGTTAATCAGCACTTGTTGCAACTGCACCGGATCACCGGGAACGCGTGGGAGATTAGATGCAAGGTCGGTGCGCAAGGAGACACGGTTCCGAGTCAATTCGTTGCGCAGGAGAGTAAGTACGTCTTGAATGACGTCGTTGATGTCGAGTTCCGTCCGCCGGGGAGAGCCCTTGACCAGCAAGCCTCGAATCCGCGAAATCACCGCGCTCGCGCGGGTCGCGTCGTTTACAATCTCCGTAATCGCCATACGTAATTCATCGAGATTCGCGGTCGAACCTTTTAGCTGGCGTAAGGAGAAGTTCGCGTTGGTGACGATCGCAGTGAGGGGTTGGTTGACCTCATGGGCAATTGCCGCAGCCAGTTCTCCCATGGCCAGCACGCGCGTGACGTGAGCGAGTTTGTCCTGCGCCTCCTGCAAAGCCTCTTCGGCACGCTTCTTTTCGCTGATGTCGCGGATAAAGCCGGTAAATACCTTGTGCCCGTTACCGATTATTTCTCCGAACGACACTTCCACCGGAAACTCCTGGCCATTCTTGCGCAGGGCTGTAAGTTCGGCGCCCTGCCAGTTAAGATGCCGCTCTCCAGTCGCCAAATATCGTCTGAACCCAGCCTTGTGCAGTTTGCGCAAGGATTCCGGCATGAGCATCATCAGGGGCCGTCCAATTAATTCGGACGTGTCATACCCGAAAATCTTGGTAGTCGCAGGGCTTACAAAAAGGATTTTGCTATTCTCGTCGATGCTGACGACGGCATCGGTCGCAGTTTCGACAACTGTACGGTATTGTTCCTCGCTATACCGCCTCGCCTCTTCGGCTCGCTTGCGTTCGGTAATGTCAGTGGCAACACCGCCAGTTGCGTAAATATTTCCGTGAGTATCGAACAGCGGGAATTTGTGGACGATACTTGTATGCGGTCCGTCTTCGAGGAGGGCTATCTCCTCAAATTCCATGGTAAGGCCTGCGCGAAGCACCTTAAGATCATTTGCTCGATATTCAGCGGCCTGTTCAGGGGGAAAGATTTCGCTATCCGTTTTGCCTTTGATCTGCTGCTGGCTTGTACCAAACACTCTCTCGATTTCTCTGTTCACCAGGAGGTAGCGACCTTCCGTATCCTTTAAGAAGATCCAATTGGGGCTGTACTCCAAGATCGCGCGAATGTGCTCCTCAGATTGCCTCAGTTCCTGCTCAGCCCGCCTGCGATCCTCGATATCGGTGTTCGTGCCATACCACCTGATGATGCGCCCTTCAGAGTCCCTCAGCGGCACGCCGCGGGCTAGAAACCAGTGATACTTTCCATCCGCCCCGCGATGACGCTCTTCCTGCTCGTAGGGCGTCCCATTCGCTACCGACTCCTGCCATGCTCTTACCACCCGCTCCCGATCATCGGGATGAAGCATGCGCTGCCAACCATCGCCTTGCAGTTCTTCCAACGTGAGGCCCGTGTCGGAGCGCCATTGCGCGTTGCAGAAATCCAGCGAGCCGTCGGGCGGGCCGCTCCAGATCTGTTGCGGGATTGTGTCGATCACAAGCCGGAGGCGGTCCTCACTTCGCCGCAAAGCCTCTTCTGCCCGCTCACGCTCGGCAATTTCCTTTCTCAGCGTTTGGTTGATCGCTTCAAGCTCTAGGGTCCGCTCGGCCACGCGACGCTCTAACTCTTGGTTGAGCCGCTGGACTTCCACACTCGCCCGCCTGTCCACGGACGATGTCACGAAGGCGGCCACCAGCACGATCAAAGTCACAATGGCAATTCCATTGTTGGCAAAAGGGGAGATGCTCACTGCGTGGGAAAGGTCCGGAGGCGAGGCGGGAATGAAACTTGCAGCAGCCATGCCGGTGTAATGCATCGCCGAGACAGCGAGTCCCATCACCGTAGCGCTGCCAAGCCTTCGCGGGACAGTCCATCTGGTCTCCTCTCGCAGATCGAATGCCATCAGCAGCGCTACCAGAGAAAAGATGAATGCGAACAAAACGGAAATGGTCACTAGGAGGAGGGAAAACCGGGCGATGGCAGGCAATCTCATTGCGGCCATCCCCATGTAGTGCATGCCGGCGATGCCGCCGGCCATAATGACGCTGCCGGTCGAAGCCTGAACCCAGCCCATTTTCTGGCGGCTCGCTACGTACAGCGCGACCGCGGACGCGAGAATGGCCACCAGGAGTGATGCCAGAAATGTCGGCCAGTGGTACTCGACGGGTACAGGCAGGTGGAAGGCCAGCATCCCCTTGATATGCATCGCCCAGATGCCAATGCCCATCGCACTGGCGCCGCCGCCCAACCAAGCCAGGCGGATCCGGCCGCTGGCGGCGGTTACGCGCCCCGCAAGATCGAGCGCGGCATAGGACGCAGCGATGGCTATCAATACCGAGCGAGCCACCTCGCTGTAGTCGTAGGAGCCGGTCATCGCCGCGTTTGCGGAGATCATCCCAAAAGATCTCCTTTGCCGGTGTGGGTGAGACTCCACACTTACGCACGAATCAGGACTGGATTATCCGACCACTAACCCCACCCGCAATAGTGTACGCTTACTCAAACCGGGAGCGTGCGTTCGATGCCGCCGCGCATCTTATTCCCCGTAGAGACGCGGCTTGCCGCGTCTCTCTCAGGAGAAAGATGAATCCTATTGCATCGCGTTTCCGTAAGTCGGTACTCCTTGTTGCACCAGAAACAGCAGTGTTTGTCCGCGGGACGACCAGTCGCTCTGCGGATATTTCGAAATTAACTGCTGGGCGAGCGAGATCGCCAGGTTCTTTGATTGTTCGGACTTCTTAGGTTGTTCTTCTGTCTTGTAAATCTCGATCAGTGCAGCCCGGCGAGAGGCGGCATTGTACAGCGCCTCGGAAGCGGCCGGAGACTCGGGGTGTTCTTTCGCATACTTTTCGTAGATATCGGCTTCCTTGTCGGGACACTTCGAAGAGCCTTGCCAGTCTCCGCACAGTTTATTGTCGATCAGATGGAAGGCGGCGAGTTCAGCCCACTTTGTGCCCGGAAACTTTTTCATCACCTGCTTCATGGATTCCTCTTCGATGCCTTGGCGAAGGTACGATTCCTTCTCGCGGGCAGAGGGCCGGGACTGCATGTCTGCCTTGTCAACCTGCCACTTGATGTCGGCGGCGCGGTAGAGGGCTTCGCCGGCAAGGGGAGCGGTCGGGAAGATATCGAAGACGCGGTGATACAGGCGCAATGCATCCTGGGCCGCGCCGCGGCGTCCGTGGCGGCGGCCCGCCTCGTCCTCGGAATCGACGGCGGCGCCGAACAGAATGCGATCGCCATTCGGAGTGGACGCCCAGACGATGCCCGTATCGAGGACCCAGCCGCTGATGGTCTTGCCCTCGTCCTCATCCTCCAAAACAAAGGCGGGATCGGGCGCGAGCGCAGAACCGAGCAGGGCTTCGACGTGCAGCCAGTTGCGGCTCTTGTCGAGCAGAATCAGCTCCCGTCCGCGTTCGGCGTGCCCAAGCTTGCTGGAAGTTGTGTCGGGAGACAGGTAGATAATGGCTTCGCGGACCAGAGTTCCGCGATCGGCGGCGAGCAGCAGAGAGTTTCCCAGAACGATCAGGGCGGTCAAATACAGAAGCTTGGTAACAGGTTTCACAGTCGTGTTCGTCTCCGGTTCGAGGGTAGCATGCAGATTAAGATGCGTGGAATGGGTTGCACGGGCTGAGACCTTCGTGATCCTTCGTGCCCTGGTGGTTGATGAATGTGGGGACTCTCGCCCGAACTTTGATTCAAGTTGACAAGGATGCAACCGGTGCTGTACACGATGTGTCTCTTCGGCGCTGGAGTTCTGCGCGGAGATTGCGATGCCCGGGGAACAGAAATGGAAACGCGAGAAGGGCCCGCCATGATGTCCCGCGGCGCCGCGCAACAGATTGCAATTCGCGACCTCAAGAGCATCGACGACCTCAGCAAATTGAAAGCGGTGGAGAAAGAAGTCTGGGGCATGGCGGATGAGGACACCTTGCCCCTAACTCTCGCCATAGCCTGCAAGGCGGTCGGCAATATTTTCGTCGGGGCCTTCGACAAAGAAAAAAATAAAGATAAAGACAAGCTGGTCGGGTTCGCCTTCGGATTTCTCGGCCGCGAGCACGGACAGACAACGATTCACTCGCATATGCTGGCGGTGCTAGATGCGTATCGGCATCTGGATCTGGGCTCGCGACTGAAGCAGGCGCAGCGCGAGCGGGCCATGGCCATGGGCATCCGTGAGATGACATGGACTTACGATCCGTTGCAAAGCCGAAACGCCCACTTCAATTTTTCCAAACTCGGCGTGATTTCAGAGACCTACAAGGTCGATTTCTACGGGCCCGAAACTTCCAGCATGCTGCATCGGAACGGAACCGACCGGCTCTGGGTCCGGTGGATATTGAATTCGCGGCGAGTACGCGATCGGCTGGCGGGCAAGAATGCGCGACTGGAAACGCTCGATGCCATGAGGCTGCTGGCTCCGCTGGTGCGCTTCGATCCGAGCGGCAAACCGGGACGGGCCGATCTGGCAGAATCGCTGGCGCGGCAGCGCGTGAGCATTGAAATCCCGGGCGACATTCTGGAAGTCGAGCGCACTGACATGGGATTGGCGCGAGAGTGGCGCGACGCGACCCGGTGGGCCTTCCGCGAAGCCGTAAAAGCGGGATTCATTGTGGCCGAATTCTGCCGCTCGATTCGCGGACAGCAGGGACCGGGAGCGTATTTGCTGCAACGTGGGACGGTGAGCGAGCTTATTCCCGAAGTGTAGGAAAGTGAGGTGATTAATCGACCGCTGTGGGCTTGATGGTCCCTGGTTTTGCCTACGCGTGCGCTGCGCGCCTCCGTCCGGCGGTTTTGGTCGGCTCGTCTTCGCTAATGCCGGACAAAACAACCGGATCACGATCGGGAAATTCAGCCACCAGAGACAAGCTTCCGCCCATAGCCTCGACCGTCCTGCGGAGAGTGGAAATCAGAAGGTCGCTGCGTCTTTCGATCTTCGAGACGCCTTCCTGGCCGATATTGAGGGATTTTGCCATCTTCTGCTGTGTAATCTTGCGCGCGCGGCGCAATTCTTGCAGCGTCATTTCTTCGGCAATGAGTTGGGCAGCGCGAGCCTCGACTCTCCTGCGCTGCGCCCGGTTCAGTTTGTTAATGATATCGTTCACGTTTCTCGGCATGGCTACTTCCTTCCCTTGTGTTTGAGCCGGGCAAGATGAGCGTCAAATCGCCGATCTGCCTTGGCGATGAGCTGCTTGTAAAATCGCTTTTCGCTGACACCCGACTTGTCGCCCGCCAGGAGCAAAATGGCACGGCGCTTCGGATCGAAGGCGAAGGCTACACGCCATACGCCATCGGCGGCATCAAATCTCAGTTCTTTCATATTTGCGTGGCGTGAGTCGTCCAAGGTGTCAACCCGGGGCCGTCCCAGCAGCGGCCCGAATTGCTGTAACAGGCGCGAGTGTGCCAGAATTTCGTTCCGCACGTCCCGGTGCAGATCGTTAAACTCGGGCTGAAACTCATCGCCTATCTCGACGACCCAAGTCACAACTACAAGTATGCACTATGATGCATATGTCGTCAAGTGCATATACTAAGGGTCCTCTGTCAGGTGCATAATTCCGAAGAAATATATTAAAGAGGCTGGCAAGCCTGCGCGGTAGAATGTTCGGTTCCCAGTCCAAGGTCCGAGACAAGACTAACAATACCCATACCCAAGGACGATCCATGCCCGAACCAACCGCCACGCAGGTGAACATCGATTCGACTCTTGACGAGCAGCGCAGTTTTGAGCCCCCTGCGGATTTTTCCCGAAAAGCGCAGATCAAGAGCCTGGCCGAATATGAAGCTCTCTACAAAGAGTCGGTGGAACAGCCGGAAAAATTCTGGGCCCGCGCCGCCGAGGAACTGCACTGGTTCAGGAAGTGGGACAAGGTTCTGGACTGGAAGGCGCCCTGGGCCAAGTGGTTTGTCGGCGGTCAGACCAATCTTTCCTACAACTGCCTCGATCGCCACGTGCAGACGGCGCGCAAGAACAAAGCGGCGCTGATTTGGGAAAGTGAGCCGGGAGAAATTCGCACCTATACCTACCAGCAACTGTGGAAGGAAGTGCAGAAGTTCGCCAATGTTCTCAAGAATCTTGGCGTCCGCAAAGGAGACCGCGTCGCCATCTACATGGGCATGACGCCGGAGTTGCCGATTGCCATGCTGGCCTGCGCCCGCATTGGCGCGCCGCATTCGATTGTGTTTGGCGGATTCTCTGCGAACGCGCTGGTCGATCGCATTCACGATTCGCAAGCCGTGGCCGTGATCACGCAGGACGGATCGTACAGGCGCGGCACCGAGGTCAAATTATTTCCTGCTGTGGAAGAAGCGCTGAAATCGTGTCCATCGGTGAAGCATGTCGTGATCTACAAACGCACCGGAACCGCGATCAACACGACCGCGGGCCGCGATCACTGGTGGCATGAGTTGATGGCGAAAGCTTCCGACGACTGTCCGGCCGAACCGCTCGATGCCGAACATCATCTATACATTCTTTACACCTCGGGCACTACGGGAAAGCCGAAAGGCGTAGTGCATACCACTGGCGGCTATTCGGTCGGCACTTATCTCTCGACGAAATATGTTTTTGACCTGCGCGAAGAAGATACCTACTGGTGTACCGCCGACATCGGATGGGTCACTGGGCACAGCTACATCGTGTATGGGCCATTGCAGTGCGGCGCGACGAGTCTCATGTATGAAGGAGCACCGAATTGTCCCGAGCCCGATCGTTTCTGGTCGATCATAGACCGGCACCAGGTGAACGTGTTTTACACCGCGCCGACGGCCATTCGCACATTCGTGAAGTGGGGTGACGAGTGGCCGAAGAAACACAAAATGGAGAGCCTGCGTCTACTGGGCACAGTCGGTGAGCCGATTAATCCCGAGGCTTGGATGTGGTATCGCGAGGTGATTGGCCATAACCGCTGTCCGATCGTGGATACCTGGTGGCAGACGGAAACCGGCTCCATCATGATCACACCGATTCCGGGCGCGATTGCGACCAAGCCAGGTTCGGCCACTCGCCCGTTCTTCGGCGTGGTTCCGGAGATCGTCACCATGGAGGGCAAGCCGGTGCCCTTGGGCTCGGGTGGTTATCTGGTCATCCGGCAGCCGTGGCCCGCCATGCTGCGGACGATTTACGGCGATCCCGATCGTTACGTACAGCAGTACTGGTCGCAGATTCCCGGCGGCACGTACTTTACAGGCGATGGTGCGCGCAAGGATAAGGACGGCTATTTTTGGATCATGGGCCGCGTGGACGACGTTCTGAACGTGTCGGGTCATCGGCTGAGCACGATGGAAGTCGAATCGGCGCTGGTAGCGCACGAAAAAGTTGCCGAAGCCGCGGTCGTTGGCCGGCCGGACGAGATCAAGGGGCAGGCGATTTGCGCATTCGTAAGTTTGGAACACGGTGTCGAGCCGACGAATGCTCTAAAAGAAGAGCTGAAAAAATGGGTGGCGAAAGAGATTGGTTCGCTGGCGAAGCCCGATGACATCCGGTTTACCGACACGCTTCCGAAAACGCGCAGCGGGAAGATCATGCGCCGTTTGCTCAGAGAGTTGGCCAGCAGCGGGGAAGTGAAAGGCGATACCACGACGCTGGAGGATTTCGGGGTGATCGCGAAGCTCAAGGAGCAGGACGAAGTCTAAGTTCTTTTTCTTGTAAAAGCGCCTTAGCCCGAGTGCGACTCGACAGCCTGGCGTTGTTCGCGCATTTGCTGGAGGAAGCTTTCGACAGGCACCTGAAACTGGTGCCGGAACAGATCGACGAGTGTGTCGTCGGTTACGCAGGCCACGCCTGGGGAAGCTGGGGACGTAGCCAGGCTACCGTCGGGCGCTGGCGTTTCCAGTCCGTTAGGTTCGACTTGAATCTCAGGAGACTTATCTCCGTTAGCGCGCAGAGTCGTGATCACGCGGTGCACGTGATCCCGTTGCTCGGGCGTGGTCTGGAACTCCACTCCCATCCCGAATTCCGGATGTGCCACCAATACGACGCCTCCGGTTTGGACTTCGAGGTCGGCCGTCTTAATCGAAAGGACGACGCGCGTGCCCCGAGGAAAGGGTGACCCTGTCGTCAGATAGCAACCGCCGAGGCTGAGGTCGGTGAGACGGCAACTCACGGGGGGGTCGTCCTGGTCGGGTTCAGGAAGATGGCTGCTTAGCCACTGGCGAATGATGTTGCGTTGCTCGTCGGTGGCGTTCGTGAAGCGAACACCGGCCTGGTTGCCATTTCCTTCCCACGCCACCTCTCCATAGATTTCGAGCTTCTGGTCCATGCCCGGCAATTCGAGAGAGAAGCGGAGCGAATTTTCTTTCGCGACGCGGCCGGAAAACTGAATAGCCATGCCGCCTTCGCAGAGATCGATAGTCTTGGCTTTGTACGCGCCGGAGCCGTTACACTCGACTGGAATTTGCACGGCGACCCGCAGCTGCAACCGCCGTTCCCTCTTCATCAAGGCGCGAACTGCGCGAAAGCTCGCTTTGGCGCGCTCGACCGCAAGGGGTTTGTGGAGGACGAAATGGGCCCCTATTTCGAAGCCGCCCTTGAGTCCGACGGAAGGTTCCACCAGCACGATCCCGAGGGCCCGGCTGTTGACGGGAGAAGCTTTGGCTCCGCGCAATACGCTGCCGGCTCTTTCCACGTCCGCCCCGTCGACGATGATGGCTTCGAAGCGCTGGCGGGTAATCCGGCGGATGGCATCGTCTGCGTTGGAGCAATGCTCGACGTCAATTTCCAGGTCGCTGAGGACCCGGCGCAGGACGCGCACCGTCTTTTCGTCAGAACTCAGTAATAGAGACTTCAGTTCCATGTTTTCAAATCACGATTTCAAATCACGATTCAGATCGGTTTTTGTGCAGTCCCGGCCTTGCCGAGGCGGATGCGGACGATGGTGAATTTTCCCGCGCAGCATCTTCGCCTGCGCGTCTTCCCCTGGTACGACCGGACAGGTCGCGAGTCCCCCAACGGGACGATCACGATAACACTCCCCCGTTCGCACTCTAAGTCCCTGAGATTCCTTGGTCAATGCCATGGCTTGGTCCTCCGGTTACTCCGGTCACCTCTTGCTCCAGGCACCTTGCTCAGACGATCCCCCTACCAGTCCTATCGGCCGGGAAACGGCGGCTCGCTAGGAGTATCCTCACTAGGGGTATCAGTGACGTTCGGGACTGGGACGGGTTCCCTAGGACCAGACCGCAAGTGGCTGTGCACAAAGGGGATATACCACCGGATGCAACGGAGTCAACTTTACTATTGACTAACTGCGGAAAACCTATTATTATCAATAGCTTCCATAGAGGCCGAGGGGCTAGAATCTGTGGTCTTGGGTATCCTTTTTTGCGGGCGAATCCCCTGGGCGCTTCTTGGAATCAAAGAAGATAGAGGCTTAAAAAGAAAAAGTCCTTATTCCACGCACAAGAGGGTATATTTTTCATGGCAAAGCGACGCGGAAACCCTAACTGGGGCAAGCCCGAGCCTATTGGGCCGGTTACTCCCACAATCACCGAATTTGAGCAGGTTGTGCACGAGTATAAGCTCTCCCCCGACCAGTACTTGCGCTCTACACGGCTGCGGGAATGGGCGCGCCGGAACAAGAATTCCAAGTACATCCCCGAGCCCTTGCTCGAAGCTTGGGGCTTTGAAATCGAATCCACCCTGTAACCGCAGGGAAGCCGGATTCGCAAGGAGGGTCGCCCAAAGCGGCCCTTTTCTATTTGTGGTGCGATTAGTTGGAGCTATTGGCGACGAGTCGGAGTCCGGATATGCTGGCAGTCATGAAGTTTAGTGGTCCGCAGCTCGTGGGTTCGGAACTCGTCGGCCTGATCGTGGCCGTAAGTTTTGCGGCCGGCCTCAACGTCTACGCCACCGTAGCCACCCTCGGACTGCTTGCCCATGCCGGCTTGCTCGACCTGCCCTCAGGACTCCATCTGCTGGCCAGTTGGTGGGTGATTGCGGCATCCGGCGTGCTTTTTGCCATTGAGCTGTTCGCAGACAAGATCCCGGGCTTCGACTTGTTCTGGAATGCCCTGCACACATTTGTTCGAATCCCCGTGGCGGCCTTGATTGCCTATGGCGCGACCTCCCAGCTGTC
The DNA here is from genome assembly GCA_963789205.1 of uncultured Acidobacteriaceae bacterium. Taxonomy (GTDB): domain Bacteria; phylum Acidobacteriota; class Terriglobia; order Terriglobales; family Acidobacteriaceae; genus Acidiflorens. The sequence continues at coordinate 659,239 of CAWBJV010000004.1, forward strand.
GCCGGAAAAGCAATTACTCGCGGCCCTGGCGGGTGGAGCAATCGCCTTGGCGGCGCACGGAGGTAAGACTGCGGCACGCGTCGCCGTGACCCCGTCTCCCGAGCCGTTTTCGAATTTCGCACTCAGCGCGGGAGAAGACACGCTCGCTATCTTTCTGACTTGGTTCGCGACCCAGCACCCGATTGCGGCTGCCCTGATCGTTGCCGGCTTTCTAGCGGTGATTGTCGCGCTGATGCGATGGGTGATACGCGCTATGAAGAATCTGTTTCACGGTCCTGAGAACGAGGCGGGAAACCGTGCGAAGCACGACGCGGAGAACGACCCGGCGCCGTCGAAGAGGCACGATTTGGACGCTGCGTAACTACTATGACTCCTAATTCACCCTTTACCGATGTCCCCACCGCGATCGAAGAGATCCGCGCTGGGAGAATGATTGTCGTAATCGACGACGAGGATCGCGAAAACGAAGGCGATCTCACCCTGGCCGCCGAAAAAGTTACTCCCGAAGCCATCAACTTCATGGCGAAGTACGGACGCGGCTTAGTCTGCCTCGCGATGACCGAAGAGCGGCTCGACCACCTGCGCATCGGTCCCATGACCAGCGAGAACACGTCGCAATACGGAACTGCTTTCTGCGAGGCGATTGACGCTCGCGACGGCGTAACCACGGGAATTTCGGCTTATGACCGCTCGCATACCATCAAGACTGCAATCGATCCAGCAACGCGCCCATCAGATCTGGCACGGCCGGGGCACGTTTTCCCGCTACGAGCGCGCAAGGGTGGAGTGCTGGTGCGCGCCGGCCAGACCGAAGCTTCCGTGGATCTGGCCAGGCTCGCTGGCATGGTCCCGGCAGGAATCATCTGCGAAATCATGAAAGACGACGGCACCATGGCGCGCGTGCCCGACCTGATCGAGTTTTGCCGCGTCCATGAAATGAAAATGCTGACGGTTGCGGAGTTGATCCGCTACCGGATGAAGCATGAGCGCTACGTGCATCGTGTCGGCGAGGCGATGGTCGAAACCAAGTACGGAGAATTCCGTCTGATCGCCTACGAGAGTGAAGTGGACGGTGGCGATTCCCATATGGCGCTCATTCGAGGCGATATCGGCCGTAGCGACATCGGCGATTCGTCCGAGCCCGTCCTGGTCCGCATGCACGCGCACTGTCTGCTGGGCGACGTGTTTGGCGCCACTGCGTGCGACTGCAATCAGACGCTCGAGGCGTCGCTAAAGATCATCGCCGACGAGGATCGAGGCGCGTTGATCTACCTGCACCAGACGTCCAAAGGATTCTCGACAGAAAAAATCGGGGACCAGTCGGTGCTCACATTTCATCGTGAGCGGCGTTTGCCCTCGCATCCCGAAAGCGAACGCAAGATTCAGCGCGAAATCGGACTGGGAGCTCAGATCCTTTCCGATCTGAATCTGAAGCGAATTCGACTCTTAACCAATCACCCGAGAAGGGTAGCCGCGCTGGAAGGATTTGATATCGAGATAGTAGAGCAGGTCCCAGTAAAGCTAGCTAGAATCCACCCGTAGATGCTTGTGTGGGGACGGGCGCCTTCACCCGTCCAGGCCGAGCGAAGGTCGGCAGCGGCGAGCATGTCGGCTGCCAGAGACGCGGCAAGCCGCGTCTCTATGACGTAGATCGTTCTTCATCGTGTAAAATCAGCACGTGAAAGCTCACCGGAAATTCACGGTTGTTATCGAACGAGATGAAGAGGACTGCTACGTCGCCACCGTGCCCGCTCTGCGAGGGTGCCACACCCAAGCGAAAAACCTGGAGACTCTGATGAAACGAGTCCGGGAAGCTATTCAACTCTCATTGCAAGCGCGCTAGAACGGCTTCCGCGCCGTAATCTCCTCATCCTTAATAAAAAACTGCGCCGAGCATTGCGCGGAGCCGCAAATCGTCGGCAGAAGTCCCGCCATCTGCTTGCGGGTAATCAAGCCCAGCGTGCCGCAGGAAGGGCAGGAAAGCACCGCCCAATAGGGGTCTTCTCTCTCCCCCACTTCGCCTGCATTCTCCAGCACGAACACGGTACCGGGTTCCATCTGCTCGGGAATCCATTCGTTGATAATGCTCAATTCACCGATCATCATGCCTCCCCCGCTTTCCGTTTACGCTCGTCTTATGCTCACTGAGTTACGCTCTCTGAATTACGCCCTTCGATCCCGGCGCAAAGGCCGAACTCGTTCCGAACCAACCGTCTTTTTGCGCGCCTGAATCTCCGCTCGAACCCGCCGGACTTCGTCGCTCAGGCATATATCGAACATCGGCTGCCGGGCGTTCTTCAGCAGGTCCACGACCTGTCGCGCCGAGGTTCGCAGGTAAAGATGAGTGCCGTCGGAAAGGAGGTGATACTCGGAAGACGCGCTCACCGTAGCGGCCAGGCTGGTGCCGAATTCCTGCCGCAGGAAACCGATCACTTTACGCATGCGCTGGAGGGAGAAGCCCCGTCGGCGGAGTTGGCATATGACCGCCACAGTGACCAATTGCTCCCAGCTGTAGATGCGGCGGTGCCCCTGGCGGCCAGGCGCCACGATGCCCCGTTCGTCCCACCATTGCAGCTGACGGGCGGTGATTCCGGTCAGGGCGATCACGTCGTTGGATGTGAACTCTCGTTGCATTTTCAACACATTCTGTTTCAAACAAGAAATTCGAGAAATGTTTGAAACATTCTAGGCGGCGAGGGCAGAAATCAACTAAGGTTTCGTCCTCAATGGTGTTGACTATGCGGGTACGCAGCCCGAAGCGCGGCAGTGTCAGGACGCGCAGGAGCAAATCTTAACCACAGGGGGCACGGGGATACACAGGGGAGCCACAGGGGAATTCAACAACAGGCCTTCCTCTTCCCTTCGACGCAAAATTGGGCCGCCATCCGGAAGTCCGTCCGTTTGTACCTTTCCCGCCTCTGGCATTAACATTAGCCATAGCAAATTCTTTTTCCGGGGCCATGAATTCATGATCCAACGCCAAATCCAAAGACTGCGTGTGGGTGTCGCCATGCTTGCCTTGTTCGTCCTGTGCTCTGTCACCCTGACCTTCTCCCAGCAAAAGGAAGGGAATCCCAAAGTGGATGCCGCGCAAAAAAACGCGCCCGCCGCCTCCGACTCGTCCGCGAAAGAAGACAAGGACAAAGACGAAAAGAACGAAGGCGCCCCCCTCTTCAAGGGAATGAAGTACCGTTCAATCGGCCCATTTCGTGGCGGCCGCTCTCTCACGGCAGCTGGAATTCCCGGCGACCCGACCATCTACTACTTCGGTTCGACCGGTGGCGGCGTCTGGAAGTCCACCGACGCCGCGAACACCTGGTCCCCAATTTTTGACAAAGACGGAGCCCCTTCGATCGGCAGTATCGCGGTCGCTGTTTCCGACCCGAACGTCGTTTATGTGGGGACCGGCGAAGCGTGCATTCGCGGAAACATCTCGCACGGAGATGGCGTCTGGAAGTCGGTGGACGCCGGAAAATCCTGGAAAAATGTTGGCCTGAAAGATTCGCGCGCGATTGGCAAGGTGATCGTGAACCCGCGCAATCCCGACATAGTTTTTGTGGCAGCGCTCGGCCATCCCTTTGGTCCGAACACGGAACGCGGCGTTTTCCGTACCACCGATGGCGGTAAGACCTGGGACAAGGTTCTCTACAAAGACGAGAACACGGGAGCGATCGATGTGGCTTTCGATCAGCAGAATCCCAACATTTTATTTGCCTCGCTGTGGGAAGCTCGACGGACTCCGTGGACGCTTTCCAGCGGCGGCCCCGGCAGCGGCGTGTACCGTTCCACAGATAGCGGCACAACGTGGAAAAAGCTAGAGGAGCACGGCCTTCCGAAGGGACCCTACGGCCGCATCGGCTTGGCGGTGGCCGCAAATTCCGACCGAGTCTACGCCATTATCGAAGCCAGGGAAGCCGGTGGACTCTATCGCTCCGACGACGGTGGCGACACTTGGGATCTGGTAAACGGCAGCCACGGCTTATTTCAACGGGCGTGGTATTACATGCACGTGATCGCCGATCCACAGGATGCCAATACGGTTTACATCGCGGACGTGGAGTTCTTCAAGTCCACCGATGGTGGCCGCAACTTCAATAAAATTAAAGTTCCGCACGGCGACAATCACGGTTTGTGGATCGACCCGAAGAATACAAGAAGAATGATCGCCTCAAACGACGGTGGCGTCACGGTCAGCCTGGATGGCGGCAAGTCCTGGACACGCGAAGACAACCAGCCGACCGCGCAGTTCTACCACGTCATCACCGACACGCGGACCCCTTACTACGTTTACGGCGCGCAGCAGGATAATTCCACCGTGGCGATTGCCAGCCGCAGCGATGACGGCGCGATTGGCCGCGACGAATGGTACGCCGTCGGAGGCGGGGAAGCAGGATATATTGCGCCCTCTCCTCTCGACCCGAACATTGTGTATGCCGGCGACTATCAGGGCAACATCACTCGCTTCGACCGGCGCACGAACCAGGTCAAGAGCATTGCCGTGTGGCCCGAACTCACGGATGCGCGAGGCGCCGCCCCGCTCGATCACCGTTTTCAGTGGACGGCGCCAATCGTGACCTCTCCGCACGATCCGAACACGATTTACTACGGGGGCGAGCGCATCTTTAAAACCACCGACGGCGGAACGCACTGGGAAGCGATCAGTGGCGACCTGACGCGCAACGACAAATCGAAACAGCAGGCTTCGGGTGGACCGATCACGGTGGACGATACTGGCACTGAATATTACGACACCGTTTTTTCAATTGCTCCTTCGCCCCTGGCGAAAGGTCTGATCTGGGCAGGCACCGACGACGGCTTAATCCAGATCACCCGCGATGAAGGGAAGAATTGGACCAATGTCACTCCCAAGGGTCTGGCGGAATGGAGCCGCATCAGTTTGATTGAGGCGTCTCCGCACGATGCCGGCACCGCCTACGTCGCGATTGACCGTCATCAGAACGACGATCTCGCGCCCTACATTTACAAGACCAGTAACTACGGAGCGGCCTGGACCCGAATCACCACCGGAATTCCCGACGGAATTTTTGTGCGCGCTGTTCGAGAAGACCCGAAGAAGAAAGGTTTGCTCTACGCCGGGACGGAGCGCGGCGTCTTCATCTCTTTCGACGACGGGGCACACTGGCGCTCGCTGCAAATCAACCTGCCGATCACGCCCATTCACGACCTGGTCGTTAAGAACGACGATCTGGTAGTGGCGACGCACGGGCGCGCGTTCTGGATACTGGATGATGTCTCGCCGCTGCGCCAGTTCACCGATTCAGTTGCTCAGGAAGACATGCATCTTTACCAGCCTGCGACCGCGTATCGCGTGCACACCGGAGACGCTCCTGCGCGATTGGTCTTTGCAGGAAAAAATCCGCCAAGCGGCGCGGTGATTTATTACTACGTCAAGAAGGCGCCGAAGCAGGAAGTGAAAATTGAAATCCTGGACGCGGCGGGTAGCGTAATCCGCAAGTACTCCAGCAGTAAATCCGAGCCGCTCGATGAACCGCGCGATCCCGACGACAAGAAGCCGGAGAAGCAGATCAAGCCGGAAGATGGTCTGAATCGTTTCGTGTGGGATCTGCACTATGAGGGAGCGAACCGCGTTCCCGGCTATTTTCTGTGGGAATACAATGACGGCGCGCGCGGGCCGCTGGCGCTGCCCGGCAACTATCAGGTGCGGTTCACCGCCAATGGCAAGAGTTTGACGGCCCCGTTTGAAGTGAAGATTGATCCGCGAGTCACCACTTCGCAAAGCGATCTGGAGAAGCAGTTCAAGCTCGAGATGGATGTGCGCGAGCAGTTGAATCGTGTCTACTACGCAGTGAACCAGATCCAGGACGTCCGCGAGCAACTGGACGGGCTTAAGAAGCGCCTGGTACCGGGCGACTCCTCGAAAGCCTTGTTCGATGGCGCGAGTGCGCTCGACGCAAAACTGATTGCAGTTCGCGATCCGCTGATTAATTTCAAAATCAGCGCCAGCGAGGATTCCCTCGCTTACGCCCCGGGGATCGACGCGAAGCTGGCGTTTCTTGCCATGTCGGTGGGTGGTTTCGCCGACTCTGCTCCGACCGAGTCGGAGTACCAGGAATTCGACAAATTGAAAAAGCAAACCGATGAATTACTGGCGGGTTGGGAGCAGGTGCGGAATGCCGATATCGCGACGTTCCAGAAGCTCGCGGCCGAACAAAACGTCCACTCCATCTACGTGCCCGATGTGAGAAGTGAGCGGGTGGCGGGCGGCGCGGAAGAATACGAGTAGAAAATAGTGTGGAGGCGGGGCTCCGCCCCGCTTGGACGGGGCAAGGCCCCGTCCCACACAATCACTAATTTAGATGAACATCTCGTCTTGCGGCCCGCCGCCGCCGTTTCTCGGATGGCGCCTCTTCTGGCCGAGGAAGACATCGACTCCGGTGCTGATCGCGGCCATCAGTCCGTTGACCTGACGCAGCGGAGAGATCACGGTTTTGTGGACGACTTCGCTGGTCTCTTCAACTTTGTCCATGGTGCGATTCAGCAGTTCATCCGCGCGGATGACTTGCAGCCGGGCGCGGTCGAGCGCATCGGTGACCGTGGCATCGAGGCGGCCGAGTTGATTGCGCAGCATGTCGCTTGACTCCGCGAAGTTGGTGCTTATGACATCGATCTTCGGGCGCAGTTCCTCCAGCATGCTCTGCGCCGTTTCCACCGTGGGCAGAACTTTGGTCTTCACGTCGGTGGCGAGAGCCTCCATCCTCTCCGAGCTCTTGCGGACCGCAACGTAAAGGGCCACCAAAATTCCCGCCTGGACCGCGACGGCAAACGTAGTCACCGCAATAAAAACTTTTAGGAGGTTGTCATCCATGGCTGCTCCTCGGCTGCTCTTGGCCTGCTCCGGCTGCTCCTGCCGCTCTTGGCGCTAAAGATTCTTGCCTGGTTCGGCTCCGGCGGCGGTCGTCTCGTTATATGCCTGGCGGCCGGCATCGTAAGCGTTGCGGAACTGCTCTTTCTGTTGATTCAGCACGTCGCGTCCGCGATCCACCCAGTCATTCGCCTGTTCGCGCGCCCGGCGAGCCTGCTTGCGCGCTTTCTCGGTGCCTTCCTGCGCCTTGGAGCGAAGCACGTCGCGTGTTTCTTCGCCGGAGTGCGGCGCGTACAACACACCGACTACAGCTCCCACACCGAGCCCCGCCAGGAACCACAAAAAGCTGTTGCCATCACGATCCGCCATAACTACCTCCTCAATTCCTCTATCTATCGGAATGGTAGCACCCTGATATGTGAAAAACAATTCAGTGCGCCCCGGCACACCAGCCAGATTAGAGGAGCGCTTTCACGATGTGGTTGTCGATGCTATCAAAGAAACTCTTGTGCCGGGCGCGCCAAAGGCGGAGAATGAGCGTTCTGCAGGAGGCACTTCTTGTCCGACCGCAAATACCGGCAACGCGGATACCAGGATTCCGGTGCCGGACCGAAAAAAGAGTTCGAGAAGCCGTCGGCGCCGAAAAAAGAAAACACATTCGGGCCGCGCCCGATAAACATGCCGGGCACGCGGACCGTCTCCCGCTGTGCGGAATGCGGCGCGCTGCTGCAGAATCTCACCGATCCGGTAGGGCAATGCCCAAAATGCGGATTCGACCTGCACGCCTGCAAGCAGTGCGAACACTTTGATCCGTCGAGCCGCTTCGAATGCAATCAGCCGATTCCCGCCCGAATCTCTCCCAAAGACAAGCGTAACGACTGCTCGTTTTATTCCATCCGCGTGATGGTGGAAAAAGAAACCTCCAGCAAAGGCAGTCAGCGTCCGAATGATGCGCGCGCGGCGTTTGACAATCTTTTCAAAGACTGAATGCAGCTCTCAGCCGTCAGCCCTCAGCTATCAGCCACCCTATCCAACTTGGCATCCTGAGCGGAGTCGAAGTGCCCCTTCTCTGTCGCGTCCAAAAATTCAGACGGTCGCGATGGCCCGGCCGCGCGGCCTGAAGCCGCGGCCGCGAAGGCGTATTCGGACAGCCCACGTAGCCAGCGAAATCACGCAACAGATTTCGACGAACACCTTGCCGCCGTCCAGCAAATCCACCTTGCCGCTCGACAGTGCGGGATCGGTAAACACACTGTGGATGAACATGAGAATGAGCGCGGGAAAGACCAGGTAGTGCAACTTCCTCCACAATGGGCGAGCCATGCGCAGGCGAAAGAGCGAGGTGACGATGACGATCAGCAGCAGGTAAAGCGCGGCCGCTCCTACGGTATTGAGCTTGGGTTGCACGGGAGACTGGATCGGCAGCAGCACATCCGCCAAACCGAAGTGAGTAGAGCCGCCGAGCAGCAGCACTGCGGGATGCAGCACGATGAGCAGCAGAACGAAGTATGCGGTCCAGTTGTGCAGACGGAAAATATTGAGGTGGCGATGGGGCCACAACCGGACAGGACTGTAGCGTAAAGCGATGAGAAGTCCTAAAACCATGTTCACCGTAGCGGTGCCGACGGCGGCGAGTCCGACGTAGGCACAGAGGTCGAGAATAGTCATTGATATTTCATCCAGATATTTGATCCAGATAGTTCGATGCGGATCGTTTGGTGCAGATGGTTTGACGCAATTTAATTGAAACGGAGAGCGGCGAAGCTAGTCTAAGGTTTCTGCGTCGGCCGCAGCAGGATTTCGCTGGCGAAAGATTGTGGGGCCTGGGTCACGATCATGGCTACGGCGTGGGCTACGTCTGAGGCTTGCAGCATCTTTTCGGCATTTTTTCCTGGATGCGGGCTGAACTCGGTGTGAACAGAGCCGGGGCAAATTACCGAGACGCGAATGTTGTGGGCTCGCAATTCCTCGGCTACGGAGTAGGTCAATCCATTCAAACCCCACTTCGAGGCGGCGTAGGCGGCTCCGTTGGGGAGGGCGTTCTTACCGGCGAGGGACGAGATGTTGATGATGTGTCCGGTGCGAGCGTTGATCATCAACGGCGCCAGGCTGCGGATGCAGTAGTAGACGCCGCGCAGGTTCGTGTTCAGAATGTGCTCCCAATCGTTGGGCGCAAGCTGATGGAGAGGTCCTCCCGCGCCGCCGATGCCGGCGTTGTTGACTAGAATGTCTATCCGGTGGAAGGTGCGCTCGACGTGCCCGGCGAGTGCGTCGACCGAATGCAGATCGGTGACATCGCATTCGATCACGGAGCTCTTCTCGGAACCTTTCATCGAATTCTGCCCGACGCTTTTCCGTGTAGCCACAGCGGTTTGTTCGAGCGCTTCGCGCGAGCGTCCGCAGAGGACGGTGTGCGCGCCGAGTTCGGCAAGCGTCAAGGCGATGGCTCTGCCAATGCCGCGTCCAGCGCCGGTAACGACGGCGACTTGTCCGGCCAACGGCGGGTGCGCCGGTAATGCAGTTTTCGTCAAAACGAACTCCTCCCAAAGACAGCTATTCTATGTCGAGGCGGTTGTATTTGCGCATCAAAGCGACGGGCTGAGTGGGGCGTATACGGTGCAGCGCGTTCTGGCATCTAAGTGGTCAGGAGGGATAAAGCGGCAAGCCGCTTGCCTTAGCGGGACGACATCCTTATAATCCGCACACCGGAATAATGTTAAGCCGTGGCATATCGACAGGCGGCCCATGATTTTCGGGACCAGTCAGTGAAGTACTAATTCATGGTGCAAGCCCGACACCAGGCTTGGGTGGAATCGGGCAGGACGTCAATTCCAGCTTCCCCGAAGAGTTAAGGAGCCACATTAATGACGAAGATAGTTCTCGCGATGTTGCTGGTAGCCGCGGTTACCGCCGTCGCACAAACCGCTCCCGCGCCAGCCCAACCCGCGCCAACGCAAGCTGCGCCAGCGCAAGCCGCGCCCGCTCAGCCAGCAGCCCCGAAGAAAGAGATGAAGGATCCGGCCGAGTATAACGCCTACGTGGGCGCCGCGGGGCAGACCGACGCCGCGGCTCAGATCAGCGGCTTTGAAGCCTTTCTGACCCAGTATCCGAACAGCACGTATAAGGAAGACGCGCTGGAACTTTTAATGGCCGCCTACCAGAAGACGGGCAATCAGGCCAAGACGCTGGAAACGGCGCAAAAGGTCCTGGTGGTGAACCCGTGCAACATCCGCGCGTTGGCACTGGTAGCGTACACCAAGCAGGCGATGACGACAGGCCCGAACGCGCAGCAGAATTTGGCGGATGCCGGCCAGGCCGGGGAGAAAGGCTTGCAGTGTTTGCAGACGGCAGTTAAGCCCGATGGCACACTGGCAGCGGATTGGGACAAGCTGAAATCGACGACGACGGGAATTTTCAACAACGCAGCCGGCATGAGCGCCTATGCTGCCAAGGATTACGCGAAGGCTGAGCGGTTTCTCCGGGCCGCGGTGGAAGGGGATCCGACCAACCTGACCGCCGTTTATTACGTTGCGCTTGCTTACCTGATGCCGGGGCCGGCTGAAAACGACTTGGATGGACTTTTCTTTATCGCGCGCGCCGCCAGTCTGCAAACGGGCGCGGGCAAGGATCAGATCGTCAAGTTCGGCAAGAGCAAATACGTCAAGTACCACGGCAGCGAAGAGGGATGGACCAACCTGCTGGCGCAGACGGCCACTACAACTCTGCCTCCCGCCAATTTTACAATCACGAAGTACGTGCCACCGACTCCAGCAGAGCAATGTTCCGACCTGCTCAAGACGAAGAAGGTGGAGGAAATGAGCTTTGCGGAGTGGCAGTTGTGCCTATCCGAAGGGAAGCCCGAAGACGCCGAAAAGGTTTGGAGCGTGCTGAAAGGGAAGCCGTTGCAGATGGTCGCACACGTCATCAGCCTCGATTCGTCAGGCAAGGCAACCAAACTGCAACTGGCTGGCAGTTCGGACGATATCGACGCCAAGCGTGCGGACATTGATCTGACCATGACGGCGGCGATCCCGGCAAAGTCGATGCCGAAAGAGGATACCGACTTCCAGTTCCAGGGAACGCCGGTCTCCTATGTGCCGAAGCCGTTTTTGATGACCATGAACGAAGGAGCCTTGCTGGTGAAGGCGGCGCCGAAGCCGGCGGTCCATAGGAAGCCGAGGGCACACTAGAGGGCAGGTATCAGGTTTCAGGTGTTAGGTCTCAGGAAAGACTTATCTGAGGGAGACTGTGCTGGGAAAAGCGAGGGGCGGTCCCGTTCGGGACCGCCTTCTTTTATTTGTTGCCGCCAGTGGCGTTTAGCGGGCCTGTTTTCTCTCCAGTGTGACCGGACGCGCGCTGTGGGGGGGACGCTTGGTGCCGGTGCGCAGCGGACGAACATCAATCTTTAACTCCTGCATGGTCCGGCTCAGCGTGTTCCGGTGCATGCCTAATTGCCGGGCTGCCTTGCACTGATTCCCCCGGTTTTCTTCAAGCACGGTCACGATAAAGCGTTTCTTGAACTCGCGAACCGCCTCCGAATAGAGGATGTTGCTCTTGTACATCTGGAGAATGAGTGCTTCCAGTTGATCTTTCACTTGCCGCCTCGTTTCCGAACTTGCTCAATCTAAAATTCTTAAAGTTCTTTCGCTGACAAATCTCTTAAGCACTACTTCGACGGCCCCGATGACGATGACTGCGGGTGAATCTTATCCTCTGGCCGAATGCACCTGCCGCAAATAATCCAAGCCCTGGTAAAAGCGCTGGCGTAATTCCGGCGGCGCCACCCAGATCGCAGCCCTTCCGCCCACCAGGAAGTACGGAGCGAACTCCGATCCCGCCAGCCACTTTGCAGCGGGCGCAAAGGCGGCCACGGCGGTGAGCACAATCGCTACCACCAGGACGCCCTTCAACAAGCCCAGAACCGCGCCCAGAAACCGGTCAATCGCGCTTAGGCCGGCTTTCTTCATTACCGAGCGCGCGATCCGTCCGGCAATGCCGGCAACGATCAGGACCGCGAAAAAAATAATAAGGAAACCCGCCATCTCGCCTAACCACGGCGATTTCAAGTGAGGCGCGAACCACTCCGCCAGGCGATGATACTGCCAGGCCGCCAGCAGGTATCCCACAACCAAACCGGCCAATTTGAAGGCTTCATGGAAGAAGCCTTCAATGGCTGCCGCAGTGACCGAAAACGCTAGAAATCCGAGGATGATCCAGTCCGCAATGCTCATGGTTCAAAGGATCCGAAGTTCAGTGGTCTGAAGTTCGTTGGTCCGAAATTCAGTGATCCGAAATTCAGTGATCCGAATTCAATGACACCAGCGCACGCGGGCTAAATCTCCAACTCGCGTCCCGTCAACTGTCGGTATGCCCCGAGGTACTTTTCGCTCGTCCGCAGCGCAACGTCCTGGGGGAGGGCAGGCGTGGGCGGTTGTTTGTTCCAGCGAATTTCTTCGAGGTAATCCCTTACATACTGCTTATCGTAGGAATCCTGCGCCTTACCCGGTTGGTAGGTGTCGGCCGGCCAGAAGCGCGAGGAATCCGGTGTAAGCACTTCATCCGCCAAGGTGATGCCCTGTGCGGTTTGTCCAAATTCAAACTTGGTGTCGGCGATGATGATGCCGCGCTGCCGCGCATAATCCGCGGCTTTTTTGTAGATCCGCAACGTGATGTCGCGGAGTTGGCGGCTCAGTTCGGGATCGACGAGCTTGCACATTTCTTCGAACGAAATGTTAATGTCGTGCCCGGTGGTGGCCTTGGTCGCCGGCGTGAAGATAGGCTCCGGCAGTTGGTCGGATTCCTTTAACCCGGCCGGAAGCTTGATGCCGCAGACCGTGCCTGTTGCTTTGTACTCCTTCCATCCCGAGCCGGAAAGGTAGCCGCGCGCGACGCACTCGACGGGAAACATCTCGGCGCGCATCACCATCATGGAGCGGCCTCGGAGTTCGTCGGCGTGGTTGCCAATTGCAGCCGGGTAGCGGCTCACGTCGGCGGTGACGAAATGGTTGGGAACAATATCCTTGAGGAAGTCGAACCAGAACAGCGAGATTTGCGTCAGGACCCGGCCCTTGTGCGGAATGCCGGTCGCCAGCACGTAGTCGAAGGCTGAGATGCGGTCCGTGGCCACGAACAGCAGGTGGTCGGCGTCGAGGTTATACACGTCGCGGACCTTGCCGCTGGCGTGCAACTCTAGTTCGGGATAGTCGGTTCGAAGAAGGACGGGATCCAAAATTTGGGGGCTCATGTCTAAATTCATCGGCAAAAAACTTTGCGTATTCTAGCTGCCGCGGGAAATTTGTCAATGCTTTGTATTACGGGGGTCCGGTCGCGCCGTCCGCGGGTGCACCAAAAGGTGTTGACAGGTCGAGTGTAAGGTAGAAGCCTTGTCCACTGCGGGTTTTCGAAGGGTCGTGATGTGGAAAAGCTGAGGAAGGCTCTGGAAAAAAAGGGCGGTGGATTTTCGACGGAACAAAGCAGAATGCGGTGGATGTTGTCAACAGGGAACCAGAGTTTTTCTGCTGGTCCTCTGAAAAACGCCTGTCCTCAGTTCAGTCGATCGCGACCATTGGTTCGCCGTCTTGCGCCGAAATGAGTCGGCCATTTACGGGAGGCGTGAAACACACGCAACACCTCCACCAGGTTGCCGCGTACACGGTACGGAACAATGTAAGGAGTGCCCGACACGACCAGTTCGCGGGTTCCGGGCACTCTTCCGGGCCGGCCTGCGGCGGGAAATCGCTTCAAATTCTCTACCGCTTTTACGATCGCGGCCGCGGTCCTGGCAGAAGCCTCGGGATTGTCTAGGGCGATGTACTCGGACACGGCGATCAGGTTCGCGCGCGCCGCTCGCAGCCAATTAACGCGCACGTCGCGTCAACCGCCTGATCGTCTGCTGCATTTCCTTGTCGCTTGCAAAGTCACCTTGATCCGCTTCGACAAGAGCCTTTTTGATCTCTCCAATTTGCCATTCATTCACGGAAACATATTCCTGGATCGCCTGGGCGGCGACGAACGAGCGGCTCCGGTTCATCGATTTCGATAGACGGTCGAGCTGGTTCTTGAGCTTGGCATCGAGGCGAAGGGTGAGAACCGAAGATTCAGGCATGATGTATACATTATACATCAGTTGTACACATCATCTATTTAAACGGCCATTGGCGTGTGTGGTGACGGGGCTGCGCCCCGTTTCGGGCGGCGCACAGCCCCGCCAACACACCGTTACGCTGCCCCGAACCGCACCGATACAAGCTTCGACACGCCCGGTTCCTGCATTGTGACGCCGTAAAGCACGGGGGCAATGCTCATGGTCCGCTTGCTGTGCGTGATCAGGATGAACTGGGTTTGCACGCTCATCTCGCGCACCAGGTCGGTGAAGCGCGCGATGTTAGCTTCGTCGAGCGGGGCATCGACTTCGTCGAGAATGCAGAACGGACTGGGCGTGTACTGGAAGATTCCGACCAGCAGCGCGAGTGCAGTAAGCGCCTTTTCGCCGCCGGAGAGCAGGAGCACGTTCTGCAGTTTCTTTCCCGGAGGCGATGCCACCACGTCAATGCCGCTCTCCGCGCTGTTTTCGAGGTCGGTGAGCCGCATGAATCCGTGTCCGCCTCCGAACAGCTTACGGAACGTCGCCTGGAAGTTCTCGTTAATTTTGCTGAACGCTTCTTCAAATTTCTGCCGTGAGACTTGATCGATCTCGCGAATAGTGGCCGCGGTGTTTTCGATCGCATCGAGCAGGTCTTTTCTTTGGGTGGAGAGGAACTCGTGGCGCTCCGCCGTTTCCTTATACTCTTCGAGAGCCATCATGTTGACCGGACCCATGGCGTCGAGGCGGGCGCGCATCTCACGGTGGGCGTGATCTTCGGCCGCAAGTTCACCCCCCGTAAGCAGCGGAATCGCCGTGTCGGCCCTATTATCGGCACTATTGTCGCCAATAGTCTCGGCCATCAGGACGGGGCGTTCGATGCCCAGTTCATTCAGGCAGGTGTCGGCCAGGTGTTGCAAGTCGGATTGCAGCTTGGCTGCCGTCGCCGATAGCTCGCCCCGGCGGTCGCGAGCGACGTCGAGTTGCTGACGCGTGCTGCGAAGTAGCTCTTCAATTTCGGTTAGTCGCGCCCGCACCTGCTCAGACTCGAGCTGCAGCAGGCCTTCGCGTGCTTCTCCAGCATTGCGCTCGGCTTCGAACTGAAGAAACTGCTCGGCCAGTTGCACGTTCTCGTTTTGCCGTTGCTCGATTTCGGTGCCTGCCGATTCCATTTGGACTCGCAAAGCGCCCGCCCGCTCCCGCATCTCGGAGACAAGGGTCTCGATGCGCTGAAGCAGAGTCGTCGCCGAACGGTGGCGCTCTTCGAGAGTGGCCACGCGAGCGGCCCGCTGCGAGGCGGTCTCTGCGGCAGCGTCCCGTTGGCTGCGTAGAGCGGCGAGGCGGTCCTGCCCGGCTGCAAGCTGCATTTCGAATTGCGTGCGCGCTTCCTCGATTGTGGTCAGCTGCGCTTGCCGCGATCCGATCAAGCTTTCCTGCTCCTGGCGCTCTGCCACGAGCCGCTGCAGTTCGCCTTCGCTGATCGCAATACGTTCGCGCACCCGCGACATCTCGCTTTCCAATTGCTGAAGCAAATGTCCGGAGGTCATCGCCTGCTTCTCGGCTTCGCGCTTCTCGTCTTCCAGGCGATCGAGCAGGGAAGTGTACTCCTTGATTTCGCGCCCCAAGGTGAGCGCGAGCATTTCCTTCTCGCGCAGAGCTCGCTCCAGCTCTTCGAGCAGGCGCAGCACGTCGCGCAACTCGCGCTTCATCGAAAGTGGTCCCTCGCTGCGTTGCTTGCCCCCCGTCACGGTCACGTTGTGAAAGCATTCCCCGGTTTGCGAGAGAAAGAAAGCGTCGGGGCAAGAGAGCG
Source organism: uncultured Acidobacteriaceae bacterium (assembly GCA_963789205.1). GTDB lineage: Bacteria > Acidobacteriota > Terriglobia > Terriglobales > Acidobacteriaceae > Acidiflorens. The sequence continues at coordinate 674,974 of CAWBJV010000004.1, forward strand.
CGAGTTCGCGGGCCACCGCCGGATCCGGCACGATGTAGCCATTCCCCAACTTCGGCAGGATCACTTCGAGCGACTTGCCAAATCCGTTCAGCACGCGAATCGAGTTCTTCAGAGGGAGGACTGTGTCGTTGAGAGGAGCGTAGTGCTGGCTTTCATCCGCAAGAAACGAGAACTTCGCTTGCGAGTCCTCTGGATGCACCAGGAATGTCGCGCGCCCGTTGACGTCGGAGCGCAGCAGGCGCAGGCCTTCGTCGGCGGCGTCCCACGACTTGACCACGACGAAGTTCAGTTCGTCGCGCAAGAAGTCTTCGACGACGCGCTCATAGCGAGGTTCGACTTCGAGAAAATCGGCGAGCACACCGGCGGGAGCATTTCCTCCCTGCAACGCGCCCGATTGAAAAAGCCGCCGCACCGACTCGGTGGAGTAACCGTGCTCGGCGATGACCGCTTCGAGCGAACCTTTCTTGCCGAGTGAAGTGGCGTATTCGGAACGGATGGAGTCGAGATGTCGCTTATTTTCGTTCTCGGCAGAACGTTTCGTCTCGATGGCGTCGCGCAGGCTCGCGATCTCCGCGGTCAGGCCGCTGGCTCGCTGCGAGACGCTTTCGAATTCCAGAGCAATCTGGCCGCGCTGTCCGCCGAAGGTTTCCGATTGCGATGAGGCGGTTGCAATCTCGGTCCGCAGACGCTGCTCCTCGCGGCCGATTCCCGCCAGCCGCTCCTCGGACTGCGTGAGCTGATTGCGGAGGTTGGAAGCCGAGCCGACGGCCTCGAGAATGGCCGCCCGATGCGACTCCTGCTCCTGTTCGAGCATCGCCAGGTTGGTGGCGGCGCAGGCCGCTTCCTGCTGGCTGAGGGCGAGTTCCTGTTGGGCCGCCGCGAGATCCGCCGCCGCTGAGTCGAGCAACTGCTGGTGGCCGTTAAGTTCTTCCTCAAGCGTCGCGAGCCGATGTTGTGCCTGCGCCAACTCCGATTCCGCGGACGCCGTGCGCACGATCAGTTCCGCGCAGCGCTCTTCGTTGGTTCGGATGCGCGCCTTCCCGCGATCGCCTTCGATTAAGATCTGATTGAGCCGTTCGCGATTTTGCCGCGTCTCCGTCTCGATGGCGTAACCCCGCTGCGTGCGCTCGGAATGCTCGGTCTCTGACTGCTGCACGCTCTCGGTTTGCCGGCGAATTTCTTCGCCAAGTTGATGGATCTGGGTCTCGAGAGCCACGCTTTCCTGGTCCATCTGAGTGAACTTGCTGGCGAGCACGATTCGAAGTTTGGCGCGCATCTCGTCGCGTAGCCTGGCATAGCGCTCGGCTTTGCTGGCCTGGCGCTTGAGCGAGTTCATCTGCCGTGTTACCTCTTCGAAAATGTCGTTCACGCGGTTGAGATTAGTTTTGGCGTCTTCGAGTCGCGCCTCGGCGAGACGCTTCTTCGTCTTGAATTTCGTGATCCCCGCCGCCTCTTCAATGATGGCGCGGCGGTCCGTCGGACGGCTGCTCAGGATCTGGCCAATGCGTCCCTGCTCGATGAGCGCGTACGACTCCGGCCCAAGACCGGTGCCCATGAACAGTTCCTGGATATCCCGCAAACGGCACAGCTTTCCATTCAGCAGGTACTCGCTATCGCCGCTGCGGAACAAGCGTCGCGTTACTGAAATCTCTCCGGCGTGGCTTTGCTGCTGATTGAATTTGCGGCGGCGGATTTTCAGAACTACCTGCGGACCAGCCACTGCCACTGCGGTATCGAGAGCCGATGCTTCAGCGCTCGGAGCTTCGACTGAGGCTTGACCTTCCATTTCTTCTGTTTTTCCGGGTTGGGCTTCTTCAACCGCCCGCTCGGTTTCGGCGGCAGCGTGGGCCCGCATCTCTGCTTCGTCCCAGTTGTCATCGCCGTCAATCCCCGTCGGAAGGTCATCTTGAATCTCGATCTCGGTAGGCGCGTTCGTATCCGGCCCGCCATAAATTTCGGGATCGATTAAAGTCAGCGACACTTCGGCCATTCCGGTAGGGTTGCGGTCGCGGGTGCCTGAGAAGATCACGTCTTCCATGCGCGAGCCGCGCAGCGACTTGGCCGACTGCTCACCGAGCACCCATGAAATGGCGTCGGCGATGTTCGACTTGCCGCAGCCGTTCGGGCCGATGATGGCGGCGATGCCTTCGCCATGGAATTTCAGTTCGGTGCGATCACAGAACGACTTGAATCCCAGGATTTGCAGCTTTTTGAGTTTGAGCAAAGTAACTCCTTCGTTGGACACCGTGGTCCGCGGACTCGGTTGGCGCTGGCTGGAGTGCGCTGCAAATTGCGGGGATTCGGAGGTTAACTTCTACCTGTTAACTCCCGAGGTTCCTCGCTGGTCGCTCATTCACATAATTCGATGCCGTCCCCGAAAACCGGGGACCGTCACCCATGCTTTGGACCAACTCTAACGGCGAATACGGGGACGGGTCAAGTAATAAAACACCACATATAGTGGGCCATGTCCACAGACCGCCTTTAGTTGCACACACACTACAGCTATACGGGCAAGTTGCGGGTGAGGGATAAGAAGGGCGGGAAACCGCGAGAGCACGTTTACTGTACCGCCGGACGAGGGGAGATTCAAGGGCCAGCAGCGCCCTTATTTCCTGTGGCGCCACTGCTTTCCTGCAGAGACGCGGCTTGCCGCGTCTCAGGCAGTGGCACTGCCCCAGAGGGCTCCTAGAACTGAAATTCTTATGCGCGGGCCGAGACGGGGCAAGCCCCGTCTCTACAGGAGTTTATTTTTGGCGCGTTGTTTTTACTTCGCTGGCACCTGAAACTCTGCACGGATGAACGGCTTGATCCCTTCGTCCCCAGTCAACCGCAGGCACAGCAAGCTGCCCCGTCGTTCCAGATCGATGTGAAAATCGAAAAATTCGCAGCACTTGCCCTCAGCAGCAACCCAATCTGCTAGCTCCGCAAGCGAGATGGTTGAGGGGCTGAACTGAAATTCGTAGCCCTTTTCCGTTTCCACGATGTTCGTTCGGGTGGCGAGCAGCTTGTCGGTCAATTGTTTATGGTGCGCCCGTTCGGTCGGATTAAGCGCGTTGCGATTGCAATAGAATTTGCTTTGCGTCATCGGCTGGCCCTCTGCATTTGATTTCTTCAGTACGGCTTGCGCCTGCATGCGAACTGTTCCGGTCCCGGCCATCAGCAACGCCAGAGCCGCTCCCAGTAGAGTGAGTTTCCACGTTGGGGTGAATTTTTCGTTCTCCTTGTTCATGTGATCCTCCAAATAGGATTTGCTATACCTCACCTCAGATGGTAGAAGTTAAAGTCGACTTTAAGTCAAGCGCATTTTTAGATTATTTTTGAGCAAGCGATCGGAAGGAAAAAATGAAGATTGGAGAGCTCGCCAGCCGCACGGGCCTGAACGCCTCAGCCATTCGCTACTATGAAAAACTTGGAGTTCTTGCGGCGCCGTACCGCATTGGCGGCCAACGCCGATATCCCAACGATGCCGTGCACCGTTTGCTCCTGATCCGCTTCGCCAGCGAGATGGGCTTTACGCTAAGCGAGATCAAACTCTTCCTCAGCGGCCTCCGGGATAAGGCCCCGGTTGGTCCTCGCTGGAGGAAACTAGCTAGCCGGAAAATCAAAGAGGTCGATGAAACGATTGAGCGCTGTTACAGGCTCAAGTCGCTCCTGGAACACCTGGTCCGGTGCCATTGCGCATCGCTCCAAGTCTGTGCGGAGCGTCTCAGCCTGAGCCCCAACCTATCTTTTGCGCTCAACAAGGAAGCGAGCGAGGTCCTTTAGATTGGCCGCAGCCTCGCCGTATTCTTTAAGTTCCGCGCAGGCCTGGTCGACGAGGGCGTCGGCCTTGCGGAGCGATTCCTCGATTCCGAATAACGCCGGATAAGTCGCCTTCTCCGCCGCCGTGTCTTTGCCTGCGGTTTTCCCCAGTTGCTCGGAGGTCTGCGTTACGTCGAGCACATCGTCCACGATCTGGAAGGCCAGGCCGATCGACTGGCCATAGGTCCGAAGGCGGGCAATATCCTTGACGGTTGCCCCGGCGTAGATTCCTCCGCTGACCACGCTGGCCGTGATGAGCGCCGCGGTTTTCGAGCGGTGGATGTATTCGAGGGTGGCGAGGTCGGGCTTTTTATGCTCGGCTTCGAGGTCAACCACCTGGCCGCCGATCATGCCTTCGATGGTGCCGGTGGCGTGGGCGATTTCGCGGATGATGGCCACGCGCGCCTCGGCTGGGCAGATCAACTGGGCGAGCGATTCAAACGCATGTGTCTGCAGGGCGTCTCCGGCGAGGATGGCGATTGCCTCGCCGAAGACTTTGTGGCTGGTGGGGCGTCCGCGCCGCAGGTCGTCGTTGTCCAGTGCGGGGAGATCGTCGTGGATCAGGGAGTATGTGTGGAGCATTTCGAGCGCGGCGCCCACCTGCTCAATTCCCGCGGGCAGCGAGCCGGACTCCGAACCAACGCGCGGTCGAGAATGTGAACGAGCGCGCGATTTCGAGGCCGATGATTTAGCCACCGATGCCGCTCCGATCATGCGCCCCGCTTCCATGCAGAGGATCGGCCGCAGGCGCTTTCCGCCGGCAAAAACGCTGTGCCGCATGGCCTGATGGATGGAGGTCGGATGCTGGCTAGCCGGGGGCAAGAGCTGTTCGAGCGCGATGTCGGCGGCTTCGCGTCCCTGCTCCAGAACTTGTTTCAGCATGGCACCGCAGTATAACAAGGCAGGTGTCAGGTCTTAGGTGTCAGGTATCGGGAAACCCGGAAGGCAGGTCAGGTCACAGGAAACTCGGAAGGGCGGGTCGCAATCAGGCGGCAGGTCTCAGGAAACTTGTTGATTCTGTTTTTCCTGAGACCTGACACCTGACACCTTGGACCTGAAACTAGGCGGCTGCCTGGTGCGTGAGCCCGTGCAACACCGATCGCACAACTTCATCGTTGCGCGGTACACATATGTCGCTCGCGCCCTTATTCAGCGCCTCGGTCCATAGTTCGTCGTCCGCCAGCCGATGGGTACCCACGATGCAAAGGCTGGGGAACTCATGATGCAAACGCTCCACTTCGGCCGCTCCCGAAGTCTCCAGATCGAGCACCAACGCGCCAGCGCGATGCCGGGCAACGGCCGGGCGCACGTCTTCGTACTTGCCGGCCAAATAAACAGAATCAAAGTGTTGAGAGAGGCTAACCGCCAGAGTTTGTGCAGTTCTGGGGTCATTCTGATAGAGGACTACGCTGCGTGTTTCCATGTATCCCCCTGACTACACCGCAATTTCGCGGTGACCTTGGCTGCGACAGCAAATTGCTAGCACAGGCGTTGTCAATTCCGATCCGAGCGCGACAGCGTTACTTGCGCAATGCCTTCTCGGCCGGGGGTTCGAACGGTTCAGTTTGCAGCTTTCCGTTCTGTTTTAACAGAATCTCTACTTTCCCTTCCGCTTCCTCCAATTGTTTTCGGCAGGTTGCGGAAAGTTGCATGCCTTCTTCAAATAGCGTCAGAGACTTCTCCAGCGGAACCTCCCCTTTTTCCAGTTCCTGAACTATTTTCTCCAGACGCTCAAGGCATTCTTCAAACTTCACCAATCCAGTTGCTCCTGCTCTCTATTGTAATGCCTCGACCGGTGCAAAATGTCCAGCAAATTTTTAGATTTGCACAGTTTGTTTTTATGATTTTCCCAAAATTACACTGATGCCGGCCGCTTGGAGCCGAGAGCCTCCAGAACGTCCACTGCGGAGCTGTAGCGGCCCTGGGGAGCGCTGATTTGGGCCCCCTGCACCCGGTCACGCAGCGCCGCCAGCATCTCGCGAGCGATGGCCACGCCTTCCTCGCGAGCCACTTGCGGACTGGCGGCCCTGGTCATCCGGTTCATGATTTCATCAGGCACGGAAACCCGCAGCTCGTTCTTCATGAACTCAGCATTGCGAGCGCTTACCAGCGGCCAAATTCCAGCCACCACGGGAATTCGGCAGTGTTCGATCCGTCTCAGGAAATTCTCCAGCAGATTGAGGTCGAACACGGGCTGGGTTACCACGTACTCCGCACCCGCTTCCACCTTGTATTCAAAGCGCTTGATCTCTTCGTCGAGGTTGGGCAGTCCCGGATTTGCACCCACCCCAATGACGAAGCTGGTTCCCGCGCCGATCGGGTTCCCGCCCAGGTCTAATCCCAGGTTCAGGTTGTGGACGATGTTCACCAGTCCGATCGCATCCACGTCAAACACCGCCGTGGCGTCGGGATAGTTCCCCATCTTCGGTGGGTCTCCGGTGATGCAGATCAGGTTGCGGATTCCGGTTGCCGCCGCACCCAGCAGGTCGGACTGAATGCCCAACACGTTTCTGTCACGGCACGTGTAGTGCAGGATGGCTTCAATGCCAACCTCCTGCTGCATGAGCAGCGCCAACGCCTGATTGCTCATGCGCGCCGAGGCTCGCGGGCTGTCGGGGATATTCACCCCGTCCACGCCAACCGATTTGACGAACTTCGCGCCCTCGATCTCTTTTCGGATGTCGATGCCTTTGGGCGGGACGATCTCGACCATGGTCACAAATTCCCCGGCGGCAATTTTTGCGCCGAGGCGCGAGCGCTCCGCCAGCGGAATGCTGGCTGGAACCGAAGGCGCTACTCCGGAATGAATCGCCTCCGTAACCGCGGCCTTGCCGCGGGCTTCGCGCACTCTCAGCGCGGATTTCATGGCGCGGATATGATCCGGCGTGGTTCCGCAACATCCGCCGATCAGCTGCACGCCGGCCGCCACGAATTTTCGCGTGTAGCTCGCCATGTATTCCGGCGAACAGAGATAGATGTTCCGTCCTTCGACCGAGCGCGGCATGCCGGCGTTCGGCTGCGCGGCCAGGGGCAGGGAAGTCACCGCTCGCACGCGCTCGATTGCGTCCAGCATCGCGACCGGCCCCACGCTGCAGTTGATGCCGAGTACGTCAACATGCCATTCCGACAAGCGGGCTGCGAAGGTCTCGGGATCGGAGCCATCGAGGCAGTTCCCGTCTTCGTCAATCGTGACCTGGGCGACGATGGGAATCTTCGCATCCACGTCCCGGCAGGCCAGCACAGCCTGATGCAACTCTTCGACGTAGCCGAAGGTTTCAAGCATCAGCAGATCCACGCCGCCCTCGATCAGGGCTGCGACCTGTTCGCGAAACGCGGTGCGGGCCTCTTCAAACGAAGTCTTGCCCAGCGGCTCGATGCGGACGCCCAGCGGGCCAATCGATCCGGCCACCCAGACATCGAAACTCTTGGCCGCTTCCCGAGCCACATGAGCGCCCGCGAGATTGATTTCGCGCACGCGATCCGCCAGGCTGTGCCGCGCCAGGCGAAAACTGTTCCCGCCGAAAGTATTGGTTTCGACAATCTCGGCGCCGGCCTGGAGATAATCGTGGTGCACGCCGCGGATCAGCTCGGGCTGCGACAGATTCAACTCGTCATAGCAGCGGTTGATGAAGATCCCCTTGGCATAGAGAAGCGTGCCCATGGCTCCATCGCAGAGCACGGGCGACTGTTTTAGACGTTCAATGAAGTTTTGCGGCATCTATTTGAGAATACTAGAAGGAGCGAGATAATTGAATTCAGGTGTCAGGTGACAGGTGTCAGGTCTCAGGAAAGACCAAGGTCAACCCAAAATTCCAGTAGGACGGTTTTCCTGAACCCTGACACCTGTCACCTGACACCTTAGATTTATAAGGAGGCCGCATGGGCATTGAAATTCGCGGGATGACGCGGCTGCTGCAAGCGTTCGATATGCCGACGTCGATAGCATTTTACCGGGATGTGCTGGGGTTCGAGGTCGTGACCACTTCCAAGCCTGGAGCAGAGAACTTCGGTTGGGCGCTGCTCCGGCTGAATGGCACGGAGTTGATGCTAAATACGGCTTACGAAGAGGACTCCCGTCCGCCCGAACCTGATCGCGCGCGGATTGCCGCCCACGACGGCACTGCGATCTTCTTCGGTTGCCCTGATGTCGATGCGGCGTATGCTCACCTTCGGTCGCGTGCCGAGAATGTGAAAGAGCCAAAAGTCGGGCCCTATGGCATGAAGCAATTATATGTCCGCGATCCGGACGGATATGGCCTGTGCTTTCAGTGGCCAGCTGCGTAATGGAATGTCGTTATATCCCTGGATACGGTGCTGTACCGACTTTTTTCCCTCCGAACTTGCTCCGTTGACACCGCATTTGTCTGCGTCTACCTTAAATCGTATGGAACGGCTGCTGCCCGCCCCGTTCCAGCGCCGCTCCTCAACCGCAATTTCCTCCTTTGCTATAATCCTTTTCTTGCATCCAAGTGATTATCCCGCATGAGGTTGGAGTCCCAGGTTTGAAAAAAGCCCTGATTCTTCTTGTATTCCTGCTGCCCGCCAGTCTGATCCTGCTGAGCTGCGGCGGCTACTCTTCCCCCTCCGGCGGGGGCAGCGGGATCAAATACCGCGCCTTCATCACGAATAACGTTAGCGCGGGTACTGGGTTGGCGGGAGTGTATATCGTCGATGCTGCCAACGATGTGCGTGGCAGCATATCGCCGATTTCCGCTGGCACCACTCCGGGAATGATGGTGCTCACGCCCAACCGAACGCAGACGCTGGTGTTCAGCCCCGGCATCGATCCATTATTTCCTGAGAACCAGTTCACCATCATCAGCAACGCTGGCGAAGCCGCCGCTGGTCAGGTGCCTTTGCCCGGTTCGACCGAAAGCTTCGTCGTTTCTCCGGACAGCTCCGCCGCCTATGTCGCCGTTCCGACCGCGAAGGTGACTGGGCAGTCTCCTGGGATTGTGGAGGCCATCTCGCTGGGCAGCGGCGCTGTCACCGGACAGGTCGACGTTCCGTCGGCTCACTATCTTTCGATCGACAACAGTGGCAACCGAATTCTCGCCTTCAGCGATAACTCCGATTTCGTGGCAGTGATCACGCCGTCGAATATCGTGACAGGCAATGCGGTAACCTCCGTTGGCGGCTTCGACCGTCCAGTCGCGGCTTTCTTCAGCAGCGACGACGGCACCGCCTACGTATTGAATTGCGGCGCTGAGTGCGGTGGACAGCAGGCGAGCATACAGCAGCTCGATCTAACGCATAACACTCTCATTGGCACAGCCGTCCCCGTCTGCACCGTCGACAATACTCAAAAAACGCAGTGTGCCGGCAGCGTATTCCTGGTGAGTGGTTCGACCATGTACATCGCGGGCACGCCGTACTCCGCCGGAGGAGGGCCTTCACTGCTCTGCTCCACCGGGACCACGACCACGCAGGCAACCTATTGCGGCCAGCTTACGATCTTCGATCTCAGCAAAATGTCTGTTACCAATTCCGCCCCGATCGTCATCACCGACGGATATCACAACCGAATCGCGCTAGGGGCTAATGGGCAGCTCTTCATCGGCTCGCGCACTTGCACCGAGATCATTCCGCCCCTCCCGCCGCCTCCCGGAGCCGAGATACGCGGTTGCCTTTCGATCTACAACACGCAGAGCGTTCCGGTGGGGAGCATTCAGCCCGGCGCAGTTACGATTCCTCCCACGACAGGAGACGTGACCGGCATTCAACCCATCGCGACGCGCGACGTGGTGTATGTGGTACAGGGCCAGACCGTCCAGGGCGGAACGCTCTATGTCTACGATACGAAGACCGATGCCGTGGATGCAGTGGAGGAACAGAAGTTCAGCAACCTCATCGGCGATTTCGTCGACATCAAGACCATAGATTTCTAGAGCACAGGTCTCAGGTGCGAACGACCAGCGACTAGCGACTAACGACTAAACGACCGCCTTCCCTATTTCGGCTCCAGCGTCATCTCATGCGCCCGGTGTTGCTCGACCGCAGCCTGCGAGAATGGAAACGCGAAGGTCGTGCCTCCGTACCACGCCGCCCACTGGTCCATGTAATGCGGACTGAGGAATATCCCACTCTCTCCCGTCACCACGTTCAGCGTGCTCGCGTCAAAGTTCGCAAAGTTCCACGTCAGCCTTTCAGAAGGCCCAAACCCCCGGCCCACCGCCTTTACCGTGTAGTTGCTGCCGCTTAACGGATGCAATCCCGGTCCCGTGAAGCGCCCAATCACCGGAAGCTGGCTGAGCACGAGATGATCGATTTGAACCGGATAATTCTTTCCCCACTTCCATTGACTGAGGTCGGACGGAACTTCTCTTTGCTTCACTACATTCTCAACCGCAGCCGTCAGCAAGCTTCCGTAATCTGAGTATCCCGGCGGCAGCCAGCGCGCCGGTTGTTTGGTGAGCACGTTCTCCAGCCAGACCGACGACATACCCCAGTGATAGCTCTTCCAACTCAACACGCCGCGATTCGGTTCGTGAGATGCCGCGCCCAGCTTCGGCTCCAGCAACAGCCGTGCGAGTTCGCCGCGCGCTTTCGTCTCAATCGTTGGCGCCGCCGAGTCCGCCGACATCCGTCCATCCCAGTCGCGCAGAATGTCCGCTGCGCGCTTTGCCCGGTCGGAGGCGCTCGCCGCGTGATCGACCGCGTACACGAACTTGTCGGCGCAGAACCGGTCGTAAGTGGACGACACATCCATCTGCAGCGCCAGCATATCCGCCGGCGCAAACTTCTTGCCCGATTCGAGCACACGATAAATGCGGTCCGTTCGCCACGGCGCATCCCAATCGGTGCTGATCGAATATTTGTAGCCATCCGGAGCGATGCGCCCGTTGGCGGTCGCCAAAATTCCACCGGGCGGATCATAAACATGCGGCATCTGGTCGAACGGAATCCAGCCCTTCCACTCGTGCGCATCGTCGCTGCCGCTCACCGGCAGGCTGCCATCGCCCGCCGCCCGGATCGGCACTCGCCCCGTCGACTGATAACCGATGTGGCCATCCACATCGCCGTACATCACGTTTTGCCCCGGCGCGCCAAATGCAGAGAAGGCCTTCCGAAAGTCATCCCAATTCTGCGCGGAGTCCACGTCGAAGAAAACCAGACCCTCGCCGTCCTGCAACGTCCAGCGCAGGGCAATCTTGCGCGTCTCGCCTGGAAGCAAATCAGTGATGATCGGCCCGTGCCGCGTTGTCACCACGTCAAACGTCACGTCCGGTTTTCCTTTTACCTGAATCGTCTCTTGCCGGTGCTGCGCATCGCGCCATCCTGCCGGAGTCTTGTACTGCCCCTGCGCATTGAACTCCTCGATGTAATCGTCTTCTACGGTCGGCCCGACGTTGGTGAATCCCCAGCCGATGCGCTGATTGTGGCCGACGATTACGAACGGAATTCCCGGCAGCGTAACTCCGGCGACGTCGAAGTTTCCGGTAGTCATTTTCAGGTGCGCCTCAAACCATAAATTCGGCATCTGGTGGTCGAGGTGCATATCGTTCGACAGCAGCGGCTTCCCCGAAACGGTATGCTGACCGGAAACGACCCAGTTGTTTGAGCCAGGCCGGAAGGCGTCGGCCTCTTCCAACTCCACAGACGAACGAAGAGCAGAACCCACTGCAGAAATCAGCCGGCCATTGCCACCTTCCGGATCAACCTCTTCGTCGTCGTCATCGTCATCTTCATCGCCGGAATTGGCCGCGGGTTCCTGATCGATCCGCCGCACATCGGTTGGCGTACGGTCGCGCCAGGAAGAATTCACGTACAGGTCCGCCGTCAGCTGCGGTCCCAGCTTCGCCAGAACTTTTTCTCGGGTCAGCGCGCGCTCGTAGCTGTAATGATTCAAATCCTGGACCATGCGCGCGCCGACCAGCAGGGAATCGGTCACCGTCCAGGGTTTCGGCGTGTACTTCAGCAGGCGGAATTCCAACGAAAGCCGGTCGCGATGCGACTCGAGAAATGCATTCACTCCGCGAGCGTAAGCGTCAAAATAAGCCCGATCGCGCGCGGAGATATTTTTCTCCGCCGCTTCGGCTGCCTGCCGCAGCCCGAGAATTCGCTGCTCACGGTCCATCTTCACCGTGTCCTCGCCGATCACTTCCGAAAGTTCTCCGGCGGCGGCGCGCCGCATGATGTCCATCTGCCACAGCCGGTCCTGCGCGGTGACGTATCCCTGCGCAAAAAACAAGTCTTCGAGCGTAGCCGCCTCAATCGTCGGGACACCGCGCTCGTCGCGCACAACGCGCACCTTGGACGAAATCCCCGGCACCGCGATGCTGCCATCCAGTTGCGGCAGAGGCGAGCGCGCGATCGAGTAGAGCCACCAGATTGCGGCGATGAGCGCCACCAGCAGCACGCAGACGGCGTAGTACAGGATCCGCAGCGCAGGCTTGCGCTGGCGAATTTGTGGCAGGGGAGCAGCGACCGACATATCCACGATTGTAGGGACGCTCTCTGCTGCTGACAACAGCACGCGGCACGTTGCGTCACCTCGCTGAGGTTGCGTCCCCCCGCCTGGTAGAGACGGGGCTTGCCCCGTCTCCGGCAGCGAGAAAATTTCACAGGCAACAAAATCAGTGTGGAGAAAATCAGGTCCGAAAGAATTCAGGTCCGAAAAAAATCATGCCCTGAAAAATTCAGGTCCGAAAAAACAGAGGCAGAAAAATTAACGGTTCCCGATGGCTCGATTATTATTAAATCGTTTTTGGCAAGGGTGGAATTTGAAAAGGTTTTGTACCCCCCCCCCCCCCCCCCAATTCGCGCTAAGCTATTCTGATTAAAGTACTTAGCTCTATCAACTACATGAATAAGGACTTAGCTGGTGTTTCTGCGATTTGGCGTGCACTTCCCGAGGTGCGGGATCGTCACTTTTTGCTGCTTATCGTCTACTTTGTGTCAACTTTTCAAAGAGCGCCGAAGATGGTTTTTGCGGCGGATGTTGGGTCCGTCTCTGGAGACGGGCACGGTTTTCGATATTGCACTGTCGGGGAATTATTGCGCGATTGCGATTGCGTGTCTGTGATGGCGGTACAAGAAAAATGTGATGATAAAAATGCGCGAAGCGTGGGGGCACCCTCCGTGTTGCCTCTGCTAGCGAGATCAATAGCCTGGGACACCCGACCGGGTGGCAAAACTTCTCTGATGCCATCGTCCGTGGTGCTCACCCTTCGAAAACCGCGAAGGGTGAGGCAGCCGAAGTTGTGGTGGGGCAAAGGTGGGCCAGCCCCCGAGCGTTAACCGTACGTGACGTCGGTGCTCTGTCCGACTTCGATGATATAGCCGTCAGGATCGCGGATGTAGCAGCGTACCTCGCCGTACTTGGGTATCGGCTTCGTGATGAACTCGGCTCCTCGACTTTTCCATAATTCATAGCACGCTTGAATATCCGCAACGCGGAAATTCATAAAGCTGTTGATGTGATTCGGGTCGGGGACGCTGAGCGTTACCGTCGGCTTATCCGGGGTCGGCCCGCCCCCAACGTTCAGAATAATCCAGATATTCGCAAGCTGAAGGTACCCAGGCGCGTTGCCGTCACCCAGGCTCAGAATGCGAGCGCCGAAGACCTTTTCGTAGTAGCGAGCCGATCGCTCGATGTCGGCGACGGTGAGAAATTGCGCGATGCTGATCCCCTCTCGCGGGGGCATCTCATAGCTCTTCTGTTCGATTTGTACGCTGCTCATTGACGGCTCCAATTCCGATAAACAGTGGTCATCCGCTGATTCTAGTTCTTTCGTATTCACACCTGCTACCTAATTAAGCCTGACGAGGAAAGGCAAAACAATTGGACCAAGGTATTGCCGGGTGCGCCACATCAAAGTGGAGAGTCTAACGCGGGTTGCCTTTGATCGTTGGGACTAACCAATTGGGGGTGCGCCACGCTTCCTGATTTTCTTTCATGTGGCTCGAGAAAATCCCGAGAGGGCGGCGACTGTGGAATCCCACCCTTGCGCAAAAGGCCGCGCAAGGATGGGGCACCCGGCGTCTGTGATAGTGGTCACGGTTGTTTGTGATGGAAGTTGGTATAGCAAGTAGTAAAATTTACTGCATGGCTTTCATCGTTCAAATGTGCTGGTACGATTCTGACCGCGACATTAGACGCTATCCTGCCGTGTTGGAAGGAATACTTGAAAGGCTTCAGGCACCTTTAGCAGAGTACGTCTTTCTTGATACGACGGAGCAAGCACAGAAATTGTTGGAGCGAATTGCGAAGCACATTCCCGCGGGCCACGGGCCTTACGTGTCCACGATATTCGCAGGGCCTGGTAGTGCAAGAAAGCTTTGGACGGCCATGATAACCCCGGCCTAGTGGCCACCCACCGACTCTGGAATCCCACCCTTGCGCAAAAGGCCGCGCAAGGATGGGGCACCCGGCACCCGGCTTTCTTGAGTGCTGCCCGCTTTAACTTCCACTCCGCTTCGCGTCTCTTTAACTCATCGTGCGACACGGAGAGAATCTTCCTTACGCCATCATCAAACTTCTCCGCCTCGGTTGTCATGGCTTCTTAGCCGCCTTTGGTTTCGAGAAGTCGTACTTGTCCAACTGTTTTGGGATCACATATACGTGCTCAAAGAAATGTTGGGTAAAATCCACAATCGCCAATGCGTGATCCTTTTCGATTTTCTCAATCGGCGCATCCTTGGGTTTGGGTATCGCCGGGACTGCTGCTCCATCCACAGGCGGGTGTGCGCCCCTATTCCCGCCAAGTCGAACCTTGTGCGCTGCTTGCTGGAGTAGTGGCGTGATAATGCGGTTATCAGCCAACCAGTCAATCATGTCCTCCAGTACGTCCTTCTTAGGAGCACCTAAGTCTAGACAGCTAGCTTCAATAGCCCGCCTGCACATTTCTGCTGTCGCGTTGTATGCGTCCACAAAGAGACAGCGCAGTGCTTCTTGGAAATCGGGTTGTATGTGTTCCGGGATTTCTTCTGCCACATCGTCATCAGGCTGTCCCAACGGATAGTGCGTTTCATATTGCACATCCCCCTGAAAGGGACGCCATCGAACGATACCAAGAATATACTCGAAGCATCCTTGACACTGTAGCCCCCCGATCCAGTGTTCCTGAGCACCGTCTGCCACCTCCATACAGACGGAGGTAACCAACATGAAAACTGACTGCCTAGCGCAGTGAGGACAAACTCCGCGAAGATTAAATCTCCGGTGCTCTTGGTCGAGTAAAGCTGCTTGCATATCGTGTGACCATTCCTTCCACAGGAACAGTGCCGTCCCCTGAAGCAGTTCCAACAGGGTGGGCGATTCCTGCTCCTCTTGTACATCGCAGGGCATTTCGGGAAACATCTACAGCCTTTCCCGGCATCATTGATTCCATGCTCGCACCGTACTACCGTGGGCGAGTCAAGTCAAAGATCGCCGGGTGCGCCACTTCTCGCTTTTGAGAAGTGGCCTGCGGAAAACCGAAACCGCGCCTTGTGGCGACAGCATCGCGGGCCACTTCTCAAAAAGCGTGAGAAGTGGCGCACCCCCAGTTGTGAAACATGGGGGCAGGAAACCATAGGGACAGGAAGCTGTGAAGAAATCGACCGAGGGACTCCATAGCACTATTGCGAAATCGACGAAGGTCCGTACACTGCAAGTGTGACAAATCATCCGACATCTCCCACTCCGCGATTGGTTTCCATTGATCGCCGTCAAATTCTGTTGCGCACCGTTGATGTTGAGAAACTGATCGACGCGGACCACAGTGCGCGTTCGCTTTGGGAATTAGTCGGCCGGCTGGACCTGACTCTCTATCATGCACAAATTGCTGCGGTGGAGGGCCATGCCGGGCGGGAGCATACGGACCCGCAGTTGTTGATCAGTGTATGGCTGTACGCCTACAGCCGGGGCATCAGTTCGGCGCGCGAGGTGGCGCGGCAGTGCGAGTTTGAACCGGGATTGCAATGGCTGTGCGGCATGGAAGCGATTAGCCATCGGACGCTGTCCGGTTTCCGCTCGGAAAACAAGGCAGCGTTGGATGATTTGTTCGTGCAAGTGCTGGGCATGCTGAGCGCCGAGGGACTGATCACGCTGGAGCGGGTGACGCTGGACGGAACCAAAATCAAAGCCAATGCCGGAGGCAATAGCTTCCGCCGCAAAGAGAAACTGGAAGCGCACCTGGAACTGGCGCGCCAGCAGGTGCGCATGCTGAACGCGGAAGGCGGGGAGAAGGAGACAACCGCCAATCGGCAAGCGGCGGCACGGCGGCGAGCGGCGAGGCAACGGGCGAGTCGGCTGGAAGCGGCGGTGCGCGAAGTGGAGCGCCTGCAACAAGAGAAGAAGCATGATCGCAAAGAATTCGTGGCGCGGGCCTCCAGCACAGATCCGGACGCGCACGTGATGAGAAACGGTGAGGGCGGCACGGTGCCCAGCTACAACGTGCAACTGCTTACCGACGTGACCAACGGCCTGGTGGTGAACGTGGACGCGACCACCGACGCGATCGATTACCGCCAGCTACAACCAGCGCTCGAACGGTGCGAACGAACGCTGGGAAAGAAGCCGAAACAGATCGTGGCCGATGGCGACTACACCAATCACGCGTCGGTGCAAGCGGCGGCAGCTTGCGGGGTGGACTTCTATGGATCGTGGCAAGAGAGCTGGAAACCGGTGGAACGTGATGCGCAAGGCCGCAGCTCCGCATTCCTGGCCAGCGCGTTTCCCTACGATGCCAAACGGGACTGCTTTACTTGTCCTGCCGGGAAGATGCTTACTCATCACGCTCTGCTGAATCGTGGCAACGGCGTACATACGCACGTGTACCGCGCGCCCAAGGCGGCATGTCCCAACTGCCCGTTGCGCGGCCAGTGCGCTCCGCAGGACGCTCGGCCCGCCTGGAGGCGGTCCGTCACACGCATGGCAGAGCCTGCGACTACGACGGCGTTCAAGGCGAAGATGGCGACCGAAGAGGCACAACAGATCTACGCGAAACGCTCGCAGATCGCGGAGTTCCCGCATGCCTGGATCAAAGAGCGCTGCGGCTTACGGCAGTTCCGATGTCGGAACCGCCTGAAGGTAGCCATGGAAGCCACTTGGGCGTGCCTCAGCTACAACCTGACAAGGTGGTTCAGCCTACGGCGCAATCCCAATCTGGCAACAGCATCCGCTTAGGCCGCAAAACCCGAAAGCACTCGCGTAAGGGACGCCGCATGTTCGACTCACGAGCAACTCATCACGCCGCGCGAACAACGCGATGGCAAACCTTCAACAACCCTTCGAAGCAAAACCCTATTTCTTCACAGCTTCCAGACGGGACGCTTCCTGATTTTCTTTCATGTGGCTCGAGAAAATCCCGACAGGGCGGCGACTGCGGAATCCCACCCTTTGCGCAAAAGGCCGCGCAAGGATGGGGCACCCGGCTACCCTCTTTTTACTTAGGAGATACAGTGTGTGAGGTATCGCGCGTTCCGCCGATCCATGGATAGACTGGAACCATGAGCGTGCTGGCGAGGCGACTGGACGATAGAATCCGCAAACTCTGTAAACAGGCTCTCGCCGCCCGAAGCGCTGATGAGCTGCATACCATCAGCGCAGGCCTCCGATCCGCTCTCCGCGAGCACAACCAGCGACTCAGAGAAAAGTTCGCCTTAACGCTCGACGGCCGAGGCAGCGGTGTTTCCCCGGAGAGGCGAGCTGCGTAGCTGGCACAGACTGAACCGGCGCCGAGAGCGTGATTCTAAAGATGGAGACCAACGCACGCCCGAAAAGAAATCCAGAACGCTGGAAACACCTCTGCGCCCTTGCCGCAGAAGAGCAAAACCCAGTGCGCCTCAGCAAGTTGATCCACGAAATCTGTGAACTCCTCGACGGCAGGCACGACCGGTTGGAAGTAAAACCGTCCGAGCCCGTCGATCCGCCCCATCCGCAAGAGCGGACTTCTGAAACCCGCGCCCCGAGCGGCATTCAAAATAGACCAACGCAAGCCGAGAAAGAACTCTAGACTGGAGCCATTCATACCCCGAGCCGTGCTCTCGTCCCGAAGGCCGCCCTCGCTGAATCCGTCCCGGAGCAGGAAATAACTGGGGGTGCGCCACTTCTCACGCTTTTTGAGAAAGCCTGCCCTGAGCGATAGCCGAAGGGTGGCCCGACACACCGCCGACTCCAGAGTGGCCTCCCTCTTGCGGGGCCTGCTATCGATCTTCACCTTGAGAACTTGCTGCGAGGGGTCCGCACTTCCCCCCAATCTGACCCCTAACTTCACAAATCATCCGCGATGAAAATCATTGACTTTCAACCCGCCGTCCGCGAAAATAGAAATCTGATTGGGGCAGTTCGAAGTCCGTCCACCAAGACGGCCCTCGAAACTGCCCCAAAGCCGTTTCAGTGCTCTTTTAGGAGCTAAGCCCTTATTCCGGAATACTTTGATATAAGTCCTTATTTTTCAAAGACCGAAGCGAAAAATTCCCGCTAACTCTATGATTCCAGGAGACCAGGGGGAGGGGGGTACCAGTGCCAACTGGTAAACAGGGGGGTGGGGGGCGGCAACTTGCCAGAAGGATTCCGCAACTTAAATCCAGGCATACGGGAGAAACCAGAATGAAATTGAATTGGATATGCGGAGTACTGTTCGCAATCGCTCTCACCATCCCTGCTTCGGCACAGGTTTCCGTGTACATCGGAAGCGCGCCACCGCCGCTGCGTTACGAGCAGCGTGGGCCGGTTCCGGGCCCGGGCTACGTGTGGGTCGAAGGATATTGGGCTCCGGATGGGCATCACTACCGGTGGGTGGCGGGGCGTTGGGAGCGTCCGCCCTACGAAGGGGCTTATTGGAGCCATCCTCACTACGATCATTACCGGGAAGGCTGGAGGTTGCATGAAGGCCACTGGGATCATGAGGATCACAACGGGGATCGCGGACACGACGACGATCACCACGATCATTGATCATGGTCATCATTAGCTAGTAGCTATTGCCGAAGCTTAACGCTTTTGCCCACGGCTACCAGGAAGATGGCGCTCTTGCCTTCGGCATGTGGGGAGAAAAAGCGGGTGACGTCGTCGTCGTAAAAGGTGAGGCCGGTGGCGCCCAGGCGCTGGGCATAGGCTGCGAGATAGAGTTTGCCGCCGAGGATGCCGGCCTCAAGCTGCACGGCACGATAGCCGCGGTTTCCAAAGCGATCGAAAATCGGCCTTAGATCTGCCAGGAAGAAAATATCCACGGCGGCATCGGCAGGCAACTGCTGCTCCAATCCGAGGTAGCCGGCTTGGTCGCGAAAATCTCCGCGCTTCAGGCACTCGATAACTCTGCGGTCGCGGTGGAAGACGTACGCTCCGGGTTCGAGACCTTCGACGGCGTGGACAATCAAGTAGAGATGGTTGAGTTGAGATCCGAACGGATTGAGGAAGTCGGCTGGTATGCCGCGGGTCGCCCGGTCGAGCATGGTGGAGAGCTGGGTAAGGCTGATCGGAGTGCGCGCAAACTGGCGGCTGGAGCCGCGACGCAGGATGACCTGCTCGATGGGGTCGCGGGGAATTTCGGCGTCGGATAAGGGCTTGAGTTGAATGATGGGTCCGGCGGGCGGCGGAAGGTTCGCGATGCGAGTGGGATCCGAGGGAGTACGTCCGCGCCATGCTGCGACCTCTTCGGCCGAATCGAGCGACGACGCGGCGTGCATTTCGCGCATCAGCGGATAATCAATCTCGTCCCGTGAGAGCGGGACAGTCTCGAGGCCTAGCGGGAGGATTTCTGCGAGCGTTCGGGCAGTGGTTTGCGAACGCGGAGCGAGTTGCGCAGAGAGCCCGGAGTCATGGCCAAGGGCGACCAGCGAGAAGGCCACCTCGCGCTGGGAATCTACATCCAGCAGGCGGTTTACGGTCGCGTCCACAAACCCGCACACTACCTTGGCAGGCAGGCCGAGGGCGGCGGCAACGGCCAGCAGGTTGGCGAGCAGGGTGCCGTTGTCCCAGCCAAAATGGCGATAGGTGCGGGCCTGATACTTCCAGGCATTGCGCCAGTAGGTGCAGGTGCAGACGATGGTGAGCGGCGCGTGAGCGATGGCAGGTTCGCCGCCGGTGGCCTCGGCGAGGACGCTGCGATAGTCTCCGGCGCGCAGGGGGCGCAGGCCGAACTCGGCGGGAGCGAAGTGATAGACGCCAGCTTGAAGGTTGGCGAGGTCGCCGCAGATGAGATAGAGCTCGACCTCGTAAAGCGCTCCGGTGCAGGCGGCGGCGCGAAAATAGATTTCGCCGCCCGAATATTTTCGCTGCCGGGTGATGCCTGCGGAAAGGTACAGGAGTTGGGCTACGGCCTCCAAATCTGGCGCGATGTTGGTCTGGGCGGGAGTGTGGCCGGAGGTGCTGCCGGCGATGGCAGAAAGGGCAGCGACTCTAGTTTGGCGCACCTCGGCTGGCATGCGCGACGGTTCCAGCGCTGGGTAGATCTTGAAGGGCAAGGGCTGGTTGGCAAAGTCCAGGAAATGCGGGTTGTTACGGACGCTGGTATAGGAATGCCTGGTCGCCTCGTGGTAGTTCCAGGCAGCCTCGCTGTTGACGTTGTTGGGCATTGGCTGGGGTGGGAAGCTTGACAATGGTAGCGCATAAGCCTAGCATTGATATTGAGCAAGCACCTTTTCTTATTGTTACTCTTTCAGCTCTTCTGAACCAAGTTAGCCTATCTGAAAATTGGGTCCTCTTCGATTGCTCTGAGGAGAAGTCCAAGTCATGACTGTCGATCGCTGGGGATCTTTCTGACGCCAAACCCAAGCGGATCAAGGTTCATGTTGGCAGCGGGAAGAAAGGGACAATGAAAAACATCAAGTTTGTTGTGAAAGTCAACCGTGGCGGTGCTCATGCCCCTCAGTACGTGCTGCGGATCGATCGGCTTCCCATCCAAACGACAACCAACCGCAAGCTGGCGCTGGTGATGGGGAGATTTACAGCGGAAGACGCGGTTAAATCCATGCAAAACTCGCACTGCAACCCAGAGCTGGTATCTGTGCGGGTTGGCGCTTAGCATTTCCTGAATGACAGAGATAGCGGTTGCTTGAGCGCAGCCGGAACGGCGCTCGCCCACGAAACCCCAGATATTGGCTGGGACGATCTGCGCATTTCAGTGCGTTACTTGACGCGCAAGCGGATCACTTTGCGGGGCTACCCGCAACCGCCGGAATCGGAGTCGCCGACTTCAGTTTTTCCAGCTGTGCCAGCACCTCTTTCCAGTCATCCTGGTCCTTTTTCGTCTTAATCGAAGCCGAGAGGTCGGAATAAAAGTCGAGAATGTTGCCGCGCAGCTCTGGAGTCGTGCGATCGAACTTCTTGCCTGCCAACTGATCCAGCAACTTTGCGTAGGTGTCGTCGGTGAGCGAGTATTCCGCCGCCTTGGTTGGTTGACCACTATCGAGATCAGTATTGGGAAGCTGGAGGGAGTCATTGCCTACTGCGTGCAGGAACGTCCGGTATTGATCGACGGTCGTATTGATGCTCTTGAAATACATGTCCTCGGTCTGGGGAGTCGGATTCTTGAAGCCTAGCCCCTTGAAGGGACCGATTCTCGGCACGTAGCGCAAGAATATCGCGAGGACCCGGGCTCCGAAACCGGGCTTGGTATAGTCCTTCCCCCACTCTTTTTCATAACTGGAGCGCGAAAGACGGTACAGGAACTTTTGTTTTGCGAAGTCGGGCCGCTCTGCCATTATCTCTTTCTTATGGGTCTGTAGTGCGACCTGGGTCATCTCCGGAATCAGCCGGCTGACGGCGAAACGATAGGAGCCGATGGCGAGATCTTCATGAGTGAGCACATCGTTCATCTGCAATCCATATACCACGGGGAAGACTCGCTCCAATAGGGGCTTTGACACTTTAAACCCGATGAAATCGTGGTACTGCTCCGATGCGTAACGATTCTTCGCCACCTGCGCCATGTCGAAGCCAAACTCCGTTTTCAGGTGTGCCGTCTTGTCCTGCGCATACCTCACCGACTTGCCGAACTTCGCTCGCAGCTTTGGATACTCGATGGCCACCGCCTGGTTCACAGCCGGGTGCCCGGTGATGTCCGACGTGTAGTGTGCCAATGCGCCGAGGGAGAAGGCATATTCGTTAACATCGGCGCTTTCCAGCAACAGCTCGCGAACGAAGTCTCCGCTACGAACGTAGTGCACCAGGTTGCTGAATTCCGCGCTGCCGAAAGGGTAATAACCCAGGTCCTGGATGACGGCGCCGCCGTATGCGTAGGCATGGGCCTCCTTGATCTGATCGTCCGAGAGCCCGGGGTATCGCTTTAGCAACAGGGGGCGGATCTCGTCCAACCAGAGCAGGTCCACGATTTCCTCGTGGGTCAAAACAGAGTAAGCGAACGAAGCGCCGCCGCACATCACCACGACAAGAAGAAGGGTCACTATGCGCTGAGTCAGCGGGCGCCAAAGGGCGGTTGTGGCGCGGAGCGACGGGGATGAGTGCATGGTGAAACCTGATCTTTGCATGGGTTCGTGAACCTTCCAGGCGATCTAAGACAGTCTCCAGAAACCAGTCTGGCATTGATATTGATGCGATTCTGGTCAAGAGTGTACAGTTCCGGCCGGCAATTGCCTGTACAGAGGTTCCTGTAGGTCATAGGCCTATAGGTCATAGGAAAGAGGCGGCGAGCCCTGGGGTGGGCCCGCGCCAAGAACGATTCGCCGCGACGACATGACCTTCTTTTTTCGGTCAACTCCGCTTCGGTCAAATCCGCTTCGATCAAATTCGCCCGAGAAGCAGAAGAATGAGAACGATGATGAGGATCAGCCCCAGTCCTCCGGTCGGAGCGTAGCCCCAGTTTCGACTATGCGGCCACCGCGGCAGCGCGCCAAGGAGGGCTAGGATCAAGATCACGATCAATACAGTTCCAAGCATGTCTCGGCTCCCGGTTATGGATTCATGAAGGGTGCAGCCTCTCGCGAAACTGCACCGGGTGGAAAAATACTACATCGAGATGCTGATCGCAATTCCAACGTTGGGATACCTGCGGTCGAAGAGATAGTAGCCGTTATCGACATAGGTGACGTAGACGTCGTCGGTGTCGTACCAGTCATTCGCCCAGTATCCTGGCCATGGGTCAACCATGCTGAACCAATAGCCGTCGTATTGGAAGCGGGGATATCCGCCCACAACGAGGAAGGGGAGACCGTAAATGCGGAACCCGTGGTCCTGACCAAAATATCCGCGGAAGCGATCGTCAGGAATGCGGTAGCCGTTGTAGCCACCACGTTGTTGCCAGTTGCGGTGGTCGGAATCCCAGCTTTGTGAGCGATGCTGCTGAAAGGCACTCTGCTGAACACGCTGCTGTTCCTGCGTCCGCTGGGGTCGTTGATTGCCCTGCTGTTGCTGGGCGTGCTGTTGCTGGTTGTTCTGGCTCTGACGCTGCTGTTGTTGGGCTTGCTGTTGTTGGTTGTTCTTGCTCTGACGCTGCTGTTGCTGAGCCTGTTGTTGCTGGTTGTTCTGGTTCTGACGCTGCTGTTGCTGCGCGTGTTGCTGCTGATTGTTCTGGCTTTGACGCTGCTGTTGTTGGGCTTGCTGTTGTTGGTTGTTCTTGCTCTGACGCTGCTGTTGCTGAGCCTGTTGTTGCTGCTGTGCGTGTTGCTGTTGCTGCGCGTGTTGCTGCTGATTGTTCTGGCTTTGACGTTGCTGTTGTTGGGCTTGCTGTGTGTGCTGTTGCGGCGCGCGCTGCTGTTGTTGTTGCGCGTGTTGTTGCTGCTGCGCGGGCTGTTTTGACTGAGCGGGCTTTTGCTGCTGAGCGTGCTGCGGCTGCTGTTGCTGATGCTGCGGCTGAGCATGCTGCTGCTGGGGATGGTCTTGCTTCGCGCCTTGCTGGTCCTGCTGTGCATACGCAGGAGCGGCGATTCCGAGAAGCAAAGACAGAACGGCTGTGCTGGTGATTCCAATTAGTTTCATAGGTGCTACCTCCAAAACTGCTGGTTACGTAATGCTTGCCCTAGCGCAAGCTTCCTGTTGTCGCGTTGCCGATAGCTTCGCCGGACACGAAAAGAACAACTCTTTGATTTTTCTGCCGGCCGGCGGAGTCGCCGTGTCGCCGCCGACTTCAATGGGGTCAGCTTTGTTTATAGGCGTTCCCTGGGTTTCTTAATGGTCAAAACTGCTCATATGAAGACAGAAATGGTCGGAAGGGCCGATTAATCCTCTCAGGAAGACAAAGGCACAATAATCAGATTAGTAAATCGAATTTGTTGAATGCGCGGGATTAGTCCTAATTGAGTGCCGGTCATAGCCAAAAAGAGGGGCGCGAGCCCAAGCAGTGGACTCGCGCCGATAATAGTTAAGCTAGTTGCGTCCTAAGGCCACAGCGGACGAACCGCTACAGTGTGAAGCTGAGTGCTATGTTGACGCCAGGATACATCGGGTTGCACAGGTAATACACGCCGTTAATCTCGACAACAAAAACGTCTTGTGTGTAGAGCCAGTTGCTTGGCCACTGGTCAACGAACCCGAACCAATAGCCGCCGTATTGGAAGCGGCGATCCCTGCTGTAGTCGGCTTGGTTGACACGAAACGTGTGTTCCCGTCCAAAATTGGCCCGGAAACGGTCGTCAGGAATGCGGGCACCAACGTTAACATCTGAGCGTTGCGCCTGCTGTGGGTGTTGCTGCTGTTGGGCGTTTTTCTGTTCCTGCTGGGTATTTCTGTCTTGTTGCTGTGCGTTTTTCTGTTCCTGCTGCGCATTCTTATCTTGCTGCTGTGCGCTTTTCTGTTCCTGTTGAGTATTCTTGTCCTGCTGCTGTGCGTTTTTCTGTTCCTGCTGAGTATTCTTGTCCTGCTGCTGTGCGCTTTTCTGCTCCTGTTGAGTATTCTTGTCCTGCTGCTGCGCGTTTTTCTGTTCCTGCGGAGCAGGCTTGGTTTTATCTTCCTCCAGTTGTGCGTACACAGGAGCGGCTACTCCGAGGGCCAAAGAGAGAACTGCTGTGCTGATAAGTCCAATTCGTTTCATGGGTGCTACCTCCAGAACTGCGGGTTACGTATGCTTGCTCCTAACGCAAGCTTCCTGTTGTCGCGTTGATCGCGCTGCCTATGGATTCGCCGGACACGAGAAGTTCAACTCTCCGGTTCTGCTGCCGTCCGGAGGAGTCATCGTTTGAGGCGACCGGCAAAGTGTTGCCGTAGCCTCGGGCTGAAACCGAATTCGTCAATACACCTTGTTGCACAAGGTAGTCGCGCACGGATCCAGCACGATTCTCAGACAGGGTTTGATTCATTTGGTCGCTGCCCACATTGTCCGTATAGCCGCCGATTTCGATGTTGAGGCCAGGGTAGGCGAGCAGAATACCGGCGACTTTCGCCAGCTTCTCGCGCGCTCCGGGCTTCAACGAGTATTTTCCGGTGTCAAACAACACATCGGACATGCTGACAATGAGTCCTCGCGCGCTGTCGCGAGTCTGGAGAATGGAATTCAACTGCTCGGACAATCGCGCGCGCATCGCCACTTTGTCGGTCTCCGCTTGTTGCGCGCTCTGTTGTGATTGGTTCGCGGCTAAGCGGGATTGTTCTGCATCGGCCTGGGCTGCGGATGCTGCATTGGCTGATGAAGCAGCGTCTGTCCGCGCCTTTGCCGCATCAGATTCGGCCTGAGCCTTGGCGGCCTGGGCATTGGCTGTATCAGATTCCGCCTGGGTCCTTGCCGCTTGAGCATTCGCGGTGTCGGACTCGGCTTGCTCTTTCTGGCGAATCGCGTCATCGGCCTGCCCCTGCGATTTCGCCTGAGCATCCGCTGAATCCTGGCGTTCGTTTGCCAGGCTTATCTGGCCCATCTTCTTGACTGCGATTTCGCGGGCATCTTCAGCCGTCTGCACTGCCTCGCGGGCGACCGCGATCAGCGGCTTGTTGTCGATGTGTTTTCTGGTGGCATATTCATCGGCGTTGTTCATCAACTGGACAGCACGCTGATAGCTGTCGCTGGCATACTGCTCGGCGCCCTCGGATTGCGCGATGCGCAGGGCATTGCGTGCTTCGAAGAATTCCAATGGCAACCTGGCATTCAGAACCACAGGGTCGAACTTGTAGCCGGTCGGAATGTACCCGCCGCGCTCCATGAGTTCGTATTTCGCATTCACGGCCTCGGTAGTTCCCCTGGTGTCGTCGCGAACCACGTTCTCAAGCACCACCACGTTGCTGGGCTGCCGTACAGCATAGTAAGGTTCCGCGGTAACAATCAGAGCGAAGGCCTGGAGGTCGGTCGTGACGCGCAGTTTGCTGCGATGGTTGTCGCCGACTAATACCTCGCCCAGGTTCATGGCCCGGCCTTCGGGCGAAATCGCCCACAAGACGTAGGTCAGGTACTCATTGCCGAAGGTCGTCGGTTTCCGCAGGTTGCCGAATTCAGCTTCGATCTCAATGGATCCGCGCTTGCTGTTCACTTCGGCTTTACCATCCGCTGAGCCCATCAGGTCCGTGCCCGCGAAATCCAGCTTGGTAGCGCCGCTGCGATGCTTGTAGTTGACGGCCTGCACGCTGCGGCTGACTACAGTCACTCGGAACGTCGGGGTGTGAGCCATGGGTTCGACGACCATGGTTGTTTGGGAATTGGTTTGAGCAAATGCGCTCATACCGAGGGTGATTCCAACTGCTAACAAAAGCTTTGATTTCAAGGTGTCTCCTTACGGACAGACGTCCGTCCGCGGTGTTGCGTTGTATGTATCTTGTGTGGGTGCGTTGAGGGCTTCTTGGCTGGTTTTCCCTTTAGATTATCCTTTTACATCCACATCATCCTCTAGGTGCCAACGTGGATTCGGGAAAGGGAACCAAAGAGTCCAAAAACATTCAGGATCCACAGAACCACGGCAATGACCACGACGCCGTTCAGAATTGATTTGATGGTTCCCTGCATGGGAATGAAGCGATTCACCAGCCACAGGAGGACGCCCACCACGATGAGAACTTCGAGCAGTTGAATTAGAGGCATAGCTGTTCACCTTCCTTACTTCGCGGGCTAACACCTCTTATGTGTCGTGAGGTGTTGCCTTTTTGCGTCCGAGAGTTCTTAGGGTCGAATCGGATTAGCGCGGTAGTTAGATAATGACGGGTAAGGACTTTCGTGTCTGAGCAAGATAGCTCACATGCGGAGATAAGACGGTCTGACCAGGTCTTTCTGCGCACGACTGGATGCTACAAAAGGGCGAGCCTTAGCGGCTTGAGGCCGTGTCTTCCGATTCCAATTTGGCTAGCTTCGCTCGCTGGACAGCCGGGGGCGGCTGTCCCTACGCGAGTTTTTCCGCAGACTGAGACGGGGCAAGCCCCGTCTCTACCGGTCAGATCACCCGTCTTTCAGCGTGTCTGTGGTTGTTGAGCGGCGTGCTATTCAGCGGCATGGTGTGCAGGGGCGCATCGGGCCTATCGGCAACGCTCAACCCTACGGCGTGCATCAGTCCCCAGGAATACTCAAATTCCTGTCCACAGTTCAAGCAGACCTGGTACGTCCGTTTCTTGATGGTGAACACGGCAGTCCGTTCGCGGTGATGGCATCCGAAGGCAAACTCGAACATTTGCAGCAGTGGTTTCATAAATCCTCCGCTCGATTCCGGCGTTCGCAACTGCCGTGGGCATCGAGCCAATCCAGTAGAGAGCGCACGCTGGCGCGAGCCAGGGCGATTGAGCAATCGGCGGCGCCGTAGTAGATATTAATGGTGTCGCCATCTGGGTTCATGGTGTATCCGCAGGGGAACACGACATCGTCGACGTCGCCGTGGAGTTCGTACTCGGCCTCCGGACCAAAGATCCACGAATCCCCTCGCAGCAGGCATTTTTCCGGGTTCTCAAGATCGAAAAGGGCCACACCCAATCGATACAGACAGCCGGACGGCGTGTGACGAACTCCGTGATAGAGCACGAGCCATCCTCGGGCAGTCTCGATCGGGGGCGGCGACAGCCCAATTTTGTTGGCGTCCCACCAGGCGCCTCGGCGCGCTTCTAACATTAGCCGGTGTCTGCCCCAATGGCGCAGGTCGGGAGAGTAGGAAATCCACATGTGGGCGCCGAGTGTCGTCATCGGCCGATGAATGAGAGCCCAGTAGCCATGGATTCTTCGCGGCAGAAGCGCTGTATCTTTGTCGTCGGGCGGCATGATCACGCCGTAACGCTCGAAACTTCGGAAGTCTTTGGTGAGAGCCAGCGACACTCCGGGACCACCGCGCGAATAGGAAGTGTAGGTGACCACGTATTGCTGCAGCTCGGGCACGAAAGTGATGCGGGGATCCTCGATGCCCCAGATTTCCTCGGGAAACTCGCGCGGGCTGGGCATTAAGGTGGGCTCGCGGTCAATCTCCCATCCATCGACGCCGTTGCGGGAGCGCGCGGCGCAGAGATGGGATAAGCCGCGCCGGTCCTCGACGCGGCAGAGGAGCAGAGTGGTTCCATCGGGCAAGAGAGTTGCGCCGGGATTGAAAACGCTGTTGATGGAGTACGGCCAATCCTTGCCGGTGAGGATGGGGTTGCCGGGATGACGCAGAAGCAGCGGCGGGTAGTGAGTGCTTTCGACGTGCATAAGTGTTGCTTCGGTAGCAGGCATGATTTAGTTTTCCGGCCTTTCAGATTTCTGCAGCGAGCGCATTTCTAGAAGCGCCATCAGGAACGACAACGTGGATTCCGCTCCCTGATTCTGGTTGGCGCGGTCGGGATGCAGGCCGTCCCGGCAGCCGCCGGTTTCAGGATCATAAAGAGGAAGTTGGAGATCGTTGTCACCCAGGAACCAATTGAAGGCCCGCCATGCTTCGTCGCGCCAGCGGCTGTCCCCGGTTACGCGGTACGCTTCGAGACACGCGGAAACCGCGCCGCCGGCTTCAATGGGCTGTTGATCGAAGCGGGCCTTTTCACCGCCTTGATGATAAAAGCCCTGCGATCCGATGGGCACGAAGTGGCCGTTCGTCTGGCAACGCTGCGTTTCCATAAGCCAATCGAGCGAAGCGAGACCGGCGGAAATCATGCGATCGTCGGCGCAGGCCGAGCCCGCGAGCAGCATGGCCTGGGACAGTCTCGCGTTGCCGTAGGCTAGAACGTTCTCGAACCACTTCCAATCCGGGGTGTGGATCGATTCGTACAGGTCGAGCAATCGCCGGCCAAGCACGCATCTTATTTTTTGCGCGTCCCGGTCACCAGGGTACGAATTGAGGTATTCCTGAATTCCGAGCAGGGTATAGGCCCAGGCGCGCGGGCTGGTGAACTCCAGTGCAGCGGGGAGGGAAAACTCGAACAGGCGTCCGGCGGCACCCCTCAATCCAAAGTCTTCGGATCGGGCTAAGAGGGTTCCAAGCGCCCACAAGGCGCGGCCGTGCGAGTCTTCCGAACCCTGGTCTTCAATCCAGCGGCGGTCGTAGCCTAGGAAGTTTCGGAACCTTTTCTTTTCCGGATGAAAGGCGTGCTCCAGGAATGCCAAATAGCGGAAAGGCCAATCAGGGTTTGGGGATACGGTTTTTCCGGAGTGACCCATGCCGAGTTGCGCCAGCAGCACCGTGAAAATGAGGGCGCGAGCGTTGTCGTCGGTGGTATAGCCCTCGGCACGATTGGGGATGGTAAAGATGGCGTGCTGCAGCATTCCTACATCATCGGTGAGCGTGGTCACATGAGTGAGTTTTAATTCGGGCAGTTCGTTCAGCGACTTCTGGGCGATGCGAGAGGAGAACTGAACCCGGGGAGTCTCGATGCGGTCGCTGCGAACCCGGGTAAAACTTTCCATGTAGCCTTGCGCGGCTTTTTTCCAGATCATATCGCGCGCGAAGAGGTAGGCGCGTTTACGCATGGCGTGGCGCAGCGCGGGCGTATCCAGGAGTTCGATGGTCTTTTGTGCGATAGCGTCGGGGTTTTGGAAGGGAACCAGGGCGCCTCGGCGGTCGTCCAGCAACTCAAGCGCGTGCCAATAGGGAGTCGAGATGATCGCCTTGCCGGCACCTAATGCGTAGGCAAGCGTTCCGGAAACCACCTGCGCCTCGTGGCGATAAGGAGTGATGTAGATATCGGCTGCGCCAATGAACTCGGCCATTTCCTCTGGGCTGACGAAGCGGTCGTGGAAGATGACTTGCGATTCCACTCCCACTTCTTTTGCTAGAGCCTGCAAGCTGGCTCGATACTTGTCCCCTTCGCGACGGAGGATGTGAGGGTGGGTCGCGCCGGCGACAATGTAAGCGGCATTTTTGTGTTTGGACAAGATCTGCGGCATCGCTTGAATGACATTTTCAATTCCCTTGTTGGGCGAGAGCAGGCCGAAGGTGAGCAGCACTGCTTTTCCTTCGACACCAAAACGGTCTTTGTAGAAATTGGGGTCGAGAAAGGGAAGGTCGGGAACGCCGTGCGGAACCATGTCAATCTTGCTGCCGGGCACCTTATAGATTTCCTGCAAGAACTGGGAGGAGAGCTGGCTCATGACAATAAGGCGGTCCGAAAGCTCCGCAATCTCTTCCATCACCATGAGTTGATCAGGATTCGGCTCGCGCAGAACCGTGTGCAGCGTGGTTACCGCTGGCATCTTTAAGCCGCGCAGCAGGTGCAAAATATGGCTTCCGGCCGGGCCGCCGAAGATTCCATATTCGTGCTGCAGGCAGACCATGTCGATATTGTTGAAATTCAAGAATTCAGCTGCTTCTTGGTAGGACGTGAGGTCATCCTGGGCGAGCGACCATCGCACTCGCGCTGGATAGTCATATCCTTCTTCTGTGTCGTTTACGGGCAGGGCCAACAAGCGAGCGGTTCCGTACTCCGCGGATATGGCGGCGCACAGGTCGGTGGTGAACGTAGCAATTCCGCACTGTCGCGGAAGATAGTTCCCGATCACCGCAATTCGACTTGGCAGTGAAGCCTTGGGACGCGATCTTGGGTGAGCCGCTGCCACGACCATGGGGCGTGGGGGGAGGGCCTCGGCTTCCAACATTTCATCCGGCAGCATGGTGATTGGTAGCGACATAAGTCCTTAGCTTCCTTAAAGTAAAGGTGGTGAAAGAGGCCGATTTGCAGGAATTTGCTTTTGATTAGTATTCAATGAAAGAGGGCTTGAGGAATGGTCAAAATTGACCAGATGAATCATTATCGGCACAGCTCGTGACTGCGGCACACCGGTTTGGTCGAGCGTAGGAAGCGGCGCGAAACCGAAGACGGTCAATCTTGACCAGTTGTTTGTGGATTATCTGTGCCATAGTGGTAGGAACAGATCATTTGATGAGGGCTATGGCAAAACGTGAATGTTCGCAGTGCGGTGGTGAGTTGGTTCTGGCGGTGCGGGCGAACCAGCCGCAGACGAGTAATGATGGGCCGAGCCTGCTGACCAGCGCATTTACAAGCTGGAGATGCGGCACGTGCGGCAGCGCCTTTACGGCAGCGCAACTTCGGGAAGACAAGCGTGGGCGGTCAAAATCTCCCGAACCCGCGTGAGTGTTTAGCGGGACCCGTAGCAGGATATTGCGAGCAGGATATTGCGGTGCTGATCCCCATAAGCGCTGACTTAAGAATTACTTCCGGTTTGCTCGTTATTCGGGAGCAATGCAAGAGTAAAGTCGCGCAGATTATTTCCGCTATGCCGACTTGCAGGTACCTTTACCGGGTGACCGCATCTCAAGTTTGCGGAAGGATGAGCACGCAAATTCTCAGCAAACGCTCAGGCGCAAGGTTTGACGTTCTCGGATTGCCCACGCAAGTGGCTGTTGAACAACTCCGTTTGCCAGAGTTGGGCAGAAACCGCGTCGCGTCTGGATGCCTATAAACGATCTTCTCGGCTTTTTGGATACATTTCGGCTCACAGACTCTTGGCCGGTTTTCGTTGAAATCGAATGTTTCAACGGCCACGCCTCTTATCGCTCGACATTCAGTGATCGGTATAGATCAGGTACTTTTGCCGGACCCGCATGAATTGTTGCAGATCCGGCTGATAGTCCTCGGCAATACACCGCGGATCTTTGCCGGACTTAAGCTCCTCCAAGGTCGACTCATTCCCCAGCAGATCGATCAATCGATCCAACTCCCAATCGGCGGGATAGAGCTTCAGCAGCGCGGAGCCAAGTTCCAATCCAAGTTCCGGCGCATCGAGAACAGACCGGTCAGTCACGATCATCTGCACCCCGCCAACGCGCTGTCCGCCTAACTTGGCATCTTTGGCGGGTGTAAACCAGGTTGGCACGAATCGGACACCCGGGATTTGGCGTGCATTCAGATACTGCGCGAATACCCGTGGTCTGATCCACGGCGCACCAAACACCTCGAACGGCGTATCCGTCCCGCGACCGACGGATACATTCGTATACTCCAAAATCCCGATCCCGGTGTACACCGCGGCCTCATTCATATTCCGCATATTCGGCGACAGGTTGATCCAAACCAGATCGGTGGAATCGAACCAGTCGCTGCGCGTCCATCCCTTTACGGGAACCACCGTGAGCTTGGCGTTGATGTGGCGCTCGCTGTTAAACATCTTCGCCAACTCGCCCACCGTCATGCCATGGCGAATCGGTTCCCTCGTGTAATCGACAAAGTTGAGGTGTTTGCCATCCGAGACAGGTCCTTGCACATGCACACCGGTTAAAGGGTTCGGCCGATCGAGCACAACGACCTCGGTGCCGGTGATCGCTGCAGATTCAAGTGTGTAACCCAGGGTAGACTCGTACGTATAGAAACGGGAGCCGATGTCCTGGATGTCGATCACTAGGACATCCAGCTTCCGGAGCACGCTTTCGGGTGGATGCCGGCTCGCCGTCGTGTCGCCGTAGATGCTGTAGATATGTATGCCCGTGGCGCGATCGACTGAATCGCCCACCGAATTGACGTCGAGTTCCCCGGTCACGCCGTGTTCGGGGCTGAATATCGCCACGAGCTTGATGCCGGGCGCTTTGGCGAGAATATCAATCGTCCTGCGGCCCTCGACATCGAAACCAGTGTGGTTGGTGATAACACCGACTGCGCGTGGGGAGGACCGGTCGGAACCCCGGACTTCCCGGAAACCATCCTGTTCGAGGACGTCGATCCCGTTCATCACGATTCCATTGTTTGGGGCTGGTCCATGCGCAGCAATTTGTGGCCGGCAGAGACCATCTCCGGAGGCTGCGCTGTTCGATACTCCGGGCTGCGATCTGGACATAAGCAAGACAGCAGTGAAGGTCACGAGAAGAAGGATTCTGGCACTCACGCGGGAATTGTAGTCGCAATTGCACCCGGGGGCCAGCGAACGATTCAGTTGCGATTCGCCAAGGAGGCGTGCAACTGGGCGAATAAAAAACCCATCGTGAATAGGGTTAGCCCATGACGGCGCCTGTTTCTGTCAGTTGTTCAAAACAGACCAAATCACTCAGTCAGACCGGTTTACGCTCGATTTCGGGTATAGGTACCGATAGACGCGCTTGTAGAAACTAAAGAAGCCACTGCCTGGATTGTCGGCTACTCGGAAGTCACCGCCCAGAAACCGGCCGGGGGTCAACTCTAGCCCGTCCTGCTAAAGTTAGCGCTTATGGTGCTAATCCCCCGACGGCATCAGTTCGTCGGATGCCTCCCAGCAAGCAGCCATCATCGCTGGATCAGCCATTGCTGGATCGGCTGTTAGACCCTTCAAGCTTAGATCCTCAATATTACGATCCTCATTACGATGCTCGATGGGTGGATCGATGACGCCGGAGAACTGCGCTTCCTCAGTTGAGCCTTCGAGCGCGACGGTGGACGCGGTGCCGTTGGTGATGACCTGCTGCACGGCGTCGAAGTATCCGGTTCCGACGAAGCGCTGGTGCTTTACCGCTTCATATCCGGCCTGCTGTTCGCGGAGGAATTCCTTTTCCTGAAGTCGAGAGTAAGCGGTCATGCCGGCCTGCTTGTAGCCGCGCGCGAGCTCGAACATGGCGAAGTTGAGTGTGTGGAATCCTGCCAGCGTGATGAACTGGAACTTGTAGCCCATGACTGCGAGCTCGCGTTGGAAGCTGGCAATGGTCGCGTCGTCCAGATTCTTCTTCCAGTTGAACGAGGGTGAGCAGTTATAAGCCAGCAACTTGCCGGGATAGGCGTGGTGTACGGCCTCGGCGAATTCTCGCGCTTCCTCGAGGTCGGGCTTGGAAGTCTCGCACCAGAGAATATCCGCATAGGGGGCATACGCGATGGCGCGGGCGATGGCGGCCTTTAATCCTCCTCGAATGTGGTAGAAGCCTTCGACGGTACGCTCGCCGGTGAGGAATTCGCGGTCGCGCGGGTCAATGTCGCTGGTTAGAAGATTGGCGCTGTCGGCATCGGTGCGCGCCATGATCAGCGTGGGGACACCCATCACATCGGCTGCGAGCCGGGCTGCGACGAGTTTCTGGATAGCCTCAGTGGTCGGGACCAGCACTTTGCCTCCGAGGTGGCCGCACTTCTTGGCCGATGAAAGCTGGTCCTCGAAATGGACGCAGGCGGCTCCCGCTTCGATCATGGCCTTCATCAGTTCGAAGGCGTTGAGGTTGCCGCCGAATCCGGCTTCAGCATCGGCGATGAGCGGAGGGAACCAGTTGATGTCAACATCATTATGGCCTTCGGCGTGGTGGATCTGGTCGGCGCGCATCAGGGACTGGTTGATGCGGCGTACCAGGTTGGGCACGCTGTCGGCGGGATAGAGACTTTGGTCGGGATACATCTGGCCGGCATTGTTGGCGTCGGCGGCGACCTGCCAGCCGCTTACATAGATGGCCTTCAATCCAGCCTTGACTTGCTGGACGGCTTGGTTGCCGGTCATGGCGCCGAGCGCAGGGACGTAGGACTCGGTTTCGTCGTGGAGCAGGTTCCATAGCCGTTCCGCGCCGTGGCGCGCGAGGGTGTGTTCGATCTGGAACGAGCCCCGAAGGCGGTTGACATCGTGTTGGGTGTAGGGACGCGAGATGCCGCGCCACCGCGGGCTGGTCTCCCAGTTGCTGATCTGCGACTTGCTGGTTTGCGAGTTGCCATTTTTACCGTTGGAAGTCGACATTTGTTTGTCCCCGCTCAAGAGTCTCCGTACTCATGCAGTAGATGCCGGATTGCACGTTCCAGGCAAACCGCGCTGTCCGCCCGGTTCCACTGGTCCGAAATGACCTAGTGGGCACGAGTTACTGGAATCTCTAACTCAAGGAAGTTTTGTGGTTTGGCAGCTTGCGAAAAAACTAGTCGAGGGTGCAAGAAGCACACCTTAGGCGCTCAAGAGGCGCTCAAGCGCGGACACATTTTCAACGACTTACGGCACGACTGAAGTCGTGCCCTTTCCGTTTGCGGAGAAGTTTGAGTCTCCCACTCTGTTAGAGGCACGTTCCCGTCATAACGCTCGCACTCCTTGCTGGCTTAGCGCTGGTTACTTAGTGAGGTTCAGTCCTACCGCCCGTAGAACGATCTTGTCGGAGGTATCCGCAATGCTGAGACGGAAGCTGAGAAGAACGGACCCCTTTCCTGGCTTTACCAACGTTGGCTGGCTGTTAACACAAACCGGACCCGCAGCGTTGAGGTGGGTTGGATCATCGAGGATAACAGTGGCGGTGCTGGGAGGGTTCTGAACCTGCGCCAGCCGTGTCTGGCTGATAAAGGTACGGGTGTTGGAATTCTCGTAACAAACTCGCACGCTCACGATATCGAAACCCGGAGGCACTTCGAGCGCCGTCTCAACAACTTTGTTCCCTCCACCTTGCGCCTGATCGCCAAGCGTCGACGAGGTGATGATGAGGCCGCTCAATCCGCCCCCCACCCCGGAGTTGACCGCGTTAAACGATGTTTTCACACTGGGATCGCCAGGCAGAAATACGAGATGATCGATCCACATCGTAGGTATCTTGTCCCTGTCGTGATCGCGATCCCGATCAACCGGCCGTTTGTTCTGTGCGGGGGCTGGAAGACATGCAGCCAGCAGAGCTATTCCCAGGGAGATGCCTAGAAAGAACTTTCTTGACCTACCCCGAACGGGCGATGGAGACTCATGCTCTCGGTTGAGACTCATAAGTTAAGTTCTCCTTTCAAGTTGTGCTGCATACGAGATAGTGCCGCGCGGATCGATTCCGTTTCAATTGCACCTAAAAACGGCTATGATGCCGTTCTATGAAGGCCACAACTTCTCCAGTTGAGAGCCAGATGGAGACGGGCATTCTTACCCCGGAAGCACGCGCCTTCCTGTCGAAACTTGCGGGTACATTCGAGCCCCGGAGGCAGGAACTGCTGGCGCGGCGGCGGACCGTGCAGGAGGACATCGATAACGGCAAGCTTCCGGACTTTCTGCCGGAGACGGCTGGAATCCGCCAAAGCGATTGGAGGGTGGCGCCGATACCGAAGGATTTGCGTGATCGCCGCGTGGAAATTACCGGTCCGGTCGATCGCAAGATGATCATCAACGCGTTGAACTCGGGGGCCAATGTTTTCATGGCCGACTTCGAAGACTCGAATTCGCCGACCTGGAATAACAATATTGAGGGCCAGCACAATCTGCGGGACGCGGTTCGGGGAACGATTCGGTACGAGAGTCCGGAAGGAAAGCGGTATCAAGTTGGGCCGAATCCGGCAACGCTGTTTGTGCGGCCGCGGGGATGGCACCTGGACGAGAAGCACTTTTTGGTGGATGGCAAGCCAATCTCGGCATCGCTGTTTGATTTTGGGTTGTTCTTTTTTCACAACGCTAAGGCCTTGCTGGGCAAAGGGACTGGTCCTTACTTCTATCTGCCGAAGATGGAGAGTCATCTGGAGGCACGGTTGTGGAACGACGTGTTCTGTTTTGCCCAGGACGAAATGGGCGTTCCGCGCGGATCGATTCGCGCCACCGTCCTGATCGAAACGATTCTCGCGGCATTCGAAATGGACGAAATCCTTTACGAATTGCGCGATCATTCCGCGGGGCTGAATTGCGGGCGCTGGGATTACATTTTCAGTTTCATCAAGAAGTTCCGCGCGCATCCTGAATTCGTGTTGCCGGATCGGTCGCAGGTCACGATGGAGCGACATTTTCTGAGTTCCTACGTCGAATTGCTGATTCAAACTTGCCACCGGCGCGGCATTCATGCGATGGGGGGAATGGCGGCGCAGATTCCGATCCGAAACGACGTGGCGGCTAATGAGCAGGCGCTGGAGAAAGTGCGGCGCGACAAACTTCGGGAAGTGAAGGCCGGCCATGACGGCACATGGGTTGCGCATCCAGGACTGGTCCCGGTGGCAAAAGAAATTTTCGATGAGTACATGCGCGGGCCGAATCAGATTTCTTCGGAGAGGAAATCGGCGCAGCCACCGAGCCGAACGGTGCAAGCGCAGGACCTGCTGGAGGTTCCAACTGGCGATATCACTGACGAAGGATTGCGCTGGAACATCGACGTGGGATTACAGTACTTGCATTCGTGGCTGCAGGGATCGGGCTGCGTTCCGATTTACAACCTGATGGAGGATGCTGCGACCGCGGAAATCTGCCGGGCTCAGGTGTGGCAGTGGGTGAAGCACGGCGCGCACCTTAAGGACAGCAGGCTGGTGACGGAAGACATGGTGAAGGAGATTATTCGTCAGCGGGCGGCGGAGTTGGGCGCTAAGTCCGGCAATGACGAAAAGCTGCGGCAGGCGGCTGAAGTCCTAGAAGAGTTGACGACGAGCCGGGAATTTGCGGAGTTTTTGACGCTTGCCAGTTATGATTTATTGGATTAGAACGTCAAGGCATGGGCGCACGCAGAGGTCCTCCCGCCAACCTGCAGATTGACGCAGGCTTCCTCTCGCAGTTACAGGAACATGTTGCTGCGCGCGAGATCGAGCGCGGGATTGCGTGTCTTCGAGCGCAGCAGGACTTGATCGCAAATCTCGATCCCAGCCAGGAGAACGCCGCGCACCTGCTGGCGCATCTGGCGATATGGATTGATATCGGATTCAGCGGGTCGCCCCTCCAGGAACTTCTGCAGCGTTTTGAACACTTAGAAGCAGGGTTGCGGTCTAAGCTCTCGATCGCCGATTACATCTGCCTGCGCATGGCCGAGGGCATGAATGCGATGGTGGAAGAGGCGATGGAAACGGCGATTGGGCATTTTGATTTCGTCCTGAGCCTGGGGAAAGAGCTGGACGACCGGTTTCTGCTGGCCATCGCTTGTTTCTGGAAGGGTCGCTGCCTGCGGAGAAGAGGCGAGTACGACGAAGCCTTGATCTACACAGGCAAAGGAAAAGACCTGGCGGTCGGGTTAGGTCATCTGCGAATGGCGGCGGTTATGCAGGTGCTCGAGAGCTGGCTTTTGTTTCAGCAGGGCAAATGGAAAGAAGCGGTGCGCATCTCGCAGGCGGCTGAAAAAGTGCTGGGCGAGACGGATGATTATGTGACGCTCGGCAACATTCAATCCTTCTACGGGCGAATGGCGCGCCGGGAAGGCCGTTTCGATAAGGCGATTGAGTTCTTCGAGAGCGCCATCGGCCATTATGGCAGGCGGGATCCGCGGCATCCGAATCTGGCGCGCTCGCTGGCCAACATGGCACTGGCCAAGCGCGGGATCGCTCTTCAGTTGCAGAAAAGAATCGACCGCGACGCGCAGCGGCGTCGGAAGACCTCAGCCGCCGGTAAGGGTAAGCCAAGTGCGACGAGCGTTGATTCTCGCAATCGTGATTCTCGAAATCAGGATTCTCGCGGCCGCTTGGCCGAGCTTCGCCGCGAAGCACTTGAGCATCTGGAGGCTGCCCGGGCCATCTATCAGCAGCGCCCGAACCATCATGGTCTCGGCACGGTTTACATGAATGCCGCATATATCCACCTCGATGGCGGAGACTTTCAGCGTGCCGAGGAAGAAGGGGCTTCTGCGTACGAGGTGGCCGAACAGAAGCAGGACTACATTCTGATGGTCCGGGCGCGGATTCTGCAATGCATGATTGAAAATGCGAAGGTGGAGGAAGAGATTGGTGGGGGCGCTGATCCGGGAAGCCACGCGCGCCGCGCCTTCGAGTTTAGCCAGGAGGCGATTGATCTGGCGAAGCATACGCAGCATCATCTGTTGCTCGCGAACGCCTATTTGTGGCAGGGATTGACACAGTGCAATTCATTTTTCGACAATCCGGAAGCGGCGCGCGAGTCTTATGACCTGGCGCGGGCGTCCTGCGAGGCGAATCCATCCGACAACATTTGGCAGGATCTTCAGACGCTAGGCGCGAAGATTCTTCGGAAGGGAAGTGTTCATCCGGCGCTGAAGGCGTGGTCGCAGGGAGCGGTGGGCGAGAAGACGTTCCGGCAAATCAGTGAGGAATTTGCGGAGATTGTGATCGCGCGGGTCTGGGAGCGCGAGGGCCGCAAAGTGTCTCGCGTGGCGGCCCGGCTGTCGATTTCTCCGAAGAAAGTGCGGCGCATTTTGGCGCGTGTGGGACGGCGAAAGCCGGGATCAGGTGTCAGGTCTTAGGTGTCAGGTTTCAGGAAGGTCTCGATTTTTCTGCGACCTTCCTGAAACCTGACACCCGACACTTGATACTGAATGGAATCATCAAATCTGAGAATCGAAAATCTATGAAAATCGCAAAAGATGTAGCGGAGTTGATCGGCCGCACGCCACTGGTGCGGCTGAACCGGGTTACGAAGGGCGCAGTTGCCGAAGTCGTTGCGAAACTGGAAAGCCAGAATCCCGTGGCCAGTGTAAAGGACCGCATCGGCGTGAGCATGATTGCCGATGCCGAACGTGCCGGCAGGATTCAGCCCGGGAAAACTGTTCTGATCGAGCCGACCAGCGGCAACACTGGAATCGCTCTCGCCTTTGTGGCGGCCGTGAAGGGATACAAGCTCATCCTCACGATGCCCGAGACCATGAGCCTGGAGCGGCGCGTGCTGCTGCTTGCTTTCGGGGCCGAGATCGTTCTTACGCCGGGTCCACGGGGAATGAAGGGGGCGATTCTGAAAGCCGAGGAATTGTTGGCCTCGACTCCAAACGCCTACATGCTCCAGCAATTTGACAACCCGGCGAATCCGAAGATTCACTTCGAAACCACGGGGCCCGAGATTTGGGATGACACTGATGGGCGCGTCGATTTTCTGATCTCTGGCGTCGGCACCGGTGGAACTATTACCGGGGTCTGCGAATACATTAAGCCGAAGAAGCCTTCCTTCAAGGCGGTGGCGGTAGAGCCGGCAGATAGCGCGGTTCTTTCCGGGGGAAAGCCAGCGCCGCACAAGATTCAGGGAATCGGCGCGGGTTTTGTGCCGAGCATCCTGCGCCGGGATTACATTGACGAGGTCATCACCGTAACTAACGACGAGTCAATTAATATGGCGCGGCGGCTTCCGCTTGAGGAAGGCCTGCTGGTCGGCATCTCTTCGGGAGCGGCGGTGGTCGCGGCTTTACAGGTGGCGAGGCGGCCGGAAAATGCGGGGAAATTGATTGTCGTGGTGCTGCCATCGTTCGGCGAGCGCTACCTGAGTAGTATTCTCTTCGAAGGACTCCGGAACCAGGCGTTGCAGATTCCGACGGTGCAACTTCCGGACTGAGCTTTAATCTTTAGTCTTTGATCT
This sequence comes from uncultured Acidobacteriaceae bacterium, assembly GCA_963789205.1. Taxonomy (GTDB): domain Bacteria; phylum Acidobacteriota; class Terriglobia; order Terriglobales; family Acidobacteriaceae; genus Acidiflorens. The sequence continues at coordinate 715,134 of CAWBJV010000004.1, forward strand.
TTGAGCCATGCCGCCTCTGCTGTCGCTAATTCGCGAGGACGTTGCCAATGTGCTGGAGCACGATCCCGCGGCGAGGTCACGCCTGGAAATTTATCTCTGCTACTCTGGGCTGCATGCGGTTTGGTTCTATCGCATCAATCACTGGTTGTGGAATCACAATTTCTTTCTGCTGGCGCGCTGGTTGTCGCAGATCGCGCGCTTGCTTACCGGAATTGAAATCCATCCTGGGGCGCAGATCGGCAGACGTTTATTCATCGATCATGGTTTGGGCGTGGTGATCGGCGAGACGTCCATTGTCGGTGACGATGTCACGCTCTACCAGGGCGTGACGCTTGGTGGAACGGGCAAGGAAGTCGGCAAGCGGCACCCGACGCTTCTCGACAACGTGGTAGTTGGCAGCGGAGCGAAGATTCTGGGCAATATTACGGTGGGGCGTAATTGCCGGATTGGCGCCGGATCGGTCGTGCTTCGAAACGTGCCTGACGATTCCACCGTGGTGGGTGTGCCGGGGCACATCATTTTTCGAGAAGGGAAGCGAGTGGTTATTACCGATCCCAAGCAGATCAACGATCCGCTTTCTGAGGCCTTGGCCGCGGTTGCGACTGAGGTGAATAAGTTAGCGGAACGAGTGCGTCTGCTGGAGGGGACGGGGGGACGTGAGCCGCTGTCGGCATCGCTGCAACGGATTATTGAGGATATCGATTATCAGATCTAGCCGCCCCTGATGTTGTCATCCCGAGCGAAGCGAAGGATCTGCATCTCGCTACAAACTGCAGATCCCTCGCTTCGCTCGGGATGACAATTCATGAGATTTCTGTAAGCTGTCTCAACAAACATCCCTCCCATTTCGAGTGGACCCAAGTATGATTAACTGTTTCCGTCGAGACCTCGCGGATGAAATACGGCTTCGTAATCGATAACCGCAAGTGCATCGGATGTCACGCCTGCACGGTGGCGTGTAAAACCGAGAACCAGGTGCCGGTGGGCGTGAACCGGACCTGGGTCAAGTACGTCGAGAAAGGCGTTTTCCCCAACACGCGCCGCGTATTTCAGGTCACGCGCTGCAACCATTGCGAGAAGCCACCTTGCGTCACCATCTGTCCGGTGACGGCGATGTACCAGCGCAAGGATGGAATTGTCGATTTCGATTCCGACCGCTGCATTGGTTGCAAAGCCTGCATGCAGGCTTGTCCGTACGATTCGATATACATGGATCCGGACGATGGCACGGCTGCCAAATGCCATTTCTGCGCGCATCGCACTGAAGTTGGACTGGAACCCGCTTGCGTGATCGTGTGTCCGGAACACGCGATCATTGCAGGAGATCTGAGCGATCCTGAAAGTGAAGTGGCGCAACTCGTGGCGCGGGAACCGGTGCGCGTGCGCAAGCCCGAGCAGGGAACTCAGCCCAAGCTCTACTACATCGATGGCGATGAGAGCGCGATTGTGCCGACAGCAGCGCGCCATGAATCGATTTACATGTGGTCGCAGCGGAATGCGGCTGTGCTTGGTGGCGGCGCGGCGTATCCACTTGATAGTCCGTTGCTGCAAAAGGACGCGCTGGCAGCTTACGACGTTTCTCATGCGCGTCCGTGGGGATGGCAGGTTCCGGCTTATTGCTGGACAAAGTCGATTGGTTCGGGCGTGCTGGCCGTGCCGGCTATTGCGATCGCGCTCGGAAGATTGTCGGGCGACCGGGTCCGCGATATTGCGCTGGCGAGCGTCGCGCTTCTGTTCACGGCTCTAACAACGGTGCTGCTGGTTTGGGATCTCGATCACAAAGAACGATTTCTGCGAGTGGTGTTCACGCCGCAAAGTAAATCGTGGCTGGCGCGGGGCGCGTTCATTCTGATCGCATACAGCGCGCTGTGCGGTGTGTTCTGGCTGAGCGCGGTGGCGGGATTTTCCGTCGCTACGTTCTTTTTGTTATGGCCGACAGTGCTCGTAGGATTTTGCGCGGCGGCCTACACCGCGTTTCTCTTTGGACAGTGCGAAGGGCGCGACCTGTGGCAGACGCCGCTCCTGCCGTCGCATTTGATTGTCCAAGCATTGCTCTGTGGATCGGCGGTGCTGGCGCTCCTTCCGGATGCGATTGGTGGTTCGACGCAGGCCTTGGCATTTGCTGTTCCCACACTGATCATTAGTTTAGTTTTGCACTTGCTCATGGTGCTTGGCGAAGTTGCGATGCCTCACACCACAGACAACGCTCGTTACGGAGCTCGACTGATGACGCATGGACCGTTCGCGCACGCGTTCTGGGGCGGGGCAGTTGTGATAGGCGGAATTGTTCCGCTGGTGTTGCTGTTGATCGGGGGGCACGGTCGTTTAGTGACGGGAATGGCCAGCGTGCTCGCTCTGGCGGGGCTTCTGATTTTCGAATGGTGCTTCGTGATGGCGGGACAGAGTGTGCCGAACAGCTAGTCTGTCTGTAGACGGCTTGCCGCGTCTCCAGCAGCGGATGTGGCGCACGCAGAGACGGGGCAAGCCCCGTCTCTACAGCGACGTTATTAAGGCTTGAACGCGTAATGGAGATTTAGCAATGACCGATTTCAAACGCGACGGTAGTCACCTCTCCTCTTACCCGCCGGTGGAGAAGTGGGACGATTGGGTTGAACTCGATCCCGAAGCTTGGCCTCGCCGCGTTGAAAAACATTACCAGCTCGTTCCCACCGTCTGCTTCAACTGCGAATCGGCGTGCGGACTTCTTGCCTACGTCGATAAGGCAACCGGGCAAGTTGCGAAGTTCGAGGGCAACCCGAAGCATCCGGCGAGCCGCGGACGCCTATGTGCAAAAGGTCCGGCTACGATCACTCAGATTCATGATCCCGATCGCATCCTTTATCCGATGAAGCGGTCGGGGCCGCGCGGGGGCGGGAAGTGGACGCGGACTTCGTGGGACGAGGTGCTGGAGACTTTCGGCGCGCGCATCCGCAAAGCGTTTCAGGAAAATCGTGGCGAAGAAGTCATGTATCACGTGGGACGGCCCGGACAAGACCACTTTATGGATCGCACCACGCAGGCGTGGGGCATCGACGGCCACAACTCGCACACCAACGTCTGTTCGTCATCGGCGCGGTTTGGCTATCTGCTGTGGCACTATACCGACCGACCGTCGCCCGACCACGCTAACGCCCGCTTCATTCTTCTGCTCTCCGCGCATCTTGAGTCCGGGCACTATTTCAATCCACATGCCCAGCGCATCATCGAAGGAAAAATGGCGGGAGCGAAACTCGCAGTCATGGATCCGCGCCTTTCGAATACGGCGAGCATGGCTGATTACTGGATGCCGAGCTACCCGGGCACCGAAGCAGCGGTGCTGCTGGCAATGGCGATGGTCATCCTCGGCGAAAAACGTTTCGACGCGACCTTCGTGAAGAACTGGACCAATTGGGAAGAGCTCGAAGTCGAAGGATTCTCTGCCAAGGGCCAAAGTTTCGACGCCCTGATCGAGGCACTCAAACGGCACTATGCGAAATTCACTCCGGAGTTTGCGGAGAAAGAAAGCGGCGTAAAGGCGGAAGTCATCGTTAAGACGGCGCGCGAGATCGCGACTGCCGGGAGCCGCTTCGCGTCGCATCTGTGGCGGGGCAGTGCCTCCGGTAATCTGGGCGGATGGCAAACGGCACGCGCCTTGATGCTCCTACACGTGTTGACGGGTTCGGTTGGAACTCCGGGCGGACACAGTTTGAGTGCATGGAACAAGTTCGTGCCGCAGCCGTTCAGCGATCCGCCGCCCCAGAAGCATTGGAACGAGCTGCTGTACCCGCTGGAGTGGCCGCTGTGCACGCATGAAATGTCGCCGCTGCTGCCGCATTTCCTGAAGGAAGGCCGCGGCCGCCTCGAAGCCTATTTCACGCGCGTCTTTAATCCTGTGTGGACCTATCCGGACGGATTTTCCTGGATCGAGATGTTGCGCGACGAGGAAAAAGTCGGCTTGCACGCTGCGTTGACGCCGACCTGGAGCGAGACGGCTTGGTTCGCCGATTATGTTTTGCCCATGGGCTTCAGTTCCGAACGTCACGATCTGATGAGCCAGGAATCGTACGCCGGCCGGTGGATCGGTTTTCGCCAGCCCGTGTTGCGCGTTCTACAGGAACGGGAAGGAAAGAAGTTCGATTACACCTATCAGGCCAATCCCGGAGAAGTTTGGGAAGAGGATGAATTCTGGATCAACCTTTCCTGGGCAATCGATCCCGACGGCTCGATGGGGATCCGGCAGTGGTTCGAGTCTCCGTATCGTCCCGGAGAGAAACTCACACTCGACGAATATTACGGTTGGATTTTTGAAAATTCGGTTCCTGGATTGCCCGAAGCTGCGGCCAAAGAGGGATTGAAGCCGCTCGAATACATGCGCAAATACGGCGCCTACGAAGTTACCACCGATGTCTATAAATTGAACGAGAAGCCGGTGGCGCCCGCCGCTCTCTCCGGATCGAAAGTAGAAACGAACGGAGTGGTCACGAAAGAAGGCAAAGCCGTAGGCGTCATGGTCGAGGGTGAGCCGGTCGTCGGCTATAACACTCCGTCGCGGAAACTGGAGTTGTTTTCGAAAACGATGGCGGATTGGCGGTGGCCGGAATTCGCGCTTCCGGAATACTATCGGAGCCACATTCATCACTCCGCGCAAACCGCGTCGATGGGGGCGTCCGGCGCAGGCGTCGATCGGGACATCGATCGGGATTTCGATGCGCGATACATGCCGCTGGTGGAGTGGCCCAAGGACTCAAATGGCGAGGTCTACACCCTGCTGCCGATTTTCCGGTTGCCGCATCTTATCCACACGCGATCGGGGAACTCGAAATTTCTTTACGAGATTGCGCACAAGAATCCACTGTGGCTGAGTCCGGTGGACGCGCAGAAACTCGGCGACATTCGCACCGGCGATTTACTAAAAGTCCACACAGAAATCGGTTTTTTCGTTTTGCACGCCTGGGTCACCGAGGGGTTAGCCCCGGGCGTAGTGGCCTGCTCTCACCATATGGGACGCTGGCGTCTCAATAAAGAAGATCAGCTCGAACGCATGTCGAGCGCGTGGGTCAATCTGCAAGAGGTCGGTGAAGGACAGTGGAAGATGCGCCAGATCTTGGGAGTGGAGTCTTACGAAACGTCCGATCCCGATACCCAGCGAGTGTGGTGGAGCGATGCCGGCGTGCATCAGAACCTTACATTCCCGGTTCATCCCGACCCAATTACCGGCATGCACTGCTGGCATCAGATGGTGCGTGTGGAGCGGGCTGGCGCCGACGATCACTACGGCGATATCTTCGTCGATACGAATCTTTCCTTTGCGGTTTATCAGCGGTGGAAGGCGCTGACTCGTCCTGCTCCTGGGCCGGGGGGACTGCGGCGTCCGCTGTGGATACCGCGGATGAGACGACCGGAGGCGGCGGCGTTCTATGTGAAGAAAGCGTAGAGCAAATTGAATTGGCTAAGCTATTGTTTCGAAGGGCGTTGGCGCACTAGACTAAGGTTCGTTGACGGTGGTGAGAGTCTCCGATACGCTAATCTATCTGAGTTAGTTGTGTTGGTCCCTATGAGTGATTTGCGTTTTGAAGCGTTAAAGTCAGCCCCTCTCGATAGCTGGGTGGCCTTGTCGGAAGACGAAACTAGAATCGTCGCGGTCGGAACTTCGTACGAGGAGGCTGTGAAGAACAGTGAGAGCGCAGGAGTGTCGGATCCAGTGCTCGTGAAGACACCCAAGCTCTGGCTCCCTATTTCAGTGTGAGTCTGAAAATACCATATAAGAAGTATCCAGCTCCACAAGCTCCGGGCGGATTCCTGTATGCCGCTTCGATCCCTGTAAATATAGCTCTCCCCGAGAAGAACGCGCCTCGCTCAAAGCGATTCGACGCAGTCATCGACGCAGGCGCATCTGGGTGTCTATTTCACGCTTCCATCGGGCGGGCGATTTGGTCTGGCGATAGAAAAAGGGGAGATGACGCAGACAATGGGTGTTGCCGGATCCTCCAATATCTTTCTTCATGACATCTCGCTCTATGCGCCTGGGGGGATTATTGCAACCAGAGCAGGCTTTTCTGACGATCTGCCCCTCGCAGGATTGCTGGGAATGGCGGGGTTCTTCGAACACTTCAAAATTGTCTTTGACCCGATAGCCCATTGTGTGGAACTTGAGCGACTATTCCGCACCTAGAATTCAACCTGACGTACCGAAGAAAAGCTGAGCCTGCGGCTTGACGTTGTAAAATGGAGACATGCCGCTACAGACGGGAAATCCTAACTTTGGCAAGAAGCGCACTCCGCCTCCGGACGAAACTTTTGAAGAGGCGGCCTATCTGAAGGCGCTGGGGGAAAAGCAGAAGGTCGTGAGCCTGAAGCTGGCCGATGGCGAAGTGGTCCGCGGCTGGATTGAGTACTACGACAAGAACATGGTGCGTGTCACGCGCGAGGATGGTCCGAATCTGTTCATCTTCAAGCACGAGATTGTTTATATCGCGGAAGACGGGAAGAAGAAGTAGACGGCACTCAGCAGTCAGCACTCAGTAAACATCCCACAAAATGAAAGCCTCGACTTCGCGATGACATCCGCTCAATCTTTGGACCTGATTTCTCCCATGCAGGCTATGGCTCGTGAGGCGGGCAGCCTGGTGATGGGCTACTTTCGACAGCATGTGAAGATTGAATATAAGGGCGCCGTAGACCTGGTCACAGTGGCCGATCGAAAGTCGGAAGAGCTGATTCTGGAGCGGATTCGCAAGCAGTTTCCAAGTCATGACGTGATGGGTGAAGAGGGAACGCGCATCGAGACTGGAAGCGACTACAAGTGGTACGTCGATCCGCTCGATGGCACAACGAACTTTGCGCATGGGTATCCGGTGTTTTGCGTTTCGCTCGCGGTGGAGCGCCTGGGACGACGGATCGCGGGAGTGATTTATGATCCGACTCGCGACGAGATGTTTGCTGCTGAACTGGGCAGTGGCGCGCGGCTGAACGACAAAGCGATTCATGTGTCGGCTACGGCGACATTGGGGGAGTGCCTGGTCGCGACTGGATTCCCGAGCCAGAAGCGGCATAAGAACCCGAATATTTATTTCTATCACCAGCTCACGTTGCGCACCCACGGGGTAAGGCGGGCGGGGTCGGCCGCGCTTGATCTGTGCAATGTGGCGTCGGGGCGGTTTGACGGCTTCTGGGAATTTAATCTGAATCCGTGGGATACGGCGGCGGGCGTGCTGATCGTCGAGGAGGCCGGCGGGAAGGTCACGGACTTTTCGGGGGGCGAATTCCAGATCGCAAGCCGCGAGACGCTGGCGTCGAATGGGCTTGTGCACGACGCGCTGATGCGTGAATTTCAGGAGATCCTCGCGGGCCGGGGGTTGGAAGAGTTACCCAGCCCGGTTGCCTACGCGAGGGATCGAAGATTCTAGGGGAGCACCGGGTGTCCCGCCTGGCCGTCCAATTGCCCGAGGACGGGCGAGGCGCCCGTCGCTCCACCGTCTCGGTGCAAGCGGTACAATTACTTACGTGATTTCGTCTTTGCTTGAACGCAAGATCGAAAAGCGTCCCGACAGGGTGCGACTGCAGGGGCGCATTCTGTTTCTCACCGAAGATCCGGAATTGATCAAGAAGCAGCTGTCGGGCTGGGATCTGCCTTGGGACACGAAGAATCCCGCTAACAATCCAAAACTCCGCGACGACATTTCTACCGATGAGATCACACCGGCGCACTGCTGTTTCTACTTTGATCGGACGCTTGGCGAGATCCCCTATGTGGGCTTACGGTGCGGCGATGCGATGCCAATTGGGCGCGGCGATGTGAAGAAAGGCGGTTTCGTGTGTTCGGTGAGCGGCAAGCGCCGGGGCAAGGGATCGAGTCGTGAGCAGTCGCCTTATGCGGAGATGTCTGCCGGGATTCAAGTTGCGATTGGGGAGAATATTGAGCGCATCTACGAGCAGAACTGCCAGAACCTGGGGTTGTTGACTTCTACCAACTTTGCCTTGATCGATCGGATTCGCGCCGGGGAAGAAATTGCGCTCAGTGAATTTACTGCCGGCGAAGATGAGATCACTCGGCAGGTGATCGAGTATGGGGGATTGTTTCCGTTCAATGTGGCGCGCGTGCAGGGGAAAGTATTTCTGCCGCCGATTAGGACTCCGGCGCGGGCGATGACTTTGGCGGAGAAGATTTTTGCGGCGCACATGTTGCCGGCAGCATCGGAGACTGCCGAGCTTCGCTCGGCCGGACAGCCGCGGGCGGCTGTCCCTACGCGCGCGGTTAAGCCGGGTGACACTGGGTTCACTCGAGTCGATCTGAGGTTCAGTCATGAGTATGTCACGCCTATGGCTTCGATTTTCTACGAGCAAAACGTCGGCAAGAATGTTCCGGTGAACGATGCGTCGAGCATCCGATTCTTTCGTGATCATCTTACTTTTCTCGACGAAGTGATTTCCGAAGAAAAGAAAAAAATGGGACTGCTCGATTTGGCCACGCAACTCAAGCTGAAGCAGGAGGATTTCGCCAAGCAGCAGGGAATCAAGTTACACGGCGAACTTGCCGACCGGAAGGGCTCTGAGGGCATCTGCCACTCGGTGATGCTGGAGACGTATGCGCTGCCGGGGCAGGTGAACGTTGGGTCGGATTCGCATACTCCGCACGTTGGTGCGATCGGATGCATTGCCTTTGGCATCGGAACGACGGACGTATTCAATTCCTGGATTACGAAAGACGTTCGCGTCAAGGTACCGGAGTCGGTGAAGATCGTGATTCGGGGCAAGCGGCATCCGAACGTCACAGCGAAGGATTTCATCCTGAAGATTCTTTCACTCGATTACGTGCGCAGCGGCAAGGCGCTGGCGAAAGTGATGGAGTACGCGGGGGAAGCAGTGGAGGCGCTCTCGGTGGACGAGCGCGCCACCATGACGAATATGGCGGCCGAAATTGGGGGCTTTACGGGCATCGTGGCTCCGGATGAAAAAGTCGTCGAGTTTCTGATCGAGCGCCGGGGCATGAAGCGCGCCGAAATCGAGAAGATGATCGAAGGCCTCGAGAGCGATCCGAATGCCGAATACGCGCAGGTGATCGAGCTTGACGCGGCTGAGATCACGCCCATGGTCGCGACTCCGGGAGATCCGGGAAATGGCAAGTACATCCGCGAACTCAACACTCGCGTACCGATTGAAATCGCTTATGGCGGAACCTGCACAGCAGGGAAGAACGAAGACATGGACATGTACGCGTCGGTTCTCGCCGATGCGCTGAGGCAGGGCAGGCGAGTTTCGAAAAATGTCGAGTTCTGGATCCAGTTCGGCTCTCAGGAAACGCGCGAATATTCGAAGCGCAAAGGCTACATCGAGATTTTCGAGAAAGCCGGCGCTCACGTGATCGAGCCTAGCTGTGGAGCGTGCATCAATGCGGGGCCGGGAGTATCGACGCGTCCCGAGCAGATTGTGATCAGCGCGCAAAACCGAAATTTTCCCGGACGTAGCGGGCCGGGGCAGCTGTACCTGGCGTCGCCGCTGACCGTGGCGGCCAGCGCCGTGGCTGGGTATATTGTCGAGTACGAGCCCTCGAACGCGAGCGATTTGATATTGGCCTAGCGATCCCGGTGTACAATGTACGCCAGGGTACATTCAAACGAACGCTTCCAATCTTATAGGCGCCAGGTGAACTCGCCGCTCTGGCGTCGTCCATTGCGTCGCTCTTCCAAGCACGCGGCAAAGCCGCGCTCTGCCGAATCCAGAAAAACAAAACCATGAAAATCCTCCTCTATAACCCGGACAACGGCGTAACCCGCAATTTCATGCCGCACCTGTGGATGTTTTTACTCCAGGCGCTCACTCCCCCTGGACATGAGGTGCTGCTGGTGGATGGCAATGCCCAACCGATGGACGAGGCGGGGATCGCTCAGTTTGTGCGCGACAACAATATCGGATTGGTCGGCATCGGCGCCATGACTAGAATGATTGCCAAGGCGTATCGCATGGCGGATGCGGTTCGGGCCACGGGAGTTCCGGTAGTGATGGGCGGACCTCACGTGACGGAGATGGCCGACGAGGCACTCGGTCGAGATGGCGGGCCGCGCCACGCCGATGCAGTTGCCCTGGGGGAAGCCGATGCGACATGGCCGCGGATCGTCGAAGACGCGGCTCGTGGTGAGCTTAAGGATGTTTATGCTCCGGTGGATGCTTTTGGGCAAGAGAGCAAGCCTTCGCTGAAGGAATATCCGGTGATTCCTTGGCAGTCGATCGATCTCAAGCAGTTCAATCTGGTGCCTAAGGCGGCGACCGGATTGTTGCAGAAAATCGGAGAAGGCTGGGGATCGTTTCGCATTATTCCGGTTGAATCGGGACGAGGATGCCCTTATGGCTGCGAATTTTGCACCGTGACTGGATTTTTTGGTGACTCGATTCGCTTCCGCACGAATGAGAGCGTCGTCAATGAACTTCTGTTGCTGAAGGCGCGCGCCCGTACCGAAAAGGGGCAGATGGCGGTCTTCTTTATCGACGATAATTTCGCCATCAACATCAAACGGACGAAGTCGCTGCTGCGCGACATTATTGCGGCCGGCGCGCAGTGCCACTGGGTGGCGCAGATCTCCGCGAATTTATTGCGCGACGAAGAACTGGTGGACCTGATTGCGGCTTCGGGAGGCAAGTGGATCTTTATCGGCATGGAGTCCATCGACCCGGCCAATCTGAAAGACGTGAACAAAGGATTCAACAAGCCCGGTGAGTATGCGGCGGTGCTGGAGCGGTTGGCGCAACGTAATGTGTATGCCATCACGTCATTTATTTTTGGCATGGACAACGACACGGTTGGAGCGGCCGAGCGAACTCTCGAACAAGTTCGGACGTGGCCGCCGGGGCTGCCGATCTTTGGCCTTCTGACTCCTTTGCCTGCAACGCCGCTGTATAAGCGACTGGAGAAGGCCGGGCGGCTGACGCGGCCCAAGCACTGGCAGGAGTTCATCCCGTTTGCGATGGCCCACACGCCCTTGAAGATGACTATCGAAGAGGCTCACGCCGAGGTGAATTACGGGTGGGCCCAGGCTTATAGTCCGGAGGCGCTGGCGCATGCGGTTGAGTCGCTAAACGATCAGCCCCTGGGTTATCGCGTCAACATCTTCCTTGCGCGAATCTGTTTCCGCGGCATTTATTTCCCCATGATGGGGAAAATGGCATGGTTGAAGGTGATTGCACAAAATCGGCGAACCATCTTCAAGCTTGTAAGGGAAGGGTTCAAGGCGGGCGCCTGGCGCGGCGCGCCTGCACGGGTTCCTGCCATCCCCGTGCCGCAGACGGAGGCGGGCGAAGCTATGGCGCAAGGAGCAGAGGGTTGAGCTATTGATTGCTGGTAGCAACCGCGGATCCATACTCTGAATCTGGATACTCTGAATCTGGATACGAGGTCACCGATGATAGCTGCTCCTCTTTCCGGGAACGTCCTTGGGTCAGTCGGCGACGCTTTTGTCATCGCCGAGTGGCAGGACGCAGGCGGTCCCGCCGAACCCCCCGGCTTATCGCGCCACTGCATGTGCACCATCGCGACGACGAAGCATGGCATGTGCTTGAAGGAACGCTGCGCGTTCTGGTGGGAAAGGACGAAGTCGAGGCCCAGGCCGGCTCGGGTGTGTTCGTACCGCGGGGAACGGCGCATACCTATTGGAATCCGGGACCCGGTCCGGTCCGGTATCTGCTCATCATGACCTCGAATATTTACGCTTTGATTAAGGAAATCCACGCGATGCAAAGCCGGACTCCCGGCGCCCTTCAGGCGGTATTCGGGAAACACGATTCCGACCTTCTGGACCAATAACGCTCAAACTGGGCGACCGCTTCCGGGGCGGCAGCAGACGGGCGATTGCGTTGCCCATCAATCGAAAGTCGCTTATACTCCTTTCGACCGTGGAAAGCTGCGGCTCAGCACTGCTGCCTGTACCGAGAGCTGGGTTCTTGCTAAAATAAGTTGCATCACCATCACCCTTCGTGCGCCCGAGGAGCATGAGACTTTATGGCCTACGTAATTGCCGAGCCCTGCATTGGAACCAAAGACACCGCCTGTGTTGACTCCTGTCCGGTGGATTGCATTCATCCCAAGAAGGACTCGGAGAAGTTCGGGACCGAGGAGATGCTGTATATCGATCCCGTGGAATGTATCGACTGCGGCGCCTGCGTTCCGGTGTGTCCAGTCTCGGCCATCTTCGCGCTCGACGACCTGCCGGAAAAGTGGAAAGAGTATACCGAGCGGAATGCGAAGTACTTCGGGCGGTGAGGCAGCTTTCAGCCATCAGCTGTCAGCCTTCAGTAAAACCAGGTTGGCGCTGGGCGGAGTTAATTCTCACTGAGAGCTGAAAGCTGACGGCTGACAGCTCCTTCCATTACAATCATTGATTAAACCTGTTGACCTTCCATGGCGCTGAAGGAGTCGGAAGCGATCGTTCTGCGCACGTATCCGCTGCGTGAGTCCGACCTGCTGGTCACGCTCTTTACCCGCATGGAAGGCAAGGTGAAAGGCGTGGCGCGCGCGGCCATGAAGTCGAGACGCCGCTTTGGAGGCGCGCTTGAGCCGCTCACGTATGTGCGGGCGTTTTACGACGACCGCGAACGGCAGGAACTGGCGCGGCTTGATTCTTGTGAAGTGATCGAGTCGCCGATGTCAGGCGAGGTTGGTTATCCGCGGGCGGTGGCTCTCGCACATGTTGGTGAGTTGCTGGATGAGTTGATGCCCGACCGCGAGGCGAGCGATGCGGTTTTTCGGTTGAGCCTGGCGGTTCTGCAGGAGCTGCGCGGCCCGGTATTGTGGATGCCGCTGACGTACTTTGAGCTGTGGATGACGCGGCTCATGGGATTTCTGCCGGAGTTTTCGGAGTGCGTTGTCTGTGGACGGGCGCTCGACGGCAGCCGGGCGTTCTATCACGCGCTCGCCGACGGCCTGATGTGCCTGGACGATAAGCGTGTGGCGTCGTCGGAACTGTCGTCCGAATCGAGAAAGATTGCGGCGCAGATGCTGCGGTCGCGCGTTTCGGAGTTTTCCGGAATTGATTGGCCGAAAGCGGTCGGAGCGGACCTGCGCAAATTTCTCCTCCAGATTCTGGAGCGGCACATCGAGAAGAAGTTGGTGACGGCGGGAATGCTGGAGAAGATCGGCGGCTAGCCGTTAGCATTTAGCTCTTAGCTTGTGGCCTGAGGGTTTTGAGCTAAAGAGATGAACACCTTGTTATGAATTGTCATCCCGAGCGAAGCGAGGGATCTGCAGTTCGCCGCAAGATGCAGATCCCTCGCTTCGCTCGGGATGACAAAATCTGGTGAATTGCAGAGCCGGATTCATTGCGTGAATTTATCCAAGCCCAATTCGCTGACCTTCCAAGACCTCATCCTCAAGCTGCAGACTTTTTTCGCTGAGCGTGGAGCGGTCATTCAGCAGCCCTACGACGTCGAAGTCGGCGCGGGAACCATGGCTCCGGAGACGTTTCTGCGCGTGCTTGGGCCGAATCCCTATAAGGTTGCATATGTGCAGCCTTCGCGGCGTCCTGCGGATGGGCGCTACGGAGAGAATCCCAACCGGTTGTTCAAGCACTTGCAGTTGCAGGTGATCCTGAAGCCACCGCCGGAGAACGTGCAGGAACTTTACCTTGAATCGCTCGGCGCAATTGGGATTGATCTGCGGCGGCACGACATTAAGTTCGAAGAAGATAACTGGGAGTCTCCGACGCTTGGGGCTTGGGGCATCGGGTGGCAGGTCATGCTCGACGGCCTCGAGGTCACGCAGTTCACTTATTTTCAGCAATGTGGCGGCGTGGACCTCGACCCGATATCCGCCGAACTCACCTACGGATTGGAGCGGCTGTGCGCTTTCTTGCAGGACGTCGATTCAATTTACGACATCGTGTGGGCCCGCGATCCCGAGACGGGCAGGGAAGTGAAGTATGGAGACGTGCGTCTGGCGGACGAGCAGCAGTTCTCCGTGTACAACTTTGAAATGGCGGATGTGCAGAGTGCGTGGAAGCATTTCGAACTCTGCGAGGCCGAGTGTAGCGCATTGATTGAGCGCTACGGAGTATTGCGCAAAGACTTGGAGTTGAGTCGAGGGATTAGCACTGATCCGGGCGCGGGGGAAGGTTTTGTCCGCGAGAAGTCGCGTTTTCCTCTGCTGGGCGCCTACGATCTGTGCCTGAAATGCTCGCACTACTTCAATATTCTGGATGCCCGGGGCGCGATTTCGGTGACCGAGCGCGTCGGCGTCATCGCGCGGGTGCGGGCGTTGGCCGTGGGGATCGCCAAGGCCTGGATGGACCAGCAGTACTCGACTGAAAAAAAAAGTGAGAAGAGCGGCGAGGTTCCGAAGCCAACGGCTAAGGAGAAGACGGGCAAGCTTGCTCCGGTAGGATGAGTACGTACCACAGGGAGCACAGAGGTTCACAGGGATTCACAGGGGAAATCTTTCTTGGCCTCCGAAACTCTGTTTGTGAGCCAGCGCTTTTACTTTGCTGTAATTTTGAGAACATAGACTGATCGCCTGATGCCTGACTTTTTATTTGAAATCGGATGTGAAGAGATCCCGGCGAGGATGATTGACGCCGCGTCTCGCGAGCTGCGCGAACGCTTGAACATGCTGTTACAGCGCGAGTGCCTCGAACCAGCGGGTGCGATTTCGCATCTCGACACGCCGCGCCGGTTGGCCGTTATCGCTTCCGGTATTCCCGCCTCCCAGCTGGACATTACCGAGCAGGTGAACGGCCCGTCCGCGCAGATCGCATATAAGGACGGGCAGCCGACGCCGGCAGCACATGCGTTTGCCAAGAAAGTCGGCGTAGATGTGGGCAAGCTGGAGAAAGTCAGTACTCCGAAGGGTGAATACCTCGCGGCCACGGTCACGCGAAAAGGCCGCACCGCCGCCGAAATTCTTGCCGAGACTCTTCCCAAGGAAATCTCTGCGCTCTATTGGCCGAAGAACATGTACTGGCGGAAGCGCGGGGAGGTGTTCGTTCGTCCGGTGCGCTGGCTAGTGGCGATGCTCGATGAGCAGGTCGTCCCGCTGGAATTGTTCGGGCTCCGCGCCGGCAAGATTTCTCGCGGACACCGCATCATCTTTGGAGAGTCGGGCAGCGGGTCCATTGCTATCTCCAAGCCCAGCGCCTATGTCGAAGCTTTGCGCGGCGCGAAGGTGCTTGGCGCGGTGGAGCGCGAGCAGGTGATCCGCAAGGAGCTTGACTCGGCTACTCGCACCATTGCCGGCGCCCGCTGGCGCGAAGATAAGCCGCTCGTCGCGACTGTTGTCAACCTGACGGAATTTCCGTCCGCTATTCTGGGCAGCTTCGATCCCGAGTTTCTTGATCTACCGGAAGAGGTGCTGGTCACGGTGATGCGCGATCACCAGAAATATTTTGCCATCGAAGATGCGAATGGAAAACTGCTGCCGCACTTTCTGGCGGTGCTTAACACGGCTGGCGATTCGGACGGATTGATCCGCCACGGCAACGAACGTGTTTTGCGCGCGCGCTTCAACGATGCCCGCTTTTTCTGGCAAACAGACCAGAAGCAGACACTCCGCCAGCGGGTCGAATTGTTGCGCAACGTTACGTTTCAGAAAGATCTCGGCAGCTACTACGACAAGACGCTGCGCGTCCAACGGATGGCTAGTTGGCTGGCCGAGACGGTGAAACAAAACGGCATGGCAGTTCGACCCGGAGTGGTCCACAAAGCCGCGCTGCTTGCCAAAACCGATCTGACTACGGAACTGGTCAAGGAATTCACCGAACTGCAGGGAATTGTCGGCGGTCTTTATGCGCGAGTTCAGCAACTCGATGAAGACATGAAGCCTGATGTGCAACTGGAAGTTTCGCGGGCCATCTACGATCACTACAAGCCCGAGTCGATGGAAGACAGTGCTCCCGCGACGGTTGAGGGAGCGGTTCTCTCGATCGCCGATAAGGCCGATTCGATTGCGGGAATGTTCGCGCTCGGGCTGATTCCCAGCGGATCGAAAGATCCGTTCGCGCTGCGCCGCCAGGCGAACGGGATTGTGAAGACGATCGCCGAGCATAAGCTGCCGTTCCGTCTCTCGGAGCTGATGGCCGATGCGCGTGCTCGCTATCAGGGGTCCGAGGCGGAGAAGAAGTTCTCCAATGCCGCGTACGCCGAATCGGTGCGCGGTTTCTTCCGCGAGCGCCTCGAGTTCTACTTGAAGGATGCGCGCGGCTACGCGTATGACGTCGTCAGTGCCGTGCTCGTTGTCGATTCCGACGATGTGGTGGATGCCGCCGCCCGTGCCGAGGCCGTGAGCAAAGTGCGGGACTCTGCCGATTTCGAATCCATTTCGAGCGCCTTCAAGCGTATGAAGAATATTCTGCGCCAGGCCGCTGAAAAGACTAAAGTTATCGCTATGCGTGTTGATCCTGCTGGGCTGCAGGAAGAGTCGGAAAAAGAGTTGGCGGCGCTGATCCCGAAGACCGTGGCGAACGTTGAGAAATTGCGTGCGGCGCGTGACTATGAGAGGGCGTTGCTCGAGATCGCAAAACTGCGTCCCGCGATCGACAAATTTTTCGACAAGGTCATGGTCATGGTTGACGATGAGCATCTTCGAGCCAATCGCCTGGCTCTCTTGCAGACTCTGGTCAAGGAATTCTCGACGATCGCGGACTTTTCCGAGATCGTGACCGAAGGCAAGGAATCTACGAAATAGCATCTACGAAATAAGGACAAGGAACCCAATGGCAACGACGACTCTCCCCGATACCGGCATCATCGAAACGAAATCCGCCGAAGCGAAGCCCGCGATCACGAAACCTGCAACCACACAATATGTGTACTTCTTTGGCGGTGGCAAGGCCGACGGCAATGGGAAGATGAAGGACATTCTCGGCGGTAAAGGTGCTGGGCTCGCGGAGATGACGAATGCGGGGCTGCCGGTGCCTCCGGGCTTCACTATCCAGACCGAAGCTTGTCGCGAATACATGCGCCACAACGCCTTGTCGAAGGAAGTGGACCGACAGATGGGAGAAGCGCTGGGCAAGCTCGAGAGTCTTCAGGGCCAGAAGCTGGGCAAGGGCGAGAACCCTCTGCTGGTGAGCGTGCGTTCGGGCGCGAAGTTCTCGATGCCCGGCATGATGGACACGATCCTCAATCTTGGGCTGAACGACAAGAGTGTGGAGGCGCTGGCCAAGGTCAAAGATAATCCGCGTTTCGCTTATGACTCCTATCGCCGTCTGATTCAGATGTTCGGCAACGTCGTGCTCGACATCGAGAAATCGGTATTTGAGGAAATTTTCGATGCCAAGAAGAAGCAGAAGGGAGCCAAGTTCGACACGGGCCTCGATGCCAAGGCGCTGCAAGAGGTGATCGCAGAGTACAAGAAAGCCGTCAAGAAGCACGCCAAGCGCGATTTCCCGCAGGACGCGAACGAACAGCTCGTTATGGCCCGCGATGCCGTTTTTCGTTCGTGGAATAACGATCGGGCCAAGACCTATCGCCGTCTCAACGACATCGACGATATGCTTGGTACTGCCGTCAACGTGCAGATCATGGTGTACGGCAACCTGAGTGATACCAGCGGCACCGGCGTCGGATTCACGCGCAACCCCTCAACTGGCGCGAAAGAGTTCTATGGAGAATTTCTGCTGAACGCGCAAGGCGAGGACGTGGTCTCGGGCGTGCGCACGCCGGTTGAAATCGGCGAACTCGAAAAGATCATGCCCGATGTCTTCAAGCAACTCCGCGAAATCACCACTCGGCTGGAGAATCATTACAAAGACATGCAGGATTTTGAGTTTACGATTCAGGACCGCAAACTCTACATGTTGCAAACGCGCAACGGCAAACGCGCCGGCCTGGCGGCGGTGCGGATTGCCATCGAGATGGTGGAAGAGGGCCTGATCACGAAAGAAGAAGCGATTTTCCGGCCGGAACCTGACCAACTTGTTTATTTTGTGGTTCCGCGGTTGGATGAAAAAGATGTGAAACTTGAGAACGTGCTGGCGAAGGGCTTGCCTGCGTCTCCGGGGGGCGCGGTGGGCCAGATTGCTTTCACCGCAGAGGATGCGGTGAAGATGGCGGGCCATGGCACCGAGAAGAATCCTGTGATTTTGGTGCGCGCGGAAACCTCGCCGGAAGATATTGAAGGCATGGTATCGGCCGCCGGCATCCTGACGTCTCGTGGCGGCATGACCAGCCACGCGGCAGTGGTTACACGAGGTATGGGGAAGTCCTGCGTTGCAGGCGCGCAGGAAATTGATGTGGACGAGAAGAAGAGCGAGATGCGCGTGAAAGGGCAGGTTTTCAAGGAGGGCGACTGGATTTCGCTGGATGGATCCACCGGGCGCGTGATCAAAGGCAAGGTCAAAACAGTTCCACCCGATCCGAATGATCTGAAGTTGCTGGATAAATTTATGAGTTGGGCGGAACCCTACAGGACGATGAAGGTCCGTGCCAATGCCGACATTCCGCGGGATGCGCTCAATGCGCGGAAGTTTGGCGCTGAAGGCATCGGCCTCTGCCGCACCGAGCACATGTTTTTCGGCGAAGAGAAAATCGCGCACATGCGCGCCATGATTCTTGCCGACAACGAAAAAGATCGCCGAGCCGCACTCAAGAAACTGCTGCCGATGCAGCGCAAGGATTTTGACGGAGTATTCCGGGCAATGAACGGATTTCCTGTGACCATCCGCACGCTGGATCCGCCGCTGCACGAATTTCTGCCGCCTCGCGAAGAACTGATGGTCAATCTTGCTACCCTCCCGTACGCAGACGCGAAACAGAAAAAATCGCTGGTGTCGAAATACCGCGACTATGGAGTGAAAACGGCCAATGATTTGAGGAAGGTTTTGCCGCTGCTCCTAAAGCGTGTCGAGCAATTGCACGAGGTCAACCCCATGCTCGGACATCGCGGTTGCCGGCTCGGTATTACTTATCCGGAGATTACTGAGATGCAGGCGCGCGCCATCTTCGAAGCGGCAGTTGCCGTCGCCAAAGACGGCGTCAAGGTCTATCCCGAAGTGATGATCCCGCTTACCGCTACGCTGAATGAAATGGCGAACCAGGCAGCGATCGTTCACCGGGTGGCGAAAGAAGTTTTCAAAGAAAAGGGACGTAGTGTCGAGTATCTCGTTGGCACGATGATCGAGCTGCCGCGAGCTGCTCTGGTCGCGGGCGAGATCGCCAAGGAAGCGGAGTTCTTTTCCTTCGGCACCAACGATCTCACGCAGACTACGTGGGGCTTCTCGCGCGACGACGTCAACAAAATCCTGCCTACCTACCTCGCGGAGGGAATCATCAAGCAGGATCCGTTTGCCGTGCTGGATCGCGAAGGTGTCGGTCAGTTGGTCAAGATGGCGACTGAGCGGGGTCGCAAGACAAATCCGAACCTGAAGGTTGGTATCTGCGGCGAGCACGGCGGCGAACCATCGTCGGTCGAGTTCTGCTACCAAACCGGGCTCAACTACGTTTCCTGCTCGCCGTTCAGAGTATTAACCGCGCGACTAGCGGCGGCCCAGGCCGCAGCCGGCGAAAAGCTGCAAGGCGACGCTGGACGAACAAAATAAAGGCTCGTGCAGGGACGGGCGCCCCTTGGGCAAGCTCAGGGCAGCTCTCGCCCGTCCAAGCCGAACGCAGCTCGGCAACTGCTCGCGGTCAAAGTGACTTTGGATTCGCTATAACTCTCGCCGGAGTTTTTACTGCACTCTCTGCAGGCGGGCGATCAGTTTCTGCGCCAGATTCTCCTCCGACTCGGACCACAGCAATCGCCCCGTTGCTCCCGCATTCTTTTCCACCTTGGCGGTAAACTCGACCAGTTTTTGTACGTTGCTGCGGACGTTCCGCTCCGCCTCGGAAGTAAACTCGATCTCTTCGTGGAGGAAAGGCGTGTCCAAACCGAAATCAATCTGAATGTGCCCGGTCTCTTCCGCGGCGTGCTCTTCAAATTCCATCCCTTGCGCAGTCAGACGAACCAGCGAGGGCTCCAGCACCCATTTCTCCGCGCCCTCGGGAGGAGTCCAAAGATCCCAATAGGCCTCGAAGACGTACGCATAGTCGTCGTGCAGAAGCTCCGCGACCACCTCCGCCGCTTCTTCCGGCGCAACGCCAGGACGGAATCGGCGCTCGAGAATAGTGGGTTCACTCCACGAGACCGGCTGAATCGCCGCGTAGGTCACCCCGTCGCGCGCCGCAGAAAACGGAAGTTGCCGGAGCACGCCGACGGTTCGCGGCAGAATGTCGGACTGACCAAAACGGGGAAACCACAGGCTCAAATAAAGGGAATCGCCCATGGTTGTATTCTAAATCGCAGATGCATTCGGTTCGATGGTGAAGTTTGTGAACGCGTCTGTTTTGACGCACGAAAATCGCCCTGTTACTATAAATTCCAGCGGCAAAGAACCATTTCATCCACCAAAGTCCCCGTCGTCTAGCCTGGCCTAGGACATCGCCCTTTCACGGCGGTAACACGGGTTCAAATCCCGTCGGGGACGCCAAACCTAATCAATGAGTTACCGGGATTTCCCCAGAAACTCGCGGTACAACGACGGTACAACTTGGTGTCGAGCGGATCATGCCGACTACCTTGCTTTGTGCCGCTCGCTTCTGCGGACTCAGGGCCTGTGTGTAGGTGTCCAACGTCATCTTTGCTGTTGAGTGCCGCAACAGCTCCTGTACCACCTTGACATCCTCCCCGTTGCCCTTGAGCAACGTAGAAAAGGTGTGGCGAAATGTGTGCCACGACATCTTCTTGTTGATCCCCAGTTTTCGAGCTGAGGGTTGAATGTAGTCGCGCATTACTGCGCTCAGCCAGACTGGCTGTTTCCCACGTTTGGCTCCAGCGCGGTTGGCATTGGTGGCCCATACATAATCGGACGGCTTCTTGTATGGGGTCACTTCATACCAGGACAACAGATCATGAGCTATATACTCGTCAATCGGCATCAGCTTTCTCGATGCCTCCGTTTTGACCGGGCCTACGTGCTGGTCAACCAGCGACCGAGTCACGCTTACATGGAGATTCTTGAAATCGAAATCCTCCCATTTCAGCCCGGCTAGTTCGCCCCGGCGTAGTCCCGACGGCATGTCGAGAAACACCATCGCCTTTTCCCGAATCCCCAGTACCCCCAGCAGCAGATGCATCTCTTCAACTTCGAGAATGTCAGGTGTTCGCTCACGCTTTGCAGAAACACGAACACCAGAACCCTTGCCGGCACCTGCGATTGGATTGCGGTCAGTGAACTCCCACCGTATTGCATGATTGAAAACGCTGCCCATCGCGTCACGGATTTTTTCTCTCGTGCCACCTGCAAGAAGTTTGCGCCTGCCAAACTTGCTTGTGACAAGTGACTTAAGCCATTGCTCCACCGCAACGGTTTTGATAGCCCGGAGTTCGAGTTTCCCCCAATGAGGCAGCACCCAGCGATTCAGAACCAGCGTCTTCCGGTTGCGGGTCGAATATGCTTTGCCGTCCCGGCCGCAATCAGCAAGTTCATGAATTTTGTAGTGCTCCACAGCCTCAGTCATAGTGATCGACGTCAACTCTGTTGGGCCATCGGTGTTGATGTTTAGCCGCAGTCCCGCTAACAAATCCTGCAGCTTCTTACTGTATTCGGGATAGTCCTTGACTGGTCCGATGGTTTTCTTGCGCTCGCGTGAAATGCCGTCCGCGCCTTTGTGCAGCCAGCGAAACTGCCATCTTTCTACCCCATCTTTGCGGATTATTGTTTGGAGACACCCATTCTGATAACGCGCCAGCATTCATTTGCTCCTTGAATTCTGGCAGCGGTCGCAATCCGAATTTACCCCAATGGGCGTCGTGGAGTCTAGTTCACGGAGAATGTCATTTCCCGCAGTTCCTGGTAACCAACAGGCTGGGCTCCGCGCGGATCGAGATCTGGCGCAAAGGCATCTTGCACGCGACGGAAACGAATTCTCGATCCCTTTATTCACTTATCGGCCGCTACACCCGAGGCCATGTTGTGACGCGCCCGACGGCCTGCAATTACCTGCGACCGAAGCCAATCATCCAACTCAGAGAGATAAAAGTGCCAGCGCTTCCGATCAGACCCCACCGGGTGAGCCGGAAGTGACCCTTCACGAGCCTTGCGGAGTACAGTTTTCGGGTGCATGTTGAGAAAGCGAGCAGCGTGTTGCTGACTGACGGGCGCCTCTCGAAGCGAGTGTGACCGCTCACTTGGGGTGATCAGATTGGGCTGGGCTGACATAACGACCTCTTCTCCAAAACCGCGGTCCGTCCGCTTCGTTGAGTTCGCGCGGACGGACAGTGCTAGCCAATTTGATCGATTCCTTTAGCCGTGTCCAACAACTTCTCGTCCGCGTGATATTCCTGCCGGGAATATCAGACAGTGGCAAACCGATTTGTCACCTCACATTTCGTTGAGCAAATCACTTCGCGGATGCGGAGTGGTCGTTTCAGAAGAACTGAGTCAAGCAAACCACGACACGCTCATCTGCCTCATCGGCAGGCACTTGGACGCAGACCTTGGAAAACATGTATGCGCGTCCGCCAGCACAACGGCATCTCAGCGCCGTCTAAATAAGACGCCATCCGTGTAGCGGTGTCCGAGTCACATTTGCCGACCAATCGCTTTCCGAGGAAGATTCCTTACCGAGAGTATCGGGCCGAGAGGCGCGATTTACTTGGTCGCGACGCCATATTCGGCTGTTATTCCTCCCAGGAATATCACGCGGACGAGAAGTTGTTGGACATCGCGATTGATGCCGAGTTACGTTTGCGCCATAAGCAGCCGATTTGAAGTGCTGCGGGAGGTACAAATGACACGTTGGTCCCGAGTCCATTTCATCAGCCAAATCCAGTCCCGTCTTCGGTCGAAGTGGGCGCGTTCAACCGCCGTTCTTGTCACCCTTCTTCTGGTCATCCCTGCGGCCGCGCTGGCGCAGGGTTCACCGTTCGACACGGGCTTTACCGCCATTCAAAGCCTTTTCACCGGCACGATTGCGAAAGTTGCGAGTCTCGTCGCGATCGTGATCGGCGGCTACGGCTTCGCGCACGGCGAACCCGGCGCAAAGAAGGCCTTGCCGGTGTTGCCGCCGGAACCGGGCATTGCCGTTCTCGCCGTGAATGTCCTGAGTTGGCTCTGGGGCGTATAGCGAGGTCCTACCGCGCCACCTTCAACAGATGCTGAACGAGTCCTTTATGCAAGACAATACAGCAACAGAAACATCGCACAAATCGAGTCTTCAAGAGCATGCATAAGCCGCTCACCTACCTGGGCGTCGAACGCACGCTGTTCTACTTCGTTTGTGTTGGTGCAGTGGGGGCCTTCAATCTCTTCAATTCCATCTTGGCGGGCATAGCCGTATTCATTGGGGGTTTTGCCTTCGGACATTGGGTAACGAACAGCGATCCGGCATTTCTCCACATCCTGGCCAAGTCCGAACGCTACAACGTGCGCTATGACGCCGCGAAACAACGAGTCCCCCACGTGGAGGTGGTGTGATGCTCCGTCTCGACAAAGTCATCAAGCCGTGGAAAGAGAGCGCAGCTCTCAACGACCACATAAATCTCTACGGCTTCTGGAACGAGACGACCTTTCTTACGAAAAGCGGAGACCTCGGCATCGTCCTCAGTATTTCTGGCGTGGATTATGAAAGCCTTGACCGCTCCGAACAGGAGTATGCGGTGAAGCGGCTGGAAGCAGCGTTCAAAGCGTTTGGCTCAGGCTTCCACGTTTATCAATACCTCTTCAAATCGAATCGCCCGGACATACCATTCGCGAGCTATGACAACCCGATCGTGGAGGCAGCTATCGACCAACGGCGGAAGTTCTTTGAAGCCAAGCGAGACCATCTTTACCAAGTTGAGATCTTCTACTGCATCCTTCTGGAAGGTACCAGGTCGAAGACCGGCGTCGGAACAGCTCTGGCCCGCCTCCTACACGATCCAGAGGGCGCGATTGGCGAACTCAAATCGCAGTTCACCAACGACAGCATGAAGACGCTATTGCGTACGCATATCGAGCGCGATCTTCACCGGCTCGACCAGCACGTGCAGGCATTCGCTCGGCAGCTTGCGGATTTCATGCAAATCGAGGTCTTGAATCAGCAGGATCAGTTCAGGTTTTTCCGCCGCTTGCTGAATTATGACGACTGGCGTATTGCCGGCAGGCCGCAGTCCACGCAGTTTCTCGACTATCAGGTGGTCAACTCCGACATCGAAGCGGAGCGCGATCATCTGCGCGTAGGCGATCACATTGTCCGCGTGCTGACGATGAAAGAGGCCATCACAGAGACGCGGCCCCTGGTGCTCGACGCGCTGCTGAAGATTCCGGCCAACTTCTACGTCGTCACGGAGTGGACACCGCTACCGGCGGACAAAGCCCGCAAAGAAGTCAACAAACGACGCCGTCACTTCAATATGTCGAAGACGGGTTTCGTCTCTCAGATGGGCAACAACGCCACGCAGACGAATCCTCGCGATGTGCTGGTGGATGAGTCCAAGCAGGCTGACATTGAAAATCTTGGTGATTGCCTGCGCGCCCTGGGTGACGGTCAATCGCTTGGCGATTTCTCGCTCACGATTGTGCTGTATGGCCAATCACGGACAGAACTCGATCAACTCGTAGCCCAGTTTACTGCCGTCTTCACCAACGCAGACGGCAATCTGTTCGCGGAAACCTATAACCAGCTCAACGCCTATTTCGCCACTGTGCCGGGCAACTATGCAATGAACCTTCGCCAGATGTATCTGCTCAACACGAACTACGCCGACCTGTCTTTTCTCTTTACGATCCTGCCCGGCGAAAAGACGAACGCGCATCTCGGTACGGAGTACCTGGCTGCGCTCGAAACCGACAACAGCACGCCATACTTTCTGAACCTGCATAACGGTGAAGTTGCCCATACGCTGATTCTCGGTATGACGGGGAGCGGAAAGACCACGCTCTTGCGGATATTGGCTGACTTCATTCCGGACCACGATCGCATCGTGGTGATTGAGGACACCTCCGAGCTTCACATCCAGAAGCCGAACATTGTGCCGGCCGAATGCCAGACCGACACGTTCAAGGCCAACATCTCTTTCGACGATCTCTTGAAGTCTGCTCTTCGCTGGAGACCGGATCGGATCATTCTCGGCGAAGTGCGTGGAATCGAGGCGCGAACGCTGCTCGATTCCTTCAATACCGGCCACGCCGGTTCGCTCGCGACGATTCATGCCAATTCCGCGGAGAAAGCGCTGCGCCGGTTCGCCAATTTAGTCATGCGCAACCACGCGCAGACTACCTTCTCTGACACCGAAGCCGAGATCGGGGAGGCCGTTGATTTTGTCGTCCATGTTGAGCGGCAGCCGGGGCGCCGCATCCTCCGCGAAGTGCTGGCGATTCGTGGATACGACCGGGACGTAAAACGTTTCCTGATAGAGCCGGTTTTCGAGGTGAAACATGCCACAGCCTGATGTTCGGAACACAACTGCCGTCGCTGCTGACTTCCTTACCCATTGTTTCGCGCCGGGGGAGACCATTGCTCTACTTCTGAGGCGTGACGTTCCCGCCGCAACGATTCAGAGAATCGTCCGATTGGAGACCGTGATCGAGCCTCGCTACCTCGGCTGGCTCGCGCAGGAGAACGCTGCTGGTGCGAATGTGTACGTAGGGGCCAATCCGCTTCGCTCGGACAGCCGGAGACGCACCAAAGAATGCATCGCTTCAGTACGCCATCTCTATCTGGATTTGGATACCGGTGGAGAGACCCGCCTCTCTTCGCTCCGGGCGTCCGATGCGGTTCCAACGCCGAATGTCGTCCTCTCGACATCTCTCGGTAAGTACCAGATTCTCTGGCGAGTGGAAGGTTTCACTCTCGAACAGCAGGAAAGCGCCCTGAAACTGCTCGCCATTACCTTTGGCGGCGATCCCGCCTGCACGGACTGCAATCGGGTTCTACGCTTGCCCGGATTCCTTAATTGCAAGTACGATCCGGCGCATCCCGTGACAGCTGAATACCCAGGCGATGCCATTTGGAATTCGGATGATTTCCGGTTGGATATTCTAGCCGCCGACGCCCTTCTTCCGTCCCGTGCAATCACAGTGCGAAAGCATCCCTCGAACCACACCAATTCCGAACACGATTGGGCATGGGTTCTGCATGAGCTTGCCAGTGGCAAAGACGCCGCGAAACTCACGCGCAAGCTGGCTTCCCGACGCGCCGATAAGCCCAATCCTCTTTATTACGCTCAGAGGACGGTTGACGTAGCGTCGGCCCGACTTTGGCTCATCGAAGGCGTTCCGACAGAAGACGTTGTGACGCTGCTCGAAGTTCGTCGCCGCTTTGAAATTCCCATCGCACTCTGCCGCACTCGTGCGCGGGAGATTGCACAGACGGCGCAGAGGATGATTGCCCGCAGAAAGATTGCTTGATTCCACCACCTATAAGGAGAACAACAATGCCGTTGCTTGAAGTCAACCAGATCCGCCACATCAGTGCTTCTGTCCGGCTTGATGAGTCTACCGCCGCGCAGGTCGACCAGTACGCCGCTTTCATCCACGCATCCGCAGACGATGTTGTGGACAAAGCGCTCAACTATGTCTTCTCGAAGGACCGGGACTTTCAAGACTTTCTGAAGACGCCTCAGGCCAAGCAGGTTGTTTCAACATTGCGCGTCCGTAAGGGGCCGAGCAATGGCGCGTCGGAGGAGCGTGCAAAGAAGGTTGTAGCTGGGGTGGAGTCAACGCCTTCTGTGCGGGCAGTTAAGGCGTGATCCTGCATTCAATTTCGTGTTGGAGCAAGAACGGTGCTTCGCACCGGAAGAATTGTGACACTCCACCCCTTGAAGGGTACACGAACGTAAACGCCCGTCTACAAACGTCAACGCTCTTGCACTGAAGCACTTGCGTAATTCGCCGTATACAGCGTTTACGTTCGTTGACGGCGACGCAAACAGGAGGTTCAGCGATGGAAAGCCCGATCCTATTCAAGCCCACAACCAACGGCTCCAAGCGACCGCTCGCCCGACATCGCATCCTATCGGCGCGTTTCACCGAGAGTGAGTATGTGGCGCTTGAGAGTTTCGCGTGGTCGAAGGGAACGACGCTCGCTGATTGGGTGCGCGATGTGCTCTTGCATAACCTTGAAGGGGCCAGTCAGCCACAGATGGACATGCATATCTTTACCGAACTCGTGGGCATTCAAATGCTTTTGATGAACACGCTCGAACCGCTGCTGCGCGGCGACAAACTTGCCCAGGAGCAGCTCACCGTACTCTTTCGCCAGGTCCAAACGACCAAGGCTGCGCGGGCGCAGGAACTCCTTGCCAAGCGCAGCCAGAACAAGGAGAAATAGCCATGCCCGCCGTCCAGCAGTGGGGCCGGAGGGAATCGATCATCTGGCCACCCCGCCGTTATCTTTACACCCTCGGCGCGATCTTTCTCTCACTGGTCGCGACTGGATTCTTTGTCTACGTCCGCTTTCAATTTGGCCTTACGCCGCTCGAACGCTACTACCTGCCGTACTATCTACGCACCGAGTTGACGGGTCTCACGCGCCCCGCCAGCTCTTATCAACTCCTCTGCGTTTCCGATGGCAAGTCGCGCCCTCGGACTGCGCTCGAAGCCGACGTAAAGCCAGGAACGACACCGCAACTGACCGGACGCCCTTTGCCCCTCGTACTTTCCTCGCAAGCGCGGCAGCAGGGGTTCCGCTTGCTGTTCCGCGAACAACCACGCAGCTATTCAAACAAGTCTCTTCACGCTTGGATCGAGCATTGGGTCTATGCCGATATTCCCCTTGCCCAGATTTTTACGATGCAACTCATTTTTGGCCTCGTGGCCTTCGCGCTGCAACTTCCATTTTCCGTCCTCAAGGATATCAAGCGCATCAAGAGTCTTCGCTACGGGCGCCGCCTCAAAGGCCCCGTTCTTGTGAATGCTAAGGACTTCACCGAAGCCGTGAGCGGCAACGGTATTGGCATCACCACCAACGATTCCAAACTCCCGTTGCGTATTCCTCGCGATGCCGAGAATAAACACTTTCTGATTGTAGGCGACACCGGCTCCGGCAAGTCGAGCATCATTCGCCAGCTGCTTTATCAGGTGGACGCCCGTGGCGACAGCGCGATCGTCTACGATCCCGCCTGCGAGTTTGTGAAACAGTTCTATAACGAGCGCCGCGGTGACATCGTTCTCAATCCGCTTGACGCCCGAATGCCCTATTGGAACCCGTCAAAGGAACTACGCCGCAAGGCCGAAGCCAAGGCACTGGCCGTGTCGCTTTACCAACCCGAAGGTGTCACGAATCGCTTCTTCGTGGAAGCTCCGCAGAAGATTTTTGCACACCTCCTTACCTTCCTTCCGACGCCGGAAGAACTGGTGCGATGGATGTCCGACCCGACCGAAATCGATCGGCGCGTCAAAGGAACCGAGTATTGGATGCTGATCGATCCGAAGGCCCCGCAACAGCGGACTGGGGTACTTGGTTCTCTCAATATGAGCGCGGACAGCTTCCGGCTTCTGCCCAAGCAAGACGAGACAACCTCTGTCTGGACAGCGACCAATTGGGCAGAGACGCGGCGCGGTTGGATCTTCATCACGTCGCGCCCAACCATGCGCGAGGCGCTTCGCCCTCTCATCAGTCTGTGGATTGACACGCTCGTTCTGCGCCTCTTGAACGAGCCCATGCCTGACCAGAAACCTGTCTGGTTCGTCATCGACGAGTTGGCCAGCCTGCAACGGCTGCCGCAGCTTCATACCGCCATCACCGAGAATCGCAAGTCGCAGAACCCGGTCATCCTTGGCTTTCAGGGACGTAGCCAGATGCAGGCCCGCTACGGGGAAGATGCCGAGGCCATGCTCTCGCAGCCCGCTACGAAAATCTTCCTCCGCACCACCGAGCCACGGGCTGCGAAATGGGTCAGCGAAGCTATCGGCGAGATTGAGATCGAGCGGCTGCGCGAGACCCACTATGAAGGTTCACGTTCGGGCCGCAACTTCGCCCTCGACCGGCAGACCGAGCCACTTGTTCTGCCTTCTGAGGTTTCCGGTCTTGACGACCTGCGCGGCTTCCTTAAGTACGGCAACCACGTCGCGCGATTCTCGTTTCCGTTTATCGCGTTGGAAGAGAAGAGTCCCGGTTTTGATGAGCGAAAAATGGACGACCTGATCGTGCCGAGTACGCCGCTCCCTTCAGAACCGGAGGAGATGCAGGGCAATCTTCTAAGCCCCGAATATGGGCTTCAACCTCCCGCGAACCAGGTGGAGTAGACGGCGATGCTGACCATCTCGAAGCCACTTTCCGCAGGCCAGGCGCAGACCTACCACCAGAAGGAGTTCACCGCCAAGGAGCAGAACTATTGGTCGCAACGCGGCGTCATCGCGGGCGAATGGCAAGGCCGTCTGGGCGGACAGTTCGGCCTTGCCGGGATGGTCTCAGCCGAGGACTTCGCCAAACTCAGCCAGGGTCAGCATCCACAGACCGGCGAGCAGCTGGTGCGACAACGAGCGTCGTATGAATATCAGGATTCAGACGGCAAGACCATCAAGACGATGGAGCACCGAGCCGGGTGGGATGCGACCTTTTCCGCGCCCAAATCAGTCTCGCTCACCGCGCTTGTCGGCGGCGATGAGCGTGTCCGCGAAGCACACCGGGAGAGCGTCCGCGTTGCCCTTGACCAGCTCGAACACTATACGCAAGCCCGCATCGGTGGCAATCATCCGCCCGAGACCACAGGCAGGTTTATCGCCGCCAAGTTTGAGCACGATACAGCCCGCCCGGTCGATGGCTATGTCGCGCCACAACTGCACACACATGCGGTCATTTTCAACGTTACCGAGCGCGACAATGGCCAGTCTCGCGCGATTCAGCCGCAGAACCTTTTCGCCTCGCAGCAATTTGCCACAGCCATCTATCAATCCGAGTTGACCTACAAACTGCGGCAATTCGGTTACGAAATTACGACAGGGCGGAGCGGTGCGCCGGAGATTAAGGGATACACGCAGGAATACCTCGACGCATCCAGTCCCCGCAGCCAACAAATTCGTGAGTACCTCGAACGCACGGGCCGCTCGGGGAAAGAAGCCGCTGAGATCGCAGCGCACTCCACACGCGACCGCAAGGAGATTCATTCACCGGGAGAAGTGATGGCCGCCCACCGAAAGCTGGCCGCAGACTTTGGACACCAAGCCGACGCGGTTGTGCGAGCGGCTCGTGAACGGTCTCAACATCAGGAGAAGCCTATCAACTCTTTTGACCGCGTTCGAGAATCTCTGACCTTTTCTCGCGACAAGAACTTTGAACGCGAGGCGGTTGTGGATGAACGTGCGTTGATCCGCGACGGGCTCCGCCGCGGCATGGGTGAGATCACCCATGGCCAGGTTCGCGCCAATCTTGACGCTCGTTTGGCCTCCGGAGAATTTCAAATCGTGGAACGGAGTCAGGGTGTTCCGGGCCGTCAGTACACCACCGCGAAAACCATCGAAGCGGAACATGAAATTATCCGCAGAATGCGTGAGGGACAAAACCATGTTGGGCCGGTTCTTTCGCGTCCGCGTGCCATCACCGTTGCCGACCAACACGCGCATCTCAACCGGGCACAAAAGACCGTGGTCGAGGATGTTCTCAGCTCGCAGGACCGCATCCAAGGAGTCCAAGGTTTCGCCGGCGCGGGCAAGACAACCACGCTCACGGTCATCCGCAGCGCCGCAGAAACGCAGGGCTATCTGGTTAAAGGTTTCGCCCCGACGTCCCGCGCCGCGCGCCAACTCAATGAGGCAGGAATCGAGGCTGGAACCCTGCAAGGCTTTCTCGCCCGCACCGTGAATCCAAACCTACCAGAGCAAAGGCATTTCTATCTTGTCGATGAATCAAGCCTAGCCAGCACAAACCAGATCCGCGAGTTCCTTTCGCGGCTTGGTCCCGATGACCGCGTGCTTCTGATCGGCGACATCCGCCAACATCAAGGCGTCGAAGCTGGCCGCCCTTTCGAGCAGCTGCAGGAAGCCGGAATGCACACGGCCAAGCTCGATGAGATCGTTCGCCAGCAAGACCCAGCCCTGAAATCCGCCGTGGAAATGCTGGCGACGGGCCAAGTCTCCGCTGCACTCGATGCACTCCAACAGCAGGGCCGGGTGAAGGAAATTCCCAACCGAGAAGAGCGTGTCCGCGCGATCGCGAAGACCTACGTCGAATCCCCCGAGAACACTCTCATCGTCTCACCAGACAACGCTTCCCGCCGCGAGCTAAACGTCGCGGTTCGCCAGGAATTGAAGGCCATCGGAACCGTTGCCCCGGAGGATCACACTTTCCGTGTGCTGGTTCAGCGTCAGGACATGACCGGAGCCGAACGATCTTGGGCGAGCCACTACGAGATCGACGACGTAGTTCGCTACACGCGTGGCAGTAAAGCCATCGGAATCGAAGCTGCCGCCTACGCATCGGTCGTCGCGATCAACCCGGCCGCAAACCAGCTCACGGTCGAGAAAGCGAATAAAGAACTTTCCACATATGATCCCCGCCGTCTCACCGGTGTCAGCGTCTATCGGGAGATCGCCCGCCAGTTCTCCGTAGGCGACCGCGTCCAGTTCACCGCCCCCGACAAATCGCTCGGCGTTGCCAATCGCGACCTTGGCGTAATCGAGTCAATTGCGCCGGATGACCAGGTTACCGTGCGCCTCGACAACAACCGCCAGACCGAATTTAATGCCGGAGATCATCGTCATTTTGACCACGGCTACGCCGTCACCAGTCACAGCTCCCAGGGCCTGACCGCGGACCGCGTCCTCGTCCACGCTGATACGAGCGTCCACCCGGACCTGCTCAACTCCCGCTTCGGCTACGTCTCCATCTCCCGAGCCAGTCACGAGGCCACGCTCTTCACCGACGACATGGCAAAACTCGCCCCGCAGCTTCGAGCCGATGTCTCGAAAACCTCCGCCCTCGAAATCAGTCAAACTTCATTCGTCGCCCAGGGAATTGGGATAGGGCTCTAACTGTCCCAACCATTGAAGACGGACGAAACGCCATGACGAAGATGACAACCATTTTCTTTCATCCCTTCCGTCTCACAGATTCTGCAGCTTTCAAAACAGCGGCAACCACAACACCTGCATCCGCTGCGTTCCATTTCGTCGGAGACGACATCAGATGGATGCCCCAGTTTTTCTTACGAAAGATGCTCAGCCGGTCACGCAACTCCCTAATGGGCACCGCTGTTTGTGGTCGCAGAGACGCTACGATTCGCACTTCTACACGACAAGGATAAAGATCATCTTTCCAGATCGGAGACGTGTCTAGGTATGGCTTGGATTGAATCTCTAGAATCCCAATCCAGGTTCCTACCCCGCTCAAGTAGCACAGAAGATAGTCACCCTGATTCAAGTGCCGCATGTGGCCCCAACGATTGTCGCGGAAGCCGGTGACATTCCCCCCGGCGTCGAGAAATTCCTGCCAAGTTCTAGGAGAAAAGACCTGCACCCAACAGGTTCGATCATTTTTCTCTTGGATCACCGAGTCACCGTACACTCAAAAGGAAACATGTAGCCTCCCTCCTAGCACTTGTCCAATGATAGCAAGCACAATATCCTTCAAGGATCACTTTCCACATGGCGATCCTAGAGCAGTACGAGCGCCGGCCCTTCACGCTAGCAGACGCGAGCGATTTGAAGCCAGCCGCGTTGTACCTTGGAAAAGGCCCAAATGCCGTCGAAGTAGCCGTCTTTGAGACCGGTACTCGTCCCACGGTTGGGGCCCTTCGAGCCGCCTGGAAGGCCCGTCTTGGCGGTAGGGCCACCCCTCTGGTTGTCGTTGCCCTGTATGACTCGAAGGCAGCTCTATGCGGGCCTGCGGGAGAACAACCCCCAGCTTACCCGGACATAGAACTGGGACGAGCGGAACGTATCTGCTCCACCGCGTTGGAGGAGCCCGATCGGCACGCCGCCCTCCGTTTCTTAACCTCTGCTCTACCGGAGCTTGAGCAGCCGACCTCTGGCCTGCGCAACCAAGGATTCTTCGCAAGTCACGAGCTCACGGCCGGTGTCCCCAATCGAGCCGACTGGAAGGCTGCGACCGAAAAAGCGAAGGGTCTCCTTGGTCGGCGTGATAGAGAACTTCTCCATGGGCTCGGGTTCGCGGTCGAGTCACTCCCCGGACAAGCGCTCATCCTACGGGCGGCAGAGTCGCGTATCGCTCTGGCGATTCTACTGGAAAGGAATGAATCTCCTGACGTTGCGAGTGTTCGATTCTCCAATACGTCCCCGATTTCTTACGCTCTGGCAAAAGCGGAAGCGGAGAACCTTGAATATGTCGTTGTGCTGGCGGGGTCTGTTCTTCGCCTCTATCCAGTAAAAACTGGCGTGGGCACGGGCCAGCGCGGCAGGTCAGAAACCTTCGTTGAAATTCACTTGGATTTACTACCTGAAGAACTCGCGGGATACCTGTGGCTTCTTTTCTCGGCTACGGGTCTCGGTAAAGTCGGCTCAGTCAGAGAAATTCTCGATAATTCTTCCCGCTACGCGGCACATCTCGGGACTAGACTTCGGGACCGCATCTACGCTGAGGTTATCCCGGCTCTTGCGCAGGGCTTGATAGTTGCACGCAACCTGCAGCGACCGACTGCCTCCGATCTGGTCGAGACCTACCAGATGACGCTCATTGTTCTGTTCAGACTTCTGTTCATAGCCTATGCGGAGGACAAAGAGCTTCTCCCGTACAAGAGCAATGACCTCTACCGAGCCCGATCTCTCAAACAAAAAGCAAATGACCTCACAAAGCTACTGCGGGAAGACAAGCAATTCGGTGACACCAATACCTCTCATTGGGAAGAAGTGGAGCGCTTGTTTCGGGCGGTAGATCACGGAAACCCCGAATGGGGAGTTCCTCAGTACAACGGAGGTCTGTTTTCGAGCGATGCCGCCGTATCCAAGATTGGTGCCGCCATTGCAGAGTTGCGGGTTCCTGATCGTGTTTTCGGACCAGTCCTGGCTGCGCTGCTCGTAGATCGAACACCCGAAGGCCCAGGTCCAGTTGATTTTCGGAGCCTCGGCGTTCGGGAGTTCGGAACGATCTATGAAGGGCTGTTAGAAAACGAACTGGCTGTCGCGGACACTGACCTCACCATAGAGACGAAGGACAAAGAGGACCGATACCGTCCGGCCAAACTCAAAGAAGAGGTTGTCGTGCCCAAGGGGCACCCGTTCCTCCACAACACATCCGGCGCAAGAAAAAGCACTGGCTCCTTCTTTACGAAGCACTTTGCTGTTGAGCACCTGTTGGACTACGGAATCGAACCGACATTGAAGGATCACATAGAGCGCCTGGCCAGTATGACTGACAGAGAGGCCGCCGAGTCCTTCTTTGATTTTCGCGTGGCCGACATCGCCATGGGATCAGGGCACTTTCTTGTGGCAGCCGTAGATCGCATTGAACGGGTGTTGTCGTCCTATTTGGCGCAGCGTCCGTTGCCCGACGTAGCCGAAGAATTGAGAAGGCTGCGCGAGACCGCTCTGCTGGCAGTAAGAGTGTCCGGCAGTGACATAGAGATTGAGGACACCCAACTCCTGCGCAGACAGATAGCGCGCCGATGTATTTACGGGGTTGACCTCAATCCCATAGCGGTCGAACTCGCGCGCCTAGCTATTTGGATTCACACATTCGTTCCAGGTCTGCCGCTTTCTTTCCTAGACCACAATCTTGTTGTCGGCAATTCCTTAGTAGGTATTGCCACGATTGACGAAGCGAATGAGTGGCTGCGGGAGATTGCTGGCTCGCTATTTGGGTACTCCGCTGACAAGTTAATTGGTAGCGCAGCGGCCGGTCTCACCAAACTGGCTCGCCTCTCGGACGCATCCGCCGCTGAGATACAGCGAGCCCGCGCCGCTGTACGCGAAGCTCGCGAATCTGTCAGGGCGGCCCACGCACTGTTTGACATCTTGTCAGCGGCCAGGATTAACGATTCTATTCGGCAGTCTGTTTTTCAGGACGCTTCGCATTGGCAAGACGACCTCAATTCTCTTGACGGTTCCGCACTCCACACCGAGTCACTTAAGACACTCACTGCAATATCGTCATTTCATTTTCCTATTGCATTTCCGGAAGTCTTCCTGAGGAATAGGCCTGGGTTCGATCTGATTCTTGGCAACCCTCCTTGGGAAGAAGCCACGGTGGAAGAAGATCGCTTTTGGACACGTCACAACCCAGGGTTTCATTCGTTGAAGCAAAAGGAGCAGGAGTCTGCCAAGAAACATCTCCGAAAAGAGCGCCCCGATTTGGTCAAGGAATACGACAACGAGGTTGCTCAAGCGAAGCTGCTTCGGGAACTGTTGGTCCACGGACCATATCCAGGAATGGGCACCGGCGACCCCGACGTTTATAAAGCTGCGTGTTGGCGGTTTTGGTCGTTGGTTCGCGCTGGGGGTGGCCGAGTTAGCGTCGTCTTACCCAGATCGGCTCTGGCCGCAAAGGGTAGCAGGGAGTTTCGACTCGCCGTCTTCGATGCTGCCGTTTTCACTGATCTCACGTTTCTCCTCAATCGGGGCGGCTGGGTCTTCGACGACGCCGAGCCACGATATACGATTGCTCTGGTGAGTTGGTGCCGGGTGAAGCCAGATGAGAACGCCACTTTGCCCATTAGGGGACCGTTTTCGACCTATTCAAGGTTTGTGCAAGGCGTCAAGAAGCGCCCGTCCTCGTTCTTGGTCAAGGATGTAATTTCATGGTCCGATGCCGCTGCACTCCCTTTGTTTCCTTCGGATGAATCAGCTGGCGTTTTTGCTCAATTGAGAAAACATCCACGTTTCGACTTTAAGGACGACAACAGTTGGAGAGCGAGACCTCACGCCGAACTGCACGCGACGAACGACAAGCCCCTAATGAAGTTTGCGGACGAGCAGCCAGAAGACTTTTGGCCTGTGTTTAAGGGCGAGTCATTCGATATCTGGGAGCCAGACACCGGTTCATATTATGCCTGGGCAGAACCAGAAAAGGTTCTTCGCGAGTTGCAAAAGAGCCGCTTGCGTTCTGCGAAGCTCGCTCGCTCGGCGTTTAGAGAGTTCGCTTCCGACTGGATAAAGGACCCCGACACGTTGCCTTGCCTCTACGCACGCATTGCTTTCCGGGACATAACGAGAGCTACTGATACGAGGACCGTCCGAGTCGCACTGCTTCCGCCAAATGTATTCATTACAAATAAGGGTCCCTACCTGCTTTGGCCACGCGGTGACCAAAAGGACGAAGCCTACGTCCTAGGAGTACTAGCCTCTATCCCCCTTGACTGGTATGCTCGCCGCTTTGTAGAGGTCGGCCTCAACTTTCATATCTTAGAGCCCTTCCCAATCCCGCGACCGGATAGACAAAGTCCTCTCTGGCAGCGGACGGTTTCCCTTGCGGGTCAACTCGCCTCACTCGACAAGCGGTTTGCAAAATGGGCGAAAGCCGTCGGGGTACACTGCAGAAAGCTCAAAGATGATGAGAAAAACGATATGATTTATGAACTCGACGCAGTCATAGCTCACCTGTATGGACTAACTGAGCCGCAACTGCGTCACATTTTTGAAACCTTCCACGAAGGCTGGGAATACGAAGAACGATTAGAAGCAACGTTGGTTCATTTCAAGAAATGGCAGACCCGTCTCTAAAGCCGCAAGCTTCTGAAGTCCCCAACAAGCCAGAGTTCGTGGACAACCGCGAAGTCAAACTGGTTCAAGCGCTCTGCGCTCACCTGGATTGGCTGGACAAAACCTATGCCCAGCCCACTGAATTGTGTGTTGCGACAGGCTACTTTAACCCCGAAGGCTTCGCCTTGATTGCAGACCGACTCGAACGTCTCAAGAGCGTGCGCCTCTTGCTTGGAGCGGAGCCAGTTCCGCCGCCAGTGAAACCGGTTCGTATGCCGGGTGACCCGTTCGGCCCACGTTTTGAGGAAAAGCTTGTGCGTAGGGAGTTGGCCCGCCAGCAAGAAGGCTTGGAACGTGACCGCAACTTGATGGACTTCGCGCCAGTGGTCGATAAGTCGGTTCAGCGGCTACTCGGTTTTCTCGCGTCAGGAAAGATTGAGGTACGCCGCTACGAGAAAACCTTCATGCATGGCAAGGCATACCTCTTTGCCACGGACAACGAGGGCGTCGTCGTGGGTTCCTCCAACTTTACCGCGGCGGGCCTGACCAGCAATCTTGAACTGAATCTTGGCCGCTATGACCCTACTCCAGTAGAAAAGGTCAGGCGTTGGTTCGAGTCTCTGTGGGCCGAAGCGGTTCTTTTTGACCTAGCGAAAGTCTATGAAGCTCGCTATGAAGCATACCCGCCGTATCTCATCTTCCTCCGTGTTTTGTGGGAGCGCTACAAGAACGAATTGGAAGAAGAAAAGCGAGAGGAAGGCGAACGCATTCGCCTCACGACATTCCAGACCGACGGCATTAACCGAGCCTTCCGAATCCTGAATGTTTACAACGGCGTCCTCATCAGCGATGGAGTAGGTCTGGGCAAGACTTTCGTGGGCGGCGAAATCCTCCGCCGCGTCATCGAGAGCAACCGACAAAGAGCTTTGCTGATTGCACCCGCAGCCCTGCGAGATGGAACCTGGGAAAGATTCCAAGATCGTCACCAACTCTACGTCGAGACGATCTCGTATGAAGAACTGGCGAATGAATCTCAACTGGGAGTGGGGTCCGGCCACTATCTGAAACAGTCGCCGAATGACTACGCCCTGATCGTCGTGGATGAGGCGCAGGCGTTTCGGAATCCCGACACCAGCCGCGCCCGTGCTCTGCGCAAGCTCCTACTTGGCAAACCGCAGAAGAAGCTGGTCTTGATGTCGGCCACTCCGGTCAACAATTCGCTGTGGGACTTATACTACCTGCTCACCTACTTCGCACGGCAGGATGCCGCCTTTGCTGATCTTGGCATCCGCTCCCTCAAAGATCGTTTTGCAGACGCGATGCGGATTGACCCAAACGACTTGAAGCCAGATCTTCTGTTCGACGTTCTGGACGCCACCACGGTGCGTCGAACCCGACATTTCGTGCAGCGGTTCTATCCGAATGATCGAGTGAAGGGACCAGACGGCACTGAGATTCCGATTCGTTTCCCAGAACCGCACGTAAAAGCAGTCACCTATTCGCTTGATGAAGTGCTACCAGGATTTTTCCAAGAATTTCAGGAAGCAATTGCGCCAGTTTCAGGGCAGCCGAAACTCACGCTCGCGCGCTATGAACCAAGCAATTATCTGATCGGTGCGGCACAGCCCAACTTGCAAGAGGCTGCCTTGGCTGGCCTGCTTCGCTCTGGCCTGCTCAAGCGGTTCGAATCTTCGGCCTATGCCTTTTCGCGGACCGCACAGAGGATGGCCGACTCCTGTGACACCTTCTTGAAGGGCTTGGAACAAGGAGTAATTCTCACCGCTGAAGGAATTGAAGAGTGGGAGCAGACCGATAATGATGAGATCTTAGAGAAGTTACTGAGTGCCGGTATCGCTACGAACGCGGCGGGCCATGATGTGCCGCGCCTCCGCGAAGATGTGATCAAAGACCGCGACTTGCTCCACAGTTTCGCAGAGCGAGCAGGAAAAGTGACCAGGGCGACCGACCCGAAGTTGGCTGCACTCGCTGAACAGTTGATCGAGATTCTCAAGAGTGCGGAAGCTGATGGACTCGATGACAAGGATAAGCAGAACAAGCGCAAACTCATCGTCTTTTCATTCTTCGCAGACACGGTCGAATGGATTCACGAATATCTCGAAGGCGTGTTTGCCTCTGACCTGACACTTGCCCCGTATCGTGGACGGCTGGCCTATGTTATTGGTGAGGAAGCCCACGGCGGCATTTCCCGAGAGGCCGCGATCTTTGGATTCGTCCCCGAGTCATCGGAAGCTCCGGCGGGCCGCCGCGACGATCTCTATGACGTCCTTGTCACAACGGACGTACTGTCAGAGGGCATGAACCTTCAGCAGTGCCACAACATCATCAACTATGACCTACCTTGGAACCCAATGCGTCTAGTTCAGCGGCACGGTCGAATTGACCGGATCGGCAGCCCGCACAAAGATGTGTTCATGCGGTGCTTCTTCCCCGACGTTCGCCTCGAAGCACTCCTGGAACTCGAAGCTAAGATTCGAAACAAGCTGGCACAGGCCGCCGCGAGCGTTGGCGTGGAGAGCCAAGTCATTCCCGGCGCGGCCACGAATGAGGTTGTATTCGCGGATGAGCGCGCCGAGATTGAACGCCTGAGACGCGAGGACGCGACCATTCTAATCAACGGCGGCGAGGACCCTTCAGCGCACACGGGCGAGGAATATCGTCAAGAGTTGCGAAAGGGCTTGGAGAAATACGGTGATCAGATCAAGCAGCTCCCCTGGGGTAGCGGGTCTGGATTCAGAAGAGGAGACAGGGCAGGCCAGTTTTTCTGCGCTTATGTCGGAGAACGACTCTTTCTGCGGTTTGTCCCTGCCGGTGGTAGCGCGATCGTGCGCGACACGCTTGGCTGTCTTCGACTGATAACCTGCACCGAAAACACTCAACGTCTGCCCATGAACGGCGTGCCAATGGACGCCTACAGTGCCTGGCAAACGGCGCGCCATGACATCTTTACCGAATGGGTCCAGGCTACGGACCCGGCGAACTTGCAACCGAAGGTCCGACCGGCCCTGAAGGCCGCAGCCGATCACCTCCGGAAGTATCCGCCTCCCGATCTTAATCAGGACGAAATCAACGCTCTCATCGAATCGATTGAAGCTCCGTGGGGCACGCGCATCGAGAAACAAATCCGCGAAGCTGCTGAGCCGGCCAATGGAACCGAGACGTCAAGGGCGATCGTGGAAGCAGTTAAACGGTTAGGCCTAGAGCCTTTTCGAGCGCCTGAGCCTCTACCGCCAATTGAAGAATCAGAAGTGAGACTGGTCTGCTGGATGAGCATCGAGACTTGAACGTGTAGCCTGTCTCTGTCCCAAGACAGTTGTTGTTTAAGACGTTGCCGAGGACATAACCTAACGGGGCACCAGAATCCAATAGGCGGAGGCAAACCTTGCACGAGGCATTCAGGCTATACGTCGAATCCTTGCACGGTTCATTCGAGCGTCTTGTCTCGATGGAGCCTATGAATATCGAGAACCTGCGCCTTCCGATACCGAGCGCGTGTATTTATCTGTTTAGCGAGAATGGCAGACATCTTTACGCCGGGAGGACAAGACACCTTCGGAATCGGCTGAGGCAGCATTCCATTCCCGCCGCTCAGCAGAACCAGGCTGTATTTGCATTTCGGCTCGCGCGCGAGATTACAGGGAAGTTGGTCGCAAGCTACACCGCGGAGGGATCACGGGCAGCGCTCGTGGAGCTGCCCGAGTTTGCTGCTGCCTTCACCGCGGCAAAACAACGGATCCGCAAAATGAATTTGCGCTATGTCGAAGAGACTGATCCATTGCGGCAGGCTCTGCTGGAAATCTATGTGTCCGTAGTTTTGCAGACGCCATACAACGATTTCAACACACATTGAACCGGAAAGCAGGTATCGGGTGGCAGAAATGGGGGACTTGCCGGTTGCCGGGAAACTATCAAGATGTTTTCAATGCTGGATAACCCCCGTCAAGACTTCCGAGTCGTTACCCGCGATCTTGAACACGTAGTTGGATGTTTTGGCCCCGACCTCGACGAATGCGACCACCTTTCGCTGCTGACTCGTGACTCTTCCGTGTCAATTTGCGGAGAATCTGTTACCACCCCCGGACAAGAGCTACGCGCGTGTAGGCATGGGCGCGCTCCTGGACCGTCAGTGTGCTGCCATGAAAAGGTGATGGATGCGGAAAAGAGTTGTCTCGTGCGTCCGCTGGTGATGCGTCTCGCGCGCCCGACCATCGCTGGGTAGGACAGCCGAGGATTGTAGTGTTCCCGGCGCAGCCATGCACAAAACGACATGGTGCGTTTGAATATTCGCTTCTACGTTGGTCATTGCCTCCGAGACATTCCCATCAAGCACATATCCAATCATTCCGCCGTGTCGAACCGCTTTGGAGTACTGGCCGGTGACGAACCTCAACATGCCGTGCGTGACATACTCCGACGCATACCCGCGTCGCTTGCCGTCTTTGACGACATTCAAGCGCTTGCTTTCCATGCAGAAATAAATGTCCTCTCGCGCGATAGGGGGAACAAATACGATGTCCTGGCGTCCGAGTTCTTCCCCTATTGCCGGTTCCAGTTCGACCAACTGCGTGTGAATTTGAAACATCAAGCTCCGTGCAGTGCGGTTTTGTCTGAGGGCGCGACACAACGTAATCGTAATATCGTCTTCCTTGTCGTCAGTGCCCGGCGACGGCATTGCTTCCCACGTCGCTATGACCAGCCTGAGAATGTCAGGCACCATCGTGTCGATCAAATCCGCCCATTCTGTGGGAGCGCCGATAATACTCACGCCACCCCCTGCCCCGTGCGCATGAGGATAGTGCCCGCAATTTCATCAGCGTCGTTCAGGGCTGCCGTCTCTGTCCAGA
The DNA here is from genome assembly GCA_963789205.1 of uncultured Acidobacteriaceae bacterium. Taxonomy (GTDB): domain Bacteria; phylum Acidobacteriota; class Terriglobia; order Terriglobales; family Acidobacteriaceae; genus Acidiflorens. The sequence continues at coordinate 756,499 of CAWBJV010000004.1, forward strand.
ATCGCTGACCAATCGGCTTCACCAGATATAGCCGGTCCCGGTCAAATACCTTCGCCCCCCGGATCAGTTCGAGAGTGTTGAGTTTTTGTGACGTAATATCGCGGAGCCGCTCCAACGCCGTTAGTAGATCGCTCAAATCTTCCGTTGGTTCCGATGCTATCTCCCCAGAGCGAAGCTTTTGCAGGACCGCAAGTCCAATCCCAAGCGTCGGCGAAACAGTTGCCTGCCCTCGAACGGTGTACGCGCCCGTCTTTGCCCATCCATTTAGAGTGTCACAAAGCCGTTGTACGTACTGGTTTTGCTGCTGGTTTGTGCTCGGGTTAGTAGTCGGAATGCTCGGCTTCGCCCTAGTTGGCCGAACGCTCGGAATGATCACCCGCACGGTATCGTCGATCAAGATTTTTTCGACGGGAAGGATATCGAAATATTCGTTCATTAAACTTTCAATGGGGGCGCTAGCGACCCGAACGATATCCTCGCGATCAACAAATTCTTCGCCTGCGTCGGCTGTTGCCGAATCGACGATCCGGTTTACTTCTTTCACGATCTCCCAAGATCGTTCCGGGCTGGGAAGCCCTTTCGGGAGCGGCAGCGGCAAACGGAGCAATTCTTCAACGTGAATCTTTTGTCGGCTCACTCCCCAGTTGGAAGAAGTCTCGAAAAGAAAGTATCTTGCGAGGGAAGATCGCAAATAAGCCGCAACGAAAACGAGCAGTTCGCGATCCTCCTTCGGTCCAGTGATGCCTCGAAGCGAGTGTTGGAACGAGACATCGAAATCGGCAAAGGCCGTGCTCGTGAACCCTTGGGCTACGAGCACGTGCGGAGCTTGAAATACTTCCGTACCCTTGTTGGACCGGTTTCTCACTGTAACAGCAGCTGAAGCTAACTTAGTGCAGTCTTCAGGAAGCAAAAACAGGTCAAGCTTCGATGAAGTTGCTTCGATGAAAAATCGTGACGGCAGTCTAAGCGTCGTCGCCTTTTTCGCATCGTCACTCTTGCCGACCGGCTGAAACCCTTCGGCGATCAGCCACCGTTTAGGCGAATCCTTCTCTCTTGTTTGCCGGACCTGATCGCGCAAGCGGGGATAAAGCGACAGTCGATCAATCAATCGTCGGTCCCTCGCCGTCGCCCAATATCGCTGCTTCCAGATTTGAGGCGCGTCCTTCCCCTCAAGATCATCCAGCACGTCTCCGGTGCTGAAAGTGCAGCGATCCTCTGGCATAACAGCGATAACCTCAGCACGTGTGACCAACCAATCCGTCTTCGGCCCCCAGTATTCGATGGAATGCTGTCGGTTTTCGGGAGCTTGATTCCGGTAGGTGACCACAATTGCCGGATGGCGGGCTTCCTCGAACAGAAAGAATTGATAATCCACAAGGTTGAGAACGAGGTCTACGGCGTGCCGCTTGAAGAAGCTCCGTTGGAACTCCAGAGCAGTAGTGCCGTGGTTGAAGATTGTCCCGTGCGGCAGCACTAGGCAAATTCTCCCGGTGTCCGCGACGTGATGTGCCGCCTTCCAAACGAACGCCGCTGAAATCTGTTTGTCGGGGATGGGGTATTGATGATCGGGGTTGGCGCACCATTTAGCGGCGGGCGTCCCTTGCACCGCAGTACTACCCCACGGCGGGTTTCCAACTACTAGATCGGCATCAACAGGATATTCGGCGTGCTCAGCGAAGAAATCCCCGCACCAAATATTGCCCTCGACTTTACGGCCCGTAGCAACCTCGGGGTAGTGCACGAGCCTTGGCAATTTGTGTCCCTTTTGCTGCAATTCCTGAATGTCTCGTGGGGAAAGTTGATCCAGGTAAGCCAAGTAAAGGCTGAACGCGGTGATCCTGCACGCCGTGGGATTGATGTCCACTCCGTAGAGACTGCAAAGAACCTTTCTCAGTTCTCTCGCTCGGCGATTATTTCTAGCCTCGGGGTTTGCCTGCATCCATTCTTCGGCCATGCGGTTGAACAAACCGACCAGAAAAATTCCCGATCCACACGCTGGGTCGAGACAGCGACGGCCCAGCAACGAGGAAGAAGTGCTGAGTGCCACATCGAGGACAAGTTCAGCAAGAAAGCGCGGCGTGTAGAATGCACCTTCGAGCTTGTCAGAACCTTTCAGGAACCGTTCGTAAATCGCGCTGATAGCTTCAATCGGGATTGCCGCAAAGTCATACGGCCAGAATGAACTCTGACCGCTTTGAATGTCGGTGGCACGAAAAAATTCATCCAAAGGATCGATGTACGAGGCGGAAACCAGTCTGGCCTCTGCGTCAAGGTTGTCGCTGAACAGGTCGCCGTTGAAATCTTTACCAAGTTTGCGGAACAGATCGTAGAGGTACTTCTTGGCTTTCGCTCTCGGTTGTAGGCCGAGCACGTCCCGCAAGTGACCTACGTTTCGCAAGCCGATTCCCTTCAAATAGGTTTGACCGACGACACCACGGTCGAAGAGGTAGCACGCAAACACGAGCCGACAGAGCAAGGCGTCCAGAACCCTGTTATCGATACGACCCGGTGAGATGGCGACGAGTTTTCCTCTGGTCGCCTGGAGGTTATCCAGTAACTCCCGGTCAACACGGTGTGCCGGGTCGAACGACTTTGAATGCCGGTGAAAAAACTCGCCGGATTCGACAGTCGGCAGAAACTCCCGGATGGCAACTGACGCCCAATCCAGAGTATCCACAAAGGCTGGGATGGTTCCGTTAGGGTCTGTTTGCGCGAGGGGCCGCACGAGACCGGAGTAAACGTGAACCTGCTCCGGCGCGATAAGTACGAGAATGGGTGCGCCGCCGTGGTTCCAAAACGTTCGATGAAGGCTGGCGACTTCCGCAGTCTCTATTCGCTTTACCAGCTTAAAGTAAACGAGCGGAGTATTCCCGGTACAGAAAACCCCATCAAGCTTCAGCAGGTCAAAGGCGCGGCGCAAGATGTGACTTTGCGAAGCGTCCGTTCCCGGCGCGTTCAGCTCCGCTTTATTGGCGAAAAAAGACCTGGGTCCGGCATCTTCGATGCCAAAGGACTTTCGCCAATCGTTCGCCGTAGTCACAGGCATCATTTTACAGCTGATGATCCATAATGGGTACCCTTATAATCCTGCTCCCGTGCGCTCAGGCATCAGACCCGTAGCCATGTCGCGACAGCCTATTGTGGATTGCTAACCACACTACACCATCACACACGGCGACAAAAGAACTTAGCAGTATACCGACTCCGACCGCGTTCTCTGAGTATCTGCGACCCCATTGGCGGTCGCCCTCGACAATCTTTGGAATCTGACCGCGCGCACAGGGAACACGGCCCTCCCATAGTCAAGCCTCTAGCCATTTCAAACGGAAGGCTACGCCATCTTCTACCCACTGCGCCCTCTTGCGGGTGGACGCCGCTTGGCCGCGGCTCGGGCGGGCGTTTCGGACTGCGCCGGTTTCGCGCCAAACTAAACCCAACCCCGTTTGGCACGAACCGCGCTTTCACTCACGCCCTGCCACCCTCCTTCGGTCTCCGTTCTGTCCCTTCCACCGGATCGGCTTGTTTTTTCCCGCTGCGCTCTAGTGAAGAAAAAAACAAGCCGATACCGGCAGAAAGGGAAAAAACATGAAATTAGAAGAAGTCAACCTCAAAACCAAAGAAGCCGTGGATTATCTGGTGCAATCGCTGGAGTCCGGGCAGAGTGCAGTCATCACACAGTATCTCGGAGCGATGGCCAAGTTTCGCAACTACAGCTTCGGCAACATCATGCTCATTGCGAGACAGAAACCGGACGCCACCCACGTTGCCGGATACCGCACTTGGACTTCGCTTGGCCGCTTCGTCCGGCGTGGCGAAAAGGGCATTTTCATTCTCGCCCCAATGGTCGGCAACAAGCGCAATAAAGAAGAGAATGCGGAACAGAATACCGACGCCAAGGAGAGTCAGCGCACTTTGTACGGTTTTCGAGGCGTGTATGTGTTCGACGTTACTCAGACCGAAGGCAAAGAGCTTCCCACGCTGACCGAAGTCAACGGCGACGTGAGCGGATACCGCGAACGACTTTTCAAGTTCGTAGAAGCGCAAAGCGTCGACCTTAGTTTCTCCGAGAGAATCGCTCCCGCCAAAGGACTCTCGTTTGGCGGGAAAATCACGCTGCTTTCCGGGATGCAACCCGCCGAGGAGTTTTCCACGCTAACGCACGAGATCGCCCACGAGATGTTGCACCGGGGCGACCGTCGCACCCTGACGACCAAGCAAGTCCGCGAGACAGAGGCCGAAGCCGTGGCCTTCGTGGTCTGCCAAGCAATAGGGCTTGAGACCGGAACCGCATCCGCCGATTACATCCAGCTCTGGCATGGAGACGCTGATCTTCTCCGCGAGAGTTTGGAAGCCGTGCAACAGACCGCTGCTGTGATTCTCGGGGGCATTGCCCCCGAACCAGCGGCGGTTGCCGCTTAACTCATCACAAAACCCCAACTCAAATAACGGTGCAGGTCGTCACGCCCAATGTGTGACAGCCACGTCCCAACCACAACCGAAGGAGCAAACACAATGAAAAGGAGAATAGCCATGCAAGACTCGCAGAACACCGCAATCAGTAACGAATATCGAGGCGTTCCCATCGGCATACTGGTGGAGTCCGCTACCAATCCGCGCAAGCGATTCGATGAAAAGAACCTCGAAGAACTTGCCGCCAGCATGAGAACGCAAGGGATTCTCGCCCCTCTTCTGGTGCGTGAACTGGAGGAAAGCAAGTATGAAGTTGTCGCTGGCGCACGTCGCCTAAGAGCGGCGAGGCTGGCGGAACTGGAAACCGTCCCTGTCCGCGTGGTCAAATTGACGGATGCGGAGTCCATCGAGGCCCAGGTAGTCGAAAACCTACAACGCGAGGACATCCACCCGCTTGAAGAATCTCTCGGTTTCAAGTCACTCTTGCAACTCGGAGGACCTACCTACACTATCGCCAGCATCGCGGCCCGAGCGGGTAAGAGTGAGGCTTATGTGCAAGGCCGCATCAAACTGGCAGAGTTAATTCCATCCGTGGCCGAGGCATTCCTGAAAGATACAATTGCCATTGGCCACGCACTCTTGATCGCCAAACTGCCGGATTCTCAACAGCAGGAAGCCTTCAACGCGGCGTTTCGCGGCATGTGGACGAACGATGGCAATACCCAAGTGCTCATTCCGGTGCGCGAACTTGCGGTATGGATTGAGTCCAACATCCTGCTACAACTGGCGTCTGCCCCGTTCGACAAGCAGAACGAGGCCCTCGTTCCAGCAGCAGGTTCGTGCAGCAATTGTCCTAAACGTACCGGATATAACAAGCTGCTTTTTGCCGATGTGCGCAAGGACTCTTGTACCGATCCGCAATGTTTCCGTGCCAAGATCGACGCGCATGTGTCGAAGGCACTCGAAACCAGACCTCAACTGGTGCAAATTTCTTCCGCTTGGAACAGCCGCGAAGGCGCTCCATTGGGAAAGAGTCGTTACGTGGAGCTTGAAATCAAAAAGGCCAAAACCAACGGCACAAGCTCCAAAGTCGCCCCTCAACAGAAGCCATGCCAGAAGATGACCGAAGCAGTGGTCATGGACGGTGGAAGGCGAGGAGAACTGGTTAAGGTCTGCGCCGACCCCTCATGCCGAGTGCATCATCCCGACACGCCGTCGCCCGAGCAAGTTGCCAAGGAACGGGCCGAGGAACGCAAGCGAATCGAAAAAAGCAAACAGGCCATCACTATTCGCCATTGCGTCTTGGCCAAGGTGCTAGAGCGTGTGGCTGCGCCGTTGAAGAAAGCCGACTTACTCACGGTCGCGCAATACACCATCGGCCATTTGTCTTACAACCAAGTCCCGGTCTTGGCGAAGCGGCAAAAAGTTGATACTGCCAAAACCACCAAGCCGCCGCAGGAAGTGTTGATGAAGAAGATCAGCACTTATGATGAAGCTGCGCTCTCGCGGCTTTTGCTCGAAATCAGCTTGCTCGACTCGGCCTACCAGCGGGGGGATGTATCGCAAGACCTGCTCATGGATGCCGCCAAGCGGTTTCGGGTGGATGTCGAGAAGGTAGAGAAATCAGTGGCGGCGGAGTTCGCCGCGAAGCGCAGCAAACCACCAAATGCGAAGACAAAACCAAAACCCAAGTCTGCGGCGTAAGGTTCACGCGGGGCGCAAAAAGCGCCCCGCCTATTTTTGTGTGCAAGACACCAGTTTGAACATTGGTTGACTAACGGGCGGCACGTAAATTGCCGGAAATGGTCAATATTGACCATCCCTATGGATAGGATTTTGGGATTATCCTTCCGGTGACGAAAAAAGGCATCAGCCCAAAACAGATACTTGCCATCCGTTGCCCGACCTGTGGTGCTGCTCCAGGAAAGAAGTGTGAGCTGGCTACTGGACTACCCCGCACAACCCTGCATCGTGACCGCCGATTGATCGCAAGAGACTAATTGGGATTTGGAGCACGAAAGCCGATCAACCTTCCGCACACTTTATTCACATCGGATTCTAAACGCAAAAAGCCGCCCGGAGCTACGCTGCGCTGCGACAGGCGGCTTCCTACCCCCTCAACTTGCCTCCACATTGTAAAGGTTTTCGTCGGTCTACAGAGCCATAATGCGCCTGTCCGAGATTCCGGCCAGCGTGAAAACCGTTCATGCACCGCCTTCGCTGATAAGTTCAGGGTATTCTCTTTTGATTTCATTGGCTTGCAGCCGACATAGGGGCTGACTGGTCGCTATTCGGGCCACGACACTTAAATTTCATCACCAGGCTCTTACTTCGCGGTAGGCTCCATCGAGCGTGAACCAAACCGCCGGCGAAACCCACGTTTAGGAGCGGGGAGCTATGGCAAAACCGAAGGCCGTCCAGGTGGGAAATATCACGGTAGCCCCGATAAGCGCAAAACAACAGAAAATCCTTGAGGAGAAAATAAAAAAGCGCCATGAAGGGCTACGCCGTAGGTATCGGGAGGTCAACGGGAAGATCGTGGATTGGGTCAGCCATACATTCGAGGACGGCAGCTTGTACGTGAGTATCCGGTTCAGGGACAAGACGAATTTTTCCTTGCAGTTCAGTGCCAAAATCCTGACCGACAGCATCGATTTATCGGATGTCAGCACCGGGAATTTCAAAGTGATTCGGGAGTACTACAGGATTGAAGATGAATGAATTTAGTTACAGGAGTATACCGAATGGCAAAGCGGAAGCATGAACGACAGGAGCGAAAATTAAATCTGGACACATTCAGGCGCAGTATCAGAGGCAAAGTGCTGGAGGCCGTCAGTATCACCAACGAATTGGAATCCCGGTACATCTCCCTAGAATTTCAGGACCAGACTGAATTGACAATAACGCTGGATGTCCGGCTGACGGGCAAATTAGAGCTCTTCGATTGCAAGACCGGGGATCAGAAACTTGTTAGGACTATTGGTTTAGTTCCCGACGACACTCCGTTGTGGCAGCCGCAGGGATAATCAAATGAAACAGAAAAGCACGACGAAGCGGTTGATCACGTTTAACAGTCTCCATATCGAGGTGCTCGGACCGCGACTACTTAGCAGGAGCAGAGCGACGGACGGCTGTATCACGGACTTTCTGTGGACCGTTGAGCATGACGCCCGACACCTATTGCGCGAGTGCGCCAAGATATCTCCGGAACTAAAGGGCTTGCGTCTTCGATTCCACTGAAGGAGGGATACTTGAAAAAGGGGACAGTACGTGCCAAGGCCGAGGGCGTTGAATATCCGACCTTGAAGGGCAAAACCGTCAGGCAGGTGCGGTTTGCAAACGATGAAGATTTTAGCGCAATCGTTATCGAGTTCGACGACAACACCCTCGTTAGTTTTCGGTTGAAGGCCAATATTGCGCTATCGATGGAACCCGAGCTGTCTATCACAAAAGGCGGGAACATTATCAGCTGGAAAACATTGAAGGCTCGACCTGTGGTGAGGCGCGCTCGGAGGGTATTTCATGCCGCCCCATGAGGACACGGCGCCAGCGGCGTCAAAGCGCGACTCTTCGAATCGCCCCTTGAGGTTTCCATGTTTCTCCCTTCACGCTGAAACTTCGCCGCGTGGGGAGGAAAACGTGAGTCGCATCGGTTCCCCTATACTCTCTCCATGGTGCGTCCTGAAAGACGCGTTGTTCTAGCGGATGAGAGATCCGTCCGGGTAAGCGCCGGAGCGCCCGGTAGCAGACCCCAGCCGTCGGAAGAGATTCTGGTGGCCAGAGCGGGGTGTCAAAAGCCTGTGAAAGAGCAGGGAGCAAGGGAACGGGCCGCAACATCAAGTGAACGCTGCAGCCACGTCAGAGTATCAGCCGAAAGGTGTTTGAAAGGGCCGAGCCGATCATGTCACGGCGAAGGCAACAGACAGCAGTCGAGACCGGAGCGACTGCTGGACCTTTCCGGGGTAGAGGGCGGTGGCACGTTTCCCAGAGAAGAACGCGGAACAGGAGAGACCCTCCCCGGCAGCCAAGTCGGGCAACGACCGTGCGTATAAAGCCGGAAGGCGGAAAGCGCACGGAGCCGGGAGGGAGTCCGAGGGGTTCGTAGTACCGGAGAAGGCGCGCAACACAACGCGCTGGAGGGAAGGGACCCTGCTTTGATCGGGCCTGCAAGGAGGTAAGTGCGAGGGCATGCTGGAAACGGCCAAAAACCCCATTGAAAAAGTACGACAACTCCAGCGCAGGCTATGGGTGTGTGCCAAGACGAGTAAGACACGACGTTTTCACGCGCTGTACGACCGGATCTACAGAAGTGACGTTCTGTGGGAAGCGTGGAAGCGGGTACGCAGCAATAAGGGAGCAGCGGGCGTGGATGGCATCACGCTGCGATCCATCGAGGAACAGGGAGTGAGACAGTTTCTCGAAGGGATACATGCTGAACTCAAGGCGGGCCGATATCGTCCTTCCCCGGTGAAGCGGCGATGGATACCGAAAGCAGACGGGAAGCAGCGGCCACTGGGAATACCCACGGTACGGGACCGGGTGATCCAAATGGCGGCGAAACTGGTGATCGAACCGATTTTCGAAGCGGATTTTCAACCATGCAGTTATGGTTTCCGTCCGAAGAGGAGTGCGGCACAGGCGCTGGAAGCGATCCGCGAGGCGGGCAACCAGGGCCACAATTTTGTCGTGGATGCGGACATTCAGGGTTACTTTGACGGGATCGATCGAAACCTACTGATCGGGCTGGTCAAGGAGCGAATCTCGGATCGCAGGGTATTGAAATTAATACGCCAGTGGCTGGACGCGGGAGTGATGGAAGACGGCACGGTGAGAGAAACGCTGGCGGGAACACCGCAGGGTGGAGTGATCTCGCCGGTGCTGGCTAACATCTACCTGAACAAACTGGACCGGATCTGGGCGGCGAGATGTTCGTCGCTCGGCTTGCTGGTCCGGTATGCCGATGATTTCGTAGCGATGTGCCGTACGGAATCAAAGGCTAAGGAAGCGCTTCGACGGATCGGGCTGGTGATGAACTGGCTGGGTCTGAAACTGCATCCGGAGAAGACGCGGATGGTGGACTTGCGACGTGGGAAGGAAAGCTTTGTGTTTTTGGGCTGCACGATTCGAAAGAAGCGGAGCATACAACGGAACCCGCGCTGGCACTTCATGCAGCGCTGGCCGTCGCCCAAAGCGATGAAGCGAGTCCGGGAACGCGTGCACGAGTTGACCGATTCGCGGCATAGCGGGAGGGATGTGAAGCAGATCATTGCGACGCTGAATCCCGTGCTCCGGGGATGGGGAAACTACTTCCGGTCGGGGAATGCCGAACGGAAGTTCAATCAACTCGACAGCTACGTGTTCACGCGGTTGAGGCGCTGGATGATCCGGCGCGGCGGCCAGCGAACCGGTCGATTTGAGAAGTGGACCCACGATCGGTTTGTGGGTATGGGCTTGTATCGGCTGCGTGGCACCGTGCACTACCCGGCGCAAGCCACACCAGTACGATCATCGGTAAGCCGTGTGCAGGAAAACTGCACGCACGGTTTGAAAGGGGGTTTTAGAAACGGGCCGGTGTGAACCGGTACCGCGCTAAAATCTACCAATGTGCGGACGCTATCGCCTCGCCCGGGAAAAGGAAATTCTGGCTGAGGTCTTCGATGTGGGGGATGACGCTGATTGGAGTCCTCGTTACAACATTGCACCCAGCCAGAGTGTGCCCGTCGTCCGCCAGGACGCGACTCGCCCCGTTCGATCCCTTTCGCGGATACGTTGGGGGCTAATCCCGTTCTGGGCGAAGGACGCCAAAGCCGGCTACAAAATGATTAACGCCAGGGCCGAGACGATTGCCGAGAAGCCCGCCTTCCGCGAACCCTTGCTGTCTCGCCGCTGCCTGATTCCCGCTGATGGGTTTTACGAGTGGTCGAAATTCAGCAAGGGGAAGTCTCCCTTTTGTTTTACCCCCGCGAACGATTCAATCTTTGCGTTCGCTGGAATCTGGGACCGCTGGAGGAACCCTGAACGGGAACTCGTCGAAACGTGTTCGATCATCACAACTTCGGCAAATGTGCTTCTGTCCGACATTCATGACAGAATGCCGGTCATTCTCAAGGGTGAAGACCATGATCGGTGGCTTGATCCAGGATTCCAGCAAGTCGATGACATTCTCGATTTACTCAAACCATACCAAGCAGATTCCATGCGCCGCTACCGCGTGAGTTCTCGGGTCAATTCAGTGAAGAACGATGACGCTGCTTGCGCCGAGGAATACGTCCCTGAGACGCTGTTTCAGAAGTGATCTTCAAAAAGCGTTCCGAAATGGTCAACCAACCGGAATGGCTCGATTCAGGCATTGCAAACACGATTCTGGGGAGCAACCTGCCAACCCGGGGCATTACTTCCGGTTTGCCCGTGATACTCTCCCGGACAGCTCAGCTTGGAGCTGACTGGAGCGCTCCATTTTCAGATCCCCGAGTCGGCAACGGATCACCTAGTGGTGAGTGCAAGGACTGCTTGTCAGTGTAATCTGGCGTCGAAAGAGAATGAGCCTCATTACTGAATCGATCATCATCGAAGCTGTAGATCGCAGCGTAGTCGAGACAATCGAGGCCTTTGTTCGCTTCCGTCCCGGGTTCCATGGCGACACTGGCATAAGAGACTATCTCTACCATCGCCTCATGACAAATCTTCCCGATAACGGTAAGTACACGCGAGCGGGCGGCGGAGGGACACTGCTGGCCCAAGCTGAGTGGTACACGGAGCTCATGTACCGCAATACAGGCGATGCCTCTTCACGGGGTCGTTTCGACATAGGTATCCCCAAACCCGAGGAGCTTCACCTCCCTAAGCCCCGCGCGCTGGTCACCTTCGAATGCGGGCGTAACAAGCGGGCTGCCGCTCTCCTCCGCGATGTTGACGCAATCGCGGAGCATGAAGGGCCTCAGCCGGGGGACATTACCAAGTTGGCACGAGAGATCTGTCACAAACAGCTGCCTTACGGGTATGCTCTCGAGTTCTTTGACGGGGGCGGGTACAGCGAAGCTGAGTATCTGATCAAGCGCCTACGAGAGCGGATTTCCGAACCGGGATCTGATCGCCTGCGCGTTGTGGTGCTTGTGTGCGTTACCGGCAGCGGCCCAATGTTTACGTTTCTGCCTGTGTCTTGGTACGAAGGCATCCGGCTTAGCTTCCGCGAGGAACTACAGCGCATTCAAGACCTGACATGCACCGAAAACGCCTTGGCAGGTCCACGGGTTCCGGTCGTTGCCGCAGTTCCAGCCAATCGTGTCAGCCGGGAGGATTTCTTATTTTCGTGCTCACCTGACGCGTCCGGCCTAATTAAGGCTATCGAACAGCGCTTTGGTCCTCAGCTGAAGTTCATTTTCGGCGGCAACACTATGACCGTCAACCGCCGGCCCGGCGGCATACTGCTGCGAATTACAAAGGCAATGAACTGCGTCTCGGATCTCGATGCGGCCGTCAGCAATGAGTTGGCCGTACGGCTGCAGCGACCAATTCGAAATTCCAGACTTGACATAGAAGGAACCCCGGCTTTCAGTGAGGCCGTTATCGCTGCTGTAGCTCGGGCACTCGATAAGTAACTCCGTCGAAAAGCTTGATGGACAAGCGGTGTCGGGTCCACCCGCTTTATTTTTTATTCGCAAACTGAGAGACTATCTGGAAGATTTCGGGTTTTTTCAGCAATCGCCATCGTCTTGCACCGCCTCGTCGCGACCACATCGTAGATTCCACATTTGTGTGGTTTCCGTATGGGCAGACGTGTCTCAATACGAGCGGGGCTAGCTACCACCATCGTGGTAGTCCTCATTGCTGTCTCGTACTACGTCGTCACCGGATACCGTCGAGAGGCAACTAGGATTCGCCTCACCTCCGCTGATGTGCAACGGTCGTCAGACCCTCAGGTATTGCTTAAAGCCGCGGACCGTTTCTATTTTCTAAGCAACGGACCCGCGGCTGCCCCGCTCTATGCCAGAGCTGAGAAGCTGTTCTCGGAGCGGGACGATGCGCGGAATAAACTTCACGCCAAGATCGGCCTGCTTAGATCAGAAGCCGAGACAATGTCGTTTGTCGATCTTTCACGCTTCTTGAACGGGCAACTCCAGAATCCCATTGTGCAGGCTGACAAGAAACTGCGACTTTGGTGCCTGATTGCGAAGGGCTACACGGACATCGAGATTGACTACCGAGCTTCAAAGCGCGACTGGCTAGAAGCACAGGACATCGCAAAGAGCTTGGGCGAGGATCAATGGGTGACGAGGGCATCCGGCGAATTGGGTCTAATTGGCTTCCTAGAAGGGAATCCGGGACGGGCGGCCAGACTTCTGGGTGGTGCACTTCTTTCCACTATGGCGAACGGTGACACCGCTGGCCAGGTGCGCTTCCTAGAATTGCTTGGCAGAGGTTTCGAAGAAGTCAATCGCCACGCGGAAGCATTGAAATTTTTCGAAAGAGCCATCAAGCTAGCGGAGGCTTGTCCTGATTGTGGACTTCCATTCATGGGGTATGAAGGAAAAGCTCAAACCCTGGTCTCATTGGGCAGAACCGAAGAGGCAAAGTCGGTGCTTGAGAGCGCACTGACCAAAGCGCGGTCGCAGCAGAAGCGCGGCCATGAGGCACAATTGCTCATTCTTCTGGGAAAACTCGAGGCACAGAAAGGGGATCGACAACAGGCGGTGAAGTATTTGGAAGATGCCGGCCAATTCGCGACCCAAGCTCAGTTCTACCGGATGGAAGCCGACGCCATGTTCGAACTGGCGCAAATTTATCGTGATGCGGGAGATCTTGTCACAGCAGATGAGCGTGCGACTCAGGGTCTGGCCGCGAGCCAGAGGGTTGGTGATCGTTATTATGTGCCTCGCAACTTGACGATGCTCGCTGATTTGAAGGCGCGTCGTGGGAACTTTGCCGAAGCAAATGCTCTCTACCAACAGGCGGAAGATGTGATAGAGGGAATGCTTATCAGCGTCGATGAGCCATATTGGAACAGTTCCGTTGCCGCAGCGATGAGCGAGACTTATCTTCGACACTTTGAACTTGTCACCAAGAACGGTGACGAGCCCGGAGCGTTCGCAGTTCTCGAACGTGTTCGAGGCCGAACTCTCGCATGGGCTCTTAAAGATAGAAAGGCGCAGCCCGCAACGGAATCAGATCAGACAGCCACGCTGGAAGGCGATGTTGCAGGTCTCCAGGCGCGACTCATGCAGACCAACGGCGTACGGGAACGAGAACAATTGCTGGACAACCTCGTTGAATACGAACGACGGCTAGGTCTGGCGTGGACCAGAGAAGACGTTCCCAACCGACGACTTCCGGTCCAGCCAGCCGCGTTGACGAATGTGGAAAACGACCTGCGTCCAGATGAAGTGCTACTGGAGTATGTGCTGGATGATCCCATCTCCTTCTGTATTTCGGTGACGCGCCGGGGCGCGCACGTTCAAGCGCTGCCGATTGGGCGCAAGGAAGTCGAAAAACTGGTGGAGCAATTTGTCGATGAGGTACGAGCAAAGGGTGCGGGGGTAGAAACCTCGAAACGTCTTTTCCGGACACTCCTGGAACCGATCCCGGAGGCGAAGACAGCGGCAAGACTCATCATTGCGCCGGACGGGGCCTTGAACCTGCTTCCATTCGAAGCGCTGCGCGATAACCGGGGAGAGTATCTGTTGAAGTCTCGCGTGATAAGTTACGTGCCTTCCGGAACCATCCTTGATGTCTTGCGTAGAGCGAGGAAGAATGAAAGCGCGGCGAGTCCGTTTCTCGGTGTAGGTGATGTTGCCTACGAGAATCAAGGCGGAGCGGGCAGAAAACTTCCGGCTCCAGACACGGTCCGCGGACGGGTTCTTCGCGGCATGGCAGACCTGTCCGGGATGCGGCTTCAAGACCTTCCACAAACTCGGGAAGAGGTCGAGGAAATCGGTAAAATTGTCGGACCGGAGGCGGTAATCCTGCTGGGTAAGGGCGCCACCGAAACTGCATTCAAGAAGGAGCCGCTCGACCAGTTTCGTGTTTTGCACCTAGCTGTCCACGGGTTCGCAGATAAGCAGTATCCGGAGCGCTCCGCGCTGGTTTTGGGGACAGACTCGAAATCTGGTGATGACGGACTGCTTCAAGTACGGGAGATCATCAGATTGCGACTGAATGCCGAACTGACTACGCTATCCGCTTGCGATACGGGCGTGGGGAAAATACAGGGACAAGAGGGCGTTAGCAGTCTAGTGGAAGCTTTTTTGGTAGCAGGTTCGAAATCGGTTGTCGCCAGTTTGTGGAGCGCCGACGACACGTTCGCGAGCGCGCTGATGGGTCGCTTCTACCAGCGACTGGGCCAAGGTGAGGATACCGGCTCTGCGCTTCGAGGAGCGAAGCTAGACTTGTTGGCGAAGTATGGTGAGCAGGTGAGCCCATTCTATTGGGCAGCATTCGTCGCCGTAGGGGAGACCTCCGCACCGATTGGGATCAAACAGCAATGAACTTGACTCTTGAAGAGCGCACAAAGATTTTCGACAAGGTCTGTCGCTTGGTGGAAACCAAGCACTTCAATCCTTCTATGAATGGAGTGGATTGGACTGAGCTGGCTAAGAACCGTCGGGACCAAATTCTCGCACGCGCCGACTCGGCGACATTCGAGAAGGAAGTTCAGAGCCTCGTGGCCGAGCTCAAAACTAGCCACACCGGCTTCCGACATGCCGGAATGCGAAACATACCGGCTCGGCACGCCATAAATGCAACGATGCAGTGCATCGCCGGCAACGACGGTGATCGCTGGATGTTTCAGGATGTGCACCAAGGTGGTCCAGCGTACTCGGCAGGGATACGGCCTGGGGATTTGCTGCTAAGCAATGGTGGACGGGAGATTCGACCTCCAGATGATCTAACGTTTTCGGTCGGCGAGTCGGCGAGCCTACTGATCGAGAAGCTCCACGGAGGACAGCAGACGGTTAAACTCCAACTGCCCGTGCCCAAGTCAAAGACACATCCGGTTACCGCGCCCGAAGCCGTACACGCCGAAAGGTTGACCGATGAAATTGGCCTGCTCAAAGTCGCTATGTTCCCTGGCGTGATTGGAATCGACGTTGCGAAAGACATTGATCGTGCGATTGAGTCTCTGGACGGTTGTACCCGGCTAGTCGTTGATCTGCGCGGCAATACTGGCGGAGGAATCGGCGGGCTGCGCCTGATGAGCTATTTGACGCCCGGAAAACTTGAGGTTGGCTATAGTCTCACGCGGAAACGCCGAGAGCGCGGATATCGTCGCGAGGAACTGACCCGATTCGGACGGATTCCGTCCCGCAAAGCGACCCTCATTTGGTTAGCGGCCAGATATGCCTTCGTCGAAAAGTCTATCCTCGTCGTCACCGAGGGACTCGGCCAGCGACGATTCCACGGTCGAGTCGTGCTGTTGGTAAACGAGCACACCGCGAGCGCTGGCGAGATGGTCTCAGCGTTTGCGGAGGAAAACAATCTCGCAACGATTGTGGGAACGAAGACTCCCGGCCGTCTCCTGAGCGGCAGCGCGTACAAGGTCGGCCACGGATATATTCTTGGTCTGCCGGTCGCTGGCTACCTGACGTGGCAAGGAAGGATGCTCGAAAACAACGGAATAACTCCGACGTTTTGTATCGAACTTTCGCGAGACGCTTTAAGAGAAGGCATCGACACGCAGCTTCAAACAGCGATTGAAGTGGCGAAGGCTCTCTAATCGCGGATGTCACATCCATCCATCGCTGTTTGCTTGGTTATGTCGAGATCGGCCCGGCATTCCGGGTCGATTAGGCGGGAATCGCACGCGGCGCTTGACACAAACGCGCACGCCGTTTAGTTGGCAGCGATGACCCGTAGCGCCAAATGCTGTGGTCTAGCTTCGACGCTTCAACCCCGAGAAGCTCAGCCACTTCCCGAAGGATTCGATGTGCTTCCGCATAGTCGCGCGTGGGAACTCCGGCTTCTTCCAGAAACCCAAACAGGTGCATGTCCACGGCGACGGTCTGCGCGCCTACCAGAATTTTCAGGTAGTCCGTAGTTTTGTCCTTGATCCCTTTGATCTGGTGAAGGCGGATAATGCTTTCGGGAAGTTCGAGCCACACACAAAGCTCCTCTTCGGTTTCGATGCCATTCTCTAGGAGCACCCCGACGAGCGCCACTAATGTCTGCGGCTTTGGGCCATCCGTCCAATCCAAGACCTTCGGGGCTCCATGACGTTCGAGGACGCGTGAGAAGACGCTGGTAGTGATCGCCTCCGGATGAGCGGCCTTCAGGTTCTTCACCCTAGGCTCGACGACTGCCTTGTAGTCGATTCCGCGCTGTAACACCGCATCCGCCAGTGTCGCGCCCATGTGGTTCCATCTGTCCATCGAATCGACGATGACAAACGTAGGATGGGACCGAATGTGCGCCACGACGATTTCAGGCGCATTCATAATTAAAGCAGTATATCGCACTGCCGTACACCCCACAGCAACGCGGTTGCCGTTGCGAATCGTGCGAGCACAGACCTGATGACCGTAAATCTTGAAATCAGCAACGTCAAAGAGTGGAAGCGAAGAACGACATCGGGCAAGAGAAAATCGGATCTAGAGTGCCAGTCGTAGAGTAGAAAGACCGAAATCAGGAACGACAATCCGACCTAGCTGCGCTGCTTGAGTCTCGAGTATTTTGTCATAAGTGATAATCTCGATTTCCGGCGCTTCACTGCGTCGACGCTCTAGTATTTCCATTCTTTCCGCATCTCGATAATCCCTTCCGATGAGTACGGCGAGTTTAGACTCCGTCGGAATGTAGCCTAGTTGGTTCATCATCTTTCGATGATTATCCGGATGGCTGATATAACGTCCGTAGTCGCGCACCTGATCGATAGCACTGTGCAGGATCGACGTAAACCCTGGATGGTTTTTGTGGTAATTCAATAGTTTCTCCACGGGGCCTTTCATTTCGAGAAGTTCGATGTCCTTAACGTCACGCGGGCCGAGAATAGACGTAAAAGCAAAATCGGGAGACCACCTCCTAGTTGCGTAGATGGGATGTGGAATTTGGATGCCAAGGCGAGCTTGCATCAGAAAAAAAGGGTGCTCCTCGAAAAACTTTTGCATTTCAGTTTCGCTGGTATTCATGTCGAGCAGTTGCTGGAACAGCTCTACGTCGGCCCGAAGGCCCTCATTATCGCGCATCACTGTCATCCATCTCCTGTTAGTGCGCCTATCGGCCGGTGCATAGTAGTAAGAGCTCTCCATTTCCGGCTCCTTCTTCTTAAGCGCCGGACCTATCTGAGCCCGCCCTTTCTCAAATCGGACAAGCAACCCCATTTTGCTGTAATCATCGAGAACCCGCTTGGTGTAGTCATCAACAGCATCTGTGATTTTCCGTAGGATTTCCAAAAGGTAAGAGGAAGGCTTGACGATAGTAACCTTGAGCCGCGAAATCTCTTCAGGGTACACGAAATAATATGGCTGCTCCGAAATGAGTACGAATGGAATAGATTTCCATTTGCGCCCGTCCCTCATTGCACAGTGTTCGTGAAGATCACGAACATCGGCAGCGAGTTTCAGAGCACGTTCTAACGTATAGGCCGGAATTCCTTCGGGGTCTGTATCCCCTTTACATACAATTGCGTCCACACTAGCCCAACTGCTGCTCGGATCGAACCTAAGGTAGTTGATCAGCCGGTCAAAGGGTAGGGTCGCGACGATGTTCTGATGGTCGTGCAACATCTGGATCAGAAGCTTGTGTTCGGGATCTTCGAGAAATCCGGTGCTGGTCAGAAGAATGTTCATCAGTCTGAAGAAACCATTATCAGTCATCCTTCGAGAGTCGGGCCATGTGTCAATTTCTTTGGGATGCTCATCGCGATTCACCTGGAATGTCGTAACAGCTTTTTCTACCCGCGGATTCGGAAGATAATGAGCCTATGAGAAGCACTGGCAAGTGCCTTTACTGCTCTTCTCCCGCAAACTCGCTGGAGCACGTTCTGCCTGCGGCGTTCGGGGAATTTACCGGCGCACCAAATCTAGAAAATCGCGTCTGCGAAGACTGCAATAACAAGCGTTTAGGCGTATTAGATGAGCAGCTAGCCCGATGCGGCCCGGAAGGCTTTTTCCGCAGGTGGTACGGCATTGAAGGCCGTGCACACCACGACAAAGTCAACCCTTTCTACAGGGGAAGCGCCGGGGGGCGACGTCAAGAATTCAGTGCATTTGATCCAGTTTGGGGTGTGGAAGTTAATCTCGAAATCGAGAATGGCCACGCCAGACAACTGCGAGAACTGATCTTTGTCGAGAGTTCTGGGAAGACTCACCATCTCCCAATCCGCGAGCATACAACGGCTGAGCGACTGCTCCAAGCATTCAAGGATCTCGGAGTAGTCAAGCCTTTTGGGACTCGACTATCGTGTGATCCGGACGAAAGAGCTTGGGTGGAGCCACTTCTCAGGCAGGCATGGCCTGCAGCCGAATTCGGAGAAGGTACCCCAGGAAGCAAGGTCTTTGAAGGAGCTGTCGGAAAAGTCGAATTGAACGCTCGATACTTTCGAGCCTTTGCCAAGGTTGGCTTCCACTACTTTCTCACGCAGTTCACCAACTATACCGGTCACGAACCGTTATTCTCCCGGCTCCGTCAGTTCATCTCCGAAGATTTCGAAGGACCTATCACCCGGATCAACGAATTCATAGGAGTGCGGCAACACCCTCTTCTTGGAGAGATGCTAAATCCTAACGCCCGGCCGGATGGATGGCGCGCTCACCTTGTTTGTGCCGAAGTCATGCCTGGATCGTGCCTTGCCCACGTACAAATGTTTTTAACAGAGGATTGGCCGGCCCCCACCTATACCATACGTTTGGCAGCTGATCCTGCCGTCGTTGGCACTAGTGCCGTTGGCCACATTTATCGTTACTACCAGGATGGATTCAGGGGGCGGTTCTCAGGTGGTGTAGAATCTCTGCGCACTACGCGGACGAATGTTGCCGCTCCCCAACCTCTCCCAGCGGTGACTTCAGCAAGTGAGTGACGGACGAACCGGAACGAACTTGCCCAGCACACCGCCATTGTTATTGGCGAACAAAAGGCGAATATGCTACGATCTTGCACGTGGTTCTTCGAACGTGCACAGTTGCGGTCAGGGATCTTCAAGACGTTGAGCACTCCATAGCGGTCAACGCGGAGACACTCTATGAGGCCGTCGCTATCGCTCTTGCGGCCTTGCAGCAGGATAGCTGGGTAGGGGAGATCGGCCAGGGATTCACAACCGTCGCTGTTGTTGTCCAGCAGCCGCCTGTTAAGCACGAAGTCAAAATGAAGGACTTTGTCTCATGGCTCGGACGCCAAGGACGTTCTCCAGCAGAAGTCATGCTGAAGCAAAAGCTGGAGAGAATATTGGGCAAGGAAAAACAGGCGAGGCGTGACCGAAAAGGCTAACCAGGCTAATCGGCAGAACAAGATCTCTCAGGTCTCACTGATTCGGAGTACGAACCGCCTTGTGAGAGTGCTTAGGCTGTTGCCCCGCTTGCGCAGCATCAGCTTTCACGTTAGTGGGCTGTATGATGGTCGCACCTGGGGCGAAGGGGTTCTTTCCTTCAAGCAACGAAGATGCAACGAAACTAACCAGTATCATCCCACTCAGCAGTCCCCACACGAGAACGACTGGTTTCCAGGGAACGAGAATCCACATGGCAGAACCTCCGGGGACGAAGAGCGGCTCACGATTACCACTATTATACTGCGAAAAACGTCAGGCATCATTTCGTAAATATCGTCCTCGTCCTGACCGTAGAGGTGTTCTCCGCCAGAGATTCTGAACATTGTTGGGTTGTGCCTTCAGCGAGAATGATCGTGGTGTCCTCAGTTTTCGTTCAGCCCGTGCGGTGCACGCGTGTGTAGCCTGTCTTTCCAGTTGGCCTCCAGTCGGATCACGTCGGTGGAATCGGCTGCTGGGGAGACCAGCTCCAAAATCGTAAACTGAAAATTCTTTGGGTCGCGCTTTCGCAGTAGCGTGTTTCCTCCGTCTCCGGTAGCCTCGTAGTTCGACCACCGACCAAACAGGTTCTTCTCTCCGTAGGCAGAGCCGACATAGCCTTTGTGATCCGACTCATCGAAGATGTAGTAGATACCGCGCCACTGCAACAGTACGGACTTATAGCGGGTCGGCAGCACGCTTAGCTCCTTCCATCGCAAGGCAATTTCTTTCCACGGCTTCACGGTCGGATCGAGTGCGCTGTCTTCGGTGATGGCGAGCACCGGGAAATCGTTGCGATCAGCCCAGCGCCACCAGGCACGCTCGGGTGGGGGCCAGCCAACGACCAACTTGCCTTTCCAGTCGGCGCGGAAGTCAGTTAACCCGAGGTCGAAGAGGAGGACAGACGATCTCGACTCTTCCTCGGGGTCGAGGCCGGTCATGCCGAATTCTTTTAGCTCAATATGAGCCGGAGCCTGCCAGAACTGCCTAGCTGTCAGTGGCTTCGATCCAGCAATCGAATACAGCCCGATGAACAGAGCCTTTCCCGCTTCGTGTCCTATGAACGAGGCGATATATCGCGCCTTCCCGCCCGCCATCACCTTTTCCAGCGTCTTGCCTTGGGTCTGCTGGTAGGCGTTGAACAGCTCCGGTCTCTCCGACGCCAGCAACGGCAAAGCCCGATTAAGTGCGGGTTCGGTCGGGCGATGGCGGAAGACAAGTACCTGCTTGGGGTCTATGTCATTCTTGCGAAGCAGATCAGTCAGGTTCATTCACCCTCCGTGTTCTTTATCCGCTCGTTGACCCTGTCAAACAATTCCTCGACCGTTCCACTCTTCTTGGCTAGTCGCGCGTTTGCCTTGTCTTTCTTGCGCTGCTCCCTGACTTCGCGACGATGCTGTTTTTGCTCCGGTGTTAGTTTCTTTGGCATGGTGGTCACGCCTCCCGCTTCAGAGCACGCGAATAGGGAATCGCATCCATTCCAAGCCCGGCTGGCGCAAACCGAGGAAATACGAACCCGGAGAGACGCCGGCAAAATCGACATCAGCTCTCAGCACCACAATGTGGTCTTCGAGTTTAGCCGTGGCACTCGTGCGGAGGAGTTCAGAGCCACTCGGATCGAGCAACGCTACATCGTACGCCCCTTCGTTGCTCCCGATTGGCAATTCCAAGTTTAGAGTCTTTGCGTTACGAGGAACCTCTAATGGCGGCCGACTGGTCTCGGGTGGGTTTTCTCCGCGTACTGTCGCACGACCACGCAAATCGAGAACCACAACCGCCGTAGTTTGCACCTGCGGCCGAGATCGCACCCAGAACCATCCCGCTACCGCAAAGATGAAGACCGCGGCCGCAGCTAGCCAAATCTGAGTACGCCGCCGAACTACTGCCTGCTTACGAAATTGCGTGAATTCTTGAAAGCACGGGCTGCAGGAGCTGAAGTGAGTGAGCCAACGATCCGCTTCTGATAGCGGCACTTTGTGAGCGGCTATTCCTCGGAGCACCGCAGACTCGGGGCACCCGACACGTTGCGGGTTTGGAAAATCTCGGGATAAACCCCTCCCCAGTAGATCCAATATCCGCTTTTCTTCGCCGTTGAATTCTTCTTGTGCCCTCAGAACGTGCCTGCTTCCAGTTGAAGTCGTCTCACAAATGAAAAGCCAAGTCTAACGCGACCGATCAATGCAAACCAACCTGGCGCGACGCAACGATCACAAACCGCCGCCCAGTCGAGCACGGAGCTTGCCGATTGCATATCGAAACCGAAGTTTGACCTGGGGCTCGGTCAAACCAAGTTGTGTTGCAATTTCCTTCCACGAATATCCATACTGTCGAGCAGCCCAGACCTTGCGGGTCCACTCGTCCATGTTCCGAACGGCCTCTTTGAGCTGGATCGATTCCTCCAGATCGCGCACCGCCTTTGAATCGTGGGCCTGCCCCAAGCGCTCCAGATCATGACTCGTCGGAAGATGCTGTATCGTCCTTAGTCGTCTGCGCTCTTTCTTAAGAGCGCGGTTGAACCGATGATGGAAAGCACCGAAGAGGTAGGCCTCCATGTCCCTTATTCGCCAGTTTCTCCCGTTGGACCGCTGAATCGTTTTCGCGACCGAGCGCAACACTCCCTCCCAGACCTCAGAAGCAAAATCAAGGGCTTCATCAGAGCTCTTCCCCGGCTGTTCTCTATAGGCGTGGGCCTGAACGCTTGGCCACAAGCGCCGCGCGATGGCAATCAATTCGGTTATCTCGTGCTGGGGAGCCGCGATAGGGGGGATAAAACTCGAAAGAACCCATTCCGGGCTCAACTCGCGGCTGGACATCTGAGAGGGCCTCAACCCGACTCACAAATTAGATGGCCAGAGTCAAATCGTGTCATGCCGACTAGTCAGTGTCAAGCATTCTCCTTGTCCAGCGGCCCTTTCGGGCCGCTTGGAAAAAATAACTCTTTCTTGATACTTTTCCGTGCTGCCGGTTCCTTGACTAGATGTAGGGCGCTGACCAATCTCTGCCGGTTAGGAAAGGGGCAAGAGGAAGTGTTCCCCATGGTTGAAGTACGTCACCTACACGCCGTCATTGTCTTGGCCGAAGAGTTGAACTTCACTCGGGCCGCCGACAGACTGCACATCACCCAATCGGGATTCAGCAAGCAGATAAATGAGGTCGAAGCACTGCACAAATTTCAACTATTCATGCGCACGAACAAGAAGAATGTAGAACTCACCGAAGTGGGCCGTATCTTCGTCGAAGAGGCTCGTCTAGCACTCTGGCACATAGATCGGGCCGTTCATGCTGCTCGCGAGGGGAGCGACAGCATTTTGACCATTGGGCACTCGCCCGACGCAGACCACGCCTGGATTTCGGCCATTCTCGCAATCCATCTGTCCATGTACCCGAACCTCCGCATTCAGCTCATTAGCGAGTTCTCCAGGGAGTTGGTCCGGCGCGTTATGGCAGGCGACTTGAATATGGCGTTGGTGACAGCACCGCCCGAAAGCTCTCGGATCACGGCTGCGGCATTCGCTCGAACGCATCTCTATGCCGCACTCCCGCAGACCCACGCAGCTGCTCAAAAGGAAGACGTTGCTTTCCAAGATTTGGCAAAAGACGAATGGATTCTGTTTGCCCGGCGATCTCATCCCGTCCTGCGTGACGCAATCATGGACGCGGCACAACGTCAGGGCATCGCTCCGAAGCACGCGCACGATATCCTTACCATCCAAGAAGCAATTCACCTGGTATCTCAGCACGTTGGAGTGGCAATCGTGACCAAGCCTGCCTCAGTGGGCCTCAGCGCCGAAGGCGTGGTTATAAGGCCGCTGTCGGATCCGTCGCTGTCTTTCGAAACATGCTTGATTATGAGAACCGACGATGATTCGCGATTGGCGAACGAGTTCGGCCGCTCCTTCCTCCGCAGATATGCACCCCAGCGCATGCCGCCAAAACAAATGGAATTGTGGCTGTCAGCCTGAGTTCTCTTCTTGAAACCAAGCCCCCGGTTCTCGGAGTTTCCGCTCAAAACGCGCGGTACAAGAACGGTACAACCAAACCCTGTTCTTTCGTGTTCTCATTGGTTCCTTACAGGGCATTGCAGTGCGACCGCTGCCTTGTAATTACTACGTGATCCAATAGATCAGCCTTTCACGGCGGTAACACGGGTTCAAATCCCGTCGGGGACGCCAAACCTTTTCAAGAGCTTACGGAGAACGGCCACTTTTGGCGCAGGCACAAAAAGGCACAACTCCGTCGCCAATTTCTGGCCCGGTTTGCCTAATCGCCAGTGTTTCCGGGCATCCGGAGCAATTCTTCTAGGCACAAAAAGGCACACGCAACTCAGTCAGATCATGCGACTGCAATCGCAGGTGCGCGAAAGAGGCGAATGACCCTACTCTGAGCTCTTCGTTTATGAATTGTGACCGCCTGAGTGTACGTATCCAATGTGACTCGGCTGGAAGCATGACGAAGCAATTCTTGCATTACCTTGATATCTGCGTTAGTTGCCCTCAGCAGAGACGAATACGTGTGCCGGAACGTATGCCACCCGATGTGTGCGATTCCGATCTTCACCGCAGCAGGACGGATAAAACTCCTCATGAGAGTTTGTCCCCAATATGGGTTTTTGCCGGACGTAGCGGAACTGGCAAATATCCAGTCATCTGGTTTTCGGTAAGGTGTGTACTCCTGCCATCTCCTCAGCGCTGCCGCTAGGTAAGGATCGAGCGGAATCGGTTTCTGGGACGCCTCGGTCTTGCACGGTCCAACTACCTGAAACACGATCGACCGTGTGACGCTGATCTCGTTTGATTGGAAGTTGATATCCCGCCATTTCAGAGCAAACAGTTCGCTCATCCGCAAGCCTGTGCCGGCGTCCAGCAAGACAAGGGTTCGCTCTCGCAGTCCGAGACTAGCGATCAGCTGCTGAACCTCGCTCGCACTTAGCACGGTCGGGAACTTTTCCCGTTTCGCGCCCTGTCGCACCAATCGAATCGGATTGTACTGGCAGATTTCATGCCGAATTCCATGATTGAAAAGGACGCTCATGATATTCCTGATCTTCGCGCAGCTTGACTTCGCTAATGCTAGCGATCTCAGCCAAAGTTCAACCTCCCCGGCGCTGATGCGGTTCAGCGTGTAGTTTCCCCACCTCGGCATAATCCATTTATTCAGGTAGCCGTCGTATGTCACTTTTGTCGAGTGGGTTTTCCAAAGAATGTCGGGCTTCAGCTCCCGCTGCCGATAGTGATCCACCAATTCGGACACAGTGATTTGACGCACTCTCACTCTTTCACTCCGTGAGTTCATACAGAGATGAAGGCCCGCAATCGCTTGGCGAGCCGCAACCTCGTCACCGAATTCATTCGTTGTCCCAACAACCATTCTGCGATGTTTACGTTTGCCATCTGGTCCAGGTTCTCGCCACCTGAATTCCCAAACATCTGGTCCGCCGTGTCGTTCTGTTCGCATCATGCTGCCGTTTTGCATGGATTTTCCTTTCTGTGCCTCAAATGCGGATAAATTGCCTGCGGGCTTGCAGGCACAATTCAGGCACAGATTGTCGATGAGGAACGGCAAAAACCGCAACAAATCAAGGAAAGTTATCGCTTTCCTGCTGAGGTTGCTGATCATGATGTGAAATTTCAGCAGAACCGTCGCCAGGCCTGAAGCTGTCGACCCGACCGCTGCCCTGTCACGCAGGAGGCCGCGGGTTCGAGTCCCGTCGCTCCCGCTATGTTCTTCGATGTGGAACATTCTCGCGGTCAAAGCCCGCCATCGCGCCACCGTCGCGAGAACCGACATCGATTCCCGCTTCAAGAGCAAGCGCAGCATTTTGACTATTTCTTCGGGAGCTCGCCCGAGCGCGTTCACATTCAGCCCGAATCTTGAGATTCTCGTCAATCACTTGAAGTGCGCCGCCTTTGAAGGCAAGCGTCACTTCCATTTTCCGATTACCAATCATCTTTTACCTATTACCTGAACTGGAGGGCGGACAAAGACGCTGCTTCGCAGGGCTTTTTTTTCAAAGATTACAGCTCCCAGTCAGCGGTATCATGTGTTGTTGTTTTGCTGGCATAGACCATGAACAAGCGTGGCAGAATGAACCGTTGTCTCACGCTGTTCGGGCACACCATGGAAAACAGAGCTTCTCGCCGACCATGTCTGTTTGGATTCAACTGGTGCCGCACCGTGATTATGCCCATGCTGGCGACTTATCTCACCGCGATCTTGTTCCTTGTAGGCACGGTTCACGCCCTTGATCCGAACAAACATCTCACCCAGTATGTCCACACGGCTTGGCGAACACAAGATGGCTCTCTGCCAGCCGGCATGTATCACATTGTTCAGACCTCCGACGGTTTCCTATGGTTCTTATCTCTTCCCGCCGATATCTACCGGTTCGACGGCATCCGGTTTCTGCCCTGGCGCTTGCCTGCCGGTGCACCGATGGATAGATCATTAAACATTTTTGCCGACCGCGCGGGTGGACTCTGGGTACTGGGACCGGCTGACATCGTTCGACTGAAAGGCGCGGCTGTCAGTTCTCACTTCCAGTTGGAAGGGGGAATGTTTCAAAGCGTCACTGAGGCGCCGGATGGTGCTTTGTGGGTACTGCGCAGCAACGCGGATGCGCCCCTTTGCCGTGTTACCGATTCACTCAAGTGCTTCGGAAAGGCAGACGGAATTCCGATTTCCGACATCCAGTCTGTTCTGGCGGACGGTAACGGCGGTTTTTGGCTGGGAGGGCAGGGGGGAGGGCTTGTCCACTGGCATGCCGGAACTTCGGAGAAATACAACGTAGGAAACGAGGTCTTTAGCTTGGCGCGTGGTCCCGATGGATCTCTATGGGTGGGCACATCGGGAGAGGGTCCAGGGAAAGGCCTTCAACAATTAAAGGACGGTGATCTCAAATCTGTCGTGGCGCCCCCGTTCAACGGAAGTGGCTTCGATATTGGCACTCTGATGTTCGACCATGACGGCAATCTTTGGGTCGGTACGAAAGCAAAAGGGCTTTTTCGTATCCATGGAAATGCGGTGGAGCATTACGACCATACGAATGGCCTGTCCGGCGATTCTGTGTATGCTCTTTTTGAAGACCGAGAGGGGATCATCTGGGCTGGAACTACAAGCGGAGTCGACAGCTTTCGCGATCCCCCAGTTGTCACCTTCTCGCAGGCGGAAGGATTGGGGAAGGATTTACCAGCGGGCATCCTGGCCAGCCGAGATGGCACGATATGGGTAGCAAACGCCGGATCGCTTGATCACATTGTTAACGGCAACGTCTCATCCATCCGCGCAGGGAAGGGTCTTCCGGGTGAACAGGTCACGCGATTACTGGAAGACCGAGCCGGTAACCTATGGGTGGGGGTGGACGACGGCCTGTATTTGTTCAAGAACGGGCAATTCCGGCGCCTCCCCGAACCGGATCATCAGCCGCTTGGTATGGTGATTGGGTTGATCGAGGACATCGACGGGAATATCTGGGCAGAGTGTAGAGGCAAACCGCAAAAGCTTGTTCGCATCCGCGATTTCCAGGTGCGTGAAGTGTTTCCTGCGCCGCAGGTTCCGCCTGCATGGAAGCTGGCTCCGGATCCAAATGGGGGAATTTGGATAGCGACTCGAAAAGGAGACCTCGTACAGTTCCGCCAGGGCGTTCAGCGAAAATTCCCACTGAACCCGAATGCGAAAAATCCCGCGCCCCGTGTGATCCGGGCACAACCGGACAGCTCTGTCCTTGCTGCCTTCGACGACGGGCTGGTGGGATTTCGCGAAGGCAAGGTGCAGCGGATGACGACAAAAAACGGGCTGCCCTGCGACTTCGTCATCTCCTTTATTCAGGATAAGGAGAAACGGTGGTGGCTCTACACGCGTTGCGGCATCGTCGAATTCTCAGATTCTGAGCTCCAGAGATGGTGGACCAATCCTGATGCGATTGTTCGGAACCACGTCTATGACACATTCGACGGAGCTCAGCCCAACATCCCTGCTTTTAACTCAGCGGCTTGCTCCCCGGATGGGCGCGTGTGGTTTACCAGTGGAGTTGTGGTGCAGATGGTAGATCCGGTTAGGCTCTCGCAAAAAGCTCTCCCGGCTGAGACATACATCGAAGCGCTCGTCGCTGACCGAAAAACGTTCGAGGCAACGACCAACCTCAATGTTCCCCCGAATCCGCGAGACTTGCAAATTGATTACACCTCACCCACTTTTTCGATTCCGCAGAAGGTAAACTTTCGCTACCGGCTTAACAATTACGACCGCGATTGGCACGAGGCCGGCACGCGCCGGCAGGCGTTCTACACGGATTTGCCTCCCGGGAAGTATTCATTTCGCGTAGTCGCAAGCAATAGTGACGGCGTCTGGAGTGAGGGCGCCGCCAAGCTGGATTTTTCCGTCATACCCGCGTACTACCAGACAAACTGGTTTCGCGCACTCTGCGCTATTGCGTTCCTAGGGCTAGTCTGGGCCACTTACCTGTGGCGAGTCGGGCAATTGCATCATCAGTTCGAGATGACGCTGGACGCGCGCGTCAGTGAGCGCACACGCATCGCGCGTGACCTGCACGACACGCTGCTGCAAAGTTTTCAGGGAGTGTTGCCACGCTTTCAGGCTGCTATTTACAAGCTGCCCGAGCATCCGGCCGATGCCCGCGAAACTCTTGAGGCCGCCGTCGATCAGGCGTCGCAAGCCATCACCGAGGGCCGGGATGCGGTGCAGGGGCTGCGGGCCTCCACTGTCGAGAAGAATGATCTTGCGATGGCCATTCGTGGGGTAGCAGAAGAACTGGCCTCTGCCGACACCCACCAGTCTTCACCTGCGTTCCAGGTGGCCGTCCAAGGGACCCCACGGAATTTGCATCCTATTCTGCGGGACGAGGTTTACCGCATTGCTGCCGAGGCGTTACGCAATGCCTTCCGGCACGCGCAGGCGCATCAGGTCGAAGTGGAACTTCGCTATGACGAGACTGATTTCAGGCTTCGCATCCGCGACGACGGAAGGGGCATTCATCGCGAAGTTCTAAGCGGCGACGGACGCGAGGGGCACTTTGGTTTGCACGGCATGCGGGAGCGGGCCAAGCTGGCGGGAGGTGAGTTGGCGATCTGGAGCGAAGTGGACTCTGGTACGGAGGTTGAGCTCAGCATTCCTGCGTCTCGGGCGTACACTAAACCGGTTCGCCGGTTCTGGTTCTTTGAGAAGATTTCCAAGAAAGACACAGACGCGAAAGAAAAGATCGAGTCATGAGTACCAGCGTCCCAATTCGGATTCTCGTGGTCGATGATCATCCCGTGGTCCGCCAGGGGATTGCCGTACTGGTCGGCAGTCAATCAGATATGGCGCTGGTGGCAGAAGCCTCGAATGGCCGTGAGGCGATCCAGCAGTTTCGTAAGCATCACCCGGATATTACGCTCATGGATTTGCAAATGCCGGAGATGAACGGCCTCGACGCACTGGCCGCCATTCGGGGCGAATTCTCTGATGCAAAGATCATCGTGCTGACCACCTATACAGGTGATGTTCAAATTCTCCGTGCCCTGAAAAGTGGGGCTCAGGGTTACCTTCTAAAGAACACGTTTCACAAGGAACTGGTGGACACGATTCATGCCGTCCATGGCGGGAAAAGGACACTCTCCGCGGAGGCTTCCTACCAACTCGCGGAGCACTCCACCGACGATGCCCTGACACCTGCCGAAATCAGCGTGCTGAAGCTGATTGCAGCCGGCAACGCCAACAAGCAGATCGCCGACCAGCTTTCGATCACCGAAGACACGGTAAAGTGGCGGGTCAAGAACATCCTTTCCAAGTTAGGCGCCCATGACCGGACCCACGCCGCCATGATCGGCTTGAAACGCGGCATCATCGAAGCATAGACCCGCTCCAGCGAAACTTCTCCCGTACAACACCCAAAAGAGTGGACACCACGCTCTCTTTGGGATTTCCACACAATTCGTAGTTCCCTAGGATGAACAGTGCTACAAAGGAAGGCTATCTTTTGCGTCGTCTATTCTCCACATTCGCCCAAGGCTGGCCTGGCGTCGGCCTTCTTCTGATGCGTTTGGTACTTGGGCTTGCTTTGATCTGGCGTGCAGTTGGCCGGTTGTCCAGCGATCCTTCGACCCATGTGACTGTACTGTCGGTGCTGGGCATCGGCACTGGACTGCTTCTACTTATGGGTTTGTGGACGCCTGTGGCTGCAACGCTAGTTGCCGCCATTGAACTGTGGAAAATTTACTGGAAACTCGGGGACCCTTGGATTTACCTCCTTCTGGCGACGATAGCGGCTGCCATCGCCATGGTTGGACCCGGATTCTGGTCCGTCGACGCTCGACTGTACGGATGGAAGCGCATCGACCCGCCCGCTGGAAAAACGCTGGACTGATTCTCCCTTTCGGGCGTTATCTGCCATTCAGACGAGTGTGACTCGCTCCTCAGTCAAGTCTTCCACACGCTGTAGAGAGTGGATTTAGCGCCCGATGTGGGGTTGTCCGCGGACACATCTAAGTTGCACAATCGCTCCGTCAGCAGAATAAAGGGCTCGCGTTCCAGGTGAAGCCAAAGCGGTTGAATTAGGAACACTGAGTCACGCGGAGGTCGGTTATGGCAAAGGTGATTGAGTTCTACGTTCCAGTTCGCTTCCGAAAAGTCTTGAAGTGGGTGCCTCAGCAGCAGCGCGGCCGGGTCCTCGAATTTCCGGTGGCCCAAAAGCGAACCGCCTGACATCCCGGGATCCGAAAACAAACTGTAACATCTGGAGGAGATTATGGGTGCGACCGTTGCTTTCACCGACCTCGAAGGAATTGCAGGAAGTGGCTTTCCCCCAGTGAGCGAACTGGCAGCCCAGCATCTTAGTCTCGAAAGCGAGATTAGTTCCGAGCATTGCTTCGAAGGCATCATTGGCAAGAGCCCAGCCATCCAGAGGGTGCTGGAACAAGTCGCGATCGTGGCGCCGACCGATTCCACTGTCCTGCTTCATGGAGAGACAGGAACAGGCAAGGAGCTAATGGCACGTGCCATTCATAATCTCAGCTCCCGGCGAGATCGCAGTTTTGTGCGCATGAACTGTGCCGCCATCCCTTCGGGACTGCTGGAGAGCGAACTCTTCGGACATGAAAGGGGAGCTTTCACCGGAGCTCTGATGCAAAGAAAGGGCCGCTTCGAGCTTGCGGATGGCGGCTCGCTCTTTCTGGATGAGATCGGCGACATCAGCCCGGAACTGCAACCCAAGTTGTTGCGTGCCGTTCAGGAGCAGGAGTTTGAACGACTGGGAAGCAGCCGGACGATTCAGGTCAATGTGCGTCTTATTGCCGCTACGCATCGCGATCTTGAGGCCATGATTCGGGAAGAGAAGTTCCGGGAGGATCTTTTTTATCGGTTGAACGTCTTCCCGATCGAGATCCCGCCGTTGCGGGAACGGCGTGAGGACATTCCGCTGCTGGTGAAGTATTTTGTGTCGAAGCTCTCTCCGCGCATGGGCAAACGAATCAAATCGATATCCCGGAACGCGATGGAGATGTTGACGACCAATCCATGGAAAGGCAACATCAGGGAACTCGCAAACTTCATCGAACGAGCTGTGATCTGTACACGCGGCGAGGAGTTAGAAGTGCCGATCGCGGAGCTTCGCCGATCGTCGGAGATAAGTTACACCCCAACTTCGCAATCCAGCTTTCGACAAGCGGAATGCGGTGTAATCATCGACGCCTTGAAAGCGACCTCAGGACGTATCGCAGGCAAGGGGGGAGCCGCGGAACGGCTGGGACTAAGGCGCACGACTCTGCAAAACAAAATTCGACGGCTGGGCATCTCAAAAGCACAATACTGCCATTAGCGTTTGTTCTTTCTCGCCGCTCTTTGTTTCGACCGCTGATCAACCACCCCGACAACTGTTGGCCAATGGCAACCCGGTCGCTGCTTTTCACCACGCCTCACTATCTGTGTCAGTACGTAGTCCTGGATGAGCTCCGGGTGACCAGTTCTTCTGCAAGGGTACGAATGTAGCAGTCATGATGGTCCATCGCCGCAAGCAGTTCGTTATATTCGACCAGGCTCTGTTTGGTGCACCACTCCACATGGCAAGCAAACAAGTACAATGCATCGCGGGTTTCCTTTCTCTCCGACATGTCAGACAGACCGGTTCTGTTGCTGCGGACTGACTCAGCCGGAGAGCTTTCCTGATTCGGCGTACTATTTGCCATTTTCCTCACCTCTATCCCTCGACTTTTATGTCTGCGAGTCCGCTGATGACTCTACTTAACCACCACACTGACAAACAAGGCTGCCTTAGCTGCGGCACAGAAAGAATGCACAGGAAAGCTAACGTGCAGAAGCCCTTGGCTTGAGCAATACGAGGCAGACACCGTCCCAGTTTCTCTTGTTCGTACCTGGCGGAGGTACTCCGCGGAGCGGAACGATTCCGACGTCGCGAGAATCGAGCCCAAAGTGCGTCTGCAGGTAGTGACGGACAAGAGTCGCGCGCACGCGAGAAGTCGCGAACTGGGCTTCCGTATCGCCGGTTGAAGAATAGCCCTCGACAACGATGGCACGTCCAAGAGCGCCATCCCCAAACTCAGCCATGGCTTCGTCAATCTTCGTTTTTCCCGCTGGTGATAATTCTTCGCTTCCATCTGGCTGGTTTTCGAAAAGCTCTGGTTTTTCGAGCCAAGCACGGGGATTAGTCACAGCAGCAAACCCCCTGTTGCTTCGGTACTCATCTGCTTTGAGATTTGCCAACGAGTAATATCCACGACGCTTAAAGAAGCCTCTAAACAGAAACCCATGCTTCAAGGCCTCGGTGTCTTCCGCCATGTTGCTGCTGGCCAGATTCACATTTGAGAGCGATTGCCTGACATTATCCGCGGCGTCGACGCCGTGAGAATCGGGACCCAGAGCGCTAGTCAGACTTTCACGAAGTCGCAGTGCGCTCGCGTCGACATTATGGACAGCACTCTGCGCGCTCGCTATTGTCTGATCGACTTTTTCTCCGAGACTTCGCGACTCAAAGTCGCTGACTAGACGATCTGCTCGCATGGAGGCGTCGGAAACTGAGGCCGTGGCTTGCTGCACATTCGCGAGCGTCTGCCGCACGCTTCGCGCGGTGTTCTCGTCTCGGAGTAATACTCCAATCGCCCCTTTTCCTTGCTTGATACCGACGACCAAGTCGTTCGCGTTATTGACTGTCGTCGTGGCTGCGTCGAGAGTTCCGGTCAACTTCGTGGAAACCTCTTTCATGGTTCCGCTGACATCGTTGAGGAGACCGGCGCTTCTCTCCAGTAATTCGCTCATTTGCAGTGCTTCCTTACTGCGAAGAGTGGAGTTGGGAGCCGCCTGGGGGAGGTTCGCGCTGCCCGGATGAATCTGGAGAAGTTTATCGCCTACAATGCCCTCGGCTGCCACGCTGACTAGCGAGTCCGACCTGATCAAACCGTGAACCCGCTCGACAACACTCAACGTGAGACGAAAGTGTGCCGCCGGAGAATCGGGGAGCTTAATATCCGTAACTTCACCGGCGTCGAAGCCCCCAACTCGTACCTTGGAACCCTTCATGATGCCATCGATATTTGCGAACTCGGTATAAAACTCAACGTGTTTAGCAAACGTCTTGCGTTGATTTCCAACCAAGAAAATGACGAGTGCGAAGAGGGCGATGCCCGCCAAGACGAATGCTCCGGTAATAATGTTTCGATTGCGCATTATTGTCCCCCTAGAAGTGTGCGAACTGTTTTGCTCTCGTGGTTCACCAGACATTCAAGGGTGTCGAATGCAACTAGCCTTGCTTTGTCCAGGACTGCAAACCGATCGCCAACCCGTCTGGCGCCGTGAACGTCATGAGTTACGATCACAATGGTTGTTCGTCGCTTTGCTTTCTGTTCGAGTAACAGGTCGTCGATTTCCGATGCGGTAATGCGGTCAAGGCCGCTGCTCGGTTCATCGACGAGCAGAATCTCCGGCTCGAGGACGAGAGCGCGCGCCAGCCCAGCGCGCTTCTTCATTCCCCCCGAGAGTTCTCCCGGCATCTTGTACCTGTCTGCTGCCAAGCCAACTTCGGCGAGTGCGCGATGCACGGCAGATTCGATTTCTGACTTGGACTTGTCGGTAAGCCGACGAAGAGGCAAAGCGAGATTCTCTTCTAAGGTCGCTGAATCGAATAGGGCAGCGCTTTGAAAGAGAAAACCCATCTTCCGCCGTAACCGCGAAAGGTCATCACCGTCAAGCGACGAAATATTGTTCTGACCGATTAGCACTTTGCCAATATCCGGCCTCAGCAATCCGATGAGCAGTTTTAGGGTTACGCTTTTTCCGGTTCCGCTGCGGCCCAGAAGACAAACCGTTTCGCCTTGCCTCACCGAGAAAGAAACCTCCTGCAAAACTTGTTTGCTTCCAAAGGACTTCGAGACCCCGTCGAATACGATGGCCGCTGGCTGAGACTCGGTCATAGTGCGCTCCCAGGGAAAAAAAGGAAGATGATCTTGACGAGGACTACATCTGCCACGATGACCAACAGCGAGGACAGAACGACGCTGTTCGTTGCTGCTCGTCCCACCCCTTCAGCTCCTTCATCAGTCGTGTAGCCGTAGTAACAGGAGACTGTTCCTATCAAGAAGCCAAAGACGGTCGTCTTCAGAGTAGGGGGGACGAAGTTAGACCACGCGATGCCATTGAATGCGCGTTCAATAAACAGTTGCGCCGACAAATGAGACAAAGTGTGCTCCGCCAGGAATCCACCCAGAAGTGCGGTCAGATCCATGAAAGTGGTTAGCAATGGCAGAACTAAAATGCATGCGACCACTCGCGGCACTACGAGAAACTTGAAAGAATCGACGGAGAGAACCTCAATTGCATCGATCTGTTCGGACGCGCGCAAGTTGGCGAGTACAGCACCAATGCCTGCGCCAACTCGGCCGGCTACAAGAAGGGCAGCCACGAGAGGACCAATTTCAATAAAGAAAGAGAGTGATTGCACCTTCGGGATCATGGCTGCCGCGCCAAACGTAACCAGCGTGCTGTGCGTGTGCAGTGTCATGACCACTCCCAGGGCCAACCCCGATGCCGCAACCAGAGGTAAGGAACGAGCTCCGATTTCACCTACTTGCATCCAAGTCTGTTCGAACTCGTAGGGGGAACGCCAAGCGCTCATAATTACTCGGGCTGCGAAGCTTGCCATGATGCCGATAAATTCGAGAAGTTTCTTCAAGCAGCCCTCCGTCCTCGGTACTGCAGATCACATGCCAATCGCGGGCTTACAAATGGATTGTTTGTATCTTGCCTCCTCATCCTTATGTAATGGCTGAGGGAAGCCGAGACGAAATCGTTTTTCATCCCGATGTGAACTGCCATTTGCGTTAGCTTAATAGCCCCAGGGCGGTCATATCGCCTAGACACTGCCCGGATACGGGCAGATAGGGCTTGGAGAACGAATACTCCTCTTCTCCCCTTCGTACATCGTGAGCACATGCGTGTTGGTTAATGCAGAGTCGAAATACCTCGACACCAATGCTATTGCTGTCCGAGTGGACGGCCATTGCCGTTAGGGCCAGCCGAAAGCGTGCCCGAGCCCTGCTTGGGCACCAGCGGCAGGTGGAGGCGCTCGCACACATCCAGCGAGTATGCAGTTTGGGCGAGAAATTGTGCTCCAAGCCGCTTCAAAAATGACAGCACTTTTTCCCCGAGGGCGTCGACAAACATCAAATCCGTGATATCGACTATGAATCTCATTTCGGCGTTGCTTCGGGTGACGAGCGTACGGACTTCTTCAGCTCGCTCGCCGGTTAGTCTGCCTTCGAGTTTGAAGGTTAGAATGTCGACTGTCTGGCTCGTTATGACGCGTAGCATTTGTGAACTCCCGATGGATTTGGTCCCGTCCTCGAGAGGCGGGCCAATAGGAATTGCACTTACCATGCCGGGAGTTCTCTTTCTAACTGGTTGAGAATAGAGGGCGTTCCAGAGTGAGCGCCAAAAGATGTGCGGCAATAGCCCGCATGCGGTCAGGCCCGATAATCGGCGCGAGTGATGCTTAGCCGGTTCATCTTGTTCTGAAGTGTGGTTCTCTTTAGACCAAGGCGCTCTGCGGCGCCTCCTTTGCCTGCAATCTTCCCGGCTGCGCTTTTCAACGCATCGAGAATGGTCTGCCGCTCGACTTGCTCGAATGTGGAAACATCAGAAACCACTGAACGTTCACTAGATCTCCTCAGCTCGGTCCGAGGCACGTTCAATTCGTCCCCCTGCGTGAGAATCACGCAGCGCTCAATGAAGTTCTCCAGCTCGCGAATATTACCCGGCCAGTCGGAAGCGATCAATGCCTCCATGGCTCGTTTCGGGATTGACCGAATACGTCTCTGCATTGTGCGGGACAACCTTGACACGAAGAAATGCACCAGGAGCGGGATGTCCTCGCGTCTTTCGCGAAGTGGCGGGATTTCGATTGGAAACACATTGAGCCTGTAAAAAAGGTCTTCGCGAAACTGATTGTTGCGGATCATGTATCCCAGATTGCGATGCGTGGCCGCGATTAAGCGAACGTCGACCTGAAGCGTCCTTGTGCTTCCAAGGCGTTCGAACTCTCGCTCCTGCAAAGCGCGCAATAGCTTGGGCTGCAAGTCCATTGTGATATCGCCGATTTCATCGAGGAACAGACTGCCTTGATCCGCCAATTCGAAGCGGCCGCGCTTCTGGATCAGCGCTCCGGTGAAGGCACCTTTTTCATGACCGAACAATTCGCTCTCCACCAGTCCCGAAGGAATGGCCGCACAGTTCAGGCGGACGAATGTTCGCGCACGGCGCGGGCTGCGATTATGAATGGCCCGGGCGACCAGCTCCTTGCCCGTACCAGTTTCGCCGTGCAGCAGCACAGTGGAACTGGTCGGCGCCACGATGGCTACTTGATCCAGCACCTTGCGGATAGCGGCACTCTTGCCGACTATATCCTCAAAGTTGTACTCGGATTGTATTTCTGCTTCGAGATAGAGCCGCTCTTCTTCCAGGCGGGCTGCGGATGCGTTCAGGCGCCCGTAGGCAAGCGCATTATCCAGCGCGAGCGATAACTGGATAGCAATCTGTGACAGGAGATCCAGGTCTTTTTGTCCGAACGCATCGGCCTTGCGGCTGCCCACCGCTAGTAAACCGATCGGACCGCCTCCTGTGGTGAGTGCAACCAGAGCCAAGGATGAGATCGACTCTGCTGTCAACGAGCTTGCGAACGACGCAGGCAAGTTCCCAAAATCCACTGTCGTCAAGATGTCAGCACGCCGTGCACGGAGCTTTTCAAAATCCTCTGCGGTTAAATCGGCCGATGCAGTTTCCGATATGGCGCCTCTGCTGATGGGAGACTCCAGACCGACTCCGCGGAGCTCGCTCGAGTCTTTATCGAGGATCCAGAAGGCGGTGAAGTCACTCACGAAATACGAACGGATCGATGCACGCGCGGAGCGAAGCACGTCATTAATGTCTAGCTTGGCAACATGGTTGTTGATTTCGAGCACCAGGCGAAGGCGGTCGCGCTCGCTCGCAAGTTCACGCTGGTACTGCTCTGCGCGATCTTTCGCAAAAGCACATTCGAGTGCAACTGCGACGTGCGACGCCAGAGAACCAAGAAGTTCGACATCCTCCGGAGCGAATTGCTGACCCGGCAACTTTGGTGTCGACAGAAGGCCGAACGGTTTCTGAAATGTAGAGACGGCAAAAAAGATATGTGCTCCGCCCTACAACCTCGGGAGCGAACGAAGCCAGATCGGGATGCTTCAACATTTCTTGCGCCAGGTCGGGGATGAAGACCGGCTTCTGGTCATCAAGCACTCTCGCCACGGCACCAACGCGTAATAGCTTGGCCCCGACGTTAATCGCCGGCGCGTCTTCATCTCGATCAAACTCGAAGCTAGACAGGGTTTGTCCGTCACCACTCAACAGATACAGTTCCACTCCATGCAACTTGGACGTGCTTGCCAGAACGCCCCGCAGGCTATGCAGAACAGCTTTGACGGTGGGCTGATCGGCCACTGCACTGAATGCACCCAGTAGAGTTCGATATCGATCATCGGTCATTGTCGTGGCTCTGGAGCTCTCCTGCAATTCACTGGCCTGCCAATAAATTCACACCCTTTGTCGCGTGCGTAGTCGATTCTAATGGATGGATGACCGAATACTGCGACGGCCGCAGGGAGCGCGGTTGAGCGTCAAGTATCTACCGATTCAGCCCTCCGTGCAATAAAGACAGCGACTTGCCATCCATCGATATGCGCTATGGCGAGCCTTCAAAACATCGTGAAGGCGAGGAGACTCCAACCGTCACTGGCGGAGCGCGAGCACACGGTGATTTGACCTGCACGAGTGCATATCGCGACTAGAACTGCTGACCCAGTTACGGTCTGCCTGCCGTGGCGCGGCACTATTGAAGCTCCCACCAGCTGCCCAAAAAGCGACTGCCCATATAAGGGCAGTGGCACTGCGATCCTGCCGACAGATTGCGTGGCGGGCAATCAAATCTTGCACTTAGCCCTCGCACAACTTTGGCGCGCCGATTGCCTTTGTCATTACCGTCACAACTGGACGTCGTCGCAATCCAATCCGGTCGTGAGCGGGATCAATGGGGTGAGGCAATTCCGTCCACCATCACAGGTCCTACTACAGATTCATAAATCAATCAGGAGCGTTGACACAACGCATCCGGGCTAGGAGAAGCCATGCGAGGATTCACAAAATTTGCGCTGCATCTAGTGCCAGCGTTTCTGGTGTTGGGGCTCGTTTTTCTTGGCGGGCGGTGCATTGCCCAGGAAGTAGACGTACCGACTGGAAGCGGAAGCGGCTCGGTCGTTGCGCCCACGGGCTGGGCAGAGTTCATCGCTCCTGTGCAACAGCGGATCGATCTTAAATTCTACGGCTTTTACATCGGCGAATTGAAAGCACCGTCAGGACAGTTTGACGCCACTTTTCGTGCGACAAAGTTTCTGTCGATCACTCCCAGCTATCTGTATTACTCGGTCCCTGCAGACGGGCTTAATGAACTCGCGAATCATTCGGGAGGATTTACGAACACTTACCAGGAGCACCAATTTCGGATCGACGGGACGGTTATGTTCTCGGTCCATAAGTTCGAAATCTCCGAGCGCAACATGTATGTCAGAAGGTTTCTTCCAACATACATGTATGGCGGAAAGTCTCTTCCAGAAAAAGAGATCAACCGCTATCGCAATAAGATCGCGGTCGCGTATCCCCTGGCGGTTAAGGGCCGCATCTGGAAACCTTTCGCGTCCTACGAAGCCTTCTACGACCAGGGAAGCGGGTGGACGAAAAACCGAGCATGGACTGGCGTCACGGTGCCCATCGAGAAGCATGTGTCGTTTCAGCCCTCCTACATGTGGGAAAACACAAACGGAATCAAAGACGTCCGCTACCTAATGTTTGGCCTGATCTTCAGAATGCCATCGAGATAAGAACCTGATTTTGTATTCAACACTCAAAAAGGAGAAATGTATGTCGAAATTGCTACAACGTGGAACCGCACTGCTTGCCCTGTTCGCCAGCCTGGTTTTCTGCACCGCCGCGCTGGCTCAGATGCCAATAAACCCCTGGAAAAAGGCCGCACCATTCCCGTATCCGGATGAAGAGCTTTATGGTGTTGCCCTCAACGGCAAAATGTACGTGATCGGCGGCTGGGATGAAGGTAAGGCTGCGGGTCTCAATTACGAGTACAACCCGGCTACCGACAAATGGACTGAGAAAAAAGGGATGCCGCAGTTGGCCCACCATGCTGCCTTAGCCGCTGCCAACGGAAAGATTTACGTGATCGGCGGTTTCGTGCCTCCAAAGGACACTCAGATTCCGACCGGCGGCGCGTGGGAACCCATCGCCGACACGTGGGAGTATGATCCGGCGGCCGACTCATGGAAGTCGCTGGCTCCGTTACCGACGAAACGCGGCGCTGCGGTAGCGGTTGAAGTTGCCGGCAAGATTTACGTCATCGGCGGCGCAACCACGGTGGCAGGTTCCAAGGACCCATACTTCACGTTCTTCGGACCATCTCTGGTTCTCACCACTAACGAGGTTTTTGACCCGGCCACGAATAAGTGGGAGAGCCGCAAGCCGATGTCGGTGGCGCGCAATCACGCGTACGCCGCCGCCGTTAACGGCAAAATCTACGTAATTGGAGGCCGCACTGGCCACGCTTTCATCCTGTCCGCTACCAACACGGATGTGGTGGAGGAATACAGCCCAGTAAGTGACGTGTGGAGTGCTCCGAAAGAACGGATGCCGACGCCTCGGAGCGGGGGCGCCTGCGACACCGATGGCCGCAGGATCTACGTAGCGGGTGGCGAGGTGACTACAAAAGAGCTCGTCGGAGCGTTCCGAGCTG
Organism: uncultured Acidobacteriaceae bacterium; assembly: GCA_963789205.1. GTDB lineage: Bacteria > Acidobacteriota > Terriglobia > Terriglobales > Acidobacteriaceae > Acidiflorens. The sequence continues at coordinate 796,683 of CAWBJV010000004.1, forward strand.
TCGAGGCCTACGAGCCCGCTACCAATTCATGGATCTCGCTGCCACCAATGTCAATGCCGCGGCATGGTATCGCCGGCGCGGTGATTGGTAACGAGTTTCATCTCGTCAGCGGCATGATTCAGTCCGCAGGCGCGTTGTCGTTCCAGGACCCGCGGCTCGAAGTCCACACCGGACAGCATGATGTCCTGGAGCTGAATTTCTTCTTTCCGCCTCCTCAAACGGGTGCGAAGAAGGACGAAGCGCCGCCTACCACAGGTGCAAAGAATGTGGTCACTGCTCCTTCTTCCGCTGCTGTCATCAACGTAAGCGCGACTTCTTCTTCCGCTCGTCTGAAGAACGTAAGCGCGATTTCGACCGAGGGCGCGAACAGCGTGGGCACGGCTTCTTCCGGAGGGAAGAAGCCGTACATACGTTACAACGTGAACAGTCCCGAAGGTCAGGTGATGCTCGCGAAATACGCGCAGGCGATCGAGATCATGAGAACCCTGCCGGACTACGACACTCATTCCTGGACCTGGTGGTGGAATACCCATTGGATCAAGGGCCCCCCGGCTTTCCTATGGGATTACTCCATGAAAAAGAAAGCGGAGGTCATCGCGGCCCTCCCGAAGGAGTATCAAGCCGATGCCGAGGCCGTATGGGACGGCTGCCAGGCTCACCCCTACAACCCGTCGAATCCTGAGCAATATCAGCAGTGGTATTTCCTGCCCTGGCATCGGCTCATGCTCAATGAGTTCGAAGGAGTCATTCGCGAGGTGCTGCACGACGAGACTTTTACGCTTCCCTACTGGAACCCGGTCACCGGAAACGAAGCCGATTTGGTTCTGCCGGCCGTGTTCCGAGCTCCTGGCACCACACTGTATAACGGCACGCGCTGGCCCTGGGTCAACGGCGGCGAACGGATCGACATACTTTACCGGGACTGGCTGAGTCTGGACGCTCTGAACGAGGACTTTTACATCGACTCGCCAACGGGCAGCCACGGCTTTAATCCCAAGTTGGACACCAACCCTCATTTCTTGACGCATCTTGCAGTCGGAGGCGATATGGCCGATTTCGCCACTGTCGGCGGTGACCCGATGTTCTATCTCCATCACGCCAACCTGGACCGGATTTGGGAAAGCTGGAATCGACTCGGCCACACCAATCCAACCGATCCCAAGTATCTCAATCGCACGTTTGCATATGGAGACAGGAGCGGCAAGCGCGTCGATCTGCCAGTCAGCGCGGCCGACCGCGTCGCGCAGCTCGGCTACGAATATGACAGCTATGAAAAGCCGCCCCAGCCGCTGCACTTGACCACGGAGGAGGCCGCCGCCAGAGAGCGCACATACCAGACTCTCCACGACAAGGCCATGGGCGGTCCGCATGCTGGCCACCATGCGCACAGCATGGAAGCCTCGACCAAGCAGGACACACCCTGAAGCGGGGGCGGCGACCGAGCCGCCTGACGCTTGGGAATGTCCACTTACGTTCGCAAATTGATCGATCTGCATAAATAAAAGGAGAAAACAATGAAGTACATCTTTGTCATCGCCAGGGTGTTGCTGGGCCTCGTTTTCACGGTCTTTGGCCTCAACGCGTTTCTACATTTCTTCCCGAATCCGCCAGTGCCCGGTCTCGCGGGACAGTTCATGGGAGCTTTATTAGGCTCGCATTACTACGTGATCGCGTTCGGAACGGAAATCATCGGCGGTGCGCTGCTACTCAGCAACCGCTACGTGCCGCTCGCACTGACGCTGCTCGGACCGGTGATCGTGAACATCCTTAGCTTTCACATGTTTTTGGACTCAGAAAACATGGCGCCCGCCATTGTCGTCACGGTGCTATGGTTCCTCGTTTTCTCGCAGGTGCGCAGTGCCTTCGCGGGTCTGTTCGTAGGCGAAAAAAGCCGGATTGAAGTCCAGCAGCCCCGCCGAAGCTCTGGGCGCGGCATAGCTCGGGAAAACGACGTTCGACCAACTGAACCAGGTCTGATCGAACGGCCAGAGGCACGATGCAGATGCTCACGGTGGTCCGCATGGTGCCGTTACGCGTATGGAATTGCAGCCTGGAGCAAGAACGGATGCAATTCCAGACGATAGGAATGAACCGGACAACGCGGGCGGAGCTAGCCTGAAAACGGGCGGGCGATACCGGCCCGGGCGAAAGGACTAAAGCAAATGATTATCACTTTTCTAATCGCAAAGATCATTTTAGGCGGCTATTGGCTGATGTTAGCTCCAGTTCTGTTCCTGCCATTGGGGATTGTTTTTCTCAGCTCGCAGGTGCGGCGCGGACTCTTTGGATATGTGGTGCTTCCGTTAGCAGTCGTATTTGCGGCGCTAGGGGCGATTTTTCTATTCACTCTGACCTTGCCTGACGCAGTCACAGTAGTTGCTGGAGTTCAGGCAATTTGGCTGCTCGCGGCTGCGATTACGCTTCTTAGTCGGAACGGAAAACAACGTGGCAGCCAGTTTCAAGAACTTCGTACGGCAAAATCATCGATCACGCGATAAAGGAGGAACACATGTCGGTGTATGTCATTGCAAGTCTTACGATCAAAGATGCGGTTCGGTTCGAGGATTACAGACGGATGCTGCTGCCAACAATGGCGAAATATGGCGCCCGATTGGTTGCGCGCGGCGGCCCCATTGTTCTCGAGGGAGAGTGGCCGCGCGAACGGCTAATCATCGCCGAGTTTCCCAGCATGGAGCAGGCGCGAGAGTGGTGGGCTTCGCCAGAATACGC
>CAWBJV010000005.1:0-681688 GCA_963789205.1 uncultured Acidobacteriaceae bacterium
CGGGGAAAAAGCTGCTGATCTCCGATGGCGTGTTCTCGATGGATGGCGACATCGGCCCGCTGCCCGGCCTGTGCGAGGCGGCCGAAAAATACGGCGCGATCATGATGGTCGACGATGCCCACTCTTCCGGCGTGCTCGGCCGCCATGGGCGCGGCACCATCGACCATTTCAATGTGCACGGACGCGTTGACATTCAGGTTGGAACCTTGTCGAAGGCGATCGGCGCTTTAGGCGGATACGTCTGCGGCACGCGCGATTTGATCGATTATCTTTATCATCGCGCGCGTCCCTTCCTGTTTTCGACGTCGCATCCGCCCTCAGTCGCGGCGACTTGCATAGCGGCTTTCGACGTCCTCGAAACCGAGCCGCAGTGGATGGAGCAACTTTGGGCGAACACGCGCTTCTGGAAGAAAGAACTCAGCCTGCTCGGCTTCAACATCGGCGGCCAGACAACTCCCGCGAGCGAAACGCCGATCACGCCCATCATCATTGGCGACGGGCGACTCACCATGGATTTTTCCCGCGAGCTGTTCAAAGAAGGAGTGCTCGGTACGGGCATCGCATTTCCCACCGTCCCCGAAGGCAAAGCGCGGGTGCGAACCATCATGACCGCCACGCATACGAAAGACGAATTGCAGCGGGCCCTCGAAGTGCTGGGAAGGGTGGGAAAAGCGATGGGGATTATCGGGTGAGCGAACGCAATTGAGCGATCGGATGTTCAATCCTCTACGTCGCGAAGTGCCGGTGTGTCCTGAATGCAAAAGGATCGCGCGCATCGCGCGAGGCTGTTGCCAATGGTGTGGCGCAGAGGTCCGCGTTCCCATTGCATATTTCCGCTGGCTTGGGTTTCTCGTATTGATAACCCTGGTTGCCTTGGGAACTCCAACCTTCAACGCCAGACACGCCGGAACTTGGTTGCTCGTACTTCTCTTCTTGGCTATTCCAATTCGCGTGATATGGGGCATTTTATCTCTTGCCCTGGATTGAACGTGGGCCTTTCAAGCCCAGGCTGCCATTCATCGTCTGGTATGTGTCGGTGTGCGTCATGAATATTGCTTATTGGACACTTTGGGGGTGGCTACACGTTGGGTTGGGCGCTTCGAAGGACGAACTTAACGACAACTGGGATATCTATTCCGTCCCCTTGGCGTGGGTCAATACGGCTTTCCTTATCAGGTCCGACAAGTGGCTGTCTGATGTTATTGGGATCATTTGCGGGAACAGTCTCTTCTATGCTCTTGCCCTTTTCGGCCTATACACCGTAGTCCACGCGAGACTGAACCGGAATCGCGCGATTCGCCTCAACATCACCGACATCGAATCGAAGGATGAGCAATAGACAGCCGCATCTCAGCAGCGCGGACGCTACTTATGCTGGCTGACAGAAAGCACATTTCCATCGGGGTCTCTGAACCACGCAACTTTGTCGCCGTTGGGCGTAGTCCAGATTCCTAGCTCTTTATCCTGGACGAAGGGAAACTTTTCCAGGGTGACTCCTCTTTTCTGAAGCCACTTGGCGACTTCCTCGATATTAGAAACTTCCCAGCCGAGCACGGTGTACGGTGCGGGAGTGAAATCCTGGGGCCTTGCCAATGCGGATCATGGTTTCGCCGGCTCTCATTACCAGGGCAAACATATCATCGCTGACGAATTGAAATTGCAGTATGCCTTCGTAAAAGCCTCTCGCTTTCACGGAATCTTTAGTAGGGGACGAAGCCAATGATCTTGCTGGAAGCTAAGCATTTGCAGCCCTCCGGGAGTTTCTTTTCCTCGAACAATAGCATCTGGCGGCTTGAGACGCACAGGCGCCTACTTCTTGTGCTTAACCGTACTATGCGTTATAGTACACATCCATGATCCCCTTCCGCGTTGATTTTCGGCCTGGAATTCCGCTCTATGAGCAGGTTTCTATGCCGCGAAGAAGGCCATGGTCTCGGGGCAGATGCGGCCGGGAGATCCCTTTCCGTCAGTACGTATCTCAGCAAGGAACTTAAGATCAATCCCAATACAGCTCACAAGGTTGTCGTGCATCTGGTGGCGGCGGCCCTGCTCGAAACGCGGCCGGGCATCGGCACCGTGGTTGCGGAGTTGCCGGAAGGGCGAAGGATCGAGCGAACGCAATTGCTCGGACATGAAATCGAACAACTGGCCGTGGAGGCGAAAAAGCTCGGCATCCCACTGGAGGAGATCGTGACCTCCATTTCCGAGCACTGGAAAAAACTCAGTGGCCGGGAAACCAAGGGACCGGAAGCGGAACGTGGAGGTCGCGGGAAACGATGAGCGCAATTCGCACGGAAAATCTGGTTAAGAAATTTCGCCGGGTCGAAGCCCTGAACGGATTGAACCTCGATGTGCCCGAAGGCGCCGTGTATGCATTGGTGGGGCCGAACGGCGCCGGAAAGACTACAGCGATCAAGATCCTGATGAATATTTTCGGGCCGACGAGCGGGCGGGCTGAAGTGCTGGGAGTCGAGTCGGCGCGGATTGCGGGGCGAGCTTTTAGATCGATCGGATATGTGTCGGAAAACCAGGAGTTGCCGGAGTGGATGCGAGTGGGGGCGCTGCTGGAGTATCTGCGGCCATTCTATCCGTCGTGGGACCGGGCGCTGGAAGACGAGTTAATTAGTCAGTTTGATTTGCCGCGGGACCGCAAGCTGGGCAATCTTTCGCGCGGGATGCGGATGAAAGCGGCACTGGCGAGCGCGCTGGCCTATCACCCGAAGCTGATCGTGCTCGATGAACCTTTCACGGGGCTGGACCCGTTGGTCCGGGATGAATTGATTCAAGGACTGCTGGAACGGGCGGAGGAATCGACCATTCTCGTTTCGTCGCATGACCTCGCCGAGATCGAAAGTTTTGCGAGCCATGTGGGTTATCTGGAACAGGGGCGGCTGAGGTTTTCCGAAGAACTGACGCAATTAGTGGAGCGGTTTCGCGAAGTGCAGGTGACCTTCGACGGGCCTTCGCGACCGCCAGAAAAAGCCCCGGAGAGCTGGATGCAACTGAACAATTCGGCGGCGGTGGTTCGTTTTATCGAGAGCCGGTTTGAGCCCGAGCGAACCAGAGCCGAGATTCATGGTGTTTTCGGGGAAGTGCGGGATGTGACGTTCAGTCCAATGACGCTGCGCGAGATTTTTCTGGTGATGGCGAAAGGCGGGCGCAATGCGGCATAGAGAGGGCCGGAAATGAAACAGATCTTGAACATTTTCCGAAAAGACCTTCGCCGGTTCTGGTACGAGATAGCAGTGTCGCTGGCGCTGCTGGCAACGTACTCGTGGAACGATGTGAGGGGATGGGCGGGCGAGCGCAATATCGCGGCATCCGGTGGTGGCATTGCCGCCCTCTTCGGCTACCAGGTCCTATCGGGCCTGGTGGCGGTGCTGCTGCCCATCGCCTGGGCTCTTCTGATCGTGCGAGTGATCCAGGGCGAAGCGCTGGTCGGGGACCGGCAGTTCTGGATCACGCGACCTTACGAGTGGGAGAAACTGCTGGCGGCAAAGGTGCTTTTCGTGGCGCTCACGATCAACGTGCCGCTGCTGATCGCGGATGCCGTGCTCCTGGCGAAAGCAGGCTTCCCTCCCGCGCACTACATCACCGGCTTGCTATGGATGCAAGTGCTGATCGCCCTCATCCTCATCCTGCCGATTGCGACAGTGGCAACGGTTACGGCCAGCGTGGTTCAGATGATTTTGGCGATTTTGGTAGTTGCGTTATACATGATCTGCGTCGCGTGGCTCGCATCGGTGATACCCAACTCCGGTTTTTCGGGCCCCGTTGATTTACTGGAATTCGCTCTACTGATCGCCACGTGCTTGGCCGTCATCCTATGGCAATACGCTCGACGGAAAACGGCGGCGTCACGATGGATGATCGCGGGGCTGGCTCTTGCGGTCGCCCTGATCGTGGCCGCTACTCCGTATAGCGCGATTGTCAATCATGAATTTCCCCGGATCCGAGCCGGCGACCCTCTGCCTGTGCAGTTAGCGCTTCTGCCTGCCGATTCCTCCCAGGCCGCCGAAGCTCCCGACGAAGAAAAAAAAGAAAAAGAAGTCGCGATCCAGCTCCCGCTCAGCACCGCGGGCATGGCCGAGGACTCGATTGTGGTTCTGAGCGGTGTCAAGGTCTCGCTCGAAGCACCCAACGGTTTGCGGTGGAATTCCGGCTGGGTGTCCTATGGCCAGACCGAATTGTTTCCTGATCAATCGGGAACGCAGGTAAGTTTCATCCTCAAGAAGGCCTTTTTCGAGCAAGTGAAGTCCGCTCCGGTCAGAGCGCGGATTTCGCTCGCTCTGACCGAATACCGCGATAAGAATCGAAGAGATTTTGTCACCCCGCGCGGCGAGTTCCTAATGTCTGACGTGGGAATCTGCTCGGCTGACACGGCATATGGGAGGGAAATACGCTGTCGCGCGCCGCTGCGAACCCCCTCTTCCATACTGATAACGTCCGATCTGTCGACAACCACCTGCCCTGCAAGGGAAGGAGAATCGCGGGCCGAGAATCGGGAAATCGTGCGGAACTGGCATCAGAATTCCGATTCAGGACCCGCGGAATTCGGCATCAGTTCTGTCAAGAATGTCGACTTCTACCTGTGGGCCCGGAATCGCAACGGCGCGCGGCCAGTTGTCGCCGGTATATGCCCGGGAACACCGCTACTCATCAGTAATCCTGAGTTTGTGCGGAGCATCGGTACAGAATTGGAGATCAACAGTCTTCGTCTCGCCGAATATCGGTTGCGTCAATTCAGTGCTGGAGGCGACGGATTTGATTTTGGATTTGTGGTCCGTTAGGGGCGAGCCGGCGAGTTCCTACCGTCCCGCGGGTGCATCCTCCACAATCGCCTGTACTATCTGATCGATCGCATCTGTAACTCGCTTCGCAGGCAGATTGAAGTTATTGGACAAAATCGAGAAGACGACCACTTGTCCACTATCGCTGGTGGCGTATCCGGAGAGTGCCTTCACGCCGCCCAGCGAGCCCGTTTTAGCCACGATGCGATTCTGCAGGCGGGGAGAGTTGAGGCGGTCGGAGAGCGAGCCGTCCACGCCAGAGACTGGGAAGGTCGCCTTATAGGCGGCGCCCCAGGGCTGCGTCGAGCTGTAGCGCAGTAACTCGACAATGGCGTGAGGAGTTACTAAGTTCTGGCGAGAGAGTCCGGAGCCGTCGTAGAAAACGTACTGGTCGTTGGGGATTCCTGCCTGAGTCAGAAATCCGCGGAGAACCTCCAGGCCGCCTTCAATCGTTCCGGCGGTGCCGCGCTCCCGTCCCAAGAGGCGCAGCAGGATTTCGGCATGCAGATTCTGGCTGACTTTGTTGACGACGCGGACATCTTGCAGCAGCGGCTTGGATTCATAACTGGCGAGCGTGATGGGCTGATCTGTTTTCAAGGGACGCGCCTGGCCGTCGCTGTCTTTGTCGTTAACGCTGCCTCCGCGCGACGGTGCGTTCGCGGTCACGCTGAAAGTCGAAAGGGTAGCGAGTTCGGTGTGGCGAGTGCGCTGGTGTCCGTAAACTACGATGCCGCGTTTCTCGAGTAACTGACGGAACAGCCCAGCGGCGAACTCGGCGGGATCTTCGATGGCGAGGGCTTCATTGGCCCCGGCGTCATCGAGCGGCATGTTGCCCCAGAGCGTGAGAACGGTCGAGCCGGGCTCGCGGTTGACGAAGAATTTGCGTCCGGTGCCAGCCGGGGTGGTGATGATGCGATTGTCGAGGCGATAGTACTCGGCAAAGGGCTTGACGCTGACGAAGGCTTTTTCGCCGGGGCGGTCGGCGGGCAGGATGTTGACGAAGACTACGTTGTCGTTGATGGTGAGGGCGGAGACGGGAGCGCCGTCAGCCCAGACGAGGTCGCCCTGGCTCCAACCTTCCCCGTAGCGCTCGAAGGCGAAGTAAGAGTCGTCCGCCACGATATCGCCGTCAATGAATTTCACTCCTTTTTGCACGAGCGCGTCGGCAAGCGATTCGAGGGCTTGAATGGGATCGTCGTTGCGCTGGGTGCGGAGATCGTACGGGAGTTCGCGTCCAGAGAGATTGGGATCGCCGCGGCCGACAAGAACAAGATCTCCGTTAAGCCGGCCGTAGCGATCGAGAGTGCCGGCGGTCTCGACGGTAGTGCGGAACTTGTAATCGGCACCGATCAGGGCGAGCGCGGCGGCGGTGGTAAACAGCTTGGTGTTCGAAGCGGGTGTGAAGAGCTTGTCGGCGTCTTGGGAGTACAACGTTTTGCCCGTCGAGAGAGAAACTACTTCGATTCCCCAGAAGCCGCGAGCAAGGTCGGGCGCGCCGAGCACGCCGGCAACGCGATCCTGTAGAGGTTTGACGGGTGCGGCCAGCACTGACGCGGCCAACAGAAGAACGATGGAGAGCAGACGCGCAACTGATCGCCAGCGAAGCATTAGGTGGATTGTAACATCGAGAAAAAATTGGCCTCGTTCTAGTGCTCCAACTTCGGGATCGTTAGTGGAGCGCCGGGCGTCCTCGCCCGGCGGCCTCGCTATTAGACGGGCGAGACGCCCGTCGCTCCACTAGAATAGCGGCGACATGCGCGCGATTTTTCAGTGGAACATCGGCTCTCGCGTCCTGGAGTTGGGACGGCGCACTCTGATCATGGGCGTCGTGAATGTAACTCCCGACTCGTTTTCCGACGGCGGACTCTACCTCGATGCCGAGAAGGCCGTGGTCCACGCCGAGCAGTTAATGAACGAAGGCGCGTCCATCATTGACGTCGGTGGAGAATCGACGCGGCCGGGAGTTTCAACGTCGGAGCCAGTATCCGAAGAAGAAGAACGGAGGCGGGTACTGCCCGTGATCCGGGACCTGAAGCGGCGGCGGCCGGATGCGGTAATAGGCGTCGATACCTACAAGGCGGGCATCGCGCGGGCGGCGGTCGAGGCTGGGGCGGAGGTTGTGAACGATGTGAGTGGGTTCCGTTGGGATCCGAAAATGGCGAAGACTCTGGCTGAACTCAGAGTGGGAGCGGTGCTGATGCACACGCGCGGGCGCCCGGAGGAGTGGCGGTCGCTGCCGCCGATTGGCGATTCGGTGCTGATGGTGAAGCGGGAATTGCGGCAGTGGGCCGAGGCGGCGACCCTGGCGGGGATCAAGCGCGATCGCCTGGTGCTGGATCCCGGGTTCGGGTTCGGAAAGCGGTTCGAGGAGAACTATCCGTTGCTGGCGCACTTCGCCGAGCTGCAACAGATGGGATTTCCGCTGTTGGCAGGCGTATCGCGGAAGTCATTTATCGGGAGAACGCTGGCGCGCGATGGCAAGGATGCCGACGTCACCGAGCGGCTTTACGGAACGCTGGCTGCTGAAACAGGTTTGATCTTGAAAGGGGCGCACATCATTCGGACCCACGATGTGCGATCTGCAGTGGAGGCGGCACGAGTGGCAGATGCGATTGTGGCGAGTGGAGGATAGAAAGGGCAACACGCAGGGACAGCCTCCCCCCGGCTGTTCAAGCGAGCGCAGATCGCTACGGGTTTTGTTTCGTCCTTGTTCTCAAGAGCGTGGGCGGCAGGTCAGTGTGGCGGAAATCCCGATTTCTCCGGGGTTTCAGAGTCCATTGGCATGTACGGTGGTTCGCCCCACCAGGAAATCAACGCCAGCGGTTCATATTCTGGCTCAACACGCTATGCCTATGAGCTAGTATCCATCTAGCCAGCGCGCGTGCACTAACATCAATTGCGTCGGAAAGTTAAACCAATGGTAGGGCAAATGTTAAGTGGAACGAGCACTCACAAGGAGGCCCGAAGTGCAGACTTCCGCATCGAGATACCGTCATAACACATATCGAGTCCCCTTCCACGCTTGCATTTTGGTGTTTTGCATAATGCTGCCTGGCTCTCTGCCAGCGTGGGGTCCCATCGGTCACATGACCGCTGCCTATGTCGCGTACCAAAAGCTCACCCCCGCCTCTAAGAGCCGCATTCGCGACCTGCTTAAGCTAAACCCTGACTACGCGAGTTGGGAGAAGCAGGTTCCAGCCGGCACGTCAGCGGACGATCGTGACATGATGCTGTTCATGATGGCTTCCACGTGGGCGGACGACATTAAAGGTAATCCGAAATATTCCGACGACAGCCATGACCCGAACATCCCCGACGGTCCTTCATCTTCTCAAAACATCGGATACACCGACCTCTATCGCCACCGATACTGGCACTTCGTTGATACGCCGTTCTCCCCTGACCACACCGCATTGCCTTCCATCCCTGCTCCGAATGCTCAGACTGAAATCGTCGCCTTTCGCGCCGTGCTGGCTTCCTCCCAGCCCGACGAGCTCAAGTCCTACGACCTCGTCTGGCTCCTTCACCTTGTCGGTGATGTCCACCAGCCGTTGCATGCCACAACCCGCGTCATACAATCGGAAGCGAAGGGGGACGCTGGCGGTAACAAGGTCGCGCTCATTGGAGATGCCGCCTCCAATCTTCACACCTACTGGGACGACATTCCCGGCTCTGACTGCAAATTCTGCAATGAGAAGGTCCAGTGTGTTGAGCGGGCGATTGTGTTAGGGAAAAATCTGAAGTCCGCCAATCCGAAGGCAGGTCATAACACCGACGTCGCGGGATGGGTCCGGGAGAGTTTTGACTATGCACGGACGGAAGTTTACAAAACCCCAATCGGGTCTGGAGACGGCCCTTACACCATCGTTCCGTGGTCGACGTACGATATCCGTGCACACACCTTAGCGGACAGGCGGATCGCCGTTGCGGGCGCGCGTCTCGCACAACTCTTAAATGCTGACCTGAAGTAGTTGGCATCGGTGTGTCCGCGGATTCAGCCCTAGTCCCGGGCCGCAGACTGTGGGGTTGACGGGTTCATAGTCCGGCTCCACCCTTGCCACGATGAAATTAGTGCTTATCGGGCAGTGACCCGGGGCTTGGCCGGTGACCGCCGAGAGCCTGCCCCGAGCTAGTCGAAGGTGCGGCTGTCCCTAACGCAGCCGTTAGGCCCGCGCCGCTTCGGCGAGGGGAGCCGTCACTCTAACCACGGGCAGCCGGATTTCAAACGCCGCTCCGCCTTCGGGGCGGTTGTAGCACGTGATTTGTCCCTTGTGGTCCTGGACTACTCCATAGGTGGCACTGAGCCCAAGGCCGGTCCCTTTGCCGACCGGCTTGGTCGTGTAGAAGGGATCGAAGACGCGCTCAGGATCGCGCAGGCCAGGGCCAGAGTCGGCGAACTGCACGACTACTTCGTTGTTTTCCCGCCAGAGCGAGACCTGGAGACGCCCACCGCCGATTTCCTGTAGTGCGTCCACCGCGTTCTCGATGATCTGAAGAAAGGCCTGCAAGAGCTGGTTCGGATTGCCGAGGACGCGAGGCAGGGGTTCGTGGCTTTCCACAGTCAGGCTGATCTTCTTGTTTTCGAGCTTGAATCCTTCCATTTGAACTGCGCGCTGCAAAAGAGGCTTCAGTTCGAGAAAACTTTTTTCTCCCGGAGTCTGCTGGGCGAAGCTAAGCAGATCGCTGACGAGTTCGCGAGTGCGCCGGGCCTGTTGGCCGATTTTCTGCGCGTTGGAGAGTTGCTCACGGCTGAGGTTGCTGCTGGCCGCCATGCGTTCGGAACTGCTCAGGATGGCCGAAAGCGGGTACTCCAGTTCGCCGGCGGCGAGCGCCACCAGTTCTCCGAGCGAAGCCAGCTTGGCTTGCTGGATGACCCTTCCCTGCAGCCGCTGGAGATTGTCGAAGCTCTTGCGAGAATGATTCAGCAGCTGCAGGAGCCTCCGGTCCAGCAGGTGTTGTTTGAGGAAAACGACAAAGGCCAGAATGGCAACACCGGCCATAGCCACCGTAAAACGGGCGTGGCGCAGATAAGGCTGCTGGTTGCTCAGGAACAGTGCCCAGTATCCCATGATGGGAAGAGAGAGCAGCGCGAGTTTCGCGAGTTCAGGAGCGATGGGGCGACCGGCACGCGTGATCGAAGGCATCATCTGAATATCGCGAAGGCAGCGCCTCCCGGCGATCGCGACCCAGAGGAACCCAAGTGTAGCGGCGAGAAACGGGAGGTCGTAGATTCCGCCAGTCTTGTAGTTGCCGCGTGCGATGGCGGCGTTCATGGCTTCCGAAGAGAATGTGTACAGAGCACTGGCAAAGAAAATGTTGCGATAAAGTTCGCGCCACGATCCGGAACTGGTGAAGAATGCCAATGCTGATGCCGCAATCAACATCATTCCCTCGACGAAATACAGGAGATCCCAACGCGGACTGTACACCGCGACATTGGTGACGATGTACTCCTCGGGAAAAACGAAGAAGGCATAGACCACCACCCACCAAACCAGCAGGATGATGACATTCAGTGCGCTGGGCAACATCCCTTCGCGCTCCTCTGCCTCCTGGGGGCGGATGGACACTGCCGCCATAATAGGGACAACGTGCAGGAACAACACGATATCCCCTTGGAAAGGGTCGGGCAGAGGCTTGCGAACCACTACTTCAAGCCACACCCAGCACGCCTGGTTGAAACCCCACATGGCCATGCCCGCCGTCATCAGACTCCAGAACAGGCGCGTATGCCCACGGCTGTCGAAGGCGTTTCTGGCGGAGACGATGGACGCAGCCGCGATCGCCAGCAGTGGGATCAAGTCTCCCATCGCCACGCGAAACAAGGGGCTGGGAAACAATACCGGAGCCAGAGCAAAGGCCAGCAGCAGACCAACTCCGCAGAGGAGCAACGAGATGTGGGGCCGAGACACCACGCTGATCATATGACGTTTGGCACGATATGTTTAGATCACGGGCTGGTTACCTGCGGTTACTGAAGTAATGTACTGCGAACGAGAGGAGGCCGGCCTCGCGAGAATCGCAACTTTTCCGCTAATTCTTCTTCGACTTCCTCGTCGAGTCATGGTAGCGTGGCGCATCGCCCAGAAAGTGCTGTACCTTGGCAACCACGACGAATTGTTTTCCGGCATGGGCGATGGTCAGCCTGCGTTCCTGGCCTGGGGAGCCTTCGAGCAGAGACCAGATCTGTCCCAAGGTGAAGTCGGCAACCGGGTTGTCATCGACGGCGACGAGACGATCGCCAGCCTGGACCCCAGCGACCGACGGATTGTCCTCGAAGTCCGCGACGCCGACGATGGTGAATCCGCTTTCGACCTCCGGGCGAAGGATGAGGCCGACGACATCGAAGTCGGGGAACCTGACTGTGCGGCCGATGTCGAAATAGACGGTGGAGTGTGCATAGTCGAGGCCGACACGATAGTTCATCAGCGCCTCGGAACTGAGCAGGCCCGCAGCGAAGGTGTCGGCTTGCTCTCCGGGAACACGAGTGCGAAGGGCAGTCACAGCGACGTCGGTGAGGAATAGCGGACCGAATTGTATGCGGCCCACGCGCATCAGCCTCCACTTTGGTTCATCACCTGCTTCCCCCGCATTGAAGGGGCCGACGGCTCCCGTCATCTGCGGCCAGTCGGGGTGAGCGCCGGAGAGCTTGTCGAATAATTCTTGCGAAAGAGAGTTTACGGACGAGCCCAGGTTGAGGCCGAGATCGTAGTTCTTGTTTTCAATCTTGCTGGGAATCTGGACGAGGCCGTTGCCGGGGTTGACGACCATCTTGCTCTTCACACCGTTCAACTTCAGGCGGCCGGGCAGGCCGATGCTGAACTCGCGGTGGGGAAAATCGATGAGCACGTCGTAGTTGCGCAGGACGGTCGAGGGGATGTTGATCTCGGCGCTCATGCCGGGGGCAATCGCTGGCCCGAGAGGGACTCTTATTTCTCTCAGGATGGGCAGGAAAATCTTCATTCCACCAATCAAAATTTCAGGGGCGCTGGCCGGGCCGGCTGGCCTCCCCGAGCAAATTTGGCCGTCGCAATTGATACTGAGTCCCAACAAATTAGCGACCCGCCGATTCATGTAGAAATCGGGATTGCCGTTGTCGACCCAGCCGCGCACCCGCTCGGTCGAGCCGTCGGGTAGCCGGAGGTCCACATCGATCACGACCCGGCCCTGGTCGAGTGCCATCGGAACGGTTGCGGAGTCGGGCCCAGGTTTCGGTAAATCCGGTTTCGGTAAATTTTGAGCAGAGACGGCTGCGTGAAGAATGAGGATAAGCACGACCGAGACAGCCGTCATTCGCATAGGGAGATTGTAGCCGCTCTGGTAGCGACGGACGCATTCGTCCGTCTCCTGTGGCCCGCATCACACTTATTGGCGATCGCGCTGAGCCGTTGTCACGGTAACTGCTAGAATTACGTGTCATGGCATTCCCCGCTAACCGCATGCGCCGTTTGCGGCGTACTGAAGCGCTGCGGGCCCTCGTCCGCGAGACCCGGCTTACCCCAGAAGCTCTGGTGTATCCACTATTCGTGTGCCCCGGAACCGGGATTCGGAAAGAAGTCCGCTCCATGCCCGGCGTCTTCAACCTTTCAGTGGACCAGGCAGTGAAGGAAGCGCAGGAGGCACGCTCCTTGGGAGTGTTGTCCATCATTCTGTTCGGGCTGCCCGAGAAAAAAGATGAAGTGGCCACCGGCGCCTGGGCTGAGGATGGCATCGTGCAGCGAGCGGCGCGCGCCATTAAGAGTGAGGTCAGAGACGTGGTGCTGATGGGCGATGTTTGCCTATGCGAATACATGTCGCATGGCCATTGCGGCGTAGTTGAGGTGAAGGCGCAAACCGAGCCGCAATCGCTGGGCGCGGCCGCGGCGGCGCCCCCAGCCACCGCCGAGTACGAGATCCTGAATGACGAGACCCTGGAGTTGCTGGCGCGCACATCGGTTTCGCTGGCGCGATCGGGCGTGGACATCATCGCCCCTTCCGACATGATGGATGGCCGGGTCGCGGCGATTCGCGGGGCGCTCGACCAGGCTGGTTTCGAAAATACGCCGATTCTTTCTTACGCGGCGAAATTCTCCTCCGGCTTCTATGGACCCTTCCGCGAAGCCGCCGATTCAGCGCCGCAGTTCGGGGATCGCCGCTCCTACCAGATGGACCCGGCGAACATTCGCGAGGCGATGCGGGAGATCGAACTGGACATCGAAGAGGGCGCCGACATGATCATGGTGAAGCCCGCGATGCCCTACCTGGATGTGATTGCCGCGGCCCGCGCCCGTTTCGACCTGCCGCTGGCGGCCTATCAGGTATCGGGCGAGTACGCGATGATCGAGGCTGCGGCCCGGAACCAGTGGATCGACCGGGAACGCGTGATGATGGAATCGCTACTCTGCATCCGCCGCGCCGGGGCCAGTATGATTCTGACTTACTACGCCAAGGAAGCGGCGAAACTGCTGGCCTAAACAGGCCGTGGAACGACGAGGAATTCGTGTAGAGACGGGACTTGCCCCGTCTCAGACCGCTGAACAACTTCGATTTCAGATTGGCTTGGGGGCGCCTGAAGTGTGCCTGCTTTCCCCCAGGGCAAGCCCCGCGATCTTTTAACAATCCAAGCACCAAAATTGTTGTAAAATCCGCCCTACTTGGGGTGCACACTTGGCCCGCTACTCGAAGTCCTCATCGACAGAATTGGTAAGAGCATGCGCTGGCTCGAAAGACGAGGAGGCGTGGGCGGAGTTCATCCGGCGATTTCAGGTCGTGATCGCCGCCGCCGTGCTGAGGACCGCCAGCCACTGGGGCGAACCATCACGCCCGCAAGTGGACGACCTGATCCAGGATACGTATCTAAAGCTCTGCGAAAACGATAGCCGTTTACTGCGGTCGTTCCAGCCCCGCCACGAAGATTCCATTTATGGATTTTTGAAAGTGGTTGCGGCCAATGTTGTCCACGATCATTTCAAGTCCGCGCTGGCCGCGAAGCGGGGCGCAGGCCAAACCGAAGCGATCCTGGGAACAGTCCAACTGAGCCCGAAAACGGCCGGCTCCGACAGCTTTGATGCGGTGAGCCAGCGTCTTCAACTCGAACAGCTCGACAAGATACTGACCCAGCTTACGGCGGGAAAGGATCAGGCAAGAAAGCGCACGATTTTTTGGCTTCGCCACCGCCAGGGACTTACCGCCACTGAGATCGCATCCATCCCATCCATCGGACTGACCACTGAAGGTGTCGAAAGCGTTCTCATGCGCCTGGCGGACATGATTCGCCGTCACCTCATAAGTTCAACCCCCCACCGCGAAGTGAAGGTTCTGCCCCGGCAAAATCGTTCTAAGAGGTTAGGGAGTTAGTTTTGGAAAGAAATTCCAGCGAGCACCTCGGAACGGCGGAACTCGCGAAGCTGCTCGAGGAATCTCGCCGCCGTGCGGAATCCGCGCTCGACGCAGCCGATGTCCACCCACATCTTGCCGCCTGTCCGGCCTGCCGGGAGCAATTTGAGGACCTGGCGTTGCTCGATCGCCAACTTGATCGCCAGATGAAGGGCATGCGGCCGGCTGAGTCGCCGCCGCGTCAGGGCGACTGTCCGGGCCCGCCGCTATGGCGTGAGATTGCAGGCGGGCTGACACCACCCGGCGAGACGCTTGCCTACCTCGAACATGCCAGCCGCTGCGATTCCTGTGGTCCGTTGCTGCGCGAAGCGGTAGCCGAAGTGTCCAATCTAAACGGGGAGATTACCGAGGCGGAGCGGACGCTCATCGCGCTCCTCGAGAGCGCGCGCGCCGAGTGGCAGCAGAGACTGGCCCAGCAAATCGTCGGAACACAGCATTCGGTGCCGGATCACGAATCTACGCCGTGGTGGAAGCAGTGGGCCGTTCCGCGTCTAGCCGTTCCACATCTAGCCGCCCCGCGTCTAGCCATGGCGGGAGCGTCTCTTCTAGCCATAGTTGCCGTGGGATCGTGGGTACTTGTACATCGCTATAACACGAACAACGCCAGCCGGAACCAGCCCGCAGCCGCCGGCCAGCTCCTCGCCCGCGCCTACACCGAGAAGCGCACCCTGGAACTCAGGATCGCCGGCGCCAACTATGCTCCTCTGCGCGTGTCCCTCGGACCCGCATCCTCCTTCACCAGCCGTCCGGCGGCGCTGTTAACAGCGGAAGCGCTGATTGCCAGCCAACTCGAATCCCATCCCACCGATCCCTCCTGGCTCCAGGCCAAGGCGCAGGCGGACGTGCTGGAAGGCAAGTACGACGCGGCCGTCGAAGCCCTGCGCCACGCCTTGCAGTTGGAGCCGCATTCGCCAGCGATCCTCACCGATCTCGCCACCGCTTACTTCCAGCGCGCCCAGCAGGAAGACCGCAAAGAAGATTTCGGCGCTGCTTACGAGTACCTAAGCCAGGCTTTGAAGCTGCACCCCGACGATCCGGTCGCGCTCTTCAATCGCGCCATCGTCGCGGAACATCAGTTCCTCTACCACCAGGCGCTCGATGACTGGGATCATTACCTTCGCGTCGATCACGGCTCGCAGTGGGGTGAAGAAGCTCGCAACCGCGCCAACGCCGTGCGCGAGAAGCTGAAGCAGCATGAGAGCAAGATGATCCCGCTGCTTTCTCCCGCCCAGCTGACAGCGAGGCTAGCCGATGCCAGCCTGGGCCCCGAAGTTGACGAGCGCGTCGTTGATCAGCGCATCGAAGAATATCTGCACGAAGCCGTCCGCTCCTGGCTGCCTCAAGCCTTTCCTGAAAGTAAGAACACCGCCGATTCCAACGCCGCGCAGGCGCTTTTTTTTTGGCGGAGCTTACGAGCCGGCAACACGGCGACCGTTGGCTGACTGACCTTCTGCGCGGATCCTCGGCGCCACATTTTCCGCAAGCCGCAAACGCGCTCGCCCGCGCCGTCAAAGCCAATGACACCGGCGAGTACGGCGTCTCCCGCCAACAGGCTGCTCTTGCCGAACAATTGTTTCGTGCATCGGGCAACACGGCGGGCGTGCTGCGCTCGCAGTTCGAGCAGACTTTCGCGGACCAGATCACGAGGCGGAGCGAAGCTTGCCGGCGGCAAGCAATCGTCGCGTTGGGGGAATCGGGGAAATACCCCTTCGCCTGGTTGCACATTCAGCTTGGCCTTGAGGAGAGCGTCTGTTCCTTTCTGACGGGCGACATTGGGACTTCCGAGAGGGCAGCGCGCAGTGCGATGGAAAACGCACATAAACGCAACTATGGAGCCCTGTATCTGCGCGCCCTCGACTTTCTCGCGGAGGCGCGATTCTTCACCGGCGACAAGCCGGGAGCATGGGAACTTCTCTGGGCGGGTCTGGCGAGCTACTGGTCCGGACAGTCCCCCGCCCGGCAAGGCTACAACCTGTACTACCTTGGCGGTAATCTGGTGGCTGGCGAACGGCCCGAGTCTGTCGGTGGCAATCTGGCGCGAGGCCGCGGCACTGATTGATTACGACGAGGAACTGCTGGTGCGCGCTGCAGTCCGCAATTATCTGGCGAATGCTGCTATCGAAGCCCGTCAACCGCAGCTTGCCGAACAGCAATACGGCGAAGCCGCGCGGCTCTATGCGCTCGTGCCTCGCAACGGAAGCCAGCCGGAGTGATGCGTATCGAAAACGAAATCCGGACTACTCAACTCGAGTCGCGTCTGGGTGCAGTTCGATACAGCCATCGCTCGCCTCACCTCCATTCAGGACGAAGTCCGTCCGCTTTCGAATAATCTACCTCGCTCCAGATGTTTTATTCCACACTGGGCGAAGTTGCAGCTCCGCAGCCATCACGCAGCGGAGGCCGAGCAGGCCTTTCGTCCGGCGCTGCGCTTGGCGGAGCAAAGCCTGGCGTCCCTGACTTCCGAGGCCGGCCGAACGAGCTGGAGCAAAGACGCGGCTCCGGTATATCTGGGACTCGTCGAAGCCGAACTGGTGCAGGGGCGCGAACAGGAATCGCTCGACATGTTTGAGTGGTACCTGGGCGCGCCGCAACGTGTCGGCACGCGTGGCCACGCTACCTCACGGCGTACCCCTGAGCCAGCGCAATTCTTGCCCGACCCGTCACGGCTGCCCGCTCGACTTCCTCTTCTTTCCGACCAGACGGTACTAGCTTATGGAGTGCTCCCTGATGGTCTCGCCATTTGGGTCTATGACGATCGCGGGGTAAGCACGAAGTGGATTCCGAAATCGCCTCAGCCACTACAGGATCTGGCGGCCAATTTTTACGCCGAATGTTCAGAGCCCAGCTCCGAGCTGAGCGCGGTGCGTCGCGACAGTCAGACTCTGTACTCGCTGCTCATTGCTCCGGTCGAGTTACGGCTGGATCCGAAGCGCACGCTGGTGATCGAGACGGAAGGGTTTCTGGCCCGGCTGCCCTTCGAAGCGCTGATCGACTCAAGCGGCCACTATCTGATCGAGCGCGGGCCCATCGTCCACTCGCCGGGGCCCTACGCGGAAGCGCGTATGCACCCCGACATTGCGATTACGCCCGACTTGCCCGCCCTGGTTGTAGGCAGCGCGGCTTCGTCGCCCGATGCCGACCTGTTTGTCGTCCCGAACGTTCCAGTTGGGGCGGACGCGGTTGCCGGCGGCTTTCATTCCCCGCGCGTTCTCAAAGGCCCGCAGGCAACGCTGGGTGCGGTTCGGAGCGCGCTGCCGGCAGCCGCGGTTTTTCATTTTGCTGGACATGCCATCACCACCTCCAACCATTCGGGATTGATGCTGGAGGGCAGAGATAGAGATGCGGGAAAAACCGATCCGCGAAAAGACAACGCGGGTACCGGAGCCCCTGTTCTTCTGGACGCCAGCGTCGTTCACAATCTTAATTTGCAGAATATGCAATTGGCCGTTCTTGCCGCATGCAGCACCGACTCCGGCGAAGGGGGCACGCGCGGATTCGACAGCGTTGCCGAGGCTCTCCAGACCTCCGGAGTGCCGCACGTAGTCGCCAGCCGCTGGACCGTCGACTCCGTCGAAGCCAATGCATTTGTCAACTATTTTTATGGCTCCTTGCTTTCCGGCCAGCCTGTCTCCAATGCAACCCGCCTGACCTCGCAGAGAATGTTGTTGAATCCGCGCACCTCTCACCCGTACTATTGGGCGGCGTTCGCAGCTTACGGACGTCCCTAACTCTCAGTTACTGTCATCTTGAGCGCAGCAGGTCATTCGCGAAGCGAATGACCCGCGGAGTCGAAAAGCTTGCCCTGAGCGAAGTCGAAGGGACCCCATACCCGGGTGAACAACGACGAACCTGGCAAGGCGTTCTCACGATGCGGAGGGCCACTTACGAGATCAACTCTTCTGACAGGAGAACCAATGAAAAATCCGCGCCACTCCCGCAGTTCGTTAGTTATTCTGGCCAGTGCCGTCCTGGCAACGCTCTTCCAGGTTGCGTGCACTCAATCCCAAACTCAGACTGCCCCCGCAACGCCTCAGTCCAAAGCAGCCGTTACCGCTGCCAAAGACGTTTACGTGGTCTTTGAAGGTCCCTGGGTCATCGCTCCCGATCCGAAGGACGCCAACAGCGTCCTGCTTCTGGCTCCAAAAACGAAGACCCACCGCGATCTCTACGTGACCGCCTCCAACCATTCGACATTATCTGCGGGAGTTTACGACTTGTCTTTTCCCGGTCACGTCGGGGCGGGAGCCGGAACTTACGATCCCACCTTCCTTCGCGCTAAGATCGATCCCCAGAACGTACAACATGCGCTGGATAGCAAGTCAGTCCGTTATGCCATACGCCTTCCCAAGCCGGATGCGTACTTGCCTGCGCATAAGCATCGTAGCCGCGCGGGCTCTACTTATCCCCCCGATGCGTCTACGGACATGGAATATGCCACTGCCGCTTCGCTGCATTACAGCGTCAGCAGCTTAAGCGGATTCTCCGTATCCGGCACTTCGGATACGGGGCCCTTTAGCCCGCTGCCGTTGCAAGTAGATACTCCGGTCATTCGTTTTGCGATTGATGCAACCGAGGACGACGATGTTTGTAATACTCATTCGCGGCAGGCTTTCCACGACGTCATGCAGTTGGTAGGACTGACGTTGTATGTCGATTTCGCGGATAACCAAAGCGATTGCCACAGCAAGGACCCGCAGGTTCCTCGCGGAGGCAAATCCCACGCCAGCTTGATGTCACCCGTAGAAAGCATGGCCGCGCTGTTAGCTGGCAACTTGGCCGACGTTCAGACGGCGGATGCAACTGCTGGAGACGTGCCGTCTCGCTATTTCAGGTTCATCGCTGGGAGTAGCATCGCCCGAGGAATTGCCCAACGTCTGAGACCGGCCATCTACTTCTTTGCCGCGATGGCGGGTGGTTGCAGGGCCCCCATCGTGGGCGGAGGCTAGCGCGCGGGTCAACCTCCTTTCGCGGATTTCGAGGCGGAAATGAATAAACCATTTTCCGCCTCGCCCGTTCTGTGATAAAGTTCCGCGCACAAGTTGCCCATGTACGGTGGGCGAGTTCTACCGAGGAGGGAGACAATGAAAAACCTACTCCTGCTGGCCGGGGTGTTCCTGGCCCTGATCACTACAGTCGCCAACACCGCCCAAGCCGGCGCGATGGGCGGCACCTGCAGGGCGCCGATCATCGTTAGCAACTGAGCAACCGATTCGAAGGCACGGCGTGTGCTGCGTCGTGCCCTTTCTTGAAGGACAAAATGAAAAACTTGCTTCGTGCCTCGCTGGCCCTGCTGGCTGTGGCCGGAGTCTTCCTGGCCCTCACCGCGTACCACCACGCCAGGGTCACCGCGCAAAAAACGCAGACCGTCTTTGTGAACTTTGAAGGCCCCTGGGCTTTCGCTCGCGATCCAAACGATGCCAACAGCGTTTTTGCGTTCGCACCGAAAACCAAAACCCATCACGATCTTGTCGTAGAGACGGGGCTTGCCCTGTCTCAGACGCGGCAAGCCGCGCCTCTACCTGCGGGAATTTACGAGTTCACACTGCCAGCGGTCCGCAGCAGCGCTCCCAACCGCACTCCCAATATCGACCCCAACGTCCTGCAGGCGAAAATTGACGCGCAGGGAGTTCAGCATGCGCTCAAGGCCAGATCGGAGCGCTACGCCATACGCCTGCCCAGGCCCGAAGCCTATGTGGCCACGTCCAAGGAACGGAGCCGCGTCGGTTCCGCCTATCCCCCCGCCGCTTCGACCGAAAAGGACTACGTCACCGGAGTGTCCCTGCGCTACAGCGTGGACAAGCTCAGCGGGCTTTCCCTGGCCGGCAAGCCCGACGACGCCAGTCCCTTCAATCGGCTTTCAGTGGACTCTCCCGTAATAAGTTTTGTGATCGATCCGCTCCCCGGACAGATGATGATGGAATGCAGCATGCACGTGCGAGAAGCGTTCCGCGATCTGGCCAAGCTAGTGAACCTCAAAATGTTCGTGGATTTTCCAAGCGATCCCAGCGCCTGCCGCGAACACGATCCACAGAAACCCCCCAGCGTGAAGTTAGAACCTCTACGACAATCCAGTTGACAGCGACAGGTATAATAGAACTAAGTCGAAGTAGAAACGACAGCGCAGCCCAGCGCGGCGAGTAAGTGGTTCAAGTAAGTTCTTTGAAATCTGGACTTTGCAAGGAGAGTAAGTTGTAAGTAATTGATTCCAAAGGCAAGACCATAAGGCGCCACCCGCTAACTCCTTTGTTTCGAGGACTTTGAAGATAAGTACTTTAGGGTCAATACTTTAACAAAAATCGGGGGGGGGGGGGGGGTAGTTACCAACTGGTAAATATGGGTTTTTCAGCTTTCCCGATAAGCCAAGCGAACCAGAGTTCTCTCCGAAAAAGGCACGTAAAGTAAAGCGGCAGTCGCGGCGAACGCCAAGCCCACTCCGATCTGCGGCAGCAGCAGAAACGGCGCGATCGCCCAGAGCTGATCAAGCGCCAGAACAAATGGAAAGAGCCGCCCGAATATCCCGCCCAGCTTGCGAAAATCGAAGGCGACCGCGGACAGCAAATAGAATCGCAGCGGGATTCCCACCGCTCCCGTCACCAACACCGCGCCCACGATGAACAGCGCTCTCCAGCCCGGAAGAAAGCTGCTGGCGACGCGGTCCACACCGCGCAGGTGAGCGAGACCGCTCACGTAGAAGATGAGATACATCACCTGAATCAGCGCGAACAGCGCGCGCACCAATCCGCGCCGGGGAATGGGCACATGCAGTTCGGCGTGCAGCGCCTCGTCCGCGGACGAAGTTGCCGGATCAAGCCCGTGTGGCGCGGGCGCCCCCGCCCGCGTGCCCGTGTCATATGCAAGGTCGTGTGCAAGGTCCCGTGTAGCCGCGGATGCTGTCGTTGCCGTCGCGACGCTGTCAACAGGAGCGATGACAGGCGCGATGAAGCGGTATCCGCGCCGCGCCAGGGTTTCGACGAAGCGCGGGCTCGATGCGGAATCGCCCAGTGACTCGCGAATCTTGTTCACCGCGGTATTCAGGCTGTGATCGAAATCGACGAAGGTGTCAGCAGGCCAGATTTTTTCGCGCAGCTCATCGCGTGTGACCACTTGACCGGCATTCTGCAGCAGCGTAATGAGCACTTGAAACGGTTGTTCCTGAAGCCGGATGCGAGCGCCGTTCTTGCGCAGCTCTCCGGCGGTCAGGTCGATTTCAAAAACGGCAAATCGCAGAAGCCTGGCTTCGCGGTTGGATGAAGGCATCGGCATGACGGCGCGCTCGTAGTGTACCGCGAGGCAGTCGTTGGTCGTTAGCAGTCGTTGGTCGATGGTCGTTAGTCGTTCGCTATGAATGCTTGCGAAACGAGGTTTGCCAACGACTATCGACCAACGACTATCGACCAACTACCGACGCCCGAAAAGGCTACAATAGCCGCGTGAATCCCCCCGTTTCGCCGAGGCCCGCATCCGACAACAAGCATCGGCATTCGATTTACGCCGCCAAAGCGACCGGATTGCTTGTCATCGCGGTCGTGCTACTCGTTCTTACCATCATTCGCTATTGGCGATACATCCCTTGGAGTGCGCGCTGAAGTCGCAGAAACTGCCGAATGTGCTGAAGGTGACGGATCGCGAACCGCTCGTCGTAGTCGTGCTTGGTCCTACGGCGAGCGGGAAGACAGCTCTGGCGCTCGCCATCGCCCGGCGCTTCCGTGGTGAAATCGTCAACTGCGACTCGGTTGCGATGTACCGCGAATTTGAAATCGGCACCGCCAAGCCCAGTGCGGCAGAGCGCGCGGAAATTCCGCATCACCTGCTCGATTGCGTGGATCCGCTCGCCGATGTTAGCGCCGGAGAATATGCACGCCAGGCGCGGCAGACTTTGCGCGAGATAGTTGCGCGTGAGAGCGTCTTGCATGAGAGCGAGCAGCGCAGACACTTGCCCATCGTCAGCGGAGGAACCGGACTCTATCTTCGCGCTCTACTCGAAGGACTGTTTCCCGGCCCGCAGCGGTCCGAAGAGCTGCGAAACAAACTGCGCGCCCGCGCGGAGAAGAATGGGACCGAGCACCTGCATCGCATCCTGCGGCGGCTCGACTCTTCGGCAGCGGACCGCATTCACGCCAATGACGTTCCGAAGATGATTCGCGCGATTGAGGTGTGCCTGGCCTCGCGCCCGACCTCGCGCCGGAATATGACCGAACTTTGGAAGGAAGGACGCGAACCGCTGCACGGCTTTCGCATTCTGCGTCTCGGCCTCAATCCGAATCGGGAAGCTCTTTATGCCCGCATCAACCAGCGAGCGGCGAAGATGTTTGACGCAGGATTGATCGCCGAGACGGAAAGACTTCTCGCAAAATACGGCGCACAAGCGCGCCCGCTCGCGTCATTGGGATACAAGCAAGCGCTGCAGTTTTTGCGCGGCGAATTGGATCGGGAGTCGGCGCTAAGCGCGGCGCAGCAGGCGCATCGCAACTATGCCAAGCGCCAGATCACATGGTTCCGGCGAGAACCGGATGTGCATTGGCTGCCCGGGTTCGGCGATGACTCAGACATCCAGAAGCAAAGCATTGCGGCTGTCGAACGGGAAATTTGAAGGAGTTCGTGAGCGTTCGCCCGATCGCAACTGTGCAACTGCGACAGGACGTTCCCGTCCGTTTTTGCTATTGTCAATTGCATGCTCCGACATCTTCTGTTCATCACGCTTCTGCTGGCCGCGGCGCTTTGCTTTGCTAGAGACAAAAGCAAAGACCGCTTTCTGCAGCCTGGTCCTATCCACGTCGACAAGACCGGCCATAAATGGGCCGACAAGACGTTGCGCAAGATGTCGACCGAAGACAAAGTTGGACAACTCTTCTCAATTTGGGTGCGAGCGCAATTCCTGAATGATGCCGATCCCATCTTTGTTCAGTTGCGCGACAACATCCACAAATATCACATCGGCTCTGTGGTGATGAGCGTTCCGGTGGATGGCGCTGTCCTGCTCAAGAGCCAGCCCTACGTTGCCGCCGAGTTGCTGAACCGGCTGCAACGATCATCCCAGCTGCCGCTCCTGGTCGAAGCAGACTTTGAGCGTGGCGTTTCCATGCGGCTGAATGGCACCACCGTCTTTCCCCACGCGATGGCCTTTGGAGCTACCGGCAAAACCGAAAATGCCGAGGCCTTTGGACGGATCACCGCCCTCGAAGCGCGTGCCGTCGGAGTGCATTGGAATTTCTTTCCCGATGCGGACGTGAATTCCAACCCTGCGAATCCCATCATCAACACGCGTTCCTTCGGAGAAGACCCGAAGCAGGTGGGCGATTTTGTGGCGGCATATATCCGCGGCGCTCACGAAGGCGGGATGCTGGTCACAGCCAAACACTTTCCTGGACACGGCGACACTGCTACCGACTCGCATCTCGGCGTCGCTCAGGTGACCGGCGACCGGGCGCGTCTCGATGCGGTCGAGTTGCCCCCCTTCAAGCACGCGATCGATGCCGGAGTGGATGCCGTCATGGTCGCGCACGTAACCGTTCCCGCTCTCGATTCCGAGCCTAACAGGGTAGCCACAACTTCACGGGCGATCGTGACCGGACTCCTCAAGGAAGACATGGGATTCAAGGGGCTCGTCGTGACCGACGCCCTCGACATGGCGGGGCTAACGCGCCTATACGCGAAGGATATCGGTCGAGCAGCGGTCGAATCCTTCAAGGCCGGCAATGACATGCTGATCATTCCGGCCAATCTCGACGCCAGCTACCGCTCAGTGCTGCAAGCGGTGCAGAGTGGCGAGATCAGCCGTGAGCGGCTTGATCAATCCGTGCGCAAGATTCTGGAACTAAAGGCTTCCCTCGGTTTGAACAAGGCGCGGCTGGTGGATCCCGGTAAACTCTCCAGCGAGGTTGCCAAACCAGAGAATCTGGCCGCCGGCCAGCGCATCGCCGACGAAGCGATTACCCTGGTTCGCGACAACGGTAAAGTGATCCCGCTGCAGTCTGTTGGAACTTCTGGAACCACGGAGGCCGCGCTTCCGTATCAATCAGTGACAGAGGTGCACAATCGTCTGGTTGCGGTGATTTTTTCCGACGACCTGCGCACCGATTCAGGACGTATGCTCGAACGCCAGATTCTAGCCCGTGTGCCTGACGCCCGCATCATCTACGTCGATGCGCGCTCGGCCGCCGGTATGAAGGCGTCGGTTGTCGAAGCGGTGGACGCCGCGGAGCATGTGATCGCTGCGCTGTATGTGATTCCGGTCGCGGGCAGGGCCATGCGCGCTGCTGGAGGAGGTTTGACGAATACGGTTGCCATGGACGGCGCCACAGGATCTTTACTTACGGCGATTCTCGATCACGCCGCCAGGCGTACTGTAGTACTCGCCATGGGCAATCCTTATGTGGTGCAGGATTTCCCCGCGATCCAGAATTATGTGTGCGCGTTCTCCAATGAAACCGTATCGGAAACCGCCGTCGTGAAGGCGATCTTCGGCGAGATCCCGATCAGCGGTCATCTGCCGGTTACGATTCCGGGCGTCGCATCCCGAGGCGAGGGTCTCGCACGTGCCGCCCAGCCAAGCTCAGCTCGACCAAGCTCAGGAGGTTCCTCCCATGTTCAACAGTAAAACGTCCAGCAGTAAAATGTTCAGCCACAGCGTCACCGCAACACTGTCCCTTGGCGCGCTGTTCGCCGCGTTCTGCGCTCTTCCCGCTTGCAGCATCAATGCGAACGACAAGCACAATAGCAAGGATGGCGAGGCCCGCGTTGACATCAAGTCTCCCATGGGTGATTTGCACGTCAGCGAGCAAGCCGATATTCGTGATGCCGGCCTCACGCTTTATCCCGGCGCCAAGCCCGCTCCGAAAGACGACAGCGACGACAAGAAGAGCGCCAATGTAAATCTTTCGGTGCCGGGATTTTCGCTGAAAGTGGTGGCTGCGGAGTTTCTCTCCGACGACGCGCCTGACAAAGTCATCGCCTACTACAACAAAGAGCTGCAGAAATATGGCAAGCCCATTCAGTGCCACGGCAGCTGGAGCGGCGGTCACGTGGAATCCTCACCCGGCAAGGATGAAGGCTCCAAGCCTGTTTCGTGCGGAAAGAACGGCAGCGGAGACTCGGTGGAATTGAAGGTTGGCACCGAGGCCAACCAGCACATCGTCGCGATTAAGCCCAACAGCCAGGGAGCCCGCTTTGCCCTGGTCTATGTGCGCATGCACACCGGCTCGGACAATACCATCTGAGCGAAGACATCGGGCGATCTGGCCATCGTGTCATCGGGTGATCGGAAGCGCGGTTAAGATGACCGATGGCCGGATGATCCGATCACCCCATGCCTCGCCTTGCTCTGGCGGTTGGTTGTGGGCTAGCTTCAATGACGTGGAGCACCCTTGCCAAAAATGTGGGACGGCGGTCGAGGACGGCCGACCGTTCTGTCCGCAATGCCGCGCTCCTCAAATCCACGTGCAGGTTGCGAGTCCGAATGCTGAAGTTGCCGCGGGTTTGAATCCCGCGCTGGGCGAGTTTTCTCCGGCGATTGCTGCTGAGACGAGGCTTGCCTCGTCTCAGCCGCGGCAAGCGTCGTCCGGAACCGCGATGGACAGGGGAAAGGCGGTTCGTGCCGCGCTTAAGGCCGGAGTGCTCGGCGTTTTCATCGGGATGATCCCATTCTTCGGCATGGTGCTGACCGGGGTACTGGCCGTCTTTTTCTACCGCCGCGAAAATAGAGTCTCGCCGCCTGCAGCTCTTGGATCGCGTCTCGGCGGAGCAGCTGGAGTGGTTGCCTTCGCCATCAACGCGCTGATGATCACCATCCGGGTTTTCGTTTTTCATGCCCAGCAGGACTACATCGATGCCATTCTGAAAATTGCTCAGAGGCTCGGAGCAAATGCGGCGGACCCTGACATTCAAGCCAGCATCCACAATCTGTTCACTCCGTCGGGGCTGGTGATCACCTTCTTTTTTGGAATGATTTTTACGGTGGTGCTCGCCTCCGTTGGCGGCGCGCTGGCTTCGCTGCTTCTGCGGCCCCGCAACACTCGCGTGTGATTCAACCATTAGCGACGCGGGTCTCCTGCTCGCCCTTGCTCTCATCTTTCCGCACGCGTATGATGCAGCGTTTATGAATTCACACCCGCGAGATCGTCCCGTCGAGATCCATCAGAAAGCGCAACTGATGTCGGCATCCGAGGTGGAGCGTACCTTGATCCGGCTGGCGCATGAGATTCTCGAGAAGAACAATGGCGTCGAGGATCTGGCCTTGGTCGGCATCCGGCGCCGCGGAGTTCCGCTGGCGGAGCGGCTGGCGAAAATTATTCAGCGTATCGAAAAGAAACCGGTGCTGCTCGGCACGCTCGACATTACCCTCTATCGCGACGATCTTTCCACCCTCGGTTCCAAGCCCGTGGTACAGAAACACGAGATGGAGATTCCGATCACAGGTAAGTCGGTGGTGCTGGTGGACGACGTGCTTTATACCGGCCGCACCACGCGTGCAGCCATGGACGCGCTGTTCCGGGCGGGCCGTCCCAAGCGCTTGCAGTTGTGCGTATTGATTGATCGCGGCCATCGCGAGTTGCCGATTGAGGCCGCTTTCGTTGGACGAACGGTGCAGACAACGGAAAATCAGATTATTGAGGTAAAACTTCGCGAGGTCGATGACGCCGAGAGAGTCCTGCTGATGGAAAAGCAGTAGTGAGTTCAATTTGTAGTTGGTGATTTGTAATTTGTAATTGAAAAGCCCAAGCGGTTCTTAAATTACAAATTAGAAATTGCAAATTACAAATTCCCAATATCCAATTCGGCCGGGGATTATCTAACAATGAATCCAGCGCGCGGTTCGCTGCTCGGTATCGAGCACCTGGAAGCAGCCGAGATCCTGAGACTTTTGAAGTTTGCCCGGCGCATGAATCCGGATAAGCCGCGGCCGCTGCTCAAGGGGAGGCGCGTGCTCCTTCTTTTTTACGAAGCTTCCACCCGCACGCGGAGCTCGTTTGAAATCGCGGCCAAATCAATGGGCGCTCACACCGTCCTCATCCAGTCCGCCGGTTCCAGTATCGAGAAAGGCGAATCGCTGCTGGACACCGGATACACGGTGCGCGCCGTCGGCGCCGACATCATCGTCATCCGCCACCCCAATGCCGGAGCGCCCTACGTCATGGCGCAGCACATCGACGTGCCCGTCATCAACGCTGGAGATGGACTGCACGAACATCCCTCGCAGGCGCTGCTCGACGCTTACACGATTCTGCGCAACAAGAAAACCTTCAAAGGTTTGCAGGTCGCGATTGTCGGCGACATCTTTCACAGCCGTGTGGCGCGGTCGGCGTGCCACCTGCTAAGCAAATTCGGCGTCAAGATTATTCTTTGCGGTCCGGCGGAACTGGCACCCGATATTGCGACCACCCTGGCGCCCGGCGTCCGCGTGACTCGCCACATTGAAGACGCCTTACACGGCACCGATATTGTTATGCTGCTGCGCGTGCAGAAAGAGCGTCTTTCCGGACTGAAAATCGACCTTTCGGAATATGTCGCACGCTACCAGATGAACCCGGCCCGGTTGAAGATGGCGAAGAGGGATGCCATCGTGATGCATCCCGGCCCGATCATTCGCGGTCTGGAACTGACCAGCGAAGTCGCCGACGGCGCTCAGGCACGCATCCTGGAGGAAGTGCATAACGGCGTGCCCATGCGCATGGCGATTCTGGCGCGGGCAATGGGAAAAATGCGATGACAAGCGCGGAGAAGAATCGAACCAGTTTGCTGATCAAGGGCGGCCACCTGATCGACCCGGCGGCTCGCATCGACGCGCCCATGGACGTGCTGCTGAAGGATGGCCGGGTTGCCGAAGTGGCTCCTCCCAACAAGATCAAGGGCGGGGCGGACGAAAAATTCGACGCCCGCGGACTTGTCGTCGCGCCCGGCTTCATCGATCTGCATGTGCACTTGCGCGAGCCAGGCCAGGCGCACAAAGAGACGATCGCGACGGGCACGGCGGCCGCTGCTGCGGGCGGCTTCACATCTGTCTGCACCATGCCCAACACGGTTCCGGTTGTCGATTCGGTCGAGTGGGTCGAGTGGCTTCGACAGCCGGAGCGCGGCGCGGTCGTCAATGTATTTGCCATCGCTGCCGCGACCCGGTCGAGCAAGGGCGCTACGCTCACCGACTTTCGCGCGCTGCACTCCGCCGGAGCAATTGCGGTCACCGACGACGGCAAGCCCATTCTCGAAGACAGCATCATGCGCGAGGCGCTGGTTCTGGGCGGAGAGTTGAATTTCCCGGTCGTGCAACATGCCGAAGATACTCGGATGACCGAGAATTGCTCCATGCACGCGGGCGCGCGTTCGTTCCGTCTCGGGTTGCGCGGCATGACCGCGGCTGCCGAAGCCTCGATCGTCGAACGCGACGTGCAGCTCGCAATGCACATTCCCAACGCGCGCCTGCACGTCGCGCATCTTTCGACGGCGGACGCGCTGAAGAGTGTGCGCCGCGGTAAACGCGCCAAAGTGCGCGTCACTTTTGAAGTCACGCCGCACCATTTCACGCTGACGGACGAGGACATGCGCGACTACGACAGCAATTACAAGATGAATCCCCCGTTGCGCTCGGCCTCCGATCGCGAAGCCATCCTGGTCGCGCTCGCCGACGGTACGGTGGACGCCATCGCTACCGATCACGCTCCTCACGCCGCCCACGAAAAGGAGATGGAATTCGAACGCGCGGCATTCGGCATCACCGGACTCGAAACTGCGCTCGCGCTATCGATTACCAGGCTGCATCGCGAGAAGCGAATCCCTCTGGCCCGCATCGTGGAGCTTTTCACCGCCGGTCCGGCTCGCTGTTTCGATCTGCGCGGCCGCGGTTCGCTTGTCCGAGGCTCGGTCGCCGACGTTACGGTTTTCGATCCGAAAAAGAAGTGGACCTTCGATGCTGCCAAGTCGCCCTCGAAATCGAAGAACACGCCGTTTGATGGATGGCATCTGACGGGAAGAGTGGTCGCGACAATTGTCGGCGGGAGGATCGTGTATTCAGGCTGAGACTCCCCAGCGTCAGACAAATATGTTACAATGTCTGACATATGTCCTCGCAGCGCATCACCATCCGCATTTCCGAGTCTTTGGTTAAACGCCTGAAGAAGCAGGCCGGGATGAAACGCCGCACTGAGTCCGCTTTGGTGCGTGAAGCCCTGGAGAACTATCTCGGAGAGGCCCCGACTCCCAGTTCAGCTTACGATCTGGCGAGAGAAGCCGGCTTGATCGGCTGCGTGCGTGGTTTGCCATCTGACCTGAGCGCCAATCGGAAGCATTTCGAAGGTTTTGGCAAGAGCCGATGAAGCGGGTACTGGTGGACACAGGGCCGTTGGTGGCGATCATGTCGCTCGCCGATCAGCACCACAAGACCTGCCTTGAAGCGTTGCACGATCTGCCCGGCCCCTTGTTTTCCTGTTGGCCAGTAATCACAGAGGCAGCCTGGTTATTGCGCCGACGCCCAGGGGTCGTCCGGCAATTGCTGGACAGCATTTCAGCCGGATTCCTCGAACTTCTTCCCGTCGAGAGCGCCGAAGCGACGGAAATCGGGAAGGTGATTGAAAAATACAGAAATATTCGCCCCCAACTTGCGGATGCCGCGCTAGTTTATTTGGCCGAGCGCGATGGTTTTGACGTGATCTTTACACTTGATCGGCGGGACTTCTCGGTGTACCAGGCAGGGCGCAAGCGCGCTTTCCGCATCATTCCGTAAGTGCTCTGGATTCCGGTGTTACAATCCTCGGCCATGAAGGGTGTACTTCTCCTCCTGCTGCTGCTTCCATTTCTGGCTGCACAGACTGCGACTGAAGTCGAGATCACTTCTGAGCCCTCGCACCACCTTGCCGAGGAAAACGAATACATTCGCGTCTTCAAGGTAGAGGTCGCGCCCCATGCTTCGACGCTGCTGCATCGCCATGGCCACGACTACGTCTTCGTCACACTCGGCGATGCTGACGTTTCAAACGAAGTCGAAGGCAAGCCGCCGGTGGACCTCAAACTCACCAACGGCGATGCCCGGTTTGTGGCGGGCACCTTTGCCCACGTCGCAAAGAATCTCTCGGATCAGGCCTTTCGCAACGTGACGATTGAATTGATGCAGGATGAAAAATTACGGCAGACGCCATCCCATTGGCCGGAGGAGAGTGGCGAAAAAACATTCGCGGGCGGCCGCAGCAAAATTCTTTTCGTGAAAGATGGAGTGCGCGTGTCCGAAATCAACCTTGAACCGGGCGCTGTCGTGCCCAGCCACCATCACGACGGTCCACATCTGCTGGTCGCCATCACCGATCTCGATGTACGCAGCGACGTCGAAGGAATGGGCCCGATGCCCGGAAAATTCAAGTCCGGCGATATCAAATGGCTGCCTGGAGGCTACACCCACACCTTGACGAATGTGGGGAAGATCCCGGCGAGATTTGTGACAGTGGAATTTTAGCGCGCTTGTGTAGAGACGGGCGTCCCGCCCGTCCAAGCCGAGCGCAACTCGGCAGTTCGAAACCACAGCACATCTTTTCCGCTCTACGCGCTCTTGACCAGCGGGTTTCCTGGAGAAACCAAACCGACCCGATGCAGCTTGGCGGTGAGGAGGTCTTTGTCACTAGAAGCTGAAGCAGCGGCAAGGCGCTTGCGCAGCTTTGCGATTTTTTCAGCGCGGGTGCGGCGGCGGCGAATTTCCGGACGGCGACTGGGTGCGGACATGGAGTTCTCCTTTGGTGTTCAGTGCCGGTATTCAGTAACTGATCTTCAGCGAGACACACGGTGAAATCACGAGTCAGAGTACGGCCGGCGCCGCGGACTCGTGCCGAAGAATCAATTATAGGGGTTCATCGGCAGTGCTGGCAAAGAGGATGGCGATCGCTACTATGCGCCCTCGGCTGGCGGATTCTCTGCCTCAGACCGATAGCCTCCACAAACCAAGACCGGCAGACGCGGATATTTTGCAAACCTCGAATCCTCGAACGAAAGCTTACACATAAGGAAAGTCGAACCGCGATCGGACTCAATCCGGCGCGCATGCTGGCAACTTTGGCAAAGGCCGGGGTTAGGATGAGTTGGATGTTGGGGACCACAGTCGTACCGGACTGATTGTATATACATTCCTCGCCCGGCAATTCTGAGGAGTCGAACCGCATCCTGCAGGCAAATCTCCGGGCAATAAAATTTCGCTTGACGTGACCATAACGTCACGTTACTATTGACTCACATTATGAGAACTACTCTAATCACCAAGGAGGTGGCAAATGACATTGGAAGATCTGACACTCGACGTTGAGCAGCAAATAGACATCAAGGCCACGCCGGAGAAGGCATTCGCAGCCGTCCTCCACCGTTTCGGGAAGGGCAACACCAGGCCCGATGGCGAATCCCTGCAACTGCTGCTTGAGCCGAAACCGGGCGGGCGGTGGTATCGGGACCGAGGTGAGGGAGTCGGGCACCTGTGGGGGTTTGTGCAGGTCATCAAGCCGCCAACCCTGCTGGAGTTGAGCGGCCCGATGTTCATGTCGTATCCGGCCAACAATCATGTGGAAATCAAGATTGAACCGGTTTCTGGAGGCTGCCGAGTTGCCCTGCGGCACCGGGCGATAGGAATGATCGACCCGCAGCACCGGAAGGGTGTGGGGGCTGGATGGAGTCACATGCTGGCCGGAGTAAAGAAGGACAGCGAGTAGGGGCGTGCGAGAAATCGCTGTTGGTAGAACTACGCGTAAAGAGGACAGTCTCGACCCGGTGTGGAAGGCGCTCTCGGATCCGACGCGTCGGGCGATTCTGGATTTGCTGCGGGATCGTCCCGGTACGACGACCGAGATTGTGGAGTCATTTCCACATTTATCTCGCTTCGGCGTGATGAAGCATCTCGAGGCGCTGCGCCAGGCCCAACTGGTTTCCACGCGCGAGGCCGGGAGGCAGCGCGTGAATTCGTTGAACGTGGTTCCGATCCGCCAGATTTATGAACGGTGGGTCGGCCCGTTTCAGGAGCTTTGGTCGGGCGAACTCCTGGGGATAAAGGACATGGCTGAAACAGAAAGCTCGGGCGGAAGGCGAGGACCCTCTCGCAGACGAAAAAAACACTAGGCCGCGTAGCAGTATCTGCAATCCAGCGGTCGGCAACCGAAAACGCAACACAGACACAATACAGAAAAAGGAGAATGCAATGGCTACTCAACTCACCAGCGCCGGGATTCAAGGGCACGAATTGGTTTCACCGAACGAATGGATTGCGTCCCGGAAAGAGTTGCTCAGGAAAGAAAAGGAGTTCACCAAATTACGAGATGAATTAACCCGACAACGCCGCGAACTGCCATGGGAGAAAGTTGAAAAGCAATATGTCTTCGATGGCCCGAACGGAAAGGAGACGCTCGCAGATCTCTTCGACGGCAAGAGTCAGTTGATTGTGTACCACTTCATGTTCGGTCCAGGATGGGATGAGGGTTGTCCAAGCTGCTCGTTTCTGGCCGATCATTTTGACGGAAGCCTGGTCCACCTCGCGAATCGCGACGTCACGCTGGTCGTGGTTTCGCGAGCGCTACGGTCCCAGATCGAGGCGTTCAAGAAACGCATGGGCTGGCATTTCAAGTGGGTGTCGTCGTTCGGGAACCATTTCAATCGCGACTACCACGTCTCGTTCACCAAGGAGGAAATGGCGAAAGGGAAAGTCCCCTACAACTACGACATGGTCGAGTTCGGGAGCGAGAAGGACCTGGGGCAAGCGTCTTCTATAAGAACGCTAACGGAGACGTCTTCCATACCTATTCGGCGTACGCTCGCGGGCTCGACATTTTGGTCGGGGCGTACAACTTCCTCGACCTGGCGCCGAAAGGTCGGGACGAAGATGGTTTGGCCTTCAGCATGGCGTGGGTTCGACATCACGACAAATACGCTCAGGGCTACGTGGTCGATCCAAAGGCGCAGTACGTGGCCCCGAAGGGCTCGGGATCGTCATGCTGCTCGGAGGAGCACCACTCGTGATCGCCCGTCGCCATCGTTGCTGCGATGGTGTCTCAAGCTGTTCTAGCCGCACGGCGGCGGGGGCGCGGGTCGCTGTCGGCGATCCGCGCGCGCCGACATTGGTGAGGCGTTGCCTCGACCTCGCGGGGTGGATAGTTCCGAGCGGCATCCTGGCACTATTGCCAAAGTGTCCAGCATGTCTGATTGCTTACTTTGCGATTGGAACCGGAATCGGAATTTCAATGTCGGCCGCGATCTACCTGCGGATGGCACTGGTGGTGCTGTGCGCGGCATCGCTGTCGTATTTAGCAGCCAGCCGCGGACGCCGCTTCATCGCGCGGCTCGCGAGATCGCATTAAGAGCTATGCAATATCGTGCATCCGCACCGGCCAAAGCCGGTGGGTTCGCGGGGCGACTGAGGTTGCCTAAAAAAAGAAGGAGAGAAACGATGAACGATCAAAATTTCACCGCTACCTTTACGGTAGACCAAACCCCGGAAGAAGCCTTCGCTGCCATCAATAATGTTCGTGGATGGTGGTCGGGGGAAATTGAAGGTAGCACCGACAAACTCGGTGATGAGTTTACGTATCGGTACGAAGATGTCCATTATTCCAAACAGAAGATAACAGAATTAATTCCTGGCAAAAGAGTCTGCTGGCTTGTTTTAGACAGCCAGCTTAATTTTGTTAATGACAAAAGCGAGTGGAACGGCACAAAAATTACTTTTGAAATCGCTAAAAAGGGTGACAAAACCGAGGTCCGCTTCACCCACGTGGGCTTGGTTCCTGACTATGAATGTTATGGCGCTTGCTCAAACGCATGGGGCTCTTATATTAACGGTAGCCTACGAAGCTTGATTACTACAGGTAAAGGGGAGCCTAACCAGAAAGAAAAGAAAAAAGGAAAAAAGGCTTCTCAATGATTAAGAGACCAGTCGAATCGGTTACTGGAAGTGCCGGTTCCGGTGATCTGCGGCCCCAGCGCCGATGAGAACGCGTTTTCGGCATGAAAAAATCCGAGATGCACACAACCCGGAAATTCGCTAAAATGTTGGCCCTCGAAAGAGGAACACCAGAGAGGAACACTATGGCTAAGAAGAAAATTGATCCACTCAACAAGAAGCAGTACGGCGGGGTAACGGCTATGCTCACAGTCTCCGATGTTGCGGCTGCTGCGAGCTTTTATCAAAAGGCTTTTGGCTTTACGAAGCGCGGGATCATGAACGGTCCCGATGGCAAACCGATGCACGCCGAGTTGAGGCTACGCGATGCAACGTTGATGCTGGGACCGGAAAACCCCGCCTGGGGGACGCGCTCGGCCAAGAGCGTTGGCGCCTCACCGGCGAGTTTGTTTGTCTACGTGGAAAACGTCGACAAAGTAGTCGCCAAGGCCCTCAGCCTCGGAGCCACGGGCCAAGGCCCGGTCGCGGACATGTTTTGGGGCGACCGGTGCGGCAGGGTTGTTGATCCGGACGGATACTCGTGGATGGTAGGTACGCACAAAGCCGAGCCGACGGTGAATGAAATGAAAAAGATGATGAAGGAGCAGATGGGACCGCAGCCGGCTAAAACTGAATCCGCGGCCTGAGCGGAAATTCGCTACGAACTCTTCGACGCGGCAATTGTCGATGATGTCAACCGCGTCATTGTGGGCCGCTTTTGCGTCACACCGGTTCACAGTGCGCGGTTCGTTGCCAATTGTTTCTGGATGGTCCCGGCACAGTCAAACTCAGGTGCCCACCTGCTACAATTCCCGCTCGTGAGCAGTCTTATTCCGGCCGCGACTCGCCATGAGCGAAGACAAGTCCAAACTGCAATCGAATCTAACCCGCCGCGACGCGCTGAAGCTGCTGGGCGCTGGTGCCACTGCCCTCGTCGCAGCTGACCCGTTGCATTCAGCCGAGGTTCCCCACCAAGGCTCGACCACTCAAGCCGAAGTTGTGGTTGTTGGTGCAGGTTTCGCCGGGCTGAGCGCGGCTAGAATGCTCAGCCGCCAGGGCAAGAAGGTCGGTGTACTCGAAGCCCGGGATCGCGTCGGCGGCCGCGTCAAAGTCGCAAAGATAGCAGGCCGCGCTATCGATGTCGGCGGCATGTGGGTAGGTCCTTCTCAGACTCGGTTGCTCGATCTGATCAAGGAGTACGATCTGCATACGGTCCCGCAGTTCGAGACCGGCCTTAACATCGCTGAAGTCGGCGGCAAGCGCCTCACCGCCAGTGGTGAAGCCATTGGATTCGATCCCCCGACCCAGGCGGAATATGACCGGATCATTCGCGACCTGACCCGTCTGAGTGATCAGGTGCCTCTGGACGCTCCCTGGAGCATGTCTCGTGCTGAGGAGTACGACCAGATGACCGCGGATGATTGGTTCATGTCGCAAACCAAGAACAGCGCCATCCTTGGCTTTCTCCGGGCCTTCGTACGCGGGATTTTTACGGCTGATCCCTATCAGATTTCATTCCTTTACCTTCTTTTCTATGTCCGCTCCGGCGACAACTACGACACGTTGTACGGTTTTGAAAATGCTGCCCAAGCCTGGACTGTCAAGGAAACCATGCATCAGGTGGCAGTGCGCGTAGCGGCAGAACTAGGAAACGCAATCGTGCTGAATGCGCCTGTCCGGGCCATCTCACAGGAGGCCGGCCGTGTCCTGGTGAGCTCAGATGCGGGCAACTGGCAATGCGAGTATGCCATCGTGGCGGTGCCGTTGCCGCTTGCTGTGCGGATCGCTTATCAACCGGTGCTGCCGCCACAACGTGACATCCTCGCGCAGCATATGCCGATGGGCTCGGTGATCAAGTACTGGGTCGCTTACGAGAAACCATTCTGGCGTGAACGGGGGCTGAATGGCATCCTGCAGAGCGACCAACCGCCCAGCGAGTTTATCTCCGGAGATTTCACTCCATCAGAAGGGCGTCCTGGATTGCTGGCGGGATTCATGGAAGCTCACAACTCCATGGCGTGGACGGGGCGTTCCATGGAGGAGCGAAAAAAGATCGTTGTGGAACGCCTGATCAGTTTCCTCGGACCGGAGGCCGCACACCCGATCGACTACGAAGACCAGGATTGGCCGGCCGATCCCTGGAGCCGCGGATGCTACGGTCCTTCCATGGCACCCGGCATCATGACCACTGTAGGCAAGGTGATTCGCGAGCCTCACGGGCGCATCCATTGGGCAGGGACCGAAACCTCGACGAAATGGACGGGCTATATCGACGGCGCGATTCGTTCCGGAGAGCGTGCTGCGGCGGAGGTCTTGGCGCGATTAAAGGCCGAAGTGCAATCACCGCAGGCGGACCAACGTTCTACTGGACACTGATTCTTTGTGGCGTCGAGGGAATGCCGTTCGCTACCACGTACAACTTGCTGGGTCCCAATTCGATGCCGGCGGGCACATCGAACTTCGTGGATACAGGCGCGCTGCCAGTGGCCACGCCCATGCTGCTATGGTTGTGGGTCTTGCAGTAGAAGACGTGTCCGCTGTTGCTATTCACAATGCGCACCAGAGGATAGTTGGTCGCATCCTGAAGATCATCGCCGTAAGCGGTTGCCTGCGTCAGGCCGTTGAACTGCGTTCCGGAAATCGAATAGTTCGCATGGCCCGGGCTCACGGACTTTGGAAACGAGAGGATCGTTGGCCGCCATGATGACTTCCATGTGCCCGCTGTGGTCAGGATTTCCGCATCGGTGGTGAAATCGGTAAACATAATCTGGCCGGTCGGAAGCACGAGCAGATGGCCGACGAAGGAAGCATCGTTCACCGCGTTGGGTGGCGCAGGGAATGCGTTCAACTTGAAGCCGTTCCATTCGTAGAACCGCGACGGCGCGCTGAACGTGCCGCTATAGGGACTGGCCATCACGATTACTTTGCCGCTGGTTTCGATCGAAGCCGGGGCATCATTGGCCGCGTCATTATTTGGGAAGTCAGGACCTTTCGTCCATATCCCAGTGACAGAGTTGTAAATTGCCGTGTGGCCCGGCTCACAATCGCTGCTCCCGGTGTAATAAACGGTTCCGTCCGGGCGCAGAACGCCGGGCCCGACTTCGTAGCTTCCACCCCCGGCGCCGCACTTGGAGTCCCACAACTTCACGATGGTACTGCCGGCGCTGCTCCAGGTTTGGGTGCTGGGGTTCCAGAGCTCGGAATTGCTTCCGCTGTTGCCGGCCGCTATACACGCGGGTTGGTCACTCGGACACGCCACGTACGCGTCCACCGTCAGCACTTGGCCGTTGGGAAGCAGTGTCCAGCCTTCTTCGTCGAATTCGTCGAATTTGGTAGATTGGTTCAGCTCCGTCCAGCTCAGGCTGGCTTCATCAAAGTAGGCTGCCAGCGGCGCGCTTTCCATCTGCAGCGCCACACCGCAGCAGTCCGCCTGCATATAGGTTCCATCCGGCAGAATGACGGACGGCGCGTCGCCGATATTAGCCCATGGCGTCGGGGTGCTGGGGGGCGCTACCGAGGTCCAGGTGTTGGCCGCGGGATCGTAGAGGGCGCCAAGATTGGTCCAGGGCCCTTCGCCGCACTGTCCCGCGGGACAGAGGTACTCGCCGCCTTCCACTATCACCTTGCCGTCTGGCAATACTACCGAGCCGAAGTAAAGCGGAGCGTAATCGGGCGGCATGCTCGCCGCCTGACTCCAGGTTCCATTGATATAGCTGCCTGTGATATCCGGCGTCAGAATGTACCATGCCGTGAAATCCATTCCGGAGCAACCTGTACCGCTGCAGTTCGGCTCCTCATGGGCTAACACCCGGCCGTCAGTAAGCAGCAGCATGGCACCCACAGACACCGGAGGAGCGTTGTTAAGTTTTGTCCAGTACGGACCCGTAGTGACTTGCGGCGCATAGCTCTGACTGTTCGGCGCGGCCCGCTGCACCGGCAAGGGCTCCGCACCAACGGCGTGCGGCGGTAAAACGCGGTGTGTATTTTGGCCGAGGACTGGGGTCGCGGAACCACCTGCCAACAGAACGCAGAGTGCAATCGTGAACTTGCCACACACATCGCGCATGGGAGATTTCTCCTTAAGAAGTCTTGAGGTGCGATGACACAACCTGAGAAGCCTTACAGCTGGTTTGGGGAGCGGTACAAGGCACGCACGCATGATTGGGACTTCAACTACGTGGAGTCCATAGGTAATTTGCTGTAAATTCTCGGGGAGGAATCCCTACCTGGCTGGATTTGGCTGGCGCGAACGCCCACTCCATATACCGGGAGACGTTAGCCGGTGGGACATGCTGACCGGGGGTTGCGAACCCCTGGAACATCGCAAAAATGGTGGGGATAGTTTGTGGCAGCCGGACCTATAAGCCGAATTCTGTCCGCCTTGCGGCGGGACGGTCATTCCTCTGGGCCGCGCATTACTACGCGGCTCAAGCGACCTACCCGGAGGTTGTGGCGCGCCGAGCCGGCACGCTGCCCCGGAAAGCCCGAAGGCTTACCAGGAAATCCCTCCCTATTTGGTCTTGCTCCGTGTGGGGTTTGCCCTGCCCGCCGCATTACTGCGGCGGCGGTGCGCTCTTACCGCACCTTTTCACCCTTACCTGAGCCTCGCGGCCCGGGCGGTATGTTTTCTGTGGCACTTTCCGTCGAACGATCCCGCCCATAAAAGCGCGGGGGCCCTCCCGGACGTTATCCGGCACACTGCTCTGCGGAGTTCGGACTTTCCTCCCGTCTCGCGACGAGCGACCGTCCGGTCCGGCTGCCAACAACTTCATTATAGTGCAGGCGGACATAGCAAGGCAGATAGGCGCGGCGGATGACTCGTTCTCTCACCCCACCTCTTTGGGTGCGAGGATGAACGTGTATGTCAGCAAGGCCAAGCCGATCAACAACGGAATCAATCCGGAGAGATAGACCGGTTCGTCGCGCACCAGCCCATGCAAGAGCGCCATGACACCGATGCCGACGACGGCGGTGATCAATCCGCCCAGCTTCATGCCTTCGAGGCGGCGTTTTGTAACGTTCTTATTCTGCTCCTGCAGCAGTTCGATCGCGGCCTTGGCACCCTCGCCCGAGCTCTCCGCGATTTTTTTCAGCGTTTCGTTCCTGTAGTATTCTTCTCTCTCTTTGCGGCGCGCATCCGACCACACGGCGACGGACAGGAAAGAGAATAGGGCAATGCTTCCTACGACGGGTATAAAGACTGCTACCACCCCGACCATGTTGCCGTCCACATCGAATGCCATTGTCAGCTCCTTGAAGTTCTGCTGTTTACGTCAGGTAGGACCAGCCTCCCGCGGTTCCGGTTGCATTTTCTTCGACCGGAACGCATTTTTGAAATAATGCAACCGTGCGCAGCGGAGTAGTGTCATACCGTTGAGGCAAGTCTAGAGTGAGCGCGAGTGACGATCAGGCCGATGTGGAAAGAGTTCTGGCCGGCGACGTTTCCGCCTTTGAAGGGATCGTCCGGCGCTGGCAGGGTCCGCTGGTTAACCTGGCCTATCGCTTCTGTCACGATCGCGGCCGCTCCGAAGATATGGCCCAGGAGGCCTTTCTGCGCGCTTACCGCGGACTCGCCCAGTGGCGCAAGGATGCGGTCTTCTCCACCTGGCTCTTCGCGCTGGCGACGAACCTCTATCGTTCGGAGCTGCGTCGCATCCCGGCGCGGACGGTGTCACTCGAAGAGATTGCCGAGCCTCACGATACGCGCGCTTCTGACGCAGGGCAAGAAGACAGAGACTACGACCGGGATTCAGCGGTGCGGCGGGCAGTCGGCGCTCTGCCGGCGAAGTATCGCGAGGCCTTGACGCTTTTTTACTTTCACGACATGGATATCTGCACCGCGGCTCGGAGCCTCGGCCTGCCCGAGGGCACAGTCAAGGCGAGACTGTTTCGCGGGCGCGAAATCCTGCGCAGCAAACTTCCGCAACTGTTGGCTGTGCCGCATCTGAAGGAGGCATGATGAGACGCTTGACTGAACACGACGAGGCCGAGATCAATTCCATTCTTTCCCGGGAGGATGAAATCCTCCCATCGTCGGGCTTCGCCGTCTCCGTCATGGACGCGGTTCGGCGTGAGGCCGCGGCACCGCCGCCGATCCCATTTCCATGGAAGCGCGCCCTGCCCGGCCTGGTGGTTGCGGGCGTGGCACTGATACTGATTCTGATTA
This sequence comes from uncultured Acidobacteriaceae bacterium, assembly GCA_963789205.1. GTDB lineage: Bacteria > Acidobacteriota > Terriglobia > Terriglobales > Acidobacteriaceae > Acidiflorens. The sequence goes on from CAWBJV010000005.1 coordinate 40,217, forward strand.
GGGGAGTTGCGGCCATCGCGCAGTTGGGCAAAGCAACAACTCCACAGCTTTCCATGTCCATGCCGCCCGTGCCTCCTCCGATCTTCCACGGGGGCATCGGGTCCGCAGCGATCTGGACCGTGCTGGCGTTGCTGGTGGCGTTTGTGTCGGTGAAACTCTCGATGCGCGTTGCTTCCGGCAGGATGTGAGACTTGGTGGTGGAGCGCCGGGCGTCCCCGGCCGGCTGGACCCTTCGACTTCGCTCAGGGCAGGCTCGCGAGACGCCCGTCCCTCCATTGGTTCCCCCACATAACACGCTCGCCCTGTAGACGCGGCCAGCGCGAATTCTTAGACGCCAAGTCGCAGAAGCCCAAGGCCGGGCTGCTAAACTGATAGCCAAGAAAAGAGCCTGCGGCGAGATGTCGACGCCCTGGAGTGAGACCTAACACCTGCGACCTGGCCCATGAACATCACCGAGGCAATCAAGATCGCGTTCCTGTCGTTGTGGGCGAACAAGCTTCGCTCCGCGCTCACCTTGCTCGGCGTGGTGATCGGAGTTGCCGCGGTGATTGCCGTGGTCACGTTCGTCAACGGCATCAACGGTTATGTGGCGACGAAGATTTTCAATCTTGGCGCGGACGTTTTCATCGTCTTCAAAGTTTCACCGGCCGTCACCAACATCGATAAGTACCTCGAGGGCGAAAAGCGCAAAGACCTCACCATGGAGGACTACGAAGCCGTCCTCGAAGCCTGCAAGCATTGCGAATGGGTGGGAGCGGCGCTCCGCAACGAGAGCGGACACGTTAAGTACGGCGAGCAGTCGATCAGCGATACCATCGTCCGCGGCATGACGCCCTCCATGGTGCCGATTCTTGATATCGACCTCACCGCCGGGCGCATGATCAACGATGTGGATTTGAGGAACAACTCCGCCGTCGTCGTCGTCGGACCGGACATCGTGGATAACCTGATACCCGGTATGGATCCCATCAACAAGGAACTCCGCATCGACGGCTGGGTCTATCGTGTAATCGGCGTCGGCAAACGCAAAGGCAAAACGCTCGGCCAAAGCATGGATAACTATGCGCTCATGCCAATCACCGCGTTTCAGAAACAGAATGGTTCCCACAGCAGTATCCGCATCTCGGGCAAGGCTGCTGCCAGCGGCGCCGGCTTCGAAGAAGCGATGGATGAAACGCGCGCCGTTCTGCGCGCCCGCCGCCACGTCCATCCCGGCGATGACGACAATTTCGACATAGAGACCAACGACAGCCTGCTGAGTATCTGGTCGAACTTCAGTGGCACGTTCTTTTACGCCATGATCGGAATCGCCGCCATCTCGCTGGTGGTCGGCGGCATCGTGATCATGAACATCATGCTGGTTTCGGTGACGGAACGCACTCGGGAGATAGGTATCCGCAAGGCCATGGGCGCGCGCAGTGATGACATCCTGCTGCAGTTTCTGATCGAGTCCGTTACCCTGGCGCTGCTCGGCGGCGCGATCGGCGTGCTCCTCGGCATTATCTTCGCCAAGGGCGTTACGCTGGCAATCGGCATGCCCTCAGAGATTAAGCTCTGGGCAGTATTGGCAGGAGTGTTCGTGGCGGCGAGCGTGGGTGTTTTTTTCGGCGTGTATCCCGCGAAACGCGCGGCTTTGCTGGACCCAATTGCGGCGTTGCGCTTTGAGACGTAGCCGAAGCTTTAACCACAGGGAACACAGAGGTTCACAGGGATTCACAGGGGAGAGAAAATAAAAAAGGTTTTCTCGGCGCCCTCTGCGTCTCGGCGGTGAACAGGGTTGTGAAGCAATGCTAGTCAAAGGCGAACTCGGCGAAGGCCTGAACATGGCAGTCGACACGATCCGCAGCAACAAACTGCGCTCGTCGCTCACCGTGCTTGGCATCGTGATTGGAGTCGCCGTCGTCATCGGGATTTCGTCCATCGTGCGCGGCCTGAACGACAACGTGAGCCAGGTCATCAGCAGCCTGGGTTCAAATATCATTTTCGCTTTTCACCTGGAGCCCTTCACCTTCGGGCGTCCGACGGAAGAGATGCGCACCCGCAAGGAGCTTACCTTCGACGACGCCATGGCGATGCAGGATCTGCCTCACGTGAAAGCAGTCACCGTCGGCGTGCGCTTTTTCCGGCCTGAACTCGGCACCGGCACCTACTCCGTCAAATACAAAGACCGCAAGGCCAAGCAGACCATTTTGGAAGGCGACACCAGTTCCTACAAAGATGTCATTGACGTCGCCCTTGACTCCGGCCGCTGGTTCAGCGATATCGATGAAGAGCGCCGCGCTTCGACCATCATCATTGGCCACGATACCGCGGAGGAACTTTTCCCGAGTGAACAGCCGCTGGGCAAAGAGCTGGACATTGAGGGGCAGCTGTTTACCGTGATCGGCGTGGCGAAAGTCCGCAAGAGCGTGTTCGGTGGAGGAAAGAATCCCGATGACAACATCGTGTTCTTCCCGCTGAGCACGTTCCGGAAGTTGCATCCCGAACTGAAGCAGTACTGGATCAGCGTCAAGGCCACGTCGCATGCTGACATGCCCAAAGCCATGGACGAAATGCGCGAATTGTTGCGCCGCCGCCGGAGGGTTCCAACCGAGAAGCCGGATAACTTCGCCGTCTTTACCCAAGACTCGCTTTCCGACGTCTGGAATCAGGTTACGGGCATGATCTTCGTCTTCATGTTTGCGGTTTCGAGTGTCGGGTTGATCGTTGGAGGCGTGGGCGTGATGAACATCATGCTGGTTTCGGTGACCGAGCGCACACGCGAAATCGGAGTGCGCAAAGCTATGGGCGCCCGTAAGCGCGACATCCTCGTGCAATTCACGCTTGAAGCCGTCATGCTGACCGCCGTCGGCGGAGTGATCGGGCTCGCGCTCGGCGCCCTCATCACTACGATCGTCCCGGTGGCGTTTCCATCGCTTCCGGCCACCATGTCGTTGTACTGGTCGATATTCGCCTTCGCCGCCTCTGCCGCGGTGGGACTTGTCTTCGGCATCTATCCCGCGTGGAAAGCGGCCAACCTCGATCCGATTGAGTCGCTGCGCTACGAGTAACATGCTGCTGATGGCGTCATTGACCCAGGCTTTCACAGTCAGAACTGTGCTCGAAACGATAGCCGCGATTGGAACTGTCGGCAGTCTGTTTTTCTATTTTCTCTCCGCGCTTTCGCTGGCCAGCTTTCTCCGCGATAGGCGCAAAAAACTCAAGCAGCCTCCGCTGCCGGAAAGCCAACTCCCCCCGGTTTCTATCCTCAAGCCCCTGAAAGGTGTGGATCCCGAGATATGGGAGAGCTTTTGCAGCCACTGCGAACAGGAGTATCCCGAATTCCAATTAATCTTCGGGGTCAGCGATCCTGCCGATCCTGCCGTCGAGGTGGTGCGTAGGCTTCAGGCAAAATATCCGAAACTTCCGATTGTGCTGATCGTGTGCGATCGCGTTCTCGGAGCGAACATCAAAGTCAGCAATCTGGCGCAGATGCTAACCGCGGCACGCCACGAACTCCTCGTGGTAAATGACAGCGACATCCGTGTCCCTGCGGATTATTTGCGCAAGGTGATCGCGCCGCTCGCCGACGCTTCCGTGGGACTGGTGACCTGCCTCTACCGCGGCGTCGCCGGCCCGACCGCCCGTCCGACACTTGGTTCGCGCCTCGAAGCATTGGGCATCAGCACCGACTTTGTGCCGGGGGTTCTGAGCGCAAGGTTTCTCGAGAAAGGATTGCACTTCGGATTGGGTTCAACGCTGGCCTTTCGCCGCCGTGACCTCGACGCCATCGGAGGCTTCGAAGTATTACTCGACTATCTCGCCGACGACTATGAACTCGGCCGCCGCATCGCATCGACGGGAAAGAAAGTCGAACTCAGCGCCGCGACCGTCACCACCTTTCTGCCGGCCTACACGCTGCGGCAGTTTTTCCACCATCAACTGCGCTGGGCGCGGACTATTCGGGATGCCCGCCGCTGGGGATACGTCGGATTGTTTTTCACCTTCGGCCTGCCATGGGCATTGGTGACGCTGCTAGCCGCGCGCGGGGCAGAGTGGGCATGGATGCTATTTGCGCTGACCCTTGCCGTGCGGCTGGCCGTAGGCTTTGTCGCGACGATCGTCGTGCTCAATGACGACCAGTTTTTTCGTCACATGTTCCTGCTGCCACTGCGAGATCTGATTGCGCCGTTCGTCTGGGCCGCGAGTTTTATGGGCAACCGCATCCACTGGCGAGGAGATGTCTTCGATCTGAAAGACGGCCGCCTGACTATCGCGAAGCCGGAGCCATCGGCTGATTAGAAAAAATAATCTTGCCGCCCCGCCGCGCGACGACGTAGCTCATCAATCCGCGCAACGCCGGCGGATCGTCCTCTTCAGCCCACAAGAAAACGCGCTGCGGCCCATGCCACATTTCCACAAACGATGCCTGCGTTTCGAAGACTCGCGGCGCACCGGGAAACTGCGTACCGTACCACATGTTTCCACCGGGCGCGTGCAAACTGTGCAGTGGCAGTCCGGTGTAGAAATTCAAACTAGATGCATTTTCATATAGCCCTATCACTACGATCTGATCGCCCGGCCGGTACTGCTCGCGAATCGCCATCGCCAAGTCTTTCGAAGAAAGAATCGGAGAGAAGATGCCAAACGCAATCCGTACGCACGCCAGGAGAACCACCATCATCGCCACTAGCGCAACATTCCCCGCCCCTGCCCGTCCGCGACGGCGCAGAATCCAGTTGGCGAGGGTTCCCACCAAAAACGCGAGTGAAAAGCCGAACAGCGGCACGCGGAACGCACCCATCGCCTGCGGGGTCAAATCCAGAAAATGCCCGAACGAGAGCGCGTAATCCTGCGGATTTTTTCGCAGGAGGTCCGACAGATCCGTACCGGCAGCCGGCGCCTTCGAGAAGAAGAGCAGCGCAAAGCCAACCACCGCGATGATGACGCCGACCGTCATCAACACCGCCGAGGAAATCATTCCGCTGCGCCGTTCGCGGCTATCCGCAACCGATGCTCTCTCCCGTTGCAGCCATCCGCCCACCAGCAATGCCATCCCCGGAATCGCAGGGATCGTGTAATATTCCTGCCGCGTCGAGAGGCTGAAGAAGCCCACGATGACAAAGGTCCACAGAAAAAATAAGAGATACGCCCGCTGTCGCCGCGACATCTGCGCGCGGAACTCACGCCACCGCCGCGGCACTTCCCGCAGCGACTGCGGAAGAAATACAGTCCATGGAATGAGCCATAAAACCAGCAACGCCCAGAACAGCAGCAGCGGAACCTTATCGTAATCGCGCGGAACGCGCCGGTTCAGGAAACGCAGGATGTGCTCGTTGACAAAGTAGAACCACAGAAACCCGCGGACATTTCCCTGCGCTGGATTCCGGAGAGCGGCCAGAATATGCCACGGCGCAGCGATCACGAAAAATACCAGCGCGCTCGAAACGAGGCGCAGCTTAAGCAGGTGTCGCAAATTCCCGGTCAGCAGCAGATAAAGCCCGATCGCTCCTATCGGAAATACGAGCCCGATCAGTCCCTTAGTAAGTACGTTGAGCGCGCACATGGCGCCGATACCCCAACAGGTCCAGCGCGCGGGCTCCGGTTGTTCAAGGGATACCAGAAAAAGCCAGAACGTCAGCGTAAGCCACAGACCGACAGCGACGTCCGGAATCAGAAAGCGGGTAAAGAGAAATGGTCCGAGCGCGGTTGCCAGTACCAACCCGGAATCGAATCCGCCTTCGCCGCCCAGGGCCCAGCGTCCCAAGCCGTACGTGGAGAGAATCATCGCCAGCACGCCCAGCATCAGCGGGAAGCGGGTGCTCCACTCGCTGATGCCGAACAGCGTGTAACTCGTAGCCACGCCCCAATACATCAGCGGAGCCTTTTCCAGATAGCGAATGCCGTTGGCGTACAGCGTGACCCAGTCGTGCCGCTGCAACATTTCGCGCGCTGCCTCGGCATGCACCGTGTCGGCATCGTCGAGCAAGGCGGGATGGGAGAGTCCCGCCATATAGATGACCGCCCACAGCGCAATCAACACCAGCACGGAAATCCGCCAGTCCGAGAGCAACTGGTTCGGACGGGTCATTGTCGCGGTCTCAATTGTTGGCTGTTCGAGATGGGGCGTGGAGCCGGAATTCATCGCGGAAATTCTCATTATACGAGAGCAAGACCCGACTCAATCCGCGGCGACCCCGCGAGGGACGCGGTCGCCCGCCACTTCACGGTAAATCTCAAGGATTCTCGACACCGAACTGGTCCAGGAAAATCGCTGCGCTTGCTCATAGCCGCGTTGTTTCATCTTCGCGCGCAGCACCGGATCAAGCAGCACTCGCTGTAAACCCCGGCGGATCTCAAACACATTTTCCGGATTCACCAGCAACGCCGCGCCCCCCGCAACTTCCGGCAGGCTCGAGGTGTTCGAAGTGACCACCGGAGTTCCATGGGCCATCGCTTCGAGTGGCGGCAACCCAAACCCCTCGTAAAGAGATGGAAACACAAAAATCTTGGCTACATCATAAAAAATGCGCAGAACTTCGATGGGCACGAATCCCAGAAAACGCACGTCGTTCTGCACGCCGCTGCGCACCACGGTGCGTCGCAGCCGCGGATGACTGGAAAGATCGTCTCCGATAATGATGAGCTTCAGATCCGGAAACTGCTGTTCCTTCTGAAGTTCGCTCTTCAGCGCCGAAAACGCTTCGATGATGCGCACCACATTCTTGTGCGGCCGAATCGCACCCGCATAAAGAATGAACGGATAGTTCACCAGGTAGCGCTGGGCAATCAGTTCGCGATCCGCCTCGGTGGCATGGCCGTGCAGAAAACGCTCGTCGATCGCGTTGTACACCACCTCAATGCGCTCATCCGGTATGGCCAGCAGCTTTTCGATTTCATTCTTGGTGAATTGTGATACCGCAATCACGCGCGCCGCCTTACGCAACACACGCCGCGTCAGATAAAAGTGCAGGCTGCGCCGCAAACTGGAAGCGTTGCGCGACCCATACATATGTTCCAACAAGTCGTGCACGGTCAGAACATAAGGACAACTCAGCCCGCGCGGGATCCAGAACAGGTGCGGAACGTGAACCAGATCGCACTCCAACCGCCGCACGATCGCCCGGAATTCCAGATTCCCTTTCAGCGTATCGTCGCGCCCAGCCAGCTCCACCGCGTGGAAGTTCGGTGGCAGCGCGCCACACTCCGCGACCTTCGCCAGCGATCCAATGAGGAAGTATTCACTATCGCGGTCCAGGCGCGCCAGCGTGCGGACCACATTCCGGATGTAGGTGCCCACTCCGAATTCCGTCATGCGACGGATGTCGATGGCTACTTTCACAGCCTGAATTTAACCACAGGGAGCACAGAGGAACACAGGGAATTCACAGAGATCGGATCGAACCAATGGTAGAGACGGGGCTTGCCCCGTCTCGCTTTGTGCCGCCTAGGCCCTGACTTCCGCCTGGGCCCGCGCCCGACGCTCGGCATACAACGGAAACTCCTCTGCCAGCCCCAGCACTTGCTTGCGGATTTTCCCCAGCACAGCGGGATCCGACCGGTGATCGAGCGCCTCCGCGATCCAGTGCGAAATCTGCCGCATCTCCGCTTCTTTCATGCCGCGCGTAGTCACCGCCGGAGTGCCAATGCGAATGCCGCTCGGCTTCATCGGCGGATTCACATCAAACGGAATCGCATTCTTGTTGACCGTAATGCCAGCCTCGCCCAGCGCTTTCTCAGCCTCGCTCCCGAGCATTCCCTTCGCGAACACGTCCACCAGCATGAGGTGCGTATCCGTTCCACCGGAGACGATGCGATAGCCGTCGGCGGCCAGCGTCTCCGCCATCACTTTCGCGTTAGCCACGATCTGCCGCGCGTAGTCGCGGAAGCTCGGTTGCGATGCCTCGAGGAAGCACACCGCCTTGGCGGCAATGATGTGCACCAGCGGCCCGCCCTGCATTCCGGGGAAGACAGTCTTATCGATCGCAGCCGCAAATTCCTGCTTGCTTAAGATCATGCCCGAGCGCGGCCCGCGCAGCGTTTTGTGCGTGGTCGAAGTCACTATGTGTGCATGCGGTACCGGCGATGGATGCGCTCCACCCGCCACCAGTCCCGCGAAGTGCGCCATGTCTACGAGAAAGAGCGCGCCAACTTTGTCTGCAATCTGCCGCATGCGTGCGAAATCAATGATCCGCGGATAAGCGCTGCCCCCGCCAATAATCAGCTTCGGACGCTCCGCCGTGGCAATCTTTTCCAGGTCGTCGTAGTCAATCGTCTCCGTCTCCTTGGTCACGCCGTACGGAACGATCTTGTATGTCTTGCCGGAGAAATTCAGAGGATGCCCATGCGTGAGGTGCCCGCCATGAGCCAGATTCAATCCAAGAATCGTGTCGCCGGGCTTCAACACAGCCGAGTAAGCGGCTTGATTGGCCTGCGATCCCGAGTGCGGCTGCGCGTTCGCATTCTCCGCGCCAAAAAGTTTCTTGGCCCGCTCGCGCGCCAGTTCTTCCACCACGTCGGTAAACTCGCATCCGCCGTAATAACGCTTGCCGGGATACCCTTCCGCATATTTGTTAGTGAACACGGACCCGGCAGCCTCAAGCACCGCCTCGCTCACAAAATTTTCCGAAGCGATCAGCTCCAGCCCCTCGTGCTGGCGGCGAGTTTCGTTGTCGATAGCATTGGCAATCTGCGGATCAACTTCATAGAGTGGGCGGGACATGTCAGAATTTTTCATAGTTAGGCACCGCAAAGTATTTTACTGTGGCGCGGACACTCCTGTCCGCGAAAGGCTGCGAACTTTTCGGACCCTGGACGGCTTTCGCGACAAGAATGGCCAACCGAACGGGGCTGAGATATCATCCAAGGCAGCGGAAAGGCTGATCAAAATGGACTTCCTCAGATATCGGCATGGTCCCACAATTCTTCTGCTGGCCGCACTCGCAGGCTGTACTCAGCCACAAAACTCGCAGGAACTGAAGGAGAAAACCGCGCAGGCAACGGCGGAAGTGAAGCGCGATGCCAAGGCGGTGGCGGCCGGAATCCGCGAGGGCTGGAGCCGCGACAAGCCACTCGATCTGAATACAGCCACAAAAGAGCAGTTGCTGAGCCTGCCGGGCATGACTGACTCCGAAGGCGATCGCGTAATCGCGGGACGTCCCTATAACGATCCCGGTGATTTGGTGAAGCGCCACATCCTGCCAAAGGCGGAGTACGACAAAATTGCGGACCAGGTCACGGCCAAGAAATGACGGCCAAGTAATAGCGGATTTGCTCTAGTCGAACGCCGTCCGCAGAAAACTCGCCAGCTGCCATCCATCCATGTATTTGTACGGCGTTTCCCCCATGGTGTAATGCCCGCAGGGCAGCACGACCACTTGGTGATCCAGTTTGTGCTTCTCGAACTGCTCGACCACCTGCTCGGAAAATTCCGGCAGGAACGTCATGTCGTACTTCGCATAGATAATGAGCGAACGGCGCGGCCAGCGCGAAAACTTGTCGAAGTACACCATCGGGCTGACAGCGCGCCACACCTGCCGCAGGTTCTCCAAGTCGATGGCCGTTTCCAGGCCCTCGCGGATGTGGCGCGTGGACTGTCCGTGCCACACCACGTCGGCAAAGTAAGTCGACGCGTGATTGAACGCGGCCACCTGAATCCGCGGATCATGCGCCGTGGCAATAAACGCATAGCACGATCCGAGGCTCGTCCCGACGATGCCGAGCCGGTTGTAACCCTGCGCTTGCAGCCAGTCGAGACAACAGCGCACATCGATCACGCCCTGGCGCACCGAATCGAGCGTGCGGCCAATGTTGGCGGAAACGGCATAGTCGGCGCGGTCGATCTCCGCCGGACGGCGAATGTCGTGATACGGCATGCTCAGCCGGAGCACCGCAATCCCCATCCAGTTGAGGACGCGGCAGAGGGCGTTATAAGAAATTGCATCGGAATTCCAGTGCGGCAGCAGAACCACAGCCCGGCGTCCGCGTGCCGGAAACCAGCGCGCGTTCACCAGATTATTTTCGGGGAAAGGCGTCGCCACCGGCGAGGTAAAGCGCAGAAACTCCGCATGCGTGCCGCGAACTTTTTCTTCGAGGCGCGGGTCCGGCACTTCGCGCGTGCTGAAGACCTGAACCTCGCGGTGCTCCAGGCGGAAATCCGACGGCTTCTGGTAAGAGTAAAAGTCATCACTGGCCTGGACGATGCGATCGTTGAAACGCGAAAAATACTCTAGCAGCTCGCGCGCGCCCTGTCCCGAGTCCTGCCCTGAGCTTTGTCCAGAAGGACCGCCGTTGCGGCCGGGCCAGCCTTGTGTCCAATCGAGCCCCCAGTCCAGCGGACGCACCACGCGGTTATTGTCCACCGACGTGAGCCGGGTTTCCCAGTCGTACATCCATTGAGCGTAGCGCGAGGGCATCTCTGTCTAGGAATACAACAACCGGCTCGGATTGGCGACCTAGGTCAGTTCAACGGCGGGATTTAGCACTCAGCAGTCAGCACTCAGCATTCAGTAGTTTCCCGATGGGCTGAATGCTGAGTGCTGAATGCTGACGGCTCAGTTATAAACTCTCGGCACTCTCTGCGACAATCCGCACAGAATTTCGTAGGGCACGCTTTCGCACCAGCGCGCCAGTTCGACGGCATCCACGCTTTTACCGCTGGCTTCGCTGGTGCCTCGTCCTATCAAGACGACCTCATCTCCCACCGCAACGCCGCTTATGTGGCTGACGTCCACGATCGTCAGGTCCATCGAGACGCGTCCCACCACCGGCGCGTATTCGCCGCCTACGATCACCCGCGCGCGATTCGAGAGCAGCCGCGGATAACCGTCCGCGTAACCGACAGGCAGCACTGCGATGCGGCTCCGCGCCTTGGTCACAAAGGTGCCCATGTAGCCGACCGCTTGTCCTGCTGCAACTTCCTTCACCGTCAGCACGCGCGTCTTCCACGAAAGCACCGGACGCAGCGGAAGCGGTGCGACTGCCGCAGGTTCGCCGCCACGCGTGAAGGCAAGCGAATATCCGTAGAGCGCGATTCCCGGACGCACCATCGTCTTCCACGTCTCGGGCCGCGCGCTCATGGCGGCGGAATTTCCCATATGAATCAGCGGAGGCCGGAGCCCGCAAATCCGCAGGACCGCAAGTCCCTCTTCAAAGCGCTTCATCTGGCGCACGGCGTCTTCGGCGTCGAGCACTTCGGCCGACGCGAAGTGCGTGCTCACTCCTTCGAGAGTCACGTGCTTGCACGCGGACAACATTTCGCACAAACGCGGCAACGCTTCTTTCGATGCTCCAAGACGGTTCATTCCCGTGTCGATTTTCAGATGTACGGGCAAACGATGTGACGGGAGATCGCTCTGCCGTTTCTGCGCCGCGCGTTCGAGCAACTCAATATGCCAGGGTTCCCAGATTGTGGGAGTGAGATTCTGGGCGACGATCCCGTCTTCTTCGCCCTTCCAGATTCCCGTCATCAGCAGGATGCGGGCGGTGACGCCGGCGCCCCGCAGCGCCAGGCCTTCCGCGGCATCGGTCACGCCCAGCCACTGCGCGCCCTCGGATTCAAGCGCCCGCGCGCATTCTACTGCGCCGTGGCCGTAACCGTCGGCTTTGACCACGGCGCAGATGGTGACGCCTGCGCCGACGTGCTTCTGTATCGCGTGAAAATTTTGTCCGAGCGCTCCGAGAGAAACTTCCGCCCAAGTCCGGCCGTCGAGAATCAGCGAGCGGATTTCCGGGATCTTCGACAAATCGGGGCGTGGGGCGTTCACTCAGCCGATTATAGTGACCGCACGAGCTGCGTAGTTAAGTGCCAATGGTAACCAATGACTTTCAACTGCCCGATAACACGAAGTTCACCGTGATTTCGGTTTCCACTTCGATGGGCTCGTTGTTCAGGAGGTACGCGCGGTACCGCCATTGCCGGACTGCTTCAATCGCGGATTTGACTAGCATCGGGTGTCCGCTAACCACGACCAGATTCTCGATCGTCCCTGTCTTGCTGATGATCGCCCGCAACTCGACCGTGCCCTGAACGCGCGCCTGGCGTGCGATTGGCGGATAGCTGGGCTCGACCCGATAGATGATGTTGCCCTCCGCCCAGTGCGAGACGGGCAGGGGCTTGACCGCGACTGGGCGTGCCGGGACCACTACGGGGATGCCGCTTCCGAGACCGTGCGCAACACCGTCCCCTGGTCCGCGACCCGATCCAGTGCCGATGGTTGGGAATTCCGGCGCCGGTGGAACCGAGTCCGCATCGTTAATTGCCGCGATCTGAAGAGGTATCGATTGCGGCGCGATGAACGGTCGTTGGGGCAGGTTGTTGACTGCAGCTCCGGCTGCAGAATGCGCGTGCGCAGCCTGTGTTGCCGAGGGTGGCGTGAGTGCTGCGGGCGAGGCGAGCCGCTCCAGCCAATGCAATTGCGGTGGCCGCTGAACCCAGATCAATGGGATTGCGAGCAGCAAGCTCAGTCCAAGGGCTTGCATGGTGAAGGATGCGAGCGTAGTCCATCCCCGACGGGCGGAGTGGTCCCAGTTGCTTTCGAGTGTGCTGAACATAATGTGTCCTTCCGGAACGGGCCCGTTATTCCGTACAGACACCTGCGCTTCGCGATTTGATCCTGAGCGGACGCGAAAAGGGTTGAGCTGGTGGAGTGACGGGCGTCCCCGCCCGTCCGCCGGGCGAGGGCACCCGGCTCTCCACTAGAAGACAAAAAAAAGACCGCGTCTGCACGCGGTCTTAATAAAAAAGTCTCAAAAACCTGGAACTGAAATCGTCCGAGCGGTGCCGCTACTGTTTCGGCGGAGTGCTCGCCGGCGGCTTAGTCGCGGGCGCAGCAGGTTTGCTGCCGGGAGACGTTCCCGGCCTCACGGGCTTGGGAGCAACGCTACCCGCCGCTGGCGCCGCCACGCCGGATTGCACGTTATAGGCTTCGACGATCGGTTGCGTTATGTCCACAGCCGGTCCGTACCAAATCACCGGACCACGCGGCCACTGCTGCGACGTATCCAGAATCATGCCGTAACCGTTTTCGCTGGCATACTTCACGATGAGCGGAGCCATCTTGGTGAGGATCTTATTTCCGATCTCGCCCTGCTGGTTCTGGAAATCTTCCTGCGCATCCTGCGTAGAGCGATCAAAGCTCTTTTGCTTCGCCTCGATCTGCTTCACCAATTTGTCGCGCGATTCCTCATTCAATTTGTCCTGCTGCGCATTGAGCTGCTTCTTGAGGCCGTCGATTTCGTCGGCCGAGCCCTTTAGCTCGTTTTGCTTAGGTTCAAACTTCTTGGCGAGCACGTCGAAATCCCGCCGTCCTTCGTTGGAGGCGAAGATCGCCGTTTCGATGTTGATGGTGCCGACTTTGGTGCCAGTAGCCTTGGCCGCCGCGGCAGCAGCGGCGGAGGGAGCATTCGGCGTGGTGGCAGCCGCAGCAGCGGGAGCACCCGCAGCCGCGTCAGCTTGGGCCAGAGCGAATAGGGAGAGGCCGAACACTACGGCCACGGTGACGCACGCAGACTTCTTAATCACAAACTCCTTAATCATTGGATCCTTTGAACTCCTTCAGATTTTTCGGAAATGCTGGAAGCTTCAGCTCGCTGGGCTCAACGAAACTGACCGCAACCCAAGCTTATTAGTCGTAGTCCTGAAACATGCACCTGAAACCGGAGCAGCGAGCCCGCAAGGCGCGTACGACGCCCGGCTTTCCTTCACGCCGAACCGCAAGCGTGGTGATCAGGGTGTGGACGCTCTGGATTATACGGAGCGTCCGGAACAGCGTCAATCGGACCTCGTTGTTCTTGCTCGCCGTTCTTCTTAATGAGTTCGATGCGGCCAAGCCGGCAACTGTCAGCCGTCAGCTCTCAATTGTCAGGAAAACCAAATTCCACATTCGTTCGGATTGCGCCAAACGCCTTCTGGGTCACTGTTTAGTACCACGGTGTCTCTCCGTCGATCACCTGGAATCATGGGTTTAGACGGTGACCACCAGCTTGTTAAGGGCCTTCATCCCAGCGACTCACCCCTCAATAATGGAATCGGTACCGCAGTTCGACATAGATTTCGCGCGGGTTATTCCAGTGGAAACCGCCGAATGTCTGGCTGTTGTCGAGTTCCACGCGGCGGTTGGCCACGTTCAGGGCGTTCAACGATGCGGAGACCCGCTCGCTGAAATCCTTGCCAATCGAGAGGTCGAACGTGGTGTGTTGTGGCAAATGGTCACCGGGATAGGGTTGGTCAATGAAAGCGTTACTGAAGCCGGAGCCATAATAGACGTTGGTGGAAGCAAACGACCGCCATGGAAGGCTTACGTCCCCGCCAATGTTGAGGGTGTTGCGTTGGTCGTGATCGAGGGCAAAGAGCGGAGTCGGCGGAGAAAAATTCGTCAAGCCGCCCGTGATGGGCAATTTACCTTCGGCGACCTGATTGGAATAGGCAAGGTGGACTTGTCCGCGCTGAGCGATGCGCGGAGAGCGTAGCGTCAATTCCCAGCCGCGGATTTTGGCTCCGTCAATCGTGATCGGCAAACACAGCCCCGATCCGATGCAGCTATGGTCAAAGAAATTGTGAGCGTCGGTCTGGAAATTGTCGACGTCCAGCACCCAGCCGCGGTAAGGGATGGTGACTCCAAATTGATGCTCTTCGTCGCGCTCTCCCTGAAGGGGGAGGAAACCACAATTGTTCACATTGCAGAATTTCTCCAAAGGGCCCCCAACTGTGAGGAGAGGCGGCGCCTGGTAGTAGTGGCCATAGAAGGCCCGGAAGGTCCAATTGAGGCGCGGAATATTCAAAGCTGCGCCGAAACGAGGACTGATGGCGTTCTCCGTCATTCCGCCGCCGAAGTGCGTGGGGCGCATTCCCGCCGTAAGCGTCAACCAGGAAACTGGTTTGAATTTGTCGTCGATGAAGAAAGCTTCCAAACCGCCGGAAGCCGTATCGGGCTCGGCGAGAGGGGCACGGTTGCTGCCGTCGTTGAAGATAATTCCGAAGAATTGGCTGTCATTTTGGTGAAAGCCGTAAAAACCCGCCTGTAGATTATTCTTCGCCACGTTGGCGCTGAAACTAACCTGTCCGCCAGCGTAAGTGGAGCTGTGGTGGTCGGTGGTGGCGAGGGCAACATCAGCAGGTGAGCTGTCATAGTTAGCGCCGTTGCGGTGGTAAAAAGGCGAGACTGTGAGCAGCACCTTTGAATTGAACGTGTGAACCCAGGAGAAATTCACCAGGGCATCGGATTCATGGTTGCCGTCGCGAAGATTGAGGCTCGGATACTGCGGCATAAAGTTATTTCCCGGGATCGATCCGTTCTCAAGGTCGTTGGGAAAAGGATCGTATGGGATCTGGTAGTAGTCCTTGCGCAACGAGGTAACGAAGCGCAACTGATTGGAAGGGTCGACGTTAAAAATCAGTGACCCGAAACCGCCGTAGCCGTTGGCAGCATCGTGCACCACTTTCGAAACGGGCGTTTGCAAGCCGAGATCCGTGCGGTTTCCGTTCACACTGGCGTAGTAAGCGAAGCGCTCCGTATGACTGCCGAAGCTGAACTGATCGTTCGTTTGATTAAAGTTGCCGGCACTGAGAACCAGCTCGGCCTGGTTGTTACGCTCAAAGCCGGAGCGCGGGACGATGTTGAACACGCCATAAGTCCGGTCGCCGAATTCCGCGCCATAGCTGCCGCGGTTGACCTCCATGTAGTCGATGTCTTTTGGATCAAACTGCGGGGCTATATTGGACGCAATGTTCGTGTTGGGCACGGGAACGCCGTCCACCAGCCAGCTGGTCTGGTGACCTCCGCGAATGTGCAGTTGGTCATGCGTGACGTACGCGCCGGGGACGAAATCCGTAATCATCGCCATGCTATTGCTGCGGGACGCCCCGGGAGTGCGCTCAATATCGAGGCGGCTCACGAGAGTGGTGGGCGTCGCGGAATCGGTCGGGGCCACCTCGGGCTCGCCCGAGACAGTGACGTTGGCGTTCGCGGTTGCGACCTTCAACAGAAAGTGAACGACTGGCACAGATCCCGAAATGACCGTGACGTCCTCCGAAGTTTGCGCGAAGCCCTCACTGGCGACGCTGACGGAATACTCGCCGAGCGGCACGGCGTTGAGTTGGAATTCACCATTGGCGTCGGTGGTGACGCTCTTAGCCCAGTCCGACGATTTTGCTTTGAGCATCACCATGGCGTTCTGGATGGGACGATGCTGCGGGTCATGCACGACGCCGCGAATCGCGCCGTAGATGTTGGCGAACGCGGCAGGGGCGAGAAACAGCAGGGCAGCAAACGCTAGAAACTTGGGGCGAGTCATAATTTCATGTCCTTTAAGGTCTGTGGCGGTTCTCTCCGGCACCAGATTGCGCTCGTAAGCAGAATCGACTCTGCATGACCAGAATCAGTTTCCGCATGCCCTTGATGGCAGCAGAGGAATCCGGTTTCGTATCAGGGCATCGCTTCACAGGCTGCGGAAAAATGACTCAAGTTGGTAATCCGAGCACTCTCTCGAACCGAGATTCAATGACTTACGGTAGTGTTTTCGACTCAAAAAGCGGCGAAATTACTACCTTGGTTCATTTTTCCGCAGCCTGTTCAGCGATGCCGCAGATGTACAAAATCGGACGCCCCTTTAGGGGCAGGGAGGTTCGGTGCTAATTTTCAGGACTCGGCAAAAAGACTTAGCTACGAGGAGGGGCGCGGGCGGAATCGTGTCCGGAGATGTCGCTTGAGAGCAGGATCGTGCTTTGCGAGGCGGGCGCAGCTTCGATCAGAAGACTTAAGAAAGAGAGCAGACTGACGACGGGATGCGCCCACTCCAAGGTAGCTGCGCGGCAGCAGCAATCGTGGTTCAGGCAACAGTTAGCGACGGCTTGAAACGAGGCTTCGGGCGGCTTCGACTGTGCCATCGCATGATGGCATTGCATTGTGGGCTGCGCCGGGTGGCCGGATACCGGCTGGCGCATGCAGTGCATGGCTCCCGGCTGGGCAGCACGGGCCATCGCCAGCGGCCCGAAGGCCGGGGCGAGCATGACCAGCAACAGAAATCTTGCAATCCAGCGGGAAGCTCTACACATTTGCGTAAAAGGATAGCAGTTGCCGGTACCGGTTGCCAGTATCCAGTACCCGCCAAACCGCTGCCACTAAGAACCGAGAACTGGGAACTTTATTCCTGCTGTACCATTTCTCCGTGCATGGGCTGACGGAACGGCTGTTGAAGACAATTCGGAAGCAGCAGTCGATTCGGGCGGGTGACCGCCTGGCGGTGGCGGTTTCAGGCGGGGCGGATTCCGTGGCTTTGCTTTGCCTGCTGCTGGAGTTGCGGGCCGAGTTAGGGATCGTGCTGTCGGTTGCGCATGTAAATCACAAGCTGCGCGCAGAAGAGGCGGACGAGGACGAGCGGTTTGTCGCGAAATTGGCGCGGAAGCACGGGCTGGAACTGCATGCTTGTGAAGCATCCGTTGACGGGAAGCAGAGTTCTGGCAAGAGTCCAGACAAAAGTTCCAGCGTCGGTTCCGGTATCGAGGCGGCCGCGCGTGAACTGCGCTACGGTTTTTTTCGCCGGCTGGCGCGCGAGGCTCGAGTTACGAAAATTGCGACCGCGCACACGCTCGACGATCAGGCGGAGACGGTGCTGCTGCGCATCTTTCGCGGTACCGGCATCCGGGGACTTTCGGGCATTCATCCGCGAATCGTCTTCGAAGAGCAGGGGCGCGCGTTTGGCGAGTTAGTGCGGCCGCTGCTGGGCTTCCGGCGCGCTGCATTGCTGGAATTTCTGCGCGAGCGGGGTCAGAGCTGGCGCGAGGATTCGTCGAATCGGGATATTGCCTTCCTTCGTAATCGCGTGCGGCATCGGCTGCTGCCAATGATCGCGGAAGAATTTGACGAGGCCGCGATCGAACACATGGGTGAGTTGGCGGAGATTGCGCGAGCCGAGGAGGAGCATTGGGAACGAGCGCATCCGGAGGTTCGGAGCCAGGGCGCGGGCGCTGCTGAGACGCGGCAAGCCGCGTCTCTACGGGTGCGGCGTTTGTCGGTGCTTCCTTTGGCGGCGCAGCGGCGGCTGGTGCGCGCATGGTTCGAAACGCATATGCCTGATTTAAGTATCTCGTTTCGGCTGATCGAGGAAGCGCTGGAACTGGCGCGTGGAGCAGCAGGCAAGAAACTGGAACTCCCGGGCGGGCGGCATCTTCGACGTGGACGGCAAGAGCTTTTGTTGGAACTGGAAACCTTTGTCGGCTGCGGAGAAGCGGCGGACTATGAGTACGCTTTGGCGGTGCCGGGCGCGGTGGAGGTTCCTGAACTGGGCGCTCGAATAGAAGCTCGGGTGGTGGATGCGGCTGGTGTTCCGGAGGATGAGCGCGGCGGGTTACTCGACCTGGAGAGCATTCCGAAGGAAGTCCTGATCCGCAACTGGAGGGCGGGAGATCGTTTCTGGCCGGCGCATACGGCGGACGCGAAGAAAGTGAAGGAGCTGCTGAGTCACCGTCATGCGACCGGAATGGAGAAAAAACTCTGGCCGGTTGCCGTCGCGAAAGGCTGCGGGCTGATCTGGATGCGGGGCTTTGCGGTTCCGGCCGCTTATCGGGCGCTTGCGGGAGCTGAAAAAGCGATTTGGATTCGGGAGATTGCAGGCATGATGTAACATGGCATCGGACACGGTTATTTTGAGTTGTCATCCCGCGCTGCGCTCGGGATGACAAGATGAAATACCACGCTGGAGGCGCCACTTCCACTATGAATGTTTCTCCGAATGCCGGGTTGCGCCAGGTGATCTCGGCCGACCAGATTCAGAAAAGAGTTCGCGAACTGGGACGGCAGATTTCCGACGACTATCGCGGCGAGACCATGATCGCTTTGGGCATTCTGGAGAACAGCTTCCTCTTCATGGCCGATCTGGTGCGCGCGGTCGATGTCCCTCTCATCTGCTCGTTTATCAAGCCGAGCTACAAGCAGAGCCAGCAGGGTGAATCCGCTGTGCTGGAGATTCTCTTCAGCCACGAACTGGCGATTACAGGCAAGCATGTGCTGCTGGTGGAGGGATTGGTGCACTCGGGAGTGACCAGCGAGTTCCTTATGAACGACCTGCGGGCGCGGGGCGCGGCTTCGGTGAAGCTGGTCACGCTGCTCGATCGGCAGTCGGCGCGCCGCGTGCCGCTGCAGCCCGACTATTTCGGATTTCTGGTGGATGACACGTTTCTTTGCGGCTATGGGTTGGGTAGTCCGGAGCAGACGGGACGGAACTTGCCGTATTTGGCGGCAACGACGTAGAGCGGTGTCGAGATGTTCGGAACGAGACTAGCGTTCGTCTGGCTGATAATTCTATTGTTCGCAATCCTGCTCTGGCAGGTCGCCAAGGGCGGCCATCCCGCGCAGGTAGTCCCTGAGATAAGCTATTCCGAGTTCTTGGCGAGGGTTGCGAGCGGCAAAGTCAGTAAAGTCACGATTGCAGGTAGTGTAGTTCAGGGATCCGACACCAACGGCGCCAGTTTTCGAGTCATCGCGCCATCAAACCAGTTGGCAATGGTGGAGGGTCTTCAGCAACACGGGGTAGAAATTCGATTCAAGGAAACCGCAGAACAGGGTTGGCCGAGCATGCTCCTCAATCTGGCTCCCGTGTTCGTTATCGCGGTTGTGTGGTTTTACCCGATCCGCCAGAAGCGGAAGTCGCGCTCGACAGGAGAAGGACCGGCGAGTTCTCCGCCGCCTCAGGAATCCAAAACCCGCTTCGGCCCGTGACTTCTGTGCCCTGGTTTTGTCACTCCGTTTTCCAGCGAAAAGGTCTAGAATAAGGGGACAGGCTTCCCAGTCGAATTTCCGCCTCCGGCATCTAATACCGGATAACGGGACGACTCGTTCCTTTTGACTAGGGAGTGGCACTTAGAGGAGTTTTAAGTGAATTCTACGATTAAAACAGTACTTTTCTGGGCGGTCATCGTGGTCTCGGCCTTCCTGCTATGGCAGGTTGTGAAAACCGGGAACAACGCGCAGAAGGAAAAAGAAATCGGCTTTTCTGAATTCCTGTCCGACGTGGACCAGGGCAATGTCCGCGACGTGATGTTTATCGGGCAGGAAGTCAAAGGCAAGTTTAAGAACGACTCGCCGTTCCATACGATTGTGCCGGCGAATTATCCCGACATGTACAAGAAGCTGACGGAGAAGAATGTTCCGTACGGCTTCAAGGACATCAGCAACGGCACCTGGCCAAGCTGGATTCTTAATCTGCTGCCGCTGGTTCTGCTGGGTGCGCTCTGGTTCTTCATGATCCGGCAGATGCAGACGGGTGGAAACAAGGCGTTGTCGTTCGGCAAGAGCCGGGCGCGTTTGCTCTCCATGCAGCAGAAAAAGATCACGTTCAAAGACGTGGCTGGCGTGGATGAGGCGAAGGAAGAACTTCGCGAGATTATCGAGTTTTTGCGCGAAGCGCAGAAGTTCCAGAAACTTGGCGGACGCATTCCCAAGGGCGTGCTGCTGGTTGGACCTCCCGGAACGGGCAAGACCTTGCTGGCGCGCGCGGTAGCGGGCGAAGCCAATGTTCCGTTCTTCTCCATCTCCGGCTCGGACTTCGTGGAAATGTTCGTCGGCGTGGGCGCGAGCCGTGTGCGCGACCTGTTCGAACAGGGAAAGAAAAACGCTCCCTGCATCATCTTCATCGACGAAATTGATGCCGTCGGGCGTCACCGCGGCGCTGGGCTCGGCGGTGGACACGATGAACGCGAGCAGACTTTGAATCAGCTGCTGGTCGAAATGGACGGCTTCGAATCGAACGAAGGCGTGATCCTGATGGCGGCGACCAACCGTCCGGACGTGCTCGATCCGGCGCTACTGCGGCCGGGGCGTTTTGACCGGCGCGTGGTGGTGAATCGTCCGGATGTTCGCGGACGGGAAGAAATTCTACGCGTGCACACCCGCAAAATTCCTCTGGCGGACGATGTGGATCTGTCCGTCCTCGCCCGCGGTACACCGGGATTCTCCGGCGCCGACCTGGCGAACATGGTGAATGAAGCCGCGTTGGCTGCCGCCCGTCAGAACCGCAAGGCTGTGCTGATGTACGACTTCGAAGTGGCCAAAGATAAAGTGCTAATGGGTGTGGAACGCAAGTCGCTTCTCCTTTCCGATGAAGAGAAGAAGAACACCGCGTACCACGAAGCCGGACACGCGTTGGTGGCTGCCATGCTGCCGCACTCCGATCCGGTGCACAAGGTCACGATCATTCCACGCGGCATGGCCCTCGGTTTGACCATGCAGTTGCCGACCGACGATCGCCACAACTACTACAAGAACTATCTGGACACGCAGGTCGCCATCCTGATGGGCGGGCGTATCGCGGAAGAGCTTTTCCTGGGTCAGATGTCGACGGGCGCGGGCAACGACATTGAGCGGGCCACGGAACTGGCGCGCAAGATGGTTTGCGAGTGGGGCATGAGCGACCTGGGACCGCTGACCTTCGGCAAGAAGGAAGAGCAGATATTCCTCGGACGCGAGATCGCGCAACACCGCGATTACAGCGAAGCCACCGCCATCCAGATTGACGAAGAAGTCAGGAAGATGGTGAGCGCGGGGTACGCGACCGCGAAGCGGATACTCTCGGAGAATCGCGAAACGCTGATCCGAATCGCAAAGGCGCTGATCGAACGCGAAGTACTGGACGCCTCCGAGATCAAGTTGCTGGTCGAGGGGCTGGACTTGCCGCCGATCAAGCCTCTGCCGGCGAAGACCGACGACGGCGTGCAGCAGGTGATCAAGCCCGAACGGTCTCCCGCCAAAGGCGGCGAGCGGCCGGCTACGGCGTAAGAGCAGTTCCCAGTTCTCGGTTCCCAGTTCTCAGAAGGCGGCCAGTTGGCCGCCTTTCTTTTTTTCCGTGTTTGCCGTGCGATACTTGCATGGTTTATGAATCTGACCCTCAATTCTAAAGTCGCTCTCATCACTGGCGGATCACGCGGAATCGGTGCGGCGGCGGTGCGGTTATTTGCGGCGGCGGGCGCGAAAGTTGTCTTCAATTATCAATCGGCGAAAGCGCAGGCCGAGAATCTGGTGCGTGAATGCGGCGCGGAAAACTCTCGCGCGCTGCGAAGCGATCTTTCGACCACGGAGGCGGCGCAGCAACTGGTATCATCCGCGATCTCGGCCTTCGGACGTCTCGATATTCTGGTCGCGAATCACGGTATCTGGCCGCCGGAGGATGCGCCCATTGATCGCATGTCCGATGAACAATGGCATCGCACGATTGCCGTGAATCTCGACAGCGTCTTCTCCCTCGTCAAGCATTCGGTGGGACAGATGAAGAAGCAGGGCGGCGGCCACATCGTGCTGGTCAGCTCGACGGCCGGCCAGCGCGGTGAAGCCTTCCACTGCGACTATGCGGCCTCGAAAGGCGCGCTGATCAGCATGGTGAAAGGACTTTCCACGGAACTGGCCCGCGACCACATCTACATCAATTCCGTAGCTCCCGGGTGGGTGGATACGGATATGTCGGCGTCGGTGCTGAGCGATCCGGCAACGCGCGACAAGATTTTTCGGGGCATCCCGCTGGGGCGGGTGGGCACGCCGGAAGAGGTCGCCGGGCCGATTCTGTTTCTGTGCACGCCTTATGCTGGATTTATCACGGGCGAGATTTTCAACGTGAATGGCGGGTCGGTGCTCGTGGGGTAGGAGGAGCGCATGAAGGTTGCTTTGCTTTATTCCATTCTGATCCCGTTTTTGTTCTCTTCGCTGGCTGGGGCCCAGTATTCTAGCATCGTCGGTGACGCGAGCGGCGAACGGGGGTCAGAACTCGGAGCTATTGTCGACAATACTTACTCAAGTGAGTGCCTCGGCTTTTCGCTCCCTATACCCCCCGGCTGGTCGGGATACACCAAGGGTGCCGCCTCCGCTAAGGGGTGGGTCGGTGGGATGCGCCCGCTGCTTGTGATGACGCGGATTGGGAAACAGTCAAAGATGGAGATAGTTTGGGTCAGCGTTGCACCTCTGCGGGATCCCGCAACGACGGTTAAAGATTTTGTGACCGGTTTAGGTGAAGCGCAAGTCATCAACGCCAAACCGCAGGGCGGGGAGTTGATTCGAGAGCCGTTTGCAGTTGACTACAGTGACAAGCGCTTTTTTCGGGCAGATTACAAACGGCATCCACACAACGGCCCCACGGCGTACTTCGGCTTCATCTACACGACGTTTCGAGGGTACTTCGTCGGCGAGACTTTCATGGTAGGGTCGCCGGAGGAACTGGACGACGCTGCGAATTCTCTTCAAGGGATCTCGTTCCGGGAGGATGAGCCAAATCCGAAGTGCGTGGCGGGCACTGCTGGCGACGACCCAGGTTCGACAGGCTCGTTCAGCGGAATTATTAGCTCTACGCCAAACACGACGAAGGCCAACTCGGATCTCCCGCAGCGTGTGCGCGTTTCGCAAGGAGTCTCGACAGGCTTACTGGTCACGAAGGTGCAGCCGCAATATCCCGATGACGCACGACAGGCCCGCATTCAAGGCACGGTTGTGCTGAAAGCGCTGATTGACGCGAACGGAAACGTCGAGGATCTCACTCTCGTTTCGGGCCATCCCCTGCTTGCCCCAGCCGCCCTTGAGGCGGTCAAGCAATGGAAGTACAAGCCCTACTTGCTTAACGGTCAGCCCGTCAAAGTCGAAACCCAGATCATGGTGAATTTCCAATTGGCGGCGCATTAGTCTTCCGTCGAAATGGCGGCACTGGGAAACGCGTATCAGCAGCCCGGACAGCTAAAATGGTTCTGGACGCTTCTAACCCGATAGAATCATGAATCGTTTTCTTATTGTTTTGCTACTATCCGCGCTCGGCGGCGCCCAGACCGCGCCCCCTCCAACCGCTCCCGCTAAGCCCGCAGTCAACCTGAACGACTCCGACAACGCCCGCAAGGCGCGGGCCGTTCTGGATCAGACCATCCAGTCCCTTGGAGGACAAGCCTACCTCACTTACGAGAGCAAGGGCGAGACAGGCCGCTACTATCCGCTCTATCACGGGCGCACCGAGAGCACTGGGATTCCCTACAACTACTATCTCAAGTATCCGGACAAGGACCGTTTCGAAGTCATCCACCTGAAGGACATTTTTTTGGTGGAGGGACAAGTGGGCAACGTCAAGGTCAAGAACAAGTTCGATATTGTCCTGATTCACAATGGCGACAAAGGATACGAGACGACGTACAAGGGAACGGCTGCACAGGAACCGCTTGATTTGGAGAACTACCTTCGCCGCCGGCAGCATTCGCTCGAATGGGTTTTCCGCAAGTGGATACGCGATCCGAACGTGGCCCTCTTCTACGATGGTCTGGCGGTAGTGAATGGGAAGGAAACCGAAGGGGTCACGCTGCTTAACAGTCTGAACGACTCAGTTAGCGTTTTCCTGGACGAGAGCACGCACTATCCGGTCAAGATCACTTATTCGTGGCGCGATGCGAAGGACAAGCAGAAAAACGTGGAAGATGAAGTTTACGACAATTACAAACTGGTGCAGGGAATCTGGACTGCCCACTCCATCACCCGTTATTTCAACGGAGAGACTTCCCAACAGCGCTTCGTCAACACTGCAAGTTACAACCTGAAGTTGGCGGATTCGCTGTTCGAAGCGGCGGTGACGTACGACCCGAAGGCGCCGCCGAAAAAACGGTAGGACTGGCCCAAAACCTCACCTAAGTACCGTGAAACAGGCCCAAGTTCTTCCCTTGACACCCCCAAACATCTATAACCACCTGAACAAGTTAGCCTTCCCACGGTCGCCCGAACCACGGAGTGTGGTTGTTTTGCCACATGCAAAAGTCTGCCCATCACGGTAAGCTGATACACACCAAAAGACTTACACCGTCTTCCCTTTGACTCACGAACAAACAATTCGTGCTGCGGTGACCTGCACAGGAGTGGGCCTTCACAGCGGCGCGCCGGTCAGCCTGCGGATTCTGCCCGCGCCCGCGGGAACGGGAATCGTTTTCCACCGCACGGACCTCGACGGCTTCGCAATCGAAGCCAGTGGACGCAACGTGGCGCGCGTCAGTTACGCCACCAGCCTGATGAAGAAGGGCGTGCTCATCTCCACCACCGAACACCTGTTATCGGCGTTTACGGGCGTCGGCATCGACAACGCCATCGTGGAGTTGGACAATCTAGAGTTGCCCATTCTGGATGGCAGTGCCCGCCCGTTTATCGAAATGATTCAAAAGGCCGGGATTCGGAAGCAGCGCAAAGCGCGCACTTATCTCCGGATCGTGCGCGAGATCGAGTTGCGCGAGGGCGATAAATTCATTGCCGTGTATCCGGCGGACATTTATTCGGTTTCCTATTCGATCAATTTTCCTCACCCACTGATTGGCAAGCAGAGCTTCTGCGTGCGGCTGACCAACGGCAGTTATCTGAAAGAGATTGCGCCGGCGCGGACTTTCGGATTTCTGCATGAAGCCGATGCCATGCGGCAGCAGGGACTGATCCGAGGGGCGTCGATCGAGAATGCCATCGTGCTGAACCGCGACGAAGTGCTGAACCCGCCGCTGCGTTTTCAGGACGAGTTCGTACGCCACAAAGTTCTGGACCTGATCGGCGACCTGGCGCTGCTCGGGAAACAGATATTGGGATCGGTGGTAGCCGACCGCGCGGGCCATGCCATGCATACCGCGCTCGTGTCGCGCATTCTGCGCGACCGCTCGTATTGGGAAGAAACAGCGCTGGAAGATGAAACGCCGGCGCCCGCGCTCGTGTCAGCGGCCAGTCTTAGCGTCTAGCGTGTCCCGTAAGTTTGCCCATCCAGAGCTTTGTTTTCCTGAGACCTGACACCTGAGACCTGACACCTGGGGCTTTCAATCGGCGGGTTGGGGCACGTTCCACTCGTAGGGCAATCCACGTTCTGCCAGCAGGCGTTGTAGTTCGGCTTCGGCTTCGGCGCGCACGCGGTCAGCAAAAGCATTCGCGCTCTCCCGGTGTTCGGCGCCGAGCGCGGATAAGCGCACGTGCAAGTACGGCTGGTCTTCTTCCAGGCGGCGCAGCAAGCGCTCGGTTTTGGCGATTCTTTCTTCCAATGTGATCATGCTATAGACGGGCAAGGCATAGACGCGGCAAGCCGCGTCTATACAGTGCCACACCAGTGGCAAAGCGCAAGTTGCAAGCTGGATGCCGGGTGGGTGGGAGTCTTTTGGAAGCGTTTTCGGGAAACAGCGAACGGGCCACGCGTTCGGCCTCAAGCAATCCCAAGCGATCAGTTAGGGAAGCGCCGCATAGCCTTGCAGTTGATCGGGTATTTCATTTTGCAGGTGGTCGGTCAACCATTTTTCAAGCTGATACTGTGAACTCTGTGGAACCTCGACGAAGCGGATACCGGCATGCCCGGTTCCGTCGGCCCAGGCGACTTGGCCTTTCAGGTCGAGCGAAATGTTAATCATGGGAAGCGTAAACCGAAACTGCGCCTGCGCATCTTTTGGCAACTTGCCAAGGACGCGAATGGCCATGCCTCCCTCACTCACGTTGGTCGTCGTGGCCGTCAATTCCTGATTGTGCGGAAGCGTGATTCGCAGCGGGATCTCCACCGGATGGCGGTAGTACCGGCGCCGTTCCCGCACCATAAAATTGAGAGCCGCATTAAAACAGCGCGCGGCGTGCAGCGGGGTGAGCGGCTTCTGCAGAACGAAGTTGGCCCCGGAGTGGAATGCGTCCTGGGTTGTCGTCTTCCCATTCACTACAGCAAAGGCTACGGATTTGGCATTGCTTTGCGTCTGGCGGAGCGCGCCCAGCAGATCAAAGCCGTTCTGCAGGTCGTCGCAGTCGACGATGACTGCATCGAACTTGCGCTTCGCCAGCAGATCGCTGCCGGCCCTGAACCCTTCGCAAACCTCGATATTGACCGAGATCTTCTCCAGTGCCGGACGCAGCACGCCGAGCAAGTCGGCATCCCGGCTGATGAGAAGAGAGTCCAGATTCATGGCATCTTCCATACTAACGGTGCCCGACAAGCTAAGAAAGTGACCTAGGTACTGGGCGAAGGTATCAGCCGACGAGGGTTCCTTCGTCACATCCGAAAGTCAGCGACTTGGCGGCCACAATTGGCGGCCATCTCTGCGAGTCGCTTTTCGCACCCAGCCAATCAAGAATGACGCCCGTCCGCCGGTTTTTGCTGGATTCTCGCGCCTTTCGCCGCCAAACTAGCTTGGTGGCCAAAACCGCCTACCTGTCGCTGGGATCGAACCTGGGAGATCGTGCAGCCAACCTGCGCGCGGCGATCGCACAATTGGACGTAGCGGGCCGGTTGCTCGCGGTCTCCGCACTGTATGAGACCCAGCCCGTCGACGTCCCGGACCAGCCGTGGTTTCTGAACTGCGTGGCGGCGATTGAAACGGATAGGACGCCGAGAGAACTGCTCGAGCTTGCGTTGCGGGTCGAAGCGGCGATGGGACGTCTTCGCATGCGCGAGAAAGGTGCTCGCAAGATTGATATCGATGTGGTGCTCTTTGGGGATCGGGTGGTGGATGAGCCGGGCTTGAACATTCCGCATCCGGCAATGCACCAGCGTCGGTTTGTTCTGCAACCGCTGGTCGAGATCGCTCCCGAGGCGCGCCATCCCGGACTCGGGAAAACTGCCCAAGAACTTCTGGAGGCGCTGGCTGGAGGGCAGACGGTGCGCCGGCTCCGAAACGCGTAATCCGAGTCGAGATGAGCAAAGGCTTTACCCCCTGTGCGCCTCTGTGACCCCTGTGGTACAGATTTTGCTCGACCGCCCCGGAGACCACAACACAAGTCAAGTTCCCGCCGAATCAGATCCTAAGGAATAACGATGCGGCTGCCTGCCTCTTCCGGGCCAACGATGGCCGATTGCCTTTCCGGGAACTGCGCAACGAGGAAATCGACAAACGCCCGCGATTTCGGCCTGCCGGACGTGCGTCTCAAGCCCAGTCGCAAGAGGAATACCAGCGCCTTCAGCACGTCAGAATCCCGCAGCCGCGTATGGCCGAGATGTTGTTGCTCGGCCTCGCGAAACTCCCTGACCATGATCTCGACTTCGCGAGCGATCTCTCGAGCAATGGTCTGGTGCGCCAGGTTGGCGGTTGGCGGCTCATAGATGAGGCTGGAGTTCACCAGCGTTTGGTAGCTCTTCGCTAGCGAACTGACAGCCGCGATCAGATCACGGTCCATAAGCGAGCGATCGGCGCGAGCGCACTTAGCCAGGGTGAAGCTGAGTCCCAAGATCAGTTCCTCGCGCTCGTAGAGAAACTGCTCCGTAATCTCAACGTCGGGGATCTCAACCTCGGCAAACAAGGCCTCGCTGTCCCGTCCTCCCGTCCGCTCATTTTGCCTGTTCGCACGGTGCGCGGCAGCGTGCTCGCGCGCCTGCAGCAGATAAGGACAGTCGCTCGGGCAATCAAGCGTCACCTCGCGCTGCTCGCCGCAGCACTGCGGACAGATTTTCCCGTGCACGGCCGGACAAAACCGCTTTTCTTTTCGTTCCTCACAGATCGCACAACTCAAGTGCAGTCCCTCGAATGTGATTATTTCATGGAAGAAGCCAGGTTCTACCGCCGAGACGCCTCGAAATAAATCGAGCTGCGAGCGTCAACCTCCGACTTCGCGGCTTTGGGTTCAGGGTTGCTCGGAGCTCAAGGCTCGAAGCTGATTTCTGCACCAGTTCTGATGCAAATCGGAAAACCTAATCGTTCCTATAACCGATTTCTATTTGTGTGCTTGCGCCCAACACGATAGCCTATCTGGTCAAACCCCGGTCATTTCAATCTTGCTGGGTAGCGCACAAACTCAAGGAGACACATGTCAACTGAACTGCGAAATTTTCTGGCGATCCCCTACGACGAACTTGAAGACTTGAATCTGAAGGCGAAGAAACAGCGCCTGGACCGCGTGACTCCTCACAAGATTCAGGAGGAGCGGCTGAAGTACCTGACCGACGAGAAGCGCATCAAAGCCCTGACCGTGCTGTTCAGCGACCTCGAAGGCCGTCTGCACATGCTGGACTACGACAAGAAATTCCTGCTGAAGAGCTACGACAACCTGACGTTTGACGGTTCGTCGATCCGCGGCTTCACGGCGCAACGGGAAAGCGACTTGCGATTAGGCATTGACTGGGGCGCATTCTACTGGGGTCCAGCCGATATTTTCGGACCCGGCAAGGTACTCGTCTTTGGCGAAGTCATCGACAAAGGCGGAGAGCCCTACACCGCCGACATTCGCAGCATGCTGAAGCTGTTCGCCAACGGATTGCACAAGAAGCACGGTTACACGCTCAACGCCGCCAATGAGATCGAGGGCTTCCTGTTTCAGGGACCCGAGGCCGAGCGCAGCTACCACGAGACAGGCAAGTTCGAGTACGTCAATACGGGTGGCTATTACCACTCGTTGCCGGGCGATCCGCTGCGTACGTTTATCGATACGACCGCTGAAGTGCAACGGGCCATGGGTTTCCAGAACGAGAAGGACCATCCGGAGGTCGCGCCCTCGCAGTTCGAGATCAACTACAGCTACGCCGAAGCGGTGGCCGCCGCCGACCATATCCAGATCTACAAGCTGATCTGCCGCCAGGTGGCCCGAAATATGGGCCTGACTGCCTCCTTCTTGCCGAAGCCGGTGGTGGGCGTCAATGGCAGCGGCATGCACACCAATGTCTCCGTCAGCCAGGAAGGTAAGAACCTGTTCTGGGATCCCAAGGGCGAGGAGAAGCTCAGCAAGTTCGGATATGAGTTTATGGACCGCATTCTCACTCACGGGAACGACCTCTGTCTGCTGTTCAATTCCAGCGTCAACGCCTATCGCCGCCTCGATCCGCACTTCGAGGCGCCCAACCAGCTCAAAGCGTCGGCCGTGGACCGGGGCGCCATGATCCGCATCCCGATCGGCAACGAGCGCAGTATGCGTACCGAGGTGCGCGCCGTGGCTCCCGACGCCAATCCCTACATGGTGATGTACTCCATTTTCAAGACCGGACTGGAAGGCGAGACGGCCAAGATCAAGAATCTACGATCGGCCGAACGCTACCTGCCCGACAACATCTACACGGCAATCGACAACTTCCGCAAAGCCGAATGGACAAGCAAACTCCTGGGAGAAGACGTAAAAGGCCGCTACGCCGACCTGAAACAGGCATCGGCCGACCGCTGTCCGCGCCTGCTCGGCACGATTGTCAAACCGGCCGAAGTGCAGTTCCACCACGAGGTGTACAACCAGTTCCTGTGGAATCTGTTCTAGAAAGAGCGCATCTCGGCTCCTCTTTGCCTCTCTGCACCCAAAAGGGTCGTCTTGCCATGCACCTTTCGGGGACTATGGCCCTCGGTCTTGCCCTGCGATAATTGTTGTATCCGATGGAACTTACACTTTTTGACGAGCGCTGGCTCCCCAAATCAGTTCTTTGCCTGCGCGATTACAGTCTGAATAAATTCCTGCACGATCTACTCGCCGGAATCACGGTAGGACTGGTGGCGCTGCCGCTCGCCATGGCCTTTGCGATCGCGTCGGGACTCACGCCCCAAGCCGGGATTTATTGCGCGGTAGTGACTGGCTTTCTGATTTCCGCGCTCGGCGGATCGACGACCCAGATCGGTGGTCCAACCGGGGCCTTTGTGGTCGTCATCGCCGGTATTGTCGCCGTTCATGGCGTCGAAGGCTTATTCATGTGCACGGTGATGGCGGGAGTCATTCTCGTCATCATGGGGCTCACCGGCATGGGTACAGCGGTAAAGTTCATTCCGCGCCCAATAGTTATCGGGTTCACGAACGGCATTGCCATCCTGATCGCCAGCACGCAGGTGAAAGATTTCTTCGGCCTCAATCTGGAAAAAGTTCCCGGTGTGTTCTGGGCGCGCATGCAAGCGCTGGCACAGAATTTTCATACCATTTCGCTCGAAGCCACCGCGCTCGCCGCGGGCACCATCGTCATCATCATTGTCTGCCGCACAGTTTCAAACCGGATCCCCGGCGCGATTGTGGCGCTTGTACTGGGCACCTTAGCGGTATGGATTTTCAAACTGCCGGTCGCAACCATCGGCTCGCGTTTCAATGGAATCCCCAGCGGCATGCCGCATCTCCACATTCCCGCGTTTCGTTTTGATCTGATTCACGGACTTCTGGGCCCGGCACTAACAATCGCCATGCTGGGCGCGATCGAGTCGCTGATGTCGGCAGTGGTCTCGGATCGGATGAGCAATAGCAGCAATATCAAAGACCGGCACAATCCGAATGTCGAGCTCGTTGCGCAAGGAATCGCCAATGTATTTTCGCCAATGTTTGGTGGCTTGCCCGCAACCGGCGCCATCGCCCGCACCGCGACCAACATCCGTGCGGGAGCAAAAACACCGGTTGCGGGCATGATTCACGCGCTCACGCTGCTGACGATTCTGCTGTTTGCTTCGAAGCTGGTGAGCTTTGTGCCCATGGCAGTGCTGGCGGGAATCCTTATGGTCGTGAGTTACAACATGGGCGAGTGGCGCGAGATTCCGTCGCTGCTCAAGCTCACGAAAACCGACATCAGCGTGTGGCTGGTCACGTTCGCGCTGACGGTCTTTGCCGATCTTACTGTAGCCGTGCAGGCGGGGATGATCCTCGCAGCGCTGCTTTTCATTAGCCGCGTCGCTGCCACCACGACCGTTTCGCAGGTCACCGACGACTACGTTGAAGATGGACGCGTGCACATTCTGCAGGATAAAGACATCCCGTATTACGCGACCATCTTTCGCATCCACGGGCCGTTTCTGTTCGGCGCGACCGACAAGATCGACGTGGTCACCGAGAATATTCACAAGCTTCCGCCGGTCGTGATTCTGCGCCTTCGCAACATGACGGCGCTCGATGCCACCGGCCTCTTCGCGCTGGAAGAAGTCGCACGGACTCTGAAGGCGAGCGGTCGCCAGTTGATTCTTTGCGGCGCGAGGGAGCAGCCCTTGCAGCTAATTCAGCGGACGGAGTTTGAGCAGTTAGTCGGTCCCGAGAACATTTGCGACAACGTGCAGGAAGCCCTGGGCCGGGCGGAAGAGGCCTTCGAAAAGCTCCAACCGGTGGGCAAGGCAACGACGGCAAGGTAGGCCCGCTAAGTGCATTCAGAGCTTCCCCCCCCGTGTTTCCCTTTGTTCCTCTGTGTACCCTGTGGTGAAGATTTTTGCCGCGAACTTCCGTGCTTCTCGCTAGTGCATCGCCGCTACATTCGTAAGGTTCGCATTCAGGTAACGGCTCATCGCCAAGTCGACAATTGCTCCGATCATCTCGGTGTAGGAGAGCCCGTGCGCCTTCGCGGCCATGGCAAATTCCTGCCGGCTCGCCAGCCACGGATTCGGATTCGCTTCGATGACGTAGACGTCGCCGTTCGGAGCCAGTCGCATGTCGATGCGCCCGTAGTCGCGCAGCTTCAGCGCCCGGTACGCGGCCAGCGCCGTATCGGACAACCGCTTAATCGTATCTTCGTCCAGATTTTCCGCGATTGATGACTTGGTCAGCTTGTAGGCTTCGGTATTCTTCTCGAACTTCACGTCGTAGCTGGCGATTTTTGGCATGCCTTCGGGCAAGCGTGACAGATCGAGTTCCACCAGCGGTAAAACTTGCGTCCGTTCGTAGCTGCCCAGAATTCCGGCGTAAATTTCCCGCCCCTCGATGTACTCCTCAATCAGGGCGGGCGAATCGAATTCGTCCTGGATGTACTCGATGCGCTCCATCATCTCCTTGACACTTTTTACAACCGAGCCGGCATCGATGCCGATCGATCCATCCTCCCACGACGGTTTGACGATGAGCGGAAAAGAAATGTCGTGGGCATGTTCAATGCGCCCGCGATAGGCGGTCGCGAAGAACGGAGTCTTGATGCCGTGAAACGCGAAGATCTTCTTTGCAATCGCTTTGTCTTGGGACATGAAAATGGAATGCGGACCGGCTCCCGTGTAGCGCAACCCCAGCAGGTCGACATAAGCGACCACGTTCATTTCCTTGGTATCGTCGCCGTCGAAAGACTCGGTCAGGTTGAAAATGAGGTCGGCATCGCAACGCGAGAGGGAGTGCAGTGACTGCGGCCTTCCATCCAGCTCGAAATACGAAGGGTCGTGCCCCAGCTTCTGCAGCGCGTCGAAGATCTCCTCGCGGTCGGTCTTTTCTTTTTTTACCTTCTTCACTTTCTTGCGAGGCTTGCGCACGGCGGTTGCTGGTGCGTCTTCCTTCGCCGCCGCCGCGACCGGATCCTCATTCCACAAGTCATACAGCAGCGCGATTTTTAGTTTTGCTCCGATCATAATGTCTCCTCGGTGCAGGTCTCAGGTCTCAGGTGTCAGGTGTCAGGAGAATCTCGGACACTGATCGGCTGCCCGGTTTTCCTGATACCTGACACCTGATACCTGACACCTGTCCTACGGTTGAATAAATTTTCCTTTCGTCACATAAGTCATCACGAGCGCCGTAGCATAGGCCGTGACTTCCGCCAGATGCTCCGCGCTGCGCGTTTTATCGGCGCGCAAGTCGAGTTCGCCCGCCCGCTTTTCAATCGTGTCAATCAAAGTCTTGATCAGCGGACGCTGCGCTCCGGTCCATTGCGCAACTTTATCGATCACCGCTTTGCGGTGCTGATGCAGAAACTCGTGCGCCGGCAGCGCCGTTTTCCGCCGCTTCGATACCGGAAAGATGTCGCGCAAATCCGTATCCGGCGTAAGCTCGGTAACCGCAACCTCTTCCCGCGCAGACCGTTGGAGGTGGTAAAACTCCGCCACTGTACTCTCCATGTCATCGACCGTAATGTCGGTCTGCCCGCGACGCCGTGGAGGGTCGCTCTTCCCCAGCTTGCGCGCCAGACGGTTCAAATAAAGCAGCTTCTCCATCGCGCCCCAGCCCCGATAACGCTTGCGCCAATTCGAGCGCGGCGTCAGCCACACCGCAAACGTCTCGGCAAAATCTTCATCCGGATGCTTCTGCGCATACCATCCCGGCAAATGCCGCACATAATCGCGCGAGAACGGCGCGGGCCGGTAGTTGTCGCGATACGGACGCCGGAACGGCCCAAAGGTCTTTTTCCATTCCGGCGAATTGTGCAGCTTGTACGCATAAGTGAACGCGTGCCCCGCTTCATGCCGCAAGTACATCATGATCTCTCTCGCGTCTTCCAGGTCGTGCGTTTCTTTCTCCAACTGCGCCAGCGCCGCATTCGCCAGATAAAACGGGATCCCGATAATCGGCTCGCCCGACGGACATCCCCACTCATCCGTCAAATAAACAGCCGGACGAAATTTTGTCAGCCCCTTCGCCTCCAGCTCGCGATAGAGCTGTTCGACAAAGCGTTCGACCGGCGAACCAGCAAGCGTAAGCCCCAGCTCGCGAATCGGCCGACTCAGAAGTTCCTGGTACGCGGGTTCAGGTTTTGCGTTTACGATGTCGTGCACAAACGCTCGCTCACGAATAGTCTGCAACCGCGCGGGCACACACGGGGAGGGGCAGTATCACTAAGGTTAACAATAATGGAAAGCGAGTCTATTTAGAAGTAACTGCGGTAATGCGGGGCGAATTAATGGCTTCATCCCAGTGGCAGGCTTTCCTGTTTTGCCGCACTGGCGCATTCTGCAGCAATCGTCAGCGGGATATCCTCGATGCCTAGCGTTTTGCACTTCGCTGCCCACGCTTCTTTCGAAATGACACCATCCGAGATCTGCAGCATCAGTTTGTGCGGGTTAATCTGTTCGTCTCCCCAATCCACATGGAACTCTCCGGGGCGGGAATGCAACTTCCAACCGTTGTTCACCAGGGCAAGTCCGAGGGCCGTGCCCAGAAGCGACCGGGCGCGCTCAACCCTCTGTTCGGGCGTCAAGAGCATACCTTTCGGGTCGCGAATGTGCGGTGCAATTTCCGGAACCTTTCCCGTCGACTCAGCAAGGTTTCCGGCTGTGATGCCCTGAAGAAGCGGAGCATATTCGCGTACAAAACTGGTCCACGACGGAATCAGGATCGCCGACCCTTGCTCTTCCCAGGAGACGCGCTTCAAGGCATTCTTCGGCAAGTCTGGATTCAGCGCTTCCAGAAAGGCCAGCTCCGCAGTGCCTGCGTCCTCCAGCAAACTCCAGGCGGATTGTAAGTCGTCCGGCTGAGATTGATTCGGCAAAGCCTCAACCGCAGCGACGCGATCGCGAAGCGGCGGGTGGCTGTCATAAGGTTCGGTCTTTCCCTCGCGCATCTCAGTTTCAATCCCCTTCTCGACTTGCTTCGCAATCGCGGGAGCGGCCAGAAACTCCGAGAAGCCCCCCGCAATCGCGGGCAGAAATCCTGAGTTGAGCATGGGGCCCACTTCCGTATTCCAATAAGCTGGCCACGCCAGGCTGGCCCCGTGCACGATGCGCAACCCGCTCACCAGCGACCGCGGTCCGGCCACGATGCAGGCCAGTTCATCGGCGCGGAACTCCTGCCGCCGCGAAACGAAATTGATAGCGCGCAAAAATAACAGCCAGTACCACTTGAGAATTCCGAACACGACCACGTAAAGAATCTGCATGAGCGCAACTCGCATCGCCTTCCCCACCGAACCCATGTTCTCGAAAGTACGGATCATAGCCATCTGGGTCTTGTGGAGCAGCGGACCGAGCCTCGTGTCGCCGCCATAGTAATGAGCGAATTCGTGGGCAAGGATGGCCCGAAACTGTGAAATGTTCAGAGCGCCGAGCAAAGGCAATCCCAACCCCATCACGCGGCGGCTACCAAATCCCATCAGCCCTCCGCGATCCGCAACCCATGCATTGGGTTCGCCGATGAGGTAAACCTCGCGCGGCATCGGCTCCTGCAACGAGTTCGCGATACGATCGAGCTCCGCAAACAGACGTGGATGCGACGAGCGCTCGAGCGGCAATCCAGGTGCGACAAACTTATCCCGGCGTGGCACCATCGACCACAACATCGATCCCGCGACGATTGCCCCAGCCACAAAGAGCGCAAGCGTCTGGAAGTTGGCCACATTAGTGACGACTAGCCACGGCAGATACACACACGCAGCCGCCAGCAAAATGATGAACAGATAAGAAACTACCACCATGAGCATGGCCAACGCGGCAAAGAGAGCCAGTAAGCGGCGCGGAGGGATGATTGGGGCCAGAGGCTCCATACAGCGTGTGACTATAACAGTAGAGGAGAGTTACTGCCAGTGAGACTCCGGACTGTTTCAGAGTAAGTGGCAGCGCGGGCGAGGCGGCCGCGCCACATCCGATCGCCAGCGACCAACGACTAACGACGAGCGACCAACGACTCGCCTTACTGAATCAGCGTCCCATTCCCATTCGGCTCTTCCGGCGGAATCACCACCGCCGCCGCGACCCGATCTCCCGGCTCGACGTGTATCAACCGTACACCCTGCGCCGACCGCCCCGATTCGCGGATGAACTTCGATTCGATGCGGATGATCTTGCCGTACTGCGAGATCAGCATCACCTCGGATTTCTCACTCACCTGCGAGATGCCGACGACTTTGCCGTTGCGTTCCGTGGTCTTGACGTTGATCACGCCTTTGCCGCCGCGATTGGTCAGACGATACTCGTCGGCCGGAGTGCGCTTGCCGTATCCGTTCTCGGTGACGGAAAGAATCAGCGAGCCTTTTTCTGGCACGAGGTCGGCGACTTCGGGCGCGACATCCCCCTCTTTCACCACCGCTTTCGCCTCCGGCTTGATCGTGGTGGCCATGCCGACGATGTAATCTTTCTCGCCGAGATTCATGCCGCGAACGCCGGTAGCGTTGCGTCCCATCGGGCGCACGTCGTTTTCGTCGAAACGAATCGCCTGTCCATCGTGCGAGGCGAGAAATACAATCTGATTGCCGTCCGTCAGCGAGGCCGCGACCAGTTCGTCGCCCGGCTCGATATTGATGGCGATGATGCCGCGCGACATGACGTGCGAGAAGTCTTTCACCGCACTCTTCTTCACCGTGCCGTTATGTGTGGCAAAGAATACGTACCTGCCTTCTTCTTCCAGATCACGCACAGCGAGCATGGTGCGCACGGTTTCGCCCGGCTGCAGGCCCACCAGGTTGCCGACGTGCTTCCCTTTGCCGGCAGCCGCGATGTCCGGGATCTCATACACCTTGAGCCAATACACGCGTCCCGTATTAGTGAAGATAAGAATGTAAGCGTGAGTTGAGGCGATGAAAAGATGCTCGACGAAATCCTCGTCGCGCGTCTTCATGCCGGTCCGCCCCGTTCCGCCGCGCCGCTGCATGCGATAAGTCGAAATCGGAGTGCGTTTCATGTAGCCGGAATGGCTGACCGTGACCGCGACCTGCTCGTCGGCGATCAGGTCTTCCAGCATGATTTCCGCCGCTTCGTCCTCGATGACCGTGCGTCGCGCATCGCCGTATAGCTTCTTAACTTCTTCCAGTTCCTTGATGATGACGCCGCGCAGCTTCTTCTCCGACGCCAGAATCGATTCGAATTCGCCAATCGCCTCGCGCACCGACTTCAGTTCGTTAGAAATTTCGTCGATCGAGAGCTTGGTCAACCGGTGCAGTTGTAGTTCCAGGATGGCGTCGGCCTGCTTCGACGTAAACGGCTTCTCGGCATCGAGCTTCGGAGCGCGTCCCGTGGTATTGATGTCAATTTTCTTGCCGCCAAAGTAGGCA
The DNA here is from genome assembly GCA_963789205.1 of uncultured Acidobacteriaceae bacterium. Lineage (GTDB taxonomy): Bacteria > Acidobacteriota > Terriglobia > Terriglobales > Acidobacteriaceae > Acidiflorens. The sequence goes on from CAWBJV010000005.1 coordinate 77,729, forward strand.
ACTAAATTTTCCCGAGCGTCGGCGCGGTTCGCACTCCCGCGAATGATCACGATTACGTTATCAATGTGATCGAGCGCGGTCAGGTAGCCTTCCAGAATATGCTCGCGATCGCGCGCCTTGTTTAACAAATACAACGTGCGGCGGCGCACCACATCGACGCGATGATCGATGAAGTGCTTGATCGCCTGGATCAGCCCCATTTCCTTCGGCTGGGCGTTCACGACCGCCAGCAGAATCATGCTGAAGCCTTCCTGCATCGAGGTGTGCTTGAAAAGTTGGTTCAGCACGATCTGCGGTTCGGCTCCGCGCTTGAGTTCGATCACAATGCGCATCCCATCGCGATCGCTTTCGTCACGCATATCGGAGATGTCGTCGATCGTCTTGTTGTTGACCAGGTCCGCAATGCGCTCGATCAGGCGCGCCTTGTTTACCTGATAAGGAATCTCGGTGACGATGATCGCCTGCTTGTCCTTGGTGATGTTCTCAATCGCGGCGCGGGCCCGCATCATGAAACGCCCGCGGCCCGTCCGGTAAGCCTCAAAGATTCCAGCGCGGCCGTGAATGATGCCCGCCGTAGGAAAGTCCGGTCCCTGCACGAATTTCAGAATTTCCGGCAACTGCGCGCCAGGATTATTCACCAGCGTAATAGTTGCATCGACAATCTCAGTCAAGTTGTGCGGCGGAATCTTGGTAGCCATGCCGACGGCGATGCCATCCGATCCATTAACCAGCAAGTTGGGATAACGCGCCGGCAGCACCGCAGGCTGCGTCTCGGTGCCGTCATAGTTCGGATAAAAATCGACCGCTTCCTTATCGAGGTCTTCAAGCAGAGCGGTAGAAACACGCGTCAACCGAGCTTCGGTATATCGATCCGCCGCCGGAGGGTCGCCATCGACCGACCCAAAGTTGCCCTGCCCATCAACCAGTGGAGCGCGCATGGCAAACGGCTGCGCGAGACGCACCAACGCATCATAAACGGCCAGATTTCCGTGCGGATGGTACTTGCCCATGACTTCGCCGACGATGCGGGCGCATTTGCGTGTGGCGCGTCCCGGAGCCAGTCCCATCTGCTGCATCGTGTAAAGAATGCGGCGATGCACCGGCTTCAGCCCGTCGCGGACGTCCGGCAAAGCGCGGCCAATAATCACCGACAACGAATAGTCGAGGTACGACCGCTTCATCTCGTCTTCAATGTTGACGGGCTGCATGTTGAGGGCGCCCGGAGATTGTCCGTCGCCTCCAGGAGGAGGAGTTAAGGGGAGCTCAGGATTTTGATCGTCAGCCATGAAGTTCAGTTCTCAGTAAGGCTCGTGAAGAGACGGGTGCCTCGCCCGTCCAAGCGGAGCGAAGCTCCGCAGGCACTGTCCCACCACAAGTGTCGCTAAGTTATTGCATCTACAGGTGCTTATGTGGTCGGATTTACTAGAGAATTATATCACGTCGGGTCCACCCGGGGCAGGCGACCGTTGGCTTTTCAGGCTCCGCACGGGGTTTCTTTTGGCCGGCGCAGCGGTTCACCGCCGCGATCTGGGCGTTAACTTCGACGGCTTCAGCCGCCGAGGTTCCGGTTCGCTACGCTCTTCGCAACGTCAGCAGCGTAATCTCCGGCGGCACGCCAATCCGCACCGGAAAGCCAAAAGTCCCAAGCCCGCGGTTCACATAGAGCGCCGCCTTCTCCAAACCGTTGGTCTTAGTCTCAGGCGCAACGCCAGCGTGCCCGTTCATCGGCAAACGATAGAGTCCCGCGACAAACGGCGTAATCAGCCGAGCCGGACTGACGCTGTGATCCACAATCTCAAACTTCACCTGCCCGCCATGAGTATGCCCGGCAAGACTAAGCTCAATGCCCAACTCCGCCGCCCGCCGAAACGAATTCGGATTGTGCGAAAGCAAAATATTAGGCATGTCGCGCCGAATCAGAGGCTCGATCTCGCGCAACATCGGCCCCGTACGCTCCCCGCTCGTCATGTGGTCGCGCTGATAATCGACGCCCAGCAGATTGAAGCGCCCTCCATTGTGCTCCACGACCTCGGAAGACGCCCGCAGCAGCCGCATTCCCTTTTCACGAAAAAGCCGTTCGGCGTCGTCTTCCACTCCCGCATAAATTTCGTGATTGCCATTGCATCCCCAGACGCCCAGCGGAGCGCGCAGCCGGCTCAACTCAGTAATGCAGGCGTCCAGCGGATCGCCTTCGCTCGAGACAAAGTCTCCCGTCACAAAAGAAATATCGGGCCGCAGATCGTTAGCCATGTCAACCGCGCGCGCAATTTCGCGCGGCGGCATGTAGTCGCCAATGTGGATGTCGCTAAGCTGAGCAATGCGCAGCCCGTCCAACGCGGGAGGAAGATTGGCCACTGGCACATCGACGCGCTCGATCGTATAGCGCAATCGCCCAGCGGCAAAACCATAGGTAGCGGCAAGGAATGGAAAGCCGCCAGCAAGAACCGCGGCGTATTGAAAAAATGTCCGCCGCGATGGACTGAACCCTCCCGCCACCGCGCCAGAATGAGGCAGAAGCCGCGCCGCGACGTTCGTGACCCACTCAATCGCTCCCACCGACTCAACCGCCAGAAATCCAAAGAACGAAGCGACCATCCACAAGCGGGCAACGGTCGAGAGCGTTTTGCCGAAGTTGAAACTGCCCAAGCTGAGGCGCGAGATGGCGTGTCCAAGCAGCGGATCGAGCAGCGTAGCAAGCAAAGCGGCAGCAAGCGCGATCAGTCCGGCATGAAGTCCGAAACGCCAGTTGGCATTCGAAAACGCGGCAATCCACGTCCACGCCCGTATGAACCAGAATCGCTGGACGGCGTAAACAGCTAAAAGAAACAATGCGAAGAAAAGAACTCGGCTAAGAATCAGGGCAATACTCCAAATCCAACTGCAAAGTTAGATGCGCTTCGGGAGGGACGGGACTCGCGGAGCGCCAGATCTGGAGGATCGCCAAAATCCTCCTCTAATGCTGCCCGGCGTAGGTGCTGACGGGCTGCCGTCAACCTCTAGGCCTCCTTATGCTCTCCCTGTGTCCCCTGTCCCTCTGTGGCCTCTGTGGTTTTCAGCTTTTGATTCTCGGGTGCCCGTTTTAGCTAGTGGCTGGCGATCTGTTCCCGCTCCAAAGCCCGCAAAGCCCCGGCCCGCTCCCGAGCATTCTGCAGAGCGCGCTTGACGTGCCGAGGCGCGGTGCCGCCAGGAACATCGTGCAGCGCAAGCACCTCAGTAAGCCCCAGGCAGGAGTGGAAGCCCGCGTCAAAGCTCGAGTGGATCGCTTGCAGATCGGCGAGAGGAAGCTTTTGCAAATCGCATCCGCGCTCCCCCGCCAAAGCAACCGCCTTGCCGACCGCTTCGTGGGCCAGGCGCGAGGGCACTCCGCGTTCGACGAGATATGCGGCCGCAGCCCAGGCGTTCATAAATCCAGAACTTGCGGCCTGGTTCATCTTTGCCTCGTTGAATTCGACCGCGTTCAAAAATCCGGTCACCAGCGGCAGCATGCCGGCGACCGTGTCAGAGGCGTCGAACAAAGGCTCCTGCGTTTCCTGCAAATCTTTGTTGTAGGCAAGCGGCAGGCCTTTGACCAAAGTTTGCAGCGTTGTGGCGCATCCCATGACCCGCGCCGCCTTGCCGCGCACCAACTCGAGCAAATCAGGATTCTTTTTCTGCGGCATGGCGCTGCTGCCGGTGGAGTAAGCCTCGGGCAACTCGACAAATCCGTATGCAGGCGTGGAGAACAAGATCATCTCTTCAGCCCATCGGCTGAGATGGAGCGCAAGCAATGAGAGCGCGTCGACGAATTCGATAGCAAAATCACGGTCGCTGGTAGCGTCAATGCTGTTCGCCGTCGGGCCATCAAAGCCCAGTTCGGCAGCCATGGCTTGACGATTGAGCGTGAGCGTCGCTCCAGCCACAGCGCCCGACCCCAGCGGACAAAGGTTCGCGCGCTTGCGGCAGTCAGCGAGGCGCGAGGCGTCGCGCAGAAACACTTCGACATACGCGAGCAGCCAATGTGCGACCAGAACGGGCTCGGCTGGCTGAAGGTGCGTGTAAGCGGGCATAGCCAATATCGAAGACGCGCTGCCCGCGGCTTCGGCACGAGCGAGAATCGCGTCGATCCAATCGGCGATCAGGTTGTGCAGGGTATCGATGCTGTCGCGCACGAAGAGGCGGAGGTCGGTCGCGATCTGTTCGTTGCGGCTGCGTCCGGTGTGCAACTTGTAGCCGGTCGCGCCGATCAGCGCGACGAGTTGCTTTTCTACGAAGTGGTGAACGTCTTCGGCTTCCGGATCGTTAAGAAATTCTGGAGAAGATTCGGCACGCCGCCCGATTTCTTCCAGCGCCTTCACGATCTCCGAAAGCTCCTCGGAGGAAAGCACTCCGGCATGTTCGAGAGCGTTGGCGTGGGCGCGGCTGGCAGCGAGTTCGAAGGGCAGCAACCGTTGATCGTAGGGAAACGACCGCTGCCATTTCTCAAATTCGGCGTCGAGCGGCTGCCGGAAGCGGCCCGACCACATCTTCATTGCGGAACCTCAACCTTATGCTGCGTCTGGGCGCGGCAGCGCGAGGGCAATCCCAGGATGCGGATGAAGCCTTCCGCGTCTTTCTGATCATAGCTCGCGCCCATGGTGAATGAGGAGAGGTCGGTCCGGTAGAGCGAGTAATCCGACTTGCGGCTGACGATGTTGACGTTGCCTTTATAGAGCGAAAGCGTGACCGAGCCGGTCAGATTCTGTTGCGTGGTTTCGACGAAGGCGTCCAGCGCTTCGCGCAGCGGAGTGAACCACAGGCCGAAATAAACTAGCTCCGCGTACTTAAGCGCGACGTGCTGCTTGAAGTGCAGCAGGTCGCGATCGAGGCACAGGGCTTCGAGTTCGCCGTGAGCAGTGAGCAGCAGCGTGCCTCCGGGAGTTTCATAGCAACCGCGCGACTTGATGCCAACGAAGCGGTTCTCGACCAGGTCGATGCGTCCAACCGCGTTGCGTCCGCCGATTTCGTTTAGCAGTTCAACCAGCGATACGGGATCGAGAGCTTGGCCGCCAACCGAAACAGGCACACCCTTTTCGAATCCGATTTCTACTTGCTCTTCTTTGTCAGGAGCCTCTTGGGGCGACTTCGTCAATTGCCAGGTGCTCGCAAACGGCGCATTGGCCGCGTCTTCCAGTTCTCCGCCTTCGTGGCTGAGGTGCCAGAGATTGCGATCGCGGCTGTGAATCTTCTCTCGGCTCGCGGTCACCGGAATGCCACGCTTCTCGGCGTAGTCGAGACAATCTTCGCGGGACTTGAGATCCCACTCGCGCCACGGCGCCACGACTTTCAGCTCGGGAGCGAGCGCCTGGTAAGCCATCTCGAAGCGGACCTGGTCGTTGCCTTTGCCGGTGCATCCGTGGCTGACAGCCGAGGCGCCTTCGCGCAGCGCCACTTCAACCTGATGTTTCGCGATCACGGGCCGCGCGAGCGACGTGCCCAAGAGATACTTATTCTCGTACACCGCGCCCGCTTTCAGCGCGGGCCAGACGTAGCCAGTGAGGAATTCTTCGCGCAGATCCTCGACGACTACCTTGCTTGCTCCGGTTTTGTAGGCCTTGTCCACGACCGCTCCGACATCATCTCCCTGACCTACGTCGGCGACCATGGCGATCACTTCGTAGGCATAGTTTTCCTTGAGCCAGGGAATGATGATGGAGGTATCGAGCCCACCGGAGTAAGCGAGAACAATTTTTTCAGGCATGCGCGCTCCGAGTCGGGAAGCGGCCCACGCCGCCGCCCAACAGCCATACGAGTATAGCTTTCTGAATGTGCAGACGGTTTTCCGCCTGATCGAACACAACGGAGTTCAGCGAGTCGATGACCTGATCGGTTACCTCCTGGCCGCGATGTGCGGGCAGACAGTGCATGAATCGCGCATGAGGTTTAGCGAGTTGCATGAGCGCGGCGTTCACCTGGTAGGGAGCGAAAATCGCGGCACGTTCCGCCTTTTCCTGTTCGTGTCCCATGCTCGCCCAGGCATCAGTATAAACCGCATCGGCTCCGGCAACGGCTTTGCGCGGGTCGGTCAGGAAGCGGAGCGAAGCCTTGGTCTCGTCCGCAATGGCCTTTGCCATGGTGACGATGACGGGATTGAGCCCGTAGGCCTCCGGCGTCGCAATGGAAACCTTCGCGCCCACCGAGGCGCCTGCCAGAAGCAGCGAGTGCGCCATGTTGTTGCCGTCGCCCACGTAGGCGAAATGAATCTTGGAGAGATCGCCGAAGTGCTCATGCAAGGTGAAGAAGTCGGCGAGCGCCTGGCAGGGATGTTCGAGTTCGCTCAGCGCATTGATGACCGGAACCCCGGCGTAGGTGGCCATCTCTTCGACCACAGTATGACTGAAAGTGCGCAGCACAATGATGTCAATCCAGCGTTCGAGGTTATGGGCGATGTCGTAGAGAGACTCGCGGGCATTGAGGCGGCTGGCCGTCTGGTCGACAAAAAACGTGCTGCCGCCGAGGCTGTCCATGCCGGCTTCGAATGTGAGGCGGGTGCGCAGCGAAGGCTTCTCGAAGAACATCACCATCTGCTTGCCGGCGAGAGTACCGCGGAAGTCCGCGGGCCGCTGCTTGAGCATGGAGGTGAGGTTAAAGAGCGAGACTATTTCGGCAGGGGCGAGATCGTGGATGGAGACGAGATCACGGGGCGCGACCGGTTCCGGCAGCAGGTTCGGCGGCTTCACCTTTGTTGGCGTTGGCGGGTTCATCAGTGCCATAGGATCGGTCCTCATTTGCGTTTCGTACCACTCCATTCTCTGGAAAATTCTTACGACAGCTCGCGAATACGCCGGGCGAGTGTCTGCGCTTTCTTTTTGTCGGTGGCGATGACCAGCACAGTGTCGTCTCCCGCGATTGTGCCGACCACCCCAGGCCAGTGCGATGCATCGAGTGCGGCAGCGACAGGCTGCGCGCTGCCGACCGTGGTCTTCACCACGAGCAGGTTCTGGGCCTGGCGGATTTCGACCACAAACTGGTGCGCGAGATGCATCACCGACGGTAAAACGCCTTCGGCGCTCAAGCTTTCGCCCGCCCGCCGGTACCCTTCGGGACCCTTGACGAGTTTCAGTTCATGGATGTCGCGGGACAAGGTCGCCTGGCCAACGTCGTAGCCCTTGCGCTCAAGCCGCTGCTGGAGAGAATCCTGGCTTTCGACAGGACCGTCTTCTAGCAGGTCGAGAATCGCTTTATGGCGCGCTGTTTTCGACATGAATAAAAATGCAACTGAATGCATAAGTATCCATTGGTCGGGATGGACGTGTCAAGCGCGAAATGCTGGAGGGACTAACCACAGAGGACAACGGGCTTCGAGGTTTTCCCCTGCGTTTCCCCGTGTTCCCCTGTGTCCCCTGTGGTTAAAGACTTTATTGCCGCGCAGCATTCGCCGGAATCTGGAAGTCCACGCCATGGTCGTCATTGGCTTTGCGGGTGGCTGCGAGATCGAGGTCGGCAAGGAGAATCTTGTGGGTGCGGCCCGCGCCGAAGTCAAACAGAGTGTCGCCCACGATGGCGTAGTTGATCACGTCGGACTGATGGCCGTCTTTGAAGATGAGCACGGTCGAGGGCTGAGCGGTCACGGGCTCTTCCGGCTCGCTCGGAGTTGGTTTGGCTGAAGTGTCGGCTTTCCGCGCGAACTCTCGGGCACCGGCACGCTTGATTGGAGGCTCTGCGTTTCGCGCGCCAGGAGCACGGACGTAGTCGACGTCGCCTGAGTCATCGTCCGCTTCCTGGTCGTAGGAGTCGTAGGGGACGGCATAAGGAACCGCGTACGGGATGTAGCCGCCGACGGGGAAATCGGAGTGATCCCCATGGCGGTGATGGCGTCCCGAGGATTGACGACCCGAGAAGTGATGACCCGAAAACTGACCACCACCACCAAAGAACATCGCCTGATCCTGATTCGCCGGAAAGAAGAAGTTGCCACAGCAGTTTCCGAAAACCGGGCGGCTGTTGCCATAACCATTCGGCCCAAGGGACGTCACGCTGGCGCGGACCCCGGGATTGGGATTGTTACTCCCGCCGAAACCGAATGAAGTGACCGAGGCGGGGACACCGTTAATCTGGGCATGAGCGGGCAAACAGGCCACGACGGAAAATACCAACAAGAAGGAAAGCAGGAAACAGGATCGCATACCGGCCAGCATATGAGAAGCCTCCCCCAGGGCGGGTACACCTACTCTGGACCTATTCATTAGAAGACGATGACGACGCGAAAGTTGCGTGAAATATTTTCGCTGAAAGTAGTTGTGTGGGAACGGGGCTGTGCCTCGTCCAAGCGGGCCATAGCCCCATAATCGCCAACTTAAGCTGTTGGGGCTAGAGGTCGACCTTTAACACGTGATGGTGGACGCGCGGCAGGTTTCTAGACTACAGCTTGCGGTTTGGCGACCACTTGCCCAGAGTTACCGCGTTCGACTGCGCAATGATGAAGGGCAATAACCGGGTTCCACATGTCAACCTAGCAGAGTCTTCGTCACATACGTTACCGAAGCAGCCGGTATAGCGGAGCTCAGTGTGCGCGCAATCCGTCCAGAGCTTCCTTTGCCCCTTGGTTGTTCGGGTTCAGTTGTACGGCTTTCTCGTAGCTCTTTATGGCCAGTTCGCGGTCACCGTGATTGGCATACGCCTCCCCGAGGCTGTCGTAGACATTGGCGGAATCAGGATAGGATTCCACGTTGAGCTGGAATATTTGGACTGCTGCCTCTAGTTGTTTCTGCTCCATCAGTATGTACCCGAGCCGATTAAGGTCACTCTCGAAGTTAGCGTAGAAATTAACCGGATCTGCTCGGTACTTGCGGATCGCGCGCCGGGCGCCCTCAATATCTTTGTCCAACACGGCCGCGCGCACGACCTCGGTTAGCGGCGGTTGCGGAACGTAGCTGAGAATGGCTCGCATGGCCGGGTCGACGTTGTTCTGGTAGTCCTCGAACGTAAGCTCGGCGGCAATCTGGGGAGCAATCCAGGGGCGCCGGTCGCGGGGATCAGCCTCTTGCCAGTACAGCGTCGAAACGAAGACCTTGATCAAGCTGTTAGGAAGAGTAATCTCCCCGTGCTCTCCATAACCGTTGGGACTGCTGCCCGTGGGCTCGCCGACAAACAGCGCGTTGGTATGTCGCTCGAGGTACACCGCGCACATTCCCGCAGCGGAGAACGTCATGCGTCCGGTAATCGCAAACAGTTTGCCGCGCTGGTTGATCTTGTCGGATCGGATGATGCCATAAATCAAGGGCCAGTTCAGGTATCCGTTGCCACCACCATTGTTGCGGATGTCGATTACCAGCCGATCCACCGGATTCGCGTCTATGAAGACGAAGACTCGGTGGAAAAAGTCGGCCAGCTTTTCATCGGATTTGTCCTCTACCGTGTTGTACTTCAGGTATAGAGTTTGGGAATCCTTGAGGTATTCGAACCAATAGGGGTTCTGGGAATCTTTTCGCCACAGCGGCAAGGGGTTGGCGGTACCGTCGCTCGCATCCACCCATGTCAAGTTGTGCGCTGCTTTCATCGTAATGGGCTTCAGGTGCACGGTAGTCTGCTGGCCATCTTTGTCCACAGTCAGCGCGGCGTCCTCCACGGTGTCGACGATCCCCAGCCCCTCAAGAAACTCGGGGAAGCCCAACCAGTCGGGGGTCACGTCCTTCACCGTCATCTGGTTGTCACGGTTCACAATTTCGCTCATGCGACGGTACGCTTTCTCAGCGTCAAGGTTGCCGATGCGCACCACCTTTCCGCCGACCACTTCGCGGTACGCAGGCGCTCCGCGTTGTACATAAAGCCCTTCTTTGAACAGATAGAATTTGATGGGATAGCGATGCAGGCCAAGCGTGGGGTTGAGGAAGGGAAACAGCGAGGTGTGTCCGTCGCCGACCATAGCCACGATGCGGGCTAGCTCGACAAGGATCTGATTGCGAGTCAGCAAGGGTATACGCTCGTTCAGTCGGCTGAGTGCGGAGTCAAACTGCTCTCGCGTCACGCTGTGGAAGAGGTTCTTGTGCCTCTTGGGCATTTCCACGGACAAATAGTGCAAGTCGACACGCCATTTCTGGGCGTCGTCGGCCGAAACCAGTGCGAGGCTCTTGCCCTGCACGAGAGTGGCGAAACTGCTGAGAATCAGCACAAGAATAGGAACCAGGGCCTTAACTGACACTGTCATCGGGTTCCACCTGAGTCGGAGACTGGGAGCCAATCAGTCCGATAGACGTGTTCGAAGCGTGTTTGTTATCCCTGAATGCGCGGATTAACGGGTGACAACCAGTTTCCACCAAAACATACAGAGTTGGACGGTTAGCAACCGCAGGAGGAACCCTGTTCGCAACCGGTTCATCGACGCCACTTTGGGATCGTGCCCGGGTGACGGGCAAAGCAGAAGCAATCCTACCTTAAGTTAGCGCCTATGGGCATAGCCCCACCTCCACGAATTCGCCCAGTTACGCCGCAGTGAGGGGCGCGCGGGACGTGATCCGGCGCAGTTCGAGCATGCGGTGGCGGACGTAGCCGTCCTCCGTCAAATGGGCGGAAGCAATGGCTTTGCGGGTGGTGGCCACCATCTGGTCGAGCGGGCGGCGTTCGGGAAATTCCGGGTCGAGTTCCCGGCAGAATTCACAAGGCCGGCTGGAGCGTGTGTCGAAGCGGCTGATGACAGCTGGATCTCTATGTTCCACGAAAGGCGGCTCCTGGGAGAGGCGAGTACGGATTCGCCCGATCTGTGGGACAGAGACAAAATATTCTGCCCTCGGCTGATTCATTGACCTCTTTGACGACTGCTTGGACGACGCCTTTGTACTACAAGGGAAGGCATATGTACAAGCCCTTCGTGGCGGCCGCAAATTTCCTGCTTTTTCGTGCTTCCGGGATGGCTCAAGTGTACAGGAAGCGCGGAAATGCCGGCGGCAACCTGCTGCGACGTGGAGCAGTGATTTCTGGCATGATAAGGCCACGTTTTATTCTGGAGATCGTGTGAAGCGCGCTGATGCCAACCCGAGCACCGTGTTCTTTTTCGACGTGGACAATACGCTGCTCGACAACGATCGCGTGGCCGACGATCTGAAACGGTACCTCACGAATAAAGTGGGCGAAGCCAGCGCACAGCGCTATTGGGAAATCTTCGAGCAGTTGCGCACCGAGCTCGGATATGCGGACTATCTGGGTGCGCTGCAGCGCTATCGCGTCGAGCGGCCCCGGGATCCGAAGCTGTTGGCGGTGTCACACTTCATGATCAATTATCCCTTCGCTAACCGCCTGTTTCCGGAGTCGCTGGACGCGGTCGAGTACGCGCGGCGGCTGGGCCGGCCTGTGATCCTGAGCGACGGCGATGTGGTCTTTCAGCCGCGCAAGATTGACCGATCGGGCTTGTACGAGATCTTCGAAGGGCAGGTATTGATCTATATCCATAAGGAACTGGAACTGGACGATGTGGAGGCGAAGTATCCGGCGACGCACTACGTGATGGTGGATGACAAGGTGCGTATTCTGGCGGCGATCAAAAAGTATTGGGGAGCGCGGGTGACGACCGTGTTTCCGCGCCAGGGCCACTACGCGATGGATGCAGAGTTGGCGGCGCGGCATCCCAAGCCGGACATCACGCTGGAGCGAATCGGGGAGTTGCAGAAATGCTCGCTGGAACAGATCCTGGCAGCCGCGGCCAAGTGAGCGCCTACTCGGCTTCTTCCTCTTCCTGAGACGCCCCGGCGCGGACCAGGTTTTCCAATTCACGATTCAAACCGGCGCGGCTGGCCTCGGACAAATCCAAAAAACGAAAAGGTTGGAGGCATCCCTGGGTGGCCCACATGGGAAACAACATTTGCGCGCGGCACCGGACGCTGAAGCCAAGGTGGAACACGACCGTCACCCGAATACCTTCGTCGAGTGGGTGTTCAAGCGAGATCAGCCCGCCGTTGACCGAAAGCTGATTCATGCGCCCACGGATCTGACGCCCGTTTTCGAGCACCACCAGCGCAAGGATGGAGCCGCCGAGCCTGACGCGCGATCCCCGTGGTCCTTTCGGCGCAATGGCAGTAGAGGGCATTCTCGATCAATTTTGCATCAGTCGGCGTCACCAGGGCAGATTACGAAAGTTCGGCACTCGGCATTGGCCATACTTTCGTAGAGACGGGGCTTGCCCCGTCTCCGCCGCCGTAGACAGTCATCAGCAATCAGCGGTAGCCCTTCCAGAAAAAGTACGCCGACATTGCCGTTCCCACCGCAATGACAAAGCCGCGAATCCAGGCGGGCGGAAGCTTCTGGGCGTAGTGGGCGCCGAAGTATCCGCCGAAAAGCGCGCCCACGATCATGACGCTGCCTTCTCTCCAAACCACAGCGCCAGCCACAATGAAGGTGATGACCGCGATGCCATTGATGATCCCGCCGAGCACGACCTTCAAGGCATTCATGGCATGAATGTCAGTCATGCCGAGCGCGGCCAGCATAGCGAGATTCAGAATCCCCACCCCGCCGCCGAAGTAGCCTCCGTAGACCGCGACGATCAGCTCAAAGAGCGACGCGACCGCCAGAGCCGACGTGGAAGCATCAGCAGCGATCGAGCCACTGGAGCCGCGCGCGAGGCGATTGCCGAACATAAACAGCAGTGTCGCTCCCAGCATGAGCCAGGGCAGAACGCGCAGGAAAGTCTGCGCGGGCGTGTGCAGTAAAAGGTAGGCGCCTGCGATTGCTCCGATCACGCTGGTGACAGTGAGCGGAATCATGACGCGGCGTGAAAGGTCGAGGTGCCTGCGATAAGCACCGGAGCTGGCCGTCACTCCCACCCAAAGCGCCACAGTATTGGTGGCGTTGGCTGCGATCGGAGCGACTCCGCTGAACAGCAGAGCCGGGAAGGCGATGAAGCTGCCGCCGCCCGCGACGGCGTTAAGCGCGCCGCCGAGAGCGCCAGCGAAAAAAAGGAAGATTGCGGTCAGCAGACCCAAGTACAAGATGTATCACGGAGCGAGGTTCTTGTCGTACATCGCGCCGTAGCCCAGGTATTGACGCACAGGATCCTGCAGGTAGTTGATTTCCACTTTCTCGACTTCACCCTTCTTGTCAAAGCTGGCGGTCAAGTGAGCGTTCATGCCGGCGAAATATGTTGGCAGGTTGAGCTTCTGATATCGCGCCAGCACCTGGTCGCGCAGCGCAGGATCGAAGTGGACGCCGTATTTGTCGACCAGCGCCTTGATGGCGTCGTAGTCGCCTTCCGCCTTGATGCGCATCAGTTCGGCGAGAAGCATGCCAACGCCCTGACGCATCTTTTGATAGTCGGCTACGCGAACGTAGGTTCTGCCGTCGCGCGTGAATTGCTCGATTGAACCGGGAACTTTGTCTGCGATGTAGTGTGCGATCAACTGGCGGTCGCGCTCGTGGTCTTCTTCAATCGTGTCGCCGCGTGGGATACGCCGCAGTTGAGTCAGAGCGACCTCGGCCGCACCGTCGTACATGGCCTTGGCCACTTCTTCCTGGTTCGAGATCAGGCCAAGTTCTTTCAGCTTGGGATCCCATACGTTCCAAAGCGCCATCAAATCGGCGCGCCCTTCCTCGAGCGTGGAAAAATATTCCTTCAGGAAGGGTTGGGCTCCGCCGCTGACGCGGTCACTCAGCTTGCCGGAGCCGTGCCCGATGACTTCGTGCATCGCGACCAGTATGTCGCTCGCTTCCGTGCCATATTTCACGGCGCGCTCGACCTCGGCCGCATCAGAGGCGAACTCCGCGATAGCCGTCTGGCCGTTGGCTTCGTCGAGGGCGCGTTTGCTTCCGGTGAACAGAAAATTCTTCGAGCCGTATTTCTCGTGGATCTCGTTTTCGTTCGGCAGATTATCGCCGATCGTGGTCACGCTAAAATCGCCGGTCTCGATGAGGGTTTCGACCGCTTTCACCACCGGAAGTTTGAACGACGTGAGCTTGTACTTGGCGTCCCACGGAGCCTTCTGTTCGAAATAGGCCGCATTGTCCGCCAGTTTTTTCATGGCGGTGGTGACGGGCTTATCGGTGATGGTGACAAAACTCTGCGAGCTTCCTTTCGCGCCGCGTGCATCGCGATAGACCTCGATGAAGCCGTTGTCAAAGTCCACGGTGGCATCGTTCTGAACCCACACGGTGCCGAACGCCACCCAGTCCGCGTAGTCGCCGGTCTGGTAGTAGCGGATGAGATGGTCGATCGCTTCCGCTTGCTGGGGTTCGGCGTAACCGCGCGCCTTCTGAAAAAACTCGACAGCCTTCTTCAGGAACGTCGCATACAGTCCGGGAGGAACCTTGCCGTCAGGAGTGCCGGCGCGGTAGACGAATTCGGTAAGTTTGCCGTCCGCAGCTTTTACCACCCGCGAATTCAGCGGATACTTTTCTGGAAATCCCTTCAGATCGTCCAGACTTACGCCTTGGTGACTTACATCCTGATAGAAAGTGTTCGAACTGGCCTGGATCGTGTCTTTTCCTCCCGCCGGACTCTTGGCGGTGATCATCGGCTCAAACGCGGGGTCAAAAATCGAAGCCCGCAATGACTCCAGCTCTCGCGTTACATCCGATGGTTTCTTCATCGGCGGGAGATCGGCGTATGCCGTCCGAAAGGCTCCGTTTTGCTGCGCGATCAGCGCGGCCTTTTCCAGCTCCTCAAACGTGAAAGGGGGCAGAAATTTCTGCGACGTCAGATCGTTGTGATTGCCGCGGCTGGCCCAGAAAAGTTTCGCGAATTCGGCGATCATCGCCATCGCCGCCGGATCGATTCCCTTCGGATGCGCGATGACTTCCTCGAGCGCACGCTTCTGTCGCAGACCGTAGGCGGACAACTGATCGTAAATAATCGGGTCGATGGCGATCGAAGCCTGCGTCAGCCAGTACGCCAGGGCTTGCTGCCGGGGCGAAAGCGCCTGGAAGCTGGGCGCGCGCGCTTGAATGAATGCCGTATCGCCGACGCGCTCGGCGAGGACGTTGCTGGCTTTGTCCTGGCACAGTGCCGGGGTGGCGAGAGCGAGCATTGTCAGGACGAGCATGAGCAAGAGAACGAGTGCGGAATTAAGTGGCTTCAAGAATGATCTCCATGCGGTTCGATGCGAACCGGCCAAACTTTGCAGGCTACCACAAACCGGATCGCCGGGGCTGGGGACGCCCGGAGACCGCCTGTTTGCTCTTGAGGTTTGACGCGTAAAATCGACCCCGAAAGCGGAAACTACCGTAACTTGGCGGTATTCCAATCTTCATAGGAAAATGCGGAAGCATCTCGGGCCCCGCTGTAGGAAGTTCTGAGGCCAACAAGGATCTCGACTTCTATGCATAATCAAAATGTAGTCATTGCTCTGACCACAAAAGACAATGATTACCAAGCGGAACAATCGGCATCTGCGACCGAGGTCGCGTCCCGGCTCGGCCTGAAGATCAACGTCATTTACGCGGACAACAACGCAGTCAATCAAACCCAACAATTAATCAAACTCATCCAGGACAGGGTTCAGCGCCCGGACGCGATTCTGGTTGAGCCCGTCGGAACCCCCATGTACCAGGTCGCAAAAGCGGCCGTGGCGGCGGGCATCGGCTGGGGGATTCTGAATCGCGAAGCCGACTACATTCCTGAACTTCGCCGCGCCGCCGCCCAGGTCCCGGTGTTTGCCGTGAGTCCCGACCAGGAAGAAGTCGGGCGGATTCAGGGTAAACAACTGGCAGCCATCGCCACCGAAGGCAACATTCTTTATATCGAAGGCCCTTCCACCAGCAGCGCCGCAAGTCTCCGCACCAAGGGAATGCTTTCGACCAAACCCAGCAAGGTCGAGGTGAAGGTGCTCAAAGCGGACTGGTCCGAACGAGGCGCGCATCAGGCAGTCAAGTCATGGCTGTCGTTGAGCACGTCGAGCCAGCTTCACATTCGGGCCGTTGTCTGCCAGAACGATGCCATGGCCATGGGCGCCAGGGAAGCATTCGCCAGCCTGTCCGAGGCGGCCCGCGCGCAATGGCGGAACGCTCCCTTTACGGGCTGCGACGGAGTCACGAAGACTGGTCAGGAATGGGTCCGAAGCGGACAATTGCGCGCCACCGTAGTGATTCCTCCCATGGCGGGCCTCGCTCTCGAAATGCTCGCCAAAGCGGTCAGCACCGGTTCCATGCCCGCCGAGCGGACTCTATGCGCACCTCGATCGTTTCCGTCCATAGCAGAGATACGCGCATAAAAGATACGCGCGTAGAAGGGAATGGTGTCACCGTCCACAAACGGGTTACCCTCGATCCAGCTTTTCTTCTCGAGAGACTCCTTAACGAGGGCTTCTGCAGATTGTTCCCAGGCTTGAACGCAGAGCTCGATCGAAGGAAGCCAGACGGGCTCGTACGATCTCACTTTCTCGGCGAGTCGCAGGAGGTGGGCGATCACGAGCATCCAGCCCTCAGAGAGTGCGAAGCTATTACCAGCCCGCTGACATCCACTCAGTGCATAGCTTGCGAGAAGTGCAATGGCCGAAAAAGTCCTGCGCAACTCCATCCTCTTCACCTCCGCCGTAAGCGGAAGTGAGTTTTCGAGGAAACCTGCGAACTCCTCCTTATTGAGTGGTTCCCTCTTGTCCCGCAAGAAGATGCGCAGAAATAGTTCGAAGTCTGCCGGACTTCGCGGAAGGAAAGTTCCCTGCGCCTTGACAAACATCTCAAGGAGTTGCCACTTCGTGATCAACTCTAGGGGGCTGTGTCCATTCCGCTGCCATCCCGCCTGGCGGTCCGTAATCTCCCTGCGAACGGGATCGGTGATGGTGCCGTTGGTTACCAGTACGGCGCGAGAATGTGCAGCCTGCGGGATATTAGGGTGCTGTATCGGCAGCTCGACAAGTTCTTCCACCTCTCCGCGAATAGTGCGACGCCATGCTGATTGGTCAATATCTCCAGACTTCAACTGATAGGCATAGTGAGTTCCGTGCTTGTCGGTGGCAATTATGTCTTTACCTTGTTCCATTTGTCCGTGGGATGAGACATGATGAATCCGGAATCCTTCGCTTAATAGGGCTTGGCAGAAGGCGAACTGGTATTCGCGCTCGGTCGTGCTATCCAACCAATTTTCTATTACTCTCTCGATCACGCCATTCTTCTCGTTTTCTACTCAGAATTTCTTTCTTTCTCCGCTTTAGCGCTGGATCGTTCTCCCACTCGTCTATCTTCGTCTGAATCGCCTCCCACATGTCCGGATGGAGGACAAGTGTTGGCATAATTGGATTGTTGTTTTGGTCGAAGTCAATTTGCATTTGGTCGAGCATGTCCAACACCATGCTCATATGAAACGGCTTCCCGCGGGCATCAAGAGCATTGCCGACTTCGGAGGTGGCTTCTTCGACAGCAGAGAACATCATTCTCTCGGACTGCTGCGCCAGACTGCGGGCTAACTCCTGAAGCTTGTTTTTGGCCTGTTCTTTCATCTCCTCCGAGCCAAGATTAGCTGCGATCTCTAAGCGGGAGCCGATCGTCTTAAAGCCGCTGGTACGGACTTTGCCGTCCAGGTCCCGAATTGCTGACTTGTCACCTTCGTACTGTCGGGTTCGTTTGACTTCAGATATGACTGGTGCGTGCTTATCGATTTCCGCGTAAAGACTGCGAATTTGAGCTTTGTGGATCGAGTTCTTGACCTCAGGGAAGTCTGGGAGCACAGGTATCTCTTAAAACCATATGCTACGTGAGAGCAAGCTATTCCCAAAGGCAAAATAGAGCGGATCCCTCCCTTCGGTCGGGATGACAAGTCTGTGTAGAGTCCCGGGCGGGTGGGACACTTTAATCGGTAAATAAAACGGTGGGGGGGCTGGCCCATCCTTTCACTCATTTCAATTCCGGAGGGTGCCCCGTTCTTGTGTCTGCGTTCTTTGCAGACACAGAGCCTGCCCTGAGCGAAGTCGAAGGGGCGGGGATTCTGACTTCCTATCCCGACCACGACTCCCATCTGCTCCCGCTTCCGCGTCGTCCACTGCGATTCAATTTCCACTACTCCTTCAACGCCAGAAACGTAATGGCGAAAACTGCTCCACCCCAGTCCTCCGGACTCCGCACCAGACCTCGCTTCACTGGATTCCGGTGTATATAGCGCAACTTCTCGACCCGCTTGGCCTCGCTCCAAACATTGAAGTCGTAATATCGTCGCTGGCTTGAGTGGGACACTCGCCGCTGCACAGTATGATTCAACGGTCGCCCTCAGCGGCTAAAACCGGAACCTTCGGCGGGCCTTCCCATCAAGAAGTCGAGTTCGCGGCTGCCATGGAGGAGGGACGGACTTCTCTTTCGATCGTGCGCGACAATTTGTCTTCGGCAACTTCCAGATCGTAGGCGGTCTGAAGATTCATCCAGAAGCCAGGGCTGGTATTGAAGTAGCGTGCCAGGCGCAGGGCCGTGTCCGGAGTAATTCCACGACGTTCGTGAACGATTTCGGCGATCCGTGTGACCGGCACTCGCAGATCGAGCGCCAAACGGCTCATGCTGAGTTGAAGTGGCTCCATGAAGTCGGCGCGGAGAATCTCGCCGGGATGAATTGCAGGAAGAAGATGTTGAGACTTAGCCATTGTTTCCTCTTGTGCTTCCTCAGGGGCTGAAGCCGCCCTCCCCAATATCATTACTTCTAGTGGTAGTCCACGATCTCGACGGCGTGGGCATTCCCGTCACGCCACACAAAACAAAGACGCCACTGGTCGTTGATCCGGATACTGTGTTGCCCCTTCCGCTCGCCCCGCAAGGCTTCCAGACGGTTTCCAGGCGGTGCTGCCAGATCGCGCAACTCCGTGGCGCTGTCCAACTGGCGAAGCTTTCTGCGCGCGACCCGTTCCACGGCTCGAAAACGACGGCTCGGCAGCCGGTGGAGAAGTCGCTCGGTTTCCGCGCAGCGGAACGACCGGATCACTTGTCCATCGTATTCCGTGTAGCGTTTAACGTCAAGCGTTAATTCTCCACGAAACCCTCCGATTTTTCATCACATTGTTCATCACAATGAGCAGTGACCGCCGTCATAGACACGCCGATCGCCATAGCCGAAACTGAAGACCGGATAGGCAGCGCGCGCTCAATGCGCCTTATCGAGACCGATCAGGCCATTTCGACGCTAAGTTCATTGTTTTCTAGAGTCTGGAGTTAAGTCTTTATGTTTCAATGGTTTACCTCAAATCGGGGGGGGGGGGGGGGGGGTACAAAACCAATGTACAACCAACAATTAAAAATCCTGTTCAAATGCAAAAGCCAAAATAAAAAATGTAAAACATGAAAGCGCCAGCGCGGACCTTGTCGCTCTGCGAAAACACGCGCCGCATAATCGGTTCCGACATCAATGTCAAAATCAAAGGCAAAGTCAAGGGCAGCGGGCGAGGGCGCCCGCTCTACACGAACAACACCTTCACTTCGCCCGACGCGGGGCCGGCGCTGTCGCATGTTAGAATCATTATTGTGATGCCCCGGACCGATGCTTCCTGACATCGAAAAATTGCTGGAGCTGCAGGTGGCGGATAAAGAAATCCGCAGGCTGCAGGACGAAGTCGCCGCGCTGCCAAAACGCGTGGCCGTGATCGAACAAAAGCTGGCCGGAACAAAGGCGCAACTGGAAAAAGCGCAGTCCGCAGCCAAGGGCGACGAAACCAACCGCAAGAAGTTCGAAGCCGCCATTAAAGATCTGCAAGCCAGGATTTCCAAGTATCGCGACCAATCCCTCGACGTTAAAACCAACGAACAATATAAAGCGCTGCTGCACGAGATCCAGTTTGCCGAGCAGGAGATCCGCCTCAATGAAGACCGCATCCTGGAGGTGATGGTCAACGTCGAAGCGCGCGAAAAACAAGTCAAAGCGGCGGAGGCCGAGCTTAAAGCGGAAACGGCCGAGATTGAAAAAGAAAAAGAAGACGCGCGAAAAGTTACCGCGGAAGATCAGAAGAAGCTCTCCGAGTGGAACGCCAAGCGCGATGGGCTGCGCCAGGGGATTTCCGAAGATATTCTTCGCCACTACGAGCGCGTGGCGAAGTTTCGCGGCACTGGCCTCGCGGAAGTCCGCGACCACAAATGCATGGGCTGCCAGGTGATGCTGCGTCCGCAGACCTACAACGAGGTGCGGAATGGCGAGAAGGTCATGGTTTGCGAGTCGTGCTCGAGAGTTTATTACTTCAATCCCGCGAACGAAGTGAAGCCGGAGCAGGAAGTCGTGACGGTTACCGGGAGAAAACGCGCGCGCCCCAAGGCCGATGCGCCGCAGGCATGGTTCTACCGTCCGGATTACGGCGAAGAGGGCGAAGTGCTGCTGGTGTTTACCAATAGCGGAGGCAATTCAACGCGGCGCATTTACGAAATGCACACTGGACGCCAGGTTGGCGGCGTGCTGCTGCGCGAAGGAACTTACCGCCAGGCGTTTCCCGAGGACCTAACCGACGCCGCTCTGCGGCTCAACGGCCATTGGGATGAAAAGGAAATCGACGAGTGGGGATCCGAGATACCCTCGAATGCGCTCGATCTTCTGCATAAAGATATTCTGGCCATCCGGCGCGAACACCGCGCGCACAAGGATCTTTCCACGTCTCCGGCGGAACAAACGGCTGCGCGCTAGAAATCGAAACTTTTACTTCGCAGCGTAGGGATCGGGATAGCGCAGCACCTTGTTCAAATTTTTGCCGCGTACGATTCCGGCCTGATGATAGGTCAATCCCCAGGAATCGATCGAAGACATATCCGGGAAAATGCAGGCTTCGAGCACAGTGTCGATCGGATCCGACTTCATCACCCATCCACCGCCGTTCAAGTTAATTCCACCAAACAGATCAGTGCCGCCAAGCTGCGAGCAGTAGCAGGATCCCGGATTGCCGCTGCAATTGCCGCCATACGGAACCTTGGCGTAATAGGCCAGCGCTGCCATGGTCGGCTTGTCGCTGTAGAGCGTGGAAAGCAGGACGTGAATCCGCGATCCATCTTCCTTGGAGGTGAACTTGCAGAAGTTGCGATCCCCGGAAAGACGGAACCAGTTCTTCGGGTCGTCGTTGGTATTGAAGAAAGGTGTGCGAATATCGACTTCGCCACCCTTTTGGACGCAATAGTCTCCGGCTTTGCCGAGATCCGTAGCATCCGACGAGATCGCGTTGTTGGCACTACAGGCTTGAGCGGCGGGAAGAAAGACCGCAATTGCGAGTGCGATGCAAATCATCATGATCAGTGCGACGAGTGGACGTTTCACGAAGGGCCTCCTGGGAAGAACGGGCAATGGACTCGGTTGCCGAGGCCGAAGGTTATCACAAAAGAGTCTCAACCACCGAGGACACAGAGATGCACAGAAGAAATCGCTGCCCAGATCGGCCGAGAATCGGCCACGATTTGCGGCCGAATCTGACGCTGATTTTGGGGTAAGATTGCGGCCACGAGGTGAATGATGGCCAACAATAGTAATAACGACCTCAGGCTTCCTTCCGCATCCCGGCGTTCGTTTCTCAGCCTGTCTGCCGCCGCATCCGCCGCGCTGGCGTTGCGCATCGTGACCGAACCGATGCTTGCTCACGCTCGCGTGCACAACTTTCCGAAAGATGCGATCCGGATTGACGCGAACGAAAACCCACTCGGGCCCGGCGCTTCGGCGCGCGAGGCGGCAGCCGCTATCGTTCCGCAAGGCGGCCGTTATTCCGACTGGCTCACCGACGATCTGGTGAAGACGCTGGCGGAGACGGAAGGCCTGAAGCTGGAACAGGTCCGCGTCTATGCCGGATCGAGCGAGCCTCTGCACCACACGGTCGCCGCGTTCGCCTCACCGCAGCGCAGCTATGTGACCGCGGATCCGGGATACGAAGCCGGAATGTTCGCCGCCAATGCAGTTGGTGCGAAGGTGATGAAAGTCCCTTTGACGAAGAGCTACGCCCACGATGTAAAGGCGATGCTGGCTGCGGCTCCCGATGCGGGCGTGTTCTATGTCTGCAGCCCGAACAATCCGACCGGCACGCTGACCAGCCATTCCGATATCGAACACCTGGTGGATAACAAGCCCAAGGGTTCCGTCGTGCTGGTGGACGAAGCCTATATTCATTTTTCCGATGCGGTTTCGGTGATGGATCTGGTGAAAGCCGGCAAGGACGTGATCCTGCTGCGTACGTTCTCGAAAATTTATGGGATGGCTGGCCTGCGCTGTGGCGCCGTATTCGGCCGGTCCGACCTGCTGGAGAAAATCGAACACTATGGCGGCTGGAATTTCATGCCGATCACCGCGCTCGTCGCGGCATCGGCGAGCCTGAAAGACGCGCAACTGGTGCCTGAGCGCAAGCGCATCAACGCCCGCATCCGCGGCGAGGTCTTTGCCTGGCTCGACCGCAACGGATACTCCTACGTTCCCTCGGAATCGAACTGCTTCATGCTCGACACGAAACGGCCGGCGAAGGCAGCGATCGACGCCATGGCAAAGCAGAATATATTTATTGGACGCATCTGGCCGGTGTGGCCGACCTACGCGCGCATCACGGTTGGAACCGCGCCGGAAATGGAGCAGTTCCAGACAGCGTGGCAGAAGGTGATGTCGGGAGCAGTGACGGCGAGTGTTGGCGCGATGCCGAGCTGGGGAGAACTGGGCCGGCGCAGACGGAATCTGGATGGGATCGTGATTCGCGGTTAAGGGGCTGGGGCAGTTGCCGAGCTTCGCTCGGCTTGGACAGCCGGGGGCGGCTGTCCCTACGCAACCGCTGTCCTTCGCAACCTTGGTTCGCTATAACATCTGTTCATGCCGAAAAAGCCTGGCTTCTCTCCCAAGCACGCGGAGCCTTCCGTAAAAATTTCTGCCCGAGGCGTTGCGCGGCTGCAAGGGCGGCATCCTTGGGTCTATCGCTCGGATGTCACCGGGTCGAACGGCGAAGTGAGCGGCGTGCTGCCCGGCTCGCTCGTCCGCGTCCTCGATCAACGCGGAAAGTTCCTGGGAACAGCGCTCTATAGTTCTTCGTCGCAGATCGCGATTCGCATGATCTCGCATGGGTCAGTGTCCGATCTGCCTGCGCTGGTCGCGGAGCGCATTCGCGCCGCTATCGCCTACCGGAAAGAACTTGTCTCGAACACCGACGCCTACCGCATCGTTTTCAGTGAGGCTGATTTTGTGCCTGGCCTCATCGTCGATCGCTATAACGATGTCCTCTGCCTTCAGATCCTGACCCAGGCAATGGACGCTGCACCCGTGCGCGAAGCCGTCCTGCGAACTTTACGCGACGAACTGCAACCGGCAGGGATCGTCGAGCGCGTGGATGCTCGCATTCGTGAGCTTGAGCAATTGCAGCCGCTTCAGTCCCGACTGCTTTGGGGAGAGAAGAGTTCGACTGTCTTTACCATGAACAGCACCATGAACAGCGGCGTGCGCTTCCACTACGACGGCCTCGAAGGCCAGAAGACTGGCGCGTTTCTCGATCAGCGGGAGAACTACGCGGCGGCGGCGCCGTACGCGCACGGGGAAGCGCTCGACGTTTTCTGCTACCAGGGCGGATTTGCGCTGCACTTGGCTGTGCACCCCTCCGGAAAAACTGCAAGCGTCACGGGCGTGGACAGCTCGCGTCCGGCGCTTGAGATGGCGGAAAAGAATGCGACGCTGAACGGGCGTGAAATGGAGTGGATCGAGGCTAATGCCTTTGACCTACTACGCGAGTATGCCGCGGCGAACCGGCGCTACGACACCATCGTTCTCGATCCGCCGGCGTTTGCCAAGACCAAGCGGGACCTGGAAAAGGCCCTGGGCGGCTACAAGGAGCTGAACCTGCGCGCCATGAAGATGCTGCGGCCGGGAGGAATTCTTGTCTCCTGCTCCTGCTCGTACCACGTCGGGGCGGCGGACTTCTTCGAAGTCGTGGCCGATGCCGCCCGCGATGCCCACAAATCTTTTCGCGTCATTGAAAACCGCGGAGCCGCGAAGGATCATCCAATGCTCCTCAATGTCCCCGAAACCGGCTATTTGAAGTGCCTTATATTGAGTGTAAGTAATTGAATAATAGCCAGATAAAGTACTTGACAATAATACACTAAGATTTTATGCTTGCGTAACACTAAATTAAAACCCGGGAGCTCAGAAGGCTCCCCGAATGAAGTTGAAGAAGAAGGAGGATTTAGCTATGACTCTGATTACGCGTTATGACCCTTTCCGTGAGTTCGTCACTCTACAGGACCGCATGAACCGTTTGTTCCGCGACCCCCGCGGGCCGGAAGGGCACGATGAATCGCTAACCACGACCGCATTTGCCCCGCCTGTGGACGTCTATGAGGACGAGCACAACATCACCTTGAAGATCGAAGTGCCGGGAATCGACGAGAAGGACATCGATGTCCGCATCGAGAACAACACTCTGACGGTGCACGGCGAGCGCAAGTTCGAGAAGGAAGAGAAAGAAGAGAACTACCGGCGCGTGGAGCGTCAGTACGGCAGCTTTACTCGCACCTTCAACCTGCCGTCGACGGTCGATCATGAAAACGTTCAGGCCGACTACGAGAAGGGTGTGTTGAAGGTCAAGCTGGCGAAGAAAGCTGAAGCCAAGCCGAAGCAGATCAAGGTAAACGTCGGCGGCGAGAAGACACTCGAAAGTAAAGAGCCGAAGAGCGTAACCAAAGCCGCGTAACGGCAACTACCGGGCTTTGCCTGGCTGGACGGGCGAGTCGCCCGTCTCCACACGACCTGTAAACTTAGCGGGAGGCGGCAGCACCGGCGCCTCCCGCGCTTTATTTGTAATTGGCAATTTGTAACTGGTAAAACTTTTAAAGATCAGGAGTAGAGAGTCATGGCTATCCGTTGGGACAAATTTACCGTTAAGGCGCAGGAGGCAGTCCAGCGCGCGAACGAGCTGGCCTCCGAGCATGGCAATCCGGAACTGGCCCCCGTACATCTGCTGGCGGCCCTGGTCGAAGATCGCGAAGGCATCGTGCCACCTGTGCTTGAAAAAATCGGGATCGGGCCGCAGGCCGTGCTCAGCGACGTCTACAAGGAAATTGAAAATTTGCCCAAAGTGTCGGGCACGAGCGGCGCGAATCAGCCGTCCGTGTCGTCGCAGGTCAACCAGCTGCTGGAGAAATCTTTTAAAGAAGCGGATACCTTCAACGACGAATACGTCTCGACCGAGCACATGCTGCTGGCGTTGACCAGCCTGAAGCGCGATCCGGCGCAGGAACTGCTCGCTCGTCATGGCGCGACGCACGATGCGATCCTGAAGGCTCTGACTGCGGTTCGAGGATCGCAGCGCATCACCGACCAGAATCCAGAAGGAAAATACCAGGCGCTGGAGCGTTATGCCCGCGACCTGACCGAGCAGGCGCGGCGCGGCAAACTTGATCCCGTGATCGGCCGCGATGAAGAAATTCGGCGGCTCGTGCAGGTGCTGTCGCGGCGGACCAAGAATAATCCGGTGCTGATCGGCGAGCCGGGCGTGGGTAAGACGGCCATCGTCGAGGGCCTGGCGCAGCGCATCATCTCCGGCGACGTGCCTGAAGTTCTGAAAAACAAGCGCGTCGTTGCGCTCGATCTCGGAGCCATGCTTGCCGGCGCGAAATATCGCGGCGAATTCGAGGACCGTCTGAAGGCTGTACTCAAGGAAATCGAAGACTCACAGGGCAAGATCATCCTCTTCATAGACGAGTTGCACACGCTCGTCGGCGCCGGCGCCGCCGAAGGCTCGATCGACGCCTCGAACATGCTGAAGCCGGCGCTCGCCCGCGGAGAGTTGCGCGCCATCGGCGCCACCACGCTTAACGAATATCGTAAGTACATCGAGAAAGACGCGGCGCTCGAACGCCGCTTCCAGATTGTGTTTGTGGGCGAGCCGAACGTGGAAGACACCATCGCCATCCTGCGCGGGCTGAAAGAGAAATACGAAGTGCATCACGGCGTGCGCATTAAAGATTCGGCCATCGTCGCGGCCGCGACGCTCTCGCACCGTTATATACCCGACCGCTTTCTGCCCGACAAAGCCATCGATCTGATCGACGAGGCTGCCGCCTCGCTGCGCATCCAGATCGATTCCATGCCCACGGAAATCGATCAGCTGGAACGGCGAGCCACACAACTCGAAATCGAGAAGCAGGCGTTGAAGAAGGAAGACGACGCGAATTCCAAAGAGCGCCTCGCCCACGTTGAGAAAGAACTGGCCGGCATTCGTGAACAATCAAATGCGCTTAAAGCCAAGTGGAAGCAGGAGAAAGATGTCATTGCGAAAGCGCGCGCGCTGAAAGAAAAACTCGAGCAGCTCAAGATCGAAGAGGCCGCCGAGGAGCGCAAAGGAAATCTGGAGCGCGTGGCCCAGATCCGCTATGGGCTGATTCGCAACACTGAAGAAGAATTGAATAAAGTCACCGCTCAGATCGACAGCAAGTCCGGGCATCGCATGTTGAAAGAAGAAGTCGATGAGGAAGACGTTGCCCGCATTGTTTCGAAGTGGACGGGCATTCCGGTTTCCAAGATGCTTGAGGGCGAAGTCAAGAAGCTCATCAACATGGAAGAGCGCCTGCGGCTGCGCGTTATTGGACAGGACGAGGCGCTGGAACGCGTGGCGAATGCCATCAGACGTTCGCGCGCGGGGTTAAGCGATCCCAAGCGGCCAATAGGGTCTTTTATTTTCTTGGGACCAACCGGCGTCGGCAAAACCGAACTCGCGCGCGCACTCGCCGAATTTCTTTTCGATGACGAGCGCGCGATGGTGCGCATCGACATGTCCGAATATATGGAGAAGCATGCGGTGTCGCGTCTGATTGGCGCGCCTCCGGGATATGTCGGCTACGACGAAGGCGGACAGCTCACCGAGCAGGTGCGGCGGCATCCTTACGCGGTCGTGCTGTTCGATGAAATCGAAAAAGCGCATCCCGATGTGTTCAACATCCTGCTACAGATCATGGATGACGGCCGCCTCACCGACGGCAAGGGCCGCAAGGTGGACTTCAAGAACACAGTCATCATCATGACCTCGAACCTGGGGTCGTCGTACCTGCAGTCGGAAAACATCCGCTCCGCCGATGCGTTCGATCGCGCCTCGAAGCAGGTGATGGAGACGCTGCACGGGCATTTCAAACCCGAGTTCCTGAATCGCGTGGACGATATCATCATCTTCCATCCGCTGGGCAAGGAACAGTTGGTGAAGATCGTCGAGCTGCGTCTCGAAGACTTGCGGCGCCTGCTAGCCGATCGCAAAATCTCTTTGGAGCTGACCGATGCGGCGAAAGAACTGCTCTTCACCGAAGGGTACGATCCTAACTTCGGAGCGCGTCCGCTGAAGCGCGCGATTCAGAAGCTGGTGCAGGATCCGCTGGCGCTGAAAATTCTGGATGGCGAGGTGCTGCACGGCGACCATGTGGTGGTGGACGCTGATCAGAAAGCAGCGAAGATGACGTTTAAGGTTAGTGAGCGGGTGGGGGAGAAGGTGGCGGCGCGGGCGAAGAAGTAACTCATCCTTGCGTTCTGCCCAACTTTAGCGCGATCTCGTGGATTCTGGCTTCGCTCTGAAGTTGGCTCCGCCACTTCGACGGAATTGCCGTGTATCCGTAAAACGCGCCGGCGAGAGCGCCACAGACCGCAGCCACGGTGTCGGCGTCGTCGCCCAGGTTCGCAGCCCGAATCACCGCCTCCTCATAGGATTCCGTCGTGAGGAAACTCCAAGCTGCAGCTTCCAGTGTATGGACGGTGTAGCCAGAGCTCATAATGTCGTCTTCTCGGTAGGCATCGATCCCCTCCAGCCGGTGCCAAACTAAACGTTCTGTCTCGTTTAGCAAAGCTATGGCTTCTGCGCGGCCGTCCCGAACGCCGCGACAGATTGCCGCTTGGATCCAGGAGTTGAGAATCACGCACGACGACTGAGCCTGCGGATCATGGTGAGTCACACGGGCACTGGCCCGGGAGACCTTGACGAGTTGCTCAAGAGAGTCCAAGCAGAAAATCGCGACGGGAGCACAACGCATCACGGCACCGTTGCCAGCACTCGAGTTGGGATGAGCCGCGTGGTATCGCGACGAACAGCCCTCCGGGTCGCTCAGGTACCCAGCCATATTGACCACAGCCCTGGTCTGGACGCCCACATCTTTAGCTGTTGTCGCCCAACTCCGGAAGCGCTGGGCGAGATCGGCCGGCTCGAAACCCTTCTTATCGAGAAAAGATTCTGCAATCAGGAGAGCCATTTGAGTATCGTCGGTGTATTCACCCGCTCTCCAAAGACGGCAATCGATCATGTCCCGGAGTCCCGCCGGGTAGCGCTTGCGAACCTCGCGGCGACTCAGAAATTCGAGAGGGGCGCCGAGTGCGTCTCCCACCGCAAGCCCAACGAAGCAACCAGCGATCCTGTCGTTTCGCTGGGAGTCAGAGCCGAGACTTGAATCATGGCCCAGCAATCATTGCTCCTCGAAAAGAGGTGATACCTACGTGGTTCGTGGTGGCCTTTTGAACTGCTCTGCGATCTCTGCTTGCGATAAATACCACGCTACCATTACTCGCATGATGATTCCGAGGCCGCCGAACGCCAGTGCTTTTGGTTGAACCATGACAGTCGCGGCTGAAACTGACGGCACCAGCATTACGATTCCTGCGATGGCGATCAGCACCGCAGCGTGGCGGACGATGTTAATGAGCTCCACAAGACCCCACGCTACTCCGATTGCGACGACTGCCATGAGCAGGAACATATACGGTCCAGATAGTTCAAGTCCGAATAAGAGCGGCGCGCCGACCGACATTGCTACCGTGCCGGGACGTAGCAGCATCAACGCGCCCACGAGTGAAAGATAAATTGCGCAGAGAGTGAACAGGATGGCGATGGCTCGCACTCCATTTGGGACTGGGTTGGCAGGGTTACTTGTCACGCCTTTGTTACCACCTAACTAGTATGCGCTGCCACGGAGACGGAGCGAGCGCCAGTAGCCCCATCTCTACAATGCAGTGCTGCCGAAATTAATAACTGGTCTAAGGCGCAAAAAGCAAAGAACCAATATGGGAAGTGAAGAAGCAAAATCCGCAAGAAATGCCTTTTCATTTCGCCCCATCCATGGCATCGTTTTACGATCGCTCCCCAGTCGAGGTCGATGCGGATGTCGATGCGACTGACGGATCGGTTGATAATCCATCGTACGTTCTGAGGAGGCTGTATGAAGAGGTTTGTCCTTTCCGTGTCGGCATTCGCTTTGCTGATGGCAATCACCACTGCAGCTCAAGACTCCACCAAGAAATTGCTAAATGAACCACCCAAACGAGGAATTCACTGGGCAAAGGACCACAAACCGAGCCGCCGCGGAGGAAGTCCAGACATGATCTGGCATAACGGCGCCATTATGACGAGCGCCGCCACCGCAGCCATCTTCTGGGGACCTAGCTGGATCACCAGTCCGGGCGACAAAATCTCCGGCATGGACACCTGGTACTCGGGATTCGGCAACTCCCATTATGCTGCCACCTCGAACGAATATACCGGCACCAACGGCCAAGTAACCTCTTCCACCCCTTATGGCGGCCACTTCGTGGACAGCACGACAGCGAGTGGTGGGTCCAAGACTTCGGCAATTTTGGCGGAGGTCTGCAAAGTAATTCCCAGCCCAACCGCGAATGGTTATTATGCCGTGTACACGGACATACCGCGCGGCCATTCCGGATACTGCGCTTACCACAGCTACGGCTCCTGTGGTTCAACCCCGGTTCAATTCGCTTTCTTTTGGAGGATGGATGGAGACCCGGGTTGCGACCCGCAATCTACCGTGTCAGGCGAGTCGCAAGGTCTGGCCGCTATAGCCAATGTGAGCGGACACGAACTCTCGGAAGCGCGCACCGATCCCCGTAACGGCGGATGGTACGACTCCTCGGGCCAGGAAAATGGTGATAAGTGTGCTTGGACCTTCAACGTTCCTTCTGTGACCTTCAGTAACGGCTCGCAATGGAAGATCCAGGGCGAATGGTCGAACAACGCTTACAACGCCGGCACCGGATACCCCAACAGTTCGGGCCAGCGTGGATGTCTGGACGGGCACTGAAATCCAGCGCTCATTATTCTCCAAGCCGATCTTTCAACGAATCCGGGCCGGATTCTCTTCAGGGAATGCGGCCCGCTTTTTCATGTTCGTTTTTTGTGTTCGCTCTTTTTTTTGTTCGCTTAATGTGTATCGCCTCGGCCTCTCTTCTTTTCCTCTCGAACCCTACCAAAGGCCTGAACCGGCTCACGCAAGGAAATGAATTGCGGTTTACCCAGCCGAAGTTGTAACGTACTCGGCCAAGACTCAATTGCTCACTGGGGGGATGGAATGAAGATCAACCGTTATCTGTCTGTGTTTATTCTTTCGTTTTTCTGGATCGACTTTTCCTGGGCGCAAGCCGTGCCCGTGGCGGCGAAGATCGTCGTCATCCGCGCGGGGCGCCTGCTTGATGTGAAAACCGGCAAGACGCTTTCCAACCAAGTCATCGTGATTCAGGGCGACAAGATCGTGAGCGTTGGGTCTGGGGCGCCAGTTCCTGATGGAGCGCAGGTGGTCGATCTGTCGAACGCCACCGTCCTGCCAGGACTGATTGACGCGCACACGCACATCACGATGACTACAAATTTCGGCTACTCCCGGCTCGCGATTTCGGTGCCGCGCGAGGCATTGAACGGAGCGCGCAATGCCCGCGTCACGCTCGACGCTGGTTTTACAACGATCCGCAATGTGGGCGCGAGCGGATTCACCGATGTTGCATTGCGCGATGCGATTAACGCCGGCGACGTGCCTGGACCGCGCATGCTGGTCAGCGGGCCTGCTCTGAGCATTACGGGCGGCCACTGCGATAATAATCTGCTGCCGTTTGAGTCTCACGTGCACGGCGAAGGCGTGGCCGATGGCGTTGAGGCGGTCCAGCACAAAACGCGCGAGATCATCAAGTATGGCGCCGACCTCATTAAAATCTGCGCCACAGGCGGCGTGCTTTCGCATGGCGACAATCCGCAGGCCTCGCAGTACACGCTCGAAGAGATGAAGGCGATCGTGGCCGATGCGCACCGGTTGGGCCGCAAGGTCGCGGCGCATGCGCATGGCGCGGAGGGCATCCGCTGGGCGTCGGAGGCGGGCGTGGATTCGATTGAGCATGGGTCTTACATTGACGACGCGGCCATCGCTGTTATGAAGAAGAATGGCACTTATCTGGTTCCGACTCTCTATCTCATGGACTGGTTTTATGAGAACGCGGAGAAGATTGGCACTCCGCCCGAACTGATTGCCAAGGGACATGAAGTGATGCCAGCGGCGCGTAAGAATGTAGCGCGCGCGTTTGCCGCCGGAGTGAAAGTCGGCTTCGGTACCGATGCCGCTGTGTATCCGCATGGGCTTAACGCGCACGAATTCGCGGTTATGGTGAAGCTTGGTTTGACTCCGCTGCAGGCGATCCAGGCTGCGACTATTAACGACGCCGATCTGCTGGGCTGGTCCGACAAGATCGGAACGATTGAGGCGGGGAAGTGGGCTGACATTGTTGCAGTTGATGGCGATCCGCTGGCTGATGTGACCACATTGGAGCGCGTGAAGTTTGTGATGAAGGGCGGCGAGGTGGTTAAGAATCTGTACGTGAAGTAAAAGGGAAGCTACAGAATCAAGAAGACAGCATGCAGAAGGGAAACGGCGACAGGCAAGTCTTGTAAATGATCAGGGCTTTTTCTTGAGCGCGCTGGTATGAGTGGCGACGCACACCCACTTGCCGTTCAAATAAGCCCACGTATCCGTGAATCGCCCATAATGATCAAAGGGCTTACCTTTGTTAAGGCCCTTGGCGTGATAGATTCCAGCAACTACGGCCACGTTTCCATAGAGGAAAACCCGCTGGTCACTATTTGTCATAAGGCTGGGAGCGTAGGAGAGGTCTCTATTGTCGGCCAGGAACTGGGCCTTCGTCATGAAAGTACCGACATTGTCCGTGCTGATGAAGGTATCGGCCACCAACTCGTCCAGCGCCTTCGAATCGTGATGCAACTGCGCCTGGTTCCAGCCATTCTCCAACGCAATCAATAAACTTTCGTTCCCGCGTGCAGATGCAGCAGGATCCTGAGCGTCAGCCAGAGAACCCGCGAGCCACAGCAAGCACACGGCAACTATTGTCTTCACCATTGCGGTGGGCCTCCAGTGGGCAATCAACGTCTCTATAATACCGGAGCATCGATTGAGACGGATTCCTCTGGTCCACGAGAACGAGAGTCAAGACCAGCGGCCTCCCTGTGGTAAACGGACCCTCTAACTTATAACTTCCGTTAGAATCCCCCCGTGTCCGTTCGTCTGCAGATTGACGCAACCCGCGGCTCCGCCCGTGCTGGCAAGCTCATTACTCCTCACGGAGAGGTTGAGACGCCGGTGTTCATGCCTGTCGGGACGCTGGCTTCGGTGAAGGGCGTTTCGCAGGATGTGCTTGAAGAACTCGGCGTCGAGATTCTGCTCTCGAATACCTACCATCTTTTTTTGCGGCCTGGCGTCGAGACGGTTCGCCGGATGGGTGGGCTGCATCGGTTCATGTCGTGGGATCGCGCCATCCTTACGGACTCGGGCGGCTTCCAGGTTTTCAGTCTCACCGATCTGCGCAAGGTCAGCGAAGAAGGCGTGGCGTTCCGCTCGCACCTGGACGGCTCCTCCCACTTTTTGAGTCCCGAAAAGGCCATGGAGGTGCAGATTGGGCTGGGGGCCGACATCATTATGGCGTTTGATGAATGCACGGAATATCCGGCCGACGCTGCGCGTGCGCGGGCGTCGATGGAGTTGACCGTGCGTTGGGGCGCGCGCTGCAAGAATTATTTTGAAGAGCACAAGCGCGAGGTGCCTTGGGGTAGCCATCAGGCGTCAGCCATCAGCCGTCAGGAAAAACAGGTCCTTCGATCCCCTCAGGATGACAATCGTGGGTATGACAATCGCGGAGAAGCTCACTCTCAAACGCAATCGCTGTTTGGCATCGTGCAAGGTGCGATGGATCCTGAACTGCGCCGCGAGTCTGCTGAGCGGACTATTGACATCGGATTTCCGGGATATGCCATCGGTGGGCTTAGCGTTGGCGAACCCCGCGGGCTTACTCGCGATATTGTCCTATCCACACTCGAGCATCTTCCATCCGACCAGCCGCGATATTTGATGGGGGTCGGCACCCCCGATGAGATTGCGCAGTACGCGCAGTCAGGAGTTGACATGATGGATTGTGTGCTTCCGACTCGCGCTGCTCGGCATGGATTGCTGTTTACTTTGGAAGGAAAGGTGTCGATCAAGCAGGCCCGGTACGCGCAGGACGAAAGCGCGCTCGATCCTGCCTGCGATTGCCGGGTGTGCCAGCGCTATTCGCGGGCTTATTTGCGCCATCTCTATGCCTCGAACGAACTGCTGGCCCAGGTTTTGAATACGGTGCACAACCTTCACTTTTATCTTGCGACCATGCGGACGGTCCGGGCGTGGATACGGGCAGCGCATGCGCCTGCTGCCGGCGCTTCGCAGATGTAAATTCGGCGTGGCCTCCTTGACACCTTGCGAGCAGTCCGGCATTCTATTTAGCTTGGGGATAAGGTGAGTTTCTTTCTGTGCCGTTCGCGCGGCATTGCCGGTTCCAGCCTGAAAGCGCAGGGTCTCCGGCCTTAGAAGAAAAATTCCCGTAGTTAAGCAGAAAAGTTAAGCAGAAGAAGTCGCGCACAGAGAGTTCAGCGGAGAAAGTTAAGCGGCGGAAGAAGCAAAGTTGTGCCGAGTTCCTCTCGATTGGCCTGAATAGGCGCTTCGGAGTGCTGCGGTTTTAATCACGTATTTCGCTTCATATTTCGTTACCCAGGATCGACTTAGCAGTGGAAATCATATTGTCTGGCATGTCGTCCGCTATGAGTGGCGGATTGGCGTTTTGGTTGCAACTCCCGGGGGGCACAAGTCTGCTCGGATTGGCGCCGCTGCTGTTCATCTTTGCCATTTTTTACTTCCTGCTGATTATGCCGCAGCAGCGGAAGCAGAAAAAGTGGCAGCTCATGCTGAGCGAGTTGAAAAACGGGGACAAGATTGTAACCAGCGGCGGGCTGCGCGGGACGATCATCAGCCTCAAGGACGACGCGCTGACTTTGCGCGTGCCGCCCGACAATCTGAAGCTCGAAATCAGCCGCGCATCGGTGGTATCGGTGACGCCGGCGGAAGAAGGAAAATAGTCGTTGGCCGCTAGTCGTTGGTCGCTCGCAAAGCGACTCTGGTTTTCACCAACGACTAACGACCAAAGACAATCGACTGGTTTTCATGAATAAGAACCTTACCTGGAAGTTGGTGGTTATCGTTGGGATCCTGCTCGTCTTTTTGTTCGGCATCTTCGGTGTCCCGAAGGACTTGTCGGGCAAGGGAGTACTGGCCGCGATCACTGATCGCATTCATTTGGGCCTCGATCTTCGTGGGGGGACGCACCTGATCCTGCAGGTGCAGGTCAACGACGCGGTCAACGTTGACTCCGACAATGCGATTGCGCGCCTTAAAGAGGACATGCGCGCGCGCAAGATTAATTACGCCGACATCACCAAGCCCGATCCGGTGAACCGTCCCGAAATGATCGTGGTAAAGGGCATTCCTCCGGAGCAGACCAGTGATTTCAAGAGCATTGTTTCCGACCGGCTGCCAGACTACAACGCCAGCTCGGGCGCGGAAAATTCATGGACTGTTTCGATGAAGGCGCAAAGCCTCGCCGATTTAAAGAACCGCGCGGTCACCCAGGCTATCGAGACCATCCGCAATCGAATTGACCAGCTGGGCGTGAGCGAACCTGTGATTCAGGAGCACGGCCTCGGTCAGTACCAGATTCTTGTCCAGCTTCCGGGCGTGGACGATCCGGCGCGGGTCAAGGAAATCATGCAGTCCACGGCGATGCTTGAGATCAAGCAATCGCTGGGCGGGCCCTATTCGAGCGAGCAGCAGGCCTTACAGGAACATGGCGGCGTGCTTCCTCCGGACGCTGTCCTGATGGCCGGCAAGAGCATCGGTTCGCGCAACACCGAGACCGGGGAGGCTTGGTACCTGATCTCCCGCGCGTCGGCGGTGACCGGTCGCGATCTTCGCACCGCGGAACCGTCCACCGACGAAAATGGCCAGCCGGCGGTCCGCTTTATTCTTACCAGTGAGGGTGGCCGCAAGTTCTACTCCTTTACTTCCGCTCACGTCGGCGACAACCTGGCGGTCGTTCTCGACAACAAGGTGCAGGAAGTAGCGGTGATCAAAGACGCCATTCATGACACCGGCATCATCAACGGCCGATTCACCCAGCAAGAGACTCAGGACCTATCGATGACTCTGCGTTCCGGTGCACTGCCGGCCGGAATCAAGTACCTGGAAGAGCGCACGGTCGGGCCATCGCTGGGGGCCGATTCGATTCGTTCGGGAGTGCGCGCGGCCATCTATGGCATGCTCGCCGTCCTAATATTTATGCTGATTTACTACCGCTGGGCGGGCGTGAATGCCGATATCGCGCTGATACTGAATCTGGTCATCCTGCTTGGGTTCATGGGCTACTTCGGAGCGGTGCTGACGCTGCCGGGCATTGCCGGCGTCATTCTGACGGTTGGTATGGGCGTGGATTCGAACGTCCTGATTTTTGAGCGCATCCGGGAAGAACTGAGGAACGGCAAGACGCCGCCCTCGGCCGTGGAGCAGGGATTCAGCCACGCCTGGATTACCATCGTCGATACGCACGTCACTACCATCGTCTCCGCCGCGATTCTGTTCCTCTTTGGAACAGGTCCGGTAAAAGGCTTTGCGACGACGCTGGTATTCGGTCTGGCCGCAAACCTGTTTACGGCGGTGTTTGTATCGCGCGTGATTTTTGATTGGGTGCTTAGCCGGAAGCAGCGTGGAGAGGCATTGAGCATT
This sequence comes from uncultured Acidobacteriaceae bacterium, assembly GCA_963789205.1. Taxonomy (GTDB): domain Bacteria; phylum Acidobacteriota; class Terriglobia; order Terriglobales; family Acidobacteriaceae; genus Acidiflorens. Next base: position 113,462 of record CAWBJV010000005.1, read on the forward strand.
TAAGGCAGTCGTTCGTCGATAGTCGTTCGCGAAATTCAAGCGAACGATGCAGCCCGAACGACCAGCGACTAGCGACTAACGACTGATTTGAAGGGATCGAAAGCAGCGTGGAATTTTTTAGAGACACAAACGTCGATTTCCTCGGGAAGAAGTGGTACTTCCTGACCTTCTCGCTGATCTTCAGCGTGGCCGGAGTGCTTTCCATGGCGTTCTGGCATGGCATCCCGCTGGGTGTCGACTTCCGCGGCGGCACGCTGGTCTACGTGAAATACGCACACACTCCCGATCCATCCGCCATCCACTCCGAGATCGAGCGCGCCAGCTTGAAGAATGCCCGCGTTCAACGGTACGGACAAGCCTCCAATAACGAAGTGCTGATCGCGCTCGATATCCAGGAGACCAGCGAACAGGCTCTCGACAAGGGTAAAACCCAGATCATTCAAGCGCTCGAAAGTCACGCCACCCCGGGCAAACAGGATCTCAACAACTCCAGCTCCTTAGCCATCGCGAATTATCTTTTGGAGAAGGACCCGCTCCACCTCGGATCAGGCAGCGACGCCAACCCGCGCTACACCGCTATAGCGCAGGCCATTGTGGACTATCGCGACAAGGTAAAAGGCGGCGTGCTCGGCTCGCTTTCCAACGATGAGTTGAAGAGCGTGGCCGACCCGGCAACGGTCGTCTCGCTCCAGGACAACTTCTTCGTCTCGGATTTTGGCATCCGCAACGTCGAGATCGTCGGGCCTCAAGTTGGACAGCAGCTCCGCAAGCAAGCCATCCTGGCCACCCTTTATTCGCTGGCTGGGATGCTGGTTTACCTGGCGCTGCGCTTCGAATGGATCTACGGTGTGGCCGCAGTTTTGACGGTGTTCCACGACACTTTGATTACGGTGGGCGCGTTCTCGCTGTTGAACTGGGAAATATCACTGACCGTGATCGCCGCCATTTTGACCCTGATTGGATATTCCAATAACGACACCATCGTCGTGTTTGACCGGATCCGCGAGAACATCAAGCTGCTGCGGCGGGAGAAGCTGGCCGACATCGTCAACAAAAGTATTAATCAGACTTTAAGTCGAACTATCTTGACAGCGGGCCTGACTTTCCTTACCGTGCTTGCTCTGTTCCTTTTCGGTGGCGAGGTGTTGAATGCTTTCAGCTTCGCCCTAGTCATCGGAATCCTGATCGGGACGTATTCGTCGATCGCGATCGCAGCCCCGATTCTGGTTGCCTACCAGGAATGGCGGGGCGAGCAGGGCAAGAAGCCGATTTCCATGCCGCTGCGGCCCGGTAGCAGCCCGACGCAGCCGAAGGAAAAGGTTAAGGTTTGAAATTGGGCCATGTAGCTTAAACAGATTGGTTTGCGGTGTTGAGGCGCTAAAAGGGCCTAATTTCGAACAACTTACGTCTTGCTAAAGCGTTGTACCGATGTACAAAACGTGAGTTTTTCAGCAAACTGTTTAGTCGGGTGGCTTAAATCATTGACCTGGCCTCAGAAGCAGTAGTTTCGCAGAGGCGAGGGTTTTAAAGACCGGGAGCAAAGAGGATGCAGCCGGTGTCTAAGCTCTCGTAGAGGTCTGATGTAGGAGAAGCCTATGTTTGAAGACAGCCTCATTGAATCAGGCAACAAGCTGAAAACCAAGCGGTTGGGCACCACAATCTTGTCCTTCCTGCTGCAGGTCGGGCTCATTTGCATACTGATCCTGATCCCGCTGATTTATACCGACGCGCTGCCCAAGGGGAACCTGATGACCTTCCTGGTAGCGCCGCCGCCACCGCCGCCGCCACCGCCCCCTCCAGCGGCCGCCGTTAAGGTGGTGAAGATCCAGAGCGAAGTCATCAACGGGCAGTTGCGTACCCCGACCAAGATTCCAAGCAAAGTTCAGATGATCAAAGAAGAGGAAGCTCCCCCGGATCTGGGCGCCGGTGGCGTCCCGGGCGGCGTCCCGGGCGGCATTCCGGGAGGCTCGACCGGCGGAGTGATGGGCGGCATTCTCAGTTCGGCCAACGCCGCGGTCCCGAAAGTCGCGACTCCGCAGCGGGTGCGCGTTTCGTCGGGTGTGTCGACCGGTCTTCTGATCAAGAAGGTTACGCCCAACTATCCGCAACTAGCAAAACAGGCCCGCATTCAGGGATCGGTTGTGCTGCAAGCGGAAATCAGCAAAGAGGGTACGATTCAGAACCTGCAGTTGATTAGCGGACACCCCATGCTGGCGCCGGCGGCGATTGAGGCCGTGAAACAGTGGCGTTATAAGCCGTACCTGCTCAATGGCGAACCGGTAGCGGTGGAGACGCAGGTGGTTGTGAACTTTAGTTTGTCTGGAGGCTAGACTCTCCGGGCCGGCTTTTGGCGTAGTTAAGTTTGTGGCGGTTTAAGGCCCTCCCCGTCCCACCTTTTCCCGAGACGGGAGACCATGGGCGGTTTTACACCCGGGGGCAATTCTGCCCAGTTTGGTTTTCTTGCATCAAACGGTAGATCGGGCCGCGGGTTTTGATCCGTGCTGTTTTTTGGGAACGCGCCGGGGCGCTGGTTTCCTGTAGAGACGCGGCTTGCCGCGTCTCCTGCCCCGGATTGAGACGGGGCAAGCGCCGTCTCTACAGGGAAGAAGGAATTTAGGAAACGGTTAGAAACGAGTTCGAAACAGTTCTGAGGAGGAAAGCAACTCATGGTAGTGAATCTGGCAGCAGTCGCACTCTGTAATTTCCATCTTTTCGCCGCCTGGCTCTTTGACGAGGGCTCGGTCGGTTGGGACCCGATTTCGCTCTGGAAGCAGATGGGTCTTCTGGCGAAGGTCGTGGTTATCATTCTGTTCATCATGTCGGGGTGGTCGATCGGCGTGATGATTGACCGTTGGATGGCATTCAACGCCGCCCGCAATCAGTCCCGCTCGTTCGCTCCCGCAGTTGCTGGGGCGCTGCGCGAAGGCAAGATTGACGAAGCGATCAAAGTCGCCGAGCGCAACAAGAAGAGTCACTTGGCCAAGGTGGTCACTGCGGGCCTGATGGAATTCAAGGCCCACCAGGATAGCCCGGGTGAAATTCCTGGCGAGACCATTGAAGCTTCCAAGCGTGCACTGGAGCGCACCGAAGCCATCGTGCACGCCGAACTGAAGCGTGGTTTGGGCGGTCTGGCGACAATCGGCTCGACGGCTCCCTTCGTGGGACTGTTCGGAACGGTGGTCGGCATTCTGAACGCCTTCAACGGTATCGCCAAGGAAAAGGCAACCGGCTTGGCAGCGGTCGCAGGTGGTATTTCCGAAGCGCTTGTGACCACCGCAGTCGGCCTGTTCGTGGCGATTCCGGCAGTCATGATGTTTAACTATCTGACCGGCCGGGTGGAAGCGTTCGACGTGGAGATGGATAACTCCTCGAGCGAACTGATCGATTACTTCCTGAAGCGCCGGAGTATGCGCCGGTCGTAATTAGGATAGACACAGGGTTGTACTCATGAGTTGCTGAGCGATGAGGGACGGGCGTCTCGCCCGTCCAGCCGGGCGGGGACGCCCGGCACTCCACCAGCAAGTTTGGGGTCGGCCACGGCAAGCGTACGCAGGAGAGAGAATTCCATGTCATTAGCAAAGCGAAACGAAGCGGCGAACGTCACCTCCGACATCAACGTCACACCGATGGTGGATGTGATGCTGGTGCTGCTGATCATCTTCATGGTGGTCACGCCTATGTTGCAACACGGCGTCCCGGTGGATATGGCCAAAGTCAATAATCCCACGGACATGCACGACGCCGACAAGGAAGACGCGTTGCTTGTTGCCGTCACTCGCGATGACAAGGTCTTCTTCGGGACGGATCCCATCAAGGTGGACGAACTGACGCAGAAGATCAAGGATAAGTTGGCGAACCGGACCGACAAACGGGTCTTTCTCAAGGCTGACATGCGGGCGAAGTTCGGCTGGGTTGTCGAAGTGGTGGACAATGTTCGCGCGGCCGGCGTGGATCAACTCGGCCTTTTGACCGACCAAAAGAAGGCTGGAACCCTTGCCCCGCCGCCGGGCACGACTCCGCCGGTACCCGCGGGCGGACAATAGTTAGGCAATAGCGATACAGGAGATCGATTATGGGTATGGCAATGGGCTCCAAAGGGGGCCAGAACGCGAACATGAACGTCACGCCGCTGATTGACGTGCTGCTGGTGCTCCTGATCATTTTCATGGTGATCACACCGCTGACGCCCAAGGGTTTGGAGGCATTGGTGCCCCAGCCTCCGCCGCCAAATCAGAAACAACAGCCGCCAACCCCCGATCGCACCATCGTGGTGCAGTTGATTGACCACGGTGCCGGCAACGCTCCGGGACTCAAGATTAATCAGGACGAGGCTACCTGGGAAACTTTGCAGGGCCGTTTGGAAGATATTTTCAAAACCCGCGCCGAAAAGGTCATGTTCGTGAAGGGCGATGACAATGTGCCTTTCGCCGACGTCGCCAGCGTCATTGATATCGCGCATTCGGCCGGCGTCGACAAAGTCGGCTTGATCACAGCCAAAATCGAAGCGGGCGGCTAGAATACTCTGGGCAATGAGGCGGAAAGCGGCTGAGGCTCCAATTCCGATGTGGCACCTCTCGCACCGTCTCGGTTCAGGGTCCTATACTCCGCCGCAAGGAGATTCACAAAGCAATGAAAACGACTCAAAAGCTCCTGGTGGTTTTCGCCGCCGCGCTGGTGATATTGTCCAGCACCGGCTGCAACAAGCTTAAGGCGCGGGATCATCTCAACAAGGGTGTGCAGGCTTACAAGAACTCCAAGTTCGAGCAGGCGATTGATCACTTCCAGCAAGCCGTCGCCCTCGACCCATCACTCATCAATGCCCGCCTGTATCTGGCTACCGCCTATGCGCAGCAGTACATTCCGGGCGCCGATACTCCCGAGAACAACCACTATGGGGAGCAAGCGATTGAGCAGTACAAGCAAGTGCTGCAGGTCGATCCCAGGAACATCAACAGCATCAAGGGCATCGCCTATCTTTATCTGCAGATGAAGAAATTTGACCTGGCCAAGGAGTATTACAAGAAGGCTTCCGAAGTCGATCCCAACGACCCCGAGCCTTATTATTCAGTCGCCGTCATCGACTGGACGCAAACCTACGTGCCGCGTCAGGAAGAGCGCGCCAAGCTCGGAATGAAGCCCGATGAGTCCCTGCCTGCCAAGGACAAGAAGGTCTGTGCCACCATTAGAGAGAAAAATACCGCCAACGTTCAGGAAGGTATCGATAACCTGAACAAGGCGATCCAGCTTCGTCCTGATTACGACGATGCCATGGCCTACCTGAACCTGATGTACCGGGAACGCGCCGACGTTCAGTGCGACGACCCGGCAGCTCGCGCCGCCGATCTGAAGACCGCCGACGAGTGGGTCGACAAAACCATGGCCACCAAAAAAGCCAAGGCGGAAAAACAGCCCGCAGGCAGCATTGTCATGGATCAGAACAAGTAAATTTTTGCTTGTGCAGGGACGGGCGCCTCGCCCGTCCAGCTGGGCGGGGACGCCTGGCTCTCCCCCACCAAGGTCACATCGACAGCAGCACACCCTCCGCTCCCACAGGTAGAATCAGTGCGGCGCCATACGTCCAGCTACGAATGTTCAAGAAGATTCTGATCGCCAATCGGGGAGAGATCGCGGTGCGCATCATCGCCGCCTGCCGCGAAATGGGCATCGCCACCGTCGCCGTTTATTCCGACGTCGACCGCGCCGCACTCCACGTCCGTAAGTCCGACGAGGCGTATTCTATCGGCCCGGCTCCCGCCGCCGAATCTTATCTTCGGATGGATAAAATCCTCGACGTAGCGAAACGCTCCGGCGCCGAGGCCATCCATCCCGGCTACGGCTTCCTCTCGGAAAACGCGAAGTTCGCCCAGGCGTGCGCCGATGCGGGCGTGAAATTTATCGGGCCAACTCCGCACTCGATGGAAATGATGGGCTCGAAAACCCGCGCCCGTCAGGAGATGGAAAAAGCCGGGGTACCCGTTGTTCCCGGAACCTTTCGCGGTCTCGTTTCTCCGGAAGAAGGCGAAGAAGTCGCCGCGCGTATGGGCTACCCGGTGATGCTGAAAGCCGCGGCCGGAGGCGGTGGCAAAGGCATGCGCCTGGTGCGCAGCCGCGAGGAACTTCGTTCTGCCCTCGAATCCGCCCGGAGCGAGGCGCAGCGTTCTTTCGGCGACCGCGAAGTCTACATCGAAAAAGCGATCGTCAACCCCCGCCACATCGAGATGCAGGTGCTGGCCGACGAGCACGGCAACACCGTATGGCTCGGCGAGCGCGAGTGTTCCATCCAGCGCCGCCACCAGAAGGTTCTTGAGGAGGCACCATCGCCGATCGTCGATCCCGACATGCGCCGGCGCATGGGTGAAGTTGCCGTCAAAGTCGCGCAGGTGGCCAAATACAGCAATGCCGGCACTGTCGAATTCCTGGTCGATCCGCAAAGGAACTTCTATTTCCTCGAAATGAACACGCGCCTGCAGGTGGAACATCCGGTCACTGAGTTGACCACGGGGCTTGATCTCGTGCACTTGCAGATCCGGATCGCGGCCGGCGAGAAGCTGCCTTTCAGGCAATCCGACGTGGAGATGCGCGGGCATGCCATCGAGTGTCGTATTTACGCCGAAGACCCCGATAACAATTATTTTCCCAGCCCCGGCAAGATCACGCTGCTGCTCGAGCCATCGGGGCCGGGAATCCGTCGCGATAGCGCCATGTACGAAGGCTGGAATGTTCCCATGGACTACGATCCGCTGCTCGCGAAACTGATCGGCTACGGAACCGACCGGGAGCAGTCGATCATGCGGCTCCAGCGAGCGCTCGGCGACTATTTCGTGGCCGGCATCAAGACCAACATTTCTCTGTTCCAGCGCATCCTGTGCGATGCCGATTTCAGAGAAGGAAAACTCGATACCGGATACCTGGATCGTTTGCTCGCGAAAGGCAACCAGGACGTCACGTCGGGCACACCGGAGCCACAAGTCGAAGGGCTCGAAACGATCGCGGCGATTGCTGCCGGAATGTTTGCCGTGCTCGACCCGGCCTCGCTCGTCAGCAAGAATGGGAATACCGTTGCAACCGGTTCTGGCCCCGCTTCGGCTCCATCCAACTGGAAACAGAAGGGACGCTCGGAAGCGCTGCGCTGATCTTATGGTTTATCAAGTCATCGTAAGCATCGGGGCGATGAGCAAGTCCCACCGGCTTGAGCTTGAAAAAGCCGCCAGCGGATGGGAGTGCCGCTTGGACGGGCAACCGGTCAACGTAGACGCGGTGATTACGCGCCGCGATGTTTTGTCCCTCTTGGTCGATGGGAACGCCTACGAAATTATGCGCGAGCAGACGCCGACCGATCTCCACATGTGGGTCGGCGCTGCGTGCTTCGCGGTAGAGTTCCGCGATCCGCGCTCCCTGCGCTCGCGCAATAATCCTGGCGTAGACGAAAAGGGTCCCAGGAAACTTTTGGCTCCTATGCCTGGACGCATCGTGCGTCTGCTGGTCGCAGAAAATTCCGAAGTCGAAGCCGGCCAGGGCATCGTCGTAGTCGAAGCGATGAAGATGCAAAACGAAATCAAGTCGCCAAAAAAGGGGATCGTGAAAAAGATATCGGCGACCCCAGGCGCGGCGGTGAACCCCGGGGACGTGTTGGCCATCGTGGAATGAAGATGCAAGGCGTCTCGCCCATCCCGCCGGCCAGGGACGCCCGGCACTCCACCAACAACTGAAACCATCCGACAGCCCCAGCACCTATGTCATCTGAAACCGGTTTCTGTTCGCGCGTACCATGGAAGGCAGCGACAGATAGCAAACGAAGTTGAGCAACGGCGGAGGTGTCTTCATGAAGGTGCAGCGGATCATCAGTTACGCAACCCTTGCGATCTCGATTCTTACGCTTGTGCTCGTGTTAAAACGGCCAGCGCCGCTTGCGCCTGCGCTCGCGCCCGCTGCGACTGCCGCCAATGCGCAATCCTTCCAGGAGAAGGTGAACAGGCTCGCGGAGCCCAGGGTACCCGGCGAGGGTGAGAGCGAAGTCCGGATGAATTCCGGCGAAGTGTCGGCTGCGCTCGCGCAAGCCGCCGGCTTGCTGCCGTCCGCTGCGCCCGCGAATACTGCCACCAGTTCGCCCTCCGCCAACCCTCCCGGCGCCAGCGGTGCGATGGAGTTCCCCGGCGCGGTCCCCAATATTAAGGATTACCAGGTCTCCATGGATGGAGACATCGTTCGCGGTCAATTTCTCACCCAGATCGCCGGCAAAGACGTCTATCTCACTATGGCCGGGCATCTCGGCTCGAAAGATGGTTACGCCACCTTCGATGCCACCGAGGTTAAGGTTGGGGATCTCTCCGTACCCGCGGCGCTGGTCAACGAAGTATTGCAGAAAAAACTCACCGAGCAGCGCGATCAGCTCAAGCTGCCCAACAACGTGAAGGATCTCAAAGTCGAAAACGGCGAGCTGGTGTTTGTGGAGAAATAACGTCCCCTGTGCTTCTGTGGTCAAGAGGTCTAAGAATTCATAACCGCAGAGGACACAGAGGAGCACAACGGGAGCACAGAGAGCCTAGTTGGAAATCGCCATCCCTGCAGAAAATGCAGGTTGCCTACAAAAACATCCGCTTGTAAAGAAAAATTCGCCCCGCGTGTTACACGAAGGGTTTTTTTCGACAGAGTCTTCTAATGTCCAACTAATCTATTTCTAACCGTATCGATTTCAAATCGACGGTATGACGAGTTTCCCGAGCCCGCACAACTATGCTGACCACATCCTGGTGGCCAGTCCGAGCAACGTGGTGCGCCAGCGTGTCCTCGAAAGTCTGCGTTCCCCGGTTCGCCGTTTCGAACAGGCCAGCGGAGGAGCCGAAGCGCTGGTGCATTTGGAGAGCGGCTTCTGGCAGGTGCTCTTTCTCGATCGCCGCCTGCCCGACCTCGACGCCGAGGAACTCAGCCAGACCGTCCGGCAGCGTTTTCCCGGAATCGAAGTCGTATTGCTCGATCCGGAAAGCGATGCCGAACCCAATGGGGCGATGACGAAGGAAGACCTCCCTCCGGAAATGTGGTCCGCGCTATCCCAGGTCAAGGGCAAGGACAAAGGCGAAAAAAAGAATAAGGACGAGCACGAAGACAAGCTTCTGCCCGTGGCCCGCACTGCCCACTCCATTCTCGAAGACCCATTGCCCGGCATGATCAGCAATTCGCGGATTATGCAGCCGGTGTATCGTCTGGCGCGCCTGCTTGCGCCCCGCAACACAACTGTCCTGATTACCGGCCCGACCGGCTGCGGCAAGGAAATCGTCGCCCGCGCCATTCATAATTTGAGTCCGCGCGCTGCGCGTACCTTCGCAGTCGTTAACTGTGCGGCGATTCCCGAGACTCTGCTCGAAGCCGAACTCTTCGGATACACTCGCGGCGCTTTCACCGGAGCCATGCAATCGTATGCAGGAAGAATCCAGACGGCGCAGGGAGGCACGCTGTTCCTCGATGAAATCGGCGAAATGCCGTTGAGCCTCCAACCCAAGCTGCTGCGTTTTTTGGAGCAGAAAGAACTGCAGCGCCTGGGCAGCGCCGAAGTCGTGCGCGTGGATGCCCGCGTCATTTCGGCCACCAACGCGCATTTGCTGACTCTCGTACGGGAAGGAAGGTTTCGCGAGGATTTGTACTACCGTCTCTGCGCTTTCCCCATCGAACTCCCGCCGTTGCGCGATCGGCCCGAAGACATTGCGCCACTGGCCGCGCACTTTCTCGCAAAATTTGCGGCGCCGCTGGCCGCGCCGGAATTCTCCGCCGAGGCGCTGCAACTACTGAAGACCCAGTCGTGGGCCGGTAACATCCGCGAACTACAGAACGTGATCGAACGCGCGCTCATCCTCTCTGAAGACGAGGCGGTGATTCGGCCGGAACATCTGTTGCTCGCGGATACCAGCTTTCGCAGTTCGCGCTAGGGCTGCGACCCGCCAATTGTCTTCGTGCGCGGGGGAGACGCGGCAAGCCGCGTCTCTACGGGAAAGCAGATGCACTTCTTTATAACCCCTGTGTCGAGCAATAGTTTGAGCGATAGGTCGTCTTCATCCGTACGTGGCATGAGACCGTTCTAAGGCAATTTATGCCGGGCTGGCATCGCCGTTGCAGGGTGATCTTCATGTCGACCTCTTTTCCAACCCCACGAGATCTGGCACGTGACGCCGAGCATCCGCTAGCCCGCGCCTTTGCGTCGTTACGGAAAAATCGGTGAGTGGATCGAGAAACTTGGCTTTGCCACCGAACAGGAAGTCACCACCGCCCTCGCTCTGCAATGGGGATGCCCCGTCGCAACTTCCTTCGATCCCTCCACTATCCATTCTCTCGGCAACATTCCATTTCCCATCCTCGAAGCCTTTCAGATGCTCCCGCTCAACCACGTTGCCGCCACCAACACCCTCTACCTCGCCTTTGGAGAGCGCGTCGATCACGGCGCCCTCTACGCCATCGAAAAAATTCTCGCTTGCCGTACCCAGCCCTGCGTTGCCGGACGCAAAAGCATTGCCTGCCAACTCGACTCCATGCGCCAACTGCCCCACCCCAGCGACGTGGAATTCGGACCCATGAGTGACCTCACCGAAATGGCGCGCATCGCCTCCAGTTATACCGCCCGCCTAAGTCCCGAAGCACTTCGCGTCAGCCGCATCGGGCGCTTTATCTGGCTCCGCCTTGAAGTGCGTGCCGATGACACACGTTCCAGGCCGTGCCCCACAGCCACCAACGTTCTGTTCCGCTTGTCAACCGACTCTACCCGCCCCTTCCCCTCCACCCGCCCCTCTCGCCAGTTCCACTCCAATGCTTTCCCACGAACCTCGTAAGGACGGGCTAAGAGCGTGACCACGGGGGCACAGGGGGAGCACAGGGAATCTGAAGCGTGGCCCCGGAGAGCTTCCTGCAGGCTACTCTTTCGACGCTCTACAGCGTCCTCTTAAACAGAGGCACCGCCAACGTCAGCGTCACCACCGCAAATATCGACAGATAAATCATGTCCGGAACAATCGCCCCGAGCCCCGTTTCCTTCAGCAGCAGCGACTTGAATCCATGCACCGCATACGTAAACGGATCCACCTTGGCAATCGCCCGCAACCATACCGGAAACGCTTCCACTGGATAGATCGATCCGCTGGGAAAAAACAGCAGCGTATTCAGAATCCCGAAAATCGCCCGCGGCACCAGCGGATCCTCGATCCGCACCATCATCAAAAACATCATCGTGTTGAACGCCACCGAGGTCAGCACGATCATCACCAGCAGCCCTACTATCGTCCCCGGATTAAATATCGTTCCCACTCCCGACGCGAGCGACCCGACCACCGTAATCACCACCCCGGTCATCACCGCCTTGATCGCCCCCGCGCCGTTCAGCCCAAACACCAGCTCCGATTTCGTGATCGGAGTCACCAAGTACCCTTCATGCACCCCGCGCGCCTTATCGTCGATATACAACATCCCGCCGCCGATCATTACCGACACGAACATTGCGAGAGTGATCGATCCCGGCAGTAAATACTTCATGTACTCGATATACGGATATAGCTCCACCACCTCCAGCGCCGTCTGCTGCAAGAGCCGCGGCGACACGTCCGGCTGGTTCAACGCGTTCGTCACTTCGGTCATCTTGTCTTCGAACGTCGAACTCATGAAGTTGTCGCTGTTGTCCACGATCAGCGCGATCCGCGGATGATTCTTCTCGTATACCATCTTCGAATACTGCGCCGGAATAATCACCGCTCCCTGAATCTTCCCGTTCCGCACGTCCTCACGCGCCTGCACTTCATTGTCGTAGGGGACGGCAACAAACGTCCCAGCATTCGCCCGCACCGCGTCAAACGCTTCCTTGATCCGGATCGCTTGCGTTCCATGATCTTCATCCACGACTCCCATCTTCGCTTCGCGGATTTTTCCTCCAAACGCATTCCCCAATACGATCAGTTGCACCAGGGGAAAAATCATCGACGCCATCATCAGTGCCGGCGACCGGAAGAACTTCCGCATCTCGCGCTCGATAATCGCCATCATTCGATTCATGGTTGCAACCCCGGTCTCTGCGGCATCGTGAACGCATGCGCCTTCACCAGCTCATCGCGCAACTGCCGCCCCGTGTAGTGAACAAACACGTCGTCCAGCGTCGTGTTCTGCACGGTCAAAGTCTTCAGCGGCACGCCCGCTACCACCGCCATCTCTACCAGGTCCGTCGTCGTGCCCGACCCATTCGCGGTCAGCACTCGGAACATTCCCGCGCTCTCGTTCTGCACCGACGTCACTCCTGGCAATCCCCGCAGCCGATCTTCCCAATCGGCCGGAGGATTCTCGAAGTGCGCCTCAATCACGTTCGATCCCGGCACGCTCGCCTTCAGGGCCTCCGGAGTATCCAGCGCCACCAGCTTTCCGTGATCCACAATCGCGATTCGATTGCAGAGGCGGTCCGCTTCGTCCATGTAGTGCGTCGTGATCAGGATCGTCAGCTTGCGCTTCGCCTTGATGTTCGTCAGCATCTCCCACACCGCCACACGCGACACCGGGTCGAGCCCCGTGGTGGGCTCGTCCAGAAAAAAAATCTTCGGACTATGCACCAGTCCCCGAGCAATCTCCAACCGCCGCCGCATCCCGCCCGATAAAGTCTTAGTCTGGGCTCCTCGCCACTTAGTAAGGTCCACCGTTTCCAGTAACTCGGCAATCGCCTCTTTGCGCAGCTTGGTAGGAACGTCATATAACTTGGCGTAAATATTCAGATTCTCTTCCACCGTCAAATCCAGATCGCTGGTCAGGGCCTGCGGAATTACGCCAATCGTCCGCCGCACCGCATCCGGATCGCGGGCCACATCGTGTCCTTCTACCCGCACCGTCCCGGCTGTGATCGGAATCAGCGTGGTCATCATCCGGATCAGCGTCGATTTCCCCGCTCCATTCGGCCCCAGCAGCCCGAAAATTTCACCCTCCTTCACCGCAAACGAAACATCGTCCACCGCCGTGAACGTCCCATATCGCTTAACGATATGCTCCACCGCAATCGCATTAGGAGCGTTCGCCGCGATCTCGGTCCGCCCGTTAAACTCTGAAGGCGCACTCCCTCCGCCGTTAGTCTTGCTCACGTCCATCCCCGTTCTCCTTTTGCTCGTGTGGGGACGGGCTCTGCCCCGTCCAGCCGAGAGCAAACCCCGGCAGCTCGCTACGTCTTCCCCGCCGCCTCCACGTTCCCCTTCAACTGCTCCGGACTCACGAGCACTTCCGCCGTCATTCCCGGTACATACGCCCCCTTCGGATTTTCCAGCCTCACCTTCAACGAAATCGTCCTTATGTCACGCTTCCGCCGTCCCACATCGCGCTGCGTCGCAAAATCCGCCTCCGCCGCCTTGTAGAAGACTTTCCCCGGAACCACAGTCCCTCCCGGCAGCCGCACCCGCAGCGAGTCCCCGAGCCCAATATGATCGGCGTCCGTCTCCGGAATCGATGCAAACACCCATGTGTCGCTGAAATCCACCACCGTGACGATGGCCTGCCCCGCATTCACCACTTCGCCTTCGCGCGCCGCGCGCACCAACACTGTCCCTGTTACCGGCGAATAAATCTTCGTATATCCCAACCGCACTTCCGCTTCCTTCAACTGCGCCACTGCGTTATCAACCTGGGCCCGCGTCGATGCCACCGTACTCTGCGCCGCCGTCGCCTGATTCGTCCGCGCGATCGCCGAATTCAAATCCGCCTGCCCCGCCGCCACCTGATCCTTCAGCGCCTGCACACTCGCCTGTTGCGCCTTCAGATTCATCTGCGCCTGCACCTTCTCCTGCTCTGACGCCACACCTGCCTGCGCGAGTCCAATCGTCCGCAAGCTGTCGCTCTCGATCCGCGCCAAAGTCGCTTCCGCCTGCGCCAATTGCGCTCGCGCCGCCTGCAGCCGCGCCTGCGAATTCGCCACATCTCCAGACGTCGACCCTTTCGTCGATTGCCGCGTGTATTCGCTCTCGCTCACCTTCGATCGCAAACTCGCAATCGTCGCCGCCGCCGCACCCTCCTGAGCCTCCAGTTCCGACGGATCCAACAATGCGATCAGATCCCCCTGCTTGACCTGCGTACCTTCTTCCACCAACAGCTTCGTAATCCGCCCTTGCATCTGCGGACTCACCACGATCTGGTTCGCATCCACAGTTCCGACCAGCACCAGGTCATTCCCTCCCGGCGTGGAAAAAACGTAGTACGCGGACGCTATCGCCAGGATGATCGCCAGGACAATCAAGAATTTATTGCGCGCACTCATTCAAATCTCCTTACTAGTGGTTGTGTGGAGACGGACGCCCTCGCGAGCCTTCCCTGAGCGGAGTCGAAGGGTCCAGGCCGGGCAAAGCCCGACCGCGCCGTGGGCAGCACCACGTCCTTCGCCTCTCACGTTGCTCGCCTGACAAACAGCGCCGCCGAAATAAAATTCAGAACAAACTTCCGTCGCTCCCGAATCCGCTCCACCGACAACGGATCCACCTTCAGCAGCGTCTTCATCAGCGGCGCCGCGCTGAAATAAAAAATAATTACTCCAACCACCGAGGGCAGGAAATCCATCGGATTCACCTCCCGGAATTCTTCCGCCTCAATGCCCTCGCGTAATACATCGGCCAGCTTCCGGAAGATTGGACGGAAATATTCCTTTGCCACCCGCTGCATCCGCGCACTGCGTGCGCCCGACCGCATCCACTCCGCCTGCACCACCCTCGGAAACCGTGGATTCGCCGCGATGTAATCGAAATACGCTCCCACATATTCCACCATCTTCTGCCCCGGCGGCAGTTTGCTTTCGAGTATCGGCATCACCCGCGCCCGCAGCCCGCTGAACACATGGTCCAGGACGGCTTCGTACAGTGCGTCCTTGTCCTTGAAGTAGTAATAAAGGAGCGCCTTGTTGACGTGCGCCGCCCGCGCGATTGCATCCGTCCGAGCCCCGGCGATCCCATGCTCGGCAAATTCCGTGACCGCTGCCTTCAGAATCGCCGCCCGGCTCTCTTCGGGCTGCCCGCGACTTCCCAGCCGGGGAGGGGTCCGCCCGGCACGAGCGCGACGTGGCCGAACCGGATGACGGGTAGTTGCAGACTTCTTCATATAATTAACTGGTTAGTTAGATTATCGCAGCATAGTCACATTGTCCACCGCAAACTCTTCGTCCAGCCCTACTGACATAGGGACGACCGGCTTCTTTTGTTCAGCGGAGCAAAGCAAAAATTGCAGGAAGAAGTGAACGCAGGAGAAGCCTGCCAACAAAAAAGAAATGACCACCACGAGGAGCGTAATTCGGGTGTGTGGGCGCAGTGTGGCCGAGCTTTCGGCTGGACAGCCGGGGGCGGCTGTCGCTTACGTGGTTCTTCGTTCTCTTCTAGCGCACACCGCCCGCGATTGACGGCACCAATAGCACCTCGTCGCCATCCTGGAACGAATACGAAGCGCCGCCCAGGAAGCGAATATCTTCTTCGTTCACATAAATATTCAGGAATCGCCGCGTTTCTCCCGCTTCATCCCGCAAATGGGGCTTCAAGTCGGGGAACTGCTGGTCGAGTTCCGCAAACAGCTCGCTGAGGTTCGCAGCTGTACAAACGACGCGCGGCGTTCCAGAGGTAAGCCGCCGCAGGGCTGTGGGGATTTGAACGGTGATGCTCATAAGAAACCTCCCGGGCAAAATGCCCGTGCTGAAAGTGTTGTAGAGACGGGGCTTGCCTCGTCTCTACGGGAAAGTTGACTAACGGCCGACGGACGCTGTCTCCACAACCGCCGCCGGCAAACTCGCCGCCTTCGCCGCGAGATAGGCTTCGAATTCGGCAAGCTTCGGAGCGATCGGCGTTTCGACTTGATACTTGTCCGCCAGCACGTCGGTGGTTTTAAGTCCGTTGCCAGTAATGCAGAGCACCGTCGTTTCATCGAGCAGAATGCGGTCCTGCTGGATCAGCTTGCGCGCGGTTCCAACCGTCACCCCGCCCGCGGTCTCGGTAAAGATGCCCTCGCTCTCGGCCAGCAACTGGATGGAACTGACAACTTCGGGATCGGAAACGTCTTCCGACCATCCACCGCTTTTGGTGATGGCCTTCAACGCGTAATGTCCGTCGGCGGGATTGCCAATAGCCAACGATCGCGCAATCGTCTTCGGACGCTGCGGTTCGATCTCGCTGCTGTACTGCTTGATCGCGGTGGAAATCGGCGAGCATCCAGTCGCTTGCGCGCCAAAAAACTTCACTGGCTTCGGATCGACCAGGCCCAGGAGAATTAGTTCGTCAAACGCCTTCTTGATCTTAGTAATCAAAGATCCGCCCGCCATCGGCACCACGACGTTATCGGGCAATTGCCAGCCCAGCTGCTCGGCGATTTCATAGCCCACCGTCTTCGAGCCTTCGGCGTAATACGGACGAAGATTGACGTTCACGAATCCCCAGCGATGTTCGTCGGCAATCTGCGAGCACAGGCGATTCACATGGTCGTAGCTGCCGTTGATGCGTACTAGCTCCGCGCCAAATACTTGCGTGCCCAGAATCTTCGCAGGCTCAAGATCGGAGGGAATAAAAATCCACGCCTTCAACCCTTCGCGAACCGCTTGTGCCGCCACCGAGTTCGCGAGATTGCCGGTCGACGAGCAAGCCACGGTATCGAACCCGAAGCCGCGTGCATTCGCGAGCGCGACCGCCACCACGCGGTCTTTGAAGCTCAACGTGGGCAGGCAGACCGCATCATTCTTAACGAAGAGCCGGCGCGATCCAATCTTTTCGCCCAATCGCGGCGCCGAAACTAGCGGGGTGAACCCAACTGGGAGGGAGGGCTGGTACCCCGCCGGTAGCGGCAGCAGCTCGCGATAGCGCCACATGTTCGGCGCGCGCGAGGCCAACAGGTCGCGCGAAATGCGCGGTCGGAGAGAATCGTAATCGTAGGTGATTTCGAGCGGCGAGAAACAGTCTTCGCAGATGCTGCGGGGCTGGTTGCCCCAGGTCTTGCCGCATTCGCGGCAGCGGAGTTCGTACGTGCTCGTCCCCATTTTGCAACTTCTTTCTGTGACCGCGGGACGAGCCGGGAAAAATCACCCAGTTAACACAAAACCCCTTTTCCGAATGGGAAAAGAGGCTCGGGAAATGCGAATCAAATTTCGCTTACCCGAATCTCATGGTCCCCGTTACCGGGCGAGAGTTGGCACCTGCGATGGAGATATATGATCCCGATCCGGTTGCCGTGGCGTCCTAGGGCTCGTCCCTCAGCCACTCTGCATGAAATTCCAGCTTGCTCAAAAAAGAGCAAACTTAGATTCAGATACTACAAGCGACCAATCGGTCTGTCAAGGGGGATATTCCCGGTTGTCGTTAGCACATGATATGTCCGGTTGAGATAGCAGGTGATCTGTCCGCTTTGCGGGCGGCGAGGGTAGGAGACCATGCGAAGCATGATCTGTTACCGGAAGGCCGCAGTGGAGCGGGCGATGAAAGTGCAGGAAGTGATTTTACGGGCCATGGCGAAGAAGATCACGTGGTGGCAGGCGGCCGAGATTCTGGGTCTGAGCGATCGGTCGATGCGGCGCTGGCGAGAGCGCTATGAGGAGTTCGGCTATGACGGACTGTTCGACCGGCGACAAGGCAAGCCCTCGCCGAAACGGGTGCCGGTGGCGGTGGTGGAGCAGGTGCTGGGACTGTACCGGGACCGGTATTTCGATCTGAACGTGCGGCATTTTCACGAGAAGCTGCACGCCGAACACGGCGTCGAGCTCAGCTACACCTGGGTGAAGCTGGCCTTGCAAGGGGCAGGGCTGGTGACGCGGGGGCGCAGGCGCGGGGTGCATCGCAAGCGGCGTCCGCGGCGGCCGTTGCCGGGGATGCTGTTACATATTGACGGCAGCCATCACCGTTGGTTTCAGGATGAGCGCTGGTATGACCTGATCGTGATCCTGGACGATGCCACCAGCGAGATTTATTACGCGCAGTTGGTGGAGGAGGAATCGACGGTGACGGTGATGGCAGCGCTGCGGGCGGTGATCGAGCGCAAGGGATTGTTTTGCGCCTTGTACAGCGATCGGGGCAGCCATTTCTGGCTCACGCCGAAGGTGGGGGGCAAGGTCGATCCGCATCGTTTGACGCAAGTGGGACGGGCTTTGCGCGAGTTAGGGATTCAGATGATACCGGCCTATTCGCCGCAGGCGCGCGGACGGAGTGAGCGCAACTTCGGAACCTGGCAAGGACGTCTGCCCCAGGAGTTACGGCTGCAGGGCATCGACAACGTGAAGGAAGCGAATCGGTTTCTACGAGAACACTACATCGCGGAGTTCAATGGCAGCTTTCAAGTGCGCGCGGCGGAACGGGGAACGGCATTTCTGGCGCGCCGAGGTCAGAACCTGGACCTGGTTTTCAGCTTGCAGTTCGAGCGGGCGGTGAATCGGGACAACACGGTGAGCTTTCAGCATCTGCGCTTGCAGATCGAAGCGGTGCGCTGGCGAGCGACCCTGGCGGGTTGCACGGTGCGGGTGCATCAGCATCTGGATGGAACTCTTACCATCACCCACGGACCGCAGCGACTGGGCCGCTATAGCGCGGAAGGAACTTTGCTGTTACCGAAACTGGCAGGGTCTCAGGTTGTGGAAAAGACGCGGGCTGGAAAAGTCCAAAAACCGACTTTCCCACCCCGCTTGGAAATCCCGCAAAGTGCGCGGGATTCCCACTTTCCCACAACCTCGGCTACGGCTGGTTAATTCAAAAACCGGACAGATCGTGTGCTACGAAAAGCGGACATTTTAATTTGCTACGAACAGGGGGATATTCCCGGTTTCTCGGCGCCCTCGGCGGTGAAGCGTCGGTTAGCGGCTGTACTGATTTCGCTTCTTGTCTTCGTGCCGTTCGATGCCGAACTGGATCAGGCGGTCAATCAAGTCGGGATACGGCAGTCCAGTCGCGCCCCACAGCTTCGGATACATGCTGATCGCGGTAAAGCCTGGCATGGTATTGATTTCGTTGACGAAAATTCGGCGCGATTTTGGATCCATCAGAAAGTCGACCCGCGCCAGGCCCGTGCAATCGACCGCTTGAAACGCCGCGATCGCGAGCCTCTGCACTGTTTTCATTTCCGCTTTCGTGATCTTCGCGGGGATCACCAGCTCGGAGCCTTCCGCCAGATACTTCGCGTCGTAGTCGTAGAACTCTTTGCAGGGAACGATCTCTCCCGCAATCGACGCTTTGGGATCGTCGTTGCCGAGTACGGCGCACTCTATCTCGCGGGCTTTGTTCTTCTTTCCTCCGACTCCTTCTTCAATCACGATCTTGCGATCGAACTGTGCCGCTTCTGCGATGGCCGGACCGAGTTCCTTGCGATCATGGGCCTTCGAGATTCCCACCGACGACCCGAGATTCGCAGGCTTCACGAAGACTGGATACTTCAGTTTGCTTTCCACCAGCTTCCGCGTTTTTTGGGGCTCGCCTTCGAATTGGCTGCGCAAGATGGTCACGTGTTTCACGATGGGCAATCCCGCCGCGCGGAACAGTGACTTCATGATGTCTTTATCCATGCCCGCGGAAGAGCCGAGCACGCCGGCACCGACGTAGGCGATGTCGGCCAGTTCGAGAAGACCTTGAATCGTGCCGTCTTCACCGAAGGTTCCGTGCAGGACGGGGAAAATGACATCCACGTTAATCGCGCGATCGGATGCGCGCCGCAGATTCGCATCGGTCTGAAACGGCGTGAGTCCAGCGTCGCGCCGCGCCGGTTCTGGAGGAACGACCACCGACTCGCCCGTAGCCAGCACAGCCGCCCCCGGAGTCGACTCCGGATCGCCCGCGCGAAGCTGCGTCTGTGTGGCGCGGACACTCTTGTCCGCGTGCTCTTCATCCTTATTCTTGCCCGTCAGCAAACGTTCCGCGTGTTCTGCCGTGAGCCAGCGGCCGTCTTTCGTGATGCCGATGGGGACAACTTCATATTTCGTTTTATCGATTGCATTCACAACCGACGCCGCCGACAGCAACGACACTTCATGCTCGCCGCTGCGTCCGCCAAAGAGGATGCCAACCCGAAGCTTTGCCATGCCGTTTCAGTCTGGCGCTCGGCGTGTTTTCCGTCAATCCCAGCTTTGGTTCCGGCGGTGCGGATTTCACCGCAGTGACCCGGAGTTTGCCGCAGAAAGCAGGCCCCTCGATCCGCGCAGGATGACAAATGTAAATTTAGGTAGTCTCGCTTGACACCGTGGTAAAACGGGTGTGAAATTGGCGTGTTTCAAAGGCCGGTGCCGTGCCCTTCCCCTAAGCACTCGGACCAAGAAGCTCTCGTCGAAGAAGTCCATGAGCAGGATTGCAGGCCGCTTGAAATCTTTCTGGCCGCTTATGTTTCCTGCTGGTTGACGCATAAGGAAAGAGCCTCACATCTCACAGGAGTGGCTATGAAATCGAACAACCGATCAAAGAACGTCCTGCCGAAATGGTCCGTATTGCTGGTTCTTCTCACCCTGGCCGCAGTGGCTTCGGCTCAGCAACACAAACAGAATGCACCTGCTGCTGCACCCCACGCATCCGCACCGAGCAGGCCGGCTCCGAGTGCGCCGCACGCAGCTCCAGCGCAGCGCCCGGGCGGGGGCTCCAATAGCGCCCAGCGGCCCGGCGGTAATGCCCCCAATCGCGGGCCTGGCGGAGCGAGCCCTAACAATCGTGGGCCAGCGAATGCGAATAATCGCGGACCCGGCGGCGCGAGCGCTAACAGACCTGGGCAGGCGGGCGCGAACAACGCCAACAACCGAGGCGGAGCGAATGCCAACAACCGCGGCGGAACAAACGCCAACAACCGCGGCGGAACAAACGCCAACAACCGCCCAGGTGCAAATAATGCCAACAACCGAGGCGGAGCGAATGCCAACAACCGCGGCGGAACAAACACCAACAACCGTGGCGGAGCCAACGCCAACAACCGCCCTGGTGCGAACAACGCCAACAATCGTGGCGCCGCGAATGCGGCCAAAGGTGGGGCTGGCGGAGCCAACCGCCATCAGCCGGCGGGAAGCAAGACCGTCGCCATGAAGAACGGCGGGAACGCGACTTTCCGCAAGAATGGCCAGGTTCGTACGGTCCAGACTCACGGGATGACGATCAATCACGGAATGAACGGCAACCGGCACATCACGAGCGTGCACAACGGACGCACCGTGGTGAGCTACGGAAGACACGGGGGATACAGCCAGCGCGCCTACTATCGCCATGGCGGCCGCGAGTATTCCCAGCGAACGTACTACAGGGGCGGACACTACTACGCATATGGGTATCGCAACTACTACTATGGCGGCCATCCATATTACGGTTATGCACCCTCCTATTACTATGGACCCGCATACTACGGATGGGCCTACAATCCGTGGCCTGCACCGGTCTACTACGGATGGGGTTGGGGCGCGCAACCCTGGTATGGCTACTACGGACCTTACTTCCAGCCCTATCCGGTGTATCCGACGGCCGCATTTTGGTTGACGGATTATTTGATCGCGGCCAACCTGCAAGCCGCCTACGCAGCCCAGCAAGCAGCCGCCGAGAGTGGAGAGTCAGAGCCACCACGGTTTGGACAACAATCGACGGACGAAATCGCTTCCTTGTGGACGACTGATCCGCTGATTGCGGCGAACCTTAACGCGGCTTACGGGGCATACATGTTGGGTGCCGGAGCACCGGCCGCAGCCGCAAAGGGCGGCGCAACCGGACTCAGTCCTGAGGTGAAGCAAGCGATCTCCGACGAAATGAAGAACGAGATCGCGGCGGAAAAGGATGCGGCAGCAAGTGGCCAGAAGGATGCGGCTCCGAGCGGGGACCAGGTGCCGGCGGCGCTCGATCCCAAGATTCGCATCTTCGTGGTCTCCACCGACGAGGATCTGACTACCTCGGATGGCGCGGAATGCACACTGAGCGCTGGCGATGTGGTCTATCGTGTCGGCGACAAACCGGACGATGAAAACATGGTGGACGCCACCGTCAAGAGCAGCAAGAAAGATGAGTGTGCCGTCGGCGCCACGGTCGGAGTAGCGGTTGACGATCTGCAGGAGATGCACAATCAACTGCGGATCCAGATGGATGCCGGGCTCAAGGAGCTGGCGGACAAGCAGGGTAAGAACGGCCTGCCCGCTGCTCCCGATACTAAAACCCAGGCTGGTGAAGTGCCGGCACCTTCGCCAGACACGAGCGTCGCCAGCGATCTGGAGCAGCAGAAAAAGGATGCGGACGCGGCGGAAGCGGAAACCAAGCAGCCGAACTGAAGCTGCTCAACAACCAGTAAGGGCGGGGGCGTCGCACCAGCTAGCGGCGCTCCCAGCTTCTTCCCGCAAAAAGAGAAAAACCGCAAAGAGACGCTCACCCACTGGGTAACGCGAGCGGGGTAACGGGAACGTGATTTCACAGGAGGAAGGTTGAATGCGGCAGAAAATCGAAAGAGCCGTGATGGTGGTCGTGCTGACGGTGGTTGGGATGACGCCAGGCATGATGGTTGCGCAGGTTTCGCTGGAAGACCAGCTCAATGCGCAATATACGCTGGTGAAGATGGGTGCAGACACAGGGGGAGCGGCGGTGGTGGAGCAGGGAACCATCCTGGTGATCAAGAAGGGTGGAATCCTCAGCGTGCCCTACGGGGACACGAGCGTTGTTCCCACCAAGTATCAGGATGGGACGGTACATTCTCCTAACAACATGGTGATGAAGGGCATCGGTTTCGGCTTGGGAAAAATGGGTAAGACGCAGACCACGCGCCTGATGCAGGTGGGCGAAAAGGTATATCCCTCGAAGATCGCCGTCAATTTACCGAAAGATCAGGTGATGATCAGCATCATCGCTTGTGATTCCTGTAACAACGTCAGTCCAACTACATTCTACAAGGCCGACGTAATTTTCCAGTTCGCCAAAGGATCGCTGGCGACCACCAGCCCGTCACAGGTGGAAGATACGATTGCCGGTCTCCTCAACATCGATGACAGCCCCGGCGATCAGGGCGGCGGACAGGGCGGCAATGGCAATGGTAATGGTAATGATCAGCAGGGGGGCAACCAGGGTGGAGGTGGAGGACAAGCGCAACAACAAGGGCCGCCCCCGGAGCCTCAGCAGATAGAAAAAGGGCAAACCCCTGATCAAGTGAAAGCCGCGATCGGCGTGCCGGACAAGATCGTCAATCTTGGGGCCAAGCAGATTTACGTCTACAAGGACATTAAGGTAACGTTT
Organism: uncultured Acidobacteriaceae bacterium; assembly: GCA_963789205.1. GTDB lineage: Bacteria > Acidobacteriota > Terriglobia > Terriglobales > Acidobacteriaceae > Acidiflorens. Next base: position 136,627 of record CAWBJV010000005.1, read on the forward strand.
ATCAACGGGAAAGTGTCGGACGTGCAGTGAGCGGTTAGATTAGCCCTTCCACGAATTGTCATCCCGAGCGAAGTGAGGGATCTGCATCTTGCGGCAAACTGCAGATCCCTCACTTCGTTCGGGATGACAAGTCTAAAGAGGTTTTCAGCGAGGGGCCGGCAATAAGCTGCTATAAGATCTTCTTTCCAAACGCCGACAGCGCCAACTCCACGGCTAAGTCGGCGGTCTGGTTGTGCTCGTCGATGACGGGATTCACTTCTACGATTTCGAAGCTCGTCATGCGTCCATGGTCAGAGATGATTTCCATCGCGAGATGAGCTTCGCGATACGTAGCGCCGCCCCACACCGGAGTGCCGACGCCGGGAGCGTCTTCGGGATCGATCCAATCCATATCGAGCGAGACGTGATAGCCGGCGGTGCCGCGTCCGGCCATGCGGAGAGCCTCTTCCATGACAGCGCGCATACCGCGTTCATCGATGTCGCGCATGGTGAAGACTTCGACTCCTGATTTGCGGATGTTTTCTTTTTCAAAGCTGTCCACGTCGCGAATGCCGACGAGCACGCAATTTTCCGGCTGCACTTTGGGCGAGAAGTCGTAGATGTTGCCGAGTTCGAGGGGAGGAAGGCCCATGATCGAGGCGAGTGGCATGCCGTGGACATTGCCGCTCGGGGAAGAGTCGGGCGTGTTCATGTCGGTGTGAGCGTCGATCCAGAGGAGTCCGATTTTCTGGCTCTTGCGGCGATAAAACTCGGCCACGCCTGATACGGTACCGGCCGCTACAGAATGATCGCCGCCGAGGATGAGAGGAACTTTGCCGGCTTCGAGCGTCTTCAATACCAAGTCGGCGCTCTTGACGCAGGTAGCGGTGATTTCCTTGAGGTATTTGGAGTTGGCAGCGCCCTCTTTTTTCTGTTCAGGGATGGCCACGACGATGTTGCCTGCGTCTTCGACAATGTGCCCGATGGCTTCGAGGCGGGCTTCGAGTCCGGCGACGCGGACGGCGGAAGGGCCCATGTCAACTCCGCGGCGGGATTGGCCGAGGTCGAGAGGAACGCCGATCACGCGGATCTGACGCGGGGTGATGTTGCTGAACGTCGTGCTTCGTAGAGGCATAGAAGCAGTTCTCAGTTCCCAGTTCCCGGTTCTCAGTCAACCCAGTTCGCATTGACTTACTGAGAACTGAGAACCGAGAACTGTACTACGGGTACAGGCGGTGTAGCATGCGCGGGAAGGGGATGGTCTCGCGCACGTGCTCTAGTCCGCAAATCCAGGCTACGGCTCGCTCGATGCCCATGCCGAAGCCGGAGTGAGGAACGCTGCCGTACTTGCGGAGATCAAGATACCACTTGAAGGCTTCTTCGGGCAGATTGTGCTCGCGAATGCGCTGGAGGAGCAAGTCGTGCGAGGCCATGCGCTGCGAGCCGCCGATGATTTCGCCGTAGCCTTCTGGGGCTAATACGTCCACGCAGAGGGCGAGTTCGGGGCGCACGGGATCGGGCTCCATGTAGAACGCCTTCACGCTGGCTGGGTAGCGATGGATCATGACGGGACGTTCGTAGAGCGACGAGAGATAAGTTTCATCGGGCGAGCCCAGGTCTCCGCCCCACTCGAATTTGGTTTCGAGTTTGCCATGAGCATGACCTTCCTGCAATTTCTTGACGGCTTCGTCGTATGTGATGCGAGGGAAAGGCGCCTCGATCTTCTCTAGCCGCGCTAGGTCGCGACCGATGGTTGCGAGGTCGGGGCGGCGTCGATCGAGACATCGCTTAACCAAAAATGTTAGCAAGCCTTCGGCGAGTTCCATCAGGTCGTCGAGCGTGCCATAGGCGATTTCAGGTTCGACCATCCAGAATTCGGTGAGATGGCGGCGAGTCTTGGATTTTTCAGCGCGGAAAGTCGGACCGAACGAGTAGACCTTGCCGAGCGCCATCGCCGTTGCTTCGATGTAGAGCTGGCCGGACTGCGTGAGGTAAGCCTGGTCCTCGAAGTAGTCCACGGGGAAGAGGGTGGAGGTTCCTTCGCAGGCAGCGGGCGTGAGGATGGGAGGATCGGTAAGAGTGAATCCGTTGATGTCGAAGAAATCGCGGGCGGCGCGAATGATTTCGGCGCGCACGCGCAGGATCGCGGCCTGACGCTGAGAGCGCAGCCAGAGATGGCGGTGCTCCATTAAGAAGTCAACGCCGTGTTCTTTGGGAGTGATCGGGTACGGATCGCTTTCAGACACGCGCTGCACGACCCTGACGTTCGAGACATCGAGTTCATAGCCGCCGGGAGCACGCTTATCGGCGCGGACCTTGCCTTCGACGATGACGCTGGATTCCTGGGTGAGGCCCTTGATGGCGTCGAATACTTCGGGCGGGACGGCATTCTTCGGGACTACACCCTGGATGACGCCGGAGCCGTCGCGAAATTGAGGGAAAAGGAGCTTGCCGCTTTCGCGGAGGTTGTAGAGCCATCCGCGGATGGTGACGGACTGGCCTTCGTGGGCGCCGATTTGTGCGATGGTGCTGATGGGTGACATAGGAGGTTAGAGGTCAAAGGTCAGATTGCAGAGGTAAAAACCAGGTTGGGTTGGGGATTAACCTCTGCAATCTGACCTCTCACCTCTGACCTAGCTCTCTACGAGTCTTCCAGCTTTTGGAAGGTTGCGCTTACTTCATCGCTGGGACTCTTCTTCTCTTCGCCGTCGATTTCGAGCAACAGGGGCGGCTTTTGCGGCGCGGTGCGCAGCAATTCCATAGTCTGTTTCCAGTCGATCGATCCGTTGCCGGGCCAGAGGTGCGAGTCTTTGTCTTTGTTGTTATCGTGCACGTGGGTCGAGCAGATATGACTCTTCAAAATGGCGAAGGCTTCGGGAATCCCGTTCATCATGTGGGCGTGCCCGCAGTCGAAGCAGATACCGATGTCGTCGAAATGCATGGTTTTTATGAACTCGACGAGGCGCTCGGGCGTGGAAAGTTCATTCGGAATATTTTCAATGAGCACTCTGACGCCAAGCGGTTTGGCGAAAGCGCGCAGGTGCTCGACAGAAGTCATCGCGGCTTCGAATTTCTTTTCGTCGAAGGCGTCGTTGGGATTGCCGATGTGCTGGACGAGGAAACGAAAGGGAATGTGCTCGGCGATTTCCAGGGCGCGTTTGATCTCGTCCATGGCGTCGATGCGGCCGGCGGGGTCGGTGGAGGCGATGTTGACGGGCGGCGAACCGGCGCGTCCCCACTCATAGTCCGAGTACAAAGGCGCGTGTACGGAATTGAGCGGTATGCCGGTGGTGCGGAACCAGTCGGCAATCTCGCGGACATGTTGCTTGCGATTGGCGTAGTCGAAGTGCTGGCGTGCGGCGAAGATTTCGATCGACTGGGCTCCCGCCTTGACGAGCTCGTCGAGCAAGCCCGGATGGAGCCGTTCCTTTACATAGACGTACGTCGATACCGCCCTCAGCATCAGTAACCTACCGCCTTCCCGTTGTTGCGTCCGTCGCTGGCGCCCAGGCGCTCGCCGGTTTTAGGGTCAACCATGATGCACTCGCCGTCTCCCCAGTCTCTCCAGGAACGATCGACTCTCAGTTTGTGGCCTTTGGAACCGAGAACATTCATTGTATCGGGAGAGAGGCGGTCTTCGACGATAATCTGATCGGGGAGCCACTGATGATGAAACCTGGGTGCGTTGACAGCTTCCTGGATATCGAGGGAGAAATCGACAACGCCGATCAGAATGTTGGCAACAATCGTGATGATCCTGGGGCCGCCGGGCGAGCCGAGAACCAGAAAGAGCTTGCCGTCTTTAAGCGCAATAGTCGGAGTCATGGCAGAGAGGGGGCGCTTTCCGGGGCCGATGGCATTCGCTGGGCCCTGGATGAGTCCATAGGCGTTGGGCACGCCCTGCTTGGCGGCGAAGTCGTCCATTTCGTCGTTGAGTAGGAAGCCTAAGCCTTCGGCAGTTGCGCGCGAGCCAAACGAGTGGTTGAGCGTGGTGGTGACGGCGACAGCGTTGCCCGCGGCATCGACCACGGAATAGTGGGTGGTGTTTTCAGGTTCGCGAATGGCGATTAGGCGCGACCGGGCTACGCGCTCTAGTTCGTTGAAGATCGACGGGCGTTTCAGGTCTTGGCTCACGCTGGCATGGTTGGGGTCGATGGAATCGCGCCACGCCTCGGCGTACTTTTTGTCGATGAGCTGCGCGACGGGAACTTTGGAGAAGTCGGGATCGCCCATGAAATCGGCGCGGTCGTAGAAGGCACGGCGGAAGGCTTCGGCTTCGAGATGGATAGCGTCGGCGGAGCGGTTGCCGAATTTCGCGAGGTCGAAGCCTTCAAGGATATTGAGAATTTCGACGAGCGCGACTCCGCCGGAAGATGGAGGCGGAGCGCTGATGATGTCGTATCCGCGATAGGAGCCGCGAATGGGCTCGCGTTCTTTGACTTCGTAGGCGGCGAGGTCCTCGGCTGTGATCAGGCCTCCGCCTTTGTGGATGGCTGCGGCCAGTTCGCGGGCCAAGGCGCCGTGATAGAAGTCGTCGGGATTTTTGCCGATGCGTTCCAGGGTGCGGGCGAGTTCGGGCTGTTTGAGTAGTTCGCCGGGCTGGTAATAGTCTCCATTGCGCAGGAAAATGCGTTTGGATTCGGGGAACTGGGCTAGGTATTTATCTTCTTTCAGATCTTGCGTGTCTTCGTAGGCGAGGGGGAAACCATCGCGGGCGAGCTTGATGGCGGGAGCGATTACTTTTTCCAGCGACAGCTTGCCGTATTTTTTCTCCACGTAAACCAGGCCGGCCACGGAGCCGGGGACGCCGATGGATTTATATCCGACGACGCTCGAGTCTTTGCTGGAGTCTGGGATGACATTGCCTTGGGCATCGAGATACATGTTTTCGGTGGCAGCGGCGGGCGCTTTTTCTCGGAAGTCGATGAAGTGAGTTTCTCCGGTGGCGTTGCGGAGAAGAAGGAAGCCGCCTCCGCCCAGATTTCCGGCCTGGGGATGGACCACGGCGAGCGCGAAGCCGGTGGCGACGGCGGCATCGACGGCATTGCCACCTGCGTGGAGCATTTCTATTCCGGCGTTCGAGGCCAGTTCGTGGACGCTGGCGACCATAGCGTGCGAAGCGTGAGTCGGGCGCAGGGGCGCGGCCGCGAGGGTTGGTCCGAGCAGAGCGCACAGGGTGCACAGGATCAGAAAGCGGACTAGAGAACTATCTGGAATACGCATGAATTGGAACGAGATACGAGGCTAGCTTAGCGGATTGTTGGGAGTCAAACCGGTTCAATGCCGAGACGCGGAGCGCGCCGACAAGAGCTCAGTCTTAACCACAGGGGACACAGAGAGACACAGGGAAAACCCACTTCACTTTTTGCGGCGGTTGCGCGGTGCTTTGTTGCGCGCGGCTTTCCTCTTTGGCGCTTTGGCTTCCACGAGGTCGTACGACTGGCGAATGAGGGATTCGAGTTCATTCGCTGACAGAACGTTGGAGTTGGCGAGCATTACCCACTTGTAGCGTCCGACGTAGGGCGCGGGGGAGATACCTTCGATCTCCAGCAGTTCGTGGAATGTTTCCGGCGCGCATTTGAGAGTCATGCGCGGGAACCGGCCGTCCGAGAGGACCATGCCGGTGAAGATTTTGCCGCGAACTTTGAAGCAGAGGTCGTCGCCCCACGGCATATCCTCGGTTACGTCGGGGAACGAGAGGCAGAGTTTGCGGATCCATTCGACGTCGGGCATTTTGGAGATGATGGCGCTGAGTGAGCGACGCTCCGTCAAAACAAGTAAGTGCACGCGGGCAAGAGTGCCCGCGCCACACAAGCTACACCTGGTCCCTGGCTTCGCCCAGCACTACCGGTACTTCCAGCTGTTTCTTGCCCCGGAAGATGGTTACTTTCACCGTGTCGCCCGCGCGGTGCTTGTTCATGATCTGGGCGAGGATTTGCTGGCTCTCAACTTTCTCTCCATCGATAGCGACGATTAAATCTCCGCCGATCATGATGGGAGTGTTGCCGAGGTAGGCACGGTCGGAGCCGCCGCGCAATCCGGCGCGATCGGCGGAGCTTCCGGGGACAGCTTGAACGATGAGCAATCCGTAGTCGGCGGCAAGCCCCAGTTCGTTCGCGACTTCGGGATCAATGGGGATGGTGCGAATGCCGAGCGCGGGGCGGCGCACGCGTCCGAGCGTAACCAGATCGTTGACCACGGCTTTGGCGGTGTTGATGGGGATGGCGAAGCCGATGCCAGCGCTTTGTCCGACGGGGGAGGCGATCATGGTATTAATGCCGATCACTTCGCCGTGCCAGTTGAGGAGCGGGCCGCCGGAGTTGCCGGGATTGATGGCCGCATCGGTCTGGATGGCTTCTTCAATGACCAGTCCGTCGGGCTCCTGCACCTGACGGATGGAACTAACGATGCCGCGGGTGAGGGTTCCGGCTAGTCCAAAGGGATTGCCGATCGCGTAAACTTTCTGGCCGACTTGCAGATTCGTCGAATCGCCGAGGGTCATCGGCTGCAGGTCGGCTGCTTTGATCTGGACGATGGCTAAGTCATGAGACTTATCGGTGCCGACGATCGTTGCCTTGTATTTCTTGCGGTTGTGGAGTGTGACTTCGACCTGGCGCGCATCGGCGATGACGTGATAATTGGTGAGGATGTGTCCCTCTTTGTCGAAGACGAACCCGGAGCCCTGGCCTTCCTGTGGGATCAGGCCGTAAAAGAAGTCGTAGGTCATGACGCGCGATGTGATGTTAACGACGGATCCGATGTTCTTGCGGTAGACACCGATGTTGTTCTGCTCTTCGGCGTCGAGCGCTTCTCCGCCCGCGGCTTCAGTGATTTCAATGTGCTGCGGACCGTTGATCCCGTTGGCGGGGTGGAGATGTCCGTTGCGATAGGTGGTGAAGTAGAAGAAGGCTGACGCCAGAACAACTGCGAAAATAAAAGGCCGCAAAAATCTCATCGTGGGTACTCCCTGAAAGTCTGCAGCTTGAATTCTAGCGAAAACTGGAATTTGCCGCAGATCGAGTGATAGGTCAAGGCGGTGGAGCGACGGGCGTCTATCCCGTCCAGCAGCGCGGCGGCCGGGCGGGGACGCCCGGCTCTCCACCAATAAGAACTCTGCTTTCTCTGCGGTTCAGCCGTTCGCTCTGCCCCAGCCGCCGCCGCCCGGGGATTCTATGCGGACTCTTTCACCGGAACGGAGTCGAACGCTGGTCTTGCCGGGGATTTCTTCCACAGCGCCATCCTGCCTGACGATGAAGGTGCGGCCGGGAGCGCCGTCCGCTCCGCCGGCCAGGCCGTAGGGTCCGCGGGAACGGCGGTCGGCGAGCAGAGTGACCTGGGAGTCGGCTAAGACTTCGATTTCACGGACGATTCCGTCGCCACCGGTATGGAGGCCTGTGCCTCCACTCTTGGAGCGAAGAGAATACTGCCGGAGGCGAATCGGGTAAGCGTATTCAAGAGCCTCGGCGGGCGTATTCAGGGAGTTGGTCATGTGGGTGTGAACGCCGGAGACTCCGTCTTTAGTACTGCGCGCGCCCATGCCACCGGCGATGGTTTCGTAATAGGCAAAGGGCTCGCCAGAGCGTGGGTCGATGCCGCCGATGGTGAGGTTGTTCATGGTGCCGGAAGCGGCGGCCGGGATGCGGTCGGGAATCGCCTGCGCCAGCGCCTTCAGAAGAACGTCGACAATTCGCTGCGAAGTTTCGACATTGCCGCCAGCAACAGCGGCAGGAGATTTCGCGTTGACCACGGTTCCCGACGGAGCGATGACACGGATGGGGCGCATGAGGCCGGAGGTGGCGGGCACATCTTCGCGGAGCAGGCAGCGGAAGACGTAGAAGCAGGCTGAGTAGGTGATCGCCTCGACCGCGTTGATCGCGCCCTGGACTTGCGAGTCGCTGCCGGTGAAGTCGATGGTCACGTTGGCGGGCCGCTGCTTCCTTCTCGAGGCGGGCGGAGACGCGGCAAGCCGCGTTCCTACGGGGGATTTTCTGGAGGATGCCGCCGCAACTTGGATGGTCACGGCGATGCGTACGGGTTTGTCTTCGACGCCATCGTCATCGAGAAAGTCCTCGGCCTGGTAGTTGCCGGGCGGGATGGTGCGCAGGAAGGCTCGCATCATTTCTTCGGAATAGATGAGCAAATCGGCGGAGGCTTGCTTAGCGCGGGCGATTCCATAGCGGGCGCAGATTTCGCGGAGGCGCTGGGCTCCGGTCTGGCAGGCGGCAATTTGAGCGCCCAGGTCGCCTTCGCGTTCTTCGGGCGTACGGACATTGTTGAGGAGAAGGGCCCACACGTCGGCAACCAGTTTTCCTTCACGCACGATTTTGACGGGCGGTATGCGGAAGCCTTCCTGGTAGATTTCGCGGCAGGGACCCATGGAACCTGGGTAAGTTCCGCCGACATCCGAATGGTGGGCGCGAGAAGCGACGTAGAAGTCAAGTGTTGTATAGGGCGGGCGCCACCGCCCGCCGCTCTTCGCCGAGGTGACATACACCGGCATCACCAAAGTGATATCCGGTAGGTGCGTGCCGCCGCGGAAAGGATCGTTGAGCATGACGACGTCGCCCGGTTCGAGTTCACATTGTTCTACAGCGGCCGCAACCGACATCGGCATGGAGCCGAGGTGAACCGGCATGTGATCGCCCATGGCGATAACCTGGCCTGCGGAATCGAAGACGGCGCAGGAGTAGTCGCGGCGCTCTTTGATATTGGGGGAAAAGGAAGTGCGGCGCAGTGCAGCACCCATCTCTTCCGCGATGGAGTGGTAGAGGTTCTTGAAGACCTCGAGTTCGACTGGATCGCGCATGCGCGTGACGAGTTTACGCCAACTCCGTGCAGTTATGGCGCTATAATAGCAACCTGCCCCAGAGTAGGATTTGTGAGCAGGAGTTTCTCGATGCGATCCCTCATGGTTATTGTTGTGCTGGTGGCTTTGTTCTCGGTTAGTGCAGCTAAGGATGAGTTCCGAGCCAGTGATTTCGTCAAACAGTACTTGAATTCCATCGGCACTGAGCAGGCCCGCGCGGCAGTGAAAAACCAGTTGGTCCTAGGGGACTTGAGTTTCCAGTATTTGAACGTTGCCGGGATCGTAACCGGCAATGTGCAGTTCGTCTCGGAAGGCGACAAGTTCGTCTCGGTGCTGAAAATACCGAGTCCCGAGTACCGCGGTGAGCAGTTTACGGCCGATGGCAAAAAGACTGCTGTCAACCAGCCGAAACCCGGTGTCTATTCCGCCATGGGCCGGTTTGTGTTCGAGCACAACGAGGTCCTTACCGAAGGCCTATGGGGCGGCGCCCTGTCGACCGCATGGGCCCTTTCTCACCTGGACGAGCGTCAGGCGAAACTGCAGGATCAAGGTTTGAAGAAAGTAGACGGCCATGAGCTTCATCGAGTGGACTACATCCCGAAGAAACATTCGGATCTGGAGATTCAACTTTACTTCGAGCCTGACACCTCGCGGCACGTCATGACCGTTTACTCATATTCGGTCATGGCCAGGGCAGGTGGTGGACCTACGGCGTCGGCAGGGCAGGAGGAAAGACGTTATCGGCTCGAAGAACGCTTTGCGGATTTTAGGGACGTCGACAATCTCTCCTTACCGGGGCGCTGGACCATACAGTTCGATTCAGGAGGAAGTGGGCGGACCACCGGCCGGGGAGCGGCAAGTCAGATCACCCAATTTGAGCTAACTAACGCAAGGATATCCCATAACATTAACGTCGATCCGAAAAACTTTGACATTAAGTAAATTCTTCGCCCTGCATGGCTGAAAGGCCCGGTGCTACACTCATCTGATCATGGCTGAAGGGCGTTCTCGGATCTGGATATGGTTTCTGGTGGGCGGCGGGCTGTTTGCGCTGTTCGTGGTGGCAGTGTTTACATTGGTATACCTGAGTTTTGCTGGCCAGAATGAGGAATCGTTTTCCGGCTTCGGGTCCAGAATTGCCGTGGTTGAGCTGGACGGCGTGATTTTTTCTCCCAAGCAGATCGTCCCACAGCTTAAGAAGTTTGCCGATGACAACTCCGTCAAGGCCATCATCATCCATGTGAATTCGCCCGGAGGGGGCGTGGCTGCGTCGGAAGAGATCTACCGTGAAGTCAAGCGGATTCGCGACGAAAAGAAGAAATGGATTGTGGCTTCGATCGAGACGGTGGGCGCCAGCGGGGCGTATTACGTGGCGTCGGCTACTAATAAAATCTACGCCGACAAGGGCAGCGTGGTGGGGTCAATCGGAGTGATTGCCGAGTGGGTGAACTACGGGGAGCTTCTGCGATGGGCGAAACTGCACGCTATCACGCTGAAGGCGGGGGAATTCAAAGACACGGGCAACCCGACGCGTGAAATGACGCCGGCGGAACACGAGTACATGCAGGGCTTGATTGACAATATGCATACCCAGTTCATCCAGGCGGTGGCCGATGGGAGGCATGCCAAGGAAGATGACATCCGCGCCATCGCGAACGGGAAAGTCTGGACCGGCGAGCAGGCGTTTTCGCTGAAACTGGTGGACCAGATTGCGGACTTCGAAGGGGCGGTGAAGGATACGGCCCGGGCGGTGAATATTTCCGGCGAACCCACGCTTGTTTACCCGCCGAAACAGAGGCGGTCGGGGCTCGATCTGCTGTTTGGTGATGTTTCCGACTATTTGCCGACCCGCGAGAAGCTATTGGAGCAGCAAGTCGGTTTCTACTATCTATGGAAGTAGTTGGGTAGTTCTCAGTTCTCAGAAAGAGCGTCGGTGTCCTTCACCGAGAACTGGGAACTTTTTCGAGGTGCCCGCTTCCGTACTTGCATAGAACCCCTTAAATTTGAGAAGGTTATAGACAGGGAGCCAAGGCTTATGACGAAAGCTGACCTGATCGAAGAAGTTTCCCGGCTGGCGGAACTCACCCGCAAAGACAGCGAAGTGATTGTGGATACGATCTTTGACAGCGTGGTGCGCTCGCTGCGAGTGGGCGATAAAATCGAAATACGCGGTTTTGGCAGCTTCCGTACACGCCAGCGTAAGCCGCGCGTGGGCCGGAACCCAAAAACAGGCGACCGGGTGGAAGTTCCGGCAAAGAAGATTCCATTCTTCAAGCCCAGCAAGGAATTGAAAGATCTGGTGAACAACAGTGCGGCTCCGGCAGCGCCGCCACTCCCCGCGCCACCCACCACGCACTAGAGTCGTGTCCCGCAGCTTCGTTGCATAAATTCGCACGGACAGCAATTCCGCTTAGCGGGATGCGGCGCGTGCGCGTGCCGACGATTGCTCCTTGAGGACTTCCACGGCGGGGAAGGATTTCGCGGTTGTGAATGTGCGCTCCGGCGGCAGGGCACCGCTGGCAATTGATTTCACCATCATCTCAATCGCCTGATCCGCATTAGGCGGAATGAAAATAGTGGCGGTCAGCAGATTGCGGCGCACCCACTCCTGCCCAGTTCCGGGAAGTCCATCGCAACCGAGAAATGGCATCTTCCGCCATTGCTCGTGCAGTTCGCGGCACTCTTCGAAGGCCTTGCGGGCTCCCATGGCCATGGAATCGTCCTGCGCACAAAGAGCTTCAATCTGCGCCTGGCGCGAAGTGGAAAGACCGAGAAACGAGCTGACCGTTTTGTAGGCGCTGGCTTCGGTCCAATGGGCCTTGAGGATGCGCAGTTGCACGCCGTCGGACTTTGTTTCGAGCAAACCGGTATAGCGTTGTTTGGCGGCTGAACTCTCGCTGGGACCTTGAATGTAGAGCACGATTCCGCCAGCGGGCAGCACGGCGCTTAGTTGCTGGCCCTGGATGCGGCCAATCTCTTCGTGGTTCGAGGTGATGGTAAATGCGGGTATATGGAAAACGCGGCGGAGTTCGGGAATGTAATCGGGGTCGCGATTCAGCAGCACCACTCCAATGCCAGCAGTGGCGGCGGCGCGCGCAATCTGAGGATGCGTAGTAGATCCAGCCGGTTCGAAGATGATGGCGTCGGGCCGCTGAGCACTCGTGGACTGGATGCTGGACAGCAGTTGCTGACTCTGCACAATGCCGTCGTTCCGAGCATAGACAATATCGAGGCCAACCCCCAGTTTGCGGGCTGCCTGCTGCGCAGCGGAGGTCTGCTCAATCTGGTAATCGTTGTCGTCGTTGGTGAGCGAGAGCAGGAAGCGCAGCTTTTTCATTCCGGTAAATGTTCCTAGCGCAATCATACGATGACGCTGCCATGGATGACGTGTGACCGTGGTAACCAGCTTTGCGTCCGTTCAGCTCAGCTTTTGCGGGCAGCGCTGCCGTGAGCGAGGTCGCAGGAGTGCCCGGCGCCACACCTTTGCGGTGAATGTGTAAGATATGGGAAGCGCGGGGCCCGTAGCTCAACGGTTAGAGCAGCAGACTCATAATCTGTTGGTTCTTGGTTCGAATCCAAGCGGGCCCACCAGGTTAAATGATGGAAAGCGGATAAGCTTAGTTTTCTTCAGCTTGCCCTTTGCTCACTCGAGTTGTTGCACGCATTTCTCAGCGAAGTAACCAGATGATCGGCGAATCCCTCGGACTTTGAAACAACGTCTTTGATACCGGCCGCCCGAGCAGCCTTGAAGAGTTGGCCGTTGCTGTGCATGGTGAACATTACCATTGCCGTTTTCGGAGCGACGACAGTGATCTGTCGCGCGGCCGCAAATCCGTCCATCACGGGCATCTGCAAGTCCAGGATCACGATGTCGGGGTGCAGTTCTTCGACTTTTTCAACGGCTACCTTGCCATCTTCCGCCTCGCCACAGACCCGCCAATCCGGGTCTTGCTCCAGGCAAGACCGGAGCGAATGACGGATCAGAGCACTGTCGTCGACGATTAGAATTGAGTAAAACAAAACAACCTCGGACGCCCTTAGCAGGGGCTGGCCGTGCCCCGTCATACAATCGATGGCCAGAAACGACGGAACGGCGGTAAGGAAGGACAACTCCACCCTACGCCCTGAGCCGCAGGAGTAAATACCCTGAACACTGTACGCTAGCGCACATTGGATGGTTCGGTGCCGAACGGCTATGGGACAATAAAATGCAAATTGCGGGACAGGCGGTTAAATAGGGAGTAGTCTGAAAGAGTCTCTTCTAGCACTTTTCCGCCGCGCCCCGTCAGGGTGACGGTTCCTTGCGAAATCAGACAGCGTTTTCGCTGGCACTCGCAAGGAGCCGTTATGGTGAAAAGACCGTCTGGTTCAGCCTCCGCTGCAAAAGCCCCGATCGATGGTGATGGAAAGGCCATTGCCAATAAAATTCTGCTCAGTCTCCCGCGCAAAGAACGCGACCAAGTGCTCTCAAAGCTGGAACTGGTGCGGCTGAAGCTTCACCAGGTGATTCATGAGGCGGGAGAAACCATCAAATCTGGTTACTTCGTCAACGCAGGAGTGATTTCAGTTCTGGCCGTTCAGCCCGACGGAAAATCCGTCGAGGTCGGCCTCATTGGCAATGAAGGCTTTGTGGGTCTGCCCCTGCTTGTGGGATACCGTAGCAGCCCGACCAGACTCATAACTCAGGGAGATGGCACGGCCTACAGGTGCGATGCGGATGCGCTGAGGCAACTTGTCCAGCAATGCCCCGGGCTGGAGAAGGAGTTACATCGTTTTTCCCAGCGCCTGGCGATGCAGACCACCCAAATTGCAGCGTGCAATCGATTGCACGATGTAGTCGAACGATTGGCCAGGTGGATCATGATGACCCACGATCGGATTCTCTCAGACAACCTTCCGCTAACTCAGGAATTCCTTTCACAAATGCTGGGAACGCGCCGGTCAAGTGTGACTGTGGCCGCGGGCATCTTGCAGAAGGCAGGACTGATTTCTTACACACGGGGGAGTGTCAAAATATTGAGTCGGAAAAAACTCGAAGCTGCGGCGTGCGATTGCTATGGAATCGTGCAACGACAGCTAACGGCTTGGGAAACGGAAGCGAATTAATCTCTGTGCGTCCAACCGCCTTAGCCATTTCCATCACCCCACCGGCAAACTAAAGTAAAAAACTGATCCGTGCCCCAACTGGCTGGTGACTCCCAGACGGCCGCCGTGGGCTTCCACTATGGCTTTGCAGATCGCGAGCCCCATGCCGGTTCCGTGGACTTGCACGCGCTGGTTTCGTCCGCGATAGAATTTTTCGAAGACGAGGGATTGCTCAAAATCGTCGATGCCGGGACCGCGATCGGCAATGCTGGTGACGAGTGTCTCGTCCTTGGCTTCCGCCGTGATGCGGATCGGAGCACCGGCGGGTGAGTATTTGGCGGCATTCTCGAGCAGGTGCACCAGGACTTCCTTGATGTGAGCGGAGTCCATGCGCGCGTTTGGAAGGTCGGCGGGGATTCTGACATCCACGGAATGATGGACCAGGAGTTGCTTCAGTTCGGCAAGTGCCTCCTCGACCGCGTTACCGATGGGCGCGGATTCAAAGCGAAATTCCACTTTGTTGGCATCCAACTGAGCCATCTCGGCGGCCTCTCCGATCAGGCGATTCAGCCGATCACTCTCCTCGTTGATGATGGTCAGCAGTTCGTGTCTCTCTTCCGGCGAATGACCCTCCTGTGGATGACTGCGGCTTCCGAGCAGCGAGGTTACCGACGCTTTAATGGCGGTGAGCGGAGTGCGGAACTCATGGGTGACCGAATCGAGCAGGACGGAACGCAATTGCTCGCTTTCGCGAGCAGCCTCGGCGCGGCTGAGTTTTTCAACGGCGCCCGCGCGCTCGATAGCGATGGCCACCAGGCTGCCGATGGCCTCCAAAGTTTGCCGCGACAGCACCGAACCGGAGACGCCCATACAGCCCACGACGCGCATCCCCATGCGCAGCGGCATGAAGGCCAGTTGGTGGACAGCATCGATTCGGGGTTCACCGCGCAGGCCGATCAACTGGAGATCGCGCGATTCCAATCCGTCGATGTTGGGGCCAGAGCGATACACGTCGCTCCGGCTGGACAAAGAAAGCGCCGCCGAGCGGATGCCGAATGACTCGACGATGTAGCGGGGAATCAGGTTCAACAACTCGGCCGGGTTGTCGCTCGAAAGCAGCAACTGGCTGAAGGCGTAGAGGCGTTCCAGTTCCTGCCGGCGCTCAATGGCAGAGCGCGTCCCGCGCCGTGCGCGCTCCGACAGTTCGCTGGCAGTTACGGCGGTGACCAGGAACGCGAAGAGCGCGATCCAGTTCTGCGGGTCGGAGATGGTAAAGGTGCCGATTGGAGGCAGAAAAAAGTAATTGAATGCGAGAGTGGCGATCACCGACATGAAAACCGCTTGGCGCAAGCCCCAGGAGGCGGAGACCCCGAGGACGCCCAACAGAAAAGCGAGCGCAATCGTGGTCGGATTCAGATGGAGCCAGCGGTGGCCGGCGAGAGTAATACCGGCCACAGATAGCGCCGCGATCAGGTATCCGGATGCGGATCTGGCGGCGGCGGTCACGAGGCGATTGTAACTGACATCGTTACTGACATCGACAAACTCAGATGTCTCAACGACAATAATCGCGATGACCAAGACCCCCGAGCAGTGGCTGGAGGAATGTTCGCCGACGAAAAAGACAGGCAGGTTCAAGCTCTTTCTTGGATATGCTCCCGGCGTGGGCAAAACCCACACCATGCTGACCGAGGCGATCCGGCGACACACTCGCGGCGAAGATGTGGTGATCGGTGTTGTGGAAACCCACGGAAGGAAAGCGGTCGGGGAACTGATCGCGAATCTCGAAGTGGTGCCACGCAAAGCGATCGAGTACAAGGGCGCGGCCTTCGAAGAGATGGACGTGGATGCCATCCTTGCTCGCAAGCCCTGCGTCGCGCTGGTGGACGAACTGGCGCACACCAACATCGAGGGCAGCAAGCATCGCAAGCGTTATGAAGACATACTGGAACTGCTGGATGCGGGAATCGACGTTCTCTCTACCATGAACATTCAGCACCTGGAGAGCGTGACCCCGACGGTGCAAGGAGTCACCGGAATACAGGTGCGGGAAACGGTTCCAGACTGGGTGCTGCAACGAGTCAATGAAGTGGTGATGATCGATCTGACTCCGGAGGCGCTGCAGAACCGCATGCGGCGCGGCGACGTGTATCCGCAGGAACGCGTGGGGCGGGCGCTGGAAAACTTTTTCCGCGAGACGAACTTGATCGCTTTGCGCGAGCTGGCATTGCGCCAGGTGGCCCAGGCGGTGGATCAAAGTCTGGAACAGCACCGCGGAGAGCAGGAGAACGACCATGATCGGCGCGCGGTCGCCATTCGCGAACGCATTGCCGTATGCATCAGCTCGAACCCGGCGGCGCAGTATTTGATCGCTCGCGGGGCGCGTATGGCGCAGGCCATGAATGCCGAGCTCTTTGTTGTCTACACCGACTTGGGGCAGGACTCGAGCGAAGCAAATCAGCGAACCTTGGCCGCGAATGTGCGCTTCGCGGAAAACGTTGGGGCATTGATGGTGCGGCTGAAAGGGAAGAGCGTGGCCGAGGCGGTCGCGGAATTTGTCAACGAGAAACACATCACGCAAGTTGTTTTCGGGCGCTCCGCCACGCGGGGCTGGAAACGATATTTTTATCTTTCGGCGATCCATCAATTTTTGCGCGACGCGCCGGCAGTGGACGTGCACATAGTGACACAGGAACCCAACTGATCGGGCATGCCGGAGCATAAACACATCTTGGTGGTGGACGACGAATCCCAGATCACGCGGGTGCTGCGGACCTCTCTTTCCAGCCATGGCTATGATATTCGCGTAGCCAACGACGGCGAGACTGCGTTGGAGATCATGAAAGACTGGTCGCCGGATCTGGTCATCACCGACCTGGCGATGCCCAATATGGACGGACTGGAGTTGTGCCGGCGGCTGCGGACGAAGACCCAAATTCCGATCATCGTGCTCTCGGTCCGAGGTGAGGAACGTACCAAGGTCAAGGCTCTGGATGCGGGCGCGGACGACTACGTGACCAAGCCCTTCGGCATGGAGGAGCTCCTGGCGCGGGTCCGCGCCAATCTTCGCCGTGTGCGGACGGAAGAGTCGGACCTAGCGCCGATAGAACAGGGCGACTTCAAGATCGATCCCGGAGCCCGCAGCGTTTTCGTCAAGGATCGCGCCGTCCACCTCACTCCGAAAGAATTTGACCTGCTCGTGTATATGGCTCACCACGCTGGCAAAGTGGTAACGCATCGCGCCTTGCTGGGCGCGGTCTGGGGTGGTCAAAGCACGGAGCAGGTTGAATACCTGCGCGTGTTCGTTGCGCAACTCCGCAAGAAGCTCGAGCCCTCGCCAAATTCCCCTCGTTACATTGTTACCGATCCCTGGGTGGGTTATCGCTTCGAGCCCGGAGACTGATCGACGGATTGGAATCGGGCAGACGCTACCTCAAAGAAAAATCGCGGAGGGCGGTACTGGTCGCCCTCTCCGATCGGACTAGTGCTGTGTCGTTTTGGATAGTTGCTCGTGTTGCGCCGCCAACGTCTCCGCGTCCTTAGCTTCCTGAGCGTACACTTTCGAGAAATAGCGGTAGTGGCTTGTACAGTTGCAGGAGATGCCCTGCTTCGATTCGATGGTTGCAGCCTGCGTCGCGAGATAATCCGCCTCTGCCGCGAATTCCTGCCCCTTCACCCTCAGATGTTCCGCTTTATCCCGGTAGTACGCTGCGAGCCGTTCCTGGCCTGCGGGCGTCGCCGACAGGGTTTTCAGTTCCTTCTTGCTGAAGCTCGGTGGAGTCTGTCCAACTGCTGGAACCACCAGAGTGCAGGCGAGAGTGCAGGCGAACAAAACCAGGCAGATAGCAGTTAAGGTGGCGTGCCGCCCAAAGATGTGACGTGTGTTTGTCATGTTTTTTCCTCACACCTTTTGGATTCAAAGACTCACAAATTCTGAATAAAAGGTTCATAAAGCTTTCGCAAAGATGCCCGCTCCACTGCCCTTTCCTTTATGACTTCCTTACGAACTCCTTACTCGCCTTTTATCGCGCCCCGAGTTTAATAAAAATGGCACGAAGGCCGCCTCCGAGCGGACTGGGAATGATTTATTTCTTGCTCATGATGTGCGCGTTCGCTGTAGGCTTTTTGTTGTGGGTCCTGGTGGCGCTGATCCGGGAGGGCCAACACCTCACGCCACAGAGGCGGAAAGCCGATCGCGCGCGACGCGGACCGATCAGCAGAATTGGAGAACTGATCCATATGAATCCTGGAATGACTCAAGACGAGAATGCCGAAAAAATAACAGGAAAGCGCACGGTGCTGATGGTGATGGGCGCATTGCTGTTCACGCTTCCACTGCATGGGCAGCAGACGGCTTCTGACGCGAGTGATACCGCTGTCCTGGAGGAAACGAAGTCAGATCAACCGATCCCGCCTGCCGTCATGAAAGAACTCGAAGCCATGAAAAAACGGATCGAGCAACTCGAAGCCCAACTGCAAAAGCGGGACGGGCAGGGAACGGTATCCGCTGCCGATAGAACTGAAGCGGCATCCCAGGGGCCGAATGTCCCGGAGGCCCGCTTAGCCGTTGCCTCCTTCGCGCAACCCTCTGTCGGTCAACCGCAGGGCGAGAACGCGACCGCTGCGCCCACAAAGAAACAAAAGATCGAGCCTTTCTCGGATTGGGATTGGACTTGGCTCAACGGCAACCCGCGCAACAAGGATGTCGCCTTTGATTCGAAGTTTTTCACTCCAGAAATCCGAGCGGATGTTACCTACACCTACGACTTCAACAAGCCAATCGATAACTCAATCGGTGGGTCGAGCGAAATTTTTCGTTCGAACGAAATTCAGTTGGAGCAGCTCGGCCTCGGCGGCGATTTTCACTACGACAATGTTCGCGCCCGATTCATGACTCAATTTGGCATGTACTCCACGACAACGGTGCGCAATGACCCCAGCTATGCCAAGGGACAATGGAATATCAACGAGGCGCACAGGTACCTGGCAGAAGCCTACGGCGGTTATCACATCAATGCGTTGAATGGAATCAACGTCGACGCTGGTATTTTCTTGTCTTACATTGGCCTGTTCAGCTACTACAACGCCGATAACTGGGCCTATCAACCCTCGTACGTCTCCTCCAACACGCCCTGGTTTTTCGAGGGCTTGCGAGTGCAGATTTTCCCCACGCCCCACCTGAAGATCGAGCCGTGGCTCATCAATGGATGGCAATCGTACGCCTCCGCCAATTCGAGAAAGGGTCTGGGTGGACAGATTAAGTGGACGCCGCGACCTTGGGTGGACATCATCTCCAACAATTACGGTCTCGGCCACGACGACCTGTACATACCGAAGCGCGGCCGCATCCACACCGACGACAGTATCGAGATCAAGTATTACGACAAACCAGGAAATCGCCTCGACAAGATGGCGTTTTCCTTCACTGGCGATTTGGGCTGTGAATTTGGCGGCGGGGTGAGTTGCTACGGCAATAGAAAGGGTGGTCCGAAGCAGAGCTTTATCGGCTACATGCTTTATAACCGCGCGTGGTTCAAGAAGGATACGTACGGGTTGACCATTGGTGGCGGCCAAATTAACAATCCAGGGCGCTATCTGGTCCTGCTCCCGCCCATCAATGGTGAGACCGCCCCCTCGGCGGCGATCAACGCTCCGTACTTTACCGGGAATCCCGGTGACCCATTCAAGGCCTGGGACGCGTCGCTCACGTTCGATTACATGCCCCGGCAGTGGCTTACCTTCCGTTGGGAGTATGACTACCGCCATGCCAGCGTGCCGTATTGGACTGGGCGTGGCGGAATCACGCCGCCAGGTTCGGGTGGCGTGCCTTATACCAACAACGGGTCTCCCCAGTTCTTTGCCTGCAACGACGGGAATACGTCCGGGGCATTGACGCTCAGCGCCGCGCAAACGGCCTGCGGAGCGCAAGGCAGCACGGTATGGTTTCCCGATCTGCGCAAAGACCAGTCGACGCTGAACCTCGACATCCTGGTTAAGTTCTGATCGTGACGAAAGTAAGTTTGCATCCAAAGGAGGTTGTGTGCAAGACGTGACCTTTGTCGTTGTTGCGATAGTTTTCTTCCTGCTATCGCTGGGTTATGTGCAATTCTGCGATCGAATTCGCTGAGGACAAATCGCCTGAGGGCAAATCATTATGAATGCTGAATCGATCATCATGCTGATTATCAGTGCAGGGTTGATGGTCTACCTGCTATATGCCTTGTTGAGACCGGAGAACTTCTGAAATGACAACCAATGGCTGGATGCAGATCGTTGTATTCCTGGCTCTGATTCTGGCGATCACCAAGCCCCTCGGCGTGTTCATGGCAAGAGTGTTCAGCCGCGAACGCACGTTTCTCGACCCAGTGGTTCGGCCAATCGAACGGTTGCTGTATCGCGTGACGGGCGTCGATGAAGCGCACGAGATGCGTTGGACCGAATACGCTTTCACCATGCTGCTGTTCAGCGGCGCTTCCATGCTGCTGCTTTACCTGATTGAGCGCGCGCAGCAGTTCCTGCCTTGGTGGAATCCGCAGAAGTTTGCTGCCGTGCCGCCGGCACTGGCCTTTAACACCGCCGCGTCTTTCACCACCAACACCAATTGGCAGAACTATTCCGGCGAGTCCACCATGAGCTATCTAACGCAAATGGCTGGACTGGCCTACCACAACTTCGCGTCGGCGGCGGTGGGGATCGCGCTGGCGGTTGCGTTCATTCGTGGCATCGCGCGCAAGGAAAAGGAAACCATCGGAAACTTCTGGGTCGACATGACCCGCTCCACCCTATGGGTGCTGCTGCCGGCATGCATCGTCTATGCCCTGGTCCTGGTATCGCAGGGAGTCGTGCAAAACCTCAAGCCCTATGACACCGCAAAGTTGATCGAAACGCAACAGGTCCAGAAGACTGGAACCGACGGCAAGCCGATGGTTGGGCCCGACGGCAAACCGGTGATGGACACGGTGACCGACCAGAACATCGCCCAAGGACCGGTTGCTTCTCAAGAAGCAATCAAGATGCTAGGCACGAACGGTGGCGGATTCTTTAATGCAAACAGCTCTCATCCTTTTGAGAATCCGACACCACTTAGCAACTTCCTGCAGATGCTTTCCATCTTCGCGATTCCGGCAGGTCTTACTTACACGCTGGGCCGAATGACTGGATCGCAGCGTCACGGCTGGGCGGTCTGGGCGGCGATGGCAGCTCTCTTCGTGTGCGGTGTTACCGCGGCATATTGGGCTGAGGCCAGAGGCAATCCTCTTCTGCATGGAGTTGACCAACACGCCTCAGCGCTGCAACCGGGCGGCAACATGGAAGGCAAGGAGGTGCGCTTTGGCATCGCCAATTCTGCGTTGTTCGCGACCATCACCACCGATGCGAGTTGCGGCGCGATCAACGGCGTACATGATTCGTTTACTCCGCTGGGCGGACTGGTGCCGCTGGTCAACATCATGCTTAGCGAGACCGTTTTCGGAGGAGTGGGCGCAGGCCTGTACGGCATCCTGATCTATGTAGTTCTGTCGGTTTTCATTGCCGGACTTATGGTGGGGCGTACGCCTGAGTATCTGGGCAAGAAGATTGAAGCTTACGACGTGAAGATGGCGATGCTGGTCACGCTGGTTTTCCCGCTGATCATTCTGGTGCTCACCGCTATTTCATCGGTCGAGGGATTTGGCACCTCGAGCATCAGCAACGCCGGCCCGCACGGCTTGACCCAAATCCTCTACGCGTTCACGTCCATGGCGGGAAACAACGGTTCCGCATTCGCCGGCTTGAACGGCAACACGCTTTGGTATAACACCGCCGGCGCGATCACGATGCTGGTGGGCCGATTCTTCATGATCATTCCGATGCTGGCGATTGCCGGCAACCTCGCGAAGAAGAAAACGGTGCCCGCTTCGGCAGGTACATTCCCGGTGACCACGCCCCTGTTTTCCATTCTGCTGGTGTCGGTGATTGTGATCGTGGGCGCGCTCACATTCTTCCCGGCTCTTAGTCTGGGACCCGTACTTGAACACCTGCAGATGACGGCAGGAAAGACATTCTGAGCAGAGCTTTCTGAGGCAAGACATGGCAGAGAAGAAGAGCAAGAGTTTGTGGGACGCAAAAATCATCCGGCGGGCGCTGGTCGATGCCATGGTCAAGCTCGATCCCCGCACCATGATGAAGAATCCGGTCATGTTCGTGGTCGAGGTGGGCAGCGTGGTCACGACCGTGTTGTTACTCCGCGAAAAACAAAGCTTCGCATTCAATCTGCAGATCACGCTCTGGCTTTGGTTCACGGTGCTGTTTGCGAATTTCGCGGAAGCCATGGCCGAGGGCCGCGGCAAGGCGCAAGCGGACACGCTGCGGAAGGCCAGGTCTGAAACCGAGGCGCGACGCTTGCTGCCAAACGGTTCAACAGAAACTGTCCCGAGCGCGAAGCTGCGTTCGGGCGATGTCGTGAGGGTGGCAGCGAGCGAACTCGTCCCCGGCGATGGCGAAGTCATCGAGGGCGTCGCTTCGGTGGACGAGTCCGCGATAACGGGGGAATCCGCGCCGGTGATTCGCGAAGCCGGAGGAGACCGGTCGGCGGTCACCGGAGGCACGCGTGTGCTTTCCGACGTGATCAAAGTCCGCATCACTTCGAATCCAGGCGAGACCTTCCTCGACAGAATGATCGCTTTGGTCGAGGGCGCTGAGCGGCAGAAGACTCCGAACGAGATCGCGCTCAACATTCTGCTGGCGGGCCTGACCATCATTTTTCTGCTTGCTGTGGTTACTCTGCAGCCCTTTGCGATTTATTCGGGATCGCCGCAGACGGTATTTGTTCTCGTCTCACTGCTGGTGTGCCTGATTCCGACCACGATTGGCGGCCTGCTTTCCGCGATCGGCATTGCCGGCATGGACCGCCTGGTGCAGCACAACGTGCTGGCGATGTCCGGACGCGCCGTGGAAGCAGCCGGGGACGTGAACACGTTGTTGCTCGATAAGACGGGAACAATCACGCTCGGTAACCGCCAGGCAGCGGAGTTCATCCCAGCACCGGGGATTACCGCGGCCGAGATGGCCGACGCGGCTCAACTTTCTTCGCTCGCCGACGAGACGCCCGAAGGCCGTTCGATTGTTGTGCTGGCGAAAGAGCAGTACAGCCTGCGCGGCCGTGAACTGGCTTCGCACGAGGCAGTGTTCGTCCCCTTCACGGCGCAAACCCGCATGTCGGGCGTGAACCTGGACGGCCGCGAGATTCGCAAAGGCTCGGTCGACGCCATCATCAAATATCTAAATCAGTTCGGCACATCGCTGCCGCGCGAAATTCAGGCGAGCGTGGAACAGATTGCGCGCTCGGGAGGAACTCCGCTGGTGGTGGCGGAGAATCAGCGGGCGCTGGGCGTGATCTATCTGAAGGACATCGTCAAAGGCGGGATGCGTGAGCGCTTCAATCAACTGCGCGCCATGGGCATCAAGACGGTCATGATCACTGGCGACAATCCCTTGACAGCGGCGGCAATCGCGCGCGAGGCGGGCGTGGACGATTTTCTGGCGGAGGCGACTCCGAAAGACAAGATGGATCTGATTCGTCGCGAGCAAGGCGACGGAAAGCTGGTTGCCATGACCGGTGACGGGACGAACGACGCTCCCGCGCTGGCGCAGGCCGATGTGGGCGTGGCCATGAATACCGGCACGCAGGCGGCGAAAGAGGCCGGAAACATGGTGGACCTGGATTCGAATCCCACCAAACTCATTGAAGTGGTGGCAATCGGCAAACAGCTGCTAATGACGCGCGGAGCGCTCACCACGTTCTCGATTGCGAACGACGTGGCCAAGTATTTCGCCATCATTCCCGCAATGTTCGCGGGGACATTTCCCGTGCTGAATGCGCTGAACATCATGCGGCTGCAGACGCCGCAGTCGGCAGTACTTTCGGCGGTTATCTTTAACGCGCTCATCATCGTTGCCCTGATTCCGCTGGCGCTGCGAGGGGTCGCATACAAAGCCATGAGCGCCGAATCTTTGCTGCGGCAAAATCTGCTCGTCTATGGATTTGGCGGACTGGTGGTCCCGTTCATCGGAATCAAGCTGATTGACATGTTGATCACCGGCATCAGGCTGGTGTAGGGAAGAGGCAATGAAGAAAAATCTGATCACAGCTGTACTGATGACGATCGCGACCACGGTCCTGTTGGGGATGCTGTATCCCCTGCTGGTGACCGGACTCGCCCAACTGATCTTCCCCAAGCAGGCCAATGGCCAGCTGATCAAAGGGAACGATGGAGTGGTGGTTGGCTCGCGGCTGATCGGGCAGCCATTCTCGGGGCCCAGCTATTTTCATTCGCGCCCATCCGCCGCGGGGGCTGCGGGTTACGACGCCAGCGCCTCCGGCGGCTCAAATCTCGGTCCGACCAACGCGCAATTGATTGCTCGTGTCAGTGGAGACGTCGCCAAGCTGCAAGCCGAGAATCCCGGTGTTCCCATCCCTGTCGATATGGTCACGACATCGGGCTCGGGACTGGATCCCGATATCTCGCCAGCGGCGGCGGAGTTCCAGATTCGGCGCGTGGCTTCGGAACGCAAGACTCCGGAAGCTGAAGTCGCGCGCTTGGTTCTGGAGAACTCTGAGAACCGGCAATGGGGGTTCCTTGGTGAGCCGCGCGTTCGCGTGCTTGAGCTGAATATCGCGCTCGATGCGAGGTACGGCAGGGTTCATTAATAGATAGGTCGTGTGGAAGCGGGACTACGCCCTGCTTGGACGGGGCAAAGCCCCGTCACCACACGAATAAATCACTCGCAGTGCGCCCGCGGCCACTGAGATCTCGGCAGGCGTCTCGCACACAAACTCTCCGTCAGCGTAGATATCGAGCGGAGTCTCTGTCTCCACGTGGACTCGCTCGGCCCGCGAGTACTCAACTTCGGGCAGCAGGAGATGGCGCCCGAAGTATACCGTCGGAAACATCCAAAACAATTTGAAGGGATTCAGTGTGGTGATGCGGCAGATGTCGAGCTTGCCATCGGCGAAATCCGCCTTTGGAGCGATGCGCATGCCGTCGCCGTAAAACTGCGTGTTGGCGAAGGCGGCGAGCAGAGTCAGCCTTTCGGCTTCGGTGCAGTCCTCCCCATTGACCTGAGTCAGCCGCATGGAACATGCCGGAAGTTCGAGTAGCAGCGGCAGCAACGCCAGGGCATAGCCGCCGTGTCCGCGGAGCCAGCGCGGCATCTGATTGGCGCGCCGAGCGGCGGCGGAGTCCAGACCGCACCCGGCGACGCCGCAGAAGTAGTGGGTGTGCTGCGGCGAAGCGGATGGAACGATGACCCCGAGATCAATCGCCCGCGCTTGAATTTTTCCCGATTCGAAACCACGCCAGACGCGCAAGGAGTCTCGCATCGAGCGGAGGTTCAGCGCGCGGGCAAAATCGTTTCCACTGCCGGCAGGGACGATCAGCACCGGAAGCTGGAGCCGCACCAGAGCCGAGAGATGACGGTGAATGGTGCCGTCTCCGCCAAGAATTAGAATGGCGTCGGCGTCGCCGGAAGCGGCGGGCGCGCCGTGCAGCCACTCGGATCGAGAGCCATCTTGAAACGGTTTCAAGTCTGCAGACGAAGTTCCCAACCCGAAGATGGCGGCGGCGCGCATGAGCTAAGCGTTCAGCATTTCAGCATTTTGGCGACATACAGAGTTACTCTGGGCGCGGGCAACTGCCGAGCTTGCGCTCGGCTTGGACCCTTCGACTTCGCTCAGGGCAGGCTCGCGAGGGCGCCCGTCCCCACACGAGCACGCGAAACTATTTCGGCAGGCACTTATCCATGAAGTCGACCAGATCTTTTTTCATCTTGTTGTGTTCGGCGCGATCGATGTACACCATATGCCCCGAGTTGTAAGTGGCATACGAAACATTTTGGCGGAGCTGCCCGTCGAGGTTCAGATGATCCATGGTCCAGTTGGCAGCGGCGAAGGGTGTGGCCAAATCATAGTAGCCTTCCATCACCAGAATCTTCATATACGGATTTTTGATCATGGCCGAGCGCAAGCCGCCCGCCGTGCTGGGAAAGCCTTCCACGGCGTTGCCCCACTCCCACTTCTGGAATCCGGGTTCGTCATAGGCGAAGACCCGATAGGGCATGTCGGACTTGTAGTTGAGTTCGGTGCGCAGGTAGCCGTTGAACGCGGAGGTATAAGGCGGCAGAATAGCGGCGCTGGTTGGATCATAGAAGAGACGATCTTCGTCGGGATCTGGGCTGCTGAACCGGCCATCGAGGCGGCCGGCCACCAGTTTCTGATCGAGCAGCAGCTCGTGGGTGAAGGTGGGAACGTCGATGCGCAAGCTGTGCGCTTCGATCACCTCCGGACGCAACCCTAAGTAGCGTGACAATTGATCGACAATCTTGCGGCGTTCTTCCGCCGTCAAGGCGTCGCCTTTGCCGAGAGCAAGCGCGTAATCATTGGTGGACCAACGCACGACTTCATCGCGTGTCTTCGCCATATCCTGAGTAAGATCGGCGGCCAGCTTGTGGTGGTAAGCGGCGATCATGTTGAATGTCGGCACGAGCAGAAAATAGGGCAGGTCATTCGATTTATTCCATTCGAGCGTCTGGAAATCCACGGCCATCGAGAGCAGGGTCACGCCGTTGAAAGCGATACCGTGGTCGGCCAAATAGCCGGCGATGCCGGCGGCGCGCGTCGTGCCGTAGCTTTCCCCTAGCAGGAAGAGCGGAGAGCCCCAACGATCGTAGCGGGAGATGTAGAGGCGGATGAATTCTCCGAAGGCTTGTACGTCGCCTTTCACACCCAGAAACTTCTTGGCAAGATCGGCGGTCGCGGCGCGCGAGTAGCCGGTGGACATGGCGTCCACCATGACGATGTCACTGCGATCGAGGAGCGTGTTGGGATTGTCTTCCAAACGATAAGGGGCTGACGGCATGAAGCCGTTCGCCTGAAGCACGACGCGTTTCGGTCCGAGCGCGCCCATGTGCAGCCACACCGAGGCAGAGCCGGGGCCGCCGTTGAACGAGAACGTCAGGGGACGCTTTCCGGCCTCCTGTCCATCGAGCGTGTAGGCGACGAAAAACATTTCGGCTTCTATTTTGCCGTCGCCGCGCTTGATGGGGAGCCTCCCGGCCGTCGCCGTGTAACTGAGCGTCTTGCCGTTTAACGCGACCTGGTGATGCGTGATTACGGGGAGAACTTCCGCCACATCGTAATGTTCTTCCTTGTCCTTATCTTTATCTTTATCTTTATCAGTGGTTTCGCTTGACTCGGCTTTGGGCGGCTCCGCGGGCTTGCCGCTTTCCGCGAACTTATCCGGAGTTGCGGCGCTCGCCGGCGTTGGTTCCTTCTTGCTTTTATCTTTTCTGGACGTGACCGGCTTCGCGCTCTCCGGCGTCGTGTTCTGTGATTGGTTTTGTTGCGCCACCGCAAAAGGAATCGTCAGCATGGCGAAAAGTAGAACTAGCAGAATTCTCATCTTTGTCTCCGGGAGAAAAGAGTTGGACCAGCATTATAAAGGGTGTTTGCTATTGCACTTGGAAAAGCCTCGTCCCAGGTCTACAATTTCGCTGGCCCGGGGCAATCACATCACAATTCCCGGGAGTTCGTGTGCGAAAGAACATTCAAAGGAGCATCGAAATATGAAGAAAGTACTCGCGTTGCTGTTCGCCGTTGCTCTCTCCGTCTCGATGTCGTCGTTCGCGTTTGCCCAGGGTGACAAGTCGGCCTGCAAATCGATGGACAAGATGGACAAGCCGATGGACAAAAAAGAGGACACCAAAGCAAAGCACCACCACAAATACCACAAGAAAGAAAAGAAAGACGAAATGAAGAAAGACGAGATGAAGAAGGACGAACCGAAATAAGCTCACCATCCCTTTTCGTTTTGGGCCCCGGCACTGGCCGGGGTTTTCTGTTGCAGCGACCCACCTCCGTCCCGCCGGAGGCAACTCCAGACGTGCTAGAATTTGTTGCGCTTGAAACGTCTCCACCGGCTCGTGGCGCACCAGATCTCTCCACCCCGGCAATAACGGACTGAACAGTGGCCCAGCATCCCAACCCCCAAGGCGACTCCATCACCTACGCCGATGCCGGTGTCAGCATTGATCGTGGCAACCGCACCAAGCAGCGCATCAAGTATCTTGCCCACAAAACCTTTACCAAGGGAGTACTGAGCGAGATTGGCGGCTTTGGCGGCTTGTTCTCGGTTGATAAGAAGTATTTGGATCCGGTGCTGGTTTCGAGCGTGGACGGCGTAGGCACCAAATTAAAAGTGGCCTTCGAAATGAAGATGCACCACACCGTCGGCGCCGACCTCGTGAATCACTGCGTGAACGACATCGCGGTGCAGGGTGCGGCGCCATTATTTTTTATGGACTACCTGGCCACGGGCAGACTGGACCCGGAAGTCGCTGAAAAAATTGTCGGCGGCCTCGCCGAAGCCTGTAAGCATAACGCCTGCGCCCTGATCGGCGGCGAGACCGCGGAAATGCCAGGGTTTTATCCCGAAGGCGAATACGATCTTGCCGGATTCATCGTCGGAGTGGTCGAGCGCGACCGCATCATCAGTGGCAAAGACGTGCAGGTGGGGGATTGCGTCCTCGGGTTGCCCTCCAACGGCCTGCACACCAATGGATACTCGCTGGCTCGCAAACTTCTCTTTGAAATCGCGGGCTATTCCCTCGAGACCTTTGTCAGCGAGATCAAGAACAAGGTCGGCAACGAACTCATGCGGACCCATCGCAGCTACTGGTCGATTATTCGGAAGATGATCGCGGGCGAGTGCGTCGCGGCGCTGGCGCACGTTACCGGCGGCGGCATCACCGAGAACCTGCCCCGAGTGCTGCCCAAAGGCACGTCGGCCGTGATTGAACTCGGCACCTGGCCTGTTCTACCCGTCTTTGAACATCTTCAGAAACTCGGCAATGTCGCTGAAGAAGAAATGCTCCGCACCTTCAATATGGGCCTCGGTATGCTGATCGTGGTCCCCGCCAAGAAATTCAAGAAGGCGCAGACGCTGTTGGAACGCGCCGGAGAAAAATTTTACAGCGTCGGCCGCATCGTTAAAGGCGATCGCAAGGTGATGTTCAGCTAGACCCAGTCCTGTAGAGACGCGGCTTGCCGCGTCTCCCTCGCCCGCGTAGACGCCGCATCCAAAGAAGGCGGAGCAAGACCCGTCTCGACTACAGATGGTGAATAATGTTGTCCTATGAAAAATCTCGGCATCCTTCTATCCGGACGCGGCTCCAATTTTGTGGCCATCGCCGACAGCATTGCGGCGGGCAGGATACCCAATGCCCGCATTGCCGTCGTGATTTCGAACCGCGCCGATGCTCCCGGTCTTGAGACGGCTCGCCTGCGAGGACTCAACGCGCTGGTCATTTCATCGAACGGTAAGCCACGCGAGGAGCACGATCGCGAAGTTGTAGCTGCACTTCTGGATAACAAAGTCGATCTCATCTGCCTCGCTGGTTACATGCGCCTGCTCTCGCCCTGGTTTGTACAGCAGTTTCCGACGAAAATTCTCAACATCCATCCGTCCTTGCTGCCCGCGTTTCCAGGCCTGGAAGCGCAGCAGCAGGCTTTCGCCTATGGTGTGAAAGTGTCAGGCTGCACGGTGCACCTGGTGGATGAGGAACTCGATCACGGCGCCATCATCGTGCAGAAAACCGTGCCTGTGCTGGACTCCGACGACGAGCGCACGCTTGCCGCGCGCATTCTTGAGCAGGAACACATCGCGTATCCCGAAGCGATCAGAATTGTGCTGGAAGGGAGATTTGAAATCGCGGGCAGGCGAGTGGTGACAGGTCAGAAGTGAAGGGTCAGAGATGAGAGGTCAGAATTGCAGAGGTAAAACCCAAATTCAGCGCGCATCGGTTTTCACCTCTGCGATCCTACATAATCAGTTCGTTGCTCATCCGCGCGATCGGATGCTGCATTACTTCAAGTTCGTTCTTCACAAGATTCAGTCCATAAACGCACTGTTCAAACCTTTGTGAGAGTTGCGCGAACAGCGGCGCCACCTTGGCATATTCGAAGTGCTCGAACTTTGAGACGATGTAATAGCTTTCTTTCCCGGCTTTCATCCAATCCACGAAACTCTCGACCCGCTGACGGCGGAGCCGGTAATGGTTGATGCTCTCCGGGAACATGCCCGCGTAAAACAGCGTAAAGTCCCCAATGTGCTTGCGAACCTGGCGTTCGCGGTCGAACGAGGGCGCTGGACCATAGATCGGGTCCGACTCGATCAGCATCTCGCCCACGTCGTTCAAGGGCTTCCCCGCCGCATTGCGGATTTTCAGCAACTGCTCGGCATCGCAAAACTCCGCCAGCAGATGTGCGACGTAGCCCACGAGTTGGGGATCACGAATTCCGATCTCCTCGGCATAATGCCGGCCGACCAGTTCAAGGAATAGCTGCTGCAGCGGATGCTTCTCCGGAATCATTTCCATGGCCCCCACTTCCTTCTCTCGCCGTGCCCCTCTCTTAGCTCCTATCGGAACAAAACCCTATGCGGATTAGATACCTCTAATTCTTACCTAACGCAAGTCACCATTGAGCCACTCACTATAGTTAGAAGCACGCGCGGGGCGCAGGGTTTCTGCGTATCTATTGGCAGCCAAAGCAGGCGGCTGCTAATTTCCGCGTCGCGTGGATCGAAAATTTGGTTCCCTGAATCTATTTACGCAAGGAGAACGGGAAAACGGAGGGAAAGTGGAGCGGATCAACATTTCAAGCGGAACACCGTGGGAACCGATCGTTGGTTACTCTCGTGCGGTTCGCGCCGGTGCGTATGTCCACGTTGCGGGTACAACTGCGACTGGAGCCGACGGCAAAATCGTCGGCGCGGGCGATGCGTATGCGCAGGCGGTTCAGACCCTCAAAAACATTGAACGCGCGCTGGAGCGAGCCGGAGCTTCGTTGAAAGATGTCGTCCGCACTCGCGTGTTCCTTACCAACATTGCGGATTGGGAAAAAGTTGGAAAAGCCCACGGAGAGTTTTTCCGCGAGATTCGTCCCGCGGGCACCATGATGGCGATCACGGCCCTGGTTTCGCCAGAGATGCTGGTGGAAATCGAAGCGGATGCAATCGTGCCCGACGGAAAGTAAATGAAATGGCGGAAGCCGGGAAAAGAGCGCCGGCCTCCAGCCATTATTTGGGCTGATAGCGTGAACAGCTAACGGCGGCGGCCCTTTTTGCGCGCAGCTTTTTTCGGAGCCTTCTTGGCTGCCTTTTTCTTGGCCGGCTTCTTCGACGCTTTCTTCTTTGCCTTTTTCTTCGCTGCTTTCTTCGCGGGCTTTTTCGCCGCTTTTTTCTTTGCTGGCTTCTTTGCCGCCTTTTTCTTGGCGGGCGCCTTCTTGGCCGGAGCTTTCTTGGCGGGCGCTTTCTTCGGAGGCCCACCCTGGCCGCCGCCGCCACCCGATGGAGTTACGGGCTCTGGTGCTCGCACAGGTTCCCGTGCTGGCACCACGGGAATCTCGTCGTCTTCCTCTACGAGAACGGGTTCTTCTTCCTCTTCTTCCTCTTCTTCCAAATCCTCTTCCAGCGATTCGCCGTAGGCGCCGCTGTCGCTGAACTCATCGGTCTCATCGTCCCGACCGTACAGAGTCGGATCATCGAAGCGCATATCTCCTCCTAAAGTATTTCGTCACCCTGCGCATCCGAGCGCAGGGCCAGGGAATTAGGACAACTGGCTGCGAAACTGCATTGCTTCGGGTACGGCGCGTGATTATAGCACGGCAGTTTCACGGGCAGTATCGTGCATTCTCGCCAGATTTGCGAGGAAAATTATGAGGAAATTTGTTAGGACCGAAAAATCCGACAAGCCATGGCGAATTAAAAGCGAAATAAGAGATTGGCGTCGGCCCTATTCGTACGCCAAGGCGTCGATGGGATCCTTCTGGGCCGCCTTGAACGCCGGATACAGCGCACCGACAATCGCCCCGGCAATCGCAATCAGGGTGGCGCGCACGATCCAGCCACCGTCCACGACTACCTGCAGCAGCGGGAACCTCTGTGCCAATGCCGCCCGGGCCGCCAGACTGACAACGATGCCCAGCGCGATGCCACCGAGCGCCAACAGTACCGTCTCCCGCAGCACCACGTTCACGATATACAGCTTCGACGCCCCCATCGACTTCAGGATCCCGATTTCCCGCGTCCGCTCCATCACCGCCGTGTACATGGCCTGGAAGATTACGATGAATCCGATGACCACCGAAATACCGACCACGACTTTGATGAAGGTTGAGAGACCCGGATAATTGCTGGTGGTCATCATGGCCAGGTAGGAAGCCATCGAGTTCGCCACATAACGCTCCATGCCCGGCACGCTCTTGATCTCGTCGACAACCGCATCCGCGTTGGCCGGGTCGTCGAGCTTGAGATAGAAGATCGTGGCCTTGTCCCTGGCGCCGATCAGATCCTGCAGAGTGGCCAGCGGAACAAACTTGCGGGCGCCCTTGCCTCGTTCCACGATCCCACAAATGCGGAACTTGTTGTTCAGAATCTCGATCGTGTCGCCCACCCTGGCATGCTTGGACTTGGCAAAGAGATCGTCAACCAGCACGTCGTTCGGCCCTTGAAATGGACCACCGTCCAAATAGTGGAAGCCCGCCGACATGCTTTCATAGCTGGGCAAGTCGATCCCTGCAATGATCTCAAGCGCACCCGCCGAAGCGATGGTCGTGATCACCGGAGCGACGCTCTTCACATGAGGCAGGTTTTTCAGCAAGCCACCGATCTTGATCGGCATGGGCGCACCCGTCAGGCCGACGATGAAAGAAGACCCCGGCGGCAGCACCAGCACGTCCGCTCCGATTCCGGCGGCGCGGGCGCGAGTGTCCTGCAGCATTCCGAGGGAGAGGCCTACGATCAGCAGGATCAGCGTGACTTCGAGCGCCACGGCCACGACGCTGATGAGCGAGCGCAACGGCCGATGCACCAGATTCCCTACGACCATGCGATTCATCATGTTTTTTCCGGGAACTATTTGCTTGGGCCGCCCAACGCTTTGGCCGCGCTGGGACCGGGCTGATCGAGATGCACCACTTCAGCCCCAGCGGGCTGTTCCAGCGCAAACTGCTCGTCGTTCAGCGCCTTATTGATTTCCAGTTTAATTATGCTCAGGGTAATGTCGTAATTCTCGCGCGGCCGTTCGATCTCGATCATGGTCGGGAATGTAGTTCCCGCGTAGTCTTTGTAATCCTGATAGTGTACGTCGGTCACAACGTTTCCCTGCTGGTCATAGATTCTTTGCCGGTGCGGCAACAGATCCGTTCGACTGAACTCGATTCGGCGCGATAGATACCAGCCCTTGGGACCGTTGCGGATGACCGCCAATTCATAATCGGGCTGATCAACCCGATGCTTCTTCGCGTCCAGAACGGTTTCGTAACCATTTTCAAGCACCGCAATCTCATCCGTGCCGATTGCCGGAATGAGCAGCGCGTCGTAGATGTATTGCGGCCGCATGTTCTCCAGCCGCTTGTCGGGCTGGTAGTTGTCGGCATTATTCGAGCCAACGACGAATTTATTCCTGGTAGGAAGCCATACCTTGAATTCCTGCCCGTCGCTCACCATATCGAAGGCCGTGTTCCGCACCAGCGGCAACAGTCCCTTCATGCGCAGCATGGCCGGCTTGCGCGCCAGCACGTAGCCGCGAATTTCTTTGTAATCCGTGACCCGGCCATTTTTCAGGTCGGCGGCGGAAGCGTCAATATCCACGGTCGCCTGCATGGACTGAATCTTGGTGGCCTCGGTGTTGACGTATTCGATCAGATCCTGCTGAGTCGCGGCTTTCAGCGGCCGGTCGGAAAGCTGACGGTCCAGAGTACGTGTCCGGAACAGGCATCCGCCGAGCGGAAAAGTAGCCGTCGTCAGCAATAAGAGCAAGAGGATGCGGAGATGAGGGCGATACATTCCTATGCCGGTACCCAGAAGGACTTTTGCCACATGAGTATTTGATTAGTATATGGCAGCGAAGGGTTCCTCGTTTACCGCAGGCGTGGTAAGTACGGTTCGTATCGGGGACGCCTTCACGGGTTAGCTCTATATTCCTGCGTCGATCGAACATTGTGCCACGAATTTCCCCGGTCTTTTTTGTCAGCGATGCGCCAGGTTTTGTCCCCCCCCCCCCCCCCCCCCCCCCCCCGATTTCCGCTAACACATTGAGGAATAAAGACTTAGCTCCATCATTTACATATATAAGGACTTAGCTTCGGAATGCTTCGATTGGCGTGGGGTTGGGAGGGGGCCGAAAGTAGACATCCGCATGTCTCAAACTCCAAAGATCCTTCGCTTCGCTCAGGATTTCGGCAGCGGGCTCCCGCTCCGCTCACGCCCGCTAATCGCCTCAACTTGTCAAAGAGCGCTGAAAATGGGTTTGGGGCAGACTCGAGTGGCCGTCATGGTTGACGGGCACGCCCCGAACTGCCCCAATCAGATGAGTATTGTCGCATGGGGCGGATTACCTGTCTGTGAGGGGTGTCACACATGTGGTTCGTGATGAAAGAGGGCGGAGTGCGGGGGTGAAATCCGACAAACCGCAACCACAGGGGACACGGGGAACCACAGGGACACACCCACAGGGGAGGGCGGAATCTCGCCGGCTGCTACCGCAGGCCTAGTGAGTGGCGATAGGCGACCACGTTGCGATTGTGCTCTTCCAGGCTGCGGGCGAAGCGGTGGTGGCCGTTGCCATCGCTGACAAAGTAAAAAAACTCCGTGCTCTCGGGATGCAGAGCCGCTTCCAGGGAGCTTTTTCCCGGATTGCCGATTGGCCCCGGCGGCAATCCCGGGAAACGATAAGTGTTGTAGGGGGAGTTCACAGCCAGGTCCGCGTGATGGAGGCTTCCCTGATAGGTGCCCGTGAGCAACTCCGCGTAGATCACGCTGGGATCGGCGTCGAGCGCAACGTTTCTCGCCAGCCGATTGTAGTAGACGCTGGCCACGCGCGGCCGTTCCTCGGGAGCAGCCGTCTCTTTTTCGACAATCGAGGCCATGGTCACAATCTTGTGTACATCCTCGTTCACATCCGAGTTTGAACCGGAGTTGGAGTTCAGCCCGATCTGTTGCGCCACCAGGCGGAACTGATGGACCATTGCCGCCACCATTTCCTCGAGGCTCTGCGTGCGCGTGAACTGGTAAGTGCTGGGGAAGAGATAGCCCTCGAGCGACTTGGCCTCCGGCGCCAGATCCGAAATCAGCTGGGTCTTGGTTTCGGCGATGTGCAGGAAATTGGCTGCCGGGCCGAGCCCGGCGTCCTCCATCGCCTTGGCGATGTCGAACATTGTGTAGCCTTCGGGAATGGTGACCACGTGGAAGTAGATATCGCCGCGCGCGATGCGCTCGTAAACCTGTGGCAGACTCGCGGTCCGCTCAAAAAGATACTCGCCGGCCTTCAGGGATGGCTTGGGATGCAATACGTACCAGAGCCCGAAGACGAGTTCGCTGCGGATCACTCGCGCCTTTTTCAGCTCAGCGGCAATTCGACGCGTCGAATATCCGGGACGCAGCAGCAAAGAACTATCGGCGGGCGGCGTAAGGGGGACATAGATCTGCCATGCGGCCCAGCCGCCGGCGGCGAGAACGACAACCAAAAGCAGTTTGATCAGCGCGCGCAAGGTTTTAGTGTAGAAGGTTTTCAGATTGCCACAAAGTGGCCAGAGTACAGGGTCTGAAGAACCGGCTGGGCGGGGTAGAGGTCAGATTGCAGCAGGCAAGTCTTGCGGTTGGTCAGTCTCCAGCCGGAGCGCTACGCTGCCAAGGGGATTGTTTTCGGATAGTCCGTGACTCGGACACAGCCACGGGGTTCGCCTGTCTACTTAGAGTAGAATCGTTCGACGTTCTATGCCCCTGGCTTCCGGTACTCGCCTCGCCGTCTACGAAATTCAGACGCCCATCGGCGCCGGTGGTATGGGAGAGGTATACCGCGCGACGGATACCAAGCTGGGGCGTGGCGTCGCAATCAAGATTCTGCCCAATGAGATGGCGCTAGATCTCGACCGGCTCGCAAGGTTCCATCGCGAGGCTCGCACCGTTGCCGCCCTCAACCATCCTAATGTCGTGACTCTGTACTCGGTCGAGGAATGCGATGGCGTCCACTTTCTCACCATGGAGCTGATCGAGGGGCAGCCACTCGATCGCATGATCTCCGCGAACGGTCTCCCCGTCCAGCGCATCGTCGAGATTGCCGGTGCGGTGGCCGAGGGGCTCGCTGCGGCGCATGAGAAAGGTATCGTGCATCGCGACCTGAAGCCCGCCAATGTGATGGTGACGGCTGAAGGCCGCGTGAAAGTGCTGGATTTTGGTTTAGCGAAAGATGTGAGCCCCGAGACCTCAAACGATGCCACGATGACGGCGGCCGGGCGAACACAGGCGGGCATCGTCATGGGGACACCGGCCTACATGTCGCCAGAACAGGTCACGGGACGGGCGCTCGATCATCGTACCGACATCTTCTCGCTGGGCGTCATGCTGCACGAGATGGCGACGGGCCGGCGACCGTTCGAGGGCACTTCATCGGCGGAGCTGGTCTCCTCCATTCTGCGCGACCATCCGCCGCTCGTAACCGACGTTCGTTCTGATCTGCCACGTGACCTGGCGCGCATCATCCGGCGCTGTCTGGAAAAAGATCCGCGCCACCGCCTCCAGACGGCGCGCGATGTCAGCAATGAATTACGCGATCTGGCGCGGCTCGCGCCCACGGCGTCCGCTTCATCCTCAGCCTCGCGTTCCGTTGCCGCGCCCGACTCGGGCGCCGCCCGCGCCGGAGAAGGTTTCTGGGTGGCCGTCCTGCCGTTCAGATACAGCGGCGGGAACCCTGACCTCGCGGCGCTGGGGGAAGGACTAACTGAGGACATCGTGACGGGCCTGTCACGGTTCTCTTATCTCAAGGTTATTGCGCGCAGTTCCACGGTGCGCTACGCACGCGAAGCACTGGACGTGCGCACCGCGGCCAATGAACTGGGGGCGCGCTACGTGATGGAGGGAAGTCTACGCCAGTCGGGATCGAAGATTCGCATTGCGGCGCAGCTGGTGGATGCGAGTTCCGGCGCAGGTTTGTGGGCAGAAACCTACGACCGCGCCTTTCGTCCCGACGCTGTGTTCGAATTGCTGGATGACGTTGTGCCTCGGATCGTTTCCACGGTGGCAGATACACAAGGCATTCTGCCGCACAGCATGACCGAGGCTCTCCGCAACCGGGATCCCGATGGGCTAAGCCCTTACGAGGCGGTGCTTCGCAGTTTCGCGCACTTTCAGCGCCTCAATGCGCCTGAGCACGCGGCGGCAAGGGCAGCTTTGGAAAGGGCCGTCCAGCAGCCTCCCGATCGCGGCGATTGCTGGGCCATGCTGTCGATGCTTTACCGGGAAGAATACACGCATGGGTTCAACCCGCAGCCCGATCCGATCGGGCGGGCGCTGGCAGCGGCTCGGCGCGCGGTCGATGCCGCACCGGCCAACCACCTCGCCTATCACGCACTGGCTTCGGCCTTGTTCTTCCGGCGGGAACTCGGGGCTTTCCGCACGGCGGCGGAACGCGCTCTAGCCCTCAACTCCATGGATGGATTCACTGCCGCCTATCTGGGCTTCCAGATTGCCTACGCCGGCGACTGGGAGCGAGGTTGCTCTCTGGCGGAACGGGCTACGCAGCTCAATCCGAATCATCCCGGATGGTACTGGTTCCCCTTGTTCTTCAATGCTTACCGCCAGCACGACTACCAGGGCGCGCTGGACGCCGTTCTCAAAGTCAACATGCCCGCCTTTTGGCGAACGCACTTCGCGCTTGCCACCGCGTACGCGCAGCTCGGCGAACGGGATGCAGCGAGTAATGCGGTCCGGGAGCTCCTCACGATAAGACCGGATTTCCCCGTCGTTGCGCGCGACGAACTCCGGAAGTGGTGGGATGCCGAACTCATCCAGCACTTGGTCGACGGTCTTCGCAAGGCGGGATTGGAAATCGCGGGCGATAATGGAGCGCCTCCCGCCGAGCATGCAGCCAACGGTCGGGCTTTTTGATTATTCAGCGTGCTTTCCACTATTCCCCCAGCCAATCGGCATACGGTTTCATCGACTCGACGTGGTCGCAGACAATCTTGATTGCGCCGGTGATTGGAATGGCGAGCACCAGTCCGATTGCTCCCCAGACCGCTCCCCAGAACAGGAGGGCGAGCGTGACTGCCAGCGGATTGATTTTCAGGCGGCTCCCCAGCAGCTTGGGATAGAGAACATTCAGCGCAAAGAGATGCAGGCCGACCACGCAAAGCACCACCACCAACAACTCTCCGGGCTCCAGTTGTCCCAGTCCGACCAGGATCGGCGGCACCATCGCCAGCACAATTCCCAGGTAAGGGACCAGGCTGAGAAAGCCGCTCAGAAAACCTACGAAGTAGAAGAACGGAACGTGCAGCAACCCGAAAATCGCCACGCTCACGCCCGAAATCAGCAGTCCGATTAGCAGATTCCCTACGATGAAGCTCTGCAACATTTTTCCGATCAGCCCCAACGTTACGAATGCCGTATGCCGGTGATGCAAGGGAAACAGCATGACGGTGGCGGAACGCGCGTGGCTTTGCCAGGTCAGCAGAAAGTAGGCGAGGAACGGGATGAACGACGCCGCCAGGAGGATGTCGGTTAAGGTACCGGCTCCGTGGGTAAGCACCTCGGACCAGCTCTGCACTTGCCGCACCGGCACTACATTCGTGTCCTCTGAAGCGCCGACCACCTCGCCCGTCTTCTCGAGCTTTTCCGCCTCCTGGCGGAAGGGTTGCAGGATGGAGCGGATCTTCTGCGAATACTTCGGAACGTTGTCGGCGAAAATTACAGCTTGGTTGTACGACGCGGCGCTGATGCCATAGAGCACCGCCAGCAGAACGACCACGCTGATCAGCGCGGCCAGGGCTCTTGGAAGGTGCAGATACTCCAGCGCCTGCACCACGGGAGAGAGCATAAAGCTCAGCAGAATGGCAAAGAAGAGCACCGCCAGCACCGATTCGCCGTAATACGCGAACATAACGACCAGGGCCATGCCCAGCAGCGTCAGCGACCAGTGATGCCCGGGTTGTGTTTCAGAGGTTTCCATAACTGTGTTGCGTACCCCGCTCCCGAACTGGGCAATAATTCTGCCTTAGTGGCGCGGGAATTGCACTATTGGAATTTGGAAAGGCAGATTGGACATATTCAACATTCCAAAAACCTCACCACAGGGGACACAGAGTTTCACAGGGGAACAGAACACAGGGGGACGCACGGTGCTCCGCAATCTACAATTGACGGATGGATGCACCTGGGATGGATGCACCTGGGATGATCGGCCATCGGCGCATCATGGCCCTGGATGTCGGCTCGAAAAGAATCGGCGTTGCCGTCTCGGATCCGCTTGGGATCACCGCTCAGGGGTTGGATACGATCCAGCGGCGGAACAAACGGCGTGATCTGGAGGCTCTGGGACAGGTGCTCGCGAAATACGGCGTCCGGGAGATTGTGGTCGGGCTGCCGCTGCGCTTGAGCGGAGCGGAAGGAATCCAATCCGAAAAGATGCGCCGTTTCGCCGACGATCTGCACGCGCATTTTGGATTGACCGTCCATCTATGGGACGAGCGTTGGACCTCGACCGAAGCCAACCGGCTGCTGCGGGAAACCGATCTTTCGATCAAGAAACGGGGGCAGGCGGTCGACCGGATGGCCGCCGTCTTGATTCTTCAATCCTGGATGGAAGCCCAGGCCAGTCGGTGAGAAAGACAGAAATCTTCACCACAGTGGTCACAGAGGGCACGGGGGGGTTCACAGGGGAAGATGCCCAGCGCGGTCAGGAGGCTAGTTCACTAATTTCGGGGAAGCGCAGATTACACTTTGTCAGCGCCTTGGTTAGCGCCTGTTCGATCAGACCCTCTTCGCAATTTCTTGAGATGGCGATTTCGCTGACCAGCAAATAGCGGGCGCGCTCCAGCATCTTTTTTTCGCGGAAGGAAAGGGACTTGCCTTGGCCGAGGATCAGCAGGCTCTTCAGCACCGCGGCTACGTCCGAGAGCGAGCCGGTGCGCATGCGATCGGAATTTTCTTTAAACCGGTCTTTCCAGTCGGCCGCGTTAATGCATTCGCCGGAGGAGAGGTAGTCCACGATCTTCTCCACCTCGCCATTGCGCACCACCGGACGCATCCCCACGTTGCCCACGTTGGCAAACGGCACCATCACTTTCAAACTGCTGGCTGCGATTTTCAGCAGGTAGAATTTCTCGACCGTGGTTCCCATGGTCCGGCTGCTGATTTGTTCAATAATCCCGACGCCGTGGTTGGGGTATACGACCTTATCGCCGATGTGGAAAACGCCGTTGCCGTTCATGGAGGGGCCCTCGCCCGAGGGAAGCTGGAGAACTGTATCAAGTCTAGCCGAGCGGCGCTCCTAAGGCAATCGAGAAGGGGCGCCCGGAGGCCTGTTTAACGTAAGTCATTTCGGCTGAGCAGGTTGGGCCGGCGCCTTCCTGCGTGAATCTGGGCGCGCGCGCCAGTTCATGGCGGTCGAGGGTTATAATTCCCAAAGCGATGACGGAAGAGATCAAGAAGAAACTTCGGGACGAGTTGAACACGCTCGAGCATGAGCTGGCTTTCGATATCCCCAGAGAGCTTAAAAAGGCCGTGGCGCTCGGAGACCTTAGCGAGAATGCGGAGTATCACACCGCCAAGCAGCGTCAGGAGTATTTGAAGGCGCGCGTCCGGCAACTCGGTCAGCGGCTCGCCGACCTGTCCCTGGTCAACATGAACAATATCCCCAAGGATAAAGTTGGCCTGGGCTCGACGGTGACGATCTTCGACGGCACCAAGAATGAAGAAATGACGTACGAGTTGGTTGCCAGTGAACAGTCGGACGTGGCTGCGGGCAGAATCTCGACGACCTCGCCGATCGGGCGCGCCCTGCTGAATAAAAAAGTTGGCGATACCGCCATGGTTGTAACGCCCGGTGGAAGCCGCGAAATGGAAATCCTTAAGCTCTCGACCATGCACGATCTCGCCGAAGCCAAGCTGGAAATGGAATCGAAGCCTAAATCAGAGTGAGCTGCAAAGCAATGAGCTGCAGAACAATGAGCTGCAAAACAATGAGTTGCACAGCTAAGAGTCGCGCGCTATGAGCTGGACGCTATGACGTGGACCAGCGGAGTCGGGCGAGCCTGCGGCGTTCTGCTCGATGCTATCGTGCGCCTGCTCGCGCTGTCGCGGATCAATCCCAATGTCCTGACCCTGATGGGACTGATGGTCAACACCTACGCCGCGTTTTTGTTCGGATACGCCAACGGTGACAACCAGCGCCGCATGTTTTTCTATGCCGGCCTGGTCATCATTGGATCGGGATTCTTCGACCTGGTGGATGGCCGTGTCGCCCGCGCCTCAAACAAGGTCACCCGCTTCGGAGGATTTTTCGATTCCATAGTAGACCGGTACAGCGATGCGTCGCTCTTCCTGGGATTGCTGGTTTTTTACGGTCGTGGCAACCGATTCTTCTACGTAGTGCTGGCCGCGCTGGCCATGATCAGCGCCATCATGGTGAGTTATGCCCGCGCCCGCGCCGAGTCTCTGATTGGCACCTGCCGCGTCGGCTTCATGGAACGCCCTGAGCGTCTGGTGCTGCTGATCATCGGCGCCCTGTTCAATGTTATGGCCCCCGTGCTGTGGGTGATTGCCGTGCTGTCAACTATTACCGTGATCCACCGGATTATCTACACCTGGCAGCGGACGACGGAGATGGACGCGCCCGCCAAGGCCGCATAGTTCCGCAGCGTCTAAAGGCTCGTCTAGAGGGTGCTGCTTTCGGCATCGCTAAAGCGATGCCCTGAACAAGAGAGAGCCGCAGGTTAATCGGTTATACCGGAGGGGCCAGCACGAGCCGAACGGAATGGTTCAGAGGGGGAAAGAATATTAGGACGATGATGGCGGGCGGAAGGGAAGACAAAACGAGAGCAAAATTGCGCACGCAGGTAGCGGTTCTAGCCCGAGTTATCAATACGGATCACAGGGGCGGATTCGACGGTCTCTTTGGGCGGCCCGCAAGGGGAGTAATTTATTGACAGTGCAAAAGAGAGAGCGGCAGCCTAAACGCACGATGTGGTTCAGGGGCCAGAACGTACCGATTCTGTATGGTCGCGGTCGGAAGGATATTTTAGGTTCGGAAGATTGGATTGCGAGAGGAACGATACAAAAAATTGGCGCGACTATCGTCGCCACGGTCTTCTCCTGTGGTTCGGTTGCTCTCTTTGTCGCCAGCCTCTTAATAAGAGCCCAAATTTCGGAGACTGTGGGTGGTGTTTTCGGTCAGATCTTCGGAACCGTGTTAGCGGTTCTCGCTTTCTTGGTCGCGTGCATGGGCATGTTTCTAACCTTCAGGCTGGTGCGCGGCATAGCTCGGTCAATCTATAGATGAAACCTGGTCTCCGCAGTTTCCCGTTCTAATAGATCTCCGTCTGATACGGATCACACTCACGCGGATGCCTGCTAAACTATTCCCCGCAACTTCCCGCAAGGACTGAAAGTGCCGACAAATCCAGTTCTAGTCGTTCACGGCGGTGCGTGGGCCATTCCCGACGATATGGTCGAAGCGCACCTCAACGGTGTGCGCAATGCCGCTGCTACCGGATGGCGTGCGCTTGAACGTGGCGGCTCGGCTCTCGATGCGGTCGAAGAAGCCGTCGTCGTAATGGAAGACGACGAGACGTTTGACGCCGGCCGCGGCAGTTTCCTGAACCGCGATGGCAAGGTGCAACTTGACGCCTTCATCATGGACGGCGCGACGCTGCGCGGCGGCGGCGTCGGTTGTGTCGAGCGTCTCCGCAATCCGGTTCGCGCCGCCCGGAAGATTCTTAGCGACAGTCCGCACGTCTATTTCGTGTCCGAAGGCGCCGAGCGTTTTGCCGCCGAGCATGGCATCGCTCTTTGCCGCAACGAAGATCTTGTCATCCCCAGAGAGGTTGAGCGCTTGCGCGAATATCAAGCCCAGGCCGCAGGCGGCGGCAACGATCTGTTCGCGCCTACCATTTCGCACGATACTGTTGGAGCCGTCGCGCTTGACCGCGATGGCAATATCGCGGCCTCAACCTCAACTGGGGGCACGCTCAATAAAGCTCCGGGACGC
This sequence comes from uncultured Acidobacteriaceae bacterium, assembly GCA_963789205.1. GTDB lineage: Bacteria > Acidobacteriota > Terriglobia > Terriglobales > Acidobacteriaceae > Acidiflorens. The sequence continues at coordinate 179,576 of CAWBJV010000005.1, forward strand.
CTCGGCGACTCTTCGCTGATCGGCTGCGGCTGCTATGCCGACAATCTCAGCGCGGCCGCTTCCACTACCGGATGGGGCGAGCCCATCATGAAGCTCGTGCTCGCGAAGTGGGCGGCGGATCGCGTCGAATCCGGCAGCCTACCCGAGTGGGTCGCGTCGGAAGCGATGAACTATCTGAAGCAGCGGCTGAACGGCCACGGGGGAATCATTCTGCTCGATGCTCAGGGCCGCTTCGGGATTGCCCACAATACTCCGCGCATGGCCTGGGCGATTCACACCGTGGAAAAGCAAGAATGCGGAATTACACGAAGCGGTTGACGCGGGAATCCTTGGCTTGGGGATACTTCGTCTCAGTTCCCAGCTAAATGCAAAAACTTGACCACAGGGGGAACAGAGACGGGCGAGAGAGAAGAGTCCGGGCTCTAGAATTCGACATGAGCGCGGAGGCTCGGCACCACTACCGGCCCCCGGTCGCGATTGTAGCCGGGATGGACGATGTACTGCACGCCGGGAGCGATATAGATTCCGCGCCAGACGTGTGCTGTGTAATACGATTCGACGATGTTCTCCCGCCCGTAGTTCAACTTTCCATCGCCCAGGAGGAAACCAAGCCCGCCGTCCGCCAGATAGATCTGGTGATCCTTCTTGATGCCGTTCGACACGAAGGCAATGCCGGCACGGTCTTGCTTGCGATGCCACTGCGCGCCATTTACTCCTACGCCCTGGTTGAATGTCGAATCAATTTCCGTATACGCAAATGATTCCGTTCTTCCGTCGTCCCATCCCCAGCGGGCAAATGCGGTGACATTCCGGGTGAGATTCTGTTCCAGGTTGACGCCGAAACCATATTTGCGAGTGATGTGCCAGGGGTGATGCGTGATGTCTGGAACGGGGACCAAGCCCTCTTTAAACTGAGCAACCGCATCGCGGTAGATGCCCATATTGGCATAGTTCGTGTACGCGAGCAGCCGCACGACGCCGGATTTTTTCGGCAGGACGCCATGGCGCAGCTCAAATTCCCAATTTTCCGCGTGAACCTGCCATGGCCGCCATACCAGATCGATTCCGTTCGCAACCTTTGGCATCAGCGCTTCGGCGAAGCGGAAACCCCAGTTGCGGTCCTCGTAATCCGCCACGATGCCCACGGTATAGCCGCGCGTGTCGGCAGCGTAATCCCAGGCTCCGTTGTTGTCCACGGACCAGTTGCTGAATTGAAAATGCGTATCGGCGCCGACCGAATTCAGGTCGAAGAAATCCGGCATGCTGAACTTGCCGAAACGAATTTCCAGGCGGCGCCGCGGCAATTCGTCGAACAGTGACAGAAAGGTGCGCTGATTCTCGATCCTGTCCTTGCTCAACGCAAACACTTTGTGGATCATGCCGCGCCCGAGGTACGGCGCCTTGCTCAATGATGGATTGCGCACGATGTCCAGATCCGTGTTCCCGGCCAAGCCCAGGCCGGTGCTGAGCGCTTGGCCGCCGGCTTCTTCGATGTCCACCAGAAGCTCGGTGGAATTGTTGAGCCGCACGCCGGTATAGAGCGTCATGACGCGCGAGGTGGCTTTCTCATACCGAGGACTGAGGCTGTTCGGCCCGCTGTAGTCGGCGTGAAAGTCGGGATGAGTTTGGAAGATGAAGTTGATTTGCCCGGAGAGCCAGAAGCGCGTGTCCTTGAGATGCGGGAGCATCGATTCGGGATCGGCAATGGCGGTGGCATTGTCGGGCGCGTTGGCCGCATCGTCCGCGGTTGCCGGGGGAGTTTCGGACTTTGGAACTGGAACTGGAACTGGAGTTGGAGTGGGTGCATCAGGCTGCTGCGCGTATGCCGGGATTGCGCATGTCGCGGCCGCCATCAGCGACAACATGGCTAGGAGCGCACTTGCCGTCCATCGTATCGACTTGCCAGTTCGTTTCCCCATTTGCCCCATAGTCAATCTATCAGCACGATAACTGTGCTAACGATTAACGAGAGCATATCACAAACCATTAACCATGGTTAATACCGGCATGCATTCGTCATCGGCGGGTCGGCTGATCGCGCAGGAGAGGCTGCCCAAGTCGGACTCGTGCCTGAGGCTGGGTGGCGACGAGCGCGCACAAAACAAAAAGGACAGCCCGGAGCCCCCCAAGGCTGTCCTGATAAACCCTCCCGGTTAGAAGGGCAACTGGCATCAGGATAGCCGCGACAGATTGCAGCAATATTGCAATTTTGTGAAAGTCCGATGAATTCGATTCAGTCTGGCAGGGCGTCGGCACAGCCGTGGAGGCGCTGCGAGCCATCGAGCCGCCGCTGTTATATTGTCTGAGTAGCTGAGGCTCCCGCACCTAGCTACCGCTGCTGTGGAGGAATGATGGGCCGCAAGACGGAACAATCCCGCAAGCTGCAGAAACGCGCTGAACAATTCATTCCCGGGGGCGTGAACTCCCCGGTGCGCGCTTTCCGTGCGGTGGGAGGCGACCCGCTATACATCGTGCGCGGCCATGGATCGCACATTTGGGATGCGGATGGCAACGAGTATGTAGACTACATCGGGTCGTGGGGACCGCTGATCCTCGGACACGCGGCGCCCACGGTCGTCGAGGCGGTGATCGCGGCGGCGCGTAAGGGCACAAGCTTCGGAGCTTCCACTCCAGCCGAAGCGGATCTTGCCGAGCTGGTCATTTCCGCTTTTCCGCACATGCAAAAAGTTCGCTTTGTAAGTTCGGGCACCGAAGCGACCATGTCGGCCATCCGGCTGGCGCGCGCGTATACGAAGCGCAAATATATTGTGAAGTTTGAAGGCTGCTATCACGGACACGCCGACGCTTTGCTGGTGAAAGCGGGATCCGGCGTGGCGACGCTGGGTATTCCAGGGTCGGCGGGCGTTCCTGAAGAATTCACGCAGTTCACACTCGCGCTCCCCTACAACGACATCTGCGCGCTCGATCAAGCCTTTGACAAATTCAAGCACCAGATTGCGTGCATCATCGTTGAGCCGGTTGTGGGCAATATGGGATGCGTGCCACCGGCGCGCGGATACCTCGAAGCTCTACGCGCCGTTACCTCGCACGATAAGGCGCTGCTCATCTTCGACGAGGTTATGACTGGATTCCGCCTGGCTTATGGCGGGGCACAGGAACTCTATGCTATCCAGCCCGATCTTACGACGATGGGCAAAATCATCGGCGGGGGTTTGCCCGTGGGCGCTTACGGCGGTCCTAGCAAGATTATGGATCTGGTTGCGCCGCTCGGCCCGGTATATCAGGCCGGAACGCTCTCGGGGAATCCTCTGGCGATGGCCGCTGGTTATGCCACGCTCAGCTACTTGCGCGAGCACAAGGATGTTTATGCGAAGCTCGACAAGCTTGGAGCAGAAGTGGTCGCCGGAGTGGCGGCCGCAGCCAAAGACGCCGGGGTGACTATGTGCCACAACCGGGTCGGCTCGATGTTTACCTGGTTCTTTACGGAAGGCCCAGTCACCGATTGGACTTCCGCCGCCAAGAGCGACACCGAAGCGTTCGGACGTTTTTTCCGGTCGATGCTGGAAAACGGAATCTACCTGCCGCCGTCGCAGTACGAAGCGGCCTTCATGAGCGCGGCGCACACCGAACGCGACGTGCAGCTGACCATCGCCGCGGCCAAGCAGGCGTTCGCGTTGGCGGCGGCGTAGGGAGCGGCGCAGGAAGATCGAGCAACCATCACCACAAGGCAGCCACGGGTTCTTCCTTAAATACCGGCGGCGGGCCACTCCTGTTGGAGAGTCGGATGATGCCCAGGAAAGGTTTGACTTGGGGATCGTAGGTCACGGTGATACTTCCGCCCTTCCCTGGCGAACCATCGAAGCCGCTCCGTCCATCGGAGCCGTTGCTGCCGTTCGATCCGCTAGGCGTTCCCATACCTCCGGAGCCTCCCTGGCCGCCGCGGCCGCCTCTTCCGCCGGAACCTCCGGCGCCTCCATCGGCCCTCACCGTCAGCGAACCTCCCCGCGGATCTACCAGGTACAACTTCTGCTTGCCTGCTGCGGAGACGCTGACTTGGAAGAGAGGATTGCTCCCTGATCGGAATGCTATTCGGACCTGCACGGGTGGCGCGTCTCCTCCATTCCCTCCATCTCCGCCATTTGAGCCATCGGTCCCATTTCCGCCGTTTCCGCCCGCCGAGGGATTATTCGGATCGAGAGAGCCCATGCTGCCGCTCGAGCCGGCCATTCCATCGCTGCCGTTCATGCCGCTGGAGCCGCTGCTGCCCGAGAAATTCGAGGTGAAGGCATAGTTGTACCTCACGGGAATGTCGAGCTCGGCGCGGAGGTCGGGATGGCTCGGTACCGTGATGATGACGTGCCCCAACTTCCCTTCGCTTTTCCTGGGATCATGGGGAAGCGACACAATGCCTTTCTGATTGGCGGTCACAACACTCGGCGTGACGGTGAGGTCCTTCCACAGAACCTTGCCATGGCCTGCACCTTCCGTCTGTAATACTTTGCCGTCCGGCTCAGTTAGCACCACCACTAGAGGGGACTTCTCTCCCGGCGCGATCCCCGAGCCGTTCGGCAGGCTGGCCGCGATGGACGTGACGGGCGTTTGGTCGAGATACACCTTCATCCCCAGGCGGACCTTTATAGGCGTGCACCCGTTAAGCGCGAGCAGGGAAGCTATCCACAGGTAGGCCGAGCAGCTTGTGCGCATCGAATGTGGGATGCGGATTTTGGCAGACCTATTGTGAGTTTGCCGGTCTCGGGCAAACGCAGGATTGGAAGCGACTATTCCTAAGATAGGTAAAGACGCCGGTGGCTTGAGCCTACTCATGACTGGTCTCCGCTAGGCGCTCTGTAACATCCAGATGCCGTCTTACTTAAACACGAAGTCAATCGAAATATTGTGTGTTATGTGTCATCGAGGGTAAAGTTATATGAAGCTATTTAGGTTATTTGTCAGTGCGAGTCAGGTTTCTGGACACTCATGCGATTTCACCAACTGATAAGCTCCTCAGTCGTTGCCCATCCAGAATGACATCGATGGAAATTGACACCTCTATCCGGCTACTGATAGCGGATGGCTGATCGCTCGCATCTCTTCCACGGGCACGAACTCATACCCCTCATTCTTGTAACGCCGGATCAGATTGTCGGTGGCAATCACCGTCTGCGCGCGATCGGCACCGATGGTGCGATGTCCGCCGTCGTGCAGCAGGATCATGTCGCCGCCGCGCATTTGGCGCGCGACTCTCTTCTCGATCACGGCGGCGGGCGGAGCATTCCAGTCATAGCCAGTCACGTTCCACATCACTGTCTGCAGTCTGAGTTCACGCGCGATCCTGAGCGTTGCCGGCCGTCTTCCCCCAAACGGTGGGCGAAACAGATTCGAATGCTCGCCGACTGCGTCCTCTAATGCCTGATGGCAGTCGACAAGCTGCGTCCGCGTCCGCGCTTCGGATTCAAAGATGAGCAGCGGATGCGTGAAGGTGTGATTGCCGATGACATGTCCCGCCTGCGCCACCGCGCGCGCAATATCGGGACGCTGCTGCACGTAGTGGCCGATCATGAAGAACGTTGCCCGCACGCTATGCTTTGCCAGAACATCGAGCAATTTCAGCGTGTGCGGATCGTTCGGCCCGTCGTCGTAGGTCAGGGCGATTTGCTTGCTCCCCGGCATTCCTCCAGCAAACGTCTGCCCGTACCACTGGCCTGAGGGCGCCATCGATTGATATCCCGCGGCAGATGCAGCAGCAACGGCGGTCAGGCCGATTAGAGCGGGAAGCATGAGGAGATTCTATCCGGTCGTCCCTCTCGTCGTTGGTCGTTGGTCGCTAGTCGTTGGCAAAAGCGCTCGCCGGCGACCGGCAGAAACCCCGCCTGCGGAAAACCGGCGAGCAGCGAGCGACAAACCCCGAACGACCAACGACAAACGACCAACGACGCTTTTTCCCACATTGCATCGCGAGGCGAAGCGATATATTCTGCTTTCCAGTTCCTGACGACAGTCGCCAGTCGCTAATCACAAATCTATGGCCAAGCTTTTCGAGCTTCCCCGTTACATTGCGGTCGAAGGTCCCATACGAGTTGGAAAAAGCACACTGGCGCGGGTTCTCGGAGAGCGCCTGGCCGCCCAGCGCGTCGTGGAGCCGGAAGACAATCCATTTCTGAAAGCGTTCTACGAAGGCGAGCCTGGCGCCGCCTTCCAGACCCAGTTGGCATTCCTGGTCCGCCGCTTCGAGCAACTGCGCGGGCTCGATCTGGGGCCGCGGTCAAATAAGACAGTGGTTTCCGATTACATTTTTGAAAAAGACAAGCTCTTCGCCTGCCTCAACCTCAACGATCAGGAACTCGATACGTACAATCGCTACTTCAATTATTTTCGCGAACAGATTCCGACGCCCGACCTGGTCATCTATCTGCAGGCCACGCCGGAAGTGCTGAAGAAGCGGCTGAAGAAAAAGAACGCGGCCGGCGAGAAGGCCATCAGCGAGGATTACCTGATGGAAGTGGTGAAGGCCTACGAACATTTTTTCTTTCACTACACGCAGTCCGACCTGCTGATCGTGAACACGTCCGAGATCGACTTTGTCGATCGCAACGAAGACTTGCAGGAACTGCTGAAAAAAGTCTCGGCGCCGATCAAGGGTACGCAGTATTTCCTGCCACTGGGGAGCGAGGAAGCGGCCAGCGCGTAGGTTAGTTGGGTGTCGGCTTTTCTGGGAGCTTGGTCGTCGGCACCTTGGGTTCGTTCGTCTTTTCCACCGAATCCACCGAAAACAGCATGTAATGGTCGTAGCCGTGGCTGCGGTAATAGCGATGCTTGCGATAGTCGAGGTAGATTTCCGCCTTCGTGGGAAGCCACAATTCCACATTCTTTTGGAACCGGACCGGGCCGTACTCTACGACTTGTTGCTCACAACGCAACTGGATCTGCGCCATCGGATTCATCAGTTCTGACTCGATCCGCACGATCTCAAATTTGTCCGCCGTGATCCAAGCGCGGCCTTTCAGCCGCAACGAATAGATTTGGCCACCCACGTTGTACTCGCTGATGAGAGCAGGCCGGTCTTCGCGCTGCTTGAAATGAACCAACCACGCTGCCTGGCCATGCCAGTTGCCCAGTCCTTCGCACGTCATCTCGAAGTTTTCCCGCATGTGGGGATGAAATACCAGAGCCAAAGCGGCAAACCCGCCGCTGGAGATCCGGTCAGGAAAGTCGGCGCGCGCCATGCGCTCTGACCGGTCTTCGTCCACCGCAAGGTACCCCACTTTGTCCTCCGAAATAGAAGCGATATAGTTGAAGTTTCGGGTTTCCTTCGTAATGCGGTTCCCCATTTCATCCACCTGCTCGTGCACCAGGTGTTCGATCGCCGAAATCCGAGAGACATCGTCTACCAGCTGCTTTACACGCTCACCCGACATCTCGATTACGCTGTCGAAGGGACAGCTGACTCCCTCGGCGACAGACGGCCGGACTTCATCGACTCCGGAGGGGCGCCACGGATTGACTGCGACCGGGAGCTCAGGCGTGGCGAAGACAGGATCGATGATGGTCTCGCTCTTCCGCGCGATTTGAGTATCCGGAAGAGGACTCGCGTCCGGTCGCTCCAGCATGGCGATGAGGTCACGCACCTGGGGGACAGTGGGGTCGGTGGGTGAATTCCGGACGAAAGATTTCAGCGCCCGGATACCTTCTTCCTTCTTGCCCAGATTCACCAGGGCCTGTCCCAGCGCCAGATTTGCCGCGTTGGCCCCACCTTTCCCCTTTGCGATGGCCAACTCCGCTTGTTGCCGAGCCCCCTCATAGTTCTTCAGCTTCAGGTAAGCGTTAGCAAGCAGGTTGTGAGTGGTCCAATTCTCGGCATCGGCGTCAGTCGCTTTTTCCAGCGCGGCCGCCGCATCGGGATAGTTTTCCTGTGCGATTTCGACTTGACCGAGCAGCGTCAATACCCGCACATTGTGGGAACTGAGGCTGGCAGCGGTCCCCAGATAGCTGCGCGCCTGGGCAAGGTCTTTTTGCTCATAGGCTACGTAGCCCAACAGATAGTTGACGTCCGGATTCGACGGTGCCAGTTTGTAAGCCGCATCCAGGCTCTTTTTCGCATCCTTAAGATTCGCGGATTTGAGAGCGGAAAGGCCATGCTTGAGATCTCCCCGTGCTTTGGGGGGAACCGTTCCCTCGGATATGTTGAGGTCGACTGCGTTGGGATCACGGTGGAGGGAGAACTCCATCCGAGTCGTAATGAGTGTGTTGTTGGCTTGGACTTCCTTTTTCTGGCTCAAATATCCGACAGCGCTTATCTCGATTTCGTACTTGCCGAAAAGAAGACCAACCGCGGCTTCGGAATTGCCGTCGGTGGTCTGCCAGGTGACGTTCTTAGTGATCTCGTTCGTCATCTTTACGACCGACTGGCGGTCGAGATGATTCCTGCCGTTCTCCCCGGAGACGGAAATAATCACCAATGCCTCGCCGTCGCGTGCTTGGTAGCTTGTCTTTGTCTCTCGCTCTATGCGCTGCGTGAACGCAAGAACGGCCAGAAGAGGAAGCAGGAAGACGGTTCCGATGAAAAGAGGTACTGCTTTGAGCACTATACTTCGAGGGGTCATAAGACACAGCCACGCTAAGTTTCTCACACCCATTTTTGGCGGTCAAATGACTTTCATCCTCGCCTCCGATACCGACCTCCGCCATACTCTTTCGCGCGGAGCCGCGACCGGCCCCATTTTGCGGATTTCGGCGGCTTGGATTCCGGTCCGGTCTTGATCTTAATCTTGACCGTCACGCCAGATGTTATTACAATTGTAATAACAGGAGGGAGCGCCGTGGTTGAACTCAAGATCCGTAAATTTGGCAACTCGTTGGGCGTGGTTCTGCCGAAGGAAGTGATCGACCGCTTGCAGACCAGCAACGGGGAGCGGCTTTTTCTTATCGAGTCGGGGGACGGCGATTACCGGCTCACGCCGTACGATCCGGCGTTCGAGAAGAAAATGGCGAAGGCGGAAGAAATCATGGGCCGTTATCGCAACGCGCTTCACGCGCTGGCAAAGTGAAACGTGGCGCCGAAAAGGAAAGAACCACTCTGGATCGAAGAGCGTGATGCGCTCGCGATCCACGATCGTCTTCTGGCGCTCCACGGCGGCGCTACCGGCGTGGGTGACCGGGACCTTCTGGAGTCAGCCCTTGCGCGTCCGCGCCAGCACCATTCCTATGCCAAGACTTCGGACGTTGTCGAAATGGCTGCCCTGTATACTGCCGGCATTGTCCGCAATCATCCTTTCATCGATGGCAATAAGCGGACGGGGTTTGTGATTGGCGTCCTCTTCCCGGAACTCCACGGCTTCGACTTCACGGCCAGCGAGGCAGATGCCACCCAAGCCGTCATGGCTCTGGCAGCAGGCACGCTCGACGAGGCTGCTTTCACCGCATGGTTACGGGAGAACGCTAAACCTAAGCGGGGCCGTTAATCCGGTGGGGTCATTCGCCTCCGTGAGCCGGTCACGGCGTGATCTTGAAGACCACTCCGCAGCCTCCTGTCTGGCAATCGGGATAGTCGCCGCCCAAAGAGGTAGTGCCGTATATGTTCCCGGCCGAGTCCAGAATTACGCCCGCTTCGGGACCGACGCCGGGCGTTGGGTTGTGATAGTCGAAGGTGTAGAGCACGGTCTCCGTGCCCGACGGATCCAACTTGAAGACGACTCCACAGGTGTCGTCTAAGCAACTCGGCGGGCCGCCGCCCACCACCGTCGTGCCATACAAATTGCCAGCCGAGTCCATGACCAGGCCGGCGACAGGATTTCCACCATCGGCTCCGCCGGTAAAGCTGTGCAACACGGTTTCATTGCCGTTTGCATCCAATTTGAAGACCACGCCACAGCTCATTCCTTGGCACCTCCCCTGCCCACCCCAGACCGTTGTGCCGTAAAAATTGCCGGCCCCGTCTCGGATCAGGTCCCCATTCGGTTGGGAGCCGTCCGGCTCCGCCTTGAACGAGTACAGCACAGTCTCGTTCCCAGAAGGGTCGAGTTTGAACACGATTCCGTGATGATATAAGCCCCCAAACGCCGTCGTCCCGTACAAATTTCCCGCGGCATCCCGGATCAAGCCACCGTTTGGACCGGTGCCTCTCTTTCCACCCGGGAAGTGGTGCAGCACCGTTTCGTTGCCACTGGGATCAAGCTTGAAAATGAGACCGCAGCCGTGTCCGCCGCACGCCGAGCTGTCCCCGCCTGCACCGTACAGATTGCCGACCGAGTCGAGCGTTAAAGTTCCCCCTGCGCCCGATCCGGCGGCATAAGTGTGGAGCACACTAAATCTGCCGGTCTTGGTCAACTTGAAAATCGTTGGTGGACTGGTACCCCAGCCAGCAGTGGTGCCATACAGGTTGCCGGCAGAGTCCTGGACGAGAGCTCCGGGCCGCGCTCCTCCCGCTCCACCATACTTAAAGCTGTGGAGCACGGTGAATCCGCCGCTAGGACCCACCTTGAACACCGAGCCCTCCAGACCTCCCACATTCGCACCTATGGTAGTGCCGTACAGGTTTCCGGCGGAATCCCGGACCACTCCTGCGAAGGGGTACGCCCCGTCCCTCCCGCCTTCAAACGTATAGAGCACCGTGTAGGTCTGTGCCCAGCCTGATGGGATTGCTGCCAACCCCGCCAATAGAAGAAGGGCTGCCTGGAGGAACTTTGTGAACGACATGATTTTCATCCTCTCTGGTCACGGCGTGATCTTGAAGACCACCCCACAGCCTGATGGGCAAGCGTTGTTAAACGTACCGCCATACGCCGTGGTGCCGTACAAGTTGCCAGCCGCATCCACGACCAGGCTCGCGTAAGGCGCGTCCCCATCCGATCCACCTTTGAAATCGTAAAGGATCGTCAGGTTGCCCGCGGGATCGATCTTGAAGACCCTGCCGCAGGTTGCATTGCCGTAATATCCGCAACTTTGGCCCTGATTCCCTCCGTCTAGTTCAGTGCCATAGAAATTGCCAGCCCCATCCGTGTTCAAGCCCGCGAAAGGAACGCCATCCAGTTGAGAAAACTGGGTGAGATGACCCTGGGGGTCCAATTTGAATGCCCCATTCTGTCCAACGTCACCAGCGCCCCGCGTCGTTCCGTAAAGGTTACCGCCACTGTCCTGGAGCAGACCTCCATTCGGGAAGTAGCCACTAACAAACTCCTGGAAAAAGAAGAGGACGGTTTCGTTACCGGCAGGGTCTAACTTAAACACGGTTCCGGCGCCGCCAAAGCCGTTGGCGCCACCGGGATTAATGCCGCCGCCAAGAGTGGTGCCATACAAGTTGCCGGCCGTGTCAAGGATCAATCCTGGATTCGGGAAGTCGCCCTCCTTCCGTGCACTGCCAAAGCGATGCAGCACGGTCTCCTTGCCGGTCGTATCCAGCTTGAAAACCACCCCACAGTCGGAATTCTCCAATCCGGCCAGGTTATTCAACTTGTATATGTCGCAGTCCCGGCTGCCGCCGAGGAAGGTAGTGCCGTATAAATTGCCAGCCGCATCGAGAGTCAAGGGCGCAAGCGGTTCGCATCCAGTCCAGCAGTAAGAGTTACCAGAGAAACTGTGTAGCACACTTAAATTTCCATTCGCATCCATTTTGAAAACTTCGCCGCAGCCGTCAGCTGGCAATTTGTTCAGGCCCGCGAAACAATTGGGATTTGTGCTTGGGCCGCCACTATAAGTGCTGCCGTACAGGTTGCCAGCAGAATCCCGTACCAATCCCCCCGAGGGATTTGCACCGTCCGCTCCTCCAGCGCCGAAGTTATAAAGCAGAGTGAATCCACCACCAGAAGTCAACTTGAATATCGATCCCGCCGTGGTGCCTGTGACTTGGCCGTACGGGTATGCGGTGGCGCCAAAAGTGGTACCGTACAAATTGCCGGCGGTATCCAGGATCAATGCGGCTTCGGGGCTCGCCCCGTCTGCTCCCCCCGTGAACGAATAGAGCACTGAATAAGTCTGCGCCGAGCCTGATGGGACCGCTGCCAACCCCACCAATAAGAGAAGGGCTGCCTGGATGAGCTTTGTGAACGACATGATTTTCGTCCTCTCTGACGAAGAAGAAGTACAAGCCGGAGGGGGTGGACTTGATACTTTTATCGTCCTTCCGATAAGCGCACAGAACTATCGTGGAACACGATGCCAGCCTTGGCGAACCTAGTCAACAGGAGAATCACTGAATTCGTCATGAACCGCCAAGCACTGTTTCATCAGCCAGATAGCACCGGTTATGAAGAAAACATAACCCCTCACTAATCAATTTGTCGTGATCAGAGGAGCGTGTTATGCTGGGCCACCTCTTCCCTCCCTCCTGGAGAGACCGCTTGCACCAAGCGAGAAACCAACCAGTCAGGCTCCGTTTCGGACCGTTCGAAATTGATCGCGTTGCCGGGCGCCTCTATAAGCGTGGCGTGCCACTGCACATCGAAAACCACCCTTTTCTGGTGCTGGAAGCGCTGCTGGAGCGGCCCGATGACATAGTCACGCGAGAAGAACTCCAGCAACGAATTTGGGGGGATAGTACAAATGTGGGTTTCGAGGATGGGCTGAACACGGCCGTGCGCAAGCTGCGGTTTGCTTTGGGGGACTCCTCCGACTCGCCATTGTTCATTGAGACCATACCCAAAAGAGGGTATCGGTTTGTTGCGCCGCTGAGTGAGGGGCCGCTGAGTGAGGGAAAGAGCGGCGGGAACGACGACTCGCCTGCGCGCCCGGATGACTCAGTCCAGATCGGGCCCGATGAGGCGATCCAGTACGTCGAAGATCCAAGTCAAGATCTGAGCCAGACACATATGCGGAATGTTCCCTGGATAACGAGTTTGAACAGGCGCGAATTGGCCGCTGCGGTGGGAGTTCTGATCGCAGCTCTGATCGTGGTTCCGATCGCGGCAATTGCGGGCCTAATATTTTGGCGGCACGAACGATCGCAACGGGTGGCATCAAGCTTTTCCGCTATACAAGCCCGAAGACTGGAAGGCGTTCACACGCGGGAATCGGTGGCCCTTTCCCCGGATGGCCGTTATGTGGCATATACGCGATGGGATGGGGAGATGAGTTCCGTTCGGTTGCGCCAGGTGGCGAACGCGGGCGAAGTGGAAATCCTGCCTCCTCGGAAGACGAATTACGTCGGCCTCACGTTTTCGCCGGATGGCAACGAACTCTACTTCGTAAGTAGTAATGAGGGCAATCCTCATTACAGAAGCCTCTACCGAATGCCTGCGCTCGGAGGACCGACACAAAAACTGATTGAGGATATCGATTCACCAGTTAGCTTCTCGGCGGATGGGCGACGGTTCGTATTCGCTCGGTTTCGGGCTGCCACCTCCACTTTGGAAGTACGAACGGCCAATGCGGACGGTACAGGCGAGGAATTATTCACGCAGTTTCCCGGGTACGCGTGGGGCTGCTTTTTGCCCCGGGCTGCATGGTCGCAGGACGGCCGGACGATGGCTATCCCTTTCCGTGGCACGGTCACTCCGCAGCGGTCTTCGCTCTATGCCGTCGATGTCGCCACTCGCAAGGTAGAAGAGGTTTATTCGGGCAGCGGGTGTATTGGGCATCCGGCATGGACGCCCGACAAAGCACTGATTTTTTCTCACGCAGGCGATCTGTGGATGGTGCTGCAGAGGAAGTTGCTGGAGAAAGGCCGGATCGGCGGAATTCGCCGGCTGGCGGGCTACGGTGGCAGCCTGGCCGAGCAACTCGACATTTCCCGCGACGGCAAGACCGTAGTTGTGACCGGAGATCAATCCAGCAAGGGTCTGTGGGTAGTGCCCGTCCAGCCCGTTTCTCCTGCGAAGCAACTCATTTCCGGTGATGTAGCGTTGTCTTCAGTCGACGAAATGGTAGATGGCAGGATTCTGGTCACGAAGGACGACAGTACGATTTGGACGACGAAGGGGGACAGCAGCGATTGGCAGCGTCTGGCGAACGTTCGCGGATCAGCGATGAGTTGCGGGCAATTCGTTGTAGTCCGGACGGATGACGGTTCATTAGTCCGGTTCAGTGCGGACGGGACAGGCGGCAGGACACTCGCTCGAGGCCCCGCGAAGACGCCGACCTGCTCCCTGAAGGGCGACGCGGTTTTCTACGCCACGCCGGATCAGCCTCAGCAGATTATGCGGGTTCCGATCGACGGAGGCAATCCCGTCACCATCGCAAAGATTCGGGAAGGCGTGCTGGTGACTCTGAGAATCTCTCCGGATGGAAATTTCCTGGCTTACGCGTTTTATAACGGCAACAAGCCAAATACTCGTCTTTCACTATCAGTGCTGCGTGCGAGCGATGGGGGACTTGTCAATGCCATCGAGGAGGCAAAGTTAGGAGCGTGGGATTTTTACTGGTCACCCGATGGCAAAGCTCTTGACTATGTTTCCGCGGAAGATGAGTGGACTGATGTGTGGGAAAAACCCCTTGCGGGCGGAGAGCCGAGACGGATAACGCACTTTGGATCAGGCGAAGTTAGCGACTTCCGTTGGTCGCGGGACGGCAAGAGATTGCTGGTGGTGTGGGGTCCGAGGAGTGATGATGTTGTGCTGCTGAGCGGTCTGCAGTAACCACGGGGGCGTGCCACGTCTCTGACTGCCAACAATTCTTTCTGGCTTGCGCGGCCAAGGGTAGGACAGGGCTTCATTCCAGCAGTGGCATTCTTCATAACCGGTCGTATCTCGATGATGGAACAGTGTTTAGCGCTCCATGACGAAATTCAGGATTTCTACAGTTGACGAAGTCGGATTACGTTGACAAACTCATTCCGGTCGTTAGGGACAAACTCACGTCGTTAGGGACATAATCATGTCGTTCTCAAAGCTCACGCAACCGATTCTCCTTCTATTGATGGCATTGGCACTACTGTTTGCCGCTCACCCAGCGCAGGCCCAAACTGAGACTGTGCTCCACGCCTTCAGTAACTCCGATGGCCCCTATTATCCCCGATCCGGCGTCACGTTTGACGGTGCTGGCAATCTCTATGGGACGACGGAGTCCATGGTTGGGGGATTTGGGAGCGTATATGAGGTTTAGCCGAACGGCAGCGGAGGTTGGAACGAGACTGTGCTCTACCGCTTCACCGGAGGGGCCGACGGGGGTTATCCATTCTGCCCTGTGATATTCGACAGTGCGGGAAACCTCTACGGAACAGCGCAAGGAGGCGGCGCGCATGACAGGGGCGTCGTGTTCGAACTCAGTCCCGCGGGAGCGGACTGGAAGGAAACAGTTCTGTACAGCTTTGCTGGCGGGACGGATGGCGCCTACCCGGTAACCGGTCTGATCATGGACCCGGCGGGCAATCTCTACGGCACCACTTTGTATGGCGGCACCAACGACAATGGCACCGTTTTCGAGTTGAGCGCGTCCGGGGGCGTCTGGACGGAGCGGGTGATCTACAACGTCGATACCAGCTACGCCGGTTTGACGATGGATGCCGCCGGAAACATCTTTGGCGCCGGGTTGATGACGGCATTTGAGCTGTCACCGAATGGCAAAGGCGATTGGAATCCGACTGTGCTTCACACGTTCAGTCAAAGTGCCAGGAAGAACTCCTACGGCGTAAATGGCACCCCCGTACTCGACAAGACCGGAAGTCTTTACGGGACAAGGTCCGGCGGCGCAGGCAACGGAACGGTTTACAAGCTGAGTCCTGGGAAGACGGGGAAGTGGACGCAGCAGATTCTCGTATCCTTCACGAATTTCACCGGTCCTTGGGCCGGGGTTGTGTTGGATGCGAACGGGAACATTTACGGCACCACGTTTCACGGCGGCACATACGGCGATGGATCTGTTTTCGAGCTCGTGGCCCCAGACGGCGCCGGCAGCTACACAGAGAAGGTTCTCTGGAGTTTCAACGGCACGAACGGGCGGTTGCTCCCCGGCGGCCTGATTCGGGATAGCGCAGGCAACCTCTATGGCACGACTCTTGAGGGCGGACCGAACGGATTAGGAAATGTGTTCGAAGTGACTCCGTAGGACGCTCGTCCATTTCCCACATTAATTCGCGCTCCGAAGATAGTTCTTTCCAGTTAATGCGAGTGCCCTTCTCGATGCCGAATCGTTCCCGTAACTCGGCTGGGATGGTTACTTGACCCTTGGCATTGATAACAGTGCGATGGCTGCGCATCCTGTAATTCTAGCAAGCGACGCGATCTGCTTCTTGTCCGCTACATCTTCATTGAAGATAAGAGACTTGCATTGCCCCCGAACGCTGGTTACGACCAGTGTGACCAAAGACTATCGACCAACGCCTCCTTTTGCAGCTATAATCCCCCCAGCGTCATCCAACTGGTGAAAGACGACGCATACAGGCTCTATCCGCCAGGTTTGCGGAGGGGCACTGGAGGACACCGTGAGTCTCACGCCTATCGGCGGGCGCTATCCCAGCCGCAAGATCACCACTGCTACTCTCCGCGAAAAGAAGTTTCAACGCGATCCCATCACCTGCCTGACCGCCTACGACTACGCCACCGCGCGCCTGGTCGACGAGGCTGGCATCGACATTGCCCTGGTTGGCGACTCGCTCGCCATGACCATGCTTGGCTACGAGAACACGCTCTCGGTCACGGTCGACGAGATGCTGCACCACGTTCGGGCCGTGCGCCGCGGGGTGAAAGACGCACTGCTTATTGCCGACATGCCTTACGGGTCTTATCAGGCTGACACCAACGAAGCCATCCACAACGCTGCGCGCTTCGTGAAAGAAGGTGGCGCGGAGGCCGTCAAGATGGAGGGCGGCGAGAAGCGCGTGGATGTGATCCGCCGCGTGATCGATGCGGAGATTCCCGTCGCCGGACACATCGGCCTCACGCCGCAATCGGTCAACATGATGGGCGGCTATAAAGTTCAGGGCAAAACTCTGAGCGGCATCGAGCAACTCATGCGCGATGCGGTCGCGCTCGACCGCGCCGGCGTGGCTTGCATCTACCTTGAAGGCATTCCGCGCGAAGTTGCGGCCATGATTACGGCTGAGGTCGAAACTCCCACCATCGGCATCGGCGCCGGCCCGGATTGCGATGGCCAGGTGCTCGTTTTCCACGACTTGGTGAACCTGACGTTCGGACATCCCGCGAAATTCGTTCGTCGCTACGGAGACGCCGCCGCCTTGATCACACAATCCATATTGGCGTTCAAGGCTGATGTCGTGTCGCATCAGTTCCCGAACGATGCCGAGTCCTATCATCTGCCGAAAGAAACGCAGGCCGCACTCGAAACGGTACTCCACCGCAAGCGGGCGCTGCGGCGATAATGGCGGGCGGAGAAAACGTCTTGCGAACTGTCTTGCGAACTCTAACCACAGGGGACACAGAGGACCACAGGGGAAGGGCCACAGGGGGAAGCCTTCTAAGGCATGGGCTGGATACCGGCCGGAACACTGTGCGGAACTCGGTGCGAAACACCTACGCGTTCTTTGCCTGTCTGGTCCTGCTGGGGGCTCTGGTGGCCTGCTCCAAACCCCCGCAACCGGAGACCGCGGAAACGCCGCAGCCGACCGGTCTTGAGTCCATTCCCGCGCCGGATCCGTCGAAGTATCCGAACTTCAGCGATATGACCGCCTGGAAGAATCCTTATTTAGTGGTTCGCGAGGATGGGATCGGCTTCGTCGATCTTTCCAATCGCGAGATCCACGTTCTGAAGCAGGAAGAAATCCCGGCGGAGTTGGTCGCTCTTCCATCGAGCGCCTGGCCCTACGGACGCGTTGTGCTGGTCGCCCAGGCCGCTCCCAAAAATCCATCCGAACAGACGAAAGCGGACCTGCGCAAGAACCGCGCGCTGCTCCTCGGAACCCTCAAGGAATTGGATGTGCAAGTTCGCGAGGCGCCATGAGCGTCCGGGTGCGGCGACTGTAGAGGCGGGGCTGGCCCTCTTTTTGGACGCGGCAGGAGACGCGGCAAGCCGCGTCTCTACGAGTAGATGAAAATATGCGCCACCATTTCGGAAGCTCGCGCTGCTTGCCGGGATGCACGCTCGGACCGCAAGCGACTCGGCCTCGTTCCAACCATGGGTGCTCTACATGAAGGGCACTTGTCGCTGGTCCGCGCCGCAAAAGCGCAGTGCGACGCGGTTGCCGTTTCTATTTTCGTGAACCCCACGCAATTCGGTCCGACAGAGGATTTGTCGAAATATCCGCGGCAATTCGATCGCGACTGCCAGTTTCTCGAAAAAGAGGGCATCGATATCCTCTTCGCGCCTTCGGTTGACGAAATATATCCCCATGGCCAAGTCACCTGGGTTTTGGTCGAAGGCCTCAGCGAAAAGCTTGACGGACGCTCCCGTCCCGGCCATTTTCGCGGCGTAGCCACGATCGTCGCCAAGCTGTTTCACATCCTCGAGCCCGACGCCGCGTTCTTCGGACAGAAAGACGCCGCGCAGCTAGCCGTGGTCCGGCGCATGGTGCGGGACCTGAACTTCCCCGTGGAGATTGTCGCCTGCCCGATCGTGCGCGAATCTGATGGCGTGGCCATGAGTTCCCGAAACGCGTACTTGAATCGAGATGAGCGCGGCCGCGCGCTCGTGCTGCGGCGTTCGTTGGAGCAAGTCCAGCAGGAATTTCAAGCCGGGGAAAGAATCGCCGCCAAACTGATCTCCGCCGCCAGGGAAGTCTTCACTCGCGAGCCGCAAGTCGCGCTCGATTATTTTGAGATCGTCGATCCCGACACGCTCGATCCTGTCGAACGTATCGCGCAAAAGACCCTGGTCGCCGTTGCAGCCTACGTCGGATCGACGCGGCTGATCGACAATATTGTTCTGAATTTCTGAATCGATTTAGCGGTGGTAACGCTGCGCTCTAATTGGTTTGACTTGACCCATGACCGCCCGTAAGATTTCAGCGCAGCGCGGGGAGAAGGAATGGTTGGCGAGATCATCTCGCATTACCGCATCGTCGAGAAGCTCGGCGGCGGAGGCATGGGAGTCGTTTACAAGGCCGAGGACACTCGGCTTGACCGCTTCGTTGCACTGAAGTTCCTGCCGGAGAATGTGGCGCAGGACCGGCAGTCGCTGGAGCGATTCCGCCGTGAAGCGCGAGCTGCGTCGGCGCTCAACCATCCGAATATATGTACCATCTACGACATTGGCGAGCAGGACGGCAAGGCGTTCATCGTCATGGAGTACCTTGACGGGGCGACGCTGAAACATAGCATTGGCAACCGTCCGCTGGAGTTGGAGACGCTGCTTTCGCTCGGTATCGAGATTGCCGATGCGCTGGATGCGGCGCACGCGCTGGGGATTGTGCATCGCGACATTAAACCGGCAAATATTTTTGTGACCAAGCGCGGCCACGCGAAGATTCTGGATTTTGGCCTGGCGAAAGTCACGGGGCCCGCCTCGCGGCCATCGGAGGCTTCCGGTGTGACTGTGGAAACCTCGGTCGCGGAGGAGCACCTGACCAGTCCCGGTTCCGCGATTGGCACGGTGGCGTACATGTCTCCGGAGCAGGCGAAGGGAAAGGAATTGGATTCGCGAACCGACCTGTTTTCCTTTGGAGCCGTGCTTTATGAAATGGCCACCGGGATGCTGCCATTTCGCGGCGACACGTCGGCGCTGATTTTTCAGGCGATCCTGGATCGGACGCCGACTCCTCCCATCCGGCTGAATCCCGACCTGCCCCCAAAGCTCGAAGACATCATCAACAAGGCACTGGAGAAAGACCGCAACTTGCGGTACCAGCACGCCGCGGACATCCGCGCAGATCTGCAACGCCTAAAGCGCGATACCGACACCGGGCGTGCGGTGGCCGCAAGCTCGGGATCAGTAGCAGCGGCGCACGACTCGGGATCGAGGCCTGTAGCGCAGGTGGCTGCGTCCGGATCAGGTTCGGCGGCGGCGGCGGGTTCGTCGGGTACTTCCTCGCGAACGATGACGCCCGCGAGCGGCACTGCTCCAGCCGCGCCGAAAAAATCGTGGACGATTCCCGCCGTCGCTGCCGCTTTGTTGATTGCAGCGGTAATCGGCGGAGGATTATTCTTCCGCTCCCGTCGTGCCAACGCGCTCACCGAAAAAGACACCGTGGTTCTCGCCGACTTCGTCAATACAACCGGCGATCCCGTTTTCGATGGAACCTTGAAGCAGGCGCTCGCGGTTCAACTCGAGCAATCGCCCTACCTCAACCTGTTGCGCGAGTCCCGCATCCACGATGCTCTGCGCTTCATGGGCCGCCCGCCCGACGCGCGTCTTACCAACGACGTCGCCCGCGAGATCTGCATGCGCGAAGGCGCCAAGGCCATGCTTACCGGCTCGATCGCCAGCCTCGGCACTCACTACGTCATTACCCTCTCGGCTCTGAATGCCCAAACCGGAGACGTGTTGGCCCGCGAAGAGAAGGAAGCCGAGAGTAAGGAGCAGGTCCTCAAGTCACTCGACCAGGCCGCTTCCAGCTTGCGGGGCAAGCTGGGTGAGTCCATTGGATCGGTGCAGAAGTTCGCTACTCCGCTCGAACAGGCCACCACGTCATCGCTCGAAGCCTTGCAGGCCTTCAGCCTTGGCCAGGCAGAGCATCAGAGACTTCAAGATTCGAAGGCCATTCCCCACCTCAAGCGCGCCGTCGAGCTCGATCCCAACTTCGCCATGGCCCATGCCACCCTGGGCGTGGCCTACAGCAATCTTACGCAGCAGGGGCTGGCCGACAGTTTTATAACCAAAGCCTTCGACTTGAAGGAGAGAGCCAGCGAACGTGAAAGGCTCTATATCTCCTCTCATTACTATGACATTGTCACTCAGGACGTGGAGAAGGCCATCGGGATCTACGAACAGTGGGTGCAAACTTACCCCCGCGACACCGCGCCCCGCGACAACCTCGCCATACGCTACCAGTTCATCGGGCAGCAGGAGAAGGCTCTGGCCAGCTCCAGCGAGGCGATGCGCATCGACCCCAAAGACGTTTTCGCCTATCAGAATGTCGCCGACGCCTACGAACGACTCAATCGCTTCGACGAAGCCAGGGCGGTGGCGGAGCAGGCCATCGCGCAAAATATGGGCGATTCTCCGCATTTCACGCTCTTCGACCTCGCCTTTATTCGCAACGATGAAGTAACGAAACGCCGCGAAGTGGAATGGTTTACCGGAAAACCCTACGAACCCATCATTCGCTGGTTCGACGCTCGCAGCGAGTTAGCCGTCGGCCGGCTGCAACTTTCCCGAGCCGGTTACGCTCAAAGCGAAAGTGCAGCGCAGCGCGCCGGATACAAGGAATTCAGCGGCACCATTCTCGCGATTCAGGCTTGGGACGAAGCCCAACTGGGCAACCTCGCGGAAGCTCGCCGGAGAATCTCCGAGGCTCTCGCTGCTTCGCAAGACGCCGCCACCCGACGGATTGTAATGGTTGTGCTAGCCGAAATGGGAGACACAGCGCGCAGCCAGAAAATGGCGGAAGAGTTAGTTAGCCAGCGTCCTACCGACACGATGCTCAACAAGGTTTGGGCTCCCGTCGCCCAGGCCTTCACCGACCTACAGCATAACCAGCCGGCCCAAGCCGTGTCGCGGCTCGAAGTGGCAGCCCCTTACGAATTCGGCAGCGGCCCCGGCACCGCGGGCTACACGGTCAACTACATTCGTGGAGAAGCCTTCCTGCGGCTGAAAGATGGCGCGAAGGCGGCCGCGGAATACCAGAAGATTCTCGACCACCGCGGCACAAACCCCATTGATGTCACCTACAATCTCTCCCATCTGGGCCTGGGGCGGGCGTACGCTTTGCAGGGCAACACCGCCGCGGCCAAGTCCGCCTACCAGGACTTCTTTGCCGCTTGGAAGGACGCCGATCCGGATCTGCCTGTCTTGAAACAGGCGAAGGCGGAGTACGAGAAATTGCGCTAGGGAACACAAAAACCGGTAAAGGCTAATTTTTCAGTTCGCATCATGACTTCGCACTATGAGCGCTCAGACTATCTTCGAGACTAAAACTGTCGGCAGAATTATCAGCATCCTCATCCTTGCTGTTGCCTTGTCCAGTTGTGGCGGAGGCAACTCAGGAGGAGGTGGTGGTGGTGGCGGGGGTTCGTCCATCGTTGTATCACCCTCCAGCCAGATGATCAGTGATACCACTGGGACCGGAGCATTGGGTTTTGATGTTTACGGGCAGTTTTCCCAGCAGGCGCTGGTCTTTGTTGATGGTCAGCCGACGGCCTCAACAACCTCGTTGGACGCGAACACACTCTTTGCCGTGGTGAACGTCACCTACAGCACGTTTCTCGGGACGCATCAGTTCACGGTTCACGACGGAGCGAAAACTTCCAACGCGGCTATGTTCACTCTGTACACGCCCTCGCAGGGGCCTCTGGTCATGCAGGCGATCCCCGGCTATTTCGTGGGAATCGAGTCGGATCCTACCTACATTGGGGCGGGAGACGTGAATGGAGATGGCTACGCGGATGTCATCATGCCCGGCCCGGTGGACAATCAGGGCAGTCTAGCGATTCTGTATGGTCAACCGGACGGCACGCTTGCCTTGCCTCAATATTTGTCCGGGGTAACGCCGCAATCTGTCGCGATAGGGGATGTCGATGGCAATGGGACTGCGGACTTGGTCACGATCATCGCAGCCAACCCTTCCGGAATCGCACTCAGCGTCCTGTTAGGCGACGGCCATGGCAACTTTCAACCGCTTTCGGGGCAGCAAACATTCAACGGCAACTATCCTGGCACCCCGTATTTGGCCGATCTTGACGGCGACGGGAAACCGGACGTGGTGTTATCAGTGCAAGCGCCAGCCGGAGTTCACAATATCTTGATCTGGTTCAAGAACGAGGGCGGCGGAAATTTTGCGGCGCCGGTTGTGCTCACCTCCAACGCCGCCGGGGATAACACGGGCATTGCAGTTGCCGATGTAAATGGCGATGGCAGACCTGACATTCTTTACTTAATCTCCAATCCTTCTCCCGGCGCAGAGTTGATTCATACGCTGGTGAACCAGGGCAACGGACAATTTACGGACGAGCTAACTGCCGGACTGAATGGAGTAACTGGCGTCTTCAATGTTCTTGACTTCAATCTCGACAACAAACCCGATGTGGTCGTGCAGGTGCCGTCGAACAGCGGTGGTATCACGGTCCATGCCTTTAGCGGTAATGGCGACGGTTCCTTCAGCGAGGCCGGCAGCACGAACGTGGCGCCGCCTCTGGCGTACGAGCCTCTTCAATTTGTCGCCGGCGACTTCGATCACGACGGCTTTCCAGATCTGGCGGGAGTGGATGGTTTTGCCACCGAACCGTCGCGGATCTTGTATCTTTTCGGCGATGGCCACGGAAATTTCACAGCGGCAAGCGCGATCGGGCCGCAGGGGTTCCATCTTGCGGTCGCGGACTTCAACGGGGACGGTGTACCGGATGTCGTCGTGGCCGACCGATTTAACTTTGTGTCGGTCGCGCTCGGACGGAATGACCGCGACTTCCCCTCGCTGCTTGCTTTGCAGCCGGCAACGTCGGCCCCACCCTCAACGGGTGACATTAACGGCGACGGACTTCCCGAGATTCTCATAGGGGGAGATTCATTTGCCGGTGTTCCGGGCACGGTCTTCCTGAATCAGGGGAATGGCGCTTTCCAAGCGGCTGCCCACACGGATCCAGGCGGGTACATGCTGGCGGACCTCAGTGGCAAGGGCGTGGTTGATCTTATTGGCGGCAGCAACGCCAATAGCCTGGAGATTTGGCCAAACAACGGTACTCTGGGATTTGCCGCGTCTCCCATTCAAGTGCCGCCGCCTCTGATGGGTTACTTTACGGTGGCGGATATGGATCACGACGGCCACCCCGACGTGGTCGCTCTGGGAGAAGTGTTGTACGGGAACAGCGCTTATCAGTTCACGCCGGTGTCGACTCCCGATCTATTTGCCACCTATGCCATCGGCGATTTCAACGGTGACGGCCATCTTGATATCGCCAGCGATACTTTCGTCTTTCTCAGCAACGGTGGCCGTTCTTTCCGAGCGGTGAATGCAGGCTTCGGCGCGCCGAATCTTAGCCAGGGAAGCATTTCGATTGTTGCCGACTTCAATGGGGATGGCTACGACGACATTGCGATTGCAACGCCGATGAACTCCGGCATCTACATTTATTACAGCCGAGGAGACGGGACGTTCTATCTGGGCGCGATCCTCGATACCGGGCAACTAGTTGGCGGACTTCCGGGAGCGATGGCGATAGCGGGAGGAGATTTTGACGGCGACGGCCGCCCCGATATCGCTGCGGGCCTGTGGAACAGTCAGCAACTGGTGGTGTTCTTCAACAACGGAAATGGCAAGTTCACGCGGTCGTTCTTCGCTTCTGGGGCGAGTACCATCGGCATTGCCTCCGCGGATCTCGTTAGCAAAGGCAAGACTGATCTGGTGATTGCAAACTACAACGTGAACTTTTTCCCGCCAAATGTGAACGTAATGCTTCACAAGTAGCGCTACAGTCTCTCGCCGGAGACAAAGGGATTTCCGCTGATGAAGTAACGCAAAGGCTGTTCAGCAGACTTCGCAATCCCAACCCGCGGCGTAACCGTTACCTGTCGCACGCGATAGCCGTCGTCCACAATCCGTAGATCAGATCGCGCGTTCACCAGGCTTTTGCCGTTGTCCCGCTCGCGCGTGATCTCCAGGGCTTCGGCCATGCGTCCCGGGCCGGAAGAAATTTTTTTGACGGAAGGAATTTCTCTGAGATCCATTTCTCTTGCTACCTCGATCCCTCGCGCCTCGGCCATTTGCTCGATGCCTGCTACTGGCTCCAGCGCCCGAAATAGCACGCCTCCGGGCACTCCGTCCGGCAGGCAGGAAACATTCAGGCAATAGTGATTGCCATAGATGAAATACACGTACGCGTGACCGGGAGGGCCGAAGAGAACGGCATTCCGCGCGGTCTTGCCCGCTGCTGCGTGCGCTGCTGCATCGTCCTTGCCGAGGTACGCCTCGGTCTCGACAATTCGTCCCGCCAGAACTCCGCGGGGCGTTTTCCGGACCAGCAATTTCCCCAGCAACGCCCGCGCCACCCGCCGCGGATCGCGATTGAAGAACTCGGCTTTCAGTGAGGTCACGCGATCGAGGGAACTTATGTGCATCAGGCTATACCCGATCCAGATTTGCTGTGGCCGCGGGCAGCTGCCGAACTGCGCTCGGCTTGGACGGGCGAGGCGCCCGTCCCCACACGAACTTCCTCAAGCCGCGCTCTTCAAGTACGCCAGCACCTCGTCGGCGTGCCCTTCTGCTTTGACGTTATTGAAGACGTGCTTGATCTTGCCGTCGGGGCCTATGACGAAAGTTGTCCGCGCGACGCCTTTCACCTTCTTGCCGTACATGTTCTTCTCTTTGACCACGCCGAACAGGTTGGCAATTTTCTTCTCTGGATCGGCCAGCAGGGGGAAAGGCAAACTGAACTTGTCTTGAAATTTCTTCTGCGCGGCGGCTGTGTCAGCGGATATTCCGAGCAGCACCACGCCGGTCTTTTTGATCGCCGAATAGCTATCGCGGAAGCTGCACGCTTCCTTGGTGCAGCCCGGGGTATCGGCCTTGGGATAGAAATAAAGCACGACTGTCTTGCCGCGAAAGTCTTTTGAGGCAACCTCTTTGCCGTTCTCGTCCGTCGTATTGAAGTCTGGGGATTTATCATTAACTTCCATGGAATTTTCTCCTTGCCGCTCGCTGTTACATCGCAAGTTATATCGCAATGGGATGTTCGCCGTCACCTTGGCCGCCTCGAGCTTGCTCGCCAGTTCACGGCTTGTGGCCCAGGTTGCCGGTCAGGGTCCGATCCCGCAATTCGGGCACAAGCCGGCGTCTAACAAGGGGCCGCGTGCGATTGGGCTCATTCAACTCTCACCCAAGGGTAAAGCCCGCGTCACTCCCATTGCCGTCATGATGGACGGAAAATTTTACGATGCGGGCTCGTATAAAGCTGCGCCCGTCCCCATGGCTCTCGACTTCGGCATCGTCTACGAAGGTTTCCGCACCGGCGTGTCGCAGGGCGTCTTCACGATCACGCAACCTGGACAGCTCAACCACGTGTGGATCGCGGAAGGCACGTGGCTTCCCGCGGGAGAGAAGGCTCCGGAAAAGAGCAAGAAGTACTCGACGCCCGTGATCGAAGACAAGGACGCCCCGCCCGTACTTCACCGCCACAGCGACAAGGCCGATTCCGATAGCGGCTCGGAAAAAGATAAATCGGAAAAAGATAAAAAAGACCAGCAAAAACCCGCGACCTCTCCGACGACTACACCGCCCGCCAGCGCGAGTCCACCGAGCGTACCGGAAGCCGCAAGGGCGCCTGCGACACCGGAGACTGCGAAGGCTTCTGCGCCAGCGCCTGCTTCAGACGAGACAATCGAGGATCCTAATCGTCCTCGCCTGCGACGCGGGAAGCCGGACTCAAGCGCGCGGCGCGAACCGTTTGCGACGTTCGACTCTCTGACGGACGCAGCGCCGGCGGGCACGGCCTCGCCAGGCACGGGAAAGCCCGACGCGAAGACGGCAAAAGATTCCGCTGCGGCTTCGGCGCAGATCACTTTCATCCCAGCAATTTCCGATGCCAGCGGCCCTGATCCGCGTCCCTACACCTATGATATGAAGCCGGCGGAAGAAGCCAGCTATCGCAGCAAGATGCTGGCTCTGGCCGCGACCCAGCTTCACACTCAGGCATCCGCTGCGACAAAAGAGGCTGCGCCCGCGCAGAAGACGGCATCTGCTCGCAAATCCGCCGCGAAGTTGCCGAAGCCCGCCTTCGACGATGTGAACTTGCGCATCTTTGATCTCTCCAACTCAAATGAGCCGGTGCTCGTGCTCTCCGCGAGAACTCACCCGGCTGCGGGCGCGACCGAAAGCCTCGAAGAACCGAAAGAGATCACGCTGATCGCCCGCACCAACCTCGAAGGCGAGTTAAAAAAATTATTCTTCTCGCAGACTGATTCGCGACATCTCGACGTCGCCCCGCGCATGGAGCTGATCGACGCGGTCGATGCCGACGGCGATGGCCGCGGAGAATTGCTTTTCCGGCGCACCTCCGACGGTGGCAGCGCCTATGCGATCTACCGCGTCACCTCCGATCATCTTTGGCCGCTGTTCGAAGGGACACCGTGAAAGGCAGGTGTCAGGTCTCAGGTGTCAGGTGTCGGGACTGGCTTGTTTGCACAGATATTTGTGCGAATACGGAGATCTGGCTTTAAGCCAAAGCTTGTATTTAAGCGGTCTTCGGTGACATTGGCTAAGGACGTACAGCTTCCCAAGAAACAGTCATGGGACCAGTAGCCGTGAGGACGCAAGGAATTTCCACTTGCCAGACGGTACTACTCTGGTTACTATGCACGCATCTTCAAATCTTGACTTGGACGTTTATTTCCTGGGATTGAGTTAGTCGCTTACCTATGAACATCGGCGAGACCATCCGCAATTTCCGGCTCCAGCGAAGCATGTCACAGGGCGACATCGAAAAACGCACTGGCCTGTTGCGCTGCTATCTGTCGCGGGTTGAAAACGGCCACACCATCCCTTCGCTGGACACGCTGGCCAAGATTGCCGGAGCGATGGATTTGGCGTTGTCGCAATTCTTTTCCGAAGGCAACAGCAACGGCCACAAGGGGCTGCCGCAACTCTCCGACGATGAAGTCCGCTTTCTGAGCCAGATGCGGCGGTATTCGGCGAATCTGAACGACAGTGACCGGAAGCTGGTGCTGGCGATGGTGAAGAAGATGGCGTCGAGCGCGAAGTGAGGCAGCACTCAGCCGTCAGCACTCAGCCGTCAGGGTAGGCAGTTTGCTGGGGTGCGTCCCAGGTTCACAACCCTCTAAACCTATAGGCTTTAGCTGAAAGCTGACGGCTGATAGCTGACGGCTGCCCTTACACTTTCGTACCATCCCTCAGGTGTCCGGCGGGAACCTCGCCATACCATGCTTGCAACGCTAAGCTATTGGCTGGGGGATATTTGTGACCATTGATGAAGAACTGAATCTCCTCGATCAGCAACTTCGCCGGCTGAAGATCGAGTACGAGATTTTCTTCAATAATCCAGCCAAACGGCCTCCCACCGACGTGGAATGGAAGGTGCTCTCGCTAATTCGCAAGTTCAGCGATGGCACGCGGATGAGTTTTTCGAATCGCTTCCGGTACAACGAAATGGCGCAGCGCTACGCGGTTCAGGCCGAGCTGTGGCGCAAGAAAATGCGGATTCGAGAAGAGGGCTATCGCCGGCCAGCGGATGCGATCCTCTCGGTGCAAGGTGTGCGCGTGTCCGAAGAGCACGAAGCGAAGCATCATCCAGTGTATGGCGTCAGCCACAAGGCACAAGCCGCGGCGGGGCGTCGAGGGCGGTCAGCCTTTCTCGGTGCAGTGCTCTGGCGCGGCGGCCGAGCGGGAGCAGGTTGAATCCCTCTACAAGGCGCTGACCGAAGCCAAGAAAAAGTCGGGCGAAAAGGTTTCTGGCAATCTTGATTCTTTTGCGGCGTTCGTCAAGAAAAAGACCAGCGAGATTCGCAAGCAGCACGGCTGCGATACGGTGGTGTACTCGGTCGAGACGCAGGGTGGACAGGTGAAGCTTAAGGCTAAGGCTAAGGCGAAGGGCTAGAGGCAGGTGTCAGGTCTCAGGTCTCAGGTATCAGGTCTCAACTTCGTGTGATTGATGCCATTCTTCTTGATTGCCTGTTCCGAGTTGTTTTTTCTCCCCACGTGAGCGTACTTTGCAGAGCTCGGGCGCCTGCGACTGAGAACTCCACTCCGAACTGCTAAAATCGCCCTTCGCTCCCGAGGACCTCATGTCCAAAATCCAGCGCGCCATTCTTAGCGTTACCGACAAATCCGGACTTGTAGACTTCGCCCGCAAACTCGCCGCCTTCGGAGTGGAACTGGTTTCGACTGGGGGCACGGCGAAACTGCTGCGCGACTCCGGCATCGCTGTAAAAGATATTTCCGAACTGACCGGATTCCCGGAAATGCTTGACGGGCGCGTCAAGACGCTGCATCCGATGGTGCACGGAGGCATCTTGCATCGCCGGGAAGACAGCAGCCATTGCGCGGCGCTGGCGGAGCATGGCATTCCGGCCATCGACATGGTGGTGGTCAACCTGTATGCCTTCGAAAAGACTGCTGCCAAGCCGGGCGTGCACTTCGACGAGTTGATTGAAAACATTGATATCGGTGGGCCGTCGATGATTCGTTCGGCGGGGAAAAATTTTCAGGATGTCGCGGTCGTCACTTCGCCCTCCGATTACGGTGCGATCACCGAGGAGATGGCCTACTCGGGCTGCACACTGTCCAGGGAAACGAAGTGGCGGCTGGCGCAGAAAGCGTTTGCGATGACTGCGGCCTACGATTCCGCCATCGCCTCGACGCTGGAGCGGGTGGGCGCCGACTTCACGTTGCACGCACCGGAGGGCTTTCCCCAAAATCTTCGGTTGTGTTTTCAGAAAAAGATAGACTTGCGCTATGGAGAGAATCCGCACCAGAGGGCCGCGATGTATGCGGATGGTTCGGGCACGGGCGTGGCGAACGCGCGTCAGGTGCAGGGCAAAGAGCTTTCCTATAACAACATTGTCGATCTGCAAGCCGCCTGGGATCTGGCGCAGGAATTTGACGAGCCGGTTTGCGCCATTATCAAACACACAAATCCCTGTGGAACCGCTACTGGGAAGACGCTCGCCGAGGCGTATGTGCGAGCGCTGGAATGCGATCCGGTGTCAGCGTTTGGCGGAGTGATCGGAGTGAACCGCACGGTGGATGCGGCGTCCGCTAACGAGATGGCCAAGCTCTTTCTGGAGGTGATCGCCGCTCCCGCGTTCGACGACGGCGCGAAAGCTGCGTTTGCGTCGAAGAAGAATCTGCGGCTGGTCGAAGTTCCTGAGGGACAGCAAAGTTGGGTTCTGAAAAATATTTCTGGAGGCATGCTTGTCCAGGATTCCGATCTGCATAAGTTGGCCGAGTCCGATTTGAAGATTGTTACCAAGCGTCCGCCGACGCCGGAAGAAAAACGGGCGTTGCTTTTCGCGTGGAAGGTTTGCAAGCACGTGAAATCGAACGCCATTCTCTATGCCCGCGACGGGCAAACGGTGGGCGTCGGCGCGGGACAAATGAGCCGTGTCGATTCGTGCAAGCTGGGCGCCATGAAGGCGCAGTTGCCGCTGAAGGGGACGGTGGCAGCCTCCGATGCCTTTTTCCCCTTCCCGGACGGGGTCGAGGAAATCGCCAAAGCGGGAGCTACCGCCATCATCCAGCCGGGGGGTTCGGTGCGCGATCAGGAGGTTATCGAGGCCGCGGATCGGCTGGGGCTGGCTATGATTTTTACTGGAGTGCGGCACTTCAGACACTAGTCTTTTCTTTACTCTTTTTGACAATACCCGTCGAAAGCCCGTGTACCTCCGGCTTCATATCCGTCGTACGCTTTCTGCCCAACCAAAGGCCCGCCGAATGTAGAATAAGGAAATCCGGATGGCCGCGGATCAGCATCCAATCATTTTGCATCAAAACGAGTGTGTGGACTGCGATTTACAGGTTGCAGGATTTTTCATGAAAAAACAGTTGTGGATTGTTAGTGTCGTCCTTACCGGGTCTTTTTTACTGGCCCAGAACCAGTCAGCTCGCGCCGCGGATTCTCCGGCTGCCGTTGGCGCCCAGTCCGTTGCCAAGGGCAAAACGCCCGACCGCGCCGCCGCCTACTACCATTTCGCCCTCGCGCA
Organism: uncultured Acidobacteriaceae bacterium; assembly: GCA_963789205.1. Classification (GTDB taxonomy): domain Bacteria; phylum Acidobacteriota; class Terriglobia; order Terriglobales; family Acidobacteriaceae; genus Acidiflorens. The sequence goes on from CAWBJV010000005.1 coordinate 210,158, forward strand.
CATGTATGAGGAACAAGTGGCCACTTACGGGCGCAGCGAATTGGCGACTAAAGCCATCGAGGAATATCGCGCCGCCATTGATGCGGACCCGACCTCCGCGTACCTAACCTCGGGCCTCGCCGAGCTCTATGCCAAGACGGGGCGCATTCGCGACGCTGTCGTCGAGGCGCAGGACATTATCAAGCACAATCCCAACAATCTCGAGGCCCGCCGTCTGCTCGGAAGGATTTATCTGCGTTCGCTCGGCGACATGCAGGCCGGCAGCGGTTCGGAGAGCGTGCTGAAACTGGCGATCGATCAGTACGAGCAGATCATCCGCCTGCAACCGGACAGCATGGATGACCACCTGCTTCTCGGGCGCCTGTATCGCTTGAATAACGATCTGCAAAAAGCGGAGAACGAATTCAAGACCGCAGTAAAGCTGCAGCCGGGATCGGAAGAGGCGGTCACAACCCTGGCCTATCTCTACAACGAACTGGGTGACACGGCTCGCGCCACCCAGGTGCTCAGTTCGGTACCGAACGGGGAACGCTCGGCCAAGCTGTATTCGGCGCTCGGTTATACCTACGAGCAGCAAAAGCAATATAAGAACGCTGTCGAGGCTTATCGACATGCGATTGAACTGGACCGCGACAATCTGGACGCCATTCGCGGCCTCGCTCAAAACCTGCTGAACGATGGCCAGGCCGATGCCGCGCTTGAACAATACAAAGTGATCGCGGACGCGAATCCGGAAGATGCGCAAACCTACGTTCGCATCGCGGAAATCTACCGGAAGCAGGGCAAATTCGATGTGGCGCTCGAGAATCTGAAAAAAGCCGAGTCCATGGTGCAGGACTCAGTTGAAGTTCCATACAACATCGCCGCCATCTACCAGGCGCAGGGTCGTTACGACGAAGCCATTCCGATCATGCGCGACCTGCTGAAGAAATCGGAAAAGTCCGACGGCAAGTACTCGAACGGTGAGAAGAGCAACCGGGCGGTGTTTCTCGAGAGACTGGGCTCGATCTATCGCGACCAGGGGAACAATCAGGCCGCCAACGAGACCTTCCGCCAGATCATCGCCCTGGGCGGCGATGAGAACATCGAGCGCGGCTATCAGCAGATCATCGATACCTGGCGCGAAGCGAAGGAGTGGCCGAAGGCCACCGATGTCGCCAAAGAAGCGGTTCAGAAGCTGCCTGGCAGCCGCGATTTGAAACTGGTTTTGGCGTCGCAGCAAGCAGATATGGGTGAGGCCGACAAAGCGCTGAGGGACGTCCGCGCGATGTTGAAGGGCGATGCCAACTCCAACTCCGGCTCCGGCTCTAATTCTGATGACCGCCAGATTTATATCGCCCTGGCGCAGATGAACACGCGGCTGCGCCGGTTCAGCGACGCCGAGCAGGCGCTCGACAAGGCCGAGCAGCTATCGAGCAAAGCGGACGACAAGGAGTATGTCTGGTTTCTGCGCGGCTCGACTTTTGAGCGTGAGAAGCGCTACGCCGAAGCGGAAGAACAGTTCAAGAAGGTCGTGGCCAGTGATCCAGACCATGCTTCGGCCTTGAATTATCTGGGCTACATGCTGGCCGACCAGAACACGAAGCTCGAAGAAGCGCTCGGATACATCAAGCGCGCTGTGGACCTCGATCCTGCCAACGGCGCCTATCTCGATTCGCTCGGCTGGGCATACTTTCGCCTCGGAAAATATGAATTGGCGGAAGACAACCTGCTGAAGGCTTCGCAGAAAATCAATACCGATCCCACAGTCCACGATCACCTGGGCGATCTGTATCAGAAGACCGGGCGGCTGAAGCTGGCGGCGACCAACTGGGAGCGCGCGCTCATCGAGTGGAACCGCACCATTGCCTCGGAAGTCGATCCGGCAGACCAGGCGCGGGTGCAGAGGAAGCTCGATTCCGCGAAGATGAAACTGGCCAGGGAAGAGGGCGCGAAGCCGTAGGATGCCATAGATCGGTGCGTTTCCCGTTCTCTTACACTCTAAGCCATGTCAAGACGTCGCAAGATTCTTCTGACTACGTTCTCGCTCCTGTTGTTAGCTGCGGCTCTCGTTGCCTGGAAGATGATCCTGCCGAAGCCTCAGTCGTCATTCGCCAGCCTGCAAGCCGCTCCGGACTTCACGTTGAATGATCAGGACGGCAAGCCCTTCACCCTTTCAAGCCTGCGCGGAACGCGCGTCGTCCTGGTGTTCTATCGCGGCTACTGGTGACCGGTCTGCGTGCGCCAACTGCGCGAGTTCGCACAGCACGCCGGTGAATTCGAACAGGCGAAGGCGCGCCTGGTAGCGATTAGTGTGGACGATCAGGAACATCTCACCTGGTTTGGGACAAGCAGGCCACCCACCAGTTCGTCATACTGAGCGATCCTGGGGCGCAGGTGATTCGGCAATACGGGCTGCTTCACCCGCATGGCAAAGGTGACACCGATCTCGCCATCCGCACGACCTTTGTAATCGACGAAGACGGGCGTGAACGCTGGCGCAAGGTTTCCGCCACCGTACTCGAGATTCCCAAGGCCGCGGAAGTGCTGCAACAATTGCGTGGGATGCAGTAGGGTGAATGCTGATGGCGGCTATCCGACCAACATTCAACAAGCAAGAATCCGCGGTGCTAGACTTTCCCCATGCTCGCCGACTATGCGGTGCGCGTAGAAAACTCCCGCGGACGCCGCCATCCCGAGCCGCCGCATCCCTACCGCAACGACTTTCAGCGCGACCGTGATCGTGTCGTCCATGCCCGCGCCTTTCGCCGTCTGGAAGCGAAGACTCAGGTTTTCACCCGCCGCTACTCCGACCACTTCCGCAACCGTCTGACTCATACCATTGAGGTGACGCAGATCTCGCGCACCATCGCCGCGCAACTTGGACTGAACACCGATCTGGCGGAGGCGCTCGCACTGGTTCACGACCTCGGCCATCCTCCTTTCGGCCACTCGGGAGAAAAAGCGCTCGACGCTGCCATGCGTCAGCACGGGTTTTCGTTCGATCACAATCTGCACGCGCTCCGCATTGTCGAAGATTTCGAACTGCGTTACGCCGCTTTCCGCGGGCTGAATCTGACTTTTGAAGTCCGCGAGGGCATCATCAAGCACTCGCACGATTACGATGCTGCGCAACATCCGGAACTCGCCGAGTATCTGCTCGATCAGCGGCCGCCGCTCGAAGCGCAACTTATCGACCTGACCGACGAGATTGCCTACAACACCGCCGACCTCGACGATGGCTACGAAGCGCGACTGCTCACGGTCGAGCAGATTGCGGACGGCGTTGAACTTTTTAAACGCCATTTCAGCGCGGCAAGAAGCCGGTACCCGAATGCCGCCGAGAAGCTGGTTTTTAACGAGGCGCTTAAGAGCATTCTCGACGGGTTTGTCGGAGACCTGATTACGAACACGGCACAACGTGTGAAAACTGCAGGCACGCATTCTCTTGAAGATGTACGCCGTCACACCGAGCGGCTGGCCGCGTTCAGCCCGTCCGTCGAAGAGGAGCGTCGGCGTTTGAAAGACTTTCTCTACGAGAATCTCTACTATAGTCCGGCGCTCGCGGGAGAAAAAGAAGACGCCGAGCGCATCACTGGAGAACTCTTCGCCCATTGGATGGAGGAACCCGACGATCTGCCGCGGAACTACCGCGAGAAATCCGCGCAGGAGCCGCTGCCCCGCGTCATCTGCGACTACATCGCAGGGATGACGGACCCTTTTATTTACCAGCAGTATGAGAAATATTGTTGCAGCTAGGAGCCGTGGCGAGACTGACACGCTTCTTTTACGATTTTGTCATCCCGAGCGAAGCGAGGGATCTGCATCTTGCGGCGAACTGCAGATCCCTCGCTTCGTTCGGGATGACAATATTTAAAAGGGGAAAATTACTTTGCGTATGTCACCCGATAAATTACACCCGCAGCATCGTCGCTCACGTACATCGCTCCATTGCCGCCGAACACAATCCCCACCGGACGGCCCATCCAGCGGCCTTTCTTCGTCTCGCCCGGCGTGAGCCATCCGCTAATGAAATCTTCCGCGCCGCCCTGGGGCTGGCCTTTATCGTCGAGTTTCACGCGGACAATCTTGTATCCGGTCGGAACGCTGCGATTCCACGAGCCGTGAAATGCGACGAAGATGCTGTTCCGGTATTCGGCGGGGAACTCCGACCCTTCATAAAACGCGAGTCCCAGCGGCGCAGAATGCGCCTGCATCTGGACTTTCGGCGCAATCACATTCTTGCAATGATTGTCGCCCGGCTTGGTAAATTTTGAATCGGGCACGCGGTCGCCATAGCAAAAGGGCCAACCGGCATCGCCACCATCTTTACCAAGATCGAGGACGACTTCCGGCGGCAGATTGTCACCCAGCCAGTCGCGTCCGTTGACCGTGACCCAAACCGTGTCTGTCTTCGGATTCACCGCCAGCCCCACGGCGTTGCGCAGGCCTTTCGCGAAGATCTTCTGGCCGCTGCCATCCGGATTGAACTCCGTCACGGCCGCTCGCCGCGGATCTTTTTCGATGCACACGTTGCAACTCGATCCGGCCGAGACGTACATCTTTCCGCCGTGAAATACGAGGCTGCGCGTCGAGTGTCCGCCACCGCCGGGTAACTCGGCGAGCGCTTTCGGATTAGACGCTCGCAGGTTGGCCTCGTCCCAGTCATAGCGGCGAACCTTGTCGTTTTCGGCGACGTACAACTTGCCTTCGTAAAACGCGAGCCCGTGCGGCTCATTCAGCCCGTTGAGGACATTTATCGTCCTCTCGGCCTTGCCCGCGTGTTTCGGGTCGGGAAGCGCAACCACCTTGCCCTCTCCCGATTCGCTGACCAGCAACACACCGCCCGGGCTGACGGTCATCATGCGCGCGCCGTCCACTTCTTCGGCAAAAAGCGAGATATGGAATCCCGGCGGCGTTTTCAGTTTCGTGAGATCAAAGGAAGTCTTCTCGGCGCGGGCAAAATTGGCAAAAGTGGTGTAAGCGAGGTAGGCGATTACGCAAGCCAACACTGCGATGAAGGACAGAAAAATAATTCCTATTCGCTTCAGGATGGTCCCACGTTGGGCCATTGTTATCTTTCCGGTCGCTCAGCTAATCAGAGGTTCCGGTGGAAGAATACTACTTGTGCACGCAGTTTTTATATCGGCCCCCGCCAAAATTACCGCCAAGCGCGGTGCGCCGCGGGGGGACGATAGCGTACAATATCTATGAAAAGAAAGCACTTGCGTTCTACCCCTGAAACCGGGGCATTTGGCATCCAAACTGTTTATAGAAATGCAGGCCGGTTAGATTAAGGCCGGCTTTTTGAGGCAAGTTTTTTGCGGCATCTGTGGCGTTTGGCGCTTGCCTTCTGAAAGTTACAGGTTCTGTTTTACACGTTCTGTCAAAGACGCAATTAAAATCGCGCCGGAAGGCGCTCGGAGTGGCTCCCCCACTCCCCCACTTGGAGGAAGTTTAAAATGAAAAACCGCACCGTCTTCGCTCTGCTGCTGGCCGGAATCCTAGCTGTGCCAGTTTTTGCGCAGGATAGTTCCACTCCCCAGACTCAACCATCGTCGACCCAACCCGCGGCCCAGACGGCCACCAAGGCCGACAGCGCCACCGGCAAAGAGCCCCTGCAACCGGAGACTCGCGAGGGCTTCTGGGGTCACATGAATCCGTTCGCGCGCAAGAAATACGTTGCGCGTCAGACCCAGCCGATCCGCGATCGCATCAACGAACTCGATGAACTGACCGCCACCAACACCAAGTCGATCAAGGATACTGATGCGCGCGCGCAGCAGGGAATCCAACTCGCTTCGGCAAAGGCCAGCGAGGCCGATCAGCATGCCATCGATGCCGGGAACAAGGCGCAGGCCGCGCAGCAGACCGCGCAACAGGCCCACACCCGTCTGAACACGGTCGAACAGGTGGTCACGAACATCGATCAGTACCAGCCCACGACCCAGACCGAAATCCTTTTCAAGCCCGGACAGACGGTGTTGAGCAAGAACGCCAAGACCGCTCTCGATGAAATGGCTACCCCGCTGAAAAGTCAGCGTGGCTACGTCGTCGAAGTCCAAGGCTTCTCCTCGGGTCATGGACAGGTGGCGATCTCCAACTCGCAGAAGATGGCCGAGTCGGTGGTCCGCTATCTGGTGCTGAACCACGACATTCCGGTCTACCGGATTTACCTCGTCGGCATGGGCAATGCACCGGTCCCGGCTACAGCGGCCGCTGGGACTGAGACCGCGCCGAAGCCGAAGCGCATCACCGGTGGACGCGTCGAAATCAGCCTCCTGAAGAACAATCTGGAGCAGCTTGCTTCGACGAGCTCAAGCACGACGCCGACTCAGGATCAACAGCAGCCGAAGTAGAAGTAGAGTTACCCTCCCCTAAAGCCCTCCCGTGAAAACGGGAGGGCTTTTTTATTTGTGGAAACATGGCTCCCCTTTTGGACGGGGCAGAGCCCCGTCACCACACGACTTTTTCCACACAACGATCGAGTCCAACGTCGTGCTATCCTCCTTCGCGAGATGGAAACTCTGTTCTACTTCCGCACGCCTTCACCCGTTGGCCCGCTCTTTCTCGCCGCTTCGACAAAAGGTCTGGTGCGACTCGAATTCGAAGCTCGGGTGCAGAAACTAAGTCCCGATACGATTCAGCTGCGTGAGTCCAAAGCAACGCTCGCGCCCTATCTTTGCGAACTCAACGATTACTTTGCGGGTGAGCGACGCGAGTTCTCCCTCCCGCTCGATCTTCGCGGAACCGAGTTCCAACTCGCCTGCTGGCGTGCGCTGCTCGAAATCCCATACGGCGAGACCCGCAGCTATCGCGACATCGCCCAAGCCATTAGCCATCCGCAGGCCTACCGCGCCGTCGGCATGTCGAACAACCGGAATCCGGTCGCCATCGTCGTCCCCTGCCACCGGGTGATCGCATCGAGCGGATCGCTCTGCGGTTACGGCGGCGGGCTCGACGTCAAGCGCAAGTTGCTCGAGCTTGAGCAAGGCAGTTTTCATCTTTGTCTTCCGCTGGGGATCGGCGCGTAGATCCCCGGTCGTTCGGCGCGTTTGCGGTACACTAGCCGCCATCTTCATCGTGAACGCCCCAGGTTCATCCACGACTTCGACCGTCCGCAAGGCCAGCCTCTTTTATTTCGTCTTCGTGATGTTTTCCTACACCACCGGAGGTCCGTTCGGCGTCGAAGAGATGGTCACGACCAGCGGCCCCGGCATGACCCTGCTCTGTCACCTGCTCATCCCGCTCTTCTGGTGCATCCCAGTGTCGCTCGTCGCCGCCGAACTCACCACCGCCATGCCTGTCGAGGGCGGCTTCTATCGCTGGACCCGCGCCGCCTTCGGAGATTTCTTGGGTTTCCTCGCCGGATGGTGGAACTGGTCCGCCTCATTCCTTCTCGGCGGCTCCTACGCCGTGCTCTTCACCGACTACCTGACTTTCTACTTCCCGCAGATCGTCGGCTGGAAGCACTGGCTGGTTTCGTTCATCCTGATCGCCTTCATCGCCTGGATCAATATTCGCGGCATTCAGATGGTCGGCAAAGCCGCCACTGTTTTCGAAATATTTATTTTCATTCCCGTAATTGCCATGATCGTTCTTGGCCTCGCCAAGTGGCACCACAATCCGTTCGTGCCGCTAGTTCCGCCGAACCAGCCTTTTTCCAAAGTATTCGGAGTGGGCCTCGCCCTGGGCCTTTGGCTGTACTCCGGATACGAGCAACTCTCTTCTGTCGCCGAGGAAGTCGAGAACCCGCAGCGCAGCTATCCGCGAGCGCTTGCTATCGTGGTGCCGCTTTCCATCGCGACGTACTTCCTGCCGACGCTCGCTGGCCTGGCCGCGCTCGGCAACTGGCAACAGTGGAAAGTTGGGTACTTCTCCACCGCCGCGCTGCTCATCGGCGGCCCCTGGCTCGGCAATCTGATGACGATCGCTGCCATGGTCGGCAACGTGGCGCTGCTGAACAGCACCGTGCTCACCACTACCCGTATGCCCTTCGCTCTCGCGGAAGATGGATACCTGCCGCCGTTCCTCACCCGCAGGCACCCGCGCTACGGCACGCCCTGGATCGCGATCCTGATTTCCGCCGCGATCTACGCCTCGCTGGCGCTGCATTCGCTTGGCGAATTGATCAGCATCTACGTGTGGCTGCGCGCCGCTACCACCGTGCTGACCGTCCTCTCCGCCTGGGGACTTCGCAGGAAGCGCCCCGACTTACCCCGAGCCTTCCGCATCCCCGGCGGCAACCTCGGACTGATCTACGTGATCGCGATGCCGGTCGTCATGACTTGCGTCGCTCTGGTTTACAGTGAGCCTATCGCCAAACGATGGGGGCCGTGGGCGCTTGCCGCGGGCCTGGTCGTCTATTTTGTTTATTTTGTGGTGAAATGGTTTGGCAAACGCGCAGGGCAACAGGCGGTCAAACCGCGGTAGGTTCGCAATGGAGGTATCTCGTGGTTCGTATCAGGGTATCGGTTTAAGCGATACCGCAAGAGAACGTCGAGAATTGCGCCTTCAGGCGCTGCGTCGGTCGAGCGAGGAACAAGTGCTCTTTACAATCTGCGAACTGAGCCGAAAAATTCGCGACCGCGAAATCTCTCCGGTCGAACTCACGCACCACTGCCTCGTGCTCATCGAAAAGCTCAACCCTTTGCTCAACGCCTACATCACGGTTACAGCCGAATCGGCTCTTGAGCGGGCCCGTCTTGCCGAGCGGGAAATCTTCCGTGGAGCCTATCTCGGCCCCCTTCACGGCATCCCCATCGGACTCAAAGATATTATCGATGTCGCCGGAGTCCGCACCACCGCCGCCAGCGCGCAGTTCAGCACGCCGCCGAAAGATCGCGTGCCGAGCGAAGACGCAGAGGTCGTCCGCCGCCTGCGTTCCGGAGGCGCAATCTTTCTGGGCAAACAGAACCTGCACGAATTCGCTTACGGCGGCAGTTCGATCATCGGCAGCTTTGGCGAGGTTCACAACCCATGGAACACGACGCGGGTCGCTGGCGGCTCCTCCGGAGGCTCCGCCGCCAGCGTTGCCGCCGCTCTCGGCTTCGCCGCCGTCGGCACGGACACCGCCGGTTCCATCCGTTTGCCCGCAGCCTACTGCGGAGTCGTCGGGCTCAAGCCGACTTACGGCCGCGTCAGCGTTCGTGGTGTCGTCCCATTGTCACCGTCCTACGATCACGTCGGCCCGATCGCAAACTCGGTTTATGATGCGGCTTTGATGCTGCAAGTGATGACGGGCCGAGCCTCAGCCGATCCCTGCGCTGAGCCCAGTTTCATCTCAGCGTTCGACGAGCTTCCACCGAATCTGCGCGTCGGTGTTCCTCGAGAGTTCTTCTTCGACGGCCTTCATCCTGAGGTTGCGGTTGCAATCGATAAGGCGATTCAGGTCTTCGCCGCACTGCACGTCGAGATTCGTGATGTCAAACTCGAAGTCCCCACCGACCGCACGCTCGCGAGCGCCGAAGCCTATGCCTATCACAAACCGTTGGTCGAGCGCTCACCCGAGCTTTATCAGCCCGCGACGCTCGCTCGCATACAGGCCGGCGCCAACATTTCAGCGGATGATGTTCTCCGCGCTACCGACGATCTACGTGCGAGCCGGGAGGCGATCGGAAAAGTATTCGATGAAGTGGACGTGCTGCTAACGCCCACAGTTCCGGTTCCGCCTCCGTTGATTGCCGATCTGCTAAAGCGTCCCGAAGACTTGCGCGCGCAAGAGATGATCATGCTGCGCAATACGCGGCCCTTCAACGTCTGGGGGATTCCGACGATCTCGATACCTTGCGGATTTACAAGCGATGGCCTGCCCATCGGCCTGCAACTAGCCGCCGGTCCCGGGCGCGGGATCGTATTGCTGCAAGCCGCGCAGGTCTACGAACAAGCGACGGAGTGGCATACGAAGATGCCGGGATTAGCACAGACCACGTAGGGACGGACGCATTCGTCCGTCCGCGCTCAGGATTGACAATACTGTTTATGAGGAAATGGAAACGATCTTCATCTTCCGACCTACTCGGATTGAGATCTCTGGCGCTGGCAGTAGGACCAACAGATGAAGTGCTGTAACAACCTGCCCACCGATTTGAACAGAGCGTTGCTTCATTTTGCGCGAACCATCACTCGTCGAATCGGCCAGTCCCGCCTGTGCGAGTAATTTGTCTAACCTGATCAACTTACGAGGCTGCTCGGGAGGCGCATTCATCACCGTATCGCGATCAGGAACCGGCAAGGATCCAGGGTGGTCGATTAGGTCTTCGATTTCAACGTTGGAGCTCGCTCCCACCACCGTATCGAGTTGTACGGTAACCTTCTCGATGTTTTCCGGTACCTGACCTTTCTGAAACTGCTTTGCCCAGTCCTCGCCCGCCTTGGTCGCTGCCTCAGCCGAGTGAAAATCCGCCACAATCCCCCGCGCCAACTCCTTCTTCAGCGCCATCGGATGCGCCTTCCCGCTCGCAGTGTCCGCTTTCATCGTCGCGATCTGCTCTGTCCGCACATCCGTCAGCAGCTCGTAATACCGCCACATCATCTCGTCGGAAATCGACATCACTTTGCCGTACATCTCAAGCGGTGGGTCGTGAATTCCAATCGCATTCCCCAGCGACTTCGACATTTTGTTGACGCCGTCGAGTCCTTCGAGGATCGGCGTGGTCAACACCACCTGCGATTCCTGCCCGTAAGCTCGCTGCAGTTCGCGCCCGACTAGAAGATTGAACCTCTGGTCGGTGCCGCCCAATTCCACGTCGGCTTCGAGCGCGACCGAGTCGTATCCCTGAGCCAACGGGTAAAGCAGTTCATGCATGGCGATCGGCTTCTCGTCACGGAAGCGCTTGTGGAAGTCCTCGCGCTCGAGCATCTGCGAGACCGTGTATTTCGCCGTCAAGCGTATGAAATCCTCGGCGGAAAACTTCGAGAACCACCGGCTGTTGAAGTCAATCACCGTTTTTTCGGGACTGAGAATTCTGAAGACCTGCGCCTTGTAGGTTTCGGCGTTCTCCGCAATCTGCTCCCGCGACAGCGGAGGCCGTGTCGCTGAGCGCCCGGTTGGATCGCCGATCATCCCCGTGAAATCTCCGATGAGGAAGATGACGGTGTGTCCGAGATCCTGAAAATGTTTGAGCTTGCGCAGCAGGACCGTGTGCCCCAGATGCAGATCAGGAGCGGTCGGATCGAAGCCCGCCTTCACCCGGAGCGGCTTGCCCAACGTGAGTGAGCGTTCGAGCTTGGCACGCAGTTCGGATTCCTTGACGATCTCCGCCGCGCCCTTCTTGATGTATGCCAGTTGTTCGTCAACCGGTGGAAAGTTAGCCATGTCGTAGTGATTATAACGACCTTGTTCCTGGAGAGCCGGGCGTCCTCGCCCGGCCACGATGATGCCGGCGCACGCGGGGACGGGCGAGACGCCCGTCGCTACGCCGATTCGCAAGGCTACCCACCCCGATAAAAGCTCAGCGCCGCGTCTCCCTGCACCAGCTTCCGATAGCGCCGCAATTCCCCAAACGCTTCTCCCGGATCAAACCTCTTTTCATGCTCCGCGATCACGACACTGCGCTCGCGCAACAATTTCGATTCCGCCAAGGCCGCCAGTGTCTTCACGTACTCGTCCTGCATCGAGTATGGCGGATCGAGAAAAACGAAATCTGCGATGCTCCCGAGCGCGTCAAATTGGCGCAAGGCTTTTCCGGCCTCGACCTTCACAATCTGAAACCCGCTGGCAATCCCCAGCGATTTCAGGTTCCTGGCAATCACTTCCGCCGCTGCTTTGGACGACTCGACGAAATGCACCATCCGCGCGCCACGACTGAGTGCCTCAATGCCGACCGCGCCTGTCCCCGCGTATAAATCGAACCACGTCGAGTCCGCCAAGGCGGCTGGATCGCCCGCGCACAGCACATTGAACAGCGTTTCGCGCAGCCGGTCCGATGTCGGACGGATTTCGAGGCCAGGCAACGATCGCAACGTGCCGCGCCGGTACTGTCCCGCAATCACTCTCATAGAGTCGTGTTCACTGCCCCGTCTCCGCTCCGCATCACCCCCGCTTACGCCATAAGTAGGAGACGCGGCAAGCCGCGTCTCTACGGGAGATGCCCCTCAGGCCCAGCCCTTCCGATTCGCCCTTTCGCAACCCCGCAGCGTGAATCGGTGTCTAAGTAGATAGAATACTGGTAGGCATGTCGATGCGCAGTTGGTCCATCCCGGTGGGACGTCTTTTCGGAATCGAAATTCGCATTCATCTGACCTTCCTGTTTCTGCTGGTCTTCGTGTGGAGCACCGAAGCCGCTGCGCAGGATGCCAGCGCCGCCCTGCGCGGACTCGCTCTGGTGGGCATCGTTTTCGGCAGCGTGGTCCTGCACGAATTGGGTCACGCGCTGGTGGCCCGCGGTTCGGGCATTCCGGCGAAGGGCATCATCCTGCTGCCCATCGGCGGAATTACCATCCTCGACGAAGCGCATGCCATTCCCGATTCGGTCAATGCCTGGAAGCGCGACATCCGAATCGCAGTTGCCGGGCCCCTGGTGAATCTTGTCATCGCTGGATTATCCGCAATCGTTTTGCTTGCGGTCATACCAGGCTTTTCGCTCAGCGCGAGGCCGCTTCTCCACTCAAGCGCGCTGTTGCGGAGCATCGTCTGGTCGAACCTCTACCTCGGGTTATTCAACCTGCTGCCTGCCTATCCCATGGATGGCGGGCGCGTTTTGCGCGCTGTTTTTTCGCGGCGCACCGACATGGTTCAAGCCACGCAGCGCGCGGTCCGCATCGGCCACGTCTTCTCCATCATGTTCATGATGGTCGGAATGCTGATGAGCAACTGGTGGCTGGTGATGATCGGATTCTTCCTTTTCGTTGGCGCGCAACTCGAAGAGCGCTCGGCGGTATTTCAATCCGTGCTGCAAAGCGTGCGACTGGAAGAGGTCATGCTCACCGACTTCGCCACGCTCTCGCCCGCCGACACTCTGGAAGACGCGCTCGAAAAAGCCGTGCATACGCTGCAGGACGATTTTCCGGTGGTACGCGGCAGCGACATGGTGGGCGTCGTCTCGAAGCAAAAAATCCTCGAAGCGCTGCGCGCGGAAGGCAACGGCTACGTGCAGGCTGTGATGAACCGCATTTTCGAAGTGGCCGCCAGGCAGGAGTCGCTCGCCTCCGCCTTCCGCAAGCTCTCCGCCAACAATCTCAGCATTATCCCCGTGGTCGACGAGCAGCAACTCGTCGGAATCGTCACCCTGCAGAACCTGATGCACTCCATGTCGCTCCTGGCCGAAAGCCGCAAATTGCGCAGAGAAGCGCTGGACAGCTAGAAGGTCAGAGGTACGAGGTCAGATTGCAGAGGTGAAAATCCCAGGTTCGGCGACGGCATGTGAGCAACGGTTTTAACCTCTGCAATCTGACCTCTCACCTCTGACCTCTTATCTCTCACCTCTGACCTTTCGCGTAGACCTCCTGCGCCGCCCGCACCGCGCACCCGAACTCAACAGCCTTCCCCGTGGTTTCGGCGATCACATGTTCGAGGGCGGCGAGCACTCCCACCGTGTCCAGATAATCGTAGTAGCCGATGTGAGCGATGCGGAAAACCTGTCCTTTCATTTCAGCCTGTCCGTTGGCCACGACCGCGCCAAACTGCTCGCGGAAGCGTTTGCAAATCGCCGTTGAATCGGTGCCTGCCGGCGCAGCCACCGCAGTCAGCGCGGCCGCTGGAGAACTCGCCGCGAATAACTTCAGGCCCAGCGCCTTCACGCCGGCATGCGTCATCGCCGCGCACAACTCCGCGTTCGCGATTAGCGCGTCGCGCCCCGCGGCGAGGTTCCCGTCGCGCATTTGACGCACATAATCGAGCGCCGCGGCCAGCCCAGCAAACAGAGAGGTCGCGGGCGTGTATGCCGTCTCCGCCTTGGCCGCCGACTTTCGTTCCTTCCGCAAATCGAAGTAATACCGCGGAGACTTTGCCCGCTCCGTGCGCTGCCACGCCCGCTCGCTGATGGCACCATAGGCCAATCCCGGTGGGATCATCAGCGCCTTCTGCGAGCCTCCAATAATGACGTCGATTCCCCAGGCGTCCACGTCAAGATGGGTCGTGCCTAAGCCGGTGATCGCGTCAACGACAAACAAAGTATCTGGCAAAGCCCGCACGAGTTTCGCGATCCCCTCGACGTCATGCCGCGCGCCGGTGGAGCTTTCGGTCGCTTGCATATAAACGCAGCGCACGTCCTGCTTCAGCTTACGGCGCACGTCATCCAACGAAATGGTTTCGCCATAGGGAGCGGTCACCGTCTCGACCGCGCAGCCAAACGCCTTTGCCAGAGAAATCCAGCGCTCGCCGAACTTGCCAGCGGTCAGCACCAGTACCCGATCGCCCGGAGAAGTCAGGTTCGAGATCGAGGCTTCCATGAAACCGGTGCCCGACGAGGAGAGCACGAGCACGTCGTTCTTCGTGCCGATGAACTCCTTGAGGTCGGCGAGAACGCGCGTGAAGAGGGCCCGGAAATCGGCGGTGCGATGGTGTGCGCTATAGGAAGCCATCGCCGTCTGCGCCTGCGGCAGTAGTGGCGTCGGTCCGGGAGTGAAGAGCCTGTTTTTCTTGAGCATGGGATAAATCAGAATAAGGGAAGCCAAGGAATTCGGGAAGCGATGCAGAGGCGAGTCAAAGGGCAAAGCTGCGAGCCACGAGCTGCGAGCTTCGTGCAACCCGGTTTGCTCGTCGCTCGAAGCTCGTGGCTCCGCAGCGTTCTATAATCCCCTCATGCCCCTCATCGACCAGATCCAAAAAGATATTGTCACGGCCATGAAGGCTCGCGAAGAGCAGCGACTCTCCACCCTGCGCATGGTCAAGACCGCGCTAAAGAACCGCGAGGTCGACAAGATGGCGCCGCTCGACGACAAGGAATCGCAGCAGGTGCTCTCCACGCTGATCAAACAGCGCAAAGATTCGGTCGAGCAGTTCACCAAAGGTGGACGCCAGGAGATGGCCGACAAGGAAGCCGCCGAGATCAAGCTGATCGAGGCCTATTTACCGAAGGCCGCGGGCGAAGAAGAAATCGTGGACGGAGTCCGCGCGGCGATTGCCGAGATGACGCCCGCTCCTGCCATGAAAGATATGGGGGCAGTGATGAAAGTCGCGATGGCACGCTTCGCCGCCGCCGGGATGCGGGTGGATGGGAGGGTGGTTAGCGAGGCGGTGAAGAAGGAGTTGGCGGGGAAGTAGGGGATCACGTAGGGGCGGACGCATTCGTCAACCCCGTCGAGCGAAGCTCGACCACTTGTCTGTAATGATTTTCATCGCCAACAGACGCCTGCTGCCCGGACGAATGCGTCCGGGCCTGCGTGGTTCGTGGTTATGCCGAAATCGACGATTGATTTACGTGGCTCGGGGTGGTTCGTATGGGTTTGGGAAGGGGCGATGCCAAGCCCAGCGATAATCTTGCCAGCCGCTCACGAGTCCACGTCGAACCGGATTCTCAAGGACATATAAGAGCTTTGCGGTAGTATCTTCCGCAGATCGCAACACATGGTCGAACGACTCTTCTTGCCATATAGCGCCATGGCCCTCAATCTGTTGGTTGATCTTGCGCGCGGAAGCTCCCTTGATTGCCTTCATGATTTCAAATAGCGGCATCATTCTCTGCCGCACTTCATCGATTCCCGGCGTGAGAATCAGGTGGGCGTGATCGGGCATGACTACAGCGGCGTCCAGGTTATATCGAAGGACGTCATCGTGACGAATAGATTCGAGAACGATGTCGCGCGCCCATTCCGGCAGGATCCGTCGATCTTTGGTAACGAACGTGACGAAGTGCCGCTTAGCGTCTCGTTGCAGATGCGGCAGGTTGCGCCGATAGAACGTCATAGCCAGCCTTTCCACGTTTCGAGCCGATAGCGCGATCACATGCCACGTAGGGGCGGACGCATTCGTCCGCCCCCGTCGAGCGAAGCTCGACAGAAGGCTGTCGACCTAGTCAAAACTAAAGGGATTGCAGTAGGTTGTCGGTGACGGCTGGACATCTGCAATGTGAGGTTCTCGGCCAGGCGGGCCGCGCCGAGTTTCGCTCGGCTCCCCGGACGAATGCGTCCGGGGCTACGTGATTCGTGGCGACGCGGTAGTTCGTGCCACTACTTCCCCCTCTGCCACTCCCGATACGCTTCGCTCTTCCCGATGCCGCGTTCTTTGGCTACTTTCTTCAGGGCGGCTTTTTCGTCGACCTTCTCTTCGGCCATGATTTCGCGCACGCGCTGGGCTACGCTAACACTGGAGGTCTCAGGTCTCAGGTCCTGAGTCTCAGGCTTCGCGATCAGGAGGGTGATTTCGCCTTTGACGTCCCCTCGTGCTTTCAACTGCTCCAAAACTTCCGCTGCGCGACCACGTAGGAATTCTTCGTGGATCTTGGTTACTTCGCGGGCTACGACTACATGGCGGGCGTCGCCTAAAATCTCGGAAACATCGGAAAGCGTCTCCAGCAGCCGGTGTGGAGCTTCGTAGAACACCTGCGTTCTTGGCGACTCGCGAACGCTTTCCAGCAGTTTGCGGCGCTGTCCTGATTTGGCGGGGAGGAAGCCGCTGAAGCGGAAGGAATCGGTGGGCAGGCCGCTTGCCACCAGCGCCGCCAGGAATGCCGACGCTCCGGGAATCGGCACGACCGGCACATGATGCCGGATAGCTAGCGCAATCAGGCGGAATCCCGGGTCGGAGATGCCGGGCATGCCTGCGTCGGTGACGAGAGCGATCTTCGCGCCGCCTTCGAGGTCGACGACAAGTTCGGCGGCTTTGGTCATCTCGTTGTGCTCGTGATAGCTGACGGTGCGCGTGTGGATTCCGTAGTGACTGAGGAGCTTGAGAGTCTGGCGCGTGTCCTCGCAGGCGATCAGGTCGACTTCTTTGAGGACGCGGAGGGCGCGCAGGGTGATGTCTTCGAGGTTGCCGATAGGCGTGGCGACCAGGTAGAGAGATGGGCCTCCAATCTTATTCTGGTCAGAGCTTTCGCCATTACGCGATGCTGGCATGCGGAGAGTCTAGCAAGAAGCAGGGAACCGTGCCTTGGGGGCGGAATCTGGGTTTCTCCCATGTCCGAGATTGAGCATCCTGTCTCAAATCTTAACCACAGAGGGCATGGGGAACACAGGGGGAGCACGGAGAAGCACTAACTTCATGATTTCCCCTGTGTTCCTCTGTGCCCCCGGTGGTAAAGACTCTTATCGGCCATGCCGTGTAGTTCGCGGCGGGTCCTGAACCATCCGCGTCAACTTCTTCTCACTTCGCCTTTTATTCGCTTCGTGCTAAACTGACCAAACTGATGTGACGGCCGACACTTCACGCTCCAGCCCGCGGGTGTAGGCTACGAGGGATTCGTACCCCGAATTCCAGATTCATAAACAGGAGCAGCCATCATGGCCGACGAACGTAGCAGGACCGAAGAGCGTAACAACGAGCGCGTCAAAGCAATTGATCTCGCACTCGCACAAATTGAAAAGCAGTTTGGCAAAGGATCCATCATGCGGCTGGGGTCGAAGGAAGCCATCGTCCCGATCGCGGTGATTTCCACGGGCGCGATTTCGTTCGATGCCGCGCTGGGCGTGGGTGGATTTCCACGCGGGCGTGTCGTGGAAATATTTGGCCCGGAGTCTTCCGGCAAAACTACCATTGCCTTGCAGGTGATTGCCGAGGCGCAAAAGACCGGAGGCATGGCGGCGTTTGTCGATGCCGAGCATGCGCTCGATCCGGGCTATGCCAAGAAGCTCGGTGTGGACGTCGACAACCTGCTGGTCTCGCAACCCGACTATGGCGAGCAGGCGCTCGAAATCACGGAAGCGCTGGTCCGCTCGAACGCTATTGATGTGCTGGTGGTGGATTCGGTGGCGGCGCTTGTCCCGAAGGCCGAACTCGATGGCGAAATGGGCGACAGCCACATGGGCCTGCAGGCACGCCTGATGTCGCAGGCGCTGCGCAAGCTGACGGGGACGGTGGCCAAGTCGCGCACGTGCCTGATCTTTATTAACCAGATTCGCGAAAAGATTGGCGTGATGTTTGGCAATCCGGAAACGACGACGGGCGGGCGCGCGCTGAAGTTCTATTCGTCGGTGCGCATTGACATCCGGCGCATTGCGGCTATTAAAGAAGGAGACGTGGTCACCGGCTCGCGCACCCGCGTGAAGATTGTGAAGAACAAAGTGGCGGCGCCGTTCCGCGAATCGGAGTTCGACATTCTTTATGGCGAAGGGATCTCGCGCGAAGGCGACCTCATCGATCTGGCGGTGAATAACAATATTCTGGAGAAATCGGGCTCGTGGTTCAGCTATAAAGGGGAGCGCATCGGACAGGGACGCGAGAATGCCCGCAGCTTCCTGAAAGAAAATAAAGACACGATGGCGAAGCTCGATGCAGAAGTGCGCAAAGCGCTGGGAATGATTCCGGCTGCGGCGTCGGCGGCTCCGGCCCCGACTGCGGTTCCGGCGCAAGCTACCGGTACGCAGGGACGGGTTACGACGATGCCGTCGGCGTCGGAAGCTGGGAAGGTTCCAGCGAGACGGTAGCCATGCTCACGTAGGGGCGGACGCATTCGTCCGCCCCCGAGTGGAGCTTGTTGATCGATGGAGAGACGGGCGCCTCGCCCGTCCAGTCCGAGGTGGCCGGGCGGGGACGCCCGGCTCTCCATCACTTTGCTCCGATTGCCATCCCCGCTTGCGCCCGCATACAATCCTCCTTTCGTCGACCTTGCTTTGACCGAGGCCTCCGTGAAGCGCATCAAAGCCATCTATCCCGGATCGTTCGATCCTCCTACCAACGGGCATCTTGACCTGATCGAGCGCGGCAGCAAAATCTTCGACGAACTGGTCGTCGCCATTCTTCGGAATCCCGAGAAAGACCCGCTGTTCAGCCTGGCCGACCGCCGCAAGATGTTGGAGGCGATGACTTCGGGCTTTGACAACGTCTCGGTAGACACTTTCGACGGCCTCACGGTGGACTACGCGCTGCGGGTCGAGGCGAGGGCGATCCTGCGCGGCATTCGCGCGATCAGCGATTACGAGTACGAACTGCAGATGGCGCTGATGAATCGTAAACTCCAGCCCGGTCTGGAGACGGTGTTCATGATGCCCGCTGAAAAGTATTCGTACCTGAGTTCACGTCTGGTGCGCGAAGTCGCGCAGTTGGGGGGATCCATTGAATGCCTGGTGCCTGACCTTGTCGAGCAGAAAGTTCGTGAGAAAATAGATGTGGCTCACAAGTTCACTAACCGCGAGCAGTCCGCGGGCAAGACGCCTTCCGAGGGCAAGAACAAGTTCAGGAAAAAGAAATTATGAGGACAGCAAAGAAATCATGAGCACAGTAATGACGCCCGTCACCCATCCCGTCCGCCTGACGGAACGCATCAATCGTATCGAGCCCTCCGCGACCATGGCCGCCGTGGCCGAGGCCGAGAAGCTGCGACAGCAGGGCATCGACGTGGTTGACGCGACTGCCGGCGAGCCGCACTTCCCGACCCCGCAGCACATTAAAGACGCGGCCATTGCGGCGATTAACGCAAATTTCTCGAAGTACACGCCGGTGGGCGGTACGGTCGAACTTAAGGACGCGATCATCCGCCGTCACGCAACCGATTTCGGTTCCGCCTACAAGCGCGAGGAGACATGCGCCTCGGTCGGTGGCAAGCATGCGCTCTTCAACGTCATCTCGGTGCTGGTTGACCACGGTGACGAAGTGATTTTGCCGGTGCCGTACTGGGTCTCGTTCAAGGACATGGTGCGTTACGTAGGCGGCAACTGCGTTCTGCTCGAAGCCGACGAATCCCAGGGCTTCCGTGTAACCGCGCAGATGGTAGAGCGGCTGATCACTCCGAAAACGAAAATGATTATCCTGAATTCGCCCTCGAATCCTTCGGGCGCGGTAATGAGCCCCGAGGACATGACCACAGTTGTGCGCCTCGCGCATGAGCGCGGCATCTGGGTGATTTCCGACGAGTGCTACGTATATCTCAACTACACGGGCAAGAATTTCTCGGTCGGTTCGCTGAACGAATATCGTGACCGTTTTCTGGTGGTCGGATCGCTTTCAAAGACTTATGCCATGACCGGCTGGCGTCTCGGATACACGCTCGGCCCCGCCGCGGTTGTCGGTGCCGTGCAGAAACTGCAGAGTCAGTCCACTTCGAATCCAACGTCGATTGTGCAGAAGGCGGCGGTCGCGGCCCTGAACAGTTCGCAGCAGTGCGTGGCTGACATGCGCGCAGAATACATTACGCTGCGTGACCATATCGTGGGTGGCCTGCGATCGATTCCGGGAGTGAAGTGCACGATGCCGGAAGGGGCATTTTATGCGTATCCCAATGTCTCCGCGTTCTTCGGCAAAAGCGGAATGAAGTCAGGAGCCGACATCGCCCATGGGTTGCTGCATCAAGCGCATGTTGCGACGGTCGCGGGAGAAGGCTTCGGGACGACGGAGCACGTTCGGTTTTCGTATGCGACATCGATGGAAAATCTTGACAAGGCGCTGGAACGGATGCGGAAGTTCTTTGGCGCGCTGTAGGAATAACGGGGTGAAAGTCGAGTCCGGAACCATGCAAGGCCGATACCTTTCGTAAATTGTCATCCCGAGCGAAGCGAGGGATCTGCAGTTTGCGGCGAACCGCAGATCCCT
This sequence comes from uncultured Acidobacteriaceae bacterium, assembly GCA_963789205.1. Taxonomy (GTDB): domain Bacteria; phylum Acidobacteriota; class Terriglobia; order Terriglobales; family Acidobacteriaceae; genus Acidiflorens. The sequence goes on from CAWBJV010000005.1 coordinate 230,763, forward strand.
CGCTTCGCTCGGGATGACAAACTTTGATGTGTAAAGAGTTAATGAGAGAGATTTCGCACGGCACCCGCATAATTCCAAGTCCACGGGGTTTGATTTAAGCTTCTAACTGCGGGCTTTGCCCCATGCCCCAACTCTACCCACTCCTGATGTCGCCCGCCTTCGACCCGCGTCCGTGGGGCACACTCGATCTGTCCGCGATCTACCCAAATCACAAATTCAACGAGCGCATCGGAGAAGCCTGGCTCACGGGTGACAGCTCCGTAGTCTCAAATGGTCCGCTGGCGAAGCGTTCACTGGCAGATTTGAGCAGAGAATTCGGCTCCGACCTTGTAGGAACGGCCGCGCGCGATCCAGAGCGCTTTCCGTTGCTGCTGAAGTTTCTGTTTCCTGAAGAAAAACTTTCTGTCCAGGTTCACCCCGACGACGCGACCGCACAGCGCTTTGGCGAGCCGTGGGGCAAAACCGAATGCTGGTACGTGGCCCATGCTAAGCCCGGATCGCAGGTTGCCCTGGGCCTGAAGGCCGGCGTTACCGTGTCTCAATTCGAGCGAGCCATCCATGAAAAGCGCGCGGAAGAACTGCTCAACTGGATCAACATCTATCCGGGCGAAATGATTTACGTTGCGGGCGGCACGGTGCATACACTTGGAGCGGGCTCCGTCATCGTCGAGACGCAGCAGCAATCCGATACCACGTATCGTCTTTACGACTACGGACGCCCACGCCCGCTGCATCTGGAGCGCGGCCTTGCCTCGGTTAAGGAGCACACTGCCTCCGGCAAAGTGATTCGGCCGGCGCCGGTAGCGATTAATGGCGGCAAGAGTCGGCGGTCCTCGATGATCATTGCGCCTTACTTCACGGTGGACTTGTTTGAATTGAAAGAGCCGCAGGAGTTCTCAACCACCGACGATGCGGGCAAGACTTCTGTGCAGATATTGGTCGCCATTGAAGGCTGTGGAGTTGTCGAGGCGCAGGGCCGCGACCCGGTGACACTGGCTAAAGGCGACGCGGTCGTGATCCCGGCTGCGCTGCAAGGTTTCATGGTGCGTCCGCAATGGGCAGTCGAAGTCCTGAAAGCCAGTGTGCCCGGCATGGCCGTGCCTGAGCCCGCCACGCGCATTTGAACGCGAACCTCTACCACAGAGGGCACAGAGTTACACAGGGGTCCACAGGGGAGACCGAATTCGTGAGCTTTGTTTCTCGTACCTAGTTGCCATCGTGGGGGAGAGTTTGCCGTGTTTTCCCTGTGAACCTCTGTGCCCCTGTGGTTAAAGGTTTTTCTACTCCGGTGCGTAAATGGTAGGCTCTCTACGACTGTGAAAGCGAACCCGCACTTCTATCCCGTGATTTTGGCTGGCGGCCGAGGCACGCGCTTTTGGCCGCTGAGCCGCAAGCGCCGTGCCAAGCAACTGCTTGCGCTCGACGGAAAGCACACCATGATTCAGCAGACGGTAGCTCGTCTCGCACCCATGGCAGCACCGAGCCGTTTCTGGATCATCACCAATGACGACCTGCGTTCCGCCATCCTTCGTCAGCTTCCGAAGCTTCACGCCAAGCAGATCATCGCCGAGCCCGCCGGACGTAATACAGCGCCCGCGATTGGATTAGCGGCATTTCTTTTGCTTCGTCACGATCCCGAGGCGGTGCTCGGGCTGTTTCCCTCCGATCACGTCATCGCCGATCCGGCTCAATACCGCGCGACTCTCAGCCGGGGAATCGAGATCGCCGCAGCGGGAAAGAACATCGTTGTGCTCGGTATCCGCCCGACTCGCCCTGAAACGGGTTACGGCTATATCGAGGCCGGTGCGCCGGACCAAGATGGCTCGTTGCGTGTCCGCCGTTTCACCGAAAAACCGGATCTGGGCGTGGCCAGGCAGTTTCTCGACGCCGGCAACTACTTCTGGAACAGCGGCATGTTTCTGTGGCGCGCCGACACGCTTGCGAACGCGCTGCGCGAGCATCTTCCCAATACCGCGCTACTCCTCGAAAAAATTGCCGCTGCCTATGGCACGCGCAAGTTCGGTGAGACGTTTCGAAAGCTCTATCCGAAGTGCGAAAACATCAGCATCGACTATGCAGTCCTCGAACCGCGCTCGGCCAAGGGAGAAGCGCAGTCACGTATCTTCTGTCTGCCTTCCGACTTCGGATGGAACGACCTCGGCTCCTGGACCGCGCTGCATGAGCACCACGTGGCGAAGGCAAAACGTGGCGGTGGGAATCCGGTGTCTACGTCCGGCAGATTTACCCTTAACGCGCAGAACAATTATGTTCACGTGCTCGGTAAATTCGTCGCCCTGGTCGGCGTGAGCAACCTGGTGATTGTCGAGACCGAAGACGCCCTGCTCATCACCACGCTAGACCAGTCGCAGGATGTCGGCAAAGTTGTGAAGCATCTGGATGAGAAGAAGCTGCATAAGCTGGTCTGAAGGCAGTCGCTGGTCGTTGGTCGTTAGTCGTTGGTCAACCTGCGAGTTCGTGACCGCACAAGATGTAAGCTACCGACCAGCGACCAAAGACCAACGACGAACCACCATGACCCAAATCAAATTCGGTACCGACGGCTGGCGCGGTCTTATCGCCGACGACTTTACCTTCGAGAACGTGCGCCGCGTCGCTGGAGCTATCGCCAGCTACGTACTCAAACACGAAGACCCCACTCGCGGCGTTGTTGTCGGATATGACACGCGGTTCCTGTCCGACCGCTTCGCTCGCGCCGTCGCGGAAGTCATCGCCGTCGCAGGGATTCCCGTGCTGCTGGCCAACGACTACGTGCCCACGCCCACGGTCTCCTTCAACGTCAAGAAGCTGGGCGCAGGGGGTGGCGTGATGGTCACCTCGAGCCATAATCCCTGGAACTGGAATGGCGTGAAGTTCAAAGCCAAATTTGGAGGCTCGGCCACGCCCGCGATCATGAAGTTGATCGAAGACGAGCTGGCCACAGACGCGATGCCCAGCGGCCGACCGCCCGCGAAAATCGAGGAAGTAGATTTAAAGCCCGCCTACGTCGAAGCGGTTTCCCAGTTCGCGGACCTCGAACTCATCCGCGGCGCAAATTTCAAGTTTGCCATCGACTCCATGTACGGCTCCGGCCGCGGAGTTCTTACGAAAATATTTGACGCGCACAGCATCCGCTACGTAGCGATACGCCAGGAAGTGAACCCGCTATTTCCGGGCATTAATCCGGAACCGATTCTGCCGCATGTCGCGCTGCTGCAGGAAACGGTGGTGAAAGAAAAATGCCACGCCGGCCTGGTCACCGATGGCGATGCCGACCGCATCGGCGCTGTGGCTGAAGATGGGAGCTTCGTCGATTCGCACAAGTGCTTTGCCGTCCTGCTGAACTGGTTGCTGGTGTACAAGAAGTGGCCTGGCGATGTGGTGCGCGCCTTCAACACCAGCGGCATGATCGACCGCATCACCGCGAAACACGGACGCAAGCTGTATGAGACCTCGATCGGGTTCAAGTACATTGCGGACCTCATGATGGACCACGAAATTCTGATTGGCGGAGAGGAATCAGGCGGCATCGGATACGGGCGATTCCTTCCCGAACGCGATGGCATTCTCAACGCGCTCCTGCTGGCGAATGTGATGGCGGAAGAAAAGAAGCCGCTCGGCCAGCTGGTCGCTGACCTGCAGCGTGAATTCGGCGCGCACTACTATGGACGTCGCGATCTGCACATTTCCGATGAGCTCAAGGACAGCGCCATCCGCCGCGCCGGCGATCCCCAGACTAGGAAGCTCGGCGCTTATTCCATCCTGCGCAAAGAGAATCGCGACGGCGTGAAGTTCTTCCTCGATGCTCCCAAGCACGGCAACGGAGCGGCCCCCTGGGTTTTATTTAGGGCCTCCGGTACCGAACGGATGTTGCGGTGCTATGTGGAAGCGGCCACGCCCGAGCTGGTCGAAGAAATTCTTGAAACGGGCGAAAGATTCGTGCGGCAGGGCTAACTTGAAAGCGAATCGCTAAGAGCCGCTTGGGCTTCCCGGCACTTTCGCGTCCTAACCGGCCTTCGAACGCGATAGGATAGTGACTACACTGTCCCGATGATGGCCACCACAGAAATCGCACCGGTTCTCGCCGATTCTCCGGAATCGCGCCGCTACAACCGCATCAAGCGGTGGCTGGGCATCGCCGATTTCGTGATCGGCCTCGGGCTGCTCGTCGTGCTCCTGGCCACCGGTTGGACCGGAGCGCTCCGCGATCTGGCCGAGCGCGGCGCCTCTCAGAATTATCCTTTCGCCGTTTTCCTCTACGTCCTGATGCTGATGCTGATCAGCAAAGTGCTTGGACTTCCGCTCGAGTACTACGGTTTCCGGCTCGAACATCGCTACAACCTTTCCAACCAGAGACTCCGCTCGTGGCTGTGGGACGAATGCAAGAGTCTGCTGCTCGGCCTGGTCATGGCCACAATTGTGGTGGAACTGCTCTACATGCTCATACGCCAAGCCCCGCAGTACTGGTGGGTGATCGCGTGGGCTGTTTTTCTGGGGCTCGTTGTACTGCTCGCACAAGTAGCGCCGGTTGTGCTTTTTCCGATCTTTTACAAATTCGAACCGCTCGAAAATGAGGAACTCAAGCGCCGCCTGATCGTCCTGAGCGAACGCGCTGGCACGCGTGTGCGCGGCGTCTACAAGTGGCATCTTTCCGAGAAAAGCAAGAAGGCCAACGCGGCGCTGACCGGACTCGGCGCAACCCGGCGCATCATTCTCGCCGATACCTTACTGGACAACTATTCTGACGACGAAATCGAAGCCGTGCTCGCCCACGAACTTGGGCATCACGTGCACTGGCACATTCTGAAGAGTATTTTCGTGCAGGCAGGAATCACGCTATTCGGCTTCTGGCTGGCCAACAATGTTCTCAGCTACGCGGTGGAGCGCGGCAACATGTTCGAGACCAGGCACGATTTCGCCAATCTACCGCTGCTGATTCTGGTCTCGACCGTTCTCTCGTTTTTGCTGATGCCAGCGCTCAACGCGTACTCACGCTTCAACGAGCGGCAGGCCGACCGCTATTGCTTCCAGTCCGTGGCCAGCGTCGAGCCCTTCATTTCGGCGATGAATAAGTTGGCCGATCAGAATCTCTCCGAAAAAACGCCTTGGCGCTGGGTCGAGTGGTTTCTCCATTCGCATCCGGCGATCGTAAAGCGAGTTGCCGCCGCCGAAGCCTGGGCGAAGGCGCATTGACACGCGCGTGCAGTTGCGGAATTCGTACCGGACTTCCCGTAGAGACGCGGCTTGCCGCGTCTCTGTCGGCAGTGAGACGGGGCAAGCCCCGTCTCTACGGGCGCAAAAGCTCTTCTACTCTCCGCACATCATCTTCCGTATCCACGCCCACGGTGTCGAATGGCGTTTCTGCGACGTAGATCGGAACTCCATTCTCAAGGAAGCGCAACTGCTCCAGCCGCTCGCTGCGCTCCAGCGGCGACTCCGGCCAGCGCACGAACTTGTCCAGCGCGTCCTTGCGATAGCCATAGAACCCAAGATGTTTGTAGTATCGCGGACGCATTCCATCGCGGTCATGCGGGATGGTTGCCCTGGAAAAATACAAGGCGCGCCCCGCGACGTCCGTCACCACCTTCACTGCGCTCGGATTGTTGATGTCAACCTCTGCGGCCGGCGTCTTCAGCGTCCCGACCTCGACCTCCGCGCCCTGCATCACCGCGATCAAGCTCTCGATATGTTCGGGCCGGGTCAGGGGCTCATCGCCCTGAACATTCAAATAAACATCCGCCGGAATCGCGGTCGAGATCTCGTGGACCCGCTCGGTGCCTGACCGATGCGCCGCCGAAGTCATGCGCGCGACAAAGCCCTGCTGTTCGCAGAACCGCATGATTTCATCCGAATCCGTAGCGACGACAACCTGTTCCAGTGTCGAGCATCGCCGCACCCCCTGATACACCCAAGCGAGCAAGGGGACGCCGGCGATCTCGCGCAGCATCTTGCGGGGCAGGCGCGTCGAAGCCAGCCGCGCCGGAATCACAGCAATGACTTTCATGCGCCCAGTTTCGCATGGCGCTTGCCGGTTTGACAGTGCGTTCGTTTGACACTCCATTCCATGCACTCTTAGAATGCACTAGGGACGCGTCCACCCGCGTCTGCGGGATTCGGTGCCCATTTCCGGGTTGTCCCTGTTTTCCTTCCGCGTATTTCCGGATCGGCGGCGTAGCTCAGGTGGCTAGAGCGACGGTCTCATAATCCGTAGGTCGTAGGTTCGAGTCCTACCGCCGCCACCAGTACCTTCAATAATTTGCTTGAGTTCCGGATTTCCATCACGGTTGCACGCGTGCCTGCGTTCCTCACTTCACAAATGTCAGCCCATGAGGGACGGCGTTGGAAAAGACGTACGCGTACAGCATGACGATGATTCCGACAATGGCTCCCAGAGCAACCGAGTGCCACACCACGAATCGGAATATCGCGCCTTCGTTCCCGACTTGCTCGGTGGCGGCGGTTGCTATCGTGATCGACTGGGCGTCCACCATTTTGCCCATCACTCCGCCCGCACTGTTGGCCGCGCACATGAGCACCGGGTCGATCCCGAGTTGCTGAGAAGTGATTCGCTGCAAACTCCCGAACAACGTGTTCGACGAAGTGTCGCTTCCAGTCAGCGCAACACCGAGCCAGCCGAGAAAAGTACCGAAGAAAGGATATGCCCAGCCCGTTCGAGTGAAGGCGAGTCCCAGGACCGCGTCCAGTCCCGAATAGCGTGTCACGTAACCCAGCCCGAGCATGAAAGAAATCGCGATCACGGCGAGTCGCATGCGCACCAACGTGCGCCAGAAAGTTTTTGCCAGTCGACCTGGGCTCATGCCGAGCAGCAGCCCGGACAGGATCGCTGCGAGGAAGCATCCTGTGCCGGTCGCGGAAAGCCAGTTGAAGTCATACCGTGCTGCCTCCGGAGTCGGATTGGTGACCACGGGAGCCGCGCGATAGACCGCGTTGTGCAGAAGTGGAACATCCCATCCCGGTGGGCCGGGCCGGACTTTTCCGTCCGGGAGCACAACCTTGAAAGCCGGTGTGGTGGCCTGGTTTATGGCCAACTTGATCTTAGGCAAGCCCCAGAGAAGAACGAAGAGTGACAGGATGGCGAACGGCATCCAGGCTTTCAACACCTGGCTGACCGGATAAGACCGGGCGCTATTATTTTTATTATCACTATCATCATTGCTCTTGCCATAGCCGTCGAACTCCTTCGCGGCCCATTCTCCTCCGGCTTGGTCTGCGATCGATGCGGTCGGCGGCGGAAGTGGTGTTTCCTTTTGATCGTAGTCGAAGCGCCAGATTTTCTTCGGCTTCCAAAAATGGAGGAAGGCTACGGTCGCGACAATCGAGACCGCGCCGGCCGCGATGTCCACCAGGTTGCTGTCCACGTGGTTCGACCAGAAGAACTGTGTGAATCCGAAGGAGAGACCTACAACCAAAATGGCAGGTAGCACTTCAAACGTCTCGCTCCATCCCACCATCGTTCTTACAAGCCAGAACGGCACGAGGACTGCGGTGAAGGGAAGGATGCGGCCGATCATCGCGTTCAGATCGGATTCCGGCAGGCCGCACACCGCCGCCAGGGTATGCACGGGAGTGCCTATGGCTCCCCAAGCCACCGGGGCCGTGTTGGCAATCAGATTCAGTGCTGCCGCGTGGAAGGGTCGGAAGCCGAGTCCAATCATGAAAGCTCCGGCAATGGCCACGGGCGCGCCAAACCCGGCCGCGCCCTCGATGAATGCACCGAAGCAGAACGCCACCAGCAACACCTGAAGGCGCCGGTCTGGAGTGATGCCAGCGACCGATTCTTTCATGATCTCGAATTGGCCGGTTGCAACCGAGATGTCATACAGAAAAACCGCCGCGAGCACGATCCAGGCTATCTTCAACAGACCGAAGGCAACACCGTACCCGAAACTCATGGCCGCAAGCGTCACCGGCATTCCAAAAAACACGACCGCCACGACCGCTGCCGTCAATGCTCCTGCAATCGCGCACAAGTGAGGCTTCACCTTGAGACCGGCGAGCAGTCCGAACAGGACGAGAAGGGGCAACGCTGCCACTAAGGTAGAAAGCCACCAATGACCGAAAGGGTCATAGATCTGAGTCCAGTGCATGATTTATCCCCTCGGCCTTCGGCCAACAACGCGCACAAGAATCCGCCAAGCGAGGCCGTAAAAGCAAGAGGGAATTACAATGTGAAAGAATGGTTTCGGGGCTCATCGGCAATAAACGCTGCGAAGAATTGACAAGCGTCGCAGCCCTCTGGTTTTATCTCTCGTACTAAGATTCGAAGACGCATCGAAGGACTTCGGCATGCTGGCAGGCATTCGGACCCGCGATTTACGCAAGATATATACTTCACCGCCGCCTCTCGCCGCCGGTGGCACTTTCGCTTTCAGTACCGCGCGCGGCAAAGGGAGCAAACAGCCGAAGCCGCAGATCGTTGCTCTCGACGGCCTCTCTCTTGAAGTCTCACCGGGAGAAATCTTCGGTCTGTTGGGACCGAACGGCGCGGGCAAATCGACGACGGTAGGAATCCTTACTACCCGCGTGCGACCGACGGGCGGACAGGCTTGGATTGGCGAGCATGATGTCTGGAAGGAACAGGTCGCGGTCAAGCGGCTGATTGGAGTGGTAGCCCAGCGTCCCAACCTTGATTTTTCTCTCACCGCTCGCGAAATTGTGCTCTTCCACGGCGCCTATTTCGGCCTCGATTCCCGGGAACGAGCCGAGCGTGCGGAGGCGCTGCTCGATCGCTTCAAACTCCGTGACCGGTCCGACCAGATGGTTCGCGGATTCTCCGGCGGCATGATGCAACGTCTCTCTATCGCGCGCGCCATGATGCACGACCCCCAGATACTTTTCCTCGATGAGCCCAGTGCCGGTCTCGACCCGCAAACCCGATTGCTTCTTTGGGAAATCATCCGCGAATACAACCAGCGGGGCAAAACCATCCTGCTGACCACGCACAACATGGAAGAGGCTGACGCTTTGTGCCGGCGTCTGGCCATCATCGATCATGGACGCATGATCGCCCTGGGCACTCTCGGGGATTTAAAGGCTTCGGTTCCGGGTGGCTTTCTGCTGCGGTTGCGCTTCGGCCATCGCTCCCCAGAATTGCTGCAGCGTCTTCAGAGCTTGCCGGGTGTGACCGAGGTGCGCCCGAGTAGTCATCCGAACGACGACAACTCCGCCGACGTTTACGCCGACCGCGGAGGCTCGCTGGTTTCTGAGATTGCCAATCTTGCCTCCGGCGCCTCTGTCGAATTGTGCGACGTCCACATCTCTGAACCCAGCTTGGAGAATCTCTTCCTGCACCACACCGGAAGGAGCTTGCGCGAATGAACTGGAAGACTTTTCTAGCCCTGCTGGCGCGCGATGCTCACGTCGCTCGCCGCAACTTCGTTCCTTTGCTGCTGCAGACTTTCTTGCAGCCGATGATGTTCGTGTTTATCTTCGGCCGGGTTATGGTGACGAGCGGTTACATGCCCGCCGCCTACAAGAGCCTGCTCTTGCCCGGGATCATGGCGATCAGCATGGTGTTCACCGGCGTTTGGGCGGTCGCGATGCCGCTAATCTCTGAATTTCAGTTTACTCGCGAGATCGAAGACCGCCTGCTGGCGCCGATTGAAATCTCCTGGCTGGCCATAGAAAAAGTAATTTTCGGCACGCTGCAAGCATTGCTCGCCGGATCGGTGGTCATCCCGGCAGCGTGGTTGCTGCTGCGTCCGGGCGTGGAATTGAATATGCGTTCTCCACTAAGATTTGCCTGCGTTACGCTGCTCGTGGCGCTTTTCTCGGCGTGTGGCGGACTTGCTCTCGGCTGCAGCATCAATCAGACTCATATCGGTCTCATGTTCAGCATGGTCTTGACCCCAATGATCTTTTTTGGCTGTGCCTATTATCCGTGGAGCGCCTTAAATCACTTTCCGATCCTGCAGAAAATCGTCCTGGTGAATCCCCTCGTTTACGCGAGCGAAGGCCTGCGGGGCACGCTCGTACCCCAGTTCCCGCACCTCTCGGTGCCGGTTGTGTTGGCTGCGTTGACGTTCTTTGACGCGCTGCTGCTGACAGCAGGGCTCCGGCAGTTCCACCGAAAGGCTGTCAGTTAGGTTGCACAATCCTGCGGCTTGTGGCGCGAGGACCCAACCAAGTTCAAACCGTTACTGCACTTTTCCGTCGGTGTCCATAAGATGGAAGTCGCCGAGTCCGAGCTCGCGCACGCCGGATTCGATCTTCACCCGATCGCCCACAACGATCCAGGTCAGGTTGTCCGGGCGCACCACTTCTTTAGCGGCTTGGTTTACGTCAGTTGTCTTGAGCGCGCGGACTTTCCCTGCGTAAGTGTCGTAATAATCGTCGGGGAGGCCGAATTGCACCAGGTCCACGATTGATTGCCCCAGCGCGTCCAGCGTCTCGCGTGATCCTGGAAGCTTCAGCGTTTCGTTCGCCTGAATTTTCGCGAGCTCGTCGGCGCTGACTGGATGGTCGCCCACGATTCCCCGGAACTCTTTGTTCATCTCCACCAGCGCTTCCTTCGTCTTGTCGGTTTGCACGGGTGCGACCGCGTAAAACGGCCGCTGCGAACGGGCGTCGCGAAGGACGGTGCGCGCTCCATACGACCAGTGCTTGTCTTCCCGCAGATTCATATTCAGACGCGCCCCAAACATTCCGCCCAGACTGTTGTTCATCGCTTCAATCGCGATTTCCTGCGGATTCCCCCGCGGCGGCGCCACCACTCCCGCAATGATCACCGATTGCAGCGCGCCGGGTTTGTCGATCAGATACACGGTGGACGTCGTTGCAACGAGAACGGTCTTCACGTCCTTGGCCGGAACGCTTCCGCTCTTCCACCCCGCAAAAAGCTTTTCCAGTTTCGGCGTCACTTCCTTTAGCGTCGTGTCGCCCACGACGATTAGCGTCGAGTTGTTAGGACGCAGCCATGTGTCATGAAACTTCACGAGATCTTCTCTCGTAAGTTTCGCTACGCTTTCTTTGGTCCCGGAGCCGGTCAGCGGATTGCCGTACGGGTGTCCCGATCCGTACAACAGAGCAGGTAATACTCGCAAAGCCAGCGTCGCAGGCGTGTTTTGTTCGCGGTCGATTCCAGCGAGCACCAGTTTCTGCTCGCGCTTCACTTCGGTCTCCGGATACGACGGATGCAAAACCACGTCCGCAAACAGGTCGAGCGACGGGTCGAGTTTTGCCGTCAACGCCGAAAGGGAAACGAACGACAGATCCAAGTTCGAAGATCCGCGCAACGTGGCGCCAAGCGTTTCCAGTTCGTCGCTGATTTGCAACGCGTTGCGCGTGCGCGTCCCGTCGGTCAGCACCTGCATCGCGAGGTTCGCGGTACCCGGCGTCGTCGATGCGTCGGAGGCGAATCCGGCGTCGGCTGCCAGCGTGAAATTTACCAGTGGAACTTCGTGGCGCTCTGCCAGGATTACTTTCAATCCATTCGACAGCGTTGTCCGCTGCAGCTTCGGCAGCTTCAACTCGGGAGGCGTGCCGGTATCCGGCGCTTTGCTGCGATCCGCGCCCGCGCCAGCCGTCTTATAGTCCGGGAACGGATTCACTTCAAGGATGTACACGCCGTCCGAAAGCCACCGCTGCGCCGCCGCCCTCAAATCTTCCGCCGTCGCCTCTTGCACGCGTTTGAGCGAGATCTTGTAGGCGTCCGCGCTTCCGCGATACACCTGGCTCTCGGCCAGCCGGTCCGATTTTCCGCCGAACCCTCCAATCCGCTCGATGCCGCGGATAAAGTTCGCCTGGTACTGAGCCTTGACGCGCTGCATCTCCTCGGGCGTCGGCCCATTTTTCAGAAATCGCGCTAGTTCCTCATCCACTTCCTTTTCCACTTGCGCAATGCTCTGTCCCGGCCGCGCGGTCGCCCGGACGTAGAACTGACCGCCAATTTCTCTTAAGTCGGTGAAGGCCACAGCCTCGGTCGCGATCTGGTCCTCATACACCAGGCGCTTATAGAACCGCGACGATTTCCCGGAACTCAGGCAATCGCTTACCAGGTCCAGATAGTCGCCTTCCGCGCTGCCATATTCCGGAACGTTCCACACTTTGTAGATTCGCGCTTGCGGCACGCGGTCTTGCACCACCTGGCGGTGCGTTCCGGTCATCTTTGCGACCCACACCTGTTGGTGCGCCACCGGCGGTCCCGACGGAATGTCCCCAAAATACTTCTCGACCTTTTCTCGCGCGGTCTTCGCGTCGATGTCACCCGCCAATACCAACACCACATTCGACGGCCCGTAATACGTCTTGAACCACTCCTGCACGTCCTTCATCGACGCCGCATCCAGGTCCGCCATCTCTCCGATCGTCGTCCACGAATACGGATGCCCCGCGGGATAGGTATTTTGCGTGAGCAGTTGGCGCGTCACTCCGTACGGCTGGTTCTCGCCCTGGCGCTTCTCGTTTTGCACCACGCCCCGCTGCAAATCAAGCGTCTTCTGGTCGAGCGCACCCAGGAGGTGCCCCATGCGATCGGACTCCATCCACAGCGTAAAATCCACCGCCGAGGTGGGGACATTCTCGAAATAATTTGTGCGGTCCGGATTGGTGGTGCCGTTCAAATCCGTCGCGCCAATTCTTTCCATGCCGTCGATGTACCGTCCCGGCGCGTGCTCGCTGCCGCCAAACATCAGATGCTCGAACAGATGTGCAAATCCGGTCTTCCCCGGTTTTTCATTCTTCGAGCCCACGTGGTACCAGGTGTTGATCGCCACGATCGGCGCCTTGTGATCCTCATGCACGATCACGGTCAGACCGTTGTCCAGCACGAAGCGCTCATACGGAATATCAATCTCTGTTTTTTGCGCCGATTTACTTTGCGCCGATTTGGTCTGCGCCGAACCGCTCGTCACGAGTGCGAGCATAAGGAACAAAACCACAAATTCCAACCGCATCCTTAAACCTCCGACCAGGTTTCTCAGCCATCTCGTCTCAGCTCTTTAGACTTTGGAGACGAAAAATAGTTTACACCGGAGGTTTGAAATCCCTCCCCGGCTCGCATCGCTCCATCCTCCGGATCAGCCCTCGGCGGTGTTATCCTAGGGCGGGATCACGCTGCCGGGCTGTAACCTCCTCATGTCCAATCCAAAGATGTCCGAACCAAACACGTCCGATCCAAATACGTCCAACCCGGACGCTCCGGAACGCAGACCAGCCGCCGAGCCGACCGAATCATTCCCGACCGAATCATTCAAAGATATTTTTTCCGAGTACGAACAGAGCCATTCCCGCAAGGGCGAAGCCGGCAATCAGAGACGCGAAGGCACGGTGATCGCCGCGACCGCCGACTCCATCATTCTCGATATCGGATTCAAAACGGAAGGCGTTCTGCCCCTCACCGCGTTTCCGCCCGACAAACCGCCGCAACCCGGCGACAAGGTGCAGGTCACCGTCAAGGGGCGCGATCCGGAAGGCTACTACGAACTGACTCGCGGCAAGGTCGAGCGTCCAACTGACTGGGCGTCATTGGAGAAAGCTTTCGCAGAGAAGTCGACAATCATTGGCACCGTGACGGGCGTGGTCAAGGGCGGGTTGAGCGTGGATGTCGGAGTGCGAGCCTTCATGCCGGCCTCGCGCAGCGGAACCCGCGATGCGTCCGAATTGGAGAAGCTCGTCGAACAGGAAATCCGTTGCCGCATCATCAAGCTCGACGTGGCCGAGGAAGACGTGGTGGTCGATCGCCGCGCCATTGCGGAAGACGAAGAACGCGCCGGCAAGCAGCGCCGCTTCTCGGAACTCAAAGAGGGCGATACGGTTCAAGGCGAGGTCCGCAGCCTGACCGATTACGGCGCCTTCGTGGATATCGGCGGCGCAGATGCGTTGCTTCATGTCGGCGAAATTTCGTGGCGTCGCGTCAACAAGCCGTCTGACGTGCTCTCCACGGGCCAGCAGATCGAAGCCGTGATCATCAAGATCGACTCCGACAAGCGGCGCATCGCGATCAGCATGAAGCAGCTTCAACCGCATCCGTGGGATGCCGTCTCCGACAAATACAAGGCAGGCGAACGGGTGCACGGCACGGTTACCCGGCTCACCGATTACGGCGCGTTCGTGGAACTCGATCCAGGCATCGAGGGTCTGATTCATATTTCCGAAATGTCGTGGGCCAAGAGAGTAAGGACTCCGTCTGACGTAGTGAAACCGGGCGAGACCGTCGAAGCCGTGATTCTCGGAGTTAACGCGGCAGAACGCCGCATCTCTCTCGGCCTGAAGCAGGCGCTGGGCGATCCCTGGGCGGCGGTGGCACAAAAATTTGCGCCGGGCACGGTGATCGAAGGGCCGGTTACCAGCCTGACGAAGTTTGGCGCCTTCGTGCAGCTTACTGAAGGCGTTGAGGGCATGATTCACGTCAGCGAAATCAGCGCGGAGAAGCGCATCAATCACCCGCAGGAAGTGCTGCGGGCCGGGCAAGTGGTCAAGGCGCAGGTACTCGCGCTCGATCCGGAAAAGCGGCTCATACGCCTGAGCATGAAACAACTGGTTCCAACCGGTATGGATGAATATCTCGTCGAGCATAAGGAAGGCGATATCGTCACGGGCCGCATGGTCGAGGTTTCCGAAGGACGCGCACGCGTGGAACTTGGCGAAGGCGTCGTGGCAACGTGCCGGATGCCAGAGGAGAAGCCGGCGCAGGCGGACAAGCGCGCTGAACCGGATTCACCCTCGTCGTTGTCTTCATATGCGGCAAAGCCTGATCTGTCGTCGCTCGGTTCCATGCTGCAGGCGCGTTGGAAGAGTGGCGCTGCCGCCGACGAGGCGAAGCCGGAAGGCATGCGGGCCGGACAGATTCGCAAGTTTCGGATCGCGAAGCTCGATCCGGCGGCAAAGAAAATTGAATTGGAGTTGGAGTAAACGCTGGATCTGCCCGAAGTGTTGGCGGGTGAGTTACTGACGACTAACGTCCCGAGTTAGCCATCATGAGCGCGAACAATGCAGGTAGATAGATAATCGTCGCCTGCAGCAAACGCCGAGCCGACGGTTTGGACGCGGGCGCCGTTGCCGGCAATTGCGGATACGCCATTCCCATCGACACACGGAACAGCGCCGCGCCCATCAGGATGGCGCCAACCAAATACACGCGTCCCGCCATTCCCAACGCTACCGGTAAAACGCTCACCGGAATCAATGCGCCAGAATAGGCCAGAATCCGCCACACGGTGGACTTTCCATCGGACTCCACCACCGGCAGCATGCGGATATCGCCCTGCGCATAGTCCTCGCGATAGAGCCATGCGATCGAGAGAAAATGCGGAAACTGCCAGACGAACATGATGGCAAAAAGGATTAGAGTCTCGACTTCCAGCTTTCCGCGTACAGCCGTCCAACCCAGCACCACCGGCATGGCTCCCGGAAACGCGCCAACGAATGTGCATACCGGAGAGACTTTTTTCAGTGGAGTGTATGCCGCCAGATACACCAGTGAAGTCAAGAACACTAACAGGCCAGTAAGTAGGTTGGCATAGATCGCGAGATAAGCGGAGCCGCCCAGAGTCAGCGCCAACCCAACCGCTGCCGCGTGTGCCTTGGTCATACGTCCCGCAGGCACAGGACGCTGCGCGGTACGCCGCATCCGCGCATCCACGCTCGATTCGAGCACTTCGTTCAGGGCCGCCGTTCCGCTCGAAACCAGCGCCACGCCCAACAGGGCATGGACGAGGCCCAGCGACCACGACGAGACGCCCAACTTGTGCGCGCCAAGGAAGTAGCCGCACCACGCCGTAAGGACGATCAAAGTCGTAACGCTGGACTTAGTCAGTTCGGCGTAATCGCGCAGCCGAGAAACAAATTTTTGCAAGATGGACTCCACTCGTCCGCTTGCGCCCTTCCGCCCTCATCCGGCGGTTTAGCTCAAACCGGCGTCACAGAAAAATCCACGGAACAGAGAACTCCAAAAGAGAGCATTCGTACCGCGCCGTCTGTTCAATGTCAAGCCAAAACTTGAGACGAGAAGCGGGTCCCGACAACAGATGCTCGCACCAAACGCAGTCGTTGGCAACTGGCAACTGGCAACGGACTGGCACGCCAACTACTGGCCGCCCGCAGGTCCGGCAACATTGAACGTCTCGGGTGGATCAAAAAAACACTGATGCCAGAGAGCTGCGTCCGACAACGTGCCCGCTTTCCACTGCTGAACCGTCGGGAGGGTTGCGGCAATCATACCGCCATCGACCGAATCGAAGATCAACACGACTCCGGCTAGCTCCTGCGATTTTGCCGCCAGCTCCGCGTAGTTCTTGTCGAGCAAAGACTTGGCAAATTCCAGTTTCGCTCGCGCGCCGCTGTCCTTCTCGTTTTCCTGAATCTTTTGCACGGAGATGATTTTCACGTTCTTGCCCCGGAGCGGTTCCCAATCCCCCGGGAACGGCGCAGTCTCCTCGCGCGTTACCTGAAACAGATCGGCCGCAACCAGTTTGGCACTCGCGCCGGCCTGCGGAATGTCCGAAATGCCCTCGGGCATCTCCAGGCTCGTGCGCCAGATCCATCCCCGCGACAAACCGGAAATCCGCACGTGAACCCAATCCACATTGAAATCCAGCATCTCAAACTCATCGTGTGCGCTCGCCAGAAACAACGTCTTGCCATTCAAACTGGGAGTCGCAACCACCGGAGTTCCTGATTTTTTTATCGCCACCAGATTCTTCGGATGCGCCTGGTTCTTAAGCACCTCCTCCAGACTCGCGGCCTCGGCCTGCAAGCCGGTCGCTGCTCGATCTGTTTGATCTGGAGGCTTCAGCGAATTTTTGGAATCTGCCAGTTGCTGCGCCGACAGACCTGCTTCCGCCGAAGATGAAAACGTGCGCCCGGCGTCCGGCGACCTCGGCATCGGCGCCGAGATGGTCAGCTCCGTAGTGCCTTTGTTCTCGACTCCTTTTCCAGCAATTGCCGGCCGCTTGGCCGAGGTCGCCGACGGAGTGCTCCCTGGAAAACTTTTGTCGGAACTCGCGCCGGAACTTCCGCCCGAACTCGTCGCACTGGGGCTCGTCGCCAGCAGTTCGGTTAACTGGTCCAGAAGATCGGACTCGATCCGGCCATTCGAAGTCAGCAGTTGGTATCCCGAACGAGATGGAATTGAATCCGCGTACCACGCCGTCACCTTCGTGTTCACTCGCACCAGCGATCCACCCGACGCCGTCGAACTCACCTGCACGGCAGATTGGTAATACGCTCGCTGGTAGCGGTTCAGGGGATGATCGCCAGACGAAGCGAACCCTTCCAGCGCAGGCAGGCGTCCACTAATGGACGGTTGCAGTTCCTTCAGCGCCTTTTCGACAGCGCTTTTCGACTGACGGTAGGTGCGCTCATACGGGCCAGCTTGCGCATAATCACTCTGCACGGCCACCAGAATCAAAGCCAGCGGCAGCGCAGCCCACAGCGCGGCACGAACGAATCGGCGAGCAATTGATATTGATAATGTCGCGACAGGCAAACTTCGCCGCGTCATGGCAACTGCTCCAACTGGTCGCGTCGAATCCATCCGTGCTGCCCGTCGTGTGTTTCGATCCCGTACCAGTAGGGCGTTGAAATCAGAATCAGAACTTCGACGCCAGGCTCCAGTGATTTCAGCGTGCTCGCGGTGTGGAATGGAGCGGACTTGAGCGGCGCCCCGGGCTTCTTGACCAGTCGCTCCACCTCGCGGCGCAACTCCGCAACGTGTTGTTCCAGCGATTCAGGAGCCAGCGAATCAAGGGGCTGCTGCTCGTACGCCGCTGGCGGTTGCGGCGTTGCGGATGCCCGTAACGCAGGGGATGTTTGTGCCGCCGTCGATGGCGGTGTGCTCAACAGAACGGTGTCATCTGTCGTGCCCATGCCGAAGTTTTTCTTAGCCAGGCGTTCCTGCTTGGCTTCTTCGGCCTCGGCATTTTCTTTTTTCATCAGCTCAACTGCTTGCAGGCGGTCCTGGATGTCCTTGTACTCGCTGCTTTCGACTGACCCGTTCGATTGGTGCACGCTGTGCCGAAAATCTTCTACAAACAAAGCATCAATTCGCAAAACGGTATTCTTGTCGCCCTGGGGTTGCACTACGTAGCGCACGGCCAGCGTTCCAACGTCGCCGCCGTTCTTGAAATTTCGCGGATCGAGCGCCTGCTTGCGCACCTTGTAGAAAACCTTGCCGCCCTCCGTCCATGCCGGAAACACCGGCGTGGACGCGGCCGCAACCGCTCCCGCGACGTACTCGTCTTTGTTGTATTCCTTGGTTCCGCGGATAAAAGTGTTCTGCGCCACGTCTTCCACGACCTGCGCAACTTCCGGCTCTGGCAGCGGAACGTTGACGATCAGGCCCGCGCCATACTCAAGAACATCTTTTTCGCGGCCATGCGAGGGGAGCGCCGCCGCAGTCAGCAAGAGAAATGCTGCCGCCGCCCGGAGATAACATGAGGAAAATACGGCAACTGGATTAAACGAAGCCCTACTATTCAGTCCATCGCCGCGAAAACTCTTGTCCCAGATCACAACCGGCTCCGGTGTCCCTGTTGCAAGAGTCTCATACGGTAGGATGATCGCTGTCAACTCACGCCCCATGCATCCTGCACCCATCGGGTCTCCTTCCGCGGCTCTATGTAAAAAAATGTAAAAGTAAAAAAATCTTGCAAACCCTATTGCACTTCATCACAGCCGGTAGTAGTATCCACCCCTTGTGAGTGGCTGGACCACTTCACCGGAAAAGTTTTGCGGTTTTTTGCCGAAACGGATGTGCCGTGCAACGAAGGTTACGCTTGATCGTTGCTTGGCCGCTGTCGTTTGTGCGTTGTGCAGAAATTTCGTCTTTGCAAGTCTATGAACTCGGCTGAGGAGTGCAGCATGCGTATGTGGGCGCAGTCTCATCTCTATCAGAAGCCGCAGCGGATAAATTCCGTCCTCGCCGCTGCTTTCGCGTTAATCTTTCTAATCTTGGGCGCCAGTCAGTCGGCGAGCGCGTTGCCTGCTTTCGCCAGAAAGTATGGCCTGCGTTGTTCTGCCTGTCATGAAAGTTGGCCGATGCTGAATTACTTCGGCCAAAAGTTTAAAGACAACGGCTACCAGCTTATGAACGAACGCGATTCTCCGATCTGGCAGAATCCGGGATACTGGCCAGTCACTTTCCGTATCCTTCCGATCTGGCATCGCGTGAGCTCGGGCAAACAACAGGTTGATACCGTTCCCGGCAATGGAGACGGTCTTGGCGAGCAGCGGATCACCTCGTCGGGTTTCGATATCAGCGGCCTCGACTTCCACACCGGCGGCACTCTGGAAAAAAATATTTCCTTCTACGTGCTCCCGTCTTCCGATGCCACCGCCTCCTTTCACTTTGAAACCGTAATGGCGCGGCTCGACAACATCTTTGGCAGCACGTGGCTCAACGTAAAGCTGGGCAAGTTCGAACTCGACAACCTGCTTTCCGAGAAACGTATCCTGACGCTCACGGGCAACGGTGGCATCTACCAGCTCTATCACTTCATGCCACAGGGTGACGGCAACATCTTTGGGCAAATGGGAGACAATCAGCTTGGTGTCGAGGTGATGGGGCACTCGTTCAACGATCGCACGCGCTATTCCGCCGCGCTGATCAGTTCGAATGACGGCCAGCCGGGGCTCCCCTACGGCGCGAACTCTTACTCGGGATTCTTTGCCGCCAGCCAGGCATTCGATACCGGTAAGCTGGGCGTGCAGCGCGTCGGCTTCTACGCCATGGTTGGCGAAGCCCCAACCTCCTGGCTCACCAACTTCGGGGCGCCCATTGGCGGTTCGGGTACTGGGAACAAGGGCTACAGCCGCGAAGGCTTCGTCGGACAGTTCTACTTCGGGCAACACTTCGATGTCCAGGTTGTCACTCAACACGGATCGGACAACGCGTGGTTTGGACAGGGGTACGGAGACTTTATCGACAACCCGACTGGCTTGTGCAACGCCCAAGGCCCAACGCCCGGGACGACGGTGCAGGTGCCGTGCAACAACGTCCCGGGAACAGTGCTCGCCGCTGGTTCGCGCAACCCGACCTGGAATGGCGTTCTGGTCGAGCCTCACTACGTCTACAGTCCGCAACTCATCTTCCTCGCGAGATATGAAACGATCAGAATGTCCCAGCAGTCGACTCCGGGAACCCGCTCGGATCTTGGCAATATCACCACCTACACCGTCGGCTATCGTTACAACCCGTTCATGACGAGCCGGGCGGGTTTTGCCTGGCATAACGAGTTCAACCTGTTCCACCAAACCGGGACATCGCCGGTGAGCTTCACGAATATCAACACGAGCGAGGTATTGACCGGATTCGATTTCGACTTCTAACCATCATCCGCCGGCGAACTCGATTCACCGGCGCTGACTTCGGTGCAAGGGTGCTGACTATGAACTGTTTGAAGCCAATCCGTTTTACCGGCGCGATTCTTTTCACTGCGATCCTGGGAGTCGTGTTCGGAGCCGTTTTCGCCGCTCCGGCCTCCGCCCAGGACGTACCCGACTTAGGCCCGAAGCCGCGTGTTGTGATCAAGCCCATGGAGAGCCACATCGGCAATGTCACCGGGCATGCCGCAGCCGCGAAGTCCGACTATCGCCGCTATTGCGCCGGCTGTCACGGTGACTACGGCGATTCCAATGGCGAGAACGCGGTTTGGCTTGACCCGAAGCCACGCGACTTCACCATCGCGACTTTCAAGTGCCGCTCCACTCTCACCGGCACGCTGCCCACCGATGAAGATCTCTTCAACACCATCGCGCGCGGCCTTACCAACTCCAACATGCCGGTCTGGAGTACCTTCACCAAACAGCAGCGCGCCGACTTAGTGGCCTATATCAAGATCTTCTCACCGCGTTGGGAAAAGGAAAAAGCCGGCGACACGATCAAGATTCCTCCCGAGTCCCCGGTCACCATGGAGAGTATTTCCCACGGCAAAGCGCTCTTCACCAAGCTTGAATGCTGGAAGTGTCACGGTACGCACGGCGAGGGCGATGGTCCCTCTGCCGCGACTCTCACCGACAGCAAAGATCAGCCGATTCGTCCCTACAACTTTGCCTTGGGCAAGGGCGACTCGCGCTTCAAGTGCGGCAACACCAACGAGGATATCTACAAGATTTTCATGACCGGCCTGGACGGCACGCCCATGCCTTCATTCGCAGACGTGATTCAGCCGAACGACGCCTGGGATCTCGTCCATTTCCTGCGTACATTGCAGGTCAACCGACACAGCAAAGAGAACGAAGTTCTGTCGGCTGCGCACGGAGTTATTCCCCCGTACGTGGATAGAAACCCGCCGCCAGCCGCCGCCCCGCCGGCCGATAATAAGCCGCCCGGTGGCGCGAACTAGTCACGGACCTGGTTATAGACACTAGTCACAGACACGAGCCACAGACGAGGAGAGAAATTCGATGAAAGCTCACTACAAACAATTTGCGGTAACAGCCTGTACGCTGCTCCTGCTTGGGTTTGGTCTCTTGTACTCGACGCATAAGACGCTTAATGTGAGCGCCGCAGCAACAGGCGGGATCACCGGAACGATCAAACTTGACGGCACGCCGCCCCACCAAAAGCCGATTGACATGTCGAAGGAGCCGGCTTGCGCAAAGGAGCACGCCAGCAGTCCGGTTACGACGGAAACCGTCATTGTCGGTCCGAAGGGAGGCCTGAAGTGGGTTGTGGTGTACATCTCCGAGGGGCTGGACGCGGCCACTGCCAGCCAGGTGCCTCCAGTGAAGCCGACTTGGGATCAAAAGGGGTGTCAGTACATTCCGCACGTGATGGCGCTGGATGTGAATCAGCACTTCGAGGTGTCCAACAGCGATCCGCACTCTCACAACATCCACCCTCTGCCGGCACCAAATGGTGTGAATCATGAATGGAACCGGTCGCAGCCGCCGGGAACTCCGCCGTTCGACCAAGTCTGGGCGGGCCAGGAAATCGCGATTCCGGTCAAGTGCAACATCCACCCCTGGATGCATGGCTACATGGCGGTGGTGAAAGGTCCGACGGCAGTGACCGATGACAACGGTTCTTACACCATCGGCAACTTGCCGCCGGGCAACTACACGGTGACGGCCTGGCAGGAAGCCTATGGCAGCCAGAGCCAGAAGGTGACGGTCGGGGCGGGAAAGCCGGCAACGGCTGACTTTACCTACAAGGCGAAGTAAGGAGTCGAATCAGTCTGGAGAGCGCCGCGGGACAATCCTGCGGCGGGTCTGAAGCATGTTGACGAGGCCGGACGGCAAGTCCGGCCGGAGGACGAAGCATCATGGCGAAATTCTTTGCGATCACCCTGCTCGTAATCGCGATCCTTTCCGCGATTCCCATCGTCCGCAACACATGGCACCCGATGGAGGACATCTCGACCCATGGTCAAGCCATCGACAAACAACTGGATGACACGATGTGGGAGGCCGGACTTTCTTTCCTCGCCTCCCAGATTCTCCTGGCGTGGTTCATCTGGAGGTTCTCCGGCAATCGACCGGGCGAGAAGTCGAAGACTTTTCCCGGCGGCGCAACCGGGCTGGTGGCTGGCGCGATTATTCTTGTCGGCGTGGAAGTGTTCGCCCTGGGAATTTTCGGTGTAAAAGCCTGGGGCAATATCTACTTCACACAGCCCGGCGCGGACGCGCTGCCCGTTCAAGTCCAGGCCGGGCAGTTCGCCTTCTATTTCCGCTATCCGGGGCCAGATGGAAAGTTCGGTCCACTGCACGCCGACAAGATCAGTGAGGCCAACCAGAACTTCTTTGGTCTTGATCCTGTCGCCGATCCGGATGCCAAGGATGACATCGTGACCGCCGAAATGGCCATTCCCGTTAACAAGGAAATCCGCTTGCTGATGCATGCCAAAGACGTCAGCCATTCCTTCTATGTTCCAGCGCTGCGAATACATCAGGATTTCGTGCCGGGATTGGATCTCCAACTTCATTTCACGGCAACGAAAATTGGCAGGTATGAAATTGTGTGCAGCCAGCTCTGCGGCCTGGGGCATTACAACATGAAGGCATACCTTGACGTGTTTTCGCAGCAGGACTATGACGACTGGCTAAAGAAGGAAGCGGCAATGCAGTGAGGTATGCAGTGAGGGAAAGACCGCCTGCACTGGTTGCGGCGTAGAGATCTTTTTTCGGGGTGACAACATGCACGACACTTCAGCGCACGCGGCGGCACACCACGGGCCTCCGACGACTTTCATCCGAAAGCACGTTTTTAGCCTGGACCACAAAGTAATCGGCAAGCAGTATTACGGCTTGGGCTTGGCCGCGGTGATCATCGGCATGGTGCTTTCCTGGCTGATGCGCATCCACCTGGGGTGGACGAACTATGCGATTCCGGGGCTGCATTTGCTCTCCAAGACCGGCGCCCCCGGGAATGTGATGACGCCGGAGTTCTACCTGCAACTCATGACCATGCATGCCACCTTCATGGTCTTTTTTGTGCTCACGGTTGCACCCTTCGCGGCCTTCGGCAATTTCTTCATCCCCATCCACACGGGCGCGGAGGACATGCCGTTCCCGCATTTCAACATGATGTCGTTCTGGACCACGCTCGTGGCCTTCTGCGTAATGCTTTTGTCGTTCTTCGTGGGAGACGGCCCCACCTTGGGTGGTTGGACCCAATACGCCCCGCTCAGCGCAGTTGGGTCGGTGGCAGGTCCCGGCCAGGGCGCCGGTGTGGTGATTTGGGCAACCTCGATCGCTATCTTTTGCGTCGGCCAGTTGTTCGGTTCGCTGAATTTTATCCCCAATATTCTCGATCTGCGCTGTAAGGGCTTGAGCATGTGGCGGCTGCCCCTTCCTACCTGGGCATGGTTCATCACTTCGTGCATGGGACTGACGTCGTTCTCCGTGCTGATGCCGGCCTGCATCCTGCTCATTCTCGACCACGTGGCCGGGACAAGCTTCTTCGTCGCCTCCAATCTCGTGATTAACGACCAACTGCAACCGCACTCGGGAGGATCGACTCTTCTATGGCAGCACCTGTTCTGGTTCTTCGGACATCCTGAGGTGTACATCGCCATCGTGCCCGGGATGGGCATCGTGTCGCACGTTCTCATCACTAACATGCGCAAGCCCATGCTAAGCCATCGCGTCCTGGTGTACTCCATGGGCGCCTTGGCGGTTCTCAGCTACATGGTGTACGGCCACCACATGTTTGTCAGCGGGATGAATCCCGTCTCGTCGATCGTGTTCTCGTTTCCCACGCTCTTGATCACCATCCCATCCACAATTATTGTCTTGATTTGGATAGGGAGCCTTTACGGTGCGAAGTTGCGCATCAACTCAGCTTCGCTATTTGCCCTGGCCTTTATTTCGCTGTTCATCACCGGCGGGGTGAGCGGCTTTTTCCTGGCGCAGCCCTCGATCCAGATCCTGCTCCATGCGACCTACTTCGTAGTGGCTCACTTCCACTTTACAATGGCCATCGCGTCCGTCTTCGGCATTTTCTCTGGAACTTACTTCTGGTTCCCGAAGATGTGGGGACGGATGATGAACGAAACCCTGGGAAGGGTTCACTTCTGGTGCAGCTTCGTCGGTGTCTATGCCATCTTCATGCCGATGCACTACTTGGGACTGGCCGGGAACGTGCGCCGCTACTCATCATTTGCGCCGGATTACATGCAGCCACTTGTCGGCGTGCACCAGTTCATCACCATCGCTGCGCTCTTCACCGGTGCAGCCCAGTTGATTTTCCTTTACAACTTCGTTCACAGCCGGTTCTGGGGAGAGCCTGCGCCGGATAACCCGTGGCAAGGTACCTCGCTCGAGTGGTCAACAACTTCGCCGCCGCCGTGGGATAACTTCGGGGGCAGGCACATGGTGGTTTATCACGATCCCTATCAATATGGCGTGCAGAGTTCAACCGGAGATTATGTGATGCAAGATTCGCCCGAACAAGTGAGGACCGAGAACGAAGAACCGTAAAAATAAACGAAGAGCGGGAAAAATAAAAGATCGGTCCTGTAATTTGTTGAAGGAGTTCAGTACATATGGCAACAACTGTCGTACCGCCGAAGGTCAAGCCGCGTCGCTCACCGGAGCCAGGACATCCCGGCAACGGAGGTTTCCGCGATCTGGTTCCGACTGACGGCAACTTGCCAGCAGTTCAGGATTACGCGCCCGTTCCGTCAAAATCAGCGATCTGGGTGGCGATAGCTGCGATTGCGATGTCCTTTGCCGCCTTTACCAGTGCCTTGTTCGTCCGCCAAGGAGCCTCAACGGATTGGCACCACCTTACCCTGCCCCCAATTCTTTACCTGAATACGTTGGTGCTGCTGGCCAGCGGCGTAACTTTGGAAATCGCGCGCCGCCGGGTCGCGGTTTTCATGGGCGGTCCAAGAACTTTCGATCTAAACCCCGCGCGCTGGTTATATGTTACCGCGTTCCTCGGCGCGGTCTTTGTTGCCGGGCAATACGCGGCTTGGCTGCAGTTGCGTTCCGAGGGGTTATATCTCGCTACCAACCCCAATAGCTCCTTCTTCTATTTGCTGACAGCAATCCATGCGCTGCACGTGCTCGGCGGGTTAGTTGGCCTGACGTACGTGATGCGTAAACTGCATAGAGTCGTCCTGCGCCGGAGCACGCTGGACAGTTTCTCCTATTACTGGCATTTCATGGGCATTCTTTGGGTGTATTTGCTGTTACTGCTTTGGATGAAGATCTAATGCGTACAACACAGGAGGCACTGTGAGCGAAGCACATTTGACCATGGGAGCACATACCGCTCCTCCGATGGAAGCTCCCCCGTTTGCGATTCCTTCCAAAAAGCTGGCGATATGGCTGTTCATCATGTCAGACTTGATGACGTTCGCTGCCTGTCTGGTAGCCTACGCATTCCTGCGCAATGCCACTCCCGACTGGCCAAGACCTTTCCAAAGAGTAACCAGCGTCGCCATCATGACCCTCATTATGCTAACCAGCAGCCTGACTATGCTGATGGCGCTCCGGGCTGCCAAGATGGCCGACAAGGCGGGAGCGTTCCGCTGGATGATGATCACGGCCGCCGCCGGCGCTATCTTCACCTTGCTGCACATCCGCGATTGGATGGGCATGATGAGCCAGGGCGTCGGCCTGTTTCAGAATCCCTGGGGTCCGCCGGCTTTTGGGGCTGCCTTCTATGCCGTCACGGGATTTAGCCTGCTGCACATTTCGGGCGGTACGATTGCTCTGATCGCAGTGGCAATCCGTTATCAGGGAGGCCGATACAACGCCGACGATATCGAAATCGTGAACCTTTTCTGGCAATTCGTGGGTTTGGTCTGGTTGTTTATCGTTCCAGTTGTCTATCTCATGAACGTGGCACGCTAGACCAAAGAAACTAAGGAGCGAAATACTATGGCGACAGCTGAAACACATGGAATTGGCAAATATGTGGCCGTGTATCTCTGCCTGTTAGTCGTTGTGGCACTACAGTTCATCATCGGATATCAGAACATCGAGGGACCGCGATTGGTGGTGCGAATGCTTACGTTTGGCGTCATCGAAACCCTCCTCGTGGTGCTATTCTTCATGAATCTGGGCTCGGAAAAACCAGTGTTTGTCAAGTTCATCGTTTTTTTCACGCTCTTCGTGCTCTTAACCTTAAACTATGGCTGGACCGACAGTTTCCGGATCCTTCTGTTCCGGGTTACAGGCAACGGGCCAAGCTAATTACTGGAGTGATCCATGCGTGAATGGCGCCTTCGACTCGCACGGCTTGCGTTGGCAGGATTGATTCTGCTGCTGACCGCTGTGCCCGCCTTTTCGCAGAGCTGCTCGCTCTGTTATACCCAGGCGGCTTCCGCTGGCGCTCGCATGATTGCCGCGCTGCAAAGCGGAATTCTGATCCTTGTCATTCCTCCCACTCTCGCATCCGTTGGCATGATTTTTGTTGTGCATCACAAACGTAATCAGGTCAGGCGTGAGGATGACGCGCCCGACTCTGACCACAAGTGGTAACTGATTTTGGGTGGCGCAGCGCTTCAGCGGTGCGATAACTGCATTCGATAACTCCATTGAGTGCGGCTTTGGCCGCTGAGGTCGGTCAACGGCAATTGCCAGGCGCAACATAGCCGGCAAACCGTGCCTTGATCCAACTGATCTGGTCTGCGACCGACGCTCCCATCACACCGCTGGCATCGAGATCCGGATACTTCAAAAAAAGGATTCGGCTTCCTTGCTTGCACATGCGGGCCACGGTTTTTCCCGTCATTTCCGTCGGTATGGCAGCGTCCGCCTCGCCGCTGATCACGAGGAGTGGGCCGCGGGCCGGGTTTTGGCCGGGAGTGTTCCTGCTGAAAAATTCCTTTACGAACCGATTGTCCTCCCAACCTGGTTTCAGCATGCCGGTCGTAAACTCCGGCTCGGTTTCTCCTCCACAGGTCTGCGCGACACGCTGGTACGCAGGAAGCGCTGTGTCTTTCAGCACGTCGCTCACATGGAACTCCGGATAAAGTGCCTTGACAGTCGATGCCAGGACCAGCAGCATGCGATTGGAAGAAGAAGAACCCTGCGCGAAGTGCTGGTATGCCTCCTGCGCATCCGCCACACCCGAAGTGGCGATGCTGCCCAGATAGTTGGGATCGCGTACTTCGCTCTCCGCCACTGCCAACGCGGCCAAGCCTCCCTCGAAGGGTCCTAACGCGATCCACTTAGGCCCGATCTCCTTCACAGCCGCGCGCGCGGCCGCGACCGAATAGATCACATCCAACGCGTTCGACTGCATGTCCAGCAACATCTTGCCGGAATCGGCTCCCAACCCGGAGTAGTCGGTCGCCACCACCGCATAGCCGAGATTGGCGTACATCGCAAGGATTGGCCCAGCGCCGAGATTCTTCATCAGTGAGGGAGCGCATTGTCGCGCCGCTCCCCTGAACTCGTGCGCCCAGGCAATCACTGACCATCCGCCCGCCGGAGGCTTGCCGTCCGGAATCAGCACCACGCCCGAGACGGCCACGCCTTCTCCGTTCGCGGTCCGCGAGTAATAAAGAATCCGCAATGCAGACAGTTCATACGGAAGGTTATATTGGTCGATCGGTTCCGAGCGTATCAGTTGTCCGGGCTTGCCCGGGGGCAGCGGATGTGGCGCGTCATAAAAGCTCGTCAGCGGGAGGGTAGGAGTTGGCCGGAATCCTTTGGCTGGCGTTGCGGTCTGAGCTTGCGCAAATTCCGGATTTCCGGGCCGCCCGGCCAACGTCAGGAAAATGGCGGTTGCCACCTTGAGAAACATTCCCGCCTTGCGACTTCTTGACCGGGACAAGCGAGGCTTTGTCATGTCGTCAGTAGGGGATGGTACCACTTTGAGATTCCGAGTGAACTTCGCCCTGACCGTCCCTCCGATAGGCGAGAGAGGCGACTCCAGCCTGAAGTCCCTGCCCAGAGCGGGATTTCGTTCGAAAATGGGAATGCTGTGCCAATTGACAGCCCCTCCCGCCGGAACTCACTTGATGTCCAACTTACAAGTGATAGAATCCATTCCATGGCAAAAACACTAATTCAGTCCGTAGTCAAACAACTCCAGCTGGAACGTAAGCGACTTGAGAATGAACTTCACGGCGTGACCGCTGCCCTAACTACCTTCGGGAAAGTCTTCCTGCATGGCAAGAGTGGACGAGTGGCAACTCACAAGAAACGTACGATTTCGGCTGCAGGACGCAAGAGAATCGCAGCAGCGCAGCGGGCGCGATGGGCAAGGGTTAGGGCAGCCAAGAAAAAATAGGTGCGCTGCACTTCCGTCTCTAGAGACGGGGTTGCCCCGTCTCCGGACAGCTAGTCTCGACGGAAATCAATGTGGGGGCTTCAGTTCGAGAGGTCCCCCATCACTGCCTTCACAAACTCCGCAAACCCCCGGACGTCCTCTTCGGTCGTGTCGAACGAGCACATCCATCGCGCCACCGACTCTTCTTCGTTCCATACATAGAAGAAGTACCGCTCCTGTATCTTCTGAATTGCCTCCCGCGGAACTTTCCCAAACACCCCGTTCGCCTCTACCGGGTACACGATCCTGACTCGCGGAATCTTCTTTACTTCCTGCTCCAGGAGGCGCGCCATCCGGTTCGCGTGTTGCGCATTGCGCCGCCAAAGATCGTCCGTCAGCAGCGCCTCCATCTGCACCGACATGTAGCGCATCTTCGATGCCAGTTGCATCCCCTGCTTGCGCACAAACAAAAAATCCTCCGCCAGTTCCGGACGAAAGAACACCACCGCCTCCACGCCCATCAACCCGTTCTTTGTTCCGCCAAACGAAAGCACATCTACTCCCAAATCTCGTGTCGCCTGGCGCAGGTTTAGTTGCTGGGCCGCGGCCGCATTTGAAATCCGCGCCCCATCCATGTGCAGGAACATCTTGCGTTCGTGGGCAAACCGCGCCAGCCCCTCGATTTCCGCCGGCTTATAGACAGTCCCCATCTCGGTCGCCTGCGTGATCGAAATCACGCGTGGCTGCACATGATGCTGATCCCCTATTCCCTGGTACCCACGGGCCGCAGTTTCCACCGTCAATTTCCCATTCGGCGCTGCAAGAGGGACGAGTTTGCAGCTTGTAAACCTTTCCGGCGCAGCGCATTCATCGGTGTAAATATGAGACGTCTCCGGGCACAGCACGGCATGAAACGGCCGTGTCAAGGCCTGCAAACTGAGCACATTTGCCGCCGTCCCATTGAAGGCAAAGAAGACCGCTACATCGGCTCCAAACTGCTCTCTAAATCTTTCCACCGCCGATTCCGTGTGCGGATCATCCCCATAGGCTGCCGCGGGGCCATTGTTAGCGCGTCGTATAGCCTCCAGCACCTCAGGATGCACCGACGCATTGTTGTCACTGGCAAAACTTCGGCTCGGTTTCATGTCAAGACAATCTAGCAGAAGCGAAAATCGTTCGGAGCTTCCCGCCCTTACCAGTAATATATATCCTTCCTCTAATTGAAATTCCGCTATGGCAACTAACCTTGCATCCGGCGGCAACGCGACGCAGCGCAACATTCCTGCGCTGCTCATCGACGACGCCCGCAAGTACGTCTATGAAGCTGCCATACGCACCCCGCTGGTGCGGCTCAACTACGACGGCCCATCCGACATTTATCTGAAGTTGGAATGCCTGCAACCCATCGGTTCCTTCAAAATTCGGGGAGCGTATAATGCTGTTCGGCTTTTACCAGAGGACGAGCGCCGGCGCGGTGTTTGGACCGTCAGCGCCGGCAACGCTGCCCAGGGAGTTGCGCTGGCGGCGCGCAAGGCGGGCGTCCCCTGCAAAATCCTCATGATCGACGCAGCTCCGGCGGCCAAGTTCGATGCGGTACGCCGTCTCGGCGGAGAAGTCGTAAAGGCCTCGTACGACCAGTGCTGGCAGGCGCTGGCCGACCGCGCGCATCCCGCGATGACCGGCGCGTTTATCCATCCGTTCGAAGATGACGCCTTTATTGCGGGCAACGCCTCGGCAGGGCTGGAAATCCTGGAGGACCTGCCCGACGTGGATTGCGTGGTGGCGGCCTTCGGCGGCGGAGGCTTATCGTGTGGGATCGCCGCCGCCCTGAAAGCGCGCGGACACAAGGCGAAGGTGTTTGCGGCAGAGCCGGAGACGGCGGCTCCGCTGGCGCGCTCGCTGGCCGCGGGATCGCCCCAGAGTTTTCCCAACTGGAAAGCAAGTTTCGTGGACGGCTGCGGAGGCAAGTCGGTCTTTCCGCGCATGTGGGATCTGGCGCATCATCTGCTCGCTGGGTCCATTGTTTGCACGCTCGAGGAGACACGCAAGGCCATGCGCATTGTGGCAGAGCGCAATCGCGTGATCAGTGAAGGCGCAGGCGCCTGCGCCGTAGCGGCTGGCCTCAGCGGCAAATGCGGCTCGGGAAAGATCGTGTGCGTGGTGAGCGGAGGCAACATTGACTTGGCAAAATTTTCGGAGTTGGTGACGCACTCAGACATCTGAGCTGGTTTCTGTTCGTTGATCAGTACCGGGCAGGATTCGTCGTTAGAGATCCTGGATTTCTGCTCTAATAGGGTGTGGCTGGAGCGTCACGGGTTCACGGCGTGTCGAACGTTTTCGGGTGGCTGCTTCATTCGCTGAGGCCACGCTTCCGGCTCGGAGCTGTTGGTCCGTGGACTGAGAAATTTTAAGCGTAACAAATATGTCCAGATTTTCCGCCATAACGTCATTCATGATACTGCCCCCGGTCCTTCTGGCCGCGCTCCTTCTTACAACCGCTTGCGGCGACAGCAAGGGAGCTAAAGCTGCTGCCCCGCAGGCCATGCCAGTCAAAGTCCAAACGGCGAAGTTGCAGAAAGTTGACGACACCACCGACTACGTCGCCACCTTGAAATCGCGCGACTCCGCTCTTGTCATGCCGCAGGTTGAAGGCATCATTACGCAGATCTTCGTCCACTCCGGCCAGCGCGTCGCCGCCGGGGCTCCCGTGATGCAGATCGATCCCGCCAAGCAGCAGGCCACGGTCAACAGCCAGGATCACGCCCGCGCCGCCCAGCTCGCCCAGGTCAAATGGGCGCAGCAGAACTACGACCGCGTCAGCGGCCTTGCCAATGCCGGCGTAGTGAGTAAGCAGGAACTCGACCAGGCGCGCGCGACTCTCGACGCTGCCGAAGCGCAACTGCGTTCGCTCGAAGCTCAGGTCCGCGAGCAACAGGTCCAGTTGCACTACTACCAGGTGGTCGCACCGCGCGCCGGCATCGTCGGTGACGTTCCCGTCCGCGTTGGGGACCGCGTCCTCACGACTACCACGCTCACCACCGTTGACCGTCCCGGCAGCCTCGAGGCGTACATCTACGTTCCCATCGAGAAATCTGCGCAGCTGAAGATGAATCTTCCCGTCCAGATCGTCGACGGTTCAGGAAACTCGCTCGCGACCAGCCGCATCACGTTCATCTCGCCGCAAGTGGACACCACCACGCAAACCGTGCTCGCCAAAGCGACAATCGCAAACTCGAAGGACGGTCTGCGCACTGCCCAGTTCATCCGCGCCCGTGTGATCTGGGGCAGCCAGGACAAGCCGGTTGTTCCGGTCGTAGCCGTGTCGCGAATCGGCGGCCTCTATTTCGCTTTCGTCGCCGAGTCGGACCAGAAAGGTGGATACGTGGTCCACCAGAAGCCGCTCCAGATCGGCCAAATCGTCGGCAACAACTATGTCGTGATCGACGGCGTGAAGCCGGGGGACAAAGTAGTCGTCTCCGGCACCCAGTTTCTAATCGATGGCGTACCCGTAGTCCCGCAAGAAAGCAGCAGCAGTTAAAACCCCGGAAATTTTCTCGAAACCAGCTCAGACAAATAGCAAGCGCAAGCGCTAAAAACTGAGAACCGAGAACTGAGAACTGAGAACTGTTTCTTATGGTCGACTTTTTCATTCATCGCCCCGTATTCTCCACCGTTTGCGCCCTGCTCATTATTCTCGCGGGCGCGGTTTGCATTCCGACACTGCCCATCGCACAATTTCCGAGCCTTGCGCCCCCACAGGTCGGCGTCACCGCCATCTATACCGGAGCCAGTTCCCAGACCGTCGAATCCGCCGTCACCACGCCCCTCGAGCAGCAGATCAATGGCGCCGAAGGCATGAAGTACATTACCTCCTCCAGCACCAATAACGGCGTCAGCTCGGTTACGGCCACCTTCGACATCACCCGCGATCCCGACCTCGCCTCCGTTGACATCCAGAACCGCGTCAACACTGCTCAGGGACGTCTCCCCAACGCGGTAAAGCAAATCGGAATTACAGTCGCCAAGACCTCACAGAACTTTGTCTTCGGTGCCGGCGTCTTCTCCCCGGACGGCCGCTTCTCGACGCTCTTCATGAGCAATTACCTCGATGTATATGTCCGCGACACCTTGAAGCGTGTTCCCGGCGTCGCCGACGTCCTGATCTTCGGCGAACGTAAGTATTCCATGCGCCTGTGGCTCGACCCCGTTCGCATGGCTAGCCGTGCCCTTACCGCCGACGATGTGGTTAGCGCGCTCGGGGAACAGAACGTTGAAGTCGCCGCCGGACAAGTTGGTTCCCAGCCTGCGATGCCCGGTCAGGATTTCCAGATCAGCGTGCGCGCTATTGGCCGTCTTTCCGAAGCCAGTCAGTTCGATAACATCATCCTCAAGAGCAATGCCGATGGCACGCTTGTTCGTCTCAAGGACGTTGGCCGCGCCGAGCTCGGCGCCGAAGACTACGGTACTGATCTGGATTACAACGGGCGCGACGCGGTTGGCCTCGCCGTCACCCAGCTTTCCACCGCCAACGCCCTCGATGTACACCGCAAGTGCCTTGCCGAGCTCGATCGCCTTTCCAAACACTTTCCGCCCGGCATGAAGTATGAGGTTGCCTTCGATGTCACCGACGCAGTCAGCGAATCGATCCGCGACGTAGTTTTTACGGTGGGTTCTGCGATCCTACTGGTCATCCTGGTGATCTTCGTTTT
The DNA here is from genome assembly GCA_963789205.1 of uncultured Acidobacteriaceae bacterium. GTDB lineage: Bacteria > Acidobacteriota > Terriglobia > Terriglobales > Acidobacteriaceae > Acidiflorens. Next base: position 264,099 of record CAWBJV010000005.1, read on the forward strand.
CCTCGGCGACTGGAGGACCACGATCATTCACTTCATCGCCACTCCAGTTTCGCTCATCGGGACGTTTACTTTCATTAAGCTACTTGGCTTTTCCATCAACACACTGACGCTGTTCGGCATTACGCTCGCCACCGGCCTGGTGGTCGACGACGTGATCGTCGTGATTGAAAACATCGAGCGCCACTTACAAGAGGGCGAGCCCAGTGCGGCCAAAGCCGCCTCCGACGCCATGCGAGAAGTCACCGGCGCGGTCATCGCCACCTCGCTGGTGCTGGTGGCCGTCTTTGTGCCGGTTGCATTCTTCCCGGGCACAACGGGCATACTGTTCCGGCAGTTTGCTCTGACGATTGCCTTTTCTATCTCGATTTCTGCCTTTAACGCCCTGACCCTGGCGCCTGCTCTCGCGGCGCTGCTGCTTGGCCGCCTACACGGAGAAAAGAACCGGTTCTCCAAGCTAGTCGATCGTGTGCTCAACGCCATAACCAACGGCTACGAACACGCTCTTCGCGCGTTTCTCCGCTTTGAAGCCGTCGCGCTCATTCTCTTCGTCCTCGGCCTCGGCCTCGCCTACTACACATTCCGCCACGTGCCGCAAGGCTTCGTGCCTACCGAAGATCAGGGATATCTCATCGTCGCCGTGCAAGCGCCCACCGGAGCTTCGCTTGACTACACCAGGAGGATCGGCCAGCAGGTGACCGCGATCTCTAAAACTATTCCTGAAGTCCTGGGCACCTTCGCCGTCGCCGGGTTCAGCTTTGGCGGCGCCACCCCCAACGCCGGTCTCACGTTCCTGACCCTCCAGCCTTACGAGAAACGCAAGGGTCGCGAGCATACTGCTGCCGCCATCATCAATCGACTCCGCGGCCCATTGTTCGGGATCTCCGGCGCGATCGTGATCCCCTTCGAACCCCCCGCTGTACAAGGCCTCGGCCAGTTCGGCGGATTCCAGTTTGAACTCTTGGATCAGGGCGCGCACACCCTTCAGGATATCGACAAAACCACTCACGACCTGATTCGGGCAACGGGCGAGCGCAAAGAAAAAGATCTCACCGGACTATTCAGCACCTACACCGCGAACGATCCGCAATACGTCGTAACCATCGATCGTGAAAAAGCCAAGAGCCTGCACATCCCGCTCAGCCAGATCACCGACACCCTCAGCGTCTACATGGGTTCGGCCTACATCAACGATTTCGATTTCAATAACCGTTCTTATCGGGTTTATATACAGGCCGACAAACAATTCCGCTCGAATCCGCAGGACATCGGGCAGTACTACGTTCGCTCCGATTCCGGTTCCATGGTCCCACTGGAAAATTTAGTCAGCATCACCCAGGCCGTCGCGCCCCAGGTCATCAATCACTACAACCTTTTCCGCTCGGCGGAAATCGACGGCTCCGCTGCCCCCGGGTTCAGCTCGGGACAAGCCATCGCCGCCATGCAGCAGCTCTCTGCCAAGATCTTGCCGCAGGGTTACACCTATGAATGGTCGGGCATTTCGCTCGAAGAGTTAGCCTCGGGCTCGATCACGCTCATTCTCTTCGGTCTTGGAACCCTCGTCGTCTATCTCACGCTTTCGGCACTATACGAAACCTTTGTGCTCCCCTTCATCATCCTGCTCGCAGTTCCCATGGCCTTGCTCGGTGCGCTCGGCGCGCAATGGATGCGCAGCCAGCAAAACGACGTCTACTGCCAGGTCGGTCTCGTCATGCTCGTTGGCCTCGCCTCCAAGAACGCCATCCTGATCGTGGAATTCGCCGAGCAGTTGCGCAAACGTGGCATGACCATTCTCGAAGCCGCTGTCGCAGCTGCCCGCATCCGCCTCCGTCCCATCCTGATGACATCGTTAGCCTTCATCATGGGCGTTGTCCCACTGGTTACCGCCAGCGGCGCCGGAGAAAACGGACGCCACTCCGTAGGCACCACTGTCTTCGGAGGCATGATCATGAGCACGATCCTTAACTTGTTCTTTATCCCCGTGCTTTACCTGCTGATCGAGGGTTTTCGCGAGCGTCGTAGCAAACCAAAAACCGCCTAAGCAAGTGGCGAGACGGGCGCCCTCGCCCGTCCGCGGAGGGACAGCCGCCCTCGGCTGCCCAGGGCGAGCGCAGCTCGACAAAGTGTGCCAATCGCTCCGAAATCACCGAATGAGAGTAAGCCGGCGGCCGCCAGCCCCCGAAACAAAAAAAGCAACCTCCTGGGGCTTTCCAGCGTCTGGAAGGGTGCGAAGAATCTCGGGGCTCTCACCACGGCGTAAGAAGTCTTGCGCGAGGTTAAGCAATGAAAAAATCACTGCTCGCAGTTCTTGCTCTCCCACTGATTTTCTCGATGGTGGCTTTCGCCAGTCCCACCACCCAGAACAACCAACCAGCTGGCGCGCTTGGTCAGAAGGGCCTCGATCGCATCTACAAGGAAGTCCGTCATGAACTCGTGATGCTTCCTTTTTATGGCGTGTTCGACAACCTTGCCTACAAGGTCGATCCTGATGGCACCGTGACCCTGCTCGGCCAAGTCTCGCGTCCCGTTCTCAAGTCGGACGCCGAAAACTCCGTCAAGCATATTGAAGGCGTCGAGAAAGTCGTCAACAACATCGAGGTCCTGCCTACCTCCATCGAGGACGACCGAATCCGCCGCGCCACCTACCGCGCGATCTACGGCAACGATGTCCTAAGCCAATACCAGTTGCGAGCGGTTCCGCCCATTCACATCATCGTCAAAAACGGGCATATTACGCTCGAAGGCGCAGTCTCCCGCGCGATGGATAAACAAATTGCCGGCATGCAGGCCAACAGCGTTCCCGGCGCATTCTCGGTCACCAACAACCTTGTAGTCGAAGAAGAGGACAAGAAAAAGTAGTTCGCAAGCTTGCGGTGGAGAGCCGGGATTCCCCGCCCGGCTGAACCGGCGAGACGCCCGTTACTCCACCGCATGATTTATCGCGCGATCGCCGACCGTTCGTCACTTACCCATACGCCCGCCTCTGTGTTCTCCCGGTGTTCCCCTGTGTTCCTCTGTGCCCCCTGTGGTTAAGGTTTTGACTTCCGCAATCTGCAACCTGACCTCCACAATCTACAATCGCTTATGCCCCACCCCGCCGATCCCGGTGAAATCGACCACGCCGCCCGGCTCCTCCGCGCCGGCCGCGTCGTCGCCTTCCCCACCGAAACCGTCTACGGTCTCGGAGCCAATGCCCTCGACGCCGAAGCCGTGGCCCGCATCTACGCCGTCAAACGTCGGCCCGCCACCAGCCCCCTCATCGTCCACGTGGCTTCGATCGAAATGGCGCAATCACTAGTTGCGAACTGGCCAGAAGTCGCTGACCGCCTGGCCCGTCGATTCTGGCCCGGCCCGTTAACGCTGGTCCTGGAAAAGCAGCTCGAAAAGCCTCCTGTCATTCCTCCCATCGTCACCGCAGGCCTCTCCACGGTCGGTCTCCGCATGCCCGCGCATCCGATCGCTCTTGCCCTCATCCGCGCCGCTGGCCTTCCACTCGCCGCGCCCAGCGCCAACCGCTTCACCGAACTCTCTCCCACCACCGCCGACCACGTCCGCCTCAGCCTCGGTAGCGACGTCGATTACATCCTCGATGGCGGCCCCTGCAGCTTAGGTATCGAATCCACAGTGCTGTCGTTGGTCGAGCCTGGGCCGGTCCTGCTTCGTCCCGGCGGAATTTCGCGGACCGAACTCGAAGCGATAGTCGGGCCAGTCGCCTCTGCGTCCGAAATTAGAGCCGGAGCTCATCCCTCGCCCGGAATGCGCCCGCGCCACTACAGCCCGCGCACACCTCTACTGTTGGTGAAAGACGGGAAACTGCCTGACCAGGGCCGGGGAATCTATCTCCAGCACCAGCATGCGCCGTCGCGTGAGTCCGTCCAGACCATCCCAATGCCTGCAGGTGCCCCACACTATGCCGCCGCGCTCTACGAAATTCTCCACCAGGCCGATGCCGGAAACTACAACTGGATCGCGGTGGATCTCCCGCCCAATACGCCCGAGTGGGAAGCCGTCCACGACCGCCTCCGCCGTGCGGCCTCGAATTCCTGAGAAATCTGCCCGAAACACGGTGATTTCCTCAGAAGTTACTTGTGTTACTTGGGTTCTCCTAAATAACACGTTGTAATTCCTAAAGAATGGGGGAATAGTGCGTCTTCGATCAAACTCGAAGATTTGGGCTTGTGCCGTCGTCTGCCTGGTGATTGCGCAGGCGGTCGCGTCCCTGCTCCTCCCGAAATCGTATCGCCTCACCGCGATCACCGATTGCATCATCTTCGTCCTGATGGTCTCCGCTTCGGTTGCTTTTGCCAGAAATGCATTCAGCGGTCCCCGCCGGCAACGCCTGGTGTGGATCCTTCTGGGCGCCGGCTACGCCATCGAATCCTGCAGCCAGATCTTGTGGATGCATTGGGAGCTGGTGGTAAAGCAAACGCCCGCCATGAGCTTGGGGGACGCCGGGGTTTTTCTGGCCTGGATGATCCTTATTCTAGGCTTTGCTCTGCGGCCTCACGTGGAGCCGACCCCGCAACATCAGCACCTGGGAACACTTGATCTGCTCTTACTTCTAATGGCCGGTCTGTACCTGTATCTCTTTCTCGTTATTCCATGGCAGTACCTGGCCCCTGAACCCCATTCGTATGGCTTGGCCTACAAGTTTCTCGCGTTAGCCGAGGACGTTGTCTTACTTTCGTTCGTCGCCCATGGTTGGCTCTACAGCTCCGGTCGATGGCGGCATTTCTATGCCCTGCTCACAGTCATCGTCGCCTTCGATACCATCATGGAATATGTTGTGGATACGCTCACCGATGCCGGAATTTACTTTAGCGGCAGTTGGTACGATTCCACCACGGCAGCCTGCCTCGCCTGCATGACGTTTGCCGCTCTCATGGCGCACCGTCTGGAACCCGTGTCGGAATTCGGCGATCCCAACACTGAACGATACTGGCGGTGGGCTTCGCGTCTCGCCGCTCCCGTTACCCTCATCCTGCCCCTGCTCGCAGCTTGGTCGTTCCTCGACCGAAGTCTGCCAAACTCGGTTTGGAAATTTCGCGTTGTGCTGTCGCTGGCCGCCGTTGTGGTCTTCGCGTTTGTCGGCATCGTGAAACAGGCCCGCCTCGAAAACGAACTGGCCAATGCCAATCATGAGTTGCTTGACGCTTCGCTGACCGACCTGCTTACCGGCGTTCGCAACCGGCGGTTCTTCACCAATTCGATCGAGACCGATGTGCAACAGGTGCTGCGCTCGTTTGTCAGCAATCCATCCGCCGACCTTCACAATCGTGATCTTGTTTTCTATCTGATCGACATCGATCATTTTAAGAAGGTCAATGACCAGTTCGGGCACAAGATTGGAGATCAGGTCCTGACCGAGGTCGCCCGTCGCATCAACTCTGCTGCCCGGCTTTCCGATGCGGTGATCCGCTGGGGCGGCGAGGAATTTCTCCTTCTATCGCGCTACACCGACCGCAAAGACGCCCACACTCTCGCCAATCGCATTCTCGATTCAGTCGGGTCCAGGCCTTATCGGGTGGAAGTCTCCAAAGCGGATCTGCAAATCACCTGTTCAATCGGTTGGGCGGTTTTTCCGTGGTTGGCGATGGACCCGAAACTCGTGGCTCACGAGCAGGTACTCGTCTTATCCGACTATGCGCTCTACCAGGCCAAAGGTTCGGGAAGAAACCGGGCGGTTGGCCTTCTGCCCGAGGGCGAAACCGTGCGCGACGGAACCGTCGCCCCCGCGATCTATATCAATGGAATCCCCGCCTCCCCGGTACCCACTCCGGGCCCCCACATCGAGGGAGCCGCCGCCCCCGAGGAAACCACAACTCCCGCTCCAGCGAAGACCAACACCGCGTCCGCCTCCAGCTGATTTTGACTCGGTCTTCCCTGTGCATCCCCGTGCACCCCTGTGTCCCCTGTGGTAATGTTTTTCTGCCCGCCTGCAACCTATCCGACCACTCCCGGCACCCGCACCCGAATCGTATGCGGAACAGCCCGCAGCTTAGCCAGCAACTGCTCATCGCAAGCCCGGTTGATGTCGTAAATCGCATATCCAAGCGTCCCGCGAGTATCCAGCACTTGCCGCTCAACATTGATCTCCTCATCCGCGAGAATATGGTTAATCGCCCGCAAAATCCCCGGCACATTATGGTGGATATGCATCAGACGGTGCGATCCCGGCTCGTAGTCCAGATGACAATGCGGCAAGTTCACGCTCAGCAGCGAGTTCCCGCTCGTGAAATAGTCGATCATCCGCGCCGAAACAAACTGCCCAATATTCTGCTGCGCCTCCTCCGTGCTGCCCCCAATGTGAGGAGTCAAAATCACATTCGGCAGCCCTTTCAGCGGGCTCGAAAACGCGCCGCCGCTTTCCGGCTCCTTCGGAAACACATCCACCGCCGCTCCTCCCAGCTTTCCGCTCTTCAAATGCCGGGCCAGCGCCTCGTGATCCACCACAAACCCGCGGCTCAAATTAATCAGACAAGCCCCATCTTTCATGGCGCGGATCTCATCTTCCCCAAACAGATCCTGGTTCTGCGCCTTCCCATCCACATGCAAAGTGATCACGTCGGATGTTTCCAGCAACTCGCGAAAGCTCACAGCGCGGGCATTTCCGCGCGCCAGCACATGCGCCACGTCATGGAACACCACCCGCATGCCCAGCGCCTCGGCCAGTTCTGACACCTGCGACCCGATCTTCCCGTAACCGACAACGCCCAGTGTCAGCCCGCGCACTTCATGCGATCCCGCCGACGATTTATTCCACACCCCGCTATGCAGTTGCGTGCTCGCCTCAAAGGTCCGCCGCATCAGCAGGATGATCTCTCCCATCGCCAGCTCAGCCACTGACCGGCTGTTCGAGTGTGGATCGTTAAACACCGCAATCCCCCGCTCGCTGGAGGCCGCACGATCGATCTTGTCCACGCCAATGCAGAACGCCCCCACCGACACCAGTTCCGGCGCCGCATCCAGCACCGCCGCCGTGACGCACGTCTTCGACCGCGCCCCCAGAATCGAAGCCCCGCGCACCTTCTCGATCAGCTCGCGCTCTTCGAGCGCCCCCTTCAGCGACTCCACCTCGAACCCCGCCTCTTCAAACTGCGAAGCCGCCACACCGCTGATGTTCTCCAGCAATAGAACTTTCAAATACCCTCCCGGATTTCGACCGCAAAGTGATCAGCAAGAATTATAAAGGTGCGCCCCGCTCGCCTAGGGGCGGACGCATTCGTCCGCCCCTAGCCGAGCGCAACTCGGCAGCTATCGGCGGCCACAGCGACTCTGGGTTTGCGCACCTCCGATTTTCTCGCTACAAATATATGGAGATGCCGCGGCAACCAAGCCCGCCCCAGATGAATCTTTCAATCGCACCCCGTCATCTTTAAGACTTTGGAGGAAAAGAAAATGGCACAAACTTTGGAGGAAGTGAAAATGGCGCATGAACTGCCCAACCTGCCGTACGACTACACGGCGCTCGAACCTACCATCGACGAAAAGACGATGCACCTGCATCACGACATGCATCACGCCGCCTACGTGAAGAACCTCAACGCGGCCCTGGACAAGCATCCCGAGTTGCACAAGAAAACTGTGGAAGATCTCCTCCGCGACCTGAACGCGGTCCCGGAAGACATCCGCGCCGCCGTCCGCAACAATGCCGGCGGCCACGTCAACCACACCATGTTCTGGAAAATCATGAAGCCCAAGGGCGGAGGCGATCCCAGCGGTCCCATCGCCGACGTCATCAAGAAGACTTTTGGCGACTTCAAGACGTTCCAGGAAAAATTCAACGCCGCCGGTGTAGGCCAGTTCGGCAGCGGATGGGTATGGCTGGCAGGCGACGCAAAAGGTGAAGTGAAAATCGTCTCCACTCCCAACCAGGACAACCCCATCTCCCAAGGCCTCTTTCCCATCTTCGGCAACGATGTCTGGGAGCACGCCTACTATCTCAAATACAACAACCGCCGTCCCGAGTATTTGCAGGCATGGTGGAGCGTAGTCAACTGGGAAGAAATCAACAAGCGTTACCAGTCGTCTCTGAAAAAGTAATGGTGACTCGTGTGGCGCGGACACTCCTGTCCGCGCCGCTTCCTCGTCCCATCAATAAAACTGCGGACGGTTTCCCCTGTGCTTCCCCCGTGTTCCCCCGTGGTTATGCCGTTGACCTCCGCAATCTGCAATCGAATGTCCGCTTAGTACACTCCCAAATCCCGAGCCGACACCCACTCCCCCGAATACTCCTTCTTCACCTGCTCCACCAGATCCGCTTCCGGTAATTTCTCCAACACCTGGTGATACACCACCAGCAATTTAGGCCGCGCCCGCCGCGCAATCTCCCCCAACTCTGCCGGAGAAGTATGAAACGTCCGAAAATATTCCTTCCAGTGTTCTTCTTTTAACTCCTCACCATGCGGATTAAAGACCTCATGCAGCAACAAATCGCACCCATCGCAAGCCTTTACTACTTCGTCCGTAGGAGCGGTATCGCCCGAAATCACAATCTTCCGATCATGAGTCTGAAACGTATATCCATAAGCCTCTTTCCATATCCCATGCTTCACCGGAAACGCGGTGACCGTAACGTTCTCGTCGCGATACACCACTCCCGGTCCGATCTCATGTACGTTGACTTTGTATCCCGTAGCGTTAGCCTGCTCCAATCCAAGTCGCCGAATCCGCACATCTTCCGTCCAAGCTTTCTCGATGTGCGCAGTCATATTCTTCAACCCCCGCGGACCATAAGCCTCCAGCGCCTCCGTCCGCCCCAGTACCCAAGGCGAAAAAATCAGGTCCGGATAGCCCAGCGTGTGATCCGAATGCAGATGCGTTATAAAGACGATCTTCAATTCTCTTGCCTTCAGAGCCGCGATCCCATTCTTCTCCGCCGCCGCCGCACGCCGCACCACTCCCGGACCGCAGTCGATCAGATATGCCCGATCATTCACCACCACAGCCACCGCCGGCCCCCACCGATCCGGGTCCGCACTCGGATTCCCCGTCCCCAAAGCCACCACGCGAGTACCCGGAGCGGCATGATCTTCAGCGAACCCGCCGGCACAAGCAGCAACCGCCGCCACGAATACAAAAAAGAATTTCTTCATTCCAAACCTCCGTGCCCTCGATTCCACCTTGTCATTTCTGCCCCGAACAGTAACGCCACGCAGGTCTCCGTCTTCCCCTGTGTTTCCCCGTGTTCCCCAGTGCCCCCTGTGGTTATGATCTTTGCTTCCGCCAGAAGTTCATCAAAGAGTTCAACCGGACCCGCCCTCCCCGCCTTGACACCTCACTCCCTCCCTCACTAAACTCCCTTACCAGCACGGCTTTTCGCCCAGCAACCGCTCTCTAACCCAGCATTCGTAGCACCAATATTTGGAGGCTCCCAGTGACCACTTCCCCCGTTTCGAAATTCGCCGCCACCCTTTTCTCGCTACTCGTATTGCTGTCGGTCGCCGCCGCTCAGGATCTCCAGATCGGCTCTGGCAATACCGCATTCGCCGACCCGCCCGTGCCGCGCCCGCACACGACACCCTGCAAAGTTATTCTCTATAAGGGATTCGTTTTCGCCGACTTCAGTCCCAAGAGCTTCACCTACACGCCGCCCGCCGCCTGCCCCGGTCCCTGGGCCAAAGTCATTCTCCAGGCCAACTTCTCCATCAACCAGGGACGCCAATTCGACCGCACCGCCAACATCTGGATCGGCCCCACCAACGTCTACTTCGGCACCACCGCCGAGCCCTCGCACACCGTCTCCCGCCACTGGCACGTCGAGCGCGACCTCACCGACTACAGTTCAATCTTCACCGTCACGCAAGCCGGCACCGTCGATCTTGGCAACCTGGTCAACCAAACCTACACCAGCATTCTCCATGGCAATGCCGACATCCTCTTCTACCCGCTGGAACCGAATCAAGTCCCGCCCCGTACCGCCGATCAAGTCATCGCCTTCTCCTCCGGCGCCACCGGCGGAACCGTCGCCCTCAACACCGGCTCCGACCTACTCGCACAAACCTTGACGCTTCCCACCAACATCACGGATGTCTTCTTCGACGTCTTTGCCCAGAGCCAGTCCAACGACGAATTCTGGTACACCTGCGTCCCCAACGACGTCGCCAATGAACTCTTCAGCTGTCCCGGCACCGCCTTCCGCGAATCTGAAGTCACCATTGACGGAACTCCTGCCGGCGTCGCCCCCGTCTATCCCTGGATCTACACCGGAGGTATCGATCCCTATCTCTGGCGCCCCATCCCCGGCGTCCAGACCATGAATTTCAAGCCCTACCGCGTCAACTTGACGCCGTTCGCCTCGCTGCTCGACGACGGCCAGACGCACACCGTAGCCCTCAGCGTGTTCAACGCCGACAGCTATTTCTCCGCCACTGCCTCGCTCCTGCTCTATCTCGACAGCAACTCCACGCAGTTCACCGGAGCCGTTACCGAAAACACGCTAGCCGCCCCGGCGCCCAACATCACGGAAAATATTCACACCGCGCAAAACGGCAACATCCAGGGAACCGTCAACACACGTTCAGGCCACAACTTCCAGATCTCCGGATACATCAACACCGCTACCGGCCCAGTCACCACAACCGTTGCCCAAAATATCAATTTTGCCAATCTCCAGTATTTCAAAATCACGCCCACGATCTACGAGCAGAACATCAAGCAGACCACGACCATCCATTCCGTCGTCACCACCCACAACGCCGGAGGCACCTTTACCAATACCGTCAATCAGGACTGGCCGCTGACCCTCAGCTATCTGCAAACCGTCCAGCCTGACGGTTCGTTCAAGGTAACGACCACGATCGACCAGTACCTCGAACGAGACCAGGAAGCGCGCCACAACGGACAGGCCACAACCTTCAGCCTCCTCCGCAACCGCGTCACTCCTGCCGACACGCTCGACTTCGATTCGTCAGGCAACTTGATTGGGAACGAAAACCAATCCAGCGCGCAAAACTATTTCCAGTCCAACTCCACCGGATACTGCTATAGCCGTATCATCACCGCCAACACCGGCCTGTTAACCAGCATCACCGACGGCCAAGGCTGCAATTGATCATTATGCTAGTAGAGAGACGGGCAAGTGTGGGGAGAGGGGTCGTGTGGGGACGGGCGCCCCGCCCGTCCAAGCCGAGCGCAGCACGGCAGAGGCTGCCGGAAGACTCAGGTTCGTATCAGGGTATGCCTTCAGGCATACCGCAAGTCGCAGAAAAACTCACGTAGGGACAGCCGCCCTCGGCTGTCCAGCGAGCGAATCTCGCCCAAAACGGCATCGGGAAGGGCACGACTTCAGAGACTGCGGAAAAACTCGATCTCACGTGATTCTGGGTGGCGCAGCGGTTCACCGCTGCGATAAGTGGCTAATTTCCAGAGTCGGCTTTAGCCGCTGCGGTCAGACTTCCGCACGGAAAACGCTCTTTCCGCAGACTGTTCAATCGTGCTGTTAAAGGCATTGAAATGTGCCCGCGCCTTCGCGCCGCCAACCTGCACGCCACAGATCACTGTCGGCGAAGTCTGCGCCACCCCACCCAAATCCCAAATACAATCCCCGCCAGCACGGCCCCGGTCAGCTTCTTTCGATCCGTAATCGGAACGAAACGGGTCTGCTGCTCGCTCATCTCGATAACGCCCACCGGGACAGCTCGCACTCCGCCGCCACCACCACCGCCTTCGCCTCGAGCGCTGGTATCGCCCACGCCTCCAGTGCCCGCACCCGCACCGTAGCCATACATTATTTTTGCCACTGGGATGATCGTCTTTCCGTGTGCCGAGATAGGTTCACCGTAGATCGTCTTCACGCTCGCTTGCCCAAGAATACTTTCCTTCAGGGATTGCAGAAGAGCCACACTGCCCATGGGAGACCTCCTTGCAAGGAAACATTATCCTACTGACGGCGTTTGTGCTGAGAACCGGGTTATTGGTGAGAACGCAATATTTCGACGGTTACTAAAGGCTGGACGCCCAATACATGCCGCCGTCCATGGTTGATCGCACGAGATGTCCACAGAAATCCAGATGTGGACACCGCTGATGCGCTGATCGAAAAAGGGCCGTATGGCCCTATGCGGGAATATATACACTATTGGGAATGGGCGGGAACTATTGGGGAGACTTCATTGGCGCGGGAGTTGGGTTGTATTTATTTCATTCAGCTCTTAGCGGCAGACTTGTGTAGTGCACCCCAGTAGAACTGGACACGGAAGTTAGTTAGGCTTGGGGCCTCCGCCAGGAGGCGAGAATGCCGAGAAAGCCGAAAGTCCAGAGGACTGCGGAAGAGAAGTGGCAGATTGTGTTGGAAGGTCTGAAGAGCGGCAACGTGGCTGAGACCTGCCGCAAGTACGAGATCGCGCCCACGCTGTATTACCGCTGGAAAGACGAAGTAGAAGAGGGAGCCAAGGCTGCGCTTGGGGGGAGAAGCGCAGCCGCGCGGCCCGATGCCGAGCAGGAGAAACGGATTAAGCAACTGGAGCGGGCGCTGGGCCGATCGCACTTGCAGATCGAGATTTTAAAAAACGTGCTGGGCGAGTGAGCTGCGGGCCAGCTCATTCGTCGGCACGGGAGTTGGTGGCCCAAGGGAACGAAGCGAAGCTGGTGGCGGAGACGCTCGCCATCAGCCGGTCGAGCCTCTACTATCGGCGCAAACCGCGCGCCAGCCGTGCCGATCGCTCGCGGGACGAGGAGATCATCACGGCCTGCGGTGAGAAACCGGCCTACGGTTATCGTCGCGTGGTCTGGTGGTTGTGGCGGCATCACGGGTTGGTGGTCAATGGCAAGCGGGCGCTGCGTGTCATGCGAGAACGCGGACTGTTAGTGCGTCAGCGCCGCTTTCAAATCTCGCGCAGAAAGGACTGGGGCAAGGTGGAAGCACCGCATCCGAATCACGTCTGGCAGTCGGACATGACCAAGGTCTGGGCCGGGCCCAGTGTGGGCTGGGCGTATCTGGTCTCGGTGATCGACTGCTGCACCCGCGAAATCGTCGGCTGGGATCTGAGTCTGCGTTGTCGTACGGAAGAAGCTCTGGCGGCGCTCAACCGCGCCGTGTTGGAGGTTTTGCCTTTCGGTTCTCGTGGAACGGGTTTGACTTTGACGACTGACAACGGCACCCAGTTTACCTCGGCGCGCTATGTCGAAACTCTGAACCAGTTGGGCATCACGCACCGGCGCACGGCCTACAACCATCCCGAGGGCAACAGTTACATCGAACGATTCCATCGCAGCTTGAAAGAAGAGGAGGTGTGGCTCAACGAATACCAGAACTTCGACCAAGCGCAGCAGAGCATTGCAGGCTGGATCGAGGAGTACAATCACGACCGTCCGCACCGCGGACTCCACGGACAAACCCCGCACGACGCTCGTGCCCGGTTCGCCCTAACCCTTACTTCAAACACGGCCCCTTGTGTCTAGTTTTGCGGGGTGCACTACACTTGAGACACATCGCAAGGGCGGCGGGCGCTCTCTCATCACCGCTCTACACTCACCTTGGATTCGCATTGCCCTCGCGATCGGCGGGTTGGCTCTTTGCGCTTGGGTGGGTATCGACCTTCGCCACAAGATCACCTGATTACAATACCTTCGACAAAAACGAGATTTCTGGCATTCAGGAACGCAAAGATAGCGTCCGTCGGCCGTTCCCCGAAAGGTACCGGGCGAATGCCCAGCCGATGCTTCTCGTCGTGTCATCCGCGTGGTCAACCTCAGGCTTTCTTGAATACGCCATCCCGTTGCGAGTTACCCACTGAGAACTGAGAACCGAGAACTGGGAACTGGGATTCGCAACTGTTCTTAACCTGTGCACCCCTTGTGCAAAATGAAGTCGCCGAGCACAAAAGTCTCGCCCGCAATTTTCCGCCCGCAGCTCAAACCCCGCCTCTTGTATGCCAACCGCAGCTACTCTCGACCCATGCTTGATCCAGATTCGTCACATCGAATCCGCGAACCGAAATTCCACCGTTGCACAATTCTTATGTAATTGACCCGCCCCTTTTCTGCGAGTACAGTCGCTCCACTTGAAACAAGCATCCGCCGAGCGAAAGTCGCGCTCGATCAAAACCGAAACGCAAACCGGGTGGGGTGAAAGAAAGCATTATGAATCTTGAAAGCCAATGGACCGTTTATTGCACCCGTTTTTTGGTGCGCGCTCGTCAACTAACCGAACCTCTCGTTTTTACCGACGCTCTCGGCCGCGAACAATCCGGCCAGCCCGGCGATTACCTCGTCGAGACCTCTGCCGGAATAAAACGGATCACCACTCAAGCCCTCTTCGAAGACATCTACGTGCCTCTCGCGGCCACGCAGCTTCATTCCCCACTTCCCGAATTTCAAACCAGACTTCAAACCGGAGTTCACACCCAAGTTCATACCCAAGTTCACAGCGATGCCGCGCCCACCGTCCATACTCGGCCAGTGGCACGCGCCTCGCCAGAAGGTCGCATCCGCGCCACCGCCTGAAACGGCGGAAACATAGGATAAGGCTAGGTTTAAAGGGGTTCCAGAGTTTCAAGGATGGCGTTCAGTCTTTGAAACCAAGAAACCTTGAAACCTTAAAACCTTGAAACCTGGCTTCACCCCACTTTCCCAACTCGGCACCCTTACCACTTTCGGGCTACAAGATGTTGTGTTTCCCTCTTGACAGGCACCATATACGGGAGTACGTTAAGCATCCCAGAGCACTTTTTGCAGACCTCCCTTCAAGGAGGCGAGACCGTAAAACACCGGGGCGAGACTCAGAGTTGAGCTGACTTCGTTGAGCTGACTTCGCGTCTTCCCCTTCACGGGAAACCATCCCTCCGGAGTGGATGGAAACTGGCGGTGACTTCCCCCCGGGTCTGGCCCTGCCAGGCATCCCCTCGGGGGGATTCATCAGCAGAACTAGAATCTCGCGGCTCAAGCTGCTCCCCGACCGGCCCAGCTTCCTGCGAGCCATTAGGAGCCCCGATGGAAGATTTAATCGAACTCGTAGCCGCCTCCTTTGCCCGTCATGGCATCGAATCCCCAGCCGGCGATCCTCAGCAGGCCCGACCCGATTCAGTCCAAACGGTCCGCCCCGCTGAGCCAACTCTTACCACCGCGCTCCCAGAGCACAATTACCGAAAAGGCTCGCAAGAAATCTGTCCGTAGAGATGGGGCTTGCCCCGTCTCACTCTCCTCCAGAAGCCGCGCCAAGCCGTGCGCGATTCTGGTCGAAAGAACGTTTTGGCTCTAGATTCAACTGCTCTTTGCCATCATCTAATTAGGAGAAGGAAATGCCCCAAGTGCGCGACCAAATCAATACTCAATCCGCTGCCAGCAATACGGCCGTCAACAAGAAGAAGGCCCAGGGCCTAACCTTCCGCCGCCTCTTCACCAAGCCCGGTGTTTCCCCCTACTCCGAAGTCGAGTGGGAACTCCGCAACGCTCAGATCACCGACTCCCAGGGAGGCATGATTTTCGAGCAGAAGAACGTCGAGGTCCCCAAAGACTGGTCCATGACCGCGACCAACATCGTCGCCTCGAAATATCTTCACGGACCGATCGGCACCGATGAGCGCGAAACCGGAGTGCGCCAACTGGTCTCTCGCGTAGCCGAAACCATTCGCGACTGGGGCATGAAAGACGGATACTTCCGCTCCTCCGAAGATGCCGCCACCTTCCACGACGAACTAGTCCACCTGCTAATCCGCCAGCACGTAGCCTTCAACTCGCCCGTCTGGTTCAACGTAGGCTGCGATCGTGTAGAGCCGAAATCCGACGCCACCAACTGGCACTGGAATTTCACCACCAACCAGGTCGAATTCGGCGTCACCGGATACACCCGCCCGCAGTGCTCCGCCTGCTTCATCAATTCAGTGAAGGATTCGCTGGATTCCATCCTCACCCTGGCCAAGACTGAAGGCATGCTCTTCAAGTGGGGATCCGGCACCGGCACCAATCTGTCCACGCTGCGTTCCTCGACGGAGGTTCTAAGCGGCGGCGGCACTGCCAGCGGCCCGCTCAGCTTCATGAAAGGCTTCGACGCCTTCGCTGGAGTAATCAAGTCCGGAGGCAAAACCCGCCGCGCCGCCAAGATGGTCATCCTCAACATCGACCATCCCGACATCGTCGACTTCATCGAGTGCAAGAGTAAGGAAGAAGCCAAGGCCCACGCGCTGGTCCTGCAGGGATACGACGGCTCGCATCCCGACTCCGATGCCTACAGCTCCATCTTCTTCCAGAACGCCAACAACTCCGTCCGCGTCACCGACGACTTCATGGTGGCCGTCATGCGCGACACCGATTTTTCTACCAGAGCAATCGTGGACGGCAGAGTAGTGACCACCTACAAAGCCAAAGACCTGATGGCAAAAATTTCCGAAGCCACCTGGCAATGCGGCGATCCCGGAATGCAGTACGATTCCACCGTCAACCGCTGGCACACTTCGAAAAACACGGCCCGGATCAACGCCAGCAACCCGTGCAGCGAATACATGTTCCTGGATGATTCCGCCTGCAATCTGGCCAGCCTGAACCTGCTGAAGTTCGCGCCCAATGGCACGTTCGACGTGGAAGCCTACCGGCACGCAGTAGACGTAGTAATCACCGCGCAAGAAATTCTGGTAGACAATGCCGGCTATCCCACCGAAATCATAGGCAAAAATTCGCACGACTATCGCCCGCTGGGATTAGGCTACGCAAATCTGGGCGCGCTCCTAATGGCCGCCGGACTCCCCTACGACAGCGACGCCGGACGCGACTACGCCGCCTGCGTAACCGCCATCATGTGCGGCGAAGCGTATCTGCAATCCTCACGCATAGCCGAACAATGCGAGCCGCTGGCGCCCATCACCAACACAGTCCAAACGCGCCTCGGAGTAACCACCGCTGAAGCCATGCCCGGAGCAGCCTGCCCCGGCTGGTACATCAACCGCGAGCCATTCTTAGACGTAATAAGAATGCACCGAGCCAGCGTAAACAACATAGGCAGCACAAGCGCACGTGTGGGGACGGGCGCCTCGCCCGTCCAAGCGGAGCGAAGCTCCGCAGCCGCCCAACTGTCCGAGCTGATCGATGCTTCGAAAGCCTGCTGGGATGAAGCCCTGGCCCACGGAGAAAAGCACGGCTATCGCAACTCGCAGGTAACCGTCTTGGCCCCCACCGGCACGATCGGCTTCATGATGGACTGCGACACCACCGGCATCGAGCCCGACCTGGCGCTGATCAAGTACAAGAAACTGGTAGGCGGCGGGATGATCAAGATCGTGAACAACACCGTCCCCGGCGCCCTCTTCAAGCTCGGATACACCCACGAGCAGACCGACGCCATCGTGAGCTACATAGACGCCACCGGAACCATCGAAGGCGCCCCACACGTTAAGGACGAGCATCTAGCCGTCTTCGACTGCTCATTCAAGCCGTCGAAAGGCACGCGTTCCATCCACTACATGGGTCATCTGAAGATGATGGCCGCCGCTCAGCCCTTCATCTCCGGAGCGATCTCCAAGACCGTGAACCTGCCAAACGCCGCCACGGTAGACGATATTTCCGAAGCCTACATCCAAGCCTGGAAGCTGGGCCTGAAAGCCGTAGCCGTCTATCGCGATGGATGCAAGCAGAGTCAGCCCCTCTCCGCCGCCGGAAGCAAGACGGCCCTAAGCAGCGGTAGTGTGGAGCGGGCGCCCTCGCCCGCTGCCCTTGAACTTGAAGACAACCTCGACGCCCCACCCCGCGCCCTCCGCCACAAGCTGAAAGAAGAGCGCATGTCAGTAACCCACAAGTTTAATGTCGGAGGCCACGAAGGCTACATCATCGTAGGCCTGTATCCCGACGGCGAACCCGGCGAGATCTTCATCAAGATGGCCAAAGAAGGCTCGACCGTCTCCGGCCTGATGGACAGCTTCGCGCTAGCCGTCTCCATCTCGCTGCAGCACGGCGTGCCGCTGAAGCTCTTCTGCGAGAAATTCGCGCACACGCGCTTCGAGCCCAGCGGATGGTCCAGCAATCCCGACATCGGCTTTGCCAAGTCGATCATGGACTACATCTTCCGCTGGCTGCAAATGCGCTTCCTAAGCGGACAGCAGCAATTCCTTTTCGAAAACCTGCGCCCCAAGCCGCAGCCGGCTCCAGAAGGAGTAGGCGATCTAAACGGCAGCACAGGTCTGAGCCCAACGACCAACGACCAACGACCAACGACGGGTTCAATCCACGCCGCCGACGCCCTGTCCGAACTCATCGACATGGGAGACGCTCCCAGTTGCCACGTCTGCGGCTCCATCATGACGCGGAACGGTTCGTGCTACCGATGCGGGGAGTGTGGTTCGACGAGCGGGTGCAGCTGATCGAGGTCCCGGAATTTGTATGTACAAAGTGTTTCACGTGAAACGTTGTACTTGTATATTTGTACGTACATAAGCGGGCATGTGCAGGGGAGTGAAGAGGATGCGGGTTTGAGATTTTTGCGGATTTTGGGTGCGAATTCCAGTGTGGAGCGGGCACTCTTGCCCGCGGCTTTTTGACTTTGATCTTGTTGTGGATGGGAAACTGGCCTGTCCGAGCACATCGGAGCCGCAGAGATTTGTGGAGGGGCACGGCTTTGGCCCTGCCACAACGAGAACCAAACTCGACGGCTTTAGCCGCTGAGGCCAAAAAGAAGATCAGAGACGTACTGTGAGAGGGGCCACGGCACGCCGTGGCCCTTTTTCATGGAGTAAAGCTTATGCCGGATGCCGAAACCTCACAGAAAGGGACGAGCTCGAAGGCTGCCCGCGCCCAGCGAAGAGCTGAGGCCAAAGCGGAAAAGCTCCGCGAAGCTGAACAAGTCAGGACGCGGCGAGAGAACCAATTAGAGCAAGTACGGGTTGCTGTCCAGAAACTGGAACAGCGGCTACAAACAGAGCGCAATAGCGCTAAGAAATATGCAGAGCTGACGAGTCACCTGGACGGGTTCTACGAGGAGATTGATAAGCTCGCAAAGGGAAAAGCCATGTTGGAGGTTACTGATTTGGTGGTCGAGACAGCTAACAACATCGTCCGTGACGCTAAGAGCATCATTGTCGATGACGCCTATTTAGGACGGGTCAAGGAGTTCGTTCCCGCTGGCACCAACCCGGTTTATCCAGATGTGCTTGTGACGCTCCGCACGGTTCGGCAAGCCGTGTCACGTTTCGGAGAAGGAAAAACCGATCACGAGAAGCAGTTCCTTAAAGAGCTCAGCGATGCAAGAACCTTCTCCGCCGCGCTAGCGTGCTATTTGGAAGACAATGAATGGCCTTCGAAGGAAGCCGTCGACCGTAAACTCGATTTCGGCACTGCTTCGGCCAGTTGGTTTTTCGAAAGTGACGATGGAGAAGTGTACTTTGACTTCGACCGACTCGATCGTTTTAACTTGGACAACTGTTTTCTAGATGGGACTGATCATAGATGAGGGACACCGAGCCTCGGTCTCCGCTGATGGCAGGGGTCTCTCAGTATGAGGTAGACTTCGTCATCCCTCGCGTCGGGATCGATCTCCCGCTTGGCATCGATCCTTTCCTGCTCTTCAAAAGCCGCGACCGTGAATACGGACAACTACACGACCTGGTATTGGAGGCGTTCAATACCGGCGTCAATGCCCTACGCAGAGGTGCGAAAGCCGAAGCGATCCGGATCTTCGACTTTCCCGAGGTTCCCGAGATAGGATTCGGTTACACGAGGTCTGGCAAGAGAGGTTCTGGTGTTGGTACCTACTTTTCAGCGCTTATCATCGAAACGCTTGCAGGATCCCCCGGCTTGCTGGAACGAGGGGTCAAGCATGTTGAGGAAATGCAATTGGTATCCGCCGGTATCGGCCCCGACCGAATCAGTGATGTCACCGCCAACATCCTTAAACGCTTCCTCATCGACTACACGAAGCGTCAGTGCGAAATGTGGGGCCTTCCGATGGAGCGACAAGTCCCGGTCAGCCATATTTACCAGCCATCGAGTGGGCGCTGGGAAGACTCATACGAAGACCTGCCTGTGAGTCCAGTCGACAGCTCCCCGATCCTGCTAGTACCTCGCAGGCTAGTTCGCGCCCTTCCATGGATCAATTACGATGACTTCCTGCGAACAGAGTTCAGCGCTTATCTTAGGGCTAAACGTGAGTCGGTTCGAGTCTCTCGCACTGTCGCTCCCAGGGGAGAACCAGAGGTAAGCGGTCAACAGTCAACCGCCAAGACCGAGGTCGTCACCGTCACGAGGGCTGATATCAGCTTGGTCGAGCGGTACGTCAGATCCCGCGAGCACCAGTCCGCAAATGCGCACCCAACTTTCGACTACATTGACGAAGATTCCTGCCGAGAAGCGGAAGCACTTAAGAATAGGCTCGACACCACTCCACCCGGACGCGAGGACGCAGCCAACTATCAGAAACTGGTTCTCGAAGCCCTAAACTACCTGTTCAGCCCGGAACTCATAGACGGGCAGCTGGAAGTTCGAACGGTTGACGGCACGGAGCGTCGGGACATCATCTTTACAAATGACTCCGACGAACCGTTTTGGCAATACGTGCGCACAGAACATAGTGGCATCCTCCTTATGTTCGAGGCGAAGAATACCGAGAGCTTGGACTTGGCCGCCGTGAATCAGACCGCAACCTATTTGGGCGATCGAATTGGCAGGCTGGGCGTAATCGTCACACGGAAACCTCCAGCGGAGACGATCCAGCGGAAGCTGTTTTCTGTGTGGAACGATTCGGCACCCAGAAAGGTGATCCTGACACTGAACGACGAGGAGCTCCGGGAACTTTTGGATCTGCGCTGTGCCAACGGGTCTCCGACCAAGTGGTTGCAGAAGCACTATCGAGCATTCCGCACCTCAGTACAGTAGGTCCATGCCTGATCTTTGATAGAGTTAAGTGAAATCCTGAATCCACAAGGCGATTTAACGGTCCCGCAGGAATCTGGAGCATCGTCGGGTGCGTTTACCGGGCGGTCACTGTATGAAAGAAGAAGTAGAAGCGAAACAGTCCGAAGAGTACCGCGTAAAGCATTTCGTTCGATATATGAAGGCATATGGTGGATTCCTTTCACTTGCGACGGCATCTCTTCCGATCCCACTCAGCTATATCCGCTGGATGCCGACCTATCGGGCTCATTGGGCCTTCCTTTCGCCATTCACAAGCTTGTTCTGTTTTCTCTTACTAGGCTTCGTTTTCTACAATCGTCACCAACTGGCCCGATGGTTATTCCCAGAATTTCTTTCCCACTACGATCTTCCCGATCGGAATCGAAAAGTCTTGTGGTTTCTTAAGAAGATGAACATCAAACTGTGGCATTTTTTTCTTGGGTTGCTTCCTTTAATCTTGATCCTTTCGTCCCTTGTCTGCCTGATTCAATATCGCTTAACCCTGGATCAATCTGTGGTAGTGGCACGAGCGCAAGCGGTGCTGGAATCTAGGCCGATGGCGGCTTCCGGAGGAGAGGAAGAACTGCAGATGTTCTTACGCGAGATTGACAAGGCTGAATCTCGAGGGGATAAGGCCTCCATTGCGAGGAATTGGCTAGCAAGGATGAGGAATCAGGCGCCGATATCTGAGAGCGGAATCCTGGACCAGCGACAGAGTGACATTCCCTTCGAATGGTCGCTATTCGCGTTCTACTTCGCTGTCTTTATGACAGCAGAAGGAGCGTTTGTCCTCATGGGCACCAAAGAATATCTTCAAGATGCAGTCGGTCTGACGGAGATGCAGGCTATTCGGCCCGGGGTGACGGTGTACCCATGGCATTGACAGAAGTAGTAGATCACCGTCGAACCTTCGCCCGCTGGAGATTCCACGTCCCTATCCTTGCCTGAGATTCGGAGACAACTAACCACAGACTAACCTCGGCGATAACTAATATTCGGCTTGACACAGCGAGATATAATAGGGGTAAGTTGAGAGCAGAGTTCTCAGTCGCGCACTTAGCATTAGTCGGCCACCCAAAGAACCGAGCACGAAAAGCGCAAAACTGCGCGAATTTATACCAAGTTATTTGAAATCAAGACTTTGCACGGCCGTCAATTCTAAGTCGTTTATTTGCAATACGACTTGGGGAGTCGCCCCAAAAAGCGCCCCATAACTCCAATGTTATGTAGACGTTGGAGGTAAACACTTTATAATCAATACTTTAACGCAAATCTGGGGGGGGGTACCGGAGGCCGGGTTGCCCGACCTTTCGTCGCCGTTCGAAAATTGGATTCCGCCGCATCGTCCGCCTCGGTGCCGGGTCTGTGCTATCTTGATTATCCTTAGCCTTATGCAGACCGAACCAGGTTAGGGTGGTTGCGTTTTCCGCGAGAGACCTGGGCATTTTTGTATGGAGCTTTTTCTCAATCTCTGCTGGCTCTCTCTGTTGCTGCCCGGCTATCTGCTGTGGCGGCAACGGACTACTTCGGATCGTCCGGCAGCGCCCCCGCTAGTCTTCCTCTGCGCCCTTGGTTGTGCACTGATTCTTCTGTTCCCCGTGATCTCGGCGACCGACGATCTGCACGTCGTGCGTCCTGAGATGGAAGAGTCGGAACGCGGCTTCCGCCGCGCCGGCAATTGCGCTTGCGCAGCTCATGCCCTAGCGCATTCCTCGCAACCCATTCTGCCGAGTTTGGCTTCTCTGACATCTGAGTTCGAGCAGATCGGCACGGTTCTGCCGTTCACGCCGCCATCGCTCAGAACTTTTTCTGCCCCTGCACCCTCGGACCGCGCTCCTCCTTTCGAAAACCCAACCTCGTTGTAAATCCGAAGTCACTCTTAATTTGTCCGGAAAATTTCGCATGCACGCGCATTGGGCGATCCGCTTTTCCTCATGCGCACGGAGCGCGCGATGTTCAAGTTTCACAATTTCAGTTTGGTCGCATGGTTATTGCTCGTCGCGGCCAGCGCCGCAGCGCAGCAGTCCCTCACGTGGGAACAGGTGCTCGCGCGGTTCGAGCAGAGCAATCCCACTCTGCTCGCAGACAAGCTGAGTATCTACGAATCAAAAGCACAAGAGATTACCGCTTTCCTGCGCCCGAACCCAACGTTCACTCTGTCGGCGGATGGAACGCAAATCGCTCCTGACAAAGGCGTCTGGCGACCGTTCGCTGGGACGTTTGAGTCGCCCAGCATCAGCTATTTGCATGAGCGACAGCACAAGCGAGAGTTACGCCTGGAGAGTGCGAAAAAGGCAACTCTGATCGCTGAATCGAGTCATGCCAACTTGCAGAGAACACTGCTATTCAACTTGCGAGGCGCGTTTGTGTCAACGCTGCAGGCGAAAGCGGTGCTGCAGTTGGCAAAGGACAACCTTGCCTACTACGACCACGTGCTCGAAATCAGCAGAACTCGTTTCGACGCTGGCGACATTGCGCAGATTGATCTCGACCGGCTGGAACTGCAGCGCGTCCAGTATGAATCGGATTTGCAAGCGGCCGAGGAGAGCCTGGAAAACGCGAAGATCCAACTGCTCACGCTGCTTAACGACCGAACTCGGATTGAGCAGTTCGACGTCACCGGACCGTTCGATTTCAGCGACCAGCTCATGCCACGTGACGAGTTCCGGAAGATTGCTCTGGACACGCGGCCAGACTTGAAGGCTGCCGTCGAAGCCATAGACAAAGCCCAAACCGACCACAAGCTGGCGATTGCGAACGGCTCAACCGATCCCACCTTCGGCGCGTGGTATACGCACAACTCATCCAACAATAACCCGTTTGGCATAAATACGCTCGGCGTCAGTGTCAGCATCCCCTTCCGCATTTTCGACCGCAACCAGGGAGAGAAGCTGCGCACGCAGCTCGATATCCGGCGCAATGAGAGATTGCGCGATGCCGCTGAAGCAACCGTGCTGAGTGACGTAGATTCCAGCTACGCCACGCTCGAAAGCGATCTGATTCTCTTGCGCCCTTACAAGGCCAAGTACCTGCAGCAGTCTGTCCGCGTGCGGGACACGATCTTCTTCTCCTATCAACACGGCGGAGCTTCGTTGCTGGATTTCCTGAACGTGCAAGCGGAGTACCGCACCGTGCAACTGGCCTACGTGAACCTGGTCGGTTCGTATTTGTCCGCCGCCAGCCAATTGAATCTGGCCGTGGGCCGCGAGGTGATCCCATGACATCGCAAGCGATATACTTCTTGAGTTCAAGATTGAGTTCAAGAGCCGCCGAAGCTGTGCAGTCGGCGGACTCTTGCGGCGCGGCCGCAGCAGCCCTTCCCCCTGTTGCCGCGCCGAAACTCTTTGCATTCCCCATCCGCTGGTCCCCGGCCTTCCTGCTGAGTCTGGCTCTGGCCGCTCTCTTTGTAGCCTGTTCCGACAACACGAAAGCCGCACCCACAAAACAGGAAATCACTGTCGACCCTAACCTAATGACTGTCGACCATCCGGAACTTTTCCCGACGGTCAAGGTGGAAAGCCGCGACCTGCCCACGGAACTAAACGCCAACGGGACCGTCCAGCCTGACGTGAACAAAACAATCCGCGTCACTTCGCTTGGTTCGGGCCGCGTTGCCGATCTCAAAGTCCGGCTCGGTGACTACGTGAAAAAGGGCCAGGTTCTGCTTGTGATTTCCAGCCCTGACCTCGCCGCAGCGGTGGGCGACTATCACAAGGCATCCGCCGACGAAGCGCTCGTCCACAAGGCGCTCGAGCGCTCGCAACTGCTGTACTCGCGCGGCGCGCTCGCTCAGAAAGATTTGGAAGTCGCCGAAAACGCCGATGCCAAAGCCATATCCGATCAGAAGACCTCCGAAACCCGCCTGCGCATTCTTGGCGGAGATCCCGCTCACCCCAGCACCATGATCGAACTGCGCGCCCCGGTTGCCGGAACCATCGTCGAGCAGAATGTTGCCGGATTCGAAGGCATCAAGAGTCTCGACAACACGCCCAACCTGTTTACGATCGCCGATCTCTCGAACGTCTGGGTCATCTGTGACGTCTACGAAAACGATATTGGCGACGTTCACATCGGCGATCCTGCCGAGGTTCGCCTCAATGCTTTGCCTGACCGTGTGTTCAAGGGCAGTGTCAGCGATGTGTCGCGCGTCCTCGATCCCAATACGCGCGCCGCCAAAGTTCGCATCGTTCTTGCCAATCGCGATGGCGCTTTCCGCCCTGGCATGTTCGCGGTGGCCACTTTCCGGTCGCGCAAACAGAAGCCGCATCTCGTTGTGCCCGCGACCGCCATCATGCGCCTGCAGGATAAAGACTGGATCTTCCGCAAGGAGACCGCCAACTCCTTCCGCCGCCTCGAAGTGCAGACTGCCGGCCTGTCTGACGGACTGCAGCAAATCCGCCAGGGGGCGAAAGTGGGAGACGAACTCGTCGCTAATGCGCTTGCGTTCTCCGCTGCGGCTTCGGAGCAGGGCAAATGATTCGTCTGCTCATCGATTTCGCGCTGCGCAACCGCATCCTGATACTCAGCGTGGCGCTGGTGCTGTTCATCTGGGGCATCATTTCGTTTCGTAATCTTCCCATCGAAGCCTATCCCGACGTCGCCGATACTTACACGCAGGTCATCACGCAGTGGCCCGGCCACGCCGCCGAAGAGGTCGAACAACAGATCACCGTCCCGCTCGAAGTCACGCTGAACGGGGTTCCACACAAAACCCATCTACGCTCGGTCTCGCTCGCCGGCCTGTCGGTCGTCACAATTATTTACGACGACGAAATCTCCACCTTCAACGCGCGTCAGGAAGTGCTCGACCGCCTGCAGCAAGTGACGCTACCAACCAACGTGAACGCCGGCCTCGGCCCCGACTACAGCCCCACCGGGCAGATCATGTTCTTCACGCTCAAGAGCACGAATCCGCGCTATGACGCGATGGAACTGAAGACTCTCAACGACTGGTTCGTGTTGAACCAGCTTAAATCCGTGCCCAACGTAGTCGACGTCAACATCTTCGGCGGTCCGACGCGCGAATATCAGGTGCAAGTCGATCCCGGCAAGCTGGTTTCTTACGGACTGTCGCTTACCCAAGTCGAGCAGGCGCTTACCAATAACAACACGAACGCCGGCGGCGGATTCATCGAACGGGGCCAGCAGGCGCTCAACGTGCGCGCTGTCGGCCTGATGCAGACCACCGACGACATTGCCGCCACCGTCATCAAGAGCGTAAACGGAACGCCCGTGCGTGTCCGGGACATCGCCATCGTCGTGCAAGCGCCCAAGATTCGTCTGGGGCAGCTCGGAAAAACCATCCGCCGCGAAGACGGCACTGTCATCGACGACGAGGACGTGGTCGAAGGCATCGTCCTGCTGCGCAAAGGCGCCGAAGCCGACGCCACCCTCGACGCGCTCCACGTCAAGATCAACGAACTCAACACACAACTATTACCGCCGGGCGTAAAATTCGTTCCCCATCTCGACCGCAGCGACCTGGTGCACTACACGACGCACACCGTTCTGCGAAATCTCACCGACGGCGTGATCCTGGTAACGCTCGTCCTTTTTATTTTTCTGGGGAACGTTCGCAGCGCGCTGATCGTCACCGTCACGATTCCCTTCGCACTTCTTTTCGCCGCCATTCTTCTCGATCTCAGTCACATTCCGGCGAATTTGCTTTCGCTCGGCGCGCTCGATTTCGGCATGGTCGTGGACGGCTCCGTGGTCATGGTGGAAAACATCATGCGCCACGTCGAGTTTTCGCAAGGAAAAAAAACTTTTTTACAGCTGATCGCTTCCGCGGCACACGAAGTGCAGAAGCCGGTCTTCTTCGCCCGCATCATCATCATTGTTTCCTACCTGCCGATCTTCACCTTGCAGCGCGTCGAAGGCCGCCTGTTCCGCCCCATGGCCTGGACCGTAGCTTTCGCCCTGCTGGGCGCTCTTCTGTTCGCGCTGCTGATCGCGCCCGTGCTCTGCCACCTCGTCTTCCGCGACGGAAAAATCAAGGAATGGCGGAACCCGATGATGCGCATCCTGCAGAACGCCTACCGCCGCCTGCTTGACTGGTGCTTTGAACACATAAAGTTCACGCTCGGTATGGGAGTAGCCGCGCTGGCGGTCATGCTGCTCCTTTTCTTCAGCGGAATCGTAGGCTCCGAGTTTCTCCCTCACCTCGATGAAGGCGCGATCTGGGTCCGCGGTACCCTCCCCCCGAGCACTGGCCCGACTACTGGAATCGCGGTCACCAAGCGCGGCCGGTCCATACTCGCGCAATTTCCAGAAGTGAAGCAGATCGTCAGCCAGGTCGGCCGCCCTGACGACGGCAGCGATGCCAGCGGTTTCTACAACACGGAATTCTTCGTTGATCTTCTGCCCCGATCCGAGTGGCGCGCCGAGTTCCACACGAAAGAACAATTGATCGACGCCATGGATAAGGCTCTCAGCCAGATTCCCGGCGTTGACTGGAATTTCTCTCAGCCGATCTCCGACAACGTGGAAGAAGCCGTCAGCGGCGTCAAGGGTGAACTTGCCGTCAAGCTATTTGGCCGCGATCTCAAGACGCTGGAGCAGAAAGCCGACGAAATGCAAAACGTTATGAGCAAGATTCCCGGCATAGCCGATCTCGGCACCTTCCAGGTCCGGGGCCAGCCCAACGTTAATCTGGCGGTTAACCGCGCCACTGCCGATCGTTTTGGAATCAACGTCAGTGACGTGCAGGATGCGGTCGAAACCGCGGTCGGCGGCAAGGCCGTCAGCCAGATTCTGATTGGCGAGCAGCGCTACGATCTCACCGTTCGCTACCAGGAACCATTTCGCAAAACCGTCGAAGACATCGAGAACATCCGGATACTCGCTCCCTCCGGCGAGCGCGTGTCGCTCGGCCAACTCTGCGACGTTAAGCTCGAAGATGGCGCTTCCACCATCTACCGCGAAGGCAACTCCCGCTACATCGCCATCAAATACAGCGTTCGCGGCCGCGACCTTGGCAGCACGGTTCGCGACGCCATCGAGCAGGTCCACGAAAAAGTAAAACTTCCAGAGGGTTATCACCTCGACTGGACCGGGGAATACGAAAGCCAGCAGCGCGCAAACCGAAGGCTCGCGTTCATCGTGCCGATTACATTGCTGCTCATGGCTTTCATTCTGTACTCGATGTTCAGCTCCTGGAAATGGGTCGGCCTCATCTTTGCCGTAGTCGCGCTTTCACCTTTGGGCGGCGTGCTCTCACTGCTCGCAACCGGCACGGACTTCTCTGTATCGTCGGGCCTCGGTTTCCTTGCGCTGACCGGCGTCTCCGTGGAAATCGGCGTGATCATGGTCGAATACATTAATCAATTGCGCACCCGCGGCATGGACCCGCGGCAAGCTGCCAGAGAAGGCGCGGAACTTCGTCTCCGACCCATTATGATGACCATGCTGGTAGCCACCCTCGGCCTCTTACCCGCTGCGCTCTCGCACGATATTGGCTCAGACTCCCAACGGCCGTTTGCAATTGTGATCGTAGGCGGACTGATTGTGGAACTGCTGGTCAGTATCGTTTTGTTACCGGCGTTGTACGTCTTCTGGGCGCGCCCCGGCGACACGCTCCCGCCGCCAGAGGCCGGATTTTTTGGAGAAGGCGAACATGTGGATTGAGTCGCAACGCAAGGTCGTGTCTTCGATGTCATCGAGAAAAGTTCTCGTTCCCAGGCCAGCACATACGCTATTCCCTGTAGTGCAAGTCTTCCCAGATCACGGCAAGTTCTTCTATACCCGCCCACGTATCGCAAGGTAAACAAAGCAACTTTCCTTTTGGCAACGCTTTTGCTTCCAGTTTGTTTGATACATAGGGAGACATACAGTGAAATGGATCGAACCTCTCGAACGGTTTGTGGATGCAATTGTGCTCTTGTGGTTGTTTGACATTATTTTCAAATCGGTATCGCGTTCTTCACAGCGCCTCCAGAACGGTTGACCAAGGCTTAAGAGCCGCCGTGCGTGATCGGTGTGGCGTTGGTGGCGATGCAGACCCATGAGCCGTTTTTGTTGATCCAGGTATCAATGAAGCGTTCGCGGTGAACTACGGACTTGCCGCCCTTGGTTCCCTTGACGGCGAGTACTCCGATCGCGATGGCGGTGTTTCCGAAGACACGCACGGTGAGCGATTCTGGCGCGACCTGCTCCTCGTTGCCGCTGGACGACTTGACGCTCGCGAGGAACTCAGACTTGGTTTTGAGGGAGCCGTCATCTTCGACCAGGATGAGCGAATTGTCGAGGATTGCGGCGAGGGCCTTCGTGTCGCCGGCCTTATAAGCCTGGTTCCATGCCTTTTCCAGAGCGATGACCTGATCACGGGCGGCGGCATCGTAGTCTTGCGCGTGAACCAGCACGGCGGGCGCGAGAGTCCAAAGAGTGACGATCGAAAGAGCGGCGATCCAGCGAACGGCGATCCAACAGCGAATCGATTTCATTTTGCAAGCCTCCATAGGGCGGTTCATTGGCGATCCGTCCTTTTGACTTGAAGCAGCCAGCCGTTTCATTCGGAACATAGCAGAAAAGAGCGCTCTGGATTAGTCCCAGCACTGGTGCGGGAGGCGCTCTGTTGTTAAGCTTGGTGGGCTATGAAACCCACAGCCTCGCTTCGCCGGACAATGCTTTTCTTTGCGCTGGTCGCGACGTTGGCCGCATTACTGACTTTCGGATTGCAGCTCGCCTCGGCGCAGAAAAAAGAAGTGGTCTGGAGCGCGGACGAGAAGCCGCTCGCGGACCAGATCCACGGGCTGCGCGCGCTCGCGGACGACGTCCGGGCGGGGACTACGAAAGATCTGGCGCTGAAGATCCGGAAACTGCCAGCGACTGAGAACAAGCTGCGGCTGGCCGTGAATTTGGCGGGGCTTTCCACCGAAGGCGATTTCGGACACGACACGCTGCAGGAAGTAGCGACGACTCTGGCCGACACGTTACGCGAGCGGCCGGTGCTGTGGGCGAAGCCAGCCGAGCAAAAGAGTCCCGACGCGGGCAGCAACGCCGCCGCCCCACGCGCGCCGGCGTATCCATATATTGAACTTGCCACGCTGGTGCGCTATGAACATGTCGAGGCGCCGGCCGATCTTACTAATGACGAGCAGTTTCGGGCGGCAATGGCCCAACTGGAGGCGGAGGACCGCAAGCGGGAGCATCCGGAGTTTGCGCTGACAGATCTTTCCGGGAAGAGCTGGACGTTTTCCGAACTGCGCGGCAAAGTTGTGCTGGTAAATTTCTGGGCGACCTGGTGTCCACCATGCCGCAAGGAAATGCCGGATCTGGAGACGCTTTACGGGCGCTTCGGATCGAAAGGGCTGGTGGTGCTCGGCATTTCCGATGAAGAGGCGGCGAAGGTCGACCCGTTTATCCGCGAGCGCAAGGTTTCGTTTCCCGTGTTACTCGACCCCGGGCGAAAGGTAAATGAAATGTTTGCGGTGGAGGGGATACCAAAAAGCTTTGTCTACGACCGCGAAGGAAAGCTGGTGGCGCAGTCGATCGATATGCGCACGCAGAAGCAGTTTCTGGAGATGCTGGGAAAGGCTGGATTGGAGTAGAGACGGGGATTGTCCCGTCTCCGAAGACGCGGCGAGCCGCGTCTCTACGGGAAACTGTGATTTTGGAGGAATTTCAAAATGAAGAAGCGAATCGTTAGTGTAGTTCTTGCGGTAGGGATCCTTGCAGTGCTCGCCGTTGCGCAAGACACGATGAAGAAAGATGCGCCGCCGAAGCCGGCGGTTGGGCCGTCGCAGGCGCTTCTGGACAACTGGAACGATGTCGGGCGGAAGTTGATTGCGATGGCGGAAGATTTTCCCGAGGACAAGTACGACTTCAAGCCCGTGCCGGCGCAGCGTAGTTTCGCGGAGCAACTGTTGCACGCCGCGAATGCAAATTATTTTTTTACGAACCCGGTGATGGGACTGAAGCCGCCGGCCGGAGAAGATCCCAAACGCGACCAGTACAAAACGAAAGCCGCAGTTATCACGTTTGTGAAGGGAGCGTTCGCTGACGGTGCGGCGGCGATCAGACTGAAGGGCGATAAGGGGATGAACGATTTAATTGTCGATCCCTTCGCGAATCAGGAGACGCGAGTTTCCGATATGGCGTGGGGCCTTCTCGAGCACTCTGGAGAACACTACGGACAGCTCGTCGTGTATTACCGCGTTGCCGGATTGGTGCCGCCGGAGTCGCGCCCAAAGAAGTAGTCTCGGCGCTGATAACATACTCTTCGTGCGCCCGCTGCTTGACGTCCGAGACCTGACCATCGAGTTCCCGCAATCCCGTGCTGGGCGGGCGCTTTCGTCCACTCAGCCGGGCGGGGCTGCTGCCCCCGTGGCCGCCGTTCGCAGTCTATCGTTTTCCATCGCCCCCGGCGAAGTCCTTGGACTACTCGGCGAATCCGGCTCAGGAAAATCCATCACCTCGCTTGCTATCATGGGGCTGCT
The DNA here is from genome assembly GCA_963789205.1 of uncultured Acidobacteriaceae bacterium. Classification (GTDB taxonomy): domain Bacteria; phylum Acidobacteriota; class Terriglobia; order Terriglobales; family Acidobacteriaceae; genus Acidiflorens. The sequence goes on from CAWBJV010000005.1 coordinate 295,343, forward strand.
TCCTCCCGCCGCCATCGTCACCGGCGAAGTCATTTTTCAGAATGGCGACAGCCCGCCCAGCCATCTGACCAAACTCCCCTCCGATCAGCTGCGCCAACTGCGCGGCTCGCGCATCGCTATGATTTTCCAGGAACCGATGACCGCCCTCAACCCGGTCATGCGAGTCGGCGAACAGATCGCGGAAGCCGTCCTCGCTCACCACCGCGTCTCCAAATCGGAAGCATGGGGCCGGGCGGTCGAGGGCATGCGCGACGTTGCCATCTCCGACCCCGAACAGCGCGCTCGCAGCTATCCGCACCAGCTCTCGGGAGGCATGCGCCAGCGCGTCATGATTGCCATGGCCATCGTCAACCGCCCGCAACTGCTTATCGCCGACGAGCCCACTACCGCGCTGGATGTCACCATCCAGCAGCAGATCCTCGACCTGCTCAACGATCTGCGCCACAAATTCGGATTGGCGATGCTCTTCATCTCGCACGATCTCGCCGTCGTCTCGCACGTCGCCGATCGCGTCGCCGTCATGTACGCCGGCAACCTGGTCGAACTCGGCGCAAAGGCCGATATTTTCCACGCGCCCGCGCATCCCTATACTCAAGGCCTGCTGCGCGCCATTCCTACGCTGGCGACCGACCGCTCCATTCCGCTCGCGACCATTGAAGGCACCGTGCCACCTATTGCGCAACTTCCTCCCGGATGCCCGTTTGAACCGCGCTGCCCGGACCGCGTTGCTGCTTGTGCCGTACAACTTCCGCCGCTGGTCGAAGTCCATCCCGGACACTGGGCGCGGTGCCCCGTCGTGAATCCGCCTCGAATCTGATAAACATATTCTGATAACCACGATTTTATAAACATGATCTGATAAACATGGATGGCATCGGTACCAACCGGCTCGAAGCATTCAGCGACGGCGTCATCGCCGTCATCATCACCATCATGGTGTTGGAGCTGAAGGTCCCGCGCGACACTACGCTCGCCTCGCTGCGCGGTGTTCTTCCACAGTTTCTCAGCTATCTCCTGAGCTTTCTCGTCGTCGCCATCATGTGGGTGAATCATCATCACATGTTGCACTCCGCCCGCCGCGCCGATGCCCGCCTGCTCTGGTCAAACAATATTCTGCTGTTCTGGATGTCGCTCGTCCCCTTCGTCACCGCTTTCATGGGTAACAATCCGCGCGATCCCCGCTCCGTAGCTCTCTATGGAGTTGTGCTGACGCTGTGCTCTTTGTCCTTTGCCCTCCTGCGCTCCGCCATTATTCAGCATCACCGCGACAATCCTGACATGGTCCGCTACCATCGCGGCATCCAATTCAAGAATCTCTACTCCTTGTTCCTCTACCTCGCCTCGGTGCCGTTCGCCTTTCTCGATGTTCGCATCTCGTTTTTCATCTTTGTGTTCGTCGCGTTGTCCTATTTCCTTCCGGAGCGCAAGCTGGCAGAAACGCCGAGTCGCGTCGCATAACCAGTTCCGCCTTAGCAACAGGGCTTGCCCCGGCTCCGGAGACGCGGCAAGCCACGTCTCTACGGGGAAGTAAATGCGCCTCGTCGTTCCCCTCCAGAGAAGCTATAATCCTCCCTTTGTGCGTATCCTTCTTCTCAGCGACATTCACAGCAACCTCGAAGCGCTGGACTCATGTCTGGCGGCCGCTCCCGCCTACGACCTCGTCGTTAATCTCGGGGACACGGTCGGATACGGCGGCAATCCCAACGAAGTCATTGCCCGCTCGCAAGCTCTCGGACAAGTCTTCGTCCGCGGCAATCACGACAAAGCCGTCTGCGGCCTCATGAACCTGGAGGACTTCAACCCCGTCGCTGGTCTCGCCACTCTCTGGACACGCAGCCAGCTCACTCCCAAAAATCTCGAATGGCTCCGCGCGCTTCCGCAGGGTCCCATCCAGGTTGACGAACTTCCCGGCATCCAGTTTGTCCACGGCTCCCCGCTCGACGAAGATGAATACATGGTCAGCGCCCGCGACGCCATCGAACCGCTCATCACCATTCCCGTCCCCGTCACATTCTTCGGACACACTCACCTCCAGGGCGGCTTCGTGCTCACGGGCGAGATCAGCGAAGCCTACCATCCCGGATATCGCAGCGTAGGCCAGCCCGAGTCGTCCGACTGGCCGCTAAGAAAAGATCGCCGCTATCTCATCAACCCCGGCTCCGTAGGCCAGCCGCGCGATGGCGATTGGCGGGCAGCATTTGCCGTGTTCGACACCGAAGCCTGGATCGTTACTTACTATCGCGTGCCTTACAACTTGCGCGTGGCGCAGGAGAAAATTCTGGCAGCGAATTTGCCGCAGCGGCTAGCGACACGGCTTGCCACAGGAAGATAAACCACATGGGATTTCTTGCTGACTCCTGAAGCGCCCTCGTCCAGGGCCACCCTGCAAACTACTTTTGTCTGGAGAGCGAAATATACACCGGCAAGCCGAACTGCGGCAGATCACTTGTCGATTCCGTCCGTGCTGTGCCGATGAGGCGGTTCCCGTCAATCCATAGGAGTTGCAACTGCAACTTGGAGGATTGGTTACCGGTTTCTGGCAAACTGAGGCTCGTTGCGGCTTCCCCTGACAGAAAGCCCTGCTCAACCCCCAGATCTTCGACCGGAACCAAAGCGCCGTGCTCGAAACCAATCTGCACACGATCATCAACGGTAATTTGCATCCGGGCGGGCAACTTTCCTTTCGGAGTGTCCACGGTCCCGACCCAGGTGCCGAGTTGGGAGGGGTCCGCGTGGAAGGGTCGAGAGGTCTCTGCTGCCTCAATTTCTTTGAACTCTGACTCGAGATTCGCCGAAACGCCGCTCGAGAGCAGGTCAGCAAACTGGAAGGCCAGATGGTCCATCGCCTCGCTTGCCGTATTCGTCAGACAGGCGATAACGACACCCGCCTTCGGAAGAACCAGAAGCGTTGCAGAACCGGCCAGCACTCTCCCATTACTGATGAGCACCGAGGAACCGTCCTTGAAATTAAAAATGCCCCAGCCACTCGTATAGCGCGACTTAATCTGCTGGTCTGTTTCCAGGGTATGCATTTCCTTCATCTTTTCGGGGGCAATCAGTTTCTGGGCAGAATCGGTCTGGAACAACCCGAACAATGCCAGGTCGTGCGCCGATGTGTAGAATCCGCCACCCGCTTCTGGTTCAAATGTATGAGGAGGCACTGCTTTGTCCTTCCTATATCCGATGGCCACGTCGCGGCCTGTAAGATTGAAGCCGCTCGAAGTCATGTGCAGGGGATTCAGCAGTTCATCTCGCATGAATTCTGAGAACGGGCGCCGACCTGCTCGTTCGACAACCTCACCGAGAACTCCAAAAGAAAAATTCGAGTATATAAAGTGCTGCCCGGGAGGGAACACGCTAATGGCGTAGCGGTGCAGCAGTTCTTTTCTATCCAAGTCCGAGCCGTAGTTATAGAACCAGCCGTGTTCGATGCCTGCCGTCATCGACAGAAGTTGTCGAATTGTGATTCCAGTTCCTGCATGCGCGCGAACATGGATGCCGTACCGGTGAGGCGCGTCATCCAGTCGAATCCTTCCTCTACCGGCGAGCATGAATGTAGCCGCTCCGGTCAGGGCCTTCGCGACCGACCCGGCTGCGTACACTGTGTTCGGAGTGGCTGGAACTTGCTTCTCCCGGTCAGCCCAACCCCACGCTTCTTCGCACACGATGCTCCCATGTTGAGCGACCGCAATCGCGATGGAAGGCAGTTCACCTTTCGTCACGCGTTCACGGGCGGAGGAAGCGACTTCCGCAAAACGCGCGGGCAGGTGTCTGGAATCACACTGCGAATGAGCCGGAGCCACAAATGCGACAAGTGTAACCACCAAACCGCACAAGGGAAGCAATGGAGATGTTGTCATACACTCGAGTACGTTAAGTGTGCCTTCCTGGTTCCAGGAACACGACAAGGGGTAGAAGTACATTCTCGCTGACTCTTGAAGCGCCCTCGTCCATAGGGTACCGATGATTTTCAGAGGAACCTCGCTCGCGTTGTAAACTCGCTGCATGCGTTCGCGCTCTCCTGACTCCAATCTCTTCTCTTCGCCGAAATCCGTGCTTGCCGCGCACACCGCGCATGTCGATGGCGGCGCCCGCGGCAATCCAGGGCCTGCCGGATATGGTGTTGCCATCAACGACGCCTCGGGCCGCCCGGTCGCCGAACTCAGCGAATATCTCGGCCACCACACCAACAACTACGCCGAGTATCAGGGACTCATCGCCGCTCTCCGCTACGCCGCTGAAAATCAAATCAAAGCGCTCAAGGTGATCAGCGATTCCGAACTGATGGTCCGGCAGATGAAAGGCATCTACAAAGTGCGTCATCCCGAACTCCGCAAGCTGTATGAGCAGGCGCAGCAACTGGTCCGCCGCCTCGAGCATTTCGAAATCCGCCACGCGCTGCGCGAACACAACCAGATTGCCGATCGGCTGGCGAACGAGGCTATGGACCGGGGAAAGTGAAACCTTGAATTTTCCCCTTCCCTACACCCAGCCCGCAGGATTACCATTGCGCGGTCATCGCCACCCTCAGGAGGACGACACGATGATCGGAGCTCACTCATTTGTTGGAATCAATTTCTGGGCGGTGCTGGTATCCGCCGTCGCGACCATGGTGATCGGATTTCTCTGGTATTCCCCCATGCTTTTTGCGAATCCCTGGATGCGCCTGATGGGAATCGATCCCAACGACAAAGCCAAACTCGCCGAGCTGCAAAAGGGCGCAGGCAAAACCTACGGCCTGGCGTTCGTCGCCAGCATTGCGTCCGCCGTAGTGCTCGCGAAGATCATTGAACTTGCCAGTGTCATCACCATTCCTTACGGAATGAAAATCGGCTTCGCTGTCTGGCTTGGATTCGTAACCACAGTTCAGCTCACCGGCGCGCTATTCGGCAAGCAGCCCACGAAGCTCTACCTGATCAACACCGGATATCAACTAGTATGCTACCTCGCGATGGGAGCGATTTTGGCGAGGTGGCCGCACTGACATTGATCCGGTGCAGCGACGGGTGTCTCGCTCCTCCAGCCGGGCGCGGACGCCCGGCTCCCCACTACTCTCCCGCTGAGTGATCGTGGACAATCTTCCATCCTTCGGGAAACTTGCGGAAGACGAGCGTGAACAATCCGTGCGGCGTCTTGCCGTCCGACATCGTCAGATGAAACTCGCCGCGCACAAATGCCGCCTCCGGCCCTAGCATCTCGATCCGCAGATTCGCGAATTCGAGCTTTCCCATCTCGTGCCCCGCGCCTTGATAGTTTTTCTTATACCGATCGAGCGCCGCCTGCCAACCCTTCGATTCGTGCGCTCCTGAGAAGAACGTCAACTCGGGCGAGTTCCAGTACCCGGCCATGAAGCCTTCCAGGTCTTGCCGGTTCCAGGCTGCCTGCTGTTCCGCAATCACTTTTCGGATCGCTGCACGCGCGGCATCGCCGCCGTCCTGCGCAAAGCCAGAGATCGCTAGCCCAGCGACCACACCCATTAACACAATGAAATCGCGCATAATCCCTTCTGCTCCTTGACTCGTCAACTCGCCATCAGGTGCTCATCTACTACAGTGTAGAACAGTGCTAACGTCAGGCCGTTTTCAGCGTCTCATCTTAGCCTGCTAGTCTCGGTGAATCAGATATCGCGTAAATTATATGTCAGGTGAGCAATCATGAAATGGACGGTGATGTTTGTGGCGCTGTTCCTGATGTCTTTCCCAGCGCTGGCGCAGTCTCAAGCCCCCGCCGAGGGAGTGCAGGGAAAGTCGCTGCACGACCGCGAATTCTGGCGGGCCATCGTGAAAAACCGGTATGCGGTTCCGGACGGGCAGCCAGTCTTCCCGTTGCTGCGTGAGCTGAGTGGGTACCTCGGTTCGAGGGATCCCGAACTTCGCGACGACCTCGCGTACTCGATCACAACCATCTGGATCAAGCATCAAAAGCAAATATCAACCGACGAACTGTGCTCGCTGCTCGATGACTGGCAGGCCAACTTGCGGACCGGGATTGGTGAGACTGGGAATGACGGCATCCTCAAACGTTCGTTTTCAGCCCTGTCATTGGTGGCTCTGGCGGAGCGGGACTTGAAGATGCCGTTTCTCGGCGAAGAGCGGTACCGTGCATTGCTGGCAAATGCGCTCGCCTATCTTGGGGATGAACGCGATCTGCGCGGATTTGATCCAACACTGGGGTGGATCCATGCGACCGCGCATACCGCCGATCTGCTGGCAGTATTAGCCTCTAATCCCTTGCTTAAGAATGAAGATCAGGGGCGTTTGCTGGGTGCGATCGCGCGCCGTCTATCTTCCGCCCATGAGATTTTCACGTACGGAGAACAAGACCGGCTGTCGGCGCTCGCGGCAACGATCGTGGCGCGAAAAGATTTTGATGCGCCGGCATTTCACAACTGGCTTAGTGCGCTGGACGCCGCCGACCAAAAAGTTTGGAAAGATACTCCGCCGCATCTCGAATTGCTGCAAACCTTCGAGAATGACACCTACATGCTGCGGGGACTCGCGGCATATCTTAGTGTGAATGTATCGGGTCCAGCCGGGATGGAGGCGCAGAAGGCGGTATGGACAGTGCTTCGGAGACGGTAGCGTTTTTCAACACGTCAGTATGAATGCCGACGGCTAAGCGCGCAGCGCTCCTACGCCCGGCTCTTTTTCGTCGCCGTTGCCGCCTTTGTCTTCACCGTCTCCCACGGCCGCTTCGGACGCTCAACCTCAGGCTGGTCGCGGTCTTTGATGCGATCGTACTGGTACGATTCGCTCACGGTTCCGAGCGACTCATTGTAGAGGCTGGGAAGACCCAGCGCTTCTTTCATTTCTTCGGAGAACTGCTGCAGCGCTTTCAGGTGGTCAGCCGTCGCGGGAACTTCGGTTTTCGACGTTTTCAGAAACTGCTGGTAGCCGCGATTGACCAGCTTCGAAATCTCGCTGCCAATCAGGTATCCCGGATAAGCGAAAATTTTCACGCCGCCGTCGTCCGTCTTCTGGATCGCCGCCGAGCAGTTGTACTTTCTCAGGAACACGCGCCCTTGCGTGCCCGGAGCCTCAATCAGATCAAAGCCATGTTCGCGCAGCCAGCTGACTGCGTCTTCGTAGGTTCGCTCTTCGACTTTCGTTGCCATTTTATGAACTCAATTCTCGTTTGTCTTTTATCATCGCTTCAGGTTAGATGCGGTTTGAACGGTTTCGGAACCAAAACCGGCCGCCGCGAATCTAATGACGAAGGAATACAGTAACGCTAGTATAGATATACCTTTTTAGGATTGCGGGCACATTACCGTAGTCACTGGGCTATTCCACGCAATGACATCATCAGCTTCCGGCTCCGCGCCACCGCACTGGCCTTCCCAGGCCGAAGCCGCGTCGAGTCGAACGCCGAGTCAAACTTCAAATCGGCGAGGAGAGGCTCTGCTCGCGGGCATCGGCAACACACCTCTTTTGCCGCTCCACGCGCTCATCCGCGATCTTCCCGATGCGCAACCTGCTGATGCACAAGGTCCCAACGTACACCTTTTGGGCAAGGCCGAATGGTATAACCCCGGCGGATCCGTCAAAGATCGCGCCGCCGCCCGCATTGTGGCCGAAGCACGCGCCGCGGGCAAACTCGCTCCCGGAAAGATTCTGCTCGATTCCACCAGCGGCAACACCGGCATTTCCTACGCCATGCTCGGCGCCGCCCTCGGATTCCCGGTCACGCTCTGCGTGCCGGAGAATGTTTCTCCCGAGCGAAAACGGATTCTACAGGCATATGGCGCAAATATCGTCTACACCGATCCGGCCGAAGGCTCCGACGGCGCCATCAAGGTCGCGCGCCAGTATGCCGAGCGCGATCCCGATCTCTATTTCTATGCCGATCAGTATTCGAACGACGCCAACTGGCGCGCGCATTACGAAACCACCGCGAACGAAATCTGGCAACAAACCGAAGGACGCATCACACACTTCGTCGCCATGCTCGGCACCACCGGAACCTTCATCGGCACCACGCGCCGGTTGAAAGAGTTAAATCCAAAAATCCGCTGCATCTCGCTGCAGCCGGACTCGGCCTTCCACGGCATCGAGGGCGCCAAGCACTTGCCCTCGGCAATCGTGCCGCGCATTTACGATTCGTCCGTCGCCGACGAAAATCTGGAGATCGCGACCGAAGACGCGCACGCCATGGCCCGGCGCCTGGCGCGCGAACAAGGGCTGCTCGTCGGAGTCTCCGCCGCCGCGGCCGTCGTTGGCAGCCTGCAGGTAGTCGACAGTCTAAAAATAAATCAACGCGCAACCATCGTCACCATTCTCGCCGACTCAGGCGAAAAATATCTGAGCGAGAGATTCTGGAATGAAGGATTGGATTGAGTCATTGAGCGATTGAATCATTGAGGCATTTAATGATTCAATGCCTCAATGCCTCAATGACTCAATGATTCAACTCTCTTCTAATGCTCAAGCTCTCTCAATCTAACTACCTCTCCCTTCGTCAACACGGAGAGGAAACCTATCCCCACGAGTGCTGCGGCGTGCTGCTCGGGCGCTTCGCCGACAACGGCGCCGAGTCCGTCACAAAGTCCGTCTCGCACATCACACGCTGCGGCAACACACGCGACGATTCGCCACACAACCGCTACCAAATCGATCCCAGGGAACTCATCCGCATTCAGCGAGAAGGCCGAGAGCGCGGCGAGGACATCGTCGGCTTCTATCACTCCCATCCCGACCATCTCGCGCAATGGTCGCCCACCGACCTCGCCGAAGCCCACTGGTTCGGCTGTTCCTACGTGATCACGAGCGTGGAGAAGGGCGTGGCGACGATTACGAATGCGTTCGAACTGGTTGGCACCGACGAGGCCGACAAGAAATTCGTGGACGAGAAGACGGAAGTGGTCTGATGAGCGACTAGCCTGAAGCCGCTAGCGCAGCACTTTCAGCACCACCACACTAATATCATCGTGCGGCACGCTGCCATCGGAGAAGGCCACCTGGCGGTCGAAGACGAAATCCGCCGATTCGGTTGCCGATTTGTGCCGGCATTGGGCCCAAACCGCCCCCATCTGTGCGGTGCAGAACTCGATCCCTTCCCCGTTGCGCAATTCATGAAGACCGTCGGTCGCGAACAGAATGCTGTCTCCCGGGACGAGTTGGACCACGTGCCGCCCGTAAATGGAACCCGGGAACATTCCCGACGGTAATCCACCCTCGCCTAGTTGGCGGCACGCGGTTCCGGAGACCAGCAGCGGCAGTGGCATCCCGGCATTGGAGAAAATGAGTTCTCGCGAAGCGGGGTTGAAAAGAGCGTATAAGGTCGAGCAAAAGCGGCCCCTGATGGGTCGCTGCACCAGACGTTCGTTCAGCAGGGCAAGGACCCGCGCGGTATCCGTCCCCGTCTTGTGAATCCCGCGCAGGGTTCCCATTACGAGCGCGGCAAACATGGCCGCCGACAAGCCCTTCCCGACCACGTCTCCGAGGTAGATGGCGATGAGTCCGTTCGGTAGAAGGAAGAAGTCTACAAAATCGCCCCCCACGTCGGAGAAGGGTATGAAGCGGAACGCGATGTCGACGGATTCGTTGCGGAGCCCGTGCGTAGGCAGCAGCGAGGTCTGGATGAGTTTCGCTTCGCGTATAGTCTCGTTGCAATCGGGGCAAGTGCGTCCGGACGTGAAAATCTCTTTCCCGGACTGCCGTTCCATTTCGCGGGCCAGTTCAGACATGCGGGTACCACCGCCTGGTGGTCAGATCGGCAGAACGCCGCTTCAGCATTAGTGCCTAAAGTCACTTGGGGCCCCGGTACGCGGGAGCGGCGCGCGGTGAAACACTGAACGCGAGCAGTAACGCTTGAGCTGATCCGGTCCTCGTTAGAGGCCGAGGACGGTCATCGCTCCATGTGCATCCCATTTCGACTTGCACCTTTGGCCAGTACCATAGCATCTTTATCTATATGCCCCAGATCCAAATTCCGTCTCCACTTCGCCAATACTCGGGGAAACAGGCCTCGGTCGAGGTCCCTGCCAAGACCGTAGGAGAAGCGCTCGCTGGCCTGGTTTCGAGGCATCCCGACCTGAAGCGCCACCTCTATACTGAGGACGGAAAGCTGCGCGCGTTCGTGAACGTCTACATCAATGACGAAGACATGCGTTACCTCCAGAAAGAAGCTACCGCGCTTAAGGACGGTGATACCATTTCCATCGTGCCGTCGATTGCCGGCGGGTATTGAGTTATGATTTTGAGATGATTTGCGGACTAACACATCGCCGAATGTCCCGTCCCGCGCGCTGTCGCCGCTGTCGGTAGTTCGCCGTCAACCTGATTAAAAAATAGAAGGATTTTATGCCTACTCTGACCGAAGCCAAACCCGAGGCCGCTTTAAGCAACGACGAAATCCTGCGCTACTCGCGCCATCTCATCATGCCCGAGGTGGGGATGGAGGGGCAGCAGAAGCTGAAGGCCGCGAAAGTTCTGTGCATTGGAGCGGGCGGACTCGGTTCGCCGCTCGCACTCTACCTGACGGCCGCGGGCGTGGGCACACTCGGCATCGTGGACTTCGACGTCGTGGACTACACGAACCTGCAGCGCCAGATCATCCACACCACCGCCGACGTTGGTCGCAAGAAGCTCGACTCGGCCGCCGACAAATTGAAGGCGATTAATCCTTTCCTCAACCTGCGGACCTTCGACACAAAACTAACCAGCGCCAACGCGCTTGAGTTATTTCGCGAGTTCGACATCGTCGCCGACGGCACCGACAATTTTCCGACGCGCTATCTGGTCAACGATGCCTGCGTGCTTACCGGCAAGCCCAACATTTACGGATCGATCTTTCGCTTCGAAGGGCAGGCGAGCGTGTTCGCGACCGAAGAGGGACCATGCTATCGCTGTCTCTATCCCGAGCCGCCGCCGCCGGGCCTGGTTCCTTCGTGCGCCGAAGGCGGAGTGCTGGGCATTCTGCCTGGATTGGTCGGCGTGATTCAGGCAACCGAGACCATCAAGCTGATTCTGGGGCAGGGCGATTCGCTCGTCGGACGATTGCTGCTGGTCGATGCGCTCGGCATGAAGTTCCGCGAACTGAAGCTGCGCAAGAATCCCGATTGCCCCGTCTGCGGCACGCACCGCACGATCACCAAGCTGATCGACTACGAAGAGTTCTGCGGAATCCGCGGCGTGGAAGCGCCCGTGGCCGCCGGCGGCGACGTGCCGGCGATTTCGGTGGAAGAATTAAAAAAGAAGTTGGACGCCAGGGCCGATATTTTTATTCTCGACGTCCGAGAGCCGCACGAATACCAGATCTGCAACCTGAATGGATATCTCATCCCGCTCGGCGATCTACCAAAGCGTGTCAGCGAACTCGACTCGAGCCGCGAGATCGTGGCCCATTGCAAGATGGGCGGACGCAGCGCGAAAGCCGTAGCCTTTCTGAAGCAGGCCGGCTTCACCAAAGTGAGTAATCTGACGGGCGGGATTACGGCTTGGGCCGAGCGGGTCGATCCTAAGATGCCTAAGTACTGAGAGAGCGTGGGCGACGTCACCGTCTCCCACTGGGTTTATTGGTTCTCGATTGCTTCCTTCAGGTGCTTCGCGCACGCCTCTGCTGAGCTTTTCTTGCCGTGAGTGGACGCTTCCTCGTGTACGGAATAAGCCCACACCACCTCGGAGCTCTTGATGTTACTGACCGTAATGCTGGCCTCTTCGCGCGAGTGCCAGTTTCCCAGGATGACCTTCTTGGCAGTGCTCGCCTTCTGGCTTTCGGAGGTGCCGGTGATTTCGTAATCCGCTTGATCACGACTGGCAACGATCTCCACTGGGACTTTTTTCTTGGCGATGGCGTCTTTTAAATAGGTGTCGTAACCACCTTCGATGGGAGCCACAAACATTTTTGCTCCCTTGGGGATCTTCTGCGTAGGAGGCGCGTTCTTTTCGCCGGCCAGCGCTGTAGAAACAGCAGCTACAACCAGAAGCACCACGATGCCTACCAGGTTCCTCTTAAATGACATATGCACTCCCTCCTTGGATCGGCTATCGACTCACTACTCAAGCACAATCTGCTTAATATGTTTGGCGCACGCTTCACCGGCGCTTTGCTTGCCCCGCACTGAGTTGGTCTTGTGGACGGAGTAGCCGAAGATGACTGCTCCAGTCTTCAGGTCCGAAATCTTTATGCTGGCTTGTTCATTTGAATTCTGCGACCCAATGAACAACATCTTCGCCCACCCTGCCTTCTCACTATCAGAGACGCCACTGATCTCGTAGTCAGCCTTGCTGCGGTCAATCACCACCGTCAGCGGCACTTTCTTGTTTCGCAATCCGGCAATGATGTAGTTCTCGAAGCCGCCCGGAATCGGGGCGACGTAAACTTTGGCATACGAAGGTATCTTGGCGTTGTTTACGGTTGCGAGCTGCCCCTCGTCGGTAGGAGCCGACTTAATATTGGAAACAGGGACCTTCGCTTGCTCGCCGGTAGCTGGTTTTTCCGTGTCGGCGGCTTTGTTCTGATCCTGGTTTGAATTGCTCTCTTGAGATGTCGATGACCGCGCAGGCAGCGGATATATCGCAAGATACAAGATCAGCGCGATCAAGACCGGAAACGCTGGCAGTTGTCTGCTATGCATGATGCCCTCCCGGCTGCCTATTATGCTCCCAAAATAAGAAAACGGGTACCCTTTCTGCTTCGGGGAGTGCTGGGAGATAAACGCTCTGCAGGATCTAAGCGCCAGCAGCCATGATCAGAGTGCCAGCTCCACGTTTGCCAAGTTCCAGATCGGCTCGACTCCGCCGGGCGCGGACATCGAGGTCGATGGCAGCTTTGTTGGCAGCACGCCTTCTGAGGTTCAGGTGGCAGAGGGCGATCATACGGTTGTCGTTAAGAAATCAGGCTTCAAGAACTGAGAACGAAAGCTGAAGTCCAGCTCTGGCAGCAGCGTGAGCTTAAATGCCGAACTGGACAAAGCTGACAACCCATAGCACTGCTGCGATGTCTAGGCGCGAAGCGGCGTTAGTCAGATTGACAAACAGAAGGGAGCACCGAAGCGCTCCCTAGTTTGCCTTACTCCTGCAAGAGTGAGTAAGTTACTTGTTCGAGCCTTCGCTCATCTCGGCTTTCTCGGTCGCGCCGAGAGCCAGAGCGTACTTCTTGCCGGCGAAGCGTACTTCGGTAACGATTGCTTTGCCGCTGGAATGGTCTACGACCGCCGCGTCGTTGTCGGACGCGTTATCGAGGTTGACGAGTTTTGCCGAAGCTTTCGCGACTTCCTTCTTGCCCTGCATGAAGCTAACTTCGACATTCGATCCCGTGCCGTCCCACCGCAGTTGATACTCACCGGCGGCGAGTTGCTGGCCGGCGACTTCGGCCGATTCATGCACCCGCAGCGTACCCTTGTTACTTGCGAAAGCACTCGATGCGAGCAGCACGGCCAGCCCGAGCACAACAGTCTTTGCCAGATGATTCAGTGCCAGATTGTTCAGTTTCATATGCTCCTCTGCTTTCTGCCCGGTTTCTGGCCGGGACGTTGGGGGCGGCTGGTGATGGTTCGAGGGCTCTTGACTGAGGGCTTGCCTTTTTTTGGTAAAGTCCTACAATGCGCATGTCAGGGTGACGCAAAAAGACGCGTGCCTCACACTCGTACTTTTTGACCGGACTAGGAGCACCAGGGCCGCCAAACCATGTGTGCCGCCAGTCCCGCCACCCTGCAAATTCTTTAAGTGGATCGAGATTGTTTCGTCCACCCTATGTTGGTTCGCTACAGGATACGAATCTCGGTTTGAGTAAGTTCCAGACCTCCTTATTTTCTTTGCGAAGTATGTTTTTTGCGAACGTGTTTATTGGACGCGCGGGCGCTCGCCGGGTTAGCAAACTTATGTGCGCGTTGCCGGAGTAACAGGGCTGAGGTGTCTTGTCAGGAAGTTGGCCTATGTGGAAGACTGCAGATCCCTCCCCTTCGGCTTCGCTCAGGGTCGGGATGACAAAATTCCTTGCTGACTAACTAATCTTCAGCACAATCTTGCCGTAATTCTTGCCTTCCTGTATCAGCGTGTAGGCGTCACGCGCCTGATCTAGGGGGAAGACTTTTCCGATCACGGGATGGAGCTTGCCTGCCGCCAGCCATTCTGAAAGCTGCTTCCAGGCAGATTCCATGAGCGGGCGGTTCGCGCTCAGATACGACAGCCAGAGTCCGTGGACGCTGGCACCTTTCGCGTAGAGAATGCGCGTGTCGAGATGAGGGGTTTCGCCGGTGGCGGCGCCGTAGACGATGACGCGTCCGAAGTCGCGCACGCATTTGACGCTTTTTGCTACGTGCTCGCCTCCCAGCATTTCGAAGACCGCGTCGACGCCTTCACCGCGCGTGAGTTCTTTAATTGTATCGGCGTAATCGCGCTGCTTGTAGTTGATGCCGTATTGCAGGCCAAGTTCGCGCACTCGGGCGAGCTTGTCTTCGGAGGAAGAAGTGCCGTACATTTCGATGCCGAGAATCTTTCCGATTTGCACGGCGGCCGTGCCGACTCCGCCAGCGACGGCATGAATCAGGACGCGGGGCCTGTCGTTCGAGGGGGCGAGCAAGCCGGCCTTCCAGTAGGCGAAATAGGCGGTGAAGAAATTTACAGGGAAGGCGGCGCCCTGTTCGGCGGTCCAATTTTCGGGCACGGGCCAAATGAGGTTGCGATGCACCACCGTCTTTTCGGCGAAGGCAGCCCACTGCGTGTAGCCCATCACGCGGCGTCCAGTGGATTCGCCGTTGCCGGCCAATTCGACGCCGGCGAATTCGCGGCCAGCAGTGAGCGGAGGCTTGGGAGTGTTGGCGTATCCGCCGTGCGTTGTCATCAGATCGGCAAAGTTCAAGCCGCCCGCTTCAACTTTTACTAGAACCTGCTCCGGCGTGGGATGCGCGTCGGGGACCTGCTGCAATTCGAGAACCTCGGGACCGCCGAAACGAGTGATGACGAGAGCTTTCATGCGGAGAGTCTAACAGTCCGGGGCCGGGATGCGTTCTCCAGCAAAAGGCTGTTTCTGGAACTGCGGCTTCAGCATCTATAATGATTATCAAGTTTCCGATCCCCGCGGCCTGAGAGATTTTCTGGCGGCGGGGGCGAGGGTTTGCGCCGGTTTGAGAGGTGCGATCCGAGGGTGCGGATGGAAACGTCTGCGCCTCCCGTGTTGGAAAGGAAACGCTCGCTGGGGTTGTCCCTGCCTGCTGTTTCTTTTAAGGAATTCGAAAAATCAGAGAATAATTGGCTTCGAAGATGTAGCCGTCAGCATTCAGCACTCAGCATTCAGCCCTGAAGGCGATTGCCGGGTTTTGGAAAGCTGGGTTATCTGAATGCTGAATGCTGATTGCTGAGTGCTAAATGCTGAACCTGACCGACAATTTCGGGCGCTCCATCCACGACTTGCGGATATCGATTACCGACCGCTGCAACTATAAGTGTGTTTACTGCCGGACGGGGACGAATGGTGCGGCATATGCGGAACTTCCATTCGAAGATTATCTGCGGATGGCGCGGATACTGGTTGGGCTCGGGATCACGAAGATTCGCCTGACAGGCGGCGAGCCGCTGCTGCGCAAGGGCATTGTGGAATTTGTGCACGATCTCGCGAAGCTGCGGACCGCGCACGGCAAAAAGCCTGAAATCGCGCTGACGACGAACGGCCACCTACTGGCTGAGATCGCACTGCCGCTGAAAGACGCGGGACTCGACCGCGTGACGGTCAGCATGGACGCGGTGGATCCCGGACGATTTGCACGTATTACGCGTGTGCCGAATGGATACGAGAGCGTGCTGGCGGGAGTTCGCGCATCGCGGCAGGCGGGGCTCGATCCGGTAAAAATCAATTGCGTGCTGCTGCGCGGCTTCAATGAAGATCAAATCGTTAACTTTGGAAAATTCGCGCGGGAAGAGCGTGTGGTGGTGCGCTTCATCGAATTCATGCCGCTCGAAGAGGACCGTGTTTGGACTCCGGAAATTGTGGTTACGCTCGATGAGATTCTCGCGCGTATGTCGGAGTATCTGCCGCTGGAGGAGATAGCGCACGAGCGCAGCGAAACGGCGCGGCGGTATCGCTTCTCCGATGGCGTGGGCGAGATTGGAATCATCGCGCCGGTGTCGCATCCATTCTGCGGACACTGCAGCCGGATTCGGATCACGTCGGACGGCAAGCTGCGTACATGTTTATTTTCTGTGTGGGATCACGATCTGCATGAGTTGATGCGGCGCGGCGCGACGGACGAGAAGCTCGCGGAGTTCATCGTGAAGGTGGTGGAGAAGAAAGAAGAACGGCACCACATCGGAGAGCCGGGGTTTGTGCCGGCGTCGCGGACTATGGTGCATATCGGCGGGTAAGTGCGCTGCGGAAGTGTTGTTGCTAGAATGGGCGGCCATGAAGAATCTGCTTGCGGCTGCCGCGCTGCTCCTGAGCGTCCCGCTGTTCTCCGTCAACGACGCCGTCACCGGCCTTACAGACGGCGTGTTTTCCGATGCGGAACTCGGTTTCCGTTACACTCTGCCAAAAGGATTGACCGACGAGACGTCATACTCCAGGGAGGAACTGCGGAAGCGGGCTGCCGCTTTAGGTACGAGCAACAACACACTTGAGATTTTGCTGCGGATGACGTCTGGGCCACCCGATACCGCGCCCGAATGGCACGCGATCTCCATTCAAACTTATTCGCATTCCAAGTTTGCCGGGCTCGACGACCGCGCCGTCGAAGCAAAGATGAATGGATGGATGGCAGGCGATGGGGTTGCGGCGATCGGCGACCCGAAGCGGGTGTCCATCGCCGGAGAGAATTTCGTTGTTACCAATTTCGAAAAAAGCGAACCGTCTCACGTCAAGTACGCCCGGATTTACAGCACGATCCGAAATGGAAAGCTGCTAGGCTTTGCGCTTACGGCGAATTCCGTCGACAAGTTGCAACTACTTGCCGATAGCCTGGAATCGCTGGAATTCACGGGCGCCGATGAGGTGCTTAAAGACGGCGTATTTTCGGATGCTGACCTCAGTTTTAGGTACACACCACCGAAAGATTTTATAGACGAGACCTCCGACGCGAGGGAGCTTGTGCGAACTCGGGCTGCCGCGTTGCATACGAACAACACATTTAACGTGTTGCTTCAGATGACGTCGGGGCCGGACGACACAGCTCTGAATTGGCGCTCCGTTTCGATTGAGACTTACCCACGGTCAAAGTTTGCCAGCCTGAGCGACTCCGCAGCCGAGGAAAAGATCAACAAGTGGGCTGCCGGCCAGGAGGTGGTATCGGCAGTCGGGAAACCAAGGCGTATGTCGGTGGCAGGAGCCGATTTTATAGTTTCGGAGTTTGAGCACTCGGACCCGTCGGTGCAAAAACATGCGCGGGTGTTCAGCACGATTCGAAATGGCAAGCTGCTGGTGGTCGCGTTTATGGTCAATGCCAGTGAACAATTGAATGGACTGGCCGAAAGTATCCAGAGCCTGCAGTTTTCGAAAGCTGGGAAGTAGCGGTCAGTTCTAGTAGAAGGAATCGTACTTCGTAACCGTCCAGCCGGAATCTTTCTTTTCTTCGGTTACTGAAAAAAGATCCCTATAGGTTGAGTCCTGGCTGGGACTGCTATACCGCTGGCCTTTGTAATGCAGAATCACGAGTGGCGGTGCGTCTTCCCATTCCACCAGGTTCCAGGAAATCAGCGGGCGCTGAGCTTCGGAGTTGCAGAGGAAGTCGGCGCGTTTCCTGCGGTAGTCCCTTTCCCACTGGGCGAGCAGTTTGCGGCAATTGCCGTCGCGCATCTCAGAGATAAAGCTATTGGCGGTGCGTTCGATGGTGCGATCGCGAAACGGATTCATGGTGATGCTGATCGGCATCTGGGTCAGGGGGTCACGCTCCTCGGAGCGCGACAGAACCGGCGGCTGGTTGCTGAGCCAGTACAGATAGCCAAGGAACACGAGCACGAGAAGGCCAGCGGAGCCCAGAGCGATCGCGAGATGGGCGCGAGAAAAGCGCATCAGGAGAAGTTTGGAGGATGCGCGAGGCGAGGGCAAGGTTACTTCAGATACTTCCGTAACTGGGGGGAGGCTGGTCTGTCCCTACACGGGCCGCCTCTACGCGGTTATGGACGAGATTCTTGACGACTAGAGAAGCGATCTTTTGACGTTTGCCGTACGCCAACCCAGTTTGTGTTTTCCATATTGGCGGCGTATAGTTGGTAACGAATACTGTTGTGTCGTAGTGCCAGGATTGTCGAAGCACACCAGTGGGCGAAAGCCCACTTTTTAGTTGGGCCGATCATCGGGAATCGCCTGGCGCGGCGGCTCCGGCGCAAATTGCTGAAAACATGGCTTTTGATCTGGATAAGGTCCGGCAGATTGCCGAGCGGGTGGCGGGCTCGAGCGGGCTGGAAGTAGTCGAGGTGGAAGTATGCGGCGCGGGTAAGCACCGCACGCTGCGCGTATTTATCGACCGCCCTGGAGCGCTGCCAGCGGCGGATCGTCCGGACGGCGTCACGCACGAGGATTGCTCGACGTTTAGCCGGGAGTTTGGGACGATCGTCGACGTTGAAGATGCATTTCCAGGTGGATCGTATGTGCTGGAGGTTTCTTCTCCGGGACTGGATCGCAAGCTGACGAAGGCGGCGGATTTTGAGCGCTTCCGCGGACACCTCGTGAAATTGACGACACGGGAGCCGGTGAACAACAACCGGCATTTTGAGGGGAAGCTGGAAAGCTTCGAGAATGGAAAGCTGCTACTTGATCTGAGCGCTGCGCGTAAGAAGAAGATGCGCCCAAAAGAGGGCGAGGCGCTGAGCGTTGAGATTGAGTTACGAAACGTAGAGAAAGCGAATCTGGTACCGGAAATCTAGGAGCAAGGTGTCAGGTAGTAGGTGTCAGGTCTCAGGAAAAGCAAGTCCTGAGACTTGGCACCTAAGACCTGAGACCTAAGAATTTATATGGCTAGTGAGCTTTACAACATTATCGAAGGGGTCAGCCGGGAAAAAGGCATTGATCCGCAGATTGTGGTGAGCGCAGTCGAGGATGCCATTGTGGTGGCTACGCGCAAATACTACAAGACGCAGGAGAACTTGCGCGCGGTACTCGACAAAGAGAGCGGCAAGATTAGCGCGTATGCGGTGAAGTCGATCGTCGAGAATCCGGAGCAGGTGGAAGACCCGAATCTCCAGGTAACGGTGGAGCAGGCGCGGAAGTTGGATCCGAGCGCGGAAGCAGGGGGAGAGCTGCTGATCCCGAAAGTGACGGAAGGGATTCTGGGGCGGATTGCGGCGCAACTTGCGAAGCAAGTCATCTTTCAGAAAGTGCGCGAGGCGGAACGCGACACGGTTTACAACGAATACATCGGCCATGTGAACGAGGTAGTGAATGCGACGGTGAAGCGGCTCGAGGGTCCGGACGTGATTCTCGACATCGGCAAGGCCGAAGCGCGCATGGGACGCAAGGAGCAGTCGCGGCTGGAATCGTTCGCTGTCGGCGAGCGGATTCGGGTAGTGATCGTGCGGGTGGAAAAAGCAGTGAAAGGTCCGGGCGTGATCGCATCGCGCTCCGCTCCGGAACTAGTCCAGCATCTGTTCCAGACCGAAGTGCCGGAAATTTATGACGGCACGGTTGTGATCCGAGCGATTGCGCGGGAAGCGGGCGAGCGTACGAAGATCGCGGTGATGTCGAAGGACAAGGACGTGGATGCGGTCGGAGCCTGCGTGGGCATGAAGGGCATGCGGGTGCAGTCGATCATCCGCGAGTTGCGTGGAGAAAAGATCGACATCATCGAGTATCACGAGGACGCGGTAACGTTTGCGGAAAAAGCGCTCCAGCCCGCGAAAGTGAGCCGGGTGACGATTGTGGATGCGACGGACAAGCATTTAGAAGTGGTGGTGGACGATACGCAACTCTCGCTGGCGATCGGGAAAAAAGGGCAGAACGTGCGGCTGGCGGCGAAGCTGCTGGGCTGGAAGATCGACATCAAGAGCGAAGAGGAAAAGCGGCAGGAAGTGGAGCAGCAGATGTCGGCGCTAGTCACGCAGACCGTAACTCCGCTGGAGATTGTTACCGGATTGGGCGAAGGGCTGGTCGAGAAACTGAAGGCGGCGGGCGTGAATACGGTGGAGTCGCTGGCCGACATGACGCCGGAGCAACTGGAAGCGATTGAAGGCATTGGCCCGAAAACGGTGGAAAAAATCAGTATTGCGGTCAATAATTACTTTGCCACTCTGGACGGCGGCGAGGCAGTAGCCGCGGAGCCGGAGGGCAGTGAAGAAGCCGCCACCGAAGCGGCTTTCAGCGAGGAATCGCTGGCCGAGGGCACGGTTGAAGCGGATACGCTGGCCGCCGAAGCGGAGCCTGCCGAAACGGAGCCCATCGAAATATCGGCGACGGGAGAAGCTGCCGAACCTTCAACTGAAGAGGCGGCGACTGAAGACGCCGTGACCGCCGAATCTGCGACCGAAGAAGCCGCGGAAGACAAGAAGAGCTGAACAGGGAGCGTGGCGGGTTCGGAGTTGCGTCCGAACCGAATGCGCGGGGTTCGTCAAACGTTAGTCACACGAGGTTAGACATGCGAGCTTAGATACGCGAAATTAGCGGGACAAGAAGAGGAAACGACAGCGGATGAGTAAGATTCGAATCAACGATCTGGCCCGTGAGTTAGAAGTCAAGAGCAAGGAAATTCTTGACGTCCTGACCACGGTGGGTGTTACGGAGAAGAAAACGCACTCCAGTTCTCTGGAAGATCACGAAGCGGAACTGGTGCGAAAGCATCTCCGCGGCCGCTCCGAGGGAGCGCCGAGTTCGGCGAAGACTTCGCGCGCCGTCCAAGGCGACGAAGGAATCAAGACCAAAATTGACCTGTCGAATATTTCGCGGCCCGGAGACGTGCTGCGCGCCATCACACAGCAAAAGGGAGTAGCCGAGCATCCCGCGGCGCGCCCGGCAGTCAAGCCGCCGGTTGAGAAGCCGGCGGTAGAAGCGAAGGCGGGGGCGCCGAAGGCAATGCCGCCCAAGCCGGCGACTGACGCGCCTGCGCCGCCTGCGCCGAGAATGGTGACGCCGGCTTCGGTAGCTGCCGGATATCGGCCGCCCACGGTGGTCGTCATTCCGCCCAAGATTCCAGTCGCAGCACCCGCTGCGACCACACCGGCTGCTACAAGTTCGACTGCAGCACCGCCAGCCATGGCCGCTCCGCCACGCGCTACGACTCCAACGGCGCAGCCTCCGGCGCACAATAACGTGACGCAGATGCAAGACGCGGCTCCCGCGAAGTCGGGGGCTTCGATTGCTCCTCCGCCGCGAATGATCATGCCGCAGACCGGTCCGCGCCCGGTATACAAGGCGCCTCTGGCTGCGCCGGGAGCGCCCGCGCCAAATGCAGCTTCGCGTCCGATGCCTGGACGACCTGTGCCGGGGCAGCCAATTTTTCAACGCACCGCGCGGCCGCAAGCTCCGGGATCGGCGCGGCCACCGCTTCGTCCGGGTGAACGGCGACCGATGCATCCGACGCGAGTTGCGCCGGCGGGATCGCGTCCGCTGGGAGTAGGTCCGGGAGCGGGATTGCCGCCTCCGGGACCGACGCGTCCGGGAAGCCGTCCGGGTGGTCCGGCGCGGCGACCGGGACAAAGGTATGTACCGCGAGGAGTGAAGGAAGGCCCGATGAAGGGCTACACTCCGCCGCCGCGGATGACCATCAGCAACGAACCCGCGCCGATCACGCGGAACATCACGATTACAGAAGGAATCTCGGTGAAAGACCTGGCTGAGAAGCTGGGCATTCGCGCCAAAGATGTGATTGCGCGGCTGGTGGTGCGCGGAGTGTTCGCGACCATCAACCAAACGCTGGACGCGGAACTGGCCAGCGAAATGGCGCGCTTCTTCGGAGCGGATACGGAAGTGATCACCTTCGAAGAGCAGGCTGCGAAAGAAACGACCGAAGCAACCGAGAGCAGCGAGGAAGGCGCGGAAGCCGTGCCGCGTCCGCCGGTGGTCACGATCATGGGCCACGTGGATCACGGCAAGACGACGCTGCTGGATTCGATCCGCTCGACCAATGTGGCTGGAGGCGAGGCGGGCGGCATTACGCAGCACATCGGCGCATACAAAGTTGCGATCACAGATAAGGCGTCTCCCGCTTACGGGCGCGAGATCGTGTTCCTGGATACTCCCGGTCACGAAGCGTTTACGCGTATGCGTTCACGCGGAGCGAAGGCGACAGACATCGTGGTGCTGGTCACGGCGGCCGACGACGGCGTCATGCCGCAGACCGTGGAAGCGATCGACCATGCGCACGCTGCCGAGGTTCCCATCATTGTGGCGGTCAACAAGATCGATAAGCCAGGTGCGATGCCGGAACGAGTCAAGAAACAACTGGCGGATCGCGGACTGGTTCCAGAAGAGTGGGGCGGCAAGACGGTATTCGTCGACGTTTCCGCGAAGCAGAAGACGAATCTGAATCTGCTGATGGAAATGATCTTGCTGACGGCGGACTTGCAGGAGTTGAAAGCGACTCCGGGACGCGCGGCGAGCGGTTTGGTGCTCGAAGCGAAACTGGATCGGGGACGCGGTCCGGTGGGGACGATCCTGGTGCAGAACGGCACGCTCCACGCGGGCGACAACTTCGTAGTCGGCAACGTCTACGGCAAAGTTCGCGCGATGTTCGACGATCGCGGTAAGGCGCTGAAGGAAGCCCCGCCCTCGACTCCTGTCGAAATTATCGGATTGGAAGGGCTGCCGCAGGCGGGCGATCAGTTCGTCGTCGTCACCGACCGCGAGAAAGCGCGCGATATCTCGGAATACCGCGGGCAGAAAGCGCGTGAAGCCACGCTCGCCAAGAGTTCGCGAGTCTCGCTCGAAGGCCTGGCCGAGCAGTTGAAGACGGCGGGCATGAAGGAACTGAACGTCATTCTGAAGGCCGACGTGCAGGGATCGGTCGAAGTGCTCGGCGATTTGCTGGGCAGACTGTCGAACGAAAAAGTGCGATTGAAGTTGCTGCGCTCGGGCATTGGCGCGATTACCGAAACCGACGTGCTGCTGGCGTCGGCGTCGAATGCGATCATCATCGGATTTAACGTGCGTCCGGAGCGCAAGGCACAGGAACTGGCCGATCAGGAAAAAGTCGATATACGGCTGCACTCGATCATTTACGAACTGCAGGACGAGATCAAGCGCGCCATGACCGGGTTGCTCGAACCGACGATCAAAGAAACTTACCAGGGACGCGCCGACGTGCTGGAGACCTTCCGCATTCCGAAGGTGGGGACGATTGCCGGTTGCCGCGTGAGCGATGGACTGATCAAGCGCGATTCCGAAGTGCGGCTGCTGCGCGATAACGTGGTGGTGTTCAAGGGGAAAGTGGCGTCGCTGCGGCGCTTCAAAGACGATGCGTCCCAAGTGACCAACGGTATGGAATGCGGCATCTCGATCGCTAACTACGCCGACATCAAGACTGGCGACGTGATCGAAGCGTTTGTTACGGAGAGGATCGCGGCGGAAGCGATTAAGTAAGTTCGTGGAGCGCCGGGCGTCCCCGCCCGGTATTTACGCCTGAGGAGCGGGTTTTTTCTTCGTTGACGTGGCCAGTTGCCGCAACACATCGATGAATGCAGTTGTGGCGCAGGAAAGAGTTCGGTCGCGGCGGTAGGCCAGTCCCAGTTCGCGAAAAAGTTCCACATCCTCCAGATCAATCAGTTTGACTCTTCCGGACGCCACTTCATCGCGGGCGAATGACGCGCTGATGAGGGACACTCCGAGATCGGCCGCCACAAAGCTCTTGATCATGCCGATGCTGGGCAGTTCCATTCGAACCTGCAGTTCGTCGCGATGAGGGCGGAACAGCTTGTCCAGGAGCCTTCTCGTGTGGCCGGTCTTGGGCAGCAATATGGGATGTTTGACGATATCGCGGACGGCCGCCGTCTTATGTTTGGCTAGGGGATTGTTGGGGCTCACCATCAACATCAGCTTGTCGCGGAAGATAGGTTGGATCTCCAGGCTCGGAGACTGGATGGGCAAAGTTAAAATGCCCACTTCGATGGAGCCGTTCTCGAGTTTTTCCGTAATCTTGTAGCTGAAATTCCGGTAAATATTGATCTGCACCGGTGGGTAGCGCCGGCAGTATTCCGCAAACACCTCCGGCAGAACGTAGAGGCAGGTAGCCTCGTTGGCGCCGACGCGAAGCGTGCCACGCGGCGTGCTGCTATGGTCCGCCACCGCCATCAGCGATTCCTCGCGCAACAGTTTCAACCGCTCGGCATAGTCATAGAGGATTTGTCCGGCGGGGGTCAGCTTTACGGTCTTGCCCGAGCGGTCGAGCAGGCGATCGCCATACTCCTGCTCCAACTGGCGGATCTGGGCGCTGACCGCCGATTGGGAGCGGAAAACTTTCTCTCCAGCGCGGGAAAAGCTGCCCTGTCTGGCCACTTCCAGGAACGTGATGAGCTGATCGAAATCCATTAGGTTTATGCGGGATTATAGCGGACTCCGCGGCCCGCGCGGGAGATTAGGATGAATTCGCGGTTAAACCTCGCCCCTATCAAAATTTGCATCCATCGCATCGAAATTCTGAATTGTACTTTCGGACCCCTCTGGCAGTAAGTAAGAACCTACGAAGTGTGTTCCTGAGCCGGAGTGTGCGACCCTCCCGCGGCCGTTGCGGGCAATGTCCCAACTCAAGAGCAACTGACCGGGAAGCGGCTAAGTGCTAAGTACGCCGCAATCCATCCAGCAAGTTATGTAGCAAGCATTTTTCGCAAACCAGGCCAATGCTGTAAATGTGCCCATGACGACGCGTCTGAAAAATCCGAATAGCCCTCCCCCCGCTCAGGGCCTCTACCATCCTGCGCAAGAGCACGATGCCTGCGGGATCGGGTTCGTGGCGAATGTTCGCGGCCACAAGAGTCACGAAATTATAAGCAAGGGAATCCAGGTGCTGCTCAATCTGACGCATCGCGGAGCCTGCGGATGCGATCCGGAGACGGGCGATGGCGCCGGGATTCTGCTGCAGATCCCGCATCAGTTCTTTGTGCGGGAGTGCGGCAAATTGGGTTTCGCGCTGCCGTTGCCCGGCGCTTATGGCGTGGGCATGACATTTTTGCCGGTGGAAAAACATCAGCGGCTGCAATGCGAAGGAATTCTGGAGCGCATCGTGCGCGAGGAGAGATTGACGGTACTCGGGTGGCGGGATACGCCTTGTTTCGGTTCCGCCATTGGCCGCGTGGCGCGAGGTTCGCAACCTTACATCCAGCAGATCTTTGTAGGATGCGGTCCGTTCACCGATGAGGATGCATTCGAGCGGAAGCTTTACGTGGTGCGCAAGCGCGCCGAGAATGAGATGGCGGCGTCCGGCATCGAAGATGCGAGTGTGTTCCACGTTTCATCGCTCTCTTGCCGCACCATTGTTTACAAGGGTCTGCTGCTGGCCCCGCAGATCACGAATTTCTACAAGGAGCTTTCCGATCCGGACGTAACCAGCGCGTTGTGTCTGGTGCACCAGCGCTTCTCGACCAACACATTTCCGAGTTGGCAGCGGGCGCATCCCTATCGCTACATCGCGCACAATGGCGAGATCAACACGCTCAAGGGCAACGTCAACTGGATGCACGCCCGCCAGTCGCTGCTGCAGTCTCCATTATTTGGCGACGATCTGAAGAAGCTCTTTCCCATCATTGCGCCGGATGGCAGCGATTCCGCGAACTTCGACAACGCCGTGGAACTGCTGTTGCAGGCGGGACGCAGCCTTCCGCATGCCATGGCCATGCTGATTCCTGAAGCGTGGGCTGGGAATCCCCACATGCAGCCGGAGAAGCGCGCCTTTTACGAATATCATGCGTGCCTGATGGAGCCGTGGGATGGGCCGGCGGCGATCGCGTTCACTGACGGGAGAGTCATCGGCGCGATCCTCGACCGCAACGGCTTGCGGCCTGGACGGTACGTGGTCACCCATGACGAGCACGTCATCATGGCTTCCGAAGCCGGTGTGCTCGATATCGAACCGGAACAGGTAAAGATGAAGGGGCGCCTGCAGCCGGGGAAAATGTTTCTGGTTGACACGGTCGAAGGCCGCATTGTCCCGGACAAAGAAATCAAGCACCGGCTTGCTTCGCGGCAACCGTATGCGCAGTGGCTCAAAGACAATCAGATTACGATTGATCAGTTGCCAGAGCCTACGCGCATGCACCATCCGGATGCGGAGACTCTGCTTCGGCGGCAGCGTGCGTTTGGTTACAGCGACGAGGACCTGCGGATGATCCTCGGGCCGATGGCTTCGAAGGGCCAAGAGCCGGTTGGTTCCATGGGGACGGATACGCCGCTTGCTTGTTTATCGGACCGTCCGCAATCGCTGTTCAATTATTTCAAGCAGCTCTTCGCCCAGGTCACTAATCCTCCGATTGACCCGATTCGCGAAGAGATCGTGATGTCGCTCATCAGCTACATCGGAAGCGAGCGCAACATTCTCTCGGAGGAGCCCGAGAACTGTCACATGCTGAAGTTAGCTCATCCGCTTCTGACGAATCTTGAACTGGAGAAGCTGCGCCGCGTGTCCACCGGGGATCTGCTGGCTATCACGCTGCCCGCGCTATTTCGTGCGAGCGAAGGAGAAGCGGGACTGAAGCGCGCGCTCGACGAGTTGTGCCAGCGCGCGTCGCTCGCGGGAAGAGCCGGGTACACGCTGCTCATTCTTTCCGATCGCGGCGTGAACAAGGATTATGCTCCCATCCCCAGCCTGCTGACGCTGGCCGCCGTGCACAACCTGCTGGTCCAGGAGGAGACGCGAACTCAGGTCGCGCTGATTACCGAGTCGGGCGAACCTCGCGAGGTAATGCACTTTGCGCTGCTCAGTGGCTATGGGGCGAGCGCTATTAATCCTTATCTGGCATTGGAGAGCGTTGAAAGCCTGGCACGGCGCGGGGAATTGTCTGACGGAGCGATTTCTGACGGAGTAACTCCCGAACTTGCCGTGAAGCACTTCATCAAGTCGATTAACAAAGGTTTGCTGAAGACCTTTGCCAAGATGGGTATCTCGACGTTACAGAGTTATCAGGGGGCGCAGGTTTTCGAAGCGATCGGGCTGAACAAGGAACTGGTCGATTCCCACTTCGCGGGGACGGCGTCGCGTCTGGAAGGAGTTGGCCTCGAAGTGCTTGCCCGCGAAGCTCAGTTGAAGCACGAGCATGCGTTCCGTCCACTGACCGAGTCCGAGACCGAGCTCGCGGTCGGAGGAACTTACCATCAGCGCGTCAATGGCGAGTATCACCTGCTGAATCCGCTGACGATCGGCAAGCTGCAGCAGGCGGTGCGGCAGGAGAGCGCGCAGACCTTCCAGGAATATACTGATCTGATCGACAACCAGAGCAGCAACTTATCTACGTTGCGTAGTTTGATGAAGTTGAAGAAGAGCGCCAATCCAGCTCCGATCGAGGAAGTAGAGCCGGCGAGTGAGATCGTGAAGCGCTTTACCACGGGAGCGATGTCGTTCGGTTCGATCAGCAAGGAAGCACACGAGACTCTGGCCATCGCCATGAACCGCATCGGGGGGAAGTCCAACACCGGCGAAGGTGGTGAAGATGAAGAGCGCTACAAGCTGGATGCGAACGGAGACCTGCGGCGGAGCGCGGTGAAGCAGGTCGCGTCGGCGCGCTTTGGAGTTACTGCGAACTATCTCGTCAATGCGGACGAGTTACAGATAAAGATGGCGCAGGGCGCGAAACCCGGTGAAGGCGGGCAACTTCCTGGGCATAAGGTCGATGATGTTATTGCGCGGATAAGACATTCCATCCCCGGCGTGGGTTTGATCTCGCCTCCGCCTCATCACGATATCTACTCCATCGAAGATCTTGCACAACTGATCTACGACCTGAAGAATGTGAATCCGCAAGCCCGCGTCGCCGTGAAGTTAGTGGCGGAAGTTGGTGTGGGCACGGTGGCGGCGGGCGTTGCCAAGGCGCATGCGGATGTTGTCCTGATCAGTGGCGACAGCGGAGGCACGGGAGCTTCACCGCTCAGTTCGATCAAGCATGCGGGCATTCCCTGGGAGCTTGGGCTGGCGGAGACGCAGCAGGTGCTCTTGCTGAACGATCTGCGCAGTCGAATCCGCGTGCAGACGGACGGGAAGCTGCAGACTGGGCGCGATGTCGTTGTCGCCGCGTTGCTCGGCGCGGAAGAATTCGGCTTCGCCACTACGCCGCTGATTGCGATGGGCTGCGTCATGATGCGCAAGTGCCATCTCAATACTTGCTCGGTTGGCATCGCCACGCAGGATCCCGCGCTGCGCAAGCAGTTTCAGGGACAGCCTGAACACGTCATCAACTTCTTCTTCTTTTTGGCCGAGCAGGTACGGCAGTATATGGCCGACCTCGGCTTCCGCCGCGTGGACGAGATGATCGGGCGCGTTGACATGCTCGACGTGCAGCCGGCTGTGAATCACTGGAAGGGGCGCGGGCTGGACTTATCGGCCATTCTGTATGACCCTCCCGTGCCGTCGCGCGTGGCCCGCCGGTGTGTGCAGGCGCAGGACCATGGTTTAGAGCAGGCGCTGGATCATCAGCTTCTTGCCGAGTCAGAAGATGCCCTGGAAACCCTTGCGCCAGTCGAGATCAAACTGCCGGTGCGCAACATTCACCGCTCCGTGGGAACCATGCTGAGCGGGGAGATTGCGCGCCGTTACGGGTCCGCGGGCCTGCCGGACGATACGATCCGCATTCACCTTGACGGGTCGGCGGGGCAGAGCCTAGGCGCGTTTCTGGCCAAAGGAGTCACGCTCACGCTCGAAGGCGAGGCTAACGATTACGTCGGCAAGGGTTTGTCCGGTGGAAGGTTGGTGGTGTATCCGCCGCGACGGTCAAGTTTCGCCCCCGAGAAAAATATTCTGATCGGCAACGTTGCTCTTTACGGCGCAACCAGCGGCGAAGCGTTTTTCAATGGAGTTGCTGGCGAGCGCTTTGCAGTTCGCAACTCCGGAGCGACCGCGGTGGTCGAAGGCGTCGGCGACCACGGTTGCGAATACATGACCAGGGGCTTAGTCCTGGTGCTCGGAGCCTGTGGGAGAAATTTTGCCGCGGGCATGAGCGGCGGCGTGGCTTACGTATTTGACGAGCGCGGAGATTTTACGGAAAAGCGTTGCAATCTGGAATCGGTCGACCTCGAACCGGTTCTTGAAACGCAGGATGCGCAGATTGTTGAAGCCATGCTCGTCAAAGATCTCGTGGCGCGGCATCTGGCACTGACCGGCAGCCCTCGTGCGGCGTGGATTCTCGACAACTGGTCTGAAGCGCTATCACGGTTCATCAAAGTATTCCCCCACGAACACAAGCGTGTGCTCGGAGTGAGCCGCAGACGCCAGCCTTACATCCCGAGTCCGGCGTTGACGGCGGTGGCCCAGGCCGCGCAGGTGCAACATGGGTAAAGACACGGGATTCATGGAATACTCGCGCGAGCTTGCCCCGCGACGTCCGGTTGCTGAGCGCGTCAATGACTGGTTCGAGATCTATCAAGATTTTCCTGAGGAGAATCTTCGAACCCAGGGTGCGCGCTGCATGGATTGTGGCGTGCCTTTTTGCCAGACGGGATGTCCCGTCAACAACCTGATTCCTGATTGGAACGATCTGGTTTATCACGGGCGCTGGAAAGAGGCGGTGCGCCAACTGCATGCGACCAACAACTTCCCGGAATTCACGGGCCGGATTTGTCCCGCGCCGTGCGAAGCGTCCTGCGTGCTGGGGATCAACCAGCCTCCGGTCACGATCAAGCAAATCGAGAAGAATATCGTGGAGCGCGGGTTTCTCGAGGGCTGGATACGGCCCGAGCCGTCCAAAATCCGTACCGGAAAAAAAGTGGCGATTGTGGGCTCGGGGCCCGCGGGATTGGCTGCGGCTCAACAATTGTGCCGTGCGGGACACGCCGTGGTGGTCTACGAAAAAGCAGACCGTATCGGTGGATTGCTGCGCTATGGCATCCCGGAATTCAAACTAGAGAAGCACATCATCGATCGCCGGTTGGAACAGATGTCCGCTGAGGGCGTGGAATTCGTTAGGGGCGCGGAGGTGGGCAAGAATGTCGCGGTCGAGGATCTGCGGCGCCAGTTCGATGCGATTGTGCTTGCCGGCGGAGCGGAGCAGCCGCGCGATCTGAACATCCCAGGGCGCGAGTTGAAGGGAATCCATTTCGCGATGGAGTATCTGCCACAGCAGAACCGTCGCAATCTTGGCGACACCGTTGATCCCGAAACGGAGATTTTGGCCACCGGCAAGCGCGTCGTAATTATCGGAGGCGGCGATACCGGCGCCGATTGCCTCGGAACCTGTCATCGGCAAAAGCCGCTTTCCGTGCAGCAGTTCGAAATCATGCCGAAGCCTCCGGAGGAGCGCTCGCCACTGACCCCTTGGCCACTGTGGCCGATGCAACTGCGCATCGAGGGCGCCCACGAAGAAGGGGGCGTGCGCGACTGGAGCCTGGCGACTACAAAATTCACTGGCTCAAATTCAGGTCACGTGCAGCAACTTCATGCCGTGCGGGTGGGGCCGCCGCCGAGGTTCGGGCCGATTCCCGGCGCTGAATTCACAATGGAAGCGGATCTCATACTCATCGCGATGGGTTTCGTGGGACCAGTGCGGAGCATGCTCGATCAGTTGGGCGTGGAAATCGATTCGCGCGGCAACGTGGCTACGGACCAGAACAATATGTCATCCGAGCCGGGAGTTTTCGCGGCGGGCGATATGCGGCGGGGACAGTCGTTAGTTGTGTGGGCAATTGCGGAAGGCCGCAAAACCGCCGCGAGTGTGGATGCCTACTTGAAAACGAAAGCGATATCGCGGATCGCTGCTGTCTCCCACTCCAACTCTAAGGAACAATCGATCGCTTCCTGATCGCGTATCTACCAGGAATTAGGGCTTGGACAGTGTGGCGACGGGGGCCTTTGCTCAGTCCCGGCGGGGCGAAGCCCCATAAGCGCTAACTTTAGCAGGACGGGCTAGAGTTGCCCCCCGGCCGGTTTCTGGGGGGTAACTTCCGAGTAGCCGACCAACCGGGAGCAATCTCTGTTGCCACTTTCTCCGTAGTGACTTCAAGGATTTGTCCGGCATTTCCGAATCACCAACAGCTAATGACTCGCTCGGGAGAGCGTTCAATTCGTTAACTGCTTAATGGCTTCTTCCAGTGCCGAGTCACCACGGCCTTCATGCAGGTCCGCTCTGGTAAAGAAGGGCACGCGGACATCGGGGGGCACTCCCGTTCCGTCAAACGCTTGTCCGTCAACCGTTAAATAAACTTCATTCGGCAAATGGAAACGCCATCCGTTGGGGAGAGTGCGACTGAGAACATCGGAGAAAACTCCCTGGGTGTTGAGACCAATCAGGGTGACCCGTGGTTCTCGACCCAGAAGAGCCATTGCGAAAGTCTCACCGGCACTCACTGTGTCCGGGCCAACAAGCAAGACAACCTTTCCTTTGAATCCAGGTCGTGCACTCGGTACCACCCAACTGGGTTGTCGGGCCGTGTAATGCAGAGGGACGTCTAGCTCTGTATTGTGGCGTGCCACTTTGAAATAGGCCAGATATCGCTTGTCAGTTAGCCGCGAAGCAATTTCGATGCCGAGGGGGTCATCCCCGCCGTGATTCAGCCTCACGTCAATTACGAGGCCGTTTAGTTTCTCGCCGCCGAAAATTGTGTCGAGACTCTCTTGCAGCGATTGAAGTTCATCGGCGTAACCCTCGCCGTCCACATAGTCATAGAAGGTGGTCACGCGTAGATAACCAATTGCGCCTCTGATCTTTCCAAACTGAACATGACCTTTACAGTAGGTACGCAATCCTTCGCGCACGTACTTCGATTCAATGATGGAGGCTGCTTTCTTCCAATCATCTTCCTCAAGATGACTTGGATCGTCACGCCAACCATCGAATTCTGCCTTAATATTTTCCGCTTCCAAGCCCGTGTGCGAGTCCTGAAGTGGTTCGATCATTTTTCGAAAAATCTGAAACAACTCAGCCGGCTTCGTGGCTGCAGTAATCTCCGGCCGGAACTTCTTGTCAACGGCACGCCAATCTACCTTATGAAGCGCAAAAAAAGGATACTGTTCAGCAAAGGTTTCCCAAAAGACCGCGTAGTTCTCTTGAGGAGTATCAGGAGGCATGCCTTGGCAGCTATCCGGCCGTTTGGAAATGCGGCGCAGGACGATATCGGAGGCGGTGCCATCTGTGTGCATACGCAGGACGTTTGCGTCAGCAGTACGAATAATCTTAGTGGTCTCGCGCCCTGACGTGAAAGTGATGCTCGAGGCCGGGTCTCCACTCGCAAGTCGTTTCGCACTCCGTGAGGGAACGCAGCTGATCGAAGTCAATTCGTATGTGCGTAGCTCTCTGTCGTCCAATTCAACCAAGAATCCATAGCCGTCCGAAAGCCACCACCCATCCAAGGGTGTCGTCTCAACTGGCTTCCCTGAACCTCCTAGCCACAATGAAAACCAGATTACCACCACCGATAGAAGGGCCATAAAGGCTCCCAATGAGAAAGTCATTCCCTGTATTTTAAGGAACACGACTGACTGGCAGATAATACCTCAATCTCAGCGAAGGCCCATCCTGGCCCTACGCTGGTTCGGCCCGAGTCACGCGCAAACCGGAAGTAATTCTTAAGTCAGCGCTTATGGGGCGAAGCCCCGCCACCACACAAGCACGCTTATTCGCCCCGCCCCCTCCAACTCCTGCGCTGCCG
This sequence comes from uncultured Acidobacteriaceae bacterium, assembly GCA_963789205.1. GTDB lineage: Bacteria > Acidobacteriota > Terriglobia > Terriglobales > Acidobacteriaceae > Acidiflorens. Next base: position 327,977 of record CAWBJV010000005.1, read on the forward strand.
ACTCGATCAGCGCTGACTCATCCTCCAATGCCTTTGCGACTCGCACGATCTCCCGCTCTGCTTCCGCATACCGTTTCTGTTCAATCCCCTCGCGCGAAGGAACATTCGATCGCGTCCTGATCGCGAATCTACTGGGAATTCAGGCTTGGACAGTGTGGCGATGGGGGCCTGGAAATGTTTTAACAGTCCAAGCCGTACTCACTCTTTAATCTGTCTAGAGGAGGGGGTTTCATAGCTGTCAAAACGTGCTTGCACCGATGGGGCCATTTCTCCAAGATGCTAGCGCCACACTGAGTCGTCCTTGCCGGAAAGGACTCTATCCAGATACGTTGCGGCGCTGATCAGCGCCAGATGTGTGAATGCTTGTGGGAAGTTGCCCAGGAGTTGCCCGCTTGAACCAATTTGCTCCGAGTAGAGTCCAAGATGGTTGGCATATCCCAAGAGTTTCTCAAACAACAATTGAGCCTTTTCCAACTCCCCAGCGCGCGCCAGGCATTCGATGTACCAAAACGAGCAGGCAGTGAAGCTACCCTCTCCGCCTGGAATCCCGTCCACATGCGTGCGTTCCGCCTCGTAGCGATGGACAAGCGTATCTTCGACTAATCGTGCTTCAATCGCTTTCATAGTCGAGCGCCACATCGGATCGACCGGGCTAATGAACCGCATGAGTGGCATTAGCAGGACTGACGCATCCAGGTCTTTGGTCCCCTTCGACTGCACAAACGACTGCAATTCGTTATCCCAGAAGTTCGTAAAGATGTCCTCTCGTATCGCGTCGCGGGTACGCTGCCAGGCATCGAGAGGCCCCGAAAGCGAGCGTTTCTGCGCCAGCCGCAATGCCCGGTCGAAAGCCACCCAGCACATAAAACGGGAGTGCAGAAATTCTCGCGCGCCGCCACGAACCTCCCATATACCTTCATCGGGCCGTTGCCAGTTCTTGCCCAGCCATTCCAATATCCGCTGAACTTCCTGCCACCCGGCATAGGAAATGGGATCTCCGTATTTGTTTGCGAGATAGATGGAATCCATCATCTCGCCATAAATATCCAGCTGCAACTGCTGATAGGCTGCGTTTCCGATGCGCACCGGCCGCGAATGTTTATACCCCTGAAGATGATCGAGCGTCAGCTCATCGAGCTTTTGCCTGCCATCAATTCCGTACATCACCTGTAGCGGTCCCCGCTCCGCATCGTCACCGAGCCGCCCCTTCAACCAGGCGATGAACGCCTCAGTTTCTTCGACAAAACCGAGCCGGATCAGCGCATAAAGCGTGAATGTCGCATCTCGCAACCATGTGAAGCGATAATCCCAATTGCGCGGTCCGCCAATTTGTTCCGGCAGGGAAAATGTCGGTGCTGCAATCAGCGATCCATGCTCGCGGCTGATCAGCAGCTTTAACATTAGAGCGGAACGGTTGACCATCTCGCGCCATCGGCCCTTGTACCTTGATTTCGCGATCCATCCCTTCCAGAAGCTCGCTGTCTCCTTGAAGCGCTGCTCTACAAATTCCATCTCGGGTTCCTGTCCTCGGGGGCGAACTCCACCAAAGATAAACGTCGCCTTTTCGCCGGCGCGGAGGCTGAACTCGGAGGTTGCATCCTGGGACTGTTGTCGCAGGGCACTGGTGGAGTACAGCGCCATCGGTGGACAGGTATCGCCCGCCGGCGAAAAAATCGCGCACCCCTCTTCTATGTTCACAGTGTGCCCACACATCCCATAGTTAAATCGTGGTTGGCACCGCATCTTGAAATCGACCTCGCCCCTGATAACAGTCAGGGTGCGGATAATCTCATTCGGTTGCTCCCCGTCTGTCCCAATGGGCATATAGTCAGTCAGCTCGGCCACACCCTCCTCCGCAAGAAATCGCGTGAGCAGAATGTTCGTGTCTGGCAAATACATCTGCCGTACCCGCCGTTCTGTGAGTTGCGGCTGAATCTGAAAACAGCCGCCTCTCTCATCATCGAGGAGAGCTGCAAACACGGTGGGAGAATCGAAATTTGGGTAGCAGAGAAAGTCAATTGAACCGTTTACGCCCACGAGCGCAATCGAGCGCATATTGCCAATCACCCCGTAGTTCTCAATCGGTTCGAAGCTCATCGGTGTGGGTCAGTCTCTCGGGTGAATTCTAGCTGATCCGAAGCAGGCCGCTAAAATAGTGAAATTCATCGGAGCTAGTGGCCGCATTTGCGCCCGAGCGACGGGCAAACCGGAAGTAATTCTTACGTTTGCGCTAATGGGGCGAAGCCCCGCCACCACACAAGCACGCTTATCGCCCCGCTCCCTCCAACTCCCGCGCCGCCGACTCGATCAGCGCCGCCTCATCCTCCAGCGCTTTGGAGACTCGCACGATCTCTTGCTCCGCTTCCGCATACCGTTTCTGTTCAATGCCCTCGCGCACTCCCGGCACGGTTTTCACTCCATAGCCCGTATAAACGCCCGGAGCGTACAACAAATGCTTGTACCACGGACGCCGCGGCAATCCGTCGGCGTTGGTTAGACGGCGTTCGCTTTCTATTAAGTCTCGATTCAGAGCGCCGAGCTTTGTTGCAACCGCGTCGTCATCTAAACTTGCCTGCTTCTGCGATAACGCCTGCTGGTAGTGCTTGGCGCTGCGAGTAAGAGAGTCCACCGCATTCTGCATCGGCGCAAAGTTCAGGTGGGGAGGAACCTCTTCCCGCGCCGGCGCGACCGTTGGACGCCGAGGATCGAACGTCGCCTTGAACATTCCCTCATCTAATTCCTGGTTGCGCTCGCGAATCTCCTCCTGCTTGTCGGCGAGCAACTTCTGAAGACTCTTCATGTACGTCTCGACCGTGTCGGCGAAATTCACGAAGTCGAATGGCAGCACTTCCGCATCCGCCAGGCGCATCACGGACGTACCCACGGTTTGCGCCAGGGCGCGCCCGTAAATGAAGTCCGTGTCGGAGAAATGCGTGTACCAGTAAAAGTCGTCGTAAATGGAGTGATAGATTCCCTGTTCGTCCTCGCCGCCGTATGCCAGGTCCAGCGTGGCAATGCCCAAGTGATCGAGAAACGCCGTGAAATCGGTTCCCGAGCCCAGCGCTTCAATGCGCAAATCGGCGCGCTGCCGCAATTCCTGGCGCAATTTTTCAGGATGTTCGGCGGATTTCGCTTCGGCGATCTTGTTCATCTGAGCCCGCTGCCACACCGACGACTTGGTTTCTGGATCTTCGATGTCGCGAGCCACTCCATTAATAAATTGTTCCAAACTATGCGAGCCGTTCATATTCAGAACGCCGCGGTCGTTGCCGTCAGTGTTGATATAGACGGCGGCATGCTCTCGCAATTCATCGGCATGCGTTTCCACCCACTCGGTCGAGCCCAGCAGCATGGGCTCTTCGCCATCCCACGCGCAGTAGATGATGGTGCGCCGCGGCTTCCAGCCCTGCTTCAGCAGCAGACCCAGTATGCGCGCTTCTTCCAACAGAGAAACCTGAGCTGAGATGGGATCTTCGGCTCCGTTCACCCACGCGTCGTGATGATTGCCGCGGATGATCCATTCGTCCGGCGCCGCGCTGCCCGGAATTTTCGCGATCACGTCGTAGACCGGCTTGGTATCCCAATTGAATGCCACCTTCAAATGGACCCGCGCCGGCCCCGGTCCCACGTGATACGGAATCGGAAGCGAGCCGCGCCAACCCTCCGGCGCCATTGGCCCCGCCAGTGCGGCCAGCAAGGGCTGCGCGTCGCCATAAGAAATCGGGAGCACCGGAATTTTCGTGATGCTCTTCGCCTCTTTCAGCGACAAGCGCTTGGCATTGGGTGTCGCGCCGATGCCGGGCGTCAGCGGATCACCCGGGCTCGCCGAAGCAAAATCCATGACGCTGCCGCGCTGGACTCCATCCGCAGGGCGCATCGGCCCCAGTGGAAACACGTTGTCGCGCGCGTATCCGTCGTCTTGCGGTTCTGAATAGATGAGGCAGCCAATGGCTCCATGCTCGGCGGCTACTTTCGGTTTTACGCCGCGCCATGAGTGCAAGTACTTGGCGATCACAATCGCGCCTTTCACCGAAATGCCAAGGCGGTCAAGCTTTTCGTAGTCCTCGGGCAATCCGTAATTCACAAACACCAGCGGGCCGGTGACATCGCCGTCAATCGAGTAGGCGTTATACGTGGGCAATTGTTCCGATTTCTGATTCGAGGTTGGATCCACCGCCAGCGCAGGCTCTTCGAGTTTGGCGGTGAACTTTGTAGGCGCGAGCATCTCCACCACGCGAATCTTGGGCGTCGGAAACAGAACGTCGAACCTTTCGATGTGCGCGTCCAATCCCCATTCTTTGAAGTGGGCAAGAATCCATTCTGCGTTGTCTTTGTCGTAGGGAGAGCCCACATGATGCGGCCGTGCACTTAGCCGCCGCATATATTCACGCAGGTTTGCGGGATCGGGGATGGCGCGGAATTTCGCTTCCCACTCGCGCTCGCTCTGACTGGCGCGTGGCGAGTATCCCACCAGCGCAGCCTGGTTTGAGCCGACTTGGTCGGCGCCGAAAGATAAAGATGGAAATGCCAGGGTAAAGATCAGGACAATCGCGGCGAACGGTCGCATGCAGCTCCTTGTTAGAAGAGTGGTTAGCAGAGTGCAATTATAGCCGCAAGCCGGTGTGGGGTTGGTCTCCGCAAACTGACCTGCAAGCGCGATCCAGCCAACAGTGCACTCGAAGATGCTAAATTGAATGGTTCATGTCTGCCCCAAACTCTCTCTTTGTTCGCGCCGCCAAGGCTCAGCGTACCGAACGGACGCCAGTCTGGTTCATGCGTCAGGCGGGACGCTACATGCCTGAGTATCGCGCCGTCCGCAAGCAATATTCACTGATCGAAATCTGCAAGAAGCCGGAGGTCGCGGCCCAGGTCACCATTGAAGCTGCGGAGATTCTCAAAGTCGATGCGGCCATCATCTTTGCCGATCTGCTTCTCCCGCTCGAAGTCATGGGACTGCCTTTTCACTTCGCGGCCGGCGAGGGGCCGGGCGGCAGCGGTCCGAAGATCGAAAAGCCGGTGCGCAATTCGGAAGACATCGCCCAACTGCGTATCGATCGTGCCGCTGACCTCGGCTATGTTTCTGAAGCCGTGAAGTTAGTGTGTAAGCACTTCGGCGACAAGCTCCCTGTCATCGGCTTCTGCGGAGCGCCCTTTACGCTCGCGAGTTACATGATCGAAGGTGGAGGCTCCCGTAATTATCTTTTCACTAAGAAGATGATGTACTCCGCGCCCGCCGCGTGGAACGAACTAATGAAGAAGTTGGTCGCGGTGGCCGCCGAATATTCCACCGAGCAGGTGCGCGCCGGCGCTGATGCAATCCAGATCTTTGATAGCTGGGTGGGGTGCCTGAGCGTCGAAGACTATCGTCGCTATGTTCTGCCGCACGCTACCGACCTGGTGAAACGCCTGCAAACGACCGGCTCGCCCATCATCTACTTCGGCACCGACAGCGCGACTCTTCTGCCCTCGATGCAGGAAACCGGCGCTGAAGTCATTGGCCTTGACTGGCGCATTCCGCTTGACACCGGATGGCAGAGCCTGGGTTTTAAAGGCGCAGTGCAAGGAAATCTGGATCCAGTGTTGCTCTTCGCCCGCTGGAAAGAGCTCAAGAAACGCGCCGGAGAGATTCTGCTCCAGGCTGGGGGGCGCTCCGGCCACATCTTCAATCTCGGCCACGGCATTCTTCCTGAGACTCCGGTGGAGAACGTGAAAGCGCTGTGCGATTTCATCCGCGAGCGGTCGGCAGATTTCAAGATGGAGCGCAAGACGGAACTGAAGACGGAGTTAAGAAAATGACGGCCTGCCCGCTGGGTCTCGCCGGTCAGTGCTATTGCGCCAATCACGTGAGTTCGTTTGCCGCCTCGGAGCAGTCTTCAGAAACTCCCGCGAAGACCGCCGTGCTTCTGCTGGCGCACGGCAGCCCCGAGAATCCCGGCCAGGTCCCCGAGTTTCTAGGTTATGTCACCGGCGGACGGGCCCTGCCGCCGGCAGTCGTCGAGGAGATCCGCCATCGCTATTCGCTGATCGGGTTTTCGCCGCTCGCCTGCTGGACTTTTTTGCAAGCCGATCAACTTTCGCAGTTGTTGCTCTCGCAGTCGCTGAAGATGCCGGTCTTCGTCGGCATGCGCAACTGGGGGCCTTTTATCGGAGACACGGTGAAGGCAATTGCGGGCCAAGGTTTCGAGCGCGTCATTGCCATCTGTCTCGCTCCGCAGAACTCGCGTACCAGCGTTGGGCTCTATCGTCGAGCAGTTATTGGCGACGGAAATCTTCCTTTTGAAATGGACTTCGTCGAGCAGTGGCATGATCATCCCCTGCTCATAAAAGCCTTTGCGGAGAAACTGCACTCCGGTTGGGAAAAAGCCAGCGCCGAACACGGAGCGAAACTTCCGGTGATCTTCACCGCGCACAGTGTCCCCGAGCGTACCATCACCGAAGGCGATCCTTACGAGAAGCAATCCAGGGAGACCGCCCGGTTAGTTGCGCAAGAGGCCGGTCTCGAAGCCGATCTTGATGCCGACGACTGGACTTTTGCCTTCCAAAGTCAGGGCATGTCAGGCGGCCCAATGTCGGTCAACCCATGGATCGGCCCTACGGTAGAGGAAACGATCAGGAATTTAAAAACACAAGGCCATCGCGGCGTGTTCGTGCATCCCATCGGATTTCTGTGCGATCACGTGGAAGTGCTTTACGATATTGACATCGTCTTCAAACAATTCGCGGAAAAAGAAGGCATGCGCCTGTGGCGAGGCGAGTCGTTGAACGGCTCGAAGACGTTAACGGCGGCACTGGCGGAAATAGTAAGCAGCCGCGTTTAGCACTTAGCACTTGGCATTTAGCACTTAGCGGGCCTCGAGCACCAGCAGCAAGAGCAAAGTGCCAAAAGCTAATTGCTAAGTGCTAATTGCTAAGTGCTGACCACAAATGAAACGCATTGCCATTGTCGGCGGTGGAATCTCCGGCCTCTCGGCCGCGTATACGATCGAAAAAAAGCGCCAGTCCGGCACGCCCGTCCAGTATGTTTTGTTCGAGTCCAGCCCACGCCTGGGCGGAGTGCTCGTCACCGATCGCGTCGATGGCTGCCTGGTTGAAGCGGGGCCCGATTCGTTTCTCACCGAGAAGCCCTGGGCTGCCGACCTCTGCTTCAAGATCGGGTTGGGCGACCAACTCATCGGCTCGAACGACTCTGAGCGCAAGACTTACATCGTTGCTAAGGGCAAGCTGGTGGAGATGCCCGATGGGCTTATGTTCATGGTGCCCACCAAGATCATGCCCACCGTGCTGTCGCCGCTTTTTTCCCTGCGCACAAAAATCCACATGGCTAAGGAATGGTTTCATCCGCGACGGGATGCCCCCGAGGACGAAACCGTTGCCCAGATGGTGGAGCGGCATTACGGTTCCGAGATGGTGGAGTTGCTTGCCGATCCGCTGCTCTGCGGAATCTATGGTGGCGACGCTTCGCAGTTGAGCGTGCGTGCCGTGTTGCCTCGTTTCGCCGACATGGAATCGAAACACGGCAGTCTTGGCCGCGGTCTTCTCAAAGCCCGTAAAAAAATGGCCGCAGCGGAGGAGGTGCCCACGCGCCCGGTCTTCACCTCGCTCAAAGCGGGCATGCAGCAGATGATTGACGCCCTGGTCGCGCGTCTGGATGCGAACGCATTAAACACGTCTTCGCTTGTGCAGGCGGTGATCCGGGAGCATGACGGCTGGACTGTCTCTGCTGGATACCAAAGCGATTGCTTCGACGCCGTGATCATCGCGACTCCCGCACATGCTGCTGCCGCACTTCTGATGAGTGTGGATGCGAACCTGGCTCGCGATCTGGGCGGGATTCAGTACAGCTCTTCGGTGACCGTCACGCTCGGTTACGACGAAAAAGTGCGGCGCTCGCTTCCGGCGGGCTTCGGATTTCTGGTGCCGCGCGGCGAAGGCCGCCGTATGCTTGCGGCTACCTTTGTCCACAATAAATTTCCTCACCGTGCGCCGGAAAATCGAGCTCTCGTTCGCTGCTTTCTCGGAGGCGCGCGCGACGAAAAGATCATACAAATGAGCGGAGAAGAAATTCTGCAAATCGTGCACGACGAACTGCGGCAGATCATCCCTCGCGCCCTCAATGTCGAACCGCTGTTTGCGCGCGTCTATAAATGGAAGTCCGCCATGGCGCAGTATTCGGTCGGCCACCTCGAGCGCGTGCAGCGTATTGAATCGCGCCGCCAGAACCTCCCCGGTCTGGCGCTGGCGGGCAACGGTTATAACGGGATCGGCGTCCCCGACTGTGTTCGCTCCGGCGCCGAAGCGGCTGGCAAAATCCTTGCCGAGATGGGAATGTGGTCGTCTGCCTAGCAGCCCATGGCGGACGTCAGGCCCCGCTCTTCAACTCAATTAGACTTTGTCATCCCGAGCGAAGCGAGGGATCTGCATTTTGCGGCGAACTGCAGATCCCTCGCTTCGCTCGGGATGACAAGTCTTTAGATGTATTGCTCGTGCATCGTTCCGGACCTCTAGGTAACTGCTCGCGAAGCGCCTGAAATTACTGGCGTAACGTCTCGTCCGGATTGTCCGTTGCGCGCAACTACGACGCTGGTGCAGGGTTATTACCATCACCATATGAAGCATCGGGGAATTGTTATGAAAACTCTGTTGACTCTGCTTTGCCTCGCGGGAGCGGTCTGCTTCGCACAGCAAAATTCGCCACAGGACATGAAGGGCATGAACATGCCGGGTCACGACATGTCGCAAATGGCAGGACAAGATTCTGGAGAAGACGCGGATGCGAGTTCACATGCCATGCATTCCATGGAAGGCCATCACATGGAGATGGGTGCGCATATGAAAATGACCGCGCTCCGCACTCCGCAACCGGGCGATGCGGGAAAAGCTCAGCAGGTCGCGGAAACGGCGCGCGGGGTCATGGAAAAATACAAGGACTACCATGTCGCGCTGAACGAGGGCTTCAAGATTTTCCATCCGGAATTGCCGCAGAAGCAATATCACTTCACCAACTACCGCTATGCGATGGAAGCGGCATTCAAATTCAATTCCGAGCATCCGACGTCGCTGTTCTACGAGAAAAATGGCGACGATTACCGGTTGGTGGGCGTAATGTATACGGCTCCGAAGCGTTTCACTGAAGACGACTTGAACCAGCGCATTCCGCTCAGCATCGCGCAGTGGCATGAGCACGTGAATTTCTGTGCTGCGCCGCAGGGCCGCAAGCAGGAGATGTTAGGGCCGAATCCTAAATTCGGCCTGAGGGGATCGATCACCACGCAGGCAGAATGCGACGCCAACGGCGGAGTGTTTCATCCCGTCATTTTCAATTGGATGGTGCATCTCTATCCGCTCGAGAAAGACGCGGCGCAGATCTGGTCGGTCGATCGGCAGCACGCGGATTGAGCCGCAGGGGCTGAAGCCCGCATTTCTTGGTGGCCTTGAGTGGCACAGCTGAAGCCGTGCCCTTCCCAAGATCTTCTTGCATCAGAAAGTCCGCGCAAACTTTGAAGCCGTGGCCTTCGCAGAGTCATCTAAAAATTTTCCCCACACCTACACCATGACCACTGCTGCGTCCGCGAGCCGATGGAAGATCATTCTTGCCTTCGGGCTGGTCTATGTTTTCTGGGGCTCGACTTATCTGGGCATTGGCATCGCGGTTGAGCAGATTCCTCCGGGCTTCATGTGTGCCTCGCGTTTCCTGATCGCGGGCACGGTTATGCTCGCTTACTGCGCGCTGACTGGACGCCGTATTCGTTTTTCGGCGCGACAGCTTGGACATCTCGCGGCTGTCGGCATTCTGCTTCTGATGGGCGGCAATCTCACGCTTGCTTATGCGGAGCTGATCGTTCCCACCGGCCTCGCGGCGCTGCTGATTGCGGTTACGCCGCTCTGGTTTCTGGTGCTCGATAGCCTGTTGCTGGGTGACCATCACATCTCGCGGCGCGGCAAGATCGGGCTGGCGATCGGGATCGCCGGGGTGGTCGTGCTCATCTGGCCCGATCTTCGTCATTCCGATGCCCTTGGCCACCGCGAACTGTGGTGGTCGCTCGGGTTGCAACTGGGATCGTTCAGTTGGGCGCTCGGTTCGGTGCTCTCGAAGAAGTGGCAGACTGCGGCGGTTGATCCGTTCAGCGGCACGGCGTGGCAGGTAATTTTCGCGGGGATCGCGAATCTGATTTTCGCGCTGCTCTTCGAGAGGCATTCCAGCTTGACGTGGAGCTTCCGCGGAGTGGCCGCAATTCTCTACCTCGTGGTGTGCGGTTCCTGGATCGGCTACACAGCCTACATCTGGTTACTGCAGCACGTTCCGACCTCGAAGGTTTCTACCTACGCCTACGTCAATCCCGTGGTCGCGGTGTTTCTGGGATGGCTGGTTCTGCACGAGCGCATCGACCGCTAGATCCTGATGGGGAGCGCGATCATCGTGGCTTCGGTAGTGTTGGTGACGAGCGCGAAGGTCTCGACTCGGACTGCGGCGGAGGAACTTCCGGCGGTGGAGGCTGCGGGAGACTGAAGGTGCTGTCACCGTTGGCCAAACGGAAAGCTTCAAGTCTGGACAGCCGAGGGTGGCTGTCTCTACGCGAGTTGAGGTGGAGATGCGATGGGGGTGGTGGTGCCAACGGCGCTGCCGAGCTTTGCTCGGCTTGGACGGGCGAGGCGCCCGTCCCCACACGAACTGTGAAGCTACTCCTCTGGTTCTTCGGCGTCGTTTACTACGTCTACGACTCGGCTTCGGATGTTGAAGACTAGCTTCTGATCGTCGTCGGGCTGAAAAGTGACTCGCACGGGCGTGCGCTCCCAGACCGGAGGCGGACACTCGGAGTCGGGGTCGTCGGTTCCGGCGGGCTCGCCTGCGTCTTTTTTTAGGATCGGCTTTCGGCGTCCTACCTGAGCGACGATCGCGTAAAGTTTCTTGCCGTCTTCGGAGACGCCGCAGTAGGCGATGTAGTCGCGATACCAGCTTGCGGTCGAATAAAAGGGATCGAACTCGGGGAGGTTGAGTTGGGAGACTCGTCCGGTGAGGCGGTCGACGAGCAGCCAGCCACCGCGCTGCCATTGCCAGCGGGTGGCGTTTGCGTTGGTGTTGGCTTTTTCCGTGGGCAGCGCATCGTTCACGCGGAAGGCGCGGCGGACCACAAACAGGCGGTCGGTCAGATCATGCGGACTTCCGGTGGTGTATTCCTTGAGTCGCGTATCCACAAACAACGGACGGACTTTCAAGTCGAGCAGCTTCTGTCCGGTGGCGTTGGGCCACTTGGCGGAAATCCATTTTCCGAAAGTGATGACGTGAGGCTTTGGGACGGCGGCGCATTCGCTCCACGGTATGCAGAGAATGACGAATATCAATAAGAGCTTCCTCAGCATGAGGGAAGACTGGCACGTGGGCAGCAAGTGGCGCAATGACGTATGAACAGCGAAAATGTTCGGTTTCGTCGCGGGGCTGGACGGGCGAGAGCCTGCCCTGAGCTTGTCGAAGGGTCGCCCGTCTCTCCACGGGCTTGACTTGGACGGGCGAGGACGCCCGTCTCGCCACTAGTCGGGCGGGTGGCGCGGTTTCCTTCGGTGTGGGAGACTGGGGGCATGGCAAAGCGCAGCCTTCGCATCTTAAAACGAGTCAGCAACGTCCCGTCACTGGGGATTTGTGAATCGTGCAATGCCCAGTTCTCGGCCGATCCTCGTCAGCTCGGGCAGGCGGGAGCTCAGCAGCAGTTCAATGCGCACAAGTGCGAAGTCGTGCAGAACGTAGTGCCGAGCACGAAAAACACTGCCAAAAAAGAAGCCGTCAAAAAAGAAGCTGTCAAAGTTGATGGGAGGTAGTTGATGTTCCCGGTTGTGAACTTGCAATGTGGCAACGGATTGAGCAAAGTAAGGCGATGAGTATTCCCCCACGAAAGCGCTGGACAACCCTTTCTCCGCACTTGGGCTCTTATTCGGGTATGGGTGATCTGCTCGGAGGCCGCCGCAAGCAGTTGATTCTGGTGGTCGATGACAAGCTGATGAATACCGAGCTTCTGAAGGAGCTGCTGGTGAGCCGCGGCTATCGAACGGTTGCGGCACAGAACGCGGCTACCGCGGAGGCCGAAATCCGGCGCGAAGCTCCCGACCTGATCCTGCTCGACGTGGTCATGCCCGGCAAGAGCGGCTACGACCTGTGCCGCGAACTCAAAGAGGATTCCAAGACCCGGCTGATTCCGATCGTCATGATTACCGGCCTCACCGATCGAGAAGACCGTCTGAAGGGAATTGAAGCGGGCGCCGACGATTTTCTGACCAAGCCGATCAGCTCCGAGGAATTATTCGCGCGCGTGAGTTCGCTTCTGAAGTTGAAAGAATTCACCGACGAACTGGAGACGGCGGATTCGGTGTTGTGCACGCTGGGGCTGAGCGTGGAAGCGCGCGACCCTTACACCGAAGGACACTGTGACCGGTTGGCGCAGAACGCCGCAGATCTGGGACGCTTTCTCGGCGTGGATGAAGAATGCATTGTGGCTCTGCGGCGGGGCGGCTACCTGCACGACCTGGGAAAGATTGCTGTGCCGGATGAAATCCTGAAGAAGGGCAGCGATCTGACGCCGGCGGAGTGGGTGATCATGAAGCAGCATCCGGTGACGGGCGAGACGATTTGCCGTCCGTTGAAGTCGTTGCGGCTGGTGCTTCCGATTATCCGGCATCATCATGAGCACTCGGACGGCAGCGGCTATCCGGATGGACTTCGTGCGGACGAGATACCGCTTCTGCCGCGCATCCTGCAGGTGGTGGACATTTACGATGCGTTGCGCACGGCGCGTCCTTATAAACCCGCGCTCAGCCACGAGCAGGCGGCGGTTACCATGCTCGCCGAGGCGCGAAGCGGACTCTGGGACGAAGAGTTGGTGTCGGAATTCTTCGGCATGCTCGACAAGCGCCGCCAGGTAGCGTGAATAAATCGGGTGATCGGGTGATCGGGTCATCGGGCGATCTAAATTCAAATGCCCAAGCTCTTGATTTTCAATCACCCGATGACCCGATGATCCGATCACCCGATCGTCTGACCTACAGTTTCGTCATTCCCGCCTACAACGAAAGCGTACGCATCCGGCCCACGCTCGATGAGCTACTCCGCTATACAAAAGAGCAAACCTGGGACGCGGAAATTCTGGTAGTGAACGACGGCTCGAGCGACGATACGGCGCAAATCGTCCGGGAATACGGCAAGTCGCATCCGCAGATTCTGCTGGTGGAGAACCCCGGCAACCGCGGCAAGGGTTACAGTGTGCGCAATGGGATGCTGCATGCGCGCGGCGACCTTTGCCTGTTCACGGATGCCGATCTCTCTTCACCGATAGCGGAGGCGCGGAAACTGTTCGACGCGATTGGTCAAGGCGCCGATATCGCGATTGGATCGCGATGGGTGCGCGCAGAACTGCAGACCGGGCGGCAGCCCCTGTACCGGCAGGCGTTTGGACGAATCTTCAATCTGGTGCTGCGGGTGATTCTGGGTTTGCGTTTCTCGGACACGCAATGTGGGTTCAAAGCCTTTCGGCGGGACGCGGCGCAGCTCATATTTCCTCTGCAGAAAATTGAGCGCTGGGGATTCGATCCGGAAATTCTCTTTCTGGCGCGGCGCGCGGGCCTGCGAGTTGAAGAGGTCCCGGTTCTGTGGGCGCACAGCGAGGGGACGCGGCTGCACCCTTTCCGCGACGGACTCCGAATGTTCGTGGAAGTTTTGCGGATCCGGTGGTACGCGATGACCGGGGAGTACGCGGCTGGCGCGGTGCCTTCTCCGGGGAAATTGTAGAAGGTAGAAACGCGCGGCGGAGTCTGTTGTGCCCCGCTGGTGCGGGTGCGCTGTCCAATCGCAGTTGCGGTGGTTTATCCTTACCTCTCTTCTTTCTTCTTTCGTAAAATTCGAGTTTCGTCAAATTCGAGGACCAACTGTGAACAAGCGCTTCTTCTGGATTCCACTCGCCTCGCTCTGCGTTTTACTTCTTCCTCTAGCGCTCTCAGGTCAGCAGTATGACCCGGCGATGTACCAGGAACTTCACTGGCGGATGATCGGTCCGTTTCGCGGGGGCCGTACCGTTTCGATTTCCGGCGTTCCGGGCCAGCCGAATGTCCTCTACATGGCGCCGAACAATGGCGGAGTTTGGAAGACGACGGACTTCGGGCGCACCTGGAATCCGATTTTCGATGACCAGCCAACAGGTTCGATCGGAGCGCTGGCCATTGCTCCGTCTGATCCCAATACGATCTATGTCGGTAGCGGTGAAGGCCTGCGCCGGCCCGATCTCTCCGTAGGCGACGGCATCTACAAGTCGACCGACGCGGGCCGCACATGGCTGCATCTCGGTCAGGATGGTTCAGGACTGCGCGACGCGCAACAGATCGCATCTATCATCGTCGATCCGAAAGACCCTAATCGCCTCTTCGTCGCGGCCCAGGGGCATCCCTACGGCCCGAACCCCGAGCGTGGCGTATTTCGTTCGCTCGACGGCGGGCAAACCTTCCAAAAAGTTCTCTACAAGGATGAAGATGTCGGCGGCATGGATCTCGTTTTCGATCCCCGCAATTCGCAAGTAATCTTTGCCAGCATGTGGTCTTCGCGCCGTCCGCCATGGACTATCGGCGGTGGCTATACCGGACCGGGCAGCGGACTCTACAAATCCACAGACGGTGGCAGCAACTGGCGGCAACTCACCAAAGGATTGCCCAGTGAAGCGGAAGGCATCGGCCGCATCGGCCCCGCCGTCTCTCCGGGCGATCCTGACCGCATGTATGCCTGGGTTAATGCCAAGAAAGGCAGCGGTATTTATCGCTCCGATGACGCCGGCGAAAGCTGGCAGCAGGTGAATGACGAAGAACGTATCTATGGACGAGGCGACGACTTCGGCTGTGTGCGCGTCGATCCGCGAAACAAAGATGTGATCTATGTGGCCAATACTTCTACTTATCGCTCCACCGACGCGGGCAAGAATTTTACCGCTATCAAAGGAGCGCCCGGCGGCGACGACTACCACACCATCTGGATCAATCCCGAAAACCCCGCCATTGTCGCCATCGCCGTGGATCAGGGCGCGACCATCAGCGTGAATGGCGGGCAGACCTGGAGTTCCTGGTACAACCAGCCGACCGCGCAGTTCTATCACGTCATCACCGACAACGAGTTTCCCTATTGGGTCTATGGCGCCCAACAGGAAAGCGGCTCGGTCGGCACCGCCAGCCGCAGCGACTTTGGCGAAATTACTTTTCGCGACTGGACAACGATTGGCGTAGAAGAATACGGCTACGTCGCGCCTGATCCGCTGCATCCGAACCTGATTTACGGCGGCAAGGTTACAGTATTCGACCGCACTACGGGACAGACGCGGGACGTTTCGCCGGCCGTTCTGCGCACCGGACAATACCGCTTCAATCGCACTGCGCCGCTGATTTTCTCGGTAGCAGATCCGCACGTGCTGTATCTCGGATCGAATGTACTTTTTGCAACGCGCGATGGTGGCGACAGTTGGCAGATCATCAGTCCCGACCTGACTCGCGAAGATCCCGGCGTTCCCGCGACGCTTGGGCCGTTTATCGAGGCCGATGCGGCGAAGGGCAAGCATCGCGGCGTGATCTATTCGATTGCTCCATCACCGAAGGATGTGAACGTCATTTGGGCCGGAACCGACGATGGCGTGATTCAACTGACTCACGATGGCGGCAAGAACTGGCAGAATGTGACGCCTCCCGAACTGACGCCTTGGAGCAAGCTGGCGCAGATTGACTCCTCGCACTTCGATCCCGCGACCGCATACGCGGCGGTGAACCGCTTGCGACTCGACGACCTGCATCCTTATATCTACCGCACGCACGACGGCGGAAAGTCTTGGCAGAAAATCGTGAGCGGCCTGCCTGATAACGAGCCCGTCAACACGGTGCGCGAAGATATCGAGCGTAAGGGACTGCTTTTTGCCGGGACTGAGCGCTCTGTGTATGTGTCCTGGGACGACGGCGGTCATTGGCAGTCGCTGAAGATGAATCTGCCGCCGACTTCGATCCGCGACCTCGTAGTTCACCATGACGATGTGGTCGTCGGAACTCATGGCCGTTCGTTTTGGATCCTGGATAACATCACGCCGCTGCGGCAGTTCAGCGCGGAGATTGCGGGCGGGCATGATCCCGCGCATCTTTTCGAGCCGCAACTTACGTATCGCGTGCGCCGCAACAACAACACCGACACGCCTCTGCCGCCAGAAGAACCTGCCGGACAGAATCCTCCGGATGGCGCGATGATCGACTACTGGCTGACTGGGGCAGAAAAAAAGACTACCGCTTCCGGTCCCGTCACTTTGGATATTGTCGATACCGCGTCGGGACATGTCGTGCGCCACTTTTCGAGCGACGATAAGCCCGAGCCGGTCGACGACAAGAAACTCAACGTGCCGACCTATTGGATCCGTCCAGCGCGAACCTTGTCGTCCGCGCCGGGAATGCATCGTTTTGTCTGGGACCTGCATTATCCGGAGCCAGACGTGATTGCGCACGATTATCCGATCTCGGCGATCTACCATGACACGCCGCGTTATCCGCTCGGCGCGGCCGTGCTGCCTGGCCTGTACAACGTGATTCTTACCGTGTACGGAAAGCAGTACACGCAGCGGCTGACCGTTCGCATGGATCCGCGGGTAAAGGCTTTGCCGGATGGTCTGCTCCAGCAATTCGAACTCGACCGGAAAATTGCCGCCGCGCTTCATCAGGATTACGAGGCGCTGCAACAGGTGCGGGGCCTGCGGGCGCAGTTGAAAGCGATCACGACCAAAATCCTTACCACAGGGAGCACAGAGGGACACAGGGAAAAGCGTGAGGCGGACGCGATCACAGAGACAGCGGCTGAACTGGAAGCGAAAGCCGCAGCCATCGAAGGCGACGAAGGCGGCTACGGCGCGCGCTACTTGAGCACTCCTGAAGGCCGCAGCCTGGCTCGTCTGAATAGCGGCCTGAATACGCTCGTCAGCGCTCTCGATACCGCTGACGCCGCTCCGACGACTCAGCAGAAGGCGACTTTCGTAGAGATCGAGACGGCGCTGAACGAACAGTTGAGGGCGTGGGCCGAACTCAGGTCAAAAGACATTCCGGCGCTGAACGAGCAATTGAAGAAAGCAGGATTGCCGGCGATCGCTCTGCAAAAGCCCGTTCCGTCTTCAGCGGATACTGTGCAGACAACGTCGCGGGATCGGGACAAGAACGAGGAATAGGTGAGAGTCCCTAGTCAGGCTGCCTTCTCTTTAATATTTTTGCTTGGCCTATTCTTCTCGTCGACTGGTTGATTCGGGTCTTGCTCGACATCTTTCTCGACACTTTGCTCTGCTCTGGCGCCGGCTTCGTCCGCCTCAGGTTTTTCTTTCTCAGCTTTGGCGTTCTCGGGCTTGGAGTTGGTAGCAACTGGCTGCGGGTCCTTAGCGGTTTCTTTTTCGTCCGATTGTTTTGTGGCTGCTTTCGATTCTTGCTTGTTTTCCGCAGGCTTCGGAGATTCCTTTTCGGCAGCCTGCTCAGCGGCTTTGATGGCGGACGCAAACAGATAATCGGCTCGCACGCGGACGCCACGCCATCTGACGCTACTGGCGTTTCCCGCCTGCTCCAGATGGGAGGCAAGTTCTTCGTCAGTGGCGATCCCTTTATCCTTCAGGAATTGCAAAATAGCCGTGTTCTGAGTCTCCAGGGCCTCCAGAGAGGAGAACAAGTCGTGAAGTATCTCCTGCACAATATTATTATTAGTCTCGTCCATATTGAGTCCTCGCGAAACCTACCGTTGGATGCAGAAAACGAATAGTAGGAGAGGAAGGGTGTAGCGCGGACACTCTTGGTCCGCGAAAAGCCGACAGCAAAGAAAAGTGGCTCCGTTCGATGGGGTTGGGTGATCTGGGTTTTTACCCCCCCCCCCCCCCCCCCCCCCCAATTCGCGCTAAGCTATTCTAATTAAAGTACTTAGCTCTATCAACTACATGAATAAGGACTTAGCTGGTGTTTCTGCGATTTGGCGTGCACCTGGCGAGGTGCGGGATCGCCACTTTTAGTGCTTTATTTGTGTACTTGTCGTCCTTTTGTCAAAGAGCCGCCGAAGATGGTTTGCGCCGAATTTTGGGTCCGTCTCTGGAGACGGGCGCAATTTTCGATGCTGTACTGTCGGTGAATTATTGCGCGATTGGGATTGCGTGTCTGTGATGAGGGCACAGGAAATGTGTGATGAAAGAGGCAGGTCGTGAGGCTCGGAAATAGGAGTTAGCGAAGAATTTCGAGTAGTAGGCGAACGTGAGCATACCACTCTTAGAACATCCCCGCCCTGCTTCGAAAACCGCAAGGGGCACCCAGCGTTCCGCTCAGGTATAATCGCGCCGCGACCACGATAGCGGAGCAGGGTAATGCCAAAAGGATCGAAGAGCGTTAGGTCAGCACCAGCAGTACCAGTGCTGAATACGAAACCGGACATCGAAGAGGAAGTCCAGGACCTTGACGAAGCCTTGGAGGTGATTCCCTTCACGTATTCGATAACGGCTTACGGAGCGGATTATCCCGTCGACGGAGTCGTAAAAAGGATTGAGGTCGATGACATCATCGTTCCGACATTCAATTGGGATGCTGGATCCGATTCCCAGGTCGTTGGCTTTCAGCGAGAGTACGTCTGGCCGCGCCCCAAGGCCGACAGGTTTATAGAGTCGCTACTCCTCGGTCTCCCGGTGCCCGGCATCTTCCTCGTGAAGGAGACCTCTGGGCGGTTGCTCGTGCTGGACGGGCACCAACGTCTCTACACACTCAGAGCCTTCTATGAAGGAGTCATCCACGGGGTTGAATACAAACTCGGGGACGTTCAAGCGCGATTCGTCGGAAAGCGCTACAAGGATCTCGACACAGAGGATCGCCGCCGGCTAGATGACAGCATCATCCACGCGACAGTGATCAGGCAGGATCAGCCCAGCGAGGACCAGAGCAGCATCTACGTGATCTTCGAGCGTCTGAACACCGGGGGTGTCAATCTACAGCCCCAGGAAATCCGCGTAGCGCTCTACCACGGCGAACTGGTCCGGGTCCTTCGCACGCTCAACGACAACCACCACTGGCGAAGCCTCTTTGGCAACAAGTCCAAGCGACTTAAAGACATGGAAATGATTCTGCGATTCTTCGCATTCTTTTATTACGCCCAAAAGTATCGCAGCCCGATGAAAGATTTCCTTAATCGCTATATGGCCAAGAATCAGGAGCTGTCCCACCAATCCGAAACGGAGCTGTTTGCAACCTTCGACAGCACAGTGGCCGTCATCGCCGAAGCGATTGGCCATCGCGCGTTCCGACCTGAGCGAGCACTCAACGCCGCTGTCGTGGATTCGGTGATGACGGCGGTCGCCCGCCGTCTGAAGGCAGGGCAAATCACACGGAACGACGACTTGCGTCGCTCCTACGAAGAACTGCTAAAGAACACGACTTATAGAGATGCAGTAGAGACTGGTACCTCCCAAGAGGCTAAGGTCACCACACGCCTCGAAGAAGCCACCAAGGCATTTGCGAAAGTTAAATGACAGGCAGGGCCGAGATCGAGCGGCAAAAACAGAGGCTGGACGCCACTTTCAAGCGTGCCGCAAGCCTAGGAGCGGATCCCGAGCTGCTGTCGGACTTCGCCAGGTATCTATGCGTACTCGTCTCGGGGTTTCTGGAGCAAGCCGCGATAGAAATTGCGCTCGAGCATGTAAGAACGCACTCTGACCCGTCTGTTTTGCGACACATGGAGCGCCGCATTCGCGGCTCTACAAACATGAACACGGAACGAATTGTCCAACTCTTTGGCAGTTTCGATGCCGACTGGCAATGAGACCTTGAAGTCGCGATTGTGGATGAGTACAAGGCCGCCGTCGATAGCGTAGTCGCGCTCCGCCACCAGATCGCACACGGCGCTAATGGTGGCATCACTATGGCACGGATCCGAGAGTATTACGATAGGGTGGGGTACGTTGTAGAATATGTGGCGAACTTGTGCATTCCGTTGTGAACGGTGATCGCGGGCGGGGGTTGAGACTGACGTTGACAGTGAAAAACAATATTGATAGCATCCAGTCCTTTCTCTCTTGGGCCTCCTAGACAAGGATCGTGATGCCCCAACCTTTGGAAAAGTTGGTCAAGGGAGACATAGCTGAGCGGGTCCAGGCCATAAAACAGATCACTGATTTGTTTTGGGCCGAACGCTTAGTTTACGTCGCTGTAATCCTCCTTTCGTTGCTCATGCTGCTTTTTTGTGCGGCTACAGCTCTAATCCAACACAGATTTGAGGACACACAAAGGATTATTACGGAAAGTTCGGGTGGCGTGTGCGTAACGTCAGCGTTTTTTCTTCTATATATGTGGAACAAGGCACTAAATCTGGCTCTGCGCATGGACAAAGATAAAAAAGCAGATGACTAATCTCACTCCTGAGCAGGTCAACAAAATCGTAAGGAGATCCCAACAGGCTGGCATCTTAAGTCTCGCGTGCCTAATAGGACTGTTCGTGTACGGATCGTATAGGCTGTATGATCTCCGCCGGAATCTGCGGGGAGTTGAAGCAGAACTCCAGTCATTGCAGAAACAAAAGGCGGATCTCCTGGAACAGAAAGAGCAACTCGAGAAAGATATCGACAAATTGATCGTGATTGCGAATCAGAGTCAAAAGTCGAACTTCTCTGACTCAGTGGAAGGTGTTGTTCCAAAGGCGAGTGCAACGCCTGTCCGAGGCGTGAGGACCGCTAACGGTGATCAGGTCTATGACTTTCAATGCTGGTTAGACCTCAGCGGTGTTCCTGATACGCAAAAGCAGCGCATTGAAAGTGTGTCCTATGAGTTCAACGATCCGACGATGCATAACAAGAGACAGACGTCGTCGGATCCTTCAAATGGGTATGCTGTCGGATACAGAGGGTGGGGAGCTTTTCACCTCGTGCCAATAACAATCAAGTTCAAAGATGGAAAAGAGTTGACTATATATCTCGATATGTTCAAAGCAATCGGCTGGCACTGACTGCCGGGTGTCCGACTCGCCATCAATTCGCCGTGAAAACTCCCCATTGCCCCTTGAAGTTACAGTGGGAACTCGCGCAGCACATACTCCATCGCCGCCTCGCGCGAGGTGAGTCGGCCCTCCAGTTGGGCGTCCTCGACCGCTGTTAGAACCTCTTTGAAGCGTGGACCGGGCTCATATCCTGCTTCAATCAGGTCGCGTCCGGTGATTAGCGGAGTGGGACGAATCGCCTCGGGGGGCATCGAACGCAACTGCTCGCGCGTGTATTCATAGGCGTCTAGTTGGCCGTGGCTGGAGAGGCAGTCGATGCGATGCAACTCCAGATGCTCTTCGAAGGCGGGCAAGCGGAGAAACTTCTTTAGCGTGGATTGCTTCATGCGCTGCACGGCTCCAAAGCGCATGTGATTGTCTACCAGGGCCAGGATCTGATCGGTCTCGTAGTTCGAGAAGCGCAGACGGCGGAGGATTTCGGCAGCCATTTTCACTCCTACTTCTACGTGTCCATCGAAGCGGATGCGGTCGGGCGCGACCCGGAAGGTTGCGGGCTTGCCTACGTCGTGGAGGAGCGCTCCCCAGGCTAGCGTCTTTGAAACGGAACCAGACACAGAACCGGACACGGAGCCGGACGCGTTGGGCCGGAGCTTCTCCAGCAGCAGCAGCGTGTGCACGAAGACGTCGCCTTCGGGATGGTACTGTGGCGGCTGCTGCACTCCCTTCATGGCGGCGATTTCTGGCAGGACTTCTGGCAAAAGGCTGCTGGCATCCAGTAATTCAAAAGCGCGGCGGGCTTGGCCTTCGGTCAGCATCTTGGTTAGTTCTTCGCGCACGCGCTCGCAGGAGACCTGGTGAATTTTAGGCGCTAACTTCTGGATCGCTGCCATGGTTGCCGGATCGATCTTGTAATCGAAGCGTGCGGCGAAGCGCACGGCTCGGAGCATGCGCAATTTATCTTCGGCAAAACGGCGCTCGGGATCGCCTATGGCGCGGATGATTCCGGCTTTTAGATCGTCTTGGCCTCCTACGAAATCCAGGACCTCGTTGGTTGCGGGATCGAGCATCATGCCGTTGATGGTGAAGTCGCGGCGCTGTACGTCTTCGCGGGGGTCTTTGGTGAAGCGGACTTCGTCGGGATGACGGCCATCGGAGTAGCCTGCGTCGGAGCGGAAGGTGGCTACTTCGACAGTCGTGCCTTGACGGGCGACGACGCCCGTCGCTCCATTGGCGGGGACGCCCGTCGCTCCATCGGAATCTGGGACCAGCACTACTCCGAATTGCTCGCCTACGGCGTAGGTCTGGGGGAAGATTTGCATTACTTGCTGCGGCGTCGCGTCGGTGGCTACGTCGTAGTCGGCGGGCTCGCGGCTTAGGAGGAGATCGCGGACGCACCCTCCGGCGAAGTAGGCCTGGTGGCCTTGCTGGCGCAGGGTGGTCACGATTTCGGCGGCTCGTCTTTTGGCTTCCGGCACGGGCGCGGCTCCCCCATTTAGACTAGCAGTTGCGGCTGAGTGCACTGTGCGCGGGCGGAAACCTTTACCACAGGGGGCACGGGGGAACACAGGGAAACACGGGGGAAAGCGTTTCGGGATTTTTTGATAGGTACTTTTTAGTGGTCATAGAAAGAAGAAGTTCTCTGTGTTTCCCTGTGTTCTCTGTGCTCCCTGTGGTTAAGAACTTTGCCCGCGCAACAAATACCGCCATCATTATGCCTGACGCGCACATACTCGGCATCGAGACCTCCTGTGATGAGACGGGCGCGGCGGTGGTGCGCTCGGGCGAGCAGATTTTGTCTAATGTGGTTGCCTCGCAGATTGCCACTCATCAGCCTTATGGCGGAGTGGTTCCGGAACTTGCGTCTCGCGAGCACTTGCGTGCGATCGTCCCGGTGGTGCGGCAGGCGCTGGCCGAGGCGGGGCAGACTTATGCGTCCGTCGATGCCATCGCGGTCACGCAGGGGCCGGGACTGGCAGGTGCTCTGCTTGTTGGCATCAGTTTTGCCAAGGCGCTTGCCTTTGCGCTGGAGAAACCGCTGATTGCGGTGAATCATCTTGAGGGGCACATCCATGCGGTGTTGCTTGAGCAACGACTCGGCGAAAATGCCGACCTTCAGTTTCCGGTGCTTGCGCTGGTGGTGTCGGGCGGACACACGCATCTCTATTTAGCGCGGGTGCAGGAGAATCTTTGGAGCTACCGGAACATCGGCCACACTCGCGATGACGCTGCGGGAGAGGCGTTCGATAAAGTCGCTAAGCTTCTCGGACTCGGCTATCCCGGAGGACCTATTATTGACGGGCTAGCGGTGCATGGCGATCCGCACGCGGTCAAGTTCCAGATTGCGCAGATCAAGCATGCGGACCGGCGCGATCATAAGCTCGGCGGTCGTGGGCAAGAGGATCGCCAGCGAGTCTCGTCCGAAGAAGACGGGCCTCACTTTGATTTTTCCTACAGCGGAATTAAGACGGCGGTTTTGCGCTACGTGGAGACGCAGAACCTGAAACCTGCGATAGAGGCTCGGCGGCAGGCGCTTGCGAGGATCGTGATAGAGAAAGACAAGCCTGCGGTCGAAGATATTCGCGGACTCTGCGACCGGCAAACCCTCAACCTGGTGGCCTCTTTCCAGCGGTCGATGGTCAACGATCTGGTCACGAAGACGTTGGCTGCGGCGCGCGAGTATGACGTTCGAACTCTGTTCGTGAGCGGCGGCGTGGCGGCTAATCGGGAGCTGCGGACTACGTTTGAGCGCGAGGCGGGGATGCAGGGGCTTCCGGTTTTCTTTCCGTCGCGCGCGCTTTCTACTGACAATGCGGCCATGATCGCGGCGGCGGCTTTTCCGAAATTTCTGCGTGGAGAATTTGTGGCTATGGATTTTTGCGCGGAGGCGGGAATGGCTCTGCGCTGAGCGGCTGCGCGGAAAGCATCTCGCGCGCCGCAGTCTGACCTCAGCGGCTGAAGCCGGCACTGAAGACAAGCCTGTTATCGCAGCGGTGAACCGCCGCGCCACCCAAAATCAAGAGCAATGTCGAGTTTGTGTGCGATGAAACGCCGGGCGTCTCGCCCGTCCAATTCGGGGCGGCCGGGCGGGGACGCCCGGCTCTCCACAAGCGTGCTTTGGCCGGTTATCGAATTGCAACACTTCCCAGCTACAATGGTCGCGTGAAGCCGACGATTTATGTTGTGGAGGACGACCCGGATATTTCCCGGCTGGTTCGCCATCATCTGGAAGGGGCGAGCTTCAACGTGCGACTCTACTCGACTGGCAATCTGGTCGTGGTCGATGCCGAGCGCCAGCGTCCGGCGCTGTTTTTGCTGGACATCATGGTGCCAGGAAAAGATGGCCTTGAACTTTGCCGCCAGATTCGGCAGTCGCTGTCGCTGGCGTCGGTGCCGGTCATTTTCCTGACGGCGAAGAGCGGTGAGGCGGATCGGGTGCTGGGGTTGGAGTTGGGAGCTGACGACTACATCCCCAAGCCTTTCAGCCCGCGCGAACTGGTGGCTCGGGTCAAAGCGGTGCTGCGTCGTTTTGAGCGGCCGCTGCCGCCGCTGCCAACCAAGATTGATGAAGTCCACATTGACCCGGGCGCGATGACGTTGACGGTTCGCGGGAAACAAGTGCCGACTACGGCCACCGAATTCCGGCTGCTCGACTACTTCATGCGGCACGCCGGACGCGTTTTCACTCGCGACCAGTTGCTCGACTCGGTCTGGCGAGATACGGCGTATGTCACGCCGCGATCGGTGGACGTTTACGTGCGACGCATCCGTGAAAAGATTGAGCCTGATCCGGAGAATCCGCGTTACTTGAAGACGGTCCGGGGGGCCGGCTACCGCTTTGAGGTCGCGCGTTGAGAAGTCGCATGTTCGTTAAATTGATGTTTGTGTTTCTGCTGGTGATTGGCGTAACCGCGATCACGTTGCAGTTGACCGTGCACAAGGTCTGGGAACGAACTCTGCGCGAGCAGATCGAGCGCAATCTCAAACAGAAAACCTTGATGTTCGCTTACCGCGTGGAGGCGGATCGGCAGCACTCTCTCGCCGACATTACCGCTCAGGAGGGGCAGGCGGCTGGGGCCCGCGCCACCGTCATCGATCCAACCGGCAAGGTTCTGGCCGATTCTGAGGCCGATCCCGGCACGATGGAGAATCAGAGGCATCGCAAGGAATTTGCTTCTGCTCTCGCCGGCCAACTGGGCGTGGATGAACGCAGCGGTCAATCTCCTACTCTTGGCGTTCCTTTCTTGTACGTGGCGGTGCCGGTTTCTGGAGGAGCGGTGCGCCTGGCGTATCCAGTGCCCGAGATGGAAATTACGGATCGTCCGCTGGCGGTGGCCCTGCTCTGGGGATCGCTCACCGCATTCGTTTTCGCGTTGGTGGTGGCAGCGGTCGCTGCGCAATATGTTGGCCGGCGTCTGCTGCGGATTGTGGATTTTGCCGAGCGCGTGGCGGGTGGGGATTTGACCGCGAGAATCGCGTCCACTTCGGGTGACGAGATTGGGCAGGTGGCGTCAGCGCTGGATAAGACGACGCGCGGTGTGGAAGAAAGTTACGCTCGCGTTCAAGACAGCCAGCGAGAGCTGGAAACTCTTCTCAACAGCATGCAGGACGCGGTGATTGCGGTGGATATTGAAGGGCGCGTGCAATGGGCCAATCGGGGCATGGACCGTCTGCTGCTTCGGGCTCCCCGCTTGAATGCGCCGTTGATCGACAGTGTCCGCGATCCGGACTTTCTGGCCGCGATTCAAGAAGCGGCGCGCGACCAGATTGTGACTTCCGCGCGCTCGAACACCATCGCTCCCGGCCGCATCTTCGATGTCACGGCGGCGCCGATGCCCGGAGGCGGGGCCGTCGCCGTGCTCCGCGATCTTACGGAGACCGAGCGCATGGAGAAGAGCCGCCGCGATTTTATCGCCAACGTTTCCCATGAGCTGCGTACTCCGCTGACTTCCATCCAGGGATACACGGAGACGCTCCTCGACAGCTCCGTGGCAGATAATCATGTGCGCGACTTTCTGGAAATTATCCGCAAGAACGCGGCACGGATGTCCCGCCTTACGGAAGACCTGCTCACGCTGGCCCGCGTTGAATCGGGCGAGCATAGGTTCGAAATCGAGCGGGTCAGCACCGAAGAACTGCTGCAGGATGCGCTGGAAAGCTTCCGTGAAGTGGCACGCTCGTATGAAGTCGAACTTGTGATTGAGAACGCAGTCCCGACCGCTAATGTGAATGCGGATCGCGAGGCCATCCACCAGATTTTTTCGAACCTGATCGAGAATGCGTTGAAGTATGCGGCGTCAGGAAAAAAAATTATTCTCGGAGCGCGCGCGGCCGCGAACGGCGTCGAATTCTACGTCCGAGACTTCGGACCGGGCATTTCCTCCGAGCATCTGCCTCGTCTTTTCGAACGTTTCTACCGCGTGGATAAAGCTCGCTCGCGGGAATCCGGGGGCACCGGGCTGGGACTGGCCATCGCCAAGCATATAGTTCTGGCCCATGAGGGAACGATCCGCGCCGAGAGCGAGCTTAACCACGGCTCGACTTTTTTGTTTACCCTGCCCGCTTCGGAACCAGATTCCGGATAACTCTGGGAGGTCGGCCAGTTTCCGGGTGGCCCGTCAATCTGGAGGAAGACCAGTTATTGCCGGCTGAGACCCACTTCTTCAGATGGAAGCTAGGCAGGAGCCGCCCGACACTCCACCAATGGCGCTTCGAGTCGCCCAACACCAAATGAAACGATCACGTTCGAAGCAGCCCCTGATTCGAACGCATTCGCCCTCCGCTCATTTCTTAGACAAAGGTTCTTCTTGCTCGGCGCGCGCCGCTGTCAGGTTTCCGGGCGCATAACTAACGCGACGAGATTCCCGCATGCGTCCATCGTCGAGTGTTCCTTCCACCAGTTCATAACCCAGCAAAGCGATGACGCGTCCACGCACAAACAGGGGGCGGGCGTTGCCATACCAGTCCATACAGGAGGCGCGACAGTTATCATCCGTCTCCCGCTCTGGTTGCGCCGCGAGCTCTCCCACCTCCTGGAAATGCAATGAGTCGTTCTTGAGGAAGAGCACTGCGGCAGAGTTGTCGAACAGATGGCGATAACCGGGACGGGCAGGCGTGCTGATCGGCAAACCGAGCGTACCCGAATCTCTCGTATCCGGTTTATAAAAAAAACCTTGGCTGCGGAGCTCACCTTGCGACGCCCCTTTGCGTATATATTCGTCGACTACCTCAGGCATATCGCCGAGGCGAATGGCAGAGAAGTGCAAATCCTTTCCATCAGTACCCACGACTACCGCGTCTGAACCCATTTCTTCGATTCGATCAACTCCGTGGGTGAGCGAAAGCTTGCGTACGGCGCCGCCAGCCCAGGGCAGTGCGTAGAGACTTGCGTGCTTCGCAGTATGCGGGTAGCCCCAGCCGCTGCCCGTGCCGTAAAGAAGATAATCCCCGACAAACCGGTTTTGAAAAGTGTAGCCATGCGCTTTGGGCAGTCTGCGATAACTGGACCGAGGAACCGTCTCGCTGCCGTCGGAGAAGCTTGCCAGCGGTATCCGCATCAAAGACATATCACCAAACGCGACCTCGGCGCCCCACATGCCGTCGCCGGCGGTATCCGAGCGCAACAGCACGTTGAGGTGACCGTCCTCGCTCTCCAGGAAGGAGAACTGATCTACCGGGCTGCCAGAAGCGCCCAGCGCGGTGGGGGCAGAGCCATCCAGTGGCAGGCGGTAGACCATGGACTGTGCACGCATCTGCTTGCCATTGTCCACCCAATCGTTGACCCACACGTACACCGATTCCGATGAGACATAAAACACGCGTCCCGGAGGCCCTACTACCGACGTTGCGTGGCAGTCGAAGTCGCCACGAGCCAGATCGCATACGGTTACGGTATGCAGGGCCGAGCCGTACATCGAACTGAACTCATGCTCCGGCCGGTAAACGCTGCTTGCAGAAACAATGCGCCGAAACTCGCCGTTGGTTGCGCCCTTGTGCCACTTACGAACTGCCGGGAGACTCTGAAACGGGTCCCCGGCACCGGGATAAAAATAAAGTGGCGAGTAAAAGATAAGCTTGGTTCCGATCAAGCGGCTGGCGTAGTTGCGTGAAGAATAGTAATCGTTGGAGCGAAGGTGATAGGTCGAACGATAGGTCAGCTTGCCAGCGGGATCGATATGGAACAGACCGACCTCCGTACCACCTCGTTCGTAGCTGTAACCGATGACGGCGATCGTGTCGTCAGAAACCAGCATCTCGTCGTACCAGGTGGAGCGTGGGTCGATGTCTGGCGCAAACGCATCCACGCTGGAGATTGGGTCGAGTGCGCCATGAGCGATGGCAACTGTGAACAACCTGCCGCGGCGTAATACAACCAGATGGTTGCCGTGCACCTTGACGATCCCACCTTCATCGACGCCGGCTTCTTGGACGTTGGTAACCGAGTCTTCGTTCGCAGATTGCGAATCGGCAGCAAGACCACCGCTCATCTTCATTGGCGCGGTTGGCGCGGAAAGCGCGGAATAGACTGACACCAATCGGCGTTCCCGCTTCTGCTTTTCAGCCAATTCCCGGAAGTAACTCGCAAGCTCCTGCTCCGAACGGAACGCCCGCATCGTTCTATTCGGGACTTGGCTCTTCTGCGTAAACGTGCCGTCGGTCGAATCTCCCGGCGGGAAACTGCGGCCGGACCCACCTGTCGCTTTGATGAGGCCAAAAGAGACGAGCGCCGTCGCAATCGCGACCATCATAAAGGTCTTCATGGTTTGCTTCTCCATACTTTGGAACGGCGTCACTGAGAAAACTTGCAAGCTTTAGTCGGGTAGCTTTTTAACCCGGTTTACTGGAAATAGACACCAGCCCGAAAGAAGAGGTTCCCCCAGCGGATTTTAATGGAGGACTTTCCCGAAGCACTTCTTCAATGAAGGCTGAGAGGCGCGCCGGATGAGTTTGCTAACGGATAGTCGGCAAGGCGTAAACTGGCCGGTTACCTCATTGCTCGATCCTATTTGGTTGCATTGACAGCGTCCGAGCCGGATTTGGCATACTTTCTTAAGTAGTGTCAGTTTGAAATCCCCCCGCTTGGACACGGCCGCCCGGAAATACTTTTTCCACTCCGCCTTTCGAGACGGGACGAGTAAACGTAGGACACGCGCTCACTCGCCTAAGACGGGTCCAGTCTGCAGGTGACCGCGGGACGACGAGGCGTCGAAAGAAGGACGCAAAGCTTTTCGCTCGGACCTCGCTCGGACCTCGGGATTCCGATCGTGCCGTTCTGATTTTCTCCTGCATTCAATCACTTGCCAACGATCTCCCGCTCCCCTCAACTTTGGCATGCCTACTGCATTTACCTGGTTAAGGGCACAGCATGCTTGTCAGGAATGACAAGGCTAAGCCCTAAAGACGTAAGGCGCTAACGATTTCAAAAAACTACAGGAGGAAAATCAAATGCGAAAGTTGTTGGCTTTTACCAGCACCATTCTGTTCGCTGTTCTGCCGCTCTTTGCTGGGATGGCGAGCGCAACGGACCAAACCAAAGATGACGACCGATTGAGAAATTCTGGCACGGTCTTAAAAGAGATTCTCGACGTTCCTGACGGCATTCCGCAGGAGTTACTGGACAAGGCAGATTGCGTCGTTGTTTTCCCCTCCGTCCTAAAGGCCGCATTCATCGTCGGCGGAAGTTATGGGCGAGGCGCTATGTCGTGCCGCAAGGGTGAAAGCTTCACGGGACCCTGGGGCGCTCCAACGATGATGGCCCTTGAGGGTGGAAGTTTTGGCTTTCAGATCGGTGGAGAAGCTACGGATTTTGTGTTGCTCGTGATGAATGAACGCGGCGCGAGCGGCATCCTCGCCAGCAAGGTGAAGCTGGGAGCGGATGCTTCCGTGGCCGCGGGACCGGTCGGGCGCGATGCGTCGGCCGAGTCGGACGCGACTCTGCGAGCCGAAATCCTGAGCTACTCGAGGGCACGCGGCCTGTTTGCCGGCGTCTCCCTCGAAGGCTCGACAATCCGTCCGGACAATGGCGACAACCGCCATGTGTACGGGCGGGAGATTTCCGCGAAGGATATTGTTCTGTCGGGAACGGTCGCCGTGCCCCCGGCAGCCGAGCAATTGATATCGACCCTGGATGCCAAGACCCCCAGGCATCGGCCGTAAGGGGTCGAGGTGGCGCACTTCGGCCACATGTTCCATAGCCAGTGGTTCATGTGGCCGAGCCAACTCTTTTCGGCTGCCTCATCGGCGGACGAGACTATTTTCAATGCAGCTCATTTCCATGCAGTTCAAAGGAGGAACGAAAATGTTGCAAAACAAGAATGCGGTTCCAAGCACTCTCAAGCTTGCCATCGGCAGTTTGTTGATTACCGGCCTGCTCATTGCAGGAAGCACCCTCGCTTTCTCGGCTAACAAGACAGAAACGATTGAGGCTACTGCCATGGGCACTAGCACCCAGATGGGATCTGAATTCAGTGTCACGTTAAACATTGATGACTACTCTACCCAGGCAGACAAGCAGATCCTGGTCGAGGCGTTCCAGAAGGGCGGGGATAAAGGGTTGGTCAACGCGCTGAGCAAGATGAAAGCGGCGGGTCACATCGAGGTCACGGGCACTCTGGGGTATGACTGCAGTTACATCCAAATGATTCCAACCCCAACTGGACGGAAGATTCGCTTCGTCACTAACCGGCCCCTCAGGTTCGGTGAGGTGTACTGGGACACGCGATCCAGCGACTACAACTTGACGGCTGGCGAATTCGACTTGAATGATACGGACAAGAGCAAGAGCACGGGCAAGTTGTACCCTGCAGCCGAACTCGTGATCGATAAGCAGGGAGAGTTGCAAATGAATCTCATTGGGAATCCCTATAACCTGGTTAATGTTCTCGATTGGAAGGGGACGCCCGGCGTTAACTGAATGCGCTGCCAGGGACAAAGAGCCGGCACTGGCAGGATGGCAAACCAGCGCCGGCAACAACAAGAAATTTACCGGGTTGTAACCTGCCCCAGGACGCCAGGAATTATGCTTTTGCGGGGATGTGTGCCACACTCTGAGTTGATACCGCTTGTATCCACCAGAGGGATGCGGCATCCAACGAGGCAGGCGGTCTTAATATGAGTGGCAAGCTATGAGTGGCAGGTTATGAGTGGCAGCCTATGAGCACAGCCAGCGTAAAGACACCTTTGCCTGAGCCTTCGCACTCAGTCCTGGTGAAGCGAACGGTGGAGGCATGCGAGTTGGCCCGCGAGGCCGCGGCTATCGCGGCCGAGGGAATTGCCACGGGATCCATGTCCCGGCTGAACGACATCCGGCAGTGCGAAAAAGAACTTGATGCCATTGATTTGGAAGTGGACTCCGGTGTGACCTCGACCATCACCCGCGTTCCGGAGGCTGAAACGCGGCAATTGCTCGCGTGCATGAAAGTCATGATCGGACTGGAGCGGATTGGGGACTTGCTTTTGAGTTTTGCTACCAGCGCGCAAGCTGCGAAAGACCGCCTCGACTCGCAGGATGCTCGCGACTTGACCCAGATGGCCACGGTTCTGGAGAAGATGCTGGCCGACGTCGGCCAATCGTTCTCCCAAAAGGATGTTAAGAAAGCCATCGATGTGCTTCGTGCTGATGCCGAGATGGACCGCCTGCGCAATATTATCTTCCTGCGCCACATCGAGAATCCGGAGAACGTCGCGCACCACTCCAGCCTGCAGGTTATCTTCATGACGCAATCTCTCGAACGCGCCGGCGACCACGCCAAGAACCTGGCGGAAGAAGTTTGCCACTTTGTCAGCGGACGCAGCATCCGCCACCTGCTCATGGACTACGACAAACCAAAAGAACAGATGTTTATCGAATGGCTGCGGCACAAAGACGGAAAGTCGCAGTAAGTACGGCACGGCCCTGTCCGCGTCTCTCTTTCTCCGCCCCTGATGGTTTGACAACAGTACGCTAACAGCGTATAGTTATTTTCACGTGTTATTCCGATAGCGTACAGAACTGGCATGGAGTTCATCGAGGCGCCGGCATTCACGCGTCATTTGTCGAACTACCTGATCGATGATGATTACAGAGAACTACAGGCCAAGCTGGGAGCCAATCCTGAGTTAGGAGACTTGATGCCGGGCACGGGCGGGTTTCGAAAGCTGCGCTGGGCGGACGCGCGGCGCGGCAAAGGGCGCAGAGGCGGGCTGCGCATTATCTATTACCACTTCAAATCCGATCGCCAGATATGGCTGATGACTCTCTACGACAAGAATGAAGTTTCTGAGCTTACGGCGAAAGAGAAGAAGGCACTCAAAGCTTCTATAGAAAACGAATTGGCAGCACGTGCAGCTCGGCGAGTCACAAGGCTACACCGGTTGGGGAGGATACGGTAATGGCGAAAAGAAACCTTTTTGGGGAACTGATGGAGGGGGTGGCAGCGATGAAGAACCACCGCCAGGGCAAGCTTACATTGCGCAGCTACAAGGTGGATATGGCGCCGCTCCCCAAGGTGGATTCAAAGCTGCTGCGAGACACTCGAAAGAAACTGCGCTGCTCGCGAGCGGTGTTCGCCCGCAGACTCCGGATTAACGAAAGAACTCTGGAAAAATGGGAGCAGGGGCGAGCGAAACCGAATCCTCAGGCGGCCGCACTCGTCCTTCTCGTGCGCAAATATCCGGACACTCTGGCGCGGCTGGATGCGCTTGCCGCGCGATAGCGCGGGAGGTTGACCATTCCAAACGGCGTGAGAGCCTTGACAGGCGGAGTATCCGAGGCGAGACTCGGTTTAGCTCCGTCGGTGCAATCATTTTCCGTCCCGTGGGCGGGTCTTGATTGCCGACAATGTGCTGGCCGAAAAGTGGCTGGAACAACAATTTCATGAACGGATCCGCTCAACCCGAAGACCGCTTCCCGGCAGGGAACACCGAGGACGCGACCGAAGATACGATCGCGGCGAAGGATCAGTCCGCTGCGGTTGGCGCGGTTGGCGGAGTTGTTAGCGACAACTCCAATGGGAGCCGCGCGCTTGGAGAGACGGAACTGGACTCCGCACTCCAGTTGTTAGTGGAACGCGCGCAATACATCACCGGCGCGACCGGCACTGCCCTCGCTTTGCCTCAGGGTGAGGAGATGGTTTGCCGCGCGAGCGCTGGTTCTTCAGCGCCTGCAGTCGGGGCGCGCCTGCAGGTTCGTTCGGGATTGACCGGAGAAAGTATTGCCCGCCGGCAGTTGCTGCGCTGTGACAACGCGGAAACCGATCCGCGGGTGAATCTGGAAACTTGCCGGGCTTTGGGGATTGCGTCCATTGTCGTGTTGCCATTGCTGCGGCGTTCCGGTGAGGTTCGCGGGCTGTTCGAACTATTTTCCGATCACCCATACGCTTTCGAAGAGCGCGACCTGATCGCGCTCGAACGCATGGCCGACCTCACTTTGACGGCCCTCGATCTGGCCGAACAGCGTCAGAATTTTGCGCCGGCTCCAGCGCCCAGGCTAGAACCGGAAAAGCATTTCGAACATCCGGCGGGAGGCAGCGCGCAACCGGTTGCCGCAATTCCCATTGAGATTCCCACTGACATTTCAACTACCTCTGAATTCCCAGAGCCCACAGTCCTTCCTGTCGAGCCCGCGGTCGTTCTTGCCGAGCCCGCAGTCGTTCGCGCCGAGCCCACAGTGTTTCCCGCCGGGCTGCCTCTCGTTCCCGCGGAGCCTGTAGTTCTTCCGGCCGAGCCGTCCGTAGATTTGGCGCCAGAGCCGGTGCCAGTGGCGGAGCTAAAGCCCGCTTCAGTCCCCGAGGCCATGCTCCGCGTGCAAAAATGCGCATCTTGCGGATTTCCCGTTTCCGAAGGGAGAACGCTCTGCCTCGATTGTGAGAGGAAGGATAGCGAGAAGACGGCTTTCGAAAAGAAGCAGCGCGAGCAGGCACAGGGCCAGATCGAACAACAAAAGATCGAGCAACAAAAGATCGAACAAAAGATCAACCAAGGTGAGCAGGAGCGGGACGCATCGTCCGACGCAGAGGGCGCTTCCGCGTCCACTTCCGCGACGTCGACGCCGGATGAATTCGTGCCGGCCTTCCTGGCAAACGCAGTGCCCCCACAAGAATCGTGGCTGGCGGACCACGTCAATCTGTTGGCGGTCGTCGTCCTCGTCCTGGGCATCCTGGTCGCCGTCGTGGTCTTTCGATAACCAAGCGTCAATAACGAAGCTTCGATAACCCAGTTTCGATAACTACCCATGCACTTGCAAGTGCCTGTTTTACTTGACAAATAGCCGCTCAAAGCCATACTCTGCGCTTAATCGTTTGTTCCAACGCACAGGTGCCCAAGATGAAAAATGTGTATGAAGTTTTACGGCAGAAGGAACTTGAACTGACCAGGCTGGAGAAAGAAGTTGAGGCCTTGCGCGTCGCAGCCCCGCTGCTTTCGGAAGAAAAAGAGCAGATCTCTGAAGCGCCCAAGCCGAGCTTAACTGCCACCGCGCCGCAGCAACCGGTCCGGATTCCGCCGGTGGTTGCCGCCGCACCAGCTCCGGCACGCGTCGCCGGCTGGGAAGAGGCGGCCAAGCGCTGGCCGTAAGCCAGCCCTGAGCGTCGCCGTAGAGACGGGGCTTGCCCCGTCTGCCGCTATTGCAATAGCCCAGGATCGAAGATCGCTCTTCGTTTCGGGGCTATTATTTTTTTCTCTCGCGCTGTGCGTTTCCTTCAGTCCCTGGTTTCAGTCCTGCGTCGTGAACGCCAGTGCCAACAATGTCTTCTGTTCGACTTCGTGCGCCTTTGCCGAACCGGTAGACGGACTCGCACTCGCGGAGCGTTTCACCGAAAGCACTGGCCGCTTGCCTGCGATGCGCTTCAAGCGCGGCAGGACGTAGGAAAGCGCACCCATGTTGGACGGCTCTTCCTGCACCCATACAATGTCTCGCGCTGAACTATGGCGCTCCAGTTCCTCGGTCAGTTCCGCCTCGGGGAACGGGTACATCTGCTCGAGGAAGACAATGGCGGTGCTCATGTCTTTCCGCTTTTGCCGCTCCGGGCGCAGTTCGTGTCCGATTTTTCCGGTGCAGATCAGAATCCGCTTGGCATCCTGCGCCTCCGTGTCCGGAATCACCGGCAGAAACTTCTGATGGGTCAGATCTGCCAGCGGAGACAGGGCATCCGGGTGCCGCAGCATGCTCTTCGGCGTGAACACCACCAGCGGCTTCCTCCACTTGCGCAGCGCCTGCCGCCGCAGCAGATGGAAATATTGTCCTGCATTCGAGGGCTGACATATCTGAATATTGTCCCGCGCCGCCAGCTGCAAAAATCGCTCGATGCGCGCGCTTGAATGTTCCGGACCCTGTCCTTCGTAGCCGTGGGGCAGCAAGAGCACCAGGCCTGAGAGCAGTCCCCACTTGTCCTCGCCAGCGCACACAAACTGGTCGATCACGGCCTGCGCAACGTTCGCAAAATCGCCAAACTGCGCTTCCCACAAGACCAGCGCCTCGGGATAGTCGCGGCTGTAGCCGTATTCAAATCCCATGACGCCCGCTTCCGAGAGCGTGGAGTTGTAGATGTCGCACGCCGCCTGGCCCGGCGCAATGTGGCGCAGCGGAACGTATTCCGTTTCATCTTCAATATCGAACAGCACCGAGTGCCGTTGATTGAACGTCCCGCGCCGAGTGTCCTGACCGCTCAGGCGCACGGGAATTCCTTCCTTGCCCAGGTTAGGTTTCACCAGGCTCGCAAAAGCCAGCGCCTCCGCCATGCCGTAGTCGACGGGCTTCTTGCCCGTGCCCATCTCCGCGCGCTGCTCCAACAACTTTTTCACCTTGGGATGGATGTGGAAACCTTCCGGGTACGTGGTCAAACGCGCCGTGAGTTCGACCAACTCCTCGCGCGCGATGCCTGTGGGCTGCTCGTATTCCGGTTTATAGCGGCCCCCGAAGTAGTCGTCCCAATACTTTGGAAGATCGCGCATCAGCGGCTTCTTGGTGAACTTCGTCGCGCTCTTCTGCGCGGCTTCGTACTCGCTCTTGATGGTCCCCACGCGCTCCGCGATATTGTCATCGTTCAGACCAATTTGTTTGGCGTAAATCTGATACAGCGGCGGATGCTCTTTGATCGCCTTGTACATCAGGGGTTGGGTCACGGTGGGATCGTCCACCTCGCTATGGCCATGACGCCGGTAGCCGATCAGGTCCACGACTACATCGGTGCCAAATTCGTAGCGGTATTCGGCGGCGATGCGCGAGATCCGCATGACTGCATCGACGTCCTCACCATTCACGTGAAAGATGGGAATCGCTTGCCGCCGCGCCAGTTGCGCCGAGAAGCGCGAGGAATGCTCTTCGCGGGCATTGGTCGTGAAACCGATCAGGTTGTTGACGATTACGTGGATCGTTCCACCCACGGTGAAGCCGCTGAGGTCCGCATAATTCAAAGTCTCCGCCGTGATGCCTTGTCCTGCGAATGCGGCGTCGCCGTGCACGAGCAGCGGGAGATACTTCGCCTCGCCGCCTTCACCGGCGCGGTCCTGCTTGGCGCGAGTGCGTCCCACCGTTACCGGATTCACCGCTTCCAGGTGGCTGGGATTCGATACCAGATGGATATGAATTTTCTTGCCGCTCCGGGTGAGATACTCACCGGTCGCGCCCATGTGGTACTTCACGTCGCCCGATCCCAATACGCTGCGTGGATCGACATCTTCAAATTCGGCAAACACCTGCTCCGCCGGGCGCTTTGCCAGATGAATAATGACGCTCAGCCGCCCGCGATGACTCATGCCCATGACCAGTTCCACGGCGCCGTGCTCGCCGGCCACGTCCAGAACCTCATCCATCGCCGGCAATAAAGACGTGTTGCCTTCGAGC
Source organism: uncultured Acidobacteriaceae bacterium (assembly GCA_963789205.1). GTDB lineage: Bacteria > Acidobacteriota > Terriglobia > Terriglobales > Acidobacteriaceae > Acidiflorens. Next base: position 364,777 of record CAWBJV010000005.1, read on the forward strand.
GAGAATCGTTTGTTGCCCAGATAGCGCTGCTGCAGCGTCTGCTCAAAAATGTCGGCGCGGAACAGCATATCCATAGCGCGCTCCCGGTCGACGACGGCGGGTTCGGCCTCGATGCGTTCCTGAATCCAGCGCCGCCGTTCCGGGTCGGCAATGTGCATGAATTCCACGCCTACGCTGCTGCAATAAATGCGGCGGGCTTCCCGCGCGTACTCGTTGTCGATCTCGTTCTCGTTATTGGCATCAAACCGCAGGTCCGGATGCGGTTGCGGAGGCAGCAGGCCGAGCGGGTTCAGTTCGGCCTCCAGATATCCAAATTGCCGGAACAGGTTAAAGACGCGTTCGCGTTCGTAGTTTTCGATGATTGCAGGAGCCGCGCTCCCGCTGGTATTTCGAGTTGAAGTCGCCATAATAAGGTCCATATAGAATAACGGATGCGGCGCCCTGAGTGCCCGATTCAGAGCAAGGAAGTGGAGAGGCGGGCGTCTCGCCCCTCCGGCAGCGGGGTGGCCGGGCGGGGACGCCCGGCGCTCCACCAACACACACCGAGGAGGGTTATATGGCGAGCGGAATAATCGATGTGCTCAGTCGCTACTCCGTGCCTGAGACTCTGGCACGGCTCCAATCGATCCTCAGAGAAAAAGGCCTGATGGTGTTTGCTCTCATTGACCACAGCGGTGAGGCGGAGAAGGCCGGCCTCACTATGCGCCCAACGCAGGTACTGATCTTCGGCAGTCCGAAAGGTGGCACGCCCTTGATGGTCGCCGCGCCCAGGCTGGCCATCGATCTTCCGTTGAAAGCGCTCGCGTGGCAGGACGACCAGGGCAAAGTGTGGCTCTCCTACAATTCACCGGAATACCTGCAGCAGCGGCACGGCTTTCCCGCCGATCTCCTGAAAAACATCGCGGGAATCGGTGGGCTGATTCAGAAGGCTGCGGAATAATGGCGGGCTGCTAGACTTGCCTGTTTACCCATATCCATGCCCGATACTTCAAACCCTAATCGCGCCCGCGATCACCTGGCCAACGAACGCACGTTTCTGGCGTGGGTGCTAACCGGCGTCGCGACCATCGTCTTCGGATTCGCCGTCGGACGCTTCTCGATCGCACTGCGCGAATTCATGAAGATGCAGGGATACAACTCCACCACCCCCGGCCTGACAACCTGGCTGGGTATTATTTCGACTGTGGGTGGAGTGCTGCTGATTCTGGCCGGTCTCAGGCGCTATCGGAAGACCAAAGTGCAACTTGATTCGAACACTTTCGAGCCTGCTGGATTCGTGATCGACCTCGTGTCCTATTTGCTCGGTCTTTTCGGATTAGTACTGGCGGGTTATCTCGCCTACATCGCGATATATAACAAGTGATTGGCTGACGTCTGACGACAAGCGCCGATGGTGAAGTGTGGATCAGGCGGGACGTCTATAAGGTGCAATCATGGCGAATGAAGAAGAAAAAGAAGCCGCGGGCCGTGCCGCCGCTAAGTTGCCGCGCGACGGCGACATTGTCGGATTGGGCACGGGCTCAACCGCGTACTTCACGGTTGTTGCTTTGGGCGAGCGGGTGAAAGCGGGATTGAAAATCATCGGAATTCCAACTTCCGTGCGGACCGCCGATCTGGCGCGCGCGGTCGGCATTCCGCTGACCACGCTTGACGAACATCCGGAGATAGACATCACCATCGATGGCGCCGATGAAGTCGATCCCAAGCTGAACCTGATCAAAGGCGGCGGCGGTGCGCTGCTGCGCGAGAAGGTCATCGCTACGGCATCGAAGAAGATGGTTGTGGTTGCTGACTCCGGCAAAGTTGTTGCCGTGCTCGGCAAGTTTCCCTTGCCAGTGGAGGTAATTGCGTTTGCGCGAACCATTGTCGAGAGGAAGATCGTGGCGCTCGGCGGATCGCCCAAATTGCGCTTGAAGCTCGACGGCAGTCCTTACCTGACCGACAATGGCAATGAGATTCTCGATTGCAGCTTTGGGAAGATCGCGGATCCTCCAGCGCTCGCGCGGGAGTTGAGTGGGACGCCAGGAGTGGTTGAACATGGATTATTTATCGGGCTGGCAAAATTGGCGATCGTCGGACGAGGAGAGTCCGTCGAGGAGATTCGTCCGAAACGTGCTCAGAGGAAGCACATTCAACCGAAACAGGTGCGAAGAAAGCGTGCGACTCGGGAACGGCAGACGAAACGCGCAAAATAGTAACTCCACTTGGGTTGTGGCGGCAGTCACGAGTGTAGGTTCTTGAGATGAAAAAAAAGGGAGCGTGGATGGCTTCGTTCGAGGGTATAGCGACCGGTTCGTTTAAGAGGGAATTATTCAAGAGCGCAGCATCGATTGTCGAAGCCGGAGTCAGTTTAATCGATCTAGTTTCTCCGCCTCCGGCTTCGCTAAGGCCGCCAACTCCTCCGCCCCCGCCGACTCCGTGAGAAAGGCAGTTACTCTTATGACGAAAACGCTTAGTGCTCAACCAAGACTTCTGATTGCATTCATCATCAGTGCTCCGACGCTTCTTGGCGTGTTTTGGCTTTTCCAAAACGGATTCCGCAACGTGGCGGCGGCAGTATTCTTCATGCTCTTCCTTGCTGATTTTCTAGTGTTGAAACGAAAGCCGGTGCCTCCGACGGCCCCGCCAGTTGCGAAGACGGGAATGCCGTCCAGATCGGTTTGGGTGGTTGGAGTAGCTTGTTTCTTGGGGTCACTCTCGCTCCTGTCGAGCGGTGTCAGAACGCACGAAACGTGGGAAATTGGACTCGCTTCGTTCGGAATGTTGGCGAGTGGTTTGGGGCTGGCCTATTTCGTGCGGAAATAGCCGTAGTAGGCGCAAAATAATTCCTACCTAAGATCCACAACTGACACCACGGTGACAAGTGTTCCGTCGCCAAAGGCTCGACAATCTACGTTCCGACAATTTCCCACAGCGCCGCCAGCAACCCGTCCACTTCCTCCATTGTGTTGTAGTGCACCAGCCCGATGCGCAGAAGCCCTCCCAGGCGCTCGATGTCCAACTGCTCGGTGAGGTTCAGGGCATAGTAGTTTCCGTCCCAGGTGAAGAAGCCACGGTCGCCGAGCTTCGTTGCCAGCTCCAGCGGAGTGTGGCCTTCGATGCGGACAACGATGGTCGCGCAGCGATTCTCGAAGTGCCGCGGGTCGGCGATGCCGTAGAGCTTCAATCGGGGAATCGCTAGTAAGCCTGCGATCATCTTCTCCATCATCTTGCGCTCGTGCCCATGGATCGCTTCGTGCGCGGACAGGATGGCGGCGCGCCGGGTCGTGACCGACGGTTTCGCGCGGTGGCCTAGTTCCTCCCAGTAATCCACGCAGGCTTTGATTCCGGCGATGCATTCGTGGTTCAGCGTTCCCCATTCCCAACAGTTGGGAATGTTGTCGGTGTTGGGCCGGACTTTATACGGATGCAATCGCTTCAGGTGCTCGCGCTTGCCGTAGAGAACGCCCATGTGGGGGCCGAAAAATTTGTACGTCGAGCAGACCAGAAAATCGCAGTCGAGGGCACGCACGTCAATCGGCCCGTGCGGAGCGTAGTGGACGGCATCGATATAACTCAATGCTCCCGCTTGCCGCGCCAGCCGCACCACTCCGTCGACGTTGTTGATCGTGCCCACGGCATTCGACGCATAACCGACGGCCACCAGCCGCGTGCGCTTGCCAATTTTCGCGGCAAGATCCTGCATGTTGAGCGTGCAGTCGCTTTCGTTAAACTTCACCGTGCGGATGATGACGCCTTTTTCTTCCAGTGCTTTCCAGGGTGAGAAGTTCGCGTCGTGGTCGAGCAGGGTGAGGACGAGCTCATCGCCGGGTGCGAATTCGCGCCCGAGCGCGCGACTCATCGCGAAAGTCAGAGTCGTCATGTTCGCGCCGAATACGATTTCATCCGCATCGCAATTCAGAAAATCGCCCATCGCCGACCGGGCTTCCGCGATCATGCGGTCCGTGTTGCGGCTGGTGTGGTAAGCGCCGCCGGTGTTGGCGTTGTTGCGCGAGAGATAGTCCGCGATGGCGTCAATTACCTGCTGCGGGACTTGGGTGCCACCGGGGCCATCCAGAAAAACCGCGGGATGTTTGTTGATAGTTTGCGCGAGTGCGGGGAACTGCGAGCGAACCCAGGCGAGGTCGAGTGCGGTGGATGAAGAAGAGGAAGCCTGTTCAGCGATTGGCATAGCAGACATTTTAAATGAGAGCGTTGAGGGCGATGTGGAAGGGTGGCATGAAGGCCGAGGTATTCGATGGCTAGCCTAAAGCGGCAGCAGGTTGCGCAAAAGCTAATTTCCGAGCTGAGAGTGAGACCTCAGCGGCTAAAGCCAAACCTTTACCACAGGGAGCGCAGAGGAACACAGGGGAAAGTCCACAGGGGTTGTTTGGGTTCCCCCAGTGTTTCTCTGTGCTCTCTGTGGTAAGGGTTTTGATTTCTCGTGCGCGATGAAACGTGCTTCTCAAGCCCGCGTGGCCACAGCATCGAAATTCAAAACAATGCGGTTACCGCAGCGCTGAAGCGCTGCGCCACCCAAATCAACTGCAACCCGAGTGTTTCCGCAGGCTATAAAGCGATGCCCTGATACAAACCGGCGGGCTCTTCAGCATCCTGTTACGCAGCGCGTTCGGGAGGATTCGGTTGCTTGCCTTTTCCTTTATTCGCGGCGTCCAGCCGGATGCGCGTGACTCGCGTTGTTTTCTGGACCAAATCGTCGGTGGCGCGAGCTTCGTCGCCCGCCATCACTGATCCCGCGGCCAGGGCGAAGCGCAATGCGTCCGCTTGGTCGTCAAAATACAAAATTACTTGTCCCGACATAGTTACTTCTCCCTGAGTCTGACTTCGCTGGGCCCGCATGCGGCAGGCGCAGCTGGGAAGATCAAATAAAAGATCAAATTAAGACGCAGGTGGCGCTGCAACAAACGAGAGTCGGCGATAATTCGAACTCCAACTCCAGTTCCAATTCCAACTTCAGTTCCAGTTCCAACGATTGTCGAAGAATACCCGTGCGGGTGATAGTGCTTTTGTTGGTTCTCGCCCCAGCTTGTTCTACGAGGCGGCTGCCCGGATGAAGTCCGCCAGCATGCCATAGGCCGTCGCATAGAGCCCGGGATTTTCCTCCGTGATTGTGATGCCGGGGAAGATGTCGGTTTCAAACTGGATGATGGATGATGTCCCGCCGACCAGCGCCATCGGGTCGGTGAGCGGGATCTGCTCCGGACGAACGCTGGCCGTTACTCCGGATTCGGTCCGCTGGGCGCGGCATATGAGCTTGTAGGGCGCACCTGCATTTCGAGCCGAGCGCACTGCCTCTCCGGTGAGCCTGCGGATTCCCTCACGCTCAACTTTTTGCGGAGGCAGGCGCACGCCCATGATCACATTCACCAGCGCGGCGACTTTCACGGCTGCGTCCCAGCCGTCGATGTCGTGGCTGGCATCGGTTTCGGCGATGCCCAACTGCTGCGCCTGGCCGAGAGACTCGTCGAAGCTCAGCCCGCGTTCCATGCCGGTCAGAATCACGTTCGTGGTGGAGTTGAGGATTCCCTTGAACCCTTTGACCTCGATCGCGGGCAGCGTGTTGCGGAAAAGGGAGAAGATGGGGATGCCGTCCATGACCGTAGATTCGAAAAGAAACTGCTTGCCGCGACGGGCTGCGAGGTCCCGCAGTTCTTCATAGGCGTGGACGACCGGGCCTTTGTTAGCCGTGATGGCGTGGGCTCCGTGTTCGAGCGCGGCGCGAATGTGGTCGATGGCCGGCTGTCCGTGTTCGACGTTGAGGGAAGTGGCTTCGAACACGACGTCGGGCTGAGCCGCGTCGAGCCAGGCCTGGTAGTGCTTGCACTCTTCGCCGCGTATTCTCGCGAATGCGTCGGAGTTCTGCGCGCGCAGGAGTTCGGCCACATCAAAGCCGGACGCATTTACCTGCCAGCCGATGCGCCGGGAAGCGACTCCCGTGATGCGCCACTCAATGCCGTGACGCTCGCGGAGTTCGGCGTCTTTGCGTTGCAAAAGTTCGAGCAGCGTCTGGTTGACGTTGCCGAAGCCGAGCAAGCCGATGGCAAAGGACTTCATGAGTGTGACGGCGAGTATATAGGAGCCTGAAGGCCATGTTCCGGATTGCATGGGGAGGCTCATTTTTAGTGCAGCGAATTTCCGTGGATGACCATCTAAGGGTACAATCGTCTAAAGGTCACGCTCCTAAATCAATAAGGAACGCGGTAATGGCATGCTGAGGGTAGCGGCAAATCGGGGTGTATTCGTCAGAGCTGTGGGTGTGCTCTGCGTTGCCCTGGTGTGCGTGATGGGGACGATACAGGCGGCCCACTCGCATCCCGAGAACTCGACCGCATCCCACCACACCTGCACGATTTGCGCGACAGCTCACGTCGGAATCAACACCCAGACGGTTGCGTCCGCGCCGGTTTTGGTTACTGCATCTCTGGCGATTCTTATTGCAGAAACCTCTCCGATCTTCCGTCCCGCGACCACTCAGTTCATTCGTCCTCCACCTGCGTTCTGATCCCGCGCCGAATCCAGTAGGCATTCCAAAGGACCGCGATCTCCGATCTTCATTCTGATCGGACTCGCCCCAGAACCCATTATTGGAGGAATCATGCATTTATTTTGCAAGAGCTGGCTGGCTGCGGCTATTGTGGCCGTTGCTGTGGCGTTGAGTGTTGGGACTGCGAATGCGCAGTCAGGCGGAACTTCGTCGGGAATTAGCGGTACGGTGCTGGACCCTTCGGGCGCGGTGGTGGCGAACGCAACGGTGGAGATTCATAACGCGGTCAGCGGCTTTGACCGGACGACTACTACTGACAGTAAGGGGAATTTCAGTTTCCCGAACGTGCCGTTTAATCCGTATCACATGACGGTGACCGCCGCGGGATTTGCCCAAACCGCGCAGGATGTTGAAATCCGGTCGGCGCTGGGCGTAAATGTGAAAGTCAATCTGGCGGTGGCCGGGAGTTCCGAGGCGGTCACGGTCGAGGCGGGAGAGGATTTGGTGGAGAACGATCCGATCGGCCACACCGACGTGGACCGGGGATTGTTCGACAAGATTCCCCTGGAAAGCCAGTCCTCGTCGGTTAGTTCGCTGGTCACGCTGGCATCGCCCGGAGTCGCCGCCGATTCGAACGGCTTGTTTCATGGGATGGGCGACCATGCGTCCAACTCGTTTTCGGTTGACGGGCAGCCCATTACGGACCAGCAAAGCAAGGTTTTTTCGAATCAAATACCCCTCGATTCGATCCAGTCGTTGGAGGTCATCCCCGGGGCACCGCCGGCTGAGTACGGCGGCAAGACGAGCCTGGTGATTGTGGCGACGACGCGCTCAGGCCAGGGTGTAACCACACCGCACGGGAGCATAAATGCTTCCTACGGCTCCTTTGGCTCATCCAACGTCGGCTTCGACCTGGCGTATGGCGGCGCAAAGTGGGGAAATTTTATCTCTGCCAACGGTTTGAACAGTGGCCGGTTCCTTGACCCGCCTGAGTTCGTCGTAATGCACGCCAGGGGCAACGAAGAAAACGTGTTTGACCGCGTGGACTATCAACTCTCCGCGGCGGACTCTATTCACCTGAACCTGGGCTTCACGCGTTCCTGGTTTCAGACGCCCAACTCGTTTGACACCCAGCTTGCTACAGCGTGGTCGGGCAGCGGGGGGCTCGACCCCAACGGCAATGTCGTAGGCCCCGCGGATCAACGCTCGCAGATAAAGACCTTTAACATTGCGCCGTCATGGACGCGAGTTCTCAGCACAAACGCTGTATTTACTTTGGGTGGTTTCGTGCGGCGGGACGCCTATAACTACTATCCCAGCAAGAATCCTTTTGCGGATCTCGGCCCGATTCAGCAATCCACGGTCGCGCAAAATCGGACGCTTGCCAATGTCGGCCTTCGTTCCGATCTGTCGTATGTGAAAGGGATCCACAACATAAAAGTGGGCGTCACCTATCAACAGACCTTCCTCACCGAGAATTTCAGCCTCGGTATCGTCAGTCCATTTCTCAACTCCCCATGTTTGGATGCCAGCAACAATCCGGTCGCTGGGTTCAACGATCCGACCCAGTGCGCGGGGGCTGGTTTACAACCAAACATTGCATCCAACCCAAATGCTGCGAGTCCGTTCACGCCACTTCTCGGCTGCTACGATTTGACGAGAGCTACTCCGTCGACGAATGACAACTGTGCCGGTTCCAGCAGCACTCTGTTCCCCTTTCGCGGACACACGGACGTGAAAGAGGCAGCTCTTTATGTCCAGGATCAAATCACTAAGGGGAACTGGTCTGTCAATCTGGGCATTCGGGGCGACTTGTACAACGGGCTGGTCATCGCTCGTCAGGCCGAGCCTCGCCTTGGGGTTGCTTACAACATCAAGAAATCGAACACGGTTCTTCGCGTTTCCTATGGACGGAGTCTTGAAAGTCCGTTCAACGAGAATCTGATAGTTTCCAGTACTGGGTGCCAGTCTGCGGTTCTTTCCACGCTCATTCCTTGCGTAAACGCACCGCTTCAGCCCGGCTATCGCAATGAATTCCATGCCGGTCTGCAGCAGGCGCTCGGCCGCTATGCCGTCGTGAGTGGGGATTATGTTTGGAAGTACACGCACACCGGGTATGATTTCAGCATCCTGGCTGCGACTCCGATCTTCTTCCCAGTCGCGTGGCATAATTCCAAGATACCGGGATATGCAATTCGCGTGAGTGTGCCGGAGTTCCACGGGTTTACGGCACTGGTAGTGATGTCGAGCGTCGCCGCGCGTTTCTTCCCTCCTCAAACCAGCGGTCTGGGGACTACGGTAGGGCAGAGTGGGGGCCCGTTCCGTATCGACCACGACGAGAAGTTCAACGAAACGACTCACTTGCAATACCAGCCCTGGAAGACCGGGCCCTGGGTTGGCTTTAACTGGCGGTATGACAGCGGTTTGGTTGCGGGCTCGGTGCCATTCGCAACCGACACAACAACTCCTGTGGACCTGACTGGGCTTACCGCGGATCAGCAACTTCAAGCGGGATTGTTCTGCGGCAGCCAACACCCAACACTCTCTACACCTCTCACCACTTGTGCCCCATCGCAGTATGGTTCATCTCTGGTTAAGATACCAGCACCCGGGACGCAAAATCCTGACCACAATCCCCAGCGCATCGCCCCACGAAGTCTTTTCGATGTCTCGGTGGGCGACGACAACCTGTTCAAAGGTGAACGTTACAAATGGAGTCTTACGCTTACCGCCATCAACGTGACTAACAAGACGGCGCTGTATAACTTCCTCTCGACCTTCAGCGGGACGCACTATGTGACGCCGCGCGCGATGACGGCTGAGATTGGGTTTCACTTCTAACGGATGTCCTTCCCCGGGTGAGGGCAGTACGGTGTGAAAGCCGTACTGCCCTTACTTTTGCCCTGTCACTTTACATCTGTGGAATTTGAGATCGATATCGTATACCATACCCGGTATGGTATTTCTGGAATCTAGAAAATGAGTCACACGATCAAGGATAAACAGAAGTTAATCCTGAGAGCCAAGCGCATTCAAGGGCAGGTCGAGGCGCTCGTGCGGGCTCTTACGGAAGAGCGCGATTGTTCCGATGTTCTGCAGGTTATGAGCGCCGCAAGAGGAGCTATGAACAGCCTGATGGCTGAGCTCCTGGAAGGCCACATCCGCAGCCACGTTCTGAATGGAAAACAAAGGCCCACCTCGCAACAGGTGGCAGCCGCTGATGAAGTCATCGACATGGTCAAGTCCTACTTGAAATGATCGGCTTGAAATGCCCGGCTTGAAATGATCGGCTCCCACGTCACGGAAGGGATATTATGAGTGTTCCGCATTTGACCGAAAGAAACCCTGCAAACGGTCCTCATCTCAACCAAGACTCCAACTCTCCGGAGATCAAACAGCCCAAGACTTCGGAACCTACCGAGCATGAGCACGGATTCGAGTGGGCTGAGCTCATCCGCATTGCTTTTGTGGCGTTGGCAGCGGCCGCGGTGTGGTTTCGGCTTTGGGAGCCGTTTCCGCACATTAGCGTCATCGGCATCGCTGCCACCCTGATCGGCGGATATCCCATTTTCAAGGAAGCTTTCGAGAACATCGTTGAACGAAAGATGACGATGGAACTCTCGATGACCATCGCGCTTCTCTCCGCGTTGGCGATCGGTGAGTTCTTCACGGCGCTGGTCATCACCGGCTTTGTGCTTGCCGCCGAGGTTTTGGAGGGCCTCACAGTTGGCAGAGGCCGGCGGGCTATCCAGAGTCTTCTCGATTTTCTCCCCAGAACCGTCGCAGTCCGCCGTAATGGTCAGGTGATTGAAGTACCGGCTGACCAAGTTCAAGTTGCGGAAACGGTCATCGTGAAGCCTGGCGGGCACATCCCGGTGGATGGCATTGTGCTTGGCGGCCGCTCGTTTGTGGAACAAGCGGCAATCACCGGCGAAGCCATGCCGGTTGAGAAGGCACCCGGAGATGCAGTCTATGCCGGAACCATCAATCAATCGGGGGCTCTGGAAATCGGCGCCCAAAAACTCGGCCGCGACACGACGTTCGGAACAATCATTGAAGCCGTGGAACGGGCCGAGAAGTCACGGGCTCCCATTCAGAAAACCGCGGATCGCCTGGCGGGCTACCTTGTCTATTTTGCCTTGGGGGCAGCAATTCTGACATTCATCATTACTCACAATGTCCGGTCAACCATTTCGGTCGTAATCGTTGCGGGAGCTTGTGGCATTGCGGCTGGAACTCCTCTGGCAATCCTCGGCGCTATCGGCCGGGCGGCGCATCAGGGAGCCATCATCAAAGGCGGCCTTTATCTGGAAGCGCTGGCTGCCGTGGACACGGTGCTTTTGGACAAGACTGGCACGCTAACGTTCGGTACTCCGCAGATCCGAGAAGTTGTTTCAGCCAATGGCTTCGGAGAGCGACAGATCATCGCCGCTGCGAGTATTGCGGAGCGAAAATCCGAGCATCCTCTCGCCAAGGCGGTTGTGGCACGGGCAACCGAACTCGCCATTCCGCCGGTGGAGCCCGATGAATTCTCGTACACGCCCGGAAGAGGAGTCCGGGTGAGTTACGAAGGCGAGGAGATCCTTGTGGGCAGTCTGGCGCATTTCGTGGAGCACGGCATGACGAGAGGTTTGCCCACAGATAGTCACGGTGCGGGCGGGGCGTCGGAAGTCTACGTCGCTCGCGCGGGGCAAGTTCTTGGGAGCATCCGAATTGCGGATGTTTTGCGGCCGGAGGCCAAGAATGCGGTTGCGGCAATGCGACAGATGGGTTTGAAAACTGTTCTGTTGAGCGGAGACACACGAGCTGTAACTTCATCGGTTGGCCGCGATCTCGGAGTGGACGAAGCGGTGGGCGGACTCCTGCCGGAGCAGAAAGCAAAGTGGGTGACTGAGCTGCGCAGCAAAGGGCGTAATGTCGCGATGGTCGGTGACGGAATCAACGACGCTCCAGCCCTGGTAGAAGCCAATGTCGGCATCGCCATGGGATCGGGAACTGACGTGGCCAGGGAGAGCGCGGACGTGATCTTGATCGGAAGCGATCTGTCCAAGCTTGTCGAAACCTTGCGGCTGGCGCGACGGTGCCGCGGGATCATCATGCAGAATTTCATTGGCACGCTGGTCGTAGACAGCATAGGAGTTGGCATGGCGGCGGCGGGCTTGCTGAATCCCCTGCTCGCGGCCTTCATTCACGTCACTTCGGAATTGGCTTTCATCCTGAACTCCACGAGATTGTTGCCGCGCACTTCTGAACTCGAACAATGAGTCACGTCGACGGTTCGCGCGCATCTCCTTACTTCCTTCCTACAAACTCGACCACGCCCCGATCGCGCACGGGCCGTTCCTGATGATGCAGAACATGCAGTTCTGGAACGAGTGACGGCAGTTCATTTCTGTGCAGAGGATTGGTACTGGCCGTCGTTAACCTCTCGCCCGAATCCCACCGCAGACTCATCTTGCAGATGAGCAGACCGCCCGGTTTCAATGCGGAAACTATCCTGGGGAAGAGACTGCGGTCCAGGTGATAGAACAGCACGATCAGATCAAAGTGTGCGGGTTCAAATTTGTACTCGGCGGCGTCTCCTGCGAAGAGGTCGACATTGACATTAAGCTCAAGAGCGGCCTGACTTAGCTTTCCGATCGCCACGTCGGAGATTTCTACCACAGTAACCTGCCAGCTCCTGCTTGCCAGCCATAGGGCATGTCTGCCAAGTCCACCGGCCAAATCCAATGCTGCTCCTGGCTTCGGGAGCGATGGAGTTACAAACCTCTCGTAGGCCGAGATGAAGAACGGATCGGGTTCGGTCAGAGAAGGCAGGCCTTGCTCGTACTTAAGATCCCAACGGGCTCTTTCTACTTCACTGTGATCTTCGCTGCTCATACTGATCCGTTTCTGACGGTGGCGCGCCGGGCGTCCCCGCGCGGGCTGGACGGGCGAGGGCGCCCGTCCCTCCATCGGGTCATTGATGGCGAATGGACAGAGACGCGGCAAGCCGCGTCTCTACTGGAGCCTGGCGTATTCAGCCTTGGCTTCGTGGAGGAGTGGGAGGTCGGGGTCGGCGTCTTTCCAGGCGGCGAGAAAGTTCTGATAGGCGATTCGAGCCTTGGGAGCGTCACCCTGCTTCTGAAATAACCGGCCCAACTTCAGTTGAGCGATAACCAGCAGAATGTCAGGTCCGCTGCGGGATTTCATGTCCAGAACCTTCTGAAAATCTTGCTGGGCCTCGGCGTACCGTCCAGCCTGCTCGTAGGCCAGGCCTCGGGCGTAATAAACGTCGTTGTTGGCGCGCCCATAGAGAGCGGCGGTATTGAGGAAGTCGATGGCCCGGGCCGGGTCGGCCTTCGCGGGATTCGCGGGACGTAATGCGGCGATCGCGCGAATTATGGGGACGGTTACGTTCACGTTGAGGGTATCGTTCGGATGAGTGCGCTGGATTTCGTCCGCCAGCGCCAGGGCTTTCTGGTCCTGCTTCAGGATGGCGAATGTCACCGCGGCGCTCCCCATCACAGAAATAGTTCGGGATAACCCGAGCGCCTCGTTGGCGCCGTTGGTGGCTTCGGAAAGATTGCCTACTATTGCCTCCCAGCTGGCAACCTGCGCTTCCACATCGGCTCGACCCTGCAGGTGCAAGCGATCCAACACGTCTTCGGCCTGGCGCAGGAATTCTCGCGCCTGGCGTATTTGCCCATGGGTGGTGGCGAGGCCAGAGCGAAATCGGAGAACGGCCAACTGTCCGTCTGGGGTTGCGGAGGCGCTCTGCAGTTCCTTCTCGATATCGGCGTCTCTCCCTTCGCACCAGTCGAGCGCAGCCAGGGACGCATGGGAGCCCGCGGTGGACCCCTTGTGTTGAAGTGCTGTGTTGAGCGTAGCGCGTGCTTCCTCAATCCGGTTCAGGCCCTCATAGGCCTCAGCCACTTGCCCATAGCCGTTCATCATGTCGGGATCGAGCTCCACAGCACGCTTCCCTTTCTCCAACCCGTTGTCGAACTGCCCGAGCCGGTTATAGATGACCGCCAGATTGTTGAAAGGGACGGCATCCCGCGGGTAGGTCTGGATATAGAGTTCATAGGCGGTAATGCCCTTGTCGAGCTGGCCGCTGTCCGCATAATAATGGGACATGATGTAGAGCTTTTCGCGCTCGCTGGCCCGATCCCGAAGCTCGAAAGCCTTCTGCCGGTTTTGTTCCGACAATTGGGTCTGCCCAAGGTTGCTGTAGACGGTGCCGAGGCGGGCGTAAGCCATCGCGAAGTTGGGATCGATCTCGATAGCGTGCTGATAGTTGGGAACAGCACCCAGTTCGTCGCCGCTGTTGTGCTTGGCGTCGCCGAGGCTCAGCGCCTTCAGTGCGTCAAGCGATGAAGTGGTCGCCTGGGAGAGGGACATGTCGTATTTCTGCACCGTGGACAACGACTCGCCGAGCTGGCCGCGCAGTTTGGTGGCGGCGCCATGCAGCGCGTTCAGTACATCTTCTTTTCGCTCTGCCTGAACCTGCTCGCGTCCGAGCGAATCGCCGGAAGCAGCATTGACGGCTTCCAGAGTGACGACGTACTGCCCCCCAACGCTGTCAATGCTGCCATTCAGCATGGCCTTGATGCCGTCGCGCTGAGAGATTTCGCGGCCGACTTCGCTGGTGATGCGGTCCGTGGGGCTGCGGCCCATGAACTGTAACGTCTGGCGGATCTTCTGGTCGGGAAAGACGTTCAGATAGGGGGATTGCCCCAGATCGACGGCCAGCGCTTTCTTGAGAGTGCCATCGAAAACGGGATCGGCGGTGGTGTTTACGAAATCGGTAATCAGGATCGAATCTTTCTCGGTGAGCGCGTGTCCGCGCTTGAGAAACACGATGCCAATGCCGGCGGCGACCAGCGCGACGATCAGGGCCGGGATCAGCCACGGGGGCAGCTTGCGGCTTCGAGTTTGTGCCGCGGGCTTGCGGATGGAAGAACTGGAGGAAGTCGCGGCCAGAATGGCACCCGATTCGGAGTCGCGCTTAAGGCGCTTCAAGTCGGAGCGCACGTCGGCCGCGCTCTGGTAGCGCAGGTCGCGGTCTTTTTCGAGCAGCTTGTTAAGGATCCCCTCGAACTGCGAAGGCAAGTCGGGATTCAGCGGAAGCGGTGGCGCCGGCGGTCGATTCAGGATTGCGTCGAAAATGACGGCGGACGTATCTCCGCGGAAGGGCACCTCACCGGTGGCCATCTCGTAGAGCACGGCGCCGAAAGAGAATAAGTCGGTGCGGGCGTCGAGATCCTTGCCGCGCGCCTGCTCCGGAGACATATATGCCACGGTGCCGACGGTCGATCCGGGGCTGGTCAGGAACGGCTCGTCGACGGTCGCGGCGGAACCGATGGTGGCGGCAGACAGGATGGAAGGCTTGGCGGTACGCTTGGCCAAACCGAAGTCGAGAATCTTGGCCTGGTTGCGGCTGGTCACGAAAATGTTGGCGGGCTTGATGTCGCGGTGGATGATTCCTTTGGCATGGGCGGCGTCGAGAGCGTCGGCGATCTGCGTGCCGAGATCGAGCAATTGCCCGAGTTCCATTGGTTGGCTGTGGAGTTGGCCGTGGATCCGGCTCTTGAGCGTCTCGCCTTCCAGCAACTCCATGGCGATGAAGTGGCGTCCGTTGTCTTCGCCAACCTCGTAGATCGTGCAGATATTTGGGTGGTTCAAAGCGGAGGCGGCGCGAGCTTCGCGCTGAAAACGATCGAGCGCGAGCGGATCTCTTTCCGTCTCGGGAGGCAGGAACTTGAGCGCGACGTGGCGGCCCAGGTTGACGTCCTCGGCTTCGTAGACGACGCCCATCCCTCCGCCGCCCAACTGCGAAAGGACACGGTAGTGGGAGACGGTCTGGCCGATCATTCCGGGGAACACTCCTGGGAGAGAGTTATTCATGTTAGGCCCGAGAGTTCTGGCAAGTCAAACCTGCGGGTACTGGGTCAGTTTCGCAATAGGACGGAGAAAACTCATGAACCACCACGGACGCGAAGGATCACGAAGGCTTACGATGGTAAGCGTCGGAGGCTAGGTGCAATGAGATCATCATGGCAAACGGAGACAGGACATCTCGCATGTCGCTGGTCTGAGGTGGGGCAGCGCGTTCAATACAATCCTCGTTGGATGCAAGAGACCCCAGAGAGTGGTTACGTCCCGCCGGTTCCGGATTTTGCCAGCCACAGTCCATTCGGAGGAGCCTCTTGGTTCCATATCCATACCGCTGACCGCGAGAGTAGCTCCCTGGATTCAAACTGAGTCACTACCAAATCTTCCATCACATTGACGCGAACAGGGATTTGGGGGACAATGGCAGCCGTTCTTGAGGGTCAAGAAGGAAATTCCGGCTTATCACACACATAGGAGTGATCCCATGAGGACGAATTTTTCTGCGGTCGTCGCTCTTGCTTTTCTTGCGTTGGCACTCCCGGCCACGCTGCTGGCGGCGAATACGGTTACCACCTGCGGAACCGCGATCGTCGTACCAGGCACGTGGACCGTCGCCAACAACCTGAACTGCGGCGGACTCGGGGTCGCCATTCAAGTCAACAACGTGACTCTGAAGCTGAACGGTTTCACCATTAACGGACCTGGACCTGGTTCTGGAACGGGAGTGTTGGTCGTCTCTCCCTCGGGATTCGGGCTGAAGAACGTGAGGATTCTTGGACCGGGGACGATTACGGGCTTCGCCGCGGGAATAGTCTTTTTGGGTACAGTTGGTGGAGGCGTCACGGGCGCGACGCTGAGCAACAACGGCAGCGGCCTCACAGCGGACTTTGGTATGGGCGTTCAGTCGAAAAGCCTGCTGATCACCCAGAATCAGATTTTGCAAAACACCAATTATGGCATCCAGGGCAGCGCGATCAACATGAGCCTCATTGTCGGCAATAACGTCAGCAACAACGGTCCGGGCATTGTGGGTGGTAGTGGCATATGGCTGGCCATCGCCGCGACCAACACGGTGCAGGGCAACATCTGCAACAACAACTCTACCGATGGAATCCGGCTCGGAGGAGCGGGCGGAAACGGGGCGAGTGGGAATACAGTTTTGGGTAATCAGGCGAACAATAATTTAAATGCTGGCATCGGTCTGGAAAGCCCTACCACCAGCGATCACTTCTCCGGCAACGTCGCGTTTGGCAATGCAGTCTTCGACATCAGCGACTCGAACCCCGGCTGCGGAAGCGATACGTACAAGAGCGATGTGTTCGGCACCGCCAACCAGGCTTGCATAAAATGAGACTCCCGCCCCGCGGCAGGGGCGCGATCATCGCCGGGGTGGATGAGGCCTGTCGTCTTGCGGTGAAGCGGGTGGTGAACCCAGTTCGCTGAGACGTTCCCCCGAGGCGGTGGTTGGCACTGTCTTTTCTATGGCTTAAGAGCTATGTTTCCGGCGAGCCGGAGGCAAAGCCGTGCCAAAAGGTCACTGTCCCCCATTACGGAAGTTTACCTCCAAATCCCCGAATGCTTTCCTGCCTGTCCGGCGCCTGTTATCAATGAGTTGTCCCCCCGTGTTTGCGCCTTGGGAATGGTAAACGGCATCCCGCGCAGGAGTTCGTCCGAGATGAAAACTCGCCCTCAATCCTGGAGGGACATGAGCGCGATGCCACGCCTTTTTATTGCCGTGGTCGTGCTCTGCGGAACGAGCGTCCTGACCTATTCGGTCTTGCACGGCCGGAGCGAGAATCCGCTCAAATTTTTCTGCTATCTGGTGATCGCGCTGGCGGCCTCGCGGCTAAAAGTGAACCTGCCCGGGATTACCGGGACGATGTCGGTGAACTTCTTGTTTCTGCTGCTCGGTGTACTGGAACTGAGCTTCGCGGAAACTATGGCGCTAGGCTGCGCGGCAGTGGTCGTGCAGTGCTTCGACCGCGATCGTCCGGTTCCGATTCAAGTCGCTTTCAACGTCAGCTCGACGGCGCTGGCCATCGCGGTCACCTTCGCGTCGTATCGCTACTCCTTGACGCATCACGCGGTGAGTAACCCCTCCACACTCCTATTTCTGGCGGCGTGCGTTTACTTCGTGGCCAATACGCTTCCGGTTGCAGCCGTGATTTCGCTAACGGAGCGGAGGTCGCTGCGAAAGATCTGGGCAGACTGCTACTTCTGGAGTTTCCCGTACTACCTGGTGGGCGCGGGCGTAGCCGGAATGATGAGCTGGCTGCACGGCTTTACCGACTGGCAGACTTCGTTGCTGACGCTTCCGGTGGTGTACCTCATCTACCGTTCCTACCGCCTTTACCTCGGCAAACTGGAAGATGAGAAGCGGCACGTCGAAGAGATGGCTGACTTGCATATGCGCACCATCGAAGCGCTGGCCCTAGCTATCGAGGCCAAGGATCAGACAACTCACGACCACTTGCAGAGAGTTCGCGTCTATGCGGTCGAGGTGGCGAAGGAACTGAAGGTTGACCGGGAGGGAATGGAGGCCTTGCAGGCCGCAGCCTTGCTGCACGATATCGGCAAGCTGGCGATTCCCGAGCACATCATCTCGAAGCCGGGCCGCCTGACGCCGGAAGAATTCGAAAAAATGAAGATTCATCCGCTGGTGGGAGCGGAAATCCTCGAGCGGGTGCGCTTTCCATACCCGGTCGTGCCCATCGTACGGGCTCATCACGAAAAGTTTGACGGGACGGGCTATCCGCTGGGGTTGCGCGGGGCGCAGATTCCGATTGGCGCCCGCATCCTGGCGGCAGTGGACTTTCTGGACGCGCTGGCTTCGGATCGGCAATATCGGCGGGCTCTGCCTCTGCATGAAGCGATGTCGCGGCTGGTGGATGAATCGGGAAAATCTTTCGATCCGCAAGTAGTCAAAGTGCTCGAACGAAAATACGTGGATCTTGAGCAACTGGTCCACCAACGCACGGACAGTCTGGGCAAGCAAAAATTATCCACGGAAGTCAAGGAGCCGGACGCGAACGCCGAGCCGGCCATCAAGCCGGCAGCCGGGTTCGAGGCGCAAGGGCGGCGGCAATCGCCGGAACGCAGTTTTCTCAGTTCGATCGCGGCCGCGCGCCAGGAAGCGCAGACTCTTTTCGAGCTCAGCCAGGATCTGGGGGCTTCGCTCAGTCTGGGCGAAACGCTCTCGGTGTTTGCGGTGAAGCTGCGCCGGGCCATGCCTTACGACGCGACTGCGATCTACGTCCGCCACGGCGATGAACTTGTGCCGGAATATGTGAATGGCGACAACTTCCGGCTGTTTGCTTCGCTGCGCATTCCGATGGGACAAGGGCTCTCGGGGTGGGTAGCGCAAAACCTTAAGCCGATCCTGAATGGCAATCCGTCGGTCGAGCCCGGTTATCTGAACGATCCTTCGAAGTACAGCACGCTGAACTCAGCGCTAGCGGTTCCGCTTGAAGGCTTGACGGGCGTGGTCGGCGTGGTCGCGTTGTATCACGCGGAAAAGGATTTCTTTACCTCCGACCACCTGCGCATTCTGCTGGCTGTAAGTTCCAAGATGGCGCTTGCCATCGAGAACGCGATGAAGTACGAGCAGGCGGAGAGTTCGGCGGTTACGGATTACCTCACCGGTCTTCCCAACGCGCGTTCGCTATTTCTGCAACTCGACCGGGAACTGGCGCGCTGCAAACGCGACAGTAAAACTCTGACCGTGATGGTTGCGGACCTCGACGGCTTCAAGCAGATCAACGACCGCTTTGGACACTTGGAGGGCAATCGCGTGCTGCGGCTGTTTGCGCACTCCTTGAAGGAAACCAGCCGTGAGTACGATTATGTCGCGCGCATGGGCGGCGACGAGTTCGTGGTCATCGCTCCTGGACTCACTGCAGAAGCCACCGCGCGCAAAGCAGAACAGATGCGGGACCTGGCAAAACAGGCGGGGAAGGACGTCTGCAACGAGGATATTCTGTCGTTGAGCGTTGGCAGGGCCGTGTATCCCGAAGATGGGATGGACGCGGAAAAGATCCTTTCCGAGGCCGACAAACGCATGTATCTGCAGAAGCAGAGCCAGGCGACCCAGAAGAACCGCCGTCTGTATCCGCGGGTGCGGGGCCGGCTCACCACGGAAATTTCTGGAAAGGGGCTGGAACGGGCGGTGCTGGGAATCGTTACCAACCTGAGCCTGGGCGGTTGCTACGTTGAGACGAGCGGTCTCCTGTTGCCCGGATCGCCGCTGAAACTGACTTTCTCGCACGAACGTACGAACGTTTCGATTGAGAGCGAGGTCGTGCGCATGGACATGGGTATTGGTGCGGCGATAAAGTTCAGCGAGGCGACGCATGAGGTACGCGTTGCCTTGCAGCGCATTCTGGAGCAGTTGGCCAGCCTGGAAGCGGTGGTTGATCTAAAGCGTAGCCACAACGCTACTGCCGGGGGCAAACTCTAGTAGCTAATGGAGAGCCCGGGCGTCCCCGCCCGGCAATCACCGTATTGGACCCTTCGACTTCGCTCAGGGCAGGCTCGCGAGACGCCCGTCGCTCCACTGAACGATTCATCAAGCGGGAACGGCAACGGGCCGAATCTGGATCAGCGACGCTGTGTTGCTTGCCATGGTGCGTGGTTTCGACAGCCCTTGCTTGAGCATGTTCGCCGTCGGCACGCCCGTCCGGTAGAACGACTTCTCGCAATCCGCGGTGGACGGGCCGCGCATACTTCCTTCCATATAGGCCAGGCCCGGACAGCGCGTGCAACTGCTGACGTGCGAGCACGACGAGCAGACGGTCAGGTCTTTTGCCCGGATCGAGCGAACCTCGTTCATCTGTGGGGAAAAATTCCAGATATCGAGAAACTTCTGCTGACGGATGTTTCCCGTGGGAAGCGGAAACTGCACGCAGGGAAAGACATCGCCATAGGGTGAAATGTAGCAGAAGGAATGGCCCGCGCTGCACGAGTAACCTTCAAGGTCCTCCTCCGAGGGCGGCTTGGGAGGAGCACAGAAATCTTCCTCATTGCCGACCAGCGCAGGATTGTGAAAGATTTCCGGGAGTTCCTCTCCCGGAATGCGCAGCGAGAGAACGGACATGTCGCCGTCCATCATAGGCGTGACCGTGGGATCGAGGGTGTACTGAACGCCGAGTTCGGCGGCAAGTTCCTGCACCCCGCTGTGATCGGAAGAATTCACGGTCATCAGCACATTGGCGATGGTCACGCGCAGCCCTTGTTCGCGCAAAAAGCGAATGGCTTTAACGGTGCGCTCGAACGAATGCGGCAGCTTGGTAATGGCATCGTGCACTTCGGGACGATGCGAGTAGACGCTGATCTGAATTGTATCCACGCCCAGTTCGCGGATTCTCCGCGCTTCTTCTTCGTGGATCATTACCGCGTTGGTCTTGATCTTGACGTTGAACATGAGACGCCGGGCATATTCGACAATCTCAAAGAAGTCGCGGCGCATTAAGACCTCGCCGCCGCTGAAAGTGATAAAGAAAACGCCTGCCTCGGCCAGTTGATCGAGCACGTCCTTAATTTCGGCGGTCGTCATCTCGCCGTGATCATCGTGATCGAGATAACAATGCACACAGCGCTCATTGCAGCGATACGTGACATCCATGTGCACGGCGAGGGGCACGCCCAGGTTAAATGCTTTCTGGCCGACTTCGCTCATCAGGCTCATCAGGGCGTCTCCGGCGCTAGAGGTTGATTCGAAACGAGAAGAATACCGTGGCCGGAAAGCTCGGCTACGAACTGCTCGGCATCCGCCTGGGCCTGTTCGGGATCGACGTCAAATTGCTCGCAGATCCGGTCGCGGACAATATCCCTTAGAGGCGTGCGGCCATCGGCAGCTTGAAAGATTGTGGTTGCGACCTCGTTCAGCGTGAAGAAAGTCGAATCGGCCGAGTTCATGACCATCATTTCGCCGGCCAACGCGCGGGCGGCAATGGCCGAACTGCGCGCAATGTAAATGGAAGTCTCAGGCATGTTCGGGCACCTGCTGGAAGTTGCGAATTTCGTCCCACACCCTGGCATCAGGATAGAACGTCAGGCGGCGAATGGGAACCCTGGCGACGAATTCGCAAGCAGTGGCAAGAAGCTTTTCGACCAGACCCTGGTCTTCGGCGAAGAACAGAATATTGCGCATCAGGCGCCGGACGGCTTCCGCGGATGACAGCTCATTGATGCGGTTCTCCGGACCCTGCTCCAGAAAAAACAGAGCCGAGACCGGGGCGGCGCAGTTCTCACCGGACCTGGCCAGCTCTCCGGCGAAAGGGGTGCCGAATGCCGAGTACCCGTCGGGGCTCGGGCGCAGGTAGGAAATTTCGTCGGTAAGCAGAGTGATGTCCGGTGGTGCCAGCCGCGTCATCGTGGTTTTGCCCGCGCCCGATACGCCCGAGAACAGATACGCCCGGCCATCGCAGATAGCACTGGCGGCGTGCAGCAGGAATCCACCGCGCTGCGCAAGAATCAGGCTGTGCAGAATGCGGAGCACCGAATCCAGAGAATAAGGGTTGGCATTTTGCCGCACGCTGCCTCGTCCGGAGCGCGGGTCCCAGCGAGCGTGGAAGTCTCCGCGCTCGATGAGCCAGTCGTCACCTTCTCGGCGGACCCGGACGTCGTCGTCGGAAGGCGGCCCAGTGCTGGTGAGATCAAACTCAAGCTCAAACTCGGGATGCGAAGAACTCAGGAACCCGTCATAGCGCTGACGCAGCAGATCGAGAAAGCCCTCGTCGCCGGTGGACAAGGCAATCGGGATCCCTCCGATTTCGACACACGCGACTTTTTGGGGCGCGGCCATCATCAGGCTCCCATTTCTGCTGAACTCATATCCGCGGCGGCGTCAGAGTTTTGAAGTTCACGCGCCGACGCCTGTCCGCGGCTGTGAAGTTTCAGAGCAAGACGGCGTGCCACACCCCAATGACATAGGAGCGTTCCCAGGGCGCGAGACCGTTTCACGCCCAGCCATTTCGCACGAAAACCTGGGCGTAGAGCGCCTGGACAGACGGCGCGCCCTTCGTCAACCTTTTGCACCAGCCGGCCGAGGAGCGCTTCGGTAGGGAACTGAGGATCAGGGCCAGGCATGGAATCGCCGCACAGCAGGAAGCCGTTTGGTTTGCAGGGGTCATTGAAGCGGCCAACGAAGCGATGCAGAAACAGGCGACCGTCCCGCAAGGCGAGCACGATCTCGCCAGGCCGGACATCTTCGGGCGAACAGCTTGCGATTTCGACAACGTCGCCCGGCCAAAGAGCGGGCAACATGCTTTCCCCGTGAACCCGCAGACGCACGATCTGACGCAAGCGCCCGCTGCGCCGCAAAGCATCCGCCACTAAAGCTGAGCCTTCCGCGCTCCAACTCGAGCACGGTGCTATGGCGGGGTCTTCCATCATCAGGAAGTCTTCCGGTTGTGGGCACATGTGCCTACGGTGGGGTTGATCTTGCCGCAAGATAGAGCGAGCGTCTCGAAAACCCGTTCGTAGCGGAACGCCGGCTTTTGGTAGAGTTTTTTCTCTTTACCCGCGTTGCCCGGTTGCTGGCGCTTCTCGCGGGCGGCCCGATTGTCGTCCATAATTGGTCACGCCAGTCCAACAGCTGGCCTATCCCCCAGTATCGATAAGAGTAAAGGCAGTGTACTACAACGCCTTTCCCTAGCGCCAATTAAGAGTTAGACGCAATCTTAACCGGCGAAGTTGTGCTCAACATTCTCAATAAAATGACAAAGTTCCGTCTTGCCGCGCACGCCGTAAACTTAAGGACAGGCCGGCGAGTGCGAGCGGCAACAGGACCGCGCCAAACCCGGCCAGCACGGCCAGTGTGGGAGCCATCGCCGCCACCGACTGCCCCTCCAGCAGCGCCCTGCGCATTCCATCGATGGCATAGGTGAGAGGAACCGCGCGAGCGAGAAGCTCGAGCGGCCGCGGCAGGCTCTGGATCGGAAACATGGTTCCGCTCAGAAACCAGAGTCCGGAACCGAGCAACCACAGCAGAGCCGAGCCTTTCTGGAACGCAACCTGAAGCGTGGCTGCGGCGATTCCCAAAGCCAGGGCGATCGCCAGGGAAAAAATCAATACTGCCATGCAGGAGAAAAAGTTGGCGTGGATCGATGCCCGGAAAACTGCCACCCCCGCGAAAAGATAGACCAGCAGATTGACCAGATTTCCGGCAAAGGCAGAAATGGAGCTGAGGATGACGAGTTCCGCCGGGGCGGTGGAGGTGGTCATAAGCACTTCCAGCGTTCCCGTCTGCTGCGCTTCCTGCACCGCGCTCAGGAAGGCTTGGGCGCTCATGACGAAGAAAGTGTAGACGCCGGTGCCGACTAGAAGAAAAGGGAAGTACTCGACGCCATTGGGTCGAAAGCCGGGACCGATGGCGCGGGATAGAAAATAAAAAGCGGCCAATTCGGTGAACACTCCGACCAGGGTCACCACGAAACCGCTGCGGTGGCGGATGGCCGTGAGCAGATCGCGGCGCAGGATGGCATGGAGCTTGTCCAGAGTCGAATTCATAAATACGAGATTTGTGATTTGTAATTCCTAATTTGTAATTTCAAGACTAAGCACCGTGAGCGATTGATTCCGAAATGCAATTACAAATTACAAATTACCTATTACAAATCTTTAGACTTTGAGCATGGCCTCATCGATTTCTCCGGTCATGTGGAAGTAGAAAGCGCGCAGCGCCTCAGCGCTTTCGCCGTCGCCCACCGCGCGATCGGCGAGCAATTGGCCGTGATGCAGCAGGAGCAGGCGATCCGCGACCGCGGCCGCCTCAGCGAAGTTGTGAGTGGCGAGCAGAACCGTGGTCTGTTGCCGTGCCAAAGCGCGGATCGTGGCCCAGAAGTGCGCCGTGGTGGCGGCGTCGAGGCTGCGCGTCGGTTCGTCGAGCAAAAGCACACTGGGTCGTTTGACCAGGGCGCGCGCGATCCCCAGTCGCTGGTACATGCCGCTGGAGAACTTCATGACCAGCGTGTCGGCTTGCTCTTCCAGGCCGGTGTCGCGGAGAACCTCTTTGATCCTCGGTGCGCGCTCGCTGCGCGGGACTTCGTCGAGGGCGGCAAAGAAATCGAGGTTCTCAGAAGCGGAGAGACGAGGGAAGAATGAGCGCTCTGCGGCAACGGCGATGCCGACTTGCCGCCGGACCTTACCGGCATCACGCCGTGCGTCGAAGCCGTCCACGCGTACCGATCCGGCATCGGGCAGGAGCATGGTCGAGATCAGCTTGAGAGCCGTGGTCTTTCCGCTGCCGTTCGGGCCGAGCAGCACTAAAACCTCGGAGCTTCCTGCCGAGAAAGAAACGTCTTTCAGGGCGATGGTTTCGCCGCCCCGCTCTCGTCCAAGCCAATTGAACAGAGCTGGACGATGGCGAAAAATCTTGCAGACGGATTCGAAAACGACTCGGTCCATGAAAGTGGGACGGCTATTTGCGAATCGTGTACTACAACCGAAGCTCGGACGCGCCAGGACTCTGTATTATAGTGGCGATTCGCGTTCCCAATTGATTTTTGGGTGGCGCAGCGCTTCAGCGCTGCGGCAACGGGCTCACTCCAGTTCCGGCTTTAGCCGCTGCGGTCAGGCCGTCGCGCCGAAGAATCCGCCTCCATGACCGAACTCTTCCCTCCGCCTTCGGTGTCGAGCACTCGACTGCAAACACAAGACGGCTTCGAGTTCCTTTGCGCGCTGACGAGCGCGGAGCCGACTCCGGAGAGGCGCGAGCGCATTGCGAATTGGAATCTCTTTGCGCTCGACTGGCGCGAAGTTCTTCGCCTGGCTGAATACCATGGAGTCCTTCCGCTCGTGGCGCGCAATCTGATCGAACTTGGTCGCGTCAAAGATGGCCGCGGCCTTCCGCCGGAAGTCGAGCGATCGCTGCGGTCCGCGTATGAAGAGAACCTGCGGCGCAGCTTATGGTTCGCCGCTGAAGTGGCGCGCATCATGCAGCACTTCGAGCGCCGGCAGTTACGGGCGCTCCCATACAAGGGGCCTGTGCTCGCGCAATCGCTTTATCGCGATATCGGCCTGCGAAGCTTTTCGGATCTCGACTTCTTGATTTCTCCCGCGGACTTCGACCGAGCGAAGCAGGCTCTGGCTGAAATCGGATATCGCCCTTCTGCGCACGTCAAGCCAGCAGTCGAGAGTCAGGCCATCGAACGATTGTGGTTGCGGACTGGCTACGAGCGTTCGTTTGACAGCGCAGCCGGAGAGAACCTGGTCGAGCTGCAGTGGGCGTTGCTGCCGCGTTTCTATGCGGTCGATATGGGCGTGGAAGATCTGATGGCACGCGCCGGGAAGATTGTCGTCAGCGGCTGCGAGGTACCTTGCCTGTCTTCAGAGGACTTGCTGCTGGTGCTGTGCCTGCACGCTGCCAAGCATCTTTGGACGCGGCTGATCTGGCTTTCGGACATCGCGGAGACTTTGCGGTCCTACTCCGGAACTGAGACGATCGACTACTCGCTGGTGTTTTCTCGGGCGCGCGCCGTGGGGATAGCTCGCATCCTCGGCGTAAGTTTCTGGCTGGTGGAGAATGTGCTTCGGGCAGAGATTCCCAAACCCGCGGAGGAAATAATTGCGGCCGATCCTGGAGTGCCCGCCCTCGGCAGCGAATTCGCCGAACGTCTCGCTCGCGGTGCGGCCTACGATTTCGAATCCACGGAATACTTCCGGCTGATCCTGAAGCTACGTGAGCGCCCGGGCGACCGCTTGCGATATCTCTGGCGGCTGGTCTGGACGCCGGGCGCGGGAGAGATTGCCGCAGTGCGATTGCCGGAAGCGCTTTTTCCTCTTTATCGAATCGTACGGATTGGCCGATTGATGCGGAGGTTAGTGCGCCGACGTTGAATTTAATTTCATGAATTGTCATCCCGAGCGAAGCGAGGGCCCCCTACTCCCGGCACACATTCTCGGGCGACTAGGCGTCCCTCGCTTCGCTCGGGATGACAAAGGCTGGCGAATTGGGATTTGCTGTTAGTTTCGCGACGGATCACTAGTGTGTTTCGCCGTCGCCGGGCGCGACGTCTGGAGTGTCGACTTTCCGTGCAACCGCGGAGTTCTCTTGACCCGGTGCCGGCTGGAATTCGCCGGGATCCTTGCCCGCCAGGGCGACGTTCATGAACTGCATCCAGATCGGCAGGGCGGCGTGTGCTCCGGTCTCTTTCTCGCCGAGGGATTTTTTTTCATCGTAGCCGATCCAGACGCCGCAAGTTAGCGAGGGAGAAAAGCCTATGAACCAGGCGTCGGTGAAGTCGTTGGTCGTGCCCGTCTTGCCCGCCAGCGGATAAGGCATTTTGGCGGCGGCGGCCGCTGTGCCGTGAAGCACCACATCCCGCAGCATCGATGTCATGATGCGCGCGGTACGCGAACTGATGGCGTCTTTGATGTCGGAAAAATCTTCCTCCAGAATGCGGCCTTCATAATCGGTCACCTTGGTGATATAGCGCGGCGCGACGCGCACGCCGTCGTTGGGAAACACGCTGAAGGCTGAGGTCTGTTCGAGCGGCGTGATTTCCGCCGAGCCCAGCGCCACCGGAAGATATGCGGGAATATTTGCGGTTATGCCGAAGCGGTGCGCGTAGTCGATTACGGTCTTGATGCCGATGCGGTCGGCAAGCTTCAGCGCCGGGATGTTTCTGGACTGGGCGAGCGCGCGGCGCAGCGTGATGGTGCCCTCAAACTTGTCGTCGTAGTTGTGCGGCGAGTAAGGGCCGGACGCAGTTTGAAAAGTTACGGGCTCGTCCAGAATAGTGTCGCTGGGACTGCCGCCCTGGTCAATCACGGCGGTATAGACGTACGGCTTGAAAGACGATCCGACCTGGCGGAGAGCTTGCGTGGCGCGGTTGAACTTTGAGAGGTTGAAGTCACGGCCGCCGACCATGGCCTTGATCTCCCCGGTCGCGTTATCGATGGCGACGAGCGCTCCTTCGGCCCCGGAATCCTGTTCCAGGCTGACGCGCGCCTTTCCGCTCGCATCGAGCGAGAGCACTTTTATGTAGACGACGTCGCCGGCATGGAGAATGTCGGGAAGCTTGGACTTGGGCTTGAGTTTTGTCCAGGCCACATCGGCCGGCGCGAGCGTGGCCACGTGCTGGCCGAAGCGAAGGGTTGCGGCCGCCGGCGAGACTTGAATCACCAGCGCGTGCATGTATCCGTTGATTTCGGGCTCCTCATCCCAATCCGCATCTTCATACTTGCCGAGTTTCTGACCCTGGGCAATTACGTTGAGAAGTTTGCCGTGCCAGCCATGCCGGCGCTCGTAGGCAGCGAGGCCATCGAGCAGCGCCTGGCGCGCGGATTTTTGTAGATCCATATCGAGCGAGGTATAAACGCGCAGTCCGCCTTCGTGAACCTGATCGCTGCCATACTTCCCTTCGAGGTAGCGCCGGATTTCCTCCACATAGTGCGGAGCCAGCGAATTCGGATCTTTCTGCAGGTTGAGCACGATCCCCTTGCTCTTGGCATCCGCGGCTTGTGCGGCGGTGATCTTGCCGTCCTCAAGCATGGCATTGAGCACGAGGTTGCGCCGCTTGATGGCGCGCTCCGGGTGGGTGACCGGCGAGTAATATTGCGGCGCCTTGGGAAGTCCCGCGAGCAACGCGGCTTCTTCGAGTTTCAACTGCCTGGCTGGTTTGCTGAAATAGTATTCAGAAGCCGCTTCAAAACCGTAGGCGCCGTGGCCGAGGAAAATCTGGTTGGCGTAGAGCGTGAAGATCTGCGGTTTTGTAAATCGACGCTCGATCTGGATGGCGAGCAGCGCTTCCTGCACCTTGCGATAAAACGAGCGGTCGGGAGAGAGAAACAGATTGCGTGCTAGTTGCATGGTGAGCGTGGACGCTCCCTGCACTTTCCCGCCGGATTCCATGTCGCGATAAGCCGCGCCTACGATGCGCCAGATGTTGATGCCCGAGTGCCGGTAGAAATCCTTGTCTTCGATCGAGACCAGGGCATTACGGAGAACCTCCGGGTAGTCGTCATAGGCAGCAACGACGCGGCGCTGGAGCGCAAAGGTGCCGATAACCCTGCCCTGTCCGTCATAGAGCTCGGTGACGGAACTGGGGCGGTAACGCTCGAGTTCTTCAACCTGGGGCAGGTCCGTCGAGTAGACGAGTAACAGTCCAGCGGTCGCGCCCACCGCGGCGGAGAGCACGACGAGCAACAGGAAGAGGACGACTCCGACCAACTTCAGTCCGCCAATTTCTACTGTCGGAAGATGTTGGTAGATGATTTTCATCAGCGAGCGCAGGCTTGAGGCGCAGGTTTCAAGGTTTCAGACTTTTCAAGTTTCAATGTTACCGGAAGCGTGAGCTTTTGCCCCCGAGTTTCTCAATGACAAAAAAGAAATCGCCCGCCGAGGCGAGCGATCGTGACTTTGAAACCTTGAAACCTTGAAACTCTGAACTCTTTTGTTACCCCTTCGATTCCCGGTTCTTCAAAACTTCCAGCGCCTTGTTCAGTTGCTCGTCTATCGTGTTCTTCGGTTTCTCGTCCTTCTTGTCGCCGGGCTTTTCGCCGGGAGCTGCCTGCTGATCTTCGTCAGGCAATCCAGCGTCGTCGTCCGCAGTGTCGGCGATCAGAACGTTCGGCGTGACGGCCGCATCCTGTATTGCTTTTCCGCTCGGCGAGTAATACTTCGCGATCGAAAGAATGAGGGCGGAGTTGTCCCGCATCTCGATCACTTTTTGCACCGAGCCGTCGCCGAAGGTCTTGTCACCGACCACGTCGCCACGAGCGTTCTCGAGGATCCCGGCGGCCACGATCTCGGCTGGGCCCGCCGTGCCACGATTCACCAGCACAGCCACGGGAAGCTTCGTGATGTCTTTGGCGGGGTCGGCGTTGAAAGCCTCGCGCGGATACTTCTGCCCCTGCAGATAAGTGATAGTGCCGTGGTCAAGGAAAAGATTGGCGGCGGCAATGCCCTCCGACTCCGCGCCACTGGCGGAGTTGCGCAGATCGAGTACGAGCTTTTTCGCTCCCTGTTTCTGCAAGTCGCGAATCTTGCCGGCGATCTCCTGCGACTTGCCTTCCGGGAACGCGTCCACCTGGATGTAGCCGACATTGTCAGCCAGCATCTTTTCGCTAACGGGCGGGATGGTGACCATGTCGCGTGTGATCACAATCTTCTGCGGTTCGGCTCGCCGCGGTCGGACCACGGCCACGGTGATCGTAGATCCGATCTCGCCAGAAAGGAGGCCGTGAATTTCAGCCAGCGACATGTCATGCGTGGTCTTGCCCTCGATGGACTCGATGATGTCGGAGTTCTCGACACCGGCTTTGTCCGCCGGGCCTCCGGGAATCACCGCGACCACGGCCGCGTATCCGAAGCGCTTCGAGACGGTGGCGCCGATATCGGCCTTGCCGTCCGTCTTCATCGACTTGTAGTGCTTGTACTCGGCAGCCGACAAATAGCTGGAATTGGCGTCGAGCGATTCCAGCAGACCGTGCAGCGCGCCGTCGGTGACGCCAGCGATATTGGGCTCCTCAACGTATTCGAGGCGGATGCGCGACAGCACTTCGCTGTAGACGGATAGCTGGCGATACGCGCCATCATTCGAAGAGGCGCGAACGTTGACGAAACCGCCAACGATGGTGAACAGCAGAATGGCCAGCGAACTGGCAATGACGGTGACCTTCAACTTCGTCGACATAATTTTGATCGCTTCTCTTATCGTTATTTTTGCCGCTATTTTTGGATCGGGCTTTTTAAATCGGGCTTCCCGAGGAACCAATATTGCATTATAGACGGTTTGATGCACAGATCGGGAAGCAAGCTACAAAGTCAACGTCACCGGTAACGCGAGTTAGCGAGCCACGAGGACGCCGGTTCGCTATCCATTAAAATCATGGATTTAGCGGTGTTTTCGGGTCGTACCTTGCGTGCTCACGAATCGGCTGGACCCTTCGACTTCGCTCAGGGCAGGCTCGCGAGGACGCCCGTCGCTCCACGGGCACGGGTTACTCTTCCAGCAGGGTAGCTATCTCCGCGTGGCCTTTGTCTCTCGCTACCATGGCTGAGGTCTTGCCCTCGTCGTTAGCTAGTTTCGGATCAGCGTGGTGCTTGAGCAGTAGTTCCACCATGGGGCGATCTCCGTTCTGGGCGGCGGCGTGAATCGGAACCCATCCTGCTTGTTGACGGGCGTTTACGGGGGCTCCGCGTTCGAGTAGAAGGCGTGCGGCTTCCAGGTTGCGGGATGAGGCGGCGGAGTGCAGCGGCACGACCTGCGTCGGATTCGCAGCCACGGCGTCGACTGCCGCTCCGCCTTCGATCAGCAGGCGGGCGGCGTCGGGCTGGCCGAAAAAACAGGCGAAGTGCAGGGCGGTGAAGCCGTCTCGTGAGTGGGAGTTGATAGCGGACGGGTCGTCGCGAAGGCATTGCTTGAGGCGATCGAGACGGCCGAGCGCGGCTGCTTCGAAAATATCGAGCGCCGTTTTCTTGGTTGCGATCAGTCCCGCAAAGTCGCGGCGGCCGCGATAGAGGGAATGCATGAGCAGGCTCACGCCGGTCGAGTCGCGGGCCTCGGAGTGGGCGGGATCTTGTTGCAGAATTCGGCGGAGACCGTCCGCATCGCCTGCCTGTAAGAGTTTGAGACATGTTTCGAAACCACGCCGGGAGCCTTCCATGGGCGCTTCCTCCTAATTACTTAGCACTGCTAACGAAGTATAGAGCGTGAATTTGAGTTGCGAGGAGAGCGGTGGGTATAAGGTGCACGGGGGTGGAAGAATTTTCCGCACGTTTTGTGCAGAAGAAATTGCCGGCCGGAAAAGATGAACGGGGACAGTCACTTGGAGAACGGCAGAGAACGGAAAGGTCATTGCTGTCAGTGGAGGCCAAAGGAACAAATTCTCCAATAGGAGGAGTGATGACAACTGATCCTGTTTGTGGAATGAGAGTCGATGAGAGGGAAGCCGAATTCCGCACCCAGTTTGCGGGGAAGAAATACTTTTTCTGCTCGGAAGAGTGCAGAAAAGAATTCGAGGATCGGCCCGAGGAGTACCTGGAGATAGCGGCATAGAAGCTGTCCGGGTTAATCACGAGGCAGAAACCAGAAGGCCCTTGCGTGTGCGTTGCGCGGGGGCTTCTTTTTTCCTCCCACAATCCGGAATTGCAGCGACCACCGGCAGCTGCCGAGCTGCGCTCGGCTTGGACGGGCGAGGGCGCCCGTCCCCACACAAGCAAAAGACCTCGCTATGGTTGGTCGGCTACGGGGTTGCGTAACTGGCCGATGCCTTCGATCGAAACTTCGACGGCATCGCCCGCGACTACCGGTCCGACGCCTTTGGGCGTGCCGGTTGCGATCAGGTCTCCGGGTTCGAGCGTCATGATCTGCGAAATGTAACGAATGATGACGTCGAGCGGGAAGATAAAATCTTGCGTGTTGCCGGACTGCCGCACATCGCCATTCACTCGGGTTTCGACCTGGACGCCGGCCCAGGGATCGAGGCCGTCGGCGACCACGGGTCCGACTGGGCAGAAGGTGTCAAAGCCCTTGGCGCGGGTCCATTGCCCGTCCTTGTTCTGCAGATCGCGGGCGGTGAAATCATTTATGCACGTGTAGCCGAGGATGTAGGGGCGCACGTCATCGCTCTCGGTGAGAAGGTGGCAGCGCCGGGCGATCACGACGCCCAGTTCACCTTCGTGGTCGGTGCGCTCGGAAACTTTTGGCCGAAGAATCGTTCCACCCGGCGGCAGCAGGGCGGATGGCGGCTTGAAAAATAACAGGGGCTCCTGCGGAACTTCGTTGCCGAGTTCGGCAGCGTGCTCGCGATAGTTACGGCCGACGCAAACGATTTTTGAAGGTTCCACCGGGGGCAGCAGGGAAGCCTGTGTGAGGGGGATGCGGTCCATGCGGCGGCTGGGAAGGCCTTCGACGTCGCCTTCGCTATCCTGCGGAGGCTGGAGGAGCAGGCGAGTGATTTCCTCGCTGCCCGCGACAGACTCGACGAGGCCATAGTGGGCGGAGCCGTTGA
The DNA here is from genome assembly GCA_963789205.1 of uncultured Acidobacteriaceae bacterium. GTDB lineage: Bacteria > Acidobacteriota > Terriglobia > Terriglobales > Acidobacteriaceae > Acidiflorens. Next base: position 397,094 of record CAWBJV010000005.1, read on the forward strand.
GATCGAATCGGCAGTATTTCATCAGAGCAATATCTAAACACAATTTCTAATGACCAGGGGCGGAAAGATCGCGTAGGAAAAATTCGCGAGGGTATTTTCGGCTACGGGGCATTCTTTACCACAGGGGGCACAGGGGAACACAGGGGAAAGACCGCAGGGGAGAGCTTTAGGGATCAAATTTGATAGTCGGCTCGCGGAGAAGTTCCCTGTGTTCCCCCTGTGTTCCCCTGTGCCCCCTGTGGTAAAGAATTTCGCCGCGATCTTCGGATCACTCCGCTACGGGACGGACTCGCTGGTTTCCTCGGAGCGCTGGCTTTCGTTTCCACGCACGTCCACTGCGGACACGGAGTAGGTGTAGGTTTTGCCTGAGCCGGCGGCGCTATCGCGATACGACGGCGATTTCACCAGCTCGGAATTCAGCTTCATCGGGGCTTCACTCCCGTCCCTGCGATAGACGTTGTATCCCGCGAGATCGGCGTTCGTCACTGGCGCCCAGATGAGATCAATAAATGGTGTTTGTCCTTCGCCCGAGTACGCCGCCTGCAACCCGGCGGGCACGGAGGGCGGAAAGACGTCATGGGCGATGACGCGCACCCGCGGAGTATCGTCGCCCTCAACCTGCACCTCGCTGTCGGGTCGTTTGACGATGCTCACGGCGGTGATGCGGTAGAGGTAGGTCTTTTCCCATTCGAAGGTTGAGTCCGTGAAATGCGCGGGGCCAGACTCGCCTAAAGGGACTTCGCCTGCTATCGCGTCTTTGCCGGAGGTTTCGTCGCGCCGATAGATTCGATAACGATGTTGAATGCCGGGGGTGTGTAATTCGCCGTGGCTTGTCCAGGTGAGGACGACGCCATCGCCAGTGAGTTCGGCGGCCACGTCGCCCGGCGGGGGCAGCGTCGCAACGGCGGGGACGTGCACGCGATTCGACAATCCCACGCCGCGGGCGTTGCGGTTTAAGGCCTCGACGGCATAGGTGACCTCGACGGAAGGGTCCTCCTGCTGCATGGTTGGTGGCAGTGTGTCGGTGTAGGTCTCGGGGGCGGGGCGCGGTAAGCCTGACTTCTGCGGGGCCGCAGGCAGAGAGGATGGCGCCGGTAACATGGCAGCAAAATTTCCGCACGTCGTGATTTCAGGTTCGAGGCTGCGGCAGACGAGGGTCGGACCAAGGTAGCGCACGCTTTGGCGGTCAGTGGTGAGCGTGGGCTCACTCCAGCTGAGCGTGACGCGATTGCCTTTGCGGCTGGCGCGAAGATCCGTGGGCGGCTTTGGGAGTTCGAGCGACGGCGGCAGCGGCGGTCCGGTCTGAGCGCAGCAGGCGAGCAGCAGGCAGAGCGCTGTCGGAGTGATGAACCTTCCAGGATGCGGTGTCATGCGGAAGGAAGAAGAGTATCAGAGGTTGCGCGGGCGAGTCGCCCGCGCCCCACACGAGCCGACCACGTCCACCTTAGTCTCTGCGTCGATACGCGGGCGGGGGCGCCCGCGCCACACGCGCTCATCCCGTTAGGTCGCGCACGGCTTCGCGAAAAACTTTGCTGTGGAGGTCGACGTCCTCGGGCGCGGTTGCGGGCGACATCAGCGCCATGTTGTGGAAGGGCGTGAGCAGGATGCCGCGATTCATGGCGTAGAGATGCATGAAGCGCTCGAGTTCGAAGTCCATCGCATCGTGGGCTTCGGTTCCGTTCTTGGGCTCGTTGGGGCCGAAAAGATATTCGGCGCGGCAACCGAGGCGCGTGACGTGCCAGGGGAGTCCGAAATCGTCGATGACTTTTTGTACGCCGGCGGTCCAGCGCTCGGCCAGGGGAATCATCCGGTCGAAAGCTTCTTTGGTGAGAACTTTGGTTAGCGTAGCCCGCATCGCAGCCAGGGAGAGAGCATTGCCGGCGAGGGTTCCGCCGATTCCTCCGGTATCGCTGTCTTCGAGGCTGTGGCGCTCGAGAATCATGTCCGCGACTTTTTGGGTGAAGCCGTAAGTTGCCGCAGGGAGTCCGCCAGCGATGGGCTTGCCGAAGACGAGGAAGTCGGGATCGAGGTTTTCGGCGCGAGTGTAGCCGCCGGGTCCGGCGCAGATGGTATGCGTCTCATCGATGATGAGCAGAGTGCCGTACTTGCGCGTGAGCTCGCGCAGCGCGTGGTGGTAGCCGGGAATGGGATGCACGATGCCGACGTTGGTCAACGCAGGCTCCGCCAGCACGCAGGCGACGTCGCCGTGAGCGAGCGCCTGTTCGAGCGCGGGGACATCATTGAATTCAACGACGCGCGTAGTCACGGAAGGATCGACCGGCGGGCCGATGTTGCCGCGCCGCGCTCCGACGGTACCGTCGGGATGAAGGGTGATGAAAGTTTCATCCACCGAGCCGTGGTAACACCAATTGAAGACCAGGATTTTCGCGCGGTCGGTAATCTGGCGCGCTAGACGAATCGAAAAGCGGTTGGCGTCGGTGGCCGTGAGGGCAAACTGCCAGTAGGTCAAGCCGAAGCGCTGCTGCAACTCTTCGGCGACAAAGACGGCGTCTTCGGATGGCAGCATGAGCGTGATGCCGCGTTTGACCTGCTCCTCGATAGCTTTCGCGGTGGCGAAGGGAGAATGCCCGGTCATTGCGCCGGTGTCGCCGAGGCAGAAGTCCACGTAGCGATGGCCGTCAACGTCGTAAAAGTGCGCGCCCTGGGCCTCGCGGACAACGGGAGGAAAAGCTCCGGCCCACTTCACCATCCAGTTCATGGGGACGCCGGAGAGCAGCGAGTTCTTGCCGCGTTCGTAGATGGCTTTGGATTTAGGGCGTTCGGTGACGAAGCGCTTTTGTTCGCGCTCCATGAGGGATTGCAGGCGTGTGCGGTCTAGAGTCATGGGTTCAGAAATAGGAGGCGACTGGAAAGCCGTGAGCTTAGCAGAAAGCGACAGTTCGCGAGAAGAGCAAAAAGACAACCACAGGGAGCACAGAGGTACACGGGGGTGCACAGAGGGATCTTTGGATTTTCCCTGTGTACCTCTGTGTCCCCTGTGGTTAAGAATTTCTACAATATGTAGCGCGACAGATCCTGATCCTTCACAATCTCGCTGAGCATCTTTTGCACGTAGGCCGCGTCCACCTTGAACTCTTGGCCCTTCTTTTCGGGAGCCTCGAAGCTGATCTCGTCGAGCACGCGCTCCATGATCGTATGCAGGCGGCGGGCGCCGATGTTTTCTGTGCCTTCGTTTACACGAAAAGCAAAGCGCGCGACTTCTTCCAGCGCTTCGGGCGTGAACTCCAGCTTCACGCCCTCGGTTTCGAGCAGCGCGATGTACTGCCTGGTCAACGAAGACTTCGGCTCGGTCAGGATGCGGACGAAGTCTGCCATGGTGAGCGATTGCAGTTCCACGCGAATGGGGAAGCGGCCCTGCAATTCGGGAATCAGGTCGCTCGGCTTCGAGACGTGGAACGCGCCGGCGGCTATGAATAAGATGTGGTCGGTGCGCACCATGCCGTAGCGCGTGTTGACGGTGGTGCCTTCGACGATGGGAAGAATGTCGCGCTGCACGCCTTCGCGCGAGACGTCCGGACCATGGCCGCTTTCACGCCCGGCGATCTTGTCGATTTCATCGAGGAAGATGATGCCGGAGTTTTCGACTCGGTCGACGGCGACGCGCGTGACCTGCTCCATGTCGATCAGGCGCTGCTCTTCTTCCTGGATCAGGTACTCGAAGGCCTCATTGACCTTCATCTTCCGCTTCTTGGTGCGCTGGCCGAAGATGTTGGGCAACATGTCCTTGAGATTGACGTCCATCTCCTCGACGCCCTGGTTGGAGATAATTTCAAACGACGGAAAATTGCGCTCGCGAGTTTCGATTTCGACGGTGCGGTCGTCGAGTTTGCCTTCGCGTAATTGCTGACGCAGTTTCTCGCGGGTGCGGCTGGAGGATTCGGTCAGGGTGGTGCTGGCGTCGATAACCACGCCACCACTCGAGCTGGAATCCGACGGGCGCGGCGAGATTGGGGGCAGAAGAATATCGAGCAGGCGCTCTTCCGCGTTCAGTTCGGCTTTGTCGGAGACGTCCTCTAGTTTCTCTTCGCGGACCATTTCGATGGCGATCTCCACCAGGTCGCGGATCATTGATTCCACATCGCGTCCGACGTAGCCGACTTCGGTGAACTTGGAAGCTTCGACTTTCAGGAACGGCGAGTTGGCCAGCTTGGCGAGTCGGCGGGCGATTTCGGTTTTGCCGACGCCGGTGGGCCCGATCATAATTATGTTTTTCGGGATGACCTCTTCGGCCATTTCGGGCGCGAGCTTCTGCCGGCGCATGCGGTTGCGCAGAGCAATGGCGACGGCGCGCTTGGCGTCTTTTTGACCGACAACGTACTTGTCGAGTTCGGCGACGATTTCGCGCGGCGTCAGTTCGTCGAGCGTGACTTGTTCTTCTTCGGCGGTTCCGGGTAAGTAAATGGCCATAAAAAATCAGGTGTCAGGTCTCAGGTCTCGGGTGTCAGGGTTTGATTTTCCTGAAACCTGACACCTGAGACCTCGCCTCACAACTCCTCAATCGTAATCCTGTCATTGGTATAGATGCACATGCGGCTGGCAATCTTCATTGCTTCTTCGGCAATTTCTCGCGAAGAGAGCTTGGTGTGATCGGCCAGGGCTTGCGCCGCTGCCTGCGCAAACGGGCCGCCGGAGCCGATTGCCGCAATGCCGGTATCGGGCTCGATCACGTCTCCCTGACCGCTTAACAGGAACGTCGCTTCCTTGTCGGAAACCAGCAACAGGGCTTCCAGATGGCGGAGAAACTTGTCGGTGCGCCAGTCTTTTGCGAGTTCGACGGCGGAGCGGCCGAGATTGCCGTGATACTGCTCCAGCTTGGACTCGAACCGGCTGAACAGAGTGAAAGCGTCCGCGGTCGAGCCGGCAAATCCGGCAAGAATCTTGTCCTGATAGAGGCGGCGAATCTTCTTCGCCCCGTGCTTAATGACGGATTCGCCGAGCGTGACCTGTCCGTCGCCAGCCATGACGACTTTGTCGTTGCGGCGGACGCAGAGGACGGTGGTCGAGCGGATTCGGCGGCGGGCGGGAGTTTCGGCGGTGTCATCCGTGGCGGCAGCTACTAGCGGGTTCTTCTTCATGAGCGCAATTCTTAATTATAGCAGCGCTGGAACGGGCGAGTTTACGACCCTTTCCAAGGGGATCCGCCTATGTGTTTGTTTTCCTTTGGATGTACAAAGAAATTGAATATATGTACATCACATGCTATGCTGTTTGGGTGGAGGACCGCTTCAATGGCAACGACAAGCAGGCGCGCACATAAACACTTTCAACTGGATTCTGTAAAAATTAAACGCGCTCAAAAAGCTTTGCGAGCAAAGACCGAGACTGAGACTATCGAGCGGGCGCTCGATTTGGCGATCTCCGAACACGAAAGCAATCGGCTCACTCTCGAGGCCAACGAGCGTTTCCTCAGAAGCGGCGGCGAAATCAAGGATGTTTTCGGAAAATTGGATCGCTAGATGCGAGCTGCCGTGTTCGACTCCTCTATCTACATTAGCGGAATGCGTCGGGGAGACGATGCCATCTTGTCGCTGCGGCGGTTCTCGGTCGATGCTCCGCTTTGGCTCAGCGCTGTGGTGCTCGAGGAACTCTATGCGGGAGCATCAGACCGCGTTCGAAAATCACTGGAACGAATGGAGCGCGACTTCGACCGGGTTAAACGGATTCTGGTTCCGACCCTCGGTGACTGGACTCAAGCCGGACGAGTACTGGCGCGCTTGGCGGCTAGATACGGCTACGAAAAGATCGGGCAGGGACGTCTGGCAAACGATGCGCTGATTGCGATGAGCGCCGCGCGAATGGGCGCGACGGTGATCACCGCGAACGAGCGCGACTTCGCCAGGCTGGCCGAATTTCGCGTCTTCCAATGGCAAGTGGCTATTCTTTAATGTACGTCGGGAGAGAATACTAAGGGCTTGTCTTCTTGGCTTTCCTGCGAGGAAACCAGTGCCGTGCATCCGATAACACAGGCCAGAGCATTAGCGCCACCGCAATCGCGAGTGCTATTGCAAGGTAGATCACGCCCCGCATAAAGCGAGTCTACTCTACGCATCCTCCTTCTCGCGCAGAGTATCGGAAGAATCGGATGGTAGCGAGGTCGGGCATGTCGATTCGAGTAAAATTCATCTAGCGCATCTCTGGAGCCATTCTCTTTTGTCGTTTCTAGACGAGTTAAACCCGCAACAACGCGAAGCGGTTGAAACTACCGACGGGCCAGTGCTTATTCTGGCCGGGGCGGGCAGCGGGAAGACTCGCGTCATCACGTTTCGCATTGCTTATCTGATCGAGAAGATGGGCGTGATGCCGGAATCGATTCTCGCCATGACCTTTACCAACAAGGCCGCGGCGGAGATGGCGGAGCGGGTAGAAAAACTTGTCGGCGGGCTCAGCATTGCCAAGCCGGTGATTTCTACGTTCCACTCGTTTTGCGTGCGGGTGCTGCGGCGGGATATTGAGGCTTTGCGGATTCCTTCTCCTGTGCCGGGACAGCCGCCGATCGGGCTTACGAAAAATTTCGTCATCTACGACGAGAGCGATCAGCAGCAAGTCGTCAAAGGCATCATGCGGCGGTTGGGGCTGGACGACAAGCAGTTGACTCCGCGCAACGTGCTCTCACGGATTTCATGGGCTAAGAATCACATGCTCGATCCGCAGGAAATTTACCTGCAATCGGCGGATCCGAAGACCGAGAAGATCGCCCACATTTTCGAGGAGTACCGCAAGGAGCTGCTCAAAGCGAACGCAATGGACTTCGACGATCTGTTGCTCGAAGCCATGCGCCTGCTCAAATCGGTGGCGGCGGTGCGCGAATATTACAACCGGCGATTTCAGTATCTGTTGGTGGATGAATATCAGGACACGAACCGTCCGCAGTACGAACTGATGCGGTTGCTGGCCGGCGCCGGGCACAACGTCTGCGCCGTAGGCGATGAGGATCAGTCGATCTACTCCTGGCGCGGGGCCGATATTCGTAACATTCTCGAGTTTGAGGCCGACTTTCCGGAAGCGAAAATCGTGCGGCTGGAGGAGAACTACCGCTCGACGCAGAATATTCTAGGCGCGGCGTCGGCGGTGGTCGGGAACAACGTCCGGCGGAAAGGCAAGAACCTCTGGACCTCACGGCAGGGCGGGGCGAAGATCGGATATTACGAGGCTCCGGACGGGGAGAACGAGGCGTTGTTTGCGGCCGATACGATCAACCGCTACGTGCGGCAAGCAGGCGAAAACGGCGAAACGGCGCGAGCGGCCGTGCTCTATCGGACGAATTCGCAATCGCGACTATTCGAAGAGGCGATGCGCCGCTATCAGTTGAAGTATCACGTAGTGGGCGGCTTCTCGTTCTATGAGCGGGCTGAGATCAAAGATCTAATTTCGTATTTGAAGGTCATCCAGAACCCGGACGATTCGGTTTCGCTGCTGCGGGTGATTAATACGCCGGTGCGCGGGATTGGCAAGACGACGATCGAGATGATGGAGCGGCTCGCGCTTGAAACGGGGCTGTCGATGTGGGGCGCGATTGGCGAAGCGATTAAGCGGCAGTTGTTGCCGGCGCGAGCGTTGGCTGCGTTGAAGAGCTTTCGCGAACTGATTGAAGACGGGCGGGCGATGCTGGCGGGGGCTTATGTGGAACGGTTGGAAGAGACGGCGGGGGCGGAGTCGGGACCTGAGGCGGCTGCCGAGCTTCGCTCGGCTGGACAGCCGGGGGCGGCCGTCCCTACGCGAGATGAGGAGAGTGATACTGATTTCGATCCGGGCAACTTTAGTTTTGATTTTGCCGCTGGCGAATCTGCGGAAGACGAGGGGACGGGTGACGGTGCCCGTCTCTCCACCGATGGGGCGGTTGAGGGGTTTCGCGCTCCCGGCGCGGCGGCCAATACGGCCGAGCTTCTCAAATTTCTGATCGACCGCACCGGATACATCAAGCAACTGGAAGAGGAAGATACGCCGGAATCCTACTCGCGGATCGAGAACCTGCGCGAGCTGGTGAACGCGGCCATGGATTCGCGCGATCGTGGGGAGACGCTCGATCAGTTCCTTGATCACGCGGCGCTGGTCAGCGATGCTGACCAGTATGACGAGCACGCGCAGATCACGTTGATGACGCTGCACGCGGCCAAGGGATTGGAGTTTCCTCTGGTGGTGCTTGCGGGAATGGAGGAAGGGTTGTTTCCGCATTCGCGCACCATGCTGGAGCCGGACGCGATCGAAGAAGAGCGGCGGCTGTGCTACGTCGGCATGACGCGCGCCATGGACACGCTGATTTTGTCGCGCGCTGTGTATCGGCGGCGGTATGGGACGGACATGCCCGAGGCTAGCGTGCCTTCGCGATTTCTGGAAGAAGTTCCGCCGCAACTGGTGGAAGAACTGGGCGGATCGCGGAAAAGGGGATCCTCTGCATCCATTGCCTCGTCTACATTCCCTTCTTCTGCTGGCGGTTCGCGGACAAGAGTGTCCGCGCCACACGGGCAGAGCACGCACTATTCCTACGAAGACGAAGACCAGAGCGCCGCCTGGAACCCGGCTCGGGTCAAGCCGAAGACGGTGACTCCGCTCGCGAACTACAACTCCATCGACAATATCGCCGAATTTTTTGCGTCACGGGGCAAGAAGTTCCATGTCCCAAAAATGATGCCCGAGGAGCCGAAAGGCAAGCGCGGATTCCGTCCCGGGCAGAAAGTCAAGCACCCGAAATATGGCGAGGGGACGGTGTTTCAGCGCGAAGGAGATGGGGAAGACGCCAAGATTACGGTACAATTCCCTCGCTTCGGTTTGAAGAAGCTGGTGGAGAGGTATGCGCAGCTGGAGAAGGCATAAAGCTGTCATCTTCGAGCCGCGAGCCTTGAGATACGCAGCATGAATTTAAGAGAGGATTTAAAACGCACTGATGGCAAACACAAAGAAGCTAACTAAAGACGAACGTAAGAAAACTAAGCGAGCCGCCCGCAAGAAGATCAAAGCGGAAAAGCCGAAGAAGCCGCGCGATTACGCGCGTGGATCGAAGAAGCGCAAGGTGAAAAAGCTGGTACGCGGTCAGGCGAAGCGGTAAGCCGTTAGCCGGGGCCGCGAGCATTGCCGGGCATGGGCCAGCGCTCATGCCCGACTCCCGCTGTGAGGAGACAACGAACTCTTGCCGCAATTATCCATCGAGCCAGCAGACGGCGTGGTCCGTACTTCCAACAGCCAGGCTTTCTGTTGCAAGTCCATCGACAAACTGATCTCGGACTCGGAGCACCCAGAAACCAGGCTCAGTAAGACGCTGGGGCCGTGGTCGCTGACGGCGCTCGGCATCGGCGCCATCATCGGTTCGGGAATCTTCGTTCTTACAGGGACGGCGGCGGCCGGTGAATATTTCCAGGCGCCTTCTATCCTGCATGCGCAGGCGCTCGACCTGATCGTGAATTTCCTTCGAACCGGCAGCGCGGCTGGAGCGCTGATGCATGGCCGTCCGCCTGCTGGGCCCTCCATCGCAATTTCGTTTTTCCTGGTGGCGATCGCCTGTAGCTTTGCCGGCTTGTGCTACGCCGAACTTGCCTCGATGATTCCCATCGCCGGCAGCGCCTATACGTACTCCTATGCGACGCTCGGCGAAATCTTTGCCTGGATCATCGGCTGGGACCTGATTCTCGAATACGTAGTCAGCAATGTAGCCGTGGCGGTCGGTTTTGCGGGCTATACGAAAGCGCAACTGGCGGCGTTCGGCGTCAACTTGCCGGACAAATGGGCGAGTCCGGTCTGGGCCGGCGGGCAATGGACCGGCGCTTACTTCAATCTTCCGGGATTCCTGATCGTGTTTATTCTCACGCTGCTTCTGGTGCGCGGAGTGAAGGAATCGGCGGAAACGAACAACATCATGGTGATGGTTAAGATCGGCGCCATCCTCACCTTCCTGGTTGTCGGCGGAATGCTGGTGAAGCCCGCGAACTGGACGCCCTTCGCGCCTTCCGGATTTGCCGGCATCGTCACCGGAGGCGCGATCGTCTTCTTCACCTACATCGGATTCGATTCGGTCTCGACCGCGGCGGAGGAGTCGCGCAATCCGCAAAAAGATTTGCCTTTCGGCATCATCATGTCGCTGATTGTCTGCACCTTACTATACGTCGGCGTCGCTTTAGTGCTGCTCGGCATGATGAAGTACACGACCTTCGTTTCCGGAGAAGCCGCCGAAGCCCCCGTCGCCTACGCAATGAAATATCTGGGAGTGCACCCGTTCTTCCGCTCGGTGATCGTGATTGGCGCGCTGACGGGGATGATCTCTTCGTTGCTCGTATTTCAGTACGGGCAGGCGCGAATCTGGTATGCCATGTCTCGCGACGGCTTGCTGCCGAAGTTGTTCTCCGCCGTGCACCCGAAATATAAGACGCCGCACTGGTCCACTTGGATCGCCTGTTTTGCCGTTGGAATTCCCGCTGGGCTCGTGGATATTGGCGATGCGGCCGACCTCGCCAACATCGGGACGCTGTTTGCCTTTGTGCTGGTTTCGCTTGGCGTCATCTTTCTTCGGCGCAAGCAGCCTGATCGCAAGCGGTCGTTCCGTGTGCCCTTTGTGCCGTGGTTCCCGCTGATCTCGGTAATTCTGTGCGGCGGGCTGATGTTCGGGCTCACGCTCATTACCTGGCTGCGGTTTGTGATCTGGCTGGCGCTGGGGTTGCTGATTTACGTTTTCTACAGCCGGCATCATAGCGAGTTCTGCAAAACAAAGTAATCGCCCAATCCTTTAGAATCGGCGTATGCCGTCGGAGCCCACCAGCTTCGTCCTCTCGCTGCCGAAGGCCGAGCTTCATCTGCATCTCGAAGGCTCGATCGAACCGTCCACGCTGCTGGAACTGCGTCAGCGTCACGGGATGGATGGGGCGTCGCTCGCCGAAGCGGAGCAGCTCTACAACTACAAAGACTTTCCAGGTTTCCTCACAGCATTCAAGGATGTGACGGGACACTTGCGCGCCGCAGACGACTACGAGTTGATTACGTACCGCCTGATGGAGCGGCTGAAATCGCAGAACGTTCTGCATGCGGAGGTTATTGTTTCGGTCGGCGTCTGCCTCTGGCGCAAACAGGACTTCGCCGCGATTTTCGAGGGTCTGGAACGGGGTCGCCAGCGCGGAGAGAAAGACTTCGGCGTTTCGCTGCTGTGGATATTCGATGCCGTTCGCCAGTTCGGCGCTGAGAAAGCCCAGAGCGTGCTCGATCTCGCCATCCAGTTTCACGATCGCAACGTAGTTGCCTTCGGCATTGGCGGCGACGAGCGCGCGGGTCCTCCAGAGTGGTTCGCAGCCGCTTACGCGCGCGGCGCGGAGCACGGTCTTCACCTCACGGCTCACGCGGGCGAGAGTGCAGGGCCGGAATCCATCTGGGGCGCGCTCAATCTCAAAGCGGAACGCATCGGCCACGGCCTTACTGCAGGGCAGGATCCGGAATTGATTGAAGAGTTGGCCGAGAGCCAGGTTCCGATTGAAATCTGCGTGACCAGCAATCTGCGGACGGGCTGCTGCGCCGATCTCGCGCAACATCCGGTGCGGCGCTACTTCGACCAGGGTCTGATGCTGACCCTCAACACCGACGATCCCGCGATGTTTCGTACATCGCTGGTCGAGGAGTACGCGTTGGTGCAAGACGCATTCGGCTTCACCGACGAACACCTCCGCGAATTAGCGCGCAATTCCTTCGAGGCGTCGTTTCTGCCGCCTGAAAAGAAGATTGAATTTCTGAATTTGTTTGATGCTGCGGCCACGCGGGCTTGAGACGCACGTTTCATCGCGCACGAGAAATCAAAACCTTTACCACAGGGAGCACAGAGGAACACAGGGGAAACCAAACAACCCTGTGGAGTTTTCCCCGTGGTCCTCTGTGCTCCCTGTGGTAAAGGTTTTGACGTGTCGCGGAATAGCGCTCGCCTATAATGTCTCCCTATGAAACTCGAAGAGAAGATTGCCGAACTGAAACGGCGCGACCAGTTGGCCGAGGAAGGCGGAGGAGCGCAGCGGCGCGAGCGGCAGCACAAAGAAGGTAAGATGTCGGCCCGCGAGCGCATCGACTTTCTGCTCGACGAGGGTACCTTCGAGGAAACCGACAAGCTGGTCACGCATCGCTGCAACGACTTCGGCATGGCGGAACAGAAGTATTACGGTGACGGTTTCATCACCGGCTACGGTCGCGTGGAAGGACGGCTGGTCTTTGTTTTTGCGCAGGATTTTACCGTGTTCGGGGGCTCGCTCTCCGAGGCCAACGCGGGAAAAATCGTCAAGATCATGGACCTGGCGGCCAAGATGGGCGCGCCAGTCATCGGACTGAATGATTCCGGCGGCGCGCGCATTCAGGAAGGCGTGATGTCGCTGGCTGGTTACGCCGACATTTTTTTGCGCAACACGCTTTATAGCGGAGTCGTGCCGCAGATCTCGGCCATCATGGGCCCGTGCGCGGGCGGCGCGGTGTATTCGCCGGCCATTACCGATTTCATCCTGATGGTGGACCAGACTTCGTACATGTTCATTACTGGACCTGACGTGATCAAACTGGTCACTCATGAGGAAGTCACCAAAGACCAGCTCGGCGGAGCGCATACTCACAACGAGACTTCCGGAGTCGCGCACTTTATGTGTCGCGATGATGCTGAGTGTCTGTCGATGGTCCGCGAGCTGTTGAGTTTTATTCCGTCAAACAATCTGGACGACCCTCCGCGCAAGGTTTGCAGCGACCCGATCGATCGTCTGGAAGAGAAGCTCGACACGCTGATCCCCGATCAATCGAACATGCCGTATGACATGAAGGACGTGATTCACACGGTCGTCGATGACGGCTACTTTTTTGAAATTCACGAGCACTATGCCAAAAACATCGTCGTGGGATTTGCGCGCTTCAACGGGAAGCCGGTCGGGATCGTAGCCAATCAGCCCGCGATGCTCGCCGGCACGCTCGATATCAATGCGTCGGTGAAGGGAGCGCGCTTCGTGCGCTTCTGCGACTGCTTCAATATTCCGCTGGTGACGTTTGAAGACGTCCCTGGCTTTCTGCCCGGCACGCAGCAGGAGTATGGCGGGATCATCCGGCATGGCGCGAAGTTGCTCTATGCGTTTGCGGAAGCGACGGTGCCGAAAGTGACTGTGATCACGCGCAAAGCTTATGGCGGAGCGTATTGCGTTATGTCGTCAAAGCACATCCGCACGGACGTGAACTACGCCTGGCCGAGCGCCGAAATCGCGGTGATGGGGCCCGAAGGCGCGGTGGATATCGTCTACAAACGCGAACTGGACGGCGCTGAAAATCGCGAAGCGGTTCGGCAAGAGAAGATTGAAGAATTTCGCGAGCGGCTGGCTAACCCCTATGTCGCGGCTGATCGCGGATTTGTGGATGCGGTGATTCAGCCGCGGGAGACACGCAAGAAGCTGATCCAGGCGCTGGCGATGCTGGAGACTAAGAGGTATAAGAACCCGCCTAAGAAGCATGGGAATATTCCGCTGTAGGGCCACTTTAGCGAGCGGGAGCTAATCACGCGGTCACCACGGAAACTATTGAAAAGCAGGTGTGCTACAGATAAACTGAGCATGATAGGTTCGCTTTTTGTTCGCTAACAAGAAATGGATACAGACACCTTCTTCGAGGAATCGACCGAACAATCGCGCATCAAGGCGGCGATCGTTCGGGACTATTTTTGGGCGTGGGCCAAGATAATACTCAAAAAACAGTCGGGGCGAATTGCGTACATCGATCTGTTCGCCGGTCCCGGAAAGTACCGGGACGGAACGAAATCAACACCACTTCTTGTACTGGAAAGGGCCATCGCTGACCCTGACTTGCGAGAGCGGCTTGTCACAACCTTCAATGATGCGGATCACGAGAATGTTCGCTTATTGCGGGCCGAAATCGCCGCGCTGCCTGGGATCGAGAACCTTAAGTATCAGCCCGAAGTTGACGCCGGCGAAGTCGGTGACGAGACTGTTCAAGCATTCCGGAAGATTGACCTAGTTCCGACATTTTTGTTTGCCGATCCGTGGGGCTACAAAGGACTATCGCTCGACCTTATAGACTCGTTCCTCAAGAATTGGGGGTGTGACTGCGTATTCTTCTTCAACTACAACCGCGTCAATCCCGGGCTGGGAAACGAGTCGGTGAAAGGGCACATGGATGCTCTGTTTGGGTTGGATCGCGCACAGCGGTTGAGGGAAAGAATTGCAGGTTTGCCACCATGGGAACGAGAGCCGGCCATAATTGAGGCACTGTGCGAAGCCGTGGGCGAACTGGGAGCAAAGTATGTGCTTCCGTTCTGCTTCAAAGATGATCGAGGTGTTCGTACAAGCCATCACTTGGTATTTGCCACTAAAAACCCGGTGGCCTACGGAATCATGAAGGACATCATGGCGAAAGCTAGCTCTGAGCAGCATCAGGGAGTCGCCTCCTTTGGTTATTGTCCAGCTTCGACCATTCACCCAAGGCTGTTCGAACTCAATCGGCCCTTGGATGATCTCGAAGAGATGTTGCTTCGAGATTTTGCCGGGCAGACGCTCACGACTCAGCAGATTTATGATCTCCACAACGTCGGACGTCCTTACACGATGAGAAACTACAAGACGGTGTTGCTCAAGATGGAGGAGAGAGGCCTTATCCAGTGCGAACCGCCAGCCCAGAAACGCCGTCGAGGTACGTTTGCTGATCATGTGCGCGTAACTGTTTCTAAATACAAAGGCCCTAAGGAGACCAAGTGAGCCTAAACTCCCACATCGAATGGACCGACGCGACCTGGAATCCCGTCCGCGGCTGCACGAAGATTAGCCCCGGATGCAAGCACTGCTACGCCGAAACGTTTGCTGAGCGGTTTCGCGGGGTTAAAGGGCATCCTTATGAACAGGGGTTTGATTTGCGGCTGGTGCCGGAGAAGCTTACCGAGCCTTTTGCCTGGCGGTCTCCCAAACTGGTGTTCGTCAATTCAATGAGCGATCTGTTTCAGCCGGGGGTGCCTGACGAATACGCCGAAGCGGTCTCGCGGGTGATGGCTACGGCGGACTGGCACACGTATCAGGTGCTGACCAAGCGATCGGAAAGACTGCGGGACCTTCTTCGGGGCTCGCTGCGGTTTGCGGCGGAGAAGGAGAATATCTGGTGGGGCGTTAGTGTCGAAGATCGGAAATATGGGTTGCCCCGGGTGGATGATCTTCGTCAGGCTCCGGCTAAGGTTCGCTTCCTGTCCATTGAGCCTTTGCTGGAAGACCTTGGCGAAATCGACCTGTCGGGAATTACTTGGGTGATTGTTGGTGGCGAGAGTGGGCCGGGGGCGCGTCCGATGAAGCGAGAGTGGGTTGTCTCGATTCGGAAGCAGTGCCGGATGCAGAACGTCCCCTTCTTCTTTAAGCAATGGGGCGGCGTGCGAAAAGCTAAGAACGGAAGACTGCTCGATGGCCGCACTTACGACGAGTATCCGCAGCGAACGGCGGCTACTGTTCCCGATCGCTCGGACTGCCTGAAGTCCGCCGCTGAATTCCTACACGGGCTTCGCTCTGGAACACAAGAAAAGCTCGTGCAACTCACGGCGTAACCCGCTCGTGACTTATAGGCAAGGCTGAGAGTCCCACAGCGAAATGCTGCCGCATTTCCTTGACACACGGAGTTATACTAGTAATCAGTAGCTAACTTGCTAAGCGCCCAGGCGCGCGCAGAATCGGCCCTTATTCGCCTCTGCGTCGGCTACTTGACAAATCGTTCGGGACGGCACCGGGATTTGCGGCGCACGAAAGCCTAAGTCCTTATTCCAGAATACTTTGATATAAGTCCTTATTCTTCAAAGACCGACCCGAAATTTTCCCGCTAACCTTCTGATTCTTATATACCCAGGGGGGAGGGGGGTGGGGTACTCACTAAGTAAACTTATGCAGAAACACCTGGTTCGGGAGATGACTCAACAAGCTCCGTCCAGAAAAATATTTTTTGGTGGATTTCCGGCAGTCAGAAGCTCGTAGACAAAAATAGAGAGTCCCGAGGTGATGTTGAACTCATTCCTCTCGGCCAGTAGCTCGCGTTTAGACCCTTGCTGACCTTATTCCTACAACTCCCTTGCGGGTGCATTGTAAGCCGATCTTGCTCGGGCTCCGGGCTCACCGCCAACCGGACAAATTAGTTCAACGCCTCGGGACTCTATCCTGCCTTCGACATTGGCTCCTGTTCTCCTCAACCAGCGCTTAGCTATAGACCCTTGCTAGCCCTCTCAAACTTACCTCGCGGTTGTCTGAGTGACCTCGCTTGAGCCCCGGACGCCGCACCAACCGGGAAAACTTCAGAACGTGTCAAAGAACGATTATGGTTTTAACACGCTTATATTTTACGTCAATGAAAATCATGCATCTGTAAGTTCTTATTCTTCAATCGAGTGCAGCTCATGCACAGGCGGGTGACACGGGAATTGTGCATCTCCCGAAATGGGAATCTCAAATCGCCAGCGTTTATGCGGTTTTTCGCGGCTTCTCTGCGGAAGGCTTGCGCGTTCGTCCGAGAGGAACGCGAAGCCTGGCTGTGCAAATAGCCGCTGCAGTCGCATGAATCCTGCTCTTGTGGACAGCCGAGGGCGGCTGTCGCTACGCAACCACATCAGGTCCGGGCTCCGGTTCTGACCCAGATACTTACGCCGGCAAATTGCTTTCCCTACAATTCCACTGTGAAAAGGAGTGTGCGCGATGCCGATTTATGATCCTCCACCTGGCCGCGGCCGGATAATCGATATGCAGGGCGGCTCCATGCTGCGTCTTGTAGGCGTGTTTATTGTCGGCCTGCTGCTGGTGATCTTCCTGTTTTCCGCCATTGCACGCGTGGACTCGGGCGCGGTTGGCGTCTTGACGCTGTTTGGACGGGTCACGGGCGAGGCTCTGCCTGAAGGCATCCACCTCATCAACCCATTAAAGACGAATCATGAACTCTCCATCCGGACGCAGGAGATCAAGGAAACGGCTAGCGTGCCTTCGAGCGAAGGACTGGTCATGAACCTCGACACTTCGCTGATCTATCACCTCAACCCGGACAAGGCTGCCGATGTGTACCAGAAAATCGGGCCGAATTATGTGGAAGTCCTGATCGAGCCCAACCTGCGAGCTGCCATCCGTGAAGCGACCGCTTCGCACACCGCGAACGCCCTCTACACCGGCGAGCGCGAGATGGTCGCCAAACAGATATTTGACCAGCTCTCCAGTCTTTTGGGGCAGCGCGGCTTGATCGTGGAAAGCGTGCTGCTGCGCGATATCCAATTGCCCGCCACTCTCAAGGCTTCCATCGAATCGAAGCAACAGGCCGAGCAGGAATCGCTGGCTATGAGTTTCCGACTGCAAAAAGAAAAGCAGGAGGCGGAGCGCAAGCGGATCGAAGCGGCGGGCGTGCGCGATTTCCAGCAGATCGTGGCCCAGGGCATCACGCCATCTCTGCTGGAATGGAAAGGCATTGAAGCCACGGAACTTTTGGCCAAGAGTCCGAATGCCAAGGTGGTGGTGATTGGCGGCGGGAAGAACGGGCTGCCGCTGATTTTGGGGCAGTAGCGGGGTCGTTTTCGGTGCCGGCGGAGACGCGGCTAGCCGCGTCTCTACGGGAAATTCTCTATAACACGGGCAATGGTCGCATTACTTCCGTCATCTCGTGTGCGGGGGCGGTTCGGGCGATGATAGGGACGGTAGCTGGAGTCCCTCCTGCATGAATATCGACGACTTGCTCCGCATCGCCATGGAGCGCCGCGCCTCCGACTTGCATTTGAAGGTGGGGAACTATCCTCACCTGCGCATTGATGGCGATCTGTTGCCTCTGACTGAGCAGGCGCGCGTGTCTGCCGAAGACATGTTGAACATGGCGTTCAGCATGATGTCGGCACGGCAAAAGCAAAAATTCAAAGAGACCACGGAAATCGACATGGCGTATGGCGTCGCGGGTCTGGGACGCTTCCGTGTGAACGTGTTTCAGCAGCGCGGCAACGTGGGATTGGTGTTGCGCGTCATTCCGACGAAGATTCGGGCGCTCGACGAGCTGTTCCTGCCGAAAGTGGTCGAGCAGATCTGCGACATGCCGCGCGGTCTGGTGCTGGTGACCGGGGTGACGGGCTCGGGCAAATCGACGACGCTGGCCGCCATGGTGGACCGCATCAACTCGACTCGGGCAGAGCACATCATCACGATCGAGGACCCCATCGAATTTCTGCACCGCGACAAGAAAGGCTACGTGAACCAGCGCGAGGTGGAAGTGGATACGCCATCGTTTTCGGCGGCGCTGCGGGCTTCTCTGCGTCAGGATCCAGACGTGATTCTGGTCGGCGAAATGCGCGACCTGGAAACGATCGGGACGGCGCTGCACGCGGCCGAAACCGGACACATGGTTTTCTCCACGCTGCATACCCTGGACGCGGTGGAAAGCGTCAACCGCATCATCGCGATTTTTCCGCCACCGGAGCAGAAACAGATTCGGTTGCAGTTGGCGGCGGTATTGCGCGCCATTGTCAGCCAGCGCCTGGTGCGGCGGTCCGATTCCGAGGGCCGAGTCCCGGCGGTCGAAGTCATGGTTACGACTTCTTATATCCGGGAATGTATTCTGGTGCCGGAAAAGACGCGCTCGATCCGCGAAGCGATTTCGGCTGGCACGTCGCAATACGGCATGCAGACCTTTGACCAGTCGCTCTGGGACTTGTTCCAGGCGGGGCTGGTGAATTACGAGACTGCGCTCGAGAGCGCGTCGAACGCGGATGAATTCAAGCTGCGGATGCAGGGTATTGCGTCGACGGCAGACATTTCGCGGCAGTCGATGCAGTCGGCGGGCTTTGGACGCTGAGAGTGGGACGGAGATTTAGTTTGTCCTGCTGAAGGTTGCTGCTGATCTGCTTTGTTTTTTGTTCCTCCTGAAACTTGGGCGCGCTTCGGCGCGCCTTTTTTTGTGGAAATTGCTGAGACGGGGCAAGCCCCGTCTCTACAGGGGAGTTACAGTTAAAGCGGCTTCGACATTCTGACCAGGTGGACGGGGATCTTGGCGACCTGATCTGCCGGGAAGGGTAGGACTCCGTTCTCGACATATCCGAAGCGCTGGTAGTAGGCGGGCAATTCCTGGCGAACATTCACGAAGGTGAGATCCATGAACCGGCATCCGGCGGAGCGGCAATGCTGCTCCGCGGCGGCAATCAGGCGAGCGCCGATTCCGGAGCGCTGGCGTAACGGATCGACTGCCAGTAACCCGAAGTAACCTCGTTTGCCGCTCAGTTCGATGTAAACGCAACCGGCCAGCACTCCATCTTCGAACAGCATGAGGAATTTTCCTTTTTCAAGAAGAGTCCTGACTTTGTCAGGGTCGGTGCGATCGGCGTCGATGAAGAAACGCTCGGAACGAAAGGCAGCATTCACCAGGCGCGCGATTGCGGGCGCGTCGGAAGCTTCGGCGGTGCGGATGTGCGGAGGAGTTGGCAACGGCTGGATTTTACTTGAGGGATGGCTGGTGTGGAATGGGCGGGCTCAAGGCGAGGCCGAGCTGCGCTCGGCTTGGACGGGCCAGACGCCCGTCGCTCCACTCACTTAGTTGGGCTTGCGGAACTTACTGTCGGCCAGATAGCGAAGCATGATGGCATCACTGGCGCTTTGGAACTGCTGCTCCATTTCGGGGGCGCGCACGGGGGCGTCCTGACGCAGGGTCTGGCGGAATTTCTCACCCATTTCGGAATCGCTGGTGACAACCTGCATGTAGAACCAGAGGAAGTGGCGCATCTGGTCGAGGGCGGACTTGAGCACCTGGATGGATTCCATCTCGGGCGGATCGGCGAGGGCTTCCATGAGTTCGGGGTCGGTGGGGGCCTGCATGGCGGCGCAGTTGAGTTCGCGCTGGATCACGCGCAGATCCTCAGTAATGCGCAAAATGCGGAGATGAATCTCTTCCATGCTTTCCCGATTTTCGCGATCCATTAGGTCCCTTTCCGTCCTGACCAAGGCTTTCCTGACCAACGCGTTCTAATCAAGATTCGCATCCCGGAGCGGAGGCGGAAAGATTCCCCGTGTGCATGAGCTTCGGTAATTGAAGTTACCTTAGGTCGAAAACGGCACGGGGCAGGCGATTTCAGGCGGTCATTTTCAGGCGGTCTTGCGGGTTACTTCGCGAGACAGTTGCAGTCCGGCGGAGCGGATTTCGGGGACGCCGACGATGCGGGTGCCCTGGACGGGCGATTCGACGGCCTCGACCAGGGCGAGGATCAGCTGGTCAAGAGTAACCAAGCCGAGGCGCAGCGCGGCGGCGCGGGTGAAAGGGAGCCACTCGCATACCTTGTAGAAGGGCAGCAGTACGTAGGGCCAGCGGTGTCCCGGTCCGAGCACGTACCAGGGGCGGAGGATGGTGGCATTGAGATGCCGTTCCTGAATCATCTGTTCGGACTGGGCGCGCACGGCGATGTAGTCCTTCATCATGGAAAATGGAGCGGGGTGGGCGACGCTGAGATAGATGAAATGATGCACGCCGAGCTCGGCGCAAGCGGAGATGGCTTCGCGGGCGGAAACCAGGTCAATGGCGCGGAACTCGGCAGCTTTCGCCGGAGATGGGTGAGACACTCCGACTAAATGAATGAAGGATTCGGCGGGGCGAATGAGTTGGCGGTAAGAGTTGGCGTCGAGCGCATTGCCGGAGACGACTTCGCATTCGGCGGGCAGCTTGGCTTTCGAGCCGGGGCGGACCAGAACGCGAACCCGATGTCCACGTTCGAGCAGAATGGGAATGAGACCGTTGCCGATGTAGCCGGTTCCTCCCGTTATGAAGATGCGCCGGGAGTCGGACGACTTGGGCAACGACTTGACTCTCAGCAGGAGCCGGATATCGGAGATGGATGCAGGCACAGGCTTAGTACGCTCCTGGGGTCGTTCTGGATCGCAATAGGCATAGCCGTAGTTACGCCCGCGAAGAAGTTTAATCCATGGGAAGGGTTGGGTGTGATACAAACGGTTTCGCGATGACATCGCCGCAAACTGGCTTGGTGCGGGCCATTGGCCGTTGGAGCCTGGCCGCACTGGCGGTGAATTCGATTATCGGGAGCGGCATTTTTGGGTTGCCGGCCACGGTGGCTGGGCTTCTCGGCAAACGCAGCGTCGTGGCCGTGTTGATCGCGGGGGCTGCGATGGGCGTGATTATGGCGTGCTTTGCCGAGGTGGCCTCGCAATTCTCCGAGGCAGGCGGACCTTACCTGTACGCGCGCGCGGCATTCGGACGGCTTACGGGAATTCTGGTGGGCTGGATGCTGTACCTGGCGCAGACGGCGGCTCCGGCAGCGAATGCGAATTTGTTTGTCATTTATCTGGCGGAATTCTGGCCGGAGGCGAAAGAACCCTGGCCGCGTTTTGTGATCCTGACATTACTAGTGGGGCTGCTGGCGCTCATAAATGCTCGGGGGGCACGGCAGGGCACGGCGGTGAGCAATGTGTTTACGGTGGCAAAAATTCTGCCGCTGTTGATGGTGGTGTCGGCGGGAGGTGCGGTGACGATCATCCATCCAGCGCCGTGGGGCGCGGGGGCTGCGATGCCGGCAAGCGTGTGGATGAAGGCGATGGTGCTGCTGATCTTCGCTTACGGTGGATTTGAATCTGCGCTGGCGCCTATGAGCGAGGCGAAGAATCCGGGGCGGGACGCGGCTTTCGCGCTGTTTGTGGCGCTGATTGCCTGCACCGCAATTTATGCGCTGGTGCAATGGGTGGTGGTGGGAGTGCTGGGGCCCGGTGCAACCACGGATCGTCCGCTGGCCGAAGTGGCGCGCATCACGATGGGCAATCGGGGAGCGGAGCTGGTTGCGATCGGGGCGCTGGTTTCCGTGTACGGTTATTTGGGCGCCAAGCTGCTGGGCATGCCACGCGTCACATTCGCGCTCGCCAAGGGTGGCGATCTGCCTCAGATGTTTGGCGCGGTGAGTCCCAGATTCCACACGCCATGGTTTTCGATTCTGTTCTACGCGGCTGCTGTGTGGGGATTGGCGATCGTGGGGAGTTTTGCCTGGAATGTGACGCTGTCGGTAGTTGCCCGGCTGTTCTACTACGCCGTGGTTTGTGCGGCATTGATCGCTTTGCGGCGAAAGCAGCCGCGGGCGGCGGGTTTCCGGCTGCCTGGGGGGCCGGTGCTGGCGGTGCTGGGGATCGGGATCGCGGTAGCACTGGCGACTCAGGTGGATTTGAGTAAGTCGGTGATTCTGGCGGCTACGGTTGGGGCGGCTTTGCTGAATTGGATTTGGGCGCGGCGGCCGCGAGTTTCGGGGTAGAAGCGGGTTCATCGGGTCGCAAGGACGCGGGCGGGGGCCCTTCGGCTTCGCTCAGGGCAGGTCCGCGGCCACACGCATGGTGGAGGGCTCTTGTTGAAACTCCGTCTGGTTTTCTGGTTTTTCTTTAGTTGTGTTTCTTGTTTCGCGCAGCGCGAACAGGTGCTGAAGCAGATTGATCTGCCGCATCCATATTACTTCAGGGAAATGTATCTGCCGCAGTTGACGACGGGGCCGAGCGCGGCCGCCTGGTCTCCAGATTCGCGCAGTCTGGTGTACTCGATGGCGGGCTCGCTGTGGCGGCAGGAACTGGCCAGCACGAAGGCGGTGCAGCTTACAGCTGGTCGTGATTCTGACGGATCAGGCTACGACTATCAGCCGGATTGGTCTTCGGATCGGCGTTGGGTGGTGTTTGTACGCTACGATCACGACGCTGTCGAGTTGTGGTCCCTGGATACGCGGGATGGCCGGACGCGGAAGATGACTTCCGGGGGCGCGGTTAATCTGGAGCCGCGATTCTCACCGGACGGGAAGCGGTTGGCGTTTGTGTCGACGTCCTATAAGGGACACTTTCATATCTTTGTGGGTCGCTTTGAAGACGGATTACTCAGCGACGTGCGTCAACTTACTCCCGAGAATGTCAGTTCGCTGCCTCGTTATTACTACAGCCAGGTGGACCACGAGATCAGTCCGGTGTGGACGCGGGATGGCTCGGAAATTCTGTTTGTCTCGAATCGGGGACACATTCACGGCACGGGCGGATTCTGGAAGGTCAAGGCGGAGCCGGGCGGCGGGGCGGCTGATGTTCATTACGCCGATACTTACTACAAAGAGATTCACTATGAAGAGACGAACTGGAAAGCTCGGCCTGATTTTTCGCCGGACGGCAAGCGCATGGTGTATGCGTCGTATCTGGGGCAGGCCTGGCATCAACTGTGGGTAATGCCCGCGGCGGGTGGAGATGCGTTCCCGATTTCTTATGGGGCTTTTGACAACGTGAATCCGCGGTGGTCGCCTGATGGGTCGAAGATTGCGTTCATTTCCAACCGAAATGGGAACACTTCGCTGTGGGTGCAGACGATTCCAGGTGGGGAGCAGACGGAGGTGGTTGCGCGTGAGCGGAAATATTTGAAACCGATGGGGCGAATTTCACTGCGCGTGGTGGATGAACTGGGAAATACTGGGCCTGCAGTGCCGGCGCGGGTTTTCGTCACGGACGCCGATGGACTGGCTTACGGTCCCGATAACGCTTGGATGCACGCCGACGACAGCTTTGATCGCTCGGAGCGGGCGTTTGAAGCGCATTATTTCGATAGTTCGGGTACGTCTGAAATCACGGTGCCGGTTGGCGCTGTCGAGGTGGACGTGATGCGCGGATTCGAGAACCATTTTGAGCAGCGTAAGGTGGAGGTGAAAGCCGATAGGACTGCGCAGCTTACCGTGCGGATGGTTCCACTTTTTATCGAAGTAGACGCGACATCGAGTTGGGTGAGCGGCGATGTTCACGTGCACATGAACTACGCTGGGACTTACCGGAATACTCCGGCGCATCTAGTGGAGCAGGCCGCTGCGGAGGATTTGGGGATCGTGGAAGATCTGGTCGTGAACAAAGAGCAGCGTATTCCTGACATGGCGTATTTCTCGCCACAACTGGATCCCGCCTCGACCGCGGACCACCTATTGCTGCACGGGCAGGAGTTTCATACGAGTTATTGGGGACATCTGGGATTGTTGAACCTGACTCGTAACTTCATCCTTCCGGGATATGCGGCTTATCCCAATACGGCGGCGGCGAGCCTTTATCCGGCAAATGCGAACGTGGCCGACATGGCGCATGAACAGGGTGCGCTGGTGGGATATGTGCATCCTTTTGACAGCGTGCCCGATCCGGCGAAGGATTCTCTTAGTTCCGAGTTACCTGCGGATGTGGCATTGGGCAAAGTGGATTACATCGAGGTGCTTGGTTTCTCCGATCATAAGTCGACGACTGAGGTTTGGTACAAGCTCCTGAATTGCGGTTTTCGGTTGCCCACGGCTGCGGGTACGGATTTCATGGGGAACTACGCGTCGTTGCGCGGGCCGGTGGGATTGAATCGGGTGTATGCCGAAGTAAAGCCTGGTCCGCTGAAGATTGAACCGTGGCTTGCCGCCATCAAGGCGGGGCGGACGTTTGCGACGAACGGGCCGCTGCTGCATTTTTCGCTCGGCGGGCAGGCGATTGGGGGAGAAGTGCGGCTGGACAAAGAGCAAGAAGTGAAGTTTTCGGCTGAGATGTCGTCGATTGTCCCCGTGGATCATCTGCAAATCGTCTGCAACGGGAAGGTGACGCTAGAGCTTGCGCTTGATAGCAATCGTACGTCGGCTCGTGTGGACGGCTCGATCCCGCTGGAGGCGAGCGGGTGGTGCGTTCTGCGCGCCTTCAGCGATAAGGCGGAGTATCCGATTCTTGATTTGTATCCTTATGCTACGACCAGTCCGGTGTATGTAAGTGTGGCGGGTGCTCCGGTTCGCAGTGCGGCGGACGCGGCTTATTTTGTAGCGTGGGTTGACTGGTTGATTTCAGCGGCTCGGAGTAATACTTCGTGGAACACGGAGGCGGAGAAGGGGTCGGTGTTGTCGATGCTGCAAGAGGCGAGAGGGAAGTATGTGAAGATGACTGAGTAAACGCAGTAAAAGGATGCCGGGATCGGGTACTCCGTGGTGAAGTCCGAATGTGCCCAGCGCCTGGAGGCGCGTTGATTCTGATGCGGTGGCGGCACGCCTGAAGGCATGCCCTGATACGAATCTCACTTGCAAGCAACAAACTAATTGGGCGGAACCAAAATTCATGCGCGTGGTTATTGCGGGCGGCGGCACGGGCGGGCACGTTATTCCCGCGCTGGCCATCGCTCTACAGCTTAAACATAAACTTGGCGCCGAGGTTCTTTTTATCGGGACGGCTCGCGGGATTGAGACGCGGCTGGTGCCGCAGGCGGGGTTTCGTCTGGAGTTGATTCAAGTTGGCGCGCTGAAAAATGTCAGCTTGATGACGCGGGCCAAGACTATGTTTGATTTGCCGCGCGCGATTGCGGCTTCTTCGCGGATGCTTTCGGACTTCGATCCTGAAGTGGTGATTGGGGTGGGAGGATACGCCTCGGGGCCGGCTATGGTCGCGGCGATTCGGCGGCGGCTTCCTACGCTGGCTTTTGAACCGAACGTCGTGCCGGGATTTGCCAATCGAATGATCGCGCGCTGGGTGTCGGCGGCGGCGGTGCACTTTGAAGAGACTTGCCGGTACTTTCCGAACTGCCGGGTGACGGGCGTTCCGGTGCGGGCGGCGTTCTTTTCCATTCCTCCGAAATATGGGGGCGTGCCCACGCTGCTGGTTTTTGGGGGGAGTCAGGGGGCGCGTGCGATCAATCAGGCGATGATCGAATCGCTGGCTGGGCTGCGCGAGAAGATTCCTGGGATTTACATCATTCATCAGACTGGGCAGCGCGACTATGACAATGTGCTCGCCGCTTATCAGCGGTCGGGAATCTCGGGCGAGGTCCACAAGTTTATTGACGATATGCCGGGCACGTTTGGGCGGGCCGATTTGCTGGTCTGCCGGTCGGGCGCCAGCACGGTTGGCGAGATTACGGCGGCGGGCAAGCCGGCGATTTTCGTGCCGTTTCCGGCGGCGGCCGATGATCATCAGAATGTGAACGCTCGGGCGCTGGAACGAGTGGGTGCGGCGGTGGTGGTTGAAGAAAGTAATCTGGGCGCGGCTTATTTGGTCGATACGATTGTGGCTTTGATCGGCGATGCGGGGCGGCTGCGGAGCATGTCGGCGGCGGCTCGATCTTTGGCGCATCCTAAGGCGGTCGAGGAGATCGCGGAGATGGTGGTGCGGCTGGCTGGTGAGTAGAACCGTTTTACCGCTGAGACGGCGCTGAGAAAAGGCTTAACCACAGAGGACACTGGGGTGCCACAGGGAAGCACAGGGTAAGGCGTCAAATCGTCTATCATCAGCTCTTATACATCGTTCTCATAAAGTTCTTATACATCAGTTCTCATACGTCAGCTCTCTTACATAAGCATTGATCCCTCAGATTTAGGCGGGAACCAGGTTTCCATGTTCGCCAAGATTCAACGCATTCATTTCGTGGGCATCGGCGGCATCGGCATGAGTGGCATTGCCGAGGTGCTGCTAAATCTTGGGTACAAGATTTCCGGCTCCGACCTGAAAGATTCGGCGGTCACGCAGCGACTTGCGGCGCTGGGCGCGACGACTTTTGAAGGTCACGCTCCTGGCAATATCACAGGCGCGGATGTTGTCGTCACCAGTTCGGCGATCTCGGTTGATAACCCCGAGGTTGCCGAAGCTCGCCGGTCGCATGTTCCGGTGATTCAGCGTGCCGAGATGCTGGCGGAACTGATGCGGCTGAAGTACGGCATCGCAATCGCCGGCATGCATGGGAAGACGACTACCACTTCGATGGTCGCGGCTGTGCTGGCCGCTGGCGGCCTCGATCCGACGGTGGTGGTCGGAGGGCGCGTGGACGCGATGGGCTCGAACGCCCGCCTTGGCAAGTCGCAATACCTGGTCGCCGAGGCGGATGAGAGTGACCGGTCGTTTCTGAAGCTTTCGCCGATTCTCTCGGTGGTCACGAATATTGACCGCGAGCACATGGATTGTTACCGCGACATGCGTGACGTTCGCCGGACGTTTCTCGAATTCATGGAGCGCGTTCCGTTTTACGGCGTGGTCGTCGCCTGCAATGATGACTTGGCGCTGCGGCGGTTGTTGCCGCGCGTTCATCGGCGGGTGACTACGTACGGAACCAGCCGCGGGTCGGATTTTCTGATTCGCATGGAGTCGTCGTTGGCTGGATCGTCGTTGGCCGGATCGTCGCAGGTTGGATCGTCGTCAGGTGGGTCGGCGCTGGCGGCGGGAGAGCACAGGCCGCTCATCCGCTTCGAGGTTACTTATAAAGAGAAAGATCTCGGAGAGTTTACGCTGCGGGTGCCGGGCACGCACAACGTGCTGAACGCTACGGCTGCGATTGCGGTGGGCACGGCGCTCGACATTCCGGCGGAGCAGATCCGTTCCGCGCTGGACGATTTTCGCGGGGTAGACCGGCGCTTCCAGTTCAAGGGCAAGTCCGGAGGCGTTAGCGTGATTGACGATTACGGACATCATCCGACGGAAATCCGAGCCACGCTGGCCGCGGCTCGCCAGTGCGGATTTCGCCGCGTACATGTGATCTTCCAGCCGCACCGCTTCACCCGCACTCGCGATCTGATGGATGAATTCGCGACCGCCTTCGCCGACGCAGATACGCTCTGCTTACTCGACATTTATCCAGCCAGCGAGAAGCCCATTGAAGGCATCACGGCAGAAGCTCTCGCCAAGTGCATTGTCGCGGCTGGGAATGGGAAGGTCGCGTATGCTCCTTCTTTTTCGGACGCCGTGGCCGCGGTTGCCGCTCTGGCCCAACCTGGCGACATGGTTCTGACGCTGGGCGCCGGGAGCGTCTCGCACCTGGGTAGCATGATTCTGGAGAAACTGTAGAGACGCGGCTTGCCCCCTCTCCGGAGACGCGGCAAGCCGCGTCTCTACGGGGAAGCAGACGACCTTTTTCGCAGCCGGTTTGGAGCCCGCGTCACGTCTAAAAATGCGGCATTATGCTCTAAATTGCTGCTGTGTTGGAGCCAACTCCGCCGCTGGTTTCGTGGAGGTACCTACTTCCTACCGGTATTACTTAGGTAATCTGGGCTTCTTTTGGGGTATTTTCCGTGATATAACCCCGATAGCTGCTCCTCAGGCTTTGGGCTGGGAATTCCGTGGTTTCCTGGCTTTGGGTTGAACCGCAGAGCGAGAGCAGAGGAGGCGTCGTGTCCGAAGCGCGTACCGGGAAAAGATTTCCGCTGCAATTGCCGATCAAGATTCACAAGGAAGACACCGCGGGTGACGCCAGCGGCGTGACCGGTAATCTGAGTGCCGCCGGCGTGTACATCCGCGCCGACGCTTCGCTCGAGGTCGGCTCACCAGTAGAGTTTGAGATCACCCTGCCGCCGGAAGTAACGGGCGGCAAGGACGATGTTGTGATTCAGTGCCGCGGCCGCGTGGTGCGGACCGATGAGCCCAACGCCAGCACCGAACCCGGGGACAGCCGGGGCGTCGCTTGCGTAATCGATTCTTATGAATTCGTTCGCAACAGTTAACCGGGAGTGCGATCCATGCTGAAGCTTATTCTGGCCGACAATCAGGCAATTTTTCGCGCCGGCATCGCCAAAGTGCTGGCCGTAGAAGACGAAATGCGCATTGTGGCGCAGGCGCAAACTGCCGAGCAGATGTTCATGGCGCTCGACAAATTTCGCGCCGCCGTGCTGATCATTGCCGGAGGCTTCCACTCCGACTTCAATTCCGTCCTCTCGGCTGCCAACAAAAACAAGACTCGCGTGGTGGTCCTCGCCGATACCGGAGAGAGCGCGCAGCGCTACATGGCTGCAGGCGCCCATGGCGTGGTTTATCGCAACGTTACCAGCCCTGCGCTGGTGGACTGTGTCCGCAAGATCGCCCGTGGCGAAAACTGGGTGCAGGACATGGCTGTGCCGAGCGAACTGACCGAGAACGATATGGTCGGGCTGCGCGTCCGTGACCGCTTGACGGCCAAGGAACTGCGCATCGTGGCGCTCATTGTGCAGGGATACAAAAACAAGGAAATCGCTACCCAGTTGGGTACGACTGAGCAGGTGATCAAGAATTACCTGCGCAACGTCTACGACAAGATCGGGGTGTCGGACCGGCTCGAACTGGCGCTGTTCACCATTCACCACCGCATCCTGAACGAGGCCGCGGCCGCCACGGCAGCCGCAGCCATCCCGCAACCACCACAGAGTGCGGGCATCAGCAACTAGATCGCGTTCGCTGGGTCATTCACTGGAAAGACGAAGGCCGCCTGCGGGCGGCCTTTTATTTTGCCCAAAACACTACTCGGACCACTACTCGGACTCTTTGGACTCAAGGCCGGCGCGAGACAGCAACCTGCGAAGGGGCCTCTCACCACCCGATCCGTGTTGCGTATCAACGATCTTGCCATCGCGATCGACTACGACATAGATGGGATAGCGGTTCGCGGCATACATGGCGGCTAGGTTGGTATCTCCAGTCATCACGATGTGACACTTGCGGGGATGGTCTTTCAGATACTGTTGTACGACCTTCTTGGACTCTGCTACATCGACGGCAATCACGACCAAGCCCTTGCCAGCGAATTCCGCGGTAAGGTCATTTACTAGACCCTCTTCGCTCTTGCAGTACGGACACCACGTGGTCCAGAACTGAAAAAGAACAACTTTGCCTTTGGTGGACTCGTTGCTGAACTGTCCGCCTGCGAGCGTCTTGGCATGAAAGCGAGGAGCGGGCTCGCGATCGTCTTCAACAACAATCTCGCGATGGACGTTTTGAGCAAACGCCACGGAAACCGTCAGGATGACGGCCCAGAGAACGCAACGAAGCAACGCGCGTCTCGTGAACATGGCCCGACACTATAGCACGAATTGAGATCAAATAACTTCTACACAATCTTCTCGCCGACACTTTTCGCTTGCGTGAAAAGGTAGAGATAATCTGGTCCGCCGGATTTCGAATCGGTGCCGGACATGTTGAAGCCGCCGAAGGGATGCGCGCCTACCATCGCTCCTGTGCATTTGCGATTCAGGTAGAGGTTGCCGACGTGGAACTCGCGCACGGCGCGATCCAGTTTCTCGCGCGAGCTGGAGTAGACTGCGCCGGTCAGGCCAAATTCGGTGTCGTTGGCGATTTCGAGAGCATGATCGAAGTTGCGCGACTTGATCACTACCAACACCGGACCAAAGATTTCTTCCTGCTCGAGCGTGGACTTGGCCGGAATGTCGGCAATCACTGTTGGCTGCACGAAGTAGCCTTCGCCCGCCTTGGTATCGCGCGCGCCGCCGGTGATCAGGCGTCCATCTTTTTTGCCGATCTCGATATAGCGGAGGATGTCGTTCATTGAGCCTTCGTTGATGACGGCAGCCATGTTTGGGTTCTCGGCGGGATCGCCGACGGTGATGCGCTCGACGCGGGATTTCAGTTTCTCGAGGAACTTGTCGTAGATGCGCTCGTCGATGATGGCGCGCGAGCAGGCCGAACACTTCTGGCCCTGGAAGCCGAAAGCTGCGGTGGCTACGCCTTCGACGGCGGAGTCGATATCGGCGTCGGCATCGACGATGATGGCGTCTTTGCCGCCCATTTCGAGGATGGTGCGCTTGATCCAGAGCTGACCGGGTTGCTGATTCGCGGCGGTCTGATTGATGTGCAATCCGACTTCACGAGAACCGGTGAAAGCGATGTAGCGAATTTTTGAATGCGCTACGAGCGCGTCGCCGAAGGTCACGCCGCCGCCGGGGCAGAAGTTGACGACGCCTTCGGGCATTCCGCACTCTTCTAGCAGCTCAACGAATTTCGCCGCAATCGTCGGCGAATCGCTCGACGGTTTCAGGACGACGGTGTTGCCGCTGACGATCGATGCGAGAGTCATTCCGGCCATGATGGCGCAGGCGAAGTTCCATGGCGGAATCACGGCGCCGACTCCGAGCGGGATGTAGGTCAGCGTGTCGCGCTCGCCTGGCAGCTGCACGGGCGGCTCGGCCTTCGAGAAGCGCAGGGCCTCGCGCGCATAGAACTCGCAGAAATCGATGGTCTCGGAGATGTCGGCATCGGCCTCGACCCAGTTCTTGGATACTTCGAACACCAGCCAAGCCATGTATTCGAGCTTGCGCTCGCGCATCACATCGGCTACGCGAAACAAGAGCGACGCACGCTCTTCGACCGAAGTGCGGCTCCAGCTGGCAAAGGCTTTCGAAGCGGCGTGGACGGCGGGATCGACGTGCTCCTTGCCCGCTTTCTGGTGAACACCGACGACCTGCGACGGTTTGGCGGGATTGATGGAACGAATCTTGTCGGAGGTCTTGATGCGCTTGCCGCCGATGACCAAGTCATACTCGCGGCCGAGTTGGCCGCGCACTTTAGCGATGGCGGCGCGCATCTTGCGCACGTTTTCTTCTTTATTGAAATCGACGAACGGCTCGTTCTTGAACGTACCTTCGTGCAGGCGGAGTTGCAGGCGCGGCGGGGCTTCCATGGTTGCCATAGGAGATCCTTTCCAGGACGGAACATCTGAATTAAGCGCGGAAAAATCAGCGCGGATATTCGCGAGCTTTAATTTTACACCGCGTTGAAGAAGCTGGCAGGCTTGCGTGAAACCAAACCGTCGCCGCAGGTGAACACTTGGTGGGATCTTTTTGTGTCGGGATAGTGAATGGAAAGGTTTTGTACCCCCCCCCCCCCCCCCCCCCCCCCCCCAATTCGCGCTAAGTTATTCTAATTACAGTACTTAACTCTATCAACTACATGAATAAGGACTTAGCTGGGTTTTCTGCGATTTGGCGTGCACTTCACGGGGTGCGGCGTCGCCGCTTCTAACCGCTTATTGTGCACTTATCGTGTACTTGTCGTCTACTTTTCAAAGAGCCGCCGAAGATGGTTTTTGCGGCGGATTTTGGGTCCGTCTCTGGAAACGGGCGCAGTTTTCGATGCTTCACTGTCGGGGAATTATTGCGCGATTGCGATTCGGTGTCTGTGACAGTCGTACCAGAAAAATGTGATGATAAGAGAAGGACGTGAGGTTCGGACTTCGCGTGTGGCGCACGCTCAATGCTTATGCGCTCAATGCTTATGGAAGATGCGGAAATGGTTGTTGATGTGAAGACCTACGATGCCGCTAAGGCGCGCCTGGACGATGGCTCGGACGAACTCATACCTCTGGAGATTACCGAGCGCAGACTTAAGGGAGAGCCCGCGCTCCGTATCTGGCGCGAGCATCGCAAGCTTACACAGGAGCAACTGGCGAAGAAGGCAAAAGTATCTCGCGCGCTGATTGCGGCGATTGAGACTAAGCGTAAAACTGGGTCTGTCGGTACCTGGAAGAAGCTGGGGGCTGCGCTTGATGTGGGCTGGGAACTGCTGGCTTAGGGCAGTGTAATTTACGTGTCGGCAGTACTTCTCGAAAAGCGCGAGAAGGGACGCACCCCCGGCGCTTCCAAGTCTACTCGGTCGTTTGGAGCCGACACGGTTATCTCATCAGCCCAGTTGTCCTTGCAGTGCCTTTAAGGGACAATGGTCGTACTCAGCAAGGTACAGCGCCGGTACGGAGATTCAATTTGGAAACAACTCGAACCACGAAAGCATGGAATCCCACTTCAATCATGCTCTTTCGGGAAGACTTGGAAGAGATCCTAAAAATCTTCCGGTCAGTATTGCCGGACTCTCCAATTTCGATTGAAGATGATGAGACCCAATTGTAGTGCACCCCAGTAGAACTGGACACGGAAGTTAGTTAGGCTTGGGGCCTCCGCCAGGAGGCGAGAATGCCGAGAAAGCCGAAAGTCCAGAGGACTGCGGAAGAGAAGTGGCAGATTGTGTTGGAAGGTCTGAAGAGCGGCAACGTGGCTGAGACCTGCCGCAAGTACGAGATCGCGCCCACGCTATATTACCGCTGGAAAGACGAAGTAGAAGAGGGAGCCAAGGCTGCGCTTGGGGGGAGAAGCGCAGCCGCGCGGCCCGATGCCGAGCAGGAGAAACGGATTAAGCAACTGGAGCGGGCGCTGGGCCGATCGCACTTGCAGATCGAGATTTTAAAAAACGTGCTGGGCGAGTGAGCTGCGGGCCAGCTCATTCGTCGGCACGGGAGTTGGTGGCCCAAGGGAACGAAGCGAAGCTGGTGGCGGAGACGCTCGCCATCAGCCGGTCGAGCCTCTACTATCGGCGCAAACCGCGCGCCAGCCGTGCCGATCGCTCGCGGGACGAGGAGATCATCACGGCCTGCGGTGAGAAACCGGCCTACGGTTATCGTCGCGTGGTCTGGTGGTTGTGGCGGCATCACGGGTTGGTGGTCAATGGCAAGCGGGCGCTGCGTGTCATGCGAGAACGCGGACTGTTAGTGCGTCAGCGCCGCTTTCAAATCTCGCGCAGAAAGGACTGGGGCAAGGTGGAAGCACCGCATCCGAATCACGTCTGGCAGTCGGACATGACCAAGGTCTGGGCCGGGCCCAGTGTGGGCTGGGCGTATCTGGTCTCGGTGATCGACTGCTGCACCCGCGAAATCGTCGGCTGGGATCTGAGTCTGCGTTGTCGTACGGAAGAAGCTCTGGCGGCGCTCAACCGCGCCGTGTTGGAGGTTTTGCCTTTCGGTTCTCGTGGAACGGGTTTGACTTTGACGACTGACAACGGCACCCAGTTTACCTCGGCGCGCTATGTCGAAACTCTGAACCAGTTGGGCATCACGCACCGGCGCACGGCCTACAACCATCCCGAGGGCAACAGTTACATCGAACGATTCCATCGCAGCTTGAAAGAAGAGGAGGTGTGGCTCAACGAATACCAGAACTTCGACCAAGCGCAGCAGAGCATTGCAGGCTGGATCGAGGAGTACAATCACGACCGTCCGCACCGCGGACTCCACGGACAAACCCCGCACGACGCTCGTGCCCGGTTCGCCCTAACCCTTACTTCAAACACGGCCCCTTGTGTCTAGTTTTGCGGGGTGCACTACAGTAGCATCAACACGGGAGAGGATCGAAAAGCTTAAGAAACAACTTGCGGACTATGAGCAACACCCGGAATTGAGCGAATTGAAAGACTGGGCATTGAAAGCACTTGAGGGAGTTGGGATATTGGGGTTTCTTTGCGTCCAACTGCTCGCGATTGCGCTTTTGATGGACGCCGCTCTAATTAGCTCCGTGGTTCGCTACAACCCTCTCATTGTACCGCCTGGAATAGTCCTTGGCCTCTCACTAGTGGCGTTAGTTTCGGTAGCCTTCGGCTTTCTTGTCAACTTCCTAGTCTTCAACAAGCTAGCAGAGTTGCGAATGAAACAATCGCCGTTTGATCGAGCGAGATTGAGAGCATGGATCAAGAAGCTAGAAGAGAAACTCGCGCGAATGTAATAAACCGATCCGCGCGGTCAGCCGTTGGTGTTTGTTCCCGCTGCGATTGTGTAGAGTTTAACGTAGGGGCCAAACCCTTACTTCAGGAAGCGGCCCAAGAGCCAACCCACGAACACGCTGATGGCAGACGTCGCGGCGTGCGTCGCGAACGCTTCTTTGTTTCTGGCCCAGAATGATGGCAGGTTAGTCTTCGCTTCTAATCTCAAATAATTGGTGCTTTGCGATGAGGCAATAAGGAGGCCCACTGCCGTTAAAAGGCAAAACAGAAACCTCAATGAGATTTGGTCATGATTAAATAGCTCCCGGTCAAGAACCCCGAAAACGATACAAGCGCCTGCCGCGACAACCGCCGGGATAAGAAACGCGTTTCGAAATCGGGGTAGTTTGTGTTCTATGAGGAAATCTCTCACTCTATAGAAAAGATTATCCGCCTCATCAGTGATTTCCTCTGCCCTGAGCTCGTTGTAATAGTAGATCATGGTTGAAGGAGAACCCTTTACAACCGCCGACTGATTCATTAGAAAATGGACGCCTGGATTTACGCCTTCGATGTCGATGTCATCTATTTCAACACCAAGGTGTGCCTTCATGTCGTCGAGCGAGTCATATCGATTGTTTTTGTCCGAAATGGTCACTTTTGTACAGGCTTTCTGAAAAAAGGAAAGCAATTGATCTAAATCCTCCCGATACATCCGGAGGGTTGGTATTCGTGCCGTTAAAGCATGTCTGATCGGTTCCATAGGTACCCAGAACAGCGATCTTAGCACTCTCCATTGACAACATCATCCGTGGAGAATTGCGTTGTGCGTGGGTGCCAACTGCTCCGGTGACCGGCTTCTTCGGGAGCCGGTTTTCTTTTGGATCCCAGAGATTCCCGGTTTCCCCCATTGCGAGCCGTCTCCATGATCCCTACGGTGGTACGAAACTCTAGCGATACTAGCAACGTCGCCGGGGACGGCGTCGCTTCGTCTATAATTGCGGACCGATGTCGGTCGAAGACAAAATCTACATTAAGCTCAATCAAAATCTTTGGGGATTAGTGGCTTCCTATGCCGCTGTTGGGCTTTCTCAGAGGTACGGCTTTCATCAGCTCTGGTGGCTGTCTTTTGTAGTCGCCTTCGCGATGAGCCTCTCGATTCTGATCTGCCTCGTGTTCTATACCATCAATTACTGTCGCCACAAGTGGAACGATAAGAGTTGAGCGTTCAGCGCGGCCCGCTGGTGGCCCACTCAAGCCCGGATTTGGCTTGAGTGGGGATGTTCACGTCACAGACAGGATTCGCCTGACTAGATTGTCCTCATGCCATGGGGACTAACGCGTTTTCACGAATCATGATCCCTCGGCTTCCCCTTCGACTGCGCTCAGGGCTTCGGCAAAGACGGGATTTCGGCAGCGCGCTCAGACGCCCGCTAGGCGCCTCAACTTTCTGCTGCTACCATCGCCCCACTCGACTCCTTCGCTGCGCTCCGTCGCTCAGGGCAGGCTCCGTTTGCTTACCACGGACGCAAGCAGACCAATCCTTCGAGTCAGCCTTGGAGCGGGTGCGGCGCAGTTTCAGGGATCAGATTTACGAGTACCTGATCATGCGGTAGCATGGCACTCGCTGCTTAGCGAACCGCAGCCGGGATACGTCGAGCGGTCGAACTGCCCCACTCAAGCCAAAACACGGCTTGAATGGGCCACCAGCCACCAGCCAGTGCTGGTCAATGAAGCACAGAAGGCGGAGATGCGGGTGCGCGGAATTGCATAGTGTGAGATGGCTGGCCCCAAGCTGTATGGGTCCGTGGTACCCACTCGCCGAAAACCGCGGCGAGTGGGGCAGCCCCGATCGTGGTAGTGCCAGGAGTTAAAAATTAGAATGTGTGGGCCAGCCCCCCCACATTACCAGCGTAATTGGCACTCTGCGGGGCGCCCGTAGTACCGTCCGTTGAAAGGCAAATCGCGAGCTTGTGTCAGCTTGTGACTGGGGGAATGTGAGCGCTGTGCGGTTAGTTTCGCGGGTTGGGCTGGTGCTGCTGCTTGTGTGCAGTCTGTGCGCCGGTCAGTCCCTGGGCGACGCTGCACGTCAGAACCGGCAGCAAAAGAAACCGAGCGGTGCGAGCGGCAAGAAGGTCTATACCACGGATGACATGAGCGATCCCGCGCCTTCACCCGCCAAGGGGCCTGGGGACTTGTCGGGCACCTGGAGCTTCACCCACTTCGATGACCGCTTCCAGGGGAAGGTTACCCTAAGCCAGTCGGGATCGACGCTACAAGGTACGTGGCATACGAGCAGCGGGAAATCCGAACCCGATACGTCGGTCACCGGCAGCGTCGATGGAGCGACGGTTACGCTCTGCCGATCCCTCGGGGACAACCAGCAGAACTACACATTGACTCTCTCGGCGGATGGCAACAAGCTGGATGGTTTTGGCGAAGGATTTTTCTTACACCACACCAATCTCAACATGACGCGAAGTGGAGCCGCTAAGCCCGCGACGGCTCCGCCCGGCACAACCCGGTAGGGCGCACGCGACGCTTCACCGGCGATGGATGTTCATTTCTTCAACTCGGCGTCCCAGTTCATCACTAGCGTGATGGGCGGAGCGGTTGCCTGTTCGGTTTGCACCAGCACGAGAATCCGTCCGTCGGGGGCGGTGTCCAAGGGCCGGACGCCTCCGGGCGCGGAGAAAATTTGCCGGGGTAATCCGGAGTGAAATTCGCTGCCTTGCGGTTGGACGTCGGCCGCCATCAGTTCCTGGGCAGCACCGTGAAAATAGAGCTGTTTGCCATCCCGACTCCAGGTTAATCCCGAGCTGAGCAAGCCGCCCAGAAGGACTCCGTTATTGGAGATCTGCCAGCGCCCGCCCCGCCCCGGAAACGGAACCACATAAACCTCCCCGCGGCCGCTTTCGTTCGAGATGTAAGCCAGCCAGTGGCCGTCAGGAGACAGTCTGGGCGCTACTTCGTCAAACGGAGAATTCAGGACAGGAGTCAGGGACTGCGGTTTATCCGAGACGGGCAGCGACATGACATCCCATCCCGTGCTTGAATTCTGCTGCTGTACGAGGATTGTGTGTCCATCCGGCGACCAGTCGCGGACGGCGGCCAGCGATTCTTCCGAGACAGCGACGGGTGTACCGCTCCCATTGGCCGGCATGATCTGGAGCTTCGTCGCAAACGCCGCAACGGCCAGACGGCTGCCGTCGGGCGACCAGGCCGCGGTGTATTGCTGGGCGGGATGAAAGGTCAGGCGGGAGAAAATCACCCGTTGTACATTGAGGAGCCACAGATCGCTTTTGCTCGCGTCCGCTGGGTCGTCGCGCGGAATGACAATGGTGCGGCCGTCGGGGGACAGCCGTCCAGGTGCGTAGTTTCCCGGGTCTCCGAGAGTCGCGAGTTGTTTGCCGGTGCGGTCGAGCCAAACCAGGCGGCTGGGACTCGAAAAGCTGCTTCTATAGATGAGTACGCCGTTCTCAGAGACAGAGAAGTTCCCCAAAGCCTTCCCCTCGTAGTACTCCACCTTGGGCGCTACCGGGACTGGGTTCCCACTCAGCGTCAGGCGGTCGGGATCAAAGGGCTGGGCCACGAGGTTGCCATCCTTGGTGAAGAAGAGGTAGCCGTTGGCGTAAGCAACGCCGGTATTTTCATCCACGATCAACTTCGGGTCAGGAGAATCGAGGGCCGCCGCGTAAACTTTTCCCTTCGGATCATCGCCTTCTCCTCCGAGGTAGAGAAAGTGCCGTCCATCGGGCAGGAAGTATGGCCAGCGGCTACCGGCGTAGGCTCCTTGCTTCTTCACCTTGGTCACGGCCACGGGCTGGCCGCCGCCGTCGGGGACACGGTAGATCACGTCGTGAATCCCGGGCGTGAATAGAATCACGCCGTCGCGATTCCAACTGCCGCCGCGTCCATACGGAGCGTCGCAGATCGCCTGCACTACGCCGCCGGAGGCTTCCACCTTCTTCATTTTTCCGCCCGCGAAGAAGCCGAGGAACTTGCTGTCTGGCGACCAGAAGGGATAGTACGCGCCTTCGGTGCCGGCCAGCGGCTGAGCCGTCGTCGCTTGAAGAGGCCGCACCCAAAGAAATTGTTTGCCCTCACCTTCCGCTATGAAGGCGATGGTGCTGCCATCGGGCGAAATCTCAACATGGTTGCTGATGTTGACTCCAGTGAACGAGTAGTGGTCGGGAGCGCCGATCTGCGCGCGCACTACTCGCCGCCGCAGGCTTTCTTCCCTCTTCGCAAAAATTACTGAGCCTGCGATCCCGAGCGCCGCGAGGAGTCCACAGAGGACGAGCGCTATGATAAGTGCCCGCTCGCGATTTTTCCGCTTGGCCGCTACTGGCGCGGGCACGCCGGCCTGTGAACCTCCCTCGGCGATCCACTTCAACTGCAGCTTCACATCATGGATCGTCTGAAAGCGCTCGTCGGGATCCTTCGCCAGGCAGCCTTGGACCACGCGGTCGAGCGCGGGTGGAGACATCGGCTGCACGACCGAGATGGGCTGCGGCTCGGAAGCAAGAATGGCGGCTACGATGCTGGCTTGCGTCTTGCCTGTGAACGCCCGTTTGCCGGTGGCCATTTCGTACAGCACCGCTCCCAGCGCGAAAATATCCGAGCGCGCGTCGGAGTCCCTGCCTTCCAACTGCTCCGGCGACATGTATTGAAAAGTACCGACGATGGTGCCTTTTGCGGTCAGCGGCTGATCGGCCGACGGGACAGAAAGGGTCATGGTCAAACTTGAAGAGGGCGGCGTGGTTGCCATTCCTGCTTTGGCGAGCCCGAAGTCCATGAGCTTGGCGCCGCCCTTCGTTAGCATGACATTGCCCGGCTTCAGATCGCGGTGGACGACTCCGGTCTTGTGCGCCTTTTCGAGCCCCTCGCAAATTTCAATCCCGTACTTCAGCACCTGCTCGAGCGGGAGCGGCCCTTTCATTAACCGATCGGACAGAGTCTGGCCTTCGAGAAACTCCATGACCAGATAGTCGATCCCGTCCTGGTGACCAATGTCATGGAGGGTGCATATGTTGGGATGGTTCAGCGACGAGATGGCGCGGGCTTCGCGATCAAAGCGCTGCTTCGCTTCAGGATTGGAAGAGAGATGCGTGGGTAAGATTTTGATGGCGACGGTGCGCTCCAGCCGCGTGTCGCGCGCGCGATAGACCTCGCCCATCCCGCCGGCTCCGAGCGGCGAGATGATTTCATAAGGACCGAGTTTGGTGTTGGAGGCTAGCGCCATCACGTGCGCGCCATTATATTCCCAAAGAAAGGATAGCCGGGATGCAAAAGGGTGAGTGGCGGATGGAGGTTGCTTGGTCATCGTGCTGATGGGAGTGTCGGGGTCGGGGAAGACGACGGTCGGGCAGTTGCTGGCGTCGCAACTCGGATGGGAGTTTGCGGATGGGGACGATTATCATCCGGCGGCGAATGTGGAGAAAATGCGGAGTGGCATTCCGCTGACCGACGCCGACCGCGCGCCGTGGCTCGAGACTTTGCGGACGCTGATTGCCGGCTGGATCGCGGCGGGGAAAAATGCTGTACTGGCTTGTTCGGCGTTGAAGCAGGCGTATCGACGGAGCTTGCGAGTTGGGCCGGAAGTGCGGGTCGTCTATCTTCGGGGAACTCCGCCGTTGCTGAAGCAGCGACTACGCGCTCGCGTCGGACATTTCATGACGGAACGGATGCTGGAGAGCCAACTGGGGGCGCTGGAGGAGCCGGAGGACGCGGTGGTGGTCGATGTCGATCGGTCGCCGACGGAGATCGTGGGGGAAATTCGGGCTCGGCTCGGGCTGAAAAAACCTTAACCACAGGGGGCACAGAGGAGTCACAGAGGAACACAGGGGAAACCATTACCACAGAGGGCACAGAGGAGTCACAGGGGAACACGGGGGAAACCATTACCACACAGGATAAGGGGCGGCACCAACGGGAGACGGTGTACGAGATTGAGGCGGTGGTGGTGCGCAGGCTTACTTGGCGGCTCGTGCCATTTTTGTTTCTGCTCTACATCGTTGCCTATCTGGACCGCATCAACGTGGGATTTGCGGCGCTGCAGATGCGGCAACAACTCGCGCTCACCGACGCAGTCTATGGGCTTGGCGCAGGAATGTTTTTTGCGGGGTACTTCTTCTTTCAGGTGCCGAGCAACCTGGCGCTGCAACGAGTGGGGGCGCGGCGGTGGATTGCGCTGCTGATGACGGTTTGGGGAGTGATTTCGGCGTCGATGGTATTGGTTAATGGCCCGCGCAGCTTTTACTTGCTGCGCTTTCTGCTGGGAGCGGCTGAGGCGGGATTCTTCCCGGGTGTAATCCTCTATCTCAAGAACTGGTTTCCGGCGCGGGCGCGGGCGCGGACGGTGGCTCGATTCATGACGGCAGCGCCGTTGTCGGGAGTCGTGGGCGGACCGTTATCCGGCGCGCTCCTCGGCCTCCATCTCACGTCCGGCCTGGCGGGATGGCAATGGATGTTCCTGATGGAGGGGATTCCGGCGGTCCTGCTGGGCGGCGTCGTGTTGGTCTATCTGGTGGATCGGCCAGAAGACGCGCGGTGGCTCCCGCATGAAGAGCGAGACTGGCTGGTGGAGACGCTGCGGCGGGAACGGGCAGAGATCGTTGGGGGAGCGGGAGTATTCGCGGCCTTGCGGAGCGGGCGAATCTGGATGTTGGCGCTGGTGTACTTCGGGTTGACTACCGTTTCGTATGGCGTGAGTCTGTGGCTGCCTACGCTGATCAGAAGCTTGTCGGGAGTGAGCAATTTCGGGGTGGGAATGCTGTCTGCGATTCCATATGTGGCGGCAGCGGTCGCCATGGTGGCGGTGGGTTTGCACTCGGACCGCTCCGGAGAGCGGCGATGGCATACGGCGATGCCGGCATTTGCCGGAGCTCTGGCGCTGACGGGCGCGGCGTATTCGACCTCAGTAGGCCCGGCCATTCTTGCCATCAGCGTGGCGGTGCTGGGCGTGTTCTCCATGATGGGGCCGTTCTGGGCGATGCCGACGGGGTTGCTCTCGGGCACGGCGGCCGCGGCCGGGATTGCATTCATTAATTCGGTCGGAAATCTCGGAGGATTTGTTGGCCCTTATGTGATTGGGGTAGTACGCACCTCGACCGGACAATTCAAGGGAGGCCTGTTGCTGGTGAGTGCCGCGCTCGCCGCCAGCGGAGCGGTTGCGCTGATGGTGAGGAGTGGGAAGGAAATTAGAAAAGGTTGAAGCGCCCATGCCGTATGCTCCTCGCAGCCACGCCGCCCACCCTTGCAAAAGACGCAAGGATGGGGCACCCGCACCCGCGCGGCCAGGGGGTCGGTGAAGTTACGCGGCCTTTAGCCGGGTACCGAAATGTAGTGGCGGAAGAGCGGCCACGCGTTCGATCAGCGCATCAATGCTGCCGGCTCGGCGCAAGGGAGCAAGCTCGGGATCGGATTCAAACCAGCGTAAATCGCGCAATCCTTTTTCAATCGCCTTGGCGAGCAGATCGCGGGCTGGACCAAATTGGTTCAACCGAATGTGCGCGAGGGCCACGGCGTAGCAGAGCTCAAAGGTTGATACGCCGTGAATAAACCCACCGGGATTCGAGAAGACAGTCTCTAAATGTGAGGATGCCTCGTTCAGAAGCTGCTCGGCGCGCGCTCTCTCACCCTGGGCGGCGTACACCGCAGCCATTCCCGCCATAGTGCGCGTGAGGATTCGATTGTTGGCCATCATGCGCGGAAATTCTCGCACAACTCGCCAGGCGCAGTGCAGATCGGCGAGCGCTTGATCGGTATCGCCCTGCCGGAGGTGTACGTCGGCCATGCCGCAGGCATTGAGTGCAATCCCGGTCTCGCGGTACATATGGTCAATCGTCGCCAGGTATTCAAGTCCGCGCTCGTGCCACTCCAACGCCTTCACCCAATCCATCCGGCGCATCGAGATCCCAGCGAGAATTATTTCGGCGAACGGCAAGTGACTGATGGCACGATTTGAATTCTGAAGCTCGAGGGTTTGGAGAACCAGCGGTTCGGCGCGATCATAGGCCCCTGTGTGCATTGCGAGCGTGCCCAGATGGAGCCAGCTCGGGCTAAGGGCCGGCTCTATCTGAATGGAGTTCAGAAGATGTTCGATGGCGCGCTGTAAAAATGTATCGGAGATTTCCTGGCCGGCGATCCAGGTGGCAAACGAGAGAAAATAGTGCGACATGTACGCATCCGGGCTGCGCTGGACGGCTTTCGTTCCGGCATGGATGGCTTCCTCTAACTTGTTTTGTCTGCCGTAGACATAGCAGAGTGTGCCGTAAGGCTCGCCTAATTCGGGATCGAGTTCGAGCGCGCGTTCCAGACAGCCGGAGGCACGAGTCAAGTCGTCTGGATCGTTTCGGTGGATCCAACGCATGGCGTAAGTGTGGCCGAGTGCGGAGTAGGCAACCGCGTAATCGGAATCCAGCTCGATCGCGATTTCGAAATGACGGCGCGCAGTTTCGAGAGAATCCTTACCGAGCATGGAAAAGCTTTTACGGCCCTGCGCGTACTGCTCGTAGGCTTCGAGGCGCAAAGTCTCGGGAGCGGCGATTCGCTCGCGGGCGCTCGAATCCAATTCGACCTTGAGAGCTCGCATTAATTCGCTCACCACTTGGTCTTCGAGGTCGAAGATATCTGCCCATGCTCCATCGATCTTGCCGGTCGCGGCTACGTCGCCGGTAGCAGGCTCGAGCAGTCGTGGAGTGATGCGCACGCGATCACCGGAGCGCTGATAACTGCCGGTAACGAGCCATCGAGCGTTTAGGTGGCTGGCAATGGCACTCATATCGTTGTTGCCAGGGACACGGCGGAGTTCCTGTTGTACGCGCTCGCGGCTGACCACCCGTACCGCATTCAACCTCCGCAAATCGGCGGCGATTGTTTCCGCCAGGCCCGTGCCCAACCAATCCATTGCAGGATCACCGGAGAGGTTCCCGAAATCGAGCACGGCGATAACCGGCATGGCGCGCTCGAGCATCACGGCCGCGCTGCCCGGACTCTCGTCCATGGTGCGGAGAGCGGCTGCCAGCTCCGCGGCACTTTGAAAACGGTCCTGCGGCTCGATTGCCATTGCCCGCGCGATTACCTTGCCGATCCGTTCAGACACCGCAGGATTGCGCTGGCGAACGGGAGGCGCTTCCCCGCGCAGCACGGCCGAGATGAGGCTAGGGCCTTCGAGACCCGCAAAAGGCAAGCGGCCGCAAGCCATCTCGTACATCATCGCGCCCAGATTGTAGATGTCGCTGCGTACTGTGGCGGCGCGCCCGGCGAGCACTTCCGGCGCGCAGTACTGGAAAGTGCCGACGAACGTTCCTACAGCAGTAAGAGCCGTCGCGGTTTCGTCTCGCAAAAGAATATTCTGGGCCAAACCGAAATCGAGCAGTTTGAGCGTGCCGCCCTCGGCGACCATGATGTTGGCCGGTTTGATATCGCGATGAATGATGCCGCAGGCGTGAGCGTGTTCCAGGGCAGTCGCTATCTGGAGTGAGTAATCCGTTAATGATCGGCTGGGAATTGGACCTTTGACGAGTTCCACCTGGAGCGTGTGGCCGGGGACGTATTCCATCGCCAGATAAAGGAGATCCC
This sequence comes from uncultured Acidobacteriaceae bacterium, assembly GCA_963789205.1. Lineage (GTDB taxonomy): Bacteria > Acidobacteriota > Terriglobia > Terriglobales > Acidobacteriaceae > Acidiflorens. Next base: position 440,881 of record CAWBJV010000005.1, read on the forward strand.
CCGATTCGCCGGCGTCATAAAACGCTGCAATGCCGGGATGACTGAAAGCGGCCGTGGCACGGGCTTCCCGCAGAAAGCGCTGGCGATGACTTTCGTCCGCAGCCACGCCGGAGCGGAGCACCTTGACCGCCACCGTGCGGTCCAGGCGCGAGTCGCGGGCATGGTAGACCTCGCCCATGCCGCCCGCTCCCAGGAGACGGATGACCTCATACGGACCTAGCCGCGTTCCCGGGGACAGGGACATAGCAGCAGTTTAGAGGGTCGGTGTTTGAGTATCAACAACGGTTCAGCTTGGTAGTGCGCCATTGAGCGCGCCAATGAGCGCACCATCTGCGGCTTCGTTGAATGCCGGACGCTGCTGGCTCAATCTTTTGCGGTCCATCGGCGGTCACGATGCGGCTTTGTGCGTGGCACGCCGGTGGCGAGCTTACACTTCTCCCCCGCAGCAGCATCACAAGTCGGACAGCGGACGGAGAGTACGTGTTTCAGGATAAGTGCAGCTTCGCGGGAGGCTTTCTTCTTCTTGGCGGATCGGGCTGACCGTTGTTTCGAACCAGACGCCTTGGCGCGGGCAATGGTGGTTGTTTTGTAGGCTTTCCGTTTCGCCATGCCACGGCAGTTTCCCAGTACGCCGGTCAATCGCGCAATACGGAAAATCCTGTAACAGTGCGTTGAGAAGAGGCCACTAATACTCTGATCCAGACTGCGGGGATTGGAAGTTAGCCGGCTGTGACGCGGATGTCGATCACGATACCGCGGTTTCCGGGCTGGGTTCCGCGATCAAACTGCGCCGGCGAACCACGCGGCGGCGCTGCGATTCCTGTAGAGGTTTGGAGGCGGCGATTGCGCAGAGAACGTAAAACAGCGCGGCGTTCGCCGGGATCTGCAGATTGAAATCGAGAAAGCTGTGTACCAGGATTCCGATACAACCGAGCAGAGCCGCCACGGTCATCGCGCCGCTCGCGGTCTCGGTCCAGTTATTGAGCTTGTTTGCGGCCTGGCGGAACACCTGCACCAGAAACCAGACCGCGATCGAAAATCCGGCTAAGCCGGTCTCGACGAGTAGTTGCAGATAATCGTTGTGCGCCTCGTTCACGAAGAAGTTGGTGTAGAAGCTACGAAATTCCGGGTAGACGATTGGAAAGGCACCCAGTCCCCAACCGAGGATGGGCTTCTTGATCAGCATGCGCAAGCAGTCGCGATCGATGGTGAGGCGAAGTCCTCCGTTAATCTCTTCACGGGCTTCGGAGTGAATGCTGATGAGGCGGCGGGTGAGTTCGTTGCCACCGATCCAGATCAGAAAAACAATTACCACCGCCAGAAACCCGCCCAGCATTAGCGGTTGTTTCCAACTGCCTTCGCTCTTGCGAACCAGAAGCACGGTGAGCACCACCATCTGCGCGACGAACGCCGCCATGCCTCCGCGCGAACCGGAAAGAAAAATACTTGCTGCCATCAGCGCGGCGATTCCCGCCACCGCAATCTTGCGGTTCCCGTTAGTGAAGTGAGTTGTGGCCAGCACCAGCGGGAAGGGCGTGAGCATCTCCATCAGGCCGGCGTAATGATTGTGATTGACGTAGGGTCCATAGATCGCGCCCCCCTGCTCCGAGGCCCAGATCCAGTAAAGCTTTCCATTCGGCGCCAGACCTTGCAGTATCGCAAACGCAGCCACCAGCGCCCCGTACCCCGTGAAGATTTTGGCCAGCGTCTCAAACTGGGAGGATCGGCGCAGAGTCTGGGTCACTACAAACGCCAGCATGCCGTAGGCAGCATAGAGCAGCAAGTGAGAGTAAGTCACGTGACGGTAGGCTGTCGCTCCGAAGACCCACTGCACCAGCACCAGCGCAAAAAAGGCCGCCATGGGGCGGTAGAGGACGTTGTCGGAGACGTTGAGTTCACGGTTGATCCACTGACGGGACGCCCAGACCGCCAACAGCAGCATGGCACACGCTTCCAGGGCAAAAATGGACCAGGGCTCGACCGCTCCAAAGGCCAGCGGCCCCAGCAACAGCACCGCACCGGCGCCGGCCAGCAGCGCGTTATTGGTAAGTCGCGGTTGCGAACCCTTGGCGACGGGTGCGGGTTCAGGCTGCGTTGCCAGGACGGAACTCACGAGGGGTCCTTGGATTGTTTTGCGGAATTATCGTGGGAATCGTCGTGGGAATCTTTTCCGGAATCATCGGGGGAATTCTCGGGAGAAAGTTCGAAATCGCCGAGCCAGAGCTTGCCGCGAATTGGGGAGCCGGCCGGGAAGCGCTCGATAGCCAGCACGAGCAGTGTGGTGGAGTCAGGGGTCGTCACTTTGGAGTGAGCTTCTTTCCAGAAGTCGGCGTCGTTCAGGGGGTCGCTGGCAAACAGCGGCGCGCCCGTGTAGGCATCTCGCAGAACGATCTGGGGCCCGCCCGCTCCCTCAAAGTCCGCCGATTTGTAGTACGCCGAGAATTCGTACGTGGTTGCACCGCGCACCGGAATCAGCTGTTGAATCCCCGCGTCGTTGATGCCAGGGCCTTCGAAGGTAAGGGAAAGAGAGCGATGACCCTGGCGGAAGTCGCTGGCATCAAGAAGTGGCTTGACTCCGGTTCGATTGACGTAGGTCCAGTCGAAGCCTCCATTCAGAATGTCGAGGCTGAAATCGCCGTTCACCACCAGGTTGTCCTCGGTGGGCAGATAGGCAGAGAGGCCAAGAATGCCGGCGGTTTGCAACCAGGCAGACATGGCGGCGTCGGGCCGGCGCATGGCAATGAGATAACGCACGTAATCGTACAAATAGCGGTTCTGAAATTTCTGGTGCAACTGGGCGAGCCGCTGCCAGGTTTTGATGGCGCCGTCGGTTTCCTGCTTGCTGGTCAACAAACTGAGAAAGGAAATCAGGGAATCGGTGCGAGGCGGCACCACGTCGCGGAGCAGAGCGTCCGGGTCGGGACGCACGCGCCAGCAGGCACGCAGGGCAGCATCCACGAGCGAAACGTCGTTCTCGATGACGACGCGGAATTCACGCAGGGCGCGGTCGATATCACCGTCAATAAGAAAAAAGTTGGCCGCTTCCCACGCCACATCGGGAGCGGTGGGTTCGGCTTGCAGGGCGCGATCCAGTGCCGCTCGCTGGCCCGTGAGATCCCCAGTTACCTGATATGCGGCGGCCAGATCGAACCAATAGCGGGCATCGTGCGGGTTGAGCTGGACCGCTGCCTGAAGGCTCCCGATGGCCGACTGAGGATCAGCCGCAACAAACGCAAAGTAGCGTCCGAGCCGATGGCGATAGTCCGCATTTCCGGGCGAGAGGCGCACCGAGCGTTCCAGCGATCGCAACTCCGCACGCGAACCAAAAACGCTAGCCGCGTACTCGGTGGCCGTCAGAAAAATATAGACGCAGCCGACCAAAGCCACAGCAGCAGCAAACTGCCAACGCCGCCGGTTCGAAAGTGGAATGGCCATGGGTGTCAAACCGCTTTTTCCTCCACCACCTCAAACCGCCTTCGGCTCTGCTTCTTTCCCCGCGCCGGGCGGATCCTCATGATAGTACTGACCGTACTTCCCCTGGTACTCGTAGTAGTAGTAGTAATCAGGGGAGGCTAGATCGACGGCGTTTAGCAGAACTCCGGCGACGTGCGCATTGACCTGCATCAATATGTCGCGGGCGCGGCGCAGTGCCGGTTTCGTGGTCTGACCGGAACGGATTACCAGGATCGTGGCATCGGCCCGGGGTGACAGCACGACCGCGTCGGTGACGGAAAGGGTTGGGGGAGTGTCGATCACGATGTGGTCATAGAGTTCGCGCAGCTCCACGATCAGGTCCCGCATGTTGGAGGACGCCAGCAATTCGGCAGGATTCGGAGGCGGCGTACCCGCGGGCATGATGAAAAGATTGGGCAGAATCGGAGAAGTTGTAATCGTCTGCTGGAGGGTGGCGCTTCCGGTCAGCACGTTGCTTAGGCCGCTGCGCGGGCCCATGCCCAGGGTCTTGTGAATACTGGGGCGGCGCAAGTCGGCATCCACGAGGAGAACGCGGACTCCCTTCTGCGCGAGCACGATCGCCGTGTTGATGCTGGTAGTGGTTTTGCCTTCCTGCGGACGCGCGCTGGTTACCATGATGACTTTAGGAGGCGCTCCGAGATTGGAGAGCAGAAGCGAAGTACGCAGTGCGCGATACGATTCTGCCATCTGCGACTGGGGGCGAACCTGGGTTACGGTTTCCACCACTTCCTTGGAGGCAGTCAAAGCCAGCCGCTTGCCAGCCGCTCCACGGCTGGTGGACTTGGAGCCGAGCGGGATCATCCCAAGAGAGGGAAGACCTGAGATGGCCTGCGCCTGCTCGGGGGTGCGGACAGTGTTGTCCAGGTTCTCAAGCAGGAAGGCCAAGCCGACGCCGGAGATGACGCCCAACACACTTGCGAATAGCAGGTTGCGCGGGATGTTGGGTTCGCTGGGAGAGGTGGGAACGCGGGCGGCGTTAATGATGCGAAAGTTATTGGAGCGCAATCCCGCGGTGACGCCTGCTTCTTTCAGTTTTTCCAGCAATCCCTCGTAGAGCGTCCGATTGCTGTCCACGTCGCGCTTCAGGATGCTGTACTCGATCGCGCTCTCGTTGAGCTTGTTGGCTTCCTGTTTTTGCTTGTCAAAGGAGTCGCGCAACATATTTTCGCGCTGCAAAGCAGCTTCATATCGCCCCTTGAGGTGGTCGACGGCTTTGTTAGTTTCCGATTCAAGCTGGCGGTCAATCTCCTTCAGTTGGTTATTGAGCTGCGTGATCTTCGGATATGAGGGACCGAACTGAGTGCTGAGGTCAGCAATCTGGATTCTGAGACCGGCCTCCTGTTCGCGCAGCTTGTCCAGAAGCGCGGAAGTTCCGCCGGTTCCGCCTGCTGTCGTATCGGCAACGATCGCTGCCGATACCGCCACCGGGTCATTCGACTGCGTCTGGCGATAGACCGCTTCCTTCTGCATGCGGTCAAATTCGGCCGTGGTCATTTCTTTGTTAAGTTCATCGAGCTTTTCGGTGATGATGTTCTGCTTATCGTCAACCCCGAAAATCTCGTGCTCTTTCTGGTAGCGTACGAGCTTCTCCTGAGAGGTCTCCACTTTCATCTGCAAGTCGACGAGCTGTTTAGAAAGCCAGTCGGAGGCTTGCATGGTGGATTCAAACTTGGTCTTGAAGTTTTGCTCGACATAGGTGGCCGCGAGGGTGTTCACGACGCTGGCGGCAAGCTGAGGATCGGTGCTGGTGTAATGAATCTCGATGATCCGGGTGTTGGGAATAAGAGTGACGTGGAGGTTTCCCCGAAAGCTTCCCAGCAGAGCCGAAGTACGGTTCGAATCGCTCTGCAACGGATCGCCGACCAGGTTGGGTTGCTTTTGGTCGGCCTGACCGCCGAACTCGGGACGCTTATCGAGATTCAACTGCCGGATGACTTGCAGCGCCATCAGATCGCTCTGCAGGATGCGGACCTCGGTGTCGAGATCGCTCTGGTCGTAGTAGTCGACCACCGGCACCGAGTCCTTGAAGGTAATGAGGTTCGAATCCGCCTTATTGATGACGATTTGGCTTGCCGCTTCGTAGATGGGAGTCTGACGCAGGCTGGCAATGGCGACGGCCATGAAGATGCCCACTACAACCCCGATGACCATCCACTTGCGCTTGATAAGAACGCGCAAGTATTCGCGCATCATGGATTCCTGCGAGGGCGCCAAGTTATAGAGCGTGGAGCCGATCGGCCTCAGGAATTCAGCCGGTTCGCCGGGTTGCAGTTCGCGCAATCCGACGTTACTTCGCGGATCGTTACTTCGTGGAATCAGGGGCCCCAATGACATCGTTACTCCTCAGCTGCCGCACAACTTCGATGCGGTTTCGCGTCGCGTCGGACACACGGGTCTCCGCTCGTACTACCGTTCCCCAGCGAGCCAGACAGACGAAAGCGGCCTGTTATGAGGAATTTGCTGATTTTAGCATTCCTGGGGTGAGAACCAGCCCCCAAAATTTGCAGCTTCCCGATATTGTTTCCAGGTTTGGTTTCCTTGGCAGACGCGGACCCCGCGATGAATCCTCAGCGTTACTCGGTGGCTGGGGCGCTTACGCCTACTGGAGGGGTCTCCGGCGAGGGCGGATCCGGTGAGAGTGTAGCAGGTCCTCGGCATGATTCTCAGCACTTGCTCAGCTATACTGTCGAACACAAGAAACTACCGGAAAAGAGAAGATCCTTCTGGCAGAGTGCGAGGAAGTTGGTTTTCGATGCCCATAGCACCTAAAGGGGCATCTAAGTTTCGGAGAACTGACGGCATCGCTAAAAGCGACGCCCTGACGCGAAACCCGACTTTTTCCTCGGTTTTCCGGATCCCAGAAGCATCAAGACTGGGCGGACGGCGCTAGCCGGGAGTTCCAGGTTCGGCGTTGATGCCCGGTGCGTAACTCGGCAGAAGGAAGAAGGTTCGAAGGAACATTAATGGTGAATTGGTCGCAGGAATCGATACTGGTAACGGGTGGAACGGGATCGTTCGGGAAGAAGTTTGTGGAGATCATGCTGCGCGACTACCAGCCGCAGCGGTTGGTGGTTTTCAGCCGGGATGAGTTGAAGCAGCATGAGATGAGAACTTCGGGATTCGATCATCCCAGCATGCGGTATTTCATTGGGGACGTTCGGGATGTGGAGCGGCTGAAGCGCGCGCTGGCGGGCGTGACGGTTGTAGTGCATGCGGCGGCGCTCAAGCAGGTGCCGGCTTGCGAGTACAACCCGTTCGAAGCGATCCAGACGAATATCATGGGCGGGCGCAACGTGATTGATGCGGCCATTGATCAGGGCGTGCGCCGCATTCTGGCGCTCAGCACCGACAAGGCCGTGAATCCGATCAATCTGTACGGCGCCACCAAGCTGTGCGCGGAAAAAGTGTTTGTGCAGGCGAACGCGTATGCGGGAGCTAGAAATACGCGCTTCAGTTGCGCGCGGTACGGGAACGTGGTGGGCAGTCGCGGGAGCGTGATCCCGGTTTTTCTGGAACAGCGGCGGCGGGGAAAAATCACGATCACGGATCCTCGGATGACGCGATTCTGGCTGACGCTGGAACAGGGCGTAAAGTTTGTGATCCGCTGTCTGGAGCAAATGCACGGCGGCGAGATTTTTGTTCCCAAGATCCCCAGCATGAGGTTGTTGGAGCTGGCAGAGACCGTCGCTCCGGGATGCCAGGTGGAGTACATCGGGATTCGTCCGGGAGAGAAGTTGCACGAAGTGCTGGTCTCGGAAGACGAGTCACGGCAGACGGTTGAAACCGAAGACATGTACGTGATTCAGCCGTCGCATCCGTGGTGGAAGGCGGAAAACTGGGTCAACGCCAAACCGCTTCGGGAAGGCTTCCGTTATGGAAGCGATAGCAATGAACACTGGCTGACGCGGCGGGAACTGGAAGAATTGGTGGCGCCTGAAACCAACGCTGCGGAGGCGCTTCCGACGTCGGCCTGAGAGACGCTGCCGAGCTTTGCTCGGCTGGACAGCCGAGGGCGGCTGTCGCTACGTGTTATGTGGGGAAAACTTGAGTTTTTTCCGCAGCTGTGAAGGCCTGCCCTGATACGAATCGCACTTGCACCACGGACTGCCAGCATGAGTGCCTTACCCACAAAACTGGAAACACTCGCGATCCATGGGGGTACGCCCGTGCGGGAAAGATTGTTGCCGTACGGGCGGCAAAGCCTTGATGACGAAGATATCCAGGCAGTGGTTGAAGTCCTGAAGTCAGACTGGCTGACGACCGGACCGAAGGTCGGCGAGTTTGAGGAACGATTCTCGGCGTGGGTGGAAGCGAAGTATGCGGTCAGCTTCAGTTCGGGTACGGCTGCGCTGCACGCGGCGGCCTTTGCTGCGGGAATTGGGCCGGGTGATGAAGCGATCACCACGCCCATGACATTCTGTGCGACCGCGAATTGTGTGCTGTATCAGGGAGCGCGGCCAGTGTTCGCCGACGTGAGCGCTGACACACTGAATCTCGATCCTGGCGAAGTTGCAAAGAAGCTCTCTTCGCGGACCAAGGCGATTCTTGCGGTCGACTATGCCGGGCACCCGGCGGATCTTGATGCGCTGCTTGCGTTCACCCGGCCGCGTGGTATCCCGCTGATTGAAGATGCCTGCCATGCGCTGGGCGCGGAATACCGGGGAAAACGCGTGGGCGGCGTTGCGGATATGACCGTGTTCAGCTTCCATCCGGTGAAGCACCTCACGACCGGGGAAGGTGGCATGGTGACCACGAACAACGCGGCGCTCGCGGAGACATTGCGGCGGTTCCGGAATCATGGGATCTCGAGTGATGCTCGGCAACGGCAGGCCTCTGGGCAGTGGTACTACGAGATGGTCCTGCTGGGGTTCAATTACCGGCTGACGGATATTGCTTGTGCGCTGGGGCTATCCCAGTTAATGAAGTTGAAGGCGAATCTCGCCCGGCGCCGGGAGATTGCCGCGCACTACACGGCGGCGTTCCAGGATTTGCCGGGACTGATTCCACCCTGTGTGCGGGCGGAGGTGAATCCGGCCTGGCACCTGTATCCAATTCGCGTCGATTTAGCGAAACTCACGGTGGACAGAGGCCAGATATTCCGGGCCCTGCGCGCGGAAAACATCGGTGTTAATGTGCATTACATTCCCGTGCATCTCCATCCCTACTATCGCGGCCAGTTCGGTCACAGGGACGGCGAGCATCCGGTCGCGGAAGCAGCCTATGAACGACTGATCAGCTTGCCGATGTTCCATGGCATGACCGATGCGGATGTAGGGGACGTGGTTCAGGCGGTTAGCAAAGTGATCTCGTCCTATGCCAAGTAATGGATCGAAATCCGGTCAGACGAATCCGAGCAGCAAGGGCCCAAGTTTTGTGGCCGAGGTTTCGAGCAACCATCATCGCGATTTGGAGCGATGCCTGGAATTCATCAGAACCGCGGCCGGAATCGGCTGCGACGCGGTCAAGTTCCAGCTCTTTCGTGTGCGCGAACTGTTCGCCCCCGAGGCTTTGCGACACGACCCCAAGCTTCTTGCGCGGGAGGCTTGGGAATTGCCCGTTGAGTTCCTCCCAGATCTGGCGCGAGGTTGCCATGAAGCGGGAATTTTGTTCTCCTGCACTCCTTTCTATTTAGAGGCGGTCGGGGAACTATTGCCTTTTGTGGATTTCTACAAGATCGCTTCCTATGAATTAATGTGGGATGACCTTCTCAAGGCGTGTGCGGGGACGGGAAAGCCGGTAGTGCTCTCCACCGGCATGGCAACCCTGCCCGAAATTGACCATGCCTGTTCCGTCCTGCGAGGCGCTGGCTGCCAGGACCTGACACTGTTACATTGTGTATCGGCTTATCCGACGAAGCCGGAGGATTGCAATCTAGCGGCGATCGCCACCTTGCAGGATGCTTGCCGGTGTCCGGTGGGGTGGTCGGATCACAGTGTTGAACCGGGGGTTATCGCTCGCGCGGTTCATCGTTGGGGAGCGAGCATGATCGAGTTCCACCTTGATCTCGAGGGACAGGGCGCCGAGTTCGGCGCTGGGCATTGCTGGCTTCCGGAACCGATGCGCCAAGTGATCAGATCAGTGCGAGCGGGGTTTCGGGCGGAGGGAGATGGAGAGGTGAGACGTGCGGCGAGTGAATTAGAGGAGCGGGAGTGGCGAGCAGATCCGAGCGATGGGCTTCGTCCGACACTGTTGACAAGAAAATACCTGGGGCTACCTAAGACATGAAAACAGTCGCCATTATCCAAGCGCGAATGGGATCGAGCCGCTTTCCCGGTAAGGTGCTCAAGTCGATCTTAGGTCGCCCCATGTTGTGGCGTATTGTGGAGCGGGTGCGGGCCGTTCCTTCGATCACAGAGGTCGTAGTCGCCGTTCCCGACAATCCCGGCAATGAAGTCTTGCGTCGATTCTGTCTCGACAGCAAGATCGCGCTGTTTACGGGCAGTGAAACGGATGTCCTGGACCGCTACTATCGAGCGGCACACCAATTTAAAGCCGATCCTATAATTCGCATAACTGCGGATTGTCCACTGGCAGATCCGCAATTGATTGAAAGACTTATCCAGAGATACGAAAGCGGTAGCTACGACCATATTGGAATTGCCGCGGGGGCAGGCGCCCAGCTCCTCGACAACAGGCGTTTCCCCGATGGATTGGATGCTGAATGCTTCGGCTTTTCCGCTCTGGATCGAGCCTGGCATGAAGCGAATGATCCACGAGATCGCGAGCACGTGACGCGCTATATTTGGAACAATAGAGTGCTGTTTCTCTGTGGCGAGCTTACAGCCGACGTCGTCTATCCAAAGCTGCGTCTTACTGTCGATCACCCCGAAGATTTTGAGTTAGTGACCAAAATTTATGAGTCCCTTTATAAGGAAGGCAGGCCGTTTGAGTTGTCGGATGTCATGAAGTTTTTGGAGAAGAACCCTGGCCTAGTTGACTTGAATCGTAAATGGACTGAAGCTGATAACTATCGGACCGTCCTGGAAAACTGATGACAACCGAAACCACAACAAAAGGCTGGGAGCTGTTCACTCGGGCATGCAAAGTGATTCCCGGTGGTACGCAGTTGTTATCTAAGCGTCCCTCAATGTTTCTGCCCGGTCAGTGGCCGTCGTATTTCTCAAAAGCGCATGGGGTGGAGGTGACGGATCTTGACGGGAGAACATACATTGACATGAGCATGATGGGTATTGGCGCCTGTGTGCTTGGCTACGCGGACCCGGAAGTCGATCGCGCAGCAAAGGATGCTATTGACGCAGGAGTAGCTTCAACCCTGAATGCTCCCGAAGAACTGGTTCTGGCGGAACTCTTACTAGACTTACATCCCTGGGCACAGATGGTGCGTTACTCACGCGGCGGTGGGGAGGCGATGTCGATCGCAGTTCGTATTGCCCGAGCTCAAACGGGACGGGACAAGGTCGCCTTCTGCGGTTACCACGGCTGGTGCGATTGGTATCTGGCTGCTAACTTGGCGGAAGATGAAGCGTTAGACGCCCACCTCTTACCCGGACTCGAACCTCGCGGAGTCCCAAGAGGCTTGCAGGGTACAGCGTTGCCCTTCCATTACAATCGATTCGACCAGTTGAAGGCGATCGCCGATGCCAATCGAAATGAACTTGCCGCGATTGTCATGGAACCGCAACGAGGCCAGGAGCCGGCACCGGGGTTCCTCAAGAACGTCCGCGACCTTGCCAGTGAACTGGGCGCGGTGCTGATCTTTGACGAAATCACGACCGGATTTCGCATGACTGACGGCGGAATCCACCTTCTATCGGGTGTGAATCCTGACATTGCTGTGTTTGCTAAGGCGATGGCCAATGGATATGCCATGGCAGCGGTGATCGGCACTGAGCCCGTGATGCAGGCGGCGCAGGCGACTTTCATCAGCAGCACGAACTGGACCGAACGCATCGGTCCGGCTGCTGCCATCGCAACCATAGGCAAGTTCCGTCGCGAAAAGGTGGCTCCGCACCTGATTGCGATCGGGAGTCAAGTAATTGAAGGTTGGGAACGCATTGCCGAACGGACCGGATTGAAGCTGCACACAAGTGGTTTGCCGAGCCTATGCCATTTTTCTTTCGAGCATGAACAGGAACTTATGTTGACCACCCTGTTCACGCAGATGATGCTGGAAAGAGGTTATTTAGCTTACAACCAATTCAAGCCGTCCTTCGCGCACACCAGCGAGCATGTAGAGAGTTATCTGGCCTCGGTTGAAGAGGTATTCGGTATTCTGGCAAAAGCTATTATCCAACCTGATTTGTGCAACCGCTTGCAAGGCCCAGTAGCGCAACGCGGATTCTATAGACTGACTTAAAGCGATTGAGTGAAGAAGTGAGTAAGAAGATGAAGTATTCGTCGTTAGGCCGGACCGGTCTACACGTATCTCAGCTTGCCTTGGGTACTGCTGCGTTCGGCCTGGAGAATTACGGGATCCCCGAACCGGGTGAACAAGGCCGACTATCTGAAGACCAAGCGATTGGACTGGTTCGGGTCGCGGTCGATAAAGGCATCAATTTTTTCGATACCGCTCGAGGTTACGGGGAGAGCGAGGCGGTGCTGGGAAGGACCCTAAGCGGCTGCCCATCTTGCATCATTGCGACGAAGGTGGGCATTTCCGAGGCCGCCACAGGTCGCTCAGCGTTAACGCGAGCGGTGATGGACTCGGTTGAGACCAGTTTAAAAGCATTGCGTCGAGACGTGCTGGACATTGTGCAGATACACAATGCCACCCAAGATATTCTTGAGCGGGGCGAGATGTTGGACGTTCTGGAGCATGCCCGGGAAGTTGGGAAGCTGAAGTTTGTGGGCGCATCGGTGTACGGGGAACCGGCAGCCTTGGCTGCGGTTCGCAGCGGCAGAGTTGACGTGCTACAGATTGCGTTGAACCTGCTCGACCAAAGGATGTTGACAACGGTCTTGCCAGAGGCGAGAAAAAACAACGTGGGCGTCATCGCCCGTTCGGCTTTCCTTAAGGGAGCACTCACCGACCGGGCCCGGTTGCTTCCAGATGGACTGCGCGGCCTCTCAGAGGCCTCGGACCGGATGCGGGAAGCTCTAGGAGAGACATGGGACTCGCTGCCCCGCACGGCGCTTCGATTCTGTTTTTCCGCTCCCGGAGTCCATTCCGTCCTGATTGGATTGCGAAGCCTCTCCGAGCTGGCGGCTGCGATCGCTTCCGAAGAGGCGGGGCCGCTCGACCATGCAGTAGTGCAGAGAACGGATTTGCTAAAGTTGAACGATGACCAACTGCTCAATCCCTCGCACTGGCCGACACTATAAGTGTGCTCCGCAGTGACAAATCGGCTTTCCGTGCTTTTTCGCTGTGACGCATCACCCTCGATGGGATTGGGGCACTTGGTGCGCTGTTTGGCACTGGCCGATGAACTTCACGAAAACCACGGTGCCGCCGTTAGCTTCGCCATGCGTTCCAGCCCTTTGGCATCTGAGATCGTCAAGCGACGGTCGTACCCGATTTTGCAGTCTCCTGATGATTTAGTTTTTGATCAAGAAGCCTGGCTGCGCGACTGCATTTTGAAGTCGGGGGCTCAGATTCTGGTTGTAGATGTCCGCGACGATCTCCCGCAGGCCGCTCTGAATGCTTTAGCGGTGAAGGGAACGATGATCGCGGTGCTCGATGATTTGAGTGATCGCCGCTGGGCAGCCGATCTTGCCTTTTATCCGCCTGTCCCGCAAGTGCGCAGGGTTGACTGGTCGGGCTTTCGGGGCAGGCTTTGTGTCGGATGGGAGTGGATCGTCTTACGCTCCCAGTTCGCCAAGTCTTTTCCGCCCCGTGACAACTCGAAGTGCACGTTGGTGATTGCAATGGGGGGAAGCGATCCGGCGGGTCTGACGTTGAAGGCAGTCCGTGCGGTGGATCGCTTGGCCGGCGCCGGCGCTGACGATCTCGAATCGGTGGTCATCGTGGGAGCTGGCTTTTGCCATCGGCAAGCTCTGCGAGACCTCCTCGGCCAAACTCGGCGCCGCTTCACGGTTCGGGAAGACGTGAGCGAAATGAGCGCCGCCATGGCGCAAGCGGACTTGGCAGTCTGCTCATTCGGAATGACATCCTACGAACTTGCGGCGATGGGGGTGCCGGCCGTGTGCGTGTGCCTGACCGAGGATCACGCGGAATCGTCATCAGCCCTGGTCGCAGCAGGGATGGGGATTTCGCTGGGTGTTAATGATCAGGACACTGAGACGCTCTTGGCCGCTGCCGTCGAACCATTACTCGTGGACAGGAACGCGCGTGCGCAGATGTCGGCGCGGGCGCGCGAACTCGTGGATGGACGCGGAGCGAGCCGGATCGCTGAGTTGCTGGTCAGCACCGCCGCTACCCGCATTATCCCGGGGTAGTGGGACCCGAGAATTGGATTGCAACCACGTTTGCTAGAATGACTCGCCTAGTTCACCCTGAAGGATGCACGATGATCGGGATTCGGCCGCACCACGTTTTCAACCTCGTCAAGGAAGCTTCATACGAAGAACGAATGGTGAAAATCGTTTTGCCGGACCAGCATGCGCCGATTCTTTTGGAGACTGCGATCTTGCTGGCGCTGGCGAAGCTAGCGAACCCACGAAAATTCTTTGAATTCGGGACGTATCTGGGTGTAGAAACGCTGAACATGGCAGCCAACCTGGCGGAGGATTCGCACGTGTATACGTTGGATCTGGATCAGGAATCGTTTCGCAGTTTAGAGCAGGACGTTCATGACCGACCTCTAACGTTGACCCATTTCGACAATCTGAGCAAGCTTGCGTTTCTGGGCACTTCGTATGAGAAGCGAATTACTCAACTCAAAGGCGAATCGAAAACCTACGATTTTTCCCCATTCGATAAACAGATCGATATGGCTTATATCGATGGCGGCCATGATTTGCCGACTTTGGTCTCAGACACTAGAAACGCGCTGCGGATGCTTAGCGACAATCACACGGCGTGTGTCGCATGGCATGATTATGAAACTGAAAAATATCCGCAGGTGACAGACTATCTACTAGAGCTGTCTGCTTCGATGCCACTGTTTCATGTCCAAGAAAGCCGAATAGCGTTTCTTATTCAAAATGACGAAAGCCTGGTGGCGGCCTTGAAACAGGGTTCCACCCGTGATCGTGAAAAGAGGTAGTGCCATTGGGGAAAATAGCAATCATTACGGGCGGTGGCCGAGGTATCGGACGGGCAATTACGCTGGCGCTCGCCCAAAAGAGATTCAAAGTAGTGGTCACCTATGTCACCCGGCGCGATTGTGGTGAACAGACCGCAACTGAAGTTCGCAAACTCGGGTGTGAGGCTCTTGTGGTTCAAGCCGATGTAACCAAGCGCGAAAGCGTGCGCCAGCTGATTTCAACCGCGACAGAGAAGTTTGGAACTGTTGACGTCCTCGTTAACAATGCCGGCATCCTTCAGCAGAAGCCGTTTAACACAATTAGCGACGAAGATTGGGACACGATGCTCGCGACCAATTTGAAAAGCGTTTTTTTGTGCTCGCAGGAGATTATGCCGGTCATGGTGCGGCAGCGTGGGGGCTCGATCATCAATATTTCTTCTTCCGGCGGACAGTTGGGTGGCATGCTCGCCGTCCATTACGCGGTCAGCAAGGCGGGAGTGATCGCACTCACTCGCTCCCTAGCGCGGGTCGGCGCTCCAGATGGCATCCGCGTGAACTGCGTTACCCCGGGCTTAGTCGAGACAGAAATGTCCCAGAAGGAGATTCATTCCGAAGTCGGTCAACAAAAAATCGGTAAAGAGATTCCACTACGCCGCGCAGGACAAGTAGAGGAAGTGGCGACGGCAGTAGCATTCCTTGCTTCGGATGAGGCTTCGTACATTACCGGCCAAAGCATTAACGTGAACGGCGGATTGTACATGGGCTAAAGCAGAACGATAGGAGGCTAGCAGCTCCTATTCATGCGCCTTCCGCCCCATTGCGCGCCGAGCCGCGGCGGCGATATAGGTTCCGGTCAAGCGGTACTTTTCCGCCAACTCATCGGGCTCACCCGATTCGCCAAATGTATCTTGCACCCCAATCATTTCAATTGGGCACGGACGGGCTTGCACCACCGCTTCGGCGACTGCGCTTCCCAGGCCGCCGTGAATGTTGTGGTCCTCGGTAGTAACGAAACATCCGGTTTCTTCCGCACAGCGCGCAACCAACTCTTTATCAAGCGGCTTGATGGTGGACATGTTCACGACACGAGCGGCGATTCCATCGACTGCCAGGAGGTCCGCTGCATCGAGCGCGCGTGCGACCTGAACTCCACAGGCTATGATCGTGACATCGGTACCCTTGCGCAGAATTCTGCCCTTTCCGATTTCAAATCTGTAATCAGGTTCGAGGATTCTTCGCGTCTTACTGCGCCCGCTTCGCATGTAGACAGGGCCATCGTAATTAAGGATGGCTTCGGTCGCTTGTTCGATTTCTAAAGGATCGGCGGGAGACAACACAACCATGCCAGGGATGGCGCGGAAGGCTGCCAGGTCTTCGGTGGCTTGGGCTGATGCGCCATCGGGGCCCGTATCCAAGCCGGGATGACTGGCTACTATTTTGACGTTGCGCCGGGCGTAGGCAATCGAGAGGCGAGCTTGCTCCAGGGCGCGGAGGCAGAAGACGGCGAATGTCGTGACAAATGGGATGACGCCGGTACTGGCAAAACCGCCGGCTGCGGCCATCATGTTCTGCTCGGCGATTCCGAACTGAAAGAAGCGACCCGGATACGCTTTACGGAAATGATGCACACCGGTGCCCCCGGCGATGTCGGCATCGAAGACGACGAAATTTGAATACTTCGGCGCGAGTTGCACCAACGCTTTGCCGAAAGCTTCGCGAAGAGAGTCGCCGCTGGTACCAATCAGCAGCGGTCCGGCGCTCGGCTCAGCGGTTGTCGTCTTGCCAGATGCTTCCATCCAGATATCCCCTTACTTGCTGCTTTGAAACGCCCAACTCGCCAAGCGCCGTCACCAGTTCCTCATCGCGAAGCTTTACGCTTCCGTGCCAGAGCGGAGACCCTTCCATGAAAGAGACGCCTCGACCTTTAACGGTGTTTGCAATAATCACCGTCGGTTTAACCGAAATTTTCTTCGCTTCAGTGAACGCCGCATTGATCTGCTGGAAGTCATGGCCATCTATCTCAATTACATTCCAGCGAAACGCATCCCACTTGGCGTGAAGAGGTTCGACACCCATGATGTTCTCGTTGGAATCGTCGCTCTGCAGCTTGTTGTGGTCGACGATCGCGCACAGGTTGTCCAGTTTGTAGTGGCCGGCGCACATCGCGCCTTCCCATACTTCCCCTTCTTGCAATTCACCATCGCCGAGCATCGCGTAGACACGAGCCTTGCTGTGCTGGTAACGAAGCCCGAGAGCCATGCCGATCGCGGCTGAGAAACCCTGTCCCAGTGAACCCGTGCTGGTTTCCACCCAAGGGGCGTCGAGCACGTGTGGATGGCCCTGCAATGGCGACCCGAGCTTCCGGAACGTCAGCAGCATGCGATGAGGAATGAGTCCGCTCTCCGCAGCCGCCGCATAGAGGACGGGACACGCATGTCCCTTCGACAAGACGAAGCGATCGCGCGTAAGGGCGTTTCCGTTGCTGGTGGGCCACGCCAATAAGCGGCCACTGATGTAACTCATTAGATCCGCCGCTGACAGCGCCCCTCCGGGATGTCCAGAGCCGGCGTGGTAAATCGCCACGAGGCTGCCGATCCTAAGGCGTTTTGACAGGCCCTCGAACTTTGAGAAATCAGTCTGCTGGCTTTGCATAAATCGGCGCGTTCGACGTCCATTCGAGGCGGATGAACAAGCTTCTCACTGTCAACGTTCTTCACACTCACGATGTCACAACCCGCGACCGATGGTCAAGACAGGGGGTCGCCACTCGGCCGGCCTAACCTTGGAAATGGAGTAGAAGACGTTGTATGCTCAGGTGCAGTGCTCTCGCTCTCCAGAAAACACTTTTCCTTATGCCTAAGAATCTTCTAGTGGTGGGTGGCGGCATTGAGGCAGTACCGGGCCTCGAACGCGCCAAACAAATTGGGTTGCACCTTGTGGTCAGCGACAGAGACCCGGAGGCGCCGGGCTTTGCGGTCGCCGATGACACGTTACTCGCAAGCACCTATGATCTTCCGGCGACAGTCGCCGCCGCCCGCCGCTACCATCGCGAAGTCCGCCAGTTCGATGGGGTGATGTGCATTGCCTCCGATATCCCCAGAACAGTGGCGGCGGTCGCCGCCGACCTTGGGCTGCCGGGAATCAGCGAGGAATCAGCCCGTCTTTCCAGCGACAAGCTCGATATGAAGTTGAAGTTCCGGCGAGATGGCGTGCCTGTACCCTGGTTCAGCCTCGTCGAATCCGCGGCAAGGCTGAAGGAGATCGTCATGAGCCGGGGTTTTCCCCTGGTCATTAAGCCGGTGGACAGCCGCGGTGCGCGCGGTGTGCTGAGGTTGACCGAGGCGGTCGATCTGAATTGGGCTTACGAATTTTCCGCCAGTCAATCGCCATCCGGTCGCGTGATGGTGGAGGAATTCCTTGACGGGCCGCAGATCAGCACCGAATCGATCATCCTGGAAGGCGTCGCTTACACGCCTGGTCTTGCCGATCGCAATTACGAGTTTCTGGACAGGTTCGCTCCTCACATTATTGAGAACGGCGGCGATCTTCCGACGCGGTTGTCGGCAGAAGAGCAACAGGCAACGCGCGGCTTGATTCAGAAGGCAGCTACAAGCATGGGCGTTTGCAATGGAGTCGTGAAGGGTGACGTCGTTCTCCATGAAGGTAAGCCATTTATTATCGAATTAGCGACTCGCCTTAGTGGCGGATATTTTTGTACTCACGAGATCCCTCTGAGTACGGGTGTGGACTTTGTTGGGTGCGCCATTCGCCTTGCTCTTGGGGAGCGAGTAAGTCCAGATGACCTTGTACCGCGCTATCAGCGTTATATCTCGCAACGATATTTATTTCCAAGTCCGGGCCGCGTTGTCGGAATTGCGGGCGCACAGCGCGCGTCGGACCAACCCGGGGTCGTCTTCTGCCAGGTACGACTCAGAGTAGGGGATATCGTGGGGCCGGTGAACAGTCACCCAGCCCGTGCCGGACTGGTGATGGCTACCGGCGAATCGCGGAGGGAAGCGATGGAGAGGACTCGAGCCGCAATTGAGTCCATCGAGATCGCAACCGTCTCGATCGCTGCGACGGACCCGGTAGGCGCGCGCCGATGATGATGACGATGACGACCAGGCGTCTGCGACTCTTCGCTTTCTTCCACCTGAACCTGGCTTACTCCTCGATCGAAGAAGACCAACGCCCCGACGTAGTTCAACGTTGTTATTGGCCACTTCTGCGTCTCATCAGGGCTCTTGAACTTCCAGTCGGCATCGAAGCCTCGGCCTACACATTGGAGTGCATCAGAAGCATTGATCCCGGATGGGCTACCGAATTCGCAACCCTGTGTAGTAAAGGCCTCTGTGAGCTTATTGCCAGCGGATATGTGCAACTGATTGGTCCGCTTGTGCCGCCGGAAGTAAACGCTGCGAATCTTCGGCTGGGAAACGAAGGGTATGAGCGCCTTCTGGGAATAAGGCCTTCCATTGCATTGGTCAACGAGCAGGCTTACTCGGCCGGACTGGTACAGCACTACATCGATGCCGGGTTCCGGGCGATCATCATGGAGTGGGACAACCCTTCACGCTACCATCCGGAGTGGGCACCGGAGTTTCGTTATCTCCCCCAGATTGCGTGCGGCCAGCACGGGGAAGAAATACCGCTGATTTGGAACAAATCCATCGCGTTTCAGAAATTCCAGCGCGTGGCTCAGGGGGAGATGGAATTGGATGAGTACCTGCCATACCTTTATGGGCACTTGTCTGAGACCCCACGTGTGTTTCCGGTTTATGGGAACGACGTGGAAATTTTCGACTTTCGTCCTGGCCGTTACCGCACGGAGCCAGCGCTCGGCGAAATCGGAGAATGGGAGCGGATATCGCGGCTCTTTGACGCGATCCGTAAAGACGAGCGATTCGAATTCATTCTCCCCAGCGCGACGCTCAAGTGGATGGGTGCGTCGGGAGCCGGGAATCGGCTGCACCTGGAATCGGCGGAAGATCCGGTTCCAGTGAAGAAACAGGAAAAATACAACATTACCCGCTGGGCAGTGACTGGCCGAAATGATCTTGGGATCAACTCGAGGTGCCGTCGCTTGTACGAAGCGCTCAAAGAGCGGAGCGGGACGGACGACGAATCATGGCGTGAGCTGTGTTACTTGTGGAGCAGCGATTTTCGAACGCACATAACCGACCAGCGCTGGTCGGCTTATCTTAAGCGCCTGGACGCGTTTGAGCGGCGCCTCGACATTGGCAAAACGACTGCGACAAGCGGGACTTCGAGGATTATGGAGGCGCAACTTCCCACGGGATTTCGCAGCCGTCGTGAAGGCCGTTTCTTGAAGTTGGAGAACGACCTGGTGCAAGTGGTACTGAACTGCCGGCGCGGCTTAGCTATCGATTCGCTGGTTGTGAAGAAGATTTCACACAAGTCTCTCCTGGGCACGCTGCCCCACGGCTATTACCAGGACATTGCGCTGGGTGCGGATTATTATTCTGGCCACCTGATGCTCGAGACACCCGGGCAACCGAAGATCACCGACCTCTCCGCCGTGGAGGCCCACATCGGAAGCGCGGAAGAGGACGAGAGCGTGATCGTGGAAGGCGAGGTTGCGACGCCTTTGGGCATCATTCGCAAACGAATTCGCGTGAGTGCCGAAGGCAAACTTGGCATTGAATACAAATTGGAGTGGGAGGAGATGCCTCCCGGCGCTCTGCGGTTGGCGCATGTTACTTTGAATCCGGAAGCTTTCCATCATGAGCGCCTCTATTTTGAAAGTCACAACGGAGGGTTTCTTTCCGAACGATTTTCCGTGGGAGCAAAACGGATCGAGCACGGGCGGTCCGTGTCATTCCTGGTTTCGGCCGGCGGCGCCATGGGGATGACCGGTGGCGAGTTCAGCCTGGGCGACGAAGAGCGGACCGTCAAAGTGCAAACGCACCCGGAACAGGCCTGCGTGGTCGCGCAAGTCGCGTTCATCCCGGTGGCCGGCTCTTTCTTCTACCGAGCCAGCTTCTCGGCGGCCGAGTTGGATGAAACGTGCCGCAACCGGCCCCATGTGGACTTTCCCCGGACATTGGCATTTACGGTCACTGCCGGCCAGAGCCGACCTATCAATCAAAATCCATCAGAATTCCGTGCTTCGGAGGCAGTTGCCCCGAAGTAAGTAACCAGCTATTGACCCTTTAGGAGATTGATAAGTCGATCCCGTCCACTATGACCATTCGTTGGAGTCAAGTAGATTCATTCCCAGGCAACTCCAGTTCGGCTGCTACCACCGAACAACGTCCGTGTCCCATCTGCGGTGGGCATCGGTCGCGAACGGTGCTGCAGTTCGATCAATTCCAGTTTTACTCCGACTCCGGAGAACTTCCGAAGCGGACCGATGTCCGCGAGGTCCAGTGCCTCGATTGCTTCGCGCTCTATCTGAACCCCTGCTTTTCGGAATACGGCTTTCGCGTACTTTTTGCGGAAGCGGGTTGTTCGTACGGTTCGACCGCGGGGCGCCCGTTTGAACAGATCGAGTGGTTGACAAGCCGGGGCCTGCTCCGTTCCGGCAGTCGGTTCCTTGATGCGGGATGTTACGACGGTGGTTTCCTCGCAAAGCTGCCGGAGGACTTGAAAAAGATCGGTGTGGACATTGACGAACCAGCCATTGAAAGAGGCCGCCAGGCGCTTGGAGGAAAGGGGGTCGAGTTTATCCTCGGGGACTTCGAGAGCTTCCGCTGTGACAAATCGCTTGATGTCATCACCATGTTCCATGTGCTTGAGCATCTGCCCAGACCAATACCTATTCTTCGGAACCTGCGGTCGATGGTACATCCGGAGACGCGGCTGGTTGTGGAGGTTCCAGTCCTGGAGAACGGAGTGACTAACGATATTAACGGGTTCTTCTCTGTGCACCACATGACGCATTTTAGCCGGGCTAGCCTTCAGAATTGCCTTGCTTCGGCCGGCTGGAAGATCCAGGAGTCACAGCAGCAAGAGCAATACAACGGATTCCGTGTGGTGGCCATTCCCGGTGTGCCGATGCGAACCCCGGAGCGGGACGTGCAAGCCACGAGCTTGCTCCACAATTACCTTGCCGGATGGCACGGGGCGCTAAACAAGGCGGAGGTCCGGCTTTCCGAATTGAGAGATATTGGCCGGTGCATCATCTGGGGAGGAGGGCTTCACACCGAATTTCTATACCAGACCACGTCTTTCTTTTGCGCCCGGCCCGACCGTGAGTACATCATCGTGGACAGCGACCCGATGAAGAGAGGGAGAAGCTGGCGGGGGATCGAAATTCATTCTCCCGACGTACTTCGCGATGTTTCTTACTCGAGCGAACGCTTGGTGGTGTCCAGTTACGGTAGTCAGCCCAGCATCGTGAACGCAGCCAAGGAAATGGGTCTTTCTTCCGACCAGATCTTGACTCTGTACGGCGAAGTGAGGGTCCATTGATTGAGCCGGCCATGCTCGTCCCCATCTCTTTGACCAACTGCCCGATCTTGTGGCGAAGCTGAGATGCTAGTAGGCTCTCGCCGAATGGTAGCGTGTCTTCAGGTCAACTGAAGGAGCCACCTGATCGGATTGTCGCCGAGGAAGTTGTTCATGCGCGTTCTGTTAGTCCATCCGGAAGACTCTGTGATCGAGGGGCCGTGGGCTCTCTCGCGATGGGATCTGATCGTGGATCTCGGGTGGGCGGGATCATCCCAATATGCGGTATGGGGTGTGAAGGCCGGTTGCCCTGTTCGCAGCATTTGGGATTTTGCGGATTGGCACGAAGATATTCGTCGGATTAAGGAGCTCTGCGGGATTGGAGAACGTCTTTTGGTGGATGCCGAGGGGATCGATTGGTGGGAATTACTTGCACACAACAGCTACCAGCAGATGTATGAGTTCCTCCTGCTGCAAAAGGTTGTGCGCGAAGTCCAGGGTCCTGCCGAGGTTTGGGTTACGCGCCCACATCGTCTGGCGGACACGCTTGGCAAGCTACTGGGCGCCAAAGTCGACCCATTCATTGCTCAGTCCGAAAACTCCGCATCCGCTCGTTTCAACCGCTTCACAACGAAGCTGCGGACTCTGACGTCTGCGCAAATTGTCCAGATCGCTTTCGACAAATGGGACAGCGATTACGGAGTTCGGCGTTACTTCGCGAAGCCCAGGAAAAACTCGGGATCGGGGAAGAGAGTCTTGCTGCCATCGGCCTACCGGAACGTTTCCCAGGTGGTGACAAAGTATGCCGGGCTGCTGCCGGATCGCAGCTTTCTCCTGGTAACCACCCGTGCGGACGGAGACGTCAAAGACTTGCCACTGCACATCACAGCGAAGTCTTTAGCGGCATACGCACCTCGGCCGAGGAGGAAAACTACCGAAGCCGAGATCGCATCTCTGACGCGGCAATGGCAGATCGTAAAGAAGGAGCTTTGCGAGGCACACCCAAATCTGCCCCGCACGGTAGGCCTTTTTGAGGGCTTTGATCGCACGCTGCGGAACTGTTTGAGGATGCGCGATGCCTGGCGGGGTGTGTTTGAGCGGGAGGAGATCGACGCCGTGCTGTGCGGGGATGAGAATAATCACTACACACGCGTGCCCGTCTTGCTGGCACGGCGCAGGGGATTGCACACCGTTTACTGCAGTCATGGCGCTTTGGATGTCAACATATCGTTGCATGGGATGTGTTCGGATACGTATTTGGCAAAGGGTGAAATGGAAAGGGATTATTTGATCAAGGAATCCGGAGTACCGCGGGAGCGAATCGTCGTTGGTGCGCCTCCGGGGTGGCATTTCGCGGCGGAGGGAGAGGAGGCCGGAACCCACATTGTATTTTTTTCCGAGCCTTACGAACTCTATTACGGCCGCACAGAGACGCTGTACCGGGAAGTACTGCCGCGCCTGTGCTCGATAGCCCGCGAGCATGGGCGGAAGGTGGTGGTAAAGCTGCATCCCTTTGAGAGCCTGACGGCACGTTCGCAATTGGTAGAGCGGATTTTGACGGATAACGACAGGAAACTGGTGGAGGTTATCGCCGACCCTCTTTCGGAGCTACTGCTGCGGAAAATCTGGTTCAGCCTGACGGTAGAGTCCAGTGTTGCTGTGGAATGCGCGCTTGCCGGGGTGCCAAGTTTTCTGTGCGGTTGGTTTGATCTCGATTTATACAGCTACGGGAAACAATACGAAAGATTCGGCGCCGCAAGAATCCTGGACGATCCGGCGGACATCTCTCGCATACCTCAACTGATGGCATCGCAGCGACCCGGCACCGAAGTTCGGAATCGGCTCTACAGTCCAATCACTCGCGAGAACTTCGAAGCGGTCTTGCAGTGCAAGGCGACTGCGCCCAGCTAAAGCATGAACCGCCGGCGCGTTCGATGGCCTCCAAAACACGCGCGAAACTCGCTGAATTCGTGAGCAGCAAATTCCACAGTACTCATCTGACCGGGTGGCTGACTGGTCGACCGGATTTTGACCGGTATGATCTCCAGTTTAATCTAGGTCTTGTGAGTCCGAGCGCAACACTGCGCATTCCGGAGATGCTGGATCTGCAAGCCCGGGTGCGGATTTTTCGGAATCGCTTCTACCAGCCGATAACGCAAATGGAGCTTGACGGAATTTTGCAGTCCGCGCGAGTTGCACAAGCGAAGGATGCGCAGCCCGAAGGTTAGACCGGCTTCTTGGACCCATGTTAGACTCGGGAAATTCGTGGCGAGCACAGCCCAAAGAGTTCTTCTGACCGGTGGGGCGGGATTTATCGGTTCTCATGTGGCGGAAGCCCTCCTTCGTAAAGGTTCCCAGCTGGCGATTCTTGACGAGCTCAATGATTTTTACTCGCCGCAGCGCAAGGAAGAAAGCCTGGCCGAGGTGCGGCGTTCTGGCACCTTCGAGTTTGTCCAACTGGACATTTGCGACAAGCCCGGATTACACGCCATCTTCGAGCGTTTCCGGCCAGACGTTGTGGTTCATCTCGCGGCTCGCGCCGGAGTTCGGCCTTCTCTCGATGATCCGGCGCTTTATGAGCGCGTGAATATTGCGGGCACTTTGAATCTGCTCGACTTGAGTCGGGAGTTTCGTGTGCCCACGTTCATCTTCGGCTCCTCCAGTTCGGTCTATGGAATTGCGGAGCGCGTTCCGTTCGCCGAGTCCAACACTGAATTGCGCCCCATTTCGCCTTATGCAGCGACGAAACTCTCCGGGGAAATGTTGTGTTTTACCTATGCGTACCTTTATGGGCTGACCGCGGTTTGCTTGCGTTTTTTCACCGTGTATGGCCCGCGGCAGCGGCCGGACCTGGCCATCCACAAATTTACTGAACTGCTTGAAACCGGGCGTCCGTTGCCCATTTTCGGGGATGGTTTGTCGGGGAGAGATTACACGTACGTGGAAGACATCGTTGCCGGGGTGCTTGCGTCCATCGATTACGTGCCCGCTTTGGGGCCGGGAAACAGCCGGTTCGAGATATTCAATCTGGGGAATTCGCATCCCGTCCGGTTGGGAGAACTGGTCGAATTGCTGGAGAACGCCACCGGACGCAAGGCCGTCCGTCAGCAACTTCCGGAACAGCCAGGCGACGTCCCAATCACTTGGGCGGATATCTCCAAGGCTAAACGACTCCTCGGGTACAATCCCCAGACACCGATTGCCAAAGGTCTGGAGCAGTTTGTGTCTTGGTACCGAAGAGTGCGGATTACTACCTGAAGGCGGTTTGAACCCCGGCGATGAAATCTGCCTCAGAAAAGAACTCGACCGGTGAGCGACGAACCAGGGTCAGAATTCTCTTTAACGTCTGTGCGGATGCGGACAACTACAATGCGCAGAGCCTGAACGCAAGGGAGATCGCGCTGCGACTCGATCCCGCGCACTTTGAGTCCACTTTGTTCTTCGAGCGCTCCCCAGACACTCGGCTTCTGCGCCAGGGCATCAGCACGGTGAAATTGCCCAGACGCTGCAAGACGATCCGCATCCTTCGAGAAATGATGGGGCGCTACGATTTCATCGTATACATCGACTCAAGCCCCGCTTCGTACATTTATCTCCATCTGCCGCGGTCCCTGCGCCGAGCCACGAAGAGTGTGCTGTGCATGGAAGGACCCAGGGGGAATCTCGACGGGGTCTCGGCAACGGTGCGCGCGTATGCCGACTATGCCGTTCGACATGCTGACGTGAGGACTGCGATCAGCGACTTTGTCGCCCAGGATGCTGCCGATTCTTGCGGCATAAAGGCTGACATGATTATGCCTGTGGGGGTCGATACGCATGTTTTCTCTCCCCCAGTCGTCCGAAACCGTCAGGTCGCGACAATATTGTTCGTTGGCCATTTGATCGAGCGAAAAGGAGCGCGTCTCGTCTACGATGCCGCGAAGCGGTTGCCTCAAGTCCAATTCCGTCTGATTGGCGGGGCTCGCGACGAGTTTGGACGGCAATTGCTGAGCGAACATGAGAAAGCAAAGCTATCGAATGTCAGCATCGAGAAGCCGATTCCTCAGGCTCAGCTTGCTGACGCCATGCGAGACAGTGACATTTTCATTCTGCCGTCACGCATCGAAGGAATGCCCAAGGTTACGCTGGAAGCGGCCGCGACGGGTTTGCCTTGCATTGTTTTCAGCGACTATAAGACTCCCTCAGTCGTCGACGGTGTGACCGGATTCCAAGTGGAGACGTTTGAACAGATGCTGGATCGTCTGCAGTTGCTGGTTCAAGATGTGGATTTGAGGCGCAGAATGAGTGCGGCGGCAACAAGCTATGCCAAACAATTTGATTGGGACCACGTAGCGGCTCAGTGGGAGGCCACTTTCGATCGAGAGTGGCGAAGAAGCCTATCCAACCGTAGGCCAGCGGTTTGAGATAATCTTTAACAACGACTCGTCGGCAAGCGCAAACAGGCATATTTTGAACATCCCCGATACAACCATCGAGTCCTCGCTGTCGTCGCCAGCAACCAATCATGAAGCGCGGTTTCGCAGCGAGATGGGACAGATCTCGCGGCATTCGGCGGTCTTCTTCGCGGGCACTCTGTTTACCGCGGTTGCGGGATACCTTTTCAAAATCTACCTGGCGCGGGTATTGGGCGCGGATGCGCTCGGAATGTACGCGCTTGGAATGACGATGGTCGGGTTCTTCGGGCTTTTCAACGGATTAGGTCTGCCGCAGGCTGCGGTACGCTTTGTGGCCGCATATTCGGCGACAGAACAGTGGCAGCGTCTGCATGGATTTCTTCGGCGGGCGCTGGGATTGCTGGGAATTGGCAATGTTCTGCTGGCCGCGGCGATGATGCTGGTCGGGCCGTGGCTGGCGCGGAGTCTCTATCATGCGCCGGCTCTCGCACCCTATCTGCACCTGTTTGCCGTCATTCTGATTCTGGGCGCGTTCACAACCTTCCTGGGACAAGTTCTGGCTGGATATAAAGACATCGCGCTCCGCACGGTCATTACGAACTTCATCGGAAGTCCGCTGAACATTGTCTTCGGGGTTGTATTGGTCCGTTTGGGCTTCGGGCTTCACGGATATTTACTCGCTCAGGTTGGAAGTGCAGCGATTGTTTCGATATTGCTGCTGGCGGCGGCGTGGTGGCTGACGCCGAGGCCGGCTAGGAAGGCTCCGCACACAGCCGTGCCTATGGAGCGCGAAGTCTTCTGGTTTTCCGCCGCTGTATTCGCCATGAGTTTTCTGGAGTTTGTGCTCGCTCAAGCGGACAAAATTCTGCTGGGAGCTTTTCTCGATGTTCGGCAGGTAGGGATCTATGCCGTGGCGGCCACGCTGGTTGCGTTTGTGCCGGTGGCGCTGCAGTCGGTTAACCAGATATTCTCTCCGACGATCGCCGATTTGCATGCGCGGGGAGATCGCGTGCTGCTGGGCCGGCTCTTTCAGACCTTGACGAAATGGATCCTGGGATTGACCCTGCCGCTGGCGTTCGTCATGATCATTTTCTCAAAGCCCCTGATGCGCCTGTTTGGTGCGGCATTTGAGGCAGGCTGGGTGGTGCTGAGTCTGGGTACGCTGGGGCAATTGGTCAACGCCGGAGTGGGGTCGGTCGGCTATCTGTTGCTTATGTCAGGGAACCAGGCCCGCCTGATTCGGGTGCAGGTGGTCATGGCAGTGTTCATGATCGCAGCCACGTTTGGATTAGTGCGGCCGCTGGGAATTGCCGGAGTGGCGCTGGCAGCGGCGTTGACCAATGCCCTGAGCAATTACTTATTTCTGCGGCAGGTGCGGGCCGCCTTGCAACTGTCGCCTTACAATCGGACGTATCTTCGCTTACTCGGGCCTTGCGCTGTGAGCCTGGCGGTGACAGCGGGGGTGCGGCTGTTGGTCCGGTCGTTGGATTTGCATCCAGAGTGGTTGTGGATTGGAATTGCATTGGTGGTGTCCTACGCATCTTTTTGCGGATTAGCGCTGCTGGCGGGATTGGACAATGACGACAAGATGATCGTGGCGGCGATTCGCAGCCGCCTGCTCGCTGCAATGGGGAGGACGCCGTCTCTCTCACAATGACCGCAAGAAGACAAATCAGCTTGCCCGAGGAACTTTGCGCGTCCGCCGAAGAGCAGTTTGGCAGCCGGTTCGGAGGGTTGGAGTTGTTCCTGGAGTTTGTGCTTAGGGAAGTTGTGCGCAACGATGCCGAAGCGCTTGATAAAGCCGAGCAGGCAGTCCTCGAAAAACGTCTGCGAGATTTGGGATACCTCTAACTTCTTCCCATGCCATTGCCATCCGCCTTGGAACAGGTTCAACGGGAGAGTCGAGAGCGATTGCACCCGTCTCTGAGGAATCCTAACTGGCTGATCCTGCGCCGTCGCCGGCAGATTTTTGAAGCGGGACTGGATCGAGTGGCGGGGAGCGCTCTCTGCGTGCTGGATATCGGAGGGCGTTTGCAGCCTTATCGTCCGCTGCTGGGGACTCGCACAAAAAGTTACATTGCGGTCGATCTGCAGATTACTCCGCTCGTAAATGTTGGTGCTGCGGCAGAGGCGCTACCTTTTCGAGACGCGCAATTCGACTTCGTGATCTGCACGCAGGTATTTGAGTACCTGCCGGATCCCGGACTGGCGGTTGCGGAAATTAAACGAGTGCTCCGCCGGGGAGGCGTTCTTTTTTTGAGTGCTCCATCGGTTTTCTTGCGGGAAAACAATAAAGAATACTGGCGTTTTCTTCCGGAGGGCTTGCGGCACCTGCTGCGGGAGTTCGAAGCCGTGGAGGTCATACCGGAGGGAAACAGCCTCATTGGATTTTGTCGGACCTGCAATGTCTTCATGGCTTCGTTTTTCAGGCCCAGGATTCTCGCTCCCCTATGGCAGTGGACGCTCGTTCCTTTCCTAAACGTCGCCGGCAGCGTGGTAGAACGAATAGCTGGCGATAACGACCAATTCACAGTGAATTACAGTGTATGGGCCCGCAAATGACGCTGGAGACCAGATCCCAATCCGGACCGATCAGCCAGGCAGAACTCCGCAAACTGCTTCTCTCGTATCGTGCGGAAAACTGGAGAGGCATCCAGACCCCCGAGGTTCAAGTCCAGATCGCGGAGGCCATGCTCAACCCGGACGCGCGGACTGTGCTGAGCCTAGTCGCCCAGTTCTGGGCCATTCCGCCGGGGGCTAGTATTCTTGACGTTGGCTCAGGGGTGGGAGGATTCGTGGTTGACTGCCGCCAGTTGGGCTATCGGGCATTCGGTGTGGAACCGGACCGCATCGGAGCAGGTGCGCGCCTGACGTCCATTCAGATTGCCGTGCGCCGAGTCCCGTCGAACGTGTTTACCTCGGCAGTTGGGGAGGCCCTCCCTTTCCCTGATAAAGCGTTTGATCTCGTAACCCTGAACCAGGTCGTTGAGCACGTGCGGGATCAGTTAGCCGTACTTCGGGAGGCGGTTCGAGTCCTGCGTCCGGGCGGCGCTTTGTATGTCGCTTGTCCGAACTATCTTCGATTTTACGAACCGCACTACAAAGTGTTCTGGCTGCCCCTTATGCCCAAGTCGCTGGGGCGCCTCTATCTGCGTCTTCGAGGACGGAATCCCGTCATGCTTCGAGATCTGTATTACACGACGAACCACCGCTTGCGAAAATGGCTGGAAGCGATGGGAGACGAGTTCGAGGTTCTTGATTTCCATCAGGAGCAGTTCATTCGGAAGTGTGCCGGTCAGGGAGAGTTTGCGAGTCGCAGGGCACGCCTCCTGAAGAAAATGATTTCCTTCCCTCTGTTTGGGCCCGTTCTCAGAGCGCTCGTTCTTCGCTGTATCCGACTTCGCGAAGGGGGATGCGAAATGCTTGTTCTGCGTAAGGGCGAACTGAAATGATTTCGCGATTGCGCAATGCGCTCGGGCGCGCGAAGAAGTCGTCGGCGTATCCTGCTCTGCGCTTCGATCGCCCGCTGGTTTTGTTCCAGAGCGACGATTGGGGCCGCGCCGGGGTGCGGGACCGCGAGGGATGGGAAGAGCTCCGTGCAGCCGGATTGAACCTGGGCGAAAAGCCGTACGATTTCTACAGTCTTGAAACGGCCGAGGATCTGCACGAGCTGGGAGAAGTTCTGAGAAAGCATCGGGACTCGACTGGGCGCAGGCCGTCGATGGTCATGAATTTCATCATGGCCAATGTGGATTTTGATCGCGGCTTCGAGCGTGGGCGGAAGGAAATTCCGCTGCGACCGCTAACCGAAGGATTGCCGGGGACGTGGAGTCGTCCTCAGTTGTTGGAGGCGTATCAGCAGGGGATTCGCGAGCGCCTGTTCTATCCCGCTCTGCATGGGCTGACTCACTTTTGCGAACGGGCGATGGTGCGAGAATTGGACGCCGGTGGAGAGCGGTCTCAACTGGTCAAGAAACTGTGGCATGCACAAACTCCATACATTCACTGGCGAATGCCGTGGATCGGGTATGAGTATTGGGACCCGGAGATGCGGCCTGCACTCCGATTCCTGCCAGTGGACGATCAGCGGGCTGCGATCCGGCGCGCGGCAGGAATTTTTCGGGAGTTGTTTGCTGCGGGTCCATTCAGTGCCTGCGCGCCGGGCTATCGCGGAAATGCGGATTCGAGAACGGCCTGGTTCGAAACTGGAGTGCGGGTCGTGCAGAATGGCCCCGGTGAGCGAAGAGGTCCATGCGTCGATGAAAACGGAATACTTTGGACGTTTCGGACGGTTGAGATGGAGCCCGCAACCGAGCGATGCGATTTGGAGAGACTGGTGGCGCAGACTGAGCAGTGTTTCTTGGCCGGTCTGCCGGCGGTGATCTCGATTCATTCAATTAATTTTCACTCGACCATTCAGGACTTCCGCACGCCGACGTTAAGGCTCATGGATGAATTCCTGAGCGCGATCGAAAAAAAGTGGCCGGACTTGCTCTACGTCCACGACGCGGAACTATTCTCAATTGCAACCGAAGGCGCCTATGCGGGAGAAAACGGGAGCGTGAGGGTGAGCGCGACGACGGGAGCGGACAGGTAACGTGATTCAGGGCAAGCGATCGCTGGTGCTGGTCACGGTGGACTGCCTGCGCGCGGATCACTGCGGATTTTACGGATACTCACGTCCCACGACTCCTTTCCTGGATGCGCTGGCGTCCGAATCTTACGTCGTGCCGGCGGCCATCGTTGCTGGTGCGCCTACGTATTATTCGTTTCCCGCGATTCTTGCCTCGCGCATGCCGTTGGCGCTGGGCCGGGATGTGGTCGGCCTCGCTCCCGGCGAAAGCACGCTCGCAACCGTGTTGCGTGAATCTGGTTATGCCACGGGCGCGTTCTCCGCGGGTAATCCCTACATTTCGCCGCGCTTCGGTTACGACCAAGGATTCGAGGTCTTCCGCGATTTTCTTGACTTCGAGGCGCACTCCGTCCCAAACACCGTCGGTGCGGAAACCCCGCCCGGCGATTCCGCTCGTGGGCAGCTCAATCGATCGATGAAAAGTTTTGCGGGAGCGCTCGGACTCAGCAGGGTCTACAACGAACTTTACTTTCAATACTGCATGAAGATTGCACCCGCGGCTGGGAGCGTCGACGCTCTTAGAAAATTTCCCTCCGCGGACATTTTGGTGGATCAGGCGCAGTCCTGGCAGGCATCGGTCGGGCGGCGTCCTTTTTTTCTCTGGTTTCATCTGATGGATCCGCATGCGCCCTACTACCCACCGAATGAGGCGTATCGTGAACTTACAGGAAGAGACATAGAGCCGGGCCGCGCTCGCTACCTGAATGAATACTGGAACCGTTCGGACCTGACGCCTTCCGCCTTGAGCGGAAAACGGGATGAGGTCGTCCAGTTGTACGACGCGGGGATTCGGTGGGTGGACCGCCAGATCGCCCGGCTGGTGGACAGTCTGAGGCGATCGCATCTGTGGGACGATTGTGTGTTTGCGCTGACCGCAGATCACGGTGAGGAGTTTCTCGAACACGGCGGGCGCTATCACTCGCCGGTGCGGCTAAGTGAGGAAATTATTCGTGTGCCACTCCTGATCCGTGTTCCAGGAGAGCGAGGGGCGAAAGTTCCAGCTTCTCCGATGAGCCATCTACATCTGGCGCCCACCCTGTTTGAGATCATGGGCGTGCGGGCTCCGTCGGCGTTTCAGGGGCGAAGTCTGTGGACGAACTTGCAGAGAGGTATTGCCTGGGACGATCCCGCGATCGCCGATCCAGCAACCGCCGATCCTGCGATCGTCGGTCCTGCAATCATTGAGTGCGCCTATGGTTGTACGAATCCCTTCCGGGCAGAAAGCCGGAGTGCGTCGAGGCTCCTGGCGGTTCGCGATGCCCGCTTCAAGCTGGTCATGCGGATTGAGCCCGGAGCGATTGAGGAAGTGTACGACCTGAAAGCGGACCCAGCGGAGATGCGTCCCAGCACCGATGGGCCTGCACTCGAACCCCGAAGGCGACTGTTGCAAGCCGCCCATGAACACATGGAGAAAACGGTTTCAGCTCGAGATCCGGTGCTGCGCCTGCGGGCCCGGTTGCGAGATCTTCGGTGCGAGATCTTCGGCTAGAATGGGAGTCCGGCGATTTGGAAACATGGTGCCGTTCGGAGCAAGCTTTTGCCATCCGCATGATTACGGTCTTCACGCCCTCTTTCGCTGACCACAGCAATACCAATGCCCAAGACCTGGCGGGGATGGGAGGCGTGACGCGCATGGATTCATCGCGTTTTCGTGTGGAAGCGAGTCTCGCAAATCGGATGAAGCAAGATTGGCGTTCGTTCAGGAATTCATACGCGTGGCGGGCATGACACACCGGATCGCGATCCTGACTGAAATCATTGCTCCGTACCGCATCCCAGTCTTCAATGCGCTTGCGAAACGCGAAGCAATCGATCTGAACGTAGTCTTTCTTTCGGAAACGGACCCCACGTTAAGGCAATGGCGCGTGTACAAGGACGAAATTTGTTTTTCTTACGAAATCCTGTCCTCTTGGCGGTTTCGCGCTGGCCGTACCCACGTTCTGCTGAATGCCGGACTTTCGGCGTCTTTGAAGAAGTTTTCCCCAGAGGCGCTCATTTGCGGCGGATACAACTACGTTGCGTCATGGCAAGCGCTGATGTGGGCCCGACGCCGCGGTGTCCGGTTCGCCTTGTGGTCGGAGAGCAACGCGCAAGACGCGCGCGCCCTCCGCCAGCCTGTAGAGTCCTTGAAAACCTGTTTTGTGAAGCGCTGCGATGGGTTTGTGGTACCGGGCAAATCGGCCTTCGAATACCTGCGTTCGCTGGGAGCGCCGGCAGAGAGGATCTCTATCGCGCCCAACGCGGTCGATAACAGCTTTTTTGCGGCGCAGGCGGAGAAAGTAAAGGGCAATCCGGCCGCATTTCGGGAAAAGCTCGGGCTTCCGCGGCGGTTCATCCTGTTTGTGGGAAGGTTGGCGCCAGAAAAAGGTGTCTTTGATCTCCTCCAGGCCTATGCCAAACTAGAGAGGTGCCTACGATCTGAGGTGGGTTTGGTGTTTGCGGGCGATGGCGCCTCGAGAGATGAACTGGCGCAACAAGCGGGTCGGATCAGTCCGGGGACGGTTTGTTTTCCGGGATTCGCGCAGCGGGAAGATCTGGCCGCTCTGTACGCGCTCGCGGAAGCCTTGGTTCTACCGACACACAGCGACCCATGGGGCTTGGTGGTCAACGAAGCGATGGCGTGCGGACTTCCGATCATCGTGACCAGTATGGCGGGGTGTTCGGCCGACCTGGTCGAAGATGGCTGGAACGGTTACATTGTGCCTCCCCACGATGCGGAGAAACTCAGCGTGGCGATCAATTCTCTGGTGCGGCAACCGGAGCTTAGGCAGCGGATGAGCACGCACAGCTCGGAACGAATTCGAAACTACTCCCCGGAAGCATGCGCCTATGGTTTGGCCGCGGCCGCGATCTCGACCGGTACGGGGGCTCGATGAATTCCGCGAAACCGCTGCAGTGGGCTGGCATCGTGCTGGGCGTGAGTCTGGTACTGTACTTGATTTATTCCCACTTACAGTACTTCCGCGACGTTTCTCTCCTGGGTGGGATCTTGCTGCTGGAGATAATCATCGCCAGCCTCTGGAACTATGGCCAGCGTTTTTTTGTTCTGGTGATGGTCACCTTTGTTTGGGCGGGCATGCATGTTCCCCTGCAAAGCGCCTGGACAGGTGGACGCTGGGTGGTGTTGTCTGCGGGGACAGTAGTTGGTTTCATTATTTGGATGAAGAATCCCCGCAGGCGTTCCGGATCATTACATCTGATCGCTTTCTTTTGCGTCTGCACCGCGTTTGTCTCCGCAACGGTGTCGCCGTTTGTACAGATGGCGTCCTCCAAGGCCTTGAGCTTGTTCCTGCTGTTTCTATATTGTGCTTCGGGAGCTCGCCTGGCCGTTCTCGGACGGGAGGACCGTTTTTTCCGTGGTCTGCTCTGGGGAAGCGAGATGGCGATCTATGCCACAGCAATCTGTTATCTCGGCCTGGGTCAAGGTATTTGGGGTAATCCTAACTCCCTGGGTGCGGCGATGAGCATCGGATTGTTCCCCATCCTTTTGTGGGGATGGCTCACCAGTGATGGGCCTGCGGTGAGGCTCCGCAGGCTGGCTGCCCTGCTTCTTTGCACGTACCTTGTTCAATTCAGCATGGCGCGTTCTGCGATGGTTTCGGTGGTGGTCGTCACGTTTGTTTTCTGTGTCAGCCTGCGCCAATACAAGTTGCTGATGAAGGTAGTAGCACTGGCTCTGTTCCTGGTTGCGGTCACTGGGATGTTGGATCCGGCAGCATTAAGCAAGTCGCTGGGGGACCTGAGGGATGCTGTGCTCTATAAGGGGCACAAAGAAGAAGGCGTGATG
Organism: uncultured Acidobacteriaceae bacterium; assembly: GCA_963789205.1. Taxonomy (GTDB): domain Bacteria; phylum Acidobacteriota; class Terriglobia; order Terriglobales; family Acidobacteriaceae; genus Acidiflorens. Next base: position 475,687 of record CAWBJV010000005.1, read on the forward strand.
GGTTCACGGCGGACACCTTGGGAAAAGTCGGTCGCCTCGATCAAAGAGCATCCGTTGTTCGGAACAGGATATGGCACGAGCCCAACGGGCGAAAGTCCTGGATTGGGTTCCGGAAGGTTTGCTACAAGCGCCGAGACGGAACGCGAGCACGGCAGCAGCTACATGACGATCACGGAGTGGGTGGGTCTGTTAGGTGTGGTGCCCTTCGTTGCGCTACTGGCGATAACGGTATCGAACGTATGGAAAGTCTGCGCGTGGATGAGGCGAACAAGCGACCCACGCCACTACTCAATTCCCCTTGCCATGGTGGTGTTGTCCGGACTGGTCCATGGCCTCTTCGAGGATTCGCTTTTTGCCGTGGGTTCCTACGTCAGCGTATATTTTTGGGTATTCGCATTTCTACTCGCGGATCTTATTCCTGTCGCCGTTGTGGTCCCAGTGGCCGGCGTTGTTTCCCGAGTTCCCCGTCCGTCGCCAGCTAGTTTTGGAGCCGTCGTGCCCAACCGATGACCAGATTGTTTATCAATGGCCTTGCCGCGAGTGCGGGTGGAGGCCTTACCTATCTGCGCAATGTGATTCCCCATCTGGCGCGGAGAGTAGATACGGAAACCACGGTTTTGTTGAATCCGGCGATTCGCCGGGAATTTGGAGAGCTTCCAAACATTTCCTTCGTCGAAACCGCAGAAACCTCCGGAGTGTTCCGTCGCGTCGTTCGTGAGCAGACGACGCTGCCGAAACTGATCCGGCGAAGCGGCGCGCAGGTGTTGATTTCGGCGGGCAACTTTGCGCTCTGGAACTCTCCCGTCCCGCAGATACTTCTGTCTCGTAACTCGCTTTATACCTCCGGAGATTTCCTCCGCGATGTTCGTACTCGAGGAGACTACGCGATATGGGCGGACACTATCGTCAAGAGCTGGTTGGCACGGCGATCCATAAAGTGTGCCGACATTACCATTGCCCCGAGTGAAGCGTTTGCCCAGGAACTTAGCCAGTGGAGTGGCAGAAAGGTACTTTCCGTTCATCACGGATTTGACCCGGATACTTTCATAAGCGACGCAGCGCCATTGCCATCGGCAGCGAGAGTCCAGCTCGAGCAAGGGAAAGACGCTCTCCGCCTGCTTTTTGTAAGCCACTACAATTACTACCGCAATTTCGAAACACTATTTCGGGCAATGCCCATCTTGAGCAGTCGTCTGAAGGGCAAGCAGGTGAAACTGTTTCTGACCTGCAGGCTGAATTCGGGCGACAATCCGGGGACATATCGAGCCGAGTCTGCTGCCTTGCTCGCAAATGATCTTCGAGGAGATATCGTAGAGCTTGGAACGATTCCTTATCGCTCGCTTCATCACCTCTATCGGGCCTGCAACATTTATGTGACCCCAGCCTATGCGGAATCGTTCGCGCATCCGCTGATCGAGTCGATGTCGAGTGGCTTGCCTGTGGTGGCGTCGGATCTGCCGGTGCATCGCGAAATCTGCGGAGATGCGGCAATCTATTTTTCCCGGTTCTCTCCTGATGGGTTGGCGGAACGAGTACTCCAAATTCAGGAATCGCCGGAGCTGGCGGAAAAAATGTCACGCAATGGGTTGCGGCGCGCTTGCGACTTCAGCTGGAGCAAGCATGTTGAACGCCTGGTTGTTCTGGCCCAGGAATTGGTGCGGTCTGAGCGGGAGCGATACTGATGTCCCGAGCCGTGGACGTGATTTCAGCGCTGCACGTTTTGACACTGACCCCGTTTTTCCCGTCGGACCAGAATGAGGTGAGCGGTTGCTTTGTTGCGGAACCGATCGAACAGCTCACACAGTTCGGTGTTGACTCCAGCGTGATTGCAGTATCCCCGATTTATTATCCTCGAAGACACTCGAGTTCATCGGCTGCGGCAGAATGGGTGCGATACCCGCAACTTCCCGGGACTGTCGGGCTCTCAAGCGCGGGGAAGCTGCTCTACGGGCGTCTCCTGGGACGAATAGGGCGGCTGCACAACGTGAAGCCGATCGATGTTATCCACGCTCACGCGGCGCTGCCTTGCGGCCACGCTGCGGCGTTGTTTTCCCGCCGTTTGAATATTCCGTTCGTGGTTACGGTTCACGGGTTGGATGTGTTTAACAATTGTCATCTTGGTGGAATTCCGGCGGCCTGGCGGCGGAAGGTATCGGTGGACGTCTACCGTGCGGCGCGGAACGTAGTATGCATCAGCGGAAAGGTGCAGGAGATCCTGAAAACCGGAACGCCGGCTGAAACCTGCAGCAGCATTGTGCACAACGGTGTGAATCCGAGTCTTTTTTCGCCGAATCCGGCTGCGGGGGGACCGTTCGATCCGGAGATACTGATCGTCGGCACCTTGCTGCGCAGCAAAGGCCACGAACTTGTTTTGCGGGCACTCGGAAAGCTCAGGGCTTCTTTTCCCCAGCTTCGATGCCGCATCATCGGAGAAGGTCCGGATCGCGCCCGATTTGAAGCTCTGGTGCGCGAATTGGATATTGGGCAGCAGGTTCAGTTTGTCGGCCGGCAGAGCCGGATGGAAGTAGCCGAGGCCATGCGGCGCTGCTCGGTATTCGTGTTGCCCAGCCGGAACGAGGGCCTGGGATGCGTGTACCTGGAAGCTATGTCCTGCGGCAAGCCGGTGATTGGTTGTCATGGGCAAGGAATTGATGAAGTGATTGAACATCGCAGAAATGGCTGGCTCGTCCCTGCGGAGGGACTCGAAGAACTTGTGCAAGGGCTTTCCGCTTTGCTGAGTTCGCCTGACCTGTGCATGCGCATCGGGACGGCCGCGCGCCAGACGATCCTGGAAAGATTTACGTTATCGCATCAGGCCCAACACCTGGTCAGGATTTATCGCCAAGCCGCCGCATGAGTGGTCCGTCCATCTTAGATGGCGCAAGGGGTTGCTTTATAATCGAGATCACCGTTACCGGAGGCTTGGTTGCTTCACCAGCGCTATAAGGACATTGTGTTTTGGGGCATTGCCAAGGCCACCGTACCGAATTACTTCTTGCACCGGTATCTGATCAGCGCGCGTCCTGCGAACGGAGCCTGTCATTTGCATCTTGGTTGCGGTACAAAATACCTTCCCGGTTTCTTGAATATCGACGGCAACCTCTTCAACAAGATTGACGTTTGGCTGGATGTTAGAAACGGACTTCCATTTCCCTCGAACTCCGTTGATTCGATCTATTCAACCCATATGTTCGAGCACTTCTATCCGGATGAGCTCAAGCGGCTCCTTCAGGAATGTACGCGGGTTTTGAAAAACGGCGGAGGCATCCGGCTCATCGTGCCGAGCCTGGAGAGCGCGATTGCCGCGTATACCCAGCAGCGCAGCGACTGGTTCTACGATTCCTTTCCACGTCACTTCGATTCTCTCGGCGGCAGGTTTTCGAATTTCGTTTTCTGCGACGGACAGCACCGGACCGCTTTCGATTTCAGTTATCTCAGCGAGGTGCTGCGCGAAGCGGGATTTCGGGAGGTGGAGAAATCCGCGGAAGGGAAGAGCCGCTTATATGGGAGCAGCGTTCCACCGTATGAACCGGGAGACTCGATGGATTTGCCGCATTCGCTGTACGTGGAGGCGTTTAAATAGCTGCATTCACCCTAAAGTCCGTGCGTTTGGTTGCGCTGGTCGTCGCGCTTGTGGCGTTGGTTGCGGTGCTTCGCACCGTACAGACCTACGCTATCACCGCGCAGGGATTCGATGAACCCTGTCACATCTCCGCGGCGCTGGAATGGCTAGACAGACACACCTACAAGCTTGACCCGGTTCACCCTCCGCTGGCGCGGGTCGCGATAGGGTTGCCGCTGCTTCTCGCCGGAGAGCGATATCCAAGTCTGCCGTCTGACGATCCTGCGACGCAGGATTACAACGTTGTTGGCAATCACATCATTTACGGCAGCGGACATTTCGCCCGCACTTTGGCCCTGGCCCGTTCGGGCATGCTTCCATTTCTCGTGTTCGAGATCGTCTTCGTCTTTCTCTGGGCCCGCCGCGAGTTCGGAGATCTTGCTGGCGTGCTGGCGGCGGCGCTGTTCAGCACGCTACCGATCGTCCTGGCCTTTGCGGGCATGGCGTATACGGATTTGCCAGCCTCGTGCATGCAGTTCGCTTTATTTTTTGCGTTCTCTACGTGGCTTGACAAGCCAACGACCGGATCGACCATCCTGCTGGGGATTGCCGCGGGATTCGCATTGCTTTCGAAGTTCACAGTCCTGCTCTTCTTCCCAGCGGTCGCGGTGGCATTGGTTCTGTGCAAGTTGCTGTTGAGCGGACGCAGCGATCCTCCTGCCAAAATCGATTGGCGCGCGTGGGTTGGCAAGGCCTCGATAGCGGCAGGGATCGCCATTATCGTGCTCTGGGCCGGATACGGATTCTCTGTCGGTCATGTACGGGAAGGCATGCAGCTTACTCCCGAGAACATGCCCTCATTCCAGCACTTCCCAGCGCCTGTGCGAAGCATCGCGCGAGACATGGTGACTTCGGACTGGGCGTTGCCTGCGCCCGCACTGCTTAGGGGTATCGCCGGCGCGTGGGTTCTCAATAAGAGTGGGGCGCAAGGCTACCTGCTCGGCAAAACCAAAACCGGAGGATGGTGGTACTTCTTTTTGGTTGCAGTTGCCGTAAAGACACCCTTGCCGTTTCTGATCTTGTGCATGTTAGGGTTTGCGGCTCTGCTCATACGCACGCGCGAGATGCGATGGCAGGCGCTGGCTCCGGCCGTATCTGCAATTGCGGTCCTGATCGTTACCATGGGCGTGAGCTATAACGCTGGCCTTCGGCACGTTCTGATTGTGTTTCCTTTGCTCGCGGTGGTTGGCGGGTTCGGAGCGGCGTATTTGTGGCAACTCCCGGGGAGTGCACGTTTCGGTGGAAGGGCTATGCTGGCGGCTTTGTTGGTGTGGCAGGGGCTCGCGTCCTTTAGCGCGCGAAGCGACTATATCGCCTACTTCAATCCGTTGGCTGGGAAGGACCCCAGCAAGGTTCTCATCACCGGCTGCGACTTGGATTGCGGCCAGGACCTTTACCGTCTTGCCGACGAGCTTCGTGTCCAACAGGTTTCACGCGTGAATATTGCTATGTGGAGCAGTGCTGATCTTTCCTACATGGGGTTACCCGAGATGGAAGTGCTGCCTCCCTTTCATCCAGTCACGGGATGGGTGGCGATCAGCGCGCGCTCATTGCGCTTTGGCGATGTTTTTCACAAAACCTATCCGCCGCATGCCTTTGACTGGCTCGATAAGTATCAACCCAAAGAGCGGGTGGGCAAGACGATCCGCCTTTATTACATTCCGCCTGATTCTCCGGCGACCGACGCGCGAGAGCCAAAGGCATCGCAATGAAAGGGAACGTTCTGGAACGTGAGGCGTAGTATGGAGTCTCGCTGCTTGGCCTGCGAGATTGCATGTGTGGCATATTCGGAATCGTTTCCCGCGAAGGCGACGTGTCGCGCGATGTTCTGGCGCGCGCTATAAAATGCCTGGCTCATCGTGGACCGGACGACGCTGGCTCCGCCGTTGTTGAGTGCAGTGCTGGAGCGCGGTCCCACTTAGGCCTCGCTCACACCCGCCTCTCCATCATCGACCTTTCGCCGCTCGGGCATCAGCCCATGCAGGATCCGGTCAGCGGCAATTGGATTGTCTTCAACGGCGAGATCTACAACTTCCGCGTACTTCGAAAGGAACTCGAAGGCGCCGGCGTTAAGTTCAACAGTCATTCCGATACTGAAGTGATCCTCGGCGCTTATCGCGTGTGGGGCGAGTCCTGCCTAACGCGGCTGGATGGCATGTTTGCGTTTGCCCTCTGGGACGCGCCCAGAAAACGGCTGCTGCTGGCGCGCGATCCCATGGGAATCAAGCCGCTGTACTATCAGCAGTCGAAGCAGAATTTTATTTTTGCTTCGGAGGTTCGAACGCTTTTGCAGACGGGACTCGTGCCCCGAAAGGCCGATCCCACCGGGGTTTTGAGCTACCTGGAGTTCGGTTCCGTTTATGAGCCATGGACGATCGTGGAAGGAGTGATGGCCGTTCCGCCCGGACATGTGCTCACGGTAGACAACGGATCGGTGAGCAGCCGCGAGTACTGGAATCCGCTGCAGGCTGCTTCGCGCGCGGATTCGCACGCATCATCGGGCAATGGGATGGCAACGGCAAATCAACTGCCCGCGGTCTTGCGCGATGCGGTGTTATCGCACCTTGTGAGTGACGTGCCCGTGGGAGTGTTTCTTTCGGGCGGAATCGATTCCAGCGCGCTGGTCGCCGTCCTCAGCCACAATGGTGTGCGCGCGAACACCTTCTCGCTGGTTTTTCAGGAAGAGGAATTCAACGAAGGGCAGTATTCGAGGGAAGTCGCTCGTCGCTTCGGCACGGAACATCATGAGATCCCAGTCTCGCAGCAAGACACGCTGGCGGTAATGCCCGAAGCTCTATGTGCGATGGACCAACCGACCATTGATGGCATCAATACGTATCTCGTGGCCGCCAAAACGAGGGCTGCCGGAGTGAAAGTTGCGTTGACTGGTCTGGGCGCGGACGAGATGTTCGCGGGCTACTCGAATTTTCGCCGCGTGCCGAAGATGGAACTGTTTTCTAAGCGATTTGGACGACTGCCGAGGGTGGCGCGGCGGCCGCTCTCCGCGTCCGTGGCGCTTTTTGCAGGCAAGCATGATCGCAGCCGCAAGCTAGCGGAGTTGGCCACCGGCCACGATTCCATCGTGCATCCCTACTTTTTGGTGCGTATGCTGTTTGGGGCGGCGGAGCGCGAGAGATTGTTTTCGGCACCAAGTTACCAAGCCTCGCAGCAGTCTCTTGATCGATTGCTGCAAGAGTCAGTCGCGGCGGGCGAATCTCTCGATCCAGTCAACCGTATTTCTTATCTCGAATCGCACTTCTATATGCGTAACACGCTGCTCCGCGATTCCGACTTCATGAGCATGGCGCATGGCCTCGAGTTGCGCGTGCCCTTTCTCGATCGGGCGCTGGTTGAGGCCTGCTTCCGCGTTCCCGGTGAACGAAAACTGCAAGGAAACTCTCCGAAGGGCTTGCTGCTGGCGAGCTTGGGCGTGGAATTGCCGAGAGATATCGTGGAGCGTCCCAAGCGCGGATTCACGCTGCCCTTTGAGCGATGGCTGCGGGGCGAGATAAGGCCCGTCGTCGAGGACGCGCTGATAAAGAGTGATTGGGATCAGTCTACTATCAGCTCCAGCGCGGTGCGTGAGGTATGGAACCGATTTCTTGCGGGTGAGACTTCATGGTCGCGGCCGTGGTCACTTTTCGTGCTGAAGCGCTGGTGCGAGCAGAACCTGTGAAGGGCGGTCGCCCGCGTCCGCCCGGCGGTCTTGCGTTCAAGAACGCCCTCAGTTCAGCTAACATAGTGGGAACCTTCTACCTGCCGACGCAATGGACTTGATCGAAACAAAATCAGAGACTGACCTGTCGACCGTGAGGGCCGCTGTGCAGGTGCTCCCTGTCAGTGTGATCGTTCCGGTCCGCAATGAGGCCCGCAACCTGCCGAGCTGCCTGGAGTCACTCGCGAGGTTCGGCGAAATCTATGTCATCGATTCGCAGAGCACGGACGACACGGTTGCCATTGCTCAGTCGCGTGGTGCGAAGGTGGTCCAGTTTCACTATGCGGGGGGCTGGCCGAAGAAGCGGCAATGGGCCATGGACACGCTGCCGTTCGTGTACGACTGGATTCTGCTGCTCGATGCGGATGAAATCCTGACGGCGGAATTGGTTGAAGAAATTCGGCGTGCGGTTCAAGACCCTGGAGTGAACGGATATTCCATCCGCCTGCAACTGTATTTTCTCGGAAGGGTCTTGAGACACTGCGATGCGAGCTTCTGGAAGCTGTCGCTGTTCCGCAAAGGGCGCGGCCGTTTTGAATGCCGATTAAAGGATCAGGATGCCTCGATGGCCGACATGGAGATTCACGAACATGTAGTGGTGGATGGGCCTACCGCGGAATTGCGCAATGCGCTGGTTCACCACAATGTCGATTCTTTATCGCGCTACATCCTGAAACACAACGAGTATTCGAACTGGGAGGCGCGCGTCCTCCTGAAAGCGGACGGCGAACCTCAAGACGATTCTCAAGACGATTCTCAAGAAATGAGGGCCGATTTATTCGGCACGCAGGTGCAGCGCAGAAGATGGCTCAAGCGAAATCTCTATCGCCTACCGGGCTCTCCGGTTCTGCTTTTTCTGTATCGTTATGTTTTTCGTCTGGGATTTCTCGATGGCGTACCGGGGCTAATCTACTGCGCATTCCAAGCGGTGCAGATGTTCCACTCCAAAGCGAAAATCTACGAGTTGCGGATCGGGAGGAGCTGAGCTTATGTGCGGCATCAGCGGACTCGTGAACTGCGGAGACGCGGAGACGCTCGTCCGGATGACGAACGTGCAGACGCATCGCGGTCCCGACGACTCCGGGCTCTGGGAGCGGCATTTCCCCGATGGGGGATACATCGGATTGGGAAGCCGCCGTCTTGCCATCCTCGATCTTTCCGCCGATGGCCACATGCCTATGAGCAACGAAGATGGGACGGTGTGGATCACCTACAACGGCGAGATATACAACTACGCCGATCTGCGCCGTGAGCTCGAAGGCAAATCCAACGCTCATCGTTTTCGTTCGCACACCGACACGGAAGTCATCGTTCATCTCTACGAAGAATATGGACCCGACCGCCTCAAAGAGTTCCTGAACCGCCTGAATGGCATGTTTGCCCTCGCGATCTGCGATTTGCGTGGTGCTTCGCCGAAATTATTTTTGGCTCGCGATCATTTCGGAATCAAGCCGCTGTACTACTGCGAGCGCGGCGGGAAACTCGCTTTTGCTTCCGAAGTCAAGGCGCTGCTCGAAGTGCCGGGAATCGAAGCGAGCATGAACATGGAGGCGCTCGATCAATACCTCACGTTCCTCTGGGTGCCCGATCCGATGACAATGTTCGAAGGGATACGCAAGCTTCCGGCAGGGCACTACGCAGTCTGGCAACGCGGCGAGTTCAAGATCGAACAGTACTGGGACTTAACGTTCCCTCCGGCGGAGCATCGCTTCGAACGAACAGAAGACGATCTGGCGGAGGAGATCCGCGAGAGGTTCTGTGCATCGGTCGAGCAGCAAATGGTGAGTGATGTTCCGATCGGCGCCTTTCTGAGTGCGGGGCTGGACTCGTCGAGCATAGTTGCGGCCATGGTGGCGGCGAGGGCGCGCAAGCAAACGGTGCGGACCTACACGATTACGTTTCCCGAAAAATATCGTGTCGGCGAGACGACGATTGACGATCCCGGGGTTCCGCAGCGTCTCGCGCGAAAGCTGGGCTGCGAGCACCACGAGATTATGGTCGAGCCCGATGTGGTCGATCTGTTGCCGAGTTTGACTTGGCACATGGATGAACCTACGGCCGATCCGGCGATCATCACGGCGTATCTGGTGTGCCGTGAGGCGCGAAAACAGGCGACGGTGCTCTTGTCGGGAGTGGGCGGCGACGAGATTTTCGCGGGATATCGGAAGCATGTGGCTCAGGGGTGGGCGGAAGAATATCGGCGCGTCCCGAGCTTCGCTCGGTCGGCCGCGGAGCGAGCTCTGCTGGGATTGCCGTCACTGCGCGGAACGCGCATGAAAGGATCCGTGCGTCTGGCGAAGAAGATGGCGCGCAGCGCGGCGCTTAGCCCGGTGGAAGCGTTCATCAGGAACTGCACGTATCTTGATACGCGGCAGAAGACTGAGTTGTATGCTCTAAAGTCGCAGGAGTTGGCAAGCGGCAATTCTGCCAGTCAGCATCTGGCTGCGTTCGACAAAGTGCGGCACGCGGATTTTCTGAACCAGATGCTCTATCTGGATACCAAGATTTTCATGACGACGCTGAACCTGACCTACAACGACAAAATGAGCATGGCGTCGTCGGTTGAGGTGCGGGTGCCGTTTTTGGACCGGGAGTTCGCCGAATTCGTGGCGTGGAATGTCAGGCCAGATTGGAAGCTGAAAGGGAAATGGCGTCCCACGACGAAGCACATCTTCCGCGAAGCCATGCGTAATATGCTGCCAGAAGAGGTGATACGGCAGCCGAAAGCGGGTTTCGCCGCGCCTGTGGACTACTGGCTGGCGCACGATTTGCGTCCTATGGTGGACGATCTGCTTTCGGAATCTCAAGTCCGGCGCCGGGGACTGTTCCGTCCAGAAGTGGTGCGCACATACATTGACGAGCATCGCCGGGGCGCCGAAGACTGGTCAATGCAAATCTGGCAACTGCTGACGCTGGAAATCTGGATGCAGCTTTTTCTCGACGGTGGCGCGAGATCGTTCGCTCAACGGCAGATCGGCGAACAGCAATTGACGTCCGCGTTAGCTGAAGGTAAAGGAGATCGATATGGTTAAGCAGAGACGTGGGTTTTGCTCTGCACTCATCATATTCGTGGTGACTGTCTTGTTATCAGAGACAGCACATGCGAGAGGAAGCGATATATTCACGAAACAGCTCACTGAAACAATATCGAAGGTAAGAATGGGTGAGGCCCCAGGTGTTCGGAGGAGGGCCGCTGAACACCTTTTTGAACTGACGCGTGGAACAAACTCCAAAAAAAGGTCGGTGATAAGACTATAGCTAACATAGCATCTCTTCTAGATGGAGTTGACGACTCAGTGCGTTACTGGGTCGCTAGATGCTTAGGGAATTTCGGACCTCGCGCTAAAATGGCTGCACCGAAGCTCCAAGCGGTGCTCGCCGAGGTTGAGTGCCTTCAAGAAAGCAAAACGTCGGCATCGGGTATCAGGTTTGCTCTAGCCAAAATGGGCATAACACCGTCGCCTCCAAAGTGCGGGGCCACGAACGAGTGAGAGTGCCTTACCGGGCAGCGGCCAAGAACGGGAAAAGCGCAAGTGTAGTTGCCGCAAAATCAGAAGCCGCAGACTTCGAATGAACGCAGACCCAGATGAGTAGTCCGGAGTCCAGTTCCAGCCGAAACTTCATGACCACCAAAACCGCTCGAGTGCTGATCGAAGCCGCGGGTCTGGTGCGCGCGCCTCAACGTGTCATCCCATTGGTTTCCAAGCTTGCTTCGGACGAACTGCGGACCGCATTCGAACATCGGCACCTTTATTCGTACGTGGCCGTAACCATTCCTACCGCGGACGCGCTGCGATCGGTCGTTGACTGGATTTTTCATGCGCAACGTCCCGACGGTGGCATAGCGGCGTACTACAGTTTCCTCACTGGATATTCCGAGTCGTATCCTGAGGTGACCGGTTACATCATTCCAACACTGTATGATTTCGGCCGCGTGACTGGCGACCTAGCCGCGCGCCATGCCGCTTATCTTGCTACCGACTGGCTGCTTTCGCTGCAAATGACGTCGGGCGCTTTTCCCGGCGGCCTTCATCGCTCCGACAGCGGCCCTGACAACAATGTCCAGCCCTCCGTGTTCAATACCGGCCAGATTTTGCAGGGCCTGGTTCGCGCTCACACCGAAACGCAGACGGCGATCAGAAACGCGGAAATCCTGAAACGCGCCGTGGCTGCCGGAGATTGGTTGGCCGCGATCCAGCAGGCGGATGGCTCCTGGACCGGGCCCGCTGCATATCAGGGAACCGCGCACACTTACTACAGTATGGTTTCGTGGGCCCTGGCGCAGTTGGCCGCCGAATCCGGGGATCCCCGTCACGCAGCGGCAGCAGACAGAAACATCGACTGGGTTCTGGCACATGCCCAGCCCAGCGGCTGGATTGACGGCATTAATCTGCATGGACATCCTGCTTACCTGCACTTCATTGCTTACGTGATTCAGGGGACGCTCGAATGCGGGATTCTGCGCCAGCGCGACGACGCGATCCAGGCAGCCGCGAAGCCGGCTTGGGTTCTACTGCGCAAGTTTGAGACTCACAAGCGATTATTGGGGACATACGAACCGAATTTCAAAGACGGACAACAATTTGCGTGTCTCACCGGGAATGCGCAGATGTCCTGCATCTGGCTGCGTTTGTTCGAAGTGACGGGCGATCTGCGCTATTTCAACGCGGCCCTCAAAATGAACGAGATGCTGAAGCAGCTACTCCCGGCTAAGGGACGCCGCGGAGTGGTAGGCGGGGTAGCTGGATCGTATCCCATTTGGGGAGCGTACCAACCGATGCGGCTCATCAGCTGGGGCTGCAAGTTCCTGGCCGACGCGCTCATGCTGGAGCAGCGTCTAACGCGCGAGTTCGAGGCCGAGTTCGAGGAAAAGACTGAGGCATCAGGATGCGCGTAGTGATCCTGTGCTCGAGTCCGTACAGCGAAACCGGCTGTGCCGTCGCCGCTCGCATGGCGCAACTCGGATATGTGCCGGTTGGAGCGATGACGCTTCCGTCCTGGGACCGCAGGACACTATTGCGCAAAGTTGGACAATGGGGCCTTCGTGATTCGCTCCAGTATGCCGTCGCCAAACTCTCGCCGGGAAAGGCCACGATTCAGAATCAGATTCGCAATCCCTATCTCGAGAGCGCTCTGCGACATGGCGACGGAGTATTCCGCAGCGTGCGGGAGGTGGCGCGGACCTATAACTTTCCGGTCGTGACATGTAGCGATCAGAACTCACCACGTGCGGTCGCGCAACTAAAGCAGTGGTCGCCTGATTTGGCGATCTTCACCGGTGGAAACATCCTGCGGGATCAGGTGCTGAAGGTTCCTCGGCTTGGCATTTTGAACGCACATCTTGCCCTGTTGCCCGAAATCCGAGGCATGAGCAGCCCGGAGTGGTCGCTCCTGTGTGGAGTTCCCCTTGGAATAACGATTCATTTCATGGACAGCGGCGTTGATACCGGCCCCATCCTCTTGCGCCGCGAATTCGCTGACGCCGACGGCTGCGACTCGCTGGCCGACTTGCGCAACAAAATGATTGCCGACGGGATCGAGTTAATCGCAGAGGCCGTGGCCGGTCTTGACCGCGGCGCGATCTCGGCTGTTCCGCAGGCCGACCGGGAAAAAGATTGTCAATTTTTTGTGATGCATGAGCAGTTGAAGGCTGTGGCTACGCGCCTGTTAAAGAAAGGGCGCTTGAATGCAGTAGGTGGCAGGTGCGATGGGTCTGGCGGGGCCAATGAGTAAGCTCGGCACCCTGTTGCAAATCGGCCGGACATTCGGGATGCGCGACGGTCTGATGCGCTTGGAATACGAACTGCAACGCGGTAGCGGACTTATGTCCCGCCGCATGCACTCTGTCCGCGGCTGGGAATCCTGGGACCTGAAACACATTGCTCCGAAGATTTCGCCGGAAGATCTTCTGAGCATTCGTCGGCAGGGCGGCCGCCCTTTCTTTTTCTCGGATCCTCGCAGTCTGGCACTTGAGCTCAAGAGGATTCTCGGCGCGCACGGGGAAGAGTCAGTCGCTGCCGAAGCGAACGGAATTCTCGAAGGCAGCCTGCCCTTCTTTGGCCGACTGTCATTTGCCTGCGGTTTTCCTCCCAAATGGTTCCAGAACCCGGCTACGGGCCAGCGCGTGTCGCCCGACTGTCCGTGGACGGAGATGCGGTTTGCCTCTGACGATTACGGCGATCTTAAGTTCATTTTGGAACCGTCCAGATTTCTGTTCGTCTACCCGCTCGCCCGCGCGTATGCCATCGGCGGCGACGAGCGCTTTGCCGCGGCTTTCTGGAGTGCGATCGAGAACTGGGCCAGCAACAGCCCGCCCATGTCTGGTCCGCTCTGGATCTGCGGGCAGGAATCCTCCCTGCGGATTCTGGCGTGGACCTTTGCTCTTTACGCCTTTCTCCATTCGCCTGCTACGACGCCGCAACGGGTAGCGCTGCTGGTGTCAATGATCGCCGCGCATGCCTGGCGCACCATGCAAACCGTGGGCTACGCACGATCGCAGCGCAGCAATCACCTGATCAGCGAAGCTGTCGGCTTGTGGACTGCCGGAACTCTATACCCTGAACTGAAAGACGCGACTGCCTGGCAGACACAGGGTGCTCGCCTGTTGCGAGAAGCGGTACTCGACCAGATCACGCCGGAAGGGGCTTATCTCCAGGATTCATTCAACTATCAGAGGATGGTTCTTCACCAGTTGCTGTGGACGCTTCGTCTCTCGGAAATTCACAAAATCCAGCTCGACCCGGAAATCCGCATGCGCGCGGCCGCAGCTTTCAAGTTCATCAGTAAGTTTGTGGATTCAGAGTCCGGACACGCGCCCAATCATGGCTCCAATGACGGCAGCTACATACTTCCATTGGCCGCGTGCGACTACGGCGACTTTCGTCCTCTGCTGCGACTTGGATGCGGTGTTCTGGATCGTCCGATCGCGCTACAACCAGGACCTTGGGACGAGGCTGCACTGTGGCTTTGCGGTACGTCCGCGACAGCGGCGGAGCGCGAACCTGCCTATCAGGTGACATCGACTCCGGGCTATCACCGCATTGGCGCCGAAAATTCCTGGGCATTGGTGCGAGCAGCGCGCTACACCCGCCGTCCCTTTCAAGCCGATCAACTGCATGTGGATTTGTGGTGGCGCGGCCTCAATCTGGCACGGGACGCCGGAACGTATCTCTACAATGGCGAGCCTCCCTGGAACAACGGTCTTGCTGGCACCGCCGTTCACAATACGGTCATGGTGGATCGTCGCGACCAGATGCGGCGCGCCGGCCGATTTCTCTGGCTGGATTGGGCGCAGGCGTCGGGCAGATCTTTCTCCACACCTCTCTCCGCTTCTCTCTCAAAGACGAGCGCGGAATCTCCGAACTGTTTTGAGGGCGAGCATGACGGCTACCGGCTCATCGGAGTGAAACATCGGCGGACGGTCCAGTGCGTCACCGAAGACGCCTGGGTCATCGTGGATGATCTGCTCGGCGCAGGTGAACACGAATCGCGGTTGCACTGGCTACTGCCGGACCTTCCGTTCGAGGTGATTGCCGATTCACCGTTGTGCGCGGTCCTCTCAGCCGACAAGCAGAGCTTTCGCTGGAACGTCTTTTCCAGCTCTTCGGGAAGCGCTGCCCTCATCCGCGGCGGAAAAATTCTGGCGGGCGATATCGAAGGCAGAAATAGAAATGAGGAGTTGCTGGGTTGGGTATCACCCACCTACGGCGAGTTGTGTCCGGCGCTTTCTCTTCTCTACCGCGTGCAAGCGCCCTTGCCGGTTCGAATTGTTACCGTAATTCTGGCGGGTGATGCGGTTCAGCTTCGGCAGAGCGATAGCAATTTGGTATTGTCGCGCGATGGTTCGCAAGTTTATCAAGTGAGCCTGGCGCCCGAGCAAACCGTGGGGAGTGGGTCAGTTTGAGTGTTGCCCCCATCGCACCAGCTCTCAACCCATGGCATGATTGAACAGCAAACGGAGCGGTTACGGAATCGTTGCTTATCATTACGGGCACGATGGGAGCAGGCAAGACAACCCTTCTCGGCGAAGCGTCGGACATCCTTGCCCTGCGCCACATTGCCCATGCGGCGATCGACTTGGACGCGCTCGGGCTTGTCCATCTTCCGTCCGCACCTGGCAATGATGGCGTGATGTACCGCAATCTTCAGTCTGTCTGCAACAACTATGCTTCCCTCGGCGTGAGGCGACTCTTGCTGGCACGTGCGATGGAAGACCGCGCCGAGCTAGAACTCTGTCGAGGTGTTGTTTCGGCCAAAAACACCGTCGTCTGCCGTCTCACTGCCAGCATCGAAACGATGCAGCAGCGCGTCCGGACGCGCGAGACAGGTGTTTCGCAGGGCAAATACGTTGCTCGCGTCGCGAAACTGAACGTCATCCTTGACCGTGCGCGATTAGAGGATTTCACCATCACGAACGAGAATCGCTCGTTGACCGAGGTTGCACACGAAATGCTCGTCAAAGCAGGATGGATTTCAAACTAAACCAATGCCAAACCGTGAGAGCGAGCGGTTAACCATCGTACAATTGCGTATGCTGTAGGTTTTGAGCGGCTAAGCGGCATTCTGCGACACGATATGAAACAGCTTCTCCAACAGGTCAGCGGCGGCGAGATCGAAGTAATCGACGTTCCCGCTCCGAAATTGCTGGCGGGTTGTGTACTGGTCCGCACTGCCGCCTCTTTGGTCTCGGTTGGGACCGAGCGGGCCTCAGCGGAATTCGCACGGAAGAACTTGCTGCAGAAGGCCAGGATGCGTCCCGACTTGGTGCGCGAGGTCTGGAACAAGGTCCGCCGGGACGGCGTGGCGTCGACCCTGGCCGCGGTCCGCAGCCGCATGGATCAGCCGAGTGCCCCCGGTTACAGCAGCGCCGGAACCGTGATAGCAGTGGGAGAGGGTGTCACTGATATCCGTCCCGGCGATCGGGTGGCCTGCGCCGGCGCCGGGCATGCTGTACACGCTGAATTCGCTTGCATCCCGCGGCTGCTGCTGGCGCGTATCCCTACGGACTCGGAAGTCAGCTTCGATCACGCTGCCGCAACCACGGTGGGAGCGGTCGCCCTACATGGCGTGCGAACCGCCGACGTCAAGTTGGGAGACATTGTCGGTGTGATCGGACTTGGTCTGCTCGGACAACTGACCGTGCAGATTCTCAAGGCCGCAGGTTGCCGCGTCGTGGGAATGGACATCGACCGGGGACGGGTTGACCTTGCGCTGCGTCTGGGTGCTGACGCTGCCAGCGACTCCTCCACGGCGTTCATCGACGAGTGCATGCAACAGTCCGGCGGACGTGGCGTGGATGCCATCCTGATTGCGGCGCAGACGACGAGCAGCGAACCGGTCAATCTCGCCGCCGACGTTTCGCGCGACCGCGGAGTGATCGTCGCCGTAGGCGCAGTGGGAATGGCCCTCGAGCGCCGACCTTTTTACGAGAAGGAACTGGACTTCCGCGTTTCCCGCTCCTATGGGCCCGGACGTTATGACGCAGCGTACGAACAGAAAGGCGTGGATTACCCCATCGGCTATGTGCGCTGGACCGAGACTCGCAACATGGAAGCTTTTCTCCAGCTTCTCGCCGATGGCAAAGTGGATGTGGGAGCTTTGATTACGCACAGATTTCCGATTGACCAGGCGCAGTCGGCCTATGACCTCATCACGGGGAAATCTCAGCAGGCGTTTCTCGGAGTCCTGATTACTTATCCGGAGCTTGCTGAGGAAACCCGGCGCGTCACAATAAAAGCGGCAGGGAGCGCTAGAGCAACCCCTGTTAGCGCCGCGAAATCGGTTGCCATCGGACTGCTGGGGGCCGGCAACTTCGCCACGAGCACATTATTGCCGGCAATAAAACGAGTTGGTGGTGCAACATTGGTCGGTGTGTGTGCCGCCAACGGGTCCCATTCCCAGTACGTCGCGAAGAAGTTCGGATTTCACTACAGCGCCACCGATGAAGACAGCTTGATCAACGACGCGGCCATCAACACCGTCGTAGTCGCCACTCGTCATCACTTGCATGCCAGACAGGTGCTGGCAGCGCTGAAGTCCGGTAAGCACGTCTTCTGCGAAAAGCCATTGTGCCTGAATGAAGATGAGTTGCGCGAAATCGTGCGGGTATACGAGGACTCGGGTGGCGAGGCGCTTCTCATGGTTGGTTTCAACCGCAGGTTCGCTCCTCTCGCGCTTCGGCTCAAGAGCTTTCTTCGCGGGATTCATGAGCCACTAGCCTTGCATTACCGCGTGAATGCTGGCTTCATTCCTGCCGATCACTGGCTGAATGATCCAGAACAAGGTGGCGGCCGCGTCATCGGCGAAGTCTGCCATTTTGTGGACTTCCTGACTTTCCTGGGGGGCGCTGCCCCGATTGAGGTTGAAGCCCGCAGTCTGGCCAATCCGGGCAAGTACAGCAACGATAACGTGATCTGCTCGCTTCGCTTTGCGGATGGGTCGCAGGGTACGATCAGCTATTTGGCCAACGGCGACAAATCTTATTCGAAAGAACGGGTCGAAGTCTTCGGTGGTGGGGCGGTAGCTGTGCTTGAGGATTTTCGCCGGCTGGAACTCGTGGGCCGGGGACGGAAACAAGTTTTTCGATCGCTGTTCGGTCAGGACAAAGGTCATCGTGGTGAATGGGAAGCATTTGTCGCGGCCCTTCGCACTGGAGGAGACTCCCCCCTGCCTTTGGCGGAGATTGTGACCACGATGCTGGCCACATTTGCCTTGGAGGAGTCGCGTTCCTCCGGTCAACCCGTTTCAGTCGGCGGCCTTCAGAGTCATAGTTAGAACCCCGTGAAGATTCTCTACGTTTCGCAATACTTTCCCCCGGAGATGGGAGCGCCGGCGGCGCGCGCCGCTGAGTTGTCCCGTCACTGGGCGCGGATGGGGCACGATGTGACTGTTCTCACCGGATTTCCTAACCATCCGACCGGCGTCGTGCCCGAGGATTGGCGCTCACGGCTGCACCGGCTTCGCTACACAGAAACCGTCGATAGGGTGCGCGTCGTTCGCACGTGGCTATGGCCGCTGCCGAACCGAAAGGCGCACGAGAGGATCCGTAACTACGCGTCGTTCTGTGTCTCGGCCGGGGTCAGCGGGCTGGCTCTGCATAAGACGGACGTGATCATCGCCACGTCTCCTCAATTGCTGTGCGCGCTTTCGGGATGGTGGCTGGCGTGGTGGAAGCGCGTCCCCTTCGTCTTCGAAGTGCGCGATCTTTGGCCGGAATCGCTCGCGGCCGTCGGCGCGGGCAGCGAAGGAAGCTTGCTCCATCGCGCGCTGGGCGCAATCGCCGGATTTCTTTACCGCCGTGCCGACCGTATCGTTGTCGTGGCGCCGGCCTTCAAGGACCACCTGATCCGGTACTGGAATGTTCCCGCTGCAAAGATTTCTGTTGTTGAGAATGGAGTGGAAACTGATCTTTTCCGGCTCGATCCGGCAGCGATGGAAGTGCGAAAGGAACTGAAGGTCGAAGGTCGTTTTTTAATTTGCTACATCGGTACGATAGGCAATGCGCATGGACTGGAGACGTTGATTGCCGCCGCCGAAGAACTACAGACTGCGCTACCGAGTGCGATGTTTTTACTGATTGGGGAAGGGGCAGAAAAGGAACGCATCGTGGAACTCGCCGCCGCCCGCGGACTGGCCAACATTCAGTTCCTGGGTCAGCAGCCGCGAGAACGGATTCCCGCGTATGTTTCGGCTGCCGATCTCTGCCTGGTCATGCTGAAAAAGACTGAACTGTTCAAGACCGTGATCCCCACCAAGCTCCTCGAATACATGGCATGCGAGCGTCCGGTGATTGTCGCTGTTGATGGTCAGGCTCGGCAGATTATCGAAGAAGCCGGCTGCGGAGTTTTTGTGGAACCCGAGAACAATTGGGCTCTGGTGAAAGCGATTCTCGATTTGGCGGAGGACCCCGAGCACAGACGACAAATGGGAGCCAGCGGGCGGCAGTACATCGTCAACAGATTATCCCGCGAAAAAACGGCGCACGACTACATCACCGTGCTTGAAGCGTTGGGAGTGTAGCGCGGACTCCTGTCCGCGGCGACACGTGCTAGGGATGAACCGCAACGACTGCTAGAGTGGTGGACATGGCAAGCGCCGCTTCCGCACCGCGATATGCTGCAGTCTTGGCTGCACTTCCGGGAACGAACAAAACGTCGCCTTTCACCAGGGCCATATCCGGGGCTTTCGCATAAAGTATCTTCTTAAGGTCGACGTGAATCTCCTGAGTTCCGTTTGGTCCCTCGCGCAGGATCCTGGTCTTGCTCAAGGCAGATGTGCGAGTACCGCCGCCGACCAGCGCCAGGGCTTTGAGAACGGTGAGGGTGTTGTCCTCAATCCGAAAACCGCTGGGACGGTTCACATCGCCCACGACATAGACGATCCCGGCACGCGAAACAATGATCGTGTCTCCCGGAAAGACATCTACGTTGTTCTGGGTATCTTCCGCCATGTTCGCCGATATCTGAAGCTCAACCTTCTGACCGGGATCTCCGCGACGCTCGATGGTCACGTTGCGGCCGGCCTTGTCGGTCAATCCTCCCGCCGCCGAGATCAAGTCGAAAAGCCGGCGCTCGCCAATCGCGGGGTAGGCTCCGGGACGATTGACCTCTCCCACCAAAGTGATCGCTTGCGAGGCAGAGTCGTCCACGAAAATCGAAACGTGCGGGCCACGGACAAAACCTCCATCCTCCAGCCGCTTTTGAATCAATTCCTGCGCTTCATCGGTCGTCAGGTTGGCAAGGTGAACATAGTCAATCAGGGGAAGATAGACGTCTCCCGAGCCACTGATGCGCGCCTTGGTCGATAGATCAGGCACTCCAAACACGCTGATCTCGATCAGATCGCCAACGCCCAGCTTTACATTGGAATTCGCAAGCAGACGAGGCGATTGGGGCTTGGCGGTTTCATTCGCAGGCGCAGGCTGCGGCGCCTCCCCGGTAACTGGCGTCTGGGCCACAAGACGGAGGCTGCAGGAAGCGACAAGCAACACGTACAAGCTTCGCAAAAGGAAGCGGCGATTCCGCCTGAACATACCGAGACTCCTGGATTTACGCGTGGATCGAGTTTAACACACGAAACCCAGTAAAATCGGCCCAGGGCGCTGTGTTTCGCAGCCCCTGCAAGCCTCAAAGGCTAGCCTTTCCTTAGACTAGTTTAGGAGCGAAGAATGAAGTTAAAGGTATAATTTCCAAAACCACTGAAATCTGAATTCTCTGGCTTGGTCCGGGCTCGATGAGCCGTCGGCGGCGGAGGACGAATCGTGAAAATAGAAGTGCCAGCGCCGGAGCCACTGGTCCGGCGTTTCATGCCCGAACTGGACGTGCTGCGCGGAATTGCAGTTCTCGGCGTGCTGTTCTTCCATGGGTTCAGGGCGGAATACGGGGGGTTGCCCTTTACCGGGGCACGCAGAATTCTCCTAATGGCGACTCAGCCGGGAGCCCTCGGCGTAAACCTGTTCTTCGTTCTCTCGGGATTTCTGATCACCGGAATCCTCCTCGACTCCCGGAACAGGCCCGATTACTACCGCCGGTTTTATAGCCGCCGCGCTCTGCGAATTCTTCCAGCATACTATTCGCTCTTGATCCTCTTAGGCGTCCTGCATCAGGCCTCAGCGGCATTTCTCGGCCTGAGCCTTGTTTATTTGTCCAATATCACGGGTCTTTTCGGCGTGTCCATGGCCTATCATCCGCTTTGGTCTCTGGCCGTCGAAGAACACTATTACATCGTTTGGCCATCGGTCGTGCGCAAATTGAGAGGTCGCTCGCTGGCTCTGTTTTCTCTGGCGCTCTGCATTCTCGTACCCGTCGCCCGAGCAGTCTCATTCCACTACGGTCATATGTTAGGGGGCGAATGGTACACGTGGTTTGCCGCTGATGGCCTCGCCGAGGGCAGCCTCTTAGCAATTGTGCTGCGAAGTTCGATCACCCGGAAACACGCTGCTGTCGGGGCCACGTTTCTACTGACGATGGCAACGATTCTAGTGTTGGCAGGCGCCCCCTTCGGGATGCTCTCACGCCAAACTATGCTGGGAGCAGGTCTGCAACTGACCCTGGTGAATACTTTCTTTGCGGGAGTTCTTCTTCTCTTCCTGATCCTCGGCACCAGTTCACGGAAATGGCTGGTGAACAGCGCATTCCTGGCGTTCTTCGGCTATATCAGCTATGGGCTTTACCTGATCCATCCAATCATCTTTCGCCTCTACGACAAGGTCACGGGAAGATTTTGGCCGTGGTTGCAGCCCTCGGTAGGACACTTTGACCTGATCGTGCTCCGGTTCGCGGTCGTGAGTGCGGTCGCAGTTGGCCTGGCGTATCTTTCGCGGGAATATTATGAGGAATGGTTCTTGCGGCGGAAGGAGCGCATCGCACCTCCGCCTGCGAAGACGGCAGTGAAGGTCGTATTGACGGCGCCTGCGGCGGCCGCGATCACATCCGAAGTGTCGGAGCCGTCCTCAACATGACGATGAAGCTGGCGGAGGCCCTAAAAGTTATTCAGTCAGTTCCAGCTCATGCTACTCCGCTGCAGGTAGCACTGCTGTGTGGCTTCACTCCGTTACATCTGGAAACATTCCTCTGGGCACATCTGTGCAAACTGTCTCCCGGACGTTCTACGAATGTGCAGACCGGTTTGTATGGTGACTTGATTGGCAACCTGCAACGCGTCGCGGGCGTTTCTGCCGCGGCAGTGGTGATCGAATGGCCAGATCTCGATCCCCGGCTCGGCCTGCGCCGGCTTGGCGGCTGGGAACCATCCCAATTGCAGGATATTCTTAGCGAAGTGAACCGCAGCTGCGACCTTCTGCAGAATAGTACGGCAGCGGCGGTTGCACGAAACATTCCGCTGGTCTTGTGTTTTCCAACCCTTCCACTGGTTCCTGTTTCTTTTACCGCGCTGTCACGGGCGAGCGAGTTCACGCTCGAACTTCGCAGCCGTGTCGCCTCCCTTAGCGCCGCGCTATCCCACCTTCCCAGCGTTAGAATTGTTGACCCTCAGCGACTGGACACGCTGTCCTCGTCCCGGCGTCTGGACGTCAACTCCGATCTCTCGGCTGGTTTCCCCTATACGCTGTCTCACGCTTCGGCGCTAGCAGATCTGCTGGCTGGGTTAGTTCTGAATCGGCAGCCCAAGAAGGGTCTGATCACGGATCTCGACGACACTCTCTGGCGTGGTATTCTCGGCGAGGTCGGAGTGGAAGGAATCTCGTGGGACTTGGACAATCACAGCCAGATTCATGCGCTGTACCAGCAGTTGCTGCACTCCCTGGCAGTCTCCGGAACCCTGATTGCTGTTGCCAGCAAGAATGACCGGTCGCTGGTGGACGAGGCGTTTGCCGCGAGAGACCCTATCCTGCGCGAGGCTGACATTTTTCCCTTCGAGGTGCACTGGGGCGCCAAGTCTGAATCGGTGACGCGCATTCTCGGCGCATGGAACATTTCGGCCGAGGACGTGGTTTGTGTCGACGACAGCCCCATGGATCTGGCGGAGATCAAGGCGGCACATCCCGAAACGGAATGCGTCCTATTTCCGCGCGAGAATCCGCAAGCTGCCTATGAGTTGCTGGAACGGCTGCGCGACTGGTTTGGCAAGGACAAAATTTCCCAGGAGGATGGCCTTCGTGCCGCAAGCCTGCGGGCCAATGCTGAGTTACAGCATGGTATGGAAAAGGTTTCGCCGGGTGCTGTGGGCGATTTTCTTCGCCAGATCGACGGCAAGTTGACTCTTAGCTCACAAAAACAGCCGCTCGATTCCAGGTCCTTGGAACTGGTGAACAAGACTAACCAGTTCAATCTGAACGGCCGTCGCTTTCAAGAGGCGGAATGGAAAAATTGGCTGAACGCGCCGGACGCCGTCTTTTTGGCGGTGAGCTATCGCGACAAATACGGCCCACTGGGAAAGATAGCTGTCATCGCAGGCGATCTTCTGAATGTGAACGTGAATGGCGTGAATAGTGATTCTTTAAGAAAACGCAGGCTGCGCATTCGCACTTGGGTTATGAGTTGCCGCGCCTTTTCCCGCTTGATTGAATATGAGTGCATTCGGTGGCTGTTTGACAAGCTGGATGTAGAAGAACTTGAATTTGACTTTTTGCCAACGCCGCGCAACACGCCCATGCAAAACTTTTTGCAGCAAGTTCGCAACGCGCCAGCGGAGCCGCACTGCCGCTTGTCCCGCGCTCAATTCCTGCAGAGCTGCCCCACATCAAGTCATGTGGTCGAGGAATCGCCTAATGGATGAGCTCGAGAGCCGCCTGGTCAATTGTTTTGCGACCGCTTTTCCGGAACTTGATCCGCCAGAGATTCCTTCGGTGTCCATGGGCTCCCTGGCAAGCTGGGATTCGCTGGCCGGCATCACCTTGCTGTCGCTTATTGAAGAGGAATTCAGTATCAGCATATCGCCAGATGATGCCACCGGTCTGGTTTCATTCGAGTTGATCCTGGATTATGTGCGGAGATTATCTCCAGAGGTCGCAAAGTGACGCTGGTACCTAAAGTGATTGCAGCCGACGACCTCCGGGTGGGGCTCACGGCCGAGTACGAGCGCGAAATTGAAGAGTCGGATGTGCTCGGGTTTGCCGCAAACTCGGGAGACTTCAATCCTCTGCATGTGGATTCCGGCTTCGCGCAAAGCACCCGCTACTCGCAGCGCATAGTGCACGGCGCTTTTCAGGTCGGCTTAGCCTCAGCTCTGATCGGCATGCATTTACCCGGCCGCGATGTGCTCCTGGGCTCCGTCAATGCGCGTTTTCTGTCGCCTCTCTATTTCCCATGTCGAGTGCGGGTTAGCGGGGAGATCATGGTGTGGAACCCTGCTTCTCGCGCCGGCAGTGTTCGGGTTACGGTGAGCGACCTTGCATCCCTCGCGCCGACATCAGAGATCACAATGGCTTTCACCCTGCAGGCAGGCAAACCGGAGCAGCCGGTCGGCACCACGCAGCAGTCGAGGCCTGTGGAAACGGCATTTTCCTCCGACAGAAACGATAGAAAAATCGTGATTCTCACTGGAGCGACTGGAGGAATTGGCGCTGTATTGCTCAAGGCTCTAGCGGAAGAGTTTTCGGTGCTGGCGTTAGTTCACCGCCGTCCCTTGCAGGAGAAGCCGCCTCATGCCGTGGAAGTGCAGGCCGATATCAGCGCTCCGGGATGGGAGCAAATTATCACGCAGTGCCTTGGCGGAAATCCTCTCTACGGCATTGTCCATTGTGCATGGGCCGGCATGCCTAAGGGCGGCCTGCTGCAGAGCGACCCCCGATTGATCGAGCAGCAACTCGCTTTTGGAACCTCCCACGTGGTGCGCCTTGCGCGTTTACTGTTCAGTCTCGTCGGCTCCGATGGCGGACGAATGGTAGCGCTCGGGTCGGTTGCCGGGCACTACAAGCCCGCCTTGAGCCTGGGTGCTTATTCTCTTGCCAAGTCCGCGTTGGAGGACACGCTCCGGCTGTTGGCTCCCGAAGTGGCTCGCAAGAAAATCAGCATCAACGCCGTGTGCCCGACGTTCGTGCCCGCCGGCATGAACGTGCAAGCCGATGACCTGCAAATCAAGCGCGAAGCAGCGCTGATTCCCATGGGCCGGATTTGTGAGGCCGAAGACATCGTCGGCGCGGTCCGCTATCTTCTCTCACCGGCCGCCTCGTTCATTTCAGGACAATCGATCGTGCTCTCAGGGGCGCAGCTGTAGTGAAGTTCTCAGTTCCCAGTTCTCAGTTCTCAGCTAAATCCAATAGGTATCACTGAGAACCGAGAACTGAGAACTCGTTACGCGTGAAAATGACATGCCGGAAAATGGCAAAAACCTTCAGCTGCACGAAATCGCTCCTTCCGACCTGGAGGAAGTGGCTCGATTCGTCGGCCGCGTGTCGGGGTCGGATACGCCGCTTCCTCGCGCCCTGGAGCGGCTCTCATGGATCCTGCTGGAAAATCCTGCGCGCGGACCCGACGATCCCCTGGGATGGCTTCTCCGCGCTCCGTCTGGAGAAGTGGTCGGCTGCATGTGTTGCGCTCCGCAGAAGTTCTGCTTCGGCCAGACGACCCTTACGCTGATGATGGCGAATTCGTTTTACGTGGACGATCAGTATCGAGGAGGAGGCACATCGATTCTCCTGAAGTATTTGCAGGTTGGCCGCCGCTACCCTTTGTTCGTCAGTTCCGCCAATAGTACCGTGGCCGAAATGTGGCGGAAGCTTGGTGGATATTCCCTGGGGAATTCGGACCAGGAGGTTCTTGGCATTGTGCGCTGGCCTCCGCTGCTGGCAGAAAGCGTGTATCGCAAGACGGCAAGCGATCGCATGGCACGATTCACCGCCGCTCTCGCATCCCCTTGGTTCCGCAGTCGGCGCCAGTTACTCCGAGGCAATGCGGAAGGAGAGCTCGTGCCGCTCGGCAGTCCTGAGGAAGCGGCTTGCATCTGCGCCGAGCATCGTAGCGACAAGATCACGAGTTGCCGGGACGTCCCGTTTCTGAAATGGCGCTACTTCTCGCGGGTTGGACCAATGACGCGCCTGTTTGCATTTCGGCCGAGTACCGGCGAAAAAAAACAATTCATGGTGGGGATTCACTTGCAGAATCGCGGATACAAACAACAGATCAGAGCGTTGCACGTGTTGGACATCTGGGGCGAGGCCGATCCGAAAACGTATCTCACGATCGCTGCCTGTTTGTGGCGCGATTATCGTGACCAGATTGATATGCTGGTATTCCGCTGCCTCAATCCAGCGCAGCAGCAAACTCTAACGGCGAATGGCTTCAAAGTCCGTCCGTTTGCGGCGCCCATTGCCTGGTGCATTGACAAGTACGGACTACTCCCATCGAAGGCTTGGTATTTTGTGCCGGCGGATGGCGATATGTTTCTGTGAGGCTACAGTTTGAGTGCTAGGACAGTCTTGCGTTCGGCGTTGATAAGAACTGCCGCCGCGCTTCGTGTGGATGAGCTTGCACTTGGCTTGCGACGCTGGCTTGTCCGCTGGGGTCAATCTCCCCGAATGCTCGTGATTGAAATGCACGAAACCCCTGAGCGGGATGAGCCCTTGTTCCGCCAGCAGTTGGAGTGGGCAGCGCGTCATTTTACATTGGTCGATCTCCCCACCTTTGCCCGCTTGTGGCAGGAGTATCGCACCAACCCACGAGAGCTAACTAAAAGCAAGCCGCCGCTGCTCTTCACTTTTGACGACGGCCGCCTGAACAACTATACGGTTGCGGCGCCGCTCCTGGAGTCTTTCGGAACGCGCGGTGTTTTCTTTGTGGTCCCGCAGTTCGTGCAATGCAATCCACAAGAAGCGCGCCAGTTCTACTATTCGCGCATCGATACCCGGCAGCTGCCGCCCAGCCTCTCGGGAGAAGAAACGCGCTCCATGACGCCCCAGCAAATCGGGGATCTATCGCGCCGCGGGCACTCCGTCGGCAACCATACGTACTCGCACGTGAATCTCGCAACCTTGCCCGAAAGTCAATTGCATCATGAGATCGCTGACAGCGCCGCACAGATTGCCTCCTGGACGGGCCAGCCAGTGGATGCCTTTGCCTGGACCTTTTCGTGGGACTCGATCACTCCCGCGGCCTGGAAGCTAATCCAGCAGCATCATCGCTTCTGCTTCGCGCCTTGTCCTGGTTCCGTGGACTGTCGGGCCGACTCGCCAAATCTGATCTGGCGTACGGAAGTCGAAGTGGCCTATCCAGCGTCGGATTTTCGCTTCATGTACGCTGGGCTGGCGAACCCGCTGTGGCGAAGGAAGCGAGAGCGCCTGAGAGCCACCATGGGAGAGGAGAACAGCAATAGACTCGCGCTCTGAAAAGACTAAGCCATCACGTAAAATCGGCGCTGAACGCTCTGTTGCAGCGTCCGGGAACCCTGAAAGCTAATTAATAAATAGGGCCGGAACAGTTGCTGATCGAGTGCCCGAGTTGTATAGTTCCACAAACAACCATTTCATCACACGAGCGCAACTAAGGGGAAACTCTTTCTGAAGATTCATTGACTGAAACTTCCCGCGCAGCGCACGTGGTCTGAGATGCCGGGTGTTTCAGCCGGGAGGAACTCTGATCTTGACGCTCCTGTTCTTTGGGTTATTCGCGTTCTCGCTGGTTCTGTCGTTTGTGGCCACGCGTGAAGTGCGAGACATAGCAACCCGCAGAGGCTGGGTTTCCGCGCCGCGAGACGGACGGCATGTCCACCAAGCCCCGCTTCCCCGTTTGGGAGGCGTAGCGATTTTCCTGGCTTTCTCGGTCAGCTTGCTCGTGTGGCTGGGACTCTCCCTCGCCTTTCCCCGCCTGCGCGATGGACTCGCTCCCGCCACGCTTCTCCGTATCTATGTTCCGGCCTGCCTGATTTTCTGTCTCGGCATCTACGATGATCTCCGTGGTGCAGGTCCGTATTTGAAGGTTGCCGTGCAGGTGATCGCGGCAGCGATGCTCTTCGCCGGCGGAATGCGCGTGCTCGATCTGCCGCTGATCTTCGGTTCCCACTCATTCCCCTGGTTCGTCGGATTGCCACTCACCGTGTTGTGGGTGGTTGCGGTTACCAATGCCTTCAATCTCATCGATGGCTTGGATGGTTTGGCAGCCGGGTCGGCATTGTTTTCGACGATGGTGTTTTTTGTGGTCTCGCTGGTCGATCATTCGTGGCTCGGGTCCCTAATGAGCGTGACCCTCGCCGGCGCCATCCTGGGCTTCCTTCGCTTCAACTTCAATCCCGCAACGATTTTCCTGGGTGACTCAGGCAGCTTGTTCATCGGTTTCATGCTCAGCGCGCTGGCGCTGGCGGGAGCTCAGAAAGCGCCGACCTTTGTGGCCGTCGCCATCCCGGTCGTCTCGTTCGGATTGCCGATTCTTGAAACCTTGCTATCCATCATGCGGAGGTTGATCAGCGGACGCCCGATCTTCACTGCCGATCGCGAACACATCCACCACAAGTTGCTGCAACTGGGTTTTTCGCAGCGCCAGGTGGTGATCGTTCTCTACGCCGTCTCCGCGCTGTTTGCCATGCTCAGTCTGTTCCTCCTTTGGCCGACGGGCAGCACGTTGGGACTGGTGTTGGCGGTCGTGGGGACCGGCGTCTGGCTGGGAGTTCAGCACCTGAACTACCTCGAGTTTGGTGAACTGCGGCGAGTTGCGCAGCGCACCATTGACCAGCGGCAGATCGTGATCAACAATCTCTCGGTGCGGCGCGCTGTCGAAGAACTCAAAGCGGCCGGCGATTTCAATCAGGTGCGCGCTGTTCTCGTCGCCGCCTTCGATAGCAACGATTTCGATGCATTCGAATTGCACCTTAGGTCGCTTCCCGATGATCTCGCGGCGCCCGCCGAAGTCAGCCGCCCCTTTCACTGGAGCAAGTTTCCTCACATGGTGGCAATTTCCGCCCAGCCTTCGTGGAAGCTGACGCTGGACCTGGTGACAACTTCGAACCAGCGCCGCGGCTCACTCGTCGTCTACCGCATGTACAGCCCGCGTGATCTTCAACTGGATGTCAACCTTCTGACTTCCGAATTCCCCGCGACACTCGCCGACGCTCTTGAACGAGTGCTGACCATGCCCCAGGTCCTCGTGCCCGTTGCCGCGCATGGCGACAGCCCATTTCTGGCCGCGAACCTCTAGCGGCTTTCGCGACCCAGCCCTGACCGCAACGAACGTAAGGGACAGCCGCCCCCCGCTGTCCAGCGGGGCGAAGCCCGCTCCGCCATTGAGAGCGATGATGGACAAACGAAAACCCAGGCGCGCTGCGCTCGCCTGGACAGCCGGGGCGGCTGTCTCTACGTGGGATCTTGCTCACCTCCTTCCGATCTCTGAGTTAATATGGAGACAACTATGGATCGGAGCATTCGTGGATTGCCGGATCCGGTCGCAGGGGCTCCCAATGGAGAGCGGCGCCGCAGTGTTCGTCAAAAACCCCACACGCCGGTTTACGCCAGTTTCAATGGCTCGCAGGCCGGGATGGTCGTTGACCTGAGTGAATTGCTCGACCTGCACGAAGATGGCTTCGCCGTCCAAACCAGCGAACGCCTGGAAATCAACCGAGCTGTAAATCTTTGCCTCGATCTGCCAGAAACCAAAAGCTTCATCCATGGCAGTGGCCAGGTGATATGGAGCGATGACGCTGGCCGCGGAGGTATCCGGTTTTCCGGACTTTCTGATAGTTCTCGCCGAATACTCAAAGAATGGCTCCTTACCAACCTGCTGATCGCCGGCTCCAATCATGCTGCTCGAACTGAGCAACTCGCGCGGCGCCAGGGCGAGGAAGAGAGATCACCGGAGCCCGCGCCGGTCACTGTTGCTGAAGCCGCTGCAAAAGCCCTCAGTGTGGTCCCCATCTCCGATGGAAGCGAACCACTTTCTTCCGTGGAAACAGTTCGCCGCGAGGTCCGCGAGATCGGTGACGACTTCGATGCAGTTTTGCATCTCATCACCGAGCGCGCCTTGAGTCTCACCGGAGCCAGTGGCGCGGCCCTGGCGTTTCTCACGGATGACAGGATGATCTGCCGGGCGCGAGCC
This sequence comes from uncultured Acidobacteriaceae bacterium, assembly GCA_963789205.1. Taxonomy (GTDB): domain Bacteria; phylum Acidobacteriota; class Terriglobia; order Terriglobales; family Acidobacteriaceae; genus Acidiflorens. The sequence continues at coordinate 505,499 of CAWBJV010000005.1, forward strand.
GGCGAACCAGCTCCGCCGCTGGGAGCCCCCGTGGACGCAAAACATGGGCTGTCTGGAGAATGCGTTCGCAGCGGCCTCCTCGTCTCGTGCGAGGACACGGAAAACGATCCGCGTGTCGATGCGGAAATCTGTCGCGCGCTGGGCATCGGCTCGCTCATGGCGGCTCCTATCGTGTCCGATTTCCGGGTGGTCGGCCTGCTGGAGATTTTCTCTCCGCATCCGCACGCTTTCACCAAGGCCCACGAGACGGTTTTGGACCGGCTCGTCGAAATGATTCCCAAAACCCATCGTGAAAAGACGCAGCCTGAAAAGACCCAACCGGGGAAGGCTCAACCGGAAACGCCAATCCGGCCGGAAGTCGTGTCACGCGTGTGGCGGCCTTCCGTTTCGGAGACAGGTCCGATGGAGTTGGGCTCGATGGAATCAGGTTCAATCGATGCGACGCCCGAGGTTTTGCGGCAACCCAAGTCTGAAGTCCGCGAGCAAGTCTCGCGGCAGGTTCCCGGACCAATCGTCTCAGCGCAAGTTCCCGAACAGCTCCCCAAACCTGCGTCCACAGCTCCGTCTCGCTTGCTTGATCTTGGTCTGCTCGGGCTGGCCATTGCAGTGGTGGCGATGGTCGTCGGCTATTTAGTCGGTCCGATGATCGAGAAACGCATCTCACCGGATGCGTCACAGCGCTCAGTGGTCAGGGCGGCCGAGACGGCCTCGACGGTTTCAGGGCAAAGCGGGACTGATCACCGCGCACGCGCGAAGTCCCTGCCAGACTTACGAAAGCTCGCCGCTCAGGGAGACGCGGATGCACAATGGCAGATGGGCGTGCGCTACCATAACGGAGAGGGCTTTCCACGGGATGACGTGCAGGCCATGCAGTGGTTCATGCGCGCCGCCGACCAGGGGCATGTTACCGCGCAGGCTACTCTCGGCGCCTACTATTGGGCCGGGCGCGGAGTTCCTCAAGATTTGTCGAAAGCGTACTTCTGGTCCGCGCTCGCGCTCGCCGAGGGCGACGAGAACAGCAAATCTCGACTCGAAGGCCTGGCTTCCCAAATGACCCAGGCGCAGGTCTCCGCCGCACGTCAGCAGGCCGAAGTCTGGCTCCGCCAGCACAGCGCCGCAAAGCCGGCGAACAACTGAAGCAAAGGTTGCCCTGTGTTACCGTGTCCCCCGTGCTCCCTGTGGTAAAGACTCTGCCCGTAACCCGCGAGCCTGAAACAGCCGTAAAATAGACTCGTGGCTACGCTGCACGACATTTTGACGTCTGACGCCCGCGTCCGCGAAGGCGACCCTGCTCTTTGGGAGAAGCTGGATCGCAATCGAGTGCGCTGCTATGCCTGCGGCCACTGCTGTCCGATTCCCGAGGGACAACCCGGTGTCTGCAAGGTTCGCTTCAATCACGGCGGCACGCTCTATGTTCCCTACGGCTATGTCGCCGGAGTTCAGTGTGACCCGATTGAGAAGAAGCCGTTCTTCCACGCCCACCCCGGAGCCCTCGCCTACAGTTTCGGAATGCTGGGCTGCGACCTGCACTGTTCCTATTGCCAGAACTGGGTTACTTCGCAGGCGCTGCGCGACCCGAACGCCGTCTCGGCGCCGCTCGCGGCCGATCCGGAACTTCTGGTCAAGGATGCGCTTGCCCAGGGCGCAAAGGTTGTGGTCAGCACCTATAACGAGCCGCTGATCACCAGCGAGTGGGCGGTTGCGGTTTTCCGCGAGGCCCGAAAGGCGGGCTTGCTGACCGCGTTTGTTTCGAATGGCAACGGGACTCCGCAGGTGCTCGAGTATCTCCATCCCTGGATCGATCTCTACAAGGTGGACCTCAAGAGCTTCGACGATCATCACTATCGCCAGCTCGGCGGACGCCTGCAGCCTATCCTCGACACCATTCGTAGTTTGCACCAGATGGGTATATGGCTGGAGATCGTCACCTTACTCATTCCCGGCTTCAACGACAGCGACGACGAACTGCGGAACCTGACCACATTTCTGGCCGGCGTCTCGCCCGACATCCCCTGGCACGTCACCGCCTTTCACCAGGACTACAAAATGACGTCGCCCGCCGATACGCGTCCCGAGGATCTGCTGCGCGCCGCCGCCATCGGCCGTGAAGCTGGATTGCGCTACATCTACGCTGGTAACCTTCCCGGGCGGGTGGAGGATCTGGAAGATACTCATTGCCATCAGTGTGGCGAGATGCTGATCCGGCGCTATGGATATTTGATCGAAAAGTACAAGCTGACTCCAGAAGGCAATTGCCCGGCTTGCCACACGCCGCTCCCGGGCCGCTGGTCGAAGAAATTTGATGGCCAGATTGCGGCTTCGCCTTTTGTGCCCCGCAAGCAGGCGCAATTGGTTAAAATCCTCTCGCAACCATAATCGAAATTCATGCGCGCGACAAAAGCGACAAAAACATTGCTGCTGGCGGTCTTGTTGTGCCTGATCTTGTTGTGTCTGGGGCTGGGCTGTTCTCCGCGTGATTTTCTGACGCGCCGCCTCGCCGCTGACTTGATCTCGACCTCCGAAACGTTCAAAGCACCGCAATTGTTCTGGCTCAGGACCGGCATCGTTTCCAACCAGGATTTCAGCTCTCCCGACTTCATGGTGCTACAGCGCCGCGGATGGATCATCGGTACCGAGCACAAGTGTCCCGCCGGCGTCGAACCTCCGCCCTGTTGGGACGTGTTGCTCACACCGCTCGGAGTGGATACGATACGGCCGCTGATTACGACTGCCCTTCCCGGCAATGGTCGCGACAATGGCCCGGTCGGGATTCAAATCGTGCGCCGCGAACTGCTGAGCATTGCCGGAATCAGCAAGGCGGGTAACTTCGCCGACGTCGAGTTTATCTGGCGTTGGGCGTCGATCAATCAGGTCGGCGCAGCGCTCTACGACAGCGGAGTACACTACCGATCGACCGTCGGATTCCGTGACTACGACGACGGATGGCACGTTGTGGAGCAAGCCGCGCGTAGCAACCAGCCGCTGGATGAGGCGCTGCGCGATGCGCAACCGACGGCGCCATAAAGACATAGGAAAAAATACTGTTTAGGGCTCAACCAATCTATGCGACGATCAATACTTGTTCTCTCCCTGTTGTCCGTGATTTCCGCTTCGGTCTTTACCCATTCAATCCTGGCCCACGCCCAAACCGCAAAGCCCAAGCTCACTCTCGATGAATTCTTCAACTCGGTTAGCTTCCCGTCGGTGAAAGTCTCGCCGGATGGCAACTCGGTAGTCATCGAAACGGAGCGCGCCGACTGGGAGCAGCAGATCTTCCGCAAAGAACTCTGGCTCTACCGGACGGCGAACGGGAGCCTGACGCAGCTGACGCAATCCGGCCATGACAGCTCGCCGCAATGGTCGCCCGACGGCCAGTGGATCGCGTTTCTTTCGGAACGAAAAGTCGGGACGGCCAAAGATGCAGAGTCGGGAGACGACAAAGACGCAGATAAAGATAAAGACAAAGAAGTCGCCCAGTTGCTTCTGATTTCGCCCAGCGGCGGCGAGGCCTTTGCCATCACCTCCGGCGCCGACGAAGTCCACGCGTTCGCCTGGTCTCAAGACTCGAAGGCGATTTATTTCGCTACTCGCCAACCCTGGACCAAGCAGCAGAACGATGATCACAAAAAAGAGTGGAAAGACGCGATCCGTTACCGTGGTGACGAGCGCGGCGACGTGATTTTCCGCATCCCGCTCGCTGAAGCCCTGGCGCGCCACGCCGCGCTCGGTGCCGATTCGAAAGAGCGTTCCGACGCGGAAAAGGATTCCGGCGCCACACCCGGAGCAGTCGCAATTGCGCGCACGCCTCTGCGTGTGGGTCAGATCAACATCTCGCATGACAGCGCCCGCCTGGCTTTCGTGACTTCGTCGGTGTCCGAGCGCCAGGAGAAGGTCGAAGATATCGAACTCTACCTGGTCAGCCTGACCGGCAACGCTTCAGAAGCCACGCCCATCCGCCTCACCCATAACGAAGCCGTGGAACTGAATCTGGAGTGGGCTCCGGACAATCGCCATCTGTTCTTTCAGGTCAACCTGGGATCGCTGGAACAAAAGTATGAAGATCCGCAGCCGCGCCTCTACTGGGTCGACACCGCCGACACGTCTGTCAGCAAGTCCGGTAGCACGTCCAACAAGAGGGAAGTCCAGCGCTGGTTCGCCGACTACCCGGGCGAAGTCGTGCGTTACACACCGCTCCCCGACGGCTCGGTGCTGTGCGCCTGCCGCATCGGGACCGAGGTGCAGTTGGCATCGCAAGCAAATCCGAAAGCGGCGATCGTGAAGCGCGAGAGCTGGGCTGGAACCTACGAAACCCCGGCTGCCGCATCGCAATCGCAAAGCTCGCGCATTGCATTTGCGTACTCGGCAACCGAGCGCCCCACGGAAGTTTATATCGCCGACAGCCCCAGCAAACTGACGCAGGCGCGGCCCATCACTTCTTTCAATAACTTATTCACCGAGCGCGAACTGCCCCGCGCCAAACCCTATCGCTGGACTTCCGACGACGGCACGTCCGTGGAAGGCATGCTGATGTACCCGCCAGGAAAGTTTGAGGCGAAAAACCTGCCGATGTTCGTTCTGATCCACGGCGGGCCGCAGGATGCCGATGGCAACCACTTCGTAGCGGACTGGTATCAGTGGGATCGCCTGGCCGCCACCGCGGGCTGGCTGGTCTTCGAGCCAAACTATCGCGGGTCAACCGGCTACGGAGACAAGTTCGCGCTGCAGATCATTCCTGAAATTGTGTCCCGGCCCGGCAAAGATATATTGACCGGCGTCGATGCGCTGGTGAAAGACGGGATTGCGGATCCGAAACAGTTGGCCGTAGGCGGCTACAGCTACGGCGGTTACATGACGAACTGGCTGATCACCCAGACTACTCGCTTTAAAGCCGCTGTCACCGGCGCCGGCGCGGTGGAGCATGTTGCCAACTGGGGCAACGATGACACCACTTTCGACGACGCTTATTTTCTTGGCGGTCTGCCCTGGGAAACCGCCGATCGCTATCGCAGCGAAGGCGCGATTTACCAACTCAATAAAGTCCGCACCCCGACCCACATCGTCGCCGGAGCGGACGATATTCGGGTTGCGGTGCTTGAGGATTACCTGCTTGATCGCGCTCTGCATGAGCTGAATGTTCCGAGCGACTTGCTGATCTTCCCCGGCGAGGGACACGAACTCGCGAAGAATCCCTGGCACGGAAAGATCAAAGTGCGCGAAGAGTTGAAGTGGCTGGAAAGGTATGGCGGCGTGACGGGCACGAACTAGCTTGATTACTCTGCGGAAGTGGGGCTATGCCCCTCTGGGACGGGGCGAAGCCCCGTCTCCACACAAGCAAGCTCAGGTCCCGCAAGAATGACTTCCACTGGCGTTCCACCCAAGGTAGCCTGAGGCCGGGCACTGGCCAACCAAAGCATGCGCCTGCCGCTTCCAAGGCAGCAAGAGCATGCTCAGCATGCTTCCACGGAGGTTCAACGTCATGGCACGCTTCGTCTGCATTTTCGTTTGCGTTCTTGTTTTCTGCGGAAGTCTCCTCGCGCAATCGCCGCAACCATCCCTCACCATCTATAACGAGGATTTCGCCGTCGTGCGGCAGGAACTCCCGCTCGATTTGAAATCCGGCGAAAACCAGGTCAACGTGAATGACATCACCATGCACCTGGAGCCCGACTCCGTCATTCTGCGCGATCCCACCGGCAAGCACGCGGTGCACGTGCTGGAACAGAATTATCGCGCCGACCCCATATCCGAGCCTCTGCTGCTCTCGCTCTACGAAGGCAAGACGCTCGATTTTGAGGTCGGGACACCGCAGGGAACGCAAATCGTCAAAGGCAAAGTAATCCGCAGCGGATATACGCCGCACGATTATTTCGCCATGAACCGCTATGGCCAGCAGTACGACCAGGGCCAAATGGCGGCTGCCGCAGCACAGCCCATCGTCGAGGTCAACGGCCAGTTGCGCTTCAGTCTTCCCGGCACGCCCGTGTTCCCGAGCCTCACGGACGACACCATCCTAAAGCCCCGGCTGGAGTGGTTGCTCGCCACCGACAAGGCCGGAAAATTTCCCGCCGAGTTTTCCTACATCACCGGCGGGATGAGCTGGCAGGCCGACTACAACATCGTCGCGCCTGAGAAGGGCGACCTGGTCGACGTCGTGGGTTGGGTCACTATGGACAACCAGACCGGCAAGACGTTCGAGAACGCGCGCATAAAGCTCATGGCCGGGGACGTGAACAAGATTCAGCCGGGAATGAATGGCCGGGCGTACAGCCAGATGGTTGACGTAGGTGCGGCGGGCGCAATGTCTAGACCCTCCGTTACCGAGAAGACTTTCGACGAGTACCACCTCTACACGCTAGAGCGCGCCACGACGTTGCGCGACCGCGAGACCAAGCAAGTGGAATTCATTCGCGCGCCAGGGGTTGGCACGAAACAAATCTATATTTACGACGGCGTCAAGATCGACGTCAACCGCTACAACGGCTGGGGCTGGGATAACATCCGCAATGACGAATCGTATGGCACCGAATCCAATCCCAAGGTTTGGGTGATGCGCGAGTTCGTGAACTCGCAAGCGAATCATCTCGGCATGCCGCTGCCCAAGGGCCGCGTCCGCTTCTACCGCCGCAACGACGATGGCCAGATTGAATTCACCGGCGAAAACGTCGTCGACCACACGCCCCGTGACGAAACCGTCCGCATCTATACCGGCAATGCGTTTGACCTGACCGGGGAACGCACTCGCACTAACTACACCGTGGACGGGGGCAAGAGGACAGCCACAGAATCATTCGAGATCAAAGTTCGAAACCACAAGAAGGAGACCGTGGACGTCAGGGTCGTCGAACACCTGTATCGCGGGCTGACCTGGGATATCGCTTTCACCTCCGCCAAGCACAAGAAGACCGACTCGCACACCATTGAATTTCCGGTGACCATCGCTGCGGATGGCGAGAAAACGATCAACTATACGGCGCACTATACGTGGTGAGGACGACTTGATTGGAACAGCCGAGGGCGGCTGTCCCTACGCGGTTCCCCTACCGGCGCGCCGCCGCCGTTTGTAGTTGGGCGACTTTCGCGCGTGGGGAAGATTGCTGATAGCCAGCGATACCTTTGTAAAGCGCTTCCGCGATTTGCTGGCGGTAACTCGCGCTTTGCAGGTTGTGTTCGTCCGCGGGACTGCTCACGAAAGAAATCTCTGTAAGAATGGCGGGCATCGTCGTGCCGGTCAGCACCGCAAAAGCTGAGTCCTTGATACCACGGTTGCGAATGTCTGGGCTGCTCGCGGCCAAGGTGGCGTAGAGAGAGCGCTGAACACTCGCGGCGAGGCGGCGCGACTCCTCGATTTTTTCGTGCAACCCTCCGGCCGATAACGATACCGGCGTCAACTTCGCAAAGGTTCCATCATCATGCTTTTCGACTTCCCGGGCCCCCGGAGCCGAAAACAGATTCGTGTAATAGGTCTCAACTCCACGCGAAGCCGCCGAGCTGCTGTAATTGGCGTGAACGGAAACGAACAAATCGGCCTGCGTCTGGTTGGCGAAATCAGCGCGCTGATCGAGGGGCAAGTATGTGTCGCCGCTCCGCGTGAACATTACTTCCGACCCCAATCGTGCCTGCAGCAATCTGCCCAGACGTTGGGTCACGTCGAGCACCAGATCTTTTTCCAGCAATCCCTGCCGTCCAACCGTCCCCAGGTCCCAGCCGCCGTGCCCGGCGTCGAGCACGATGCGAAATTTGCCGGTTCTAGCTGGTACGGGTCGTTCGGACCCATTCGCCGCTAATGCCGCTACAGGAGCCGCTTTTGCCGAAGCCGGAGTTGCGTGCAGGGACGCGGACGTGCGGTTCGGAATCATGCTGTTCGGAGCCATGCTGTTCGAAGCCAAAGTTTTCTCGCGGCCGCGCAGCTCAACCACCAGGCGATACGGGCTCGACTCCATGCTGACGGAGAAGTTCGATCCGTCTTTGGTGTCGAGCACGATTCGCGTTACGCCGGCGACGGGCTGAGCCACCCGCACACGGGTCAGCGAAACGTCACCGACGTCCATCGTCTTTCCGTCCAACTCGGGCGACAGAACCGTGTCGTGCAGATCGAAATAAATCCGTTCCGGCGACATCAAACGATGCACTTCGTAGGGAACCTGGTCCTCCATGTCTATGACGACCGTACTTCCCATGGACGAAGACCAGTGACGCACACCTGTGATCTTCGGCAGCGCCGCCAATTTGTTTCCCTCCACCGCAGCGAGTGGCGCTGCATCGGAGCCGAGCTTCGCTGGACTCATCAGATTGTCCGAAATCGCGGGAACGATTGCGGGAGAGAGAACCTCCGCCGAGGGCGCGGGCGGCGTTGTCACGGATTGTGGCGAAGTCGCGGCATTGGCAACTTCGACCCTGGCGGCCGCCGTCTTCTGATGAACCTGCATGCCCCACCATGCGCCGGCTGAAAATAACGCGGCCACTGCGACCAGACCCATCACCACACTCAACCCCGGCCGCGAACTGCCGGGAAGAGCGAAGCGGTGCAGAAATGGTAAGACGCGAGGCGATTGCGTGGGAGTCGCCGACTCTTCCTTCTCGGACAGGACCTCGGATGGGATCTCAAACGGGACGGCAAAAGGTTCGTCCGCGACGCTACGCTCAGACAGCTCGACCAAGGCCGCGGGAATGACAACCGGCTGCCCCAGGATTTCCAGGTCGGGAGCTTCAAATGGGGCTTGCTGCGCGTTGGAGCGAGCCGGGGCAAGCCACGTCGCTACGCCGGTTCCGGGTCCGATTTCAGGAAGCTCGATCGCCGCCCCATTGGCCACAACTGGCGCCGCCGCACCCGGTTTCGCCTGCAGGACTTCGGTAGCCACATCCGACAGCCAGTGGATGCGCCGATCCTGGTCCTCAGGTTTGAGCGCGGAAAGAACCAGCTCCGCGAACAGATCCAAACAGCGAACGTCGTGATCCGTGAAAGCCCGCGCGGCTGTTGAAAACGCCTGCACCACGCCCACTTGCTCGCGCCGGCCACGCAAAGGAACCAGCACGGTGGAGCGAGCTCCTATCTGGCGCGCAAAGTCCAGTTCGAAGCGCGTATCAGCTTCACAATCATCGCAACGAAGAATGCGCCCCGATTCCAGAGAGTCCTGCAGAAACTCGGACTCGCCGGTCAGGCGAATGCCGCGCCCGATGGCGAGCGGTCCGGCGGCGGCGCGGCACATTATCTGCGATCCTCTGGCCACCGAGCTTTCCGGCGCAGATCCTTCCGCAAGTGCGACCACGACGCCATCGGCCTGTGTGAGGGCCTGAGCGCGGTCGCAGATTAATTGCAGTACTTCGTCGAGGATGAAGCGTTCAGTCTCGAACAAGTCGCGATCGGAGGCGCGTCCCGTGGCCACGCGCCGGTTGCGTATCTGTTCGTGGAGGTCCGAGAAAGCGACTAGTGCGCGCAGGGCTTCCTGGCGCGCAATCGATTCGAGGACGCGGTTGCCCTCCTGCAGCGGAGAGCCGGGGTCGGCCGTCGTCGCTTCCCAGTCAACTCGGGTTGGATTGGCACTCATGCTTGCGCGGTCAGCACCACGAAAAACCTGTGTTCATCGTATCCGGGGCCCGTCAGAAGCTCATTGCCGCTCTTGGTTCAACCGGCCAAGCTTCACCGTTGTACGCTCAAATGGCGAACCTCGGCCCGAACGTCGGCCTATGAAAGGCCAGAACTTCCAATTTCGAGCGTAATAGTCTTTGGGGGGGTACCGCAATGTCCGTTAGTACACGTCCTTTTGGAGGCTCTGGGATGCCCAGCCGATGCCGCCCGGGGTCCGAATGCCGGAGCTACGACCCTTCAGATTTTGCCCTCGGCCTCGATTCGTCCTATCTTGATCAGGCAGCAAGAAGCAGTTCCCGGAGATGTGATGACCGACCCAGTCGAGCAGGGAAGACCATAAAAGCTCAAGAAATACAGCTGGTGGTGGCCCGGAGTCGTGGCCAGCAGCCTGGCTGGGGCGGCCGTGTTGGCGTTCCGAGGCTGCTGGCACCGCAAGATGAGCTGGCCGATCGGCGGACAGGGATATTCATACCAGGTTTGCCTGAGCTGCGGCGCCAGGCGGCTGTTCGACGAGAAAACCTTCAGCGCCCATGGTCCGTTTCGCTATGACCTGAACGAACTCACCGCTAGGGAAGGGTCCGCGAAACTGACCGCACATCCCATGTCAGATGTGTCGCAGCCCCCAGCCTCATAGCTCGACGCCTGCTCACCCCACAAAGTTCGCACTTCATGCTTCACAGCACACGGTGAACTGTTGTGCGCGCCCAATTCCGTTACGCTCCGGAGTAGATCCTCGTTGTTTTACGTTCCTTTTACATCTCCCTGACAACTGCAGTCCGGCTCCGGAATATAAGGCAAGAGACAGCTCCACAAATCTCAGCAACAAGTTTGGGTCGGAGGAGTACTCGCATGAAAGGAAAGTCTCTGTTAGTCGTTCTCTTCGCGTCGCTGCTGGCGGGCTCCGCCTACGGAGCCGGTTCGCAGCCGGTCGTTGCCTTCACCTTCGTTTGCAAAACCAGCCAGTTTCAGGGGTCGGGGCCCTGTCCCAACGGCGGCAGGCCTGGTCCTCTTATCCAAGGCTCGGATGGCAATTTCTATGGCACCGCCCAGGTATCTTCGGAAGGCAACTCACAGCCGAATGGCGGAGCCGTATTTTCGCTCACGCCTACCGGGACGTTTAAGTTGCTGCACACATTCGTCGCGATACCGAATAAGTTCGCGAACGGTAATAATCCGGGACTGCTGATTGAAGGCCCGGATGGCAACCTCTACGGCACAACCATTTTTGGGGGCGTCAAAAACAATGGAGTCCTGTACCGAGTCGGCAAGACTGGGTTGGGTTTTCAAGTCATCCACCAGTTTTGCTCCAAGGCGAACTGTACTGATGGCGCCAATGGAGCCTTGGTAGTGGGAACGGACGGCAATCTGTACGGCTCTTCATTTACGGGAGGGACAGGCAACTGCGGTCAGTTTTATCAGGGTTGCGGGACCATCTTTCGGGTCACTCCGTCCTCCGGAGCGTACGAAGTCATTTTCAACTTCGATCCCTCCACCACCGGAGAATTTCCCTTAGGCATCGCGCTGACCTCAGACGGCACTCTCCACGGGACTGCTTTTGGGCCGTCTGGCATCGAGTTGTTCGACTTCACCCCAACAACGGGAGCCTTCAAAACGCTGGCGCTGAATTTCCCAGCGCCCAACGGTCTGCCGACCGCACCCCAAACTTCGTTGACCCTCGGCCCGAACGGTAATTTTTATGGGCTGTACCACGAATACGGAACGTGCTGCGACGGCCTGTTTGAGGTTGGACTGGATGGCAGCCACTTGCAGCTTTTTCCGGAGATCAGTACCCTTCGTTCGGGCACAGCGGGAGCATTGCTGCTGGCAAGTGATCACAATTTCTGGCTAACCGACTACAACGGCGGCAGCGGTTCCGGAGCCATCATGTCGCTTTCGCCTTCCCAGGGGACGGTGCTTCAGACGCTCACCCCGTTCGGCAGCGAGTCGCCAGCACTTGGCGCTTATCCTGGCGGGCTGATCCAAACCAAAGATGGGACATTGTGGGGAACCGACATGATGGGCGGTAACGCCCCAAGCGGCCACTTTGCCGACGGCACCATATTCAAACTGAATCTGGGATTGCCGCCGCGCTAGAAAACACTTTTGCTGCAGCCAGACTAGACCCTTCCCCGCGTTCTTCCCCGTATGGCGATGCGGGGAAGGGATCTGCTGTTTCGTGAGCGACCACGATTGCAGTCGGCACCGGCTACGCTGCTCAGGCTCCGACCGGCTGGCGCTGGCTCTTATACCACTCGACCGTACGGCGCAGACCGTCTTCAAAGTTCACCAGAACCTTGTATCCCAAATGCTTCTGCGCCTGGGAGATGTCCGCCAGCGAATGTTTGATGTCCCCACTGCGCTCCGGACCGTACTTGACGCTGCCCTTGTAGCCAGTCAGTTGTTTCAATGCGTCGAAAGTTTGATTCAGCGTGATTCGCCGTCCTGTGGCGCAGTTAAAAACGCGCCCGGCGCACTCCGCCGCCGGAGCCGAGCAGGCCAGCAAGTTGGCTGAAACGGCGTTGTCGATGTAGGTGAAATCACGGCTGGTTTCGCCATCGCCAAAAATCGTAGGCTGTTCCCCGCGCAGCATCTGCATACTGAATTTGGCGAGTACTCCGGAGTATTGCGAAGATGGATCCTGCCTTGGCCCGAAAATATTGAAGTAGCGCAGGCAGACGGTTTCGAGGCCATAGCAACGGAAGAACGAAACCATGTAAAGCTCGCTGGCCAGCTTGGCCACTGCATAGGGCGAGATCGGGTTGGGGGTCATGGCTTCAAGCTTTGGAAGGGTCGGAGTATCGCCGTAAGCCGAAGATGACGCGGCATACACAACGCGCTTCACTTTCGCGTCGCGCGCCGCGACCAGCACATTGAGCGTGCCGTCAACATTCGCGCGATTGCTGCTGAGCGGGTCCAGCACCGATTTCGGCACGGACGGAATAGCCGCCTGATGCAACACGTAATCGACGCCTGCGCACGCGTTGTGCATGGCATCCAGATCGAGAATGTCAGCTTCGCGGAAGTCAATCCGGCTCAGCATTTCGGTCAGGTTTTCGCGTCTGCCAGTGGCAAAGTTATCGATGCCGCGCACCTCGTCGCCGCGTTCCAGCAGAGCGCGCACCAGCGAGGATCCGATGAAGCCGGCAGCGCCGGTCACAAGATATTTGGCCATATGGTTTTAATGATAACGGATGGATTGCCACAAGGCAGTGAGGACCAGTCACCAGAGTAACTTTGTTTCCGGAGCCCGCCAAACGGCCGCTAGCCCTTATAACCTTCCAGGAAGGTTCAGGACCGGCGAGCCCGTTTGGCGATCTGGTGGAACTCATTGCGGGAGAGCAGCTGGTTTTTCCGAAAGAACTCCGTAATCTCATCGAGAAAGGCTTTTGGGTCGGCCGCCGACAGAATATCGCTCATATCATTCTCCTGTGCCGATATCCCATTGGAGACGCCGCTGCGCGCGGTCAGGGCAGCGAGGAGTTGCTTCAGTTGCATCTGTTGTACTGGTTCGATTTTCGCGAAGCAAATGCCCATGCCGAGGAATGGGTACGAGGCGCGAACCGTGCCTGGAACCTCAATCCGGATGCCGAACGATTTGAGTACAAGATCGATTTTCGTGCCGACGGGAAGCGGTGTGTTCATTTCGACATAGCATCCGTGCAGGCTGACGTCGGTAACGGTTCCCCACATGCGCGTGTCGTTTCCCTCGGTTCGAAACTCCGCGCTGCCCGAACAACGAAGCCGAGGGCTTTGCCGCTTGTCTTTCCACGCGAGACTGTTCGCGGATGCCGGAGCTTCGCCGCCGCCGCGTACAACTGTATCGGCGGCCGCAGCTTCCAACACGGCGCCTTTTAGCCGGCGAAGATAGTCCACGCCTTCGTCGCCGTTGCTGTAATCCTGGGTCAAACGCGTTTCCACGATCGCCTCCGACCATTTGCCTCTGTTAGTTGGATGGGCAGATTGCGGGAAAACTTTAGACCGCCGGGAATTGCGACTGCGACAACGCGGCGCGAATCTGGTTCCACAGTTCCTCTTTGCCGGCTCCGGTTTTTGCCGAGAAAGCTACGATGGGAACTCCGCCGTACGCTTGCCCGAGCGTGCTCATCGCCTGCCGCAACTGGTTGCCAGACAGCCGGTCACACTTGGTGGCCACAATCGCATGGGGCCTTCCTCTGGATGCCAGGAATTCCAGCAACTGGCCATCGCTTTCCTGGGGAGGAATGTTCGAATCCACCAGCGCCAGACACAGCGCCAGGCTTGGGCGTTGGTGAAGATACGGATCCACAAACCGGCCCCAATCGGCGGAGATTTCGCGGGAGACCTTGGCGTAGCCGTATCCTGGCAGGTCGGCGAAAAGCAGCTCAGGCTTGGGTTGTCCCGCTCGGCGGACTTCATAAAAGTTGATGCTGCGCGTGCGTCCGGGAGTATTGCTGGTGCGAGCCAGCTTCGCGCCAACCAGCGAATTGATCACGCTCGATTTCCCAACGTTCGACCGTCCGAGAAATGCGATCTCCGGCACGCTGGGGGCAGGGAAGTGCGTCAGGTCGCTCGCTGACAGCATGAATCGCGCCAGAATCCGCATACAGACAGTTTCCAGTGTTTGGGCTGCGCATGGCAAGCGGTGCGGAAGAAAAGTTCGCAGAAAAAAGTTCGCTAGAGCCCGAGCGGTCGTTTGGGATGCACATCCTGCTCCTTGATCGGATGCAGTTTATGCCAGAGAGCGAGGCCGCCCGCGATGACTAGTCCGATCAGAAAGCTGATCAGGAAGAACCATCGATACGCGGGGAGCGCGATCAGCAGAATCGCTACTACTGTGACAGCGACGATGAGACCCGCCGATCCTCTCAGGCTGAATCGAGTCAGGCTGAATCCAGAGCGGCTGCCGGATTCCGGTTCCATGGGTTTTATTCTACCGCGGCTTCGCTAACCCTCTCAGACGTGTGGGAGAGGGTTTATATTTGGCGGAGAAAGTTGCTTCGGGGGGCCTCCGAATTTTTGTGGTTTTGGCTCCATTTCTGGATGTTTACTGAATAGGTATTACATAGTACATTATGTCCCCCCCCCCCCCCCCCCCCCCCCAACAATTTCCCGCAACGCTATGACTTTAAATGACTTACTCCTAACAACTACGTGGATAAGGACTTAAGCTCGATTTTCGGCCTAAATTCCCGTTTTGGGGCGGTTTTGGAAGGATTCGCGCTTGTCCGTACTGGGTTCGCTCACATGCGCTCAACAGCTTGGTTTATCAAAGAGTACTGGGCTACGCTTTCTCGGATCTGCTTGAAAACTGCGCTCCGGCTTTGCCGGTCATTTGCCCATCAGCGGCCATTGTCGCATTGGGCGAGCTGCACGTCTGTGCTCGGGGTCACTGTTGATTGTGACGAAGAATCGGTGGGCGATAAAGAGTCGATGCATGCAGTCGGTAAACCCACTTCTCGAAAAGCGCGAGAAGTGGGCCACCCGCGAGCACACTTACTTGACATGGCATCCCTGGCAGGTTGGGCGGCAATTAGCGGGCAGTTCGTTATTCAGCCATTTTTCACTGTTGCTTGCGTATGAGCTCCCCACACATTCCTTAACGATTCGTTGATGATATTCACGCGACTTATTTTCATCGCCAAGGCGGTGCCATCCATCTGCCAAGCCCGACAACAGCTCTCCCCGGGCATGGAGCGGCAAGGTTGCAAAATAGGCAGCCTGCAGCCTAAGCACTTTTTCAAAGTCTTGTACTCCCTTTTGCAGCAGTCTTTTCGACAGTTCGGGCGGAAGCGGAGTTGCAGAAACCGACAACAGAGTTGCGCCTTGGGGTAAGAGGACAGATGGGTCATCGGGCGCCAGTGACACCGCCCGGTCCATTTCGTCGAGTCCATTTTGAAACAATATTCCCGATTGCTTGAAGTCTCTTTTTTTCATAACCTGCGCGCTACGAATAAGAAGCCCCGCACCGTGCCACACCATAGCGTCTGCCTGCTCAGGCTCTTTTGCGAGGGTTGTTTCGCAGAGCTGCATGGCGCGTTCGAAACGGGCCTGGTCTCCCATCATGCCTGCAAAGAAATCGGCACGCACTAAGTCAACGAATCGTGGACTGGCTGCGGTTTTGGCCGAAGGCTGATCATTCTTCAATTCTTCTTCTTGTGCGGCCAACAGCGAAAACAAGGACAAGATTCCCAGCAACACTACGGGCAATACGTAACGAGATTTCATAAGCGGGTATCCTTATTAGTCGAATTTGAATCCTTTCGACTGCCATTCTCGGTTGTTCTTTATCTCGTGATAAGTGTGGGGAGTCACGTTTTTTCAATGACAATCGTCATGCGACTGGATCGTGAGGCTGCACCGCTGCGCTCGAACTCCTCCTAAAGCGGAAAAATGACATTTGTCACACCGGATTGATGACACCCTGTACTAGTCGGGCCGCTTGCAAGCAATGGAGACTGGTGTAGCATCCGAGGATTGCACTTCCGGCAAGCACTATTACCAATTTGACGATTCAATGCCAAAATTAGAGTGCCGTATGCTGGGCGGTAACAATGGAATTACTGCGCAAGGAAGATATGGGTGAGGCGGGCTGGCTGCAGCACATTTGGCTGGCTTGGCTATTGTATTTCGTGCTCGACCCCGCCTTCCACGACTTCTCAATCAGAAGATGGGCCCTGACTTTGGCGGCCACCCTCGTCTTTCTCGCACTCTATTTCCGTGCATGGCGGACTGAGAAGCGAACAGAGAAGGTAGGGATCATCGCTGGCATTGGCCTGTTGGGCGTTGTATTCATACCATACAGTTACGGCGCATGCGTATTCTTCGTGTACGCAGCTGCTTTCGCGGGGTTCTGCGGAGGAACTGAACTTGCCGTCTCGATCCTGGTCATTCTGGAGGCCGGCGCGAGCGCGGTCATGTGGAGTTCTCACCTGCCGCTGGGGCTCTGGGTTTCAACCTCTTTTCTGATCGCTGCAATTGGAGCAATGAATATCCAGCACGCGAAACGTCTCGCGGCCAACCGCCGACTCCGCCTCGCGCAGAAAGAGATTGAGCATCTTGCCAAGACTGCCGAGCGCGAACGCATTGCCCGCGATCTGCACGACGTTCTGGGACACACCTTGTCGGTCATCATCCTTAAATCGGAGCTGGCCTCCCGTATGGCGGATAGGGACCCGACCCGGGCCGTCCAAGAGATTCGCGAGGTCGAGCGCATCTCGCGCGAAGCCCTCGCCGAGGTGCGGAGCGCACTCAAGGGTTATCGGGCCGCTGGTTTGAATGCCGAGATTGCGGAGGCCCGCGCCACGCTTGAAACGGCGGGCGTCAAGGTGCAGGCTTCGGCTGCCCTGGACGCGCTGGAGATGGGCTCCGCCCAGGAAGGAGTTCTGGCGCTGGTGATCCGTGAGGCGGTGACCAACATTCTGCGTCACTCGCACGCTACCGAATGCGACCTGCGCCTGACACAAGCCGACAATGTTTGCACTCTCCAAGTTGCTGATAATGGCTGCGGCAGCAATGGCGTGGAAGGCCAGGGAATCAGGGGTATGCGCCAGCGCGTGGAGATGCTTGGCGGCACTCTGCAACGTACCACTTCACCTGGCACCACGCTCACCATCATTCTTCCTCGCACACCCCATAAATCGAACGGAATGCAATGAAGATTCGCGTCATCATCGCTGAGGATCAATCCATGGTGCTGGGTGCGCTAGCCGCTCTGCTCGAAAGCGAGGGGGATATCGAAGTAGTTGGTCAGGCCCGTAATGGCATGGAGGCTCTGAAACTGGTACGTGTGCACAAGCCCGACTTGCTTCTCAACCGACATTGAGATGCCGGAGATAAGTGGCCTCGAAGTGGCTGCAGAGTTGAAGCGCGAGGGATTGCCAGTGCGGGTGATTATTCTCACTACATTCGCGCGTGCCGGATATCTGCGCCGTGCCCTCGATTCCGGCGCCCGTGGTTATCTCCTAAAGGATTCCCCAGCCTCCGAACTGGCCGGCGCCGTGCGGCGCGTCCACTCCGGCATGAGGGCCGTTGCACCCGAACTTGCCGCCGAAGCCTGGGGCGAAAACGATCCCCTCACTGACCGCGAGCGCCAGATTCTGCGTCTGGCGGGAGAAGGTATCTCCAGCGCTGCGATTGCCGCAAAGTTCCGTCTCTCCGAAGGAACGGTGCGTAACTATCTTTCCGAAGCGATGAGCAAGTTGGGCGCCAGTAATCGGGTGGAAGCCGCGCGTATCGCACGGCAAAAGGGATGGCTGTAGACAGCACTCAGTGCTCCGTTGACTCTCGCGTTTCAAGCTCCATCTTCGAGCACAATTCTTATCGTGCAACCGCGCTCATGGCGGGCGTCTTCAGGACGGGTGGGCCACTTTTAACATTGCCCGAAATAACTGGGGGTGCGCCCCTTCTCGCGCTTTTCGAGAAAGCCTGCCCTCAGCGATAGCCGAAGGGGGGCCTGCCGAACAGCCGACACCGTTCGACTCCTCTTTTCCGACTCCGCAACCTAGCGCCTCTCTTTCCTCTTGACTTACCCAGTTACAATAGAAGTAGGTCAGTCCTGGCAACATCGCGTTCTTTGACAATGTTTCTCTAACCAGCTGAGGGAAGCCCGAGCCGGCTCCCTTTAAAGCCGTAGTCGGCGCTCTTTGAATACACAATTTGGAGAATCACTTGACGTCATCCCGCAGCCGAAAACCTGAGCGAAGCGAAGGATCTCTCGTAAGTCATTGGTTCTGGAATACTTTAGTCTAAGTCGTTTAGATTCAAGGACCAGAGCCAAAATCTCCTCCTAACCCTATGATTCCAGGAGACCAGGGGGAGGGGGGTACCAGTACCAACTGGTAAACAGGGGGGTGTGGGGCACCCGCCGCTTGCCTTCATTGTGGGAAACGGTCTCTTAGGGTAAATGCGCCACCCGAACCATGGGGAGAATGCCTTGATGCTTCACTGGGAGTGTCGGATGTGTAGGGGTCCCTTCGGCTTCGCTCAGGGCAGGCTCTTCGACTACGTAGCTACTTCGCTTCGCGAAGCGGCTACTCCGCTCAGGATGACATTCCAGGTAAGGCGGTATAGCCCTTCACAGGCTTAGGCTCCGCTACTGCCTCGCCGTAGGAATCTCCGCCGCTGGCGGCGTCACGATGGGAGCCATCGTGGTTTCGCTCTCCGATGCTATCTGCGGCAGCGGGCCTTCGAGGGCGACGGCCAGCACCTGGTCCATATTTTCGACGAAGTGCAACTTCATCGCGGTGCGCAGGTTTTCCGGGACCTCGGCAACATCTTTTTCGTTATCCTGCGGCAGGATTACTTCGAACAATCCGGCGCGATGGGCGGCCAGCAGTTTTTCTTTCAATCCGCCGATGGGTAGCACTTTGCCGCGCAGCGTGATCTCTCCGGTCATGGCGATATCGCGGCGCACCGGAATCCGGCTCAGCGCGCTGGCGAGAGCGGTGGCGATGGTGATGCCGGCCGACGGGCCATCTTTCGGAATCGCTCCTTCCGGTACATGCACGTGAATATCGAGGGTGCGGTAGAAGTCGCGGGGCAGTCCGAGGCGCGCCGCCCGCGAGCGAATGTAGGACATGGCAGCCTGCGCCGACTCCTGCATCACGTCGCCCAGCTGGCCGGTTAAAGTGAGCTTGCCTTTGCCATCCACTGCCGAGGCCTCGGTGCTCAGGATGGAGCCTCCCACCTCGGTCCATGCGAGGCCCGTCACCAGGCCAACTTCGCTCTTCTCGTGGGCGAGGGTGTCACGGAACTTTATAACGCCGAGGTAGTCGCCGATTTTTCCGGCCTGGATCGAAGCGGAGAAGTCCGCGCCTTCTTTCACCACCTTGCGCGCCACTTTGCGGCAAATGTTGCCAATTTCCCGCTCCAGGTTTCGCACCCCGGCTTCGCGGGTATAGGCGCGAATGATCTGGCGGATCGCGTCGTCGGAGAACTGCACATTCTTCTCCGTCAACCCGGCCTGCAACATCTGTTTTCTCACCAGGAACTGTTTTGCGATTTCGACCTTTTCCGGTTCCGTGTAGCCGTGCAGGCGCAGCACTTCCATGCGATCCTGCAGGGCGGGCGGAACGGTGTGGATCACATTCGCCGTGGCCACGAAGAAGACTTGTGAGAGGTCGTATTCGACGTCGAGGTAATGGTCGACGAACATGAAGTTCTGTTCGGGATCGAGCACTTCGAGCAGCGCCGCCGAGGGATCGCCGCGGAAGTCCATCGACATCTTGTCGACTTCGTCGAGCATGAACACCGGGTTCTTGGTGCCAGCCTTTTTCATCATCTGGATGATCTGGCCGGGCAGGGCGCCGATGTAGGTGCGGCGATGGCCGCGGATTTCCGCTTCATCGCGCACGCCGCCCAGCGACATCCGCACGAACTTGCGGCCGGTCGCTTTGGCGATCGACATCCCCAGCGAGGTTTTTCCTACGCCGGGAGGTCCAACGAAACACAGAATCGAGCCTTTGGGATTTTTTACCAACTGGCGGACGGCGAGAAATTCTAGGATGCGCTCCTTGATTTTCTCGAGGCCATAGTGGTCTTCGTTCAGAGTTTTCTCGGCGCGCGTGATGTTGCGGATTTCTTTCGACCGCTTCTTCCACGGCACGGCCAGCAGCCAGTCGAGATAGTTCCGGGAAACAGTGGACTCCGCCGACATGGGCGGCATCGCTTCCAGCTTCTTCAGTTCCTGGATCGCCTTGTCGCGAACATCCTTCGGCATGCCCGCGGATTCGACCTTCTTCTTCAGTTCGTCGAATTCGCTCTTTTCGCCGCGTCCGAGTTCTTTCTGAATCGCTTTGATCTTTTCGTTGAGGTAATACTCTTTCTGCGCCTTCTCCATCTGGCGCTTCACCCGCGACTGGATGGTGCGGTCCATGTTGAGCTTTTCGATTTCCACGTCGAGCACATCGCCGATGCGGTTCAAGCGTTCGGCGGGATCGAAGATCTCGAGCAGACCCTGTTTTTCTTCGATCGAAAGCTGCAGGTTGGCGGCGATGGTGTCGGTCAGCTTCGCCGGATCTTCCATGCGCACGGCCGCGATCATGGTTTCGTAATTCAGCGACTGGCAAAGCTTTACATATTGCTCGAACATGCCGGTGACGCGCTGCATGCCGGCTTCAATCTGCGCCGTCGTCTCGGTGGCATAACGGGCGACGCGGACGGTGGCCTGCAGATAGCCTTCGGTCTCGACGACTTGCAGGATCTTGCCGCGCTCGATGCCTTCGACCAGCACTTTGATGTTTCCGTCGGGAAGCTTCAGGCTCTGCACGATGTTGACGATGGTGCCGACCTGGAAAATGTCTCCGGCCTTGGGCTCGTCGATGCTGGCGTCGTGCTGCGTCGCAAGAAATATCTTTTTGTCGCTGGCCAGAGCTTCTTCGAGCGCACGAACGCTCGACTCGCGGCCCACCACGAACGGAGTCATCATGTACGGAAAGATGACCACGTCCCGAATGGGCATCATCGGCAGTTTCTTGCTCTCGAACTTTTCCTTTGGGTTCGACAACTCGGTCTCCCGTCTCTGGTCGTTGTTTGGTCGTTGGTCGTTGGTCGCTCGCCATTCCAGTTCGCGAACGACTTGCGACTAACGACCGGTCAGCTTGCTGCTTTTTCGATCATGGCCAGCGAGACGTTTCGTTTCTCCACCATCTCGCGGGTCACTTCAAATTCCTTAACTTTCTTCTGGCTGGGCAGACTATACATCAATTCGAGCATGAGTTCTTCCAGAATCATGCGCAAGCCGCGGGCGCCAACTTTACGCGCCATGGCCTGGCGCGCGATTGCCCGGTTGGCGTCGTCGCTGAATTTCAGCCGCACGTTTTCAAACTCGAACAGACGCTGGTACTGTTTCACGATCGCGTTTTTCGGGCGCGTCAGAATTTCCACCAGCGCGTCTTCGTCCAGTTGCTGCAAGACGCCCATCACCGGCAGGCGCCCGACAAACTCGGGGATCAGGCCGAACTTGATCAGATCCTCGGGTTGCGCTTCCGAGACGAGTTCAAAGTTGCGCAGCGCGGCTACGCCCGCCTCGGTCTCCGTATCCTCTCCCATGCGGAAGCCCAGAGCCTTTTTCCCGATGCGCCGCCCGATAATTTTCTCCAGGCCTACAAAGGCGCCGCCGCAAATGAAGAGGATATTCGTGGTATCGACGGGCGTGAATTCCTGGTGCGGATGCTTGCGCCCGCCCTGCGGCGGAACGTTCGCGATCGTGCCTTCCAGAATCTTGAGCAACGCCTGTTGCACGCCTTCGCCTGAAACGTCGCGCGTAATCGAGGGGTTCTCGTCCTTGCGCCCGATCTTGTCAATTTCGTCAATATAGATGATGCCGGTCTGGGTGCGGCTCACGTCGCCTTCGGCCGCCTGCAGAAGTTTCAGAATGATGTTCTCGACGTCCTCGCCCACGTAACCGGCCTCGGTCAGGGTGGTCGCGTCCACGATGGCGAACGGCACGTCGAGCATGCGAGCGAGCGTTTGCGCGAGGAGCGTCTTGCCCGTCCCGGTCGGCCCGATCAGGAGAATATTCGACTTCGTCAGTTCCACGCCATCGCCGGTGCGCTGGCGGTTCATGTAAATGCGCTTGTAGTGGTTGTAGACGGCGACAGCGAGCTTCTTCTTCGTCTGTTCCTGTCCGATGACGTACTCGTCGAGGAATGTCTTAACTTCCTGCGGCTTCGGCAGTTGGTTCGGGACTGCAGCCGTTGGAGTCGCGGTGCGGTCGTCTTCGAGGATCGAGTTGCAGACCGCTACGCACTCGTCGCAGATGTATGCCCGGGGATAGTCGCTGGGCGACGAGATCAGTTTCGCGACCGCGTCCTGCGACTTGTGGCAGAACGAACAGCGCAACATCTCATCCGAACCCGATCTGGTTTTCACTCGGCCTTACTCCTTTTCTGGTGGCCTAGCCGCGGCTGGCTTCCTTGCTTCGGGCTGAGACGCGGCAAGCCGCGTCTCTACATTATTATTGCTTAAGACTGCCCTTTATCTCGTCTTATAAATGATATCGTCAATAATTCCGTATTCCTTCGCCTGCTGCGAGTTCATGATGAAGTCGCGCTCCACGTCCTTCTCCACTTTATCCAGCTTCTGGCCGCTGTGCTTGGCCAGTAACTGATTGGTAATCTCCCGCATACGCAGAATCTCGCGGGCATGGATGTCGATGTCGGTCGCCTGTCCGGAAAGGCCGCCCATCGAGGGTTGGTGGATCAGGATGCGCGAATTCGGCAGCGCCAGCCGTTTTTTGGCTTCTCCCGCCGAAAGCAGCAGCGCTGCCATCGAAGCGGCCTGACCGATGCAGATCGTGGTCACATCGTTCTTTACGTACTGCATGGTGTCATAAATCGCCATGCCGGCCGTGATCGACCCGCCCGGCGAGTTGATGTAGAGCTGGATGTCTTTCTCCGGGTCCTCCTGCGCCAGGAACAGCATCTGGGCAATCACGAGGTTGGCGATATTGTCGTCAATCGGCGTGCCAATAAAGATGATGTTGTCGCGGAGGAGCCGGGAATAGATGTCATAGGCCCGTTCGCCACGTCCCGTCGATTCGATCACCATCGGAACGAGCATCATTTGCGCATCGTTGGATTGCGTCTTCACGTTCACCCTTTCCACACTGCTGCCCTGAAGTCGGTCTCGTCGGCTCGGGGGAGGATCAAAATGGTCCGCGTCATCATTATGCGGACTGCTGATACAGAAATTCGAGGGTCTTCTCGTTGCGGATTCTTGTCCGGATTCTATCGAGGGCCCCATCCCGTGTCAAACGAGCGCGCACTGCTTCAGATGTCTGTTTTGATTGCCTTGCCAGCGACTCCAGTTCCTGATTCAGCTCTTCATCACTGACCTGTACATTCTCTTCCTCCGCCACCCTTTCGAGCAGCAGCGCAGCTTTTACGTCGTGAATTGCCTGCTCGCGTTGTCCCACGCGCAGACGAGTCAAATCCATTTTCTTCATCTGCTCAGCAGTCAGGCCCTGCGCCGCCAGCGCGCGCAGTCCACGTTCCAGCCGGATGTCAATCTGTTGTTCGATCAACGAATCGGGAACCTCAAAATCGTTCCGCTGAATCAGTTCTCCCACCAACTTTTCCTTGGCCTCGTGTTGCGCCTGGTGCTTGCGCTCGGATTCGATTTGTTCGCGGATCGCCTTCCGGACATCGTCCACTGTTTGGAATTCGCCAAGTTGCTTCGCGAACTCGTCGTTCAGTTCCGGTAGAGTCTTCTGCTTGATGGACTGTACCTTCACCGTATAGGTGAATGTTTTCCCCGCCAGACGCTTGTCTTGCGTATCTTTCGGATAGTTCACGTCGAAGGTCCGCTCATCTCCTGGATTAGCCCCGCGCAGGTGCTCGGTGAATTCCGGCATCGTGTCTTTGCCCGCGATTTCGACCAGGACTTCATCCATGTGAACGGGCTGGCCTTCGCCGGACTTTGTTCCAGGCCTTGTTCCGGACTCTGTTTCGGATTCGGATTCGCCAGGTTTGGGATTGCCATCGAGCGAGACCTGAGCGAAATCGCCATCGGCGAGGGCGCGGCCCTCCACCGGATTGAAACTGGCATGACGTTCGCGCAGGTCGGCGAGGGCGTGCTCTACATCCTCCTCGGAAACCGCGATCTCCGGTTTATCGGCGCGCAGCTCTTTGTACCCTTCCAGCTTGATTTCCGGCAGCACCTCAAAGGCGGCTTTGAAGCGCAGCGGCTCGCCATCGTGCAGGTGCAGGTCCGTGACCCGCGGCTGCGATACGGGATGAATGCCCAGCCTCTCGGCCTCCTGCCGGAAGTAGCGCGGGATAAGGGCTTCGACCATGTCGGTCTTGATCTCCTCCGAAAACCGCTGGCGAATAATCGACGCCGGAACATGGCCGCGCCGGAAGCCGGGAATGCGCGCAACCTTCTGATATTTCTGGATCAGCGAATCGGTCTGCCGGTTGACATCCGCGACCGGAATCTCCACCTGAATCTCGCGTTTGGTGGCGCTTTCCTTGGTCGTGCTGTCCTTGGTCGCGCTGTCCTTGATATCAGTGGGGCTCACAGTAACCTTTCCGATGCGGTCGCGGCAGCAGAGTCGGGAGGGGACTGGCTCGACTGCGACGCCTTGTGTCTTAGCTTGAGTGTAAAGACTCTCGAAGAGCAACGTCAAACGGCGGAGGGTCTTTTCCTACCCACTAAAGTAACCGGCGCGGCCTTTGTGTCGACAGGCTTGTCTGTGTGGCGCGGACACTCTTGTCCGCGAGAAGCTTACGGCGAATGCGGCCCCTCGACGACACGATGGTCGCGGCCCAAGAAAAGCAACAGCAACAGCAACAGCAACAGCAAAGGCAACGGCAGCGGGCGAGGGCGCCCGCTCTACACGAACAAATGCACACAAGGAAATACAATGAAGGCAAATGCCCGGTCCCAACTGGCTCAAGGTTCTGAATGCCGAAGTCATCAGCTGCACGCGGTGTCCGCGTCTGGTCGTGTATCGCGAGCAGATCGCGCGCGAGAAGCGCCGCGCTTACCGCGACTGCGAGTACTGGGGCAAGCCCGTTCCCGCCTTCGGCGATCCGCATGCCCGCGTCCTCGTTCTCGGACTCGCTCCCGGCGCCCACGGCTCCAATCGCACCGGGCGCCCTTTCACCGGAGACGCTTCCGGCAACTTCATGTATCCGGTGCTGCACGAGACAGGATTCGCCCTCCTGCCCACCGCGACCGCCCGCGACGATGGCCAGGTGCTGACCGGTCTTTATATAACCGCCGCCGCCCGCTGTGCGCCGCCGGATAACAAGCCTCTGCCCGCGGAACTAGCCAACTGCGCCCCCTTTCTGGAGCGCGAACTCGAAGGGCTGAAAGATTTGCGCGTCGTCGTTGCTTTGGGGAGAATCGGCTTCGACGCCTATCTCAACTACTTGATGCGAAGAAAGCTGATCGCCGGCAAGCGGGAGTACGAATTTCGCCACGGCGCGGAATACGTAATGCCGGATGGACGCGTTCTCTTAGCGTCCTACCACCCGTCCAAACAGAACACGCAGACGGGGAAGCTGACCAAGGAGATGTTCCGAAAGATCTTCCAGCGAGCGCGGGAACTGGCCGATGAGTCAGCAGGGCGGATTCCGCGGTAGCCGACACTTCTGGGCTGGCCTGGGGCGAGCCGTCGCTTCGGGATGCCCCGCCCTTTTTTCCCCGGAGAGTCGGGGCTTGTCCCGTCTCTGCTTGACGCGCCCCGAATGTCGGGTGCCGTCCGAGACGCGGCAAGCCGCGTCTCTACGGGAAAGTAGGGGCTACTTCAGAATCCTACGAAGACCGGTTCCGGTTCGAGTGGAATTCCCCACGCTTCCCGCACGCCGCGCTGGATTTCATCTTTCAGGTCGACAATATCGCTTGCCTTCGCGTCTCCCCGGTTGATCAGCGCCAGTGCGTGTTTGTACGAGATTCCGGCGGCTCCCTCCCCATATCCCTTGGAGAACCCTGAGTGTTCCACCAGCCAGGCGGCCGAAACTTTGCGTTGCGCATCGAGCGCGGGGTAGCTGGGAATTTCGAGTCCTTTGGATTCAGCACGGTCGGCCAGGTCTTTGAACTGCGCCTCGCTGAGCACTGGATTCTTGAAGAACGATCCGGCACTGCGGCAATCGTCGTCTCCGGGGACAATCAGCATGCCTTTGCCTCGCCGTATTTCGCGCACCGCCTCGCGGGCTTCGGCGAGCGACGGCGGCGTCTTCTTTTCGGCAAGGCGTTCGGCAAAGTGCTTCTGCAAATCGGCATACTTCAGACTCGGAGCGCCACCCCGCTTCAACCGGAAGTTCACCCGCAAGATGATGTATCGGCCGCGCTCCGTGGTGTTAAAGATGCTCGTGCGATAACGGAATCCGCAGGCCGGCTTGGGCAAAACCACTATGCGGTTTTCTTTTAAATCCAGCGCGCGCACTGATTCGATCGTGTCGGCGACCTCCTGACCATAGGCGCCAACGTTTTGCACGGGCGTGCCGCCGACGCTGCCCGGGATACCGCTCAGGCACTCGACTCCCGCGCAATTTTGCACCACCGCCTGGGCGACAAAGTCGTCCCAGTTGACGCCCGCGCCCACATTGATGAGCACGGCGTTGCCTGGGGCGTTCGTAGTTTGAGCCGTGATTCCGCCGATTGCGATTCGCAGAACCAGTCCCGGCCAGCCCGAATCGGCGACCACCAGGTTGCTTCCTCCGCCCAGCACAAACAAGGGAAGGTTACGGGTTTTCGCGAACTGCGCGGCCTCCCGGACGTCGTCTTCTCGCCTCAGTTCCGCAAAGTAGCGTGCCGATCCGCCCACCTGCAAGGTGGTCAGTGGCGCCAGCGGAACGTTTTCCTGAATCGTCATGAGGCGAAATTGCTCTATAGTTAGATAAGCATGTTAGTTGAGCATCTCATGTCTACCGTCGGAAGGCATATTGAGAACGCGGCTACATTTCGAATCGCCGCTGCGAAATAACTTTTTTAAGGATTGTCCTCCCGAGCGAAGCGAGGGATCTGCAGTTCGCCGCAAAATGCGGATCCCTCGCTTCGCTCGGGATGACAAAGTCTAAATACAGGAGAGTCCATGTACCCCGAAATTATGGTGATCCCGATGCGCGAAGAACTGACGCGCCTGGGAATTGAAGAATTACGCAGCGCTGCCGACGTTGACCGCTTTGTGCAGAACGAACCCGGCACAACCATGGTGGTTGTGAATTCCATTTGCGGATGCGCTGCCGGACGCATGCGTCCTGCTGTGCGCCTGGCGTTGCAGAATGCGACCAAGCCCGGCAAGATCGCAACCGTATTTGCTGGACAGGACACGGAAGCGACCGCGCGCGCCCGTTCCTATTTCACCGGATACCCGCCGTCGTCGCCTTCCATCGTGATTCTGCGCGACGGCAAGCCGATCTACATGATGCACCGCCACCAGATTGAAACCCGCGATGCTGCCGCCATCGCCGCCGACCTCAAAGCCGCCTTCGATCAGCACTGCGCTGCCACGTCAGTGCGCTAAGTTCATCAACCACAGAGGACGCGAAGGTACACGAAGGAGAATCCTTGGCTGTTCCTTCGTGTACCTTCGTGTCCTTTGTGGTTAACGCATTTGGGATCCCTCCGCATCCTGTCCGGCTGCGTTCTCCCGGCCGTTTGTGGTCTAATGCCGTCACCACAAAACTTCCACGGGAAAAATATGAAACGTCTCCTGCTTCTTCTCCTTTCGCTCTCGGCTGCGTCGTTCTCCTTAACATCGTGGGCCGCGGAGCCCTGGCGTGCTGCGTCCACTCAGATCGACTCCGTCTATCCCCGGGTTGAAGCGCTTTATCTCGACCTGCACCGCAATCCCGAGCTTTCTTATCACGAGGAGAAGACTGCGGCCAAGATCGCCGATCAGCTTCGCAAGCTCGGATACGACGTCACCACCGGATTTGGCGGCACGGGCGTGGTCGGCGTCTTCAAGAACGGCTCGGGCCCTGTGGTCATGTTGCGCGCCGAACTTGATGCTTTGCCCGTCCCGGAGAAAACGGGTCTTGCCTACGCCAGTCATGTCACCACGCATGATGACCGCGGCGTCGAGGTGCCGGTGATGCATGCCTGCGGACACGATCTGCATATGGCGATCGGTATTGGAACCGCGGCGCTGCTGGCGCAGAATAAAGACCGCTGGCACGGAACCTTTATCTATGTCGGGCAGCCCGCCGAGGAGCGCATCGGCGGCGCCAAGGCGATGATGAAAGAGGGACTGTTCACTCGCTTCCCCAAGCCCGACTTCGTCTTCGCCGTGCACGACAGCAACGGACTTCCTGCCGGGAAGGTCGGCTACACCCCCGGCTTCAGCGCGTCGAATGCCGATTCCGTGAACGTCACTATTTACGGCGTCGGCGGACACGGCTCGGCCCCGCAGGAGACTGTCGATCCCATCGTGATTGCCGCGCGAACCATCGTTAGCTGGCAGACCATCGTGTCTCGCGAAATTGATCCACAAGACCCGGCCGTCATTACCGTGGGCACGATCCATGGCGGCACCAAGAACAACATCATTCCCGATGAAGTGGTGATGGGGTTGACCGTACGCTCTTACAAGGACGAGGTACGCAAGCATCTGCTGGCGTCGATCGAGCGGATCGCGGTGGCGGAATCGGAAGCAGCGGGCGCACCGAAGAAGCCGTTGGTCGAGCACGTTGAAGGGGTCGGCGCGGTTTATAACGATCCTCAAACCACCAACCGTCTCGCGGATCGGCTGAAGCAGGTCATGGGAGATTCAAACGTCGTAATCGCTCGTCCGATTATGGCGAGCGACGATTTTGCCGAATATCGCTTCGCCGGAATTCCGAGCGTCATGCTCGAGTTGGGCGCGGTCAACCCGGAGAAATATGCGGAGGCAAAGAAAAGTGGAGAGGCGCTTCCTGGCCCGCATTCGCCCTACTTCGCGCCCGATCGCGAACCCAGCCTCAAGACGGGAATCGAAGTCGAGATGGCGGCAATTCTGGAATTGATGAGCAAGCCCTAGTAGAGACGCGGCTGGCCGCGTCTCCGCCCTAGAACCGAAACAGGTACGAAGCCTTCACGAAGAAATTCCTGCCGTCGTTGAGCAGCGGTCCGCCTGCTGCGTGCAGCAATTGTCCATTGACGTCGGTCCCCAGCGGCAAGAGCACATTCTCCAGATTACTGTTGTAGCCGACGTAAATTGCCGTGCTCGGGTGCACGAGATAAGTGAACAGGAAATCGGTGTTGAAGTTCTTGGTGGTCTGCAGGGAAGTGAAAAACGGATTCGACAGCACCGTGCTGTACTCCCCGATGAATCGGAAGGAAAGTTCCCGGGTGAACTGGTAATTCCACTTGCTTCGGATGATGTGATTGTTCATGGCGCCAAATGAGCCGTCCAGACTGTGCAGGCGGAACATAATGTACGTGTTGTCGATCCGCAGCGCCCGGGTTGGCCTGACCGTGAGGGTTGCGGTCGCGCTGTTCCTCCTCGACAGAAACGGAGTGACAGGAAACTCGGGCAGCACCTGCATAAGCGGGGCATCGTAGTTCACGCGCGTGCCGAAACGATAGTCG
Source organism: uncultured Acidobacteriaceae bacterium (assembly GCA_963789205.1). Taxonomy (GTDB): domain Bacteria; phylum Acidobacteriota; class Terriglobia; order Terriglobales; family Acidobacteriaceae; genus Acidiflorens. The sequence continues at coordinate 535,080 of CAWBJV010000005.1, forward strand.
GCATGCAACGAGAATTTCCTGAAATAGTTAGTATCGATTGAAAACTCCGTGGTGTGACGAACGTATTTCTGGATGCTGGTGAGCGCTATGAAGTCCTGCGGCCGCAGCCGTTCCATTTCCTGGGCATACAGAGCACCCAGGAACGTCTGGCCGATCAACTCCACCCGTATCGAAGGAAAGTAACCGGAATTGATGCGATGCCCCTCATGGTCGTAAGTCTGGTAGGTTTCAAACTCCGGTCCCCAGGAAATCAGGTGTTTGCCCTCGGGGCGGAAGGTGTACTTCACGTGCTGATACAGGTTGCGGATATCCTGCTGGGGATCGAAACCCGTAAGCGTCCGAAAATTGGGGCTCCGATCGGTATAGTCCAGAAAGTAGTGAAACTTGAGCCCATCCCGGTTCAACACAATTTCCGCGGCGTTGCCGGCTTGATAACCTCCCGTGGTATTGAACTGGTTGAACACGCCCTGGTTCGGATTGATGGTCGCACTGAGCACCCCCTGTGCGTTCAGCGTCCAGTGGCTATTCAGCGTGAATCGTCCGTCGACACTGCCTACCCGGTTGTAGAACCCGTTGACCTCGCGATCGGTGTAGAGCAGTCCGATCGAAGACTGGCTGCCGATATCGCGGCTGACCCGGCCCACGGTATAAAAGGCGTGCCGGTTAAACAGCGGATTGTTCGCGTCCACCGGCTCGCCCGGAGACGCGGTGTCGGCCACGAGCATTCCGACCGCCCACGGCCCGTCCTTGCCCGTCATGCGCACGCCCCATTTCGGGTCGGCAATGCGGCGAGTGAAGACGAGATTGATGGGCGTTTGGAAATAATTGGAATTCTCCTGAAAAAAGGGACGCGTCTCGGGAAAGAAAACCTCGAAGCGCTGGTTGACCGTAACCTGCGGCTGGTCGGATTCGATCTGGCTGAAGTCAGGATTGGCGGTCGCGTCGATGACGAACTTGTCTTTGAGCACCAGCTTGGCGTCCAGGCCCATCTGCCCGAACGCGGATCGACGCGAGTAGAAGACATCGTTGGGATCATTCAGGTCAAGTTCCTTGAACGAGCGCGCAATGCCGTATGGTATGAGCTGAATGTTCCGGCCCGGCGAAATCTTTTCCAGACCGGTCGCCGTGCCCTCCTGATTGAGCCGTCCCTGGATGCGGCTGGAATACGGCGGCCAGAAGGCGTCTTCGCTGGAGCGGGGAATTTCGCGGTTCAGGATGATCCCCCAGGTTTGCGGGTCGCTCGAGGCAAAGCGAAGGCTGCGAAACGGAATCGCGAACCATACGACGAAACCTCGATCAGTCACTTTACCTGTAGAGTTCCAGACCGTATCGAATGACGGGTCGAAATCCTGGCCCTCCGTCCACAGGGCATCCAACTGCACCCCAAGAGGGTTTGTTATGAAGGCGTAGGCGCGGCGGTGGTCATGGAACGTATCGAGCATGATCTCGACCGTGTCGTCGTCGAGGACGTCCTCGCGCCGGGAAAGCCGGGCGCGAATTTTCCTGGGCTCGCGGTCGAAGCACACGAAGATCGCGTAGAGATTCTTATCGTCATATCCCAGGTACACTTCCGTGCGCTGCGAGATCGGAGCGCCGTCGGTGGGAACCCGTTGCGTGAGACCCGTGACCTTGGCCAGTTTGCCCTGCCATGCGGGCGCCGGCTCCATGCTGAGGAAATCTTCGAGATGGGGAGGACTGGGGACGCGCGGGATACGAACGCTGCGAAATTCGGGTCCGTCGGCAAACAGGCGAGGGACGGCGCAAAGCAGGAGGAGTAACAACCTTCGGTAGTTTGTTTTGGCGATCAACCCGTTCTTTTGCTAATAGACGGCGCTGTGTTCCTCCGGTGAGCAAGCCGGCGGACTCTCGGTGGGTCTCACCCCTTAACTTGGGGGCCGGTCAATTCCATCACAAATTCAAGTAAGCCGCGTCACATCCCTCGGCCGCAGGATTGGCGGATCATAGGGCGAATCGGCGGTGCTACAAGTCGGCGATCCGGCTAGACTTTGATTTCGGGAACGATGTGACCGCATGGGACCCAAACCATCGCTGAGCAAAAAACGTGGAGTATTCGAATGACAACCGAACTGCATCTGATCGCAGCCTTAACGCATAACCTGGCTGAGCCGCTCGCCGTTTCGCAGAAAGAAGCGCTACAACGCGCAGTCACCAAAATTGTTACGCTGGGCGCGCAAGTAGGAGTCAACGCAGACCAAATGATTCTGTTGCTGGAGTCGGGTCTGACCGTCGGCGAGCTGCTGGAGTATCTGGCGGCTCGATCCGGAGAAGTTGCCTGAAACAGAGCCAGGTTTCAAAGTTTCAAAGTTCCAAGGTTTCAAGGTTCCGCTAATGCCAGATACTGGTTCAGACCTTGAGACTCTGAAAGCTTGAAGCGCTGAAACCTGGGTTTGAAATTCCAGGCGTTTGCTGCCGGGCTCGCGATTGAGTAATCTCTAGCGATGGCAATTCGCCAAGTCCGATAAAAAGGCTTGGCTTTTCTTTTCTGGACTTGCATCTAAGTGAAAAAAAGCGCTCGCGGCAGCATGTGGCTTTACCAGCGTGGCTGTATAACCTTGGCTCTACGAAACAGGAGATCGAGATTGAGGAATCGGATACTGTTCTTGCTTGTCTTTTGCGGGATCATCACATCGACTTCGGCGCAATCAGATTTCAATCGTTTTAACTTTACCGTCGGCGGCGGCCTTGGAATCGGCCGCGGCGAGGTCGGCAGCTTTGTCGGCAACTCTTATGAGGGGGTGGTCGGAGGCGGCGTGAACTTCAGCCGCATGTTCGGGGTGGATGCGGAATACATGTACTACGACCTCGGCTTGCGACCGAGCGTGAGCCAGAGTGCGCACATAAACGGAGCCAGCGGAAATATGCAGTCCGTGAGCCTGGACGGCATCGTTAACGTCCCTCGTCATTACGGCAAGTTGGGCGCATATGGAATTTTCGGCATAGGTTTCTATCGGCGCAGCGTTTCGGCGAACAGCCAGGTGCTCACGACTCCCCAGACGTGCGCGGATGTATGGGATCGCTGGTGGGGCATTAAGTGCCTCAACGGCAGCCTTCAGGGCCAGCAAACGCTATCCTCGTATTCTAAGGATGCGGGCGGCTTCAACTTCGGCGGAGGAGTTACCTATCGTCTGAGTCGCCTCTACAATACCAAGGTTTTCATCGAAGGCCGCTACCATCGCGCTTACCAGAGCGACGGCCAGACCATCGTTTTTCCAATAACGGTCGGGCTGCGCTGGTGAAGACGTCGAACATTGTTGACGAGTGAGTTTTCCCTGCATCAATTTCCCGTAGAGACGAGGCTTGCCTCGTCTCAGACGCGGCAAGCCGCGTCTCTACGGTTGCTTTAGGGCTGGCGAGATTTGAGCGGCGGCCCGGCGCGATGGAAGTCCGAGGAAGCCCAGGGCTGCCAGGGAATACAAGAGCGCGGCTACCAGCAGGAGCGCTTTCATTCCGATGATCAGCGACAGGTTTTCAAGGAGGCCGCCGACGACTGCTCCGAGCATGTTGGCGCCGAGGGCCGCTGCGGGGGACTCAACAGAGCGGAATTCAGAGGCGAACAATAAGCCGGCAAAGAAAACCGGGATGGCGAAGACGAGGGCGGCGATGGAGCCGACCAAGGCTGCCGAGCCGGGAATGCGGTGGAAGGGTACGAAGTAGGCACAGGCAATGCCGACGAGGATGCCGGCCAGAGTCCAGGCGCGTGGCCACGCGCGCTGTTGTCCGCCATGTGTTTGTCGTTCGATGACGAAGTTGGCGAGGAGAAGCGCCGAGAGAATGGCGGCGATCACGATGCCGTTGACCTGCCATGTGGTCCCAAAGTACAAAGCCAGCCGGCTGACGACTTGCGTTTCCAGCAGCAGGAATCCGGCGCCCATGCTGAAGAAGAAGAGAGAAGGCACGCGGCTGCGGGCTTCGGGAATCTGAAAATAGAAGACGGCTGCGAGCAAAATGACGAGGGCGCTCAGCAGGTAGAAGATGCCCGGGATCCAGTGTCCCTGGTGGTAGAGATAGGGCCAATCGTCAGTGGTAACAGCGACGGTGGTAACAGCGACGGGATTAACTGGGCCGGTGGCGGCTCCGGAAGGCGAGTCAAGAAACGATCGAGGCCGGGCGTTGACGAGCTGACGCAAACGCGGATCGGTGGCGAGGCTTGTCTCTACCTGCGAAGAGGGCGAAATGACAAAGCAGGTGGCGTCCGTGGAATAACTCGAAGGCGCGAAGAAAACCACGGGAGGTTTTCCGAAAGTGCGGCCGAGCATTTCGGCCAGCCGTTGTCCCATAAAGAAATGGTTGATCTGAAACTTGATAAATATGATTCCGTTAGGGGCGAGCAGAGAGCGCGCTTCACGGAAAGACTCTTCGGTATAGACGAAGTTGTCGAGGCGCATGTTGGAATAGTCGGAGAGCTGCGTGTGGGAATCGAGTAATCCGAAAAGAATTAAGTCGTAGCGGGCCGTGGTGCGCTTCATGAAGGCGCGTGCATCGGTCAGATGGGCGGAGACGCGCGGATCATCGTAGGGATGCTCGGGGTGATGGCCGCGTCCGAGGTCAAGGATTTTAGGATCGATTTCCACTGCATCGACGGCGGAGGCCTGATGGCGGAGGGCGGCGGCAACGTCATTGCCGGTGCCCGAGCCGACAATGAGCACGCGAGGGTTCGGTGGCGCGAAGCGGAACGGGAGATTGTAGGGATTCTCATCCTGCGCCTCCTTCAACAACTGGGGGTGGCGAGCCAGAAAATCGGGTGAGAGATTCACAATGCTCTGGTAACCAGTGTGATTGACGCGGATATAACTGTCGTGAAGGTCGCCATTGGGAAAATAGTGGTCGTCGACCTCGATCTGCTGGTAGGGAGTCCAAAGGTTGAAGTGGCCGGGCGTGGACGGGTCCATCAGAAGCAGCACCACCGGCACGATCACAACAGCAAGCCAAACTTTATCGCTCCGGCTGGATTGCAGCAGCGCCATTCCTGCCAGAACCATGGTGAACCAGACCGCAGGCGGCAGAGCCAACCAGGACACGGCAAAGAATGCGAGGATGCCGACCAGACTGCCGGCCAGATTCCAGGAATATCCATAAAGCGGGCGCGGGGCGAGTTCGATCTGGCGACTTACGGTTTGTCCGATGGGAATGAAAATGTATGTGATGAGTAAGAGCAGGATGGTGGTGACAAGCACGGCTAGGAGAAAGCCAGTGGTGTCGTGCATGGTGCCGGTGGCCCATATCTCGACGTCTTGGGCCGCGCCAAGGGATTGCGAGAGAGATTCCATGATCTGCGGTCCGCGCCAGGGCAGACGAACTATGACGATTAATCCGAGCAGCGCGGTGGCGGCGGTCTGCCAGCGGGGGCGTTGCCGCGCCAGTGCGCAACCGAGTCCGAAGCCAAGAAAGCACAGCAGCAACGCCAGGTTTTTTACGTAGGCAAATACTCGGACCTCGGTTGCGACCCAGCGGATAAGGGCGAGTTCCGCAAAAAGGGTGAGTGCGCTGGCGAGAAGCAGAGTCGAAAGACTCCAGCGCTCTGGCACGTCGGAGGACAAAGTACGCGGCTTGATTAGACGATAGCTGACCAGGAGCGCGGCGGCAAGGATGAAACCCAGGATTCGCAATAACATTTGAAAATCCGTTTCAGAAGAGGAGTGCAAAGAATAGCACGAGAGCTTGGGTGCGAATTCTTGTCCGCGGAGCCTGCGAATCGCGCGGCACTTACACGCGCATCTAATCCGCGCAAGAGCGGCATTTATAAGCAGACCGAGTCGGTGATCTCCCGGCCGAAATTATTTATTGAGAGTACTGCTCCTGCCACAGCAAACAGAATGAGAATGGGCAGGGCAAGCAACGTATAAATTGGTAGTTCGGCTATGCTCTGAAGTTTGGAGGCCGGTTCAAACATCGACAGAAGCGCCAGAGCCAATGCCATGCCCCACTGCCAGAAGAGGCAGGCAAGTGCTCCCTTTGCGCACGCGCGAACAAAAAAGCTAGTTCCACGAAGTGTCTTAGCCGAAGCAACCAGGACCAGGAGTGCTGGTAAGAGGAGAGGCTGATAATGGGCCGCCGGACTCGCAAAATTCACCGTTACACATACGACCAGAGCTAATACCCAGGCGAAGCGCATTGACCCAGCCGAAACGTTTCTCCATTTCCAACAGACGAATCCGACGAAAAGGATGAGCATAGCCATGACCGAAAATGCGAGAATAGGCGGGAGCGTCGCTCGAACGACGGACGGGGCCATCGCGTAAGATCGATAGGCGCGCGTTGCCGCCCAGAATCCTGACATCCAATGCGGAGAAAGAACCGTTGCGGCTGCGATGAGGCTTAGAAACGTCACCAAAAAGCTCCACACTAATTCGCCGCGCTCTTTCCAGTCGCTCCCGGCCCATAAGAGCATCCACAAAACGAGAAGTACTGAGAGTTGTGGTTTGACAGTGGATAAGGCCAACAAAAATCCGCTCAAGGACAGCCAAGGACGCACGGTTGCGGCAATTGCGCCGGCTAGCAGTAATAAAATCAGCGCACTTATGTTCTGCTGGCGAGCTTCGAGCACGGCCGGAAAGTTGCTAACCGCGAGGACCATGGTTGACGCAGTAAAGAGCTTTCCGGCCCGAAATCCAATTGAATACATCCAGAGAGGTACAGTTGCCGCTAAGCAGATTAGCAAGACCCATCGGAATCCTTCGGCGACAGCGCTGAATGGCAATGTCACGGTGGGGGCCACGAGGAATACTACATATAACGGATAGACAAAGGCCTGTAGATCCTTGGGTTCGGCTCGATTGCCAGAGCCCAGTTGGCGCCCATAAAAGCCCTTTTGGATGTCTTCAGTTAACTGTGCGCTGTAGGGAGTTCTTCCTTGCAAAAGAACTTCTCTCGCTGTTAACCAAACTGGGTAAAGATCGGAGTTGTTACCGATCGGTCGTCCTTCCGCCACTGCTCTTACCGTCTGGGCGGGCACGAGCACATAATCTGCCCATCGCCACAGGCCGAAGCAAATCAGCAGCGGTGCCACCAGCAAGAACCAAGAACTGGTACGCGCACCCGGCGAGTGATCCACACGAGAATTATAAGTGCAGCCGCTTCTTCAGATCATGCCGTACTCTGCGGAATGCACTCGGAGCGGAAGGATGCAGCCCGGCTTGACGGAATTACCGAGCACGCCCTCAGCAGGCCAGCTGATCGCGGGTTAGTTTCAGGCCGGTCAAGTTGCCGAGGATGGTGACGGCGATCTGTTCTGTGCGGAAAAATTCTTCGGCGGTTTGCTGAAGGTCGTCGATGGTGACGGCTTCGATGCGCTCGATGAGTTCGTCGAGGCCATAGAAGTGGTCATAATACATTTCCTGGCGGGCCAGGTTCGACATACGCGCGGTCGAGGATTCGAGCGAGAGCATGAGGCTGCCTTTGAGCTGATCCTTGGAGCGGCGCAGTTCTTCTTCGGGGACGGGTGTGGCTTTAAGGTTGCGGAATTCCGCGATCACGGACTCGACAACTTTGATGGCCGACTCGCGCGAGGTGCCCGCATATACACACATGGAGCCGGTGTCGCGATAGGGGTTCAGGTCGCTGTAGATGGAATAGGCGAGCCCCTGGCGCTCGCGGATGTTCTGGAACAGGCGCGAACTCATGCCTCCCCCGAGCAGGGTATTCAAGATGTAGGAAGCGTAGCGGCGTTCGTGGGCCATGGGATGCGAGGGAACGCCGATGCAGATCTGAACCTGCTCGAGAGATTTCTTGTTGCGCAGGTTGATGCGGAAAGAAGTCTTGGGCTTAGGCGAGTGCAAGCCGTTTTTGGCCGGCTTCACTTGCTCGAAATATTTCCCGACGAGTTCGACAAAGTGCTTGTGGTCGAGGTTGCCGGCGGCGCTGACGATGAGATTGCCGGGAGCGAAATGGTGTCCATAGAAGCGGGAGACGACGGGGCGCTCGAATTTTTTTACAGTGTCGCGCGTGCCCAGGATCGGCAGACCGAGAGCATGGTCCTTCCAGAAACTTTGGGTGAAGATTTCGTGGACGAGGTAGTCGGGATTATCCTGGTCCATTTTTATTTCTTCGAGGATGACGCCGCGCTCGCGCGCAATATCGCCGCCATCGAAGACGGGATGAAGGACAAGATCGCTGAGGACATCCATGGCGAGCGGAAGGTGCTCATCGAGGACTTTGATATTGAAGCAGATGCATTCCTTCGCCGTGAAAGCATCCATATTGCCGCCGATAGAATCGACCTGGCGCGCGATGGCTTCCGCGGAACGGGTCTCCGTGCCCTTGAACACCATGTGCTCGATGAAGTGGGAGATGCCATTCCATTCCGAATCCTCGTCGCGCGAGCCGGACTTCAGCCAGATGCCAATCGCGACGGAGCGAATGTGGGGCATCTGCTCGGTGATGACGGTCAAGCCGTTCGGCAGAACCTGGCGACGAATGTTGCGAGTCTCTTTTACCATTAGTTTCCTATTATGAATTTTCTATAGGATCCAAGTATGAATTCCGGGTGCGGGTTGCTGATGTTATTGTCCCATAATCCGAAGCGAGACGACCGGAGTCGAAGCTCAACCATTATTTTGTTTAACTTACGGCGAATCCTTGCATCATAATTTCGGTATTACACTGTGAGGCGGGCGAGAGTGCCCGTCGCTCCACCGGCAAACCAGATGCCAAGCCAGCCATCCAACTCGCTCTTAGGACTTAATTTGCAGGAGCTTACGAGTCTTGCGCTTGGGACGGGGCAGCCTGCCTACCGGGGTCAACAACTATTTGATGCGGTATATCGGCAAAAGATTGAGCGGCTGGATCAGGTGTCGACACTGCCGCTCGAATATCGCGCTCGTCTGGCGGAGCAAGGTTGGGAGGTCGGGCTTCCGCGGATTGCGCGCAAGTTTGTTTCGAGCGACGGCACGGTACGGTATCTGGTGGAACTGGACGACGGCGAGACAGTGGAGACGGTCTGGATGCCGGAGGGTGATGGCGGGGAGAGCGGTGACGGAAGCGAAGCGGGGGACGAGGTTGAAGGTGGACCTGCTCCGCTGGGGTGGCGTCGGGCCACGATTTGCGTATCGAGCCAGGTGGGATGCGCGGTGAATTGCAAGTTCTGTTTTACGGCGTTGCTTGGGGTGAAGCGGAATCTGGAGGCGGGAGAAATCGTCGGTCAGATCGCGGCGGTGCTCAGGGAGCAGGGCGTTGAGCCGCCGCTGCAGCGTGTCAACGTCGTGTTCATGGGCATGGGCGAACCTTTTTTGAACTATGACAACTTCATGAAATCGGTGCGGCTGCTGGCCGAGGGCGTGGGGATTCCGGAGTCGCGTATGACGGTGTCGACGGCGGGGATCGTGCCCAGGATTCATGATTTCGGGCAGGAGGCGCTGCGGCCGAAGCTGGCGATTTCGCTGAATGGATCGAATGACGCGCTGCGGAGCGAAGTTATGCCGCTGAATCGGAAGTGGAACCTGGGGGAGCTGATGAAGGCCGCGCGGGAGTTTCCGCTGCGGGCGCGAGAGCGGCTCACGTTCGAATATGTGCTGCTGGCGGACGTAAACGATGCTCCGGAACAGGCGCGCGAAGTGGTGGAATTGGTGCGTGGCATAAGGGCAAAAATCAATTTGATTGCGCTCAATCCGGGGACGGAGTTGCCATACCGGACGCCGGAGCAGGAGCGGGTGTTGGCGTTCCAGCGGATTCTGGTGGCGGCGGGAATTCCGACATTTGTGAGGCGGCCGCGAGGGCGCGACATTTTTGCGGCGTGCGGACAGTTGAAGCGGACGGTGGAAATCGCTCCTGCCTAACCGTAGAGAAGCGGCTTGCCGCGTCTCCCGCCGCAGAGTGAGACGGGGCAAGCCCCGTCTCTACCAGCCAGCTCTAGGAACTGCTTCTGGCTGCGGCTCGGGTGGCTGCGGCGAGCGAGGAGCGGCTTGCAGAAGTTGCCGCGATGCGCAGTTCCACACGGAAAGCGCTACCGGGAGTCGCAGGCTGCAAGAGGCGTCCGCCATGTTCTTCGACAATGCGGCAGCAGGCGCTCAGCGAAAGGGTAGAGGGCTTGTTCCCGCCTTCGGAGCTGAGCAGTGACGGGTACGAGGGTGGCTGCGACGAAAGCTTGCCAGAATCGTAAGAGGAGAAATCAACCAGGACGAAGTTGCCTTGGCTGTGTGTGCGAACGAACAGGGTGGAGTGTTCGTCGCGATCGAGATGGGCGATGATCTGTCCGGCGAGGTGCATGCAGACGTGGAGAATCTGATTCGAATCGGCGAGCACGAACGGAAGCGAAGGAGCGAGTTCGAGGCGGATGGAACTGGCTTCCGCTTCCAGTTGTGGAGCAAGCAGGCGTACGGCGGTTTGCAGCACGGAGTTGATGTCCACGGCGGCAAGCCGGGCGGGAGCCTGACGGGCAAATGTGAGCAGGCTCGCAACCAGCGTGGTTGTGCGACGGACCTGCTCGCCGACTTGCGCGGCCTGGAGTTGTTCCTCAGGTGGCAAAGTGGACGCGCTCAGCAGGTCGGAGTATCCCAGCATGGCGGTGAGCGGGTTGTTGATCTCGTGCGCGGCTCCGCCCACCAACTGGCCGAGCGAGGCCAGCTTCTCGGATTGAATGAGCTTGTTCTGCAAGTCCTTGAGGTCGTCGAAAGAACGGCGGGACCGTTCGAGAAACAGGGAGAGCTCAGCTCGGAGCAGGCGTTGGCGCCAGAAAACCACGATGCCCATCACCACCATGGTAAGAAGACTCACGGTAATCCGGAAGTTCTTGACCGAAGCTGGAAGTGCCGGGTCCAGTTCGGATTGCATGGCGGCCCAGAGGAGGCTGAACAGAGCGAGCATGCTCAGGCGAGTGATCCAGACGCCGAGCACAGGCCGCGAGGGCTTGGAGTCTGACAGGTCGAGGCGAAGAGCGAACAAGGGAACCGCTGCCATCCAGGCCATGGAGACGCTCAGCGGGATGTCGTAGATGCTGCCGCTGTAATACAGCTTATGACCGATGGCCCAGTTGGCAACATAGGAACTGGAGGCGTAGAGTGCACTGGCGCCGAGCAACTGTCCGTAAAGCTTTCGCCAGCCGCCATCAGATGTGTAGGCGAGGACGGCAAGCGCGATCAGGAGCACGAGTTTTTCGGTCAGATACGCGAAGTTGAAATTGGCGCTGTAGGCCGGTTCATCGATCTGAACGGTTTGCCACGGGATGACGGCATAAACATAAATGAAGACCCACCAGGTGAGCAGGAGGGCAAAGTCGAGCATGCGGACGCGTTCATCGCGCTCGTCTTCCCGGAGATGAGGAAGCACGGCGAGAGCGGCGATCATGGGCACCAGATGCAGAAAAAGAACGACATCGCCCAGGAAGGGTTCGGGTACCTCCTGATGCTTGAGGACTTCAAGATAAACCCACATTCCCTGGTATGTAAGCCAGAAGACCATGCCCACGGTCATCAGGATCCAGAAAAGCCGCATGTGGAGAGTAGGGGAGCGCGAGCGGAAGGTATTGGGCAGGTAGGCTGCGGTGGCAACGAGCAGGAGACTGCCCCCGATGAGGTCGCTGGCAGTGGTGAGGGCATCGCCTCGGGACATCAGGAGAGATGCGGCAGTCTGGGCGAGCACCAGCGCGATCAGCATAGAGACCCAGAATTTGGTGAGGGCGGCCAAGGCAAACTACTCCGGGCTCCATTCTAGAACGTGATGTGGGGTTGAGGGGGTTACTAGAGTAAGCCCTGGCGCAGAGGTTAGAAGCGAGAATCGCAGAGGCAACAAGCTCATGGAGTTTGGCTGAGATTGCCTTTAGAATTAGGCGCTCCACTTTAAATTAACTTTAGAATGAATCGCTGAACGACGAGAAATCTCGCTTTGTCCTGGATGATCCCACGATACCGCGATCTATGGCGCTTCCGGGCGCCGCTCAGTGCGGGCGAAATCCGGCGCACAGAGCGTTGGCTGGCGACGGCGCGGGTAGCGCTGACGATTGCGGCGGAGTTTGCTCTTTGGATGGAGCCGGTGCGCGGGGTTGCGTATTCGCGCTGGCTGTACTGGCTGCTGACGGTGTATCTGGCGCATGCCGTGGTCGTGATGTTGCTGGTGCGCTTCCGGCCGCAATCGACAACCGCTTTTCGTCTGGTGGTGCACGCGGCGGATATCGTGTGGCCGGTGCTGATCTCGATGTTCGCGACGGCACAGCAGGGGCCATTCTTTCTCTTCTTCGTGTTCGTGATGGCAGCGGCGGCTTATCGCTGGGGGCTGTGGGAGACGGTGGGCACGGCAGGTACGGCGGTTGCGCTGCTGTGGGCGGAAGCGTTCGCGGTGCGAGCCGGCCTGGAACCGGCAGCGGATCAGTGGCTGCGGATGGTGCGTCTGCCTCGGCTGGGTATGAGCGTGCGGGAACTGGATCCGCAACAGCTGCTTATGAGTTCGGTGTATCTGATTGTGCTCGGATTCTTGCTGGGCTACATGTCGGAGAACCAGAAGAAAGTGCGGGCGGAGCGCGCCGTGATCATGCGCGTCCTCAGTTCTACGCGGGTGGAGGCGGGCCTGACCGGGACGATGCAGCAGATCCTCGGGGAGGTGATGAGCATCTACGGCGCGAGCCGGGTGCTGAGCGCCTCGCAGGAAGCGAACAGCTATCGGGTATTTCTGGCCGAGGTGACCTGTGTCGCCGATGGCGGCGAAGTGCTGCGCTGGCGCGAGGCGCTGCCGGAGAGCGAAAAGGCGTATCTGTTCGAATCGCCGGCGGACGCGATTTACGCATCGCGCGGTACCAGGGGGTTTCACACGGTGCTGCTGGATCGCGATGGGGTGCGGCTGCGCGAAGTAAGCACCGGCTTCCTCGATGGGCTCGAGCGAATGGAAAAATTTGATGCGATGGTTTCGGTGGCATTGGTGTTCGGGACCGAGTGGTCGGGGCGGGTGTTCCTGTTCGATCCATCGATGATGGGGGAGCCGGAAGAGGAATTGCGGTTTCTGCAGGAATTCGCGCAACAGGTGGGTCCGGCGATCTACAACGTGTACCTGATGCGGCGGCTGCGGGAGCGGGCGGGGGCGCTGGAGCGGGCGCGGTTCGCCCGCGAACTGCATGATGGGGCGATTCAATCGCTGATCGCCGTGGAAATGCAGTTGGATGTGCTGCGCCGCCAGTCCGGAACGCAGGCTCCGGTGGTGAACTCGGAACTGGGGAGGATCCAGAAACTGCTGCGCGAAGAAGTTCTAAAGTTGCGCGAATTGATGCAGGCAATGAAGTCGTTCGAGGTGAATGCGGACCGGCTTCTCGGTTTCATTTCCGACACGGTGGAGCGATTCCGGCGGGAAACGGGAATCGCAGCGGAGTTCGTGAGCGAACTGGAGCGGGTGGACTTGGCGCAGAAGGTGTGCCGTGAACTCGCGCGCATCGTGCAGGAAAGTCTGGTGAACGTGCGCAAGCACAGTGGAGCGCACCACGTGCTGGTTCGGCTGGCGCAGCGGGCGGGTAATCTGCAATTGACGGTGGAGGACGACGGGAAAGGATTTTCTTTTTCGGGGAGGCTGTCGGATGCTGAATTGGAGACGACAGGTAAGGGCCCGGCGGTCATCCGGGAAAGAGTCCGCCTGCTGGCGGGCGAACTCGCGATAGAATCGACTCCGGGGCACGGCGCGCGGCTGGAAGTACGGATTCCTCCGCCGAGAAAGACAAATCATGGATAGGCAAACAATGGACAGGCCAATGGATAAACGAGTTCATCCCATACGCATTGTGATTGCCGACGATCACCCCATTTTCCGCGACGGTCTGCGGCGTCTGCTGGAATCGGAAGGCGATATGAAAGTTGTGGGCGAAGCCTGCGACGGCCGCGAGGCGGTGAAACTGGCGACGGAGATCAAGCCCGACATTCTTCTGCTCGATTTGGCCATGCCGCGCCACACTGGGCTGGAGGCGCTGCGCGACCTGAGTATGAGCGGTGGCGCGGCCGGGACGGTGCGCATCATCCTGCTGACAGCGGCGGTGGAAAAGAAGCAGATGGTGGAGGCGTTGCAGTTGGGAGCGCGCGGCGTGGTGCTGAAGGATTCCGCCACCCAACTGTTGCTCAAGAGCATTCATGCGGTGATGGCCGGGGAGTACTGGGTGGGGCGGGATAGCGTCTCGAATCTGTTGCAGTACCTGCGAAACCTCATGCAGAGTACGAACGAGGAATCGAAACAGAAGAAATTCGGGCTGACGCCGCGGGAGTTGGAGATTGTCTCGGCCGTGGTCGCGGGCTATGCCAACCGGGAAATCGCCGAGTACTTCAAGATCAGCGAGGATACGGTGAAGCACCATCTGAGCAATATCTTCGACAAACTAGGGGTCTCCACCCGCCTGGAACTGGCGCTTTTTGCGGTGAACCAGGGGCTTCCGCTGAAAACGATCGTGTAACCAAGACTGTGTAATCAATAGGTTAGCTGGCTTCTTAAATGTTTGTGGCACGATAGTGCCATTTAGGGTCACTGGTGTGCTATTGGGCGGAGGGGGCGATTCGGGATATTTTACAATGACACGACGGCGAACTACTGTCTCGGGGAAGAAGCTTGGGCGTGTCGTCGATTGGGGGCAAACAAGTGATTAAAACCATCCGTCAACTTTGGGCTGAGGAGAGTGGTCAAGACGTCGCCGAATACGCGGTGATGCTCGCAGTAATCCTGGTAATCGTGATTGGCACGGTCAAACTGATCGGCGGCAACGCCAACAACGTGTTTTCGCAGGTCGGAAGCCAGATGGGTACGCAGTAGCCTCCTCATGAGTATCCCGCTGCTGCCTGGCAGCGGGCTTGCCCTGATTTTTTTCTGCAAGTTCTCTCCCGCTACAGACACTCCACGCGCAATGATTTAAGCGAAATAGCTGCTAGCTCCTGCCTCTCAGCTTCTGGTGGCAGGTTGAAGAACGCCAGAAATGAGCGCAGGACGCGGGGGCGATGAGATCCGCTCTCCGGCAGCTAAGGGCAAAAGCCAAAAGCCGTCTTACCGTCCGGTGGGAGCTGCCGTCGTTTTTTCCGGGACAGGGGCCGCTTTTTCTGGACCAGCGGTGCCGAGCCTGGTTAGGAACGGGAAGAAGGGCGTGACTTCGAAGGGCATCTTATCGGCTGCGGCGGTGATGGCCACGGGCTTGGTCTTGATCAGTTCGAGTTGATTGTTCCACGGGTCGACCTTAACACGGCCACCGAGAGGCAAAGCCGCGACCTGGTCGACCTTCTTCGGGTCGAATTGCGGCGACGCAGTCATCAAAGACGACATTCTGGTGGCGTTGCCATTGAGGAGGCTGTCGCCGAGGTGCGCCCGGATGAGGTTCTTCAGTTCCGGAGCGCGAGCCTGGACCGCTTTCAGGAATAAGCCAGCATTGTTGAGCTTGTCCTTGTAGGGCGAGTTATTGAGCAGTTCGACGGCCTTCTTATCGGCGGCTTCTTCTTCGCTGCGATCGCGAGCGAAATCCATGCGCTCGAAGGTGCGCTCGTCGGGAAAGAACATGCGGTCGTTGAAGGCGAGCTTGGTATTAAGGTGATGGCCGAGCACTATGTGCGCCAGTTCGTGGGTCAGAATCATGGCCAGGGCCGCTTCGTCGGGCAGTACGTCTATCATGCCCCGGCTTACGACGATGGTATGGCCAATGGTGAAGGACTCGAGCGGCGTAGTCAGCAGCACGCGGCACTTGACCTCGGGTTGAATGTCGAGGTTATTGGTGACCATCATGTTGTTGACGACGGTCTGGAGCACCTTGTCGATTTCGCCTTCCGGCGCGATCAAGCCGATCTGCTGCAGGCGGTCGATCACGTTGATTTCAGCCTGACGTTCCCAGGCGCGCTGGGCTTCGATAGGTGTAGCGTCCTGGGCTTTCTGACTCTGGTCCTGGACCGACTGTGGAGCATCGACGGTGATCTCGGTGAACTCAGAGCTGCGGCGGAGATCCTTCAGGTTGTAGCCCCACAGCCGCGTCTGCGCCTTGTAATGAAGGGTCTGACCGATACGGTATTTGAGATCGGACTCCTCGGAATAGATAAGCGAAGGCAGCCAGATGCCGGGGCGGAGGTTCTGGCGCCAGCTGTCAAAGTGCAGGTAATAACTGGCTCGCGGGTGAGGGTAGTAAGTGCCGTTGAAGCGGACGATGTTGTAGTCCTGATCTTCGATCCAGATGCGTCCGAGGAACCGGCCCTTGCCGGCGTCTTTCTTGGGCGCAACGTCCATGACGATGCAGCGTACTTCGCCGAGGAACTCGCGGCGGACAAAAGTGAAATCGTAATACCTGCGCTGGAAATCCTGATCGAGGACCACCATCTGGGCAAAGCCCAGGGGCAGGAACTTCATGGAATATACGTTGCTCAGCTTGCTGAGCATCCGTTTGCCGAGGCCGGCGGTGGTGGGCGAGGTGAAAGCGCGATCATCGGTGCCCTCGCTCATATCCAGCCGGCCAAGGAAGTACACGTCGCTGACAGGGACGGGAGCGTTGAGGTCTTTGTCTTCCCTAAGATTCTGGAGATAAGTTTCCACCAGGGGATGCAGTTGCTTCATCTGGGCCATGAAGAAATGTTCGCGTTCCACCGCTCGATCGACAACCTGGTCGAAGCTGCTGGCGGCGGCGCTAGCCTGTTGGGTGGCGGCGTCGCGGTTCGAGAGCTGGGGTTGTTGCGGCGAAGTCTGGGCAGGCGTCGTCTGGGCAAATACGAACGTGGCGCAGACCAGGGAAAGCGCAAAGAGTGCAACGAGGGAGCGCAACATTTTAGTTGGTTTCATTTCACCTTATGAAGCGAGTTGGAACACGATGTGCAATACCGCCTCGAAATCAGCGGGGCGGCCGTCTCTCAGGGCGGGCTTGAACTGAATTTTTTCGGCGGCGCGAACCGCGGATTCATCCAGCCCGTGACCAAGACCGCGCACCACTTTCACAACGCGAATCTGCCCGGTCGCTGAAAAGACAACCTCGACCAGGACCTCGCCTTCAATTTTAAGCTGTCGTCCTTCATCAGTGTAAACCGGACGGGGCTTGAATGTGATCTCGGCAGGCAGGGTCTTGACGACGGGTTCAGCGGACTTAGCCTTGGGTTGAGAAGTGGTTACGACATCGGCGTCTCCGAAGCCGCCCTGGCGAACCGCACCTCGCGAGCCGGAAACCGGGCCCAAACTGTTGCCGGTTGCAACGCCGCTGCCAAAGCCGGTGCTCGCGATCACCCCGCGCGCGCCGTGAGCTCCGCCAGTGCCGTTGCCATAGCCAGGGCCGGAGGGCATATTAAAAGAGCCCGCCTGCGCGATCGTAATCGGACGGCCGTGATTATCCTGAGCGGGCACGCCGTTCGGGTCGCCGAAGCCACCGGTTTGCACTTTCGAAGGCGCAGCCGCCATGGTTGGCGTAGCCGAGCTGCCTGTGGAAAACACATTCGTCTTGACCGGAGGCCTGGGGATCAGCGGCTTCAAATCCGGTAAAGTCTCTTTCTTGGCAGCCAGCGTTACCTTGGGCGCCTGTTCGTCGGGAACCACCTTTTTGGGCCGGACCAATTCGGAAGGGACGCGCATGGCTTCAGGCCGCGGCGCTACCGGCTCGACGATTTTTTTCGGGGCAGGAAAGTGTTTGACTGGCGCAGGAGCCTGCGGAACCGGCGGCGGAGTGCTGACCAGGCTAACGAAGTGGTAGTCGTGGATCGGCACATCGAGGACATCGGGGTTCGCGATGGCCACAATAACGACGAACGTCAGCAGCAGCGACTGCACCCCATAACTGACAACGAACCTTCCCCAACGGGTGCCAGGCTCGGGAAGAAGGCCCAGGGTCAACTGTGAAGCTTGGGAATCCATATGCGCACCTCGTGTAGCTCCTTATGCTTCGCGCTTGCCAAGAAAAACAAGCGGTCGCTCCCAACGAACCGACATTGTTAAAGACCGCGGGAGACTAGCCGAAGGACGACACTTCCGATTTATGAAGTGCACGCCGAAGGCCATTTTCGACGAAGGCGCTACACCCTTAAGATGCTGCTAAGCGGCCAGTTAGTTGGGAAAGAAATTAGTCTAACAGACCAAAAGAGGTCACCTGCAAGCTTTTTCCTATTTGGGGACGGGAAAATTTTGCCCGGAACCCAATTCTCTCACCACGTTACACGTAGGGACAGCTGCCCCCGGCTGTCCAGCCGAGCGAGGCTCGGCTGCGACTGCAACCTTCGAAAACCGAACATCCTCAGAAGGTTACGGTCCTCAGTGGAACGCTGCGCCGAGCATGTCGACTATCAAGCGGATGGCAGTTTGAGCGGTGCGTCCACTCGAATCGCGTAGCGGGTTGACCTCCATGATGTCGAGGCCAACCAGTCTTCCCTTGGCGGGGATGCCCATCATGAGGTCGTCGATCTCTGCAAAGTTGAGTCCGCCCGGTTCGAGCGTTCCGGTGCCGGGGGCGAGCGTGGGATCCATGGAGTCGACGTCGAAGGTGACGTAAATATTTCCAGTGGGGGCAATTTGGGAAAGGACCCAGGCGACGCCGCGGCGGTGCAATTCCTCGGCCGTGATGACTTGCGTGTGCAGCTTGCGGGCGTTGCCCACGGCCTCGGGATCGTTGGCCAGGCCGCGCATTCCGATCTGGATGATTTTCGTGACATGCGGAAGTTGAGCGGCACGCAGAACCCACGAGGCGTGATCGAGGTTGCCCGGCGCGCCGTTCCAGGTGTCGAGGTGCGCGTCAATGTGGATGAGGGTGAGAGGCTGGTCGAAGGCGCGTAGCGACGGGTAGGTGATGCTGTGATCGCCGCCAATCACAATCGGGAACGCCTTGTGGGCGAGGATGGTCTTCACCGCGGCCGTGACTTTATCGTTCGTCTGCGCGGGGACGGTGGGCATGATTGCAATATCGCCGACATCGGCCCAGCGCTTGCCTTTGAGCACGGTGCGGTCGCCGTCGATGTAGTAGAAGCCTTCGGTCAGATCGTGGTTATATTCCTGCGAGGCTTCGCGCATGTCGCGCGGTCCGTAGCGTTCGCCGGGTTGTCCCCAGGTGCCCTCGTCGAACGGTACGCCGAGGACGGCGAAGTCGGCGTCGAGCTTTTCGAGGTTGGTGACGTAGGGAGCGCCTAGAAATGTGCGCACTCCAACGAAGGTGGGAACGGCTTGGGCCCAAAGTGGCGAAGCAAAGAGCAGCGAGGCGCAGAGCGGAAGCGCGAGAAGAAAATAGCGGTTCATGGCGGGCAGAATCGTAGCACAACGCGGGCAGGTGTTAGTCGTCGTCTGCGTCGTCGATCTTGATGCGGAGGGACTTGAGAAACTTCAGGTCCTGATCGCTGATCTTGAGATCGGTGTTAGTGCTGAGGGTGGAGACCAGGGATTCCTTGTCGGTGGTGCGTTCGCCTTGCTTGCTGACGCCGATGGTGGCTTCGAGAACGAGGAAAATGTCGTAGCCGCCTTCCTTGATGCGGGCAACGACTTCGGCGATCGATTCGGAATCGGATAGCGACTCGTTGATCGCTTCTCCGAGTTCTTTCATGAGCTGCTTCAGTTGCTGATCCACGAGTCCCCCTGGAATCGGACGCCGCTGATGGGGGACATCACAAGCGATTGTGACGGCGCCCAACGAACATTGTACGCCTGGCCGCTGCTAAAATCGACTGATGATCGACCGATCCAACATCGACCGGCCCAAGCTCGACCGACCCAACCTCGACCGACAAAGGATCGACGGCCAGGTGTTCCGGAAAATCGGGCTGATTTACCGTGCCGCCGCCAACACGGTCGTCACCAGGGTGAAACGCAGCCGTAGGGGCCGCGCCGTACTGGCTGGGACCCGCGCGATAGCACGCTCTTTTGGGCGCGTGCTGCACCAACTCTGGCTGGAAGTGACCGGATTCACCTTCCTTGCGATTGCCGGAATCGGAGCGCTGGCCGGCATGCGCGAATACGGGAAGTACCAGTCTGGCCACGCGGCTGGACCGGGGCGGCTGGTCCTTGCCGTGTGCTTCACGGTTTCGTTCATATGGTTCGGCGTGAGCTCGTTCTGGCGGGTTAGGAAAAAAGCTAAAACTCCGTCATGACATCCCTGACAGCTCGTGAGATAGACGGCCGGCTCAAGGACATTCTCGATCAAGCTCGCTCGCATTTTCCAGATGGCGACTTTCATGAAGGACAGGAGGCCTATGACCACGGCGAGTGGGGACTTGCGCTCGATCTAGTATTCTGGGCACTCAAGGTGCTCCATCGAGACGTCCCCGCTGATCTTTATCAAAAGATCGTGAGCGCGAGTGAAAGAATGAGCCTGTTCGACGTTTCACACTGGGACGCCATCAGGCCGAAGAAGAATTTCGATACGCCTTCGCCCCAGCGGGCCGCCCTTCTCCCGAGCGACGAGACGTCTTCTCATATCCCCGTACGCCCCCTCTACGCGCCCGCCGATCTCGCGGCGTGGGATTACGACCGCGATGTAGGCTATCCGGGGGAGTTTCCCTACACCCGAGGCGTGCAGGCCACGATGTACCGCGGCCGCCTCTGGACGATGCGGCAGTACGCCGGCATGGGCGACGCCGAGGAGTCGAACAAGCGCTACAAGTATCTTCTTGCCCATGGGACGACGGGGCTATCGGTGGCCTTTGATTTGCCGACGCAGATTGGGCTCGATTCGGACAATCCGCTGGCCGTGGGAGAAGTTGGCAAAGTCGGCGTGGCGATTGATTCGATCGAAGACATGCAGCGGTTGTTCGATGGCATTGACCTGAGCGCGATTTCAACCTCGATGACCATCAACGCGACGGCGTCAATTCTGCTGGCGCTATACGTGGCCGTGGCGCGGCGGCAGGGCAACAACACTCGCAAGCTCTCGGGCACGGTGCAGAACGATGTGCTCAAGGAGTACATCGCGCGCGGAACGTATATTTATCCGCCGCAGCAGGCGATGCGGATCATCACCGACCTTTTTGCCTGGTCGAATGAGAACCTGCCGGAGTGGAACACGATCTCGATCTCGGGCTATCACATGCGCGAGGCGGGATCGACGGCGGTGCAGGAGGTTGCCTTCACGCTGGGCAACGGCATCGCCTACGTGGAAGCGGCGATTCGGGCGGGTCTCGATGTGGACCAGTTCGCGCCGCGACTCTCCTTCTTCTTTAATGCCCACAGCAACTTTCTCGAGGAGGTTGCGAAGTTCCGCGCCGCGCGGCGGATGTGGGCGAAGATCATGCGCGAGCGTTTTAAGGCACGGAGTCCAAAATCGTGGATGCTGCGCTTCCACGCGCAGACGGCCGGTTCCACGCTAACGGCGCAGCAACCGGAGAACAACATTGTGCGGACCGCGATCCAGGCGATGGCGGCGGTGCTCGGCGGAACGCAATCTCTGCACACCAATTCCTATGATGAAGCGCTGGCGCTGCCGACGGAGGCCTCGGCGCGAATCGCGCTACGCACGCAGCAGGTGATCGCGTTTGAGTCGGGCGCGCCGCTAACGGTCGATCCGTTGGCGGGATCGTATTACATCGAATCGCTGACTAATGAAATCGAGAAGCGAGCAGTTGACTATCTGGAAAAAATCGAAGCTATGGGCGGCATGCTCAAGGCGATCGAACGCGGATATGTCCAGCAGGAGATCCAGAACGCGGCGTACGAATATCAGCAGGCGGTCGATCGGCAGGAGGCGGTGGTGGTCGGCGTGAACCGTTTTCAGATGCAGGGCGAAGATGAGAAGGCGGTGCCGATCCAACGGATTGATCCCGCGCTGGAGCCGAAACAAGTGGAGCGCCTGCGAGCGCTGCGCGCGAAGCGTAATGCCGAAACCTGGCAAGCCGCGATTCGGGCGGTCGAAAACACGGCGCGCTCGGGAGACAATCTGATGCCTCGGATATTGGCGGCAGTCGAGGCGAACGCTACGGTGGGCGAAATTTCGGACGCGATGCGGAAGGTCTATGGAGAATATAAGGAAGCGGTAGTGATTTGAGCCAATGATTATCGACACTAATCGCACGAACAAAGACGGGCGCCGAGTTTGGTTCAGCGCCCATAATTAGGATCAAGAACATCTTGTTGCACACCGACAAGGGCTAGACCGTGATCGGAACGCCGTTGAACTTCGTGAACGTAAAGCCGCTGAATGGTTCGTTGTACGTGTGACGCTGATCCCGCAGGATGCTGATCGTGACCTTCTCACCGAGCAGGAGACCTTGCTCGGCGTCAGATCGCCAATGCACGCCAGCCATGTCACGCCCCAACGCCACATTGTTGGCCAGTTTGTTCAGTTCGCCGCCCACCGTGATTTGCCCGGCGTCGGAACCTGTGTACGGAACCAACGACTGACCATCGTCGGCGGCTACCATGGGATTGACTATCACGAAACTTTCGTTGAAGAAGGCCTTGAGCGCAGTAACACACGCTCCCGCAATTACACCATGTCCCTCGGCGTAAGACGGATGCTGCGGACCGCCTTCCGGGTAGGCAGCCGGCAGAAGGTAATGGCCAGTCTTTTTGAAGATCTCAGCCACCGCCTGGGAGTTCAGCACGTCTCCGTGGACGGGGTACTTTGCTACTCCCGTAATCGTGTTGTGGACAAGGCCTCCATACGCTATGGGGCGCAAGGCACGGTGCACGAACCATTTCTGATACCACATGGCTTTGAGCGCACGGTTCGAGACTTCGCCCAGCAAATCGAAAATGTGCTGCTGTCCGAAGGTCTGAACCCCCGATTGATTCGCTATCGTGAGATAGGGGTTCCCTGGATTAAACGGCGCCTTGTTGCTTATCAGCCACTGCGTTGCGAACAGGGCAGCCTGGAAGGAAAAGTCCACATGGTCCCAGGCTCCCAGGTCGCGACCGTTCTTGATGTAGCTTGTACCCAAAATACTGTTGCTCCCGACGGGCGATCCGTTTTGCACTGCCAGCCAGGACGGGAAGTCCGTCAAATAGTCAGTGCCAGGCGTATATGTGTTGTACTTCTGGGCGACGGGGAGTGTTCCAAAGTTCACCGGCAGCAAGAAGAATTGAGACATGTAGGGACCGATCAGATCGCCCGGGGTGAAGCCGCGGAATAACGTACCGGGCGTAACCTGACCGCTCACTTTGGGCCCTCTGAATTGCGAGAGGTTGTTGAGGTCAGCGATCGCCGCCGCGGTGATTGGCTCGTTCCCGAACTGGGAGAATGGGATGTCGCGGGCTAAAGCCATCCAATAGTCTTCGACCATCTCACCTGCCCTCTCCGAACTAGCCAGGGCGGGCGATGGGGGAATCGAGAGCTGGCCGCTATCTGTACCCTCCAAATCGAAGGCCAGTCCCCCTTGAGGTCCCGCGAGTTTCACGGTTCCCCCGAGGGGAATATTCGCGAAATCGCTCGGTTTGCCACTGGTAACAGCGGTCAGCAAGGCCTGGTAAGCTGTCGGGTCGACTTCGCCGATGCTGTTGTGGGGCAGACCCTGGGAAAAGTTGCCGATGAAGTTGGCATACCGAGCCTCGTCGCCATTGTTGATCTGGGGCGGAATGGGCACCTTGCTTTCCCTGGTTGCCGCGTTGAGCCGAATTTGCAATGACCGGTCGCTACGCGCGGTCTGTTCCGCGATTTGGCCTTCCGCATTTTCACTCAACATCGCGGGCAAACCGACGCTTGCCGCCGCCACGGCCACCGTGGATGCACCGGCGCGACCGAGGAACGAGCGCCTGCTCAGGGAGTTAGCCGCCGAGTTAGCTTCCAGATTCCGAACGTCTAAGTTGTGGTCGAGTTGTTCATGGTTGTCCTGAGATTCTTCGTCCGTTTGATTCTTGCTCATATGACCTCCTCTTTCCTGGCAATTCCTGCCAGCGTCTTAGCTTTCTCCACTGCCGATAGTCGGCCTTCCGGCAATCGACAGACAATTTACTGAGACGCACCGTGCGTGACGGCGCGCCTCAGCATTGAAAATGCGGAAATGTCGGTCTGAGTAAGGAGAGAGCCTTCAGATCAGAAACGTACAGAGAAGATCTTGGAGAGAATGTGGATGCCGCTTCTTCGGGATGGCTGCCGCTCCCATAACCGGACTGCTCACAACGCACCCGGCACAGTAGAACTTTAACCCCGGCATTGCGAGTGGGTCGCTAACAGGAAGGACGAATCGGAGCTGAGCTTGCGAAGGAAGAGCTAGATTTACGGGTGCATCAGACTCATCGAAGGTGGTCTCGGGCAGGTCCATCGGTGGTACTGCGAATCCACCAAAGACTCCTGCCAGGAGAAACAGAATCAACATCCGACAGTGTCGCTGCACGGCTACGTCACCCCAAGTGCTGGGAAGCGTACCCCCGCAGACATCGGATGTCAAACGGGGCGTCCTTAGCCGCGAACAGCAGACTTTCAAGCATTCCGCTCAGCAAACCTGCCCATCGGAGTTATGATGTTGGCGGCCAACAACCATGAACAATAGAAGACTTTCTTTGCCACTGATGTTCCTCCTGCTTTTGCTCGCCTTCCCGCCAGGGGCCCTGGCCCAGGAACAGAAAAAGCCCGCGCCCGGCCTCGCGTCGATCCGCAAATACATCGCCGCCGGCTGGGACAACCTCACCCGTTCCATGACGGACTGCGCCTCGGTGGTCGATCCTAAGATGAAGGTCAACCCCGTAATCTATCTTCCGGCGGGATTTGCGGCTCCGCCCGCGGTTGAAAAACTTCATGCCGCGTGCAACGTTGACATTGAGCAACTGCCCAAGCCAATTCATCAACTCGGCGAAATCGACACCAATGCAATCCATCCCCACGGTTTGCTCTATCTGGAGAACAAGTACGTGGTGCCCGGCGGACGCTTCAACGAAATGTACGGCTGGGATAGCTACTTCATCATCCTTGGTCTGCTGCGCGACGGCCGGACCGATCTTGCTCGCGGCATGGTCGAAAACTTTTTTTTCGAGATCGAAAACTACGGCGCTTTGCTGAACGCGAACCGGACCTATTATCTGACCCGTTCCCAGCCGCCCTTTCTGAGTTCGATGGTGCTGGCCGTCTATGACGCTGAGAAACAGGCAGGCCACGCCGATCCCGCGTGGCTGGCGCGAGCATACGAATATCTGGAAAAAGACTATTCCATGTGGACTCGTGATCCACACCTTGCCGGCCCGACCGGACTGGCGCGTTATTACGATTTTGGCGACGGCCCGCCTGCCGAGGGCTTGCAGGACGAGAGCGGTTTCTACCGCAAGGTGGTCAGCCACTTCGCGGTTCATCCCGATCAAGCCGATCATTATCTGGTTGAACAAGATCCGGTTCATCCGGAGCTGGTTAAGCAAGATATGGTTAAGCAAGATCGAGGGCAAGCCGTTGCTGCCCCAGGATCGAGCTATGGCATCACCGTCTGCGATGTCTCGACGACCATGGCACACCCGGCATGCGAGCCTCAGCATGTGGTTCGCCTCAGCGCCGACTATTACAAGGGCGACCGCTCGATGCGCGAATCCGGCTTCGATATTTCCTTTCGCTTCGGAGCCTACGGCTCGGCCACCCATCACTACGCTCCGGTCTGCTTGAACAGCCTGCTTTACAAGACGGAATCAGACATGGATCAGATCAGCATGTGGATCGGCAAGGCGTCCGAAGCGAAAACCTGGAGAGCCCGGGCTGAGGCGCGCAAGCGTCGCATGCAGCAATATCTCTGGGACGGAGACCGCGGCTTCTTCTTCGACTACGACTTTACCAGCGGCAAGAAATCGAGCTATCGCTATCTCACGACCTACTATCCGCTGTGGGCGGGCCTGGCGACGCCAGAGCAAGCTGCTGCCGTCGTAAAGAACCTGCCCGTCTTCGAGCAGCCCGGAGGCCTGGCCATGAGCCCCGAGAATTCCGGCGCGCAGTGGGATTACCCCTACGGCTGGGCTCCGGTTCAACTTCTCGCCATTCAGGGATTGCGGCGTTATGGCTACAACGCCGATGCCGATCGTCTTTCGTCTAAGTTCCTGTCCACTGTGATCGAGAACTTTCAGCGCGACGGCACCATCCGTGAAAAGTACAACGTGGTCACGCGGTCTTCGGAATCCCAGGTGACAGTGGGATACCAGGAGAACGTTGTCGGTTTCGGCTGGACCAACGGCGCCTTTCTCGAACTACTGCACGCTCTGCCAAAAGATGCCGTGGAGAAGTTGACACCGTAAGCGAGTAACGGAGCGACGGGCGTCTCGCGAGCCTGCCCTGAGCGAAGTCGAAGGGTCAGGCCGGGCGGGGGCGCCCGGCTCTCCATTAACAAGGTGGGATGGTTTACGTGCTCACGGATGTGAATCCTGCTTGTTTTGCAGTTGCTCCGCCATCTTCAACTCCGTCTCGGCTTCATCTTTCTTGCCCATGTCACGATAGGTCTGTCCGAGCAGGTGGTGTGTCATGGGATTGTTCGGATCCATGGCGGCCGCGTGGCGCAGTGACCGCACCGCGAGTTCGAACTCCCCCTTTTTCTCCAGAACCTTGCCCATTAGGATATACGGTCCGGTCGAAGTAGCGTCCAACCAGATCGACCGCTGCAACAGCCGTTCGGCGTCATCGTATTTCTGGATGCGAGAGTAGGCGTCGGCCAGCTTGTAATACGCAGTTGCGCTGGCGGGATTCAGAGTAAGTTCCTTCTGGAACTGCTCGATCGCCTCGGGGACGCGCGATTTGTACAGATAGAGCTCTCCCAACATCAGGTGCGCCCCAGGCAGCTTCGGATCGAGCGTTGCCGCCTTCTGCGCGTATTCTTCCGCCACCGGATCAAATTCCTGCCGCAGCAGCATGCGTGCCGTAAACAGGTATCCCGCCGCCGAATCCGCCGGCACATCGAACATACGCGCGAACGCGGTGCGCGCCTTGGGGTAATCCTTGCTCTGGATGTAACAGATCCCGAGAATGTACGCCGCATCCACATTCGCGCGCGGAAACCAGGACTGAACTTTCTCAAGATAGGGAATAGCGTCCGCAGGACGCCCGGCGAGGTAGTAAGAGAGGCCGAGCAACTGAATCGATTCGTTGTCGCGAGGGTCTTCGGCTTGGGCTGTCTTCAGGTGCTCGACGGCCTTCATGTAGTCGCCTTTTTGGTAATATGCGGCTCCTAACTCCCGGGCGATGTTTTTCGGGGCTGGGTTTCTAGCGGCTAGAGTTTGCAGTTCCGCAATCGCTTCGTCGTACTTGCCCTGGTGGAGTAGCAGTTCAGCCGAGGCAAACTCGGAAGGTGGGGCGGAGGCTGAGGACGGAGCAAGTGGTTTCGAATCTTGCGCCTCTTGCCCCGCGCAAATCATCGCGACAAGAAGTAAGGCTAACAGCGACTTGGGCGCGCGCATCAAAGGAGCACCAGGGACAGTCTGCAGAAGATTAGAACATAAAAAAGAGGGAGTCTCGGAAGACTCCCTCCTGGAATACGTTCTCGGCTGCGAGTTCTAGAAATCGAACCGCAGTGCGAACTGGATTTGCCGCATCGACGTGCCACCCTCGAGATCGGTGATCTTTCCGTCATTTGTTCCGTGACAATCAATGCAATTGTTCGCGCCGTTGTTTGCACTGAACGCATAAACGGGGTGATTAAAGACGTTGAAGAAGTCCGTGCGGAACTGCGCCGTGAGCCTCTCGTGGATTGTGAACTTCTTCACGATCGACAGATCGGAATAGAAGCCCGACGGCCCGTGGAAGGAGTTGCGAGCGAGACTGCCGAGCGTACCGCAGGCATTCGTTGCAAACGGTGCAGACGTCGGCCGAGCGAGGGTGCAGGCGTCAGTTCCTATCGCCAACGTATCAGGGTTGGGATATGCCATCGCAGCTACAGGAGTGAAGAAAGTGAGATTATGGTTGACTGGGTCAATGCCTCCCGACACTCCTGTATGGAACGATCCAGAAATGTTGGGGCGACAGATACCGGCATCTTGCTCGGCTCCGCACTCACCGAAACTGGGGGTCCAGGGCAAACCGCTGCTCCAATTGCTGGTATTACTCAGTTGCCATCCGCCCACAAGATAGTCCATGGCCCGGCTGGAATCGCCCATGAACTGCTTGCCCTTTCCAAAGGGCAGCTCATAGACGGTATTGAGGACCCATACATGGTTCCGGTTGAAATCGACCGGCCCGTACGAAATCCGATGATCGATCGCATAGTAGTTATTGTCATTGTTGTTGGCGTGGGAGAAGGTGTAGTGAGTCAGGAATTGAAGGCCGCGCGAGAACCGCTTCTCTAATTTCACTTCGAACGCGTTGTACGTGCTCGCCGCGTCGTTGCCGTAGTAGTTGCCGAGGTCAAATCCGATCCGAGTGCATGCCGTATCAGTCGAATTGGGCACGCACAGGGGGCGGCGCAGGTTCTGCGATGTTAGTGGGCTGAACCCGTGATATCTGTTATGTCCAGGGTTGTTGGGATCAGCTTCTACCAAATCGGTTCCCGGCCCAACCGCATTGGGGTTTACGTCATAGTTAGGCCCGTCGCCCGCGAATCCATGTGTGCCCTTGCTGCCCACGTAGGCAGCTTCCAGGGAAATCGAGTTGGTTATCTGGCGTTGAACCGAAAAGTTCCACGCATCCACGGTCGGCAAGACCTGCTTGGGTGGGCGGATGTGAGTGCCTGAAACATCGCCGCCTAGAGCGGCAAACGGGATCAAGCCGTCAGAGTTGATGGCGCTGTCGTGGAAATTCGGAGTTATGCCTGTCACCGTGCCGTAATCTACGGGTCCGTTGTCCAACGTGAAGATCGGGACCCTATCCCCGGAGCCGAGGTTCCCAGATCCCCCGACGGTCACGCTGCTGGCATTGATGTTTTGCTTCAGCAGGACCGGAAGGTTCTGGGTAACAGTATGTCCGAAGTTCGAGCCGAATACGCCGATGTCATAGCTCCGGCCATAGCCAGCCCGGATGACAGTCTTGGGAGTCAGTTGATATGCAATACCGATCCGCGGCGCAAAAGCGGTGAGTTTGTTGTCAACATTGCCATTTGTGCCAATGTGTCCGACGCCGGCCACCCGGATGGCGCCCAACCCTCCGAGGTCTGTAATATTGGCGAATCCGCCGTTGCCTTTTCCATTTACAGATTCGGGGAAGTAGATCTCCCAACGCAATCCGTAGTTGACCGTCAATTTCGGGGATACTCTCCAAGTATCTTGGCCGTAGAAGAACCAGCGTTTCTGGCGCTCGGCAGGGGACCCACCAGCTGCCGGGTTGTTGACGTAGCGGGCAAACGAGGTGACATCGCCGAGCAGGAACGTGGCGAGATCCAAGCCGCCATTGCCGCCCTGGGCCGTCCCCTCGGGGCTGAAGTTGTATTCTCCCGTTCGGTTGTTATCGCTGGGGATTCGCAAGTTCATGGCATACCGAATGTCGGCGCCGACCTTAAACTGGTGGTTACCTCGTATTTTTGTCCAGTTATTCACAAACTGAAATTGTTGCTCGCTTTCAGTCAGAGGGCAATTGCACCGAGCTACGCCCAAACCGTCACCGAAACTGGAAATCACCAGTCCCGCGCCGCCATTGTTCGGGGCACCGCCAAATCCGCTGATGGCATCCCCGCCGAGTTGGAAGGAACCCAGACCGGCGGTTTTCGGGTCGCTGGTATTTGCACCGGGGATCCCGAACGCTGTCATGGGAGTACCGCCGTCCGGCTTCTTGGTTTGCGGATTGTACTTGAAATAGCCGAAGCGGAAATCCGTTAACAAAGTGCTGGTGAACGTCTTCGTGAAGCCGGTCGCCAGACTGTAGTTGTGGGTGATGGAACTGCCAGACAAACCCAACAAGCCATTGCCGGGACCCTGCAACTGGCCGAATACTCCCTGGCCCGACAGCTTAAAATAGTTGAGACTGAACCGCCCGAACACGTTGATCGAGGGGCGGGCTGCGTAGTCAATCCGGGTATCGAAGGCGTCCGACTTGAACGGACCCGAACCGGCGCCCACAAAGTTGTTCTGAAGCGAGGCACCTTGCGGGGCGGGAAGCGCCTGCAAGATATTCACCGCTGCAGGAGAAAGCCGGCTGTTCGGGATCAGGTTGCCGACGAACTGGTTTCGGCCGGACCCGTCTGAGATCCCAGTGGCCGGATCAAAGATCAGGCCGCCACCTCCGACGCCGACGTAGTCGCTCAGATCGCAATTGGTGGTGGTAGGGTTGGGTCCGTTGGGACCGGTACAGGTAGTCCGAACCTTGGCATCCGGCACCGTGAACTGGCCGCTGACCCCGTTTGTCTGGCGTGTGCCCTGATAATCGCCAAAGAAGAACAGCTTATCCTTGATGACCGCACCGCCGACGGTGCCGCCGAACTGCACCCAACGGGACGGCGGAATCAAGCGACCTGTGAGGGGGTCCGGCTTAGACTGCGTGAACGGATCGCGCGCCAACTGTGCGTCGGAGCGACGGAAAAGGAAACCGCTGCCGTGAAGCTCGTTGCTGCCCGACTTGGTCTGTGCGGTCACTACGCTGGCAACGGCCTTGCCGAATTCAGCGTCGTAATTCTGCAACGAGACCTTAGCTTCCGTAACAGCATCCAGGTTTGGATTGACGACGATAATTCCCAGGATAGGATCCTGATTGTCGGTTCCGTCCAATTCGTAAGCGGTGCCACTGAAGTGCTGGCCCTGGGTGAAGATCTGCTGGCTGCCTTGCGGATTCTCGGTGGCGGCGTGCGACCATCCCGTTATTTTTTGCGAACCCGGCGCCAGCAATTGCAGGCTGGTAAAGTTCCGATTGAGGATCGGCAGATCTTCGACGTACTTTTCGTTGAAACTAGTGGCTACGTCGGCGCGATCGGTCTTGAGTTGCGGAGCCTCAGCGGTGACCTCGACCGTCTCGGACGTGCCGCCCACCTGGAACTGCAAGGGTACGTTCGAAGCCGCATCCGCGGAGACAATCACATCCTTTAGCTCACTGGCCTTGAATCCGGGCGACTCGACGCGAACGGTGTACACATCCGGAATCAAGTGCGTGACGGAATAGTTCCCGCTATCGTTAGTGGTCGTCGTGTCCGACGTACCTTTGCGCTGGTCGAGGACGGTTACCTTGGCATTCGCGACCGCCGCGCCTTGTGGATCGGTGATCGTGCCGATGATGCTGCCGTATACCGCTTGCCCCCACGCGGGTTGCGCCGTCAATGTCACCAAACAAATGCAAATCGTCAGCATCGCGGCTATCGAGATTTGTTTCGCCATATTCTTCTGCCTCCGCAGAGCTCAATCGTCAAGACTTGCCGGACAATCGCGGTCCGGAGTTCGCCGGGTGGGTTCACGCCACGCTTCAGGAAATGCAGCAAGGGCTTTTCCTCGAAGCGCGAGCGGAATACACTCGGCATCTAGTACGAATGAACTATTTCCAGTGTCCGCCAAAGTAACTCTCGGGCATTTGTGTTGTCAATATGTAAATGGAGTCTTATCAATAATATGAAAGCTGGTAGAGTTTTGACCGTGGCTACGGTTTTTCGTAGAGTGTCGCGCAGCTTCTATTCCGAGGTGGATTTGAAGTGAGGATCGAGCTCCGAGGCCTTCCGAAATTCACGCTCGGCCTCATCGGAATGGCCCTTCCTCCGCAACGCTTGTGCGAGATAGAAGTGCGCCGGTGCGTAGCTGTCTAACTGTCCGGTTGCGGCCCGAAACTGGGAGATTGCTCCATCCAGATCTCCGGCGTTCAGCAGACGTCGTCCTGAGTTGGTTGAGAATGTCGCAGCCTGCAGAGCATTTGCGCTTTTCGCCATCTCCGCTCCCAGCTTGCTCTCTGCGGCCGCGCCTTCTGTGTCTCCGAGCTGGCGCAATACGCCGCTGAGGGTGGTGTGAGCGCCCGCAAAATCCGGCTGCAGCCGGATCGCTTCCCGCAACGCGGTTGCCGCCTCTTGTAAGTTTCCCTGCTGTTTCAGAACTGTGCCCAGCGTGTAGTACGCCTCCGCGTAATCGGGACGGATCTTGATCGCAGCCTGCAATTCCTCGATCGCTCGGGCAAATTCTCCTTGCTGCCAAAGCGTGACGCCCAACGTGTAGCGGACGTCGGCCTGGGCAGGATCGAGCTTCGCGGCTTTTTGAAATTCTGCGACAGCTGCCGGCAGCTGGTCCTTGAGCTTCAATGCCAGGCCGAGGTTGTAGTGCAAGGTGGCATCGTCCGGAGCAGCGCGCAGTGCGGTTTGAAATTCGCCGATGGCAGCGTCGAAATCGGTCCTCTGCAGGTACGCAATTCCCAGATTGCCGCGATAGTCGTTGTCATCCGGCTTAAGCCGCAGTGCCGCCTGGAATTCCGGAACCGAACCCGGCGCATCTCCTACCTGGATCAGCGCAAGGCCAAGGTTATTGTGAGCATCGGCACTCTCAGGCTGTGCTTCGACGACATGGCGAAATGCGGCAACCGCCTCGACGGCGTCTCCTTGTCGTTGAAGCAACAAGCCGAGCTGTGACTGCGCGTCGCTGAAATTTGGCCGTAGCTTGACCGCGGACTGCAACTCGCGAACCGCACCGGCGTGGTCACCCTTATCGGCGAGAACGCGTGCCAGGTAGTAGTGCGCCTCCGCGCTTTCGGGAGTAGGTGCGACCGCGCTTTGTAATAGCTGCTGGGCTTCTTCGAAGGAGCGCTGCTGCCACCGGAGCACGCCTAGATGTAATCTTGCAGCCGCGAAATTTGGTTGCAAGCGAAGCGCCACGGAAAATTCGGACGCGGCTTCGTCGAGTTGCGAATTCTGCGCGAGGAGCGATCCCAGTTCGTCGTGCGGATCAGGCTGAGTTGGAGCGAGTTCCACTGCGCGTCGCAATTCGCTGATCGCGCCGGGCATATTCTGCTGGAAGCTCAGCAAGCGCCCGAGCGTGCGATGGGCTTCGCTGTTGGACGGAGCCAGCTTCACCGCGGTGCGCGCCTCGGTCGTCGCAGCTTCGATCGCACCTTCACTCTTTCGGCTCGCTGCCAATGCGTTAGCAAGATTGATGTGCGCCTCGACGAAGTCCGGCTTCAACTTCACCGCAGCTCGGAGTTGAGCGACGGCCTCATCCAGGTTGCCGGTTTTTAGCAGTACCCAGCCGAGCGAGTTGTGCCCCTCCGGGGCATTCGGCGCGAGTCGCACGACTTTTTCGAAAGCGGCGCGTGCCGCCGCCAGATCGCCCTTTTGCAAGGATCGGATGCCTTGCTGGTAGAGGGCGTCAACCGCCGGCTTGTCCGTCTTCTTTTGCGAAATTGCGTTCTGTGCGATTGCGGGCAGGGCGATTGTGATGAGAAGGAACGCAATCTCCCGGATTCGAATTCGGTGAACAGCGGCAAGAATCAAGGAAGTGCTCGTCGGTCAGGAGTTAATGTCAAAGTTGAGATGAAGCGCTTCGCAAATCTTACTATGTCGCTGCCGCGCCGCAGCCGTGGTCACAAGAAGGCAGACCTGCCTTGACCCCTTCCGCGATACATCCTGTATGCTTTTTGGGTCATGAGTCTGCCGCGGTTTCCTCGTCTCCGATCGCTTCCGTGGCAGCGGGCATTATCCGTACTTCTCGTGGCGCTCTCCTGTCGTGTAGCCCCTGCTCAGGCACAAACCAAACCTCCGCAGAACGCAATCGCATACTTCACCGACGTCGCCCAAAAAGCTGGACTGACTGCGCCCATCGTGTTCGGCGGCAAGGACACGAAGAAATACATCATCGAGACCACCGGCACCGGCGCCGCCATTTTTGACTATGATAACGACGGCTGGCCCGACATCTTCATTGTGAACGGCACAACTCTGGAAGGTTTTCCCACCGGCGAAGCTCCCACCAATCATCTCTATCGCAACAACCACGACGGCACGTTCACGGACGTCACCGTCAAAGCGGGCCTGAATGCGACCGGCTGGGGCCAGGGCGTTTGCGTCGGCGATTATGACAACGACGGATGGGAAGATCTCTACGTCACCTACTACGGGAAGAACCGGCTATTCCATAATCAGAACGGTGTCTTCACCGAGGTGGCGGAAAAGGCGGGCGTAGCGGGGTCCGGCAAGGCGTGGGGCACGGGGTGCGCGTGGGTTGACTACGATCGCGACGGCCACCTCGATCTCATGATCGCCAACTACGTCGACTTCGATCTTGCGACCGCGCCTGCTCCCGGCGAGCGTCCTTCCTGCATGTGGAAAGGAGTGCCGGTGATGTGCGGTCCCCGCGGACTCGCCAGCGCGAAGAACATCCTCTACCACAATCGGGGCGACGGCACGTTCGAGGACGTCACCACGAAAGCCCACATCGACCGAACCGACGGCCATTACGCCTTCAGCGTTTCCACTCTCGACTTCGACGACGACGGCTGGCCCGACATTTATGTCGCGTGCGACAGCACTCCCAGCATTCTCTACCGCAATAACCACGACGGAACTTTCACCGATGTCGGCGTAACGGCGGGCGCAGCCTTCAATGAAGATGGCCGCGAACAGGCCGGCATGGGCGCAACCATCGGCGACTACAACGGCGATGGCCGCCTCGACATTTTCAAAACGAATTTCTCCGACGATACTTCCACGCTTTACCGAAATAATGGCGACGGTACTTTCGACGACGTGACCACGGCTGCAGGACTCGGGCTGTACACCAAATATCTTGGGTGGGGAACGATGTTTCTCGACTTCGACAACGACGGCTGGCCCGATCTTATGCTCGTGAATGGCCACGTCTACCCGGAAGTGGACAAGAACAATCTGGGGAGCAACTACGAAGAGCCGCGCATTCTCTACCACAATCTAGGTAAAGGCACCTTCGCCGACGTCTCCGCCGGCGCGGGTCCGGGCATCAACGCTCGGGCTTCGTCGCGCGGTCTTGCAATCGGCGATTTATGGAACGACGGCCGCATTTCGGCTGTGATCACGAACCTGAACGCTCTACCGAGTCTCCTGGTGAACCAGGTGCGCTCCGCTAACCACTGGATTGCGATTCGGACTATAGGAACGAAATCGAACCGTGACGGCATCGGCGCGCGTATCTCGGTCACGGTCGGTACGCGCACCCTGGTGGACGAAGTTCGCAGCGGATCAAGTTACAACTCCAGCAGCGACATGCGCGTTCACTTCGGACTCGGTTCGGCAACCAAGGTGGATTCGGTCCAGATCCGCTGGCCGAGCGGACTGCAGGAACATTTTGATAACTTGCCAGCCGATTCGATCCAAACCCTGAAAGAAGGATCGGGCACTCCGGCCGCATCGGACGCGAAGAAACCATAGAGTTCCTCTGTGGCCTTCCCTATGTGTCCTGTGTGATCCCCGTGGTTAAGATCTTGATCTCACTAGCCGCCAAAATAGAACATCGGGACCATTATTTCCTCGGCGGAAATTGCATAGTCCGTACAATCCCTTCGCCCTCTTTGACGTAGATCACCTGATTCGGCTTGACGTCCTTGAGCGTGTCCACCTGTCCGCTTGGCCAGCGAATCTCAAGCAGATCCACTTTCGCCGCTTTTCCCAGGCCGAAGTGGACCCGCAAATCGTTCTGCGAAAAATAGCCTCCTCCGCTGCGCACTTCGTCAATCTGCTGATGCAGCCTTGCTTCGTCGGGCGCACGCGTCACGCATTTGAGTCGCGCCCCAATTCCGCTGCGGTTCGAT
The DNA here is from genome assembly GCA_963789205.1 of uncultured Acidobacteriaceae bacterium. GTDB lineage: Bacteria > Acidobacteriota > Terriglobia > Terriglobales > Acidobacteriaceae > Acidiflorens. The sequence continues at coordinate 570,463 of CAWBJV010000005.1, forward strand.
TTCGTCCCAATCGTCCGCACCTTGATCCAGTTGTTTCCCGTCTGCGAATCACAGCGCACCAGTTGCGGATAGTCATTGACCGGGTTCACCACCATATCGAGATCGCCGTCATTGTCGAAGTCTCCGAAAGCGCAGCCCCGCGCCGCGAGCGGCTCAGAAATTCCCGGGCCAGCTTGCAGGGAAACATCTTCAAACCGGCCATTGCGCAGATTGCGATAGAGCAGTTTGCGCTGCGGGTATCCCGCCTCGGTCTTGAGTTGTTCAACTTCGGGATACACGTGGCCGTTGCAGATCAGAATGTCGGGCCAGCCGTCATTGTCAAAATCGAAAAATCCGCAGCCCCAGCCCAGGAACTGCGTGTGCGCGCCCAGACCCGCCGTGAATGTTGTGTCTTCAAAACTCGCTTCGCCAAGATTGTGATAGAGCGACGGCGTGTCTCCAGCGAAGTTGGTTTTCACCAAGTCGAGGTTTCCGTCCAGATCGTAATCGGCGGCTGCAATCCCCATCCCCGCCTGCGGCTTGCCATCCGGACTCAACGCGCAACCCGCTTCCAGCGCGATGTCCACAAATTTTCCGTTCTTCTTATTCTGATAGAGGGCGCTCGCGGTGGAATCATTGGCCACATAGATGTCGGGCCATCCGTCATCGTCGAGATCGGCGGTGAGCACGCCCAGCCCATAAGTCCCGTTCGCCTTCAAAATCCCAGCACTCTCCGAAACATCTGCGAACGTGCCGTCGCCATTGTTGTGATAAAGAATGTTCTTCCCACCATTCAATCCCGGCGGCCCGCATGCCACCATCACGCCCTTGTAGAGGCACGGTCCCGACTCCGGCACCGGCGCGGTCTTCAGGTCCATGTCAATGTAATTCGCGACGAACAGATCAAGCCGCCCGTCGCGGTCGTAGTCCACGAAGGCACAACCCGTATTCCAGCGATTGCCTTTGCCAGCGACGCCCGCCTTCTCGCTGACATCGGTGAACGTGCCGTCGCCGTTATTGTGATAAAGCACACTCTTCCCAAAGTACGTGACGAACAAATCCTCCCATCCGTCGTTATCGTAGTCGCCAACGCAAACGCCCTGGCCCCAGCCAGAGCGCGCCAGTCCTGCTTTCAGCGTGACATCTGTAAAGGTGCCATCGCGATTGTTCTTGAACAGGTGTGAGACCGGTTCCTGCCCAACCGGGAATCCCTCGAGCCGCGTGCCGTTCACGAGGAAAATGTCGAGCCAGCCGTCGTTGTCGTAATCGTAGAACGCGGCGCCGCAGCCGGTCGTTTCGAGTAGATATTTGTTTTTGTGCTCGCCACCGTAGATCGTCTTGGCGTTCAATCCCGAGGCGCGCCCGACATCCACGAAACTTACTCCGAGCGGAGTGCCCGGTTTCAGTGGCTCAACCAGTTGTGGCGCCGCCGACGCAGATTGAGCCCACAGCGGACGCGCCAGCCCGAGAACATTTTCGAGCGACAGAACGAGGGTGGACCGGCTCAACGATTTCAGGAGTTCGCGGCGTGAAAAAGGCAAGAGGGAATACCCGGGAATCAGCTCGTGCTGGACTGTGCCCTTGAATTCTTATAGTTTGTGCCTGAACACTTTGCAAGCTGGCGTCATCGACCGCCGTTCAAAAGACTGCCGTTTAAAATGAAGGCTTCATCGCATTTGCGCGACGTTGAAAAAATGAGAAGCTCTCTCTCTCCTCCTGCACCTCTCCTTTCCTTTGCTTGCGTGTTTCTGCTGTGCTTTCTGTTTCGATCGACTCCGGCGGTTGCCGCCGAGCAATCGCCGCCATCTCTCGAACTCTCCCGCCCCGTCCGCTCCTGGGAATTTCTTCCAGTGGTCGGAACGCGCGCCGGTCTGTTTGGCAACGAAAGTGGAGAAATGGAAGCCTGGGTCTATCCGCTGAAGATCCTTCGCGGATTCCACCTGACTTTCCATGTGGATGGCCGCGCCTTGCCCGCTGAGAGCTTGGCTCGCACCCTCATCGTCCATCCGGAATCGGCAACGCTCGTCTACGCCGGCGACAATTTCTCCGTGCGCGAAACATTTTTCGTTCCCGTGCACGAACCCGGCGCGGTAATTCTGCTCGACGTCGAAACCGAACAACCGCTGGAGATCGAAGCCGGTTTCGTAGAGGACTTTCAACTCGAGTGGCCCGCCGCCCTCGGGGGGACATTTTTCAACTGGGACGAATCGCAACACGCGTTCGTATTTGGTGAGGAGCGCAAAAAATTCTCCGCGTTGGTTGGATCACCCTCCGGCTCCACTCCACGACTCGCATATCAAACGAACTATTCTTCGGATAACGAAAATTCCCTGCGTCTCGGCGTCACCAGCAAGGGAAGAGCGAGCAAGATTATTGTTCTTGCCGCCTCCACCCAGGGACTCGCCGATGCGCAGGCCAACTATCAGCGACTGGCGACTTCGTATCCCGATTTGCTGCGCGATTCCGCACAGTACTACCGCGACTATCTCAAGCGCACGCTCAACCTCACTCTGCCGGACTCCCAGCTCCAGGAGGCCTACGACTGGTCGCGCATCAGCACCATCCAGGGACTAGTCACCAATCCCGATCTGGGCACCGGGTCGGTCGCCGGATACAGAAGCTCGGGCACCAGCCAGCGTCCCGGCTTTGCCTGGTTCTTCGGGCGCGATTCCTTCTGGACTTCTTTCGCGCTCAACTCCATCGGCGACTTTGCCACCACTCGTACCGCCATCGAGTTCATTGGCAAGTTCCAGCGCGACGACGGCAAGATTCCGCACGAAATCTCTCAAGGCGCGAGTTTTGTGGATTGGTTCAAGGACTATCCCTTCGCCTACGTCTCCGCCGACGCCACCCCGCTCTACATCATCGCGACGAACGATTACGTCTCTCGCAGCGGCGACCTCGACTTTGCACGCCAGAAATGGGACAGCTTGTGGAAGGCGTATCAGTTCCTGCGTTCTACCTACGACTCGCAGAACTTTCCGCAGAACTTCGGATTTGGCCACGGGTGGGTCGAAGGCGGCCCGCTACTTCCCGTGAAGACCGAGTTTTACCAGAGCGGCCTCGGCCTCGAAGCTCTGCGCGCGCTTGCTAATCTCGCGAAACTCACCGGCAAGGACGACGTCGGCAAAGACCTGCAAGCTGCCTTCGATCGCCAGAAGCCCGCGTTCAATCAGACTTTCTGGTCCCCCGAGAAAAAAGCGTTTGCGTTCGCGCTCGACCAGCAAAATCGCCGCGTGGACGAACTCTCGATTCTGACCACCGTTCCCATGTGGTTCGGCGTCACTGACGAAGACAAGTCTCAGGCGACGATCCAACAACTCGCGGATGCCGACCTCCAAACCGATTGGGGCGCAAGGATTATTTCGAGCCACTCCTCGATCTACAACGGCAGCGGATACCACTTCGGCTCCGTGTGGCCGCTCTTCACCGGATGGGCCTCGGTTGCCGAGTATCGCTACCATCAGCCGCTCCCCGCCTACTCGAATCTCCGGTCCAACGCCCTGCTCGCGCTCGAGGGATCGCTCGGTCACGTCACCGAGGTGCTCTCCGGCGACTATTATCAGCCGCTCTCGACTAGCTCTCCGCACCAGATCTGGTCGGCGGCCATGGTGGTCAGCCCAATTCTGCGGGGGATGCTCGGACTCAACGTCGACGCTACTAGCCACCATGTGACGTTCGCTCCACACGTCCCCGCCGATTGGAGATCGTTCGCGCTCGACAACCTACGCATGGGCGCGACAACTCTTGCCCTGAGCTATCAAAGAGCGCCCGGCGTGATCACGCTGGAAGCGAAGCGCACAGGTTCAGGCGATTGCGTCGTCGATTTCAACCCAGCGTTTAATCCGCGAACCAGCGTGGCATCGGTCGAACTGAACGGCCGCAGTCTGCCTTTCCATGTTGTCGCTAGTGCCAGCGATCAGCACGTCAAAATAAAATTCCCGCTGACCCAGGCAACCAGCGCAGTTCGCATTCGCCTGAAGAATGATTTCGGCGTCAGCCTCTCGAACGTCTTGCCCGCGCTCGGCAGCGCCAGCCAGGGCCTGCGCGTCCTTTCGGAAACATGGAACTCCGCCCGCACACAGCTGACCTTGTCCCTCTCCGGTGTGACCGGCAAAACATATGAGCTGTCCATCTGGATCCCATCGCAAGTGGCATCCGTCAAAGGAGCGAAACTCGGGGCCGCGGATCAGGATTTAGCAAAATTGATGGTCGAGTTCCCATCTGCGGATGCAGAATCCTATGTTCACCAGGAAGTCGTCCTGAATTTTGCGCGGCCAAGGTGAAAACTCAGTTCTAAAGAATTTGTTAGTCTTTCGGAGGAGGAAATCCAAATGTCAAAGCGATTCTATTCGATCCTCGCGTCGCTGATAATCCTCTCTTGCGTGGTATCTGCGGCCGCTCAAACCAAATCCGTCGACGCCGAAGGCCATAAGTGGTGGCAGCATGCCGTCTTCTACGAGATCTATCCTCGCAGCTACGCCGACAGCAACAACGACGGCATCGGCGACCTGAAAGGCATCACTTCCAAGATGGCCTACCTGCACGATCTGGGCGTGGACGCGATCTGGATTAGCCCATGCTTTCCCTCACCGCAAGTGGATTTCGGTTATGACGTCTCCGACTACGAGAACATCGACCCGATGTATGGAACGCTCGCCGACTTCGACCGGATGGTCGCGGAGGGGAAGCAACAAGGCGTGCGCATCATCCTCGACTTTGTCGTAAATCACAGCTCGGACCAGCATCCGTGGTTTATCGATTCCAAATCGTCGCGGACGTCGTCCCATCGCGACTGGTACATCTGGCGCGACGGCAAGGGGCCGGGGCAGCCGCCCAATAACTGGATTTCAACTTTCGGCGGGTCGGCGTGGAAACTCGATCCCGTCACCAAGCAGTATTACTATCATTACTTTTATGCCGAGCAGCCCGATCTGAACTGGCGCAATCCAGCGGTCGAAAAAGCGATGCTCGACACGACCGGCTGGTGGTACAAACGCGGCGTCTCCGGCTTCCGTCTCGACGCGGTCGATATTCTTTTTGAAGATCCGAAACTATCCGACAATCCAGTCCTGCCCGGCACCAACAAACAAGGCGATCCGAATACCAACGAGATCCACAACAAGAAGCTTCCCGAAGTGCACGATGTGTTGCAGAAACTTCGCAAAGTGGCTGACGAATCCGACGCCGTGCTTATCGGCGAAACCTGGACGTCGAACATCGATGAACTCAAGGAGTACTACGGCTCCCACGACAACGAGTTACAAATGCCGATGGATTTTATGTTTACCACGGTCGACAGGCTTTCTCCGCCCGAGTTTCGCCGCCAGATTGCGCAAGTTGATTCGGCAGGCGGATGGCCGGTGTTCGTGATCAGCAACCACGACAAGGTCCGCTCTTACAACCGCTATGGTGACGGCAAGAACAATGACGCCATCGCGAAGTTGATGGGCGCCTTCTATCTGACGCTTCGCGGAACTCCGATCATGTATTACGGCGAAGAAATCGGAATGGAAAACAACGACCCAACGCGCAGGGAAGATGTAAAGGATCCGATCGGCCGTACCGGATGGCCGAAGGAAATCGGCCGCGACGGCGAACGCACCCCCATGCAGTGGAACACGGACACGAACGCCGGATTCAGCACGAAGGCTCCCTGGCTGCCCGTTCCACCCAGCTACAAGACCCACAACGTAGCCATCGAATCGAAAGATCCCGATTCAGTGTTGAACATGTACAAGAAAGTCCTGGCGCTGCGGCACACTAATGAGGCGCTGCTCGAGGGAAGTTACACTGCGTTGAACGAAGACGACGCCAATGTCATGTCCTATCTCCGCAGTTACAAAGGGAAGGCCGTGCTGGTGGCGCTGAACATGTCATCCTCGCCCCAGAAGGCGACCTTCAACCTCGCCGACAAGGGCTTCGCCTCCGCTAACTTGAAGAGTCTGGTGGCGACGCCGCAATCATCCGCAACAGGCACCTCAAAAGGCACCGAAGTGACGCTCGAACCTTTCGGAGTCTTCATCGCCGAAGTGACGAAGTAAGTGGCGAACTAATCGACGTTCTAACTGATCCATCTTTCGAGCTTGGCTGAATACGAGGCTCGACGAGGAACGGACGGGAATGTCGCGGTTGCGCTCATCCGAGACCATTCACCTGAGGCGTGAAACCCAACACCGCCTTCACCGCCTCGTACTCGCAGTAGCGCTTCCACGGCTGACCGCCCGTACGGCCGCAACAATCGAGCCGACGACACAAGAACCGATCAATAAAGTCAGAGCGCTCAATAATAGATCGCCCAGCAACACAACTGTGCTTTCCAGCATTCGCTGGTTCCTCCGTCTCTAGTAGCGTTTGCCCAAAGCTCGTGTATTCAAGGAATGGGCGCACAGATAAGCCATGGAGCCTGCGTTCTGAAGAGCTCCCAGCTCTTCGAACGCAAGCTCCCTGGCTCCTAACGAGGCCGCAGTTGCTGATCGACGGCCAAACTGCCTTTCAGCAACTACTGACCGCTCGTGTTCTGATCGTTCTGGTCAAAGACGAGCGCCTCTTTTTGATGACCGAAATCGATCTCTTCGAGCGTTGTTGTATCCGCGCTGGTTGCTTCAGTCACGATGGCGTCCTGTGTGACTTGGTCGTCATTCGTCTTCAGGGTTCCAGGCACCGTGGCCACCGTCTTCCCGTACTGCGAGAAACTTACCTCTACCGCCGGGCCCGTCCCTTGCCACGCCACCTTGTAGCTGCCAGGTGTTATTCGCGTGCCGCCGACTTGCACTGCATATGGAATCTCGACCGAGTGTGCCTTGTCGCGTGCCAATGCGCCGACCGGGAATAGCAGAACCAAGCTCGAGAGAACTGCCAGGTGTTGCAAATATTTCGTTTTCATAATTTCCTCCGTAGAAGTTGTAAGTAAAAGTTGTAAAGCCGACTCCACCCTTATAGCTTTGGGTGAAGATCTTCCTACCGAACAAACACTGAATGTGTGGCTCAACGATCAGAAGCGAAAAACGATTCCTGCGGACGGTTGCGCCGTGTGCGTCCAACTGTCAGTGTGCAAGGATGCGAGTCCAAAGTCCGGATTCTTGTACACAAAACCTCTGTATTCGGCACGCAGAGAGAAATGCCGCGTCAAGGCATAATCAGCACCCGCTCCGTACAGGAAGGCGCCTTTTGTCTGAGTGCTCACGCCGGGAAGAGATCCGCCACCGTTGCCAGTGGGGTCGAAGATCAGGCCGCCGCCCCCTGCGAGCGCGTATGTGCTGATCCTTCTAATGGGCAGTGGAAGGTTCACTATCAAATCGCCCGTGACCGCGTGCACGTCGGCTTGGACTCTGGATTCTCCGAAACTGCCAAAATATCTTTGAGTATTTCGGCCAAAGCCATAATCGCCCTCCGCAGAGAACCAACGGTTGATGTGATAACGGTATCCCACCTGAAATCCAGCGGTGTCGGAAGTAGTCCGCGAGATTCCGTTGCCGTTAGTATCCTTCGTGAAAAAGCCTGTGCCTTGCAGACTGATATCCGAGCGGTTTTCCTGAGCTGCGGCGCCAAGAGTTAACAACATGACAAAACTTGCAAACACAATCGCGCTTCGTCGCAAAATCTGAATCCTCCGTTCTTGAATGACTACGATTCCAGCCCCCATGGTCCGGGGACACGAATCGCGCACTCAATACTGCATTCGAGATGCCAGATTTGCGTTGTCCTGAGCGGTCGTCAAATACTTGAGCGAACGAAAGTTACGCAACAGGGGCACGAGACCGCGCGGATGGAGTGTCAGCGCCTCGACACACGGTTCGACATCTGACGAAGTCTGCGACATTTTTTCGAAGCCTTCCGCCTTCTCGTTACATCTCATCAGACATATCCACACGGGCGTGCACGCAACGCGATGAAGTCTCTGCTGCGCGCGGCGGTGTGCTTGGCACGTACAGCGATTGCGATACTGATCGGGAGGTTAAAGGATGGGCTCTTCGCTGATGCCGAACCACTTATTGAACTCCCTGGAAGCGCCGAGCGCGAAACCCGAACTGCAGCGCGAGAGCGACCGGCTGAAGTTACTGCTGGACATAACGAACACCCTGGTCTCGAATTTAGGATGTCGCGATCTTCTTCGCACGGTCTCGGCAAGCATTCGGCAAGTCATGCACTGCGACATCGTTGGCGTGTGGCTCCCGGATGCGCAGCAGATCCATTTGCGCCAACTTGCTATGGACTTTCCGGAGAGCAGGGGATTCGTGAAGGAGGGTTGGCATCTGCCGGTCGATGGGACCGAGTTGGGCAGGGTGTTCAAGACCGGCGAGCCTTATATCGTACAAACAAGAGCCGGTTTCGTGAGTGATTGGTCAACTCCCATGGCTCGCGCAGAAGACCTCGAGTCCGGTTGCGCTCTGCCCCTGATCAGCCGAGACCGGACGGTCGGGGTTCTTACACTCGGCAGCCGGGTCGAGAACTCAGTCAGCAGGGAAGACGTTGATTTCCTGTTGCAAGCGGCCGGGCAAGTGGCAATCGCCATCGAGAATGCCTTGGCCTATCGTGAAATCGCAGAATTAAAAGACAAGCTCGCACAGGAAAAACTGTATTTGGAAGATGAAATACGTGGCGAGATGGATTTTGAAGGAATTGTGGGGCAGAGTTCGGCTCTCCGCCATGTTCTGAACCTCGTGGAAACGGTGGCTCCCAGCGACTCGACGGTATTGCTTCTCGGTGAGACCGGTACGGGAAAGGAGTTGATCGCGCGCGCGATTCATGAACGCAGCCGGCGTAAAGAACGGACCTTCGTAAAGCTCAACTGCGCCGCGATTCCGACGGGGCTGCTCGAGAGTGAGCTTTTTGGACATGAACGAGGCGCCTTCACCGGCGCGATAGCACAGAAGATTGGCCGCCTCGAACTGGCCGACCAGGGCTCGCTCTTCCTCGATGAGGTCGGGGATATTCCGATCGAGATTCAGCCCAAATTGCTGCGCGCCTTGCAGGAACGTGAGTTTGAGCGGCTGGGCAGCACACGAACCAAGAAAGTCGACGTGCGGCTGGTAGCGGCCACCCATCGCGACTTGGAAAAAATGATGGAGAATCGCGAGTTCCGCAGCGACTTGTACTACCGCCTGAATGTTTTTCCGATCCGCATCCCGCCTCTCCGTGAACGCCCGGAGGATATTCCGCTGCTGGCGCGCTACTTCATTCAGAAGCACGGCCGCCGAATGAACAAGAAGATCGAATCGATTCCGGCCGCGGCCATGAGGAAGCTCTCGAGTTGGCATTGGCCGGGGAACATTCGTGAACTGGAGAACTTCATCGAGCGTTCGGTGATCCTTACCCACGGCACGGCGCTGCAAGCTCCGATCGGTGAACTGAGCAACAACGGCAGGACCACTCCAGTGGCTGGGACGCGCGACGCTAATGAACGCGATGAGGCCATCCGCGTCTTGAAAATCACAAACGGGCGAGTAGCAGGCCCCAACGGAGCTGCGGCACGCATGGGGGTTAAACGCACCACCCTGATCTCGCGCATGAAGAAGCTCGGGATCGATCCGCGAAAAGTATCGTGACCTTCCAGTAAGCGTCCCTTCTGAATATGCCGGTTGGCGAGATGGAATCGAGAAGCGCAGCGGACGGCAGGTATCGGACCTTGCTCGAGGTTTCGGGCGCCATCGCAGCGCAACCCAACTTGAAGGCTGTCCTGCAGAGTTTGCGCCGCTTGTTATCCAGGGTTGTTGCTTTCGACTCGATTGGCCTTTTACTGTTGTCCGACGACGGGAACTCGGTCCAGCTCATAGCGCTTGACCGAGGTCCGGAAGCTTATGAAGTTGAAATTGGCACCGAGGTGCCGCATGCCGGGACCGCTGTTGGACAAGCAATCGACGAACAAAAACCGATATACATTCCTGACCAGCAGACCGAGATTGCAAGGATTCCCCAACTGGCAAAGAAAGTCAGGTTAGGCACTCCGCATAGCGCTTATATATTTCCGGTTTCGACATCGGGGAAGAAACTCGGCGCTTTGGCATTTGGGATTGCGCAGGGAGATCAATTCAGCCCCGACGATGTGGAACTGATGACCTCCGTTTCATCGCATGTTGCGGTTGCTCTGGAGAGCGCGCTCGCGACCGATGCCGCTGAGCGGTATCAGCGGCAGTTGGCACAGGAGCGCGATCGTCTTCAACTGCTGCTCGAAATCAACAATCAGGTTGTAACCCAGTTGGACGTCAATGAGCTGTTCCGTTCTGCCTCAGCGTCGATTCGCAAGTACTTTGCCAATGACTTCACCGGTTTCTGGCTCATCGATAAACAGTCCAATAAGCTGGAACTTGTGCTTCTCGATTTTCCTGGCGGCAAGGGATTTCTTGCCGACACTCCCGTCGCTGAACTCACCGATCAGGACCTGGAGAGGATGCGCGCTCGAAGGCCGGAGATCCGGTCGCAGCAGGAGATCGAGAAGCTTCCACCGGCGGTTCTCGAACGGTTGAAGGCTGAATCGATCGCCACCTTGGCGGTTGCTCCCCTGGGGACATCGAACGGACCGTTTGGGTTCATTTCCATGGGGAGCAAGCGGCCTAACAAGTTTGGACAAGAAGATCTCGACATCTTGTCGCAGATCAGCGCGCAGATTTCCCTGGCGTTGGACAACGCGCTCGCGTATGGACGACTGAGCGCATCGAGGAATCGGCTGGAAGACGAGCGCTTATATCTCGAATCGGAAATCCGCGCGGAATACAACTTCGAGGATCTCGTGGGCAAGAGCCCCGCTCTGCGCAAAGTCCTCGACCAGGTGGAGATTGTCGCCCCGACTGGATCTACTGTCTTGCTGCGCGGCGAGACGGGCACTGGGAAGGAGCTGATTGCACGCGCAATTCATAGCCACAGTCCAAGACGAGACCGGACGTTTGTGCGGCTCAATTGCGCGGCCATTCCATCCGGGCTGGTCGAAAGCGAACTCTTCGGACACGAAAAGGGCGCATTCACTGGCGCTTTGATGCAGAAGCGCGGCCGATTCGAACTTGCCGATCACGGCACTTTGTTCCTGGACGAAATCGGAGACATCAGCCCAGAGCTGCAGCCGAAGTTGCTGCGCGCGTTGCAGGAGCAAGAGTTCGAGCGGTTGGGCAGCAACAAGACCATTCATGTCGACGTTCGCCTGATCGCGGCGACGCATAGGGATCTGTCGCTGATGATTCGCAACAATCAATTTCGCGAGGATCTGTTCTACAGGCTCAATGTTTTTCCGATTGAGATACCACCGCTTCGCGAGCGGCGGGAGGATATCCCACTCCTCGTTCATTATTTTGTTTCGCGGTTGTCGCGCCTGATGCAGAAGCGCATCAAGTCGATTCCCAAGCCTGCAATGGATGCATTGACCAATTCGCCATGGCCCGGCAACGTCCGGGAGTTGGAAAATTTCATTGAGCGCGCCGTGATCCTCACGCAGGGAGACGAGTTGAACGTCCCCATGGCGGAACTCAAGAAGTCGGCGGCCCGGAACGCTGCTCCAGTATCGACCTTCCATGATGCGGAGCGCCAGGCGATCATCGAGGCCTTGAAGGCGGCATCCGGAAGAATCTCGGGCAGGGGAGCGGCCGCGGAACGGCTCGGGCTGAAGCGTACAACCCTGCAGAACAAAATGCGGCGACTCAATATCGCGAAAGCCGATTACTGAGGCTCGAACGCCGCGCGGCGTAATTTGAGGGCCGCCTTCCCCTTGTGCCACCCCGAAAATTGTCGACATTTCTCGTACTGCCCGTATAAGGGCATACAGCCCTGCGCGAGTTTCAAAGGCTGCGAGTGCAATCACTAAGTTAAGTGGATCTTGAGTGGCACGCCATCTGCACTATCCGATAACCGCGAACCAGGAGTGATTATGCAAAACCTCGCAACAGTTTTCGATTTCCTCTTCGGGTGTCATCACAGCAACCTCAGCCGCGTGTTTACGATCAGGCGCCAAACTTATCGTGTGTGCTGCGACTGTGGAACCGCGTTCAAGTATTCACTCGAGACGATGTCCATCGAACGCCGTCTTGCCCCAACGGACGGGGAAAGACATGGCGGTCGCAAGCAATGGCAACTTGCGGGTTGAGGAGATGCTGACAGCAGGTGCGCGCTGCTTTGATGATGGCAGAGAGTGTGGCGCCGAAAAGACGTTGCGATGATTCATACACGCTTCCGCATCGCTCGCCCCGCCGGAGTTATCTAATAGAGTTATGACGAATGAATTAGCAATATCCGTTCTGGATCTAGTCGGGATGCACACCGGCGAGCCTGCAAGCGCCGCCATTGCCCGATCGGTGGACTTAGCCCAGCACGCAGAGCGTTTGGGCTACACCCGCTTTTGGCTGGCGGAACATCATTCGATCGAAGGGCTGGCGTGCTCGGCGACGCCTGTGCTGATCGGCCATGTCGCGGCCGCCACGAAGACGATCCGGGTAGGCAGCGGCGGTGTCATGCTGCCCAACCACGCTCCGCTGGTGGTGGCAGAGCAGTTCGGAACACTCGAAGCGTTGTTTCCCGGACGAATCGATCTGGGCCTGGGGCGGGCTCCCGGGGGCGACTTCCAAACCATGCGGGCGCTGCGGAGGGATTTGCGCCAGACTGGAGATGAATTTCCTGAGCTATTGGAAGAGTTGCGCACCTATCTCGGCCCAACACAGCCCGGGCAAACGGTGAAAGCGATACCGGGACAGGGAAGCAATGTGCCGATCATCCTTCTGGGTTCGAGCGGCTTCAGCGCCCAGTTGGCGGGGAGGCTGGGCCTGCCATTCGCTTTCGCGGCGCACTTCGCCCCCGAGTATCTTTACGCGGCCTCCCGCCTGTACCGAACGAGTTTCCGCCCGGGCGACGTGTTGCGCAGGCCCTACTTGATGATAGCGGTGCCGGTGATTGCGGCGGAGACCGATGCTGCGGCCCGCCACTTGTTTACAACTCCCCAGCAACGAATCCTGCGACTGATCCGCAACCAGCCGGTGGAACTTTTGCCGCCGGTCGATTCGATGGAGGAGTTATGGCAGGACTTTGAACGGGCCGCGGTGGAGACCAGACTGAGCGCGGCCATAGTGGGATCGAACGCGACGGTGAAAGCGGGCCTGGAAAAGCTGGTGTCCGAAACAGCGGCGGATGAGGTAATCGTGGTGACGGACACCTACGACCATGCTGACCGCCTGCAATCCTATGAACGAGTGGCCGCGGCTGCAAAGGAACTGGGCGTAGCGGCCTGAAAATGTGAGCCGCCTTCGCTTTTGGCCAGCGCTCCGCTCTGCCCACATTCAGGCAACGCCCGCAATAGGGCATGGCAGCCGCTCGAATCACCTCCCTAGTGCTGGCGTCTCCAACAACTTACAGACAACTTCCGTTGGCACGCGAGTTGCACTCTCTCATGCGGCGGGATTGAGGAAGGCTCGCCAATGGAAATTACTGATGCTGTCGGTCGATTGGAGATCACCAATGCTGCGTGTCGAATTCCATGACACTGCGAACACCGTGACGATGCGACTGGAAGGCCGGTTCGTTGGGCCATTCGCCAAGGACGCAAGGGAGTTGGTGACACGCTGCAAGATTCCTCCGCGACTCGTCGTGAATTTGTCGGAGGTGACCTTCGTCGATGCGGTCGGCGAAGAGGTGTTGTCGTGGTTGGGGCGAATTGGAGGGGAGTTTGTTGCTGAGAACTGCTACCCCCTCCACGTCTGCGAACGCTTGCATTTGCCGATGGCGCGGAAACGCGTCGAAGCTCTTCCCCAGGCAATGTAACGCGTTCGCGGACGTTTTAAGACTCTGGTGATTTGCCGACGCAGTGCGGCAAATGCAAGTGGGCAACGGGTCATGCGAACCGAGGGCAAGCAAGACGTAGATCGAGAGGAGGAGAGCCTGAATGCAGCTGCCAGTGGTTTGGTGCGCACTGGGTCGTCGGATCATTCCCATAGTGTTGGACGCCGAGACCTCTTGTACCTGTTTGCTTGCCACGTGGAATGGAGTCACCGGCAGAGTCTTGGAGCTCATCAGGAACTCGTTGCCGCATTGGATGATTCCGACCAGGCGATCCGTGCGATGGCAGAGATGATGCTTCACCGATATTCGCCCCGTCCACGGAGGGAAAGGCGCGGGGCGATTTTCCAAATGTAGGAGGTTGCATCATGAAATGTCCGCATTCGACAGAGCGGGAACAGCAGGAACGGCCCTATAACAACGGCAACAACGGCAGCCGTGGTTCGAGTCTTGTGTCGAGCCACGAAATCAAATCGATTTTCGCTGAGCAACGCGATTACTTGCCCTGGACCTCGATGGTGATCACCGGAGACCATGCCATCGCTAAGCAAGCTATGGTAAACGCAAGCGATCTATCCGCGAGTTGGAGCGGCGTGTTTCGCGACTGGGTAATCGGATGGGCGAACCACGTAACCGTGCAGGCAGCGGTCAGAGCAGTCCACGATCACATCTCCGCGTCGGCGAAGCGCTATTCGGGTTCGTCCTGCGAAACCTCCAACTTCGATACTCCCTCAGAGGTTCTCTCCGCTGTTCTTTCTAACGATCAGATCGTGTCCTTGCGCCGCGTCGCTCCCCGAGACATCGTTGCTGCACTCGACCCTCTGGCCCGTTCCGCGTTGGTGCTCCGGGGAATACAACACGCCTCCATTGCCGATTGCGAGCTTCTGCTGGACGTGCCCCGGAAAATTTTTGCTGACGCATAATGCCATGCCCTCCGATGGAACCGCGAGCGCGCCGCTGCCAGTTTGATGGTGTCGGGTGGTCTTGGACGAACTTGACTCCGAATACTTGAGCACCGCGATTCATGGCATTGAAAAGGGAAACTGGACTTATTGTGACTGGACTAATTGCATTCTTCATGGGCGTTTGCGGCGTTGCGGTTTTGTTCATGCTGACATTTTTGCGTGCTCTCCACAGAGAAGCAAAAAGGCCAGGGATTCGATTCAGCGGCAGACAGGAGAGAACCCCTCCCGCGTCGGTTTCGATGGAGCACAATTTGCCGGACTTGGGCCGTGCCGCGTAATTTTCCAGTTCGCAAACAGTTCAGCCGTCCTCGGTGGCGGCCTAATGTCGAATGTGGCGCTTTCCTGACCAGTTGTCCCGACAAGCATAATTTTATGTCCTCCATATGTGTTGGCCTCCACCGGGAAGGTCGATTTGGCGGGCTGAAGTCTCGACAATTGTCGATTTTGACTTCGACACTCCTCGACACATCCATCGCCCAGCTTCCGCCGTGGTCAATAGATTCAAGAGTTTGCTATGGCGCCCGGCAACATGGCTTTGGCAATAGTGTTGCGATATCTGCTTTTCGTAAAGGTTTTCGTAACAAGCCCAACATGTTCAAGATTTCCACCATCGATACGCCGTCGCAGCGCACGTTAATCGTGGAAGGAACCCTCATCGGATCGTGGGTCGCTGAGCTTCGGACAACCTGGAAGACTGCAAGCCGCGAGCTAAACGGACGCAAACTGGTCATCGACCTGGGCAACCTGACCGTGATCAGTATCGAAGGAGAAGGCGCGATCCTCGATCTGATGAAAGAGGGAGCAAGGTTTTCGCGCGGCGGCATTCTTACCAGGCACGTTTTGAAACAACTAACGCGGAAGAAAGAGCAGGAATTACCACGGAGGTGAACATGCCAGAGGCACAGCGCACCACGGGCCCCACGTCATACGCGAGCAACCGTGATTTTTGTCGCATCTTCCACGAAGAGACAGAAAGCCTGTACCAGCTGTCGTTCCTGCTCACGGCGGAGCGTGGGAAGGCGGAGCAGTGCTTTGTCTCCGGACTGGAAGATTCGCTGAAGGGGAGCCGTGTTTTCAAGGAATGGGCACGTTCATGGGCTCGGCGCGCGATCGTTCAGAACGCCGTGCGAGTCATCAACCCGCGACTGATGGAGAAAAACACCGCTTCGAGCTTCAACGGCAGGGGCAGAACGCTGGCAGTGGAGCAGGTAGAGATTGACGCGATTCTTGAACTCGCACCGTTCGAGCGCTTCGTTTTCGTGATATCGGTTCTCGAACATTATTCCGAGCACGAGTGCTCCGTTCTTCTGGGCTGCTCGCGGCGGGACGTGATTGCAGCGCGAACTCGCGCGCTGCAGCAAATCGGCAGTGTGATGGAGCTTCGGGTTAAGCAGCAGGTCAATGTCGGCTCATGGAAGCCGGCATTGGATGACAACTGCCGTGCTGCACTCGAATTGCAACTTGCCTCACGTTTAGCAACTTTGGCGTAAGCAAAGCACTCTTCAGAACGAGGATGTAAATGGAAATGACGTTGAGACCTAGCCTGATTTTTCGAGACGGACGCCTTGGCTTTCCCGCCGCGCTGCTATTGCTGGTCATGGCGACGGCGTGCGGCAAAGGCAACGTTCGCGCAGCCGCGTCGCCGCCAGCTCCCGAAGTGAGAGTTGCGCCCGTCATCGAGCAGGATGTTCCGGTCTACAGCGAATGGGTAACAACGTTGGACGGCTACGTGAACGCCGAGATCCGGCCCCAGGTCTCAGGCTACATAATCAAGCAAAACTACACAGAAGGTTCGGTCGTCCGCAAAGGCCAGGTGCTGTTCGAAATCGATCCGCGGCCCTTCAAAGCCGCCCTCGACCGCGCTAAGGGCGACCTTGCGCAGGCGCAAGCACAGCTTGGTAAAAGCACTCTTGACGTGGAGCGCGACACACCGCTTGCCGAAGCCAGGGCCATCGCCAAGAGTCAATTAGATAACGAAATCCAGGCCAAGCTCGGCGCCCAGGCCGCCGTCGAATCGAACAAGGCGGCCGTCGAGCAGGCGGAACTCAACCTGGAGTGGACAAACGTCACGTCGCTGTTGGATGGAATTGCGGGTATTGCACAAGTCCAGATCGGCAATCTTGTGGGACCCAATTCTATCTTGACTTCAGTTTCGCAGGTCGATCCCATCAAAGCCTATTTTCCAATTAGCGAACAGGCGTATGTCCTCGCGCAAAAACAGAGCAGCGCCGCCTCCAACAAACACGCCATCAGTTTTTTCGGAAACTCGCTTGCACTCACCCTGACTGACGGCAGTATCTACCCTCATAAAGGCAAAATCCTCCTGGCCGACCGGCAAGTGGATCCAAGCACGGGCACAATTCGCATCGTTGCCGCCTTTCCTAATCCCGGCAACATTCTGCGTCCGGGCCAGTATGGACGTGTGCGGGTCGAAACCAACATGAAAAGCGGCGCCCTGCTGGTACCTCAGAGCGCGGTTGGGCAGTTGCAGGGAAGCTATCAGGCGGCGGTTGTCGGCAGCGATCACAAAGTCAGTATGCGCGCCGTGAAACCCGGCGAGACGGTCGGAACGAATTGGGTGATTGACAGCGGCCTCAAGCCGGGTGAGCAAGTTGTCGTCGAAGGACTGCAGAAGCTCAAAGAAGGAACTCTCGTTACTCCCAAGCCCGCGAATCTTTCAGGGGAAGGGCACTGAGATATGTCGAAGTTCTTCATCAACCGTCCGATCGTGGCCATGGTGATCGCCATCCTTATGGTGATCGTGGGGGCGGTCACCATCGCGAGCCTGCCGGTGGCGCAGTTTCCTAACATTGTCCCGCCCGAGATCAGGTTGCAAGCCACATACGTTGGTGCGGATGCAAAGACCCTCGAGCAAGCCGTGGCCACGCCGATCGAGCAGCAGGTCAATGGCGTGGACAACATGGACTACATGTATTCCTTAAACGCCACGGGCAATTCGCAAACGACACTGAACGCCGATTTTGATCTCAAAACCGACCCCAACATGGACCTGATTCTCCTGCAGTCGCGCGAGCAGCTGGCCGCTGCTCAGCTTCCGCCCGAAGTTAACAACTACGGGGTCGTCATTAAGAAGTCCGCGACTGCGCCACTCATGCTGGTCGCTATATTCTCGCCGCACGGCACTCACGATTCGAAGTTCCTGGGCAACTATGCCTACATCAACCTGAATGATCCCGTTGCGCGCCTGTACGGTGTCGGCCAGACGACTATCTTCGGTGCCGGACAGTATGCCATGAGGCTGTGGGTAAAGCCCGACCAATTGGCGAAATTGGGCATCACGGTTGCTGAGATCGTTAATGCGATCCAGGCACAGAACAAAGTGAATCCGGCTGGTCAGCTGGGCGGCGAACCAGCCCCCGCGGACCAACAATTCACGTATTCCGTGCTCGCTCAAGGCCGGCTGACGTCGCCGGAACAATTTGAAGAGGTCATTGTCCGTGAATCTCCGGATGGCGGAATCGTCCGCGTGAAAGACGTCGCCCGCGTCGAACTGGGCGCGCAGGACTACAGTCTTGTCGGCCGCTTGAATGGCCAGCCCGCCGCACTCATCGCCGTCTATCAGTTGCCCGGTTCGAATGCGGTCCAAACCGCCGCGGGCGTCCGCAAGCTGATGGCGGAGATGAAGCAGCGTTTCCCCGAAGATGTGGATTACGCCGTATCGCTTGACCAGACGCGCGCCGTGACCGAAGGCATGAAGGAGATTATTCAAACCCTCTTGATCGCCATCGTGCTGGTCATCCTTGTGGTCTATCTCTTTCTGCAAGACTGGCGCGCTACCCTGATCCCGATGCTTGCCGTGCCCGTCTCCCTGGTAGGCACGTTTATTCTCTTCCCGCTTTTCGGCTTCTCCATCAATACCCTTTCCATGTTCGGACTGGTGCTGGCCATCGGCCTGGTGGTTGACGATGCGATTGTCGTCGTCGAAGGCGTACAACGCCACATCGAGGACGGGCTCGCTCCGAAGGATGCGGCTCGTGCGGCTATGGAAGAGCTTTCCGGTCCGGTTATCGGAATCGCCCTGGTTCTCTCCGCCGTCTTCGTGCCGACAGTCTTTATCCCAGGGATCACCGGACGGCTCTACCAGCAATTTGCCTTGACCATCGCAATCTCGGTGATCCTCTCGGCTTTCAACGCCCTTACGCTGAGCCCGGCGTTGTCCGCGCTGCTGCTGCGGCCAAAGAAAGAAAGCAGCGGGCTACTCGCAAAATTCTTCGCCTGGTTCAATCGGGTTTTCATGCGCGCCACGGAGGGCTATGTCCGGGTGTCGGGAGGATTGATTCGGAAGGGCGCGCTGGCGCTGGCAGTGCTCGCGATTTTTGCTATTGCCGGACTGGTCTTTGCCCACTTCGTGCCCTCAAGCTTCCTGCCCGATGAAGACATGGGCTATGTCTTCATCAACATGCAGCTTCCGAATGCGGCTTCGCAGGAGCGGACGGCGGCAGCATCGAGAGACGTTGAGAAAATCCTGAGTGAAACGCCTGGTATTCAGTACTACAGCAGCGTGATTGGCTTCAGCTTGCTGAGCTATGTCCGGACCAGTTACAACGCCTTCTATTTCGTTAATTTCAAGCCCTGGAGCGACCGCAAGACCAGAGCGGAACAGTATCAGGAAATCAAAGCGCGCTTGAACAAGGAGCTCAGCAAGCTTCCGGAAGGGACCGCTTTCAGTTTCTCGCCGCCAGCCATCCCCGGAGTCGGCACTTCCGGCGGATTCCAGTTCGTGCTGGAAGATCGTGCCGGCCGCGACGTTCAGTTCCTGTCCGACAATCTGACCAGGTTTATGGCGGCGGCTCGCAAGCGTCCCGAAATTGGCGCGCTCAGCACCACGTTCCTACCGAGCGTGCCGCAACAATTCGTGGAAGTGGATCAGGCCAAGGTGCTGAAGCAGGGCGTAGCTATCAACGATGTCTACCAGGCCATTCAGACTTTCATGGGCGGCCTCTTCATCAACTACTTCAACGATTTCGGCCGCACCTGGCAGGTCTACGTGGAAGCGGAAGCTTCTTACCGGTCGGATCTGGCGAACCTGGGGCAGTTCTACGTGCGCAACAACAAAGGGGAAATGGTTCCGCTGACCGCGCTAACAAAGTTCGAGTCGCGTGCCGGCCCCGAATTCACCATGCGCTACAACGAGTACAGGTCAGCGCAACTTAACGGCAGCGCTGCGCCCGGCTACAGCTCAGACCAGGCCACGGCGGCGCTGGAAGAGGTCTTCAAGCAGACGATGCCTGCCGAAATGGGCTTTGACTACATGGGCATGTCTTATCAAGAGCAAAAGGCGCGGCAAGGGATCCCGGCTTCGGTCATCTTCGGCTTCTCGCTGTTGTTCGTGTTTCTAATCCTGGCCGCCCTCTATGAAAGCTGGTCGCTGCCTTTCAGCGTGTTGCTGAGCACGCCGGTCGCGGTCTTCGGCGCCTTTGGAGTCTTGTGGCTGCGCCGGACCGTGCTCAGCGCCTTCTATCCCGCGTACATGGTGCAAATCGACAACGACGTTTATTCCCAGATCGGCCTGGTGATGCTGATCGGCTTGGCGGCCAAGAACGCGATTCTCATCGTCGAGTTTGCCAAGGAAGAGTACGAAAAGGGCAAGCCTCTGGCGGATGCGGCGCTCGAAGGAGCAAAGCTCCGCCTGCGGCCGATCCTGATGACCTCGTTCGCCTTCATTCTCGGTTGCGTGCCGCTATGGATTGCAACCGGCGCGGGCTCGGTGGCTCGTCAGATTATGGGCACTACGGTGATTGGCGGCATGCTGGCCGCTACCGGGATTGCCATATTCATCATTCCGGCGCTGTTCGTTTTGGTCGAGCGATTGTCGGCACGCTGGAGTAGCGAAGCGCCCGGTCATGCGACTGTTCCGCAGCTAAGCCCGTCGGAAGGAGACTAAGGTGACAAAACTGACAGCCCTGCTGCTGGGCCTCTTGCCGATTATGCTCCTGAGTGCGGGCTGCGCTGTGGGACCGAACTATAAGCGGCCAATCGTGGACGTTCCTGGTACGTATCGCGGAGCGATGCCCCAAGACACAGCGCCGCCCGCGGCAGAATCGCTCGGAGACCAAAAATGGTGGGAGGTCTTTCAAGACAAGGAACTTCAAGATCTGATCCACACTGCTCTTCAGCAAAATTACGATGTTCGCATCGCCGCAACGCGAATCCTCGAAGCTCAAGCGCAACTGGGCATCACCCGCGCCGACCAGTTGCCGACGGTCAGCGCGGGAGCTCAGGCGGTGAATCAACGTAATCCCCGTTCAAAATTCTTGCCCCCATATGACACCAGCGCGAGCCAGGTCAACCTCGCGCTGGCCTGGGAACTTGATTTTTGGGGGAAGTATCGCCGCGCCACCGAGTCGGCGCGCGCAACCCTCCTGGCCAATCAGTGGGCACGCGAAGCGGTTGTCAGCACGCTGGTCAGTGATGTTGCCACCGCCTATTTCGAACTTCGCGCGCTCGACTTGCAGCTCGAAATCTCGCGGCGAACGCTGGCTTCGCGCCAGGACTCGTTGCAACTCACCCAAACATTGGCAAACGGTGGAGCTACTTCCATGCTCGACGTCCGGCAGGCCGAGCAGTTGGTGGACACAGCGGCTGAAACCATTCCTGATCTGGAGCGGCGAATCGAGCAGCAGGAAAACTTCCTCAGCACGCTTCTCGGCAACAACCCTGGCCCCATCGCGCGGGGAATGAAGTTGACCGAGCAACCGCATTCGCCCGACGTTCCGGCGGGACTTCCCTCGAGCCTGCTGGAGCGGCGACCTGACATTCGCGAGGCAGAAGCACAGTTGATCGCGGCCAACGCGCAAATTGGAGTGGCGAAAGCCGCGTACTTCCCACAAATTACTTTGACCGCGGCCGCCGGATATCAGAGCTCAGCCCTTACCAGTCTGTTCACCGGTCCAGCGGGGCTGTGGAGTTTTGGAGGATCGCTGGTCCAACCCATTTTCGAAGGGGGAAGGATTCGTTCCGGTGTTAGGTTCAGTGAGGCGCGCCAACAGGAAATGGTGCTCACTTATCAGCAGACCATCCAGCAGGCTTTTCGCGGAGTCTCGGACGCGCTGGTGGAGTATCACAAGGACCGGGAGTTTACGGAAGACCAGCAGCAACTGGCGTTGTCGGCCGAAGACGCGGCACATCTTTCTGAGATGCGCTATCGAGGGGGAGCCACCAGTTACCTCGAAGTGCTGACCAATGAAACCAATTACTTCGATGCCGAGCTTGGACTCGCTCAGGCTCAGTCAAATGAGCTTGTAGCTCTGGTTCGAATTTACAGAAACCTTGGTGGAGGCTGGCAGCAATGAAGTCTTCGACCTTAACCTCAACCTCAACCTCAACCTCGGTGACCCCACAAGGAGGAGGCATGGCAGATCTTAGGCGCATCCTCTGTCCCACGGATTTCTCAGAGTTCTCGGACATAGCATTTCGCTATGCCTTATCAATCGCCCAGCACTATCGAGGCAGGCTGCTCGTGCAACACGTCGTAGAGTCATGGCAACATCCCGAGGCGGCCTTTGTCCCGGCGCACTATTATGTCGAGTTCCGCAGCCATCTTCTCCGTAAAGGTCAGGAGGAGCTCCAAAGGTTCGTGAAAAACCATGCAAACAATGGAATTCAGCCGGAAGCGGTGGTGGACCAGGGAATAGCGGCAGACTCCATACTCGCGCTTGCCGAGGCGCAGGAAGTGGATCTGATCGTCATGGGAACTCACGGCCGGCGTGGATTTGACCGGCTGATGGTAGGGTCCGTGACAGAACGGGTCCTGCGAAAGGCCTCGTGCCCGGTGCTGGCAGTACATAAGCCGTCACACGACTTTCTTAATTCGCGCGAGTCCGATCCCGCCCACTTGAACCGAATTCTTTTTTGTACGGACTTCTCCGAAAATTCGCGGCGGGCTTTGAGTTATGCGCTCTCTCTGACCGCAGAGTACAACGCCGAACTCACGCTGCTGCACGTTTTGAAGGACATTCCCGGCGCGTCCATCATCGACGAGGCGATAGCGCTGGAGCAACTGGATAGCCTGATTCCATTGGAGAAGCCTAAAGCGGGCCGGATCAGGTCCATGGTGCGGAAAGGCAGCGCGTACCAGCAGATCATTCAGTTCGCCTTGGAAGAGCAAACCGACGTAGTGATTATGGCGGTGCGTGGCCGTGGTGCCCTGAACCTAGCGGTGTTTGGCTCGACGACCTACAGGGTCATTCAGTTGGGGCCCTGCCCCGTTCTTGCGGTGCACTTCTGAATGGCAGAGGCCGGTCAATTGAACCGCGACCCGATTCGTGATTTCCGTCGGGGTGGAATAGATCGGAGCGCGACCAGTTGTTTGATTTGGAGAAGAATTGGCTGTCGTGGTTGGTACGAATCGAGTTGAGGTTGGTCTTAAGAATGCCTAATCCCGCCATGCTTGCGAGCGTCTGCCTCCGCCGGCACGAAGATGCGCCGACTCTTCCCCCAAAGCGGCGCTCGCAAGCCCCTCCTTCCCAAAACGCCTGGGCAATTAACCGCCCGGGCGTTTCCCACCACGCGCCGGGATCAGACCGGGCTTCGGCCGGAGACATGAGTTGATAGTGACGCGCATAACCTTGCTTGCGCTGTTCTTTGTCTCCGTCGTAGGCTTCACTCTAGATCACGCGAGGATAAATCTTCTGCTCATGAGCGCGTCAGCCCTCGCGATTGTGTTATGGAACGGGTTGTGGAAGCCGTGACACACACAGTTCCATCGTCCGGTAGGGTCGGCTGTTGCGGATTTTCCTTCGTATAGAGACAAAGTGGAACCCTTTCGAAGCGGATTTCATCCATTAACAAAGACGGTGATAGTTGACAGTGATGCGCATTCTTCTCCTCAACCTCGGTCCGGAGTCTACCCAAGAAGTAACGCAGGCCTTATCAGGTCAAGGCTATGAACTCACCACGGGCCGCAGGCTGACGGTTGACAAGATTCTCGCTCTCTCCCCGGAAGTGCTAATCACAGAGGCAACGCCATCCGACCTCAGTTGTTGCGGTGTGATCAGCCAAATCAAGGCAAGTCCAGATCCGCGAACGCCCCGCATTTTGATGATTGTTCACGGCGGTGCGCTGGAACGGGCCCGCGCCCTCGACCTGGGTGCCGACGACGTCATCTCCTTTCCGTTTGAACCGTTGGAATTCGTAGCCAGGGTCAGGACGCAGTTTCGTGAGCGACAGCCAGAGTTGGAGCTCGAAGCGAAACTGAAAGATGCTCTGCAAAAAGAGCATCTGGCGGAGACTGCAGTGCAAGCCTTGAGCGGCGGCACGAATGCCAAACGGCGCACCTGGCTGGTTGTGGCGATTATTGTTCTGGCAGCTCTCGCAACCATCATTTCGAATCGGCACAGCCGGAAGGATACTCTCCAACTCAAAGCGGAGGTGGTGCGGCTGAACGGCGGAATCCTGCAAGAAGGAGAACTCCTGCGCCGCGCAGAACAGGCACGTGCGTCCCTGAGCGCAAGCGACGCGTCGGGGACTCGCGAGTCTTTGAAGGTGCAAACCGCAGAGATCCGCAAAAAGATGGCCGCGGACGGCAATACAGATAGCGGATCCCTCAAGAAACAGCTCGAGGAGGCGCAGAATCGCCTGAACCGGCTGGAGAACGAAGGCCGAGTCGCGGAAACGATTGTTCAAAAATATGGACCCAGCGTCTGCTTGTTGCACGTGGTCGTGGAGTTTCGCGACAAAGACTCCGGGCAGTTAATCCTTATCTCCAGCGATGCCGCGGGCAAGCCGCTGGTAGACGACAAGGGAATGGTATCTCTCGAAACAGACGGAACGGGACCGCCTCTGCAGGTTGATGCCTTTGGCACAGGGTTTCTCGTAGCGCATGATGGACGTCTCCTCACGAATCATCACGTCGCGGAGCCCTGGTGGGGAGATGAGGACTTGAAGCAACTTGTCGACCGGGGTGCTACCGCGTTCGCGGCGTCTTATACGGCGTACTTTCCGGGGACCTCGCAGGGCATCGCGGCCAAGCTCGACCGGATTTCGCCGGACGCCGATTTGGCAACTCTCAAATTACAGACTTCACAACCGCCGCACACCGCACTGCTGGAACTCGATGATCGGAGTCAAGCCAGTGTATCGGGCGATCCAGTTGTCCTGATTGGCTACCCTACGGGAATCGAAGGCATTCTCGCTCGCGCGGGAAGCGACGTAACCAAAAAAGTGGCCGAAAACGCGCACGAGGTAACCCAGGTTGTTTCGCAGTTGGCGGCGCAACACCTCATTCGCCCAACGACCACCCAGGGACACATCGGAGATGTGCTAAAGGACAAGATTGTTTACGATGCCGCGACCACCTCCGGCGGTTCCGGCGGACCGCTCTTCAATCGCGATGGCAAGGTCATTGGTGTGAACTTCGCCATCCTGAATGGTTTCGGCGGCTCGAACCTGGCGGTTCCTGTGCGTTACGCCGATAAACTGGTGAAGTAAACATCCATTAGTAGGGTAGTAGAGGACAGAGCGCGGTCCGACCATTGCGGCGTCGGCTCGGATTGCCATCGGGCCAACATTCCTTGTACTATTGAGTGTATACTCATTTATAAAGGAGTTCAGTGGCTCGTCCAAAAAGCGACGATAAGCGAAATGCAATCCTCGATGCCGCGACTCGCGTATTTGCGGAGCGCGGTCTCACCGCTGCCCCAACGTCAGAGATATCAAGACAGGCTGGCGTCGCAGAGGGAACTCTGTTTACGTACTTCAAGACCAAGGACGATTTGATCAATGCCCTTTACCGCGAGATCAAGTTAGAACTGGCAGACGCGATGATGTCAGGTTTCCCACGCAGGAAGAGTGTTCGCACCAGGTTGCGGCATGTGTGGGAGGGCTACGTGAATTGGGGAGTGACAAATCCTAATCAGCGCAGAGTCCTTACCCAATTGCAGGTCTCGGGGACGCTTTCACAAGAGTCGATCGAGGCGGGAAGCGCGCCCTTTGTCGAAATGCAGAATATGATTCGCGACGCGATTGGGCAGCATGTTCTCCGAGCGGACCTCCCGATCGAATTGATTTCGAAGATGATGGCGGCTTCAGCGGAAGCGGCCATGGACCTGATCGCGCTGAAGCCAGCCTTGGCAAACAAGTATCGCAACGGTGGCTTCGAGATCTATTGGGCGGGGATTGCCCGGAAGTAATTCTTTGCATCCACGTGATGAGTGAGTAATCAGATATAAAGAAGTTCGAACACAAGATGCAGACCCAGACAGGGGCGGGCTTCGTGAAGGGAGCTCTAAAAGATTACCGGCCCTGCATGAGCGGCGGACAGTTAAATACCTGTCAGTACACAAATTGAATCTAGCCAAGTGCGGCACGCATCTTTAATAGAACACTGGTGCTTCAAAGGATGGTCAAAATGAAAAAACTATTTTTTGTCCTTCTTATCGTGTTGGCAGGCCTCATCGTTCTCGCAAGTTCCGGATGCGGCAGTACAGAAGCGAAGCAGCCTGCTCCGCAACCTCTTCCGGTCAATACGCAGACCGTGACGCTGACGCCTGTGGCGCGTGTGGACGAATATGTGGCAACAGTAAAGTCGCGCCGCTCGGCTAGCATCCAGCCCCAGGTGGATGGATCGCTGACGCGCATCCTGGTGAAATCGGGCGATCACGTGCGTGCCGGACAAGCGTTGATGACGATCGATCCGCTGAAGCAGCAGGCGACCCTCGATCAGCAACGTAGCACCGAAGCACAGAAGAAAGCGACGTACGACTACAACACACAGGAAGTAGAGCGGCAGCGCCAACTTTATCAGGGAGGCGTGACCAGTAAGCAGAACCTCGACTTTGCGGTACAGGCATACCAGAATTCCAAGGCTGACTGGGAAGCTTCCACGTCGGCGAGCGTCTCCCAGCGGCGCCAACTTGCTTACTACAACTTGACCGCCCCATTTGCTGGTGTTGTGGGCGACATTCCGGTGCACATCGGCGACTACGTTTCGCCGCAAACCTTATTGACCACCGTGGATGAGAATACCGAACTGGAAGCCTATGTCTACATTCCCACGGAACGTGCCGCGGACATACGTATGGGCCTTCCCGTCGAGGTTGTCACCAGCGCCGGAGAGTTGCTCGAGAGCACAAAGGTCAATTTCATTTCGCAGCAGGTGGACAACGGGCTCCAGGGGATACTAGTGAAGGCGCCTCTCCATAGCTCGCTCGACAAGTTCCGGAATGCACAACTGGTGAAGGCGCGTGTCGTCTGGAGCACCGCTCCTGCGCCAACGATTCCAGTGTTGGCGGTGACACGCATTGGAGGGCAGGCATTTGTCTATGTGGCGACTCAGTCTGAGCATGGAAGCATCGCCAAGCAACGTGCTGTGATTCTCGGGGATACCGTAGGCAACGACTATGCCGTCAACGGCGGCCTGAAGCCCGGGGAACAAGTTATCGTCTCCGGTACCCAGTTCCTGGTTGACGGAACGCCTGTTAAGCCGATCAGCTAACCCGATAGCTCTTAAGACACCGTAGCCTCCCCGTGCCCGTACGGCAGAAACGTACGGCAGAAAGACAAAGAGGAGATAGACTTGGTTGATTTTTTCATTAAACGGCCAATTTTTGCCACCGTCTGCGCCTTGCTGATTATTCTGGCTGGGGCAGTGTCCATCCCCGGCCTGCCGATCTCGCTGTATCCGGACTTGGCGCCACCGCAAGTCACCGTCACCAGCAACTACGTCGGCGCGAACTCGCAGGTGGTCGAATCCGCGGTTACGATTCCGCTGGAGCAGCAGATTAACGGCGTCGAGGGGATGCACTACATCACTTCCACCAGTTCGAATGACGGCACCAGCAACATCAACGTAACCTTCCGCACCGGATATGACCTGAACATCGCCGCGGTCGACGTGCAGAACCGGGTAGCGACCGCCCAAGGCCGCCTGCCGCAGGAAATCAAGAACACGGGCGTGACCATCACCAAGGCGAATCCTAACTTCGTTTTTGCCGCGGGGTTCTACTCGCCCGATAACAGCCTTTCGAACCAGTACATCTCGAACTACCTGGACGTCTACGTCAAGGATGCCTTGAAGCGGATCCCAGGCGTCGGCGACGTCGTCATCTTCGGCGAACGCAAGTATGCCATGCGCATTTGGCTCGACCCGACAAAGCTGGCTGCACGACAACTGACCGCCGCCGACGTAGTCGCTGCTCTGCAGGAGCAGAACGTCGAAATACCCGCTGGACAATTGGGCCGCCCGCCCGCCGACCCCAAGCAGAAGTTTCAGGTGACGTTGCGTGTAGTTGGACGCCTCTCAGAACCGAAGGAATTCGAAGGCATCATCATCAAGAACACGAGCAAGGGGATCGTGCAGCTCAAAGATGTTGGGCGCGCAGAAATCGGCGCGGAGAGCTACGACACGAACCTTTTGTACAGTGGGCACGAAGCCATCGGTGTCGGTGTGCAGCAGCTCTCGAATGCCAATGCACTGGAGGTCGACAAAGCTGCCAAGGCGGCGCTCGTCGAGCTTTCGAAGTCGTTTCCTCCCGGCATCAAGTACGTAATCGCTTTCGACACGACCACCGTGGTCGGCGATTCGGTGAAAGAAGTTATCACTACGCTGGAAGAGGCGGTGATCATCGTTATAATTGTGATCTTCCTCTTCCTGCTGGATTGGCGCGCGACCATCATTCCGGCGGTCACCATTCCGGTATCGCTGATTGGAACTTTCGCTTTTATCAATGCGTTTCGTTTCTCCATCAATTCGCTGACGCTTTTTGGAATTACTCTCGCGACCGGACTGGTGGTCGATGATGCAATTGTCGTCATCGAAAACGCGCAGCGGCACATCAATCTGGACAACACCGACCCGCATACCGCAACTTCCGTGGCAATGCGCGAAGTGTCGAGCGCCGTGGTGGCAACTTCGCTGGTTCTGATTTCGGTATTCGTGCCGGTGTCGTTTTTTCCGGGCACTACCGGAATTCTCTACCGGCAATTCTCCTTGACCATCGCATTCTCAATTGCCATCTCGCTCTTCAATGCGCTCACTCTTTCGCCGGCTCTGGCGGCCCTCCTGCTGCGCGGCGAAGAACACAAATATTCAGTGCTTGATTGGACGCGTATCTCCTGGCTCTCGCGCGGCTACAAGAGCGTCGCGCACGGCATTGACAATGCCATCCATGGAGTCGGAATCGCCTACGGTAAAGCCATTTCAAAGGTGTTGAACTTCAGGTACGCCATGATCGTGCTCTTCCTGGCAGGCCTGGCTGCCACCGGTTATATGTACGTTCATGTGCCTACGGGATTCGTGCCGCAGGAAGATCAGAATTACTTCATCGTGGTGGTGCAAGCGCCGCAGGGAGCCTCACTCTCCTATACGACGGAAGTCTCCAGGCAAGCGGAGGAGATTATGCGGGCCGATCCCGATGTGTTCGGCACATTCGCGGTCCCAGGTTTTTCGCTTGCCGGCGGCAGTTCGTCAAACTACG
Organism: uncultured Acidobacteriaceae bacterium; assembly: GCA_963789205.1. Classification (GTDB taxonomy): domain Bacteria; phylum Acidobacteriota; class Terriglobia; order Terriglobales; family Acidobacteriaceae; genus Acidiflorens. The sequence goes on from CAWBJV010000005.1 coordinate 599,591, forward strand.
GCCTCATCTTCGCTCCGCTGAAGCCGATTGACGACCGCAAGGGCAAGGGGCACGCGGCCAGCGATATCGTTGCGCGAGTCTCTCCAAAACTTTTCGCGGTTCCCGGAGCAATCGTGGCCGCGTTCGAACCACCCGCCATCCAAGGCCTGGGAAGTTTTGGTGGATTCCAGTTTGAGCTGCAGGACCTCGGCCGCAACACTCTGCAGGATATCGACACCGTTTCGCACAAGATCGTTGGCAGCAGCCGCCAGCGCTCAGATCTGGTAGGCCTGTTCACCAGCTTCACCGCCAACGATCCGCAACAACTGGTTCAGATCGATCGCGAAAAGGCCAAAGCTATTGGAGTGCCGATCAGCCAGGTCACGCAGGCCCTCGGCGTTTACATGGGCTCAGAGTATGTGAATGATTTCGACTTCAACAATCGCTCGTATCGTGTGTACGTGCAGGCCGATCAGCCGTTCCGCATGAATGCTCGCGATTTGCGGCAATACTACGTTCGTTCTGAGACCAACGGCTTGGTGCCACTGGGAAATATTGTCGCGCTGAAGGAGACCTCTGGGCCGCAGGTAATCAACCACTACAATCTATTCCGCTCGGCGGAAATCGATGGCGCCGCGGCCCCCGGATACAGCTCTGGCCAAGGCCTTAAGTCGATGGAGGAGCTGGCTAAACAGAACATGCTGCAAGGCATGTCGTTCAGCTGGACCGGTCTGGCTCTGGAGGAAGTTGAAGCCGGCGGCAAGGCCATCATCATTTTTGGCCTCGGACTTCTAGTGGTGTATCTGACGCTATCGGCGCAATACGAGAGCTTCGCGCTGCCCTTTATCATCTTGCTGGCCGTTCCAATGGCGGTGCTCGGCGCTCTGATCTTCATCTCCATGCGGGGATTGGTGGACGACGTTTATGTCCAAATTGGTCTGGTGATGTTGATCGGGCTTTCGGCGAAGAACTCGATTCTCATCGTCGAATTTGCCGAACAACTGATTGAGCAAGGGCGATCCGTGACCAATGCCGCGATTGAGGCCGCCGAGTTGCGCTTGCGTCCGATCCTGATGACGTCGTTTGCCTTCGTCCTCGGTGTGCTGCCTCTCTATTTTGCAACCGGCGCCGGCAAGCTGGGGCGGCACTCGGTCGGGACCGCGATCGTTGGCGGCATGTTGTTCTCCACCATCCTCAACCTCTTCTTTATTCCGGTGCTGTACGTTATTGTCAAAGGATTGCTGGTTTCATTTTCCTCAAAAAAGGAAACAGAAACCAGAGAGCCAGCGCAAGTCGGATAATTGGTTCATGACTGGTTCGCCGTGACTGCTTTCCTCGTGACGCCGACGAAGTCAACCTGCTGTTCACCCTGCGCGAGGAGCACGATGCATGTTTGAGAGTATTCTCTGCGAAGTAACGGAATACGATCCCGGCGTTCTTGAGTCGATGATTGGGCTCGCAGTCGAAATTGCTCGCGAGGGTCGAGAGGGAAGACGCGTTGGCACGCTCTTCATGCTGGGAGATGAGGATGCTGTGCTCGCCAGATCCCGGCCGTTGATTCTAGATCCGCTGTTGGGGCATCCCGAATCTTCGCGCCACATCGCCAATCTCAATCTCCGGGGAACTATCAAGGAATTGGCGCAGCTGGATGGTGGTTTCGTAGTGAGTCGTGACGGAATTGTTCTTTCCGCGTGCCGCTACCTCGACGCCGCAGCCGCACTCGGCGATGTGCCGCTCGGACTTGGCAGCCGTCACATTGCCGCCGCCAACATGAGTGCTGTGACCAAGGCGGTCGGCATTGTGGTTTCTGAGAGTTCGGTGGTGCGACTTTTCTGTCATGGACAACTGGTCGGCGAAATCATTCCAGAGCTTTGGATGATGGATCATGCCCCCCATCTTCGTGGCGCCGTGAAGAGGGAACAAGTCGGCGAGCTGACAGTGCTGACGCCAAGCCGGCGACGAACCTCCATCGCGACGTAAGTGCGACTACCAACTGATATACGCGAACCCGTGGATAGGTTACTGAGTGGGCGAGAGAAATTGTCCGCGTTGCTTACTCGAGTTCTAACACCGCCCCTCGCCCGTTGTCTGGAATAGTGAGAGCCAACTTTCCCGAGGATGAGCCCATCGCCCATTCGACACTGGTTCCATCGAGGCGAGCAGTGTGTTTGCGTGGCGACCAGCCGTAGATCTCGACGCTAATCTGCTGCCACCATGCCGGGTAGGAGCCCTTATGCTCTCCCAGGCGGAGCCGCAAGCCATCGGCCGTTACCTCGCAATGGAAGTCCATGCGCAGGCTGGCGCCCGTCTTGTACGCATAAGTCTTTCCATCGTCTAGATAGAGGTGTCCAGCACACGCACCACCCGCATAGACGCGCAGGGTAAGCGGACCCTGGGGCATTTCATTTGTGCTTTGGACCAGTGGTGAGATCGGCAGAATCGCGCCCGCACGCACAAACACCGGCAGGGACGTGAGTTCTGGGCGTATCCAGGCTCTTAGCGGCACCATGTCGGCTGGGCTCGCCGGAGCGTTGGGGGTCAGAGCCACCGGCACGGGCTTCGGAACAAGCTGCCCCGTCCAGTAGTCGTACCAGCTTGCCGATGGAAACTCGATGCCATAGTTATCGAGTTTGTCCGGATAGGGCGGGGCTGCTACAAGGATGTCAGGGCCGAGAAGAAACTCTCCAGCTGCCTGACCATCGATGTCCAGCGGATGATGGTCGCTTGCGGCGTCGGGAAATTCAAGAAAGAGCGGCCGCTCGATCGGCATTCCCGTGCGCGATGCTTCTTCTGCTAGCGTGTAGAGATATGGCATCAGCCGGTAGCGCTCTTCGATAAATCGTCTGCGGACCGATTCAGCCTCCGCGCCGCCGACCCACGGTTCATGGTCCCCAGTCCCCTTCTCGGCATGATCCCGATCAATGGGCTGGAACGCGGAAATCTCAAGCCATTTTGTGAGCAAGTCCTGTTGCGGTGTACCTGCGAATCCGCCGACGTCGGCTCCACTCAACGCAAAGCCACTCAGCCCGAGATTTTCGAGCATCGGCGTCGTCAGGCGAAGATGATTCCACGTGGCACTGTTGTCGCCCGTCCAGGTCGCGGCATAACGTTGTCCACCGGCATAGGAGGCGCGCGTCAGTACGAATGGCCGCAAGTCCGGATTGAGCTGCTGCAACCCATCGAAGGTAGCTCGCGAGTTTTCCATCCCGTACACATTGTGAATTTCAGCATGACGCGCCGAACGCGTCACGAATCCAGGTTCGTCGATGCGGTGTACCGCGTCTTCGGGCATCGTCTTCGTCGGGGTGTTGAAGACTGACGGTTCATTCATGTCATTCCAGAAGCCGGCAACGCCCATCTTTGAGAAGTCCCGATAGAGCGTGCCCCACCATTCGCGGGTGCGCGCGCGCGTGAAGTCCGGAAAGACGCTGGGGCCTGGCCACACGGCGCCGGAATAGACGGTGCCGTCGGGATTCTTCACAAAGTGGTCGCCAGCGATGCCGGTGTCGTAGGGCAAGTAGCCGTGACCGGGCAGGTTGGCAATATGCAGATCCGTAATGACGACCGTGTGGAAATTCTTCGATTTGAGTTGCGAGATCATTCCGGGAAAGTCAGGAAACCGTTCGTGATCTACCGTGAACGGGCGGTTCTGCTGCTGGTAGTCGATATCCAGATAAATAACGTCGGCGGGGATATGATCCGCTCTAAAGCGGTCTGCGACTTCGATCACTCGCGATTGCGGCGTGTAACTGTAGCGCGATTGTTGAAATCCAAGAGCCCAGATTGGAGGAAGTGGCATGGTTCCAGTCAGCCATGCGTATGTTTCTACTACGTGCTTCGGAGTAGGTCCGTAAAAGACGTAGTAATCCAACGGTCCGCTCACCGCGCCGAAAGAATAGACATTGGGCAACTGCTTGCCAAAGTCAAAGCTACTGCGCCAGGTATTGTCAAGGAAGACTCCGAGCGCGCGGCCGGCCCGGAAGCTCATGAAGTAAGGGATAGCCTTATAGAGGGGGTCGGTGGACTCTTGGAAACTATAGGCATCCGTGTTCCACAATGTGAAAGCCTGTTCGCGACGATCCAGGGGGCCGGGCTTGTCTCCCAGGCCGAAGTAGTGCTCATCGATCGGCATCGCTTTGTAGACCTGAAAGGAGTCGCCATGAAACTCGATCGGCCGCACGTCCTGCTGAAGAATGTTGCCGTCGCGGTCGGATATTGTCAGCGCGAAGGTCTGGCGGCTCAGGGAGACGCGGAGGACGCCGGTTTGGAAGCCGACAGCGTCCCGAGTATTGGTTGGCGTCACCGCGACACGACTCTCTCTCGCATCTTTGAGGACGGCCCAGGAGGCGTCTTCGGCAAGCTCATCGGAGCGCGACACGCGAATGCGCACGACGTCTTCGCGCAACGCGACGATTTGCATGCGGGCATCGCCAACTCGCAGATCGATTCCATTGGGTAGCGCAGAGAAAGATGTGAGGTGATTCAGTTGAACGGCTGAGCCCACGGGACCACTCTGTCCCCAGAGGGTGAGAGCCGCAGCAAACAAGAAAAGAAAAAGAGACGAGAGTACAGAGCGGTAGTAACGCGTACATGTCCTCATTTCTCAAGCAGTCGTGTTATGAATCCATCTGGGATGGAACGGCGATCCCGTTTGATGGCGCTTGTTTTCACAAAACCGCATTTAAGACTCGCCGAGAGTTCGGGCCGCGGTGAGTCCCGGATGGTTATCATACAGAAAAAACCGAGGATGAAAAGCGCTCTGCGCGATGACCAAATTCCTGCCGCCCTAGGTGCCAACCACCGATTCCAGTTCATCGCCGCCCAGAAGCCTCTTGCGCAGTGCGCGGTAGAAGCCCGAGATGTGGGCCTCAAACTCAAACAAGCTCATATCGGCGGTAACGTGAACGCGCGGCAGGGCGAAGCGATTGATCTTCGCTCCAAACCCGCCTCCCACGTTCATAAAGGCGCAGAGGAAACCAGCCTGCTCCGCCAGCCGCAAGTCTCTTCTTGTTACCGTAGCGGCATCGCCGAAGGGATACCCAAAAGCCCACACCGTCTGCCCCAGAGCCTTCTCAAGAACATTCCGGCTTTCGGAGATCTCCCGCCAAGCCAATTCCTCGGACGCCCGCGCCAGAATTGGGTGGGAGAGAGAATGGGCGCCGATACTCATTCCCGCAGCGGCCAGTTGTCGTAACCCGGCGCTGTCAAGTGTGAGAAATCTGGCGGCAAGGGTCCGGTCCTGGAAGAATTGCTCTCTCCAGTTCTCTGCAAGCTTGAGTTGCTCGCGGATCTGATCCAGAAATCCGCGCCTGTGTTCTCTATCGAACTGCGAAAGCCTTTCGACCAGATTCCACCAACACGAATGTTTCTCGCTCGGCGCAATCGGGCCAATGCTAGTGCTAATGTTAATGTCCGCTTCGGGGATGCTCAGAGCTATGGGGGCGTTCGCGTCCAACAACATCAGGTAGAGTTCCTCGTACCAGAGCATTGACGGCGTCTCATCGGCGGACGCGCCGGTGGCGAAGAAGAGGCAGGATAGGCCAAGCTCCCGCAGTATGGGCGCCATTTCCGTCAGGGTGTTCCGCAGCGCGTCGTCACAGGTCAGCAAGATCGAACGGGGAGGAAGCGACAGCTTCTCCTCAGACCAATGCAGAAAATCTTCGGGCGTGATCACGTGATAGTGCTTCTTCAGAAGTTGCAGCTGCCGCCGCAGAGAATCTGCCTGGACCAGGTTGCCGTCCAAAGCCGGATTCCGGACTTCGTAGCCGGCTGGGAAAACGCCGTGGTAAGTCACGACCGCTGGTCCAGCGCCGGCCGTGTAGCGGAGGTACCCGCTCAGGGACAAGGTGGGAAAGACGAGGTGCTTCAGAGCCGGACTGACGAATCTCAAGGGTACCCCTCAAAGGATTCCGCGGAATTGTATCCCACAGCTCCTGTGCTCGTGCTTTACAAATCACGCCGGGATCGTCGCGCGTTCGTGGTTCATGTCAATAACCTGAATCGCCGTCGAAGAGTTGGAAACTCACGGGAAACGCGCCTGCCAAGGCTTTCGAGGGATCGTGAATGACGATGGGTTCCTCGTACTGACACCAGTACCCGTTCCACGCTAATGCCTGGCTCAGAACAGGCACAGTGGAGAGGATGCGAATTCGGCAGACTTCGGGATCGAGCAAAGCTGTGTTCGTCGCGGCAGCGCATGCGTGTTTCCAATCGTTCACATCTTCGGAGTCAATGACGAAGTCAAGCAATCGTGCTTCCCAACCCGACTTGCCAATGATGAAATAACCACCGAGCCGGCCTTCGCGCTTCAGCAAAAATCCCCGCATCTCCAGGTGAGGACATCTCAGCAGGTAATTCAAATCCACAACGGTTCGCTGGCAAAACGTCCAGGCACGCTTCTCGCCGCTCAATATCGGCTGGAGCGAATCGTCAAATTCGCTTACCCGAACAGATTCCCATTGCCTGCTCAGCCGGCTGCGAACGGGCACGGGATGCGCCAACCCGTGCAGAAGGCGGAGAACGGATCTCCCGGTGCGGGGCCGCGTCCGAAATTCCTGCCATGGGCGCAACCAGGCGGCGTACGTCAGAGCGTCTCCGACTGGACGAAACCCTATGTGAGGCATGATCTGGCGTGTCACTGGGGCCCCTCCGATGATGAAAGCCGTCGGAGCCTTCCCCATTAACTTGCGGAATAGCGTGATACCAGCTAAGGGAACCGTGGAGTCGGCGCCCCAGTCCATAATCGTCAGGCTGTTTACGAGTTGCCCTGTGGGTAGACGAAAAGACACCGGACCGACACCAGCATGAGCGACAATGTTCCCGTTCTTTTCCATCAAGTAGCTGCGGCTCCCTTGCCAACCAGCCCTTGGATAGAGGTACTTCCACTCCAGCAGCCGCGGGTCGAAGTGAAAATCTGACGGCTCAAAGTTGTACACGCGGACGAGGAATTTCGACAGTGCCAGGAGATCCCTGTGATCAGTAGTTCTGATGGCGGCGATCATCGACTTTGATGCATCTCATCGGCTCCGTGCGTGATCTGGGTTGCGCGACTCTTCTTGTGTATCACATACACTCGCGGGAATGAACCGGAGCGAGCCCACAGCGTTCGCGCGATGTGGATCCAAGGCAGTACGAAGTCGGCAGGGTGCACCGTACTCCGCTCCTTAATAGGCAATTGCTAGCCGAGGCGTTATGGGTAAGATCTGACTAGTGAGGTTGTTTCGTGGATAGCTCAAGAGAGTGTTTTGCGCAGGTGCGCGATCTGACGGTTACGTACTCTCCCGAAGACGGCGAACCAATTCGCGCCTTGGATGGCGTCAGCATCGAGGTTCGCTCGGGGGAGATCGTCGGGCTCCTTGGCGAATCCGGTTGCGGAAAGAGCACACTGGCGAGCGCACTACTGTGGTTGCTGGCGCCGGACGCGAAATGCCAGGGCGGGACAATTCAGTTCTGCGGCCGCGACTTGCTGAATCTGCCCGAGAGGGAATTGCGCGCGATCCGCGGCCGGGAAATATCGCTGATCCCGCAGGATCCGGCTCTTTCCCTCAATCCCGTGATGACGGCCGGTTCGCAGGTCGACGAAGTGCTGCGCGCGCACTTGCCGCTCACAGCGCAGCAACGCCGGGAACGAGTCACGGAGTTGCTTCGTGAGGTCGGCTTCGATCACCCGGAGGAAGTCTATTCCGCGTATCCTCATCAACTTAGTGGTGGACAGCGTCAGCGGATCGCAATTGCGCAGGCGGTGGCGTGCCGGCCGGCCCTCTTGATCGCCGACGAGCCTACCAGCAAACTCGACGCGACCTTGCAGGCAGAAATTCTCGCGCTGTTGTCGCAGATTCGACAGCAACACCGGACCGCAATTCTGTTAATCAGCCATGATCCAACGTTGTTTGCAGGATTTGCCGATCGCATCGCGGTGATGTATGCCGGCCGCATTGTGGAAGTCGGAAGCAGCGCCGACATCTTCGGGCGGCCACTTCATCCTTATACACAGGCGCTGATGCGGATTGCGACATCTGCGGTAGTCACAGGATCAAGTGCGCGGGTCCGGCTTCCCGCGATCGAAGGTGACTCTCCCGATCCGACCCGCATCCCAGTCGGTTGCCGGTTTGAGCCGCGCTGCTCCGAGCGGATGGATGTCTGTTCACGCCGTTATCCGCGCGAGTTCATGCCGGAACCCTCGCGACCTGTGAACTGCTTCAAGTATGGGGAGTAACTTGCCGACTTACTTGCCGACTAAATCATCGACTAACGATGCACCAGTCCAGAGCTTGCTGCGCGTCAAGGGACTCTGCAAACAATACGTCCGCGGTGGTCTATGGCGGAAACGTGTCCCCGTGGCCGCTGTGAGGGGCGTCGATTTCGAGATCCCGCGTGGGCGAACGTTGGCGCTGGTCGGAGAATCTGGATCGGGGAAGTCCACCGTGGCGCGATGCGTGACGCGCCTGGAGAGGCCGGATGCGGGACAAATTCTGATCGAGGGGACCGATATCTCGCAGCTGGATTCGCGCGACCTCATTCCCTTTCGGTCTGGTATCCAGATGGTGTTCCAAGATGCAGTTACTTCGATGAACCCGCGTTTCTCAGCGCTGGAAGTCATCGATGAACCTCTGCTGATCCGCGCCCAAGCGGGCCAAGGCGGCCAAGCGCAAGGCGGCCGCAATCGACAGGGCCGTCGTGATCTCGCTCGCGATTTGATGGTTGAAGTTGGACTCGCTCCCGATTGGATCAACCGATCGATCCTTCACTTCAGCGGCGGGCAGCGCCAGCGGCTCGCCCTGGCGCGCGCACTCACTTTGCGCCCGCAGTTGCTGGTTCTGGATGAGGCGCTTTCCGGACTCGACTTATCCACCCAAGCACAAATCGCCAACCTACTGCTTGACCTGCAAGCGGCGCACTCACTGACGTATCTTCTTATATCTCACGATCTGGCCCTAGTGACACGATTAGCGGACATGATCGGAGTTATGTCCGAAGGGCAGACTGTGGAAGTCGGCCCAACCCAACAGATCATTTCCAGTCCAAACCATGCTGCAACGAAAAAGCTGCTGGCCTCGGCGAAAGCGGCGGCGTCCAATCTCGCGGCGATCACGGGGGCGTCGGCGTGAACTACCTTGGCCGCAGGCTGGTGCGCGCGGTTCTGTTACTGATCGGAGTGTCAGCACTCTGCTTCCTGTTCACAGAAATGGCGCCAGGAAGCTTCTTTGACGAGATGCGGGTGAACCCGCAAATCTCGCCGGAAACGATCGCGGCGCTGCGCTCCCATTACGGATTGGACCAGCCGCTTCCGGTGCGATACGGCCGCTGGATGAAATCCGCCCTACACGCCGATCTTGGATATTCCATCGCGTACAACACACCCGTGGCGCCGCTGTTGTGGGGCCGCGCAAAAAACACGCTGCTGCTCACAACTACGGCGCTCCTTCTTACCTGGATGATCTCCGTTCCTCTGGGCGTGTGGGCGGCCAACCGGCGTGGGGGGTTACTAGATAAGTCGATCACCCTCACGAGCTCATTCCTCGTTTCCGTTCCAGAACTTGTGATTGCGGTGGCGCTGCTCGCGATCGCGGTGCGTTGGCGTATCCTGCGCATCGGCGGAATGATGTCGGCCGACTATGAGGGTTTCTCCGCCCGGGCGAAATTGCAGGACGTCCTACTCCACCTGGCGCTGCCGGCATTCATCCTGGTGCTTTGCGAAACCGCGGTAGTTGTCAGACACGTTCGCGCCAGCGTCCTCGAAGTGCTAGGCGCCCCTTACGTCCAAGCCGCACGCGGATTTGGGATCAGCCGGGCCAGACTTCTGTTTCGGCACGTGCTCCCGGTTGCCGCGAATCCAGCCATCTCGCTTCTGGGTTTTTCTCTAGCCGGCCTGCTCAGTGGATCGCTCTTGGTTGAGGTCGTCTGCGGATGGCCCGGCTTGGGGCCGCTTGTATTGGAGGCGACGCTATCTCGCGACTTATATCTCGTCATCGGCGGAATCATGTTCTCGGCGTTGTTCATGGTCGGCGGGAATCTGGTTGCGGACATAATGCTGCTGGCATTTGACCCGCGCATTCGAACTGAGGCAATGGATGCGCACTAGGACCGCCATCCTGGTGGGGCTGCTCGCGGGATCGCATCTGGTCTTGCTATTTGCCGGTTTCTTTGCGCCTTATGATCCGACCACCCAGAACCGCGACCTGCCTAATGCTCCGCCCACGCGGTTGCATTTCAAGGACGATTCTGGATTCCACTTACGTCCGTTTGTGTATGCATGGACGAGTGTACTGGATGGCGATCAGCTCGATAGTCCGCACGACAGTTCGCAAGACAGTTATAAAGAAGACCGCAGCCACGAGTATCCCATCCGCTTCTTTGTAAGTGGACCGAGTTACACGCTTCTGGGTGTCCACGAAACTAGCGCGCATTTGTTCGGAGTTGCCGAGCCCGGTAAAGTCCTGCTCTTTGGAACCGACGCTTACGGGCGGGATGAATTTTCCCGCGTTCTATTCGGCGGCCAGATTTCGGTCGCCGCTGGAATCACGGCAACTTTCATTGCGCTTCTCGCCGGAAGCATTCTCGGAGTCATCGCGGGCTACTACGGCCGCTGGGTTGACGAGTCGCTGATGGGCATAACGGAGCTGTTCCTCTCGCTGCCCTGGCTCTATTTCCTGCTTGGGGTGCGGGCATTCTTGCCGCTACATCTGAGTACTATCAAGACGTTCTTCCTTTTGACGGGCGTCATCGGCCTAATCGGCTGGGCCCGGCCCGCCAGGCTCGTGCGCGGAGTGGTTCTCAGCGCCCGAAATCGGAACTACGTTCTGGCGGCACGCGGCTTCGGCGGATCTGATTTCTATCTCCTCCGGCGCCACATTCTGCCCGAAACGTTTGGCGTGTTGCTTACCCAGGCGGCGCTGCTGGTTCCGCGGTATATTGCCGCCGAAGTAACCCTTTCTTTCTTCGGCCTTGGAGTGAATGAGCCGGTGCCAAGCTGGGGTAACATGTTGAGCACGCTGCAGCAATATAGCGTCCTGGTTTCCTATGGGTGGCTACTTGCTCCGGCGTGCGCTTTGGTAGTTACTTCCGTAATCTATAGCTCCCTCGCTGATGTATTCCATTCCCGGTTAAAATCTTACTCAACCTAGAAAACTGAGTTCTGTGGGGTAAGGGGTGTTTATGAAAGTGATCGCTCGCCTAACCCTACACGTGTGTCTGCTCGCCGGTGCATGCTTTGCCGCAGCACCCCTGCCAGAAGCGGCCAATCCCGGTGAAGAAATCGCGCGTATGGCTGATGTCTTTGGCCACTACGGTGGGCACCTGACCATTGGGCAACGATCCGAGCCCAAGACGCTTAACCCGGTTACCGCCACGGACGCCGTTTCACGCGAGGTAATCGGTCGTCTTATGGGGGATCTCATCGAGATCAACCGGTCTTCGCAGCAAACCGAGCCCGCACTGGCGAAATCATGGAAGATCTCGCCGGACGGTCGCACGTTTACCCTGCAACTCCGCAAGGGAATTCGATTCTCCGACGGCCACACCTTCGATGCCGACGACGTGCTCTTCTCGTTCAACGTTTACATGGATGAAGCAGTCGATTCCCCGCAGCGCGATCTGCTGATCATCGACGGCAAGCCCATCCAAGTTACCAAGCTCGATCAATACACAGTGCGCTTCGCCTTGCCACGTCCCTATGCGGCGGCCGAGAGATTGTTCGACGGCCTAGCGATGCTGCCGAAACATCTGCTGGAGAAGCCCTATCGCGAGGGCCACTTCGCGCAGGCGTGGTCCCTGAATGTGCAAGCATCCGAGGTCGCCGGATTGGGCCCGTTTCGACTCAAGCAGTATGTGCCTGGGCAGCGAGTTGTGGTGGAACGCAATCCTTATTACTGGAAAGTTGACCAGAAGAATCAGCGGCTGCCATACCTTGACGAACTCGTATTCCTGTTCGTCGGCACGGAGGACGCGCAAGTGATGCGCTTTGAGGCGGGTGAGACCGACATCATCAGCCGGCTCAGCTCGGAGAACTACAACCTGCTTTCGCGTGAGAAATCGCGCGTCGGTTCGCAACTGGCGGATATAGGGCCCAGCCTGGAATATAACTTCCTGTTGTTCAACCTGAACGACCTCAGTGGGAAGAAGCTCGATGAAGTTGCCGGCAAGCAGGCCTGGTTTAGCGATTTGAAGTTCCGTCAGGCGATCTCGGCGGCGGTTGATCGCGAGTCAATCGTGCGCCTGGTCTATGGGGCGCGGGGCGCGGCCTTGTGGGGGAATGTGGGTCCCGGTAATAAGCTCTGGATCAATCAGACCATCCCGCATCCGTCGCGGTCCGTCGAAACGGCGCGTCAGCTTCTAAAGGCAGCGGGATATTCGTGGAACGCTGCGGGCCAGTTGCTGGATGCAACGCGGCAGCCAGTCGAATTTTCGATCATCACCAGCTCATCGAACAGCCAACGCATGAAGATGGCAACCCTGCTGCAGGACGATCTCTCGCACCTCGGGATGCAGGTCCATGTGGTGCCACTCGAATTTCGCGCCATGATCGACCGCGTGTTCCAAAGCTTTGATTATGATGCGGCGATTATGGGGCTTGGCGGCGGCGATGCCGACCCAAATCCAGAGATGAATGTCTGGGCCTTCAGCGGCACCTCGCACTTATGGCACTTAGGCGAAACCAAGCCAGCATCCGACTGGGAGCGCGAACTTGACCAATTGATGCAACAACAGATGGTCACGCTCGACTATGCTAAGCGCAAGCAGCTATACGATCGCGCTCAACAACTGATTGCCGAGAATCTTCCCTTCATTTTTCTGGGGACACCCAACATTCTTGCGGGCGCGAATGCCCGGGTCGGCAATTTCCATCCTGCCGTGCTCGATCCCTACACGTTGTGGAACGCGGACGAACTTTATGTTCGCGGACCGGCTCAGGAGAACGCGGGAGTTCGATGACGGGAACCGCGACAGGAAGGCAGAAGGAACGTCCCGATTCTTCACGGGATCGTTCTTCAGATGAACGGCTGATCGGCCGCTGTCTGAAGGGCGATCAGGAAGCCTGGTCGGCACTGATCGACAAGTACAAGAACCTCATCTACTCGATTCCGATCAAGCTCGGAATCTATCAGGACGCGGGCGACATCTTTCAGTCCGTCTGCGTAGACCTGCTTTCGGAGTTGCCACGACTGCGCGAACATCGCGCTTTGCCGAAATGGCTGATGCAAACTTGCTATCACAAGTGCCTTCACTACCAGCGCGCCGCCGACAGGCTGGTCGAACTTGCCCCCGAGGGCACAGACAGCAATGCTGCGACTCCTGCCAACAGCGCCGACGACTTTCCCGAGCACATGCTCGTGCAGCTCGAGCAGGAACAAATATTGCGCGACGCTATCTCAGAGTTACCCGAAAAATGTGAGCGGATGGTCCGCTTGCTCTTTTTCGAATTTCCTCCGCGCCCCTACGAGAATATCGCCGAGGAGTTGGGGATGGCGACCGGCTCGATCGGAGCGATCCGTGGCCGCTGCCTGGCTTATCTCAGAAAACACCTTGAAAAGAGGGGCTTCTAATGAGCGTCCGGGCGGTTCAGAAAACCGAATCGGACGCCATCATCGAGCGCTTGCTCGCGCTTGACGACGCCCCGAGCCGCGCACAGTTGGTCGCGCAACATCCGGCAATTGCATGGGATGAAATTGTAAACACCCTCACCGAAAAAGTTTGGCAAGAGGTTCGCATTGATACGCATCGGGCCAGGCGCTTGGCGGAAGCAGCCCTGGATGTTGCGCAAACACTCGGCAGTCCGAGCCTGCTTGGTCGAAGTCTACGCGCGAAGGCAAACGCCATGTACGCACTCGACGAGCACGCTGAAGCCATCCAATTGCACGAGCAGGCGAGCGCTCTGTTTGAGCAAACCGGGGAAGAAGCTGAACTCGCCCGCACTCTCAGCGGATCCATTCAGTCGCTGTTATTGCTGGGCCGCTACGATCAGGCGCTCGCCGCCGGGGAGCGCGCGGGCGCAATTTTTCGGAGACAGGGGAATACTCGCCGGCTGGCTCGCCTGGAAATCAACATCGGAAATATCTATCACCGGCAGGATCGGTTCACCGAAGCGCTCGCATTTTACGAGCGCGCGTACGAGCAGATACTGGTGCACGATGATGCCGAAGGGTTGGCGGCTGTTCTGAGCAATTTGTCGCTGTGCCACATCAGTCTCAACGACTTCCCCAGGGCATTGGAACTGCACCAGGTCGCGCGCCGGCACTGCGAGCAGAAGAACATGCCGATCCTGGTTGCCTACGCCGACTACAACATCGCCTACCTTTATTTCTTACGCGGAGAGTATGGGCGCTCGATTCAACTGCTTCGGGAAGCATCCGTCAGCGCAAAGAAGGCGAACGATGCCTATCAGCTTGCGCTCTGCAATCTTGACCTTTCCGAAATCTATCTGGAACTGAATCTGAGCGCCGAGGCGGGCGAACTGGGACGGGCGGCGAATGAAGGCTTTCACGAACTCGGCTTTGGCTATGAAGCCGCAAAGGCGTTGGGCTTTGCCGCCATCGCGGCCAGCCGCCAGGGACAGGCATTTGAGGCGGTCAAGCTGTTTGCGCGGGCAAAAGAGATGTTTGTCCGCGACCAGAACCAGGTCTGGCCCGCGCTCATTGACCTGTACGAAGCCCTCGTACTTTTCACGGAGGGACGCCTGTTCGAGGCGCGGCGTCTTTGTGCAGCGGCGCACGAGTTCTTCCGGACGTCAACGTCATCGATGCGGGGAAAAGGAGTGCTGGCCGAGCTCTTGTTGGCGCGAATTGCGCTGCGCCTGGCCGACATCGGCCTCGCGAAGCAACACTGTAGCGCGGCGCTGAAGGACCTCGCGAACCTGGATTCGCCGACGCTCCTCTACCAGGCTGAGTTTCTGATGGGCGAGGTGGAACGCGTAACCGGAAATGAAGATGCGGCCTACCAATCGTATTGCCGTGCACGTGCGGCCGTCGAGCGCTTGCGCAGCAGCCTCCGCGGAGAAGAATTGAAAATCGCTTTCTTCGAGAACAAACTTGAAGTTTACGAGAGCCTGGTCGACATTTGCCTGCGCCGCCAGAACAGCTTTGAAGAGGCGTTCGCCTACATCGAACAGGCCAAATCGCGAACCCTCATGGATCTTCTGAATCAGCCCGTCCACGTGCCCTCGGCCGTCGATTCTGGACAGAGCGAGCTGGTGCGTTCGATCAGGAACCTTCGCGAAGAGCTGAACTGGTACTACAACCTGATCGAGCGCGAACAACTGCGGCCGGAAGAACGTTCCCAGGAGCGGGTCCAGCACCTCGAACAACAGGCTCGATCGCGCGAGTCCGACTTGATGCGGGCCGTGAAAGAAGCCACCATTGCGGAAGCGAACGAAGCGGGCCTGCAAGTTCCCTCCAACATGTCGCTGGAGGAGATTCGGTCTGTGCTTCCCGCCGATACCGCGTTGGTTGAGTTTTTCTGTACCCACGAACGCAATGTCGTGTGTGTGCTGACCCGCGACAAACTTCATATCTGTCCAGTCACAGTGCAGTCGCGAATTCAAAAGCTGCTGCAGTTTCTGCAATTCCAGATGTCAAAATTCCGCCTTGATCCCCAATATGTGGCCACTTTCAGCCAACCCATGCTGGAGTCGACCCAGGCGCACTTGAAAAGCTTGTATCAGGAATTAATTGCACCCATCCGCTATCTGCTCGATTGTCGCCACATTGTCTTTGTGCAGCATGGCTTGCTTCACTACGTTCCATTTCATGCTCTGCACGACGGCGAATCGTATCTGATCGATCGCTTCTCCATTTCGTATGCACCCAGTGCCAGTGTCTACGCACACTGCCAGACGAAACCGGCCAATGCCGCCGGTGATTCGTTAATCCTCGGTGTGCCCGACGATCGGACTCCCGCTATTCGGGCGGAAGTGGATGCACTCGCCCGGATCCTACCGAATGCCAAACTATTCCTGGGCGAAGATGCAACCGAAGACATATTGCAAACCTACGGACCGCGGAGCAAGACCGTACACATTGCGACGCACGGATATTTTCGGCAAGACAACCCGATGTTTTCGTCGATTCGCCTGGGAACGTCGCATCTTAGCCTTTACGATATGGCCCACCTGCAACTGCCGGTCGAGTTGGTGGTGTTGAGTGGATGCGCCACCGGCTTGAATGTGGTCACGCCCGGTGATGAGCTGATGGGCTTAATCCGCGGCCTGTTGCAGGCGGGAGCGCAGTCGCTCGTCTTGAGCCTGTGGGACGTTCACGACGACAGCACTAAGGAATTCATGATCGAGTTCTATACCCAGCTTCAGCAAGGCCGTTCGAAGGCCGAAGCCATGCAAACTGCATTCATCAGTCTGCGGGACCGCCGTCCTCATCCTTATCATTGGGCTCCTTTCTTATTGATAGGAAAGGGTTAAATGACTCCTCAAGTTTTTTGATAGCAACCTGTATTTTCTGCGTCCCTGCCCTCCCTTTTGTATTAGAGACAAGGCCCAGTTCAAGTAACTGGATCTGCTCTCGATACCCCCGAAGCGCGTGAGGATAAGAATGGAGCATTTTTCAGAACGACCCTGGGCTGATTTTGTTCGTGGAATTAGCGAACCCGAAATCAGCAAAGACATCAAAGCACACCTCGCCGCGGATTGCTCGAAATGCAAGACCGCTCTTGATGCCTGGAGCCGCGTCCAAAGGCTCGCAAGCGCTGAAGACGCTTATGCGCCGCCCGAGAATCTGGTGCGGCTGGTGAAGCTGGGCTTTGACAGCAAGCCTGCACATCAGCTCCGCGCGTGGATTCCGGCCAACTGGACTGTGGCGAACCTGGTTTTTGACAGCTTTGCACAACCGCTACCGGTGGGGGTGCGCAGCAGCGCTGCACTCAGCGCATGGCAGGTCGTCTACGAAGCCGAAGGTCTGACCGTGGATTTACGATTCGGTCATCGCGCGCAATCCAAGACGGTTCATTTGGTCGGCCAGGTGTTCGACAAACGAGCCGTGCGACTCTCGCAGAGCGACGCAATCATTCAGGTGTCGACAGAGCACGATTATGTGGTCGCGACCACCGTTGTCAACGCCATGGGAGAGTTCCACATTGAGTTTAAACCACAAGATCATCTGTGGTTATCGGTTAAGGCGGCGGAACGCAATACCGTGCGGATTCCGCTGACAAATCCAAGATAAAGGTAACAAATATGGCTTACCAAAGGAACCAGAACGGGTTACTCCAGAGAGAGTACGGGTGTAAGTGGCAAGCACTGAAGTTCCACTCTAAACTCGCACTTAGGTACATGATCGAAAAGGGGAAAACGATGGGTGCAACGAAATCAAACATGAGTCTTCGGCGAGCGGGCCTGGTGCCTTGCCTGCTGGTATTGCTGATAGCCTTTTGCGCGCCGGCTGCGCAAGCACAGACTCGCCTGATTGTCCGCGATTCGCTGGGACTTGGGGGTATCAACCTGACCTGCTTGCTGACTGGCTGTAAGGTCATAGGCAGCCTTGGTGACCCGCAAGGGCAGTTGTTCCTGGTGACTCTCCCCGCCTTTCTCAATCCGATCACGGCCCTGCTCCAGCTCAATCTTCAGCTCGGCATCCTCGGTGTAGAAATTGACCAGACCGTGAACACGACGCCCGCGTATGCCAATGGCTACCCTTCATACTTGACAGACGAGACGCCAACGTCTTACTACGGGGCAACGGTTTGGCACGGCTACGTGGCGCAGCCCGCGAATCAACTGGTTCGCACCGATGCAACCCACTCGGCATTCAACGCCACTGGCGCTGGAACGACGGTCGCGGTGATCGATACCGGCGTGGATCCCACCAGCCCCGTATTAAAGAATGTTTTGGTTAACGGGTACGACTTCACGCGAAACACGTACGGCGGTTCGGAGACCAACGACGTTCAGGCCAGTCCGAATACGAGCCAGGCCCAGACCGCGATCGTGAACCAGCGGACGGTTGCGGTGCTCGATCAGCGCACGGTTGCAGTGCTCGATGGCGGCCCGTACCAGGCCTTTGGGCACGGAACCATGACTGCTGGCATCGTGCACCTGGTCGCCCCGCAGGCGAAGATTATGCCGCTGAAAGCATTTTCCGCGAATGGCACCGGCTACGATTCTGATATTCTGCGCGCCATTTACTATGCCGTGAACCACGGCGCGAAAGTAATGAATATGAGTTTCGATTTCTCGAGTTACTCGCCCGAACTCGCGCGAGCCATCCAATATTCGAACAGTAAAGGAGTAATTTCCGTCGCATCCGCTGGAAATGATGGTCAGTATAAAACGGTTTATCCGGGCGGACTTCCTGGCGTCATCGACGTCGCGTCGACTTCGAATTACGATGTCCAGTCCTCGTTCACCAATTACGGCGCACCACCGGTGTGGATGGCCGCGCCGGGAGAAGGCGTGGTCACCACGTATCCCTGGGGAACCTATGCCGCGGGATGGGGCACTTCATTCAGCACTCCCTTCGTAGCCGGTACCGCGGCTCTGATGTTGGGGACCAACGGCAACTGCTCCAGCTCACATGTTCCGGTTGGTTTGGCGAATGCCGACTTCATCGGCAATCTGAATCTCGGAGCCGGACGATTGGATACTTACCAGGCGGTTCAGGCTTGTGGCCTCTTGCACTAGAAAGCGAGCACAGGAAAGCGAGCACACGACGACATGGCGGCAACCCCAAATCCGGCGCTGGATGTGTCCGGACTGGTGCTCCGCATCAAGGAGCTGGAAGAGCAACATCTCGCTTTCCGCAACTCTCTGGTTTGCGCCTTCAACCAGATGCTCGACCTGAAAGACATCAACACCGGAGTCCACAGCACTCGATTGGCAGAATGGGCGCTGCGAGTAGCCCGGAAGATGGACATGCCGGAAGAACGCCTCTACCAGGTAGAGGTCGCCGCGTTACTGCACGACATCGGCAAGATCGGTGTGCCGGACGCTATTCTGAAAAAATCGGGTCCTCTCACCCCCGAGGAACGCGCTCTCATCAATCGCCATCCGGAATATAGTTGGTCAATCCTGCGTCTGTTCCCTGGGCTCGAAGAGGCCAGTCTCTACGCTCTACACCATCACGAAAGCGTGGATGGGACTGGCTATCCGGCTGGACTGAAGGGGAACGACATTCCCATGGTTTCGCGAATCATTTGCGTGATCGACGCCTTCGATGCGATGGTCTCGAATCGCTGCTACCGGCAAGGACTTCCCCACTCGGAAGCGATTGCACGCTTGCTGCGCAGCAGTGGAACCCAGTTTGATCGCGACATCGTGCAAGCATTCATTCCCATCGCCGAGCAGGAAGCCGCCGACGTCTTCGCCGCCGCCGGAACAAGTATGGCGGCTGCGCTCTAGCCAAATGTTCGGGTTATGTCCCCGGCAGCCGATCCTCCAATGTCTGACTAAGCGACTCAATCGAGGTGGTCTGGCTAAGCTCACGGATCTCCTTATCCGCCATGATGTTCTGAAGTCCCATATGTCCGCAAATTGCGCGTACCATCTGTAAGACCTTCGTGATCTCCTTCTCCGCCAACAAGTCAACTTGCAAATTCAGGTGATCCCGGCGCTCCCCGCGGCGCATCATGCGGTTCTGACGCATAAGAATGAAACTGGAGAGAATGACTGCCTCCACGGCAACAATCACTCCGAGTAACGAGAACGGGTGAGGGTCGAACGGTCGTATCCCGGGAATCTCGCCGCTATTCACCACCAGCCACACGATCACAAGTCCCAGGTGAAGCACAATGAAAAAAGGGCTGCCCGCGAAAACTCCAACCGCATCGGCGAGACGTTCCGAACTGGACCTGCGCTCCAGCGCTTCTTCCTCCTGCCTCACAATCGAGTCTATGTGGGACTGGCTCTGTTTGGAATCTTCGCTCATGAACTAAACCTCTTTGCGATAGGATACGCCGCTTCCAAACACGTGCCAGTTCTTTAACAGGCGCTGGGCGTGGCCCAGCCGATGGCAAACCACACAGTGGGTGCCCCATCCTTCGCGGCCTTTTGCGAAGGCCCGCCCGCGGAAGCCTCCGTCCGGGCAACCTGCCCGCCCCTCCTAACCCTTTTCCGTTGTTTCATATGCGCTGATTATATGTATATAGTAGTACGTACAATAGAGCAAGTACAATGTTCCACGTGGAACATATCTCCATTTTGGCGGGCGGTGGGCTCTACTCAGCCTTTCTGGCGGACAAGCCTGGTGTACAGATCCTCGTACTGACGCCGCACGCGATCGACGCCAAAGTTCTCTTCCGCGAATTGGCGGGAGGTTCTGCCCTGCCGCCCTCGAAGACTGGCATCGGACAAAAGCCGGAGAATTGCAATTCCGAATTCGTGTTCGTCTCCTGCGGCGACAAGCGCTCCGCGTTGCTCGTTGATGAGCTCAGGGTTGCCTCCAACGTTGTATGCAACCACGGGTAAGCTCGCCGCCATGGCTTCGATGATGACATTCGAAAGGCTCTCGGAGTCGGAGGTGAGAACGGCAACATCCATCGAGGCGAGGACGGCTTGGATATCACGGCGGTCACCGAGAAAGATGGCGCGCTCGCCGAGACCAAGAGCGGCCGCTTGGCGCTCAAGTTCGGGGCGGAGAGGGCCATCGCCAACGAGCAGGAATTCCGTCTCCGGCATGCGTTGATGAATTTCGGCGGCAATGCGCAGAAATCCGGCATGGTTCTTATAGTGCGCGTTCATACGGGCGACCATTCCGACCCTAAGTGCTCCGGGACGGCGGGGCAGCGCGGGAGCGACTGCCTGAAAAGAGGCGGCGGGCAGCGCGTTCCCGATGACGGCGAGTTTGTGGCGCGGCAATCCCGCGGCCGCAAGCCGATTGGCGGCGGCCTGGGAGTTGCAGAGAACCGCATCACACCAGCGGAAGGCGACGGCTTGCGCCTTAAACTGCGCTGGAGTCATCACGTCCCCGAGTTGGCGATGGCTGCCGATGACAACTGGCACGCGCGCCAAGCGAGCCGCCGGGATCAGCGTCAAGTTGACGTAGAAGTCGAAAGCGTGGGCAACCTGAACCTGGTTCCGGCGAAGGTGACGACTGAGATTGAGGCGTGCGCGCACCGACGTCCAGCCATACAGACTGCCGCCGAGGCGAAACTCGGGAACATCGGGGAAGTCAACGCCCAGTGGGCCGCGGCGGCTCACGCATCCCAGGTGAAGGCGAAATTTCGATGGGTCGACATTTTGCGCAAGCACAGTGAACTGACGCTCCGATCCGCCCGTTTCAAAGTTTGTGATCATCATGAATAGACTTACTGGGGATTCGCCATTCAGGTGAGGGGCGATGCGGTCAGGGCGGTTCGGTTCGTCGCGCTCGAAGAAGACTTTTTTCATGAAATATCTTCATGCAATATCTTCATGCAATATCCTATGAAATATCTTCATGAAATATCGTCTGCTCTACTAGTTCCGCGATTATATGGCCGATTAGGATATGACATTCCTGAATACGCGGTGTTTCGGTTGACGGAACGCAAATGCAGTAGTCGGCGGCGTCTTTCAATCCTTTGCCGCTGAGACCCGTCAATCCGATGGTGTGCAGCCGCATTTTCTTCGCCGTGGCCAATGCCTGGATTACATTCGATGATTGGCCACTTGTGGATATGCCGACGGCCACGTCACCGGCGCGAGCCAGAGCTTCGATCTGCCGGGAGAATACCCGATCGAAGCCGTGATCATTTGCGATAGCTGTAACAGCAGATGAGTTTACATTGAGCGCCAGAGCCGGCAGAGCTGGACGATCGAAGGCAAATCGACCGACGAATTCCGCCGCAATGTGCTGTGCGTCGGCTGCACTGCCGCCATTTCCAAACAAAAGGACCTTGTTGCCTCTTCGGAACGCGTCCACCAGGAGGCCGCTGGTTTTCGCAATCAGGGAGAGGACCTCGGTTTGCGCGAGAAGTAGTTCCAGCACCGCCATCGACGCCTGGATGGAGCGACGCACCTCAACTTCGAAATCAATATTATTGTTATTGTTATTCGTCATCTACTCCTCTTACTCCTCATAAGCTGCGGCGGTTTGGAGCCAGCTGGAGCGATCCCGTCCTGCGAGAAAGCAAACAGGGCGAACGCTAAAGAAAGCTCGTCATGCTCTTCAAGTTAATGCTCGTCAAGTCATTGCTCGTCAAAGGGACCGCAGAAGCTGTTGAGCGCGCGCATAGTCGGCCGGCGTGCCGATGTCAATAAACAATCCACGCTGCTCTTTTCCATACACTCCGGTCCCATACACTCCCTGCTCGCATAAGCCGGGCAGGACGTCGCTTTCAAGGCTGGCGGGCCCTTCCGGAAGGTGTTGCCAAACCGTCTGGCTAAAGACGTAGACCCCGCCATTCACCAGCCCGGGCAAGTGGCTTCCGGTCTTTTCCGCAAAGTTCACGATGCGGTCACTCGCATCCAGGCGCACGGTTCCGTATCGGCCTGCGTCCTCAACCGGAACGAGAGCCATAGTCACTACCGCACCAGCGTGGCTTCGATGAAAGGCGATCAAGTCATGGAAATTGATGTCGAGGAACGAATCCCCGTTGAGCACCAGGAACTCGGGGATGTTCTGGAGATAGCGATGCGCGCGCTTTATAGCACCTGCTGTTCCGAGTGGCTCCTCCTCCTTAGAGTATTCAATCGAGACATCCCAAATGCGGCCATCGCCGAATCTGCTTTCGATCTGCTCAGCCAGATAACCGGTGCACATCACCAAATGGCGAATTCCCTGCAACCGTAACTGGCGGATGATCAGGTCAAGGAATGATTTTTCTCCGATCGGGGCCAGCGGTTTGGGCTTAGATGGAAGCACTGAACACAAGCGCGTTCCGGTGCCGCCAACCAGCAGAATGGCCTTGACTTCGTGCATCACACGTCCTTTTAACGCGAGTAACGATCTGAGCACCAGGGCGAAGATCCCGCGTTACATCACAGCGCTACATCCCGCCGTTACATCACGCGGTCCCAATATTCCAGCATGGATGCCAGCGTCTCCTTGATCGAAAACATCGCCTTCCAGCCGGTACGCTTACGAAACTTTTTTGTGCTGCCAAAGATAATCTGCTCGTCCGAGGGCCGCATCAGGCTTGCGGTACTGCGAATTTTCACCTTCAAGCCGGAGAGAACAATCGCGATCCGCAACACCTCGCCAATTTTGTGCGTTCTGGCAGCGCACAGGTTGTAAGTCTCACCGGACTGCCCCTTCAAGGCGGCGAGGTAAAAACCTCGTACGGCGTCATTCACGTGAAGGAGAGCGCGACGCGGCTTCAAGTTCCCGACATCGATTGCCGGTGATTGGAGACCTCTCTTGACCCGGATCAACTGCCGCACGAAATCCGAAGGCGCGTCATTGATTTTTCCCGGGCCGGTCGTATTGAAAAGCCGCAGATTGATTGCAGGAATCTTATGGTCGAGAAAATACTCGCGCGCCAGGAGTTCCAGGCACACTTTGCTTATGCCGTAGGGGTGCAGTGGCCTCAAGGACCGATCTTCCGTCACTGGAATGGCAGATGCGGGCACGTGTCCATATTCGGCGCTCGAGCATGCCGATACGACTACGGGAGAGTGGTTCAACTGGCGAATCGCCTCGAACAAATGCAGAGATCCCATGATGTTTGATTCGAAAGTTGAAACCGGATCAGCCCATGAGAGGGTAGGCGAACTTTGCGCTCCAAGATGAAAGACGTGCGTGGGATCGTACTGTTGGATGGCCTGTGCCACACGTTGTCTGTCGGTCAGATCACAATGAATGAACTCAAGATTCGGCAACACCGGAAACGGATTGACGCCGGGCAAACGGTAGCCACCGATCACCTTCCATCCTTTTACTTGCAGGAAGACTACCAAATGAGACCCGATGAATCCTTCCGCACCGGTTACGAACGCAGTCTTTTTCATTTTCATTCCAGGAGGGGGGAGGCTTGCTAACGGCTCAATGCTGGTCCATTGTAAGCGAATGAATTCGATTTCATGCGAATATTTCACGGGTGATCAACATGAACTCATTTGTCGTATCATGTCTCGTTCCGCGACCTGACGGCGCTGCTGTGAGGGGAGAACGTCCCTACACCGGTCCCGAATTCTGTCTTGAGCAGGCTGGTTAACGCACATGGCGCAACGCGAGATGAAATTCGTGCTGGTTACTGGCGCGTCAGGGTTCCTCGGACTTGCCCTCGTCCATAAATTGCTTTCTCTAGGTGTCTCCGTACGAGCACTTGTTCGATCCGATAAGAAAGGGGAACTCTTGAGGCAAGCGGGTGTCGCGATCATGGTTGGCGATATAAGAGACTCTGCCATGCATGCCGCCGTCACCGACGTTGACACTGTAATTCATTGCGCTGCAACAATCGGATCTCCGTCGATCTCGCGCGAAGTATTGCGCTCAATCAACGTCGAAGGGACACGGAATCTGGTGAATGCAATTAAAGATAGCCCTAACCTGCAACGATTTGTCCACATATCAACTGTGGCAGTGGTAGGAGAGACAGACCCGCGACATCCGGCCGACGAAGAGACTCCCTGCCGTCCGCTCGACGCTTACGGTGAAACGAAGATGCTGGCGGAACAAATCGTCCGCGATGCCGCGAAGGCCGGGCTTCCGGCCGTGATAGCGAGGCCTATGTGGATTTATGGATCGGGGTCACCGGTAACCACTAACCTCTTTCGCAAAATTGCTTTGCGCAAGTTACCCATGATCGGCCCCGCAAGAAACACGATGCAACCAGTCGCGATCGACGACGCGGTCGCTGGAGTACTGAAGTGTGCCGGGACCGACGGCATAAAAGGGCGCATCTACAATATCGCTGGACCGGAAATTCTGACCATTCGTTCCATGTGCGAAACGATCGCGCAGGCCATGGGCACGACCTTACCCAGACTGAGTGTGCCGCTGGCGGCGGCCATTCCGGTGGCGAGAATATCCGAATTGTTGTTTCCCGTTCTAGGTATGACCCCACCTCTCACGCGAAAGAAACTCGAGTTCTTCCTGGTCGATAACTCCTACTCGATCGAGCGAGCCCGACGAGAGCTGGGTTGGAATCCCACGATCACATTTGAACGGGGAGCGAGGCAGATTGCGGAAGCGCTGAAGCAATCGTCACAACTGGTGGGAGCCGCCTGAGCTATGCCAGGAACTTATCTTGAACTTACCTTGAACTTACCTTGAGCTTATCTTTAACGATGCGAAGACAGTAACATGTCCGATTCAGGCATGTCCGAGTGAGTTGATGATTGAGATTGCTTCAAATGATCGGCCAACCTAAGCGCCAGCGCGACGACGGTTAGCGTGGGCGGCGCCCAGCCGGTGGTAGGAAAAACAGAACTACCGGCGATGTATAGATTGCGGGTACCGTGAACGCGGCATTGTTCGTCGACTACTCCGCGTTTGGGATCACGATGCATCCGAGTTGTCCCCATATGATGGGCGGCAGCAGTAATATCTATCGTATGCTCATCGGCCGCGCCAGCTTTGTGCGGGTCTTTTCCGGGAAAGTTCCAGTCGTTGTTCAAAATCTGTTGCGCTCGCGATAGGCTTTCTTCATCCTGTCGTGTAAGCCGCCAATCTAATCGAACCTTGTTCACTCCAAAAACATCTTTCTCATGCTCAAGCACAATGCGGCTGTCAGGATTCGGCGACTGCTCGGCGCGGCAGCCGATCAGCAGGGCTCGCCATCGCGGTTTGATCAGCTTTCGGAATGAAAGAGCGGCGGCATTGTCGAGATGGCTAATCACAGTCTTCAAATGATACCCAAACTGGTCGGGCAATTCTCTGCGCATGAGGGATTTCGCGAGTACGTGAAGAGAACCGTAGCCAGCATTGCTGAAGGGAGGATAGACAACGTCATGCGGATCGTCGGCATTGTGAATGGTAACGGCAAACCCAAGCATTTTGTCTCGACGACGCGCCTCTTCGGTGAGCGACATTCCGCCGCGAAATACCGCTTCGCCTATTTTGCGAGTTAGATAAAAATCTGGCACCGGCCGCCCATTGAGAACAACACTGCGCAACTTGAGATGTAAGTGGTCAGCAAAGAAGCGTCCTACGACATCGTTGTCGTTACCTACGCCAGATGGCCGCATTTGGCGCGAAGCAAGTAGAATCCGCGGATTCTCGATACCGCCAGCTGCGAGAACAAAATTACGGGCAGAGACAGTAAAATGATTGCCCGCTAAAGTTGCAACCCGAAGGGAATGTGCTTCCTGGCAATTGCGATCCATTAGGATTTGGATACCACTGGCATGTAACATGAGATCGAGATTTCGCGCGCGTTTCAGTTCACACCAGTAAGTCTCCCCGAAGCGCGTCCCAGCAACATGAAAGAGAATATCCTCGAAGTTATTCTGAGCAGGGTTTAAGAGCTGTCCGGAATGTTGCAAACCTGCTGATTCACGATCGACGCCATGCGCTCCAGCCTTACAAACAGCACATGCCCGCGCATACTGAGCCTTTAAATGATTTCGGTTAAAGGGCCAGCCGCTATTCGGCAGCCAGTCCCGCTCCTCGAAATCGATCTCGTCCAGCGGTCTGCACCATCCGCCCCAAATCGTTGTAGATCCTCCCAAGACGCGCCGGCGGCAGGCCTCGAGCGAGGGATAGCGATGGCCGGTGACATTGCCTCTATTTAGCGATTGATTCTCGTGGCGGAGCCGTGTTCCTCCGCTTTCCAGAAGAAGAACCCGCCAGGGATGATTCACAAATTCGCGGGCAATCGCAATGCCGGCAGCACCCCCACCCATGATGCACAGATCCGCTCGTATAACGGTTCCGGAAGGTATTGTGCGGCTATCAACGATCATGTGTGCTCCCTTTCCTCAGGGGCGGACTGTCCATGCTCCACGCAGACACGCTGGCGGTTGCGAGCGGAGCATAAGAGGAAGCAGCGATCAAGCTTGGTCAACATATTTGCCGGTCACTTACAAGCAGTTCATCACAAGGAGTTAGGTTTATCGCGTTTCGACGAGTTAGCCCAATGTTGCGGTGAAGCACGCATTCGAGCCGCTCGCCAATCCGGTTCCAATCATAATCCGAGACCACGCGCTTCCGAGCGTTCAAGCTCATCTTCGAAGCGAAATCATCGTCTGTGAGCAGACGAGCTACTTGCTCCGCAAAGGATGGGGCGTCATCAGCAATCAGTATCGAATGGCCATCACTCATATTGAGGCCCTCCGCTCCGAGCGATGTGCTGACTACAGGCCTCCCCATGGCTTGAGCCTCAAGAATCTTTACTCGTGTTCCGCCGCCAATCATTAAAGGCGCAATCACGGCACGGGCGCGCTCGAAGTAGGGACGCATATCGGAAACTTCACCAGTTACTTCCAACATACTGTTGCTTCTAGCAGTGAGCCATGCAGGAGGGCGGGCCCCGGCCACAACCAGCCTTGCATTAGGAACCTTCTTTAAAAGCAGTGGGAAGACCGCGTCTAAGAACCAACGTATCGCCTGTTGGTTGGGATAGTAACTCATCAAACCGGTAAAGAGAACGGTCGCGGGTTGTCCGGAAGTCTGGGCAGGAGAAAATTCGGTGATGTCGACACCGTTTGGGATTACTTCGACCTGCTGTACACCAAGCTCCTGCTGGAACACTTGCCGGTCGCGGTCTGAGCTGGCGAGCAACAAATCGACATTGTGCGCGCAGCGGCGCTCCGCTCGAAGAGTGGGGCCGGCCTGGCAACGAGCATAGTGTCGCCGCATGAAGGTGTGTGCTGACACCGAAGTCCGGATCAGGACATCGAATTCGACATTGTGGGTGTCCCCGACGATAGGAACGCTTTCGGGCAGCGGGAGGTCGCGCAGCAATACAGTGGAGAGAATGATGGCGTCGAACGATCCCGAGGATGTAACTTCGATGCAGAGCCGGCGGAGATTCGGTTCGAGCACAGGCAGAAAGTCACATTGCGATATTGAGGTCTGCCATACTTTGCGAATGACTTTCGCGGCTCCTTTTTGTCGAGTCAAGGCAAAATCAAAGCCGGCGATGCGACCGGCGAATGCGGAGGCAAACATTTTCGCCTGCAGCTGAGTTCCAAGACACAGAAGATGAACTTCATAGAATCGCGATAGTTGATCGAGGATGTGGTAATGCCGGCGAGACGGACCTAGCTTTGCAGGTACAGGAGAAGAATGCGATATGTATAGGACACGACTTGGTCCGTTCATAGCACAGCTCGTTGATTTCTGGTCTTAGTTACTGCGCTTACCGCCGCGCTTACTGTCGATGGTCCGGGATGGGAGATTCCCTCTTTCTCGTGAACTACGACGGCGCTTCCTTTATTTGAAAACAAGAATGGGACGTGCAATAGTTTGTCCAACCGCGCCCGCAATGCCTTCTTTCGTTCCGGCGGAACGAAGAACAACATGAAGCCACCGCCGCCCGCTCCCAGCAACTTGCCTCCAAGCGCTCCGGCGGCGCAGCCCGCGTCGTAGATTTCATCAATACAGGGAGTCGAGATTCTATTCGTCAGGGTGCGTTTTATTTGCCAGCCTTTGTCGAGCAATCGACCAAACTCAAATATCGGACAACTGGGGCTTGCGAGAATGGCCTCGGCTTCATCGACCAAGCCGCGCATCGTGTGCAATTCGCGCGCCTTTTGAGGGGTAGTTCTTACTTGCTCTTGAGCAACTTCAGAGGCAGCTCGGGAAAATCCTGTAAAGTACAATGCCAAATGCCGTTCGAGTTCCGCGAGTCTGTCGGACGACGTCAACATCGGTCTTACTTCGATGGAGCCGTCGGGATCGAAATTGATTCGGTTGAGCCCTCCATGGGCCGCACTAACCTGATCTTGTGCGCCGACGGCTTCTTTAAGCAGATCCTGCTCGACGTGTGTGGCTTCCCGCGCGAGTGTGCGCTTATCGCACGTCTCATTTCGTAAAGCATGGAGAGCGAGTAGAAGCCCTACCGTGAATGCCGAACTCGTGCCAAGACCGGACCTGGCAGGCAGGTCGGCCACATGATGAATCTCGATGCCCTCTTCAATTCTCAAAAACTGAAGGGCGGCTCGAACTGACGGATGCTGAATCAAGTTGTTGTGGGAAACGTTTTCAACTTTCGAATAGGAGATGCGACTGTGGTATTCGAAAAAAGGCGGGAGCCACCGACAAGTGATATAGCAGTACTTGTCGATTGTGGTCGACAGTACCGCGCCGCCGTGTTGCCGGAACCACACCGGATAATCGGTGCCACCTCCAAAAAACGAAACACGAAGTGGCGTGCTTGTGATGATCACGATTCCACGCTTCCTCAGAGCAGGGTAACAATGAGTGCTGTATCGCCGGACGAGTTATATCTTCTTATATCCTGGTTTCCCACATAGTCAGTTGTTCCGATGCCTACAATCAGACCGCGACACTAAGGTATCTCGTCAGACTCGGTTGCGATGGCTGACGCAGAGACGGTTCAAAGAGCGAGATTCTGGAGGTTGCGTCCAAGAGCGATGACGCTACCATGTCTCGGGAACCATCGGTTGAGCCGGCGTCATCCACAACCCGGATTGTGTTACATCCGGCGGCGCGGCCAGCTTGCATATCTCGCGTGGAATCTCCAATCATCCATGACCGGGCAAGGTCGATATCATGTATGCGAGCGGCATTCAAGAGCATGCCTGGTTTGGGCTTACGGCAAGAACAAGGCGGTTCGTTTCCATGTGGACAGTAATAAATTGCGTCAATGGTGGCGCCAGCAGCTTCGAGCGTGAAACATAGACGTGTGTGCATAGACTCGAGTTCGGCGGCGGTCATGAAGCCTCTCGCGACACAAGCTTGGTTCGTCACGATAACTACGAAAAATCCGGCGCGGTTCAGCAAGTGGATGGCTTCACTCGCTCCCGGGCAAAACTCCATTTCCTCCCAGCGTGTGACATATTGGCCCTCGGGAGCTTTACGGTTAATGACTCCGTCCCGATCGAGGAAGGCAGCCTTTTTTCATAGAATGCTCCTGGCACTTTCACCTTCTGGAGGGGCGGTCGCAAGCGAAGGAGCCAACATGCTTCGATATAAGCTGAGCCACTGTCCACGCACAACATCCCAATCGTACTTACATGATTCCCGATATGCGTTCTCGGCGATTCTCGTGGCTAAGTCGCTATCGCTAAGCAGTCGAGTCACATTTGCGGCTAACGCCTTCGCGTCTCCAACCGGCGAGAGGAGTCCGGTGCGTTCATGCTCGACGAGGTAAGGCATCGCCTCAGGCGAAGTGGTCACGACGGGCGTGCCTGCACGAAAGGCCTCGATGACGGAAACCGGCTGGGCGTCGACGGATGATCCATTAATGAAGATGTCAGCCTGCGAATAGACATCCCCGATTCGTTCGCGCGAAACAACGCCGGTGAAAGTTACGCTGGCGAGCTTCAGATCTGATACAAGGCTCCTAATCTCGCCTTCGAGCGGGCCTTCTCCGAGCAAAGCGAGCGTCGCATCGGGGTAGGCACGTTTGACTTCTGCGAAAGCCCGAACCACGACATCCACGCTGTAATAAGCGGAGAACCCGCGCGAGCAGATGAGATGAGGCCGAAGCGGACGCCGCGCGCGATACTGAAACTGAGCCAGGTCAACAAGGTTCGGGACAACCACTGCCCTTAGTCCGAACTCGCCGAGTACGTCGGTCAAGTACCGTGTGGGAACGACGAGTTCATCTACGCGAGACATCACGAATGGAGCAGAGCGAAAGCGCGTTAAATGATCTCGCGCATCGCCACTGTGATAATTCAATAATGTCCGGGCACCGCGAAGCTTGGCGATCAACCAGGCGGGAGCGGCCGCGATCAAGAATGACCAGTAGGAGGAGGCGAAGATATGCGCTATATCTACATGCGCAAGCGCACGCCAGAGATCAATAAAATAGAGCGGCTCACGTAGAAGGGTACGGAGGCCGCGGATTCTCCTGGCCCGCCCACTCCAATTCGGCAAAGGAGGATCGATAGCTACGAAGATTGTTTCGGCGTCGGGATCGTCGCGCCAATGGCGAAGGAATAGGTCTGCCTGGACCGAGTGCCCGCCGACGTAGCGCAAGCTCGGGGCCACAATCGCGATCTTCAATTTCCTGCTCGTATTGTCCTCGAGCGTCATCGCGATCTCGTGAGTTCGAGTTTGAGTTGCAGGCACTGGCGTACGACCTTTCCCAAACGCTGCCAACCCGGGCCGTCCTCGTCGTTGAGCTGAACCCAGAGCTGGCCCCAGAGCTGACCCTGGAGCTGACAAATTCTCCGGTTTGTTCACCGCACGCTATGAAGGCTCCGCCGACATGTCCGATATTCGATGTTCGATGTCGATATTCGATGGATCACGGATCATGGATCATGCAAAAGAGATAGTGATCCATTAGCGGCCAGATTTACCATGTCGCTCGCAGCTCGACGTCTTGCCCGAAGTTCGAACCATTCGAGGCAACAACAGATCGATAAATTTAATCGGTCCAAAACAGGCCGCGTGCCGCTTACCGGTGGGGAGACAGAAGTTGCATGGCGGCAGACTTTGAGTCGCGGTCGGATTGTCCTCCCAATGCAAGCTGGGGTCAAGACGAAAGTTTTTGCACTTTGGATCCAGTTTGGCCGCGCACTACTGGCAGTGACCGAAAGTCAAGAGGTTAGGGGTCTGAGACCTGAGCGTGGGCTTCAGTCGGCCTGCTGTAAGCCTGATAGCGTCCCGATGACGCTGATTGACCAGGCGAGGGGGATTTTGACCGCTCACGACTGCTTACATCAATTGTTGCGGGAACTTTTCTCACATCTCTCCCCGTACGATTGTCCATGGAAAGCGGAAGGCAGCAGACTAGAGTTCCCGAGTGCCCGGTTCTGCTTGGGGGATCCATTTTGGCCGCGCAGAGCACGGTGTCTCCCCTCCGGTGGCGCAGTGGTTCAGCGCCGCGAATCGGGCGGCGATGTTCCTCGCAGCTTTGGCCGCTGATGTGCCCTCTCGTTAATCGAGCACTCATTGCACAGTGAAGCTCTTCGCGCTTGTCGATGTTCCACCCGCGTTTGTGACCGAAATCGTCCCGGTAGTTGCTCCTGCCGGAACCGTGACACGGATGAAGTTCGCCGTCAGCACGCTGAAGCTCGCCCCGGCGCCGTTGATCGTGACGTTGGTCGTGCCGACGAAGTGCGAACCTTGCAGCACAAAAGTCGATCCCGGCCTTCCGCTCGACGGCAGAAAGTTGATGATTCGCGCTTGCGGCGGCGCCAGCCCGGCATCCATCACGAAGAACGTTCCGCCCGACGGAGGCCCACTCGTGGCGGCTGCAGACATCCCATAGATTTTCCCGTCCGCCGCCTGCAGCAAACCAAAAGGCTGCGATCCAACCACCGATGCGTTCAGAGTGATATGCCTTAGGACCTTGCCGGAAAGTGTGGAGTTGAAGATGAGCCCGGGCGGCTGGAAGAAATCGCCCCACAGAGTACCATCCGACGCCTGCATAAGATCCCCGTCAATGTTCTGCGTCGACGAGAGCGCGCCGATCTCGTGGTAGCTGCCCGTCGTCGTAATGCGGTACAGGATGCTCCCTACCCGCAGTCCGTAGAGATTTCCGTCCGAAGCGAACGTCAGTCCGCTGGCCGCGACATTCGGCAAATTGATATTCGGCGAATTAAACGGATGCAGGATCGTGTACGCACTGGTCGAAGGATTGAAGCGGAAGACGGAGTTCCACGGCTTGAGGTGGTCGCCAGCCACAGTGGTGCCGTAGAAATTTCCGTCCGGCAGCTGCACCATATTAAATGCTCCCAGGCCATCCGGCTGCGTCTTGGTATCGAATGTATGGAGAGCCTTGTATGCGCCACTCAGGCTCATGCGGAAGATGACGCTGGTCGGGAAATTCTGCGGGCCGGTTGTTCCGTACAAGTTGCCGTCAATGCCTTGGGCAAGAAACGTGGGGAAGGCACCGTCGCTGCAGGTCAGCGTATTGCAGAAGTTGTGCAGCAATGTGATGACGCCGGCCTTGGTTAGGCGGAAAGCAGTTCCCACGCCGTTGCTGCCATCCAGGAGGGTAAGCCCGTAGAGACTTCCGTCCACCCCTTCCACAAGGCTGGTGGGCGAGGCGCCGTTCGGAAGACTGCCGTCGGGCAATTCGGCGAAGCTATATAACAAATTGAACTCCCCGCTCGGAGTAATCTTGAAGATGCTACCTTGCGAGTTAATCCCCGTTCCGCCCTCCGAGGCGATTCCATAAAAGTTGCCGTCCGCGCTTTCGAGAAACCCCGCAAGAAAGCTTCCGTCGGGGCATTGGGAAAGCGTGGAGTCGCAAGGGAAACTGAACAGAGGAGTGATGGTCGGTGCGGCTGGTGTTTGCGCAGCGACTGAGACTGCAAGCGCGATCAGGCAAAGGGCCAACAAAAAGCGATTCATGGCGGAGCCTCTCACATCCAAAATCCGTCGTCTGGGTTATATCGCAATCCGTCTCACGGCTTGTCTACAGCCAGTCAAGAGTTTGTAAAATGACAGGACACGGTTCAGGGCCTACTTGACAACTCTCCGCTAAGATTCTGCAGCAGCGATTCCTTGCGAGGGCGGATTGGAATTGCAGGCGCCGGCTTGGCTTGGCACTAGCGTTCATTCATGTTGGCTCCGTTCTTTCAGGGCTGTTGCGGAATTCAGGGTTTTTAGCAAGCGATTGCATCGCTAGACCAGCGGTCTCTTTCATTACGCTCCTCGGTGGGCTAAAGGCCCATGGGCACTCAGGGCAGGCTCTTCCGCAAAGTGCGTGGAAGGATGGGGGCACCCGCGCAGGTGGAATAGCCGGTGATGCGGGTGTAAAATGTTGGCCTCGTAGTTAGGGAGGCTAGTATGCGTTCTTCCCTCTGTAAACTCTTCTCTTGGATTGCCCTCCTTGCGGCTCTGACGGTGTTGTTGTCTGGCTGGACTTGTAGTGGGATGTTTGTGAGCTGTCAGGGAGTATCCCAAGCTCAAATTACCTCACTCTCACCGGGCACCATTCCAAGCGATGTGAATTCAGTTCCACTGACAGTAGTGGGAAACGGCTTTACTCCGCAGTCGCTGATTATGTGGAACGGAAGCACGCTGGAGACCACGTTCCTGGACTCACACCACCTTCAGACCACGATTACTCGGGAGACCCTGGAATCATTTGGCAGCGGGAGCAGTGTGCGGATTTCAGTGTCGCAGGGGTTGGGATGTCCTATCAACGGGAATTCTGCCGCTCTGGATCTCGTCATCGATTAGGGGATGTTCGAGACTGTGTCGCAACTACTGTGTCGTCCCTCCGGACTCAACCTTGTTCCACTTTGCTACCCGGCACTGACGTGCCGGGCTTTCCTGTGTCGCCGCTTCGCGGCTGGAGCAACAGCGTGGCCTTTCCGGTATTCTCCCGACACAAGGTCAAAGGCAGCGGACAAGAGTGTCCGCTCTACACGAGCCAATTTGAAACGGGGCAGCCTCTAGTGGGGGCGAGGCGGAGGTGCGGAAGTGGAGTGGGAATGCTCTACGACGGGCGTTGTGATATCGCGGATGTTGCTGCTATCGCCTTCGGCAGGGCCATGCCAGACTCCACCCCCGAATGTGGTGATATAGATCTTGCCGGCGTCGTGAGGGTCTGGGATTACCCGCTGAGCCCACTTGAAATTGAAACCGGGGATGCGTTGCCAACTGAGGCCGGCATCTTTCGATCTCCATGCAGACGACTCGAAGCCGGCGGCGTAGGCCAGATTCGGCGAACGCTCATCCACGGTTACATCAAAGATGTGCTGGTCGGACGCCAGCACATGTCTCCATGACTTGCCACGATTCGTTGAGAGATAAATGCCGCCACCCTGTTGTCCGGGTGTTTGTCCTGGCGTTTGTCCGGCGGGCGTGAATCTGCCCCAGGCTGCCAGATAGAGGCGGTCGGGATTTTTCGGGTCGGTGGCCAATCCGTTTGGTGCATTGACGGCCTCGGGCAATGCCACTCGCCTCCAGTGCGCGGCGGCGTCGGCAGAATAGTACAGGGCCCCATCGTCGGCGGAGCCGGGCGGCGCTTCTTCCTTGCGCCGCACCAGGATCACATAGAGTCCTCCAGAAGAATCGCGGACCATACGCCACGCCAGCGGCTCTTTCTCGGCGATTCCGTCATTCTTCAGTTCCCAAGTCTTGCCTCCGTTAACGGATTTATAGACTCCTTTTCCGCAAGCGGCCACGTAGAGGACACGCGCATCCGGCGGACTGCCGGGGTCAAGCAGGATATGAGTTGGGGCGGTTGGCGGCATGCCGTCGTTCGACTTCCGCCATGTCTTGCCGCCGTCCTCGCTGGTCATGACACCGCCGACAAAATCCGCGGGCGACTTTCGGTCAAAGACCTTGGTCCGAGGCAGGTCGTGCGTGCCGCTCATTACAGCCCAAGCGCGTCCGCGGACGGCGGGATCAAACACCATCCAGTAAGTGGTGTTGAGCCACGGGTGGGGCACGGCTTCCGTAGAGGGCAACCAGCCCGCGCCCCCGTTGTCGCTACGAAAAAGACCTGTATCGGTGTACGAGATGAAGATCCTTCTGGAATCGAAAGGATCAAAATGGACTCCATGGGCGGTGGCGCCCTCGAGGCCAATTCCCGAAAATGTGCCGTCGCCCAGCCGCGAAGAGTAGATTGCTCTCCAATGCTCGCCGCCATCGTCGCTGCGCAGAACTCGTCCGGCATCGGTCGAGTAAACCGTCAGCGGGTGATGAGGCGCGACTGCGAGGGCGATCGGAGCGGCGGCGTATCCCGATCCGAAAAATTCGCCTATCCAGTCGTCGCCAAATGGTTTGCGTTCCGATCCCGATTCGTGGCGCACGAGTTTCCAGGTTGCTCCGGCGTCTTCGGTGCGGGCGACACCGAAGTAGGTGGCGGCGGCAGCTCCGGTAAGTCCGAACGTTTCGTTGCGGCCGCGAAAGGAAACGTACGCGATATTGGAATGATCGGGGCTGGCTGCAATCGCGCGTGCTTCTGACTTTCCCGGGAGCGATGATTTGTGCCAGGTGGTTCCGGAGTCGCTGGAAACAAAAAGTTCACCGCCAGCCACAACATAGAGCCTAGCCAATCGATTGGGCGAAAAGCCGACAGCTACATCCGATAATTCTTTTACGTCAGCGGGAGAGCGGACTTCGACCCACTTTCCGCGGAGGCGAGCAGCCATGGATACTTTGCCGATGGCGTAGATGTCCGGAACCTCGATACCCGGCGTGGGATCAACGAGGAGGCGATGCGTGCCCGGTGGTAAGGGAGTGTGATTCCCCCAAGTTTTGCCGGAGTCGGTCGAGATCGCGAAAAATGTAGATTGCTGGGGAGATTGCTGGGGAGGTTGCTGGGGAGGTTGCTGGTCTCCGAAGGCGGCGAAGAAAGTTTTAGAGTTTCCGGGAGCGATTGCCAGGGCGAGAATGGGCGGCCGGCTGGGGCTGGTGATGAGTTTTTCGGCGGCGTGGTCTCCGTGCATCTCGATTCCGGTCACTTCGCGCGGATCGGGATAGATGAGTGACCAGGTGATGCCGGCATCCGGGCTGCGCCAGAGCCCGATGCTTTTGGCGTACAGAACGTTGGGGTTCGCAGGGTCAAACGCGAAAAAGCGGATCCGGCCACGCAGATTGAAGCTGCGCCAAGACTTGCCTCCGGTGTCCGAGAAGTAGCCGTCCGTCATGTCACAGGCGACGAGCACGCGGTTCGGGTCGAGGGAGCTTACGGTCGGTTCGAAGAACGAGCCTCCGCCTCCGGGGCCGATAAAGGATGCAGCCGAAGCGAACAATAGAGTGGAGCCAAGAAGAAATGGCAGGATGAGTAGGCGGCAAATGCAGGAGGACAAATTAGCGGCGCGGATTCTGTGCGGTTTCTGTGGCACATGCGCTGGGCGCATCATGTTCTTCAATCGAGCTTCTTCAATCGAGCAGCGGCCGAAGGGTGACAGCGCTCAAGTTCTTTGGAAATGTGGTGGTCAGGGACGGACTTGAACCGACGCCAGCCTTCTGAATTCGGATCGCCGGTCACTGGATAGTCTTTGCCGTCGTACTTGCCCGTCCACTCGTTGTGCGCTGGCTTGCCGTCGCTACCGATGCCATCAACCATGACCATCACATTGTCGCCTGCGGCCATGCTCGCCCGGAGCGCGACCTCACTCCTCGTCACGTGCTCCCAAGCGCTTGGCGACAGCACGCTCCCGGGCGGCATCTGTCTTTCGTCCCAACTGGCCATACGCCTCGGCAAGAAACATGTGCGGCTCAAACGCGTTGGGATCAAGCGCCGCAGCCTTCTTCAACCTCGGCACCGCGGCTGCGGGCTTGCCGGTGAGTTCGAGAAGTCGACCGAGAAGCAGGTTCGTTCCGTAATGATCCGGGTCGGATTCGAGCACTTTTTCGCATTCCTTGATCGCTTCCGCCATGCGATGCGTCTGAGCATAGGCCATCTGCAGCAAAAGGTGCGCTTCCTCCCAGTTCGGTACTCTGGCCACGACCACTTCCAACTCGGGCACTGCTCCTGCGATGTCCTTGGTTTCGAGTAATGCCGCACCCAACTGGAAATGCGGAAGGGTCATGTCCGGACGCAATTCCACGGCCTTGCGCAGTACGGGCACTGCCTGCGCGTATTCCTTCAGCGATAACAAGCACTGCCCTAGTTGGGCATAGGCGAGCGGCGTGTCTGGGGCTTTCGCTATCAGTTGCCGGAGCAGAGGAACGGCTTCCTGGCAGCGTTGATCCTCGATAAGCAAGTATGTCCGATGGATAAGGTTGGCAATTTCGATTTTGTCCTTCGGATCCGCACCCTGCTCTTTGGCGCCAGCGACACCTGCCTTCGAAGCATTGCTGCCGGTGGCGACATAGCCCAGCGCCGCCAGCTTCGCCTGCGCTTCCGGATCGACAGTCGATTTGGGCGCTTCTCGGGTGCTGCCCGTCTTTTGCCGGAATTCATCAAGCTGGCCTGCTAACGTGCTGGTCACTGCAGTCGAGGCCGCCGATAAATCGTGCTCGGACTTGGTATCCGCCGGCTGGTCATAAAGTTCCTGCCGCGGAGCTTTAATGTAAAGATACTTGCCGGTGCGCAGGGCGCGCAGCGGACTCCATCCGTAAGTGTTCCGTGGATAGTCCGTCTCCGCATAGGATGGGCGGTCGAGGGATGCGTCCGGCGCCGCGCTCGTTCCGGCGCTTTCGGCGGGCGCGGGCTTCGGCATCAGCAAGCTCAGCAGCGATACTCCCTGCACTTCCTGTGGAACTGCAATTCCCACCGCCTGCAAAATTGTCGGCAGCACATCCACCAGGCCAACCCGGTTCTCGATTTTCGTCCCCGAACTTTTTGGCGCCAAATCTTTTTTGACCGAAGCCGCACCTGGCAGTTTGATCACGAGGGGCACGTGGATGGTTTCATCGTAGAGAAAGAATCCGTGAGTATCTTCCCCGTGGTCGCCGAGCGCCTCGCCGTGATCGGCCATCACCGCGATGACCGCGCCGTCGTACAGTCCACGTGCCCGCAATTGGCTTAGAAACGTCCCCACCGCGGAATCCGCATACGCGATCTCACCGTCGTACGGCGCGGAAGGGTACTTGGTCTTGAAGGGTTCCGGAGGCTCATACGGATCGTGCGCATCGTAAAGATGCAACCACATGAAGAACGGGCCCTGAGGATGCTCGCTGAGCCACGCCAGAGCATGCGCCACCACGTCGGCGCCGCGGCGCTCCGACGAGTGGTATCGGTCTTCTCCCGGTTGCATCTGGTGGAAGCCGGCGTCGTAGGTGTCGAACCCACGCTCAAAGCCGCGGGCAAATCCAACGCCCGGATCGAGAACCATGCTGCCGACAAACGCGGCGGTGTGATAGCCGTGGCTGCGCAAGATTTCGGGAGCATAGGGCAGCTCGGGCGCAAGCGGGACCTGGAAATCGTTGACGAGATGAAACTGGGGATAGGTGCCAGTGAGGATGGTGGCGTGCGAGGGCGCCGTCAACGGGACCTGCGAAAAAGCGCGCGTGAATACCGCGGAGTCGCGGGCCAACGTGTCCAGGTTCGGTGTCAGTCCCAGCTTCGACCCCAGGAAACCCATGCGGTCCGCGCGCGTCGTGTCCACGGTGATTAGGATGATATTCGGAGGAGGCGCAGCCGACGCCAGCGGACTCGCCGTCAACCAAAGCGTCGACCAAACTATCAACCAAACCGTCAACGAAACTATGCGCGCCAACCGACGGGTCACTCCGGCCCACCTGGTCCCTGCGCCTTCTCGGCCAGACGCTTGCCCGCATCCCGCTCGCGCTCGGCATCGTCGTTCCGCCCTAACTTGACATAAGCGTCGGCCAGAGACAGGTGCGGATCGGGTGACCAGGGACGAAGCGCGG
Source organism: uncultured Acidobacteriaceae bacterium (assembly GCA_963789205.1). Lineage (GTDB taxonomy): Bacteria > Acidobacteriota > Terriglobia > Terriglobales > Acidobacteriaceae > Acidiflorens. Next base: position 638,794 of record CAWBJV010000005.1, read on the forward strand.
CCGCCTTCATCAGCCTGGGCAGGGCGGCCTCTGGGTTTCCCGAGCGTATGAGATCTCGACCGAGAATCAGGTTGGTTCCATACTGTTCAGGCAGGACGGCGAGCACGGTTTCGCATTCCTTAATTGCTTCCGGCAAACGGTTCAAACGGGAATAGGCGATCTCGAGAAGGATGTGGGTTTTCCACGATCCGGGCATTTTCGCCACGACGCCCTCCAACTCGGACACTGCCGCCTCGTAATCCTGGGCGCTAAGTAATGCGCTGCCGAGTTCGTAACGCAAATCGATCGAGTCCGGGATCAATTCCGCCGCCTTGCGCTTCGCTTTCACGGCCTCAGGAAAGTTCCTCAGTCCGGTCTCGGCCGTACCCAGTTTCGCGTAGGCGATGGCCATATTCGGCTCTTTGGCAATGATTTGCTGAAGCAGGAGAGCGGCTTCGTCGAAATGTGTTACCTCCAGCAGAAAGTTGGCATGCACCATCATGTTGCCGATGTCGATCTTGTCCTTGGGATCAGCGCCAAGGCCCATGGTCACGGTCTTTGCCGAAAAGTTGGTCGCCGCCATGTAGCCGAGGGCGGCCAGTTTCTCCTGCGCATCAGGGTCGGTGGCGGCACTAGGAACTTCGACGCTTCTGCTTGTCTTTCGCCGGAACTCATCCAGTTGGGCCTGCAGCGTGTCGGCCACGGCTTTGGACACCTCGGCCAAGTCGTGTTCCTGGTTCGGGTCCGCTATTAGGTCATAAAGTTCCCTGCGCGGCGCCTCAATGAACAAATACCTGGGAGTGCGGAACGAGCGCACGGCGCTCCATCCATAGGCGCGGACGCCATATTCTGTTTCCGCATACAGCGGCGGGTCGGTTGGAGAAGCCGCCGCGGCTGTCCCGCTTTTAGCGGGCGGCGGCTTCGGATTCATGCCCAGCAGCGATTCCCCCTGCATTTCCGGAGGAGCGGCAATTCCCACCGTCTGCAGAATCGTGGGCAGCACATCCACCAGTCCAACCTGGGTCTGGATTCGTTTCCCCGCAAGACGCTCCCTCGGCAGCTTCATCACGAGGGGCACGCGGATGGTTGAATCGTAGAGAAAGAATCCGTGGAATTCCTCCTTGTGATCCCCCAGTCCTTCCCCGTGATCGGACATCACGGCAACCAATGAGTTTTCGAAAAGTCCGCGGGCACGCAACTGGCTCAGCAGTTTCCCCACAACGGAGTCCAGGTAGGCAATCCCGCCGTCGTAGGGCTCCGATTCGTAGCGGCTCAAGAAGGGCTCCGGAGGATCGTACGGATAGTGCGCATCGTAGAGATGGATCCAGACGAAGAAAGGACCGCGTGGGTGCTTGCTCAACCAGGCGAGAGCGTGGGCCACCACTACACTCCCGCGTCGCCCGGTGGAACTGTAATGGTCCTCTCCCGGAGCGGGCATGTGAAAGCCGGCATCGTAGGTGTCAAATCCCCGGTCAAAGCCGATGCCGAGTCCCTGGCTCGGGTCGAAAACAATGGAGCCAACGAAGGCCGCTGTGTGATATCCGTGGGCTTGCAGAATTGCGGGCGCATAAGGCAGGTCTTTCAAAAGAGGCACCTGGAAATCCGATACCTGGTGGAACTGCGGATTCGTACCGGTGAAGATGGTGGCATGCGACGGCACAGTGAAGGGGACCTGGGAGTACGCATGGGTGAAAACCACGGACTGGCGGGCCAGTTTATCCAGATTCGGCGTCAGCCCGCGGTGCGATCCCAAAAAACCCATACGGTCGGCGCGCGTCGTGTCCAGTGTGATCAGGACAACATTGGGAGGTACGGCGGGGGGTACAGCCGCCCCGGCCAGCGCTCCGGCCGTCAACGAGAGCATGCACAGCGCGACGCGCCACCAGTGATGAATCAAGGACATGGTTCGCAGTTTATCATTAGATATTTTGGAGATATTTCGGAGATTTTGGGGATATTTCGGGGCTTTTTTTAGGTATCGGGGCGCTTCGGCCTGGGCGCAATCAACCTCAAGACCTCGCTGGATCAGTGTTGCGGAGAACCGGGTGGCGTGGTGGCGGCTGGCTTCCTGGCTCTCGGGGCAGCCTTAGGTCGCGCCTTGGGAGAAAATCCAGGGGATGGTTCGCAAGACTTCGGATAGATGAAGAGTGTAGGATCCTGCGGCCCTAAAACCACATTCTTGTAGTGAATCACCGCATTCTGTTTGCTGGGACGTTGAAATTCCACCTGGACTGGAAAACCCTGGAGATCTTCCGCCTCCCAGAATCGCAGCTTGATGGGTCTCGGAAGCTTCGGTGAAGACAGGGTAACGTCCTCGATCTTGCAGGGATGTCCGTCGATCGTTTCTTGCCCGGAGGCGACACGCTCCGCCTTATAGCCCGGCCTCATGGAAGAGAACGGAGCGGAACGGTAGAAGGGGTTGGGGTCATGTAAGCATCCGGTGGCTGAGACGCCAAACGTTTCGAGAGTGGTCAGATCTGTGATTAAGAAATTACGCTCCTCCAGGCCCTCCGTTCTCACCAGCTTGCCGGACCGGTAAATATGCGATTCGCGGTCATCACCATTCACCACGCTTCCCACCATGATGGCGGAAAATTCCGGGAACGCGTCCAGCGGAAACTGGGTTTTTGGAGACTGCGCAGCGGGGGTCTGACGAACCGGTTCCTGTTCTTTCGAGGCTTGCGCGCTCAGTTGCGCCGTGAGACAGCAGGCAAACAGGATAACGGCCAGCAAACGCACCATCTTTTCATTTCCCCCAAGATTTAATTATTCTCGCGCAGAGATTCGGCTTGCTGAGCCTTCGGAGACGTCAAGCCTGGTCTGCCACTGATGCAGCATACAGAAAAAAGGCCACGCTGGGAATCAGCGTAGCCTGAAGAACAGAAGCAAAGCCAGTTACTTGTTGATCGTCCTGGTCTTAGCCGATGAGCTACGAGCGGCAGCGGCACTGGACATTTTCGAAACCTGCCGATCGGCGTGCGCTCCCGGGATTGAAGCCGTCAGGTAGCCATAGTTCCCCAGGAACTCATAGCCACTGAAGCCAATGTAGCCAGCCCAACCGTAGTGATACAGAAGCTTGCTGGGTTTGAGTTGGGTAAGGACGAACCACTGTAACCCTGCGTATGTCTGATACTGGGCGTCGATAATGTTATCGGCGTAGCCATAGACAGTGCCGCCCTTAACCGGTGAGTTGTCTGCAAGGCTGACGTTAACCTTCACGCCTTCGACGGTGGCGTTAACGGCGCTACCGCAGGCAGCCGTGAGGTTGTCTACGCCCTGAAAGTAGAAGTTGTTACTGCCACCCCATTGGACTTGTTCGTAGTTGCAATAAAGGAACAGGCCGCCGGGCGACGTGAAGCCGAGGGTGGCCGAACCCTGGGCGAACGCCGCACTGCAGCCCAGGACGACGAGAGTGATTACAGCCAAGCTTTTGAGTTTCAAATGATTTTCCTCCTGGAAGTTGTCAAAAGTTTTGAAGGTTGCACCGACGTGAGCGCAGTGCATCTCTACGAGGAGAAGCGTATTGGCCCGCACCGACTGCGGAAGCTTAGCGCATTCCGAAAACTAAGTCCAAGACAATAATCGAATCTTTCGAAAATAATCTTGCGGAAGGTAAAAACTTTGCATTGTTGACGCAAAGTCGATCAAAACAGCGGTGTCGGGGGTAGACGTTTGGCGCCGGGTCGACGCAAAAGCATATCCCGACGTTGGGCCGTACTTACGCCGAAACACCATGCTCCAAGCCAACTTTGGCGAACCCCCAGCATTTCCGGAAGTGGCGAATTTCAAAGTTTGCCTAGCGCCGGCTATCAGGCGGCACAATTCCGTTCATGCGCATGTATTCCAGCGATGGCCATTGCGGCCATTTCCCTGATCGGTTTGCTAGTCTCCGGGCTTGGAATCTGGTTTGCTTGGCGAGCGATGGGTGCTGACTATCGGATACCGCCTTTAGGCGCATTTCTTTGGTCCAGTGCATTAGGAGCATTGTGCCTTGGTGCGCTGAGGAACGCCACGGTGTCCCAAAGCTGATTCTCTTTTCTCGGCAACGAACGGCGCCCACCTGACCTCGAAGACTGACCGCCAGGGCCAGATCATCCAGTACGTCTAAGACTCGCTCTACCAGCTGACCGGCAAGACGTATCCGGATTCGACGGCTGCCAACTCCATCGGTGCGAACTAGATCCAGTTATGGCAATCTCGGCATGAAGGGGCCAACGATTGCCCTCGTCTATTCCGAGAAAGGAGCCTGCGCAATCCAATCGCAGAAATTAGGCGCGCGAAATTCGAGCATGTAACGATCGCGGATATCGCGCATAAACGTCTGGGAAGCAGCACGGGGGTGCTTACGAACCACATCCGCACAGGTCTTGACGAATGCGTCTTTGAATTTCAGCCGGGGGAACGCCCTAAGAATCTCATCGACATCGCTCTTCTTTATTAGGGTGAAATCGGGGCCAAGCACGTCAGCTCCAGCTCCCTCGCCTACCAACGCGATCTCAGGCTGCTTGAATTGCCCGATGCGAGAAGCATGCATGGCAATTCCATCCCACACAATGGTAGATTTCTCCTGCGAGTATGCCTGCTCTTGCAGGAAGCGTTTCGCTACTTCGGCTCCTTGAATCTCGAAAGGCAGATCTCCCTCAAAGCGTTCGGTTAACCCCAGATCATGAAGAATACAGGCAAGATACAGGAGCTCTTCGTCAAAAGTCTGCCCCAGCGCTCGTCCCACCAGCGAACCGAAGAGAAATGTCCGGGCCGCATGGTTGAAAAGGTACGGCGGGGAAAAAGAACGGCTTAGGTCGGTTGCGGTTCTTGCGATCTTTGAATCCACCACGCGGACACCGGCAACCTCGGATGGCAGCGGTTTTGCTGCGGGCCGGGTCGCGGTAGGATGCTGCGGCCTTCCCGAACCCGCCCGCGCCGCACTCTGCATCGTTGCACCAAATGCCAGAGTTCCCAAGCCTTGGATGGCTTCGCGCCTGTTCATATATCCTCCTTTTCGGATGGCCTCAGTAATTTCCCGTTGCTAATAGAAGCATGGGTCTGCACTCGGCAAGCGGCTCAGCGTAGCATGTGGATATTGGCTTGATCGCCTGTGTTGGGACGTTCAGACGCTAATTGAGGACAGATGGCTGGTTGATGCCGGTTCGCTGCAACCGAGATTCAGTAACATGAGGTATTTCGAGTCTTTTTCTATGATCTGCCGATTCTATGATCTGCCAATCAAGCGCTGTAACTGGGTACGGTAGCCTCGGCTGCAGGAAAGCTCCTTACCATTCCTCAGAACCGCAATGTATTCGCCGCTCTCGCAGGGCTGTAGTTCCTTGATCTTGCGGACATTCACAATCACTGATCGGTGGATACGAACAAAGCGATCCGGGTCGAGTCTCTGGGAGATGCTACCAATACCTTCCCGCAGCAGATACGAGTCTTTGCCGACGTTCAGTTTTACGTAGTTGGCGGCTGCTTCGATCCAGTCAATCTCCTTCACATCGAGGAACACGACCTTCCCTCCTGCGCGGATGACCATGCGGTCGTCAACTTGCTTCGACTCCATCTTTGGTTCCGCGTTCTTAGCGAGCAGGTCAAGAATCCGACCGGTCAAATCGCGATTGTGGAACTTCATGAGCTCTGCCCTGGCTCGCTCAACGGCATGATGGAGACGCTCGCCGTCAAAAGGCTTCAGCAGGTAATCCAGGGCGTGCGCCTCGAATGCTCGAATCGCAAATTGGTCGTAGGCCGTGGTAAAGACAACAACCGGCATCTCGTCGGACGCGATTTGCGTGAGTACCTGGAACCCATCCATGTCAGGCATCCGAATATCGATCAACAAAAGGTCAGGCCGATGAGTTTGTACGGCGCTGACGGTGTGTAGGCCGTCCTGACATTCTGCGACCACCTGCACGCCGGGTTCTGAATCGAGCAGCACCCGCAGTTTCCTGCGCGCCAGGTGCTCATCATCGGCAATGATGGTACGGATCACAGGGATAATCATGTGATTGTTTCACCGGCCCCATTTCGGGGTCGTTGATCCCACGCCTATATCGGTTAGACGCGCACCGAACTCAAAGGATTAGCGCCTTCACTAGAACTCGTGGTCCTGGCGAAGCTCTCCTCATCCATCGACAATTGAGGCTCAATTCGAAACGGGATCCGCACGCATACCTCGACGCCGCCGCTCGTGGCAGCGTGAATCTCGAAACTCTGCTGATTGCCGTATAGCGTCTGGAGCCGTTCCCGCGTCGTGCGAAGGCCCAAACCGGTTCCCGGGGGAGTGACGGCAACTGAAACCAGGCCGGGCCCGTTGTCCCTCACTCGCAAGTAAAGGTCGCGCTCATCGCGACTGGCGGCGATCCAGACACTGCCCCCTGAGGAGAGCCTTGAAATACCATGCCGAATCGCATTCTCCACCAGCGGCTGCAGTAACAAGGAGGGAACCTGCGCATCCAAGGTTTCCGCCGCGATATCGAGAGCGATACTCAGCCGCTCGCCAAACCTGACTTTTTCGATTTCAAGATAACCGGCCACAAACTCAAGTTCCCGATTCAGGCTGGTGATCTGGATTCCGCTACTCTCGAGGCTCATCCGCAGCAGATCACTGAGGCGGGACATCATCTTATCGGCAGCTGCAGCGTCGGTTAACATGAGCGCCGAAATCGAATGCATGGTGTTGAAAAGGAAGTGTGGTTGCAGATGACTTTTCAAAGCCTGCAGATGCGACCTGGTCAGCTGCATTTCAAGCTTCGCGGAATGAAGTTCTCGATCCCGGAATCTGCGGTAATACGACAGAGCGTGCCCCACCAGCACAATCGGCACATAGGTTCCGGTAGTGTCGTCAACGACGTTTAACAAGAACAAATTCTTGAAGATTTGCCAGTTGATCGCAAATACGTGTGTCTGTGAGTTCCAAACGGCGGATACAAATCTCCCCAGCCTGGCATCCCACGCCGCATAGGGCGTCAAACCGCGCAGTGTGATGTGAGCGATGCAGAAGGCAAGGGCGAACAGGAGATGTAGTAATGACCGGCGTACCCAATTTCCCCGTTGAATGGGAAAGCGCATGGCCAGGGCAAGCACGAGAGGAGTAAGAGGAGCATAGGTGAGTATCTGGCTGAGTTCTGACGCCAAGACGCTGACGAAAGTCATGGGGTAGCCTCGCGACCGATACAACTCGTATATCGAGCCGGACGCAGCCATGGCAACGAGGGTCCAGATGCCGAAGCTCGCTGCCCAGATCAGCCACGGACGCGTGCCCCACGGTCCTTCAGAAGCCACTCTCTCATCGCTCGCCACCGGGGAAGTACGGCGCGGTCGACGCACGAGTTCGCCAGTGCAATTCGGACACGTGCCCTGCGACTCGGAGGCGCACACGGCACAGAACGTACACTCGTAGGAACATATGTAGGCGTGTCCGTCCGCGCGAAGGAGTGCCCCGCACCTCTCACAGCGAGTTTTCATTTGAAGTTGCATGAATGGACTACCCGCGCTCAACTTACCTCGGCGGCCGCGCCGGGTTGAGTTCGTTTACTGTACTGCGAAAATACTGCCACTGACATTCAATCACAGTTATGCTTTGGAGTGGTGGCAGTTCATCCCCGCAAATCCGCTCTTCGTCCCTAATAACTGCCGTTTATACCTCAGAGGCGGCGACTGTTCCCTCTGGAGGCGCGTCCCATCGAATTCTGGACCTTCTTCTTCGGCGACACGATGGCGCACACACTGCCGCGAATGCCAAGAAGCCTGTGGGTCTCGGGGCGGGGAAATCAGCATTTGGGTGAAACAATACTTCGGGAACAGCGGTGAAGCACGGTCGGTGGCCAGGCAGGCGAGCGCAAGACGAGTTGGCGGTTCAAACGGTGCGCGCTTCCGTCTCCCAACGCCAGCAGCGAGAGCCCGATCCCTTTAACAAACTCGCCTCACCCTGTTTGACCAGGGCATTCATGACGATTGCTATCGCTCGAAACGGACGCTTGTAACCAGCAAAAGTGATGGAGCCGCGCCTCTCAATCCGATCGTAGATCGCTTCCACAGACGCCGGCTGGTTTGCTTCCATCAGCGCGATGCGGCAGGCTCGCTCCAACTCGGATCGCGTCGGGCGTTTAATCCTGGGATTTGCAGGTGACCGACGATGATCTCTCCTCGCGAGCGGAGGCTGCCAGCGATAGGATGACCCTGAAGGTCTTGCCAAACGATATTTTCCTCTTGCTTTTCCTCCGGGCCGAATAGCATTGGCGTATTGCGCGAGGCGCTTTAAAAGGTTATGCATCCGCGCAATATCCTTACTTAGCTCCAGACACCGCAATAACAATATGTTTAAGTCCGCGCTCGCAGAGTTTACCTCGTCCGCGCTCGGCGGCATTCCGGATTCCCGATTCACGACACTCTGTAAGAGCGCTGACACGTGTAGTAACCCTGATCCATTGTGCTCCTGCTCTTTGGTTTAGACCAGTACTGCGGGATAAATACATGCGGTGTCGGGATTAGTGCCGCGTAATTGGGGAGTGACTTCATTGAGGGCTTAAATCAACGCCTGTTAGTCCATCGGAGACTCCTGTCCCTCCGCCTTGCGCAGCACGCAGGATTGCTTTATCGTACTGCTTCAACCAAGTCTAAGCCATGCCGAGTTGCATATAGGCAATGGGAATCCCCGATTTAGTAGTTATTAGATGTTCAAGCAATGGGATCGCTAGTCCAAACTGATTCTCCTCCACGTCCAGAGGAACGCAGGGGCTTGCCAAGTCCGGCAAGCCCCCATTTCACAATCTGGCTAGAAGCTCAGCTTCAAGCCGAACTGCAAGTTGCGCGCATTCAATGTGGTGACAGCTTCGCCGAACAGAGGATCCGTGATCTTGTTGTGCGCAGCGGTCTGCGGAGTCGCCAACAGGAAATTAGCACGGTTGAAGACGTTGAAGCCTTGAGCCTCAAACTTCAGGTTAACCCGTTCGGTCAACTTGAAAGTCTTGCCCAAGGTCATATCTGCGTACCATTGTCCCGGGCCGACGAAGGTGTTGCGGCCCAGGTTTCCGGAGCAACCCAGGCACGGACTGGAGAAGTTGTTGGCAAGTCCAGGCAATGCCGTTGCCCATCCATTCTCCCAAGCGGCGCGGCTGCTGCCATCGAAGCGTGGGATAACTGAGTTAGGCCGGTCGTCTTTAACCCCGTTAAGGTTATAGTCCCCTCCCTCGTTGACGCAGATACCAGTATTGACGTCATTAGGAGTACATCCGCCAGTAACTGGATCGGTTCCAACCAGCCGGGCCGCGGACCCGCGATACGGTTCCCAGTGAGCGCCACTCTGGAACGCCCAGATTCCACTGTATTGCCACCCGCCCAATGCGGCGCCAGCCAAGCCACGCTGTGGACCAGGAATCTGATAGACGTAATTGACAACCAGTCGATTTCGAATATCGTAGATGGAGTTTCCCCGATCGAGACCCGGAAGCGTCTGGTCAGTAGTGTAGCCATCTCCTCCACCGGCCCCGTTTGCCCCAGTGGCGGAGTTATGCCAACCAGAGCCATTATCGATGGAATGGCTGAAGGTGTAGTTCACGTTCAGAAGCAGTCCGTGGCTCATCTGTTTCCTGACCTGCAACTGGAGGGCGTTGTAATTCGAGTTAACAACGTTCTGCCATTCGCGCAGCGTGCCGTAATTTGGGTTGAGGAAGCCAGTCGTATTCGTCGTACCATTCCTCTGGCCGCAGAGTTGTCTGCCGAGATTGTCCGTGACGCATCCTCCGGCGGGCAATAGGCCCCCTGGAATGCTGTTGATGTTCTCCGAGCGGAACAGCTTATGCCCGGCCGTGCCGACGTAATCCGCTTCCAGAACCCACTTGCCCGCCACCTCCCGCTGCAGGCTGAGATATTCGTTGTAAACGTAAGGATCGTCGACCCCCTGAGGCTGAATAATTCCGGTAAGGAAGGCCAGGTTCTGATTGCTCGCGATCCATCCCACCAGGTTCCCAGCGGCCTGCGCACCCACACCTTGTCCAATATTCGTCGCCGGACCGCTAAACGCGGGCGCGACCGAGCAGTTGGGGCATCCGGCACCGAAGGGTCCGTACACGACCGTCTGTGTATGCCCTGGAACCAGAAAGTTTGTTGCATCATTGAACGAGTAGTACGGCAGATTCCAGCGCGAGTTCGAGAGCGGGTTATACAGAGTGCCCTCGTACGAGATGCCGAAGCCACCGCGCAAAGACGTCTTGCCGTCCCCAAACACATCCCATGCGAATCCCACGCGCGGCCCAAAATCTTTGCTGCGTCCCTTGCCGAGCGATGAAGCTGGGGCGAATCCTCCAGGACCGCAGACACCAGCCAGTTGCGCCAAGGCTATCTCCGCAGCAGTGTCGCAGACACCAACTGTCCCCACGGGAGCATTGGCCTGCTGCAGCCAGCCCTGCCCAGTGGCTAAGTTGTCGATTACCTGGTTCCCGGGTCCTCTCAGGAAAGTTGTAGCCGCGTTCGCCTCCTCGTTGTGCCGCTGATACTTGTCCCAACGCACCCCAAGATTCAAAGTTAAACGCTTTGAGACTTTCCAATCGTCCTGTAGGTAAAGACCGGCTTCGATATTCCTCCAGTGCCGAAGGTTCGACGACAACTGAGCCTGCGCGCTCTGGTTGAACGACTTGCACGGCGGAGCGCAAATGTCAGGATCTACGCCTGCCGTTTGATCGTGTGGTGAATCGATGGCAAAAAATAGCTGGTCGGCAAAGTAGTACGAGGGACGGGCAACGTTGAATACACTATTTTCAATGTTGCGCCGTATGTCAACTCCGATCTTGATATTATGGTCTCCGTGGCTCAGCGAAACCATATCGGAATACTGGTAGATATTGTCTTTGAATGTCTGGGGATACCCGGCGTAACTCCCGAACCCAAGACTGCCATCGTCGAAGCCAATCTGGGGTACGCCCGGATGGACGGCGCCGGTAGCGGTGTCGTTTAGCGTGTAGCCGGCGCGAAACTCGTTCAACACCGTTGGACTGAAAGTATGCACCCAGCTCATTTGCCCGCTGGGAAACAGGTTCCGTGAAGGATTCGTGAACCCGCGCGCTCCCTGCGGCTTCAATGGACCGTAAGCATCGGTGGATCGAAACCAGTTGTAGTTGAAAGACAGCCGGTTCGCCGTGTTCAGGTTGTAGTCCAGGCGCCCTGACCACTCTTTGCCGTTAAAGAGATTTCCCAGCACTTGTGTTTGTGACGCAAACGACGCGGTAGCAGTGTCGAGCATCTGAATGTTTCTGTTCGCCAGGAGAGCAGGCGTGTCATATGGGGCACCCGCGGCACCCAATGGATTTGTGCACGTACCGTTGTCGGTCGCGGGGTTATAACCAATCATTTGTGCGAATAGCAAAGGTACCCGCGTAGCACCGGCGGGATCTCCCGAGTAGTTGGTGGGACACAGATAATCACTAATACTCTGGAACCCGCTCCCACTAAGGCCTGCGCTCATATAGCTGCCAATCGTTAAGCCGCTTATCGGAGTACCTGGAGCCTTCGACGGGAACGTCGAGTACAACAGGTTTGCTACGGAGTTCGGAAAGGTGCCGGCGACCAGCTGCACGTACGCTGGATCCTCCTGAGATACGGTAGTAGGGGGAGCGCTCGTGTTGAAATGATCGAACTGCAGTGCGCCGAAGAAAAACAACTTATCTTTAATGAGTGCTCCACCCAAGGTCCCACCGTACTGGCTGAATCGAACCAGCGGTCTTCGGTTTCCGCCCTTGTTGTCGAAGAAGTCATTGGCATCAAGGGCGTCGTTGCGGCCGTAATACCAACCGCTTCCGTGCATTGCGTTCGTCCCCTGCTTGGTCACCAGATTGTTGATGGAGCCGGCGCTGCTGCCGTATTGTGCTGAGTTGTTTAGGGTGAGTTGCTGGAACTCCTGCACCGTGTCTTCGATTGGCGTGTTGGTTACGCCGCCGCTCAAATCCTTGTTGTTGATCCCATTAATCAAGAAACCGTTGAAGTTCTCGCGAATACCGTTGACGACCGTGTTGTGACCGTTCTCAAAATCCACGCCCGCCACGTTCACGGCACCGGCGGCCAGTTGCATCAAGTCGTAGACGTTCCGACCGTTCAGCGGGAGGTTCGCGATCTGAGTCGACCCTACTGTGGTCGCCATCTTCGAATCTTCCGTATTCACAGCTGCCGCTTCGCCGCTTACCTCGACGATTTCCTGCGTCTGACCCACCTGCATCTTGAAGTCCACGTGCGCAACGGTGCCGGCGTTTACGGACACGCCATTGTTCGACACCGTCTTGAAGCCAGGAGCTTCCACCGTGATCTTGTACGTTCCGACCGGCAGCTCCTTCAAGTTGTATGAGCCGCTCTGGTTGGTCGTTGTCGAGTCAGTAAAGTTTGTGCTGGGATTGCTGACGGTGACTTTGGCATTGACTATTGCCGCGCCGGTGGGGTCGGTCACCACGCCAGCGAACTGGCCGTTTTGCACTTGGGCGCCTGACCACGAAACGAATAACAGCAACACAGATAACAACCGTACAACAAACCCGAACCTTCGCAGTGCCATGACCAAGACCTCCTGGGGGGATTTTCCGCGGCGCTTGAGAACCAAACCTGGCCCCCGCCGCTGCCTCGGCCGCAGATGTGGAGCCAATAGAATGGGAGATTAGAGGAAGTGGGATGAACGCAACGATTACAGGGATATCAACGACGAATAACAGTATGAGTAACAATGTCCTGACAGCGCTTGAATGTTTGTTAAGGAAGTTACTCTACAAGAAATAGCGTGGCGACCTCACTCCGGATATGGAAACTGGTAGTCTCTGAGTGCGGCCGCCCGCAAATAAAGTATTAGGACCCGCGGCTCGACGGTCAAGATTTCATGCTAGATTGATCGGAATGGAGCGGACGCTGAGCAGCTTAATGGTGGACGTGGTTTTGTGGGGAGCAATGCTGTTGGCCTTCTCAGGGACGGCGGGATCTCAAGCTGCCGGGCACCCGCCGTCGGAACCACTGGTGGCGGGACAAGTCATCGAGAAGGTGCTGTGTGCTGGCTCGCCGGGAGAGAGTTATGCCTTGTATCTGCCTTCTAACTACACTCCGAGCAAGCGCTGGCCGATCCTCTACGCCTTCGACCCGGGAGCGCGGGGCCGGATACCCGTAACACTTTATAAGGACGCGGCGGAGAAGCACGGCTACATAGTTGTTGGATCCAATAACTCTCAGAACTTCACGAATGAGCCGCCGGAGCGCTCGATTTTCGCAATGTGGCAGGACACGCACCAGAGGTTTTCACTGGATGAACACCGCACCTACACAACGGGATTCTCAGGCGGTGCACGAACGGCCACCCTGGTCGCCCTGCGCTGCCCGGTCTGCGCGGTGACCGGCGTGATCGCCCACGGCGCCGGATATCCGAACTCGGACAAGCCTTCGCAAAAGGATACGTTTCTCTATTTTGCCGCCGTCGGAAACCAGGATTTCAATTGGGGGGAAATAGTGGAGCTTCGGCGTACCCGGGAAGAATTGGGTTTGCCCTACCGAGTGGAGGTCTTTGACGGCGAGCACCAGTGGGCACCTGCGAAGATCGTGGAAGAAGCGATTGAGTGGATGCAGGTCAAAGCCATGCAGACGGGCTCTCTGCGGCGAGACGATACTTTCATTGGGCAGTTTTTCAGCGAAATGGAGGCCAGGGCCAAGGAGGCGGAGAACCGGCGAGACGCGATCGGTCAACTCAGCGCCTATCGATCCCTGGTGTCGGACTTCAGTGGATTGAGGGAAGTGGGCGAGTATGGCGAGAAACTGGCAGCACTGAAGCGGTCCGCACTCTTAAAAGAAGCGTTCAAGAAGGAGCAGGACGAAATTCGCGAGCAAGAGTCGTTGACCCAAACGATTTCAGGGCAGTTGTCACACTTGGGCGATATCGGCGTCCGCGACCAGTCCGGCTTGAGGGAGTCGGTGCGGGAAGGCATGAACCAGCTTAAGGAGGATGCTGCACACTCGAAGAACACTGAAAAACGCCTGGTACGCCTTCGTGCATTTCATGATCTCTGGGCGCAGGGCATCGAGGCCGGACAGGCAGAACTCTTGGCCAAACACCCCGCAGGGGCGGAGAACTATTTCCAGTTGATGGGGGACGTGGCCCCGGATGCATGGTGGCCATTGCTGTTGTTAGCCGAGACGCGAACGGCAAGTGGTAACCATAAACAGGCAATCAAAGATCTGCGGGAAGGAATCCGAAGGGGATTGAAGAATGCGGACGTCATCGAAAAGGATGAAAGTTTGCAACCGTTGCGCTCGGAGCCGGAGTTCCAGAAGATGCTGTCGGAACTAACAGCAAAATAGGGTGGGTGCAGCGGACAGTGACCAGGTTTTATTTCCACTCTACCAATCACCACTACAAGGGGACTAGTTCCGGTTGCGTAGTCGACGTGCGAGTGGAAGGTGTCGTCACCGTTAGCCAAAGAAAACGGCTGACGGTGTTGCTGTTGGCATTCGCCACCACTCCGTAAAGATTGGACTTCTTGATTTCCACTCAGGGAGTTGAATGGGTAGTTTTCTAATCCCGCCATAGCAGATCTGCTTGGACTCGTTCTGAACCCGGTCAATGAGTGCAATCGGGATGTTTCGCCAACTACACGACCATCTCACTGCGACAAGAATCCGACTTGCCCGCACTCCTGTTTCAGGACAGCAACCTTCGTAACGTATCGGCCACAACTCCGGCAAGCGCACAATTCTGTACTGAACAACTGCTTTGAGCACCCACTGCTCAGCGGGGTAGAGTCGATGACTACAATTGTGTTGGTCGGAGTAGCTAGCTTCCTCGTAGTGCTTGCGATCATTGTGAAGGCTCGTGCTGCTAAACCCAAAAAGCCAGAAAGATGGGAGAAGGCACAGATTGTCAAGCGGCTGCTGGCACTGTCCGAACGTGAAGACATCGTGAACGGGATTTCACGCCAACAGCCGGTCTCGCAAAGCCCGACCCCTCGGTGTAGCGCGGCGGCGAGCACTTCTCCATCTCGTAGGGTGCGACCAGCTTGACATTGACGGAATTCACGAGACTGGGCTGCATGGGCGCTACGAAACAATTCTGCTAACCAGAGCCGCTATTCTTTGGGGGTCGTGTCCCGGCGAGGCGCGGTTGGACGATTGCACTTCGTCTCCATCAAACTTCCCGGATGCAGTCTAGTTCGGATAGTTGAAGAAGAGCTGATTTCCGTCGGGATCATCGACTACCAGGAGCCGGTAGCCCCACGAACCCTCCTTGACTGGAGCGCCCTTGGCCTCGAGTTCCGCGCGCACCGCGTCCAACGCGGCGATCGCGGCCTCGCGCGTCTGCGGCTCGACGTTCAGGGAAATGAACATCAGCCCCTTGCCAATCTTCTCCGGCCACTGGCTGGAAAGGATGAGCGCGCAGCCCTGCCGCTCCACCTGGGCGACGAACGTCTTGCCGTCCTCCTCGAAGTGCCAGGGCATCGAGAAGCCGAGCCGGTTAACGTAAAAGCGGAGCGAGGCCTCAACATCGGTCACGTGTAGGACGGGGCGCGCGAACCAGTCTGTCATAGGCTATGTAACCTCGAATGAAGACCACTTCCTCCAAGATCAGGTTCAAAGACGAGGTGTCACCGTTCTGAAGTAGCAAATCCTCGAAATGAACGTGCATGTCTCGCAAGTATCGCACAGGGCTGTCAACTGTTAAGAACAGGCCAATCCACTCGTTGAGAATTGAATGCCAAGCAAACCGGAGATCGGTTTCGGGCCAGAAGTCGGCTTCGGGGAGATCGCCATTCAACTCCGCGAAGCCCGTTTCCCGGTATTGATCCCGCGCAAGGCCGAGTTGGATCTCTTGCCGCTTCCTCGGAATGGCGCACATCCAAGTATGGACCCTAGGAAGCGGTCAGCTGAAGTCGTGCGCGCAGGCCGCCCATGGGAGAGTTCTCCAGAGAGATAGTGCCACCGTACACCTCGGCCAGATCACGCACGATAGACAAGCCAAGACCGGAGCCAGGCGCCGCCTCATCGGCGCGCACTCCCCGTTGAAGGACTACATCGCGCATCTCCGGGACAATACCCGGTCCATCGTCATCAACGAGAATGACGATACTGCCATTTTCCCGCGACGATTGCACGCGGACAGCGGACCTGGTCCATTTGCATGCGTTATCCAACAGATTCCCAAGCATCTCATCCAGGTCTTCGCGCTGGCATCGAATGGAGTGTTCGGGAGAGACGTCCACCTCAATATCAAGTCCGCGCGCGGCATAAATCCGAAGCAGCGTGCGCGAAAGTCCCTCGGCTGAAACCAGGACCACGCAGTGGGCGCCCGGCGTCCCGCCGGAGCCAGCGGCGCGTGCGTGCGCCAGATGATAGTCAACTTGGCGGCGCATCCGTTCTATCTGGTGGTGGATGGCAGCGGCTACTTCGGGCTGCCCGTCGGCTGCCACACGGTCCGCCTCTTGTGCCAGTACTGCCAGCGGCGTCTTCAAACCGTGCGCCAGATCGCCGGCCTTCGCCAGCGCCCTCCGGACGATCAGCTCACGGTGCTCCAGTAAGGAATTAAGATCGTTCACTAATGGTTGCACTTCGATTGGATATGCCCCTTCGATCCTGCGGCCGGAGCCATCACGCACGCCGGACAATTGTCTGCGCAAACGGCCAAAGGGTGCGAGTCCGGCGCGTATCTGCCAGATCCCCGCCAGCAGGCAGAAAAGCGCAAAAACCAGGGTTGTTCCTGTTGCAACGGAAGGTGGAGTAATTCGCCCGCGGCTTCGGTAGTGGACGACAAGAAATACCAAATACCCAGCCGGAATCAGCCCAAGTGTCCAGAAAAAAGCGCCCGAAAGAATGCGCCAGCGGAAAGAGCGCAGCCAGTTCATGAATCAGCCTTCATGCGATAACCCAGCCCTCGCACCGTCTCGATGAAAGAAGGCCCCAGCTTCCGCCGCAGGCGGGCGACGAAGACTTCAACCGTGTTCGAATCGCGATCAAAGCTCTGGGCGTATATGTGCTCCGTCAGTTCGCTCTGCGAGACCATGCGATCGGGGTGATGCATAAGGTAAGACAGCACGCGAAATTCATGGCTGGTCAATCGTACGATGGCGCCATCCACGGTTACCCTCCCCGCTCTCGGGTCCAGGAGCAAGGCGCCACACCTCAGTTCGGGATTGACTTGCCGACTGGCGCGCCGGATGAGGGCGCGCAATCGGGCAAGCAATTCCTCCATGCGGAAGGGCTTGGCCAGGTAGTCGTCGGCGCCGCCGTCAATGCCCGTGACCTTTTCGTGCCAGCTTCCTCGCGCCGTCAGCACCAGCACCGGCACAGCGAGACTGGCTTCGCGCCATCGGCGCAGGACGGTTAAGCCATCCATCTTGGGCAGCCCAAGGTCCAGCACTACGGCATCGTACTCTTCGTCGTGTCCGAGGATGTGGGCCCGCTCTCCATCGGCAGCGCAGTCCACGGCATAACCAGCATGGCCCAGAGCGGTCGCGAGCTGCCTCGCGAGTGATACCTCGTCTTCCACCACCAGGATCCGCAAATCGCCTCCTGCGTTCTGTCTTAGGAAACGCGAACCAGGCTGAACGCAGCCTGAACGAAACATTCAGGAACGATTCAGCCATGGTTCCCTACGATCGGAAACATGATCAAGCTGCGAGGTCTGAGCAAAATTTACCATACGCCGGCAGGAGAGTTCTGCGCCCTGCGAAACATTGATCTGCAAATCGCTGCCGGCGAATTTGTGGCCATCGTTGGCAAATCGGGGAGCGGTAAATCAACACTACTGAACCTGTTGGGCGGCATTGACTTCCCAACATCCGGCACGGTGGAGGTTGGCGGAACAGCCATTCAGGGTTTGAACCAGAGCCGTCTGGCTGCCTGGCGTGGCCGCAATGTGGGGTTTGTGTTCCAGTTTTTTCAATTGCTGCCCACACTGACGGTGGCGGAGAACGTCATGCTGCCCATGGATTTCTGCCGGACTTATCCTGTACGGGAGCGCCGGAAACGCGCGCTGGATCTCCTGGACCGCGTGGGTGTGGCGCCGCAAGCGGACAAACTGCCTTCCGCTCTCTCCGGAGGCGAACAGCAGCGGGCCGCAATCGCGCGCGCACTCGCTAACCATCCGCCGGTCATTCTAGCTGACGAGCCCACGGGCAACCTGGATTCCGTAACGGCCGCCGCTGTGCTTGACCTCTTTCGCGCGCTGGCAAGTTCAGGCACAACGGTGGTGATTGCCACGCACGAACGCGACATCACGCGCCTGGTTGACCGCAGAGTCGAGGTGGCGGACGGCAGTCTGGCATCCGCCATGGCGCCCACTCCCGCAGAAGTACCCGAGGCTCGCGGATGACCGCTCCCTGGCAAAGCCCAGCCTGGAAAAAAACGATTCGTGATTTCTGGCAGGAAAGCACTCGGACAGCCCTGGTGGTACTGGCGATCGCGATTGGAATCACGGGCTTTGCCGCCATTCTTTCCGCGTACGCAGTACTCACACGGGAATTGGACAAAGGATATCTCGCAACGAATCCGGCCTCAGCCACCTTGCACACCGACGCAGTGGATGACGCTCTGATCTCCGCTGTGCTCGCCGGCCGCGATGTAAGCGACGCGGAGGCACGGAGAGTCCTGGAAGGCCAGATCAAGACTGGGTCAGCCGTGTGGCGCAATCTGGTTATCTTTGTGGTGAAGGATTATAGCAATGTCCGCGTCAACAAGTTCGTGCCGGAGCAAGGCGCTTGGCCTCCAGCCACTGGAGAAATGCTGATTGAGAGAGACGCCTTTCGGGTGGCGCATGCGAAGATCGGCGACACGATGACGATCAGGATTGGCCAGGGGAGGGAACAAACCCTGCGCGTGAGCGGCGGCGTGCATGATGTCGGCCAGCCCCAGGCGCGCATGGAGAACAGTGTCTACGGCTACATCACCTTGGACACGCTTGCCCGGCTGGGCCAACAACCATATCTGGACCAGTTGAACATCGTGGTCGCGGAAAACCGCCTTGACGAACAACACATTCGCGGTGTCGCCCAGGAGATAAAGCAGCTGGCGGAAACCCGCGGCCACACCGTTCGTCGCGTTGATATTCCTCGTCCTGGCAAGCACCCGCATGCCGACCTTATGGGCCTCTTGCTGCTGACCATGTCCAGCTTCGGTTTCTTTGTATTGATTCTGAGCGGAATTCTTGTAGTGAATCTGCTCATGGGCATGATGGCTTCGCAGGTCCGGCAAATCGGAGTGATGAAAACGATTGGCGGGACACGCTGGCAAGTAGCCAGGATTTACTTTAGCCAGGCGCTGCTGCTAGGAATCGCCGCACTTTCAATTGCTCTTCCCCTGGGTATTTTGGGCAGCCGCGCTCTGTGCCATGCCCTGGCCATTCTGCTCAATTTCGATATCACCAGCTTTGCCGTGCCGCTGTGGGTTTACCTGTGGTCCGTCACTGTGGGCCTGGTGGTCCCGCTTCTGGCTGCGGCCTACCCGGTTTGGAAAGGCAGCGCGATTTCAGTTCGGGAAGCGCTCGCCGACTTTGGCGTCTCGCGCAACACTTTCGGCTCAAGCGTGTTCGATCGCATGCTTGCAGGGGTAGGAGGACGGTCCCGTCCGCTCCTGCTTGCGATTCGCAATAGTTTCCGGCGGCGCACACGATTGGTGCTGACGCTGATGACTCTGGCCGCGGGCGGCATCTTCTTCATGTCGGGCATCAACATCCGGGCCTCGATGATCAAAACGATTGACCACTGGTTAGGTTCCGAGAAGTACGACTTAAAGATTGCCTTCGGAGGCGCGTACCCGTCGGAGCAGATCGAACGGGCCATCAAGAACACACCTGGTGTAGTCCGAAGTGAAAGTTGGTCCATCTCAGAGGGGTTACTCGCGCCGCATCCTGGAGGTGGCCATTACGGAGGTAACACGCTGGGTGGTGAACGCTTTTCTGTAATGGCTGTGCCCTCCGGCACAAGGATGATCAGACTGGAGATTGTAGAAGGGCGTGATCTGATGCCCGGCGACGTTGATGCTGTTGTAGTCAACACGTCACTGGCCACGACATCCCCGCAGATGAAAGTGGGGAGCATTGTGTTTTTCCGCATGGGACCAGAGTTGACTTCATGGCACGTGGTCGGCATTGCGCGAGAATTCTTTTTCTCACCTCCGGTTGCTTATATCCCGCAGGCCTTCATGGATCAACGCCATCCGGGAATGCGTACAAACGCCTTTCTGGTCCTGGACAAGACCGACTCCGTCTCCATCAACTCCGTCAAGGACAATCTTGAACGCAGCCTGAAACAGGAAGGCGTGCGCATTCTGGGCAGCACCAGCCAGGCTGATTTTCGCTTAGCTGTTGACCAGCACATGCTAATGATCTATGTGATCCTGGTGGTCATATCAGGCATCACCATGGCGGTTGGTGGTCTGGGGCTGGCAACCACGATGAGCCTGAATGTGATGGAACGCCGCCGGGAAATGGGAGTGATACGCGCGATTGGCGCCAGGTCCCCGACTGTTTGGCTGATCATTGTCACAGAGGGCGTAGTGGTTGGCGTGCTGAGCTGGGCGCTGGCCGCGCTGGCCGCCTGGCCGGTCAGCAAGTTCGTCGGCGATGCTCTGGTCAGGCTGATGTTCAACAGCACACTGGACTTTTTATTTCAACTTCAGGGCTTGTTTATCTGGCTTGCCGTGTCGGTTTGCCTCTCCGCGGTCGCCAGTTTTCTGCCTGCGTGGTCGGCGTCAAAAATAACGGTGCGGGAGGCACTTACGTATGAGTAAGAAATCTTCTCTTGTCACGCTCGTCGTTGCAATCCTGATTACAGCTGCACTCGTCTTTGGCGGAGGCAGATGGTTAGGGCATCTTTTTCTGAAAATGCATGGCATGCAGTGAACCGCGGCACTCTCAATTTGGCGAGGGCAAATGGCTTGACCTGGGCACAATTGAAAAGATAAGATCGCGTCACTGCTTCCAAATTGTCTGACTCCCACGTGCGCAGACAAATCACAGGAATTCTGGCGAACCCCACCACTGTTGCGCCCGCTCCATGCTGGGAAACTCGCCGATGATCAGCCGTTCGCGCGGCCACTCTCCCTCGAGAACAATGGGGCCGCCGTGCGCAACCAATCGACCGCCATACTTCTCCATTGTTGGCAGCACCGTCCGTCTGTAATCCTCGAACCGAACCACGTCTTTGATCGTAAGACTTGCAATGACATACACGGACATGTGTTCCGCCTTTATCGCGTGATCGATGATTGTCCCGTACGAAGTTCTTGAGACTGGCTGCCACGTTGTTTTCCGTTCCGAGCAACAAGCGTAATCGCAGCCGCCAGCAACCAGATTGCCTGAACTCCAGCAAGTACTGTGACTGCGTCATGCAAGGTCAGAGTGAATAGAAAAATCGCCCCTAACGCCGCAAATACGACTGCTAACGAAAGCACCACATATCCAAAGAGTCCGCGCCGCACCTGCGAGCTGAGAAAAACAATCCCCAATGGCAGGAACAGAACTGGAGCTAACATCAGCCAATAGCCGCCTAAAATGATCTTTGCGATTAGAAAAGTGATAATCATTTGCTTTAGTCCTTTCGCCTGCAGATCGATCAATTTGCGAACGTAAGTGGACATTCCCAAGCGTCAGGCGGCTCGGTCGCCGCCCCCCCTTTTAGGGTGTGTCCTGCTTGGTCGAGGCTTCCATGCTGTGCGCATGGTGAGCATCGTGTGGACCGCCCATGGCCTTGTCGTGGAGAGTCTGGTATGTGCGCTCTCTGGCGGCGGCTTCCTCCGTGGTCAGGTGCAGCGGCTGGGGCGGCTTTTCATAGCTGTCATATTCGTACCCGAGCGGCGCAGTGCGATCGGTCATGCTGACCGGCAGATCCGCGCGCTTGCCGCTTCTGTCTCCGTACGAGAACTTGCGATTGAGGTATCGGGGATCAGTAGGATTCTTATTCCCGAGCCGGTTCCAGCTTTCCCAGAGGCGGTCGATGTTGGCGTGATGCAGATAGAACATCGGGTCAGCGCCGACCGTCGAGAAATCGGCCATGTCGCCCCCGAGGCCAATATGAGTGAAGAAGTGAGGGTTTATGTCCAGCCTGGGATTGAACCCGAGGTTGCCGTTGGGCCCATCTATGTAAAACTTCTCGTTGAGGGCGTCTAGGTTGATCCAGTCCTTGAACGGTGTATCGATGCGTCCGCCGCCATTGACCCAAAACCAGCGCGTACCGTCATACAGCGGGCTGCCTGGGACACGGAACACGGCTGGCACGACCAAATCAGCTTCGTTGCCGGTGATTGGGTTCCAATAGGGAAGCGTAAAGTCCTCGTCGTGCAGAACCTCACGAATGACTCCCTCGAACTGAAAAAGCATCAGTCGATGCCAGGGCAGGAAGAACCACTGTTGAAACTGCTCTGGGTTGGAAGGATTGGTAGCGTGGGCTTGGCACCCGTCCCACACGGCTTCGGCATCGGCTTGAACCTCCTTCGGGAGAGTGGCGATGACCTCGGCTTTCTTTTTCATGGAGAGATCCCACAGCGCTGCCGGGTAGCCCTTGACCCAATGGGTGTACCACCACCACGTCCATGAATGCTCATCGGAGTCCGGCAAAGTCTTCATGATCTCGACCGCCTGCGCGTATTTCGCGAGCATCACCTGGCCTTCGGGACTGTTCACGTTGTAGCGTATGTACGGCTTCTTCCCTCCGGAAGAAGCCGTGCCTACGCTGTTCGCGGTCGAAATCGCGCTTACGTTCTTCAGACGAGCGGAAGAAGAAGTCGCGCTTACGTTGTTCACAGCAGCGGAAGAAGGAGCAGCGACCACATTCTTTGCACCTGTGGTAGGCGGCGCTTCGTCCTTCTTCGCACCCGTCGCAGGAGGCGGAAAGAAGAAATTCAGCTCCAGTACATCATGCTGTCCGGTGTGGACTTCGAGCCGCGGGTCGAGGAACGACAACGCGCCTGCGGACTGAATCATGCCGCTGACGAGATGAAATTCGTTTCCAATCACCGCGCCCGCGATGCCATGCCGCGGCATCGACATCGGTGGCAGCGAGATCCATGAATTGGTGGCCGGTTCGTACGCCTCGACGGCCCGGAACGCTCCGACGAGCTCTTTCGTAGTCACCTCGCCACCCGCTACGTAGATCCTGCGGCCATCGGTGTCGCAGGCGCCCCCGCTACGAGGCGTCGGCATCCGTTCTTTCGGAGCACTCCACATATCACTTAGTGGGCTGTATTCCTCCACCACATCCGTGTTGGTAGCGGTCAGGATGAAGGCGTGGCCAGTGCGGCCACCAATTACGTAGATTTTGCCGTTAACGGCGGCGGCGTACGAGTGATTGCGCGCCACCGACATCGGCTTGCGGCTCTCCCACTTATTCGTGGCCGGGTCGAAAACCTCGTTGGTGGTGAGAACCAGAGATGGACCGAAGAACGTGAAGTATGGGTCCTTGGAACCTGCCACCGTGGTTGCGCCGCCGATGACGTAAATCTTGCCGGCGACTTCAACCGCTACGGCAGCGCCGCGTTTCGTCGGTACCGGAGCCAGCGACTTCCATGAGTCGGCCGCCGGATCGTACTCCCACGTGTCGGCGATGGGTTCCCACGCGCCGCCGGTCGGGATCTGAGTGTCCTTTGGAGGCACGAAACCGCCGATCACGTAAATCTTTCCGTTGGCAGCGGCTAAGGCGGCATGGTGGGCCAACCGCGGCATCCCTTTTTTCTCAGTCCATTTGTCGGTAGCCGGGTCATACTCGTAGTTGAGGCCCGCAGCCTTACCTTCATCCCAGCCGCCGATCACATACATTTTCCCGTTGAGGGCAACACCATAAAGTTCTTCATCCGGATACGGGAATGGTGCGCCCTTCTTCCAGGGGTTTATTGGCATCTGAGCCAGCGCGGCCATGGAGAAAACCAGGCTGGCGATCAGCATTGCAGTTGCTCGTTGCAGCATTTTTGACATACAAGTCTCCTTTTGAGTTTTAAATACGAATCAGGTTCTTATCTCGATGGCATTCTGAAGATCAGGCCAAACATTAAGTAGCGGACGTCTTTGATTCCGTTTGTGTTTTCCCACATGTAGGAGGGCTGAAACGACACATGCTTCTCAATGGGCACCGTAACGCCAGTCCATGCTCGATTTTTCGTCCACCCGCTTCCCTGGTCGTAAAAGGCTTCGTAGGACGCGAAAGGTTTCCAGATGTGGCCCCGAACCGCGAGGGGATACGCGACCGCGATCTTGTTGCGATAGCGGTTGATCTCTTTTGCTGGAAGAGACGTTCCGGCATACATGTATGTTGGAAGAAACCTTCTGACATACATGTTGCGCTCGGAGACTTCAAACTTGTGGACCGAGAACATAACCGTCCCGTCGATCCGAAATTGGTGCTCCTCGACAGTGCGAGTAAATCCTCGCGAGCGATTCGCGAGTTCATTAATCCCGTCGGCAGGGACCGAGTAATACAGATAGCTGGGAGTGATCGAAAAAAACTTTGTCGCGCGAAAAGTGGCGTCAAACTGCGCTGACGGTGCTTTCAATTCGCCGATGTAAAACCCATAGAGTTTAAGATCGATCCGCTGTTGCACAGGAGCAATCAACTCTGCCCAGCCCGTGGGCGCAACTACCGAGCCGTTTCCGTGTCCACTCGGTACGTCTACTTCTTGGGCAACACACCGCCCGCCAAGAAAAACGAGCCACAACACCAGAAAAGTTGGCACTAGATGCAGCGCAAAGTTCGTGAATCCTCGCATGGCTTCTCCTAGCCCGGATGTGTAATGTCAACGCGCCCGATTGATTGCGAACCTTTATGAGGACCTGTGGTGGTGGACAGAATTGCCACCGCATTGATCCTGCTCACGACCGGATGTAATTTCGGGTTACGTTCCAGATGTGACGCGAATCACAAAGGCAATCGACGCGCCAAAGCCAAGCGCTCGTTAAATGCTGGATTTTCTTGTGGTGTGCAATATAGCGGCGACCTTCCAACGGCAACTGACCACATCAGGACAGCAGTATCTGGACATTGAGTGCGTCTTGTTGATGGAAGGAAAACTAGTGCGGCGACTTCTGGGCTCAGTCCAACAGCAGGTTTGGAATTTGGGACACCCCGTCGGAACCGGAGTGAAGCCGGCCGGACCGCTACGTCCGCAACGTGCTATTTCACGGTCGCAGGCCAGTTAACAACGACAGAGTAATTTTCGTTGAAACCTTTTCGAGGTTCCAGCACCAGAAACTTACGTCCGTCTGCGGTTACAGCATACTGGTTAATAGTGGGATCTGGTATCAGTCCCGTTGCGAAAAGTTGCCTTGGGGTGCCGATCTTCGGCGCAGACCCGTGCTCAACGGTCGCTGACATCATCTTTCCTTCAAGATCGAGGAAAAAGATCTCCCGGCCGTCACCGCGCCAGCGGGGCTGTGCGCCCCCCGCACCAGAAACCTGAGTGATGTTGTGAAATGAGGGGAACGACGCCACAAAAACTTCCCATCTGCCGGCGCGGTTCTCGCCGTAAGCGATAAGCTGCCCGTCAGGGGACAAGTGAAACTCATCCTTTATATAGGTGGACGAATACAGCGCTCTAGGTTTGCTGTTAGCACCGACAGGAATAATCGAAAAAGTCTTTGTGTCGTGTGTGAGCAGAAAGCGGCCGTCCGCGGACCACTCTTCTACCCAGTGCGGTTCGTTGTCGCCATAGATGCGCTGCGCCTGCTGAGTTGCAATTTCGATTTTCTCAACCAAGAACGGCGGATCAATTCCGCCATTAGGAAGAAGATTGAACGCCACATAGTGCGAGTCCGGCGACCAAACAGGATCCGACTGGGCGTGCGGATCGATCGTGAGTGGGGTGGTTGTATCCGTCCCCAAATCAACCAGCCACAAACTTCCGGTAGCGTGCTGGTGGAACGAGTTCAGCGCCAGGTATTTTGCATCTGGCGAAAGCGTGAACTGCTGAAAATCGATCACCGGGTCGAAGCTTCCAGTAACGGTGCCGTCGCGTGCATACCAGTGGAACTGATCGAAAGATGAGCCTTGTGCTGTCCCGTAGATAAGCACCCCATTTTGAGAGGCAGTAAATTCCGAAGTGCCTAAATACGCCGGCGAGGCAGCGACGTTTCGAGTCACTAACGAGGGCTTGCCGATTTGTCGCAGAGCTTCCCAGTCCATGCGCTGCGCGAAAAGGTTCTGGTCTTGCGCGAACAGCAAATACTCCGGAACCGCTAACGCACGGCTTTGGCTGACCAGCAGCATTGTCGGAGCTCCGCCATCCAGCGATTGGACATAAACCTTGGCACCCGGATCGGCACTGGTCAAGCTTGTGCGAGCCAGATACATGAAGTGCTTGCCATCCGGCAGGAACTGCACCCACATCTGGCTGACTTGCCCGGGGAGCAAAGACGTCACGGGTACGGCATCGCCCCCGGTAGCGGGGACACGGAAGATGGGACTGTTCACCGGTTTGGCAAAAAGGATGGTCCCATCTGGACCCCACGCACCTTGCGCAATTTCCGGAACGCCGTAAATTATTTCGGGCACGCCGCCCGATCGAGGAACCTTCTTCAGCTTGGCGCCCGCCCAGAAACCGACGAACTCCGAGTCCGGCGACCAGAAGGGCAAAAGTGCACCGTCAGTCTGAGCAATTCGCTGCGCTTCGGGAGAGCTCAGAGTTCTGAGCCATAAAGAGCTTTGACCAGATGCATCAGTCGCTGCAAAAGCCAGCATCTGGCCATCAGGCGAAAGCGCGATCTGTTCAAAAGGGTGCCAGTTCCGCTGTAAGTTCACGCCCTCTGGAAGACCTAGGGAAAGCCGTAGAGCATTGCTCGAAGAACGTTTCCGGCCATACTGTGACCCAAGAATGGCGATCAGTCCTATGCCAAGGATTGCCCCAATAAGCAGAAGTATTGACGTACGCCGAGACATAGGAGTCGCCGCTTGGCGAGGTAAGTTTTTTTTCGTAACGCCGTCAATGCTCGGCGGGAGCGACCAATGGAATTCAGGAACGTAGGAGCCGGGGGGAAGGTCGATCCGGACTGCTGGGGCAACTTTGGTTTCTCTGTAGTACTGCGCAAGCCGCTTTCGAACTTCGGTCGCGCGGACACGCACGACAGCGTCATTCGAAGTGTCGTAATCGGCGGGCCGGTGGAACATTTCTACGCCGATCATGCGCTCACGCAATTCGTCCAGATCACCTGCCAAGGTGTGGTCTACTACGAGCCTGAGAAAGTCCTGGCAGCGCTTGCTCCCGGTGAGAGCATCGCTAGCAATCACCGATTCGAGCTCATTGCGGACTGACTGAACCTGTTCAGGGCTGAGTTTCTTCGGGTTTTCGAAGTGATGTCCTGCTGCCATCTACCCTCGCTCTCGCTTAACCTCTCTTAACGGGCGCTGGCCGCGGTATTCATAAGCTACTGAAAGTAAGGCGGTTGTCATTCTAACATGCTTCTTAACGGTTACGAATAAATCCTGCACGGCCAAAAATCCCTGCTGAACTGTTTCGAGCATTCCCGTTTTCTCGCATGTGGTCTATTGTCGCGATGTTCTCGTCAGAGTTGCAGAAGTGGTCAGAAGCAACTCACTTGATCTCGAGTTCTCTTTGGTGGGCACTTATGTGGACGATCACAACTCGCGGTTTCACGCTACAGGAAGTCCTAATCATGGCTGCAATGAATGTTGCATCCCCCGTGATGGCGACCGACAAGAGCGAGCGAAGTACTGGCAATGCCACCGCGCACCGAGATTCAACAGGCTCCAGGAGATTGTCATGGCAAAGGTGATTGAGTTTTACATGCCGAAGAACTTTCGGAAACCGTTGAGGACGGCGGCTCGGCCGCAACTCGGAAAAATCATCGAGTTTTGCCCGCAGGCGAAGAGATCAGCTTAGCTGTTCGCAAAGCAGTGCAAGTGTAAAGGTATGGGAGGAGATTATGGGCGCGACTGTTGCTTTCACCGACCTCGGGAGCCTCGCGGGAGCGGGTCTTCCCAACATCAGCGATCTCGCAGACCAGCAGCTTTATCTCGAACCAGAAATCAACTCTCAGTGCTGCTTCGAAGGCATTATCGGCAGAAGCATCGCTCTGCAGAAAGTCCTGGAACAAGTCGCGATCGTGGCCCCCACCGACTCCACCGTCTTGCTTCATGGAGAAACGGGAACGGGAAAGGAGCTGATTGCGCGGGCTATCCACAGGCTCAGCTCTCGGCGCGAGCGCGCCCTTGTTCGCATGAACTGCGCGGCCATTCCCTCAGGACTGTTGGAGAGCGAACTGTTTGGTCATGAGAAGGGAGCCTTTACCGGCGCCCTGCTGCAAAGAAAGGGTCGATTCGAGCTGGCGGATGGAGGCTCGTTGTTCTTGGATGAAATCGGCGACATCAGCCTGGAACTGCAGCCGAAATTATTGCGCGCTATCCAGGAGCAGGAGTTCGAACGCCTGGGAAGCTCCAAGACGATCCGCGTGAACGTGCGGATGATTGCCGCAACCCATCGTGACCTTTCGGCCATGATTCGCGAGCAAGTGTTCCGGGAGGATCTCTTTTACCGGTTCAACGTTTTCCCGATCGAGATCCCGCCTCTGCGGGAACGCCGCGAAGACATTCTTCCGCTCGTGAATCATTTCGTGTCAAAGTTTGCGCAGCGTATGGGCAAGGACATCAGCTTCATCTCCCGAAATGCCATGGACGGTCTCACGAATGCGCCGTGGAAAGGTAATGTTCGTGAGCTGGGAAATTTCATGGAGCGGTGCGTGATTCTAACGCAAGGGAACGAATTGAATGTGCCGCATCTAGAGGTGAAGGATTCTGCTGCGCGAAAGGTGGTACGAGTCGCATCATCGTTCCGGGAAGCTGAGCGACGCGTGATCATCGATGCTTTGAGCGACGCGTCCGGAAGGATAGCCGGGAAAGGCGGGGCGGCTGAGCGCCTCGGACTTAAGAGAACAACTCTTCTGAACAAGATGCGGCGCCTGAGTATCAGCCGCATTGATTGTTCTGACCAGTACACAAATCGGATTGCTGGCTCCCAAGCAACGTCTTGACGATATCCGGTTTGCAAGCAATTGAGTTGGATCGAAGCTGTGGGGGTTTTGCTCTAAAGCTAAGATCGGAAAGTATCCACCACCAAAATGCGAGCGACGCCAAGCCCTGAGGGGCTGCTCTCTACCGCGCCCTATCTTCCTGATGTGTTTGCATTTGGTCGGTCAATGTTCTTGGTCAGCAAAGGCGGAAAAAGAGAACGTAGACGTTTCGATTTGAACTGCAACAACCTGTAAATAATAAGGATGTGGTGGCCAGGGACGGAGTTGAACCGCCGCCAGCCTTTTCAGAACTCATACTACCAGTGTTTCCAACAACTTCAAGGTTGCTGAGGGACTGCCAAACACTGGAAAGTACGAATAAGTCTGATCAATCGTGGGTGATTGCCGCGGGTGATTTTAAGGATTGGAAAAAGCGAAAGCCTGTTAGGTCTTCGACATCTCGGCAGCATACTTGGCCACTAAATCGAAAAAGGCATTCCGGATCACGCCCGTGAGTCGGCGACTCGGCAACTGTCGCAGCGGACACCGGGTTGGGATGAATTGTTTCCGAATACCCTGTCAGCACGAAGCCGCTAGCGCGGCGGACGCTTTCGCGTGCTCGAAGGAAACCATCTGGGAGGTTCCAGACTTTCCAGACCGGCTAGGCTTGAGGAAGGATCGGTCTCGCGCTACGATGAAGCCGTCCTGACGCGATAGATTCATGTTTAGATCGACGAGCATCAATAACCGCATTTTTGACAAAAGCCGCTTCTGGCAAGGCTTTCCAAGCGAAAATCGATTGAAATCCCATAGGGAATCCAGCGTCCGCCGCCACCGCTAGCGGCTTCCTGCAAACGGCTGTATCGAATGCGCCCTAGTTCGGAGCTCAGAGGCTATCTGCATGAGTGTGGGGCGCATCCGATACAGCATTAGCGTAATCCGCCCAGATCGATGCGAAGCGCGGAGATCACTTCCTACAAGCTGACTTCTGGGAATAATTTCCGGTTAGGACGTGATCCCGCGTGATCCCGCGCCCAGCTGCTCTATTGGTATCTGTGCCGCTTTCGAAACAAGCTACAGGGCTCACGTGCGATCGTTACGGATCGTGTCGCTCAATGCGTTCCAGAATTCAACAGCACTTTGTGTCAAGCAGTGATGTAAGCGTCCGCTAAAATCCGGTAGAGAGTTCGAGGACACTCTCGTTTTGCCACGCGGCTAGGCCACCCGAAGCGCCCTTCGCTCAAGACACGTGCCTTCGCGGAGAAACCGAAGCGCGCTTCGCGCACATCGCCCATTCTTCCCGCATCTTCAACATTTCAAAATGGCAAGGATCGTGCATTACTCCTGAGCGAAAGGATTGACTATTGCTTCAATCCTCTACAGCCGTGTCTTCCCGCAAGTGCAGATCGATGAGGAGCTGAGGTCATGAGCACATACTCGAATCCACTTACCGACTATTCCCCTCAGATGGAGTTCTACGGCGGTTCCCAACGAAAGCGCCATCGCAGGAGAGACAACAGCGGAGTGCTCAGTGACAGCGACGAGATGCAACTGGCCGCTGATTTTCTGAATGTTGCCGACGAAGCCGAGTTGGAACAATTTCTCGGCGATCTGATCGGCGGCATCGGATCCACGCTGGGCAAGATCGTGAATTCGCCGATCGGCAAGGCGGTCGGCGGGGTTCTCAAGGACGTGGCCAAGACGGCGCTCCCCATCGCGGGAGGGGCGCTGGGCACATTTGTGGGCGGACCCATTGGCGGGATGATTGGCAGCAACCTGGCATCGGTCGCGGGAAGTGCGCTTGGTCTGGAACTGGAGGGATTGAGCCCCGAGGATCAAGAGTTCGAAGCCACCAAACAATTCATTCGCTTTGCCGGGCAGACGGTGGCGAATGCGCTCGAGGCCGAGCCTCACGCGGGCCCCTATGCCGACCCAGAAGCGGTGGCCCATGCCGCGGCCGTCGAAGCGGCGCGCGTACACGCCCCCGGGCTGATGGACATCGCGGGCGCGGGCGGGCACGGGCCTCACCACCACTTCCGGAGTCACGAAGGACGCTGGGTTCGCCACGGGCACAGGATCATTTTATTGGGAGTTTGAAATCACTCTTAAGGAGGCTACATGAATCACGATATCGATCGCACACTAGTTGGGTACGGCTCGGAGTTGGGGAGTTCTGTTCCGAATCCGGGCGGCGGAATCTTCCACCCGGACACTCACGCGAACCTTGCAGCTGACCTGCTGGATGTGAAGAGCGAGCAGGAATTCGAATATTTTCTCGGGGATGTGATCTCCGGCGCGGCCAACGCAGTCGGCAAATTTATCAGCTCGCCGACCGGGCAGGCTCTGGGAGCAGGGCTCAAGGACGTAGCGAAAACCCTGCTCCCGGTGGCCGGACAAGCGCTGGGCGACTATGTCGGCGGACCCACAGGTGGACAGATTGGCCAGACGCTCGGTACGGCGGTGGCCGGCAGTTTCGAAATGGCTCCTGAGGAGATGGAGTGGGAAGCGGCGAACACCTTCGTCAAAATCGCGACCGATGCCGCGAAGAAAGCCGCCGACATGCCGCAGAACGCCGATCCGCATGCCATCGCCCAGAAGGCGATTGTCGAAGCGGCCAAGATCCACGCCCCCGGCCTCGTGCCCCAGTTGACCGGGGAGGGCCATTGCGGGTGCGCAAGCTGCCGCCAGCATGAGGGGCATCATCATCGCCACCACTCGGGGCGCTGGTACCGGCACGGTATGCGAATCGTTCTGGAGGGAGTCTGATCCGCCATGCCTCCACCCTTTGCCTCCTGGATGCTCGACCAGGAAGCGCGCGCCCTGCTGACGCGACTCGGTCATGTGAAACCGCTCGCGATGCAGGAGTCGATGCTTCCCGCAGCCGGTCTTCTGCCAGAGTCGCAGACCGCCATCGAACACTTTCTCACCACGGGAAGGCGGCTTCTGCGGTCTCTGGTGGTCCGGTTCCTGGCCTGGCTCCGGTCGCCGGCGGCGGCGCGAGCCAGCGCGGAGGCGGCGCAGCAGGCCTTTACCAGCCTGCGACTGCGTTTCAACGGAGTGCTGACCCATTTCGATCTGTTCGAGAACGTGGTCACGCAACGGAGCGAGAACGAGACGGGAGTGTGGCTGTCGGGGCTCGATGTGGTTTCGGCGGACGCGCTTCGTTTGCGGGGGAAGTACTATCAGGTGCCGCCGATCGTTTGTTATCTGGATCGCGGGTTAGGCGGCGCGATCCGGCGTTCGCGGACGCGGTTGCCCGGCGGTGGCGAAAACCCGGTGGCGATCATCAAGATTCCCCGGGAACGCATGGTCGGAAGCGGGATTGCATCTTCGCTGGTTCACGAGGTCGGCCACCAGGCGGCGGCTTTGCTTTCGCTAGTCGAGTCGCTGCGTCCGGTGCTTCGCGCGCTGGGGGAGCAGCAACCCTCGGAAGCCGCGGCCTGGCAACTGTGGGAGCGTTGGATCTCGGAGATAGTGGCGGACCTGTGGTCGGTGGCGCGAGTTGGGATCGCTTCGACGCTGGGCTTGATGGGAGTGGTGAGCCTTCCACGGGCCTTTGTGTTTCGGCTCAATCCGGACGATCCGCACCCGGCTCCCTGGATCAGGGTGAAGTTGAGCGCGGCTCTGGGGCGAGCTTTTTATCCGCAGGCGGCCTGGAATCAGCTGGCAGAGCTTTGGGAATTGTATTACCCGCTCCACGGCCGCGTAAAGCAGCGTGACGTTTTCATGCTCCTGGAACGGACGATTCCGAAGTTGGTGAGCGTGCTCGTCCACCATCGACCAGCGGCGTTGCGGGGGCGGTCGGTGCTGCAGGCATTGGATACGGACGAGCTGCAGCCCTTGCGGCTGCGAGCACACCTGCAGCATTGGAGGCGAGCGCCGGAGCAGATGTATCAGGCACGGCCCATCGTCGTGTTCGCCGCCATCGGTCAGGGGCGGGTGGATGGGAAGATCACGCCGGAGGAAGAGAGCACAGTAATCGGGAAACTGCTGACGCACTGGGCCGTGTGGAGTACGTTGCAGGCCGCGGCCGTCTGCGCCGGCGGTTCCTGGCAAGAACTTGGATGTCAAGCCTGTTTCAAGCCTCAGGCACACTTTGCAGGTGAAAGGAGCACATCATGATTTGTAAGGGTAAGGTCACCCACGAAGGTAAGTATGTGGTCGCCAACGCCAGGGTTGCGCTCATCGAGAAAGAGAAAGAGATTAACAGTACCCGATGCCGCGACGATGGCAGCTTCGAATTCCCCGACGCGATTCCGGAAGGGACGTACAAGGTGCGGTGCGAACTCTTCGGGAAAATGCGCGAGAAATCCTTCGAGGTCGAAAAGGGGAAGGACTGCGAGATTTCCGTCGATTACGGCGACCTGATCGAGTTGTGCCTGTTCGTTGAAGACGATGGGGGAAAACGTGACGCTGTTACCGTGGCAACCGTGGGCAAACGATTGATCGTCAGCGCCGATGTCAAGGCCAAAGGCATGGCGGCCAAGGATTTCGAGTTTCGCTGGAAGCTACGGCCCGATCTTCGATTCTCCACGTTGTCGGATAACGAAATCGACCTGGTGCCACCTTTTGGTCCCGCAGAACTGGACGTGGAGGCGATCCTGATCGAGAGGAAGGATCCTCCGGAGCATGCAGCCCAGATCAGGAAAGATCGAGTAGTACTTGTTCGGCAAGGTGAGGTACGGATGGTCGACGTCACTCGTGTGCCCGAGCCGATCGGCATCCGGCTGCATCGCACACAATCGGATCCGACCTGCGACCAGGCGCTCTGGGTGGCGATTCGCAATCGCACGCTCGCGATATCGTTCAACCGCTACCAGGATTTCATGAACAGTGCGTTGCTTTGGGAAACTCCTGACTACCACGCTCCACAAGGCGCTGACCAGGGGACTCGCGACCGCATTCAAAGAGACCTGAACGAGCTGGGAACACACCTGCATGGAGTAAAGGCCTACCACACTCTGAAGCTCCTGACGGAGGCATTCCTGCTGGTGGAGTGCGGCGTGCGCATTGAAGGTCCTGCGGGGGAACGGCGTGGACCTTGCGACTTCGACGACGAGGCCTTCCGGCTGAGCCGACCCTTTCGTGGCGATGAGATGGAAGAGAGACTCAAGGCGTATCTCGGAGAGCGCGACCAGCTCCCTTACATCACGCGCGTGGTGAAGGCAGCCTTTCCGGAAATGGAGAACTGGGGAGGCCGGATGATCTCGGCCAAAATCAACGAGCCCTGTCTGATCGAGCTGATCTGGTCCTATTGGATGGAAGAAGGCATGCTCGTGCAGACCATGAACTCGGTGAGCCGGCGCTTCCAGAATGTTCGCGCTAGCGGAGATCGTGATCCCCTGGCCAATATGGAAATCGATCCGTTGCGGCCGCTCAACAACCTGCTGTGGGGCTACGTGCAGGACGAACTCAACCGTCTTTCGGTGCGACGGCGGGCCTACGAATACGTCCATCACTATGGGCTGACGTTGTTCGGTAAGGCCGCCTCCGACGTCAACGCCGCCGACCGGCGCTCGAAGTTCCTCGAGGCCTTCCACAATCTGCTGTACCAGGCCTCGATCTTCTTCAAGGAAGATTTCCAGACCACGGTCATTGCGGATGGCTTTCAACTGCTCAACTCGCTGAAGGAGGTTCACCTGGTCCTGGCGCAAGGAGCGCAGAATCAGTTTGGCGATCTTCCCTGGACGGCTCGCGTGGAAATGCTGCTGATGCAGTACCTGCTGGCACGGCGCGAGATCCGCGACTTCCTCCAGAGCAGGGCGATGGTTCCTTACAAGGAACCATGGGAAGCTCAGGTCGACACCATGAAAACACTGCAAGGTTGGACCGATACAACGGTGAGCCATTTCCGCGACCTGGCCGTGTACGGCGAGCAAATCCTTTTGTCGATTCGATATGGCGACTGGATCAACATCAACAACGAGGACTCGGCCAAAAACTGGGCGCGATATTTCAGGCCGGAAATTCAGGGCTATCTGCACGCATATCGCGCGGCGACGGGCATTGACCTGACCAATGGCGACACGGTCGACGCGACGATACCGGGAATCCTTTTGCAAAAGCGGACGGTGATGCAGCGGACGCGATAGACCTAACGGTAGACATGGACGCGGTGGATCTGGACGCGGTGACCTTGGGCACTAGAACTTGACCCGGTAGACCTCGAAAAATGCTCGATTTCACTTCGGCGCTTTATCTTGGATTCGAGCACGCGTCGTGGACTCTGACCGGCTGGGACCGATTGACCCTGGGCAAGCCCGCTGCCCTGGAGGAGATTGCAGGTGCTCCTCCGGTGCAGCGGGAGCTGGCGGCTCTAACCGGATGTGAGCGGGTGCTGTTGGGTTCGTCGACGCTGCATCTGTTCTGCGATCTGTTCGCGATGCTGGCCGGGCGGAACGTAACGATCTGGATTGATGACGCAACCTATCCGATCGCGCGTTGGGGAACGGACCGAGCTGCTGCCTTAGGGGTGCCGGTCCGCCGGTTCGCGCACCACGACGCGACAGGGTTGCAGCGGGCACTGGGCCAGGGCCACGATAATCGTCCGGTGATCGTGACGGATGGGTATTGTCCGGTGCGAGGCACGCATGCTCCGCTTCGGGATTATGCCAGTTGCGCCGCCGCGAGAGATGGGCTGCTGATCGTGGATGACACGCAGGCGTTGGGCATTTTCGGGCGGCGAGCGGAATCAATGGGCGCGTACGGATCGGGTGGGGGCGGATCGCTCAAATATTTCGATCTTCACCACTCCGATCGTCACGATCCCGGAATCGTGGTCGTGAGTTCGCTGGCGAAAGCGTTCGGGGTTCCGGTGGCGATGTTAGGTGGAAGCCTGGAGTTTGCAAGAAGGTTTCACGAAAACAGCGCCACGCTCGTGCATTGCAGTCCGCCGTCGGCGGTTGCGATCTCAGCCGCACGGCGGGCGCTGCAGCTGAACGGGGAATTTGGGGACGCCTTGCGCCGGTGCCTGGTGGAACGAGTGGTTCGGTTTCGCCGGAGGTTAGCGGGCCTTGTGTCCACGGAGAGTTTGTTTCCGGTGCAGTCGCTGAACTTGCCGGGGAACATGGACGCGCGTGAACTTTATCGAGCGCTGCTGGGTCGCGGGGTTCGTTCGGTGCTCAACCGGGATTCGAGGAGCGATGGCCCCAGAATAAGTTTTGTGCTGACTGCGCGTCACGAACTGAGTGAAATCGACTGTGCGGTGCGGCACCTGGCGGACCTCATAGGTAGGACGGCCGCGGGCGAGTGCATCGGGTCTTTGAATTGATTGCGAGAGGTTAAGGCCTCTCGACAGCGCTCTGGCTAGAGCGTGGATCGCACGAAAGACTGAGAGGAGGAGAAGA
Source organism: uncultured Acidobacteriaceae bacterium (assembly GCA_963789205.1). GTDB lineage: Bacteria > Acidobacteriota > Terriglobia > Terriglobales > Acidobacteriaceae > Acidiflorens. Next base: position 675,061 of record CAWBJV010000005.1, read on the forward strand.
CAATGGCACATCATTATTATCATGGAGGGGGAGGTCACTGGGGCGGGTGGCGCCACGGACGCTTCGGGCGCCCGTGGTTCAGGCATCGCTTTTGGCGAGGCGGACAGGGATCGATGTTCCCGGATCCGCAGGTGTCGACGGCGCAGGCATGTCTGGCGCAGGTGGTGGATCCATCGGTGCCGCAGGACGGAATCATGGGGCCGCAGACGCGACAGGCCATCCGGTCCTTTCAGATGCAGCAGCAGATGCCGCCGACCGGCATGTTGGATAGCGACACCATGAGCGCGCTGCAGGCGGCGTGCAGTCCGCAACAGGCTGCGCCACCACCGCCTCCGCCACCACCACCGCCGCCGGTTCAGGTTTCTGCGCCGCAGCAGGGAGGAAAGTACTCGCAAGGGCAGGGACAACAGGAAGCCTTTCTGGGCGACTTCCTTAATCCCCTTGGGCCGCTCGGCGGAGTCATTGGAGGACTTTTCCAGGGCGGCGAAGGATCTCAGCCGCAGCCTCCGCCACCGCCGGATGATGGTGGCGACCCGTGGCGCCGGAGACGCCGCCGGTTCGGGCGATGGCACCACGAAATCGAGAATGAGTTCCCGTTCGAGAGACCCTTCTTCGATTTTCATCGGCGCGAGAGATTTCCGGAAGAGCGGTGGCGCTGGGACCATGACCGCCGCCCGTGGTGGGACCACGACCGGGAGGACGAAGTCCGGGCAGAGAGACCTGTGGTCGCTGCGCGGCCCGCCGTCGATCGACCCGTTGTCGATCGCACCATCATTGAGCGACCAGTAGTCGAGCGGCCAGTGATTGAGCGGCCGGTGTTTGCGAGACCGGCGTTTGTACGACCGGGATTCGATTTCCGTTTGCGCGACCGCTTCCCGTTTGCGCGGGACCGGTGGAATTGGAATCGCGACCGCTTTCGCTGGTTCGATCGGCCGTGGGGCAGAAGAGACTGGGGCTTTGGATTTCCTAGTGGAGGGCCGCAAGTCGTATGGCTTCAAGCGTGCCTGGCGCAAGTTCTGGGTCCGTGGGTTTTGCAGGACGGTGTCATGGGACGGGCCACGCAGGGAGCGATCCGGACGTTTCAGGAGCAGCAACAGTTGCCAGCAACTGGTGTACTCGATGGCGCCACGGTGAATGCACTACAGGCGGCTTGCGGCAGTCAGATGCCGTCGCCATAAACATGTAACGCCCGTTCCTTCTTCGGTCGAAGGTGCCGCTGGCGGCCAGTGCTGTGGTGTTGGGGGACATTCGCCGGACGCACGCTGAGGGACTCCTCTGGTAGAACGACTACCCCTGCCAGAGCTATCGGTATCGGTGCGGCGAAACACTGCGGCCGCATGTGGACACGGGTCAAGGTAGCGGCAGAAAGGCACAGTATCAAGACAAAAGCTTCATCGGTAGCAGTGACACCGGAGGGAAATGTGAAGGAACAATTTAGCTTTCAAACGGCTCCGTCCAACGTTGGTGGCGAGCGGCAGGGGTCAGGACCGCATGGACGCTGGTTCCGTCAGGGAGATCGAATCATTGTGCTTTTGGACAGTGCCCCAGTGTGGGACGAGCGGCGATTAGCGTATGGGCATGCGGATGCAACTGGTCCGGTTCCAACCGCGATCCATCAGGGGGTACAGGAGGAGAATTACCTGCCGGTGGGAGGGTGGGAGAACGTGGTCCAGATAGCGCCAACTTCTGCACCCGTGTTCCACTTCGATTTTCCCCCTCCTGCAGGCTGTCCCGCGTTAACAGAAGCGGAATACCGTGGCATCCTGCACCAGGCGGTCATCGAGGCGATCAGACTCGCTAACAACGCGGCAAGCAAGCTTGAGGCGGTCAGTCCGGAAACCGCAGGCTTCTACCGATTCTTTTTCTGTCACGACCCTTCACGGCCAGTCCCGTGGGCCGGTAACGAGGCTTCTGGCAGCATTGTCGCCAGGCGGTTCCGTGCAGTTGCAAAGGAACTGGGAGGAGGACGGCGAATCATATTTCGCTGCGAGCCTACTAATGATAATTGTCCCCCGGGTAGACGGGGATTCTCGCTCGCTGAACCCAACGTGATAAGTCTGTGCGCGCCGTTCTGGGCCCCCCCGCCGCAGCCAGGGCTCCCTCCTGAGGGATTCCGTGCAGGTGTCATTCTTCACGAAATGTTCCATGTACTGTTTACCATGAGACATATTCACCAAGACCCGAACGAAAAGAGAACAAATAACGCGCATTGCCTTAGGGCCTTTGCACTGCGCGCCATGGGCTACGGTCAAGACAACCTAGCAATCGGCGGATGCACGGGCGATCCCTGCTAAGGCGGCGACGCCTTGGGAACATCTGGAAGGACGGCAAAGGGCGCAACGTTCGTCCGAGGCATCAGGAATGACGATCTGAATCCGGCAGTTGGACTCTGGAGGCGCGCAGAGGCGCGCCGCTCGGTTTCCACGTGCTTGGGTTCCAGTTCTTGTCGATTAGAGAATCGTGGCTCTGTTCTTCCTGCCCTATATACTGCTCCTCGCGCGGCTATCCCCCCAGCCGTCCGGTAGCGCGGCGCATCTGTAACGCGCGATCCGTGATCCCTAACTTGCTTGCAGCCTTTTTCAGATTGCTGCCTTCGGAGTGGACGGCAATACGGATAGCGGTCTCGGCAGCGGTTCGAATAATCTCCTTCAGGCATGCGCCGCTCGCAAGCGCGTTTGAAATGGATCGCTCAAACTCTTCATCGGGCCACAGATACTGGGTCTCGCCCGGAGAGGGACGGTCATCCTCCGGGACGTCCCCAGCCGTAATGGGTCCCGGTCCGGCGTGACGGTGCGCTATTCTCTGAATCAGTTGCCGTAGTTCGCCAACGTTCCCGTTGTATACGTGGTTCAGCAGATACTCGCTTACAGCGCTATCGAATTCCGACTCCTTGCCGGAAAGGCAATCGCTCAGGAAATACTTTGCCAGCGGAAGGATATCTTCTTTGCGGTCTTTGAGAGGCGGCGTGCGAACGACACAACCCGCGATACGGTAATAGAGATCTAGCCGAAATTGGCCGCGATGGACGGCATCTTCCAAATCGCGATTGGTCGCGCAGACTAGACGAAAATTTGTTGTCTGCCAGACATTGCTGCCTACGCGCTTGTAAGTCTTCTCCTGGATCGCACGCAGTAACTGCGCCTGTAGGCCAAGCGGGACTTCTCCGATTTCATCGAGAAGCAGGGTTGCGCCGTCCGCCATTGCGAAGGCGCCTTCGCGCTGGATATGAGCGCCGGTAAACGCTCCGCGCTCATGACCGAAAAACTCGCTCCCCGAAAGCTCTGGGACAAGCGAGCCGCAATCGACCGTGATCAACTCCTTGCGAAATTTATTGGTTCCGCCGGGGCCGGCGCAGACCACGTTTATCAGCTTTGCCAGCAATTCCTTCCCCGTTCCGCTTTCGCCGGTCAACAACACGGGGATCGTGGAGAATCGGGCCGCTTCGATTGCCTTTCGGATGACCGCGCGCCATGCCGGGCTGTTGCCGATGAGCGATACCTGAGATATCGCCTGCTCGGCAAGTTCGTCCACGTCGAACCATCGCTGAAGCTTTGCGGCAAGCTGCGCGGCTTCCCCGCCGTCGCCGCTCCAAAACATTACATCCGATGCTCCCGCGTGCAGCAAGCGCCAGATCGTTCCCGTCTCAACGGCGAAGGAAGAAGCGGCGACAGCCAGCACGCGGAGACGCGGATCTCGGCGCACCTCATGAAGCAGGCCGAACACTTGTTCATCGGCCTTCTCGAAGCAAATGATTCCGTATGGGCGCACCAAATCCACTTCGATTGGTATACCATTGGCGGCTAAAGCCGCGCGGATCTCGGCGTCGAAGGACTCTCTGCACTGACACATTCGGAGCCATGTCGCCTTGCGTTGCACTTTGCTTCCTCACGTCAATGACCAACTTCGGCGCACTGATGCACGCGTTGCCAACAGTGGCGGAAAGGCCAGCAATCCGCGAAACCGCTTCTCGATTTTGAGCAAACGACCGCAGCGGAGCGGCGCTTCGCTCACAACATTCCTGCCACGAATCCTGGTGAATGCATGCGAAGCTCTCCCATGAAACTCTAACTATCATGTAAGTCGTAGGAACACCCCAAAAGGCGCTCCTATCACTCGTTAAATACGAAATGGCAAATCCGAATTTTCCCTGCGGGGAAGCGACGGGGCCAAAACCTGGGTTCGTTCGTACTGTTCCGTGGCGCCTTCAATAGCTCGGGGACTCGATGGGGAAGAAAAAACAAGCCACGTGAAAGAGGGTAAATATTTGCGCCTATTAAGCGAGATGTCAAGTGAAATCTTCCGGATGAAGATGGTGAAGAATTGATCTGCCAGGTCTTCCTCGACTCGAATAACGCGGCGGGAAGCAGATATGACGCGCACTCGCGCATGGAGGCCCAAGCCAAGATGATTGAGGCAATGGGTCTGAACGAGAGAACCGCTCGAGGTCTCAGGCGTGGGTGATCACCGCGGGTGATTTTGCCAGTTTCCTGTCGCGAGATTTCCGATAAGTTCTTTGGAATGATGGTGGTCAGGGACGGAGTTGAACCGCGGAGACTAAGCCTTTTCAGAACTCGTATGTTCAGTGTTTCCAATAACTTCAAGGTTGCTGAGGGACTGCCAAACGCTGGAAAGCACGAATAAGGCTGATCAATCGTGGGTGATTGCCGTGGGTGATTTTAGTGATTGGAAAAGCGAAGGGCTATTAGGTCTTCGATATCTCGGCAGCCATCGCCCGTGGACTGCCTATGTGTATCCAATTCTTTCGACCAAGAGCCACTGGCGCATTGAATTCTCTGCCAGGTTATTGCTCAACTCAAGTTCAGGATATTCCAGGAATCGTGTAAGTTTCCTCCAAAGTGCTCGAGGTCTCAGGCGTGGGTGATCACCGCGGGTGATTTTGCCGGTTTCCTGTCACCAGATTTCCGATAAGTTCTTTGGAATGATGGTGGCCAGGGACGGAGTTGAACCGCCGACGCCAGCCTTTTCAGGGTCGAAATTAACAGTGATTGCAAGTACTTAGAGGTGCCTCCCGGCGCTGTAAGTCACTGATAGTCACCGTAGAAAAGGTCAACTGCCGGTAAAAGTGCCGGTAGGTTTTATTCGCCTTTGCTTCGCACGCGCTTGCTGTTGTCTGTATTTTACGGTTGTTCTATCGTTCGACGAAATCCATCCGCACAGCGGAGGGTTCGCGAACGACTGTTGTCCGGTGAGTGTTGTTGTTGATGCATGAACGCAGCCGTGAGAGCGAAATCTTCAACCGTAACTAACTGAAAACACGCGGCACGGATGGCGCTACAGAAACGTTTTAATGACCCTGGGAAACAGTTCGTGGACCCTAATTGGACCATAATTTCTGGTGTGCTTTCACGCGGCAGAGAGGCCGGTCGAAACTGATGCTTGATCGGGCGCGAAATGCGTCGAATTTGGAGTGCCCAGCCAGCCGTAGGCGGGGAGGGAGTCATCTGGAAGTATTTGCGTAAAGCCTTCTCTTTGGAAGTTGTGGTGTGTGATGGAAGATGCAGCGTTCGTCATTGGCGTGGAGAAGTTTAGCGCAGTATGGAGCGACGCCCCGACGTATTCGAAGAAATGTCTCAGCGGCGGCCAGCATGCCTACCGTCGGTGCGATGAAATAGATCCAGAGGGTGTGCCAATAACCTCCGTAAGCGGCGGGGCCAAAGGTTCGCGCGGGGTTCATGCTCATTCCGGAGAGAGGTGTTTCAAACGTGATGTTCACGGCGTACAGCGAACCCACGAAATAGGGCGTGTACCGCGCCAACCTTTCGTGGTTCGTCACAAGCAGTACCGTCATCATCAGGATAAAAGAGATGGCTAGCTCGGCTGCAAACGCGACGGCGACACCATGCACACCCGGGGCGGTCACTGCATAACGAACCGTGCTATCCCCTGGAGCGCCTCTCAGTAAAAAGGTTGCGAGCGCAACGCCGATCGTTGCGCCGGAGAACTGTGCGACCCCGTAAAACAGCGCATCCCAAGGGCGGAGTTTTCCTAGCCGGTAGAAAGAGAACGTCATGGCGGGATTGATATGCCCGCCGGATTGTTTGCCCCACGGACTCATGATGAGCGCCATGACTGTGGCGCCGACGGCCAATCCCATCAGCGCACGGCGGACGATGCCGCTGATGAAAAAATGCCTGACCGGAGAAGCGGGGTGTTGCAGTAGTGTGGCAAACGAGCAAATGCAAAATACGAAGAGACTCATTTCGCCCGCTTCCATCAGGTACTCGGGCCAGTGCAGACGCAAGCTGACCGCGACACCTAAGGTGTCTTTTGCGGATACAGCCCTGGGCGTGCCGAGTGGACGGGTGTTGTATACCGCCTCCTTCACTGAATTACCGTTGAACGTCATCATGGGCGCGACCTCCAGCGCGATTCATCCATCCAGAGCGGCCCATCGCGGACAGCGTCTGATCGCGTGGGCGGCCGCCTGCAACGGCGTCAGTGATATCCTGCGTGGTGACAATCGCACTGGCGTAGTTTGGGAGATTGACGAACGCGGCGTGCATGAATTCGTCTGAGTAATCGGCGGTCGCGTCCTTCACTAAAGTGACTTCGTATCCGAGTTCCACAGCAAAACGCACGGTCGATTCGACGCATGTATGCGCGACAA
>CAWBJV010000006.1:0-488860 GCA_963789205.1 uncultured Acidobacteriaceae bacterium
TCGTTGGTCTTATTATCCAGAGTCGCGCGCAGCGCTCGCATGGGAGCGATTTCTTCCTGGAAAAAGCCTTCCCGCTGGGCGCGAGCTGTGCGCTGCTGGCTCAGTAGCGCGTACTCATCCTGCGCTTGCCGACCAATCTTGTAGCGCTTGGCCACAACCTCGGCTGTGTCTCCCATCACCATATAAACGCCGGGCATCTGCTCAAGCAGCTTTGGATTCGGATCGTGGTTGCGGGGCGTCATGCTGATGCTCTCCACGCCGCCGCCGATCGCCGCGTCGCTGCCGCCATTCACGATCTGATAGGCGGCCAGAGCGATCGACTGAAGACCAGATGAGCAAAACCGGTTGAGAGTGACTCCGCCGACCGAGGTAGGCAAACCGGCAAGCAGAGCGGAAACTCTCGCGATGTTGTGACCCTGCGGGCCATGGGGCTGCCCGCAACCGAGGATGACGTCCTCGACCTCGCGCGGGTCGAGATTGGGCGTCTTGCGCAGAACGTCCTGGATGCAGTGCGCCGCCAGTTCATCGGGACGCGTCAGGTTGAATGATCCGCGGAACGATTTGGCCAGCGCCGTACGCGAACTGGCCACGATGACTGCTTCTCTCATGAAGTCCCCAAATTCCTTGTCACCCACAGGTCAGGCCCTAGGCCGCCGCAACCTGCTCTTTGTCGAGCTCGGCGAACGTCTTACCCGCTTCCGCCAGGCGCTGCAAAAGAGGCGCCGGTTCCCAGAGTTCTCCGTGTTGCTGATGGAATTCGCAAATGCGCTGGTAGACCTTCTGCAACCCCACCGTGTCGGCATACCACATCGGCCCGCCCCGGTAGCCTGGAAATCCATAGCCGTTGAGATAGATGATGTCAATGTCAACTGCACGCAACGCATATCCTTCTTCGAGAATCCGCGCTCCTTCGTTTACCAGCGCATAGATGCAGCGATCGACGATCTCCGCATCGGAGATTTGCCGCTGCGGGATTCCTGCGTCCGTGCTCCACCTTCGCACCAACGCGCTCACCTCGGGATCCACGCTGGTGCGCCGGTTTTCGTCGTAGAGGTACCATCCCCTCACCGTTTTCTGCCCGTATCGCCCCATTTCACAAAGACGGTCCTCGGCGAATGGTTGGCGGATTCCGGGTTTTTCCAAGTGGCGATACTCCTTGCGAATGCGCCAGCCCACGTCGAGCCCCGCCAGGTCGCCCGTCGCCAACGGGCCCATGGCGTTGCCGAATTCGACGAGCGCCTGGTCTACCGCTTCCACCTCCGCCCCTTCTTCGATCAGGAACTGCGCTTCCCGGCGATACGGCCCAAACATGCGGTTGCCCACAAAGCCACGGCAGTTTCCTACCAGCACTCCGATCTTCCCCAGCTTCTTCGACAATTGCATGCATGTGGCAATCACTTCCCTGCTCGACTGTTTGCCGCGCACAATCTCAAGCAAACGCATTACGTTGGCCGGACTAAAGAAGTGCGTTCCGATCACCGCCTCCGGCCGCGAGGTGGCCCCGGCGATTTCATCGATATTGAGCGTCGAAGTGTTGCTCGCCAGAATGGCTGCTCGCCGGCAGGCGCGGTCCAATTCCGCAAACACGGTCTTCTTGAGCGCCATGCCTTCGAAGACCGCCTCCACCACCATATCCACCTCGGCGAACGCATCGTAGCTGAGTACCGGCGTGATCAGTTGCAGGCGTTCGTCCACAAATGCCTGCGTGAAACGTCCGCGTTGCACCGAAGTAGCGTAATTCTTTCGGATTCTGCTCATGCCAAGTTCGAGCGCCGCCTCATCCACATCCTTGAGCAGCACTGGAATTCCGGCGTTGGCAAACACCATCGCGATCCCTCCGCCCATCGTTCCCGAGCCGACGACCGCCACACGATTCACTGGCATGACCGGAGTTTCCCTTGGGACATCCGGAATCTTCGCCACTTCGCGCTCGCCAAAGAAAACATGGATGAGCGCCTTCGACTGATCGGAGAAAAGGCATTCGGTGAAAAGTTTGGCCTCGACCTGGCAGCCTTCCTCGAACGACAATTTCGTCGCAGCCTCCACCGCATCGATAGCCGCCAAAGGAGCTTTCATCCCTCGCTGTTTCTTGCCGGCCACGTCGCGCGCAGCGGCAAAAATCGCCGCGTTTTCGACGGCCGTTCCCAGCTTCTCCGTTCGCTCCCGCGTTTTGGGCGCGGGCTTGCCGAAAACTTCGCGCGCGAAAGCCACTGCCCCGGCCAGCAGATCTCCGTCGATCAAGCGGTCAATCAGTCCAATCGCGGCCGCCTCGCCCGCGGAAACCGGCTTGCCCTCTGCGCACATCTCCACCGCCTTAGCCACGCCAACCAGGCGCGGCAGGCGCTGCGTTCCACCCGCCCCGGGAATAATGCCCAGCTTTACTTCCGGCTGACCCACCTGCGCGGTGGGCGACGCGACCCGGTAGTGGCCGGCCATGGCCAGTTCCAGTCCACCTCCAAACGCGGTCCCGTGAATCGCCATCACCACCGGCTTGCCACTGTCCTCAATGTGAAGCAGCAGGGGAAGGAGGCTTCTGCGAGGCCCGCCAGACGTCATCTTGCCGAATTCCTTGATGTCAGCGCCCGCGACAAACGTGCGCCCGGCGCCGATTACGACCGCGGCTCTGACTGCAGGGTCGCTATTCACCGCATCGATCGCCGTCGAGATTCCCTCGGGCACTCCCGGGCTGAGAGCGTTGACCGGCGGGTTGTCGATGGTGATGACCGCTACATCATTATCTTTGCTGATTCTTACAAGGTTGTTCATATCCGCGTTACACTCCTGCAATTCCTGGGAGCACAGCTCGCATCTCTTGCGCGTTCAACCATCCAAACGCACCGTTGCCGGTCCACCCTGGTATTTTTTTCGCATCTCCCTTTTCAAAACTTTTCCCGTCGCGGTCTTGGGTAAGCTCTCGCAAAACTCAATCGATTGCGGACACTTGTAGTGGGCCAGACGGGCCCGGCAAAACTCGATCAACTCCACCTCGCTGAGTTCGCATCCCGGCTTTGCCACCACCACCGCCTTCGGCACCTCGCCCCATTTCTGGTCGCCCACCGGGATCACTGCGGCTTCCAAGACACCGGGGTGCGCCAACAGGACTTTTTCGACGTCGAGCGATGAGATATTTTCTCCGCCGCTCACAATAATGTCCTTCTTGCGATCCACGATCCGGATGTATCCATTCTCCGCGATCACGGCCATGTCGCCGGTGTGAAACCATCCGCCCCGCATGGCTTCGGCCGTGGCTTCCGGCTGCTGCCAGTAACCCGCCATCACTCCGTCACTGCGAGCGATGATTTCTCCCATGGTCACGCCGTCGCGCGGCACATCCCTGTCCTCCGCGTCGACCACTCGTAGCTCATGTCCCGGATAGGCATAGCCGGTCATGGCCTGCAGGACGTTCCGGTCCTCGCCTGTGTATTGCATGTCTGGTTTCATTTCAGCGGTGGCCAGCGAGGGCGAGCACTCGGTTAGTCCGTATCCCGAAAAGCATTTGAAGCCCAATATTTCCTGGACCTCACGGATCAACGTGGGAGAAGAGGCCGCACCGCCGATCACCGACCACTCCACGCTGCTGAGATCGTACTTGGAGCGCGCCGGCGAGTTCACCAGCACAGTGGCCATAATCGGCACCAGGCTCAATGCGCTCACTCGCTCTCGCTCTACCAGCCGGAAGACCTCTTCCGGCAAAAAGCGCGGAAGCATGACGTGCGTGCCGCCCACGGCGGTAATCGTATGGGCCGCGCCCCAGCCGTTGGCATGAAACAAGGGAATCGTGTGCATCAACACATTTTCATAACGGGAATGATGGTACACAGCGAGGTTCATCGCATGCAGGTACACGTTCCGATGCGTGAGCATCACGCCCTTCGGGCTGGCGCTGGTCCCGCTGGTATAAAAAATCTCTGCCACGGAGTTTTCGTCAAACTCCGTCAGTTCTCCGCGGTAGGGCGTGGCGGAAGCCAGCATCTGCTCATAGGTTTGGTCAGAGAGCCACGCCGCTTGCGGCGTTCCATCAAGTTGATGAAATGAGCGCACCGTGTGCAAGTCGCGCCGGAAAGAATCCACCAGACCAGCAAACTCTTGTTCCAGGAACAGCAACGTCGCTCCCGAATCGTTCAGAATGTAGGTAAGCTCCGGCGCTGCCAGGCGAATATTGAGCGGAAGCAAAATGCAGCCCGCCTCCAGAACTCCGAAGTAGGCTTCCAGCAGCCGATGGCAGTTCAAGCTGAGAAACGCCACGCGATCACCCGCCTTCACGCCGGCGCCGCGCAACGCTCCCGCGAGGCGCGCCACGCGATTGCCAAATTCGGCATAGGTAAATCGCAGATCCTGACACACCACCGCCGTCTTGCGAGGAAACTGCTCTTCCGAGTAACGAAGGAAGCGGACCGGAGTCAAAGGAAGATTCATGGAAGTTTCTTACCAGGCCGTCTGGCCTCCATCGACGACCAGCACGTGCCCGGTCACGTACGACGAAGCGTCCGATGCCAGGAACACTGCCGCGCCCTTCAGATCGTGATCGCCGCCAAAGCGGCCCAGCGGAATCTTCGCCAGCAAGGAGTCTTTGCGGTGCTCGATGATCCACCCCGACATATGGGTCGGAAACCAGCCCGGAGCAATGGCATTCACTTGGATGTTGTGTGGGGCCCACTTGCATGCCAGATCCTTGGTGAACGCGATTACGCCGCCTTTGCTTGCATGGTAGCCGATCGCCTGCAATTCCGCCGACGCTCCGCCCAACCCGGCCACCGATGCAATGTTGATGATCTTGCCCGAACCTTGAGCGGCCATGGCTTTGCCGACCGCCTGACAAAAAAGAAACGTTCCGGTCAAGTTGGTGGAGAGCACCTTGTCCCACTGCTCCAAAGTCATTTCCTCCACCGGCGCTCCCCACGAAACGCCTGCGTTGTTGACAAGAATGTCGATTCGGCCAAACTTCGCGAGCGCCTCCTCCACGACTTGCTGAATCGCTGCCTTGTCTTTGACATCGCAGGCCAACGCCAGCGTCTCCACACCACGGCTGCGCAACGTATCCGCCGCTTCCTCGCAGCGCTCCTTCTTGCGCGCGCAAAGCACCAGATTCGCCCCCATCTCCGCCAGGCCCTCGGCCATTTGCAGACCCAGCCCCATCGAGCCGCCCGAAACAATGGCGACGCGGCCGGTCAGATCGAAAAGCTGTTTGACATTCACTCTGCGAAGAACCTTTCCGCGAAGAAGTGCCGCAGCGCGAAAATGACAGTTAATATCATATTAAAGTCGCTAACGTCAACAAACACGCCCCGTCCCCCCACTTCTATATGCGAAGCACCGCCCGCCCCGAGATTTCGCCACGCCTCAGTTCCCCCAGTACTTCCTGTACCGCGCCGAGCGGGCGCGTCGTCACCTGGCAATGAACGGTCCCGGCTGCCCCCATCGCCAGAACCTCGCCCAGGTCTTCCCGCGTACCCACGGCGGATGCCTTGATATGAATTTCGCCAGCCGCCATCAGAACCGGTGAAAACGAGATATCGTTAGCAGGCAGCCCCACCACCAGCAGCGTCCCCGTCGGTCGCACACAATAGAACGCCATGTCGTACGCGGACTTGGCCGCCGAAGTGACGAGGGCAACGTTTACGCCGCCGAAGCGGCGCACTTCCTTCACCACGTCGCTCGTCGCGGCGTTGAGCGTCCGGGCCGCGCCCAGTGATTTTGCCAGCGCGAGTTTTTCTTCGGAAACATCGATCGCAGTCACCTCAGCTCCCGCCGCACGGCCAATCTGGACGGCAAGGTGGCCGAGCCCGCCCACGCCGAAAACTGCCAACCGTTGCCCGGCGCGAATTTTCGATTGCTTGAGAGCCCGATGAACCGTGACTCCCGCACAAAGCAGCGGCGCCGCCTGCTCGGAGGAAAGCGTTTCAGGAATCTTGACTACGTGGCTGGCGGGAGCTTTCGCATATTCCGCATATCCGCCATCCACCATGACGCCCGTGATGCGCTGCCGCGCACACAGATTCTCATTGCCATCTCGGCAAAGCTCACACTGCCCGCACGTCCACTGCACCCACGGCACCCCGACGCGGTCTCCCACCTGGATGCTTCCTTCGATACTCGAGACCGCCGCGCCGCGCTCCACCACCCGGCCCACGATCTCGTGTCCCAGGATCAGCGGTTTCTTTAGAATGCCGGCAAATTGCGTCCAGTCGCCGTCGGCCAGGTGCAGGTCGGAATGACACACACCACAAACCTCCACCTCGATCAAGACCTCGTCCTCGGCAGCTTCCGGCCGAGCAACCTCTTCCAGCGATAACGGTGTCTTGAACGAGTGCAGAACGGCGGCTTTCATCGCCTTTTCCTCTCTAACAGGTATGTCTCACGGGCATGTCTCACGGACCAGGAAGCGCCGGCGCGATACGGAAATGCTAGGGCCGAATGCCGCGCAAGAAAAAGTCCACCGCGCTCCGCACCCGATCCGTGAGCTTGTGCGGTCCGGTGAGATCCACCGCCCACTGCCGGACCACCGTGTTGTAGAGTCCTTCCATGAATTCCGCAAGATGCACGACGGGAAAGGCACGCGTAACTTCGCCGCGTTTCTGCCCCTGCGCCAGAATTTCCTGCAACAAACTGACGGCAGCCTCCTCGTGCCCTCGCAGTTCTGCGGATCGCACTGGATCCATGGCACCCGACAGCACCACCGCCTGCCAAAGTTTCCGGTCGGCCTCTACCTCGCGAGCCATGGTTACGTACAACCGCTGCAAACGCTCGTCCGTTCCCGCCTTGCTCGAAAGCTCCGAACGCAGCCTTTCGCAGATACAGGAATACCCGCGTTCTCCCACCTCGCGCAGCACCGCATCCTTGGTTGGGAAGTAACGAAAAAACGTGGGTTGGCTGATTTCGAGCGTCTGCACAATATCGTCGATTCGCGTGGCCTCGTACCCGCGCTTGCGAAACATCCTGATTGAAGTGTCGATGATCTGCTGCCGTAAGCGAGCTTTCTTCCGCTCCCGAAGTCCGACCTCAGGCTGCTCTGCCGTCGCCTCTGCGGTCGCACTCCGTGCCATAAGCGCACCAGTCATGGTTTCCTCCTGCGCGATTCCCGGGCCCATCAATAACCGTGAACGCGCAAAATGTGAGGGTAACTATAACAAAATAGCGACTAACGTCAAGCCCTCTGCGACGGACAAGTCAGCGGCCTGCCTGATGGCCGCGCAGCTTCTTTGGTAGAAAACTGGATTCTCGGACTCCCACTTCGATGCGCTGTTACAGTGCGCTGAGGGCGAGCCAGATTACCAGGGCCGTTTAGCCAAGTATCGGAAAGCAATTGAGCGAATTTGGAGTCTATGCCAGTTATCCCGATAGCGCAGTATCGGAGTGTGATGGCTACGCAAACCATACTTGCGAGGAGTGCAAGTAAAGCGTACCGCTGCGGTTACGTTCAAAACGATACACGGGAGTCGAGACAATGAACAGTAGTCAAAGGGAGAATCTCCTACGTCAAGACGAAGTGTCCGCGGCTAGCGGAGCGTCTCAGGCCGACGGCTTGGGGCCCGAGTTCTTTCTGCTTGAAGCAGCATTGGCAGGTTGGCTGAAGCCCCGATCATGACCAAGTTGAATGCACTCTAGCGACATCGCGAAGTGTTCAGAAGTTCTCCCATGCCGGGTGTGGCGGAGATCAAGCCGCATGGTAAGGACGGCTATGTCGCGTTCACACAGTCTGGCGTGAGGCAGGTCTTCGCTCAGGATCTACCTGAGGAACAGGCGGATGCCAGGGAGCGCCACGCGTCCCCGTCAGGCGCTTTGTTTTTTCTCAACGGCGAGACCCTTCGACTCCCCCTCGGCTTCTCTATTCCACCTGGTGCTTCGCTGTGTAGCCTTCTCGCGCGTAAACGATGACCTTTAAGTCCTTGCCTTTCTGGTCGCGAAGCTTCAGCGGACCACCGTCTGGCGCATGAAGTTCGACTTTCAGCTTGCGGTAGGTGCCGTCAAGCTTGGTATTGGTGGGGTGATAGCTGATGCTGTATTGGTTGCGGATATCCGACGCGATATCGCCAAAGATCCCCGGCAACTCGCCCTGGAAGCGAGGAAAGTAGGCGCGCCCGCCGGTCAGGCTGGCGAATGTCTTCATCTCGTTATCCGCTTGCAGGTAGTCCATGTTGCCGACCGGTATGAGCCCGCGGGTGCGGCAATGGTGTACTTCGCAATATTCCCGGGCCACGAAGCCAACGCTGATTGGGTAGATCGTGACGTCCTTGGTTGACTTGATTTTCTTGAGGATCTTGTCCAGGGTGAGCTTGCTGAAAGTGTCGACTCCGGTGGTCACCAAAATGATGTATTTCTTGCCCTCGATGCGGTCGACTCGGTCCAGCGTATCGAACACCGCGTCGAACAAGTTGGTTTCAGCAAAGCCGGGCATGCGCAATTGGTTCAATGCCGCATAGACGGCGCGCTTATCCTGGGTAAAGTCCGCGAGAATCTGGGGTTTCATGTCATACGAAATCACCGCCACCCAGTCATCTTTCTTCAGGGTATTCGCAAATGCGTACGAGGCATTCAAGGCTTCAACTATGAAATCGTAATTCGTCGACGCGAACTCAACCAGCAGGACTGCCGTGATTGGAGCATCGGTCTGATTGAAGGTCGAAATCTGCTGGGGCGCGCCGTCTTCGATGATCTTGAAGTTTTCTTTCTTGAGGCCCGGGATGGTCTGGCCGTCCTTGGTGGTGACCAGCACATCGAGATTCACCAGCGGCACGTCTACCTTGATCGAGTAGTCGGGCATATTCTCGATCTTTTTCGGCTTTTCGGGGGCCGGAGGCGGTGGTTCTTCCTTTTTCTTGGGGACAACATACGGTCCGACGTCGTTTTGTGGTCCTCCAGCGGCGGGCGGAGCCTCCTGCTGGTTCGGATTTGCCGGGGGTTGCTGCGACGTGTCCTGAGCCTGCGCCGAGAAAGTCGCGGCAATCGTCCACAGAACAACAAACGCCAGCAGGATTAGTCGCTTAGGGGAAGCCGGTAGTGCCGGGTCCTGCCTGGTAAATACGCCATAAAACATTGGAAAATCCTCGAAACTCCTATGCTAGTATAGATGCAAGAACTCTGCGGTTGGGATAATTTGCGCGCCTTAAAAAACGCCGCCTCCCCTGGCAAAAGCCCTTCTTAAGGTAAGCGGAGTCTTAGTGACAAGGTCATGCTTTTGGCCTCCGGGGTCCACATGGGAACAGCTGTACGCTCACTCGCCGCCCTTTTGTGTTTTTCATCCTCCGTCTGGGTTACCGCGCAAAACGCTACTACGCAAGACCGGCCATCGCCCGCAATCATGCCACTCTATCAGATACATGAAGGCATGAAAGGGACCGCGCTCACTGTGTTCCAGGGCGTGAAACCTGAATCCATGGACGTGGAAGTTCTGGGCGTGATGCACAACGTGAACGGCCCCAAGGGCGACATTATCCTGGTGCGATTGCACGGTACCAAGCCCGAATATACCGGCGTGGTTGCCGGTATGAGCGGAAGCCCGGTTTATTTCGATGGCAAGCTGGCGGGCGCGCTTGCCTTCCGCATCGGTGAATTCTCGAAGGAACCCATCGCGGGTGTGACGCCGATTGAGGAGATGCTGGAGATCAATGCGCTCGATCATCGTCCGGCCCCCGTGCGCGTCAATGCCCCAGCCGCCAATCCTCCAGCGAATTCTTCGAACCAGAGCGGAACCACGCAAACCGCAAGCCCCGGCGAAGGCTACGCGATCCCGGTCCAGGACTACAGCAACTATCTGAAGCCTATCGAAACTCCGCTCGTGTTCAACGGTTTTTCTACCGAAACTTTGCAGCGCTATGCGTCGCAGTTCGCCGCGGCGGGCATCGTTCCGGTGATGGGCATTGGCTCGGCGAGCGATCGCAGGCAGCCGGAACCGATCGAGGCGGGATCCGCCGTCAGCGCCGTGCTGGTTCGTGGCGACATGGATATTGCCGCCACCTGTACCGTGACCTATGTCGATCCGCAGCGCCTGCTCGCCTGCGGACATCCGCTTTTGCAGTTTGGCGAAGTGGACCTGCCCATGACGAAGGCTACCGTGCTCGCCACGCTGCCTTCGCCACTGAATGCGTTCAAGATCGTCAACACGACTGAGACGGTGGGCGCCTTCGTGCAGGATCGCCAGAACGGTATTATGGGCGTTCCGGGGCAGGCATCGAAGATGATTCCCGTGA
Organism: uncultured Acidobacteriaceae bacterium; assembly: GCA_963789205.1. Taxonomy (GTDB): domain Bacteria; phylum Acidobacteriota; class Terriglobia; order Terriglobales; family Acidobacteriaceae; genus Acidiflorens. The sequence goes on from CAWBJV010000006.1 coordinate 10,188, forward strand.
CCGTCGCCATGCATAATGGACCGGCGACGAAAGAATTCCATTACGAAGTTCTCAACAATGCGCGGCTCAGCCCACTGGCCATGACGGCCACCGTCTTCAACGCACTGCACGGCACCAATGAATACGGCGAGGACATTACTTACCGCATGAACGGAGTGCTCAGCGTGAAGGGGTATCCAGACGTCACGCTGCGGAATATGTTTGCCCCGCAAGACAATGGTCAGCCTGCGGCCGCTTTGGCGGCCGCCACCATCGGCGACCGTTTTGGACGCATCTATACCAACGCCTTCGACGTTCCTGACGTTCAGGGCGTGAAGCTCGATTTCGATGTTGTCCGCGAGCGCCGCTCCGCTCGACTGGAAGCTGCGCGCACCGACATGACGGAAGCTCGTCCCGGCGACCAGTTTATGGTCGAAACCGTGATTCGTCCATACCGTGGCGAGCGGCTGGTACGCCAGATTGCGATACGGATTCCGACCTCTACTTCGAAGGGAACGCTACGCATCCTGGTCAGCGATGGAGATACCCTCGACCGCATGCACCGCGGTACGCCGATGATGAACCATGGTCTGGGCCTGGCGCCGACGATCGCATTGCTGAACAAAGAACGCGCCAATGATCGCGTATATGTTTCGCTTCTCGATTCCGGTCCCGAAGCCATGGTCGCCGACAAAGTGATGCCGACGCTGCCGCTTTCCGTCATGAACGTCATGGACAACATGCGCGGCACACAGGACATGGTCGTGCTCGGTGAATCGTCGGTCAGCGAAGCTTCAACCGAACCGCTCGACTATGTGGTCTCCGGCGCGCAGATGCTGACGATCAGTATCAAGTAAATGGCGCTTAAGTGGAGCGACGGGCGTCTCGCCCGTCTCGCCGGCGGGGACGCCCGGACCTCCACTCCCTTAAAATGAGGTATGACTTTGGCTCGTAAGACCCTCGTCCTGCTAGCAGCACTCATTCTTTCCACCTTCGCGCTTTCCTTACCTGCTCTCGCCGAGGGTACACGCATTTGGGAACAATCCAAGTTCGAAGAACTGACCAAGGGCACTGCCACGGGCATCGCTCTGCGCAGTGAGGGCGGCCTTGAACTCGCCCCGGTGTTCAAAGCGCTCGCGACCACGCCTTCGACTTACATCTGGCAGATCGCATCCGATTCCGGGGGCAACATCTACGCCGCCGCTGGATCTCCGGCCCGCGTCTATCGCATCACGCCGGAGGGCGAAAGCAGGGCCATTTTCGAGCCGCAGGAATTGCAGGTGCAGGCTCTGGTCGTTGACAAGAAAGGCATCGTTTACGCTGCCACGGCCCCTGACGGCAAGGTTTATCGTCTCGACCCCGGGCGTCTCCAACCCGCGAAAGGCGCTGCCGCCAAGCCTGGATCCAACGCCTCCTGGAGTGCGACACCTTATTTCGATCCGGGCTCCAAGTACATCTGGGACATTGTTCTCGACAACTCCGGCGCACTGTACGTCGCAACCGGCGATCACGGTGAAATCTACAAAGTCAGCGCCAACGGCCAGCACGCACTCTTCTTCAAGAGCGATGAAGTCCACATTCGTGTTCTCGCACTCGATCCCAAAGGAAATCTCATTGCCGGTTCCGATGGCAGCGGGCTTGTGTATCGCATTGCGCCGAATGGCGAGGCTTTCGTTCTCTACAGCGCGCCCAAGAAAGAAATTACCGCACTCGCCATCGACGGCGCCGGCAATATCTACGCCGCCGCCGCGGGAGAGAAACGCCCCGGAGGCGCGACCCCGGGAATGGGCGTCACTCTCTCAACTCCGGCGCAGACCTCCCCCCCACCCGGCGGCACACTCAACGCCCCCGCAGCTCCCACCACGCCCACGTCCCCCTTCCCCGCTCCCGGACTTGGCGCTACCGGCGGCTCCGAGATTTATCGCATTGCGCCCGATGGCGCGCCGTCGCGCTTGTGGAGTTCCCACGAAGATCTCGTCTACGCGCTCGCCTTCGATCAGCACGGACGCCTCGTCGCTGGCACAGGCAACCGCGGTCACATTTTTGCCATCAACGGCGTCGACGATTTCACCGATCTTATCAAAGCCAGTGCCACACAAATCACCGCCTTCGCCGACGCGCCCGGCGGAGGCCTCTACGCTTCCAGCAGCAACCTGGGGAAAATTTTCGTTCTCGGTCCTGGCCCCGAGTCGGAAGGCACGTACGAGAGCGATGTCTTCGACGCGCGAATCTTTTCGCTCTGGGGACGCGCCAGCATCCGCAGCGCCGGCGATTCCAACGTCGAGTTTTATGCGCGCAGCGGCAATGTCGACAATCCCGACCGCAACTGGAGTCCCTGGACGCGCATCAATTTCGCCCTTGCCGCCGGTTCCGAACTCAAGATTCCGCCCGCGCGCTTCGTGCAGTGGAAGTCCGTGCTTCACGCGGGCAATCCCGCTCCTCGCGTTGACGCCGTCCTGCTGAACTACCTGCCGAAGAATGTTGCCCCTGAAATTGACGACATCACAGTACAGCCCGGCTATCGTTATCAGCCGATTTCGCATGTGAGCGGCAGTGAGCCGCCCACTCCCGGCCAGCCGCGCTTCGATCCTCCGCCTCCGGCTGTCCGCGACCGCGATTCGATTGGCATCCGATGGTCGGCGCATGACGATAATGACGACCAGCTTGTCTACAGCGTCTACTACCGCGGCGACGGCGAATCGCGCTGGCTGTTGCTGAAGAACAACCTCTCCGATCGCTACTATTCTTTCGACGCCAGCCTTTTACCTGACGGTGGCTACACCGTGAAGATCGTCGCCTCCGACGCGCCGTCGCATTCGCCCGGAGAAGCCCTCTACGCCGAACGTGTCGGCACCCGCTTCGAGGTTGATACCACTGCTCCGGTGATTGACAACCTGACTGCCTCGCTCGACGTTAGTCAGATCGGGAAGCAGATCGTTGCGAAGGAGAGCGAGGGCAAGCAGATCGATGGCAAGCAGATTCACGTGCGCTTCCGGGCCAGCGATTCGTTTTCGCCAATTAAGCGGGCGGAGTACTCGCTGGATGGTGGCGACTGGCAGTTCGTCGAGCCGGTCGGCCAGTTGTCCGATTCGAAGACGGAAGATTATGACTTTCGCGTGGCCGTGCCGCAAATCGAAGCCGCGCTGGCGCTGATGGCCGGGAACACGGCAAATGACCACGTCGTTGTGGTCCGCGCCTATGATCGCTTCGATAATCTCGCCACTGCGAAGACTGTGATTCGCGGGAAATAGAGGAACCGCGGAGATGGCCGAGGCAGGGCCGAGTTGCGCCCGGCTTGGACGGAACGAAAGCCCCGTCACCACACGAGAGAGTCTTCCGCCCCGTCCTACTCCTGCGCGAAAATGACAGACGGATTCGGATTCGTCTTGTCCACATCCATCATCAGGAAACTTTGTACCGCGCAAACAGGACTTTGCAGTGGGTTGCAAGTCCCTGAACTGTCGAGAACGTAGATTACGTAACTCTGGGCCGACGGAGCAGTCAGCGCGATCGTACCCGTACCCTGGCCGGCCAGAGTGTAAGCGCCGGTCACCGTTTGGGGCCCTGGGTATTGCGTTCCGGAGACGTTGAAGACTCCGCCTCCCGGAGATGTCAGTAGCAGGTTGGCCGCAATCGAACTGACTGAGGAGCCGCCGCTGCCGGTGGTCGCCGCGGCAAACGTGCCCGGCAACGTCGAACCACCGAAAAACCCGCTTCCTTTTCCCTGCGGATTCATCGTTCCGGTCATCACGGACGAACTCTTTTGATCGAGCAGGAATCCGCGGTTTGCTCCACTGGCATAGAGGACGAACGGAATCGGTGGCACGACCGTTTTCGCAGTCGGATCGCCCAGCATATTGAGGGTATAACGCCCGGTGGTGCCACTGGCCGCATACGTATAACTGGTCGAGCCAGTGGGGGGAAATTGGGCGGCGGAGAGAATTGCACCGGCGTTGTTCTGATCAAATTGACCCGAGAAGTTCCCATTACCATCAGTCGTGCCCAGCGTCAGCGAGACGTTGGCATTCGCCGCATTCGCGCCCGTCAGAGCGGAGACGGACGTGCCTTTGAAGTGAGAGATGTCGTATGTCAGCGACGAATCCTGAAGCGCCATCGTTCCAGAAACGACCGGGTGAGTTGCGACAGGGTCCTTGGAAATGGCATAGAAAGTCAGCGGATCGCCTTTGCCAGTCCCTCCGGAAGAGATAAAGAAATCGAAATTCATAGGCGCCGCTGTGCCCGGAGTTAAAGTCATGTGCCACAATCCGCAATTGCATGCGTCAGGCGTGTACGTGGCAGTATTATTAGCAATGGTGCAAGGTCCCGCGCCGCAGATATCTGTGGCGTTGCCGTTGTCGTTTACGTCCATCTGGCCGCCGATTATCATTCCGCTGCCGTTCATCGGCAAGAGTCCAACATAGCCGACGCGGTTGCTGCCGGAGTCCACACCCGTGAAGCCGAACGCGTAAGTCTGGTTGCCGGTGAAAAGATTGGGGTTGGATGATTTCTGCGCGATGCCCGAGCCCGCGCCCTGGCCGTCGGATTCAATCATCTCGATGTCGCCGGCGCCGTCGAGAACGACCTGGTACTGATCCGGGAAGAACCCTGTGGTCAGCTTCAGCGTGCCCGCGTTATTCGAGTTTGGATCAGAGGGAGAGATGGGACTATAGGAACCTCCGGTAATCGAATGTGATATGGTGCCGCTCGAAGTCATTTCGTCTTCCACGCCCGAGATGTTGCCATTCGAAGCCACTGTGAACGTCCCGACCACGGCTGTGGCGGCGTGGTTGCTGCTGTCATATCCGGAAAACCGGAATGCATACGTGCCGCTAACACGCGAAGCGACCAGCGCAGGTTTGGCGATGGTGCAGTTCTTGGGGTTTGGCGAGCAGCCTGCCGGATCGAGTGGCGTAGCCGCCGCCGAGATCTGAACATTACAATTGCCGCTGCAGATGTCGTTCGCCGTGTATACCGCCAAGCCGGACACATTCGGATCCTGAACGAAGTTCGCGCTCGCGCATTGCACTCCGTTCGCCGTGCAGGTCCACGTGAAAGTTTGAGGCGCATCGTCAGGGACGGCTACCGCGGTAAATTGCTGGCTGAGACCCTTGCCCATGCTCAGCGTCGACGGCGCTACATCTGTAGTGATGTCAACGACGGTCAACGCCAGCGAACCCTTTACCGTGGTGTCGGCTGCCAATGTCGCCGTGACTGTCGCCTGCGAACCTGCCGTTGCCGGAGCCACGTAGGTCGCAGTTGCCGGAGTTGTCGGCGGCGTGACTGGCGTGAGCGTCCCCGGGCCGCTCAGGCTCCAGGTAACCGCCGTAGTCGGTGCGTGCGATACCGCCGCCTGAAGCGTCAGAGACTGGGTCGGGTAGATCGCGCCAGAGTTACCATTCGGGGGGGACGTAATGGTCACGGCAATGGCCGGCGGAGGAGGAACCACTCCATTGCCGCCCTTCGCGCAACCGCCGGCCAGCGCCAGACTCAGCAAAGCCATCGCAAATAGACAATTTTTTATCATAATGATCGGATCTCTTTAGAACTAAGTGTATTGAACTTGGTCGCCCTGAAGCAGTCTCGCCGTAGTCAGTCTCTTTAAACCCGCCAGTAAGGAATCCGTTGCTTGAAAACATCGGTCGGAAGACATTGTCCGAAGACACGCTCCCATCAGGGACTCGTCCCAATATCCAAGCAGCCATAAGGCCAATTTATTATTTAAATCAGCAGGTTACAAATGTACCTCAATCCAAGGAACTTGTCTGTGCCGGAAGAGCTTTCGAACGGATGGCAGCGGCGCTGCCTGCGCAAAGAATTGCAGCTTTCGGGATGGGAATTCTGCCGAGGCTTCCGGCAAGTTCTCAGTTCTCGGTTGTCAGTGCTCAGAGGAGAGCTGCTACGTCTACCTGACGCCTGAGACCTGAGACCTGACACCTGATTCTTGAGTGGTCGTCTCCAAAGCGGCGCGCTTTGCGGTTTCCAGCAGCGGACGCAGCTCGGCGGCGGTGATCCCCAGCGTGCCTCCGGAGAAGCCGTCGATGTAGGCGGAGTTGATGCCCACCACTTCGCCGCTCAGGTTCAGCACCGGTCCGCCGCTGCCTCCGCGTGCTGTGGGCGCGTCATAGATCAGTTTGTCGCCGGTTACGTCGCCGATGTGCCCAAAAGTCGCCGAAGGCCTGATCAGCGACAGCGCCGCCAGCTCCGCCGCCGTTTGGGCGTTGTCCGGATGCGACGAAAGCCGCTCATACACTATCGCCGGCGACTTTGCCACCATGCCCGTCACTCCCATCGGATACGCCAGCACGCTCACTGATTCGCCCACATGAGGCAGCGCCTGGGAGAGAGTTAAGGGACGTAGTTTCTTTGTGAATGCGGTTGCTTCAATGCGCAGCACGGCCAGATCTCCATGCTTGGCCAGCACCGCCGTTTCCAGATTAACCGGTAGCGGCGAGCCGGGGAAATATGCCACCAGCGTTTCCAGCACCGGCGTTCCGCCCTGCCGTAGTGCCACCGCGACTTCGCGGTCGCCATACCACGGCTCGGCTACATGGCGATTGGTGGCCAGCAGGCCCGGAGCCACCACAAACCCGGTTCCCGCCACGCGCGCGCGAAGGTCTTGCCCATGTCCGGCGACATGGTAAATCCCATAGATGTAAGCGACCGAATCCCGCGCATCGTCAACTGCGGCGGCCGACACCGATTGCTCCCGTTCCAGCTCCGCGACTTGGCGCGAGAGCTGGTGCACCTGCTGCTCCAGCCCGCTAGTGTCCGGAGGAGCGTAGTAGTGCGCCATTACTCCGGCGCCCACCAGCGCCAGCACGCCCAGCAGCCCCTGCACAAATCGCTGCCAGGTCTCGACTACTTCGCTTTCCCCACTATCGGAATTGAACATGAGCCGTCAGGCCCGGCATGAAGGTAGATGTCCGGGTAGCCACTATCCTGACGCATTTGGGCCACGGCGTGTAGGGTACAGAAGTCGGGTTGCAGAGGGCCGAAGGTAACCTAAATTGTCCGTAGAGACGCGGCTTGCCGCGTCTCGGGCAGTGCCTCGCTGTCGGAGACGGGGCAAGCCCCGTCTCTACGGGAGCTATTGTTCGACCCCCAGCCGCTTTGCCATCTCTTCATAGAGGAACCCTTCGCCCACGCGGTAGGGCTGGACCCATTCTCCATCAATCACAAACTGGGGGATGGCTCGTTTGCCGGTCTGCTTGACGACCTCATCGGCGGCTCCCGGAGTGGTCTCGATGTTGATGTCGGTGTACGGAAGCTGGTGCTGGTCGAGGAAGCGCTTGGCCTCCCGGCAATCGGGACACCAGAGGGCGGAATAAACGGTGATTTCCATGAGGCCAGGTATCTTCGATATTTAGAATAGCAGCTTGCGGAAGGGCCCCCGGCTCGTTGCCGTGAATCGCTCCGGCCGTACCGTGTGTCTCGCATCAAATGCCGTCCTCCTCTTGCGCAATCTACTTTTTTCCTTTCGCAGTCTCCCAGTCCGACCGATACAATGCTCGCCGTATGCGAATTCCTGCTTTGCTTCTCGCTTATCTTTCCCTCCTCGGGCTCGTTGCCTGTGGCAGTGGAGGAAACTCCAATCCCATGGGTAGCCTGTCGCTGTCGTTTTCACCCGCTTCTGCGCTCGTGTTTTCCGGTCAACCCGCTGCCACGGTCAACGTCACGCTCAGCCGTCAGGGCACGACTGGGAACGTCACGCTCAGCGTGCAGGGATTACCGACAGGCATGGCGGCGACCATCCAATCGCCCGGTTCTTCGAATAGCGGCAGCATCACCCTCTCCGCGTCAACGGCTGCGGCGGCAACTTATCCTCTGACCGTGACGGCCAGCGATGGCACCGCCAGCGGTTCGGCGGCATTGTCGCTGGTGGTTGGAGCGGTTGCCCAGGTTGGCCTCACGAACAACGTCGCCTTCCAAGTTGCCATGTCCACGTCGTTCCAACCGGCGGAGTGGGACAATCAATTCTTCACGCTGAATCCAAACGCCACCGCGCCTCTAGGGAACCTGCAGCCGGCACACATCCGACTGCAGGGTGTTTCGCAGGGAGTGCCGCAGACGACGGCGAACACGTGGGATTTCACCGTTCTGGACGACGTCACGCAGCCGGTGCTGGGCGTGGGCGACCATAGCCCGGAGTTTCAGATCGCGGTAGCGCCGGCATTCATGTACGACGCAAATCATAATTTTCTCGATCCGAGTTACAAGACCTTCGGGGCCTACGCGCAGAATCTGGTGCGCTACTACAACACGGGCGGGTTTACTTCGGGTGATGGTTCGTTCCACGTCTCGGCGAGTCCCTATCCCATTACATGGTGGGGCATCTACAACGAGCCTAACTTCAACAACCTCGATTCCACGCAATACACGCAGCTTTACAACGCCGTTGTACCGGCGCTGCAGGCAGTGGATCCATCTCTGAAATTTGCGGCTGTGGAACTCGGCGACTATACCGGATTGGCGAATACGTTTATGCCCGCCTTCGTCAGCGGCGTGACCGCTCCCGTGGATGTGCTGGCCACGCACTTCTACTCGACCTGTAATCAGAAAGACAGCGACGCCCAGCTATTCTCGACGATTCCGGACTTCGTAAGCGAGGTGGGAGACATCTATGCGCAAATGCAGACGAACCTCACCTCGGTTCCGGTATGGGTCACGGAGAATAACGTCAATGCCGACTTCGACAAGGGTGGCGGTATCAGCGCCTGCAACGGCGGCACCTTTGTCACCGACTTACGCGGATCCAGCGCGTTCTTTGCGGCTTGGCGTCCTTATGTTTTTTCGCAGCTCGGCAAGGCTCGAGTGCAGGCCCTGTATCACTGGGACTTCGACGCCGACAAACAGTTCGGCGAGGTCGACTACTCCACCGGAGCCCTGCAGTTGAGCTACTGGGTGGACTACTGGCTGGCGCGAATGTTTCCTTCACCACCGGGCGCGGAATTATTGAGCTATACGACTACGGACACGTCCGACATCGAGATTCTTCCGGTCGTCAACGGCGATGGCAGCGTCGTCGTGATGGTCGCGAACTACGCTGTCAAATCATCCAGCGACAATAATGGTCCCGGCGACCCGCGCACCATTTTGATCGACACGACAGCTTTGGGGACCTTTAGTTCGGGCAGTCTCCTGACGATCGATGCCAACACCAACGTAGCCAGCGGACCGGTAGCCTCCACAGTTACGCCGACGCCCCAGATTTCCGTAACTCTCAACGGCTATGGCGTTGCTTTCCTGACGTTGAAGTAGCAGGGTAGAGCGACCGGCAGCTCTGTCCAGAGACTATGCTCGCTCCAGTTCGTGCACAGTTAACTCGTTCTCCACGTTACCGGTATTCAGCGTCGTGGCAGGTTCAAACAGCACGACCCAGCATTCTTTCTCCGCCACCGGACGGTGCTCTATCCCGCGCGGCACTACAATAAACTCGCCCTCTTCGATCCATTCATGGCGGTCGCGAAAATCCATGCGGAAGCGGCCTTTGACTACCAAGAACATCTCGTCTTCGAGTTCATGATGGTGAAAGACGAACTCGCTATTCAGCTTGACGAATTTGACGTGCTGTCCGTTGAGTTCCGCGGCGATGCGGGGTTTGTAGTATTCAGCGATGTTGGCGAACTTCTCGGCGATGTTGATCTTGGACATGGAATCCTCGTTGGCCCGCTGCTACGCAGTTAATGGATGGCGCGTCTCGCCCCCGGGTCGCAGGAAAATCGCTGACGGTTGAGAAGGCTGCCGAGCTTCGCTCGTCTTGGACGGGCGAGGGCGCCCGTCCCTACACGAGCAAGTCCCACACACAAAGCAAAAGCCGCCAGCTCGCGCTGACGGCTGAATGCTGACGGCTGACGGCTGACGGCTCTTAGAATCCCGTCACTCCGGCGCTGGGGTGTCCACCACGCAGCGTTACTCGCACGCCGCGTTGGCTGTTCACGCGAGTGGTCGTGCTCCAGTCAACTTCATCGGTGCTGATCACGCCGTTCCCGCCGCCGGCCAGTTCGTAGCTGATTCGACCGTCCTGATAGGTGTAATTGCCCACGGCCAGAACCATACCCGTTTTCAGCACAAACACAGGCACGCCCGGCGCTGTGGCGCCGCGCACTGCTCCGCCTTCGGCAACGTAGCTGGCGTACGTGACCTGCGGAATCTCCTCAGCCATCGGCTGTTCGCTGGCTGCAGGTCTTACCTCGCGCATCGCCAGCTGAGGCGTGGCATTTGTGTTCGCGGCACCGTAGGACGAACCGCGATAGTACGAGTCGCCTGTTGGCTCGGGACGTCCGAAGAAATGCCAGTCCGGCCCGTTGGTCGCCGCGACCTGCGGAATCTGCACATCATCCATCAGGCGCAGTGTGAGTTGGCTTTCGCCCTTGAGCGTGGGACGCGGCCCGCGCGCCGGCAGCATGATAATCTTCCACGGCCATAGCGGCGGCAGCATCCATTCGACGATGTCGCGCTTGGCATGCCCTTTACCCCGGATGTCGCCTTCTTTATCGACTTTATAGCCGCGGGTCGCGATCACTTTGGCGTCCAGCGGCATGTCGCCATTGGGCATGCCGATGCGATCGAACATCAGCTTCATGTTGCCCTTGCCCCAGAAATGTCCGGGGTCCTGGGCCGATTCCAGATGTCCAACAAGGTAGCTGCCGCGCGGAAATGCCTGCTGGCCGAATTCCGTCACCGAGTGAAGATGACAGAGCACGGGATCGCCGACCGCGACGGTGGCGGAAGAAAGGTTTGGTTCGTTCAGTGTGCACTTCAGAAGGGTACCGGCGGGCAGGACCATCTCCCGCGCACTGGCACTCAGGGTCAAAGCTAGAAGGGACACCGCAAGAACTGCATACGAGCTGGACTTCATGACGCACCTCGGTCTCACGCCCCGGAATTTTTGGTACGGATAACCAAACTACCGCGTTGAGCCAGCCCCGATTCAGAGGAGTTAATCACAAGTTTATTCTGAGGTCAATCGAACTTTGGGATCAGAGCGTGTCTTTGTTTAGCGCAGAAGGTTTGCAGCGTTTCGGCCGATCATGCGGAATCATCGTGCCGGCAGAAGAAAAAGTCCGCAATATCTTTGGATTCAAAGGGTTTAGCCGGGTTTTCTGGTGCCGCGTTGCGGCTGGATGCTATGAATAAGCCATGGGAGGAATATGCGGGATCCGACCCCTAGACAACCGCGAATGCTCGAACCGGAAATGTGCCGAACCCCTTCACTTTTGCCGGAACCGCGAAGAACCTGAAATCCAGCAGTGGGAGCGCTGCGAGGTTCGTCATGTGTTCGACGATGGGAATGTCGTTTTTCAGAAGAATAGTGTGAACCGGGCGCCGCAAATCCTGGACATCATCGATGTTGTGCGAATCGATTCCAACCAGGGCCACGCCAGAGTCTGCCAGAAAGCTCGCCGCGTCCTCGGTCAGGAACGGATGGCCCTCGAAATAGTGCGTCGTGTTCCAGTGCCTGGACCAGCCTGTTTCGACTAGCACCGCCTTGCCCTCCAGATCCTCTTGGCGCGGAAGGCACGAGACATCGATCGCCTGCTTGTGCTGGACCAGCACCTTAATCGCGGGAAGGTTCGCGAGCTTTTGCAGTTCCAATTGCGACAAGTCTTTGCCGTCTGCATAGCGGTGAAATGGGGAGTCGAGGTATGTCCCCGTATTTGCGACCATCTCGATCTTGCCGATCTGGAACTCGGTTCCCGGCGCGTAGTGTTTCTGGGAAGCTTCACGGCTCAGGTAGTCGCAGATGATTGGGGCGGGAAGACCTTTGTAGGTGACGAGGCCGTGCTCGACGGTGTGACTGAGATCGATCAAAGTTCCAGTGAATGTGGTCAGATCAGCCATGGGGATGGATCATTCTGCCACAACAGAGCATGCTGATCTCGCATGGGCCGGCGGACCGTAAAGACACCCTGCCGAGCTTCGCTCGGCTTGGACGGGCGAGGCACCCGTCCCCACAATCGCAAAAACAAGAGCCGCCAGCTTTCGCTGACGGCTGAAATCCTGCCGAGCTCTTGCTCGGCTCGGACGGACGAATGCGTCCGTCCCTACGCGAGCTTAGCTTTCGTACAGTAGAACGCCCTCGGTCTTTTCCGCGTCCACTGGACGGTAGTACAGCTTGTTCGCCTCGAGGAAGACCTCGATGAACGCCGGCCTCGTGGTGATGGTCCCCTGAATCAAGGCTTCCGACAGCGGATCTTCGATGTATTTCTGCAGAGCGCGGCGCAGCGGACGCGCTCCGTAGCTGCGGTCGGTCAGGGTCTGGTTCAGAATCCATTTCTTCGCCTCGTCGGCCACGGTCACTGTGATCGAGCGCTGGGCGAGATTCTGGTTCAGTTGGCTGACCATCAGTTCGAGAATCTGGATCAGGTCGGCTTCGCTGAGCGCCATGAACAGGATGATTTCGTCGACCCTGTTCAGGAATTCCGGATTGAAGGTGCGCTTGACCTCGCTCCTCACCAGATCTTCGACCTTCTCGGAAACCATCTCGTCTTTCGACGACTGGAAGCCCAGACCCTCGCGCTTCATGAGGTGTCGGGCGCCGATGTTCGACGTCATGATGATGATGGTGTTTTTGAAGTCGACGGTGTTGCCCAGGCCGTCGGTTAGTTGACCGTCTTCAAAAACCTGCAGCAGGATGTTGAACACATCCGGGTGCGCCTTCTCGATTTCGTCGAGCAGAACGACAGAATATGGCGCCCGCTTGACGCGTTCTGTCAGCTGTCCACCCTCTTCGTAGCCTACGTATCCGGGAGGCGACCCGATCAGTTTCGAGACGGAGTGCTTCTCCATGAACTCCGACATATCGAAGCGGACGAGAGCTTTGTCGCTGCCAAACATGAAGTGCGCCAGGGTGCGAGCGACTTCTGTTTTGCCAACGCCGGTCGGTCCTAGGAACAGGAATGAACCGATCGGACGGTTCGGGCTCTTCAATCCAGCACGCGAGCGGCGGATGGCGCGCGCCAGGGCGCTGATCGCTTTTTCCTGCGAGATGATGCGCTTGTGCAGCTCCTCTTCAATGCGCAGCAGCTTCTGAGTTTCTTCTTCTTTAATTGAAGTGATGGGAACGCCGGTCCAGCGCGATACCACATCCTCGATGTCCTCCCGACCGACAACGCCGGTGGAGGATTCATCGAGGTGGTATTTTTCGCGAAGGGCGCGCAGGTTCTCGCGCTCCTTGCGTTCTTCATCCGAGTAGAAGCGCGCCTTCTCGAACTCGTGGTTCGCGATGGCGTTCTCCATGCGATGGACGATGAACTTGATCCGCTTCTGAACTTCGGTCAATTCTTCCGGCAGCGTGGTCTGGCGCAGTTTCACACGCGCCCCCGCCTCGTCGATCAAGTCGATGGCTTTATCCGGCAGAAAACGGTCGGGGATATAGCGATTCGAATGCGACACTGAAAAATTGATGGCCTCGTCGGTATAAGTGACGGCGTGGAATTTTTCGTAGCGTTCTTTGATCCCAAAAAGAATCTTGATGGCGTCGGCTTCGTTCGGCGGCGGAACTTTTACCGCCTGGAAGCGGCGTTCCAGCGAGCGGTCTTTTTCAATCGACTTGCGGTATTCAGCGGGCGTGGTTGCGCCGATGCACTGAATCTCGCCGCGCGACAGGGCCGGCTTCAGGATGTTGGCCGCGTCCAGCGAGCCTTCCGCCGATCCCGCGCCCACCAGCGTGTGCAGTTCGTCGATGAAGATGATGGAATTCTGCGACTCCATCAGCTCTTTCATGATGGTCTTGAGGCGCTCTTCAAACTGTCCGCGATACTTGGTGCCGGCGACGATCAGAGAAAGATCGAGCGCCAGAATGCGTTTGTCCGCGAGGAATGAAGGAACTTCGCCGTCTGCGATGCGCTGCGCCAGGCCCTCTACGATGGCGGTCTTGCCTACTCCGGGCTCGCCGATGAGTACAGGATTATTTTTGGTGCGGCGGCACAGAATCTGGACTACGCGTTCCACTTCGCCGTCGCGGCCGACCAGCGGATCGAGTTGGCTATCCATGGCGGACTGGGTCAGGTCGCGAGAAAACTCACTCAGTAAGGAGGACTCGCGCTGTCCGCGTTGCGGCGCAGCTTTTTCCTGGCTGGTACGCGCCAACTCCTCGCGGATTGTCGAAAGCCGCAATCCCCGTTCGTGCAAAATCTCAGCCGCAAAACATTTTTCTTCGCGCAACAATCCCAATAGCAGGTGCTCGGTTCCGATGTGCTTATGCGAAAGCCGCTCCGCCTCTTCCGCGGCATAGGCCAGCACACGCTTGCATTCGTTGCTTAGCGGTAAATCGACTGAAGTGGAAACCTTTTCCCGAATAGTCGTGTGACCTTCGATCTGTTTGCGGATCGATTCCACCGAGGCATGAGAGCGCAGAAAACGATTGGTCAGGGCCTTGTCTTCGCGGAGCAGTCCGAGCAGCAGGTGTTCGGTCTCAATATAAGGCGACCCGAACTGGCTGGCTTCGTACCTCGCAAAAAAGATGACGCGCCTGGCTTTCTCCGTGTAGCGTTCGAACATATACCCATTCCCCCCGAGTTCCTGCGGAACGCCCCGCCCTCCGCCAAACCCATGACCCCAACCCTTTATTATGCATTTATATCGCCCAATCTCCCAAGCGATATCGACTTGTAGTAACCCCCCGCAGTCTTACTTCGGATACTTCGATTTTTCAACTTCACTTCTTTAATTCGCTGTCTTTTTAATTCCCCTGCCTTTGATGGTGGTTCTGTTCCGCTTTTCGTTACGCCGGAAGCGACTCCGGCGCCACCTCTTCCATTTTGCCTTGATCCAACCGTAAAACGCGATGGCACCGTCGTGCAAATGCCAGGTTGTGAGTCGCGATCAATGACGTCAGCTGATGCTCGCGATGCAACCGCGCGACCAGTTCAAAAACCAATTCTCCGGTGCGCCCGTCGAGATCGCCAGTCGGCTCGTCGGCCAGCAGCACTTGCGGCTGGGTTATAAGAGCCCGTGCCAGCGCCAGCCTTTGCTGCTCGCCGCCGGATAGTTCTCCCGAACGATGATGCCCGCGTGATTCCAGTCCTACCTCGCGCAACCACTTCGAAGCTTCCTGTTCGGCTGAAGACAGCGCTTGCCCACGCGTCAGCAAGGGCATGGCGACATTCTCCAAAGCGGTGAATTCCGGCAGCAGGTAATGGAATTGCCACACGTAGCCGATCTGGCGGTTACGGAACTCGGCGGCATCGTCCTCGGAAAGCGCATTCACTTGAGAGTTGGCGCAGTATACGGCACCCGCAGAGGGACGATCAAGGGCCGCGAGGATGTGCAACAAGGTACTCTTTCCGGCACCCGATTGCCCGACGATGGCCAGCATCGTTCCTTTGGTGACCTCGAAAGACAGATTCTCAAAGAGCACGAGCTGCGCTTCGCCTGAGCGAAACACCTTACTTAACCCTTCGACCCTCAGCAGAGGGTCTTGAGCTATTGGATGCAATCTTCCCCTCCTAAGTATCAAGCCAGCTCGCCGCCTTCGACTGCAACACAGTAGAAAACGGTCCCTGACCCATTAGACCATGAGGAGGAACGGCCCGTTCCCGCGATTCCGTTTTCGGGAACAGGGTATGCGAAAGACTGTATACCTCTGGAAAACAAATGCAATGTGACTGTGGTCACTGCGGGGAGCGGCGCGGGAACGTTGCTCGGGATGAGAGCTTGTCGGCGGCGATCTTCGACAGCTTCAGAGTGGGCGTGAGAGGAAAAGACAAAAAGTTTACAAGGGGAGATGCGGAGAAGACGTTCCGCAAAAAATTGGCGTCAACCAGCGGAGGAAATTGCCGGTTGACGCCAATCAGGCTGAGACTCAGTTACGGGACTTTATGAAACTACTCCTACTTCCCGTGGTGGTCGTCAAAGCTGAACAAGTCCATCAGATCGCCGATCGCTGGACGATTCAAAGGAACGTAGGGGTTGTGCGGGTTCGTTACCGGATTGTGGAGATTGTCGCGGCTGCGATCGGTTAGCGGGTCCAGTTCCCAGTTTGCCTCGATGAACTTCAGGATCGAGACGTGGTCGCTGTAGGTGTGGGAGATGTGCCCGGCCTTGGTGTAGGGAGAAACCACCAGAGTGGGAATTCTGGTGCCGTCGCCGAAGAAGTCGAGGGGTTGGATGTAGCCGGAATCCCAATACCCGCCGCCTTCGTCGAACGTGACGATGATGGCGGTGCTGGCCCACAGTTGCGGGTTGGCTTGGACGCCGTCCACGATTTTCTTTACGAAGCCCTCGAACAAGTTCAGCTTCGATGAAGCCGGGTGGCCGTCGAGCCAGCCATCAGGCTTCACGTAAGACACGGCCGGCAGCGTTCCGTCATGGATCGCTTTATAAAGATCGGTGGTGTCCTGGTTGTGGGCCCGGCCTGATGCGCTCGTCATAATCGAGGTCGAGTACTGGAAAAAGTTGCAGATGTTGCAGTAGGTGTTATCAGGGGTCACATAGTTGTTGTCCGGATTGGCCAGGTAGGCGTTCCACTGGTCTCCGTAGTATGCCCACGAGATGCCCTTTTCGTTCAACTCATCGCCGATGTTGCGGAGGGGAGATGGCGGAATGGTGAAGACGGTCTCATTGGGATTGCCGATATCGGCATACGCGTTTCTGCCGTCACCGTAGTATCCGGGGTTGTAGTTGTTGAGCAGATAGTAGTGTCCCGGATCGCAATTCGGACGGATGGGGCGGCGGAGTGAATGGAGATAGCTGACCACTTCGCTAACGCCCGGCGCAGTTGTGTCAGAGCAGTTGCTGTAGGTTCCGCCACCGTAGGAGGGGGAGCCATAGGAACCGCCGCCGTAGCCATCCTCGGTGTACCAATCATTGGTGCCAGCCTGAGGATTGGGGTTTTCGATTTCGTCCACTACTCCGGCGTTGGGGCTGCCGGCAGCGACCAGTTGATTATGCGGCGGCGTGGCGGCGTGGCCGTTGCCGTCGCTGAACCAGATCCCGTCGCCGGTGCCGAGCATTACGTGGTTGGCCCCGGTGCCGCCCATGACGGACTGGTGGAAGTTGTCGTTCATCGCGTAGTTGTCGGCGAGAAACTTGAAGTAAGGCGCGTCACCTTGCAGAACGTTGTAGAAGCCCATCGACGTGCTGCCTTCCTTGGTGCTGTAGACGTCGAAGCCGGAAGGCTGCGGACTTCCGTTGGTGCCGGCACCGACCGAGACTTCGACCCAGGGCCACAGGTCATTGCGGCATCCGCTGGGGTTACTTCTTGTGGCGTTCGCTGCGCTGCAATCGAACTGCTGCCACATCTGGTAGAAGCGATGGACGGGACTATTCGCGTAGGAGTCGTAGGGCAGGGTTGCGGAGGTCAGTTGGAACGGACCGGAAGGAAGATTCGTCGCGTTCGGGACCCGCGTATCGACCGCTCCGTGGGCCAGTCCGGTGCCGCCGGTGGTCAGGTAGACGTAATAGTCGTCCGGAAGACCGTTCTCATATTTCTTCGCGGTCGCAACATCGGGGAACGGCCCACTGGAATATCCGCCAGCGAGCACTGGTGGCAGGGTCGAATACGGGACGTTTCCGGATGGACTGAGCTGATAACCGTCGGTGCTGGAGTCGGTTGCCGACGACTGGCTGGCCATGGAGAAGTTGGGTCCCGGCGTTCCATCTTCGTTGACGATGCCTTTGGAGAGCAGATTCCAGACGCTTTCGCCCGGACTTGGTTTGTAGGTGGCGAACACGTGGTCAAAGGTGCGGTTCTCTCCGATGATCACGATTACGTGCTGAATCGGAGTTTGGGTTTTGTGTCCTTTGTCCTTGGCGACTGCAAAAACAGGTGCGATCAGCTGAATCGACAACGCGACGACGCTGAGCAAAGATGCGGAGCGCCACTTGAGCGGAGATTGCTGGGGGGAGTTCATGCTTTGCCTTTCTCACAGACTGAAGATAGGCAAAGGCTACTAAGCGTTTGTTTCGGGTATGTAAAACGCAGATTAAGGCAAAGCGAATTTACGAGACACTCTAAGGCAATTGCCCGACACTAAAATGCTACTCGTACCTTAGCGCTTCGGCAGGCAAAATCCGCGCGGCGGACCACGACGGATAAATCGTCGCAATGAACGAGATTATGATCGATCCCACCGCGACGAATATGCCGTCCCAGATTCTGGGCGCGAAGGGGACATAATCGATTGAATAGACTTCGGGTGAAAGTGAAATGAAGTGGTAGTGGGCGCCGGTCCAGGAGATCGTATAGCCGAGCAGGAGGCCAACTGCTGTTCCAATCGTTCCGATCAGCACGCCTTGGGCAATAAACACGAACAGAATCTGACGCTTTTTTGTGCCCATCGACATCAGCACTGCGATATCTTTTGTCTTCTCCATGACCATCATGGTTAGCGAGATCAGGATATTTAGCGCCGCCACGAGAACGATCAGCCCGACTGTAATGTACGTAACGACTTTCTCCATTTTTAGCGCGCGGAAGAGCGGCTTGTTCTGTTCCATCCAACTGGTGGCCATGAAGCCGTGTCCGGCGGCCTGTTCGAGGGCACGCGCCACGTCGCCCGCCAGGTAGATATCGTCGAGCTTGAATTGGATGACCGAGATTACGTCGCCCAACCCAAATAACTCCTGCGCGTCGGAAAGCCGGATGAAGGCCCAGGAAGAGTCGTAGTCGAAAAAACCGGAGTTGAATATTCCCGCGACATGGAAGCGAATATACTTCGGCACCATTCCAAACGGAGTCAGCTCGCCCTGCGGAGAAGTGACCAGCACGACTGATCCGACGGTCGCGCCAATCTCTTCCGCCAGGTCTTTGCCGAGAATAATTGGAGGCATAGCCGCGACGCGCTGCTGTACGCCAGTCAGGTCGTCGGGCGATTCTGTTTGTGTAGAGCGGGCGCCCTCGCCCGCTGCCGTTGAAGGTGTATTTGAATTTGACGTTGACCTTGCTCTGGACGGAGGCTCCGCCATCCCGCCGGAGGGTGCTTCCTCCAGCGCGACCGCCGATCCGAGCGTCACGGTTTTCAGCAGATCGCTGACCTTCCGCTCATACTGCGGCAGCATACCCTTCAGCACCGCGCCGCGCGCGCGCGGCCCGCGCGAGATCAGCACCTGCTCGTAAATCGCCGGAGCCGCCGCCACTACATGCGGCTGCTTCGAGAGCCTCTCGAGCAGCGGACGCCAATCGCGCATGCCGTCACTTTCCACCCGCAGCAGACTGATGTGCGCGGTCGATCCCAGCAGCCGCGCCTGCAAATCCTGGCGAAAGCCGTTATTGATGGCCAGCGCAACGATCAGCGAAGCCACTCCCGCCGCAACGCCTAAGACGGAGATGCCCGTGATGACGCCAATGAACGCCTGGCGGCGTTTGGCGCGCAGATAGCGGGTTGCTATGAAAAGTTCGAAGCGCATGAGAAGCAGCTGTCAGCTGTCAGCCATCAGCTTTCAGTTACTGCGGATTATAGCTGGCGCGCTTCCCATACTCGCGGCGGAATGGCCGGCACGGATCGGCGATAGGCGCGGTAGGAGTCGCCGAATCTCTTCTCTAGTTCGGCATCCTCCAGTCGGATCATCACCGCTCCCGTGACCGACGCGAATGCCATTAGTCCCCAGCACACCGCGAGCCCGGTCCCGACGCTCCATGCCAGCATCTCGCACAGATGCGCCAGGTATACGGGATGCCGCACGCGCGAACGGATTCCATCTGTTACCAGTTGCTGATCGCGATTTCCGCCATGACGCGAGAGGAGACGCGGCGAGCCGCGTCTCTACGGGAAGGTAGGGGTAGCCGTACAGCGACGAGCCTTCCACCTGTTATTCTTCTTCCTCATGTCTCCCATCCTGACGAGTTTGCTGCTGGGGCTGACCGCGGCGGGCGCGAATGTGTTCGGCGGCGCCATCATCGTTCAGAAGCATTGGGAGCGTTCCTACCTCCGCTACTTCGTCGCGCTCGGCGCAGGTTTCATGCTGGCGACGGCGCTGGTCGAGATGGTGCCGGAGAGTATCCATCTGCGTGGCGCGTATGCAGGGTTTCTCATACTGCTTGGATACTTGCTTGTCCATTTCTTCGAGCACACGGTCACTCCGCATTTCCACTTTGGAGAGGAAACCCACGCTGAACAGTTCGTCCACTCCCACAAAAGCTATTCGGTTCTGATCGGGTTGCTGATCCACACGTTCTTCGATGGCATCGCGATCGCCTCGGGATTCCTCGTTTCTCAAGCCCTCGGCTGGATCATTTTCCTGGCGGTTTTTCTGCATAAGATTCCGGAAGGATTCACCATCTCATCAGTGATGCTGGCCAGTGGGCGAAGCCGCGCGTTCGCCTGGGGAGCGTCCGTGCTTTTGGGCATTGCGACCGTGGCCGGAGTGATGACGATGGCAGTTTTCCGCCAGGAGGTGAGCTTCGGATTGCCCTTGTCGGCGGGCGTTACAATCTACGTCGCTGCGTCGGATTTGATCCCCGAAGTCAATAAAGAACCGGGGGTAAAGATGGCGTTACTGGTGTTCGTCGGCGCGGCGTGCATGTTTTTGCTAGATCGATTTTTTCACGTGCATTGAAATACAAAGTTCTCAGTTCCGGTTCACAGTTTGAACCGCTCGGATTTGTTCTGAGAACTGAGAACCGGCTAACCGCTGTGCCGAATATGCATAACATCCCCATCCTGCACAATATAGTCTTTGCCTTCCAATCTTAGCGTGCCTTTGGCGCGGGCGTTTGCCTCGGATCCAGCTTCTAAGAGCTGATCCCATCGAATTGTTTCGGCGCGGATGAAGTGCTTTTCCAGATCGGAGTGAATGGCGCCGGCGCCGTTCTGGGCACGGGTATTCAGCGGGATCGTCCAGGCTCGACACTCATCTTCGCCGGCGGTGAAAAACGAAATCAGGCCCAGCAGGTGATAGCTCTTGCGGATCAGGCGCGCGAGCCCGCTTTCTGTCAGACCATAGCTGCCGAGAAATTCCGCCGCGTCTTCATCGCTCATTTCCGCAAGTTCGGCTTCCACTTTGCCGCAGATGGCGCTCGCCCCGGCATTCGGACGGGCGGCCACCTCGGTCAGCTTATATTTTCCCACCGCCGCTTCCAGGTCCTTGCCGAGTTCCGTGCTCTCGCCGATATTGAGCACGTAGAGCATCGGCTTCTCGCTCAGAAACATGAAGCCGCGGATGCGCTTCTTGTCTTCGGATGACATTTCCATTTCGCGCAGCGGCTTTTCGGTTTCGAGAAACACTTTGGCTTTGATCAGCAACTCGTTTTCTTTTTCGAGTTCCGGCGTCTTCATCTTCTTCAAATCCTTTTCCAGACGCTCCAGACGCTTTTCGATCTGGCCCAGATCGCTGACCATGAGATCGAAATCGACGTTCTTGATGTCACGCAGCGGATCGAGGGGTCCGACGTTCGGAATGGCGTCGTTTTCAAATGCCCGGAGAACGTGAATCAGCGCGTCTACCTGGCGCAAATGGCCGATGTAGGCCGTCTCTTTCAGGGCGTCCTGGCCAATGGCGCCTACGTCCACGTACTCAACGGAGGCGTGCGTGAGCTTCTTCGGATGGTAGAGCGCGGCCAGTTTGTCGAGACGCTCATCGGGCACCTTCGCGACGCCGATGTGCGCCTCGCGCGGGTTCGAATACGCCTGCTCGGAAAGATGGACCTTCGTCAGAATGCCAAATAGAGATGTCTTGCCGACTTGCGGCAGACCGATGATGCCGGTTTTCATGGGGAGTCAGCTCTCAGCTATCAGTTGTCAGCTATCAGTTCAGTCAAAAGAATAAATCATTGGACTCGATACGCATACGCACGTGGACTGCATTGCGCCGTGCTACGCTGGGCAGAATGCAGTTGAAGCGGACAATTCATCATAGACAGTTCTATCGCCATCTTGCTGGGGCGCTGATCGCTTGCATCGCGTGTGCCGCCCCCTCTTCGGCGCAGAGTCCGGCGCAGATTCACTTCCGCTTGCAGACGCGCGGAGTTGTCGAAGGCCGCTTGAAGTCTTTCTCAATCAAGAACAGCGAACGCGAAGCGCTGATCCGGGAGTGGTTTGCCGAGTCTGGATGCAAGGCGGAAAATCTCTCTGAGCAAGCGCTCGACCGCAAGCTGCCGCCGAACGTTATTTGCGTGTTGCCGGGCGAAACGCCGGAAGTCATCGTAGTCGGCGCGCATACCGATAAGGTCGACAGCGTTGGCGACGGTGTGGTCGACAACTGGACAGGAGCGGCGTTGTTGCCCAGCCTGTTGTACAGCCTGAGCGCGCAGCCGCGTCATCACACGCTGGTCTTCGTCGGATTCTCGGGCGAGGAAAAGGGGTTGGTGGGCTCGCAGTATTACGCGGATCACCTCACCCACGAACAGCGCGCCCATATCGAGGGCGTAGTGAATTTCGACAGTTTGGGACTCGGTCCGACGGAGGTCTGGGCTTCACATGCCGACAAGGCGTTACTCGATGCGCTGGGCCTGGTAGCGTACGCGAGTAAACTCCCGGTGAGCGCCATGAATGTGCCAGAAGGCGCCACCGCCGATTCCGAATCGTTCGCTCGCTACCAGATTCCGCGTATCACGCTGCACTCAGTGACGCAAAAGACCTGGCCGATCCTGCATTCGCCCTTCGACAAGATGGCAGCTATTAAGATGAACGATTACTACGACAGCTATAAGCTGGTCGCCGAGTATCTGTCGTATCTCGATGATGCGCTGAAACCGGCGGCGGCAGCGAGGAAGGAGGGGGCTGCGCACTAGCGACTTTTTTCGTGGACAAGTCTGGGGGATGAGAATGAATCATAGGCCGCTCAGCGCAGCGCTTGCGCGGTCATGTACAACGCAACTAACCCCAGCAAGAGCACCGCCACCTCGAATTTTTCCGACCACATATGCAGACGGTCGAAATCCATGCGCTGCGAACTGTCGGGAGGCAGATCGTCGAAAACGCCGGCCTCTGCGCGAATGGCGTGCATCTTTGGGGAAATGGCGAACTGCGAGATCACGGTCAGCAGCAGCATTATCACGATTAGAACGTGCCGCGCCGCGAGCGGTCGCGCATTTCCCGAGGCCATCCGGCTGTAGAGCATGGACGCGATCAGAAAAACAATTCCGGAAGCGATGGCAATGTAGTGCAGTCGATCAAGCGAGCGGCCTACGATCGATCCCGCCAGGTGGCGGGTTGGAAGAAGTCCGGGCGAAAACGCGGTGGGCGCAAGTACGAATGCGAAAAAGATCAATCCGCCCAGCCAGACTACGAGCGATAACAGCATGAGGAAGCGGAGAAATGGCATGAGCGAGATTATAGAGGCGCAGGCGACACCCTTCATAGAATTGTCATCCCGAGCGAAGCGAGGGATCCGCATCTTTCGGCGAACTGCAGATCCCTCGCTTCGCTCGGGATGACAATTCGGAGAGTTTTTTGTGAGCTGTCGGCATCCGCGCAGAGTTTCGATCGAACCAAGCAGTTTATCCACAGGCCGAACCAGCGCTGTCACTTACTCCGGTGCGCGCGACTGTTTACCCTCATCCTTCCTTATCCCTCATCCGTCCGGAAGGAATCATCTGAATGCAGCGTTCGTTGACGGCCACTGATGTGAATTTCTTGTCCTTGCAGTCGGCAATATTTTGTGTGCAATGCGAGCTGCTTAGCGAAAACAATACGCCGCAATGTCTGGGCTGCGGTAGTGGCGCGGTTCTAAGTCTTTCGCGGGTGCTCGGCGGATCGCTTCGCGGGCAGCAGACGGCGCATCTTATCGCGGACGCTGAACTGGACCGGCTGGTGCGGTCGCTGCTCTACACGGTTCCTCGGGTCGCCGCGACCGACGAAGATCAGATCGACGAATATGCGGTCGAGCTTCCTGCGGCGGCGACTTTTTCCTCTCGCCGTCGCGTGCGGCCTCGCCATGATCATGGGCAAGTCCCCGCGCCGCGGGCGCTGGGCCCTACTAATGAGATCAATGCCGGAGAGATTGATCTCGAGCCGGGCATCAGCATCATCGCGGAGAAAGCGCAAACGTTGACCGGCGCCACCGGGGCTGCCATCGCACTGCGCCGGGGAAACGAAATTGTTTGCCGGGCGCGCACCGGGCGCACGGCTCCAGACATTGGAGTCCGCCTGCAAACCGATAGCGGCCTCTCGGCCGAATGCGTGCGCACGGGCGAAGTGCTGCTGTGCAATGATGCCGAGTCAAACCCGCGCGTGGATTGGGCAAGTTGCCGGCGGATGGGCGTGCGCTCGATTCTGGTTGCTCCGCTGCGCCACTTCCGGCGGACGCTGGGCGTTTTCGAAGTGCTGTCGTCGACGCCCCACGCGTTCGATAACAACGATGTAGCTACTATGCAGTTTCTCTCCGGAATGATGGTGGCAACGATCTCGCGGCTGTCGAGTCTGCAGCCGGCACCGCCTGCGGCCTCGGGCGAGTAAATATTCGTGTGTAGAGACGGCTTGCGCCGTCTGGCACCGCGGCACCGCCGACGCTGCCGAGACGCGGCAAGCCGCGTCTCTACGGGAAATTTGTGTGCGAAGCGAGATAAGGAAATTTGTGTGCGAAGCGGGATGCGAACGTAGGGGTGACTTATGGCTTCAGGCCCATGCGTTTGATCAGGTCGAGGTAGCGGGGGTCGGAGCGCCACGGGTCCAATGCAGGGACGATCTTGACGACTTCCAACCCGCCAGATTTATCCGCCAGCGCCTTGTCCAGCCACACAAAGGTCTGTTCTTTGTCGCCCAGGTCAGCATAGGCGTAAGCAATGTCGGCGAGGTCCACATAGCGGCGCTTTGCCAGCAGCTTCCGCATCTCGATTTCGCGCAATTTCGCAGGCTTAAACCCAGACTTGGAATAGACTCGGGCGACCTCCTCGGCGATCGCCAACTCATCCGTTTGCTTATAGAGAGTCGTGGATTTCTTCCACTCATCCAGCCACAAATCATATTTGCCCATATTCAAATACATCCGCGCCAACTGGCCGTGCGCTTGAGCATAATTCGGGTCCATCTCCAGAGTCTTCTTTAACTGCTCCACGCCGGCATCATATTGCCTGGCATCGCCCAAGGCCTGGCCGAGGTTCGCGTTGTATTGCAGATTCAAAGGATCAAGTTCGACGGCCCGGCGGAGATGAGAAATGGCCTCAGAGTGACGCGCATCCCACGACAGGAATAGTCCATACCAGTGCTGCGCGTTGGCATAATTCGGATTGAGTTCCAGAGCGCGCTGAAATTCCCGCTCCGCAGCCGCAAACTCAAGCATGCTCCAGTGAGCCCCCGCCAGAGAGGCATGGGCTTCCGCCAGAGAGTCATCAATCGCCAACGCCTTCTCAACCGCAACTCGAGCCTTGGGACCGGCTTCGCTATCCGGCACGGGGCTGTAGTCCGACACTACGTTGTAGTAATCCGCCAAGCCCACGTAGGCCAAGGCATAATTCGGATCTCTCTGAATGGCCTGATTAAAATAGTCTTTGGATTTTTCGAGTGATTCTGGGGTGCGCCTCTCCCAGTGGTAAAGGCCCTTGAGGTAGAGCTGGTAGGCCTCGGGATCGCTGGTGCCGCCGTGGGTAACGGTTTTCTTCGGTTCCGTGGACAGCCGTTCCCTCAAGTGAGAAGAGATGGCGCCGGTGATGTCCTGTTGTAACGAGAGCAGGTCCGACATCTTGCGATCGTACCGGTCACCCCAGAGATTGTGGTTGGTGCGCGCGTCAATCAATTCCGAGCTGACGATAATCTGGTCGCCGCGCTGGACTACGCGCCCCGTCACTACCGCCTGAACCTTCAAGTCTTTCGCGACCGTCTGCGGATCAATGTCGCGTCCCTTGTAGCGAAACACGGAAGACCGTGCCATGACCGCAAGGTTCGGCAACTGCGATAGGCTGTTGATCAGGC
Source organism: uncultured Acidobacteriaceae bacterium (assembly GCA_963789205.1). Lineage (GTDB taxonomy): Bacteria > Acidobacteriota > Terriglobia > Terriglobales > Acidobacteriaceae > Acidiflorens. Next base: position 35,957 of record CAWBJV010000006.1, read on the forward strand.
TTTCGGTGATTCCGTCGCTGAGGTATTCGGTGTTCGGGTCGTTGCCCGTGTTCACGAAAGGCAGCACCGCAATGGAGGAAATTTCCTTACCCTCGCTCTGGCCGCGGAAAATGAAGAAGACGGCAGCGAGGATTGCCAGCAGCGCGGCGGCGCTCACACCTGCGAGGAGCATTTTCCGGCTGCGCCGGACGGGCTGCGAATCGGTTGCGGCCTTTACCTGCACGGAACTGGAGTCGCGACGCAGCCGCCTCAGGTCGGCCAACATCTCGGCTGCGCTTTGGTAGCGCAAGGCCGGATCTTTTTCCAGAGCCTTGTTGATGATGTGTTCCAGTTCGGTAGGCAGATCGGGATTGATTCGCACCGGCGATGTGGGAGCCTTGTGCAGAATTGCGTCGAACACCAGCGCGGAAGTGTTACCGCCAAACGCCATGCGGCCCGTGGACATTTCGTAGAGCACGGTGCCGAAGGAAAACAGATCGCTGCGACGGTCGAGCGCCTCGCCGCGCGCCTGCTTGGGCGACATGTATGCGATGGTCCCAACGGTGCTTCCTGGACTGGTGAGGTTCGCCTCGATCGTCGCTCCCTCGCCTAACGAGGCCTCGGGCTTCCCGGTCAGCTTGGCCAGGCCGAAGTCGAGCACCTTGGCGGTGCCGCGCTTGGTGATGAAAATATTGGCGGGCTTGACGTCGCGATGCACGATACCCTCGCTATGGGCCGCGTCGAGCGCATCGGCGATCTGGACGGCGTTTTCGAGCAGTTGTTCGAGCGGAAGCGCACCCGCCTCCAGACCGTGCTTCAGGGTCTGGCCACTCAACATTTCCATCACGATGAATTGCTCGCCGCTGTCCTCGGCAATCTCGTGGATGGTGCAGATGTTGGGATGGTTCAAAGCCGACGCGGCGCGGGCTTCACGGCGAAAACGCTCCAGAGTCTGGGGATCGTGCGCCAGCTCCCGCGGCAGAAATTTAAGCGCAACGCGGCGTCCGAGGTTAAGGTCCTCGGCCTCGTACACTACTCCCATGCCCCCACCGCCTAGCTTTTCCAGAATGCGGTAGTGGCCGACGGTCTTGCCAATCATTACTGGCCCCTCACCCCCGAGCGGCAATGGTAGGTTGGGGCTGCCGGGCAAGTCAAACAGAACCAGTTAATCAATCGAGATCGACGTGCCTTGCCTACCCAACGGAAGCCGTTGATAAAGCGCTTCAGTTGAAACCAAACCACCCGCGGGATCCTGATCGGAGAACCGAGCCAAAATCGTGCCCAGAAGAAGACGTATTCGGGCAGCAGGCGTGCCAGATCGGCAATTGGCAGTTCCGGGGAATGTTCGCGGTGCTGGTAGTGGGTAAGATTCTGACCATCCCATGCGACGGAGAATCGCGGCCGATATCTCAAGGTGCTCAATCTCGGGAAGCTATCTCCCAGACGGCAGCATTGCGGCTCCACCAAAAAGCACTTGCCATCCTGAATAAATTGGACCCAAGCGTGGCCGGTCCCATATCTTCCATGTTGGCCGAAGACGACACGAGCGTCGTAGCCCAAGTCCATGAACTGGCGCCAAGTCCAGAACGAAAAATCTTCGCAGTCGCCTTTCTTCCTTTTTTCGAAATCGTCTGGCGGTTGCCAATAGTCTTCTTTATCGAAAAGCTCTTTATCGGAAACGGATTTACACCCGATTAAAAATTTGCGGATTTCTTCGATTGAATGGCAGTGGATGGCAAGCGGTTGACTCACATAGCGACCGAGGGGAAACGTAGGCCGCAGTCCTTTACGGCGGTCGAACGGACGAAATACTTTCTTACCTTCCGCGTCGTAGGCGGCTGGAATAACTTCCGCGATCATGGTTGGTAATCAAGCTAACACGTTTATGGACACGGTCAGGGGGGTGCGGAAGACCGGACAGATCCGGGATGGGGCAGGCGGAGACGGGGCTACCCCGGTCTCTACACGGGCACCGGCACGCTCTCCACGATCTCGCGCAGAACTTGCTCAGCTTGCTCGGACTTTTTCAGGGTGGAAGTGTAGAGCGAACCTACTACTACCCGGTGGGCGAAAACGGAGACGACCAGGGGTTTGAAATCTTCGGGCGTGCAGTAATCGCGGCCCTCGAGGAAGGCCATGGCTTGGGCGGCGCGGTAGAGCATTTGCGAGCCTCGGGGAGATACTCCGAGGGACAGATACTCGGACTCTCGCGTCTTAGTGACTATGTTCAGCAGGTAAGTGATGAGCGATTCGTCCACGTGAACCTGGGCTACGGCTTGCTGAATTTCGACTACATCGGCTGCGTTGAGCACGGGGCGCAGGTTTTCGAGCTGAGCGGCGCCGGCTTCGGCGCGCAGGATCTCGCGCTCTGCGTTGCCTTCGGGATATCCCATGCGAACGCGCATCAGGAAACGATCGAGTTGCGACTCGGGCAGGGGGTAAGTGCCGTGGTGCTCGATGGGGTTCTGCGTGGCGATGACGAGGAACGGTTGCGGCAGCGGATAAGAATGCGCGTCGATGGTGACCTGGCCTTCGTTCATGGCTTCGAGCAGAGCGGACTGCGTCTTCGGAGTGGTGCGGTTGATTTCGTCGGCTAAGAGGACGTTGGCGAAGACCGGTCCGCGCTTGAATTCGAACTTTTGCTCGATGGCAGAGTAGATCGAGATGCCCAGCACGTCGGAAGGCAGCATGTCGCTGGTGAACTGGATGCGCTGAAAAGTGCAGTCGATGGCGCGGGCGAGCGCCTGGCCTAGCGTGGTCTTACCGACTCCGGGAACGCCTTCGATGAGCAGGTGGCCTTTGGCGAAGATGGAAACCAGGGCGAGGCGGAGGACGTCGTCCTTGCCGCGGATGACGGTGCGGAGACTGTTTTCGAGTTCCGCGGCGCGGCGCGAGGTTGCCACCAGAGTTTCGGGAGCCATCAGGGGCGATTTTACTATGGGGGTGACGGAGGTGGCGGTTACCAATGTCATAGTGCGGAGACGCGACTTGACGCATTTGGTCTCCCCTGTACACAGGGAAAACCTGCCGCCGAAACTCTTTGCCGTTCCCTTTGCCGTTCATGGAGACAGCAAGTTGCGTGTTTACTGGAAGAATTCCGCCGGTCGTCCCGTCAACCGCTCGATCCTTTTCGCGGTGGGCGGATGCGTCGAGAACAAGTTGCCGAAACTCATCCCACCTAAGAACGGCGCAATGATGAAAAGATGCGCGGTGGATGGGCTGGCTACCAGAGGCATCCGCTTGGAATATGCTTCTATCTTTGCTAGGGCGCTGGCCAAGGCGTAGGGATTGCCGGTCCAGTGGGCTCCGGTGTCGTCAGCGCCGTATTCGCGGGAGCGGGAGACGGCGAGTTGGATCAGCATGGCTGCGAACGGGGCCAGGATGATCATGGCAATGGCGGCGATCCCGCCGCCTCCGCCGCGGTCGTCGCGCTCGCCTCCAAAAAACATCCCCCAGCGGGCTACGTAGGTGATTGCGCCGGCCAACGTGGCGGCGATCGAACTGATGAGAATGTCGCGATTCCGCACGTGGCCGAGTTCATGGGCCAGCACGCCTTCCAGTTCTTCGTCATTAAGCAGTCCGAGGATGCCTTGTGTTACGGCGACAGAGGCGTGGTTCGGATTGCGTCCGGTGGCGAAGGCGTTGGGCGAATCGGTCGGGATCAGGTAGACCTTGGGCATCGGCAGGCTGACTTTTTGCGCCAGGCGCTCGACGATGTTGTAGACGCGCGGCAGATCGTCGCGGCCGACAGGCTGAGCGCGGTAAGTGGCGAGCGCGATCTTGTCGGAGAAAAAGTAGGAGACGAAATTCAGGACGGCGGCGAAGGCGAGCGCCATCAGCATCCCGTCCTGCCCGCCGAAAGCGCGGCCGGCCAGCATGAGCAGCAGGGTCATAACGGTGAGCAGCAGTGTGGTTTTGAATATGTTGCTCATGATTATTGCCTCAGTTTTTTGGCTCAATCGATTAGATGCCGGGTGCCGGGCTTTAGGCTCGTGTGGCTCGTGTGGGGACGGGCGCCCTCGCCCGTCTTGCGAGGCGAAGCCCCGCCACCACACGTGCTTTAGGTCAGTCGCTTCAGTGCTCGGTCGAGTGTTTGGTCGAGGGCGGCTCTGGCTTTTTCGTAATCCGCGGGCGTGATCTTGCCCTGTTTTCGTTCTACCTCTAATTGGAACAGTTCTTCTTTCAGTGCTTCGAGCAGCATCGATGATCTTGCGACCGGAGTGCTGGCCGCGGATGTTGCTGGCACCGTCGCGGTCGGCGTCGTTGGACGGAGCGTTGCGCTGGATTCGCTGGACGTTGCTCCAGGCTTGGCCGCGGATGTCGCGGCGACTGCGGTTACAGGTTGCCGTTTCGTGACCACCCATCCGCCAATCGCGAGTAGCACTGCGAATCCGCCGAGGATGGGCCAGCGATATCGCTGCAGCGCATCGGGTGCATCGATGGGGACGCCGAGTCCGCCGCCCGGCCGATTGTCACTAGAACGATTGTCACTAGAACGATTGTCGCCTGCCTGCGGTTGGTCCGGTTGCTGCTGCTGTTCTTGAAACTGATCCTGCTGCCGGGCCGCGCCCGAGGCGACCTCTCCCGGCGATTCGGTGATGACTCCGTTGCCCGTCAGCGTAAAGCCAAGCGGCTGGCCGGGCTTAGTCCGTCTTGCAACCTCCACTTGGCTGTCACCCTGGCTGGGATCTTGCATAGACTGGAAGCTCGGCGGATTCGCCGCTTTGAATTGCATCGTCTTGGGAAGAACGACGACGAGGTGCTCGGCGGGATAGAGGGGCTTGGGATCGATCTTGATCTCGCCGGTGTAAGGCAGAGTGAACTCCAACTGAAACTGCGTTTCTCCGGGACGCAGCGGGAAGTTGATCGCGTAGCGGTTCTTCTCGGCCTGGGGCGCGGCTTCCGAGGCGATTGGCTGGCCGTTCGGGGCGCGGGCCTGTACTTGTTCAATCTTCGCGCCGGGGGGCAGATAGAACTCGAAATTGTGATCGTTCATCTGTGTCTTCGCGGGAGAAGACTGGTTATTGACGACAAACAGACGCACGCCCTGCATGCTTCCGCTGTCGGCCTGGAAGCGGATTACGTCGGCAGTGACGGTGAGGCCGGTGACTTTGGTTGCGACGTCATAGACGTTCACCTCAACCGAGCTGACGCCGGGAGGCGCGATCTGGTGATAGGTAACTCCCTGATGGACAGCGCGGATGAGGTGTGGCCCGGGGCCTCCGGTGAGTTCGAAGCTGAACTTCCCGTTGCTGTCGGCTTTGGTGTTGGCGGCGATTTCCATGGTGGTAGTGAGATTGATGAGAATGACTTCGTCGCCGACGGCGGGCTTGTTGGTGGTGCCGTTGGTGACGGTGCCGGAGAGGGTCTGGGCGGCGGCCGAGGCTAGGGATAGCGAGAGGATGGCAGCCAGCATTAAGAACCGTGCGAGTTTCGTCAAAACAACTCCTCATGAATTAGCGGGAAATCTTGAACATCGTGTGCCACAGTCGAGCTAACTTTTTTGTGCGCTGCCGCGGGGACGCATGGATTTCTTTTCGGTGACCGAAATTAGGTTGCCCCCATCGCTGGTCAGCGGCGGTTTTGCGGGGTACGGATCGGTTCCCATTAACCACGCGCGGAACCGCTGCACATTTTCGAGGGTCAATGGGTAGTTGACCTCCGGACACGACCAGTCGGCAATGACACTTGCCAGGACCTCGTCGTTTTCTCCATCCCACTGGAATCTATCAGACGCCATCAGCGCGAACCCGATCGTATGAAGAGTGTCCGGCAAGAGCTCTCCGCGGAGCACGGCCTCACACAATCGAACCGCCATATCAGCGGTCACGACAAAATCCTTATTCATGTCTTCAATCGAAACGACTGACGCCGTTGGACCGGTGCCCTTGCTGGACCCAGCAACATCTCGCTCTAGCTCAGCCGCAGGAGACCTACCCTCGAAAAAGTCCCGTAGCACTTGTTCACGCATAGTCCTTAACCTTGCTTCTGGCACTTTAACGCGGAAACTGAGACGGAGCGAATGGTGGATGAAAGCAACGGGTTACGCCACCTGCCCCGCCGCCTGCTCAAGCCGCGCAATCTCCGCCATGATCGTAGCCGCCTCCTCTTCGAGCGAGGTACGCATGGATTGATAGTCCGCGTCAGGCACCTTGCCGGCCTTGTACTCGAAATTCAGATCGCGCAGGTTCTCGTAGACCGCTTCCTTGCGCTCGCCGAGATAGCCGAGCCGCGTTTTTTCTTCTCCGGCGTAAACTTCGCCGGGAAAGAAGAAAACGTAGTAGAGAGCGGCGGCGGTAACGACGGAGCAGACGAAGGGAATCATCGGGCGGTCTCCTTTCGCCCAGCATTTTCTCTCGATCGCGGCTTTTCGCGGGCGGGGGCGCCCGCGCCACACTTAGCTCTCTTACCACGCTTGATCATCATAGGTCGGTCTCCTTGCGGGCCTTGCGGCGGAACTCGTCGAGCTCGTCTTCATTGCCGCGCCGGATGATGATGCCATCGGCAAGGGCGGGTGTGGGCCGATTCTTCCACGAGCGCACGACGTACACGACGAACGTGATGCCGAACGCCAACGCGGCGAAGGGCATGATCCAGGCCACGCGATTGAAGCCGGTGGCGGTGGGTGCGGCGATTACGGTTGGTCCGTAGTCTTGCACGAACCCTTGCAGGATGAGGTCGTCGTTATTGCCTTTATCGAGCGCGGCCTGCAACTGATCGCGCATCTTGTCGGAGTACGTGCAGCCGACGTGATTGCATTCGAGCAGTATCTGGCCGCATCCGCAGGCGCACATCATGCGATGGCCCAGGTCTTTGAAGCGCGCGGAATCGTCTCCGGCGCCCATCCACACAATCACTGCGATGGCGACAGCGGCGGCCTGCAACCAGCGGCTAGAGCGAATCCAGAGTGGCTGTGACCGCCGACAACTGCCGAGCTGCGCTCGGCTTGGACGGGCGAGAGCGCCCGTCCCCACACCAGACCCCGTCCCTTCACAAGACACTGAACCCGCTTTAAACGAAATCGACTTCATCTCAGTCACCTGCTCCCACATGAACTGGAGCGCGAACCGGCGTAGTTGCGGCTACCTGGGCGGCCACGGCATTTGGCACGAGTGCGACGATGGTGCCGAAGACCATGATGATCAGGCCGATCCAAATCCACGGGACCAGCGGATTCAAGTGCGCTTTGATGATGGGCCGTCCAGTGGTCTCGTTCTTGCCTTCATAGACCAGATAAACGTCGGTCACTAGAAAAAGATCTTCGCGGAAACTTGGATAAATGCGCGGCAGGGTCTGCGGTTGTTGGCTGGCTTTGTAGAAGCGGCGCTCGGGATACATGGTCGTAATCTGCTTGCCGCCGCGGAACACATTGATGATTGCCCACTCGTTGCCATAGTTGGGATTGTCGTCCTGCGTGTAGGACTGGCAGACCAGAGTGTACGGGCCAATGGAAATTCTGTCGCCAAACCCCATTTCTTTTTCGACTTCTTTATTAAAGGGAGTCCCGAGGATTCCAATCACCACCAGCGCCACGCCGAAGTGGACGATGTAGCCGCCGTAACGGCGCGTATTCCGGTGGCACAGCTGAAGCATCGCGGAAAATAAATTTTGCTGCGTCTTGCCGGCGATGACGCGGCCTCCGCGGAGGAATTCGGAAATGACGGTAAACATCACCAGCGCCGAGAGAACGGCGGCCATCGTCGCATAGAAATAAGAGGGATCTTCCCAGGGACGCACGCCGAAAAGAATCATCATCCCGCCGATTGAAAGCGCGCCGATCGCGGGGTAGAGGAAATTGCGCTTGAGGCTTTCGAGGGAAGTCTTACGCCAGGCCAGCAGCGGTCCGATGGCGGTGAGCAGCAGGAGTAGCAGGGCAACCGGGACCGCCACGCGATTGAAAAATGGCGGCCCGACCGTGACTTTGTGTCCCTGAACGAATTCCGAGAGGATCGGAAAAAACGTGCCCCACAGTATGGTGAAGCAGAGGGTGAGCAAGAGGAGATTGTTGAACAGGAAACTGGATTCGCGCGAAACCAGCGCCTCCAACTTGTGCTCACTCTTGAGGTGTGGCCGGTTCAGTACAAGGAAGTAGGTGCAGACCGCCAGGGTCAACGCGATGAAGACCAGGAACCACGAGCCGATCGACGATTGCGCAAAGGCGTGCACCGAACTGATCACGCCCGAACGCGTGAGGAATGTTCCAAGCATCGAAAGCAGGAAAGTCGCGAAGATAAGCGCCATGTTCCAGACTTTCAGCATGCCGCGTTTTTCCTGCATCATGACGGAATGCAGAAACGCTGTGCCGGTGAGCCAGGGCATGAGCGAGGCGTTTTCCACCGGGTCCCATCCCCAGTAGCCGCCCCATCCGAGGACAGCGTAGGCCCAGTGCGCTCCGAGGAAAACGCCGATCGTGAGGAAGCACCAGGTCACCATGGTCCAGCGGCGGGTGATGTGAATCCATTTCTCACCGGGATACTTCATGATGAGCGCGCCCAACGCGAAGGCGAAGGGCACGGTGAACCCGACGTATCCGAGATACAACATGGGCGGATGGATAACCATCTCGGGATACTGCAGAAGAGGATTCAGTCCGGAGCCGTCCGGGGGAACTCCGCCCTGCATGATGGCGAACGGGTGGGCCGCGAAATTCAGAATCAGCAGAAAGAAAACCTGCACTGCTGCGATCACCACCGAAGCGTGCGCGAACAGCCGCTGATCGGTCTTGTAACGCAAGCGGAGAACGAATCCGTAGCCCGCCAGGAGCAGCGACCAGAACAGCAGCGACCCTTCCTGGCCGGACCACAACACGGCGAACTTATAAGCGGCGGGCAAGTCGCGGTTGCTGTGATGGAAGATGTAGGCGATCGAGAAATCGTCGCTGAACGCGGCTACTACAAGAACGATGGCAGCCAACAGCACCGCGGCGAAAGTTGCGATTCCGGCACGGCGGGCAGTCTCAGCTAGACGAGCCGATGCGGCATCCTTACTGAATAGCGCCAAGAGGCCCGCAAGGAAAGAGTACGCACTCAGGCCGAGCGCCAGCAGGAGCGCAAAGCTGCCGATTTGAGACATCGCGGGGACCCCACAGTACCTTGTGTAGTATTTTTTCAGAGAAGCAGGTGGTATGCAAACCACTGCCGATCAGACGTGCCGTTTGTTTACTTGCGAGGCACTATTTACCGCGATTTCTCAAGGGGGTAGTTTTTTTGGCGCCAATCGCGAATTCCGCCGTCCATCGAGATGACATTGGTGTATCCCATTTTTTGCAGGTTATCGGCTGCCAGCGCGGAACGGAAACCGCCGCCGCAATAAAGGACGAGTTCGGTTTGTAGATCGGGATACTTTCCCTCAATGTCGCGTTCGATGACGCCCTTGCCCAGGTGGACGGCTCCGGGCAGGTGGTCGGCGTCGAATTCGCGGTCTTCGCGAACGTCGACGAGAACGAATTTCTCGCCGCGATCCAGGCGGGCTTTGACTTCGTCAACGTTCGTCTCGCGGACGCGCCGCCTGGCGTCTTCGACAATCTTCAGGAAGCGCGGTGGATGCTGTTGAGCCATGGTCGTCGATCTCCCGCTCTGAATGATAGCAGTCGGATGGGCTGCGGGCTTCGAGCCACGAGCTTCGAGCCGACCGGATACCAGCAGCTCGTGGCTTATCCGGCGGCGCCAAAGATGAGATGAGACGATTCCAGATAAAATCTAACAACGCTCTTCTTAATCGCGAACCATGACGCTTATCATTCGTCAATCTCGTATTCATTCCTATGGCTGCTACACGACGCGGCCGATTCGCAAAGGGAAGTTGATCGTCGAATACGTGGGCGAGTACCTCACCTACGAACAGGCCGACGATCTTTACGACCATTTTCCCAACACGTATTTATTCGGTCTGGATGGCGGCAAGCGGATCATCGACGGCTACGGGGTGGCCGCCTTTGTCAATCATTCCTGCAAACCGAATTGCGAGACCGACCAGATCCGGGGCAAGATGTGGATCATCGCGCTGCGCGATATTGAGTCCGGAGAAGAATTGACCTACGACTACAACCTCTACGATGGCGAGGATGACGCGCCCTGTTTATGCGGGGCGCGGCGCTGTCGCGGAAGCCTATATTCGGCCGCGCACCTGCGCAAGCTCGCTAAAAAGCGAGCCAAGGCTGCCGTGGCCTTGGCAACCTCAGCTTCGTAGACAGAGGTAGCATTTTCCGATGCTACAATTACTTCTTTCCGATCGTTTTTCCGATCGCCGTTGCTAATCGCCGTTCTGATCGCATTCGCGAATCTGGAGTCATGCCTTGAACCGTGCTTCCGCCGGCCTGGAAAACATCATCGCCAAATCTCTTCATCGCGCCCCTGCGAGCGAGAGCCCGCTGCTGGCCTGGCCTATCGCGTGTGGCAGTGCGGTCGCCGAGCGGACTCGGGCGCTGAGTTTTTCCGATGGTATTCTGCGCGTGGAAGTTGCCGACGCGGGATGGCGGCGGGAACTCATAAATCTGGCGCCGCGTTATGTGGCCTTGATCAACAAGTACTCCGCGACCTCGGTGACGCGGATTGAATTCGTGGTGAAGACATGAAAGTTACCGACAAAGACGTCGCCTACGTGGCCGATCTGGCTAACCTCGAGTTGACCGAGGAAGAGCGCGCTCACATGCTGCGCGATTTGAATTCCATTCTTGAATACATCGAGCGACTCAGCGAATTGGAGACCGGCAAAGTTGCACCCATGGCCCAGGTCTCGGACCGCTACGGCGTGGACGAGTCGCGGCAGGGAAGCGACCGGTTCGCGTACGCCATCCGAGACGACGTGAAGGACGGTCTGCGGAAATCGTTGCCGCACGACGAAGCCATGAAAAATGCGCCGGATACTGACGGGACATTTTTCGAGGTTCCGAAAGTGATTGAGAGATAGCGTAATGACCGCAGGAAAAAAGATCGCGGAAAAAACAAATACATTCGATCTCACTATCGATGAGATCCGCGGCGCGATTATCGAGGACAGGACGACAGCGACCGCGCTCGCGACCGAGTTCTACGATCGCATCAGGAAAGAAGATTCCGAGATTGGCGCGTTTCTGACCCTCTGCGAGGAGCGCGCGCTGAAGCAGGCGGGGCTGATCGACCAGATGGCCGCGGAGGGCCAGCCTTTGCCGCCGCTGGCGGGAGTTCCGGTTGCGATCAAAGACGTCATGGTGACGCGCGGCGTCCGCACCACCGCCGGTTCGAAAATTCTTGAGAATTTTATTCCTCCTTATGACTGCACCGCGGTGGCTCGCCTGGAAGCAGCGGGCGCGGTGATTTTGGGCAAGCTCAACTGCGATGAGTTTGCCATGGGCTCGTCCACTGAGAATTCGGCTTATCACGCGGTGCATAATCCGCGCGATAAGAGCCGCGTGCCGGGTGGATCGTCAGGCGGCTCGGCGGCGGCCGTTGCCGCGGAGATGGCGGTGGCGACGCTCGGCTCCGATACGGGCGGATCGATTCGTCAACCGGCGTCGTTCTGTGGCGTGGTTGGATTGAAGCCGACATATGGACGCGTGTCGCGGTATGGGCTGATTGCTTTTGCGTCGTCGCTCGACCACATCGGGCCGTTTGCGAAAACGGTGAAGGGAGTCGCGCTGATGCTGCGTACGATTGCGGGCCGCGATCCCATGGATTCGACATCCGCGGAAGTGCCGGTGCCTGATTACGTTGCCGAGTTGGAAAAGCCGGTCAAGAGTTCGGGCGGAGCGTTGAAGGTCGGCGTGGCCAAAGAATACTTCGGCTCGGGGCTCGATCCCGAGGTGCGGGCGGCGGTCGAGGCCGCGATTCAGAAGCTGGCTGAGTTGGGATGCGAGGTTGTGCCGGTGAGTCTGCCGCACACCGAGTACGCGATTCCGGCCTATTACATTGTGGCCACGGCGGAAGCGTCGTCGAATCTGGCGCGCTATGACGGGGTGCGCTACGGCTTCCACGCTAAGGCGAACACTCTTTCCGAAATGTATCGGCAGACTCGCGACCGCGGATTCGGAATGGAAGTCAAGCGCCGCATCATGCTCGGTACTTATGCGCTGAGCGCTGGATACTATGACGCCTACTATCTGAAGGCACAGAAAGTGCGCACGCTGCTGACACGCGACTTCGACGAGGCTTTCAAAAAAGTGGATGTGATCGCCGCGCCGACCTGCCCGACGCCTGCGTTCCGGCTGGGTGAGAAGGTGAATGATCCGCTGGCCATGTATCTCGCCGATATCTACACTGTAACTGCGAACCTGGCGGGCATTCCTGGAATCTCAGTTCCGTGCGGCGAGAATCACGAGAAACTGCCGATTGGTCTGCAGTTGTTTGCGCGGCACTTCGACGAAGCGACGCTGCTGCGAGTAGCGCACGCGTTTGAGGGGGTGTCGTCGGTCGTTCGTCGTTAGTCGTTCGCTGTACGGTCCCAGGTCTCGACCTGCAGTTCTTCCTTAGAGTCGGGCCAAGCTTTGTTAGTTGGCGCCCCCATTGTGGGACTTAGCTGTGGTTGCGGGGGGTACCCCTCCCCACCCGGTATATTAGAATCAAGACTTTACGGAGAATTTCCTCCCAAAGTCTTGAGCGCAGCGGAGTTAAAGGCAAAGTCTTGACAACAAAAGAGTTATGGTTGACTTTTCCAAAAACCACCAAGCCTAGTCCCAAGTTATCCCTTCTGAGTAAGTTGTCAAAGACCAGGCGACTGCCGTGCACTGAGCACTTAGTTCTATTCTAACAAGGGATGTCAATAGGGATTTCAAAGTATGGTCGTATGGTCGGGGCATCCCCGGCCAAGTAAATGGCTGTAGCGGAGCCGTTAGCTGCTTAGAGATTTCACCTTTCGCTTAATGTTCACCTAATGTAATATTTTGGTATGCTTCTCGCTCCATCCACGGGGCCGTGTATCAGAGGCGGGGAAACCCCCGATATCACGAGGCGTTTGCTGGGATGTTCCGCCATTGTCTCCGAGTTCCCGGGCGACAGAGACATAAGTGTCAGTCTCGACGTTCCGGGATTTGTTCGTCGGATTCTTCTCTTTGACACCTATGTACTTTATTCGGTGCGATTGAAAGAGATTCCGGAGATGGTGCGCCACTTCGGATTTCAGGGGACGATGGATCTCCTTTCGAGCGGAGCCTTAGAAGTTCGGTGCGAATGTGCCCAATTCGTGGAAGGTCAATTCAAAACTCCGGAGTGCCCGCCTCTTACATACCAATTTCACGTGATAGAAGCACACGTCTGGGAAGACTACCTCATAGGGTGTTTGCCGGCATCGAGACACGTGCCAGAACTGAGCGCCCGCGAACTGATGGATTTGCAGGGCGCTGTGATCAGAGCAGTCAAGCGCACCGATAACCGGCAAATGTTTGCGTCGGAGGTCTCCCCGGCATTTGAAGGCGAACTGTTATCCAACGAGAGGCTCGTCAAGGCTGCCATTGTGCACGTTCTTTCCAAGGAACAAGATGTGAGCGGGCTCGACTACCGGTTGAAAATTCACAAGGTCGGAGATGACGCGAGATACAAGGTCGAAACGGACCTACACGAAAAACTTCGTGTTGGCCCTGCAGACATTCACCCCACGATCAAGTCAGCCCTGCTAGGAGTTTCCGGCCTCTTGCAACGAATTGGGGAAATGAAGGCTCACTCTGCTCTTTCCGGATTTACAGAGGACGAGATGCCTCTATTCCGGGCCAAATTGGGTTCGCTGGCAGGCGCATGCTCCTCCGGAAACCGCGAGGATCAGTTCATGAGGGTGATCAGTATTGCAGGACTGCCGGATATCTCGCCGAACCAACGTATTGATGTTGGAAAACTCTTGGAAATCAGAAATGAACCCGAAGCCATCGAATTTCGGGGTTGGCTGGCTGATGTCGAAAAACTCAGCGACGCTGAGTTAAAGGAGCGTGTGTCGAGTCTCAACACTAAGATTGGCTTATTAATCCAGCGCACGCCAGGCAAGGTGCTGCGCTTACTGGCGACAAGTGTGATCGGGGTTGCGAATCCTGTGGCTGGATTCGTCGCCAGCACGCTTGATTATTTCGCTTGGGACAAATTCTTTAGGCGTTCCGGGGCGGCGGCCTTCGTCAACGAGCTATATCCATCCATTTTTGTGGCAAGTCGGGACTCGAGCGCTCATTGATCATAGCGGCGCGTAGACTCAGAGGGAAGAATAATATCTTTCTCCCGCACAAGCCTTGCATAAGACGCGCCCGTCGCGCAAAACTTCGCGGTGAAAATTGACACCTTCGCCGCACTCAGCGCAGACGATGCGCTCGCCCTTGTATCCGGGGAATTCTTCCGCGGCGAGCTCGACCTTTACCCATTGCTTGGTGAATAAATCGTCCTCTGGCATCTCGCGATAGGCCAGCATTTGCTGCTGGTTTTTGCTTTCGACTTCAGGATGCATCGAGCGCGCCAGCGCCTTTGACGATTCTTTCGCGGCGATGCGAATGGCTTTGCCGGTGCTTACGTCGACGAACGTCGCGGCCATTTTTCCCCAATCGCGAAACTTCAGCGCGCGCTTTCCGAGACGGCATCCCGTGACCACGGCTATGGCGTCAGTTGCGCAACGGTCGATTTCGACGAACGTGACCAGACGTTTCCGATCCTTACCGCGAGGGTCTTCTATCCCTAACTTTTCGAGCCCCAGCATGGCCAGGCGCACGCCCAGTATCTGTCCGGCGCAGAGATGGCCGTGGGCTTTTTCGGCTTCGAGAAGATATTCGTCGAGGGAAAGCATCTCAACCCTTCAGTTCATAGCTGTTTGCGTGCGGTCGGCCGTGCTGGTGATCTGCCTTCAGCAGATCTTCCAGTTCCTTTACCGCGTCCTCGGAAGTGGTGTGGCTCCCATGAATACGATTTGGTCCCAGCGCGAACTTGTCTTTGCAACTATCACAGGAAACAACTCCCCAAGTGTCGTGATCTGGGGCATGGACTTCCCATTGATTTAGCCTGATTGCTACCGGGCAAAGGGGTCTAATGCTTGTATTGTATGACTTTCTTTTCCACCGCACTCCATCTTTCGTGTTCTCAACGATGATGCTGGCATTGGTCAATTCGGCGCGCAGTGCATCCGAGGTTTTAAAGTTTCGCGCCTTTCGTGCCGCCTCCATTGCAACCACCCTCTGGTCAACCTGTTCGTCGGTGAGTTGATCGGAGCCAGCGATCCCAATCAGCGTAGGGCTGATCTCGTTTTCACGACCGTCAGCGCGGGCCCAATCAAGGACCGCCTTCATCTTGGCCTTGTCGTCGTCTTTCAGCACGCCGAATATTTCGTCGAAGGCTCTGAGCGCGTCGCGCAGCGACCTTATATCGTCTTGAAAGACCTGTCCGGCATCAATCGCTGTATTCACCTTCCGCACCATGTCGAAGATTGCGGCCTGCGCTTCGGCGGTGTTCAAGTCGTCGTCGAGTGCTCTCTTCACTCGCGCCCTCGTCTCTTTAGCCAATTGCACCATCTCCGGATTTGCGCCCGCAGGAAACGGCGTGCTCAGCCGAAAGTCGAAATGGCGCAATTTCTCCACCGAACTGGCCGCGGACTTCAACCCCTCGAAAGTGAAGTTCAGCTGATTGCGATAGGGTACCTGCGTCAGCAGCCAGCGGATGGATGACGGCTTGTGCCCGCGCAGCACAAGATCTCGGATGGTAAAAAAATTCCCGAGACTCTTTGACATCTTCTGGCCCTCGACCAGCAGAAAACGCGCATGAAACCAGTAGCGCACAAATTGCTTTCCGCTGAGCGCTTCCGATTGCGCAATTTCGTTTTCGTGATGCGGAAAAATCAGGTCTTCGCCGCCGGCGTGCAAGTCAAAACTCGGTCCGAATTGCTCCATCGACATCACCGAGCACTCGATGTGCCAGCCCGGACGCCCCGGTCCGATCGATGTATCCCACGAGGCTTCGCCCGGCTTCGGCGCCTTCCAGAGGGCGAAATCGCGAGCGCTGTCCTTTTCGTATTCGTCCACGTCCACGCGCGCGCCGTCGGTCATGCCGGCAAAATCTTTTTTCGAAAGCTTGCCATACTCGGGGAATTTCGCGATGCGAAAATAGTAAGAGCCGTCGTCGGTGCGGTAAGCGAAGCCCTTCTTCTCCAGTTCAGCAATGAAGTCGGCCATGGCACTGATGTGTTGGGTAGCGCGCACCAGGACCGGTGGCTCAATGCTCAACGTCGTCGAATCATCGAGGAATGCCTGAATAAACTTCGCGGTGTACTGCTGCACGGAGACGCCGTCGCGCGCGGAGTTGCGAATGATCTTGTCATCCACGTCGGTGATGTTCATTACGTAGCGGACGTCGTATCCGCTCTGGCGCAGGAAACGATAGAGAAGATCGACGGCGATAAATGTGCGGAAATTGCCTATGTGGCCGTAGTCGTAGACGGTTGGTCCACACGCGTACATGCGGACGCGGTTGCCGTCGAGCGGATGGAAATCTTCGATCTTCCCGGAAAGAGTGTTATAGAGGCGAAGGGCCATGGATGATGGATGAGTTCCCGAACGCGATGCGAATCTTTCATTCTAGGGGGGCGCGAGAAAAGGGGTCAAATGGCTGCGGTAGCTATGGGGCGAGGGGCGTCCACGCTCCTCTCAGGCGACACATGCGGCATCGTGGCCGGGCGAGGACGCCCGGCGCTCCATCTAAGACTTGATTGCGGTGGTTGGCGCGGGCGGATGCAGGCGGTGCTGCACTAGCAATGCATAGTGCACGGCGGAGATGATGGTGAAGAAAAACGTCGCTTTCAGGAAGATTGTGCGCGCGACCCAGACCCAGCGTATGGGTTCGACGGGCAGCAGCAGCACGAAGAAAATCGCGGCTACCTGGGCGAAGGTGTTGGCTTTGCCGAAGATGCTGGGGCGAAAATCGCGCAGTCCGGCAATCATGAAGAGCACGCCGCTGATCAGCAGGATGGAGACGTCGCGGCTGAATACCACGACCGTATATTTCCAGGGAATCATTCTTTCGATGGAGAGCACTAGAAACATGGTGCTCATCAGCAGCTTGTCGGCGATCGGGTCGAGATATTGGCCGAGCAGCGTTTGTTGATGCAGGGTGCGGGCGAGGAGGCCGTCGAGGCCGTCGCTCATTCCTGCGAGAATGAAGAGCGCCAGCGCCCATTTGAAATCGTGCTTGACCACATTGATAACTATGAACGGCAGGAAGATCATCCGCAGCAGCGTGAGCTGGTTGGGCGCGGTCAGGATCTGGCGGAAGTTCACCGCTACTTTTCTCCTACGGCTCTTCCTGTGGCGGTCCCTGCGGCGCTCCCAAGAAATTCGCTCACCAGAATTGGGGCGGGATCCTGCCCGGTCTTTTCCGCGAAACGCTGGGCGAGGGAGAGGAGGTTTCCCTCGGGTAGATCGAGTTCCATGCGCTCAATGCGGTGCATGGGAAAGAAGACGACGCCGGAGGTAAAGGGTTCGCCGTTCTTGACCTGTGAGGCCAGGTCGTCGAACGAGGCTACATCGACACCGCGCAGGCTTAGGCCTTCGCCCGCAAGATGGAGAATCGCGCCCCAGAATTTTTCGCGGGGATTCGTCAACGTCGCGATCACGAGAGCGCCGGGACGGAATGGGCTGACAGTTTGCGGGTCCTGATAAAAGCTAGTGCTGGGCACGGATCGATTGTCGTCTGTGAGGGATGGAAATTGCAAACGGAACTATGACCTATCTTCCAATTTGCGTCATAGAAATGAGAATGAAGTGACAATGTGAAATGCTAGCGGTCATTTTGGTTCTTCGCCGCTTTCAAATCAATTCCTACCTGCTCGGCCTTCTTATAAAGATGCGATCGCTCGAGGCCCAGCGCCCGCGCCGTATTTGAGATTTGGTGGTGATTGCGTTTCAACTCCGCCAGAATTGTTTGTTTCTCGAAGGCGCGGACACGGTCGGCCAGCGGGCCGGTGCCTGATACAGAGTCGGGCGCGGCCACTGAAGCGGGCAGCGCCAGTGCCACGGTTTTGGAGGTGACTTCATCGGAAGTTGCCAGCAGCATCAGGCGCTCGATTACGTTTCTGAGTTCGCGGACATTGCCTGGCCACGGATGCTCCTGCAGCGCGGCCATCGCGTCGGCGGTGAAGCGTATCGGCTTCCATCCGTTAGTAGCGCTCACCTGGAGGGCAAAGTGCTCGATCAGCGCCGGGATATCTTCGCGGCGTTCGCGCAATGGGGGCAGGCGAAGGGGGAAGACGAAAACGCGATGAAATAGATCTTGCCGGAATTTTCCGTCGCGCACTTGCGCTTCGAGGTCGCGGTGGGTGGCGACGACGACTCGCACATCCACGGCGATAGGGCATTCACCGCCGATGCGCTCGACTTCGCCTTCTTCGAGCACGCGCAGCAGCTTGGCTTGCATGGTGAGCGGCATGTCGCCGATCTCGTCGAGAAAAATCGTGCCGTGCTGGGCCTGCTCGAACTTTCCGAGATGGCGGCCGGCCGCGCCGGTGAACGATCCTTTTTCGTGGCCGAACAATTCGGATTCAATCAGCTCCGCCGGAACGGCGGCGCAGTTCAGCGTGACGAACGGAGCGCCGGACCGCGGACTGCGGTCATGCAGCGTGCGCGCCACCAGCTCTTTTCCCGTGCCAGTTTCACCGAGAATGCAGACGCGCGTTTCGCTTGCGGCCACGCGTTCCACTTGCGCCATGACGCCGCGCATGGTGTCGCCCTTCCAGACGATCTCATGTTTACCGAGACGGCGCGCCAGGTCGCGATTCTCACGCTCGAGGCGGCCGAGCTTCAGTGCGTTCTCCACGGTGAGCAGGAGTTTTTCGGTGGAGATTGGTTTTTCCAGGAAGTCCAGCGCACCAAGCTTTGTCGCGCGTACTGCCATCTCGATGTGCGCCTGGCCCGACATCATGACAACAGGAGTCGGCACGCCTTGCGCTTTGAGTTCTTCGAGAAGCGTCAGGCCATCTTTGCCGGGCATCACCACGTCGGAGAGTATCAGGTCGAAGGATTGCGACTTGGCCAGGTCCAGAGCCTTGTTTGCGTTGTCGCAGACGGTGGCTTCATGCCCTTCCAGACGAAACGCCCGCGACAGCGAAGCCAGTGTGTTGGCTTCGTCGTCTACGATCAGCAAGTGCGCTTTTTGCGGCACGGTCTTCTCCTGTTAAGCGGGTTCACGGGGTAATTCGATCCGAAACGTGGTTCCATTTTCTCTTGTGCTTTCGACGGAAATCTTGCCGCCGTGATCGCTGACTACCGACTGCACAATCGCCAGCCCGAGTCCGGTGCCATGCTGTTTGGTCGTGTAATAAGGAGTGAACAAGCGCCCACATTCTTCCTGGGTCAGACCGGTGCCGGTATCAGAAACGGAAATTTCAATGCGATTGCCCAGGGCCGCGGTGCGAATCGTCAGATGTCCGCCTTGCGGCATGGCGTCGATCGCGTTGAGCACCAGGTTTTGCAGCGCGCGGTGCAGCAGATCGGGATCAGCTGAAATTTCGGGCAACGCTTCGGCCAACTCGGTGCGCACGGCAATCTGACTCTTGCCGTTATCCTGCAATTGCGCATGAAAGACACGCAGCACGGAGCGCACTACATCATTCACCTGTGTCGCCCGGCGCTGGGGCTGCGGCATCCTGGAGAATTCGCTGAAGCGGCCGATGATGGCTTTCAGATTGTTGATTTCCGCCAGCAGAGTCGAGGTTCCTTCGTGAAAAACTTCCTCGAACATCTCGGGCGATTTTTGTTTGGCGCGCATCAGATTCTCAACCGTGACCTGCAAAGGGAAAAGAGGATTCTTCAATTCGTGTGCTAAACGGCGCGCCAGTTCGCGCCATGCGGCAACGCGTTCGGCCTGCAGAGTGCGGTCTTTTTGCTGGACGAGATCTTGCGTCATGCGGTTGAACGACGCAGCCAGTTCGCCCAGTTCATCGCTCGATTCAACTTCGACCTTTGTCCCGAGATCGCCCGCGGCGACCCGGCGCGCAGCCTCAGCCAGGGACACGACCGGGCGGGTAACGCGGGCTGCGAACCACAGGCTGGCCAGCACCGCCACCAGAATTCCTGCGCCGCCGACCAACATTGCCGTGGAGACGACCTGCCTCTGCAATTCGATCAGCGGACGCCGCGAACTGCCGACGAGCAGAACGCCCATCAACTGCTGGGTCGCGCCGGTCTGATTCGCAGTACTCTGATTCACCGAACTCTGGTTTACGGCATTGAGATTCGGTCCGGTCAGCGGGATGGCGTGAAAAACTTCGGCGTCTGCGGGATCGGAAGTCCAATGGATCACGCCCTGAGATTCTTGCAGTGTGTCGCGCACCTGTGCGACCAGCGGAGCGATTTTGTCGGCGCCCGCCGCGGGCCCGTTCAAATCGAGCAGCGACTTCGGATTCCATTTTGCGTCCAGGTTTTGATACAGCAGCACTCGTGTCCCGGTCGGGATGTCGAGCGTCGAGAGGAAGCCCTGGTCGAGCCGTTCGCCGCCAATTACGTACAAAGGTTGTTCTCCGACGCGAGCCGCACGCACGGCAAACAGGCCGAGGGTTGGGCCATCGGGCAGTTCTTCGCGCTTTAGAAACGCTCCGGTTGGGGCAGCGGCCGCTTGGGGAATTGCGGCTTCGGGATATCCGAACTTCGCCTGCCACTGCGCAGAGGAAAGTATGGTGCCGCGATTGTCGACGAGTTCCAGAAAATCGAGCTGCTGCTGACCGGCCAGTGTGTGCGCCGCGCTTACATACTCGCCGGAGTCGGCGGCTCCGCGGTTCATATCAAGAGCGAGGTGCTGAACGGTTTCGCCGGCGGCAACCGACTCGACCTTGCGCACAACCTCGGACCCTCGGCGCTGGAACTCCGACCGAAACTGAGCAGCGATGGCATTCGCGCGATCCTGATTCGCCTGCTCGAACGAGCGCCGGATAGTGCTGTACACCGACGCCGATATGACCGCGACGCAGAGCAAAACCGTCGCCGCAAACAATAGAAGAAGTTTCTTGCGGAAGCTCATCGCGAGCCCTCGGGCCGCGCATCACTGGGTTGTGAATCTGCCAGCCGCGAGTCTGCCAACCAAAGATCGGCCAGCGATTGTCCCGCCCCGCTCCACTCCCCCAGTCGATCCGGTTCCCAAGGGCGCACGCGGGCACTCCCTGCACTTGTCACCGGCAAATGGAAGAGCGGGATGACTACGTATCCATCAAGCAAACTGCGCTCGGTTTGATACAGATCGTCCAGAGAGTTGCCGCGTGTCGCGGGGAATGCGGGCTGCGGTAATCCCAGTTGCCGCGCGGCTTCTCCGAGCGACGTAGCTGGATCGGGACTCGGCAGCGCTGCGCGCACGAGGCGGATGTCGTCCGCTCCCGACATGGATACCTGCAGAGTGATGCCTACTTCGCGCGCGTTGAGCGCAATGCGCTCGGCGATCAGTTGGGCTTGCGGGTCCCTCGGATCGTAACTCAGATTGAGCGCGGGTTGCCGCGAGCCGGCGAGCAGAGTCTGGGCACGTTGCGGTTTCGCCTGCGATGAAAAGACTGCGCTGTAGCCAGTCATCCAGTTGGGAAGAATGCCGGCGGCGGGTTCTCCCGCGCCTTTCAAGAGGACGGACTGGATGGGCTTGCGCTCAATGGCGAGTGCCAGCGCTTCTCGAAGGCGAGGGTCCTGCGCCTTTGAGGTCGGGGAGAAAACCAGCGCGAGCAATTCCACTGGCAACGACGATGATGCAGATGTGCCGTGCCGCTGCGATCCGTTTGTTGCCTGGGGGGCTGTCTCGATCACGTCAGCCTTGTCGAGTTCGAGCGCGATTGCCTGGTCGCGCAGCGATTTGCCGAATTCGATCTCGATGGCGTCCACAAAAGGACGCCCCGCCCAACTCTCTTCATTAGCGGCGAGCTTCAGCCGTTTCCCGGGCTGCCACTCGGCGACGAGGAACGGGCCGGTGCCGATGGGAAGGTGATTATCGTTACTACTGTGCTTGAGCAAGAGATTACGTGGCAACGCGAGTTCGGCAAGAAGCGAAGGCATGGGTGTCTCACTATCTATTGACACCGAATCTGCCGATGCGCGCACAGTCCAGCCGGAATGGAGTGCGCCGAGAATCTGCGCGATAGCTGCGGGCGACGCCGCACTACCGTCGTGAAACTTCACTGCGCGGCGCAGCGTAAATTGCCAATGGCGGGCGTTCGGGTCATTCTGCCATGCGATGGCCAGCGCAGGCTGCGGGCGGCCTTGCGCGTCCAGCTTTACAAGAGTGTCGCCGATGAGTGAGAGGGTGCGTGCAATGTCCCAGTAGTCGGCGGGAGTGGCATTCGCGGGAAGGTCGAGCGCGTTGGGCGCGGATTGCATCATGACGCGCAAGGTTCCGCCGTAGTGGGGACGGGTTTCAGCTGATGCAGTCGATGACGCGATCATCAACGATGCAAGCATCAGCACGCTCAGCGCCGCGCACAGCAGTCTTTGCCAAGTCCAATGTTGTCTAGAACGCAGGCAGCTGCCGAGCTTCGCTCGGCTTGGACGGGCGAGGGCGCCCGTCCCCACCCGAGCTGTCCCCACATGAGCGGCGCTAATTGCCGCAAGAAATGGATACGCGATACGCCTCATACCATCCCGTGTCTTTTCGTTTTACGATTGCCGCCGCGCCATTGCCACTGCTCTCAGGCCACAGCGCGACGATTCGCCCGTCGAACTCTACCGCTGAACTGACAGCGACTGGATCACGATCGGGGATCTCGAATGCGCGCAGACCGTCGCGCTCCGTATCTCCGCTCTCCGAGATCAGCAACTGTGTGCCCGTGCCGCAACTGGAGTGAACCGCGGCTAGATCGCTTCCCCATTTTCCGCCGCGAATTAATTGGTCCGTCATCCCATCCACAAGATGCAACGATCCATCCACGGCAGCGAGCACCCACAGCGTGTAACTCGAACGCGGAAGCGCGGCCGCCGAGTAGAACGAAGGTACGTTGGAGACCTTTCCGATTCCGGGAGAAAGTGCTCCGGTGAAGAAGTTGCGCGACGCCGCAAAAAAGGCGCGCACGCTGCCGTCGTCTTGCGTCAGAGGCCACGGGTCGTCACTGTCGTTGCAGGTTTGCGTAAGCGACGCGACCGCGCTGGAGGTTGTCCGGCAGAACGTTCCGGGCAGGTAAACGTCGAACAGGTGATCGCGGCGCAGCAACAGGCGTCCGCGCAAATCGCGGGGAGAGATGCGCGAGTGAGCGATGGACAACGAAGTTTCTAATTCCCAGCGTCCGGCTGGATTCGCCCCCCGCTGATGATAGATCGCGACGGTGCCGTCATTGAGCACCAGCAGGCGAGCTCCTCCGGGCATTTCGACCAGGGCGACGTCGAGCATCGGTTGTTCTTGCGCAAACATTAGAGTTGTTTTCAGAACGATCGGCAACGCGGCGGCGAATGGCGTTCCCGTTCCCATTGACGATCGCGGCAACGAGACCAGGGCGACCTTCTTCTCGTCGGAGCCAATCATGATCGCGGCGGTCCAAACGTATTCGCGCAGGCTCTCGGAAAGAACGACCTCAACTGTTCCCATCGCTTGCTCGGCTTTGGCGGTGCTCACGCCTTCGACGTGCAACTGGGCTTCGAGCGCGCTGCGCACTTCGCGTACTGCTTTGTCGTCGAGCGACGAACGGTTGGTGACCTCGAGTGCGAAGGCGCCGGGCCCGGCAGCCGCGGCAATTTTATGTGCCAGTTGGCGGGCAGTG
Source organism: uncultured Acidobacteriaceae bacterium (assembly GCA_963789205.1). Taxonomy (GTDB): domain Bacteria; phylum Acidobacteriota; class Terriglobia; order Terriglobales; family Acidobacteriaceae; genus Acidiflorens. Next base: position 59,573 of record CAWBJV010000006.1, read on the forward strand.
TCTCCCAGGCTCGAAGCGCATAAAGAAGATGGAAGAAAAGCCGTCGCTAGTAGGAACGAACTCAGCCAACCAAGCCGCAGACCGCTGGACTTTCTAGTGGACTCTCGCGCTCGCATGTGTGGAATGCGCTGATTATAGCGCGTGATTAATAGCGGCATGGTCATCTCGTCACTCGCGGGCATGTGGATCCTTGTGTCCCCTGTGTTCTCGGTGGTTTAAGAAATCTTTACCACAGAGGGCACAGGGGGGACACAGGGGAACACAGGGGAAATCCATTTCCCGCGGCTATTGTTGAGGTCTTCCATCTGACGCCGTCTCCACGTCTTCTGCCTGGCTCGCATGGGTCGGCGCGCTCATTCCGTGCATTATGTCGTTGAAGAAAAACTTGCCGTCCGCCGGGACCATCATGACCTGCAATTTGTCAGAGAGGCGCTCGGCGACGATTTTGTTGATCAACAGCGGATTCTGCTTCAGGATCGCGGCCTCGCTCGCCATGCGCTCGGCGTCGGCGGAGGCGGTCAAGCGAATGCGCTCGGCCTCGGCTTGCGCCAGAAGTTTGCGGCGCTCTCCCTCGGCTTTGCTGTCGATGAGCTTGGCTTCGCCGGCAGCCTCGGCATTCTTGACCGTCGCTTCCTTACGCGCTTCGGCTTCGAGCTTTGATTGCTGAATCTGTTTCTCTTTCAGCGGGAGCAAATACTGCATGGCATCGGACTCGCCCTTGGCTTGGAGGACACGGACGGCGGCTTGTCCTTCGGCTCCTTTTACCTGTTGAACCTTGGTTGCTTCGGCATCGGCTTCGGCGACTTTCACTTGTTTCTGGTGGATCTCGGTCTCGACGCCCATGCGGTCATTCTCTTGTTCCTTCAGCAGTAGCGACTCGAGGCCCTCGGCATATTCATGAGGAAGTTCGATGTCACGCAGCATGACTTCTTTCACCACGATGCCGTCGGCGGCCAGCCGTTTGCGAATGATTTCTGCGGAGCGCTGACGAATTTCTTCGCGCTTGGCTGAGAAAACTTCGCGAACCGTATAGCTCGGTACCAGTTCCCGCCACGCGGTAGCAACCACGGGCGGCACGATTTCTTTTTCCAGAGGCTGCGGCAGATTGGCTTCTATGTAGTCGAGACGCTTTGGGTCAAGCTGATAACGTACGGTGATGGCGAGGCCCAGGGTGAGTCCTTCCTTGGCTTGAACACGTAGCGCTTCGCCCTTCGCCGCACCTTTGGCTAGCGAGTCTTCGCTGATGCCGGTGGTGAACAACTGGTCGCGCGTGTTGAATAGTTCGACACGCTCGATCAGCGGCAAGACGAAATGCACACCGGGATACAGAGTTCCGGCAAGCGTGCCTTTGGTCTGACTCACGCGCACGCCGGCCATTCCGCTGGGAACGATCACGATGCCAGCCGAGATGAGCAGCGGAGCCCATGCCAGCATCACGAACGCAATCGAGGTGCGCCATCGGATTGGGGGTGCAAGTCCGGGCGCGCCTGCCGCAGGGTCAAGATTTAAACGTCGGCGCTGGTAGGCAATCAGCAGGTAGGCGTCGTAGGTGAGAATTCCGGCGGCGATCACGAACATCGCGACTCCCGCGCTCAACAGCAAATACTTCAGTAACAGCATGTTGGTGCTCCTTTCAATTCTTTTGCGCGTGTTCGGAAAACTGTTTGGAAGATTCCGGGCGACGCGCGAACGCCAAGCGGACAATTCGTCCAAAGATGAGTTCTTCGATCAGCAGAGACGCGGCCAGCGAGAAGGTTAGACCGCCGATAATTACCAGACCTTGCAGCATCGTTTCCATGATTAGCTCCCATGCCCTCGCAAGAAGAAAAAGCAAGCGGGGAACCACAACTAGGCAATTGAAAAGAATGGAGTTAATGTCGCGGCGAGGTGGAATCGCGTGTCTGCGGCAACGCGGGCGTGTCTGGGGTGACACTGGGGGCGCGGGGGTCAATCCAATCGTCGAGTCGGGTGTCGCCCATCATTCGTGAATACCGGATGTCGAATGCCGACCTTGAAACTTAACTCCCTCATCCGCATCGCATTGTGTGCTAACGTCTGCTCATTGGGCGCCTGATTTCCAGTAGAGTCTCCGCATACAGTGAGACGGGGCTAGCCCCGTCTCTACGGAGGGAGTTCTTCCGGAAGGACTGACATGATCACTCGACTCGACGACAAGGAACTCAAGCGGCAGAGCCGGCGGCAACTACTCAAGGTGGCGCCGGTCGCGGCGTTGGGCGTTTTTGCGTTCCCCAAGGTGAGCGACCGGCTGGTTGCAGCCGGGGTTCGTTTCAGCGACTTGGCGTCCGGCGCGCTGTTTCGTTCGCAGCATCCGGCACAGACGTTCTCGAATTCCGACGTTGTTCCGTTTGAGAAGTTCCCTTACAACGGCTACGACGTGCTCGATCCCGAAGTGGATCTCGAGAAGTGGACGCTGACCGTCGAAGGTGACGTCCAGCGTCCAGGAGAGTACACGCTCGCGCAGATTAAGGGGCTGCCGAAGCTCAACCAGAACACGCGCCACGTGTGCGTGGAAGGTTGGGATGTTATCGGCTCGTTTGGCGGTGCGCGCATCTCTGATTTCCTGACCCTGGTGGGAGCGAACACCGGCGCGAGGTTTCTCGAAGTTGAGTGCGCGGATGACTACTACGAGTCGATTGACATGGCTTCGGCGCTGCATCCGCAGTCGCTGCTCTGTTACGAAATGTATGGGCAGCCGCTCGATCGCGGGCACGGCGCGCCGCTGCGTCTGCAGATGCCTACCAAGCTGGGATACAAGCAGGCCAAGTATCTGGACACCATCCGCGTAACCAATGTTCTGAAGCCCGGCAAGACCGGCTACTGGGAAGACCAGGGCTATAGCTGGTTCGGAGGACTGTGATGTCGAACGAAGAAGAGAACGAGGAAGACAAAAAGCAACCCGATCCACCGCCGGATCGAGCTGCGGACGCCGAGTCTGGCGCGGTCGAAGCGGTGGTCGCGAGACTGGAAATGGTTGCCGCCGAACCGGAGGCGGCTGAACCCATCATGAAAGCAGGAGAGCCCGCCCGAGTCCGGGCCGCCTATGAGCATCCTCTGCCGATTCGGATCACTCACTGGGTCACCGCCATCAGCCTGTTCGTGCTGGTGACCAGCGGGCTGCGGATTTTCCGCGCCTTCCCCAGCTTCGGCTCGAAGATTCCAGAAAGAGTTTTGCTCGATATACCGAAGTCGCTCACGCTAGGCGGATGGCTGGGCGGGGCCTTGCAATGGCACTTCACGTTCATGTGGTTCTTTGCCGTCAGCGGCGTGGTTTATGTGGCGTATCAAGTCGTCAGCGGGCACTACCGCACTATGCTGTTCACGCCCCGTGACATCCCGGGCGTGTGGCCGATGGCGCGGCATTATTTTTTCTTTGGTCCCAAGCCCGCGGCGACGGGCCAGTACAACCCGCTGCAAAAGTTGGCTTACACCTCTACCATTCTGTTCGGCGCGCTTGCACTGCTTACTGGGATCGTGCTTTACAAGCCCGTTCAGTTCTCATGGCTGGCGTTTCTGTTCGGGGGTTTTCATCTCACGCGCGTGTGGCATTTCGCGGCGATGTGCGGCTTTCTCGCATTTGTTCCCGGACACCTGATTATGGTTGTGCTGCACGGATGGGCAAATTTCTACTCCATGCTTTCAGGATGGAAACGCGAGCCGGAGTATCAGGAGTAAAGAAGAGGTGTCAGTTCGCAGGAATAGGTTTGCCTGGGACCTGGGACCTAACACCTAACACCTGAGACCAGCCGTAGCTAGTGCTTCATGCTGTCGTCAGACTTCATTTCGTCTTTCTTCTTCATCTCGTCTTTCTTTGCCTTTTTGGACTTTTTCTTCTTGGAATCTTTCGCCATGTCGTCCTTCTTCATGGAGTCGTCTTTCTTCATGTCGTCGTGCTTCATGTTGTCATCATGCTTCATTTCATCCTGTTTCATGGCGTCGCCCGATTGCGCGAAGGCCAGGGCGCCGAACAACATAACGGTAGACATCAGTTTCACCAGCATCTTTTTCATGGACACGGATCTCCTTCATTGAATTGTTACGGATTTATCGCCCTGATTCCGCAGGGCCAGAGATGAGATGCTGCGAGCGGCGGAAAGTTGCAGGGTTCCTGCGGCAAAAAATTGAGGAGATCAAAGAAAAAAGCCGCCATCAGATTTGCGCTGATGGCGGCAATCAAAGAAGCACGAGGAAAACTTGACTTGCGAAAACATGAACAACCAAACTTTTATTTACGTGCAACTTGCGCCGCACCAATCCTGCGATTCCGATCAAGCCGGTTGAGAGCAACAGCAGGCTAGCCGGTTCCGGAGTGGACACAGGCGTTCCTCGATAGCCGATGAATTCCTGTGGGCGTGGGCCGCTCGCCGGAGCGTGCTTCATCATGGGCGTGGCCTTCTCGCCGTTGATCGAAAAATAGTAGGGATAAGTGTGATAACCACCGGAGACATTGGTACCAGTGTAAAGGGACGTCATGTTGACAGTGGTGGAATTGGCCGAGGCCAGCGTCGAGAAGGAAAGGGCTATAACCAGCGACAAGAGAAAGCGGCGACCTAACACAATCGATCCTCCCAAAACAAATTCGATCTCGGTTACTCTTGATCTCGGCAGACTTTCCTGCTGGGAGGGACGTCACGTAAAAGTGCAACCGCGATGCCAATAGGCGCGCAAGTCAGGCTCGCCGCAGCAAGCACTTACAGATTGTGGAAATGGGAAAGTGAAAAAAGTTGCAGATGTCTCGTGGCGCGAGTGGAAGTCAGCCGGAGCCAGTAAAAATTGTGAGTAACTTCCGGTAATAGGAAGGAAGTAATCACGGCGATCTAGATACGGAGATGATTCCTGCGGGTCCGCGATGCGTCAAGCCTTCAGCAGTTTCCGTCCCAAGGCAAGTCCGTTCGAGATGTGGTCTCGCGCGGAGCCTTCGCCCACGTGCATGGCCAACATTCCAGCAAAGGAGCGGGGGCTAGACTGAAATACCTGCATAGCGCGCTGCCGCAGATGGCGGTGTCTGGCCATGAACAACATCATGCGAGCCATCAGAGCGGGACGGCGGACCAGCGCTCGATGGCCTGTTTGATAGCGAGCGAGGTTTCCGCTTGCCAGGCAATCGCCGAGCAGCGCGGCTTGCCGAAAAGTGAGGCAAAGACCTTCTCCGGTGATGGCGTCCACTCCGCCCGAGGCGTCGCCTACCAACACGGTTCGGCCACGATACACGCGCCGCAATCTTCGGGTGATCGTGATCGCGCCGCGTTCGCTGGAAGCGAGTTCCGCATTTTCGAGGCGCGCGCAGAGTTCCGGGAATTCTCCGAGCCCGTCGTCCAGCCGCAACTTCGGGCTGGACGAGATCAGCGCCACACAAACTTCATCGCGACTGACGGGCGTGACGTAAACCTGGCAGTGGCGGCCCCAGTGCAGTTCCATGAAATCGGTCCAGCGCGCGACGCGATAGTGGCGCCGGAACGCGAAGCGCAGATTCTTTTCCGGGCGTGCATCCAGTTCGTGTTGATCGAGCTTTGCCCAGCTGCGGACGCGGGAACTGGTTCCGTCTGCGCCCACAACCCAGCGCGCGGGCACCAATTCTCCCGCCACCAGCGCGCCTTCCGGATGAAGCCCGGTGACCGCCGCCTGCCACAGCATGTGAACGCCGCACGCCGCCGCATGATCCAACATGGCGCGATGCAGATCGGTACGCCGGATTCCGTAGGCGGTTCCGCGAGGAAACTCAGCCTCGGCTTTTGTGCCATCGCTGACGAAACGAATGCCGCGGAAGGGATAGGCTTCGCCTTCGGGAATCGTGATGCCGAGCTGGTTCAGAGCCTCCACCCCGTCCGGCATCAGTCCCTCGCCGCAGGGCTTGTCAATCGGCGGAACCGCACCATCCGCCAGTACCACGCTCAAACCACGACGGCGCGCCGCGATGGCCGTCGCCAGCCCAGCAGGCCCGCCGCCGATTACGAATACATCCACTGGATTCGAAAAAACACTCACCATAAGTTTCTTATCGACAAATTTCTTACTTTTGATTCCTATCTAAAGACTCTCTTACCATTTCAGCAAAACGAATTCCGAGCAGAACCCTGGCCCCATCGCAGCTAGCAAGCCGAGCGTGCCGGGTTCGGGGCGGCGATTCTTCATGACTTCTTCGAGCACCACCAGCACGGAAGCCGACGACAAATTTCCAGTCCTGCGCAAGCATTGCCAGGAAACGTCGAGTTCGCCATTTTTCAAGCCGAGCGCCTCGGCGGTTGCCTCCAGAATCTTCGGCCCGCCGGTATGCAGCGCCCAGCTGCCGATGTCGGCTCGAGTCAATCCGCGCTCGGCAAGAAAATCGTCGAGATCGCGCGCCAGGTTCTTTCGAACCAGGTCCGGGATTTCGCGGGAGAGAACGATGCGAAAGCCCTTTTCCGATACGTCCCAGCCCATCATTTCCTCAGTATTGGGATAAAACACGGAGCGGGTTGCGAGGATGCTGGGGCCGGAAAGCCCGCAATCGGCGCCGGCCACGATCACCGCCGCTGCGCCGTCTCCGAACAGCCCCGCCGAAATCAGGTTGGCCATCGAGACATCCTCGCGCTGCAGCGTGAGCGAACAGAGTTCGACGGATAGCACCAGCGCGGCCTGGTCTGGATAAGCGCGCACATAATCGGCTGCGCGCGAAATGGCCGCCGCGCCCGCCACACAGCCCAGTCCGAAAATCGGAACGCGGCGAATGTTTCTGCACAATCCCATCCGGTTGATCAGCAGCGCGTCAATCGACGGACTGCTGATGCCGGTCACGGAGACAAAAAAGAACGCTCCCAGTTTGTGGCCATTCAAACCCGCATCCGCGAGGGCGCCTCGAACCGCTTTCTCACCCAACTCTTTGGCAGTCCGAATCCAGTGATGATTGGCTTCTCCCCAGGTTTTCATTCTTAGATATTCCTCTTTGGGAAGGGAGAGGAATCGTCCGTCGACGCCCACGTGACGGTGCAAACGCCGCAACACCTGCGGGTTTTCGATCTGATCGCCCCAGTAATCCTGCAGGGCTGCCAGCAACATCTCCTGGGAATAGTAATGTTCGGGAAACGCGCTCGCCGCGCTTACAATTCGCATAGTTGTTCCGTTTTCGGAGGATCTGGGCCAATCTCGCCGCCGGGGGCGCCCCAACATTGTATGCCGATTAAAGTATGCCGATCCAAAGTTTAGATGCGGATCGCAGTGTTAAAGTATGAAAATTCAGAAAGGCAGGTTCAACCAGTGAAATTCATCGGCGGGCTGATACTTGGTCTCCTCCTCGTGCCCTTCGGGGTTTATCTGTATGTCGCGGGCGGCAGCGCTCCCGTTGCCACCACCGACTCCGACATACCCTTCGAAGCTTTTTTCGCGCACAAGGCATTGAATGCGCGCATTAAGAAAGACATGCCGAAGAATGTCCCCATCCAGCCGACCGAAGCCAACTACCTGGCGGGCGCCGAGCTCTACAAGCAGGGTTGCGCCGTTTGCCACGGTTTGCCGCTGGCGCCGAAGACGGGGATCGCGACGGGAATGTATCCGCGGCCGCCGCTGTTATTCGAGGGAAAGGGCGTGACCGACGATGAGCCGGGCGAAAGCTACTGGAAGATATTCAACGGCATTCGCCTGAGCGGCATGCCCGGTTTCAGCAAATCGCTTTCTGAAACTCAGATGTGGCAGTTGGCGCTCCTGGTGGCCAATGCCGACAAGCTGCCATCATCGGTAAAAGCGGTGCTGGTCGCGCCGATCGGGGCGAGTGCGCCGGCGGCGAGCATGCCGCTTGCGACGCCCGTGACGCCCGCACCGGTCTTTCCTAGTTCCGTGCCGCCGCCAAAATGAGCGGGCCGAAGAACGTTCGGAGTTCGTCTCGCGTTGAGGGAGCTCGCGAGCGCTAACCCCCAAGCCCCATCCCGCGCTATCGTGTAGACATGGCGTTTGGCCGTCCCAGAAAACTGTTTACCGAAGCGGAGCTTTACGATTATGCCGTAGGTGCGCTCGGGCGCCGCATGCGATCGGTCGCGGAACTGAAGCGCCTGCTGCGGAAGCGGGTGGAAGCCGATACGGAAATCGGCAAGACGCTGGTGGAATTGATTGTGGTTCGTCTGAAAGACCAGGGCTATCTGAACGATGCCAAGTATGCGACGGCCTTTTCATCGTACCGCCGCGACAACGAGAAGTTCGGGCGCGTGCGCGTCGTCAACGATCTGAAGGCCAAGGGAGTACACGGCGACGTCATTGAGAAGGCTGTTTCTTCCGTCTATGACGACGTGAAGGAAGAAAATCTCGCTCGCGCCTACTTGCGCCGCAAACGGCTGCAGAAGCCGAAGGACAGAGATCAGAAACAGACAGCCCGCATCTTCCGCCAGCTGATGCGCGCCGGATTCGGTGCGAAAACCATTTTCACGATTCTGAAAAAATGGGATGTGGACGAAGAAACTCTCACCGAACTCGAGAACGAGACTTCAGAAGCTTAGGTTAAAGTTTCAGAGTTTCAAAGACTCGTCACGGTTCGCCGGATAGCTCTTTCCGGTTTCCCTGAAATCTTGAAACCCTAAAACCTGCCTTCTTTTTCTTGTCCTGTTGCGCCAATGCCTCCTTCTCTGATAGAACTTTCCACGATCCCTGCAACTCCTCTGGAGGAACTATGAAAACGAAGTTCTGTTTAACGCAGTTCTGTTTGATAATCGCAGCAGCGCTACTGGCTCTGACTGCATTCTCGTACGGCCAGGTCGGAACCGACGTGAAGGACGCGGCTAAAGATACCGGGCACGCAACCAAGAAAGCCGCCGTGAAGACGGGGCACGCCACGGAAAAGGCCGCCGACAAAACCGAAGACACCACTGAATCGGCCGCGAAGAAGACGGGGCACGCGACCAAGAAAGCAGCCGTGAAGACCGGCGAAGCCACGGAAAAGGCCGCCGACAAAACCGGTGATGCCACTGAGACTGCTGCGAAGAAGACAGGGCACGGTGTGAAAAAAGGCGCCAAGGCAGTCGGCCACGGAGTCAAGAAGGGCGCCGAGAAAACCGAGGACGTAGCAAAGTAAATCGCGCAGTCACGATCCTCTGGTCGTTCAGTTTTCGATCCGGTTGCGGAGCAAGTCCTCGACGTCCCCGATCTTGTCGCCGATCAGGTTGATCTTGTGCGCCAGGCCTTGGATCTCGGTTTCCGCGCGGCGGTTTACTTCGTAGTCGAGTTCGCCCCGCAACCGGTCTTTTTTATCCTGCCGGTTTTGGCTCATCATGATGACGGGCGCTTGAATCGCCGCCAGCATGGAGAGAAACAGATTGAGCAGAATGAAAGGATAGGGGTCCCAGGCGCGGGCCGCTAATCCTATGTTGAGCGAAGCATAGGCAATCAGGACGAGCGCGAACGAGCCGATGAAGGTCCAGGAACCTCCGAAACTCGCGACATGGTCGGCGACGCGCTCGCCAAACGTCTCTTTCTCCTCGATGACTTCGTTCGGGTTGCGGGCAGCGCGCACGCGCACCAGTTTTTGCGAGGAGTGAAACTGGCGTCCCAGCACGGCCAGCATATCCATTCCGGCCATGGGCTTGCGCTGTAGCAGGACGGCAATGTCGTGCCTGTCCACCTCGATGCAAACCGTATCCTGCAGAGCGACCGCGCCCGACTGATGAGCGGTTTCCTCCAACATGGAAGCGAAACCAAAGCACTCTCCGTGCGAGGGTTCATCGATCACCACTTCTTGATGGTCCTCATCGACAGTCGTGACCCGCACCATGCCCGAGACAACGACGTAGGCCCGGCCACCTGGTTCGCCGATCTTGTAAATTCGCTGCCGGGCGGCAAACTGCTTGACCTCGACCTGGCCGGCCAAAACCGCGGTTTCTTCATCGTCGAGTAGGGCAAAGAGCGGAACATGTCTCAGAATTTCAGGATTGCAAGGCATCGAATGTCTCCAGGCACGGAATCTTCCGAAAGTGCCCTGCTGAGGATTGCATAACCAATTTGGTTGAGGCAATGGGTAGGGGTCGTTTCACCTGTGCTTTCCGCTGCGTCTCTCTGTGACTCCTGTGGTGAAGATTTGCCTTTCATTTAGAATTAATCTTCCATGCTCACAGGCTCCGAAATTCGCCGCAAGTTCCTGGACTTCTTCATTCAGAAGGGACACCGCGAGGTGCACTCCTCTTCGCTCGTCCCGGCGAATGATCCGACGCTGCTGTTTACCAACGCCGGAATGAACCAGTTCAAGGACGTTTTCCTCGGCCTCGAAAAACGCGATTACTCACGGGCGACGACTTCCCAGAAATGTGTCCGCGCGGGCGGCAAGCACAACGATCTGGAAAACGTCGGCTTTACCAATCGTCATCACACGTTTTTCGAGATGCTCGGAAATTTTTCGTTTGGCGACTATTTCAAGAAAGACGCCATCGCCTACGCGTGGGAGCTGATTACGTCGCCGGAGTGGTTTGGAATTGACAAAGGGAAGCTTTACGTCACGATCTTCAAGGGCGAAAACGGCGTGCCGCGCGATGCTGCAGCTTACGACCTGTGGCTCGGGCAAAGCGTGCCGAAAGATCGCATCTACGAGTTCGGTACGAAAGACAATTTCTGGCAGATGGGCGACACCGGCCCCTGCGGGCCCTGCAGTGAGATTCACTACGACATGGGTGTCGCGGCCAGCGACCAGAGTCATGCAGACTGCGCGTTTGGCTGCGATTGCGGGCGGTATGTTGAACTGTGGAACCTAGTGTTCATGCAGTTCGACCGTGATGCTAGCGGCAAGCTGAATCCGCTGCCGAAGCCGTCGATTGATACGGGGATGGGGCTGGAACGACTAACAGCTGTCTTGCAATGCGTGATTTCGAATTACGACACGGATTTGTTCACGCCGCTGATCAAGCGCGCGGCTGAGTTGACGGGGAGCGCGACTGCCCGTGTGGGGACGGGCGCCTCGCCCGTCCATGCCGAGCAAAGCTCGGCAGGCTCTAAGTCGGCAGCGTCTCTGCGCGTGATCGCCGACCATTCGCGTGCTGCGACTTTCTTGATTTCCGACGGCGTGATTCCTCTGAATGAAGGCCGCGGATACGTGCTGCGCAAGATCATTCGGCGGGCCATCACGCACGGACGATTGCTCGGACAGACGAAGCCTTTCCTGCATGAGATGGTCTTTGCTGTGCGCGGCCTGATGCAAGACGCATATCCGGAGCTGAAGGAAACCGCGGACCGAGTTTCGACCATTGTATTAGCGGAGGAAACGCGATTCGCGCACACTCTAGATGTTGGCTTGCAGAAGCTGGAGGAACTTCTCGCTCAAAGCTCGGGAAGATTGCCCGGGGAAGATGCTTTTAAGCTCTATGACACCTTCGGTATGCCGCTGGATTTTATGCAAGACGCAGCCCGCGACCAGGGCATCGCCTTCGATCAGGCGGGTTTCGACCGCGCCATGGCCGAGCAACGTGACCGCGCCCGAGCTTCCTGGAAAGGCGCGGCCAAGCAGACCGCCAATCCCGCGTACCAGCAACTCCCGAAGTCTGAATTCGAAGGCTATCGCCAGACTCGCTCTGACGGCTGCGAGGTGCTAGCCATCATCAAAGGCAATCAGGGCGCGCAGGAACTCAAGCCCGGAGACTCCGGCGAGATCATCCTCGATCACACGCCCTTCTACGCCGAATCCGGAGGCCAGGTCGGTGACCGCGGGTGGTTCTACTCCGACGACCACAACACCGTCGTCGCCGAAGTGACTGGATGCTACTACCCGGTCCAAGGCGTGCGGGCGCATCAGGTGATTGCCAAGCAGGCAATTCGCGTTGGGCAGAAGGTGGACGCCGTCGTCGACACCGCGATTCGCGAATCCACCATGCGTAATCACACGGCCACGCATCTGCTCCAGGCGGGGCTTCGTGAAGTGTTGGGCAAGCATGTGAAGCAGGCGGGATCGCTGGTCGCTCCCAATCACCTGCGCTTTGATTTCTCTCACTTCACCGGCGTCGCCGAAGAAGAGCTGCAGGATATTGAAGACCTGATCAACAAAGAAGTCCTGCGCAACGAGCGCGTCGAGGTCATCGAGAATGTCCCAATTGATGTGGCCATCAATGAGTATCACGCGATGGCGTTGTTCGGTGAGAAATACGGCGATAAGGTGCGCGTGATCAAGATCGGAGATTTTTCGACCGAACTCTGCGGCGGCACGCACACAACGCAGACTGGCGAGATCGGCCTGATCAAAATTCTTAAGGAAGGAAGCGTGTCATCCGGTGTGCGGCGTATCGAGGCCGTCACCGGTGAGGGCTCCCTGCGCCATTTCCGCCAAGATCACGAACTGGAAACGGTCGTGGCTAGCCTTGTTGGGCCCACCCTTTCGCAAAAAACGCGAAAGGACGGGGCACCCTCAACCGGAGAGATAACGGCTTCTCCTGCCGAAGCCTTGAAGCTGGAACTGGAAAAGAAAGACGCCGAAATCAAGCGCCTGGCTCGAGAGCTTGACCAGGCGCGGATGAAGTCTGCATCGTCGAGCACGGCCAACATCGGCGAAAAAGTCAAAGAAGTTCGCGGCGTCAAAGTGCTTGCCCATCGCGTGGATAATCTCGAACGCGCACAGTTGCGGACGCTGGTCGATCAACTGCGTGACAAACTCGGATCGGGCGTGGTGGTGGTCGGATCGGCTGCGGACGGGAACGTCTCGCTGATTGCGGGCGTCACCAAAGATTTGACCAGCCGCATCCAGGCGGGGAAAGTGGTGGGCGCCGTGGCCGAAAAAGTTGGCGGCAAAGGCGGCGGCCGTCCCGACCTGGCCGAAGCGGGCGGAAAAGATGCGGCGGCGCTGGACTCGGCGCTGGACTCGGTGTACAACGTCGTGGAGTCGCTTTTGGGCTAGTTGTCCCCTGTGTTCACCGGCGCTCCCTGTTGTGAGGAAAAGTCTTAACCACAGGGAACACAGAGGAGCACAGGGAACGACATTCGAGGCGCGCAATGGATGATCGTATCCATTTCATCGAGCACAAGGGCAAGCAGATTCTGCTGCTCGACTTTTCGCATACCAATGCACACGAGATGCAGCTTCTGCTGGAGCAGGTGCGGATCACCGTGGCGCAGCACGCGCGCCAATCGGTAGTCACGCTCGGCGACTTCACCGGCGCAACCGTGGATCACGCAGTCGCTACCAAGCTTAAGGAAGTGCTGACGCTCGATCGTCCGTTTGTGAAGAAGACGGCGTGGGTCGGCACGGAGAGTGTCCCGCACGCGTTCATGGAGAACTTCGAAAGCTTTTCCCAGCGCGAGATTGTGTCCTTCAAGACGCGGGAAGAGGCGATGGACTGGCTGGTGGGTGACTAGGTTTCAGGAAAATCTCTTTGCCACGATTTGCGGGTGCTCTGGTGGTGCCTTTCCTGAGACCAGATACCTAAGACCTGAGACCTGCCTTTCTCAGCTTCTCCACCTCAGCGTCACCTGCCCGCTCATCGGGTGCCGGAACTCGCCGCCGTTCTTCTTCATTTCCAGCATTGCATTCTTCAGACCGAAATACCATTTCGCCGGGCGGTCGGCGTCGTCGATCAGCATGAGGTGCGGGTTGTGTTTCAGGCCCTCGGACTGGAGTTCCATGGTGCGACGATCCTGCTCCACGAATTTTGCGAAGACGAATTCCAGCAACTGGGGGCCGAAGGGAATCCAGCGGAACAGGTTCCAGGCGGCTACTACGTCGATGCGGCACTGGCTGCGCGTGATGGGAGTGACAGTGGTCAGGCTGGAGAACCAGTACTTGCCGGCGCGAATGATTTCCGAGCGCAGGTTGGGCAGCACGAAATCGATGGTCGTGGTTATCGAGTCGGCGTCGGCGTAGAGGCGCAGAAGCTTGTAGGGAGCGCTGTTGGAGCTGGGCGTGTGCGCGCTCATGCGGAATCCGTAGGGGATGGGTTCGAAGTTCTTTTGCTTCTCATGAATTGAATGTTGCGAGCGCCACCACCATGCTTGATGGACGAAGGGACCGTGCGCGGAATCCATCAGGCCGATGATGCCGTGGTCGACGGAGCAAGGCAGATCGGCGGTGAGATAGGCGAGTTTGTAATGCTTGCTGAATTTAGGAATCTCGGGGGCGGGAATGGGCGCGGGTGCGGGCTTCGAGAATCCGGCGCCGGCTGGGCCGGGATCGGGAATGAACACCCAGATGAAGTCGTCGCGCTCTTCGCAGGGATAGCTGCCGGCGTAGATGCGGTCGATTTTGAGCGCTTGCTCGGGGACAAGCGACGGGATCAGTTGGCATTGGCCGGTGTGGGCGTCGAATCTCCATCCGTGGTAGGAGCATTCGATTTGTCGGCCGTCGAAGTGTCCGCAGGAAAGCGGCATGCCGCGATGCGGGCAGGCGTCGCGCAGGGCGAAGGGCTGGCATTGTTGGTCGCGTCCGACTACCAGGGGCTGTTCGAGCAGCATCGTCTTGGCTAGCTGTCCGCGACGGAGTTGACGGGAGGGAAGCGCGCGGTACCAGAAGCCGAAGAGCATGAGCGCGTCGGGCGTCTGGGACTGGAGTAGGGAATCGTCAGGCATGGACAGGTGAGGATACCGCAGCAGCTGCGAAATCAAAACTCTGAAACGCCGAGACGCGGAGAACGCCGAGACAGACGAAAACCCTTAACTACCCAGGACATGGAGCGGCAGTAAAAATCAAGAGCTTGAACCACGGAGGACACAGAGGAACACAGAGGAGCACAGAGAAGATCAGAACCTACACACCCTTGGAACGCGACGAACCTATGCTCGCCGTCCGGAGCGCAGGCGCGTTCTCAACTGGACGTAGGCTTCGGGGGCCACCCCGGGCTGTTCTATGTGGGTCAGGAAAAGCTTGCGCAGGGCGGCGGTGGCTAGGCGGCCTTCGAGGTAGGCATCGTAGAGATCGTTGCCGGTTAGGCAGCCGAGCTGCTCGGCTACGTATTCGTACTGGCGTCCGGTGAAGGCCGGAGCTTGCGCTGCGCAAAAATCGTGTTCGCGGTGTTCGGTCAGAAAGTCGAGAGCTTCGACTGCGTCGGCGAAGGGAAGCGACGTTTGATGTTCGAGGTCTTCACGCGTCACATCGAGCAAATTCGCAATGTCGGTATCGCGGAGAGCGGGGCGCGCGGGGTGCAAGATGCGCGATC
The DNA here is from genome assembly GCA_963789205.1 of uncultured Acidobacteriaceae bacterium. GTDB lineage: Bacteria > Acidobacteriota > Terriglobia > Terriglobales > Acidobacteriaceae > Acidiflorens. The sequence continues at coordinate 74,668 of CAWBJV010000006.1, forward strand.
CGAAAAAGGCGAGCGCGTGTTCGAAGACGGCCATGTAAAAGGCGTCGTCTCTGTCCAGCGGCTGGGCGACTGGCGCGATGTGCTTAGTGGCGACCGGTGTGGCGTGCGGTGCTAAAGCCTTGCCATTTGAAAGATTCGGCAATCCGCGACAGGCTTGATGAAGGAAGCGGGTGGCGTCCTCGGCGGAGGAGGTCATGCGGAACTCGCGTACATACACGGCGTTGACGGGCGGAAGGTAGACGCTGCCGCGCTCGCGAACCTGGCGGAGCAGCGATCGGCGCTGTTCGGCAGTGAATCCTTTGCGGGATAACAGGCGCCGCAGCAGTGCGTCAGAGCTACGCGAATGGACTTCGGGCATGAGGTCTACCAGGAGCTTGGGCTGCGTAGTGTTGTGCGAGGAGTATTGGTTTACGCCCAAAAAACGCACCATGCCATCGATCAGGTTGTAGAGGGTGGGGCGGAGATCGGGCGCGCTGTGGTCATCATCATTGCGTCCCCAGCGTTCGAGGCAGAGGCGGTAGTTCTCATATTTTTCCAGCGGCGTGGCGTTGAAGACGCAAAGAACATTTTCGCGGCCCGTCTTTCGAACTTCGACGGCTTCGATGTGGTCACTGGCTTCTCCGGCGGCGCGCCAGTAGAGGGCGTCCACGTTTTGCAGAACGGTGAGAATGGGTTCCGCAGGCAGCTGCTGCTGGAGCAGGGCGGGCAGATGCTGGGGCGCGAGGTGCGACTCGCCGAACAACACCATGATAAGCGCGTCCGGATGGCGGCGGCGGAGATCGGCAATCTTGTCGGCGGCGTGCCGGTCACGAGCTCCGATTTTGCGCAGATCTTCGCGAGGCATGCAATCGAGCCCGTAGATGGAGGCGCCGTGGTCGCGGGCGGCGCAGAGCAGTTCGTAAAATGGAGCCCATTCGTATCCCCAGTCGAGTTCGAAACGGATGCGCTCGTGCAATTCGCCTTCATCAATTTCGCCGCGGACCCATTCGTCGAGAATGTGCTGGTCGCGGGAGAAAATGGTTTCGACTCCCAGCACTAGGGGGCGCTGGTGAAGTTCGGGATCGCGAAGGAGCGATGCTGGATAGCGCTGCGAGTTGGGCAGGGCGTGGTAGTCGCCGACCAAAACGATTCCAGCTTTGGCGATTTCGTGGCGGACATCGCTCGGGGCGAGAACTTTCTGGTAGGAGCGGTAGGCCTCGCGAAAGTCGCGAAGGTATTTGCGTCTGGAGGCGGGATCAATGGCGCGAATCTCACGCTCGACGCTGGCGATCGCGTGGAGTTGAGCGGCACTGCGCCGCGATCGTAAGATGCCGGTGGTTGCCATAAATGCGTCGTTGGTCGTCGGTCGTTGGTCGTTCGCTATTCGCTGCGCTGAATGTCGAAATGACGAATTACAATTCAGCCGTCTTGACTTGCCTTTCCCGCGTCCCTATCCTCAGTTTTCGAGGCCCGCATTGGATGCCTCGTGGAGCGCCGACTTTGCCCCTGACGCCGGAAAACCTTACCGTTGCCACCACCGGTGCGAGTGGGTCGATATTTTTAAAGCACCTTCTACTGACCGTTGAACGCGATCCGCGAGTGAAGACAGTAAACTTCATCGCTTCTGACAGCGGCCTGCGTGTCATGGCCGAGGAACTCGGCGTCGAAGGCCGATCCGATCTCCTACGTCAAATCATCGGCGCGCCATCGACAAAGATTCAGCAGCAGTCCAACACCGATATCGGGGCGAACGTGGCCAGCGGGTCGTATCCTTCGGACGCGATGGTCGTGATCCCGTGCAGCGTCGGAACGCTTGGCCGCATTGCCAATGGCACGGCTTCGCGCCTGATCGAGCGCGCCGCCGATGTGAGTCTCAAAGAGCGTCGGCCGCTCGTGCTGTGCGTTCGCGAGACGCCGCTCAACAAAATCCACATCCGCAACATGTCGCTGGCGGCGGACGCGGGAGCGACGATCTTCCCGCTCGTCCCAACGTTTTATAACCACCCATCGAGCGCTGATGAGATGGCACAGGAATTCGCGAACCGGGTGCTGGCGCATATAGGACTGGCCCAACAAAATGCATATCGCTGGAAGGGGTAACCCCGGCATTCCGGTAGAGACGCGGCTTGCCGCGTCTCGGCAGCGAAGACGGGGCAAGCCCCGTCTCTACACATGCAGCAATGCCAAAGATCAAGGACCGGGGGAAGCCTTTCCTGCTTTGCAGGGGTGCTTTCAGTCTAGGGAAGGGGCGATAACGAAGGTAGGTATCTGGCGGGCATGTACTGCGAGTGCCGGGCTGAAGCAGTTCGCAGTTCCCAGTTCTCAGTGGGAACGAATCGCGTCGTAAGAGATTTTCTGAGAACTGAGAACTGAGAACTTCTACTAAGTAAAGTTCTGCCGGTTGGGACGGTTTTTCTTGGTGATGCTGCCCATGGTCTGATACCACGCGACCACCCACGGAACGAGCAGGGAAAATATCAGGCGCGCGGCCAGCGTTCGGATGGGGACTCTTCGAAGATCGCGCCAGTCCAACCTGAAAGCAAAATAAATTTCAAGCACGAGCACACACAAGAGCGGAATCGGCGAATAAACGAGCGCGACAATCGCAAGAATTTCGGCGACGCAGCGAGCCAGGTTCCGCCAGAGGCGGGCCGAGCGTCCGCCCAAAACGCCGTCGGTTACCGAATAGCTGACCATTTGCCGGAGAGCCGAGCGGAAAGTGTGACGCGGCTGGTAAGACGCCTTGGCGCGCTCCGGGAAGGCGGGAGCCACCAGCTTACGGACCTTGGAATCAAATATGGTGTCTTCTCCGAGGAAGACGTTCTCGGGGAATCCACCGACGCGTCGCCAGAGCTCTTTGCGAAAGGCCATGGAGCGGGCGGTGCAGGACTTGGTTGCTGTGTCTGGGTTCAACTTGACTCCGAAGAAGGGCGCCGAGGCAATGTCCCAAACCGTGGAGCTTGTCGGATCAATGTACGACCCGCCGATCGAATACTGGGAGGCGCCCGCAACAATCGGGACCGTGAGATTGACGAGCCAGTCGGGATGGTAGAGGCAGCCCGCATCTGCGCAGGCGACGATATCGGAGGAGGCTGCTTCGATTGCGACATTGCGGCCGCGTGCGATCGGTCCTGGGGAACGTTGCAGGCTGCAGCTTTCATCGCGGATCGGAACCAGGGTCGGGTATTTCGCCCGGGCGGCTTCGAGACGCTCCCAGGTTCCGTCGGTGGAACCGCCATCGACGACAATGACCTCGGCGGGAGCGAGAGTCTGCTGCATCAGACTCTCAACCAGTGAGTCGATGTCGTCGCTCTCATTGAGAACGGTGGAAGCCACGCTCACGGCTGGCATGTTCAGTGGAACTCCAAGCTGGTTGTTTTCATTCGCCGAGATAAGTGTACCCGCGCAGGGCAGTTCTCAGTTCCCGGTTCTCAGTTCTCAGTAAGCCCAGCGTTTTTCATTGAGAACTGAGAACCGGGAACTGAGAACTGTTGCCTGTTTCGGCACTCCACGTCCGTGCAGTGTTCGTAGCAAATTAAAATGTCCGCTTTTCGTAGCACACGATCTGTCCGGTTTTTGAATTAACCAGCCGTAGCCGAGGTTGTGGGAAAGTGGGAATCCCGCGCACTTTGCGGGATTTCCAAGCGGGGTGGGAAAGTCGGTTTTTGGACTTTTCCAGCCCGCGTCTTTTCCACAACCTGAGACCCTGCCAGTTTCGGTAACAGCAAAGTTCCTTCCGCGCTATAGCGGCCCAGTCGCTGCGGTCCGTGGGTGATGGTAAGAGTTCCATCCAGATGCTGATGCACCCGCACCGTGCAACCCGCCAGGGTCGCTCGCCAGCGCACCGCTTCGATCTGCAAGCGCAGATGCTGAAAGCTCACCGTGTTGTCCCGATTCACCGCCCGCTCGAACTGCAAGCTGAAAACCAGGTCCAGGTTCTGACCTCGGCGCGCCAGAAATGCCGTTCCCCGTTCCGCCGCGCGCACTTGAAAGCTGCCATTGAACTCCGCGATGTAGTGTTCTCGTAGAAACCGATTCGCTTCCTTCACGTTGTCGATGCCCTGCAGCCGTAACTCCTGGGGCAGACGTCCTTGCCAGGTTCCGAAGTTGCGCTCACTCCGTCCGCGCGCCTGCGGCGAATAGGCCGGTATCATCTGAATCCCTAACTCGCGCAAAGCCCGTCCCACTTGCGTCAAACGATGCGGATCGACCTTGCCCCCCACCTTCGGCGTGAGCCAGAAATGGCTGCCCCGATCGCTGTACAAGGCGCAAAACAATCCCTTGCGCTCGATCACCGCCCGCAGCGCTGCCATCACCGTCACCGTCGATTCCTCCTCCACCAACTGCGCGTAATAAATCTCGCTGGTGGCATCGTCCAGGATCACGATCAGGTCATACCAGCGCTCATCCTGAAACCAACGGTGATGGCTGCCGTCAATATGTAACAGCATCCCCGGCAACGGCCGCCGCGGACGCCGCTTGCGATGCACCCCGCGCCTGCGCCCCCGCGTCACCAGCCCTGCCCCTTGCAAGGCCAGCTTCACCCAGGTGTAGCTGAGCTCGACGCCGTGTTCGGCGTGCAGCTTCTCGTGAAAATGCCGCACGTTCAGATCGAAATACCGGTCCCGGTACAGTCCCAGCACCTGCTCCACCACCGCCACCGGCACCCGTTTCGGCGAGGGCTTGCCTTGTCGCCGGTCGAACAGTCCGTCATAGCCGAACTCCTCATAGCGCTCTCGCCAGCGCCGCATCGACCGATCGCTCAGACCCAGAATCTCGGCCGCCTGCCACCACGTGATCTTCTTCGCCATGGCCCGTAAAATCACTTCCTGCACTTTCATCGCCCGCTCCACTGCGGCCTTCCGGTAACAGATCATGCTTCGCATGGTCTCCTACCCTCGCCGCCCGCAAAGCGGACAGATCACCTGCTATCTCAACCGGACATATCATGTGCTAACGACACTCCACGTCCGTGCAGTTGACGCCGAGCCGGCTTTTTTTGTACTCTGCGTTTACACCGGAAAGGAGGTGGTCGGATGACAAGTTCTGATAGTCACAGTAGTACCAGACCAGGTGAGGTGGCTGAGTCTTAGGGCGGTTGCTCTAAGGGGAGTTCTCGAGGAACCTTTGGTCGGGGGAATCGGGAACGATCTCTCGCAAACAATCCGTGAGTATGGGCTGATCCGCCGGGCACAGGCTGTGCCCCGGCACCGGAGTGAGCGAGGGGCCACGAGAGTGACCACCTCAGTCAATCCCAAACAGTCCACCGGGCAGCCCGCAGGCTGAAAAGCTTGCGGGCTGTTCTCTATTTAGGTGTCAGGTGTTAGGTTTCAGGTCTCAGGAAAACCGGTTCACGCGAAGTTCTCTGATACCTGATACCTGACACCTGAGACCTGAGACCTGCCCCTGAGACCTGCCCCTGAGACCTTCCCTATGGATGACAAGCACTACCGGGCCCGGATCACGAAGCGCGCGGACTTTGCACCGGATTTGTGGATGATCCGCATTGATCCAGGGGCGGAGTTCAGTTTTGCTCCGGGCCAATATGCGACACTCGGGATCGAGCGCGATGGGCGGCGACTGGAGCGTCCCTACTCGATTGCTTCTTCTCCCCACGAAAAGGAACTGGAATTCTTTTTTGAACTGGTGCCGCATGGCGCCACAACGCCGCCGCTGTATGACCTTCAGCTGGGCGCTGAAGTTCTGATGCGCAAAGTTGCGAAGGGGCGCTTCACTTTCGACACCGCACAACCCGAGCGCAAAAACCACTTGATGGTGAGCACGGTGACCGGAGTCGCGCCTTTTGTCAGCTATGTGCGAACCCTGTTCAAAGACTGGAAGGAAGGCAGGTTTGCGGGCGACCACAAATTATTTCTGCTGAACGGCGCGAGCCGCTCGTGGGAGTTCGGTTATCGCGAGGAGCTGGAAAACTTTTCGAAACAAGCGCCGTGGTTTCGCTCCGTTTTCGCGGTGAGCCGACCCTGGGAGGACGACAGCTGGAAGGGCGAGGTCGGACGCGTCGACGATCTGATTCGCAAATACGCCGACCAGTGGGGACTCACCGGGGCGAATAGCGTGGGGTATCTGTGCGGGCATCCAGAGATGGTCGAGCATGCAAAGGGCATCCTGAAGCGGATCGGTTTCCAGAAAGAGAACTTGAAGGAAGAAGTGTATTGGCCTGCGAAGGCGGCTGGCGAGGAGGAAGGTCATCAGTGAGCCGGTGAACGGCCGGGTCGTCCTCGCCCAGCCATAGCGGGAAAGACTTTCACTCACCCTTTCAGTGGCCGATGGCATTGAGTACAGCAAAGTTAATGGCGTAGGCGGTGCCATCGCTTCCGGTTACCGTCGGCGTGTAGGCTTCGCCGATGCCCGCGGAAAGCGTAATCACCTCCGACAACGTGTTGGAGGTCAGGTCCCACCGGTAGAGCTTGCCGTCTTCGCTGTTGGCGAGAATCGACTTCGTGAAGGGATCGACCGCGGCAGTGTTGATGCACCATTCCCGAACCGCTCCCGGAAAAGTCGGAAAGCTCGGATCGGGCGTGACCCCAAGAATGGTAATGACTTCCTTCATGACGTTTGTGGTGGGAATCACAGGGTCTTTCTCGGCGGCATGTGGGTCGAGGATCGCGATGCGGTTGAGCCCATCGCCGGTGCCGATGCCCGCGTAGTTGTTGTACTTCGTCATGAGGAGGTATTTCGACGTCCCGTGATAGCTGGGGACAAGCGAGGCGGGAACGATGGAGGCGGTGTCATCCCAGCCAAAGGAGCCGGGGGTTTTCTTCTGTGACAGATCGCTGTTGAAGTGGAGCAGCCAGCCGCGGTCATTGTGATTGGGAAAAGGATTTTCGAGCACCCCGAAGTAAACATCGCCATCGGGTCCAACGGTCGGCGTGGCGGAGGTGCCATCGAAGAGCCACGCGTCCAGCCCCGAGGACGGATCTTTCAAACGGACGCGATTTACGAGCGCCAGAGTCGTGCTGTTCAAAGCCAGGAGGTATCCGAAACTCCCGTTATCCACCGCTACATACAAAATGCTGCCGTCTGGCGAGAGCGCGGGCGCGCAGCTGATGGCAACCTGGGAAATGAAGGAGTCTCCACTGGCGGTTGCGGCTGAAACCCACGTCCCCGTGCCGTTCGGCGCGATGCGCGCCAAACCGCTTTGCAGATTGATCGGCGTGGCGCCAAGGACGATGAATCCAAAGTAGAGATTCCCGTTGGCGTCGGTAGTAATCGGAGTATCAATCTGCACGTTCTGCTGGTAAATCGTCGGGTTCGCCCGGTAATTCTTCGCGCCGTAGAAGTAGCGGCGAGTCACGGTGCCAGCGGCTTGATCGGGATTCTGCCGCACCAGCACCCGGCCTGCGATATCGGGAACGAACAACTGGTTGCCCGAAATCGCCGGCCCAAGTCCGGGGGAGAAGCTTGCACCCGGCGCCTGATAGCCGGTGTTCTGTGTCCAAAGCCGTATGCCGGTGGCACCGTTATGGGCCTCGACGCGAAAACTGTTCGTGCCCGTCTTAACCGGAACGATCACGGTGTTCGCCGCAGTGACCAGCGGCGAGCCGTAGTGGACAAAAATTTCGCCCGCCGGTGGAGCCAGGTCCACGGGCACATGCCAATGAATCGCATTGAGCGGCTGGGACTGGACGGTAGAAAGCGCGGTGTGCTGCTCGTCATGTGAGGGCATCAGCCAAGCGCCGGTTTGCGCGGCTGCGTTTGGCGCCAGCATCGCGGCGCATGCACCCATCCAAAGTATGAGCGTGGAAAGAATCAGTCGAGGCTGGCCAGTCTTGATCATGTGCTTTTCATCCCTCCCGCGCCGCTCCGCAGCCGGGGACGCGGGAACTCATTCCCTGCGATCTAAGTAGGAGCGTAACAAGCTACTCCTTCGGGAGTTGTCAATGGGATGTAAAAGGTGTGTCTGCTTTTTGGTTTGACGGTCGGGACGCCGTTGCTCCACTACGATCTCATTCTTGCTCAGCGGGAGCGAAGACGACCAGGACTTCCAACTCTTCCTGGATGTCGTAGAACCGATGCTCCAACTCAGCCTCGACGAAAATGACAGAACCGGCGCGCACCTCGGCGTGGTCGGATCCGATTTGCATGCGGGCACGTCCTCGGACGACGTAGTACATCTCGTCTTCGCGGTGCGGTTTCTGGAGATCGGTCCCGCCTTTCGGCAGAACGTAGACGCCGGCACTCATGGCAGGAACGCGAAGGAATTCGAGGTAGAGTTTGTTTTTTTCCGTCCGCTGGCGGGAGAGATCGTCGATGTGGAAGAAGTGAGTCATGAAGAACAGTTCCCCGTTCTCGGTTCTCAGTTCTCAGTAGCGTGTCGAAGAGACGAGCGCTGCCGAGTCTCCGCAGGTTTTCTGAGAACTGAGAACCGAGAACTTATCCCACCGCGCCGTGAAAAAAAATATCCGTGTACTGCTGCACCAGCGCGTCTCCCGTCAACGGCCCGCCGGGTTTGTACCACTGATAGATCCAGTTGATCATGCCGACCAGAGCAAAGGCTGCCGCCCGCGGCGTGACCGGTGACGGGGAATTGCGTTTGCGCTGGACGTCAGCGATCAGGTTCTCGACGAAGTGCAGGTAATCCTTCTTGCGTCCGTTGATCTTGCGGCGGAGCGCCGGCGGCAGCGGATGGTTCTCGTGCAGCATGACCGTAATTTCGCGGTCTTCCGGACTGAGCACAACCTGGATGTGCAGCCGGATCAGCGTGCGCAGGCGCTCTTCGGTTCCGTCAAGGCTGGCTCCCTCGATACGGCGGGCCACGTTGATGACCCGTTCCTCGGTGATCTCCATGGCATGCGACATGATGTGAAACAGGATTTCGTCTTTCGACTGGAAGTGATGATAGAGGCCGCCCTTGGAAAGCTTGAGCGCGGCGGCCACATCGTTCATCGAAGTGGCATCATATCCCTGCTGCTGAAAAAGGCGCGCGGCGGTGCGCAGGATCTCCTGGCGTGGTTCCTGTCTGGGTTCTTGCCGATGATCGATGGCAGCTTCGCGAAGCATCCAGAGATGGTATCGCGGAATGGGGCTTGAGGTCATTGAATCATTGAGGCATTGAATCATTAGGTCAATGACTCAATGCTTCAATCATTCCGTCCGCCAGCGGAATCGCATCACCGCCACTGCCCCGAACAACAGCGTGAAGAGCAGCAAGACCCCGATGGGCGCGAGCGCCGATGAGAATCCCAAGCCGCGCCAGATCATGCCGTCCAACCCATCCATCGCCCACCGTGTCGGAATGACCACAGTCAATTTCCGCAGCCACGCCGGAAAAACGAAAGTAGGCACCCAGGCGCCACCGAGCATCACCATGATGAGCGTTGCCATGATGGAGTAGCCGCGTGTGGCTTCGACCGTCTCACCAAGCGCGGCGACCATGAGGCCGAAGGCGGCAGTCATCAACGAAAATGCCGCGCAGACTCCCACGAAGCCCGCGAAGCTGCCGAGGATGTGGACGCCAAACACAACCCGGGCGAAGCCGAACAAGACCAGCAGAATAAATCCCGCAATCAGGGAAGCGCTTACCGTCCGGCTGCCCAACAGCATGGTTCGGGAAAGCGGCGCGGCCCGAAGCCGCTGCCAGAGCCCACTCTGCCGCAGCGTCAGCAGTGCGATTCCGACATCAAGCCCCATGAAGAGGATGAACTGAATCCCCATCCCCGCGAACGCGTGCGCGTAGCCGTTGTACTCGATGTCTTTCCCGGACGTAATCGCTTGCTCTCGCGTATCGTACGGCATCGTCAGGCCGCCGGATATCGCACCTTGTCCAGACGCACCCTCACGTTCTCGCTGCTCGTTCAACTCGTTCACGCCGCCAAGCAGATGGCGCAGAGCCTTCCGCTCTTCCGCTGAGATTCGAGGATTGTTCTCGACCTGCGCGAGGGACTCGTTCACCATTTCGCGCCCGCCTATGCCGGTGAACATTTCTTTGCTGACCGTCTGCATCACCGCGCCGCTCAGAATGCCCCTTACCATGCCGAGTTCCACGTTGTGGGAAGGGTCGTAGAGCACACCGAGTTCAGGTTTGTTTTCGCCTGTGAACAGCGCGTGTCCGGCATCCTTGCCAAAATCTTTGGGGATGACAATCGCGACGGTCGCCTTGCCCTTGCGAACGGCCTCGCGCGCGGCGTCCAGCGGGGATGGCTTTACGTCGAGGTTCTTGTCGCTTCCGAGTTGGGTGATCAGCCCCCGAGAGATGTCGCTCCCATCCTGGTCAATTACCAGCACCGGCACTTTGCTCGTCTCCGCCTTGCCGCTTTGTCCGCCGAACATGTAGCCGAAGAACGAGGCCAACACGATGGGAACCAGCAATCCGACGATCACGGCTTTGCGATCGTTGAAGAACAGTTTCAGATCCTTTCGCACCAGGGCCAGGAATGGAATCATTACGAGTCTCGAAGGCTCCTTCCCGTGAGAGTAAGAAAGACGGTCTCAAGATCCGGCTGCTCACTCGAGACATTGTGATAGGAGTACCCGTTCTCGGATAACCAGCGCAAAACGCCGGGCGCACCGTGAGATAGATCATGAACTCCGACTCGGAGAGTGCCTTCGTGCAACTCAGCCGACTTCACCTCGGGAAGCGCCAGCATCTGCTCCGGCTTGAAACCGTCCGCATGGTCAAGATCGATGGCAATCACATTGGTGACCGGCAACAGTTTGTGCAGTCCCTGGAGCGTGTCGTTGGCAATCATCTTCCCGTGATCGATGATCACGATGCGGTCGCAGAGGCGCTCGGCCTCTTCCATATAGTGGGTGGTGTAGATGAGGGTTTTGCCGCGTTTCTTCAGCGCCTCGAGATTGTCGAAGATGGCATTGCGGCTTTGCGGATCGACGCCGACGGTCGGCTCATCGAGCAGAAGGATTTGTGGATCGTGAAGCAGGGCCGCCGCCAGATTCAAACGCCGCTTCATGCCTCCGCTGAACGTTTCCACTTTGTCACTGGCGCGATCCGAGAGTCCGACCAAATTCAGGACGTCGTCGATTGCTTGCTTTGCCTTCGCGCCGGCGAGCGAGTAAAGCGCCGCGAAAAAAGTCAAATTGTCGCGGGCGGAGAGTTTGTCATAGAGCGCCATATCCTGCGGGACGAGTCCGATCTTCAGCTTGACCGGGTCGGTGTCACTCTTAACCTGCTTGCCTTCGATGAGGACTTCGCCGGAATCCGGGCTCAGCAGTCCCGCGATGATGGAGACAGTCGTCGTTTTGCCGGCGCCGTTCGGCCCGAGCAAGCCGATGGTCTCTCCGCGATCAGCCCGAAAACTGACGCCGGTGACGGCAACCAGCTTTCCGTAATTCTTCGTGAGCTGTTTCACTTCAAGCATGGGTATGTAAGCATGAATATGGATGAGGAGTGTACCACTGCCACGTTTAGCGTTGATGAACAGCACGCAGAGGTTGACACCAACAGGTCGAAGTCGGTAGCATCTTTAAACCGACCGATCGGTCGGTTCATTGCTGAACAAACCTTTAAGGAGCTTTCCAGTGGCCACAGTCTTTTATCAAAATGATGCGAATCCTTCCGCCCTAAAGGGCAAAACCATTGCCGTTTTCGGCTACGGCTCGCAGGGACACGCGCAGGCGCAGAACCTGCGTGACAGCGGATACGAGGTCATCATCGGCCTCGATCCCGAGCGCGGCTCCGCCAAGCAGGCGCGCTCCGATGGAATGACTGTGGTCGCTCCAGCCGAAGCCGCCAAGCGCGCCGACTGGATTCAGATTCTCACTCCGGACGAGACTCAGGCCGAGTTCTACGAATCGGCCATCAAGCCGGCCCTCCACAAAGGCAAAATTCTCGGCTTCTCGCACGGCTTCGCGATTCACTTCAAGACCATCGAGCCTCCGAAAGATGTGGACGTGGTCATGATTGCGCCGAAGGGCCCGGGTCATTTGGTGCGGCGCGTGTATTCGCAGGGCGGCGGCGTGCCCTCGTTGCTGGCCATCCACCAGGATGCCAGCGGACGTGCCCATGAATTTGCGCTCAGCTATGCGCACGGCATCGGTTCGACGCGCGCCGGCGTGTTGCAGACAACTTTCAAAGAAGAAACCGAGAGCGATCTGTTTGGCGAACAGGCTGTGCTCTGCGGCGGATTGACTTCGTTGATGGAGAAGGGTTTCGAGACGCTGGTGGCGGCCGGCTACGCTCCGGAGATCGCCTACTTCGAGTGCGTGCACGAGATGAAGCTGATCGTCGATCTGATCTACGAAGGCGGATTAAGCCGAATGCGCTATTCGATTTCAAACACGGCCGAGTACGGAGACCTCACCCGCGGCGAAATGGTGGTCGGAGATACGACCCGCAAGGCGATGAAAGAAGTGCTGGCGCGAATCCAGGACGGCAGCTTCGCCAGGGAATGGATCGCCGAGAATAAAAGCGGCGGCAAGAATTTTGCCAAGCTGCGGGAGCGCGAAAAGCAGCACCCGATTGAAAAAGTAGGCGAGCAGTTGCGCGCCATGATGTCGTGGCTGCCGGCAGAGAAGAAGAAAGCAGCCGAGGCAAAGCCCGCGCCGCCGAAAGTAGTCAACGCCTAGCATCAGTGGAGCGCCGGGCGTCCTCGCCCGGCCAAGATGCTGTCGGCGCCAACGGGGACGGGCGAGACGCCCGTCGCTCCACCGTCTCAGCGTTTCAGCTAGACTGTCCTGTTCTGCCTTACTCCCATGGACATCTACCTCAAACATCGCAGTCGCAGCATCACTGACGGGCGCGACCAGGCTCCGGCGCGCGCCATGTACAAGGCCATCGGCTTTACCGACGCCGATCTAGCCAAGCCGCTGATCGCCGTAGCCAACACCTGGATCGAAACCATGCCCTGCAACTTCCACCTGCGCCGCCTCTCGGCCAAGGTGAAAGAAGGCATTCGCGCGGCCGGTGGCACGCCGATGGAGTTCAATACCATTGCGATTTCCGACGGCGAGACCATGGGCACCGAAGGCATGAAAGCGTCGCTAGTGAGTCGCGAGGTGATTGCCGACTCCATCGAACTCGTCTGCCGCGGACAGCTTTTCGACGCGGCGGTTTGCATAGTAGGTTGCGACAAGACGATCCCCGCGGCCGCCATGGCACTCGCGCGCATGAACCTCCCCGGTCTGGTCCTATACGGTGGCACGATTGCCGCCGGAAAATTTCGCGGCAAAGACGTCACCATTCAGGACGTGTTCGAAGCTGTAGGCGCGAATGCTGCGGGCAAGATGAGCGACGCCGACTTGCTCGCGCTGGAAAACGTAGCCTGTCCCGGAGCAGGCGCATGCGGCGGCCAGTACACGGCGAACACGATGAGCACAGTGATGGAACTGATCGGCCTTTCGCCGATGGGATTCAACGGCATTCCGGCAATGGACCCGCGCAAGGACGAAGTAGCATTCCGCTGCGGCGAAGTGGTCATGAATCTTCTGAAGCACGGAATTCGTCCCAGCGATATTCTGACCCACGCGGCATTCGAAAACGCAATCGCAGGGGTCGCTACGACGGGAGGCTCGACCAACGCCGTGCTCCATCTGTTAGCGATTTCCCGCGAAATGGGATTGCCGCTGGAGATAGACGATTTTCAGCGAGTCAGCGAACGCACGCCACTGCTGGCGGATTTGAAGCCAGCGGGAAAATACGTGGCGGCGGATGTGGATGCAGCGGGCGGCATTCCGGTGATCGCCAAAAGGCTGCTAGACGGCAAGCACGCAAATGGCTCAACGATGACCGTGACCGGAAAGACATTTGCCGAAGAGGCAATCGCCGCGAAAGAAACACCCGGGCAGACGGTGATCGCTCCCTTGAGCAGGCCATTGAAAACGACCGGCGGCCTGGTGATCTTAAAAGGCAACCTGGCTCCCGGCGGCGGAGTAGTGAAGATGAGCGGCCACGAGCGCCAATCCCACACCGGCCCCGCGCGCGTCTTCGATTCTGAAGAAGCCGCGATGCAGGCGGTGACCAGCAAGCAGATCAAGTCTGGAGACGTGGTTGTGATCCGCTACGAAGGTCCCAAGGGCGGACCCGGCATGAGAGAAATGCTGAGCGTGACCGCGGCCATCGTAGGCGAAGGCTTGGGCGAGAGCGTAGCCCTGATCACCGACGGACGCTTCAGCGGCGCAACCCGCGGTCTAATGGTCGGCCACGTAGCGCCAGAAGCGGCGCTGGGCGGTCCGATAGCCGCCATTCGCGAAGGCGACAAGATCACCATCGACACCAAGATCCGAAGGCTGGAACTTGAAATATCCGACGCCGAAATCACGCGCCGCATGGCGGAATGGAAACCTCCGGCGCCACGCTACAAAACCGGGGTATTCGCCAAGTACGCCGCTCTGGTGAGGTCGGCGTCAGAAGGCGCAATCACAACCCCCGCGCATCTGAGTCACTCGAGGCCCTAGCGACCTTGTCCTCCTTTTGACCTCTCCTTGTTTCCGATCGGTAGCGTCCAGCCCCACGCTTGGTTAGACTGCTCCTCACTGAACCAAGAAGGAGCAAATCCATGTCCAAGCTAATCGTACGTTTCCTTGCCATCCTGGGCGCTCTGTGGCTGATCGGAATAGTCATCGTGTTGCTGGCTGTCATCGGCACAAAGGGAAGAGTGCCATCCAAGACGATTCTCGAAGCTAATTTCGAGCAGACGTTCCTCGAGGACGCACCGGACACGCCGACAGCGCGCTTGATGTTGACCGAAAAACAGACACTGCGCGATGTGGTGGACGCGATTGATCGCGGAGCGAGTGATGATCGCGTCGTCGGGATGATTGCGAAGATTGGCGCGGCTCCGATGGGAATGGCGCAGACGCAGGAGATTCGCGATGCCGTCCAAAGATTTCGCGCGCACAAGAAATTTGCGGTCGCCTATTCGGAAACTTTTGGTGAGTTTGGTCCAGGCAACGGCTCTTATTACTTGGCGACGGCGTTCGATCAAATCTATCTGCAGCCCTCGGGCGACGTCGGACTGACGGGCATCATCATGGAGTCGCCGTTTATCAAAGGGACGCTCTCCAAGCTGGGCGTGACCTTTCATGGCGATCACCGCTACGAGTACAAGAACGCGCTCAACTTCTTCACCGAGACCAAATACACGGGCCCGCACAAAGAAGCGATGACCGCGATCATGACTTCATGGTTCAACCAGATGAAGGACGGGATCTGCCAAACGCGGCAGATAGCACCGGAAAAGTTTCAGGCGCTGGTGGACGCGGGGCCTTATCTCGGCCAGGAAGCAGTCGGAGCCAAACTGGTGGACGGGGTTCTTTATCGCGATCAGGTCTACAGCAAAGTAAAGAGCCAGGCGGGTGAGGGGGCGGAACTCCTCTACCTCGATAAATATCTGTACCGCGCCGGGCGTCCGCACGATCACGGAAAGACGGTGGCACTGGTGTTCGGCGTCGGCGGCGTCACCCATGGCAAGAGTAATTATGATCCCGTGCAAGGCAGCCAGAATATGGGCTCGGACACGGTAGCGGGCGCGATTCGAGCGGCTGCGGAAGACAAGGACGTAAAGGCGATCTTATTTCGGGTTGATAGTCCGGGCGGTTCCTATGTCGCTTCCGATACCATCTGGCGGGAAGTGGTGCGGGCGCGCCAAGCGGGCAAGCCGGTTATTGTTTCGATGGGAAATCTCGCGGGCTCGGGCGGATACTTTGTGGCGATGGCAGCCGACAAAATCGTAGCCGAGCCGGGAACCATTACGGCCTCGATCGGAGTGCTGGGCGGAAAAATGCTGACCAGCGGGCTCTGGGACAAGGTCGGACTCTCGTGGGACGAGGTGCATCAGGGCGACAATGCCACCATGTTCACCGGAACGCACGACTACAAGCCGGCAGAATGGGGACGCTTCCAGTCGTGGCTGGACCGTGTGTATGTGGATTTCACCAGCAAGGTTGCCGATGGTCGCAAGCTGCCGAAAGAGAAAGTGCTGGAGATTGCGAAAGGGCGAATCTGGTCGGGCCAGGATGCGAAGAACCTTGGTTTAGTCGACGAACTCGGCGGCTACGATACGGCGCTGAAACTGGCGAAGAAAGTGGCTGGAATTCCCGAAAGCGACGACGTCAAGATCGTGGTTTATCCGCGGCCCAAAACCTTTCTTCAAAGTGTGATCGAGCGCCGCGGTCCGGATAATAGCGATAGGGAAGCCGTAGGGCAAACGCTCGCGCGGATTCTAGAGGTGGTGCAGCCGGTGGCGCGTCAGCTCGATGCGGCTGGGATCAAGGCCAAGGATAAAGATCAGGATGATGTCCTACGGATGAGTGCAATACCGAGCAGCCAGTAACTACAAACCCAGCTTTTTGACTTCTTCGTTGTAATACTTGCGATAGAGGATCGACCACTCCTCGGAGCCCTCGATAATCGTGCGACGCTGGCTTTCGATTTTCTGACGAGCGGCCTGGTCGATGCGGGCTTCCTGCATGAGGAGCTCTTCCAGAATCTTGCGGACTTCGAGACGGATGGTGTTGCGGTCCTCGATGAATTCGACCTCATCCATGTCAGCGACGGCGTCGGTGACAACATGGGCGAGTTTGTTGACTTTGTCGCGACTCAATCGCACGGCGGGGGCGTCCTCAAAGTCGTTTTCGTCGTTCTCAAAGAATGGCCTTGTATTTTTTCGCCAGCTCGGTCTTTACCTTGCGAAACATTTCCTGGTAATTGGCGCCGCTCTTCTGCATTTCGTCGGAATAGGCTTCGAGAATGACGCGGACTTCATCGTTAATACGGTCCTCCAGCGCCAGTTCTTCGAGCAAAGCGGCGTGTACCTTCTCGTTAAGAGCGGGCACCGCCTTGGTCTCTATGAGACCGCTCGCCACCAGTTTTTTGGAGACTTCGCGGGCCAGATAGCCCACATATTCTTTGGAAAAAAGCATGTTAACGCGTTTTTTTTGTGAACAGAAAGTTTAACACAAGCGAGGCGGTCGTTGGTCGCCGGTCGTTAGTCGTTCGCCAGCCGGTTCAACCCGGCGTCGACGGGCCATAAGGGACATTTCACAGAAAGGGTTTGCCAACGACCAACGACTAGCGACCAACGACCGTCCTCAGGCAGTAGCGGCTGACTAGCGCCAAGCCGTACAATGATGACACTCCATGTCCCCACATCCAGACGACTTGACGGGCATGAAAGACGATATGACAGCCTTCATTGAAGGTCTGGGCATGCGCCGTTTCTTTGGCTATGTCGAGTGCGAAGAAGTTCCCAGCGTGCTGTGGGACTCGGAACATAACCCGGATGGGTGGAAAGATTTCGTGGAACTCGCCAAGTCCACGGGGGCGCCCTTCCTGACCATGCATTCCTGGGCGCTCGATCGCGAAGAGTTGGAGCGCTTGTCTCAGCGGCTCGCCGACGGCGATTACCGAAGCGAAGAAGATCTGGAAGAAAGCCGCTGGCTGAAGACCTACGTCGGAAAGACCGGGTTCGTGCAGCTGGGATGGGCATACCAGGGATGCGTCTTCGTCTATGAGGCCGGCACCGAATGGTATGAGCATTATCAGCACCTGCGCGAACTGGCGGATGATAGCGGCGGATTCATGATCGATGAGCCGGACCAGGACGAAGAACGGTAGGGCAGGTTTCAGGTGCCAGGTCTCAGGTCTTAGGAAAACCGTCCGATCGATCAACTTAAACAATTTCCTGACACCTGAGACCTGACACCTGACGCCTAAGACCTGCCCCATGCGATGGATTTCCAATTCGCTGAATTCTCCTAAAGCCAGGGTGCTCGAAGCTGCGCTGCAAGATTCCAACCTGAAAATCTCTTCTTCTGCTTTGCCCGTGCTTGCCGATTTGCTCGTTGGTCGTGGGATCGACGAGCCAGAAACTGCTGCCCGTTTCCTTTCTCCTCAACTCGCTGACCTTCACGATCCTCTGCGGATGAGCGGGATGAGATCCGCTCTTGATCGTCTGGAAGCAGCGATAGAGCGCAAAGAGAAAGTTCTAATTTATGGCGACTACGACGTGGACGGCACGACGGCGATTGTCATCCTCAAGACGGCGATCGAGCTTTGCGGCGGAGCGGCGGACTTTCATGTGCCGCACCGCATCCGCGAAGGCTATGGCATGCGCGACGAGGTCATCGAGCGCGCTGCTGCCGACGGCGTGCGGCTGATCATCAGCGTGGACACCGGCATTCGCGGATTCGCCGCCGCCGAAACTGCGCGCCGCACCGGAGTGGACCTGATCGTCACCGACCATCATCTTCCGGCGATGGACGGCGTTCCGCAGGCGCTGGCTGTAGTGAATCCAAATCAAGACGGTTGCGATTATCCGTGCAAGCATTTGTGCGGCGCGGGCGTGGCGTTCAAGTTGGCCCAGGGATTGATGCAGCGGCGGCTGGATGCGAAAGATCAGTCGCGCCTGCTGATGTCGTTCATGAAAGTTGTGGCCATCGCGACCATCGCCGATGCCGTTCCATTGCTGGGCGAGAATCGTGTGTTCGCGAAGCTGGGATTGCAGGGGTTGCGTTCTCCGGTGAACGTTGGACTGAAGGCGCTGCTGGAAGTTGCTAAGCTCGGCGACGGACGGGCGCTGACCGCCACCGAAGTCGGTTTCCGCATCGCGCCTCGCCTGAACGCTGCCGGTCGCATGGATGTTGCTCGCGACGTGGTCGATCTTTTCAACGAGAAAGACATCGAGCGTGCAAGGAGGATTGCCGGCCGGCTTGACCAGTTGAATGCCGGGCGTCAGGAAGAAGAGCGGCGCATCATGGACAGCATTTTTCGTCGGCTGGAAGACGAGCCCGTGTTGCGCGAAGCGTACTGCGTGGTGGTGGATGGCGAAGGCTGGCATCGCGGCGTGATTGGCATCACGGCGTCGCGGGTGGTTGAACGCCACGGGCGGCCAACGCTGGTCATCTCGCGTGAAGGCGACGAAGCGCACGGCTCGGGACGATCAATTCCTTCGTTCCATCTGCTGCATGCGATCGAATCGTGCCCCGAGCTATTTTCCCGCTACGGCGGACACGCACATGCGGTTGGCTTTGCACTGCCCAGCGCCAACGTGGAGAAACTGCGTGCGCATCTGGATCAGTACGCGCGAGCGCGGCTCACTCCTGCCGATTTCGAGCCGAAGCTTGAGTTCGATCGGGAACTCCCGCTAAGAGAAGTCACACCCGAACTGCAGCGGGCGCTGCTTTTGCTGGAACCTTTTGGGATGGAGAATCGCGAGCCCGTTTTCGCCGCTCGGGCGGTGCGGTTGATGGCGCCTCCGCAAGCGGTGAAAGACAAGCATGTGCGGCTGCGCGTGTCGCCTGGTGTCAATGGCAGAATGGCCATTGCGGCGGCAGCGCAAGATTTCACTCCGCGCTGCCATCCCGACTCAGCGGCGATTCCGAAGCGAGATGCGGGGCAGAGCCCCGCCACCACACAATCTTCATGGCGCGACAACATTGCTTTTAAAGCGATGGGCTGGGGGCTGAAGGAATCCTGCGACCGGTTGCAGTTGCTGGCCGGGGACCGCCTGGACATCGCCTACTCGCTCGGTATGAACAATCATCCTGAATTCGGTGGGTTGGAGCTGACTTTGCGCGACGTGGCGCGCGCCCAGTGAGTTCGCCTGCTTCTTTTCTGGCCTGCTGCCTTCCGTATTGCCGTCCGTCTTTGACAAGAAGCCAATCCATCTCTATAGTGCCGGGTCATGAACGGAACTTTTTTCTGCAACAAGTGCGGTGCGCAGAATGCTGCTGGCGCTCAGTTTTGTAATCGCTGCGGAGCGTCCATGGCCCCTACTCCGGGCGCTGTCCCGACAACGGTGGCATCGCCGCAATCAGCATCGCCCAACTTTGCGTCGTCGAGCCCCGCGCCGCCCAACCAGGCGTCGTCCTACGCAGCCTCACCGAGTCCGTATCAGGCGGTTGCGCCGATAGCGGGAGTCAGCTACGGAGGCTTCTGGATTCGGGTGGTTGCGGCCATTATCGACTCCGTCATAATCCGTGTGGTGGTGGCTCCGGTTGGCATGATTTTCGGTGGTCTCGGGATGGCAGGAATGATGAGTGGAATTCCGCACAGGGGTCTTAGACTTTTGGGCGGCGGCATCACGATCATTTTGGTGATTTTCGGTTCCTGGCTGTATGAGGCTTTCATGGAAAGCTCGTCATACCAAGCGACGCTGGGCAAGATGATCTTTGGGATGAAAGTTACCGATCTCTATGGCAACCGAATCTCGTTCGAACGCGCGACGGGTAGGCATTTTGCGAAGTGGCTTTCCACGATAATCATGTGCATCGGGTTCATCATGGTCGGGTTCACGGAGCGCAAACAGGGACTGCACGATCTCCTGGCCGGGACGCTGGTGCGGCGAGCATAGACCTCAGAAGCGCTAACGCGACATTCCGCAGATTCTCGTGTTTCTAGATAACGTGGGCTGATACCTTCTGTGAAGGTACGTTTCCTGTCCAATCACGCTGACCCAGACTCGAGGTTCTTATGCGGTTCCGTTCGCCTCTCACCTCTGTTGCCTTGTTCGTCAGCTTTTTCCAATTCTCCTCCGGAGACGGCGCCGCCCAGGCTGCCACTCCAGTCTGCCAGCCCTCGGTAACTACGCCGATCGTCGTCGCGTCGCCCTCGCAGCGTCTCGTTGCCGGCCAAAAGGCTCAGCCGCCGCTCACGGATACTTATAACGGCTTCGCCTGGCCTGATACACCCCTGGGCATCATCAAGACGGGTAACAGCTACGAGTTTTTTGCCAGCGATGGCGGTGCCCACTACCGGCAGATGTGGCAAGGCCATTGGGTTGGCAACAACAAGTCTGGATCGGTGGTCACCACGGCGGGAACGCTCGACCACCCGCTCGGGTCGGGCGATCCTCAGGACGTCAGCGTCTCGCCGAATCCCGATCCCGCCGTGAACTCCAACTATCCCAGTTATGGCTACATGGGGGGAGGTCCGGTCTATCAGGTCCCCGCGGGCATGACGGGCGCGGGCAACCTGCTGGTGACCTATCACGCTGAGCTCCCGAACGACGCGCTATACGCGGCCCTCGGGCTGGCCGCGTCCTCGGACAACGGGCTGCATTGGACCGACCTCGGCGAAATCATCCGCCTGAACCAAGCCTACGCGGTCGGGCTCGACGGTTTTGAAATCGGCGACGGGCCGCTGGTGCTCTCGCCCGACGGCAAGTATTTCTATTTGTATTTTCCGGACTGGATCGCGAACGGGACGCTTCACACCACGACCCCTGCTGGGGTCTCGACCACGACCAACGTCTCGGTTGTGCGCGCTCTGGCGGCCTCGGTATTGGACGCCGCCTTCGGATCGGCACGCCCGCACGCGGTCCCTTTCGAGAAGTTTTACAAGGGAGACTGGCATCTGCAACCTGCGATCGGGGGCGCATCCACCGACCTAAATTCAAACTCCGCATATCAGGGATATCTCGATATCCACTACAACACCTCGCTGCAGCGCTACGTGATGATCATTTCGAACGACACCACATTCGCTTACGCTGAATCCATCGACGGTCTGACCTGGACAATTCCCATATCGCTTGGCATCTACGGCCCTATTGCGGCTTATCCCACCGCCGTGGGACTCGGCGATGATCCGCACGTACTGGGAAAGAGCTTCTACGTCTATTTTACGCATTTGCCGACCGATGGCTCGGGGTGGAAGAACGGCTCGCTGCGCCGACTTACACTCACCTGCCCGTGAGCGGGCGCTCGCTTCGCCTCCCTAGTGCTTATTCGGGGCAAACTCTGGCTGGGGCCCAAGCGTTACACTAACTTCTAATGGCCCTTCCGTTTTCACGGCTGCGCCGCTGGTTTGCCTTGGGCGCGATTCTGATGATTGCGACGGTCGCGGGGATGTATTTCTACGCGCGCTGGCGTGTGCATAAGGTTGTGCACGACATTCCCGCGAAAATCGGGCTGGACATTCAGCAGACCGCCGAGGGCTTTTCCATCTCCAAGTCCGTAGAAGGCCGCACTTTGTTTACAGTGAGCGCCTCCAAGGCGGTTCAGTTCAAAGGGGGCGGGCGGGCGGAGTTGCATAACGTCAAGATCGTTATCTACGGCAGGGATGCCGGCCGCTTCGACCGGATTGCCGGGGATGATTTCGAGTACGATCCCGCGTCGGGCAATGTGAGCGCCAAGGGCACGGTGCTAATTGACCTCGAAGCGAATCCCGAGGGGATGCGGCATTCGGACCAGACGGCTCCACCGCAAACGAGAGATCCGATACATCTTGAAACCAACGGGCTGGTCTTCAACAGGAATACGGGAAACGCTACCGCTACGGGGAAGGTTGTGTTTCAGACGCCGCAGGCATCGGGTTCGGCTGTGGGTATCGAATATGTGGCCAAGACGGGCACGATGACCTTGCTGTCGTCGGTCGCGCTGGATGTCAGCAAGCCGCAACCGCTCCGTCTGAATGCAGATCACGGCCTGATTTCGAAGCAGCCCCGGCAGGTCGTGCTCACCGCGGTCCGACTGACACGGGAGCGACAACAACTGCTGTCGGACCAGGCGACGTTCTTCCTGCGCGCGGACAACACCGTCGACCGCATTCTTGCCGAGGGCAATGTGCGGAGCGAGTTTCATGGGCGGGCGTCATCGAACTCGAAAACGTCCAACTCGGAAATGTCGAACTCGGGTGCGCACGGACGTTCCGATCGTGCCGAACTGTTTCTGACCGGAACACGGAGTCAATTGACCACGGCCATTCTCAGCGGCAATGTGCAACTCGCTTCAGGAGACGCGGCAAGCCGCATCTCTACCGGAGAGCAGAACCCCGGAGAACGGAACCGGGGATTGCGGGACCGGGGACCGCAGGTCGCAGAGGCGTCTGCCGGGCGCGTGACGCTGCATTTTGCCGGCCAGCAGATTCTCCAAACCGTTCATGCCGAGGACGGCGTGCGGCTGGCGCAGAAGAAGAGTCAGAGCGGAGCGATGGTGATGTCCTCGGCAAATTCTTCGGCAACGGCGTCGTCGCCCGCGAAGGGAGACGCACAAGACGTCGAGATGACCGCCCCGGTGATGGACTTCATCGTAAAAGGCGGCCATCGGCTGGAGCGTGCCGAGACGAGCGGACCGCCGCAGATCGTGATCACACAGCCGGGCTCGGATCAGAAGACGGTGGTTACGGCCGCCAAGTTCACGGCGAAATTCGCGGAGAAGAATCGCCTGGCCACGCTGCATGGAGAACCTGACGCCAAGATTGTCAGCGGCAAGATTGTCGGCAATAAGATCGGCACTCCGGTACAGCCCGAGCGCGTATCGACCAGCCAGATGCTCGATGTTATCTTCCGGCCAGTGGGCGGCGTCGCATCGATCAGGCAGGCAGGTGGGGTTACGTACGTCGATGGCACGTTAAAGGCTTGGGCGCAGCGAGGAGAGTACACGGCTGCTGATCAACTTCTAGTGCTTAGCGAATCGCCTCGGGTGGTCGACAACGGCATGACAACAACGGCCCAGACGATTCGCATGAACCGGACGACCGGAGACGCCATTGCCGAGGGCAACGTCAAGAGCACCTACTCCGATCTAAAGGCGCAACCGAATGGCGGTATACTCGCCTCCGCTGACCCGATCCACGTGACGAGCCGCCGCATGACAGCGCATCGTTCACCTGCAGTGGCGTTGTACACCGGCGATGCCCGTTTGTGGCAAAACGCGAACGTAGTGGAGGCACCCACGCTGCAATTTGACCGCGACCACCGGTCCTTAATAGCGCAAGGGAGCATGGCTCAACCGGTTTCAACCGTTCTGGTGCAGGTAGACAAAAGTGGGAAGGCGACCCCGGTTACCATCACGTCCGCACACCTCAACTACGCCGATGCGGAGCGAAGAATTCTCCTGGATGGCGGGGTGACTGCGAAGGGATCCGACACAACGCTGACGGCACAGCAGATGACGGTATTTCTGCGGTCGCGGAGCGAGTCGCAGGCGGGTGCGGGTCCGGGAACGCCTGGGCAAGTTGAGCGGATCGTAGCCGAAGGCAAGGTTGTGATCACGCAGCCGACGCGGCACGCGACCGGGGACCGATTGGTGTACACGGCGTCCGAGGACAAGTTCGTCCTGACCGGCGGGTCATCGGGCGGAACTCCCAGCATTTTTGATGCCGAACGGGGCAAAATCACTGGCGATTCGTTGACTTTCTACAGACACGATGATAGGGTGCTCGTTGAAGGCAAAGAGACGTCCCCGACCGTCACCAGGACGCAAGTGGCACGATAAATGCATACGCTGGCCACCGACGAAATTGGGAAATCCTATCGTGGCCGACGCGTAGTAAACGGAGTCAGCCTTCAGGTTCTGCAGGGCGAGGTAGTAGGCCTGCTGGGACCAAATGGCGCCGGCAAAACCACCACCTTCTATTCCATCGTAGGTCTGGTTCCTCCCGACACAGGCAGGGTGTTGTACGACGACGAAGATATCACTAGCGTTCCCATGTACATACGGGCGCGCCAGTACGGCATCAGTTATCTCCCGCAGGAAGCATCGGTTTTTCGGAAACTGACGGTCGAGGAGAACATCCTGGCCGTGCTGGAAGTCCAGCCGATTTCCTGGCACGAACGCCGGGAAAAGGCGGAGAAGCTGATTGATCAGCTCGGGCTGGAACATATCCGGCAAAATCGCGGGTATGCGTTGTCGGGCGGGGAGCGGCGGCGGGTGGAAATCGCGCGGTCGCTCTGCATCAACCCTACATTCATTTTGCTCGACGAGCCGTTCTCCGGAATCGACCCGATTGCCGTTTTGGATTTGCAGAAGATAATTTCCGATTTGCGGGCCAGCGGGATCGGAATCCTGATCACGGACCACAACGTTCGCGAGACGTTGTCGGTGACGGATCGGGCATACATCATTAACGAGGGCCGCATCTTCCGCTCCGGCACGCCGGAGGAGTTGGGTAGTGATCCGGAAGTGCGGCGGGTTTATTTGGGAGAAAGCTTCTCACTGGTGTAAAGAGGCAGTTTCCGGTTTTGTTGCCGATTGGAGCCAGAGTGGTGACCGGGCGAGGACGCCCGGCACTCCACCAACATAATTGTGAACTGTTTCTAGTTACCAAGGCGTGGGCACATTGTCCTTTCGTGCCCCCACGATCTACCTCGGTGCATGAGAAGCTAAATTTTCCACACCCCGACGTACCGGACAGTCACGGTGCAGCTGGGTGCGGGAGATAATAACTTTTTGGGGAGAAATGGTGCTTCTTCAGCACAAACTGAATGTCAAGTTGTCCCAGCGCCAGATTCTGACGCCGGGCCTCGTGCAGATGGTCTCCGTGCTCGCGCTCAACAAGCTCGAGCTCAAGGACATGATCAATGCCGAGATGGTCGAGAACCCGGTGCTCGAAGAGCTGGAAGATGCCGTCCCCCTGCTCGATGATGTCGGACGCCAGGAGGAAGAACGCGACCGGCTGGCTGCCAAGGCGACCTCGGAAGAAGGTCCCACGATCGCGGATGAGAAGAAGGATCCTTTCGAGGAGATAGATTTTGGCTCGTTCTTCCAGGATTATCTGGATCCCGGCTATCGCAGCTCGGGAGAAATGGAAGAGATCGACAAGCCTTCGTTCGAGAACTTCCTGTCGAAGCCGGGGAATTTGAGCGACCACCTGTTATGGCAACTGGGCGCGATTTCTGTGCGGCCGCCGGTGCACCAGGCCGCTGAGCTGATCATTGGGAATCTGAACGAAGAAGGATACCTGATTGCCAGCGACGAAGAACTGCTGGGAATCGCTCCGGTTGCGGCTCCCGAGGCAGATGTGGAGGTGGCGGCCAAGATCATTGGTGAGGCGGAGGCGCTGGGACTGGCTGTCACTGAGGAGCCGGCCGAAACTTCTGACTTCGATACTTCTAATCTTGATAATTCTGGCCCCGAGACTTCCGTTCTTGCGGGCGAGGATATCACCGCAGAAGACCCCGGCCTCGCGGAGCTGACAGCGGAAGGCGCCGGACCTGAGTCTTTTGTTGAGCCGGATGTTGCGCCTGATGCTGAGCCAGCGATAGCAGGTGAGGTTCAGACAGCCGAGGTTCCGCCGCCCATTGCGGCCAGTCCCGGAACCAACACCACGAGTGCGACGTCCACAGGAGCAGCGGGCACCGGAGCGGCGACGGCGCCCGCCCGGATTGCCTCCGTAAACTTCACCCGCGCCGATCTGCACGAAGCGCTGGAAGTTGTGCGCCAGTTCGATCCGCAGGGCATCGCTTGCCGCGACCTGCGCGAATGCCTGCTCTATCAGTTGCGCTACCATCTGGAACATTTACAGGAGCACAGAAATGGTAGTGCTCTGTCCGAGCAAGTTGTGAGAGACGCGATTGCCGTCGTCGATCAGCATTTGAAAGCGGTTACCCTGAAGCAGTTCAAGGAAATTGCGCGTGCCATCGGGCGTCCAGTCGAAGCGGTGCAAGCGGGGCTCGAGTATGTCCGCACGCTGGATCCGCGGCCGGGCTTGCGCTACAACAAGGTCCCGGCGCGGTTGATTGAGCCCGATGTCGCCTTCGTGAAACATGGCGACGAGTGGCTGGTCATCATGAATGACGAAGACATGCCGCAATTGCGGTTGAATCCCGCGTACAAGCGCCTGCTGACCCGCGAAGGCAATGACCGCGACACGCGTAACTATGTGAAAGACCGCTACAAGTCCGCCATTCAGCTAATCAAAAATATCGAACAACGGAAGCAGACCATCACCAAGGTCTGCTATTCGATCGTGGCGCGCCAGGAGGATTTTCTCGAACGGGGAATCGATCAGCTGAAGCCGATGATGATCAAAGAAGTGGCCGAAGAGATCGGCGTGCATCCTTCCACCGTCAGCCGCGCGGTTGCTAATAAGTATGTCCACACGCCGCAGGGCGTTTTCGAATTGCGCTATTTCTTCTCGGAGAGCGTGCAAGGGCCTGAGGGCGGCGGCACTTCTCTGCTGATTTTGAAACGCCGCGTGAAGAAGCTGATCGAAGAAGAAGATCCAAGCCGGCCGTTGACCGACGAACAGATCACCCGCATTCTGCAATCGCAGGGTATCCAGGTTACGCGGCGAACGGTGGCGAAATATCGGGAAGATATGAAGATTCCGAGCACGCACCAAAGAAGAGTTAAGAAATAATTGCAGAGGTGAGAGGTCAGATTGTAGAGGTGAACCCCACAGCTGCGAGCGTGAGGGTTTCACCTCTACAATCTGACCTCTCACCTCTGACCTTTTTTCCCCGGGACTGAGAGATTCTGGAGGCTGCTTAATGAACGTGGAATATACCGCGAGGAAATACGTAATTACTCCCACCATCCGCAAGGAAGTTGAAACCGGCCTCAACAAAATCCGCAAAATTCTAGGCGACCGATTCGAGACCAAAGTGATTCTGGCCGTCGAAAAGCGACGGCACAAAGCCGAAATCACGATTGACCCGCCCCACGGTCCCATCATCGGACTGGCCCAGACCGCCGATATGGGGTCGGCTGTCAGTCAAGCCCTCGATCACCTGCACCGCCAGACGCTCAAATATAAAACGAAGTGGCTGAGCAAGAAACGCAAGGCGGTAAAGAAATTTGACGGCCAGTCGCTGGAAGAAAATATTGAGGCTGCGCTCGGACTGGCTGAGAGTGCCACCGTTTCCGTTCTCGTTCATAAATTTCCATCGGTTGCGCGGACGACCGAGGTGCATCTGGTGCATGCCAAGGACTCGGTTGCGCTTCGTCCGATGACGTTGGAAGAAGCGATCAAAGAGGCGCACTTCCGCGACCGTGATGTTTTCGTATTCCGCGATCCCCAGGGCAAGGTGATGGTGCTGCACCGGACACGGGAAGGCAAGATGGAGTTGATCGAGGCACCGTAGGGAGCTGTCAGCTATCAGCCGTCAGTAAAACCCTGTTGTCTTGGCGGTGGATAAGTTTCCGAGTACCCCGACATCCGGACACAACCGCCAGGTGTGTTCATCGCCCCTTCCAGACAGCGTTCCTGTTTCAATCGTTGCTTCTAAAGCCGTCTTGACAATAGTCGTTGTAACGAGTATTATGGGAGTGTATGAAGCGAGCGACTCAGGCGCGCAGTAAGCGGCGGCGCGCGGCCTGTCCTGAGGAGGCAGTGTTCTTGGAGCTGTTACGCACCACCGACGTGCTGTCCCGGGGCTTGGTGGGGGTTCTCAAGAGTGAGGATCTCTCGGGGACGCAGTACAACGTGCTCCGCATCCTGCGCGGCTCACGCGGAGGGCTCCCGTGCGGGGAAATCGCCAGCCGTATGATTACTCGGGATCCAGACATCACCCGGCTGCTCGACCGACTGGAAAAGCGCGGCGCGATTTCACGTTGCCGGGAAAATGAAGACCGGCGAATGGTAATGGCCCGGATCACGCCGGAGGGGCTAAAGCTGCTGGCCCGTCTCGACAAACCGGTGCAGGCCGCCCATCGCAAACAATTAGGTCATCTGGGGCGGGAGCGCCTGCGGGCGTTGACTGACCTGCTAGGCGTTTCCCGCAGCCAGGTGGCTTGATTTTTTTACTCTAATAAGTGTTGCAACGATTATCGTGATAACGCATCTAAAGACAAGGAGAAAGGACAACCACCATGAGCACACTCGCTACACCGCAAACCGCAACCACAACCACAACCTGGAACATTGACCCGGCTCACTCTGTTGCCGAGTTCAAGGTCAAGCACATGATGATCTCCAACGTGGGAGCGTTGACTCTGGACGAATTTGACCTGACAGACTCTCGCGTCGAGGCCTTGATCGAATCAGCCTCGATCGAAACGCGCGACGCTCAGCGCGATGCGCACCTGAAGAGCGCCGACTTCTTCGACGTGGAGAAGTTCCCGACGCTGTCCTTCAAATCCACGCGCATCAGCCTTGTCCGGGATGGAGAACTGGCAGTAGAGGGCGACCTGACCATTCGGGGTGTCACGCGCAAGGTCATCTTTTCCGTTGAAGGCCCGACCCCACCTGCGAAGGATCCCTGGGGCAATACCCGAGTTGCGGTGTCAGCAACCACGAAGATCAACCGTAAAGACTTCGGCCTGACCTGGAACGCGGCGCTCGAAACGGGCGGCATTCTCGTCGGTGACGAGGTGACCATCACGCTCGACGTCGAGTTCGTCAAAGCCTAAATTATCCGGATCGCCAGGCACACGTCCAAGAGGCATGCTTCCTGGCGGCAGAAAAGAGAATCCTATGTCACTCCGCCCAGTTAAACAGATCATTCAAACGACGCCGACCATCGAGGGCGCTGGCGTGAAGCTGCAGCGTGCTTTCGGTTTCGGCAAAACCAAGGATTTCGATCCGTTCCTGCTGCTGGACGACTTCCGCAATGAGAATCCAGAAGATTACGTTGCGGGATTTCCCTGGCACCCACACCGCGGGATCGAGACCATCACCTACGTACTCGCCGGTTCGGTCGAGCACGGCGACAGTCTCGGCAACAAGGGCAAGATGACCGCCGGCGACGTGCAGTGGATGACCGCCGGTAGCGGCATTCTCCACCAGGAGATGCCGAAGGGTGATAATCACGGCCGCATGCACGGTTTCCAGTTGTGGGCGAACCTGCCCTCGGCGCTGAAGATGACCGATCCACGCTATCAGGATATTCCGGCAAGCGCGATCCCCGAGGTCACCGACGATGACGGCACTCGCGTACGCATCATCTGCGGCGAGTTCTGGGGTAAGCGGGGACCGGTGGAAGGCGTGGCCGCGGATCCGAATTACCTCGATATCTCGGTTGGCCCGGGCCAGCGGAAACGGCTCAAAATCGAGACCACGCGCAACGCCTTTGCCTATGTGTTTGCGGGCTCTGGCACGTTCCGCGACGCGTCAGATCCACGCGCGGTTCTGACCGAGCAGGTCGCAAAGCCGGATGCGCCGCCCGTCTACGATGTTGGCAATCACTCGCTGGTGCTCTTCGACCGCGGTGACGAGATCGTGGTGCAAGCGGGCGACGAGGGCATCCGTTTCCTGCTGGTGTCGGGCAAGCCGATCGAGGAGCCGGTTGCATGGTACGGCCCGATCGTGATGAATACGCAAGAGCAGCTGCGCCAGGCAATGGCCGAACTGCAAACCGGCGCCTTCATTAAACATCGCTGAACCGGCATTTGGCTGGGCCGGCCGGCGGCGCGAGCGTGCGCGGCCCTGGGCCCAGCCAAAGAATAAATTGTGAGCTGAGAATCCCTCGATGGGTATATAGTTTGGGGCCGTTGGGAACTAAACGGAACACTTAGAGCACCAAGGACACAACCCATGGGGCGCTTTCGAAGTGTTGCTATATTGATCATCCTAGCCGGCGCAATCTCGCCATTGTTTTCGCAGTCCCCCGCCCACGGAATCAAAAATGTATTTTGGCAGCCGAATGAGCTGCAGCAGGGATCGGTTGCTTTTATCACGGTGGAGCTAGAGCGGGCCCCGCGTCGGGTGACGGGCAAGTGGATTGGAAAGGATCTGACATTCTTCAAGTCAGACAATCCGAAGATCTGGTATGCGCTGGCGGGTGCGGACCTGGAGACGCAGCCCGGAACGTACGATTTAACGATCACGGCAGTGATGGTTGGCGGGAGGGTCATCCATTCGG
This sequence comes from uncultured Acidobacteriaceae bacterium, assembly GCA_963789205.1. GTDB lineage: Bacteria > Acidobacteriota > Terriglobia > Terriglobales > Acidobacteriaceae > Acidiflorens. The sequence continues at coordinate 105,087 of CAWBJV010000006.1, forward strand.
TGAAGAAGGTGGACATCGGTGCTGCCAACTTTCGGAGCGGCGCGGTAGACGTGCCGGAAAACTTCGTCGAGCCGGATGCGGCAAGCAAGAAGCAAATTGCGGCAGATGAGGTGCTGAAGAACCGGGCATTCTCGCATTTCATAGCCTCGCCGCAGTGGTCGGGCGATTTTGTGACGCCGGTAAAGGCTAAGCCGACGGAGTCGTTTGGGATGACCCGGGTATTCAATGAGGAGTTGACCAGTACGCATCGGGGGACTGACTTCCCGATAGACGAGGGTGCGCCGGTTGTGGTATCGAACTCGGGGACGGTGGTACTGGCGAAGGAATTATTCTACGAGGGCAACTGCGTGATCGTGGATCATGGGCAGCGGTTCTTCACTATCTACATGCATCTGTCGAGATTAGAGGTGAAGCCGGGGAACAAGCTGGGGAAAGGTGAGCAGCTAGGACTCTCCGGGCAAACGGGACGCGTGACGGGACCGCATCTGCATATGGGGGTCAGATGGAATGGGGCGTATCTGGACCCGACGAAGCTGCTCGGGTTGACTCTGCCGAACCTGGGTCCTGAGAAGCGGAAGGCGGTGACGCGTGCGCGGCCACCGTCTGCCGTTGGCAGCGGGCGAACGAGTTCACCCGAAAACGCGGTTGAAGCTATTGCTTTCCGTCCCTAGTTTTCAGCTGGAAACAACTTTCATCAATGGCGAAAAGCTGTTTTTCAGTTTTCTCAGACGCCGCTGGTTGCTTCTTGCGCCCACTGGAGGGCCTGCCACCAGGTCGACACGACTTCCTCATCGGACAGCTTCAATTGTTTGGCGAGTTCGCTCGATTGCGCCCACTCACCCGATTCCTGAGCCAGCATGAGTTGGTACAGCGGTCGGAGGCTACTGTTCTGGCCGAGTAACGCCGTCTTGGTTTCGTGCTCCACCGGCAGTTGTTCCAGGAGCACCTCCATGCTGACCTCGAGGATGGCGTCCATTACCGAGAGCAGCCCCATTAGGAACAAATCGGTATTCGCTTTCAGCCGGGTGGAGAGCAGTTCGCAAAAACGGGCGCGCGCCAATCCCATCAGTATCAGTTCACTGCATTTCTGCTCGGCCGCGCCCACGGTGACGACAAGCCGCACCCAGCGCCGCATTTCCCGCTCTCCCAGAACGGCCATGGCATGGCGGATCGACTTGATTTCAAGCGCAAACCCAAAGACCGGGGAATTGAGATACCGAAGCAAGCGATAAGAAATCGAGGATTCCTGTTTGAGCAGCTTCTCGAACTCACGCATGTCGATTTCCGGGCGGCAGACCATTTCAAGCAGCCGTAAATAGTGCAACCGGCTGGCAGGAACTTCGCGGCCGATGACGACTTCGGGCCGGCAGAAAAAATATCCCTGGAAATACACGAAGCCCATGTCACGGGCCTGATGAAACTCGTGGGGCGCTTCGAGTTTTTCGGCCAGCATCTTGCATTTCGCGGACCCAAACCGGCGCATCATGCCGGCCCGCTCCTCCGGCCTGGTCGCGCGGAAGTCGACTTTTATGATGTCGGCAAACTCGCAAAGCGGTATGCGTGGATCGTTGGGTGCGAAGTCATCGAGGGCGATGAGATAGCCAGCCGCTTTCAGCCGCTTGCAAGCGGCGATGACGCGGTCTTCGGGCTCAACCGTTTCCAGAATCTCGGCCACGGTCTGGCTGGGAGGCAGCAACGTGATCAGGTCTTTGAACAGGACCTCTCGAGTGCAATTCACAAAGGCGCGCTTGTTATCGCAAAGCGTCTCGATCCCATAACGCAGGGAGCTATCCAGGGTGGCGCGGGCCGCAAGTTCGGGATCGGCGTTGAAGTAGTCTTCGACACCGTTGCGGAAAAGAATCTCGTACCCGAACACATTCTGCGCGCGGTCAAAAATTGGCTGGCGGGCAACAAAGCGCTGTCCTGGTAGCGCAAGCGAGAGCGCTGCTGATACTTTCTCTTTGGCAGGAACGGGTTTCACTTCTCATATATCGGCGTGGGCGTTGCGGAACTTCAGGCGAAACTGCGAGGCTGTTATCTTCGGGAAAATATAAAAATGCAGCGAACGAACTGGTTTCAAAGGGCTCAGAACCGGCGACCTGAAGAAATACATCCCGTTCGCAAAGTGAGGGAGGGTCCGTGGCCCACTTTGGTAATGCCCCAAATGTGGAAAACTAAAGGCATTCCCCCCTTGCGCAGTCAGCGCTTTCATGAGTAACATCAAGATGTTCCCAATGGCCATGCTTCCAGGCTGGCCGTTCGCGCCAAACAAGACCCCAGGCGCCAGATAGTTTAGACATCGACAGTTTTGACAGCGTTTTCGAATAGCATCCAGCCGATGTGGGGTTTGGTCTGCCGGTAGCCGGTGCGTTGCGCCGCGCGTTTTAGAGTGCCGACTAACGAGCCGACCGCAAGGAAAGACGAAACAATCAGGCCTGCGATCCAGGCCAAGGGTAATAACATCAAGGTTAACAAGAGAAAAATATGAATGCAGGACCCGGACATCCCTCCGCAGGCGGAGGGAGACACAAACGGCGCCGTGGACGGCGTCCGCCAAAACGAGGCGCGGGTGGCCCGATGGGCCGCGACCGCCAGGAGCATCAAGGCATCTTTACCGCTCCCATGGATCACAGCTACCGCGCCAATATGGGCATGGATAGTGGCAACGGCAACGGCAGACCGCGACGGCCCGGTTTTTCCGCGTCCTACCCGGTGGCCGATCCTGAGCCGCTTCCCGCCCCGCGAGAGGATGCCGCTTCGCGCGTCTTCGCGTTTGTCGAAGACCTGTTCTTCCTGAGCAAGATTCAGGACACGGGCCGCAAGATGAACGTTAAGGTCGAGTTCGTGAAGACAGAGAAAGAACTCGCCGACCGGATGAAGAGCAACGGCGTAGAACAGCCTTCCCTGATCATCTTCGACTTGAACAATGCCAATGCCAAGCCTTTGACGCTTATCCCAAAACTGAAAAGCAAACTGAAGAAAGGGACGTCGATCATAGGATTCCTCTCGCACGTGCAGGGTGACCTGAAGCAGAAGGCGCATGAAGTGGGATGTGACATGGTGCTGCCGCGCTCGGCATTTTCGCAGAATCTGCCGCAGTTGCTGCGCCGGCATGGCGCCATCGAGCCCGATTCCGGGGCAGCCGACTAGCATTGCAGAAGCCTGAGGTCAGATTGCAGAGGTGCCCCTATGATTTATGAGATGTCCTTAGTCTTCGCCGTAGAATTGGTGTCTTCCCACATAGGATTTCACCTCTGAAATCTGACCTCTGACCTCTGCATTCCCCTGATACAATTTCGCCGTGTTCCCTTACAAAATTTTCATCATGACCGCGGCCATGGCGATGGTCGTGCCGGCTTCCGCCCAGCAGCCTCCCGTCAAAGTCAACGTCATCAACGTGTGCGCGCCTGCGGCCGACGAACAGAAGGAATTATCGTCGGCCCTGGCCAATGTGCCGGGCAAGCCGGCGTTCAGCAAAGATTACGAAGTGTCCCGCGGACATTCCACGCTCGACCCAAGCACTCCGATTCCTGGCATGCAGTCTTTACCGCCCGGCGCGGTCTCGGCTGCCGACTGGGTCCGGGTTCGGCGCGAGTTCCCGGACGCCAATCTGTTCAGCAATGTCCAATATTCGTTCAGCGTGGATGCGAAGAATATGGTGGAGACGCTCGTGCTCCGAGTGCGCGACCCAAAAGACCTGATGCAGATTTCAATCGAGGACAGCGCTTCCGCCGTTGCTTCGGCGACCGCGATGTTGTCCACCAGTACGCCAATCTCGCGCGTCAAACTGGAGCGCTTTGGGAAGGCGTCGGTGGCGCTGGCACGGTGCTCGGGAGCGGAAGGGACTCCGGCGACGGATCAAAGCGCGTACGAACCGATCTTCCACGCCGCCTCTTCGATTATGGAGCGCTATCGCGACGCTCTGGGCGCGCGCAAGATGATACCCCAGGAACTGGCTCGTCTGGGCGTGGGAATCGCAACGAAACAAGCCGCGGGCACGAAGAAGTCCCCGTAGTTCCGGTGGAGAGACGAGCGTCTCGCCAGTCGGCATTGGGGTAGCCGGGCGGGGACGCCCGGCGCTCCATCGGCAAGCTTGAAGCGAAATCTGTCGCTCCGAATCTAAGTAATCACCGCTATGGATATACGCAATGTCGTCATCATGGGCTCCGGATGTGCCGGTCACACCGCCGCCCTCTACAATGCCCGCGCCAACCTCAAGCCGCTCGTGATCGAGGGCCATGAACCCGGCGGACAGCTATCGCTGACAACGTCGGTGGAGAATTTTCCCGGGTTTCCCGATGGTATCCAAGGTCCGGAACTGATCGAGAACATGCGCAAGCAGGCCGCGCGTTTCGGCGCCGACTATCGCATCGGCCACGTGGTAAAAGCCGATTTGAGCAAGCATCCGTTCGAATTAACCGTCGGCAAAGAGATTATTCAGACCCGGGCGCTGATTATCGCCAGCGGAGCATCGGCGCGCTGGCTCGGCCTGCCGAACGAGCATGCGTTGATCGGCCACGGTGTTTCTTCCTGCGCGACTTGCGATGGCTTCTTTTTCACGGGCAAGGAAATCGTGGTGATCGGCGGCGGCGACTCCGCCATGGAAGAAGCGACATTTCTGACGCGCTTCGCGACCAAAGTAACGCTCATCCATCGTCGCGAGCAGTTTCGCGCTTCGAAAATCATGCTTGATCGCGCCCGCGATAATTCCAAGATCGAATTTCTCACTGATACCGTGGTGGACGATGTACTCGATGTCAGCAAGAAGGAAGTCACGGCCCTGCGTCTGCGCAATCTCAAGAGCGGCAAGAGTTGGGATTTCCCTACCAGCGCCATGTTTCTTGGGATCGGACATATCCCGAACACCAAGATCTTCGAAGGCCAGCTTGAAACCGACGCGGATGGCTACCTGGTTACGCATAAAAACGTCTTCACGAGGGTGCCAGGCGTATTCGCCTGCGGCGACGTGCAGGACCGCCGCTACCGCCAAGCCATCACCGCCGCCGGGTCCGGCTGCATGGCAGCGTACGAAGTAGAAAAATTTCTTGAAGACGAAGGGCTGTGACGTCGAGGTCTTGAAGGGTGCCGACGGAAGTCTCTACCACAGGGGGCACAGGGGACACAGAGAAAATCCACAGAGGAATTCAAGAAAGTTCGTGTACGGTTGCCCCTGTGTACCTCTGTGCCCCCTGCGGTTAAGCTCTTGATGTTTACTTTGCCGAAGCTGCGCCGCTCGTCCTGAACGTCTTGTCATAAATCCAGAGCAGCGCCGCAGTTGCGATGCCGACCGCCGCAACGCTAAACCAAATCCGCGCCGGCTGGTGAGTGACCTCGCCGAAGTGATGTACCAGCGTGCCGCCAAACCAACCGCCGATCAGCGAGCCAATTCCGATGGGCAGGAAGGCGAAGCCCATGTAAGTGCCCTGCTGTCCGGGAGGCGCGAGCCGCGAGATGTATTCGTAGTAGCGGGGAGACTGAATAATTTCGCCCAGCGCCAGCACAAACAGGGAGAGCACCGCGCCCCAGATCGTCGGCCGTAGGGCGAGGATTACCCAGGAGACAGATGTGATCACGGTGCCCAAGATTACGGCTTGAAATGCCGGAATCTTACGGGTCAGGTAATTCACCGCGAGCGTGAGGCAGATTACGGTCAGTCCGTCGGTCACCAGAATGATCTCGACGTCGGCCTGGGAGTTGATGTAGCCGTGAATGTAGCCGGGCAAACTGATGTACTGCTGCCAGAACACCACCCAGTACCCCGTAAAGAGCACAAGGAACCACATAAACCGGCTGATTCCCGCGAGCACGAGAATGAGGAGCGCGCTCCAGACCCACCAAGGCAGGGAATATTTGGGATAGATGAACAACCCAAGGCGCAACAACAATGCGACCAGCAATACTGGGAGAACCAGCCGGTAATTGCCCACCACGACGCAGAAGTTCCGCGCGACCGTCGCGATCGAAGGCGGAGGCGCATCTCCGGGCTTGCGCGGCTCGCGGAAAAAGATGATGACCACAAAGAACATGGCGAAGACACTGACCGCCGCAACGCGATAAACATTCTCGACACCCAGGTGACGATGAGCCCAGGACGCGAAATAAGGGCCGAGGGCTCCACCGATGTTGACCATCGTGTAGTAGATCGAGTAGCCAATGGAGCGGACGTTCTCCTTCGAAGCCCGCGCCGTGGTGCCCACGACGCACGGTTTGACCAGCGAGATGCCGAGTGCAGGCAGGATGAGAATGCAGCCGACAAATAGTCCCAGCGGCACGGCGTTGCGCACTGGCGCCAGCCAGGACGCCCCAATCGATCCGATCAGGAAATAGGCTGCGGCCAGGATGAGGTAGGCCATCGAAAGTGCGCGGCGAAAGCCGAGGCGATCAGCGGCCGCTCCTCCGAAAATGGCGAGAAACCATACCATGCCCCCGAACAAGCCCGTCAGAGTTCCGGTTTGTTCCGTCGAGAAATTCAGCTTCTCTTGCAGGTACAGCGCAAGGGAAGCAAAAGCTCCGTAGTAGGAAAGACGTTCGAAGATCTCGCTGATATTTGCAACCCAGAAGGGGCGCTCGAAGCCGGTGCGGATTTCTTCGTAACGTTCGTGGAAGCGTTCGGAAAGGGTCAAGCGTTGCTCCTGAGAACCGTGTGGCGCGGGCGCCTAGCCCGCGATCAAATACCCAGGCGATCTCGTGCTTGCTGGGCTGTCATGCCTGTCACACGGATCACTTTATTCCGGCTGTTCAGGCCGGCTGCAATAGTAACGGAGGAACGCGGCAGGTTCAAAAGCCTGGCGAAGAATTCGATGCAGGCGGCGTTGGCTTTGCCGTCGACCGGGGGCGCGGTGAGAGCCAGTTTCAGCGCGTCGCCTACTTCACCGGTGATGGCGTTTTTCTTGGCTCGCGGGTGGACTTTGACCGCGATCGTCGCTCCGTCGGCCGAATTGTGAATTGCTACCATCGAAAGGCGCTACCACAGGGGGCACAGAGGTACACCGGGGTGCACAGGGGAAACCTGCAGCATCCCTTAGACTCTCCTCTGTGTACCTCTGTGCCCCCTGTTGTTAAGCTTTTGCTCGTTCCCCGAAGATCGCCGTCCCCACGCGCACACACGTTGCTGCTTCTTCAATGGCGACTTCGAAATCGTGCGACATACCCATGGAAAGAGCAGCCATACTAATTTGCGGCAGGTTGCGCGCGGCGATACTGTCCCGAATCTGACGGAGTTGGCGGAAATACGGTCGCGAGCCTTCCGGATCTTCTCTATACGGCGGGACGGTCATCAGGCCGTGAATATTCAGATTTCCCCATCGCGGGGCGCCCCGCAGAATCTGCTCCAGTTCGTCCGAGCCTTGTTCGCCCGAGCTTCGTTCGTCCGAGCTTGGGGCGACTCCGCTTTTTGCCTTCTCGCCACCGACGTTGATCTCGATCAAGACAGATAATGTCTTGCCCGCACTTCCCGCGGACACATTCAGCCTCTCCGCCATTCGCACCGAGTCAACGGAATCGACCGCATCAAACAACTCCGCCGCCTTCGCGGCTTTATTTGTTTGCAAGTGTCCGATCAGGTGCCATTCGGTGTCACGCAAGTCGCGCAAAGCGTCCGCCTTCGCCGCAAACTCCTGCACCCGGTTCTCGCCAAAAACGCGCAGCCCGGCGGCGTATGCTTCGCGGATGCGCTCTACAGGAAACGTTTTGCTCACGCCCATTAGCGTGATTTCGTCTGGATTGCGGCCCGTCCGCCGCGCCGCTGCTGCGATCCGTTCCCGTACCCGGGCGATATTTTCCGCGATCGACATAAAGCGAAAACCACGAAGGACACAAAGTATCACGAAGGAGAATCTCTGTTGGCATCGGCGCTATCGGCTGGGCCGATCTGCTCTCAACTGGACAGCCGAGGGCGGCTGTCCCTACGCCACTTGGGACGGGCGAGTCGCCCGTCCCCACACGAGATCACATCATGCCGACTGGCGGCGCGGGTTCGCTGGGATCGCCTGCGCTTGAAAGTGGAATCCTGATCATGATACCGGCCAATCCGGCCATGACGACGAGTCCCACGAGATACGATGGATGTTGAAATATCTGCGGGATTTCCCAATTGCGAGCCTTGGATATCGCTACGATTCCGGCCCAAACCAGGCCTAATAGGGATTCGCCGACGATCAGCCCGGATGCGGTGAGCACTCCCGCGTTCTCCACGCGCGCCATCTGCGCGGGGTTAAAGCCGCGTCGCTTGGCGAGCCAATCTCCGAGTGCGCGAAAGACTCCGCCCAGGAAGATTGCGAAGGTGGTCTCGAAGGGCAAGTACATTCCCACCGCTACCAGCATGGGGCTGCGCACCTGCATCATGATCATGGCGATGCCCATGAAGATGCCTACAACTACCAGGGGCCACGGCATGTCTCCGCCCACAACCCCAACCGCCAGCGTGGCCATGAGCCCGGCTTGTGGGGCCGCCAGTTCGCGGCTGCCAAAACCGAACGACTTATTTAAGAGCGCGAGCGGAAAGTACATCACCAGGCTTGCCACAACCACAGCGATCAGCTCGGCCACCTGAATCCTGCGTGGGGTGCCGCCCAGAATGTAACCGACTTTGAAGTCCTGTAACAGCTCACCAGCGACGGCTGACGAAACGCAAACCACCGCTGCCACGCTTAGTACGGCTAACACCCCAGATGTTCCGGAGACTCCCAGTGAAACCATGAGTAGGGCAGCGATGAGCAGGGTCGAAAGGGTCAAGCCTGAAATCGGGTTATTGGAAGAACCGATGAAGCCGACCAGGTTCCCAGAAACCGTGGCGAAGAAAAAGCCGACCACAAGCAGCACCGCAGCCGCAAAAATTGCCGGCCCAACGAGACCGGTCAGATTCACATAGAGTATGCACATGAACACGAACATGAGCGCAATCAAGCCAAAGACAGCCTTCGAGCTCATATATTGTTCGGTGCGCGAAAGCTCGGCTCGTTGGTCCGCGGTCTGACGTAAATCGCTGATCGCTTTGCCGAAGCCCGCCGTCAGGCTCTTGCCCATTTTGAACAAAGTGTAGGCCGCTCCGACGAGCATTCCCCCAACCGCGATCGGACGGACCACGAATTTCCAGACCGAGATCGACATAGTTATCCAGTCGTCGGGCGTATCTGACGGTAGATATTGCTTGATCTGCGGCCCGAGGAAATAAATGAGCAGCGGTACCATCAATCCCCAAGCGAGTACGCCACCAGCAAACTGGATGGATGCGAGCCGAAGACCGATGATGTAACCGACTCCCAGATAAGCGGGACTTACACTAGGTGCGGCGAAAGTACTAACGCCGCCCGTTGCCACGATATTATTGCTTCCGGCAAGACCAAGCCGGACCCGGCTGCGTCCAAGACTGCCCACGGCAAAGTGAAAGTCCTTGCCAGCGGCGAATAGTCCGAAGCTTCCCAGGATGTACACAATTCCGCCAACCCCGATGTTCCAAAAGAGATATTTCGCCGCTTGCGCGCCGCGCTGCCCAGCCTTGTGAATCTCCGAGGCCGCCACCGACTCCGGGAAGGGAAGCTCGGGGTCTTCCACCATGACGCGTCGCACCAAAGAGATAAAGAGGACCCCCAGAATGCTGCCTACCATAATCAGCGCGGTTGATTTCCAGTAGGAGTCGAAAGACCAGAAAGATGGCCAGACTCCGGCGAGAACGAAGGCTGGGAGGGTGAAAATCGCGCCTGCTGCCACCGACTCTCCGATGGATCCTGCGGTTCGAGCGATGTTTTCTTCGAGCAGCGATCCCTTCCAGGCGCGCAACACCGCCATGGAGATGACCGCTGCTGGATAAGTCGCCGCGATGGTGATGCCGGCGCGCAATCCGAGATACGCGTTCGCCGCGCCGAGAACCACTGTCAGGATCAAACCCAGAAAAATCGCCCGGAAGGTCAACTCCTTCATTTCCATGGTTTCCGGGACGTAGGGGCGATGCTTGCGGATCGTTCCGGGGACATCCCCCGCGGGAATGCTCATAGGGTCCTCGTGGTCATTCGGATTTCATTGCCGGTTCACAGTAGCAGCGACGGGCGCACCTTAACATGCCGAATGGCAGCTTTACAAGTGCGACGGTCCGGGTGGGGTAAGCCGGTGAGATGAAACCTTGACTTTTACTTCCAACTTTGCATCTTAACCAGGGTTACAATAGTACTGTCCAGGAGGTATTTTGTGACTCCCGTTGCCAGCCCCTCTTGGAGCCGGTTTTTCGAGGAATTCCATTGCCGGGGATGTGGCGCACACGAAGCATATCGCTCCCGCCCGCGCGGTTTCTTTGAGAAATATGTGCTTCCGTTTTTGTTGCTGCAAGCGGTCCGCTGTGAGCGTTGCTATCACCGGGGCTATGTCTTGCGGACGATTCCGGCGCTCGAGCGGCCGGAGCCCCAGCGCAAGGCGTCACAGAGTCAACCGCCAGCCGGTTCGAAGTCCGGTAGCCGCGTTGCATAGGGCGGGCGCCACGGCTATACTGACGGAGTAGCCCGGCAAAAAGTGTCATCGGCTTGCTGGGTGCTGGAGGCCGTCTTCAGCAGTAGTAGTAGCGGTACTGGGTTTCGAATACGGGCTGCCCAGGGCCGAGCGGCGGACCATGGGTTGTCGGATCATGGGCTCGCAGGCTGGGCCGAGCGCGTTGCTGCGACTTTATTCTTCACCTTGTTCCCCGCCGATTGCCGTATTTGTGGTTCCCCACTCATCAAAGTTTCCCGGCTTCCCGTTTGTGAAACCTGTCTGATCGCGCTGCGGCCGCTGGAGGGGTCGTACTGCACCGTTTGCGGAGAGGCCCTGCACATACCTCCAGCTTACATTGATCGAAGAGGGACAGATCGCGGAGAGACGGATCGCTTAGAGGTAGATCGCGTTGAGATTCAGACGCTGTGCATGCTCTGCCAGCGCGCCGATCCTCCGTTTGAGCGGGCGGTTGCCTACGGTAGCTATGACGGGGAATTGCGCGACCTGATCCATCTGCTCAAGTTCCGGCAGGTTCGTCCCGCGGCAGCGGTTCTGGGACGCATGCTGGCCGAGACTATTGCCAACCTGGAACAGGCTATGCCTGTTGGGACGCTCTTCTCTAGCGAGATCATGGTCATCCCAGTTCCCCTGCACACGCGCAAACAAGCGCAGCGCGGATTCAACCAGGCAGAGAGGATCGCGCGCGACGCGCTGAAGCAACTGTCGCGTCCGAGGAGATTTGATCTTTGCACGGGAGTCCTGCTCCGACGCCGCGAGACTGGAAGCCAGATTGGCCTGACTCGCCATCAACGTCGCGAGAACATGCGTGGCGCTTTCGCAGTAAGCGATCCAACGCGAATATTGAATCGCGACATCTTATTGGTCGATGATGTTTATACCACCGGCACGACGGCATCGGAGTGCGCCCGTGTTCTTCGCCGCGCGGGAGCGGCGCGGGTCTGGGTGGCGACAGTAGCGCGGACATTAAAGATTTCCGGTGTCAGCGCTCTGCCGGCGAATCTGCCGGAGCCGAGTGAAGATCGCCAGCGCGTGGCGGCTCACGGCTAGAAATCATGTCGTTGCGATTGCACAATTTCGGTGGCAGCATGCGGTCGCACCTTCCGGCCGCGATGCTTGCGTCCGGCATACATCAGGAGAGTGACGGCCACGCGCTGCATTTGCCCGTGCTGGTGCTGAACGCCTCCTACGAGCCGATCAACGTTTGTGCCGCTCGCCGCGCGATTGTGCTCGTGCTGAAGGGCGTGGCCATGACCGAAGAAGAAAATGGACACTTCCTGCATGCCGCCCGAGTTGCCATGCGCGTGCCCTCGGTCATCCGTCTGCTGGAGTATCGCCGCATTCCGCACCAGTCGCGGGCCCTGTCGCGGAAAAACATCCTGCTGCGCGATCGCAACACCTGCCAGTATTGCAGCACCACGCTACCATCCGGCGAACTCACGCTGGACCACGTGATTCCACGCTCGCGCGGCGGCCTCTCCACCTGGGAGAACCTCGTCGCCTGCTGCCATCCCTGCAACCGTCGCAAAGGCAATCAGCTTCCTCACGAAGTCAACATGAGGCCCTCGCGCGAACCGCGTTCCTTCAATCTCCACACCAGTCGCCACATCATGCGCCTGATGGGGCATTCGGATGATAAGTGGAGGAAGTATTTGTTCTATTGAGGGTCCAAAGGCGGCGAGCAAGTTCAAGGTTTCGAACTCATCTTGGGACATGCAACACCTCTACCTACCCTGAAATAACAGCGGCGCGAAGTGCGCCAGATTATCTCGCCACACCATCCACGTGTGCCCGCCGGGCGTTTCAATGGCCGTCACCGGAACGTCTCTACTCTTGAGCCACGCGATGAAGTTGCGGTTCCTTGTGATGAGGTCATCTTCCTTTCCGCAAGCAATCCAGAGCAGGTGCAGACCGGCACTCTTTCCACTCAGCGCCGCAAGCTCATCTTTTTCACGGTGTCCAAGCGCTGAGCTGAATCCTCCAACCCAGCCGAATTGTTCGGGGTGAGTCAACCCGATCGTCAGACTTTCCAGGCCGCCCATGGAGAGTCCAGTGATCGCCCGGTCATTCCGGTCCCTCGAAACGTGATAGGCGGACTCCACCTGCGGCAGTATTTCGGTCAGCAGTGCCCGGCTGAAAAGGGAAACGTTGAGATCAACCGCCGCGTCATCGTCCCACACTCCACCGCCGCTCGTCACAAACTTCATGTCGCCATAGCTAAGTGGCATCACCACGAGCATCGGCTCCACTTTGCCTTCAGCGATCAGGTTGTCGAAAATGAAATTTGCCTGTCCGACTGCTATCCAGCCGTTCGCCATGTCACTCCAACCGTGCAGCAGATACAGCACCGGATACGGCTTGGCCCTTTTCGGATCGTAACTCGGGGGGGTATAGACGTAGTACTCACTTTGACCGTCCACCAAACCCTTTACCACTCTGGACGTGTAGACGTAGTGATGCACCACGCCGTGGGGCACCTCGCGCGACTCCCATAGCTGGGGCACGCTGCCCGGCACAGTCACCAGGTTCCCGACATAGATCAGGTTCGGCTTGGTGACCGGATTCTTCGGATCGAGTTCCGATCGCCCATCGACCTCAAATCCATATCCGTAAATCTGGGGCGGGAGGGGAGGCGTGACTACGGTCCACACCCCGTCGCCGTCTTTTTGCATGGGCAGCGGCTTACCCGCGCCTTCGAGGTTGAGCAGAACCGTGCTGGCGGTGGGGTCTTTGTAACGGAAGGTGATGCTTCCGTCGGGATGCGCTTCGTTCGACTTAAAAGAAGTAGACGCTTGTCCGTACGCCAAAACAGCCATGAAGACTGGCGTGATCACAGCAAGAGCAATGATTTCCGCTGTTATAGGCAACGCGGTTACGCGCAACCGGGGTCGAGGTTCCATGCCTGCAAGTTTATCGATTCGTCCTCGCCGCGACTATCCCGACCTTCGCGTGCTGAAGCTGTTTTTATCGGCTCTCAGGAAATGCGATCGTCTGCGTGTACGAACCCTAGGCGATGGGCTCGTGCTGACAGCTGATAGCTGACATCTGACACCTTCTACTGCGGCTTCGGCGGCTCAGGCTGTTTCTGCTCTTCCGGTTTCTTTTGCTCCGTCCCCTTCTGCACTTCCTGGCCTTCGAAGGTGATCTTCGATCTTGATCCAAAGCGTCTGTAGTTCGTGTACTTGATGATCTCGCGGATCTTGATGTCCCCCATCGAGAATTTCAGGGTGTCCTCGGCGCGCGTGTAGGTGGGGAACCAGTACTGGCCGTCAATCTGTTCGCGCCAAGTGGTGAACTTGGGGAACAGGTTCTCGTTGCCTTTCTTCTTCCGGATATCGGGTACGGTCTTGCCGTAAGTTTCCACGATTTGAAAGTCGTGGTCGTCCACCCAGATTCGTCCCTGGAAATAGCGCTTCTTGCCGACAATCTGCTTGGGGGCAACATCGAAAACATAAGTATTCAATTCGTCCTGTTTTTGCTGGCCGACGTACAGGATGTCGTATTCACCGATTTCATCCGAGGTCAGCACGAACGGAAGGCGGTTCTCGATATCGTCGAAGTCTTCTTCGGTCATCATCAGGCGTTGCAGGGTGGGCTGCGGCGCAAAGACAACGTTCTTGATCTTTCGTCCCTTGTCGTCGAAGGTCACATCGAAAACTTGCTGGTAGTAACCATCCGGAGTATCGCCGTCGAGCGTCATGACCTTGACATCCTGCCGGAAGGTGTACTGATCGCGCGCCTCCTTGAACGCTTTCTCCTTAGCGGAGAAGCGCTTGATGATTTCCTCGACGGTGATTCCCTTGGGCTCGGATTTGTCGAGAGCGCCTTCCTGTGCGCGCGCCACTGCAGGCGACATAACTATCGGCAACAGGACGCTAAACAGTGCGGCCAGAGAAAGAATGAATGGGAATGTCAATCGCGCAGGTCTGAACTGGAATCTCATAACCCTATTCTAACGAAAAGGGAGCACGAAAAAATTAACGGCAGCCTCCACCCCCAGAGCCGCCGTGCAAACGGCCCTAACGAGGGGTGGAAGACTGCAGTTCTGCCTACTCTATTGGATGCTTCGACCGCATGAAGGTTAGCTGAATTTACTTTTCTTTACCTTCACAATCTGGCGGTGGAGCGACGGGCGCATCGCCCGTCTTCGGCTGCCATATGGCCGGGCGAGGCGCCCGGCTCTCCACTGGCAAACGCCTCTAGCGCGCGTTCCGCACGGCCTTGGCCATCGCCCACTCGACCACCCCCGGAAATAACTGGTACAGCTTTATGACGGGAATCATGGTCCAGGGGACAACGACCTCGCGCTTTCTTTTACGATAGCCACGATAGGCCGCTCGAGCCACTCGCTCAGCGGTGACGCCTTGAACCGATTGCGGGCGGACGTTGAACTTGCGGTCGGCAACCACGTGCTGGCCGAAATCGGTGCGCACATAGCCGGGACAGACCGTAAGCACGTTGATGTTGTCGCGTTTCAGCTCAAGCCGCGCGCCTTTTCCGAGAGCGTTCATGGCGAACTTGCTGGCGGAGTATATGGCCATGAATGGTACCGGGATATGTCCAGCAACGCTTGAAATGTTGATGATGTCCCCGCCGCCCGCTTGGCGCATGGCGGGCACCACCGCCTGCGTGCAGGCGATGGTGCCGAAGAGATTGGTTTCGAATAATTCGCGGCACGCCGACATCTCCATATCGGCGACCGAGTCGCGGATGCCCACGCCCGCGTTATTGACCCACACATCCACTCGATCAAAATGGTGCAGCGTTAGTGCCAGTGCCCGGCCGATATCTTCGCGATTGCGAACATCGCAGGCCATGGCGAGCGTGCGGTCGGTATGGCCAACCCGGTGGCGAGCGGCCTCGGCGCGACTGGCATCGCGCGACAGCAAGACCACGCTGGCTCCTTCATCGGCAAAAACTTTGGCAATCGCTTCCCCAATTCCCATGGAAGCCCCGGTGACGACGACTACTTTCCCCGCCATGTCCATGGCGACCCTTGTATCGCGCGGAGGGCGCGGAAGTCAATGTCAGCAAGTTCTCAGTTCCCGGTTCTCAGTTCTGAGTGGGAACCGGAGAGTGTCGGTCTTTTCCGAGAACTGAGAACTGGGAACTGAGAACTTTTGTAATGGCGTAAAATCGTCAACACTGGAGACGCCGTGAGTTCGCTGTTGCCCATCTTCCCGCTCGAACTGGTGCTGCTGCCGGGCGTTCCCCTGCCGCTGCACATATTCGAACCGCGGTATAAGGAGATGATCGCGGAATGCCTGGAACAGAAAAAGCCGTTTGGGGTGGTGCGGGCGTCTTCCGATGGAGTCGCCGACATCGGCTGCACGGCCGAGATCATGTCCGTCACCAAGAAATATGACGATGGGCGCATGGACATTCTGACGCGCGGGGTCGATCGGTTTGAGGTTATCCAGGTCAACGAAGATCGATCGTTCTTGCGGGCCGAGATTTCGGTGGTGCAGGACGAAGATGAAGGCGAAGACGAACCCGACAAGCCGGCTGTCCAGATGGTGACGCGCGCAGTGCGGTTGCACGCGGAGATCGCGAAACTAGCCGGGGCCGAGCCCTCCGGACCCGACGAACACGCCGGCAATCTTTCCTTTTTGCTCGCCGGGTCGCTTCCGCTCGACCTCGACTTTAAGCAGAACCTGCTCTCGACCCTGTCGGAAACAAAACGTCTGGAGGCGGTGATCGGCTATCTCGAGGCCATTCTGCCCGGTCTGCGGCGGGCGTCAAAGGCGCGCTGGAACTAATTCCTCCCCGTGAACGGAACGGAGAGCGTCACCACCGAGGACACTGGGGACACAGGGGACACAGAAGAGAATCCACAGAGAAAAACGCCGTACGGTTTCCCTTGTGCACCTCTGTGCCCTCTGTGGTAAGGATCTGCGTCGGCGTCCCTCAACCCTGGTTTCCTGCAACCAAGCCGCAGAGTTCCGTCGCGCATCAAAGTATCTTTTCTTCCGCGCGACTCATCTGACAAAACAGCAACCGGTGCGGCGGTATAATCCGCGTAAGGCTGTTTCTTTTGGGGGGTTCCCACCATGAGTGTTGCCCGGACTCTCGGCGAGTTGCGCCAAAGTCCTTTCACTGCACAGCGTCTCGGCTCGCGGCGGGTGAAAGATGAGCTGCGCGAGAATCTGATGTCGCGGCTGCGCGAGGGTGGCCCGATATTTCCGGGCATCGTCGGATACGACGACACGGTGGTGCCTCAGATCGTGAACGCGATCCTCTCGCGGCATAATTTTATTCTCCTCGGGTTGCGCGGACAGGCAAAGAGCCGAATTCTACGGGCGCTGACCGCGCTGCTTGATCCGCGGATGCCTTATGTCACGGGCTGCGAGATCCACGATAATCCGTATGCCCCGATCTGCCGCCGGTGCCGCGAACTAATTGCGAAAGAAGGAGACTCTACACCGATTGCCTGGCTGACTCCCGAGCACCGCTACGTAGAGAAGTTGGCCACGCCAGATGTCACCATCGCAGACCTGATCGGCGATATCGATCCCATCAAGGCGGCGCGTGGTGGGCACGAACTATCAAGCGAATTCACCGTCCACTATGGATTGCTGCCTCGAGCCAATCGCGGAATTTTTGCGATTAACGAGTTGCCCGATCTCGCGGGCAAGATTCAGGTCGGACTCTTCAACATCATGCAGGAAGGCGACGTGCAGATTAAGGGGTATCCGATCCGGCTGGCACTCGATGTCGCGATTGGGTTCAGCGCGAATCCGGAAGATTACACCGCGCGCGGCAAGATCATTACGCCGCTGAAGGATCGCATCGGGTCGGAGATACGCACCCACTATCCGGCGACAGTGGAAGAAGGCATCGCGATCACCGCGCAGGAAGCCTGGATTCAGCGTGATGGTTCGCGGCTGCATATTCCGAAGTATGTTCAGGAAGTGATCGAGCGGATCGCCTTCGCGGCGCGGGACGACAAGAAAATCGACAAGCGGTCGGGCGTGAGCCAGCGCCTGCCGATCTCGGCGATCGAGAACGTGGTTTCAAATGCCGAGCGGCGCGCGCTGACGCATCGGGAACAATTTATTGTGCCGCGGATCAGCGACATCTACGCCGCGCTCCCGGCAATAACGGGCAAGCTGGAACTGGAGTACGAAGGCGAGATGAAAGGCGCGGACTACGTAAGCCGCGAGTTGATTCGCACAGCCGTCGCGAAGGCTTTCGATACGTATCTTCATGGCGTCAACATGAATCAGGTGGTGCAGTGGTTCGATCTGGGCGGCGAGATTCAGCTCAGCGACAATGCCGCGGCCGAGGACGTTCTAGAAGGCCTGAGCCAGATTCAGGGCTTGATGGAAAAAATGGGCAAGCTGAACGTGAACGCCAAAGACAGTGCGGAGATGCAGGTGTCGGCGGCGGAGTTCGTCCTGGAAGGCCTGCACGCCCACAAGAAAATCGGACGCAACGAGGAGCGCGTGTTTACGGCGGGCGAGAAACAGCCCAAGGTTGCAGAAAAGCCGGCGTTTGACCGGGAAGAGCCAGGATTTGGAAGGAAGAGAAGCTTCAATTAGTCGTTTGTCGCTGGCCGAGCGTCGCGGGACAAAAGTACCAATATGACCAAGGGCATGCTGAAACGTCGCGAGCAGTGGCGCCCCGTATTAGACGCCGAGGTTGAGCGGTGGAGCGCGAAGTCGTGCGAACAGCTCAGAGCGGACCTGACGGAGACGCAAGTCTACGAGGTCGTGTTCAATGGTAAGAACCACCAAGTGGAAGTGGAGCTCTTGGAAAACACCGACAAGTACTTTCACGTCGGTG
Organism: uncultured Acidobacteriaceae bacterium; assembly: GCA_963789205.1. Classification (GTDB taxonomy): domain Bacteria; phylum Acidobacteriota; class Terriglobia; order Terriglobales; family Acidobacteriaceae; genus Acidiflorens. Next base: position 123,348 of record CAWBJV010000006.1, read on the forward strand.
TATCTGTAGACGACGGTAATATCCCAGCCTCGTTTCGGCCATTGAGCGCCAGCTTCATTCGTGAGAAACCTGGGCGGAGGCCGTCGGTGAAATAGCGAACGACTAACGACGAACGACCAACGACTAATTCCATGAAGAGGATTCGCTACACCAAATACGTTCCCGACCCGGCCGCCGACATGAGCATGGAAGACCTGCTCAGCGCGCTCTCCGACTATTTTCTGCAGAGCGGATTCAACGACAATTTCTGGTACGAACTGCCGGAGGGCGAGCAGACGCTCGACGAGTTGCGGCGTGCGCTAGAACAAGCGCTGCTCAATGGCGAGATGTTTGACGAAGAAATGCGCGATCGCCTGCAGCAGATGCAGATGGAAGGCGAACTCGATGAACTGATCGAAAAGCTGATCGAGCGCATGCAGCATGAAGATTACATATCCATTGACCAGCCCCACGATCCATCGAAGCAGTCGAGTGTGGGTGGACAGGTCGGCGACGCGCAACAGCAGGCAAAGTTCGAGATCACCGACAAGAGCCTCGACTTTCTGGGCTTCAAAGCCCTGCGCGATCTGCTGGGGTCGCTCGGCAAATCGAGTTTTGGACGCCATGACACGCGCGACATGGCAACGGGCATCGAGGCGAGCGGCGCGTCGAAACAATATGAATTTGGCGATACGTTGAACCTCGACATCACGGCGACGCTTTCTTCGGCGATTCAGCGCGAAGGCCTCGGACTTCCGCTGAACCTCGAATACCGCGACTTGCAGGTGCATCAGTGCGAATATCAATCGTCATGTGCGACGGTGTTGATGCTCGACTGCTCCCATTCGATGATTCTGTATGGGGAAGACCGCTTCACTCCGGCGAAGAAAGTTGCGATGGCCCTGTCGCAGCTGATTCGGACGCAGTATCCCGGAGACTCGCTGTCCCTGGTGCTGTTTCACGATTCCGCGGAAGAAGTCCCGCTCTCGCAACTGGCAAGGGTGAAAGTCGGACCGTACTACACGAACACGCGCGAGGGCCTGCGCATGGCGCAGCGCATCCTGCAGCGCCAGCGCAAGGACATGAAGCAGATCGTCATGATCACCGACGGCAAGCCCTCCGCCCTCACACTCGAAGACGGACGCATCTACAAGAACGCGTTCGGCCTCGATCCGCTGGTGGTCAGCCAGACCCTCGAAGAAGTTTCAAAGTGCAAACGGGCGGGCGTGCTGATCAATACGTTCATGCTGGCGTCAGATTATGGACTGGTGCAGTTCGTCCAGAAAGTAACGCAGATGTGCCGCGGCAAGGCCTACTTCACGACGCCATACACGCTCGGCCAATATCTGCTGATGGATTACATGTCGCGGAAGACGAAGACGATTCATTAGCGATTGCGGAAATCAGACGTGATTACAGAAGTAACACCTCGCGTGTGAGCCGGACGCGGCTTCGTTGTAAGATCGCTTCAGGACGTTCTGTTCGGAGACGTTATGAAACGAATTGTCGCTTTCATCTTGCTGTTAGTTGCCTTTAGTGTTGCATGGTCCATACCGGTTCAAGCTCAACGCACCAGTACCACGGAAAATATGCGGCGGGCGCGGAAGGAAGCTAAGCAGCAGCAAAAAGTGTCAAAGAAGTTGTCGAAAAGACAACGGAAGGCAATGAAGAAATACGAGAAGTCGCAGCGGAAGGCCGCCAAGGCGAACCGCCGCACTAGATAGCTTTTCGAGTTCACGCTCGCCTCGGATTTCGGGTTGTGCAGTTTATCTGCGCAGGGCTTCCCAATCGTCTTCTGCGCTAGCAGGAGAAACGATGTCGCCGGTGGTTTGACCGGTTCCCGCCAGAGAACAGGGCCAAGATGAGAGTTCCTCCTGGCAGAAGCTCGGCGCGCGGTACCTTCTTCAGATGGTTGCGACGAATCGCGCTGTCCGTTGCAATTCTGTTAGTGCTGGCGCTCGGAGCGGCGGTGCTCAACAATAATGTCTCGATCCAGCGGCCTTCCCGCGCGGAGTTCGTTGGGAATCTCGATCGGACGCTCGCCCGCAGCACGGACTGGGCGCTCGGGCAGTATCGGCAAACTGCGACGGGAAGCGTCTCCACGCGCGAAGGCCGCTCTCTTCTATCCAACGCCGTGACCGCCCACATGGTGGTGGACTGTGCCTCGCTTTCCAGCGAGCCACGGATGAAGGCACTTCGTTCCAGTTTCGTTGACGCGTGGAAGGCCGAAGCCAGTATCTTGGGCAAGACGGTGGATCCAGCGCTGCCGACGAATGCGGCGAGCGACCAGGAACTCCAGAGTCTCGATGAGTACCAGCGTTGGATCCTACACGGAGCTGCTCCGAACGACGTAGCCCTGTCGCCCAAGGAGCGGGACGACATGTTCTCTCCCGACAAGTATCGAACGGGAAAAGCGACGCATCAACTGTTAGCGCTATGCTTCTACCGGAAATCCAAAGGCTCCACTCCGGAGTTGGATCGCCTGATGCAAAAGATCGAGGAACGAATCGCCTGGGAAGCCGCTATCGATTTTCGCGTGACCGACCTCTATCTGCAGCGGCTTGCATTTCTGCTTGCTGCCGGCAGGCCCGATCTGATCCGGCCCCGATGGGTCGAGAGGGCTTTCGCTGCGCAGCAGATCGATGGGGGTTGGCTGGAAAGCTGGCACGGTTGGTCTCGAACGCCTTACCACTTCTCTTTTGGCGACGAATTGCCGACGGCCCACGCGACGGCGCAAGGAATGTGGATCTCTTACATGCTGAAGTACCGCTATCCGGAATGGATCGAGCAGAACTACAAATGAGCCGAACGAGCCCTGCAGTGCGATCTATTATTCCTCGTCCGCACTATTTGGCGATTCATCACAAACAGTAGTGACCGCCCGTACATCGCTCTGATCCGTAACGCGCTACGCTGATTACTCCAAGGGCCACTCCCGGTCCCATTCCCTCCAGAAAGTGACTCGCTATGCCTGCGTCAAAACGCGTGTTGGTCGTTACACTCGGTTGTCTATCGAATTTCTGCCTGTCGAGCTTTGCCGCCGCGCAGCAATCGGATCAAGTCATCGCTGAACGCGTTCTAGGTCCGCAATGGAAACAGCTTTCGCGCCGGGCCGGGATGATATTCGCCGGCACGGTGCTCACCGCCGCGACCCAGATTCTGACAACCCGGACCGCGGCAACCGATCGGGCAGATCCGGCGGCGGTCCCCTCGGCAACTCCGGCGGTCCAACTACGTTTTCGCGTGGACCATGCGATTGCCGGCGTCGAGCAAGGACAAATTCTAACCATTCACGAGTGGGCGGGAGCATGGTCCATGCATCGCCCGATGCGCAGTGGCCAGCACATTCTTATCTTCTTATATCCGCTGAGTCGCTTGGGCTTTACCAGCCCTGTCGGCGGATCTCTCGGCCAGGTTGCTCTCGACTCGAGCGGTAAGAACGTGTCCAAGTATGAGCCTCCGCCGCCCGTGCCTGCCGATACCCGTAGCGTCAGCGTCGTTCAACTAGAGCGGTCCATCCGCAGCGCCAGAAATGAAGAGGAGTGAACATGCGCTCGCGAATTCTGTCCGTTGCCATCCTCCTTATCTGCGGTGCCATTGCCAGCCGCGCCGGAGGCCCGGCCTTTATCGCGGGCTCCGGCTACGATCCCGGAGTCGAAGGCCATTCTCTGATCTGGGCGAATGGCTCCGTACAGTACTTCACTGACCAGGGGGACCTGAGTCCGATCCTTCCCAACGCACAGGCCGATGTTTTTGTTGCCGCCGCCTTCATTCCTTGGACCAGCATTTCAAGTGTCGCCCTCAGCGCATCGCAGACCGGACACCTTGCCGAAGACGTGAACGGCGGCAATATCGTAGCCGCCGCCAATGGATCGATCACCGCTCCTGCGGACATTACATCGGCAGCCACGGGCACTCCAGTTGGAATTGTTTACGACTACGACGGGACGGTCACCGATGCACTGCTCGGCCAGGGCGCTGGAGGCTTGGCCGATTGCTTCACCAACGCCGTCTACGGCGGGCCGGACAGCTTCACCACGGCTGGGAACATCGTGCACGCGTTCGTGGTGATCAACGGAGTCTGCGCGGCCACCAGTGCGCAACTGCCCGACGTGCAATATCGGCTGATACGCGTCCTGGGGCGCATCCTTGGCTTGGGATGGTCGCAAGCCAATCTGAACGTGTTGACGCGGAAACCACCTCCGGCCGACTCTGACTTTGCGGGATTTCCGCTGATGCACTTTGCCGATCCGATCTCGTGCGTGCCCATCAGCCTCTGTTACCCCAACGCGGCCGTCCCCAAATTGGACGATGCGAACGCGCTCGCGCGGCTTTATCCAAGCAATGTAAACCCGCAACCGGCGGGCAGAATTTACGGCAGCGTGTACTTCACCGATGCATCCGGGAACGCGGTGCAGCCGATGCAGGGCGTCAACGTGGTCGCACGGCTGATCGACGGAACCGGCAAGCCCTCGCGGCAGGGCGTCGTCACTTCCGTTTCTGGATATGCGTTTCACGGCAACGCGGGCAACATCATCAATGGATATGCGGACGCAAATGGCCTTCGCTATGACCGGTGGGGCTCCAGTGATCCCGCGCTCGAAGGTTTTTTCGATCTGGGCCAACTCGTGATTCCAACTGGGCAATCCATTGCCCAATACCAACTAAGCGTGGAGGCGCTGGACGCGAGTTGGTCCCTGGGCGCCGAACCGTACGCTCCCACACAGGTGGCGCCCTCGGGTTCATTCGCTCCTGTGGTAGTCACTGTCACGAACGCGTCGAACGCCGAGCGGGACATCCTGATGTTGCAGAATGAAATCGCGCAGGCGCATCCCGGCAGCGGGTCGACTTACGCGCTTCCGGCGGCCCTTCCACAAGGCGGCGGATGGGGTTCGTGGATCTCCGGTTACAGCAGCACCGATTGGTTCGAGTTCACTGCGCAGGCGAATCGGACGGCTTCGGTTTCGGTGACCGCCCTCGACGAAACCGGCCAGCCGACCGAAACCAAACTATTGCCTGTGATCGGGATCTGGCAATTGAGCGACCAGAGCGGCAATCCCGCGCCCGCGTCCACGGCCTCGGCATTCAACACGACCACTTGGGGAATGAGCCGTCTGGATGCGCAGTTCACGGTGACAGATACGTTCCGAGTGGGAGTTGCCGACTTCCGCGGCGACGGTCGTCCAGATTATTTCTACCGTGCCAGTCTGCTTTATTCGGATACGGTGACGCCGGCGCGCCTCAGTCTTGCTGGCGGCGTTACCACTCTGAATGGCACGGGGTTCAGTCCAAAGCTGCAGGTGAGCGTTGCTGGTAACAACGGCACCACGCTGTCGGCGTCGGCGAGCCAGATCGAGGTGGCCGTCCCCGCCGGATTGCTGGATGGAACTGCTTCGATCCAGGTCACAGATCCCGTGAGTGGCGCGTTCTCACAAATGATTGGCGCGCTGACCTATGGCGCGCTGTCGACAGATCTCTTGCTTCTGCTGCAAGGTGCGGAGCCGGCAACTCCGGTTGGGTCCGTCGCCGCCAATGCCCTCCGCGTGCGCGCCGTTGCCGCCGATGGAATTACGGCGGTGAGCGGGGCGACGATTGCCTGGAGCGCGACCAACGGCTTGCAGTTCACGGCGTGCGGCGGAGCTTCTTCGTGCTCAGTGCTGAGCGATGAAGCGGGAGAATCTTCCAGCTGGGTGACTCCCACCGCGACCGGACAAAGCACGATCATGATAGCTCTGGCTCCAGCCTCGTACACGCCGCCGCAGTCGCAACAGGCCACGGTGGTGGGAACCTCATCCGCGCTCGACCTGGTTGCGGTGACGCCGACGCGCTGGGTTGGACAAGGCGCGACGCTCGCTGTTCCGCTCACCGTCGAAGCGCTTGACCTGGGCGTGCCGAAGGCGAATGTAGCGGTCAATTTCGCCATCACTAAGGGTGCGGCTTCGCTTTCGGCGAGCAGTGGAACCACCAACGCCTCGGGATTCGCCACAATCACCGCACAGGTAACGAATCAAAATGCCGATGTGCAGGCGAGTGCTTGTGTCGCTCCGAACAATGCGCCTTGCCAGACTTTTACTTTGTTCTCGACGCCGTCTTCGCTCTGGATGCTGGAGACCGCGAGCGGGTCGTCGCAGGTTGTGCCGACAGGGCAGTCTTTTCAGCCGCTGATCGTGCGAGTGACCGACGGCTCGCTGGCCGAGGATCCGGTGATGGGAGTGAATGTCACCTTTAAGACCACGCTGGCGCGGGTCCCGGAAAATGGAATGCCCGTTATTCTTGGATCGTCGCAGGGGCAGGTCGTGAGCGCTCAGGACGGCCTCGCCTCCATCGTGCCCTCAGCCGGAAGCGTAGGCCCGTGCGACGTGTTCATCACCGTGAGTGCCGGGCAATCGACGGCGCAGTTTCAGATGGAGAGCGTGGCAGCGATAGTTTCGGCTCCGGCCCCAAAAACTGGACGCCCAAAAACTCCGTCTGCACCTCGTAGCCTGCAATTTGGCCCGCAAACGCCTGCGTCACAAAGAGTGCCGGAAATGTTATTCGCGGTTCCGCAAGGCGATCCAGGAAACGAACCGGCGTCGGATTCGACCGCAAGCGCGTGCTCGGAATCAGCGACGGACGATGCTTGTAGCGATCGGAGGGGCCCGGCGGCGGTCAATCCAGAGAGCGAGAACTCTGTGCCTCCTACACCTGCGAGATCGAAGCCGGCCAAAGCCAAACCTAAAGCTCAGAAGAAGGAGGTGCCAGCGGAGAACGACGTTGCTGGCGTTGCTCCGAGCGCCGATGCTCTGAGCGCCGATGCTAAGAGCAAGGCACAGAACCAATCTCAGCACTGGTCAAGCACCTCGTTTCCCGAGGACAAACGAAGTTGCAAGGTGTTGGCCGGAGACGGGTCTCTGTTCTAACGCGGCGGCTTGGCATCCGCCGGACGGGCGACGCGCCCGTCCCCACAGGTGGGAGTGTGTGCTGGACGGGCGAGGACGCCCCTCGCTCCACCGGACTGATTTTGCTGACGGCTACTTCTTCGTCGCCGTCCACTGATCCACCCAGTCGTTGACCGTCTTGTACCAAAGCTGCGAATTCTGCGGCTTCAGCACCCAGTGGCCTTCGTCGGGGAAGTAAAGCATCTTCGACGGCACGTCCATAGTCTGCAGCGTGGTGAAAAGCTGGAAGCCTTCGCTCACGTCGAGGCGGTAGTCGAGCTGGCCGTGGATGACCAGGGTCGGCGTCTTGAAATTCTTGGCCGAATTGCGCGGAGACCACTTGTTGTACATGTCATGATTGGTGTAGGGCGTGCCCTGAAACTCCCAGTTGTTGAACCAGAGTTCCTCCGTTGTGCCCCATGCCGAGAATGTGTTGAACATGCCGTCGTGCGAGACGATGCATTTGAAGCGGTCGGTGTGGCCGAGCACCCAGTTAGCCATGTATCCGCCGTAGCTGGCGCCCAGCGCGCACTCGCGGTCTTTATCGATAAACGGGTAAGTCTTCTCCGCGTAGTCGAGGCCCTTCATCAGGTCTTCAAACGGAGCGCCGCCCCAGTCACCATTGATCGCGTCAATGAACTTCTGCCCGTATCCCGGCGACCCGTGAAAGTTGATCATGATGACTACGTATCCACTGGCGGCGAAAAGCTCGGCGTTCCAGCGATAGCTCCAGAGATCGCCCATCGGGACCTGGGGACCACCATGGATGATGAACTTCAGCGGATATTTCTTGGAGGCATCGAAGTTCGGCGGACGGACCAGGAAGCCTTCGACGTTGTCGCCCTTTGCGCCGGTGAAGGAGAAGGATTCGATCTTTGACATGCTAATTTGCGACAGTAGGCTCTCGTTCACTCGAGTGATCGCCCAATCCTTGTTTAAGGTGCAATCCTCTTTCCCTGGATCAACGTCCCCGGTCCTAGCGGGACAACCGTCGCCGCCCACATCGCTAGCATAGATTTCGTTCGGTGCTGCGATCGACATGCGGCTGAACACCAACGTCTTCCCGTCAGGGGTCACAGCCAGATCGTCGTTGTACCCGCCCACAAGGACACGTCTGGAGAACGCGGGCCGCTCCTTACTGGATCCAGTGGCCGGTCGTATGTCGACGGCGTAGATGAGGCTGTGGCCTTTGTGGTCTGTGCTGAAGTAGATCATTTTTGAATCCGGCGCCCAGGTGAAGGTTCCGGCCCAGCGATCAAAACCCTCCGTTAAGTCCCTCTTCTCGCCTGTCTTGCGGTCGTACAGTATCAGCCGGAAGCGGTCGCTCTCGTATCCCGGACGCTGCTGGGCGCGGTAGGCGATGTACTTGCCATCGGGCGAATAGAGCGGCGTCGAGTCGCTAGCGGGATTGTCGGCGGTGATGTTCTTGGCTGCTCCGCCATTCACCGGGACGATCCAGAGATCGTTGTTGGTGGACGTGGCTTCGACCTTGTCGTGGTTCGAGGTGTAGCAAATCTCCTGCCCGTCGGGCGAGAAGGCGTAGTCGTCCTGCCCGCCGAGCGAGAACACGGGCGCGTCGTAGTCGCCGGGCGTGAGGTCGCGAGCTGCGCCCGCTGGACAGCCGGGGGCGGCTGTCCCTACGCAAGCATCGGCAGGGACAACAAAAATGTGGCTGCGCTTGCCCGCTTTGTAGGCGTTCCAATGGCGATAGAGGAGGCGATCAAAGATCAGCGCCTTGACCTTCGAATCTTCCGCTTCTTTTACTTTATTCGCATTGCACGCCGCCTCGACGTCAGGCTTGCCATCGCACTCGGGATAAACATCGGAGGTAAACAGAATGTGTTTTCCATCAGGCGACCAAAGTTCGCCACCGGCTTCAGTCGCAGTTGTGGTCAGCTTGTGCACAGCAGTGACATTTCCCGCGACGCTACCAAACTCCGCAATCCAGACCTGCGATCCGCCTTCTTTATTCGAGATAAAGGCGAAGCGCTTGCCATCTGGCGCCCAGCGCGGGCGGTCGCCATCCTGATCGGCGATGAGTATGCGCTCGTTTGCTGGTCCTCCAGGGGCTTGCTGGACGGGCGGGACGCCCGTCGCTCCACTATTCGTATTCAGAGGGACGATCCAGATGTGCGGTGTCTTTTTATTTGTGGCGAGATCCACATCGACCGCGCTGAACAGCACCCACTTGCCATCAGGCGATGGTTCAGGCTCGCCGACACGCTTCAGTTTCATCATGTCTTCGAAAGTGAAGGGGTGCTTGGCTTGAGAGAAGGCGGGAATAGAGAGGAGAAGAACGAGGAGAAAAGAAAGACGGCGCATGGCGTGCCTCCGCGGAACAGGAGAGTGTAGCACTGCGGACAAGGTCAGAGGTTGGAGGGTCAGATTGCAAAGGTGAAACAATCACAGGCCTGGTAGTTCTCACCTCTGCAATCTGACCTCTAACCTCTGCAATCGCCTCACCCCAGTTCTTCCAGCATGGCGGTCATCTCGGATTGGGCGTGGGTGTTGCCGGTGCGGCGGGCGGAGGAGATGCCGTCCACTAGCATGCGCTTGGCCTCATCGACGCGGCTCGCTTTGGCTAGTGTTTGCGCCGCCATGAAGTATGCGGGCGTGTAATCCGGATTTTTCTCGATCAGCGTTCTAAATTCCTGAAGCGCCTGCTCGATTTGTCCAGCATTCGAGTACTCCTGCGCCAACCCGTAGCGCGCAAACGAATCCTCGGGATTCGCGGCAAGAATTTCGCTTAGCATGGCAATTCGATCCATAGAGAAAGTTCTCAGTTCCCGGTTCTCAGTTCTCAGAAAAGACTGAAAGCCAATGGCCAAAAGCTAAGAGCCAAAAGCTGCTCTCCATTGATATCACGCCCCGCGTTACAATGGGCTTTCTCCGAGGGAACAACTTTGGCTTGCCCTTTTTTTGTGCCGCGCGAAATCATAAACGACGGGTCCTGGCCGCATCCTTCGCGTCTGCCATTGGGAGCGGGATGGACGGGAAACTGCCGCGCCTCCGGGCAGGAACTAGCGACGTCGGAAGCGTACATACGGGAATTCTGCAATCTTGGTTACGCAACCGCCTGTCCGCATCTTCCGCTGCGCCGTGACTGGGATGCTATTCGTTTTTCGGTTGCCCGAGCCGGCGGGGAGCAGATCACGATCTGCTTTGTTTGCGAGTTAGCTCATGCTCCGATCGAACATGGGAAATTGATTTTCGACCTGGCGAGCGAGGCTTGGCTCAACGCAGACGCGGACCCGCGCGTGCTCAGACTCGCAACCTGCTATCTCCAGACATATCGCGTCCGGCTGAGCGCTGTTGTTGTCTGACAGTCTATGAACAACAATGACAAAGCGAAGTTAACCCCGCGGCCGGTGCGCGAATCGATCTCGGAAATGACCGAGATCGTGCTGCCTAACGACGCCAATCCGCTGAACGCGCTTCTTGGTGGACGCCTGATGCACTGGATCGACCTCGCCGGCGCCATGGCCGCTCATCGCCACTCGCGCCAGTATGTGGTGACGGCTTCCATTGATCATCTGGATTTTCTCGTGCCGGTTCGCGTCGGAGATTTCGTAGTCCTGCGCTCGTCGGTCAATCGGGTCTACCACTCTTCGATGGAAGTTGGCGTGAAGGTCTGGGTGGAGAATTATCACACCGAACAAAGCCGTCATGTCAGCTCCGCTTATCTGACCTTTGTCGCTATCGATGCTGCCGGAAATCGCATGGCCGTCGCGCCTGTTGTCCCCGAGACCGAAGATGAAAAGCGGCGCTACGAAGATGCCGCGCGCCGCCGCGAGATACGCCGCGCGGAATCGTCGCGCCGAAAAGTGGGGAAGGGCACTACTGAGCATTCAGCACTCAGCACTCAGCATTCAGGAAAAACCTGATTTCGCGCTGAATGCTGAGTGCTGAATGCTGAGTGCTTCTTTCTCCTCCCGTATAATCGAAATATGAGCGCTCATTCCCAACATCCCGGACAGCAACAGCCGACGCCGCAACCTTTGCCTGGCGTTAACGCCATCATCGCGGTTGGTTCCGGTAAGGGCGGCGTCGGCAAGACCACGCTTTCGGTCAATCTGGCAATCGCTCTGAGCAAGATGGGCCACAAAGTTGGATTGCTCGACGGCGACGTCTACGGTCCGAACGTTCCGCTTATGCTCGGCACTAACGAGCAACCCAAGGTGATGGGCGAAAACCAGATCGCGCCCATCAACTCGCATGGACTCAAGGTCATCTCGGTTGGCTTCCTCAACCCTGGAGACAAGCCGCTGATTTGGCGCGGTCCCATGCTGCATTCGATCATCAAGCAGTTTCTGGGATCGGTGCAATGGGGACAGCTTGATTATCTTGTGATTGACCTTCCTCCGGGAACCGGCGACGTCGCGCTCTCGCTGATTCAGACTGTTCCGCTGACCGGCGCGATCGTGGTCTCTACACCGTCCGACGTTTCGCTGCAGGACGCTCGCAAGGCCATCGAGATGTTCCGCCAGATGAAGGTGGACATCGTCGGCATGGTTGAAAACATGAGTTATTTTGTCTGTCCGCATTGCCAGCACGAAATCGATATCTTCTCGCGCGGCGGCGCGGAAAAGACAGCGAAGCAGTTCGATATTGCTTTTCTCGGAGGCATCGAACTCGATCCGGAGATTCGCAAATCGGGCGACAGTGGCTCTCCGTCCGTGCTCCAGGGAGAGGACTCGCCTCATGCGAAGTCGCTGTTCGCGTTTGCCCGCAACGTGGCGGCGCGCGTTGAGGAGATCAAGGCCTCCAGTTCGGAAAGCGTGATTCAGATTCAGTAGGGCTCCGCAATTTTCTTCGTGTCCTCGAGTTGAAAAAATCTTTACCACAGGGGGCACGGGGGTCACAGGGGCAAATCACTTTCCGGTATTTGCTGCTAATCTGGCCAGGCGGTATAGCGGGTCCGCAGTTTCGTCTTTCAGCACTAGCTTTGCCACCATCTCGCCGAGCGCTGGGCCGTGCTTGAATCCGTGGCCTGAACCTCCTCCGACGATCCACACATTCTGATTGAGCGGATGCCGATCGACTATGAAATCATGGTCGGTCGTGTTTTCGTATTGGCAGACTCGCGTTTCGAGCAGCGGCGCATCTTTCATCCCCGGAAAACGGTAGGCGAGATAACGGCGTGCTTCAGCCAGACCACCTTCGCTCACCAGCCGCTGGCCTGACGTGGGATCGAACTCGTGCCCGCGCGTGTCATCGGCAATTTTGAAGCCGCGTCCCTGGTTGCCGGGAATTCCGTACATGAAGTGGTCGCTGTGATCTCCCCAAACTGGGATGTTGCCTTCGTTGAAACGCGAATCGCCTGCGGGAGTGCCGAAGAAAAAGACCTCTTGCCTGGTCGACATAAAATGCGGACCGACCGTTTGCGGGAAGAGCTTTCCCAGCCATGGACCACAGGCGAAGACGTAGCGGTCGGCCGCGATGCTGGACTCATTCGAGGTTGATGCATCTGATAGCGGCAGGGCCTTCCACTGACCGCTTTCGAGATTCTGCGCTGCTACCGTTGCTTGGCGATACTCTCCGCCTTCGGCTACAAACTTATCGACCACCGCTTGCGTCGAAGGGCGAGCGAGCAGATATCCGCTTTGTGGCTCGTGAATGCCCCACTCGACCTTCTCGAAATTTATCTGCGGCCAGCGGCGCGCGAGTTCTTTCACGTCGAGCTGCTCGAAAGGAATTCCGGCGTCTCTCAGGAACGGAAGTGAGCCGCGCTCGAATGTGCCATCGTCTTCGACCATCCAGAGCACTCCGATGGGGAAAAAGAATTTTCGCTTCCACTGGGCTTCGTGCTGCTTCCAAAGAACGAGTGCGCGCGCGGCGAGTTTTGAGTAAGGCTGATCGGGGCCGTAAGCGCCGCGGATCACACGAGTCTCGCCGCCCGAAGATGCTCGCGAATTTCCCGGGCCCCAGGCATCGAGCAGCGTGACTTGCGCTCCGCCGCGAAGAAGATAGAGGGCGGTCCATCCGCCGAAGGCGCCTGCGCCGATTACTGCGATGTGAGGCCTAGTGGTCATTTGGTTTTTAGTCGCCGGAGCACTGCTGTGCGCAGTCAACGGCAAAACTATGCCCGCAACTGTGCCCGCCACCTTTCGCCCCGCTGCCAGCAACGCCGTGGCGATTCCCAGCTTACAGGCGGTGCGGCGAGAAAGCCTGGGAGCCGGAATGCGATCCGGAGAGGCAGACTTTTCTTCAGGCATGGGTTCAGGCCGCGTGGCCCCTTCGTTGTCCCTGTCCCTTGCCCGCGAAGTATATCTCGACCGACGCGAAGAAGTGAGATTGCTCTAAGAGCCGCGTGGGCGCCACCCGCGAGTGTCTTTTATTTTGCCGGGTATTTTGCCGGGAAACCTGCGTCGGAGGGACCTCCGAGTTTTGGTGGTTTTGACTCCATTTTTGGATGTTTACTGTATGGATATTACTCAATATATAACTTTATGGTCCCCCCCCCCCCCCCCCGATTTCCGCTAAACTATTCTAATTAAAGTACTTAGCTCTATCAACTACATGAATAAGGACTTAGCTGGTGTTTCTGCGATTTGGCGTGCACTTGGCGAGGTGCGGGATCGCCGCTATTAGTGCTTTATTGGTGTACTTGTCGTCCTTTTGTCAAAGAGCCGCCGGAGATGTTTTGCGGCGGATTTTAGGTCCGTCTCTGGAGACGGGCGCAATTTTCGATGCTCTAGTGTCGGTGAATTATTGCGCGATTCTGATTGGGTGTCTGTGATAGCCGTACGGGAAAAATGTGACGAAAAATGTCTAAGGACTGATTAGGGGCACCGCAGTGTCAGGTGTCGGCAGTTGGGAAGGGCCCGCCTTCGGCTATCGCTCAGGGCAGGCTTTCTCGAAAAGCGTGAGAAGGGGCGCAGCCCCAGTTATTCTCGATACTGTCAAAAAACAAACCCGCATTATATTCCCTTCGTTAAACTGGCCCACCCGCCTACACCGCCAGTCTAGCCGTCCGAGATTTCAAAGGCAGCACGTAGCTGAACATCGCTTGCTTCAATTGCGAATCGACTTCATCCGCGATGGTCACCACGTCGAGCAATAGTCTACTAAAGTCCACGCTGCACAAATTCCTTTGCAAGGTGCTAAAGATGCTCACCTGCAAAATACGAGATTCTTCCACCACCATGGCGGCGGTGTAGCCTTGTCGGAGCCGCATCGCTCCATGGTCGCGAGCTGCCGTGGAAATCGGGGCTGGCAATCCCGAGTCCAGTTGCAGACGAACAATGAGGTCCTGAACGAGCTTAGGGAGGTGCCCCGTGCGCTCAAGGCGGTCCAGAGGAATACATGTCAGTTCCGCATCCTGTTCCACCGCATTCAGCCAATTCTGAATCGTAGTTTCGCTCTCGCGCTTCAATATGGAGGCGATAGATTCCGGCTTCGGCCGTCTAATAGTGTGAGGGTTGGCTAGTCTGGTGCGAATGAGTTCCTTAAGTGGGCCGATTCGAACCGGTTTCGTAAAGATTTCATCGACTTGGGAAAGAAGCGCAGAAATCGCCTCGTCCAGCGCGGGGTACCCGCTGACAACCACGGTCAACGCATCCGGATGAGTATGGCGCATGGCGCTGACCAGGGTGAAGCCATCTCCGGCGAGAGGCAGGTGCAGGTCTGAGAGAAGGACATCGAAACCTTCCGCTGCGATGTGCCTAAGCGCGTCGCGTACGTTCGAAGCAACCACCACTTCAAACCCGTCGCGTTGCAGTCCTTCTTGCAGCATCATACGAACGGCATCGTCATCCTCGACGACCAGGACTCTGGGTGTTGTCATGAGGAACCTCCTGTAGCTTAGCGGCGGCTCCGAGCCCCCACCTAACCATCTAACGCTTGTCGGATAGCACGTGGGGACCGGGATGTCCCTGGAGTCTGTATCTGGTGGGCCTGACACTCCTACAAAGTCTGTTGCGGGGCATCAGCACCCCTTACTACTTACTAATTCTACCCTTGGTAGCTGCACTAAATACTGTGCAATATATTTCCTGTTACGAAAACCGAACAGACGCCCGGACGGACCCGCTTGGTGCGACCCGTGTATCCCGCCGGGAACCCTCGCGGCATTCGAAGTCCATTCAGTGTCAAGTGCATAATCATCAACTTCTCCTAAGAAAACTTGGGGCACCGCGGCGCTTCTAGCGAAATCCCAAGCTTGGCACGTCCGTGGAATCCCAGGTCTCGAAAAGCGCGAGACCTGGGGCACCCCCGGGTTCTTCCCTGTCAACAATTAAGGACGACTCGGGTTATCCTCGCGCCGGAGATATTGGCCACCCGCCCACTATGCAACAGGCTGTGAGGGACGGTGAAGATCGAGTCGGAATAGACGACACGAAAAACACGAAAGAGCGGCAGGAAGACTCTGTCCAGCAGTAGAACTGCCCCACTCAAGCCAAAACCGGGCTTGAGTGGGCCACCTGCCCTAGGATTGTGAAACTTTCATGGCAGCGATTGTTTCGTCCCCTCGGTAAATGGCTGCGGCTAGTCGGTGCCAGCCGTCGTAGACCTTCAGCTTCACCACTTCTTCCATCCTGATAGGCGCCTCGTCCTTGTGCCTTACGAGATAGGCGATACGGAGCAGATGCCGCCGCCGATTACAGTATTGACTATCCGCTTTGCTGCGGTCTGTCCAGCCTTCGCTGGATTCGGCACCTAGAATTTCAAGTTCTGGGTCATTCAGAGCCGTCGCAATTTCTTGCGGAGTGAAGGGCACCAGCCTCCACTCAGGGCAGTGATACCAACTCCACGGCGGATTCTCAAGCGGATTCCAAACCGCCTTCAACGCTTCAACCTTGAGTTGGACGACCATCATCGGGGTACGGTCTGTCACAAATTCAGCATAGACCACCGCCCGCCCTGTCGAGAGCGAATTCACTCAGTAGTCTCCGGTTCATGTTGAGGTAATGACTTCGCGGGTCGTGCCTTTGACGAAATCGTCTCGGGGTTTTCGATCTCGGCGAGGCCTCGTGATATTCGATCCCGGAGTTCGATCAGAGCATCTGTGCGATCTTCGCCTTTCGCACTCCGCGCGTCGATAGTGGCCAATTGATCCTCCGACAAACGAATGAGCGCCTGTAACTTCGAGGCCTTCTCGCGCGCTTGCTCGGCATCCACTTCAGGACGGTACTGCTGCTTCATTAAAGAGGCGATGAGTACCAAAACGCCAAGCATTCCCACCGCCCTGGCGGATAGCGTTTCTTGAATGAATGAGCTTGCCAAAACACCACCTATGACGACTTGTGCGAATGTGAGTAGAGCCGACAATAGGCGCGAAATCTTCGCTGTGCTCTGTGCCTTTGTTCTCGCGTTCTTCGCGTCGTTCAAGCGAACCCGGACGTGACTGCGCGCTAGGCTGTGCGAAGTAGGAGCAGCGTCATGTGTTCTCCAACCCTTTTCAAGCGGCGCACCGCCCGACGCGGCAGGACCTTCGGAACTGGAATTCGCCGTCGCGCGGACTCTTCGCTGGATAACAACTGTTAACCACTGTTCAAGAAACTTCCGTAGGAGCGTCGCAAGCGCAGCAACAACAGTAACCCCGACAGCAACGTTGTCCGCATAGTAAGACAGGATTTTGAAAATGCTTTCCACGTCCAGACTGTGCCTCCAAACGGCTATATGATACCCGCTTCTTTGAGCCTAAAGGGGATGATCTGACGTGCGGGGTGAGCCAGCCACACCCGCCTCAATCTCCTTCGTCTGTGTCTATTGACACACTAGAACTCTTCCCTGGCGGGGCCCTCGATCATGGCTTTCCCTTTCGGCGCATTGCATTCCAACACCGCCGCAGCGCCCGTTGTACCTCTGGTTTGAAGGTTTCAAGAACAACACGAAAGAGACATACAATTAGAGAAGTCATACTCTCCGTAGAGAGCACGACGTTCTTACCTGTGGAAATCGCCGTTTCCAATTTACGAAAGGAGCATCACGATGCCCCTCTATGATCTCACCTGCATTAAGAGCAAGAATGGCACGACATTTGTTTGCTCAAACTGCAAAGTCCCAGGCCTTGCCGCAATGGGCGCGACCGACAAGGCGCAATTGCGGCACCTGCTGGTTTGTCCTAAATGTTCGATTATGATGGGCGAGTGGTTGACCATTGAAGACAGAGACCGAGAACTGAAAGCCTTTGCAGACAAGTTGGTGCGTCCAGCCTAGCAGTATGCAATTAGCCAGCCGTGGAGGACATAGTGGCCAAAATACCGTTTACCTGCCCAAAATGCGGATCAGATAAACTCCGTGTTTCTTCCGAGCCCAAGAGCCTCGACGATCTCATAGGCGCTCCGTGCGCCAACTGCGGACACCCGTTGACTGAGGATGAAGTCAAAAAGCAAGCAATGAAGATCGCCGAGGATGCCTTCAAAAAACACTTCGGCAAGTAGCAACACGGGCGGGTGGCCGCTTCAGCGGGAAGTGTACCCTGGGGTTCAGCCTTTAACATTGAACCGAAACAACTGGCGGGGTGGCCCACTCAAGCCCGGTTTTGGCTTGAGTGGGGATGTTCACACGTCACAGACTTACTCCAACGAACAAACTAGATTGTCCTCATGCCATGGGGACTAACGCGTTTTCACGGATCATGATCCCTCGACTTCCCCTTCGACTGCGCTCAGGGCTTCGGCAAAGGCGGGATTTCGGCAGCGGGCTCAGACGCCCGCTAGGCGCCTCAACTTTCTGCTGCTACCATCGCCCCATTCGACTCCTTCGCTGCGCTCAGTCGCTCAGGGCAGGCTCCGGTTGTTTGCCACGGAGGCAAGCCGACGAGTCTTCGAGTCCGCCTTGGAGCGGGTGCGGCGCAGTTTCACCTCAGCGGCTAAAGCCGCCGATATTTTACGTTCCTACGGCGCGGCTGAAGCCGCGCCCCTTCAAAGCAGAGTCTGTTATCGCAGCGGTGAACCGCTGCGCCACCCAAAATCAAACTCAAAATCGCGTGTTTCAGCACTCTGTAAAGCCGCGCCCTACCGATCTAACGGCGTTTGTGAAATTTGTTCTGACCGCGCCTCTTTCTTGACATTCGCTTTACATTCGCCTATGCTCCCGGCATGGCGATTACTCGGCGTCAACGCGAGCTGTATGACTTCATTTCGCGCTTTGTGGCGGAGAAGCAATACTCCCCTTCGTTTGAAGAGATCAAGGAAGGCATGGGGCTGAGTTCTCTGGCCACGGTGCACAAGCACGTTACCAACCTGGAGAAAAAAGGGCTGCTCACGCGGGACTATAACCGCAGCCGCTCGATTGATCTTCTGCCGCCGAAGGGAAAGTTGAAGCAGTCGATGGCGGTGAACACGGCGGTGGTGCTGCCGCTGGTGGGCAGGATTGCGGCAGGACGTCCGATTGAGGCGGTGGAGCACAACGAGACCATCTCGCTGGCGGATTTTGTGCGCTCGAAGGAAGTATTTGTGCTCGAAGTGCGCGGCGAATCCATGCAGGACGAGGCGATTCTTGATGGCGACTACGTGCTGGTCGAGAAGGCGAAAACGGCACACAACGGGGATATTGTGGTGGCGCTGCTCGACTCGTCGGACGCGACGCTGAAGCGCTTCTTTCGCGAGGGAGAGAACATTCGTCTGCAGCCTTCGAACGCGGCAATGGCGCCGATCATTGTGCCCGCGGCGTCGGTCGAGATTCAGGGACGGGTGATTGGGGTGCTGCGGAAGTACTGAAGGGCAGCTCTCAGCTATCAGCCATCAGCCGTCAGTAAATGCCAAATTGGGCTCACCCTGACAGCAAACAACGCCCCGACAGTTTGTCCATGCCCTGTTTGGTCGTAAGCTGATGGCTGACGGCTGAAGGCTGACGGCTTCCTTACGCTGTGACCTTAGCTACGTGCCGATCCAGGGCCTTCTGAATGTCGTCTTTCGAGCGGTAGCCTACGAGCTGTTCCACTACCTGTCCGTTCTTGAATACGAGCAGGGTTGGAATGCCGGTGACTTTGTAGCGCATGGGCGTGGCGGCGTTGCGGTCTACGTCCATTTTGACGACTTTCACTTTGCCCTGATATTCGCCGGCGAGTTCTTCGACGATCGGAGCGATGGCGCGGCAGGGGCCACACCATGCGGCCCAGAAATCGATCAACACGGGCTTATCGGACTTCAATACATCAGAATCGAAATTGGCGTCGGTGACTTCGACGATGCCGTTGCTTGCCATTCATCCTCCAGAGGTCAGCCAGGTGACGTTTCGCCGCCGGGGTGGACCGCGTGGTCTCCTCGGGGCGGGACTCTATCCTAGCACTGTCTAACTGTCTATTGGATGCTCGGCAGGGGCGGAAGTCGCAGGGGCTGCCGGGTGGGGGCATGCGGGGCGGAGCGCCCTGGAATGATGGCCTTAGAATGGTCTTGAACGAAGGTCTCGGCACCAAGGTCTTAAACGGGTCTTAAACGGGTTTTCACAAAATGGCAGGCGATCTCGACAATCTCCGGGTAGTGCTTGTGGCAACGCGGAATCCGCTGAATATTGGGGCGGCAGCGCGCGCCATGAGTAATTTTGGGGTTCGACGATTGCGAGTCGTCAATCCCTACGAGCCGGCATTTCGAGAAGCGCGATCGGCGGTGGGGGCGGCGGGATTGCTGGCGAAGGCGGAACAATATGGCGGCGTGGCCGAGGCGGTCGCGGACTGCAGGCTCGTGGTCGGAACGACTGCTGTGGGCCGTCGAGACTTGCAACACCGGTTACGGGGGCTGGTTGAGGGCGGGCGGCAGATCAAACGGCAGTTGAGATCGGCGCCGGTGGCGTTGCTGTTTGGATCGGAAAGATATGGGCTATCGAATGAGGAACTGAGCCACTGCCATTGGCTGATGCGGATTCCGACACGCGAAGAGCACGGGTCGATGAATTTAGGGCAGGCGGTGGCGGTCTGCTTATACGAACTGGTGCGAGGACGGAATACGGCGCCGGCAAAAACTTCGTCGGGGAAAAAAGAAAAGACTCCCGCGACGTCGCGCGAAGTGGAGCGACTGACGCAGGCGATGCTTAAGGTCCTCCACGACAGCGGATACATTAAGCCGCGAGCAGTGGCGGCCGAAGAAAAGTTGCGGCGTCTGGTCCGGCGCATGGAGTTGAAAGGCAATGACGCCGAGGTGTTATTGGGAATGCTGCGGCAGATTGCGTGGAAAGTGGGCGCGAACGAAAAGGACAAGAGATAGTCTGAACAACTTTTGTTGTTAAGTGTCAATTGTGCGGTACGCGCGGGCAGAAATCTTTACCACAGGGAGCACGGGGGAACACAGGGGAAATCTCAAACGAATTCCCCGCTAACGCTTGCCACTTCCACGAGTCGAAGGATTAGCGGGGCTGGTCAGCGTTTTCAGACGTTCCCTTCCCGTGCTGACTCTGAGGTGGCGACATGCGCATGCTGCTGGACACCTTCGCGCAAACTCTACGAACTCTGTGGGCGCACAAGTTGCGATCCTTCCTTACGATGTTTGGGATCGCCTGGGGCGTAGGTTCGCTGCTGCTGCTGGCCGGCGTGGGAGAAGGCTTTCGCAATGGCAATCGCAAGCAACTGGAAACCTTCGGCAAGAACATCATCTTCTTTTTCGGCGGACGCGCGCCGGCGGTCGAGGGCAGTTTCAACTCGATGAAGTGGTTCAACCTCACCTATGACGATTATCTCGCCATCAAGAGCGAATCGAAGATCGCGATCAATATTTCTCCGCTAATCGCCCGCGATGATATCCGCGCGGTCAGCGATTACACCAGCACTAACGGCCAAGTTTCGGGCGTGCCGCCGGTCTACAGCCAGGCGCGGACGATCCCGCTGGCAGTCGGACGTTGGATGAATGACGACGACAACGACCAGCGCCGGCGTGTCTGCATACTGGGGCGGGAAATGACGCGCAACATGTTTCCGGGGCGGCCGGCGGTGGGCAACACCATCCTGCTCAATGGCGTTCGTTTTCAGGTGATCGGCGTGCTCTCGATGATCGGCCACGAGGAACACAACGCCACCAACATCCGTATTTTTGTTCCGTTCAATACCATGCGCGGGTTGTTTCCGCTGACGGGCGACAACTCAAAAGAGGGCAATGCGATTTCGTTCATCAACTATCAGCCGCGCAGCTTTGACGAAAACGAAGTCGCCAAGGATGAGTTGCACCGCATCGTGGCGCGCAATCACGGCGGCTTCGATCCGAAGGGCACCGATATTTGGGAAGAATGGGACACGATCAAGAACCAGAAAACGATGGGCAAGATCTTCACCGCCATGGATTGGTTCCTGGGCGGGGTCGGCCTCGTGACGCTGGCGCTGGGAGCGATTGGCATTGTGAACATCATGCTGGTGGCGGTGACGGAACGGACGCGCGAAATCGGATTGCGCAAAGCTCTGGGCGCGACCAACCGCAGCATCCTGTTTCAGTTCTTTCTCGAGGGCGCATTTCTGACGCTGCTGAGCGGTGCGATCGGAGTCGGCGCCGCGATGCTGGTCATCCGCCTGCTCTCGGGAGTGCAACTTCCGCAGGGCTTCGATACCCCGCGGATCGTGCCGGTGTCGGCGATCGGCGCGGTGCTGGCGCTGGCGCTGGCGGGAATTACGGCCGGGCTGTATCCGGCGCGAAAAGCCGCCATGCTGGAACCGGTGGAGGCTCTGCGCCAGGAATAGGTAATAGGTAATGGAGCGACGGGCGTCCTCGCGAGCCTGTCCTGAGCGAAGTCGAAGGGTCCAGTTCGAATTGGCCGGGCGGGGACGCCCGGCGCTCCATTAACAAGTGAGCAGAGGAATAGACCATGACCAATGATCTGCTGAAAGAAGCTTATGGCGCGATGCAGCACAATCGCCGCCGCACCACTCTGACGATGCTCGGAATGGCTTGGGGGATTGCGACCGTGGTCATCCTGCTGGCCTTCGGCTCGGGCTTCGAACGCGCCATCAACATGATTTTCAGCTCATGGGGGACCGACGTGATCGGAGCGTTCCCAGGACGAACCTCGCTGCAAACAGGCGGCGCGAAGGCGGGTAGCGAAGTGCGTCTGAAGCTGGCGGATGTGGATTACATCCGCAACGAAGTGCCGATGGTTAAGGGGGTCACCCCGATTTTCGACAAGCGTGGTGTGACCATTCAGCACGACACACGCACTTTCACCAATCTTTTTCTCACGGGCGTCTATCCGGTGTACCAGCGCATTCGCGGCTTCGATGTTGCCACCGGCCGCGGCCTGAGCGATCAGGATCAGGTGGAACACGCCCGCGTGGTGGTGATCGGCGATGAGGCGAAACGGAGACTGTTCTCCGGCGAACAAGCGTTGGGGCAGAGCGTCCGAATCAACGGCGTGAGCTTTCAGGTGATCGGCGTCTACGAGCACAAAGTGCAGGGCGGCGACGATAACGACAACACACTGATGGCAATTCCTTTCAGCGCTATGGGCGATCTCTACGACACGCAGTACATCACCGGCATTTTCATGGACTACGAAGGGCAGGACCATCAGCAGCTTTCGCGCGTAGTGCGGAGCGTGCTCGCCGGGCACCATAATTTCCGCCCGGATGATCGACGAGCTGTGTTCATCGCCGACTTCAAGCAGGACTATGACGAGTTCGCGATCGTGTGTACTGCCCTCAAAGTGTTGCTCGCTTTTATCGGCGCGCTGACCCTGGGAATCGGCGGCATCGGGCTGATGAACATCATGCTGGTTTCGGTGCAGCAGCGGACGCGGGAAATCGGCGTGGAGAAGGCGCTGGGCGCGCAACGGCATCACATTCTTTTACAGTTTCTCGCGGAGGCGCTGGCCATCACCTTTGCGGGAGGAGTGGCAGGGATCGGAATCGCGTACATGATCTCGTTCGGGGTGGGCGCATTGCCCCTGATGAGCGCCTTTGGCGAGAACCTACAGGCTGGCGACATCCATCTGCATATCAACATCGGCAGCCTTGCCGTGGCGACGGGCATTCTTGGCGTGGTGGGAATCCTGAGCGGAATGGTGCCGGCGATTAGAGCGGCGCGACTGGATCCAATCGAAAGCCTGCGCTACGAATAGATGCGGGCTCGTGCAGAGACGGGCGCCCCCGCCCGTGCTTGTGTGGGGACGGCCGCCCTCGGCCGTCCAAGCCGAGCGAAGCTCGGCAGCTGCGTGCGGCCACAACAACTTTGGACTGCTACAGAACGTCCGACGATCAAGCCGTCTCTCGCGATCGGCTCATAGAATTCACGATCACTATGCCCAGAGCCAGCAAGCTCAGCAGAGAAATCACTCCCAGCGATATAGCGCAGTAGATACACCACACGCCCAGCACCACGGATTCAATGCGGGCAAGATGGAGCGCAAAGCCCAGACCACCCATCGCGGCCACCAGCATCACCCGATACGATTTCATGAAAGCGAGCACGCCGAGCAGTAGGTATCCGGCAATGCCAATCACCGCCACGGGAATTCCCAACAGCATGGCGTACGGACTGTGATTGACGATGCCGCAGTCCCAGCGCTCATTAATGCTGCAAGGTGAAAGGTCGGTGCGGTAATGCTCGCGCAACGCCAGCGATGAAGCAACGATACCGACGACGGCAAGCACAATCAGCAACCATCTCATGCAGGACTCCCACTCCAATGTAAATGAAGTTGCATCCCTGAAATAGATATTATCCACGATTTCCGCATGTCCACACCTCGAAGCGCTTCTTGAGTCGATATGCTCTTGACTAAACTCGACATATTTCGACTCGCGTCTAGCATTTAAGAGAGATATCCTCTTAGGCTGCAAATTGTTTTCGCAGTTCCTGTGATCTTCCGTCGCGGGAAGGAGAGGCACCCATGCACTTCGCAATCAAATTCACGGCCGTCTCGTTCTGTATCGCCCTTGCCGCTGCGGTGGCCGATGCCCAAACCTGCAATTTTATAACGTCCGGCGCAACCATGACGCTGGCCGACGACTGCGTGACCACCACGACGATCACAATTCCCGACGGCTTCACCTTGAATGGCAATGGCCACCTAATCACGGCGGTCGATCCTGATCCCAGTAACTCAGTCTATTTCTCCGGACCTGTGGTAGCGAATGCTTCCGGTGCAACCTCAGCCAATGTCAAGCACCTGATTATCGATGCTCCAAACCTGGCGATGGATTTTTGCGCCTACGTGCAGGGCATTGCCTTTGATTCCGTTTCTGGATCCATCCTGGGGAACACCATTTTGCACGTTGGACGATCAGGGTGCGCTCTGGATCCCGCCGGCATCGGCATTCAGGTCACCGACACTGCGGCTACCCAGGTGAACGTCACGGTTGCCAGGAACAAAGTCCTGGCCGCTCCTGGATTGGAGCCCGCCTTTGGTGTGACTGTTCAGGGCGCGGTGCAGCGGAGGCGCTGCGTTGTAAATGTGATCGATAACCAGCTGAACGGACAGCTCAGCATTCAATTGGCCAGCGGCGTCATCAACAGAAACTTCGTAGACTCGAATTTTGTAGGAATCGAGATCGGTTACGATGCACGGGGACTAAAGGTCATCGCGAACAACATCAACCTCACCACTGGAAACGCCGTTGTGGGAATTCAAATTCTGACACACCACGCCATCATCAGCGGCAATCGAGTTTTTAACTTTGGTCTGAACTCTGGGACGGGGATTGAGAACGACGGGAACGCAACCAACAAGATTACGCACAACCAAGTCCGCTGTTATCCTGTTCCGTTTGCCGGCCCAGTTTCGCCCGGCAATGTCGTTCTATCGTGCCCCTGGTAGGGTTCGATTAAGCCGAGCTGCTCAGTAAAACCTCTCCATTTTCCGAGCCGCGCGGATCATAAACCGACGCCTGTGGCAAATTCAAACCACAGCACGCTCCGAGTGTTGGCCAACTGCCGCTTGCCCCATCAATCATGGTAACGCTGCTCGCCCGCCGGTATCGGCACGCCGAGCCGATTCTGCGGTGGAGGCAACGGACACGTCGCATAGGCAGTGAATGCACAAGGCGGGTTCACCAGTCGATTGAAATCAAGCCAGACTTCGCCGGGCTGACTCACGCCATGGTCGGGAAGTTCGGCATATAGAAAGCGTCCCGCGCCATACGTTGTCGTCTTGCTGGTGGCGTCACGCATAATGAAGAAAAGATCGGTTGATTTCGGATCTTCGAGCACGGGTTCCAGCCGGAGAACTTTTCCATCCACAGTGAATTCGGCGACGCCTGGCGCGGGCATGTGGGTCGTCGTGCCGAGGACGGTTGGAATGTCGAGCACTTTGGGCGGGTTGTACGGGATCCAGCGGGCATGCACGCGGTAGTTGGCATTCGGCTCATACCACCGCAATCCGTGGAAACCGACGCGGGTAGGAGCTTGCAGATCCTTGATGCGCAGGGCAAATTGGTCGTCGCGATGGATCACGATGATGGTGAGCGTGCCGATCGTCAGCTTCGAGGGTTTGTCGGCATCGTCGGCAACGAGAGCCTGCTCCTTCGCGGATTGGCCATCGACCAGAAGTTCCTTCGGGAAACCCTCGGCCGAAGGAAGCAAGCGCAGCGCACCTTTCTCAAGGCGCACGATCGCGATGTGCGCTGGCGCTTTTCCCGCGATCTGAACGCGGCTGTCTTCGGCGGAACCAAAGCTGTTGTCCCCTTCTTTCAGCCATCCGAGTGCGATCAGCGAAAGCCAGCCTTCTGGAGCCTGGAGGTTGGTTGCCCGCTGAGCCCGCCAAGCGAGCAGATCGCGCTGCCACGAATTTTGATCGTCAGCACCGGCGGCGAGCGACTGCAACAGCAGCGCCATCGCAACGAACGCCGCGGCCAGCACAAATTTTCTTTTCATTGTGCAAGTCTCCCTTTTCTTGGGTCTGCCAATTCCCAGCGCCAATCACCAGATTCTAGCTCTTCATATTCTGCCATTCATACATAATCGAACAACGTCATGAAACCGAAATCCATGTGCAGTTGCTGATGGCAGTGGAATAGCGTCAGCCCTGGGTTGTCGGCAATAAAGTCGATCTCGGCTTCCTGGTAGCCGCCCAGCATGACCACGTCTTTCAGGATTCCGGCAGTGGGCTTTCCCGCCAACTTCGTGAGTTCAAAACTATGGCGATGAAGATGAATGGGATGGATATCGTCGCTGGCATTGCGCATACGAATTCGGTGACGCTTTCCTTGCTTCAAATGAAACGAGGCTGGCATTGGCTGGTTGCTCATCGGATGAGCCACTCCGTTGATCGTCCATCGGTTGAAGCCCTCTTCGGCGGCATTGTCTTTCGCAAAGATCATCTCGAGCGTTTCGTCCGGTGGCTCGGCAGCAGAACCGGGCTTAGCGAAAAGTCCGTAGTTCCAGCGCGAGTTCAAATGAAGAGGCGGCGGCGCAATCCATTGTCCCTTGCCCTTGAACCCCGCGTATTCGACGACGATTCCCATGCCGTGCCGACGATCGTCATCCGCCAGATCGCCCATGATCCAGACACCGGGATGTTTCATTTCAACGATGGCAGAAACCCGCTCCGCAGTTCCCAGCCAAAGCACCGGAACCGTTACCGGATTGGGCACAGGATTTCCATCCAGCGCCACGACATGAAAGGAATGGCCGGGAAGTGCCAGACTGCGAATCTCGGTCGCGCTTCCATTCAAAATATGAAACAGGACTCGTTCTCCGCGCTTGACGCGGATCGGTTCTCCGTGTCCGAGCATGCGTCCGTTGATCGTGAAAGACCCATAGCCGACTTCATAGCCATGCGGCATGCCCTTGGCCAGCGAAGCTTTCATGGCAGACTCGCCCTGTTCTTCGAGTGCCTTGACCTTGGTTGGCGGAGCCAGGAAATTCTGCGCCATGTCTCCGCCGCGGCTGAAGGTTGGCTCAAACTCCTTGAGCACGAGAAACACCTCGCGATCATATCTACCCGGCTCGTGCGAGGGCTCGATGTACACGGGCCCAACTTCGCCACTGTATTGTCCAGCGGCGAGGTTCGCACCCGCGCGGTTATGCGTGTGATAAAAGCGGAAGCCCGCTGGCCTCGGTGTGAACACGATCCGCCGCTTGCCATGCGCAGGAATGAGCTGTGTGCCTTCCTCGGACGCTCCGTCCACGTCCGCTGGCACCATCTGACCGTGCCAATGCAATTGCTCCGGCGTGTCCGTGTCGTTGAATACGTCTACTGTGACCTGCCGGCCTTCTTTAAAGCGAAGCAGTGGTCCCGGGAATTGCCCGTTGTAGGTTGTTGCCGAAATAATCCGGTTCGGTGCGATCTCGACAGGAGACGTTTTGATGTGCAGCGTGTAATCGGCGGAACCGGATTCCGACGAGGCGGCAGACGTGTCGCCGCTCTGCCGCGGCATGCCAGATTCAGCAACGACATTGTCGGACGAGAGGAAAACTGCTCCGGCGGTTAGACCCGCTGCTTTTAGAAATCGGCGCCTGGATTCAGACACTTCATTCATCGGGCCTCCCTGGAGCATTCCCGAGATAGCGCCGCAACGCATCCTGCCATTCCGGCATGCGGAGATTGTAAGCGTGCAGGCTGTCGGCTGACAGAACGGAGTAGGCTGGCCGCCGCGCTGGACGCGGAAATTCGGCCGTCGTCACAGGTTTGACCACGGCTGGCATTCCGGACTCGCGCACGATTTCGGTGGCAAATTCGTACCATGTGCAATCGCCCACATTGGTGACGTGCACGATCCTGCGGGCGGACGCGCGACAAAGTTGCACGAGTACGGATGCGAGGTCGTGCGTGAATGTTGGACTGCCACGCTGATCGTTCACCACGGAAATCTCAGGACGGGTTGACGCCAGCTTCAGGATCGTTGCCGGGAAACACTTGCCTCCGTGCCCAAAGAGCCACGAAGTCCGGACGATACAGACGTCGGGCAGAATCTCGATAAGCCGTTCTTCAGCACAAGCTTTACTCTCGCCATAGACGCTCGTCGGCTTTCTTGCGTCAGTGGTTTGATAAGGAGATCCTTTGCTGCCGTCGAAAACGTAGTCCGTGCTCAGGAACATCAATCGCGATCCGGCTTCGCGGGCAGCCTTGGCCACATTGACGGCGCCATCGCAGTTCACCGCAAAGGCCAGGTCGCGGTTTGACTCGCAGCCATCCACGTCGGTGTAGGCAGCGCACAAGACAACCCAGTCGGGACGGGAATCGCGAATTACCTCACGAACGCGCGCGCGGTCTCGCAGGTCGGCGTCTTTGGAAGAGAGCGCGGTCAATTGCTCGGTTTGCAGTTCCTGAACCAAGTCCTGGCCAAGCAGTCCGGAGGCACCGAACAAGGTGACGCGCATCATGGAATTGTAAATGGGAACGCGGCGGACGAGATGGATGCGGCCGGGCGGGGGCGCCCGGCTCTCCACCGGCTAGAACGATCTTCCCTACTCAGCCTCAGTCGGTTGCGGGGGTCGCATCTGCCGTCGCAGTGCGCGCAGGATGAGTGAACCGCTGATGCCAAAACAGACCACGGCGGCAAACGCCACCAGATCCAGCGTACGTCGCGTCATCCGGAGGTTATCCGCGAACAGCGCTACCATGGCGCAAAGAATGCCCAGGACGTTAAGCCAGAGAGGAGGATGAATATTCGGAAGATCCCGGCGAAACCAAACCTGGAGCAGCAGCGCGGCCAGCCCGATCGCAGCCACCACTACCAAAGCTACGGGACTGAGAAAAGCATTCGGCCCGGTATAGATCACGACCAGCGCCAGCGCCAAAAGGAGCAACCCTGAAGCAATCACCGTCCACCGGCGCGCCACTTTGGACTGGGAGTTGGAGTTGGACGGGGACTGGGACTCGAAACTCGTCACCGGCCGATCTCCTCGCCTTTCCGCATTTTTCCATTGTACGTCGGCCTGCGGGGCTTCGCCCCATAAGCGCTAACTTAAGCAGAATTCTATTGTGTGCCGCCAAACCGTCACCCGGCGGAAATCAGCAGGCCTGACTGGAATTTCGAACTTCCTAGAAACCGACTTCTGGCCCGGAACAACTTCCGGGTTCCCCGTCACTCGGTCGTAATCGGATTATGTGCTTCCTCGCCTTATCTCGTTATTTCGAGACTCAATGAGCTACTTGTTGGCCTTGTTCACCCACCAGGCGTCCAATGTGTTCAGCCGCGGATGCCAGCGATGGACCAGCCCCCTCGCGCGCTTGGTTCTCAGCGTGAATGAATGTCACATCGGTAAGACCGATGAATCCGAGAATGTGACGCAAATAGGGTTCCTGAAAATCGAGCTTCTCTCCTGGAGTGCCCTTGCGATAGGCGCCGCCTCGCGCCGTGATGACAGACACTTTTTTATCGCTTAGAAGTGGGCGCGCACCGCTTGGTCCGTACCCAAACGTCTTTCCCATCCTCACCACCTGATCGATCCACGCCTTGAGGGGAGAAGGAATCGCGAAGTTGTACATGGGCGCGCCAATTACGATGGTGTCCGCTGCCTGCAGTTCTTCGATTAACTGGTCGGACGTGGACAGATAACTCCGCTGAGCAGGAGTCAACTGCGACGGGTCAAGGTGTGTCCCACTCCAATCATCGGTGATGTGCGGCAACAGGGTTGTGGCAAGGTCTCTCTGTATGACCTCGCCATCGGGGTGATTCTTTTTCCATTCCTCCACAAACTTCGCTGTCAATTGCCGGGTTACTGAACTGGACCGGGCACTGGAATCAATTTGAAGCAGTTTCATATGCACCTCTTGGGCCGTGCGATTCATCCAACCTGATAGAGTAGATGTCCGCATTGATGGACTGGACCCGTCATTTAGTCCATCTAACTTGTCTAATCGTCCAGACAGGAGGCCATAATTGGACCCGCTTACAGATTTGTTTAATACCATGCACGTAGCCAGCGTAGTGCACGCCCGTCTGGAGGCCACTGCGCCCTGGGGTCTAAGCCGCGGGGCTGAGGACGCGAACCAAGCAGTGGCGCATTCGTCTGCCCTCAGGAATTTGCCGTCCCAGTTCGCCCATTTCGGCATGGTTTCGCGCGGCAATTGCTGGCTGAGCGTAGAAGGGATGCCTGATCCCCTTCCGCTCACCGGCGGAGATTGCTTCCTGTTAGCACCGGCGAGCACCTACGCCTTGCGGGACGATCCACGCACAAGTGCGCGCAGCTTTTGTGAGGCCGCACCTAAAAATCGCAGCAACGTAATCCATTACGGCGGAGGCGGCGTCCCGACCACTCTAATCTCGGGATGGTTCAGCTTTGGCCAGATGAGCGTCAAGCCCCTAAAACGCCTGCTTCCAGAGTTGATACTGGTCAAGGCGGATCAAGCCCAAAGCCTCGCACTCCACGCGACTTTGCAATTGCTCGCATCGGAAATGGCGGAACCAGCGCCTGGCTCGGAAGTAATGGTCAACCGGCTAGCGGATATTTTGTTCATCCAGTGCGTCCGTGCCCACATAGCCTCGAGCTCCGAAAATTGTAAAAGCGGATGGCTGCGCGCCATCTTCGATCCAAGAATTGGAGCCGCGCTCAAAGCGATGCACGAGACGGTCGAGAATCCGTGGACGGTGGAATCGCTGGCGGCGGCGGCAGGTATGTCTCGCTCAGCATTCGCATTGAGATTCAAAGAACTGCTTGGCGAAACGCCACTCGAATACTTGACGGACTGGCGAATGTACAAGGCAACCGGATTCCTGCAGGAAAATGATAAGAAGCTGTTCGAGGTAGCAAAGTCTGTTGGCTACGACTCTGACGCAGCGTTCAGCAAGGCTTTCAAACGTGTCTTGGGTATGGCGCCTAGAGAATATCGACGAAGTGCCACGGAGGCGCGTCGAAATTGAGGAGGCAAAGTCGTTTCAGAGCGGATTGTCGGCCAACACCCGGGCACCATCGTCGACCGAAACGAACTACTTAGCCAGCCGGAAGTTATCCAGAAACGGGCTTCGGGGCAGTTGGCACGCCTCCAAGCCCAAACCGGTTAAATTAGCGCTTATTGGACTTCGCCCCGCTTGGACGGGGCAAAGCCCCGTCCCCACATTTTTCCTTCGGCGCTCAGGCGATGCTGCTCGGCATCCATTCCGCCGGACGATGCTCGCCGTGCGACATGGCGTAGAGAACCAGTTCCACTCGGCTCGAAATCCCCACTTTATCGAAGATGCGCAGCAGATACTTCTTGATGGTGTGTTCGCTGAGCCCCAATTCGACGACGACTCCACGGTTGGTCAAGCCATCGGCTACGAGCGCGACCACCTGCTCCTCGCGAGGCGTCAACAAAAACCTTCCGTTGGAGTTGACCACACGCAGCGTGGGCACCTCCGATAGAGCATCCAGCACGTAAGTCATTTGCTGGCGGTTGATCCAAACCTGTCCCTGGAAAACGCAGTGGATGCATTTGCAGAGCATCGGAAAAGGAGTATGGGTAAAAAGAAAAATTCCCTTGGCGCCCGCGCGAAAGGCGTTCACTACCAGTTCGCGGTCATCGCTCTCGGCCAGCAGCACGGGAGCGATCTTGGGATACGAAACGCGCAACCAGCGCAGCAGGCTCAAATCCGGCAGGTGATTCCCCGCAATCAAAACCACGTCGGCGCGATTCGATTGCAGGTAGTTATGGAGAGCAGTCGTATCCAAAGCGACCGCGGAAACCTGAAAGTCCCGCCGGCTTTTCAGGGCACGGGTTAAGAGTTGAGATTGAATGGGACCCGAATCGGCAACCAGAACGTGCACTGCTTCGGTGGCGGCCGGCCGGGTTCCCGTGGGTGGCTTCGCGGAACGAATGGTTTTCACACCACAATTATGCCCAAAAGGGGACGGCCCGAATGTATGCCTCATCACACCTCGTTTGTGATGAATCCAGCACCCAATATCTACTTTTGCAGGGCCACTCCTGTGCACAACTTTCGTAGCAGCGCTTACCCAACCGGTTTGCGCGCGCGGCAGCAAACACGGCCATGGCGGCTCTGCCCGCCGGTTTCATCACCTTTCCAATAGCAGGAACGTGCCCGGTACCTCGGTGGACAGTACTTTCCAAGTCTTGTTGCGCTCGGCACGCAGCGGTACCGTCGTGGTAACAGCTCAAACGATCGAGTTGCTTACTTTGCCGCTCAGAGCAACGGTGAGAGTGTGGAGATGAATGTGTTTACCAGGCATGTCGTTTTGGAGGCTGTGGGTATGCTCATCCTGCAGCTAGCCGTGGTCGCCTCCGCTCAGGAGACTGTTCGGTCGCCTGGTTCGGCGCCTGTATCCTCTGCTCCGCCAACCGGCAAGCTGGCGGCGGAGAGCTCGCAGAGCCAGGACCGGCCAGGCGCGGGCGGCTCCACCAACGGAGCGATCACACAACCCGGAAAAGCGGGTGGCATGGGAGATCCTGCATTCGGAGGGGAACGCCATCCGCTTTATCGGCTTTCGAAATTGGACGCTGTGGACCTGAATTTCACCTTTTCTCCCGACTTCAATCAGAGTTTGACCGTGCAGCGATGGCTTCGTGGCACTGAAAGGTGCGGGCACGCTGTTCGTTGAGGGACTCACGATCCCCCAGATGCAGCAGGCTGTTGCCGATGCTTACCGCACTTTCCTGCACGAGCCTGAGATTACCGTGACCTTGAAGGACTTTGACAAGCCTTATTTCCTCGCTTCGGGTGAGGTGGCGCGTCCAGGAAAGTATGAGCTGCGAGGGGATCTGACGGTAGCCGAAGCGGTGGCGATTGCCGGGGGATTGACGCAACAGGCCCGTCATTCGCAGGTTGTTCTGTTTCGCAGGATTTCCGCGTACGTAGCCGAATCCCACGTGATCGACCTGAAGAAGATGCTGGACTCTCACGATCTTCGCGAGGACATGCACCTTCAGCCCGGCGACTTTATCTTTGTGCCCCAGAGCCGGATTTCAAAGATACGCAAGTATGTTCCGACCAACTCCATGAGCTGGTATATGAACCCATTGCAGTTTTAGCAGAAAGGAGTGGCAGCATTTACTGATTGCGTCCTCAAAATCTGGCGAGTTCCCATAAAGCCCGCCGGGTGTGATCGGCTTTGCTGTACGATCCATGTCCGCGGAATTGAACGGAAACTCGCACACCCCTCTTTCCCTGACGCTCCGCGATCTGGCAGCCACGCTCTTCCGGCGTCCGCGACTCGTAGCCGCTTCTTTTGGTTTGGTAGTGCTGGCGACGATGCTCTTCGTCGTCTTCTCGGCGCGATATGAATCGCACTTCAAGGTCCTGCTGCGCCGCGGCCGCTTTGACCCCGTCGTCTCTTCCGAACCCCCCAGCGCCATGGATTTCACCCGCGCCGACATTACTGAAGAAGAACTCAATTCCGAAGTCGAACTCCTGCGCGACAAAGATCTCTTGAAACAAGTTGTGACAACCGCGGGACTTGTTCCCGCGGACACCCCGGACTCCGATCGCCCAGCCAAGATCGAACAGGCCGTTCGCAAGCTGGCGCAGCGCTTGGATGTTGAAGCTGTGAAGAAGTCGGACCTCATTCAGGTCAGCTACAAGGACACCAGTCCGGAACGGGCCGCCAGCATACTCTCGGCGTTATCTACTATCTACGTGCGCCGGCACACGGATCTCCAGCGGCCCCCGGGGGAGATCCAGTTTTTCGATCAGCAAACCGCGGAATACGAAAAAAGACTGCATCGGTCCGAAGCCGACCTCGTGCACTTTACTCGTGCTCGGGGCGTGGCTTCGGCGGCGCTGGAACGCGATATCGCGCTCGAGAAGTTAGGCGAAGCGGACGCCGGGTACCGCCAGATCGATCAGGATCGGGTCGAGACTGAGCACCGGATCGCGTCGCTCCGCGAGCAGCTCAAGTCGTTCCCCTCGCGCTCAGTCACCGTCAAGCGGTGGGCCGACAATCCAGAGGTTCTCGCAAAGATGAAAACGCACCTGCTGGAGCTCCAGCTCAAACGCACCGAGCTTCTCAGCCGCTTTGAACCGTCCTACCGGCTGGTGCAGGAAGTTGAACAGGAAATCGCGGAAACTCGCGCGTCAATCGCTGCCGAAGCGCTAACCCCGGTACGCGACGAAACTACGGACAAGGATCCCAACTACGAGTGGGCCCGCATGGAAATGGAGAAAGCGCAGGTGCAGCGAGACGGCCTGCAGGCGCGGCAATCCGACGCTTCCGCCCAAGTCGCGTCCCTGCACACGTTGGCCCAGCAGATGCAATCTGCCTCCGTGGACCAGCAGGATCTGATGCGCACCGCCAAGGCCGAGGAAAACAACTACCTGCTCTACCTTCACAAGCGCGAGGAAGCGCGCATTGGCGACGCGCTCGACGAGCGTCGCATCCTCAATGTGGCCATTGTTGAACCGCCCGTAGCCGCGGCTCTGCCCGTGCACTCCGTGTTCCTTTATCTCCTGCTCGCCTTCGGACTGGCCATGGCTTTCAGCGTCGGCATGGCTTTTACGACAGAGTACTTTGACCCAACGATTCGCACGCCCGACGAAGCCCACGGCCTGCTGGAAGTCCCGGTGCTGGCCTGGCTGCCGGCGCCTGAGCGCGCGGTTTTGCATTTCAGTTCTCGGAGCGATCGGCGCAATGCGGTGATCCAGTGAACACTCTCGGTGAGCTTCTTACTAAAAAAACAGCCGCCGCTGACCAGCCGGGCGATGCTCCAACGCGCGAGCAGGCCCAGAGCAAAGGAGTATCTCTGATAGCTTCGGTTCACGATGATCAGATCCATGCGCTGGTTCAGCAACTTTTCTTTCGCCATGAATCAAAACCTGTGCGGCATGTCGGATTTGCCACGGTCGAGGCATCGACTGAGACTGCGACGCTGTGCCTCGAAGTCGCCGCAGCTCTGGCTGAAGAAAGCAAGTACGACATCGGGCTGATCGACGCCTACCCCGACTCGGTCCCCCTCGAAACCAAGCTGGAAATTCCGTCTCCCAACCCCGCCGAAGCCACTTGGCTGATCGCACCACGTCTCTGGATGGTTCCTCGCCAGAGTTGGCTGCCGGAAGACTCCGGACAGCGAATCACCGACCAGAATTTATCGCGGCTTCGCGAACTTACGACAGAGTTCGATTTTTCGATTCTGTGGTGCGCGCCGGTCTCCTGGCGCATGGCAAGCATTGGCCAGACCTGCGATGGCCTGGTGCTCGTGCTGGCAGCCAACAAAACAAGACGCCTCGTCGCCGCTCAAATCAAGGATCAGCTGGGCAAGGCGCAAGTTCCTCTGCTGGGGACCGTCCTTGCCGAGCGTCGTTTCCCTGTGCCACGAGGCCTGTATCGGAGTCTGTGAATTTTATGGGTGAATTGACCACAAATCGACTATGGGACATCGGACCTAAAATTTCCCCCTCGCAGTATGCCCGCATGATTCTGGGGACGGCCGCCATACCGTTCGCGCCGACGGGCGATGCCACCCCCGCACGTCCAGCCAACCCTGCGGACCAAACCACCACGAGACGCGTTCCGGCGCGAACACTAACGCAGCTACTCCTGCCCCAAACCACTATTGATCGATTCACCCTTTGTCAGCTGGTGGCAGCGGATCTGATGATTCTCGTGGTAGTGTGCGGCACGTTATCGCTGTTCTCTCCCGCTTGGGGCCTCCCGTGGGCTTATCTGCCGATTTTTGCTGTTCTGGTAACGCTCTTCGGCTTCTCCGAGGGGCTTTACCAACGCGCCGGAGATCCTTCCCCCGCCGGAATCGTCCCCGCACTGGCGAGGTCAACCCTGTTCGCAATCGGCCTGGTGTTCATTGCTGCGTGGGACGGAATGCATCCTCTCGCCGCCGTTAGAATATTTGCCAGCAGCCTGGCTGGGCTCGCGCTGTTGCGCCGGGTGAGGCAGTTTGTGTGGAACCGCCGCCGCCGCGACACAGAATCGCGCAAGATCCTCATCATTGGCGGGGGCCCGGTTGCTCGCTCCATTGCTCGGGCACTACGCAACGATCCTCTCCATCGCGCCACCGTCTGTGGCTTCGTGGATGACGACCTGCCTCTTTCCCCGGCAGTATTGGGGCGAATTGCAGACCTGGACTGGCTCGCTCGCGCCGAATTCATCGATGAAGTCATCCTCGCTCTTCCCGGTCAGCCCGCCCAGGCGCGAGCGGCCGCCGAGGCCGCGTTCCGCAACCACCTGGACATTCGTGCCGTACCCGATCTGCCCCCGGGTCCGTGGCCCGACTCAGGCATCGATCGCATCGGAGAAGTCCCGGTCATCACCCTTCATCGCGAACCATTACCCAGCGCCGCGCTATTTCTGAAGCGTTTGCTGGACGTCACCGGCGCGTTGGTCGGTCTGGTGTTGGTCAGTCCTCTAATGGCGATTGTGGCTCTGCTGATCCGTCTGGACTCGCCCGGTCCGGTCGTCTACTCCGCGGAACGCACCGGCGCGAAAGGACGCCGCTTCCGTTGCTACAAGTTTCGCTCCATGGTGACCGACGCCGCACACCTCAAGGAAGACTTGCGCGCCCGCAACCAGCGACAAGGCCCTATCTTCAAGATCGACGACGATCCCAGAATCACCCGCATCGGCCGTATCATCCGCCGCTACAGCCTCGATGAACTGCCTCAGCTGTGGAACGTGCTGCGCGGGGAAATGAGCCTGGTTGGACCTCGGCCCCATCCCATCGACGAGGTCAACCATTACGAACTCCACCAGTTCCGGCGCCTGGACGTAAAACCCGGCATCACGGGTCTCTGGCAAATTACGGCGCGCGGCTGTCCATCGTTCGAACTCAACATGCACCTTGACCTCACCTATATCGAGAACTGGAGCCTGCGCCTGGACCTGCGCATCCTCGCCAGCACATTTCGCGTGCTCTTCGCGCCGGAAGGAGCCTGACGCGCCATGGGCACACTAACATGGGCACACTAACAACGACCAGCCACGCGCTGGCTTTAACCCGGGACGGCGACGATAACCCGCTTTGGCACGTTGCTGGTCTGCTGCTTCGCCCTCTTCATCTGGGACTGGCTTTTCCCTCCATCCTTTATGTGGCCGCGATGACCGTTTTCCTGTTTCGGCCACCAGACCTGTTTTCCTTTTACGCCGACCGAATCGCGTTCGGGTTACTGGTCTTCTTCGTTGTTCTGCGCACCATGGCGCTTCGCGACAAGATCCCATTCGTTGCCGCACTCAGTTTGCCCATGCTCGGTCTCACGGCGCTGGCCGTATTCCGCGCGCTTCGGGAGCCGTTTGACGCACAAACCTGGAGCATTATCGCCAGCAAATTCATCGTCCCCTTTGCGCTGTTTCACGTCGCTGTGCTGGTCTTCCGAGGCGCATCGCAACGAAGACATTTCGAAGTCTTCGCCATCTTTGCGCTCGCCTACCTCGTGTTCATTGCCATCGCCTTCCTCGCGAATGCCCACTCGCTCATTTTTCCGCGCTTCATTCTCGACCAGAATCTTGGTTTTCACGCGGACCGCGCTCGCGGCCCATTCCTTCAGGCAGTGGCCAACGGCGTTTCGTTGAACATCCTTGGGATTCTGGTTGTCGCCCTCCCGCAAGAGCGCAAAACCCTTGTCAGGCTGCTATGGCTGGTTCTCCCCCTGGCCGTGCTTGCGACCATGACGCGCGCCGTTTGGATCTCGTTCGCCGTCTCCACCATCGTTCTCGGATTCCGCCTGGTCGAACGCCGGCTGCAAGCGGTGTGTACCTTGTTAGCGGTTGCGGGTCTCCTCGTTGGCCTGGCGATCGGGCTCAGTAGTCATTCGCTGGAAACCGCTCTTTGGGACCGCACAGGGGAACGCGGTCCCGTGGACGCACGCCTGTCCGTGTATGACGCCGGATGGGCGATGTTCCGGGAACATCCATTCACCGGTTGGGCTGCCGGTGGTATGTACGCCGAGCTTGCCCGCCGGATGGAGGGCTTCCACCTCCGCACCTTCTACGTGCATAACACTTACCTCGCGTTGCTGGTGGAGTTCGGTGTGCCGGGGTTGGCTCTCTACGGCATTCTTTTCTTCAACCTCTTCCGCCTGTCGGGGCACGGTCCGCCCGGTGAGTCCGGCGCTGTGGCTTCCCTGCGCAAGGTCTGGCCTATCTTGCTCAGCGTTTATCTTTTCAATGCCTTCTTCGTCGACATGGCGTACCAGTTCGTCATTGGACTCATGTTCACCGTTGCCGGCATGCTCTGCGCCTCCGAGGAGTCCGTCGCATGACCACCGTCGCCTACATCGCCAACGAGTTTCCTTCGCCGCTCGAGCCTTACGTGATCGACGAAATCGTGGAACTGCGCCGTCGCGGGGCGCAAGTGATCTGCTGCAGCGGGAAACGCGTCTCGCCGAATGATCTCAGCCTGGCAGAACGCGCTTTCTGGAAAGAGACGCGGTTTTTTCAGCCGCTCTCCGACGATGAGCTTGTACGCGCAATACGCCGCCTCGCCTCCGATCCCGCAACCTCTGGCAGCTGTTGCGGCCCTTGCTGTGGGAGCGCGGACCTCTCCCGGCCCGCCGCATTCGTACGCTGGGTCACACGGTAATGGGCGCCGCACTGGCAGAACAACTGGCGCCGCTCAATGTCGAGCACATCCATGCTCATCACGGATACTTCGCCTCGTGGATGGCCTTAACCGCCGCTCGTCTGCTCGGAATCGGCTTCAGTTTCACCCTGCACGGCTCCGATCTGCTGCAGCGCGCGGATCTGCTTTCCGCCAAGCTGCGTGCTTGCCAGTTCTGTGTGACGGTCTCGGATTTCAACCGCCAGCACATTCTCCGCAACTACCCTTCCACGCCCTCGGAGAAGATTATCGTGCAGCGTCTTGGGGTCGATCGCGTGCTTTCCTGGCCCACACCCGCCTTCCCGCCGAAGCAGACCACCGGCGATTCTGTCTCCTCTCCGTCGGACGCCTGCATCAGGTGAAGGACTATCGATTCCTGATCGAGGCTTGCGCCGCGCTTCGCGATCAAGGCCTGGACTTCCTCTGCTGGATCGTAGGCGAAGGG
Source organism: uncultured Acidobacteriaceae bacterium (assembly GCA_963789205.1). Lineage (GTDB taxonomy): Bacteria > Acidobacteriota > Terriglobia > Terriglobales > Acidobacteriaceae > Acidiflorens. Next base: position 161,970 of record CAWBJV010000006.1, read on the forward strand.
CCCGAGCGCCCGGCTCTCGAACGCCAGATTATGGCATCGGGGCTCCAGGGGCGTATTTACCTGATTGGTCAAGTGCCTCGCGCCGACCTTCCGGGCTATTACCGCTACGCCGACCTGGTCGTCATGACCAGCAAAAGCGAAGGAATCCCGGTCGTCCTGATGGAAGCCATGGCTCACGAAAAACTCGTGCTGGCTCCTGCTATCACCGGAATTCCCGAACTGGTCGAGCACCAGCGCACGGGATTTCTTTACCAGCCAGGCTCTTTGCCCGATTTTGTTAGCGCCGTGAGTTGGATTCAGGCCAACAAGGCTTCCCTGGCCGAAGTCCAACACGCGGCCGCGGCCAGCATCGCCGCTTCCTATAATCGCCAGCGAAATCTACGTACTTTTGCGGAGCAATTCCTGGCCCGCATTTCCCAATCCGAGGTTGACCATGCGCATCCTGTATCGCAACAAATTCGACTATCCGTTTAGCGGTACTGAAGCGTACCTCTTCGACCTCATCCACCAGATGGATAAGCGCGGCCAGGAGACTGCTCTTTTCAGCATGGACCACGGCCGCACCCCGGCGTTCGCGGGCCGTAGTTATCGCATTCCGCATATTGACTTCAAGGATCCAAATGCCGGGTTCCTGAAGAAGGTTAAAATGGCAGCGCACGCCCTCTATTCACCTTCGGCCCGGCGCGCTATGCGCAAGTGCCTGGCTGACTTTTCACCCGATCTGGCCCACGTTCGCGGAATCTATCACCACTTATCGCCGTCGATTCTTTGGGAACTGAAGCGCCAGGGGATCCCCGTGCTCTACCACTTGAACGACTTCAAGATTTTGTGTCCCACCTACAATTTTGTTGCCAATGGGAGTCCCTGCGAACTCTGCAGCCACGGCGCTTTCCACAACGCCGTCACAAAAGGTTGCTATACCGGCCCGCGTTCGAGCGCGGTGGTTCTTGCCGCCGAAGCATACCTGCACAAATGGTTGCGAACTTACGAACGCTGCGTGGACATGTTCCTGGCCCCCAGCGAATTCGTGCGCAACAAGTTGACCGCCAGCGGGTTCCCTGGGCAACGCATCGAAGTTCTGCCCCACTTTCAAGCTTTGCCCGACGATGAACACCTCGCAGCCGACGAAGGATACATCCTTTACTTCGGCCGCCTCTCTCCAGAAAAAGGAGTCTATGAGCTTTTGCGCGCCATGGTGCGCCTGCCTCACACTCCCCTGATCATCGCGGGAGACGGCCCCGAGCGTCCCCGGCTCGAGGCGCTGGCACGAGAACTGAACTTGAACAATGTACTGTTCGAGGGGATGGTCCATGGCGAAGAACTCCAGAAACTCATCGCCGGTTGCAGCTTCTCCGTGTTCCCGTCCCACGCCTACGAAACCTTGGGCAAATCGATTCTGGAATCCTATGCCTGGGGACGACCCGTCATCGCCTCCGATCTCGGTTCGCGCCGGGAACTTGTCCAACACGGCGTCACCGGCCTCCTCTATTCCGACGGGGACCGCGAACAGCTAGCTCATTCCATCGGATTTCTGTTTGACCGTCCTGATCTGATCGACAAGATGGGCGCCGCAGCCCGCAGTCGCGTGAAAGCCAACCACGACCCAGATCAACACATGGAGAAGCTTCTCGAACTCTACTACCGGCTCACATCTTCCAAGCGGGGCCTGTCCTTCTCCGCCGTCGCCGAGCAGCCTCGCCCGCGCCGCGGGGTCCGTGTCGCCTTCATCGGCGGCCGCGGCGTGGTCTCCAAGTACAGCGGCATCGAATCTTATTACGAGCAGGCCGGCCACGAACTGGCGCGCCTGGGACACGAAGTCACCGTATATTGCCGCAGCTATTTCACTCCTCCCATGGACACGCACAACGGCATGCGCGTGCGGCGGTTGCCAACCATCCGCTCCAAACATCTGGAAACTGTCGTTCACACTCTGTTGAGCACAGCGCATGCCATGACGTCGGATTACGACGTCGTGCATTACCACTGCCTGGGACCTGCGTTGTTTTCTTTTCTTCCGCGGCTTGCGGGTAAGAAGACCGTCGTCACCGTGCAGGGTCTCGACTGGCAGCGCGGCAAGTGGGGCCGGATCGCGTCGCGCATACTGCACTGGGGAGAGGCGGCTGCGGTTGCCTCGCCCGACGCCACCATGGTGGTCTCGCGCACCCTGCAGCAGCACTACCGCGAACAGTACAAGCGCGATACTATCTACGTCCCGAACGGAGCCATGGTTGCGCCCCGGCGGCTCCCCCGCAAACTGATTGAGTGGGATCTCCTCGCCGACAACTACGTTCTTTTCTTAGGCAGATTTTCGCCGGAAAAAAACTGCCATCTCTTGATCGATGCCTTCGAAAACCTCCACACCAGCATGAAACTGGTGCTCGCCGGAGGATCCAGTCACTCCGATTCCTACGTCAAGAGCTTGCGCAGCCACGAATCCGACAAGATCCGTTTCCTTCCCTGGGTCTCTGGAAGCGATCTCGAAGAGCTTCTCTCCAATGCCGCTCTGTTCGTGCTTCCGTCTGAGCTTGAGGGCCTGTCTTTGGCTCTTCTCGATGCCATGGCGGCCGGTGTCTGCGTGCTGACCAGCGATATTCCGGAAAATAATGAGGTGGTCGACGGCGCCGGCTTCACCTTCCACCGCGGCGACCAGGCAGATCTTGAGCGCATGCTCGACTTGCTCATCCGCAATCCCGAACTTCGCCGTCAGTCCGCAGCCCGGGAACGCCAGCGGATTCAGGGCCAGTATCTCTGGCCCGAAATCGCCCGCTCGATCGAAAGAGCCTATTACAACGTACTGGGCTGGAGCCCGAGTGAGCGTGCGCCGGGGGAGCAGATCCAAACCCGCTCCGCAGTTCGGTAACGTCGCTTGGTCGAATCTTGTCCGCCTGAAGCCGAGAGCCACCACAGGTACAGATCTGGATACCCGCTAGTGCGGTAACGACTTCGCGTCCGTCTTTGATTAGAATCGGAATGCCGGGTCTTTACACGATCGCGGCATACCCAGCATGGAAGACCTCATCCTCGTCACCGGTGGCGCGGGCTTTATTGGCTCGAACTTCATTCTCCAATGGATTGCCTCTGAACCGGCGCGCATCTTGAATCTCGACAAGCTGACATACGCGGGCAATCTCAACAATCTGCGCGCCGTCGAGGCCCACCCATGCTATCGCTTCGAGCAGGGCGACATCGTCGATCGTGATTTCTTGCGCAATTTGCTGCGACGCGAACAACCGCGTGCCATCGTTCATTTCGCCGCTGAAAGCCACGTCGACCGCTCCATCCACGGTCCCGATGATTTCGTCCGCACCAACGTCAACGGCACATTCAGCCTGATCGAGGAAGCGCGAGCGTACTGGTTGGCGCTTCCCGAAGTCGAGCGCGACTCGTTCCGTTTCCTCCACGTCTCCACCGACGAAGTTTACGGATCGCTCGGCCCCCACGATCCGGCCTTCAGCGAGACCACTCCCTACAATCCCAACAGTCCGTACTCCGCGTCCAAGGCGGCTTCCGATCATCTGGTCCGCGCCTATCACCATACCTACGGCCTTCCTGTTCTGACTACCAACTGCTCCAATAATTACGGACCTCACCAGTTTCCCGAAAAGCTTATCCCGCTCATGATCCTGAACGCATGCGCCGGCAAGCCGCTTCCCGTGTACGGCGACGGCGAAAACGTTCGCGACTGGCTCTACGTCGAGGATCACTGCCGCGCCATTCGCACCGTGCTCTCCCACGGCCGCGTCGGAGAAACCTACAACATCGGTGGGCGAAGCGAAAAGAGGAACCTCGAGATTATCGGAGCCATTTGCGAATTGCTGGACGAGTCGCGCCCGAACGACCCCGCCGTTCCGCACAGTAAGCTCGTCTCGTTCGTCAAGGACCGCCCCGGCCATGACCGCCGCTACGCGATGGACAGCCGCAAAATCGAGCGCGAACTGAACTGGCATCCACTGGAGACGTTTGAGAGCGGCATCCGAAAAACCGTCAGCTGGTATCTTGAACACGAAGACTGGGTCCGTGACGTCACCAGCGGCAGCTATCGCCAATGGATGGCGAAACATTACGCCACCGAGCATTGAGAGGAAAGTTGAGAGGGAAAGCCGAGACGGAAGGCTGAGACGAAGCACTGAGACTCGAAACTCTACATGACCAAGAACACATGACTAAGATCGCATGACTAAGAACGCGCCACCGAACTACAAAGGCATCATTCTGGCGGGGGGATCAGGCACGCGCCTCTACCCCGTCACTCACGTACTTCCAAAGAGCCTGCTGCCGGTGTACGACAAACCAATGGTGTACTACCCGCTCTCCACGCTGATGCTGGCTGGCATCCGCGAAATTCTGCTCATCTCAACGCCCGAGGATCTGCCCCGCTTTCAGCACCTGCTCGGCGATGGCTCCAGGTACGGCGTCCATTTCCAGTACGCGCCGCAACCGAAGCCCGAAGGCATTGCGCAGGCATTTCTGATCGGCAAGAATTTCATCGGCTCCAGCGGTTGCGCGCTGGTGCTCGGCGATAACATTTTCTACGGACACGACCTCGTCAAGGAATTGCGTGCAGCTACGCTTCAGCCCAAAGGAGCCCGCATTTTCGCGTACCCCGTCAATGACCCCGAGCGCTATGGCGTCGTCGAGTTCGATCCGCATGGAAAGACGCCAAAGGCGCTCAGCATTGAAGAGAAGCCGAAGCAGCCAAAATCCCGTTACGCCGTCACCGGACTTTATTTTTACGATCGTCAGGTCGTCGAAATTGCCGCAAGCCTCAAGCCCTCTAAGCGCGGCGAACTCGAAATCACCGACGTCAACCGCGTCTATCTCGAGCGCAATCAACTCAACGTCTGCGTGATGGGCCGAGGCATGGCATGGCTCGACACGGGCACGCACGAAGCCTTGATGGAAGCCTCATTATTCATTCAGACCCTGGAGAAACGCCAGGGCCTCATGGTCGCCTGCCCCGAGGAGATCGCCTATCGCTCCGGCTATATCACCGCCGCGCAACTGGAGGCGCTGGCGCAGCCGATGCGAAACAATGGATACGGCGCCTACCTGCTGCAATTGCTGCGGGAGCGCGTGTTCTGATGTGGGGGCTTGTTAAAAAAACTTCATGAATTGTCATCCCGACCCTGAGCGAAGCCGAAGGGGAGAGATCTGCAGTTTGTCAGAATCAGCAAGAGCGATTATGACCGTCCGATGAAAAAAATCGCCACCAGCCTCCCCGGACTCCTCCTCCTCGAACCGCGCGTGTTCGGCGACGACCGCGGCTTCTTTCTGGAAAGCTACAACCAGCGCGCATTTGCTGACCTCGGCATTCCCGAGCCATTCGTACAGGACAATCATTCCTATTCCGAAAGAAATGTCATCCGCGGCTTGCACTACCAGATTCGCCAGCCTCAGGGAAAACTCGTGCGCGCTGTCACCGGCGAGATTCTTGATGTTGCCCTCGACCTCCGCCGCAGCTCTCCTTCCTTCGGAAAATGGGAATCCATCAAACTATCCGGCGAGAACAAACACATGTTATGGATTCCGCACGGATTTGCTCACGGCTTCCGAGTCGTGTCCCAGACCGCCCATGTCTTGTACAAGACCACGGACTTTTATGCGCCCGAGCACGAGCGCACGGTGGCGTGGAATGATCCTGCGTTGGGCATCGCGTGGCAACTCGACGGCGAACCCCTCATCTCTGCAAAAGACCAGCTGGGCGTGCCCTTCGCGCAGGCTGAAAAATTCGAGTAGCGCCGCGTCAATTCAGCCGGAACTCGATCGCAATCGTGGTCTCGACCTCAACCGGCTTGCCGCTGGATAGGTACGGCTCAAATTTCCAGGACTGCACAGCCGCCGTCGCCGACTGCGCCAGCAGATCGGGTCCGGACACCGGCCGCAAGCGTTTCACGCTGCCATCCGGCGCAATCACCGCATCCATTACCACCAACCCTTGCAAACCCGCCTTCCGCGCAGCTTCCGGATAGACCGGTTCCACCTTGGTTACGATCCGTTTCTCCATGGTTTCGGGAGAGACCCGCAGTCCCGACTCCGCAACCGTTGCGCGTGCTTCCAGTTCGTTCCAGGACCTCTGCCACTGCCACCATCCCAAGCCGGCCAGTGCCAGCACGCAAACGCACAGCGCATAAAATCCGCTCTGTCCAATACGAATTCTGTGCCTTGGCTTAGCAGGCAGCTGCGCGATGGCCACCGCTGCTGCCGCCGGTGCAGGTTTGTCTATCTCTTCTTTTTTGAAATCTTGTTTGGAATCTCGGAACTCCACCGGCTCTGAAGCCGAGCGGTAAATCCAATACCGGATCATCTCCCGCTGCTCCACCGACAGCCCCACAAACTCAAACCCGCAACGGAGGCGCGACTGATAACGCACCAACGCGCGTGCCCGGACCGGTACGCCAACATTCGGAAGCCGCAGCTCGACCGCCACCTGTAGGCCCGCAGCCAGTTCCCCGGCCACCACCGCGCCCACCCCGGCTTCGCTGATGTCGGTGCAGCGCCCAGGCAAGTTTTCGGGGACCCCGGATCGCAGTGCGATCAAGTCCAGGGTTACGTTGATGGGATGCCGGGGGAAACTGCGCTCTCGCGTTTCTTCTAACACCGGCGATCGAGCTGCACTCATCAGACTGCCTCCGCAGGATCGACAATCCTTGTCATGCGGCTGGAATCAACCGACTTGAATCAACAGCTTGAATCAACAACGAAGATGGCGTTCGCGAGAATCGTTCCTCCAAGTATATCGGAAACGCTGGACTGGAAACGCTCTAATAGTCTTCCCCGGCCTCATTCCGCGAAACGTCCTCCTACTCCATATCCCGCCAGTTTGGCCCCACTCCGATTTCCACCAGCAGCGGAACCTCGAGCGCATACGCCTTCTCCATGTGCTCCTGCACCATCGGCTTCATTGCGTCCAGTTCGTTCTCCGGCACTTCGAACACAAGTTCATCGTGCACCTGCAAAGTCATCCGCGACTTCAGCGCGCGCTTCCGGATTTCCTCATCGATCCGGATCATCGCCAGCTTGATCAGATCGGCGGCCGTTCCCTGCAGCGGAGTATTCACCGCCGTGCGCTCCGCAAACCCGCGCTGGGTGGCGTTCTTGCTGTTAATGTCGGGAATCGGCCGAATACGCCCGAACAGCGTCTTCACTCTTTGATCGCGCCGCGTTTGCTCGAGCGTTGCATCAATGAACGCCCGCACTCCCGCATATTTTTCAAAATACGCATCGATGAATTTCCTCGCCTCACTCGGCTCAATACCCAAATTCTGCGACAGCCCAAACGCCGACAAACCGTAGACGATTCCGAAGTTCACTACCTTCGCCTGCCGCCGACGGTCCGGCGTAACCATCAGCGGCGGAACGCCAAACACCTGCGACGCCGTCAGTGTGTGAATATCATCCCCGCGCCGAAACGCTTCCACCAGCAGCTTGTCTTTCGACAAGTGTGCCAGCAGCCGCAGTTCAATCTGCGAATAATCCGCCGCCAGCAGGAGGTGCCCCGGCTCGGCGATAAACGCCGCCCGGATCTCTCGCCCAAGTTCCGTCCGAATCGGAATATTCTGCAGGTTCGGATTCGTCGAAGACAGCCTGCCAGTCGCCGTCCCAGTCTGCCCGAAAGTCGTATGGACGCGGCCGCTCTGGCTGCGAATGAGCGCGGGCAATGCATCCACGTAAGTCGACTTCAACTTCGTCAATTGCCGGTACTCCAGCACCAGCCGTGGAACTTCATGATCCGCCGCCAGTCCTTCCAACACATCCACCGCCGTCGAAATCTTTTTCCCTTTCCCATATTTCACCGGCATCGGCAGGGCGAGCTTGTTGAATAGCACATCACCCAGCTGCTTCGGTGAATTGATATTGAACTCCGTGCCACAACGCTCATAAATGTTCCGAGCCTTGGCTTCTGCCTCGCGAAGCAATTTAACCGACATCTCGCCCAGCGCCGCCGGATCAATCTTCACGCCCGCATCTTCCATGCGCGCCAGCACGGGCACCAGCGGCGCATCGATCTCTTCATACACCGAGGTCAATCCCTGATCGTCAACTTCTTTGCGGAGCGCGCTCGCCAGCCTGCCCGTCACATCCGCCGCTTCCGCCAGGTTGCCGCTCAGCTTCAGATTGAATCTCCGCAGCGCAACTTCCGGCAACGAATGCGACGAATAAGTTGGGTTGAGCAGGTAGGAATACAGCATCGGATCGTGCTTTACTCCAGCCAGCGCGATACCCTGCTCGCCGAAATGGTGAAGTGCGGACTTGAGATCGTGAACCGTCTTCGGCAAAGCGGAATCTTCGAGCATGCGTTTGACTCGATCGGCGAGCGCCTTGTCTTCCAGCGCGACCATCGCCCCCACCCCGGGCGCATTCGAAACGGCGATACGCTGCATAACTCCCGCACCTTGATCCCCACGTTGATGCTCACTTTGATCCCCCGCATCCGCGGGCTGCAAAGCCAGAAACCCCGACTGCGCGGGCTGAGGCTCGTCTTCTTCGGCAGTGCTCTCGGTAAAAATGCTCTCAGTGTCCTCTGTCGGAATTGCCAGAGCAAGCGGCGCGTTCTCGCCCAAGCCTCGCAAGTACTCCTCGAATTCAGCCTTCGACTTTATCTCCCGATAGTCACCCTCCCTAACTTCAACTACGGGAAGCAATTCTTTCAGCAAAGAAGTAAATTCGAGCTCGGCAAACAATGCACGCAGAGATTCAACGTCCGGGTCGCCAGCTTTCATCGCGGCAACATCCAGCTCGACCGCCACGTCAGTATCAATCGTCACCAGTTGCTTGCTATAGAGGATGTTGTCGCGATTATTCTGCAGCGATTCCCGATACGACTTCTTCTCCACCTCCGCAGCATGTTCCAGCGCCTGTTCCACGCTTCCAAAGCGCTGAATAAGATCCACCGACCCCTTGTCACCGATCCCTGGAGCGCCCGGAATGTTGTCCACCGAATCTCCACGCAGCGCCATCACATCCACCACTTTCGATGGAGGCACTCCCAGAATTTCCTCCACCTTCGCCGCATCGCAAATCAGATTGTCTTTCGGCGGATTCAGCACACAGACCCTGTCGTTAACCAACTGCAACATGTCTTTGTCGTTCGACACCACAAACACCGGATACGATTCCGCCGCCGCCTTCCGTGCCAGCGTTCCGATCACATCGTCGGCTTCGTAACCTTCCATCTGCAAAATTGGGATGCGATACCCCTCCAGCGCCCGCCGAATGTACGGAACCTGCTGCACCAGATCCCCAGGCATCTCAGCGCGGTTCGCCTTATATCCGCCATATTGTGATTCTTTGAACGTCTGAGTCTTGATATCGAACTTGCGGATCGTCGTGATCGCTTCCGCCTGCTGATTGCGGATCGTCGGAGCGCCCACATCGAACACCGCCGCCAGATACTCCGGCGAAAAATCATCCCGCAGCTTCCTCAGCATGTTGACGAAAACATACGTCGCCGCCGTCGGAACCCCCGTCTTCGTAGACATTGGCCGCTGCCGCACCATCGCGTGATAGGCGCGAAAAATGAACGACATCGTATCGATCAGGAAAATCCGGCCCTTACCATGAGCAGGAGCGGGCGGAGGCCCAGGCGCGGCACTCCCTTGCGGCGAAGATTTCTTTTTGGCAGGCAACGAGCCAAGTTTAACAGCTATGGAATTTCAAATGCGTGTTTGCCCCTGTGTTCCCCTGTGTCCTCTGTGGTGAAGATTCTGGGCCAGCGCGTATCATATGGAGTCTTCAGCGCTCGCAACACTGAGTGCTGAACGCTGAATGCTGAGTGCTGAATGCTGCCCTTCAAGCTTGTCTACAGCGACGACTATTATCTGCCCATCGGCTCCCATGTGTTTCCCGCTGAAAAATACAAGCGCATTCACGACCGGCTGCTCGCGACCGGAATTGCCGAGCCTTCCGATTTTGTCACTCCGGATCCGGCAACCGATGAGGATGTCCTGCTCGTCCACACTCCGCGTTACGTCGAGAAATTGAAGACCGGTACGCTCAGCCAACGCGAGCAGATGGAACTCGAAGTCCCTTTTTCTCCCGCGCTGGTAAAGGCCTTCTGGCTAGCCGCGGGCGGCTCCATTCTGGCCGCGGATTATGCGCTCAGCGACGGAATAGCGATCAGTATCGGCGGAGGATTTCATCACGCGTTCCCCGATCACGGCGAAGGCTTCTGCATGATCCACGACGTGGCCGTCGCCATCCGCCGCATGCAGCGCGACGACAAGGTTCGCTATGCAATGACTGTCGATTGCGACGTGCATCAAGGCAATGGTACGGCCGCGATTTTCGCCGGCACACGGACAGCCAGCGAGCCGCTGCCGTCAGTGCCTACCTCCACGCTGAATCCTGCTAAAACTAGAATGCACGCCGGCGACACCGGAGATGTCTTCACTATCTCGCTTCACCAGGAAAACAACTACCCGGCGTGGAAACCTCCCTCTTCGATCGACATCAATCTCCCCGACGAAATCGGCGACGACGACTATCTCGCATGGCTCGACAACGCGCTCAGCTCCGGCCTTCGCCAGTTTGATCCGGAGTTACTCTGCTACATCGCCGGAGCCGATCCCTATCGCGAAGACCAGCTCGGCGGCCTGTCGCTCACCATTGACGGATTGAGGAAGCGCGACGAACTGGTTTTCCGCGTCGCCAAAGCTCGTGGTATTCCCGTGATGGTCACCCTCGCCGGCGGATATGCGCGGAATGTCGAAGACACTGTCACCATTCACTGCAACACGGTGGTGGCAGCAATGGAAGTGATGTTGTGATGCGGGCCACGGTAATGCGAGTGCGAACGTACTTGACGGAGCGTAAGATACCACCATGACTCAAGAGGTTTCCGAGCTTTTAAAGAAAGCGCTGGCACTTCCGGCGGAAGCACGCGCCGCTTTGGCGGGATCGCTTCTCGAAAGCCTGGAGGAGACCATGGACGCCGCAGCTGAGGAGGAATGGAACCAGGAAATTGCACGTCGCATCGCGGAGCTGGATTCCGGCAAGGTGAAGCCTGTTCCTTGGGGAGAAGCGCGACGGCAAATCTCCGCCATCCTCAATGGCCGCTAAGCCGCTGGAGATTCACCCTTCCGCGCTGGCGGAATTTAAGTCCGCACTCAGCTGGTATCTTGAAAGGAACGAAACCGCAGCTGACAAGTTCGTCGCCGAATTGGATAGGGCGATAGAATTGCTGGCCGTGACACCCCGACGTTGGCCAGCCGGCGACCATGGCACTCGGAAGTTCGTCCTGCGGCGCTTCCCGTTCGCTATTTTCTATCGGGAGAAACAGGCAGTCGTCCAAGTGCTGGCCATCGCTCACGGGCACCGGCGACCCGGGTACTGGAAGGATCGGCTTTGACCGTCAGTTGATTTTCACGATGGAGAAAAAACGCGACAAATCATGCTGATTCATCGGTCAGCGAGATTACCGCCGAACTTCCCGCCTGCTAAAATAGTGCTGGTCCCGCATGTTCGAGAATCTCCAGGAAAAACTCCAGCGCGCCTTCAAGTCTCTCCGCGGACAAGCCGTCCTCACCGAAGAGAACATCGCCGAGGCGATGAAACAAATCCGTCTGGCGCTTCTTGAGGCCGACGTCAACTTCAAAGTCGTCAAAGACCTCATCGACCGCATCCAGGCCAAGGCCATCGGCCAGGAAGTGCTGACCGCGCTCTCGCCCGGCGAGCAGGTCATCAAGATTGTCCGCGACGAACTGGTCGAAACTCTCGGCAAAGACACGGCTAAGCTGAAATTCGCCTCGCAACCGCCAACTGTCGTGCTGATGGCTGGACTGCAGGGTTCGGGCAAGACAACTACCTCCGGCAAGCTTGCGAACTGGCTGAAGAATGGCGGACACCGCCCCTTGCTCGTCTCGGTCGACGTTTACCGTCCCGCGGCGCGCGAACAACTCAAAGTCGTTGCGGCGGCGATCAAGGCAAACCTATACGAAGGCGCGGTTGGTGAAGCGGGCGTCGAAGCGAATACCGCGACCGTCGAGCGCCTCGCCAAAGAAGCGCGCCGCGAAGCGATCAACACTGGCTGCGACGTGCTCATCGTCGACACCGCCGGCCGTCTCCACATCGACGACCAGCTCATGGACGAGATGCAGTCACTCAAGCGCCTGCTCAATCCGCAGGAAATTTTATTTGTCGCTGACGCGATGACCGGACAGGACGCCGTCAAATCGGCTGACGAATTTCATAAGAAGCTCACGCTCACAGGCGTCATCCTTACCAAAATGGACGGCGACGCCCGCGGCGGCGCGGCGCTCTCCATCCGCCAGGTTACCGGCCAGCCTATCAAGTTCATCGGCGTCGGTGAAAAATACGACGCGCTCGAGCCCTTTCATCCCGACCGTATCGTCTCGCGCATTCTCGGCATGGGCGACATCCTCTCGCTCATCGAAAAAGCTGAATCGCAGATCGACAAGAAAAAAGCCCAGGACCTTGCCACCAAAGCCTTCAGCGGGGACGGCTTTTCGCTCGAAGATTTCCGCGACCAGTTGCGGCAGGTTCGCAAAATGGGATCGCTGCAAAGTCTCATGGGCATGTTGCCCAGTGTCGGCGCGTTTTCCGGCCTGCAGAAAGCCGCCGACAAGGTTGACGAAAAGCAGATCAACCGCGTCGAGGCCATCATCAACTCCATGACCGGATACGAGCGCAACCATCACGAAGCCATCAACGGCAGCCGCCGCAAACGCATCGCCCGCGGCTCCGGCACCAGCGTGCAGGAAGTCAACAACCTGCTTCGCCAATACGCCCAGATGAAAAAAATGTTCAAGCAGATGGGCAAGCCCAGCTTCGCGCGGAGAATGGCCGGGATGAAGTTTCCGGGAATGTAAAAGGGAGCCGAAACGGCTCCCCATCTTGCATACCGAAAGTATTCTGTCGGAAGATTTGCGATTGCAGTGAACTACTCTTTCTTTTCTTTTCCCTCAGCCTCGGCTGCGGCGCTATCCTTCTGCGCCTGTGCCTGCGCATCGGCGTCTTCCATTGCCTTGCGGTTCTCCTCAGCACGTTTGGCGCGGACTTCGGCGCGCTTCTGGCGCTTCTCGTCAAGCACCTGCTCGCTACCGAGCAGTTCGATAAATGCCTTTTCTGCGCCGTCACCCTTGCGCCATGCGGTGCGGACGATCCGCAGATAGCCGCCCTGGCGGTCACCGAAGCGCGGAGCCACAGTATCGAAAAGTTTGTGGACGGCTTCGTCCGTCATCAAGTAGGCCGCCGCCCGCCGCCGCGCCGCCAGATCGCCCTTTTTCCCGAGCGTGATCATCTTCTCGACCTGCGGACGCACCGCCTTCGCCTTGATCACGGTCGTCTCAATGCGTTCTTCCATGATGATCGAAGTCACCATGTTGCGCAGCATTGCGCGCCGATGCGAAGTGGTTCGTCCTAACTTGTATCCCGCAACTTTGTGCCGCATGGATCCCTCTTGTTTTGGTGGAGCGACGGGCGTCCTCGCCCGTCACCCCATCCCCGAATCTATGCCGGCTCGCGCCAGCAAAATTTCTACGATCGTTATTCTTACAGATCGTTGTCGCCATACGCCGACGCAGGCAGCACCTGGTTCGAAGTCGGTCCAGGCACGGCGTTTCCGTGCTCGTCGATCTTCATACCCAGGCTCAGACCCATCGAGGAGAGTATCTCCTTAATCTCGTTCAGCGACTTCCGCCCAAAATTTTTCGTCTTCAGCATCTCGGCTTCGGTCTTCTGCACCAATTCACCGATCGATTGAATGTTGGCGTTCTTCAGGCAGTTATAACTCCGCACCGAGAGTTCGAGTTCCTCGACCGAACGGTTCAGGTTCTCGTTCTTGATCTCCGGCCTGCGCTCTTCGCTCGCCGACGCGGTTTCGATCTCCTCTTCGAAGTTAATGAAGATGTTCATGTGATCCTTCACCAGCTTCGCGGACAGTCCAAGCGCATCACCGGGAGTGATCGAACCGTTCGTCCAGACCTCCACCGTCAGCTTGTCGTAATCGGTGATCTGGCCCAAACGTGCCGCTTCGACGGTGTAGTTGCACTTGCGCACCGGCGTGTGCACGGAATCGATGGGAATGAATCCGATGCCCAGATCATCCTCGAAATTCTTGTCCGCTGACACATAACCGCGGCCGCGCTTCAGGCGCATTTCCATTTCCAGCTTGCCGCCCTCGCTCACCGTTGCAATGTAAATTTCCTTGTCGAGCACTTCCACATCGCCATCGGCTTCGATCATGCCGCTCGTAACCACGCCCGGCTGATCGGCGCGCAGGTAAATCGCCTTCGGACCATCTCCCGCAAGCTTGAACGGGACCTGCTTCATGTTGAGGATGATGTCGGTCGCATCCTCGACCACGCCCGGGATCGACTGGAACTCATGCAGCACGCCTTCAATCTTCACCGCGGTAACCGCCGCGCCTTCGATTGAACTCAGCATTACGCGCCGCAGCGCATTGCCGATGGTGGTGCCAAATCCGCGCTCAAACGGCTGCGCCCAGAACATCCCGTATTTGTCAGTAAGCGAACTGGTATCACTCGCCAGCCGTTTTGGTTTTTGAAAACCTCTCCAAAGCATTATGTGTTTCTCCTCTCGGCCATGTGGCTCCGCTGCGGCTCTCCGAACCGGCCCAGATTCGGATCAAGCGCCACAGCGGGCTGATCTGGCGCGAATAGTAGGCCAAAAAATCCGTCGTTAGTCGATTGGTCGTTCGCCAGTCAGTGGTTTTGCCAACGACTAATGACCAACGACTAACGACCAGCGACTTACTTGCTGTACAACTCGACAATCAGCTGCTCGTTCACCGGCAACTGGATGTCTTCGCGTTTCGGCAGCGCAATCACGCGCCCCTTGTAGTTCTCGCGATCGATCTCCAACCACACCGGCGCCGGCTGATGACTGGCAAAATCCCTTGCGATTTCGAGAATTGGAACCTTGCGGCTGCTCTCCCGAATCGCAATCTCTTCGCCGACGGTGACCTCGTAAGAAGGAATGTTGACCTTCTTCCCGTTCACCTGCACGTGTCCGTGACGCACCAACTGGCGCGCCTGACGGCGGGAAATGCCGAAGCCCAGCCGATAGACGACGTTGTCCAAACGCCGCTCGAGCGACTCCAGCAGCTTCGCACCCGTCACACCCTTGGATTTGACCGCGTTCTCGAAGTAATTCCGGAACTGCCCTTCCTGGGTGAAGTAGATGCGTTTGGCTTTCTGTTTTTCGCGCAACTGCAGACCGTAGCCTACGACCTTGGTCTTCTTGTCTTTCCCGTGTTGTCCGGGAGCGAAGTTGCGTTTCTCAATAGGACATTTATCGCTGAAGCACTTGGTTCCTTTCAGAAAGAGCTTAATCCCTTCCCGGCGACAAAGACGACACACTGCATCTGTATAACGTGCCAAGTTGTTCTCCTTTAGATGACCGGTTTACAGGTTTGGCTTCACCCTTCATCCCGGACGAAAATTCAGGTCCCAGTTGTTAGGTCTCAGGTCTCAGGAAGGTCTCGATCTTCCTGAGACCTGACACCTAGGACCTGATACCTGGTTCCTACACTCTCCGCCGTTTTGGCGGCCGACACCCGTTATGCGGAATCGGCGTCGTATCCTTAATGGACCGCACTTCAATTCCCGCCGAGGCCAGAGCGCGCACCGCAGACTCTCGCCCCGATCCCGGACCGCTCACTCGCACATCCACCGTGCGCACTCCGTGATCGCGCGCCATGCTGGCGGCGTTCGACGCGGCCTGCTGCGCCGCAAACGGCGTGCCTTTGCGGGATCCGCGAAAACCGAGCGAGCCTGAACTCTTCCATGCCAGTACATTGCCGCTCATGTCCGAGATGGTCACGATGGTGTTGTTGAAAGAGGCCTGCACGTGCACCAGTCCGTGCGGGACGTGCTTGCGCTCTTTCTTCTTGAACGTCTTCTTCTTGCCTTTTTTCTCGGGCGCCGCCGGGGCGCCGCCTGCTGCTGCTGGTTTTGCCATGTAGTAGGTCTCAGTTCTTAGGTCTCAGCCCTCAGGAAGGTCTCGATTTTTCTGAGACCTGACACCTAAGACCTGACACCTGATTCTTACGCTTTTGCCGTCTTCTTCTTCTGCGCAACCGTGCCCTTGCGCGGACCTTTGCGGGTACGAGCATTGGTGTGTGTGCGCTGCCCGCGAACCGGCAAGTTCCGGCGATGGCGGAATCCGCGATAGGACCCGATTTCGATGAGCCGTTTGATGTTCATCGAAACGTCTTTGCGCAGATCGCCTTCCACCGACCCTTCCGCCTCAATGACCTGGCGGATGCGGTTGACCTCGTCTTCTCCAAGGTCGGAAACTTTTTTCATCGGGTCCACTTTTGCCGCGTCCAGAATGCGCGCCGCGCGCGAATTGCCGATACCGTAGATGTAAGTGAGCGCGATATTCGCGTGCTTGTTACGCGGAAGATCGACGCCTGCAATACGAGCCATAAGTTTTCTAACCCTTCCTGCTAGCTTTCGGCTGCTCCGATGCTTCGAGCCGCGAGCTAGCGGCAACCCGTTTTGGCTCGTAGCTCGAAGCTCGTAGCTTCTTTATCCTTGACGCTGCTTATGTTTCGAATTCTCGCAGATCACCCGCACTACTCCCTTGCGGTGAATAACCTTGCACTTATCGCAAATTTTCTTAACTGATGCTCTTACTTTCATAACTCCCCATTCTCAACGGCTGTAGCGTCGGCGTCCTCGCCGGCTGTCCGGCGGGCGTCCCGGCCGCCGCTCATTTGTAGCGGTACACAATCCGCCCGCGATTCAGATCGTACGGAGAAAGTTCGACCGCGACTTTGTCTCCCGGCAATATCCGGATGAAGTTCTTCCTCATCTTGCCGGAAACATGCGCCAGCACTTGGTGTTTGTTCTCAAGCTCCACCTTGAACATGGCATTGGGCAGCGGTTCGACAACCGTTGCCATCACTTCAATCGCGTCCTCTTTGCTCATCGACTCCTTAAAAGCAGCTCTCAGCCTTCAGCTGTCAGCTCTCAGTCACACCTTTCAACTTTCATCTCAGTGCTCTAACTGAAAGCTGAGAGCTGATAGCTGATAGCTGAGAGCTGAAAGCTTTTATTGCGTCAAAATCATCGGCCCTTGTCGCGTTACCGCCACGCAATGCTCAAAGTGCGCGCTGTAACTGCCGTCGAGCGTTACGGCCGTCCACTTATCGCTCAAAACCTTGGTCTCCGGACGCCCCGAGTTCACCATCGGCTCAATCGCCAGAACCATGCCTTCGGTCAACTCCGCGCCTTGACCCTTCTTGCCAAAGTTCGGAATCTGCGGCGCTTCATGCAGCTTCGTTCCAATGCCATGCCCCACAAATTCCCGCACCACGCTGAACCCGTTCAATTCCACGTGCTGCTGGATCGCCGACCCAACGTGTCCGACCGTGTTTCCAATCTTTACCTGCGCGATGCCCTTGTACAGCGAAGCCTCGGTCACTTCGAGCAGCTTTTTCAATTCCGCTGTCAGCTCCTCGCCCACCGGCACCGTGATGGCAGCGTCTCCGTAATACCCATCGTATACAACTCCGCAATCGATGGAAACGATATCGCCCGTTTTCAGCGTCCGCTTTTCCGATGGGATCCCGTGCACGATCTCTTCATTGATCGAAGTGCACAGCACACACGGATAACCGTAATATCCCTTGAACGCCGGCGCAGCCCCGAGCTCGGCGATCAGTTTCTCAGCGGCCTGCTCCAGGTCCATGGTCGTAACGCCGGCCGCCACTACACTTTTCAAGTGGTTCAGAACCTGGCGGACCATCTTCCCGCTCCGCCTCATCTTTTCGATCTCTTCCGGCGATTTGCGGATGATCCGGTCTTCTCCAAAACTCATAATTAATTTCTAACTTCGCCGACTCTAACTTCGCCGATTCTAACTTCGCTGACTCTAGCTTCGCGGCGCCGCTACAGGCATCCATCCGGGCAATGACTATCAATCACGCCGAAGATCTGCGCCGTAACATCTTCCATCGGCCGATCCGCATTGATCGCTACCAGCCGCCGCTGCAGCCGGTAGTAATCCGCTACCGGCTTGGTCTGCTTCTCATAGGTAGCCAACCGCTCGGAAACGACTTCTTCGCGATCGTCCTCGCGGACCACCAGCTTGGATCCTTCCACATCACACAACTCGTCGACGAGAGGTGGCTGAGAGTGAATGTTATAGAGCCGTCCACAGGTGGGACACGAACGTCGCCCGGCAATCCGCAGCAGTAATTGATTATAGTCTACGAGCAACTGGATCACAACCGGCGGACACTTCTCCGATTTGTCAAAGACCTCTTTTTCCAGGAAAGCGTCCAGCCATCCTGCCTGGGCGGCTGTCCGTGGAAAGCCATCCAGCGCGAATCCGCGTCGACAATCGGCTTCCCGCAACCTGCAGGCCACGATGCCGTACATCAACTCGTCAGGCACCAATTCGCCTCGCGCCATAATCGCCTTGGCTTCAAGGCCCAGCTCGGTGCAGCGCCCTACGTGATCTCGTAAAAGATCACCCGTGGATATCTGCGGGACACCGTAACGCTCGACAATTCGTCTGGCCTGTGTGCCCTTCCCGGCCCCGGGAGGCCCCAGAAGAATCACGGGTCCAATATTTCGCGCGGTGTCGTTGGCCGTCGGAACTGCCGACTCGTTGGCCATCGAAATGGCCCCTTTTACTCGTATTTCCCGCCGCGGAAATATCGCCCTGCTCCGCGCCCACAAAACCAGTTACCAGTTCCCGGTTCTCAGTTTCTAATTCCGCCGCTCCTCGCTGAGAACTGAGAACCGAGAACTGAGAACTTTCTTACCAGGTCCGCCGTCCGCGAATCCGCCCGCTCTTCGGCGTGAATCCATCGTAGTGCCGCATGATCAGCTGCGCCTCAATCTGCGTGACCGTGTCCATCGCAACTCCCACCACGATCAACAGCGAAGTTCCGCCAAAATAAAAATTCACGCCCAAGCCATTCGTTACCCAGGTGGGAAGGCTCTCAAAGATTCGCCCTACCAGCGGGAGATGGTTTAGCTTGATACCCGCGATCATCCACTCCGGAATCAGCGAGATCAAAATCAAGTACATCGCACCGACCAACGTGATTCGGGTCAGAACATCGTTGATGAAGTCCGAAGTCCGCTTCCCCGGCCGGATGCCGGGAATAAATCCTCCCCACTTCCGCATGTTGTCCGCGACCTCGTTCGGATTGAACACGATCGAGATATAGAAGTAGGCGAAGAAAATGATCCCCAGACAATAGAGCAACGTATAGAGCGGCTCACCCCAGCGCATCGCATCCAGAAGCGGGCCGATCACCTTGTTATTGTGGAACGCCGCACCCAGCATCTGCGGCAAGGCCAGAATCGAAGACGCGAAGATCACCGGCATTACGCCGCCGGCATTCACCCGAAGCGGCAGGTGCGTCGATTGGCCGCCCATCACCTTTCGTCCGACCACGCGCTTGGCATACTGCACCGGAATCCGCCGCTCGCTGCGCTCCACATACACGATGAACGCTACCACCGCGATCATCAGCACCAGCAACATCAGGATGGCTGGAGCCGTGAATACTCCCCAGGCGTTGGTTTGCACCTTCTGATACAGATCGATCACACCGCGCGGCAAGCCGACCACGATGCCCGCAAAAATCAGCAGCGACATGCCGTTGCCGATGCCCCGCTCGGTGATCTGCTCACCCAGCCACATGATGAAAGCGCTGCCCGTGGTCAGCGTCAACATGGTCATCAGGATGAACCCTGGACCGGGATTGGTGACGAAATCGCCCGCTTTCTGCAGGCTGATGGCAATGCCGAACGACTGCACCGCGCTCAAAACCACCGTGAGATAACGCGTCCACTGCGTGATTTTCTTCCGGCCCAGTTCGCCTTCTTTCTGCAGCTTGGCCAACGGCTCATACACCACCGTCAGCAGCTGCAGAATGATCGACGCCGTAATATAGGGCATGATTCCCAACGCGAAAATCGTGAGCCGCCGCAGGTTGCCGCCGCTGAACAGATCGACAAAGCCCAGCACTGAGCCCTTGTTCTGCTCAAAGAACTGCGCCAACCGGTCGCCGTTAATCCCCGGCGTCGGGATGTGGCCGCCGATGCGATACACCGCCAGCAGGCCGAGCGTGAACAGCACCCGCTTGCGCAGGTCGGGAACCCGGAAGATATTTGCCAGCTTCGAAAGCATTACTGCAAGACCTCAAACTTGCCGCCAGCCTTGGTGATTTTTTCCTGCGCCGTCTTCGAAAACTTGTGCGCATGCACCGTAATCGCCGTCTTCAGTTCGCCGTTGCCCAGGATCTTAACCGGCTGCCTGCCATTCACCGCGCCCGCCTTCTTCAGCACCTCGGGCGTAATTTCGGTCTCGCCGAGCGTTGCCAGCCGGTCCAGGTTCACGACGTCGTATTCCTCGCGGAAAATGTTTGTGAAGCCGCGCTTCGGCACGCGCCGGTGCAGCGGCATCTGGCCGCCCTCAAACCCGCGTATCAGACGCGCACCCGAACGGGACCACTGCCCCTTGTGGCCGCGCGTCGAAGTCTTGCCCATGCCGGACCCCATGCCGCGTCCGACTCGCTTCTTCTTCTCCGTTGACTTCTTGGGTGCCCGTATTGTCGATAGATTCATGTCTTTCTCTCTATTAAGCCTTCACAATCTCCACCAAGTGCGGGATCTTCTTCACCATGCCGCGAATCGCCGCTGTATCCGGCCGCACAATCACCTGGTTCAGCCGGGTGAACCCCAATCCCTTGACAACTTTCTTATGTTTTACCGGAGTGCAAATCGCCGACCGCACCCACTTCAACTGGATTTTCCCGCTCGCCACCGATTTCGCTGTCTTAGTTGTCATTTTCACTTCCTCGTTCGTTAGTCGTTGGTCGTTAGCGAACGACTAGCGACTAACGACTAACGACTAAACTTTGTTACAACTCCTGCACCGACTTGCCCCGTAATGCCGCAACGTCTTCCCGGCTCTTGAGCTTCTTCAGCGCATCGAACGTCGCCTTGATCACGTTATGCGGATTGGTCGTGCCAATCGACTTCGTCAGCACATTCTGAATCCCCGCCGACGTCATCACCGCCCGTACCGCTCCGCCCGCAATCACACCCGTGCCTTCCGGAGCCGGCTTCAG
This sequence comes from uncultured Acidobacteriaceae bacterium, assembly GCA_963789205.1. Lineage (GTDB taxonomy): Bacteria > Acidobacteriota > Terriglobia > Terriglobales > Acidobacteriaceae > Acidiflorens. The sequence continues at coordinate 183,049 of CAWBJV010000006.1, forward strand.
CAGCACCATCCCCGAGCCAAAACGTCCCAGCACCGTATGTGGCACTGTCGTCTGCGTCAGGTTGATCCTCATCAGGTTCTTCTTCGCCGCTTCGATCCCTTTGCGGATGGCCTGCGGAACTTCCTTCGCCTTGCCGGATCCAAAACCAACCACCGCCGCCGAAGGATCGCCTATTACCACCAGCGCCGCAAACGACATGTTCTTGCCGCCCTTAACCACTTTCGTCACCCGGTTAATCGAAACCACCTGGTCCTTTAACTGGAACGATCCCGCATCGAGTTTCTTCGTCACTCTAGGCATTCTGAAGTCTCATTTCCTGATTTGTAATTGGTGATTTGTGATTTGTAATTGAAGAGCAAAGTGTTTTCTAAATTACAAATTACAAATCACCAATTACAAATTTCTAGAACTGCAATCCCGCTTCGCGCGCCGCATCGGCAACCGCTTTGACCCGGCCATGGTAAATGTAGCCACCACGATCGAACACCACCTTGGCGATACCCTTCTGTTTGGCCAGTTCGGCAATCTTTTTCCCAACCACCTTCGCCGACGCCACGTTTCCGCCCGTCACGCGCGCGCCCTTCCGGTCGTCCGCAGTCGAAGCCGCAACCAGAGTAACGCCCTTCAGGTCGTCAATCAGCTGAACGTAGATATGGTTCAGCGACCGATACACATTCAGCCGCGGACGCTCCGGCGTGCCCATCACTTTCTTCCGGATACGATCATGCACCCGCTGCCGCGTCTGATTCTTTGAAGGAATTCTCAGCATGTTAAAACCCTCGTCGTTGGTCGTTAGTCGTTGGTCGTTAGTCGTTAGGCAAACCAGACCCGCGAGCGACTATCGACCAACGACTATCGACCGCTATTTAGCCCCCGTCTTCCCAACCTTCTTCTTCAACCGCTCGCCGGCATACCGCACGCCTTTGTTCTTATACGGATCGGGCGGACGCAGCGACCGCATTTCCGCCGCCACCTGGCCGACTTTCTGCCGGTCGATCCCGTTCAGCGTCAGCTTCGTCAGTTTCGCATCCACCGCGCAATCCACCCCGCTCGGCAGCGGATACTCGATTGGGTGCGAGTAACCCAGACTGAACACCACCATCCCCTTGCCCTTCATCTCCGCGCGGTAGCCGATGCCGACGATTTCCAGTTCCCTCGTCCAGCCCTTGGTTACGCCATCGACGGCGTTATTGACCAGCGCCCGCGCCAGCCCATGCACGGCTGAATGGGCGTCGTCCGGGCGTATCGCCACCAAGTTGCCGTCCTTCTGCTCCATCGTGATGCCGGACGGAAGAGATGTATCCAGCTTGCCTTTCGGCCCGTGGACCATCACCGTATTGCCTTCGATCTTGACCGTCACGCCCTTTGGGATCGCGATCGGCTTTTTTCCAATTCGTGACATAGGTTTTAGCTCTCAGCTCTCAGCCATCAGTTACATCTCAGCTGGTTTAACTGAAAGCTGAGAGCTGATAGCTGAAAGCTTTCTCTACCAGATTTCGCAAAGCAATTCGCCGCCCAGGCCCTGCCGGCGCGCCTGCCGTCCCGTCATCACGCCCTTCGGCGTGGTCAGGATGTTGATTCCCATCCCGCCCAGCACCCGCGGAATCTCAGTGCGGCGCACATAAACGCGGCAGCCCGGACGCGAAACCCGCGCCAGGTTCGTAATCACCGCCTCGTTGTTGTTGCCGTACTTCAAATACACGCGCAGGACCTTGTGGCCCTCTTCTTCCGCCGGCTTGAAGTTTGCGATATAGCCCTCTTCCTTCAGGATGCGGGCAATCTCCGTCTTCAGCTTGGAAGCTGGAATATCCACTTTCTGGTGCCGCGCGCGAATCGCGTTACGGATACGCGCCAGCATGTCTGCGACCGGATCGGTCAACCTCATCGTTTGCTTCTCCTAAAGCCGCCCGTTCGCTCCGCGTTCGGCGGAGAACCTGTCAGCAGCTTAACTTCGGTCGTTAGTCGCTAGTCGTTAGTCGTTTGCGAGCAACTACTCCGAACGACTAACGACCGGCGACCAACGACACCCTACCAAGACGACTTCGAAACTCCGGGGATCTCGCCCCGCAGCGCCAGTTGCCGGAAACACAGACGGCATAGGCCAAACTTCCGTAGATAGCCCCGCGGACGTCCGCAAATCTTGCAGCGGTTATGCCGGCGCGACGAGAACTTCAGCTTCGGCTCTTTGCCCCGCGCCTTATCAAACTTCTTTTCTATCTTCGCGTCCTTCACTCGTTTTGCTGTAGTCAAATTCGCTCCTAACTTTGCTACTTGTAGCGCCGGCCTCTGGCCGGCTGTCCGGCGGGGCGTCCCGCCCGTCCAAGGGCCGCCGAGAAGGCGGCGCTACGCTCTAAACGGCATCCCCAGATGCTTCAGCAGCGACCGTGCCTGATCATCGGATCGCGCCGTCGTCACAATGGTCACGTTCATGCCTTTCAGCTTGTCAACCTTGGCGTAGTCAATCTCCGGAAAAATCAGCTGATCGTGCAAACCCAGCGTGTAATTGCCGCGCCCATCGAACGATTTCGTCGAGACTCCGCGGAAGTCACGTACCCGCGGAAGCACAATGCTCACCAGCCGGTCGAAAAATTCATACATGCGGTCGCCGCGCAGCGTCACCATCGCCCCAATCGGCATTCCCTCGCGCACCTTGAACGCCGCGATTGACTTCTTTGCCCGCGTGGTCACCGGCTTCTGTCCCGTAATCTGTCCCAGTTCATTCACCGCCGGATCGATAAGTTTCGCGTTCTGGGTCGCTTCGCCCACGCCCATGTTCACGACGATCTTGTTCAATCGCGGCACGGCCATCGGATTCTTGAGTTCGAGTTCCTTCATCAGGGCCACCGCAACTTCTTTTTCAAACCGCGCCCGCAGCCGTGGCCGCTCTTTCGCCGCATGCCGCGGAGCCTCTGCGCTGGGCTTCTCAGCCGGCGCCTGCCGCTTATCGCCCTTCGGTGGCTTTGCCTTCTTTTGCTGCTCGACTTTTTTCTGTTCGTCTGCCATCGCCTATGCTGCCTCGTCTCTCACGTTTTCGGATTGTCGCTATTAGCCTTTAGCTCTTAGCATTGAGCCTTTAGCTCGACGTATACCGGTTCGTAAGTCCCAAATTATCGCCCCTGCCGCTCGCGCCAATGCTTTAGCTGAAAGCTGATGGCTGAGAGCTGACAGCTATTTGTCCAGCGTCGTCCCGCACTTCTTACAAACTCTCACCTTGCGATCGCCACGCACTTCATGCCCGATCCGCACCGGACCGCACGTCGCACACACCAGGGCCACGTTCGACAGCCGAATCGCCCGTTCCTGCTCGGCAATTCCTCCCTTAATATTGCGCTGCGGATTCGGACGCACGTGCTTCTTCACGGTCATCACGTGCTCCACCAGCACTTTGCCCTCGTCGGGAAACACGCGCAGCACACGCCCTTCTTTTCCCGTATCCCGCCCGGTCATCACCTTCACGGTGTCGTTCCGGCGGATATCCACTCGCTTGTGTTCGGTCGATACTGTTCTCATCTAGAATCCTTAATCCTAAACTGTTAACCAGGCTCGCTGTTCCTGAAACCTGACACCTAAGACCTGACACCTGAACTTAAAGTACTTCCGGCGCCAGCGACACAATCTTCAAAAATTTCTTCTCGCGCAGTTCACGCGCCACCGGACCAAATACGCGCGTGCCCACCGGCTCTCCGGTTTCGTTGATCAGCACGGCCGCATTCTGATCGAAGCGGATGTAAGTCCCGTCCCGCCGCCGATGCTCTTTCCGCGTCCGCACAATGACCGCCTTCACCACTTTGCCCTTCTGCACCTGACCGTCCGGCGAAGCTTCCTTCACGCTTGCCGTGATCACGTCACCAAGGCCAGCGCGCAGACCGGTCGAACCGCCCAGCGGCAGAATCATCTGCAGCTTGCGAGCGCCGGAATTATCGGCGACCTCGAGCATGGATCTCATCATTACGGCCATGTTCGTCTCCTTCTCCGCCTCTTAATTCCTGGCGGGCTTTCTTAGCAAGCGTCTAGCTTAGTAAGCGTCAGCGGCCCACGCCCGTACCGGCATCGACGTCAACTTCCGGCACCAGAGCCGTCTTCCGCACGATTTCCTTCAGCGTCCAGCGTTTCAGTTTCGACAACGGCCGCGATTCTTCGATTCGCACCACATCGCCAGAATGCGCTTCGTTCTTCTCGTCGTGCGCATAAAACTTCTTCCGGATCGCGATCACCCGCTTGTACATCGGATGCGCCTTCTTCCGCGTCACTTCGACCACGATCGTCTTCTGCATCTTGTTCGAGACGACCGTGCCGATCAGTTCTTTATGGTGCTTCTGTCTTTCCGGTTGGCCTGCGGTTTCCGCCATTATTTTTTCTCCGTCTTACGGGCGCCAAGTTCCTGCTCGCGCAGGACCGTCTGGACGCGCGCAATATCCCGGCGCAGCCCGCGAATCTTTTTCAGGCTCTCGGTCTGTCCCATATTCATCTGGAACTTCAGCTTAAAGAGCTGATCCGCCAGGTCCCGCTCTTGGTGCTTGAGCTCGACGTCGGTTAAGTTGCGAATCTTTTCTGCCTTCATAAAGTCAGTTCCTGCTTCTAAACTCATACGTTCTCAGCTGTCAGTTCTCAGTAAGAACCTCTGGCCCGCAAAATTGTTTCCTACTTCTAATCCCTGCTCTTACAACACATCGCGTTTCACAAACGTCGTTCGCAGTGGAAGCTTATGCGACGCGAGGCGCATTGCCTCTTTTGCATCGACGATCGAAACGCCTTCCATCTCAAACAAAATTTTCCCCGGCCGCACCACCGCAACCCAGTGATCCGGCGCGCCCTTGCCTTTGCCCATGCGGGTTTCGGCCGGCTTCTTCGTTACCGGCTTATCCGGAAACAGCCGGATCCAGATCTTGCCGCCGCGCTTCACAAAACGCGTCATCGCAACCCGGCTCGCTTCGATCTGCCGGTCGGTGATCCAGCCCGGTTCGAGCACCTTCAGCCCAAACTGACCGAAAGCCAGCGTGCTCCCACGCCAAGCCTTCCCCGTCATGCGCCCGCGCTGCTGCTTGCGGTACTTAACTTTCTTCGGCATCAACATAATTCATCTTCCTGTAGAGACAGGGCTTGCCCCGTCTCAGACGCGGCAAGCCGCGTCTCTACCCAAAATCAAAACGCTCCCGTGGTGCTCAAGTCCCGCTGCGGCGTCGCTTCCCGCTTCTTCGCCGGCAGAATCTCGCCCTTATAAACCCAGCACTTCACGCCAATCACGCCGTACGTCGTGCGCGCCTCGGTGAAGCCGTAGTCGATATCGGCGCGCAGCGTGTGCAACGGCAACCGCCCCTGCAGATACCACTCCGAACGCGCGATTTCATTGCCATTCAGCCGTCCGCTCACCCGCACCTTGATGCCCTTGCACCCAAAGCGCAGCGCCGAATCCACCGACTTGCGCATCGCCCGCCGGAAGCCCACGCGCTTTTCCAGTTGCAGCGCAATCGATTCCGACACCAACTGAGCATCCAGCTCCGGCTTGTGCACTTCCTGGATATCGACATGCACTTCGCGCGTCGTCTTCTTCTGCAGGTCCTGCTTCAGCTTGTCGATTTCCGCGCCCTTGCGCCCGATAATGATTCCCGGCCGCGCCGTCTTAATAATGATCCGCAGCTTATTGCCCGGACGCTCGATCTCGACCGAACTCACACCCGCCGACTTAAGCTTTTCCTTCAGTTCGGTCTTGAGCTTATAGTCTTCGAGCAGCAGCTTGTCGTAGTCCTTCTCGACAAACCACCGCGATTTCCACGGCTTGGTGTAGCCAAGGCGGAATCCGTAAGGATGAACCTTCTGTCCCATGTGTGCTCCTAAGCTTTCCTTCTGTCGCTGGATCGTTAGTCGTTGGTCATTAGTCGTTAGTCGTTGGCGAACTTAGCTCTCCGAACGACTAACGACCAACGACCATCGACTGTTCTACTTCTTAGCGGTCGCCTTCTTACTAACCGCCTTCTTCTTTACTGGCGCTTTAGCCTTAGCCTTCGGCTTTGCATGCCCCGTGGCTTTCACCGACTTCCCGCCCGCCGCCGTCGTCGTTCCTGTCCCCACCGGCGCGCCGTTCCTGTTCTTCTCCGCCAGCACAATTTCGATATGCGAAATGCGCCGCACGTAGTGGTAGGCACGCCCCATCGGCGCCGGACGAATCCGCTTCATGCGCGGACCGTCGTTCGCCACCGCGTGCTTCACATACAGGTTGTCGAGATCGACATCCAGGCCCTTTTCGGTGCTCAGGAAGTTCGCATTGTCGATCGCCGACTGCAACAATTTGCCAACCGTCGCCGCTACGCGCTTCTTGGTGAAGGCCAGCGTGTTCCGCGCCTCTTCCACGCGCCGTCCCTTGATCAGGTTCAGCACCAGCCGCGCCTTCTGCGGCGAGACGCGCATGTATCGGGCTTCAGCTCGAAATTCCATCGTCCGGTCTCCTCGCCCCTTATGCCTTCGGCGCCGACGGCGCTGACGGCGTTATGGCTCCAGGTCCGCCCGGCACGCCCGCCGGTTTCGCCGCAACCTCGGTCGCCGCTTTCATCGAGTGTCCCTTGAACTGACGAGTAAAGCTGAATTCGCCCAGCTTGTGCCCCACCATGTTCTCGGTCACATATACCGGAATGAATTTCCTTCCGTTATGCACGGCAATCGTATGTCCCACCATCTCCGGGATAATCGTCGAGCGCCGCGACCACGTCCGCAGCACTTTCTTCTCGTTGCGCGCATTCATGGCTCCCACTTTCGTCGCCAGATGCGCATCCACGAACGGTCCTTTTTTTGTTGAACGAGCCATAAATATTCTTCCTTGAAACTCTGAAACCTTGAAACCTCGCTCTTAACCCTTTTTCCTGCGGTTCACGATAAACGTATCGGTCCGCTTATTGTTCCGCGTCTTGTATCCCCGCGTCGGCTGGCCCCAAGGCGTCACCGGATGACGTCCGCCGGATGTCTTGCCTTCACCGCCGCCATGCGGATGGTCCACCGGGTTCATCGAAACTCCGCGGTTATGCGGACGCTTTCCCACCCAGCGCGTGCGTCCTGCCTTGCCCCACGTCACGTTTTCGTGGTCCGTGTTTCCCACCTGCCCAATCGTCGCTAAGCAATCGAGCAGCACCTTGCGAGTCTCGCCCGAAGGCAGCTTCACCAGGCCGTAGTCGCCTTCTTTTGCGATCAACTGCGCCGAACCGCCCGCCGAGCGCACCATCTGCGCGCCCTTGCCCGGACGCAGTTCCACATTGTGAATCGTCGTACCCGGCGGAATATTCCGCAGCGGCAGCGCATTGCCCACAAGGATGTCTGCCTCGGGACCGCTCACAATCTTCTGCCCAACCTTCAGACCATCGGGCTGCACAATGTAGCGCTTCTCGCCATCGGCATAACTCAGCAACGCAATTCGAGCCGAGCGCCCGGGATCGTATTCGATCGTCACCACCGTCGCCGGAATTCCGTGCTTATCCCGCTTGAAGTCAATCGTGCGCAGCTTGCGTTTGTTCCCGCCGCCGCGGAACCGCATGGTCGTGTCGCCCGAATTGCGCCGCCCGCCCGAACGAATCTTGCCCTCAACCAGCGGCTTGTGCGGCTTCTTCGACGTAATGTCGTCGGTCACGAGCGTCGTGCGATAGCGCAACGTCTGCGTTGTCGGTCTGTAAGTTTTAATTGCCATAAAATCAGCCCTTAGCTCTTAGCCGTTAGCCCTTAGCTTCTTCATTCACTCGACTGGCTGAATGCTGACTGCTGAGTGCTGACTGCTATAGGTTCTGTGCATACTCCGGCATCTTCTCGCCGCTCTTCAACCGCACGTACGCCTTTTTCCAGTCCGGACGATAGCCCGTAAACTTGCCACGCCGCCGTTCTTTCCCCGGGTAATTCGCCGTGCGCACCGAAGCCACCTTAACCTTGAAGATCGTCTGCACCGCTTCCTTGATCTCGGTCTTCGTCGCTTTCGGCGCCACCTGGAATACCAGCGTGTTCTGGGTCTCCTTAATGCCGAGGCCTTTTTCCGTGATCACCGGCTTCTGAATAATCTGATACGCGGATTTCATCAGGCCACCTCCGCCTTAGTCTTGCGCAGGCGCCGCGCCGGTTTCTTTTTCTCTTCCACCGGCTCCGCCTCATGCGAGCGCCGCGTGGCCGACTTCTTCAGCGAATCCTGCAGCTTCTCGAGCGCCGGCTGCGCGAACACCACGTGGGTGTAGCGCATCAGGTGATAGGGATGCACTTCATTCGCCTTCACCAGTTCGAGCCCGTCAATGTTGCGCGAACTCAACTCCAGATTCTTGTTTTCCGCAGTCGAAATATCGACCAGCAACGTCGTGCCTTCAAGCTTCAGCTTGTCGAGCGATTCGCGAAACAGCTTCGTCTTCGGCTCTTTCACTTCGAACGACTTCACCACCATCAATTTGCCATCGGCAAACTTCGAAGCCAGCGCCGAGCGCAGCGCGCCCAGCAGTTTCTTCTTCGGAAAAGCGTAGTCATAGGATCGCGGCTGCGGTCCATGCACCGTGCCGCCATGGCGCCACAGCGGCGAACGAATCGAGCCGATACGCGCTCGCCCCGTGCCCTTCTGCTTCCACAGCTTCCTGCCCGAACCGGAAACCCGCCAGCGGTTCTTGGTCGCATGCGTGCCCGCACGCGCGGAGGCGCGATAGTGCGTGATCGCCTCCCAGAGCAAGTCTTCGTTGACCGCGCCGAAAACTTCCTCGGCCAGTTCCATCGACCCAGCCTTGGCTCCGCTCAGATTGTAAATATCAATAGTTGCCATATCTCTCTCGTGTGTCTCGTGTGGCGCGGGCGCCCTCGCCCGCGGCCTTTGACCTTGCCTTTGACCCTGCCTTGCCCGATCCCACTTACCCTTTTTTCGAAGCCCGCTTCGCCGCCTTCAACGGATCGACCGTAGCCGAGCCCGCGAATCCGCGGCGCTCTCGCGGCGGCTTCTTCGCCTTATTAATCACGATATAACCGCCGTTCGATCCCGGAACACTGCCCTCAACCACCAGCAGATTCTCGTCTTTATCGACGCCCAGTATCCGCAAATTGCGCATCGTTATCCGGACGTCGCCCATGTGTCCCGACATTCGCATTCCCTTGAACACGCGCGAAGGAAATGCCGACGAACCAATCGAACCCGTAATCTGAAACATCGAACCATGCGACTTTGGACCACCCGCAAAGTGATGTCGTTTCACGACACCCTGAAACCCGCGCCCCTTGCTCACTCCGATGATGTCGACAAACCGCTCGCCTTCGAAAATATCCACCAGCACCCGGTCGCCAACCTTTATCACGCCCTCGGTCGTTTCGCCCGGAGCATCGACTTCCACGTTAACCTCACGCAGAAACTTCACCGGCGGCAGGTTGTGCTTGGCAAAGTGTCCCCGCATCGGCTTGGTCAGATTCTTTTCCTTCACAAACTCGACAAGGCCGATCTGCGCCGACTCGTACCCGTCCTTGGTGCTGGTCTTGTGCTGCGTAATCACGCACGGACCCGCCTGCAACACCGTCGCCGGCCGCACATCGCCCTTCGAATCGAAGAGCTGCGTCATGCCGACCTTCTTGCCCAGAATTCCAGTAACTCTAGCCATTTCCTTCTCCGTTCCCAGCATGGCTCGCCGATTACTTCACGGCGGCTATTGGCTGGGTGTCGTATTCGTCTAATCGTGATCGCGAACGACCAGCGACTAACGACCAACGACTATTTATGTTCCTTGCCGAACGCCTTAATCTCCACGTCCACGCCCGCCGGCAGATCGAGCTTCATCAACGCATCGACCGTCTGCTGCGTCGGCTCCAGAATATCCAGCAGCCGCTTGTGCGTGCGGATCTCAAACTGCTCCCGCGATTTCTTATCCACGTGCGGCGACCGCAGCACGCAGTACTTGTTCTTCATCGTGGGCAAGGGAATCGGTCCCGCAATCTGCGCGCCGGTACGTTTTGCCGTCTCCACGATCTCGCCCGTCGACTGATCCAGAATGCGGTAGTCGTAGGCTTTCAGCCGGATGCGAATTCTTTCTTTTCCAGTCACTGTTCACTCTCTTTGCCCCTCCCGGCGAATCCGGAAGGAAAGATCTGGCGGCAAGCCACAAGCCGCGAATTTAGTTGCTCGTGTGGGGACGGGCGACTCGCCCGTCCAAGCGGAGCGAAGCTCCGCAGCTTCCACAAATGCTGACTACGTCACAATCTCCGCGATCGTGCCCGCTCCCACCGTGTGCCCGCCTTCGCGGATCGCGAACCGCAATCCCTTTTCCATCGCCACTGGCGTGATCAGTTCGATCACCAGGCTCACGTTGTCTCCCGGCATCACCATCTCCGTCCCCGCCGGCAACTCCGCGATCCCCGTCACGTCCGTCGTCCGCAAATAAAACTGTGGACGATATCCCTTGAAGAACGGCGTATGCCTCCCGCCTTCTTCTTTCGTGAGGATATAGACCTCCGCTTTGAATTTGGTGTGCGGCGTAATGGACCCACCCTTCGCCAGCACCATTCCGCGCTCCACGTCTTCTTTCGCGATGCCGCGCAGCAGCAACCCGGCATTGTCGCCCGCCATGCCTTCGTCCAGCTGCTTCTTGAACATTTCGACGCCCGTCACCACCGTCTTGCGCGTCTCGCGGAACCCCACAATCTCCGATTCCTCGCCCACTTTCACTTTCCCGCGCTCGATCCGGCCCGTCACCACCGTGCCCCGCCCCTGAATCGAAAAAATATCTTCAATCGGCATCAGAAACGGCTTGTCCAACTCCCGCACCGGCTGCGGAATACTCTTGTCCACCGCCTCCATCAACGCGTCCACCTGCTTCTCCCACTTCGCTTCGCCGTTCAACGCGCCAAGGGCCGACAACCTGATCACCGGCACATCGTCGCCCGGATACTGATAGCTCTTCAACAGCTCGCGAACTTCCAGTTCCACCAGATCCAACAGCTCCGGATCGTCCACCGCATCGCACTTATTCAGCGCCACAACAATGTAAGGAACACCGACTTGCCGCGCCAGCAGCACATGCTCGCGCGTCTGCGGCATCGGACCATCCGTCGCCGCGACCACCAGAATCGCGCCATCCATCTGCGCCGCGCCCGTGATCATGTTCTTGATGTAATCCGCGTGCCCCGGACAATCGACGTGCGCGTAATGCCGGTTCGCCGTCTCATACTCGACGTGCGCCGTCGCAATCGTGATCCCGCGCGCCTTTTCTTCCGGAGCGTTGTCGATCGAATCAAACGACCGGAAAACAATCTTCGGGTTGTGCTTCTGCAATACCTTCGTGATCGCCGCCGTCAACGTAGTCTTGCCATGGTCAATGTGACCAATTGTCCCTACGTTACAGTGCGGCTTTGTCCGTTCAAATTTTTCTTTCGCCATTGCGGCATGCTCCTCTTGAACTCTAGCGTCTAAAACCCGCCGGCAAACGCTCGCCCGGCGCTTCCGGTTCATATTCCAGAGTGGCCGTAGACAACTGCTCCCACTTCAGGAGTATTACTTCGTCAGCCGACTTCAACTCAGGCAACGACAGCCACACACCCAAGTGATTCTCGTTCACAACAAACCCTTCCAGCACGTCCTTGTCGGGCGCGATTTCCCTAAATGCTTCGCGGCCTTGCGGCAGCAAATGAAACGAAACCGTGGTCCCAGTCAGATTCATTGATGCTTCTCAAAAATCAGATCGCGGCGGCCCAACCCGAACAAAACCATGTTGCGCAAGCGCTGCGCCTGACTGCGCGTCCTCGAATCCAGCACATCGTCCACCAGTTCCCCGGACAAGGCCACATTATGCGGGCCTTGCGGCGTATCAACTTCCAGAGTCCAGCTATGAGTACTGCTGTTCCAGGTCACTTTGGCAAGACGATACCCCTGTTCCAAGCCGGCGAGTATTCCCTCCACTTGGCTTCCCAAGGCAGAAGCCCTGGACTCAATGCGTTGGTGCCCAAAGATTCCAGCTAGCTTCCCTCTTCGGTAGGCCTCATCCGAAATCTCGAGTTTTCTCGCGATCTCATGCTCCTCTTCCGAGATGGGAGGCAATTCAGACGCAGGAATCCCCTGGGCTTGTCTCGCTTCATCAACGGAGCCATGGAAGCCCGGAACGTGTATCTCGAATTTGGGTGCGTCCTGCATTTGCTTCAATATCACCCTTGCCAAACCTAGCCGGGGACCAAATCATCCCCGTCACCACGCTCGTCGTAATAAGTCCCGACGACTTCAAACTTGCTAACGATCCCTTCGCTTATCAGCAACGAGTGAAAGCGTTCGACCTCTGCCACAAACCGTGCCCGAAAACCTTCGAACTCGCGGTGCGACCGCCAAAAATCGCGAACTCGGTACCGCCGTTCCGTCGAGGACTCGCACCAGCATTTCGTCCCCGCATAGCCTCCGGCTTGGCGGAGAAGCTCACTCCAAATCCCCGCCTTGCCGAAAACAACTTCCAAGTCCGCCTGCCGGCCATCCGTCGCCCAGAATCTGCGATCGGCGACGAACCGCAGCGCGTACTGTCACCTCGGCGCTGCCTTGCCCTGCGTCTTGGCGATAATCTCTTCCGCCACGTGGCGCGGGGCTTCCTCATAGCGCGCAAAATGCATCGAGTACTCGGCGCGACCCTGCGTCGACGACCGCATATGAGTCGCGTACCCGAACATCTCCGCCAACGGGACGATGGCCTTGATTACCTGCGAACCCGCACGGTGCTCCATGCCTTCGATCCGTCCGCGACGCGAACTCAGGTCGCCCATGATGGTTCCGGCGTAATCTTCCGGCGTCACCACTTCGACCGCCATCACCGGCTCGAGAATCACCGGGCTCGCCTTGCGCGCCGCTTCCTTAAACGCCATCGAACCGGCAATCTTGAACGCCATTTCGTTCGAATCGACATCGTGGTAGCTGCCGTCGTAGAGCGTCGCCTTGATATCCACCATCGGATAGCCGGCGAGAACGCCGCCTTCCATGGCCTCCTGCATGCCTTGGTCGATCGGCTTGATGTATTCCTTCGGCACCGTGCCGCCCACGATTTCGTTGATGAATTCGTAGCCCTTGCCCGGCTCGTTCGGATCAAGATAGATCTTCGCGTGGCCGTACTGGCCGCGGCCGCCCGTCTGTCGGATATACTTGCCTTCCGCTTCCGCGTGCTTGCGAATGGTCTCGCGATACGCCACCTGCGGCTTGCCGACGTTGGCCTCGACCTTGTACTCGCGCATCATGCGGTCGACAATGATTTCCAGATGCAACTCGCCCATGCCGCTGATGATCGTCTGCCCACTATCCGGATCGGTGTGAACCTTGAAGGTTGGATCTTCCTGCGCCAGTCTCGCAAGCGCCATGCCCATCTTTTCCTGATCGGCCTTGGTCTTTGGTTCGACCGCAACCGAAATCACCGGCACCGCAAACACGATCGACTCGAGTGTGATCGGATGCTTCTCGTCGCAGATGGTGTCGCCTGTGCCGACGTTTCTTAGCCCCACCACCGCGCAGATGTCCCCGGCGAGAATTTCCTGGATGTCTTCCCGCTTATTGGCGTGCATTTTGAGCAGGCGACCAATGCGCTCATGCTTCTGCGTACGCGAGTTCATCACCGACTCGCCCGACTTCAACTGTCCTGAGTACACCCGGATAAACGTCAACTGACCGACAAACGGGTCGGCCATGATCTTGAAGGCCAGCGCCGAGAAAGGCTCCTTGTCGTCGGCCTTGCGCGTGAGCTCTTTACCACTGTCGGGATCAAGGCCGTGCGTCTCTTTCGTGTCGAGCGGCGAAGGCAGGTAATCCACCACCGCATCCAGCAAGGGCTGGATGCCTTTATTCTTGAACGCCGTTCCCACCACCACCGGAAACAACTTCAGCCCGATCGTGGATTTGCGCAGTGACGCCTTCAATTCATCCGCCGAAATGGTCTCGCCTTCCAGAAACTTGTGCAGAATTTCGTCATCGTTCTCGGCCACGGTTTCGACCAACTGCGTATGGAACGCCTCAGCCTTTTTCTGCAGTTCCGCGGGAATATCGGTGGTCTCATACTCCGCGCCTATTGTCTCGTCTGCCCAGATGATGGCCTTCATGGCGACCAGATCCACCACTCCTCGAAACTTGTCTTCTTGGCCGATGGGAATTTGAATCGCGACGGGCTTGGCGTTGAGCCGCTTGCGGAGAGTGTCGATGGCATGCTCGAAATCCGCACCCATCTTGTCGATCTTGTTAATGAAACAAATTCGCGGGACGCCGTACTTGTCCGCCTGCCGCCATACTTTTTCCGACTGCGGCTGTACTCCGTGTACCGCGTCAAACACCGCCACCGCGCCGTCGAGCACGCGCAGCGATCGCTCCACCTCGGCCGTAAAGTCCACGTGGCCGGGCGTATCGATAATGTTGATGCGGATGTCGCGCCAGGTACAGGTCGTCGCCGCTGATGTAATCGTGATGCCGCGCTCCTGCTCCTGCTCCATCCAGTCCATGATGGCCGTGCCTTCATGCACCTCGCCGATACGGTGCGTCTTTCCCGTATAAAACAGGATGCGCTCCGTCGTCGTGGTCTTCCCGGCATCGATGTGGGCCATGATGCCGATGTTCCTGCAACGTTCTAATGGGACTGTTCTAGGCACGGTATTTCTCTACTCTTTCTGGGGCTCTGAAAATCTGTCGTTAGTCGTTAGTCGTTCGCTTCAAGCTCGCAGCCCGAAGCTCGCAGCTGCTCTACCACCGGTAATGCGCGAACGCCTTGTTCGCTTCCGCCATGCGATGCACGTCCTCTTTCTTCTTGATGGCAGCGCCTTTACCGTTCGAGGCATCGAGCAACTCGTTCGTCAGCTTCTCGATCATTCCCTTTTCGCCGCGGCCGCGCGCATAGCTCACGATCCAGCGGATCGCCAGCGACGTCCTGCGGTCCGGACCGACTTCGATCGGCACCTGGTAGTTCGCGCCGCCCACCCGCCGCGTCTTCACTTCCAGCAACGGCTTGGCATTCTCGACCGCCTTCACGAACAACTTCAGGGCTTCGTCGCCACCCTTCTCCTGCAACTTCTCGAGCGACTTATAGAAAATGCCCTCGGCAGTCGACTTCTTTCCCTGCCACATCATCGAATTGATGAACTTCGTCACCAGATCCGATCCATACACCGGATCGGCCTCGGTAGTCCGCTTTGCGATATGTCCTTTTCTAGGCATGTTCCTTTAGCTCTCAGCTTTCATTCGCAGTGGTTTCACTGGCAACTGGCCACTGGCAACTGACTTACGTCTTCTTCGCGCGCTTAGTGCCGTACTTCGAGCGCCCTTGATTCCGGCCCGCAACGCCGGTCGCGTCCAGCGTTCCGCGCACCACGTGATAACGCACTCCCGGCAGATCCTTCACCCGGCCCCCGCGGATCAGCACAATCGAGTGCTCCTGCAGGTTATGGCCAACGCCCGGGATATACGTCGTCACTTCAATTCCATTCGTCAGACGAACGCGCGCCACTTTGCGCAGCGCCGAGTTCGGCTTCTTCGGCGTCTGGGTATACACGCGCGTGCACACGCCACGCTTCTGCGGACACGATTGCAGAGCCGGACTCGCCGTCTTGTACCGGGGCCTCTCGCGGCCAAATTTCACCAGCTGATTAAAAGTAGGCACTCTCGAAGCTCCTTAAGTCGCTGGCCGGTAGTCGTTCGTCGTTAGCAAAAAACCTTAATCGCGAACGACTGGCGACCATCGACTAACGACGATTGTCCCCCGAAGACAGGACTTGCCCCGTCTCAGTTCTGGCACAGGCCTGTTGCGCCCAGCCATGCTCTCCCCGCGCAGCATTGCAATTGCCGGTGAGAATTCGTTCAGTTTCCCGCTCAGACTAATTCGCCGACGACGGTGACGCCACGCCTCACCTCAGACCGAGTTTCCGACCAAGGTTCGGAGGCGTTCCGTTTCGTCTGCTTCCCCCTGCATAGCCTCGCGTGACTCCCCGGCTCCAATTAATCTTCCTGGGCGCAAAGGTTTTCGCAGGACGTTTCAGCGAGGGCGTCCCCGGTTTCCTACTTCCAACCGGGTACGTATTTCTTCAAAGCTCAGCCAAGATTTTCCCGGAGCCTGTCGCCAGCGCAGGTTGCGCATCCAACAGGACTGCCGTACACAGGCAAGCCAGACTTAACTCGCGGAACCGTTTGATAATAACAACTACCCCGCACATCGTCAACCACTCTCCGCCGCATCGAAGAAAAAGAGGTTTCAAAGTTTCAAGGTTTCGAAGGTTTCAGGGATGGGGCGGGACGGGGCGCCGCTGAAGCCCTCGAGCTGAACCTTGAAACTTTGCAACCTTGAAACTCTGAAACCTGGCCTGGGCCCTTGCTCAATATCCCAATGACCCTCTACACTGACAGTTTTCCGCCCAACAACATTATTACGCTCGCGCCTGGCAAACGGACGCGAGGAGGGTTCATGCATCGTTGCGGTTCCGGTTTTCTTCTTACTTTGATCGTCACCTTCGTCGTCGCTCTCACCGGCTGCCTGGGCAAGAGCAGTCCCAACCCCAATGGCGGAGCAGTAAAGACTGTTACGCTGAGCCCCAGCTCCAACTTCTCCATCGACGTTGGTGGCACTCAGATCTTCAGCGCCACCGCCACGGATGCCAACGGCAGCCCCGTACTAGGCGCCAGCATTCAATTTATTGTCGCGAGCGGTATCCAGAACGCCTCCGCCCCACTCTCGGTCGCCAGCAATGGCTCCGCCTGCGCGGGCACCTGGGATCCCAGCGCTACCCTTTGCAGTGCCGGAACTCCCGGGATCGCCATCGTCACCGCGGTCGCCGAGGGCAAGAGCAGTCCGCCCACGACCGTTTATGTCCACCAGCACATCGATAGCATTCAGATCTCACAAGCCGAAACCCAACCGCCCCCGAATGACTGCTTTTCGCAGGATCAGACCTGGCAATTCCAGGGGATCGCCTACAGCAACAACGTGGACATCACCAACACCGTCGGTCCCATGAGTTGGTCGTCGAGCAATGGCGTTGTGGTTGCCACAATTCCCTTCGTGCCCCCAAATCAGCCCAACGTGCTCAACCAGGCTATGACCACCGCCAAGTCCCCCGGCATTGCCAACCTTTTTGCCAGCGTCTCCGGGACCACCAGCAGCCCCTTTCCGTACACCAGTTGCCTGATCCAAGCCATCCACCTCCAAATCGGGGGCCAAAGCCAGGCCGGGAACTCGATCACCATAAACAACGGCGGCAGTGTTTCCATCACAGCTACCGCAATCGATACCTTGGGTGTCACCGTGCCCGGTCCGCCCCTTACCTGGAGCACTACCAATCCTGAAGTTGCAGCCTTCACCAGCACTACGAACACCACCGGCAGCAACAGCGCCACCGCCCGCGCCAACCTCGGCGGCGCCACCGTCTTCGCTTCCTGCACTCCCCCCAGCTGCAACAGTGGAGTTCTACCCGCACTCCCCATATACTCCAGCGATGGCACACTGCCAAACGGGACGAAGGGCTTTGGCACGATCTCCGTTGACGTAACCTCAACCTCCAAATCGCCTACCTACACCGCCTGGGCCGCCACCACGGACTGCGGCGAGAACAGCCCCGGCTGCTCCAGTGCAATGTTCTCGGTGACCCCTGGAACCACTCCCATCGGCGCCATCGTAAGCGTGCCCCGCACTCCCAATTCCATGATGTTTAATCATGTGTCGGCGGCGCGCGTCTACCTCGGCAGCGATCAGGGCCTCATGTACGCGGACGTCACCGCCACCAGCCCCTCCATTGTCCAGGTCTCGAACGCCTCCACACCCTGCAACGTTTCCTTGTGCGGCAAAGTGCTCACCATCTCGAACGATGGCAAATTCGTAGTCGTCGCCGACACCGTTTCCACTCCCAGCCAGGTCTACATCTACGACAGTAGCAGCACTACCAGTACCCCAGTTGACCTCGTCATTCCCGGCGAAACCGCTACTGCCGCCGCCTTTTCTCCGGATCAATTAAAACTCTTCATACTCACCAGCACCGGCAAGATGTATGTCTACTCCACCGTTGACGCGCTCACCTCGGTTCCAATTGCGACCACGGCGACCGACGTGAAATTCTCGGCGGATGGCAGCTTTGCTTACGTCGCGGGAGCGCTAGTGCCGGGAACTTCAATTTCCGGTGTCGCCACCTGCGACGCCCAACCCACACATGCCGATCCGCCGAACTTTGATTTTGTATCGACCGCCCCCGGCATCCCGCTGCAAATCTTCCCTTCGCCAGACGCTCAGCACGTGCTCGCACTCGATCCGCCGAACGGGAGAATTGGCATTTTCTCCACGTCCGACACGCAGCATGCTCTGCCGGATGGTCAGTTCACCTGTAACGCTCCGACAGTGAATTTCCCCCAGACAGCGCAGTTCTTCAACCTCGGCCAGGGCAGTTTCACTCCGGTCTACGCGCAGCTTGTTGCCGATGGCAGCGAAGTCATAGTCGTCGCCCGCGACCTCCCGGCTGTGCTCCTGTTCAACGTAAGCAGCGGACTCACCAGTTCCATCCAGCTCGTTAGACCGGGTTTCGGCGACACCCACCCGCTCTCCGCCTCCGCCTCGACAGACGGCAGCCAGGTCTACGTGGCCGCCTGCGATCAATACCCTAACAATGATCAGACTCAGCCGTGTGCCGCCGGCTCCGTGCACATCGTCAACACTTGCGCCGTATTATCTTGCAGCGCGCCGCCAAATCTCGGTGACGGCGACATCCAGCAAGTCCCGTACGTCAATATCAACGACAACAACAACCCCAACATGTGCAGCAACCAGGGAACAAACGCACCGCTCTGCCTCCCTAACCTCATCGCCATCCGGCCGCAGTGATCCAAGCTATCTAGTGGAGGGACGGGCGCCCTCGCCCGTCCAAGCCGAGCGTAGCTCGGCCCTAACTCGAACGCCAGCACCATTCAGTACCAGCGCCGTGACTAAGCTCGGGCGTCTAATGTTTTCGCTTTTGGATTTTGTCTGACGGTGCGCGCCAAGAAGCGGTGCACCTCGAAAATGAACCGCCCTGCTCTTCCTGAGACCCGAGACCTGACACCTGATACCTGCTTCCCTACGGCCCTACCTCTTTCCCCACACTATCAAGAACTCCGTTAATAAACTGCACCGACTCCGGCGTCGAAAACTTCCGCGCAATTTCGAGCGCCTCATTAATTACCACCGCCCGCGGCGTAGCCGGATACCCCAGAAACTCCGCCACCGCTCCCCGCAGCACATTCCGGTCAACCGTCGCCATCCGGTCCATCCGCCAGTGCTGCGTGTGCTTCCCGATCAGCCCGTCGATCTCCGGCAACCGGTCGCTCGCGACGCGAAACAGGTCGTCGGCAAACCCGCGTACTTCTTCCTCGACATTGTTCCGCTCCGCCCAAAACGTCTTCCGGACAAGCTCCGGTGTCTGCTTTCCCATGTCAGCCTGAAACAGCATCTGCAGAACCAGTTCCCGGGATTTGCGTCGAGTACCCATGTCAGGTGTCAGGTCTTAGGTGTCAGCTCTCAGGAATACCACGACAATGCGTGAGCCAGACAACAGTTTACAGGACGATCGTATCGCGGAAGGACGGAGGATCAGGAGCGTGATTTGTGTTTGTTCGAAACTGAAGTTGGGGTTGCCTTGCCTTTCCTGACACCTGACACCTGAGACCTGAGACCTGCCTTTCTGCCTTTCCTGACACCTGACACCCGAGACCTGACACCTGCCCCTAGATTTGCCATCTCCACCGCCGCCAGCGCCGCCTCAAATCCCTTGTTCCCCATCTTCAGCCCGGCGCGATCAATCGCCTGCTCCAGCGTGTCGCATGTCAGCACCCCAAACGCATGAGGCACCCCAGTCTCCTGCGCCGACTGCCCGATGCCGCGCGTGACCTCATTCACGATCACGTCGTAATGCGCCGTATCGCCACGGATGAGGCACCCGAGGCAAATGATGGCGTCATATTTCTTGGTTTCAGCGAGCGTCCGGGCGGCTAGAGGAATTTCAAATGCGCCGGGTACGCGGACCAGCGCGATGTCTTTCTTCTTAGCGCCCGAGCGCAACAATCCGTCGTAAGCGCTCTGAAAAAGTCGTTCCGTGATGAATGCGTTGAACCGGGAGACAACAATCGCAAACCGGCGTCCCGCAGCGTTAAGCGCACCCTCGAGAGCAGGAATCGCCAGCTCAGGAGGACGCTCGATTTTTGTTTTCTCTTTCGTAGTTTTCTCCGAGCCTTTGTGTCTCCGTTGGCGACTTCGCCGTTGATCCCCGTGAATCCCCTGCGTTTCCCCCTGCACCTCTCTGTCCCCTGTGGTTCCCTGTGACCCTCTGTGTCCCCTGTGGTTAAGCCTTTGACTTACCGACCCTTAAACCCCGCCGCCCGCTTTTCCAGAAACGCCGCCGTCCCTTCCTTCTTATCCTCGGTAGCGCAGCAGACCCCAAACAAAGTCGCCTCCAGGTAAAGTCCCTCAGCCAAAGACATCTCCATCCCCTTGTTGATCGCCTCCATGGCGTACTGCACCGCCAAAGGAGCGTTGGCGATGATCTTAGCCGCAATCGCCTCCGCCCGCGGAATCAACTCCGCCGCCGCCGTCACTTCATTCACCAGCCCAATCCGATGCGCTTCCTGCGCCGTGATCATCTCACCAGCGAGCACCATCTGCATCGCGAGCCCCTTGCCCACCAGCCGCGGCAGTCGCTGCGTCCCGGCATATCCCGGAATAATCCCCAGCTTCACCTCCGGCTGCCCCAGCTTCGCGCTGTCGCTGGCGAGACGCATAGTGCAAGCCAGAGCCAGTTCGCATCCGCCGCCCAGCGCAAATCCGTTAATGCAAGCAATCACCGGCTTCCCCAGATTTTCAATCAGGTCGAGCACCGCCTGCCCCCGGTGCGCATACTCCTTGCCGGAGACCGCGTCCTGCTTCGCCAGTTCGCCAATATCCGCGCCCGCAACAAAAGCCTTGTCGCCCGCCCCAGTCAAAATCGCCACGCGGATCGAGGAATCATTCTTGATTTCTTGAAATGCCACCCCGAGTTCTTCCATGGTGGCCATGTTGAGCGCGTTGAGCACCTTCGGCCGGTTGCGGGTGACGTAGGCGATGGCGTTTTTCTTTTCGAGGAGGATGTTTTCGAAAGTCATAAACTCGCGATCTCCTTGTGCCGACTCGCAAAGATCAAAACCTACCACTGAGACACAGAGGCACAGAGAAACCCCAAATCATCTGCTTGGCTTTTCTCTGCGTCTCTGTGCCTCTGTGGTGAGCTCTCAGAACTTCCCCGCCACCGGCTTCCCTGGGTCCGAGTAATCATAAAACCCGCGCCCCGACTTCCGCCCGTACCACCCCGCCATCACCATCCGCTTCAGCAGCGGAGGCGACGCAAACCGCCGTTCCTTGAACTCGTCATACATCACATGCGTAATGTAGTAAGTCGTATCGAGCCCGACAAAATCAAGCAGCGTAAACGGCCCCATCGGATATCCGCAGCCAAGCTTCATCGCGTTATCAATGTCCTCAATCGACCCCACGCCCTCTTCATACGCCCGGATCGCATCCAGCAGATACGGCACCAGCAGCCGGTTTACGATGAATCCCGTCTTGTCCGACGTGCGCACCGGAACCTTGCCCAGCTTTTTCGCGAACTCGTAAGCCGCGTCGTACACGTCTGGAGATGTGGCGATCGTCTTCACCACCTCGACCAGTTTCATCAGCGGGACCGGATTAAAAAAGTGCAGCCCGATAAATCTTTCCGGACGTCGAACCGCCGTCAAAAGTTCAGTTATCGAGATCGAAGAAGTATTCGATGCAAAGATCGCGTCCTTTTTCACGATGCCATCAAGCGACGCATACATCTTCTTCTTTTCCTCGACGTTCTCGATGATGGCCTCGATAACAATGTCGCAATCGGCGAGATTTTCTTTTTTCGTCGTCCCCTTCAGCCGTGCCCGAATCTCGTCTTTCCGCTGCGGAGTGATCCCGCCCTTCTCCACCGGCCGCTCGGCAAACTTCTGCAGCGACTTCTCAATCCCGGCAAACCCCGTGTCGAGATACTTCTGCTCGACTTCGAGCACGGTAACGTCGAAGCCAGCAGCAGCACACACCTGCGCGATACCGGAACCCATCAAACCACAACCGAGAACGCCGACTTTTTTGATTTCCATACACACTTCCTCTTTAACCACAGGGATCACTGAGGACACAGGGGAAACACAGAGAAAACCAAGCCTTCCCCTGTGCTTCCCTGTGAACCTCTGTGACCTCTGTGGTTAAGCTCTTTCTCCGCACAGCGAGAATCACTGAAAGCTCTCCACCACCATAGCAATCCCCTGCCCCCCACCAATACACGCCGCAGCCAGCCCGTACTTCTTCTTCCGCCGCCGCAACTCATAGAGCAGCGTGATAACAAGCCGCGTCCCGGTCGCTCCCAACGGATGTCCCAGCGCAATCGCCCCACCATTCACATTCACTTTTTCGCGATCGAGTCCCAACTCTTTTTCCACCGCCAGATACTGCGCCGCGAATGCCTCGTTCACTTCAATCAGATCGATGTAATCCAAAGTCAGGCCCGCGCGTTGCAGCGCAATTTTCGTCGCCGGCACCGGACCGCGCCCCATCAGCTTCGGATCGACGCCCGCAATCCCCCAATTAATGAGTCTTCCCAACGGACTAAGATTCCTTCTCTGCGCCTGATCCAGCGACATCACCACCACCGCCGCCGCGCCATCGACAATCCCGCTCGCATTTCCCGCCGTCACCGTCCCAGGCTTTCCTGAGGATGGGCCAAACGCCGCCCGCAGCTTTGCCAGACCCTCCATTGTCGTCTGCGGACGCCGATGATCGTCTTCAGTCAGCATCTCTCCCGTAGCCTCGCCCTTCGAATTCCGCAGCGGAACCGGCGTCAGTTCTTCCTGTATGCGTCCCTCCTTATAAGCCGCGTCTGCCTTCTGCTGCGAGCGCAGCGCGAACTCGTCCTGCGCCTGCCGCGTGATGCCCTGCTCCTCGCCATACAACTCGGCCGTGTTCGCCATGTATAGTCCGCAATAGGAATCGAGCAGCGCCACCATGAGCGAATCTTCGAGCTTCCCGCCCGGAGCGAGCGTAAACCCATCGCGCCCCCGGATCGAAAACGGCGCTTGCGACATCGATTCCATCCCGCCCGCCAGCACCACCTTCGCTTCGTCGGTCTGGATCATCTGCGCCGCGCTGACAATCGCCTGCATCCCCGACCCGCACAGTCGATTTACGGTCAGCGCCGGAGCCTCAATCGGCAATCCCGCCCGCAACCCCACGTGCCGCGCTCCATACAGCGCGTCTCCCGAAGTCTGCTGGGCATTTCCAAACACGGCATGATCGAAGTGTTCCGCGCCGACTCCTGCCCGTTCGATCGCAGCCTTCGCCGCCACCGCGCCCAATTCCTGCGCCGTGTAGTCCTTAATCTTTCCGCAATAGCGTCCAAAGGGCGTGCGTGCCCCACTGACAATGGCAATGTCTCCAGGTTTCAACATGAGGACCAACTTGTATAGAAGAGTGCGCTGGCACGAGGCCAACCTGTGAGTTTAGCAGCAGGAAAAGAACATCACCACCGAGCCAAACGCGCCTACCCAAAGCGACTAAGAGGAACTTCACCTCGGCTTGGAAAAGGGTTTCCAATAGGAAACAAGAGCAAAGGAAATTACTGTGCACATCAGCATAAACACAGCGAAGGGAATCCAGTTCTCAGCAAAAGTGATCGAACTCGTGATTCCGAGATCTCCCGCATACCACATGCCGAGTAACACTGTAACCAAGCTGTAAATTCCGCTAATGCAGACTCCTAGCCTGAGGTCGCGACTTCTATCAAATTGCTTCCGAACCCAAAACATCCCAATACTGAAGAGCGCATAGGTTGCCATGAAGATAATGGCGGGAACGTACGCCCTGCGCCAGGGCACTCCAAAACCAGCATGTAGAATGGCGACGCCCAACACACCTGAGGCGATGATGGAAGGAGACACTCTCGCTACCCACCATGACAGGCTCATCTGGTCGCTCGTGGGTATCATATTTTGGGGTTCCCGCTGGAATTTACCTCTACGCCATCGCCGCTGCTGCCGCGAACTGCGGCGCCTGTGCCACAATCTTCCCCGCGCCCTGGGCCACCGCCAGCTCCAGCGCATGATCGGCACGGTTGGCCACTTCAGTCACAATATCCACCGGATCGAAATGCTGACGCATCACCGCCGGCGCGAGCCCGGCACTGAATTCGACTCCCTTATCCTTGCCCGGGAAACGTACTTCTTTCAGCAGCCGCCGCAATTTCTCCACCGCCAGCAACGCTTCTTTTTCGCCCGTGTCGCCGAGCACCAGCGCGACCGTAGTCGCTTCATAGCGGAACGCCAGATCGTTTGTCCGGATGTTCGCCGAAAACAGCTGCCCGATCTGCTCCATCACCGCCGTCACCGCCTGCTCGCCGTATTCCTTGATCAGCGCGCTGCGCCGTCCAAACTGCATTAGCAGTACCGTCACTGCCGTCCCCTGCTGCAGCCCGCGCCGGGTTTCCGCCTGCAGAAGATCGAGATACGAAGCCCGCTTCAGCAGTCCCGATTTCTCGTCCGTCACCGAAAGATTTTTCACCAGCCGCCGCAGCCCGGCATTGTTGAGCGCGATCAACACCTGGTCGCTCAACGTCCGGATCACCAGCACTTCCGAAGGCTGCCAAACCCGGCTCCTGTTCTGGGTCAGGATCAGCACTCCGATCTGGTCGTTGCCTTCGGTCAACGGCAGAGCCAGCAGCGATTCGATCTGCAACTCTTCGATCGCGCCGCGCACGCCCATCAACTCCGGAGCGTTCTTCGCATCGCCCACCGTCACCGTGCCTCGCGCCACCGCCAGATCCTGCAGCGTTTCCACCAGGCTAACCAAGGCCGCCGAACTCGCCGGAATCAGCCCATCCATGTGATGTTCCTGCACGCTCGACGGCGGCAGACCCGGTTTGCGCAACGCCGCAATGCAACGCCCAGATCGCCAGTTCGCGCCAATTTCGTTCGCCGCCGTTCTCAAAACTCCTTCCGCGTTCCCCTGGTGATAGAGTTTGCGCGTAATTTCAGCCACTCTCGCCAGACTGCTGACGTCGGCCGCCTCGCTCGCCGCCGTCGCCGCAGCTGTTGGCGCTGACTGACCGCCACTCGCCGCCGCCGGCACAGAGGGCGCGGCCGGTGTTGCTGATTTCGCATACTTCGGTTCGATGCCTGCCGCAATGTATAACTTCTGCAGATCCTGGTTGCGCTCTTCCTCACGCGGAAACAGTTCCTGAATGCGCTGCAAACGCTCGATAGCTTTCGAGCGCATCCCGTACTGCACCAGGATCTCGGCTTGCAGCATCAGATCCTGCAGCGCGGCCGCTCCCAACGTCGGTTCCTGGACTTTGACTTCCTGCTCTTCTTTCTTCACCGTCGTGAACCGCGATGCGATTACGTTGAAGCGCTGATCGTCGATCTTCCCCCGCAGCGCCTCCAGCCTTTTCTGATGTCCCGGCTCGTATGGATCCACTTCCGCCGCCCGGTCCAGACACTCTCCCGCTTTCTGGTAATCGTGCTTCGTGCAATACAACTCAAACAGCTTCAGCAGCGCCTGCGCGTAGTCCGTTTCACGGTTCGACGCGTTGAACAGCTCCGCCAGAAATTCCAGCATTTCCGCCGACGGCCGGTGCGATGCCAATAGTTCCTGCATCGTCGTGATGAACGATCGCCGCTCCCCACGCCGCCGCTGGAAAGCTTCCAGCTTCCGCGCCAGCGCCACCGCCTCCGCATCCAGCTCGGAGTCGATCATCTTCCCGATCAGGTTCACCACCTGATGCATGCGCGCCGGATTCTGCTCGAATATCTGCCAGATCAGCGGTTCGCTTTCCAGGCACCGGTCCGCGGACAGCAGCGCCTGCGCATAGAGTTCGCGTAGCTCAAGCGATGCATCTCCGGAATGCAGCAGTGGCTCGAAAATAAAAATCGCCGCCCCCGCCTCGCCCCGCGACAACAGGCTCTTGCCATAAGCCACCGCGATCTTCGAATCGGTCGGATTCTCCGTGTACGCCCGCTCGAACCACGAGGCGGCGTTTCCACCCGATGTTTCCGCCAGTTCCGCCAACTGCAAAAACGCTTGCGACGCCATCACGTGCTCGCCCAGTTCCGCCGACAATTCCGCCACCCGCAAGTGGTTGGGCTGCGATGGCTCCAGACTCACAATCCGCCCCAACACGAGCAGTGTTTCTTCTTTCTTTCCCTGGCGCTGTAAATCCTCCAGCGCGTTTTCATACGTCCCGATTGCCAGCTTTTTGTTCGAATGCTCCAGCAGTTGCCCAAAGCGCACTTTCTGTTCCCAGGTCGGGTTGGCGTACCGTGCCAGTTTTTTGTAGGTCAGGCTGGCTCGCGTCGCATCCGCCGCCGCCACCTGCCGCTCAAACAACTCTCCCAGCAGCCGCACCGCCTGGTCCCCCTTATTTAGGGATAGACACAGCTCCGCCGCCATCTGCCGCACATTGTCGTTTTGCGGATCGCCTTCCAGGATTTGCAGGTATTCCGCCAGCGCGTCGGCCGTCTTCCCCTTCTGCAAAAGCTTCTCCGCCTTTTCGACACGGCGGGCTACTTCGGCACGATTAGGATTTTCCGGCATGGGGCGGTCTTCGGACAGAGAGTTCCGCCTTGATTCTAGGATTCGCCCCGCGCCCCAGCAACGCGGTTCTCCCGCTTTGGGATTACTAAAGTCATTCCATCTGCCCGATTCCCGTCCTGCCGCCCGAAAAGAACCTCATCCTAGTCATAGACCCCATCCGCGCGGGCCCATCTCGAGGGACTAGCTTGGAAATGCAGAATCGCTCGGCTAACGACCTAAGTTGCAGATTTCAATTCGAAGAAGCAGCGAACAGGCAGCGGCGGGGCAGAAGACTGAACTTTTCCCGTGCGCTGCCGATCTCAACCATTGAGCCCAGAGTGTCTTCGCACAATTGATGCCCATGGCAATCAATTTCGACCTGTTTCGCGGCTCCCGCCTGCGCGAGTTCGGTAGCCTCCGCCAACCCTGGTTTGTGGGCCTTCTCTTCGGCGTCCTCATGGCTGCCCAGGCGCTGGGCTTTCTCATGCTCGGAACCGACCGGCCGGGCCGTGGTCTTGCCGAGTCCATCCTCGTTCTGGTGAGCTTTCTCGCACTGGCTTGCGCCTGGAATGCGTTCCGGCGCGCGCAAGGCATTACTGCCCTGTTCTGGTTTCTCTTCGCCGCCGTCCAGGTGGTCTTGCTCGTTCCCACCGCCTTCCAGGCCTACGACACCCTGTTCGACCAATCCACCTTGTCGGATTCGACCTGGCGCCTGCTCTACTGCCTCTACGGCGCTCCCATCCTGATGATGCTCTTTCTTCCGGAGACCTCGCGGCGCGCTCGCGTGAAGTCGGAGATCTTTCTCGATCTTTTTCAGGTCGCAATCGTTGTCGGCCTCGTCTACTCCACTTTCTTCTTTCTCCCGGCGCAGCGCATGTTGCCCGCCGATGCGCTCCTGCGCAATATCAGCATCAGCGATGCGCAAAGCTTGCTCCTCCTGATCGCAGCTTTGGTGCGCCTCCAATTCGCCCGCGTCGCCAGCACTCGCAATCTGTTGCTACGGCTAGGACTCTTCCTGCTGGTCTGCGCGGTCGCAACCTGCATCGGTGACTGGATCGACCTGCACCACTATGTCTTCGCCTCCGCATGGTTCAACCTCGGCTGGGCCATTCCTAACGTTGCGGCTGGGCTCATCGCCCTCACTTGGAAACCTTCCTCCGAGCCCCAACCCGCTCAGGAGCCCGCGAATTTCCTCAGCTTCCTCGTCACCAACCTCGTCCTCGTAGGACTGCTCTGCTGCATCAATTCGCTGATGGACCGCTGGAAACAGGCGCACGGTGAAGCCCTCACCGACGTGGCCATGGCGGCTTCGCTCATCGCTTTTACCTTGCGGCTGGCCCTCACCCAGTTCCACCAGCAGCAGGAAATCGCCGGGCGCAAAGCCGCGCAAAAACAGCTGACAGCCTCCCACGAGCAAATCGGTCTCTTGCTTGACAATGCCCGCCGCCAAACTGCCGAAGTTACCCAGATCAGCGAACTCGGAAGCCTCCTCCAGGCCTGCACTTCCCGGGAAGAAGTTTTTCGCCTCATCCCGGAGCGCTTGCGCCGTCTGTTCCCAGGCGCCTCCGGCTCCGTCTCACTGCTCAGCGCCTCTAGAAACCGCGTCGAGTCCGCCGCCGAATGGGGCGTCTGTCCGACTGATCGGATCTTCTCGCCTGAACAATGTTGGGCTCTTCGCCGCGGATGCACCCATGCTCATCCCGGTGGACGCTCCGTCCCGCATTGCTCTCACCTGCTCGGCGAAGGTCCTTCGGTCTGCATTCCTCTCATCGCCAACGGCGATACCTTCGGAACGCTGGCCATCCAGAATGATGAACCCCTATCCCCCATTTCTGACCCAGACGCTGGCTCCGCCGCCTTCGCTCGCCGCCTTCAGGTCGCCGCCACCGCCGCCGAACACATCGCGGTGGCGATTGCCAACCTTAACCTGCGTGAATCTCTCCGCATGCAGGCCGTCCGCGACCCGCTCACCGGCCTCTACAGCCGCCGCTACATGCAGGAGTTCCTCGAGCGCGAACTCCACTCCGCCCGTCGGAAACACCGTCCCGTCGCCGTAATGATGCTCGATCTCGACCGCTTCAAACGCTATAACGACAACTTCGGACATTCCGCCGGCGACCAGGCCTTAGCCGCCGTCGGCGAGACTCTTCTGCGCTGCGTCCGCGCCGAAGATGTCGCCTGCCGCTACGGTGGCGAAGAATTCGCCCTCATCCTCCCAGAGTGCTCCCTTCGCCAGGCCACCGTGCGCGCCGAGGAAATCTGCAAGCGCATCAGGGATTACCGCGCCCACCCCGACCACCAGGCTGGTGCTCTTACCGTCTCGATCGGCGTCGCTGCCTTCGACGAAACCACCGATCGCGTCGATCTCCTCCTCAAGTTCGCCGACGACGCTCTCCACCAGGCCAAGCGCGCTGGCCGCGACCGCGTCGCCACCGCCCGCTCCGCAACCGCTGTGCCCGAATCAGATTTCACCGAAACGGACCCAGCCACAATGGCCTCCACCGAAACAATCTAGCCAATCATTGCTGGTGTGGGGACGGGCGCCTCGCCCGTCCAAGCCGAGTGCAGCCTGGCACTTGCTCTCCACCTTTTTCCCGTCACTCCCCTCCCGCTTCTGATATACGAATACGAGCCCTCAATGTCCGCTCCGTCCTCAAACCCAGAGTCCGGCCTCCGCCACCAACTCACCGCGGGACAGATGACCATGGTCGCCGTCGGCGGCTCCATCGGCACCGGACTCCTCCTCGGCACCGCCGCCGCCATCGAACTCGCCGGACCCGCCGTCATCCTCAGCTTCGTCCTCGCCGCCTTCATCAGTTGGACCGTCGCCCTCGCCCTGGGCGAACTCGCCAGCTCTCATCCCGCCGCCGGTTCCTTCGGCGTCTATGGAGACCTCTACCTCAATCACTGGGCCGGCTTCGTCTCCCGTGCCGGCTACTGGCTGGGCATCGCCGTCTCCATCGGAGCCGAGATGGTCGCTTCCGCCACCTACATGCAGCTCTGGTTTCCGCACGTGCCCGCCATCCTCTGGGTCTTCGTCTTTTCCGCGTTCCTTCTCGCCATCAACTTCCTCGCCGTCCACAGCTACGGACGCTTCGAATTCTGGTTTGCCATGATCAAGGTAGCCGTAATCGCCACCTTCATCGCACTCGGCGCCGCCTTGCTTCTCACCGGACGAGCCGCCCCCCAATACACCGCCCACGGAGGATTTTTCCCGCTCGGCCACGCCGCCCCGCTCCTGGCGATCACCTTCGCCATCTACACCTTCGGCGGCGTGGAATTCGTAGCCGTAGCGTCCGGCGAGTCCAGTTCCGCCAAGGCCATCGCAAGCGCCGTTCGCATGACCTTTCTTACCCTTACCTTCCTTTATTTAGGAGCCATCGTCATCCTCGTCGGGATCATGCCATGGAACCGCGCCGGCGTCACCGAAAGCCCCTTCGTCACCGTCTTCCGCTCCGTCAACTTCCCCGGCGCCGCTCACTTCATGAATTTCGTAGTCCTGACCGCTGCCCTCTCCGGAGCCAATGCCGCTCTCTATATCTCCTCCCGCATGCTCTTCTCTCTAGCCCGTACCGGATGGGCTCCCCCAGCCCTGGGCCGCCTGAGCAAAAAAGGCACTCCGACCCTCGCCCTGCTCGTCTCCTCTTACGGAATCATCGTCGCCCTGGTTCTCGAACGCTGGGCCCCAGCCAATGCCTTCGAGTACATTCTCCGCGGCGCCTTCTTCGGCATGATGCTCTCCTGGATCATCTCGCTGGCCGCGCACATCAACTTCCGCCGCCGCCTCACCGCCGCCCAGTCCGCCGAAATTCCCGCCCGCTCACCTCTGGGCAAGTGGGGATCCATCGTCGGCCTCGCGGTAGTCCTCGCATCGGTGGCGAAGACCTGGTGGGATTCCCGCATCAACCTGATCGCCGGACTAACTTTCCTGATCGCCCTAACCGTCCTCTACTTCCTGCTCCGCCCAATCGCGAAGCAGAGCAACTCCTAGAAGCCGCAGAAAACTCGGCCTTAGCAATGAGACACTTGTGGGTAGGCTTGATTCTGAGATAAGAACTGCTCACGTAGCGGCGGACGCCCCCGCCCACCCAGCGGAGCGAAGCTCCGCACCGGTCACTCTTAAGGTAAGAGCGCTAGCTAGCCACATGAAGGACTGAGACCTGACACCTGACACCTGAGACCTGCCCCACTACAATATCTTCATGCCCGACGATCTCCTCCGCTACCGCTCCGAGTTCCCGATCCTCGAGCGCACCAACTACATGATCTCCAACTCCCTCGGAGCCATGCCTCGCGCCGTTTACGATGCGCTCCACGCCTATGCTGATATCTGGGCAACACGCGGCGTCCGCGCATGGATGGAACGCTGGTGGATGCTCGCCCTCGAAGTCGGCAACGAACTCGGCGCCCTGATGAACTCTCCCAAAGATTCCGTCTCTCTCCACCAAAACGTCACCACCTGCCAGGCCGTGGTCGCGTCCTGTTTCGATTTCACCGGCAAGCGCAACAAAGTTGTCTACAGCGACATGAACTTTCCTTCCGTCATGTATTTCTGGGAAGCGCAGCGCCAGTACGGCGCCCAGGTTCACATGGTTAAGACGGACGACGGCATCACCGTCCCTACCGATCGCCTGCTCGATGCCATCGACGAGCACACACTGATCGTCCCCATCTCTCACGTCATTTTTCGCAGCTCCTACATTAACGATGCCAAAGCCATCATCGACAAAGCACACAAGGTTGGAGCTCACGTCGTCCTCGACACTTTCCAGTCTCTCGGCACTGTCCCCGTCGATATCCAGGCTCTCAACGCCGACTTCGCCTGCGGAGGCGTTCTCAAGTGGCTCTGCGGCGGTCCCGGCGTTGCGTATCTCTACGTCCGTCCCGACCTCGGTAAGAAATTGGAGCCGAAACTCACCGGATGGTTCGCGCACGAAAATTCTTTTGAGTTCGCAACCGGATCCATCCGCTACGCCGATCCTCCGTACCGATTCATGAACGGAACCACGCACATTCCCGCAATCGAGGCGGCGCGTCCCGGCGTCGCGATCATTCGTGAAGTTGGCGTAGAGAAAATCCGCGAGAAATCCAGACGCCAGACCGCCCGCCTCATCGCGTTTGCCGACCAGCACGGATGGCGCGTCAACACTCCCCGCGATCCCGATCGGCGCGGCGGCACCGTCTCCATCGACATGCCCGATTCCCAGCAGGTGAGCCGCGAACTCCTGGCCCGCGACATCCTCGTAGACTGGCGTCCCAAGGCCGGAGTCCGCTTCTCCCCTCACTTCTACAACACCGACGCCGAAATCGATGCGGCCATGGCGGCCGTAGTAGAAATTCTGAAGACTCGCACCGTAACCGCATAGCGACGATGAAGCTCAGCAGAGACGCGGCTTGCCGCGTCTCGGCAGCAATGTCACTTAGTAACAGTTACTTCCGTAAGCCCATTCCGTCTCTTTCTCCGTGTCGTTTCTCAAATCTCTTCTTATCCTCATATCAGCTCATCCGAGAACAATCTGGGAACCCCTGTGCCCGTCTGCCTCTCTCTCTTCATCCCGATCAACGACCTCACGATCCTCTCGTCGCTCGCGATTGCAGGCGGCTTGTACTTTTTCGTTTCCGGATTCCGCCTGCTCGCCCGCAAGCGCCTGTTGCTTGGCACACCAACCTCCAAGATTCGCAGCGCCGCCCTGGGACTGGTCGAGGTGAATGGCATGGCTGCCGGTCCTTACACCATGCCCGCGCCCATCACGGGCAAGTCTTGCTTTCTCTACCACACCACCGCCTGGCAGCAACGCGATGGCAAGAAAGAGGAGTGGGATAAAGTTGCGGACGAAACTCTGCACCTGCCCTTCTTCATCGACGACTCGACCGGCCAGTTGCTCGTCGAGCCTCTGGGAGCCGATCTCGACCTGCACCGTGATTTTCGCGAAGAATATACCGCGTCGTTTTTTTCCTCAAGCTTCTCCTTGGGCGAGGATGGCGTTCCGCCCCGCGTCAGCGTTTTTCTTTCCCGCCACGGCATCGTCCCAGCCCGCCGCTTGCGCATAGAAGAACGCTCGATCAAGCCTGAAGACGCACTCTTCATTGCCGGAACTCTGACTGAAAATCCGGGCGTCCAGGTGCGTTCGTTTTCGCCGCGCAGCGATCACTCGCACAACTCAGCGCCCAACAATTCTTCGGAGCAGCTTCCTGCGGCGCAGATCATCAGGCTCCCGAATGGCTCGGCTCCTTCCACCACTCAGGAGATGACCCAGCAGGCGAAAATCGCAGCCGCGCTCACTCGTGCCGGCATCACCAAACCAGAGGCATGGTCCGCCGCCGGAGTCCCGTACCAGACTATAGCCGTCGAAGAGAACGCGCCGCCGGCGCCAGTCTCCGCCCCCAGCTCCGCTCCCGATGAAGCGCAGCCCAGGCCATTCGACTTCAATCTCTCTCCGCTGGTCGTATTGATGAAAGGCGAGAATAATCCTACATTCGTGATCTCCTTCCGCAGCCAGAAGGAATTCGTCAGCGCGCTCGCCTGGAAATCCGCCGCCATGGTCTGGGGAGGCGCCGCCATCACGCTGCTCGGCCTCTACATGCTGCTGTTGCAGATGGAGTTGCTCTAGCCGACAAGGCAAAAGCGAGACATGCTATTCAATCTATAAAAGGCATTAGCCTCGATCGAAGCCGGTAGCCAACTGCTCAACGCCAAGTGCGAACCGCTAATTTAGAATGTCCCCTGTGAGCGAATCCGTCCGGATCGGAATTCTCGGCGACTTCAATCCCGAGTTCCGCTCCCATCACGCGACCAACGATTCGCTTCAGCACGCCGCCCGGAAGCTCCAACTCACAGTAGAATCGGCCTGGCTTCCGACCCCTTCGCTTCTCGAACCGGGCGCCGTCGCCAGCCTCGATTCCTTCGATGGTTTGTGGGCCTCGCCCGGCAGCCCCTACAAAAGTTTCGACGGCATGCTCAAAGGCATCGAGTTCGCCCGGGTCCACAACCGGCCATTCCTCGGCACCTGCGGAGGCTTTCAGTACGCGCTCATCGAGTGCGCCCGCAACGTGCTCGGCATCGGCGACGCGACCACCGCCGAAGAAGACCCGAAGGCGAAGAACATCGTCATCTATCCCGTCGCCTGCGCCGTTCCGACCAAAGATCCGAAGGCGCCCAAGCTCTCCGGCAAAATTAAACAGATTCACCTTCGTCCCGGGTCGTATCTCGCGGCGTACTACGGAAAAGAAACGATCGAGGAAGAATTCTTCTGCAACTACGAGATGAATCCTGAGTTCGAATGGATGGCCATGGAAGCGGGCTTTCCGGTCGTAGCCCGCGGCTCCAAGGAAGAATGCCGCGCCATCGAATCTCCCGCGCACTTGTTTTACATCGCCACGCTGTTCCAACCGCAACTTTCGTCGAGCGAAGACAAACCACATCCGCTGATCACGGCGTTCGTACAACACGTCGCCGACTTCCGCCGCAAACGACTGGACGACTCCATCCTCGCGTGAGGGCGGGGTTCCCCAAAAAAATTATTCAAGTCTTGGGAACTTTCCGCCGACTTGCGACATTACATCTTATGAAAGAGACTTCAGGGGCTGCGGATCGGGAGCAATGTGGCGCCAGCAACAACAACAGCGATGATCAGCGACGAAGCTTTGATGCTGGAGTTCCAGGGCGGCTCACACCCGGCGTTTGAGCTGCTGTTTGCGCGCTATCGCGGGCCGCTCTACGGCTTCTTTCGGCGGAGGCTGAATGGCGACCAGCGCGCCGAGGATCTGACGCAGGAAACCTTCGTGGCGGTCATCCGGGCGTCGGCTCGCTACGAACCGAGAGCTCTGGTCCGGACTTATCTCTACAGTATTGCGATGAATCTGTTGGCGGCAGAGCGGCGCAAACAATTCCGCGACTCGCCGCCAGGAGAGCTCGCTCCGGAAGCGGCGACTAACGACGCGCCTGATGCCGCGATCTGGATCCGCCAGGCTCTCGAAAAGCTGGACGACTCGGAGCGGGAGATTCTGATGCTCCGCGAATATGAGCAGCTTAGCTATGCGGAGATTGCAGAGTTGATGAAGCTCCCGGTGAATACCGTCCGCTCGCGGCTTTTTCGATCGCGGACGGCGTTGAAGGGGCACCTGGAGCCAGAGCGAAAGAGTGCTGAAGTTGCGGCAGCCAGCGGAGTGGCAGAAAGCGCGAAACTGACGCGGGCAGAAGGCGAGGCCATATGAACAAGATCATGCATCCCATCGAACCCGAAGAACTCATGGCCTACCTGGACGGCGAACTCACGGCCGATCGTGCAACTGCTACCGCAGCTCACTTGGGCGAGTGCGCAGAGTGCCAGAGCATCGTTGCCGGGTTCAGAGGCGTTTCTCAAAATCTGAAAACTTGGAAAGCTAATCCACCGGAATCAGAGACGCCGCCGGCAATCGCAACTGCGCTAGCGGAAAGCCGACCGGGACCGAACAGCGTTTCTCCAGCGCGGAGGAGTTGGCAAGAGGTGTTGAGCCAGCGTTGGCCGACACTTGCGTGGGCGGGAACCGTTGCCGCCATCCTCTTGGTTGCGTTCGGCGCGGTGACATTCCAAAATCGAACGGCGAAGTTCACGGCAGTTGCATCACTAGCCAGTGAAGACGGTCATAGGACGGAGGGTGGGAGTAGCGATGACCATCTGGCGGCAAGTAAGCCTCTGTCTGCTCCGCGAGCCGCACCCGTTAACGGAAGGGAGTTCGACAAGCTTGTGCAGTTATCGCCCGGCGTCGTGCAGCCGAATCAGCCAGCTACAGGCCGCGATCTAGTCGCCAACGGCCCAATGATCATCCGATCAGCCCAGCTCAGCCTGATCACCAAGGAGTTCGACAAAGCGCGAGCCAACCTCGAAGGAATACTGAAACGGCATCGTGGTTATGTCGGCGAACTGAAGGCAGGAGGCAGCACGGGCAGCGGGCGCACGCTCACCGCGACGTTGCGCGTTCCCGCCGATCAACTCGACGCTACGCTGACCGAGGTCAAAGCGCTTGGCCGGGTTGAGTCCGAGTCGCAGAGTGGGCAGGACGTCACTTCACAATATGTCGATCTGCAGGCCCGACTCTCGAACGCGCGCAACACCGAACAGCGGCTGACCGATCTCCTTCGCAATCGCACCGGAAAACTTTCGGATGTCCTCGAAGTTGAGCAGGAACTCGATCGTGTCCGCGGCGAAATCGAACAGATGGAAGCCGAACGAAAAAACATGTCGAACCAGGTAAGCTACGCCACCTTGAACGCGACCATCGCCGAAGACTACAAAGCCCAGCTGCAGGTCGTGCCGCCTTCGACATCCACCCGTCTTAGCAACGCCGCCATCGAGGGATATCGCAGCATGGCGGATGGAGTTGTGAGCCTGGCCCTGTTCCTGCTTTCGACTGGGCCGAGCCTGCTGCTGTGGGGCGTAGTCCTGTTCCTACCAGCCCGCTTCGTTTGGAAGAAAGTGCGACGCAGCTTTGCCTCATAACACCATGGCCGGTCACACGGTGTTCCGAACTGGTCGAACAGTCGACGGCGCTCGCGCCATACATTTTCCACGAGAAGCCGTCCACGCCATAAAAAATCACCGGCTTAGCAGACGTTGCTCCTTCTGCTACAACCGGTGAAACAAATACTCGTCGGTAATGGCTCTTGTTCGAGATGCGTCCGGTGAATTTCCACTCACATCGAGACGTTACCCAAATGCGCAGTGCGATTCGTTACCTGTTATCTGGATTATTGTGGCGCCAGCTCCAGTAGACGCTCTGCTGCCGGCTGTTCAACTGCACGAAAGCACGCCTCTGGTGGTGTTCGGTCTGGTACCGCTGGTACGAGCGATCTTCATTACTGTCCCAAGTGTGATAGTCCTTGTGGCTCTTGTCGTAGTAGCGCCTGTTGTTCTCGCTTTGCCTGTTTTCATGGTTCCTGTCGTCTTGCGGGAGGGCAGCGGCCATCATCGCAACCGGCGCAGCCAATGCGGTAGTCAGAAGAAATGAGCTGAGATAACGGTATCCACGATGCATGTACTTCTCCTTAAGCGCGAGATCCAAATCCGTGGAATCCCGCTAACATCACTGTCTACTCTTGGCGCTTTGGAGTCTGGTCAATACTGCTCAGGTAGAGCTTTGCCCTGGGCCGCTGGGCCTGGAAATCTCGCGAAGATGAGAGAACTCTTAGACTTGGGAGATGCTGCGCCTTCGATCGAACCCAGCATGCCGTACGCCAGGTCGATTCACCGTCTCTGTATCGGACCCATCATGCGTCCACTATTCGTGAAGAACCGTGACACATCACTCCCTTGGTCCGCAAGGCGGGCGATGGCTTCTGCCGACACTGGCTTCCGAGGTCTACGAGTGTTCTTCATAAAGTTGTCCCCGGGCTCATACGCCGATACCGGAGCCCAGGAAGCTGTAGAGCAGTATCGCGAGCACAAGCAGCGTGAAGGCCACGTACAGCCGATCACGTTCGATGGCGAATCCTACGACGGAGAAGGCTACGCGGGCGATGGGGGTAGCAATGAGGAGGAGCAATCCGAGTTGAATTAAGCCTTGGCCTTGGCCTCGGCCGCGTCCGACGATGACGCTTTGGATGACTCCGCGGATGGTGCGGTATTCGGAGGGCTCGCCGCGAAAGACGCGGTAATCGGCCGGCTCGTGCGCGTGGCGGGAGAGGTAGATACTCGCTCCCACGAGGACAACAGCCGCCGAGATCAGGACTCCGGTACGGAGCAGGTTGCCAAGAATAACTTCAATGCGGCGGTCTCTCCACGGTTGGGGTTTGAACGGGTGCGGTTGGCGCGCGGGCGCTTGAGCGGCGGGCATCAGATTTTTCCCCAGATTCCGTTGTAGAGCATTTGCAGGCCCAGCACGAGAATCACCACGCTGAAGACGAGGCGGAGCGATTTGGTTTCGGCTTTGACCAGGATGCGGCTGCCCAGTAACGATCCGGCCAGCACTCCCAACATGACGGGCATGGATAGGCCGGGATCGACGTATCCACGGCTGAGGTAAACTCCGGCGCTGGCGGCGGCAGTTACTCCGATCATGAAGTTACTGGTGGTAGTGGACACTTTAAATGGGATCTGCATGGCCTGGTCCATAGCGAGTACTTTGACGGCTCCGGAGCCGATGCCAAGCAATCCGGAAAGGGCACCGGCGCCGAACATGAGGCTAAACCCGGTGGGAACGTGCTGGACGTTGTAACTGCGCCGGCCTTCCAGGTCGGGGAAACTGCCATTCAAACGCAGACGCGTGGCGAGCGGATCCGGCGGCAGGCTGCGCTGCGCCAGCGTCCGCGTCTTGCGGGAAACGTACGCCGAGTAGAGCAGGACGGCTCCGAAGATGATCGCCAGGGCGCTGGTCGGGATGCGGGTGGCGAGGAAGGCTCCGAGCAACGCGCCGAAGGTGGTGGCGATTTCCAAAAACATGCCGATGCGAATGTTGGAGAATCCTTCTTTCACATAAGAGGCGGCGGCGCCGGAGGAGGTCGCAATCACGGAGACGAGCGAGGCCCCGATGGCGTAGCGGATGTCCACGTGAAAGAAGATGGTGAGCAAGGGCACGAGGACAACCCCTCCACCAAGGCCGGTGAGCGATCCGAGAAGTCCGGCGACGAACGAGACGATCGCGACCACGGCGGTGAATTCCAGCACGTTCATTTGAATTTCATCTAGGTTAACATTTTGCGGCTTTACTTTTTCTTGAGAGGATTGGAAGGCAATCGCTGATGAGGGACAGAATTTCAATGAAGACAGGGCAGGCGGGCAGGCAACGCAGCCACCGGTGCCGGATTCGGCGACGGCTGCCTGAAGTCTGATGTCTCGGAGGAAGCGGCACGCGAATTTTTCGCCTTCGCGCTAAGCCCGTGCGCGAAGCGGCGGGCTTGCCATCTTTCTTGTCACGCTTATCACGGCCTCATTCCGGAAGGAGGCTAAAATGTTCGCGCCACGCTCTACTGGTTTACCCAGACCGTGGGCGATTTTTTCATCTGGGCGTGCTGCTGCCTGAGTTCGCGGGCAGCGAGGCCGAGAGAAACGCTCTCTGGCTGCGGGAAATCCGAAGCCGGCCTTTCTCCCTGCGCGGAGGAGTAAGTCGATGTGGCGAGGACATTCTGTTCCTGAGACATGGGCGCATAAGATGCGTGCGCCGGATGACTCGCAAACTCGTAGATCTGCGGTTCACTGCTGATATGGGACGCGCCAGCAAGGTACTGGGCAAATGCCGCGCTGGTGGAAAGTAGGCAAAGCACGAACAGGGCCGGTTTCATTCGCAAGGTCTCCAGACTATAGAGGAAGCGAGGGATCATCCACGAACAAATCCGGGGATGCTGGCTCCTCCGGGAATAGTAGAAGCAAGCCCGGTACCAAACTTTGACGGGGCAAAATCACAGCTTTCTGGGGGTTGGCCGGGGGTAGCGGCAATTGTTTGCACAGTCGGGAGAGCGCATAGGAATGCCGGTCGCTTTCTTCTTTGTGAAGGCTCTGTGGGTCGCTCGCTGCAGTGGAATTTGCTGGCCCAATTTCACCAACCAGATCATCAGTGGACGGAGGACTTGGCTACTTAGGCGGCTGACCATTCTGCAATTCTCGGTAGAGCTTCTGCAGTACGAAGAAGGCTTCCTTTTTCTCACCACGATCGGAGACAAGTCCCTTGCGGTTGAAATAATTCTCAAAACGAGGAAGCGTTCGCCGCGGACTACGAAAGTCCTTGAGAATCCATGGTGTCATTCCGCGCAGAAAGGAAATGCGTTTTAGCATGGCGATCTGGTGCTGGTAAAGATTTTCCTGATACTCCTCGGTCCACCGGACGCGCGCATCGCCGTGGTAGCCAAAAAGTGCGTCGCCCCCGAATTCACTCATGATCAGCGGCTTACCATACTCTGAAATCCAATCCGTCGAATCTGTATCCTCGGGGCGGCCGGTGTACCACCCGATGTATTCGTTGTTCCCAAGCACATCGAGATCGCTAGCGATCGGGTCATTAATGTGAATGGTCTTTCGATTCCCGTCCGCGACTTCATGTGCCTGAAGCGCGGCGGAAACCAGGCGCGTAGGGTCGGCGGCATGCGCATCTTGAATGAGTTGCCGCAGAAAGCGATTCCGGGCATCGCTGACGGGGGTTTCGTTCGCCACAGAGTAGATGATAAGAGCGGCGCGATTATGATCTCGCGCGATCATCTCGTTCAACTGATTTTCCGCATTGTGCAATGTTTGGGGATTTTCCCACTGAATGGTCCAGTAGACGGGCACCTCGGCCCAGACCATTAATCCCATCTGATCAGCCATGCGCAACATGGATTCATCGTGCGGATAGTGCGCGAGCCGAACGAAATTGCAGCCCAATTCTTTTGCCCAACTCAAAAGCGTCCGCGCATCGTCGTCGCCCCAGGCTCGGCCAGGGCGCGTAGGAGCCTCTTCATGGACGCTGATTCCGCGTAAGAAGACCGATTTCCCGTTGAG
The DNA here is from genome assembly GCA_963789205.1 of uncultured Acidobacteriaceae bacterium. Lineage (GTDB taxonomy): Bacteria > Acidobacteriota > Terriglobia > Terriglobales > Acidobacteriaceae > Acidiflorens. The sequence continues at coordinate 223,046 of CAWBJV010000006.1, forward strand.
CAGAATATCTGTGCCACGGACCTCAATCGAGCGGAATCCGATGCTTTCTATAACCTGGTCGGTTTCGCCTGCGATCTCAACTCGGTACAGCTTGGGATTCTCCGGAGACCAAAGTGTCAGGTCGGCGCTAATGGAAAACTCGGCGCGTCCTCTGGAATTTGTTTGAAATGTCTTATTTACACCCGCTTCTGGAATTCGGATTGTGAGATTCTGCTGAAGTTTTGCCCCGTTGAGTTGAACCCAACCTGTGATTTGGCGCGTCGATCCTTTCTCCAGCTGGACAGAATAGTCTTGAACAAATGTCTCCGGCACCTCCACCAGTGTCACGGGGCGCGTAATTCCCCCGTAATTCCACCAATCCGTATTGACGGTGGGGACTTGATCCTTCCCGCGAGTGTTGTTGATTCTGAGGACGAGGAAATTACCATGAGCCCTTACACGATCCGTAATTTCAAAATCAAACGGAGTAAAGCCCCCCTCATGCTCGCCGAGCTCCTCCCCATTGAGGTAAACGGCCGCGAGGTAATTGCACGCTCCAAAATGAACAAACAATCTGTTCTTCGGCGATTTTGTGTAATCGAAGGACCGTTTGTACCAAACGCTTCCTTCATAAAACAGCAGCTGCTCGCGTTGCGTGTTCCAGTCACCGGGCACATGGAGCTGGCCGGAAGTATCGAAATCATATTCGACTAGTTCCGATTCGGACTGCGGCTTGTAGTTCTTGTAGAACGCATTGTTATTTTTCAGTGGCTGAGCGCGGTAATCCAACGCTCCCACATCATACGGATCAACAATCGCCTGCCACTGGCCGTCCAGGCTGGTGGTCTGACGCGCATTGATATTCGCAATGAGCGGCGCAACCTGTGCCGCGCCTCGCCCGGAGAGGGACGGCAAACACAAAGCAAATATCAACCAACTCAGAAAATTAGTCATGAAACGGTCTGATGCAGTATAGTCCAGCGTCCCGGAATCGAATTGAGAGTTGGCCTGCAAAAACACAGCGGTCCTCATCGGATGACCGAATATGACGAAGTGTATGCTGGTGGTCAGATCGCAGCGCTGCTTCTGCATCGCCCTTCGCCGATGCGAAGCGACAAGATAATGTCGGAGTTATGCTGATCCATCCAGATCGTCTGTTTCCGGCCGAGCCCGGCACACGGAAAATAGCCAGGAAGCTTTATGAGCGCGTGCGAAAGCTGCCCATCGTTAGTCCGCACGGGCATACCCAGGCGGCATGGTTTGCGAAGAACGACCCCTTCCCCGATCCTGCCGGACTCTTTGTGCAGCCCGATCACTACATTTTCCGCATGCTCTACAGCCAGGGAGTTTCGCTTGAAGATCTCGAGATTGGGCAAACGGCACTAAAGAATCCACGGGAAGTCTGGCGCATCTTTGCCACCCATTATTATTTGTTCCGCGGAACACCGACCCGCATGTGGCTCGACTTTGCCTTTCAGGAACTGTTCGGACTTGAACAGCGACTGTCGGAAGAGACTGCCGATCTTTACTTCGACACTATCTCGGAAAAACTTCTTACGCCGGAGTTCCGGCCGCGCGCCCTGTACGAGCGTTTCAATCTGGAAGTGCTGGCGACCACCGATTCTCCGCTCGATGCGCTGGCCGAGCACCAGGCCATCCGCGAATCGAACTGGAAGGCGAGGATACTGCCGACCTTCCGGCCAGACCCGGTTGTCGATCCTGAATTCACCGGATTTGCCGAAAATATCGCAAAGCTAGGCGAGAAGACTGGGGAAGATACTTCGACGTGGGCGGGCTACTTGAACGCGCTCCGAATGACACGCGTCCGTTTCCGTGAACACGGGTGCACGGCAACCGATCACGGACATCCCACCGCTCGAACCGCGAATCTTTCCACAACCGAGGCAGCCGAACTCTTTGCTCGGGTGATCGCTGGCAGCGCCGATGCCCAGCAACAGGAGATCTTTCGCGCCCAAATGCTGACGGAAATGGCGCGGATGAGCCTCGAAGACGGACTCGTAATGCAGATTCACCCCGGCAGCGCGCGCAACCACAATCGCAAACTCTACGAGCGATACGGCCGCGATGTGGGCGCCGACATCCCGATGCCGACGAATTATGTGGACGCACTCCGCCCTTTGCTCGATCAGTTCGGCAATGAGCGCGATCTAACCATCATTCTTTTCACGCTGGACGAATCTGCCTACAGCCGGGAACTGGCTCCGCTGGCCGGGCACTATCCCTGCCTGAGGCTCGGGCCGCCGTGGTGGTTTCACGACAGTCCGGAAGGAATGATGCGTTTCCGCCAGCAGGTAACGGAGACAGCGGGCTTCTACAATACAGTGGGTTTCAACGACGATACTCGTGCCTTCCTCTCGATTCCGGCACGGCACGACATGTCGCGGCGCATGGATTGCGCCTTCCTGGCGAAGCTTGTTGCCGAACATCGTCTGGAGGAAGATGAGGCTTTGGAAGTGGCTCATGATCTCGCATATAACTTAGTCAAAGAGGCATACCGGCTGTAGAAACGCAGCATGGCGGATACGACGGCTTTCAACAATCCGACGCCGAACACCTTGTCTGCGGGAACGCGACTGGGACGCGTGCGCTGGACGGTCTGCGCCATGCTGTTCGTCGCCACTTCGATCAATTACATGGACCGCCAGGTGATCGCGATCCTCAAGCCCACTCTCGAACACAGTATCGGCATGACGGAGGTAAGTTACGGTTACATTGTGGACGCATTCCAGATCGCCTACGCGATTGGCCTGCTGGCCGCCGGCCGATTGATCGACAAGCTGGGCACGCGCATCGGCTACATGTTGGTGATGGCGGTCTGGAGCCTCTCCGCGATGGGCCACGCGCTGGCCAGCACCGTGCTGGAGTTCGGCTTCGCGCGTTTCTTCCTCGGACTCGGCGAATCCGGCAACTTTCCCGCCGCGATCAAGACCGTGGCCGAGTGGTTTCCCCAGAACGAACGCTCACTCGCTACGGGCCTCTTCAACTCCGGAGCAAATGTTGGAGCGATCCTGGCTCCGGCCATCGTGCCATGGGTGACGCTGCGCTACGGCTGGCACGCCGCCTTTCTCACTACTGGCCTCTTCAGCGTGCTCTGGATTGTGTGGTGGTTCCGCTATTACCGCACGCCCACCGATCACTCCACACTTACGGGTGAGGAGCTGCGCCATATCTACCAGGAAGCGGCCGCGGACATGGGCCCATCTCCGTCCGTGCCCTGGCGCCGTTTGCTCGGCTTTCGGCAGACCTGGGCGTTTTCGATCGCGAAGTTCCTTACCGATCCGATCTGGTATTTCTATCTGTTCTGGCTGCCCTCTTACTTTAGCGCCAAATTCAATCTGAACCTCTCGCACCTCGGGCTGCCACTTATCATCGTCTATAACGTGTCGGCCATTGGCAGCATCGGCGGAGGTTGGTTGCCGGCGCCCTTCCGTCGCTTGGGACTCTCGCCCAACTACGCGCGGCTTGCGGCAATGCTCTTCTGTGCTTTTCTAGTCGTTCCCATCTACACCGCCAGTAGTGCCAAATCAGTGTGGACTGCCATCGCGCTGATCAGCCTTGCGGCGGGCGCACACCAGGGCTGGTCCGCCAATCTTTTCACGACATCGTCAGATATGTTTCCGCGCAGCGCCGTGGGCGCCGTGGTTGGTATCGGTGGCATGGCGGGATCCGTCGGCAGCGCGCTGTTTGCCTTCTTCGCAGGACACATTCTGCAACTGACGCACAGCTATGCGGTCCTCTTCGGCATCGCGTCCAGCGCTTATCTGCTGGCTCTGATCGCCATGTATCTGCTCGCTCCCGGACTAAAGAAGGTGGAATTCGCCGCATGAGTCTCTACTGCGCCGCCGGCAGTGTCGAAAGCGATCTGTTTCCGCAGTTGCAGAATCTGCTCGTAGACAGTCTGACGAAGCTGGGACAACGAAATCGCGTGCTCGTTGTACCTCCCGATCAGAGCCGTATACATTCCCGCTCTGGCGACCTGACGCGCTACGCGTGGGAGTATTACGGCGACCGGTTGCAAGCGGTTCTGCCTGCTCTTGGCACGCATGCTGCCATGCAACCCGACCAGATCGCGCGAATGTTTGGCGCAATGCCGGTAGAGCTTTTCCGAGCGCACAACTGGCGAACCGACGTCGAGACTCTCGGCGAAGTTCCGGCGGACTTCATCCATGAGCAATCGGAAGGCAAGCTGAACTATACCTGGCCGGCTCAGGTGAATCGGTTGATTACGCAGGGCGGTTTCGATCTGATTCTCTCTATCGGACAAGTTGTGCCCCACGAAGTCATCGGCATGGCGAACTACAACAAGAACATTCTGGTGGGCACCGGAGGCCGAGAAAGCATAAACCGCAGCCATTACCTGGGCGCGGTCTATGGGATGGAGCGAATCATGGGCCGTGCGGAGAATCCCGTCCGCAACGTTCTCAACTACGCCTCCGATCGTTTTCTGCGGCATCTGCCCATCGTCTACGTACTCACCGTCGTCGGACGCGCGGCAGACGACCGGCTTGCCGTGCGCGGCCTTTTCATCGGCGACGACGCCGAGTGCTTCCATCGTGCCGCCGACCTGAGCCTGAAAGTCAATTTCGAGATACTCGATGCGCCCATCCAGAAGGCCGTCGTTTATCTTGATCCGCATGAATTTCACAGCACATGGCTCGGCAACAAGGCGGTCTATCGCACCCGCATGGCGATGGCCGACGGTGCGGAGTTGATCATCCTCGCTCCCGGCGTAAGAGGATTCGGCGAAGACCCGGCCATCGACGCCCTGATTCGCAAGTACGGCTATCGCGGAACTCCGGCAACGCTCGAAGCGGTGAATGCTAATGCGGATCTCGCAGGAGACCTGAGCGCAGCCGCTCATCTTATCCACGGCTCCTCTGAAGGCCGCTTCACAATCAGGTGGTGCCCCGGGCAACTGAGCAAAGAAGAAGTTGAAAGCGTGGGCTTTGAGTTTGGCGATCTGAAAACGATGCTCGCGCGCTACAGCCCGCAGATGCTTCGGCATGGCTACAACCGCGTTGACGGCGAAGAGGTCTTCTTTATTCCCAATCCAGGGTTAGGACTTTGGGCCTGCCGCGGTAAATTGTAACGATTAAATAATAGCGACGAAAAATAACGACGAAAAATGATGACCAATATCTTTAGCCTCGAAGGCAAGACGGCAGTCGTAATCGGAGGCACCTCCGGGATCGGACGTATTCTGAGCCTTGGCCTCGCCGATGCTGGAGCCGATGTCATCGCCTCTGGGCGGCGCCAGCAACACGTCGACGAAACAGCGACCGAGATCGAGCGGCGAGGACGCCAGACCCAGCGCCTGTGCTCGGATGTGTGCAACCGCGCTTCGCTCGAAGAACTACGGGCGGCCTCACTCCAGCGCTTCGGCAAAGTCGACATCCTTATTAACAGCGCGGGAATCATCAAGCGTACGCCCACGCTCACCATGCCGGAAGAGGAGTGGGCCGATATCCTCAACACGAACCTCACCGGGACGCTGCGCGCTTGCCAGATCTTCGGCAAGCACATGCTCGAGCGCGGCTCTGGCCGCATCGTCAACATCGCCTCTCTCAACAGCTTCGTTGCCCTCGCCGAAGTCGCCGCATACGCGGCCAGTAAATCGGGCGTCGTGTCGCTGACACGTTCGCTCGCAGTGGAGTGGTCAAAGAAGGGCGTTACGGTGAACGCCATCGCGCCCGGCGTCTTCCGCACAGCCCTGAATGCGGACCTGCTCGACAACGCGCCGCGCGGCCAGGAGTTGCTGATGCGAACGCCGATGGGCCGCTTCGGCAGAACCGAAGAGCTCGTCGGAGCCGCCGTCTATCTCTGCTCCGATGCCGCTTCGTTCGTTACGGGAGAGACTCTGGTCGTTGACGGAGGCTTTCTTGCCAGCGGCGTCAACCAATAGCTGGTCGACCAATTAACGCTAGAACCGGTCTCATAAACGGTGAACCTGCCTCGTTATTCTCAATGGGCTGGAAACCAGGCAGAAAGAGAGCATGCGCGGGCGATGGGAACTGAGCGATGCTCACTGGGAAAGAGTCGAGCCGGTCTTGCGACCGAAACGACGGGTCGATGGTCGCGGTCGTCCGTGGCGGGACACAAGAGCTGTGCCAAGCGGCGTGCTGTGGATCCTGGGTGCGGGTGCGCAATGGCGTGAACTACCCGATAAGTATCCGCCGTTCCAGACTTGTCATCGCCGTTTTCAGCAATGGGTACGCAGTACCACATCGAGAACTTTCTGGGCTTTGTTCATCTCGCCTGCCTGGTAGTGTTGCTGAAACATTTCAGCGATGCAAAATGCTAAGCTCAAAGGGAGTCGCGTTACGGGATCACACTATCCCCATCTTGGAGCAGAACAGTGGCTTCCCGAGAAGCAACGAGTTGTATGCTCGCTATCCTCCTGCTGGCCGTTTGTCCCCCGGCGGCCACGCAGAAGGCGTCTCAGCAGGCACCGGCTATCAATGGCTTGGTTACCTCCTACGTTTCGGATCACCATGTGCCAGGATTGTCAGTGGCCGTGGTTGATCGCGGCCGTGTCATCCTTACGCAGGGTTACGGTCTAGCCGACGTTGAGAACAGCGTGCCCGCCACCGCCGATACGGTTTACCGCATTGCATCGATATCCAAATCCATCACTGCGACGGCCGCAATGAAGCTGGTCGAAGCAGGAAAACTGGACCTCGATGTCCCCATCCAGAAATATTGTCCGGACTTTCCCAGGAAGCCCTGGCCGATCACGACAGGAGAACTTCTCTCCCATCAGAGCGGCATCCGCGATTACCGGAACGAAGAAGAAACTGTCAATACCAAGCACTATTCGAGCATCAAGGAAGCATTGACTCAGTTCGCCGGCGATCCTCTGGAGTTTGAACCTGGAACCAAGATGAAGTACACCAGCTACGGCTACATCGTACTCGGTTGCGTGATCGAGGGCGCTTCCGGGATGAGCTACGACCGCTACATGCATCAGGCAATCTTCGAGCCCGCACAGATGCCAGCTACGCGACTCGATGATGTTTTCGCGATTATCCCGCACCGGGCGCGGGGGTACAGAATTACCGCCAGTGGCGAACTGCACAACTCTGTCTTCGTGGACGTTAGCAACAAACCTCCGGGGAGTGGAATTAATGCGAGTGCGAGAGACATGGGCAATTTCGTGGCTGCGCTGTACTCGGCAAGCTTCGTTCCCAAGGCGGTTTTAGATCAGATGCTCACACCGGCGACGACTCCTGACAAAAAACCGACAATCTATGGCCTTGGCTTTTTCCTAGGTGGCCCGCTTGGCAAGTATCGCGGGTTGCAGGAGGCCGGCCACGGCGGCGACCAGCAGGGTGTCAGCAGTGTGCTGTATCTCTTGCCGGAACGACAGTTCGGAGTAGTGATCCTATCAAACCTGGAAGGGCAGCAAAGCTCGCTGGATTTCATCGAACTTTCGCGCAAGATTTTCGATGTTGCTTCTTCCCAATGAGTCAGACCTGAGGCATGCTCGCGGTCGGACTATTTATGAGACCGGTTCTAGAAGAAACCTAGGACGACTTGAGATGATGTCTCGATAATAGGAGAGGGATCGCATGGGATATACACGACGTAGCGTGCTCGCGAGCCTCGGACTCGCAGGCTTCGGGGCGGTATTGCCGCAACTGGTCAGGAAGGCCGCAGCGTCGTCGCTAACGGAATCGTTGGCGTCGGGGGAAACGGGCCCAGGCGCCTGCCCGTTCCGCCTGGCGGTGATCAATGACGAGATCACGCAGGATTTCGAAAAAGCTTGTCAAATTGTGTCCGGCGATTTCGGGTTGCATTGGATCGAACTCCGCTCCATGTGGGACAAGAATGTGACCCTGCTCGACGCGAAACAAGTTGAGGATGCGAAGAAAATTCTCGCGGAACACAAACTGCGAGTCACCGATATTGCCAGCCCGCTGTTCAAGACAGACTGGCCCGGAGCACCGCGGTCGCCGCAGAGTGAAACGCGCGACCAGTTCCGTGCCGACTTCGATGCCAGCGCCCAGGACAAACTGCTCGAGCGCTGTATCGCGCTCTGCAAGTCTTTCAACACCGACCGGATTCGCTGTTTCGATTATTGGCGGCTGGACGATCAGAAGCCGTACCGGGCGGCGATCAACGCCAAACTGCAGCAGGCTGCGGAACGTTGTGCCAAGAACAACCTCGTCCTCTTGCTCGAAAACGAGATGTCTTGCAACACAGCAACCGGCGAAGAGGCCGCCGCCGTGCTGAAGGCGATTCCAAGCAAAAACTTCATGCTGAACTGGGATCCCGGCAATGCCGCAGCCCTGGGAAGCAGACCGTATCCAACCGGCTATGAGTTGCTGCCCAAAGACCGCATTGGGCATTGTCACTGCAAAGATGTGGTCAGCAAACCCGACCACAAATACGATTGGGCTCCGGTAGGAGGCGGCATCGTGGATTGGGTTGGGCAACTTCAGGCTTTACAGCGCGATGGCTTCCACTATGGACTAAGTCTCGAGACCCATTGGCGCGGCGCAGGCACGCCCGAAGCGTCCACACGCATTAGCATGCATGGACTCAAGATGACGCTGACGAAGGCGGGCGCCTCCTGCTGATCGCAATATGTTTTGTCGTCGGGTGTTAGACCGGGAATGGCTGTTCGACAGGAGACCCTCCCATTAGGAGAAACGATGATTACACGACGCGAGTTTCTTGATGCCCTCGCAGTTGGAGCGGCTGGGCTTGCTGTAGGCACTACGGCAAAGAGCTACGGCCAGATCCTAGGTTCGAATGACCGCCTCAACTTTGCCGTGATTGGCCTGAATGGCCGCGCCTACGCTCATCTCGCGTCGCTTAAGGCGAACCGGAGCGCCGCCCGCATCTCGCACGTCTGCGATGTGGACGGCGATATCCTCAAAAAGTTCGCCGAGCGCACGCAGCAGGAAATGGGCGAGGCCCCGGTGGCGGAGAAAGACTTTCGCAGGATTCTCGAAGAGAAAAACGTTGACGCCATCACGATTGCTACTCCAGAGCATTGGCACACACCAATGGCCATCGCCGGATTGCAGGCCGGCAAGCACGTCTACGTGGAAAAGCCCTGCAGCCACAACCCGGCTGAGGGCGAAATGCTGGTGCAAGCGCAGCAGAAATATCGCAAGCTCGTGCAGATGGGCACACAGCAGCGCTCTTCACCCCACACTATCGAGATCGTCGCAAAGATTCACGAAGGAATTATCGGCAGGCCCTACTTCGGAAAAGCCTGGTACGTAAATACGAGGAAGTCGATTGGCACTGGTAAAGAAATCCCCGTGCCGCCGCAACTGGATTGGGACTTGTGGCAAGGTCCAGCGCCACGCCGTCCGTATAAGGACAACGTGCATCCTTATAACTGGCACTGGTTCAAGATTTATGGCACCGGCGAAACGCTCAACAATGGCACGCACGAGGTCGATGTCTGCCGTTGGGCGCTTGACGTCGACTATCCGCAGCGGGTTACCTCTTCGGGCGGCAGATACCAGTTCAAAGACGATTGGCAGTTTTATGACACGCTCGTCACCAGCTTCGAGTACGAAGACAAGGTGATTTCCTGGGAGGGCAAGAGTTGCCAGGGGATGAAGTATTACGGGCGAGATCGCGGTGCAACAATCATGGGAACGACCGGAACGGTGCTTGTCGATCGCGGTGGCTACGAGATTTATGACCTCAAAGGAAATAAGACGAGCGAATTCAAGGCTGGCCATGCGCCTTCATCCGCTGATCTGATCGGCAGCGATTCCATGACCGACCTGCACCTCGCAAACTTCATCGCGGGAATCCGTAAGGGCGAGAAACTCAACGCTCCAATCTCAGTCGGCAACGTCTCCGTTACCATGCTGCAGCTTTCCAATCTTGCGTGGGAAATGAACCGCGAACTTCACCTCGATACGAAAGACGGACGAATCCAAGGAGATGCGGAAGCGATGAAGATGTGGGGACGCGAGTACGAGAAAGGCTGGGCGCCGCATGTCTAAGAAAAACAGCCTCTCCCGTCGAGATTTCGTTCGCTCCGGCGTATGGGTTGCGGCAGCATGTGCCGCGCCAAGCGATTTCTTCGCAGCGACTGCAGTGACTAACGAACCGCCATCGACCAACGATGCATCCCCGATTCGTTTAGGCCTCGCAAGCTACACCTTCCGCAACTTCAGCCGCGCGCAGATGATCGGTTTCATGAAGCAACTCAACGTGTTCGCGCTGAATGCGAAGGACGTCAAAGACCATCTCCCCATGGCCCCGCAGGAAGAAGCAACCGCGCTCGCGGACTATGCCGCAGCGGGCATCAAGCTGCACGCTGCCGGAGCCATCTATTTCGCGAAAGATGAAGATGCGGATATCCGCAGCAAGTTCGAATGCTGCAAGCGAGCGGGAATCGGCGTCATTGTCGCCGGCGACCCTTCACCGGAGACTCTCCCGCGAATCGAGGAATTCGTAAAGGAATACGACATCCGCATCGCGATCCACAATCATGGCCCCGAGGACAAGCTGTGGCGTTCGCCATTGGATGTACTAAAAGCGGTCAAAAATATGGACTCGCGCATCGGCTGCTGCATCGATGTCGGGCATACGGTCCGCGCCGGCACGGATGTCGTTCATGCGATCCACGAAGCAGGCCCAAGGCTCTTTAACGTACACATGAAGGACCTCACGAACTTCGAGAGCAAAGAGAGTCAGGTCGCGGTGGGCGACGGCATGATGCCAGTACGTAAGATGTTTGAAGCTCTCATCGCGACGAACTACAAAGGCTTCGTCGATCTGGAATATGAGATTCATCCCGACGATCCGATGCCGGGCGCAATCGCCAGCTTCGCTTACATGCGAGGCGTACTGGCGGGCATGGGATTCGCGACCAAGGGCTGAAGACCAACCCACTCGCACTGACCAGTAGCCAAGTGCCCATCTATGAGCGACTGGCGGAGAGGGAGGGATTCGAATCCGCATGACAACGTAAGTTCAACAACATGCAGGGCCACGGATGGCATGAAAGTACACCGAAAGCAGCTGAAAGCCGACAAACGGATTGCTAATGGATTGCAAACGAATCACTGTCCCGAGCTCTACTGTACTTTTTCCGTTCGAAGTACCGATGTTGCCTCTGGAATAGCTTGCGGTCGAATTTCGGATGGACGAAAACCTTAGCCTTGTTTAATACAGGCTGGGCAAGGAAGGCAGGACCGCGCAGGGTCAATGGCGGGTAGTAGAGGTTAATCGCGTTTCGTGGCAGCGAATTGTCTGCCTGCACGATTCCAGTTTCCACTCCGATAGCGCCAAAAATGTAAATGTCATTGCCCACGAAGCCGAATCCGGAAATCAGGCTATCGATAAATTCACCGAAGGCATTCATTGAAACCAATCGCGGGTATGTGGGCTGCGAATAGTCGTAAGCGAAAACGAGTGCTGCCGAGTTTGCTGTTCCAACATAAACGAGGCCATTTTGCACCGTAATTAGCGTCCACCGAGCCGTGATCCGCCGACCAAACCAAAACCGGATTCGTGACCCCCGTTACTGTCGCCGTGAACTGCTGAGTGTGAGTATAAATAACTGTCGCGCTGGCGGGGCTGATCGTAAGCGTAAAAATGGTCAATGTCGCGCTGTCGGATTTAGTGGGGTCTTCTACACTGGTGGCTGTTATTGTGGCTGGATTTATGGGCGGCAGCGCGGCAGATGCGGTGTAGGCACCGCTGGACGAAATCGTCCCGTTAACGGCATCTCCGCCGTTAATCCCATTCACTGACCACGTAAGTGCTGTGCTGAAATTTCCGGTGCCCCGCACAACCGCCGTGAATTGAAGTTGCTGCCCGGCTCGCAGCAATGTCGAATTCGTATTGATTGAAACGGAAGTGATGGTGGGAGGCGGCGGAGGCGGAGTTGAGGAACCACCCCCGCAACCGGTTAGCAGGACGGAGATGAACAAGGCTGCCGCCCCGACCAAACGTTGCCGACCGCAGCTAACTTTTCTCATGCGTCACTTCGCAAAACAGCGCTGAAGGTCTCCGTTGGTCCGTTTCCAGTAGCGGGTCCCAGTCTGGACCGGTCCAGTAAAGTGTTCCGTTCGACTTCTTCACGCGCTTGCCGTCGCCATCGTAAGAGTCAAAGAGCGGGAAGTTCTCAAGATGAAGATGCTACCCCCGGCCCGCGTAAGAGCGGAGTCCCAAACTGCAGACTGTTTGGCGGGCCACTTCTCAAAAAGCGTGAGAAGTGGCGCACCCCCAGTTATTTCGTGTCAACACTCAAAGACACCCGCGTTTATAGTTCCTCGTTAAAGTGGCCCACCCGCCCAGAAACGCCTACGACCGGTATTGAGCGCGCGGTTGGATCGTCGCTCACCTCACGTATTCATTTCGCGGGAGCAGCATGCCCGGCTTCATGTGTAACAGTTTTCTGACTAACGCAGTCGCTGCATGAGGGCTTGAATGGCCTCACTGTCACTTTCACGACGCGAGGCAAGTCGAGTTCGATCTTAGGATTCTCCGGTAGGGGCGTTTGCTCTCCCTCGATCTTGTAAACGTACATAACAGAGAAGGTAGTGCGTTCCCCTGGCTCGGGATCAAACCGCCAAGTTTTGACATTTGCGACAGACGGGAGTGATAGGTACGAGAGGAGTTTTCCTTGTTGTTGCTCTTTCAGCGCACGCTTTTCAACGCCTTGAGTTTCGATCATTCCACGTTTGATCTGAGCATCCACCACGGTGCCTTTCTCGACAGTCACATCGACTTCGACGGTTCCACCGAGATGGGCCGACCACGCGGCAGGAGGATACAAGGGAAGTTCCGCTTGAATGAGCCTGGGGTATGGCACTCCGTCCGCAGGCCTGGCCTCAACAGTGGTCTGGCCGACGGCAGTTGTCACCCAAAGCAGGAGAAGCACGACGCGACTCAGCATGATAGCTCCCTTCCGAATCTAGTGCGGTACAGCTGCGGCTGGCGGCGGGACAAAGGCCGGATACAATCGTGAGCCCTGGTTCTGTGGCGTAACGTGATATTTGTAATCGAGTAGTCTGTTGATGTTGCCCCTCACATCTCCTACCCCGGCTCCAAGTTGGCAAGTGCCTGTCAGTCCACAATCGTAGGTGTGTTTCTCGTTCGCTGAGGACAGGACAGACTGGGTCACCATGTATGCTCCCAACTCGCTTTGATACGTGGTCAAATTCTTCGTGTAATCGGCACTTGAAGGGGTTAGGGCGTTTACAAAGCCTTGCGCGTCGGCGACGTGGCTGCCTTCATGGCTAAGGGCATCCTTCAGATCGGTGCCCGTCAAGGTATCTCTGATCGTGACTGTTTCCTTTGCGCGCATGCCGTTTGAGTTGCCAAGATCGGTCTCAATGTCGTGAGTCGTAACGCCGTTGTTCCCAGCTCCTGGATCACCAAATGCGACGCTGACTCCATTGTCCTTGCCTGGATCTCCGTAAGCGGATGCACCTCGAACAACGTCGGCATTGTCGGATTTCAGAGCATCCTTTCTCTGCGTTTCAAATGCCTTGTCCTTATCCGATGTGCAATGCTCGTTTGCGCCCCTTGAATCGTCAGCACAGATGTACAGCCCAGTCGGGTCGATGAAGTTGACCGGGTTATTGGCGACGTAGCTGTATTTGTTCAGCGTTTGAGGACTGACGAGCTTACCCCCGAGCGGATCGGGCGACATGAAGCGCCCCAGGCTCGATGCGTTGTACCGTGCCGCGAAGTTATCCAGCCCGCTCTCGGTATCCCGTTCTTTGCCGGTGAATTTGTAGTGGTTGAGATCGCCGCTCGTGATCGGGATCTCGCCGCCGTAGGGATAGTAATCCGACTCCGCGAGCGGGGGCGTCATGGCACCGTGGTCGTTGGTAATCACGCTGGCTGAGCCGAGGTTGTCTGCAAAATAGTACTTCACGCTATTGTCGGCATCGCGCCGAGCAACTCGCTTACCGTTGAAAAAGATGTATTCGGAGACAAGCGTACCGTTGCCGGACGTTTCGTCGAGGACGTTGCCGGTGGCGCCATACCAGTACAGCGCAACGGCTGGTGTGGTTTTCTTCACGCGCTGGCCGTCACCATCGTAAACGTAAATATCGGTGGTTGATCCGACGAATTTCGTCATTCGGTTTTCTAGATCATGAAGGTAGTTAAGAGAGCCATCCCACGTCACGTTTCCAGCGGCATCATAAGTGAGACAACCTGTCGTAAGCTGATTGTTGGTGTTTGCCGCGCAGCTCAGGCCTTCATAAGATGTCTTGCCAACCACGCCAGAACGGTTTGTCAAATTGCTCCACGCGTCAATGCCGGGGGATGAGGGCGGCGTGCCCGGATTGGTGGCTGTAGGCCCAAATGTCTCTCCCCAGTTCGGGCCGTTGGTATATGCCTGCTGGACGCGATTCAGGGAGTCGTAGAGGAAATTCTGGGTCCGGTTGTCATCCCGTTTGTTCGCGATCTGGTAAACGTTGCCGTTGTCGCCCGCCGTGCTGGCGGAGAAGTTGCACGGAGGATAATTCAAGGCCGTGTGCGAATGGAAGTCGTAACAGAGGCTGAGAACCGTGGCCGTGGGGTTGGCGGCAGAAAGAAGTACTGGCTGCAGTCGCTTGCTGTAGACGTTGGTCGTGTTTATGCCTGTAAATCCGCCCTGTACGAATCCATTCGTGGCCGTCACTAGTTCCCCCGGAGGAGCGTAGGTTGCTGAGGTCACATAGTTAGTCGGGCCCGCCGGATCAATCGCGGAGAGAGCACGCCCTGCTGCGCTGTACGTGTAATTCACAGTGTGCGTGCTGGGATAGGTGATGGACTGGACGGAACCGTCCAGGTTGTAGACATAGCTAGTGGTCTTGGTAACGTTCGATGTCACCCGCGTTTCGGACTTAACGCGTCCCATCAGGTCGTAGGCCCAGGTCGCGGAGCCTGGGCCATCGGTCATCCCTGTACGGTGGCCGATACCGTTCGTGCCCTGGTCGTAGGTGTAGGTAGCTTGAGCGGTTGGAGGGGGGCAGGCGGTTGCGTTGTAGGCTTTGCTCATTACGCGATTTAGCGCGTCATAGCAGTAGTTGATGTTGGTGGTTGTGGCTGGGTTGCTTTGATCAGGCTTCGGCGAGGTCTTCTGCTTGAGGTTTCCGTTGCCATCGTAGGTGTATGAAATAGTACCGGACTCTGGGTTGCTCGCTGTCAGCAAGCGAGATAGTGAATCGTAAGTGAACGAGCGAGGACGCCATGTCGAGGGCGCGGACCCACAGTTTGTGAAAGCACTCGTATCCGTCCCCTTTTGCACCACGCAAATAAGATTTCCAAGCGAGTCGTACTGATAGTCAGTTTCAAAGTTGTAGCCTGAGGTGTTCGGGGCTTCCCAGACTGCTGTGAGCCTCCCCAAACCGTCTACCTGCGTTTTGCGCTGCTTCCCGGCTTCATCGGTGACAGTTGTCTGATTTGCCGAGTATGAGGTGCCTACAACGGAGCCGTCCGGCTCGGTAGTGTTGATGACCCTGCCCAGACCGTCGTAAAGGTACGAGGTAATACCATAGGTCGAATCCGACCCACTCCGGTAGGGGTTCGATACGGACTTTAATCGTCCATCGGCGTCGTAGGTCGTGTCGGTGAAGTCGGGATTGCCGGCGTTGTCGGGATCGTTCTGCAGTTGTTGTTGCGACACGCGAGCTAATGAGTCATAAATGGTCTTAGTCGTCCGGGTCTGGGTGCCATTGATTTTTGTGGTTTGTACGATGTTCCACGGCGTAGATGCCGTGTTATATAGCGCTGTCTTCTGGCCGCCGTCGGGGTAGTTGATTTGCGTCAATCGCCAGTAATTCGGATCTCCCCAGATGTAAGACGTCGGTTGATGGTTCGGATTCGGATCGGTTGTGCCTGTCATGACGCCGCCGTTGCAGTCCCAGGAGAACAATGTGTTGAAACCAACCGCGTTGGTCACTTTGGTTGGGAACGCATTGCCGCAACTTCCGGTGCCGTACGTGTACGTCGTCGGCGGATTGCCGTTGGCATCGACCTCGGTGCTTAGCATCCCGGTGTCATAGTAGGTCTTCGTGCCATGAATCGTCGTAGTGCCTTGCACGACTTGAGTGATCGTTGTCGGATTTCCTCGCGAGCCTGTCACCGCGACATGCGACGGCGTGCCAGTTGTTGGTGTCGGCTTTGTCTCATCATACGCATATGTGGTTTGGCTCGCCGGATTGCCGCTGCCGTCGTAAACCGTAACAGAAGCGGGCCGGTTCGATATCGTGGTCGGATACGATGTGCCCGGGTTGTTGGGATCGTAGAAAATATTGGCTGTGAGGGGCCCAGCGTATGTAGTGTGGGTGTGCCTAATAAGCGGACCTGGAGCCGCAGGACCAAAATCGTAGTCCCATACATCAGTTGGGAGCGTCGGGTACGCATAAAAAGTATCAACCTCCGACACTTTACCGGAAGAGTCCGGGAACTCCTCCCGTACAGCTTTTTCCGAGGGACCATAGCCACCCGTTGCGTTTGTGCAGGGAAATGGGAAGCCGCTATAACACGTCTCGATAGTTTTTACCAGCGTAGAGGAGCCGGTATAGATTTGACGCATTGCTTCGGTGCTATCCCCTGTTCCGAAATTGATTACTTGCTTATTCCCCATTGGATCGATCAGCTGCGTGATGGAAGAAGTGACAGTGGTGGGTGGTTGCTGAGTGACTGTACGGGTATAAGTCCAGGGTCCATCTGGAGTTGTGCGGGTGAGCCCCGCTACTGAGCCGTCGGCACAAATGATCCCATTGTTGATGCCTGTGTACTGGTAGGTGATGTATTCACCACTCGGGAGCGTCAACGATGCGATTCGGCCCGTTGTATTCCCGGCGGGGTACTGAGGGGTTTGCTCGTAGGTGAAGCGATATTGAGAGTTGTCGGGCAGTGTAATACTGGTGAGCAGATTTTGAACCCCGTTGCCTCCTTCGAGTATCCCAGCACAAGCGAAATGGCTTTGAATGGTCATTTGAGTATAGGTGAACGTTGCGCCGACGAAGTTCGATGGATTGGTTGGGCTGGGGTAGGTCACGGTGTTGCACTGAAAAATCCCCGTACAGTTCAGCCGCAAGGCAGGCACGCCCAGCGTATCCTCCTGTGACAAGTCATTTATTTGGTTGCCGTTGCTATCCGTAATCAGTCCCGGGAGCACCGGATTCGCGTTAGAGCCACCTGCGACGCTGTTCCTGACCATCTGGAATGGGTGGATTAATTTACCGTCCCCCGTTGTAATGGTTATTGCGAGGGTGTCGTCCACAACTAGGGAATACCCGAAGCCGTCACTCGACGACCCACTGCCGCCATGCGACACGCCGTTGCAGTCGGCTTCTGTAGTCACGACGCCGCTAAAAGAGTGGGTCCCACCAGACGGGTCGTAGTAGATGTAATTGATCCTTTGCACCAGCCCGTTTCCATTGCAGGCGTGTGAATATAAGATCTCATCATAGGTGACGTATCCGGCAACTGGCTGAGATGCCACGTGCCAGCCAGTCCCGGCCCACGTCCAATAGTAGACATTGTTTGTTGGGCTTAGAACCGTGTACCAATTCAATGTGTCGTAGCTGATCACGTAGTTGACTGGAAGCCCGCGACCGGATTTGGCGAAGATCGGAATCTCGAGGTGTACGTTCAAGTTTCCTTCGTTGATAATGTCAACCTCGTGCTGCGCAAAACTGTTAAAGAGAGGAAACCCCGTGCCAACAGCCTGGGCATGGCTGGTAGTTGTAATTGCGGCTAGAAAGAGGACTCCGAAAACGACTCTGGGAACGAACATACATTCCTCCGAATCACGACGTTTGACAGCTTGACTGAGTGAAGCTGGTGGAACCCAGCATGGAAACAAACAGAACAGCGAAGGTGACGGCTTTAAGGGGGGTTAATGCTACCGACGCCGGGAGCGGGGTAAAGGGCGGCGCCGACCACGAAGCGAGCCATTGGCCCACCTCCAAATGAGTTTCGGTTCGCCCCCTCAGGAAACCGAGAGTGGAACAGTAGGTTAGTTCCGCAACGATGTCAAGTGAAAAGGGAAGTAAATGTCATGCCACATTAGAAATGTCCCCGTCTTATCCACAATGGAAATGTCCCCTGGGTTGCAGTTTCACCACACTGGAGAAAAGCTAGGAGTGCGCATGTTTCCGTACCCGCATTGACAAGAAGAAAGGGAACAGACCTGGACGGCTAACGTTACGTACGTACGTTACGCAGAGCGAGAAAACACACGATTTCCTGATTCAGCTCTAGATTCTTAACCCAGAAAAACCAAAATCAATCTCCGCCCCGCATTTCGGACAAGCGTGATCGCGAGATCGGCCTTTGAAGCCACACGAACACTCGACATAAAACTCAAAGTGAAGAATGTGGTGGGTGCGTTTTTCTCTCGTTCGTTCCTTCTGGCAAATATCACGGGAACTTCGGGGAGCGACATAGCCAAGCGCGGCCAATGAATCGGCAAAGAAGTTGATCTGCGCTGCTCGTCGTTTTGGAAACTTTGGGTCGCGTAGCACCCGGAAAATGAGATTCGCCAAGGCAGGCACAAAATCCTGAGCATATGGGGTGGCACCCTCTAAGAATGAATCGATGACTTCTTGATCTGTTGTCGCTCGCGAGAGTCTAGGCCATAGTCGGTCCCATACCTGCCCGAAAATGAATCGATAGCTGTCGGCGCGACCTCGAATCTCGGTAGGCCGCATTCTTGGCGGGCGTCCTCTGCCTCGTTTCCGGGAAAACCTGTCAAGAGGAGTTGCACGTTTTTTTTCGCTTCTGTTGCGCTTTTGCATTTTTGCGGAAACTATTCGAAAAACTGACCTTAATTTTACGGAAGATTCCCGATAAACGCTCCCTAATTCAACGGAGTGTGGCAATCCATGCGCGCGGTTCGCGTCAGGCTGATTCAAGATCGACCCGAAAATTACCCTTATAGTGGGAGACAGGGACAGGCTTTCTTCGGCATGGGGAAAGTTATTGCGGAGGTGTTAGTTTCGATGGTAGCTGTCAACGGCAAGCCGATGTTTCCTTGTCCCGTATGTACGCAAGCGCGGGAGGTTAGGGTTACAAAAAAGGAAAAACCCTATCTCATTTGCGATCCCTGCGGTGTGCAAATCTTCGTGCGCGGTCCCGCCGGAATCGAGGAATTCCGCCGCCTGCTGCAACACACAAACACCGAAGGCCTGCTTACCCGTCTGCGGGAAATGGAGCGCCTTTATCGCCTCGCGTGCCCGCAGTGCGGCCATGAGTTCTGGGCTCAACCAAAGCTCATTAAGACGAGCGTATTCGACGGCGGCTTGAAAGGCTTTCGCTGTCCGAAGAAGAACTGCGACGCAATTGTCCCATGGGAGCAGACTCAATGAGAATCACGGTTGTAGGCGCAATTCTGATCGTTGCCACAGTGGTTGCAGGCGTTCTGCTGTTTCTTGCCCTGGATGAGACCAAGAACCGGTCCGCGACCAAACAGAGCGGCGATCCGCCGCAGGATCAACCTATGCAATATGGAACCGGCGCATAAGCGATTCCTAATTTTCGGTTTTAGTGGGGTACGCAATGCAAACCATCATTCAATCAGAATGGCTTACCGTAACGGAAGCGGCGAACCACCTAAAGGTCAAGCCTCGTACGTTGTTGCTCTGGGTACGGCAAGGCAAAATGAAAGCCTTTGCACTCTCGGGCACCAAACGTCGCGTGTGGCGCTTCCGGCAAGCAGACTTAGATGGTGCTCTCCTGGAATCCCCCGTGCTACCATCCATTCCGCCATCCGTGCGCCCTGCGGAAAGGATGGGTCAATGAAAAGGGCAGCACGGCACAAAACTGGAAGTGTAGTTTTCGACAAACGACGCAAAACGTGGAATTACCTATGGTGGGAGGACGGGAAACGGCGCTCGAAGTTACTCGGCACCCTGAAGGAGTTCCGAACCAAGGGGGCCGCGCAGCGACAAGCGCAGTCATTCCTGCCTGATGTTCTTGGCCAAACATCGGGAGGTCTAAACGCTACAGAAAGTGAGACTCACACAGTGCGGGCTTTGGCAGCAAGGTATGAGCGTGAGCGGTTGCCTTCGCGTTATTCAACAGCGCGAATGTACCGTTCCTGGCTACGGAACCACATTCTGCCGAAATGGGGCGACAGTCCGATTAGCGACGTGCAACCTAGGCCGGTCGAACTCTGGTTGCGCCAGCTCAACTTGTCACCCAAGAGCAAATCCCATGTGCGGGGCATGTTGCATCTACTCATGGAATTTGCCATGTGGAGTGGCGTGCTGGAGATTTCGCGTAATCCCATTGACCTTGTGGTGGTCAAAGGGGCGACCAAGCGCACGCGGCAACCGCGCAGCTTGACGGTGGATGAGTTCCGAAGGTTCGTTCAGCATCTTGAGGAACCATTCCGCACGATGGCTCTGCTCTGTGTGTGTTTCGGCCTCCGAATCAGTGAGTGCCTGGCTCTGAAGTGGTGTGATGTGGATTGGCTTAACGGCAAGTTGCGAATTGAACGCGCAATTGTCCGTCAACATGTCGATGACGTGAAGACCATCTACTCGCAGAAACGGATGAGCATGGACGGCGAACTGCTAGCAGTCCTGAAAGCGTGGAAACAGACGACGCAGTTTCCCGCTGACGGGGATTGGCTGTTCGCATCGCCGGTTCAGGTCGGTCGGTTGCCTTGGTCTTATCCGCAGATACTGCGGGTATTCCACAAGGCAGCAGAGAGTGCGGGAATCGGCAAGCTGCCAACCCACACGCTACGCCACAGCTACCGATCTTGGTTGGACGCCGTGGGAACTCCAATCGCCGCGCAGCAGAAACTAATGCGGCACAGCGACATTCGTACGACGATGAACCTGTACGGCGACGTGGTAACGGATGAAATGGCCCAGGCGCATTCCAAAGTTGTAGGGCTGGCACTGAGTAATTCCGACTAACGGATTGTGGATCGGATCGCAGGTCTCGCAAGTGATTCAAAACATGGCGGAGAGGGAGGGATTCGAACCCTCGATAGAGTTGTTAGACCCTATAACGGTTTAGCAAACCGCCGCCTTCAGCCTCTCGGCCACCTCTCCGGCGTTGCGGAATTACATTTGGAATTATAGTTTACCACTGGCCCGACTTCCCCTTCCGTGCCCGCTGCCGTTTTGAATTCGCACCAGCCCGCGAATTTTCCCTTCGTCCCTCCGAAGCTGCGGCGGTTGCGTTATGCTGATCGTTCCTCATACCAGAGGACATCCTCTTTCGCATGACCAGCCCTCAAGCCGAGCTTCCTCAGTCATCATCGAATCAGTCATCATTATCGTCGAACCGCAAACTGATCCTCGCCGGCCAGATTGCCTTCCTCCCTACTGGCATTCTCCAGACGCTGCTCGGCCCGATGCTGCCTATCCTGATCGCGCGCTGGGCGCTGAATGACACTCAAGCGGGCAACCTGTTTCTGGTGCAATTCCTGGCATCGCTCGCGGGCGTCCAACTCTCGGGCCTTCTGCTGACGCGCTGGGGATTCCGTCCCGCGTTTCTCTGGGGACTCCTGTTGATGGCTGGCGGAGTGTCCACTCTTCTCCTCGGATCGTCCGCGCTCGGCATGGCCGCGGTCGGCGCGTATGGATTGGGCCTGGGACTGCTTGTCCCGTCTGACAATTTGCTGATTGCAGAAATAGGGTCAGGGTCCAGCTCGGATTCGGACGCAGCTTCGCAGGAGAGTTCGCAAGGAGGTTCGCAAAGAACTTCGCAGGCAAGCTCGCGTGCCAGCGCCGTAAGCCTGCTGAATTTCTTCTGGAGCGTCGGAGCCGTGTTCTGCTCCCTGATGGTGGCCTGGACCGCAGCTCACAAGTTATTGCCATTTTTTCTCGGATCGGTGGCGCTGTTCCTCGTGCTGCTGGCGTTTGCCATGCGCAATCTCCCGTTTCCCGCGGCCGCATCTTCCTCAGCAACTCCCGCCGAAACGTCCTCCGTAACTCGCGCGGGATCTTCGCCGTCAACTTCCTCATCCTCATCCGCGTCATCCCCTTCCTGGCGCGAATTGGCGAAAAGTCCGGCGATTTGGATTTTCGCCGCCATCTTCTTTCTATATCCCGGAGCGGAAACCGCGGTCGGCGGATGGATCGGCTCCTACGTTTCGCGCCTCGGATCGCGCGGCGCCGCAATAGCATCCCTGATGCCCGCATTTTTCTGGACAGCGCTGACCGTCGGCCGCGCCCTCGGCACCGTTTTTCTGCATCACTTTTCCGAACGCAGCGTCTTGCGCGCCGGCTACGGAGCGGGAGCGGCAGGCATCGGCCTGATGCTGTGGGCTCCAACGCTCACCGGAGTGATTGGCGGCGCGCTGATTACCGGCCTGAGTTTCGCAACCTTGTATCCCATCACCGTGGCCCGTCTTTCGCACCGCTTCGGCGTGGCCGCTCGCAGCATTGGCGCGGTCATGTTTTCGCTCGCGGCAGTGGGGCCAGCAGTCATTCCCTGGATGGTCGGCGTAATCTCGCATTCCACCGGAAGTCTGCGCGCCGGGCTGCTGCTGCCGCTGGGGGCGACGGTGATCCTGTTTGTCGTCCATCTCTTCGAGTGGTGACAACTGTGGTTGAGTGGTAACCCGTGTGGCGCGGGCGCCCTCGCCCGCGGCTGTTGATTTGCGCTGTTGATTTTGGGTGGCGCAGAGCTTCAGCTCTCGGGCTATTGCATTGTTTTGAATCCGGGGTGGGATTCCACGGTCGCCGCCCGCTTGGGGATCTTGACCCTGGGCCGTCTTGCTCGACGGACACACCTCTACCCTTGCACCACAGGTCGGCCCTACGCAATGTCCGCAATCCTAAAGCTCATCAAGGGAGTATCGGCAAGAAGCGTAAACAAACTGCTGAGGACTATCCATGACTATCCATGGCTATGGGTACAGCAAAGTCCGTGTGGAACGGACACTCCTGTCCGCTGCCTTTGACTTTGGTGTTTGCTCTTGATTTTGGTGTGCGCAGTGGACACCCTGCGCGAGGGTCAAAATCAGAGTCAAAGGCCGGGTGGCATAATAGACTTTCGTGCTTGCCGGATCGCATTTGCAGGGCATGGTTTCCGTTGGTAATATTCCCACCGAGAAGGTCGTGGAAGTCCTGCGCCCCTCAAGCCTGTCGACGTGCTCCTTAAGGCGACCGCCGAAATCGGCCCCAGATACCGGTTCTCGACGGGGTAGCGCCAGATTGCACTTTCATTGGTGACCGGTTTATGTAAGACTGGGCGATGAATCGATGACTGCGACTGTCCCGCTGTCGCCCTTGCCCCCGGTTTCTTCGCTCCAGTGACCTCGGTCGCAGTTCACACAGGAGGAATTCCATGAAATCACTTCGTTTGCTCTTTCTGGTAACTCTCGCTCCGTTCTGGCTTGCTTCCACAACGCTCGCGCAATCTCCCACCATCACCAGCGTCACTGTCAAGGATACCGCCTGCACATACAGGGTCGGCATCAGCACTCGTCTGTGCAGCATCGGACCTGGGATGACGCTCATCGTCAAAGGGACCAACTTTGGCCCTCCCGGCGGCACAATCATCACGTGCGACTGTCTGGGCGCAACCACCGTGACGTGGACGTCCACGCGCGTTACTGCCACGGTGAATAACGTGACTGTCAACGCCAACGTCTCTATGCAAACTCTCGGAGGCGTACATTCCACTGATTCGGTTCCCTACACCTTCCTCGCCCCGGTGATCACGAGCATCGTTGTCGGAAACTGCACTTACACTCCCGGTCAGAGCTCCACGCTTTGCCTGATTACTCCGGGAACACAGGTCACCATTAACGGCAGCTACTTCGGCCCGTTTTCTTCCTTCTATAGTCATGTAATGACCTGTGACGGCTGTCTAGCTGCCATTAACAGTTGGGACCCGAACTGGAGCACTAGTCCGTCGCCCTACAACAACCAGATTGTCGCTGTCCCGGACCGGGCCTCCTGTGGCTCGACGCTCGCAGTATTTGCCAGCAACATTTGGAGTAACTACATTCCGTACACCGCCTGTTAACCGCATCACCCACTCTTTCGTACATCTGCGAAGGAGTGGGTCTCACCCCATCCCTTGCGCGGGCTCACAGGGGCTCACGGGGGCGTGACGCAGAACCGTTTTTCTCTGTGGCGTTTCCCCTGTGAACCCCTGTGTCCTCTGTGGTTATTTGCAAGGCACACCGGGTGGCCCATTCCTTGCGCGTTTTTGGCGCAAGAGCCTGCCCTGAGCGGAGTCGAAGGGAGTGGGATTCCACAGTCGCCGCCCGCTTGGGATCTTGATCCCGTGTTCCAAGGCACGGCTTCCTGGGCCGCCCTGCTAGACGGACACACCTCTACCCTCGCACCACAGGTCGATCCCATTGTCGCCGACGGGCGGTTAGGTGTCTGTGATGGCCGTCACACTTGTTTGTGATGAAAAAAGGGTCAAAGACCCCCGCCCAAGCGGAGATTGGACGGGCCACCCTTCAGGAGTGGGGTTGACGCAGATGTGGGCCAATCGCGCTATTTTTTGCCTTATTTCAGCGCGAACGCTCGAACTGCCTCCTGGCAAGCGCGCGCCGAACTCAACACATTGTCAAAAGCTTTATCTGTGCGAAGTTTTGCGAGCAGAGGATCAGAGAGCAGATTTTCGTACGCGTAATAGTTCTGCTCGACCGCGATCTGGAGCAAATGAAGAGCCGCTTGTTTCTTGCCGCAGAACGCGAAGAGAGAGCCCTCGTAATACCACGTCTCAGGATCGGGGTTGGTGGGTAAGTTGGTTTCCGCGTCGTGCGCCATCCGGTCCAGATCTGCTGGTGGCCGCAACTGCAGACAAGACTCCAGCAGATCACGGTGATAGAGCGGCGAGGTCGGCATGTGCTTCACGGCCTCGCGCGCTTCCGGAATCTTACCCTCGCGCAAGAGAATGGATGGCATCGCATACGCCGCCCACTCCGAACCCGCATCCAGACGGATAAAATCCGCGGCCCGTTCAGGGTTGCCCATCTCCATGAACGCCCACGCGCAGGAACGAAAAGCATAGTTACCAGGGTCGAGCGCCAGCGCCATATTACATTCATTCGCCGATTGCTCCAGCATCCCGACATAACGATAGACGTAACTCATAACAAAATGGGCCTGGGCACTGTCCGGACGACTCTTGACCAGGGCCTGGGCCGCCTGATATGCCTTGCCGAGTACGCCTCGCTCAACCCGGTTGGTGATCAGTTGCCCAGCGGCAACGATCCGATTCGGATCGAGTTCTATGGCACGTTCCAGCGCTCTATTGGAGCGCTGGAACATGGGCTCGCCGCCATCGGAATAGTCCGCGTCATAGTAGCAACGCACCCCCAGCTGTTCCCATGCGGGTGCGTAGGTCGGATCGATGTCGACCACATGCTCCAGAACCGCGATGGCATCCTTGTTCGGCCCAGCATCATGCGGTAGCGCGAGGCTATGTAAGTAGAGATCATAAACTTCCTCATTTTTCGGGCGCGTGCCGGTATCGAGAAAACCACCGGCTACACCAAGCGCAGGCAGCAACCCTTGACGCATCTGGGCCGCCATCTGCGCTTGCAATGCGATCAGGTCCTGAGCGGGCGCGGTCACATTGGTCTGCCACAAAAGCCTGTTTCCCTCCACCTGAATCGCCTCGAGCGTAATCAGAAGGCGGTTG
The DNA here is from genome assembly GCA_963789205.1 of uncultured Acidobacteriaceae bacterium. Lineage (GTDB taxonomy): Bacteria > Acidobacteriota > Terriglobia > Terriglobales > Acidobacteriaceae > Acidiflorens. The sequence goes on from CAWBJV010000006.1 coordinate 248,609, forward strand.
CCTTGTTTCAGGAAGTGCCCTGTAAGAATGTTGGCGACGTGCAATTCCTTGCCCGCCTGCTCCGGGTCGACGTCGCTGCTGACGAACTTTCGCGTGATCGTGGATGGACGAACGTCAAGCGTGCGGGTGTATGTGAGCGTGTTGGCAATCTCATCGGCCAGCGCGAAGCGAAGGAACTCCACAGTGATGTCGCCATTCATATTCTGCAACGGAAGAACTGCAATCGACATTGGCTTTGGTGAACTGACGGGAACTGGAGAACCAGCGCGATCAGCGCGCCACCACAGAACGACAATCAGGATCGCAGCCGCAATGCCAGCTAACCACGCCACCTTCTTGTAAATCGCGGTCTGCATTGGCGTGGAGGCTGTTGCGTTCCGCGATTTCTTTCGTGCAGAGTTTCCCTGACCCGAATCGCGCTTTGCCCTGGTCAGGTCCGCTTTGATTTCTGAGGCACTTTGATACCGAACGTCTCGCTGCTTCTGCAGTGCCTTGTCGATGACATGCTCCAGTTCAACGGGTATCTCTCGATTCAAGCGTACCGGAGCAGTCGGAGCACCATGGAGAATATCGTCGAAGATGGCTCCCGACGTATCACCCTTGAAGGGGAGCAGTCCGGTTGCCATCTCGTATAGCACAACGCCAAAGGAGAACAGATCCGTTCGCGCATCAAGGACTTTGCCTAGTACCTGTTCCGGGGACATGTAAGCGACTGTGCCCAGTGCTGTCCCAGGGCTGGTGAGATGCTCCTCTGAGAGTTTGGAAGCAGTTAGCGTCTCCTGCCCCGCAACCTGGCTGGCCGTGGGCGTATGAGGCGGCACTTTCGCCAGACCGAAGTCGAGAATCTTAGCGTGCCCACGCTCGATGACAAAAATATTTGCTGGTTTGATGTCGCGGTGGACGATCCCCTTGGAGTGGGCGGCGTCGAGTGCATCGGCGATCTCGATTCCGAGCGACAGAACGTTTTCCATCTCTAATGGTTTTCCTGCGATCCGGTGCTTCAGCGTCATGCCGTCCAGAAATTCCATGGCAATGAACGCCTGCCCGTCCTGCTCGCCGATATCATAAATCGTGCAGATATTTGAGTGGTTCAATGCTGATGCGGCTTGGGCTTCGCGTTGAAAGCGTGCGAGTGCCTGCGGATCACAGGCAACTTCCTCAGGCAAGAACTTGAGGGCAACGAAGCGATGTAGCCGCGTGTCCTCAGCTTTATAGACCACGCCCATGCCCCCGCCGCCGAGCTTCGCGACGATGTGGTAATGCGAAATGGTTTGGCCGATCACTGGCGCACAATCTTACGGGGGTTATACAGGTAGGTCAATGAAACGCGAGAACTTGATGGTGTCTTGAAAGGGTGTTGATGTAGCATCGCGATTTCACTCATTGACGGAGGATAATGCACCCGGCGACCACGGATGTTATCTATCGAATCGCCAACTCCATCCAAGCATATGTACCAGCGGATTTCTGCGCGCACAAGAAAGGCTTATCCGTCGCTCCCTTTTCGACATAGAAAGTACCCCGGTTGCTCGCGACGCAAGTCGGCTTTGCTCCAGCAGAAGTGTCTTGGAAGCCAATGGGAGAACGACTAGCGACCGGCGCGGACTCGCCGGAGACAGATACTTGAGTGAGAACCGGAGGAGAACCTTGTGCGCAATAGCCTATCTTGGAATCCTTCGGTACAGGGCCACAGCCGGGGTTTCCAAATAAAATGAAGGAGTGTCCGGCGCCAGTTGTCTCTAGGAGTCTGACTTTTAGAGTCTTCGTGCTCAGATCAAGCACTTCGCCTTTAACTTCGAGTATCTGCTTTTGCAAACTGCCAATTTTGACGTTCGTTTGCTTATAGCCCTCGACATCCGATCGCACTTGCTTTACTTCGTCCTTGAGTCCTGTAGTTTCTTGCTTTAGCGCTTCAATCTCCTTCTTTCCGTCCGCGACGGCGGTTGCAATCTCGGTTTCCCCCGCTTTCACTTGGGCGTGTATATCGTAGTAGCTTTTGCCCAGCAATAAGCCGAACAGGGCAACGATCACCAGTCCGGTTTTTGTGATCCATCCTGTCCACTTCATTAACCGAGATGTGACGGACTCAGTGATGTCCAGTTCGATTGCTTTTCGGTCACGAAGTTTCTTCTGTATCGTCTCCTCTAATGTGCGACCGAGCACCGTCCCGCATTGATTACAGTAGGGGCTTTCTTCTGGGTTGGTCGCCTTACATTCGTTACAGTTCATACACAACCTCCGAGTCGCGGCTAAGAGTGTAGCTGAATTAGAGAGGGAAACGCCGGGCCTCCGCGAACCAGGGGGGCGGCTCACACCCTCCCCTCACCAAACATCGCGACCGGAAGAGCCTCGATCTCCATTGGCCGCTCCTGAGATTTCACCCGCACCAATCCAGTCTCCTGGTAAAGGTAAGAACGAAAGCTGCTCCACTCCCATTGCTCGCCCACTAGTCGGCGCTTCACCGGGTTACGGTGGCTGTAACGCAGCTTCTCGATTTGCTTCTGTTCGGTCCTTACGTTGAAATCGTAAAAACGCTTCTGCCAGATCGGCGCGGGTTCAGGATGGACGCCGGCCCTTTTTCATCACAAACAAGTGTGACGGGAATCGCAGACACGCAATCGCGATCGCGCAATAATTCCCCGACAGTGCAACATCGAAAACTGCGCCCGTCTCCAGAGACGGACCCATGATCCGCCGCAAAACCATTTTCGGCGGCTCTTTGACAAGCGGACGACAAGTACACAAATAAAGCAGCAGAAACGGCGACCCCGCACCCCGTGAAGTGCACGCCAAACCGCAGAAACCCCCGCTAAGTCCTTATTCATGTAGAGGATGGAACTAAGTACTTTAATTAGAATAGCTTAGCGGGAATCGGGGGGGGGGGGGGGGGGTAAAAACCCAAATTCCTCCAAAGTCCGCGTCCAGCGCGGGTTTCAAGCCAAAAAGAGTGCAGCCAAATGCGACAATCAAAAAGTAAGACTCGCATCCAGCGATGTTTTTTCGCCACCGCCGCGCGACAACGCTCAAAAACGAGAAGCCTTCCCGCTCTTGCCTTCGGCCACGCGAAACTGAGCTGTGGACGCCAGTTCCACGCGGTTCCTGCCTTCACTCTTGGCGCGATAGAGAGCCTGATCGGCGGACTGAATTACCTGCTCAGGTTGACGATTGCGCGTACTCGGTTCGGCTACTCCGATGCTGACCGTGACTGATAGGCGATCGGCTAGGCGATCGGATGAACGATCAGATGTGCGATCGGATTTGCGATCAGACGACTGGCTAGCAGGCTGCGGGAAAAGCTCCCGCTGTTTGCTCAATGACGCCGCGGTTTTTCCTTTTGCGGACTTTCTGCGATCCGACTGGCTTGTCGCTGACCTGCGATTGCCGCTTTTTTCAGCACTTCTTTCAGCGGCTTTTTCGGCTCTTCTATCCGCGCCGCGCACCTGAAACGTGGATTTCTCGATGGTCTGGCGCAGCGCGTCCAGATGTTCGAACGCTTCTTTGGCGGAAGTGTTGCGAAAGACTATGGCAAACTCTTCGCCTCCGCAGCGAAAGGCCTGTCCATCGCCGCCGACATCGGATAGCCGCTTGGCCACCATGCACAGGACCTGATCGCCTACGTCGTGTCCATAGGTGTCATTGAACTTTTTGAAATGGTCGATGTCGACGATGGCGATGGCGTATTGCTGGTCGAGCGAAAGCAGGGACTCGTTGAAGGCGCGCCGTCCGCGAATGCCCGTGAGTTCGTCGTGATAGGCGAGCACGTAGGAAGTCTCGATCAGCGACGCAGCCAGGATCAGAGCAGCAGTGGCAACATAGGCGTCCGACATCTTGCCGACCGGAGCGAATTGCAGCCACAGGAAAACGGCAGCTGTGGACCACGCGAATCCAGGCTCGATCGGCTTGCGCGTCTGAAAGAAGCGGTAAACGAACACGGCGATGGCAGCGACAAAGCTCAGCAGAATCCAAAGCGGGATCGGGAACGCACCCGTATGAAGCAGGTTGACAGGGCTATTTTCCGGACGGCACAACACAGCGAACACAACCGATTCCAGGAAGAGCAATCCGAACCGAGGCGCAATTCCGGCAATGGTCAGTCCACGTTCGCGCATCTGGGCAAACGCGATGAAGTTCAGCGGGATCAACAGGGCAGCGAGCGCTACGGCAGTGCGTCCAGGTCCAGTGAGAACGTTTCCGGTTTGAAGCGGTCCATTGGAGAAGAAAGCGACCGCGCGATGCGCGAGCAGCAGCGCCAGCAGGGAAAACAGAAGGCGGCTGGAATTGAAACGCCAGGCAAGAAGCAATCCGGCGGCGAAGACGGCAACGTAGTAGAAGCTTAGCGAAGGCGCAACCTGGACAAACAGAGAACTGTTGACAAGCGCCGCCGCCAGCGCCAATAACAAGGCGCCGGGAACGAGCCATGGTTGCCAGGTTCTCCCGTGCATTGATTCAGAATACGGCACGCGCGGCGACGAGGCGGTTATGTTTCGGGCACAGGTACCGCTAGTTCTCAGTTCCCAGTTCTCAGTATCTTGTCGAGAGGCCCTTACTGAGAACTGAGAACCGGGAACTGAGAACTAACAGCAGGCCGCGAGCGGTGATAGTCTTCCATGTTTATGGCTCGCGCATCGCATTCCCAACTTCATTCCGCACACCGGCTAGAAGCAACATCAAAGTCAAAGGCCGCGGACAAGAGTGTCCGCGCCACACGGGCGATTGCTATTGACACTGGAGGGACGTTTACGGATTGCGTCTGGGTCGAGGACGGCGCGCTCAAGACTCTGAAGGTGTTCTCGACGCCGGATGATCCGTCGCGCGCGATTGCCGAAGCGCTGCGAAAGATTGGCGAGGCTGGAAGAAACAACCGCGCCGGAGCCGCGCTCACTTTGCTGCACGGGACGACAGTCGGGACCAACGCTCTGCTGCAGCGAAAAGGCGCTCGCGTCGCGCTGATTGCGACGGCGGGATTTGAGGACGTCATTGAGATTGGACGGCAGGCGCGTCCTCGTTTGTATGATTTTTTCTTTGATCGGATTGCGCCGCTCGTCCCGCGAGAGCTGCGATTCGGTGTCAAGGAGAGGACGGATGCCGAGGGCCGGATCTTGGAGCGGCCGTCGGAAGCGGAGTTGACGCGACTGCAGGAGGCGGTGCGGCTTGCCGATCCAGACGCCATCGCTATTTCTTTGCTCTTCTCGTTCGCCAACCCGGAGAACGAAGCGGCCGTGGCTGCGGCTGTGGCGGAACTTGGCAAGCCGCTTTCTGTGTCTCATCGGATTCTGCCGGAGTTTCGCGAATACGAACGCACGAGCACGGTCGTGGTGAACGCCTATCTGCAGCCGCTTATGCAGAGCTATATGGAAAGGCTGGCGGAGCGGGCCAAGCCGCATGCCGAGGAATTGGTAGACGACTCCGGCGCGGCACGGAAGCGAAACGTCCCGCGGATCTTCGTCATGCAATCGAGCGGCGGGATCACGGCGCTGGCTTCGGCCGCGCGGGAACCGGTGCGCACGGTGTTATCGGGCCCGGCTGGTGGATTGGTGGGCGCGGCGGCGATGGCCGGCCGAAGCGAGTTCCGGAAGATTCTCTCCTTCGACATGGGAGGGACATCGACCGATGTGGCGGCGGTGCAGGGCGAGGTTCGAGCGGGCGGTCAATCGGAAGTGGCCGGACTTCCGGTGGGAGTTCCCATGCTGGAGATTCACACTGTGGGCGCAGGGGGCGGGTCGCTGGCTCGCTTCGATGGGGGTGGGGCGTTGCGCGTGGGACCGGAATCGGCAGGCGCTGACCCGGGACCGATCTGTTATGGTCGCGGTACCGAACCTACGGTGACTGACGCCAACTTATTGATGGGGCGGATTCGCCCCAACCGTTTTCTCGGCGGCGAGTTCACACTCGACATGGAAAGAGCGCGGCGGATTACATCGGAATGGCTGAAGAAACAGGGCTCGCGTTTGAGCATGGAACAATTCTGTGCCGGCGTCGTACGCGTGGTGAACGCGAACATGGAGCGGGCTTTGCGCGTCGTCTCTATCGAGCGGGGATACGATTCGCGCGAATTTGCGCTGGTGGCGTTCGGCGGAGCGGGAGGTCTCCATGCCTGCGAACTGGCGGAGGCGATGGCGATCCCTACAGTGGTGATCCCAGCGCGACCGGGCGCGCTTTCGGCATTTGGAATCCTGGTGAGCGATGTGGTCAAGGATTATTCGCGCACTTTATTGTGGCGATTCGGGGGGCGTCTTCGACAGGAAGTAGGGCAAGCATTGCCGCAGGCAAAACTGGAGAAAGAATTTCGCAAGCTGGAGGCGGAGGCGCAGAAAGAATTTCGCGCGGAACGGTGGCGCGGCGCTCTTGAGTATGAAAGGAGTCTTGACCTGCGGTATCGTGGTCAAGGCTATGAACTCAACGTACCCGCCACGGCGAACGTCGCCGCTCGCTTCCATGACGAACATCAGCGGCGTTACGGATATCACCATGCGGGGCGGGATATTGAACTGGTAACGCTGCGTCTGCGGGTTCGTTTGCGCACGCCGCCGATGAAAGTTGCGCGGCGGCGAGCGGCGCGAAAGCCGCCGGTTGGCGTGACACCGGTCGAACGCGCGGCCGTGTTCTTTCAGGACAAAGCCGTGACCACGCCGGTGTTTGAGCGTGGGGACCTTGTTCCCGGCCGATCGATGCGGGGACCGGCGGTGATTACGGAATACAGTGCGACCACGGTGATTCCGGCGGGAAAGAAGTTTTGGGTGGATGTGGCGGAAAATCTCATTATTAATATCGGGTGATGCTCAGATGGGTCGCGGCAAGAGGGAGAAAGCTTGAACCACAGGGGCCACAGAGGGCCACAGAGGACCACGGGGGAAAGGCCACAGGGGAAACCTTAAATGCGACGCGCTGGTTTCGCCAGCCGTTATCTCACTCTTCTTCTGGTGCTTTCTTTTCCTCGATTGCCATGTCTTTCAATTCACTGGACTCGAACACGTCTCCACATTCCTGACATTCCACATATTCGGATTCTTCGTCGCGGGAGACGATCTGCACCCGAGGATGCTTGCAGAGTTCGGGGCTGACTTTCTGTTGGGGGAACTGCGACGAGTGGCTAGGCGGCATAAACTTGTTGACTGTTCAAACTCTTGGGGAGTGCGCGTTTTTCCTGTAATTGGCGATATTTTGCGGCGGCGAGCTAAAGGATGTCAAGTGCCCCAAGTACCCATGGAGTGCAGTACGAGTCAGTTTCACTATAGAGCACGCAAACCCCTTAACCACAAAGGCACGAGAAGGGCTTTTGGTCTTAGGCGTTTCCTTCGTGTACCTACTTCTTTTGCTCTCGTGAGGGCGCCATATCCTGCGGAAAGCTTTTCAGGGCAACCTCGCGCGAGCGGGAAGAAGATTTCTTCGCCTCGTCGGTTGTGTTCTCGACGAGAGTTCCCTTCAGCACGTAGTACGCCTCGTCGCCGCGACTCCTGCCCTCGGCCCGGTCGATGATCCCGTGAAATTCGAACGATGCGCCGTGTACGGTCTCGGTGGTAAATGCGAGTTGATTGCCATCGAGCTTGCCTGACTTAAAAAAGTGGTCCAAAAAAACGCCGCGATCGCTCTCCGAATCGCCGAAGCGTGAAACAAAGCCGGTCACGCGTCCCTGGTCTTCGACGGTGACCTGGACGAACTCGCCGTCGCGCAAAAAGCTGTACATGCCGGAGTAATCGGCTCCGGGCGTTGGCGGAGTCGGGACCCGGTTCTGCCGATCCTTACTCTGCCGATACGGGTTTGCCTGTGCGCCGGCAAGCATCCAAACAAAAAGGACGAAACATGCAAGTTGCGGCGCATAGAAGCGAATTGTGCGGAGCGGCATGCTTACCTCGGGAACATTCAGTTAGCCAGTATAGCGGTCAGGCGTCGGGAGGCGTGCAAAACGCGATGCCTGGCTTTCAGTCCTCAGGTCTGAGTTATTTCGAATCGTTATTTCGATCGGAAAATATGCTATTGGAGCGACTTCGGCTCCGACTTGTTCCTCGGCGACTTCGCATCCAGCCGGGAAACCAGCTCGTGCGCGCAGGGCGGAATGCCGACCTTTCCCTCGCGGATAATTTGCCTCGCGCTCAATTTTCTTCCATAGAGATTCTCGTTGGCGCCCCCATCGGAACGCAGAGTCGAGCCTTCGAGCGAGACTCCCGCGAACAGTCCCTTATTGCGCGAGTAAGAGAGAATCTCCGCGTTCATAACGATGTCGGTAGCTCCCTCGGCCGTGCGTCCCTTTGGGCCGGCGGCGGCGGAGGCATCGGCGCCCAGCTTCACCTTGCTGGAAAGCAGCGAGCGAGCGCCTTTGGCGTTCATTACCAGAAGCACAAAGTCGGTGGCTTGGCCGCCCAGTTGAAACCCGATGCTGATTCCTTCAAGCGCATACATGGCAGGGGCGCCCCACTTTCCCGTGTAATGCTCGCCACTTCGGCAGACCATCACGCCACGGCCGTAACTGCCACCCAGTCCAATCGCTCCCTTAATCACAGAGGGCAATATGATCACGCACTCGGCCTTGTCCAGCAGATCCTGGGGGATGTCGTCGGGAATGTTCAGAATTTCTTTCAGCACCTCGCCTGCCTCTTTCACCCGTTCTTGTTCCTTCTCGTTCTTAGCCGCGAACGCGGACGCTGCCAGCAGCACTGGCGCCAGGAAACATGCAGTGATCCTTTTCATGAAATTCATGTTCATAAAATTCATGTTCATAAAATTCATGTTCATAAAATTCATGTTCATAAAATTCCTCCAGAAAATATTAGTGGCCAGGCATCCCCTGATGCATCATCTCAGATCATAAGTATGAAATGGAGGTTGTCAAGCGAAGCCACGAACTCTGAGATGTCGTACGCGCTCACTCCCAAAAAGGAACGAATGAGTGGAGTCCGGCTGAATCGATGGTTTCTGTTTCCCGTATAATCTTGCTGCAGAGTAGCCGTCCGTGGCGAACCTGCGAAAATGCCTCGGATCCCGCCATCCCGGGGGCACCTTAGGGAATTGGAGTTGGCTAGAACTTAATTTGGAGCGTGATGGAATCCCCGGGGAAAGACCTGTTGAGACTTTTGGTGGAACGCGATCCCGCGAGCCCGGAATTCCGGAGCGGAGTTCGGGCAGCACTTCATCCGGAGCATGCAAACCGACCCGCGGAGTTGGCGGGCTCCGAACTTGCTGGCAATGACGGCGAATTCGATCTATGGCGGGATGTCTTCGTCCAGCAAGAGCTGCCGTGGGGACGCTTTCTGCAATCCGCCCTGTTGCATACGGCGGCAGTTGTCTTCGTCTGGACGATTTCGCTCTCGGGGATTCGACAGCAAAAAATTCTGGATCACGCCGCGTTTGACCGGTCGTCGCTGGTCACTTATTCGCCGGAAGAATATCTGCCACCGCTCGATACGGGCGCATCCGAAGCGCCGAAAGCGCAAAAGGGAGATCCTGTCTATGCGAAGCAGCCGATCCTTTCAGTACCGCGTGAAGCGGACAACCGGTCTCAAACTATCGTCGTGCCGCCTGATCTCAAGCTCGACCACGACGTCCCCTTGCCCAATATCGTTGCCACGGGCGCCATCGCTCCTGCAGTTCCGCTGGATGCTGCGCGACCCTCATTATCGGCCCGCATAGTCGCGCCCGAGACGCAAGTGGTGGCGCCCGCGCCCGATGTGCAATTTGCGCGGGAGCGTGTAGTTCAAGCGGCGATGAAATCGGATGTGGTTGCGCCGCCTCCGGAGTTAACGCAGTCGACAAAGGGGCATGTCGGGCTCATGAACATTGGCCCGAGTGACGTGGTCGCGCCGGCTCCGCAGCTCACGGTGACGGAACAACATTCGCTGGCGGCGCGCGGCAAAGGAACTCTGCCGGGCGGTAGCGTACAACCGGTGGGGCCTCCGCCGAGCGTGGTGGCGGGTGGCACCAGTGCGGGCGGACGGCTGATCGCGTTGGGGATTCATCCCGTCGCTCCCAGCGGACCGGTCGCTGTTCCAGGAGGCAATCGCCGGGGAACATTTTCCGCGACTCCGCTGGGAAAACCGGGAGCTTCGGGGACGCCGGATTTAGCTGGCGGCGGCAAAGGAGACAGCGGCTTCAAGGCGCGCAACAATGGCCGTGGCTCTCTCCCGGCTGGCCTGCACGTTGGCGCGGCGGATTCCGGCGCAACGTCGGCCGTCGAGCGGAACGGCGCGGCGGCACGCGGCAATTCGGGCGGCAATGGCGCGGACGGCGCACGCGAGATGGCCAGCCTTTCGTCATCGGGCGCGACGCCGGGAGCGCGATCGGGTGCGCGGGCCGCGTCCGCGGTTCCCGATGATAAGGTCACCGACGTCGACCGCCAGGTATTTGGCGGCAAGCGCTTCTACGAGATGGCGCTGAATATGCCGAATCTGAATTCCTCGACCGGCAGCTGGGTGATCCGGTTTGCTGAACTCGATGCGGGACGGAAAGAAGGCGAACTGCTGGCGCCGGTTGCCACGGAAAAATCGGACCCCGGCTATCCGCTGGAATTGATTCGCGCCAACGTGCACGGCATGGTCACGCTCTATGCGGTTATTCACGCCGATGGGAAGGTGGGCGACATTCGCGTCCTCAACAGCCCTGACGAACGTCTGGATTCTTTTGCGGCGAAAGCCCTGGCCCGCTGGAAATTCGTGCCAGCTGTCAGGGCCGGGAAACCGGTGGCGCTCGAGGCGGTGGTGGTGATTCCGTTTCGGGTTCGACGAAGTTTCTGAACGGGTGTGCTGCTTGGTGGAGTGCGGGGCGTCCCCGCCCGGCGGACGGGCGAGACGCCCGTCACTCCATTACTCACTTTGAGCGGACGCGGATTTTTCTCCGGGCAGGGCAGCGTACACCGCGGGATTTGCGCAGACTTCGTAATACCAGCGGTCGGTCCAGCGCAAGATGGACAGATCGCGAACATCGACCTGGGCGATGCGGTTCTTGCGGATGGCAATCTTGCGAAATACCCCATTGGCGATGGGAACGGTTCCGACGAAGAACTCGCGCTGCTCGTCGATCCAAGGTCCGGTAAAACCTGGTTCGTTGAGACTTGCCGCCCATGGGGAAAGCGATATCTCCTGCTGCAGTTTACGGAAGGCCGCTTCACTTAGGCAGATCCCACCTACGTTGTAGTTAAGGCGCATTTCTTCCGCTCCGGCTTCGGCGCTGGCGGTGGCACTGTCCTTATTATTACTGTCATTATTATTACTGTCATTGTTATTACCTCCGCCTCCGATCTGAACCGAATACACTTGGAAGACCCCGGCATCGGGTGCAATTTTCTTGCGGACCTGCTTGCTGCAGGAGGAGAGACGGTCGCTGTCGTTGATGGCGTCGGAAATCATGATGCGGTGTTCGCCATCCATGAGGTAGAGCGGCGGCGAATCCTGGTAGGCAATGCCGAGGCCGACTTCCATCGGGGGCAGGCCGGAGCGTTCCAGGAGTTCGTTGTACTCGCGTAGCAGATTTACAATCTCCCACGCCAGGACGCAGGTGCGGCCGACGCTGAGCATGGCTTCGCCTTCGCGCTCCAGCAGCGCCACGATGATGGCATCGCCCTCGAGGAAGACCTTGGTGGCGCCGTATTTCGCGAGCAACTTGTTTACCGGATCATAGAAATTAAGGCTGAAATACGAAGCGGCGTTCATGCCTTTTTCCATCAGCGAACGAGTGAGGCGCGAAGAGTCGCGCACGTCAGCCTTCAGGATGACGTGGTGAAGAACACGATCCTCGGCGGGCTTCTGATCTTCCGGAGGCAGGAACTCGTAGAGCATGCCGTTGAGCATGGAGAGTTCGCGTACTTTTTCGTCGCTGACCAGATTGATGCTGTCAAAACCGGCGCTGAGGGCTTCCAGTCCGCGGAGGTCGCGGTGATAGCAAAGGAGGTCGTGCAGAAGACGCGCGGCAAAACGGCTGCGCTCCGAGCCTCGGCAGGAGGCTACGCGTCCGACGGCGGCAAAGAGCCGGTCGGAATGGAGCCGGCCTTCTGCAATTATTTTTTCGACGCGCTCCGCTTCTTCGCGGAAGATCAGCGCGTTCTTGATCTGCTGCGGGTTCACCCGAGGCGCATATTCGGCGAGCAGAGGAACGGCTTCGTAAGAAGCAACGACGTGCGAGAGAACGCCCTCACGCTGCAGCAAACGGGTCCAGATGTCGAGGCGGTCTTTTCTATTGCGATCTTCCGGTGTCAAATCTTCGCCGTTGCCGGCGCCAACCAGCGCGGCGGCGTTTTCGGGAACATTGAGCGCCTGCTCCAGATGCTCGTCGTCAATGCCTTCGCCGTATCCGAGTTCGCGCAGAAAATCTAGGGCGAACTGGCGGAGACCGGGGAAGCGGTCGGGATCTTTGTCGAAGTTGCCGAACATATAATAGTGCTCGGCGCAGAGATAATCGTCGCGCCCATCTTCGGTAAGAATCAGCGGATTGAGGAACAGACGATAGCAATCGGCGGGCAATTCGCCGAGCAGCGACCGGCGAGTACGGGCCAGCGTTTCTTTTTCAATTTCGCGAAGCAGACGAAACATCTCCTGCCCGGCACGGCGGAGGATGATCTTCTTGCGCACCTGGAAAGAGGAGACGAGCGCCTGCGTCTGCATCATTTTGGTTTGCCGCACACCCTCCAGCGACTTCGACTTCATGCGGCACTGTTCGAGAATCCTGGCAAACTGCGCTTGCAGTTCGGTGCGTATGAACTTGAGCACGGCCAGGCGGCCGAGCACGTCAACCGATGGATTGCCTTCCGCCTTGGCGCGATTCAGGATGGCCAGATGAATCGAGACCAGCTGAGCTTTCAGGTCGGCGGCGCCGGGCTTGCGCAGTTTGGTGGCGCCCTCGGCGGCGCGTATGAATTTGGAGTGCGCGGAGGGAACGTCCATCTCGAGGAGCGCTTCCACATCGCCGAAGCGGCAGATGTAACGCGCGAGATGAAAACTCAAATCCGCGGCAATGCGGGGGCTGAGAAAAACGTCGTAGCGGAGATTGTCGACTCCCAGTTTCAAATCGGTGAACGCGAGCCTGAGCCCGTAGTATTGAAGATCGGGCCGGCTGGGCGTCTCGGTATTACGCAACCGAAAAATCGGGAGCTTGGGCATCGGAGCGAACTGTTCGTCTTTCGTCTCTAGGACTTGCGCTGCTTGCAAATTGCTGAAACTGCACTACTAAGCAGGCTAGCACGGCGCCCGGACGGGTCGAAAGTTACGCTAGTGCAAGCGTAGAAGCATCGCGGTCACGAGCGCGGCAACCGTCTGTGGCAGAGGCTAAGTTCGTGCTAGCTAAGGCTATTGGCTGGCGCGGCGCGCTCTTTCGAACTCGTCGCCCTTCTTCCAGTCGACGGGGTGCGCCTGGTTGGCGGCCTCCCAGCCGAGCGCGAACCCGAAACGCGCCATGGCCGCGTCGGACGTGTAGTCCATGCCGGAATGATACTCGTCGCTCGGCTGGTGGTAGTGATGGGCGGTGTAGTCGGCTTCCTGATCGAGACCCCAGGCTTCATCGTGGCCCTTGAATTTCATCCCCTCATTAATGGAAAACGCCGGAATGCCGACGCGCGCGAGGCTGAAGTGATCGGAGCGGTAGTAATGTCCGGCTTCGGGGCGCGCGTCTGGACGAATCTTAAAGCGGAAATCCTGAGCGGTCGCCTGAACTGCGGGATAAAACGTGGTCCGCTCGGCTCCGGAAACCTGGACTTCCTCCGGCGCGCCGAGCGGCCTCACGTCGTCGTAGTTGAGATCGAGCGAAATCTTGCCCGCAGGAATCGGGGGATGCTTACCCAGGTATTCCGAGCCCAGCAATCCCTGCTCTTCGGCGGTGACGGAGACGAAGTAGATCGAACGGCGCGGCTTCTGCTTGGCGTCTGCGTACGCACGAGCGATTTCCATCAGAATGCCGCAGCCGGTGGCGTTGTCCATGGCGCCGTTATAGATGTTGTCGCCGGGCATGTCGGGCCGGATGCCGAGATGGTCATAGTGCGCGGTATACATCACGCCTTCACTTTTGAGAACCTTGTCGGCTCCGGGAAGCACGGCAATGACATTATTCGATTCGAAAGCACGAATCTTGCTGGTTATGTGCGCGGAGAGGCGGACGTGGAGCGGCACCGGCTTGAAATCGCGCGAGGTCGCATCGGTCATCATCTTATCGAGATCGAGCCCGGAGGACGCGGCGAGGGCGCGCGCAACGCTTAACTGGATCCAGGCAGCCGCTTTCAGCCGGGGAGCGGCATCGAGTTTGAGATAGGACTTCTCGCCGGAGTTGGAATTGCGCACGACGTCCCAGCCATAACTGGCCATCTCCGTCTTGTGGATGAGAATGGCGCCAACGGCTCCTTTGCGCGCGGCTTCTTCGTATTTGTAGACCCAGCGGCCGTAGTAAGTGAGCGCCTTGCCGGTGAAAAACTTCGGATCGTCCGAGGGCGGTTCGTTGACCAGCATGAGCAGGACTTTGCCTTTGACGTCCACACCTTTGTAGTCGTCCCAGTTATATTCGGGCGCTTCGATGCCGTAGCCGACGTAGACAATCTCGGCGTCGATGTTGGATTCGGGCTGCTGGGTTTGATCGTAGGCGACATAGTCATCGAGCGGCTTGAGGTCGGATGCTTTGCCTTTGGCGGGAACGAGCGTGAAGCGCATGTCGGCGCCGGGCGTGATGCCGACCATCGGAACTTTTTGCAGATAGGTGCCGTTCTCGCCGGAGGGTTTGAGCCCATAGAGCGCAAACTGCGCCGCGATGTATTCAGCGGCAATGTCGCCTCCGCGCTGGCCGGTGCCGCGTCCCTCGAGAAGATCGTGGGAGAGGAAACGAACATGGGTCTCGATGTTGTCGGGACGAATGCTTTGCATGGCGGTGATGGCGGCCGGGGGAAGGTGCGAACCGAAATGCTTTTCGGCGCGTGGCTTGGGCGGTTTTTCTTGCGCCGACACCGCAACAATAGGGAAAAGGACGGCGACAAGCACGGCAATTTTGCGAATATTCAAGCGGAGCCTCGAAGCTTTAGTTGTGAAGGAATACTCCCGAATTGTAAATGGAATCAGGATGGCGCACAGCACCATCGGAGCATCGTACTGGGGTAACTCTGCCAGTAACTTTGTCTTTAGGCTTCCACTTTGAGTTTTGTCCCGCGACCGCGGGATCAGTTTTTCGAGCCTCAACCAGCGCGGAAATCGCGGACGTCTTCCCCGGGCTTAAAGATCGGGAGCGGCGGAGTCTGCTGGGCGGCGGCGAGCTTGCGGTGGATGTCCTCCACTTCCTGTTTGACCCATCCAACGCTGGTGATTTCGATCTGGCCGTCTTGTGCGATTAAAAACAAGGAGGGGACATTGGTCAGTCCGTAAGCATTCGAGACCGCGTAGCCGTTCGGATCATCGAGCAGAGTGGGCAAGGTAACGCCATACTCTTTCAGAAACGCGGCGGTGTCGCGCTGGTCATTCTGCGAGATGCCCACGACGGTGATTTTCTTGTCGCCGTGCGCTCTGTGAATGCGTTCTATGTAGGGAAACGCGTATTGGCATGTCGGACAGGAAACCTTGAAGAAGGCGGCGAGCACGGGGCCTTGTTGCAGAGCAGCTTGCAACGAGAATTTGCCGCCATCTTTGTCGCCGTCTTTGCCACTAGAGACGGCGGGCAAGGAAAAGTCGGGTGCTTTGGTTCCGGCCGGCAATGCAGCCATATCTTTCGGACCTCCGAATAGTCGATCGAGCCACTTCATAGAGGAAATGCCTCTCAAACCTACTCACAAACGTGACTCACAGTATTAGATGACGCCGCCGGCCTTCAGGATTTTCCGCGTCAACCCGGTGATTGGGATCTGGGGGATGCGATCAATTGCGATCCACTTGCCTTTCGCGGCGGGCGGAGTATCCGGCAACGGCACATTGTGTAACGGCATATTCCGCAGCACGTGCACAGTGTAGTCGGTAACGGTGATGGTATGGCGAAACGTACGCCATTGCGCGGAAGCCGGCAACGGGCGCGGAGGCTCGGACGATTGGGGGAGTTCCCACATGCCGGGCATGAGCGAGATTTTTTTCGGGCGTTGGACGAGGCGGATGCCACCGTCGCGCTGGTTTAGCACGCACCAGACTTCTTTCTTGATCTGGCGGCTTGAGTTCGTGGCTGGGCCGGGCGGGGACGCCCGGCCCTCCATTGATTGTTGTGATTGTTGCGTTGCACACCATTTCCGGAGAGGACACATTGGGCAGCGGGGTTCGCGCGGCACGCACACGGTTGCGCCGAGTTCCATCATGGCTTGATTGAAATCCCCGGGTCGCGAGGCTACGAGAAGCGCTTGCGCATGTTGCCAAATTTGCGGCGTGGTGAGATTGATACCGACGAATCTTTCCAACACACGCTCGACATTGCCATCGACAACGGCCACGGGCTCGGCAAAGGCAATGCTGGCGATGGCAGCGGCGGTGTAGCGTCCGATGCCGGGCAGAGCGAGCCAGGCTTCGGAATTTTGCGGGAAGCAGCCGCCGTGTTTTTCAACAATCTGCTGCGCGGCGTGATGCAACATGCGCGCGCGCCGATAGTAGCCCAGACCGCTCCAGGCTGCCAGCACATCATCTTCAGAAGCGGCAGCGAGCGCCTGCACATTCGGAAAACGTTCGAGGAAAATCCGATAATGATCGAGCACGGCGCCCACGCGCGTCTGCTGCAGCATGATTTCGCTGAGCCAGATGCGGTAGGGATCGCGAGTTTCGCGCCACGGGAGGTCGCGACGATGTTCGTCGTACCAGCGGAGGAGAGCGCGACGGAAAGCGGCCATGTGCTTCCCGGAAACCGCAGAGTTGACCCTGGACGGAGCCGTGGTGGTTCTAGACGCGGCTAGCCGCGTCTCTACGGGGATGGATCTCGATGCGTGCATTATTGTTGGCTGACGCTGTGCGCGATGACGACCCATCCTTTTTTTTGCTGCTGCCACACGGTCATCATGTGCTGCGGCGTCGAGGGGAGCGGTTGCGACCCGGCGGTTCCATTCCCGGCGGCTCCATTCCCAGCAGCCGCATTGAAGGTGCCGTTCAGAGTGATGGTGTAGGTCACCACGAAGGTGGTTCCGTTCATCTCGGTGTTCAAATCGCCGAGGGCATAGTCTTTTAACTGCCACTGGCGATAGTGCTCAAGCGTAGCGGAGCGATCGAGCGCTCCGCTGGGCGTTACGCCGGCATAATTCGAAGCGAGAGAGCGCTCCACCTCCACCCAGTTCGCGGCTTGCACGTTTTTCCAGAAGATGCGCTCCAGTCCCTCGCCTCCGGTTGCTTCGGACAAGGAGCGCGCCGGATGCTCGCCGTAAAAGGTACAGGCCGGCGAAAACATCAGAAATAACATTAGTGCCAACGTCAGAGAACGCGGGGGCGATTCGACGGCTATCCTCGGACGCATGGCGTGATTGTACCGTGACTGTGTCGATATTTGTGTGGGGATGGAGCTTTGCACCGTACAATCAGCACTCATTTTGCGGAGACAAGATGCCGTACCGTCGGCTGGCTGCGCGTGTAGGTGAGCAATTGTTCTTCGATCTCACGATCCGCCTGCGTCAAACGCTCATGCTGACGCAGATGTTCCGCCCAGGAATGCACTATGAAGGTTTCGATATAGCGACTCTCAGTTTCCAGGTCTCGATAAACGCCCCAACGTGACGCACCGTCGCGGCGTCGAATGCGTCCGTATTTATACATGGCGTCGAGAAACTCTGATGTCTTCTCCGGGATCACGTCGTATTCTACGGCGACCAGGATCGGACCGGCATCGTCTGCATCGGTCGCGACGGCTCCGTTGACGATCCTGGGCATAGGCCAATGGATCCAGGGCGTGACATCGATACTTAATTTTGGGAGCGGGAGAAACAGTCCCGCAACGGCCGTGGCAATCGCACCCACACCGGCCCACAGCAGCGTGTTGTGAATGCCGATCCGTCCGGCCAGGGCTCCCCATGCGGCACTACCGGCGGCAACCGCTCCTTGAAAAACCAGCAGAAAGACGGCAAGCACGCGGGCGCGCACCCAGTCAGGTGTGAGGTTCAGGATGAACACATTGAACAATGAGATGAACACAATCCACGCGGCGCCTCCTATTAGTACGGCCATACTCAGCGCCGGCAGCGTGTGCAAGCTTCCGGCCGCAGCGGAGATCAGCCCAAACACGATAATCCCGCCTGACACTACTGCTTCAGTCGATAACCGGGCCCGCACTGGTTGCAACAGCAAAGCGCCGAGCACTGCGCCCAGGCCGAAGCATCCCAGCAATAGACCATAGACAACAGGGCTGTCTTTCACGCTGTGAGAGATTGAGGGTAGCAAGGCAAGAAGGCCACTCGCAAAGAACATCACAGAGCCGGAGCGGAATATGAGCGCGCGAATCGCCGGTGAGTAGCGGACGTATCGTATCCCCGCGATCATAGCTCCGGTCACGGTCTCACGAGGCGTTGTCCGTTTATGAGCAGCCCGCTTCCAGCGTGCGATGACAATTATGACGCCGATGAAAGATGCGGCGTTGATGAGGAATGCGGTGCTCACTCCTGCGGCAGCAATAAGGATGCCGGCCAGCGCCGGCCCAATGGCGCGTGCAAGGTTAAATTCGATGCCGTTGAGCGCCGATGCTGCTGCCAGGTCTTTCCTGGGAACCAGTTCGGGCAACACAGCCCGCCACGTAGGGCTCTCGAAGGCATCGCCGGCAGACAAGGCGAACGTCAAAATCAGAAGCACTACGGGAGACATCAATCCCGCGAGCGTCAAGCCCGCCAGAACAAGCGCAACCAGCACCATCCATGTTTCGGTGAACAGTATCAGCTTGCGGCGATCCACGATGTCACCGACAGCGCCCGCCGGCAGCGCAAATAAAAAGAACGGAAGTGCGGCCGCAGTCTGCGTAAGGGCAACGTACATTGGTCCGGCATTAAGCGACACCATCAACCAGGCCGCGCCCACGGTCTGCATGAACGCGCCGACATCAGAAACGATGTCGGCAATCAGCAAATTGCGGAAAGCGGGCGTCTTTAAGGGCCCCCAGATACTCGGCGCTGGGTGGTCAGCTGAGGTCGGCACGATCGGTTACCTATTATTCCGTAACACTAAATGAGAGGCTAGCCGATTCGTATCGCTTCTTCTAAAGATAGTTCTGGCCGGGAATAATTTCGGAGACGTAGCCCCAAGCCTCCACACCAAGCCGATTGACCGCCGACGGAAGGCCCACGATAATGATGAAGCCTGGTAAGCGCAACTCACGCGTGAAGATTAACCCGAACCGGCAGGATGGGTATGACCGAATTCGACCGCAAGGTAGAAGATGCTACCGCGCGCTTCAATCGCTCGGTAGCGAATATCGCCGAGACTCTGGAAAAAGAGACGGCGGAACTGGTGACGTATCTGAACGACGAGGTTGTGCCCGCGGTGCGCACACATTCGTCGAAGGCGCTGCGGACGGCGGCGGGAAAGCTCTCCGAGTTCGCTGATTTTCTGGAGACACAGCGAAAGGGTTCTTGAACTGCCGCCCTTCCAGCTACCCGTCCAGGAACGCGCGGCGACCGTTGCGGCCGGCGCTGCCATGCATGCTGCAATGTCTTCTGTTCCTTCTATTATTGGGCAGCGCGCTTCTGAGCGGCTGTGGTGGGCACAAACGTACTCCGCCGCCGGTTCCACCGCCGCCGTCACTTCCGCAGGAAAAAGAAAAGCCAGTCGCGACTCCGCAGTCCGCGGAAACGGGCGAGGACGAGAAAATCGATGTCCCCGCCGGCGCGAAACCGATTTTTGAAGAAACCGGCATGGCGAGCTGGTACGGCGCTCCGTATCACAGCCGGCGCGGATCGAACGGCGAGGTTTACAACATGCACGCCATGACGGCTGCACATCTTACTTTGCCGTTGGGCTCGATCGTGCGCGTCACCAATTTAAAGACTGGACATTCCGCGGTGGTGCGGATCACGGATCGCGGGCCCTTCGTCACAGGGCGCATCATCGATCTATCGTTGGCGGCCGCGAAGGCGTTGGATGTGTACTTACCGGGTATTGCGAAGGTTCGGCTGGAGGTACTGCAAGCGCCAGTGTCTCTCGATACGGGTGGACGCTGGGCGGTTCAGATCGGGTCCTTCAGCAGGCAGAAAGCGGCCGCTGAATTAGCGGAACACCTTCAGAAGCGGTACCAGACTGCCAAAGTAGTCAAGTTTTTGAGTCCCGTGGGAGTCTGGTGGGTGCGGGTACGAGTGCTGGACGACGACCGCCAGCGCGCAACAACTCTGGCCCACGAGATGGAGACTGCGGAGGGGTCGGTGTTCCTGGTGCGGCTCGACTGAAAAATACCATTCTTTACAAAACGCTCTTAGCCTAGGTGATATTGTTTCTTTCCGAGATACAGAGAACCTAACTCCGTGTTGACTCGCCTGGAGATAGTAATCCAAGCGAGGGGAGAGTAACTTATGCCGGATTGTCTATTCTGCCGGATCATTCGCGGCGAAGTGCCATCCAAGAAAGTTTATGAAGACGAGCATATTTTTGCCTTCGAAGATCTGAACCCGCAAGGTCCGACCCACGTGCTGGTCATCCCGAAGAAACACATTTCTGGTTTGAAGGAAGCCGTGGCGGGAGACGCGGAGTTGGTGGGGCGTTGTCACCTGGCGGCGGCGCAGATTGCGCGAGAACGCTCGATTGAAGATGGCTACCGCACGGTGCTGAATGTGGGCCCGCGCGCGGGGCAGTCGGTTTTTCATCTGCATGTGCACCTGATCGGCGGGCGCTCCCTGCAATGGCCGCCGGGCTAGCTATCGTGTCGTGTAAAAATGCATTGTCATCTTGAGCGAAGCGAAAGACCTGTTGTCTCGTGCACCAATAAGAAAGCAGGTCCTTCGCTTCGCTCAGAATGACAACGCGGATTATACCTCGCCTTCCGAAGTCTTCCTCTCTCCTGGCTTACAATCGTGGGATGGCAAACCTGACATTGGTTTATGGTCTGCGTCTGCTGCCGTCCGATGAAGTCGACGCGGTCGGCGAGGCGCCCATCAAACTGAAAAATGGGCGTGAGGCGCACGTCACCATGCACACTCTCGAGGGCAGTAAAGACGAGATCGAGAAGCAACTCAAGACGAGTCTCGCGGCCTTTTTTGACATCTATCCTGAGATATAACGCCTGAAATTTAACGCTCGCGACATGACGGCAGGCGGAGTTCTATAGCCACACGGCAAGTCAGGCAACGCGATGAGACTGATCTCTCTGAAACTCGAGAGCAAGCTGCACGAAAAGGGGCTCTGGCCGCGCAGTCGCATCGCGTGGGCGGCACTCTACGTGCTGGCGCTCGACTTGCTTCTATTCGCGGTGCAGTGGCTGACGCGTCAAGTGAGTCCCTCAATGTCGGCGAGTCTGGGAGGCTGGGTAACCTTTCTCAGCGCTCTGGCGATTGTCTTGCTCGCGATTGCTGGATTCCGGTGGCTGCGCTCGCAACTACTGTGGCGGCTGCGGAACCGGTTGATTGTTACATATGTTTTTATTGGCGTGATTCCGGTTTTTCTGCTGGTGATGATTTCTCTGATCACGCTCTATCTTCTTGCCGGGCAGTTCGCCAGCTTTGTTGTGACGTCCGACATCACAACTCACCTGCGCAGCATGGAGGCCGCCAACCGAGCCATCGCCAATCACCTGGCGGCGCATATTTCAGGAAGTGGAAAGCTGGATGCGGACGCTCTCGGCCACGCAAGACCGCATCGTCCGGAATGGTCGCGGCGCCAAGTCTGCGTGTGGTATCGAAACCAGCCGCAGCCTGACTGCGCGGGGCCGGAGGGCGCGGCTGTCTTTGACTCGCCGTCATTTATCACAGGGGATTTCCGCGATATCGTGCGCGATCACGGCGCACTCTATCTTCGGACAGCGACGGTGCTCGCGCCTGGACCGGTGGCTTTGTCGTTATCCTCGGCCCCTTCCTCCTCATCCTCATCCTTGCGCGTGATTTTAAGTGAGCCGCTCGACAAGGATTTTGTTGAGAAGATCGCAGGCGACCTCGGTCTGATTGCAGTTTACGGGGCCCAGAGCCCAACTGCGAGCCCCAGTGCCAACTCGACCGCACCGGCGCAGCAGAACGCCTCGAAACCCTACCTGGCCTTCGAAAACGGGAAACAACGAGAGCAAACTTTCTCCGCGGGGACAATTCCGCCCGCGAGCAGCACGCTCGATCACGAGATTACTTTCCCGATCCCGCTGCAGGTAGTGGATTGGGCCACGGGAGAACGACAGCGCGCAGGGGCCCTCGCCGAGGTCGAGACGCGGCCCTCGGTGCTCTATGCGAGACTCTTTGCGGCGCTCGGAGACTATGCCAAGGGCGTGGAATATATCTTGCTGTCGATCGCGATTGTGTTCGCGATCATCGAGCTGCTGGCGCTGTTGGTTGGAACCAAACTGACGCGCAGTATTACGTCGGCGGTGGATCAACTCTACGAAGCGACCAAGCACATCAATCGGGCCGACTTCAGCCACCGGATTCCGGTGCAGTCGAGCGACCAGCTTGCGACCCTGGCAAACTCCTTCAACTCAATGACTACGTCGATCGAGAAACTTGTTCAGGAGCAGAAGGAAAAGCAGCGTCTGGAAGGCGAATTGGCGATTGCGCAGGAAGTGCAGGCACAGCTCTATCCCAAGTTGATCACGCAACTGGAAAATCTGGAGGTGCACGGGTTCTGCCGTCCGGCGCGGACAGTGAGCGGGGATTACTACGATTTTCTCGCGCTGAATTCCGACAAGCTGATGCTGGCGGTCGGCGACATCAGCGGCAAAGGAATTTCGGCGGCGCTGCTGATGGCGACGATCCACTCGGCGGTGCGGGCTTACAGCATCGAAGACAGATCAGTGTTGCGCGAAACAGCCGCGGTCGGAGCCGCTGGGGGCTCAGGACTGATGCTGGCCTCTGAGTTGAGATGGACGGAAGCGTCTCCGGCCGCGCTGCTGACGTTGCTGAACCATCAGCTTTACGAAAGCACTCCCGATGCAAAGTACGCGACTTTGTTTTTGGGAATCTATGACGGAGAGACGCGCCGGCTAACATACAGCAACGGCGGTCACCTGCCGCCGATCCTGATGTCCGAAGATGGGTCGTCTCAGTTGCTGAGCTGCGGTGGAACCGTCGTTGGCCTCTTCGACAACTTGGGTTTTCCGGAAGCAACCGTACAACTCCGCCCAGGCGATGTGCTGGTGGCTTACAGCGATGGGGTGACCGAGCCGGAAAACGATTATGGCGAGTTCGGCGAGGAGCGGCTGATCCAACTGGTGCGCGAGAACCGCCATTTGCCGCTGGAACGCATCACCGAAATTGTCACCGTCGCCGTCGAGGACTGGATTGGCGACAACGAACAGCCGGATGACGTAACGCTGGTGCTGGCGCGCGCGAGGTAGAGATAATGGAGCGCCGGGCGTCCCCGCCCAGCCACTCGGACACGCCGGGACGGGCGAACGACCCACACTTCCAATATGGCCTTACCTTGCAACCGTCTCGCCGTAGGAATCATCATTAAATTCATAAGGGCGTGATCATCAGGAGGAAGGAAATGAAAATGAAAGCCAAATTCGCGATGCTAGTGGCAGCAGGCACCCTGTTGTTCTTGAGTCCGCCCGTAGTTGCACGTCCCACGAATTCACCTCAGGATCAGGCGACCGAGCAAACGCAATCCGCGCAAAAGGGCAAGAACCAGAAGGTTCAGCCCAGCCCCGGCAAGGAAGTCGGCAAGGGCGGTGAGGACATTGGCAAAGGCGCAGGCAAAGGTGCTGAGAGCCTGGGCAAAGGCACTGCCGGAGCCGCCGGCAATCTCGTTACCTTGCACCCAGGCCACGCCGCCGCCGATCTCGGCAAAGGCGCCGCCGGTGCCGGCAAGGACGTCGGAGTCGGCACCGGAAAAGGCGCGGCCAAGATCGGCAAAGGAAGCGCTAAGGGAATAGGGAAGCTAGGCAAGAAGATGTTCGGCAGGGGCAGCAAGAACAAGAAGAATTCCGACATCGAGAATTGACGGCACCCCAACCTCGCTCGACCTTTGCCCGCTGCAGCGGCGATAAGGCTACTTCCTGGACGAAGGTTTTACCACCGTCACTTTAGCCGTTACCTGCTGGCCTTTTTCCATCCCTCCTACAATGACCAAGCCGTGGTGCGTAACCAGCAGGCCGCGATGATCCATGGTGGGCTCGGTGTTGTTTTCGCTGATCGTTTCCCATCCGCCGGAGTGGACGTTAAAAGCGAAGGTTACCGGGGAGGGTTCAGCAGGCTGGCCGTTATAGCCGATTCCGTTGTAGTTATAGGGGTTGTCAGTTCCGCCGGAGAAATAGATCCTGCCAGCCTTTTTTTCCAGCGTTCCCGCGCCTGCCGCGATGCGATAGCGCGCATTGCCCGGATGTGCTGGAAGTTTCGTCCATTCAATTTTCGTGACGTCGCCCTTCTTGGGAATTTTTCCCATCCAGCATTCGCTGGACGGGACATATTTGGGATTGGGGCCGCTCGGATTCTTGTAAGCGCCGTCGACGTAAACGATGGTGTCGCCGATGATGGCACCCGCGTGACCGAACACCGGTGTACCGGGAATCGGTGTGGCCTGCAGCCAAGTATCTTTATCGGTGTCATACACCTGGACGTTGCGTACTGCGTCGCCTTTCGATGTTGACCACCCGCCAATGAGGAAAATGTAACGGTCGCGATAAAGGCCGACCACTGCGTCGTCGACAGGCACGGGGATGTCCTTGCCGCGATAATAGCGATCTTCAACCGGGACAAAGACGTTCAGGTCTGACACGGTCGTCTCTCCACCCTGCGCGTCGACAACGTAGCCTCCGAAGATGAAGACCTGGTCGTGGAGCGCTACCGCCGCTGCCGCCAGACGTCCGGCCACGCCCGGCACGGGACGCTTTTCGGTCCACTTGCCGGTGCCCGGATCCATTTCATAGGCGCTGGCGGTGATTGCATCCCAGGTTTTTTTCGGGCCAACGCCCATGAACGAAAAAATCCTGGATCCGTAATCGTCATGCGAAATGGCAACCGCATTGTTCGAGACCGGCGCCGGAAGTGGGCTGAGCTTGGGTTCATCGGCGGCCTGAAGGCGGCCCACCAGAAAAAGACAGAAGAAGGCAGGGAGCAGTCTGTTCAATGCTGATTTCATTGCTGAAATAATAGCAGCCTGCTTCGTGGAGAGCTGGGCGCCCCCGCCCGGCTGGACGGGCGAGACGCACGTCCCTCCACTGACCTCAGAACCAAGTGCGCTTGCGGTACTCCCGATAAGCGTCGCCGAACTTTGCTTCCAGAACCGCCGCTTCGCGGCGCGCCCGGATGATCTGCATCGGAATCAGCACGAGAAAAACGGCCAGCAGATTAGGCCGTTCCACGATGAGTACGACGCCGATCAGAAAGATCATTCCGGAAATGTAAATCGGATTGCGGATCCGCGAATAGATGCCGCTGGTGACAAGCGCGGTCGCCTTCGGAGCAACCGAGAATGACAGGCCGAGCGTGTAGCGGGAGAGAATCACGCCCGCGAGGCCGATTAAAGCGACCAATAGGCCGATCAAACGCGTCGAACCGTAGGGCTCGGGCACGGAGTGGAATATCCAGCCGAGAACGAACAAGCCCGCGACCATCGGCAGCCAGACGCGCAATATCGTTCCACGGTCCATCGCTATGAATGTATCTGAGATCTACTCTAGCTTTACCGACCACAGGCAGACATCCGAAGAGAATCTTTGGCGCGCATAGAGTCTCCCTCCGTCGAGAACCCCTGCGAACGCGGAGCAGCAGGCGCGTTGCGACTGGCTGCGTTAAGACGATACGATGACAAGCGTCACGATGATAAATGATGCGATAACGGGCACGACTGCGCGCCGGCAGCTCAATAGCACGCTGATTGAGTATTTTCTATGCCACAGTCTGACCGCAGCGGCCAAAGCCGGTCCTCAAGCTAAGCCCGTAATCGCGGCGCTGAAGCCCTCCACCCCATCACGCCAAAACCGGGCGTGCCGGGGACCCCGGCGCTGCGCCACCCGAAATCCGGCTCCAGTTTTTGTTATTGCTGCCTCACTCTGCCTATTGAGCTTGTTTGTGCAAGCGCAGGCGCAAAATCAAACCCAAGCCCAAACGCGCCAGCAGTTATTGCATGACCTCGATTCGGGCCAGTTGCGAGACGCAATCCTACTTGGTCAACAAGCGGTTTCGCGTTGGCCGCGCGATGCGCAATTCCGTCACTATCTGGGCGTAGCCTATTTCAAAAACGCCGATCTCAAGCAGGCACAAGAGCAGCTCAAGCGAGCAAGTGAATCTGAACCCGAAAGATTCTGCGATTCATCTCGACCTGGCGCTGGTCTTATTGAGCGAGCCGGACTATGCGGGAGCCGCAGACGAACTCGAAGCGGCAATCAAGCTCAACCCTTCAGTCGCGCTCTGGCATACTTTACTCGGGCGAGCGTATTTGAATTCGAATCGCAGTTTGCAGGCGATTGGGGAGTTCAAGACTGCTCTGAAGCTCGACCCCGCCATTAAACTCGGACACTACCATCTGGGATTTGCCTACTTCAGCCTCGGACGCAACGACGAAGCCATCAGCGAATATAAAGAGGAGTTGCGACGGTCGGGGGAGAGCCCGGCAGCGGTCTGCGCGCTGGGACACTCGCTGCTCGCGAGCGGAAAATATGATGCAGCCATGACGTATCTGCAGCGTGGCACGGAAGTGGATTCTCGCAACCCCGACGTCTGGTACGACCTTGGCAAGGCGCAGGCACTCGCGGGGCAGTGGGCAAAAGCTGAGCCTTCTTTACGGAAAGCGGCGGAACTGAATCCGAAGGACCCGAGCCCGCACTATCAACTGGCGCGCGTCCTGGAAAAACTCGGCAAGACGGAAGAGGCGTTGCGCGAACGGGAACGCTTCGCGGAACTCAAGAAGGCGCAGCCGGCCGCGGCAGGAATGGCTACAGGGCGCGATCAGCGAGAGTGATTCGCCATCATGAAAAAGTTGCAAGTGACGTTTGCGGCGGCTGTTCTGCTGATGGCACTAGGCGGCAACTGGATTTTGTCGGGAGTTGCGCAAACGGCTGCCCCCAAGAACACTGCCCAGAAAAACACCGGTCCGGTGGCGAAGCCTGCGGAGCCCGCGCAGAAAGCGGACGCCAAGACTCCCGCGACAAATCCACCGTTGTTCGTTGACGTCACGCACGCCGCTGGAATTGATTTTCGCCTGACTTGCGGCGGCCCGGAAAAACTCTACATCGTTGAGACCCAGTGCGGAGGCGCCGCCGCATTCGACTACGACAATGACGGATGGATGGACATCCTGCTGGTCGATGGTTCGACGCTGGCGGACTACCGCGCGGGCAAGTGCCATCCGCCGCGCCTCTATCACAACAACCATGACGGTACGTTTACCGATGTGTCGGCGAAGTCAGGCCTGAATTTCTGCGGCTGGGGTTACGGCGTGGCCATCGGCGACTTCGACAACGACGGCTGGGAAGACGTCTACATCACCGGCTTCCATGGTTCCGCGCTTTACCGCAACAATCACGATGGCACCTTCACCGACGTCACCGCGAAAGCCGGCGTCGCCAATGCCGATCGCTGGGGAACCAGCGCGGCCTTCGGCGACTATGACAACGATGGCAATCTCGATCTCTATGTCGCGAACTATGTGGACTTGGATATCAACAACCTGCCGAAATTCGGCAACGGCGTGTTCTGCCAGTATCGGGGCATCCCGGTAAATTGCGGGCCGCGCGGGTTGAAGGGCTCGCGCGACCGTCTCTACCACAATAACGGTGACGGCACCTTCACCGATGTCACAGAGAAACTCGGCATTGATACCGAAAGCTACTACGGGCTCGGCGTCTTGTGGCTGGATTACGACAAAGACGGATGCCTCGATCTCTACGTAGCGAACGATTCTTCGCCGAGCCTGCTCTATCACAATAACTGCAAGGGTGGATTCACCGAAGTCGGCGTCGAGGCTGGCGTGGCTTACAGTTCTGACGGACGCGAACAGGCTGGCATGGGCATTGACGCGGCCGATTACGATCGCGACGGCTGGCCCGACATTGTGAAGACTAATTTTTCCGACGATGACAACAACCTCTATCACAACGATCACAATGGCGAGTTCACCGACCTGGCGGGCGCGGCAGGGATTGGGGCCATCAGCAATCCATATCTCGGTTTTGGCACGAAGTTTCTCGACTACGACAACGACGGATGGCCCGACATTTTCATCGCGAATGGTCACGTGGATCCACAAGTCGAAGGACAGTCTTTCGGTGTGGGCTACGCTGAGCGGCCTTTTCTGTTTCACAACTTGCATAACGGAAAATTCGAAGAAGTCGGCGAGAGGTCAGGCGGCGCGCTGACGAAAAAATATGTGGGCCGCGCCGCCCTGACAGCGGACTTCTGGAATCGGGGCCGTCAGGATCTGCTGATGACCAACCTAGATGGTTCAGCCGTTCTGCTGCGCAACGAAGTACCGTCAGCCGGCCACTGGCTGCGGATCAAGACCATCGGCAGCAAGTCGAACCGCGATGGCTTCGGCGCAAAGATCGAGATCACGGTCGAGGGCTCAACTCGCTATGCAGAAGTGCGCGCCGGAAGCAGCTTCGAAAGTTCGAGTGATCCGCGCGCTCCATTTCGGCCTGGGCGCGGCGACAAGGGTCGACGCAATTGTCATTCGCTGGCCAAGCGGACAAGTCGAAAAACTGGGACCGGAGTCGGCGGACCATGAACTCGTCGTCCAGGAAGGACGCGGCGTCATTGTTAGAAATCCTGGAAAGAAATCCTGAAAGACACCCGGCGGTTGCCGCCGCGCTGACCAGCAAGTCATCTGAAGGGTCGGCGAATAATGACGATCTACGGAAATTGGTAGCCTCGAGGCATTCCGATCTTCAGTTACCCATAGGAATCGCGGCCATTCCGCCCGTAAGTATCTGAAACATTGGACACTGTCGTTTGGTTCAAGAAGTGCGATTCTACCCCGAAGGCATTAGCTGTTGCTGTTTCTGGCTGCGAGCAAGCAGTTTTCGAGACTTTCACCCGGTTCGCTCAACAGAATCAGCAACATGGTTGACAAAACAGGAGTTCGAGGCGCAGAATTCTGCGCACTTCGCAGTGGTTGGTAATGCGGCGACCCTACTGATGTGTTTTCGGTTGATGGGATGGTAAGACTTCAGACCGCAACGAGAGTTTGCAGCTTAGGTTCACGACAAGAGGAGTTTCGAAACAAAAATTTCCGTGCATACTTCAAAAACCACGCGCCACGATCTCCCTAGGGGGTAGGTAAATGAAAAGATTGCAGTTTTGCCTCGCAGTGTTTGCCGTGCTGGCTCTGACCTTCAGCGCATTTGCGCAGGTACAGAACGCCCAGTTTACCGGTACCGTGACCGATCCAACTGGCGCCGCGATCGCGAACGCCAAGGTTACGATCAGCAATCCGGCAACCGACCTGAACCTTTCCACCACCACCAATTCCAGCGGCAACTATACGGTGAAGGAGGTGCCGATCGGCACCTACAAAATCACGGTCGAGGCTTCAGGCTTCAAGACGGTCTCCAATGCTGGTGTGACCGCGAACGCCGGCACCATCGCGCACGTCGACTTCAAGATGCTGATCGGTAAGGCTTCGGAGGTAATCGAAGTCACTGGCGAAGCTGCCGCCGTCAACACCGAAGATTCCAAGCTGGCCACCACAGTAAGTTCGACGCAGATCAGCAACCTGCCTCTGAACGGCCGCAATGTGTTTGACCTGATGCAGTTGAGCGCGGGCGCTGTGAACGTCAATGGCGTTGACTTCGAAAACGGCCACGGCACGGTCGTTAACGGCGTGCGTGAGGACTTCAACGGCTTCCTCATCAACGGCGTGTCCAATAAAGGGCTGAGCGGCGGCGTGGTGAACGTGCCGATCCAGGATTCCGTCGAGGAATTCCAGCAACTGCAATTGAACATGTCGGCGCAGTACGGCAACAGCGCCGGCGGCACGGTCAACCTCGTGACCAAGTCCGGCACCAACGCCTGGCATGGCAGCGGCTGGGAATACATCCGTAACGATGTGTTCGATGCCAACGAGTTCTTCGTGAAGGCGTCTCAGAATCCGCAGCCGCCCACCCGGTTCAACCAGTTCGGCTTTACTCTGGGCGGCCCCATCATGAGGGACAAGCTGTTCTTCTTCCTCTCGATGCAAGGGGATCGCTACAGATCACAAGGTTCGCCGGTTCCCGTCCTCCAGGACTCGCAGGCCTGGGAGCAGGCTGTAGTTGCGGCCAATTCGGGAGCGGGATCTCTCAATTCGACTGCTTCCTTGCTTTACAGCGACTTCGGTAAATTGAACAACGGTACCCCCAGCGGTCTCACGGCAAACACCTACTTTGCCACCAACTACGCCACCGGGACACCCGACTTTGCTCCCGCTCTTTGCACGACTGGCGGCGTCGGGGGGTTCACGAACTTGCAGCATCGAAAGCTCGCCAACATTTTTGGCGTTACCGCGCAAGACTTGGCCAATATCGCGGCCGACAATGTGATTAACAACCCAAACAACCCGTACGGCCCAAATGGCCTGGGATGCACAGGCTTGCCCGGGATCCAGGGAGGTTCGCTGCCAACCCGGGATACCTCGATCCAGGAAAAAAGCGTCTCTACTTTCGGCACCCAGACGCAGAGCCTCGGCAATCTGTTCAATGGCAACGAAGCCTCGCTGCGCGTTGACTACAACTGGAACGCGAATAACCGTCTTTACATCAACTACAACTACCTTCGTGAAACCGACAAATTCGGTCCAGCGAACATTGCGGCTGTGCGTGGCGGCGTGAGCTTCACGAACCCACAGCGCAGTAACTTCCCCGCAGGCACGTTCAGCTTTGTGCACACGTTCAGCCCATCGATCCTGAATGAGTTTCGTGCCGGTTACCTGCAAAACAATACGAATACCAGCGTCAGCATTGGAGGCGTCCCGCAGATCCATTTCTCCAATGGCGCTCAGGTGGGATTCGGGTCCTACAACGGCTACCCACAGAACTTCAAGGAGAACGTCTACACCTATTCCGACATGGTTTCGATCGGCCATGGGAACCACAACATGAAGGCCGGTGTCGATTTCCGCCGCAACATTGAAAACAGCGAATTCAACGTCGGGCGATCCTCCTACTACTTCTACGACCAGGTCTTTTTCGCCGCAGACGCACCGTACTATCAGGCGGCCGGGGTGGATCCCGGAATTTGCAAGCAGCCCTGTCCGGTGTCGGCCTACAACCCGACTCCCACCGGCCAGCTGGACACCAATGTTCGCCACTGGCGCAATTTGGAATTCGGCGCCTACTTCCAGGATGACTGGAAGGTCACCAAGCGCCTCACCCTGAACCTTGGCTTGCGCTACGACCTCTACCAGCGCCACCACGAAGAGGCTGGCGTTGCCACCACGTTTATTCTGGGTCCGAGCACGCCGAACGCGTTTATTCTGGGAGCGAGTAACGGCCTACTAAACGAGTTGTATAACGCCAACAATAAGAGCACATGCGTCGCTAACGGAGGTAATCTTGCATTAGCGCAGTTAGTCGGCGGCTGCGGTCCTGGCAGCGGCGGGTTTGCTCCATCAAATTCCCTCGGCCAAGGGGATCACAACAACTTCGGTCCGCGCGTCGGCTTTGCCTGGGATGTCTTTGGCGATGGCAAGACCTCCCTGCGCGGCGGCTTCGGCGTAGCTTACGAGGGCACGCTGTATAACCCGCTCTCCAACTCGCGTTGGAACCTTCCTTACTACTCGTTTAACGGCGCAGGCGCCGGCACCGACCAGCCCTCTGGTCAAAACATCATCTACGGCCCATCCAGTCTTCAGGGCAGCATTTACGCGCAGGATTCGAGCCTGGTGCCTACTTTTAGTGGGTGTGGCACGAACGTCGGAAACACCGGACCCTGCAACCAGGCCCAGAACCATGGCAACATCGAGGGATGGGACCCACATAACTCGAATCAGGCGCTGCTCACGGGAATCGTCTTCCCGAAAGGAGTCCGCGATCCCTACGTTTACAACTTCTACCTGGACATACAGCGCGAGATCATCCCGAAGACCGTCGTAGACGTAAAGTACGTGGGCACTGCCGGTCACAAGTTGTTCCGCGCAGAGGACGTCAACCGTCAACCGGGATCGCTCTTGCCTTTGGGCAGCACGATCGTAGACAACTTCGGCAGGACGTTGTTCGGATTGGGCGGCCGCTTGAATCAGAACTACGGTCGTCTGCGTGTGTGGGAGAACCAGGTCAACTCCAACTACAACTCGCTGCAGGCCTCGGTGAAGCACCAGATGTCTCACGGCTTGCTTTTCAACGCCGATTACACCTACAGCCACTCGATAGACTCAGGGTCAACCTGGCACAGTGGCGCCACCACTGCAAACGGCGCTGCTGGCGGCGAAGGTTTCACAAGCGATCAAACGCTCCCAGGCTTGGATCGTGGCAACTCGATCTACGACATTCGTCACCGCCTGGTTTTCAACTACGTCTGGCAGTTGCCCGGGCAAAACCTGAAAGGCGCAATGGGTGTAATCGCCGGAGGGTGGAGTCTGAACGGCATCTGGCAATTCCAGAGCGGCGCGCACTGGGAGCCATACACCACGACGCCTGCCGACCTTGACGGTACCCTTGCGAATGGCAACTGTAGTGTGGCTGACGTTACAAACGGCCTATGCGTCAATGGAGGCGGTGACTTCAGCCTGAGCCACGGCAGGAACACCCGTCCCGATTCAACAATAAAGGGCTTCTCTGGCGCTAGCCACACCATGTGGGCGAACGGTTTCTACGGCGCAGCGGTTTCTCACCCTCGACGTTCTCCTCGCCCTGCTTGGGCTGCGCTGGCAACCTTGGCCGCAACACGTTCGTTGGTCCAGGGAACTGGTACGCGGACATGACGATGTCCAAGACCTTCAAAATCACGGAAAGGGTAAACTTTAAGTTTGACGCAAATGCCTTCAACGTGTTCAACCGTACCAACTTCCTCCTTGCCACCGCCGGTGGGGGAGCGAACAACAAGTACACCTCCTCAAACTTCGGTCAGGCGGCTGGCACTTTGACTCCTCGTGTAATGCAGTTTGGCGTGAAGGTCAGCTTCTAGCTGAGCTTGGCTAGTTCCAAAGGCTTGCTGCCGAGTTCCGGTAGCAAGCCTTTTTCCTTTGCCGTAGAATCGGTGCGTTGGGGTGTCTTGTGTATAGAAGGTGGCGCGCCCTCGTCCTGCCCGTGCTCCTGGCATCTTTAGCCGTTCCCAGTTGCCTTATCGCCCAGCAGAACCAACTGGGGAAAATTATTGGAACTGTCCGAGTGGTGAAAGGCGATTTCCCTCCGCACGCCGTGTTGGTTTCCCTTGAAATGCGCGGCTCTCCCATTGCAAGCTCGTACTGCGATGACCAGGGGCGCTTCGGCTTCTATAGCCTGGTGGCGAACGACTACGAGGTTTCGGTCGATGACGATGCTTATGAGCCCGTTCGCGTAACGACCGCGGTGGACCCGTCTCTGGCACCGTTGAATTTCGTAGATATCCGGCTAACTCCGCGCGCCAATGCCAAGAAAGATCCCCTCCCCGGCCGCGTCGAGGGCAGCAACCCGTATCTTATCGATCTTGCTGAATACTCTCGGCAATTCCCGAAAAAGACTCTCAAGGAGTTTGACAAGGGAGTGGAAGCGGACCACCAAGGAAAGACGGACAACGCGATGCAGCATTATGAGAAGGCTCTGAGCTATTCGCCGGGTTTTTATCCAGCGCACAACAACCTAGGGTCCGCGTATCTAGCCCGGCAGGACTTCGACGCGGCCCAAACCCAGTTTGAAGCAGCCCTCAAGGGAAATCAGAATGATGCACAACTGTATTTCAATCTCGCCAACGTGTTACTGCTGACGCGGCGCTACTCCGCCGCCGAACGCGAGATCGAAGACGGATTGCGGCGGCAGCCGGATTCCGCGTTTGGACACTTCCTGCAGGGATCAGTGTATTCACGCACCGGCCGGCCCGAATTGGCGGAGAAGAGCTTGCAGAGTGCGCTACAGCTTGATCCCAAGATGGCCCAAGTGTATCTGCAACTGGTAAATCTGTATCTACAACAGAAGCGCACGCCCGAGGCAGTCGCTGAACTCGAGGCCTACCTCAAGGCCTTCCCCGATTCGCCTCTTTCCGCGAAGGTGCGGGGGACATTGAAGAGGCTGCAGGGAGAGGCTTCCTCGTCCGCAAAGCCGAGTAACGTGGAGATTATGGTCGGAGTCCCGTGCGACTCCGTCGACCGCTCAGAGAGGAGGCTCACACGAGGCGCCCGTCTCTCCACCGTATCACGCGGTACGGTCCTAGTCCAAACGTGCCGATGATAAACTTTTTCTACCCTATGTTCCTGATCCGCCGTTTGCTGTGCCTTGTTTGCTCGGTGGCGAGTGCGATGGCCGGTACCTCCACGCCTCCGCCTGCGAAGCCACAGCCGCCTAACGTAATCCTGATTACACTCGATACGACACGCGCCGACCGGATGGGCTTCCTCGGCTCAAAACGCGGGCTGACGCCAAACCTCGACGCTCTCGCGCGTCAGTCCGTCGTCTTCACCCACGCCTACTCCCAGGTTCCGCTCACGACGGCGTCGCACGCCACCATTCTCACAGGCACGTATCCACAGTTCCACCAGGTAAACGACTTTGGGGTACCGCTGGCCGAGGACCTGCCCTACGCTCCTTACATCTTTCGCGGCAACGGATATCATACGGCGGCGTTTGTCGGCTCGCTGGTGCTCGATCCAGCCACACGGTCGGCTCCCGGTTTCGAGCGTGGATTCGACACCTACGATGCCGGCTTCCACCGGCGGCACCAGGGAGAAGACCGTTACCAGGCCATCGAACGCCGCGGCGGTGAAGTCATCGGACGCACGCTGGAGTGGCTGACCACACACTATGAGGGGCCGTTCTTCATCTGGGTGCATCTCTACGACCCGCACGACCCCTATGACCCTCCCGAGCCCTACAAGACCAAGTACGCTTCCGCGCCTTACGACGGCGAGATTGCGTACGCCGATGCCGCGGTGGGCAAACTCCTCAGTTGGTTGCGCCTGCGGGGTCTTTATGACGGCGCGCTGATTGCCGTCATGGCCGATCATGGCGAGGCCTTGGGCGAACACGGAGAGACCACGCACGGGATTTTTCTCTACGATGAGACCATTCGGGTGCCGTTGCTGTTCAAACTGCCGCGAGAACGCTCTGCCGGAAAACGAATCGAGAGCCGCGCCGGGCTGGTCGATGTCCTGCCGACCATCCTGGAGGCGGTGGAAATTGCGATTCCGCATGACGTGCAGGGGGAATCTCTTCTTAGCATGTTGAAGCCGGCGATATCGAAGCCAACGGCGTTGAAGCCTACCGCCGCAGGCCAGGCGGGAACAGCGGCCAGCAAGGCTCCTGAGGCGACTCCAGATCGCCCAGCTTACGCGGAGAGCGATTATCCGCACCGTACTTTTGGATGGAGTTCGCTGCGGGCGCTCCGTACGGGAAAGTATCTTTTCATTGAGGCTCCGCACAAAGAACTCTATGACCAATCAGCGGATCCGAAGGCGGAGCATAATCTATCCACTACGTCCGTAGCCGTCACCAATACGCTGGCCAGCCAGCTCGATGCGTTCCGGCAAAAGACTGGCACGGCAAAAGAAGCGCCGAAAGTAAGTGCAGATCCCGATCTCCAGGAAAGATTGAACGCGCTGGGGTACGTGGCATCGGATAGCAGCGCTTCAGCCGCGCTCGGCATCAAGGACACCGGGGCCGATCCGAAGGACAAGGTTGAGGTCGTAAACTGTTGCACCGCGCCGAGATGTTCAAAGAAGACATGCACTTCGCGGAAGCGGTGCCACTGCTCGAGCAGGTGATCGCGCTGGAGCCTAACCTGCCGATCACTTATCTTCAACTCGGTACAGCCCTGAGTTCGCTGAAGAATTACGAAAAGGCGGTACCGATATTGCGCAAGGCCGTGGAAATGCGTCCGGACTTGACCGTTCCGCGATACCAGTTGGGCTCGGCGCTGTTCGAGACCGGAGATTTCGCGGCGGCAGCGGTACAGTTTGAGACCGCCGTGGCTCGCTCTCCGAACTGGCCCGAAGCGCATCTCTCACTGGCGACCGCCTACGCGCGAGCTGGCCGGCTGACGGACGCTATACCGGAGTACACAAAAGTCATTGAACTCAGGCCGAACCACTACAGCGCACACCTGCTTCTGGGGCGAGCCCTGGCTCTCACGGGAAATCCGGCGGCCGCCGTGCCGAACCTGGTGAAGGCGGCTGAGCTTCAGCCCAAATCGCCCGAGCCGCACACGTTTCTGGCCGACGCGTACGTCCAGTTGGGACAGCAGGCCGATGCGGACCGGGAGCGAGCGGAAGCCCAGCGCATGAGAGTGGGCGGCAAGCGGTGACTGGTCTGAAGGCGAAAGCGACCGCGCGTCAGTTCGCTGGCACGAATTTGCAAAATGTTTCGTCGAGGTTGCAGGCTGCCGCGTATTCCTCATGCGCTTTTGCGTGGTGCAAAAGTTGATGGGCATAGGCAAGGTTAGTCAGAGGTTCACCTGGGAGTTGCGCCGCAGAACTTTGCTTCAAGCTGGCAAGCGATGGCGTACTCGGTACGCGCCTGGCTGGTTTTCCCGACTCGCTGATAGGCGTAGCCAGGTTAAGGTGCGCTTCCGCCAGTTTCGGATCAAGCTCAATGGCGCGCTGAAACTCACGGACTGCTTTTGACATTCGATTCGTCCGGCTATAGCAGATGCCGAGGAAGTTATGCAGCTGCGCGTCTTCCAGCCCGAGTGCATCGCTTTCTCCAGGTGGGTCGCTGCGGCGGCATAGTCTTTCTGCTGAAAGAGCACCATCCCCAACTGCGTTGTCCCGGCGAAAAATTAGGCTGGATGGCAATCGTCTTCTCATACGCGGACTGGGCCGCTGCCGGATCGCTCCCCGCATCCAGCAACCCCAACTGATACCAGGCCCGGTAGTTCTGCGGGTTGCTCTGCAAGGCCTTGTCGAGCCAGCTTTTCGCCTCGTCCGCGCGGCCCAGCTTCGCCAGGGCCCGCGCCAGGCCGGTCATGGCATTGTCGAAGTTTGGATTGAGCTCAAGGCAGCGCTGCAGTTGATCGGCGGCGCGTTCCCAGTTCTGCCGCCGCAAGGCTGACTCGCCCAGCAGGAAAGGAATCACGTAGATTTGTGGATCCTTTTGCTGGACCTCGGTGAGCAGAGCCTCTGCCTGATCGTCTTCCTTGCGCTGAAAAGCGTCCTCGGCTTTCAGGATGGAGTTAAACTCCCACAACTTGTCCTTGGGATCGGCGAGCCCTTGCTTGAGCGACTCGGCGGAAACTGCGGCGCGAAATCCGAAGTAGCCCAGAGCGCGTAATTTCTCCTGCGCGTCGGGATTCAGGTTTCCAGCACCCGCATCCTGACGCGTGAAAGGATTGTGGGCCAGAAGCGCCTGCATCTTTTCCCGAAATACGGCAACCGTGGCGGGTTGCTGGGCAGCGATGTTCAGGGTTTCTCCGGGATCGGTTTCCAGATCGTACAACTCCGGCTTGGGCGCCTCGATAAAGTGAAAACGCTCACTCTCGAGCGCGTGCAGCGGGCTCCAACCGAAAGAACTGAAGGGATAAAAAGTCTCGCTATAAGCCAGATCTTGGGCTTTTGCAGTTTGATTCGCCGGCGAACTCCCTGGCTGATTCGTGGCTGACTGTCAAAGTTCCTAACAGAGCATGCGACTGGAACTGCGCATGGATCGTATTACCCGGATCCTTTACGCCGGCCAGTTGCAGAAGAGTCGGGGCCACGGCCGTGGTCTCCACGGGATCGCCGTGACGGCCAGCCGGAATGCCGCTGCCGGCGGGCGGTTTCACGATCAGCGGCACATGTACCGTGGCGTTGTACACAAAGAAACCGTGCTCGTCTTCGCCGTGTTCCCCGAGAGACTCGCCGTGATCGCTGAGGGCAACGATCAGCGAAGAATCATAAAGGTGATTCTGCTTGAGCCATGACATCAGGTTTCCGAGTTCGTGATCCGCGTAGGCGATCTCGCCATCGTAGAGGTGGCCGCGATACTCGGTACGGTAGGGTTCTGGAGGATCGTACGGGCTGTGCGGGTCGTAAAGATGCAGCCAGAGAAAAAACGGGCGTCGCGGAGTTTTCTTCAACCACGCGATGGCATGCGCCACGCTCTCCCCGGCGCGACGGTCCACCAGCCCGGTATCTTTTTTCTCGAAGGTTTCCGCCGAAAATGCATCATCGTAAAAGTCGAAACCGCGCGCCAGTCCCCAACTCCGGTCGAGAACAAAGGCGCTGACCACGGCTCCGGTGGCGTAACCCGCCTGCTGGAAAGCCTGCGCCACGGTGCGAAATTGCTGCGCCAGCGGCTGCCCGGTGAAATCCTGCACGCCGTTCTGAAAAGGATAAGTGCCGGTCAGGATCACCGCATGCGAAGGCCAGGTAAGCGGAACCTGCGAGATCGCCCGCTCAAACACGACACCGTCATGCGCCAGCGCATCAAGGGTTGGAGTCTTGACCATCTGCGCTCCATAGCATCCCACGTGGTCGGCGCGCAGGGTATCGATGGTGATCAATATGACGCTGGGTTTCGTAGAACCGGCTCGCGCTGCTGCTGTTTGCTGGCACTGGCTTGGTCGCAATGGCCTGCGCGAAAGTTGTTACGCCGAGAGCCGGCATGATCGCGATCAAGCAACAAGTAAATAAGAAAGTTGAGAGGCGCCTGAACATGCGTCTATTGCGGCGCCGGTTGCTGGTGCGCGCGCCGCGTCTCCTCGTCTGCCTCCGCCGTGAGTCCTTTGGCGGACAGCGCCTTGGCTAACGACTCGTGCATGATCGGCTCTTGCGGCGCTAACTCGACGGCGCGACGCAGCTCCACAATGGCGTCGTCAAGTCTGTCCAGGTAGAGCAGGGTCTCGCCGAGGGCGCGATGTCCACGCGCAAACTCCGGATAAATCGTAACCGATTGCCGGAGCGCTGCCGCCGCCGGCTCCAATTGCCTTTTCTCTATGAACGCCACTCCCAGATTGTAGGCAGCTTCGAAATTGGTGGCATCCAGTTGCAGTGTCCGCTGCAGCGTCGTGATAGCGGCATCGATCTGGCCGGCGTGGGCCTGCGCCATGCCGAGATTAAAAAAGGCAAGCGCGTAGTCAGGACTGAGCTGAACCGTCTTTTGCAGCTCCTCCACCGCCTCGGCAAACATCTTGAGGCGGTAGAAATCGAGGCCCTGCAGATAATGTGCCGGAACAGAGTTGGGCTCGGTCTTGATTACACTCTTCAGCTTTTCGATCGACTCCTGATAACGGCCGTGCTGGCTGTCGGCGATTGCGTCGGAAATCAACTCGTAGGTGACGACGCGGTCTTTCGGGTCCGGCAGATTGCGGCTGCTGATGGTCGGATCGGTGCTGGTTGGATCACCGCCCCCGGAAAACCCCGCATACCCCAGCGCCTTCAATCGTTCCATCAGCGCCGGATCCAATCCGGTTTTTTCCGCCATTTCTTTTCCCGCGCTGTAATCGCGGATCAAGCTCACGAGCTTGGCGCGCATCTCCTCGGCGACTGCTTTCTTTTCGGCGAACAGATTGTGAACTTCGCCCGGGTCCTTCGCCAGATCGTAGAGCTCCGGTCGAGGCGCGTCGATGAAGTGATATTTTGTATTCTCCGAGCCCCGGAGTTCGCTCCAGTTAAAGTGAATCCGCGGCATGAAGGTTTCTCCATAGAGGACGCGGTCGCGGTTGGCTTGTCGCTGCGGTCTCGCCCGGTGCGGTTGTCGCGAAGTTCGGCAAGCAGGCTGCGTCCTTGCACTTGCGACGGGATCTCTAGCCCGACGGCGCCGAGAACGGTGGGCATCAGATCGACAAGCGAAGCCGGGTCGGCAACCGTGCGTGCCGCGGCATTTTCCGGCAGCCGATTCTCTGGCAATCGAATAATCAGGGGCACATGCATGGTGGCGTTGTAGATAAAGAAACCGTGCGTCTTTTCGCCATGCTCTCCCAGGCTTTCGCCGTGGTCGCCGCAGAGCACGATCACCGTGTTCTGATAAATCCCTTTCTCTTTCAAAAACCGGAGAAGCCGCCCGACCTGCTCATCTGCGAAAGCGATCTCGCCATCGTAGGGCTGCGCCAGATATTCGCGACTGTAAGGCTCGGGCGGATGATAAGGAAAGTGTGGATCGTAGAGATGCATCCAAAGAAAAAACTTCTTTTGCGAATTCTTCGCCAGCCAGTCCAGCGCCACATCGGCCACAACATTGCCAGGGCGCTCCATCTCATCGAGATTGGCTTCGTCCAAGCGGCTAAAGTCGAAGTGGTCGTAATAAAAATCAAATCCCTGATTCAGTCCAAAGCGCGAGTCCAGCACTGCCGCGCCGATTACCGCTCCCGTCTGGTATCCGGCCTGTTTGAGAACCGAAGCCAGCGTGGGCTGAAGCGGGCTGAGCTTGTTGCCGCTGAAGTCATGCATGCCGCTCAACATGGGATAGGTTCCCGTCAGCATCGAGCTGTGCGAGGGCAGCGTTACGGGAACAACCGCGAAGGCGCTCTCGAAGCGCACTCCATCCGCAGCCAGGCCGTCGATGTTGGGAGTCTTGATCTGCTTGTATCCATAGCAGCCAAGATGATCGGCGCGCAGCGTATCAATCGTGATCAGGACCACATTCAGCGCGGGCTTTGCGGGCGTTTGCGCTGCCGCATAAAGCGCGGTGAGGGCCGTTAGAATGAGAATTGATCGACGAAAAGTGGGCACCATCGGTGAGTTCAGTTTATCGCATGTTATCCCTGGAAAGACGCGAACGCGGGCGCTGGTAGAGGCCGAACTCCGCGGAAAGATTGTGATAGGCTGGGCGCTTATGCGACGGCTGGCTATTTTCCCGAGGATGATTTTCGTCCCGATACTTATTGGCATCATGCTGCTGGGCGCCTCGGGCCAGACCTCCCGCCGGAAGCCCTCTCCGCGAACCTCTCTCCCCGACGTGTACCTCATTACGATTGATACGCTGCGCGCCGATCACGTCGGCTGCTACGGGTACAAACAGGTCGAAACCCCCGCACTCGACGCCATCGCCGCCGATGGTGTTCGCTTCACACAGGCGTTCACTCATAGCCCGATCACGAACACTTCGCACATTACGATTCTGACCGGCCTCTTGCCGAGCGTGCACGGCGTCACCGATTTTGCCGTCCCGCTCTCGCCGCAGCATGTGACTGCGGCGGAACTGCTGAAGAAGAGCGGCTACCAAACCGCGGCTTTCATCGGAGCCGTGATTCTCGACAGCAACACGCTCGCTCCCGGCCTCGATCGCGGCTTCGATTTCTACGATAACTTTCCCGCCAAGACTGAAACCAAACAGCGCTGGGGACGCGTCGAGCGCCGCGGCATGGAGGTCGTCGAGCATGCTGAAACCTGGTTCGAGAAACACCGCACCGGACCCCATTTCGTTTGGGTGCACCTGTACGATCCGCACGATCCCTACGAACCCCCGCCGCCGTTCTCGGAGAAATACAAAGACCATTTGTACGATGGCGAGATTGCCTATGCCGATTCCGCGGTCGCCCACTGGATTGCATTTCTGAAAAAAGCCGGCGTCTACGACAACGCCATCATCGTAGTCACCGGTGATCACGGCGAAGGTCTCGGCGAGCACGGAGAGGAAACTCACGGCCTGTTTCTTTACGACTCGACGCTGCACGTCCCGCTAATCGTCAAGAACTCCGGCGGCCGCTCATCGCGGCACTGTGATTGATTCCCAGGTGCGCACCACCGACATCCTGCCTACGATTCTTTCAGCGACCGGCGTGGCGGCACCCGCAGAACTGAACGGCGAATCGCTGTTTCCCCTCATCGAACAAACTAAGGCCGCAGAAGATCTCCAATCGCGCCCTCTTCGGCGAGACTGACTATCCCTTGCGCTGGGGATGGGCTCCGCTGCGCGCCTTGCGCGCCGACAATACTAAGTTGATCGAAGCTCCCCGGCCCGAACTCTACGACCTGCAGGCCGATCCGAAGGAACTGAAGAATCTCTATGCTCCCGCCAGCCCAAAGGCGCAGACCATGCAGGCCGAAATGGCGAAGTGGAAGGCAAAGCTCCCGCCGCAGGCGAACTCCGCCAAGCCCGGAGAAACTTTGCCGGATCCCAAAGACAAAGTCGAAGTGCAGAACTTGCTCCACAACGCCATGCTGGCCAGTGACGACAATCGATCGAGCGACGCGCGCCAGTTCCTGGAAAAGGCACTGCAGCTCGACCCGAATTCGCCGACCGCGCTCCGCCAACTTGGCGAGCTTGAACTCGCTGCCGGAGATTTCGCCAAAGCCGCTGCCCACTTGAAGCGTGCTTGTGAACTGCGTCCCGATGATTCCACCGCCGCGTTCGAATTGGGCGAGGCAGTGGAGAAGTCCGGCGATTGGCCCGGGGCGCGGGATGCGCTCGAATCGAGCCTGAAGCTCGCGCCCGGCCAAATGTCCGCGCGGCTGCTGCTGGGCCGCGTTTACCTGCAACTCAAAGACGCGAAGAACGCGGCCGACCAGTTCGAGGCGGCGCTGCTGGTGGATTCGAACAACAGCGAGGGCCGACTGGGACTGGCGGAGGCGCAAATTCAGCAATCCGATTTTGCCGGCGCCTTGCCCGATCTCGAGGCGTTTACCAAATCTGATCCGCGAAACGCCGCAGCTCTGCGCTTGCTCGCGCGCGCCTATCGCGGACTCGGCAAAGAGCAAGACGCCAAGCGCGCTGAGGAGCGGGCCGCGGCGCTGGAAAAGAAATATAAGGGAAAGGGCTGCTGCCTAGAGAATCGGCTTCTACCGTGGGCATAGCGGTCACTTCATTTACATTCCTTTCACATTCCCGATCTATGCTAGCTTCTTTATAGTTAGCAGGTCGTCTCGAATTGCGCGAGTTTCCCATGACCCGAAAACAACCGTCTCCGCCGCGTCACGAACAAAGCGCCGCTCGACTTCGACGCGATCCCGGGCAGCGGAAGCTCGCACGCGTCCGGCGAAGACCCGCAATAATAACGAAGATTTCGTCGGAAGACGAACTGACCTCCCTCGTCGTCCGCGGCTGCCTGATCGCCCGCGACTCGGTCTTCAACGTCAGGGATTTCTGGCGGACGGTTCGCGCCTGGCTTTCTCGCGATCAAGGATTGCGAAAAAGAACTCGACCAGATCGAGCGCAAGATAGATGATCAACTTCCCGAAGCCATCACGCGCGTAGGCGAAGCCAAGGCGCGCGAGTTACTGGCATGTCTGAAGTTCATCACCGACCTCGAACGCATCGGCGACCTCGCCTACAGTGCGGTGATGCAATTGCAATCGCGCCGCGAAAAATTGCCGGCGGCGGATTCCCGTCAGCTCGTGGAGATGGCTTCTCTGCTCACGAAATGCTGGAACAGATCCATCAGGGTTTCCTCAAGCGCGACGTGTCGCACGCGCAAACTGTTCTGCAAGTCCGATCCGGAAGTGGACCGCTTGTGCCATTCCTTGTTTCACCGGCATCTGGCCGAGCCGAATAGTCCGAGCGGGCAGAAGAATTTCGACATCCTTCTCGCCGCCCAGGCGCTCGAGCGCATCGGCGATCACGCCAAGAATTTGGCGGAAAAACTCTACAGTTTGGCGGAAGGCCGCTCGCTGCGGCACAATGCCAGAAAGCTTTCGACCGCCTAGCGAGTAGGCTCTTGGGCGACACTAAAGCGAATCAGTGATTCCGATCGCATATATTCTCACCTTAGCGGCTGAAGCCGTCTAAAAACAAGTTGAAGTGGCTGCCACCTCAATCAATGAAAATCGTGCGAGACCGTCTCTGCCCGCGTAACGCTAGCGGAGAAACTTTTTCCGCCCGTATGTGGATCACGTTGTCCTGATTCTGCAGAATTCCTTCGATCATCAGAAAGCGCTCGGAAATCAGCAGCACCCGATTCTTCTGCAGCAGATCGGGAGCAATGATCGCATTGGCAATTCCCGTTTCATCTTCCAGGCTCATGAACATCATTCCCTTGGCCGTCCCCGGACGCTGGCGGGCAATCACGCATCCGCCGATTCGCAATCGCCGTCCATTCGGAAGATGCGCCAGATCGCAGGCGCTATAAATCCCCATCCTCTTCATTTCTGCCCGCCGGTACTGCATGGGATGCGGCCGACCGTCAGCCCAGTAGAGCGAAAATCCGCCACCAACCGCTCTTCATCCGTCATGGCCGCAAGCGGGGATCCCCATCAATTTCCGGAAGCTCATCCAACAACGGCCCCGACCAGCGCACCGCCCGCTCCACCTGCCACAGCGCATCGCGCCGATGAAGCTTAGTGTTTTGATTTTCACTGGCCACTGCCACTGCCACTGCCACTGCATTCAGCGCCCCGATCTCCGCCAGCGTCGTCAACTCATCCTTGCGCAATTCGGGCACGCGACGAGCCAGATCCTGAACCGAAGCAAAGGCGCCAGACTGCGCTCCCGAACCAAAGCCTGCCCCGCCGGCTCGCGCAACCCGTGCGCGTATTTCAGGCCCAGACGAACTGACGGGCTGACGAACTGATGAGCTGACGGCTCCAACGTGCACTTCCAATCCGACCGCGTCACATCCATCGGCAGCATCTTCAATCCGTGCCGCTGCGCATCTTTCACAATCGTCGAAGGATGATAAAAACCCATCGGCTGATTATTCAGTAGCGCCGCCGTGAATGCGGCCAGGTAATGGCATTTCAAATAAGCGCTGGCATAGGCAATCAAGGCAAAGCTCGCGGCATGAGATTCGGGAAATCCATAAAGCGCGAACGAAGTAATCGACTGGATGATCTGCTCCTGCGTTTCGCCGAGGATTCCGTTGCGCGTCATGCCCGCGCGCAGCTTTTCTTCGATCACTTTCATTCTTGCTTCCGAACGTTTGAAGCCCATGGCGCGGCGCAACTCCTCCGCTTCGCCGCCCGTAAAGTTGGCGGTGATCATGGCCATGCGCAGCAACTGCTCCTGAAACAGCGGCACGCCCAGCGT
Organism: uncultured Acidobacteriaceae bacterium; assembly: GCA_963789205.1. Lineage (GTDB taxonomy): Bacteria > Acidobacteriota > Terriglobia > Terriglobales > Acidobacteriaceae > Acidiflorens. Next base: position 293,540 of record CAWBJV010000006.1, read on the forward strand.
GCGGCCCAGCACCGTTTCGAGCGACGGATGCGGATACGTGACCGCCTCTCTGCCCTGCCGCCGCTTGAGAAATGGATTGACCATATTGCCCACGATCGGCCCCGGCCGAATGATCGCCACCTGCACGACGATGTCATAAAATTTCTTCGGCTTCAGGCGCGGCAGGCACGCCATCTGCGCCCGGCTCTCGACCTGGAACATCCCCACCGTATCGGCTTTTTGCAGTGTGGAATAGACGACGGGATCGTCCGCCGGAAGATGCGCCAGATCAACTTCTTCGTTGATAATGATCGCGAATCAGTTCGAGAGAATCTTTCAGCGCCGCCATCATGCCCAGACCCAGCAGATCGACTTTGATGATGCGCATGTCGGCGCAGTCTTCTTTATCCCATTGCACCACCACGCGGCCCGGCATGGAAGCGGGCTCCAGCGGCACGACGGAATCCAGACGCCCTTCGCAGATGACCATGCCGCCCGAGTGCTGCCCCAAATGCCGCGGCAGATCCTGCGCGGCGAGACACAACTCGAAATATTTGCGAATTCGCGGATGCGTAAGATCGAGTCCGGCATCGCGCAGACGGCGGTCGAGCGCATCGTTTTCGTCTTTGAATTCCCAGGTTGCAACCGCCGCCGAAATTCGTTTCAGCGTGTCTTCGATCGAATCCCATCACCTTGCCCATTTCGCGCGCGGCCATGCGATTGCGATACGTGATCACGTTGGCGGTCATGGCCGCTCCACGCTGGCCATAACGTTGATAGACATACTGGATCACGCGCTCGCGCTCATCGCCGCTGGGCAAATCGAGATCGATGTCGGGCCACTCGCCGCGTTCCTCGGAAAGAAACCGCTCAAACAATAATTCCATGCCAATCGGATCCACCGCCGTGATGCCGAGCGAGTAGCAAACCGCGCTATTGGCGGCCGATCCGCGGCCCTGCACCAGAATGTTCTGTTCGCGGCAGTAGCGCACCAGGTCCCAGACAATCAGAAAGTACCCGGCAAGTTTCAGATGGTCGATTAAATTCAACTCGCGCTCGATCTGCCGCCGCGCCCGCTTCTTCAACTCCGCATCCGCCCGCCCATACCGGCTCTGCATTCCTTCCCGCGTGCGCTCCCGCAGAAACGACATCATGGTTTCCCCCTCCGGCACGGGATAACGCGGAAACTCGTATCCCAGATCGTTCAGCGTGAACTCAAGCCGTGAGGAAAGTTCAACTGTGTTCGCGATGGCCTCGGGAAAATCCGCAAAGAGCGCTCGCATAGCGGCGGAAGATTTCAGATAGCGCTCTGCATTGCGCGCCAGCAGACGTCCGGCAGTGGCCAGCGTGCGGTGATGCCGCAGCGCAGTAAACGCATCCGCCAACTCGCGCTCCCGCGGCAGTGGCATAGTTCACGCCATTGGTCGCGAGTAGCGGCAGGCGCAAAGCTTCCGCGATCTCGATCGCGACCCGGTTTCTATATTCTTCATCGCGATGAAAATGCCGTTGCAATTCGACGTAAACGTTCGGCTGGCCAAAAATCTCTGTCAGCTGCTTTACCGCTTCGAAAGCCGCTTGCGGTCCACCTTGCGTTAGCGCCGCAGCCAGTGGTCCTTCTTCTCCACCAGTCAGGCAAATCAAACCGTCAGCGTGCTCGATAAAATCCGCACTCGAAGCGCAGGCGCCTTCTTTGCGCCCAACGCGCAATTTCATTTTCGTAATCAGGCGGCAGAGATTTTGATATCCAGCGCGCGAAGCAACCAGCAGCGGAAGACGAAATCGCACCACGGCGGACGGCTGTGAGTGACGGGCTCGCACCGTCTGGGGGAGCTCGCCCCGTCACCACACGAGATGGATATTTCCGTGGTGAAAACTGCAGCACACGTCACTTCCGCCCCAATATGCGCCTTGATCCCCGCCTTTTTTGCGGCGAGATGGAAGCGCGGCGAGCCATACACTCCATCTCGATCGAGCAATGCCATCGCCGGCATTCCCAGGTTCGCGCACACCGCGATCAGTTCCTCGGGAATCGAAGCCCCTTCGAGGAAACTGAATGCGGAGCGGGAATGGAGTTCAATGTACATCAGTTCTCAGTTCCAGTTCCCAGTAGCAGTTTTACTGAAACTGAGAACCGGAACTGAGAACTACTCTTAGTCATACATTCCTTCTAAAAACCAGTTTCCACTTAGTTTGTCCTGCACTAGGCGATACAACACGAGTCCGGTTTCGGCGGGCACGGCGATGTCCCACTCCTCGCGCGACCAGCCTTCCTGTTCCGACCAGTCGCCGGAAGAGCGCCAGGGGCCGGCGGTCCAGACGATTTCTCCGGCAATGTCTTCGCGCTCGAGGCATCGCATCCGCACCGGCTTCGCTTCGCGCAAAGTAACGTTCGCGCCGAGCGGCGGACGAAACAGGCGCAGGGCAATCACCGCGCTCATTTGTTCTTTCGCGTTTTCTTTTGCGTTTTCACTCGAGTTTTTCCTCGACTGGGCAGGCGCTGTCATTTTCTGGCATGGACATATCCTTCTTTCGATTTCCAGACTGCTTGCTTCGTGTTTAAGTTCTACGGGCGCAGGCTCTGCGGGCGCAAAGTGCCGCACCGCAAACGCGCCTTCGCGATGTGTATCCAGTAATTCCACCGACCCCACTCTTCCCTCGCCGACAATTCCTGCGATGCGCGCCAGCGTTAGTTCCAGTTTTTCGGGCTCAGGAAAAACCGGCTGAAACAATCCACTCTGCAGGGCTCGCGGGCGCGCCGGATCGGCCGACAAATGAATCTTCACGATGGGCGCTCCCGGCGGATGCGCCTGCAAATCAAGCTGCAACAATTTAAGAAACACTTTCGCGTCCAGCATGGGCGTCGGCAGCCGCAGCGTGCGGGTAAACGTGCGGGTGAAAGTGCGGGTGAAGTGGATGCAGACGAGGCGCAATCGTGCGCTTGCGACTGCGTCAGCTGCGAGTTCCAGATTCAGCCGCAACTCCTGTACCGCCAGCGCCCGCGCTCGCAATCGCGCGCACACTTGCTCCAGCATGCGGTTCAGCAAAAACGCCAGCGGCTCCAGCAGCACGATGGGATATTCCAGTTCCACACTCTCGGCAAAAATCAGCTGCGGTTCCAGTACGTGCAAGTTGCGCGATGCCGCGCCCCGCGCCAGCTTTTGCAGACGGATTCCCTGCTGCCCCAGGCGCTCGCTGACCGGAACTTCGGGAAGAGCCGCCAGCGCCCGCAGCTTGCGAATGCCCCAGCGATCAAACGTTTCAACCCAGCGTGCGGCCTGCTCAGCGTCGAAAGAAAAGCTGGAAGAAAAACTTTCCAGCAACACTTCCACCGGCAGATCTCCCAGCCGCTCGGCTTCGCATCCTTCGGGAATCAAGGTCATGCCGGGAAAACCGCGGGCTGCGAGCAAAGCAGCATCCGGATTCGCGGCCACGGCAATGTTCGCTTCCAGTCCCATCTGCGAGACGCGCTGCGCCAAATCGCGCGCAATCTTCGGCAGCGGTCCAAACAACGGCTCGAGTCCGGCAAGGTTCAGAAGCACGGTGCCGGGCGACGTGTCTTCCACTTCCGGAGAAAACGATTGCGCGCAATCCAGCAGCGCAGCGTGTGCCGCCGCCTCCTGCGATTCTGAGCGCGCACGCAGCACCAGGTTCTCCCATGCTTCCAGTAGCGACTTGGTCGCGCCTACCTCTACGCCCGTTTGCCGCGCTCTTTCGTTGAGCGCCAGCACCTTCTCCAGCGGAGGCCGTCCGGTGAGCACCGCGACTGGGCGGGCGCGCAACTCCGGCTCGAAGCGAATGATCGCTTGCACGGGGAAATCGGGGATGAAGATGCAGGCAAACATGGAACACCAGGTTTCAGGTTTCAGGTTTCAGGTTTCAGTTAAAGGTCTCATGCATCCGATGATTCCGAAATTGAGATTCGGGATCGTCGAAGCTGAGGCTGAACGACTATCCCGCCCATGCGGCTCGACTCTTGAAACTTGCCGTCGATTGCACCGGCTTGCGTTCCAATTTTCTTTCCAAGCGCGAGCGCAACAACTCGGCAGTGATCTCGAATTGATCCAACAGTTCCGAATGCGGCAATTTCGACGCAGCGGCTTCCTGAGACCTGAGAGCTGGCAGCTGACAGCCTTTTCGGCACCTGAGACCCTGACACCTTCACCAGCACCGACGAGCAACTCCCTGCAATCGGCTGCTGTTCCAAAACCAGCAGTGCCGTCGGCGTGTGCTCAATGGCGCGGCGAAAGCGGAACCAGGATGCCAAAGGAATTCGCCGCGCGCTCGGCTCCGGAACATCGCCGAGATCGAGAGCAATCATTCCGAAGCCATTGCTTTGCAGCAAGAGGTCGGTGACTTTCAGCATTTGCCCGAGCTGCGATTCCCAACGGCTAAAGCCGAATCTTTTTTCGGCTGCTTGCGGTATGCCTGAAGGCATACCCTGATACGAATCGCTTGAAGGCATCTTCTGATATGTGTCCGTTTTTGCGCAGCCTGCTTTGCACGCAGTTGCACGATTTTTGCGCGATGGATATTTTTCTCCGCATCGCACCCACAGCAACCGGCTCATCTCCATGCCCGCAGCGGCTGCTGACGCGGGATCGAACGCATCGCTGGCATCCACCAGCGCGCAAACTTCTCCGCGTTGTGTAGCGCGGGCCAGCGCGAAAAGCAATACGCTGGTCCTTCCCGATGAGGCCGCGCCGCAGATTTCCGTGAGGCAACCGCGAGCGAGGCCGCCGGTCAGCAAGTCCAGTTGCGGAATGCCGCTCGAAACCATTTCCGGCGCCGGGCGCACATCGAGGCGCGAAGCGGGAACGACCGCTGCCAGCCTGGAGATTGCGCCCACGTGGGCCAGAATCTCCGCAGTCTTCTTTGTGGTTTTCTTCGCGTCTTCTCTGCGATTGAGTCTGCGTTCGAGCGCGGAGCAGAAAGAAGATCGCGGAGAAAAAATAAAAGAGCGGCCCATGGCCGCCGATGAAAAAATCGGAGAGGCAGACATACTTTCTCGCTATTGTCAGCTTGCAATTGTCAGGGAACGCAGAGGGCAGGATCAGCCCGGGCGAGGTGTAATTTTCGCTTTTTATTCGCCTACGTGAGTATCGCTCTCCGTGCTGCCGTTGTCAAGGCGGTTCGGCTGGAATCATCAGTCCGAATCATGAGCCGGGACTGTAACTTGAAGATTCATAATGCTTTGCGGAGAATTTTTCGCGAGCACAATCGGCTGCGACCGCTCCCAGGTCTCGAAAACCGCGAGACCCGGGGCGCCCGGTTTGGTAAGAACGAGCTTTTGTTATAATCGGACTTCGTCGCAATCCACCTGAGTGGCGCTATCGTCTAGGGGTTAGGACGGAAGATTCTCAATCTTCAAACCCGGGTTCGATTCCCGGTAGCGCTACCAACTTCTCTTATTCTGTTTAGAGGGTGATACTACGTGATTGCTATTTAGGGCTTTTGCTACTGCGTCAAGTTTTTCAACTCAACTGCTTTAACCAACGCATTCGATCTCATCGAGGTCGCGCATTTTGCCTCAAGGAAGCTTGTCCAAAAACATATAGATCGAAGCAATGCGACCGTTCCGGGCGACGACAAAATCGGTTCCCGCGTACGCTGGAGGTTTGCCGGGAATGCCAGATACCCATCGAACCCGTCCGGCATCATCGAATTCTTCGGGAGGGGAGAGGGGCTGGTATTTGAAATCTGGATGTGTTGCTTTTATCACACCAGCAATACGATCAATCTCGTCACGGCCTCGATAGACGCCCCATTGGGATCGTAGAACACACCATCCTCATTCCAGATCTCATCGATTGCAGCGCGACGACGCACAGGGTCATTTTCGCCAAATACGTCGCTCAGATTACGAAGCAGCAAGGTCGATATGCTGTTGGACATCGTGTTCTCCTGTTCAGATCGTAGGCCGCGAGCCACCCGACTTGGCTAATTTTATGACTTTTGTGGTCGCCACATTAGCGGGAAGGACGCGAGGCCCTGCGCGGGAACGCATGTGGGTGCTGCTGAAAATGCCGATTTCCGCATACTATCGCCTACTAAAAACAGTCGTTTTTGAGGGCCAAAATTTCTCAGTTATACTGGAACAGCGGTTTTGGGCCGCCGCGCTCAAAGCCAATAGCGATGCGGGTTTTGCCAGTAAAACTGAGAAAATTGGCACGTAGAGTACGATTCCCGGTAGCGCTACCAAGCTTTCCTGCTCCGCTTCCAAGTTGAAGAAAATCAGTTCTCGCCATAGATCTTCGCCATTTGCAGCTTAGCGACCTTCACGCCCTCTGAAATGCTAAGATTTCCGGCATGCCACTGCGCAGCAAGCTCAAGAAGGCCACGCACGCGGTGGGAAAGTCCGCAGTGGGAAAAGCTCGTGGGCGCAAAGGCCAGCCGCACGCCGCGGAACTTGTCATCATTACCGGCATGAGCGGATCGGGGAAGGCTTCGGCGCTGAAGGCGTTCGAAGATCTCGGCTACTACTGCGTGGACAATCTTCCGGTGGAGCTGATTCCGCGGTTTGCCGAGCTGGCGTTGCGGTCGGGAGAAATACCGCGCACGGCGCTGGTGGTGGATGTGCGCGAGGGTTCGCAACTCGAGAAACTGCCGGCGATTCTGAAGTCGGTGAAACGGACGATACCGACGCGGGTGATTTATCTGGAAGCGAGTGATGCCGCGCTGCTGCGGCGCTACAGCGAGACGCGGCGGCCGCATCCGCTGGGAAAGGGCACGACGGTGCGGGCATCGCTCGGGGCCGAGCGGCGGCATCTGCGGGCGCTTCGCGCGCTTGCTGACCTGGTCATTGACACTTCCAAATTTAACGTTCATGAACTGCGGGCGCACTTGACCGACCGGTTCAAGCAGCACTCTGGAAGCCAGCAGACGATTCTGGTCTCATGCGTGAGTTTCGGATACAAACACGGCTTGCCCGACGATGCCGACCTGGTCTTTGATGTGCGCTTTCTGCCCAACCCTCATTTTGTGCCGGAGTTTCGTGCGCTGACCGGACGCGATCCCCGGGTCGCGAAATATATTCGATCGTTTCCGCAGACGCCTGAGTTCATCAACCGCATCTCCGACCTGCTGGTCTATCTGCTGCCGCACTACATTCGCGAGGGGAAGAGCTACCTGACCATCAGCTTCGGATGCACGGGCGGACAGCATCGCTCGGTGATGATCGCCGAAGATGTAAGCAAGCGACTGCGGAAAGCGGGATACAAAGTGAAGGTTGCGCATCGAGACAGTCCGAAGTAAGGAATCACTGTAGAATTGAGCCTTACACGCATGGCAACCTCAACAGTGGCGGGCCCGAAGACCGCAGAAACACCGGCAAAGCCCCATCCAGCCCGCCCAATCGCCCGGCTGTTGCGCTACGTTCTTCCTTACTGGTGGCAGTTTCTCGTTTCGGTGGCACTGATGGCGCTTGTGGGCCTGTTGGATGCGGGCCGGGTTCTGCTCATCGGCCCGATTTTTGATCGCGTGCTGAATCCCGGGTCCCAGGGAAGAACCATCCAGCTGTTCAGGCTGCCGGGCACCGAGCGCTTTCTTAACCTCCAACAACTGGTTCCGTCGCATTTTCAAAATCCGTGGACGGTGGTTGCTTTTGCGCTGGTGGCGGCCACGGTGTTGAAGGGGATCTTCGACTACGCCGGAACCTACCTGGTGAACTACGCGGGGTTTGGGATGATCACCGACCTGCGGGACGATTTGTATAACGCCATCCTGCGGAGTTCGGCCGCATTTTTCACGAAACACACCACGGGCACGTTGCTCTCGACGATGGTCAACGATATCGAGAGGGTGCAATATGCGATGTCGGGAGTGCTGGCGGAATTCCTGCAGCAATTTTTCACTCTGATCTTCACGGCGGCGGTAGTGGTTCTGCTGGGAGAAAAGCTGGCGTGGGTGCTGTTGCTGTTCGTTCCCGTGATTTTGTACTCGTCGAGAAAAATCGGCCGGCAGGTGCGCAGCACGACGCGGGGCGGACAGGACAAGCTGGCGGAGATCCAGAACATTCTGCACGAAACGATTACGGGAAATCGGATCGTCAAGGCGTTTGGGATGGAGAACTGGGAAGTGGAGCGCTTCCGCGCTGCCGCGCGACGGCTGTTCCGCGCGAATCTTCGGCTGGTGGCGGCGTTCGCGATCAGCTCTCCGCTGATGGATATTCTCGGCGCGATCGCCATTGCGCTGTTGTTGCTGATGGGCCGCGACGCAATCAATAAGCACGTTTTTACGGCGGGAACTTTTCTGGCCTTCATTGTGGCGGTGTTCAAGCTCTACGATCCGGTACGCAAGTTCGCTCTGTTCAACAATAATTTCCAGCAGGCGGTGGGAGCTTCGTCGGAGATTTTCCGCTTCATGGATATGGAAGATGAAGTGCGCGAGAAGCCAGGCGCGAAGCGGATGGGGAAGTTTGCACGGGCGATCCGGTTTGTGGACGTGTCTTTCTCCTATTCCAATTCCAATGAGAACGTCGGAGATTCGCCGCTGGTGCTGCATGACGTCAATCTGGAAGTGAAGGCGGGCGAGGTGCTGGCAGTGGTGGGATCGAGCGGCGCGGGCAAGAGCACGCTGGTGCACCTGATCCCGCGCTTCTTTGACGTCAGCAGCGGGCGGATTCTGATTGACGACAACGATGTGCGGGATGTGACGCTGGAATCGCTGCGATCGCAGATCGGGATTGTCACGCAGGAGACGGTGTTGTTCAACGATACGGTGAGGAACAACATCGCCTACGGCCAGCCGCACGTATCGCAGAAACAGGTGGAAGAAGCGGCCCGGGCGGCGCGAGCCTATGAATTCATTCGCGGGCTTCCAGAAGGTTACAACACCATGATCGGGGAGCGCGGCGTGCGGCTTTCGGGCGGAGAGCGGCAGCGGATCGCGATTGCGCGGGCCATCCTGAAAAATGCGCCGATTCTGATTCTTGACGAAGCGACGTCGGCGCTGGACAGCGAGTCCGAGTCGCTGGTGCAATCGGCACTGCAAAATCTCATAAGCGGGCGTACTGTGTTTGTGATCGCGCATCGGCTCTCGACCGTGCGGCGCGCGGATCGTATCGTTGTGCTGGAAAACGGCACGATCGCCGACATTGGCGCGCACGAAGAGCTCATGCAAAAGCTGGGCACGTACCGGCGGCTTTACGAATTGCAGTTTGCGGAAATACCCACGTAGGGACAGCCGCCCTCGGCTGTCCCTACGTGTTTCGGACTGACTCTATGCCACTTCGCTCCATGACGGGATTCGCGCAGGTCAAAGGGCAGGTCAACGCCCAGATGGCGTTTGCGCTGTCGCTGAAATCCGTGAATCATCGTTTCCTCGATCTTCACTTCCGGCTGCCATCCGATACCGACGCGCTGGAGATGAAGCTGCGCCGGATCCTGAAAGAGAAACTGGCTCGCGGCCACGTGGAAGTGATACTGAACCTGGATCGCTCGGGCACGAACGGGGTTGCGCTCAACCGGCAACTGATTGCCAGCTATGTGGCAGCGTTCCGCGCCGCAGCCGAGGAATTTGAGGTTGAGGGTGAGCCCGATCTGAACGTGGTTCTGAGGATGCCCGGCGCGATGGATTCGGGAGCCGAGAAATCGGGCGACGAACTGGAGACTGCTGTAATGGCGCGCGTGGAAGAAGCGCTTTCCAAACTGAATGAGATGCGCGAAGAAGAAGGCCGAAGCATCAGCACGGAATTGCGCGCTCGCATGGCAAGTCTGGAAAAAGCGGCCGCCGGGGTGGAAGCCCATCGCAGCACCATCCTGCGCAGCTACTCGGAACGCCTGCAGTCGCGCATGGCGGAGATGCTCGGCGCACAGGTGGACAAAGAACGAATCCTCCAGGAAGTGGCGGTGCTGGTGGATCGCAGCGACATTCAGGAAGAACTGGTCCGGCTGAATGCGCACGTGAAACATTTTCTCGGATTGCTCGACCAGGGTGCCGAGGTGGGCAAGAAAATGGACTTCCTGCTGCAGGAAATGAACCGCGAGGCGAACACTTTGCTTTCGAAGACCTCGGGCCTGGCCGGCGAAGCCTTGAAGATTACGGAGATGGGTCTGCTGATGAAGTCCGAGATCGAGAAATCGCGGGAGCAGGTACAGAATCTGGAATGAGCCCGGTCAGATGAGCCGGCTTGAATGAGCTACGTTTAAATGAGCATCGTCTACATTGTTTCCGCGCCATCGGGTTCGGGTAAATCCACGCTCGTGAACGAACTGTTCAAGATGGTTCGTAACCTGGACTTCTCAATTTCCTACACCACGCGCCCGCCGCGCGGCAGCGAACAGAATGGCAAAGAATATTTCTTTGTCTCCAAAAAGGAATTCGAAGCCATGATCGCGGCCGATGAGTTTCTGGAGTACGCGACGGTCTTCGGAAATTACTACGGCACGGCGCGGCGGTTTCTCAAAGAAGCGGAAAACCGAAGTAACGACCTGTTACTGGACATCGATGTGCAGGGAGCGAGTAAAATCAAGGAGAAGATTCCGCAAGCGGTCAGCATCTTCATTCTTCCGCCCGACCGGGAGAAGTTGGAATGGCGGTTGCGGAGTCGGGGCCTCGATTCAGAGGAAGTAATCCGGCGACGGTTGGACACCGCCCGGCGTGAGATTGAGAATTACGAGAAATACGACTACATTTTAGTAAACAACCTGCTTGAGCAATCCGCCGACGAACTAAAGGACATAGTGCTGGCGGAGCGGTTGCTGCGAAGCGGGGCGGAACTTACCGGTGAGGAAAGGCGGCTGGTGGAGATCGCAAAGGCTTGCCGGCTGGAACAGGCACGTGAGCGGGTGCAGCCGATTCTGGCTTCGTTTAATCCGCAAGTGGCAAAAGGCAGCTGAAGTTCGGGGGAGAGAGAGTATGAAGCTGATTGAAGGGTTCGACAGCAACTACCGCTACATTCTGGTAGCGGCGCGGCGGGCACGGCAACTGCAAGGCGGCGCACCCCCGGTGATCGATACCGGATCGCGCAAACCTTGCCGCATCGCGCAGGATGAAATCAAGGCTGGCAAGGTCAAATGGCTGATTCCGGAGATCCCGAAATTGCCCGTGGTAGCCGCGACCGAGACTCTGAACAAGGTGTTCGCGGAAGACGCGTAACGGTAAAGACTGCTGCTGTAGAGTACGGGGCTTGCCCCGTCTCACCGCGCGCCGAGAGACGCTGCAAGCCGCGTCTCTACGATTTCGGGGCATCCGGAATCCTTGTCCGGGCGGCGGCATCAATTCTGTAGGCGGGGCTGAGTCTTAAAGCCGCGGCCGTCGCCTTCCTGCTATGAAAATTGCGCTGGGCGTGTCCGGTGGAGTGGCAGCTTATAAGGCGGCGGAAATCGTGCGCCTCCTTCAGGACCGAGGCATTCGTGTGCAAGTCGTCATGACACATGGGGCGCAGGAGTTCATTCGCCCACTGACGTTCGCAGCGCTCTCCGGAGAAAAAGTGATCACCGACATGTTCGGTTCGGCGTCCGGAGCCGAGACAGCGAATGTCGAGTCGGCGATCGAGCACATCGCGGTTGCCCAGTCAATTGACGCGCTGGTGGTGGTTCCTGCGACGGCCGATGTCCTGGCGCGCTTCGCGCAGGGGATCGCGAACGACTTTCTGAGCACTCTTTATCTCGCGACCACCGCCCCGGTGGTAGTGGCTCCGGCGATGAACGTCAACATGTGGAATCACGAGGCCACGCAGGCGAATGTGGAAATCCTGCGCAAGCGCGGCGTTCGCATTGTCGAGCCTGGCGAGGGTTATCTGGCATGCGGGATGACCGGGTCGGGGCGACTGGCGGACAACGAAACGATTGTGGCGGCGGTCATGGAAGCGCTGGGCGCTTCACAGGATCTCGCGGGCGAGACGATTCTGGTAACAGCAGGGCCGACGCGCGAAAAGATCGATCCAGTGCGGTATTTGACCAACCGGTCGAGCGGGCGCATGGGCTATGCCATTGCGGAAGCGGCGCTGCGTCGCGGAGCGCGCGTGCTGCTGGTGAGCGGTCCGACGGCGATTGCGGCTCCGGGCGCGGCCGAACTGACGCAGGTCGAGACTGCGGAAGAGATGCTGGCGGCAGTTTTGAAATTCCTACCCGAAGCCACGGTGGTAATCAAGACGGCGGCCGTAGCGGACTTCCGGCCGATAGTGGCGGCAGGGCAGAAGATCAAGCGCAAGGGCGAGATGAAGTTGGAACTGGAACCGACAGCGGATATTCTGGCAGAGGTGGTGCGCCGGAAGACCACCCAGATCGTCGTCGGATTTGCGGCTGAGACGGAGAACGTACTGGAAAACGCGCACAAGAAGCTGGCATCGAAGTCGCTCGACGCAATTGTAGTAAATGACGTCTCGCGCGAGGGGGTTGGTTTTGATTCCGACCGTAACGCGGTCGCTATAATCTCGCAGAGCGAAGTAGTCGAGGTTCCCGAGACCTCGAAATGGGAAGTCGCGCACCGCGTGCTCGACCAGGTAGTGAAGCTGCGGAAACGGGCAGCAATCCCCACGTAGGTACAGCCGCCCTCGGCTGTCCGTCGCGCGCAGCTCGACAGAAGTTCAGCATTGGGTTCCGCACCCCGCACATCCCACCATTTGTTATTCTTATCCGCAATGCCCCGTACCCTTGATCCTGAACTTCGCCGCGCACTAGCCGCACGTATTCGCTACTACAACGAGATGGGGATCTATGATTTCTACCGCCGGCCGGTGCCAGTCCACGCCGAAGAACTTGTGGCGCTCATTGCCGTGGACGAACAAGAAATTGCTGTTTCTACAAATCCAGAATCGGGAGAAGAGATGAGTCCACGGAAGGCCACGGCGGTCGCAATGCCGGTCGTGGCCGATGAGAATATTTTTGAGGTGATCGCGCTGAAGCCCGAGCAGAGCGTGAGCGATCCGGTGAAGGCGCTGAAGATCATCCGCGAGGACCTGGGCGACTGTACCCGCTGCGTGCTCCACAAGCAGGGGCGCAAGCAGATTGTGTTTGGTGTTGGCAATCCGACGGCCGAGTTGATGTTCGTGGGCGAGGGGCCGGGCGCTGATGAAGACGAAAAGGGTGAGCCGTTCGTGGGACGCGCCGGGCAACTGCTCAACAACATGATCAAAGCGATGGGGATCGAGCGCGAGCAGGTGTACATCGCGAACATCGTGAAATGCCGTCCGCCGGGCAATCGCCAGCCAGAGCGCGAGGAGTGCGCGACCTGCTCTCCGTTCCTGATGCGGCAGATCGCAGTGGTCAAGCCAAAGGTGATCGTGGCCCTCGGCGCCACCGCCGCCAAGACGCTACTGGCGATCAACTCTTCGATGATCCAACTACGCGGACGCTTTTACGACTTCAGGCCGGCGGGCGTACGCAGCAACGATCCCAACTGGGATGGATGCAAGCTCGCGGTCACCTACCATCCGGCGTTTCTGTTGCGCGATCCGCGGCAGAAGGGCGAGGCGTGGAAGGACCTGCAGATGGTGATGAAGGAATTGGGGCTGAAGGCGCCAAAACAGAATACGTAGGGACGGACGCATTCGTCCGTCCAGCCGGGCGAAGCCCGGCCAGCTTTTCCCGCTACTATGATGCAGCTCCGTGAACTCGGTCTCGAGAATTTCTCCACGATGAACCGCAAACGCTTTTCTAGATTTGGCCATTGTCTCCCCGCGTCTAAAGTGTGATCGGAAATGCGATAGGATTTCATTAGTCCCCAACGCATGCCCCTCTTCTGCGACGTCGCCCTCGCCGTCCCGCTAGACACCGTGTTCACCTACGCCATCCCTACTGGCATGGAGCCGGTGGTTGGCGGACGGGTGCTGGTGCCGTTCCGGCAGCAACGGCTGTCGGGCATCGTGGTTGAACTGCATGATCGTCCGCCGCAGGTTAAGACTCAGCAGATCAAGAAAGTCATAGAAGCGCTCGACCTCTCGCCGGTTCTCGATGAACATCTGCTGAAACTTGGGAAGTGGATTGCCGATTACTATCTCGCGCCGATCGGTGAAGTCTTTCGCACCATGCTGCCGCTCTCCGCCGAGTTTAAACGCGCGATCACGTACCGCATCACCGATGAGGGGCGGATGGCGCTGCATCTGGCGGGAATGTCAGGGTCTCCAGCGCGGTCGAAACGGACGCCGGAACAGCAGTTGGTCGAATTTCGCGTGCTCGATTATCTGGCAGAGCGGGAGAGCGTGCGCGAAGAGAGATTGCGAGGGGCGACGCGGGTGGCAAAGGCGCTGCTCAGCGGAATGGTCCGGAAGAAGTGGATCGCGCGCGAGGATGTTTCAGCGGCGCGGGATGCGGCGCGCTTGGTGAAGGTGGCGGTGCTGCTTGCGACCGAGACGGGCGTCACGGGCATCAACGAATCTGACGATGGAGCGCCGGGCGTCCGGGCCCGGCAGGACGGGCCAGAGGCCCGTCACCACACGAACTCGGCCGGGGCAGCAAAGAAGCTCAACGAGAATCAGCGCACTCTGATTGAGGCGCTGGCTGCTTCTGGCGGGCGCGCTCCGGTCGAAGCTTTGCGCAGCCTCGACGTTCCGCGCACTACGCTCGGCACGCTCGTGCGGCGCGGGTTGATTCAACTGGTGGATGAGCAGCAGCCAGCCATCAATCCTTCAAGGCTCAAGCCTCGGCAGTCTCCCTTTGAGTTCGAGTTCAGCGCGGCGCAGAAAGAAGCGCTCGGCAAGATTGGCGAGTTCGTAGCCTCCCACAAATTTGCAGGCCTGCTGCTGCACGGCATCACGGGATCGGGAAAGACGGCGGTGTATCTGGCCTGCATGCGCCAGGTCCTCGATCAGGGGCGGTCGTCGATCTTGTTGGTTCCTGAAATTGGGCTGACTCCGGCCGTGGCGGCGGATCTGCATCAGGTGTTCGGCGATGAAGTTGCCATCATCCATTCGGGACTCTCGAATGCGGAGCGGGCGGAGCAGTGGCATCGCATCCGGCGAGGCGAGGCGCGGGTGGTGGCGGGAACGCGGTCGGCGGTGTTCGCGCCAGTCAGCGACTTTGCTCTCGTGATCGTCGATGAGGAGCAGGATTCGTCTTACAAGCAGGAAGAGACGCCGCGTTATCATGCGCGCGATGTGGCGGTGATGCGCGCAAAAATGGCGGGGGCGGTCGCGGTGCTCGGCTCGGCCACGCCTTCGCTCGAGTCGTACTACAACGCGAAGAAAAACAAATATGCGCTCGTGGAGTTGCCCGACCGCGTGGAGCGGCGTCCGCTGCCGGAAGTCGAGATTGTCGACATGAGGCAGGAATTCCAGGAGACGGGCCAGGAGCAGGTCATCTCGCGCAAACTGGCGGAAGAAATCCGCGAGCGGCTGGAGAAAAAAGAGCAGGTCATGGTGCTGCTCAACCGGCGCGGATATTCTCCGGTGGTGTTGTGCCGCGCGTGCGGCAAGACGTTGCAGTGCAAGAACTGCGCCGTCTCGATGACTCACCACAAGCGCGAACGCAAAATGGAATGCCACTATTGCGGGCATGTCGAGCACATCCCCGACAAGTGCGCGCATTGCGGCAGCGAGTATGTCTACTTTGTAGGGACGGGATCGGAGAAGCTGGAAGAGTTGCTGCACGGCATGTTTCCGCAGGCGCGGATCGGACGCCTCGATCGCGATACGGTGCGCGGACGGGAAGATTTCGAGCATGCGCTGAACGCGCTGAATGAAGGCGCACTCGACATGTTGGTGGGCACGCAGATGATCGCGAAAGGCCACGACATTCATGGCGTGACTCTGGTCGGCGTAATCGGAGCGGACATGGCGCTCGGACTGCCCGATTTCCGCGCGGCGGAGAGAACGTTTCAGCTATTGACACAAGTGGCAGGTCGTGCGGGACGTGGACAGTCTCCGGGAAAAGTTGTGTTGCAAACTTATTTTCAGGAGCACTACGCGGTGCAGTTTGCGGCGCGGCATGACTTTGCTGGGTTCTACGAGAAAGAGCTGCAATTTCGCGCCTGGATGCACTATCCGCCGTACAGCGCGATTGCGAATGTGCTCATCCGCTCCGAGAAGTTAGACGAGGCGCTGACTTGGTCGGGCGAACTCGGGCGCTGGTTTGAGAAGACGCGGCATGAAGGCATTCGCGTGCTTGGACCGGCAGCAGCTCCGATTACGCGATTGAAGCGTGATTACCGTTATCACTTCATCCTGAAGTCTCCCAGCCGCGAGAAGATGAATGCGCTTTTGCGGGCGATGCTGGCCGAAGCCGTGGCGCGAAAGATTCCGCGAACGCAGGTGATTGTGGATGTGGATGCGGTGTGGCTGATGTAAAGACAGCCATTGGCATTTAGCCGTTGGCTTTTAGCTCAAGGCTGGTGGGCGAGAACATTCGGATCAAAACAGCTTTGCGATGTCGTCTCTTTTCGACGCAGCTGGGGACGCGGCAAGCCGCGTCTCTACTGGAAATTATTTGCGATGCAGCAGATGGCGAACGCCGTCGCGGAGATCGTGCAGCGTTTCTCGGCTTCCGTCACGGATTACAGGCCACACGTCCCGACCCGAGCTGTGCGTGAAGGGAGCGGGGGTAAAGGTGAGGACCAGCATCAGAGCGGCACAAATCGCGAGGACGCGGCGGCGGCCGGAGACATCGGGATAGCGGGGTACGCGTGGATGCCGCAAGGTCAAAGTTAGCATCACCGCCCAGAGGAACCAACCCGTCCAAAGATATTTTCCGAGCGGCACGAGCGCGAAGACTGTGAACATTGAAATCCAGCGGTGCAGGCGCGGCGAAATGGAAAATACGATGTGGCCGCCGTCGAGTTGGCCGCCCGGCAGCAGGTTGAGGGCAGTGGCGAACATTCCGACCCATGCGGCGGCGGCGATCGGATGCAGCGAGAGCGCTGAGAGCGGCACGCTGATATGCAGCAAGCGTGCAGCGACATGAAAAACCAGCGGAAATCCTAGTTGAATCTCTGAGGCAGCAGAACCAGCGATGGGATGTGAGAGCGAGATGCCGACGAACAAAGCCACGCAAGCCGGGATGAATCCAGCGATCGGCCCGGCGATTCCGATGTCGAAGAGCGCGGCGCGCGAGGGGATCGGGCTCTTGATGCGGATGAAGGCGCCGAGCGTTCCGATCAGGCTGGGAAAAGGTACGAAGAACGGCAGCGTCGCATACACGCGATAATGGCGGGCATAGAGGTAGTGTCCCATCTCGTGCGCGAAGAGGATGAACATCAGCGTGAGCGAGAAAGGAAGGCCCAGCAGCAGGTTTGTAGGATGTTGCGCGATCCAGCCGATTGGGAACAGAGAGAGTGAATCGTCATTCAGCGAAAATACCGGTTGTTGGTGCAGGAAGTTGAACTCCATGCGGGCGCCAACGACCGTTGTGCTGAACATCGTCAGCACGAAGAACAGCCCATAGAGCCACCAGCGCTGGCGGGGCGGTGGGATAACCCAGACACCTGGCTGGGGCTGAGGTTCCCATTCGAGGGAGGTCGGAAAAGGGGATGCGGGTTCGGACATAGGACCCTGAGGTCAGAGGTTAGATTGCAGAGGTCAAGAAGCCATCGCAGTCGTTACTTCTGCAATCTGACGTCTGCCCTCTGCAATCGCGAGCAGCTAGTCAATCGACTGCAGTTCCTTCCCGGGCTTGAAGCGGACGGCCTTGCCTGGCGGAATCGAAACTTCGGCGCCGGTGCGCGGATTCCGTCCGATGCCGGTCTTGCGCGGACGCACGTTAAACACGCCAAAACCGCGCAGTTCAATACGGTCGCCGGTCGAGAGTGCCTTCTTCATGCTTTCGAAGACGGTTTCAACGGCAAGCTCCGCCTTGGTCTTGGTGATCCCGGTGCGGTTGACGACTTCATTGATGATGTCGAGCTTAATCACGGGTCTCTCCCGTCTCCCGAGAATTGGTCTGTCTCAAGTTATTGATGCTAAGGGAGATAGCGCGGATTGTCAACCGACGAGTGTTACAGAACTGATTCTCTTGCAAATTCATGAATCTACGCCGTGGCGAGATTGAGTGTGGGACCCGAAATGCCACTGCTGCTGTACGAGTCGGGCCGCTTGAATTGCTTGCTGAGAGCTAGTCCCTGCTGCTGGTAGGAAGAGTTAATGGATGCGCCATATACCCTCTCCGGTTTGCTGGCCATTGGGTAATAATGCAGTCTGCCGACTAGATCCTCGTCCTCTAGCAAGATCGGCACTTCGTATGCCCTCACTTCCAGCACGGCCGTTGTTCCCGGGATTTCTCCGCCGGCTCCATATCCAAAGCCGGGGTCGAAGAATCCGGCGTAATGCACCCGAAATTCGCCCATGCTAGGATCATGCGCGACCATCTCCGCTGCATGATCGAGAGGGATGCGCACCCGTTTCTTAGAGGCCAATAGATAGAAACCACCAGTATCGAGAATAATGCGGCCGTCGCTGGGCCTTGGGATTGCCTCCCAGAAATCTGCCGGGTCATAGTAGCCGATTTTGTCCAGTTCTATCTCTCGGTCGGATCCTTTGGCCTTATAGGCGACGATACTCGCGCGGTTGCTGCCTTCCAGGTCTACGGTAATCTCCACGCCGTCGCCAACGTGATTCTTCGAGGGGCTGCCTTCAGCATCGTAGACAAGGCGCTGCTCCTTCGCCAGTTCTCTCAGATTTCCGTTACCTAGCCTTGCTGAGGTGCCCCGCACAAAGCGCAGTTGGTTGAGTTTCATCCCAGCCCTCAGACGTATTGGAAACGTTCTAGAGGAAACTTCCACATAAAGTTGGCCGGAGTACCCTTTCTCAACATGGTCGAACTCATCACCGCACTCGGTAATTAACCGCGTAAATATGTCGAGGCGTCCAGTTGTGCTCTTCGGGTTGGCTACACCTTGAATATTGTTTGGAAGGTTCAGTCGTTCGAGCAGCGGGATTATGTACACGACGCGGGGTTCCAACAAAGGCGGAGTCGGCTGGGTGAGGTCAATAGTGGAGTGGAGCAACTCGTGCACCTTTGTAAGAAGAGTGGCCGAGCGCCCACGCAGGAAACTCGCTTCAACACGATAAGCCTCACGGCCCAAGCGCAGATCAAGACTTGCCGGTTGGAGTTGAGAGTCTGACACTTCTGGGCTAGCGCTTATGCGGCCAGCCTGCACGAGTCGCTTGATCTCTTGCCAAGGCAGAATACCGTCCCCGCCCTTTTGGTCGTATATTTCGGGGAACAGCGACCGCTCCACGATACCCACTCTCAACCTCACGACTCTTACGAATTGCGGTGCTTCTCTGCAGCCGCTATTGCCTTCTTGTGTCTGTCCGTGAGCTCGGCTTTGTAATATTCGCCATAGCAGTCGAGACTGCAAAACCCACCGTCACTCTTCTTGCCACTCCCGACACGATTACCGTCGGGAATCTTCTTGGCGCAGTTTGGGCAAACACCCTTGTCCCAGAGTTCAAGGAGATAACTCCGCTCCTGGCCTGCCATCGTCGCCTCGGTGCGCCCGCTCGTTCTCTAACGCCCTTTTTGTTTCCTCAAGGGTCTCAGGCAACGGCTCCCCTGTGTGAAAGAGGTAACCCGCGCGCTGCAAATACAATTCTAACGTGTCTACGGCTCGCTCAAAGCCGCCTGATACTTCGATGTACACGGGTACCACGAAGACGCTAGGCAATTGTCGCGGCTCCTCCAACTGCATTGTGGCTGGTGTGATCTATAGAATAATCGCCAGACGCGATTCGTTGGGATCACTTTATCCGCGATAGGTTCTGGCGTCAATGTGTACGCCTGTGAAAAACGTGGCACTATTGACGGAGATTGTTCTGCCATTAAACAGCAATTTGTCCCAGGGATGACCGCCTACTTCCGCTCGCCCTCGCCTTCCTTGAACATGTATTTGATGGCGGGCTTGTAGATCATCAGATTAGCGGAGCCGGCGCGGTTCAGCTTGATGCAGTTCTTGTCGTACCACTCGATATAGCCGTGGACTTCCTCGCCGTCGCGCAACACGATGACCATGGGGGTCTTCGACTGCATCTGCTTCTGATAATAAAAATTTTCTGCGTTAGTCTGCTCGGTAGGCGCGGTCTTCTTGGCCGGAGCGGCGGAACGGTCACGATCCCTATCTCGGTCCCTGTCCCGGCGCTCAGCGGGCGCGTGGTTGTGAGCATGACTATTGTGGTTGTGGTCGGTGCGATTGAGGATCGGGCGGATCAGCTTGCGATTCGCGAAGCTTTCCTGATCGGCGGATTGTTCAGCGGGTATGGAGTCGACTGCATCTTTCAAATCGCACCACCTGCGCGCCGGGCGAACAGAATGCCACAACACTTGAGCCTGAATTGTGGGTCCAGAGGTGTGAACTGACGGTTACGGTATCACAGCGGACAGGCGATGACAATCCTTTGTGCAGTGTCTTTTGTGCAATAGGATGGTTCCCGCCGCGTGGGATATAGTTGCTCGATTCGGTGCTTTTTCGTCTCGGCAGGCTGGATCCGTAAGGTCTTCCCACCTGTAGAGACGGGGCTTGCCCCATCTTTTTTGCACGGGGGTGCCCTCAGCCGGAGACACGGCAAGCCGCATCTCTACCAGGAAGCGCGCTCCAGCGCGGTAGCGAAGGCATCGAGCGAGAGCGAGCGCAGCAGGTTGCGGCGCAGCCCACGCTCCACTTCGCCGAGACCTTCCGCCGCGCGCCGCACCCAGGCGAAGTCGGCGGACTCAGACATTTTCTTCAGTTCGCCCTGAATGTCCGTATTCCGGACCAGTTGCGCCGCCCCCGATTGCAGGAACATCAGGTCTTCGAGCAATGAGTAGAAGGTGCGAAGAAGGTTGTCGATTTTCGCGCGGCCCTCGGCGCCCGAACGGTAGCTTTCTGTGACTTTGAACAACTCGGTGTGGGCGCTGTTGCTGTCGTTACCGAGCGCGGATTTCAGCATGATTAGAGCATGGTTGCGAGCTGCCACATAGCTTTCGAGATCGAAGGATAGGGCGCGTCCGATGGCGCCTTCGCTGAGGCGGGCGACCAGCGCGCGCTGCCGTGCATTCCACTCGGGGCGAAGCTGGGCGAGCCGGCTCTCGATCTCCGTGACCGCCAGTGCCCCCAGGTTGAAGATCATGGAGCGGGAACGGATCGTCGGCAGCAGTTCGCCGGGGTTCTCAGTGAGCAGAAAAATGCTGGCGAACTCGGGCGGCTCCTCCAGAACTTTGAGCAGCGAGTTGGCGGCCTCCTTCATGAAGGCCGAACTGGTGAAGATGTAAACCCGTTCGCGGGCTTCACCGGGCCGATAGTAGATGGTCTCAATCACATGGCGAACCTGATCGACCTTGATCATCAGTTGCGGAGGGTCGGGCGGGATAATGAGCACATCGGGGTGAGTCTGGACGAAGAGCCGGGTTTCTTTCTTGTCCGTGTCGCGCAGATTTTCGCGAGCCTCGACGGCTTCGGCGAAACGGGAGGCGAGGTCTTCGGATTGAGCGATGCGAGTGCAGTTCGAGCAGTGTCCGCAGAAATCGGGCATGCCGTCAGTGGTCGGCCGCTCCAGGCAGTTCAGCGTGCGGGCGAGCATAAGCGCGAGCGTGTACTTGCCCGATCCCTGCGCGCCGGAAAGAATGACGGCGTGCGGAAAGCGCTTGCGCGCCAGCATCTCGCGCAGGCGATGGATGGTCTCCGGGTTGCCAACGAAATCGGAAAATGGCATAAAGACGCTGCTGGCGATTAGCTCTTGGCTCTTAGCTAAAAGCCAAACGCTAAGAGACAAGAGCTCTTCCTCAGATCTTCAATTTCTTGCGCACCAACTCCATGATAACGGCATGCGTTTCGTTGGGCGTACCTCGGGCGTTTACCACGTGCACCCGCTGTGGCTCGCGGGCCGCGATCGCCAGGTAGGCGTGGCGGACGCGTCCAAAGAAAGCGCGGTTTTCCTGCTCAAAGCGGTTCTCGTCTTTTTCCGAGCTTTTTTCCGATCGGCCACCTTTGTGTTTGCGATTGCGGCGCCGAGCGCGCTCGACGGTGAACGCCACCTCATTGTCTAGTAAGACGGTCAGGTCGGGCTGCAGATTTCCGCAGAGGATTTCGTGCATCTGCAGCACCGGCTTCGTGCCCAGTTTGCGGCCTCCACCCTGGTAAGCCTCGGTCGAATCGGTGAAGCGATCCGAGAGCACGATGCGCCCTTCGGCGAGCGCGGGCAGAATGACCTCGTGAATATGCTGGGCGCGGGAAGCGAACATAAGCGCCATTTCAGTGAACGGAGAAAGGCCCGAGGTAGCGGAGTGCAACAGCACCTCGCGAATTCTTTCGCCGGCGGCGGTGCCGCCCGGTTCGCGAGTCACGGTGACAGAAAGGCCGTGGGCGCGCAGGGAACGGGCCAGTTTTTCGATTTGCGTGCTCTTGCCGCTGCCGTCGAGACCTTCGAAAGTAATAAATTTTCCGCGTGCAGGCACGTCGGAGATGATAGCAGGCTGGGATGCCGGTTGATGGCAGCGAATCGGACCCGCAGACTGATATATTTACGTGCGGTCCAATTTGCATCGCTGCGCACGAAACGACAATCCGGAGGCGGAATGGGCTCAAGTTGTGGGGGTAGGAAATTTCCTTGTCTTGCAATTTTTCTGTTGTCAGCGTTTTCAGCTTTTGGGGCAAATGGTCCGACCGTCGCGCTCTCTGTGGATGCGTCGGAAGCGCCGCGCAAGATCATCCACGCGCAATTGCGCATTCCGGCCAAGCCCGGTACGCTCACGCTCTACTATCCGAAATGGATTCCCGGCGAGCACGGGCCGACTGGTCCGATCACGGATTTGACGGGCCTGAAGTTTACGGCGAGCGGAAAGACGCTGCCATGGCGGCGCGATCTGCTCGACGGTTTTACTTTTCACGTGGAAGTTCCAGCGGGCGAGAACGAAGTCATCGCGAATCTCGATTATGCTTCACCTGCGTCGTTTGAACCTGGATATAGCTCCGGGCTCTCCGCGACGGAAAAGTTGTACATCGTCAACTGGAACGCGCTGTTGCTCTATCCCGCCGGCTACGGCTCCGATCAACTCACCTATAGCGCGAGCCTGCGGCTCCCGGCGGGATGGAAGTTTGGAACGTCGCTGCATGTTTCCAATCAGGCGGGCAACAATAACGACATTCATTTTGCGCCGGTTTCGCTGACCATGCTGGTGGATGGTCCGGTCATCACTGGCGAGTATTTGAAGGTGGTGCCGCTCAGCACCGAAAATCCTCCCGCCGAAATCGACGTTGTAGCCGACAGCGCCGCCGCGCTCGATGCTCCGGAAGAAGTCTGGGAGCACTACCGGAACCTGGTGACGCAAGCGGGAATTCTGTTTGGCGCGCGGCACTATACCGGCTACCACTTCCTGCTGACCCTAAGCGATCACGTCGCGCATTTCGGATTGGAGCATCACGAATCGAATGACAGCCGGGTCGAAGAGCGGTCGTTGGTGGAAGAAGACGGACGGAAACTGGCCGCCGGACTTCTGCCGCACGAGTATGTGCATTCGTGGAACGGCAAGTACCGGCGTCCGGCGGATCTGGCGACGCCCGATTTCGAACAGCCCATGCAGACCGATTTGCTGTGGGTGTACGAAGGCCTGACGTCATACCTGGGAGATATGCTGGCAGCGCGGAGCGGCGAGCGCACGCCTTCCTTGGCTCGCGACGCGCTGGCACAAATAGCGGCGGATCTGGATCATCGTTCGGGCCGGGTATGGCGCAATTTGCAGGATACCGCCGACGGCGTTCCCACCATGCAGAACGCTCCCCACGCCTGGGAAGATTATCGCCGCGGGCTCGACTATTACGACGAAGACGTGCTCACGTGGCTGTGGGCGGATGTGATCATCCGTCAGCAAACGAAGGGCACAAAATCTTTGGACGATTTCTGCAAACTGTTTTATGGAGCGCCCAGCGGTCCCCCCATGGTCAAGACCTACACGTTCGACGACGTGATGAGCGCGCTGAACCAGGTCGCTCCCTACGACTGGCGCGGCTTCTGGACGGAGCGACTGTCCAATCATGGCCCGCGTGCGCCGCTGGGCGGAGTCGAAGGCAGCGGATGGAAACTGGTGTACGACGAGTATCCTTCGGAGCTGGATCGCGCCCAGGATCCCGAGGGAAAGACGATCAATGCGCATTACTCGGTCGGGTTGTTGGTCGGGAGCGATGGCGTGATTCGAGATACCATCGAGGGCATGATGGCCGCCAAGGCCGGGATCGGGCCGGGGATGAAGATTGTCGCCGTGAACGGCCGCAGGTTTTCGGCGGATGACTGGCGCGACGCGATTCGAGCAGCGAAGACCAGTTCGTCGCCGATTGAGATCATCGTGGAAAACACGGATTATTTCCGGGTAGTGAAATTGGATTATCACGGTGGCGAGAAGTATCCACACCTGGTGCGGGACGAATCGAAGCCGGATCTGCTCACGGAAATTTATCGCGCGAAATAAAGGCGCGTCCGTTGCTGATTGTCATCCCGAGCGAAGCGAGGGATCTGCATTTTGCAGCGGACTGCAGATCCTCGCTTCGCTCGGGATGACAAATTTATCTGGATACGATTCCTCAGCCCTCTGAAATCGCTGCCACGAGCTCTTCGTCGCCGGAAATTACTTTCTTAGCAGCCTCGTCCATCATGAACCCCAGAACTTCCTGCGGAATCGGTGCGCTCCACACCGGCGAAAACGACTGGCGATGTAGCGGCGAGGGGCCGTGCTCGCGCAGGGCCGCGAGGTGGTGCGGCGTGCAGTATCCCTTGTTCGAGGCCAGGCCGTACATCGGAAAGACCGGGTCCCAGGCGGAGATCATGCGGTCACGTTCGACCTTCGCAATAATGGAGGCGGCGGCGATCGAAGCCGAGAGCGCGTCGCCATGAATGATCGGCTGTTGGGGAAGCTCGCAATCGAGTCTGACTGCATCGACCAGAAGATAACTCGCCGCCGGCGCCAGCTGCTGCACTGCACGCAGCATGGCGAGGCGCGAAGCCTGGTAGATATTGATTTGATCGATGCGGGCGGAATCCACGGCGGCAATAGCCCAGGCGATCGAATGCCGGCGAATCATGTGCGCGAGTTCTTCGCGGCGCTCGGCGAGAAGCAACTTCGAATCGCGCAGGCCGCGAATTCGGTATGCCGGGTCGTCGTTCTGATAGAGGATGACGGCGGCCGCTACGACCGGGCCGAACAGCGATCCGCGACCGACTTCATCGACTCCGGCAACGTGCGTCGCGCCCGCAGCCCAAGCCCGCTTTTCAAAGTTAAGGGTGCAGCGCAGCTTTTTCAGCAAGCGCAACTTGGCGGTGGCGGCGGAGACTCCGTCTGCGTTCGACTTTTTCGATGTGGAGGCGGACTTGGACACGGATGCTGATCAGCATCTTCGCCGAAGAAGCAGTGCTAAGCAAGAGGAGATGTTCGATAAGTGGAAGCGGGGCTTCGCCCCGCTTGGACGGGGCAGAGCCCCGTCACCCCACAATGAGGAACCGCTTACTGCTGTTCGACTTCTTTCAGCCGCGCGGCCTTGCCCTTGAGTCCGCGCAAATAATAAAGTTTCGCACGACGGACTTTGGCCGAGCGCACGACGTCAATCTTGTCGATGACCTTGGAGTCGATGGGGAAAATACGCTCCACGCCCTGGCCGAAACTGATCTTGCGCACCGTAAAGCTGGGCTGGGCGCCTCGCTTGCGGGCAATGACGACGCCTTCGAACGCCTGCAGGCGTTCTTTTTCGCCTTCTCTGATCTTGACCAGTACCTTGATCGTATCGCCGGGACCAAACTTGGGGATGTCGGTGCGGCGCGATTTCGCCAGCAGTTTTTCGATAATCGGATTGCGCATAAGTTTCCTTCCTAATTCTTGCCGTCAATTTGGGCCGGCTTGATCTGCTCTAACTTAATCTGATTCAGCAATTCCTTGTCTTCCGCCGTCAGCGCAACCCGCTCCAGTAAATCGGGACGGTTGCGCAGCGTTTTTGCCAAAGCCGTTTTGCGGCGCCAGCTGCGAATCTGGTCATGGTTGCCGTTCATCAATACTTCCGGCACCGCCATGCCTCGAAAATCCGCGGGCCGCGTGTAATGCGGATAGTCGAGCAATCCGCCGGAAACGCAGGTCGAACTCGGTCCGTCGCCGGCCAGCTCCGGCAGTTCGGTGAACAACTCGGTGCGCGTCTCAGTGAATGACTCCTGCCGCGTGGAAGCCTCGTTGCCCACCGCGCCCGGGATCAGCCGCGTCACCGTGTCCACAATCACCGCTGCGCCCAGTTCGCCGCCGCTCAGCACATAGTCGCCAATCGAAACTTCGCGATCCGCCAGGTGCTCGCTGATGCGTTCATCTACACCTTCGTAGCGTCCGCAGATGAGGACGATCCTGTCGAGCGCGGAAATTTCCGCCGCCAGCGCCTGATCGAACCTGCGTCCCTGCGCGGAAAGCAGAATCACCGACTGTTTCGCGCCCGCGCTTAAGCGCACTTCACGCGATGCCACATCGCCGAACGACTCCAAACATTCAAAGATCGGTTCCGGCTTAAGGACCATGCCCTCGCCGCCGCCGAACGGGCGGTCATCCACGGTGCGGTGCTTGTCTTTCGTAAACGCCCGCAGATCGTGAATGTTAATTTCCACCAGGCCCATTTCCCGCGCCCGGCGGACAATTCCGTAATCCAGTGGTCCGCGAAAAAAATCGGGAAAGATCGTGAGTATGTCGATCCTGCATTTAGTCATTGAGGTATTGAATCATTGAAACCTGGAGCCAGTGATTCAACGCCTCAATGATTCAATGACTCAATCGCTCTTCGGCGTGTTCACTTCCAGCAAGCCTTCCGGCAACTTCATCCGGACCTGTTTCCCCACCAAATCGAGCTTTTCCAGGAACGCTTCGGCGAAGGGGATTTCGTATGGCAACTTCGCACTCGTCTGCTCTTTACTTCGAACCACCAACAGCGGCGCTTCTCCCGCCCCGAACTGCACGTCTTCAATCTCGCCGACCTCGCGCTGGCCATCGAACACTGTGCAACCGATCAGGTCGCTAAGGTACGTCCAGCCCGGTTTCAACTCGGCGCGTTCGCTGCGCGGAAGCTGAAGCTCGGCGCCTACCAACGGCTCGGCATCGGAAATCGTCTCAATGCCCTGAAACTTCAGCACCAGAAAACTCTTATGCGGCCAGAGATCCTCGACCGTTACTTCGCGACGCTGGCCATCTTTCGCGAGCGCCCACAGCCGCATGCTTTGCCGGAAGCGGTCCGGAACATCTGTGTGCAATTCGACCGCTACTTCTCCGCGACGTCCCTGCGTCTTGATGACGACCGCCAGGCTAATCCATTCGCCGCTTGCGTCCGGTGCCGCCATTCGCCACTCGTCTATTCGATGATCTCGAGCGCGTAGCGCTTGTTCAGCTTCGAGCCCACCGCGCTCAGCACGTTGCGCAAGGCACGTGCAACGCGGCCGGAGCGTCCAATGATCCTGCCCAAGTCAGCCTCGGCCACTTCCAGTTCGATGACGGTTTCGTCTCCATCTTCGTACTCGTCGATAAAAACCTCGCCCTTGGCCTCGACGATCGCCTTGGCGATGTGCTCAATCATGGCGCGCGGGCTGGTGGCAGGCTCGATCATTCTCTGTCGGTGCTCCTGAATTGGCGAGTGTAAGGACGGCTAGGCGACCGAAGCGGCCGCAGCCGGCGCGGGCAGAGCAAGCAGTTTCCTGACGCGGTCCGAAAGTTGGGCGCCTTTTGAAACCCAGTGCTCGATGCGCTCCCGTTTCAGGTCGAAAGTGGCCGGATTGGTGCGTGGATTATACGTGCCCACCACTTCCACCGGGCGGCCATTGCGAGCCCGCTCCTTCTCAATCACCACCACGCGGTAATACGGTTGTTTGCGCGCACCAAAGCGCGCCAGTCGGATCATTAACACAGACTTCAGTATCCTTTGCCCGGAAGAGTCCGGCGAGGTAAAGACAAACCATTATTATGCCGGAGTTTAGCGGTTTCCGCAATGGGACCTGAGACCCGTTTAGAGCCTCCCCACATCGATCCCCCTAGGGTTTCAGCTTGCCCGTTTTTGCGTCGATGGCGTAGAGATAGCCTTGGTCCACTCGTTTCGTTCCAATGTAGTCCATGGTCGGGGAGGTCAGGAAAATCCTGCCCTCAGAAATCAGCCGAGCCGACTCGCGGCCCGTTCCCTTGAAAGACCACAACTCCTTGCCGGTGGCCGCATCGATGGCGTGGAGATGCTCTCTGCCGGCATACACAACTCCATCCTGGATCATCGCAACACGCGCGGACCCGCCGAAGTTTTGCGACCATTTCTCCTGTCCGGTGGAGAGCGCAAGCGCGTGTAGCGTATCTTTCGGACGCATGATTGAACCCTTGTGGGTGGCCACGTAGAGGCGCTGATCGTCAGCCCGGATCTCGCTGATTTCATCCGCGCTGAAGCTCCAGAGCTGGCGTCCGGTTTCGAGTTCCAGCGCCTGCAGGTTCGTGTCGGTGCTGAAGTAGATGGTATTGCCAGCGATAAGCAGCTGCGTGCCGTACTTTCTTCCCGTGCTTAACTTCCATTTCACTTGTCCATCGGCTGCATTGATCGCATACAGCGTTTCGCGACCTGAAAAGGAAGTAGGTGTCGGGCCGGGATCTTCGACTGCGAAAAACGCCAATCCCTTCGACGTCGCCGGCGCAGTAACGTCCCATCCGCCGACGTTGGTCACCCACTTTGCTTTGCCCGATCCCGGGTCAACCGCGTAGAGGAGGCTCTTTTGCGTGTTCGGATCAAGGTAGACCCACATTGTGAGGAAGATGACGCCATTGCCCAGAACCGGTCCCTCCGCCGCGTGTTTCCGGTCAAAATAGTTCGCTTGCCATGTTTCAAACAGCCATTTCCTCTTGCCAGTGAGCGCATCAATGGCGTGGAGGCCGTCCCCGGTTGCGAAGTAAAGCGTGCCGTCCTTGACGACCGGAGGCGGCACCGGGAAACTGCTGTTGCTACTCGAGGCCATCGCGTAGCCAATGTCATACGACCATTTCCTTTTCCCGGTGGCGGCGTCGATGGCATAGAACGAGTGGTCGCCCGAGCCGACGAAGACCGTCCCATTCTCGACCGCAGGCGTCATGTCCACTCTTCTTATTCCTTGTTCCTTTTGCTTTTCTGCGGCCTTTATTCCAGCGACCATCTGGTCGACAGCGCTGGTGGCTTTGGGCACGGTTATGATTTGGCCACCGGAAGCGGCCGGCGAGAGGCTCTCCCCCATCTGAAAGCGCCATTTGGTCTCACCCGTTGCGGGGTCCAGTGCATAGACCGCGCCGTCCGCCGATCCGATGTAAAGCACTCCATCGGCGATCACGGGACTCGAACCACTCTCGTCGAACTTGATTTTCCAGCCCGCGGTTGCTGATTGTGAGGTTTCAACTGCAGGACTTCGACCGGTTCCGATCAAAAACAAGCCGGACACGAGGAGAAGAAAAAGGAGCGACTGCGCGCCGTTACGGCGTAGGAGAATAAGCATGGTCAATCCCCTTTTCGGCCGAGTTTGTCGATCTTATGCCGCTAAAGAACCATTCTAGGCTTCCGAGCGTAAACTCCTCAGGGATTTTGATTCATGGATGCGAAGCGCGCTAAAGACGGTAGTTTAACTTGCGCATCCACAGCACTACTGCGGATAGCGGAAACACTCCACCGCATGGTCGTTCACCAGCCCCGTAGCCTGCATGAAGGCGTAACAGATAGTCGAGCCGACAAAGTTGAAGCCGCGTTTCTTCAGATCCTTGCTCATCGCGTCCGAGTCAGGAGTGCTCGCCGGAATTCCCTTCCCCAACCGCCAGGCGTTTACTCGGGGTTTGCCGCCGACAAACTTCCAGATGTAGCGGTCAAACGCGCCGAATTCCTTTTGCACCGCCAGAAATGCTTTGGCGTTCTGTATCGCCGAAGCTACCTTCAGCCGATTGCGGACGATTCCCTCATCGAGCAATAGGCGCTGCGCCTTTCGCCGGTCGTAGCGCGCGATTTTCTCCGCGTCGAACCCGTCAAAGGCCGCGCGATAATTCTCGCGCTTCCGCAGAATCGTGTCCCAGCTCAGCCCGGCTTGCGCACCCTCCAGAATCAGGAACTCGAACAGCACGCGGTCCTCATGCTGCGGGACGCCCCATTCGCGGTCGTGATAGAGAATCGAGAGCTCGTTGCTCGCCCAAGTGCAACGAATGATATTTGTCGTAGGCTTAGGTACTTTCATTTTGACGCCGATTTGCCGGCGAGGATGCCGTCAATCTTGCTCAGCTCCTCGGCTGAGAATTTCAGGTTCTTTAGCGCGGCTACGTTGTCGTCCACCTGCGACACTTTGCTTGTGCCAACTAGCGCGCTGGTGACGCGCGGATCGCGCAGTACCCACGCCACCGCCATTTCGGCCAGCGTCTGTCCTCGCTGCGCGGCGATTTCATTCAGCGAGCGAACCTTGGCGAGAGTCGCTTCCCCGAGGTCTTTCTTCTTGAGAAAGAAATCGCGAGCGGCGCGTGAGTCACTTGGAATTCCCTTCAGATAGCGATCCGACAGCATTCCCTGCGCCAGCGGGCTGAAAACGATCGATCCCACGCCTTCTTTCTCCAGCACGTCGAACAATCCCTGTTCAGGATCGCGCACGAACATCGAATACTTCGGCTGATGAATCAGGCAATGCGTTCCCAGGTCGCGCAGAATCTTTACCGCCTGCGCCGTCTGCTTGGCGTTGTAAGCCGAAATGCCCGCGTAGAGCGCGCGGCCCGAGCGTACTGCCGTGTCGAGCGCCCCCATCGATTCTTCCATCGGCGTGTCGGGATCGGGACGGTGATGGTAGAAAATGTCGACATACTCAAGCCCCATCCGCTTCAGGCTCTGATCGAGGCTGGCGAGCAAGTACTTGCGCGAGCCCAGATCGCCGTAAGGCCCGGGCCACATATCCCAGCCCGCCTTGGTCGAGATGATCAGTTCGTCGCGGTAGGGAAGAAAATCCTTCTTCATGATCTGCCCGAAAGTTTCTTCCGCCGATCCATACGGAGGGCCGTAATTGTTGGCGAGATCGAAATGGGTGATGCCGAGATCGAAGGCGCGGCGCAACATGGCGCGCGAGTTTTCGAAGTTATCCACGCCGCCGAAGTTGTGCCACAGTCCGAGCGAGACGGCGGGAAGTTGGATGCCGCTGCGTCCCGAGCGGCGATATTGCATGGAGTCGTAACGCTTGTCATTTGCAACGTACACGATGGCTCTCCTCGATCGAAACGGACCGGCAACTATTCTACGGGGTCAGTCGTATTTTTCGTAACGGATCGACGTTCGATCCCAGCCCAGACTCTTCAGCAACTCCCGGTTCGCCTTGACCATCTTGTCGAGGCCGCAGATGTAGGCGTGCATGTCGGTGAGGGTTCCAACGATTTCGGGCAGATGTTGCTGCACGTATCCTCGCAGCCCTTTCCACTCGGGAGCGGCACGGCTCAGCGTGGGCAGAAAATGAAAGTTGGCGTGTTCGGCGGCGAGACGTTCAAACTCCTCGCGATAGTAAATGTCCCGCTCGCCGCGCGCGCCGAAGAGCAGCCAGAACTCGCGTCCCCGATGACGGTCGTCTTCCGCCAGCAGCCAGGGCAGCATGGAGCGGAACGGCGCGATCCCGGTACCAGTCGCAATGAACACGGTGTCGCGCAGCGGTGGACGCAGAATGAAATCGCCAAACGGTCCCTGAAATACGATTGTCGCGCCTTCGTCGAGGCTGCAGAGATAGTTCGACATAAATCCGTCCTGCACGCGATTCAGGCAGATGGCGACGTGCCCGTTCTCGGACGGCGGCGACGCGATCGAATACGCGCGCGTAATCTCCTCGCCATCGGGAGTGTTGGCCTTCACCGAAAGCCACTGTCCGGGAACGAAGCCGAAGCGGGTTACGCCGTTCACTTCAAGTTCGATGTGCTTGGTGAATTCAGAGAGCGCCGTGGAGCGCAGCACACGAGCGTCGAAAGTCTTGAACTGAGCCATTACTCAGTTGGATGATTGCAAACGATTGCAGGACGCGAAGCCCTCATGCGCCGCCTGCGGCACTTTTCGCGCCACGACGAGGCAGCCTGGCGGATAGCTCTTGTCTTGGTGTGATGTATAAGTTACAATGACAGTGTGATCGAACTCCGCCGCTACGTGACTAAAACCGGCAGAGATGTGTTGGGCGAGTGGCTATCTGGGCTGAAGGACAACCGGACAAGGGCAAAGATTGCGGTTCGAATTGATCGCCTATCGGCAGGAAACTTCGGAGACTGCAAGTCGTTGCGCGGGGGATTGTTTGAGCTGCGCATCGACTGGGGGCCAGGCTATCGGATTTATTACGCGCTGGCCGGTCGAACTTGCGTCTTACTTCTGTGTGGCGGGGACAAGCGGAAACAGTCCTCCGATGTCAAACGCGCAACGGAATACCTCAAAGACTATTACGGAAAGGACACGTGCCCAATGAAGCGCAAGGCGAGCATATCTCATGACGAAGCCACAGTTCGTGAACTGCGCGACAATCCCGAGTTTGCCGCGGAGTACCTCAGAGCTGCATTGGAGGATGACGACGAACCCAGCGTGCTCCTGATCGCCCTGCGCCGCATCGCGGAAGCCAGAGGCGGCATTGCCAAGGTGGCCAAAGCCGCCGGCATCGAGCGAGAGAGTTTGTATCGCGCATTATCGGTGCGTGGGAACCCTCGGCTCTCTACCCTTGTTGCCGTCACCAAGGCGGTAGGTTTGAGGCTTACGGTTGAAGCCGCACGGTGACGGATGGTTTTTGGCTCTCAGTTCCTAGCCATTGACAGCTGACGGCTGCCTACTCCACCGTCACCGACTTCGCCAAATTGCGCGGCTGATCGACGTCGCAGCCGCGGCGTACGGCGATGTGATAGGCCAGCAGTTGCAGCGGGACGATCTCCAGAATTGCCGACAATTCTTCCGGCGCCGGTGGAACGAAGAGCACATGGTCCGCTTCTTCGGCGATCTCTTTGTCACCCTCAGTGGCGAGCGCGATGACGATTCCGGAACGGGCCTTCACTTCTTTCAGGTTCGACATCGTTTTTTCGTAACGGACCATCGATTGTGGGCTGCTTACATCGCGCGTGGCAATGATGACAACCGGAAGATTTTCGTCAATCAGCGCATTCGGGCCATGCTTCATCTCGCCCGCCGGATAACCTTCGGCGTGAATGTAGGAAATTTCCTTGAGCTTGAGCGCGCCTTCGAGCGCGATGGGATAGTGAATACCTCGTCCTAAGAAAAGGAAGTCCTGCGAACGGACGTAAGTTTTCGCCAGCTCGTCGCAGGCCTCATCGTGGGTGAGGATCTGTTCCAGCTTGCCGGGGATGTGCGTGAGTTGTTGCACGGCGGCCTTGGCCTGTTCGGGCGTCATGGTGCCGCGCACCTGCGCCAGATACAAGGCGAACAAATAAAGAGCGGTAAGTTGTCCGGTGAAAGCCTTGGTCGAAGCCACACCAATTTCCGGACCCGCGTGCGTGTAGACGGTTCCGGCTGCTTCGCGCGTGATCATGGAGCCGACCACGTTGCAGATGGCCAGCGTCTTCGAGCCCTTGGCCTTGGCTTCACGCTGGGCCGCAATGGTATCCGCTGTTTCACCAGACTGCGAAATCAGCAGCGTCATCGTGTCCGGCCCGAGGATCGGGTCGCGGTAGCGCCATTCGCTGGCATAGTCGACTTCGACCGGAACGCGGGCCAGGTTCTCAATCATGAACTTACCCGCCAATCCGGCATGCCAACTGGTGCCGCAGGCGGCGATATTGATTTTCTTCAGCGCCTTGAACTCGGTTTCGCCGACCTGCATCTCGTTGAGGAAGATGGCTCCGGTATCTTGCGAGACGCGGCCGAGCGTGGTGTCGCGGACCGTGCGTGGCTGCTCATAAATCTCTTTGAGCATGAAGTGCTTGAAGCCACCCTTCTCCGCCATGATCGGATCCCAGGTGATGCGCTGCGCTTTCCGCTCCACTGGACTGCCGTCGAAATCGGTGACCCGCACGCCTTCCTGAGTGATCACGGCAAGATCGCCATCGCCCAGAAAGAAAAGATCACGCGTGTGATCGAGGAGTGCGGGCACGTCGGAGGCGACGAAGTATTCGTCCTTGCCGAGGCCGATGACGACGGGCGGTCCATTGCGCGCCGCCACGATCTTGTTCGGTTCGTCAATCGCGATCACCACCAGCGCGAACACGCCGGTAAGTTCCTTGACCGCTTTGCGCACGGCTTCTTCGAGCGATGGGCGATGACCGTTTCCCGTTTGCACGTAATGCTTCTCCACCAGGTGCGCGATGATTTCCGTATCGGTTTCGGTGGTGAACTTGTGTCCTTCCGCGATCAACTTCTTCTTGAGCGAGAGATAGTTCTCGACAATGCCATTGTGCACCACCACGATCCTGCCGGTGCAGTCGCGATGCGGATGCGCGTTCTCTTCGGTGGGACGGCCATGCGTGGCCCAGCGGGTATGTCCGATGCCGTAGGTGCCATCGAGCGGCTTGAGGCGGATCACTTCTTCCAGGTTGCGCAGCTTGCCTTCCGCGCGGCGGATCTGCAAGCCTTCGCCGTTTCCAGCCACCGCGATCCCCGCCGAGTCGTAGCCGCGATACTCCAGCTTTCTTAGACCCTCAATGATGACGGGGACCACCTGTTTCTTACCCACATATCCCACAATGCCGCACATTGGCTAATTGGCTCCTTGACGAATGTATCGGTGGGGGACCGGTGATAGTTCGGGCACACACAAAACGGAGATCTACTCTTCGAGGGAGAAACGAAACTCTTCAATGACTGGGTTCGTTAGAACTTCGCGCGCGATCCGCTCTACTTCCGCTTGCGCCTCATCCTTTGAGATACCGCCGTTGAGAGTAATTTCGAAATACTTTCCTTGCCGCACATCGTGCAAACTCTTGTAGCCGATTTTCGTAAGGGCGCCGTGGATAGTCTTACCCTGCGGATCCAGAACGCTCTTCTTCAATGAAACGTAAACGTAGGCTTTCATCAACCCCACAATTATACGTCAGGGGACAAGGAATGGGACCGTGGTTTTCGTTATGGGAGGTATGCGCTCGGGCCCCTCTCTTTGGTGACGGCGAGTCTGTATTTTATTCAAAAGACGGGAGTTGACTATCCAACTCCGCAATCGCCTGCTCCAGGATTTGGCGGTGGCGAGGGTTGCTGGCTGCCTGCAGTTGTTGAGTGAGGCGTTTCCGGGAAAGAAGCAGGCCCTCGCGTTTCCGGTTGCGTTGCTGCTGCTCGGGCGAGATCGGTGGGCGGACGGTCTTCCGCGGCTCGGACATCTCCTCTTGTTGTTGCTCTACGGACTTACTCTCCCAGCCGCGTGCCATCTGAGAATTTTACCCTGTGAAGAGGGTTGCTGGCTGAATGCATCTGCTGCCCGAGACAGTCTATTCGGTTTTCGTAACAGGAAATTTGCTGCCAACCAATAAAAGAGGAGGCATATACCATCGCTGCTCGGGTTGGGATTCTTGCTCACGGATTGCGTTAGGAATCGCCAAACTCTCTTTCGGGCTGGGGTTATGGATCGGGATAAGTTACGACGGCTAATTGGCCGTCTCAAACAGACACTGCGTCTGGAACGGCGGTTAACCCTCGAAGAATTTCATCAACTGCTCCAGCTCTCAGGAGCAATCCTTGATCACGGGCGAATGGTCCAGGAATACCATGGCTACGCCGCGCCGTACGCGATCGTCGAGGTTCCAGAGTTGGCACTCCGCTTCAGAGAGACGCCGCGAACCATCCAGGACGCGCTCGCACTACTAGGGGACATGGGTCGCGCTGAGCCTTCTCATCTCGGCGGATGTTGGAAATTGCGCCTGACAGACACTCCTCGCAGCGAGGAGGAGGAGAATGATACGGGGGATGTAGGGGCCGCTTAGCAGTGCCGCGCTCGCTATTGTAGTTCAGGATGCCGAGAGTTATCTGGGTATCAACCCGTGTCTTCCTGATGGAAATCTGCCGACTCGAAAGAGTGTTTCCGCTGCTCGCTCATATTGATCTACTAAGACCGGAAGCGATCGGCTTTGCACGCCTGGCAATACGACCTCGGTCAGCAGATGGAGGCAAGCCCCGATGGTTTGCAATCGAAGCCGAAAGGCATTCTCGGTAAGCTGAACGCCGGACGCCGCGATCTTTGGGTCGGAGCTCCGCTGCGCGGCTTGACCAATCTTGGCCAGCGCCGTCGCGGCCCCTCCCGCTTCCCAGGCATAGATGAGTGCCGCCCACGCGCGCCGCCGCTTAATCTCGCGGAACTTCTTGGGCGACAAATTATCGCGAAGGAACGCTTCCTCATCTGAATCGACCAGGTTTCTGAAGGCCTCTATGTCGAGCGAGCGGAAAGTCCGGACAGCTCTTTCCAAATCAGCTTTTACCAGGTCGAGCCGGCGCGCGCGGCTGCGGAGGGCAACATACACCAGTATCACAAGGGCGAAGAACGCAACGGCGACAAGAGTCCAAGCGGCAGTCATTGCCGTAGAAGTCATCGCCGGAGAAATCAATCCCTGAGCAAGCGTTGAAGCTCCGAGTTCCAAGTCTCCACCTCACCATGGGGAACAACCGTGGGGGACGCAGGTTGAAGCTCGGGCGCCAGCAAGTACCTGATCCAGATCAAAACACAAACGAGGTAGGTGCCGGGTATCAACAAGTTCAAGAATTCCTCGCCTACCTTACTGGTGAATTCCGCCCGAAGAGCGTAAGTGGCAAGATCGACGCTTGTCAGAACGCCAAGACCCAACGTGATCCCGAATGCGGTGCCCCGCCAGGTCACACCCAGGAATCCCGAAAAGAGCAACAAGGAAAGGAGCAAGCCACATTGAACCATAGCCGCTCCCCGGTTGACGACGGACACACCGGCAATCCACCTGACGCTATTGTCTCCCGGCGCATAGACAGCGAGCAAAACACCAACTAAAAACAGCAAACCTGTTACGCATTGCAGCGATCGCCTCGCTGCCACTTTCAGAAATTGAGATTCACGAAACAAATCTTTAGAAACCTCGTCAATTACCCCGAAACGCAGAGCGATGCTAAGCAACAGCGTGGCGCAATAAGCATATGCATACTGCTTTCCGCCGCCTGAAACGGAATACAACGCAAACAGCAGAATAAACTCAGCAACTTCGTAAAGCGCATACGTGAAAAAGACCGGAAATTCCCGGTAGAAGCGGCGCCTCCATAGGACGACCGCAAGCATTGCGAGAAGCACATGCGGCGCGATCCACAGGAAAAGCGCCAGCAACTTTTGCCAATGCACGGGGAGCATCGCAGAGCACT
The DNA here is from genome assembly GCA_963789205.1 of uncultured Acidobacteriaceae bacterium. Taxonomy (GTDB): domain Bacteria; phylum Acidobacteriota; class Terriglobia; order Terriglobales; family Acidobacteriaceae; genus Acidiflorens. The sequence continues at coordinate 330,647 of CAWBJV010000006.1, forward strand.
ATAGCCCTTGACACTGCTCCTTTACAACTGAGAAACCGGGCGCTACTTTTCGCGCGTCTGTGGGACATTAAAAGGGCCCTTCAAGGATGAAAAAGGCCCCCAAGGATTCACAGTAGTCCTCCTTTCCGAAGAGGTTCGCACCGCCCGCAATAGCGCTTAGAGGCACCCGCCGTAGTGTCTTTTCCTGGTTAGGCTACAACGATGTGGGGGCAGACTCCGCCGGGACACATCGGATTGCCATCGGCCATACTTGGTAGCGCGGCAGTTGTGAGGAACAGAGCTAGAGCAGCCAAAGCCAGCATGAGTCGTTTCACGGTAGTTCTCCTTTGCGAAAGAATTCGCACCGTGATACATTGCAGGCGGCAGAGGGGTTTTCTGAATTTAGTTCAATGCGGGTGTCATTTCGGAAATCGTAAATTCTTCAATGAGACTGAAATCCGCTCTCGAGGACTTTGAATCGAATACCCTGGGCGCTGTCCCTGGGTTGTTGGGCAGACTTTCCTACGTTGGCAGATTGCATGACGGCAAGGGAACCTACGATCACTGGGGTTTGGCGAGGGTATATGGCGACGACGCCGCACAAAACGCAATCCGAGCGTCTCATCGCGTGCTACTCTCCGAGGTCTTGAAGAAACCCTTGGCTGTGCTGCTCAAAGACGTGCCCGCGTCATGCGCGAATGAGCATCTGACAGAGAGCGAGTTCCTGGCTGCCTTGGCGCAATCCTCACCTAAGCCTCTTTCTCCAGCTGCCCGGGCACATCTCGCGTCAGTGCTGAGCGCACTTTCGGCGCTGGTCGAAAATCGGGAGAATGCCAATCCCCGAGGCGCATCGCAACCCCGATAACCTGCCCCAGCACCTCGGCCTCCTGCGGGTATCTCAGAACTCGCACCGAAACGGGAGACAAGGGATGAGGTTGCAAGACGATGGAGTCACGCTTGATCGAGCACCAGCAACAGGTAAATCCTTCGCGCATTTCCACAAAGTAAATAGGACGCTCGAACTCCGAACGCCATACTCCTTCCCCTACCTTGTTCTTAGTTTCGTCCACTTGCACGAAACTTCCAGGTTGAAGAATGGGATACATCGTGAAATCTTCCGATCCAATATAACCGTATGTGTATCGGTCATCGGCAAACAATTCGAGATAAGCCATGGGCACGGTACCCCATTGCTCGATGACACGTCGAAGGTCCGTCGTCTTCTGGAGCGAGAATCCTGGATCGAGCCGCGTCGGCATCCGCACTTGTGTGACGTTGCTCAAAGCGTTGGACAGATGAGACTTCTGCGGAACCCCAAAGCTGATGTCGGCTGAGATGTTATCGAGTTCCAGGCCGTAGAAGGATAGCAACTCGCGATATTCTCGCCGATAAATAGCCGCAAACGAATAGAGTCGAAAAATACTTGGGATTATGCCTTTGGTTTCGATGTCGGACAAGCGGCTGGGCGGAATTGCGAATTCCTCGCTGTCAAATCTCTGCGCGATCTGATTACTGGCCAGTTCCACGTCTCTCATACGATATCCGAGGGTTTCTCTCAGCGCTCGCAACCTCTGGCCACCACTAAGTTGCACGACTCCTGACCTCTCGGTGACATTCTATCACCGGTTCTAATGGCACAATGAAAACGAGGTTCCGCCTGGATTTCCGATTTTTGGAACAGAAAAGCACGCGTGGTTGCAGTGCAGTTCCTTCAAGAAGGGATTCGGGCGGACTCCACCCGTTGCGGCAACCGACCAGGTCCGCTGAGCGTCTGTTCGGCTTTCGTAACAGAAAATTCGCTGCCAGCCCGGTAGAACAGGGGGCATATACCATTTTCGCTGTATCCATGCGGCCGAAATGAGTCTTGGCGACCCCACACAGATAGAAGAAACTAAGGTTGTCAGGCACGAGGACCAAATCATGAGCGGGAAGTCCGAGAACAGATTGAAGAATTTGGACTTCTCCTCCAACAGCGGGGGGTCTTGAGAAAGTAAAGTAATGTGTATCTCTCCCAGCCGCGTGCCATTTGAGGAATCTTACCTCGACGATTATGGGTTGTATACGAAGGTATAACTTGCCTGTGACCAGGAGATGAGTAACAATATTTTTTCCGGGAGGGCACCAATCCGGGAAACAGTGTCGCAGAACCTGAGGGGGGCTCCCCGACCGGGGAGAAGAATTAGATTGGTTCCCAAAAAGAGGAACCGACGCCTGCGACACCGTACTGTTGAACTGTAGTCCCACAGCTTGGCAAGCTGCGATGACCCCCAGTTCCTGCTCAAAATTCGCTGCGCGACATCTTGTACGCGGCAGGTGCGGGAGGCGTGTGTATGTCAGAAACAAGGGTCGGACTCGAGGGAGTTGCCTCGCCGGAAAGCGACCGGTACCGGCTGCTCCTCGAGGTCACCGACCGGGTAGCGCGAACCCAGAGCCTGCCCGAAGCATTAAGAGAACTCGCTCCCCCGGTGCTGGCCCTCACAGGAGGCGAGCTGCTGAACCTATCCCTTTACGACTCGCGCCAGGATTGTATGCTGACGCACTATTGGAAAAAGAACCAGGAGAGTGGTGAGTTCGGCGCTTTCCCGGTGGACGAGGTGGCGACCGGGTGGGCATGGAAACATCAGAAACCGATCGCCATTCACGACACCGAGCGCGAGCAGCGCTTTCCGGGCTTCGTGCCCCTGTTACTCGATCACGGCATCCGATCATACACCGTCCTTCCGATCAGCAGCCCTTCACGTCATTTTGGAGCGCTTGGCCTGGGCAAGAGCGTGCCCGAGGTCCTGAATGGCGAGGACTTCGAGTTCCTCGCTCGCATCGCGTTGATGGGAGCGCTGGCGCTGGAGAAGGAGAAGGCCTACCACGCCCTTGAGGAACAACAGAGCCTGGTTGCGATCAGCCGGGAACTGAGTTCCAGCCTGGAGTTGGAAAAGCTGTTGCCGGCCATTCTTTCGAGCCTTCGGAGCATCGCGCGCTACGAGCGGACGATTCTGTGCTTGCTGGATGAGGACGGCAAGAGCGTGCACCGCTATGGAGATGCTCTGGAATGGGAGCCCTTCGTCAACCACGGAAGTACGGTCCCGCTTGAGCAATCACTCTCAGCGAGGGCGATCCAGAGGCGAAACGTCGCGTTTCTCACAGCCGCCAACTTACACGAGATGAACGAACCCCTGGCGAAAGCCATGTATGAAGGCGGGGTTCGGTCGGTTTGCAGTGTGCCCCTGATCGCGGGGAATCAGATCTGGGGAGCCCTGAATCCGAGCAGCATGATCGAGAATGCCTTCGGCCCGACGGAGATTGAATATCTGCAGCAAGTAGCCAATCAGATCGCCGCTGCCCTCCAGAATGCGCATGCCTATCGCGAGATCGCACAACTCAAGGAACGCCTTGCCCAGGAAAAGCGCTATTTGGAGTACGAAATCCGGAGCGCGAACCGGCCCGACGATATCGTCGGCAACAGCCCTGCCTTGAAACGTGTGCTGGACTATGCCGCCATCGTCGCCGACACCGATTCCACCGTCCTCATCACCGGTGAAACCGGGACCGGCAAAGAACGCATTGCTCGCTTGATTCATGGCATGAGCCGCCGCCGGGACCGCAACTTCATCAAGTTGAACTGCGCTGCCATTCCCACCGGACTGTTGGAAAGCGAGCTGTTCGGTCACGAAAAAGGAGCGTTTACCGGAGCGGTAAGCCAGAAGCTCGGCCGGCTGGAATTGGCAGACAAGGGTACTTTGTTGCTCGACGAGATTGGAGACATTCCTTTGGAGTTGCAACCCAAGTTGCTGCGCGTTCTGCAGGATCAGGAGTTCGAGCGGCTGGGGGGCACGAAGACGATCCGGGTGGATGTGCGGCTGATCGCCGCTACCAATCGCGATCTGGTGCGTGCCGTCGAAGAAAGAGAATTCCGCGGTGACTTGTTCTACCGCTTGCACGTGTTTCCCCTGCATCTGCCGTCGTTGCGCGAACGGCGCGAGGACATACCCTTGTTCATTCGCCATTTCGTTGAAAAATGCGCAGTCCGGCTACACAAGCGGATCGATATCATCCCCGATGAGGCCGTGGAAGCCATGATGCGATGGCATTGGCCGGGAAACATCCGCGAGCTGGAGAATTTTGTCGAGCGCTCCGTGATCCTGTCGGAAAGCAACCGTTTGAGCGCCCCGCTCGGGGAATTGCGCGAGGAAATGTCACGGCAGCTCTCCGATGCCGACGGTACCCTGCGCGACAAAGAACGCGAACACATCGTCGAAATTCTGCGCCAGACCCGGGGTGCCCTGTCGGGCCCGTCAGGCGCGGCGGCCCGCCTTGGACTCAAGCGCACCACGCTGCAATACAAGATGCAGAGGCTGGGTATCTCGCGCACGGACTATCTGAACTAGGAATCGGCGGCAGAAATCGTTGGACAAGAACCACCAAACTAAGAACCAAATACCAGAATCACATACCCAGGACTATCCGGAAGCCGAGACTAAGAGAGTCGCGCCTGCCGAAATATCGGCAGCCAGCCAGTCCTACGGCATCTTCTTTGGCGGGCTGCTTGTTCAATCCCATTTTAGGCATTGCAGTTACAGCCACTTAGTCATATCCAGTCTGTGGCAGATGGCGTGCTCTATTCGTTCCACGTGGCGCATTCCCGTTTCCCCCGCGGCGGACGATTCCACCAGCACAGATTCGTCAACAAGCAGGAGGATCTATGGGTGCACCTCGGCGCTTCGCGATTCCGAACGACTGTCTAAGCTGCACCCTTAGGCAGACTTGTGACTTCTGCAATCTGCCGCAGCCGCTGATGAGTGAGTTCAATGCGATGGGACACCTGACCTTGTATCCCGCGAATGCCACTTTGCTGACGGAGGGTCAAATCCCTCGCGGTGTTTACATCGCCTGTTCCGGCCGCTCCAAGCTCTCAGTGGAAGCCCGCGATGGCAAGACGATCATCCTGAAAATTGCCGGAGACCGCCAGGTGCTGGGGCTAAGCGCGGTGGTTTCCGGGGGGCCGTCGCTGATTACGGTTACCACGATCGAGCTTTGCCAGATCAAGTTCGTCGAACGCGACAGCTTCCTGCGTCTGATCGAACACGACAGCCACGCCGCGCTCGCGTGCGCCAGCCTGCTCGCCCGCGAGGTCACGCACTCGTTCGACGATGTGTACGAGCTGCTGCTCGCCCGAAGTTCGACGGAGAAGCTCGCACGCCTGCTGCTTTCCTGGGTCTCGGACGAGCCCCGGAATCGTGAACTTCGCGTATCCACGGAATTCACGCATGAAGAAATTGCCCAAATGATTGGATCGTCGCGAGAAACGGTAACCCGCTTATTGAGTGATATGAAACGGAAGGACTTGATTCGGCTTGAGGGTGCGACGCTGGTAATTCCCAACCGCATCGCCTTGCAAGCTATTGCGGCATGAGAGTTCCCTCCCCGGGCGGACGAAGCAGTCTCCTCGTCCGCCCATTTTTTTAGTTCCCAGTTCTCAGTTCTCAGTGAGAAACGCTGGGATCAGTGGCCGGGGACTGGGAAAACGATGGGCAGTTACTGAGAGCTGAGAACTCTCTACAGGTTGAACAATTCCCGCAGGCGGCGGGTCTGGGCGCGGCTCACCGGAATCTCCGTCTGTTTCTTATCGTCCATGCGCAACTGGTAGGAGCTTTTGAACCAGGGCACGACTTCACGGATGTGATTGATGTTGACCAGAAAAGATCGGTGCGCCCGCCAAAACAAATTGGGGTCGAGATTGTCGAAAAGTTCTTCCAGCGTTCGGCAGTTCGAGTGGCCTTCCATGCCCGCATGGCCGCTGGTGGCCACGGTGATCACACCATCTTCGATGGTCGCGTAGCAAATATCCTTCGGATCGGCCAGGAATAACCTTCCCGCCGCTTTGATGAGAATCTTCGCCGTCTGCGGCTTCTGCGATTCCAACATCCGCATCAGCGTTTCGAGTTTTTCTTCCGGCCCGGCGCCCGCTTCAATCTTTGCCCGTGCTCTCTCGATGGACTGGGCCACTCGCTTTTTATCGAACGGCTTCAGGATGTAATCAACCGCGTTCACCTCGAACGCCTTCACCGCGTATTGATCGAAGGCAGTCGCGAAAATAATCTTGGGGAGAGGAACCTTGCGGTCGAGCAGCTTCTTGATGACGCCGAAACCGTCCAGGCCCGGCATCTGGACGTCGAGAAACACCAGGTCAGGGTTGTGTTCGCGGATTAGGCTGATCGCTTCCAGGCCGTTCTTGCCCTGCGCAACCACATTTACGTCGTCCAGGTTCTTGAGCAGGTAGGCCAGTTCGTCGCGCGCCAGTTGTTCGTCGTCCACGATCACCGCGGAAAGGGGCATGGGGGTTCGAGCCGAGCTGGTGGAACCCGCAGTTGCGGCGGCGATTGCCATATCCTTAACCTTGAGTATAGCTACCGCAGTGGGCAGGCCGCCAGTCTCAATGATGAACAGTAAGGAACGAGAATCGGTCAGGGACCCAAGCTGGGGTTGTCCAAACGTACTGAGCCGCGGCGACGGCGTTGCCCCTGATAACGGCGTTACCAGAAGCCTGGGGGCTGCCAGGACAGCCCCCTCCAGTCTCACTAGTAGACTGGCAACCCATTGGCGTGAGTCAGCACGACCACGCTGTTGGACCAGCCAATACCGCCTTGTCCGTTTTGTATTATGCCGCCTACGATGGTCATCCGGTTTGAGGCTGGATCGTAAACCGCTGTGTGGCCAAAGACCGGAAGCGAATATCCACTCAAGGTGCCCATCCCTTCCATGCTTATTGACGGCTGGCTGGCATTCTTCAGCAGCCAGATCAAATTCTGGTAACCCGAGTTTGGATCATATCCGCCAAAAATGGTCATACGATCGTGGACCGCATCGTAAACCGCGGTGTGGCCGTATAACACAGGACCCGAATTGCCACCCGACCAAGTGCTGGGCGATCCCAAGCCGTTGGCGTTGGACAAGACCTGAATGTCCTGCAGGGCGTTGTTATTGGAGTCGTACCCACCGGAGATGATCATTTTGTTGGTCGAGGCGTTATAGACGGCGGTGTGGCCGGCTCTTGCCGTGGGAGCGGCGCCGGTAATCGTGAGCAAGCTCCATGCCGGCGTTCCGCCATTTCCAGTCGCATGGTTCAGCAACCAGACGTCATTAAAGACCACGCCTGTATCCCCTGAGCCACCGGCGAAGACGATCATGATGTCATGGGCTTCGTCGTAAACCGCTGTGTGTGCAAAACGCGAAGCGGGTGCCGTTCCCGTGGGACTGAGTTGCGTCCACGAAGGAGAACCGGTAACACCATTGGCGTTGTTCAGCACCCAAACATCATTGTAAGTAGGATTAGCGAATCCGCCGGCACCGCCGAACACAATCATTTTGTTCAAGGTGTGATTGTAAACAGCCGAGTGACAGCACCGGGTTGATGGCCCGTTGCCGGTGATGTTGGCCTGGATCCACGATACAGACGTGGAGGTTGAATTGGCGTTGGTCAGATACCAGACATCGCTGAGGTGCTCTACCTGACTGGTAATGCCGGTAGTGCCACCGAACAAGATCATGCGCTTGGAGGTAGGGTCGAACACGGCGCTGTGAGCTTCTCGGCCCAACGGTTCCTTGTCGATGAACACGGGCTGCTGGGCGAAGCCGATGGTAGTCAGAAGCACGAGCGCGACGATTGGAGCGCCAAACGAGCAAATCCATTTCCGATTCATATTTCACCTCTATCTAGATTTTCAATTTCTGAGCACAAGAATCCCGTGCCCGCAGGAGGGTATGTCTGCTCAACCCAGATAGATTCTCCTTTTCGGGCAGTTTTTCTTGAGCGCCTTTGCATGTGATCGCGAGCCTTGATGTTTACTTGTCGCCTTCCGTCCCCACGACCCAAACTCGATGAACTCTTTCTCACTTCGGCTGGTACAAATATCCCCGGCCAAGCCACATTTCACGCCTCCTGAAATTTGGACCACGCCCAAGCCCCATTGCCTGTCTACATTTTCGAAAGTGTGTTGCTGCACTCATCTGCTACCCAGATGTGGGCGCCGTCAAAGGCCAGGTAGTAGGGGCAGGATCCTACGGCAAAAGTCCCGATGGTTGAGCCATTGGTCGCTTTCAGCTTAGTCACATTGGCGCTGCCATCATTTGCCACCCAGATGTTGGCCCCATCAAAGGCCACGCCGAAGGGGTTACTTCCCACGGTAAAGGTGCCGAGGACCGTCCCATCGCTTGCCCGCAGCTCGGTCACGTTGTTGCTGCTCTGATTTGCCACCCAGATGTTGGCCCCGTCAAAGGCCACGCCTAGAGGATTGGTTCCCACGGTAAAGGTGCCGAGGACCGTCCCATCGCTCGCCCGCAGCTTGGTGATATTGTTACTGCCCTGATTTGCCACCCAGACGTTGGCCCCGTCATAGGCCACGCCTGTGGGGTTGGTTCCCACAGTAAAGGTGCCGACGAGCGAGCCATCGCTCGCGTGCAGCTTGGTCACGTTGTTGCTGCCAATATTCGTCACCCAGACGTTGGCCCCGTCATAGGCCACGGCGACTGGGTTGGCCCCCACGGTAAAGGTGCCGAGGAGCGCTCCATCACTTGCCCGGAGCTTGGTCACGCTGTTGTCCAAATAATTCGCCACCCAGATGTTCGCCCCATCAAAGGCCACGCCTAGAGGATTGGTCCCCACGCTAAAGGTGCCGAGGAGCGTTCCATCGCTGGCCCGCAGCTTATCCACGGTCTTGTCTGCACTATTCACCACCCAGATGCTCGCTCCATCGAAGGCCACGCCGACAGGCGTATTTCCCACGGCAATTTGCGTCGTCCGGTTAGCGTTATACCAGTGCAGGGTGCCGATTTGGAGTGGGTTCTTGGTCGAACTGACCACGCCACTCTGCGCCATGATGGACACCGACAACAACGACAGGGCAAAAACACTAAGGAATACTAAACGAATGGATTTCGACATAACGCACCTCCTGTGCGAGCTGAATTGGGACCGGATGCTTAGTGACTTGCGTTCCTTCCGGTGATACTCAATCGGTTCTTAATGCCACTGCTATTTGACAGCGACTCGTTGATACCGGCCTGCGCACAGCTAGCGGCTCAGGGTAAAACGTCTGCCAATGGCGCAAAATGGGCCTCGGCTTCCACAGTATCGACAGCCGCTACGAACAGAACTATAGTTTCGAGATGGTGCCTGGGTAGGCGGGCAGCTGATTTGCCACCCAGATGTTAGCCCCATCAAAAGCCACACCCCTGGGGTTAGTTCCCGCGGCAAAGGTTCCGAGATTCGCTCCGTTGCTCGCCTGTAGCTTGGTAACGTTGGCGCTGCCGACATTCCCCACCCAGATGTTGGCCCCGTCAAATGCCAGAAGGTAGGGGGTAGTTCCCGCGGCAAAGGTTCCGAGGGTCGACCCGCTCAAGTTGAGCTTGGTGACGTTGTTGCTGCTGCTGTTTGCCACCCAAAGGTTGGTCCCGTCGAACGCGATTCCTTGGGGAGCGCTTCCCACGCCAAAAGTTCCAAGGTTACTACCGGATAAGCTCAGTTTGGTCACGTTGTTGCCGCCACTATTCGTCACCCACATATGTGTTCCATCGAAGGCCAAATATACGGGGCTGGTCCCCACCCCAAAGGTGCCGAGGGTTGTCCCGTTGCTGGCCTGCAGCTTGGTCACGGTGTTGCTGCCACTGTTCGCCACCCAGATGTTGGTCCCATCAAAGGCTACGCCAACGGGCGAAGTTCCAACGGCAAAGGTGCCGAGGTTCACACCGTCGCTGGCTCGCAACTTGGTTATAGTGTTGTCGAGCTGATTCGACACCCACATGTTTCCCCCATCAAAGGCTATGCCCAGGGGCTGCTTCCCCCCCGTTGGAAAAGTGCCCAGGAGGGTGCCGTCGCTGGCCCGAAATTTCTGCGCGGTGTTGCTTGTGGTCGCCGCGGCATTCGTGACCCAGATGCTGGACCCATCAAAGGCCAGGCCAAAGGGGTAGCCTTGCGCCGTGAATTGTGTCGGCACTTCGTTCGCGGCATACCAGTGCAGAATGGCGACTTGTAGTGGGTTCTTGGTGGAGATTACGACTCCGCTCGCTGCTAACAGGCCAAGAGCCGCGGACAGCAGTACAGCTAACATCAAAAGTTTCCGTTTCATAGATGCTCCTTCTCGGGTCAGTTTTTTTCTTGAGCGCCGCTGTAGAGATCGCAAGCCTTGATGTTTCCTTGCCGTCTTTCGGCCCCCACGATTCAAACTCGGCCTCTATCTAACTAACGCGAAGAAACCACGGAAAAAGGTCCAATTTTCTTTGGTCGAGTCCGCAGGCAGTTCGGTCCTTCCGCACCCGCAAGCTCCAAGCATGCCAAAACAAAGGCGTAAACCCCCTTTTCTTTTGCATTCGACTGGATATATACTTCCGCCCGTAGAGATCGCGGTCTTTCGGGGTGAGTTGGAATGGTCGCGAGCTCCTATCCTCCCTCCCTTTAATCTTTTTTCTATACTTACCAAGTTCAAGTGATCGCGATGCACGGTGCCCATTTTCACCGCGGTGGTTCCCGTCATCGCCTACAAGGCTGTTATGGATGCGCCAAGAGATGTACCCACTCTCCCGAGTGGACTCGATATCGGCGACGACAAAGCAGTGGCCGAGTTGGTCGTGCTGCTCTACTCGGAACTGCGGAGTCTCGCGTCTCACTACTTGCAGCGGGAGCGCGGTGAGCACACCTTGCAGACAACCGCCCTGGTGCATGAGGCCTATCTGCGCTTAGCCAATCAAAGAGAAGTTCATTGGAAGAACAAGGAGCAGTTCATGGGCGTCGCGGCGCAACTTATGCGCCGCATCCTGGTTGACCACAGCCGTGGCCATGACGCCAAAAAACGCGGCGGAGGCGTCGAGAAAGTTTTTTTGGAAGAAGCCGCCGGCGTTTCCAAAGGCAAGGCGGCGGACGTCATTGCATTGGATGAAGCTCTGACTCGGCTCGCCGAATTCGATCCGCAGCAGGCCCAACTTGTGGAGTTGCGATTTTTCGGCGGTCTAAGCATTGAAGAGTCGGCCGGAGTTCTCGGAGTTTCCCGCACGACGCTTAAGCGTAACTGGAACCTGGCAAAAGCGTGGCTTGCGCGTGAACTGCGCAAAGGCGACCCGAAACATGCCTGAAAAGTGGGACCAGGTAAAAGAGCTGTTCGCGTTGGCCCTGGAGCGAGACCCCGAGGAGCGAAGTGATTTTTTGCGCCAGGCCTGCGGTGCCGACGACTCTCTGCGCGCCGAAATACAATCGCTGCTGTCGAACTTCGACGACGCTCCCACTTTTCTTGAGGATTGTCCTGCCGCTGATCTGTTATCCGCCCGGTCGAGTGCAATCGCGGGAAGACGAATCGGGGCGTATCGAATCATCCGCGAATGCGGCCATGGCGGTATGGGGATCGTTTATCTGGCCGAGCGTGCCGACGACCAGTATCGGAAACGTGTAGCCATCAAAATGCTCATGCCGGGGATCAACAAGGATGAAGTCCTTCGGCGTTTTCGCAACGAGCGTCAGGCCCTCGCAGCCCTCGACCACCCCGGCATAGTGCGACTCCTCGACGGCGGGAGCACCGAAGAGGGCCTGCCTTATCTCATCATGGATTACGTCGAGGGTGTTCGTATCGACGAATATTGCGACACTCACAGATTGTCCATTGCCGGACGTTTGCAGTTGTTCCGTACCGTCTGCCTCGCAGTTCAGTATGCCCATGAAACCCTCGTCATCCATCGTGACCTGAAGCCCGGCAACATCCTGATCACTAAAGAAGGCGTGGCCCGCCTCTTGGATTTTGGCATCGCCAAGGTGCTCAACCCACAATGGTCCCCGGAAGCGCCTCTTACCCGAACCGATTGGCGGCCCATGACGCCCGAATACGCCAGCCCTGAACAGGTGCGCGGAGAACCCATCACAAATGCCACGGATATCTATTCGCTCGGAATCTTGCTATACGAGCTATTGACAGGTCATCGCCCCTATCGGGTGCGGCCCGATTCGCCTCTGGAAATCGAGCGTTCCGTTTGCGAGGAGGTACCGGAGAAGCCGAGTGCGGCAGTTAGCCGCATCGATGAAAGAAAGTCTCACGATGGCGGCACGCGAACCGCGATCACTCCTCAGCTGATTGGCGAAGCGCGAGCGATTCGGCCAGAAGAGCTGCCGCGCCGCCTGCGTGGCGATCTCGACACCATTGTCATGAAGGCGATTCGCAAGGAGCCCGGACATCGCTATACGTCCGCGGAAGCGTTTGCAAAAGATATCGAGCGGCACCTTTTGGGCTTGCCAATTGAGGCCCGTAAACCAACTCTCCTCTATCGCGGTGGAAAATTTGTCCATCGGCATACGGAGTCGTTGGCTACAGCGATACTCATCCTCGCCGTGGCCGCCGGTTTGGGTACATGGGGAGCGCGCAGGTTATGGAAACAGAGGAATGTCAATGTCAATGTCAATATCAACGACCAACAATCCACTAACGTCCGCGTTCGGATGCGTCCATCGGTAGCGATACTAGGTTTTAAGAATCTTTCGCGCCGCCAGGACACGGATTGGATTTCAACCGCGCTCTCGGAGATGCTGGCTGCGGAACTGGCCGCCGGTGAGCAACTGCGCACTGTGCCAGCCGAAACCGTCGCGCGCACCAAGATCGACCTCGGTCTATCCGATGTGGAAAGTCTGCCCCCCGCCGCTCTGCCGCAAGTTCGCAAGAACCTGGCAAGCGACTTCATCATTCTAGGCTCGTATCTCGCCCAGGGAAAAGACACGGGCCAGATTCGCCTCGACCTTCGCCTCGAAGACGCCACCACGGGACAAACTGTCGCTGCCATTTCAGAAACGGGCACTGAGAAAACGATAGTCGACCTCGTATCGCAGACTGGATCACGCCTGCGCGGGCAGTTCGGACTAGCGCCCCTTTCTCCAGTCGAATCCGCAGGCTTAAGGGCTGAGATGCCGTCGAATCCTGAGGCAATTCGGCTCTATTCTCAAGGACTCGCCAAGATCACGGCATTTGATGCGCTTTCGGCCCGAGACATACTCAGCCGCGCCGTCGCTGCCGATCCCGCCTTTCCACTTGCGCACGCTGCGCTCGCCAAGGCGTGGTTATCCCTCGGCTACGACGCTAACGCCCGGCTGGAATCAAAGACAGCCCTGGATGGAGCAGGCAATCTCTCGCGCGAGAAGCACCTGCTGGTAGAAGCCCGTTTCTTTGAAACGACTAAGGATTGGGAAAAAGCTATTCAAGCCTATCAAACTCTATTCAGCTTTTTTCCGGACAATCTCGAGTACGGCTTGCAGCTTTCGAATGTCGAAGCTGCCGGTGGCCGAGGGAAAGATGCACTAAAGAGCTTGGCCACTCTCAGTGCTACTGGAGCGCAGGCAAAAGGCGATCCGCGAATCGATCTGGCCAGAGCGGCGGCCGCTGCGTCGCTCGGGGACGACAGACTCACCCGAGACGCGGCCGACCTCGCGGCACAAGAAGCAGGGGAACGGGGCGCCACGCTCCTGGTGGCTCGAGCTCGAACCAGGGAATGCCGGGCTTTGGCGAATCTTGGCGAAAACGAAAAGGCCCAGACGACCTGCGAAGAAGCGAGGCAGATCTATACTGCCGCGGGAGACCGCGGCGCTTTGGCGCAAGCCCTGCACACCATGGCTGAAGTCCCTATCAATCAAGGGGATTTTGCTGCCGCCGGGAAGCTCTACAGTCAGGCTTTGACGATAACTCGGGCCATCGGCGATGAGCAAGGTCAAGCGAGAGAACTGGGTAACCTGGGCCTGATTGCTGCCAAGAAAGGGGACTTCACCACCGCGCAACGGATGTATGACGAGTCATTCCGAAGCTACCAAAAGGCAGGCGACAAGAATGGAATGGCGGGCGCGATGGGCAATGCTGGCAACCTTTTACGCATGCAAGGGAAATTGCAGGATGCTCTCAACCATTTTCAGAAGACATTCGAGTTGTCTAACGAAGTTGGCCATCGGGGTTCGGCGGCGCAAGCCCTGGCGGCGATTGGTGACGTATTGTTCGAACAGGGAGACCTCTCCGGTGCTTACAAGATGTACCAACAGTCATCGGCTATTCAGCAAGAGATTGGCGGAAAGGGCTATTATGCCTCCACCCTCGTTCAAATGGGGCGGGTATTTCGGCAACAGGCGGAAGCGGACGAAGCACATCGGGCTTATCTTGACGCCCTCTCCCTGCAAGAGCAACTCGGAAATAAAAGCGATGCCGCCGAAACTCGCCTGGCGCTGGCCGAATTAGATTGCGATTCCGGCAAAGGAGCCGAGGCCGGACAGCTCAGCCGAACCGCGGTTGAGGCGTTTCGGGCGGAAGCTTACGCTGATCAGGAGATCTTTGCCCAATCCGTGCTATCGAGGTCCCTTCTTCAACAAGGAAAAGTAGACGAGGCCCGCGCAGCCATTGCCGAAGCGGTCCGTCTTTCGGAAAAGAGTCATGATGTAACAGTTCGAATCCCTGTAATGCTTGATCATGCCCAGGTCATGGCGGCCGGAAAAAACCTCGGAGGTGCCGGGAAAGCCGCTCAACAGGCACTTACCCAGGCACGTAAATTGGGTTTGTTCCGATTACAGCTCGAGGCCTCCCTTACGCTCGGCCAGATTGAAATGCAGGCCAAGCATCCTGCCGCGGCCCGCGCTCGGCTCCAGATACTGGAGAGAAGCGCCCGTGCGAAAGGGTTTGAATTGATAGCGCGACGGGCCATTAGTGCGAATAGCACGCCATAGGCCCGTTCATCACCAGACATTTTCAGTCTAGCAAACTGCAGAACAAACATAACCACAGAGGATCACAGGGGAACTTCCAGAGCCTTCCCCTGTGTTCCTCTGTGCCCCCTGTGGTGAAGAGGTTCCGCACGCGCACGGGGTAAACTAATCCCCGTGAACATTCTCTACGGAATTAATACAGTGACCGAAGCGCTCAAGGCGCGCGGGCGCAACTTCGAGTGGATTGGCGTAGCCAAAGAGCGGAAAGATATCCGCCTGAGGAGGGTGATTGACGAATGCCGCAAGATCGGCGTTCCGGTGCGCGTTTTGTCGCGTGAGGAGCTTGACGAGATTGCCGGCAACGCCGCGCATCAGGGTCTAGTGGCCGCGACTTCTGCAAAACAATATAGCGACCTCGATGACATTGTGGCGTCACGTCGCGGCGAGCATTCGCTGATCGTCGTCCTAGATGGAGTCGAAGATCCGCACAACCTGGGAGCGATCCTGCGCACCGCGGACGCTGCCGGAGCCGACGGCGTGGTGATCCCCGAACGCCGCTCCGCCGCGGTTACAGCTGCGGTGGCCAAGGTTTCGGCGGGAGCGAGCGAACACCTTCCGATTGCCAAAGTCACAAACATCTCGCGCGCGCTCGAGGAGTTGAAGGAGAAAGATCTGTGGGTCGTCGGATTAGACGAGCGCGGCCCGCAAACTTACGATGCGGTTGACTACAAAATGCATTGCGCCATCGTCCTCGGGGCCGAAGGCAAGGGACTGCACGACTTGGTGCGCAAACACTGCGATTTCCTGGTATCGATCCCGATGCTGGGGCAAGTGCCGTCGCTGAATGTATCGGTGGCGGCGGGTGTGGTGCTGTACGAAGTCGTGCGCCAGAGACGGCTGGGCGCATCCAAGGAATCATGAAGTTCTTCTCTGTCTTTTGCGTTCTCTGTGGTTTCGCTTCAGCGGCGTGGGCCTTGGACCGCGAAGCCTTCACCATTTCGAAATATGATTTGGAGATTCGCCTGGAACCGGAGCAGCAGAGGCTCGGTGCCCGCGGCAAAATCACATTGCGCAACGACTCGGGTCATCCGCAGAAGATCGCCGCCCTGCAGATTTCGTCATCTCTCAATTGGCGTTCGATTCGGGTGGACGGCAAGGCCGTTCAGATTGTTTCGCAACCCTACGTTTCCGACATCGACCACACGGGCGCGCTTTCCGAAGCCATCGTCACACTGCCCATCGAAATCGAGCCAAAAGATTCCGTGGAGATCGAAATCGGCTACGAGGGCGTGATTCCGCTGGACACAACCCGTCTGACGCGTGTCGGAATTCCGGAAGGGATCGCCAAACACACGAGCTGGGACCAGATCAGTCCATCATTCACAGCGGTGCGGGGCGCCGGATATGTGGCGTGGTATCCGATCACGACCGAGTCGGCTGACTTCTCCGAGGGGAACAGTCTGTTTGAGGTCGTCGATCGATGGAAAGCGCGGGAAGCGGGGAGCGAATTCAAAGCTCGCATCAAAATGTCTCGCGAAAGTGGTGAGGCGCCTCCGGTCATGATCTGCTCACCCGGCGGCGACAAGATCATTCAGGAATTCAGCCGTGCGCAGATGGTCTTGGCGGAGTGCTCGTGGAGGCGACTAGGCGCCGTAACACCGACATTCGCATTGGCGGAATACGCCCCCGAGCCGAAACAACTACTAACCTTGTATGTTCTGCGGGGCCACGAGGAAGGAGCAGCGACATACTCCAATGCACTCGATCCAGCAATAAAGTTTGTAAGCGGATGGTTTGGCAAGCCGAGCGCACCCATTGCAATCGCCGATTTAGCCGATCCGAACTCTGCCCCGTTTGAGAGTGGCACCTTACTGATGGCATCGATGGCCGCCGAGGATTCGAAGCTCGCAGGCATCAACCTGGTTCACGAACTGGTGCATTCCGCTTTGCCATCGTCGAGGCCTTGGGTCTACGAAGGTCTGGCTCACTTTGCCGAGGCAATGTATCGCCAGGAGCAAGGTGGACGTCAAGCAGCCCTCGACTTCCTTGGACTGCATCGCGCGGCGTTTCTTGATTCGGAAAAAGAAGTGTCGGCCGCGCCAGACAAAAAAGTCGGCCAACCGCTGGCCGTCACTTTCGATGAAACTTACTATCGGAGCAAAGCAGCCTATGTGTGGTGGATGTTACGCGACATGGCCGGCGACGATGCTCTGAAAGAGGCCATTCGCAAGTATCGGGCCGAGGACGACAATGACAAAGCCCCAAAGTATGTGGAGCAGTTGATCGAAGCCGCCGCCAAGCGCGACTTGGGCTGGTTCTTCGACGACTGGGTGTATCACGATCGCGGCCTGCCGGATTTCCACGTGCAGTCAGTGCATCCCTGGAAGACGGAAAAAGGAGTGCAGTTTATTACCGTGACGCTGGAAAACCTTGGCAGCGCAGGTGCGGAAGTCCCGTTCACGATATTGTTTGAAGGTGGTGAGATCACAAAGCGGATTGAAGTGCGCGCCAAAGCCACAGCTACAACACGAGTTGAATTGCCAGGGACGGCAAGCGAGATCGTGGTCAACGATGGCAGTGTTCCGGAAAGCGATCTGACCAATAATGTGTTTAAGATTTCTGCGCCCTAGTTGATGGCTTAGGTCGGATTGCATAAGTAAAATCAAACCTTCTATTTCTCCCGCCGTTTTTGGCGGGACGCGACAAATTTCCAAGCAGGATGACAAAATCCTGACCGGTATTGCCTATGACGGAAGCAGAGTTCAAAAAACACCTCGATGCAGCCGAAAAGAGTCCTAAGGAGATTGCGGCGGCCGTCTCCGGTTTGTCAGAAAAGGTTTTGCGCTACAAGCCTTCTCCCGAAAAATGGTGCGTGCTGGAAGTTCTCGGCCATTTGGCGGATGTCGAGATCATCTATGGATACCGTCTGCGGCAGATGCTCGCGGATACCAAGCCCGTTATTGCGCCCATCGATCAGGACGCATGGACGCGCAATCTGAACTACCTGGATTCCCCTCCGTCCGAACTGGTCGCGTTTTACGGGTTGGGGCGCCATCACAACTTGCGCTTGCTGCGAAGTTTGAAGGTTTCCGACCTCTCCAAATCGGCGTTTCATCCGGAACTGCAACGGGAAATGGCCGTTGCTGACCTCGTCGAGAGGATGGGCGGGCACGGCGCTGGACATCTGCAGCAGATTGAACAATTGAAAGCGGCTGCGAGCGGGAAGTAGTTCGATCCGAGGTATCAAGCTGGGCGCTGCGTGTGGGCCGCCGTGAAACCAATAAGCGCCTGCAACTTTGTGAGCCCAGCGCCGGAATCGATCGCCTTCGCCCCCAGCGGCATCGCATCGCGCAGGTGATCAGCCCGCCCAGCGGCAACGAGGGCGGCAGCGGCGTTGAGCAGTACGATGTCGCGGCGGGCGGATTTCTTCCCGGCCAGGATTTCGCGGATCAGCGTGGCATTGCGAGCGGCGTCTCCGCCGGAGATTTCATCGAGCGTGGCGCGCTGCAGGCCGAATTCCTCGGGCGTAACTTCGTAGCTGTGAACTTGTCCGTCGCGCACTTCGGCGATGCGCGTCGAGGCAGTGATGGTGATTTCGTCCAGGCCGTCGCTTCCGTGGACGACGAGCGCGCGCCGCAAACCTAACATGCTGAGCGCTTCCGCAAGCTTTTCGACAAGATCCGCGGAATAGACACCCACGACCTGGCAGGTGGCGCGCGCGGGGTTCGTGAGCGGACCGAGCAGGTTGAAAACCGTGCGCAGATGCAACTCGCGGCGGGCGTTCTGCACGTGCTTCATCGCCGAATGCATGGCGGGAGCGAAGAGAAACGCGATTCCTACTTGTTCCAGGCAGGCCGCAATCTGCGCGGCAGGGAGGTTGATGTTCACGCCCAACGCTTCCATCACGTCGGCGGAGCCGCACTTCGAGGTGACACTGCGGTTGCCATGCTTGGCGACGCGCACGCCCGCTCCGGCGACGACGAAGGCAGTCGCCGTCGAAATGTTGAATGTGCCGCTGGCATCGCCCCCAGTGCCGCACGTATCGACGAGCGCGTCGCGTCCGGTATCGCTGGCATCTAGAACGGAGTCGCGGTGGAGCTTGAGCGGAATGGCCGCGGCGCGGATAGCTTCGGCAAATCCTACGATTTCTTCGACCGTTTCGCCCTTCATGTGCAACGCCACCAGCAGCGCAGCAATTTGCGCGTCAGAGCATTGGCCGGTGAGAATTTCGGTCATCACCGCATGCGCCTCTTCGCGAGAGAGCGACTGACGGTGATTGGCGATGCGATGGAGGGCGTCGAGGATCACAAGATCCAAGCTACAGGAGATACGAGATTATTTTCAAACCGGACTTGCATGGCCGTCGTGTTTTCGGTCGTCCATGTCTGCCAGACGTGCTCGAAACCGCATGCGCCAGCTTTCCGGTAGGAGCTTGACGTCCAGCGATCGTTGCAGCGTCTCATGATCGGGTGATTTCGCGGTGTAAAGTTCATTTATTTCTGCGATGGTGAGGGTGGGCTCCTCACGTCCGAGGCGTTCGAACTCGTCCCCGGCGCCAACTTCTCCTTCTTCGAGAACAGAAAAATAGAAACCGGAACGGCCGCTGCGCACGAAGCGCTCGATCATGTCCTCTCTTTGAAACTTGGCGGTAAGTTTGAAGCAAGGAAGCCGCGGTGTCGTCACCCTGACCACTGCAGAGCCGACGCGATAGCGGTCGCCAATGGAAATCTCCGTTTCGAGTAGCCCCTCCGTTGTGAAGTTCTCGCCGAAAGCTCCCCAGGTACGCGCTGCATCGGGAAGCTCTCTGTTCCACGCCGCGTAGTGTTCGCAGGGATAGCCGTAGGCGGCTTTGTTCGGGCCGCCGTGCACGGAGAGGTCGGCCTGACGGTCGCCATCGAGATTAGTCGTTCGCAACATGACTCGGCCTTTCACGGGGTCTTTGAAAATACCTGTTTTGAAAGTAACGCCTCCCCAGGAAAGCAGACGAGGCAAGCCGACGTTGACAGAAACCAGCTTCATATTCGGATGAGACGACGGCGATTGTGCAAACGATGCAGATTTCTGAATCGCGCGCTTTGCCGATTTGTGCCGTCGTCTTATAGAATCAAGAGTTTGCTGGACTGCAGTGCAAGCCGCAAGCGGGTTTCCTCTAGTTTGGAATCGAGCCGATACACGATTTTGGAATCATTATGAAAATTCATGAGTATCAGGGAAAAGCAATTTTGAGGAAGTATGGCGTCGCCGTGCCGCGGGGCATGATGGCGGCGACACGCGAAGAAGCGGAGGCAGCCGCACAGGATCTTCTCGGTTCCGGCGCGACGGGAGTTGTGGTGAAGGCGCAGATTCACGCCGGCGGACGCGGCAAGGGCGGCGGAGTAAAGATCGCCAAGTCGGTGGAGGAAGCGGGCGAAATCGCCGGCAAGATTCTCGGGATGAAACTCGTAACCCATCAGACGGGGCCGGAAGGGCGCATCGTGCATCGGTTGCTGGTCGAAGAGACGTTGCCGATCGAGAAGGAACTATATCTCGGCATTCTGGTGGATCGCGACGAGGCCAAGCCGGTGTTCATGGCCTCGGCCGCGGGCGGTATGGAGATCGAGCAGGTGGCGGCTGAGCGGCCCGAAGCGATCCTGAAGCAGCACATCGATCCGGGCATGGGTTTGGAGCCGTTCCAGGCGCGCAAGATCGCGTTTGCGTTGGGGCTGAAGCCGCTCCAGATCAATCCTGCGGTTCAGTTTTTGACTGGCCTTTACCGGGCGTTCCTCGAAACGGATGCCTCGTTGGTCGAGATCAATCCTTTTATCAGTTGCACGGATGGCCGGCTGTTCGCGCTAGACGCCAAGTTGACCTTTGACGATAACGCGCTCTTCCGGCATCCGGACCTCCGCGAACTGCGGGACATCACCGAGGAGGATCCGCTGGAAGTGGAGGCGTCGAAATATAACCTCAACTACATCAAGCTCGACGGCAGTGTGGGCTGCATGGTGAATGGCGCCGGCCTGGCGATGGCCACCATGGACATCATCAAATATGCCGGTGGCATGCCGGCCAATTTTCTGGATGTGGGCGGCGGTGCAAACGCGGAGCAGGTAGCGCACGCGTTTGAAATTCTGCTGAGCGACAAGAGCGTGCGTGCCGTGCTGATTAATATTTTTGGCGGCATTCTGCGCGTGGATACGCTGGCTGCCGGGGTAGTCGAGGCCGCGAAGAAAACGAATATCCAACTGCCGGTGGTCCTGCGACTGGAAGGCACCAATGTTGAGGAAGGCAAGAAAATTCTGATGGAATCGGGCCTGAACTTCATGGTCGCCGAAACCATGAAGGATGCCGCCGACAAGGTGGTCGCAGCGGCAAGAGCCTAGTGTAGAGACGCGGCTTGCCGCGGCTCTACGCGAGAGAATTTTAAAAGTGAGCAATTATGGCAATCCTGGTTGATAAGAGAACTCGATTGATCGTGCAAGGTCTGACCGGCCGCGAAGGCACCTTCCACGCAAAGGCTTGCGCTGCTTACGGCACGCAGGTTATGGGCGGTGTAACTCCCGGCAAGGGCGGAACGACACACGAGGGCTGGCCGATCTTCAATACCGTCCAGGAAGCGGCGGACAAGACGGGCGCGAATGCCACGGTCATTTTTGTGCCGCCGCCTTTCGCGGCCGACGCGATCATGGAAGCGGCCGATGCTGAAATCGAACTGATTGTCTGCATCACCGAGGGCATCCCGACGCTCGATATGGTGCGGGCCTGGGAGTTTTTGCAGAACCGGCGCTCGCGCCTGATCGGGCCGAACTGCCCGGGCATCATTTCGCCGGGCAAATGCAAGATCGGAATCATGCCGGGAGCGATCCACAAAGAGGGGAATGTCGGCATCGTATCGCGTTCCGGCACGCTGACTTACGAGGCGGTACATCAGCTTACCCAGCGCGGTATCGGGCAATCGACGGCGATCGGCATTGGCGGAGATCCAATTATCGGCACAAATTTTGTCGACGCGCTCGATCTATTTAACCGCGATCCCCAGACCGAAGCCGTGGTAATGATCGGAGAAATCGGTGGCAACGCCGAGGAGACCGCCGCGGAGTTTATCAAGACACACATGAAGAAGCCGGTCGTCGGCTTTATCGCCGGACAGACAGCGCCTCCCGGACGCCGCATGGGCCATGCCGGCGCGATCATCTCCGGCGGCAAGGGCACCGCGGCTGAAAAGATTGCCGCCATGGAGAAGGCTGGCCTCAAAGTCGCGAAATCCCCAGCCGAGATCGGCGAAACGCTAGCCGCCGCGCTGGGAGTGCGAGTGTAAGAGCAATCAGCACTCAGCAATCAGCCGTCAGCTTCTCCGAGGGAGCGGATAGGTTTTGCTGAGACCTGACACCTGAGACCTGACACCTGACCTTATGAAAACACTGCAACGCACGCTGACCATCATCAAACCCGACGCGGTGAAGAAGAACGCGATCGGAGACATCATCGAACAGTTCGAGAAGAATGGCTTCCGCATTCTGGCCATAAAGATGCTCGAAATCTCCCAGCACCAGGCGGAGCAGTTCTACGCCGTTCATGCCAGCCGGCCGTTTTACCACTCGCTGACCAACTTCATGTCGAGTGGACCGATCGTGGCGCTGGCGCTGGAAAAGGAAAACGCCATCGCCGATCTGCGTAAGCTGATGGGCGCCACCAATCCGGCCAATGCCGAGGAGGGCACCATTCGCAAGAAATGGGCCAGTAACATTGAACACAATGCGATCCACGGCTCCGATGCAGATGAAACGGCGCGCTTCGAGTTAAGCTTTTTCTTTGCAGGCTACGAATTGGCGCAATAAGAACCAGTTCTCAGTTCCCGGTTCTCAGCACGATCGATCTAAAGGCCGGTCTTTTCTGAGAACTGAGAACCGAGAACTGAGAACTCTATGCCTCTTGTTCAAATCACCATGCTCCAAGGCCGCACGGCCGATCAGAAACGCAAGATCGCACAGCGCGTCACCGATGCGATGGTGGAAGAAGCCGGGGCGCGTCGCGAAGCGATCGTCGTGACATTTCTAGAAGTGTCGAAGGAAAGTTATGCTTCCGGCGGCGAGCTGATGGCCGACAAGCAGCAGAAGTAGCGGAGAGCGCCCTGCCGAAGGCGTCGGAAGAATTGCTGGAGATCCTGCCTGCTTTCGCGGGCAAGAGCACCCGCGCTGCACTATCCCAACGGTTCGTAGAGGTGCCCTTCGATCCGGTCGGCGATCTTAGGCAGGTCTTTCTTTGCCAACTGCAGGAAATGCGAGGCGGTGCGATGAGCCTCGAGGGCGGCATCATCCTTGTACTGTTCATAGATGAAGAACCGGCGCGGATCGGTCTTGTGCTTATGCACCTGATACATGAGGCATCCCGCCTCTTTGCGCGATTCGGCTGTCAGCTTGTCAAAGATTGCCATCACGTCCGACTCGCGTCCGATTTTTGCCATCCAGGTTACGGCCAACACCACCATCCGTCGCTCCGTTTCTCTTTCTAATTAGAGTCGCTGATTAGACTCGCTCGTTTAAATTCCCCTACAGATTCAGGCTCGCGCCGCCGGGCTCAGGCCCAGCGCGCTGATAAACTCTGGTACCAAAATCGTCTGCTCACGATCGGGGCCCGTGGAAATCATCCCCACCCGCGCTCCCGTTTCCTTTTCGATGAAGGCCAGGTATTCGCGGGCCGCTTTGGGCAATCCATCGACCGTCCGGATGTCCTGAGTTGGGCTGGCCCACCCCGGCATATTGCGGTAGATGCATTCGATTTTTTCATATCCACATGCCTGAGCCGGAACTTCATCCATTTCCTTGCCGTCCACCTTATACCCCACGCAGACCGGAATCTCCGTCAGGTGATCGAGCACATCCAACTTAGTAACCACCAGCCAGAAGATTCCGTTAATCATGCCAGCGTAGCGGAGTAGAGGCAAATCGAGCCACCCTGTGCGCCGGGGACGTCCAGTGACAGCGCCGAATTCGTTGCCACGCTTGCGCAGGTCTTCCCCTTGCGCGTCCAGAAGTTCGCTCGGGAACGGGCCGCTGCCGACGCGGGTGCAATAGGCCTTCGTGATGCCGATGACCGTGTCAATCGATGTCGGAGGCACGCCGGTTCCGGTTGCGGCGCCACCAGAAGTGGCACTCGAAGACGTCACAAAAGGATAAGTGCCGTGATCGATATCGAGCATCGTGCCTTGCGCGCCTTCGAAGACGATCGATTTGCCCTCGGCCAAAGCGCGGTTCAGCAGGAGCGCCGTGTCGCGGACAAAGGGAGCGATTTGCTGGGCGGCATCAGCGTATTCCCGGAACATTTTGTCGGCATCAAGCGGATCAGAGTTAAACAGCGCATGCGCGATCATGTTCTTCTCGCGACATGCGTTCTCGATGTGCGTGCGCAGCAATTGGATGTCGAGCAAGTCGGCGACGCGCAATCCGCGGCGTCCCATTTTGTCTTCGTAAGCTGGGCCGATGCCGCGTGAAGTAGTTCCGATTTTCACGCGGCCGGGAGCGTTTTCCGACCCCAGCTCCATCATGCGATGGTAAGGAAGAATGACCTGCGCGCGGTTCGAGATGAAAAGGTTGCCGTCCACCTTCACGCCCGCAGCGCGCAAGGAAGCGACTTCCTTCAGGAAGGCCAGCGGATCAATCACCACGCCATTGCCGATGACGCTGGTGCACTCGGGCCGCAGAATGCCGCCGGGCACGAGCTGCAGGATGAATTTTTTCCCGTTGATGATGACGGTGTGTCCGGCATTGTGGCCGCCGGCATAGCGAGCCACCACCGAAAAAGTCTGAGTGAGCACGTCGACAATCTTGCCCTTGCCCTCGTCGCCCCACTGCGCTCCGACAATGACCGCAGTTCTGCCTCTGCTCGTCTTACCTCTAGTCAATTCAAACTCCACTTGGAATTTTGCGCGACCGCAAACCAAAGCTCGCCCCAGGGTCGCACACACTTGCCGCCCCGCTGCTGCTGAATAAACTGGAAAACTGGGAAGATCGGCGGAACTTGGTGTGTACGCTCTAGCATACCGAATCAGGCTGTGGAGGAGCAAACCTGAATTCAGCGGAGTGCGCCTCTGTGCGTTCCCTTTGCTCCTCTGTGCCCCCTGTGGTTGATCTTGCATGTGACGCCATAAAGGCCCCCGACAAAACCAGGCAGCTCCGATCTTGTATCCTGTCAGCGTGCCTGAACTACCCGAGGTCGAAACCATCGCGCGCGGCCTCGGCACGCGCGTAGCTGGAGACACCATCGAATCTGTCTGGATCGGTTCCAGGCAGCAGCCCCTCAAGTCACCGGCGGCTGTCATCGCTGCGACGCTTCAGGGCAGGCGGATCGTGCGGGTGCATCGCGCGGGCAAGCACATCGTGTTCGATCTGGAGGGAGCATCGCGAGCATCACAGACGCTCGCATCGCCGACAAAGAATGGCAAACGCAAGAGCACGGTTCGCGGCCAGACGCGGCAAGCCGCGTCGCTGCAGCAGCCCGATGTTCAAACGGCGCAGTGGATCGTCCATCTCGGAATGACCGGGCGCCTGGTCATTTGCGAACCTGCGGCTGAAATCGCAAAGCACACTCACCTGATCGCGAAGCTCGCTTCCGGGCGCGAACTGCGGTTTATCGATCCACGGATGTTTGGCAAGCTCAGCGTTCATCTTCATCCCGGCGGCTTCGATCCCGGTGGAGTGGAACCGCTGGAGGTAAGCGAGCAGCAGTTCATCGCGCTTTTTCGCGGGCGCAAGACTCCGATCAAGAGCGCGCTTCTGAATCAGAAGTTGCTGCGCGGGGTCGGCAACATTTATGCCGACGAGTCATTGTTTCGAGCCGGCATTCGTCCCCGCCGGCGGGCGGCGGCCATCACGCGGCAGCAGTTGGGCAAGCTGCACCGAGCCGTGCGGGAAGTGCTCCGCGAGGCGATCGCGCTGGGCGGATCGTCGATTAACGATTACGTGGACGCGGATGGAGAAGAAGGATTCTTCCAACTCCAGCATCGCGTCTATGGCCGTGAGGGGGAGCCGTGCCTGGTGTGCGAAACTGCGATCCGGCGCGTCGTACTGGCCGGCCGCAGCAGTCACTACTGCGCAAAATGTCAAAAATAGCCCTAATAGAACGATTTAATATTGACGGATTGGCACCCGCGCTGTAAAAAAGGTCAGGGCTTAAATGCCCTCACGGACAGAACTAACGAGTCGGTCATCATGAATAAATCCCGTGAATAAATCCTATGAATAAATTTTCAATTGGAGTGGACCTCGGCGGCACGAACCTGCGCATCGCAGCCGTGGACGAGCACGGCACGCTCGTCGAGAAAATCACTCTCGGCACCAAGGTTTCCCTGGGGCGCGATCATGTCATCGCCGACATGTGCGACGCCATCCAGCGCATGTCGGAGAAATTTAAGAATTCCGCCCCGCTGCTGGGGATCGGCATCGGTGTGCCCGGCATCATCGACATGCAGACTGGCTTGGTGCGCGAATCGCCAAATCTGCCGGACTGGGTCGACTATCCTGCTCGCGCCGCCATTGAGCAGTGCCTGAAGACGGTCGTGATCCTCGAAAACGATGCCAATGTCGCGGCGCTCGGAGAAAAGTGGCTCGGCGCGGCCAAGGATTATGACGACATGGCGATGCTGACCCTCGGTACCGGCGTCGGCGGTGGATTAGTTCTGGGCGGCGCGATCTGGCGCGGCGCGAACGGCATGGCTGGGGAGTTCGGGCACACCACGGTTGAGCCGGAGGGGCATATCTGCGGATGCGGGAATCACGGATGCCTGGAGCAATATGCTTCGGCGACCGCAGTGGTCCGGTTGGCACGGGAAGCGATCGCGAGCAACAGTCGGTCGGCACTGGCAAGCGCGGCTAACTCCGATCCGGAGTTCAGCGCGAAATCGATTTACCAACTCGCGATTCAAGGCGATGAAGATGCGCGCCGCATTTTCCGGTACGTGGGCCGCTGTTTGGGCATTGTGCTTTCGTCGATGGTGAATTCCTTGAACCTGCCGATTTACGTGATTGGCGGCGGGGTTTCGAGCGCGTGGGAAGCGTTTTCCCCCGCCATCTACGAAGAGTTGCGTCTCCGCTCCATGGTGTACGCCGCCACTGCGCCGCCCGATCCTTCTGCCAGCCACCTGGGCGCTTCCGCGCATGTGAAGGCCGGCCCCGGCCACAAGACCATCGTCACCCGCGCGCTGTTAGGAACCGATGCCGGCCTGTACGGCGCTGCCCGGCTCCCGATGATTACGGAAGCACGGCGCTAAGCTTCGGTGGAGGGACGGGCGCCCTCGCCCGTCCAGCCGTTACAGTGGAGCGACGGGCGTCCTCGCCCGTCCAGCAGGATGCCCCGCCCTCCGCCAGCGAACTAGTCGCGCCGGTGCTTCGGTAAGCTAGAAGGCTTGGAAGTTCCACGTCTTAATGAGTGCGTGGGCCTGGGTGAGCGCGGAACGAACGACGGCTTGTCCAAGTGCGATGGCCTTTGTGCTCGCGGTGGTCTCAATGGGTTCGCTGGCTTCGGTATGCGTAGCTTGATAGCCGCAGCTTTCGGTGCACGCAGAGGTATGTGTGGGCTTGGCGGACTGGCAACTTTCACTCCCGATGCAGCGGTTTTCAGCTTCGCTACTTCCAGCAGAGTAAGGTTGCGCCAATCTCCCGGCGGCACATCGAGCGCGAGAGGACCGTATTGCACACGCCGGATTTTCTCCACGTGATGCCCAACTTCTTCAAACATTTTTCGGACCTGGCGGTTGCGGCCTTCAATGATGGTCACTTCGAGCCATGGGTTATCGCCTTCGCGGATCAGGCGAATTTTTGCCGGAGCAGTGCGCACGCGGCGGCCGCCCTTTTCGGCGATGGAAACACCGCGGCGCAGCTTATCGAGCTTTGCTTCGTCGGGCTGGCCCGCGACTTTCACGACGTAGGTCTTCGCCACGTTGGAAGCCGCTTTCATCAGCGCATTAGCCAGCGCGCCGTCGTTGGTCATCAGTAGAAGGCCTTCGCTGGCCCAGTCTAGCCGCCCCACGGGATACACGCGCCCTTTCACCTTCTGCACCAGGTCCATCACGGTGGGGCGTTTTTTCTCATCGCTAACCGTGGTCACATATCCCTTGGGCTTGTTCAGCACTACGTAGGTGAAGCGTTCGGGGCCCTGCAGAAGTTTGCCATCCACGCGAATGTGATCGTGTTCGGGATCAGCTTTGCTGCCGAGTTCGGTGACCACCTGCCCGTTGACCAGCACGCGGCCCGAGGAGATCAGTTCTTCGGATTTGCGGCGGGATGCAATTCCGGCAGCAGCGATAATTTTTTGCAGACGTTCGGCTGGCATGGATGGCTACTCTCGTTTTGTGCTGGCTGGCGTTTCGGCGTCTTCGGCGGCGCTTTCTGCTTCGGAAGAATCATCCTCTAGAGTTGACGGTGAAGCAGAAGGCAAACTTGAAGACGCTTCCACCAGCGTGCCCTCACCGGGAAGGAGGTCGCTCTGGAATGACTCCGCCAGCAGCTTCTCGAATTCCTCCATGCTCGGCAGCTCCTGGATGTCCTTAAGCCCGAAACGCAGCAAAAACTCTTTGCTGGTTTTGTAGAGGATGGGGCGTCCGATTACGGCTTTTCTGCCAGCAGTCGTGATGAGCTTACGGTCGAGCAGGGTTGCGATCACTCCGCCGGCATCGACGCCCCGGATTTCGCTGATCTCCGGCACCGTGACCGGCTGCTTGTAGGCGATGACGGCCAAAGTTTCGAGCGCCGGAAGCGATAGCCGGAAAGGCGGCTTCAGGCTCTTGGCGAAGGCGCGCACCACGTCGTGCTGCTCGGGCTTGGTCGACATGCGGTATCCGCCGGCAACTTGGCGGATTTCGATTCCGTGGCCCGCGCCAGAGTAATCCGCGATCAGTTCTTCGAGCGTGGAGCGGATGCGCGACTTCATTTCCGCGGCATCGATTCCCGGAGCTTCCGCGAGCAAGGACTCCTTCACCAGCAAAAGAATCTGGTCGAGCGAAATGGGCGTTTCCGCCGCGTAAATAATGGCTTCGAGTTGGGCTCTAAGACTCATAAATGGTCGTTAGTCGGTTGTCGTTCGCGATTGATCGTAGTTTGCGCCATCAGTTTGCCAGCGACTAACGACCAACGACTATCGACTAACGACTCTCCTACTTCCAGTCATCCCGCACCGCAGCCTGCTCGGTCATGACTTCTTCGAAATGCGAATGCTTACGCACCAGCACTTCGCCAAAGACATGATCCTGCCGCACCTGGATGGCCTGCAACCGGACCAGTTCGAGTAACGCCAGAAACATACAGACCAGCGCCTGTCGCGACGGCACATTGCGGAGCATCTGCTTCAGCCGAATGGGGCGATCTTCGAGGGAGAGCCGGCGGTGCAGGTACTGGATCATCTGGCCGACCGTTACGGTCTCTTCGTCCACTTCGAGGATCGGCCGGGAGCGCGCCCGATCGAGGATCTGCTGAAAGATCTTGACCAAGTCAATCACATCGGCGGCAAGTTCAGGCTCTGCGTCCTCTGCGTCCATGAACTCACTGATTGACGGATTGCTCAGCACCGCGTCTTCTATCTGCTGCTTTTGCAAAAGCATTTGCGCGGCGGATTTGAACTTTTCGTGTTCGAGCAGGCGGTTGACCAGTTCGTTTCGAGGATCCTCCAGCGCGTCGGCGGCCGCGAGCGGATCGCGAGGCAACAACATCTTCGACTTGATGTGAATCAGCACCGCCGCCATGTAGATGAACTCAGAGGCGACGTTCACGTCGAGTTCGCGTATGCGCTCGACATAAGCAAGGTACTGCGCCGTGATCCGGGCAATGGGAATGTCGTAAATGTTGATGTCCTGCTTGCGGATCAGGTCGAGCAGCAGGTCGAGCGGCCCTTCATAAATCTCGCCAAGCACAATGGCGAACGGAAAATCGCTGCCGTCGTCTTTGGCGGACTTGGCCGCAATGGGATTATTTTCCCGTGCGGCGGGACCACTTTCCCGTAGAGACGCGGCTTGCCGCGTCTCCGCCGGCGCCATCCGAGCCTCGTCCCGCCGAGAAATCTCGACCGGCTCCTGTTCTGATATGCGTAGACGCAAATTAGTCACTTCGTAGGACCCTTCGCCGGTTCGCAATTCGGGCTATAGTCCAAGCCCATCGATTCGCGAACTTCGTCCATCGTGGCGCCTGCGACCTCACGCGCCCGAGCCGAGCCAGTCTCGAGAATATCCCAGGCAAGGCGCGGATTGTCCTCGTATTTTTTTCGGCGCTCCTGCATGGGGTTGAGAATCTGTACCAGGGCATCGGCGGCCCAACTCTTGCACTCGATGCAGCCGATCCCCGCCGACCGGCAGCCTTCGTATACCTTAGCCATCGTCTCTTTGGAACTGAATATTTTGTGCAGATCGCCCACCGGACACACGTCAGGATTGCCCGGATCGGTGCGCCGCACTCGGGCGGGATCGGTGACCATCGTCTTCAACTTGAGGCGCACCACCGGCTCTGGATCAGTCAGCATGATGGTGTTGCCGTACGACTTCGACATTTTGCGGCCGTCGGTACCCGGCAGTTTGGGTGCGGGCGTAAGCAGGGATTGCGGTTCGGGAAAGACATACGCACGGAGACGGGCTTCCTCGTGCGTTCCTCCGTAGCCTCCAACACCTTTTCGTGGATAGAAGGCGTTAAATCGCCGCGCAATCTCCCGCGTCAACTCGACATGCGCCACCTGGTCCTCACCGACCGGCACAACGTCCGCCTTATAGATCAAAATATCCGCCGATTGCAAAACGGGATAACCAAGAAACCCGTATGTACCCAGGTCTTTTTCCTTGATGTTTTCCTTCTGCTCCTTATACGTCGGGACGCGCTCCAGCCAGCCGAGAGGAGTGATCATCGAAAGCAGCAGGTGCAATTCCGCGTGCGCCGGCACATGCGACTGGATGAACATCACGCACTTCGCCGGATCAAGCCCAGCGGCCAGCCAATCCAGCAGCACCTCGACCGAGTTTTCTTTCAGACGCGACGTGTCCGCGTAGTCGGTAGTCAGCGCGTGCCAGTCGGCGATAAAGAAAAAGCAGTCATACTCCTGCTGCATGCGGACCCAGTTTTCGAGCGCGCCCACGTAGTTTCCCAGATGCAGCTTGCCGGTTGAGCGCATTCCGCTCAGCACGCGCTTCTTAATTGAAGGAGTTGCCATTCAGAATTTCACCAGCATCCAGAGGTAGAAGTGAACGAACGGGCGAAGCAAGCTGCTGAGCAGTCCTCCGCCGAGATACACCAGCGCCAGCAGCCCGAAGATACCAATGCGGTCGTACACCATTCGCACCGGCTCCGATAAGAAATGCCGCAGCACGTGGCTGCCATCGAGCGGCGGCACCGGGATCAGGTTAAATACCGCCAAAACGATGTTGATGAACATGAGTTCGAACAGCAACACGGCAATCGGCGCCAACGCCGAATCGGAAGAAGCGCCATTGTCTCCCCCCACTAACCCCATGACAAGAGTGTGTCCGGAGACCGATGAAAGCGAGATGCCGCCAAGCAGCAGAAGCGCCCCAGTGGCGACGATGAAGTTGCTGACCGGGCCCGCCACCGAAGTCAGAATGTCGTCCATCACGGGATGGCGAAAATTCCGGGGGTCGACCGGTGTGGGCT
This sequence comes from uncultured Acidobacteriaceae bacterium, assembly GCA_963789205.1. Taxonomy (GTDB): domain Bacteria; phylum Acidobacteriota; class Terriglobia; order Terriglobales; family Acidobacteriaceae; genus Acidiflorens. The sequence goes on from CAWBJV010000006.1 coordinate 361,940, forward strand.
TCGCCCAACCAAGCAACGGTATGCCGCTGATGGCCGCGACGAGCGGCAGTACGATCGTGCCAATCGGATCGATGTGGCGAATCGGATTCAGCGACACCCGTCCCAACATACGAGCCGTCGGATCGCCACAGCGCGACGCCGTCCAGGCATGGGCGGACTCGTGCACGCTGATGGCAAACAGGAACGCGATCATCTGATAAAGAATTTCAACGATTCTCGGCGTCATTGCTGAAGGTTAGTTCGGTGAACCCTGATTCTAACAAAGCCTGGAAATCGCCTAGATGAGCAATCAGGGTGGAGTGACGGTTCAATAAAAATTCCAGAGGTCTTAGCGCTTGGATCACACAGGAGACAGGGCCGGTTTTGTCGCGGAATCGCGCGCCTGCTCAGCTAACATTTGAAGCAACTTGCGATTTCTTTCCTTCGACTTGCGGAATGCACTCATGGTTAACGACCGGACCTTCGTTTGCTTGGATTTTGACATTGGGATCGGAATCTACTGCCCGGCGCGCAGCGGCGAGACCACCAGGTGCCCCGCGCCACGTTTCTTGCCGTCGCCCTTGTCATGCTGGTAGAGCAACGAGAGGGCGCCCTCGGCGGTCGTAGTCGCGCCGGCGAGTGCCGCCGCCAATCCTTGATAAGACCGGCCGATTTCGTGATTCCCTTGCGCGGCCACTGGGCTGCCCTTGTCGATCGCGGGTGCGACCAGCTGGAAGTTGTTGGGCACCTTCCAGAGCACCTTGCAGTTGGTGGCTTTCTCCACATCCTCGTCGGTAAAGCCGGGAATCTTTTTGTAACGGTTGATCACGATCCGCAGGCGATCACGGCCCGCTCCTTCCTGCAGGAACGCGTAAATCCGGCCTGCGCTCCAGAGCGAAACGACGTCGGTCTGCGTGACCAGCAGCACCGCGTTCGAGAGGTCGCAGATCATTTGCATCGTGCCATCCATCCGGCCCGAGCAATCGAGCACCACGAAGTGATACTGGTTTACCAGCAGGTCGAACAGGCGAGCCAGTTCCGATGCGGTCGGAACCGCGTTGTGCGGTTGCTGAGCGCCGGCCAGCAGATGAAGGCCATTGCGATACGGCGTCATCAGGCCATCGAGCAGCGAACCGTCCATGCGATGCAGGTTCTGCAATGCATCGATGATCGTGAACTGCGGCCGCAGATTCAGTTGCAGGGCAGCGTGCCCGATGGGAGCGAAATCCACCAGCACCACACGCCCATGAGTCTCCTGCAACGCGACGGCGGTATTCACCGCGGTGGTGGTGGCCCCGGCTCCGCCCTTGGCGTTTAGAAAAGTGAGAACGCGCGCCTTACTGGCACTGCGCTGCGCCCGACTTAACGTGGCCGAGAACCGGGTAAAGGCTTCGACTAAGGCCTCGCGGCTGGACGCGTGATCCAGAAACTCACGCGCTCCGGCTCGCATCGCGGACACAATATTCGTCGGCTGGTTCATTTCGCCAACCGCAAAAATCGTGACTCCGGGAATGTTGCCGTGGATCAGTTCGATGGTGCGAATCGCGCGCTGCGGATTCTGCGGATCGATATTCACCAGCACAACTTCGGCGCGCTGATCCAGCAATTGACGCAGAACGGTATCGCCCGGTCCCGCAGGGAACCCAACATGGCTCAATACCGTTCGGGCCAGATTGGTGCTCTCGACCCGGCTATTCAGTACGACGGATTGTTCGCGATCCTCGGTCAGGAGGGCGACGGCGATCCCGGGCATGACTCGATTCTCAGTGTTCATTGTCATGCTACGAACTTCCAACGCCCGAGCCAAATGACCTTCGTAATCGAAGTGGACCTCAGACGTAGCGGCAGGTCGCTAGCGGATTCTAAATCACGGGAGATAACCCGCCAGACTGCTGGTTTACTTGATTGTAAGGCAAACGCCAGCGCTTGAAAAGACTACGAGGTAGACCGGAAAAAGCCCCGAAAACGCCAAGAAAATCAGCCCTCAGCGCACGTGGGGGCCGGAAGTCGTTCCCGCAGCACCCGGGGACGAAACTCGCACGAAGTGAGCGTCAGGCTCGTTCGAGGGCAAGTACTCGTAGGAATCAAGTTGCACCGCGATCCCGCTTCGCTGACCCACATGCGAATGATCGGCTTGGGGAGAGGAAGCGCGCAACACCCGCCCACGGCACCGAACAGGCATGTTTTCCCCCAAGGTGATTTCGGAGGGCATGGTAAAAGTCAATTCCACGACCGCCCCTTCCGGGAGCGTCGTCTCGGCGTAAAAGAAAACTCCCCGGCCAGTCAAGTCCTGAGTGAATCCGTGCACCGTCCGTCCCTCGAAGTGAACCGCCAACGGCAGGTGCATTTCGAAACGCTGCGCGCCCCGTCGCTCAAGACGATGTTCCAGACGATGCTCAAGACGATCAGTATCTGTGCTCATCGTCCATCCCTCCCAGATCCAGTTCCCGGATCAGTGACCGGTGCCCAGTGCACCTTAACTCTATCGCGTATCGGACCCGGAGGGAAGTTCCAAATGCCGTCATCCCTTGCCGTGATCCCAAAGATGTGAAAAAGTTCTAAAAGGGTGACTCGAGCGCGAAAATCGGCCGCTGCAGACAAAAGAGGCGCGAAGACCGCATCCCCGCCCAAATGGGCCACAACCCTGCGCGCCCTGCGCCACCGCAATTTCCAGCTCTTCTTCAGCGGACAACTCATCTCCCTAACCGGCACCTGGATGCAGAGCGTGGCCCAGGCGTGGCTCGTTTACAGCATGACGAAATCTGCCCTCTTGCTGGGCACGGTCGGCTTTGCCAGCCAGATTCCCGTCTTCCTGTTTGCCCCCTTCGGAGGCATCACCGCCGACCGCGTCAATCGCCAGCGCCTCGTAATCGCCACGCAGACCTGCTCCATGATCCTCGCCGGAATTCTGGCCTGGCTCACATTAAGCGGGCGCGTGCACGTCTGGCACATCTTCCTGCTGGCGGGCCTCCTCGGAGTAGTGAACGCCTTCGACATTCCCGGCCGGCAGGCCTTCCTAATCGACATGGTCGGCAAAGAAGACCTGATGAACGCAATCGCGCTGAATTCCTCGATGTTCAATGGCGCGCGCGTAGTCGGCCCCGCCATAGCCGGAATTCTAGTGGCAAGAATCGGCGAAGGCTGGTGCTTTGCCGCCAATTCATTGAGCTACATCGCCGTGCTCATCGGCTTGCTGCTGATGAACGTGCGCAGCGTCCCGCGCATCAGCAACCGTTCCCCGATTGAAGACATCATCGAAGGATTCCGCTGGGTCAACCGGACAAAGATCATCCGCTCGCTGCTCTTCTTGATCGGCCTGGTGAGCCTGGTCGGAATGCCCTACACCGTGCTGATGCCGGTTTTCGCCGACAAAATCCTGCACGGCGGCGCGCGCGGCCTCGGCATCCTGATGGGCGCCACCGGCGTAGGCGCTCTCTTCGGAGCCTTGACGCTGGCCGCCAAGACCGGCATCAAAGGCCTGGGCCGTTGGGTGACCATCACCTGCGCAACCCTGGGGATCAGCCTGTTTCTTTTTTCCTTCTCGACTTCATTCTGGTTATCAGCCGCGTTCCTGTTGCCCTGCGGTTACTCGATGATGTTGCAGATGGCCTGCTCAAACACGCTGATCCAGACCATCGTCCCCGACCATTTGCGCGGCCGCGTCATGTCCCTATACTCGATGATGTTCATGGGCATGGCTCCCTTCGGAGCCTTCTTCGGCGGAGCCCTGGCAAACCGCATCGGCGCACCGATGACCGTCGCCGTCGGAGGAATAGCCTGCGTCCTCGGAGCAATCTGGTTCGGACGCGCCCTCCCCGCACTGCGCATCGAAGCCCGGCGTCTAATCATCGCCCAAGGCTTGGCCGGAGGCGAGCCCGTTCAGGAACTGAACGCGCAGCCGGTGGAGGAGTAGGCGTATAGCGGGTCTCATTTGACCTTGCTCTGTCGGATCTTGACCTTGTTTTGAAGGGGCGCGGCTTCAGCCGCGCCGTAATTGCCGTCAAGTGGAGGGAACGGTGACGAAAGATGAAGCTTGGAGTCTGGCCAATCATTGGGTTGCGGCTTGGAACGCTCACGATCTGGACTTGATCATGACGCATTATGAGGACGCAATCGAGTTGATCTCGCCGGTTGCCGCCCGTCTTTTGGGGACGCCGGATGGAAAGGTGGCGGGGAAGCCAAACTTGAGAGCTTACTTTCAGCGAGGGCTGGAAGCCTATCCGGAACTCCATTTTCGCCTCGAGGACGTACTCTGGGGCATAAACAGCATCGTGCTCTACTACACAAATCAAAAGGGAACACGCACGGGAGAATTCATGGAACTGTCCGCGAGCGGGAAAGTCGTGCGAGTTGTGGCGAACTACTGTTCCTAGGCCGAGTGCTCACAACATAGCGCTCTTTGCGATGGGTGGGTTTTGAGTGGGCCACCCGCCCGTGAAATCCCAGGTCTCGAAAACCCGAGGGGCACCAGGCTCCAGCATCCGCTGCACAATTGACTCGAATTTTTGCTTATCCACTTTCATGGCAGTTTCTTCGCCTCAGGATTAGCCGCCATGAACTCCTCATATATCTTGTTCATTGCTTTGTAGATATCCATAGAATTAGGATAATTCTTTATCGTTTCCTTATCTGGCATAGGCAGAGGGGTAATCACATCTCTCGGAATCTTGATTCTTCCGTTTAGCGTTTCGTAGGTTGCCAAATGGATCTGTAGGAAATACACGAGAATTTTGACTTGATTCCACGGCATTGATATACCAGTGTGCTGTATAACTGCGGTTGGTCCGATTGACTGATCGAGCTGCCCGAAGTTGAATTTTAAGTCCCAAGCACTGTGCTCCAGAAAAGTATTATTGGCATACTCATTCCTGTAGCCATCACTCTTCCGATAATCAATTTCTAGGGGAGTCGAGGCTTCCTGAGTTTCGGAGGTAGGTTTTAGTGGCATGATTCTCCCTCTTAAGGCTGTAACTGGATAATATTTTGTGGTTCGGCCGGGGCCTGCATCAAAGGCGGCTTCTCTGTCTCTTCAGCATTAAAATCAAGTTTGTAGCCAGCATTGTAGCCAGCAAGATTCCCCGCAGAAATCAGGGTCAGATTCTGCCCTTTTCCCTTTCCGACGCTCGATTGCTGAAAATTGGTTGTAGCGATCCCAGCCCATTTTGCGACATAAAACGCCTGATGTGGACTGGGTAGCATTGCCGCGCCAATCCCAGATGTCGAGTAACAAGGGTCCGTTTTGGGACGGATTGGAATACTGCAAGTAGCAGCACGATTTTGACCCGGTGGTGTGACGGCAGGCGAAGAGATCGATTCTTCAGCTTCAAACTTGATCTTGATGCCCATTGCCGCTAGAACAGAGTCAAGCGTGTCTAAAGTAGGATTGCCGATTTCTGATGTAGCCCGATAAAGGCTTTCTCGGGTTACACCGGCATCTCTCGCTACTCTTGCCATCTGACGTGCTTGTGCAACATCTCGTAGAGCTTCTAAGAACATTTCGCGAGAATCTTCTATCGCTGCATTGAGATAAGCAGCAGCGCGAGCGGCGTCAGTCAGTTTCTCGATTAGCCAGGACTGGTGATCTCTTATCCTCTTAGGCATTGTTGTATTCCCTCCAGAGGTCCTTCGCTCTTTCAATGTCCTTGGCTTGTGTCCTCTTGGTTCCGCCAGTTAACAATATGACTGTATCTCCATCTTGGCCGTAGTAGACTCTATGCCCGGCTCCATCGTGTTCCCTGAGTTCCGAAACCCCCTCTCCAACCGCTGCGTGATCCCCAAAATTTCCTTGTGCGACACGTTTCAGCCTTATGTTCACTTTTGCGAATACCTTGGGATCGGTGATGCTCTCCATCCATTCGTCGAACGGGTCGCCACTATCGTTGAGATGATGAACGACTGTCTTCGGTTTTGCTTCCACATGTTTGCAGCGATTGCATAGTGTATCTTAAAGTTCACACTAAGCCTAGCACCGCCTCCGCGAGGTTTCAATACCGCCCACACACTGATGTAATGTGGTATAAAAAGCAAGAACGGAAGCGGTGGGAGTCGAACCCACAGAACCCTTGGCAGAGTTTTCGGATTAAAAGTCCGTAGGGCCTACCGATGCCCAACGCTTCCGTAGTGTTAATTATAATTCACACTACCACGCCTGCACCGTCCAACGCAAATAAAACGGAGTAATGCGACCTTATTTGAGGTCCTGTGCATCTCCCTGTAAACCCTTTGATTCCACAGGTTAAGGGGAGGGGAAGCCGGGTGCCGCACCCTTCGTTTTTTGAAGGGTGGGACTCCACGTCCGCCCACCGTACGGGATTTTCGCTTACCGTCTCGCCCTTACCCTTTTCATCACAAACGTCTGTGATCCCCGCCACAGACACATATCCGCCCATCGGCGACAATGGGATCGACCTGTGTGTCAGGGCCGAGGTGTGTCCGTCAACATGACGGCCCCGAAGCTGCCCAGCCCCATTTGGCAGGCGCTCTTTGATAATTTGAGGCGTTTTTAGCGGGCGTGAGCGGATCAGGAACCCGCTTCCGAATGTCGAACGAAAAGCGAACGGAATCCCGTAAGTCCTTATTCATGTAGTTGATAGAGTTAAGTACTTTAATTTGAATAGTTTAGCGGGAATCGGGGGGGGGGGGGGGTACAAAACCATTCACCTCTTACACATTTGTACATACAAATAACACATACACAAATTTAGTTGATCAACCCACGCTGCTTCAGAAATTCTCGCACCACCGCAGTCACGTCGCGATGCTGTCCATCCACCGCATAATTCAATCGCCGCATATCTTCATCGGAGATCGCTCCGGACAATTCGTCAAGCGCCGCTCCCACCTCAGGATGATTCTTCAGCATTTCTCCGCGCATGATCGCCACCGCTTCGTACGGCGGAAAATAATGATGGTCATCCTCCAGCACAACGAAGTCGAGCGCCGGAATCAATCCGTCGGTATTGTTCCCGGCAATGATATCGACCTGCCGTTCTTTGAGCGCCCGCGTAATCAAGCCGAGATCCATGATGCGCGGCGCTTCCGCGAAGCGCAGACCGTAGCTGACGACCAGACCTTTGTATCCATCGGGACGCTCCATGAACTCATATCCAAAGCCCGCTCGCCACTTCGGAGTAAACGCAGCGGCCTCGGACAGCGTCTTAATGTGAAACCGGCGAGCGTCGTCGCCGCGGATCACCATCGCAAAGGTATCGTCAAATCCAAGCGGCGGCCCGACGCTGAGGCCGAACTTTGATTCATAGCCCTGCTTCACGCGTCGATACATTTCTCGCTTGTCGCCGCTCGCCTGATTTTGATTAGGCTGTTCTTTGAGAACTGCCGTCAGCGCCGTGCCTGTGTATTCCGGATAGATGTCGATTCGTCCGGCGAGGATTGCCTGATGACAGATGAATGTGCCAGCCAGGTAGAAACGGCGTTCAACCGGCAGATGAGTGCGGGCTTCGATAATTTGTGCGAACAGTTCTCCGAGGATGAGTTGCTCGGTGAAGTTTTTCGAGCCAACTACGATTCGATTTGCGTTTCGTTCACAAGCAATGACCGGCAAGAGAAGCAGGAAGACAAGAAGTGTGCGGATGATTTTCGCAAAGCGGCCGCGGATCGAATCAATCGTCAATTGATATTTCTCTCAGATGTCTATCTCAGATGTTGATCGCTATGCTCAAACTACGATTTCGAACGCAGCGACCCCAATCGCCGCTCCAGTCGTCCGAGCACAAAGTCCGCAAAGAGAGCCAGCAGCGCGGCCGGAACCGCTCCCGCCAGAATCACCTGGTTGTTCACCATGGCAAGTCCGCGAAAAATAAATTCTCCGAGTCCGCCCGCGCCAATCGCTGCCGCTATTGTTGCCAGTCCAATCGAAAGCACCGCCGCGATTCGCAATCCGGCGACAATGACTCCCGAAGCGAGCGGCAACTCCACCTGGAAGAGCAATTGCCGATCGGTCAATCCCATAGCGCGTCCCGCCTCGACCACCGCCGGATCGACGCTGCGAATGCCAGCGTAAGTATTGCGAATCAGCGGCAACAGCGCATAGAGCGCGAGCGCGAGGATAGCGAGCCGGCTTCCGCGCTCTCCGATCCAAGGCGCAGGAAGAAGAAAGCCGAACAAGGCAAGGCTCGGAATGGTCTGGATGATGTTCGCGCCACCCAGCACCGGCTTGCTGAGTTGCGGAACGCGCGTGATCAGGATGCCGAGCGGAATGCCGACCAGCGCGGCAAGAAGTGTGGCGACACCAGCGAGCGTCATGTGCTCCAGCGTAAGATCGAGCACCTGCTGGCGATTCGCCATCATGAACTGCAGGAAATTCATGCCGATCACCTCATGATCATTTCGGATCCGGCAACGCGGAGAACGCTTCCACGTATGCTCGCACGAGTGGTTGCTGCGAGCGCGAAAAATCCGCCGCTGGAAGGTCCACGATGAGGCGGCCTTCTTCCATCAGCGCGATACGATCGGCGAGCAACAAAGCTTCGCGCAGATCATGCGTAACAAAGATGACCGCTTTCTGCATCCGCTTCTGCAGTGCGCGAAATTCTTTCTGCATCTCCGATCGCGTGATGGGATCGAGCGCGCCGAAAGCCTCGTCAAGAATCAGAATAGGCGGATCGGCTGCGAGAGCGCGCGCCACTCCCACGCGCTGCCGCTGACCTCCCGACAGTTGGCTTGGATACCGCGATGCAAGCTCCTCATTCAGCCCGACTGTGGCGAGCAACTCACGCACGCGAGCTGCAATACGCACCTGCGGCCAGTTTTCGATTCGCGGCACCAGCGCGATATTGCGCTCAACCGTGAAGTGTGGGAACAAGCCACCGTCCTGAATGACATACCCGATACCTCGCCGCAGCCGGATCGGATCCCACTCCGCAGTGCGACGTCCGTTGACCCGCACGTCGCCTGCGGTCGGCAACAGCAGCCGGTTGATCAGCTTCAGAGTGGTCGTCTTCCCCGACCCGCTGCGTCCCAGCAGCACCAGCGTTTCACCCTGCTTCACGGAGAGCACAAGATCCTGAAGCAACGCGCGCCCATTCAGACGGAAGGAAGCATGATCGAATTCGATCGCCGGACTTTCGATAGCCGAGCTTTCGATGTCACGTTCGTGGCTGGAAGGAGCAGTCATTATGTAGCGCCGCGTCTTGCCGGTTCTTTACCGTGTAACCAGCCCCATCTTGTACGCTGCGTCGGGCAATCCTGTGATCCGTATTCCGCCGTGGCCTTTGTGCTGGATGTTGAGACCGATCAGCAACGCGGTGATCTGCTCGACAATGCGCGCGTTCTCAAGCTTGCCGCCATCAATCGCTCGCACGCCCGCAATCTTCGCCGCGAGTTCCATCGCAATCTGCGTGGTATTGGGATCATCGCTGCATACGATCACATCGCAATCGACATCTTCGTCAGTGTCGCTGTTGAGTACGTCTGCCGAAACGTTCTGGAAGGCGGCCGCGACCGAAACACCCTTCGGAACAAGCTCCGCTGTCTGTTGCGCAGCCGATCCTTGCCACACGCCAATGGTGCGACTGGCGCGTCCGCCCACGCTCGCCGCCAGCGGAACGGTAGCATCGATCAGGAGGCTGCCCGGACGAATTGCAGGCTTCAACTGCTTCAACAACGCTGCCTGCCCTTCGAACGGCACGGTGAGCACGAGCAGATCGCTGGCAGCGCAAGCCGCCGAATTCTCCATCCCGGAAACTTGAGCATTCGCACCCGCCCGCTTACGGATCGCCTCCGCCGTCTGCTGTGCCCGAGCGTCATCTCGCGAGCCAATGATGACGGTCTCTCCCGCGCGCGCCCAGCGCAGCGCGAGGCCCGTACCAGCCGGACCCGTGCCCCCGATCACCGCGATGGTGCGGCTCACGCGAACTCCGGAACTAATAACGATTCAGATGAAATGGACTCAGCCGGCAGCTTGATTTTCATTCGCGAATATTTCGTATTGCGCTCCGCCGGAATGCGACCCATCTCCAGAATCAATGCCTGGAAATCTTCTGGACTGGTGTACTGGCCCGCAGTTGCTCCGGCTTCACGGGAAATATTTTCTTCCATCAGCGTTCCGCCGTAGTCGTTGGCGCCGGCATGCAGGCAAAGCTGAGAAAGTTTGCGGTTCAGCTTCACCCACGAGACTTGGATGTTATGAATCGAGCCGGCAAGCAATATTCTGGCGAGCGCATGAATCTTGAGATGTTCAGCGAGCGTAGGTCCCGAGCGCGCCAGTCCCTGCTGGAACAAGAGTGTGTTCTGATGCACAAAGCCAAGCGGCACGAATTCGGTGAACCCGCCGGTTTCACTCTGAATCTGCCGGAACAAAGACAGCTGTCGCACCCAGTGGCCAGGCGTTTCCATGTGCCCGTACATCAGCGTCGACGTGCTCGGGATTCCACACGCGTGCGCTGTGCGGATCACCTCTTGCCATTGCGCCGACGAAAGTTTGTTGCGCGACAATACATGACGTACCTCGTCATCGAGAATCTCGGCGGCTGTGCCGGGCAGCGTGTCCAATCCGTTATCGCGCAGCATCGTAAGATAGTCGCGCAGCGTCATGCCGGTCAGTTCCACGCCATACACAATCTCCATCGGAGAAAAGGCATGGATGTGCATACCCGGCGTCGCACTCTTCACGGCGCGTAGAATGTCGCGGTAGTAAAATTTCGGGAGCCCGTGCGGCAGTCCGCCTTGAATGCAGACTTCGGTCGCGCCCAGTTCCCACGCCTCTTTACTTTTGCGCCCCATATCTTCGAGCGAATGAAAATAGGAGTCGGCCTCGCGCGGCCCGCGGCTAAAGGCGCAGAACTTGCACCCCACGAAACAGATATTCGTGAAATTAATATTGCGGTTCACCACGTAGCTGACGATGTTGCCAACCAAATCGCGCCGAAGAGTGTCCGCGGCGACCAGTAGCGCTAACAAGTCCCCGCCTTCGCAGTTGGCCAAGGCGTAGCGCGCCTCATCCCGCAGACATGCTCCGTCTTGCATTTCCAGCACGCGCTCCAAGGCATCGCGAATCGGCAACGAAGCTTGGGGTGCAATCTGGTCCCAGGTCAGCGCGGGGAATTGCTCGAGTTCGGCAGACTTCGTTGCCATAACATTCTCCTATCCGCCCGCGAAAGGGCCGACCCTCCTGATTTTGTCATCCCGAGCAGAGCGAGGGATCTGCATTTTGCGGCGAACTGCAGATCCCTCGCTTCGCTCGGGATGACAATTCAAGAAAAAACTTCTACCGAAACAGATCATTCTTCGCGGGCCGTATCAGTTCTCGCGCCCCACCGCTTCCTCGGCGATACGAATAGCCTCGAATGATGCACGCAGGAATGCCTGCCAGCTTGCCGCAGACCAGTCCCGCTGCGCAAGCCAGTTCGTCCGCTACTGCGTCCACCGTCGCATGCAGCGAGTAGCCGTGCGGATCGCGACGTCCGCGATAGTCGTCGAGAGGCCGTATGCCAGCGGCGCCGATCGCCACTTCCGTCAAGCCTTCCCGCCACGGACGCCCGAAACTATCGCTGATGATGACTGCGATCCCGATCCCGAGCTGCTTCTTCAACTCCCGCCGCAGCGTCGCCGCGGAACGATCCGGATTCAGTGGCAGCAACGCCGCGTGCTTTCCGCCGTCGACATTCGATACATCCACGCCGCTGTTCGCGCAAACGAATCCGTGCCTGGTTTTGGTGATCAGCACTCCGCGCTTTCGCCGCACGATTCTGCGGCTCTCACGCACCGCCAACTCACTGACGCGTGCGTCGAGCCCGTAGCGTCGAGCCCAAACCTGTGAAGCCGCCGAGGGCCGGATCTCATCAAGCGCGACGAGTGCACCTTCTGCCTTCGAAATCACTTTGTGCTTCACGACCAGGATGTCGCCATCCTGAAAGCGGAGTCCCAAGCTTCGCGCGGCGGCCAACAACCTTGCGCATAGCGATTCTCCCACGCGGATTTCCCCACTGACGGCGATGGGGAGAATACGAACTTCCCCTGCTGCTCGTTTACCGATGCCGGACCCCATGTTAGACCTCGCCATGTTAGGAGCCCGTGAAGAAACTCCAATCCCGCGCGCAGCGCCTGAGGGCGCTTCCTCACAGAAACTTCTACGGCATGCCTGAAGGCATGGCCTGATACGAACCTACTGCGATACGGGCAGTCCGGCATAGTCTCGGCGGCTGAGGTTCCAGCTTCGCACCAGCTTCTGCGATCGCCGATCTCCCCTGGCAGCAGCCAGTTCGCGAAGGTCTTCAGGACGATCGACATCCCGCGCAATCCCAGGCAGTTCGAGGACAACACAGGGCAGGCCCGTCGCCTTCGCTGCGGCCAAGTGCGGCAAGAAGCTATCGTTACCGAAGCGAAGCGGGAACAAGTCACTCGGAGATCGCCATGCTGCATTCGTGCCGCGCCCGGCCGCGTCTGGCACCAGGACCGCACCGCTTGCAGGAGCGTGATCTACGATCTCCTGTAGTTCGGAACTATCGATCAAAGGAATATCCGCCGGAACAACCATGGTGCTCTCCTCACCGCGCTCTCTGCAAAACGCTGTTGCCATGTCGATGGCACTGGTCTCTCCGGAGTTGTCGTCGGTAAGAACCTCGAAATTGAAGCGCGCTGCCAAATCGCGCGCAAACAAGTCACTCGTGACCACGGCAACCGTAGGCCGGCTTTGCCAGTGCGCCAGCGCTTGCAGCACGTCCTCGCACATCGTCCGCGCCAAAGCGAAACGTTCTTCCGGACTCAAAATAGAGGACAGCCTCTGCTTGGCGTCGACGAGATTTTTTACGGGAACCAGAATCATGACCGCTCCAGTGCGGCCTGAGCGGACGGAGGTTGCATTGCCGCTTTCAGCACGCTTTTTGCCAGCGCGATTCTGTCTTCATATTTGCGCATGATGGTCGGGGTGCAATGCACACGCATTCCGGTGGTGCGCAATGATTCGGCAGCGGGCGCGTCCTGCGAATCGACCACCAGCAGATCGAGGAAGTCGTGATAGAAGTCGGCGACGCCGGCAATCGAAACTGCGAAGCCCTGGGCCGCCAGGAGCGTTCCCGCGGGTCCAGAGACCGCTTTGCCCCCGACGATCGGGCTTACGGCCGCAATGCGGGCACGGCTTTCGAGCAGCGCTTCGCGAATTCCCGGCACGGCTAGAATCGGCGCAATGCTGCTCACCGGACTGCTCGGGGCCAGCAGCACAAGATCTGCGGAGCGGATCGCCTCTATCACTCCGGGCGCGGGCTCCGCATCCGAGGCGCCGGCGTAGCGAACCGATTCGACTGGATCCTGGTACCAGCGCTGAACAAAATATTCTTCAAAGCTCAAGTCTCCCGCCGGAGTTAAAACCCGCGTCTCGACGCGCGAGTTGCTCATCGGGAGCACTCGAACCTTGATGCCAAGCCTGGCCGCGATCTCGGACGTGGCTTCACTGAGCCTCTGGCCATCGGAAAGCAGCTTGGTGCGAAGAATGTGGGTGGCCAGGTCGCGATCGCCAACGTGAAGCCACGTTGGCTGTCCGAGTTGCCCCATGGCATTGAGGCAAAAAAAAGTGTCGCCCTTGACGCCCCAGCCGCGCTCCTGGCTGAGTTTCCCAGCCAGCATGTAAGTGATGGAATCGAGGTCGGGTGAAACGTACAATCCCCACCACAGCAAATCGTCGCCGGTATTTACGATGATCGTCAGCTCTTCCGGACGAACGATTTGCCGGAGTCCATCCACGAATTTGGACCCGCCCGTGCCGCCGCTCAGAACCGTGATCATGCCGCCCTCCGAGCGTAGCCCTCAGCATCTGCAGCAGCGCTCAGTCGCTGCGCCAGCAAATCGCTGTGTGCCGCTGCTTGTTCCGCGAATCTTTTTGTGAACTCGGGATAAACCGGCAGGCGCTGGCGCAACCCGAATCCTTTCGCCTCGGTACGCCGTTGCAGTTCTTCCAGATGCGGCCAGGGCTTTTCCGGATTGATAAAATCCGGCGTCAGCGGCGAAACTCCGCCCCAGTCATTGATGCCGCCATCGAGCAGATCGGCATAGTGCGGATCGGAGAGATTCGGTGGCGCTTGAATATTCATCCTCGGCATCAGGAGGCGCGCCACGGCCACGGTGCGCAGCATTTCCTCGCGATCTGGTTCCCGCCAGTGTGCCATCGGGGTCCCGGTCTTGGCACGAAAATTTTGCACGATCACTTCCTGAATATGCCCATACTTTTCATGCACATCGCGAATCGCGATCAGCGAATCCACGCGCTCTTCGAGCGTTTCGCCAATTCCCATCAGAATTCCCGTGGTAAAAGGAATTTTACGCTGCCCCGCATCCTCAATTACACGCAGGCGTTTCGCCGGGTCTTTGTCGGGAGCATTGTCGTGAGCCGCGTCTTTCACAAGCAGCCGTGCACTGGTCGTTTCAAGCATCAGCCCCATGCTGGGAGCGACGCGTGACAGCCGATCCAGCCATTCGGCGCTCATCAGCCCGGGATTGGGATGCGGCAGCAGGCTCGATTCGCGAAGCACCTTCTCGCACATCGCTTCCAGATAATGGAGCGTAGACTTGTATCCGAAGCGCCGCAGCGTATCGCGCATCTCGGGAAAAAGCAGTTCCGGCTTGTCTCCCAGGCTGAACAACGCCTCGGTACATCCCATGCGCTCTCCCGCGCGCACTACCTCCATGACCTCGTCCGGCGCCATGGTGTGCGCACCGGGCTGGCTGGGATCGCGCCGGAATGTGCAGTAGCCGCAATAGTCGCGGCAAAGATTCGTCAGGGGAAGAAACACCTTGCATGAATAGGTGACGACTGCCGGTTTGAATCGCCCGCGAGCAAGTTGCGCCGCCGCGAGCAGCGAAGGCAGCATGTCGTCGCCCGTTCGGAGCAGCCGGCAAGCCGCTTCACGAGAGATCGGCGTCGCGCCGGCGTTCGCTAACTCAGCAGCGGTCTCAGACAACGCATCTGAAAGAATGGTGGCCATATCTTTCTTGTTGCTTTGAAACTCGTTTCATCCGACCCCGCCGCAGATCTCCTGCGGCGCTGGCAATCATACTGGCAAGATGATAACGGACCCGGCAAATCCCTGCCTCGGCAGTCTTCGCGAAAATATTCGCACGCTCAAAAAGCCGACCGGACGACCGACTCCGCTCCTGCAACATACCGCCAAAGTGGTGAACATTTCAACACTTGACAACGTGAACAGTTGGGAGCAAAATTTCGCCGTTTAGCCAATCGGAAATTTTCACGGTATGGATCGAACGCAGATCACACGCGTTAGTGTAGCGGATCAGGTGGCCGCTCTCCTGCGCCAGCGCATTCTCGAGGGCGAGTTCCGCCCCGGCACCCAGCTTCAGGAATTGCCACTGGCCTCTTCTCTGGGGGTTTCCCGCAACACGATGCGGGAGGCGATCCGCATCTTGTCGCTTGAAGGTCTTTTGCGACGCAGCCTTCATAGGGGCGCTGCGGTTTCCCAACTCTCTTTGCGTGACGTGCAGGAAATCTACCAGTTGCGCCGGATGCTGGAGTTGCCTGCCGTGCTTGCGGCGCGCTCTCCGGACCCAGGTTTGTTGCAGGAAATCCGCAGCGCGGTAGAGCAATACGAACTCGCCGTGCACGACCGGAACTGGTCCCGCGCCGTCAGTCACGACCTTCATTTTCACAGCCTGCTGATCCGCTTCCACGGCAACAAGCGGCTGGAATCGTTTTATAAAAACATGCTCGGCGAATTGCGCGTCGGCATGGTGCTTGTGGACCGCAGTCATGACAATCCCGGCGCTCTGATTCCTGTCCACCGGAAGATGTGCCAATTGCTCACTGCCGGAAAGCTTAAGCAGTGTGCCGATGTACTGGAGCAGCATCTCGAGGACTCCGAATCGAGGCTCACTCAGATCATGCACGCGCACGCGGCACGAGTGGTGATGCGGACAGCTCAGTAACTGCCCGCGCAACAACACGAGAATTACGAGGGGAGAATTCGATGGCCGTTCAATTCGTTGTGGAATCCGATGCCGGAATGCCCGGCTCTGTTCAGTCCTCGTTGTTCCATCGCCGTCGCTCTGGAGTGGTCGTTTATCTTCTATTGCTCTTGGCCGCATCGAGTTGGCTAGCAGCCCAGACCGTTACCAGCACTCTCCAGGGACGCATCTCTGATGCTACCGGCGCCGTGATTCCCGAAGCCTCGGTCACCGCGCTAAATGCGGACACAGGGTTGAAACGCACTGTCACTGCCAATGCGGTGGGTGAATATCAGATCGGTGGACTTCCGGCGGGCGATTACACCGTCAATGCCGAAAAGCAGGGCTTCCAAAAGTCCGCCAAGAAGATCCACTTGGATCTTGCTGCGTCAGGCAATGTGGATTTCGCGCTGGCACCCGGCCAGGTTCAAACCCAGGTCGAGGTGCAGGACGTTGGCGAAGTCGCCGAGCCCACTCGAACCATGGTGAGCGAGGTCATTGATCAGCAAAAAATCGAGAACCTTCCGGTCAATGGAAGGGAGTTCATCGATTTCGCGTTGCTCGCGCCCGGCATCACGATCGGAAACACGACATCGGGCAGCACCGACGTCATCGTCGAACCGGTCACCAAGCTCTCGTTTGCCGGCCAAAATATTCACTACAATTTCATTGCGGTAGATGGCGCCGATGATATCTCAACCGCTTCGGGCATCCAGCGAGGCACTCCGCCACAGGAATCGGTGCAGGAATTTCGCGTCATCAACACCGACTACACCACGGAATTTGGCCGAGCCACCGCCGGCATCGTAAACATCATCACCAAGAGTGGCACCAACAACATGCACGGTTCGCTCTACGACTATCTTCGCAACAACAAACTCGACGCCGTCAGCATTCTCTCCGCTCCGGGCTTCAATGTGCTGCGGCAAAATCAATTCGGAGGCGCAATTGGTGGGCCAATCCGAAAAGACGAGACATTTATTTTTGCCAATTACGAAGGGCAGAGGCGCACCGAATCGCCGACCTACAATTCGACCGTTCTGACGAACATCGCCGCGATTAATAACGTGAAGACGACGGTATTTGGCCTGCCTGCCGAGAATCTATTTGTATTGCGCAATGCCAACACGGATAATGGGCTGCTACGGCTGGATCAGAACTTCGGCCACAGTAACCTGTACGTCCGCTATTTCATCAATGACGACCGCCTGACCAACCAATCGCCGCTGAACAATGGCTTCGACCTGCCGTCCGCGTTTAAGAATAACAACATTCGCGACCAGTCGCTTGCGGGCGGCTTAACGACGGTGATTTCGCCGTCGTGGGTGAACGAACTGCGTATGCAGTACGCCCACCGCAACTTCGATTTCCCGGTTGTTTCCACCCAGCCCCACCTGGAAGTCGCCAATACTTTTGCGGTTGGCGTCAACCGGGGGAACCCGGACATTTATCACGAGTCGCGTTTCGAGGTGGTGGACAACGTGACGCATAACTTGTCGAACCACACCATCGGCTTTGGCTTTAACTTCGATCGTGTTGGGACTTACGAATCCTTCCCGCTGTTTTATCCGTTTGAGGCCGACTTCGCGAACCTCGCTGCATTCCTTGGAACTGACGGAGCGGTGCCATCATTTCTTTGCTTTGCCTCCTCCGGTGTTTGTCCCGACCCGTTCGTGATTTTCTTTGAGCGGTTCGACAAGACCACCAATCCAATCTTCAATGAGGGATTCCTGGCTGGTGGACCGGCCATTTATCAGGGCGGTGCGATCTCCCAGGCAATCCGCAATCAGGCGGCTGCGACTCTCGACCACACCTATACAGGCTTCTACCTCCAGGACAAATGGCGCGCCACGCCGAAACTTACGCTAAATGCTGGAGTGCGCTGGGAATTCGAGACATGGCCGTCGGGGGTTCTCGATACACAATGGAAGAATCTCGATCCCCGATTCGGCTTGGCCTACAGTCTCGGCACAACACACAACGTCGTGTTTCGCGCCGGCGCCGGGTTGTTCCATGGGATCATTCCTTCGCCCCTGCTCATGTGCCAGGCGCCATCGTGTGGCGGCCAGACCACCTATCCGGGGCGCCCGTTTGAAAACAGGCTGAATGCGAACACGGGCCTGTTTACCTACGCCAGCGCTCCTTTTATCACGGCCGCTGCCCTGGACGCGTTGTTCGGGAATGGCGTTCTAACCGGACAAGCGGCGTACCCAAATGGAGCCCCCTCTCCTTTCGGCCCGTGTAGTCCCAGTGATCCCAATCTAGACGCCTGCGGCTTCCTGCAGAATGCGACCATCGTGCGTTTCGATCAAAATAGCCAGAACCCGTATGGCATTCAGACCAGCGCCTCGCTGGAATTCCAGCCCTTCAAAGACTCGCTGTTGAGCATCACGGGAATTCACCTGCGAGGGGTACACCTCGGCAGCTTTTACAACGTCAATCAGCCCGATCCTACTGGCACGGTGAAGGTCTTTAACTCCAAGGGGCAGGCGAGTTGCAAGAACATGTATTTCGACTTCGCTAATCCTCAGAATCCGGGCGGGCCGATCCCGACGCCAATTTGCGCCAACGGCGACATGTATCCCGCGCAAATGGTTATTTCGGCTCCGGGGGGCGTGCCCCACATTAACGGTGTGCCTGGCTTCCGCGATCCGGCATACAGCGTCTTCTTCGAGGCAAAGTCCGGTTGGGACTCCGTTTACGATGGTCTGCTCATCAGCATGAACAAGCGGATGACGAACAATTTTTCGTTCAACATCAGCTACACCTGGTCACATTCCATCGATAACGGCCCCAATCCCAGCTTCGTCCTGATTCCGCAGGACAGCCTCAACTTCCACCAGGAGCGCGCCAGTTCCGCGGACGATGCCCGGCATCGCTTCGTCGGCAATGCCATCTTCTCCAGCCCTAAGAGCTGGAACGTGATCGCGCGCGATTTCAGTTTCAGCACGATCCTCACCCTGCAATCTCCGCAGTACTTCACCAAGTATGCCGGCTTTGACGCCAATGGCGACGTCTTTGGAAACAATGACCGGGTGGGCAACGAGCCGCGCAACACATTTAAGGGGGATACGCTGCAGACCGTCGACGTTCGCCTGGAGCGCACCTTTCCAATTCGTGAAAAGTTGCATCTCCAAGCCCTGGCGGAAGCGTTCAACTTAATGAATACCGTCAACATTCGCTACTCCAACACAAGCTATGGAGCAGCGGATTTCTGCCCGAATGATCCGGGTGCTCCGGGGTGCGCGGGGGCGACGCAGTTCTACCGGGAGGGCTCGCCAAATCCAACGTATGGCACCCCTAGCGCAGTATTCAACCCCCGTCAGATTCAGCTTGCGCTGCGTCTGACGTGGTAGCGTAGCGCAGGTTTCCGCATGGGCGTTACCCCGAGCGATTTCCGCCAGGCAATGGGATGTTTCGCAACCGGGGTCACGGTCATCACCGTCGACCAGGACGGCGAGGTCCACGGCATGACGGCGAATGCTTTTACCGCGGTTTCACTCGACCCGGTGCTGGTTCTGGTTTGTGTGGATCACCGGGCGCGGACGCATGCTCATCTGCACGCGCGGAAGCGGTTTGGAGTGAATGTGCTGCGCAACGATCAGCAGACCGTCTCGGAATATTACGCGCGCTCCGCCGAGACTCATCAGCATCCGGAAGCCGCGGGAGCCCGCTTCGATCGCACCGCGCAAGGCACGCCTGTGCTCCAGGGAGCGCTGGCATACCTCGAGTGCCGGTTACACTCGACACAGACCGCCGGCGACCACACCATCTTCATCGCGGAGGTGGAAGAGGTCGTGGTCCGGGATGGCGAGCCGCTGCTGTATTTCCGCAGCCAGTACCGCGATATAGAACCAGTGGGACACTAATGCCAACTATTCCCCGACCGATGCCGGACAGTGCCAGCTTCGCGCCCGCGAAATCCGCTCGCCGTTTTGAGCCGGATTTCACACCCAGTTTCGAGCGGATGAGCGCGCGCCGCCTTTACATCTTCGGTGGCATCGCTCTGATCGCCGCCGGACTTCTCTTCGGCGACATCTTTGCTGTTTTCATCCTCCACCAAAACGCTGTCCGGCAAGGCGAAGCGCTCATTGCCGCCTCCCGCGCCGTCGCTGCCGGAAATGCCGCAGAGGTAAATGAGGTGTTCGTTCATCTCGGGAACGTGCTGGAAGATCGGGGCACCAAGGTGGATGCGCACGTCCACATGATTGACGCCGGCTACCTGGCGCTGCTGCTGGCGCTGGTCCAGCCATATATCGCACTCTCACGGCAGACGAAAAAATCCCTCGCGGCTCTGTTCATCGCCAGCGGAATCCTACTGCCTCTTGGTATCTTTCTGATTCATTATGTCGGCCTCACGGGCAGCCCGTTTGCCGCGATCGGCTGGGCGAGCGTGCTGGCCGATTCCGCCGGATCCTTGTTGATCCTCGTTCTCATCGTTCAAACGTGGGGATTCTGGAAATACCTTCGCAGCCGCCAACTCAGCGAGCCCGAACTCCCTGACGAAGACAGCGTGCCACGTCGGGCGCTTCTGACCGGCGGCACGATTCTTGTCTTGCTCGGCTTCCTGCACGGCGCGTACTACGCTGGCACTCTGTTGTATGAGCATGAGCGTACGGAGACCGAGATCCTGCAACGTTTGATCAACGCCTCCACCACGGGGAATCTCGACCTGGCCACAACCGAGGTCAATAACTTCGGCGGCCTGGCCGGCGCGCGAGCAGTGAACATCGCCGCGCACTCGCACAGCATCGAGTTTGGCCTGCTGGCGATGCTGCTGTCGTTCGTGCAGCCCTTCGTGTTCCTTTCGGACAAATGGAAGCGGCGCTGGGTGAAATTGCTGCTCGGGGGCTCGGTGATTCTGCCCGTGTTCGTGCTCCTCGAACTGAAGCTCGGACTGCTGGCCGGAGGCATCGCCGACATCGGCGGCCTAATGGTCGTCGTTGCCCTGGTCGGAATGCTGGTCGGCATTTTGCGCTATGCCGGAGGCCTCGACGTTGCTGAGAGCGCTGCCGCAGGAGGCGCACAATGACCGGTTCGCGCAAACTTCTGATTTTCGGCGGGATGGCTCTCGCCGCCTTCGGAATGCTCTACGGGTTGCAATATGCGCTCTTTGTTGAGCACCAGACACTCGATCGCATGGGCGGATCACTCGCCCAGTCTTTTAGCGCAGCCGCCAGCCGAAATCTCGCGCAGTCCCAGGCTGCGCTCGAGCGGTATGGCGAAACCAAGTACGATTATGTTCGCCTGGTAGACGCTCACTCCCACTGGATCGGGCTAGCCATGCTCATGATCGTGCTGGGTGTGATTTTCGAACGGGCGAATTTCAGCGAGGGAATCCGGCAACTGGTTGCATTTTCTCTACTGGCGGGCAGTGCGCTATTCCCGCTGGCGGTCATTCTTCAGACGTATCATCATGGTGCAATGGTCTTAAAAGCTCTGGCTGTGGCTGGGTCAGCGCTGGTCATTGCCGCGTTGGCGGCTACGGCATGGGGATTTGCCCGGCCGCTCAAATAAGGGAAACACAAACTCATGTATCCGCGATCATTTCACTATCACCGGGCGGGATCGCTGAAAGAAGCAGTCTCCATGCTCGGCCAACTCGGCGAGGGCGCGAAGTTTCTCGCTGGAGGGCAGAGTCTGATTCCGTTGCTCAAGCTTCGCTTCGCTAATCCCGAGCACCTGGTGGACTTGAACTTCATCCCGAGCACATCCTTTATTAGAGAAGATTCTGGAGCCGTTGACTCCGGTGTGCTGCGCTTCGGAGCAATGACGCGCCACGCCGAGATCGAACACTCCGCGCTTGCGAAAAAGATTCCCGTCTTGCACGACTGCGCCGCCGGTATTGCTGACGTGCAAGTCCGAAACCGGGGCACGATCGGCGGATCGCTCGCTGAGGCCGATCCAAGCGGCGATTGGGCCAACGCCTTGATCACGCTCGACACCACCGTTCACTGCCTCGGGCCGGACGGCGCGCGCACCATCCCACTGAAAGACTTCATCAAAGATGCCTACACAACGGCGCTCGCTCACGACGAACTTGTAACGGAAGTTGAAGTGAAGATTCCGCCTAAGGGTAGCGGCGGCGCCTATCTTGCATTCAAGCGGAGCGCTCCCGTGTATCCAAGTGCCAGCGCTGCCGTGCAACTCACCTTGACGGGCGACGTTTGTCAGGATGCCGCGATAGCTCTCGGCTGCGTTGGACTGACGGCGATCCGCGCGACCAAGGCTGAGGCGGCACTTCGTGGAAAAAATTTGGACGACAAGACGATTGCCCGCGCCGCCGAAGCAGCCCGCGCCGCCGCCGATCCGCAGCCTGACATGCGCGGGTCCGCCGAATACAAGCGCCAACTGGTTGTGGCTCTGGTGAAGCGCGCCATCGAGATTGCCGCACGTCGAGCTCGCGGAGAACAGATCGAAGGAACCCATCTCTATGCCTGAAAGTATGCCGGCAATGGCAACTGTTAAAAAAATCGCCGTCAACGTCAACATTAGCGTAAACGGCAAGCCGTACGCGCGGGAGGTTGAGCCGCGCATGCTGCTGGTTGAGTTCCTGCGCGAGGCATGCGATCTTACCGGCACGCATGTCGGTTGCGACACGACATACTGCGGGGCGTGCACTGTGCTGATGAACGGCCTGGCAGTGAAGTCCTGCACGATGTTTGCGGTGCAGGCTGACGGATCGGAAATCACCACCGTCGAGGGCCTCGAAAAGGATGGCAAGCTTCATCCCATTCAGCAAGCCTTCGGCGATTCGTACGGCCTGCAGTGCGGCTACTGCACGCCCGGGCTGATGCTCTCAGCCCATCAGTTACTCTCCGAGAATCCCGAGCCAAGCGAAAAGGAAATTCGCAAAGCGATCGCCGGCAACACCTGCCGCTGTACCGGATATATGAACGTCTTCAAGGCTATCGAGCTCGCAGGCCGGAACATGAAGGGAGCCTGAGGTGGCAATTAAGTTTTCCGGCGAATTCGAGGTCAAGAAGAGGCCCGAGGAGGTTTACGACTTTCTAACCGACCCCAATCGATTCGCACCGCTGCTCCCGGACTTTCAAGGTCTGTCCGTGCAGGACGCCAAGCATTTCACCGTCAAGTTGAACGTAGGTATCTCCTACATCAAGGGAAGCGCCGACGTGAAGATGGAACTGGCGGAGGCCGATCGCCCGCGCCGCGCTCAATATAAAGGACGGGGAGCCGTCGCCGGAGGGAATGTCACGATCGTTGCCGGGTTTGACTTGTCTGGGACCGCTCCCGGAACGAAAGTGAATTGGCAGGGAGAAGCCCAGATTTTCGGACGCCTGGCATCGGTCGCCGGTGGTCTGCTCGAACCGCTGGGCAAGAAACAGATTCAGAAATTGATAGACGGTCTGCAGTCGGCGCTGGCATAACTCGTGTGGCGCGGACACTCCTGTCCGCGAAATGTTTGCGGAGGCACCAAATATCGTGGCTGAAGAAGAAAAGAAGAACGGCAGCGGGCCCTGGGTTGGCGCCTCGCTCCCCCGCAAAGAAGAAGACCGTCTGCTGCGTGGCCGGGGTAAGTTCGCCGACGACATCAAGCTGCGCGAAATGCTTTATCTCCGCTTTGTGCGCTCTCCTTATGCGCACGCGCGTGTCGTCAGCGTCGACACCTCCGCTGCCGAAGCGCTGCCCAGAGTTGTAAGCGCAATCACCGGCAAAGAAGTTGCCGCGCAAACGCAGCCTTTCATCGAAATCGGTCCGGACCACGCGCAGAAAATTCGCGACTTCCCCATGGCTGTGGGCAAAGTGCTTTACCAGGGGGAGCCGGTAGCCGCCGTAGTCGCCGAGTCTCCGAGCCTCGCCGACGATGCCGCTGAACTCGTCCAAGTCGAGTACGAGCCGCTTGAACCTGTCGTCGAAGCCGAGCAGGCCCTCACCGATCGCAGCATCCTCCACGAAGAAGCCGGAACGAACCGAGTTTGGAATGGCGTGTGGGAATATGGCGACGTTGACCGCGCGTTCAAGGAAGCGGCATATGTCGTCGATATCGATCGCTTGCACTTCCATCGCTTCTCGTCGACGCCACTCGAAAATAACGTCGTGATCGCCGAATGGAATCCGAAAGACGACCGCATTTATTACTGGTGCAATAACTCGTTCCCGTCATTCGCGATCCAGTTCCTGGCCGCGCATCTGAGCATTCATATCGATAAGATCCGGGTTCAGACTTTCGACATCGGAGGCAGCTTCGGCATCAAGATCACCAGCTACC
Source organism: uncultured Acidobacteriaceae bacterium (assembly GCA_963789205.1). Classification (GTDB taxonomy): domain Bacteria; phylum Acidobacteriota; class Terriglobia; order Terriglobales; family Acidobacteriaceae; genus Acidiflorens. The sequence continues at coordinate 386,055 of CAWBJV010000006.1, forward strand.
CGCAGATGGCTGTGTGCGCTCTGGCATCCAAAAAAGCCGGCGGACGGCCCATCAAGTGGGTCGAAACCCGCTCCGAGCACATGGTTTCGAGCGCTCACGGCAACGAGCGTACCTTCCGCAACACACGCGTAGCCCTCGACAAGAACGGTGTCATCACCGCCATCGACACGCGACACATCGACGACTGCGGCGCCTACCCGCGCTATGAGCCCTTGGGCTGCGTGATCTGGTCGCAGGTTTTCTGTGGCGTGTATCGCTTCAAGAATGCTCGCATCGATTTCTGGCAGGCCGTCACCAACAAATGTCCCGTAGGCCCCAATCGCGGATACTCGCGCATGCAGCATCTCTGGTTCCTGGAACGCGTCGTCGACATCTGCGCCCACGAACTCGGCATCGCACCCGACGAAATGCGCCTGCGCAATTACATTCGCCCGGAAGAGTTCCCCTACACCACGCCCAATGGCTGCGTGTACGACTCCGGCAACTATCCGAAGATGCTCGAAGTCGCGAAAGACCTGATCGGTTGGGACGACTGGAAAAAGAAGCAGGCCGAGGCGCGTAAGGAAAAAGACGGCCGCATGATCGGCATTGGCATCGGTACCACTCTCGATTCTGGAACGAACAACTTCGGCCAGTCGCAGATCATCAACCCGTATGCGCCTTTCTCCGGCAACTCGCAGGGCGCAAACTGCAAACTCGATATCTACGGCGAAGTGGTGGTGGCCGTCGGTTCGTGCCCGCAAGGCCAGGGACACGAAACCACCTCTGCGCAAGTCGTCGCCGACGTACTCAACATTCATCCCGACATGATCACAGTTCGCACTGGCTTCGATACGGAGCGCAACGTCCACACCGGCTTCTCCGGAACCTACGCCAGTCAATTCGCGGTTTCCGGTTTGTCGGCGGTTCACGGCGCCGCGCAAAAACTCAAAGCCGAAATGAAGCGCCTGGCCGCCTTTTCTCTCGAAACGAGAGAAGCCGATCTCGAATTCGGAGTCGGTGCGCAGGGGCCCGAGATCAAGGCAAAGAGCACCGGGAAATCCATCAACTACTGGGGCCTCGCAAATATTGTGAACGTGAACAGCGCCGTGCTCCCGACCGAACTGTACGATGTCACGCTCAACTGCCGCTACGTATGGCGCGCGCCGTTCAAGGTTCCCGACACCAAAGCGAAATACGGCAGTCTCACGCTGACCTACGCCGCGCAACTGCACATCGCGGTCGTCGAAGTGGACGGCGACACTTTCGTCCCCAAGATTCTCGATTACGTGGCCGTCGACGATTGCGGCACGGTCATCAATCCGCCGATCGTCGAAGGGCAGGTCTATGGTGCGACCGCTCACGGTATCGGCGCGGCGCTGATGGAAACCTGTGTCTATGACGCCGTCGGAAATATGATGACCAGCACCTTCAGCGATTACACTCCGATCACTTCTATGAATATTCCGAAGATCAGGTACGGCCACACGACAACGCCTTCTCCGCACAGCTACAGCGGCGCGAAAGGCATGGGCGAAGGAGGCGCGGCCCCGGTGCATACGATTTCAGCGGCCCTGCAGGACGCCTTGTTTTCGCATGGCATCTTTATCAACGATTCCTTTAACAATGGGGACAGCATTTTCCGCGCGCTCAAGCAGCACGAGGGCCGACAGTTGGCTCAATTAGTAAAGTTAGAAAAAAGATGAACTACGTAGGGACGGACGCATTCGTCCGTTCAGCCGAGCACAGCTCGGCAGGTTTCTCGACGGAATGAATGAAGAGATGAAGAAAGTTTGCATCATCGGTTGCGGAGCGATCGGCAGTCTTTACGCCGCTCACCTGGCGCGTGTTGCCGAAGTCTGGGCATTCGTTCGCCGCGAAGATCATGCTGCCGAGCTCAACCAAAAAGGTCTGCGAGTTAGCGGAACCCACAACTTCGCTGTCCCGTTAAAAGCCACCACCAACGCAAAAGACTTGCCGGATTGTGATCTCGGCATCGTCGCCACAAAAGCCACCCAGGTGAAAGAGTCATTTCGCCTGGTAGGCCGCCACTTTGACAAGGGAGCCGTCCTCTCTGCCCAGAACGGAGTCGGCAGCGAAGAAATCATCGCCACCCTCACGCGCGGATACGTGATTCGCGCCACCACTTTCATGAGCGGCACGCGCCACAGCGACACCCACGTGCAGTATGAACTCGACACGCCAACCTGGATGGGCCCTTTCGAGCCGACCGGCACGCCATTTTCCGTAGTCAAGGAAGCCGCAGATCTCATCATTGCGGCCGGACTTAAAGCCGAGGCGCTCGAAGACGCCCGCCCCGCGCAATGGTCCAAGCTGATTTTTAATTCGTCGGTGAACAGCGTGTCAGCTTTGACCGGCCTACCGCACTCGCCGCACTTTTCCGACGAAGGGAAATTCGCCGACCTCGGACATCTGCTGCACGCCTTGATCGACGAAGGCAAGAGAGTAGCCGAGGCAGCCGGCGTTCGTCTTCACGAAGACCCCTGGGAGATGAACCGAGTCGGCGCCATGACTAATCACCCACCGTCCATGCTTCACGATGTTCGCCACAAGTTGACGACCGAAATCGATTTTCTCTCCGGCGCCATCGCTCGTGAAGCTGAGCGCGTCGGTGTGCCCGCGCCACTGCATACCGCGGTTTACCGGCTCGTCAAGGGCAAAGAGGCAGCCTGGAATTTTCAGGATGAAAATAAACCCGTAACCGTGCACTGAGATTGCGTTGTGAGATTGCTATGGCCTGGCCCGCAGACAAAATAAAGCTCGATCGCGTCCGTGCCCTGATGAAAGATCAGGGACTCTCCGCACTCGTTTGCCGCGCGCCCGACAATGTCCTGTATCTCACCAACTACTGGTGCATGAAGGGATATGACGCCGTCATCTTTCCGCGCGATGGCGAGCCCACGCTGATTGCCCTCGAGCCGCAGCAGGCCGACGCCGAGCGCAACTCGTGGACAAAGGACATTCTCTACTTCAAAGGTTACGACGAGCGCGATCCGCGCCCACCGCAGTTTCGCGCATGGGATCGCGCCTACGAAGTTCTGAAGCAACGCGGCCTGACCGACAAAGTTGCCGTCGAACTGAACATGGGCACGCAGTCTGCCGACCGCATGGTGGGCGAACCTACCACCTTCATGCTGTCGTATTTCGAATCGTTCAAAAAGTTCTGCGGCGAGGTTGTGGACGCGACGCCGCTCCTCAACGAAGCCCGCTCGATCAAGACCGTTCAGGAAGTCGAGCGCATGCGTTTAGCCAATGAACTCGCAGCCCTCGCCATGGATTACACTCGCGAGCACATGCGCCCCGGCATGAAAGAGAGCGAAGTCGGCGCCATGTATGAAGGCTTCGTCCACGGCGTCGGTGTTGGCTACAGGAGTAAAGTCGAGATGGCGCGCGCTTTTACGCTGGTGTGGTCTGGCAAGGGAATCGCCACGTTCACCGCCACCGGCGATCGCCCGATTCAGACAGACGAGCCAACGCTGTTCGAAATCTGGGTCTGCGTCGACGGTTACTGGACTGACCTCACCAAGAATGCTTGCCCCGGCGAGTTAAAACCCGAATATCAGAAACTGCTCGACCTTCTGCTTAAGGTCTTCAACGAAGCCGTTTCCTTCGCGCGACACGGCGCCAGCTTCCCCGAACTCGACAAGCTCGTTCGCGCCCGCATCGCCGAAGGTGGATACCCGGGACAGCCCTCCCACCCGATCTGCCACGGCGTCGGAGCCCGCGCCCACGAATGGCCCTACGCGCATCAGGCAGGTACGGGAACAATAAAAAAAGGAATGGTGCTGGCGATCGAGCCCGGCGTCTACTGGCCCGGAGGAGGAGGACTACGTTTAGAAGACAATTTTCTAATCACCGAAACCGGCAACGAAAAAATGTGTACCGATCCAGACGATTTCCGCCTGGCAAGACATCCCCAAGAATCGACGACTGAGAACTGAGAACCGGGAACTGAGAACTTTACAAAGTGTCCAGCGCAACCACAAACTCGAAGTACTCCCTCGACCCCAAACTCGTCGACCGTATCCTCGCCGAAGTTCGCGAAGACGAAATCGTCTCCATGTCCAGCGACGTGATCAACATCCCCAGTCCGACCGGTGAAGAACTGCAAATGGCGCAGTACATGCAATCCCAGTTACAAAAGATCGGCCTCGACGTCACCTGGCAGGAAGTCGAAGAAGCCCGCGCCAACGTAGTCGGCCGCTGGAAAGGCTCGGGCGGCGGCAAGAACCTGATGTTCAACGGCCACATGGATACCTCCAACACTGGCCGTGAAGAGTTTCTCACCGGCATCGGCTACAAGCCGCATGCTGTCGTCAAAGACGGTTTCATCTACGGTCTCGGTATCTACAACATGAAGGGCGCGCTGGTCTGTTACACCAATGCCGTAAAAGCGCTCCAACGCGCGGGCGTGCGCCTGAAAGGAGATGTCATCATAGCCGCCGTCGTCGGCGAAATCGAAAAAACGCAATGGGGTGAATTCAAAGGTAAAGAGTACCGCGGTTACGGATACGGCACGCACTATCTCGTCAATCATGGCGTGTTGCCCGACATGTGCATTCTCGGCGAGCCCACTGATATGCGTGTCGTACTCGAACATTTCGGCTCCATGTGGGTGCGCATTTCGTGTACTGGAATTTATGTGCACACAGCCTTCTGCGAAGGCCGCGAAGAAATGAATTCCATCCGCCGCATGGTCGAACTCATGCCTCCCATCCTGAAGTGGATTGAACGATGGGAGAAGAAGGCAAGCTATGGCGGCAAGAAGGCCATCGTGAATCTCGGCGGTATCCGCGGCGGACAAGCCTGGCGCGCCAGCCGCACTCCCGAAAAGACGGATTTGTTCCTCGACGTGCGCGTCCCGCCTACCATTCCCATGGCCGCGGCGCGTCGCGACATTCAGCGTCTCTTCTTCTTACTTCAAAAAACTCACGCGGACTGGGGGCTGGAATTCGAAACCTACGTCTCAGTCCCCGGCGCACGCATCAGCGAAGAGCACGAGATGATCCGCGCTATCGATCGCAATCACAAGCGCATCACTGGTAAAACGCCCGAGCGGGAGGTCGTCACATGGTGCTCCGATGCCAGCGTCCTCAGCCGTTACGGAGTCGAGACTGTGAATTACGGCCCCTCCAGCGGCCCGCGCGACAAAGAAGGAGAAAAAGTTCGCATTCGAACACTGGTAGACATTACAAAGATTTACGCACTAACCGCCGCCGAATTATGCGGGGTAAGCAGTCGCTGAGGTCATTTTGCCAAGTCAGAAAGAAATCGATCGCCGTTACAAAAACATTCGTTCCCGCATGCAAGCCGCCGGACTGGACGCTCTCATCGTCTGCGGCAGTCAATATGCCGGGTTCGAGGGCGCGGTCCTCTACACATCCGGATTCGAGATCGTTCATCGTTACGTTTACGTCGTCATCCCACTCGAAGACGAACCGGCGCTCGTCTTTCCGCGCGAAGCTCGCTGGATCGGCGACAAGAAGAAGCCCTGGGTGAAGGATCACGTCTGGCCCGACGTTCCCGGCCAGTGGCTGCGCGACCGCGCCGTCGAGCGCAAGTGGAAGCGCATCGGCACTTTCGGGATGAACTTCGTCATGGCCGTTCGCGACTACCGCGAACTCGCTCACGGTCCGTTCGAACTCGTGCCCTTTGATCAGGAATTCGACATGGCTCGCGCCGTGAAGAGTGAAGAAGAACTTGTCGAAGTCCGCGATGCCATGGACATCGTCGTTGATGGTTTCTGGGCGCTGATTGCCGGCTACAGGCCCGGCAAGACCGAAGCTGAAATCATGGCGCCCGCGGTCGAGCGTTTCTTCGCTCGGGGCGCGGGCCCGCGCATGATGAACATCTTGCTCTCGGGCGAACACGGAGAGGCCAACGCTTACTTCAAAGTGCCCGGTCATCGCAAAGTTGCGGCCGACGATCTCCTTCTGTATTCGCTCGAAGTCACCGGAGCCGGCGGCTACTGGGTCGAGTTCTCTCGCGCCCTGATTCAGGGCAAGCCCAGTCCGACCACGCAGAAGATGGCTGATGCGTATCCGCACGCGATGGAATCGGCGCGCAAGTTGATGCGCCACGGCGAACTCGCCTCCACCGTGCATCGCACGGTCGCAGACATATTCGCCAAACACGGCTTCGCACTCGGCCATCTCTCCGGCCATAGCATCGGCATGACCATGCTTGAGTATCCCGCGATCGGCGCGAAGAGCGAGGTCCCGCTCGAAGAGAACATGATCTTCTCCCTGCATCCGCAGGTTGTCGACCAGGAGGGGAAGGTCTGTCTTTATACCCAAGATACGTACCGAATCGGCGAGATCGAGGGCGAGTGCCTGGCCGATGTGCCATGGAAGTTTTTTAACGGTGGAGAGACGCGCGAGAGCGTGAGAAATCCACTGTAGAGACGGGGCTTGCCCCGTCTCACCGCGTGCGGAGACGCGGCAGGCCGCGTCTCTACGAAAAATTCTAGCTTGCGTTTGGAGTGTACCTTTGTTGAGAGTTTGCATCGTCGGTTGCGGCGCGGTTGGCAGCCTCTTCGCCGCGCACCTCGCCCAAAAAGGCGAGGCCGAAGTCTGGGCCTATGACGTCTGGAAAGATCACGTCGAAGCGATCCGCAATCATGGTCTGCGAATATCGGGAGCGGCAGATTTCACCGCGAAACTGAATGCCACCAGCGATCCCAAGGAACTTCCGCGCTGCGATTATGGTATCGTCGCTACCAAGGCCATCCACACGCGTGGCGCCATCGCGCAGGTTACCCGCGCGTTCGACCAGAACAGCGCTGTCTGCTCCGTGCAAAACGGCGTCGGCAACGAAGAGATCATCGCGGAACACGTTAAATACGTCATTCGCGGCACGACGTTCCCTGCCGGACATCCAATCGCTCCCGGTCATATCGGTTTCGACATCAAGGGCGACACCTGGATCGGTCCCTTCGAACCGACGAGCACGACGATGTTCAAAGTCGAAGAACTGGCCGGTCTGATTACGCGATCCGGCATGAATGTGATCCCTCTGCAAGATGCTCGTGGCGCGCAGTGGACCAAGCTGATCTTCAACGCTGCCACCAATCCCGTCGGAGCCCTGACGCTGCTGCATCATGGCGCGGCCACGCGCTTTGCGCCAACCGGCCAGCTATTCAACGATCTGATTGCCGAAGGCGAGGCGGTAGCACGCGTGCTCGGCATCGAACTGCACGGCGATCCGCGCGCGCTTGTACAAAAGGGAGCGAGTGCTCCTGGCAAACACCGCGCCTCGATGCTGCAGGACGTGCTCGCCAAGCGCCAGACCGAAGTCGATTTCATGAACGGCGCAATCGTGAAGTGGGGCGAGAAGAACGGCATTCTAACGCCGCTGAATAAAGCGGTCTGGGAACTGATGAAAGGCCTGGAGCATGCCTGGTCAGATCCGGACTAACAAGGTCTCGGGTGTCAGTGTCAGGTCTCAGGAAAATCGATAACGGTGTGTTCTGAGCTTTAACTCGGCACCAACGAGAATTATGTTTTGCTTTGCCTGACACCCGTGACCTGAAACCTGACACCTGAACTACTATGACTATTCCATTCAATATCGGAGTTCTTCAACTCAGCATGGAGCCTGTCCGCGAAACCGTGGCCATGGCCATGGCCTGTGAGGACGCGGGTTTCGACACGTTCTGGATTGCCGAAGCTTATCCCTGGTGGCGTAAACATTCTTTTGAAGCGCGCTCCTCGACCGCGATTCTCGCCGTCATCGCCAGTCAGACTACGCGGATTCAACTCGGGTGGGGAATTATTTCTCCCTATACGCGACATCCCGTACAGATTGCGATGGAAGCGCGCGTCATGCAGGATCTCGCGGGGGACCGCTTTCTTCTTGGCCTTGGTGCGTCGAAGATCTTCATGAAAGAAATCGGCGAAGGGGAAGGAGAGAAAGTTGGACCTGCGACTGTAATGCGCGAAAGTATCGAGATCATCCGCGGCGTGCTCAAGGGCGACAAGTTCGAATATCAGGGCAAGGTTTTCGCCGCCAGCGTTCCGCCTCTGAAGGCCGACGCGCACATGTCGCGCAAAGTTCCTCCTGTGTACGTTGCGGGAACTGGTCCGGCAATGCAGAGGCTGGGCGGTTCGCTCGGAGATGGGCTGCTCACGGCGTCGATCACCACTCCGGCGTTCGTGCGCTACTCGAAAAAAAACATGGAAGAGGGGGCAGCGAAAACTGGCAAAGATGCTTCGAAGCTGATCCTCGGCGCTGTGATCGTCGGCAGCATCGGGCGCGATTCGAAAAAAGGAAAAGAAGGCGCGCGCGAGCAGGCTGCCATGTATCTTGCCAACAAAGTGCAGAACATAAAAGGCTCCGCGGATGTGCTGCTCGAATCCGCGGGCATCACTTTCGAAGAGCTCCAGCCGGTTGCGGACGCTATGGAAACGGGCGGGCGCAAAGCCGCAGCGCAGGCCGTGAGTGATGAACTGCTCCGCAAAGCGTGTCCTATCGCGGGCACGCCCGATGAGTGCATTCAAAAAATCGAAGAATACCGCGCTGCTGGTTGCACTCATATCATGCTCGAAATCTGGGGAGACGATCGCACCGTACAGGCGAAGCTGTTTGGCGATGAAGTGTTGCCGCACTTCAGAAATACATAACCACAGGGGACACAGAGGAGCACGGGGAAGCACAGGGTACTGCTTCGCAATTTCCCTTCTTATGTCTCTTAATGATTTTCCGCGTTTTCTCTGTGTTCCCCTGTAGCCTCTGTGGTTATCGCTTTTATTTCCCCATCACCAGCTTCGCGATCGTTGCCAACTGCATGTTCGAAGTGCCTTCATAGATTTTTCCGATCTTCGCGTCGCGCCAATATTTCTCGACGGGATAATCTTTGGTAAAACCGTATCCACCGTAGATTTCGATGGCGAGCGACGTCACACGCTCGGCTACCTGCGACGTGAACAGCTTGGTCATGGCGGCTTCTTTCACAAAATTTACGCCGGCGTCCTTCATGCGGGCGGCGTTGTAAACCATCAAGCGCGCCGCCTCGATCTCGGTTGCCATCTGCGCGATCTGGAACTGGATGCCCTGAAATTCCGAAATCGGCTTTCCGAATTGCGTGCGCTCCTGCGCATACTTCGCGGCGCATTCCCACGCGCCTCGCGCCACGCCCAGCATCTGCGCGCCAATTCCGATACGGCCTTCGTTCAGCGTTTCGATCGCGATTTTGTATCCCTTGCCGACCTCGCCGAGCACGTTCTCCTTCGGCACGCGGCAATCTTCCAGAATCAACTCGCAGGTTGACGAAGCCCGAATCCCCAGCTTGTCTTCTTTTTTGCCGACGGTAAATCCGGGGAAGTCTTTCTCGATCAGAAACGCCGTGATCCCCTTGTATCCCTTCGACGCATCCACGGTGGCGAACAGAATGAACAATCCAGCTTCTTTGCCATTCGTGATCCAGAGCTTGCGTCCGTTGAGAACGAAATCATTGCCTTTGAGCTCGGCTTTAGTTTGCAGCGCGAACGCGTCCGATCCCGATCCCGCCTCGCTCAACGCGTATGCGCCAACCGTGTCGGCCGCCATCTTCGGCAGATAACGCTTCTTCTGGTCTTCACTGGCCCAGCGCAGAATTGCATTTGCTACCAGCGTGTTCTGCACGTCCACGATTACGCCGGCGGAAGCGTCGGCGCGCGAAAATTCTTCCACGGCTAAGACCGCCTCAAAAAACTTGCCGCCCGCCCCGCCGTACTGCTCCGGAATCTCGATCCCCATCAGTCCTAGCTGAAAGAACTGCTCGAGCAGTGCGTGATCGAAGACCCCCTTCTCGTCCATCTCTTTCGCTAGCGGGCGAATCTTGTCGTCGGCAAACTGGCGGACGTTATCGCGGAACAGAATCTCGTCCTCGGTAAGAGTGGTGAGCGGCGCGGGATTCGCGAGCTGCAAAGTTTCCGGCATGGAGACACCTCGGCGGGATGGTGAACCGAAAATTGTAGCAGCAGTCTGCAGAGACCAGCGACCGCTCGGTTGGTGCGAAGGGCTGAGGGGTTCCTGGGCAAGGTCTATAGCAAATGTTTATCAGTTAGTACTGATACCCCCCTCCCCCCTGGTCTCCTGGAATCATGGAGTTAGCGGGATTTTTTTGCTTCGGTCTTTGAAAAATAAGGACTTATATCAAAGTCTTCAAGAATAAGGACTTAGTTCGTCAAAGAGCGCTGAAAACGGTTTTGGGGCAGCTTCGAGGTGCGTCTCAACTGACGACGCACCTCGAAACTGCCCCAATCAGAATTCTATCGTCGCCTGCGGCGAGTCTTAAGTCAAGGAATTTCCACTGCGCGGGAGTGCAAAGGATGTCCCGGGACAATGTGTAAAGGATGTCATGAAACTGAACACACAAAACGCGCAAGGATGGGGCACCCGCGCCTCTTTCGGCATTTTCGCGGACAGGAGTGTCCGCGCCACACGATCTATGCGCACAAGAATGCGAATGCGTAGAGCACCCGCGTTCAACTTGACAACCTATCGACGCGGGAACACAACCGAAGGCCCCCAACCTTGAGGCTGGGTTTCGCATCTCACCCGGCCCAGAGTCAACCCTCTCAAGGAGGCGCCATGCCCCCGCTTCGTCTTATCTCTTTGTGTACGATCCTACTCAGCACAATGATGCTGGCACAATCCACTTCTGTATCGCTTTTCAATTCGCCAGTCGTTCCGAAAAGTGCGGCGGCGAACGGCTTGTCGCAACCCGATCCGGCAGTGCAAGCGAAGGTTGCCGCGAGTTATGGCAAGTTGCCCCTGAGCTTCGCAGGAAATCAAGGGCAGACCGATGGGCGGGTGAAGTTTCTGTCGCGCACGGGCGGGTATACGCTTTTTCTTACGGGGGATGAAGCGGTGTTCACGTTGAGTGGCACGAGGGCGAAGGACGCAGCCCCAAAAGCGGCATCTGATTTCCGGGAGAGCGCGAGACGGGGCAAACCCCGTCTCTACAGAAGGACCGGTGCGGTGTTGCGGATGAAGCTGCGCAATGCGAATCCTGCGGCCAAGGTTACCGGCACGGATGAGCTCGCGGGCACGAATAACTACTTCATCGGCAACGATCCGGCGAAGTGGCGTACGAGTGTGCCGACTTACGCGAAGGTGAAGTACGAGGGGATCTATTCCGGGATTGACCTGGTTTACTACGGCAACCAGCGGCAGCTGGAGTATGACTTCATCCTGGCTCCAGGAGCGGACCCGCGTCGCATTGCGTTCGATGTTAGTGGAGCAAAGGGGATTCGACGGGATGCGCACGGCGACTTAGTGCTCAGGATGAAGACAGGCGAGGGTGAGATTCGCTGGCACAAGCCGGTGGTGTATCAGGAGAAGGATGGAGCGCGGCAGTTGGTAGCAGCGAATTATGCCATTACAGATAAGAATCGGGTGGGATTTGAGGTGGCGAAGTATGACGCAAGCAGGCCGCTGTACATCGATCCGTTGATTTACTCGACGTATCTAGGCGGCAGCCAATTTGACGAGGGCGTTGGCATCGCGGTGGACAGCGCGGGCAGTGCTTACGTCACCGGCCAGACCGCTTCGACCGATTTTCCGACGATGAATCCTTTGCAGCCAGCCAGTGGCGGCTCCTACGACGCCATCGTGGCTAAGATCAACCCGGCAGGATCGGCCTTGGTTTACTCCACCTATCTCGGTGGGAGCGACGGTGACTACGGCTACAGCATCGCAGTGGACAGCGCGGGGAACGCTTACATCACCGGCCAAACCCAATCAAGCAACTTCCCGACAATGAATGCCTTGCAGCCGGACTACGGCGGCGACGGTGACGCGTTCGTGGCCAAGATCAACCCTTCGGGGTCGGCGCTGGTTTACTCCACCTATCTCGGTGGCAGTAGTTATGACCTCGGCGCTGCTATCGCCACTGACGCCGCGGGCAACGCTTATGTCACTGGCACCGCCAAGTCAACCAATTTCCCGACGATGAACGCCTTACAACCGGTCCGTGGCGGCGGTACCGATGCCTTCGTGGCCAAACTGAGCCCTACGGGATCGACCTTGATTTACTCCACCTATTTAGGTGGCAGCAACGATGAGCTTGGCGGGGGCATCGCCGTGGACAGCGCGGGCAACGCCTACGTCACGGGCTATACCTATTCAACCAACTTCCCGACGATGAATCCTTTGCAGCCAGCCAATGTCGGCGGTGAAAACGCCTTCGTGTCCAAGATTAGCCCCTCGGGGTCGGCTTTGGTTTACTCCACCTATCTAGGTGGCAGCGGGTACGACCATGGCGGCGGCATCGCGGTGGACAGCGCGGGCAGTGTTTACGTCGCCGGTTTCACGAGCTCAACTGACTTTCCGACCACGCCCGGCGCCTTTCAAACAGTCTGCAACGGTGGTAGCGGCTGTGCCTCAAATGGGGACGCTTTCGTGTCGAAGCTCAACCCGGCAGGATCCGCCTTGGTTTACTCCACCTATCTGGGTGGCAGTGCGGCTGACGGCGGCGCCAGCATCGCCGTGGACAGCGCAGGCAACGCTTACGTCTCTGGAGGGACTGCCTCACGCAACTTTCCGATAGCGAGTCCTGTGCGGAAACACTACGGCGGTGGCAACTTCGATGCCTTCGTGTCCAAGCTCAACCCCACAGGGTCGGCGTTGTTCTTCTCCACCTATCTAGGTGGCGGTGGGTACGACGCTGGCTTCCGCATCGCGGTGGACAGCATGCGTAACGCCTACGTTACGGGCGTGACCAGCTCGACCAACTTTCCAACCAAGAATCCATTGCAGGCGGCCAATGCCGGATTCTACGACGCCTTCGTGTCCAAAATTGACGTGAGGGCCGCGACTACAACTACGCTGTCGTCTTCGCCGAATCCGTCGACGCATGGGCAGGCGGTGACCTTTACCGCGGTGGTCACTTCCAGCCTTGGTGCGCCGCCTGATGGAGAAACCGTCAAGTTTGAGAAAGGCTCAACGGTATTGGGAACGGGGACGTTGAGTGGCGGCTCGGCCAGCTTCACGACTTCGGCGCTGCCCGTGGGTACGAACTATATTAGGGCAGTGTACGGCGGTGACCCGAACTTTGCCGGCAGCGCGTCGAAGGCGGTGGCGCAGGTGGTGAACTAGGCCGGGGAGTGACAGCTCTCTAATCCTTTCGCGCTTTCTTGCCGGGAGGCGGGTGAGCTTGCTTGCGCCTCGGTTCTCGCGAGGTTGGTTGAGGGATTAGGGGTCCCTTCGGCTTCGCTCAGGGCAGGCTCTTCGACTGCGCGGCTGCTTCGCTTCGCGAAGCGGCCACTTCGTTCAGGACAACAATTTAGATAGAACTGCCGAGCTGCGCTCGGCGGGTACGGGGCGGAGCCCCGTCACCACACGTACCTATTCGCCGTATCTTTCTTTTAGCTTGCGGGTCATTTCGTCGCGGAGTTGACGATAATCAGAGTGGACGGTGGCGCGTAAGGCTGCTTCGATGGAGCTGCCTTGCGACAGGCGTTCCAGGATGCTTGTGATTTCGGTCATACCGTAGGCGTCGCGGAGGTATTCGGCGGCGGCTAGGGATTCGGCATAGGCGACGGTAGCCTCCGACGCGGAAAAGCTCATAAAGCTGCCTTCGAGCAGATTGAAGGGGATCTCATTCCCGGCGGCGAATAACTGCGCCAGTTGATGTCCGTTGGACGCGGACGACTTGCCTTCTTCCATCTGTGCGACGCCTTCATTCAGCCAGGTGGGGCAGCGGTTGCTTGACATCTGCGAAACGAAAGAATGCGTCAGCTCATGTTTGAGGACGCGGGCGAGTTCGGGCGTGACGCTCGACACGCCGCTGACCGGGATGCGCAACTTGCCATCGTTGATGGCGCCGGTCCAGGAAGGCGCGCGGGTCACGTCGAAGAACGCCTGCTGGGTGTAGAGCGTGACCGCGATGTTGTTGCGGGGCGAGTATCCGAGATCGCGCACCAGGTCGTCATATTCGGAGTCGAGGGTGGCGAGCAGGTCGCGGCGGAAGGTCTCGGAGGTATCTTTTCCTTCGAAGTGGAGATTGAAGTGGCTGCTTTCGCGCTGCGAGAAATCGGATTCGGCGGTCGATTCGCGCTCGGCGCGGGCAAGATATTGGCTGATGGTGCCATCGGGACGCAGGGCGAGTGACTTCTTCCAGGAGCGAATGGCGTCGGGCGTATGATCGCTGGCGAATTGAGCGAATCCCAACATGCCGATGGCGTCGGCTGAGTCGGGAGCAATGACAACGGCGTGTTGCGCGTAGGTCAGAGCTTCCGCGGCTTGGCCGGTGTGCATCAGGGTGGCGGAGTAGTAGATCAGCAAGGTCGAGTTGTCCGGCTCGAGGTGGAGCGCGGATTCGTAATAGCGCTTGGCCTGCGGGAAGTTGCCATGATCGGATTCGTGCTTGCCGGCGAGGAAGTAGGCGGTGGCGGCGCGTTCGGGATTGGCGGCTTGCGCGAGACTGGCGAGGGCATCGGTATCAACCTTGCCTTCGCGGATGACTTTTTCGGCTATGTCGGCTTCGTGGTCGAATGCGGGCGCGGGCGTAGTGATGTCGGAAGCGGATGCTCCGGGGGCGGTGTGAACGGGGGCGGGGGCGCCGGAGTCGATGTGGTCGACGGAGGATTTTGGGATGGCGTAGGTGTCCTCGCCGAGGTCATACTCGACGCGGTCGCTATCCTTGCTCTCGCGGACCTGGTCGGCCGAGATGGTGCGTCCATTCTTTAGGTGGATGACGTCGGCGGGCGCGGGAAGGGCCGGCAGAAGCACTAGAATTAGGACGAGGGCTCGCACTCGGCTGATTCTAGAACGGCGCGGAGGGCGCGGTAAGGTGACCAAGGTGCTGGTTCGGTCGCGGCGGGAGGAGGTTCCCCTTGACATGCGAGCTTGGCCTCTACGGCTATTTCGCGGGAGGGGTCAAGGTCAAGAGCTTAACCACACGGAGCACCGGGGGACACAGGGGAACACAGGGGCGGTTTGTAGTGTGCTCTCTCACGAAATCCATCCATTTATGAAACCAGCTGTGGTTAGGCGGATGATCGGGTTCGCGTGGTGCCTTGTGGCCGCGACGGCTTGGGCGCAGACGGGGGGACCGAGCCTTCAGTGTCCGCAAACGACGGGCGGGCTTTATGCGCGGATTCGTTCGGTCGGGCTGGATCCGCAGCGGGTGTACCACGTTCGCGACGCCTCGATTGACCGGCCTAATCTCCATCTTGATTTGGACGACGGTACGCTGGCGTTTACGGAAGACATTTGCGGGCGGATTACGGGCGCGTTCTTCGAGGGTGAGGGCGAGATACGGCTGCGGCCTCCGAGCCGGGTGGAGCGCGGATCGCTGGCGCTGTTTACGGGAGGAGCGATTCTCGAAGAGCAGTTCACTTCAGCGTACCTGCGCTTCAACGACGAGACGGCGGCTGTGTTGCGGCGCTATTCAGCGCCAGTGCCGGAGAGCGCGGAATTCATAAAGGAATGGGACGAGACGAGCCGCATGCTGGCGGAGTTTGACGCGCTGCGTCTGCTGCTGGACTTCAGTCATTTTCTTCCGGCGGAGGGCGGACGAGAACCTGCCCTGAGCTTGTCGAAAGGGCGTCCGCCGCTACGCGAGCCGGATCGAAAATTTCCGGCGCTATTGCACGCGCATTTGATGGGCAAGCAGCTGGGAGGCTTTGAAGTGTTCTGGGATGCGGCGGGCGCGGAGCCGTTGTGGGCGGGACAGCCGCGCATGAAAGATGGCATCCCGTTCTTCGACATTTGGACTTCGTTTGCGCCGGTCGGGACGGGCGGTGCAGCCACGGCTCCGCTGGTCGCCGACGCCTCGATTACGAGCTTCCGGATTCGGGCGTCGGTTCAGCCTCCGACTATGTTGCGAGCATCGACGGAGGTGAATGTTCGAATTCGCAGCGGAGGAGAAAGGATGCTGCTGTTTGAATTGTCGCGTTATCTGAAGATTGATGCGGTTGAGGTGGATGGGCGGCCGGCGGACTTCATCCAGAACCCGGCGATTGAGGGATCGCAACGGCAGCGAAAAGGGAACGATCTGGTGGCGGTTGTGTTCCCTGCTCCGCTCGTGCCCGGTCAGGAATTGAAACTGCGCTTCAGTTATGCGGGCGAGGTTCTGTCGGAGGCGGGCAACGGATTGCTGTACGTGGGCGAGCGCGGCACGTGGTATCCGAATTTCGGTTTGAGCCCGGCGCGGTTCGAGATGGAGTTTCATTATCCGGCGAACTGGACGCTGGTGGCGACGGGAAAACAGGTGACACCTGCGGGGACCGACCAAGCCGAAACAAATGAACAGGCAGCGGGGGAGAAAGTTTCGCGGTGGACCTCGGAGCGGCCGATTCCGGTGGCGGGGTTCAACCTGGGCAAGTACGCTCGGGCGGAGGCGAAGGCGGGCAACATTCTGGTGGAGGTGTACGGCACGAAGGGAGTCGAGAAATCGTTTCCCAAGGCGCCGGTGGAGATGATTGAGCAGCCGGCATTTCCCAGCGTCCACCCGCCGAGATCGGGATCGATGGAGCCGGTGGTCGTAACTCCTCCGCCTCCGTCTCCGGCGCGTGATGCACAGGCGGTGGCCGACAAGGCGGCGAAGGCGATTGGGAGTTTCTCACAGTGGTTTGGGCCGTATCCGTATGGTTCGCTGGCGCTGACGCAGATGCCGGGGAAATTGAGCCAGGGATGGCCGGGGCTGGTGTTCCTGTCGAGCTTTGCGTTTCTCAGTCCGCAGGAGCAGGCGGATCTGCGTCTTGATCCGGTGACTCGCACGCTCGACAGCCAGGTTCTGGTGCACGAGACGGCGCACCAATGGTGGGGCGATCTGGTGCTGTGGAAGAGTTATCGGGATCAGTGGATTGCGGAAGGTCTGGCGAACTATGCGGCGCTCTTGATACTGGAGCAGCAGAGTCCGGCGGAATTCCGGCAGGTTCTGGAGAAGTATCGCCGGGATCTTGTCAGCAAGAACAAGGATGGAGAGCGGCTGCGCGACGCTGGGCCGGTGACATTGGGACAGCGGCTGGAGTCGTCGCATTTTCCCGGAGGATACGAGGCGATCAGCTACGAACGAGGGACGTGGCTGTTTCACATGCTGCGTATGATGCTGCGCGATTCCGAAGCGGCATCGCGTTCCCGGAAAGGGCGGGCGAATCCGGGGGCGAATTCCGAAGAGCCGTTCTTCCGCGCGCTGCGGAAAGTCAGGGAGCGGTATGCGGGCAAGACCATAAGCACGCATGAACTGATGCAGGTTTTCGAAGAGGAACTGCCGCGCCCACTTTGGTACGAGAAACGTCCCAAGTTGGACTGGTTTTTAGAAGGTTGGATTGAAGGGACGGCAATACCGGAGCTGGAAGCGCGGGAAATTCGCATCACGGAGAAGGCTGGGGTCACCACGGTTACAGGCGTGATCGTACAAAAGGACGTACCCGATGATCTGGTGACGGCGGTTCCGGTGTATGCGACGATGGCGGGAAACACGCTGGTTTTTCTCGGCGAAGTGCTGGCGGATGGCGCGGAGACTGGGTTTCGGCTGATTGCGCCGAGCGGCGTTCGGAAGATTGCGCTTGATCCGAAGCAGACGATTCTTACCGCGCCGAAGTAGAGTGCGATTTAATACAGACGTTAGTAGGGAGCGCGCCGCTCTGCGAAAGGCGGCGAGGCCATGCGATTGCTGGGAGAAGAGTTGCCAGGAAAGTGAATCGAGGATGTATGACTCTTCAGCCTTATGTATTCGCGAACGATCGGCCACGGCGGCGCACCATCCTTCTGGTTGAGGACGAGCCTTTTGTGCGCGAGGCAACTTGCTGCATTCTGGAAAGCGCGGGCTTTGAAGTTCTGCCGGCCGAAGATGCTCAAGATGCGATGAAGGTCTACGAAGAGTGCAAGCGGGGAATCGATCTGGTGATGACGGACATGGTGCTTCCGGGACGGTCAGGCGAGCAACTGGGGCAAGATCTGCGGGAGCAATCACCCGAAGTTGTGGTGCTGGTGACGTCCGGTTACAGCAACCTGGAATATGAGACGGAAGCGCCCGGATCGCGCACCTATTTTCTGGCGAAGCCGTATTCGAGGCGGACGCTGGTCGAGAAGATTGAAACGATTCTGGGGCGGGTCGCGGTGGCGCGGGCGGCGTCGCAAGCGGGCTAGTGCCTCCAGCAAACTATCCATTCGGCCAGAATCAAGAGTAAATCGCCCTGTAGAGACGCGGCTTGCTGCGGCTTGCGAGCAGCATCCCGCCCCGTGTCTTCCCTGTGTCTTCCCTGTGTCCCCCGTGCGCCCTGTGGTTAAGAAGTCCAAGAATTCATAACCACAGAGGACACAGAGGGAACACAGAGGAACACAGGGAACGTCAGCCTTTGCCCCCGCCGAACTGCCGCGACGTTTATAATCCTCGCTTCCTAACTTCCTAAGGAGCACTCATGAAACTCGAGGGGCGAGTTGCGCTGGTTACGGGAGCGTCGCAGGGGATCGGTCATGCCTGCGCGCTGGCGCTGGCGCGGGAGGGCGCAACAGTCGCGGTGGCGGCGCGCAATCAGCAGAAACTCGACGAACTGGTTGCGCAAATCGCGGCGGGGGGAGGCAAGGCGTCGGCTTTCGTCATGGACGTGGCGGACGAAGAGCAGGTGAAGTCCGGGATCAAGTCGGCGCTCGCGCAATTCGGCAAGATCGACATCCTGGTGAACAACGCCGGCATCACGCGCGACCAACTGGTGATGCGCATGAAGCGCGCCGACTGGGACGCGGTGCTGAATACGAATCTGACTTCCGCATATCTGTGCATCCAGCAGGTAATCGGTTCGATGCTCAAGCAGCGCTGGGGACGGATCATCAACGTCACCAGCGTGTTCGGGCAGATGGGCCAGGCGGGTCAAGCGAATTACGCAGCTTCGAAAGCCGGGCTGATCGGGCTGACTATGGCGATGGCGCGCGAGGTGGCGTCGCGCAATATTACTTGCAATGCAGTGGCTCCGGGATTTATTGAGACCAGCATGACCGCGGCGCTGAGCGAGGAATTCAGGCAGAGTGCGGTAAAGACGATTCCGTTGGGGCGCGTGGGCTCGCCTGTGGACGTTGCGAGTGCGGTGTGTTTTCTGGCTTCCGACGATGCTTCCTACATCACGGGGCATGTGCTGAATGTCAACGGCGGATTGTTGATGGGTTAGGGAAGCATGAAGAAAAATATCTGGCGAGCGGTGATCGAAGTTGGTTTTATCATCTTCCTGTTTTATTCCAATCTTTTGATGGGAGAATTTGAGCGCTCAGGCTTGGGACAGAAGCGAGGCTTAGCTTGGGCCATCGGAGATGTTTTTACCGCTGCCAATTTTGAAATTGCCATGATCGCCGCGCTCATCGGTTATGTGCTTTTTGAATTTCTTCGCAAAAGATTCTAGGCAGTTCTCAAGCTATCTCATGAATGGTTTTGGGAAGGACAGGGCTTCGCAGGATGCGAAACAACTTCTCAAGAAGCGTGAGAAGCGGCGCACCTCCAGTTATTTCGGTCAATGTTAAAAGACAACCCACGTTATACTTCCCCGTCGAAGCGGCCCGCCCGCCAGATCGATATATAGTGGCCGGGGAAAAGGGGTTACCGAATGCGTCGGAAGAATTTTGCGAAGTGGCTTCTCTGCTTCCTCCTTGTTTGCTGCACCTGTATAGGCCAGCAACCGAGCAAGAGGATGACAAATCAAGACGTGATCGACATGGTGTCACTCGGCCTGCCAGACGACGTGATCATTGAAAAAATCCAAACCGTTGCCGGAACCGACTTCGACACCAGTGTCACAGGATTGAGGGCACTGAAAGCGGGAGGGGTATCGGACTCCGTGATCCGAGTCGTGATCAACCCGTCTGTGGGGGGTAATTCCAAGCTGCGACCCGATAAGCCAGAAGCTACCGTCAGCGATGAAACCGCATCTTCGAGACAAAATGAAGCCGCCCATGCGAAAGAACACGGGGATGCATTTCCGAAGGAAGAAGTTGGGGTCTATCTGTTTCGCAACGGCAGATTAATCGAGGTGCAGCCAGAAATTGTGAATTGGCAGACTGGCGGCGTTTTGAAACACGCTGCGACATTAGGCTTCGTTAAGGGGGACAAGAATGGCAAGATTATGAAAGGCAGAAGCCCAACCCAAACGACGAGTCCTCTGGAGTTTGTGATCAAAACACTCGAGGGGACATCTGTGGAGGAATATCAGTTGCTGCGATTGCACGAAAAGAGCAATCGACGCGAGTTTCGCAGTGTGACGGGCGGGATTCTCCACGTCTCTGGGGGCGCGCAAAGAGATGAAGTCGCCTTTCAGCCCGAAAAGATTGGCAGTCGAACCTGGAAGATCGTGATGCCCAACTTGCCAAACGGGGAGTATGGATTTCTACCACCCGGTGTCGGGTCCGAGAGCATTTCCGCATCTGGGAAAATGTACACGTTTGAGGTGACCGCAGAAAACAGCGCGCAGGCGTCCCGGAACATTTCCCAAAGTCGCGAGCTTCCTGAGGAAACAGTAGCAACACATGAGACTCCAACCGCCCAAGCCGCTGCCCAAGGGACAATCAGGGCTTCATCTGACGACAACCCTACGATTCGGCATGACGGAATCACCCTCTCACGTGTAGTTGCGGGCGGACCGGCGGATCAAGCAGGCATGAGGGTCGGGGATGTGGTTCTGGCAATAGACGATCACTTTCTCTACACAGGACAAGAAATGAACGACGAGATCCTCCGCCATAAACCGGGGTCGAGGATCCATGTCCGCTACCGCCGTTACAGGACGACTTACGAAGCGTCCGTGGTGATGGGAACCGTGCAATAAGTCTTAGGTCCGGCTAAGACCTCGCCTGTCGAGGGGTGCCCCATCCTTGCGTGTCCTTTGTGCAAGGGTGGGAACCACACTGATCGCACAATGGGCTTTGCCTTTCACGCTGCGTGTGCCCCAAATGAGCATGCGTAAGATAAAGATCTGATCTCCGGCCGCGCAAAGCGGAGTCTCACAATGCAGATTTGGGATGTTGGCGAAGCCATCAATTACTACGTAACGCGGTTGCGGGCGGCGGGCGCACGTGACGTAGATGCGTATGAGAAAACAGTCCGCAACAACTCCGGCAACGAGAGCCAGGTTCTCAACTTCCTTTCCGAAGCCATCACCGCGCTGATGTTCCTTGAACAGGGAGACGTCCTGATGCGCGACAAGCCCGATCTCTTCGTCACATTGCGGGGAGAGAGTTTCTATGCCGAAGTGAAGCACTTCAACCGGAAGGAGCAAGACGACCTTGACGAGGAGGAGGAGCGCAACGCGCCCGAGTTCGAGTTTGTTAGGGTCGGTGACACGGTTCCCAAGGAGGGGAAAACGCCCTGGCGGCAAATTGCCGACGTAGCTATCAGCAAAGCGAGCAGCTATATCGAAGGCGCGGTCAACGTCCTGGTCATCCACAGCGATAGCGACACTCTACACCTTATGTGCGAATCGGGGGCCAATGAGTTCAGTGATGACATGAAGCTCGCGCCTCCAGACTCACCCTTGCGGCGACTCAACGGCATCATGCTTATCAACTGCCTGATGGGATTTCGCGGAGGTCCGTCGAATGTTGAGTTCGCGGTAACCAAATACCCGTGGCAGCAGATGAGCGTTCGGCTATTCGAGGCATTGGCGGAAATACGCACGGGGTGAGCGAACTGTTCATAAGTTCATGCTGCTTTTCTCGACACGCGAATCGGCCAGGCTCGCGAGACGCTCCAAGTCGAATCTGCGGAGCAGAAGGAACGCTTCGCGCTGACACAACTCCAAGTGCTGACCCGACGTAATCATGGCTTTATCACGCGGCGTGAGCTCGTGACGGTGGACGGGACGGCAGGTGGCCCTGCCCATCGCGTCCAGTCTACTCTGGAGGGTGCCCCGTCCAAGCTCTGCTTGGGCGGGTTTTGACTTTTTCACGAATAACACTTGACAACCTGTCTTATAATAAAAGTAAAGCTCAGCACAATCGAGAGACGCGCGGCCGATCCACTTAATAACTCCGCGCCAGCCGTGACCTATCCGGCAGATTAAGGATATAACAACCACCAACTCATGCCGAATCAAGACTTTACCTCTAACTATCTTTCCTTTGAAGACTTTGCCGCCAGCGCGACGCTAAGTCAATGATTCTAATATACCGACCCATAGGGGGGTACCCCACTAACAGCAACAACGGCCACCGGATGGATTCCATCCGATAACGTCTCAACTTTCTCTCAGGAGCATCTATGTCGTCCTTTACCGCAGCTCGTTGCCGACACATCAAGATCAGCGGAACCCAATGTGGTTCGCCCGCTCTCCGCAGCAAAATTTTCTGTTTCTATCATCACAAAAACCGTCCCTTGCCCGTCCCGTGCTACTCCGACATAGAGTACGCCACCGGCGAAATCGACCTGCCGTTTTTTGAAGACGCGCACTCCATTCAGGCCGTCATTCGCCAGGTCGTGCAGATGGTCCTGCAAAAGAGACTCGAGCGGAAAACCGCCAGTCTCCTGCTCTACGCGCTCCAGATCGCCTCTTCGAACCTCAAGCGCATGGAACTCGAGAAGCCGCAACCGGAGCAGGTTGTCACCGATCTCGAACCGGTGCTGGATCCTCACGATGCATGGCAAGCTCCCATCGCCCGCTCCGCCGAGACCGCGGGCGAAACTTCACCCAGCGCGCTCCCAACAAATGGCGATCAAAACATTAGCGAGGTAATCGCCGGAGACCTTCCGCCCGGCACCATCCAGGCCTGCTATCGCCCCGGACCAAAAACCCAGAATCGCCCTCGCCAAAGTCGCCCGCGACGGAAGCAATATGTAATCTGAACAAATATGCGGCCGGAGGTAGGATATTTATCTTTCGCACGCTCATTTGGGGAACAGGCGGCGTGAAAGGCGAAGACCATTGTGCGATCAGTGTGGAATCCCACTCCTGCGCAAAGAACGCGCAGGAATGGGGCACCCGACGGTTGGCATACGGCGGCGAGGCGTCACGTACATAGGTCTTTCGCTTCGCTCAAGATGACGAAGTTTTATTTTCGTACGGGGGTTGTGAGGGCTTGGTTAGTTGATGCTGCGCACTACGAGAATCATCCCGGGACGCAGGGCGGCGATGTTGCGGTTGTCGTGCTTCAGGACGGAGACGGTGGTGTTGTACGAGGTGGCGATCGATGACAGGGTTTCGCCGCGCTTTACGCGGTGATGCAGAACTGCGTTTGGCGTTGGCGTTCTTGTCACGGTTGCGGTTTGGGTTCCGGTATGGGTTCTGGAGGCAGGGTGGTGTGATCCAGTTGAATGCCTGGTGGCAACCTGCGTTTCGCTCGCGCTCCTGGTGACGGGAAGGTGGAGATACAGGATCCTTCTTCCGGCGAGGCTGTTGCCTTTCAGGTGGTTCCAGACGCGAAGCATCCGGGCGGAGACGCCGAAATTCTCAGAGACCGACTCGACCGTATCGCCTTTGCGTATTTTGTAGTGCGTGGTGGCATGCGCGTAGGTGCTGGTATCGATCTGTTTGCCGGGGGCGATGGGGATGATCAGACGGGTTTCGGGCGAGAGCGAGGCATTTTTCGGACCATCGTTCAGACCGCCATCGCCATCAAGGTCATTCGCTTCGGCGATTGCTCTTGGAGTCGTGTGATAGGTGCGGGCGATCGAGGCCAGCGTTTCTCCACCTTGCACCTTGTGATAACGCCACCAGACACGCTTGTCGGCTGGAATCGCGGCGACGGCGGTTTGAAATTTGCCGGCGGTTCCGGCTGGCAAGTGGAGGTCGAATTCCCCGTCTTTATCCGAAAATTTCGGAGTGGTCAGGCGGAGCAGGCTGGGGTTCAGGTCGAGCAAGTCCTCGGCGGTGGCATCCACGCACTCGGCGGCTAGCCTTAGATCGATGGGATAGTTGATCTTGACGGTGTCGTAGGGAACCGGCTTTTCCTTCACCACCGAATCCAGTCCATATTGCGCGGGATTCTTGGCCATGATGGTTACGGCCACGATGATGGGGACGTAGTTTCGAGTTTCCTTGGGCAACACGTTGCGGCGGTAGAGTTCCCAGAAGTCGGCGTAGCCGGTGCGCTTGACCGCGCTCTGGACTGTACCTGGTCCGGAGTTGTAGGCGGCCATGGCCAGGTACCAGTCTCCGAACTGGTTGTAGAGATCTTTCAAATGGTGAGCGGCGGCTCGAGTCGCTTTTTCGGGATCCTGGCGGTCATCGACCCACCAGCTGCGTTCCAGTCCGTAACCTTTGGCGCGGCTGCCCATGAACTGCCACATGCCGCGAGCGCCGGCACGGGAAACGGCCAGCGGATGGAAACCGGACTCAGCCTGGGCTAAATAGATCAATTCCTGGGGAACGCCTTCTTCGCGCAGAATGCGACGGATCATGTCTTCGTAGCGGCCGGAGCGGGCCAGGGCACCCTCTACGGTGCCGCGTCCGCGATTGGAGAAGTAATTGATGTAGCCGGCTACCTGGTCGGTCATCATCAGTGGCAGGTCGGAGCGGGTGGATTTGATCTCGGCTTCGGCTTTTGCTTTGACGTTCTGGTCGACGGCGGGTGTGAGTTCGTTGGCTTCGTCGATGGGCGCCGGTTCCGACTTTTGCTCGGCAAAGCCATCACCCTGCTGCAAGGCGGCGAGTTCCAGGCCGTTGATGCCGTCCAGGATGCGATCGAGTTCGGGCTCCAGGCGGTCGTCGGAGCGGAGATCGAATCCGCTGCCGAGCAGCTGGTTGAAAGCGGAGTCGAAATTCTGTTTCGCTGCTTCGAGGTGACCGGCGCGATAGTTATCCTGCCCTGATTGGTACTCTTTTTCGACGCGCGCGATCAGGTCGGCTACGGGATCGACTTCGAGCGCCTGCGGCACCTGCGGCTTGGATTGGGGCGCAGCGGCTGACCCGGCGGGCTTCTGCTGGTGGGGATCAGGCGGGCTGCTGGACGCGATCAGGGCTGGGGCCTGGGCCTGGGCGGGAGGCATGAAGGAAGACGATTTCTGGGCACTGTTGCAAGCGAGGGTCGCCGCCAATGTCGCCGCCAATAGTGCGGAGAGGATGATGGCCAAATAGCGGTGAGAAGGAAATCTCATATTTTCAGAAACTTACTGCAACCGCTCCCGGGCGGACAAGATGTACGTCCGTCAATACATGAGATGGTACTATCGCAAAATTCGTTGGGTCAATTCCACAGAAGACCCGTAAGCCCTATTACTTTGGGCACCGGTTGGGCATGTTACCCCAGCGTTGCGGGGGATGGCAACGAGTCTTTAAGTCTTTAGGGCAGGCGGATTCATCGAAAGCGAATATGAAAGCTATCCAGATAAAGCAAACGGGTGGTCCGGAAGTCATGGAGCTGGTGGACTTGCCGATTCCGCAGCCGAAATCCAATGAAGCCGTGGTAAAGATCCAGGCGGCGGGCGTCAACTTTATCGATGTCTATAACCGCGAGGGCCGGTACAAGGCGCCGCTGCCACTGGTTCTGGGACAAGAAGCGGCGGGTGTGATTTCGGCGGTCGGGTCTGAGGTGCACGAGGTGGCGGTCGGCGATCGTGTGGCCTACACTGCGGTGCTCGGAGGCTATGCCGAGTATGCCGCGGTGCCGGCCGACCGTCTGGTGAAGATTCCGGCTGGAGTGGGCGAGCGCGAGGCTGCGGCAGCCATGCTGCAGGGGATAACCGCGCAGTACCTGATTCACGATACCTATCCGCTGAAAAAAGGTGAGACGGCGCTGATTCATGCCGCTGCCGGCGGGGTGGGGTTGCTGCTGGTGCAGATGGCGCACAACATTGGGGCGCGGGTGATTGCTACGGTCTCGACCGAGGAAAAGGCAAAGCTGGCGCGAGCGGCGGGAGCGGATGAAGTCATCCTTTATACGCAGGCCGATTTTGAAGTGGAGACGAAACGATTGACTGGCGACAAAGGCGTGGATGTGGTGTATGACTCGGTGGGCAAGACGACGTTTGATAAGGGGCTGAATGTGCTGCGTCCGCGGGGGATGATGGCGCTTTTTGGAGCTTCGAGCGGGGCGGTCACGCCTATTGATCCGCTGGTGCTTCTGCAGAAGGGATCGCTCTTTTTGACGCGGCCTTCGCAGGGGCACTACATTGCTACGACGCAGGAGTTGCAGCAGCGTGCGGGAGCGGTCTTTGGCATGATTCGCGACGGCAAGCTTAAGTTGCGGATTGAGCATGTGTATCCGCTGGCGGAAGTGCAGCGGGCGCACCGGGAGTTGGAAGGACGGAAGACTACGGGAAAGCTGTTATTGTTGCCGTAGAGACGCGGCTTGCCGCGTCTGCCGAGCTCCGCTCGACGGGGGCGGACGAATGCGTCTGCCCCTACGTGGGCGTTTCTGGCTACGACTTTTTCTTGCGGGTGTAGTTCTTCAGGTAGGCGGGCAATTCTTGTTCGCAGCGGTCGTCGCGGATTGCGGCACCGACTGTCATCTCAAGCGGGATTACGCCTGCCCAGGTCGGGAAGGAGTAATCTTCATCGTCGTCCACGGGCGGGCCTACGCGGACTTTGGCGGAAAATTCAGTGATCGGAAGGCGCAGGACGGAGGTTGCCTTCAATTCTTTTTCGTTGGGCTGGCGCGAGTCGTCCCAGCGATGGGGGAGGATGTGCTCACTCAGGGCGCGCAGGGCAGCGAGTTTTTCTGCCGGATCATCGACTATGGTTGCCGTGCCCAGAATTACCACCGAGCGGTAGTTCATCGAGTGATTGAAGACAGAGCGGGCGAGGACCAATCCATCGAGCAGGGTGACCGTGATGCAGACGGGGACACCCTGATCGAGGTTGCGCAGCATGCGGCTGGCGGCCGAGCCATGGATGTAAAGCACGTCTCTGTCCCGGCCGAAAGAAGTGGGGATCACGAAGGGCTGTCCGTCAACCACGAAGCCGACATGGCAGAGGAAAGCTTCGTCGAGAACCTGGTTGACGGCGTCGCGGTCGTAAACCGCGCGCTGCGGTTCGCGCACTATGCGGGTGCGTGGAGTTGGAGTGGTAGTAGGATTACTGGAGATATTACTGGACATGGAACTGACTTCCTAGGCAGGCGCCAAGAGTGGTGACGGAGAATTTTAGCAGGTCGGTGGAGCGAGCCGGGTGACACGATGGAGGGAAGCATCAATGAATTCTGGATTTGCGCTGTTGCTGGTGTTTGGTATTGGCGTTGTGACAGGGTTGCGATGCATGACGGCACCTGCGGTTGTAGCTTGGGCGGCGCATTTGGGCTGGATCAATCTTAACGGTTCTCCCCTGGCTTTCATGGGTTCGGCCTGGGCGGTGGGCATCTTTACTGTTGGCGCCTTGGGCGAATTCGTTGCCGATAAACTCCCAACTACTCCCGCCCGAACGGCGGCCGTCGGGCTGACCGCCAGAATTGTCATTGGCTTGCTTACTGGCGGATGTCTCGCCGTTGCTGGTGGCGCGTCGTATTGGCTTGGGGCGCTGATTGGGGCAATCGGCGCAATCGCAGGAGCATTCGGCGGTTATCAGGCTCGCGTCAGACTGGTTCGGGGCCTTCACGTTCCGGATGCTGCGATTGCCGTCCCCGAAGACCTGGTCGCAATTGGGCTCGGACTGCTGCTGGTTTCCAGATTCTGAAATTCTCCGGAGTGGTGACATCCAATCGCGAGCGTGCCTATGTCCACTTCGCAGCAATACGATGCCATCATCATCGGCTCCGGACAGGCGGGTACACCTCTCTCTACAGCGCTGGCGGCAGCCGGGATGCACACTGCCCTGATCGAGCGGAAACATGTGGGCGGAACATGCATCAATGAGGGATGCACTCCTACGAAGACGATGGTGGCAAGCGGACGAGTCGCCTATCTCGCAAGGCGCGCCGCCGATTATGGAGTGAACACCGGCGCGAGCGAAATTAGTATCGATCTTCGAAAAGTTCGCCAACGCAAACGCGACATTGTCGACAAATTTCGCAACGGCAGCCAGGCGCGCATCGAAAATGCCGCGAATCTTGAGTTGATTTTCGGCGAGGCCAGGTTTAGCGATTCGTCGAAGGGTTTAACGACGATTGACGTCCTCTCGAACGACGGCGCCCAGCGCTCTCTCTCCGCCAAATACATCTTTATCAATGCCGGCACCCGCGCGGCGCGGCCCAAACTGGATGGCCTGGACGACGTTCCGACTCAGGACAACGTGTCCATTATGGAACTGGACGCTGTTCCCGAGCATCTTCTAATCCTGGGCGGTGGCTACATTGGTGTGGAGTTTGGACAACTCTTCCGGCGTTTCGGCAGCCGCGTGACAATTATTCAATTGCGCGGACAACTGCTCGCCGGGGAAGATCCAGATGTCGCGGAAGAAGTCGCCAGGATTTTTCAGCAGGACGGGATTGAGATCTTGCTGAACTCCAAAGTGATTCGTGTTAGACAGGCGGACGGGAAGATTCGGCTGGAGGTGGAGCAGCAAGGCAATTCGAAGGCTCTGAGCGGTTCGCATCTCTTGGTTGCGACGGGACGCGTGCCGAATTCCGACACGCTGAACCTTCCGGCAGCAGAGATTCAAACGGATGATCGCGGGTTCATCACGGTGAACGATCGCCTCGAAACCACGGCCAGCGGCGTCTACGCACTCGGCGACATCAAGGGTGGGCCGGCGTTTACGCATATCTCTTATGACGATTTTCGTATCATCCGCGCCAATTTACTCGAGAAAAAGAATGCCTCGACTAAGGGTCGGCTGGTGCCTTATACGGTATTTATCGATCCGCAGTTGGGTCGGGTCGGCCTGACCGAGACGGAAGCACGCGCGCAGAAGCGGAATATTCGCGTCGCGAAGCTGCCGATGACTTCCGTTGCGCGGGCGCAGGAGACGGACGAGACCCGCGGCTTCATAAAAGCTATCGTGGATGCCGAAACGAATCAGATACTGGGCGCTGCGATGCTTGGGATTGAAGGGGGCGAAATCATGTCCGCGATTGAGATTGCGATGATGGGAAAGCTGCCGTACACGGCGTTGCGGGATGGCGTGTTCGCCCATCCTACGCTCGCGGAATCGCTGAATAATCTGTTTACGGCCATGGACAGTGGTAAGTAAGAAATCCCATCACTCGCCGTCGCCACGCAACTCTTCGAGTGAAGACGATTAGGCCGGAGCGAGTTCGAGGCTTGTGCCAGCGAGTGTGGTTTCAGAGTATTCGATGTGCAGGACACGCCTTGGCATTTCCAACTGAGATTTGGAAGAGGCGTGAACAATGAGGGGTTTCATCACCAGCACTCCACCTTGCGGGACCAGACAGTCGACAGGCACAATCTGAGACGCGAGTTCTTGAATAGCGTCGTCGCTCAACACACCCTGTGTGTGAGTCCCGGGTAATACCCTCAACGGCCCGTTGTGCGTGGTGGAGTAGTCGAGATGGATGCGAAGTGCCACCACTCGGCAAAGGGCGCTCGCCGGAGCATGCGCGTAGGCTACTCCATCCTTTACGGACCACGGTCCCCAACCCGGAGTGTCTCGCCGTTCACGCAGCGGTAAGGCGGTGTCTTGATGCCACACCACAAGCCAGTTCGCTTGGGGCGATTTGTCAAATAGAGTTGCCCGAAAGGGCACGGCCTCGAAACCTAGAGTCTCTTGCGCTATATGGAGTAATCGAGGCTCGCGAGCCAGGGTTGCAATGGCAGGATGTCTCAGGGCATGGCGCACACCAGCTTTGCTTCTTCTCAGCGTCGATTGGTCGATTTCACCAATCAGCCGCTGCGCTTCACGCGGCAAGAGGACTTCGGGAAGGATCGCAAACCCTTGCTTCTCAACCAGGCTCGGGGTGTTCACGACTACAGCAGCCCGCCGGTTTGTATCGCCAGGTTGTTGAGCGCCATCTCCAGTTTGGTTATGGCCTCGCCGAGTTCGGGATGATCTCCGACCTTTTGTTGCAGGTCCTTAAGAATCTGATGCGCACTTGCAACATGCTTTGCAGCCTGGACTGGATCTTGCTTGGGCTTGGGTTCGCTCGGTTTTGGCATGGTCACTCGCTCCCCGTACAACTTAATTCTATACAACATCGTCTTTAATATAGGGCGTCAGTATATGTCGAGATTCGACTCACGGCTGGCGATGCTGTTGCTGCTTTTCGGAGCTGCGTCGGGCCAGCAGGAGCCAAGCTTCCGTTCCCAAAGCAACTTGGTGCCCGTGCCGACGCTGGTGAGAGACGCACAAGGTAACGCCGTTTACGGACTGCGGGCGCAGGACTTCATCATCGAGGATGATGGCATCGAGCAGCCAGTTCATCTGGGCGAAGCTACGGAAGCTGAGCCCATATCGTTGGTGATCGCTGTGCAGTGTGGGCGTCGCGCTGAGCGGGAATTTGGCAGAATGGGTGGCTTGGCCGCTATGCTCGATCCCATACTGATCGGGCCTCAGAATGAGGCAGCTTTGCTCGTCTTCGACAGCAAGCTGAATCTGGTGCACGATTTCACAAAACAGGCCGAGGTCATCGAGACGGATCTGAAGAATTTGGAGCCGGGGGACCACGGAGCAGCCATTCTGGACGCCGTGGCCTATTCGGCGAAAATGCTCGCCAAAAGGCCGGAAGGGCGGCAACGCGTACTGCTGCTGATCAGTGAGACGCGCGATCATGGCAGCCACTTTGCAAAGATCGACGATGCCGTGAGGTTGGTCGGAGTGACTCACACTCTGGTGTACGCGTTGCCGTTTTCGCCATATTTTTCGCAGCAACTGGATACCGCGCGGGGTAGCAACCGAGACGAGTGGGGCACGGGCGTTGATTTCATCGAGAAACTTGCTGCCGCGCGACAGGCGATGAGAAAGAATTCCGCGAAGGCACTCGCCTCGATGACGGGCGGCGAGTATGAACTGTTCGCCACGCGCAAGAGCTTTGAGTCAGACATGATTAGCTTTGCGAATCATCTCCACAGCCGTTATCTTCTGAGCTTTGAGCCGAAGGACCCACACGTCGGTCTGCACCGGATTCGAGTAAGATTGAAGAACGCGGGCTCGAATCAGACAGTCTTGTTCAGGAGCACTTATTGGGTCGCTGACTCGCGTTGGTGATGGTTAATTTCTGAGAAAGTCACTTGCGTCGGCGTGGGGTTGAACGTTGCGGCTGCTCTTCAAACACCGCGAACTGGATCTTCTTTTCTACCGGGTCAATCCGATCCACCAAAACCCGCACGCGATCGCCGAGGCTGTAGGTCTTGCGGGAGCGCTGGCCGATGATCTGGCGCGCGTCTTCGTGGTAGGTGTAGCGGTCGTCGGTTAGCGTGTTGAGGGGGACCAGGCCTTCGACGAAGAGGTCGGTTAGTTCCACGAAGAAGCCGAACTTGGTTACGCTGATGATTAGGCCGTCGAAGTCTTCGCCGATGCGGCGCTCCATGAATTTTACTTTTTTCCATTCCATCAGGCCGCGCTCGGCTTCGTCGGCACGCCGTTCGGACTGGCTGGATTCGTCGGCGATGGTGTGGAGTTCTTCAAGAGTGATTGGGCCGCCGAGAGGTTCGAGTGCTTGACGGTGGGCGTCGTGGTCACGGCGCTTCGACCAGGGGGATGGCGGCGGGCCGTCTAGCTCTGCTTTGAGCCGTTGAGAATGAGGTCTTTCGCTTCGCTCAGGATGACGAGTTTGAGGGGATCGAGATGTCCCCACGGGTACTTCTTCATCCATGTTTTCGGGTGAGTCTCGTAGCACTTGTTTCAGTATGCGGTGCACGATCAGGTCGGGATAGCGGCGGATAGGCGAGGTGAAATGGGTGTAGGTGGTGGCGGCCAGGGCGAAGTGCCCGCGATTTTCTTCGGAATAGCGCGCCTGTTTCAGGGACCGCAGCATTAGGAAACTCAGGATCCTTTCTTCCGGCTTGCCTGCGATCTTCTCCGTGAGTTTCTGGTACATGCGCGGGGTGATGTGGACTTCTTTGGGCACTTCGATTTCGCGCACGCGCTTGCCGGTGCCGCGAGCGTCGCGGCGGTCGGCTTTTAGTTGCACTCGCTGAATGGGCAGTGCGCCTACTCCCAGCGAGTATCCGAAGGTGGCAGCGATGACCTCGAAGTCGTATACGCGCTTGGCGTCGGGCTTCTCGTGGATGCGGTAGAGCGAGGCGATGCGTTTATTTTCCAGATAGTGCGCGACGCACTCGTTCGCCGAGAGCATAAATTCTTCGATCAGACGGTGGGCGATGTTGCGTTCCGAGCGGGTGATGCTCTTCATCATTCCGAATTCGTCAAACTCGATAACTGGTTCGGGGAGATCGAAGTCGATTGATCCGCGGCGTTTGCGCTTACGGTTCAGGATCATGGCGAGATCGCGCATGCGTTCGAAGTGCTCGACCTGATTTGCGTATTCGCGGCGTGATGCGGCGTCGCCTTCGATGACGGCATTCACGGCCGTATAGGTCATGCGATTCGCGGAGCGGATCACGCCTTCGTTGATTTCGTAGCTGGCAATCTCGCCCTGGTGGTCGATTTCCATGGTGCAGGAGAGGACGAGGCGGTCGACCTGCGGGCGCAGGCTGCAAATGTCGGTCGAGAGTTCGAGGGGTAGCATGGGGACGGCGCGGTCGGGAAAATAGACGCTGGTGCCGCGCAGACGGGCTTCCTGATCGAGCGGCGAGTCAGGCGTTACGTATTGAGCTACGTCGGCGATGTGGACTTGCAGTTCGTAGTTGCCGTTTTCCAGTTGGCGGACATGGACGGCGTCGTCGAAATCGCGGGCGGTTTCGCCGTCGATGGTGACGATGGGAAGGTCGCGGTAGTCGCGGCGGTGACGGAGTTCGCTGGCGTGAATTACATTCTCGATAGCCTTCGCTTCTTCGATCACTTCGGGCGGGAAGCGGTGGGGCAGGTGAAACTTGCGGATCATGATCTCGACGTCGACTCCGAAGTCGTTTTCTTCGCCTAGAATCTCGATCACGCGGCCGCGTGGATTTTGCGTCGCGCTGGGCCAGTCGGTAATTTCTACGTCTACTACTGCGCCTTCAAGATTCTGCGCGGTGGTGTTGATTGCGGCTTCTTTGCCTATTACTCTGTCTTGGGATCTCTTCTTCTTCGGCCTTGGTGGTTCAGCGGGAGAAATCTTTACCACGGGGGGCACTGAGGTCACAGGGGTAGAAGCCACAGGGGACTGCGGATTCTCCATTCCCGGCGGAATGACGATTTCCTGGGTTAGTTTTTCGTCGATGGGCTTGACGTAGTTGTGGCCGTGTCCGTAGTGGAAGATGCCGACTACGGTCGGATGGGCGCGCGACAGCGAGCGGATGATGCGGCCTTCGGCGCGTCCATCGGGGCGGATGGTACCGACTTCGACCAGGACGCGGTCGCCGTGCATCGATGATCCGGTGGCGTGCGGAGCAATGAAGACATCGCCGGCGAGACGTGCCTTCAGACTGGCATCGAGCGCAGTGGCGTCGGGAATCACGAAGCCGAAGCCGTCGCGATGCATGGTCAGGCGGCCGACTAGCATGTTGCGTGGCATCAGGTCTCAGGTCCTAGGTCTCAGGTATTAGGGTTTCAGGTCCAAGGTTAGTCTCCGGCGCCGCGACTAGGGTCGACGGGCGGGGACGCCCGTCTCTCCACTTATTTCAAATACTTCTCCTCGATTATCCGGCGATGATGGAGTTCGTGGCCGGCGATTATGTAGGCTAGGGCTCGCACCGTCACTTCGTTCTTGTTGGCTACTCCGCGTCGGCTCCAGGCGGGCTCGTCTAGATTGCGAAATAGGGAAACGGTGGCGCGGCGCACAGCGATGTAGTCTTCGATCAAGTCAGCCAGCGGACGGCCTGCGAACGGACCGTTGCGGACGTACTCGTCCTGCTCGTAGCCTTCGATCGGAGTCGCGTCACCGCGTGAAATGCGCAAGGCGCGGTAGCTCATGATGCGCTCGGTATCGTTGATGTGGCCGAGCACTTCCTTCAGGCTCCACTTGTCAGGCGCATAGCGGAGATCGCCGTCGGCCTCGGCGCGTCCGCAGAGCAAGAGAAGCGTCTGGCGGCGCTGGTCGTCGAAGGCGGCAAGAATGTCGTTGCCCGGGGTCTCGTTATGATGGACCAGGGAGATGTAGCGGTCGTAGTAGGGAGCGTATTCTCCGGGCTGGGGCCGGAGGGAGGCGGCCGGGGTTGAAGACGTCGCGGTTGGAGTCGTCTCAGTTAAGGTCATGGATTCCTCTTCTGGGAAAGCACAGGGTCTGGTTGTGCTCCCACGGCTCCATAGTATCGGATACCAGTAACGGATAGGAGTATCGCGATAGAAGAATTACCGCAGGCCGGGCAGAGCTTACACGATGAGAGGCGCGACCGAACGTGCGGGTGCGGCGGGGGAACCATGGGTGGAACTATGAAAATCAATAAGAAAAGCTGGATTTCCACAGCTCGGGGCGTTTACCGGGGAGTACAATTCGTTTTGGCCCCAGAAATGCGGCGCTGGTTCAGAATCCCCTAAGGTTCAGAATCCCTTAATAAAAGGAAAGGATTTCTAAGACATGTGGAAGCCCACGAATCAACCTGCGACACCTGGCCGGCCGGCTGAGCCGGAGCGTCCGACGACGACCACGGGGACGACGGCACCCAGCATTAGCACGAGCGAACCCCCTGCTATGCCACGCCCGGTTGCGACCACCACCACCTCCACTTCGGACCAGGCCACAATCGGCAAGTCGCTGGTGATTAAAGGTGAAGTGACCGGTTCCGAGTCTTTATATATTGATGGCCGGGTGGAGGGATCGATCAACCTCTCGGGCAATCGGGTAACTATTGGCCGCAATGGAGTGGTTGCGGCCAACATCAGCGCACGGGAAATCGTGGTGCTCGGCAAGGTGCGGGGCAACCTGACCGCGAGCGACCGGGTGGACATCCGCAGCGATGGCTCGCTCACTGGCGATGTTGTCGCGGCGCGCATTTCGATTGAAGACGGCGCCTTCTTCAAGGGTGGCATCGACATCCGCAAAGCTGGCGGGGCAGTAGGCTCGAAGCCGGAAGAAGTGACGAAGAGTGTTTCGAGCGCCGCGCCGGAACCGGCGATTGCGGCGCGGGCGTAAGCCGGCTCCAGGCTGTAGCGCGAAGTATTTAGAAGAGGCATCCTCACTGGGGATGCCTTTTTTGTTGGAGTAGGTTGCGGCGACGCGTCGGGTGCGGGTCCGGCAACGCGTTCGTGTAGAGACGCGGCTTGCCGCGTCTTTTTCCCCGCGAGTGGTGCCTCAGTCAGCGGAGACGCGGCAAGCCGCGTCTCTCCAGGGAATTTGTACTAGGGTTCTTTGCCGGTCGCCATTGTTTCTGCGGCTTGGCCTTCGGCAACTCTGGGAAAGGTCGCCGATCTTTTCCTGCGAAGATCTGCCGGCAATTCAGAATGCAACAACCAGAGTCCTGCGGCGACGGCTGCGGCCCAGGTTAAGGTGCCGAGCGCGAGGGCGAGGAGATCGGCGCGGCGACTGCCATCGAGCGATATGGTACGCATGACCTCGTAACTCACTCCGCCAGAAACGGCGCCCACTAGCGCGGCCTTTCCTAATTCTTTCCAGTTCAAGCCGCCAAACGACACCATCCCGCGAAAATGTAGAAGCGCGGCGATGGCTAGGGCGTTGGTGGCGATGCCAACGTCCGATGCGATGGCCAGTCCAGTGACGGACAGCGTCCGAAAAAACAGCGCGTAGATGGGTAGAGAAGCGAGAGTGATGAGGCTGGTGGCGATCATCGGAGTCAGAGTGTTGCCAGAGGCGTAAAACGCGCGGGCATAAAGCGCCTGACTAGACCACAAGGCCAGCGACAGCGAAAACCAGAAAAAGTATAGAGCGGTGGATTCAGAATCCGCAAAGGTGAAGTGCCCGCGGCGGTAAACGAGATCGATGAGAGGGACGGCAATGGCCATCATCCAGCCCGTTATCAACAGAGATGCCGCCGTGATGCGATAGACCGAAGCGTTCACGGTGGCGGCGAACTCGGCGAACTTTTTCTCTCCGAACAGGCGCGAAAAAAATGGAAGCGACGCCTGGCCGACAGCCTGTCCGAGAATTGCGATGGGAACGGCGAAGAGACGCTTGGCGTAATTCAGCCGCGCGATGTCGCCGATTCCGCTCGAAGCAAAGTAGCGGAGGATCCAGTCGTCGGCGGTGACCAGCGAGACGCCGAGCATCAGCGGGATGGAAAGCCGCACCCACTCGCGGAATGCCGGATTTTTCACATCGAACGACGGGCGGTATCCTGTGCCGATTTTGGCTGCGCCGATCGCGTTGATCAGAAATGGTCCGGCTATGCTCCCGGCGAGGGCGCCGAAGGCGAGGGAGGCGATTCCCATTTGGCGTCCGGCGACAACTCCGCCACCGATGATGAAGACGTTGTAGATCAGCGGACCGAATGCCGGCAGCAGGAAGAGACGGTGCGAGAGCAGCACGGCCGAAACGACTCCTCCAACATAAAAGAAGATCTGCGCGGGCAGCAGGATGCGCGTCAGATGAACGCAGAGGTGCATCTGCTCCGGCGTGAAGCCGTGGAACATCCAACTGGCGAACTGAGGCGTGAAGATCTCCGCCAGGATGGTGCCGGCGACCAGCACGGTGGTCATCACGGTAATGATGATGGAGAACGTTTTCTGGGCATCCTGCTCGCGCTTTTCCGCCAGGAATCGGGTATAGATAGAGATGAATGTGATCGAAGCCGTGCCGCCGGCCACGATGTAGTTGAGCCAGTCGGGGAGGGTGAAGGCGGCGACGTAGGCGTCGGTCTGCTGCCCGGCACCGAACGCGTAGGCGATGTAGGCCTCGCGAATGTATCCGATTACGCGCGAGAGCGTGATGGCCGCCATCAGCAGCAGCGTTGCCGAAAAGGCGGTGTGCTGGTGGGATGGGCGGAAGAAGCGGAGGAGGCGCATCCTTCGCAGAGTAACGCATCTGGCGGTTGGTGGGAGAGTTATTGGCGGGCTGGAATCGGGGAAGGCAATTGGCTTCGGCAACGAAGGCTGGGAACATTCTTAGTTGGTGCAATAGCCTGATTTCGTCAACTGTGCTCTACAATCTTCAGATTCGAGTAGAGCCAGATGACATTGCTCCCAGAGCGGCCTTCAGGAAACGATTCAGATGCACCCATCGCAGGCGTGGTGCCTGTTGAACGTATGACAGGCGATGATGACGAAGAAACTGCCCTCCTTCGCGGCATGTCACAAGATGCTGAAGCGTACCTTCGTTCGTTCTCATGGTGCAAAGAGGTGTTAGGCTCGTTTTTCGGCGGCGGAGTAGGCGGCATAATCGCGGTGTTCTTGTTCAACATCCGCCCTGCCGAACCCGCCGTGGGTTCGTGGATTTGGATAGTCGTTGGTGACATACCCTCAGCCTATCTCCCGCTCGAAGATGCCAAGTCGCCAGCGGAAGTTTTCAAGACATACCTCTGGGGAATGAGCAAATGGGTTGAACTGGCTCGCGAAGGGCGAAGCGGGACTGCCGATGATGGCATTCCGCCAGTCGATGTTCCCGCCACTCCCGAATGGGCCGAGAGGCTTGAACGGAGGCTTCATTCGCTACGCCTCATAGCCCAGCCCTTTTTTGACGACACGGGAGAATCGAACCAAGTCAACTGATAGTTGTTGCAACATCGCCATTTCACCAACAACCACTGGGCAACGCGCCAAAGCCCCTCTCATCCGATGACCCCTTCCCCTTTATACTGGAGGGGAAATTGGGATTTAGAGGAGTTCATGGCCGCCCTAATTGATGCTATAGACGTCAAACGCAAGACGTTGTTTGAGCTTGAAAACACTCCGTTCTACTGCCTGGAAGCAGAGGTGAACACGCCTACCGCTCGTGGCGGCCAGACCTTGGTGCGCCTGAAGATGCGCAATCTTCTTACCAACGCGGTCTTTGAGAAGACATTCAAGGCGAGCGACAAATTCAAGGAGCCTGACCTACAGTCGGTTGAGGCCTCCTACCTCTATAACGACAGCGACGGTTCTCATTTCCTGGACCAGGAAAGCTACGAGACCCTCACCCTTACCGGTGAGATGGTCGGGAATGCGTTGGATTTCCTGGTCGAGGGCGCATTGATTCAGTTGCGCAAGTACAACGGCAATCCCATCGGTTTAGAACTGCCCTTATTCGTTGAGCTGGATGTTGCCTACACGGAACCCGCGGTACGGGGCGACGCGTCGAGCGGCGGGACCAAGACAGCCCGGCTGGAGACAGGGCTGGAGATCCGCGTTCCCCTCTTCATCAAAGAGGGGGAAAAGGTGAAAGTGTCGACGGAGAACCGGGAGTTTGCGGGGAGGGCATGAGTCGGTTCCAGATCGATGGCCGTTTTTTGCGAAACTCTGGCGAGACGATCCTCTAACTGTCTGAAATATATTGACTTGGCTGTTGATCTACGTTTTATCCTCTCTGCATTGTCATTCCCAGGCCCGTACTGCATAGTGCCGCCAGTGCGGGAGGCGATTGTGGCTACTTCGCTGGCGGATTTTGCAGAACACATCAATCCCAAGACATTGGCGGAGGCGCGGCGCGCAAATTTTCGGCAGGCTACACGCGTCCACGGAAGTTTGCTGGCAGCGGCCGAGAAACGGGCTCTCGTCTGGATGGCCGAGCGCATGCCCGCGTGGGTGAATTCCGACCACCTGACCGTCGTCGGATTC
Organism: uncultured Acidobacteriaceae bacterium; assembly: GCA_963789205.1. GTDB lineage: Bacteria > Acidobacteriota > Terriglobia > Terriglobales > Acidobacteriaceae > Acidiflorens. The sequence continues at coordinate 424,535 of CAWBJV010000006.1, forward strand.
GCCGCCCAGATCGCGACTGGCGTCTGCTACGCACTTGCCGTTCGCGATCGCCGCACGCTGCTTGCCGCCATTGTTTGTCTCGCGGTGAACTGGTTTGGCGACAGCCTCGACGGAACCTTGGCGCGCGTGCGTCAGCAGCAGAGACCGCGTTACGGCTTCTACGTGGACCACATGATCGATTCCATAGGCGCAGTTGCGATGATGGGCGGGCTGGCGCTTTCCGGCTACATGCATCCGGTGATTGCGATTGGATTGCTGGTTGGCTTTCTGCTGCTTTCCATCCAGTCGTATCTGGCGACTTATACGCTCGGTGAGTTTCACCTTTCGATGTGGCATTTCGGGCCGACCGAGTTGCGCGTTCTGCTGGCGGTTGGCAACCTGGCCATGTTCCGTTGGGCGTGGGTGATTCATGGGCGCTACCGGCTGTTTGATATTGGCGGCGCGATTGGATTGACGGTAATGCTGCTGATGCTGGTTGTTGTTAGCCTGAAGAATACGATCCGGCTTTACCGGGAAGAGAGAATTTCATGAACAGTTCTCGGTTCACGGTTCTCAGTTCTCAAAGGGATCGTCATCGGACATTGCTTCGCTGGATTAAGTTCAACGCCGTTGGTGGAATCGGGATCGTTGTGCAACTGGCGGCGCTGAGTGTTTTTCGTTCCTGGCTGAAACTGGATTACCTGTTGGCCACGGGGCTGGCGGTCGAGATCGCGGTGATCCATAACTTCTTGTGGCACAAGCGCTTCACTTGGGCGGACCGGCCGGCTGTCTGGCCCGCGCAGTCGCTGTTCAGGCTGGCCAAATTCCATGCCAGCAATGGAGCGGTTTCAATGGGCGGGAACCTTGGGCTGATGCGGCTGCTGGTCGGCGAGCTGAAGTTCAACTACGTCGCGGCGAATCTTATCGCGATTGTCTTGTGTTCGCTGGTGAATTTCTTGCTCAGCGATCGCTTCGTCTTCTTCGACGCAGAGGCGAACTCAGCCGCGCCTTCGACCTAGCAGTCTGCCGAGCTTCGCTCGGCGGGGGCGGGTCCTGAGCCACGTCGAAGGGATGCGTCCGCCCCTACGTGGTTCGTGGCGATCGCGGTGGCCTTTGGACGTGTGTCTTTGGGGGTTACGGCGCGATCAAAGCCGGGATATAATGTTTGTAGCTGCTATGCGCTCGAATGGCTACATTCCGCTTCTCCGGACGTGCTGGGTCGAGGGACGCGCTTGTCCCCGCCGGTACCTTTCCGTTCTACCTTCGCATTGCGCGCCAATCTCTTCGGCAGCGACTAATCTTTCTTTCCTCTTGTTGCTTTGCTAATCGCTATTGCGCTGTTCGCTCTTAAGCTTTTAGCCCTTAGCTCCTAGCCGAAGCAGCTTATCTCCGTGGACGCTGCTTGAAACGGGCCTGAAAAAACCACTGAGAACTGAGAACTAATAACTGATCCGGAGGAACTCATGACCACCAAGACTTTGACTGGCCCCAAGCTCAAGACTGCGCTTCCGGGCCCTAACGCCAAGCGTATTCTCGCGGGCGATGAGAAGTACATTTCGCCTTCCTACACGCGCTCGTATCCGTTAGTGGCCAAGCGCGGCCGCGGCATTGTGATCGAAGATGTGGATGGCAATGAGTTCTTCGATTTCTCCGCTGGCATAGCCGTGACCTCGACCGGCCATTGTCATCCGGAAGTGGTCGCCGCCATTCAGAAGCAGGCGGGCGAGCTGATCCACATGTCGGGCACAGATTTCTATTACGAAAGCATGGTGACGCTGGCTGAGCGCTTGTCAAAAATCGCGCCTATGCCTGGGCCGCATCGGGTTTATTACGGAAATTCCGGAGCCGAAGCCGTCGAGTGCGCTTTGAAACTGGCGCGCTATCACACCAAGCGGCAGCAGGTGATCGCGTTCCTCGGCGCTTTCCACGGACGCACTATGGGCGCGCTTTCTCTACCGCTTCGAAGCCGCAGCAGAAGCGCGGCTTCTCGCCGCTTGTGCCGGGAGTTACGCACGTGCGCTATCCCGACGTGTACCGCGGCTGTGCGGGCGGTCCGCAGGATGCCGAGCAATTCGCCCTTGGCTGCGCCCGCTACATCGAAGACAAATTGTTTAAGACCATCCTCGCGCCGGAAGAAGTTGCGGCCATTTTTGTCGAGCCCATCCAGGGCGAAGGCGGATACGTCGTTGCTCCGACCATCTTCATGCAGGAACTGCGCCGTATCTGCGACAAGCACGGCATCCTGCTGGTGGTGGATGAAGTTCAGAGTGGGATCGGCCGCACTGGCAAATGGTTTGCGGTCGAACACACGGGCGTGCATCCCGACATCGTTTGCATCGCGAAGGGCATTGCCTCCGGGATGCCGCTCGGCATCACCATGAGCAAAGCCGACATCATGGACTGGGTGCCCGGTTCGCACGCGTCGACCTTTGGCGGAAACCCCGTCTGCATTGCCGCGGCGCTGGCCACGCTTGATGTGATCGAGAAAGAAGGGCTGCTAAAGAACTCGCAGGAAGTCGGCGGCCACATGATGAAACGCATGGCCGACTGGCCGAAGAAGCACAAGATTGTCGGAGACGTCCGAGGACGTGGCTTGATGATCGGCGTCGAGATCGTGAAAGACCAGAAGACCCGCGAGTACGGGGCCAGCGAGCGCGACCGCATTGTCGAGTTGGCGTTCGAGCGCGGAGTGCTGTTTCTGGGATGCGGTCCGAGCACGGTGCGCATCGCGCCGCCACTCATCGTAACCAGGGACGAAGCTGACGTTGCCATGGATGCGCTGGAAGAGTCGATTGCTGTCGTCGAAAAGAACGCGTAGGCGTTGATCGTTGAGTCGTTGAGTGGTTGGTCGTTGGTGGTTAAATCGCTGGAGGCGTGCGATGTGGAACGGAACTGTGGAATCCATTCATATTGCTTCCACCGCCGAAGGGCCGCCGCATTCTGTTCCTCAGGCAACGGCGGTTCCAGGCTCGGGGCTTGAGGGTGACCGTTACGCGTTGAAGCTGGGCACGTTCTACAAGCCTGCGCCGGATCACGAGCTCACGCTGATTGAGGTGGAAGCGATTGAGGCGCTGCGGCGGGACTATCAGGTTGAGCTTGCATCCGGCGACGCTCGCCGGAACATCGTGACGCGTAACGTCCCGCTGAATCATCTAGTGGGAAAGGAGTTTGCCATTGGCGAGGTGCGCATTCGCGGCATCCGCCTGTGTGAGCCTTGCGACCACCTGCAGAAAGTGACAGGGAAGTCCGTGATCAAGGGCCTGCTGCACCGCGGGGGATTGCGAGCGCAGATTCTCACGCAGGGTACGATTCGGGTTGGGGACGAGATTACCGTCATCCCGTAGAGACGCGACTCGCCGCGTCTCAGCAGGCCGAGACGGGGCAAGCCCCGTCTCTACACGTAACCAGGTATTGCACCGCCGGAAAAAGGATGGAACGCATGGGCGACACCACATTGCGCGAACTCGTGTACGGCAAGGGCGCCCACGTGGATCCGATCGCCTGCGTCGAAGATATTTCGGCGGAGCTGGCAGCGCGGACCGAACCGGACTATCCGCATTCCATCTGGCAGATCGTGGAGCACATGAACTATTGGATGGACTACGACCTCAGCAAAATCGCGGGAGAGAATCGACCTTACCCTGACAAAGCAATCGAAGGCTGGCCGACGCACCCGAATCCGGCCACCGAGGATCGCGCGTGCGATGACGCTGAGGCGTGGCGGGCCACGACTCGCCGCTTCACTGATTTGCTCACTCGGCTTGCCCGGCTCGCGGAATCCGATTCGTCGCAGCTGGAGCAAAAAGTTAAAAACGTCGGCTCGCCAAAGTCTCCGCGCGAGTCCACCGTGCATGCCATGCTGTGGCAACTTGCGGCGCATAACAGTTATCACGCCGGCCAGATTGCCTTGCTCCGCCGCCAGTTTGGCGCCTGGCCTCCTGAACGAGGCGGCGATACCTGGTGAGCCTTACCTGTGAGTGATACACGGTAGCGACACCTGGTACCGCCGATCCCGACGCAGCCAGTCTGCATTCACAGAAATTCATCAACAGAACTCTTATTGGAAGGAGGCCGATCGATGCCACGCTTTACGTCTCGCACTCTTGTTGCTCTTGCATTCACCCTGGTGGTTTGGGCCTCGGCTTTTGCCGGCATTCGCGCCGGCCTGCGCGGTTATTCGCCTGCGAATCTCGCCATCGTGCGGTTTCTGGTCGCGTCGCTGGTGCTTGCGATCTACGCCGGGATAGCACACTTTCGCCGTCCCGCATTGCGCGACATTCCAGGGCTGGTCCTGACCGGCGCCATCGGAATTACCTTTTACAACCTAGCCCTCAATTACGGAGAGACGCGCGTGACTGCGGGTGCAGCCAGCCTGCTGATTGCATCCACTCCGATCTGGACTGCGCTGGCCGCCCGATTCTGGCTGCACGAGAAACTGACTGCGATCGGATGGTGTGGCGTGTTCGTCAGCTTCGCGGGAGTCGCGCTGATTGCCAGCGGAGAAGGCGAAGGCATCCGCCTCTCACCGCAAGCGCTGATTATTCTTGCCGCCGCGGTTACCTCCGCGCTCTACATGATTATGCAGAAGCACTATCTGGGCAGATACAGCGCGCTCGAATTTACCGCTTACTCGATCTGGTTCGGGACTGCGCTGATGCTGCCCTTCGGCAACGGTCTGATGCACAGCCTGCGCGCCGCTCCAGCCTCGGCGACGGCGGCGGTCATCTATCTGGGCATTTTCCCGGGAGCGCTCGCCTATGTTGCGTGGGCCTACGTGCTTTCGCACGGCGCCGCGGGACGCACCGCAACGCTGCTCTACGTGATCCCGATCGTGGCCATTGGCATTGCATGGATCTGGCTGGGCGAGGTGCCGAAGTTGATTTCTCTGGTGGGCGGCGCGATCGCGCTCGGCGGCGTGGTACTGGTGAACACTGTTGGAAAAAAGAACATGGATAAAGGGAAGGTGGTCGAAGCGGCCGCGTCGCTTGATTCGGAGGTGGTGAGATGAGATCGCTGTCAGTGGTCAGCAAGCGAGTGGGCGGCGAATTGTACCGAACGCGCGGTGATCAGGATCACATGATGCCCGGTTCGTCCAAGCTAAGCTGAACATGGAGTTCTCCATGTTCGCCGGACGCCTGACCCAAGCCACGCTGCGCGCACTAGACTGGCTGACAGCCCGCACGCTTGCGCCGGAGGACATGCCCGCGCACCAGCGTACCGGGCGGCGCGGCGAGGAAGACGCTTATTTCTACCTGCGCCGGCGGGGCTATACCATCATCGCCCGCAACTACCGCTCCCCCAATCATCGCGGTGAACTCGATCTTGTCGGCTGGGAGCGGGACGTCCTGTGTTTTGTCGAAGTGAAAACTCGGACTACGCATGACGTCAAGCCCGCCGAAGCCGCCGTAGATCGCCATAAACAAAAGGAGCTGTCGATGGTCGCCCGCGACTTCCTGCGCCTGATGCCAGCATCTTGCCAGTGGCGGTTCGACGTGCTCTCCGTATACTATGACAGCGGTCGCGGACGGCCCTCATTCGAGTTATTTCAGAATGCGTTTTCCGTGTCGTACAATCGTAAATTCTCAGAGTCCAGGTTTGCAGACCGCTACTGAAAGGATTTAGTACGTGCCAGAATTAAGAAAAGACCCCATCGTGGGCCGGTGGGTGATTATTTCCACGGATCGCGCCAAGCGGCCGACCGACTTTGTGCGCGAAGCTGTGAAGATCAAGGGCGGATTCTGTCCTTTCGATTATGGCAACGAAAGCAAAACTCCGCCGGAGATCCTGGCGTATCGCCCGAGCGCCAACGGCAATACTCCTCTGAAGGACAGTCCGGGTTGGACGGTCCGCGTTGTTCCGAACAAGTTCCCGGCGCTCGGCATCGAAGGCAGTCTGAATAAGCAGGCCGAGGGCATGTTTGACAAGATGAATGGCATCGGTGCCCACGAAGTCGTCATCGAAACGCCGGACCACAACGCCAGCCTGGCCACGCTTTCCTCGAAGAGAATCGAAGACGTTCTGTGGGCCTTCCGCGATCGTATTCTCGACCTCAAGAAGGATCGGCGCTTCAAGTACATTCTGCTCTTCAAGAATCACGGAGAAGCGGCCGGAGCCTCGCTCGAGCACTCCCACTCGCAACTGATCGCCTTGCCGATCCTGCCTATTTATGTGGTGGAGGAACTGCAGGGAGCAAAACAGTATTACATCTACAAAGAACGGTGTGTTTTCTGCGACGCCATCCGACAGGAAACCGACAGCGGTATCCGAGTGGTGGCTGAGAACGAAGATTTTCTGACTCTCGCTCCGTATGCTCCGCGGTTTCCTTTTGAAACCTGGATTCTCCCCAAGCGCCACGAGTCGGCGTTTGAGAATTCGTCGTCGCACATGTTCGAAAATCTCGCGAAAGCGCTCAAGTTGCTGCTGATGAAAGCGGACCGCGTGCTCGACAATCCACCGTACAACTTGGTCGTGCACACGTCGCCGGCACAGGATCCGGCGAACGAGTACTATCACTGGCACATTGAATTCATGCCCAAGCTGACCAAGACGGCGGGATTTGAATGGGGAACCGGATTCTACATAAATCCGACGCCGCCCGAAGAGGCTGCCAAGTTTCTGCGCGAGGCGAGCGTGGAAGATGCGGCTCCCAGCGTGGTAATCGCTCGCTAACCTAGCCCTGGGTTCGGTCGAGAACCTCGGCGTGCCACGCCATCTGGATCGCTTCCAGCTTGGCTTCGTTCGACTTCGTGGGATCGTCTTTGAAGTCTGGGAGCGCGATCACATATTTGTGCAGATCGGTGAAACGGATCGCGAGCGGGTCGATTTTCGGGTGGGTTTCAGAGAGCAGAATCCCGATGTCGTCAGCGTCGCTCCAGGTGAGTTCTTTTGGCATGAATCAGTGCTCCTCGTAGTCGTTTGCACTTAGAAGCCGTTATCTCAACCAACTCCGATCACGGTTTAGCTGAAGGCTGAAAGCTGAAGGCTGAAAGCTGCTTTTAGTGTTCTTCCGAAACGTAATTCCGGTTCCACGCCGGGATTTCCACGACCACTTTGCCCGGCTTCTTTATGACGGTCTGGCATCCGAGGCGCGAGTTTAGCTGAAGATCGGCAGCCATGTCGAGTTTGTCCGCTTCGTCATCTTCCATCTCCGAGATCAGGTCGGCGCCTTCTTTCACCCAGATGTGGCAGGTCGTGCAGGCGCAGTTTCCTCCGCAAGCATGGTCGAGATGAATGCCGAAGTTGAGCGCCACATCGAGCAGCGACTCTTCCTTGCCATGGTCTTTATAAGGCAGCTTGCCATGTTCGAAGGTCACCGTCTTGCCCTCGGGAAGAAAGGTGACCTCAACCGTGTTTTCACCGGGAGCATCCACTATGGTGGTTCCGGTTCCCTGCGTTTTCTCTTCAGACATGTAAAACCCCAGGTTTCAAAGTTTCAAGGTTTCAGAGTTTCAGGGTTGCTAGCCAGGGTTTCACATTGAAACCTTGAAACTTTGCAACCTTGAAACCTGCTTCATTCAAAATCTGCTTTCGCCATCGGATGACCAGCCTGCGGGCCTTCCTCCAAATCGGCGTCGTCCATCGACTTTCCCTTGAGCGCGGTCGTGACAGCAGTATCCATCATTAATTCCGCGAAATGCATCGTGGCCTCGTTTAGCGCGTCAACGCCCGCGCGGATCGCGTGATAGTCGTCGCAATCCTTCACTGCAATCAGGGCTTTCTCCAGCGTCTCGACCTTGCGGCGTTCCTCGCTTGTGAGTTCCTGCCAGGCTCGATTCTTCTTTTCTTTTGCAAGCACCGTCAGGATGGTGTCGGCTTCGCGGCGCGCTTCGATGACCTGCCGCTGCCGGAAATCTTCCTCCGCATAGTCAAACGATTCGAGCAGCATGTTCTCGACTTGTTCGTCGGTGAGGCCGTAAGTGGGCTGGACGTCGATTTCAGCCTCTTGCCCGCTGCGCTGCTCGCGCGCCGAGACGCGCAAAATGCCGTTGGCGTCGATCAGAAACTTTACTTCAATGCGCGGCATGCCGGCGGTCATCGGTGGAACACCCTTCAGATCGAAGCGCGCCAGCGACCGGCAATCCCGCGCCAGTTCGCGTTCGCCTTGCAGCACGTGAATCGCGACGTTGGTTTGGCCATCCACCTGGGTGGTGTAGTACTGCGTGGCCGAAGCCGGCACGGTCGAGTTGCGCAGGATGATTTTATCGGTCACGCCGCCCGCTACTTCAATTCCCAGAGAAAGTGGGGTGACGTCAAGCAACAGCATGTCTTGCGTGATTTCGGACCCGCCGCCCAGAATATTCGCCTGCACGGCCGCGCCGAGCGCCACCACTTCGTCAGGATTCAAATCGGTGTGCGGCTCGCGCTTGAACAGGTCTTGTACTAACCGCCGAACCTTTGGAATGCGCGTCGAGCCCCCGACCAGAACGACCTCGTCGATTTGTTCGGGCTTCAGGCCTGCGTCTTTGAGTGCCTGCTTGCAGGGCCCGACGGTGCGGTCGATGATCGGTTGGATCATTTGCTCGAAACCTTCGAGCGAAATCTCGCGCTGATACTTCTTCCCGCCGGGCAAATCGACATCGAGCTTCACTGAAGGCTGCGACGAAAGCGCGATCTTGGCCTCGATCACCGCCTTGCGAATGCGTGCCACCGCTTCGCCGTTGCGCCGCAAGTCGAGTCCGAGGTCGCCGCGAATGTCGTCGAGCGCGATGGCAATCAGTAGATTGTCGATGTCGTCTCCGCCGAGATGCGTATCACCGTTGGTGGCAATCACCTCGAAAATGCCGTCATGCAGCTTGAGAATGGAGATGTCGAACGTGCCGCCGCCGAGATCGTAAACCACAATGATGCCGTTCTTCTTCTTGTCCAGGCCGTAAGCGAGCGATGCTGCCGTCGGTTCGTTCACCAACCGCAAAACATTCAGCCCGGCGATGCGGCCGGCATCTTTCGTCGCCTGCCGTTGCGCGTCGTTAAAGTATGCGGGGACGGTGATGACCGCCTGGGTTACGGGCGCTCCAAAAAACCGCTCGGCATTGCGCTTCAGTTGACGCAGCACTAGCGCTGAAATCTCAGGCGGAGTATAAGTGCGCTCGCCAATCTTGATGCGCAGAACCTCTCCCTCCTGAAGATCTTCCGCCAGTTGGAAGGGAAACAACTTCAGTTCGTCCTGTATATCCTCGACACCGCGCCCCATCAGACGCTTAACCGAGTAAACCGCTCGCTCCGGCGTTTCAATCAGATACTTACGAGCGGCGTTGCCGACTATGATCTGGTTCTTCTCGTCCAGGGCTACGACTGAGGGTACAAGGTTGAGCCCGTCTTCTCCGGGGATGACGACAGGGGAATCCCCCTGCATATAGGCCACGAGCGAGTTCGTGGTGCCGAGATCGATGCCGACGATGTAGTCAGAAGCCATTTTGTAAAAGATTGCAGAGGTCAGAGGTCAGATTGCAGAGGTGAGGACCTTGATTTTACCTCTGCAATCTGACTTCTCACCTCTGACCTAGCTTTCACCTCTGACCTAGCTTTCACCTCTGACCTAGCTTTCACCTCTGACCTAGCTTTCACCTCTGACCTAGTTTTCCATTGCCTCATTCACGTCGCGCACCAGGTTCCGGATGTAGTTTCTGCGGTTCAGCACGTCCACCATCTGGTCGAGGACCTTCCGCCGGTCGGCTTCGTCTCCGCCGTCCACGGCCTTGTCCCACTTGTTCCACTCGGTCTTCAACTCGTTCAGGAGCGCGTCGTATTTTTCTTCCAGCGAAAGCTTGGCCTTGCCGATTTCCTCAAGTAAAGCGGGGTCGTCCTCGCCCATCTTTTTCTGGACCCGCAGTTCTTCGAGATGCAAGTTGAGTTCGAAGACTTCCTCCAACAGATCCGGAGGCACGACCTGCTTCTTCAATTCTCCGGTAGCGCGGGCTTTTTCAGTCGCCTGTTTCGATTGCTCTTCGAGTTCGATGCCTTCGAGGCGTAACAGGTACTCGGTGCGCTTGATCGGATCTTTCAACGTGCGGTAGGCATCGTTGAGCATGGAACTTTGTTCCAGGCTCCAGTTACGTTCCTGGGTTTCTGCCTGCCCGAATACGTCGGGATGGAGCCGGCGACTTAGCGCGTAGAACTCTTTCTCAAGTGCGGCCGTATCAAGGTTGAGCTTGCGCGGAAATCCAAAAAACGTGAAATAGTCCACCGGAACCGGCGGCTGCACCTTGCCGCATGAACTGCAGAAGTGGACGGCTCGCATGGTGCCGCACGACCAGCACCTCGGGGTAGCGTCTCCGGCGGCTCGCCCTGCCGTGACCGGCGCCGGCTTGGATTCCAAATTTGCCATATAAAATCCAAGGCGGGCGCACGGCCCGCCCTCTCCCTCTAACCACTGGTTGTGTGGTGACGGGCCTTTGGCCCGTCTGGACGGGGCCCTTCGGCTCTGCTCAGGGCAGGCTCCACTCCGTCACCACACGATCTCCGCTACGAGAAAGAACTTCCGCAGCCGCAGGACTTGGTCGAGTTCGGGTTCACGAACACGAATCCCTGCTGTATCAGGGTTTCGTGGTAGTCGAGAGTCATCCCGTGCAGGTAGATGAAGGACTTCGGGTCAACAAAAACCCGGACATCTCCGAACTGAAACACGCGGTCGCGCTCGCGCGGTTGCGTGTCGAACCTTATGTTGTAACTCAGGCCGGAGCACCCGCCACCCTGCACGCCCAAACGAAGCCCACCTTGCTCGGGCGAAACGTTTTCTTTCACCATCGCGGAGCGAATCCTCTTGAGCGCGTTGTCGGTCACCTGGATGCCCTTGGCCGGAGCCGTGGGCACGGCGGCTTTGACGACTTCGTCTTTGACAGCTTGATCCATAACGTAAGTGTAAACAGCTTCGAGCTTCGGGCTGCGAGCGAGCACAATCCCAAGCCGCGACCGATTGCTCGAAGCTCGCGGCTCGAAGCCGTTTACTGCGCCGCCTGCACTGCCACCGGCTTCGCGGCTTCCTGCTTCTTTTTCCAGTCGCCGATCGCGGCTCGGATGGCATCCTCGGCCAGCACCGAGCAGTGAATCTTCACCGGCGGCAAGGCCAGTTCCTTAACGATCTCGGTGTTCTTGATCGCCAGGGCCTCGTCAATCGTCTTGCCCTTGACCCACTCGGTCGCCAGCGAAGAGGACGCAATCGCCGAGCCGCAGCCGAAGGTCTTGAACTTGGCGTCTTCGATGATGTTGGTCTGCGGATTCACCTTGATCTGCAGTTTCATCACGTCGCCGCACTCGGGCGCGCCGACCAGGCCGGTGCCCACATCGGAATCCTTCTTGTCCATGGAGCCGACGTTGCGTGGATTGTTGTAGTGGTCGATCACTTTATCGCTGTATGACATCCTCAATCTCCTTGGAAAATCAAAACTGAACCACAAATCCTCAGGGGCTAAAGCCCCAATTTAAGACCGCTCGAATCGGCGCGGCTGAAGCCGCGCCCCTTCAAACATTAGTGCGCTTCCGCTGCCCACTTCACGCTCTTCAAGTCCACGCCCTCTTTCGCCATCTCATAGAGTGGCGAAAGTTCGCGCAGACGCAGTACCGTTTCGACCACGCGGTCGCCCACGTAATCGATCTCGGCCTCGGTATTGAAGCGCCCGATGCCGAAGCGGATCGAGCTGTGCGCCAGATCGTCGCCCGTACCGAGAGCCTTCAATACATAAGATGGTTCAAGCGTCGCCGAGGTGCATGCCGATCCGCTCGAAACTGCGATATCGTTGATGCCCATCAGCAGCGACTCGCCTTCCACATAGGCAAAGCTGATGTTCAGATTGCCGGGCAGTCGATGTTCCCAGGAGCCGTTGATATACACCTCGTCAAGGCGGCTCATGATGCTGTCTTTCAGCCGGTTTCGCAAGCCTGCCATTTTGCACGATTCCTGCGGCATCTCCTCCTGCGCGATGGCGCAAGCCTTGCCGAGGCCCGCGATGCCGGGAACATTGAGTGTTCCGGAGCGCATTCCGCGCTCGTGCCCGCCGCCATCAATCAGCGGCACCAACTGCACACGCGGATTCTTGCGGCGCACATACAGCGCGCCCGCGCCTTTCGGCCCGTAGAGCTTATGCGCTGTGATCGACGCGACATCGATGTTCATCTTGTTCACGTCCACCGGAACCTTACCGATCGCCTGTACGGCGTCGGTGTGGAAGATCACGCCGCGTTCGCGGCACAGTTTGCCGATTTCCGCGATTGGTTGCAGCACGCCGATCTCGTTGTTTGCCGCCATGATCGTGACCAGAATCGTCTTGTCGTCCATGGCACGCTTCAGGTCGTCGAGATCAACCAGCCCATCTTTTTGTACCGGCAGATAGGTCACGCGAAAGCCGAACTTCTCCAGATGCTTGCAGGTATCGAGCACCGCCTTGTGCTCAGTGACCGCGGTGATGATGTGATTGCCCTTCTCGCGGTACATCTCGGCAACACCCTTGATTGCGAGGTTGTCGCTTTCAGTGGCGCCCGAAGTGAAGATGATTTCTTTCGGAGTCGCGCCGATCAGCTTTGCGACACGCTCGCGCGACAATTCGACCGCTTCTTCCGCCGCCCACCCAAACGGGTGATTGCGGCTGGCGGAGTTGCCGAACTTCTCCATGAAGTAAGGCAGCATTTCTTCGAGGACCCGAGGATCCATGGGCGAGGTCGCGTGATTATCCATGTAAATGGGCAGCTTGACGCCATTGGGCGCGGTGCGCTGTCCGAGGTCCTGACTGGTTGGGGTCGCCGTCTTCACATCCGTACTCATGATTACCTGTCTCCTTGAAAGCCTTCACTCACAGTAACTACGAAATCGTTACCAGCTCCGCCGGCTTTCCGCTCTCCATCTTCTTGGCATGGACAACTTCCGGCTCTTCCTTCATCTGTGAAATTTTGATGTTCCTCAGCACCTGCTCGATGCTTTCATTCACTTTTCGCAGCGGCTCGCGAATCGTGCACCGATCGGTCTGATCGCATTCACCGCGAACCGTCACGCACGACGTAATGAATAGCGGGCCGTCAATGGCCTTTATCACTTCGAACGCCGAAATCATCTTCGGATCCCGCGTCAGCGTGTAACCGCCGTGCGTGCCATGCTGGGACCGCACCAAACCGACCTTCGCCAGCCGTTGCAGGATCTTCGCCAGCGCTTCATGCGGGATTCCATAGGCCTCGGCCACATCCTTGGCGCTGCAGGCTCCCTGGTCAACGTGCTCAGCCAGATGCTTCATGGCCATCAGCCCGTAGTCCGCTTTTTTCGTCAGTTTCAGCATTAAGCCGAATGCCGACCGATCTAGTCGGATAAAACTCCGACTGTTTCGGTCGTACTTTGATTTTAGCCTCAACAGCCACTTCATGCAAGGCCGATCAGGCATCGGTTGGATTTAGCAACTGAACGGTAAATTTCAGCAGGCAAAGGGCTTAGGACTCGGGGTGGCTCCGGCGTTTCAAGCCTTTCAGCACCAACCCGCAAATCTCGTCGGCGAAGCTTTCTTCGAGCTTGTCGTGCCGAATCAAAAAGCGCATGTAGATCGGCCCATAGAGCGAGTCGAGGATGAGGTCGAGGTCGCTGTCGGCGGGTAGTTCGCCGCGGTCGATGCCGCGCTGTAAAGTTTGATAGGCCTGTCTGCGTCTCGGCCATAGGAATCTGTCGCGAAAGGCCTCGATCAGTTCCGGATCCGATTGCCCTCCGGCTAGGAGCGCCGCGACGACCTTGCCGCGACGGGACCGGAAGATACGAATCAGCCGCCTCATCTGCAGACTCATGTCGCTTTGCACGGAGCCGGTATTCGGGAAGCGGAGTTCCTCGTCGGCACTGGCGGAAAAGGCGTCGGCAACCAGGGCGGCTTTGGTCGGCCACCAACGATAGACAGTTGTCTTGCCAACATTGGCGTCGGCGGCGATGGCCTCAATGCTGAGTTCCGGGAATCCGCCCTGCTGTTTGAGCAGTTTCAGCGTGCTGCGCAGGATGGACTGGCGCGATTCCTCGCTGCGTGGCCGCCCGGGCGGTCGCTTCCCGCCGGTCGTCCCATTGATTCCGTTCCCATTGTTTCGGTTCTGGGCGTCGGCGCGCCGGGTATGATTTTGAGCCATGGCTAAAGTCTAATATAATTCAAATCCGAAACGTACTGTTTTGAATCTGATTTGCAAGTTCGCAGCCGATGTGGGGGCCGCGTCTTTGGCGGTATCGATTTCCGCTAGTATCAGGTTTCAGCGTTGCCAGTTTTCGCCAGGCGAGTTTTCGCCGGGCGGGTTTTCGTCAGTCCTATGTGGATCGTCGCATTAGCGCTTCGCCGCCCTTACACATTTGTGGTGATGGCTCTGCTCATCATCATTCTTACTCCCATCACCATCCTCCGCACCCCGGTCGACATTTTCCCCGAAATCAATATTCCCGTCGTCAGCGTGATATGGAACTACACGGGCCTGGCGCCGAGCGAGATGGCGGACCGGATCGTGGCCAACTCCGAGCGCGGATTCACGGTCACGGTCAACGACATCGAACACCAGGAATCGCAGTCGCTTAGCGGGATCGCGGTGATCAAGATATTCTTCCGGCCCTCCGTCAACATTTCCGTGGCGCTGACGCAAGTCACGGCAATCTGCCAGACGGTGCTACGGGGATTGCCCGCTGGCACGACTCCGCCGCTGATCATCACTTACACCGCATCCTCGACACCCATTGTGCAACTGGGCTTGAGCAGCAAGACGCTTCCCGAACAGCAGTTGTTCGATCTGGGACAGAATTTTCTGCGCACGCAGTTGGCCACGGTTCAGGGGGCGGCTACTCCGTATCCTTATGGCGGCAAGCCGCGCCAAGTGCAGGTGGACCTCGATTCCGCCAAACTCCAGGCCTATGGTTTGGCCCCAGCCGATATCGTCAACGCGGTGGCCGCGCAGAACTTGATTCTGCCGGCAGGCACCACGAAAATCGGGCCCACCGAGTACAACGTGGAGATGAACGGCACTCCGCAGACCGTCCCTGAACTAAACGATCTGCCGGTGAAGACTTCGAACTCGTCCACTCTCTACCTGCGCGATGTGGCGCATGTACGCGATGGATTTGCGCCGCAGACCAACATCGTGCGGCAGGACGGCGTGCGCGGCGTGCTGATGTCGATCTTCAAGCTGGGCGGAGCTTCCACGCTGACGGTCGTCAATGCGGTGAAGGCGATTGTGCCCCTGGCGGCACAATCTCTGCCGCCCGAACTTAGCATCAAGGCTCTGTTTGATCAGTCGCTTTTCGTGCGGGCGTCGATTGCAGGAGTAGTGCGTGAAGGCCTGATCGCCGCCTGTCTTACCGCCGCTATGATCCTGCTCTTTCTGGGCGACTGGCGTCCGACGATAATCATCGCAATCTCGATCCCGCTCTCCATCTTCGTCTCAGTGCTTCTCCTGAGCGCGCTCGGCGAGACCATCAACATCATGACCCTGGGAGGATTGGCGCTCGCCGTCGGCATCCTGGTGGATGATGCGACGGTGGAGATCGAAAACATCGAGCGCAATCTGGCCATGGGCAAGGAGATGAAACAGGCCATCCTCGACGGAGCGCAACAGATTGCGGTGCCCGCGCTGGTATCGACGCTCTGTATCTGCATCGTTTTTGTGCCGATGTTCTTTCTGGCCGGGGTCGCGAGGTTTCTTTTTGTTCCGCTGGCGGAAGCGGTGTCCTTTGCCATGCTGGCGTCGTATCTGTTGTCGCGAACCCTGATCCCGACCATGGTGATGTTCATCATGCGCGGGCACGAGCACCGCGCGGCCGAGCCGACAAACTTCCTCGCAAAATTCCAGCGAAGATTTGAACGCGGTTTTGAGAGATTCCGCGGCGGCTACCAGCAACTGCTGGAAACCACGCTCGAACACCGAGGATTATTCGCCATCTGTTTTGTGCCTTTCTGCGTTTTGTCGCTGGGCCTGGTGTTCTTTCTGGGCCAGGACTTCTTCCCGCAAGTGGATGCCGGTCTTATTCGTTTGCACCTGCGCGCCCGATCCGGCCTGCGCGTGGAAGAGACCGCGCGTCTGTGCGATGAAGTGGAACGAGTGCTGCGCAGCGAGATTCCGAAGGAAGAGTTGCAGACGATCCTGGACAATATAGGCGTCCCGTATTCGGGCTTGAACCTTTCCTACAGCAGTTCGGGGGTGATTGGGTCAAGCGATGCCGAGATTCTGATTTCGCTGAATCCGGAACACCATCATCCGACGACACGGTATGTCCGCCGGTTGCGTCGCGAACTGCCTGAGCGTTTCCCAGGCGTGGAATTCTTCTTCCAGCCCGCCGATATCGTGTCACAGATTCTTAATTTCGGATTGCCCGCGCCGGTCGACATCCAGATCATGGGCGCCGATATGAGCACGAATTACGATATCGCGCAGAAGATCGCAAATCAGGTGCGCCAGATTCCCGGCACAGCCGACGTGCACGTGCAGCAACTGATGAATCTGCCTACTCTTCATCTGGATATGGACCGAACCCTCATCAATCAGGTCGGGCTGAATGCCCGTGATGTCGCACAAAGTGTGCTGATCAGCTTGAGTGGAAGCTTCCAGACAGCGCCCAATTTCTGGCTTAATTCAAAGAATGGCGTTACCTATTCCGTCGCCGTTCAGAGCCCGCAGTATCGTATGACGTCAGTGCAGGACTTGATGAACACGCCGGTGACGAACCCGAGTGCGCAGGCTCCGCAAGTGCTCGGCAATCTGGCTCAACTCACGCCGGTGGCGCGTCCTGCAGTGGTCAACCATTACAACGTGCAGCCGGTGATCGATGTGTATGCCAGCACGCAGGGGCGCGATCTCGGTGGGGTTGCGTCGGACATCATGAAGGCGCTGAAACCATTCCAGGACCATCTGCCGCGCGGAACCCGCATCGTGGTTCGCGGGCAGGTCCAGACAATGCAATCCTCGTTCATCGGCCTGGGCCTTGGCCTTGTGGGAGCGATTGTGCTCGTCTATTTGCTGATTGTGGTCAACTTTCAGTCGTGGCTCGACCCCTTTATCATTATTACTGCGTTGCCGGGAGCGCTGGCGGGGATCTGCTGGTTCCTGCTGATTACGCGTACTACGCTCAACGTTCCGTCGCTGACCGGCGCGGTCATGTGCATGGGGGTGGCGACCGCGAATTCGATATTGATGGTTTCGTTTGCTCGCGATCGCATGGATACGGGAGTCCCCGCGCTGCAAGCAGCGATCGAAGCGGGCTACACACGCATGCGGCCTGTGTTGATGACAGCCCTCGCCATGATTATCGGCATGCTGCCGATGGCATTGGGCTTCGGAGAGGGTGGCGAGCAGAACGCACCGCTAGGACGCGCCGTGATTGGCGGCCTGCTCTTCGCAACGGTAGCGACCTTATTTTTTGTGCCGAGTGTATTTACGATCATTCATGGCCGCCGCCAAGCGCGGCTGCTGCCGGAGCAAAAGTAGAGAAGAGCAAGATAGAGAATTTGTTGGAGACCGCAATCATGCCAGTACAATCGCCGCCTGTAACTACGCAGCAGAATGAGACGCAGCACATTGGCCCAGAGAACAGTCGGCCTTCCGATCCGGGTCCGGCTCCGGCAGGGCGAGCAAAGATTCTGATTGGCGCCGTGCTACTCGTCCTGATCACCGCAGGCGTAGTTACTTTTCTGAACAGAAAGAGCGAATCTGACGCTCTTGCGAAAGAAACCGAAGCCGTTTCGATTCCGACCGTCGCCGTCGTGCAACCCCAGGTCGAGTCCGCAAACGACGAACTGGTGCTGCCCGGAAATTTGCAAGCCTTTGAGGAGTCTCCCATTTTTGCCCGCACCAACGGCTACCTCTTGCGCTGGTACAAGGACATTGGAAGCAAGATCCAGAAAGGTGAACTGCTGGCGGCGATCGATACTCCGGAAATTGACCAGGAACTTTCACAGGCGCGAGCCAGCCGCGAGCAGGTCAGGTCGGCGCTGGGATTGGCGAAGATCTCGGCTGACCGCTGGGCGAATCTGCGTAAGACCGACTCGGTTTCGGAGCAGGAAGCCGACCAGCAAGCGAGCGGCTATCAGCAGGCGCAAGCCAATCTCGCAGCGGCGGATGCGAATGTTCGCCGCCTGGAAGAACTCGAATCTTTCAAGAAAGTGTACGCTCCTTTTTCCGGCGTGCTTACCCGGCGCAACGTCGATCCGGGCGTGCTCATTAATTCCGGGGCCGGGCTGACTGGCAAAGAGCTGTTCGATATCGCGCGCGTCGATCCGCTGCGGGTTTACATCAGTGTTCCGCAGGCGTATGCGCCGAACATGAAAGTTGGGATGAAGGCGACCGTTACGCTCCAGGAATTTCCCGGCCAGAGATTTATGGGAACCGTGGCTCGCACCGCCGATGCCATTGATCCCGCAACGCGCACCCTGAATACGGAAGTGGATGTTCCTAACAAAGATGGCAAGCTGCTGCCGGGTTCCTTTGGCCAGGTGCATTTTGCGACTGGGACTTCTGTTCCGAGGATTACGATCCCGGTGAACGCCATGCTGTTCCGCGCAGAGGGGCCAAGGGTCGCGGTCGTCGACAAGGACAACATTGTGCATATGCACCCGATCAGCATTGGGCGCGACTTCGGAGCTACGCTTGAAATTCTTGGCGGTCTCGAGGCCAGCGACCGGATCATCATCAACCCGTCTGACTCACTCGAGGAAGGGCAGAAAGTGCACGTCGCCAACCCGAACCTGGGAGCTGCTCGTTCGTGAAGCGATTCACTCCAGGCTGTAGAGACGTGGTTTGTCGCATCTTCCGAGACGGGGCGAGACGCGGCAAGCCGCGTCTCTACGGGAATTCGGTGCTTGCGCTGTGTGCGTTGGTCTGTGCGTTGGTCGGCATGCTTGGCTGCACCGTGGGGCCGGGATACAAGCGCCCCACCGCGCCGGTTCCCGATGCGTGGAAAGGCGCAGGGCCGTGGCAGACTGCGGCTCCGAAGGATGCAATTCCCAAGGGCGCATGGTGGCAGATATTTCACGACGCCGAATTAGACCGACTGGAGCAAGAACTGCTCCAGGCAAACCAGTCGCTGGCGGCGGCAGAAGACCGCCTCTCGCAGGCGCGGTCGCAGGCGCGAATCGCGTCGTCGGCGTACTTTCCTGTGCTCAGCGCCGATCCCAACGGGCAGCGCGAGCGCCTCTCCGGCAACCGTCCGCTTTCGGGCGCGACGGTTTCGCTAAACCCAGTCACTCAGAACGTTTTTACTGTCCCGTTTTCCGTTAGCTACGAGCTTGATTTATTCGGACGCGTGCGCCGCAGTCTTGAAGCGGCAAACGCTTCGCTGCAAGGGAGCGCGGCCGACCTGGAAAATGTGCGCCTGGTATTGACCGCCGAACTCGCCGCTGACTATTTCAACCTGCGCGAACTTGATCGCGAAGCTGGAGTGGTGCGGCAGTCGGTTGAAATCCAGCAAAAAGGGTTGGACCTGGTCAACCATCGCCACGAAGGCGGAGTCGCGAATGGACTGGAAGTGGCGCAGCAGGCCTCGTTGTTGGATTCGACGGCGACGCAGCTTTCGCTCGTGCTGCAGCAGCGGGCGCAATTCGAACATGCCATCGCCGTGTTGACGGGAAAGTCCGCCTCGGCTTTCAACGTTGCCGAGGCGCCGTTCGTGGCTGCCCCTCCGGCGATTCCCACGGGAGTTCCATCTGAGATTCTGGAGCGCCGTCCTGACGTTGCTACCAGTGAGCGCCAGATGGCGTTCGAAAATGCGCAAGTCGGTTTTGCGGTGGCTGCGTTTTATCCGCATATTACTTTGAGTGGGAGTGGCGGATGGGAAAGCCGCGACATCGCCACACTGGTAAGCGCGCCAAGCGCTTTCTGGTCGCTGGGAGGCGATATCTTGCAGCCGATTCTTAATGGCGGCCGCAATCGTGCCAACCTGGCCGTCAGCCGCGCCGCCTATGACGAATCGGTAGCCAACTATCGCGAATCTGTGTTGGTTGCATTTCAGCAGGTGGAGGATGGGCTGTCCGGTCTGGCGCTGCTTGACCAGGCGGCGAAAACTCAGCAGACGGCGGTCGCAGATTCGCGGCGCGCGCTCGACATCGCCAACAACCGCTATGTCGGCGGCGTCACCACGTATCTCGATGTGATTACCGCACAATCCACGCTCCTGAGTAACGAACGGCTGGCCACGCAGTTGCTCGGTCAACAGATGACCACTTCCGTTTTCCTGGTGAAGGCTCTGGGCGGCGCTTGGGACGCTTCCGAAATTCAGCGCGAACAGGTGAGGCCGGCGCTGGTTCAGGCGGTGCAGCAATAAATTCCCGGTGGAAGGCATTGGGAGATTCAACGTCGCGGATGTTCGCTGTGCAACTTCTTGCGTAGTCTTTGTTTTTGGTGGTCTCGCGGGCGTTTCTTGCGCGGAATCTACAATTTACAAACCTTTACCATCTTTTGCTTTCCGGGAGCCATCAAGTTGGAAGAGTATGATCGTCTAACTAGTTTCTGTGCTCTGGCGCCAGAGAATTCGTGTGTAGAACGGCAAATGGACGGCAAATGATCGCATCGATTCGGCAACGAACCTACTTACCGTTTGCGCGGCTCTTCTTTTTGCGCAACTCTTCGACGGTTAGAAACATGAATGGAAATCCGAATTGGCAGTGGATGCAGTTAGGCGCGATTTTGCTCCTGTTACTTGCCTTTGGCGGCTGCCAGAGCGCCAATTCCGCGAAGAGCCAACAAGCCCTGGCAGCTACGACGCGCGCCATCCCGGTTGCGGTTGCGTCCGCTGTCTCGCAGGACATGCCGGTGTACCTGACCGGACTAGGTTCGGTCACCGCCTACAACACGGTGAGCGTGAAGAGCCGGGTGGACGGCCAACTTATCCAGGTGAATTTTCGCGAAGGGCAACAGGTCAACAAGGGCGACCTGCTGGTGCTTATCGATCCCCGTCCGTTCGAGGTGCAACTCGCGCAGGCACAAGCGCAGTTATTTAAGGATCAGGCCTCACTCCGCGACGCGCAACTGAACTATCAGCGCTTCAAAGATCTGCTGCAGGAATCTGGCGCAATGTCGCAGCAGCAGGTGGACACGCAGAAATCGACGGCGGATCAATTCGAAGGCGCGGTTCGAGCGGACCAGGCAACGATCGACAACGCGAAACTTCAGATCACCTATTGCCACATCACGGCGCCGGTGAATGGCCATATCGGCTTACGGTTGGTCGACGTCGGCAACATCGTCCATGCCGCCGATGCGAATCCCATGCTGGTCATCACACAATTGCAGCCCATCTCGGTCATCTTCACTTTGCCGGAAGACAGTCTGCCTGTGGTCGTGCAGCGAATGAAACAGGGAACTCTGGCGGTTGACGCCTTCAGTCGCGACGACCAGACCAAGCTCGCAACCGGCACCTTGCTGACCATCGACAACCAGATTGATCAGACGACCGGCACCGACCGCCTGAAGGCCGTCTTCGATAACAAGGATGGCGTGCTCTTTCCGAATCAGTTCGTCAACATCCGCCTGCTGCTTGATGTGCGCAAGAACAGTACGATCGTTCCCAGTGTGGCCGTGCAGAAAGGGCCGCAGGGAAATTTTGTTTATGTGGTGAAGACCGACAAGACGGTGGAGGCGCGGACCGTGACCGTCGCGCTGACGCAATCCAATCAAAGCGCGATTGGCAGCGGCCTGCAGGTCGGAGAGGTCGTGGTCATCGACGGGCAGGACAAGTTGCAGAACGGCGCGAAAGTTGAAACTCGCAGCGGTACCGGAAGCCCCAGCACTTCGCAATCGACTACACAGCCGGCGAAAACAGCTCCAACGTCATGAACCCCTCACGCCTTTTCATTCTGCGGCCGGTCGCCACCTCTTTATTAATGGCGGCCGTGATGCTGGTCGGATTCGTCGCCTACCGGCAACTCCCGGTCTCCGCCTTGCCCGAGGTGGACTACCCGACTATCCAGGTCATGACTTTCTACCCCGGCGCCGCTCCCGATGTGATGGCGTCTTCGGTCACCGCTCCATTAGAGAGGCAGTTCGGACAAGTCCCCGGACTGAACCAGATGACCTCGACGAGCTCGTTCGGCAGTTCGCTGATCACTTTGCAGTTCGCTCTCGATCAGAACATTGACGTCGAGGAACAGCAGGTGCAGGCCGCGATCAACGCCGCAACCACGTACCTGCCGCAAAATCTTCCCAATCCTCCGATTTACAACAAAGTAAACCCAGCCGATGCGCCCATCCTCACGCTGGCGCTGACCTCGGATTCACTGCCCTTGTCGCGCATCGAAGACATGGCCGAGACGGCGCTGGCGCAGAAAATCTCGCAGCTTCCCGGGGTCGGCCTGGTTTCAATCAGCGGAGGGCAGAAGCCGGCGGTTCGCATCCAAGCCAATCCCACAGCTCTGGCTTCCTACCAGTTGGGTCTCGAAGATGTGCGCGCCGCGCTGGCCGCCGCCAATGTGGACCAGGCCAAGGGAGTGATTGATGGCCCGCGGCAGTCGTTCACCATTGGCGACAACGACCAATTGCTCTCGAGCCAGCAATATAACAGTGTAGTCATCGCCTACAGGAACGGCGCACCGGTGCGCTTGTCGGACGTAGCCACTGCTATCGACAGCGCTGAAAACGTGAAGCAAGCGGCCTGGGTTAACACAACGCCCGCGGTCCTGCTGAATATTCAGCGCCAGCCCGGGGCCAACATCATCAGCGTGGCTGATCGCATCAAGGCAGTTCTGCCGCAATTGCAGGCTTCCATGCCGGCAGCCGTCAAAGCTCAAATCCTCATCGACCGTACGCAGACGATTCGCGCATCGGTCAACGATGTGCAGTTCGAGTTGATGCTGACGGTGGCCCTGGTGGTGATGGTCATCTTTCTCTTTCTGCGCAATCTTGCCGCGACCGTCATCCCGAGCATTGCTGTGCCACTCTCTCTGGTGGGCACCTTCGGAGTGATGTACCTGCTCGGCTACAGCCTGAACAACCTGACGCTGATGGCGCTTACCATCTCAACCGGATTCGTCGTGGACGACGCCATCGTGATGATCGAGAACATCGATCGCTACCTGGAAGAAGGTGATTCTCCCCTGGACGCCGCACTCAAGGGAGCGGGACAGATTGGATTCACCATCGTATCGCTGACCGTTTCGCTGATCGCGGTGCTGATCCCGTTGCTGTTCATGGGAGACATCGTCGGCAGACTCTTCCGCGAGTTTGCCGTGACCTTGGCGGTTACTATTCTGGTTTCCGCCGTGGTCTCGCTGACCCTGACGCCGATGATGTGCGCCAAGCTTCTAAAACAGAGACAGCCGGGGAAGGAATCTCGCTTCTACCGCGTCACCGAAGACTACTTCAACCGCATAATCGCCTTCTACGGCCGGACCCTGAAGTGGGTCCTGAAATATCAGACCATCACTCTTCTGGTCACGGTATCAACCCTGGTCGCCACACTGCTCCTTTATGTCTACGTGCCCAAGGGCTTCTTCCCGGTGCAGGATACCGGCGTAATCATGGGGGTCTCCGAAGCAGCCGAGAATACTTCGTTTGCGGCCATGGCGGAGAAGCAGCAGGCCCTGGCGAAAGTGATTCTGAAGAATCCGAATGTCGATAACCTCGCTTCGTTCATCGGCATCGATGGCACAAACATCACGCCGAACAGCGGCCGCATTCAGGTTAATCTGAAGCCGCGCAATCAGCGTAAAGAGACTGCTTCCGAGATCATTCGCGATCTGCAACCGGAACTGGCCAAAGTGGAAGGCATCACGCTGTACATGCAGCCGGTGCAGGATCTGACTGTGGAAAGCCGCGTCAGCAGCACGCAGTACCAGTATTCAATGGAAGACGCCGACGCAGCCGAATTGGCTACCTGGTCGCAGCAACTTCTACAAAAGCTCCAAACCGTGCCGCAGTTACGCGACGTGGCCAGCGATCAGCAGAACAATGGATTGCAAGCGAACCTGATCATCGATCGCGACACTGCTTCGCGTTTGGGCATCCTGCCGCAAGCCATCGACGACGCGCTCTACGATGCGTTTGGGCAGCGTCAGGTCTCCACCATGTTCACGCAGTTGAACCAGTATCACGTCGTGCTGGAAGTGAGTCCGCAATTCAAGACGACCCCGGACGACTTGAAGGACATCTACGTCAAGTCAACGAGCGGCGCAACCAGCGCCGGTACGACGGCGACCAGCACCTCGAGCACCAGCGCGTCGGCCAGCAACACCTCGGCTAGCAACACCTCGACTAGCAACACGGCGGCCGCCGCATCCGCCAACACCACGCAGGTTCCGCTTTCCGCCTTTACTCGCGTCGAGATGCGCAATGCGCCGCTCGCGATCAATCACCTGGGCCAGTTTCCGGTGGTGAACCTGTCGTTCAACCTTGCTCCCGGTGTTTCCCTGGGCGACGCCACCACGGCGATCGAACAGGCGGAACAGCAAATCAACCTGCCGCGCAGCATCAATACCAGTTTCCAGGGAACCGCGGCTGCCTTTCACAATTCCCTTTCGAGCGAGCCCTGGCTCATCCTGGCCGCCATAATCACCGTTTACATTGTGCTGGGAGTGCTCTACGAGAGCTATATTCATCCGCTCACAATTCTGTCCACGCTGCCCTCGGCCGGCGTCGGCGCAATTCTCGCGCTGCTGATTACCCGCAATGATCTGGGCGTCGTAGCCCTGATCGGCATTATCCTACTAATCGGCATCGTGAAGAAGAACGCCATCATGATGATCGACTTCGCGCTCGAAGCCGAACGCGTGGAGCACAAACCGCCGGAAGAAGCCATCTACCAGGCGTGCTTGCTTCGTTTCCGTCCGATCATGATGACCACCATGGCCGCACTGCTCGGCGGATTGCCGCTAGCGCTCGGCGGCGGCACGGGCTCGGAATTGCGCCATCCGCTCGGCATCACGATTGTCGGCGGATTGCTCCTCAGCCAGTTGCTCACGCTCTACACGACCCCAGTCGTGTATCTGTGGTTTAACCGGCTGGCGCAAAGATTCGCGGGCTACAAGATCGGCAATCCGATGGAGGAGCCGGCTCCCGAGGCCACAGGGGATTAAGGCATGAATATTTCTGCTCCCTTTATCAAGCGGCCGGTTGGGACCTCATTACTCGCGGCGGCGCTGCTGCTTTCGGGAGCGTTGGCATTCAGCTTTCTGCCCGTAGCGCCGCTGCCACAGGTGGAGTTTCCCGTCATTTCGGTGTCGGCTGGTTTGCCCGGAGCCAGTCCGGAGACGATGGCGTCGGCTGTGGCGACTCCGCTGGAGCGCCAGTTCGGACGCATCGCCGGCGTGAACCAGATGACCTCAACCAGTCAACTGGGTTCCACCAGCATCGTTCTCCAGTTCGACCTCAGCCGGAACATCGATGGCGCAGCACGCGACGTGCAAGCGGCCATCAATGCAGCACGCAGCCAACTGCCTTCCTACCTTCCCGGCAATCCAACCTATCGCAAGGTCAACCCGGCGGATGCGCCCATCATGATCCTGGCGCTCACCTCCGAAACCATCCCTCTGCCCAGGATTTACGACGCCGCCGACTCAATCCTCGCCCAGAAACTGGCACAGGTGGATGGCGTAGGGCAGGTCTTTGTCGGCGGCGGCGCAAAACCGGCTGTGCGCGCCGAAGTCAATCCCATGCTGCTGAACAAGCTGGGCGTAGGCTTGGATTCGGTCCGCACCGCACTCAACCAGGCAAACGCCAACACTCCCAAAGGCGAAATCAGCGACGCCGCGAATTCCTGGGCCATTCACGACAACGATCAGATTTTCCTCTCCGATCAGTATCGCAACCTGATTGTGGCGTACAAGAACGGCGCGCCGGTTCGGCTGGCCGATGTCGCCGATGTGCAGGACGCGGTCGAAGATATTCATGTCGTTGGGCTGGCGAACGGCAAGCCCGGAGTGCTAATGATCGTCTCGCGCCAACCGGGCGCGAACATTATTGCCACCGTCGATCGCGTGTATGCGGCGCTGCCGCAGTTGCAGGCTTCGATCTCTCCCGCCATCGCAATGAACGTGGTTCTCGATCGGACAACCACAGTTCGAGCCTCGGTGCACGATATCGAGGTGACGCTCATCATCTCGGTCATACTCGTCATCCTGGTGGTCTTCGCTTTTCTGCGCACGTTGCGGGCAACCTTGATTCCCAGCATCGCGGTGCCGCTCTCTCTGATAGGCACTTTCGGAGTGATGTACCTGCTGGGTGACAGTCTGGATAACTTGTCGCTGATGGCGCTGGCGATCTCGACCGGCTTCGTGGTGGACGATGCGATTGTGGTGCTCGAGAACATCACGCGCTTCATCGAGCAGGGGATGACCCCGGTGCAGGCGGCGTTTCGCGGAGCCCGTGAAATCGGATTCACCGTGCTCTCGATGAGCACCTCGCTGGTGGCCGTTTTCATTCCTATTTTGCTGATGGGTGGGATCGTTGGGCGGCTCTTCCGCGAATTCGCCGTCGTGCTCAGCATCGCCATCTGCGTGTCGCTGGCGATTTCACTGACCTTGACGCCCATGATGTGCGCCAAGTTTCTGCGGCCTCAGGGTGAGAAAAAGCATGGGCACTTCTATCGCGCCAGCGAATGGGCCTTTGACCGCATGCTTGGCGGATACAAACGCGGTCTCGATTGGGTCTTAAGCCATCAGCGGTTTACCTTCATCGTGACAATCGCGACTGCCTGTCTCAGCGTGTATCTCTACATGCTGGTTCCGAAGGGCTTCTTCCCGCAGCAGGATACGGGCCGGATCAGCGGATCGGTGCAAGCCGCGCAGGACATTTCCTTCTCAGCCATGAAGGGGAAGATGACCCAGTTCATGAACATCGTAATAAAGGATCCCGCGGTGGCCACGAGCGTGGGTTTCGCCGGCGGCAATACCACGTACAACACCGGACGCATGTTCGTCACGCTCAAACCGCTTGCGGAACGGAAGATCACCGCGGATCAAGTGATTGCACGTTTGCGATCCAAATTGGCGGTGGTCCCGGGCGCGACCCTGTACATGCAGTCGGCGCAGGATTTGACTATCGGCGGACGCATGAGTCAGGCCCAATTCCAGTACACGCTGCAGGGAGAGGATCTGGCAGAGATGAACAACTGGGCGCCGCGACTGCTTCAGAAGCTCCGCTCTCTACCGCAGTTGCGCGACGTCAACACCGATCAGCAGGATAAAGGACTGCAGGCAAGCGTTGTGATTGACCGCGACACGGCCGCACGTCTTGGAGTCGCCGCCGCTGATATCGACGCGGCTCTCTACGATGCCTTCGGCCAGCGCCAGGTCTCGATCATGTACCGGGCTTTGAACCAATATCACGTGGTCATGGAAGTTGCTCCGGAATTTGCCAACAGCCCGGACGCTCTCCAAAGCATCTATGTGCGCGCGAAAAACGGCACTCCGGTGCCGCTGGCGTCGCTCGCGCACTTCGGGCCGTCGAACACCTCGCTCGGGGTCAACCACCAGGGACAGTATCCGTCGGTGACGCTCTCTTTCAATCTAGCCCCGGGAATTGCGCTCGGCGATGCGACCAAGGTGATTGACGACGCCGAGCGCAGCATCGGTTTTCCGTCCACCATCCATGGAAGTTTTCAGGGCACGGCCGCCGCGTTTCAGGATTCTCTAGCTAGCGAGCCCATGCTGATCCTGGCTGCGCTGCTAACCGTTTACATCGTGCTGGGCATTCTCTATGAGAGCTTCGCGCACCCGGTCACGATCCTGTCCACGCTTCCTTCCGCCGGCGTCGGCGCGCTGCTCGCTTTGCTGCTTACGAAGAACGAGCTGAACGTGATTGGACTGATCGGGATCGTTCTGCTGATCGGCATCGTCAAGAAGAATGCCATCATGATGATCGACTTCGCTCTATACACCGAGCGCGAACACGGAAAGTCTCCGACGGACGCGATTCACGAGGCATGCCTTCTACGTTTTCGCCCGATCATGATGACAACCATGGCGGCGCTTCTCGGCGGATTACCGCTGTGGTTAGGCACCGGCACGGGATCGGAACTGCGACGCCCGCTCGGCATCACCATCGTGGGCGGGCTCATTGTGAGCCAGATGCTGACGCTGTTCACCACTCCGGTGGTTTATATCTACGTCGACCGCCTGCGACTGTGGCTGGCAAGTCTTCGCACCAAAGCTCCCGCCCAGGCTCGGCCGCCGGTCATACGACGTCCGGCGCAGAGCTAGTAGGCAGAGCAGAGCACTCGGTAAAACCCAGGGTGGATCTCGCCGGGAGTTACGCCGTGTGGCGTTCCTGATTACCGTGGCGCGAACGAATCTCGCGTTCGGCAATCAGCCAATCCTGATTCTCATCGCCATTGCCGTCCTCGCCGCCCGCAGTCGCTCTGCGCTCCAGGTAGAGTTCGTACGCGCGGCGGCGAATCTCTTCTTCAAGATTGATGGGGACAACATTGGACGGTTTCCCGTCCCTGCGAACTTCCTTGTGAACTTCGAGCGCACCCTGCACAGCGTCAGCCGGGACGGCGACTCCGGTTTTCCTGCCGCGAATGGTGGTAGCGTTTTCGGTGGTCTTGCGAGCCATACGGTACTCCTTACAGATTCCCAATTCCAGGAACGGTCTTACGTAATGAACAAGCGACATACACACACCCCGATAGCCGCTATCCGGCTGCTTGCGACGAAGGGTTCATTCAAATATAGCGCGAACGCCTGTGGAAGTGTGCGGGAAAGACAACGAAAAAAATCGCTGCTCTGTATAAAAAAGACGCCCTTTTGGGCCAGGATGGGCCAGGATTGTCCGAGTCAGCAAAAGTACTCTGGTAACTTGTGGAAAAGTCGCTGGTACCCGCAGGATAGGTGCGTAAGGCCTAGAGGCCGCAACTATGTCATCAGGCAATCAAGGTTCCGCCGCTAAGGCTGCTAAGGCCGCCAAGGCTGGCGTCAGCGAATTGGAGAGCATGCTTTCGGAATCTCCGAGTTCGGATAGAGTTTGCCTGAAGCTGGCCCAGATCCTGGGAGTGCGCCGCAGCGAAGTAGCACTGCTGAGGCTGGAGAAGGGTAGTCTGCGATTTATCTTTCCGCCGGAGCTGCGAGCGGCAGGCGTACTGCCGCTGAGCGGATCGGCGGTGGCAGCGCGGACGGCGGCGACTCGCACTCCTCTTCTTTCGAATGCTTTCATGCGCGTAAAACATGTCAGCCTGTTTGAGGCGGTCAAGCTGGGAGCCGAAGCAGAAGATCGAAGCCAGGAGCAAATGCCGATTCAGAAAATCATGTCCGTTCCCGTGGCGCCTCCCGGCGGCAACGTGATGGGAGTGGTGCAAGTTTCGCGCAAAGGGCTGGATGCTTCGCTCGCGGGCGCAGACTTCACCGGCGAAGACTTGAAGCAACTGGAGCAGGCTGCAGAAATTCTCTCGCGTATGCCGTTCATGCAGGAAGGCGCGGAGATTTAGAATTTGTGATTGGTAATTTGCAATTGGCAATTGAAGGTCAATTGGCCATTGTTTGAAATTACAAATTGCGAATTACCAATTCTTCACACCGCCTGTCCGGCGCAGAATCCGGACGCCCACGCCCACTGGAAGTTGAAGCCGCCGAGCTGGCCGGTGACGTCGACCACTTCTCCAATGAAAAAAAGGCCGGGCACTTTCTTTGATTCCATGGTCTTGGCAGAAAGCTCGCCGGTATCGACACCGCCCGCCGTGACTTCCGCTTTTCCGTAACCCTCGGTCCCTTCCGGCTTGACTTCCCACGCATGCAGTTGACGTTCGGCGTCCGCGAAGGCGCGATCGGAATTGCCGGCCAAAGGATAAGTTTCAAGCCAGCGATCGGCGAAGCGGCGAGGCAGGACTTCTCGCAGCAGCAATTTCCAACTCGACTCGTCGCGATGTTCCCCCATTCGCAAGTCCGCAGTGAGATCGCGGTCTGGCGCAAGGTCGAGATAAATGGGGGCCTTGCCGTCCCAGTAAGAAGAGATCTGGAGAATCGCGGGCCCACTGATGCCGAGATGAGTGAAAAGCATGTTTTCACGAAACGCTTGTTTAGTGTTGCGCTTCTTGCTGCGAGTGGAAGCAATCACTCCGGTTGAGACGCCTGCCAGATCGCACCAGAGCTTGCAATCCCGTTCGCTGAAGATGAGAGGGACGAGCGCGGCGCGTCGGGGTTCAATCTTCAAACCGAACTGCCGCGCCAGATCGTAACCAAATGAAGTAGCGCCGATCTTCGGGATAGACAAGCCTCCGGTGGCGACTACGAGGCGGGGCGCAACGAAGGTGGCATCCTCAGCTCGCACGGTGAACTGGTCGCTTTCGGGCAGGTCGTCCTTGTGCCGCTCGTTCTTGTGCACCTCGCTCACTTTGGTCTTGCACCGGATCTCTACTCCGGCGTCGCGGCATTCCTGCTCGAGCATTGTGGTGATGTCACTCGCCGCTCGATCGCAGAACAACTGGCCGAGCTTTTTCTCGTGGTAGGGGATGCGATGCTTTTCGACAAGGCGCACGAAGTCGGCCGGAGTATAGCGGGCAAGCGCCGACTTGGCGAAGTGTCGATTGGCGGAGACAAAGTTCTCTGGGCTGCTGTGCACGTTAGTGAAGTTGCAACGCCCGCCGCCGGAGATGAGGATTTTCTTGCCGATTCGATCCGCACGTTCCAGTACCAGAACGCGCCGGCCCCGCTTTCCGGCTTCAATGGCACACATCAGGCCAGCAGCGCCGGCTCCGAGGATGATGACGTCGTATTTCTGATTCACGCAGCCTGTTTCACACTGGAATGATTCACGCAGAAATGAGCTTAGCAGGGCCGGCGAGACGCCGGCGCTACGGAATCGGATTCCCCCAGTTCTCTGCAAACACCGTGCGCTGCATAGCGAAGCGTCCCGCGAAGAGCTTGTCTTCTCCTTTGCGATTGCCGATGGCAAGCAGTGCGACAACCCGAACGTGCGCGGGAATGCCAAGCGTCGCTTTCACCTGGTCCTCATAAAAGCCTTCCATGGGCGCGGTATCGTAGCCGAGCACCTCGGCCATCCACATCATGGTTGTGAAGGCGATCATGGTTTGCCGGTTGGCCCACACCGCGAAATCGGGCGCCAATCCGCCGGCGTTGCCGGGAGCAGAAAAGAAATTGGCGATATTCTTGCGCATGCTGGCGTGACGAGCCTCATCGCCATAGCCGTGTTGCTGGGCAAGACGGATGATTTCGTCGAGATCGCCGCCTCGCCAGCCTTCCAGATCGGCGCAGGCCACGATCACCACTGGAGCCTCTTCCACCTTGGGCTGGTTCATCGCCGCCTTACGCAATCGCGCGCGCTGCTCAGCCTCGCGCACCGCCACGAATCGCCAGGGCTGAAGATTGTAGGCACTGGGAGCGGAGAGCCCTGCCTCAAGAATTTTCTTGAGGTCATTCTCCGGCACTGGATCGGGCACAAAACCAGGCGTGGCTCGACGATCCTTGATAGCCTGGGAGAACGTCTTCTCGGAGCTGGAGCCGGATGTTTGCGTCATGTTTTTCGAACCTCGTCTCTCCGTCCACCGACCGCCTTCAGTCCGCAGCCGGTTGCCCGTTGAATTTTTCGCGCAGGCCTTTCCTTTCTAAACGCGGAATGACCTCATCGCGAAAGTATGGAAACTCTTCTACGTAGTCCACAAAGCTCAAGGTCGTCCCGGCAAAGCCGGATGCGGGAATCTTCTCCATCTCTTTGACGATGGTGTCGGGATCGCCGACCAGCGGATAGGTGCCGTGTCCGGCCGCGAAACGGTCGCGCAACATTTGCAGCGCCTCCGCCGGGAAGGATTGCGCGTGCATGCCCTGAAGGCGCATCAGGTTGTCCACCGCGCCCCAGTCGGCATTCTCATGAGCATAATAACGGTAATACTCTTCGGCCTCTTTCTTTGTTGGGCGGCAAACCACGTGACACAAAGTGAAGACACCGGTATTCCTCCCCAACTTGGCGGCGTTTGCCTTGATGGCATCCACCTCAGTTTTGGATTTCTCGAGATCGACGGAGATCGCGAACAGAAAGTCGGCGTTGCGCGCGGCAAATTCGCGGCCCTCGCCCGATCCCGCCGCGTTCATAATGGGCGGAATGCCATCGTAGGGACGAGGAAATCCGTACACGCCCTTCAAGTGGTAGAACTTCCCGTTCCAGTCGGACGGCCCGTTGTGGCTCCAGATCGCTTTGACCACGTCGAACCACTCCTGCGCGAGCGCGTAACGGTCGGCGTGCTTCTCCGGCAGATCAATGCCGAAGGCATCGTACTCGGGCTTGTTCCACCCGGCCACGATGTTGAGGCCGAGGCGCCCGTGACCGAGTTGGTCGGCGGTAGCGAGTTGCTTGGCGGAGACCACAGGGTGGATGAACGCCGTGTGGACCGTAGCGAAGACGTTGATCCGTTTCGTGTTCGCAAGCAGCCCGGTTGCCCACGTGAGCGTCTCAAGCACGCTGCCGTGGAAGTCGGTTTCCCCGCCGTAACCGATCCAACGCGCGATCGGCAGCAGGAATTCGATGCCGGCTTCGTCCGCAAGCTGCGCCAGGCGGATGTTGTTGTCCCAGGAATTGACCCAGCGCTCAGGAACTTTCGTGACCGACATACCGCCCGAGCAGTTCGGAGAGAAGAAGCCCAATTTCAAAATGTTGTTGTTTAGGATGGGAGACTGTTTTCGACCCATGAAACCTCAAAGTACCCGGTTGCAGGATTTTATCCAATTAATAACCTGCGAATTATGCCTGAAAACTCGAATTGTTCAAGTCTTGTGGACGATGAGGTAATGGAAGGCCAGGTATGCCGGGGACGTTCGAGAAGGTTCGCCGGATGACGCGGTCGATGAACAATGCCGGGTTGAGACGATCTCTTCGGAGGACTTGTGCCTCGCGGGGAAAAAAAAGAGGTGGCGCACTTGCTGCGCCACCAGAGGAGCGAAAAACGACCCGGGTGGGGAAAAGCCGCTATAGCTCCTTCACATCTTCATTCGCTTCTTCTAACGGGTGCAATTCTCGCGCGGTGCACATGGCATGTCTGTTCAAAATTGCACAGTTTCTGAAATAAGTCGGGGATCACGCGGGCGGTTCGTCCCTCCCGGAGCCAGGACGCGAAAAGCATGGTAGACCCCAACTGGAAGCGGGCGCCTAAATGCTCTGGCGCCCCGGGAACGGCTCCGGGAGCCTCCTCTGAACGGCGCCGAAGGGTGTAAAGCCGGATGTGAAAAACTTTGCACAAAAGCAACCTTATCGGGGGGACCGTCCTCCTATGCTGGTCGCGTGAAGTCTCAGGGATGTAAGAGCACGGGAGATTCAAACATGAAAGCAGCGTTGTTTCTAATTGTTCTGGCACTCGCTTTACCGCTTACAGCTTTTGCTGATGGAATTGTTCTTACAAATCAGGGCGGCAATCTTGCGATTTCAAATGCAGGCATCAGTTCGATCGGTTCGCAACTTAGGAGCTTCAACGGCATCGTAGCTTCTCCGGGGCGCTCTTTGGGTTCGGTCCGCTTCTCGACCGGCGCTCTGACCAGCGGCTCGCTCACGGCTGGCGGAACGTTTTCATCGGCGGGCTCATCGTTCGTCGTGATTGGCAACGGAAGTTACGGACAACCGAAGGGGACGATCTTCAGCGGCAGCTTCGTCGGTCCGATTATTTGGACTCTGACTAGCGCACCTGGAGTCAAGAACCTCACTTTTACCCTTAGCGGCACGATCCAAGGCATGCTATATAACGGTCGGATGGTGAGTGGCACGACTGTTCAGAACATCTACAGCACTAACGGGCAGCTCGCTCAGGGTATCGGACACATCAAGGTGGGGAGTACGCCGCTCGCTGTTCCTGAACCTGGTACTTTGAGTATGTTCGGACTGGGACTTGTTGGGTTGGGTGGAATGTTCCGGCGCAAACTGGTTTTGGGAAGTTGATTGGGTAGTATCCCAGGTTGGCGACTCTCCACCGTCGCGCTAGAGTGCTTTGGGTCTTCGATTTCTCGAGACCCTGGAACGGCCGCTCCCGCCCTCCCGGGCGCGGCCTGACTTCTTGCCTCACAGCCCGAAATCTTGCGCCGGAGGAATGCGTCTGCAAAGGCTGGGGGAAACCAACGACAGTGATCGGCTACGAGGAAGCATATCAACATATCAATGGCGAAGCCTTCTTTGACAGCCTGCGCCAGGTGCGATTTGCTACAATTGCAAAACCGCATCCCAGGGCGCTTAACTCAGCGGTAGAGTGCCATCCTCACACGGTGGAAGTCGTAGGTTCAAATCCTACAGCGCCCACCATCTCCTCCTCAGACTTTGGAGGAAATCAGCCCCAGACAGCCCAACCCCCAGCCTCTTGACCGCCTTCCCCGCTCCCGATAGCCTCTTTTCATCGCCCTTTCATGGCTGCTTCCGACACTCCCGACTCGCCATCCGGAAGTAATTCACGGGAAAACACTTCCCCTCGCGTCCAAACCCCCGAAAAGAAGCAACTTTCCACCCCGGACGGGGTTTCCACCAATGTGAGCAGCGTGGCCATGGATCGCGGGCTGCTGGGTCGCGGGCTACCAAGCTTCGCGGGAGCGGACCCGTCTGCGCCCGCTGCCATGGCAAATTCCATCGTCAGCAGAGACGAGGCCGTTTCCGACGTCGACGTGATGCTGCGGGTTAAGACGGGCGATGAGTCGGCCTTCACTTACCTGGTGCAGAAATATCGCCGGCCGATGGTCGGATTCATGTACCGCCTGTGCCATAACCCGTCGACCGCGGAAGAACTGGCGCAGGAAGTTTTTCTGCGCGTGTACCGCTCGCGCTCCAGTTACGAGCCGACCGCCAAGTTCACTACCTGGCTTTACCGCATCGCGACCAACCTGGCCGTCAACTACGCGCGCGATACGCGGCACGAGCGTCCGGAAAACACCGTGCGCCTCGATGAACCGGACCGCGAAACGGGCACGACGCCCGACTTGGCCGACGATTCGCTCACCGCGGAACAGCAGATATTGAAGCGCGAGCGCCTCGCAGCCATCCGCAGTAAGGTGAACGCTCTGCCCGAGCGCCAGCGCGTGGCGGTCATCATGCATAAATATCAGCAGATGGATTACCGCGAGATTGCGGGCGTGCTGAAGCTCAGCGAGTCCGCCACCAAGTCGCTGCTGTTCCGCGCCTATGAAACGTTGCGCGAGCAGTTGAAAGAGCTCGTTTCGGGGAAGTAGAGGAACACAGTATGAATTGCAATCAAATTCGCGAACTATTGCCGGATCTGGCCGCTGGCATGGACGCTTCGACGCCGGAGCCGGAGATTGAAAAACACATTGCGTCCTGTGCCGACTGTGCCGCCCAGCTGCGCGACTTGCAGAAAACCATGGCGCTGCTGGATGAATGGCAGGCGCCCGATCCGTCGCCGTATTTCGATACCCGCCTGCAAGCGCGCCTGCGCGAGGAGATGGCGCGCCCGCCTGCAGGATGGCTCAGCTGGCTCAAATGGGTGGGGCGTCCGGCCTGGGCTATGTCTCTGGCTGCGGTAGTATTTGCCGGAGCGCTGTTAGTCGGCAACAAGTCGTATATTTCTCAGACCGAAGCCATCGCGACCAAGCCTCCATCGCTCGGTCTGCCGGTGCAGCCGGGAACCGCCGTCGGCGATCTGCAGGCGCTGGAAAGGAACGACGAATTATACGCCGATTTCGATGTGCTCGACGAACTGCAGGTGCAGGACGACGTAACCGCGAATCCGTAAGATTCGTAAGCCAAGAGGGGACCAAGGTATGTTGGGCCGGGAAAGAATTGCGGGCTGTCTGGTAGCGCTTCTGCTGCTGACGTCGTCGTTCGCCCAGGTACAGCGTTTGCCGCCGCAGCCTTCGCAGCAACCGCGTCAGCAACCCCAACGTCCGGATGAGCAATGGCACCGGTTTCAACCAGAAGGTCGCCCTAACACCAGCCGCCCCAATGAAGCGCGTCGTCCGCAAAATCAGCCCGGGCACGCTGGAAACTGGCTTCGCCGCTATAAAGATTTGCCGCCCGCACAGCAGCGCCACGCGCTCGAAAACGATCCGCAGTTCCGGAAGCTTCCGCCGCAACAGCAAGCCCGTTTGCAAAGCAGGTTGCAGCATTTTTCCAGCCTGCCGCCGCAGCAGCAGGAGCGGGTGCTCAACCGCATGGAGACCTGGGAGCACCTGACTCCAAATCAGAAGCAGCATGCGCGCCAGGTCTTTCAGCAGTTCAGGCAGTTGCCGCCTGACCGCCGCCAGGCTGTCAACCGGGCGATCCGCGGCATGCGCGACCTGACGCCCGAACAGCGCGACCAGCTCATCAACTCGGACCAGTACAAGCGTGCGTTCTCGCCACGGGAGCGCTTCATCCTCGGCGGAGCCGCCCACCTTCCGCTCGCCCCCGGCGACGGCTGGTAAGCCGAACGACCAGAAGAATAATCAGAGAACTGAGACTGTGTGGTGACTGGCTTTGCCCGTCCGGCGGGGCAGAGCCCCGCCACCACCTGAGCAAGTTGTCTATTGGAAGTCGGAACTGGGACCTGACTATCGTCGAATCAACGCCATTACCCATCCCGCGAGGAAAACTCCACCGACGAACATGGCGAAGCACTGGAGACCATACTTCACCTGTTCCATGGTCGAATTTTTCTGCGTGATGCCGAAGACCACCGATGCGAACAGGGCGAATACCACCGCGGCCGAGAAGTGCGATAAGTTGATGGTCATGGTTTCTTCCCCAGCGCAATGTGATGCGCATCCGCTGCCGCGATGAAGTTCAAGAGGCCGGCCACGATCAAAAACGTCTTGCCATAATCCGCCGCGGCATTCGCCGCCATCACGTCGCCCCAGTCCATGATGCGCGCCAGAAAATAGAGCGCTCCCGAGCCCACGTCGCCAACGAAGCCCAGTATGTCGAGGATGTCTCCGCCGTTCGGCTTGTAAATCCGCCCCTGCATGCCGAGGCCAATCAGGAACATCGCGACCACCGACACCAGCAGCAGAATGCCGCGCCCGTAGCGCTTCAGCAGAATGTGCCCGCCGCCTGGAATCAGCCAGCCCACCAGCGGCGCGACCACCGCCAGGGTTGTGAGCGGATACTCCGGCTCAGTCACTGCTGGCGCAGTTCTTGATTTATCTATCGTTTTATCTGTCTTTTTATCTATCGTCAGCTTGGCCATTCAGATGGTCACGATCTCTCTTTGGATTTTACCAGTGACCTCGGCGCTTCCCGGTCGCACCAGCACATCCACTTCCAGGCGCACGCCGAACTCGGGGAGGTAGATCCCGGGCTCGATCGAGAATAAGGAATTGGGTAGAATTCGCCGCTCGTCGTGAATTTCCAGATCATCCATATTCGCGCCATTCGAATGCACCTCGGTGGCAATCGAGTGGCCGGTCCGGTGGATGAAGTAATCTCCGTATTTCGCTTTCTTGATGTGAGAGCGCACCGCTTGATCTACTTCCCATCCAGCGATCGGCTTGGCGGCAGCGATGGCGTCCTGCACCGTCTTCACCCCGATGTCGCGCGCCTCGCTCACAATCTTGAAAATCTCGCGCTGCCGGTCCGACGGAGCCTTGCCCACAAATCCCACCCACGTGATGTCGTAGAAAACCGCGCCCGGAGTATTTTTCTTCGCCCACACGTCCAGCAGAACAAAATCGCCTTCGCGAATCGGCACCGGCCGGCTGGCACTCG
Source organism: uncultured Acidobacteriaceae bacterium (assembly GCA_963789205.1). Taxonomy (GTDB): domain Bacteria; phylum Acidobacteriota; class Terriglobia; order Terriglobales; family Acidobacteriaceae; genus Acidiflorens. The sequence goes on from CAWBJV010000006.1 coordinate 462,032, forward strand.
GCTCGTAATGCGGGTTACCGCTGTTAGCGTTCACCGCGACGATCGGCGCATCGTCGGTCACCATGTTCTCGCTCTGGAAGGCTTCCATGAACCACTGCTGAATCTCGTGTTCGTGCGCACCGCCGCCGCGCACGCGCCGTCCAATTTCCTTAAAAGCCTCGGCGGTGAGCGCGTCAATCACATCGCGCGCTGCGAAGTGCGACTTGATCTGTTCGTCCGTCAGGGTCGCTTCAAATCGGGCGATCAAGTCCGCCGCGCTGACAATGTTCTTGCCCAGCCCGCGGATCATGTCCGCCGTCCCCGCATCCACCATGGAAATCGTGAACACAAAGTTGTTGGGTGAGTATTGCATCGCCACGTCGCGATACGGGGCCAGCATCTGCTTCAAGCCGGAGAACAGTTCCTGCCATCCGGCGTACTGTTTCTTGGAGCCGGGCAAGCTATCGAGATGTCCCGACTCGATCTTGTGAACCAGTTTGACGGGCTCGCCTTTGGCGGGGATCAGGTAGTACCAGCGCCGCGTGACCATGAGCCCGTCCGGCAGCCCGAGAACGCGGTAAGCAATCGGGTCGCGATGGTGATGATCGTAGAAGAGCCAGGCGTCAATGTTGCGCTCGCGCAGGGCTTGCTGGATGGCGGAGAGGTCCATATACAAACGCTAATTCTACACGAGGGCTTGACGCGCTGGATTCGGGAGCGAGTGACCACGCGATCAGCGGAGCGGGCGGGGCGGCCAATACCCGGAGCCGTCCTCATCCTCGCGCAGGAAAATCATCCACACGATCCCACAAAGCGTCAGCACGGCGATCGACGCGAGCAGGATCAGTCCCGCCGTACCGCCGGGTGGTTATCGAACAGGAACACAACCCCGGCGAGCCCAGCCACAGCCTTCACGATCGGACGTAGAATTCGCTCTACCATCGCAACAGACATCCAAGCATAGTCGCAGTCGCGGCACTAATTCTTGAATGGGTTAAAGGTTCGCACATCGAGCTGGCTAAAGTCCCGTTCATTCCTGGTCGCAACAATCAAACGATGGACCCTTGCTGTCGCGGCGATCATGGCATCCTCCAGCAAGCCAAGCTGCTTGTCGTACGTAATTCGGGCCCATTCTCGAAAACACGGCGCGTCCATGGGGAGAACTTCATAGGTCGCGGCCAACTGGTCGGCCCAGCGCTCGATCTCTTCTGCCTTCACTGGGTCTTGGTGCCTGGTCCTCTCAACTCCCGCTTGCAACTCACCGAGCGTTACAGCGGATAGACAAGTCTGGCCCGCCTCCAGACCTCTGAGCCATTCCAGCACTGCTCCGTGGGGACGCGGTTTTCGTGTTTCGGACACGACGTTGGTGTCCAGCAGATATTTGTTCACTCGAACTCCAAAACTGCACGGCGGCGCCAGACGTGGCGTTCGCCGACAATATCGTCGAAGCGAGGTTCCGGCGCCAGTAACAAGTCCTTGAGGCTAGGCCGGGCAGCCTTCTGGAGCCTCTCCCATTCTTCGATTGGCACCAGAACGGCGGTCTTAACTCCACGGCGGGTGACGACTTGCGGTCCCTTTTTGATGGCCGCGTCCAGTAATTCACTGAAGCGCGCTTTTGCGTCTTGCACCTGCCATGAAGCCAAACTGCACCTCCCTGTCGCTTCTTCATCGTACTGACTAGTCAGATGTCTAGTCAAGTATAATTTGACCGCGAGACGCTCCTACGTAGGGACGGGGGGCTTGCCCCGTCTTGCCAGCGCTGTCGCGGCAGACGCGGCAATCGGCGTAAATGTGATAAAAAATACTGTAATGCCTCGTAATACTGATGACAGCCTTAGGCAGCCTTAACCCGCAAAAATCAGGTGCGACGTGCTGAGGGCAACGTTTATTGCGCTGTCCGAGAGCCGGTCACTCCGAGCCCTCGCCGAGCGCTCCCGCCTCGGCCAGCGCACTTCCGCTCGCTTCGTTGCCGGTAAAGAAGTTGCGGACGCGATTCGCGCCGCCGCCGCAGTGAATCAATTTGGTGCCGGCGTCTCCATCGACAATCTAGGAGAGAACGTCACCAACGCTGACGAAGCCCGTGGCAGCGCCCAGCTTTATCACACCCTGCTTGACGAAATCGCCGCCCGCAAGCTGAACGCCAATGTCAGCCTGAAGCTGACCCACATGGGCCTCGACGTAGATGAGGCGATGGCCTACGAAATCGTCCGCGGGTTGGTCACGAAGGCGGCCAGCATGTCACCAAAGAATTTCGTTCGCGTCGATATGGAAGGATCGCCTTACACACAGCGTACGCTCGACTTCGTGCACGAACTCCACCGGGTTCCAGGGAATGAGGGTTGCGTGGGAGCGGTGATCCAGTCGTATATGCGACGCGCCGAGGCCGACATCGAGAAGTTGCTCTCCGAGCGCATCCGCATACGGCTCTGCAAAGGCGCATACAAGGAGCCCGAAGACATCGCCTTCCAGAAAAAATCCGAGGTTGACGCCAGCTACGTGAAGTTGATGAAGACCCTGATGAAAAGCGGCGTCTATCACGGACTAGCAACCCACGACGAGATGATTATTCGAGAGGCCAAGGCCTTTGCCACGCGTGAGAACATCCCGCGCAACGCTTTTGAATTCCAAATGCTATACGGCATCCGGCGCGATCTGCAGCAGACCCTGGTGAAAGACGGCTGGGTCGTGCGCGTCTACATCCCGTTCGGCACCGAGTGGTATCCCTATTTTATGCGGCGTCTGGCGGAGCGCCCGGCGAATGTGCTGTTCCTGGCGAAGAACCTCTTTCGCCAATAAGCCATTTGGACTCAATAGAATAAGGGTGAACCAAGCGGGTAGCGCAGTGCTCGCGGTTACAAAACTTTGCATTTTTCTTCCAGGCGCGAAGGGAATTGGCGGCCATTCTCGTTTTATGAGGAGGAAGCCAACTTGGATTGGATACACGGCCTGCCCCCCTCGGCAATGTGCTTGCGTCCAACTGGGTATAAAAGGGTCCGTGGCTCGCGACGGTTTTGCATCGAGACTCCGGTTTCCAAATCAAATCCTCTGCGTCGTCACGGGGAAGGACGACGCGGAGGTTTTTTGTTTTTGCGCTCTTGTCGAAACACGCTGCCTGACCCGCCTTCAGAGCAGGTTCCTGGAACAAATTTGTGTCATCCGGCGTACCATATTGCGGGAAGCGTGTATCCCGCTCCCGGAATTCGTTAGGAGAGAACTCATGCGCAGTCCGGTCAAAACAGTTTGTCTTCTTGCAATACTTACCCTTGGAGCCGCCGGCGCTCTCGCGAAAACTGGCGCTGAGCCTGCCGGCGAGCATGGATCGATCGTAATCGTCTTCAAAGACGGACACCGGCAAAGTCTTCTCGTTGCGGATATTGCACGCATCGAATTCACGACTCCGGTGATGATTGTTTTTAAAAGTGGACGCGAGCAAAACGTTCCCGCCACGGACATCGCGCGCATCGAATTCGAAACCACTGCGAGTGCATCCTTGCCCAGCCGGAACCACTTCGTGGGCAAGTGGGAGGTGGGCCAGGGGAATGGATTCAATTTCTATATCACGCTGGAAGCGGATGGCGAGGCCAAAAAGTCGATTGGCGAGAGCCATGGCACCTGGACCGTGGTTGATGGGGAGGCGCGCATCAGTTGGGACGACGGCTGGCACGACGCCATCCGGAAAGTTGGCGCCAAGCACGAGAAGGTTGCCTATGAGCCCGGCAAATCGTTCACCGATAAACCGACCAATGTGACCGCCGCCAGGAATACAGAACCCCAGCCGATTTAGACGCTTCGCTTGAAAGGTACTCGGCTTATTGCGGCCAAGCTCGCAATGCGATTTGTATCGCTCGCCGCAATTCAGGGCGGCCTGCGCCACTGGCGGCCTGAACTGCAATCCCCTGAACCACTGTCACGACATAGCGGGCAAGATCGGCGGGGTTGGCATCGCGCGGCAGCTCTCCTTCTGCCTGCGCGCGCTTAAGTCGCAGGCGCACCGCCTTCTCTCCCGCGTCACGGCGCACAATGAGATCGTGTCGAATAGCCTTTGCTCCGTCGCCGCACACCAGCGCGCTCTGAACAAAGAGACATCCCCGCGGATTGCCTGAGGCGGTCGCCAAGTCCGCGGCTCCTTCCATCAGTTTCTCTACGGCAGCCCGCGCAGTCGGCTGATTCAGCGCTTCCCGCACATAAGCTGCCGGACCATTGTCGTAGCGGTCGAGTACCTTGCGAAACAGCGCTTCCTTGTCGCCAAAGGCCGCATAAAGGCTGGGGCGGTTGATGCCCATGGCCTTCGTCAAATCGGACAGCGAAGCTCCCTCGTAACCCTTACACCAGAACACCTTCATCGCGGCGTCCAGGGCCTTCCCGGTTTCGAAGGACCGGGGACGTCCCAGTGCGCGTTTTGTTGTCTTTTGTTTCATACTGATTGGATGCTTCTTTTATACCTATCGGTAAATAATTATTGAGTCCCCGATGAGCCGCAAGACATCTGTATTATGCGGTACAGAATAAGAAGTGCGACCACATGCAATCACAAAGGAGCAACACTATGGGCAAGCTCGAAGGGAAAGTAGCGGTCGTAACCGGAGGCAACAGCGGCATCGGCCTCGCCACCGCGCAGCGCTTTGTTGCAGAGGGCGCGCAGGTCTTCATCACCGGTCGCCGTCAAAACGAACTGGATAAAGCCGTTAAGCTGATCGGCAAGAACGTGACCGGAGTTCAAGGCGACGTGGCGAACCTTGCAGACCTCGACCGGCTGTATGCGACGGTCAAGCAGAAAGCAGGCCGCATTGATGTTGTCTTCGCCAATGCCGGCGGCGGCGAATTCGCTCCTTTAGGAGCGATCACCGAGGAACATTTCGACAAGACGTTCGGCTCGAACGTCAAAGGACTTCTCTTCACCGTACAAAAGGCGCTTCCTCTGCTGGTCGACGGAGGTTCCGTCATCCTGAACGCTTCTATCGTTTCAATGAAGGGTGTGCCGGCACTGAGCGTCTATAGCGCAACCAAAGCTGCGGTGCGCTCCTTTGCGCGATCCTGGACGGCCGATTTGAAAGACCGCAAGATCCGGGTTAATGCCATCAGCCCTGGTCCAATCGATACGCCCGGAATCGATTCCTTGGGCAAAAATGCAGAAGAAACCAAGAAGTTCAAGGCGGCCATGATCGCCACTGTCCCTATGGGGCGGTTAGGCAGTTCCGATGAAATTGCCAAAGCGGCGGTGTTCCTCGCTTCTGACGACAGCAGCTTTGTCACTGGAATTGAACTCTTCGTCGATGGTGGTTCGGCGCAGATTTGAGAGTTGCGTCCCAATTTCCTGTAGAGACGCGGCTCACCGCGTCTCCACTTCTCTCACCCTTCCCAAACAAACGCGTCGAACACCCTCGTTGATTCATAGCCGATGCGTTTATACAGCGCAATGGCGCGATCGTTCGCCTCCGTCACCGTCAGTGAGATGAAATGGAATCCTCGGTCGCGGAGATTCCTGGTTGAGGCCGCCAGCATGGCTTCGCCGAGGCCGGCGGAGCGGTGTTCGGGGAGCACGCACACCTGAGTGATGTGTCCGACATCGGGACGCACCCGCGAGCAGAGAATCAGGCCGGTCAGGGTTTGAGTGCGGCGCTCGAGGACCACGAAGGATGCCTGCGGATCGAAGGTGCCGCATCCGGGGAAGCGGACGATGTTGTTCAAGAAACGCAGCGAGCCGGTGAGAGTGCGGTACTGATCGTTGATCTCGGAATCGACGTGGCCGCGGTAGGCGGCGGTGATCAGCGCGGCGGCGGATTGGTATTCCTGCTCGGACCAGGAACGGATTTCAAACTGGGAGGGAAGCGGTGGCAGGGCCGGTAGCGTAGCTAGCGGATGCTTGCCGATATCGAAATTCATGAAGACGCGCGGATGGCGGCTGAAGCCCTGTTGTAGAAAGGGGCGCGAGACTTCTCCGGTGTGGTGCGCCAGCAACTGCGCCTCCACGCGATGGATGCCGGGCGACTGCTGCAGGGTTTCGATGACGTGAGTGAGCAGGCGTTCTTCGACCTCGTGCCGGTCGGGACTACGGGCTCCGTCGCGGACCGAGTCCCGGACGAACAGGTCGCCGATAACGCCCTTATTCTGCTCGTACACAAAAAAGGAGTAGCCGAAGATGCTGCCCCGCTCGATGGCGGCATAGCCAGGGAGAATTTTCGCGTCCATGTAGCGGAGGATCATCTCGGCGGAGGTGGCATAGTCCCAGGAAAGCGCGCGCCCCCACATGGCGATCTCCTCTTCCAGCAGCGGGCGAAGGTCGGCGGAAGAGAAGTGTCGGAGATCGAGAATTTCCATAAAAAAGCAGATGTCAGGTCTCAGTTGTCAGGTCTCAGGAAAAACATGTGAGCGAAATTCTGTTACCAGTCTAGGGTCTGTTGCCTGAGACCTGACAGCTGACCCCTGTGACCTTTCTTATCTTCCCACCCAGTACACGTCCATTTTCTGCGCCGGAATGCTGGTTAAGTATGACACTCGGCGTCCGGCAACGAGTTGGGCGACCTGGGATTGCGTACCTTGCGCGGCAACCAGCACATGAGCTGCCGCCGGAACATCACCCCCCTCGTATGGTTGCGCCGGACGATTGAGGTAAAACTCGAGGCCGTATTCCTGCACGCGATTGATGTGATAGAGGGCGATGGGGACCGGCTCGCGCGAAAAAGCCTGAATGCTTTCCGCAATGGGACGCGCGGATTGGGTAGCGTCGATAACTGGCGCGGCGAAACGAATGACGGCGGCTACGCCTACGACGACGGCAATCATGGTTACTGGTCGCAACAGGCGGAGTCCGGCGCGAGAGAGCAGTACCGCGGTGATGCCAATCGCAAACACGGCGGCAATCGCTGCGGCGACGTAAGTTCCCAACAACAGGTGGTGATTGATCACAATAGAGGCTGCGGAAAAAGCAACAAAGATCAGCAGTCCGCAGAGAACTCCGTGGGCGGAGGCGAACAGGCGCGAGAACTTATTCTCTTCGTCCGGACTAGCTTCACTGCGGCGAGCAAAGAGATACTCAGCGATCACAAGCGCTCCGGCCGGGACGGCGGGCAAGATATAGCCGGGCAGCTTGGATTGCGCTCCGCTGAAAAACAGGATGGGCACAAGCATCCAGATGAGAAGAAATAACTGCCAGGAATCTTCCGGGCTGGAGAAAGCGTCTTTCTCTTTGCGCTCCGACCAGATCAGCCGGGCGCGTTCCGCGATGGCGAGGATGAGCACGAGGGTCCAAGGCATCATGGCCAGCAAGAACACGGGAAGGTAGAACCAGAAAGGCTGCCGGTGATGATAGAGGTCCTGCGAGAACCGGGCGAGATTATGTTCGAGGATGAAGACACGGAAAAATTCCGGGTTACGCACTTGGACGGCGATGTACCAGGGCAACATCACGGCGAGGTAGAGCGCGATGCCCGGGATCCAGAGGGTGCGCGGAATAGCACGCCAGTCGCGCTTTACGGCGGTGAAGAGAAAAATGATAACGACGGCGAGCGCGGGCGCGACCGGGCCCTTGGCTAACGTTCCGAGCGCCAGGAAAATGTAGAAAGCAGCGAGATAGATCCGCGTGCGACTTTCGTACCATGCGTACCAGCCGAGCAATGCGATAGCGAAAGTGGCGGCGAGCGGCAGGTCGGTCGCAGCGGCACGCGCAAATCCAACGACAGCGGCGCAACTGGCCGTGATGAGGGCCCCGTCAAGTTCACTGCCTGGTCGAAAGCGGCGGAGGAAGAAGTAAATCGCAGCGATGAGCATGGCGGCGTCGAAAGCGGCGGGCAGTCGGGCAGCCTGGTCGGTGATGCCGGCGACACGGAACGCCACCATCGCCTGCCAGTAATACAGCACCGGCTTTTCGAGCCACGGTTTGCCTTGCAGTGTCGGCGTAACCCAATCGGAGCGATCGAGCATCTCGTGCGCCACTTGAGCGTAGCGGGGTTCATCGGCGCCGAGGAGGCCGAAGGCCCCGAGGCCGTAGAAGAAGAGGAATCCGCAGAACGCCGCGAGCAGCAACAGGTCGGTGCGAGTTCGTGGATTCGTTCCTTGAGTCATTTGCCGTTAGCTGGTCGCCAGGACTGCATGCTCGTTTCAGCTTCGCGAACGACGATCGACCAACGACTAACGACTGGTTGATGAGTCCGCATTCAAAACTACGGCTTCTGCGTGCAGGCGATCCACAATCCGCGACACGGCGACGTCCAGCGGTCCATCGAGCGAACAGCCGCTGGCGCATTTGTGACCGCCGCCGCCGAAATGCTCGGCCACGGCCGAGACATTCACTGCTCCTTTGCTGCGGAGACTGACGCGGTAGCGCTGATCGGGAAGTTCACGAAAGAAGATGGCGACCTGCACGTCAGCCATGGAGAGAGCGTAGTTGACCAGGCCTTCGCAATCTTCTTCACGGGCGCCGAAGCGCTTCATCTGCTCCTGCGTAACCCAGATCCAGGCAAGCGGACCTTCGCGATGCAGGTTGGAGAGCGCGGCGCCAAGCAGCCGCATCTTGGCTGTGGAGTGTCCGAAATAGATATGGCGCGCACATAACGCGGGATCAGCTCCGGCGAGAACAAGTTCGCGCGCGACGGTGAAAGTGTGCTCGTTGGTGCCTTCGAACATGAAAGAACCCGTGTCGGTCATAAGCGCGGTGTAGAGGCAGGTGGCAATGTCGCGATCGACCGGAACGCAGGCGAGCCGGGCCAAACGATAAACCAGTTCGGCGGTGGCCATCACCGAGGGATCGATCCAGTTGATGTGGGCGAAATTGCGCCCGCTTGCGTGATGGTCAATGTTGATGAGAAAACAGTTTTCGAGACCATCGAGAAGTGTACGCCTGATGCTGTCGCATTCGAGCAGAATGACGGCGCCGTCCCCGGCGAAGTCCGCGGGGACCGTGTCGGCCTGAGTGACGCGATCGGCGAAAGGAAGATTCTGATAGATGCGGGGGACGCCGTCGTGCATGACGACTTCGGCGTCCTTGCCCATCACGCGCAGGATCTGGCCACAGGCCAGGGCAGAGCCGATGCCGTCCCCGTCGGGCCGGGCGTGCGAGGTCACCACGAAGCGGCGACGCGCGCGAATTTCTTGTAGAACCCGCTCTAACATGAAGTACTCTGCCCGCGAGAACTATTTTTAGGGGCTGGGCTCCGCATCTTTCCGTCGCCGTTTCTTGGCGCGGCTGAGAAGCTCGTCGACCCGGCTCTCCAATTCATCGGCACGATCGATTTGGAAATAAAGTTCCGGAGGCCGCCGCAGCCGCAGCCGCTCCGCGAGTTCGTGCCGGACATAATTCTTGGCCGCTGAGAGGCCTTCGAGCGTCCGCTCGGCCTCGGCCTCATCGCCGGCAACGCTGACCATGATGCGGGCAGAGCGGGCGTCCTGAGCCATAAGCACCGCGCTGACACTGGCCAAGCCGATGCGAGGATCGCGGAGTTCCCCTTCGAGGATGGTTTCAATCTCTTCGCGGATGGCCTCGCTCAGCCGTCCGCGATGATATTTCTGGCCACGATGTTCCACGGCAAACCTCGAATGGAGGAAAACTCGTAAGGATATCAGAAAGGTCAGGGTCCGGGAGGAGGAGGTGTTCATAGCTTGAGGTCGAGCGAAAACAGTAAACCTGACGATCCGTCAGCCGCGAAGCGGCGGAACAGGAAATCCCGGTCACGGGAGTGCCGGGTAACCGAGAGCGGGAAAGCGGGAGTCCCGAGAGGGACGGCACGTGGGCTGCGACGCACACCCCAAAGCGACATCTTGCTTCACAGGAACTCTACAAACGAGTCGGTGACTTCCGCGCCAGAGTTGTTGGCGATGCGTGTGGCAGCGCGCTCTACGTTTTTCATCAGCCCGTCAAGGTAATCGCGCGAGGGCGAGACACTCACCACGCCAATCGTCGCCTGATTCCAAAGAAGACTAGGATCAAGTTCGGCGACGGCGACATTGAACGAAGAACGGAGACGATCTTTAAGGCTGCGAGTGACCTGACGCTTGTCCTTGAGCGAGTGTGCGGCTTCGATGCGGAGTTCGAGCGTAAGGAAAGCAATCATGAGCAATGTGTGTCGCGGCAACGTTATGTCAAAAACGTATATCGTAACCCTAGCCGAATGTGTGAGAACAGCAAGTCACACGTAGGGACAGCCGCCCACGGCTGTCCAACCGAGCGCGGCTCAGTGCCCCCGGACTAATGTAGCCTGGGAAGCGATTCGCAACTCATTGCTCCACAACGACTTACCGGAATCTTCCCGGCCGCCCATCGCCGCCCGACGAAAATTTCGAGCATTTTCCCCGCTCGTCGTGCTACACTAGAAGTCGCTAAGTTTGACTCACAAGCAGTTGAAGGTCGGTATCGCCAACCAGCGTCACCCCCTCTACAGCAGCGAATCTTCTCAGCACATTTCAATAAACAAGAAAAAGGAACATCAATGGCAGAACAAGGAACAGTGAAGTGGTTTAACGACGCCAAAGGCTACGGCTTCATCAGCCGTCAAAATGGCGAAGACGTTTTCGTGCATTTCTCCGCTATTCAAGCTGGCGGCTTCAAGAGCCTGCAAGAAGGCCAAACCGTGCAGTTCGACGTGACCAAAGGCCCCAAAGGCTGGCAAGCGGAGAACGTTACTGCTGTCTAGGGTACGCTCTTAGCGATAACGAGAACTTAAGGTGCCCGAGATTCGAAAGAATCCCGGGCATTTTTGCGTTCGCGGTTGCCATCAGGTTCCCCCCCGCCCTCTTACCAATCTCTCGAATCCGTTCAAGACTTCCGCACCCTGCAAGTCTGTCGATTCGCATTCTCAAATTCCTCGAAACGATTCTCGTCCCTGACTCACTATTCGATCAAGATTTTCGTCAACTGCTACCGGTTTGCCCTCGCGGATGGCACGCCACGCAGGGTGCGTCATTGGCTACTTTTTCTTGACAGAATGAGCTAATCTATTTCGGTTTTGCCGTTTACGTGAACGTCAGATAGGGGGCCCACTGCGTTTAGTCCGCATCAGGGAGATCAACAACGAAATCAACAAGGAGATCACGATGAGCAACCAAACCTTTTCTGCTCCGTTGCTTGGCAACAAGTTCGCAAGTGTGCAGTTATTCCTGGCCGGCCTTCTGTTTCTAGTCGGCTCTCTTGGCGAGTGCCAGGTAGTCAGCTCAAGCCAGAACCCCTTGCAGCTCGCGCTGCTGCACTGGGAAAAGACGAACCAGACCGCACGAGTCGGTGTAGGCGGCGGTCCCGCTGGCCTGGCTTTCGATGGCGCCAGCATGTGGGTGGCGAATTCATTTAGTAACACCGTCAGCCGAATCTCCGTAAGCGATGGCACCACGCAGTCGACCTTGAGTATCGGAGGTGAGCCCTATGGCCTGGCCTACGACGGCGCAAACATATGGATCACCAATCTTCTTAGCCAGACCATCACCAAGGTGCAGGCCAATAACGGTGCGACCCTGGGCTCCTTCACTGTTGGTGTAGATCCGATCTACGCAGTTTTTGATGGATCCAATATCTGGGTGGTGAATGAGGGGGGCAATAGCGTTACCAAACTGCTAGCCAGCGACGGCACAAACCTTGGCACATTCGCCGTGGGCAAGTCTCCCAGCGCTGCGGCGTGTGACGGGGCCAACATCTGGGTAACAAACTACGGCAGCAACACGGTAACGAAATTGAACGCAAGCAATGGCGCGACCCTCGGTACCTTCGCGGTAGGAGCCAATCCGAACGGGGTCGCTTTTGATGGCGCATTCATTTGGGTGGCCAACGAAAGCAGCAACAGCGTCACCAAGTTGCGCGCCAGTGACGGGGCGCTGCTGGGCACCTTCGCCACAGGGAGCCAGCCGTTTGGCGTGGCCTATGACGGGGCCAACATTTGGGTGACGAATTTCGGCGCCAACTCCCTGACTAAGCTAAGGGCCAGCAATGGAGCAAACCTCGGCACTTTCCCGGCTGGCAACGGGCCGTCGGTGATTGCGTTTGACGGCGCCAGTATCTGGGTTGCCAATTTCAACAATGGCAACACCAGCACGATTTCGAAGTTCTAGTCGCGCGAGAAACTCCAGGGAGAGGAGTATTGATATGTCGCCATCAGGCATTTTTCATCGCTTCGCACTCACGACGTGCCGCCTCACGACGCTTTTTCTGGCGTTGTTTCTCGGTATCGTTCCGCTCGCCGGCTCGCAGGTCGTGTTCAGTAAGCAGAATCCGCTTCAGATCGCTTTGCTGCATTGGTATCCCGCAAACCTGACCACCGAATTCATTGTCGAAACCGGGGCTTCCGATGCCATGGGTCTGGTCTTCGACGGTGCCAACCTCTGGCTGGCAAACGGCAGCAACAGCGTCATGAAGCTGCGGGCTAGCGACGGCGCAATCCTGGGTAGCTTTCCCATTGGAGGCGGTATAGCAGGTCTAGCGTTTGACGGAACCAATATCTGGGCCGTCAATGTTGACAGCAACCAGGTCGCGAAACTGCGCGCCAGTGACGGCACCAACCTTGGCTCATTTCCAGTCGGCAACGATCCCGACGCCGTCGCCTTTGACGGTTCCGCCATCTGGGTGACCAACCGTGTAGACAACACGGTGACCAAACTCCAAGCCAGCAATGGAGCAAAGCTAGGCACTTTCGCTGTCGGTCAGCATCCATGGGGTATCGCCTTCGACGGCGCGAACATTTGGGTGGCAAATGAACTCAGCAACAACGTCACCAAACTGCGCGCCAGCGACGGCAAATTGCTCGGTACCTTTGCCGCCGGGAACCAGCCTTTTGGCTTGGCCTTTGACGGAGCGAACATATGGGCGGCCGGCTGGGGCAGTGGGGGCGTCACCAAGCTCCGCGCCAGCGATGGCAAGAATCTCGGAACGTTTGGAACACCCGGCTTCCAGAGCGCTGGCGTGGCATTTGATGGAGCGAACATCTGGGTCGCTGACCAGGACATTGGTACGATCACCAAGCTGCGCGCCAGCGACGGAACCAACCTCGGCACCTTTGCCCTTTTCTTCTCTTGTAATGGTGGCGGTGACGCCGGACCTACTGCCGTTGTGTTCGACGGGGCCAACATCTGGGCGGACTCTACCTGTAGCGAAGCTGGGTTGGCTAAATTCTAGGCCCTCGAGACTTTGGACGTGTTCGTGATGCCCTCAAGCCGGTGTCCCGCCAACACGGTCCGCCTTTACTCAAAGCTGAGAGCTGACAGCGGCCCTAGACCGGAGATTTCCCCTTGAACAGCCAGATCAAATCAATGATCAAAATAATCACCACCATCAGTTCCAGCACAAACGCCCGGCTCTGGTGGAATTGCTCCACCATGAATCGGTAGAGCTCTTCGGCGGTATGGACTTTCTGGTTGACCAGGTTTTTGTAATCGGTGACGCCGATCTTCGACGCCGCAACTTTGTAGAGGCGCGCGGAGAACATGTCGCTGAGGAACTTGATGGCGTTGTCGGCGCGCTCGGTCAGTTCGTCCACATCGAGCAGGACGGTGTGCAGTCGGGTGGCGCGTTTTGCGGTGCGCCAGCGGGCGAGGATACCGGTCGAACCGCTGTCCATAAAATCGTAAACGCTTTTCAGTTCGCGCGTCAGCAGCTCGTCGTAATGGCGGAATTCGAGGAGCTGCGAGTTGGCGTATTCCAGCAGTTGAATGACGGTTTCCGCACCGGCCGCAGAGTCATACAGGAACGCCCCGTTCCAGCTGATCACGGCCAGGTCGTTTGGATAGTACGAGATTCTCGACTGCATGATTTCCTGTTGCTCGCCGTCGGAGAGCGGAACGTTTTCCCCGCGCACGATCTGGGCGATGCGCCCACCCTGGGTCGAGAGCAGATCAGCCGCCGACGGATTGCCGGCGATGTCGCGCACGTGAAAGACGAAGTAATCTTCATGCAGCCAGCTGTCGTAGAGCTTGACCAGCGCGGGGCGCGCGCGCTCGATTTTCTGTTTGACGATTTTCTGGGCGAAGCTGGTGAAATCGGTGTCCCAAACCCAGCGGCTGGCTAGTCGGACGAGCGTGTCCCAGTCGCCAGAAAACGGCAGCTCGAAGACAACACTCAGCACGCCGTAATCGTAGTACTTGATCTGGACGTCCAGCCGTTCCCCGCTTTCAAGGATCAGCGGTTCGACCGGTTCGACGACCGGCGCACGTTCGAAGCGTACGTATCCAGGTGCAGGGTGCTTGAAGCTGGCCTCCTGGCGACGGGCCCCAAAGATGTCGCGCAGGGCATCGAGGTTGATCTCCTCACAGACGTCGAATTGGATCAGCACCAGAACCGACCCCTGCAGCGATTTGGTCTGGGCGATGGCTGCGGACGGGACCGACGTTGGAGCTGCTGTCGGAGCTGGGGTTGATACTATGACGGCTGAATTTGCGGTTTCCATAAGGTCAGCTTTCTGCTTTCGGCGCGACGGGATCGTGGTGCGACGGGGACCGCCAGCCGCTACGGTGAGGCCCAGTGTCTATGTCTATTGTCCCAGAAACAGGCCGGGATGGGGAGTAGGCAAGTAAGTCCTTATATATCAATAGATTGCAGTATGACTATCTCCATTCGCTTGGGGAGGGCTCGTGTGGGGACGGGCGCCTCGCCCGTCCAAGTTGAGCGAAGCTCAACAGCGCTGCCGACGCCGCACAACCTAGCGTCTGCGGGCGAGCGCGAACAGGAGCGCCGCTCCAGTTGCGATGCCAGCCACGGCCAACCCAGTTCGCTTCATGGACCTTTCGGTGGCGGCCTGATGCGGCCGCACCCAGGCGTCTTCGGGATAGTGCTGCGGCGCCGGATCGAACATCGGGAAGCCTTCGGGAGTTTCGGTGGCTTCGCGGAGCGCCATCTGGAGAACTTCGGCGAGGTGGAGCGCGTGGCGATCGGTTTCCTGGGCGATCTGCTCGCGGCAACTGAAACCGTCGGCGACGATCAGCCAGTCAGTCGGAGCCTGGCGAACGGCGGGCAGGAGTTCGAGTTCGCCGATGGCTTTCGAAATCTCGTATTTGTCCTTCTCGAAACCGAACGCTCCCGCCATGCCGCAGCATCCGGGAGCGGGAGCGGTGAAGTTGACGCCCATGCGCTTGAGGACCGCTTCTTCGGCGGTCATCTTCATGATGGCCTTGTGATGACAATGCCCGTGGATAAGCGCCCGGCGCGGCAGCTTGGGAAGCGGGAAATTCTTCGCGCGCTGCTCGATGAATTCACTGAGCAGGAAGACTTGTTTCGAGAGGGCTTGCGCGCGTTCGTCCGTGGGGAAAAGGTTCGTAAGTTCGTCGCGAAACACGGCGGCGCAGCTGGGTTCCAAAACAACGATGGGCGTTGCGGCTTTGATTTCGGGGAGAAGCTCGTCCATGATCTGGAGGAGCAAGCTCTTAGCGCGGTCAAGCATGCCAACGTCGTAGAGCGGGCGACCGCAGCAAAGGTGGGCGCGCGGGACGGTGACCTCGAATCCCGCGGCTTCGAGGACTTCGGCGGCGGCCTTGGCGGTCGAGGGGAGGAAGTGGTTGTTGAAGGTGTCGGCCCAGAGGAGAACAGGGTTGTCATGGCCGGACGGTCGAGGGCGCCCGTCGCTCCACCGCCTCTCCCACCATTGTTGGAATGTCTGCGGGGCGAACGCCGGAATGCGCCGCTGGGCGGGCATTCCAGCGGCCAGCTTGGCTAGGTCGCGCAGGCCGGGAAGTTGGGTGGTGAGATTAACGAGGCCCGGCACATGCGAGGCCGCCCTCGCCCACAAGTCAATATTCGAGAAGGCCAGCGCATTCAGCGGGCGCCGATTCATTTCGTAGTAGTGCGACAGAAATTCCGCCTTGTAGGTCGCTACATCGACTCCGACCGGGCAGTCGCTTTTGCAGCCTTTGCAGGCAAGACAAAGGTCGAGCGATTCTTTCACCGCCTCGTTCTGCCACCCGTCTTTGATGACGTCTCCCTTCGTCATCTCCCAGAGCAGATGGGCGCGGCCGCGGGTGGAGTGTTCTTCGTCGCGCGTGACGCGGAAGCTGGGACACATGACTCCGCCTTCGTCGCGGCGGCACTTGCCGACTCCGACGCAGCGTAGCGTAGCAGCGGCCAGGCTGCCGTGATCGTCGGGAAATTTGAAATGCGTCTTCGGCTGCCAGGGATCATAGCCGGGACCGAGGCGAAGATTTTCGTCAAGACGATAAGGCTCGATGAGCTTACCTGGATTCATCTTCCAATCGGGATCCCAAAGCGACTTGAACTCGCGGAAGGCCTGCATAATTTCAGGCCCAAACATTTTTGGAAGAAGTTCGGCGCGAGCCTGGCCGTCTCCGTGTTCGCCGGAGAGCGAGCCGCCGTAGCGGACCACGAGGTCGGCAGCCTCTTCCATAAACTGCCGGAACTTGCGCACGCCTTCGGTGGACTCGAGATCGTAGTCCATGCGGGTATGCACGCAGGCGTGGCCGAAGTGGCCGTAGAACGAACCTTCGTAGTGGAAGGCTTGCATCAGCCGGCGCAGATCGCGGAGATAGGCGCCGAGTTTTTCGGGCGCGACCGCGGAATCTTCGAAGCCTTCCCAGCGCAACGGTTCGCCGGGAACGTGCGAAGTCACGCCGAGACTGGACTCGCGGACTTCCCAAATGCGCCGGGCCTGTTTCTGATCGGTGAACAGGCGCAGGTTGGGAGGAGCCGCCGTGCGATCGAGCGTCTCCATCAGATTGCGGGCCTGCAATTCGGCTTCGGCGGCGGTGTTGGCGCCGAACTCGACCATCAGCCAGCCGCCGCCTTCAGGCAGCAGCGCGAGACCTTCGAGGTTCACGCCTTTGCGGCGGCTCGCGTCAACCATGATGTCGTCAAACCCTTCGAGGCCGATGGGGTGATGTTCCATGATCTGCGGGACGTGGTCGGCGCAGAGATAAATATCGGGCCATCCAATGACGAGCAACACCCGCGCCGGTGGACTCTCGACGAGGCGGCAGGTGGCTTCGAGAACCGTGACGCAAGTGCCTTCGGACCCGACCAATGCGCGCGCCACGTGAAAGCCGCTTTCGGGAAGCAGGTGGTTGAGGTTGTATCCGGAAACGCGGCGCGGAATATTCGGAAACTGGCGGCGGACCTGCTCGCCGTAGCGCTCGGCGATGGATTTGAGTCCAGTGTAGATTTCGGCGCGGCGTCCGCCTTCGCGAATGAAGCGGTCGAAGTCGTCCGCGCTGGTCGCACCGACGTGCATGCGCTGGCCGCCGTAAGTGAGGACCTCCAGCGACTCGATATTGTCGTCAGTTTTGCCCGCCATGATCGAGTGCACGCCGCACGAGTTGTTGCCGATCATGCCCCCGAGCGTGCAGCGGTCGTGGGTAGCGGGATCGGGCGCAAAGGTGAGATGGTGCTTCTCGGCCGCCGCGCGAAGACTGTCGAGGACGACGCCGGGTTCGACCCGCGCGATACGGCGCTCAGGATCGATTTCGAGGATGCTCGCCATGTACTTCGAAAAGTCGAGGATGACCGCGGCGTTACAGCATTGTCCGGCGAGTGACGTGCCTCCTCCGCGTGCGAGGAGCGGAGCGCGATGGTCGCGGCAGAGGGAAACTGTGGCGAGAACATCTTCCTTATCGCGCGGAACTACGACGCCGATCGGAACCTGACGGTAATTGGAGCTGTCGGTTGCATAGAGAGCGCGGCTGCCCGAGTCGAAGCGGACCTCTCCGCGAAGGTGGCGGCGGAGAGAGGCTTCAAGAGCCGAGGCGTCGAGTTGCGCGGATTGGGCTGGGGGTGGGGCGACGTCTTGCGGCATAGGGTACAGAACATATTCGAGGATGCGGGCGCGAGGTGCAAGTGCAGAAAGGAATCCGCTCACGAAGGTTGTGTGGCACGGGCGCCCTCGCCCGAGAAACTCCGCAGCACTCGAAGCCTCAACTTTTGATCAGAAGTCTAGGACGGGCGGGAGCCTCTGATTGGTCTTGCACCATGATGTTGCGAAGCTCGCAGCTTTTCGCGGGCGAGGCGCTCGCGCTACCCATCATTTTGACACTGGCGGCGAAAAGCGGGATCGGTGTACAATTTTTACGCTTTTGAAGTCAAAGCGGATTTAGTTGTCTGGCCTCAGGAAATTCAAGGGTGAGGTTTTCCTGAGACCTGGGACCTGACACCTGACACCTGCCCTTCAGCGTGAGGGCGCTGGCTTACTTGAGCACGGCGTCAACCACCCACTGGGGGCAATTCATTAAGGAGAAAAATGCGGAAAATCGTGATGTTGTTGTTCGTGATGATAATGTTCTCGATCCTGGCTGTCCCGGCGTTTGCCCAGACGGGCGCGGGCGCAGCGGGTTCGACCAACTGGGTGGCAATCACTTCTGGTTTCGCGATCGCCATCGCAGCCGGGTTAGCGGCGCAGGGCCAGGGGCGTGCCGCGTCGGCGGCGTGCGAAGCGCTCGGACGCAATCCGGCGGCGCGGACTGGCATTCAGGTGGCACTGATTCTGGGTCTGGCCTTCATCGAGTCGCTGGTGTTGTTCACGCTTGTGATTATTTTCGTGAAAGTCGCATGAGCGAGTTCGTGGTTTTGCGAGCTTGATTTCTATAACTTGGTTTGTGAAAAGGCCTCTGCTTGCGCAGGGGCTTTTCTTAGCGGCAGGATTGATGTGCATGCGATCGCCGGTGCTTCATGAAAATCACTGACACAATTGAATCGCTGTTGAAGAGCAAGGGCGGCAATCGGGTCCTGTCCGTAACGCCCGAGCAGTCTGTCTACGAGGCCGTTGAGAAGATGGCGGTGGAGAGCATAGGCGCACTGCTTGTGATATCCCAGAACAGCTTGGTCGGCATCCTGTCGGAGCGCGACTATGCCCGCAAAGTGATCCTCAAGGGGCACTCCTCAAAGGACACGCTTGTGCGGGAGATCATGACCAGCCCGGTGGTCTTCGTTACTCCGCAAAACACGGTGGACGAATGCATGGCCATTATGACGAACCAGCGTTTTCGTCATCTTCCCGTGGTCGACGACGACGTGGTTGTGGGTGTGGTGTCGATTGGCGACCTGGTCCGCTGGATCATCTCCGGTCAGGCACAAACCATCCAGGAGTTGGAAGGGTACATTACGGGGCGATATCCCGGCTGAGGCAGCCATCGTCTGGCCTTGGCGATCGTTTGGGCTTGGCGCGCCAGCCACCCCTGCAAATTTTTAGCTGTTTTCAGCTTCCTTCCGGAGTACAATTCAGCCCGTGCCATCCGTTGTGGGGCCGCGGGTGGGCGCTTCGTTTTACACAATTCAGCACGTTCGGGGAGCCTCGCATGGATGCACCGGCCACTGGGACGAAATCTGGGAATCCACAAACTGGTCAGCACGCTGTTCAGCATGAAGATCGCAATACGTGGATTTTCACTTGCTACGCAATTTGTGGGATCGTAGCTTTCGGGGTGCTTGCTTACTACGCTGCGCTGTATTTTGCCACTTAAGGGCGGGCGTGGTTGCAATCGGACGCGACAAGAATCCGCACGGCGGGTGCGCTGGAGTGTATCTCCCTGGGCATTCCGAAGTGACTTCGATTTCAGAGTGAAGCTTATAGCGGTCGAGAATCGTCGTCGAGATTCTGTTCCTGATCACGCTTCCTGCCATAGCGAAAAGCCAGCCCGACGCCCAGGGTCATCACTCCAAGGGGCGGAGTCACCAAGACTGCGACAGCTTTACCGATGGCCCTTTGCCCATCTTTGGAAGTTGCCGAGGCCGTGCTGTAGCACATGGCACAGGCTTGTGCGAAGGCGGGGATCGTCCACAAGCACAGAAGCCCACCCAGCACGGCAAGTTGTATCGAACTCTGTACCGAACGCCTCACTTTACCCCCAACGAGATAATGCGGAACGCATCCGGAAAGAAGACCATCATCATGGCCAGGCAAAACACCAGCGAGCACATGGTGAGGTACTTCATGCGCGACACCTCGTACTTCATGTGCATGAAATACCCGATGATCAGCGCAGCCTTGACGATCGACAGACACATCAGGATCGACAGCATGCGCTTGGGCTCCATGTTCTGATAGCCCAGGTAAACTTCGATTGCCGTCAGAACCAGAAGCACTCCCCACACCCAGAAAAAGGGAGTGACACTGTGATGCCGTTGCTCTTCGGCCACGCGTTGTTCAATTGCCAGTTGAGAAGCGTCTTCCATAACTTATCTTTCCTGGTTCCTAGGTGATCTTGGTCGACATTATGTAGACGAGGGGGAAGATGAACATCCACACCAGGTCCACAAAGTGCCAGTACAGCCCGGCGACCTCGACATCGGCGGCGTCATAAACTTTCGGCTTCAGCCACAAAATCAGGGAGCAGACGAGCGCCGCAATCAGCAGCACATGCGCCCCATAATGGAAGGGACTGTAAGCGGGTGTCGCCAGCCACGCCACCAGCCAAAGCGCGAAAAGAATCGGGATGAACTTACGCCGCAGCGCAATGACACCCAGATAAACCACTCCCAGCGTGACGTGCAGCATGTGCATTCCGGTCAGCCCAAAAAAAGTTGCCGCGAACTGGGGCACCGTTTTTGATACATCGACGAATTCGGACGCAACCTCCTGGTTCGGGACAGCCGGGAAGATGGGTAGGCGCAGACCCTCGGAGATGAGATGGCTCCATTCTTTACCGTGGAGAATGACAAAACCTGTCCCGCACGCCATGGTGGCGAGCAGCCAGAGTCGCCGGGCCTTGTCGTTTCCACGTGCCGCCGCATTGACCGCCAGGACCATGGTTAGCGAACTGGTCAACAGGAACGCGGTCATGATGGTGGCATTGACGATGCTCCCGGAGTGGAACGGCGTTGGCCAATTTGAGATAGAGATGCGTCCGTAGCTGTAGGCATAGAGCAACGCGCCGAAAGTCAGCGAGTCGGAGAGCAGGAACAGCCACATCCCGATTTTCTTCGAATACGTGCCAAACAGCGACGGCTCATAGATCGCTGAAGTATCGATCGCCGCGACATTCTGCGGCACGGCAGCTTCCGCCATGCGTTCAGTCTCCTTGTCTGGCCTGTGTGATCTGGCTAGTGTGCAAACTCCAGCAGCGCCAGAATGTAAATCCACAGCAGAGCCATGAAATGCCAATACCAGGCCGTGACATCAACCACAATCCGGCGCGATGCCAAAGGCCGGTTCAACAAGACGGACACTCCGGCCGCCAGCAGGGCCAGGATTCCTCCGAGCAGATGCACGGCGTGAGCGCCTGTGAGCAGATACACGAAGGAACTGCTCGGGCCCGTGGCGACATAGAACCCGCGCGCCGCCAGATCCCTCCAGGCCAGCCATTGTCCGGCGAGAAAACACAGTCCAAGCACAATGGTCAGCGCCAGCCAGGGAAATTTCCGCTCCGTTCCCAGCGATACTCCCGGAATGGACTGCACGGGTTCAAGCGCGACTTGCCGCGCAAGTTGCCGCCGCGCAAACTCGATGGTTACGCTGCTCAACAGCAGCACACACGTATTGACCAGAAACAAAAGTGTGGGCAGCCGCACGGGGATCCAGTCGTGCACCACGGTGTTGGTGCTTGGGTCGAAGGTCGGCAGCCCCTGACGCACAATGTAGGCGCTGGTAAAGGCAACGAACAACATTCCGATCGGCGTCAGAGCTACCGCTAATCCGAGTCGCGCCCGGCGCAAACGTGCTCCGTAGTCAGGCGAGCCGGGATCAGGACGTCCGCCGTCTCCGCCACCTACTACTGGCGGCAGATCGCCGCGTTTTCCCCGGGAGGTTGTGGGGCGGGACGCCGGAATCGTAGGAGTGAAGCTCGCCATACTTGCTCGCGTAATCTCTCTAGAAACTCATCAATTATATTAGTGTGCTGTCACGGTTGCCGGGTCACTTTGCATCACGTAGTCGCGCGGTGCTCCTGGCACGCTGTATTCGTACGGGCCATTATTGACTACAGGCGTACGTCCTCCGAAATTGTCGTGTGGTGGCGGAGTGGCGGTGGTCCACTCCAGCGTGGTCGCTTCCCAGGGATTATCGCTCGCCTTCGGTCCCTT
The DNA here is from genome assembly GCA_963789205.1 of uncultured Acidobacteriaceae bacterium. Taxonomy (GTDB): domain Bacteria; phylum Acidobacteriota; class Terriglobia; order Terriglobales; family Acidobacteriaceae; genus Acidiflorens. The sequence goes on from CAWBJV010000006.1 coordinate 483,930, forward strand.
GAACATGCTCCAGAACAGATTGAGGAGGAAGATGAGCTGAGCGGCGACGGTTATGATCGCCGCATATGTCATAAACGTGTTGAGGCCGATCAGAGGATGAAGATAAGCGAGTTCGGTCAGCTGAGAGTAGCGTCGGGGCTGGCCCGCGAGGCCCAGATAGTGCATCGGCATGAAGACGGAATAGGTGCCGATCAGTGTAAAGAAGAAATGGATTCGCGCCAGCTTCTCGTTCATCATTCGGCCAAACATCTTGGGGAACCAATAGTAGGTTGCGGCAAAGATCCCGAAAATGGCGGCTACACCCATGATCAGATGAAAGTGGCCGGGCACGAAGGCGGTGTCATGCAATGGGATATCCAGCGCCGGCTGAGCCAGAAACGGGCCGCTCAATCCGCCGGAAACGAACAGCGACACAAAGCCGATCGCAAACAGCATCGGCGACTGGAACCGGATACGGGCCTTATGAAGCGTCCCCAGCCAGTTAAAGGTCTTGATGGCGGATGGCACCCCGATCGCCATGGTCATAATCGAAAAGGCAAAAGCCGTATAAGGACTCATGCCACTCATGAACATGTGATGTCCCCACACCATGAACCCGAGCAGGCCAATCGCCAGCATGGCATACACCATCGCCTTGTAACCAAAGATCGGCTTGGGGAAAACGTCGAAAGTACTTGTGAGGCCACGCCCATCCCGGGAAGGATCGCGATGTAGACCTCGGGATGACCGAAGAACCAGAATAGGTGCTGCCAAAGCAGCGGCGAACCACCTTTATGTCCAGTGAGCTGACCGTTAATCGTGCCGAGCGGCAGAAAGAAGCTGGTACCGATGTTGCGGTCCATGAGCAGAAGAATGCCGGCCGAGAGCAGAACTCCGAACGCCAGCAAACCCAAGATGGCGGTGATGAACCACAACCAGCAAGTCAGAGGCATGCGCATCATGCTCATGCCCTTGGCGCGCATGTCGAGCGTGGTGGTAATGAAGTTGAGAGCGCCCATGAGCGACGCGATGCAGAAAATCGCGATGCTGGTGATCCAGAGGTCCGCGCCCAGGCCCTCACCCAGCCCGCGGATTGAAGCGCACTCAGCGGCGCGTACCCGGTCCAGCCGTGAAGCGGCGCTCCACCCACTACAAAAAAAGCTGACAGCATCACAACATAGGCGACGAACGTCGTCCAAAACGAAAGCATGTTCAGGACGGGGAACGCCATGTCGGGCGCGCCGATTTGTATGGGCAGGAAATAGTTGCCGAAACCGCCCTGAGGCGCGGTAGTCAGCACGAAAAACACCATGATCGTGCCGTGCATGGTGACCAGAGCGAGATAGGTTTCGGGTTTGATCTCGCCCACCAACGGCAGGACGGCTGTCGGCCAGATGAGATGGATCCTCATCAGCAGGGAGAGAAACATGCCGACGAAAACCGCGGTGAGCGCGAGGAAGTAATACTGCAGACCGATGACCTTGTGGTCGAGACTGAAAACCCATTTGCGGATGAAGCCTTGCGGGGCCGAATGTTGGTGCGATTCCTGGGCAACCATTTATTGTTTCTCCGCCTCCCGAGCCGCCAGCCACTTGTCAAAATCATCCTGGCTGACAACCTTCAGCATGCCGTGCATCTTGTAGTGGCCGAGCCCGCACAGTTCCGCGCAAGCGATTTCGAAGTCACCGGTTTCGGTTGGAGTGAAGTGCATATGGATCGCAAGGCCGGGCACGGCGTCTTGCTTGAAGCGCATGGCAGGAATAAAAAAACTGTGGATCACGTCATGCGCGCGCAAAATGACTTCCACCTCGCGGCCCACTGGCACTTCCATAATGCCCGTCACCACATCATCCTTCGACGCAGGATCCGCCGGGTCCAGGCCCAAGGCCGCTTCCCCTCCCGCGGACGGGTCTTCCAATTCCGGCTTGGCGATTCCAAACTTGCCATCGGGGCCGGGATAGCGGAAATACCAGGCGAACTGCATGGCTTGACTTCTACCCGCGTAGCATCGTCCACCGCCGGGCGAAAACGTTCCGCCGCCCAGATGGGACTCCCCATCAAGTTCAACCCGATGAAGAGGATCGCGGTGAGAGTGGTCCAGACGATTTCCAGCGTGAGGTTGCCGTGCGAGTAGTCGGCGCGGGTGGCGGAAGAATGGTCGCGATATCTCCAGACGAAATATCCCAACGCCAACTGGGCGGCCACGAAGATAACGCCCATGAGAATGAAGGTTATGGCGAACTGGTGGTCGAGCGCGGCGGTTGAAGCGGAAGCCCCGTGAGGGAACCACCAAGTTTTCGCAATAAAGAAATAAGTGCTGGCAAAGGTAATTAGCCAGATGACGCAGAGAAGAACCAGCCCCATGTATCAAGACCCCCTGCCCCACTCGAATAAATCGGCTTTCCGCTCGTGAGAGCGCGCCGAAATCGATGCGACCGCGCGTGAACAAACGGAAGTGTATCACAGCTCGATGTGATTTACGCAAGCGAGTTCGTGCTCCGTTCTCTGCGAATTGATCTTTTGCGAATTGACGATAGATTTTATTTTGGGTCGCGCGAACTCCGAGCGGTAATGCATTGACGAACGCCGCGGTTTTTGAGTAACATCGTGTCCACCTCTCTGGGGATCGACGAATGGTGGGGATTTCGAGACGTGTTGGTGTAGTCCTCTTCCAACTCGGTGGACCCGACTCCCTGGCGACGGTCGAACCTTTCCTTTATAACCTTTTCTGCGATCCCGACATCATTGACTTCCCGTTTTCCCGGCTTGGCCGTCGTGCGTTGGCGAGGCTGATCTCAAAGACGCGCGCGAAAAAAGCAGCTCAGCATTACGCAGCCATTGGGGGTTCTCCCATTCGCCGGTTCACCGAGCAACAGGCCGCTGCGTTGGAAGCGCGTCTCATCCTCGATGGTGTCGATGCGCGCTGCGTGGTGGCGATGCGCTACTGGCACCCGTTCACGGCCGAGGCGATTGCACAATTACAGGACGCGGAAGTGGACCAGGTCGTGTTGCTACCTCTCTATCCGCAATACTCCAGCACGACGACCGGCAGCAGTTTGAACGAGTGGCGAAGGCAGTGGAAGAGCGAAGTGCCGACTTCCTGTGTCGCGCCTTTTTATCGTAATCCGCAATACATCGCGGCCGTTGTGGAGAGGATTGATGAGGCGCTTGCCCGTTTTTCCGATCCGCAAGCTGTGCCGCTGGTCTTCAGCGCGCACGGTGTCCCGGTATCGTGATCGAAAAGGGTGACCCCTACAAGCAGCACATGAAGAAACCGTGAGCCTGGTGATGGAGCAGGGAGGATGGTCCAATGATCATCGCCTGTGCTATCAAAGCAAGGTGGGCGCCAGCCGATGGCTGGAGCCGTCGTTGCACCAGACACTGCGGCAGGCGGCCTCGGAGAAGCGGCGCGAAGTATGCATCGTCCCAATTTCATTTGTCTCCGACCACGTCGAGACCCTGGGAGAAATTGATCATCATGCGCGGCAGGAGGCCCGGCTTCTCGGCATCAGGCGCTTTGAGATGACGCGCGGCCTCAATGACTCGCCAAAATTCATTCAGGCTCTCGCTTCATTGGTGTCGGCAGCGATCATGTTGCCAGCGAACCTGTCAGCGAACGATGAACCGGGGACGGAGGTTGCGGATCACGAAAGGGAGCCGGCGGCGCATTCCATGCTCGCCGATTGAACCGGGAGAAACAGATTCGGGAATCGGGGTTACGGAGGAGGATCGAGGATCATGGCAGAAAGTCCGGATGCGCCCAACACACCGCCTGTTCCAGCAGCAAAGGCCACTCCTTATGTTGGTTCGGGGGCGGTGGGTACTTCGAAGGCGGCGGCCGCCGCGGGCGTGGCCGCGGTTGGTCCGGAAGACAATGTCGTCAACCAGCGCCGCCGTCGGCTGGTGTGGGTGCGGTTGACCACCTTTCTGACGGCATGGTTTCTGGCGTTTTTCCGTTTTAAAGCCCGGCATCTTTTTCAAACCACCGTCTCAGTCGCTATGCGTCCGATTATGGATTGGGTGTGGACACGAAATGGCAGCAGAAGTATCGCATCTGGGTGGATCGCCGACCCGATCGTATCTTTGTCATCTACGCTCGTTGTACCCACCTCGGCTGTACGCCTGACTGGAAGGCCAGCGAAAACAAGTTCAAGTGTCCTTGCCACGGAAGCGGCTATGACGACGAAGGTATCAATTTCGAGGGGCCAGCGCCCCGGCCCATGGACCGCGCCTTCGTGCAACTGGCTCCTGACGGCGAAATCATCGTGGACACCTCCCGCCTTTATCAGTGGCCCAAGGGTCAGCCGAGCAGCTTCAACGATCCGGGAGCGTATCTGCCGTCATGAGTCTGACTTGAACTCGCCTCAAGCGTGAACGCACATTGGGGGGCTGCGCCAGATGTGCCGGGAGAAAAGAGAAGCAAATGGCTGAAGAGAATAGCTCGAACAAAAAAGAACGAAAAGAACGGCAAGAACGGAAAGACAACCGGCATCCTGGAGCGAGCGGCCACCGGGGTGAAGGCCGATTTGCAGTCGCTCAGGACCGACTTGCCGGCCAAGGCCAAGGAACAGGTTGATCTTCTCAAGGACCCGACCAAGACTCAGGTTTTCACCTCCATCTTTCGTCACAAGCACGATGACACCCCGCGCAATCGCGCCCTGGGCGTGCTGTCGAACGTCTTTCTGCATTTGCATCCGGCTAAGATCAACCGCGACGCCGTACGCTACAGCTTCACCTGGGGCATGGGAGGAATCACGTTTTACCTGTTCATCGTGCTTACCTTCACCGGCGTGCTACTGATGTTATCTACCACCCCACCAAGGTGCAAGCATTCCGGGATGTGCTCTACCTGGAGCATGATGTGCCCTTTGGGAAGCTCTTGCGCAACATGCATCGTTGGGCGGCACACCTGATGGTGATCACCGTCTGGCTGCACATGTTTCGGGTGTTTC
>CAWBJV010000007.1:0-55813 GCA_963789205.1 uncultured Acidobacteriaceae bacterium
TGGTAGTCAAGGCTCTGCAGCCGCGAGCGAATCACGCCACGACGTCTGAAGCCACCGCTTCACGGAGTCCGGCCCGAGGTTTCTCAGCGCCGATTCTGGTGCTGTTCGGGATGGGAAGCCGGTGAGTCCTGGCGTGCACGGAAGTTAAGCCCCGCTGGGCCGATGGTACTGCACGCGAAAGTGTGTGGGAGAGTAGGTAGTTGCCGGCCTTAAATAAAGACCACGTTCAGAAATGAGCGTGGCCTTTTCCGTTGGCTGACGGGAAATGCTTAATGGTCGCTTCCTTTTGCGTTTGGAGTTGCGGTGGAATTTCCTTCCGAGCGGAATGCACGGAAGGCTAGAAAGTCCCGCCACACGGTTTTTGCAAAATGGACAGCAAAGAATTTATAGGCGTTGTAGAACCGGAAGCTCGCGATCAACGTTGCGACGGCAATAATAGCAAAGAGAAACCACTTGTCATGGCACGGAGCGTAAGGTCGCCCGAGGAAGTATCCGGCACAGAGAAGCACAACGCCAACGGCCCCCAGGGATCTCCACTCACGAGTCGTACGAACATGCGATTCTCTGCTCCCCCAAACGAGCTGTGAAGATAGGATAATGAGCCAAAGAAACGCGATGCTCGCCAAAATATATGCCGGCTTGACTAAGATCGCGCACCTACTGGCGGTCCAGCCAAACAGGTACGAAGACCCAAGACCTAGGCCAACGGCGAGGCCTCTTGAGAGGGCATACATTCCCTCGAATTGCTCGGGATAACTTACGACCTTATCTTTCGACAACGCGAGTCGCGCAATGTTAAATACACTGTTGCGCGCTCTGTCGATCTCATCGTTGCCAACGGCATCCACTCTAACGTCGAGATGAAGCCGGGTCTTGACGATCTCAGCGATCTCATGTCGCAACTCGTCGGGAAACTCGGGTGGAGTTCCAGGATCCAGAAGAGCGGCCGACGGAAAGCGGCCTTTGACCAATGTGGATGGCAGCGCATTAGTAGCAAATCCTTGCAAGAAATGACCCAGCAGGTATGCGAATGCCAACGCCGCGATAGCCGAACCCCACTCGCTTGGCGGCCAAACCGGATGAACGATCATGAAAGGGAGCCATAGAACACCTAGAAAGGCGAGACCCGGCAAGAAATAGCCATAGATATCGTAGAAATTGAACTTTTCGATCAAGCTGTCACCCGTTCACTCGGCGCATGGGAACGCATTTCGGACACGAGGCGGTCCACTACTGGCTGCACCTGGTAGGCTCTCTCAATTGGGAAGACAACAGCCCCTACGCGTTGGTGACCGCCGCCTCCAAACTCTTCAAGGATCTTCCCCAGTGGAATACTGTCGAAAGTTTTCCAAGGATTTCGCATAGCAGTGATCCTCACCTCGCTGCTGGAGCGCACCACGCCAACAGAATAACGCGCTTGGGGGAAAAAATGGTAAGGAACATATCGGCTCATGATCTCATCATCTCTTGCTTGAACGTCGAAGATGACGACTCCGCCGTCGTGAAGCATTACGTGACCTTCTGCCCTCTTTAAACCCGCTAGTTTTCGTCGCCGCACTTCATCAAATCTTGTTTGTACGGGCGCAAGTTCCGCAACGTAGCACAAGTCACCAGTGCGCAACTCCGTCAAGAGAAGACGCGCATAGTCTAGCCCGTTCTGCAGCATGAGACTAGAACTGATTCGCAACGCGGGCGCATCCCCTAAAATTGCCTCATCCACTGATGAATAGTTGGCCGAGTCAATCTTGCCGGCCCAAAAGACCATCTCTTCGTAGCGTGCAGCATTTGGTATGCGAGAACGCAAATTGTCCCATAACAAACTTGCACAAGAGGCAGCCTTTTCATCAAACAGCAGACACGCATGAGCGTTTCGCTGTTTGTATTCCGTCTCAGCGTCCCCTGTAAGAAACGTTGTGGCATGGTGATCGGCCCAAAACGTGGCTTGCGAGTGGTACAAAAAGTCAACTACCGCGGCGGGTGAGTGTAGCTCAGTAGAACTCCACGTGTCGCGAACATCGTAATTAACGGGACAAAGCCGTTCAATTTGCCAGTGCTTGGAATGTTCGAGAAAGACCCATGCGAGCACGCCAGAAACGAGTCCATCGAAGCAGGGATAGTGGAAATAGAGTGTTGCATTTTTCATGAGGCCTCATCCCTCAAGATGTTGGGACTCTGGGTCTTCGGGACAAAAGACCGTGTGGTCCGTGTGCTCCGTGGGCAAGAGTCTCTCCTCGCCTGCACCTACTCCATAGGCCATGGTACAACGTTGGCGGGCGGGGAACCCAAAATTTATCGAACTTCCCCGAAATGGCAATCGGCGAACGGCCCCTCTCGAAAGCCTGGAATGCTGCATTTCTTGTGCGCTTCTCGAGCGCACGTCATTGTCATTGATACGCCAAATCTCATCGGGTAGACTTAATTTATAGGGCTCTGGGAATGGAACGGCTACGCTTAACCGCGGTACGACATCATATTGTCGATTCAATTGGCCATGGTAGTCGTTCGTCCCTGCTGGAAGAGCTTCTTAAGCGTGACGCCAAAATATATGTTCTTGCGGGGGCGGTTCGTGACGCGATTGCCTCGCTGTGCGAGGGGCAGGGCCACGGAGCACCGCGCGATTTCGATCTCGGCGTCGCGGGTATCAATAGAGAAGATTTCAATTATGTCCTTGCCGCTTTTGGCCTCAAGAATCGGCACGGAGGCTTTGTTCTCCGGGAGCAGGGACGACCGACGTGGGATGTATGGCGCTTGGAAGATTCCATTGGACTCCGAAAGACCGGAAGCATCTTCTCTCTCGAAAACGTGCTGAGAAGCTTTAACTTGAATTGCAACGCGATCGCACTCGACCTGAAGACTGGAATGTTCATTGACGCTGGAGCAATCGAATCGATTCGCCGGAGGCGGGTCGGTTTTGTGGAAAATGCGATTTATCATAGTCGCGCGACTTTTGCGGCGAAGGCTCTGCTTGCCCAGTTACGGTTTGGGTACGGTGCGTCCCACCCCATGGAACGTTTCATCAAGAGGCATCTCGAAAAGGACACTCTTGTTTACGAGTCGCTCAAAGCGTTTCCGACCCTCACAGCGTTCTCTCCCGACAACGGAGATCAAAAGCCCGCAGGTCGGGGACGCCGGATTTTTCACAATCAACCTGTGACAGCCGTCACAGACGTCCAGTTCGCCCGATGCGATAATGATCCCCTGATTGGAGCAGTGCCGAGGTATGCGTCTCCCGAAGACGGCCCTCGAAGCTACCCCAGCCCCATTTTCAGCTCTCTTTGACAAGCTAGTTGAGGCGATTAGCGGGCATCAGTCCGCTGCCGAAATCCTGAGCGAAGCGAAGCATCTCTCGAAAAGGATCTCTTCTAAGTCCTTATTCCGGAATATTTTCCGTATAATCCCCCGCGAATCAATACACGTAACCCGATGATTCCAATCAGGGGGGAAGGGGGTACCCCATATCCCGCAGGTTCAACAAGACGAGGAACCAGCCAAGAGCGGGGGTGGGCCACTTTAACCGGGAAGTAAAACGCGGCGTTGTCTTCTTAACATTCGACCGAATAACTGGGGGTGCGCCCCTTCTCGCGCTTTTCGAGAAAGCCTGCCCTGAGCGAGAGCCGAAGGGGGCCTAAGGAACAGCCGACATCGTTCGACCCCGCTTTGTGCGGCAGGAGAGAGTGCCCCATTCGCGCGCTCTATCGACCATCGATTTTTCATCACATACAACTGTGACCGCCATCATAGACACTCCCCTCCGCCATACTCGAAAATGAAGACCGGACAGGCAGCGCGCGCTCGATGCGCCTGATCGAGCCCGATCAGACCACTTCGACGCTAACTCCATTGTTTTCTAGAGTCTGGAGTTAAGTACTTATGTTTCAATGGTTTAGCGCAAATCGGGGGGGGGGGGGGGGGTACAAACCAAACGCCACCCCTCAATTTTCGTCGAGGCAAGTAAGTCGAGCCGTACCCTCGAATCTGGTTTACGTTTCTAGAGTCCACGGATGGTAACCTTGCTCATGCCTCACGATCCTGATGAAGGCGTCCAATCTTCTAAACCTGCTCCTCGATCCGCTCGGCCATCGTCTGCTCGATCGTCCGCGGCGGTTGTGTTCGCGCTCGTCCTCGGGCTGATCCTCGGAGTAGCGGCCATCGGCTCACTCGGATGGTTGATGCTGTCGCGAAGTTCCGGGCGAGAGCTGTTGAGCCATTTGTTGTCGGCGGCGACGGGCAGAACCATCAGGATCGATGTCAGCCAGCCCACGGTGGTCGATCGCATTCAGCGGCTGCAGCGGCTGGAGACCGTGGTTTATACCATGGATAAGCTGGTGACCGGCGCGAAAGAAAATCCTCTCCTGCCGGATTTTCTGACTGGAGATCGTCTCTTGATGATGGTCCACGGCGAGGTTGTCGCCGGAATTGATTTCTCGAATCTGAAACCAGACGACGTCAAAGTGGATGGCAAGCATGTTCACTTGCATCTTCCCGCGGCGCAGGTGTTCAGCACGCGGCTCGACAGCGCGAAGACCCGCGTATATTCCCGTCAAACTGGAGTGCTGGTGCCGACCGATCCAAATCTGGAAACACAGGTGCGCCAGGAGGCGGAACGCCAGATGCAAGGGGCCGCGTTGGCCGATGGCATTTTGCGAACGGCTGAGCAGAATGCGGCTTCGACAATCCGCAGTCTGTTGCAGGGTTTGGGATTCGAGAGCATTGACTTCGACTAGATCAGAGTCCTAGATCAAGGGCCGCGGACACGAGTGTCCGCGCGACACAATAACCTGGTAACTTACGGGCTATCACTTAAGTAACCTCGCCATCCGCACCCTGCGAAACTAATCTTTCCGGTGGAGGTTTCTATCCACATGAACAACAAATTCTCAAACTCGCTGTTAATACTGGCAGTCGGTGGACTTATGGCCGCTGGTTCCGCCTCTGCTCAAACCGCAACGACTCCTTCGGGAGCGGGCCCGGGCGTTGTCGATCCCGGTCATCCGCGCGTCAATCAAGTAAATCGCCGCGAGGCAAAGCAGCAACAGCGCATTGGCAACGGCATCAAGAGCGGGAAATTGAATTCGCAGCAGGCAGCCCACCTCGAGAAGCGCGAGGCCAGTGTGCAGAACCGCGAACAGAAAGACATGGCGCAGCACAACGGCCATCTCACCAAGGCCGAGCAGAAAGGGATCAATCGCCAGCAGAACCGGATCAGCAAGAGCATCTATAAGGACAAGCATCCCAAGCAGTAATCCGGAAATGCCACGAGAGTGAAACGGGAGGACAGCCGCAGGCTCGCTGCGGCTTTTCTTTTTGCACTATTTCTTCAGCGAGCGGATGTACTTTACCAAATCGTGGATCTGATCTTTGGAGAGTTTGCGATCAAAAGACGGCATCCTTTTTTTGCCTTTGCTGATGATGGTGAAGAGCTCGTCGTCCGATTGTTTTTGGACGTCGTCTGAAGCCAAAGGACGCAGCTTCAGGTTCTTGCCGAGCATAGTGTCGCCCGCTCCGTTTTTGCCGTGGCAGGCCGAACATTTCGTCTTGTAGATATCGGGTCCGCTGTCGCCAAGGGCGTAGGTGGAAAAGAGCAGCGCCAGCAGGATCAAAATGGCGGTGTTGCCGCAGCGCTGAAGCGCTGCGCTACCCAAAATCAAGCGCAACATCGAGTTTTTCAGCAACCTGCCAACCCCCTTCGAACCCAGCGCGTGACTCCGAAGATCTGATTTTACCAATTCAATTTCAACGCAAACTGGAACTGGCGCGGGTCGTAGGAGGCGGTGGCCTGACCGGCGTTGGTGAAGAGCGGGCTTACGGCGGCCACGTTGTAGCGGTTGGCGATGTTGAACATGTCGGCGATGAGATCCATGTTGAAGCGCTCGCCAAAGTAGATGCGTTTGGCGACACGCAGATCGTTGAAGACTGTCCATGGCGTGACGCCGGCGTTGCGGCCGAGGTTGCCGTCGAGTTGCGCCAGAGTAGGGAGGGTTTGAGTGGCAATGAAGCCGTTGATACAAGGCTCCTGTAGGACACCCGTCGGCGAGTACTTGCTTTTATAGACGGTACCACAGGCTGGGTCGACGGTAGTATTTGGGCGACCAGTAAGCGAAGACAACTGGAAGTTGTCGCCATTGCCGGTGATGATGTTGAACGGCCGCCCGGAGCCGAATTCGATCAACGGGGCGAACGTCCAATTGCTGAAGAACTTGCTGGCGAGTCTGTCGCCACCGAGCCTGCCCGTCTGGTAGACGCCGCTGAAGACGAAGCGATGGCGCTGATCGAAGGTGGAGGTGGAACGATCGGCACTCGGGAAGTAGCTGTCCTGCGGGGTGAGCGTGGCCTGCAGATCGGTGGAATCGTCGATCGCGTGCGACCAGGTGTACGAAGCCAGGAATTCGTAATGGTGGTTGAAACGCTTGCGGAGGTTGGCGGTCAGTCCGTTGTAGTTCGACGTGCCGTTGGAATAGTTGGCGTCCATGTCCCCAAAGGGGATGCAGCCGGTGTAATCGGGCGTGGGAGGTATGGGGTTGCATTTCGTATTGAACCCCGGGAGGCTAGCGAGAAGAGTCCGCGCCTGCGTTACGCAATTGGCGTCGCCGGCTGCATAACGGGCCACTGCGATTGAGGGATTCAGCCCAGATGGCCGGAAAAAGTTCATAAGTGCGGGGTCGACGTAGGGGAATGGGGCGCCCGGGGCATTGCAGCCGCTGACGGTGAACGGGCTGGCGGGAGGAGTCTGGCCCGCGAGTATCGCGTCGTAATACGCCGCCTCGAAGTTAGCGGTCATCAAGTCCCCACGTATGGTGCTGGCATTGATGGGACGATTGAGGTGGCGGCCCAAGTTGAGGTTGTAGGCCAGGCTGAGGGCGAAGCCATTGCCAAGGTCGCGCTCGACGGTCAGATTTGCTTGCTGCGAGTAAGCGTAAACGAAGTTCTTGGCCTGCGGATAACCGAAGGGTTGAAAGCCGAGCGGCAGGAAGGTCCCTTGAGCGAGGTTGAGGTAGTTCTGGTTAAGGAAAACTGAATTGGGAGTATTCAAGGCCTGGAACTGCTGCTGGTTTGGTTCGTAGAAGAGGTTGGCATTCGCTTGCGGGAAGGACGACGGTACACACTGGGGCGCGTTTGGATTTATAAGATTGCCTTGGAAAATCGGGATCGCGTTCAGGTTGCCCGGACTGCCGGCGGATGAACAAAATCCAGTGCCGGCGAAGGCCAATTGCCCGCTGGTCGAGCCGTCGGAGGCATCGCCGAGAAAATAGAGGCCGAGTAGGGGGTGGTCATAGAAGATCCCGTAAGACGCGCGGACTACGGTTTTGCCGTCTCCCCTCGGGTCCCACGCTAGGCCAAAGCGAGGCTGAATGTTGTTCTTGTCGGTCTGAATGCCTTTTTGCAATCCGAGGGCTTGGTAGGCTGGAAGCGCCAGTCCTACCGGGGGCTTGAACTTGGGCGGGAATTCCACGTCGTAACGCACGCCGTAGTTCAATGTGAGATTGGGGCGCAACCGCCAGGAGTCCTGCCAGTACAATCCCAAAGGTTTATTGGGAAATGAGTCGCTGGGACTGCCAATGCCTTGGATAAAATCCCCCGGCATACCCAGACCGTAGGCCTGCACCGGGCTGAATTTGGGGAATGGAGACCCAAACAGATCTTGGTTGCCAAAGTCATAAACGCCGCCGTAGTTCACAGTAAAGATCGCCTTGGTCGGGATGTAGTTGAAATCGCCTCCGAACTTGGTGTCGTGCCGACCGACGGTCCAGGAAAAATTGTCGGTGAACTGGTAGCGCTTTTCGGTGCGCTGGATGTACGAGTAGGGCTCACGTCCGAAATAGGCGAAGCCGGGAATGTTGACGGCCGGATCGGCGCCGCCCGGGATCTTGGTGTTGTAGAAATAATTCAGTCCACGACGTGCAAACTGGAAGCGGAATTCATTCACCTTACTGTTGCCGAGGGTCCAGGTATCCTGCGCAACGCCGGCCGCGTCACGGTAAGTTTGCTGGGAAGTTCGTGAGTAGGCATTCTGGCCGAAGGGCTGATCTTGTCCACTGACTTCGATGCCCGTAACGGTGCTCGGACTGACGTTGCCGCGGAGAGTCAGGCGGTTGCTGTTGCTGATGTTGTGGTCGATTCGAAGCGAGTAGAGGCTGGTGCCTTCGAAGACAGGGAAGTTGCCTTTCTGCGACGCCAAGGTCTGGAACGACAATGGTAGCCCGGTGCAATAGGGAGCGAACCCGGCGACTGAGGCAAACGCGGGATTGCAGGAAGACGGAAACTGCTGCAACCCTGCGGGGACAAAGGCTGGAGGAAGAACCGCGAACCAGGCAGGATAGCTCCCGTTCACAGCGATGCCGGAAGAAGCGCCGACCATGAAAGCATACGTCTGCACGGTGGGATCTGGAATCTCGTTAGCCGCCAGGAACGCCGCCTGCTCGGGGGTCGCTTGGATGTTGGGGAAGAATCCCGCGGGAGCTCCAAAGATTTGCGAGACGTCGACGCCGGTCAGTCCGAAATTTCCCTGGCCGATGCTCGAAAACCCCGTCTCATGCCGCCGCGTAGTTTCATAAGCGAAGTAATAGTACGTTTTGTCCTTCTTAATAGGTCCGCCGAAAGCCAAGCCTCCTTGCACGCGTGTGTATGCAGGATTGGATGTTGTGCTGAAGGGGTTGACGGCCTGGAAATTGCGATTGCGGAGGTATCCGTAGACGTCGCCGTGGAAGTCGTTCGATCCGGAGCGGGTGATGATGTTGACGACGCCGCCCGAGGCGCGCCCATATTCGGCGGCATAACTGTTGGTGATGATCTGGAATTCCTGGACCGCCTCCTGCGAGACAGTGGAGCGGACGCCATTAACGGCATTGTCGGTGGCGTCGGCACCGTCGACATTGACTAGGTTGGAACGGGCGCGCTGGCCGCTGATGTTGAGGCCGGAGGTGGGCGCAGCTCCGGTGTTAGGCGCGTTATCGCGGACGACTTGCGAATCCGTCAGCGTGAAATTGATGTAGTTGCGGCCGTTGATTGGCAGATTGTCAATGCGGCGCTGGCCGATGGTGTCGGTGGTGGAGCTACGCGAAGTTTCAACCAGCTCTGCCTGGGAGCTTACTTCGATGACTTCCCTGCCGCCAGCGACGGTGACGGTGATGGGTAACTCGGCCATCTCGCCGACGGTGATGGCGACGCCGGTGGCTTCGGCCTTGGCGAAGCCGGGTGCGTCCACGGTGACGGAATAAGTGCCGGGAGCCAACTGGCGCACACTGTATCCGCCCTGGCCGTCGCTGCTGCCGGCGCGTTCCAAGCCCTTGGCGACATCCCGCGCGGTGACGGTGGCGTTGGTCACGCCGCCGCCCTTCGGATCCTTCACGCTGACGTGCAGGTCGCCGGTAGCAGCGCCCTGTGCAAATGCAAATTGATGGACGAGTAAGAATATGACCGCGAAAAAGAACAGACGCAATGGCGCTGACGCTTTCATAGGGCTCCTGGAATCTTCCGCCTCAGTAACATTGCGGAAGGCGGGACTCGAACCGCGCGGCTTATGACCAACTGCTTGAACTTCGAGCACGCCGTTAGGACGGGTTACCGCTGATATGTATATCACGGGAGGGTGTTTGGCAAGAGACAAGGTGGATTACTGGCGAACACGAGGAGACTGTCTTTGTTGCGGCCCTAGTCCGCGCATTGCGTTTGCGGCTGCGTTTCTTTAGATTCTTGGAACGAGAGACTTCTTGGAGCGAGACTGCTGACGCGTCAGAAGTCTTTGTGCCTTCTTCTATGCCTTCCGAAAATTTCAACGGCCATTCCATGACTGGCGAACTGCTGCGGGTGATGGTGTGTCCGCCGGGCAACGCGGGGTGGAATGTTCCGGGGAAAGCTGCGGCATGGCGGGAGCTCGGATTTCGGCATGCTCCTGATTTTGCGGCAGCGCAGACGCAGCATGCGATTCTCTGTGGATTGCTTCGCGAGGGCGGCGCCGAGGTGGTGTGTCTGCCTCCGACGGAATCTCTTACGCTCGATGCCGTCTACGCGCACGACGCGTCGCTGGCCACAGACTATGGTCTCATCCTGATGAATCCGGGGAAAAAGAATCGCGTGGCGGAGGCCGGGGCGCACGCTAAGTTTTGCGAGCAACTGAGCATTCCGGTTCTTGGCAAGATAAGGGCACCCGGGATCTCCGAGTCGGGCGACATCGTTTGGCTTGATTCTCGGACGCTGCTCATCGGGGATGGCTATCGGACGAACAAAGCGGGAATTGCGCAGATGCGATCGCTGCTCTCCGCCAAGAATGTTGAGGTGCTGTCGGCGCCGCTGCCTTATGGACCGGGGCCTTCGGCTTGTCTGCATCTGATGTCGCTGATGAGCATGCTCGATGAGCAGACCATTTTGGTCGATCTGCCGTGGCTGGCGGTCGAGACCGTCGAACTGCTGAAGGGGCGCGGCTTCCGGCTGATTGAGATTGAATACTCCGAACGCGACTCACTTGCTTGCAACGTGTTGGCGCTCGGTCGGAAGCGTCTGGTTGCGCTTGAAGAAAACGTTAAAACGAATCAGCGCATGCGCGATGCCGGCTTTGACGTGCGCGCGTTTTCCGGATCGGAGATCTGCATCAACGGGGCGGGAGGGCCGACTTGTCTGACTAGGCCGCTGCTACGGCAGACCGTGGCTTCAGGACCACTGAGCGGGGGGACTAAGCCCGAACGACTAACGACCAGCGACTAACGACTGCTCCGCGGGTTCAGGACAGCTGACGCTGCACGACCCCATTCCTCCCGGCTTGGTAGAATCAGAAGGAATGCTTTTGCCCTTCGTCCGCGAACTTTTCGCGGAGGTGGAACAATTACCTGCCTTCAGGCGTGCCGCCTCCCATCTGCGGGAGAGCGCGGGACGGATAGGTGTCACTGGACTGTCGTCATCCGCTAAGGCCCTGATCGTTATTTTATTGCGACGCACGGTCGAGCGCCCGTTCGTGCTGGTAGTTGCCGACAACCGCGCTGCCGAAGAACTGCTGCCCGTGCTGCGCGCGTTCTGCGAACTGACCGGAGCCGCGGATCCAGACTCGGTGGTAAGCCTTCCGGCGCGCGATGTGCTTCCCTTCCAGAATCTGTCGCCGCATCCGGAGATTCAGGAAGAACGCGCGACGGCGTTGTGGAAAATCGCGACGGGCCGCGCCGCGATCGTAATTTCGCCGGTGACCGCGACCACAATTCTTCTTCGTTCCGCCGACTATTACGCAGACCTGGCGCGGGTTCTCCGTCGCGGTGAGTCTTTCGACCTGGAGAAACTGCTCGAGCACCTGAACACGGTTGGCTACAGTGCAACCGATGTCGTCGAGATGCCGGGGCAGTACGCCGCTCGCGGCGGCATCCTCGACGTGTACTCTCCGGAGTCGGACCGTCCGGTGCGCGTCGAGTTTTTTGGGGATGAAGTTGAGTCCATGCGCAAGTTCGATCCGGCGAGCCAGCGGTCGTCAAACCCGGTCGATGAAACATTGTTGCTCCCCCTGACGGAAACGCCAGTCACCGAAGAACTGCTCGGTTCGATCAACGCGCGGCTCTCAGGGAAACGCATTACGGGATCGGCGGAGATTGTGGAGCAAGCCGTGCGTGACTCCGGCGCCGGAGTCTTTCCGGGATGGGAATTTTACGCTCCGGTGGCGGGCGCCGACCGCAGCATTTTCGAGTTGCTTCCGGACGCGCGCGTGATTCTCGACGAGCCCGAGGCGCTAATACAGGAGCTCGACAAAGTCTGGGCCCGCATTGAAGAAGCGCACGAGCGCAGCGGCGTGGGGAACCTGGTGAGTCCCGCCGATCTTTATCTCACGCCGGAAAGCTGGCGGGAAAAAACTGAAGCGCTCTCGGGAGCCGATTTTGAATATCTGGCGGTGGCGCGCGAGGCCCATGAAGCCCACAACGGAAGAACGGAAGCGGCTTTTCTTTCGCAGCCGGCCACGCGCTTCCACGGCGCTGTGCCCGCGATGATCGAGCAGGTTCAGAAGTTGGTTGGCGGCGGCACGCAGGTAATTCTGGCGGCTCCCAACACGGGAGAAGTCGAGCGCCTCGCCGATATGTTCACCGAGTACAACGCCTCTTATCGTCTGGGAAGCCGCACGCGTAGCGGAGAAAGCTATGCCGACGAGACTTCTTATTTCGCCGGCGACGTTCTCACCACCACGCTGCTGAAGGCTTATCTTCCCGACGGTTTTGTCTTACCGGAAGCGCATCTCGCGATTTTTGGGGCACGCGATCTGTTCGACGAATCGGACCTGGTGGCGGCGCGACCGCAACGGCAGAAATCGAAAGTCTCTGCCTTCCTCTCTGACTTCCGCGATTTGCAGGTTGGCGACTACGTCGTTCATGTGGAACACGGCATAGGGCAGTATCAAGGTCTAAAGGAAATCAACCAGGGCGACGGCGCGGCGGAATTCATGCTGCTCGAATACGCCGACGCAGCGCGGCTTTATGTTCCGCTCACTCGGCTTGATCTGGTGCAGAAATATCGTTCATCGGAGGGCGCGAAGCCTGTCCTCAATCATCTTGGCACGCAGGCATGGGGCAAGACGAAAGCCCGCGTGCGTAAGGCGATGAAGGACATGACCGACGAGTTGCTTAAGCTCTATGCGCAGCGCCAGTCCGCGCGCGGGCACATCTTTCCGGCCGACACCGAGTGGATGAAGGAGTTCGAAGATTCGTTCGAATACAGCGAGACCGAAGACCAGGCGCAGGCTATCGCCGACGTGAAGCGCGACATGGAGTCGCAACTTCCGATGGATCGCCTGCTGTGCGGCGATGTCGGTTACGGCAAGACCGAAGTGGCAATGCGGGCTGCGTTCAAGGCTCTGAGCGATAACAAGCAAGTCGCCGTGCTCGCGCCCACTACTGTGCTTGCCTTCCAGCACTACGAGACCTTCAAGCAACGGTTCGCGCCGTTCCCTCTCACAGTCGAAATGATCAGCCGCTTCCGGACGGCCAAGCAGGTCAAAGAAATTCTGCAAAAAGTGGAAGCCGGCAAAGTGGACATCCTGATTGGCACCCACCGTCTGCTCTCAAAAGATGTGAAGTTCGCCGACCTCGGCCTGCTGGTGGTCGACGAGGAACAGCGATTCGGCGTCCGCCACAAAGAGCGCATCAAGCAGATGCGGACTGAAGTCGACGTGCTCACCATGTCAGCGACGCCGATTCCGCGCACCCTGCATATGTCGTTGGTAGGGCTGCGTGACATGAGCGTGATCGAAACGCCGCCCAAGGACCGCATGGCAATCCAGACGGTGGTCGCGAACTGGGACGAAAAGCTGATCCAGTCCTCGATCGAGCAGGAACTCGATCGTGGCGGCCAGGTTTATTTCGTGCACAACCGCATCGACACGATCTGGGAGATTGCGGCCAAGCTTCAAGCGATGGTTCCGAATGCCCGCATCGCCGTGGGCCACGGGCAGATGGGTGAAGGGGAGTTGGAAAAGGTAATGCTGAAATTCATGCATCACGAAGCCGACATTCTGGTCTCGACCACGATTATTGAGAACGGACTTGACATCCCGCTCTGCAACACGATCATCATCAATCGGGCTGACAGGCTTGGGTTGTCGGAGCTTTATCAGCTGCGTGGACGCGTTGGCCGCTCGAATCGTCGCGCGTACGCATATCTGCTTCTGCCTGCGGAAATTGAGTTGACGCCGATTGCCCGGCGGCGTTTGGCTGCTTTGAAAGAGTTCTCTGACCTGGGTGCCGGTTTCAAGATCGCTGCGCTTGATCTCGAACTGCGAGGCGCGGGAAATCTTCTGGGCGGAGAGCAGAGCGGCCACATCGAGGCGGTGGGATTCGAACTTTATACACAGATGCTGGAGCGCGCCGTACGCGAAATGAAGGGCGAGGCGGGCGTTGAAGTTACGGAAATCCAGCTCAATCTTGGTCTCAACATCCGCATTCCTTCCGACTATATAAAAGAGGAGAATCAGCGGTTGCGGATGTATAAGCGCGTTGCGGGAGTGGAGACCGAGTCGCAACTGCACGACGTGCGCTCAGAACTGATTGATCGCTACGGCGAGACGCCGCGCGCGGTTCGCAATCTGCTCGAGTACGCCGCGCTCAAATTGCAGGCGACGCGGGTCGGCGCAAATGCCATTGAACGCAAACGCGAATTTGTGAACATCAAGTTTAGCCAAAATGCTTCGATTGATCCGGGGAAGCTGGCGCGCTTTGTGGCGGCGCAGCGGGGCGCACAATTTACTCCGGATGGGACGCTGAAGTTCTCGATAAAGATCGACAGCGCCGGAGGAATCCTGCAAACACTCCGCGACCTGCTGGAGGAACTGGAAGCGCGCGAAATCCCCGCACAGGCGGGCGAGGCAATCAGCAGTTAGAATGATTCCGCGATGAAGCCGACACCCGAACGACGAAAGAATCGCGACCGCCGCAAAATCCGAACCGTCCGCAAAGCGATTTTCCCCGCCGCCGGATTGGGCACCCGCTTCCTCCCGGCCACCAAAGCTCAGCCAAAAGAGATGCTGCCGCTTGTCGACAAACCCATCATTCAGTATGGCGTGGAAGAGGCGCTGGCGGCGGGATGCGACCAGATCATCATCATCACCGGACGCGGCAAGAGCGCGATTGAGGATCATTTCGACGTCAGCTACGAACTGGAGAAGATGCTCGAGGAAAAAGGCAAGCACGACTTGCTCAAGATCGTGCGCCAGATTTCGGACATGATCCACGTGGCCTACGTGCGTCAGAAGGAAGCGCTTGGCCTGGGACACGCTGTGCTCACCGCACGCGAATTGATTGGCGATGAACCCTTCGCCACGCTGCTCGCCGATGACGTCATCGACGCGAAAGTGCCGGTGCTCAAGCAGTTGATGAATGTATTCGACGAGAAACACTGTTCCGTGATTGCGACGCAGATTGTCGATGGGCCGGCGATTTCTTCTTACGGTGTGTTGAAGGCGAAAGAGGTTGCGGGCTCCGGCGGCAAACTCTACGAAGTTCTCGACCTGGTGGAAAAGCCGAAGCTCGCGGATGCGCCTTCGAATCTGGCGGTGATCGGACGTTACATTCTGACGCCGACGGTGTTCGAGACGCTTTCCGAGATCGAGCCGGGCGCGGGCGGCGAGTTGCAACTGACGGACGCACTGCGCGGACTGCTGCAGCGCGAGAAGATATACGCGTACGTGTATGAGGGCCGCCGCCACGATACTGGCGACAAACTTGGCTTCCTCAAAGCAACGGTTGAGTTTGCGCTGAAGCGCGAAGATCTGGGCGCGAAGTTCCGGGAATATCTGAAAAGTTTGAAGTTGTGAGCTGCGCCCACACTTCTTCGTTCGCGGTTCTGCTCACTCTTCCATCGTCGAATTCAACTTCTTTGATTTCTCTTCGACGCCGCGCGCGAGTTTCTCTTTGTGCGCTCCTAGTTTCTTCGCGATCGCAGCATCCGCGAGCCCGAGTATCTGCGCTGCCAAGATTCCTGCATTCGTCGCGCCGGGCTTGCCGATGGCGACGGTTGCAACCGGGATGCCTGCCGGCATCTGCACTGTTGCCAGCAGCGAATCCATGCCCTGCAGGGAAGTGGAAGGAATCGGGACGCCGATGACGGGCAAGGTGGTGTGCGCTGCTATCACTCCCGCCAAGTGCGCCGCTCCGCCCGCGCCCGCGATGATCACGCGAATGCCGCGTCCGGCGGCCTTGCGAGCATAATCGGCGGTGCGGTCGGGCGAGCGGTGGGCGGAAGTTACATCCATCTCGAAGGCAATCCCGAATTCATCGAGAGCTTTTCCCGCTTCGCGCATGATCTCCAGGTCGGAGTCACTGCCCATCACGATTGAAACTAGTGGCTGGCTCATAATTGGTTTGCTTCCATCTCCTGCCCAGCCCCTAAAGGGGCACCTGATTTAGAAGAATTTATGGCGTCGCTAAAGCGATGCCCTGATACGAAGCCATGCGTCGGTGACACTATGTCGTGATTCCGAGGTCTCCCGCAGTCCGCTAGATCTTCTTCGGCGCCCTCGCAGCAATATCTCTGCGATATTGGGCGCCCTCAAAGCCGATCTTCGCGCAAGCCTGGTAGGCGCGCTGTACCGCCGTTTGCAACTCCGCAGCGCGCGCCGTTACTCCGAGCACGCGGCCGCCGGAAGTATAGAAAGCCTCGTCACGCTTCGACGTGCCGGCATGGAATACCTTTACGCCCTCCAACTTCGCGGCATTCTCCAGGCCGGTAATTTTCTTGCCCGCTTCGTAGCTCCCCGGATAACCTCCCGAAGCCATCACCACACATACCGCCGCATCGTTCGACCACTTGAAATCGCCGTCGCTGGTGCGGCCGTCGATCGATGCCTCCATGGCCTCGACCAAGTCGCTTTCTAGGCGCATCAAAATGGGCTGCGTCTCGGGATCGCCGAAGCGGCAATTGAATTCGAGCACCACCGGGCCGCGCGCGGTCATCATCAGGCCGCAATAGAGAACGCCTTTATACTCCGCGCCTTCGGCCTTCATGCCGGCGACAACCGGCCGCGCGATGTGGGCGACGAGCCAATCGCGCATCTGGTCATCGACGATGGTCCGCGTTGTGTACGCGCCCATGCCTCCGGTGTTCGGGCCGGTGTCGCCGTCGCCCGCGCGCTTGTAATCTTGCGCGGCGACCAGCGGCGCGACTCGCTCGCCGTCGCTTACGACCAGAAACGAGAGTTCGTCGCCTTGCAGAAACTCTTCCAGTATCACACGCGATCCGGCTTCGCCCAGCATCCTGCCGCTGAGCATTTCATTGGCGACAGTTGAGGCCTCATCTTTGCCTTTGGCGATGACCACGCCCTTGCCGGCAGCCAGCCCGTCGGCCTTTACCACGATCGGAGCGTGGAAGTGCGGCAACGCATCGCGAACGTGTTCCGAAGAATCGCAAATCGCATAATGAGCGGTGGGGATACGGTGGCGTTGCAGGAATTCCTTGGCAAAGCTCTTGCTGGTCTCGAGCCGCGCGGCAGCTCTGGTGGGGCCGAATGTGCGCCAGCCTCGTCGCGTGAATTCGTCGACCAAGCCGAGCATCAGCGGCAATTCGGGACCCACGATGGTGAGGTCGGGCCGGATCTGGTTCGCAAGCGCTACCATTGAATCGAGGCTCTTGACGTCAACCGCGACGCACTCCGCTTCCTCGGCGATCCCGCCATTGCCTGGCGCGCAGTAGATTTTCGCGACCCGCGGCGACTGCCGGAGCTTCCACACCAGCGCGTGCTCGCGTCCGCCGCTGCCGATGACGAGGACTTTCATAGTCGAGACATTCAAGGGTAGGGGCGGGAGCAGATGATGTCAAACGCTGCTATGCCTACTGGCGAAGAAATACTTCCGTGCTGCTGAGCTGCGAGCTACGAGCCGCGAGCTTCGAGCAGGCCGGAGCCCCCACAGATCGTACATCTTGAGACCTTAGCTGGTAGCTCGAAGCTCGGAGCTTTGCGATCCCGAGTTATCCCCATCGCAGAAGGCTGCCATTAACTGTGCTTAACGCTTCGCCGTATAATAGGGTTCACGTGATCACAGTTTCCAAAGAAGACTACCTTAAGGCGATTCTCGAGGCCGAGAGCGAAGGCGAGACCGTCATTTCGGCGACTCTAGCGCACTGGCTCAAGGTTTCGCCTCCTGCCGTGACCATGGCCGTGCGCCGGCTGAAGAAAGACGGCTTGGTGCGGGTGAATACGGATGGACGCGTTCGCCTGACCGCTGCCGGAAAGAAGATCGCCCGCAAGCTGACGGTTCGCCATCATCTGATTGAGCGCATGCTCGCCGAAATGTTTGGCATGGAATGGTACAAGGTGCACGACGAGGCGGAACGCCTGGAGCACGCGGTGTCGCCGGATTTCGAGGCCAGGCTGCTTGCCAAACTTGGGCGTGGAGTCGCCTGTCCGCACGGCAATCTCACCGAACTGGAGAGTCCCGCAAGCCGGCGCCGTCGCGGCCTCCTGCTGCTCTCGGAAGCCGAAGCCGGGAAGAACTACAGCGTAAGCGGGATCTACGAACGCGACCGGCACCTATTGGAGTTTCTGGAAGCGCGAGGCATCCGGCCCGGGGCAAAGCTCAGCTTGATCGAGCGTAACTATGATAAGACGCTCGCGATCCGGACAGCCGCGCGCACTGTAGTTTTGGGCCGCCCCGCAGCAGACAGAGTGTGGATTTCCCCGATGACATCCCGTCCCGTATAGTTAGCCGGCTTACTTAACTATCATTAACATCACATGGTATACTATAGTTGACTCGCTGTTGGATCGAAAGCACGGAAGATGAGAAAGGAAGATGAGAAAGACGGAAGTCCCAACAGACGTGAACACACCGGTGGCCTCAGGCTTGCCACCGCCCGAGACTGAGGCTCGGAATACCGGCCACGTGTCTTTGGAAGGCGTGCACAGTTCCGTTGAGGTGCCGCACCACGAAGCGGGATTCTGGGAGCAGTGGCGGGCATTCGTGGGGCCGGCGATTCTGGTCAGCGTCGGCTACATGGACCCCGGCAACTGGGGAACCGACCTGCAAGGCGGCGCAAGGTTCAAATACGCGTTGTTGTGGGTCGTCGGCCTCGCCAGCCTGATGGCGATTTTCATGCAAGTAATTTCCGCTCGCCTGGGCGTCGTGACCGGCAAGGATCTCGCCCAATGCTGCCGCGATTGGTATCCCCGGTGGACCCGTTGGCCAAACTGGCTGATGAGCGAAGTAGCCATCGGCGCCTGTGATTTGGCGGAGGTGCTGGGCAGCGCCGTGGCCCTCAACTTGATGTTCCACATTCCCCTGCTGTGGGCGGTCATCATCACGGGCCTGGACGTGCTGCTGCTCCTGGCTTTGCAGCGGTTTGGGATGCGCACCATCGAGGCCATAGTCCTGTTGCTGATCGCGACCATCGGTGTGTGCTATTTCATCGAGATTTTCATTCTCCCGCAAACGCAGCCCAGTTTTCTGGAAATGGGGCGGGCACTGATTTCGCCGCACTTTGGTCAGCTGGGGATGCTATATGTCGCCATCGGCATCATCGGCGCCACGGTGATGCCTCACAACCTGTATCTGCACTCGGCCCTGGTGCAGAGCCGCAAGCTGCAGAAAGACGAGCCGTCCATTCGGAGCGCGATCCGCTTCAACACAATTGACTCAATCGTGGCACTGACCGTCGCCTTCTTCGTCAACGCCGCGATTCTGGTGCTGGCAGCGACGGTGTTCTTTGGGAAGGAAAGCGTGATCGCGTCGGGCGGGCAGGTGGTCAGGTTCAGCGCCGACAGCGATTGGATTCGGGTTGCATATTTGACGCTGGCGCCTTTGCTAGGGACGGCTGCCGCGAGCACGCTGTTTGCGGTGGCTCTACTGGCCAGCGGCCAGAGCAGCACCATCACGGGAACGCTCGCCGGGCAAGTGGTGATGGAAGGCTTTATGCACTGGCGAATCAAACCGTGGGTACGGCGGCTCATCACCCGCACGCTCGCGATCTTGCCAGCAGTCTTGATTATCGGGCTGCGGGGCGACAGCAGCGTTACCGATTTGCTGACGTTGAGTCAGGTGGTGTTGGCCCTGCAGCTTCCGTTTGCGATGCTTCCTCTGCTGCACTTCACGAGTTCCGGCAAGCGCATGGGGGCTTGGAAGAACGGTTGGTTCCTCCTGGCCGCTGGTTGGGGCAGTGCTATTCTGATCACCGCAATGGACCTCTACGGCCTGCCCGACTCGCTTAAAGCCGCGTGGCGGGTGATTGCGGGCGGATGACACCGGAGCTCCAAGAGCCGGCAGAAACGGAATGACCATGTACGACACCATCCTGGTAACGTTGGACGGCACGCCGACTGACCGGGCGATTATCGAACACGTTAAGCAGCTTGCGAAGCTCGCGCACAGCCGCTTAGTGCTGCTTCACGTGGCCGATGGATGGGCGGCTAGAACCTATGGCCGGGACGCGGTCAGTGCGGAAATCGCGGAAGACACGGCCTATCTGGAAAAAGTGCGGGTCGAGTTTGAATCCGTTGGCATCCCTGCGCAGGCCGAACTCGCGTACGGTGAACCGGCAAAAGAAATTATCGAATGGGTCCAGAAGAAGGGGTGCGACCTGGTGGCCATGAGCACACACGGGCACAGATTTCTGGCCGACGTCTTTCTTGGCACTACGGCCAGCCGGGTCCAGCACAGCATCAGTGCGCCGGTGCTGCTCCTGCGGGCGAAATGACGACTTAACCGGCAAATCCGGCTAGGCTTTTCGCTGCAACAGATCCCATTGATTGCCGTACAGGTCTTCGAAGACCGCGACCGTGCCGTAGGTTTCTTCGCTTGGCGGACGCGTGAACTTTACTTTGCGCGCGGTCATCTCGTTGTAGTCGCGCCAGAAGTCGTCGGTGTGCAGGAAAAGAAAGACTCGTCCGCCTGTCTGATTGCCGATACGGCTTGCTTGCTCGGGTGTTGCCGCCCGGGCCAGAAGCAAGCTTGTGCCTTGAGAACCCGGCGGAGCGATTAGCACCCAGCGCTTGTCTTCGCTCAGACGAGTATCTTCGATCACTCTGAAGTTGAGCGTGCGAGTGAAGAATGCCAGCGCTTCATCGTAATCGCGGACGACCAGTGCGACATGGCCTAGGGTCTGCTTCATAGCTGGTTTACTTTAACTCAATCGGAGCGGCGTTCGGCTTGGACGGGCGGGGACCCCCGTCCCCACACCAGCCTTTGAAAACGAATTACACTATTAGGTTCCGAGTCCGCATCGCGTTTCGGTCCTATGCCGGAGCTTGTGAAGGAAGATCACCATGTCATCGAATAGTTTTGGCGCCCGCGCAACTTTCAAAGTCGGCAACAAAGAATACGAACTCTACCGTCTCGACGCTCTCGACAAGCAGGGCATACTTACCCGGCACTTGCCGTTTTCGCTGCGCATTCTGCTGGAGAACCTGCTGCGCACCGAAGATGGGCGCAACGTGACTAAGGAAGAAATTCGCGCGCTCGCGGCGTGGAGCAAGAATTCGAAGCCGGAAAAAGAAATCGCTTTCACGCCCAGCCGCGTGCTGCTGCAGGATTTCACCGGCGTCCCCGCGGTTGTCGATCTTGCTGCCATGCGCGACGCCATGAAGCGCCTCGGCGGAGACCCAAAGCTCATTAATCCGTTGCAGCCCGCTGAACTGGTCATCGATCACTCGGTGCAGGTCGACGAATTCGGATCATCCAAAGCGTTTGATGTGAACGCGCTGCTCGAATTCCAACGCAACAAAGAGCGCTACGCGTTTCTGCGCTGGGGACAGACCGGCTTTCGCAATCTTGCCATCGTGCCGCCGGACACCGGCATCGTCCACCAGGTCAACCTCGAATATCTGGCGCGCGTGGTTTTCGTACACGAAGAAGGCGGAAAGCGCACCGCCTATCCCGACACTCTCGTCGGCACCGACTCGCACACCACCATGGTCAACGGACTCGGCGTGCTGGGCTGGGGCGTGGGCGGCATCGAAGCCGAAGCCGCCATGCTCGGACAGCCCGTCTCCATGCTGATTCCGCTCGTGGTCGGCGTGAAGCTCACCGGACACCTGCGTGAAGGCGCGACGGCGACCGACCTTGTTCTTACCATCACCGAGATGCTGCGCAAGCACGGTGTGGTCGGCAAGTTCGTCGAGTACTTTGGCCCCGGGCTGCAAGATTTGCCACTCGCCGATCGCGCGACGATTGCGAACATGGCTCCCGAGTATGGCGCCACCTGCGGCATCTTCCCGATCGACAAAGAAAGCTTGCGCTACCTGAAACTCACCGGGCGCAGCGACGAGCAGATCGCGCTGGTCGAAGCCTACGCCCGCGAGCAGGGACTTTTTCACGACGCGAACACGCCCGAAGCCGAATACTCCGAGTTGCTGAGTCTTGATCTTCCTACCGTCGAATCGAGTCTCGCTGGACCGAAGCGCCCACAGGATCGAGTCGTACTGTCGCAGGCACGAGAGTCGTTTGCGCAAGCGCTGCCATCCTTGATCAAGTCGAAAGCAAAGGCCGCCAATGCGGCTCCGTCCGAGGCCGTCGTCGCAGCGAAGCAGAACGAACTCAAACAAGTCAGTCGCTGGGAACAGGAAGGTGGAAGTCCGACGGCCGTTGGTGTTGAAGACCCGAACGTCCACGAACACATTCCGACGAATGGCAATGTTGCGCTGCAGCACGGCAGCGTGGTGATTGCGGCGATCACCAGTTGCACGAACACATCGAACCCATCCGTGATGCTCGCCGCCGGATTGCTGGCAAAGAAGGCCGTAGAACGCGGCCTCGAAGTCCCCGCGACGGTCAAAACTTCGCTCGCTCCGGGATCGAAAGTCGTCCTCGACTATCTCGAGAAAGCCGGCCTGATGCAATATCTGGCGAAGCTGAAGTTCCATCTTGTCGGCTACGGCTGCACAACGTGCATCGGAAACTCCGGCCCCCTGCCGGTTGAAGTTTCGAAAGAAATCGACGAGAGAAATCTGGTCGTCGCCTCGGTGCTCTCCGGCAATCGCAACTTTGAGGGCCGCATCAATTCTGAAGTTCGCGCCAACTATTTGATGT
Organism: uncultured Acidobacteriaceae bacterium; assembly: GCA_963789205.1. Lineage (GTDB taxonomy): Bacteria > Acidobacteriota > Terriglobia > Terriglobales > Acidobacteriaceae > Acidiflorens. Next base: position 22,470 of record CAWBJV010000007.1, read on the forward strand.
CGCCGCCGCTGGTTGTGGCCTTCGCTCTCGCCGGGCGCATCGATGTTGACCTGCGCAAAGATCCTGTCGGAAAAGGCAAAGACGGCAAGCCCGTCTACCTCGCCGACATCTGGCCCTCACAACAGGAAGTTGAGCAGGCGATGGCGAGCGCGATTACATCCGATATGTTTCGCAAGAGCTATGCCCAGGTGTACGCGGGAGACGAGCGCTGGCGCGGGCTGCCGGTTCCGAAGGGCGAGACTTACGCTTGGGAAAATAATTCCACCTACATTCGTCAGGCGCCGTACTTCGATGACATGGCGCTCAAACCGTCCGCGATCGAGGACATCAAGGGCGCGCGCGTGCTGGCCGTGCTCGGCGATAGCGTTACAACCGATCACATTTCGCCAGCGGGCTCCATTAAGAAAGACGGCCCGGCCGGCAAGTATCTAATCGCTCACGGCGTGCAACCCACGGATTTCAATTCTTACGGATCGCGTCGCGGCAATCACGAAGTTATGGTGCGCGGCACGTTCGCGAACGTCCGCCTGCGCAATAAAATGGTGAACGCCGAAGGTGGATTTACCCGCCACCTGCCTGATGGCGCGGAGATGTCGATCTTCGACGCGTCCGAGAAGTACCATGCGGAAAAAGTGCCACTCGTGATACTCGCGGGTAAGGAATACGGCTCCGGATCTTCGCGTGACTGGGCCGCCAAGGGACCGCGTCTGCTCGGCGTGCGTGCCGTGATTGCGGAGAGCTATGAACGCATTCACCGCTCCAACCTCGTTGGCATGGGCATTCTGCCACTGCAGTTTCTGCCGGGAGAAAATGCCGAGACGCTGAAGCTGACCGGCGAAGAAGTGTTCGAGATTGCAGGGATTCGCAAGGTGGTGGAGAAATTCTCCTCCGGCCGCAAAATTATGGTGCGAGTGAGTGGCGGGAAGACGACGCAATCTCAGCGCGCCGAATTTCAGACTATTGTTCGCATCGACACTCCCCAAGAAGCTCTCTACTATGCCAATGGAGGCATACTCCAGTACGTGCTGCGTCAACTGCTGGCGGGGAAAGCGCAGCCGGAGGCCGTTTCCGCTTAGCTGCCGAACTGCGCTCGGCTGGGCAGCCGGGGCGGCTGTCCCTGCGTGCGTGCTAATCTCAAATTCCCATGTCCGTCGCAGCTCAATACATTCCTGCCGCTTATAGCCTGACCGCAGTCGGTGCCTGGGGCGCGAGCGATTTTCTCGGCGGAGTGGGCGCACGCCGCGCGAACGCGTTTCTGTTCACGGCCATCGTGCACATCAGCGGCATGGTCCTGATGGGCACGCTTGCGCTGATAACCCGCGCGCCATTTCCTGGAAACGCCAGCCTGGTTTGGTCGCTGATCGCCGGGTCGGTCGGGGGCACGGCTCTGGCTTTGTTCTATCGTTCATTGGCCAGCGGAAATATGGGACTGGTCGCACCTGTGGCGGCCGTTGTGGGCGCCGCGATACCGACCATCGTAGCCGCTTTTACGGAGGGCTTTCCCGGCTATCGTCACGTGCTCGGTTTTGTTGTTGCCGGAGTCGGGGTCTGGCTCATCTCACGCGCCGAAGGTGATACCGGGCGCCCTGAAGGTTTGGGCATGGCTATACTGGCCGGAATCGGCTTTGCTGGTTTTTATCTTTGCATTCACCAGGCAGGCGACGCCTCGGCATTGTGGGCCTCGGCCTGCTCTCGCGTCGGGTCGCTGTTGATCACGGGAGCTATCGTTTTATTCGGAAGATACCTGCGCGCGGTGCCCGCGCCGGTGCTGGCCATTGCCATGATAGCCGGAATCCTCGACATCACCGGCAGCGCCGTCTTCATCCGCGCCGCTCAAATCGGACGCTTGGACGATGCGGTCGTGCTCAGTTCGCTCTATCCCGCAGTCACCGTTGTGCTTGCTCGCATTTTTCTGCACGAGAACTTCAGCCGCGCCCGCACCATCGGCATGGTCGCGGCTTTGGCGGCGGTGCCGATGATTGCGGGGTGAAAAAAGTGGAATCCGCTGCTACTCTGACCCCCGTGGCTCTCATTGAAGTCCGCAACCTGACCAAGATTTTCGATCTCGCCGAATCTCCGTTCGGCAGCCGCCGCGTGGGCGAAGTCCGCGCCGTAGACGATGTCTCCCTCGATATCCATGAAGGCGAAACGCTTGGCTTGGTTGGCGAATCCGGCTCCGGCAAGAGCACGCTTGGGCGCCTCATTCTCCGCCTCATCGAGCCCACTTCGGGCGCCATTCTTTTCGATGGCATCGATCTGCTGAAAGCAAACGGTTCCGAACTACGCCGTCTCCGCCGCAACATGCAGATCATCTTCCAGGACCCGTTCGGTTCGCTCGACCCGCGCTACCGGGTAGAGGACGTGATCGCCGAGCCGCTTATTCTCCATCAGAAGATCATGCATGAAAGCCTCAGCCCCGATGCCCGCCGCCAGCGCGTGCGGGAACTTCTGCGTGCCGTGGGAATGGATGAATCCGCCTTGTCCCGTTACCCGCACGAGTTCTCCGGCGGCCAGCGCCAGCGCATCGGTATCGCTCGCGCTCTCGCTCTGCGGCCGAAGTTTATCGTCGCCGATGAACCGGTGTCGGCTCTCGATGTCAGCGTCGGCGCGCAGATCGTGAATCTTCTCCAGCAACTCCAGCGCGATTTCCGCCTCACATACTTGTTCATCTCGCACTCCATGCCAGTCGTGCGCTACCTCTCGACCCGCATCGCAGTGGTGTATCAGGGCAAGATAGTCGAGATCGGAACCACGGAACAGATCACTACTCAACCTCAGCACGCTTACACGCGCAAACTGTTGGCGGCAACACCGGAGATGGCGGTGTCATAAGAATTTTGTTGCTTCCTGTTGTTCTTCCGCTGGAAGGAAACTACAATCTCCTCCTGTTCAGGGAGAAGATATGGCCACCAATCCTTCCGTACCATCCCAACTATCGCAGCCACTGCAGGTCTCGCAGGAACCAGCGCCTCTATCTGAAGGGCAGCGCCTCATCAATGTTTTTTTCGCGCCCAGCAAGACATTTACTGACCTCCGGAGGAGCGCCAGCTGGTGGGCGCCATTTCTGATCACGGCGATCGTTTCGATGATGTTTGTTTATGTTGTCGATCAGAAAGTCGGTTTCCGAAAAGTTGTGGAAAACCAGATACGCCTCCAGCCGAAGCAGGCCGATCGCCTTGAGCGTTTGCCTGCCGATCAACAGGAGACGGCGATGCGGCAGCAAACCGGATTCTGGAGGGCGTTCTCGTATGCAACTCCTCTAGTCGGACTGATCTTCTACGCCATCATTGCTGCCGTGCTGTTTGTCACGTTCAAGTTTGCGGTGAGCGCAGATATTCGATTTAAGACGATGTTCGCGCTGGTGATTTATGCCTGGCTACCAGCGGTGTTCGTATCGTTGCTAGCGATTATTTCGCTCCTTGCCGGTGTCAGCAGCGACGGATTCATGATTCAGAATCCCGCTGCCACCAATCTCGGAGCCTTCCTAGACCCGACCGCCTCACCGGTGCTGTATGCCCTGCTGAGTTCGCTGGACGTTTTCACCATCTGGAGTCTGATCTTGATGGCTATCGGGGTGACTTGCATAAGTAAAGTGAAGAGAGGTGCGGCGTTCGCCGTCGTCCTTGGCTGGTACGGTCTGTGGGTACTAATCAAACTTGGCCTCGCTGCGGCATCTGCCTGAAGCAGGAAGAGGCAGGCGGTACAAATCGAGACTCTTAGCGGACGTCTTCACCCACCCTTCCGTCCACCCATTTACAATTGCTCCGCATCATGCACACCGCAGACGTCGTTCTCATCGGCGGAGGGATCGTCGGATCCAGCATTGCCTACCATCTCGTCGCTGCCGGCTGCAAGAACATTCTCGTAATTGAGCGCGAGACCACGCAGGGCAAGGGATCGACGGGCAAGAGCATGGGCGGCGTGCGTGCCCAGTTTTCGACGCCGGTCAACATTCAGATGTCGCTTTACTCGATCCCGTTCTATGCGAGCTTCGAAGATTGCCTTGGCTACCCGTGCGACTACCGTCCCCAGGGATATCTTTTTTGCGCGACCAACGAAAAGCATATGGCCTACCTGCGCGCCAACCACGAAAAGCAGGTTGCCATGGGATTGAACAACGTGCGCCTTGTTGCCGGCAACGAAATCCGCGGCCAGTTCCCGCAACTCCGCGGCGATGACATCGTAGGCGGCAGTTTCTGCTCCACCGACGGCTTTGTCGATCCTTACAGTGCCATGATCGGCTTCATGACCAGGGCGAGCGATCATGGCGCCACACTCTGGAAGAACGCGACCGTCACTGGAATTACGCGCGACGTTACTGGCAATGCTACTCATAACGACGCGACCTTCGAAGTTGCGACCACGCGCGATACGGTTTCCACCCGGACGGTAGTCAACTGCGCCGGAGCGTGGGCGGCTCCGATTGCGAAGATGGTGGGCATCGATGTTCCCGTCGAACCTTTGCGCCGCATGCTGGTTCCGACGGAACCGTTTGACCAATTTCCGCATACCGCGCCCATGATCATCGACATGTCCAACGGTTTTCATTTTCGCCCCGAGAGCCGCGGATTCCTGCTGGCGTGGAACGATCCTGACGAAACGCCCGGCTACAAAACTGATTTCGACGCGAGCTTCATCGAGAAGATCCTGACTCGCGCCGCGGATCGCGTGCCCGTCTTCGAAAATCTCGCGGTCAATCCCAAGCGAGCCTGGGCCGGGCTCTATGAAATGACGCCGGACCATCACCCGATTCTCGGCGAATCTCCCGAAGTCCCCGGCTTCTATTTCGCCAATGGCTTCAGCGGACACGGCGTGATGCACGCGCCAGCAACCGGGAAAATTCTTAGCGATTTGATTTTGACGGGGAAGACCGATTTGATCGACGCATCGCTGCTGAACTTTTCGCGCTTTGCTGAGAGGCGAATGATTCACGAGACGGCGGTGCTGTAGCCGCAACACGGTTGACAACTGAATCATTTATCATGGCCGCTGAAAAGGACCTTAACCACAGAGGACACCGAGGCGCACAGAGGCGCACAGAGGACACCTAGGAATTCCTCTGTGTTTCCCTGTGTACCTCTGTGCTCCCTGTGGTTAAGGTTCTTGCAAACGACATGCCCCAGGAACTCAACTACTGGCTCACCACCGTCCAGATGCCCATTCCCTCGGCGCAGCCATTGCCGGATCGCGCTGACGTGGCCATCATCGGCGCCGGATTCACGGGACTCTCCGCCGCACTCGCACTGGCCAAACGTGGTGCGAAAGTCGTCGTGCTCGAATCGGAAACCGTCGGATGGGGCGCGAGTTCGCGCAACGGCAGCATGGTGCTTACCGGACTGAAGCTCAGCGTCAACCAGCTCATCTCGAAGTATGGACGCGAGCTGACGCGACGCATGTACGCCGCTTCGCTAGAAACTATCGACGCGGTCGAGCGAATTGTGAAAGAAGAAAGCATTGCCTGCGATTTCGTCCGCACTGGACACCTCGAAGTCGCTTGGAAACAGGCACATTTCGATGACTATGCCCGCCAGGTTGAAGTGATCGCGCGCGAATTCGACCACCAGTTGCGCGTCGTTCCCCGCGACCAACTCCGCGGCGAAATTGGATCCGATATTTATTACGGCGGCATGGTCGATGAAATCTCAGCCGGCCTCAATCCCGCGCGCTACGTTGCCGGACTCGGTACCGCCGCGCTGCGTGCCGGCGCCCAGATCTCCGAACACACACGGCTGCGGAACATTCAGCGCGAATCGCGGGACGGTGCGCCGGGTTTCAGGCTTAACAGTTCTCGTGGAGCGGTGTGGGCGCGCAACGTGCTGGTCGGAACCAGCGGCTACACCGGCGCGGCGACTCCTGCGTTGCGGAAGAAAATCATTCCTATCGGATCGTTCATCATTACTACCGAAGTTCTTCTCGAAGCGCTGGCCCGAGAACTGAGCCCGCGCAATCGTCAGATCTACGATTCCAAGAACTATCTTTATTACTATCGTCTCACCCCCGACCAGCGCATGTTGTTCGGCGGCCGCGCCGCGTTCTTCCCGGAGACTGATCAGACCATCCGCAAGAGCGCCGAAATTCTGCGGTTGGGAATGATCGACGTCTATCCCCAACTGCGCGGCACTAAAGTCGAATACGTTTGGGGAGGTACGCTCGATTTCTGCTTCGACATCATGCCGCACGCCGGGCAGGTCGACGGCATCTATTTCGCGCTTGGATATGCTGGACACGGCGTTGCCATGGCCACCTATCAGGGGCAAAAAATGGCCGAATGGATCGCGGAAGGAAAGACCGACAATCCGTTCACGGAGATCCCATTCCCCGGCGCGCCGCTCGGGCTTTACAACGGCAAGCCGTGGTTTCTGCCGTTCGCGGGGGCGTACTACAAAGTCTTAGACTGGGTGTCGTGAGAGAAGCAGGTCTCAGGTTCCAGGTGTCAGGAACAAAGCTGAGCCGCCTTTGGTTTTCCTGACACCTGAGACCTGGCACCTGCGACCTTTTTCTGGAGAACCGCATGTCCATCTTTGGCCTTATCGAATACGACGACGCCAGCGCCGAAGTGCGCGCCATCTATGACGACATCATGGCCACGCGCAAGACCGACTGGATCAACAATTTCTGGAAGGCAATCGCGCACGATCCGGTCATGCTCAAGCGGACTTGGGAAGACATCAAGCAGATCATGGCTCCCGGAGCGATCGATCCGCTCACTAAGGAAATGATCTATGTCGCCGTCTCGGTCACGAATCAGTGCGAATACTGCATCGCTTCGCACACCGCCTCGGCGATACATAAAGGCATGACCGACGCGCAGTTCAAAGAACTGATGTCCGTGGTCGGTATGGCGAACGAAACTAATCGGCTGGTCGCCGGATATCAGGTGGAGGTTGACGACCGGTTCAAGCCGCAAATCGGCAAATGAAACAGGTCTCAGGTCTCAGTCGCAGGTCGCAGGAACGAGATTAAGCCGCTCTTGGTTTTCCTGAGACTAAGACCTGACAACGCGCTGCTCGCGAAGTTCTATAATCGTTACAGGCGAAGCGCCACACGCGAATCGCAAGCGCGATCGAAAGAGGTAAGGCATGGCCGAGATGACGGTGATTCCAGTTGCAACCCATGGTTTCTTCCTGGACGGGAAGTGGCTGGAGGAGGGGGACATCGTCGATGTGCGCGCGCCTTACGATGGCGCCCTCATCGCGCACGTGTATCAGGGACGCCGCGAACACGCAGACGCCGCCATTGCCGCCGCCGTCAAGGCTTTCGGAACCACCCGGCGACTGCCCGCCTTCGAACGCCAACGAGTTCTGCGCCAGGTTGCGGCTGGCCTTCACGATCGCAAAGAAGAATTTTCCCGCACAATTGCGCTGGAAGCGGGCAAGCCCATCAAGAGCGCTCGCACTGAAGTTGACCGCGCTGTTTTTATTTTCAACATCGCCGCCGAAGAGACGGTTCGCGGCTACGGCGAATATTTGCCGCTGGACTGGCAGCAGTCGACCGCCGGGCGTTGGGGCATCGTCAAACGTTTTCCTCTCGGCCCCATCGCCGGCATCACGCCTTTCAATTTCCCTTTGAACCTGGTCGCCCACAAGGTTGCCCCGGCCATTGCCGCCGGCTGTTCCATGGTGCTCAAGCCCGCCCCCCAGACGCCGCTCACCGCGCTGCTGCTGGCAGAAGTCATCCAGCAAGCAGGATGGCCGGATGGCGGATTCAACGCGGTTTTGCTCTCCAACGAAGATTCGGGTCTGCTCGTGAGCGATGAACGCATCAAGCTCATCAGCTTCACGGGCAGCGCCGCCGTCGGCTGGGCCATCAAGAACAACGCGGGGAAGAAAAAAGTTGTTCTCGAGCTGGGAGGGAATTCGGGCGTCATCGTCCATAGCGATACTGATCTCGCTTATGCCGCCGACCGCTGCGTCACCGGAGGCTTTGCTTACGCCGGACAGTCCTGCATTTCCGTGCAGCGCATTCTGGTCGAGCACTCCGTTTACGGAAAGTTCACCGAACTGTTGCTGGCGGGAGTCAGCAAACTGAAAGTCGGAGATCCGCTCGACGAGTCGAGCGACCTTGGCCCGCTCATCCGCGAGAGCGATGCGATCCGCGCTGCCGATTGGGTGCAAGAGGCGGTTCGCGGCGGTGCGCGTCTGCTCTGCGGCGGTAATCGCAAAGGCTCCCTGTTCGAGCCCACCGTGCTTACCGGCACCAAGCCCAACATGAAAGTGAATTGCCAGGAAATTTTTGCGCCGGTCGTGACCGTCGAGCCCTACAACGATTTCGTGTCCGCGCTGAAGCAGCTCAACAATTCCGCGTACGGTTTGCAAGCCGGACTTTTCACCCGCGACGCCAAACTCATTTTTCAGGCGTATGACGAACTCGAAGTTGGAGGCTTGATCGCCGGAGATGTTCCCACTTTCCGCATCGACCACATGCCCTATGGCGGCGTTAAAGATTCCGGACTTGGCCGCGAAGGCTTGCGCGACGCGATTCAGGAAATGACGGAACCGAAATTGCTCGTCATGAATTTGCGCTAACGATTTTCCGGTTTTGATTCGGAGAAAACTCGGCCGCCTGCCCCAATCAGAATTCCCGGAGAGTAACGCAACAAAGAAAAGTTGCAACCAGAATGTTTCCAAAAGCCTCTCAAGGTATATACTCACGTGTTTAAGTCTCATGTGTCACATCGGTACGTGACGTAATTCAGACGATCTTTTTAGCCGGGAGCGGCGCAGACCGAGCCCGCGAGCAATCGGCGCGATCTTCAATGCAGATTTTTCCACGCAGCACAAATGCAATCTCCCGGGCTTCGCTGTTCGGCCCGGTGTTTGTCGTGGCAGCCCTGTTCTGGGTCATGGCAGCGCTCCAGCGCTCGCCCTACATCACTTACGCGGGAGTGAGAAAGTCGCAGCCCGTGCCCTTCAGCCACCAGCACCACGTGACCGGGCTTGGCATCGACTGCCGCTACTGCCACACTTCGGTGGAACAGTCGAGTTTCGCGGGCATTCCGCCGACTAAGACTTGCATGAACTGCCACTCGCAGATTTGGACGAACGCTGCGATGCTTGAGCCCGTTCGCGCCAGCTACCGAACCGGCGAGTCGCTGCAGTGGACGCGCGTCAACCAGCTGCCCGACTTCGTTTATTTCAACCACAGCATTCACGTGACCAAGGGTGTTGGCTGCAACGACTGCCACGGGCCCGTGGACCAGATGCCGCTCATGTACCAGCAGGCATCCCTGCAGATGGAGTGGTGCCTCAACTGCCACCGTGCGCCGGAAAAATTTCTGCGCCCGCGTGAGCAGGTATTCAACATGCGCTACCAACAGCCCACCACGTCGGCGCCGGTACAGATCGACGGCACCAACTATACCGACCAGGATTCGCTCGGTTCAGCACTGGTGAAGAAATACCAGCTGCGTACCGTGCAGGACATCACGAGCTGTAACACTTGTCATCGCTGAGATATCACGATTTTGCGATTGAGTTAGGGCGCCACGAAGATGGAAAACGATAAACCAAAACGCGAAGACGTCTGTCCCAGCAAGAGACTCAACCGGGCCGAGGTCGAGCGGCAACTAACGGAGACGAAGGGGCCAGAGTACTGGCGCAGCCTGGAAGAACTCGCGGGGTCGCCCGAATTCCAGGACATGTTGCACCGCGAATTTCCCAAGGGTGCCTCGGAGTGGGTGGATTCCGTCTCCCGCCGCGGGTTCCTTCGGTTGATGGGCGCTTCCCTCGCCATGGCCGGCATGACCGGGTGCACCAAGCTGCCCCTGCAGGAAATCGTTCCGTATGTCCGCCAGCCCGAGCAGTTAATCCCCGGCGTCGCGATGTACTACGCCACCGCGTTCACGCTCAGCGGATATGCGAATCCGCTGCTGGTCGAAAGCCATCTCGGCCGTCCCACCAAGATTGAAGGCAACAACCTGCATCCGGCGAGCCTGGGCGGCACCGACATATTTGCGCAGGCCTCGATCCTGGGGATGTATGATCCCGACCGCTCCCAGGCCATTACTCACCTCGGCGATGTGGACTCCTGGGCGACGTTCGCGAAGGAGATCAAAGGCGCTCTCACCGTGCAGAAGACATTAGGTGGTGCGGGCATTCGCATTCTCACGCAGACCATCTCTTCGCCCACACTGAAAGACCAGATGCAAGCTTTCCTGGCAATGTATCCCAAGGCGAAGTGGCACGTTTACGAGCCGGCGAACCGCGACAATGTTCTTGAAGGCGCAAAGCTGGCGTTTGGCGAAGCGGTCGAGACGCGGTATGACGTGTCGAAAGCGGACGTCATTGTTTCCCTCGACGCCGACTTTCTCTACGCGGGCTTTCCGGGGAATGTGCGCTACATCCGCGATTTTGCGAAGAAACGCAATCCGGACGCGGAAATGAGCCGGCTGTACGTGGTCGAGAGCAATCCCTCATCGACCGGAGCGAAAGCCGATCACCGCTTGCCACTCCGTGCAGTGGATGTCGAACACTTCGCAAAAGCGCTGGCGTCCGCTATCGGTGTGAACGGCGGAGGAGCGATGGACTCCGGCGACACGGCAAAGTTTATAAGCGCCCTCGCCGGTGATTTGCAGAAACACAAGAGCGCGAGCGTCATCATCGCCGGTGATCATCAACCGCCCGCAGTGCACGCCTTGGCACACGCCATGAATGCCGCCCTCGGCAATGTTGGCCGGACCGTCGTCTACACCGACCCGGTGGACGCTAACCCGGTCAACCAAACGGAATCTCTCCGCGACCTCGTCTCCGACATGCGCGCTGGCAATGTGGATCTGCTCGTCATCATGGGGGGCAACCCGGTTTACGATGCGCCCGCCGATCTTGGCTTTGGCGACTGTCTCAAAAATTCCAAGGTCGGCCTGCGTGTTTACCACGGTCTCTACGAGAACGAGACGGCGGAACTCTGCCACTGGAACGTTAACGAGGCGCACTATCTCGAAGCCTGGAGCGATGGCCGCGCCTATGACGGTACGGTGAGTCTGGTTCAGCCGCTGATCGCGCCGCTCTACGCCGGCAAGAGCGCTCACGAAATGCTGTCGGCTCTAGTCGGCGTCTCCGATGCCTCGGGCTACGATATCGTTCGCGGCTACTGGCAGAAGCAGCACGCTGGTTCGGAGTTCGAAGCATGGTGGCGCAAAACACTAAATGATGGATTCGTCGAGGGCTCAGCCTACACGCCGAAGGCGGTTTCGCCGAAGCTCCCGTCACTCCCCGCCGCACCTAGCGTCGACCCGAAAAGTGACGCGAACAGTCTGGAGATCAATCTGCGCCGCGATCCCTCCGTCTACGATGGCCAGTTCGCCAACAACGGATGGCTCCAGGAATTGCCGAAGCCCATGTCGAAACTGACCTGGGACAACGCAGTCCTGATTGGTCCGAAGATGGCCGAGCGCGAAGGCATTAAGACCATGGACGTGGTCACGCTCGAGTTGGGCGAAAGAAAGATCACTGGCCCCGTCTGGATCCAGGCTGGCCATCCTGATCATTCAGTCACCGTGCATCTCGGCTACGGCCGCCGCAAAGCGGGACGCGCCGGCACCGGCGCCGGATTCGACGCCTACGCGCTGCGCACGACGAATGCGCTCTGGTTCGCGACCGGCGGCAAGCTCACCAAGACGGGAGACCACTATCAGCTTGCTTCCACACAGGGCTACCAGACCATGGATACTGGCGACGGCGCGACTCGTCCGTTGGTCAGGGAAGCGACACTCGAGGAATACCGCAAGGAACCCAAATTTGCCAAGGAAGACGAGCCGCCTCCAACTCTCACCCTCTATCCAGGCTATGACTATAAGAAGTCGCCGGACGCCTGGGGAATGACCATTGATCTCAACGCCTGCGTGGGCTGCAACAACTGCATCGTCGCCTGCCAATCGGAGAACAACATCGCCGTGGTTGGCAAAGAGCAAGTGGTGAAGGGCCGCCACATGCACTGGATTCGGGTCGATGCCTACTATCAGGGCGACCGCGATGCTCCCAGGGCTCATTTCCAGCCGGTGCCCTGCATGCAGTGCGAGAATGCTCCCTGCGAGCTGGTGTGTCCGGTGGGCGCGACCGTCCACAGCAGCGAAGGCCTGAACGACATGGTCTACAACCGCTGTGTTGGCACGCGCTATTGCTCGAACAACTGTCCGTACAAGGTGCGCCGCTTCAACTTTCTGCTGTTCCAGGACTGGGAGACTCCCCAGTACAAATTGATGCGCAATCCCGACGTCACCGTGCGCAGCCGCGGCGTGATGGAAAAGTGCACTTACTGCGTGCAGCGCATTACCCAGCATCGCATTGACGCTGAAACGGCGGCGGTTCGCGAGAATCACGAGTTCAAAATCGAAGACGGCTCGTTGCAGACTGCCTGCCAGCAGTCCTGTCCGGCGGACGCGATCGTCTTCGGCAACATCAACGATCCCAACAGCCGGGTGGCGAAGCTCAAGGCGCTCGACCGCAACTACGGGTTGCTGGCCGACCTGAATACCAGACCCCGCACTACTTACCTGGCGGAGATTCGCAACCCCAACCCTGAACTGGAAACGTAGCGGAGCGCAAGTCGAAAGATGGCCGATCATCTGGACGAAGTCGGAGTTGTGAAAGAGGTAGCGAACGAGCGCGCGCCCGTTATCGAGCCTGGTTATACGTTCGGCTCGATTACCGACAAGATCAGCTCCATCGTGCTGACGCGTCCGACTTCGCTCGGGTGGGTCGTCGGCTTCGGAGCCGGCTTCCTCGTGACCATGATGTTGCTGTTCGCGCTCGGCTACTTGTTTATAAAAGGCACGGGCATTTGGGGCATCAACATCCCCATCGGCTGGGGCTTCGCGATCGTCAACTTCGTGTGGTGGATCGGTATCGGGCATGCCGGTACGCTCATCTCCGCCATCCTTCTATTGCTGCGGCAGTCCTGGCGCAACTCCATCAACCGTTTCGCCGAGGCCATGACGCTGTTTGCGGTGGCTTCCGCAGGCATCTTTCCGCTGGTGCACACCGGCCGCCCGTGGCTCGCCTACTGGATGGTCCCCTACCCGAACACCATGAGCTACTGGCCGCAATTCCGCAGCCCGCTGGTGTGGGACGTGTTTGCGGTCTCGACTTATTTCACGATCTCGCTCCTGTTCTGGTTCATTGGACTCATCCCGGATTTGGCCACGCTGCGCGACCGCGCCGAAAACAAATTCGCGCGGATGAGCTACGGCCTGCTCGCCATGGGATGGCGCGGCTCCGCCCGACATTGGGCCCGATACGAGTCGGCTTACTTGCTGCTGGCCGGACTGGCCACGCCCCTGGTGCTCTCGGTACACACGGTTGTTAGCTTCGATTTCGCGGTCGGCATCGTCCCCGGCTGGCACACCACGATCTTTCCGCCCTACTTTGTCGCGGGCGCCATTTACTCCGGCTTCGCCATGGTGTTGATGCTCGCGATCCCAATTCGCAAGATCTATAACCTTGAGGACTTCATCACCGATCGCCACCTCCAGAATTCCGCCAAGGTCATGCTCGCCACCGGCTGGATCGTGGCCTACGGCTACGCGATCGAAGCCTTTTCGGGCTGGTATGGCGGCAACCGCTACGACCAGACTCTGCTTTGGAATCGTCTGCACGGCCCATACGCTGGCGTGTACTGGATGTTGCTGATCTGCAACATTTTCATCCCGCAGTTGCTGTGGATTCGTAAGATGCGCACGAACCCGGTGTGGCTCTTCATGATCTCATTCGTCATCCTGGTAGGAATGTGGCTGGAGCGCTTCGTCATCGTCGTGCTCAGCCTGTCGCGCGACTTCGTTACGTCGTCGTGGGGGATGTACTACCCGACGCGTTGGGACTGGATGACTTACTTCGGCACCATCGGCATGTTCCTGACCGCAATGTTCCTCTTCGTTCGGATCCTGCCGATGATCTCCATTTTCGAAATGCGGACACTCCTGCCCGAGGCGGAGGTGAAAGCCGAATGAAGCACGTTCCAACTTACGGAATCATGGCTGAGTTCGCCTCGGCACAGGATCTGGTCACGGCGGCCCGAGACACATATGAGGCGGGCTATCGGAAGATCGACGCCTACAGCCCGTTCCCGGTGGAAGAACTGGCCGATGCGATCGGATTCCACAAGAACAGCGTGCCGCTGGTAACGCTGATCGGCGCCGTCGTCGGAGGCCTATCCGGCTACTTGATGCAGTATTGGATGGCGGTGATCGCCTACCCGGTCAATGTGGGCGGCCGGCCCTATCACTCCTGGCCGTCGTTCATCATCGTGACGTTCGAGTTGACGATTTTGTGCGGCGGCATCTCGGCGGTATTCGGCATGCTCGCGCTGAATGGCCTCCCCATGCCTTACCATCCGGTCTTCAACGTGCCGCGGTTTGTGCTGGCGAGCAAGGACCGTTTTTTCCTGATCGTGTTTTCTACCGATCCCAAGTATGACGCGAAGGGTACACGCCAGTTCCTGGAAGGCTTGCACGCCCGCTCCATTTCGGAGGTTCCCGGTTAGGACCTAAGATCATGGCGACGTTCCGAAAATTCGTGCCAAAATTCGCGCCAAACTTCGCGCGAAGATTCGCGCCGCTGGTGTTGCTGGCCGTGATCAGCACTATTGGCTGCCGTCTCGATATGCACGTGCAACCGCGCTATAACCCGTTGGCGAAGAGCGATTTCTTTCCTGACCAGCGGTCGTCGCGTCCGCGCGTCGAAGGTACCGTGGCGCGCGGGGACGAGCGTACCGACACTTACTTCTATACCGGCAAGATTGGAAACAACGACGGTGACTTCATGCCGTTCCCCGTCACCCGGGAAGTGCTCGACCGTGGACGCGACCGTTACAACGTCTATTGCTCGCCCTGCCACTCGCGCGTGGGGGACGGGAACGGTTTCATCCCGTCGCGTGGCTTCGCGCGCAAACCGCCTTCCTATCACATCGAGCGGCTGCAAAAGGCTCCGATTGGCTACTTCTTCGACGTAACAACTAACGGATTCGGCATCATGCTGGACTATTCCGCGCAGATCTCTGTGCGCGATCGCTGGTGTATTGCAGCCTACATTCGGGCGTTGCAGTTGAGCCAAAACGCCACCGCGGCTGATGTCCCCACGGGCCAGAGCGTTCCTTCGAAAGCTCCGGAGTTCTCGGAACCGGGCACGGGCGCGACTTTGCCGCAGCCGAGTCCAGCGAAAGCGGGGAAAGGAGAGACGGAATGAGCACGTTACCCGCAGCGCAGCTCGATCTCGCGCCGTCTCCGATCATCAAGGTCATCGGGAAGCGGTCGCTCATCATCGGCGGCGTCGCGAGCGTGATCGCGCTCTTCCTCGCCTTCACGAACCCGACCGTCTTCTTCCGCGGATACCTGCTCTCGTACATGGATTGGCTGGGCATATGCCTTGGGTCGATGGCCATCGTCATGGTCCGT
Source organism: uncultured Acidobacteriaceae bacterium (assembly GCA_963789205.1). GTDB lineage: Bacteria > Acidobacteriota > Terriglobia > Terriglobales > Acidobacteriaceae > Acidiflorens. The sequence continues at coordinate 37,855 of CAWBJV010000007.1, forward strand.
CACATGACCGGCGGCGGATGGGGCACGGTGATTCGGCGCATCCTCGGCGCCTCCATGCGCACGCTGCCGCTGCTGATCCTGCTGTTCATTCCTCTGCTCTTTGCCGTGCGGAGGCTTTATCCGTGGGCGATGCCACTCGATTCCATCACCGATCCGCGTATACGCGAGCACCTGGAAAAACATTCCTATATTCTGCGGGATTACCTGAACTACCGCGGCTTCGTGATCCGCGCCGTGATCTACTTTGCGATCTGGTTCGTGCTGCAGTACCTGCTGAGCAAGTTTTCCTTCGAGCACGACCAACCGCCTTTCGCCGACACCAGTGCGCGCTTCAAAATAGTAAGCGCTCCCGGCATCATCCTCTACACGGTCACCATCTCGTTCGCCGCTATCGACTGGGTCATGTCGCTCAACCCGAGTTGGGTCTCGACCATGTATGGCCTGATCTTCGTGGCGGGCGAGTTGTTGTCGGCCCTCTGCTTTGCCATTGTCATCGAACGCATTTTGTTTAACTATCGGCCGATGTCGATTCTGCTCAAGCCCAATTTCGTGCACGACCATGGCAATTTCATGCTCACCTTCATCATGGTCTGGGCCTACTTCTCATTTTCGCAGTGGCTTATTATCTGGGCGGGTAACTTGCCGGAAGAAATCACCTGGTACTTCCGCCGTCTGCACGGGGGATGGCAGTTCGTTGGCCTGTTCCTGATTGTCTTTCATTTCTTCGTCCCGTTTTTCATGTTGCTGTCCCGCTCGTTAAAGCGCGACATTACCCGCCTGGTTTGGCTGGCTTCTTGGATGCTCGTCGCGCACTACATTGACCTGTTCTGGCACATCGAGCCCAGCTTTTCCGAGACTTTCACCGTCACCCTGGCAGACCTCGTGATCCCCTTCGCTATGGGCGGACTCTGGATCGCCTACTTCTGCTACAACCTGAGTTCGCGGCCGTTGGTTCCCGCTTACGACGCGACTGCGCAGGACGTATTGGAGCCGGCGCATGAGTGAGAACCCCATGACGATTCAGCCAACGCCGAATCCGCCCAATCACGACGGCTTCGAGCAGGAGGACCTGAGTTCGAGGACTGCGCTCTATTTTTTGGCAGGTCTGGTGCTGGTCTGCGTCGTCGTCTATCTCATCGTGTTCGGCATGTACCGCTTCTTCGACAGTTACGCAACGGCGCACCAGCCTCCCATGAGCCCGATGGTGACGCCCGAGGCCGACACCCGCGCCGTTACGCCTGAGAACGCAGAAACGTTCCCGCAACCGCGCCTCGAAGAAAACGAGCGCACGCAGCTGCGCTCGTTCATCGAGGATCAGGACCGGAAGCTTGCCACCTACGACTGGGTAGATAAGGACAGAGGTACTTTGCGGATTCCGATCGACCGCGCCATGGAGTTGATCGAGCAGCGCGGATTGCCGATTCATGCGGAAGGCGCATCTTCGGCACAGAACTCCGCGGCGAAGAACTCCGAGACCAAGAACTCCGAGACGAAGACCTCCGCGCCAGGAAAGAAGCAAACGCCCAAACCAGCGACGACTAAAGCCGCCGCTTCGGGCAAATGAGAGGATGTCGGCAGTGTGCAGCACAAGGCAGTTCGTGAACTCGATGGTGGCGGGCTTTCCCACTATGGCGCTCGGCATGGCGCTCCTCGCGGGAGCCGCCTCGGGCCAGGGCATGGGCAGCGGCATTATGTCGCCTCCACCCAACGTGCGTCCGCCGGGACTGAAGAACGTCGGCATTCAGCAGAACCTGAACCAGCAGATTCCGCCGGACCTCATCTTTACCGACGACCTGGGCCGCAAGGTGAAGTTGGGCGATTACTTCGGCCAGAAGCCGCTGATCCTCAACTTCGTCTACTACGGTTGCCCGATGCTGTGCGGCGAAGAGCTCGCCGGCCTGGAGAGCACTCTGCGCGTCCTGAAGTTCGATGTAGGCAAGGAATTCGAAGTCATCACCATCAGCTTCGATCCCAAAAACACTCCTGAGACGGCCGCAAAAAAGAAAGAGCAGTTTCTGCGGCGCTACAAACGCCCCGGCGCCGAGCGCGGATGGCATTTCCTGGTCGGCCAGCCGGACGCGATTGACGCGGTCACGAAGGCGGCCGGATTTCAATACGAATACGACCCGAAGACCGAACAATTCGCGCACTCGACCGCAATCCTGGTGCTGACGCCGCAAGGCAAGATCGCCCAGTACTACTACGGCATCGAGTTTCCGCCCAAGGATCTGCGGCTGGCCCTGGTGGAAGCATCGCAGAATCGAATCGGCAACGTGGTCGACGAGTTGCTGCTCTACTGCTATCACTACGATCCCGAAAAGGGTAAATACAGCGCCACCATCATGCGCATACTGCGATTGATGGGCGTCGCCACCCTGCTGTGCCTTGGGACGCTTTTATTTGTGATGATGCGCCGCAGTCCAGACAACTTTCAGGGAGCTCAGGTCAGGTAATCATGTTTGGACACTTGCCGCTTTGGCCGGAGAACGCCTCCACGAACGCGGGAAACGTGGACGCCCTCTACATTTTCTTGCTGCTCGTTTCGGGCATCATGACGGTGTTGATCTTCACCGTGCTGACCGCTTTCGCCGTCAGGTTCCGCAGGCGCAGGGGGCAGCGCGCCGTACAAATCGAAGGTTCCCACCATCTGGAAATCACCTGGTCCATCATCCCCTTCTGTGTGATGCTGGTGTTTTTCGTTTGGGGCGCGGTTATTTTCTTCCAGGAACGCACGCCTCCGCAGGATGCCACGGAGGTTTACACCGTCGCCAAACAATGGATGTGGAAGTTCGAGCACAAGGGAGGGCAGCGCGAAATCAACGAACTCCATGTGCCGGTCGGCCGCGACGTCAAGATGATCATGACCTCGCAGGACGTGATCCACAGCTTTTTCGTGCCCGCCTTCCGCCTCAAGCAGGACGTGGTCCCGGGCCGCTATACGACCCTCTGGTTCCGCGCCACGAAAGCCGGCACCTACCACCTGTTCTGTTCCCAGTACTGCGGCACGCAGCACTCCGGAATGGTCGGCTGGGTAACGGTTATGGAACCGCGCGACTACGAAGCCTGGATGAGCGGCGGCGCTGCAAACCAGCCGTTGGCCGTGACCGGCGAGAAACTATTCACCGAACTGGGCTGTGTCACCTGCCATCGCTCCGACACGCAGGGCCGTGGCCCGAACCTCGTCGGCGTCTTCGGCAAGCCTGTGCTCCTCGAAGATGGCCGCACCGTGACCGCCGACGAGAATTACATCCGCGAGTCGATCCTGGAACCGGCCGCCAAAATCGTCAAAGGTTTCAAGCCCGTCATGCCGACTTTCCAGGGGCAGCTCAGCGACGAGCAACTGAATGCGTTAGTCGAATACGTGAAATCGCTGGCCGGGCCGCAGTCGGGACGGCCCGCCAATCCCAACGGTGTAGCCGCGGCTACTCCTCAACCGTAATTGGAAGAGTGCAAGAAAAAGTGCAGGTGATAAGAGAATGGCAACAGCCGTAGTAACGGATACCGGAGAACGCGAGAATTATCTGAACGCCGGTCATGGGCCCAAGTCGTGGCTCCTGACTGTGGACCACAAGCGCATCGCGCTCCTCTATCTGATCTCGATTACATTCTTCTTCTTTATTGGTGGCTTCTTCGCGCTGCTCATCCGTCTGGAGTTGCTGACTCCGGCAGGCGACCTCGTCCAGTCCGACACTTACAACAAACTGTTCACCATGCACGGCCAGGTCATGGTCTTCTTCTTCCTTGTCCCTGCCGTGCCCGCCGTGCTCGGCAACTTCCTCATCCCCCTCATGATCGGGGCCAAGGACCTAGCCTTCCCGCGCATCAACCTGCTCAGCTGGTACCTTTTCATCATCGGCGGCCTGCTGATGATCTTCACGATCCTCAGTGGCGGCGTCGACACCGGTTGGACCTTTTACACGCCCCTGAGCACCGAGTTCCTTAAAACCAACGTTGTCTCCGCAGCTATCGGTATCTTCTTCGCCGGCTTCTCCTCGATCCTCACCGGACTGAACTTCATCGTAACCATCCACCGCATGCGCGCTCCCGGAATGACCTGGAACCGCCTACCGCTGTTTGTCTGGGCCCATTACGCCACCAGCATCATTCAGGTGCTGGGTACGCCCGTGGTGGCGATTGCCCTTGTGCTGGTAGTGCTCGAACGTCTGTTCCACCTCGGCATTTTCAATCCTTTGCTCGGCGGAGACCCGCTCCTGTTCCAGCATCTGTTCTGGTTCTACTCCCACCCGGCCGTCTACATCATGATTCTGCCCGGCATGGGCATCATCAGCGAAATCGTTTGTTGCTTTTCGCGCAAGCGCATTTTTGGCTACAAGGCGATGGCGCTGGCCGTGCTCGGCATCGCGGTGATCGGGTTCCTCGTCTGGGCGCACCATATGTTCGTGGCCGGCATCTCGGTCTATGCCGCGCTCATCTTCTCGCTGCTGAGTTATCTCGTAGCCGTACCCTCGGCTATCAAAGTCTTTAACTGGACCGCCACCATCTACAAAGGGTCCGTCACCTACCAGACCCCGATGCTCTACGCCTTCGGCTTCGTCGGCTTGTTTACCATCGGAGGATTAACCGGCCTGTTCCTGGCTTCCCTGGGCGTCGACGTACATGTGCACGACACCTATTTCATCATCGCCCACTTCCACTACATCATGGTCGGAGGCATGGTGATGGCGTACCTTGGCGGGATGCACTTCTGGTGGCCCAAAATTTCCGGCCGCATGTATCCCGAGGGCTGGGGTAAACTCGCCGCGCTCGTCGTCTTCATCGGATTCAACCTGACGTTCTTCCCCCAGTTCATCCTGGGCTATATGGGAATGCCGCGGCGCTATCATTCGTATCCGCCCGAATTCCAGATCCTGAACGTGCTCTCGACCGCGGGCGCGACCATTCTAGCCGTAGGCTATCTGCTGCCCATGGTCTACTTCATGTGGTCCATGCGCTACGGCAAGCCGGCCCCGCCCAATCCATGGAACGCCGCGGGCCTGGAGTGGCAGACCCACTCGCCGCCCCCGACCTTCAACTTCGACGAGGAGCCGGTCGTGACCTGGGAAGCCTATAACTACGACGAGATGGGCGAGATTCCAGAGAAGCAGGAGAACGTGGAGGTCCCCGTTGCACACTAGTCCAGCCGCCGTCGACGAACACGCACACGAGAACCCGGCGCTCCTGCACCACTTCGCGACCGAGGAGCAGCAGAAGAATGCCGCCAGCCTGGGCATGTGGGTCTTCCTCGCCCAGGAAGTCATGTTCTTCGGCGGCATGTTCTGCGCCTACCTGGTTTACCGCTACAAGTATTTTGCCGACTTTGGCTCCGCCAGTCAGCAGTTGGACATTAAACTCGGCGCGATCAACACCGTCGTACTTATCTGCTCCAGCTTGACCGTGGTCCTGGCGGTTCGTGCCGCCCAGATTGGCAAGCGCTTGGCGCTAGTGGGCTGGCTGCTCGCTACCATCTTTCTGGGTCTCGTCTTTCTCGGCATCAAGGCCGACGAGTATGCCGAAAAATTCGAGAAGCATCACGTCCCTGGAGCCAGCTTCAGCTATCACGAACTGCTTCCCAGTCAGGAGAAGCTCCCCGAGGCCGAACGCCAGTATGCTGACCCCCATCATGCCGAGATGTATTTCTCTCTCTATTTCGCGATGACCGGCATGCACGCCCTGCACATGATTATCGGCGTCGGCCTGTTCGGATTCCTCGCCTACAAGGCGTGGCGCGGCAAATACGGTCCCAATTACTACACGCCCATTGAAAACGCAGGATTGTACTGGCACTTCGTCGATATTGTCTGGATTTACTTATTCCCGTTGCTGTATCTGATCGACCGTCATAGGTGAGATAAGCTGGGTGAGATAAGCGTCAGGTGAGATAAGCGTCACAGGTGAGAAACAATGTCTGATCACAATTCCGCTTCCGGACATACTTCCGAACATACTGCCGAACAAACGCCCGGACACGTTTCCGAACATATTTCCTCCGTCGGTTCTTCCGTCGCGATCTGGCTGGCCTTGCTCGCAGGCACCGGCCTCACCGTAGCTGCCGCCTTCATCAACCTCGGCCCCTTCAACACCATAGTCGCCCTCACCATAGCGACCATCAAGGCGACGCTAGTCGTCCTCTTCTTCATGCATGTGAAGTACACGCATGAGAAAATGACCGGCCTGGTTGTGGCAAGCGCGATCTTCTGGCTATTCATCCTGCTAGCCCTAAGCATGGCCGATTACACCACCCGCCTCTGGCGCTGAGTATCAGGTATCAGGTGTCAGGTCTCAGGTCTCAGGTTTAGGTTTTCCTGACACCTGAGACCTGACACCTGGTACCTGATACAATGGCAACCGTGCCGGAAACCGCAAAAGCGCCGGGGCTAGTGCCCGACGAGCTGAAACAAGAGCCGCGCTCGAAGGGCATACTTACCCCCCGCAAGAAAAAGCCGAAAGAACTTGCAGTCATCACCGAATGCTGTACCGGCTGCGCGGGATCACCCGCCTGCGTCGAGTATTGTCCGGTGGAAGATTGCATGTTTTGGATACCGGATTACGATCATCCACCTTACGGCCGCATCGAGGTAGACCCCCTGCAATGCATCGGATGCAAGAAGTGCCTCAGTAAAGGTCCAGAGGGCGCCTTCCTCGACGGATGCCCGTGGGACGCGATAGTCATGGTGGACATCGCGGAAGTGGAAAAAGAAGTCGGCCCCATGAGCTACTAGCCCAACTCACGTAGGGACAGCCGCCCTCGGCTGTCCAGCTCACTCAATCTTGATTTTGGGTGGCGCAGCGGTTCACCGCTGCGATAACTGGCTTGTTTTCAGGTCGACTTTACAGGCTGCGGAAGCGGTGGCCCATTCAAGCCCGGTTTTGGCTTGAGTGGGGCAGTTCTACCGCTGGACAAAGTCTTCCCGCCGCTCGTTTGCGTTTTCGTGCGGTCCATTCTGACTCGATCTCGCCCCGTCCCTCACAGACGGATGGGCCACTTTAACGCGGAACTATACCCCGGGTTTGTCTTTAGTTAGTATGAACCGAAATAACTGGTAGTCTCCTAATTTGCCCACCAACTGATTTTCCACAGAGGAAAATCGGAATACATAAATGCATAGACAGGCCCCCGCCTTAATGGGAGGATTGTGGGCATGTGGAAACCCATACAAACCCTGTGGAATAAAATTGAGGGGAATCTGTACTTTTGGATTATCGGGGCTATCTTTTCAGCCATTGGAAGCAGCGCCGTGCTGACCTCCATTTGGAAACGTATTCAATCATACCGCGGTGTTCATGCAACTGATTCTACGGGTCTTTTCGTTTTATGCCTACTCGTATCATGCCTACTACTGTTGGCATGGATTGCAGCCCGACGAGAGGTCAAGCTAAGAGGCACATCATTTGGGAAATCATCATTTCTAAATCAGACGGAGAGCATCACTGGTGTAGCACTTCCAGAGCCAACTACCCCTCTTTCGGTTGATCTACGAGGAGAGATACTAGAACTGTACTTCCAGCGCGCACCATATCCCTTGCCATTTTCACCCATTCACATCTTATTAAAAGTCTTGATAGTCAATCACGGACCAGATCAGGCGACTATAACCCATTGCGGTCTCCAGATTAGCTTGGGAAGTTTTAATCGAGCTCGCAGAAATTGACAGAGATTCCCGCGTACTTGGCGCATTAAGAAAAAGAAGGCTTTACCGTTTGGCACTACCTTTGAGGAAATATCGATTACGCCTCAATTAGGCACGTCCGGCGGAAAGTGAAACGTACTCGGAAAGGAATACCACGGGGAATAGGCTGGCTGAGACCTTTTCGTTGTTGTGAAAAAAGTATTTGAAGAAGTTGAATTTCCAAATGCGGAATTCACAATTCGCTTGAGAGATTCACTAGGCGGGGAGCACCGTATACAAAGAGAACCGGAGGTTTACAAGAAGACAGGGGATATTATTGCAGTAGCTACTAAGCCAGCCCTCTCTGACACATAAAGGCCGGGTGCCCCATCCTAACGTCGTGCTTTTCGACGTTAGGGTGGGATTCCACTGCCGCCCGAAGCTTGGGATATTTTGCTGGAGGTCGGGAACCCGCACCACCCACCGGAAAGTCGTCGATCGTGCGATTGAAGCTCACCGCTAAACAAATCAAAATATGCCCGCAAACCTTATGCATTTTCTGCTTGACTCGTGCAGTGTCGAAGGAGACAATCAACGCGGAATTGCCTCTCCGAAGAGCGGGTGCCTCTCGCAATGCACCGCCCCTGAGGCAAAATCCCAGGTTCCTTGGGACGAAAGTCAATCAAGAAATGTAGTTAGTTAGATTCCCCGCGCAAGACCAATGGTTAGCAGGTTCAGATCACAGGGATTTTCAGGCGACTTGTGTGGGGCGTCGTGTCCGCAGCGGTCTGTAGTGCAAAACAAGAGCATGGAAGGTTCGCGAACCAGGATATCCCAAACAAAATGAATTGGAGGCAACCATGTACAACGCGCATTGGATGACAAAAGACAGTTATGTCGCATTCGCTGTTTTTCTTTCGCTCATATTGCTGGTTCCTGCGAGTGAGGCTCAATTCAAGGTGACTGACAATTTCAATCGACCTGACGGAGCACCTGGGCTTGGATGGTCAGCTTGGGGTAACGGTGCACAGATCAGTGGCAATCAACTTGAGACCTTCGGCAAACTCGATGTTGCGGGGGGCATAGAGCGAACCCTTGATGTTACTTTTCCTTTGAGTTTTTCCTTCGACTTCAGCACTAGCGCTCCCTCGGACGGTGGCTGGTTGATCGGATTCAATGCCGCAGGCGCGGATTCCGGTGCCAATGCATCTGAAGTCGGAATGTTTCAGCCGGCCGGATCACGGGAAGCGTGCATCGTTTTTCAAACAAGCAGCGGAAGGGTGCAGCAGTGCTTTGGCCCTGTAAGTGGGCAACGCGACTACACGGCCAAGGCACATATTTCCGGCACACTCAAATCCGATTTTTCGGCGACGATCACGATCAAGTACAACGACGGGCTGACACCGGCTATGGTCACAATTAAAATGACCGCCCCGGTTGGAGCTCTACAAAACCCCCTGGGCAGCATTTTCTTTTTTGGAAACGAGAATCAAACTTATGGCCCCCATTTCTTCGACAACTTTTCACTTACTTTGAAATAGGGCGGGTGGGCCACTCTAACCGGGAAGTATACGCCGGTTTATCTTTAGTTACTATGAACCGAAATAACTGGGGTTGCGCCCCTTCTCGCGCTTTGCGAGAAAGCCTGCCCTGAGCGATAGCCGAAGGGGGCTCTGCCCAACAGCCGACACCTTCGGACTTCGCCTTACGCTGCCGGAGGCCGTGCAACCGCTCTGAATCGCGGAATTCTCTAATAATGGAGTTAGTCCACCACCTAACTCCAGATTTCATCCTTGACAACAAGAGTTATAATAGAACTTAGGTAGCAGCCCAGTGCGGCAGCACCCAGTTTCTACACAAGTTCTTTGAAATCTAGACTTTGCGCGACTTAGTAAGTCCAACTCATTGATTCTAAAGACCGAGGCCCCCAAAGGTGGCAAGTAACTCCTTTGTTATGAAGACTTTGGAATTAACTCCTTTACAATGAAGACTTTAGCACAAATCGGGGGGGGGGACAAATGCCGATAACGCTTCGGCTTCCCCGACAAATTTCCAACCACACCTACTTGCCGGCGTGGGCTCTTTCCTGGATTGCGCGTTCGGTCTCAATCGCTTGCTGACGCAGCTGCTCCGGAACTTCGGGCAACTCTCTTTGGTAGGGACGGATCGCGGGTAGGTCCTCCAGTTGGCCAATCAGATATAAGGCGCGAAGGGCTTCCCAGACTTGTTCTTCCCCGGGTTCGACCGTGGCAATCGCAGTTCCTGGAACTAGACTGGCGCCTGTCGCCGTCGAAAGTGTGCGCACGCGGCCGGTAATCGGCGAACGCAATTCGCGGGTCTGCTGGCCGTCACCATCCTGAAGTTTCGCGATGAGGCCACCCTGGTGGATCGCCGTACCGACCCCCGCGGTATCCATGACGCGGCCGGCTGTGGGAGCGGTGATCGTGACCGGTTGCAATAAAGAAACAATCTGCGGCCTCCCCAAGCTGTCGCCGAAGCTGACCAGGGACAAGGCAGCGTTGCCGCGCACGATCATCGAGGAGTCTTCCAGCATTTTCAAAAGTGCATCGTGGAAACCGGGGCCTGCCGTATCCTGTCCCATCACCCAGGCATCCGTGCTACGCACCTCTTCGCGCGGATTTGAGGCGAGCCGCACCAGATCGGGATACCAGCGAGCCGCGCTCGAGTCGTGCCGGCTCATGCGCTGGCCGAGTTGCACAATGGCATGCTGAATGTGCCGGGGATGACTGTTGTCGTTGAGGTATTCGCCCATCTGTTTGGTAGTGAGCGCGCGGCCAAACCAGGTGCTCCACCAGAACATGAACGGCATGAGCACAACGAGCCACGCCGTCACGAAGAATAGAAGCCGGTTGCGCGTGGACATGCGCGGACGTGAGGGCTTTGCAACGTTGTCACCAACGTCAGCGTTCTTGTCCGCAGGCACGAGCGGGATGGGTTGTACAGCCATGATTTCCCGCCCTAGCCTTCAGCCTCGTCTGGCTTGGGGTCTTTGATCGCAGGAGCGACGTTCGCCGGAGCAGCGGGCGCAGTGGCTTTCGGCGTTTCTTTTGCCGCTACGTTGGTCGTCACTTTGGGCGTTGCTGCGGGCGTCGCTGCAGCAGTCACTTTCTTTTTGTCGAGAAAAGCGAGAGCTCCACGATCGCGCAGTTCCCAGAAAGCATTCAGGAAAAAGACGGCGGAGAGAGTCAATAGGATCAAACTCATGAACAAGCCGTCCACCGTCGTGACCGTACCCGTGAAGATTGTCCAGGCAATACCCAAGAGAGGGATTATGCCCATGACAATGGAAATCACTAGCATCATCGGAAGCAACAGCCCTCCTTATTACTGCTCAGATGGTTTCCAGTCCTACGTTCAGTCTGAGACGAAGCGTTGGGCCGACAGCTAAGTCGGCCCACTCAGCTTATTGCGTCTTGAACGTTGCATCCACCGTCTTGCTGTCTTTGGCCGCCAGCGTGACCTTCTGCTCCTGCGTACCCATCTTTTCTTGCACGAAAGCTAACGTGTAGTCGCCCGGAGGCAGACCCTTGATTTCGAACTTGCCGTCCGGCCCGGTGACCGCGTAGAACGGAGTCTTCACCACGTTGACATACATCTTCATCCACGGATGCTGGTTGCACTTCACCGGAAGCATGATTTCCTCGCGAGCGAATGTCTTCTCCAGCGCCGGAGACTGCGGTGGCTGCGACTCATTCCACTCACGATTGTCGGCCGGCGTGGGATGGATATTGTGAGTCGTGGGATCACTGTTGACGATCTTAAGCGTCTGTCCAGCCATCACTCCCAAGACATGAGGATGATACTTGCAGCCACTTTGATCAATGGTTACGGCCGCCGCAGGCACGTCAAACGTCCGGTTTCCGAAACCCTCCTTCACGTACACGAAGACGTTGGCCAACTTGCTGCCATCCGCTACCACGGTTTCGGCGGTGTTTGGGCCCTTGCAGGCCGGATCCTGGCTCATGTCAATTTTTGCCGCCTTGGGAGCGGCACCGGCAAGACTCACCGTGCCGCTGACACTGGCAGCGGTCGCCGGATCGATCGGTGCCGCAGCCGGCGCAGTGCCCGGAGCGGCAGATTCTTCTTCGCTCGGTTTCTTGCTGCACGCAGTCAGCAGAACGAGGCTCACAACCGCACATAGGCCGAGAGTGACGAACCATTGTTTTCGATTCATGATTTCCCTATACCTTTCCTGGAATTGGGATGAGACCTTTGCCATATTTTACCGCGCGCCGCCCTGACCGCTTCCGCCGGATGGCTTTGGCCGGGGAGAAGTTCCGTTATTGCTGGATTGGCTGCGCCCCATGGCTCCAGCCACACGGCGCTGCTCTTCCGGAGTGAGCTGGAAAATGTAATCCACGAGCAGCTTGGTGTGATCCTTATCGTAACCCTGGAATGAGGACGGCGTTGGGCCGGCGAACACCCAGTGGTCGTTCTCGCGCTTGAACAAACCGGACGGCATCGCGGTGCCCGGACTGATGGCTTGCGGATCAATAATCCAGCGTTCAACCCAGTCAGGCTTCAGGCGTTCACGCGCCAGAAGAAAATTGGGAGCTGTGGCATTTTTATCATGCGCCGCATCGCCGGTCGCGTGGCATTTCAGGCAAGGCGCCGCGGTACTGGAGAACAAGCCACGTGCCATGTCCGTTTCCTTCGCCTGCAAAGTTGTTGCCGGCTCCGGAATATACGGAAACGGCTGCCGCGAGAGGGCCGCAAAGAAACGCACCAGCTTGCCCAGTTCGTTCTCCGAGAAACTGAAAGTGGGCATCCGCACCTGGAGATACGATCGCACGCCGTTGCGATCGGTATCGGTCTCGCTTAACGAGGGATTGGAGAGGAAGCGGAGCAGCCACTGCGGGTTGACCCGCGCGCCTTCCGTTAGCAGCTTGGGAGGAAGTTGCTCCTGCGCCTCCTGATAGCGCTTCATTCCCATCAGCGCCGTTTGCTGGCCCGGAATGAATTGGTGGCAGCCCATGCAGTTGTACTTCTTCACCACCCACCAGCCTTCCTGGATATCACGGCGGTAGTCGAGAGGCCGGTACTGATAAGCCGCCGGAAGTGCGCTCTCCTGGCTGCCAATCAGGAAGGTGGTCAAGGCGCGAATTTGTTCCGGGGTCAGGTGCACGTTTGGCATGCGGAGTTTTTCAGTCTCCGACTTGATCTTCCCCTGATCCCACACATTCGGCTCTGCAAGCTTGTGCTCGAAGAAGCCCAAATTTGAGTACCATGGTCCTTTCGCGGGTCCCTCCGGAAGACGCGCACGATCGTCCGGATCCTTGATAGGTTCGCCGTCTCCGCGCTGCGCCATCTCGGTCAACAGAGCGAAGTCCAGGCGTTCGATGGGCTTGCTGCCTTCGAAAGTCAGTTCCGTCCCGATCCTTCCTTCATCCTCAAAGCCGGAGATTTCATGACATCCAGCGCAGCCGAAGTGGCGAATCCATTTCTTCCCTTCGTCCTTCAGCTTGGGATCGTCCATGAATGCAGCATCGGGATAGGAGCTAGGCTCATTCTTCTTCAGTGTGACGAGATAGGAAGCTACGTCCGCTGCGTCCTGCTCTGTCAGCCGCAGGCTGGGCATGACCGTCATGTTCTGGACTTGCAGTTCATGGCCATCGTTCGGACACTTACTATGTTGCAGGTCGAACACAAAGGGCAAACCCTTCTTGGCATAGTCTTCGGGACCGATGTCCTTCTTCTCCAGCGGACAATATGGGCGCGTGCGCTGGCGCGCGTTGTGCACCCAACGCACGAGGTAATCGTAGTTTGCCTTCTCGCCAACGCGCGTCAGGTTCGCGGCAAATCCCCCACCCTGCATCTGATCGCCTTCACCGACGGAGTGGCAGCCCAGGCATCCGCGCATTTCGAACAGTTCCTTGCCGCGGCCTGCATTTCCGGGATTGTGCTTCACCGGTGCGTCGGGTAATGCCGACTGCCACAGGTACGCAGAGATCGCCTGAATCTGTTCGTCATTGAGCCGGAAATTCGGCATCCGCGTCGTGGGACGAAAATCGGTCGGTTTCTTCAGCCAGACTGGAATCCAATTCTTGTTGAGTTTCAACCGGACGTCCTTCAGGTTTGGTCCGACTTTCTTCATGTCCTGTAGCAGGCTCTTGGTGGTTCGGTCGAGCTGGACGATCCGCAAATCCAGTTTGCTGTTCGAGACGCGGAGCGCCACCGCCCGGTCGTTCAGATGATTGGCTTCCTCATTTGACTGCGCGTTATCCGCCTGCTTCATCAGGTACGCGGACTGCTTCAGGTTCTCCTTCTTCTCCCCCTCCATTTGTTTGATCTGCTGTGCCATGGAGTTCAGGTCTTCCGGTTCCTTGTCGTAGCCCTCGAAACGGTGGCAGCCCACGCACCCGCGCTGGCGAAATAAGTCTTTGCCCTCACTGAGAGTCCAGCCCACGTCGCCGCTTACCAGCACCATGTCCGCGGCGTGGCAGGTCTGACAGCCGGCCTCGGCGTTTGGCTTGGGGAAAAGGGGCCAGAGCCAATGCTCGTAATTTCCATGCGCTTTCTCAACGCTGGTGGTGGCCCGTCCATTCCCCTGGTGACAGGGCGAACAGCCGAACTTGTCCGGATCATGGGTCTTCAGCAGTTCCGGCTCGGGATGGCTGGTGAACGCCCGGGCATAGTCATCGGGCTGTTTCCCTTTTGGCGACATCGATGCCGCGGTCAGCTTGACGGGCTCGCGGGTCCCCATGTGGCAGGATTCGCAGCGATCCACAATATTGGCTTCCGCCACATTGATCTGCAGGATAGCTGGGTCCAACGCCTCCGTTTTATCCTGCAAACCGCGAATCTGTGCCGGCGTCAGGTTCACCATGTGCTCCGACACATACGCATCGAGCTTCGTTTTCTGGTCGCTGACTGGCTTGATCAACTCGCCCAGTTCCGCGCTTAGTTTGCCTCGTTCCGTCTTGAGGTCGTTGTAAGTTTCTTCGAGTTGCGGGTAGGTGTAGGTCGCTTTGCTGCCGTCCGGGTACTCGACTACCGCCGTCTGTTGCTTGTACTTGTCCAGATCTTTCAGCTTGCTCTGTTTCGAGGACGCGCTGGTTGTGGTCTCGATATCGTAGGTCAGCGCATTCACATAGGCGCGGCGATCCGTGAAGACGTTCTGCACCGCCAGGATTTTCGCGCTTAAAGCGCGGAGTTGATCGTTGATTTCCTTCGTCCGGGCCGCCGCTTGCTGATTCGCCTGCTCGTAATCCTGCTTCAGCTTCTGGTAATCGCTATTGCCCTCGACATCTTTTTCCGATTGCGCCGAGGCGGAACGAGCCGTCTTCAGAAACGTGGAGTAGCGGTCTTTCCATTCGCGCTGGTAAGCCTTCCATGGACGTTGTCCGAACGCTTCGTCCCACAGCGCCCAGAATAGCGACGCCGTCAGGATCAGCATCGTCACAACATACCAGGTCGCCATCGACTTCTGGACTAGCGGATCATTCTCGGGGACGGGCTTTTCCGGCACCACTTCCTCCTAAGCGTTGCGCGCGACCGAAACGTTGAACATCTACACGTTGACCATCTACACGTTGAACCAGGGCGTGATCCACACGTATTTGATATGAAACAAAAGCCGTAGCAGCATCTTGATCGGCAGGGCGAACATGGTTAGCACGAAGAAAAACATGATCGAGTACTGCAAGAAGCTCATGCGCTTGTAATCCTTCGGGTTCTGGCGCCGGAAGAAGGCGTGCAGCGCGAAGCCACCCAGCGCGTAAAAGCCGCCCACCACCACCGCTCCGAAGACCGCCTTTACCCAGTTGGAGGTAATTCCGAAGAGGTCCGGCAGATCACGGTTGACCTCATAGATGAGGCGGTTGTGGTCCCAGGTTTGACCGGGCCAGAACCATTGCCACCCCGGTCCGCGAATGAAGGTTCCGATGATGATCATCGAGACCCACAGCACAACAAAGCCGAAGAGGAATGTCCCGATGGCAAATTTGCGCTGCTTCCACGTGTAGTAGCCGCTGCCCAGCGGGTTGGTATCGATGTAGGGAATCACCATCAGCCCGATGATGATCAAGGTCGGCATTACGACGCCGGCAATCCAGGGATCGAAGTACACCAGCATTTCCTGGAGGCCGAGAAAGTACCAGGGCGCCTTGGCCGGGTTCATGGTCAAGTTCGGGTTCGCCGGCTCTTCCAGTGGCGCATTCAGCGTGATGGACCAGATCATCAGGATAATGGTGACGATGATGGCGGCCAGAAACTCCACTCGCAAAAGAAATGGCCACACGTGAATTTCTTTCTGCCATCCCGGCTGAAAGGGCCAGGTCTTGCGATATTGGGTTTTGGCCGCTGCGGCATCACCTTCCAGTTGCGTGATCAACTGATCGTTGGCGCGTGCCTGCTTCCATGCCAGATAGATATAGAAGGCAAGCAGTGGAATCAGCGCCACGATGGGCACGTTGTCTGGAGCGGAGGCGATCTCCCACAGTTGCTTCCAGTCCATACTATTTGCGCGCCTCCTTGACTTCGGATTCGAGCACGACCGGCGCCGGGCCCGAGATGCCGCCATCCTTTCGTACGCGCCAGAAGTGCACGATCATCAGCACCGAAGCGACGATAGGAATGCCGATGCAATGCCAGATGTACGAACGCAGAAGCGCGTTCGCGTCGACAATAGAGCCGCCCAACAATCCGAAGCGAACATCATTGTAGGGAGTCATGCCCAACATGTGACCGAAGGGACCCTCATGTCCGAGGAGCGGTGTCGCGCGCGCCATGTTGGTACCGACCGTAACCGCCCAGAAACCGAGTTGATCATCGGGCAGCAGGTATCCGGTGAATGAAAGGAGCAGCGTGAACACCGGCGGGGGACGCCAATATTCCAGTTGAACTCGCGGGGCTTTTTGTACGAGCCGGTCAGAAACACCCGAAACATGTGCAGCCAGACGGTGATCACCATCAGGTGTGCCGCCCAACGATGCATGTTGCGCAAGAGCTCCCCAAAGGGCACATCATGCTCCAGGTAGAGCACATCCCGGAATGCTTGCACCTTGGTGGGGTGGTAATAGAACATCAGTAGCACGCCGGTGAAGGTAAGCACGATGAACAGGTAAAACGTGATTCCTCCCATGCCCCAGGTGAAGCTGTAGCGTACGGCGTCGCGGTTGATCTTAGCCGGATGCAAATGCAGAAAGACGTTCGACAGCACGCCCAGGGCGCGATTGCGCGGGGTGTCATCGTGCTTGTGACGAAAGATGGAGGTGAAAACCTGAGTCTTGGTCGGGTCCTTGAGAAGATCAACCTGTTCCTTGGCCTTGGCCGGCAAGTCGGTCCTGAGCGACTGCAAAATCGGCCTTCACCCCGGTGGCCGCTCGCTCCAGGATGCCGGTTGTCTTTCCGTTCTTGCCGTTCTTTTCGTTCTTTTCGTTCGAGCTATTCTCTTCAGCCATTTGCTTCTCTTTTCTCCCGGCACATCTGGCGAGTCCCCCAATGTGCGTTCACGCTTGAGGCGAGTTCAAGTCAGACTCATGACGGCAGATACGCTCCCGGATCGTTGAAGCTGCTCGGCTGACCCTTCGGGCCACTGATAAAGGCGGGAGGTGTCCACGATGATTTCGCCGTCAGGAGCCAGTTGCACGAAGGCGCGGTCCATGGGCCGGGGCGCTGGCCCCTCGAAATTGATACCTTCGTCGTCATAGCCGCTTCCGTGGCAAGGACACTTGAACTTGTTTTCGCTGGCCTTCCAGTCAGGCGTACAGCCGAGGTGGGTACAACGAGCGTAGATGACAAAGATACGATCGGGTCGGCGATCCACCCAGATGCGATACTTCTGCTGCCATTTCGTGTCCACACCCAATCCATAATCGGAGGGATAGCCGATCTTGAAGACGGTGGCGAGTTCGAAAAGAGTGCGGGGCAGAAAAAAACGGAAAAACGCCAAACCATGCCGTCAGAAAGGCTGTGACCGACACCCACACCAGCCGACGGCGGCGCTGGTTGACGACATTGTCTTCCGGACCAACCGCGGCCACGCCCGCGGCGGCCGCCGCCTTCGAAGTACCCACCGCCCCCGAACCAACATAAGGAGTGGCCTTTGCTGCTGGAACAGGCGGTGTGTTGGGCGCATCCGGACTTTCTGCCATGATCCTCGATCCTCCTCCTAAATCTATTCCCGAATCTGTTTCTCCCGGTTCAATCGGCGAGCATGGAATGCGCCACCAAGCTGCCTTTCGTGATCCTGAATCTCCGCTCCCGGTTCATCGTTCGCTGACAGGTTCGCTGGCAACATGATCGCTGCCGACACCAATGAAGGACGACCTGAATAGAATTTTGGCGAGTCATTGAGGCCGCGCGTCATCTCAAAGCGCTCGATGCCGAGA
>CAWBJV010000008.1:0-213921 GCA_963789205.1 uncultured Acidobacteriaceae bacterium
GCCGGACAGCTTGGGGCCGGTGTTCGGGCTTGCTGGGGTCGGAAACCACACATGGTTTTTTTCTCGACCCACGATTCCTCACAGGAATGCACATGTAGCAGTCACGCAAATGCAGGGCAGCGGCACATTCATTAATCCGAGATTGGAATGCCGGACTGAAGAACATCGACCTGCCAGGAGTTGAGCATACGAACTGCCAAGCAGATGGCAAATGCCGCCGTTGAGGGCAGTACAGGAAGGTAAGGTTGGATGCGCCATCATGACATCCTGTAGGCTTTGGTCACGAGAAGAGTCACGAACGTTCTCTACAATGTTGCGCTAATCTCCCGCACCGTAAGAGGCTCATGAAGCAGGTATTGATAACAATCCTGCTGCTCCTCGGGCAGGGCCTGGCACAATCAGCGAATGGAAAAATCGTTGTCTTGGAAAAAGACCAAGGCGAGAAGCGCGTGCGGCGCCCGCGGCCTGAGCAGCCCATCCCGACGTCGGAGTTCACCCTGAAGATCACGCCCGAAAACAGCGGTTCGGGGCACTTGGTGCTCGGGACGGAGACGATTCCGCCCGGCGGCATAATCCCCAAACATCGCCATCACGGCCAGGACGAGATCCTATTCCTGCAAACCGGGCAGGCACGCGTCACGCTCAATGGGCAGGATTACGATGTCCACGCCGGCGGGATGGTCTTTTTTGATGAACACTTGGGTCAGCCTCAATAACACAGGTAAGAAACCGATCCAGCTGATCTTCCTCTTCTCCGCGCCCGGATTCGAGCAGTACCTGCGCTGCACGTCGGCCCCCGCCGGCCAGCGCGCAACGCCGATGACGCTGGACGATGTTCGGACCTGCGCTCACCACGGCCGAGTCGAGTACGAGGCTCTCGGAACCAAGGAGGAATAGCGAGCTGTGGAACGATAATCGCGGCAAAAACTGGGTGTCTTGCTGCCGAGCGGCTGGAATATCTCGGTCAGATCGAAATTCGACTGGGGAGATGGGGCGATTGGCCGCTTTTGGCCGAGCGACTCTACGCCGGATTGCGCTGGCTAGACGCGTAGATGCTTGGCGTGATCATCGCGCCGTTATCACCTGACGAAGGGCTGGGTTCCGCAATCCGGCAAAGCTCTTGAAAGCTGCGGGCGCGACGACCGTCGACATTCTGTAGACGGGTGAACCATAGCAGCTCGGCGTGCCCCTTTTTAAGCGAATGAGCGGCAACGACGGTCGTGCATCAAACGCTTTCACGTTCGCTCGACAGGGTCGTATTGTGGTCACCAGAAGGTGAGTCGGACATGTGGACCTTTTTGGCCGGATTGCCGGCGCCGAGCGACTCTGATTTGCGGCTCTCCTGTAGTCCTGTGGAAACCGGAATTGTCACCAAAATCCGAGTCCCTGTGTTATCGGATTCAATCTTCAAGTCGCCGTTGAATTGTCGTAGTCTCTCCCGCATTCCCCGAATACCGACACCGGATGCTCCAGCTTGAACTTCCGCTAGGCGCTCTGCCGACATGCCCTTGCCCTGATCGCGGATCTCGACAACGACTTGAGTTGCATCACGACCGATTCGTATCCCTGCCACTTTGCTCTCTGAATGACGATGGATATTAGTCAAGCATTCTTGGACCAGTCGGAACACAACCAGTTCCACGTCGCGCGACAATCTGCCGAACTCCTGCGGCATCTCGAGGCCGATCTGTAACCCACTCCGCTCAAAAAGACCTTGCGTATACCAACTCAGGGCAGAGTACAGCCCGCTCTCGTCCAATAAGGGAGGATGCAGGAGATAAGAGGCCGTGCGGATGTCGCGATGCAACTGCTGAACCATCTCCTGAATCGCTTCCGCATCACTCGCAACTTCAGGGTTACTGCGCGCAGCTTTCTGAACAAGCTGCACCAGATTCATGCCCAACACTGTTAGCGTCTGGCCGGCGCTGTCGTGCAATTCCCGCGCAATGTGTCGGCGTTCCTCATCCTGCGCCCGCAGCAATCGCCAGGAGAGCTCTCGAACCTGTTCCGATTGCCGTAGAATCTCCGCATTGCGCTGCTCCAAGTCGGCCGTGAAACGGGCCGCTGTGGCCAGCTTCTCTAACTTCAGCATTGCTGCCTGGGTGCGGCGGAGATCGCTGATGTCACGAATGATCGCGGAAACGGCCACGACCTCCCCTGGAGGCTCGATATGCGGCACCGCACTAAGGGAAACATCGATGAGCCATCCCTCTTTATGCCTACAAATGGTTTCCATTCGCATATCCAACCGTTCGCGTACCGTCTTATCAAAGGCGGTGACAAACTCTCGTATCCGATCCTCGGGCACGATTAATTTATCGATCGTATGTCCATTCGCCTCCGCAGACGTATAGCCGAAAGCCTTTTCTGCGCCTGCATTCCAGTGCTCGACGATCCGGTCGATGCTTAAGGTGATAATTGCATCCGACGAAGCTTGTACAATTCGCGCAAGGCGTTCGGCGCGGCGACGAGCTGCTAGAAGTTCCTGCTCGTAACTCCGACGATCAGTGGCGTCGAAGATCGTGATGTGGATAATCCGGCCCCGACTCGGCTCCTCCACAACTGACGCGTTAAGTAGTGCTGGGAGCATTGATCCGTGACGGCGAATCATGTCGAATGTCACACCGGTAACAGACGTTTGCATGCGCAGAAGTGGGCTGAAATGTGTGTCGTAGTAGATCGCACCAGCGCGCGATAGAAGCGACTGAAACCGTCGTCCCAAGATCTCCTGCTGCGAGTACCCAGTCCACAGAAGAAACGTCTGATTCGCTTTGACAATCGTGCCGTCGTCGAGCAGGCAAAGGTAACCGCAAGGCGCTTGATCGTGCAATCCTTTTAAATCATGCTCCAAATCAGCTTTGGCGAGGTCGAGAGAAGCGTCGCTCATTCTAGGTCTCCCCAAGGAATGCCCTAATCGCATCAATCGTCTCTTCTGGCGCGCTTAGGTTGGGGCAGTGTCCCGTTGCCTTCATCAAAACAAGTGTACTGTTTGGAAGCTGTTGGTGGACGTACCGCCCGACACTCTCCGGAGCAATTACATCTTCTGAGCACTGAAGAATAAGCGAGCGAGTTTTCACCTTCGACAAGTCCGCGCGATTATCAGAAAGGAACGTGGTGCGCGCGAAGTGACGTGCAATTTCCGGATCCGTACGACAAAAGCTATTGGTCAACTCATGGGCCAGTTCAGGCCGATCCGAGTTGCCGATAATCAGGGGAGCCATGTTGCCCGCCCATCCAAGGTAATTGCTGTCCAGCACGTCCAGCATCTCTTCGATGTCTTTGCGCTCGAAGCCCCCAATGTACTCGCCTTCGTTGATGTATGCAGGCGAAGGCCCAACGAGCACAAGGTTTTCAAAAAGCGTTGGCTCCCTGGCAGCTGCCAGTATGCCGATCATAGCGCTCACTGAGTGACCGACGAAGGTCAGGTTGCGCAGGACGAGCTCGCGGCAAATCTCCAAGACATCGGTCGCATAACCGTGCAAAGACGAGTATTTCTGCGAATCGAAAGCAGTCAGGTCAGACTGGCCGGAGCCGACATGATCGAACAAGATGACACGGTGTGTACCTTCGAAGGCAGGCGCGACGTACCGCCACATGTTCTGATCGCATCCAAAACCGTGCGAAAACATTATGGGCTTCGTTCCGCGCCCTCTTACGTGAACATTATTTCGACGGAGTATCGATGTCAGGAATTCGACGTCAGTCATTTCTCGTCCGCAGTTCGGGAAAGTTAGCTGCTCTCTCCAACGAGCAGCCAGGGAACGAGTGGCCGCTCTTTAGTTCAGATCCCGTACAGGCCTCATGCGAAGATATGCATGAAGCTTGCAGGATTCCACAACAACGGGCAATACAGTTTTCAGGGTATTGACTAGCCAGGTAAAGTTCGCACTTCTCCGTCCGGGTTGATTTTTGCGCGTTCCATGGCCCCCATGATGATGATGGCGTCGCAGGAATTGGCGAAACTAGTCCTTGGAAAGGCAATGGGGCCGCTAAAGGTCCTGGACATTGCTGCCGGACATGGATTGTTCGGAATTGCGGTGCTGCGATCCAGCCTGAATGCCACGGTAACGGCAGTGGATTGGAAGAACGTGCTCGAAGTGGCGCGCGAAAATGCAAAGAAGTTTGGCGTGGCCGAGCGTTACAGCACGTTGCCGGGCAGCATCTTCGACGTGGAAATAGGCGCCGGAGATCGGAGTTGAACCGCCGACGCCAGCCTTTTCAGATTACTTAACGTGTCGAGGTGGCCACAGTTTTGTGACCACTCTGTGACCAGCGCCGATGTTCGCCTAAGCGTCGGCTCAGCCACTGAAATAGCGTAGTGCGAGGCAGCCCAGCGTCGCAGCAGGGTTTACGCCCGTGCTCGTCCGCCTCGCACGGCGTGATAGACGACCAAGACCAGCACTGCCCCAATCACAGCAACAATAAGGCTGTACAGATTGACGCCCGTGACGCCGTGTGCTCCGAACATGCTGAACACCCAGCCCCCGACTACCGCGCCAACGATTCCCAGTACGATATCCAAGAACACCCCTTCACCAGTCTTGTTCACTAGCTTGCTGCCAATGAACCCAGCAATCAATCCCAACACGATCCAGGCCAAAATCGACATAATCCATCTCCTTATGTTTGGGTTGGTCCTTCAAATGTATCGAAGGCAATTTCAAAACTGACTCCTGACCCGAGGCGCCCCCCTGCTTCGGAGGCAACCCCGGTCACGTGACTCTCAAGCAGCCTTGCTGTATGCGTCTGAGCCGTGCTGCTTCACCATTTTGTTGTAAACGCCCATTAACAGGAACGCCGCCGGCCACTGTCCTACAAACAGCGCCCAGTCATCCTTGCCCACAATCTTCAGAATGGCTGAGGCGGTGATAGCACCAAATGCTGCCGCCAAGTAGCCAGAACTTGGGATCTTGGACGTTTGCGATTCAATGGCACCCGTGAAGCGATCTTCTGAAACCCCGCTACGAACTTTATCTTGCATATGCCCTCCTTCTTTATTGACTCGTTGATTTTTACGCCGACTTCTTCACTTTGGTCTTTCCAGTCTCATCACTCACAGGCTTGTGGTTCTTGGCAACTGTCTTTCCGTTCCGCCCCGCGACTCCCTGTTCGAGTTCTGGGGACTCAACGATTTTCCATTTGCCGCCCTCATTCCAAGGACCGCGAGCGTCAGTTTCGCCTTCATCGCCCACTCCGGTGGAGTCGTTGAAGTATTCGTCCACCAAGCCGGGAGTCGGGGGAATGTTGCCAATGGAGAAGGGATCTTTCCCCAAGCTCTCAAGCGCAGCTGTGAATGCCTTCATGTGAGTGATCTCACGCGTCATCAGGAATTGAAGTGCGTCCTTTGTTCCTGGGTCGTCAGAGAATTTGATCAAGCGTTCGTAAACGATTTTCGCCCGCGCTTCGGCGGCAATATTGCTACGCAGATCAACATCCAGTTCGCCGGTTATCTTCAGGTAGTCTGCGGTCCAGGCGTCGCCCATGGAGTTGAACAAGCCAACGCCGCCTCCACCCGCGATCGCGATGAGGGGATCGGCTTCGGCCGAGTCCCGACTCTTCTTCATCGGCTTGAGGTGCATGCGTGCCAACGTGCCCACAATTTCCAAATGGCTCAATTCCTCTGTTCCGATGTCCATCAGCATGTCTTTTCGGCCTGGATCATCACAATTGAGGCCTTGAATTGAGTATTGCATCGCAGCTGCCAGTTCCCCGTTAGCACCGCCGAATTGCTCCAGCAACATATTGCCAAATCGGGGGTCAGGGCTTCCGACATTCACCGTGTACATCAATTTCTTTATGTGGTGGTACATCTGTAATTTTCTCCTCTTATTTAAGTCGTGCTCGCAATGCCTAACGGATCCCCGTATTCGAATTCGCTAAGCGACGCGCCTTGCCGTCTTCTTTCCGCCGGGCGATGAGTCCTGTTGTTCTTGAGAACCTTCCTCGTTGGCTTGTGAGTTGATCTCTTTTGCGAGATCAGAAAGTTTTTCGTCGGTTTGCTTTTCTTCTGCGAGGGTCTTTTCGAGCAGGGACGAGTGCTTGGTTTGTCCGAGTACTTTGGCGATCTCGCAGGCCGCTGCGTATGCTGCCATCTCGTAGTGCTCCACTCGCCGAGCCGCGCCGATCAATCCCGCGTCCAATACGGCGTCTTCAAAGCCCTGTTCCATGACCTCGGCACCTTCTTTGACCAAACCCTCCATGCCGACGCACTTCTTGCCCTTCGGGCTCTCGTCTACCGATTCGAATATCTCTTCAAGACGTTGGACGTGGACCTTGGTTTGCTCCAGATGCTTTTCGAATCCGGTTCGTAGCTCGTCTGAAGACGCAGCTTTTGCCATCTTTGGCAGCGCTTTGAGCAGTTGATTCTCTGCACTAAACAGGTCCTTCAATTCGTCCACGTACAGTTTTGTCAAATTCTCGTTCGGCACTTTTCCTCCAGAAAATGAGTTCGTTCGGTGGGCAAAGGCGACACTCCCACCATCGGTTACAAGTAACGGGGCAGCGAACCAATATCCGCCATCGCGGCGATTCAGTCCGCTGCACCCAGTGGCTCAGGCTACTTCGCGAACACGAGCCTTATCGTCTTTGTCGGCCGTAGCTTCGCCGGTCGAGGACACATCCTGTGCGCCAGTGCGCTCCAAGATTTCCTTTGCTTTCTTGGTCCAAGTGGAATCGTCAGAATGAACGGATAGAAGAATCCCGCCATCTTTAACGCGGCCTTCGTATCGCTTGGCTTCGTACTCGGGGATTCCCATGCCGATCAGAGCACCCGTAAGCCCACCCACTGCTCCGCCGACTCCGGCTCCAGCAAGGGCGGCCATAATAGGTCCGGCGGCTATGAAAGGCCCCAGTCCCGGAATGGCAAGGGCACCGATACCGAGAAGCCATCCCAAACCGCCGCCCAGCAGAGCGCCTGTTCCGGCCCCCGTCGTGGCACCTTCCGGCGCTTTGGTGTTCTTCTCGTGCGCAAAATCCTTGGTCCCAGCACCTTCGGGAAGAAGTACCGAAATATCTGAGTTCCGAAAATTGGCGGCTTTCAATGCGTCCACCGCGTTCTCTGCGCTCGTTCGATTCGGATAAATGCCAAATACCGCTGTATTCTTACCTGCCATGTTGATTCTCCTTTGTCTTGTAGATCTCAATGTTGTGGTTTGATGTTCAGTTCGCTGGTGACCTTGCCGTCGCCGGCGACTTCCGAAGCCTTGGTCTCAATCGCTTTCTTCTCGTCCTCTGATCGCACCGGCCCTTTGAGTGTTACCTGACCGTTCTGCGTAACGATCTTGACGTTGTGTGCATACGTGGAGAGCGACTTGTCTTTCATGAGGGATTGTCGAATCTGCTGCGTGATGTCGCGATCAGAACGATTGTCCTTTTGCTGATCTGCGGTCGGCTCATTCTGGCTCCGATCCCGTTCGTTGACTTTGGTGTTGTCGGGCGCCGGAGAGGCCTGCTGGGTAGATGGCTCTTGCGCAGACGCCAATACGCCAGCACTCAGTAGCAGACCGGTGCACAAGACCGTACGAACAACATTTCTATAAAGCGCTTTCATCGTCATTTCCTCCTGAATAGAGATTTCGAGAGCAGAAGCGTTCGATTGCCCAAGCGTTCGAAAACACCTCTTGCGCGAACTGCACGATTTCTTAAGTCACCGACCAAACCGAGCCCCGGTCACTTGTTTTTGATTGGAGAGTTGCGGATCGCCAACCGACGTCAGTGTCGATTCCTGCCGAAGCGGGCAGGAATGACAAGGAAGCTGTGTTTGACCATATCGGGAAGAGTATGTTGGGTACTATCCCCATCCCGCTGTACTAGCCCAGTTGATGTACTGTAGGGCGCGAACCGGGGGAAATGCGCTCCGAGCGATGCTGCGTCGTGCAGGCTTTTGCCCGCGCACACTAGCGTTGCAACGTGGGCTGCGGAAACCTCCGCGCTTTGGCCCGCTAGCATAGCAAAAGGATAAGGGGTAGCCAACGGGCCGGTTTCTTTCTGGAGAGGGGGTACCGAGGCACAAACATCTCGGACAGGACGAGATTGTTCTGGGAAAATGGGGCCGCTCTCGTTCAGGGAATTCACGGGCGGCAACTAATTGGAGCCGGTTGGGCACTTCCACGTATAAAACGACTGTGCAGTATTCTTAGAGCGGATCAATTCTGAACATGTTCTTCAAAGTTGGCAATAAGTCTACGGCGAGCCGTGCCTTGTCTATGCAGCCATGCGCGCCAACTTCGAGTGAATGCGGCAAGAGTTGTTTAGGATCGTGCTGGCTGATGATTAGAATTTTGACCTCCGGAAATTTTTCCCTTAAAAGGCGTGCTGTATTCAGGCCATTCGTACCGGGCATACTCACGTCGAGCAAAATCAGACTAGGCTTTAACTCGTCAGCTCTCTTAAGCGTTTCGTCGGCATCCGAAGCTTCTCCGCACACTTCCAACTCGTTCTCGCCGGATAGCACGGTAGCAATGCCGCGTCGAACCAGCTCATTGTCATCCGCAATGAGGACTCTGATGGACCTGGTCACTATATGCCCACTTTTCACACAGCAGCTTGCAAGGGCTCAGTCTTCGTCTGTTCTTCCGAGCGTGTGGTTTTGGGAATTGGGATCGTCACGAATATACGCGTACCAGAACTCCCGGAATCGATATTCATCGTGCCCTCGAACTGACGCAGCCTTTCTTGCATTCCTCTGATTCCAACGCCCGAGCGCCCCGACCGAATCTCAGCTAAACGTTCAGGCGAGATACCTTTACCTTCGTCCTCGATGTCTAACGTGATTTGGCTCGATTCTCGTGCAATTCGGATCGAAGCCGTCTTGCTGTGGGAATGTCGATGGACGTTCGTCAAGCATTCCTGCACCAAACGGAAGATGACGAGTTCCATATCTCGCGGTAATCTCCCAAAGTCTCCAGGGATCTCTAAACGAATGTCCAAGTCGCTGCGTTCGCGAAGCCCGTCCATGTACCAGTTGATGGCAGAATACAGACCATTTTCATCCAGTAGTGGTGGGTGCAACAGGTAAGAAGCGGTGCGTATTTCACGATGCAGCTGTTGAACCGTCCCTTGGATTTTGTCTACGTCGCTCGCAATTTCGGGCGAACGCCGGCCGCTCTTCTGAGCCAACTGAGCCAGGCTCATGCCAAGCACCGTTAAGGTCTGCCCTGCGCTATCATGCAACTCGCGCGCGATATGACGGCGCTCCTCGTCCTGTATTTTCATCAGCTGCAAACTTACGTCGGCTTGTCGGGCCTTATCTGCCGCCTCTTTTTGATCGTGGATATCGAGGCATCCGCCCACATAACCTTCAAAAATTCCATCTGGAGCGTAGCGTGGTGTGCCGTGGTCAGTAATCCAACGGTACTCGCCAGTGTGATGTCGCAGCCGGTACTCCATCTCAAATGGCTGACGAGCATCGAAGCTTTTGACGTAGATCTGCAGGCAGCGATCAAAGTCCTCAGGATGGACATTCTCTGCCCATCCATTCCCAGATTCCTGCTCCAGAGTGCGGCCGACGAAATCCAACCACCCTTTGTTGAAGTAATAGCAAAGCTTGTCTAGTCCCGACATCCAAACCATGATCGGCGAGGCATCAGTCACCGCCCGGTAGCGCTGTTCGCTTTCGCGCAAAGCTAGCTCCGCCCGCTTACGCTCCGTAACGTCGTGTGTGATGGCCAGCTGCACGATGCGGCCATCGGGATTATGCAACGGCGCGGCATGCGTTTCCATGTGATGCCGCATGCCGTTCAGCCCGATCATGTCGAACTCCAATGCGGCTTTGTCACCACGGCAGATGCGTTCGTTGAAGGCTCGGAACTTCTCTCGGTCTTCAGGAGCAATCAAATCATAGACACTCTTGCCGACTACCGTTTCCGCGAGCTCCGCCCCTACCATCGCCAGGCCTGCTGAGTTCATGTGCTGCAACGTACCATCGGGCGCGACCACTTTTACACACGCGGGTGTGGTTTCGACTATCGCCCGGAAACGCTCCTCGCTGTCGCGCAAAGCCTGCTCGATTTGCTTCAGGTGCGTGATATCCCGCGCTACGTTAGAAGCGCCGATCACCCGCCCTGCGGAATCTTTGACAGGAGAGATGGTGAGCGATAAATCGAGCGTGCTGCCGTCTTTACGGCGACGGACCGTCTGGAAATGGTCGATCCTCTCTCCGTGTCGTAACCGTGCGAGGATATTCTTTTCCTCGTCCCGACGATCCTCAGGAACGATGAGCGTAATGTGTTTTCCCACTGCCTCTTCGGCGGTATAGCCGAACATGTGCTCAGCACTCTTATTCCAGCTTTGGATGATGCCATCGAGGTTCTTGCTGATAATGGCATCGTCGGAGGAAGCGACAATGGCGGCCAAGTGCGCCATCGCCTCCTCGGCCTGTTTGCGTTCGGTGATGTCCAGCAGCATGTTAATGCCGCCAATAATTCTCCCCTGGGCGTCTCTGATAGGAGTCGGATAAGGAATGAACCATCGACGGGTTCCGTCGGGGCGTTCTGCAATGGCCTCGGCTCCTTGGATAGTGCGACCTTCCTTCAAGGCGATGGCCATCGGACATTTATCATGTGGCATCGGTCGCCCGTCTGGATAGTAAAGCTTCCAGCTGACACACCACTGATCGGTTCTTAGTTCCGGCGTTCTGCCTGAAAATTCAACTGCCGCTGGGTTATAGTGCGTCAGACGCCCTTCTGCGTCGGTGGTGTAGATGGCCGCAGGCAGCGCATCAATCATTTCCCGGAACTGACGCTCGCGTTTTTCGACCTCTTGGCGCGCCATCACCTTATCGGTCACTTCGACGGCGTGCACGAGAATACCTTCAACAACTCCGTCACCGTCGCGAATGGGCTGATAAACGAAGTCGAAGTAACCTTCTTCCGGCTGACCGCTATGAGCCCGGTTCAGTTTCGCCTTCATTTCACGCCCGACGTAAGGCGTTCCAGTGCGATAAACCTCGTCCAACAATTCGAGAAATGGCTGGGTATCAAGCTCGGGCAAGCTCTCACGCAAGGCCTTCCCAAGAAAATCGGAGGCGCTATTGCGTCCTGTCACGCGGACATAATCGTCATTGACGTAAACCCAACGGTGTTCCGGCCCCGATAGCAGTCCTATCGCAGCGGGCGCCTTCGCAAGAAGGTCCTGCATGCGATGACGCTCCAACTCTGCCTGCATTCGCAAACGGGCACCTTGGAGCGCCACTGCGGCCTGGTTTGCTGCTACAGATAGTAGTAAGGACTGCGCTTCGTTTGGGAACCCAGAACTCGCACAGCCGACCACAATGAAACCCTCGTCCCCCGAAATGCCGATTGGATGCATTGCGACCCTTAACGCGTTAGGCCAGGCGGACCGGGTTACCGTGTCAATGTGCAGGCTAGCTGTCACAGAGTGCGGCCACAGGCGTCTGACCTCATCGCTAAATCCAGGGTGCTGAGGACTACGAACCACCTCGATCGTTCTTGGTGACTGCAGACAGACGTATACCGCATCAGCTCGCAAGGTATGCAGGAGGACGTCGGCGACGCTTTCGACAATCTGCGCTCGGTCGCGTCCCACCCACCCCGCAGGCGTCGTGGCTAGGGCCACAAGATCGCGAAGCAGGCGCCGGAGTTCCCGGATTTCTTTCTCACCGTTTTCCATCTCGTTTATGCTGCCGTCGGGCGCGAACCGTAGGCTCCACGTTCCCGTAATTCCGCCAGAAACTCTGCTGGGGGCACGAAGAATGGGTTCTTCTGAAGTACGCCTCCTAGGATCACCATGGGGTGCGTCCGTAAAATATCCATTGCAATGCCAGCGCCAAACTTGGCGCAGTCATACGTTCATATGACTGGGTCTTGATACTTGGGCAAGATGAAATTCAGCCGCGTTTCGTATTCAACCAGATCATTGACGCCGGGGAAGTCTTCCAGTGCCCAGTCCATATGGGCAACAAGCCGAGTAAGCGGAAAGCCCTCCTTAGGTCCTCCAGACAGAACTTCTTCGATGAGGGACAACATACGATCTTGATCAAAATGACCGTCGCGCAAATAAGCATCTTGCCAGCGTTTCACGACCAACTGTCCCCGCAGACCCGCGGCTTCAGTTTCGATTCCTGCCTCTCGCAGGCGGCGAAAATGGTCTTCCATGGTGCGGGGATCCACGATGTGAAAGGCCTTCTCCCCACGTTCGATTCCTTCGCGAATAAATGGGAGAAGTATTCGGTACTCTTCATCCGACGAGTGAAAAAAAGCGCAAATGTGACGCTCGGTTCCGAGCGTCGCGTTAGCAAAATGGATCGACTGCTCGCTAAGGGCCATCAGTTGTCTCCTACACAGCGCGTCTGTTCGTTACCGAGAGAGATCAGTTCAATGATGCTGCCTAGTGGTTTTGATTCCAGACGTACAGGTAATTGTCGTCAGTAGCGGTCGCAACGTTACGACCCCCTTTGCGGGTTGCGCGATTCAACGCTGCACGAACCCTTTCCTTGCCTTCCGCCAGTTCAGCCAAGGGCACCTTGAGTGCAACGCCCTCTTTTAGTTGATCGAGATCAGCGAGAATTTTGGTAACGATCTGTTTGTGCTTTCCATTTCGACCCTGCGGGACATCGTTTTGCGACATCGTTTTGAAATTCATGGCTCGCGGGCTCATGATTAACTCCTTGCGTTAGACCCAACACGTTAACGTAACGTCTCGTAATCGTAATTTCACGGTTGCCGTGCGTCAAGAGAAATTAAATGCAGCCACGATGGCTCACCGCTACGAGCACTTGCCTAAAACGGACCACGGTCCAAATCTCGTTATTTCAATGGCTTATCAGGGGCTGAATGAAATTCCGTTTCCCTAACAATATGACCCGTACGACTTCGCGCCTGCTACTGTTTAGAAAGATCAGAAGGGAGTAATCGCTATGCACAAGTCCAAGACACATTTCGAGCAGATTCCGGTAGAGCTTGTGAAGAAGATTGCCAAAAAGGACGTTCCCGATGACAAGGACGGAAACGACGGTGCGGAAACAACAATTCGAACCGGCAAGTTGAGGCCGCATCGCTTGCCTTCGTTGGGGGAAAACGCAAAGAGGCTCTAACCATGCAACTCTCAAAAGAAACGAAAACGGACGAAGATATTCGATCCGCAGAATGGCGAGAGCCCTACCCTTTGAGAATTCTTATTGTTGATGATCACGAGGACGTTCGGAGCGGCCTGCGAACGCTGCTATCTTCCTCCGAGTGGATTATTTCAGGAGAAGCATGCGATGGGTTGGAAGCGGTTGAGAAGACTAGATCAATTCGACCGGATCTGGTACTCATGGACATTTCCATGCCGAGAATGGATGGAATCGCGGCGACTCGAATAATCCGGCAGGAGATACCGGAAGCTGAAGTGATCATGATTAGTCAAAACGATCCGGAGCTCGTGGCGCGGCAGGCGAGGGACGTCAATGCCCGTGGCTACGTGTCGAAATCTGAGTTGAGCCGGTCCCTACTTCCGATGATTCATAAGTTGGTAAAGGAAAAGCGGGCAGCACTCTCAGAGCGCGAGCTTGGTTTGCAATAAGGTCACACGAGGGAGGCCCGCTTGCACGAGGAAATTCAAACCAGCTTACCAGCGACAACAGCGTGGATCTCCGCAGGTCCGCTGTCGCCGATGCACTCTTAAGTGCGCCCGGCGCGGCCCATCTGAACCAGTTCTGCGAGGGCACCCTTCGAATCGCAATTCCCACTGTCCGCAACCAGCGGCAACGAATTTTCAAAAAATCTGGTCTTGTCACTGAGACTGTGGTGAATATTCAGGGTCTGCGTCTGTTCTGCACGTTGGACGGGGGCTCGTGGACTCGAGCCCAAGTTTGAGGACATAGCATTCCTGGTGCACGGCTTGCCCGGAATCATCCGTTTTGGCAATTTCAAGAGCAACGGTCTGATTGCAGATTGAACAGTTTATTTGTGTAGGCTCTTCCACAAAAACACCCTGACTCTGTCCCCGTCGTTTCGGGGCGTTGGAATCGTGGTTTCCGCTCAAAGGCTGTTGCGCTTGAGTGCGCGTAATGAGGAGGAGGGCATCGTCAATCGCCTGTCGCTCACCGTGATGGTTCGAACTGACAGCAATGGCTCACAGCCGATCGGAAATTGACGTTTCCGCAACGGCTATTCGCTCACTCAATTTTTTCTGATCGAATTCAAGCAGAGCTTGTTGGCCAACTGCCGGTAAAACTGCCGGTAAGTTTTGCTTGCCTTGTGTTCTTCTTGGCAAGCAGTCCGCATACGCAAGACGAACCAACCGTCGCTTGCACCACATGATTGTTGATAACAGGCGTGGCTGTTGAAAAATCGGAGCGGCGGTGGAACGATCCAGTTCCCGGGCGGGAGTTTCACCCGCTAGAGTCCAGCGCCTTTCACGGCGCACTGTTTCGCCAAGAACCGCTTACGGTGCCGAAAAATGCACTTGCAAAGCAGTGCTCGAGCGGCGCGAGGTAGTAGACTTAATTTCCGGGAGAACCCTTATGAGCCCGCACCGACTACTCCCCGTGCTGTTGGCATTCACATTGGTGGTTCCCATTCACGGGCAAGTTCGACCACAGTCTCACCTCGATATTCTGCTGAAGGATGTGAACCAGGCACTGGGTCACTATCAACACTTCGCGCCGGACATTAATTGCAAAGACGCGACTCTGAAAACACTCCGCCATGACTGCGAAATCGTGCTGGAAATGCTGGCGAGTGACGTTCAGTACGCCAAGGAGAAGCTTGCAAGCTACCAGCAGCTAGTTACCCCACAGCCTGTCGACCTGTTCGACATCTATCAGGCTTTTCAGAAGGTCATGGAAGACATTGAGATTCTCGGCTGTCCGCAAGAACTTTATGGCAAGCACAACCGCGTGCTCTTCGCTGAGGCCTACAACACCTTCGTGAAGCTTAATGGTTGGTTTGCCAGCGAGGTGAGAAATACCATGCAAGGCGCAGAGAGGAGTTCTGAGTGCGGACACAGCTAGTTTTCCTTGCGATCCTGAGAACGCACCGGGGTGCGATCGACAGTTACCATCTCGAAACATCCGATTGTATTGAGCAGCCTGAAACCTACGATATAATGGCTGCACTTCAATGATCCTTGGCCGCGGCGGATGCGAACTGGTTGCGCTGGCAGTTCTCGGCGTTCTGACGATCTTTCTCTTTCCGGCAATCCAGGGTCCATATTCTGTGGTGCATGGACCGACTACTGCCCTTCAGGCGTCCCGTGCAGCGGCTCGTTTGCAGGCCGCCATCGTACAGGGCGCACGTAGATCTCTGAACAAATGGCTGATTTCGTTACTCGTCGTCCTCTCTTGGATGTTGCTTCCAGAGGCAGGTTTTCAATCCGTTACATTGCCAGAGTACAACACCATCCTTCGTTGCTGATTCTCCTCATACTGTCGGTCTAGAACCCTTCAATCTCATTTGCAGTCGCCGGAAGTGTTTCGTTCTAGTTATGCATTTCTTTCGCGGCTCAGCAGAGGTTGCCAAACGGGCTTTTGCTCCACAGCCGAATCCACCGTTTCTTTAAGAGTGAGGAGGACTAAATAAAAATGACGCAGAAAAGAATAAGGACATTTGCTTTACTCGCAGCGCTCGCTGGAGTGATATCACTGGCAGGATGCGCCAAGAAGGTAGCCAAGGTCACGCCACCACCTGCGCCCGCGCCCGCTCCCTCAGCACCGACCGCTACTTTGGGAGCAAACCCCAGCGTGATTCAGCAGGGACAATCGTCTGTGCTGACGTGGCAAACCAGCAACGCGAGTGAAATTACCATCGCCGAATTGGGTACTCTGCCACCCACCGGTTCCAGATCAGTCACCCCGAGTGCTTCCACAACATACGCCCTGACTGCCAAGGGCGCGGGAGGAACAATCGTAGCCTCCGCTCGCGTTACGGTCAGTGCCGCGGCCGCGACTGCGACACCTTCACCCACGGATGAAGAATTGTTCAGCAAGAACGTCAGGGACGTTTTCTTCGACTACGACAAATCTGCCATCCGCCCGAGCGAAGGGCCCACCGTCCAGAATGACGGAACCTTCCTCTCGCAACATGCGAGTATCAAGGTCCTCGTGGAAGGGCACTGCGACGACCGCGGTTCCGAGGAATACAACCTCGCCCTCGGAGCCAGCCGCGCCGAATCGGTGAAGCGGGCACTCGTGCAGAGAGGAGTTCCCGCCGATCGAATACGGACGGTCAGCTACGGAAAGGAAAAACCGTTCTGCACCGAGGACAACGAACAGTGCTGGCAACAGAACAGGGTAGACCATTTCGCATTTGACCGGTAACCGCCGGTGAAAAGAAGGCGGCCCACTTTCGGGCCGCCTTTCCAATCCAATGCGATTTTTGCTAGGGAAAATACCCAAATGACGATGAATGGCGCTCCGACGACCAGCAGGAACCGCTGGAACACCAGGCTCTTCCAGCGCTTGGCTGAGCTGCGGCAACGTGAGGGCCAAGTATTTCTGATTCTGGCGCTGGTCATCGGCGCCTTCACCGGGTTGGCGGTCGTCGCCTTCATCGTGCTCACAGAGCGCCTGGGAATGCGGTTGTACCCGGTGGGAGGCGCTCCGTGGCGGCGAGTGGTGTTTCCGGTCGCTGGTTCGCTCGGCATCGGCTACCTGCTCTACCGTTATTTCCCCAATGCGCGCGGCAGCGGCGTGCCACAAACCAAGGCCGCATTATTCGCCAGCGAAGGCCGCATCACTCTGCGCACCGTGTTCGGCAAATTCTTCTGCACCTCGGCAACGCTAGCCAGCGGCATCCCGCTTGGCCGCGAAGGTCCGTCTGTGCAGGTGGGCGCCGGCATCGGCTCCGTGCTTGGACGTTTACTAGGTTTGCGCACCGAGCAGGTGAAAAAACTCATCCCCGTAGGAGCGGCGGCTGCGATCGCTGCCGCATTCAATACTCCGCTGGCCGCCGTCCTCTTCGCACTCGAAGAAATCACGGGCGATCTCTACGCGCCTGTGATGGGCGCCGTCGTGCTCGCCTCCGCGACCGCATGGATGGTGCTGCGCGTTTTTCTTGGCGATCATCCTCTCTTCAAAGTTCCGCAATATCAGCTCATCCATCCCGCGGAGTTTGCGGTCTACGCGGTGCTCGGCGTGGCCGGCGGCGTGGTTTCAGCGGTTTTTACCAAAATTCTGCTCGGCATCCGCGCGCGGTTCTTGCGCTTCCCGCAGAGGACGGCCTGGTTTCAACCCGTGGTCGGAGGTTTGGCAGTCGGACTGATGGGCTGGTTTGTGCCGCAAGTCTTGGGCGTGGGTTACGGCTTTGTCGGCGAGGCGCTGAACGGACGCATGGCGTTGCAGTTGATGGCGCTGCTGGTGGTTCTGAAGCTCCTCGCGGTGACTATCAGTTATGCCACCGGCAATGCGGGCGGCATCTTCGGACCGTCGTTGTTTATCGGCGCGATGTTGGGAGGCACGGTGGGGACCGTGGCACATCATTTCTTCCCCGCCTACACGGCAACGCCGGGCGCCTACGCACTGGTGGGGATGGGCGCGGTCTTTGCGGGCGTCGTGCGCGCTCCCATGACTTCGGTGCTGATGATTTTCGAAATGACCCAGGACTACGCTGTGATCGTCCCACTGATGATCGCGAATCTGGTAAGCCTCTTCATCGCTTCGCGATTGCAGCATGAGCCCATTTACGAAGCTCTGGCAATACAAGATGGCGTCCATTTGCCATCGGCGAAGTCGCGGCAACGCTATGGTCAGCGCCAGATATTCAAGGTGATGCACGGAGCGAGCGAGTTGCTGCCCGCCGAGATGAAGGTTCGGGGGGCGCTGGAGCGCGTTCGATCCAGCGGAGTCCGAGAGTGGCTGGTGACCGACCCACGAGGCGTAATTGGAGTGATCAACTTGTCGCGACTGGAGCAGGAACTGGCGGAAGACGGGGAGAAGAAGATATCTGATCTGGTGGATGCGATGGATTTTCCGCATGTTCACCCCGACCAGACGCTGGACTTGGCGCTCGAGCGCATGGGGTCGAATCAGATTGAAGTCCTGCCGGTCGTAAACCGCGGCAATGTGCACAAGCTAGAAGGTGTTGTCACGCTGCGAGATGTGCTGAAGGCATATGGCGTGGGCCGCTCCTGAGCGGGCCAGATTTACGAGCTACTCGGAAGTGTTATTGTTGGCGAAACCAGGCCGCTCATGGGCTCCGGTCTTAGATTATATTCAGCACATGCGGGACCACCACCACACTGGCCTCAATCTCGTTATCGCGCCCGGATTCACTGCAATAGGCATTTTCCTGTTCTTTGGTGCCGTGATGGCGAGTCTCGCCGCAACCACTCTACTCTGGAGAGGCACGGCTCTTGATCGTGTCTGGGCTCTCAATCCGAAGGCATACAAGCAACTCGTGCCTCTGGGCGGTACGGTTGGGGTTTTCTTTCTGGTGCTCGGTGCGGCCCTCACCATGGCAGGAATCGGGTGGTTTCGACGCCGCCTCTGGGGATGGAGACTCGCGGTCGTAATCATCGCCGTGCAGGTTCTCGGGGATGTCTTTAACTCCGTCAGAGGCGACTGGCTGCGCGGCGGAACTGGCGTCATCATCGCGGGGGCACTTTTGCTATATCTCTTGCAGCCAAGAATTAGAGCCGCGTTTGCCTAGAATTTCTTTCGAAGAAATTCAAAAAGGCTGTAACCGATGAGCGCGGCGACCATGGCGATTCCAAGATTGGCAGCGGTAAAAACATCCGCGATTGCCCAAGCCACCCCCCTCTTCGGCCCGATGCCTGAGCGCTCAAATTCTCCCATCAAAAGGTTGGAATAAAAGAGGAAGATGATAAATCCTACCTCGATAACCGCTCTCCAGACATTTTTCTTCATAGCACATATCAGCTCTATGGCAAAGCCCTCCGGCCCTCGGGCCGGGGGCGCCACCGCTCGCTCCTCTCGTGGGAATACTAGCAAGCAACAACGAACATGGCGATTTTTCAACAGTTTAGGACGCAGGACGCTTCCCGTACATCCATTCCAGAAGAAACGCGATGCCGACGCCGACGAGAAGGACTGGCCAGACCCAACGCATGTCGATGTGGATCGCGCGCACGCCTGAGAGCAGAAATATGACGCCGCCGATCAGAAATAGTGGGCTCGTTATCGCACAGTGAAAAGAGCCATTTCTACGCCAGTTGGCGAGGCAACCGATGGCCATGGCGAAAAGGCACGCAGCCGACGACGCGTGGAGAGGACGCCAATAGACTCCTATGAGGTTCAGCACTCCCCACGCTATCAGCGAGACTACGAACCAGTAGCAAAGCGCTGCCGGCGAGCTACAGCAAGCTTCCACCTGCTTCGCCATATGCCTCACGATTTCTGAAAGGAACATCGTAGGTCATCTTCGTGCCAAACACCAAGCGGCGAGGGCGTTGACGGTTGAACCACTCCATATAGCTTCGCGTGACTCTCCGAGCCCCGGTCAGGCAACATAGGCCGCCAGGGCTCCCGCGTTCACTTTTGCCAAAGCGTCTTTGGATTGCACCCCCTTCGGGGCAGTCCCGATAGGAACCTAACGTTTCTCGGTACTCATCTAGTCGACAGCCCTCAACATCAGGGTCGCCCCTGACTCAAGAACTCCATAGTCATTTACTAGGGTGCATTTCGAGTTTATCGGGTCTTATTCGCCGCACGAGCGACCAACTCGTCCAATCTCGAAAGCAAAAGCTTGAGGATCGGAGACTGGTTCGACTCTCTGTAGCCGAGGACCAGATCGACAGTTGGCGCATCTCCCTTCAGAGGGCGACTCGTTACAGATGCAGGGAGAGAGTTCTGTGCGTAAGCAGGTAACAGCCCCACGCCGCCTACCTCTCGATGCTGATGTCGGGTTTGGGAATTCAAGCTGCTAACGGTGCGACGAAAAACGAGCTGAAGCGCTATGCGGAAATGGCGTTGAGATTTCTAGCCTACTAGGCGTCTTCCTCTTTCCAATCGCTGTCTTCTATTTATGTCGAATGTCTCCGGGAGATCGCCGGAGGTCGAGAGGGTCAACGTTCAACTCCCAACTTACCGGCGCTAACGTAGGTGGGTAGCAAAGTGTGCTGGTGCAAGCCTGATAGCGCAGCTCACCGGCAATCGCAACGTTTTTCCCCGATGACAGCAGCGCTCGCACGCCATCTCCGGCCTTCGAAAAACCTATCATGACATCCTGGGTGATACGAAATTTGCCCTCGAAGACCGGCACCTGCTCCTGAATTGGCTCGAAGTAAAGCATTTTGGAATTTGGGTAACTTACAGGTCCCGATTCAACTCCTCCCGGCTTAGTCAATACCAGCTGAATCGGCCTGTACCCCTTCGCGCCCGGTGCGTATACGTGAACGCCCGGTGGAAGTTGAACTTCCACAATCAAGGTCACCCGGCTTCCTGGCACGACGGTGCGATCGGATTGTGAAAGGGTGAGCCCAAGGTGAGGTGCCTCTACACTCTCATTCACCTCCTGCGCCAGTTCCGGAAAAAGCTTGCCAATGACATTGTTCGCTGTGAAGCGGTCGGTATACTTGGCTTCGAAGTACGTTTCGCGAATGACTCCATTTTCGTCAATGTAGAAGAACCCAGGGTGCGCCATCCCTTTGGTCATTCCCTTCGCTTCCGCATTCAGCACGTTGAAGCTACGAATGACCTTGGACTCCGCGTCGGCCAGCAACGGAAATTGGATATGGTGCCGGTTGGCGAAGTCCATGAGGATGGCTGAGCTGTCATAGCTGATAGCCGCCACTTTGATGCCCTGCTTCTCGAAACGTGATGTGGAGTTTTGCAGCTGCACGAGCTGCGCTTTACAAAACGGTCACCAATCCGCCGATCGAAAAAAGAGCAGCACGGTCCCTTTCGATCCCTTTAGTGTGGAACTCGATTGCACGTGGCCGAATTGATCTCTCAACGAGAATCTAGGCGCCGGTTGGCCTATTGCCAGCCCAACCGCCCGGACGTCAGCGTCGTTAGGAACGGGTTTTGCCTGCCCGCTGGTAAGAGCAAGCAACGCGATAAAGAAAGCGGAGGCGATCTCAAGTTTCACTTCGTAAACTCCCTTCGCGGCCAAACGTGATTTATTACGGCGTCGGATTTTCGATCAAACTCTTGATTCAGAATCGGACGATGATTCCCCCGCTGCTTATGAGGTTGTGCTGCGCGCTCGAGGACAACGCGAAGTTCAGGTTTGGATTGCCGGATACGAGATCGCGAACTTCAGCCCGCAGGCCGAGGAAACGAAACAGCGTGTAATCCAAGCCGCCGCCAAAATCAAAAACGCCTCGATTCAGGAATTTGTTCGTGGTGTTCTGGCCGTTGGAAAATTGTGCTGACTGCTGGTAGAGCGCATATCCACCGCCAATCGCCACCCATGGGGAAATTCGCGCCGCTGGCGCAAACTTCAGGCGGAGACCGGGAGCAACATAGAGCGATGCATAGTTCTTCGGTACGATTGCCGTTGCCGAAGTCACGCTTCGGTTGGGCAGAGCGACAAATTCAATTTCGCCATAAAGCGCGGCAGTCTTCGCATGAAGAAAGCGGTACCCATAGTTGGCTTCCAGATTGAAGTCGCTGGAAATTTGCGCCGTGCCCGTTCCTTGAAAACTGCGTGACTGGCTGAAGACGCCGCCCAGGGACACCGTCACCTCCTGTTTTTGGGCCAGAACTGGACGCGCACAAAGACACAGGCCCCGGATCAAGAAGACGCTGGAGCAAAAACGCGCCGCACTCGTAAGACAAAACTGCCTCATCGCTGTTCTCATCGAGCAAGTTGGCAGGCGAACACGTGATCGGTGAGCCCAACTCGACCGGAAAAGAGATGAGACTGTTCGTTCGCAGGAAAGTTGCAGGACTGTGCAGGAGAGTTAGAGCTTCAGGTTCAGCCCGGCACGTAACTTTTCCAGCCTTCCAGAATCTGTGGTAGTGCGTCAGACATTTTCGGAGGGGTCGGATGGACTTAGTTACGGCACACACTGAGGTTATGGACCATGCAATGCGGGCAGTGACCACAACGCGGATTCAGTCGCGGCTGGAAGCGACCGGAATCGTGGTTTCGCGCTACGGATTGGTCGCGGTTTTATTGCTCATTGGGGTGCTGAAGTTCACTCCAGAGGAAGCCGCAGGCATTCAGCCGTTGGTTGCGCACAGCCCGCTAATGTCCTGGATGTATGGCCTGCTGAGCGTACAAGGGGTTTCCAACCTCATCGGTGCCATTGAGATCGCGACTGCCGCTCTCATGGCCCTTCGTACACTGTCTCCGAAGGCATCGTTTGTAGGTAGCTCTGCAGCGGTCGTAACTTTCGTGCTCACCATTAGCTTCCTATTCTCAACGCCCGGAGCCGCGCACTTTAGACACGGCTTTCCAGTCCTGGGTGATGCGGGCCAGTTTTTGATCAAGGACCTGGTTCTGCTCGGAGCTTCGTTTTGGACAGCTTCCGAGGCATACCAGGCAACCCGAGGATAAGGAGCTCGGCGTCATGTCCATCCCAAACGAAGCGATCTCGGTCTGCTGGCTGGCAACCGGCCCCGGATGCTCAGCGAACCGCGCGGCGGCTGGAGCGCGGAGCAAGTGCAATAATTCGCGCCCAACGCGCGTTACATTGTCGAACCTGTCGATGACCGCGAAGAGCTAATCGTCGCTGATCTGAATTTGAATGAAATTGACCACGAGTTTCTGACTCTCGATGTGTCCGGGCATTACCCTCGGTCCGACGTGCCCACATTCGAAACAAAAGCACAATAACTCGCCCCGACCTTTAGCTGTCCGTGAAGGGCGAGCGCGTCGCGGTCAGGGGTATCGTAACTTTTTCTGCCGCGCTGAATCTGATTTGGCATGCGCAGGAATGTCTTTCTGCTGATGCTGGGCTTGGCGTTCATAGTCGCTACCAGTCCAGCCCAGGGAAACCCCAATCATCTCCGCGGGCAAACGTCGCCGTACCTGAAACGAGCAGCTTCCCAACCCGTTGATTGGTATCCTTGGGGTCCCGAGGCCTTCCCGCGTGCCCGCGAACTGGATCGCCCGATTCTGCTAGATGTCGGCGCCGTGTGGTGTCCGTGGTGTAGCCTCATGGATCGCGATACCTACACAAACGTGGCGACGGCCGATTACATCAATCAGCATTTTGTTTCTATAAAGGTTGACTTCGATTCAGCTCCGGAGTTGGTGGCGCAATTGCAAAGAGCCCAAGCGCTGCTAAACCTGCCTGCCGGACTGCCACTCATATCTTTCATCACACCAGAGGGAAAGCTCTACTTTGGCGCGGGATACCTGCCGGCAGAACGCAAGGCGGACAAACCGTCGTTTCGAGAGGCAGCGGAAGAAGCTCAGAGCCGCTACGCCGATAAAACCAAGATCGAGGAAGAGTCCTTTCAATTGGAGGTTGCCAGGAAACCATGAAGACAATTAGCCGGTTATTGTGGTTATTGCTGCTCTCAGCGTCCGCCGCGTTCGCAATCGATAACCTGAAACTCAATTCGCACCTGGACTACGGCAGTGACAGCCTTGACGGTCCACTCATCACCGGATCAGATGCTCGGTCGGGATTTGTTTCGGGCAAGACCAATTACGTCATCATGTACGGCGAGGGATGCTTTAACTCAAAGAGGCAAGCGCGTCGCACGGTTGAACTGTACAATAAGTTCCATTCTCAGGTGCACTTTGTGGTCGTCGACCTTGACGTTCAGCGCTCGCCCGAACAGCAGGAACTGGTCAAGAAATACTACAAGGGCTATATCCCACACGTCGTCGTTTTGGACGCACACGGCGAAACCCTTTACAACCAATCCGGCGAAGTGGACTCCGCAGTTATTGAAGACCTCTTCAAGAGGGCTGCAGGGCAGTAAGTAACGAGATCTTCATGCATCTTAATCATGGAATACAAGGCGGGAGTAGTAGAAAAGACGCGCGCTCGGGTAGAAGAATCGCAGGACGCGTTTCGAGAATTGGTAATATTGTTAGCGGCGCGGGCATCTCGGTTCGCCGCTGGCAAGTGCGGGCCAATCTGAAAACTGCAAGGCCAGTGACAAATCCTGACTGGAATGCCCAAAGTCAGCCATCGAAGGGACTGTCTGGAGGGGATCGATGGGCAAGGTCGTATACACTTCGAAGTCAACGATAGAACGCAAGCGCGGCCCGTTGCGCATCGCTCATTTGCCGGGCGAGGCTCAGCCAGTCATCTATAGTGTGCATGGCGCGATCGCAGAGCATTATAAAGTTGACCCCGCAAAACTAAGCGAATCACACGCTGCTACGATTGACTACGTTATTTCGGCGACCGCCGGCTGAATGCTGGGCACTTTCGGAGGCGCGCTGGAAGCGCGTCAAATTGACGCCAGTGAAGGGAAGCTCAGCGCGGAAGTGACCGGCGAGGTGGAAGAAGAAGATGGTGTGCTGGTCATCCGCAGGATCCATGTAGCGATGCGCCTAGTTGCGGTGGAACAGACAAGAGAGAAGGTTGACCGCGTGCACGCCGTTTATGCGATGAACTGTCCCCTCTACCGGACTCTGCACAGCGCCATCCGACTTACGTCGTCATTCCAACTGGTAGAGTCGTGATGAGCCTCGACTTGAACTGGCTGTGAGACCTACACGTATATTGCACGATAAGCTAACTTTGCGTTTGTCTTGCACCTTAAGGTAGAGTTTTGAAAGTGTTTTCACGAACTGCAACCTCGATAGTTCTCCCTGCTAAGACCACATCTTCATGAACTTTGCGTCAGTTTGCAGGCGCATTGCGAAGGAGGATCAGGGAGTATTAAGGGAGACTAGCAAAGTTGATCCTTGCAGTACGGTCGTGGGCAGGGTCGCCCAGCAAAAACCGAATCGTCAACCTACTGATTCGGAATCAACAAACCACAAATCAATGATTTCAATGGTTTCCCAAGCATTTTCGTGAGCACAAATAGGCAGATTTAGGCACGGTTGTTACGAAATTTGTTACGAAGTTTTACTGAGCTCTGCTGCACTGACCTGTGCCTGGAATTTTGGCAGTAAAGTTGAATACCTTTGCTGTGCTTCCGCGTTACATGAGCAACAAGAGTCGCTTCCGCTCCTGTGTGGTTTCACCGCTTCGCTGCGGCGGAGCGCTAGCGGCAGCCTAGCTAGTCGGTCACTAAATGCATTACTCCCACTTCCCCTTACCTACGAATTCTTTCAAAGTATTCCCTAGTGCGTCGACGACGGTTAGCTTCTGCCCTTCCTGTAGCACGTCCTCTACGTTCGACATACATCGCGTGCAGACTGCCGTATTGTTGATGCGCAGCGTTGCCTCCCTAGCACCGAGCAACCGCATCTCCACCGCGGCTTCGAAAGCACTCCCTAACGTAGTTACATACTCTTAGACCGCGGCAGATGGCCTCTAATCGGCTAGTTCGATGCAATTCCAAGTTAACGGTACGGAAATAGCACGGGGACAGACACGCAAAACAACCGCACGGAGCGCAGACCCCAGAGCTAAGCCCACTCCGCAGTGCACCACAAAGACTGGTCGGCGCGCGCGCATTTGAACCCGGCCCCCGGCGCCCAAGGCAGTGAACTGTAGTGCACCCCAGTAGAACTGGACACGGAAGTTAGTTAGGCTTGGGGCCTCCGCCAGGAGGCGAGAATGCCGAGAAAGCCGAAAGTCCAGAGGACTGCGGAAGAGAAGTGGCAGATTGTGTTGGAAGGTCTGAAGAGCGGCAACGTGGCTGAGACCTGCCGCAAGTACGAGATCGCGCCCACGCTGTATTACCGCTGGAAAGACGAAGTAGAAGAGGGAGCCAAGGCTGCGCTTGGGGGGAGAAGCGCAGCCGCGCGGCCCGATGCCGAGCAGGAGAAACGGATTAAGCAACTGGAGCGGGCGCTGGGCCGATCGCACTTGCAGATCGAGATTTTAAAAAACGTGCTGGGCGAGTGAGCTGCGGGCCAGCTCATTCGTCGGCACGGGAGTTGGTGGCCCAAGGGAACGAAGCGAAGCTGGTGGCGGAGACGCTCGCCATCAGCCGGTCGAGCCTCTACTATCGGCGCAAACCGCGCGCCAGCCGTGCCGATCGCTCGCGGGACGAGGAGATCATCACGGCCTGCGGTGAGAAACCGGCCTACGGTTATCGTCGCGTGGTCTGGTGGTTGTGGCGGCATCACGGGTTGGTGGTCAATGGCAAGCGGGCGCTGCGTGTCATGCGAGAACGCGGACTGTTAGTGCGTCAGCGCCGCTTTCAAATCTCGCGCAGAAAGGACTGGGGCAAGGTGGAAGCACCGCATCCGAATCACGTCTGGCAGTCGGACATGACCAAGGTCTGGGCCGGGCCCAGTGTGGGCTGGGCGTATCTGGTCTCGGTGATCGACTGCTGCACCCGCGAAATCGTCGGCTGGGATCTGAGTCTGCGTTGTCGTACGGAAGAAGCTCTGGCGGCGCTCAACCGCGCCGTGTTGGAGGTTTTGCCTTTCGGTTCTCGTGGAACGGGTTTGACTTTGACGACTGACAACGGCACCCAGTTTACCTCGGCGCGCTATGTCGAAACTCTGAACCAGTTGGGCATCACGCACCGGCGCACGGCCTACAACCATCCCGAGGGCAACAGTTACATCGAACGATTCCATCGCAGCTTGAAAGAAGAGGAGGTGTGGCTCAACGAATACCAGAACTTCGACCAAGCGCAGCAGAGCATTGCAGGCTGGATCGAGGAGTACAATCACGACCGTCCGCACCGCGGACTCCACGGACAAACCCCGCACGACGCTCGTGCCCGGTTCGCCCTAACCCTTACTTCAAACACGGCCCCTTGTGTCTAGTTTTGCGGGGTGCACTACAGAACGAATATCTATCTTGTTGGCCCGTCTAGCTTTTCTCTATGTCGTAGTACATGGTTTTGGACCTAGTTTGGCAGCATTTGGACCCAAGTTGGACCCAAGTTTCAACTCGGGCACTTGGTCGTCGCCGACGGCGAATCGCTAGACTGACCCGCCGTGACGGGACTTTCAATCAGCGCATATATCGAACGTGATTTTTAG
The DNA here is from genome assembly GCA_963789205.1 of uncultured Acidobacteriaceae bacterium. Taxonomy (GTDB): domain Bacteria; phylum Acidobacteriota; class Terriglobia; order Terriglobales; family Acidobacteriaceae; genus Acidiflorens. The sequence goes on from CAWBJV010000008.1 coordinate 26,928, forward strand.
CGCTGCTTCTAGTTCATTCATCGAATGTCGATCGAGGTGGCCCAGCCTAGTAGGGTTTAGGCGGCTGACGCTGATGGCACGGACCTGTTCGCACATTGCGACAGAATCATACGTAAGACCGCCAATCCCTTTCTTGAGGAGTCTCTGGCTCGCATAGACCTTGCCGCAATTCAGAAGATCCGTACAGGGGACGCAAACAACCACGTTGCTGTTGTGATTGATTGCGTCCCTGCTAAGGATTATCACGGGTCTTGTGCCTGCTTGTTCGGAACCCCTTATCGGGTCGAGTAAAGCCCAGAAGACATCTCCGCGATTTATGGGTTGGTTGGTTATTTGGTTGCCCTTTCCGCCGACTTCAGAGTTTCGGCGTCATTGGTTGCAAACTGCTCTGCTAGGTTGTCGGACTCTCGGCGATATTGGGCGTCGTTTCGCATACTGGCGAAGTCTGCATCAATCTCCTCTCGCGTTAGCTTTTTGAGTGTCGCATTCAGGGAATTGACCAAGAGTTCATTCAAACTGGTCGCGTCGGTTCTCCGATCCTCAACAGCCTTTCGAGCCTCGTCATAGAGCCATCGTGGGAGCCTAACAGTAGTCGTCTGCAAACTGTGTTTATGTGCAGTTGCAGGCATGGGCGGAATCCTCCTTAGGGATGCGGTGCAGTTTATAGGCCATCTCAGTAGATGTCACGGATGAGCATTAAAAAGCACACAATACCGCTCTCGTTATTTGCAATCTCACGTCCTTTCTCCGCATACGCGGAATCAATGGGATGGCGTGAAACCACAGTCCACAAAGTACCACAGATGTCAAAATCGGTACCAAAGTGTACCATTTTTCGTCACCCCAACTGAAATTTATAGTGCTATCAGATTTGACGCCATACACTGACATCTGTATAGTATCACCGTGGAGCAATCACGGGATAAACGCGGAGTGCGAACAATTTGGGCGAGATTGGTGAAGGGGTCCGTAGCTCAAATGGATAGAGCAACAGGTTCGTATCCTGTAATCATGCGGGTTCGAGTCCCGTCGGGCCTTCCACTTTAGTAATCGGGAGTGTTTGACAAAAATAAAGTGCAGCGCAATACTAGGGATGGATACGAACCTGTTGCTCTTGCCGTAGAGGGGAGCGACATCAATAAGCGATCCCTTTTGGGGTCGCTTATTTCATTTCGGGGTGTGGTTTTTCACGTTTGGAGTCTTGAGGAAATCGTGTTTCTAGCACAGTGAGGAAATCACAATGACAAACGGCGAAAATCCACGCCGCCCCGAATGCGGGCAACCACTCGACATTATTCTCAATCCGGTGGATGGAAGTAGCGAAGTCGGGCCGAGGCACAAACCCGGACTGCCCCAGCAACACCGTCCAAGATTAGGTCAGAATCCTTGGGGGCTCTGCCCCCAAACCCCCGCGCGTTTTTAGGCTGATGGGGCGACGCCCGTCCTGGCCCGCACACCATGCGTCAAGACCCCCGCCCCCACAAGAATCAGATTTACAATGCCAACGTGGCGATCCCAGCGGAATTGGGCAACTATCCTCTGAGTCAATACTTTTTGTCGGGCTACTTGTCTGCGCGGGAGGACCCAACCAATTTCCCTCCAGACGAATTTCCAGGTCTCTTCGGTCTCTACGACGCCATATTCAAGTCGGCACTGGACGCCCTCGATCTGTCTAAGGAAGCACTCAGGAGCAGAGAGGAATTTAACTTTGATTCGGGTGACGCGGCGAATCTTGAAGGCGCTATCGGCGTACTAAGAACTGTTGAAGCGCTTCGGCAGATGAAATTCCTTAGGATCGCCCTCCTTAAGCCACCAGGAGCAGACATAGTTTGCGAAAAAGATGGTCAGCGGGTGTGCTGCGAGGTTAAGACGATCACCAAACAGAGCGCGGCTCGCTCAGGGTTGTTCTTCGCGGACCAACTGTACGAAAAAATCTTGGAGAACATCGCAAAGGCACGACTGCAACTGGGGCAGAGCGCTGCAAAGTGGCGGTGTACAGTGACCATATTCGTTTGTGTCTCGAACTGGTTCGACCAAGCTGTTTACTTGGCCGAGGACAGCTATCAGTACGTCGTTAACAGACTGGAGAAAGACCAGCTTGAAGGAGAAGGCAACTTTCTGGAATCGCTGAAAGGAATTGATGGTGTTTTGTTTGTGACGAAGTTTGGCAACCGTTACCTGTTCGTGAACGAACGGGGAAAGTCTATAGATCGCTAGTTGCCATTCCTGAACGTACTCCACTCAAATCGTTTTGGCTGGCCGACACGGGCAATCAGTGCATTCGGCGCGCGCGGTCGGGCCAGGCATTCCGCACACCCAACTATGCCCGTTCTCTGGAGGGGCGGCCTCAGGCTTTCGGCCTGCGGTTGTGGGCTTATTGGCACGCATCAGCCACCGGAACGGGCGCGACCCCGTTGGCCCGGATTTCAGGAAACGCACCGCCCCCCGCCGCCGCAGAATTCGCATTTTGGGGCGTAGTCCCTGAAGTTGCTACAGGTCACGAGCAGTTTTTATGCTGACAACTCAGGCGGACAGCGACAATTCCATTTGCTTTGGCGGCCGGCGGTGGGGAGCATGTTTGCGGAGGAACGAGTTGCCACTACCCGTCATCCCGAGAATCAAGGTATGGGCAACGTCCCTGGTATGCAGGTTGAGAAAATACGGTGTGCTGTTGTCGGTTTCGACGACTGCCAGGTACTCGGTGCCGAGACGCTCGTTCGTCTTTTCGCCGGTAAGGATCGTAAAGAGGAAAGAGAGGTCGGCATAATTCGTGTTCAGCAGATACAGCTTGCGGAGGTTGAGCGCATAGTTGCCGGGCACGGTGCCGAAATAGGCGTTCAGCTGGTTGTAGGTTTCCGCAAAAAGATTGCCATCCGCGTTGGTGAAGATGCCAGTGAACTCGGCTCCGAGTTGCTCCAGTTCGGGTTTTGAATGGCCGTACAGGACAATCGTGAGCGAGAAATCTCCAAGCGATTGACCGTCGCCCAGGGCGCGCAGGCAGTCGCCAAGATTCTCAATGTCGGCCTGCTTCGACTCGTCCACCAACACATCGCGCGGATTCGTCTTCGTGGCGTCATTGCCCATCTGAGAGACAAACCCGGTCTTCGACATATTGAAGTGACGGCGACGCTTGTTCACTTCTTTGCGGGCCTTGTCCGCCGCGAGCGGCGTCCATTCCGTGACGACATAAAAGTTGGCGGGAATCTTCAGAAGCGCGTCCAGCACCAGAGGTCGCGTCTCTGTGATGGCTTCTTTCATTGTCAGCACGCGGACGATGTGATCGCCGACGCGCAGGTGGTCGCGTTCGGCTTCGATGTTGGAGTTGACAACTTGATAGTCGAGAAACTGCGTGGAGTGCGGCCTGCCCGCAATGCGCCAGTCGTCATAGTTCAGCAACCGGCGGAAGAACATGAACTGTCCCTCTTGATTCAAGATCTCAATTTGCATGAAGTCCGCAAGCTGTCGCGCGAATGCCTGCACGCTCTGGTCGAGCCGTCGAAGATCGTGCTCAATATGCGTACGCAAAAGCGTTTTCATGCTGTCGTTGGTGAACTGCACTTTTAGTTCGCCAACCGCGCCCGCGGGATCGCGCAAGATTCGAGCGATTGCCGCGCCCACCCCAGTCTTCGACCTGGCGCCCTCGAGCAGAATGCAGTAGAAGATTTCCACCTGATAAAGATGGTCGAGCTTCGCTTCAAAGAACTTCCGCCGCTGGTCAATTGCCGCTTCCACAATCGGGTCGTCATATTTTGCGAAGGGTATGTCGGGGCGATTCGATTTGAAGAGATATTGGTAAACATGGAAGCCTGGGCCAAAAGCTTTGAGCGCTGCCTCCAACCGCTTCACCGCATACTCCTGTTCCGAGCGGTCAAGACTTTCGTAGTCCACGCCGGGAATACTGAGAACCATGCCGACATCACCGCTCTTGGTAAGGAATACCGTCTCGTTCCAGAAGCCATAGAGGTTGATGTGGTCGTTGAGATACGCACTCTCCTTCCACGGCTTGATGACCTTGTCGAGGCGCAGCATCACACGACCTCCACGCGGGGGACTTGCTGTTTGGCTGCGTCATAGCGCACGTTGTAGCGTTCGGACTTTGCGAGGATTCGGAGGAACGCAGGATCGCTGTTCGTTACCCAATGCCCGAAGGCGAAGCCGCCGATGAAGACGGCGAGACCCGCCACGATGGAATTGAAGAGATTGAATGCTCCCACAGCGCCGACGCAGACGAAGTAGAACAGTGTGCGTTCCACGCCCAAGTAGGTCAGAGGCTTATGTAGGCTCTTGAAGACTCGATTTGTGCGGCGCTTCTGGTGTGTTTTGTCTGACATAGGCGACTCGCTCAAGGGTGACGCGCTACGGGGTCGAAGGGGTGGAAGATGGCCGGGAAGGCGCTATACGCCCCAGAGCCAACTCAAGACATTCACCGCGAGAACTGCAATGCCCGTTCCGGCGGCAACGCCGGCGAGGGCCTTTTTGGCGCCGGGTTCGCCGTGAGCGAAGCCGTAGCCGCCGATGACGATTGCAACGAGACTTGCAACCTTCGCAATGGTGCCGGTGAAAAGGGTTTGGATGGCGTTGAAACCTGTGTCGAACGGCGAACCCTGGGCCATCGCGGCCACAGGGATCACAAAAAGTAGGGCTAGAACAGTGGCGGTTGGACGCGCCCACTTCGACCGAAGAAGCGGCTGGCTTGAGCGGATCAGATGGACTTGGAACCAAGGTGATGACATCTGCGCCTCCGAGAGCAGCTGAATTCGCTGCTTGTGGCGCAAACCTAACCGCACTCGATAGCGATGTCCAATAACTTTTCTGCTGGACGTTATACCTGAGGGTTATAAGTCCGGAATCTTAGGGTGATTTGGTCGGTTAACTTGGGGTCGAGGCCAGCATGAGGAGCTTCTATCCAGTTCGCAAGAAATGACATAGCCATCCTCGCTCCGCTAAACCTTCGGTTGCTCAGACAGCGTCTGAGCGTCGCGGCGACGGGCTATGGGGGTCGAACAGCACCTGACACGGCCCGGACTTACCGCCAACGAAAAGATTTTTCTGCCGCTTTTGTCGAATGATTCTCTTTTCCGTAAGCCCCACCCTCTCAATAAGCTCCGCGTCTGCGGAGCGGCTTGGTTCAACGAGCATTTGATGCGATGAGTTTCACGGTGCTGGACGTTATAACCTGTGGTAATAACGTCCAGCAGAAAAGTTATTGGACACGCCGGCAGGAACGGGTCAAGTTGGTTGACTATCGCCGGTCCGGTACAGACTTGACCAGCGGAGGACGGCAAACGAGGATCCAATGTCAACCCAGCCAGGGCCGGTCACGCCGGCTCTCCCAACCCACTTTGAATCTTATGTTGACTGTAAACGAGCGGCGGAATTCCTGTCTGTCGACCGGAAGACGATACAAAAGCTGTCTCGGGACGGCAGAATTCCAGCACACCCTGTACTCACCGGCGCCCGGAATGGGCGGACAACTTGGCGGTACAAGCTCAGCGAACTTGACCAGTGGGCTCGCACTCAGAGAAACTCCATACCAGCCGGGAGTGCCACCTCTTCAAAGGAGAAGTGATGGCACGATTTCAGAATGGGTGGCTCCAGAAGAAGCCACGCAAATCAGGGGACATTTGGGTGTTCTGCTACCGTCGGCAGCGACCGGAAGATGGCGAGTGGGTGCAAGCCACGCCCATCAAAGTCGGCAAGATCAAGGACTATCCAAGCGAGGAAGCAGCTTGGCGGCGAGTAGACGAACTCCATCTCAATCCCAATCAATCACCATTTGAAGTGGGTGCTAAACCCCTGTTCGGGGAACTTGCGGCCCACTACATACAAAAAGAACTACCCGAGGATCAGACGCAGGCCACGATCGAAAAGGCCTATTCGACAATCCGCAAGTACAAACGCTATCTCAGTCGTTGGGCCTTGCCTCGTTGGGGAACCATTCCAGCTCTGGCAGTCCATCCGCCTGATGTAGAGGACTGGCTGAGGGAACTCAAGAAGAAGTTCGAGCTCAGGAATCCAACCCTGGGTGAGATCCGCAAAGCCATGAATAACGTCTACGTGCACGGACAGCGCCAGGGATTTCTACCCCGCACAACGGATGGGAATCCCATTGGCTTCGTGCGCCAGTCGCTTGCCAGCGACTTCGAACCAGTCATCCTCACACTGCCCCAGGTTCTTGAAATCTTCGATAACTTGGATTTGATGCGTCGTACCATGGCTCTCACCGATGCTGCGACGGCGCTAAGGGTCAGTGAAATCCTTGCCCTCAAGTGGAATGACTTGGATTTCATCGACCATCTGATCCGGGTGCGTCGGGCCTACGTCGACCGACGTTTCGGCCCGCCCAAGTCGAAGGCCTCGAAAGCTCCCGTGCCCATGCATCCGCTACTGGCGGCGCATCTTCTTGCCTGGCGCAAGGAGACGCTCTATCCTGGAGACGAAGACTTCGTATTTCCCAGTCTTCGCTTGAAAGGGAAGAAACCACCCGCAGCGAACATGCTGGTCGCGGATTACCTGAGAGTAGCGGCGAAGAAGGCCGGAGTAGTCGCGCCACCGCGTACCTTCGGTTTTCACACTTTCCGGAGGACGCTGGCCTCGGTACTGGTGAAAATGAAAGTCGATGTCAAGACGGTGCAGGAGATATTGCGGCACCAAAACTTGAAAACGACTCTCGAGATCTACGCCAGATCGATGTCGGAAGACAGGCTGCTGGCCCAAGGAATGTTTCTTGAGCTTCTGTTTAGCCACAAGAAACCCGAACCACTGGACGGTGTTGCGGTCGAGCAATAGCGGCAACTGCCGGTAAACTGCCGGTAATATGAGGAATGGAAAGTGATCTTAACTGCTTTGAAATGTGGTGGCCAGGGACGGAGTTGAACCGCCGACGCCAGCCTTTTCAGGGCTGCGCTCTACCACCTGAGCTACCTGGCCACTTCTTTTGCTCCACTCGGTCCGCACATGTCCATTCGAATAACGACTGACGGCCGATTTGGCCGTGCACTGGGCGCTCTCGCGGGGCGGGATGCCGCGAAGCAAAACAGCCGATGCGCTGGGACCGTGCGGAACTTTCGAATTATAACAACCCTTTGCCGTTCCATCAAAATGATCGCGAACCCTCTTTGCTCGGCGTTTTCTCTCTCGACATTATTTCTCGCGTATTCTCTCGCCGATCTTTTACGAAAGGAGATGGCCGCTCGGCACTCCGTTTATGATCGTGAGCGCGCAGCGATTTGTGCCAAACCAATATGGGATCTCGCGATAGTCGCTCGCCTCAAACACGGCAAGGTCGGCGTCTTTGCCCGGTTCAATGCTGCCTTTGCGGTCCGCCACTCGAAGCGCCCAGGCTCCGTTGATCGTCGCCGCTGCGATCGCTTCCGCGGGTGACATCTTCATATGCGTGCAGGCCAGCGACATCGCCATCGGCATGCTGAGCATTGGAGAGGAGCCTGGGTTGTAGTCTGTGGCGAGCGCGACGGCCACTCCGGACTCAATGAACCGGCGCGCGTCGGGATACTTCGACAGGCCAAGAAAGTAGTTTGCGCCGGGAACGAACGTTGCTATCGTTTCGCTTCGGGCGAGGGCTGGCAGGTCGGCATCGTTTACGTGGTCCATGTGGTCGAGAGAGGCGGGGCGGTAGCGAAGGAGAGGCCCAAGTCGCGTCTCGCTGAGTTGCCCCACGTGGGCGCGGACGGCGAGGCCGTGTCTTTCCGCAGCGGCGAAAATCTGGGCGGCTTCCGCGGCGCTGAAGGCTCCACGGTCGCAGAACACGTCCGCGAACTGGGCAAGTTTGCGCTTTGCGATTGCCGGGATCATTTCGTTGCAGACCAGGTCAACATATTCCTGGGAGCGTCCGCGATACTCGGGTGGTACGGCGTGCGCGCCGAGGAAAGTTGGAACCACGGTTCCCGGCCACTCGCGCGCGGCCGCGCGGATGGCTTCGAGCGACTTCAGTTCAGATTCCAGGTTGAGACCGTAGCCGGATTTGGTTTCGACGGTCGTGGTTCCGTGAGCGGCCAAATCTGTTAGGACCGCGGAAACCTTCTGCGTCAGCGCGGTTTTGCTGGCCTTCCGCACGCCGTCAATGCTGGAGCGAATTCCTCCGCCAGCCTCGGCGATCTGTTCGTAGTTCGCGCCAGAAATCCGCTTCTCAAAATCCACCAGCCGCGGATGTGTGAATACCGGGTGAGTGTGGGAATCGACGAAGCCGGGAAGCACGACGCGTCCCCGACAGTCGATCTCGACGATCTTCTTGCGATTCTTCTTGAGCCACGGATCACGAAGGGCGTCTTTCGTGTTGCCGACTGAAATGATCTTGCCGCCAAGGCAGAGGACGGCGGCGTCTTGAATGATGCCGAGATCGGAAAGGGAAAAGCCGCGTCGCGGGCCGTCTGCTGGTGACCGCAACGTTAGAGTTAGAAGCTGAGCGATGTTTCGCAACAGCAATGGCTTTGGTTTCACGCAATTACCATACTGCATTCACCATACGTAAGAGTGGTAATTCCGAATAAGAAATCCGCGGTCCGGAAGGCCGCCGAGCTGCGCTCGGCTTGTATGGGCGAGGGCGCCCGTCCCCACACAAACTTTTCCGCCCTTCGCGAACGACCAACGACTAGCGACCAACGACGCGCTACTTCCCCATCGGTACCTTCACGCCCGTCTTCTTCGCAAACTTCTTGGCCTCGTCATACCCTGCGTCCACGTGCCGAATGACGCCCATGCCCGGGTCGGTCGTCAGCACGCGCTCGATGCGCTTGGCCATCATGTCGGTGCCGTCGGCAACCGTGACTTGTCCGGCATGCAGCGAGTAGCCAATGCCAACGCCTCCGCCGTTGTGGATCGAAACCCACGACGCGCCCGCCGCTGTATTTACCAGCGCATTCAGCAGCGGCCAGTCGGCCACTGCGTCCGATCCATCTTTCATGCTTTCGGTTTCGCGAAACGGAGAAGCCACCGAGCCGCAATCGAGGTGATCGCGTCCAATTACGATGGGAGCCTTGATCTTGCCTTTTTTCACGAGACCGTTAATCGCGAGGCCGAACTGCGCCCGCTCACCGTATCCCAGCCAGCAGATGCGGGCCGGCAGTCCTTGAAACTTGATGCGCTTGCGGGCGAGTTCAATCCAGCGGCGCAGGCTGCGATTCTCAGGAAAAAGTTCAAGCACAAGATCGTCGGTTACGGCGATGTCCGAAGCTTCGCCCGAAAGAGCCGCCCACCGGAACGGCCCGCGGCCTTCGCAAAACAGCGGACGAATATACTCCGGCACGAATCCCGGGAAGTCGTAAGCATTTTTCACACCGCGCTGAAACGCGAAGGTGCGAATATTGTTGCCGTAGTCGAAGGTGACCGAGCCCATCTTCTGCAGTCGCAGCATGCCTTCTACGTGCTTCGCCATGGCGTCGAGCGACCGCTCCTGATACGTCTGCGGATCGCGCTGGCGCAGTTCTAACGCTGCGTCGAGTGTCATGCTGTTCGGAACATATCCGTTCAGAGGATCGTGCGCCGAAGTTTGATCGGTGAGAATGTCAGGCACCACGCCGCGTTCGGCGAGTTCCGGAATGATGTCCGCGCAATTGCCCACCAGCCCGACCGAAACGTTCTCTTTTTTGCGGACGGAATTTTTCAGAATGCGCAGCGCCTCGTCAAGCGTGGTCACCAGAAAATCGCAGTAGCCAGTCTTGAGGCGCTTCTTGATGCGCTCGGGATCGACGTCAATCCCAAGAAACGCCGCGCCCGTCATCGTCGCGGCGAGCGGCTGCGCGCCACCCATGCCGCCCATGCCGCCGGAGACGATCAGCTTTCCACTGAGATCGCCTCCAAAATGTCTGTCGCCTGCCGCGTTGAAGGTTTCGTAGGTGCCCTGGACGATCCCCTGCGAGCCGATGTAAATCCACGAGCCGGCCGTCATCTGGCCGTACATCATCAGGCCGGCGCGCTCGAGTTCGTTGAACTTTTCCCAGTTGGAAAAATGCCCGACGAGATTTGAGTTCGCGATGAGGACGCGCGGCGCGTACTCGTGCGTCTTGAACACGCCTACCGGTTTGCCCGACTGCACGAGGAGCGTCTCGTCGTTCTCAAGATTCTTCAGCGAGCGGACGATGGCGTGATAGCAATCCCAGTTGCGGGCAGCCTTGCCAGTGCCGCCATAAACGACCAGATCCTGAGGGCGCTCGGCGACGTCCTCATCTAGATTGTTCATGAGCATGCGCATGGCGGCTTCCTGGTGCCATCCTTTGCAGGAATGCTTGGTGCCGCGGGGAGCGCGGATTCGGCTGTAGGAGGAGGTCGGAGCTTCAGTGTCAACCGGCATGGGGATATGGTAGTGCGTCGGGAGGGGAATCTTCAATCGCAAGAGTGGACGCTAGAAGCCTCCAGATTTTGTCATCCCGAGCGGCGCGAGGGATCTGCAGTTTCGCGGCAATATGCAGATCCCTCGCTCCGCTCGGGATGACAATTTATAAGAAAAGGTGCTCAGTAGTCGTTCCTGCGACCTGAATCCTGATACCTGCAACCTGCAGTGTCACTCCCACTCGATCGTTCCTGGCGGTTTCGACGTAATGTCGTAGACCACGCGGTTTACTCCGCGGACTTCGTTCACGATCCGATTCGAGATTTCTTTCAGCACCTCGTACGGCAGCGAGACCCAATCGGCGGTCATGCCATCTTCCGAATGAACGGCGCGGACGGCGCAGGTGTAGGCATACGTCCGCTGGTCGCCCATTACGCCGACTGACATCACCGGCAAGAGCACAGCGAACGACTGCCAGATTTTCTGGTACAGGCCGGCCTTTTTGATCTCGCCCACCACGATCTCATCGCATGCGCGCAGCAAGTCGGCGCGTTCTTTTGTTACTTCACCCAGGATGCGAACCGCCAGGCCCGGACCGGGGAAAGGCTGGCGCTGCAGAATGTCTTCGGGCATGCCGAGATCGCGGCCGATGCGCCGGACTTCGTCTTTGAATAAGTCCTTCAGCGGCTCGATCAACTTCAGCTTCATCTTGTCGGGCAGTCCGCCGACGTTGTGATGCGATTTGATGACCTGCGAAGGGCCGCGCACGGATCGCGATTCGATTACGTCCGGATAAAGCGTGCCCTGCACCAGCCACTCGACTTCTCCTTCTTCTTTTAGGATGCGCTTCGCTTCGTCGTCGAAGACTTCGATGAACTCGTTGCCGATGATCTTGCGCTTCGTCTCCGGATCAACGACCCCGGCCAGTTTCCGCATGAAGCGATCGGTGGCATCGACTGCGACCAGGTGCAGTCCGAGATTGTCGCGCAGATTTTTCTGAACTTTCTCGAACTCGTTTTTGCGAAGCACGCCATTGTTGACGAAGACGCAAGTTAGCCGCGATTTCCCAGATGCATCGCGCATCGCCCTGTCCACCAGGACCGCCGCGACGGAAGAATCCACGCCGCCGGAAAGCGCGCAGATGGCTCGTCCGTTGCCAACCTGCTTTCTTATCTGAGCCACGGTGGCATCAATAAAATGCTGCGGCGTCCAAGTCGGCTTCGCGCCGCAGATATTCAACGCGAAGTTGCGCAAGATGTCGGCACCGAGCGGGGTGTGGTGCACCTCGGGATGGAATTGCACCGCCCACATCTTTCTTTCCGCGTTCTCGATGGCGGCAACGGCGTTGGGAGTCTTGGCCGTCAGTCGGAAACCTGCGGGCAGCTCTTCGGCCTCGTCGCCATGCGACATCCAGACGGCAAGCAGCTTGGGCAGTCCCTGAAAAAGTTGCGAGTCGGATTCCTGGATCTCAACTTTAGCGTGGCCGTATTCGCGTTTCGCGGCAGGGCGCACTTTGCCGCCGAGCGCGTAGACCATGAACTGCAATCCGTAGCAGATGCCGAGCACGGGGACGCCGAGATCGAAGACACCCTTGTCAGCGAGCGGCGCGTCTTTGTCATACACGGAGGACGGGCCGCCCGACAGAATGATTCCCACCGGAGAATAGCTGCGAATTTCCTCCAGGCTGGCGTTGAAGGGCAGGACGACGGAAAAAACCTTTTGTTCGCGGATGCGACGGGCGATTAATTGCGAATATTGCGCGCCGAAGTCGAGGACAACGATGGATTGGGTTTCCACGGATGAGTGTCTCAGATCGACGGCCCGACTTGCAAATGCAAAACCTTCACCACGGGGGGCACAGAGGTACACAGGGAAACACAGGGGAAAACGATACTTTTTCTGTGATTCTCTGTGCGCCTGCGGTTATGCACTTTATCGCACCGCGTTATCGCACCGAGCTATCGAACTACGATATTCACCAGCTTCCCCGGAACGACGATGATCTTTACTACCTGTTTACCAGCAATCGCAGCCTTCACCTTCTCATCAGCAAGCGCTGCTTGTTTGATCTGATCCTCGTTAGCGCCTGCTGACACAATTACAACGCTGCGCAGCTTCCCGTTGACCTGCACAGGAATCTCGATCTCGTCCTCCGCCGCCAGCGCCGGATCGTATTTCGGCCACGCAGCTTTCAGCAGATTGCTCTTCTCGCCGGTCATCTCCCACAATTCATGAGCGAGATACGGAGCCATCGGAGCCAGCAGCAGAGCGATGTTGCGCTGCACGTCCGCGATCAATGAAGCGGGGATTTCGCCAGCGGCGCGCGCCTCCTCGGCGCCATAAATCTCGTTCATCAGTTCCATGATGGCCGCGATGCAGGTGTTGAAATGCCAGCGGCCCTGGAAATCGTCGCTCACGCGCTTGATGGTCTGGTGCAGTTTGCGCTGGATGGCGCGCGCTTCGGGGGACAGCGGGTGAGATTGTGCACGCGGAGACGCGGCAAGCCGCGTCTCTACAGTGGGAGTCGCGGTCGCATGATTTCTTAGATAGAAGCGGTACACGCGGCTGACAAAACGCTGAATGCCTTCGATGCCGGATTCCTGCCAATCTAGGTCGCGATCCGGAGGGGCCGCGAATAAGCTGTACAGCCGCGTCGCATCCGCGCCATAGCGCGCTACCATCTCGTCCGGCGACACAACGTTGCCGAAACTCTTCGACATCTTGGCGCCGCCTTTGATTACCATCCCCTGCGTGAACAAGCGCGTAATCGGCTCGTCGTTTTTTACCAGGCCCATGTCGCGCATGAACTTCGTCCAGAAGCGCGAATAAATAAGGTGGAGGATGGCATGCTCCACGCCGCCAATATACTGGTCGATCGGAAACCAGTAAGCGATCTTCGCGGAGTCGAATGGCGCCTTGTCATTGTGCGCGTCGGCGTAACGGTAGAAGTACCACGACGAATCGACGAACGTATCCATGGTGTCGGTCTCGCGCCGCGCGGGACCGCCACATTTCGGACAGGTCGTGTTCAAGAACTCCGGCACATACAGCAACGGCGATCCACCCGCGAGCGTGATGGGCACGTTGTCCGGCAAAATCACGGGCAAGTTTTTTTCCGCGACCGGCACTATGCCGTCCTTCTCGCAATAGACCATCGGAATCGGCGTGCCCCAATAGCGCTGCCGGGAGATGCCCCAATCTTTTATTCGGAAGGTGACGGTCGGCTTGCCAAAACCTTTTTCTTCGGCGCGCGCCGACATTTTCTTAATCGCGTCCTCGCAGCTCAGCCTACTGAACTCGCCCGAGTTCACCAGCATTCCGTCCATGGTCGTAAAGGGGAGGGGCGGTTCCGCCATGGTTTCTTCTTCGTTGGACTGCGGCAGAATCACGAGCCGGATCTCCAGCTTGTACTTTTTGGCGAATTCGTAATCGCGCTCATCGTGCGCGGGCACGCTCATGATCGCGCCCGTGCCGTAGTCCATCAGGATGTAGTTCGCGACCCACACCGGGACCGCTTCGCCGTTATACGGATTCTTCGCGTAGCGGCCGGTGAACACGCCGTGCTTCTCGATCTCGCCGATGTCGCCCGCTTCTTTCGCTTTGCGCTGCTCGGCAACGAGTTGCCCCACCTGTGCGCGCAGTTTCGCGTCGCGGGCAATCATGTCGCACACAATCGGATGCTCGGGCGCCAACTGCACCGAGGTCGCGCCGTAGATCGTGTCCACGCGCGTGGTGAAAACCGTGATCGTGGATCCCGCCGGCCCCACCGTTCCGCCGAGATCGAAATCCACCAGCGTGCCTTCGCTGCGGCCGATCCAGTTTTGCTGCATGATGCGGACTTTTTCGGGCCAGCCATTCAGCTTTTCGAGATCGCGCAGCAACTCGTCGGCGTACTTGGTAATCCGCAAGAACCATTGTTCGAGTTCGCGCTGCTCGACGGGCTGGTCCTCATGGCGCCAGCACATTCCGCCTATGACCTGCTCGTTCGCCAGCACGGTGGCGCACTGCGGACACCAGTTGACTTTGCTCTTCTTGCGATAAGCGAGGCCGGCTTCGTAGAGCTTCAGAAAGAACCACTGATTCCAGCGGTAGTAGTCCGGCAGGCAAGTCGTAACCTCGCGCGACCAGTCGTAGGCGAAGCCGAGGCGGTTCATCTGGACTTTCATGGCCGCGATATTCGACAGCGTCCACTGCTTCGGCGGAGTGTTGTTCTTGATGGCGGCATTCTCCGCCGGCAAGCCGAACGAATCCCATCCCATGGGATGGAGCACGTTGTAACCGTTCATCCACATGTAGCGAGCCAGCGCATCGCCGATGGCATAGTTGCGGACGTGTCCCATGTGCAGCGCGCCCGAAGGGTAGGGAAGCATCTCGAGGACGTAATACTTCGGCTTGGTAGGGTGGGCCTCGGCGGCATAGAGCGACGGATCGCTTTGCCAGCGCTCAGCCCACTTCTGCTCGATGCGCTGCGCGTCGTAACGCTCTTCGCGCGCGGCGGTGATTGGTTTGTTCTCCGGTGGCATATATATAAGGATAGTTCGGTAAAGAGTAATCGTTGATTTTACAACGGGCAGGCGCTTAATACGCTCGGGCACTTCTTCCGCACCTGTGAGATCGTGCGCTTCCAGAACCAGTTATGAGAGCGGCGCTGAATTCACTGGCGCAGAGCCAGCGTTCCGAGCAGAGCCTGCTGCTTGGCGATCAGCGACTGGATGCCTTGCCGGGCGAGTGACATCATCTTTGCGAGTTGGGCGTCGTCGAATACCTGGTGCTCGGCGGTGGCCTGGAGTTCGACAATTTTGTTGCCCGCCGTCATGACGAAGTTCATGTCCACATCGGCGCGCGAGTCTTCTTCGTAATTGAGATCGAGAAGAACTTCGCCGTCCACGATGCCTACGCTGATCGCCGCCACAAAATCCTTGATCGGCGCGGCGGTCAGGGTTCCCGCATCGACCAGGCGCTGGAGAGCCAGGCCCAGCGCGACGAATGCTCCGGTGATCGAAGCGGTTCGCGTACCTCCGTCGGCCTGGATCACGTCGCAATCGATCCAGATGGTGCGCTCGCCCATGCGCTTCAGATCGGCCACCGCGCGCAACGAGCGTCCGATGAGGCGCTGAATCTCCTGCGTGCGGCCGCTCTGCTTTCCCTTGGCGGATTCGCGCGCGGTGCGCGTCATGGTCGAGCGCGGCAGCATTCCGTATTCGCCGGATATCCATCCCTTGCCCGAATTGCGCAAGAATGCAGGTACTGTCTCTTCGACCGAAGCGGTGCAGATGACGCGAGTGTTGCCCATCTCAATCAGCGCCGAGCCCTCCGCGGTCGAGATGAAATCGGGAACGATGTTGACGGGACGAATCTGCTCGGGAGTGCGGTTGTCGCTGCGAAAGACCATTAGAGGGAAATTCTAACAGCCGGCGTCCGGTTCACGTGTAGGGCGCGGCAAGGAGAAAACACCGCCTCCGGGCGGCATCGACTTTCCCTGGTATGCATTCGTGAGGCGAACTCGGAACAGCCAGAAAATCAGCAATACCAGCGGCAAGAGGGCCGGGATAAAAAGTACGCTTGATCCGCGTAACCAAGCGGGGAAGACTTGTTGCTGTCCCAGGAAGAAGGACCCTGTGGCGATGAAAAACCCGAAGGACATGCGCCAGAGATGGCGCACGATGCGCTTGGCGCCGAAAACGCCGCCGCGCGCCAGCATGCGGATGTCCCCCGCGGCGGCAAGCAGCATCACGGAACCCATGAAAAAGTACATCCCAACGGGAACTCCAGCTGGCGACTTCGCGTGGCCATAGACCACTTCTAAACCTAAAATCAAGAGGGCAGTACCGACCAGCAAAGGAATCAGCAGCGCGACCCAATCGAAAATCCCCGTTTTCCCGTCTCCGCGCCTGGCGGTCATCCATGCCGTTGCCACCAGATAGAACGTGAAAGTGCCGCCTAGAACATTGCCCAGTTGATGTTTCATGAGCGCCAGGTACACCGCACTGGCGGCCAAGGTCAGCATCGCTATGACAAAGACTTTTCCGGCCAGGGCATGCCGGGCGGAACCTTTGCGGAACGACATTGCCGCGGCACCCGACAGTATCCCTACGATGCCAGCCGAAATGTGAAGAGGCAGCAGAGGCGACATTTTTCCGCACTCCTTATACTCACCAACCGGTGCAAGCCCGGCTACTGGAGAGACATACGAGGACCGAAGCCCGAGAGTTTCATTCTCTCTTTCTAAAGTTCGGCCAAATGCTTCAAGAGTAATTCCCCGCTGCACTGGCCTGCTCCTTCCATCGTTGTTCGTTCACGCCGAAGACGAGGAGCCACACGATAAGTGCTCCTGCCCCGAGGAGGGCGAGGGCTACAACGTAGAGGAACAGAAGGTGTCCGAGCGGCAGATACAGGAAGCTCAGCCAACCCAAACCTCCAAACATCCCCAACGCGCCCAGAATCCGAGGCAGGAAAGTGGACCGGACGATGAGGTAGCCCGTCAGGAGTGCATAGAATCCGAAAAATACCAGGGCCATCGCGGCGCCCCGGTCATTCACCTTGAGAAAGAGGAGCGCCAGTGCCTGCAACTGTTCCGCGCTGAATACACTCAAGTAGTGCGCGCCTCCCAGGACGAACAATGGAGTGATAAAAAAGACGCGGCTAAAAGTCTTGATGACGCAGCCACCGAAGCCTAAGAACGCCGCCAGCAAAGAGACGCTCCTGCCCGCCGGCTTAAGCAAGTCGTAGAAGAGAGCCGTCATAGCGATATTGCACGCCATTTCGATGAGGTAGACGGCGTAACCCAACTGAAACAAGCCCCTGTGCGCCAGTATGTTGGCCGCCGTAGCCGCGGCGTTGCCGTCTATAACAAGCCTTTCGCTAACGAAACCCTGGGCGAATATTCCGGTCAGGATGGTGAGCAAATAAAAGGCACCGGTGATCCTGGCTTGGAGACGCGGCGACGTTTCTTCCACCTTGTTAGTTAGTAGAGCTGTGTGCACATTCATATCTCGCCTACACGAAGAATAGAATTCAATCTCCCCCGACTCAGATCGGCCCCTGATAGCGTCGCAAGCGGATGGCTGCGGCAAGGAATACCGCGGCAACGGCAAAGCCAATCCACAGACCCGGACTGGTCAGGAAAATACCTGGCGTGATATGCGTCATGGGACCGGTTGGGAACATATTGCCTGGCGCTTGCGTGTCGCCAATCAAACGCATTCCCACCAGTTGGGCGAAATGCCAGGTGTGAAAAACAATTTGCTCCACGCCGGCAATCGCAATCAGCGGTAATACAGCCCAAAGAAACGTCGCGCGGCGCGCCCATCCGGATACCAGAAGCAGCCAGCAATAGACTGGAAAGGGCCACAGTGCGTGCGCCGTCAGAAGGTGGTAGGCCGTCAGCAGCGACATCCGGAAGAAGGACAACTTTGTCCAGAATGCGGCCACACTCTGACCCTGCACCAGCAGCACTGCGCTGCTCACGAGCAACATGATCCACTGCATGGCGACGATAATGGCAAACACCAGCAGGGGCAGAACGACCAGCGGAATGCTCGCCTTCGCCAGCACTGTAGTGAGGTCGGAAACGGGCAGCGACTTCCAGAACAGGATGCTGCGATCGCGACGCTCGCCGTGCAGGGCGTCGAGACAATAGAACACACTCACGAGAATCGAGGTGAGCA
Organism: uncultured Acidobacteriaceae bacterium; assembly: GCA_963789205.1. GTDB lineage: Bacteria > Acidobacteriota > Terriglobia > Terriglobales > Acidobacteriaceae > Acidiflorens. The sequence goes on from CAWBJV010000008.1 coordinate 44,880, forward strand.
TCATCAGACCCGCCGCCAGGTCATATGGCATTGCGATTTTGTCGCCACCGTGTCCCGAGCCGAGCCTCAGCACACTCTCCCAGATACCAAGAATGGCGCTGGTGGAGAAAGCGAACAGAACCACGACCGCGACCGCCAGCGGCGCGATATAGATGGACCGGTTCTCCCAAAGTTCGCGGCGGATCGACCAGTACAGTGGCCGAGTCGACGACATGGCGGAGGGTGCGATTTTCTGCGAGTCGAAGGATTCGGGCATGGAGTTCGATTGAGTGCTCATGTAGCTGCTCCTTGTGTAGCGGCTCCTTGTGCGGTCTGGTTCCGCGGCTTATTTTCCAATACCGCAACGAACAAGTCGGCAATACTGGGCGTGCGCACGTCGCCAAGCGCGGCGAGTTGCTGACGATCGACATGATCGAGCATCTTGAGGTCGAAGAGCAGAATGCTGCGGCCGAGCACTTGCCGGTCGTGAATCGGCCTGAGCGCCCGGGCTGCGGCGAGTTGTTCGGGACGCACCGCCACTTCCAGATAGCGCGACTCGATTTCTTCCATGCTGCAATCGAAAACGATGCGGCCGCGGTCGATGAACATGAGATCGGTGAGGACGTGCTGGATCTCTTCCACCTGATGTGTTGCCACGACGATGGTGCGGCGGCGATCGAAGTAGTCGTTCAGCAGGGAATCGTAGAACTGCTTGCGATACAGGATGTCGAGGCCAAGAGTGGGCTCGTCCAGCACCAGCAATCTCGCGTCAATCGCCATGACGAGAGCGAGGTGGAGTTGGGTCACCATGCCCTTCGACAATTCCCGCACCTTGCTGGCCTGCCTGATGGTGGTCCTGGCAAGAAAACTTTCCGCCTTCGCGCGATCGAATCGCGGATGCACGCCGGCAACGTAGTCGAGTGCCTGCGAAACCCTTATCCAGCGCGGCAGTACGGCGACATCGGCAATGAAGCAGACATCGCGCATGAGCTGATCGCGCTCGGTCCAGGGGTCGCGGCCGAGCACCCTCAGTTCTCCCTGATATGGGGTGAGGCCGAGAATCGCGTTGAGCGCGGTGGTCTTGCCTGCGCCGTTGGGACCGATGAGTCCGAGGATGCGGCCCTCTTCGATACGCAAATTGACGCCGTCGAGCGCGATGGTTGTGCCGAAGGCCTTCCGAAGACCGCGTGCTTCAATGACTGGCATGGCTCAGCGCTTCTCCTTGTCCCTGTCCCTGGGGGAATTCGACTCGGTGGATTTCGACGGTGCGGCATCTGCAGACGACCGGCTGGACGCTCCGTTCAGGAGCTCTTCCGCCTTCAAGCCGAGCCGTTGAATGGTTTCGTGGATGCGGGGCCACTCTTCTCCAAGAAACTTCTGCCGTTCTCCCTGCAGCAACAAAGTGCGCGCGCCGGCATTGATGAACATGCCGAGGCCGCGTCTGCTTTCGACCAACCCTTCGTCGACCAGTTGTTGATAGCCTTTCAGAACCGTGAGCGGATTGACCCGATATTCGGCCGCGACATTGCGCACGGAGGGCAGGGGATCGCCTTCCTTGAGCACGCCGTCGAGTATCATCGCGACGACGCGGTCGCGAAGCTGGCGGTAAATCGGTTGACTGTCGTTCCACTCACGATCCATGAGGTTTTCCACCTAGACCTTACCAGAGTTACCGCGCGCTTCAGTTCGTTCTGTGCAGGTCGAAGTGCGCGTGGATCGGCTTGTCGTTCATCATGAACGTCCAATCCTCGGTGTGATGGTTGGCGTCGACGATGGTGAACACCGAATGGTGCATGTGCTCTTCCGTGCTCCCGCTGATGTCCTTTAACTCGAACTCGACCGTCTTGCCGTCGGGCGACATCTTGCCGGTCATGCGCGGCCGGTTCCCGGCGTCGCAATAGTGGATCAGCGTGAGCTGGTCTCCGTCGACGTAAAGCATCGTGACCGGATGATCGTACTTTGTCGAATCCAACGGCGTGCCTGCTTCCTGGAACTCGTGCACGAGGACGTGTCCACGCGAGGTGACGCGCAGCGAGGCGTGTGTCTTGCTGCCTGACATCTGCGGCACTTCCGCGACGGTGACGGGGCCTTCCCACTCTCCCGCCAGGCTTTTCATGGTTGTGAAGGATTTTTGCGCGTCAGACTGGGCGACGGGGGCGTCGGCTGCGAACGCGGCGGCGGCGATTAGAACGAATACAACGGAAAGTGCGATGCGTGATTTCATATTCAGTGTTCTCCTTTTCACTTCTTCTTCTTTCTCGGTGCAGTTGCGGAAATCCCTATGGCTAAGTCGATTTTTGCAAGAGCTTTCAAGCCGGTGAAATTCGCTTGCAACAGCTCCAAAAAGCGATTGGCCATCTAGTGATATAGTTAACTACAACACTAGAATTAATGCAAGCTTTTTCTTGATTTTTTCTTTCGCGGCGTTCTAGCGTCAGCTATCTGTTTCAGAATCAATAGTTTGGATAGGTCGGCGGAGCGACGGGCAACCTGTCCACTACGAAATAGCGACTGTAGTTTAGGCCGGGCGGGGACGTCCGGCACTCCACTAAGGCTGATTGCCCGCCTGCAAGACTGTGAGCACATCGAATGACTCGGTCAGGTCGGCGTGTCCGGCGAGGGTGTCGCGGGTTTTGCCTTCGACTAGGATGTTCACACGCTGGATTCCGGGAACGTTGACGGCCAGCGTCTTCACCAGCGAGTTGATGCTGAGTTGCTCGTTGAGAATGCCGGAGCGGTGCTGGTCGGCGAAGGCGGCGTTGAGATCGATGACGGCAGCGCCCGGATCGACCAGGAATATGCTGCGGATGTCCGCCGCCGGAGCGAGGGGATGGGCAGCGCCCGGTTGCTGGTAGATGCGGAGCAGGGCGCGCAACAACTCCTCCGCTCGCTGCTGGCGTCCTCCGGGAAGAGGAATCTGCGCTGCCTGGGCGCGGAGCTTGCCGGAGACGTCATCCGCCACATATAGAGTCACCGTCTCGGTCGGACCGGAGGCTGGGGGAGCGACGGGGAGGGCGCTGGCTGCCGGGGATTCGAGTCCAACCGCTTGACGCCGCATCTGGCGGAGATAGATTCCCATCGAGACGACCAGCAGCAGGAGGGCGGCTACTCCGATCAGGAGGTGGCGGGGGATCATGGGTTGACCCCTGGATCGGGTGATCGGGTGATCGGGCCATCGGGTGATCGAGAGTCAAAGGCCTTTGACTTTAGATGGCCCGATGGCCGGATGATCCGATCACCCGATTTTTCTGTCATTGTTGTACCCCTAAGCGGTCGCGGACTGAGGCAATCGCGTTTGCAATCGCTGACGCGGCGCGTTGTTGATAATTGGCGGAGGTCAAGTCGGCGACGCCATTTGCTCCGGGCGCCAGCTCCACCGCTACGGCAGGCATGAACACATTGTTCAGCGGCCGCAGCGAAGCGGAAGATGCTTGCGCAGGGAATTCTCTTTTCTGCATCTCGGCGACGATTGCCGCCGAGACGATCCGGCTGACGGGCAAAGAGGGCGCCTGTGCCGCATTCCAGGCATGAAATATTCCTTTACTCGTTCCTTCGACCGGCAGCAATGCAGTGTACACGCGCGCGCCGCTGCCTTGCGCGACCGCGTGCAGGCTGATATAGATTCCGGCGCGCAGAACGTTTGCTGCTGCGGCGCGCTGATCCAGAGTAGAAGTGGTATCCGCGTCGCGGAGCAACACAACCGCGAACCCCCGAATGTCAAGTTCATGCCGCAACAGCCGCGCAAATCCCAGGGTGACGTCTTTCTCGGCGAGTCTATCCGTCAGAGCGGCGCCGCGTTCTTCGCCGCCGTGCGCAGGATCGACAATGGCGAGAACGCGATGGACATTATTATTATTGTTATTCGCATTGTTATTGGCATTGCCCGGGGGGATGTTTGCAGCCGGTGGCGACAGTGGCGGGGCCTGCGTGGGATTCTGTGGTCCAGGCCCAACGACATTCGGCGTAGCTGGTGTTTGCGGGACGGCGGAACCCATGACCGTCGAAATCATGATCGTCCTTCTATCGTTGCTGAAGGTTGCCAACAGCGGCTCGTTGGCGGCCAGATCCAATTCGGCGTCACCGTTGTTCTCGGAATAAGTGGCATGCGTGATGACTGGGTTGTCAAAAGAAATGGACTGGCTTCCCGGGGAGACGACCGGGTCGCGCTTAAAGACCATGCGCAGCTTGCCGGGTTCGGTGGAGATAGTCGGGTTTACGGGAGCGCTGAAATTGACGGCCAGATGGAGCGGGTTGCCCGGGTCGAGTTGGAAACTGATTTGGATGCCGACATCGCCGACGAATAAGCGGCGAGCGCTTTCGCGAAAATTCACCGGCGCTCCCAGAAAGCGCGGCAGAAACCCGCTCAGCGAGCTTATCGGGACTAATCCGCGCGAGTTTTCAAGAAGGAAGGGAGCGATGAAATCAAAATCACGCCCACGAATCCTGGCGCGAGTGCTTCCTGCAACAAACTCGGCATCTACCGCGTTATAGCGGAGTCTCCAGCGGCGGCCTTCCGACTGGCTGCTCACGCGGCCAAGCGGCTCCAGAAGTTCGAGCAGGCCAATGTATTCGCGGCCACCGCGGTCGAGAACCGGGAGGGTGTAGATCGCGACGGGTGAATAGACGGAAATGTGCTTGTCATCTGCAGAAAGCAGCGCAGAAGGCGCGGCGGACAGGAGGGTGACGATGGCCAACAGGATGGCGAAGGTCTTGGTCGTCAAAGTGTGGTGGAGAGCTGGGCGTCACCGCCCGGCTGGACGGGCGGGACGCCCGTCCCTCCACTCCAGCTTTGGTTACTCCAACGCATAGATCGTGAGACCGCTTAGCAACTTGGGGTAGAAATCGGTGGACTTCTGGGGGAGCACTTCGCCGGCGAGGGCGATATCGCGGACCTGCTCCATGCGGACGGGATTCATCAGGAACGCGACTTGGACCTTTCCATTTCGCACCTGCATAAGAGCTTCGCCGGCGTCGCGACAATAGGAAACGTTTTCCTGATTGCGAATGGCTTCCTCCGATATCTTCAGTACACCTTCCAGGAGGCACTTGTGCAATTGAACTACATCGAGCGCTTGCTGACGCAGCGAGAGGTTTCCGAAGAGGCCAGTGCCGATGGCCTTCGGTGAGTGCAGCAGAAATGCGTGCCCGGCGGTGACGGCGAGCAGAGCCGTTCCTGTGTGTCCGGCGTGCTGCACAATGGCGGTGGCGCGCGCCGCATCGATTCCGGGGTCGACTTCTTCGACGTTGAAGAATTTCCGCGTGTCCTCCTGAAACTGCGCAGGCGAAAAAGACGGCAGGCCGAAGACGAGGCGGTGCGTCGGGAGGATGACCAGGCCGGGGCGATCTTTATTAGGACGACCTTTAATAGGACGGCCTTTATCAGAGCGATCCATATCAGGGCGATCTTTATCAGAACGATCGATGTCGACGAAGGTCATCATTACCGAGTCGTATGGGACGGGAAGGCCCGACCCGGTCTCGGCCTCGGCTCGGCGCTCGTTGCGGTACGTCAAGGCAGTTTCGTAGCGGTGATGGCCGTCGGCGATGATCAGCTTCCGATCCCGCATCTGCTCTTGCACGGGAGCAATTACCGAGGGATCGGAGATCTTCCAGACGCGGTGCACGACGTCGTACTCGTCGGTAACTTCGATGTCGGGGGCTGTCTTTTTGGCGGCCGCGGAGTCGAGCAGGGCATTCACCTTGCCAGCGCCGCTGTAGAGCATGAAGATTTGGCCGAAGTGGGCTCGACTGGCGCGCAGCAGGTCCAGCCGGTCGGCCTTCGGCTTGGCCAGCGTCTGCTCGTGGCGGAACACGACGCCCGCGGAGTAGTCCTCGAGCCGGCCGAGTGCGATGAAGCTTCGACGTTCGGCTTGGGGCCGGCTTCCCGGAGAGTCTCCCGGAAGGTCTCCAGGAATGCTGAAGGTCTGGGAATAGCGGTAGATAGAAGGCTCGGGATCCTGCCGCAAAACGCCCGTCTGGCGCCAGTTCTGGAAGGACGCTGCCGCCCGGGTATAGACGTTTTCGGCGTCCCCATCCCCCGGCAGGCGTTTCCCCAGAATAATCCGCACCAGATTATAAGGACTGGCCTGGTAGTAGCGTTCCTGCATTGCCGGGGTGATTTTGTCGTAGGGCTGGGTGACGGCCAGCGGGACCGGGACGCGGTCAGGGTCGTAGCGCCAGGCTTGAAATGGAGAAATAAGTGCCATAAAGGGAACGCAGAATTGTAGCAGGGAGGGTCCGGCTCGGGTCCAAAGCGGGAAAGGAGAAAAAAGATGCGCAGAGCCAGACGCCAACCTTCCGACTGCCCACCGAATCTAATGCTCGGATACAAAAAAGTGACAACTCCCTTTCGGGATTGTGCTAGTATCCGGCCAAGTAGAGATTGTTGTTGCCAGCTTTTTGGGATGCGGGTCGCCTCCCTCCGCGGCGCGGATTAGTGGGACCTATGTTGCACGGCAAACGGTACTCGGCTCGAGTCTCCTTCGTTGTTCTTCTGATTGCTGTGTGCGGCGCACTTCCTCTTCTTGCCCAGACTTCAAGTCAAGATGTCCACATCCAGCCGCGAGTTCAGGCACCGGCTCCAAAAGAGCCCGAATTAGATCCGGCCTTCAAGACTCACACCAAGCCTTTCAAAGTATCCGTGGACATGGTGCTGGTGCCGGTCACCATCACTGATCCCTTAAACCGGCTGGTAACCGGCCTCGACCGCGAGAACTTCCACCTTTTCGAAGGCAAAGACCAGCAGGAGATCAAGACTTTCTCGAGCGAAGACGCTCCGGTTTCGATCGGCGTGATCTTTGACATGAGCGGCAGCATGAGCAGCAAGGTCGAGCGCGCCCGCGAGGCGGTGATCGAGTTCTTTAAGACCGCCAACCCGCAGGACGAGTTCTTCATGATCACCTTCGCCGATAAGCCGGAGGAGATTGCCGATTTCACCAGTTCGGTGGACGACATTCAGGGCCGACTCATCTACACGGTTCCCAAGGGGCGCACGGCTCTGCTGGATGCGATTTACCTGGGCGTCAGCAAGATGCGCCAGGCCAAGTATCCGAAGAAGGCTTTGCTGATCATTTCCGACGGCGGCGACAACCATAGCCGCTATACCGAAGGCGAGATTCGTTCCATGGTTAAAGAGGCCGATATTCTCATCTACGCCATCGGCATCTACGATCATTACTTTCCGACTGAAGAAGAGCGGCTCGGACCCACCCTGCTCAGCGATGTCACGGAACTGACTGGTGGCCGGGCTTTTACGATTGATAACCCGAACGACCTGGCGGACGTTTCCACAAAAATTGGCATCGAGTTGCGCAACCAATATGTCATAGGATACCGTCCAAAGAATCCAATGCGCGATGGCAAATGGCGTAAAATAAAAGTGAAACTCCAACCGCCAAAAGGATTGCCGCCGCTTCGGGTCTACGCCAAGACGGGTTACTATGCGCCGACGGAATAATGTTCCGCTGCTGTTTTTCTTCCTCCTGACGACGCTGTTCCTTGCAAACTCTCAAGCGAACCAGGCGACCTCTGCCCCGGTCGCGAGTTCCGAGACACCTGCCAATCGGCAGTCAACGTCCCAATCGCCGCCGAATGGCAACGCGCCTGCGCCAGCTTCTCCTGCGCCAGCTTCTAAGGGACAGGTTGTTCCTCCGAATGCGGCCCAGAGTCCGGAATCCGGCGACAGCGGGGTGTTCGTTTTCCGCAAGCAGGTTGACGAAGTCGTGCTGCATGCCACGGTCGTCGACGACAAGCAACGTATCGTCACCACCCTCGATAAGGGCGATTTCAACGTTTACGAGAACGGGAGCCCGCAGACCATCACTTCGTTCCGCCACGAAGATATCCCCGTCGCCATGGGCATCGTGGTGGATAACTCGGGTTCCATGCGCGAGAAGCGTCAAAAGGTGAACGCTGCTGCGCTGAATCTGGTGCGCGCTTCAAATTCGAACGATGAGGTGTTCATCGTCAACTTCAACGACGAGTACTACCTTGATCAGGATTTCACTTCCAGCATCAATAAGCTGAAAGCGGGGCTGGAAAAAATCGAGACTCGCGGCGGCACCGCGCTCTACGATGCGGTCGTAGCTTCCGCTGACCACTTGAAAAAGGAAGGGAAGCTCGAGAAGAAAGTTATTTTTGTGGTTACGGACGGAGAGGACAACGAGAGCGCGGAAACTCTCGAGCAGGCGGTACGGCGTTTGCAGGGCGACGGCGGACCCACTGTTTACGCCATTGGCATCCTGGAGGGCGAAGAGCATCCGAAGCACGCCAAACGCGCCCTGCAAATCATGTCTGAGAGAACTGGCGGCCTCGCTTTCTTTCCCAAGACGCTGGACGAAGTTGACGCCATCAGCCGGAGTGTGGCCCACGATATCCGCACGCAGTACACGATCGGATACAAACCGACGACGCCGAAAAACCAGGGCGGCTATCGTCAAGTGAAAGTAGATGCGCGGTCGCGCAGCTACGGCAAACTCACAGTTCGCACGAAAAGCGGCTATTATGCGGGGGCCGAGCCGGCTTCGGGGGCGCAGTAGAAGGGAATTTGTAATTTGCGATTTGTAATTGGTAATTTGAAATCCGCTTCATGACAGGAGCAGTCGCGGTAGCTGGTCCGGTCCGCAAGAGAGTAAAACAAAATTACAAATTAGAAATTACCAATTACAAATTTCCCTGATTGACGCTTACCCTTCCTGTTCCTTACTCTGTAGAGTGCCGTTGATGACCTCAAACTCGCGCCTGCGAGTGAGCGACGATATCTCGAAGCTCGTCGGCGAAACGCCGATGCTGCAGATGAAGAGGCTGGCCCCTCCGGGAGCAGCCGATATTTTTGCCAAGCTCGAATACCTGAACCCGGGCGGCAGCGTGAAGGACCGCGCCGCCATCGGCTTGATCGAGCACGCCGAGCGTACCGGCAGGCTGAAGCCGGGTGGTACCGTCATCGAAGCCACCGCGGGAAACACCGGCATTGGTCTCGCTCTGATCGGCGTGAGTCGCGGCTACAAAGTCCGGCTGTTCGTACCCGAAAAATTTTCGGAGGAAAAGGTCATCATCATGCGGGCCCTCGGCGCCGAGGTGATGCGCACCCCGGAAGCCGAGGGCATGCAAGGCGCCATCCAGCGCGCCAGAGACCTGCTGGCTTCCGACTCCGGGGTGTTCCTGGCCGCGCAATTCGACAATCCCGCCAACACCGACTATCACTACGAAACTACCGCCCGCGAAATTTTTGAGCAGATGGAGGGACGCGTTGACGCCATCACGGTCGGCTGCGGCACGGCGGGAACCTTTACCGGCGTTGCTCGTTTTCTAAAAGAACGGGTGGCAAAAATGCACGCCGTGGCGGTGGAGACTCAAGGCTCGATTCTGGGAGGAGGAGAGCCTGGTCCGCACAAGGTGGAAGGCATCGGCAACAGTTTTATTCCTGGAAATTTTGACCGGTCGGTTTGCGACGAAGTGATGATGGTGACCGATGAGCAGGCGTTCGGCATGGTGAAAGAACTGGCTGCCCGCGAAGGCGTGCTCGGAGGATCAAGCGCCGGGGCTAATGCTTATGCCGCGGTTGAAATCGCTAAGCGCCTTGGGGCAGGGAAGCGCGTGGTGACGCTGATTCCAGATTCGGCGGAACGGTATTTGTCGAAGAAGATTTTTGAGGGCGGGGTGTAGGGTCAGCACTCAGCATTCAGCACTCAGCCTTCAGCACTCAGCCTTCAGCCTTCGGTAAAACCTTAGTGCTGACAACTTCCCGGGAGAACACTTGAAGCATTCTGGCTTTGCAACCCGCGCCATCCACATCGGGCAGGAGCCCGACCCCGCGACGGGGGCCGTTACTGTCCCGATCTATGCGACTTCCACCTACGTGCAGGAAGAAATCGGCAAGCACAAAGGTTACGAATACGCGCGCGTATCGAATCCAACGCGTGACCGGCTGGAGACGAACCTCGCTGCGCTCGAAGGCGGAACGGCGTCGCGCGTGTTCGCCAGCGGCATGGCTGCCATCAACGCCATTACTACGATGCTCAAAGCGGGCGACCATGTGGTCGCCGGCCATAATCTCTACGGCGGGACGCCGCGCCTGTTCGATCAGGTTCTTGTTAACTTTGGTCTTACATTCACCTACGTCGATACATCCGACGTCGCCAATGTTGAGCGCGCATTCCAGAAAAACACTAGGCTGGTTTTTTTGGAGACGCCGACCAACCCTCTGATGCAGCTCTGCGATCTCCGCGCTATCAGCGAACTCAGCCACAGGCACGGCGTTGAGGTCGTCGTTGACAACACTTTTATGTCGCCGTATTTCCAGCGCCCCATCGAGCTTGGCGCTGACATGGTCGTCCACTCCACTACGAAATTCCTCAACGGGCACAGCGACGGACTGGGAGGCGTCGTTGTCTGCACCAAACCCGAGCAGGCGGAAAGGCTCGCCTTTCTTCAGAAGGCAGCGGGGGCGATCCTGTCGCCTTTCGAGTGCTGGCTGATTCTGCGCGGGGTCAAAACCCTGGCTGTGCGCATGGAACAGCACGACCGCAGCGGCCGCAAAGTTGCTGACTATCTCTCGAAACACAAAAAAGTGCAGAAGGTTTTCTATCCCGGACTGCTGGATCATCCGCAGCACGAACTGGCGAAGCGGCAGATGTCGGGCTTCGGAGCGCTGATCGCTTTCGAAACTGGATCGCTCGCGAACGCTAACACGATGCTGCGCAAGGTGCGCGTGTGTTCGCTGGCCGAGTCCCTGGGCGGAGTCGAGACTCTGATTTCGCATCCCGCGACCATGACGCACGCGGCTGTCGGCGAAGAGGGGCGCCGCAAAATCGGCATCACTGACGGCATGGTGCGCATCTCGGTCGGTATCGAGGACGTGGACGATATCCTTGCCGATATTGAGCAGGCGCTCGCGGCGATCTAGCCCTGGTCGTGGACCGGCGTCTCGCCTATCCAGCTGTATGGTGGCCGGGCGGGGACGCCCGGCGCTCCACTAGTAGTCCTCACCGCACCGACGATCCAATCCATTCCAGGTATGGCGCGCTGCCATCTTCGATGGCGATCTCGATACACTCTGGAAGGTCGTAAGAATGCAGCTCACTTAAAGCCTCGCGCAGGCGGTCGAAAGCGCCAGCCGTCGTCTTGATTACGAGCAGGCACTCCGTTGCCGTCTCGACCTCGCCTTGCCAGCGATATACGGATTCAATCTGGGGAGCGATGTTGACGCACGCTGCCAGTTGCCGCTCAACCAGCGTGTGTGCGATGCTGCGGGCCTCTTCGAGTGAACCGCAAGTGGTGAGAACGAGCCTTTTGTCGGTCATATAAAATCGGTCGTATTGAATCAAAGCTTACGAATCGAAGCTCTCGAATCACCGCTTTCGAATCGGGATTTGCGTTTCACTCGAAGCATACGAGGCAGCCGATGGCGACTGCAAATCAAGTTTGGCACATCCGGATGGCCGGCCTTTCCATTCGCAAACACATGCCGGAGAAAGACGGAGTGCTCGCCGGACTGCTCTGCTGCGAGATGGTTGCTCGCCGTGGCATCTCGCTCGGCAAACAACTGGCCAACCTATTTGTCGAAGTTGGTTCCTTCTATCCGCTGCGGGAGAACTTCCGCTTGACGCCGGAAGTAAAACAGAAGTTTACTGAGAAGTTACGTCGCGATCCGAGTGAGTTCCATGGCATTAAAGTTGCCAGCGCGGTGAGGACCGACGGGCTGAAAATCGTCCTCGCCGATGGATCGCGGGTTTGCTACCGGCTCTCGGGCGCGGAGCCAGTGGTGCGCGTTTATTGTGAAGCGCGCAGCAGGGAAGACCTCGCAAAATTGAGTACGGCAGCGAAAGCATGGATCTTCGATTAGGACGACTTCGATTAGGACCACCGTCGAGAATGCGCATCCTCCCACGTGGGGATGAAGGCCTACGCGCGGTCATTTATCTTACGGATCAAGCCAAGCATCAGGCACCGAGGGCGGAGGCCGTGGCGGCGCGCTGGATCGAACGGACGCGCCCGGTCTGGTCATGGCTCGTGCTGGAGTGGCGTCGCCTGGGAACTGTGGCCGCTCTCCTTCTTATTGTTGGGTTGGTGCTGCATGCCATGTTCGGAGCGAACGGCATGGTCATCTATCGGCAGAAACACGCCGAGATGCAAGCGCTCCAGAGAGAAGTCGAGCGCGTGCAGAAAGAAAACAATCAGTACGTCAACCAGATCAGGTCGCTCAAATCCGATCCCGCCGCGATCGAAAAGGAAGCGCGCGAGCAGCTTCACTACACTCGGCGCGGAGAAGTCGTTTACGTCGCTCCCGATCCTCCCCCGAAGCCCGCTACCGACCGGGCTAAGAATGACAAGTAAAGAGCGACAGGTAGGTGCTAGTTGAGGAATCGTGCTTACTGACTGAAGATCGCGTGGGTCTTGTCGAGCGCGCACCTGGCGTCGGCGTGTGCGCTTGATTCGGGTGTGCGCTGCCCACGAAATGCCTTCCACCATTGCAGCAGGGGTTTTACCTGCGACTCGTAAGGCCTCAAGCTCTTGTTGTCCAGGAACTCCATATTCTGGAAGTTATTGTCCCGCGCAACGCTGATGGTGTAAGGATGGGTATCCTGCATGACCAGGGGCGGGACAGTTTGCGGAACTTTGAGATCGCGAAAGCCCGGGCTGTCGATCACCGCGACCAGTGCGTTCCAGTCGCTGTCGGAAAGTTGGCCCTCATAAATTTTGCGGTCGGAGTCGCGCCCTTGTTTTATGTCTGCCTTCTCCGTATGGAAACGGCGGTTGGCGAACACCAGAGTGCAGTACTGCGGGGCGGACATAACACCAGGTTGGACTTCGTTGAGGAACATCTTGAGAGGGGCGTCACTCGGTGCTTGACCGGAGCCCGCGGTCGCTGTGAGCCCCAACACTAAGAGAAATGGAATTCGTCGCGTCATAATTATCATTATCCAACGTTCATCCTATGTTCATGGGCGCACAGTATTGCGGCTTCGAATCCTTGAAATCAGACTTGCTTCTCTTTTCAATGCCGTCGAACCACTTCATCAGAGGATTTAGTGTTTTTTGGAACGGTGCAGCATTGTCAAGGTAGGTATCCATTCCATTGGTTGCGCCGCCAAATTCGCTCGCGCCCATTTTCAGGCGCTCCTTGATCGTGGTCAAGCGTTGCGGTTTTCCTGCATGGTCAATCTGGGCATCCACGCTCTCAACCTCGCGGATCGTCGCGTTGTTGGGAATGTCGGGCGGTTTCGGAGTGACGAGCTTCTTGAAGTTCTCGTCGTCGAGTATTGTCTTCAGGTGTTGGAGATCATCGGCCCCAAGAGTGCCTTCGGCCATCTTGACTTTTGGTTTGCCGACAGTCTGTTCGTCTCTTTTCTCGAAGACGTATTTGCCGTCGCTATGAACCGTGAGGCACGACAGCGAATTTGGATAGCTGGAAACATCGCCACCTTTGCCATAGGTGATGCCATTCATGCCCTGCGCGTGGACTACGTTCGTTTCCAGATTCAGATAAGCTTTCGAACGTTGTAACCGCAGCAGCGGCGTTGTTTCCTGGCCGGCGGCGATGTCAGCGAACGTCAAAGCGAACGACAACAGGATTCCAAGGAGGGGCAGAAGGGTGAGTATCTTGTCACAGCGGAACCGCGCAACCATTTGTTTCCTCCCGGCGGGGTTACTTTTGTGCCTGCCATGGTACACCGGAATTGCGGTCAGGTGCGATTGCTTTTTCCCAACTTTCCGGCGCAGGTTTCCAGTTTTTCGAAGCTCCACTGTCTGCTCCTCCTGTGATAAAGTTCAGGGGATCGGATCACGTGTGGGAAATAATCCAAGGAGGGTGACATGCGGAAGTTTCTGTTGTTGTTAATTGCCTGTGCGTTAATTTTGTTGGTGGCCTCGGTGTCATTTGCCGGCGACGCCCAGACCGTGAACGGCTGGGTCAGCGACTCGAAGTGCGGCGTTAAGGGAGCGAATGCGGGTGCGGAGGCTTGCACAAAGAAGTGCATCGCAGCCGGCGCCAACCCAGTCGTCGTTACCGACACTGACCAGAAGGTTCTGGCGGTGGACAATCCTGATGCGCTTAAGGGTCACGAAGGACATCACGTTGCCGTGACCGGGCACGTTGACGGGGACAAGATTCACGTCGACAGCGTCAAGATGCTTTAGGGCTAATGAGCGGATAGAGGTTCGTGGTGGACGGGCGAGGCGCCCGTCGCTCCATTTTAAAAACATAGGCGGCCACCAGGGCCGCCTTATTTGCATCTACCTTGCTACTATCGCACTACGCCTTCCAGCGGTGAGCTGGCAGTCGCATAGAGCTTGCGCGGCATTCTTCCCGCCATGTATGCCTGCCGTCCGGCCAGCACGGCATGCTTCATCGCTTCCGCCATCAACACCGGTTCCTGGGCGCCGGCGATGCCGGTGTTCATCAGCACAGCGTCGTAGCCTAGTTCCATGGCAATGGCAGCGTCGGAAGCTGTGCCCACGCCTGCATCCACAATCAGCGGGACTCCGGTGATCAGCTCGCGCAGGATTCTGAGGTTGGCGGCGTTCTGAATACCCAGGCCGCTGCCGATCGGCGCGCCCAATGGCATCACCGCCGAAGCTCCCGCGTCCACCAGGCGTTTTGCGAACACGATATCGTCCGAGGTGTAGGCGAGCACGGTGAATCCCTCTTTCGCCAGCACACTTGTGGCTTCGAGTGTCGCTTGCACATCCGGATACAGCGTTGCCTGGTCGCCAATCACTTCCAGCTTGATCCAGTCCGAGAGGCCGACCTCGCGCGCCAGCCGGGCGGTACGGATGGTGTCGTCTGCCGTATAACAGCCGGCGGTGTTCGGCAGAAGGAAATATTTATTGGGATCGATGTAATCGAGCAGAGACTCCTTGGTGCGGTCAAGATTCACGCGGCGCACTGCCACGGTCACCATGTCCGCGCCGCTGGCTTCGAGCGCACGGGCGGTTTCCTGATGCGATTTGTATTTGCCGGTTCCAACGATCAAGCGGGAACGGAACTGCCTGCCAGCGATGGTGAATGAGTCCGTCATGAGCTTATTGTACGGCTCCAGCCGGGTAGGGACCAGATAGTGGAGGGACGGGCGTCTCGCCCGTCGTTGGGCAGTTCGTCGCTGGGCACCTAGTTCTTGGGCAGCAACGTGGCCGGGCGGGGACGCCCGGCGCTCCACTGGTTCACCCTCCAGCCGTGTCTGCCTTCGCGTACATCTCATCAATCTGCGTTCGGTACCGCTCCTCAATTCCGCGTCGCCGCACCTTGAACGTGTGCGTCAGTGTTCCATCCGCCGCCGAGAGTTCTTCTGGCACTAACAGCACGCGTTTAAGTCTTTCGAAGCGCGCCAGGTTCTGATTCAGGTCTTCGATGATGCCTTCATATAGCGCCTGCACCCTGGCGTTCGCGACCAGTTCTTCTCGCGAGGCAAACTCAACATCATTCTCCCGTGCCCAATCTTCCAGAGCGGGGAAGTGCGGCGCGATCAGCACGGCGGGAAACTTCCGCCGGTCGCCGAATACCACCGCCGTCCCAATGAACGGGTTCACCTTCAGCGAATTCTCGATTGGTTGCGGCGCGATGAACTTCCCGCCGGAGGTCTTGATCAGATCCTTTTTGCGATCCGTGATCGAAAGAAATCCCTCGCTGTCGAGGTACCCGATATCTCCTGTCTTGAACCAGCCGTCCACAAATGCGGCCTGCGTTTCCTCGGGACGATTCCAATATCCATTGAATATCGAGGGCCCGCGCGCCAACACCTCGCCATCGTCGGCAATCCGCACTTCGATATTCGCCAGCGGCTTGCCTACAGTCCCCAGTTTGTGAGCGGCGGGCGTGTTTACTGCGATCACCGGTGAAGTCTCGGTCAGCCCGTAGCCCTCGTGGATGGGGATACCGATATCGGCAAACCACTCCGCCAATTCCAGGCCGAGCGGCGCGCCTCCGGAAATGAACTCTTCCGCCTTTCCACCCATCCCGGCGCGCACTTTAGAAAAGAGCAGCCGATCCGCGATTTTCCAGGCGAGGGTTGCGGGCTGGATTCCGGCGAGAGTCTCGGCGCGGTGAGCGCGCCCCACCGAAAGCGCCCACCGATAGGCCGCATTTTTCGGGAAGCCCGCAGTCTTGACAATAACCTGCCGCCGAATCTTTTCGTATACGCGCGGCACACCAATAAAGATGGCCGGTTGCACTTCGGTCAAAGCCTTGGCCAGTTGCGCAATGTCGGGACAATACGCCAGCACCACTCCGCGATAGAGCAGCGCGAAGTCCACGTGCCGCGCAGTCACGTGGGAGAGTGGGAGAAACGATACGCTCACCTCATCGTGTTTTCCGAAGTCAAATGCCTCCATCGAACACGCGATGTTCGACGCCATGTTCCCGTGGGTCAGCATGGCTCCCTTCGGAGTTCCGGTCGTTCCCGAGGTGTAAATAATTGTTGCTAGATCGTCGGGCCCAATCGTCCGAGAGCGGGCATCGAACGCCGGATCGAAGTCGGCCGGCCCTTGCAGCATCAGTTCCTGCATCTGGACGGCGTGCGCACTTTCGACTGGGTCCATCACCAGAATCCGCTCCACCGGCGTCTGCTGCTGAATGGCCAACACCTTTTCCAACTGGTTCTTCGTGGACACAGCGACGACGCGCGCCCCGGAATTGTTGAGGATGAAGGCAGTCTGCTCCGTCGTCTGCGTGGCATAAATCGGAACCGTGACCGCGCCCAGGGCAAGCACCGCGAAATCGGTGATCGTCCACTCCGGGCGATTTTCGCTGAGGATGGCGACGCGATCGCCTTTGCGAACTCCCCAGGATTCAAGCGTGCGAGCGATGCCCACGACGCCGCGGTAAATCTCCGTGGAAGAGATCGGCGCCCAGCCCAGGGCTCCTCTTTGCAGCATGACGCGATCGCGGCGGTTGCTACAGACCGCAAATAAAATGTCGTTCAGAGTCTGGAGGCTCATCCGATCCGATCAAAGGTCCAGCAATCGTTGTTCAGCGATCATTGTCGAGCAAATCATTGTCGAGCAAATCATTTTCGAGAAAATCATTGTATAAAGTCATTGTACGCAGTCATGGTGCAGAGTCGATCATTACTAACGGAATCATTCTGACGCTTTGACCGCGTTCCCATCCGCGGGGTACGCTTGGGATGCGCTTCTTGAGTACGATTTAACATAAGAATCTGTCGAAAAGGAGTTTCATGAGACGCAAGAGTACTTGGACAATGTTAGGGGTCTGGCTGCTGACGGCGGCGATTGTCTGCCCGCAGATCAAAGCTCAAGGCAATAAGCCTGAGCCGCCGCCTAAATTAAAAGTCGGCGACGTCGCTCCCGATTTCAAACTTCCGTACTTCGATGGCAGCGACGAAAAGGAAGTTTCCTTAAGCCAGTATCGGGGCAAAAGCAACGTCGTTCTGGCGTTCTACATCTTTGCCTTCACCGGTGGTTGAACTGCGCAAATGAAGGCGTTCCAGCAGAATCTCAAGACGCTGGAAGCCGCCGACACCCAGGTTCTGGGTGTGAGCATGGACAGCCCCTTCGCCAATAAAGCCTTCGCCGACCAGATTGGCGTCACCTTCCCCCTTCTGAGTGACTGGGGTGGAGATGTCACACGCCGGTACGGCGTGTATGTTGACAAATACAAAGCCGCGCGCCGCATCAACTTTCTGATCGGCAAAGACGGAAAAATTTTGGAAGAGCAGTTGGACAAAGATGCCATTGATCCGAAGAAGATCGTAGATGCGTGCGAGCGCAAGAAAGTGAGCCGCTGAAGTTCAAGCATGCAAGTAAGGCAGAGAAGCGCCAGGAGCGCGCCGCTTGGAATTCAAGATGGGCAGGAGACCTCAAGAATTCAAGCGGACTCGCCACTGAAAGCGCGGATAGAATGCAACCTACTCGAGTCTGCTTTACCCGAGTCAGGTCTACTGATCGGCTCTTTACGGGAGCGACAGCAGTGTCCTTAAGAAAAGTGCCGAGAAACTCCCGGAGCGCCAGGCAGTTTGACCCCGCATCACCACACTGTTATGATTTTTCTGCGGGGTGGAGCAGTCTGGTAGCTCGTTGGGCTCATAACCCAAAGGTCGGTGGTTCAAATCCACCCCCCGCAACCAAAAAAGTCTTTCCTTTCAGAAACTTTCGCTAACCCCGCAACCATCCGAATTGACAATCCACGAAATGCCAAACCGCCAAAACCTCGACTGCACCCAGGTTCATAGGCAAATTCGGGTGCGACAGTTGGGTTCGAGTAAGATTTGAATTGGATTGTGAGTTGCTCTTTGTTAATTGTGTGGGCGCAGTGCTTCTCGCGCGATTGGCCCGCCATTGAGAAAGACTGTTTCTATCGAGTCATACGCTGAAACATTCGTGAGCGGATTCTCCTTGAGCAAGAGCAAGTCAGCTCGCTTTCCGGCCTCGATGGAGCCCAACTCGCGTGACAGCCCCAATCCAAAGGGTGTTCAGAACAGCGACGTTCAGGCTCGGATCAACAAAGGGCAGCCTTGCAGCTTTCGCGTAGTGGTATTCGCTTCTCAGGTTGCACCCAGTGGCATCCGACCTAAACAACGGAAGGGATCCTTATGACGCGATTTATCGCAACGTTCGCACTGGCCATTTTGCTGGTCGCGAACTCGGGTTCGGCTCAAAACGCTGCGGCGCAAGACACAGGCGGGTCAACGATCCACGCGGCTGGTGGACTGACCGGCGCTCCCGTTGCTCGTGACCCGATCTTTGTCTACAACAACTGGTCCGCCTACGATGAACTTTCCGACAACATTCCGCTAACCGAGCAACTGGCGATGAAAGAGCTGGACGAAATCCTGCGCCTACGCCGTCTCGGGGTGCGCTTCGATTACTACATGATGGACGCATTCTGGTTCGATCCCGACGGCGGCTATCGCACCTGGCGCAAGCCCAATTGGCCCCAGGGTCCGGACGCATGGATCCGAAAATGCCGGGAGAACGGCATCATGCCCGGACTGTGGTTCAGCACGAATACTCTGGTTAAGATCAACGCGGCACCGGAATGGCGGGACTCGCTCACCGAAAAGAAGGGGTCAATGTCCTTTTCGGGGGGCGGCTTTCTGCCCAGTTTCATGAACACGATGCAGTACTGGTACGACCGCGGCATCCGCATGTTCAAGTTCGACTTTGTGGACTTCGGAGCGGCCACGCCGGAGACCGCCAAGTCAAAGTCTCCCGAAGAAATTCGCATGCGCAATACCGATGCCTTTCGAGAAGCCTTGAAGAAATTCCGCTTGCGAAATCCTGACGTCGTGCTGGTGGCCTTCAATGGTTTCGGCGGCGACGTCGAATCCACCGCCGGCCCTTTCCCTTTCCACAACTCGGTGGACCTGCGCTGGCTCGAGGTGTTCGATTCACTGTATTCCGGCGACCCACGGCCTTCGGACGTGCCCGAGATGAATTTCTGGCGCTCCATGGACATTTATAGCGACCACATGGTGCGCCGCTACGAACAGAGTTTCCTGCCACTCGAAAGGGTTGATTCCACCGGATTCATGCTCGGCAACACGGGCACGATTTATTACCGCAAAACGAACGCCTGGAAGGGAGCGCTGCTGCTGATGATGGCGCGCGGCGGCTGGGTGAACACGGTCCATGGCAACCTCGAGTTTCTGAGTGATGACGATGCGCGTTGGTTTGCGAAAGTGCAGTCGCTCTATCTCGCACTGGAGTCGAAGGGGAGGACAAAGACCTTCGGCGGAATTCCGGGCAATGTTCAGCTCTATGGATTCGGCTCGCTCGACTCCGATGGGTCCATATACGCCGTAGTGAATCCGGCGCAGAGCGTGGAAGAGATCCAAATGCCGCGTCTGTCGAAAGAACAGGGGCCAGTCGGAGGCGGGCGTGTGATTTTCCGCGATGCGGGATTTGAACCTGTGCTTTCAGGCGACCAGATCAGGCTCGGTCCGGGACAGATGGCGGCGGTCGGCTTCGGCAAATACGCGAGTGCACAGTACGATCTCGGCATTCAGGAGGACGTGAAGATTCCGCGGGCAATCAGCTTGCTGAAGGCAGAGTTCTCAGCGCCGCGTAAGAACACGATCCGGGCCGAAGTGGCAGCTTCGCCGACAGGCGATCTGCGAATTCTCATGCAGCAACGTTCCGCTAAGGACGGAAGCATCATGCGGAGTTGGAAGGGCGGCCCTCCGAACGGCACGAACATGGGCAAGGTTTTCCTGCTGACGGCATCCCAAGAAGGCAAACCGGTTCGGGTTGAAATCAACTACGACAAAGTGATCTGGAGCGGGTTGTCGTGGGCAGTCGGAGAGATTAGGCACAGCGCACTCAAGCCGGGCGTGCCGGTGGTGATTGAGTGCTCGTCCGCGGAGAGCGATGCCGTGGTTCTGGAGGGCAAAGCTTTTGAAGTCGTTTATTAGGTGGGGCGAAGCAGCCATTGCCAAGGCCCTGGCGCGGCTGCAAAAAGGGACTTGACAAGTGGAGCTTTCCGCCGTAAAAAGACCGTTGTAGCAAACGTTTGCTGAAACGACTTGAAATCCTCTGTCGGTCCGCGAAACTTGGAAACCTGGGATGAACTTGAGGCTTTCGTGCTGAAAACGGCTATCGCCCAATCCCTGTGAGCTCAATCACAGACAAGGTGCGGATGCATTCTTTACCGTTTTCGGGTGGCCTTACTCAGGCCTTGTAGCAAACGTTTGCTAACCATGGAGGCACTATGCACAGAGTTCGATCCCTTGGTTTCTTCCTCCCCATTCTGTTGGTTGTCTTAATTCAGGTGACTAGTCAGAATGCGGGCGCCCAGGCCACTACCGGTTCGATTTTCGGTCGCATCACAGACGCTTCGCAAGCGGTAGTCCAGGGAGCGGAAGTGGCGGCTGAAAATGAACGTACCGGAATCAGCTACCGGGGTAGTTCAGACGGTCTCGGGAACTTCAGCGTTTTTGGCTTGCCGCCGGGGCCCTACACCGTCGTCGTCAAAAAGGACGGGTTTGAAGCTTCCAGGGCGAATAATGTGCGGATTGACGTCGACCAGAAACAACTCCTTAATTTCGCATTGAAGGTCGGTACGACGGCTACAGTCGTAACGGTGACGACAACTCCGACCATGTTGCAAACGCAGAGTGTTGAGACGGGAAACGTAGTCCACACTCAGGACGTGTTGGATCTACCGCTTCTGGGCCGCGATTTTCTGGCGCTCGTGCTTCTGACTCCCGGAGTCAGTCCGGTGGGAGGCAGCATTAACACATCCAACTTCGGTATTAGCGGGGGAAGAGAGTACGCAAACTCCATTCAGATCGACGGCGTCGAATCGACGACCAACCGGACCCAAGACATCACGGTAACACCGAGTGTAGATTCGGTTGAGGAGTTCAAGGTTTCGACTTCAGCATATGCCGCCGAATTCGGGAGATCTGCGGGCGGGGCAATTTCCATTCAGACCAAAGCGGGATCAAATTCATGGCATGGTACAGGCTACGAGTTTTTCCGTCCGAATTTTACAACTGCGAAGGACTATAGCTTTAACGGCGGTCACATTCCGCCTTCGATCCTGAAGCAACACAACTACGGCGGGACCTTGGGCGGGCCCATTTTCAAGAACAAAACTTTCTTCTTCGCGTCCTACGAGCAGAGGCACCAGACCCAGGCGTTTGATTACGTTTACACCACCCAACCCAAAAATCAGGTTACGTTTCTTCCAGATGGATCTGCAGATCTTTCCGGACTAGTTGACCCTTTTACCGGCACCCAGATTCCGATTTACGACCCCGCAGTGATGCTCAACTGCTTCGGATTCTGCCCGCAGCAATTTCCCGGGAATATTATTCCCGCGAACCGCCTTAGTCCCGCCGGGGTGGCCATATACAACAACTTCTTGCCCTCCCCCAACCTCCCCGGCACGGCCAACGGCTGGTTCAACAATTTTCAGGTACATTCCCCGGTTAAATACGACCAACGCAACGCCGACGCGCGTCTGGATCAGAATTTCTCAGACAAGGACCATCTATCGGTGGTCTTCCACTACACAGATTCTAGTCAATTGGTGACCGATCCCTACTGGGGCCACACCGTGGTTCCAGGAGCGGGGGATGGCGACCAAGGGAACCATGAAACCCAGGGTGGCCAGGAATACTCAGTCACAGAAAACCATTTCTTTTCCAGCCGCCTCATAAACGAGGCTCGCTTCGCCTATACCCGTTATTCTCAGAATCAATACAGCCTGTTAAACGGCACGGATTGGTCCACCAAATCGGGGATAGGAAATATTGCTATTCCCGGGTTTCCGGCCACTGATGGCTTCCCTTGGATTTTCATGGGCGGCGAATTCAACTTCTTTGGTGGCTCAACATATAAGCCGTTCCTGATTCAGGACGACAACTATCAAGTAACCGACAACATCATCTTGAGCCAGGTTGGAAGGCACGAATTCAAATTTGGCGGTGAGTTTCGCCGCCTGAATTCGCTCCCGAATTTCTCGCTTTTTCCGACCAGCTTTATGTATTTCGCTGGCCCGTACGCTGCCATGACCAGTGATTGGAGTTTCACCAGCCCGCTCGACAATTTCAGTGCCTATTACGGCACCGGTGGAACCGACATTGCCGATATGCTATTGGGCCTCCCCTTAGATGTTCAAATGGGATTGCAACTGACCAAGCCCCACACGCAAAGTTGGGAAACCGGTTTCTTTGCCCAGGATACCTTCAAGGTGAATCCGCGCCTGACCTTGAATTACGGCCTGCGCTATGAATTTCAAGCGCCCTACACGGAAGCCAACAACAACCAATCGAATTACGATCCGAAGACCGACAGCCTTCTGCTTGCCGGACGGGGTCCTAACTCAGGCGGGCTGATTAATTCGCGAACGGCCAACTTCGAACCGCGCGTCGGCGTGGCCTATCAAGTCAACCCGAAGCTCGTAGTCCGCGCCGGCTACGGATTTTTCTACTCTCCAGAGAACGATGGGCGAGAAGATATTCTCACCAAGAACTTCCCGTTTGCTATCCAACAGACGTTGAACACGGGCGGCACAGGCACAATGTACAACGGACCGTGCTACAGCTATTCTGCAGTCACCGGCAACCCCCAGCCACCGTGCGAGAGCGCGTCGCCAGCGGGATTCCCTTCCAATTTGTGGTACTACCAGATTGATTCAGGGTTTCCGCGCTCCACCACAATCCAGATTCCCTCGGGCGCATCGAGTATTCCGACCTCATCCATCAAAGACCCTGCCGGAAACCCGATCGGAAATCTACTAACCAGCTATTATGTAACTCCGAACCTGAAAACCGGATATACGCAAAATTACAATTTCGCTGTTCAGCAGGAACTGGGTTCAAACTTTGCCCTGGAACTGGCCTATGTCGGTTCGGTCAGTCATGATCTCTCCTACCAAGTTGGAAACATCAACCGCATCAACCACGTCACCGGAACCAACTTCGTTACGCAAAACCTGGGCCAGATCATCGAGATCAATGACGGCGGACAGGGGGCCTACAATTCCTTGCAGGCCAAGTTGACCAAACGGGTCTCACACAATCTGAATTTCCAAGCCAGTTACACCTATGGTCACAGCATCGACAATGGGCCGGCGCCGTTTAATCTTGGACACGTTAACAACGATAATCCGCAAGACCCGCGCAATTTGAGGGCTGAGTTCGCTTCTTCGGACAACGATGTCCGCCATAACTTTATTTTTAGTGGCTTGTATCGGCTACCCGTCGGGCGGGGCCAGGCTTTTCTTGGAAACGCGGGAAAAGCGGCAGATCTGATTCTAGGCGGATGGCAAATCAACTCAATCTTCAATGCGCAAACCGGCACGCCTGTGAACGTGGTACGCTCGAGCGGCGACAAGTTCTACACCGGTATCCGTCCTGACCTGGTTGGAGATCCGACTTTACCCAGAAGCCAACGGACACTGGATCACTACTTCAACACCGCCGCATTCGATTCAACACGGTTCTCCACTTGCAATACAAGCACGAATCCAGGCTGTGACTTTCTGCCGGGAACAGCAGGTCGGAATCTCATAGTTGGTCCCGGATACATCAATCTGAACTTCTCCCTGTTTAAGGAATTTGCGCTTACCGAGCGCGCCAAGCTGCAAACCAGATTTGAGACGTTCAACACCCTTAACACGCCGCACTTCCAGAACCCGAGCGGGGACCAGGGTTCGTTAGGGTTTGGACAGATTACCCGGACGAGGGACAATATGCGCATCGTTCAACTCGCAGCAAAAA
Source organism: uncultured Acidobacteriaceae bacterium (assembly GCA_963789205.1). Lineage (GTDB taxonomy): Bacteria > Acidobacteriota > Terriglobia > Terriglobales > Acidobacteriaceae > Acidiflorens. The sequence goes on from CAWBJV010000008.1 coordinate 69,041, forward strand.
TAATTTTCTAGCGTTGCGCAACAAATGAGTGCCGTCTATTCGCGCTTTCTATTTTGGTGTCTTGGGGCAAGTCTTTGCTTGTTAAGCGCCGATGCTCATGTCGTGCAACCGGAAGGTCATGCGTACAGACAGAGAACATATTTCGTGGACTCTCTGGCCGGCGATGACAGAAACGGGGGTACAACAGCAGCGTCGGCCTGGAAGTCTCTCAGCAGAGTCAACACAGCGACGTTTTCTGGCGGAGACAGAATTCTCTTCAAGTCCGGCGGAACCTGGACCGGTCAGCTCTCCCCCAAGGGCTCCGGAATCGAGCAGCATCCCATTGTGATTGATAAATACGGCGGCGAGGCGAAGCCGATTATCAACGCTGCGGGTACTGCCGAAGACGCAGTCCTGATTAAGAACCAGGAGTATTTGGAGATCAACAATCTCGAAGTGACCAACACCGGCTCAACTCCGGGAACTCGGCGCGGGGTTCGCATCGTGGCTGAAGATTACGGCGAGGTACATCACATCTACGTTCAGGGTCTCGATGTTCACGACGTCAACGGCAGCAACGAGGTGAAAGAGAACGGGGGAATAACCTATCACTGTGGCGGGGACAAGAAGGCGAGTCGCATTGTGGATCTCCGCATCGAGAATAATCATATCCACCACGTGGATCGGAGCGGCATTTTTGGATCGTCCACGCATTGGATGCGCTCGAAGTGGTATCCGAGCCTGGGAGTGGTGATCCGGAACAACCTGCTCGACGATATTGGCGGTGACGGAATTGTGAACGTTGCTACTGACGGCGCGGTAGTCGAATTCAATGTCGTCGCCCATGCCAGCCAGCGTTCGCAGGACTACAACGTGGGCATCTGGCCTTGGAGCGCCGACAACACGATCGTGCAGTTCAACGAAGTCTATAGCACTCGCGGCCAACACGATGCGGAAGGCTTCGATTCCGACTGGAACAGCCGGAATACCATCATCCAGTACAACTACAGTCACGACAACGAGGGCGGATTCTTGCTGATCTGCAACGAGGGATCCCAAAGTCCGCAGGTCAGCGTGGGGAATACCGGGACGATTGTTCGCTACAACATCAGTCAGAACGATCATCATCGCGGGATTAAGCTTTCGGGTCCGGTGAAGAACACACTCATCTACAACAACACCATCTACGTCGGAAAAGGAGAGAACGTGGATGTGGTTCTCCACACCGATTGGACCGGATGGGCGACGGATACTTATTTCTATAACAATATCTTCTATGTAGAAGGCACAGCGCGATTCTCGTACGGCGTGTCGGGCAACATGGACGGGTCTTACGTGAGTGCGCCGGGTCCGGGCAAGAGCACAAACAACATTTACGATTACAACGTGTACTACGGCGTGCCGGCTGCCGACGATCCGCACGCTCTGCTATCGAAACCGCAGATGCTCGACCCGGGCCACGCCGGCATTGGCCGGCTTACCGTCTCGGGATACGCGTTGCGAACGAGTTCACCAGCGATCGATTCGGGACGAAGGATCGAGTCGAGCGGTGGGAGGGATTTTCTCGGGAACCCAGTGCCCTCCTGTAGCGGCGTGGGCGTGGATCGTGGGGCCATCGAAGCGGTGAACTGCGGGAAGAAGTAACTTGGGCAAAGGTATGGATATCCGGGAAATCGCAAAGCGCGCCAGGGTTTCGACCGCGACCGTCTCGCGGACGATCAATCGGATCCCGACGGTCAATCCGGCGCTGGCGAAACGTGTCTGGAAGGTAGTCAACGAACTCGGATATTACCCAAATACCCAGGCGCGGGCGCTGGTTTCCGGCCGCAGCCGGATTTTTGGCTTGATCGTTTCCGAGATCACCAACCCGTTTTTCCCAGAGATCGTTCAAGTCTTCGAAACGATTGCGGTTCAGAACCATTACGAAATTCTGCTGACCTCCACGGTTCACGATTCCAGGCTCATGGAGAGTTCCGTCCGCCGCATGATCGAACGCAGAGTCGATGGGGTCGCGGTGATGACGTTCGGCATGGAGGAACTGCTGCTCGATGATTTGAAGGTGCGCAATGTCCCGCTGGTATTTGTGGATGTCGGACCACAGCGGCCGAGGGTAAGCAACATTCGGATTGATTACCTCCATGGCATCCGCCACGCGGTGCAGCATCTGGCGGCATTGCGTCATGAGCGCATCGCGTTCATCAGTGGCCCTCTGAGCCACAAATCGGCCATGGCCCGTAAGAATGCGTTCTTGCAATCGATGGAGGAAATCGGTCTGGCGGCGCGGCCGGAACTCGTGATTGAGGGCGACCACACGCTTGAGGGTGGCATGACCGCGATGGCCAAGTTACGGGCCGGGTCTACCGCGCCCACAGCGGTTGTTTGCTCGAATGACATGACCGCGATTGGGGTGATGCGGCAGAGCTATGAAGACAAGATTTCCATTCCGCACGACTTGTCGGTGGTCGGGTTTGACGACATCCGGCTGGCGCAGTTCGTGTTGCCTCCGCTCACCACGGTGAGGATGTCGCAGTCGGAACTGGCGCGCCTGGCGTTCCACGCGCTGCTGTCGGATGTGCAACGCCTGACCCCGGCGCCGAATGGGACGGAGTATGCCCTCGAAACCAGTCTGGTGCTGCGTGAGTCCACTGCCCTGGCGCCGGGTTCGCCGACGCGGACGTCGCAAACTGGCACGGCCTAGTTCGGAGAATTAGCCCGGAGAATTTCTATGCTTCTCGAAGCTTTGCGCGAGGAAGTACTGGACGCCAATCTCGAATTGGTGCGCCGCGGCCTCGTGCTCTATACCTTCGGCAATGCCAGTGGCATTTCGCGCAAGGATGGACTGATCGCCATCAAGCCGAGTGGCGTGCCCTATGAGGATCTGGCGCCGGAGCACATGGTGATTACAAAATTGGACGGAGAGATCGTTGACGGTGAACTTCGCCCTTCCTCAGACTTGCCGACTCACCTGGAAATCTACAAACATTTTCCCCACGCAGGTGGTATCGCCCACACACATTCAGAGTTCGCCACAGCTTGGGCACAAGCTGGCATGCCCATTCCCTGTTTTGGAACGACACACGCTGACTACTTCCACGGAGAGGTGCCCGTCACACCTGCTCTAACCCCAGATGAGATTGCCACCGACTATGAGAAGAACACGGGCGCAGTGATCTGCCGGCTGTTTCGGCAGCTTGATCCTGATGCCGTGCCCGCGGTACTGGTGGCCGGACATGGCCCGTTCTGCTGGGGACCGACGGCGGCGAAAGCTGCCCACCATGCGGTCATCCTCGAGTCGGTGGCACGGATGGCTTACTACACCCGAACCCTGGCCGGGGAGACTTCGCCGCTCGGCCGCCCACTTCACGACAAACATTTTCTGCGCAAGCACGGACAAGGCGCCTACTACGGCCAGGTAAAAACGAAATGACTTACCTCGCCACATTGTTGGCTGCATCCACACTGGTCCACCTTGCAGCCGTGGATTTTGCCATTATAGAAAAGGATACATATGCCTAATAAGAGAATGACGATGGGGGTCATCGTTGGGAACCGTGGCTTCTTTCCCGGGCAGTTGGCGAAGTCCGGACGCGAAGAGATGATGCGAGCACTGGCCCAGGCGGGAATCGATTCTGTGGTGCTCGGTCCGGAGGAGAGCAAGCACGGGGCGGTGGAAACTCACGAAGAAGCCAAGCATTGCGCGGCGCTGTTCCAGAAGAATCGGGAACGCCTGGATGGCGTTATCGTGACCCTGCCCAACTTTGGCGACGAGCGCGCGATTGCCGACACGCTGCGACTGGCGCGCCTGAACGTCCCTGTGTTGGTGCAGGCCACGCCCGACACTCCCGCTAAAATGACCATCGCTTCGCGGCGCGACAGCTTCTGCGGGAAAATGTCGGCCTGCAACAACCTCCGGCAGTACGGTATTCCCTACTCGCTGACCAGCCTGCACACGGTAAGTCCCGACTCCGCGGAATTTCAAAAGGATCTGGCCTGGTTCGCAGCTGTTTGCCGGATCGCGAATGGACTGCGCAACCTGCGCGTCGGCAGCATCGGCGCGCGCCCGGCAGCATTTAACACGGTGCGCTACAGCGAGAAGTTGCTGGAAGCGCAAGGCATTTCCGTCGAGACCATCGACCTGTCGGAAATCTTCGGACGCATCGCGCGTTTGCCGGATACTGAGGCCAGCGTCCAAGCCAAGCTGAGCGAAATTCACAAGTACGTTTCCACCGGTGGCGTGCCGGATTCGGCGCTGATCAAGATGGCCAAGCTCGGCGCAGTCATTGACGGCTGGATGAAAGCTGCCGACGTAACCGTGAGCGCGGTGCAATGCTGGACCTCAATGGAGGAATTCTTTGGCGTCGTGCCCTGCACCATCATGAGCATGATGAGCAACAACCTGATTCCGAGCGCCTGTGAGGTCGACGTGTGCGGAACCATCAGCATGCATGCTCTGGCCCTGGCGTCGGAGACTCCAAGCGCGCTGCTCGATTGGAACAACAACTACGGAGACGATCCCGACAAGGCGGTCTGCTTTCACTGCAGCAATCTGCCCAAGCATTTTTTTCAGGATGTTCGCATGGATTTCCAGGAAATCATCGCCGGCACCGTCGGGAAAGAGAATACGTTTGGGACCTGCGTGGGCCGCGTCAGGGCGGGAGCGATGAGTTTCGCCCGCTTCTCCACCGATGACACGGCTGGCGTCATGCGCGGCTATACCGGTGAAGGCGCGTTCACCGATGATCCGCTCAACACCTTCGGCGGGGCCGGAGTAGTCCAGATTCCGCACCTGCAGCGGCTTTTGCGTTACATCTGCGAGAACGGCTTCGAGCATCACGTGGCCGCCAATTTTTCGACGGTTGCCGGCGCGATCCACGAGGCCACCACGCGCTATCTCGGCTGGCAGATGTACCGGCACCTTAACTAGAGGAAGAAATGGCGATTGTTGCGGGAGTTGATTTCGGCACCCTGAGCGTCCGTGTTTCCCTGGTGGACAGCGGCCAGGGACTCATAGCGTCCGCGGTCTCCGAGTACCCTTTGCATCGCAGGAAAGAGGACCCCGAATACGGTACTCAGTCACACGACGACCACATGCGCGCTTTGGCAGCCGCGACCCGACAGGCCGTGAGCGAAGCTGGAATTCACGGCGATCAGGTCGAGGCCATTGCGTTGGACACGACGGGCTCCAGCGTCATTCCGGTCGGCGAGGGCTTGGTACCGTTGGATGATTACTACCTATGGTGCGATCACCGCGCAAAGAATGAAGCCGCGGAGATTACGGAACGGGCGCACAAGGAGGGCCTCGAAGCCATCCAGTGGTGTGGAGGCGTGTACTCCTCGGAATGGGGCTTCGCCAAGCTGCTGCACTGGTTGCGTCACAATCCTGACAAGCGCGGAAAGTTCGTCACCGCCTTCGAGCACTGCGACATGGTCGCTGCCACTCTGTGCGGCATTACGAATCCCGTACTCGTCAAACGCAGCGTTTGTGCCATGGGCCACAAATGGATGTGGAATCCAGCTCTGGGCGGTCTTCCTCCGGAAACCTTTCTCGTCAAGGTTGACTCGCTGCTGACGGGAGTTCGGGCCAAGTTAGACGGCGCCTACGCAACCTCCGATCAACTCGCCGGTCATCTCTCGCCGTTCTGGGCGGAGAAGTTAGGATTGCGTGCGGGCATCCCCATTCCGGTGGGCGCGTTCGACGCGCATTGGGATGCTATCGGCGCGGGCGCGAAAGAAGGCGACGTGGTGAACGTCGTCGGCACGTCCACCTGCATCATCGCGTATGTGCGGCATGCGAAGCTGATCCCGGGTGTTTGCGGGGTGGTACAGGGAAGCGTTCATCCACAGTACACCGGCGTAGAAGCGGGTCTCTCGGCGACGGGCGACATTTTTAGCGCGATTGCGCGGCGGGCGAATACCACGGTGGCGGATCTGAGCAAGGGTCTGGAGAACTACCGCGCCGGTCAGACCGGATTGCTGCGCATGACCTGGGACAACGGTGACCGCACCGTGTTGGTGAATCCGAACCTGGGTGGTATTACTGTCGGCTGGAACCTGCAGCACACGGCGCAGGATGAACTCTTCGCCGCCATCGAAGGTACGGCATTTCACACCCGGGTGATTCTGGACCGCATGAGCGAGTACGGCGCGTCCACGTTGCGTGTCATCAACGGCGGCGGCGTCCCGCAGACTAATCCCGTGCTCAACCAGATCTATGCCAATGTGTTGGGCAGGCCGGTGCTCGTGCCCGCCAGCAAAGTAACCGGCCTCGGGTCGGCCATTTTCGCCTTTTTGGCAGCCGGCACGTTCCGCACTATCGAGGAGGCACAAGAGCGGGTTTGCCCGTCGCACCGCACTTTCACTCCCGACGCGGCGCAGCAAAGAGTGTATGACGAGCTTTTCCGGCTCTACCGCAGCGTGTACTTCAGCTTTGGGACGCCGGCGCACGCTGATTTCGGAAATGTGTTGCCGAAACTGATTCAGATCGCCCGCGCAGAACAGATCGGTCCCAGTGCCACTTGAACCAACGCAACCTGTGGAGCCACAAATCGCTATGAAACGGTTATTCTCCTTCTCCTTATTTACGGTTCTGGTTGTGCTCCTACTCAAGAGCGTTCCGTCTTTGGCCCAGGCCCCAAGCAAGCCCGCATTCGCTCCCGACAAAATGGAGACGGTTCTCTACGGCGCTGCCTACTATACCGAGTACATGCCCTACGATCGCCTCGATCAGGATGTACAACTCATGCAGCAAGCAGGCATCAATGTGGTGCGCATGGGCGAGTCGAGTTGGGGCTTGTGGGAGCCACAGGACGACCGTTTTGAATTTGCCTGGATGGATCGAGTCATTGACCGCATGCAGAAAGCGGGAATCAAGGTCATTCTCGGGACCCCCACGTACTCCGTTCCCGCGTGGATGTACAAGGAGCATCCTGAGATCTTCATCACACGCTTCGGTGGACAGACCATCACATTTGGATATCGGCAGAACACCGACTTGATGAACCCTAGTTACCGCTCTTACTGTGAGCGCGTGGTTCGCAAGCTTCTAGAGCACTACAAAGACAACCCGACGGTCATCGGTTGGCAAATCGACAATGAAACTTCGTCGGGCGCCGCAGCCAATCCCGATGTCCAGGCTGGGTTCGTCAAGTACCTCCAGAACAAGTTCCAGACGGTGGACGAAGTGAATAAGGTCTGGGGGTTGAACTACTGGGGCCAGCGGCTTAATGACTGGACCGAGATTCCTCCCGAAGCGGGCATCATCAATCCGGGATGGAAGTTGGAATGGGAGCGCTATCAGCAGTGGATGACTACTGATTTCCTGGCCTGGCAGGCCCGGATCGTAAATGAGTACAAGCGGCCGGACCAGTTCATCACCCACGATCTCGCTGGACCGCCGCGTCCCGAAGTCAATGAGCGTGACATCGCCCGCAGCATGGACATCATGGCCGCTAATCCCTACCACGGCACGCAGGACCAGTTCGATGGGCTAGACTCCACCTCGGCGGGCGACTACACCCGTTCGCTCAAGCGGACGAATTACCTGGTTACAGAGACCAACGCACAGACCATCGGCTGGGACTCGAAGGAGCAATTTCCGCCGTACGACGGCCAGCTCCGCCTCGACGTTTACACCCACCTTTCGTCGGGCGCGAACATGGTCGAGTATTGGCATTGGCACTCCATTCACTATGGGCAGGAGACGTACTGGAAAGGAGTCCTGGCGCACGATCTGGAGCCGAATCGCGCCTATGCGGAAGTAAGCCGAACGGCGCACGAGTTACAGCGCATTGGACCCGAAATCGTTGACCTGAAACGGACAAACAAGGTTGCCATCTTTTACAGCAGCGACTCGCATTACGGCATCGAGTTCATGAAGTTTAGCGACAAGGTCAACTACCGCACCATTCTGCGGCAGATGTATGAAACGCTGTATCGACAGAATATCGCTGTAGATTTCATTTTTCCGGAGAGCACCAACCTTTCCGATTACAAGGTCATCCTCGTTCCCCCGCTCTATGTGGCTAGCGACGAAGTATTGAACCGGCTGGTGGACTACGTTCACAGCGGTGGCAATTTAGTCGTCGCTTTCAAGAGCGGATTTACCAACGAGTACGACACTGTCCGCTGGACCATGGCGCCTGGACCGCTTCGCAAAGCGGCCGGAGTTCGCTACCAGGAATTTTCGAGTCTCGCCAAGCCGCTGGCGCTCAGGGATGACCCCTTCAAGGCTGGCGCCGGGAATAAGGTTTCCACGTGGGCAGAGATGTTGATCCTCGACGGCGCACGACCGCTGGCATATTACGACCATCCATTCTTCGGCAAGTATCCGGCGATCACGCAGAACCACTTCGGTGGCGGAACCCTGACCTACGAGGGCACCGTGCTTTCCGACGCGTTACAGGCGAAGGTTCTGCTGGACGTGCTCCGGATGGCTGGTCTCACCGGCCCGGACCAGGAACTCCCTGCCACCGTGCGCGTGAAGCACGGCACCAACCGCAACGGCAAGATAATTCATTACTACATGAACTATTCGAGTGATCCGCAGACCTTCAGGTACCCGTATAAGGTGGGTGAGGACCTGCTGACAAGAACAGCAGTGGCGTCATCCCAGACCGTCCCGCTCAAACCTTGGGATCTCGCGATCCTTGAAGAGAAGTAACAAAGAAGAGAGATGACCGGAATCCTAGCTATGAAACTCATACCGATTCGTAGATTTGTGTTCGCCATCCTGCTGGTTGGCATGGTCCGGATTGCCGCAGCACAAATGTCAGGCGCAGCGGCCGATGTCGACAAGCGTGTTGATTCCATCCTCAGCCGGATGACGCTCGAAGAGAAAATTACCTACATCGGGGGCATCAACAACTTCTTCATTCGCCCGGTTCCTCGCCTCGGCATCCCGGAATTGAAAATGTCCGATGGCCCGCTGGGCGTACACGACTACGGCCGCACCACTGCGTACCCGGCCGGCATCGCGGCCTCCTGGGACGCAGACCTGGCCCGACGCGTGGGCACAATGATGGGCGACGATGCCCGTGCCCGTGGCGTTCATTTCATCCTAGCTCCCGGCATGAACATCTATCGCGCGCCCATGTGCGGCCGCAATTTCGAGTATCTCGGGGAGGACCCATTCTTGGCGTCGCGAATGGCAGTTTCTCTCATCCAGGGGATTCAAAGCCGTCGCGTCATTGCCACTGCCAAGCATTTCATGGGTAACAACCAGGAATACGACCGCCACAACATCAGCTCCAATATCGATGAGAGGACGATGCGCGAGATCTACCTGCCCGCCTTCGAGGCTGCGGTCAAAGAAGCCAAAGTCGGCGCAATCATGGATTCCAACAACCTGGTCAACGGGATTCACATGACGCAGAACGACTACCTGAACAACCAGATACTTAAGAAGGAATGGGGCTTTCGCGGCATCCTGATGTCCGACTGGGACTCAACCTACGACGGCATCGCCGCCGCCAACGCAGGTCTTGACCTGGAGATGCCCAGCGGCAGGTTCATGAACCCCCAGACCCTGGTGGCAGCGGTGAACGAGGGGAAAGTTTCCGTCGCCACCATCGACGACAAAGTCAGACGAATTCTGCGCACAGCGATCGAGTTCGGATTCTTCAACTCCCCGCAAGAAGATACGTCCATACCCGTATACAGCCAGTCCGGGCGGGAGCTGGTAAGGCAAGAAGCTCGGGAAAGCATGGTCCTGTTGAAGAACTCCGGGAACCTGCTGCCGCTCGACAAAGCGAAAGTGGAGACCATCGCGGTGCTTGGACCTGATTCCTACCCCGCAGTCCCCGGTGGCGGCGGCAGTTCTCAAACTACGCCGTTCAATGCAGTGAGCTTCATGGAAGGCATCAGCAATTACCTTGGTACCAACGCAAAGGTCCTCTACGCCGCGGATAACCCTCCGCTCAACGAGGTCTTCCAGAGGCAACAGTTCGTCACCACCCCGGGCGGCGAACCCGGTCTCAAGGGGGAATATTTCAATAACCAGGATTTGGAAGGTTCCCCGGCGCTCGTTCGCACCGATCGGAGTGTTCGGTTTGACTGGGGAGAAGGAAGCTACTCCACCGATGGGCCGGTCGATCATTTTTCGGCGCGCTGGACCGGCTACTTCATTCCTAAAACTTCCGACGACTACAAGTTCTATACCTCAGCCGATGATGGGGTTCGGCTCTTTATCGATGATGAGCCAGTGATCAATGACTGGCAACGCCATGCCGAGACGCTGAATTCCTACACTCGCCATCTCGAAGGCGGACATGCGTACAAGATGCGGCTGGAATACTTTGAAGCGGTGGGTTCTGCCAGCGTCAGTTTGGGCGTGGCAAGCGCGCGGGAGTTTGTCGGCCGCGATACGAAGGCTGTGGCCGCCAAGGCGGACGTCGCCATCGTCTGCGTTGGCTTCGACCCTTCCAGCGAAAGCGAAGGTTCCGACCGCACCTTCGGACTGCCGGCTGGTCAGGACGAACTCATTCGCCAGATCAGCAGCGTGAACCAGAACACCATTGTCGTAATCACGTCCGGCGGGAGCGTGGATATGACGCAATGGATCGACCGCATCCCCGGCGTCATCGAGGCCTGGTACCCCGGGCAGGAAGGTGGCACCGCACTGGCGCAAGTCCTCTTCGGCGAATACAGTCCGTCGGGCAAGCTCCCCGCCTCGTTCGAGCGTCGGTGGGAAGACAATGCGACGTTCCACAGTTACTACCCGAAGCCAGGAGAGAAGCAAGTCGAATACTCGGAGGGCGTTTTCCTGGGATACCGCCATTTCGATCGTGGCGGCGTCAAACCGCTCTTCCCTTTCGGCTACGGTCTTTCTTACACGACCTTCGTCTACCACAATTTGAAAGTGTCACCTGACACTGGAAATCTCAATGAGCCGGTCACCGTTTCGTTCGACGTGGAAAACACAGGGCACCACGAAAGCGCGGAAGTCGCGCAAGTATACGTTAGCGACAATCATGCCCGCGTCCCGCGTCCTGTGAAGGAGTTGAAAGGTTTCGCACGCATCGAGCTGAAACCCGGCGAGTCGAAGCGAGTGAGCGTAACCCTCGATCGTCGCGCGTTTTCCTACTACGACGTACGGAAGAAAGGCTGGAGCGCTGATCCGGGCAGTTTCGGCATTCTTGTGGGGAGTTCGTCCGACAAGATTGAATTGCAAGGCACTTTTGTACTCGTGCCATGAGGAATGCATGTTGTGTGGCCCCATTTCATTGACGAAGAGTCCGGTCCGCTTTGTCCGCTGGTGTTTCGCGCTGCCGCTATTGTGGTGCGCATGGTCCGCGCTTGGCTGGACGGATCCTACGCTTCCCAATCTGATTAGCGATCACATGGTTTTGCAGCAGGGCCATGAGATACACCTCTGGGGAAGAGCGGACCCCGGCGAAATCATCCGGGTCACCGTCGCTGGACATACGGGCACCGCAACTGCGGATTCGCGTGGCCATTGGAGTCTGCAATTGGCCCCCATGAAAGCAGGCGGACCCTTCACCCTGCAGGTTGCCGGAAAGCGAACGGTGACGGTCAAGGACGTAATGATCGGTGAGGTGTGGGTCGCTTCTGGGCAATCCAACATGGCGTTTGCCCTGAGCGGCTCGGCTGGCGCTATCGAGGAGCTACCGAAAGCGGATTACCCGAACATCCGCCTTTTCACAGTTCCGAAGAGAGTTGCTCATGATCCGCAACCGGATACTCTTCCCGCTTCCTGGCAGCTCTGCACCCCAGACTCAGCCAAGGATTTTTCCGCTGTCGCTTACTACTTTGCGCGCGATCTCCACCGGAAGTTGAAGGTGCCGATTGGCATCGTCGAAAGCGTATGGTCCGGAACTACGATCGAGGAGTGGATGGCCCCAGAAGCCGCCCAGCGCGATCCGGAAGTCAAGTCGGCGATCGATTTGTGGAATCGTACCGAGGGCAGGCCCTTTGTCCCCGCTTTTGATTTGGAATTCGACGATTTTGAATTACTCGCCGATCCCGCCACTGGAAATAAGAACCTCAGCGTCAGCAACTTTGACGAAGGCAACGCGAGCAATACGCTGGGTGGATATTGGTCTTACGACAGGCGCTGGGCGCCGGAAACCACTTTCGAACTGGTCGCGCCCGGCCGCGGCGGCAGCGGATTCGCCGCTCGAGTCATGGGCCACCTCGACGCTTCGGACGACGCCCGGCTGAACGCAAGATTCCAGCCGGACGGTTCTCCCGTGGACATAAGCACCTACGTGGGAATCCGTTTCTGGGTCCGTGGCAACGGCTCGTTCCGCATCCTTGCGGTAGAACCGACGATTACGGACGCGGACGACTATGCTGCAACTCTTACTCATGCATCCGAGGACTGGATGCCCATCACCATCTGGTTTCGCGATCTGCGCCAGGAGGGCTGGGGAGTCATCAAGGACTTTACACCCGCGTCGTTAACGGGTTTCTCGGTCGAAGCTTTTTCGCCGACCGGCTACGCACCTCGGCCGGCCTCCGCCCTGTATCAGGGGATGATCACCCCACTCCTTCCGTACTCCTTCCGCGGTGTGATTTGGTATCAGGGAGAGAGCAATGCCCTGCAGGCCCGGCAATATCACGGGTTGCTGCCCGCCCTCATCGAGAGTTGGCGCCTAGCATCGCATCAGGGCCAGATGCCATTCCTGATCGTGCAGCTGCCAAACCATGGAGCTATCCCCAACCAGCCCGCCGAATCCGCATGGGCAGAGTTGCGTGAGGCCCAATTTCTCACCTTGAACCGGCTTCCGGGTACAGGCTTGGCCGTGACGATTGATGTGGGTGACCCGAAAGACGTGCACCCGCACCGCAAGGCCGAGGTCGGTCAGCGGCTTGCCCTGTGGGCGCTCGGCACCACCTACCAGCAGCCTATTGTCTATTCCGGGCCATTGTACCAGTCCATGGCGGTGGAAGGAAGCAAGATCAGGGTCCGATTCACAAATACCGGCAGCGGGCTCGAAGCCAGGGACGGCGTTCTGCGTGGCTTTGCCGTCGCCGACGCGGACCGGAAATTCCATTGGGCTTCGGCGGTCATCGAAGGCGATTCGGTCCTCGTTTCCAGTCCCGAGGTCGCGGCTCCGGTGGCCGTCCGCTATGCTTGGGCGGACAGCCCGGAATGTAATCTCTTCAATGCCGAGGGCCTGCCCGCATCACCGTTCCGCTCCGATGACTGGCCCGGCATCACCAAGTAGGCCAGATGATGTAGCGATAAGCTGGGGAAGTGCAGCACATAGTTCGACTCCCGCCGCCTCCACCATTTCACCTCTTACCAGTCAGAACTACTTCCCTGCCGATTCCTTAGTTCACCGTCTGTGTCACCGCAGACGAGGTGCTGGAGTCAAAGTTGACATTGCCGTTGTACGTTGCGGTGATGGTGTGAGCGCCATGGGTTAGCGTCGAAGTTGTGAACTTTGCCACGCCTCCGGTTAGGGACGAACTCTTTAGAGCTGTTGTGCCGTCGTAGAAGGTCACTGTCGCGGTGACCGTGCCGGTGAACTGCGGCGTCACACTCGCCGTAAAGGTCACAGACTGCTCAAGATTCGAGGGGTTCTGCGAGGAAGACAGAGTAGTTGTGGTCGTGGCTTTACTGACTACCTGGCTCACCTTCGACTTGCTGGCTGCGAAGTTCGCATCACCGCCGTAAGCGGCCGTGATCGAGTATGTTCCCGTTTTCAGCGTCGAGGTCGTAAAGCTGGCCGAGCCGCCGCTCAATGACGCTGTCCCGAGTACCGTTGTGCCTTTCATGAACGTGACGGTTTCCCCATTCGGTGGCGGACCGAGAGCTGAAGCGACCATTGCGGAAAACGTTACCGTCTGACCATAAGTGGACGGACTTAGCGAAGAAGTAAGCGTGATCGTGGTCGGTGTCGGAGGCGTCAGCTTGAATACCGTTCCGTGGCCGTTAATGCCGCCCAAACCTCCCCAATTGGTTGTTCCATACAGGTTGCCCTGCGCGTCCCGCATTAAGGTCGCTCCAGGCGCTGCTCCGTCCCCTCCTGTCTCTGTGAAGCTGTAAAGCACGCTCTCCTTGCCACTCCGATCCAACTTGAACACCATTCCATGATTGGAAACGCCTCCCTCAAGGGTGGCGCCGTACAGGTTCCCCTGTGTGTCCCGCACCAGTCCGGCCTGGGGATATGCGCCGTTTGTTCCCGTGAAGCTGAAGAGCACGGTCTCGTTGCCGGTCGCATCCAACTTGAACACCGTCCCGCAGCCAGATCCACTACACTGCGAAAGATCTCCGCCAAAGTAGGTGGTACCGTACAGGTTGCCCTGCGCGTCCCGCACCAAGCCTGCATAGACGTACGCGCCGTCCCCTCCGGTCCCGGTGAAGCTGTGCAACACAGTTTCGTTCCTGTTCACGTCCAATTTAAACACCGTTCCGTGGTTGTAAGCGCCGCCATTGGCAGTAGTTCCATACAGGTTGCCCTGCGCATCCCGGACTAAACCCGCGTAAGGAGTTGCGCCGTCGGCTCCGGTGAAGGTGTGCAACACAGTTTCGTTCCCGTTCACGTCCAACTTAAACACCGTTCCGTGGTTGTAAGCGCCGCCACTGGAAGTAGTTCCATACAGGTTGCCCTGCGCATCCCTGACTAAACGCGCGTAAGGAGTTGCGCCGTCGGCTCCAGTTCCAGTGAAGCTGTACAACACTGTCTCGTTCCCGTTGGCATCCACCTTGAATACCGTACCCCAATTGAAAGAACCTCCCCCTCCAGTGGTGCCATACAGGTTGCCCTGCGAGTCTCGTATCAGGCCAGCTTGAGGGCCAGCGGGCCCCGGGAAACTGTAGAGTACAGTCTCGTTCCCGTTTGCATCCAGCTCGAACACAGCCCCGTAGTTGAAAGTGCCTCCCTCAACGGTAGTGCCATAGAGGTTGCCAAGCCCATCCCCCACGAAAGCTGCATTGGGAAGGGCGCCGTCAGGCGGTCCTGCAAATGAATGCATCACCGTTTCGGTGTAAAGCTGGGCTTGTGCAGATGGGCTCAAACTAATTGCCAGCCCAAGCAGAATTGCTAACGCCAGCGCGGCGTTCGCCGCTTTTTTGAGAATCGTGAGAATTCGGTTCTGAGATTGCGTTGCGCGATTCATGAGTCCACCTTTTTCCTAAGAAAAACCGACGAGCTTACCCGGTGAAGTGTAGCGCAGTGTTACGCCAAGATATTTTTCAGGTGATGATCGGAAGGCCATGGCCTTCCGGTGCCTGGTTGTGGGACGTCACGGCTACGTCACTAAATACGTTGGAATCGGCGGGCCTATTGCAATTATGGCGGGTTCGCCTCCACCATTCATCTCATTTATGGAACTAATCTCCCACCCGCTTGGGATGAAGGGACTCAACCATCGCCCGGATGTCACGGTTCTCGAGAACCAGGGTTCGGCGCTCTCCTGCTCCTCGGACAACGACATCGACCATGGCTCCGGCCAGGTCGTTGGCCCGAATCATCTGGTTCGGGAACAGCACCCGAAACGCGGGGTAGATCGCGCGCAAAAGGCGGTAGCTGAAATTCGGTTCCTTCCGCGGCTCCACGGGGTAGATGTACGCCGGTCGGAAGATGTAAACGCGGGGAAAACCCGCTGCGAGGAGTGCCTTCTCGGCCTTTCCCTTGTAGCGCGCGAAGGCAAGCCGACTTCGTCCCGTTGGGTCTGCGCCGTTCCCGCTCAAGAATGAGAACGCCGCGTCGGGGCTACTGCTGCGAAGAACTCGCGCGAACTCGATCGTGTAGTCCACGGTTATGGTGTGGAGCTCCGCGTCCGGCACCGACCCGGTATATGTCCCCAGGCAAAAGATCGCTGCGCCCTGACCCGAGAGCGTCTCCCCGAGTGCGGAGCAGTCCGCGAAGTCTCCATGCAGAACCTCTTTCAGCTTGGGGTGCGAGATGCCGAGCTTCCTGCGCCCAATCGCAGTCACACTTGCGACGGCCGGGTTCTCGAGCGCGTAGCGAAGGGCGTATCCACCGACCATTCCAGTCGCGCCCACGATGACAAGGCGCTCCTGGCCCGCGGTCGCAATGTTCGTTGTGGAAGACACCTGGCTCCTCGCTATCATGACAGAACTCGGTAACTACGCCCATGTACTCAGGATTGCCAGAGCTATCTTTTCCGGCATGCGCAACCGCATGGACATACTTAATGACACCGTCGGGGAGGAGAATTCGATGCTCGACATCCAAGTCCATGCCGTTCTGCGCGGCACGATCCGACAGCTGTCGCACACGGTCCAGGTCGTCGGGGTGAACTCTGTCGAAAACCAGATCGAGTGTAGGATTCGCCTCTCGTGTGAAGCCCAGAATCCTGCAGGTTTCGTCCGACCAAACGAGCTCACCACTTTTAACCTTCCATCCAAACGTCCCCGAATGACTCAGCCTCTGAGCCTCTGCCAGATACCGCCAGCGTCTTTGCAACTCTGCTTGAGCGTTTTTTAAGTCTTCATTGGCCTTTTCAAGGTCAGTTGTCCGTTCAGCGTCCCGATCTTGCGTGCTCTTACGCGATTCGGAGAGAAGTCTTCGGTCTCGGCGCCAGCCACCCAGCATGCCAATTAACGCGATTGAGCACAAGAATGATAAGAAGCTGCATCGTTGGCAATAGAAGCTCCGAATTCGATGAATCTTACCCTACCTGCTGGCGGCCGTCTTTCACCCTCATCCATGCCGCCGGCCAAGGACCACGCAACCCGCGCGCTCTGCGGGAGCCGCGCGTCGAAAAAAGCCACCGTACTCGGCAGTGCCGAAAAAGTGCTCGCATTGGCCAAACCGCAAAGGTATCGAGGTCCCATACCCAGTAGCCGACGTGAGCGATGCGTTGAGCTTCTTCAAGTCTGGCTTTGCTTTCCTGCAAGTCGCGTGAGGTGGATAACCCGGTGAGCACCGTTGCAAGCCGCTGACCAACTTCGTCGAGGCGTTTGCCTGTTCGAACTACAACGCCTCTCATTAGTTCCCTCCCAAGATCGCTCATGAACCGCACCCGTTACGAGGGTGTTGCTTATCGACACTTAATACGAAAAACCTGTTTCGTTGTCCAGTCGAAGCAGATGCCTCCTAAAGTAAAATGACACAATATTTTCGTAATTAACTCAAAGTGGTGAACCGATGAATCGCGCCGAGACCAAGATCCCGCGAAAGCTCCGCGGCCGACTTGGACGCCCTCTTACCGGCTCTGCTGGCGGAGTTGAAGCGGCACCGTTAGGACCACAAGCTGGCCCCTGGTCCCATTGATCAGTGATCTAGATCGCTGGCGGCTCTCATTTCATTCGTGGACCGGTTTGAAGTCGAAATAAGTCAGATTCATGTTGCCGTTCGTCAATATGTGCACCGTGAGAACATTTTTCCCTTTGCTCAGAGGGACTTTGAACAATTGCGAAGCCAGATTCCAATGGTGCCACTGACGCCAGGCCAGCGGGTCTGCAGGATCATTTGTTGTGGTGATCTGCAGAGGTCCGGTTACGTCCTTTCCGTTCACATCGACTGAGATTGTGCCTCCGCGATTCGATGTGTAAAGGAAATCGGCCGCGTATGTTCCCGACTGTGCCACATCTACCGTTAGGTTGAACCACTCTCCGGGTTCGGTCCAGCCAACGTAGGGCAGGTCTGCAGGAGGCACGATCTTGTCGAAGGGGTTGTCGTCAATCGGATCTGGCTTTCGTTGAAACTTCGTGTAGGAAGTATCCACTCCCTCATGGATACGAAATTCGTTGAGGTAGGTCCCATCCGCCGGATTCAACTCTCCGCTGCCGTGATTCTTTGCATCGGTGTCGTGATACGCGACTCCTTCGCCGCCCAAGTCATAGTAAGCACACAAGACCTTTCCCGGTATTTTTTGTGGACCGCCACTATAGCGGCTGTCGTGATAAGGCGAGCCTTTATATTGGCTCAAGAATGATTGGGAAAACGCAGTTGTGGACAACATCAATGCGGCCACAAAGCAACAGGAAAACACTCGACGACTCATTCTTCATCTCTCCTCAGCACCGATCGGTACCATGCATAGAAATCGAATACTCCATACCGCTGGCGGTTCGAACCAGCGAGGAATGCAACCGCTCGGTGACATAGTAAACGACCTCGAGTTGCGCAACTTCGCTATAAAGCGACGGCTCAAGTGTGGTCCTATACTTCAGCTGACCTGGAAAAGCTCGATCCCGTGCGTTTTCCCGAGATTGCGCGAGTACTTCTTGTCCGTCCCATTGTTCCAATGTTCATGTACACCAAGGCTGCGGCACCGGATGCCATCGCGCTCAGGGTCATAGAATGTCTTCGAAGGTGGATCATTGGCCAACGCAGCTTCGCGCAGGTAGTTATCGGCATTCGCGATATCCGGAAGATCAGGCCATTGCGAGGTTAGAAAATCGAATCCGACTGAATCGATCGCGACGCCATCAAATGACATAAAAATGCTATTCGGCCAAGCATTGTTGAAGGGCGCCATCTTCCACTTACGATGAGGCGGACCATCCACGTTATCGTTTCCATAGAGCCCATCAATCATGAAAAGGATGGTTTTCTCGCCGAGGTCCTTATGGCCTAAATAATCTGTGAACGCGGAGTAACTCGCCGAACCATCGCTGTTGTGCTGGAAACCGTCGTGCGCGTTCTTGCGCCAGTCGGTGTTGATACTCGTAGCGCCGAAGAGATTCTTCGCGCAAAGTGTCACCCCTGTGCTCACATGCGCTCTCAACACGGCAGCATCAATTAAGTAGGAGGCCTCAACCACCGTGGTATCGAGTCCAGTGGCGTTGTGGCCCTGGACTGAGAAAGGAATGGCGTTGGGTTTGAACTCGGCTTTTACTCGTCCATCCCCTCCGATATGGTCCACAAACTTGACGCCGGGGAATTCATGGTTAATCTTGTCGTAGAGATTGCCCGGGATCCAACGGCTGGAATCGAAGATGGTGATCGATGATTTCGACACTCGTCCCGGGCCGGTCAACTGTCGGACAAGCGAAAGGATCAAATGGGGCGAGGAGTTCAGGCGTTCGATCGTGCCATGGTCCGTTGTGTTATTCAGGTTCGCCTTGATCGCAATCTTCTCCCCAGCTCTGTATCCGGCTTTGCCGCGACCATGAGTGCGATTGAAGTATTGAAAGATGGAGTTCCATGCCTGGGCATCACTTTTCTGATTTGTAAGACCGCAAATGGACCGGGAAACCATGCGGTCAATAACAGCCTGGCTGTTGTTGGCGTCTTTCCACCAGGAACCTGTGCCATCCCAAGTTACAGCCGCCGGATCGTGCGCCCAAGTGACTCGGCCGGGAACGACTCCGCGGGGAACTCCTAATGGGGAAAGCGGCTCGAACAAGGAGGGGCGCAGATAAGTGGCAGCTGCAAGACCCAAGGCGAATTGTCGACGCGTTATTTCCATGACTTGCTCCTCTACGCACAAAATCTTACGGCTACTCCCGGGATCATTTTGCCCGAAACAACTGACTGCTCAACGCGGCCAGACGTAAACAAAACGAACGATTGACTGGCTCCCAAAGAGAAAAATATACTCGCATGATCGATCAGTTCCCAAGAAAATCGGTATTCTATTTCGGATGACTTGGAGCGATGGACATGAAAACGAATGACACACCACTGGATGCCGGCAACCAGAACCGCCGGGGGTTCCTTAAGACCGGGGCAGCATCGATAGCAGTTGGTCTGTCTGCAGGGGTAATCGCTTCGTCCGCGTCTGTCGAGGTGACATCAACGGAAAACAGTCCAGCTGCGGCGAGGGGCATCCAGGACATGATGCCGACGCGCAATCTGGGCAAGACCGGATTTCGGGTCGGGATTTTTGGCCTCGGCGGCCAGGGAGCGCTGGAGAAACACAATAACGAAAGCCAAGCCCTGCAGATGATCCAGCGCGCGCTCGAGTTAGGAGTGAACTATTTCGATACCTCCGCGATCTACGGAGGACCTGACCGGTGGAGTGAGCAATATCTTGGTAAGGGTCTTAAGGGCAGCCGAGACCACGTTTTCATCGCAACCAAGACCAAAGAGCGAACCCGCGATGCCGCGCTTAAGAACCTCGACGTGTCTCTGAAGCTGCTGGATACCGATCACATTGACACATGGCAACTGCATGATGTTGGAATTCAGGAGGACATTGACCAGATTTTTGGCAAAGGCGGTGCGATGGAAGCCCTGGTTCAAGCGCGCGATCAGAAAATGGTGCGCCATCTGGGCGTCACCGGACGCTTTCGTCCCGAAGCACTCATGGAATGCATTCACCGCTTTCCCTTTGACACCGTCCTGATGGGCGTCAACGCGGCCGACAAATACTATTACAGTTTTGAAAAAGATCTCCTTCCGCTGGCCGTCGAGAAACAGATGGGGATTATCGGGATGAAGGTGATGGCACGCGGCCGCATTCTTTCCAGTTGGACGCCGCCGCCGGTGGAAGAACAAAAGCACTCATGGGAAGGCCGAGGCGCAATCACCACAGTTCCGGGTACGCTGACGAAACGGGAAACCTTCTTCTACACTCTCTCGTTACCCATCAGCACGGCAATCATCGGATGTGACTCAGTCGAGCAGGTTGAGGAATGCGTGGAACTCGCCCGTTCCTTTACCCCGTTAAGTCAGGCTCAGATGGCTGCCATGGAAGCAAAAGTAGAACCTGTTGCCAAGCAGGCCCTATTTTTCCGGCTCATGCCGCGCTGAGGATTCGAGGGCACGCCTGTGTGCTAGGCAGAGTGAAGTTGCCGACCAGAAGATCAGTCTGTTCAATGATTCCGTTCCTCCATTCCATTCTTTCTGGAACTGTTCGCTGTTTGCAGTGAAGAGAACTAAAAAGATTCCCCCACCAGCTCTTCACTCTTCTTCCAGAGCGCCTCGGCATTGTTTGCATCCAGCGCATATCCACGTACGCCTTCGCTGATGGCGGTGATGGTCACGTCGTCCGGCACGATATGGCCCACATGGCAATTCTCGCAATATTGCCCGCCTATCTCATTCGCCGGGGCGACCACAGCCGCCCACACCGATGTTGCGGCTCCTTGGGGAATGGACTTCCATTGGAAGGGTCCCTTACCCTGCGCGGCGAGCTGCTGATTGATCTCGTTGATTACTCTTTCCATCCGTCCGGACTCAACGTAACGACCCAATTCCGTTCGTATGCCTCCTGGATGCACAGCCGCAGCGCGTATGCCCCGATCCCGATGACGTTTGTCGAATGCGACCGCGAAAAGAATATTCGCCGTTTTTGATCGGCCATAGGCAACGAAAGGCTCATAAGGCGTGTGCTCAAAGTTGGGATCGTCCAGGTCCACGTTCGCGTAGCGATGACCGGAAGAAGACAAGTTGATGAGCCGCCCGCCATCGCGGATCAGAGACGCCATCCGGTTGACCAGGACAAAGTGTCCCAGGTGATTCGTTCCGAACTGCGTTTCAAAGCCATCGGCTGTGTGGCCGAATGGTGTGGCCATTACTCCTGCATTGGCAATGACCACGTCCAACGGTTCCCCTTTCGCCAGCAACCGGTCGGCGCAGGCACGCACGCTTTTCAGGTTGGCAAGATCGAGTTCAACCGGTTCGAAGCTTCCGCCATTGGCCAGGGCGTCCTTTCGCACCTGCTCGGTTGCAGCTTTGGCCTTGTTCAAATCCCGCGCCGCTCCTACAACCTGGGCGCCGTGCGCGGCCAGCGAGCGCGCCGTTTCCACGCCTAAGCCGGCCGAAGCACCCGTGACGAGAATTCGTTTGCCCTTCAGATTCACGCCGGACAAAACGTCATCTGTGGTCGAAGTTGCACCAAATGTAGTTGCCTCAAGCATGTTCGGCATTTTCCTACCTCCTTGTATTAACACTTTCGATGTGACGGTTCATGGATCCTGTCACGCGCTAGGCGTGCAAAGCCACCGGGTCCGCAGTGTGTTCGAAATAGTGCGCCGCATTCAGATCGGTAATGAGCCCAGGCTGAACCGGTCGCCATCCAAGCCGATCCTGCGTTTGCGCGCTGGAAGCCGGGCTGTCTATACCAAAAAAGGGAGCGATCCAGCCAAAATGATCGGGTGCTTCCTCGCGAGACTTGCTGACGATAGGTACGTTCAAATGCCGGCCGATGACCTCCGCGATCTCTCGAGTCGGTATGCCTTCGTCGGCCACCCCGTGATACCGGGCTCCGGCGGAACTCTTTTCGAGTGCAAGCCTGTAGAGATGAGCGGCATCGAGCCGATGCACTGCTGGCCAACGGTTGAGACCGTTCTCAATGTACGCGGAAACGCCTTTTTCACGTGCGATGCTGATCAGTCGCGGCACAAAGCCGTGATCACCGTTGCCGTGTACCGATGGAGGAAGCCGCAGTACAGATGCGCGGGCTCCGAGTGCCGGCAGCGCAAGCGCCGCCTCCTCCGACTTGCGGGGAAAATTGGGATTGGGAGCATCCTCTTCCGTTCCGAGAGGGCCTTGGCGTTGAAGGATCAAGGTCCCGGAGGTGATGATCAATGGGCGATCAGAGCCAGCGAGCGCGCCGCCGAGAGTCTCGATGGCACGCCTATCTGCCTCCGCGGCAGGGCCATAGTTTGAGAAATCGTGGATAAAAGCGGTGTGGATGACTCCGTCGGCAGCAACTGCGGCGCTGCGAAGGCTTTCCAGATCTTCGAGCGAACCGCGACGTACATCGGCTCCCGCTGCGGCAAGGGACTTGGCTGCCTCATCCGAGCGAGCGAGGCCGAGCACCTGATGACCAGCGTCGATCAGTTCTCGGGTGACTGCGGAACCGATGAAGCCTGTAGCTCCGGTGACAAAAACACGCATATTCTTTTCCTCCTAAGCATTTGTAAATTTGGTCGATCGAGACGAAGCGTTCACTCCACTTGGGAGCCGAGTCGAAACTTTCGCAGTTATCGATCGCCATTCGCGGGCTGAAGTGGGAACACCATCGATCTCGATCAACTCCTGCAACCAGTCTTCTGCTGAGAGCTCCGCCTGTTCTGACCCGAACAACTGTGTGACCGCCTTGAAGAATGCTGACAACTCTCGCTCCGCCATCGTCATGAGGTCGGAGCAAAGGGGGTCGGAAGTTTTGAACGGTTGATAACGAGCGAGTGGATTCATATTCCTCACCTCTCGAAGCCGGAAGAACCGGGAACGGCTATTGACAGGCCGCCGCGTTCCGGATAAAACGGAGAGTGTCTCCGAATCAATAGATAAGATAACCGGAGACTATCTCCGGTTGCAACTTTTTTTTTTTATGCCGACCAAAAATCAAAAGATTGCGCCGCGAAAACCGCGCACCGACGCGCAGCGCAACCGCGAGCGCATTCTGGAGGTAGCGAAGGAGGCGTTTACCCGATCCGGGGCGAACTCCAGCCTCGACGACATCGTTAAAGAGGCAGGCGTCGGGGCGGGAACTTTGTATCGCCACTTTCCTACCCGCGATGCACTGGTTGAAGCGGTCTATCGGACGGAGGTGGAAAAACTGGCCGCAGCCGAGAAGAAGTTCTCCGCAAACCTTCCTCCCATCGAAGCCTTGCGAGCATGGATGTTGCTATTCGTCGACTACATCGCGACCAAGCAAATCATCGGCCCCGCTCTGAATTCGCTCGTCGGAGGGCCTTCGAAGCTATATGAAGGTTCACGCGCTCAGGTTCAAGGAGCGATTGATGCGCTGGTGAAACGCGCGATTAAGAATGGCGACATACGCAGAGATCTGGAGCCATTCGATCTGCTCCGCGCACTGATCGGAGTCTCCAACGTAGCGTCCGGTCCTGACTGGCAGCAAAGCGCCAGGAGACTCGTGGACATCCTCATCATCGGTTCGCGGCCAATCAAATAGGTGCGGGACGCAGACTTCGAAACGCCGACGCACGTTACAACTAAGGGAAAACCAAAACCGGAGGCGAGAACACTCGCAGGCCGCGGGATCGCCACTGGCGCGTTCGAAGTGTCTCGTTATAGAAGGGTGGCGCGGCAAGCGCACAAGGCACCGGAAGCGCCGTTTTTTCGCGTTGACAAGTTCGCCTGTCCGGCACAAACTTTCAGTCGCCAAGCGTTGAACCCAGCTTGGGAAAAGACTTTTAACCCTACCCAGAGGGAGATCCTTATGTCGAACCCCACGAAGTCTACCCTGTTCTACGCGCTCACCGCCATTGTGATTGCCGTGTTTTGCGGAAGCGCAGTGGCGCAGCAGCACATCACCGGCACCCTGCCGGACGGCGCAACCTACGTCATCGATGTCCCGGCAAATTGGAACGGCACGCTGCTTCTTTACAGTCACGGATACGTCACGCCTGGGTCACCCAATCCAGCGCAAGACGTGGGCGATCCTTTGACCGGCGGCTTCATGCTGGCTGCGGGATACGCGCTGGCTGGTTCTTCTTACGCGACCACGGGTTGGGCAGTTCACGAGGCGATTCCGGATCAGATCGCGACGCTCGACGCGTTTCAGAATCTTGTTGGAACCCCGACCCATACCATCGCCTGGGGTCACTCTCTGGGGGGCATGATCACCGCTGGATTGGTGCAGGAACACCCCGATCGCTTCACGGCGGCGCTCCCCATGTGCGGAGTCCTGGGCGGTGGGGTTGGTATATGGGATGCTGGGCTCGACGGGGCATTTGCCTTCAACACGCTGCTGGCAGGCGGGGCTTTGCAGGTTGTCCATATCACCAACCCAGTTCAGAATTTCCTCACGGCGGAAGGCGTCCTCGCGGCGGCGCAGGCTACTCCGCAAGGGAGAGCCCGCCTTGCGTTGGTCTCGGCCCTGGGCGATTTGCCCGGTTGGTTTGATCCGACTTCTCCCGAACCCGCGCGCACCGACTACGCCTCCCAAGAAGTCAACCAGTTTTTATGGCTGCAAAACGTCGATCTCCCGTTCCAGTTTGCTTTCCGCGCAGAGCTGGAATTCCGGGCCGGGGGCAATCCTTCGTTTAACACCGGCGTGAATTACGAACGGCAACTGGGCCACTCGATCGATCATGCGGAGGTAGAAGCGCTGTATGCCGCTGCCGGACTGAGCCTGGATGCCGATCTTGCGACACTGAATAGCGCCCCGCGAATTGCAGCCGATCCAGGCGCTTTGACTTATTTGAGCGACAACATCATCTACAACGGCCAGCTGACCATTCCCGTGCTGACCCTGCACACCACCGGCGACGGGCTCGTACCGGTGGAAAACGAGAGAGCCTACAAGAGGGTTGTCAGCGAGGCGAATGACAGCAACCTGTTGCGAGAGACATTCATTCATCGCGCGGGGCACTGCGAATTCACTCCCGCGGAAACGATTACCGCCCTGCAAACGCTTGAGCTGCGCCTCGCGACCGGAAGATGGAGAGACCTCAAGGTTGCGGACCTGAACGGTGAGGCAGCCGCTCTGGGCCCTGAGTTTAATGTGATAGGCGTTAACGGTTCATTGGTGCCCATGCCGCCAGCTTATCTGAAGTTTGAACCACGGCAATTTCTGAGAATTTTCGACGCCTTCACGCACTAGGCCGGCGCAAGGGATGGCCGCAGGCCGGACGCGTTCGGAAAAGCCTCGTAGGTGGAAATAGCGAGAACAAGCACTCTAATGTGGCGACTGTTGATAAATCGCTTGCACTAACAATCCCTCACGCCGCATTTGAGAAGTTTGAAGGGAACAGCAGTGCTCTGAACCTGCCAGAATTGCTTCCCGTGAAACTCCGTAAAGATTAGCCTTCTTGATCTCTGGAATGGGGAGTTTCCTAACCGACGTTCTTGCGCTGGTCCACGACGTGAGCAACCGCGCGTGCATTGTGGCCGCTGGGAACACTGTAGCACTCCCGGTAGCGGATCTCATGTACGGCGCGATCGTGAATGCTGTGAATTACAATACATCCATTGCGCCCTGAGTCGCAGTCTTAGACACAAGGAGGACGTTACGGACGGCGGAGCTTGCGTTGTGCTCGTCAGGTTCGAGTATCCCTGCGAGATCTGTTGCGTCACAGTCAGTGCGCTTTGATCTCAATTCTTATGCGCTCCAGTTACTTTCGGGTGTTAGCACCGGCGGTGATGTTCTTCCTGCTGGTGGGGACAGGTAGTGGGCAGAATACGACGCGGATCACTCTTGATCAGGCCATTGATCTGGCGCTGACGCACAACCATTCTCTGAAAGCTACCCGAACCCTGATCCTTCAGAATCAGGCCCAGGAGATCACCGCGAACCTACGCCCCAACCCGACTCTTGGGGTGGATTCGCAGTTCATTCCATTTTTCAGTCCGCAAGACTTTTCCGGGGAGAATCTGGACGTAACTCAGCAGTTCGATATTGGGATCGGGTACCTCTTCGAACGCGGTCACAAGCGGCAGCGGCGGCTGCAGGCTGCCCGTGATCAGACAGCAGTAACCCGCGCCCAGGTTGCTGACGCCGAGCGCACGCTGGCTTTTAATGTGGGCCAGCAGTTCGTCACCGTTTTGCTGGCAGAATCGACCCTCCAGTTTGCGCTCGAGGATCTGAAAGGCTTTCGGCAGACGGTCGATATCAGCGAGGCGCAACTCAATGCGGGATACATCGGTGAAGGCGACTATCTGAAGATCAAGCTCCAGCTTCTGCAGTTTCAGACCGACGTCTCTTCTGCCCGCCTCGCGAAAGTGCAGGCGCTGGTCGGACTGCGTGAATTCCTCGGCTACAACGCGGTACCGGCCGACTATGACGTGGTGGGAGAACTGGAGTTTCAGCCTCTCAAAGGGAACCTGGAAGACTTGCAGGCGCGGGCGCTGCGTGAGCGACCCGACTTCCGGGCTGCTGAGTTAGGGATCACTGCTGCGCAGAGCCAAATCCTACTGGCCAAAGCGAACGCCAAAGTTGACGTTAACGGCACGTATGATTTCACCCACGTTTCCGGAGAGAACACCGCTTCCATCTTCGCTAATTTTGAGTTGCCGATCTTCAACCGCAATCAGGGAGAAATCGCACGTACCGGCCACGCGCTCACGCAGGCACAGGAGCAGCAGCAATCGGTAAGCGATACGGTTCTTTCCGACGTTGCCAATGCCTATGAGGCGGTCCGGAGCAACGAAGAAGTGGTGCAACTTTACACCTCCGGCTACCTCAAACAGGCGCAGGACTCGCGCGACATCAGTCAGTATGCTTACAAGCGGGGCGCCGCAAGTCTCCTGGATTATCTGGATGCCGAGCGCAGCTACCGGTCGGTCCAGTTAGCCTATCGCCAGGCGTTGGCATCTTACATGACAGCGCTGGAGCAATTGAAGGAAGCGGAAGGAACGAGGAACTTGCCATGAGGAAACTGCCATGAATGTTCGCGCGGATGGCAGTCGATGGTTGGCGGCACTCGCTGCCGCGTCGGCGGTCATGCTGGTGCTTACCGGCTGCGGAGGGCCCCCGGCGAATACCTCCGCTAATTCGAGCAGCGCGAAGAACTCAGACAATGCAGAACTGTTCACCATCCCCCAAGAGCAGATGGCGCATGTACAGGTGCTGACGGTTCAGCCTACGACGCTGCCTCGAAGCCTCCGGCTGACGGGCGCCGTGGCTTACAACAGTTTTCGCACGACGCCTGTCATCACACAGGTGAGCGGACCGGTCAGCAGGGTGGTGGTCGTGCCCGGTCAGAAGGTGCGCCAGGGCGAGCCCATGTTGTACGTATCGAGTCCGGATTATTCGCAACTTCGCACGAATTATCTGAAGGCCAAGGAAGGCTACGCTCTCGCACAAAAAGCCTATGCTCGCGCCCGTGATTTGTATGAGCACAAAGCGATTGCCGAGCAAAACCTCGAGCAGGCGCAGTCAGCCGAGGTGCAGGCGAGCGGTGACCTGGCATCGTCGCAAGCCGCTTTGAAAGTGATGGGAATTACAGATCCCGACGAACTGGTGAAGGGTCCGCCATCCTTTGAAGTCCCCGTGAGAGCCCCGATCAGCGGCGAAGTCGTCGAGCAGGATGTGTCCGCTGGGCAGCTCATTCAACCCGGCACCACTCAATGTTTCATGATTTCGGATATCGGCAGCGTCTGGGTGCTGGTCAACATCTATCAGAAAGATTTGCCCTACGTGCGGGTTGGAGATACGGTCGCAATTCGGACGGATACATATCCGGAAGCCTTCCACGGCCGCATTTCCTATGTCGCGGCATCGCTCGATCCGAACACTCGTACATTGCAGGCGCGCATCGAGACGAACAATCCTGGCGAGAAGCTGAAAAAGGATATGTACGTGGTTGCGACCGTAAACGCGGGCACGATTTCAAATGCCATCGCGCTCCCGGATGCCGCTGTCCTGCGGGATAGCGAGAACCAGCCTTTTGTTTATGCGGCGGCAGCTTCGAACCAGTTTGGCAGACGCTCAGTCACGCTCGGGGAAAGCCTGAACGGGCAGACGCAGATTATCAGCGGGCTAAAAGCTGGTGACCAAGTCATCGGAAATGGCAGCTTGTTCCTGCAGTTTGCGAACTCGCTGCAGCGCTAGCAGAATCGCGCAAGCTTTGAAACGAGTTGCAATTCCGGCAACAATGAAGCCGAAGGTAAGGATAGTGTCCACCAGCGAATGATCCACCGAATCGTCCAAGCGGCGCTCCGTCAAAGATTTCTCGTCCTGATGCTGACCGCTTTCATCACGGTCGGGGGAATCCTGTCGTTTGAGCGGATGCCCGTGGACGCCTATCCCGACCTCTCGCCTCCGCAGGTAGAAATCATCACACAGTGGCCGGATCATGCCGCCGAAGAGGTCGAACGGTTGGTCACGCTACCTCTCGAACTCGAGATGAACGGCGTTCCACACATGGTGGTGATGCGCTCCATCTCGCTCTACGGCTTGTCCGATGTGAAACTGACGTTCGAGGACCGCACCAACGATTACTTTGCTCGGCAAATCGTATTTGAAAGACTCGCGCGGGCGACGCTGCCGACGGGAGTAACTCCGGGCCTCTCGCCGCTGTTCAGCCCCAGCGGCCTGGTGTATCGCTATGTGCTGGAAAGTCCCGACCGCACACCTCAGGAGCTAAAGACGATCGAGGATTGGGTGGTGGAGCGGGCCTACCGGTCTGTCTACGGCGTGGCCGACGACTCGGGTTTTGGCGGAACGGTGATGCAATACCAAGTGCTGCTCGATCCGGCGCGCATCTACGGATACCACCTGACCATTCCGCAAGTGGTAACGGCGCTCTCCGCCAATAACGCGAATGCCGGCGGCGGATTCTATTCTCAGGGCGGACAGTTCTACTATGTGCGCGGCATCGGCCTGGTACGCAACACGGATGACATTGGAAACATCGTGGTTGGCGCCAACAAGGGGGTGCCGATCCGAATACGCGATATAGGAGAGGTAACGATCGGGCACGCGCCACGCCTGGGCGAATTTGGCTTCCAGAAGAATGACGATGCCGTGGAGGGCGTCATTCTGATGCTGCGTGGCGAGCAGACACAAAACGTCCTGAAAGCCGTTGAAGCAAAAACGGAGGAACTGAACCGCCAGATCCTGCCGCCGGACGTGAAGGTCCATCCTTATTACGACCGCAGTGAACTGGTCGACCTGACGACCGACACCGTGGAAGCGAACCTGCTTCGCGGCATGGCGCTGGTATTGGTGGTGCTGATTTTCTTCCTCGTCAGTTTCCGGGCGGCAGTCATCGTTGCCCTCACCATTCCCCTCTCACTTCTGTTTGCCTTCATCGTGCTCCATGCCCACGATGTTGCCGCGAATTTGCTGTCCATCGGCGCGATTGATTTCGGAATTGTCATCGATGGTACCGTGGTCATGGTTGAAAACATCTACCGTGAGCTGGCGCTGCGGGAGGGACAGCAATACCAGCTGAACGAAGTGATTCTTGCGGCTGCGAAAGATGTGGATCGCCCGATTTTCTATTCGGTAGCCGTTATCCTCGCCGGGTATCTGCCGATTTACGCGCTAACCGGGCCCTCTGGCAAACTATTCCACCCGATGGCTGAGACCATGTCCTTTGCACTGCTCGGTGCGCTCATCCTGACGCTTACTCTGATACCCGTGCTCGCCTCCTACTGGTTCAAGAAGGGCGTGCATGAGAAACCGAATCGCGCCTATGAATGGATGAAGCGGAAATACGCAGTTCAGCTGGATTGGTCACTCAACCACCCCAAAACAACCATGTTGATCGCAACCCTGATCTTCGGAGCGACCCTGCTGCTCGTACCTTTCATCGGCGGAGAGTTTATGCCTCACCTCGACGAAGGCGCACTCTGGGTCCGGGCCACGATGCCTTACACCATTTCTTTTGAAGAAGCCAGTAACATCGCTCCTCAGATACGCGACATTTTGATGTCTTATCCGCAGGTTACTGTCGTGGGTTCAGAGTTAGGGCGGCCCGACGATGGCACTGATCCCACGGGCTTCTTTAACTGCGAGTTCTATGTTGGCTTGAAGCCATATAAAGACAAATCATGGGCTGGCGCGATCAGCGAGAAGAAACAACTGATTGAATCGATCAACAATAAACTCAATGCCTTTCCCGGAATCATTTTCAACTACACCCAGCCCGCGGAAGATGCCGTGGACGAAGCGCTCACCGGCCTCAAGAGTTCCCTGGCGGTCAAGATCTATGGTGAAGACCTGAACGTACTTCAGAACAAAGCGATCCAGATCAAGAACGCGCTGTCCAACGTGCCTGGGTTCACCGAACTCACGGTGGTGCGTGAACTCGGCCAGCCCAGCCTGCTGGTTGATGTCGATCGGAACAAGATCGCACGGTATGGGATCAACGTTGCGGACGTAGAAGGTGTAATTTCAGCCGCAGTCGGTGGGCAAGCGGTCACCCAGGTCATTCAAGGGGAGAAGCTGTTTGATCTGGTAGTGCGAATGCAGCCCCAATTCCGCAGTAACGCACATGAGATTGGAAACTTGTTGGTGGGCACACCCGACGGGCAGCAAATCCCGCTCAGTCAGCTCGCCAATATTACTCAGGGGAACGGTGCGTCCTTTATTTATCGCGAAAATAACTCCCGCTACATCGGCGTTCAGTACAGCATCGAAGGGCGCGACTTGGAGCGAGCGGTGCGAGATGGCCAGGCGGTCGTCAAGAAGGCGGTGACATTGCCGCAGGGTTACACCATGTCGTGGGGCGGCGAATACAGCCAATTTCTGGATGCCAAATCGCAGATGTACTTTATTGGTCCACTTGCGGTAGTGCTGATTTTCATGATCTTGTTTGCGCTCTACGGAAATTTCAAATTCCCAGTCACCATCGCCCTGGGAGTCATCATGACGGAGCCGGTGGGAGCGCTGGTTGCGCTGAAACTCACTCACACACCGTTCAGTGTTTCTTCAGTGCTGGGTCTTTTGGCGTTGCTTGGGGTTTCCGTAGAGACCGCTGTCATTCTCGTCTCCTACATCAACAAGCTGCGCCAGGAGGGAATGGGCATTCGCGCTGCCACTCGGGAAGCCTCGTTACTTCGGCTCCGTCCGATCATGATGACAGCTCTTGTCGCCTGCCTGGGATTGTTGCCCGCTGCCCTTTCCACCGGCATCGGATCGGATACGCAAAGGCCCTTTGCCATCGTCATCGTTGCCGGTCTCATCTCCCGCCTCTTCATCGGGTTCTTCGTCAATCCTGTGTTGTACGAGATGGTAGCCCGTGAAGGCGATGTGCTACAGGTATAGAGAATAGTGTCTGGATTGCGAAGAGACATAAGCCTCTCCCGAAGCGGTATCTGTCAATTGCCAACAACCCCAAAGCGAGGCCTTATCTGCCAACATGAAGGGAGATGATTAGCCCCAAAGGCTGGCCAAGCAAACCAGCAGGATAATTCCCATCAGCTTATAGATCTCCTTGCGACCATCTGCTCTTCTGGCGCGTCTCGGCCTGATCGAGCGGATCGGTCCTCGCACTGCCTCACTGGGTCGTGAAACTGATGTACGTTCCGTACAAAGCGTTTCCGCCTAAGTCGTACAGGTAGTAGCTGACGTAGGGATATCCGACGTACATGGTGTACGTGACGCCGCTGATCAGCGTTGCGTTGGGATGCAAGGTGGCTGTCTTGTAGTCCGTGGAGAAGGTAATGGTCGCGGGCACCACGTTGCTCGAGGGATCAATCAGCACGAAGCTGGTGTTCTGATCGAACGATGCCGCATCCATTGCCTCGCTGAATATGACCTGGACGGTAGTGTTGTCGGGAACGCTGGTTTGGCCGTTGGTTGGGTTCGTCGACACGATTGTGGGCGGCAACAGATCGGTTCCCGTTCCGGTGGTGAATGACTGCGACGCGAAGCTGGACTGAGCGTTGCCGGTAATGTCCTTAACTCCCGTCACGTTGATGGTGTATACCGTGCTGGTGGCGAGCGGCACCAGCGGCAGCAGTTGGATGCCCTGGTCGCCGTCGAACAGCGAGACGGTGGCGGGGATGACCGAGGTGCCCTTCTTCAACGTGACGCCTCCGAGGGACGCGCCGGAGATGGCCTTGTTGAACAGGATCTGTACGGGTGCATTGATAGGGACGCCTGTGAAGCCGCTCGGCGGACTGACCCGCTGCACGACCGGGCCGGTAGTGTCGGTTCCGGTTCCGGTGTTGAAGGGTTGGAAGGAGTCTGTCTGCACGTTGCCGGCGAGGTCGGTCAGATTCTGACTTACCAGGCTGTACTGACTTGAGGCTGTTAGTGGGCTGGTGGGGACGACGAAGACGGTGGTCTGATCGGCGCTCCACGAAACCGTCGCCGGTACGAACTGCCCCCCGAAGTACGTGCAGGCGTAGCCGCCGTAGACGGTGCAGATGCCGACCGTCGCAACATCGATGCTGCCAATGTCGATGGGCTTGTTGAACTGCAAGGCAAAGGCAGCGTTGGTGCCGACCGTCTGGCCGCCCTGCACGCTGGGATTAACCACGTAGGGCGCGATGAAATCGGCGCCCGCCATGGTGGTGAAGGTAGTGGACTTGCTGGTGACGGCCACTCCGGCCTCGCTGGTGACGCCGCTGATGGCGATCGTCATCAGGGTGCTGGAGGGCAGCGGAGCCTGCGGAACAATCATGGTACGGGTGTAATCGGGCGTGAAGCTGATGCTCGACGGCACCTCGGTGATCGAATTCCCGCTCAACTGGATGGAGCTGCCGGTGACCGATATCGGGTTGATGGCTTTGTTGAAATTTACGGTGACACCGGCGTTGGTGCCGATGTTAGTGGCCAAGTTCGGTGGAGCGACTGTCGTAATTGTGGGCTTGGCGGTATCGGCGGTCGTGCCCGCAGTGAAGTTGGGGTTGAAAGCATTCACCGCCAAGCCGACCGTGTTGGTCACGCCGCTGCTGATATTCACACTGTAATAATCTCCAGCAGTCAGGTTACTGGTCGGAGCGATGTTGATTACCTGTCCGTTGCCGACGAGCGAGAGGGTCGGGGTCAGGTAAATCCCGGCGGTGCCATCGTACAGGGTCACGTTCGAGCTGTTGATGGTGCTGGCTAATAGCGCCTGGTCGTACTGCACCTGGATGATAGTGTTCAGCGGCACGTTGGTGGCGTTGTTGAGCGGGTTCACTGCCTGCGCGCTGGACGCGGTATTGGTGGGCGATCCGGCCACGGTGAATTGTCCGGAGAAGTACGACAGGTAGTTCCCGTAAATATCCTGCGCCGTCGAATCGAGGAAAACCTGAATCGACGCGCCGGCGCTAAGGGCCGAAGTGGGCGTGAATTCGATGCTCTGCCCATTGCTGCCTACGTTGGTGGCGCCTGAAATTATCACTCCGTTTTGCGAAACGTGCAGAGCGCCGGTGGCTGAACCGCTATTCATGGGAGCGCTGGTAAACAGGGTGATGACCGTATTTGTGGGAACTCCGGTCGCGCCGTTGCCGGGACGCATGCTAAGCACACTCGGCGCCGAGTTCAGAACCGCCGTTGTCGTGGTGAACTGGCTGGTCGTATTGGCCAGCGCGTTCGGCGGATTGGCAAGATCCTTAATCAGGTTTGTGGCAGTCACGGTAAGGGTGGCGCCCGCGGGCAGGAAAGAGCTGTTGTAGTTAAGGATGACGGTGCGGTTGTCACCAGAGATAGACGTGGCGGGGTTGAGCGGCACGTCTCCATTCAGCAGATTGACGCTGCTGGCAGTTATCGTTGACGGGTTAATGGACTTCGAGAACGTCAACACGACTTGCGTGTTTAGACCGGCGTTGGTGGCGCCGTTCGCCGGTGTGATGGTCACTGTCGGAGCGGTGCTGTCCCCTGTGTTTGCGGTCGTGAACGTGCCGCCGTCACCATATCCCGGATTCCCCGCTTCGTCCGCCAGTCCGTACACGTACATGTGCATCGGGGTAAGGGCGGGGTACTTGGACAGCGGCGTGAACGTTACAGCCGCGCCACTCACAACGTAGCTCCCCGCAACAACCTCATTGGTGCCATCGACGTACACATAGACGGTGAGGGGGCTAACCGACGCCGCATTGATGAGGTTGCTCATGGTGAAGGTGACTGGGCTCGTTACCGAGATGCCGCTGACTCCACTCGCGGGGCTGGTTGAGACCAGGGTGAACGATCCGTTGCCGTATGTGGTCGAGCCCGTCGTGAACGTCGTGTTAGAGGTCGTGACGGCATTGCCTTCCGTGTCCTTAAGGCCGCCGACTGATACGTTGTAAACCGTGTTGGGGTTGATCACTGCGGCCGGGGCCAATACGAAGGTAAGGGTGACGCCGTCGCCGGCCAGAGTGACTGTGCCCGCGATGGGGTTGCTGCCTTGCATCACCGTGATCGAACTATTGTTGACCGTCGTGGGATCGATATCGTCGCTCATCACCGCGACAACCTGGAAGTTCTCAGGCACCCCGGACTGCCCGTTGCTGGGATTGATCGTGCTGACGGTGGTCTGGGTCGTGTCCGAACCGGAACCAGTCACGAAGTTGCTCAGGTAGCCGTAGCCGTAGTTGCCGGCAACGTCGTAGTACGACGCGCCATATGCTACGTAGATCTGGTACGAAGTGTTTGACGCCAGTGCCGAAGTGGGCGTGATGATTGCCGTCATCCGATCAGCCGTCATGCTGACGGTGGCGGGTACAAACTGGGCGGTGGCATTGTTGTACAACTCGACTGAACCGCTGTAGTACAGCTCGTTGGAGCTGCTGACGACGCTGAGCGGATTGAGGCGTTTGTTGAAGACGATACGCGGCGCCACGTTGGTGCCGATACCGGTCGTGCCGTTCGCCGGATCCGTAAGGGTTACCTGCGGAGCAACCAAGTCGAACGTTGGGCCGCTTGTGAAGGTATTCGTAACCGTGCTCGTCATTTGATTGCCGGCTGTGTCTTTGACTCCGGTAATCGTCAGAGTGTAGTTGGCGTTGGCCAGTAACGGCAGCGCCGGCGTCAGAGTCAGCAATTGGTTGGCATCGGTAAACGTCGGCGTGACCGCAACCGTGTTGCCACCCGTCTTAAGCGTGACCTGCACAATGCTCGTGGGCTGAATCGGCTCGTTAAACAGAATCTCGACCGGTGAATTCACCGGGACTGCGGTCTCGGTGTTCTCCGGGCTGGTGTTGATGACCGTCGGCGGGTTCGTGTTGGCGACGAACGACGTCGTGAAGGACGCGGAAAAATTTGTCTGCGGGTTGCCGGCGAGGTCCGTCAAGGAAGAACTCTGCAACGAGTAACCGGTGCCAACGGCCAAGGGGCTAGTGGGCACGACGAATATCGTGGTCTGGTCGGCGCTCCACGAGATCGTCGCCGGGACAAGTGGATAACCATAAACAATGCAGTAGTAGGAGCTGGGTTGGGTGCATACGCCGACGATCGCACCATCGACGCTGCCAATGTCCATCGGCTTGCTGAACTGCACACTGAAAACGGAGTTGACCGGAACATTCGTCTGCCCGTTCAGCACGCTGGGATTCACCACGTAGGGCGGGTTGAAGTCGGGCTGGGCCGCGGTAGTGAAGTTCGTCGTCGTGGTGTTAGCGAGCGACTTGCCCGCCTCGCTGGTTACACCGCTGATCGCGACCGTCATTGCCGTGCTTGGCGGCAGCGGAGCCAGCGGGATGATCGACACGCGAGTGTAGTCGGGGCTGAAGCTGATACTCGACGGCACTTCCGTGGTCGCGCCCGCGCTCAGCTTGATCGTGCTGCCGGTCACCGATATCGGGTTGATGATTTTGTTGAAGTTCACAGAAACCGCGGTGTTGGTGCCGATGTTGGTGGAGTTGTTGGTTGGCGCCTGCGACACGATGGTCGGCGCGGCAGTATCAACAACCGTCCCCGCCGTGAAGTTGGGGTTGAAAGCATTCACCGCCAAGCCGTCCGTGTTGGTCACGCCGCTGCTGATACCCACACTGTAATAATCTCCGGCAGTCAGGTTGCTGGTGGGAGCGATGTTGATTACCTGTCCGTTGCCGACGAGCGAGAGGGTCGGAGTCAGGTAAATCCCGGCGTTGTTATCGTACAGGGTCACGTTCGAGCTGTTGATGGTGCTGGCCGCCAGCGCCTGGTCGTACTGCACCTGGATAATGGTGTTCAGCGGCACATTGATGACGCCGTTGAGCGGGTTCACTGCCTGCGCGCTGGCTGCGGTGTTGGTGGGCGATCCAGCCACTGTGAACTGTCCCGGGAAGCTGGACAGCGGGACATTGTCGGCACTGAGTGCCGTCGAATCCAGGAAAACCTGAACTAAGTCGCCCGGATTGAAGGCGTTACTCGGCGTGAACTCAATCGCCTGCGCGTTGCTGAACAGTTGCGTCGTTCCCGAAACGATCACTCCGTTATCGGTGACGTGCAGAGCTCCGGCAATGGAGGCAGGATTCATGGCGGCGCTAGTGAATAACGTGATTACCGTGTTGGCCGGGACATTTGTCGCGCCGCTTCCGGGACGCATTGTCTCCACGAAGGGTGCGGTATTCGGGAGCGCCGTGGTCAAGGTGAACTGGCTGCTGGTGTTCGCGAGGGCGTTGCCCGACAGATCCTGAATGCCGCTGGTCAGTTCGATGGTGACGGTTGCGCCCGACGTAAACGCGGTGCCGCCCGGATTCAGGACGACCGTGCGATTGTCGGCGGATATGGTGTACCCGTAGTTGATCGAAGTATCGCCGCTGAAAAGCGACACTGTATTGTTGGTAGTAATGGTGGACGGGTTGATGGACTTCGAGAATGTCAGCACGATTTGGGTGTTGAGCCCGACATTGGTGGTGCCGTTCGCCGGCGAGATGGCCACCGTCGGGGCCGTGTGGTCCACCGTGTTGGCGGTCGTGAAGCTGAAGCCTTCACAATCGCTGTTGCCCGCCTCGTCCGTTAATCCGCACACAGCCACAGCCATCTGCGTGTTCGCTGGGTAGGGAGTCGACGCCAGCGGAGTGAAGGTCACCGCCGCGTTGTTCACGCTGTAGGTCCCCGCTACGACCTCATTGCCGTTGTTGGCAGATACAAAGACAGTATTCGGGTTCACCGACGCCGCATTGATCAGGTTGTTCATGGTGAAGGTAACGGGGCTGGTCACCGATACTCCGGTGTCGCCGTTGGCCGGACTGGTCGAAACCACGGTGAACGAGGTGTATGTCGCGGCGCCCGTCGTGAACGTAGTGCTAGAGGTCGTGACCGTGTTGCCTTCCGTGTCCTTAAAACCGCCGACCGACACGTTGTAAACCTTGGAAGCAGTAAGCGCGGCGGTAGGCACGAAGGTGAGGGTGACGCCGTCATTGGCTAGGGTGACAGTTCCGGGGATGTTGGTGCTGCCTTGCTTGAGCGTGATGGAGCTGTTGCCAACGGTCGTGGGATCGATGTCGTCACTCATCACCGCGGTGATTTGGGCGTTGAGCGGGACTCCGGTCTGCGTGTTGCTGGGATTGATGGTGCTGACCGTGGTGGCAGTGGTGTCGGTACTGGTTCCGGTGAAGAAGGTCGAATTAATGCCGTTGCCGGGGTTGCCAGCAATGTCGGTGTAGCAGTAGTAGTAGCAGAGACTCACGTTGTAGTAGATATTCGGCAGAAGCGGCGCGCTGGGCGTCAGCGTCGCACTTAAGCGGTCCGCCGAAACCGTTACGGTGGTGGGGACAATCACCCCCGTGTCGTTATAGACCAGGTTCAGGTTCCCCGGAATCGTTAGCCCATTTATCGGCTCGCTGAAGGTTATGTGCGGCGTCACGTTCAAACCAACCCCAAATGTATTGCTGGGCGGATCGACGAGCACCACAGTGGGAGTGGCCGTGTCGGCGGCGGTCCCGGTAGTGAAGCTGAAGCTGCCCGGGTTGGTCATTGGATTGCCGGCCGTATCGGTGATTAGCGCGCTGTAGCTGACGGTATAGCTGGTGCTGGCCGTCAGCGGATTGATGGGCGTAAAGGTGACAGTCTGGTCGTCGGTGGAATAGGTGAAGTTCCCTGCCACCGTATTGCCGCCGGTCTGCATGTAGAAGCCGGTCTGCGCTGTGATCGGATCAAGCGGCGCATTGAATTGCAAAACCACCGGCGTCCCGCCACTCGCGTTCCCATTCAACGGGATATTCGTGTCCCCATTAACTGGGCTGGTGCCAGTGAGGGTCGGTCCCGCCGTGTCGTTGCTGAAGGCGGTAGTGAAGACGTAGTACGTGCTGCCCAGGTTATTTCCGCAGGTATCCTGCACGGAACTAGAGTAGCTAAGGTACGTGACAAACTGCCGGCCGGCCGGCAGCGATTGGCTGGGGATGATCGTCGCAATCGTGCCCGAGGCATCCACGCTGATGGTGCCCGGTATTCCCTGGCCGGTGACTGTGTCGTAAAGGTA
Organism: uncultured Acidobacteriaceae bacterium; assembly: GCA_963789205.1. GTDB lineage: Bacteria > Acidobacteriota > Terriglobia > Terriglobales > Acidobacteriaceae > Acidiflorens. Next base: position 107,583 of record CAWBJV010000008.1, read on the forward strand.
GACACTGCCCGAAGACCCAAGCGTGAACGTGCTGCGATTCATGGGCACGCTGAATTGCACCTGAATCTGCGTATTCAGTGGCACATTGCCTGCATTGTAGACCGGGCTGAATTGCAGCACCGTCGGTGGGTTCGTAGTGCATGTCTGGATAACCATTCCGTTCTTCACGGTCAGAGTTTGCGATCCGGTCTGGATCTGCACCGTGTTGGAGCTTTGCGCGGCGCCGGATGTGACCAAACTTGCGGTCAGACTGCTGGCGCTGTTGACGGTCACGGGACCGAACCCTCCCACTGGGCCAGTTCCCACTGCAATACCCGGCCCGAAGCTGGCTTTCGTCGTTCCACTGACCCAGTTGGTGAATTGTCCCGTCACGGCGACGCTTTCGGTCTGCGTCTGCTGAATCGTATTCGGGTTGATCAAGGTTACCGCGGGCACTCCGGGGATCACAGTGAACGGCGTGGTTACGACTTCCGCGCCCGTGGTGATGGTTACAGTGCGCGATCCAGTGACAGCCACGTTATCAATCGTGATGGGCACCGTCGCGCTGGTCGGGCCATTCACGGTCAGCTGGCCGAGAGTGATGTCGGCTCCAAAATTGACCGTAGTGGTTGGTCCGAAGTGGGTGCCGCTTCCCGTGATTACGATCGTCTTGCTCGAGCCCTGATGCACCGAAGCCGGATTGAGCGTGGCCGTTATTGAGCTGCCGGTGCCCGTGCCAGAGAGTGCGATCAGCAACGGATTGGGGTTGCCGGCGTTGGCCACTGTGAGCGCGCCGATGACAGTTCCGGCAATGGTCGGCGCAAACTGAATCTGGACGTTGCAGCTGTGGGCCGCCGCCAGCGTGCCGCCCGTAAGCGAGCAGGTGGTGCCAGTGGGCTGGATTTGGAAATCGCCGGAGGTGACAACACTGTTCAGAGCTATCGCGCTCGAGTAGTTGTTGGTGATTTTGACTGCTTTCGCCGCGCTGGTCGTGCCTATCGCCTGAGAGGCGAAGGCCAGCTTGGTGGGAGCATCCGTCAAGTCGGCCAGCGAAGTTCCGGTCAGATTGACCAGTTGCGGGCTGTTATTGCCGGTATAAGTGACCGCGGCCGATCCGCCGATGCTGCCTACAAACACAGGATTAAACTCAATGCCGAACGTGCAGGTGCCGACCGCTGCGAGCGAGGATGGACAGAGATTGTTGACGATCGCATAGTCGCTGCTTGCGGTAATTGTGCCCATTGTGAGCGCAGCGCCGCTGGTGTTTGTCACAGTGATGGTCTGGCTGGCACTGGTCCCGCCGGTGACCACTTTGAATATCAGGCTGGTCTTACTCAGGGAAATGGGGGTGGTGGAGCCGCCCGTCCCGGTCGCGGAAAGCTTCACGACTATTGGCGTGCCGCTGGGTGCATTGTCGGTCACGATAATGGCGCCATTGTCAACCGGCGATGTGGGCGTTACATCCACGGTCACCGTGCAACTTGCCGCGTGGTTGAGCGCCGCCGACAAACAGGTGCCGGTATTGGTCACCGTGTAATCGCTGCTGGGCGTGATACCCGTGACGTTGATGGGGCTGGGTGAGTTGTTGGTAATCTTGAAGGTCTTAGTTGCGCTGGTTGTCCCGATCGCCACCGCGCCAAAACTGAGGCTTGCCGGTGCGGTTATCACCGGTGCCAAGCCGGTCCCGGTGAGGCCGGCAAATGCCAGCAGGTTCTTGCTGGGGTCGTATATGCTCGCCGCACCCGAGATGGATCCAACGAGGGTTGGCGTAAAGGAAATGTTTGCCGTGCAGGTACCGCCGCCTGCGACACTGCCACTGCAATTGTCGGTCTCCGTGAAGTCGCCGCTCATAACAATATTAATGGCCTGAGCCGTCGCGCCGTTATTCGTGATGGTCACTGGCTTCGAGGGACTCGTCGTCCCGACGACCTGTTTCGTGGTGAAGGTCACGCTCGCCGGTGAAACCACGATCTGCGCCCACGAGTTCACGCTGGCGGTCACGAACAGAGCCGACAGCAACAGGACTCTCTGAAACCGTTTGGCGACGGAAGGAGCAGAGGTATTCACAGCGATAGCGGTGGCGCGCATAGGGTCTCTCCTGGAGAGGAACAGCATTTCTTATTTCGTTATCTTTCTAGGAATTCGAGGGAGGGGGGAAAGAGAGCCCGCGAACAACACGTTACTGACCGCGATGAAGTGTACCGGGCAAGCCGGAAGAATGCAATCCCATTTGCGCATTTGTTCGTGGAATCCAGGACTGAGGCTTACCCCCGATGGTGCGCAACAATTCCGTCCTGCTTACCCAAGCCATTGAAAACTTTGGCCCGCGAAGAGGGGCTTGGCGGATCGGAATCGCAGACCTGAACGGGCGATCAAACGAATATGCCACCCGGAGTGATTTCTGCCGCATCTACGTCAATGTGATTTCGGTGTCCGCGCTGGGCTTCCGTATAATTCAATCGTGCCCATTGGCGAGCCCAGGTGCACAGGGAAGCGCATCACAGAATGGTTATTATGGTGACCCCCCAGGTAGAACTCACCATTGACGAGTACCTCCGCAAGAGGCTGATGCCTGTGGAGGGCGCCATTCCCCAACTCGCCGGCATCGATATGTATGGCAACTCCATTCCTGCCGGGCCGGTGGGCGGCGATCTTTTTGAGTACATCAACTTTCAGCAGCGTTACGACATCGACGCTCGCATCGCACGCGCGCTCAGGCTGTCCAAGGAGTATCTGGAGCCCGTTCTCGAAGGCCAGACCCTTCGAAACTCGGTGGACGCGCATGTGGAGTGGTTACAGTCCAAGCCCGGCTACACTGACGCTGTTGCAGCGGAATACAGAAGGGCGAAAAGGTCAGAGCAACTGAGAATCGCCGAAGTCCTGCAAGAGCTGCACACCACCGCTGGAGTGCTATTGGTGGACGCTCAGGGGCACGGCATCATCTCGGCGAAGATCGCGTCAACGGTACACGACACTTTTCATGCATTCATGCTGGCGGAGCTGGATCGGAGCGGAAAAACAACACCAGATATGTTCGAGAAGATCAATCTGCGGCTCGCCGAGTCGGTCACCGCACGAAACGCTTTGGGTCGGGATAAGGATGAGAATTCGCGCGAAATTGCGACCATGCTCTATGGTGAGGTACGTCCCGGCGGACATTTCCGCTTCGTAAATTTCGGCCACCCGCCCCCGTTAGTATTTTCAGCGGAATACGAAAAGTTCATGGAGATCGGTAAGGCTCGCATGGTGCGGTTCCTCCCGCTGGGGCTGGCGATTCCGGAGGACAATCCAGACCGGAACAGGTATCTTTCCATGGCGCCGCGAACGCGCAAAATGAACGCGTCGGACGTGGCAGAAATCACGCTCATGAGTCCAGGAGACATTCTCTTCCTTTATACAGACGGGGTCTACGATGGCAGCGATGAGCAGGACCGCGTTGAGCTTGAACGGGTAATTCGTGACCATCGAGATGAGTCTGCAAAAGACATTTGCAACGCGGTCCTCGCACATGCGGTTAAGCAAGATGAATATCTGAAGCAGATTGGCGAACAGGATCGAGTAGACGACAAGACCGCATTTGTCATCAAGCGCAGATAAGAAATCCTGGCAGACGTGTCTGTATTCCAAAGCCACACGGGGCAACATCGACATTGTGACTGACCTGGTCGAAGCCAGACCTGTCACGGATGTCGCCTGACCGCGTTTTATCGGGCAGGCGGTTTCGCAATGGGAGAGAAATAAATGAATACAAATTCGAAAAAGAAAAGGGTAACCCGCGAAGGCTCTCGGGCGGCCAGCGCTGAGCAGCGGCTGAAAGAACTCGGCATCAAGCTCCCGGCGCCGCCTGAGCCGTTCGGCACCTATGCAGAAGCGGTGCAGACGGGCAATCTGCTTTTTCTGAGCGGGATGCTTCCAACGGAAGGCCGGGGGGCGAAATTCATTGGGCGCGTCGGAGCGGAGGTCGATGTGGAAGCGGGGCGCAAAGCGGCTCACCTCGCGACGCTCAACGTCCTCGCTGTCGCGCGGCAGCATTTGGGATCGCTCGACAAAGTGACGCGGGTCGTCCGGCTCGGCGTGTCGGTGGCTACTTCCGGAGATGTCCGCGATCAGCCGAAAATCGCGGACGCCGCTTCGGAGTTGCTGCAAGACGTCTTCGGAAAAGACAAGAGTCCTTGCCGCCTGGTGTATGGCGTCGCAAGCCTTCCGCTTGGGGTGCCGGTCGAACTGGAAGTGATCCTTGAGGTGTCAGCCTGATGAACATCAGAACAATCGCGAGGAACTCGGCGGTACTCTTTTTGATCGGATTTGTTACCGGTCATCTCGAAGCTCAAGAAAGGATCAAGACAGGCATGTCGCAGCACGTCTTTTATCGCACCGTCTTTTATCACACTATGAAGGTTGACGGACTCTCAATTTTTTATCGGGAAGCGGGACCGAAGGATGCCCCAACGATTCTCTTGCTCCACGGACTGCCTTCTTCGTCGCGAATGTTCGAGCCACTCTTCGACAGGCTGTCCGATCGCTATCACCTGGTCGCGCCCGATTACCCAGGCTTCGGACACAGCGACTGGCCGGACACGAAAAAATTCGCGTATACGTTCGATCACTATGCCGACATCATGAATCATTTCACCGAAGGGCTCGGGCTCTCGCGCTACACACTTTACATGCAGGATTACGGCGGCCCCGTGGGTTTCCGAATGGCATTGGCGCACCCGGAGCGGATCGAGGCTCTCATCGTCCAGGACGCTGTGGCGCACAACGAAGGACTGGGGGCGAATTGGAAGCCACGGCGAGCCTTTTGGGCCGATCGCGCTGCCAACGAAAGCACGCTTCGTACAAATCTCCTCTCGCTAGCTACGACGCGTACGCGCCATGTCGGAAACGATCCGAACGTGGAACGCTACGACCCCGATCTCTGGACCGATGAATTTTATTTTCTCAGTCAGCCCGGCCAGGCCGAGATTCAAAGCGACTTGTTCTACGACTATCGAACCAATGTGGAGGCCTACCCGAAATGGCAAGCATGGATGCACGAGAAGCAGCCGCGCCTGCTGGTGATCTGGGGTAAGTATGACCTCTCGTTCGACCCCTCGGAACCACAAGCCTATCGCCGCGATGTGCCGAACGCTCAAGTTCACGTTCTCGACGCCGGTCATTTCGCATTGGATACGGCTGCGGATGAGATCGCCGCATTGGTCCGAGACTTTGTCAGTTCTTCACGCTAAGGGATCCGACCTTTCAAACAGAGAGGTAACGGCTATTGATAGCCGTTAGCCTGCGTAGGGCCTGCGGGCTGAACCAGTCCGCAGGGCAGCAAAATGGCGCCCGAATCTCTAACGCAGGAGCGGCATCTAATTGCGCGATGGCATCAGTAGCGAATGGCTCCGAGCAGGCCCGGCTGGCACAGGACGTTCGCCTGGTGGTTGACGCGATCCCCGCTCTCGCGTGGTCCGCTCGTGCGGACGGCTCCGCTGACTTCTTCAATCAGCGCTGGCTCGACTATACCGGCCTCTCGGCCGAACAGGCGCGTGATTGGGGCTGGACGGTTGCCCTTCACTCGGACGATCAGAGCGGACTTGTGGATTACTGGCGATCCGTTCTGGCTTCTGGCGAGCCCGGTGAAATTGAAGGACGCCTGCGCCGTTTCGATGGCGTGTATCGCTGGTTTCTTTTTCGTGCGACTCCGGCGTTCGACAATGATGGAAGGGTTGTCAAATGGCTCGGAACCAATACCGATATCGAAGACCGAAAAGGCGCGGAAGGCTTGCTCGCCGGAGAGAATCTCGTTCTGGAAATGACCGCCAAGGGCAACTCGCTGGAATCCATTCTCGTAGCCCTATGCCGAGTTGTAGAACAGACTGCCAGCGGATCCCTCTGCAGCGTCCTGTTGATCGATCCCAGTGGCTCGAAAATCCTGCAGACAGTTGCGCCGAGCCTTCCGTCCAGCTATAACGACCGGTTTCCAGGCTGTCCGGTAGATCGCGAAGGAGGACCCTGCACGGAGGCAGCGCGGCGCAAGACACAAGTGATCGTGCCGGACATCGCTGCGGAGACTCGATGGGACGCCTATGGATGGCGCTTGGACGCCTTGGCGCACGGTCTGAAAGCATGCTGGTCGACGACGATACTGGCCTCGAATGGTCTTGTATTGGGCACCTTCGCGATCTATTGGCGGGAGCCGCGCCGCCCATCTGAGCAGGATCAAAAAATCATCGAGCAGGTTACGCATCTCGCGGCGGTTGCGATTGAGCGCAAGCGCAACGAGGCGGCGCTAACGAGGGCTTTCGACGAAATAGCTAAATCCGAAGCTGAACTTCGAACCATCATCGATGCAATACCTCAGCTCATCGTCGCTATTGGGGTGGACGGAAACTTTCTATACGCGAATCAGGCAGTACAGGAGTACACCGGCCTGACGAAAGAAGAAGTGGGATCGGAGAAATTTCGTGAGGTTTTTCATCCGGAGGATTCCGAGAGATTGCGCGACGAACGCGCTGCGACGCTCTCGCGAGGGGTTGCATTCGAGTACGAACGGCGAGTGCGCCGCAGGGATGGTCAGTATCGTTGGTTCCTTGTCCAATACAACCCCCTGCGGGACGAACGAGGACAGGTCATTCGCTGGTATGCGACGGGTACCGACATTGACGATCGCAAACAGGTGGAGGAAAGAACGCGGCAAGAGAACTTCGCGTTGCGAGAGCAAATCGATCAGGTCTTCATGTTTGAGGAGATCGTGGGCTCCTCGCCCGCCTTGAAAAATGTGCTTTCCAGCATCGTGAAAGTCGCTCCCACCGGCTCTACGGTGCTGATTACGGGCGAAACAGGTACCGGGAAGGAACTGATTGCGCGCGCCATACATAAGGGTTCGCAGCGTGCCGGCCACGCTTTTATTACGGTGAATTGCGCCGCGATTCCACCTTCGCTCATCGCCTCGGAATTGTTTGGCCACGAGAAAGGGGCATTCACCGGCGCCCTGCAGCGCCGGCAAGGCCGGTTTGAGTTGGCGGACTCGGGCACGATTTTTCTCGATGAAATCGGCGAGCTTCCCGCGGAGACGCAGATTGCATTGTTGCGTGTACTTCAGGAGCGCGAATTTGAACGAGTGGGGGGCAGCCGCGTCATTCCGACTGATGTTCGAATCATCGCCGCTACCAACCGCGATTTGGCGGCCGCCATTGCTTCAGGAACATTTCGCGCCGACCTCTTCTACCGGCTGAACGTTTTCCCGATTAGTGTGCCGCCTCTCCGGCAACGGAAAGAAGACATACCGATGCTGGTCGAGTACTTCGTGAAGCGCTATGCGGACAAAGCCCGGAAGAAAATCAGGAAGATCGACAAAGATACCCTCAAGCTATGTCAGTCCTATCGTTGGCCAGGAAACATTCGTGAACTCCAAAATATCATCGAGAGATCGGTAATCCTGTGCACCGGGGATACCTTTCGGATCGATGAGGCCTGGCTTTCCAGTCAGGACGCCCCTCACCTGGAGTCGTCAGCTCCTCTCACACAGACCCTTCATAACTATGAGAAGGGACTCATCGAAGCGGCTCTTGCGGAAAGTAACGGAAAAGTTGCCGGGCCGAATGGAGCTGCGGTCAAACTCGGAATTCCGCGGTCGACGCTGGATTTGAAAATCAAATCACTAAACATAAAGAAAAACACTGTCCGGTAAGTCCCTCCTCGTTGAACTCCCAGAATTCTGGCACTTCCTAAGATTCTGTCGTTCCCATTTCTTGTTCGAGCTGTGTTTTCAGTGAATTCCACTTGGGTACTCGCTTGCACTATTCGCGATCGGTGCTCGACTGGAAGGAATGCTGTCCAGCACAGCCGCGACTGCGATGTGGCCTGATCGATGACTTTTAGGATTGAGAGCGCCGCGCGGGGGGGATTCACAGTATTCGTCCTAAGCGGCCGAATCGAAACACAAGCGATGGGGGAGTTGAGGAGACTGTTCGAATGCCAAACGGACTACCGCTACATCGTTTTAGATCTGAAAGACGTGAGTCTGGTCAGTCGCGACGTGATGGGCTTTCTCGCTGGTTGTGAAGCGGATGGGGTGAAACTTGAGAACTGCACTCCATATCTTCGCGAATGGATGGAAAGGGAAAAGGATTGAGTGGTAGCGATCCTCATCCACGGCAGTTAACTTCTAGAGATAGGAACTGGATATGGATAACGTTCAAGACAAGGCGGCCAACGCCAAGGAAATGCCTAGGCGCATTTTCCCAGTAGTCCCGACGACGAAAATTCTGGCTATCGGACAATTCACGAAGCCTCCAACACCGCAGCAAATAAAGGAGATCTTTCCGCGAGAAGTACCGGCTACGCTTCGACTGTATCTGGCTGGGAAGATCGACCAATGGTGGATTCGCCAGACGCAGACAGGCCCCGTGTTCCTCTTGAACGTGACCTCGCTCGAAGAGGCGCGTGCCCTGATGGAAAAGTTGCCGTTGGGCCAAGCGGGCCTTATGAAGCACGAGTTCATCGAACTTGGTCCGCTGACCCCACTTCATCTACTTCTCACCGATGGCGGGTCAACAGCCACCAAATAGTCAGACAGACGCATTTTAGTGAAGATGAGGAGAGTGTTCACGTGACAAATAGATACAAGGCAGTAGAAGTATATGAACCGGGGAAGCTTCGAGTAGTAGAACGTCAATTGTCCGACCCCGGACCGGGCCAGGTCCGCATTCGAGTGGAAGCGTGCGGAATCTGCCACACCGATGCCGCCACAGTGATGGGAATCTATCCCGGTCTGACTCTGCCGCGGGTTCCTGGGCATGAAGTGGTTGGCCGCATTGAAGCTCTGGGCAGCGGAGTGTCCAAATGGAAAATCGGCCAACGGGTTGGTGTCGGCCTCATTGCCGGCGAAGACGGGGTGTGCGAACCGTGCCGGCGCGGAGACAGTGTGAATTGTCAGAACCCCGTGGTATCGGGAGTAACCGCGGATGGCGGATACGCGGAAGTGATGATCGCTGAAGCACGCGCCATCGCTTCTGTTCCGGATGAACTCACGTCGGCGGAAGCCGCTCCTCTTCTCTGCGCGGGGATCACAACCTACAACGCTCTTCGCAATGCCGGATTGCGCGGCGGAGATCTGGTCGCTGTGCAGGGCATTGGCGGCCTTGGGCATCTTGGTGTGCAGTTTGCGCGGCACCTGGGATTCCGTACGGTCGCAATCGGGCGTGGGCGCGAGAAAGAAAAGCTAGCGAAGGATTTGGGCGCGCACGTCTACGTCGATACTGCCGCCGAGGATGCCGCAGCGGTGCTGCAGCGTATGGGCGGGGCGAGAGCCATTCTCGCGACAGCCACCAGTGGTGATGCCATGGGGCCACTTGTGTCCGGTCTTGCAGCCCGCGGGAAACTCATAGTGGTCGGTGTACCGCAGGACCCGATCCAATTGAATGCGTTCCCGCTCGTCTTTGGAGGGCGCTCGATCTACGGGAGCCTGACCGGCACGCCGATTGATAGCGAGGACACTCTTGCTTTCAGCGTCCTGGAGAATATCCGACCCAGGATCGAGACCGTTCCGCTCGAACAGGCTGCTGAAGGTTACGCTCGCATGATGGAAGGCAAAGCACGCTTCCGCATGGTGTTGGTTACGAAGGACGGAGCCGCCGAAGGTGGACAGAAGGCGACATGACGGGAAAAGTAATGGCGCCTACACAACAGCGATCGAGTCACAAGGAAGAAGGAGATCAGTATGTCATCGAAACCAAAGGGAAATCGAAGTACAGGGCTCCAGGCGACCACCACCCAGGCGGAGACCGGAGAGGCGTCGGTAGCGAACGCGGCGCACGACGAGGACATCAGACTGCGCGCTTACGAAATCTATCTCGAACGCGGCGAACAACCCGGCCATGAGTTGGACGATTGGCTCCAAGCCGAACGCGAACTCGAACATGGGGCGCTTTGGCACGCGCAGGCGAGCTAGGAAGCGGATCCGCGACATCCGGAGATAGTCGGTGAGGGACGAAAGGCGACATAGTGATCGCAATACCAACCGTCAGAGGAGGACAGATATGAGATTCGAAAATTCGAAACGTAAGTTCCTACCAAGCCCCATCACCGCCATGGCTCTACTTCTGATAATTGGAATCAGGCTTGTGAGCCGCGCCGAATCGCAGACTTCGCAGAGCGGAATATCGGCGAAGGCCGGTGACACAATGCAGGAAAAAATAGCTCGGGCAATGTCCGCTGGACCAGATGACATTTCTGAGTCCGCACGAATCATCGATACAGATGCGCAGGGCAACAAAGTGATCCTGCGCGAAGGCAGCAACGGCTTCACGTGCATGCCGGGCAATCCAAACGTTGTCGGCGAACCACCCATGTGTGTGGATGCGGCTTCCATGCAGTGGTTCGCCGACGCCAAAGCTCACAAACCTAAGCCGACCAACACAGTCCCCGGCATCACCTATATGCTGGCAGGGGCTACGCAGCGCAGCGATTCCGATCCGAATGATATGACGAGCATGCCCATCGACGTCGGTCCGCACTGGATGATCATGTGGCCATTCGACCCGAAGACCACCGGACTTCCAACCACACACAAGCCAACTGGCGCGTACATCATGTTCGCCGGATCGCCCTACGCACATGTGCACATCATGGGACGCCCATAAAACGATTCAGCACGTCGGGGCTTTCAATGGTCATGAACTGTGGTTGAAACAGATCGCCAGTTACGCAGCGGGTTGTATTCGAGAATCTTTGACAGTCGGGTGCAATCGCGAAGAAATCGTATTTTCCACTGGATGGAGAAGGGCATATGAACGATCACGTTAAACAAAAATCCGTCGATTCCCGTCGTTCGTTCATTGTCGGGTTTGGCGGCGGACTGGCAGCCGCTGCTGCCCTCACAAAAACAACGTTTGGCGGAGGTCTTGAACGCGAAAGTCTGCTGGTTCCAGCAAGTCCATCAACGCCTCAGTATACGGAGCACCATATTCCGCGAGACGGCGTTTCCCTTTATGTAGCAGACCATGGCAGCGGTAAGCCGGTGCTCTTGCTACATGGGTGGCCGGACTCTTCGTATCTTTGGCGCAATCAGATTCCATTCCTTGTCGCGAATGGCTTCCGCGCCATCGCACCGGACCAGCGTGGCTTCGGGCGCTCCGATCGCCCGGAAGGAGTGGCCGCATATTCCCTGCGGAATGCGGTCGCCGATTTGGTCGGCATTCTCGACGCGCTGGGTATCGACGCAGCCGACATTGTTGCTCACGACTGGGGAGCCTCTGTGGCATGGCTGATGGCTACTGCCCACCCGAATCGCGTTCGCAGGCTTGTCGTTCTTTCGGTGCCGCATCCACTTGCGCCACAGACGTTGCGGCAGCGGGAGATGGCCTGGTACCAGCTGTTTTTCCAGTTCGAAGGAATTGCGGAGGCATGGCTGCAGCACGACAACTGGGCGCTGTTCCGGCAAATGCTCCGAGGCAATGGCGATATCGACCGTTACATCGCAGATCTGTCCCGACCAGATGCTCTCAAGGCATCGCTCAACTGGTACCGCGCCAACCTCGCGCCGCGCCTGCCGGGGTCGCCTCCCAAACTGCCGCTCGTGGAAGCTCCGACTCTCGGCATCTGGTCCTCAAACGATCACTACCTCGACGGTGAACGCATGAAGATGTCGGGACAATTCGTGAAAGCACGGTGGCGCTACGAGCAGATTGATGACGCCAGCCACTGGATTCCATTGGACGCGCCCGACCGGCTGAACCAACTCCTCATTGAGTGGCTGGGCTGAAGCGAGAAAAAGTTGGCATCATGAATTTTGCAACGTGGACATGCTTTTTTTGCAACGCCGCCTGCGTCTCGCTACTCCAAACGAGAAGAGCCGTTCGACACATCAGTCCTCACCATTGAAGGGAAAACATATGCCGAATCAAAAATTCGTAGTGCAACGAAGCCAGGCACCGGCTAAAAAGTCTGGCGAATTCCTGATCGGAAACGAGCTTCGGGTTACGCGCCTGGGATTCGGCGCGATGCGAATCACCGGAGATGGAGTTTGGGGCGAGCCTGCAGACCGGGCAGAGGCCGTCCGGGTTTTGCGGCGCGCTGTGGAATTGGGGATCAATTTCATCGACACCGCCGATTCCTATGGTCCCGGCGTGAGTGAAGAAATCATAGCTGAGGCACTGCACCCGTATCCGACGGGGCTAGTGATCGCAACCAAGGGCGGCTATGTACGGCCAGGTCCCAACCGATGGGTTGAAAATGGAAAACCCGAACACCTGAGATCGGCCTGCGAAGGCAGCCTGCGCCGGTTGCGCCTGGAACAGATCGATCTTTATCAGTTGCATCGAATCGATCCCAAGGTGCCGGCTGAAGATCAGCTCGGCACTCTGAGGGATTTGCAGGCGCAAGGAAAAATCAAACACATCGGTTTATCGGAAGTGAGCGTGCGACAGATTCGGCATGCGCGAACGATTGTTCCGGTCGTGAGTGTTCAGAATCGTTACAGCATCACCGACCGCGGATCGGAAGATGTTCTGGAGTATTGCGAAAAAGAGAAAATGGGTTTCATTCCCTGGTTCCCACTGGCGGCCGGCCGTGTTTCCGGTTCTCAGAGCCCTATCAGTCGTATAGCAGCGCGATGGAAGGCTACCCCGTCCCAGTTGGCTCTGGCATGGCTGCTGGCTCGATCTCCCGTCATGCTGCCGATCCCCGGAACTTCTCGGGTCGAACATCTCGAAGAAAATGTGGCGGCAGCGGAGATAAAGATTGACGCAAACAAGATGCAGGAACTAGACGGCTTGGCGCGTGCGAGCTAGGAAAAGGCAGCTATGCCCGTGATTCGCGAACACGTTTTCATCAGAGATGGAAAGGGAGAAATGAAAGACGTCTACACTTTATGACCACGAAACGATGTACCTGGGTCAGCGCGGACAATCCGCCGATGCTCGAGTATCACGATCGCGAATGGGGTGTGCCAGTTCACGATGATCGAAAGCACTTTGAGTTCCTTGTGCTCGAAGCGGCGCAGGCCGGGCTCAATTGGTCGATCGTGCTCAAGAAGCGGGAAGGGTATCGTCGTGCTTTCAGCGAGTTCGATCCTGAGAAGGTGGCGCGATATACCGAGAAACGAATCCAGAAGCTCACATTGAATCCGGCGATCATTCGGAACCGGATGAAAATCGAAGCTGCGGTACGCAACGCGCGAGCGCTTCTTGCAATTCAGGAAGAGTTCGGGAGTTTTGATGCCTATTGCTGGCGGTTCGTCGATGGACGACCCAAACTCAACCGTTGGAAGGCAATGCGGGAGATTCCGGCGACCTCAGGTGAATCGGACGCATTTAGCAAGGACCTCAAACAACGGGGATTTAGCTTCGTTGGTTCGACCATCGTTTACGCGCACATGCAGGCGGTCGGTATGGTTAACGATCACCTTGTCGACTGTTTTCGATATCGAGAGATTCGGCGGCTGGATTCTGTCGCGGAGCGTGTGGACGACCGTACAGGCACATACTAAGGAGATAACTATGCAGATAGGCATGATCGGTCTTGGAAGGATGGGGGCGAACATGGTGCGGCGACTCATCCGCAAGGGTCACAGCTGCGTGGTGTTCAACAGGTCACCACAGGCGGTGAACGAACTCGTCAAGGAAAAGGCAATCGGCGCCACCTCGCTCGCAGACGTCGTGAAGAAACTTGAGAGACCACGAGCGATTTGGCTGATGGTGCCGGCGGCGGTTGTCGATGATACGATCGCCGATCTTTCACCTCATCTCGAGGTGGGGGACACCCTCATTGACGGGGGCAACTCTTATTATGTCGATGATCTCCGGCGTGCAAAGCAACTCGCTCCCCAAAAGATCCATTACGTCGATGTGGGAACCAGCGGAGGAGTCTGGGGCCTGGAGCGAGGTTACTGCATGATGATTGGGGGCGAGACCGAGGTTATCCAGCGGCTCGATCCAATTTTCGCTGCCCTCGCTCCGGGAATAGGCGATGTTCCGCGCACCGTTGGCCGGGACAAGATCAACCGGGGCGAGATCAATGGTACGGCCGAACAAGGCTACTTGCACTGCGGCCCAAATGGCGCCGGTCATTTCGTCAAGATGGTCCACAACGGAATGGAATACGGAATTATGGCGGCATACGCGGAGGGTCTCTCTATTCTGCGTAGCGCTAACGTCGGCAAACAGGTAAACGCCGCAGCCGATGCGGAAACTACGCCATTGCGCGACCCCGAGCACTATCAGTACGACATGAATCTGCGAGACATCGCGGAGGTTTGGCGTCGTGGAAGTGTGATCGCCTCGTGGCTGCTGGATCTAACAGCCGGCGCTCTTCTTCAGGATCCGAATCTTTCGAAGTTTGCCGGCCATGTCTCCGACTCTGGCGAAGGACGCTGGACGATTAAAGCTGCGATCGACGAAGCAGTGCCAGCCCCGGTTCTCACCACCGCGCTTTATGAACGATTCAGTTCTCGGGGCGAGGCTGACTTCGCCAACAAGCTCTTATCCGCGATGCGGTATCAGTTTGGTGGACACCTGGAGAAACCCGACAGCAAATCCAAAGTAGCTTGAGGGGACGTTGCCGATCGGCTTCGCCGATGATCGACGGACGCCGGCGGTCCCAGGGGGCGCGCGCCGGCGTCGTTACGATCTCCTCCGAAATAAAGTCCCCACGAAGCACATCTGCTCGATTGCAGAATCGTTCTTTACCTAGGGAGCAGGATGGTCTCCGTGATCGACTCCGCTACTCTCGCGCCCAGATCTTTGCCGGCGATGTGGTCGGTTCGGAAGTGCTGCCCGGCATAAATTCGGCTCAGTCCCGCCTCCTGCGCGGCGGCGGAGAAGCTGGTGAAGTGGCGCTTCGCTCCCTGCAACGACTCAGAGGTGACATCAAAAGCGAACTGATCGCCAAAATAGAACTTCAGCACTTCGGCTCCGGCAAAACTGATGGTACTGTGGGCACCGGGGTACGAAGGGTCTGGAGCGGTCTTGGTCGGCAGCGGCAGCCAATTTGGGTTGGGGTTCGTGTTGGGATTGCCGTCATCGCCGGCCAGTTGAATTGCGGTCACGGGCCGCCAGAACCGGTAGTTGTATTTAGTCTCGAACAAGGCGATCGTGCTATCGGCGAGGCTGATGTTCATCAGGGCAAACAGCCGCGCGCTATGGGCCAGACTGAGGTGATGTCCCAACGCGGCGGTCTGCGCGATTTCGTTCCAGAAGTCCTGAATGTTGCCATTCCAGAAATTTCCAATCTGTGTCTGCTCCGGGGTGCGAGTCGTGCTGGTGATGAAACCCAGACTCATGACTTCATTGAAAACCTTGGTGTACTCGTCGCTCGTCAACTGCGGCGGCGGTCCGGGACGAAATTCATCAGCGCGCGCGATGGCAAACGGAGTGACCTGAGGCCATTGTGTGAAGTCCGGTGTTGGGAAATTGGGAGGGGTGAATTGGTAATCTCCTGGCTGGTTTCCGGGGACGAAAGGAGGCGGAGTGACGTTCGATCCGTCCGTGCTGCGGAACGCCAGAATCTGGGCGGCAACGGTTTGTCCGACAGTGACGCCGTCCGTCTTGTCCTGTCCTTCCGGAATCTGCGCCAGATCCTGCTGAAGTTCAGCGTCGAGCGTGGTCTGAAACGCCGGATAGAGTGCGACGAGGACGTCATGTGCTGCCCGGTCTGCCGCAGCTGGTTGTGAAGCAAGGCGCGAGACGTTCGAGAGACGGACCATGTACGGACTGTAGGCTCCGTCGATGTTGTTGACCGCGTCAAAGATCGAAGCATGCAGGATGGCGAAGTTGCGAGTCGAATGAATGGTGGGAGGCTGGGCGCCGGCAGTCCGTAGGATCACCAGGAGAGTTCTATTCCATTCGATGACAGGATTGACAGCTTGTGCGCCGCTTATTACGGATGTCTCGGCAGTTGCGGCAATCGAAGCTCCTGTGACTTGGGCCTGAAGACTGGCGCACAGGAGAGCAAGGGTAACTAAGATCTTAGACATATCCTTATTCCTTTGTTTGGATTGGTGCCCGACCAGGTTCGACATGAGTCGCTGCGGTCTGGTACGGATACCCTCTAGAACTGGGCAGGAAGCGAAATATTCCCGACAAGCTGGGAATTATCAAACTTCAGTCCAACCTCCGGTTTTCGTGAGATGTGCGTGCCGTGGAGACAGAGTCTGTCAAAAGAGCAGGCATTTATTTTCCACCTTCACGTCGCGTGATCAATGAGAGAAAAGATTAAGAAAAGTTCCCGAAGACGCTTGAGAATTCAGTTGAATCGTGGAAATCTGCTTTTGTTCATACATAACAACGCGAGCAGGTTGGGGATAGGATCAATGGAGTAGTGAATTATTCTGGAAAGCAGATCATAGTAACTCCTTAGCTCAGCGAGGTATCAAGTGTCGACTTCCGCTCTTTCTCGTGCTCTGTCCTGTTTCGTGTTGGCGCTTTTTGTGGCGGCAGGCGCCCAAACTCCAGCAGTCCCACAACTCGGTGCGATCCCCACACAGATTCCCGGGCAGAACGCGATTCTCATGGGTACTGATTGGTACCCGGAACAGTGGCCCGAATCGCGTTGGGAAGAAGATCTGCGGCTGATGGAAGCCGCTGACCTGAAAGTCGTCCGGCTCGCGGAATTTGCCTGGAGCCGAATGGAACCTTCCGAAGGTCACTATGATTTTGACTGGCTGGAGCGCGCGATCAGCCTGGCGGCAAAACATCACATTGTCTCGGTCATCGGGACGCCGACAGCGGGTCCGCCGGCTTGGCTGACGCAGAAATATCCCGACACGCTGCGGGTTGACGAGAACGGTCACCGTGCCACCCACGGCAATCGCGCGCACGGTTCTGTCAGTTCACCGCGGTACAGGGAATTCTGCCGTCGCATCGCGGACCAAATGGCCATTCGATTCGGACACAATCCCAACGTGGTTGGCTGGCAGATCGACAACGAGTATGGCTACGCTCTGATGTCGTACGACGACGTAGCGCGCCGCCAGTTTCAAGACTGGCTGCAGGCCAAGTACAAGACGCTCGACAACCTGAACAGTCGCTGGACCACCTCCTACTGGAGTCAGACTTACGATAATTGGGCCGAGATCCCGATCCCCATCGGTGGGCACAATCCGGGCCTCATGCTCGAGTGGAAGCGTTTTGTGACCTACACCTGGGCTTCGTATCAACAGAATCAGATTGACGCAATTCGCAAACAGTCCGACGTGCGTCAGTTCATCACCGGGAACTTCATGGGGTTCTTCGATGGATTCGACCACTACCAGATCACCGAGTCGCTGACCTTCGCCTCATGGGACGATTACGTAGGCAGCGGCCACGTCGACCCCGTGTACAACGGTCTCGCGCACGACCTGACCCGCGGCTTCAAGCGGCAGAATTTCTGGGTGATTGAGACGCAGCCAGGGGCGGTGAATTGGGCGCCGGTGAATAACTTTCTGAATCGCGGAGAGGCCCGAGCCATGGCTTGGCAAGCCATCGGCCACGGTGCGGACGACGTCAATTACTGGCAGTGGCGCAGCGCCCTCAATGGCCAGGAAGAGATTCACGGCGTTCTCGTGGGGCCGGACGGGACGCCGGTTCCGTTCTACGACGAGGTAAGTCAGACCGCACACGAGTTTGCCCAGTTAGAGAGCAGTTTCCGCGACACCATTCCTGTTTCTCAAGTGGCATTGCTATATTCCTACGACAGCCACTGGGCCATTCAGTTTCAGAAACACACCGATAAGTATGACGACATCGGTCTGCTGAAAAGCTACTACCGCGCGCTGCGTCCTCTTTCCCAGTCGGTGGACGTCGTCAGCGCTTATGCGCCGCTGGACAGCTACAGACTCGTGGTTGCTCCGAGCCTGAACGTTCTGCCCAAAGACCTGGGCGATCACCTGCTCGAATATGTTCGCGACGGCGGTCAACTCGTGCTTGGTCCACGCTCAGGCATGAAGGATGAATTCAACGCGCTGTTGCCGCAACGGCAGCCGGGGTATCTGGCCGATGCGCTGGGCGCGCGTGTCGAGCAATACTACGCGCTCGAAAAAGAGTTTCCAGTCTCTGGGACGTGGAGCAGCGGAACTGCCAGCATCTGGGCGGAGCAGATGAAGAGTATGGCCTCGGACGTCCAGGTTCTTCTCAAATATGGAAAGAGCAACGGCTGGATCGACGATCAACCTGCAGCCGTCACGCGTTCGTACGGTAGGGGCCGGATCACTCACATCGGCGCAATTCTTGATGACAAGCTAATGGCCGCTGCCGCCGAATGGATGGTGCAAAAGAGCGGAGTGACTCCCGTGTTCGGTTCATTGCCGGAAGGCGTGGAAGTCAGCCGGCGAATGGGTGGTGGGAAGCAGGTCTTCATTCTCATCAACTACGCACAGGAGAGCCGCCGGGTAGCGTTGCCTCATCCCATGAAAGCTTTGTTGGAGAACAAGCAGGTGGAAACACTCGAACTGGCTCCGTACGGCGTGTCGGTCCTGCTCGACAAATAGTTCCACCCGTCTGGAAGTGCAGTACGCGAGACCTTAGCTGTGTTCGCCTCGAACGACAGATGCGTGAACTATTTCGACGCAACTGCTCCCGCTTGCGAGCCTCCTGCGACCGGGGGTTCGGTCATCTCCATCGCCCAAATCGCGGCTGGACGCATATACATTGAGGCACGGAAATTGCCGTCGATCTCGTAAGCTTCGGGCGACCGGAACCAGTATCCCTTGGTCTCGTAGATGACGTGATACACGCCCCAGGCCGTGCGGTAGCCCTCGTCTTTGAGCCCGTCGGCGAGCATGAGGGCGGCGACGCTGAAGGTGGTGCCGGTCCAGACCTCCTGCACCTGTTCGTTGGTTTTGATAATGGTGCCATCGGCGGCGATGCCGTTGACGGCGCCCATTTCTCCCTTCGCGAACTTCATCACATTGAAGTCGAAGATTTTCTTCAGGGCCTTGCGTTGCATGTCCATCGGGACGAGATCGCCCAGGCCGGTCATGTGGGCATACCACTGTCCGGCGAGTTGGTCGGCTTGGATGTTGTCGCGGTATTCGCTTCCGGTATCGTAGCGGAAATACTCTCCGTTCCAGAGCTTCTTGATATAGCTGGCCTGACTTTTTGCAAACAGATCGTGATACTTCGCCTGCGCGGTTGGATCGTTCAAGGCCTTCGCAATTTCCTCGGCGGCGCGTAAGGCTGCCAGCCACAGTCCGCCACAGTAGGCGCTTTCGCCACGAACTACCCAGACGTCGTAGGTCTGGTCGGGGAAGCCGTCGTTTTCGGGGATGCCATCTCCGTTGCGGTCGTACTTCCGAAGATAGTCGAGCGCGAGTTGCACCGAGGGCCATGTGTCGTGCAGGAATTGCGTATCGGTGCGGCCGCTGAAAACGTAGTCGCGATAGACCATCAAAACAAACTTGGTGTTCAAGTCTTTCCAGTCGTCGGTGTTCTGCCAGCTGAACTGGTTGACTTTGAAAAACGGATCCTCTTCGGGTGCGCCGAGGTCGTGGGGAACGGCTCCCCTGCTTTTGCGGGTACGAAACGTGGGTTTACCGTCCTGTTGTGTCTTCCAAGTCCAGATTAGTTTTTCGGGCTCATTGCGTAAGACAGTTTCAGCGAATGTGCGCATCTCCTGCTTGTCCAAGTCGGGCCAGAACTTGACCAGCGGCATGGAACCGTAGAAGCGGACGTCGAGCGTGGAATAATAGGGATAGTCGTAGCACTCCATAAACGAGAACATGGGCGGAGATTTGGGATCGGCTCCGACAGGGCGCCCCCAGAATGATCCGCCGTCGGCCAGAGTGTAGAGTTCGTTGAAGAGTTCGGCGCGATACCACTCGGGCTTGCTGGTGTCGTTGATGTAAGGAGCTTGCCAGGCATCGATGGCATCGCTCCATTCGGCGGCGTGCTTCAGGCCGTCAGCGGCGATCTTGAGAGCGTTTTTTCCCGACGTGCCGAAAAAATCGGTGTAGTGCCGATACCATTTGCGGCCGGTGCCAAACTCCATCAGCGGGAGATCCCAGGAGATGACCATAGGCACGACGCGCTTCTCGCCGGGCTGCAAAGTGAAGCGCACTGCGATTGCTCCGGCGAGGGTTTCTCCGCTGCTGATCCACTTGAAGTCGTTATTGGCGAGGCGTCCATCCTTCGAGAAAGAAGTCCAGACCTGGTCGCCGCCGACTTCGTCGGGAATGAAGGTATTTTGATAAGTAGTCTCCACGCCTGGAGATTCGAGGGACGAAATGGCAAACTGCCCATCCCAGTCGTCCTGGACCTCGCCGGGGCGAATGCGGTCAAACACCACGGATTTCATGGTGCCGGTGTTTCCCAGGGGTGTGGAAACGACGCTGTTGTAGTTGCCAGCACTCATCTTCCCGCTAAGATCGCGCGACGTGTTGCGAAGCCAGCCCACCATGTTTGCCCAGGAGAGCAGCACCGAAACGGTCACGGGTTTGTCAGTGGGATTGTCGGCATGCCAGCGATATACAGCGACTGGATAGCTAGTTTCGCGGTTGTTATCGGGGAGAATCGGAGAGAACTGCTCCAGGGTGACGTGCGCCGGCAATTTGTCCCAACGGTAGTCATACCAGGACTTCGGGTAGAGCGCGTAGTAAGTGCCGGCACCGACGGGATAATCCCACTTCCAGGAGCGGAGGTCTTCATTTTTGGGATGATCCGCTAGGAGGACCTGAGCGATGCTTTCCGGCGCGCCCTCGGATTTCTCGTAAATGGCAAACTGGTTGGAGTAAACAGTTTCGTATTTATGGATGCCAGCCTTCAGGTGCCAGCGCGAAAAATCACCGCGGTAGGTGCGCGAGAAAGTGCCGGAGCCAAAACCGCCGACCGGCGCCCCTTGCCAGTAACCGTCGTCGATCAAATCGTTCAGTTGGGGCTTGCGGGTGCCAGGATTGGCGAGCGGCTCGCCAATGCCTCGCTTCCAGGCGATTTTCGGAATCGCGTCTCCCGCCCAGAGAGAAAGTGCGCAAAAGGTGGTGAGGAGAAGAACGGCGAACTTCGCAAGGCGGAATTTCATGGAGCCTCCGGCGATTGGGGACGGATGGGTTCGGCGAGTTTGTCGCGAGATCGCTGCAAAATCGTTATTGTAGGCTAGATTCGAGCATCTGGGAAGAACCTTTTCTATGGGAGTCCGGCTTCGACTGGCGGTGCTCTGCGAGTATAATTCGGCGCGCATCACAACTCGGTCAATGTACGCTCGTCCGCAGGCGAAATTCACACTGCCGAAACATTGTGATTGAGACTCTTCGGGAGTTCTATGGTCGTTATTCGACGCTTCGTTAATCGACGCTCCAAGTGTTCTGGAATTTTGGCCGTGGTCTTTATTTTTGTCTTCGTCTGCCTTCCAGCCCTCGCCGTGCCACCCCGCTCAGTCGTTCTTCATTCCGGCTGGCGGTTTCGCGCGCTCAATGACAGCGGCCATCCCGGAGTTGAGCAATGGCACGACGCGGAAGTCCCGGGCGTCGTGCAGATTGATCTTCTGCGCAATAAATTGATCGCCGACCCGTTCTATCGCGACAACGAAAAGTCGCTGCAGTGGATTGGGTTGACGGATTGGGAGTATCAGGCGGAGTTCGACGTGGATGCCGCGACCCTCGCGCGCGAGCATGTGGACCTGCTGTTTGGCGGCCTCGACACCTTCGCCGATGTTTATTTGAATGACGCGCAGCTTCTCAAGGCCGACAACATGTTTCGGTCGTGGCGACTTTCGGCAAAAGATCGCCTGCATGCGGGAAAGAACACTCTTCGGATTCTTTTCCACTCTCCCATCGCGCTGATGATGCCGAAAGTGAAGGCCGAACCTTACCGGTTGCCGACGGTGAACCAGGTGCAGGCCATCAGCGAAGAGGGAATTGCCACGGACCCATACACGCGTAAAGCGCCGTACAACTACGGTTGGGACTGGGGTCCGAGATATGTCACCGAGGGGATATGGCAACCCGTGAAACTGATCGCATGGGACGAACTGCGCATTGACAATTTTCATATCCGGCAACAGAAGATCAGCAAGGATGAAGCGGAACTGTCGGCGGAGTGCGATATTGTGGCCGGCAAAAACAGCGATGCGAGCCTCTCAGTCGAAGAGGATGGCGCGGGCGGCAAAAGAATGCGGGCCGTTGAGGAGAGAATCCACCTCGATGCCGGGACGAACCACATCTCAATTCCTTTCCGCATCTCCAATCCCAGTTTTTGGTATCCGAACGGATATGGACCGCAGACGCTCTACAAGTTTTTTGCAACACTCTCCCTGACAAAAGGCAAGAAGTCGGTGGTCGAGGACACCGCCGAATTGCGCACCGGACTGCGCTCGCTTGAACTGCGCCGCGATCTGGATCAGTGGGGGAAGAGTTTTACCTTTGTGGTAAATGGTATTCCAATCTTTGCCAAAGGTGCGGATGTGATTCCGTTCGACAGCTTCCCGACTCGCGTCACGCCCGCGCAGCATCGGCAGATTCTGCAGGCGGCGCGCGATGCTCACATGAACATGATCCGGCACTGGGGCGGCGGCTATTACGAGTCGGACGACTTCTATGACATCTGCGATGAACTGGGCGTCATGGTCTGGCAGGATTTCATGTTCGGCGGAGCCATGGTCCCGGGAGATCCTTCCTTTCAGGAGAATGTCCGGCAGGAGGTGATCGAGCAAGTGAAGCGCCTGCGCGATCATCCGAGCATTTCGTTGTGGAGCGGCAATAACGAAGTGGAAGGGGGATGGAAATTCTGGGGCGACCGGCTGCAATTCAAGGAAACTCTGACTCCGCCGCAGCGCGAGCGCGTCTGGCAGGATTACGTCGTGCTTTTCCACGACATCATCAAGAGTGTGGTGGCGGAGCACGGCGCTCCGGTGGCTTACTGGCCCAGTTCGCCGTCCGCCAACTTCGAAGATATTCCCGGCGGCCAGCACAATGGTGACATGCATTACTGGAATGTGTGGCACGCGCTGGAACCGATCGAGGAGTACACACATCAGTTCCCCCGCTTCATGTCGGAATACGGATTCCAGTCGTTTCCCGACATCCAGACGGTGCGGAAGTTCACGGAGCCACAGGATCTCGATATCATCTCGCCGGTGATGCAGGCGCACCAAAAGAATGTTGGCGGCAACGAGCGCATTCGCACTTACATGCTGCGCGAGTACCGCGAGCCTCGGGACTTCGAATCATTTCTATACGTAAGCCAGGTGCTTCAGGCAGAGGCGATCAAGGTGGGTGCTGAACATCTGCGGCGGCAGCGTCCGCGCACCATGGGATCGCTTTACTGGCAACTCAATGACTGTTGGCCGGTCGCGTCGTGGTCGAGCATTGATTACTACGGCCACTGGAAGGCGCTCCAGTATTATGCGCGGCGATTCTACGATGATTTGCTGGTGTCGCCGTGGGAAGACAATAACACCGTCTCCGTGTATGTGGTCTCGGACAAGATGCAACCGGCAGCGGCGGAGTTGCGCGTCCGTGTGCTCGACTTCCATGGTAAGACGCTGCTGGAGAAAACTCAGACGATCACCGTGCCGGAGCTTTCGAGCAAGGTCTATGCCACATTCTCGCGGCAGGAACTGCTGACGGGGACGGATGCCGAGCACGCTTTTGCTGTGTTCGATCTGATGCAGAATGGCAAGATTGTCTCCCGCAACCTTCAACTGTTTGATCGCACGCGGAATCTGGCGTTACCTGTTCCGGCGATACGGGCAGAGTTAAGCGGGAGCGCCGGGGCTTACACTTTCTCTTTGCGCTTGCAGTCTCCGGTACTGGCTCGTCATGTATACGCGAGCTTCGGCGACAACGAAGTTGAGGTTTCCGATAATTATTTCGATCTGCTTCCCGGCGAGGCGGTCACTCTGCAAGTGAAGAGCAAGGCGGACCTGGACCAGCTTCGGCGATCGCTGAAGGTGCGGAATATAACCGATGCGTTCCCTGTGGATTCGGCAAAGCGGGGGGAGAGGTGACCATCTCTTGCGACGAGTCGTAACTGTCGCAAGTCGATTGCCGCCGCCTATGGACTCACTGCATACTGGGAAGCATGGGAACAGAGGGTCTTGTGCTAACGGGTACGCACATTCGTCTCGAGCCGCTTGAATACCGTCACGTCGAAGGCTTGGCAGCCGCCTCGGCGACGGACCCCTCCCTCTACCAGTGGAGTCCCGTCCCGCAGGGCAAGGTCGAAGCGACGAGCTACGTCGACAGCGCTCTGGCCTCGCGGGACGCCGGCAGCGCGGTGCCGTTCGCGATCGTTAGACATGACGACAGATTAGACGATGGCGTGGATGACGGTGTCGTCATCGGATCTGCACGCTTCTTTAACCTGGAGCGATGGTCGTGGCCGAAGGGTCATCCGCGGCACGGTCGCCACGACCCCGACGTCTGTGAGATCGGTTACACGTGGCTGGCGCTCTCGGCAATCCGGACCGCAGCTAACACCGAGGCGAAGCTGCTCATGCTGACGCACGCCTTCGAAACGTGGCAGGTGCTCGGGGTTTGCTTTCACACCGACGTGCGCAACCAGCGTTCGCGCGCTGCGCTCGAACGCATCGGCGGTAAGTTCGATGGGATTCTCCGAGCCCATCGGATGGCCGCTGACTACATTGCCCGTGACTCGGTGCGCTATTCGATCGTGGCGGCGGAGTGGCCGGCTGTGAAGCAACAGCTGAGTAAGTTCCTGAGTCAAGCGCAACCGCCTGTCGCGGCCAAGCATGGTAGGAGATGATCA
This sequence comes from uncultured Acidobacteriaceae bacterium, assembly GCA_963789205.1. Lineage (GTDB taxonomy): Bacteria > Acidobacteriota > Terriglobia > Terriglobales > Acidobacteriaceae > Acidiflorens. The sequence goes on from CAWBJV010000008.1 coordinate 132,224, forward strand.
TCATCGCAGTCTCGGGCCAGGATTCTGTGCCCGGATCGATACTGTGAATTTGTCATCACGAGCGCAGCCAGAGACCACACTCGCCCGATAATGTATGCCGGGAGTAGGGGTCCCTCGCTTCGCTTCGGGATGACAAGATTACTTTGTATGGTGCGATACGCAAGTTTAAGTGCGGATGTATGATGAGTCGTCTGCGATAATCGCCCGACATGGGAAAAAAGAGAAAGTCTGGCCTCAGCCAGCCGGGAAGAGTCACCCTGCGGGAAGTCGCGGAACATGTCGGCCTGGCGGCCGGCACCGTTTCGGCGGTCCTGAATGATGCCCCATCGTCGCGCGCAATTCCGGAGCGCACGCGGCAGCGGATCCAGGCGGCGGCCCTCGAACTGAACTATCGTCCCAATTTCCTGGCAAGATCGTTGCGCAAGAAGCGCACCTACACCGTTGGACTCATCATCGAGGAGATCGGGGACGCTTATGGGTCTCTGGTCATTAGCGGAATTGAGGCCTATCTCCGGCAACACAATTACTTTTTCCTGACAGTCATTCATCGCCACGACGCATCCATGTTGCGCGAATACTCGCACCTTCTGCTGGAGCGGGGGGTGGAAGGATTCATCACGGTGGACACGAGCCTGCAAGAAGCATTGTCCTTGCCGACGGTATCCGTGGCCGGGCACCGAACCTTGAAGGGAGTTACTAATATCGTATTGGACCAGGAGCGGGGCGCGCGGGTGGCCCTCGAGCATCTGCTGACTCTGGGCCATCGCAAGATCGCATTCATGAAAGGTCAACCCTTCAGCTCGGACTCGGAAGACCGATGGAAGTGGGTATGCAAAGTGGCGCAGGAACTGGGACTTGAAATGGACGCGGACTTGATCATCAATCTCGAAGTGGACGATCCGTCTCCGCAGGTGGGTTATCCCTACGCGAAACAATTGCTGGCGCGCAAGAAACCGTTCACCGCGTTGTTCGCCTACAACGACATCTCGGCGATCGGCGCCATCCGGGCGATCCAGGAAGAAGCTCTTCGGGTCCCGCAGGATGTCTCTGTCGTGGGTTTCGACGATATTCAGTGGGCTGCCTTCCACACACCCAGTCTGACCACGGTGCGGCAACCGCTGGGCAAAATGGGACAGATCGCCGCCGAGACCCTGATCCGGATGATCGAAGACCATGGCGAGAGCTCGTCGGAGATCGCGATTGAACCGACGCTCGTGGTGCGTGAGTCGACTGGACGGGCGCCGAAATAATGACCGCTTGATCGGAAATTAAATCAGAAAGACGATTGATCCCATGAGAACCGGTGTGGCGTTTCCGCTGCGCTCGCTTTTCGGCTTGGCCCTGGCGATCGGATGGTTGTCCGTCCTTGCGCCGGGCGCTGACGGTCCACAACATTGGGTTACGACGTGGACGACGGCGAACGCGGCCAGCGACCAGCCCACGGTTTTCTCCAATCAAACCATCCGCGAGATTGTGCACACCACGATTGGCGGCAGCTCGGTTCGGATCAGGCTGTCGAATACTTTCGGCACGCGCGCGATTCGGCTGGACGCGGTCTTCATTGGTCTACAAAAAGCGAGTCTGCAAAAAGACGGAGCGGCTTTGGTTCCGCGGTCGAATCATGAGGTGACATTTGGCGGACGCCGGTCGATCGCGATTCCCGAAGGCGCGGAGGTTTTGAGCGATCCGATTGCGTTTTCGGTGGGCCCGGAGCAGAATCTGGCGATCAGTTTGTTTACTGTGGGCGAGACTGGGCCAGCCACCGTTCACGGGTCTGCGTTTCAAACCAACTACGTCTCGGGCGCCGGCAATTTCGCGGCCGAGGAAGGCGCGAATGCGTTCGCCATGGCGACAGGATCAACGGCTACAGAATCAAAGACCACGGGATCGTGGTACTTCCTGAGCGCGGTGGAGGTGCTGGCGCCCGCCGATGTGAAAGGCGCGGTGGTTGCGCTAGGCGACTCGATTACCGATGGCGCGTCTTCCCGGCCCGACAAGAACGAACGCTGGACGGACGTGCTCGCCCGGCGACTGCTCGCCGGTCACACTAAAATTGCCGTGCTGAATGCGGGCATCGGCGGCAACCGGGTGCTGACCAGTTCACCCTGTTGGGGACAGAACGCGCTGGCCAGACTAGGACGCGATGTTTTGGCGCAGGCCGGGATTGAGGCGGTGATTCTGTTCGAAGGCACCAATGACATTGGTCAGCCAGACGCGCCGGCCACGGATACCAATCCTTGTCGCAGCCGGACGCAAGTGACAGCGGATGAAATCATCGCGGGATACAAACAGATCATCGCTCGGACGCACGCCCGGGGCCTCAAAATTTTCGGCGCGACTATTCTTCCCTATCAGGGCTTTGGCGCCTGGACCGCGACCGGTGAGGCGAAGCGCGTGGCGGTGAACCAGTGGATTCGAACTTCGCGGGCTTTCGACGGCGTCATCGATTTCGACGCCGCCCTGCGCGACCCGGCGAGTCCCAGCCGCATGGCTCCTCAGTATGACAGTGGAGATCATTTGCATCCCGGGCCGGCGGGGCATGAGGCGATGGGGAATGCGGTAGATCTGGCGTTGTTCCGGTGAGTCCCTGCGATTTTCTTAACGAAGGTAATCGATCACCGTTTGCCGGAAATCATGTTATCTTGAGGGTCGCAAGAGACATGACGCTTGCCCAAGCGTAGCCCTGCGAGGCAACGCCGCGGCTGTCAGGAGATAAGAACGGATGCCAATGCCGACCAACGTCAGCACAGGAACTCGACCGGAAGCGTTGAAGGCGCCAGATGCAAGTTATGGAGGGCCGCTGGCTATTCTGACCACACTGTTCTTCATGTGGGGCTTTCTTACCTGTCTGAATGACATTCTTGTGCCACACCTGAAACCCATTTTCGATCTCAATTACCGGCAAATCATGCTGGTTCAGTTCGCTTTTTTTGGAGCTTATTTTTTGTTTTCCATTCCCTCGGCCAAGATCATTGACTGGATCGGTTATCAGCGCTCGATGGTTGTGGGCCTGCTCACCATGGGGCTGGGCGCTTTCCTGTTCGTGCCCGCGGCCAGCGCGCCATCGTACCCGTTATTTCTGGCTGCTCTGGTTGTGCTCGCGGCCGGCATTACCTGCCTGCAGGTAGCGGCGAACCCCTACGTGACAGTGCTGGGTAAACCCTCCACCGCCTCGAGCCGCCTGAATCTTACGCAGGCGTTCAATTCCCTGGGAACTTTTCTGGCTCCTTTCTTCGGAGGTCTGCTGATTCTGACTGCTGCGCCAAAGACTATCGAAGAGATTCGGGCGATGGCGCCTGATGCGCTGCAAGCCTATCGCCTGCACGAGGCCGCCACCGTCAAGACGCCGTATGCTGGTCTAGGCATCGCGTTGGTGCTTCTCGCGGTCGCCATCGGCAGTTTCAAATTACCGAAAATCCCGCACGCTCAACACAAAGTCGGCGAAATGGTGAACGATTCCATCTGGAAGCACCCGAATTTGATTTTTGGCGCGATCGCCATTTTTGTATATGTGGGCGCAGAAGTCTCCATTGGAAGCTTTCTGGTGAACTATTTCAGCCAGCCGGAAATTGGCGGCCTGACGGAAAAGTTGGCCGCGAGCTTCGTGTCGTTCTACTGGGGCGGAGCGATGCTAGGACGATTCATTGGGTCGAATTTCTTGGGAGGCGCGAAGGCTAAATACATGGGCCTGGTAACAGCCATCAGCATCGCGTTAATCCTGCTCTCCTATCCAATTGAATCCCACATGCCGCCAGGATATCAGCCGGGAGTGCCGAATCTAACCTGGCTTGCGTGGCTGGTGGTTGCAGGGCGTCCGTTGTTCATGCTGGTTGCGATCGCGGCGTCAATGATCGCACTGGTCGCGATGCTGCGCGGAGGCACGGCCACTGCAAATACGGGAGTATTGCTCGGAATTTGCGCCATCTCCACGAGTGCACTCGTCGCAATCTCGATGCTCACCAACGGTCACGTTGCCTTGTGGAGCATCATCCTGGTGGGCTTCTTCAATTCCATCATGTTCCCCAGCATCTTCACTCTTGGCGTAGCGGAACTTGGCCCGCTAACCGGGGACGGTTCAGGAATCATGATCATGGCAATCGTTGGCGGAGCGTTAATTCCGCTGGCGCAGGGTGCGATTGCCGATAAGATCGGAATCCACCACGCGTTCTTCCTGCCGGTGATTTGCTATCTCTACATTTTGTTCTTCGCACTGAGCGGATCGAAACCGAACAGCGAGCGATACGCCACAGGTGTGGCTGCATCGGACTAGCGCCGTGACCGCGTGATGAGTCATATGGTGGAGTGACGGGCGTCTCGCGAGCCTGCCCTAAACGAAGTCGAAGGGTCCAGCCGGGCGGGGACGCCCGGCGCTCCACCAGCAAGGAGGAGCACACCACTTGAAAAGAGCCCTCCTTCTCCTGGCGGCTATCTTCGCGCTCGGCTCGATGGCCGTGTCACTGGATCAGCAACTGGCCAGCACGCCGCCGATGGGATGGAACAGCTGGAACAAATTCGGCTGCAACGTCAGTGAGGACCTGATCCGCCAAATTGCCGACGCGATGGCCGCCTCCGGTATGAAGGATGCGGGGTACCAGTACGTTGTTATCGATGACTGCTGGCAGCTCGAGCGCGACGGCAACGGGAACATCGTGGCCGATCCCAAACATTTTCCGTCGGGCATGAAAGCGCTCGCCGAATATGTCCATGCCAAAGGCCTGAAGTTCGGTCTCTACTCCGACGCCGGAACAAAGACTTGTCAGGGCCGTCCGGGCAGCCGGGGATATGAGTTTCAGGACGCGCGGCAGTATGCGGCTTGGGGCGTGGATTATCTGAAGTACGACTGGTGCAGCACCTCGACGCAGGATGCGCGCTCTTCGTATGAGATCATGCGCGCCGCGCTGGACGCCTCCGGCCGGGCGATTGTCTTCAGCATTTGCGAATGGGGCAAGAGCAAGCCGTGGCTCTGGGCCCAGGGAGTCGGAAATCTTTGGCGCACTACCGGAGACATACAGGACCGATGGCAGGGCAAAAAAGAATGGAAGCCCGGCGATTGTTGCAGCTACGGCATGCTCGACATCGTGGATCAGGAGGTTGGACTTGAGTCCTTTGCCGGGCCTGGACACTGGAATGATCCGGACATGCTCGAAGTCGGCAATGGGGGAATGACCACGGCGGAATACCGCGCCCACTTCAGTCTGTGGGCGATTCTGGCCGCTCCGCTGATCGCGGGCAACGATCTGCGCGACATGAGGCCGGAGATTCGCGAGATTCTCACGCACAAGGAAGTGATCGCGGTCGATCAAGATCCAGCTGGCAGCCAGGGCCGCCGGGTGCGCAAAAACGGGGACCGCGAAGTGTGGTCTAAAGTGATGCAGGATGGAAGCCGTGCGGTGGTTCTGCTCAACCGGGGAACTAAGAATGCAGAGATCGGCGTGTCATGGGAGGATTTGGGATATCCCGCGCACTTGAGCGCCCGAGTTCGCGATCTCTGGCAGGCGAAGGATCTGGGGGAACGCAAAGGGACGTTCTCCTCCACCGTGGCGCCACACTCCGTCGTGATGGTAACGGTGAAGCCGTAATCCAAGAGAAGAAAACCCTAACCACAGGGGTTCACAGAGGTGTACGGAGATACACAGGGGACACCAGGGGTTTCCCAGTACACCCCTGTGCACCTCCGTGTCCCCTGTGATTAAGGTTGCTCATCGAAACCAAGTGGTCAGCGCGCCGATGTTATCTTTATGAGCGTAGTGAATCGCCGGAAATCACTTCATGGAAGTTCTCACCAGACTCTTTGAACAGCATTTCCACTCGCCGGTCGAGCGGGTGCAGCCGCTACAGGGCCAACTCGGAGGTTCGGGGCGCAAGATTATCCGGCTTTCCAGCGAAAAACTCAGCGCAATTGGCATCCTGTATGACGTGCGCGAAGAGAATGTTGCCTTCCTCGAATTTTCCCGGCACTTTCGCCGCCGCGGTCTGCCGGTGCCGGAAATTTATGCCGAGGATTTAAGCCAGGGCGCTTATCTCGAAGAAGACTTTGGCGACACCACGCTTTTTGAGTTTCTCTCCGACCATCGTAGCGGCGCGACCATCACTCCCGAGGCAGTCGGGGCCTATCGCAAAGTTGTTGCCGTGTTGCCGCGCTTTCAGGTCGAAGCAGGGCGGGATTTAAATTACAAAATGTGCTATCCGCGCGCCAGCTTTGACCGCCAGTCCATCGCGTGGGATTTGAATTATTTCAAGTATTACTTTCTTAGGCTCGCCGGCATCCCATTCAACGAGCAAGCGCTGGAACGCGATTTCAGCCGCCTGACGAAATTGCTGTTGAGCGCCAGCCGCGATTATTTTCTCTATCGGGACTTCCAATCCCGCAACATCATGTTGCGCAAAATTCTGAACGTAGACCAGCCATTTTTCCTGGACTATCAAGGCGGCCGCAAAGGTGCGCTGCAATATGATATTGCTTCTCTTTTGTACGATGCCAAGGCCGATCTGCCTCCCGAGTTGCGCCAGCAATTGCTCGATCGTTATCTCGACAGTCTGGGCGGGTTCCTCGATCTCGATCGCTCCCGGTTCATGCAGCATTACTACGCCTACGTTTACGTCCGCATCATGCAGGCTCTGGGCGCTTATGGGTTTCGCGGCTTCTACGAGCGCAAAGAGCATTTCCTGCAAAGCGTGCCGTACGCGCTGAAAAATATACGCTGGCTCCTTCACAATGTGGAGTTGCCCATCGCATTGCCGACGCTGATGGAAGCTTTCAAGACCATGGTGGCCTCGGATAAGTTGCAAGGGCTGGCTTCGGCGTCCGAACCGGAGGAGTTGACTGTGCGTGTTTTCAGTTTTTCATTTCACCGAGGCCTGCCGCAGGACGAGAGCGGCAATGGCGGCGGATTTGTGTTCGATGGCCGCAGTCTCCCGAATCCCGGCCGCGAAGAGCGCTTCAAAACTCTCACCGGCAAAGACGCGGCTGTGATTGACTATCTCAATCGGCAGGAGAGTGTGCATCACTTTCTCGCCAACGCAATCTCATTGGTGGACGCAAGTGTCAGCACTTATCAGGGCCGCGGCTTCAAGCACTTGATGGTGTCATTCGGCTGCACCGGCGGCCAGCATCGCTCGGTTTATCTGGCGGAGCAGTTGGCGAAACACCTACGCGCCAGCGATGGAGTGGCGGTGGTGGTGCATCATCGCGAGCAGGAGCAGCTGAATCAATGAAGGCGATGATTCGATGAAAGCGATGATTCTCGCCGCCGGCCTGGGCACGCGCTTGCGGCCGCTCACCGACAATCGCCCCAAAGCGCTGGTCGAAATCGATGGCCGCACGTTGCTTGAGATCACGCTCTCTCGCTTGCGCAAATTCGGAGTTAGCGAGGTGATAATCAACGTCCACCACTTCGCCGACATGATTGTGGAGTACCTAAAAACAAACGACAACTTCGGCATGCGCATTGAAGTCTCGCGTGAGGATGTCTTGCTCGATACCGGAGGCGGTTTAAAAAAAGCCGCTCATTTCTTCGTCGAAGGTTCGAGCCGTCCCGAATCGAGCAGTGAAGAACCCTTCATCGTGCACAATGTCGATGTCCTCAGTGCCATCGATCTCCGGCGCATGGTGCAATTTCATACTGAAAATCAGGCTCTCGCTACCCTGGCGGTGCAGGACCGCAAGACGTCGCGGTACCTGCTGTTCGACGACCAGCTCCAGCTTTGGGGCCGACGATTCGGCGACGATCGACCGGAGCTTGTTGGAGCTCGCGAGCATGCGCAGTCTCTGGCTTTTTCCGGCATCCACGTCATTTCCCCTCGTCTTCTTCCGCTGATGGCCGAAGACGGCGCATTCTCCATCATCGCCTCGTACTTACGTCTCGCTGCCCAGGGAGAAAAAATCCTCGCCTTCCGCGCCGACGAATATTATTGGCGCGATCTCGGCAGGCCGGAAGGTGTGGCGCAAGCTGCAGAGGATTTAAAGCAAAAGGTCATCGCCCGGTAGGCTCAGCGTTGCACCCGTCGCAACTGATACTCTCAAGACATCGACATCCAGAGGAGACCGCAAATCATTGCCGCCTATTGTCAACGCCCAGGAAATCACGAAAGCCTTCGGAGCGAACCCGCTTTTTCAGAATGTTTCCTTTACCATTTCTGACGGAGACCGCATCGGCCTGATTGGCCCGAACGGATCCGGTAAATCCACCCTTCTAAGAATTCTGGCCGGCGAGGTAAAGGCCGACAGCGGGGAAGTATCGTTTCGCAAACGCACCCGTCTCGCCTGTGTCGAGCAAGACTCACGCTTCGAATCGGGGACGACGGTGCGGTCGGTAATTGAAAGCGCTCTTGATCGCGGCGGCGTTTCCGGATCCGAGCGGGGCGCGCGCTTTGCCGAGACACTTGGCCGCGCCGGTTTTGAAGATCTGGATGCGCAAGCGACCGAGTTATCCGGCGGCTGGCAGAAGCGTCTCGCAATTGTCGAAGCCCTGGTGCAGCATCCCGACATCCTGCTGCTCGACGAACCCACCAACCATCTCGATCTTCCCGGAATCACGTGGCTCGAAGATCTGCTTGAGGGAGCGGCCTTTGCCAGCGTTATCGTGAGCCACGACCGTTACTTTCTCGAGAATGTTACCACCGACATGGTCGAGCTCAATCGCATTTATCCCGACGGCTCGCTCCGCGTCCACGGCAGCTACATCAACTTTCTGGAAAAGAAAGAAGAGTTCCTGCACGCGCAGTCCAAGCGTCAGGAAGCGCTTGAGAATCTCGTTCACGGGGAAATTGAATGGCTCCGTCGTGGAGCGAAAGCCCGCACCCGCAAGTCCAAGGCCCGCATCAGCAAAGCGGGCGAGCTCATGGGAGAGCTTGCCGACCTGAATCAGAGAACGCGCAGCACCACAGCGCAGATCGATTTTTCCGCGACCGACCGCAAGACTAAACGTCTGATCGAACTGCACGACGTCACCTGCACCATGGGAACTCAAGAATTATTCGACGGCCTCAACTTCATCCTCACAGCTGGAATGCGCGTAGGCCTCGTAGGCCCGAATGGCAGTGGCAAGACAACCCTGCTCCGATTGTTGCAGGGGGGCCTCGCTCCAAGCGGTGGCGAGATTCGCCGGGCCGATTGGCTACGCATCGTGTACTTCGACCAGACGCGCACCCTCGATCCCGATCTAACTCTGCGCCGCGCGCTTGCACCGGATGGCGATTCTGTCGTGTATCGCGATCACGTAATTCACGTTGCAGGATGGGCGGCAAGATTCCTATTTACTGGCGAGCAACTCAGCCAACCCGTCGGCCGCCTTTCGGGAGGCGAACGCGCGCGCGTACTGATCGCGCAGCTCATGCTTCAGCCCGCCGACATTCTCCTGCTCGATGAACCCACGAACGACCTCGACATTCCGACGCTCGAAATCCTGGAAGAAAGCCTGATCGATTTCCCCGGATCGCTCGTGCTGGTGACGCATGACCGCTACATGCTCGATAGAGTATCCAGTATCGTGCTCGGATTGAACGGAAAGGGTGGCGCCGATACCTTCGCCGATTACGCGCAATGGGAGGCATGGCAGGCGCAGCGGTCGAAGACAGGTGGGTCAGGCGCGGCAACAGCGGCGACTTCGCAGACGCCGCCTAGTTCTGCGTCGGCAGCGCCAACAATAACGAGAAAGAAACTTTCATACCTCGAAGCGCGGGAATATGCCACCATCGAGCAGCGAGTTGAAGAGGCCGAGCAGTTAGTGCAAGCCAAACGCGCGGAGCTTGAAGATCCAGCCAATGCAATGGATGCTCCCCGCCTTGTAAGTGCGCAGGCCGCGCTGGATGCGGTCCAGGAGGCGCTCGACGCACTCTATGCGCGCTGGGCGGAACTGGAGAAAAAGAACGGATGAGCTCCACCAGTCAGCTCTTCTCTTTGCGGTTGTGTAGATAGTCTTGAATCTGCGCCCGCTCCTCTGCAATTCCCGCAGCAAAACCCAAAGCCAGCTCCTAGAGGCGCGTTCACAACTGGGCACTTTGCGGTATGCCTGAAGGCATACCCTGATACAAATCGTACCTACGCAAATCGCACATGCGTCGCAGGATGCTAAGCTTTAACAAAATCAATAAACCCGTGCTGCACATCAGTCCGCACCAACTTCGCCCGCAGCTTATCCCCAACATTCAACCCCTGCGCTCCCTGGGCCAGCAATCCTTCTATATGCGGCTGCATCACGCGAACAAACGTCCCCTTCGGAGTGACTCCGGTGATGATGGCGTCGAAAGTTTCACCCACGCGATGGCTCATCGCAATGGCAGCCAGCCGCTTCGACATTTCCCGCTCCACTTTTCGCGCCGCATCGCCTTTCTCGGTGCAGTTCGAGGCGATGGCGGCGAGATCGTTGTCGGAGTAAGGTCCAGGCTTTGCGTCGAGCAACGCTTTAATCAGCCTTTGCGTAACCACGTCTGCAAAGCGCCTGTTAGGCGCGGTCGAGTGCGTATAGTCCTGCACGGCAAGTCCGAAGTGTCCCTGCTCGGGATCGCCCGGACGCTCCAGAACATATTCACCCGGTCCAATCAACTTGATGACCGCCAGGGAGAGGTCGGCGAAGTGATCGGGATCTGCATCCTTGCGCTTTAGAAGAAAATTGTTGAGCGCCTTCGAATCAGGCTCTGCGGGCAGCTTTTCGCCTTGCGCCGCCGCGAGTCGCACGATGCCGTCCCAATGCTCAGGGGTTTTCACGATGCGGCGCAGAGAAGAAACTTTCTCCAGTAGCCGCGCCACCACGCCGTTGGCGGCGATCATGAAGTCTTCGATCAGCTCCGTCGCTCGATTCTTCCCCTGGTTTATGACGTCGACGACCTGCTCGTTCAGCACCAGTGGAAGAGCTTCATTCGTGTCAAGGTTCAGTGCACCGTGCTCAAAGCGCAGTTTCCTGAGTGCCTGGGCAACGTCATCCTGCAGCTTGAGTTGTGCCTGCAGTTCCGAAGACGCGGCTACTTTTGGCGGAGCGGCTGCCGTGCCTTCCAGCCATGCTCCGACCGCGTTGTAGGTCAGCTGCGCCTTGTTACGAACTAGGGCTCGATACACATTGCTGGAGCTTATCGCGCCGCCGGTATTGACTACGAATTCAGTCACGACGGCCGGCCTGTCTGAATTTTCGAGCAACGATGACGCGCCGGTCGAGAGCTCGTTCGGCAACATTGGGAAAATGCTTACGCCGGTATAGACGGAGGTCGTTTCCCGCTCCGCGTGTTGATCGATGGGAGTGTCTTTGGCGACAAAAGCGTCCACGTCGGCGATCCCGATCATCACCTTGACGTCGCCATTGGGTAAGCGTTCTGCCACTTCGATCTGGTCGAGGTCTTTGGATGTGTCGTTATCAATCGAAGACCAAAGCAGATTACGAAGGTCACGGACCTTGTCGGAAGGCGTTAGTTGCGGCGGATGAGCCTTGATGTCCGCCAGTTGTTTTTGAGTCTCGGGAGGAAAATCCGGCTGGAAACCCTGTGCCTGCATGACTTGCCGTGCGATTGCCTGAAGATTGATAGAAGACCGAGGATCGTTCATAAGCGTCTAAAAAGGCTAACATGAATCTTTTCCCTGTGAGCCCCTGTGTTCCCTGTGGTTAAGCCTTTGACTTTGGGAGCGAAAGGGGGTCGTGATATCCTTATTACAGTAGCTGCGTCTTCCTCCGATTGGATCGATTCCCGCAGTTCCCTAAACATCATGATTTCAGTCAGCAATGTTTCAATGCGCTACGGCGCCAAAGTTCTATTTGACGAAGTTTCCACCGGCTTTATTCCGGGGAAGCGCTACGGCCTTACCGGCCCCAACGGGGCGGGCAAGTCCACGTTCATGAAGCTTCTGACCGGCGAACTTGATCCACAGAAGGGAACTGTCGTCCGCCCGCGGAAGCTCGGCGTTCTGAGCCAGGATCAATTCGCCTTTGATAAGTATCGCGTAATCGATGCGGTCATCATGGGCAACCGGCGCTTGTGGGCCGCTCTCGAAGAACGCGAAATTATCTATGCGAAGCATGAGATGACGGACGCGGATGGCATGAAACTCGGCGAACTCGAAGGGATCGTCGGCGAGGAAGACGGCTATACCGCGGAAACGGACGCTGCGATTCTGCTGCAGGGCCTCGACATTCCCCATGAGCAGCACGAGCGGAAAATGTCGGAGTTGCCCGGCGGGCAAAAAGTGCGCGTGCTGCTGGCGCAGGCTCTATTTGGACATCCGCAGGCGTTGTTGCTCGACGAGCCCACGAACAACCTGGATCTCGACTCGATCCACTGGCTGAAGAATTTCCTGAATCAATATGAGGGTGTGCTGATCGTGATCTCGCACGACCGCCATTTCCTCAACGGCATTTGCACTCACATAGCCGACATCGATTACGAGACCATCATTACTTACACGGGTACGTATGACGACATGGTGGTCGCGAAGACGCAGATTCGCTCGCAGATCGAATCGCAAAACGCTCAGCGCGAGAAGAAAATCGACCAGTTGAACGAGTTCATCGCACGCTTCTCCGCCGGAACCCGCTCTAGCCAAGTACAGTCGCGGCGCAAGGAAGTTGAGCGTCTGCAAGTCACCGAGCTGGCGAGGTCCAACATCCAGCGCCCTTACTTGAAGTTCGAGCAGAAACGGCCTTCCGGCAAACACATTCTGGAAATCGACGGTCTCAGCAAGTCGTACGGCGATGCCAAAGTGATTTCCAATTTCACGGCGAGTGTGATCCGGGGAGAAAAAATTGCGCTGATGGGCCGGAACGGCTCCGGCAAAACAACTCTGGTGAACGCGCTGCTCGCAAACTCGCCGACGGTTTCGGAATCGGATCTCCGAAAAACAAGCGGCTACGATGGGCCCTTCGTGGACGGCGGAAAAGTTGTCTGGGGTCACGAAGCGGCCGTGGGATTTTTTGCCCAGGATCACAAGGCTTTAATCGAGCCCGGCATCAAGGTTCTGGAGTGGCTCCATCAGTGGGATCCTTCCGCTTCGACCGAAGAGATTCGCGGCATACTCGGCCAGATGCTGTTCCCTCGCGATGATGCGGACAAGCGTACCGACATCCTCTCCGGTGGAGAAGCTGCGCGGTTGCTCTTTTGCAAACTGATGCTGCAGAAGCCGAACCTGCTCGTGCTCGACGAGCCGACCAACCATCTGGATCTCGAATCGATCAACGCCCTGAACATTTCGCTGCAGCGCTATCCCGGAACAGTGCTGTTGGTCACGCATGACGAGGATCTGATTGATGAAGTCGCGACCAGAATCTGGCACTTCGAGGGCACCCACGAAATCACCGATTTCAAAGGGGCATATGGCGAGTATCAGGCGGTTCTCGCTTAAAGAAACTCTGACTAAAGTTAAATACTCTTGCCCTTGTCCTCCCGAACGAAGTGAGGGATCTGCAGTTCGCCGCAAAATGCAGATCCCTCACTTCGTTCGGGACGACAATTTATGAAGGATATCGCTCAGGCACCGCTCCGAACCGGCTCACCATGGGCTCGCAACGTTCAGTGCTCTCGGACAAGCCAGCTACTTACTCTTCGCGTCCTCATGAACGATCGACAGAAGAGGACCCCTCTTAGCCTTTTTCTTTGAGCTCGATTTCTTACGGGACTTAGAAGAATCACCGACGATGTCAGCGACGCTGGTGCTCTCGAGGATTTTGGCTGCGGCGTCTCGCACCTCCAAAAATACACCGTAGAGCGCGCGATGGTCGGGATCGGTGACGATCAGGCTGCGGAGTTGATCCGCGTCCCCAAAGGGCGCGAGTGGACCGTCAACTAAACGAATGATCTCGCTGAGTTTGATCTCCGCTGGCGCGCGCCGCAACCGGTAGCCGCCCTTTGCGCCCCGAACGCTTTCCACGATGCGCGCGTTCTTGAGTTCCAGCAGAATTAACTCAAGAAATTTTTCCGGCAGGTCGCTATCCAAGGCGATGTCCCGGATCTTGACGGTTTCGTTTCCGTATCGGCGGCCAAGGGTCATTATCGCTTGCAGCGCGTAAAGCCCTTTTTGCGAGATCTTCAATCTTGTATCCTTTCGAACTGCTTGGACGTACTCTAGTGCCCTCGCGCCCGCTTTGCAACTTGTCGTGTTGCCAAACTCCTGACTTCGAAAAGCCGTGTTACTTCCAGTGGATCACACCAGCTTCAGCGCAAGCATCGAGATAGTCGGCGACAAGGTTCACCGGCAAAGGCCCGTATTCGGCCGACACCGCGTCTCGTATCTCGCCCACCGTGCGCTTGCCATTCACGAAGTTGACGATCTCGTAAGCATAAAGCTCGGACTGGTCACGCACGTTCAGTAGTTGGGTAGCTTCGCTGTTGATCAGCTTGATTTTCGCGTAACGATCTTTGCCCAGGCGGGCCAGTAGAACATTGTCGTTCTGATAAGTCAGTGGACCGAATTCCCCTACGCGGATGGGCACGCGTTTCGCATCGGAGGCTCTGTCCCAGGGTGCGGTGGGGGCCGTCCTTCTTGCTTCGCGGAGCTTGGCCTGTTTGTCGAGCCAATTTTGGAAATGTATTGCTTGATCTGCAAGGGCCTTCGCTCCGTCTGCATCTGCCCCTTCCGGCCCGCCAGTAAATTCGATGACGGAGTGCAGCATCACGTTTTCGCGCTGCAACGTTTGGTTCACAAGATTGCGCGCTTCGTACCAGCCGACGCCCGCCTCGAGTTGAGGGTCAACCACTAACTGCTCCGCCGCTCCGAAGCTCTGCGCGACACGAGCTTCGGCCTGTGCAGTTAGGAACGGGAGTAACGTTGGAAGCTGTTGCGCGGTGAGGCTCGCATACACGTATCCGGAGGCGGCTCCCAGCAGCGCCACGCGGCGCAACTTCGTCGCATCGATCTGATCGAGGGTGTCGTGGTCGGTGTGGATGTATATATCTGGCCAGTCGCGAAGATAAAGTGACGGGACCGCGATGGTAGATGAGTCGTAGTCGTCGTGATCGCTGCCGCTCGAGTAGGGCGTTACATCCGCGATCAATTCATTGCGCGTGCCTTGTCCGCCAGCGCGGGTTTCGACAATGCCCGCGTCGACAGACGTCTCGCCCTCTGCATACCCGCTGGCGGCGGCGCGGATCGAATCGAGAAACACCGCGCCTACGTCGGTCACAAAACTCGGCAGCGACCACGGGGTGCCGGTGACGTGGAATACCGATTTGTTCTTGACGGGGTCGCCACCAACCATATCCATGTGGATGTTGGCGCGCAGCCGCTGCTTGATCTCGGGATGGCTGGCGAGAAACGCCATGGTGCCCTCGACCTCCGGTCCCCAGACAAAGCGCAGAGTGCGTTTGGGCCTCGGAAGCTGCCCCGAATCGATCAAATGCGTCAGCACGCGCGCGGATTCAAGGATGGTGACGCATCCGCTTCCGTTGTCGTTCGCTCCGGGACGTTCGTGATCGAGGTGGCAGCTATAGACAATTTCTCCAGCGGCGGAGTCCGTGCCCGGAATTGTGGCGGTCACGACCGTCCAGTGGCCCGGGCCTACGGTTGCTTTCACGTGGGCATTCAGAGTGACGTGTTCGCCATTTCGCAAGCGAGACCGCAAAGCCTCGGCGGTCTGGCGAGAGACCATGAAGGCGAAGCCGGACGGTTGACGCGCATCCAGATGACCCCACCGAACGACAGTCGTATCCAGGCCCGACCATGCCGTGGTCTGGTTCGGCATGTCGCTGACGATGCCCGCGGCACCATGCTGTGCGATCGCCAATTCCTGCACCCGCGCCAGAACGCCATCAGCAAGGACGATTTTGCCGCGCACGTCTTTACCCGAGTAATCCGCCTCGCTCGCGCCGTTGCCGACGTCAACCAGCTCTGTCTCCACGTCGGTGCTGTGACTGTAGTCCGCGAGGTGGATTGGATTGGTCGTCCAATCTCCGAGAAGAATATGTTGAGGATGGATTTCCCACAGCCGAGCATCTTCTACCGTCCACGCCAGGTACGAGCGCATCAATCCGTAACGCTTGGCTCCATCGATGGGAAACTGCTCGCTATGAGCATCGGCCAGGCCGTACTCGCGCGCGCGCTGCAACATGAATTGCGCCGCCTGATCAAAAGCCGCGGTCGCCGGGACACGATGCAGGCCAGTCAAGTAGCGCAGGTTCTCGTAGGGGGCAGCACCGCTCGACTCGTCGCGCAGCGCCGTCCACTCACGAACCCCGAGGAACGGTTGTTGGCCAAAAGCAGAGAACGTAGTAAATGCGATGAGGAAGCAGATCAGGCCGCGCATAAGCTAACGAGGATAACACTGACATTGCGTCTCGCAAGTTTGCAGCACAAAACTCAAACCTATGCACAAATTGACGTGAGAATGCAGCGTGGAAGCAAACCAGACTACCGCGTCGACGCCATCTTCATCGCAGGCTCGCCAATTTCGTCGTGGGCTTCGCCTTCGAGACAAACGCGATGCCACAGTTCAAGATTGAGCAACCGCCAGATGCGATCGTAGTTGTCGCGATGCTTCGCACGATGTTCGTTGAACAGCTTCTCGATTGCTTCGCGCCGGAAGTATCCGCGATTCAGGCTGCGCGGCTCGAGCAGCATCTCGCGAATCGTTTCCAGCCGCGATCCAACCAGCCATCCGCTCCACGGCGTCGGAAATCCCAGCTTTGGCCGGTACAGAATCGAGTGCGGGAGCAGATCTTCCACCGCCTTCTTGAGAATCCGCTTACCGGCCAGGCCCTGTATCTGCACCTCGCGCGGAATTCGTGTCGCGAACTCAACCAGCACATGATCGAGAAATGGCACCCGGCTTTCGATGGATGTGGCCATGCTCATGTTGTCCTGCTTCATCAGCAGTTCCACCAGGTACGTCTTGATGTCGGTGTAGAGCAGCCGCTGCAGCATTTCGCCCGACGAGCGGTCCCAGTAGTCGAGGACATTCTTATACGCCGTGCTGGGCGCCGCTTCCCGTGCGAACTCGTCGGTCAGCAATCCGTTCTGCTCCTCCTCGCCGAAGGCGGAAAAGAAATTATCGAAGTAGAAAGAAGCCCAGGAATTTCCATCCTTGGCTAAAAATGTATGTTCCAGTTTGCGGCGCAGGGTGGCTCCCAGCAGGGAAGAAGTCGCAACCGAGTCGCGCAATCCGCGGCGCACAATGTTCGGAACGACGCTACGGTACGCTCGGTCCATGGCCGCATTTTTCAGTGTGAAGGCATAGCGCGTGTAGCCCGCCAGGGTTTCATCGGCGCCCTCACCGGTCAGCACCACCGTGACTCTTTCCCGGGCCAGCCTGGAGACAAAATAGAGCGAGACGCTCGAAGGCCACACGATCGGCTCGTCTTCATGCCAGATCAAATGTGGCAACGCGGCAAAAAACTCGTGCTCGCTGACCAGCACTTCATGATGCCGCGAATGGATATGATCCGATACTGTGCGTGCATAGGGCAGTTCGCTGTAAGTCTGCTCGGTGTAGCCGACGGAAAAAGTCTCGACTGGCTCTCGCCGTATTTTCGTCATCAGCGCGGCCACCGCACTCGAATCCACGCCACCGCTCAGGAACACGCCCAGCGGCACGTCGCTCATCAGGTGGCTGTTGACCGCGCCTTCCAGTAACTCGCGATAACTCTGGACGTAGTAACTCTGATCTCGAGATTCATGCGGCTTTGACGCATCCAAATCCCAGTACTGCCGGATTTCCGCTTTGCCTTGCGGGCCAATCGTCATCGTGTGTCCGGGCAGCAGCTTGCGGATTCCGGAGTAGAAACTTTCCTCGCCCGACAAATATCCAAATGCCAAATACTCCGGCAGCGCCGCCCGATTGAACTCCGGGCGAATGCCGCCATGCGCCAGCACCGCTTTGATTTCCGATCCGAACAGCAGCCGCTCCGGCGTCAACTTGTAGTACAGCGGCTTGATGCCCAGCCGGTCACGCGCTATGAAAAGTGTTTTCGTGTTGCGATTCCAGATGGCAAAGGCGAACATGCCGCGCAGGTGCTGCACGCAATCCGCGCCGTACTCTTCGTAGAGGTGGATGACGGTCTCGGTATCGCTGTGCGTGCTGTAGCGGTGGCCGCGCGCGATGAGTTGCTCGCGCAAGGCGAGATGGTTGTAGATTTCGCCGTTGAACACGATCCACAGGGTGCCATCTTCGTTCGAAATCGGCTGATGCCCGCCCGCAACGTCGACAATGCTGAGCCGCCGCATGCCGATCCCGGCCACGCCGTCGGTATAAAAACCGTCGTCGTCTGGACCGCGATGGCTGATCACGCGGCACATTTCGCGCAGAGCCGCGGCGCTCGCCCGCGTGTCCCGTCCGAATTCAAGAATCCCAGCGATGCCGCACATTTAGTGCTTCTCCGCGTATGTCGACGAACCTTGTTTTGACGCACCTTGGTTCGACGAACCTTGATTTGACGAACTATGATTCACGCCGACCGACGAGGAAACCGAGCCGCCCGTCAGTTGTTCGAATAAAGCCGTAGCGGAAAATTCGCCCGGCGTTGCGTTCATCAGTGCGTCCTGCTTGCGCCACTCGAAAAAGTTGGAAGGCCCCGCCGCCTTCAGCAGAGGCTGTCCTTGCCACGCGACGAAAGTTCCCCCGATTACGATCAAGTGCCCGAGGTTCTCTTTTTCGATGCGGCAATACAACACTTGCGCGTCCGATGACCACGGACCAAAACTCCACGCCTCGTCGCCGAGCGCGAAAAAGAATCCGTGGCTTTCGTCATGATAATCGAGTTCGTACACCTGCACTGCCGCCTGTGCCATGCTGGCGAGTCGTGGTTCAAGTTTTTGTTCGACGCGTGGCTCGGTACGACGTTCGCCCTCCGGCCGGAATGCGCCGCGGCGTGGTAGCATCGCAGTCGCCGTCTCCGCCGGCAGCAACACTCGCGCGTGGCATCGCACTAACGGCGCCGGCTGGAACGCACCATAAGCGGGCGAGAGCAGAGTTCTGCTAACTTCCGTTGCGGCGTGCCAGGCAGTCTCCTCGGGCACGATCAGGCTTAGTCGCGGTTCATCAGAGACAGCGCCGGAAGTCGATCTTGATCGCGATATCGATACTTCCACCCGTCCAGATCCGACGGCTTGAACTTCGAGGTCGGGGGCGAAGTGCCACCGTATTTCCAGTTCATGTTCCGTTCGACCGAGCGCAATGTCGCGTACCAGCCACAAACCGCCGGTAATATGCAGCACGTGCCGCCGATGCACAACCGGATCCGCCAGCCGCGCATATCCATCATGGCTGCCCACAAAGTAAGTGAAGCTTTTCCCGACGATCCAGTTTTCCGCTTGCGTGGTCGGAATGTGAGTCCACGAAAAAGCTTCATCTGCAATTGCCTGGTCGACTCCATCCACGCGCATTGTGTTATGCGCGCCCGTCCCGCGAAGCGCGTTCCGATCCGCGGGATCTTTCGAAATGTAGACGCCGCTCCCCGAGTCCACCAGCCAGCGCCGTCCATCCATCGTGAGTCGCAGACTGAGTGCGTCGGCATGTCCGTGCCCCGAGCGTCCCGTGCCCTGAGGACCGGCATCCACTACCATAGCCTGCGCGTACGGCTGTGAATCCGCGAGGACGTAAAGCCCGCCGTCGGGAAATGCGGTCGATGTCGCAACCGGGCTCGTTTTCGCGCGCGCGAGTTTCTCAACGGCTTGATTGCCAAACAACCAGATCGCTTCCTCTGTCAGCCGCGCCGCCGAAAATTCGCTGGAGTACATCAACGCGCCCAGCGCGAGTGGATCCGTCATCTGCTCCGTCCGGTTGCGTCGCGGATTCCACAACCGCCCGCCATCGTCATCGCCGAAGCCCTCCGCCGGTCCGGCCTGCGCCAGGGCTGCGACCAGATCGAGCATTCGTCCCAGCACCGCGTCGTACGCCGGTGGAATTTCCATTCCATTCCGGGCCGCGAGTACACGTGTATATAGAAAGAAGTCGAGGGCGTAAACGTGGTAGTACAGTGATTGCTCGAAGTAAACTCCATCCGGACGCACCTGCCGCTCAGCCTCGCGCAGCACAATCTTCCAGCCGGATTCCTTCCAGCGCGCGGCCCGCGGCATCTGCGGATACAAAGTTCCCAGAAAGAACAGCGCCACCGCTTCCCCCAGCAGGTGCGTGTTGGGAGAGAAATAGGTAGATAGGTATCGCGCAATATAATGCCCGTGAAACGCTAGCGCCGGCGCCATCTCCGCGCGAAAATTCGCGCACTCGGTTGCTCCCGCGAGCAACCGGTCCACCCAGATCCACGACAGACTGCGGAAGGCGACCTCGAGCGTGCTCCCCCAGTTAATCCCCAACGGATACGGATTCGCCTTGATCCAACTGTGCCACTGCGCCATAAGTTCGCGAGTGTATTTCTCGTCCCCGCTGAGCAGTCGGGCCTTGGCCAGCGTCACCAGGTGCTGGTGCCGGTTCAATTCCCAGGTGACCTTGTGATCGCCCACCACTGCGAAATCAAGAAACGGAATCTGGAACCACGGATCGAGCGGCGCTCGCTTGCCGTGCACCGGATCGAGATGCCAGTCAATATCTTTGAGATTGTCATCACCGAAATTGTCACCGCCGAAATTGCCGCTACCGCGGTCGAGAGTGAACTCAAGACGTTCGTAGCCCAGCAGGCGAAAACGATGGCCGCAAATCTCATCAGCGTCGCGCAGAATTTCGTCCACGTCGTCGGGTAGGTGTTTGCGCAACAACTCCGTGCGCTCCGAAATTTCCCTGGCGGGAAAAAAGAATTGCCCGTGCCGTGCCGCCGAATCTGCATTCAGCCGAATCGCCCCAGCGTGCACGCCCATCCGGTGCTTGAGCAGGTCGCTGTGTTTGTGGAATTCCTGCCCCGCTCGCACCCGCACCTCTTCCCAGTCCATCCGGGATACGCGCGCCAGCTTGCTCTGCCATTTAGAGGCCATCGAATTTATCTTACATGCTGAAAAGGCCGCTCTCACCCCGCCGTTACCCCTGTAACTTTGCCGACCCATGACCGCCAAAGGGACTCTGACTCGATGCGATACGATTGAGGTTGCGGCAATTTGGCCCGGCAGAGTTCCCACCCGGTGGAAAAACTTGTCCACCTTTTGCCCCAAGTCGAATTGGACTCCGGCACCCTTTTAAGGATGTTCCGTAACGTACTGAAAACAATAATGTTGTTGTATGGGTCTCAGGACTTCTGGCGCCCCGATGGATTGCGGCTTGCTATCACTTACCAAGGGGTTGATATAGTTCCTAGTGCCACGCAGTAGCCCCTAGAAACTCGATTGCCAGGAGAATTCGCTTGGGTTTGTCCGTTAGCATTTTTGGGTTGGGATACGTCGGTTCGGTATCGGCCGCCTGCTTCGCCTCCATGGGCCACAAAGTCATCGGCGTCGACGTGAGCCGCGCCAAGGTTGAGATGATGGAGTCGGGCCGCACTCCGATCATCGAAGCTCGCATGAGTGACATGGTCGCCGAAGCGAACCGCGCCGGCCTTTTGCACGCTACTACCGACGCCACCGCAGCCGTGCTGAATTCCGAAGTCTCGTTCGTCTGCGTCGGAACGCCCAGCTTGAAAAACGGCAAGCTCGACCTGAGCCACATTGAAAGCGTTGCCAGGGAAATCGGCGCCGCCATCCGCCAGAAAAAATCGCCACACGTTTTTGTTCTCCGCAGCACGGTGCTCGCCGGAACCACCGAAACGATTGTGCTCCCCATCCTTGAAAAAGAAAGCGGCAAGAAGTGCGGCCGGGATTTCACCGTTTGCTACAACCCCGAGTTCATGCGCGAAGGCAGCGCCGTCGCCGACTTCCTGAACCCGCCCTACACCATTCTCGGAGCCAGCGACACGCAACACCTTGCGCCGCTGCGCGAACTTTACAAGAACACTCCGGGCACTCTTTACGAGACGACCATTCCGGTGGCCGAAATGGTGAAATATTTTTCCAACTGCTATCACGCGCTGAAAGTCGGTTTCGCCAACGAAATGGGAACCATGTGCAAGCATCTCGGCGTCGACGCGCACGCGGTCACGAAAATTTTTACCTCCGACACCAAGCTGAACATTTCTCCCGCATATCTTTCCCCGGGCTTCGCTTTCGGCGGTTCCTGCCTTCCGAAGGATCTGCGAGCCATCACCTACAAGGCGAAGGAACTCGATCTCAAACTCCCATTACTCGAATCGCTCATGCCGAGCAATGCCGAGCACGTCGATCGTGCCATAGAAATGGTGATGAGCACAGGCAAAAAGAAAATTGCGCAGCTTGGACTGAGCTTCAAAGCCGGCACCGACGATCTGCGCGAGAGCCCGCAGGTGCAGTTGATCAAACGCCTCATGGGCGAGGGCCTCGATGTCAAAGTTTGGGACGAGGATGTCTCCCTCGGCCGCCTCGCCGGTTCCAATCGCCAGTACATTGAAGAGGTCATCCCGCATATCGGATCTGTACTATCTGCCGACCTCGAAGGCGTACTAACTACCGCCGAAGTTGTAATCCTCGGCAACAAATCGGCAAGCAAAGAGCAGCTTGCCAAATATCTTCGGCCCGAACATATCGTGATCGATCTCATTCACCTTGATAAGACGCGGCGTCCGGAAGGCGCCCAGAAATATGAAGGAATTTGCTGGTAGGATTTCCCGTAGAGACGCGGCTTGCCGCGTCTCTGTTGGCAGCGTGCGAGAGACGGGAGCAGCCCCGTCTCTACAGACGATTTGTCGTTAGCACCGCGACCGGAAAAAAGAATGAAGTTCTATCCCATCGACATCAAAGCCGCCGACTGGAAGCGCCTGGACCGTTTCGCCGACCGCACTGTCTTTCAGACGCGCGAGTGGCTGCAATTCGTCGCCGAGTCGCAGAAAGCGCAGCCCGTCCTGGCCGAATTGCGCCAAGAAAACGACGTCCTCGGATACTTCACCGGGCTCACGTTCTCGAAGTTCGGTATGAAAGTTTTGGGCAGTTCTTTTCCTGGCTGGACGACTCCTTATATCGGCTTCAATCTCAGTCCGGGCATCCCGCGCCGCGCCGCGCTGGAAGCCCTCGAAAAGTTTGCCTGGGACGATCTCAAGTGCCTGCATCTGGAAGTCTCCGATCCGAACTTCACTTTCGAAGACGGCGAGGCGGCGGGATTCAAGGCCGAATACTATGCTTCCTACCGCACCGACTTGTCCCGCTCGGAAGAGGACTTGTTCAACGGCATGGAAAGCGCCTGCCGTCGCTGCATTCGCAAGGCTGATAAGAGCGGGCTAAAGATTGAAGAGGCGCATGACCTCGCCTTCGCCGACGAATATTACGAGCAACTTCAGGACGTCTTTGCCAAACAATCCCTCGTTCCCACGTATTCGGTGGAGCGCGTCCGCGCCCTGGTTCGCAACGTAGAGCCGGGCGGCAATGTCTTGTTGCTTCGAGCGCGTGATCCGGAAGGGAAGTGCATCGCCACTGGAATTTATCCCGGCTTCAACCAGATCGCGGAGTTCTGGGGCAACGCCAGTTTCCGGGCCTATCAGAACCTGCGCCCCAACGAAGCCTGCCATTGGTATGCCATGCGCTACTGGAAAAAGCGCGGCGCCACCATCTTCGACTGGGGCGGCGAAGGCACTTACAAAGAAAAGTACGGATGCACGCCACATCGCGTGCCCTGGTTCACCAAATCTCGTTATCAGATCGTAGGCGCGTTGCGCAATGAAGCTCGCAACATGTTTGCGCGCAAGCAAAAAGTTCTCGGATGGCTGCAAGGCAACCGTTCCGCCGAACGCACTCCGGCGGAGGAATAAAAGAGGAATAAAGTAGATTAAGGCGAAGAATAAATAACGAGGGGAAGCATCAATGGCGTTACTGGTTCGCAGGGCATTCCGGCATCTATCGCGGGTTCACGACGTGCTGTTTCGCCGCACATTGCTCGAGCGCGAAATCACCATTTTCGACGACGACGTTTTTCTCACGTCCTATCCGCGTTCTGGCAACACCTGGACGCGTTTCCTTGTCGGCAATTTCGTCAACCCAAACGAGCCCGTCACCTTTTTAAATGTCGAGCGGCTCGTTCCCGACATGTACAAGACGGCCGACTGGGTCCTGCGCCGCCGCCCGCGCCCGCGCGTGCTCAAAAGCCACGAGTGCTTTGACGCCCGCTACCGCCGCGTCATCTACATTGTGCGCGACCCGCGCGACGTCGCCATTTCCAACTATCACTGGGAGATGAAGCTGCGTTCGATTCCCGAGGGCTGTCCCATTGAAGAATTCGTTCCGCGTTGGATGGACGGCAACTTCTGGCGCCGCATCGGTTCCTGGGCCGACCACGTCAACAGTTGGATGGCAACGCGTCAGGGACACGACAGCTTCCTCTTGATGCGCTACGAAGACTTGCAGTCAAATCAACAGCGCGAACTGGCGCGCGTGGCCCAGTTCATGGGCCTCAACCCGGATCCGGAGCGCATCAACCAAGCCATCGAACGAAGCTCCGCCGCCAATATGCGCAAAATGGAAGAGACGCAAGGCAAGAAATGGGTGGCCACATTCCATACCCGCAGCGACAAGCCCTTCGTCCGTAAAGCGTCATCCGGCGGATGGCGAGCCGTCCTCCCTGAAAAGACCGTGACCTATATGGAAGCCCACTGGGGGTCAATTATGAAACAACTAGGCTACAAGCTCTCCACCGAGACGGAAAAAGAAACCTCGGAAATAACCCACGCCACCCAGTGAAGGAAGGGCTTCTAACTGAGGGCTGAAAGCTGAGAGCTGACGGCTGTACTAAAAATTCCCCGGCAGCCCGTCTCCATCCGCGCGCGTCAAATGCATTCGCGGACGCACTTCTTCAAACGGAGCCAGCAGTTCCGCTAGCTTCTTCGACGCGGCGAAGATAAAATTCGATGGTCCCGGCAGATAGCCAGCTGCTTTGAACGCCTCGCGCCAGGCATGGTGACTCTGATTGCTGAGGATCAGGTCGAAGCCCTCCCGCTCGAGTGTCTGGGTGGCGCATCGCACCACCGAAAATAATTCTCCCGGCAGCGCGAAGCAGTCAACGACCGACCCGACGCGCATGTTCCCGTATTTCGCATCCTTGCGGCGTTCGCCCACTACCGCCCATCCGATCGCGGCGCCATTGCGCTTCATGACAATGCGCGTGAGATGCGTTTC
The DNA here is from genome assembly GCA_963789205.1 of uncultured Acidobacteriaceae bacterium. Lineage (GTDB taxonomy): Bacteria > Acidobacteriota > Terriglobia > Terriglobales > Acidobacteriaceae > Acidiflorens. The sequence continues at coordinate 157,245 of CAWBJV010000008.1, forward strand.
GGCCGGAGGATACAGAACGCGCAAAGCCGCGGTATCGCGCACGGCCGTGAACGAGCAAGTCTGCCGCGCCTGTTCCCAAAGAGACTGCAAGTTCTCGGCGTCGCCCGCTTCGAAGCTCGCAACTTCACAGCACTGGGCGGCAAGCAGGCGGGGTGCTCGCAGAGCGCGATAGCCATGGAACAGTTTCGAGCCGGCCCATCCGGCGCCGGTATAGGCTGCGAGATCCATCAGAAACTTCCGCGACGGCGACGAGCGCAGGGTCTGCATGTTTCTTAAGAAGCGCTTGGGATTCACGACACGAAAGAAGAACGGCACCAGGCAATGCGTCCATCCGAGCCGAACCAGCATCTGCGGCAAGGGACGGTCGTATCCGCCCATGCCGAGGCAGTAGAGCAGCGGTGCGCGCTGCATCGCGTCGCGGAGGAGCAGCGCGCCCACCATGGCATGAGCCTTGTTGACGATGCCTTCGGACAGCGGATGGTGATAATAGCCGATCGAGCGAATCTGTCCGTCGGGGAAGAAAAATTCCTGGCTTTTGAGCGCGTAGCCGCCACGCACGATTCCGCCGTCGACGGCGACGAAAAATTCGTTGTGGATCCGGGATTCCGCCGTACGCGGCAGCCAGCGCGGCTCCGACCGGCGATAGAACACCATCTTCTCGTACTCGCTTGCCGGCAGGAGACGCTGATTGAAATCCGCCACCGCGGGCTCGTGCTCGGGACGATAAGGCTGGATGACGATGGCCATGAATGAAGGGTGCGCGCGCTGCGCCGTCGCGACAACCAAATGTGTCAGCGCGCCGCCGATTGCAGCTTTTCGACCAGTCTCGCGACGGCGCCGATGTTCTTCATCTGCTCGATGTCTTCTGGGTCGAGCTGCACTCCGAACTTTTCTTCGGTGGCGAGAACCAGATTCAGATGCTGCATGGAATCCCAATTCTCGATCGTCTCCGGCGAAGATTCCGCTGTGATTTTGTCCGCCGGAATTCCGAAAATGTCGCTGGCGATGTTCCGCACCTGCTCAAACGTACTGGCTGTCAATTCTTTCCTCCCGCTTTATTTTCCGTGATTCGACGGTGTCGCAACCTTCAGCTTAATCCAATCGGGACTGCGGAGGGTGGAACTCTTCAGATCTATCGTCCATAGCGAGCCGGTGCCATTTGCCTCCTGCCGCTCGAAGCCATGCTGCGGATAGAAATCGCGGGCCGGAGCATTCTTCTTAGTCGGCAGAAACCAGCCCACCAACCGCTTGCGTCCGCGCTGGGCAGCGCTTTCGGCGAGATGGGCGAGAAGTGCGGTTTCTACTGTTCTTCCTATGACGCGGCAGCTCAGCAGGAAGGTGTCCACTTCGCACTGCTCGCCTTCGTCGTGCGCGATCGCGACCCCGACTAGCCCGTGGTCGCCAAAGCGATCGCGCACCCGGATTGAAAATATGTGCCAGTCCGGCTTTTTAGCCATCTCCGCGATCTGTGGCTCGGTATAGCGCCGGGTAGTCAGGTTGAACTGGTTAGTTTTCTGCGTCAGTTGCGCGATCCGCGCCAGCGTCAGGTCCGACACGGGTTCCAGTTCGGCTTCCTGCTCCAGGAAACGGAAGAAATCTTCCTTCGATTGAAAGTTCTGCTCGGCGCCGGCGCGCTGCTTCTGCGCGGCATACATGTCGGTGCGCTGTTGGTCTTCGGACGAAAGCGTGAGCCGCTCGAACACCGCACAATTCCTGACGGCGGACGCATACTCCTGCGGATCCTTCCCGAGATCTATGACGGTAACTTCGGGAAGCGCGGCGCGAACCTGCTCGCGCTCAAAGGGATTGTCGTCGAGAAAGGCGAGCGCATCGATGCCGACGTTGAGTTCCTGCGCAATCTCACGGAGATTTTGCGCCTTGTCGGTCCAGTTGATACGCATCGCGGCGAAATGTTTTGCGCGCACCAGCATTCCGGGATGCTTCTCCAGCGCCTCCATCGCGTCGTCGAGATTGTTCTTGCTGCATATGGCGAGCAAGACTCCTTTGCGCGACAAATCTAGCAGGGCGCGATGCAAAGCCTGATACGCCGCGCCCGGATATTCGGGACCAACTTTAATGCCGGTCATTCCGTCTTCGCCGATTACTCCACCCCACAATGTGTTGTCGAGGTCGACGACCAGAACTTTGGCGGTGCGTCCGCTGAGTGGCACGATAAAACGCATCCACTCGCGCGCCATGTGAATAAGATGACCTGCCGCGATGGGCAGCCGCGCCATCAGCCACTTGCGCTCGTCGTGCCAATGCTCGCTGCCATGGCTCGCCACCAGCGCGTCGTAATCGAGCACGTACACTCCGTGAAATCCCGCGGCAATGCGCCGCAGTTCACGATTGATCTGGCGGATGAGTCCGGACTGGCCCGCCTCGGATTGGCTGTCGAGAACTCCGAGACTTGGAGCCGACGGGCGCTCGAGAGAATGAACGATCAGCGCCGCTTGGCTGTGTTTTCGAAACGCGCCGATCCACTGCTCATACCCGCGAACTACGCGCTCGGCGGCTTGCTGCGCCACTTCCGGCGCCAGGTCGGCGAAGTCACGCCATAGCTCGGGCGCGGCCTGGTCGGCGCGCACGGCCAGCACGACCGCGTTCGGGGCGAAGCGGTAGAGCGAACTCTGGCTGTCCAGCATGTCCTGGACGTAGGTGTTGAAATCGCCGACATGGACTTCAAGGTCGATGCCGTACGCGAATGCTTCGGCCCGCAACAGCGGCACGATGGGCTCCACCGTGAACGAGCGCAGAATCGCCAGTTTAAATTTTGTAAGAGCGAGTTTGTCGCGTAACTCGTCGAGCCGCGAGGTCACGAAGCTCGCTGTCCCCGACGCGGGATCGCGCCGCCAAAGTTCGGCCAGCCGGCGTGAGGCAAGATCGAAAGCGCCTTGAGCGATCAGGCCGTCAACTTCTGCGCGCAGGTTTGACGGATTGTGTTCAGCGGCCTTCGGATCAGGCGGCGAATTGGACATCGAATCAGGCATTAAAATCAAATCAGATATTGAATCAGCGTTCCAAATACTCGATCAGGAGACGGTTTCTGGTGTAGATCCAGGCGATGCGTCGGCCGCCGAATGCGACTGCCGGCATGGGCTGCCGCGTGACAATCGCTCCCAGCGTGCGCGCGTCGGCGAGCGCCTGTTCCATATTGTCCACGACGTAACAAACGTGGTGCAGGCCGTCGCCCTTGGCTGCGAAGGAATATACGGGCGATTGTTGATCGGCCGGTTCCACCAGTTCCCAGAGCGGATCGCCCGCGCGCCGGCTCTTCAGGAACGTGACCCGAACGCCCTGGTTGGGATCATGAAAAACCTGTTCGTCCCAATCTGCCTGCAACACACTAGCGAAGCCCTGCACGGAATTCGGAATCGAAGCCACGACGAAGCCGACGTGGTGAAACGCGCCTTCGGGCTGCCAGGTTAGGGAAATCGCATTCATCGTCAGGCTCATTCGCGGTGGGCGCAGCCCTAGCAGGCATCGGCCTTCGCTTTGGACTTTGCTTCGGACTCTGCATCCGACTCTGCATCCGACTCTGGAATGCCCATGCGCCCCTTGTCGGCGATGCGGGCGAGTGGAGTATCTGATTTCAGCCAAAGTTTGAAGTCGAAATACAACGGATAAAGAAAATTCATGAAACGCACGGGCGGTGACGAATGCAGTTCCGCGGGCCGTGTTTCGAGCGCATACCCAGTGTCGACGAGCAGGTTGCCGATGCTCGACTCGATGTCGCGAACCTGCGGTGGGGTGAACATGCGTTTCCAACGGCCGATGGTGCTGGCTTCGGTCTCCTTGCCGTCGCCAAGAAACGAAGAATTCGGATTGTGCACCGATCCCAGCGCGACCTGCTGGATGCGGTCATAGTCTAGATCGTGTTCAATGAATTTGCCGATGCGCGACAGCGTTTCGCGCGGATTCTGAACCAGATCTTCGTAATGAACTTCCATGTAATCGGCCCCCATCGCCTGACCGTAACGCTGGCCCTTGCTGACAATCCATCGCCAGAAGATGGCGGGTGCCAGGAAGGCACGGCTGCGGTCCCATGGCAGTGGACGAATCCAGCCGATGCGATGCAAGGAGGCGGTGACGTCGCGGCCGTCGCGAATAATGTGTACGACGAGTGCATCGGGAATCAGTTTCTTGATCAACGGAAGATAGAGCAGGTGCAGTGGCGTACATTCGGCCCAGCGCCGGACACCTTGTTTGCGCGCGATGGCTTCCATCACGATACGCAGGAAGTCGCCGGCATTATGGCAATTTTCCATCACGCGCTCTTCGATTTCCTTGGGATCGAGTCCGGTACGCTGAAACAGTTTGCTGGTGAAATAGGCGTCGAGCAGTTGACGGCGGTTGCTGCGACGGGCTAGGTTGCCGAAGCGCACGCCGAGCAGGTTGAAAGCATTACTCTCCGCGTGATATACGGCGAACCCTCCTGCGGAAAGCAGCGTGTGGTAGAGGAACTTGGTTCCCGAGCGTCCGCAGCCCAGCACAAACACCGGAGCCTGAGAACGAACGCCTCGCGCGCCCGGCACCGCCGCCTGACCTGCTGGCCGATTTTCGACGAGGGCGTTGGTGTTCTCCATGGCGTCTTCTGTGACTCTGGTTGCCGAATTCATGACGTTCTTCGCCACGAATCTCAGGACCGGACCGACTCGGCCACTGGCACCGGTTCTTCTTCGAGTTCGAGCGCAGACATGTTGGCGAGCCGGCCAACGGGCGTATGCAACTTCAGCCACAGCTTGCTAGCGAGAAAGCTGGGATACATACCGCGCATCCACGACTGCCGCAAGCTCCGCCGGCGCTCGGCGGCGGGTAGCGACAGTGCGTAGCCATTTTCCTGCAGGCACTGGCCCACGGTCGCTTCGATGGCGGCGACATCTTCGGGCGCCAGGCGTTCTTTCCAGCGGCCAAGCGGGCTGATTGTTTCCTTCGCGCCTTCTTCGCGAAACGATGAGTTCGTTTCCGACAGGCGGCCCAGGCCGGCCCGCTGAATCTCATCGTAGTCCAGATCGTGATCGAGGAAGCCGCCGAGTTTGCCGAGCGTTTCGCGCGGGTCAGTGATCAGGTCTTCGTAGCGGATCTCAATGTAGTCGGCAGGGAACTTGCGTCCATGGGCGCGGCCTTGATCAACCATCCACTCCCAGTACAGCGACGTCGCCACCAGGCTCGCGGTTTGATTGCGGTCCCAGGGCAGGGGAGTGAAGCCACCCATTTTCTTGAGCGAGAGCGCGATGTCGCGCCCGTCGCGAATGATGTGCACAAACAGCGCGTTGGGAATGTCGCGCTTCACGCGCTCGACATGCAGCACATTGTCAGGATCGTACACCGCCCAGCGCTGCACTTGCTGGTTGCGGGCCACCGCGTCCATGACGACGCGGATGAAATCTCCCCCGGTGCGGCATTCGTTCAGGATGCGCGCCGACAACTGTTCCGCATCGAGGCCGGTGCGCCGGAACCCCTTGCTTTGGAGCCAGGTATCGAGGATCCTTTTGCGGTGCGCAGCACTTTTCATGGAGCCGAAGCGGGGAATCAGAATTTTGTAAATCGGCAGAAAACCGCGGTAGATGGCAAACCCGCCAGAAGACAATAACATGTCGTAAAGCAGATTCGTGCCGGAGCGGTGGCAGCCCATCACGAAGACAGGAGAATGCTTGCGATCGCTTGGACTGGGCGTAGGCACCCTAAAAATCTTATCACGCAAGGCGGCGTGCGTTGTTTGAGAGCCTCGTCAATACAGGGGTTACAGAAGTCACCTAAGGCTTGTCACGATCTCATGCGGCCGGCGATGGAACCTTCATTTTCGAGACTTGCCACTCGTTCAGTGTCACCCGATCAACTTCGGCAACAAATCGCCGAACTCTATTCCACCCCAGCAATGGCGGCTTCGACGGCGTCAATGTCCGCCCCCAAGTCCCGCCCATCGGAAGCAGCGCCTGCTCCCGGGGAGACCTTGGGGCAGCCCGTCCCTTTTTCGTGGCAGAGCCTTGGATCCTTACTGACGCCATTCTTGAGGTCGCGGATGCCGGCCGCTTCCGGCGATCCGACAACGATGTTTCCTTTGGGAAAGGACCCCCGCCCGCTGATGATCAGGTTCTTATCAAACTTATAGGGATCAAAGCAGGCTTGCAGAACGGCTTCAGCGCCTAGCGCCTGGGTTTTGGATGCGCAACTTTCGGGACCTCCGCCAGCCGAGGCCAACGGCTGCCGCCGATCTCCCACGGAAAACACACTGTTGGTCAGCGTGAAGTTTGGCAGCTTCGGTCCATCGTTCAGAACCGAGAGCAAAACGCTTTTGACAAACGCGGTTACGTGATCAATCTGGATGTCATGCGCGGGTGGCCGCGTGGAGATCAGAACCAGGAAGGGGCCGCCGCCCTTGTAATCCTTATCGTGCAGCTCGTCGGCGAAGAGGTCGTGAATGCTGTAGCGGCCGCCGTCGGCGGCGGAGCCGCCGGTCTTTGCGAGCGCATTGGAGATCTGGAAGACTCCGGCAACATTTCGAACCCGGTCAAAACGGATGGTGATGTCGTTTACGCGACAAATCGGGCAGAGGCTGGCTTGGCTCCTGGGGCTGAGCAAAATGGAAAATCCGGTCTGGCTAAATCCTCCCCAGCTGTTCTCGAGCAGATTGGCTTCGAACAATAGGCGAATCGCGCTCTTGAGCTCGAAGTTGTTCTTGACGATATAGGGATTTCCCGAAGCGGTGGGCGTGTAGCCGGGTTCGCCCTCCTTCCAGAGCATGGGGCGGAACAGATGATTGCGGCGGATCTCGATGTCGGTAGGAACGATGGTGGCGGCGCTGCCGCCGAACAGAATATTCTCTCCCGCGGCCTCGATAAAGTTGTTGTAAATCTTGAGGGCGGAGATGGGTTCGTCGCCCCCTCCACCACCGATGCCGGTGGCATCGGTGCATTTTCCGGTGCGAGCGATGCAATTCAGTCCGCTGATGTAGGAGTTGATGACAGCAATCATGTGCGAGCCGTGGATGATTCCAACGCCGTGGCCTACTTCCGCGCCATCGGCGGCGTGGAACCAGTTGCGATCGAAGATGACGTGGTCTGTGTGTTCGGCGGCCACAATGCGGCCGATATTGGCGTCGGGAGGAGTGGTCCACTCAATTCCAATGAAGCGGAAGTGATCTCCGACGGTTGCGCCCGAAGCGCGCCGCACCACCACCGTCGCAAGCAACTTGGCCGGTCCACCGGAGGGTTGAGCAAAGGGCGGACGCCCGGGAAGGCTGGCGACTCCGGCCCACGCTGGCGAGATGCGAGCGCCTTCGGGCGGGAGTTTGGAGTCGGGCGTGTCGGTTCGAACCGTGATGTAGTGTTGGTCGTCGCATTTTTTTGAAGGCAGCTCGGTCGCATCGAAAGAGGCCCCAGCGGGCAGAAGGAGCGTGTCTCCGCACTTGGCGTCGTCGATGGCAGTGGCCAGATTGGACTTGGCGGGGACGCGAATCTGTTTTCCCGGCGAAGGTGTTCCGTCGAGCGCGGTGTAGTAACAGGCTTTGGGAAGTTCGGCGATGCCGTCCTTGGCGCCAAACTGCGCGACATTGCCCTTACCACAATATGCATTTTCACCAGTGGGAGGGCCAGCCGACAGTGCCGGCAGCGTGGACCAGACGAGAAGAGCGGAGACCAGGCAAAAGAAACGTAAATTTTTAGGCAGCGCGCTTTTCACTGCGGGAAGAGGGCGAGAGGATCGCAAAAGAAGCCGAGGCATGTTTCAGTTCTCCTTATTATCGTTATCTGTCGCACGCCCCGCGCATGCACCTGTAATCACTGCGGAGACTCCACAGTGTACTGGGTTGACTGGATGATAGCACGGGCCGGATCGATCAAATTGCCTGGGTAAGTCGTGATTGGCAGACAAGAAGGAAGGTCCGCGGCGAACCGCGGACCTTGATTGCCTGGAAGCTGACAAGCCTTCGAAGCGGAAGAGTTATTCGACGTTCGCCAGGGCTGCGTTGAGCCCCACAATGTCGGCCCCGAGATCCTTGCCGTCGGTGCCCTTGTTCTCGTATGGGCTGCTCGATTGCAGTTCGTAGTTTCCGCCATTGCCGTTGTTGAAGTTGGTGAACGCAACCTCATTGATGGTTTGCGGGAACATGTTGTTCGCCGGCCAGGTCGACGGGGGAAACTGCGGTGGAGTCGCAACCAGGGCGTTGTTGCTGAAGGTAACGGTGGTGAAACATTGGGTGATGCTGATGATCGGCACGTCTTTAAAGGCGCAGCTCGTTGACCCGCCTCCCGCGTTCCACACCGGGTACCGGGCGGTGATCACCAGGTTGTTGGTGAAGACCAATCCATACATCGGCGCCGTCGGGACGTAGTTCCCCACAATCATCAGGTGGCTGTTCGGATCCGGGAAAGCGGTGACGTGATTGATGGTGACGGTGTTGACCGGGTTCTTCGGCCATCCGTTAAAGATCTCGAACGCGCTGCCGCCGCCCACATACTTGGTGCTGAGGTCGTCGAGAACCACATCGTGGATGCTCCAGCGCGTACCGGCTAACGCTGCCGCTCCACCCGAGCCGTTCCCGGAGAGGGCGGTCGACAGCAGGAGTCCGCCTCCGGCATGCGAGATGCGTACATAGCGGATGGTGACGTCGGTGACCTGACACAGCGGACAAACGTTGGAGCCACTGTGAGTGTGTTGATTTTTGGGGGTGAGCAGAATGCCATTGCCGGTTTGGCTGAAGCCTCCCCAGGAGTTCTCCATGAGATTCGCCTCGACCAGCACGCGAATCGCATTTTTGATTTCCAGGTGATTCTTGACGATGAACGGATTGCCATTCGGTCCGCCGACGAAGTTCGGACTGCCCTTCATCCACTGCCACGGCTTCCAGAAGTGATTGTTCAGGATTTCAATGTCGGTGGCGGTCAAGGTAGCCTCTCCACCGCCGAACATGACGGCCTCACCCGAGGCCTCCAGGAAATTGTTCTGGATCTTGAAGGGGCCCGCCGGGTTGTTGCCGTTGCCGCCGGAGACGGCATGCGAGTCGGTGCACGAGCCGGTCACCGAGATGCAATGGAAATCATTGAAATAAGAATCGACCACGGCCACGTTGGTCATGCCGTCCAGGGTGATGGCGTTGTGGGTTTCGTCCTGCACCTGTCCGTGCAGCCAGGAGCGATCCAACACGAGGTGATCGGCAGTGCCGCCTACGCCCCAGATCGAGATCAGCACGGCGGGTCCTGAAGTTCCGCTGGGACGAGTGATTTCCAGCCCGATAAAGCGGTAATAGTTGGCGCCGCTGACGAGCTGGAACGGGCCATCGCCCGGGTTGGGCATTTGTACTTTCGCCATCACGTTCTTGGCATTGGAGCAGCTGTACGGCGGGCGCCCCGGGAGCGAAGCGACCCCGGCATAGCAGGGCGTGGCCCGCTGACCCTCGGCGGGCAGAGCGCTGTCCGGTGAACTGGTGCGGACGATGATCCAATGGTTGTTGTCGCAGTTCTTGGCCGGCACGACAAACCTGCCGCTAAAGGTTGCGCCCGCCTGCAGCTGGATCGTGTCGCCGCAGTGCGCGCTGTTCAAGGCCGCTTGCAGATCGCCCCCGGCGTTGACGGGGAGGACCGATCCCGGCGCGGGCGTGTCGGACAGGGCGCTGGGAACGGTCACTCGCGGCAGTTCCGCGGGACCATCGAAATTGCCGCCGGCAACGACGGTGACGCTGAAATTGCCGGTTGCAGTTTTGGCAGCGGCGTCCTTGACCGTGACCGTGAAGCTGGAGGTACCGGGCGTGGTCGGCATGCCGGCAAAATCTCCGTTCCCATTCATGGCGATTCCTGCCGGAGGAGTGCCTGCGGAAATGCTCCAGACGTAAGGCGCGGTGCCGCCGGTCGCGCTGAAGACTTCGCTGTACGCGTTCCCCTGCTGGCCCTGGGGAAGATTGCCGGTGGTGATTTTCAGCGCCTGGTTACTCACCGGATCAACGGTGATGGCGACGTTGGCCGACTTCGACGCGTCCGCATTGCTGGTGGCTTTGACAACCAAATTGGTTTGCGCGGTTACGGTGGGGGCAGTGAACAGACCGCTGGCATCGACCGAGCCTGCCGACGCCGACCATTTCACACCGGTATTGGAAGTTCCGCTGACGGTGGCGGTAAACTGCTGCTTCTGATTCGAGACCAAAGTTGCGCTGGCCGGAGACACACTGACCTTGACGTTGCTGGTACCGCCACTGACGTTAATGACGAACGTCTTATTCCCCTGATCGAGGTTCGGGGCGTCGGTCACAATTACCTCAAACGAGAAGGCGCCCGCGCTGGTGGGCGCGCCCGAGAACGAACCAGTGGTTGGGTTCAAACTGATCCCCGGGGGGAGCGCGCCGGTTTTCACCGAGAAATGGTAGGGGAATTTTCCGCCACCCACCGCGAGCACTGCATTGTAAGACTCGCTGACCGTGCCGGCGGGAAAATTTCCGTAGAGATTCAGGTGGTTCGGGGTGGCATTGTTCTGCGCGCCATTGGCTTGCGCCAGCGTGCCGCACGAAGTGGTCGCCAGCGCGACCGCCAGCAGGAGGATTAAAACACTCAGACGCTGGGCGAGCGCAGGGGAAAATCCGGAATGAGATTTAAGAAGATCATCTTCTGATTTAAACGTTGCCACGGTTTCAAACATTGTGAGCCCTCGACCGTACAGATTTTGGGGGACTAGTCGATTGTCCTCACCCTGAATGTACCGGGAGGAGGTAACGCTTCCCAGATACCAGAAGTTCATCGGGGACGTAGTTAGTACATGCGGGCTCTAGGTGTCCAGATTCGCCTGCGTCAGTGTCCGCCGGTGTTTTGCCGAAGTAGACGAAAGCAGGCGCGGGACAGGCAGTCTCGACGATCTGGTTGCTTCGGAATGGATCGGAAAAATGAGGCGGCAAACAGGGAAAACGAAAGTAACCAACGTACCCGTGTTGTAACTTCGCATCCGCGACTTCGCGCTTGAGTTCCGATTCCGTGAGATCGGAGAGATCAAGGTGCGTCATCGAATGGCAGCCGATCTGAAAACCTTGCGCGTCGAGATCGCGCACCTGGCTGACACTATTGCGATGAATTCCGGGCGCTAACTTTTCGGGCGCTCACCAGGTACTGGCTCAGCGTCCACCCCAGAATGTGGGACTTCGAGAACCGCTCCATCAACGAGAAAAGGCGCAACTCCGCAGCCGGCCAGACGTTCCCAAGCGGAAACAACAGGAACCCTGAGTAAGCGCTGTGCTCTGGATTGAGACCATGCCTGCGGAGCTGCGCCCGAACCTGCCAGGGGATACACCAATTCCATCGCTGGCCAATCGGCTGGGTGGATACGGGTTTGCCTGTCAGCCTCTTTATCGCTCGCCACAAGGGCACGGCGGTGAGGTTGCACAGATAGTTGGAGCAGCGATCCAGGCTGATGCGCGTCGGCAGGGAAATAATCGCTACGCCGCCAGGGCGCAGAACGCGGTAGATCTCATCCAGACAGCGATCATAGGTGGTCAGGTACTCGAACACGCCCAGGCAAACCACGTCGTCAAAGCTGGCGTCCGGAAAAGGTAGTGATTCGGCATCCGCGCGGCAAAGGTGCACGCGGCGGGATGCGCCGGAGCGCTGCTTCGCCAAACCAAGCATTTTCTGAGCATAGTCGAGCCCGACAATCTCAAACCCCCGAGCGAGCAGCGGCTCGAACTCGGCGCCACCCGCGCACCCGAGATCGAGGAGGAGCCCAGGTTCGGAATCGAGCATCTCGAGCACAATCTTGAGCTGTGCCTGAAACCATGGCGATTGTCCCCGTTCGCTGGCATAGTAAGAAGCCATTCGATCGAAGGCGGCACTCACTTCGTCTTTCGCGAATTGAGAGTTTTCGTCGGGCATCAAGCGCCGTCGCTGTCCCCGAGAGTGAAATGCCACTTTTCTGATGCCAGGGGTAAGTTGATTTCCTGTGGGAGCAAGACCCGAATGGCGAGATGAAGATGCTGCGTCTTGCGAAAAGGGAAGGCGCGCTGCAGTAGCTCATGAGCGGCGGGCAGGGCGGATACATGTGCCGATCGTTGCAATGTCCATGTGCTAATCAACTGGACGCCACCGCTTAGCAAACTGCCCATGCCCGTTGCCAATAGCGCCCGCACTGCTTCTCCATCGCTGCTCTCGGTAAACAGATCAACGATGGCAGCGGTCGGGACTGTCCGGCTTGCCGAGGTCACGAGGAAGCCCACAGCCTCGCCATTCCTAAGCGCGAGCCAGATCTTGTAGCGTGTCGGACAATCGGAAAAGCGCCAGTTCAGGTAACTGCTGTCTCGCATCAAGGCAAAGTCGTAGCCTGCGGATGCTCTTTGCCAGAGTTGGTCGGTTTCTTCTCCAAATCGTTCCACCGGAACCACGGTCACGGCACTACCAAGGGAGCGCGGGATGCAGCGTCTTTTGAGAAGCCAGTCCAGGCCTGAAAGACGAAGAAGGCCGGCAGGAATGCCAGTCTTGCGCGATACGGTATGGCTTGGCAATACAAAACGTCGGGCATCGAGCCTCTGCGCCTCGTGAAAGGAAAGCTTGCCGGCAAGGATGGGGAACGAGACGTCGTTCGGTCGAACGTAGACCAGAGAAGAGCCGCCAGCGCCGGCTTCGCGGCAAACCAGTTCGATCAATTGCGAAAACAGGCCCATCCCACGGTAGTTTTCGTCCGTCAGAAAGTCGCCGAGTTCGTAGGCCAGGACTGTCTTTCCCGATAGCCAGATGCGCTTGGGGGTGGCTGCCACGACGCTTACCACCGAGTCGGCAGCGGTAGCGATGCCCACGATCGCATCGCCCAGAGGATTTCCAAAATATTTCCAGCGGTAAAAATCCTGAGCAGTTCCGTCGGGAAATCTTTCCCTAAATGATTTGCCGCCCAGCGGAATTAGGAACTCTGCGATCCGGGCGAGATCCGTTGGCCCTGCCAATCGCACTTCCTGACTGAGGGTGGCTCGCGTCATTCGCTCACGCAGCGGAATGGTTTCCGACTGCGGTACCCTTGCCGAACACTAGTGTTCGTTCCAGGTGCCACAGGAACTCCGATTTCTCCCGAGGAATATAGGTTCGCGGAATCGCCAGCGGACGGGCGTCCGCCCGCACGGCGCCGGAAGTCGTGGTTACGGCAGTGGCATAGCCAAGCTCTTCGGTGATTTTCAACGTGGTCTCATTCCACTGCGGGTTGAGCGCTGGATGGGGGTAGGAGAAATGCTTCACCCGTTCCCCCAGTTCCTCTTCCAGCTTGAGCTTGGACTCGTTCAGTTCGTTGCGCGCGTCCTCTACGGAAATGTGTGCCACGTTCGGGTGTGTCATGGTATGCGAGCCTATGACGTGGCCGGATTTCGCCAGCGACCTCGCATCGTCCCAGTTCATCATCAGGTCCGATTCATTGGGGAACGGTTCCCGCTCAAGAGAACGCACTACATCCTGCACAAGTTCCTCGCGCGCCGGCGCGCTCGATTTCGCGCAGACGCCGACGGCGTTCACGAAAGCCCCTTCGCGGGCTTCGGAGTCCGTCAGATCGCGAATCGTGCCCGAGAACGGATCCGTCCACTTCGAATTTCGTGAGGTAAAGAATGCGTGGCGCAGAAGGCAATACCACGGAGCTTTCGACTGGTCCACCGAACCGATGAGAACATAGAAGGTTCCCGGGATGCCAAAGCGATTGAGAATCGGCGCAGCCACCCGAACGTTGTCTTTGAAGCCATCGTCGAAAGTAATGGCCACGGCTCTTGGCGGCAGATTTTTCTCACCTTTTAGAAATCGCCAGATATCGTCCATGCTTACCGCGCTAAATCGTCTCGCAATCAACTCCATTTGCCACTCGAAGATGGAGGTGGCGTGAATGCAGTCGCATCCGATGGTGTTGGCGTATTGTTCCGGTCGATCCTGGATGGAGTGATAGCTCAGAATGACCGCAGCGGGGGCCGCCAACTTGTGCGCCATACGAAGAGCTCCACTCGTCACAAGTACTTTCTTGGCGACGGCTTTGGCTGTTTTCTGAATACTCATTGGGCACGGTCCTGTGAAGACTGGGATTCAACGGTCTTCGCGACGGTTCTCTTGCTTGCCCGCACCTCTTCAGCCTTGCGCAGACTGGACAGCAAGGCCAGAGCGTGCGGTTTCAAGTATATCTCGTCAAGAAATTCTCTTTTTGACATACGTTGCGTTTCCACCCTTACTGCTCATTCTGATATTCCACCGAAACCACCGCCTGCGGCGGCGGCTCGGGAGGCGTCGGCCGGGTCAAGCCGGCAATCTCCGCGACATGAAACGCGCGGCCGGTGCGATAGGCCCAGAGCAGCCCAACGCCGTAGATAGAACTCACCGCCAGGATTTCGATCGCCAACTGCACCAGGTTGCGTGGATAAAAGGATCGGTTGGCAAGCCAGAGCGCTGCGACTAGCGGGAGGGTCAAAAGAATCGGCAGCGTATAAGCCTCGCGCAGGAAGGTTCCCACGGGAACACCGATCTGCTTCTTCAAATGGCGCGGCAAGAACCAGAGACAAGTAAAACTGAGCGGGATGGCGGTTCCGAGGGCGTCGCCGACAATTCCGAGCTGGGGGACAAGCGCGATGCTGAGGATAAGGTTGGCGACACCCTCGATCACGGTGATGGTCGCCAGGGTCCGATGTTTACCGAGGCCGAATAAGACGCGTCCGGACGCGGCCTGCGATAGCATGAGCGCGAATGGAATGATCATCACCACCAGCACCGGGTAGCTGTGTGGAACATAGCGGGCTCCAACCCAGATACGGATGATGTGCTTGCCGAACACGATCAGGATCGCAGTGACGGGAAGAATCAGGAAGGCGCAGGCGCGGTTGCCGGCGAGGTAAATCTTGCGCACGCGGTCGAGGTTTCCGGTTGCCTCCGATTGGCTCGCCATGGGCACAAAGATCTGGGAGAGGCTGGTGACAAATTCTTGTGAGTAATCGACGATCCGGGCGCCGATGTTGAACCAAGTAACGGCGACGGTTGACATCATGGTGCCGAGGACCAGTTCATCGGTGCGGAAGCGCAGGCGCGCGGCGACGATCACGAGGAAGGTGGTACCGCCGTAATTGACCATGTGCCGGAATGAGGCGCGATCCACATACTTAAGACCAATCGGCATAGGGCACAAGCGGAAGACGACGAAGCCGCGAAGAATCGAGGAGACAACCGGCAGGCTGACCGTGAGCAGGGCGAGGGTAATCAGACCGTATCCGCGGTTCAGAAAATAAACAATCAAAGCGGCGCGGGCGAGGGTGGCGCCGATGCTGGTCCAGTTCAGGATGTAAAAGCGTTGCAACCCTTCGAGCATGCCTCCGGCGATGCCCAGCGGAAAGCCGACGCTGACGGAAGCGCCGACCATTAACAGCAGCAGCCGCGCCTGCGAATGCATTTCGGGCGGAACCTTGAACAGGCGTTCCACATACGAACTTAGCAGCGCGGTCAACACCATGCTCACCGCCCCGATGGAGGTGTACGTAAACAGGGCTGTGTTGACGAACTGAGCGAGCTTTTCGCGATCACCAGTGGCCGTGTACTTGGACACGTAGCGGACGATCGAAGAGCGAATCCCGAGATCGAACAGACCGTAATAGCCGGTCACCGAGAAGATCAGGACCCAAACCCCGAAGGCTGCGTCCCCCAGCCGGTGGAGAATGAACGGAGAGAGAAAAATCCCGACCGCGACGTTGGTAGCGAGCGCCGACCAGCTGGAGCCGACGTTCTTCAGGATCTGCCTTTTTTCGCGATTCCGCATCAGCTCCGGTCCGTTCCCAGACCGTTCAGCACGGTTTCCACGTACCGCGAGTCGAAATTCGTTGTCCGTGTCGGGAACCGGAGTTCGTATCCCAGATGCGTCATTAAATGTCCCCACGCGGCTTCCATTTGCGCCACCGCGCCTTCCGGCAGACCTGTCCTCCAGCCTCCCGCCTTAGCCGAGCGAACAAAGGGAACATCCTGGCGCGTGCCCTTGATCGAAGACCACAGGCGCCACTGCGACTTCTCCAGTTTGCGCATCTCTTCGGCCGTGCTGCGCCGCACCGCGTTCGCAATCCGTTCCGCATCCGTCGGGATTTCCAGGAACGACGCCACTTTATTCAGCTCACGAGCTGCATCTTCCAGCATGTCTTCATAGCGCAACAGCAGGAATCCCGGGCGGTTCTGACGCGTGGCCAGCCACCCTGCGACATTCTCGCCCCACGATCCATACTGGTTCGTCTCGCCGGCCACAAACCGCGCCACAAATCTTTCCGGCGGATAGCCGTCCTCGATGAGGCCGCGCTTGCGATGAAAGTGGAACTGCGACAGGGCCACGTCGCGCGGATCACGCACCACGTAGATCACGCGCTTGTAGCGCGGATCGAAATACTGGTGGCTCTTGATGATCCGTGGCCGCGGCATCCTTGCCAATTCGCGTTTCGAGAGCGCCTCCGGGTCGGGCGTCAGCCGATTGATGTTGGAAAAATCCGCCGGTGTTTTCGGGTACACCAGGTTGGCGATCAGAAACCGAGTCCAGGTATTGCCCGACTTCGGATAAGAAAGAATGAATACGTCATCCGGCCACACGTCCAGATTGCGTCCTGGGCGGTGCAGGCCCAGCGCCCGCCGCGTTCCGCCGATCAGCCATTGAATCATAGTAGAATCTCTCGCTCTCCGGATCGACTACTCCTGGGACCTCAGGGGAGTCGCGGCTTGTAACCGGGGGTAGCCATGCCAGGTTGGAGGCGTCTTCTTGTTAGTGCTGCAAGCTTCTTGATTCCTGCATCTCTTGGTTATCACCGGGCGCTCCCGTCCTTAGTTGGCCCGCTTCCGGTATTACCCGCTTTCCACTTGTCTTTTTGCGCGCCAACCGCGCCTCTTGCATGCGGAGAAAATGACGGGCTGCCCAAGGCACAATCTGCACGACCAGCGCTACTCCCCTGCTTTTCCGGTCCTGTAGCAGTACTGCCGCTTTGCCCGCCGCCACGCGTGCTTCGGGGTAACGACCCTCCCGCAAGTAGCGTTTTACCAGTTTCGTCTGAGAGATCCCCTGATTCCGCGCAATCATGGCAGTCACGATTGCCTGTTGTGCGGCTGAAAGGGGTAGTGACGCCCTCGTCTTGCGGAATATTTCGATCCGTGCCTCCTGCAAAAGCTGATCGTCCGCCGTCAGTCCAGTGGGGAGCAGCCGGCGCTCGACTCCCACCCATCGGACACAATCCATCTTTGCGCCGCGGAACGACATGCGCAGCCAGAGGTCGTAGTCCTCGCAGCGCCGATAGTCTTCGTCGAAAAGTCCTGCATCGATCACGGCCTGCCGCGAGGCCACTAAACCCGAGGTCGAGACGCAGCAATCATCTCGCAACAGTTTCTCGAATGTGACCGGCAAAATCTGCCGTTCCCGTTCAAACGTCCGGCCAATCAATATTCCGTTTTTGACTAAGTATGAATCGCAATACACCAGGTCGAGCCCTTTTTCCTCGATGACGGCCACCATGTTTGCCAAGTGGCCTGGGAGGTAGAGGTCGTCGCTGTCCAGACATGCGATGTACTTGCCTCGCGCCGCGCGGATCGCCGTGTTGCGCGCCCCCGATGGGCCACGGTTTTCCTGCCGGATATAGATCAGCCTCTCGCCGTAGCTCCGGATCGCCTGTTCCAGCGCCTCCGTATCCGGCGAGCCGTCGTTGACCAGCACAACTTCAAGGTTCGGATGGCTCTGCGCGAAAACGGAATCCAGCGTCTCCCGGATGTGCGCCGCCGCCTGGTACGCAGGAATAATGACGCTGACCAGAGGTTTGCCCCGTTCCTCCAAGATGCACATCCCTCCCGGGACCCTTCCCAGCAAGCTAGGGTCCAAAACCGCCTCAGTACTTCATCCTAACAGTCTAATTTTAAACGAGTTTTACAGCCAATTGGAAGCTATGCCGCAATATCACGATGAAAGGGCCCGCCAATTGTGGGTACTTTGTTTCCCTATCTTGCCATAGCCGTCCGCATACCCATGCTTCAAGCCTCCGGGTTCTCCGCGACCTGCAATGGGATTCCGGCACATCGTCCTCAGGCTCTCATGTGCGCTTGCGTGACGTGTTGTCGCCGCTTTGACAACCTCATTCTAGAGCGAAAAATGATCCTGGAGCGAAAAATGATCGCCGGACGCGGCGTAGAGATTTCCGCGTAGCCGCGATCCTGCGGCGTCTCTCTTAAAAACGGTCAAAGTGTGCAAGATCTTGCGTCTACCCAATAAGTGGGATTGTGGTGCCATTGTCTTTACGGTATAAGAACTGCATCTAATTGTTGCGTTTCGGCTAGATACTTTCTTTCCCGAGAGGTCGCTGCGTCGGTGTTCCAAGTGCTCTTTAACGGGGCACCCAGCGTATTTCGAGCGAACGAGGCGATGCGCCACTTTGTATTTCGAGCGAACGAGGCGATGCGCCACTTTTTGTCACATGATGTTGGGAAAATCCGTTCCGGTGCGTCTTCCCGGTCCACTGGTGATTCGATGTTCAGCTTCGCGCCTCCAGCAACGCCAGTCCGCAATCTTTGCCTGACTTTGCTCGTCGTCTTCATCGCTTTTCTGTCGTCTTCGTTCGCGCAGCTGCCTTTCCCAACCAGCCGCGGTGACATTGCCCGCACTGGCGCCAACACCAATGAGACTCTGCTCACCCCCGCCAACGTCAGCAAGAACAGCTTTGGCCGTCTCTTCAGCGCTCCCGTCGACTATGTGGTGATGGCCCAGCCGCTCTACATGCCCAACGTGAACATCCCCGGCCAAGGCACGCACAACGTCGTCTATGTCGTCACCCAGGCCGATTCGGTCTACGCGATTGATGCCGACACCGGCACACAGCTCTGGTACGCCAGCATGCTCAACGGTGGTACGACGGCCAGCGGCACATATCTCCCCTGCGGCACCATTCCCGGTTACTACCAGGAAGGCATCCCCTCGACGCCGGTCATCGATCCCACCACCAACACCATGTATCTGGTGGCCAAGACTCTTCTCAACACCACGGTCCGCCACCATCTTCACGCCCTCGACATCACCACCGGCAACGAGCAAGCGGGCAGCCCCGTCCTGATCACCGCCACCAGTACGAGTAATAAAGGACACGTCACCGTCTTCGACAGCAAGCACCAGAAAAACCGGCCCGGCCTCTTGTTGGTCAACGGCGTCCTTTACCTGGGCTTCGGCTCGAACTACTGCAATGACGGCGACGCCCACGGCTGGGTCCTTTCCTACGACGCTGCCAGTCTGTCGCAGCTCGCCGTCTTCAACACCTCGCCCGACTACGGATTGGCTTCCATCTGGCAGGCGGGCAACGGTCTCGCTGCCGACGAAGCCGGCAACATCTTCGTGGAGACCGCCGAAACGGGCGCCCCGTACGACGTCCCTAACGGCGGCCAGACATTCTGCAACAGCGTGTTGAAGCTGGCCCCCGATCTTACTCTCGCCGATTATTTCACCCCGTGGAGCGTGGCCTACCTCAACTCCCACGACCTTGATTTGAGTTCCACGGGAGCCCTCATCCTTCCCGATCTAGACGGCCCCTATCCCCATGAACTCATCGCCAGCGGCAAGCAGGGCGTCGTCTATGTTCTTAATCGCGACAATTTGGGAATGTTTTCACCGAACGATAGTCAGGTTCTCCAGGAGGTCGTTCTCGAACCGGGCGTCACCCACGACGTGCTGTTCGGCTCTCTCGCCTACTGGAACAACACCGTGTACGCCGCCCCCAGCGCCTCTCCGCTCGTAGCTTTTCCGCTGTCCGGGGGATTGCTCGGCACTCCGCTGAAAACAGTGGGGAGCTATAACGGCAGTCACTCCCCATCCATTTCTGCCAATGGCACCAGCAACGGAGTTTTGTGGGTCATCACCGGTCAACTGCTCGCCTTTGACGCGGTTTCTCTCAAGCTGCTCTATGCGACGAGTCAAGCCCCCAATGGGCGCGACGCGTTGCCACCGATTGGTCATTTTGTCACTCAGACCGTGGCCAATGGCAGGGTCTATGTCGGTACCCGAAATAGTCTCGAAGCCTACGGACTGTTTCACATCGTCTCCGTCACCGGAGGCAACGCCCAGACTGCTACCGTTGCCACCACGCTCGCCGTGCCCATCCAGGTGCAGGCCTCCAACCCATATAACGGACAACCCGACGTCGGCGCCACGGTTAACTTCAGTGATGGTGGCAAGGGCGGCTCATTCAATCCCGCCTCCGCTGTCACCGATGCCAGCGGCAACGCTTCCACGACCTATACCGTTCCCCAAAAAGCTGGCACTTACACCCTGACGATCTCCGGCAGTGGCTTTGGCAATGTCACCACGACCGCCACCGCCACTCCCGGTGCCGCAGTAAGGACCATTGCCTACGGCGGGGCAAAACAGACCGGCGCCGCTGGTTCCAATCTCGCCAACGCCATCACCGCGCAGGTCCAGGACGTCTACAAGAACGGCGTCTCTGGTGTCACGGTCAACTTCACCGCCAACCACGGTGCCGTTCCCAATCCCTCTTCCGTGGTTACCGACGCGAACGGCCTGGCGCGCACGACGCTGCAGTTGCCCACCACCGTCTCCACGGTGACGGTCACCGCCAGTTCCACCGGTTTGAAGAACATAAACTTCGTCGAGTATTCCGTCGCCGGACCCGCCGCCAACATCGCCATCACCAGCGGCAACAATCAGTCCGCTCCTGCGGGGACCCAATTGCAGCAGGCCCTCACCGTGCTCGTCACCGACCAATACGGCAACCCGGTTTCCGGCGTCGACGTTGATTTTGACGACGGCGGAGCCGGAGGCACTTACGCCTACGTCAATCCCGGCGTCACCAGCAACTCCGGAACGCTAACCCAGCTCTATACGCTCCCTCCGTCCCCCGGAACCATCACCATCACCGCCACCGCCACCGGAGTAGCCACCCCCGCCGTCTTCACCGAAACCGCGCAGTAGTTCGAACCTTGATGGATGCGGGACTAGTCGGCTGCGGAAAAAGCTGCGCGTCGACACCTATCCGCTAAGAGGAGTGCATGAGGACTCGGTCCCTCCGGCTTCGCTCAGGAGATGATAACCAGCCTGCAACCAAGCTCCGCTTCGAAGTAGTTCGTAGCCCCCGCAGTTCACAAATCTTCCGCGGCATCGGATCGAGAAAGGCTTTACGCATTCCGAGGCCGCTAATCCCAGCGTAGCGACTCTCCTCTCGGCACTCCATACTCCATCCGCGCCTGGCCGCGGCTCCCACAGTTCACAGCGCACGGGTCCTCAAAAAAGACAATTATCCACAGGTTTCGCCGCTCGCGAAGCGCCGACTAGGCATATACTTCGCCACGCGTAGAAGTATGCGCGAAGGAGACTCCCCCAAATGAACAAGGTAATGGAAGTCCTGCTAACCATTGTGGCCCTGGCTGGGTTGTACAGCGCAATCCTGACCAACAACTCGCCGCCTGGCAATTCTGCCATTCGAGCAGAACAAGCTGTGGTGGTTGCGGATGGTAGCGACCCAATGCCCTTGTGCCGCACCAGACACTGCAGCGCTCAATAGGTATAGGGAAGCTGAATTCATAAAATCGGCATAGGGCCGCAAAATAGATGTTGCAGAGCGGTCGGGGGATAGGTATGCTTTCGAGCGTTACGTGTACGTAATGCGATGAACTGGTTAACGTACGTGAACTGGCTCGCTGGTCCGCTGTTGCAGATCACCCTTCTGATCTTCATGGTCCGGCGCAAGTCCAACAAGGTCTTTCCCCGATTCTTTTCCTACATCCTGTTTCAGACTCTCAAGTCGGCATGTTTGTTTGTCGTCTATAGGTTTTTCTCCCCCGAGAGCTACTTCGACGCGTACTGGACTGGAAACGCCCTCAGCGTGATCTTTACGGTCGCAGTGATGGATGAAATATTGCGCAGTCTCTTTAAAGAATATGGAGGAATTCAGATTTTAGGAACCACCATATTCCGATGGTCGTGCGGACTGCTCCTTTTGCTCGCAATCCTGGGTGCATTGTCCAGTAGCGAAGCGGATGGAGACAGGATCGTCGCGGCGGTGTTTTCCTTTGATCGCAGCGTGCGCCTGATGCAGGTTGGGCTCTTTCTGGTCTTGATGCTTCTTTGCCGCTTTCTCAGAAATTACTCGCGGCAGCAGGTATTCGGCATAGCGCTCGGCTTCGGAGTCTTTGCCAGCGTGGAGCTAATTCTGGTTAGTTTTGTGATGTGGTATGGCAACGGTCAAGAGGCGGTAATCAGTCTCCTGAAGAGCACCGCGTACAACGCCGTCACACTTGTATGGATCGGCTATCTGAAACAGCAGCCGCATCTCGTGCCCACGCTCGAGGCAATTCCGAACGCGCATACTTTCGATATGGCATTGGCCGCGTCAGCCCCCGTGCCGGATCCCGACGCGAGCTTTATGTTGAGGGTAGAGCAGGCCGTGGACCGGGTGTTGTCTCGCAGCGATTGGCCGAGACCAACTGCAACGGGATCTCGAATCGTCAGCCGCAAACCCAATCCGGAAGAAGGTAATTAATAAAGCGGGCAATTAAACCCAGTTCCCACCAGTGTGCGAACGATGAAGTCCACGGCACAGCAACTACGTACTGAAGCCAACTGGCCTCCAGAGGAAGGCCAGATGGTTACGTTCGAATCTTCCACCGGACCCGAAACAACTGCTCTCAAGGAAGTGCGTTGGGGCTTGGTCTGGCGAGATTTCATTCTTGAGGACGGACGAGTGATACCCGAGCACAGAATCTCGGGCGGTCCCCAGCCGCAGGCGTGGCGCAAAATCAACGAGGTCACCGATAGTGAGCGTGAGGAGTGCGAGGAGCGGCTCCTTTCGATGGCCAGATCCGGGATGGATCCTCGCCAACGGGAGCAGTCTTTCTGGGCGGAACTGAATCAGTATCTGGCATACACATACCTCAGGTTCAAGCCCGCGGATTCTAAGGTCGTGGAAATAAAACGAGGTTTGGAACCGTGAGCGGATCCGATGAGGAAACCGAACAGCAGAAGCTTTGGAGAGCGCTCTCCGAAGCTGGCCTGGTAGAAATACGACTGGACGAATTTGCGGAAAGAATCAAGGACGTCAAACGTATCGTCGCAGTACGCCTTCGTGAATTGCTGGATTTCAACACCGGGATTAAAGAACGCGAATCCGCGGCGTACTCGCTGGGTACACTGAAGGGATTGGAGTTGAAGGTGCTGGCAAATGCTCAGAAGCCGCCCGACCCATCGGAGATGTGAGCTGCTGCACGATCAAGGAACAGCTCCACTTCGGAAGGAGGTCGTTATGCTTAGTGATGGTCCGAAGCGACCCGAGAAAACTTGGGAAGAACTCACCACGGCAGCTTCACTGGAAACCGACCCCGAAAAGCTCGGAACGATCCTGGAAGAGATCCTCGCTGCTCTCGAAGAGCGGCAGCGAACCCAATACGGCGGAGCCGGAGTTGCGGCTGACACTCGCTAAGTTCATACTCCGACCATGACCCTCAAAAATGCAGCCTTGCTGGCACTAATCGGAACAATTCTGGTAACGGCTCTTTTAGTGTGGACTTTCGTCTTCAACGTGGTCAATGTCCTGCGGGGCCTGGTTCCCGCGTTAACGTTATTCTCGTCCTTCATCTACGCATTTGCTTGCTTCAGCGTGGCCGTGTTCTTTTACGTGTTCCATAGAGCGCAGTCGTGATTTTTGCCAGAGCTCTACTGTAAGATTTCCAGCTTCGCCTCCGACCCGCTGGCGGAATCCGGACCGATCCAAACCGTGACCTTAGCCGGCTCAACCGCGAATTGATTGCGGTCATTCCAGATCGCGAATGCGTCCGATTCCAAATGGAATGTGACTTTCTTCGTCTCTCCCGGGGATAACGCGATCCGCTGGAATCCTTTCAGCGCGCGAACCGGCTGAGCCGTGCTAGTCCCCTGCAGACGGACATAAAGTTGAACCAGCTCTTCGCCTGCGCGCGAGCCCGTGTTCGAGACAGTGGCCTCAACAGTCAGCGCCTCTCGCGTACCCATCTTCCCGCTCATGCTTCGATTCAACTCCGCGGCGCTCAGTCGAGTCGTGGTGATCTCAGTCGGCCCATATCCGAATGTGGTGTACGAGCCTCCATAACCAAACGGAAACTGCGGCGAGTTTTGCTCATCGATATAGCGCGACACATACTTCGATTCCACGTCTGTTGGCGGACGCGTCAGGTCGATTTTACCGGGCGGCCTTCCCGTGCTCAGCGCGTTGTAATAAAGCGGTTCTTGTCCGACGCTGCGTGGCCAACTAACAACCAGTTTGCCGCTGGGATTGGATTCGCCAAACAGCATCCGAGCCAACGCCGGACCGGTCTCAGTTCCCGGAAACCATGCCGCCAGCACTGCCGGAACATGCTCAAAGGCCCATGGCGCCGTGAGCGGACGCCCGCTGAAAAGAATAAGCACGACCGGCTTCCCGGTGTTGACGATGGCTTCGAGCAATTCCTGCTGGCGCCCGGGCAGACCGAGATTCGATCGAGAGGCTGCCTCCCCGCTCATATCCGGAGCCTCGCCGAGCGTGAGAATCACCATATCCGCGCGCTTCGCCGCCGCGACCGCCGCCGCGATCTCCGAGTCGCTGCCTTTGAGAATCCCGACTCCCCTGGAGCGCAACACGTTGCCTTCGCCCAGGCGCCGCGCCAACTCGGCAGGAAAAGATAACACCCCGCTCTTCGCCGCCGTGGCCGCGTTCACTCCCTCCGGGTCGGAAGGATTGTCAGCAAGCGGCCCGATCACCGCCACCGTCTTCACGTCCTTCGAAATCGGAAGCAGAGGCCCGCCGCCCGCCACCCCAACATTCCTAAGCAGCACAAACGAACGCTCCGCAACCGTCTGCGCCAACTGCAGGCTCTCCGGCAGAAAGAAAGCTTGCTTGGCGCGCCCTTCATCAACGTATGGATGCTCAAACAGCCCGAGCGCCAACTTCACGCGCAACACCCGCCGCACGCCTTCATCAATTCTTGCCTCCGGCACCGCGCCCGAACCCACGAGTTTTGCAAGTTCATCGTGGTAAAAGCTGCTCGTCATATCCATATCGACGCCGGCAAGAAACGCCTTGCGCGCCGCAGTTGCGTCATCGGCCGCAATACCGTGCGCCACCAGTTCGCCGATCGAATTCCAATCGCTGACAACCATCCCCCTAAATCCCCACTCCCTCCGCAGCACCTGCGTAAGCGTAAAAGGATTCGCCGAAGACGGCACCGCGTTCAGCGGATTAAACGCGCTCATCAGAGTCGCCGTCCCCGCATCCACCGCCGCGTGAAATGGAGGCAGATAAAATTGACGCAGCGTATGCTCGGAAATCTCGGTCGTGTTGTAATCCCGGCCCGCCTCCGCCGCGCCGTAGCCCACAAAGTGCTTGGCGCACGCCGCCATCGTGTCCGGCGCATCCATACGCGAACCCTGGTAGCCGCGCACATACGCCGCAGCCATCGCTGAACCGAGATACGGATCTTCACCCGCCCCTTCCGCCATGCGCCCCCAGCGCGCATCGCGAGCGATGTCCACCATCGGAGAAAACGTCCACCGAATGCCGATGGCCGAAGCTTCCAACGCCGCTACACGAGACGCCTTCTCGACCAATGCCGGATCCCAGGTGGAAGCCATTCCCAAAGGAATCGGAAACTCCGTCCGGAATCCATGAATCACGTCGAGCCCAAACAGCAGCGGAATATGCAATCGCGACTTCTCGACCGCAATGTGCTGGTACTCGTTGAGCAGCGGAGTGTCAATGACATTAAACAGCGACCCGATCTGTCCCCGGGCAATCATGTCTTTGTAGTCGGTCCGTCCGGTGCCGGGCCCCGTCGCCTGCCCGGCGGAGTATTGCACCAGCTGTCCAATTTTTTCTTCCAGCGTCATGCCGTGGAGAAGAGACTCGATCCGAGCATCAAATTTCGGATCCGCAATGCCGATTCCACTCGCGCCACGCCTGATTTCCGGAGAAGCCTCCGCCGAAGTTTCCGCCGAAGCCGCCGCCACCGCCTGAGCCGACAGCCGCAGCGATGCACTCCCCAACGCCGCAAAAAACACCGACAGCAGCAGCGCGCCTCGCACCGGAAACCACATGCAGCAGCACCTCGCACGAAATAACGATTTTGTACTCAACTAAATCGCGTTAGTAGAATGTCAACGGTCTGTATGAAATACGCTTTTGCCGCCGATGTCAATAGCAGAAAGGACAGTAAAGAATAAACCAGAGTAGAAACCAGAGAAGAAGCCCGATCGATATCTCCCCTTGCCCCCGCGATTTCCTTGTGCGAGACTGCGCTCCGTGGCCACGAAGAAGTCCAAATCAGCCAGCGCCAAATCAGCCAGCGACGGAGCCGGCCACCCCGCCCGCAAGCCCATGAGTCTGAAAAAGCTCGCCGAGCACCTCGACCTCTCGCCCGCCACCGTCTCCCTCGTCATCAACCGCTCAAGCGTAGCCGACTCCATCCCGCAGGATACCAAGGACCGAATCTTCGCCGCCGCCCGCAAATTCAAATACCGTCCCAACTTCTTTGCCCGCTCGTTACGCACTCAGCGCAGCTTCACCATCGGAGTCATCGTCCCCGAAGTGAGCGACGGCTACTCCGCGTCCGTCATGAGCGGCGTCGAAGATTATCTTCTGCAAGAGGGATACTTCTACTTTGTCGCCAGCCACCGCCACCGCGCCGATCTCATCGACGAATATCCACGCATGTTCCTCGAACGCGCGGTGGACGGCCTCATCGCCGTAGATACCCCCTGGCACCTGAACCTTTCCGTGCCCGTCGTCACCGTCTCCGGACACAACGACGTGAAGGGCGTAACCAACATCGTCCTCAACCACCAGCGTGCCGCCGAGGTAGCATTGAAGCACCTGTTTCACCTCGGCCACCGCCAAATCGCATTCATCAAGGGACAGGAATTCAGTTCCGACACCGAGGTCCGATGGTCGAACATCGAGCGCGTTGCCGAGCATCTTGGTTTGACCATCAATCCCCGCCTGGTAACGCAACTCGAGGGCGATTCGCCGTCTCCTCAACTCGGATACATGGCCACCAAAATGTTGTTGGCCTCGGGAGAAGCGTTCTCCGCTCTTTTTTCTTTCAACGATATCTCTGCCATGGGAGCGATTCGCGCCTTGCGCGAGGCGGGCCTGCACGTCCCCGAAGATGTTTCCGTCGTAGGATTTGACGACATCCAAAGTGCCGCCTTCCAGAATCCCGCCTTAACCACCGTGCGCCAACCCTTGCGCGAAATGGGACGAGCCGCCGCTGAAATCCTCCTGAAGCGCATCAACCGCCCCGGCTCCGAACTTCACGACAAGCACACCGTGGAACCCCAACTGATAATTCGAGAAACCACAGGTCCGGCGCCAAACGGGCAGCGAGTTAAGGGCAAACACAGGCATTAACAGTCCTATCGTTTTTCATACCCGCCTCTGCATTTTCATAGACGCAACTGGAAGAAGCGCGTTCCATTTAAATCCTTGACTGCCGAAATTCGGACGTGCTATGAGTAGGCGAGCCGATATTACTAAATCGCTTTTCCAGAGATTTAGTATGCGATCAGTGGCATGGCAGTTGAGCTTCTCAAAGGAATCTGAGGAAGTGAGCAATTTTGAACAGCCACACGATTGGTGCGAAGACTAGTGTACGGAGTCGCCTTAATCCGGCCTTCCCGGAAAAGGCGGACTGCCCTCTTGTGCAGGCAAGGGTTTTAGCAGGAGATTCATTTCAGATCGACATCAGAGTTCGCAAAAAAGTTCGCAAGAAGTTCACAAAAAGCACTTGTTGGCCCGAGGAGACTCCATGAGGCGTCCGAGTTTGGCAGTCCACGTCGCACTGCTGATCGTCAGCATCGTTGCATTGACCACGTTGGTCCAAGCGCAGTATGGGGCGAGCTTAGAGGGCACCGTAACTGACAAGAGCGGCGCCGTCGTCGGCGGAGCCACGGTCACGATCACCAACCAAGCGACAGGAGTGAGCCGCAACAGCGTCACTGGCGATTCTGGTTTTTACCGGATCACCGGTCTGCCCCCTGGCAGATACAAGGTGGAAGTGGAAGCCCCCAGCTTCAAAAAGAGCTCCAAAGCCAATGTGGACGTGCTCGCCGAAGCCGTTAACGCCGCGAATGTCACATTGGATACTGGTTCCGCCAGTGAAACTGTGACCGTGACCGGCGGCACCGACGAACTTCAGACCGAAAGCGCCAACGTGGGTGCAACCATAACTTCGCAACAGGTTGTGGATCTGCCGGAATTCGGCCGCGATCCCTACCAGTTGCTTCGTCTGACCCCCGGCGTTTTTGCGGATTCCGCCCGTCAGGGCAACGGCAATTCGCTAGCTATTCCTCAACAGGTTGGCCCCGGCGGTTCGAATTCTCAGATTTTCCAGACCGAAAACCAGGTACAGGCCATCGCCAATGGGCAGCGCGTTTCCGCTAATAATTTCATGTTGGATGGGGTCAGTATCAACAGTCTGGAGTGGGGTGGCGCTGCGGTAATTACACCCAATGAGGAATCTGTTCAGGAAATAAATGTGTTGTCCACCAGTTACTCAGCTCAGGATGGCCGCAACTCTGGTGCGCAGGTCAAGGTTATTTCCAAGAGCGGCGTAAACAACTTACACGGCAGTGCCTTTGTGAAATTCAACGACAAAGGGCTGAACGCTTTTAACAAGTTTTACGGTCCGACCAACGTCCCGCTCACTTCAATTACTTGCGAAGCCCTTACGCCCAGCCAGTTCACGATCGTCGCCAGCCACTGCCCTGACCGGGCGGACCAGAAATATCGCGATTACGCCGGCAGCATAGGCGGACCGATTATCAAGAATCGACTCTTCTTTTTCTTTTCCTATGAAGGGGTTCGGCTGAACAACACAGTCCCGGTGCGTTCGGTGACCCTGGAAACGCCAGAATTCGAGAAATACGTGGTAGCGCAAAATCCAGGCAGCATAGGGGCGCAGTTATTCAGCACTCCCGGCATCACGCCCCGCATTTCCACCATCGTCGGCACCGAGACGGATTGCTGCTCTTTGATTCCAGGCTACGGGATTGGCAGGTGGTACGTTCCCGGAACCGCAATCGGACAAGCCGTTGGCAACGGGCCTGATGGTATCCCTGATTGGGGCGTGTTTGACCTCACCGTGCCGAACTCGAGTAGCGGCAATCAGTACAACGGACGCGTGGACTATACGAAAGGAAATAATCAATTCTTTGTAAGCACGTACATCGTCCGGCTCAACAACTTCAACGGTGGGCAGAGACCAATAGACGATCTATCCTTGTTACCGCACAATTACGTGGCCACGGTCGGGTGGACAAGGGTCATCAGCCCGACCATCCTGAACGAATTCCGTGTCAACTTTACCCGTTACGACTTCGACCAAACCCAGCCTACCGGGCAGACCAATTTCGGAATTCCACAGTTCCAGCTATTTGACTTCGATATTGGTGGTTTCGGCGACAACGAAAACTTTCTGGGTATTCCCCAGGCTGCCACGACCCCTGGAGCGCTGGCGCAAAACACCTATGGCCTGGCTGACACGTTCAGCTGGATTCGAAACAAACATGCTTTGAAGTTTGGCTTTGAAGGCCGCCGCCAACAGAATAACAACAACGAACCCGGTGCGCAGCGCCCTGTATATAAATTCCGCGGTTTGTTGAATCTGGCGAATGACGCGTGTTGCTTTGCGTACTCAGTGGGGGTGAATCCCAACGGTGGTCCGCTCAACGGCCAACGTTATTTTCGCGACAGCGACTATGGTCTTTTCGCGCAGGATGACTGGAAGGTTCGCCCTAACTTGACCATCAACCTCGGCCTCCGCTGGGAGTATTTCACGCCACTTACCGAAGCGAAGAACACTCTGAGTAATTACGTCTTCGGCTCCCAGGGCTTTATCAATGGGTCGGTGTGTGGACCCATCGCCCCCCTGACTGCTTGTAGCAACGGTAACCAACTGTATCAACCGGATCGAAATAACTTCGGCCCGCGCATCGGCTTTGCCTGGAGTCCCGACCGCTACAACAGCAAGCTGGTATTCAGAGGTGGGTTTGGCATCGTCTTTAACCGGAACGGCGACGTCGTGTACGACAACATACGGCAGGATACTCCGTACTCGGCACTTGTCTCCATCTGCCCGCCTAACTGTTACTTCGATCCAGGTCCAATTGTTGGGCCTCCGCCCGGATCCAACATTCTCTACAGCCTCGGGGCTAACCGTCAGGCCAACAGCTATCCGGTGAATCCCGCATTTGCGAACGGGGTTGCTCCCGACGGTGCTCTTTGTTCTGTTGCCGACTGCTCCAGCACGACTCCAGTGTCATTGTTCGGCGCACTGCCCCACGAGCCGAATCCGTACGTCTACATCTACTCCCTCCAGACCGAACTCCAGCCTATCAGGGACTGGGTGTTCAAGCTCGGATATCAGGGAAGTAGAAGCCGGAAGCTGGTGCGGACGATTGATCTGAATCGGTTCATTCCTGGCGATACTTTTGACGGCGTCATAGACAGATTCCAGCACGATGGTTCAAACGGGCAGCCTTGCGGCCCGACCAACCCGACCTGTTTGGCCCCGCGCGCAACCGGCAATAATCGCTTCAGTAATCTCTATTTCCCGCTGCCGGATGTGAATGCGAGCTACGATGCCGCGGTTTTCAGCGCTACTCGCAAATTCAGGCGCGGTTTCCAGGTCGACGCCAACTACACTTGGAGTCACGCCATCGACACGGCGTCCTACGAGGTTGGTTATCAGCAGGCCGATCCCTACACCCCGTCCATCAATCGAGGGAGTTCCGACTTTGATGTGCGGAACAACTTTGTCCTCGATGCCGTGTGGGAGGTCCCAGTATTCCGCGCACGTCACGACTTTCTGGGTACGGCGCTCGGTGGGTGGAGCGTCAGCGGAATCATGAGCAAACACTCGGGATTCCCCTACTCGGCCCTGATCGGCACTTGTAACCAAAGCGCCGACCGCAACGGAGACAGCTATTGCCCCGACTTGCCATTCGCTTACAACGGTGGTGTCATCCTCAGTCCGAGCAAGCAGGATTTCATTAACGGAGTCTTCCCCACTTGTCATTCGGACGGGATGGGACATGTTACCTTGGCCACTTGCCCGAACTTCGACGTTGCGACAAGAGGTCCGGGCTGCCGCTGCCGCAACATCTTTACCGGCCCCGGCTATACCTCTGTGGATATGACGCTTGGCAAGGATTTCGTGTTGCCGAGAGCGGGGTTCCTCGGAGAGGGATCTAAGCTGGCAATTCGCGCTAACTTCTTCAACATCTTCAACATTTTAAACCTCAGTCCCTTTATACCTGCGGCGGCGCCGACCGACATCTTCAATAACGGGACACCCGCCACTAATGCCGGCCAATTCGGGCGTGCGCCCGATGGTCTCGCAGGAAGAGTGATCGAGTTTCAGGCGAGGCTGAGTTTCTGATCCTTCACTTTGCGCGGATGACCCACTCATCGCGTTCTTTTCGATCACTGGGATACCGCACCCAGCAACAACCCCAGGGTGGTGGTGTTCCCTACCTTGACTGTTTGTGTACGCCGACCTGATTTGGTTCAGTTTACCGTTATCTGGACCGTAGCAGTGTGGTGGAGGCTGCCGCTCGTTCCTGTGATAGGGATGTTCCAAGTCCCGGGGGTGTCGTTCGCTGTGTATACAGACAATTGGTCAGTCGAAATGGAACAAGTTAGGTTCTGCGGGCAGCTGGCGCTCAGGGAAATCGCCCCAGTAAAGCCGCCCAAGTCCACCACGTATATCGAGTAACGAGCAATCCCGGGGTAATAGATCGTTTGAGTTGAAGGCGTTGCCGTCACACAGAAGTCCTGCGGCAGTAGACCAAACACGCTCAAGGTGCTACTGCTTCCGACGTACACCTTTCCATTTGCCACGGTCGGCACGGAAAACTTTACTGCCCCGCCGGGATGGTCGGAGCCGCATGGGTTTATATTGGTGTCGCACAGTTCAGTGGCCAGATTGGTAGCATCGTAAGCATAAAGAACCTGGGAAGAAGCATTGCTGTTGTCTAGAGCCCACAGGATTCCCTTCGTGGTCCCATTGGCGGAAACGGAGGGTGTTGGAGGCGGCCACGAGAATCTCGCTCCCGTTACCGATGTGGGGCCGGTCGAAAGCTTTCCACTGCCGTTGGCGTTGAAAGAATATGCCTTCATGGAATCGGCCGTGGCACCGCCAAGGTAGTCGTGCTCACGGGCGCTCCCGACATAGATATTCCCGTTCCAATATGCCGGCGATCCCCATAGCCCAACGGACGCACCCTGCACCTCTTGGACGATGTTGGTGTCGTTGCCGTTACAGGTACCACAGTAGCCACCTGTAGTGCAGCCCAGTAGAACTGGACACGGAAGTTAGTTAGGCTTGGGGCCTCCGCCAGGAGGCGAGAATGCCGAGAAAGCCGAAAGTCCAGAGGACTGCGGAAGAGAAGTGGCAGATTGTGTTGGAAGGTCTGAAGAGCGGCAACGTGGCTGAGACCTGCCGCAAGTACGAGATCGCGCCCACGCTGTATTACCGCTGGAAAGACGAAGTAGAAGAGGGAGCCAAGGCTGCGCTTGGGGGGAGAAGCGCAGCCGCGCGGCCCGATGCCGAGCAGGAGAAACGGATTAAGCAACTGGAGCGGGCGCTGGGCCGATCGCACTTGCAGATCGAGATTTTAAAAAACGTGCTGGGCGAGTGAGCTGCGGGCCAGCTCATTCGTCGGCACGGGAGTTGGTGGCCCAAGGGAACGAAGCGAAGCTGGTGGCGGAGACGCTCGCCATCAGCCGGTCGAGCCTCTACTATCGGCGCAAACCGCGCGCCAGCCGTGCCGATCGCTCGCGGGACGAGGAGATCATCACGGCCTGCGGTGAGAAACCGGCCTACGGTTATCGTCGCGTGGTCTGGTGGTTGTGGCGGCATCACGGGTTGGTGGTCAATGGCAAGCGGGCGCTGCGTGTCATGCGAGAACGCGGACTGTTAGTGCGTCAGCGCCGCTTTCAAATCTCGCGCAGAAAGGACTGGGGCAAGGTGGAAGCACCGCATCCGAATCACGTCTGGCAGTCGGACATGACCAAGGTCTGGGCCGGGCCCAGTGTGGGCTGGGCGTATCTGGTCTCGGTGATCGACTGCTGCACCCGCGAAATCGTCGGCTGGGATCTGAGTCTGCGTTGTCGTACGGAAGAAGCTCTGGCGGCGCTCAACCGCGCCGTGTTGGAGGTTTTGCCTTTCGGTTCTCGTGGAACGGGTTTGACTTTGACGACTGACAACGGCACCCAGTTTACCTCGGCGCGCTATGTCGAAACTCTGAACCAGTTGGGCATCACGCACCGGCGCACGGCCTACAACCATCCCGAGGGCAACAGTTACATCGAACGATTCCATCGCAGCTTGAAAGAAGAGGAGGTGTGGCTCAACGAATACCAGAACTTCGACCAAGCGCAGCAGAGCATTGCAGGCTGGATCGAGGAGTACAATCACGACCGTCCGCACCGCGGACTCCACGGACAAACCCCGCACGACGCTCGTGCCCGGTTCGCCCTAACCCTTACTTCAAACACGGCCCCTTGTGTCTAGTTTTGCGGGGTGCACTACACACCCATAACATTCTGGTTAACCAGGAACAAATCCCCGGGCTTCCCCATAACATTCTGGTTAACCAGGAACAAATCCCCGGGCTTCCCCATCTGTACCAACAGAGAAGTATTCGGTAGCAGAAGAACCCCGCCCGATCCCACATCCATGTCTTGGCCGGTAAGATAGTTTTCAGACGGGGTGAAATAGGAGAGGACGGAGAATCCAGAGGTTGGAGGACTCAGTTTGACGATGCTGTCTCCAAGGTCCGTACCGTTTTGGTTCCCGCTGTTCCCTGTGGCGAAGTATAAATTGCCGCTGGCGTCGGCGGCAACCCCGCTCCCTGACATCCAGACGCCGGCACAATGTCCGGTGGGTTCGGTATTGAAGATCGCCTCCTGCCTCAGAGTTGAAGCGTTGTAGGACATAACCCAGCCATACCAAGGCCCGTTGTCGCAATGAGACCCCGAAGCAATAATGATATGCCCGTTCTCAAACAGCAGTCCCGGCCGGATGTGCTGGTACGGAGCGCTAAAGGTGATGCCGCCGTAGCTTCTCCCGATTGCGACCGGCCCTCCGAACTTCTCGGTGCCTGTCGTCACCGCAAGAGCGTGCAGTTGGTAGGCAGGTTCCCCGCTCTGCAGTATTGAGGTTACCACGTAGAAAGTCCCGTTAGCAGGGTCGATGGTTGGGGTACTTGTGATTCCATAATAGGGGGAGATGTCACCGCAACCTCCGTTCGGTAATTCGCTGCTCGGTACAGGCGACCCAAGGCTTCGCGACCAATAGATAGTCCCGGTGCTGGCATCAATCGCGTAAACGCTGTCGTTCTCAGTGGCCACATAGACGACGTTGTGCGTGCCCCCGCCGATAGACACATTGCTTAAAATTAATGGCTCCGCATATACCTGACCATCAACGGCTACCGAGAACAACTTGCCAAATTTATAGGGCTGGAGAGCCGACGGCGTCAGGATAGTCTCTAGAGTGTTTTGCCCAGTGCGGGCATTGTCATTGTGATAAGTAGTAACATTTACCTGAGCGCTCGTGACCACCTGAAGCTGTATGCCGAAGAATAGGATCGCAAGAACCTGCTGTAAGCGGAGAACGGTTGTCATTTTAAGGAACCTCCCCGATGGCTAAGTTTGATTTACGCTCGATGGGAGGGCCCACTTTATGGCGGAAGTTGAGGAAAGTCAATTGGAAACTACTTTTGTTTGACGTAAGGGGATAAGTGGCTAGAGTGGGGACTCAAGAAGGAGACAGGAATTGTAAGTCCGCGCTAAGAAGCCGGCGTGCCGCATCCTTTTTCGCGCACTTTGCGAAAAGAGCCTGCCCTGTTTTGCCGAAGCCCCGAGCGAAGCCGAGGGGGAAGCCGAAGGGATGGGATTCCACGGCCGCCTCGCGCATGGGATTTTCCGAGCCTCACGACCTGCCTTTTTCATCACATTTTTCTAGTACCGCCCTCACAGACACCGAATCGCAATCCTGCAATAATTCCCCGACAGTGCAGCATCGAAAACTGCGTCCGTCTCCAGAGACGAACCCAAAATCCGCCGCAAAATCATCTTCGGCGGCTCTTTGACAAGTAGACGACAAGTAGACGATAAGTGGACAATAAGCAGTTAAAAGCGGCGACCCCGCACCCCAAAAAGTGCACGCCAAATCGCAGAAACACAAGCTAAGTCCTTATTCATGTAGAAGATGGAACTAAGTACTTTAATTAGAATAGCTTAGCGGGAATTGGGGGGGGCATAACCAATAGGTTAGTAACCCAACAGTAAACGCAAGAGTAAACGAAAAAAAAGCGCGATCTCTTCCCACCGACTGAGAACTGAGAACTGAGAACTGCTACTACTTGAATCCAGCTTTCTCCATCGCCCGCCCCGCATCCTTATTCTTCATGAATGTGTCCCAGACGAATCCCGAGCGCGCATTTTCCGCCATCACCATCGTAATCCCCAGATCGATGCCGAGCACATCTGGGTTGTACCAGCCGGTCAAAGGATTGAATGCATCGACGAACCCATATCGTCCCCAAGCTTTCGGATAACACTCGCGGATTGTCCGCAGCACCAGCATGCAATCTTCCTGCAGGAAGGGCAACGAACCGCCAGCCGCGCACGGAACGACGCTGCCGTCCAGTCGCCCGATTCGCGGAGGCCCGCCCCAAGCCTGATAGCCCGCCGCTGAATCGGAGGAAGTAATCCCCCAAAGATGCGCGCTGTAATCGGGAAATTCATCGCGCAGAGAAAGACAAAATCGCTCATGCGCCTCAGTCGCAGTCACCGAGTTCGCAAAGTAATTGGCATATGCGTCGCGCTTGTGGCGAAAATCAAACCACGCTTGTGAGTACTGATGAGTAAACAGCGGATCGTGCCCGGAAATATATTCGAATTCCTGAAACTTCACAGTAGGACGCGTCCATGCCTTCCACGTTTCGCTCGGAACCGAATGCGTAGGCGAACCAATGGCCAGCAGGTAAATCATCATGAGTTCACAATAATGTTCCCAGCGTGCGCGCAGGAAACCGCTTCCCGGCTTCCATCCCATGGAGAACGTTTCTCCGCCATTAAGCATCCATCGCCAATCCACGCGCTCGTAGATCGTGGTTGCGAGATCCTGAATCTCGGCATCATTGAAATGTTGACGAACCGTCAGCACGCCGCAAAGCAGAAGCGAGGTGTCGATCGAGGAGAGTTCGCAGTTCCATACCCGCTCTCCGCTTTCGATATCGATGAAGTGGTAGAAGAAGCCGTGCTCGTTGGGCAATCGCCCTTTCAGAAAACGCAACGTCTGCCGCACCCGATCCCGGATCGCCGCCGCCTTCCCGTATCCGCGAGATTCCCCGATGCACAGGCCGCTGAGTCCAAAGCCCGTTGCCGCAATACTGGCAACCCGCCGATTATCGCCACCATTGAGGACCGCGCGATCCCTGACTTGGCCAGTCGTGGAGCTGGCTTCGTTCCAAAAAAACTCGAACGCGGCGCGCTCGATTTCGTCCAGCAGTTGATCGTCGGAACCGCGATAAGGATTCCTCTTCGGCTCCTCAAACGTCTTCCGCCGCGATGTCCAAGCCAGCGATGCAAGGCTGGGCAAACTCAACAGCCCCAAAGCAGTCGAGGTCAGCATCTCGCGTCGTGTAAGCGGCGTGCGCTGGAACATGGTTGGCGTTAGTTTACCAGCCGCTTTCGCAACTCAGGCCGATAGCCGGCCAAACGGTGCTTTATTCCTCCCCGGAATTATTGTTATCCAAGGGAATAAAACTCCTCCGCGCTGGTTTACTCTTGTGTGGATGTCCGCGTTGGGCCATCAACCCGATTCCTTCGAAGAACTGGCGATGCCGCTTTTCGACCAGTTGTACAACTTCGCCCACTGGTTGACGAGGAATCGCGAAGAGGCCGAAGACCTGGTCCAGGAAACCTACGCCAAGGCGTTGAAAGGGTTCCCGTCCTTCCAGTTGGGGACTAATTTCCGCGCATGGATGTATCGCATCTTGCGCAATACATTCTTGACCTCGCGCACCGGATTGAAAGTGACCATGACCGTACCGCTCGATGCCGAGGACGACGGACCTGAACTGGCGGTCGAAAGCGACACGCCGGAAACGATCCTATTTGAGCGCTCGAACCGCGAGTTGCTGCAGAAAGCGATCGATGACCTGCCCGTGTATTTCCGCGAGATCATCCTTCTATGTGAGGTGGAGGAGATGTCGTATCAGGAAATTGCCGATACGCTTTCCGTTCCTATCGGCACAGTAATGTCGCGTTTATCGCGTGCCAGAAAAACGTTACGCGATTGCCTGCGGCCACAGTTGCAAATGCAAGAAGGATCAGCGGCAACAGCGATTGCAAAGGGGACGAACCGTGCCTTGTGAGACTTGGAAGGTAAAACTCGACACCTACCTCGATGGTGAGCTTCCCTCCGAGGAGATGCGCACCTTCGACGCTCATGTGCACAGCTGCCCGTCGTGCGCGGCAGACGCTCTTGCGCGCGTGCAGATGAAGCGCGGCATTCAAGCCGCCGGAAAACGCTTCGCTCCATCAGCCGAATTTCGGCGCCGGATTCAAGGCAAAATTGCCACCAAACCACAGCGCAGTTTTCGCCTATCGTGGATGTTTGCCGCAGCTCTATCCACTCTCGCGGTCGCGAGCATGCTTACAGCCTACGTGGGAGTGCAGCGATCCCACAGACAGCAGGCTTACGGCGAAATCGCGGACTTGCACGTCGCGGCGCTGGCCAGCTCATCGCAAGTCGATGTGGTGTCCACCGATCGCCACACCGTGAAGCCCTGGTTTCAAGGAAAGATCCCCTTCGCCTTCGATTTGCCGGAAGTCCAGAACTCCGAATTTACCCTCCTCGGCGGCCGCATGACCTACGCCGGTCAATCACCCGGCGCACATTTGATCTACACCGTGCGCAAGCACGAAATTTCTGTGTTCGTCTTCCAGGAAGGCGCGTTCCGGCGTGGATGGGACGAAAGCTCTTCCGCGACAAAAGAGCTGTCATTCAACATCGCAACCTGGAGCCAAGGAGGACTTCGCTATTTCGTAATCGGCGACGCAAGCGCTGCCGATATCAACAATCTCGCAAAACTGTTCAAAGCCATCCATTCCTAGGTTCAGCATCGGAGTTGGCTCTCTCGTCCGGCCGCGCTCAATGAGTGGTTTCCTGGCTGTCACACACGTGCTGGCAACTGGTCGTTCTCCAAAATGCTAGCGCCACACCGAGTCGTTCTTGCCGGAAAGGACCCTGTCCAGATACGTTGCGGTGCCAGAAGTTCGTAAAGATGCCCCCTCGCATCGCGTCGCGGGTGCGCTGCCGGGCATCGAGAGGCCCCGAAAGCGAGCGTTTCTGCGCCAGCCGCTATGCCCCAACCATTCCGGCGTCGGGCTCGGCGGAATCCTTCGCCCGCCCGCGGAAGCCTGCAACCGGGCAACTTTCCCGCGCCTCTTAACCCTTTTCCGTTGTTTCAGATGCGCTCAGTATATGTATATAACGGTACGTACAATATGGAAAGTACATGGTTTCACGTGAAACACATCTCCATTTTGGCGCGTCGGCCAAATTACGCGAGCCCCAGTCATTTCGTGTCAACATGCAAAGACAACCCGCGTTATACTTTCCACCTTGATGCGGCCCACTCGCCCAGCCGCCGTGCCTCCTCCAGGGGATATCCCCCTCGTCGGACGGTGGTCATCGGCTTACTCCTATGCCTTGCTGGGAGTGCTGACGACCGCCTGCCTGCTGCCCTTTTCAGGCCGCGCCTTTCACATGGATGACCCGCTATTTGTTTTTGCTGCGCGTCAAATTGCCCAGCACCCCCTCGACCCGTATGGGTTCAAGGTCATCTGGTACGAAAGCGTGGATCGGATGGCGGACGTTACTATGAATCCGCCGCTGGCTTGTTACTACGGAGCGGCGGTCGGGCGAATTGCCGGATGGTCGGAGCGGGCATTTCATCTGGCTTTCCTGGTGCCTGCGCTTGCCCTGATTCTTGGGACTTACCGGCTGGCTAAGCATTTCACACGGCTGCCACTCCTGGCTGGGTTGGGTACGCTTCTTACCCCAGGAATAGCGGTGTCGGCTTGCAGCGTCATGTGCGACACGATGATGGTGGCGCTTTGGGTGTGGGCGGTGATTCTTTGGATCGAGGGGCTCGAGCCGCGAAGGGGCTGGTATCTTGCGGGGGCCGGAGTCTTGATGGCGGCGGGAGCTTTGACTAAGTATTTTGGGGCGGCGCTGATTCTCTTGCTGGCGGCTTACTCGTTGGCTCGCCTGCGGCGTTTCGGTAGTTGGATGTGGTATCTGCTGATTCCCGCCGGCGCGCTCGCGGGCTATGAAGTCTGGACTCACGCGCTCTACGGCGAGAGTCTGCTGGCGAGCGCCGCTCATTTTGCGCACGCGAACCGCGGGCATGCTTCCCGGTTCACCAGGACGTTGGTCAGCCTTAGTTTCACCGGAGGCTGCACGCTTTCCGTGCTGGCGTTGTGTCCTTTTATGTGGTCTCGACGGGTGCTGGGCATCGTTGCCGCCGGGAGTGCCCTGGCTGCCTCCGCACTTATTTTCGGATGGGTACGTTTGGCGGAACAGTTCGCTAATAAGCTGACGCCACATCCGCTTGTTGCCCACTGGGAGCTGATCGGCAGCCAGTTAGTGCTCTTTATCGCAGGCGGCGTTTTCACTCTGGTCCTGGCGATTGCCGACTATCGGAATAGACGAGATTCGGATTCGCTGCTGCTGGGGCTGTGGCTCGTGGGCACATTCATTTTCGTCAGCCTCCTGAACTGGTCGGTCAACGCCCGGTCGGTGCTGCCTCTGATTCCCGCGGCTGCGATACTGGCCATGCGCCGGCTGGAAACAATGCACCGCGCGTGGACTCGCAAGCTGAAACTGCAAGTCGCTGTCGGACTGATCGTCTCTGGCATTCTGTCGATCTGGGTGGCGGGCGCCGATGCGCGTCTCGCCAATCTGGGGCTCGAGGCCGCCCAAAGCATCCGCGGGCGGACGAGTCACGAAGTTGGAACGCTCTGGTATGAAGGGCATTGGGGCTTTCAGTACTATATGGAGCAACTGGGGGCCTTGCCGGTGGATGGCCAGGACTTCCAGATTCGCCCCGGCGACTTTGTTGCTGTGCCGGAAAACAACTTAAGATTCGCAGGTTTTCCGCCGGATATGTCTTTTCAGAAGGTAGCAGTTTTGGAGCTTCCTAATCCGTCAGGGGCAGCAACACTAAGCTGGCAGTTGGGGGCCGGCTTCTACTCGTCTTACTGGGGTCCGTTGCCATTTGCGTTTGGCCCGGCCCCGCCTGAGCGTTATTTCATCATGAGGGCGAGTCCAGAAGACAGTCCATCACCGTCTAAATAGATTCACGCATTTTTAGCTTGACTAAAGACGGTTTCTCACGAGACTATCCATCACCACTAATAAGTCCGTCTAATAAGTCCGTCGATCGAGCCTTCAAGCTGTTGTTAGTGATCGTCAACCTCACAGACTGCAAAAGACCCCTGGGGCAATTCAAGATCAGGAGGGCACAATGGGCCGAGTGTCAGGTCATACCCCCATCTTGCGAGCGAGCCTCTTCGCGCTCCTCGTTACTCTCGCGTCGTTTGCTCAACAGCCGAAGGTATTGGCCCCGCACAAACCCATTGCACCGAAGGTTGAGAAGCCCATCAAATGGCTGACGCCGGCTATGCCGCGCACCATGGTCGGCGGGCTCTGGATGATCGACGCCAATTTCAAGTCCTCCATTTATCTCAGGAATGTCGTGGAGACCGATCCCGTCACAGTCACCCCAATCTTGTACCTCAGCAACGGTACCAAGTACACTCTCCCTGACGTGACCGTGGAGCCTGCTGGCATTGTCATCATTAGCATCAATGACGCGTTGCAGAAAAAAGGCATCTCGTCGTTTGCGACGCTCAGCGGGTACGTAGAGCTTCAGTACAAGTGGCCTTGGGACCCATTCTGCGCAACGGTGCACAACGTTGATGTCGCGCACAGCTTGATCTTCACCTACGGTCTGCGGTCAACCTTGCCCCTCCCTCTTCACATTCTGAACCCGACCGCAAAGATACCGACTCACACCATGGAGGGAATGTGGTGGAAGCAGGAGAGCAACGTCACCGGATTTGTCGCGCTCGCGAACCTGTCGTCGCAACCGGCCCAGGCATCCGTGCAGGTAACAGACAAACAGGGTAAACCGCTCTCCGAACACAACGTCACCGTGTCGCCGCACGGAATGAAGATGGTCGCGCTTCGTGATTTGGCGACGCTCAAAGACACTCAGGGCGGCGTGCGTGTCGTGTCGAGCGAAACCACCGACAACTTGGTTATCAACGGAGGTTTGGAGGACCCGGCCGTGGGCTATTCTGCGAACTTGCTATTCGCCGCAGAGCCAGTGGAGCAATCCAAACCCGTGCCCATCAATATCGCGGAACTCGGTCTGATGGCCGGCGCGGCCGATCCCATGATGCTCTTTCCGGCAGGGACAACCTTCACTCCCTATTCGGTGCTGCGTAACGTGTCCGATGCCCCGGTTTCGGTAACGCCGACCCTCTGGTGGATGGAGGGAGGCGTGCCTCACTCCGCCCGGCTTCCACGGATCAACTTGTTGCCGTACCAGACCGAGAGTTTGGATGTGATGTCGCTGCTTTCGGTCTCCGGCCTTAAGAACTTCAACGGCAGCTTCAATCTCGTTTTCGATGGCGAGGCCAGGCGTGGAACTCTCGTGCTGGCGTCCGGAAGCGTGGACCAGACGAACACTTACGTTTTTGAGGTGGTTGCGCGCGGGGTGACGGAGAGCGGGTCCAAGTCGTTGCAGTACTGGAGCACCGGGAACGGCGACGACACCATGGTCGCCGTATGGAATCCCGCGGACGAGGCCCAGGATTTCGTCTTCACGCTGTATTTCACCGGAGGACACTACATAGTCCCGCTTCACCTTGAAGCCAGGGCCACGCGGACGTTCAATGTCTCTGAAATCGTCCAGAACCAGGTTCCCGATGCCGAGGGGAATGTCATTCCGGCCTCGGTACATGAGGGTACCGCCAAAATCGCAGGCAGCCGTGCCGAGAACGAACATATTCTCGTCGGGATTGATTCGGGGATCTACAATGTGCGTAAGGCAACCTGCTACGGTAACTGCCTGGAGTGTGATGGCTATACCGCGGCAGCAGTTAACCCCAACTCGTTTGCGATTGGGGTCAATGGTACCGTCCAGCTCGACCTCATCGGCACGTGGGATGCGGGAAGCCAGTACTCCCTTTCGGCCGATTGGAGCAGTACCGATGACAGCGTCGCGACGGTAGACGAATATGCTGGGACCGTTACCGGTGTAGGGTCGGGATCAGTCACAATTACGGGAGTTGCGTATCAGGAACCAGTTCAAGTTGGCTATGTATGCTTAGGTCCCAACATGGGTTGCCCAGCGGACGACTTTAGCAACAGTTCGGATGGATCTACCCTGGTCGTGAGCATATCGATTGGACATTCAGGTACCGCCGCCACCGACGATTCGGCCCGAGATGCGTACAAAACCGAGGTCGGACGCTATGGGCTGGGGAAATTTGTCGGCACGGGGGGATTCTGTACGGTTGGTTATGAAGCGGCTGGCAGGCTTAACCCGTCAAGCTATACCGGGACAGTGACGTTGGTGCGTACTAAAGGCGGGAAATCATACAAGGGGACTACAGGCCAAACGTTGGACGCCACTTATCCAACCGGAACGCCCGATACTTCCAAGCCGCAGTTTGAAGATACAGATCCGCAGTCAGGTGGATCCAATGGGGTGGTGTACGATTTGGATGCTCCCGGGGTCAGTCCTGCAGTCAGTCAGGTTGGGAGGATACGCTACAACTTTTTCGAGAATGCGCAGCTTCCGGACGGAACTTATGTAGCCAACGAAGTCGGCTTCTACGTAAGGCTTTTGTAGTGCACCCCAGTAGAACTGGACACGGAAGTTAGTTAGGCTTGGGGCCTCCGCCAGGAGGCGAGAATGCCGAGAAAGCCGAAAGTCCAGAGGACTGCGGAAGAGAAGTGGCAGATTGTGTTGGAAGGTCTGAAGAGCGGCAACGTGGCTGAGACCTGCCGCAAGTACGAGATCGCGCCCACGCTGTATTACCGCTGGAAAGACGAAGTAGAAGAGGGAGCCAAGGCTGCGCTTGGGGGGAGAAGCGCAGCCGCGCGGCCCGATGCCGAGCAGGAGAAACGGATTAAGCAACTGGAGCGGGCGCTGGGCCGATCGCACTTGCAGATCGAGATTTTAAAAAACGTGCTGGGCGAGTGAGCTGCGGGCCAGCTCATTCGTCGGCACGGGAGTTGGTGGCCCAAGGGAACGAAGCGAAGCTGGTGGCGGAGACGCTCGCCATCAGCCGGTCGAGCCTCTACTATCGGCGCAAACCGCGCGCCAGCCGTGCCGATCGCTCGCGGGACGAGGAGATCATCACGGCCTGCGGTGAGAAACCGGCCTACGGTTATCGTCGCGTGGTCTGGTGGTTGTGGCGGCATCACGGGTTGGTGGTCAATGGCAAGCGGGCGCTGCGTGTCATGCGAGAACGCGGACTGTTAGTGCGTCAGCGCCGCTTTCAAATCTCGCGCAGAAAGGACTGGGGCAAGGTGGAAGCACCGCATCCGAATCACGTCTGGCAGTCGGACATGACCAAGGTCTGGGCCGGGCCCAGTGTGGGCTGGGCGTATCTGGTCTCGGTGATCGACTGCTGCACCCGCGAAATCGTCGGCTGGGATCTGAGTCTGCGTTGTCGTACGGAAGAAGCTCTGGCGGCGCTCAACCGCGCCGTGTTGGAGGTTTTGCCTTTCGGTTCTCGTGGAACGGGTTTGACTTTGACGACTGACAACGGCACCCAGTTTACCTCGGCGCGCTATGTCGAAACTCTGAACCAGTTGGGCATCACGCACCGGCGCACGGCCTACAACCATCCCGAGGGCAACAGTTACATCGAACGATTCCATCGCAGCTTGAAAGAAGAGGAGGTGTGGCTCAACGAATACCAGAACTTCGACCAAGCGCAGCAGAGCATTGCAGGCTGGATCGAGGAGTACAATCACGACCGTCCGCACCGCGGACTCCACGGACAAACCCCGCACGACGCTCGTGCCCGGTTCGCCCTAACCCTTACTTCAAACACGGCCCCTTGTGTCTAGTTTTGCGGGGTGCACTACACTTTCTTGCGCTTGGAACATGGCCGGCAATACGTTCTACACCGATGTCCCAGGTGATAATGTCCTCAACCTGGGCACGACGCCAACGTCTTGGAATCTTCAATAGGAGTGGGCGAATGAAAGCCAGTCTTGTTCTTCTCGTTTTAACGCTTCTGATGTCGGGGCACGTGGTCGCCGAGGGCCAACCCTGTGCTGCGATTGCTGCCACGGTGACGAGTTCGATCATGTTTCTGGAGGAGCAGCGGGTTACACGTCAATCCCCCTGTATCTCAGCGGTAATCAAGCAAGTGGGGCAATCTCGCGATGTGAGTGCCGCGCACGTATTAGTGAGGTACTTGGACTTTGTGGACCCCGCAACGGCGCCGTCACCCGACGGCTCAGCCTTCACCAGACCAGACTATCCCGCCGTGGACGCGTTGTTCCAGATTGGCAAACCTGCAACTCGTGAGCTGGTGTCAGCCATTCAGGCTGGCGAATCGTCTAAAATCCGTGAGAACGCTGCGAATACCTACATGTTCGTGTACCGCGACGATCTTGCGTCCGGCATTCGCCTGCTTAAGAAAGAAGAATTGCTTGTTCAGTCCGCGGATGCTCGCAGCAGATTGCGCGATGCAGTACAAATGTTGGTCGACGCTTGCAATGGCCGTGGCGGAAAAGAAGCGGAACAATGTAAGAACACTGCCGAAAAGAAATGACGAAACCATTACCGTCCACCCCACGTATTCGGTGGCTAAGATGAGATCAAACATTATTGGTCAA
Organism: uncultured Acidobacteriaceae bacterium; assembly: GCA_963789205.1. Lineage (GTDB taxonomy): Bacteria > Acidobacteriota > Terriglobia > Terriglobales > Acidobacteriaceae > Acidiflorens. Next base: position 202,178 of record CAWBJV010000008.1, read on the forward strand.
GTGTCGACCGAAAAGCAGGGTTTTTTTCGCTTGTTTTCAGTCATACTGTCTCCCATATCAGTTCTACTGTACTTCAGTCTCTGTGCGCCTGGAACTGCGAAACCTATCGGCAAATTGAGATTGGTTGCGCCACTGTATGTTACGAACGCCGAGTTCATGTCCGTAGTAACTATCACAAACGCTACTCAGAATCCTGTGAGCGTACTTGCAAGCTTCAACTCCCTTGAAGGTGACGAAGTTGGCCGAAAACTGATAAATGTGAGCCCACATTCGAACGCAAATATCGATGTGGACAGCGTCGAGATGACCGAGCATCGGTTCCCGGCGCTTGGATCGATCTCATTATCAGCGACGCCCGTTAGTGTTGGTGGCATCACGAGTCATCTCACGATAGCGTCTCGGAGGAGGGCCGGCCGAATTTCTCTCGAGGAAAACCTTCAAACCGTAGACGACAATCTACGCACGCTGCAGGCTGCCGTTATTCCAGCAGCGTTATCGGCTCCTGTACTCGCGGTTCATAGCCTGAGTGAACTGCCGCAGCGCGTTTCCATAAACTGCTCCGATGCTGAAGGGCGGAGCTACCAATCTCAGATATCTTTGCCCCCACGCATGACGTTCCTGGTGAATGCCTGCATCAGCCGCGAGAGCGAGGGCCGAACTTACGAACAGCTTCTTCGAGGTGACACGCCCGAGTGGTCCAAAGGGGCTATGAGCATTCAGATCGAGAGCGGAGGCCCGCAAGGGAGCATTGCTGTGTGGGGATTTACAAAGGCAGCCCAGCTGACAGGCGCAACGTTGCAAATTACCGGCATCGAATTTGTTGAATGGAATCCTCCAATCGAAGTTCTCTTGCCGGAGTTCTAGTCCGGTCTTAGCATGGCAGTGGCGGTGCAAATGGCCTTTAAGAAAGCATTTCAGTTGAAGTACCTAAGCGTACCCCTTCTAGGGTTTGTCTTTTCGAATTTCGTACTTAGCCAGTTTGCTGCGGCTGCTCCTCGTCCCGCTGACGCTGCTGTGGAGTGGAACAGTGCCGTTTTGCAGGGCATCCGCGATGCCAAACTCGGCGCCCCTGTAGTCGCGCGCGCCTTGGCGATCGTTCATACTTGCATGTACGATGCGTGGTCCGCCTACGATGATCGTGCGTTTGGCACGCAACTGCGAGGTGCGCTCCGCCGTCCCGTCTCGGAACGGACCCTAGCCAACAAGCAGGAGGCCATCAGCTATGCGGCCTACCGCGCTCTCGCCGACGTCTTGCCCGTGGATACAAAGTCCGTGTACCGTCCGCTGATGCAGCAGCTAGGTTACGATCCCGACGACACCTCCACCGACATCGAGACTCCAACAGGCATCGGCAACGTGGCGTGTGCCGCCGTCTTGGAATTCCGCCATCACGACAAGTCGAACCAGTTAGGCGATCTCGCCCAGGGAGCCTACTCGGACTGGAGCGGCTACGCGCCGGTGAATGCTCCGAGCGCGGTGCCGGTCCGCACCAATCTCGCCGGACCCGGCCTCTCTGGACTTAACCCGGTTGACCCCAACCGCTGGCAGCCGCTGACCTACGTGAACTCCACCGGAGACATGGTCGCCCAAAGATTCGTTGGCGCGCAATGGTGCTTCGTGACGCCGTTTGCGCTCTCCAGCGGAGATCAGTTCCGCTGGCTGGTGCAGCTGTTGGGACCGGCTAAGTACGGATCGAGGGAATATCAGGGTCAAGCGGAGGAGTTGGTTGAGATCAGCGCCGGGCTGACCGATCGCCAGAAGATGATTGCCGAGTACTGGTCGGATGGGCCGAATTCGGAACAGCCTCCGGGGCACTGGGCGTTGTTCGCGCAGTTCGTGTCGGCCAGAGATCATCACACGCTGGACGATGACGTAAAGATGTTCTTCGCGCTGAGCAATGCGATCTTCGATGCCGGCATTGCGGCCTGGGACGCAAAGCGAACCTACGATTCGGTGCGGCCAGTCACCGCCATCGCGCTGCTGAATAAAGGCAAGACAATTCGTGCCTGGGGAGGTCCCGGCAAAGGCACGGTTGAGATGGATGGCGCGCGGTGGATTCCTTATCAGGCGGCGACATTCCCCACGCCGCCGTTTCCCGACTACGTTTCGGGCCACAGCACGTATAGCGCGGCAGGCGCGCGAATTCTCGCACTGTGGACGGGAAGCGAGCGGTTCGGGAATTCCGTGACGCTCCCGGCAGGCAGTTCGAAGATCGAGCCGGGGATAACACCAGCGAAGGGGATCGAACTGAAATGGGAGACCTTCAGCGACGCCGCCGATGAGGCCGGAATGTCCCGCCGCTATGGAGGCATCCATTTTCGTGGCGCCGACCTGGCTGGAAGACTGCTGGGACGCTTCGTCGCCATGGAAGCCTGGCAGAAGGCGCAAGGTTACTTCGATGGCACGACCGTTCCACAAATCTCGCTAGCCTTGTCAACAACCGAACCAGTTCGCTGATCTCGATTGCAGCCTCACGAGGACTTGCCTCGCTCCGGATACCCCAATCGAGACGCCCGTCCAGCCGTGTCCCCTTCCGTTACCCCGCCAGGCAACTCGCGACATTTCCCATGCAACTAAAGAATTAGTTACCTTTCGCGTGGTGAAGCGTCTAAGGTGCGTGGAGGGCCTGCGGTGCCGCCGAGACAATCGGGAACTTTGACCGAAGCCGAGCTGCGGATCATGGACGTGCTCTGGCTCAAGGGATCGGGTACCGTCCAGCAAGTGCTTGATTCTATTACTAAAAAACCTGTCCTGGCATACAACTCGGTTTTGACTACCATCCGGGTGCTGGAGAGGAAGGGCTATTTGAGACATTTAAAGGATGGACGGGCGCACGTGTATACGCCTTTGGTCGGGCAGAAAGAGGCGACGCGCTCGGAGATACGGCACCTGGTGAGCCGCTTTTTTAAGAATTCTCATGAGCAGCTCGTCTTGAACCTGCTTGAGGATCAGGGGATTGGGGCGGAGGAAATCGGGCGGTTGCGGGAGATGCTGGATCAGAAGGGCTCCGATGTAAGGGAAACCGATTTGAGGGAAACGGATTTAACGAAAAACGATCGGAGCGGCGCGAAATGAATTGGCTTGCGGTTCAGTCCGTGGCGCAGATTTCGGTCGAGCGCATTTTGAACGCGCTGCCGGAAGGGTTCCTGATCGCGCTGTTTGCCTGGGGGTTGCTGCGGATTTTGCGCAGGCAGAATTCGGGAACGCGGTTTGCTGTCTGGTTCCTGGCGCTGCTGACGGTCGCGACGCTGCCTGTGCTGGGCGGGATTGGCGACGGGCGGGTGGGGATGGTGGCGGGGATGTTGTCGGGAATGACGTTAGGAATGGCTCCGGCGAATTCCTGGGGAAGCTTGCGGCCGGCAATTACCATTCCTGGACGCTGGGCGCTTTTCGTTTTTCTTGGTTGGGCTCTCGGTGCGAGCTTCGCGATGATGCGTTTGGCGGCTGGGCTTTGGCGGCTGCGACGGCTGCGGCGGAGTTGCACTCCTATTGTCGCGGAAGATCTCGATCCGGCGGTACGAAAAACGGTGGAGGCGATTGGTGGGTCAGGGTCAGTTATCTCAAGTAACTCAATCACGATCGCTAGGTCGGAGTGCGTGCGCGTGCCTGCGGCCATCGGTTTTTGGAAGCGGACGATTGTCCTTCCGGCCTGGGCGTTGCGAGAACTGCCGGCCCAAGATCTGAACGTTATCCTGCTGCACGAATTCGCGCACCTGCGGCGCTGGGATGATTGGACAAATCTCATCCAGAAGATCGTGCGCGCTTTATTTTTCTTTCATCCCGCGGTGTTGTGGATTGAGAAGCGTATCTCGGTGGAACGCGAGATGGCGTGTGACGATGCGGTGCTGGCCGAAACTGCCAATCCGCACGGATACGCTGCGTGCCTGGTCTCGCTGCTGGAGAAGAACTTGGCGCATCGTCTGGCGCACGGGCGATGGTCGATGGCGCAGGCAGCGGTGCATCGGGCGCGCGAGGCTTCGCTGCGGCTGGCGCAGATTCTCGACAAGAACCGGCCGGCGGCTACGCGCGTCTGGAAACCGGCGCTTGGCATGGTCGGCGCTTTTTCAGTGGCGTGCCTTATGGCGCTGCCGCTCGCTCCGCAGTTCGTTGGGTTTGATCGCGGGGCTGTGAATAGTAATTCTGATCTGGCGGACTCGGCTGCGGTTAGCCACGCTTCGTTGCCATCGTTGCCGTTGCCGTCGTTGCCGTTGCCGTCGTTGCCGTTGCCGTCCGCCAGTGGAGAGCGGGGTGTCCCCGTCCGGCTTGACCCTTCGACTTCACCCTCGGCTTCGCTCGGGGCTTCGGCGGCAGACTCGCGGGACGCCCGTCGCTCCACTAAACGTCCCCGTGCTGTTGGCGGACAGCAGATTGCTCCGGCGGATGTAGTTGCTGCACGTTCGAACGCGGCACCGGCGCGCGAGCGAGTGGTCGAGGCCAGCGCAAGTGCGGATCAGGAAACTGTGCCGGAATTGCGAACTCTGATCTTTATCGAAGCGACGCATTATGGGAACTCCGATTCGGCGGTGTGGAGAGTTCAGGTGTGGCAGGTGATGTGGGTGAGGACAGTCGGCGATAGGTTGGCGGGAGTGCCCGTGGTCGATTCGATTTAGGGAATTTTTTTTGCCGCGAACAACTAGATGATTAGTTTCACGGAGTTGGTTTCACATCCTTAATTTCACACAGTTAGCTTCACCGAAGTTAGTTACACAAGGAGAAAAAGAAAATGAAGAGGTGGATAGAACGTAGTAAGGCGGTAGTAATGAGGCATCTGGCAGTGGCCCTGATTGCCGTGGTGGCAGTGGGGTCGATAGCGACGTTTAACTTTGCGAAGTCTGCGACTGCAGCGGTTGCGGCTCCGGCTGCGGCGGCGCTTGACGACAATAGTGTCGGAGCATTGCTGACACTCGACCGCGCGATGGAAACGCTGGCGGCGCGAGTTACTCCGGCGGTGGTGAATGTAACGGTAGCTTCGAAGGTCAACGCGCAGCAGGGCGACGCGGGTGCGGAAGGCATGCCTGACATGCAGCAATTTTTCGGCCCGGGCAATCCTTTTGGGCGTCAGTTCGGCCGGCAATTTAATTTTCAGTCGCAGCCTCGGAACAGGGTTGACCATGGTTTGGGCAGCGGCGTGATCATCTCTCCTGACGGATATATTGTCACTAACAATCACGTTATCGATGGAGCGGTCGACATTCGTGTCACCATGAGTAACCGGGAAGTTCTCTCGGCGAAGCTGGTTGGCTCCGATCCGTTGACGGACCTCGCAGTTATCAAGGTCAACGGAACCAACTTACCGAGCGTGCCCTGGGGTAACTCGGCTAACTTGCACCCGGGACAAACAGTGCTGGCATTTGGGAATCCGTACGGGTTCCGCTTCACGGTGACGCGTGGCATCATCAGCGCGCTGAACCGTCCCAATCCTGACGCAAGCGATCGACGCAAGCCGGGCGAATTCATCCAGACCGATGCCGCCATCAATCCGGGGAACTCGGGCGGGGCGTTGGTTGACGCGCGCGGCGAGCTGATCGGAATCAATACCTTCCTGATTTCATCCTCGGGATCATTCTCGGGAATGGGCTTTGCGATTCCAGCTCAGATTGTCCAGCCTACGGTGGAGACATTAATTCGGGACGGTAAAGTAACTCACGCGTATATCGGAATTCAGATCGCCGATGTTACTCCCGACAACGCGAAGTTCTTCCAGATGAATAAAGCTGAGGGAGCGCTAGTTAGTCAGGTTGAACCGGACGCGCCCGGAGCGAAGGCTGGACTGCGCACCGGAGACGTGATCACGGAACTCGACGGAAAGCCCGTGACCGATGCTGGACAGTTGCAAATGACGGTCGGACAAAAGCGGCCGGGTGAAACGATCCATCTGCTGGTGATGCGTGACAGCAAGCCGACGAGCGTTGCCGTGAAACTCGAAGCGCTCGGCGGCGGCAGAGGCACCGAAACCGCCGGCGGCGAACACGGTAAGGGGCGTTGGGGGCTGAGTCTCGGCGATTTGACCCCGGACGTCCGGAATGAACTGCAAGGGCAGGATCAAGCGCAAGGACAGGGACAAGCACAAGGACCGGTTCATGGCGCCGTTGTTGAGGACGTCCAGCCCGGCAGCCCGGCGGATAATGCGGGCTTGCAGCGCGGGGATGTCATCATGGAAGTGAACCGGCACGCGGTAAAATCCGCGTCCGAAGTGGCACAGGCGTTATCGGGGGTGGCAAGCGGTCAGGATGCGCTGGTGCTGGTGTGGTCGAACGGGGGCAGCACGTTCCGGGTGCTACATCCTTCGCAGGGGTAGGGAAGTAAAGTCAAGCAGCAGTGATGGCTGGTAGCGCGCTGTGTTCTGCCCGGTTGTGAATGGGCAAGGGCGCAGCGCGTTTTTTGACTTGGTTAGTGCAAACGCCTGTGGCTGTTGGAAAAACTCTTTTCGCGGGATTTTGAAAAAGGCATCGGCGACATAATTTGAAAGAACGTATCCGTGGCAACTGGCGAAATCAGGCGATAGCATAAATTGAGAATTGGGCGACCCGGTCAGGGGTCAATTTGCGCTATGGGGAAATTACGACAACGAGATCGTACTGTGGTCAGTGGCTTTTATTCCCCATCGCCCTGCAAGATCCGAACGATCGCAACTATTGTGTTCCAATTTCGTGTCGTCGCTGGCACACCGTACAGCTTGTCGACCTGGCCAAGATAGCCGATTGTTTTCATGTGACGCCGGTACACTCCAAACACGAACTGGCCCTCCGACGCTATCACCCGCACCAACCACTCCCCGTCGGAGGGAAACGTGACTGGAAGCGACGCCGGACGCCCCTGGCTTTCGACAGAATACTCACGAACCGGACAACATCCGGGGGTGACGGCTCAGTTCCAAACGGATTCTCCGTCTCTAGCCGCATAAGATCGCGGCCATCGCACAGCACAATTTCCGCTTCGAACGGCAGCTTGCGAAGCAATGCGGTACGGAATTTTGCTCGGGATCCAGGTTTACGAACGACAAAGGTTCCCGCAGCACCCACGTACAGGACATCATAGTCGCTCAGTTCTCGTGCGACGATACTTGGGCGAAACGTTCTGTGTCCGCCGACATTGACGCCTCGGAGGAAAACGATGAGAGCCATACGGGGCATTATGAGGAAAAAAGGCGGGCTGCGCTATGTCAGAGAGGCTCGTTCGGGTGGGGGCGATGAAACGAACCGTTCCTAACGCCCAGCGATCAAGACAATGAAAATGTAAACGTAGCGGCCCATGGTGGTGGTCTCCGTTTGACAGGCATAATACAACGGGAATGGAAAACCCTCAGTCTCGGAAACTGAGGGCCTTTGGGTAGGCGTTCACGATGGCGACGGGAACTCGTCGATCAGGGAACGAAAACGCGCAGCATCCACCATACGAGGAATAACGCGACGACGACGCCCGCGATATGAACGATCCAGTCGCCAACTGTTTTCGGTTTGCCAAAATTGAACACGGCGGGATGGTAGCACGGGGCCCAAACCAAGCTCAGGAGCCAGAAAAGCACCAATCCCCGATAAACTTGACTCGCACAAGCTCTTCACAAGCTGGGGCAGTCGGGAACCTCGTCGAGAGGAGATGCGAAGTGTACAAGAGCGTGATCACAACGCCGAAGTCAAATCTGCCGTGGCGCCATACTTCTTTAGGGACCTGTCAATTCGCAAAACCAAAGCGAACCCTTTCACTTCATTGCTGTACGGGCCTTTGCAGTACTTATCCAAGAGTTTTCTGAGCTGCAAGATGTACGGTTGGGCATTCACGTCGGGTCCGCCAGCCTCGTATGCGAGACTCACCCCCCTCATCCAGCTTGTGTCCTGAGTTTCTGCCATCGCCTTCATTCGTTGACTAGCGGATGCCGCGTCCGTAAGATGAAGCGACCCCAAAAGCCAGGCATCATCCCGAATGATTGGCCATACTATCTCGCACTACCGCATTGTCGAGAAGCTGGGTGGCGGCGGGATGGGTGTGGTTTACAAGGCGGAGGACACGGAACTTGGCCGCTTCGTCGCCCTCAAATTCCTGCCCGATGAACTGTCGCGAGACCCACAAGCACTAGAGCGCTTTCGCCGGGAGGCGCGGGCGGCATCCGCTCTCAATCATCCCAATATTTGCACCATCTACGAAATCGGCAAAAACGGCGATCAGTCTTTCATTGCCATGGAGTATCTGGACGGGATGACGCTGAAGCATCTCATCGCCGGCAGACCGATGGAAACCGATGTTTTCCTCGGTCTTGCCATTGAGATTGCCGACGCGCTCGACGCCGCTCACGCGGAAGGCATCGTCCACCGCGACATCAAGCCGGCCAACCTCTTTGTCACCAAGCGCGGGCACGCCAAGATCCTCGACTTCGGGCTCGCGAAGGTCGCGCCCACTACCAGTTCTTCCAGCCAGGTTGCATCGGCAAACACCGTGACCGGCACGATGGACGAACTGCACCTAACCAGTCCTGGTACTACGCTCGGCACCGTCGCTTACATGTCGCCGGAGCAGGCGCGCGCGAAGGAACTGGATGCACGGAGCGACTTGTTCTCGTTTGGAGCTGTCCTCTATGAGATGGCCACCGGGGTGTTGCCCTTCCGCGGGGAGAGTGCCGCGACCATCTTCGAAGCAATCCTGAACCGCCCTCCGGTTCCTGCCGTGCGGCTGAATCCCGATATGTCAGCTGAACTGGAACGGATTATCAACAAGGCACTGGAGAAAGATCGCAATCTGCGCTACCAGCACGCAGCCGATATGCGAACGGACTTGCAGCGACTGCGGCGCGACTCCGAGAGCGGATACCGTTCTGCGATAACCAGCTCAGTCACGTTGCCCGTGCCAGAGACTCCGACGCCTCGGGTCGCGAAGCCCTGGAAAAAGCTTCGAGTCGTGAAGCTCTGGAAAATTGCGGTTCCCGTCCTGATGTTTGCCGCGTTGATCGCCGCCGGGTTCTACTATCGTTTGCATCAAAGCAAGCGCTTGACCGATAAAGACACTATCGTTCTCACCGATTTTTCCAACAGCACGGGCGATACCGTATTTGACGACACCCTGAATACGGCTCTCGGCATTTCCCTGCGGCAATCGCCTTTCCTCAATGTGCTCTCCGACCGCCAGGTTGCGAAAACCATGCAACTGATGACCCTTCCCGCCACTACAAAACTCACCCCCGAGATAGCAAGTGAGCTTTGCCTTCGCGCCGGCAGCAAAGTCTACATTGCCGGAGCGATTGGCAGTCTGGGCAGCAAATATGTGCTGGAATTGAAGGCGGTGAATTGCCAGAGCGGAGACACTCTCGCCGAGGAGCAGGTGACAGCGGCGTCCAGAGAGAAGGTGCTGGACGCGCTGGGCGGGGTGGCGTCCAAGCTGCGCGGCGGACTGGGCGAATCGCTGGCTACGGTGCAGAGGTTTGATGTTCCGCTCGAACAGGCCACTACCTCTTCCCTTGAAGCTCTGAAAGCGTACAGCCTTGGCAGAAAGGCCGACGGCACGAAAGGCAGCGCGGCAGCCCTGCCTTACGATCAACGTGCCATCGAGCTTGATTCGAATTTTGCCGTGGCCTACGAAGCCGTAGGCGGCGACTATGGCAATCTCGGCGAGTTGGGACGGGCTAGCGAGTACTTCACTAAAGCATTCCAGTTGCGGGAACATGCCAGCGAGCGGGAAAAGCTGCGGATCACAGGCATTTACTATCAGAATGTAACCGGGGAACTGGATAAAGCGGCCCAGACGTATCAGGAACGGATTGAGAGCTACCCTCGGGAACCCTTAGCGTACGGCAATTTGGGCATCGTGTATTCCGAACAGGGTCAGTATCAGAAGGCCGCGGAGATCACGAAGCAAGGGCTACGCCTGGCTCCTGATCGTGTAGGTTCATACGACAATCTCACCAACTACGCCGTTGCCTTGCAACGCTTCGACGAAACACGGCAGATCATTGGCGAGGCTCAGGCACGAAAAATGGATGATGCGACCTTCCACAACGCTCTCTATGCGCTAGCCTTTCTCGGCTCAGACTCCGCAGCGATGGCGGAACAGCAACAGTGGTATGCGGGCAAGCCTGAGTTTGAGACCTATGGGCTCGCGCTCGCATCTGACACCGAGGCTTACGCTGGACATATGGGTAAGGCGCGGGAACTGACCAAGCGGGCTGTGGAGTCTGCCGTCCGGGCCGACAGCAAAGAAAATGGGGCGATCTGGCAGGCGATTGCTGCTCAGCGGGAGGCCGCTTACGGCAATCCTGCGGAGGCACGGCAGATGGCGGGAGAGGCTCTAACGCTGGCTCCCACGAGTCAGGGGGCCGAGAGCGAAGCCGCGCTTGCGTTTGCCATAGCGGGTGACACGGCACGAGCCGAGTCCCTGGCACAAGATTTGGCAAAACGTTTCCCGCTGGACACGCAGGCGCAGTCCATCTGGCTGCCGGCGATTCAGGCGCAATTGGCGCTGGATAAAAAGAACCCTGCCCTCGCTCTGAAAGCCTTGGAAGCCGCCATACCCATCGAGTTGGCGCAAATTACGTTCGTCAACAATATTTCCTGCCTCTATCACGTCTATCTACGCGGAGACGCATACTTGGCAGCGGGACAGGGAAGTGCTGCCGCCGCGGAATTTCAGAAGATTCTCGATCATAGCGGCATTATCTGGAATTGCTGGACTGGAACGTTGGCGCATCTGGGGGTGGCTCGTGCCAACGCCTTGGAGTCGAGAACCTCGCAGGGCGCGGACGCCGATGCCGCCCGTGTCCGGGCGCTCGCCGCTTACAAGGGTTTCCTCACGCTCTGGAAAGACGCCGATCCCGACGTCCCTGTACTGAGGGAAGCGAAGGCAGAGTACGCAAAGCTGCGGTAGTGGCATCGGCTGCTGCATCGATGTCGGGCATACGGTCCGCGGCGGCACGGATGTCGTTCAGGCGACCCACGAAACAGGCCCACGGCTCTTTAACCTCATCGCGACAGGGTACAAGGGCTTCGTCGATCTGGAATATGAGATTCATCCCGACGATCCGATGCCGGGCGTGATCGCCAGCTTCGCTTATATGCGAGGCGTACCGGCGGGCATGGGATTCGCGAGCAAGGGCTGAAGACCAACCCATTCGTACTGACCATGGATTCTGACCTGGCATTGCTGTCTATCGCAGTGTCCCCGGTGCCACACGGGTCGGCATTGTTAGCGACGGTCGCGGTCGGACCGCCATCGCGGATCGCCCACCCGGTGGCCAGGAGCGGTCGACCGATCCCCCGACTCCCACCGAACGTAACCTGCAGATCTTCAAGATCGTATGTACTTAGGGGATCGCCCTGCCCCCCGGAATTTAACCCAAGCGAAATATAACTCTTCAGCCTAACTCGCTTTTTACCTTGACAAACAACCTGTTACGCCATAACGTTGTTGACCACTCGACGTGCTTTGTCGAGTGGAACCTGTAGCGCGGCCCGGGGGCTCCAAAGCCAAAAAATCAGTTCCTGTCAAGTTTGCATTCGTCTTGGGGAGGGCGACATGCTAACACCCGTCGTATTCACTTCAGACCTATCCAGCGCCAATCGACTAGCGGCCTTTTCTCGCGTCGGAGGCCTGTTCCAAGCACAAGACCCGTTTGAGGTCAACGACCCTCCTTTTGACTTCGAAAGGTCGTCTGAATGAAACGCAGTTCATTTACTCGAAGAAGTTTTCTTGCCGGAACCCTCGTCTCAATTCCGTTGGCGCGAAGTCTTAGTGCCTTTACACCTGAAATAGCTAAGAACTCC
>CAWBJV010000009.1:0-63497 GCA_963789205.1 uncultured Acidobacteriaceae bacterium
TCCTTGCGGTCCATCCCAGCCGGAACCGTGTGTCGCAAGTGGAACTCTCCGAGTCGAAGCTAACACACGAATTCCAGTGTGTGCAATGCGATAGGAGGGTTCACCCGCAGCAATTGGCTTCTACCGTGCCTCTTCGGGAAAGATCGGCAGAATCAGCCGCTCGGTGTGGCGGATGACTGTCAAAGTGCAGCGCGCGCCCACTTGAGCATCGGTCAGCAAACGATGGAGGTCGTCCACGCCGGCGACCGGTTTATCACCTAACGCCACGATCATGTCTCCCTCGCGCAAGCCTGCCGTCCCGCCGGGCTAGGGTCCTCAACGCCGACCACGACCACGCCGGTTTCCCCGCGAGAGAATAGAAGCGCACCACCCGGCGATGAATGGGAACTGTCTGCGCCGAAACTCCGATATAACTGCGCAGGATCCGTCCATCGCGCAACAGGCGGCTGGCAACGAATTTCGCGGTATTGATCCCGATTGCGAAACAGATTCCCTGCGCCGGCAGAATTGTCGCCGTGTTGACTCCGATCACCTGGCCGTGCGAGTCGGCGAGCGGGCCGCCGGAATTTCCGGGGTTCAAGGCGGCGTCGGTTTGAATGACATCCTCGATCAAGCGACCTGAGTAGGAACGCAGCGATCGTCCGAGCGCGCTGATCACGCCCGCCGTTACCGTGGACTGAAATCCGTAGGGATTGCCAATGGCGATGGCCATTTGGCCCGGCTGCAGTTGTTGCGAGTCGCCGAGGGGAACGGCCTGCAATCCGGAAACATCGATTCTGATGACGGCTAGATCGGTCGCTGGATCATCGCCGATCGTGTGAGCCGGAGCGCGGCGGCCGTCCGCCAGCGTCACTTCGATTCGCGTCGCGTCGTGCACGACGTGGCTATTGGTAAGAATCAATCCGTCGGGCGTGAATACGAAGCCGGAGCCGCCCCCACGTCGCTCGCGTGGCTCGCCGGACCGACTCCGGCCGGACTGAGGCGCCGCAACGTGGTGCACTTCAACGTTGACCACCGAAGGACTCACTCTTTCAACCGCGGCGGTGACGGCCCGCGAGTAGGAGTCGAGCAGGCCCGCATCCGCGGATTCGGCAGGCGAGGGGCGAACCGGTTCCTCGGACAAACTTCCTTCCGGCAAACTTGCGCCCAGCGGTTGGTGCGAGGAGGCGGGTTCGATGAAAAAATTTTCGAGGTTCATCCTGCATAGATGAAGCTGGAGGCTACTTGGATTCTGCGACGAATCATGCAGCAAAAAACTCACGTAGGGACAGCCGCCCTTCGCTGTCCGGGGACCGCCACGCTGTCGAGCTGCGCTCGGGTGGACGGCCGAGGGCGGCTGTCCCAACATCAGTTGGCGTGATTAGCAGGATCTCGGCTGGCGCGCAGGATGCTCATCCCGCAAATGCAAATTTCGCGCTTGACAGTGCCCACAGAGCTGATTAACCTTCCCGAATTCTAGTAATGTTTCCGGCTTCCTACTCCGTACCAGGATGGTGATCCCATGATTGGAAGGCACAGAATGTCGTCTACGGCCGGTGGTGGAGGCAGCAAGGGATCTGTTCTCCGGCAACCCGTTTTCGCGGCGCTGCTCTTGACGTGCTTCACCTGGTGCATGTGCGGCGTGGCTGCGGGGCAGGCCGCGACATCGCTGCGCGGCACCATCACCGACCCCAGCGGCAGCACGGTGGCCGGAGCCAAGGTCGTCCTCGCCAACAGCGAATCCAAGACCGAAAGAACAGCGACGACCGCGGAGCAGGGGGGATATCAATTCCAGTTCGTTCCTCCGGGGACCTACTCGCTCACGGTCACGGCGGCTGGGTTTCGACCCTACAAACTTGACGCCGTGCAGTTACTGGTGAACACGCCCGCTACCATCAACGCCCAGCTCAAGGTCGGAGCCGCCGGCGAGGTGGTCGAGGTCACCTCCGAAGCTCCGGCGTTGAACCTGGTCGATGCGTCCCTCGGCAATTCCTTCAACGAAACCCAAGTGCAGGATATTCCTCTGGAGGGCCGGAATGTTCCCGACCTGCTGAGCCTGCAAGCCGGAGTTGCGTACACGGGCAATCGCATCGGGGACAAGGACCAGGACACGCGCAATGGCGCTGTGAATGGAGCAAGAAGCGATCAGAGCAATGTCACACTCGACAACGTCGACGTGAACGATCAGTCCAATGGATATGCCTTTACGTCGGTGCTCCCCGTGACCCAGGATTCGGTTCAGGAATTCCGCGTAACCACGACGAATTATGGGGCAGACCAGGGGCAGGGTTCTGGCGCACAAGTCGCGCTGGTGACCAAGAGCGGCACCAACTCTTTTCACGGCTCGTTGTATGAAGACATGCGGAATACAATCACCAGCGCCAATGACTATCTCGTCAAGCAGTCGGAGCAGAACATCGGGTTGCCGAATAAGCCTCTGCAGCTCAATCGCAATATTTTCGGCGTGTCGGTGGGCGGGCCGATTCAAAAAGACCGGCTGTTCTTCTTCGCGAACTACGAGGGAACCCGGGAGCGCGAGGAACAACGCGCCGAACGAGTGATACCTACGCCCTCCCTGTGCCAGGGCATACTTTCAATATCTCAAGAACGCCAACGACCGACCAGCGGAACCACGAGTTTAATCTCGCAGACCTGTAGAACTCTCGATCCCAAGGGCATCGGGATCGATCCCGCATGCTCGACCCGATCAATCACACCGGTTATCTCGACCGGACTTTCTGCACTGGTCAGACACCGACCAACGATCTTTCAGCGGGAGACGGGTTGAATTATGCCGGTTACGTTTTCCGCGCCCCGACCAAACTCGACAACGACGTGTTCATTGCGCGTGTCGACTACCACCTCACCGCGGACGGAAAACACTCCCTGTTTTGGCGTGGCAATCTGGCCGACTTGCGTAACCCCGGAGCTCCCTTTTTGTCGGGCAAGTTCCAGATCCTGCCTGGGGAGTTAAACCCGAGCGCTCCCATGCAAACAACTGCCGACCACAGCAAAGGCTTTGCTTTGGGATACACCGCCGTTCTCAACCCAACGATGGTCAATTCCTTCCATTGGGGATATCACGCGGCAAAGCTTTGGGGTTGTCGGCAACACCAACCAGCAGTGGAACGAGTTCCTGGGATTGGATCAGGGGATCACGTTCAGTCACAATTTCCAGTTGCCGCTGCACAATTTTGTGGACGATTTCTCGTGGACCAAGGGCACTCACTCGTTTCAATTTGGAGCGTCGATCAAAATCGCCCGGAATCCGCGCACCAGCTTCTGCACTCCAATACTCTGGCGCTGGGGACAACCAACTGGACCTCCCCGATCGGTTTTGCAGGAACGGACGAGCACGCTGGATCCCGGCCAACGCATCCGCTCACCCTGCCGGCATTCAGGGGAGCACCAGAGCCCGTGACCGCAACCCAGTACGATCGTCCTTTGTTGTCCCTGTACGGGATGATTTCGGACGTGGTCGCCAACTACAACCTGGACAAGAACGGCAACGTGGTGCCGGGATCTTCGTGTCCCGGAGGGACATGCGGCGCGCCGGTCAACCGACGCTATGGCCTCGATTCGTACGAGTTTTACGGCCAGGACACATGGCGCATTAAACCCAATCTCACGCTGACTTACGGATTGCGCTGGTCGTTCTTTCCGGCGCCGTGGGAGACCAACGGTTTCCAGGCATCGACCACATTCGGCCTGGGAACACAGTTCGCGCAGAACGTGAGGAACATGAACCAGGGAATTGGCTACGACGCAATGCCGTCGATCAGTTTCAGCCCAAGTGGTCCGGCGAACAACGGCCCCGGGTTCTATCCCCTGGAAAAGACAGACTGGTCGCCGCGAATCTCGATTGCCTACTCGCCGAGATTCGATTCCGGTCCCTTGAAGAAAATCTTTGGCGACAACGACAGGACCGTGATCCGAGCGGGCTTCAGCCGCGTGTACGACCGCGCGGGATTCGCGCTCATCAACAGCTTCGATCAGATCGGCGCCGCCGGCTACTCC
This sequence comes from uncultured Acidobacteriaceae bacterium, assembly GCA_963789205.1. Lineage (GTDB taxonomy): Bacteria > Acidobacteriota > Terriglobia > Terriglobales > Acidobacteriaceae > Acidiflorens. The sequence continues at coordinate 3,997 of CAWBJV010000009.1, forward strand.
ATCACGCTCCAGAATCCTTGCTGCACGTTTGGTGAAACCGGAGCGCGAGGACCTGCCTCGAATCACTGGCATCAATGCGATTCCGGCCAATAAACATCCAAATTGCCTTTCAGTTCCTGCAGCCGCCGCTTCCGGCGGGTTTCCCCAAGACAATTCCGTTTAACTCGGAGGCCAACCTGTGGGGCAACGACAACACGCTGAAGACGCCGCATGCCTATACCGCGGATTTCTCCATCGGACGCGAACTGCCCCACCGGTTCTCATTGCAGGTATCGTATGTAGGCCGTTTCGGGCGCGATCTGCTCACGCAGCGCGATCTGACTCAGCCACTGAATATCAAGGATCCGAATTCGGGAATCGACTACTACACGGCGGCATCAGCCTTGTCGATCCACGCAAGAAAGTTCGCACTGACAACAACTGCGGCTCAGCCAGCCAACTATTACCAAGCCGTGATCACGCTCCTCTCCCAGGATTAAAAACTTCCAAGGTCAGCGTGACCTCGGCCCCACCGCCCAGTACTGGGTTGACATGTTGCCTGCACTTCCCGCGGGCGCGACGCATTATACGGACAACTTTGGAACCGGCTTCGTCCCCTCGAGCAACCGCCACGGATAGCCTGATTCAGGAAGTATTTAATCTCTACTACAACCCAGGTCTCTCGGTGATCGGCGACGAGATCGTTGGACTGGCGGATGTTGACGTGTATGAGGGACTGGGAGATGACCAGGGCCACTACTACACGTTCTGCGCAAAGCCTGGCTGCACGGCCTCGGGAGCAGGAACCATTGGGTACCCTTTGGCGGAGGGATCGGAGATTACCTGAACAATCAGGCCTTTTCCACGTACGGATGGAGTTCGATGGGCAATTCCAGCTACCACGCGCTGCAAATGAATCTCAGGAAACAGGTCAGCCACGGATTTCAGTTTGACTTGAACTATACCTAGTCGAAGTCCATCGACATCACATCGGCGGCGTCGCGCGTCGGATTCTCGGTGTATGGCTACCAGAACGTCGGCCTGGTTGGAACGCGCCTGGCCAATGCGTTTTCTCCGAATCTGGCCCGCGCCGTCTCCGACTTTGATACGACCCACCAGTTCAACCTCAACTGGGTTGCGGAACTGCCCGTGGGCAGAGGTCGCGCTTTTGCCGGCACCGCCCATGGCGTGTTGGACGCTGTCATTGGCGGGTGGTCGACTTCCGGAGTGGCTCGATGGACCAGCGGATTCCCGTTCAGCATTGACGGTGGCCAACGCTGGCCGACAGACTGGTTCCTGACCGGGATCGGGCAGATGACGGCGAAACCCCAGATCGGCACCTACAAGAGAGCCGGCCGCGTCGACCTTTTTGCGGATCCAGCCGCGGCGCAGCAGGACTTCACATTACCTCTTCCCGGCGGGGTGGGCTCGCGCAACGTGCTGCGTGGGAACGGTTACGCCGAGTGGGATATGAGTCTATACAAGAGCTGGAAGATGCCCTATCGGGAAACTCACAGCGTGCAATTCCGGTGGGATGTTTTTAACGTGCCGAACCTGACGCGCTTCAATGCTCAGTCGGTAGGATCGTCGGCGCTGCTGACGTCGCTTGCGCAGCAGTCGACGAATTTCGGAGCCTACACTAGTCTGCTGACGCAGCCACGCGTCATGCAGTTTGCGTTGCGGTATGAGTTCTGATGGCGAAGCGCAAGGTCAAGTCTATCGAGCAGGCACATTGCTCCGGCACTGACTGAGGGGGCATCTCGACGGATCGAAAAGCTGTCCCAACCGTATATCGTCCGAATGCCGGTTAAGCGCGGCTCACACCGTATGCATTCAGCACATCGCGCAGGGTCACGATGCCTTCCAACTTGTGTACGTCCGCACGGTTCACCACCGGCAGGATTTCGATCTGGTTCGTGCCCATGCGCTCGAGCGCCAAATCGAGCCCCTGGTCCGGGTGGACGTGCGGGAAAACCAGCGCATCGATGAGGTCAGCCGAGCTTCTTGTCTTCATTCTTGTCCTTGTCTTTGTCCTCCCCAAGCTCGCGCTCCAGCCTGTCAAGGTTGATTACGCCTACTACACCGCGGCGATCCGTCACCAGCCAGGTTCGGACTTCGCTTGATCGAATTCGTTCCATAGCTTCCCGCATCGTGATTTCGGCCGGCAGCGACTCGCCCGCAGTGCGCATGACTGTTGCTACCTGACGCTGACCATATCGCTGGCGCGACTCCGCCGACGGCAGATGGATGCCGTCCTGCACGGCCAGAGCTTCGTAGATGGGTTCCTCCTGCAATCGCGAAGCAATAAAGAGGCTGACCAGATTCGCAATCATCAGGGGGACGATCACGGCATAATCCTGCGTCATCTCGAAGATCATCAGCACCGAGGTCATGGGAGCGCGCACAATACCCGCAAAGACCGCGCCCATTCCGACGAGCGCGTAGGCGCCTGGCGTTGCGGTATAAGCGGGCAATAGATGATGCGCCAGGGTTCCCACGCTACCTCCTAACATGGCGCCAATGAACAAGGAAGGCCCGAAGATACCGCCCGCGTTACCTGAAGCATAACTGGCGGTAACTGCGAAAAGTTTCAGAACCACCAGCAGCAACATCAGATTGAACGCCATCCTTCCGTTCAACGCGTCGCCCACATACCCATAGCCGACGCCCATAACCTGGGGCACAAACCATCCCATCAGCCCGACAAGCAATCCGCCCGCCACGGGTTGGAACCAAAGCGTGTTCTGCGGGAAGCGCAGGAAGCGTGCCCTTATGCCCAGCAGAAGTTTCGTAAAGGCTACCGAAACCAGACCGCCAGCCACGCCGAGCACCGCATAGACGGCAAACTCCGCCGGATGGACCAGTTGATATTGCGGAACCTTGAAGAGGGGATGATTGCCGAGAAACACGCGCAGGACCATCCAGGCAGTCGCCGAGGCCAGCACCACCGCGCCCATCACCGGGGCGTGGAGATCGCCCATGATCTCCTCGAGCGAAAATACTACTGCGGCCAGCGGCGTATTAAATGCGGCCGCAATGGCTGCCGCCGCTCCCACTGGGATCAGGTTTTTTACCTGCTCGGAGCGCAGTCCGAGGAAGCGTCCGAGCACGGAACCAATGCCTGCGCCCACTTGAACCGATGGCCCTTCACGTCCGAGCGGGATTCCGCTGGCAAGTGTTGCCGAGGTACAGAAAAACTTGCCCAGCACGGTGCGCAGCGTGATGCGTCCCTCGCGTGCGAAGAGCGCAGCTTTGGTCTGCGGCACTCCGCTGCCGCGCGCATTCGGAAAATACCGATACAGCAGGTAACCGATGCCGAGCGAGCCCACGACCGGGAACAGCAGACGCCGCCACGGAGCGCCGCCCACTGGGTACAGCCGCATTCCCAGCCGTTCCGTCAGCATGATGAATGCGACGACCGCCAAACCGGTCAATGCGCCGATCACCAGCGCCAAAATCAGAAAAACCTGACCCTCACGTTGCCGCAGTTCGGCGAAGCGAGGTAACAGCCGCGTTCTCCACCAACTCCCGCCCGTCGTCTGGACGTCGTCATTCATCTCTCGGGAATGTCCTCCCAAGAGCATATCGCACTGCGACGGGGGGTAACCTTCCGTAACCTTCCTGATGCACGACTCGGTGTGTACTCTCGGGATAGCCCTAAGGTGGCTCAATCTCTCAGACAGCCAGCTCGGGTTTCTTATCTAGAGTTTCGAGTTTCTCAACCAAAGGACGTCACCGCCTCTATGTCTTCTCCTACGAATGTTGTACCGAATGTAGTTGCTGCGACTCCGCGGGTGGCTACCGCCGCAACGCCCGCCGCCGCGCCGATGTCGACTCCTGATCTGCTGGCGGCGATGCTCAGAACTTCGCCGAAGATCAGCGACCTCTTTTTTTCGCCGGGTAAGCCACCGCTCGTGGAAATCAGTGGAAAACTGGCCCCCGCCGGAGCGACACGAGTCCTCACCAATGACGACACCCGGCGCATTGGGTCCGATCTCATTGGCAGCAACCAAGAGGCGATTGATAACTTGAAGCAACTCGGTTCCTGCGACGTGTCCTATAGCTTGCCGGGAGCACATCGGTTTCGGGTCAACGTATTTATGCAGCGCGGCTCCTGCGCGATCGTGATGCGGGTAATTCCCAGTAAGATCCCAGACTTCGCAACGCTGAACTTGCCCGACGAACTGGGAAAGATTGTGGAGCTGCGCAATGGAATCGTGCTGGTGACGGGCCCGACCGGCTCCGGCAAATCGTCCACGCTGGCGGCTATCATCGACAAAATTAATAAAGAGCAGTCCTATCACGTGCTCACCATCGAAGATCCCATAGAGTTCCTGCATCCCCACAAAAACTGCATTGTGAATCAACGGGAATTGCACAGCGATACGCCGAGCTTCGCTCTCGCCTTAAGGGCGGCATTGCGCCAGGCTCCCAAAGTGATTCTTGTGGGAGAGATGCGAGACAAGGAGACCATCGAAATCGCGATGGAAGCGGCGGAGACGGGTCACCTGGTGCTCTCCACACTGCATACCATCGACGCGTCGAAGACGGTGGAGAGAATCGTGGGAGCCTTCCCGATGGCGGAGCAGCACACCCTTCGGAACCGCCTGGCGAAGAGCTTTCGCTACATCATTTCCCAGAGACTTATTCCTCGTAAGGATGGGACGGGACGGATCGCGGTAATTGAAATATTGAAGTCCACTCTGCGCACTCGTGAGTATGTCGAGAAAGGCGAATCGGACGGCAAGACCTTGCTCGATGCGATGCGCGTTGGCGAACAGGATGGCATGCAGCATTTTGACGGCAACATCGAGAGACTTATCCGCGAGGGGGTCATCGAGATGGGCACTGGACTGGCTTATGCCACGAATCCCGGTAATCTTCAGTTGGAGATGTCCGATCTAAAACTCGACGCAGAGGCAGAGGCCGATCCGCTGCTGGAGACTACCTAGATTCGCACTTGGCGTGTAACTCGGGACAGCTGCATTTTGAGAAGCGCACTCCGAAACTACTTACTAAGTCGCTCGCGAGAAAACCCCGCCCAAGCGAAGCTTGGACGGGGCACCCTCTAGAACTAAGACGCTCGCGACATAGCTCGGACCATTCGCCTTGCATAACTATTCCCTGACTATTTCAGCGATGCGCGTAAAGTCTCTTCCGTGGCAGCCACGTTATGGGCGCGCAGTTCAGCCTCCACTTTGCTCTCCGGCAGACGGTAGGTGATCTTGCTGCCCTGGAGATTGATCCCCGACAGGAAGTAACGGTTTCCGTAATGCTTGAAGACCAGCGCGTATTGAGAGGCGCCTTGCTTACTTTCCCACTGAGACGAAGGAGAAAACAGGCCCACCTTTGCCTCCGCGTTGCGAATCACCAGAGTCTGGCCGTCCATGGTGATCGCCTGCACTTCGCATTCGCCGGCGGGAACGATCTTGTTTGCGACCATGAACTCAAATGGCACCTGGGCAACGACCCTGGTGCTGCTGTTCAGTTGCGCCGCCGCCATCCCCGAGAGCGCCACTAACGTCACCACGACTAACCAATTTGCATGCTTCATAATCTGCCTCCGAGAGCTAGTCAGCTCAGCGGGGAAGTGATTGCCATCTTGCCCCGGTTTCGGGAAAACGTCCATGGAGCCAGTCTGAAGCGGTCTGAATTGATATGAAGGATCTCATTGTCTCTTGGTCTCTTCGGGCGGAGTAGAATGACGTAGATTCCCACAGCTCCGGTCACGGTCAGTCAAACAGTAAAGGGACATGGATGTTCGGTAAAGCGTTCAGCAAAACGACCGCCGTCGGATACGAGATATTAACTGTTGTTCTTGCCTGCACCTCGCTGCTTGGTCAACAGACGTCCAGTCAACCGATGCCCAGTCAACATGCGCCTGCGGCGTCCAGTTCCTCGGGAGCGCTTGAGTTTCCTGTGGTCATGCGGCAAAACGTCGCTGCCGGTACTACCCCTGTCGGCACAAAGGTTCAGGCCAAACTTGCAGTCGCCACCTTGGTCGATGGCGTGGTGGTTCCCCGGGACGCTGTCTTTTCAGGGGAGGTGACCGAGTCCGTTGCTAAGTCGGCAACCGACCCGTCCCGGCTTGCCATTCGCATGGACTCCGCACAGTGGAAAAAGGGATCGGCGCCCGTCGTGCTTTCGCTCGCGTCAAAGGTTTACTTGACTGCGTGGTATTACCCCGTGGCGGAGACGAGGGCTCCGGATCTCTCAGACCAGTCATCGGACGACGCCCCACAAAGTTGGAACCATCGGAATCGCCCGCCTACCTTCCCCGATCCAAACGGGTCAGCCTCAGAGCCATTTCCAGGCCGTGGTGCGGTCACGGACCAGAGCTCGTCGCCGCCCTCGCCATCATCAAATATTTCGAAGCACCGCGCTTTGATGAAAAATGTGGAGTCAACGCGCAATAGCGACGGAGCCGTTACGCTCACTTCCAAGAGTTTCAATATCAAGATTGATAAGCTGACCACCTACGTGCTCGCGACGGGTGACCTGCCGCCGACAAATTAACAGCAACCAAGTACCAGGGGTGTTGTATACTCCGTTAACCGGGCGGCAGGTTCCGCCAGTCACTCCTGGCCGGGTGGGGCGACCGTGGCTCGCTTCCTTCCCCCCATTTCTGCTTGCGGAGACAGAACCATGGAAAGACGGCATGTGCGCCGTCCTGATGACGAGCCCGCAACCAAGGCGGAAGGCACTGCTGCGGTAAAATCCCCTTCGGACGTTGGTTCATCTCCATCATCAGACGCCCTCCCTTCGGATTCGTCCCCGACTCTTTTCGAACCCATTTCGGATGCTCCTACGATCGCGGAAGGAACGTTCGCAGCCAGTGCGGGAACGAGTCACCCGTCCGACTTGAACAGCCAAACCCTCTTGCGGCCCGGCACCGTACTGGGGCGCCGATACGAAATCCTGCAGATTCTTGGGGAAGGAGGCATGGGGGCGGTTTATCGCGCGCGGGATCGCGAAGTGAATCGCACGGTCGCGCTTAAAGTGATCCGTCCGGAACTGACTGGAAATTCCGCCATTCTTGACCGCTTCAAGCAGGAGCTTGTGCTCTCCCACCAGGTCACGCACAAGAACGTGGTTCGCATTTACGACATGGGTGATGCCGATGGAATCAAGTTCATCACCATGGAGTACATCGAGGGCCAGGACCTGCGCAGCCTGATTGCCCAGCAAAAGGTATTTCAGCCAGAGGAAGCCGTGGAAATAATGCGGCAGGTCTGCCGCGCCCTCGAAGCAGCCCATGCGGTGGGCGTCATTCATCGGGACCTCAAGCCGCAAAACATCATGCGCGACAAACAGGGGCGGGTTGTCGTGATGGACTTCGGCCTGGCACGCTTGCTGGACAGCCACGGCGGCATGACTCAGACCGGCGCCATCGTGGGCACCATGGAGTACATGTCGCCGGAACAGGGACTGGGCAAGCCACTGGACGAACGTTCAGACCTGTTCGCGGTGGGACTGATTTTTTACGAGTTGCTGACCGGCAAGATGCCCTACCAAGCTGACAGTGCGTTGGCAAGTCTCGTCAAGCGCACACACGAACGGGCTGTACCAGTTTCCGAGGAAAGCGCCAGCATTCCACGTGCGCTCAGCGATATTGTCGGCAAGTGCCTGGAACCGAAAGTTCAGGAGCGCTATCAGCACGTGGACGAGATCCTGACTGACCTCGAAGCCTGGCAGGGCGGACGCGCCGCAGCCACACTGAAGTTCCCCAACAGCAGCCGGCCCTGGGGACAAACTATCCCGTGGCACTGGATCGGCGGAGTTGCAGCGGTGCTTGTGCTGGCCATTGCCGGCATGATGTTGCGCGGAAGATTTACTAAAGCTACCCCGGCAGCAAACAAATCAGTCTCGGTGCTGGTTGCCGATTTCACGAATCACACCGGGGACCCGATTTTTGACGACACGTTGGAACCAATGTTCAACGTCGCACTGGAAGGCGCAAGCTTCATCAACGCTTATAGCCGCGGAACAGCCCGCAACCTGGCGAAACAGCTTCCACATCCTTCGGACAAACTGGACGAGCAATCGGCTCGGCTTATCGGCGTAAGCCAGGGACTGGCTGCGGTCGTAACCGGTTCTCTCAGTCTCCGCGGCGACGGTTACAAGCTTTCGGTGGAAGCGCTCGATGCCAGGACCGGCAACAGCATCGCAACCGCGGAAATCAATGCGCACACTAAAGACCAGCTCTTGCTCGAGATTCCCAAGCTGGCAGCACCCATCCGTAAGGCGCTGGGTGACACCACGCCGGTGGCGGCGCAGCTCGCCGTCTCCGGACCGTTCACCGCCGCATCTCTGGAAGTCGTGCACCAGTACAGTGTCGCCATGCAACAACAGTTCGCGGGTAAAACCGCGGAGGCTTTTCAGAGTTTTTCCAAGTCCGTTGAACTCGATCCCAATTTCGCCCGCGCCTACTCTGGCATGTCCGGAACAGCAAACGACCTGGGGCGGCAAGCGGACGCAGAGAAGTACATAAAGCTGGCGATGGAACACCTCGACCGCATGACCGAGCGCGAAAGGTACCACACTCGCGGCTTTTACTACCTAATCGTCGGCAATTATCCGAAGTGCGTCGAGGAATACAGCACGCTTGTCGGCCAATACCCGGCCGACAGGGTTGGGCAATCGGACCTGGCCTGGTGCTACGCCTACTTGCGTAACTTTCCCAAAGCCGTTGAAGCCGCGCGAAAGGCGGAAGAGATCGCGCCCAAGGGAGCCTTGGAGCACATAAATTTGGCGTTCTTCAGCTCTTTCAGTGGAGATTTTCAAACCGGCGAGCGGGAGGCACGGGCCGCCTCGGACATTACTCCCTCGGAGGTCGCACAGCTCAATCTGGGTGAAGCGCAACTTGGCGAGGGCAAGCTTTCCGATGCTGCCGAAACCTATCATGGGCTGGAGAAATTCGGTCCCAGAGGCGCATCTCTGGCCGCGTCGGCCGAGGCCGATTTGGCGCTGTACCAAGGACGGTTCTCGGAGGAGGTGCGGCTGCTGGAACAAGGCGCCAATGCTGACCTCCAGGCGAAGACGCCTGAGAATGCAACCAACAAGCTTGCTGCACTGGCCTACGCAGAACTGTTGCGAGGCCAAAGCCGGGCGGCAGTTGCGGCTGCCGAAAAGGCCCTGGCAAATGGGCAAACGCTACAGGTCCGGTTCCTTGCGGGGCGCGTTTTTGCGGAAGCCGGAGACACGGCACAGGCGAAAAAAATGGCCGATAGTCTGGCCAAAGAGACGCAGGCTGAACCTCAAGCGTACGGCAAGATCATTGAAGGAAAGCTCGCCCTTAAGCAGGGGGACAGCCGTCTGGCTATCAAAGAAATCACCGACGCTAACAACCTGCTGGACACTTGGATTGGCCGATTCGAGCTTGGCCGCGCCTACCTCGAAGCCGGCCAATTCGCTGAAGCGGATTCAGAGTTTGACCGTTGCATCAAACGGCGCGGCGAAGCGCTGGAGCTCTTGATGGACAACGTGGTTACTTACGGCTATTTTCCGTATGTCTATTACTATCAGGGACGCGTGCGGCAAGGCCTTAAAACACCCGCGTTCGCGGATTCTTACCGCACATACTTGAGCATCCGAGGACAGTCCACCGAAGATCCTCTGGTTGCTGAAGTCCGCCGCAGCCTGGGGCAATGAGATCCATCAAAGGATTAACTGCTCCCCCGAATGGGGAGGCCTGCTAACATCCGGTAACCCTCTAGCTTCCAGTCTATCTCGATCGTACTACGGTATCTGCGAAACAAACTCCAGCCCGTCAACGGTGTCGGTGATGGCCCCAAATGGAGAGAATCCGGTCCCCTGTTGGTTGCCGTTTAGATCATATGGAACGACCGATCCACCTTGCACGCCTACCCAGAGGATGCCATTTACGGGATCGTACGCCAATCCGCCAGCGTTCGCGGGTGAAGTAGAAAATTTCGGGGTGAAGGTGTTTGTACTTGGATCCCAGGTACCAACCTCCTGGGCACTCCACTGCGTGATCCAAATCGTGTTGCCCACAAAAGCCATTCCCACGACGTCCGACAGGGGGTAAGCAGTTATCAAAGCCCCCGTCGTGGGATCGAGTTTGTCGATTTCGCCGCCAGTTGGCGGAGTCGTTTCGCTGTTATTCGCGTGCCATAGGACGTTGCCCGCGGCGTCAAAGGCCATATCCTCATTGCAACAAGTATTCGGGAAGCCAGCCGTCACGCTGCTCAGTACATTACCGTTGAAGTCGATCCTCTGTAGCGTATTGCTATCCGGATCTCCTGCATAGAGGAAGTTGCCCCCTTGGGCCACCCCATTAATATGGTAAGGCACCGACAAGATACTGCTGCTGGTCATAGTCGTGCCATTGAAAGTGAACCGGCCTAGCTGATCGGGAGGTGGGTTTCCGCTCAACGTATTTTGGTCCGTACCCGCAAAGAGTACCCCATCAATGTTAAACGCATTTGAGGTCACAGTGGCGGCAACAGCCGGGGCGGTGAGCGAAGCCACTAAAGTGTACGCGTTTGCCATCTTGTTAATGCTCAGGTCATTGAAGGTGGCGACGCCGCTTACTGCGTTTTGCGTAGTGGTGCCGGAAAGCGTTCCCGGGCCTGAGCCAATAGCCAGTGTGATGCTGCCTGTGAAAGACGCCAAGGTGGTGTTGGTGTTGTCCTGCGCCGCAACCTGGACCGCAGGCGTGATGGTAAGACCGACTCCGGTATTGCTCGGTTGCGTCGTGAATACGAGTTGGTACACGGTGTAATTGCCGTTCGCTCCGCTCGCAACGAAGTTACTGTCACCAAGGTATGTGATTGTGAACGTTACGGTGCCAGGGTTGGTTGGTGTTGGCGCAAGCACGCACGCTCCACTCCCGAGAGCAGCCGGAGCCATGCAGGAGGATCCGTCGCTGGCTGACACAGTTATGTTGCCTGATGGCGGGATTGGTGAACCTGCTCCTGGCGCGACTACCGCGAAAGTGTAAGAGACGGTAATCGGTTGGCCCACGAACGCCGGAGAAGGCGACACCGAGTTGACGGTAGTCATGGTGCTGGCCTTGTTTACAGTCTGTGACCAGACTCCTGAATTGCTGGAATTGAAATTTGCGTCCCCACCGTAACTTGCGGTGATGGAGTGCACGCCAACCGACAGAGTGGATGTCGTGAACGTCGCTATCCCGCCGCTGAGCGGCAAGTTAGAAGCGACCGGAGAACCTCCGTCAAACAAAGTTACGGTTCCAGTCGGCATGCAGCTATATTGCGGTGCGACAGTCACTGTAAATGTAACCATTTGTTGAAACACGGACGGGTTATTCGAAGTTACGCCCGTCGTTGTGGTCGCCTGGTTTATCTGCAACGTGAACGCTTGAGAACCAGAGTTCGACTTGGAGTCAGTGACTGTCGTGTTGACAGGGTAGGAGTTGGCCACGCACGATGTACCGGAGAGTGTGCCGGTACTCGCATTGAGCGAGATGCCAGGTGGGAGACCGATTGCGGTCCACGTGAATGGCGCGGTTCCACCGTCTTCAGTGAGTGTGTCGCTGTAGGCGAGCCCCACAACTCCACCGGGGAGAGGCAGGTTGTTGATGCGCGGAGTGTCCTGATCGTTAATATCTATCGCAAGCTTCAACGCAGACGTAGTCGTCTGGGTTTGGGTGCTGTCCAAAGTCAGCATAAACGTATACGAGCCAGCGCAGAACGGGTCCGTGTCCCAGCTAAACGTAAACTGGCCCGTTAGCGGGTTGGTGACGCTAAACGTGCTCGCGCCGCTCTGCGGATTTCCTTTGGATAGTATTGTGGTAGAACCCACTGCTGTACAGTTACCGGGAATGGGACCGTTGGCCACAAGTGTGCTTGCGGCCAAGTTGGTCACGGGGTTGCCAGCGGCGGCATTTGCCCAAGCGGTGCCTGGGGTTACGTAGAAGTCGTCCGTCAGTGTCCATGTGATGGGCACGATGCTGCCTTGTACTGCGCTGGCGCCATTCGGGTACGTGACGGCCGATACTGCGTAGCAGCCCGTCAGCAGGTCCTGGCCACTTACAGGAACAGTGTTCGAAGGTGAGCTTTCCTGCGGCTGCCCGGCGTCGTTGCTCGTGACCGCAGTGACTCTGTACCTGTAACCGCCCAGGTTGCAGGTTACCGTGTCCTGGAACGTGGTCTGAGAACCGGGAACGCTGCCAATCTTCACAAACGGGCCGCCCGCATCCGACCGGTAAATGTTGTACTGCACAGCCGTGCCAAAGCTGGCGGCGAACCAACTCAGATCTATGAACCGCGGCGACGCTTCCTCCTGCACTATGAACAAACCTTGGGGAGGACGCGCGTAAGAATTTGCCTGGCCGTGGTTAATTTCCGCGCTGAGACCTCCGCCACCGGCCGGCTTTAGACCGCCTCCGCCGCCCGCCGGCTTCAGTCCGCCTCCGCCACCAGCCGGCGCCAGACCGCCTCCGCCACCCGCTGGCTTCAGACCGCCGCCGCCACCTGCTGGCTTGAGCCCGCCTGCCTCACCACCGGGCCCGATTGTAGAGATAGTACCGACCGCGCTGACCTGCCGCAGGTCAAGACCAGGAGACAGTCCTACTCCACCTTCGGCTGCTGTGCCTTCCCATTCGTTGTGCGGATGCATAACATCGGTCGCACTGCCGTTGAAGTTGATGTCGTTTCCGGTGATGCCGGGAGGATTGGCATTCGACCAGAAGAAGTTGCTGACAGCGTCGTTGGTATAGGAATACTGGCTTTCCTTGGGTCCAATGGATGTACCGTCACAATGACTCGAAGCCGGGGTAGCCCCGCTAAAGCTTGTAAGTTGAAACCAAGACGTGTTGGCGTACGTTGACAAATTATTCAAAACACCCGGACCGTCCGGCACGCTCTCCGTGAGAGTAGGAATAAGCCCAGGGGATAACGGCGGCGGATCCTCGGAATAGTCCACCACCTTCAAAGGGCTACCGTCTGGGTTAGTGGCGCCGGGCACCTGCAGCAGGTCAAACTGAAACACATAACTCATGACACTCTGGACGTTAGGCTTGCAGTTAGTTTCGAAGGTGGCCGTGTAGTCGATACTCGGCGGATTCGACGAGGGGTTGTAGTTGTTGTAAAAGGTTCCGCCATGCGTCAGAGCCATGGTGTGCCCGAGCTCATGCATGAACGTGCCCGCCTTGATGTTCCATTTGTTGCCGTCCGCGAAGGGGTTGTTCGGCGGACCCCAGTTTCCGTAACCCAGCGATATAACCGAGTTCTGACCACCAACGTCGGAATATCCGGACATGCTGGTCACCTGCCCGTTCGCAACCGCCAGGTTGGGATCGGTGTTGACGGTATAGGTGGCCGTGGTCGAGCTGCCGCCTACGCTGATTGCGAATGAGGTCGCCGTGGGCGCCGGGTTTGACAGAACGCAGTAAGTGCCGTTCAAGTTGGGGTTGCTGATAGCGAATACGATGGTAACTCGGCCGAGTTTGCACGAGTTGTCGGTCGCAGTGGCCCCTTTTGGATCCGAGAGGATCTGGCTGATGCCATGAGGCGACTTTGTTGTGAGTGTCACAGTCGTGCCGGACTGCTTGACGCTGGCTAGCGATCCATCCGACAAAAACCAATTCGGCAGGCCTACTCCATGGGAGAACAATGCATAGTGATAGCTGTCCTTTTTCCCGTGCTTGAAGACGGCAACGCATGGGTTTGGATCCGAGGTGGGATCGCAGCCAAGCAGTCCCGTGCCTGGCTCAATCGTCTGATTCTTGATGTATGCGAGGCCTTCCCTGAATCCCACGGTGCCGGGCTCATTGGGGAATGGGCAGTTAATTGCGCCGGTCGTAGGATCAACATCAGTGTCAGTGCACGTGGCCGGAACGATTTTGCCCTTAGCGTCATAGGTGTGGCTTTCTGAGATTGCGTTCCCGGGAATCGCGTGCAAGACAACTTTGCTGTGGTGGGTTGTATCAACGTAAGAGTTAAGTACCTTGTCTACCGCAGTGAGCCCATCAGCTGGATCCGTGGCCAGGCGCGGGTCGAAGGAATAATTCACGTCCCCTGGAATGGCGTAAGTTGCGATGCCAGGATTCGTCTCCGCGACCCCGGTCGCGTTATTCACGACGAGCTGAGTGCCTGTGCAGCTTACCACCGTGAATTGCCCGTTATTTGCCGATTTCGTAAATCCGGCAATACCAACGACAGTATGGGCTGGTATCGGGGGCGAAAACGTCCCGGTGTACGTCGTGTTTCCGCCTGACGCAGCACCGGCTGCGCTTAAGGAATCCTTTCCGGTAGATATATCGCAGCTATCCGGACCGGTTACCTGGCTGCACATGTAGTCGTATTGCAAGAACACATCTTGCTGGCCGGTTGTTGCTCCGGGGAGATCTATCCATGCCGGGTCTCCGGGGCCGCTGCACACTCCATTGTTGAATGCAGCATCGCAGTATCCCGGACCACGCGGGTCCGTTTTCCACGAATACAGATTGCCGTCGTTGTCGGGGTTCTTGACCGTGGTGCTGACGATAACCGCACCCCACGAGACGCACCCCTGGTTGCTCGTGGACGGCACCACTTGTGTCGTCGCGTAGCTGGCATCCTCCAGTATCCCTGGATTCGTTGTACTTGCGTTGTTGAATGTCCACGTCGGATTGTCAAAGGTTCCGTACCATCCAGGGAATGGGGGCAGTTTGTTGCCGTAGAGAGGTGGAAGTGCGACGAAGGAATTCGCTCCGCTGCTCAGGTAAACGGTTTGGAACTTATTGCTCTTGCCACCCCCGACGATGTGAGTCAATCGAGAGACGGGGTTGTGATCAGCGTCATAAAACCCCTGCAGCTGTTGGGTCATGGTCAGCTGAGTGTTCCCTTGGGCAAAGTCGCCGTCGTAGATGACAATCGAGTTCAGCGGAATGTTTGGCCCGCCGGCGCCGGAAGGAATTCGATAAATGACGACAAGAGTTGCGCCCAAGGTAAGAGGGGCTGAGTTGCCCACGCTCGGCAGCCGGACTTCGAAGCTGCCGTTCGCTATCGAATTGCCGTTGGCATCCAGAGGCAGCCCGCCAGCCACATCGGCGCGGTAGGTCCGCAGCAGCTTCCCTGTTGAACCGCCGGTGCATCCGCCAGAACTCCAGGAAACATTGCTACTGGCGCTGACGTTTGTTCCTGAAATCAGATAACCCGGCGCCACCGGGCCGCCGTTAAACAGCGGTCTGATATACCCATTTTGGCCAGATCCGGGCCCGCCGGGTTTCACTCCCACTTTTTCGACGGTTTGCCAGTAGAGTAAGGCAGCAACGATCTGCGCGCCCTGCGGAACCTGTTTCGTCCCAGTAATGCCCGGATTGGTATCAGGCACTGTGATCGTCCCAACAGCGTAGCTGACCCCGTTGATCGTCGTGAACTTCGTAGTGATCCCATATGCGCCGGCGACGATGTAATCGCCGGTTACGAAAAAATTGTTGCCGAAGTTGAGCGGA
The DNA here is from genome assembly GCA_963789205.1 of uncultured Acidobacteriaceae bacterium. Lineage (GTDB taxonomy): Bacteria > Acidobacteriota > Terriglobia > Terriglobales > Acidobacteriaceae > Acidiflorens. The sequence goes on from CAWBJV010000009.1 coordinate 19,397, forward strand.
GGAGACTGCGCGAAGCCCGGTTGTGTCGCTAGCGAAAATAGTCCCAGGAGAACAAAAAGGCATATGAATTGGATTTTGCGCGACATGACTGCTTCCTTGCTGAGCGGCATTCTGCCGAGCCTCCTCGGGACTGCCCGATGGCCTCTCCGAACACGATGTCGTTGCATAGGAACCTCTCTCTTTTCTCTTGTGAGGGTGCGGAGATTTACAGTCGTGGCGCGTTCATTCTCTTTCTCTTTTTTGGGAAGTTCTGCCGGGACTCGAAACACAACTAAGAATCAGGAAGGGGAGTCCTGAACTTGACAAAAGTCCCGGCGCAAGCCGAAAAGTACGATTGCAACTGCGGCGAGTGGTCCGAACGCCTTGTCATCCAAGACCCGGCAACCGCACCCACGGAATTCTGCACTCGAATGGCTCGCCTGTCAATGAAATTATGCTCTGAATGTGGGGCTGCTCTCGTCAAGTGGGCGCGGGGTGCGGGCTATGGCGCTCAGCAATATCTATTACGGTACCGCGTCCACGTCTTTCGCTTCAGATGTTGATGTTGACGGGCGATGGTCCCATTTTTTCGTGGTTAGTGACAACAACATTTTGCCGATTCAGAGCGGGAGAGTTGCAGGGATATCCATTGGCTTTTCGCTGTTCACAAGGTTTGCTTGAATATTTGCTGCCTGAAGAATCTGAAAGAAGATGACATTATGATTGCTTCCAGGTGCTATTAAATCGTTTTTGGCAGGGGTAGAATTTGGAAAGGTTTTGTACCCCCCCCCATTCGCGCTAAACTATTCTAATTAAAGTACTTAGCTCTATCAACTACATGAATAAGGACTTAGCTGGTGTTTCTGCGATTTGGCGTGCACTTGGCGAGGTGCGGGATCGCCACTTTTAGTGCTTTATTTGTGTACTTGTCGTCCTTTTGTCAAAGAGCCGCCGGAGATGGTTTGCGGCGGATTTTGGGTCCATCTCTGGAGACGGGCGCAATTTTCGATGCTGTACTGTCGGTGAATTATTGCGCGATTGCGATTCGCGTGTCTGTGAGGGCGGTACAGGAAAAATGTGATGAAAAAGCAGGGGCGTGAGTTAGCGACAAGCATAGGGGATGGGATCACCGTTGTCGGCGGTTCGTCAGAAGCCCTTCTCGAAAAGCGCGAGAACCACCCCCAGTTATTTCGCTTAGTGTTTAAGAGACAAACCCCCATTCAGGTGGCCACCCGGCACGTGGAAGAAACTGGGCGCGGCGCTTGATGTGGGCTGCTGGGAGCAGTTTGCGTAGGTGTCTATCCTTGCGTGACGCTGTCGTCAAACCCTGGTAAAAGGTTAAGATAAAAGGAGGTAAGAACATGGCAACTCTCGACTGGTCGCAATGCCCCGCCGTTGAAAGCGTGCCCGACAGGCGCAGCGGCGCATGGGTGTTTCGCGATACGCGGGTGCCGGTCGCTACGGTTTTTGAAAATCTTGAGGCGAGTTCGAGTATAGAAGAAATCATGGAGCAGTTTCATGTAACGCGGGAGCAGATTCAGGCTGTGCTCGAATTTGCCGCCCGCAGTCTCGACGCCCCGCCGAGTACCGTTGGCGCAGCTACATCGACTGATGCGCATTCTCGCTGATGCGAATTCTCTTTGACCACGGCACCCCTAGCGGTATTGCCGGGTCGCTTTCGGGCCACGATGTTACAGAGGCGATAGAGCGCGGGTGGGACAGGATTTCTAACGGCGAGCTGCTCGAAGTAGCTAAGGCCGCGGGGTTCGACCTCTTGCTGACGACCGACAAAAGAATCCGATATCAGCAAAACTTAACGGGCCGAAAAATAGCCATTGTCGTACTTGGCAATTCGACATGGCGGCTTGTGCGGATGTATCTTGACCGGATTACCTTGGCGGTGGCCAAGGCCACACCGGGCAGTTATGCCGAGATGGAAATACCGTCCAAGTAAGCCAGCGGTATGTGCAGATCGCTACCCGATTGTCGCAGTTATACCGCGAGAAGTGGCGCACCTCCACTTATTTCGCTCGATGTTCAGAGGCAAACCCGCATTAGACTTCACAGTTAAAGTGGCCCGCACGCCGGGGCTTTGCCGCCGGGACGGGGCAGATCCCCGTCACCACACAAGCCGGTAAACGTCATTGTCCGAGAACGCGCTTGCGCTCTTTCGGAACCTTGCTATAATCGCGCAACGTTTTTTGGCGGCCAACTTCTACTGGACGACGATTCGAGGGAATGAAAATGAATACGAAGCGAGCTCTAACTGGCGCCATGCTGGTGGCCATGGTGGTTCTGCCGGTGATTGCGGCGCCGCCAGACAGCAAATCCACCACGGATCGGGATGCCGCGGTGGCGGAGAAGTGGATTGCGGGCTGGAATTCCCATGACCCGGACAAGATACTCCAGCTGTTCACGGACGACATCTTCTACGAGGACGTGGCTTTTGGCGAGGTTAGTCAGGGTCAGGCTGAAGTGCGCAAGTTCTTCCTCTCCGAACTGGAAGGCGTTCCTGATCTCGAACTCAAGTTGATGCGCGCCGATATCCACGACGGCCATGGCACCATCGAATGGATGTTTAGTGGCACCGACAAGGACGTGTTCAAGACGGGGAAGAAGTTTTCTGTCCGCGGCGTCAGCGTGATTGACATGCGGGATGGCAAAATATTCCGCAACGTCGATTTCTACGATGTGGCTACAGTCATGCGCCAGGTCGGGATGTTGCCAACTCCTCCCGCCGATGCCAAGTGACGCAGAAGGATCCTCAATGACAACTAAGGCAACCACAGACGCGCGAGACTCGGCTCAGCTCGAAGCGCTCGGCTATGACTCCAAGTTTGACCGGTCGATGAGCTTGTGGTCGAACTTTGCTTTAGGCTTCACCTACTTGTCGCCGGTGGTCGGCGTGTACACGGTTTTCGCGTTTGCCATCGCCACGGGCGGTCCTCCGATGTTCTGGAGCTATTTGTTTGTTGGGTTGGGACAGCTGTTGGTCGCATTGGTGTTTGGAGAAATTGTTTCTCAGTTTCCTATTGCCGGCGGTCTGTATCCATGGGCGCGACGGCTGGTGGGAAAGCGCTGGGCGTGGATGGCGGGATGGGTTTACCTGTGGGCATTGTGTACCACGATTGCGGCGGTGGCCGTGGGCGGAGCTCCTTATTTGGCGCAGCTTTTCGGCATCCACGTAACGCAGGTGGGGGAAGTCGCGATCGCGGTGACGATGATTGCCTTGACTACCGCTTTGAATGTCAGCGGGACAAAGCTTCTTGCTCGGGTCGCTATGTTCGGATTCATTTGCGAATTGCTGGGCGCGGTGGTGGTGGGGAGTTATCTGCTGGTCGCGGCGCGGCATCAGAGCTTCCGAGTGCTGTTTCAGAGTTTCGGGCTGGGTAGCAATGGACATTACTTGCCTGCGTTTCTGGCGTCGAGCGTTGCTGCTATGTTTTGTTACTACGGCTTTGAAGCTTGCGGAGACGTTGCCGAGGAAACTCCGGACGCGGGACGCGCTATTCCCAAGGCTATGCGCATGACCATCTACATCGGTGGTTTCGCGGCCATGCTGGTTTGTTTGGCGCTGGTGTTGGCGATCCCCGATTTGAATGCTGTGTTGTCGGGGAAGGATGCGGATCCGGTGACTACTACGCTGCGCGCAGCGGTGGGAGAGATCGGGTTGCGGGCCGTTATTGCGGTGGTCATGGTTTCATTTCTCTCCTGCCTGATTAGTCTGGAGGCAGCTACCAGCCGATTGCTGTTCAGTTATGGGCGCGACCGCATGATCTTTGGCAGCACTCAGCTGAGCACGCTTTCTAAACGCACTCGAGTTCCGGTCATTGGGCTGCTGGTTGCGGGTGCGGTGCCGGCCCTCATTGCGATTGCGGGATTGTTTCTTGAGGAGATGATCAAGACGATTATCGTGTTTGGATCGGCTGGAATTTACGTCGCCTTCCAGATGATTGTTTTGGGTGCGCTGGTTGCGCGCGCTAAGGGCTGGAAACCGAGCGGGGAGTTTCGTTTGGGCGTCTGGGCTTGGCCGGTGAACATTGCGGCGCTCACTTATGGCGTGCTGGCCATCATTAATATGGTGTGGCCGCGTACGCCTCAGGATCCGTGGTATCGCAACTATGGAATGATTGTTGGCACGGTGGCGGTGGTTGGCACTGGGCTGATTTATGCTGTCCTGTTTCGGCCGTACGATCGGTTGGATGCGCCGGAGGGCGATGCCCACGTCGCCCACATCGGCACCGGCGCCTAAAGGCGCATTCATACTACGACACTTGCGGTATGCCTGAAGGCATACCCTGATACGGATCATGCTTGATTCGGATCGTGCTTGATACGGTCGTGCTTGCAGCACGGGCTGCTACATCATTTCTTTTCCGTGGCGCTCTTGTCCGCGAGTGCGGAATCCTTCCAATTCGGCGATTGGTAAACGATTTTGCCGCCGACCACTGTGATCAGTACTTCGGTCTTGTCGATTTCCGAGGGCTCGATCTTGAACAGGTCGCGGTCGAGCAGGATGAAGTCGGCCAGTTTTCCGGGTTCGAGCGAGCCCTCCGTTTTTTCGCGGCGTCCGGCGAAAGCCGCGCCCAGCGTGTATCCGCGGATGGTGTCTTCGAGGCTCAGGCGCTGTTGCGGGATGAAGCCGCCGGGTGGATTGCCCTCCGAAGTTTGGCGGGTGAGGGCGGTCTGCACGCCGGGCCAGGGATTCAGCGTGACGACCGGCCAGTCGCTGCCGAAGGCTAGCGCTCCGCCCTTTGCTTGAATGCTGCGCCAGACCCATGCGCGCGAGGCGCGCTCGGGTCCGATATTGCGCGCCCATATGCCGAGCGTGTCGTCGTCGGGATAAGAATGCAGCGGCTGCATGCTGGCAATGACGCCGAGTTTGCCAAAGCGGTCGATATCGGCGGCGGTGATGGTCTCGATGTGCTCGATGCGCGGGCGGGCATCCTTTGTGTGATTCACTGCGGCGGCGTTCTGGTAGGCGTCGAGCGCCAGGCGCACGGCCTTGTCTCCGATGGCGTGCGTGAAAATCTGAAGGCCGCGAGCGTCGAGATTGGCGATGGTGGCTTTGTACTTGTCGGGATCCCAGAAGAGTTTGCCGCTCTGCGTCGGATCGTCAGTGTAGGGCTCCAGCATGGCGGCGGTATGGGCCTCGACTACGCCGTCGAGCATGGTTTTCACGACGCCGCCCGCGATCCAGTCGTCGTGATATCGCCGCCTGGCGTCGTCGATCATCGCATTGGATTGCGGTGTCAGGCCGGGCGGGTCGAGAAAGTACGCGATGTAAAAGCGCAGCGTCAACTCGCCATGGTTGCGCAGTTCGTTGTAGAGATCGAGATATTCGAAGTCCTGGCCAGCGCTATGGACGCGAGTCAGACCTACGCGGTTGGCTTCGTGGATGCCTTTGCGCAGCGCGTCGAGGCGTTCGGCGCGCGTGGGAACGGGAGTTTTGGATCCTACTAAATCGCCGGCTGCTTCTTTCAGCGCGCCGGTGGCGTCTCCATTTTCGTCGCGCACAATTTTTCCGTTGGGCGGGTCGGGCGTGTTGCGATCAATGCCCGCCATGGCGAGAGCCTTGCTGTTGGCCCATGAGCTGTGGCCGTCGAAGGCAATCAGGTAGACGGGACGATCGGGAACGATATCGTCGAGGATTTTTTTAGTGGGAAGTCCGGAGGGGGCGAACGTGGGATAGGTCCAGCCCATGCCTTGTATCCAGACGTCGTTAGGCTGGGCTGGATGGGAGTCGGCGTAGGCTTTGACGCGCTTCTGGATTTCGGCGACGGTGGTGGCGCCGTTCAGATCGACGCGCGTTAGACCGAGCGAGCCATCCATGAAATGAATGTGGCAGTCGGTGAAGCCCGGCAGAAGGAGGCGGCCTTGCGCGTCGATCACTTTTGTCGCGGGGCCGCGCAGAGCTTCGATCTGTTGGCGATCGCCTACCGCGATAATCTTGTCGCCTCGAACGGCGATCGCCTCCGCCCACTTCTGCTGTGGATTGACGGTGTAGACGCGGGCGTTGGTAATGATTACGTCGGCGGGCTGCGAGGGCACGTCTGATGCCGTCAGCGGCGGAGTCGAGAAGAGGATCAAGAGCAGGGATGCGAGCAGGAGTGCGATGCAGAGACGCGGTTGGGGAAGGCGCATAGTCTCGATTCTTTGTGATGCTCAGAATGTCGGCGGAGTGTTGACCCACAAGAGCCAGGTCTCGCTGCGGCCGGGATTTTTCCAGTGATGCGGCGTGGCGCTCTCAAAATAAAAGCTGTCGCCGCGTTTCAGATGGTACTCCTCGCCGTCAAGCGCGATCTTCAGTTCTCCGCGCAGTACGAAGAGGAACTCCTCGCCTTCGTGGGAGTAGGACTCGCCGCTGCCGGCTGCCGGTTTAATACGAAAAAGGTGCGGCTCCATGACTTTGTTGCCCCAGGCGAGCAACTCCATGCGGACGCCGGGACCGGCTTCGAGCACCTTGCGCTTGGGCGGACGCACTAATCGGGTATTCAATTCCGTTGCATCGAAAAAATCAAGGATGTTGGTGCGATAGTAGCGTGCCAGCCGGCGCAGTGTGCCGACGGAGGCGCTCATCTGCGAACGTTCGAGCGCGCTGAGGAAGCCAATCGAGATTCCGGCTGCGGCGGCGACTTCGGCAAGGCTCACGCCGCGTTTTGATCGCAAGCGCCGCAGTCTAGGGCCGACTGAAGCAACTCCGCTGCCGGCGTCGGGTTTGATCGCGCCTTCGCGCTTCAGCATCTGCACGATGGCGGCGGCGTTCAGTCCGCGGACCTTGCGCAGGTAGCGCGCTTTTTTCAGCAGGCGCACGTCGTCGTTGGTGTAGAGACGATACCGGCTCTGGGTGCGGTGCGGGTGCGTCAGGCCCAGGGCTTCCCATCCGCGGATCGCCGACGGAGAAATCCCCACGGAGCGGGCCACATCGCCGATTTTGAGATAGACTTGTGCGCCGCTCGACATCATTTCCCCTATGAATTTTGGTAGAAGCGGGGGAAGCACTTTCCGCTTGACAGAGAGCTGCTGAGTCTCTAACCTTGCACGATTATAGCAAGGTTGGTGTTGCGTGCAAGCTGATTCGGATGGTTGAATTCGGATCGAAGTAAAATTGTCCCCGAGATTTGGAGGATGTGTTCCATGCCGACGTCAAGATCGTCCCGGAAGTCCAGCTGGCTCCTCTTTTCCAGTTCGGCCCTGAGCCTGTGCCTGATCTGCTCCACGCTTACGTTTGCCCAGGGCACCGGCGGACGTATCCTCGGCCGAGTCTCTGATTCCAGCGGCGCCGTGCTGGCGAAGGTGACGATCACGCTCACCAACGAAGCCACAGGCGTGAGCAGCGATACTACCACCGCGAGTAACGGCGAATACAGCTTCCCTCAGGTTCCGGTCGGCACGTATCGCGTGGAGTTTGATCTCGCCGGCTTCAAGAAGAACTTGCAGCGCGGTGTGAACGTCGATCTCAACCAGGTCGTGACCCTCAATTCAGTGTTGCAGATCGGCGAGGCGAAAGAGGTCGTCGAAGTGACCTCCGAAGCGCCCCTGGTCGATACCACCAGCACGCAACTGGGCGCGATCATGGACTCCCGGCAGGTCGCGAACCTGCCCCTCAACTCACGCGACACTTATCAGCTTCTACAACTGCAGCCTGGCGTGATGTCTACCGTCGGCTCCAGCAATAATCTCGTTTATGGAAGTGACAGCCCCGGTGCGGTTTCAGTGAATGGCGGCCGCGGACGCTCGAACAACTTCAGCGTCAACGGCGGCGACGCCAACGATCTTTTCGCTAACCTCCCGACGGTTCAACCGTCGCCCGACAGCATTTCGGAATTCCGGGTTCTTACCAATACTTTCGACGCGGAATACGGGCGCAACTCTGGCTCGGTCGTTAACGTGGTGACCAAGTCCGGGACCAATGATCTGCATGGCAGTGCCTACGAGTTTTTCCGCAACAATGTTCTCAACGCCAATAATTATTGTCTTACAGCGGCAGAGGGTCTTCCCTGTTCGAAGCCACAGTCCAATCAAAACCAGTTTGGCGGCACGTTGGGAGGGCCGATCATAAAGAATCGCACTTTCATCTTCGCCAGTTACGAAGGTCGACGGGTTCGCCAAGGCATCGTCTCGCCGGCTGTCACCGTGCCCAGTTCCCAGGAGACTCCATCTCCAACTAATTTGGTGAATGGGCAGATTGTTTCGGATTTCACAGACGTGAATCCAGCGGGGACGTTTACCGGCGTATTAGGCAACTCGGCTCTGCTGACGAGCAGAACCGGTTGTCAGGCGGCCAACTACTTGGTTAATGGGCCTACCGCGACAATTCAAGATGGTGCGCCGTACGGGGCTAGCAGCGCTCAGAACCCACTTCCGCCTGTCTTCCCCAACAGCCAGATCCCACTGGCTTGCATGGACCCCACCGCGGTTGATCTTCTGCAGTTCGTCCCCACTCCGCCAAACGGCGGTTCTCTGGTCACCACCGTACCTTCCAGGGCTATCCGCGGCGATCAGGTTACAGTTAGATTTGATCACCGGCTGAACGACAAGCAGAACCTAAGCGTCTATTACTATTTCAACGACGACACCACAAACAGCCCATTTGCCAGCTTCGAACTGGCAGGCGCCGATCTCCCCCACTTCGGGGACACCGTGAAGGAGCGCTTCCAGCAGTGGAACATTACCCACACCTGGACAATCAACAACAACACGGTGAATGAATTCCGTTTCAATTACAATCGCGAAGGCCAATTGACGTTTCAACATCCGTCGAACACCGAACTGGTGCAGAACTCTTGCCCCCCGCCGCCCTCCTGGCTGACAGCCAGCGTGCCTTGTTTTTACGGAGATAACTCCAGCGATCCGCTTGGTAGCCAGTTCGGCATACATCCGTTTCTTAACGCTAGTCGCGAGGGACTTCCCTTCATTGCTATTTCGGGAGGGTTTTCCATTGGCAATAACTGGGAAGGAGAGCTTCCGCAGGCTGGAAACTCATTTCAGTGGGCAGACAGCTTAACCAAGATTTGGGGCAATCATACCCTGAAATTTGGTACGGACGTTCGCCGGCAGCAGTTTAACCAATTCTATTACTTTGACGTGAATGGAGAGTTTAGCTATTTCGGGGGAGGACCGAACGACGTCGGCGCTAACAATCTCTTCGCCAATTACATGCTGGGCCTTCCCGACGGATTCCTACAGGGATCACCCCAAGCCGAAGCCATCCGCAACACCGGATTCTATCTGTTTGCGCAGGACAGCTGGAAGATACGGCCGAATCTAACTTTGAATTACGGGCTGCGATGGGAGTTGAACACACCGCTAGCGGATAAGCTCCAGCACGTCGAGACTTTTCGGCCCGGCCAATTGTCTACGGTCTATCCTTGTGGTGGTCCCAACACGGATTGCACGTCGCAAGATGCGGTCGGATTGGTGGTGCCTGGCGACCCTGGTGTTCCCGCTGGGATGACCACAACTTATTACAAAGCCTTTGCTCCCCGCATCGGTATTGCATGGAGTCCGGGCAGCTCCGGCAAGACCAGCATTCGCGCCGGCTGGGGACTGTTCTATAACCCAATCGAGCAGTTGGTGCTGGCGCAGTTTGGCGCTGAACCTCCGTTTGGCGGTAGCACGAGTGTCTCCGAGACGCAGTTTAATCTTCCTTTTCTCGGGCAGGATGGGGCGACCACTTATCTAAATCCGTTTAGCGGCGTGATCACCCCCCCACGCGGAACCGCACAGGATTGGGCAAGATTCGAGCCGATCCTCCTGTACGGCGATTTTCAGCCGCATTTGCGTACGCAGTATTCCGCGCAGTACAACCTAACCATTCAGCGGGAGTTATCCAGAGACTTGAAGCTGGAGGTCGGTTACGTCGGATCGCAAGGGCACCGGCTGCTGGCGACGCATGACATCAATTACTCGAATCCGCAGACTTGCGTCGACATTAGCAATATGGCGGCAAATGATCCCACTAGCGTCACGGACGGATTCGGAAATCAAATTTCTTGTGGCCAGTTCGGTGAGGACGTTTCCTTTTACATCCCGCCGACTGCCACGACGCCAGCAGAAGGTCTGCATCTTCCTTATGGGAGTACAAAATTCATTCCCGGAAACACGTCCGTTGGTTCCGTAGCTCCGAATGGCATAGCCCTCATCGGACTACGCCCTTACTCGTCTCCGCAGTGCAACCCGTTGACCGGCTATGTTGCTGGGGCCTTCGTTAATGGTTGTCCAGGTAGCGCAGTCCCGGTGTTTACCAGCATCTTTGCTCAGGACACAATTGCCAGCTCGGCCTATAACTCGTTGCAAATTTCGCTGGATAAACGCTTTGCGCGCGGACTCCAATTTACCGCAGCCTATACGTATAGCAAGTCGATTGACGAGGCTTCCAGCTTCGAGGGGATTTTGAATCCGCTGCCTGGCGCCCATAATTACGCGCCATCGCTCTTCGACGCGCGTCACCGCTTTGTCGTTAGTTATTTCTGGGAATTACCGATAAGAAAATACAGTGGCTTTGCCGGCAAAGCGCTCGATGGCTGGGCAGTTTCTGGTATCACAACCTATCAGACAGGATTTCCGATCCGTATCACTTCGAACTCTGACAACGAATTGATGAACAGCTTCGATTTCGAACTCCCGGGCGAACCCGATCAGGTCGGCGCCTTCCATTGGCAAAGACCCCAGGGCAACGGCAACTACTATTTCAATAATCCTACAGATCAGACTTCGATTTTTTCAGAGGCAAATGTGTTTGGTCGCATCGGCACTGCTCCCCGGACAATCTGCTGCGGGCCGGGAATCAGCGAAACGGATTTTTCTGTTATAAAGAACATTCCGATCAACGAACGTACCCACTTCGAATTTCGAGCGGAAATATTCAATCTCTTCAACCATACGCAGTTCTTTAACCCGGACGGCAACAGTACAGACGGAACGCAGTTTGGCCAAGTCACTGAGGTCAAAGATCCGCGCCTGCTGCAGTTTGCGTTGAAGTTTTATTTCTAGCGCGAAAGTTCGTTCGAAAGAAATAGAATGGAAGTGCTCAATCCCCGGGCGGTTCGCTCCGCCCGGGTCTAATCTAATGGCCGATCTGGCCTGAGTCTTATTGGAGAATCACGATGTACCCCGCATTGCAAAAAGAGCTCGACACGTTCGAGCGCCGCACTCCGAAGTCCGCCGAAGCGCATAAGAAGAACTTGAAGCGCCTGCCCCTTGGCGTGGCCAGCAATTATCGCGCTTATGATCCGTATCCGATCTTTGTGTCGGAGGCGTCGGGAAGTAAGTTCCGCGATCTCGACGGGAACGAATACCTTGACCACAATTTATGTTTCGGCGCGCTCATGGCCGGACACTCGCATCCGGCGGTGGTCAAGGCGGTGGAAGCGCGCCTGCACAAGGGCACCATGTACGGCATGCCGCACAACATGGAGTGGGAGTTGGCGGAAGAAGTCTGCACGCGGTTTCCGGTGGAGATGTGCCGCTTCGGCAATAGCGGGACGGAAGCGACCATGCATGCGATTCGTCTTGCGCGCGCTGCTACGGGGCGCGACAAGATCATTAAGTTTGAAGGCGGCTACCACGGGCTGCATGATGCGGCGCTGGTTAGTGTGAAGCCGCATCGGCCTGGCGACGATTTTGGTGATATTAAGAATCCGAAAGCTGTGTCGGCCGGGGCAGGCGTGCCTAAGGCGAGCATTGCGAACGTGCTGATTGCTACGTTCAACGATCTTGAAACGGTGGAGCGGCGGTTCAAAGAGAATCCGAATGAGGTGGCGGCCGTTATCCTGGAGCCGATCATGATGAACGTTGGGCTGTGCATGCCGCAGAAGGGATTTCTGGAAGGTCTGCGGACGCTCTGCGATAAGCATGGCGCGCTGTTGATCTTCGACGAGGTCAAGACTGGGGCGAAACTCAGCTGGGGTGGAGCTTCGGAATACTTTGGCGTGACGCCCGATATGATCTGCCTGGCGAAGTCGATTGGCGGCGGATTCCCGCTGGCGGCTTTCGGCGCGCACAAACGGGTGATGGGTCTGATCTCAGACCACAAAGTTTTCCACGGTGGCACTTACAACACGAATCCGATTTCGATGGCGGCGGGGATTGCAACATTCCGCGAAGTGCTGACTCGCGCTAACTATGCGCAGATCGAGAAGCTTGGCAACAAGCTTGTGGACGGATATAAGAAGACCGTTGCGAAAGTTGGACTGCAGGGGTATATCGCTAGTGCGGGGGCGAATGGCGCGCTGATGTTGTATCCGAAGGAGATTCGTAACTATCGCGACTGGCTGCCGGTTGATGTGGACCTTTGGCGGCATTACTGGTTCGGCATGGTGAATCGCGGCGTAATGTGCCAGCCTTACTGGTGGGATGAGCAGTGGACGATTTCCGTGCAGCATACCGAGGCTGACATCGACAAGCACCTGGCGGCATTTGCGGATGTTGCCGTATCGCTGGCAACGGCGCAGCACGAGCGGTTGGGAGCGGTAGCAACACACTGAGCGACGTGAAGTGGAGTGACTGGTGTCTCGCCCGTCCAGTGCGGCGATGGCCGGGCGAGGACGCCCGGCGCTCCGCTCGTAAAGCCTTAGCAGCGGGAGAGATATTGTCCACGACCCAAGACAACCAGCCGCACCTAAAGCGCGTCCTCGGACGCTTTGATCTGGTGCTGCTGTTTGTCGTTGCCGTTTTCAATCTCAACGTTGTTCCCTCGATTGCTGCCAACGGGGGCGTGACCGTCTGGCTTTGGATCATTTCGCTGCTTCTGTTTTTCTGGCCGCAGGGGATTGCGGTGATCGAACTGGCGCATCGTTATCCTGGCGAAGGCGGCGTGTACTTGTGGGCGAAGGAAGTGTTTGGCGACTTTCACGGATTTCTTTCTGGCTGGTGTTACTGGACGAATAACATGCTGTATGTGCCAACGGTGATGCTGTATTTCGTGGGGGTAACGGTGTTTGCCATGGGCCCGGGCCACGCGGCGCTTGCCGATAACAAGAATTTCGCGATGGCTGCTTCTCTGGCTTTGCTGGCGCTGCTCACGGTGGTGAACATTGTTGGGCTGGGTGTCGGGAAGTGGCTGAACAATGTCGGCGCCATGGGAACGTTTATAGCGGCGGCGGTTCTGATTGGTCTGGGATTTACGGTTTGGTCGCGGTTTGGGACGGGCGTAACGGCTGCTGACTTTCGGATTCCGGCGGATCCCAGGTTTGTTCTGAATTCTTTCGGGGTGATTTGCTTTGGCTTGGTCGGGCTTGAACTGGCTTCGGTGATGGGCGACGAAATACGGGATCCGCAGAAAACATTGCCGGGCGCGGTGGCGTGGGGAGGCGTGATTTCCGGGCTGCTTTATATCGGAGCGACGCTCACGCTGCTGGTTGCGGTCGGCAAGAACGACATCAGCGTGCTGCAGGGCATTGTGCAGGCGGTCAGCCACATGGCCGGCAAAGTTGGCGTGGGCTGGATTGTTACTCCGTTTGCGTTGATGCTGAGTATCTCGATCGCGGGGATTGGCTCGGCTTGGATGGGCGGTTCGGCGCGCATTCCATTCGTCGCCGGACTGGATTCCTACATGCCGTCGTGGCTCGGCCGAGTTCACCCTAAATATAGGACGCCACATGCGGCTTTGATCGTGCAGGCAGTCGTCTCGCTTATATTGATCGTCATCAATTTCTATGCGTCGGGCGGTGTGCAGGAAGCTTTCCAGACGATGCTTTCGCTGGCGGTGGTTCTGCAACTGGTGCCGTTCTTGTATGTATTTGCGGCGCTGCTGAAGTTTGCTTTCGGCGGTGACCTAGCGGGCGGGCGCTACAGCCGCGGCACCCTGATTGTTTCTGGATTCTGCGGCTTTGTGACTACGGCGCTTGGAATCGCGTTGGCGTTCTTTCCGGCCAAGCAGATTACCTCGGTCTGGAGATATGAAGCGAAGATGTTCGGCTTCACGCTGTTTTTTCTAGTGCTGGCAGCGTTTTTCTTTTTCGTTTATGGGCGGCTGAAGCCGCCGCTATTGGGGACGGCGAGACCTACGTAGGGACGGACGCCTCTCGGGGGTTCAGGTCGAGCATAGGTCGATTAAGACTGGGAATGCTGTGGAAGCTGCCAAGCTTTGCTCGGCTTGGATGGGCGGAGGCGCCTGTCCCCACACTAGCTGGTTCGCGGAGGAATTATGCCTGGTGGAGTTACAACTGATGTTAAGACTTATTCGATGCTGATTAATGGCGAGTGGGTCGCTAGTAAGTCGGCCAAGACTTTTCCCGTTTATGATCCGTCGACCGAGGAAGTGATCGCACAAGTTCCTGACGCGAACGCGGACGACGTGAACCGCGCGGTTGCAGCTGCCAAGGCGGCGTTTGAAGACGGTCCTTGGGCAACCACCACAGCGCAGGAGCGGGGACGCGTTCTCTTTCGCTTAGCCGACAAAGTGCGTCAGAACCTGCCCATGCTCGCGGAACTGGAATGCCGTAACTCGGGCAAGCCGATTGTTGAGGCGGAGTTCGACATCAACGACGTGGCTACTTGCTTCGAATACTATGGCGGACTGGCCACGAAAGTTGTCGGGTACGTAAATCCGGTTCCCGATAACGCGATGAGCCTCTCGCTGAAAGAGCCGATGGGCGTCGCCGGGCAGATCATCCCGTGGAATTACCCGTTGATGATGGCCGCGTGGAAACTGGCTCCGGCATTGGCTGCGGGCTGCACATGTGTGCTCAAGCCGGCCGAGCAAACGCCGCTCACCGCGCTTGAACTGGCGAAGTGGTTCGACGAAATCGGACTGCCGAAGGGCGTGGTGAACGTGATCACCGGTTTCGGCGAAAGCTGCGGCTCGCCTTTGGTTAAGCATCCGGATGTGAACAAAATTGCATTTACTGGCTCTGCCGCGGTTGGCAAGATCATCGTGAAAGAAGCTGCCGATACCGTGAAGCGTGTGACGCTCGAACTGGGGGGCAAGTCTCCGAACATCTTTTTTGCCGATGCCGATTTTGAAGCCGCCATTGATGGAGCGCTGTTCGGCGTGTTCATCAACCAGGGAGAAGTCTGCTCGGCCGGCAGCCGGGTTCTGGTGCAGAAATCGATTTACAACAAGTTTGTGGAGGCCATGGCCGAGAAAGCCAAGAAGATCAAGATCGGTCCGCCGCTGGAGCGCGAAACGAAGATGGGAGCGCTGGTGTCGAAGGAGCAATACGACCGCGTCTGCTCGTATCTTGATATCGGCAAGCAAGAAGCCAAAGTAGCCGCTGGCGGCGGGCGTGCCGATAAGTTTGCCAAGGGTTACTATGTGCAGCCGACCATCTTTTATGACGTTGATAACAACGCTCGCATCGCGCGCGAAGAAATCTTCGGTCCGGTTGCGGCTGTGATTCCGTTTGACGACGAAAAAGACGCGCTCAAGATCGCAAACGACACGCCCTACGGGCTGGCCGCTGCCGTCTGGACTCGCGACATTTTCAAAGCTATGCGCGCAGTGAAGGCGCTGCGTGCAGGCATTGTTTGGGTGAATCACATGCAGCCGACTTATGTGGAAGCGCCATGGGGCGGATACAAGCAGTCGGGCTTCGGTCGCGAACTTGGGCCGTGGGGCATCGAAGAATATCTTGAGACCAAGCAGGTGTACATCAATTTGAACGAGGCTCCCATTGGCTGGTACTGAGAGGTTGCCGGGTCCCGACGCTTTTTTGGCGCTGCGGACAGAGACGCGGCAAGCCGCGTCTCTACAGCAGGGAATTTTTGACTGAGAACTGAATTATGTCCACCATTCAACTGCGCACACCTATTCCTGGACCGCGCTCACAGGCCCTGATGAAGCGGCGCAATGCTGCCGTGGTGCAGGGAGCTTATCATGCCACGCCGGTTTTCGTGGCCAGGGCTGAAGGAGCCGTGGTCGAAGATGTTGACGGCAACCGGCTGATTGATTTTGCCGGGGGCATCGGTTGCCTCAATACTGGACATCGCGCGCCGGCTGTGGTCGAGGCTGTGCGCCGCCAGCTTGATCGTTTCCTGCATACCAGTTTCAACGTGCTGCCCTATGAGAGCTATGTCGCCGTGTGCGAGAAACTTAACGCGCTGGCGCCGGGTCAGGGACCTAAGAAGACCATACTTGTGAACACGGGAGCGGAAGCGGTTGAGAATGCCATCAAGATTGCGCGCTGCTACACGAAGAGATCCGCGATCATCAGCTTCGAAGACGCGTTCCACGGGCGCACTTACATGGCGATGGCTGCGACTAGCAAGACGCATCCGTACAAAGCGGGATTCGAGCCGTTCCCCAGCGAGGTGTATCACATTCCCTATGCATATTGCTTTCGCTGTTCGTACTCGATGAAGTATCCGTCATGTGACGTGTATTGCGCGAGGCACATTGAAGACACGTTCAAGCGGGTGGTGGCTGCCGAATCGGTGGCGGCGGTGATCGTCGAGCCCATCCTCGGTGAAGGTGGATTCGTTACGCCGCCGGCGGAGTTCTATCCGACGCTCGGCGCTATCTGCCGCAAACACGGTATTCTACTAATCGCTGACGAAGTGCAGACTGGATTCGCGCGCACGGGCGCGATGTTTGCCTGCGAGCGCCTGGGATTGGAACCCGATCTGGTTGTGATGGCCAAGTCACTCACGGGCGGGCTGCCCATGGCTGCAGTGACGGGACGCGCGGAAATCATGGATGCTCCCGGCGTCGGGCAGCTTGGCGGAACGTTCGGAGGCAATCCCGCGGCGTGCGAAGCGGCGCTAGCCGTGCTTGACATCATTGAAAAAGAAAATCTCTGCGCGCGCGCCAACGTGTTGGGCGAGCGTTTCCGGAAGCGTGCGGAAAAGTGGCAGGCGCAGTGGGAACTGGTGGGCGATGTCCGGGGACTTGGCGCCATGCAAGCGCTCGAACTCGTGCGCTCGAAGACAACCCGAGAGCCCGCTGACGAAGAGACCAAACAAGTGTCACAATACTGTTATGAGCATGGCCTGGTGTTGATCACGGCCGGATCGTATGGCAACGTGATTCGCCTGCTCATGCCGTTGGTTGTCACCGACGCGCAGATGGACGAAGCCCTGGACGTGCTCGAAGCGGCGCTGGCTTATGTGGTCGAGGCTTGTGTGGGTGCGGGCGCCCTCGCCCGCCCGAGCCTAGCGTAGCTCGGCAGACGCCGGACAGCCGAGGGCGACTGTCCCTACGTGGCTCTTTTGTTCTTTGCGATCGCGAAAGGTAGATATGAGTATGACTGTCGCTGCACCTCCCGCCACAAAGATTCCTCAATTTATTAATGGCCATTGGGTCGAATCACACGCCTCCGAATGGCTGGACGTTGTCAATCCCGCGACGGTCGAAGTCCTCGGCCGCGTTCCGATTTCTGGTGCGGCTGAGGTTACGCGTGCGATTGATGCGGCGCAGGCCGCGTTTCCTGAATGGCGGCGCACTCCCGCCGAAGACCGCATCCAGCCGCTGTTCAAGCTGAAGATGCTGCTCGAAGAGCATCTCGACGATTTCGCGCGCACCATCACGCAGGAAAATGGTAAGACGTTAGTGGAAGCGAAAGCGGAAATGCGGCGGGCCATCGAGAATGTCGAGGTAGCATGCGGCATTCCCATGATGATGCAGGGCTACAACCTGGAAGATGTGGCGCGCGGGATTGACGAGACCATGATTCGCCAGCCGCTGGGCGTGGTGGCGGCGATTACGGCGTTTAATTTTCCGGGCATGATCCCGTTCTGGTTTCTGCCTTATGCGATCGCGTGCGGTAACACGCTGATCGTAAAGCCTTCGGAGCGCGTGCCGCTGACTATGAAACTCGCCTTCGAGCTGCTGGAGAAGACGGGGCTTCCGAAGGGCGTCGCGAACCTGGTGAATGGCGGCAAGGTTGCTGCCGATACGCTGATCGATCATCCGGCGGTGCGGGCCATCAGCTTTGTCGGATCGACTCCGGTTGCGCGGTACATTTACGGTCGCGCGGGTGCGAATGGCAAGCGCGCGCAGTGCCAGGGCGGCGCGAAGAATTACGTCATTGTGCTGCCGGACGCCGACATGTCGATGGCTACACAGATTATTTCCGACAGCGCTTTCGGATGCGCGGGACAGCGGTGTCTTGCCGTATCGGTTGCGGTGACGGTGGGCGAAGCGCAAAAAACATTTCGCGATTCGATCACTGAATCGGCGGCAAATTTGCGCGTGGGCAATGGACTCGACGAGGGCGTGCAGATGGGGCCGGTGATCACGCGCCAGAGCAAGGAACGGGTACAGAATTTGATCGGCGTCGGCGCGCGGGATGGAGCGAAGATCGTGCTCGACGGACGCAATCCCAAGGTGGCGAAGTATGAAGCAGGAAATTTCGTTAGGCCCACGGTGCTCGACGACGTTCCCGCGAGCAGCGAACTGACTAACACGGAAATCTTTGGTCCGGTGCTTAGCCTGGTGCACGCCAGCGACATGGACGACGCCATGGATATCGTGTCACGCAGCCCATTTGGGAACCAAGCATCGCTGTTTACGTCGAGCGGCGCGGCGGCGCGGCGCTTCCGGTATGAAACTCCGGCGGGGAATATCGGAATCAATATTGGAGTGGCCGCGCCCATGGCTTACTTTCCGTTCAGCGGGTGGAAAGACAGCTTCTTCGGCATCATGCATGCACAGGGACGGGACGCGATCGAGTTCTATACGGAAAAGAAAATTGTGGTCGAGCGCTGGGCGAAAGAACATTCGCGGAAGTTTTGAGTTGAGTTCCTTGGTGAACCGTCGTGTCGTTCGTGGTGCACGCTTTTTCTCTTACCACTAAGAACACTAAGGTCAACACGAAGGTGCACGAAGGAAACATGAGGAGTTCTAGTAGATGACAACTGCTACCGCCAACCCTACTATGACCGGACAAGAGATTGTTGATCTCACGAAGAAGCACACACTGTTTGAGTGGTCAGCGCAATCGAAGGTCGATCCGATTCCGGTGGCACGGGCTAAGGGCATTTATTTCTGGACGCCGGAAGGGAAGCGCTTCATCGATTTCAACAGCCAGTTGATGTCGGTGAACATCGGACACGGCGATGAGCGCGTCATTCGAGCGATTGCCGAGCAGGCGTCGGCGCTGGCCTATGCCAATCCGTTCATGGCGACGGAGCCGCGGGCGCGACTCGGCCAAAAGCTGGCGGAGATTACTCCGGGCGATATTGACACATTCTTTTTTACGAATGGCGGCGCCGAAGCGAACGAGAATGCCATCAAGATCGCGCGCTTCTTTACTGGACGCCACAAGATCATGGCTCGTTATCGTTCGTACCATGGCGCGACGGCGGGCGCGGTCAGCCTTACGGGCGATCCTCGCCGATGGGCCGCGGAGCCCGGGATTCCGGGCATCGTGCGCGTGCTCGATCCTTATCATGGTGTAGAACGTGGATGGGAGTCGGCCGAAACTTCGCTGGCCATGATCGAGGAAATTATCCAGCTGGAAGGCTCGCATACGATTGCCGCGTTCATTCTGGAGACGGTCGTCGGAACGAACGGCATTCTTGTTCCGCCGGATGGATATCTTGAAGGGGTGCGGAAACTGTGCGACAAGTACGGGATTCTGATGATCGCCGACGAAGTAATGTCGGGCTTTGGGCGCACGGGTAAGTGGTTTGCGGTCGATCATTGGAAGGTTGTTCCCGACTTGATTTGCATGGCGAAGGGACTTACTTCGAGTTATATTCCTTTGGGCGCGGTTGGAATGCGGCGACATATTGCTAAGCACTTCGACGACAAAGTGTTCTTTGGAGGACTTACTTACAACAGTCATCCGATGGGCTGCGCGACGGCGCTGGCGACTATTCGGGTTTACGAGGAAGACAATCTAATCGAGAACTCCCGAAAGATGGGCGCGATCATGAAGACGCTGGGCGCGGAGATGCAGGCCAAACACCGGTCGGTGGGGGCGGTGCGGTCGATTGGGCTGTTCGGCATCTTCGAACTGATTCGGGACCGCAAGACGCGGCAGCCTATGGCTCCGTTTAACGGGACTTCGGATGAGATGGTTGCGCTGGGGAAGTTCTTCAGGGAGAATGGGCTCTATACTCTGGTTCGCTGGAATACCTTTTACACCAATCCTCCGCTGTGCATTAATGAGCAGCAACTGCGGGAGGCGTTTGGGATTATTGATAAGGGGCTGGAGATGACGGATCGGGCGGTGAAAGAGTAGTTCTCGGGTCGGGTTTGTTCTCTGTCCTCTTGCGCTCAGCTAACCTGTGTGTCCGCGATGCCGCTCGCACCCGCCCCTTGCAAAAACCGCAAGGAGCAGGCCACCCCCGCGTTATTTCAGGAGAACAGCCGCGAGCCATTCTATTCTCGAAGTTGGAACCCGCTCTTTTGAGTTTTCATCATGGAGGCTGCTAGATTCAGAATCCGTTGGGTGGCTTGCTCTGGACTTACACCGCGCGCGTGGATGTTTGAGATTAGATTGCGATTGGCGTCGGTGTCCGATGTCTTCGGCTGGTATGCCATGTACGCGGAGAGGCTTTCGGCGGTGGCCAAGCCTGGGCGTTCTCCTATCAGGAGGACGGCGACTTTGGGACGGAGTAATTCGCCAAGTTCGTTGAGAATGCCTACTCGACAGTGACGAATCACGAATGTCTCACCGACACTCCAAGCGCGCGTCTTTGCTTCTTCACAGAGGAGCGGTAACAGTCGAGGGACTTGCAGGGCAACGGCGGTTACGGAGAGGCCGTCGCCGATCACAATTTGCAAATCGTGTCCCGTGGTGCAACGCCGGCTTACTTCCGCCCGGGATTTTTCATTCAGGTGACGGCCTAAGTCGGGGCGCAAGAGATACTCATCTTTGGTCGTCGCCTGGGAGCAGGCTTCAAACAAATTCCACTTCTGGACGAAGTCGTCGCCTAGGTTAGTGAAGAGATCTAACTCGGCGCGGACGGCATCGCGGGCGGCAGCGTGGGCCTCGCGGAGTTCCAGTTGAGTGTTCGTTCTGTAGGCTGCGCCACTCCGGCCGGCTAACAGGCGCGCCGGAGTTTGGGCGCGCACTTTCTTCACGATCTCGGACAGGTCGTGCTCTGACGAATCGCGAGCGAGTTTGTCATCTTTTGGAGGCATTCAAGCCGTTCCTCTTGGGCATGGCGTTCCGCAAATTCCGGCGTGGCCGGGCGGGGACGCCCGGCGCTCCATTGAATATTGAATACTATTCATAGCGCACTCTGCAGCGAAGACTCCAAACCGTGCATTAGTTGGCGTCTTGCTGATGAGTCTAGAGATGCTGGCTCGGTGCCGCGATAGATCTCCATCTTCTGCAGCCATGCGAGGAACTCTGGTGCGGGACGCAGATGGAAGAGGCGCCGCGCGGCCAATGCGTCGTGATAGCTGGTGGATTGGTAATTCAGCATCACGTCGTCGGAGCACGGAACGCCCATGAAATAGTTGCAGCCAGCGGCAGACAAGAGTAGCAGCAGATTGTCGGCGGAGTTTTGGTCGGCGGCGGCGTGATTCGTGTAGCAGACATCGCAGCCCATCGGCAGGCCCAGCAACTTACCCATGAAATGGTCTTCGAGTCCAGCGCGGATGATCTGCCTTTCGTCGTACAAATACTCGGGCCCGATGAAGCCGACTACACTGTTGACGAGAAAAGGCTGGAAGGCGTGCGCGACTCCGTAGGCTCGTGCTTCGAGGGTGAGTTGATCGATTCCGTGATGCGCTTCGGCGGAAAGAGCGCTGCCCTGGCCGGTTTCGAAGTACATGACGTTATCGCCTGTCCAGCGGGTATCTCGCTTGCGATGATGCTCGAGGACCTGTTGGCGGCCCTCGCGCAGCATGTTCAGAGTGATTCCGAAGCTGCGGTTGGCCGCTTCCGTTCCCGCTACGGACTGGAAAAGGAGGTCGACCGGCGCTCCAGTTTTTAATGCGGTCAACTGGGTGGTGATATGCGCGAGGCAACACGTCTGCGTGGGAATTTCGTATGTGTTCACCAGGCGATTCAACGCTATGAGAATCGCGCTGACTGTCTCCACCGAGTCGGTGGCGGGATTCACACCGATGACTGCGTCTCCACAGCCGTAGAGTAGGCCCTCGAATGCAGACAGAAGAATGCCGCCGATGTCGTCGGCGGGGTGATTGGGTTGTACGCGGATGCCTAGGACTCCACGCTCTCCCATGGTGTTGCGGCAGCGTGTGACGTTGCGGATCTTGGCGGCTGCCAGCACCAGATCTTTGTTGCTCATCAACTTGGCTACCGCGGCGGCGATTTCAGGGATAATGGCCTTCTGAAGCGGCCGGAGTTGAGTGTCGGTGGTTCCGTCGTCGAGGAGGAACTCGCGAAACTCGCCTACGGTCATGCTTGCTATGGAGCGGAAGGCTTGCTCGTCGAATGTGTCCAGAATGAGTTGGGTGACATTGTCTTCGGAAGGGTCGATCAGGGGGCGGCGGACGATTTCTCCGAGCGTCAAGTCTGCAAGTTTGCGTTTCGCCGCGACTCGCTCTCGTTCCGATCGCGCGGCGATGCCGGCTAGTTGGTCGCCGGACTTTTCCTCGTTGGCTTTGGCAAACAGTTCGCGGAGATCGGAGAAGTCGAATCGCTCGATCATGGACAGTGTCCGACGGGAGACACCCATGTTACCGAAAAAGTCGTGAGCTACGTGCTACAGTTTGCCGGTTTTGGTAACTGGGACTAGCGCCAGGTGCGCTGTTGAGTATCCGAGGGGGAAATTACCGGGGGTGCCGAGTGCGCTTTGCGGGCGTGATCATTGATCGCGGTTGCGGCCTGGGTGCGGAGGTTGCCACCCTTCGCGTCGAAGTCCAACGTGGTGACGCTGTGTGCACACTGGGTGCAGGTGAACTTCATGCCGCTCTTGATGCGCTGAATTTTATAGGCTTTCACTGGCTTAATTGTAGTCCATCTGCAAGCGGGGGCGGTTACGCGTTGGTTGGGCAGCTAAGGTAACGTCGTAGCGAACGCGGAGTTGCTTTGGCCACGGGCAGCTGCCGAGCTTCGCTCGGCTTGGACGGGCGAGGTGCCCGTCCCCACACGAGCCAGACGAGACTTGCGTCATTTTGCTAAGCGGTTGTATTTCTTCAGAACCTCCTGCAGACGGTCGTGGGGCAGGGCTATGACTGTGTGGCCGTCGATGCCGGTCATGGTTTCGGCAGCTACCATGGCGTTGATCACGGCTTCTTCGGTGGCTTGGACTGTGGCTAGGAACAGGGGATCAAGGCTGTCATTGGGCAGCATTTTCAGGTCTCGGACGCCCTTGGTAGACGCTGCCCCCGGATTCGCGGTTGAGAAGGCGACGAAGATGTCACCGGAACCGTCGCCGGAGTAGCTGCCGTCGCGGCCGAGTCCGAGAGACGCTTTGCGGGCGAGGCGCTTCAACTGCGTGGGGATCAGCGGCGCGTCGGTGGCGACGACGATGATGATTGAGCCAACGTCTTCGCCGTAGGCGGGATGCTCGGGAATTTCCTTGCCGACGGGAACGCCGGCAATGCGAAGTTGGTCGCGGCGTCCGTAGTTGCACTGCACGAGCACGCCGACCGTGTACCCGCCTGCTTTCGCATCGAGTATGCGGGAGGCAGTTCCGATCCCTCCCTTGAATTCATTGCAGATCATGCCCGTTCCGCCGCCGACGTTGCCTTCTTCGACGGGGCCGCCGTGCGCGGAATCGAGCGCGTGGAAAACGTGCTCGGGTTTCACGTGGAATCCGTTGATGTCGTTGAGATAGCCGTCCCAGGTTTCGGCAACCACGGGCAATGACCACCAGTAGCCTTCCATGTCGGGCTCGCCGCGCTTCACTTTCCAGGCGATGACGGCGTCGCGAACCACGCCGACACTGTGCGTGTTGGTGATCATGATGGGGCCGTTGAGGAATCCGGAGTCTTCGAGCCAAGTGGTGCCGGTCATCTCGCCATTGCCGTTGAGCGTGAACCAGGCGCCGAAGACGGAGTCGTTGGCGTCCTTCCCGCGGGGATGAATGGCGGTGACGCCGGTGCGGACGGGGCCTTCTCCGACTTTGAGCTTGCCGCTGCCGGAGATGAGCGTGGTGTGTCCTACTTCTACGCCTTTGACGTCGGTGATGGCGTTGTTGGGGCCGGGGTTGCCGTCGAAGGGGACGCCGAGATCCCGGGCTCGTGGCTTGGCTTGGGCGGAGGCGGGAGAGGTGGCGCAGAGAAGAGCGCAGAGAAGTGCGGTCGGAAACGGGAGGGCGCGAAATCGCATCATAGGTGTGATTCGAAAGTTCGATTGATAGTTAGAAGATGGAGCGTCGGCGGCAGTATAAAGCATTGATACCTTGTTCGCGCGTTTTCCGTACTGTACAGTCTGGCATCGAGGGCATCGTGTCAACCAGCGAAAAGCTGAACCACAGGGAGCACTGAGGCGGCACAGAGGGCACGGGGGAAAGCGCTACTGCGGACTTGGAGGATTGGTATTCCAGGCTTTAGCCGGAGGGGGACAATCTACAATATTCGTGTAGACGGGGATAGAATCCTGCTTGGAGACGGGCATGGTTCAGACGGGCGTCGGGCAATGATTTCAGGCAACGGATTCAGGAGACGACATGGAGAACTGGAAGCGGGCGGTGATTGCGGGAACGGCGGGAACGGCGGCTCTGTTGGTGCTGAAGGGGAGACGTCCGGCGGCGGTGCTGGTGGGAAGCGTGGGATTGGCGGTGCTGGCGTCCGAGTATCCGGATCAGTTTGTGCGAATTCGCGAAGAGCTGCCCTCGTATGTGCGAACGGGAACCCGGTTTCTGGATCTGGCGATCAGGATCGGCAGCAGGATCGAAGAGTTGGCGGAAAAGCGTGCGGCGCGGGCGTTTGAGGAGTTGGGAGAGTACTGAGCAGACTACGAAAGAGCCGCGTCGAGCCGCGTCTCTACGACTACTCGATTCCTAGTTGCTTGCGGGCTTCCGGACTTAGGCGTTCGGGAGTCCAGGCCGGTTCCCAGATCACGTTGACGTTGGCATTGCGGACGCCGGGGAGCTGCTCGACGCGAGACTTGACCTGCGCGCTGATGTTGACGTGTTCGGGGCAGCCTTGGGCGGTGAGAGTCATATTGACGGTGACGTCCTGTTGACCTTCGGGGACGTCGTCGAAGCGGATTTCATAGATCAGACCGAGATCGACGATGTTGACGGGGATTTCGGGGTCGTAGCACTGCTTGAGTGCGTTCAGAACGTCATCTTGGGCTATGGGCATGGATTTCCTCTAGGGCGCATTGCTGTTGACGATGAGCTTGGAAAGCGATCTTCAACAGCTGGAATGCGCTTGCTCATATTCTATAGGGAATCCCAACCTGCCGTGACCATCGGCAGCTGCCGAGCTTCGCTCGGCTTGGACGGGCGAGGCGCCCGTCCCCACACAACCCGTCCCCATACAACCCGTCACCACGCGACCGCTACACTAAAGTGATACCGTTCTAGATCATGGCTATTGATCCGGAGTTTCAGAAAAAACTGCAGATCTTTCTGGTGGTCGCCATTGTGCTTGCGGGCGGGCGCGCGGCGTACGTCGTATACGAGCGGCACGAGGCCATGAAGGAAGACGCTAAGCCCAGGCAGGAAACGGCGCTGAAGGCGGACTACTACGTTACGCCGAAGAGGGTGCATGCTTACGATCTGAGGTCGGCACGGCAGTTTACCGAGCAGCCGGTGTGGGTGAAGTACGGTTATCAACTCACGTATTATCCGTACGATTCGAAGCGGCACAAGACCGATTTCGGGCATGAGGCGGGAGTGCTGTTGCCTTTGCAGAAGCTCGCAATTCAGGATGTGGTGACTGACGTTGCACGGCAGGCTCCAGGGAACAAGCAGGTGCTGGCATGCTTTTCGCTGGAGGGCAAGACGTACGCGGTTCCGATTGGAGCGGAGAAGGGTGCCGACTTCAAGCTTCGCGCCGACGACATTTTCTTCATCGAAGATCCGCATGATCTTTATAAGCATTGGCCGGCGGATGTCTGGAAGAAGATTGACGCTCATGAAGTGCAAGCTGGGATGAGCGAGTTACAGGCTAGCTTCTCGATTGGAGCTGGCGTGCCGGAGGGTTCGGGCGATTATGGGTCGAGAACTTTGCATTATTCGAATGGTGGAAAGCCGCTGGTGATTACGTTTCAGAACGACAAGGCGGTTGAGATCAAGGCGGGGTCGTAGCGTACAATTCCGGGCATGAAACGAGCGCTCGGGGTTGTTTTTTCTTCTCTTCTATTGTGTCTCTTCAGTTTTAGTGTTGCCCCAAGTCGTGCCGCAAATGTTTCTGTACCCCGCACGCTGCGCGTCGATTATTACCACACTGGAAACTCGCACGACGAATGGTTCAGCCTGGATCGGGTGGTGGTGGAGCCGCTGGAGTGGCCGGGGAATTTGAACAAGTCCATCGATGAAAGTCAGTTGGGAGAATATCTGTTTGAAGTGCGCGAGCGAGGCAGCGGGAAGCTGGTGTACTCGCGCGGATTCAACTCCGTGTTTGGAGAGTGGAAGACGACGGAAGAGGCGCTGCATGGGAACCGGACGTTTTCCGAGTCGTTGCGCTTCCCGAGTCCTGAGGCGCCGGTGGAAGTGTCGCTGAAAGAGCGTGCTGGGAGCGGCAGTCGCGCAGTATGGAAAGAAGTTTGGAAGACGGTTGTCGATCCGAAAGATAAGTTCGTGGACCGGTCGCGTCCACCTTCGCCGGGGGCGTTAATGGAATTGCAGAAGATGGGCGATCCGGCGACGAAGGTGGACTTGCTGGTGCTGGGCGATGGTTATACGACGGCGGAGCGTCCTAAGTTTGAGAAAGATGCCCGGCGATTTGTAGAGGCGGTATTTTCGACATCGCCGTTTCGCGAGCACCGGAAAGATTTCAACGTGTGGGGACTGTGTCCGGCGGCGGAGGAGTCGGGCGTGTCGCGGCCTTCGAGCGGAATTTATCGGCGGTCGCCCGTGGGCGCTTCGTACGACACATTCGGCACCGAGCGCTATGTGCTGACCACGGAGAACCGCGCGTTGCGGGATGTGGCGTCGTTCGCGCCGTATGAGTTCATCGAAATCCTGGTGAACGTGCAGACTTACGGTGGCGGCGGAATTTTCAATCAGTATGCGACGGTGGCGATTGACAATCTGTGGGCGGGATATGTGGGGGTGCACGAGTTCGGCCACCATTTCGCCGGGCTGGCGGATGAGTATTACACGTCGGACGTGGCGTATCTGCCGCCGGCGAATAAGACGGAGCCGTGGGAACCGAATGTGACCGCGTTGCTCGATCCGGCAAGTTTGAAGTGGAAGGATCTGGTTGCGGCGGGGACTCCGGTGCCTACGCCTTGGGATAAAGAAGAGTTCGATCGCTTTGAGCGGGATATCCAGCGGCAGCGCCGCGAACTGCGAGCGGCAGGGAAACCCGAGGCGGAGATGGATGAGCTTTTCCGCAAAGAGCGCGAGAAGGAAGATGCGATGCTCGGTTCGCAGAAGTTCGCGGGAAAGGTCGGAGCGTTCGAGGGTGCGAACTATGAGGCGACGGGATACTACCGTCCGGAGGTAGATTGCATTATGTTCACGCGGCATAAAATGTTTTGCGCGGTGTGCCGGAGGGCGATTGAGCGGGTGATTGGGATGTATGCGGGATAGGGCAGTTTCACAGCCGAGACGCAGAGGGCGCGGAGAAGAGCTTTAGGAGGTCGGCCCAATGGTGCAGAAATGCTCCCTGCTTGAATTGTCATCCCGAGCGAAGCGAGGGGTCTGCATCTTGCGGCGAACTGCAGATCCCTCGCTTCGCTCGGGATGACAAAATCTAATGAATTAACAAAATCTGACGAATTAAGACTTGAAGAGTGACGTCTCGCTATCGCCGCGGACTGCTAAGCGACTGCGGACGAACTCTACGACTTCCGGCGTCACGTAGTTTGGCGGCTGGATCGCGAACGTTGGACGGTCGATTACGGGCTTCAGCGAGACTCGTTTCCAGGCTGAGCTTTTTGAATTCTCGACGGAGTGCAGCAGGACGGCGTCGGCGCGGTCGAGAAAAGTTTGCGCGGAGGCTTTGAAATCGGCGGTCTGCGGATCGAGCACCGTCAAATAAAGATCCGGCTTGATGAAACGCAGGATGCTGTTCGACTCGATGATGGCGTTTTGTGTGGTGGCGAGGATCTTGCGGATGCGGGGCATGGCTTCAGCTAGGTGGCCTTGCTCGGTGCGGACCCACCAGGAGTGATTGGCTCCGGCGACCAGGAAGCGCGACGTGTCGGATTCTCCGGAGCGGTCTCTTTCCTCTGATAGAGCAAAGGAGTGATCGGCGGTGGCACAGTCGCAGGGCGCGCCGTTGGCGGAGCAGACGCCGTGTCCGTATTGAGTGATTTTGAGGGCGGTCCAGTGGAAGCTGGGCAGGGCGGCGATGAGACCGGCAACGACGCTGGTTTTACCGACGCTGCGGGTGTGTCCGCCGATGACTAGGATGGGCATGAGAGAGCAGATCTCAGGTGTCAGGTGTCAGGTCTGGCATTGGATGCGATAAGTCACATTTCTAGCCAGGCAAAACTCAGCGCTCTTTCTTTGCTGACCGCGATAGGAACGCCAGTTCTTTAAGATACTCCCGAATGGGGCGGGCTGGGGTTCCCCAGAACACTACTCCCTTGCCGCGAATTACTTTCTTGGTTGGGATGCCGCTTTGCGCACCGAGGATTGCGCCGGCTTCGACGCGGACGTGATCCGCAATGCCGACCTGGCCGCCCATGATGACGTTGTCTTCGATGGTGACGCTGCCGGAGAGGCCGGTCTGAGCGGCTATGACTACGTCCTGGCCGATCTGTACGTTGTGGCCGATGTGTACCAGGTTGTCAATTTTCGTACCGCGGCGGATGTGGGTTTCGTCCAGAGCGCCGCGGTCGATGGTGGAGTTGGCTCCTATCTCGACATCGTCTTCGATTACCAGGCGTCCGATTTGAGGGAATTGCTCGTAGCGTCCGGTTCGGGAATCGCGGACGTAGCCGAATCCTTCACTGCCTAGAACAGCGCCAGACTGCACGATAACGCGGTCGCCCAGAGTTGTGCCGGCGTAGATGGTGACGTTCGGGTCGATGCGGCAATGGCTTCCGATCTTTACGTCGTCGGCGACTATAGAGCCAGAGCCGATGGTGGTTTCATCACCGATCTTGACGTGTTCGCCGAGAATCGCGCGGGGGCCGATGGCTACGTTCTTGCCGATCTTGGCGGGGGCGGGAACGACGGCGGTGGGATGGACGACGCGATTGCGGTCGGGGTCGCGGAGAAGCTTTGCGGCTCGGGCGAAGGTGAGGCGCGGCTGGGGGGAAATCAGGATGGGCTTGGAGGCGGCGCTGGTTGCGAAGTCTCCGGCGATTATGGCTGCGGCGGATGAGCGGAGCGCGGTGTCGAAATGCTGGGCGTCCTCCACGAAGACGAGGCTTCCGCTCGAGGCGGATTGCAGGCTGGAGACGCTGGTCACGGTGATGGAGCCGTCTCCGAGGAGACGGCAGCCGAGTTGCTCGGCTAGATCGCGCAAGGTTTGCTTCATGGTTGTCTATTGTCGCTTTCCTTGGCGGGTGTGTACAACTTGGGGATGCAATGAGAAGTCAGATTGCGGAAGTGAAATGCAGAAAAACTTCCAACCACAGGGGACACAGGGGAGCACAGGGTACACCCACAGGGGAGGGCACGAGTCCTCAGCGGCGGGCTAGTACAGGGGCGGCTGGCCTTCTGGGCGTGTCTTCCAGCGGCGGTGCACCCAGAGCCACTGGTCGGGATATTGGCGGATGAAGGCTTCGATGACTTTGGTGAACTTGGCAGTGTTGGCCACGATGTCGGCCTGGTCATCGCCGGTGCGAATCAATTCGACGGCGGGATCAAAGCGCAGGATGTATTTACGCAGTTTTGAATCCCATACGGTAAAGCCGGGGACTACGGCGGCGTCGGTGCGAAGGGCGATGCGGGCTAGACCGCTGGCGGTGCAGGCAGGGATGCCGAAGAAATCTACGAACACGCCTTGTGGCGGCGTCATGTTGGTGTCCATGAGGATGCCGACGGTTTCGCCGGCGCGCATGGCGGAGAGCAGGCCGCGGACGAAATCGTCTTTGTCCACGGTACGGTTCCCGTGCATGGTGCGGTAGCGCTGGATGAAGGCGTCGATGTAGGGATTGTCGAGGGAGCGCATGACGATCGAGAGCGGATGACCCTGCAGAGAATGAGCGAAGGCGGAGAGTTCCCAGGCTCCGAGGTGAGCGGTGAGAAACAGGACGCCTTTGCCGCGAGCGTAGGCACGCTCGAAGTTTTCGAAGCCCTCATAGACGACGATGCGGGAGACATTTTCGCGGGTGTAGCGAGGGAAGAGGCAGACTTCGGCGAGTTGGCGTCCGAGGGAGATGAATTCGCCGCGAAGCAGGCGGCGGCGCTCGCGCAGCGACATTTCGGGGAAAGCGAGGGCCAGATTGCGCAGGCCGACGCGACGCAGGCGCCCGTGAACGGCGAATACGGTTAATCCAAGTGTGATTCCGATGGCGCGTGCCAGGGGACGGGGGAGAGCGCCCAGAATTTTTACCCAGGGCCAGACTAGAGCGTATTCAAGGCGTTCTCGCACTTTACTACTTTGACGCTTGCTGCGCCCACTTGGCTAGCGTGCTCAAGAAGGGGTAAGCGGCTTTGGGAGCCTCGATCTCCCCCTTGAGGGATGTCTTGAAGGGCACCATGCGGCCATAGAATTCGCGGGTGCTGTCCTTGTCCTGCTTGATTACGGCGCCGGAGAGTTCGAGTCCGGCGAAAAGGCCGCGGGAGCGGGAGTAGGTCAGAACCTGCGCCCGCATCTTCCAATCGGTATCGGCGGCGGCGTGGCGTCCAACGGGACCGGCGGCGGCGCTGGCATCGGCGCCGAGCTTGAACTGGCTGGAGAGCAAGTGATCCATGCCGTTCTTGTTCATGATCAGCATGACGAGGTCGGTTGCCTGGCCGCCGATCTGCAAGCCGAAACTACCGCCGCCAATGGTGAAGAAAGCGGGCGCGCTCCAACCTTTTTCAGTGCGGCAACTGGCAACGCCTTTGCCATAACGGCCGCCAAAGACGAAGCCTCCGTTGAGCAGGGACGGAACCACGGCCACACATTCGGCTGAACCCAGCACTTCTTCGGGGATACCTTTGTCGGGAGCGGCCTGGATTTCGTCGAGTACCGTGCCGGCGGCTTCGACGCGGCCGGAGGCTTTGGTGTTGGACTCAGCCGCCTTGGTGTCTTCCTGGGCGGAAAGAATCGGGCTGAGAAAACAAACGAGCAGCAGCAGAACGAGGGAACGTCGCATGATGCCTCACTTGGGAGATCAGAGTCTGGATTGAGTCATTGAAACATTAAGGCCATCAATGACTCAACGATTCAGTATTCAATGGTTGATTCTTTGATTCTATTGGATGCGAGGCGCGAAGTGGGGGTTATCGGGGGAGTGATCAGGGTGAGTCAGGCGGTCCGCGTCAGAGGGGGTTGCGGTCGAAGAGAAAAGCTTGAACCACAGGGGGCACAGGGAGTGCACAGAGGAGAACAGGGGAAACCCTGGATGCGTAGTGTTGGTGTTGAGTCGCTAACGTCGTCCCGGTGCGGGCAAAAAATGCGGGGCTGAAAGCGGCGACCCTAATCTCCGTTTCCAACCCCGTCTCCCAGGTTCTGTGGTAGGTGAGGCGAGTATGCGGCAGGTGGAGGAAGCGGACAAGATTACGGGGGTCACGGTACTTAGGTAACCGGAGGGCGGTTTGACTGGTCCCTGGCTGGTGGTTGGTGAAACGGGGCCGTCATTCTCGGATTTCGAGATTCACACGGATGGGAATGTTCTTTGTACCCAGGCGAGAGTGTGATCGGCCATGTGCAAGTAGGCTTTTGCCCCTTTTGTTGCTTCGCTGATCGATCGAGCTTGTGCAACAAAAGAATCCATTGCGCCAGCTTCAACAGGAATGTAGAGAGCGACAGACTGGGCTTCGCCCATGGCTTTGCAGCCATCAGACCTAATCTTTACCAGCACTGCTGCGTGACCGACGGAGTCCACACAGTAGAAACCCATGTGAATCCCACCGCCCGCGTTATTCGACTCAAATGTCCCAAACTGGACCTGACGTGAGTCTTTAACATGGGACGGAAATCCACTTAAATCGTCCGCTGCCTTGAGCAACTCGCCATGACTCAGATACATTTTCTCCGCCCCGCAAAAAGAGCCGTTCGAGCACCTGACTTGGTATTCAATCAGGTCTTGATCAAACCAAACGACCTCAAACTCAATGCCCCGCATGACTGAGGATTGTAAGCGATAGTTGCCGAAATCAGGCGTGGTTGTTGAAAAACTCTTTTTAGGGAATTTCAACAGCGAATTTCGTTTGTAAGTTATTGAATGTTCGTCTGCCGTAGACGCTGAAATTCACTGAAATTACTGCTTTGGTTCCTTTTTCAACAGCCACAGGCGATTACACTCAGAACCCCGGTCAATGAGCGCTATGTTTCGCCAACGACTATTTATTCAGAGCGAAGGCCTTTTCGGGACGGGAGAATTATCAGTGATTATTTGTCCGAACTCTGCAGAGCCGTAATGGTTAATGGTACATCCAACGTGCCGATCTTTCTGCTACTTCGATCCACCACACCAAGACGCAGCGTGTAGGTTCCTGGTCTTAGTTCCAGCTCCTGATGCGCGGGGATGTAGGAGCGCATCACATCCTCGTAAACCTTTGTAGGCACGGAGGAATCAATCCTATCCGAGGAATGGCCTGCGTCTTTGCCGTCCTTGTCCCAGGCCACAGCCATTAAGTCTAGCGTCAAACGCCGCTCATTTTCCGGAGTGCCGGCGAAAATAACATCGTGCGGATTGATGGCATAGTCGATCCGCACCGTCTTATGGGTCGTATCCGGTGGAAGCACTTGGACCTTCAGCAGTACCGCGGTTGAGGTTGGCGCTTCTGGTTGCATTGCCGTTGCGAATAGGTGGGCGACCTGACCTACGACGGCTTTCGTGTCTTGGGATACAAACGTATCTGCCACTGCATAGTACCCGCGCCGATAAGTGAGCTTCGCACCGGTTGCCGAGCATTTCAGTTCAATCTTGCGATACTTCCCGTTCCATTTATGGTTCTCGGGAGTATAGGCAATCGTGTAGTAATTCTCGCCTTCCTGCGCGCTCGTTTCCAGGGCACCCTTCAGATCATTTGTTCCGAAAAAAGCCGTGCCACCGGTCTCCCGGGCAATGTCGCTCATTGCCTCGCGGTCATCCCACTGCATCTGACCCATGCGGCGTGCAAAGCGACCTGACATACTGCCGGCTTCTTCTGCGCCGCCAATAAGAGTGGGAGAACTAATTTTCATTCCCGTACCCATACTAACGACGCCGCGTATGTCGATTGGATATACGGCGATTTGCGAGGCAGTAAAGAGTGCCGCGGTTTCATGGATTGGTGGCGTTTGAGCCTGAAGATCTCCGGCATGGATGCCGGTAGATTGCTGACCGGCCTGCTCAAAAATTTGAAAATCAGGACCGAATTGTAGAGGAATTTCACCCGATAGCCACAGCAGGTTCTTGCGTCCGGGATAGGCGGACACCGCCCGCGCCAAAGTTGCGAGTGCATCGAGCGTGAGGCCCATGCGCTGGATCTGCTGGTGGTCCTGCTCCTGACCCAAAGCCCTTTCAATCGCAGCTGCCATTGAAGAGTCTGGACTGGCTGAAACGGCTGGACTGCCACGTGCCGATGTATTGTTATCGAGACTTGCAGCCGAGATCTCAATATTTTGCCGGTCTGCCTCCGAGATCATTAATAGCGAATTTTCCGGTCGCAGCATCTTGGCGGCGGCAACTAGAGTGTCGGAATCACCAGTGAATCCCTGAAGCATTTTGAGCTTGGTTCCGAGGACGAAGAGCGCGACTTTCCGCCCGGGCGGTAGCGCTCTAAGAAATTCGATCATCTGTTTGCGAGCGTATGCCTGATCTATTGCCTGCGTGTTCAGTAAATCCAAGAGGACGAGAGTGAAGGGGCGGTCTGGATCGGCAACTGTGTAGTTCGTGTACTGATTCGGAGGTAGCCTCAATGGCGCAGCGGGTGCCACTGGAGTTGCTGACTGCGCGTGCATCGTCATCGCCACGATTTTCTGCGGCTTGCCGTCTTCGAGAATCGTGAAAGCATTCGGCTTTAATCCCGCAATGAACTGTCCGCGATGATCCCGAACTACGACATCCACAAGGACTTGTCGAGTTTCTGCCTTGAAGACTGCCGTATCGTGATCCGCTGAATTCTGAGCGCTAATGGGCAATGAGGACAGCACCGCGAAGAGCGACGCACATACAACGATCGGATTGAGGTGAAGAATGCGCATAAGCTCGGCGCAAGTAGTCTTGTGGGCTAATCTTAACCCAACCTCGGTCAAAATGTTGCTCTGCGCCATGAGCGAGCAATCGTGGATGTGATCTAGGGGTCAGTTGTTGTTAACAGGCGTGGCTGTTGAAAAAGGAACCAAAGCAGTAATTTCAGTGAATTTCAGCGTCTACGGCCGACGAACATTCAATAGCTTACGAACGAATTTCGCTGTTGAATTTCCCTAAAAAGAGTTTTTCAACAGCTACCCGCGATTACATCAACTGAGAACCACCCCCCGGCACACGTGTTGAGACTGTGGAGGAACCCCATCATCGCGGGCGATGGTCATTAAGCCGATACTCGCCGAGGAGATCGGCGAGAATCCACGCTGCTCCGGCAATCGCGAAGGTCTCGGCGGTTTCGCTCCAATTCGTATGATTGTGGGGATCCGAAAGAATCAACGGTATCCACACGAGTAGCCCAAAGATCACGAGCATCATTGTCAGAAGGCGAGTCGCGAGAAGTGCCATTCGATTGGTAAGAAGAGCCACAGCCGCCAGTGCGAATAGAACCGTCGTCGTTACCGCCCAAAACATCTGAGTTGGCGGAAGCCACTTCGGAACAAGACTGCCGGTAGCGCCAAGATAAATCGCCTGTTCGAGGGTAAAGGAAACGACGCAGATGCCCAAAAGAATGCGGCCGATCCGATTAAGCGTTTCCCGTGACCATGGCGATGACAGGCGCGCATAAACGATCGCCGTTCCGGTCACGAGAGAGAACTGCTCGAAGAAGTTGCCCCAGCTATTGTAGATCCGCGGTTTGGCGAAGATTTGTGGCATGCACCGCAAGGTGAAGACAAGACAAACCGCACCCAGGACGACTGCGCCCGTTTTCGCGGTCCGACGGAACTGAATCGCAGCTCCGCCGAAGATCTCGGCAGCAGCGGCAGGGTAGGCAATGTAACGCGGTAGATGCCAGCCGTTGTATTCGTGCCAGGCCAGCGTGATGAGACCAAAGGCCAAGGCCGCCGCTCCAAACACATGACGGCCGAGGTTCGAATTAGGTTTCGAACCAGGTTTCGAACTAGTTGTCGAACCAGGTGTTGATATTGACACGTGCATAACGAGGAATTGTTGCTTCGCCGCCTGAATCTTCCGGTCTCATCTGACTGCATTCGCCTCTCGGCAGGCCACTTTACGCCGAATCGCAGCAACAATCCACGATTACTGTTGTAAACCGATTACACTCACGACCCCGGTCAATGAGTTTGATTGGCAATTTATCGCCAACAACCGGCCTGCCACGAAATAAGAAAGCTACTTGGCGGGCCGATCTCTCAAAGGACCTGCCAATGAAGCGTTCGGGCCTTTGCTATCCTTGTTTCGATGCCCACGCTTAAGCAGAACGTGTCGAAGTGGGGTGCTGACCGTAGCTGGACCGACGCTGGTAATGAATGGTCTGTCGCATGGGGCGGAGCCGACAAACAGTGGTACGGGAGCATCTTGCCACGCATCCTTCCCTATCTGCCTGCTCACTCAATCCTGGAAATCGCCCCCGGATTCGGGCGATGGACCCGTTTCCTGCGGGGGCACTGTCAGAAGTTGATCGCCGTTGATCTCAGTCCCAACTGCATCGAGCATTGCCGCCAACAGTTTGGAGGCGATCCTTCGATGTCGTTTTACGTCAACGACGGCAAGTCTCTCGCTATGGCGGGAGACGCTTCGATTGATTTCATCTTCAGTTTTGATTCCCTCGTCCACGTCGAGGCGGCTGTCATTGATGCTTATCTTGCCGAGTTCGCGCGTGTTCTCGCTCCTCAAGGAACGGCGTTCATCCATCACTCGAACTTCGCGGACTGTCTCGCTAGCCCGTTCGCTACCATGCTCACGCATATACCTCTTGTTCGCCATTTGCTCTGGCGAACCGGGATGTTTGGAGTCAAGCCGAACTACCACTGGCGGGCAGAATCAGTTTCTGCCCACATCGTTCGCGAGCTATGTCAGCAACATAATCTTTATTGTATTCGGCAAGAGATCGTGAATTGGGGGGGCGATGTCCCCAACGATTGCTTCTCTGTAATCTCGCGCTTCCCAGCCGGCGCCTGTGAAATCATCGAAAATCCTGGCTTCATGGATGAAGCTGAAAAGATTAAACGAGCGACGTTCCACCCAACTCTCAATAAAATGCGGGTACTGCAACTCAATATTAACCACTCGGCAACGGACGCGGACCAATGTTTGTAGAGTAGAGTTGTTTTGGTCGCTGGCCGCACGTTGCTGCAGGGATACCGTCCTTCTGAGCCCAATCTTCCAGGCAGCGCCGCAGGTATCAGTACCCGAATAGCCTTTTTTCAGGACTGCCGGATCATGGGATGACTCTTGTGAGTGATAACTGTCGAAATCAGGAGTGTTTACAACAACTATCCGCCCTTGCCTGAAAAGGGATCGACAATTGATAATCGCTTGGTGCATCGGGCGACAGCCATCGCGCTTGCATTGGCATTCTTCGTCACTTCTGCGAGGGCAGCGCGAGAACTTGTCATTATTGAGGAACTTCAGCCTGCTCAGCGAGTCGAGGGCGTTGTTCTTGATCCTTCGGGGGCTCCCATCTCAGATATGACTGTGACAGACCGCACAGAGGAGTGGGGGGCGGAATTGCGTTCGACCACAACGGACAGCAAAGGACGTTTTCACTTTTCCCAGCAACGCGGGAAGAGTGTCTACTACCTGCGCTTCGATCACGCGTTGTTCAACCCGCTGCAACTCAAGCTCAAACTCGACAAACACGCTCCGCAGCGCGCCATCACCGTGAGGCCGCACATCGGCGGCTAACTGGTGGCTAGTAGTTTCAAGCTCCTGTTTCCACGCCCAGACGGAATGGGGTGGCGAAACATCCCCGTTACACTCATCGACAGGTCAATGAGCGCGATTGCGCTAACTAAGAATTATGGTTTACTGGAGGGCTAATCTCACAACAAAGCGGTGGCCGCAGCGCTGACGTGCTGCGCCACCCAAAATCAAGTGCGGAATCGAGGTTTCCGGCAGCTTAGAAGCTACTTCGCGGTCACCAGGGAATGCGTGATTGCGTGGACTGAAAGCGCGATGCGGTTCTGCACTCCGACTTTGCGCATCAGTTTTGCTACGTGCGCTTTTACTGTGCGTTCCTCGATGCCCAAGGCTGAGCCGATCTCTTTGTTGGAGCGGCCGGCGACCAGCATCTCAAGAACTTCCTTCTCGCGGTCGGTAAAGGTAATCCGGCCGGCGGGGAAGATGCGGCCTGGGGATGCGCTGACGCGTTCGATGAAAGTCGAGAGTACGCGGCGCGGAGCCCAAACCGAACCTTGATGCACGATGCGGAGAGCCTGGATAAACTCGGCGGGTGAGGCTGCCTCGTCCACGTAGCCTTTGGCACCGGCGGCGATGGCTTTGAGGACACTTTCATCGTCCATGCCGGAGCCGGTCACGATGATGCGCAGGTCGGGCCGGACGGCTTTCATGCTGGCCATAATGTCGTACAGGTTCTGGCCGCCGCGATTGCCCAGCAGGACCAGATCGATGTTTGGCAACTGGCTTAGATCTGCCAGCGAGGCGGAGACCAACTCCAGATCAGGTTCGGTATCAAAGAGGGCCCGGAATCCTACAAATCGCAATGGATCGCTCTCCACTACGGCGACACGTATCAGCGGCTTTCTGGCGACGGCAGCTTTCATCAAGGTTTCCCTGTTAGGATTGCATCCTGTTTAAGCTTGCCTGAACCAGCAAAGAATTGGAACGATTGGTGGTCGAGACAAATTACGGGGGTAACCCCCTAAATCAGGCATCAGAGGAGGATCTTGCATGAACCGAGGGCGGATGCGGCGGTATTATGCGGGGATTCTGGCGGTGGGCATGATGGGGACGGGATTGGCGTGGGCGCAGGGGCGAATGTCAGGGCAAGCGTCGGCACAAACGTCGGCACAAGCTTCGACACAGACGACAGCGCAACCTTCAGGCCAGCCTTCCGGAGCATATCAGCCGAAGTTTCCGGGCGATCCCGCACGGTCGGAATCGGAAGCGCAGGCGCTTGGCTACATGCGGGTGGTGCTCCGGGCGGAGAACGCTTACAAGAAACGGCATAACAAATATGCAGATTCGCTGGCATCTCTGGCGGGGACGGGAACCTTTACCAAGCGCATGGCGCACTCGACCGAGCGCGGGGATTACACGGCCAGCTTCCGTCCCAACCACGATCGTCCTGATCATGACGGGTTTGTGCTCACCATGACGCCGAAGCAGATGGACGCGGAACACCGCTCATTCTATGCGGAAGAAGATGGGGCAATCCATGCGGACGATCAGAAGGCTGCGGATATGGATTCGCCGAAGGTGAAGTGACCTAGTAGTGGCGTCGCGTGACTATCCAAGGACGGGCGAGGGCGCCCGTCTCTCCATTGTCGTTATTCTTCGGTCGTTACTCTTTCGGACTATGCGGTCCATCGTCGCGATCGGTACGAGTGGGTTCGGGCTGCACGGTGGGAATCTGATCGGCGATGCGGCGGACGGGGAGGGGGCCGCTCTCGGTGCCGTGGCGCCGCAATTCCTTCACGATGGTTTCGTGATCGTGCGTGCCATAGTCGCGGGCGAAGCGGGTAAGGGCCTCGGTCAGAATGTCATGGTGGTGGACGTTTTCTAAACCCGGTTCCCGGGTGACATTCAGCCATAAGCGATGAAGCAGGACGACGTCCTCGTTCTTCATGGTGGGCGTGTGCGGACCGACGCGGAAAGTGTCGACTATGCCGTCGGGCTGAACGATCTGCAGCAAAAACTGCCGTTTGGGTTCGGGTATGGCTTCCCAGGCGCTGCCGAGATTGAATGCCTGCTCGGCGGGAGTCATTTTGCTGGAAAGGCCGGCGACGACACCGGACGACTCGAGGTTGTGGGCGGTCTGAGCGATGGCCGACCAGGGGTCTCGAGCCGGGACCACCAGGAGCGAAATCTTCTTGCCGAAACTTTCGGCGACGGAAACGGCGCGCGTGAACAAGGTCTGCTCGTACTCGCTGAAGACCTGCTCGGTGGAAAGACCGTAAGCGGCGGTCCCGAACTGACTGATGCGGGCGGTCATGACAACTACGTCCTGCTCGCGCGTGTCGGTGCGCTCCAGCACCCACTTGAGGTGGTTCAGTGTGTTGTAGTCGCGGACCGGAACCAGCACGTTGCCGGCGCGGATGCCGATGGTTTCACGCCCGACGCTTTCCGCTTGCTGCAACTGGAACTGCTCCTTCATCTGCGCCGCGCTGTCGGCGTGCTTTCGGCGGTTTACTCTTTCAGAGAAGCTGAAGATGGCGAAGAAGACCACCGAAAAAATCAGGCCGCTTACCGTGGCCACCGATTTGGTGAACAGATTCACGATGGCGGTGGAGAGCAAAACCATGCAGACCGAGGCCAATCCGATCGGAATTTCGACTCCAAACAGATGAAGATTGGGCGGCAGTTTCCAGTTGCGCACACCCTTATAGCGGTAGCGCAGAACCAGCATGGAGATGGTTTTGAAAACGAAGCTCCACACCACGCCGAAAGCGTAGGCCTCACCGAGGGTGTAGATGTTGCCCCAGCTGACGATGATGGTGAAGAGTTGCAGCCCTACGATGAGATTGATAATGCGGTAGGTGGTGCCATATCTCTTGTGGGGACGACGGAACCAGTCCGCGAGCACGCCGTCTTCAGAGACGCGATTGAGCACGCCATTCGAACCGACGATGGCGGTGTTTACGGCACCAGAGAGGATCAGGAATCCGACAACAACCACGAACGCGCGAAAGGCCAGGCGCAGAACCTGCGGGCCGACCATGTGCATAGCGAGCCCGGCGATCAGGTTGTCGCTGTAAACCTTCATGCGGACATCGTCGGGGACCAACATGACCGCCAGCAACGACACGAGGCCGGTGAAGACGAAGCTGTAAACGCCTACGACAATGGCCGTACGCTTCAGGTTTTTCAGTTTCGGGTGTGCGAGTTCGCGGTACACCTGGGCGAGGGATTCTTCGCCGCTCATGGCGAGCACGGAGTGGCCAAATCCGATGATCAATCCGAGAATGCCGAACATGTGCGGCAGTTTGCTGTGCTTCCAGAAGCCAAGCGATTCGTCGGTGTAGTGGATATTGGCAAGGGTCGGAAAGGGCGGCAGGTGGACGCCGACCTTCAGTAGAGTGAACAAAGACCAGCCGAGCAGCATCACTACCATAACGGTCGTGATCTGCATGACCCAGAGAGCCTTCTCGCTGGACTCCTCGATGCCCTTGACGTTCTGCCACCAGAAGTAAAGCGTGACCGCGACGGCGAACACGACGGCGGTGGCATTGACTCCGACCTGCGGCGTGCCATGGAACATGTGGTGAATCGCGGCGGGGATCCAACCGTGGGAGTCGGCGATGACGATGGTGTCATTGATCAAACCAGCGATGTATTGTCCCGCCGAAACGCCGGAGACCGGCCCGGTCAATATGTAATCGAACATCAGGGCCGAAACACTGAGCTTGGCGAGGGTGCCGCCGAGCGCTTCTTTGACGACACGATAGACGCCGCCACGCACAAACATCGAGCAACTTTCCACGTAGACGCCACGGACGGCGAAGGCGAACAGCATGACGCCCAGAACAAACCACGGGGCGCTCTTGCCAATCGCTTGTTCGGCGATGCCGCCAGCGTAGAAAGCGGAAGAACCGAGGTCGTTGAGAATGACGGCGGCCGCTCGCCAGTAGGAGATGAAGGTGAGCATCACCGAGGTCGCAACCACAATGCGAACCCGGTTATTGCCGGTGGGTGCGTTTGATGTTGACGACATGCAGCGGGAGCCCTAGTGGCTGTTCTCGTCCTTCCTGTCCAACAGGGTTCCGACGTCCTCTATGCCCGTCAACACCAGCACAACCGCACACCCGACCCACCCGGCGACGAA
Source organism: uncultured Acidobacteriaceae bacterium (assembly GCA_963789205.1). Lineage (GTDB taxonomy): Bacteria > Acidobacteriota > Terriglobia > Terriglobales > Acidobacteriaceae > Acidiflorens. Next base: position 60,512 of record CAWBJV010000009.1, read on the forward strand.
CATGTATTCCAGGATTTTAACCAGGACGACGCTTAGACTCATGACACGTTATGTTATCTGATCGTCACCGATTTCGGTGCCAGATTTATTGCGGCCTGCAGCGACGGTTCAAACTCCGTTTGCTATTCTGATGCGTGCTTAAAATTCACCGAAGCGCGTGGGTGTTGGCGCCGGCGTCGGCGGTCCTGCAGGTTGCGATTTTTCCGCTGCCGAATCTCTACTGGTTTTCGTGGGTTGCGGTGGCGCCGCTGATCGTTGCGATCTTGCGGGCGCGGGCTCCGGAGACTCTGCAACTGCAACTCGACGATCAGGCGCGTTTGATGCCAGCCACGCCGTGGCAGGGGTTTGTACTGGGCTACCTGTGCGGGATTCTCTGGTTTGCCGGGACCTGCTACTGGATCTTTGACACCATGCACCGCTATGGCGGACTGCCGGTTCCGGTCGCGGTGCTGGCGCTGATCTTGTTCTGCATGTATGTCGGCCTTTATCACGGGATGTTTGGGCTGCTGCTGGCTTTGGTTGCGGGGGCGAAGATTGGCGGATTAAAGACTGCTGCATCGGGGGCGTCGATCCGGCGCACGCTGGTGGCGGCTCCATTTCTTTGGGTTGCGGTGGAGCTTGCCCGGACGCGGATTACCGCGTTCCCGTGGGAGCTTCTGGGATATGCGCAGACGGGGAATTTTGCGCTCACGCGGATCGCGACATTCACCGGCGTTTACGGGCTCTCGTTTGAAATCGCGTTGGTGAACAGTGTTTTCGCGGCGGCGTTCCTGGCTCCGCGCGAAGGAGGAAACCAGCGGCGGAAATTGTTGCTGGGGGCAGCGTGTGCGGCGGCGGTGATCCTGCAGGCGGGGCAGATGATAGCGCCTCCTCCGTTCTTGACGGATCGCAACGCGCTGCTCGTGCAGCCGAACATTCCGATTCTCGAAGGCGCGATGTGGACGAGAACTTATTTTCAAGACACGCTGCGAGACTTGACCGCGGTGAGCTTGCATCCGCCAGGAGAAATGAAGGATTCTCGACGGCATGACTTGATTGTGTGGCCGGAGTCGCCTGCGCCGTTCTACACGAACGATCCGTTTTTTCGGGATGCGGTGAGCGCGCTGGCGAGGCAATCGGGAACCTGGGTGGTGTCGGGCTCGATTGGAATCACGCCGGCAATGCATAGCGGCGGAGGCGGCTCCGAGATATTCAACTCCGCTGCGTTGGTTGATCCGCAGGGGGAGTGGGTTGGGCGGTACGACAAAGTGCATCTTGTGCCCTTTGGTGAATACTTGCCGTTTCCGCAGGTGTTTGCGTTTGCAGGAGGGCTCACGAAAGAAGTGGGAGAGTTTCAGCGAGGTGCGTCGCGAACGCCACTGGACGCGGGGGGGCAGCGGCTCGGGATGTTTATCTGCTATGAATCTATTTTTCCTGACGAAGTGCGACAGGGGCCGCTGCAGGGGGCGCAGGTTTTGGTGAACATTTCGAACGACGGGTGGTACGGCGACAGTGGCGCCTGGAAGCAGCACTTGCAACAGACGCAAATGCGGGCGATCGAGAATGAGCGGTGGCTGCTGGCGGCGACGAATACGGGGATGACGGCGTCGGTCGATCCTTATGGACGGATCGTGGCGGCAACCCCGCGGAAGGTCCGCACCGCGCTGGCGGCGCCTTACGCGCTTAGTTCGAGTACCTCCTTTTACACGCGGCATGGCGATTGGTTCGCATATCTGTGTGCGATAATTTCAGCAGGCGTGGTGGTGATGCGTTTTGTGGGTCATGGTGGCAACGATAAGGATCTGGTCGTTAGTCGTTAGTCGATGGTCGTTGGCAAGAAACCGCGAACGACGAACGACTAGCGACCAACGACTTGCCGAGAAAGTAACCTGAGTGATAACCAATGTTGGATGAACTGGAACAGCAATACACTTCTTTAAAGACCAAGGTCCACGACCTGCGGGAGTATCTTTGACGCGGGTAAACTGCGCCAGCAGTTTGCCGAAATCGAAAAGCAGGCTTCGGATCCCAATCTGTGGTCGAATCCGGCAAAATCTCAGCAGGTAATGCGCGAGCGGAAGCGCCTGGAAAGCTTGTTGTCGCTCGAAGGTGACCTGGCGCGGCGAACTGACGACATTGCCACCTATTTCGATTTGGCCGGCGAAGGTGAGAATGTTGCGGCGGATTTGCAGCGCGACATGGACTCTCTGGGCGAATTGGTGGATCGCGTCGAAACCGAGACGCTGCTTTCAGGCGAGAACGACGGCCTGAATGCGATCATGACGATTCATCCCGGGGCAGGAGGAACCGAGTCGCAGGACTGGGCGGAGATGCTGCTGCGCATGTATCTGCGATGGGCGGAGCGGCAGGGATTCAAGACGGAGATGTATGACTACCAGCCGGGAGAAGAAGCGGGAATCAAGTCCGCGACGTTTTCAGTGATTGGCCAGTATGCGTTCGGTTATTTGACCAGCGAGATTGGCGTACACCGGTTGGTGCGAATTTCGCCCTTTGATCAGGCGAAGCGGCGGCATACGTCGTTTGCCAGCGTGTACGTTTCGCCGGAGATTGACGACAGCATCGAGGTCGTCATTAAGCCCGAGGATATTCGGATTGACACTTATCGTTCGAGCGGCAAGGGTGGGCAGCACGTCAATACGACCGATTCGGCGGTGCGGATCACGCATATTCCGACGGGCCTGGTGGCCAATTGCCAGAATGAACGCTCGCAACATAAGAACAAAGAGAAGGCGATGAGCATGCTGCGCTCGAAGCTTTACGAATTCGAACTGGAGAAAAAGCGCGAGGTCACGAAAAAGATTGAGGATTCGAAACTGGATATTGATTTCGGTTCTCAGATCCGGTCGTACGTGCTGCAACCTTACCGGATGATCAAGGATCATCGCACCAAGCTGGAGATTGGTGATGTGGATCGCGTGCTGGATGGCGATCTGCGGCCGTTCATGCAGGCGTATCTGCGGATGCGGCGGGGCGAGAAAAAAGTTAA
>CAWBJV010000010.1:0-34571 GCA_963789205.1 uncultured Acidobacteriaceae bacterium
GTTTTCAAGACCGGTGCCATCAACCACTCGGCCACCTCTCCAGCTATTACAGTTTTACTACAGTCCTCGATGGCCCGGGATCGCCATAAACTATTTCGTCCCGTTTGGATACACCAGTATCTTGCTGGCTTCGCCTGTTTTTAGGCGGGCCATGGCTTTGGAAAAATCTTTCATCGGGATGCGGTCGGTGATTACGGGGTGGAGATCGAGGCGTCCGCTTTTCAGCAGAGCGGTCATCTGGTACCAGGTCTGGTACATTCGGCGGCCATTGATGCCCTGAATAGTGAGGCCTTTGAAGATGATGTCTTCTGAGAAGTTGAGCGGGATCGGCTTCGAGGTGAGGCCGAGGAGCGAGATGCGTCCGCCGCGGCGGACGATGTCGAAGGTGGTGCGAATCGCGTCGGGATGTCCGGCCATTTCTAGCACCACATCCACGCCGAGGCCTCCAGTTTTTTCGGCGACGATAGTGCGGACGTCTTCTTTGGACGGATCAAGCGCATAGTCGGCGTGCATTTTGGTCGCGAGCTTGCGCCGGTGTTCGTTGATTTCGATCGCGAAGATGGTGGTTGCGCCCACGGCTCTCGCCACTGCGATCGAGAACAGGCCGATCGGTCCGCAGCCAGTGATGGCTACAGTCTTCGCGGCGATTTCTCCGGCCAGCACCGAGTGCACAGCATTGCCCAGCGGGTCGAGGATGGAAGCGTACTCCTGCGGGATCGCCGGATCGAGTTTCCAGATATTCGACTCGGGGATGACCACGTACTCGGCGAACGCGCCGTCGCTGTCGACGCCGATGATTTTCACATTCTGGCAGATGTGGGCTTCTCCGGTGCGGCACTGCAGGCACTTGCCGCAGGCCACGTGCATTTCGGCGGATACGAAATCGCCTTCCTTGACGCTGGTGACCTCATTGCCGAAGGCGACCACCTCGCCGCAGAATTCGTGTCCGGGGATTAGCGGCGGATGAATGCGTCCCTGAGCCCAGCGGTCCCATTCATATATGTGGAGATCGGTACCGCAGATAGATGCGACTTTGACCTTTACCAGGACCTCGTTGCGTCCGTAGGCGGGAATTTTGACTTCGCGAATTTCCGCGCCCGGAGCGGCTTCCGGCTTGACCACTGCGAGCATGGTGGTCATGGACGTGCTGGGCATGGAAGCTCCCTTATAAGTGCGGAATTAGAAGAGCAAACTAGCTATTTTACACCGTCGAAACCGCATTTCCGTTTTTCCGCAGACTACTGCCGATGACCGGCCACCAATTTGAGATTACAGCTATGTTTTGTACGTTCCGCGACTATGTGTTTTCGGGCTCACGGCTTTGTAGTCTTCGGACTTGCCTCGCGGAATGCTTAGCGTTTGCCATTGCGAAGAGCGCAGGTGTTTGGAGAGGAAGACGATTTGTCCAATATGTTGCGCGTAATGGGCGAGCGCGCGGTTGAGCGCCTGCATGACGGTATGCGGCTCCTGGCGGATGGTCACGGTGCGTTCCACATCTTCGGGCTGGAGCAAGTCGAGAGCGGAAAACACATTAGACCACGTCTGCTCCCACCAGCGCAGGACTTCTTCGCGAGTTGTTTCCGCCGAGACTTCAAATTCCTGATCGCGAAAACGGTCCGGCTTCTCGCCATCGCTGGTGAGGAAATCGGTAAAGCGTGAGCGCGCATTGCCGGCGATGTGCTTGACCAGCGCAGCGACGGAATTCGACTCCGCATCGAGCGTGACGAAAAAATCCATGTCTTCAAGCTGCGCCATGGCGGCTTCGCCCATGCGCTTGTGGCCGCGGAACTGGCGCTTGATTTCTTCGAGGTATTGGGAAGCGAGGTCAGTCATAAAATCAATTGAGCCCAAAATTCTAACCCTAGTTGGCGGCGGCGGGTCTCAATTCCAACCGGACGCCGCCAATTTGCCCAGCTGCGAAGTTATACGCCCAAGCGGTCAACCCTCCAGCAATGAAGCCTATGACTCCATAGAAAACCGGGGCCAGCATAGCGAGAAGGGACATCGCCAGTCCAGAAAAAGAGTTAGAACCACCTCGCAATACGCTGCCGACTCCGATCAGTAGGATGAACGGAACTACAACCAGCCCAAGGCATCCGTAAATAATGCCCATCATCTTGGCGCAAGACCAAACATCGACCGAGCGGATAGAGTACATGATTCTCCTTTCGCGAGAACGCTCACAATTTATACCACCGCAGCATCGCAGGCTAAGCAGCAGCTCCAAAGATTTGACCGCAAGAACCGGATAGATAATCCGAGCCGCTTTCCGGTACGCTCAAACCGAAACGCCAGACACGGCGCGAGGGACAAAAATGGTTTCCGCGAACGATTACGTCTTGGGCACGCACGATGAGGAGATCGAGCGCCTCGGCTTGCAGCACCGCGCCTGGCGGCAGCGCGCCCTCGATGCCTGGCGGTCTGCCGGGATCGGCCCCGGTCAAACGGTGCTGGATGTCGGGTGCGGCCCCGGCTACGCGTCGCTGGATCTTGCCGAACTGGTGGGTCCTTACGGCCGCGTCGTGGCCATCGACAAGTCTGAACGATTCCTACGCGCGCTCGATGCGGCGTGTCGCGAATGCCGCATCGAGAACATCAACGCTTACTCAGCCGATCTCGACGCCGGCGAGTTTCCGGATGGTATCGCCGATTGCGCCTGGTGTCGCTGGGTGCTTCCTTTTGTCAAAGATCCTCGCGCCGTTCTGGCACGGATGGCCGCCGCGCTCGCATCGGATGGGGTCATGGTTCTGCACGAGTACTTCGACTATTCCACTTGGCGAGCCGCGCCGCGGTGTTCGGAACTCGAAGAATTCGTAAGCGCGGTGATGGCGAGTTGGCGCGACAATGGCGGTGAGCCCGACATAGCATTGTGGCTGCCTGGTTGGTTGGAGGAACTCGGCTTCGAGGTTCGCAGCGCTCGTCCCATCATCGATGTCGTACGGCCCGATCAACTCAGCTGGAACTGGCTGGCGACCTTCGTCGAATACGGCCGCCGTCGCCTCGTCGATTTGGGATACCTGCCCCCCAGCCGTGCTGAATCCATCTGGCAGGCATTCACTAACCTCCAAGCCACGCCGGGAGCCCGCATGATCACTCCGGGCGTTCTGGAGATTGTGGCGGAGCGGCGATGACAGCGTCGCACGCGACGCGGAACCCATAATCCGCGTACTTGAACTCAGGAGGGATGCTGGAGCGGGCCGCGCAGCGCGACATCTTGACGTGGTGACGCCAGGAGCCGCCACGGGAAGCGCGCCGTTCGCCGCTTTCAGGGCCGCGTGGATTGCGCTCGGGCGACACCGCATAATAATCAGGCGCGTACCAGTCGCTGCACCACTCGTGCACGTTATCGCACATGTTGTACAGGCCGTATGCGTTCGACCCGGCGCGGCCAACGGGCTCGGGGCCGGTGTTCCAATGACGAGTGCAGCGATCGGCATAGCCAGGCAGCGACTGCGGAGGCGCATCGCCCCACGGGTATAGGGCACCCTCGCAACCTCCACGGGCTGCGCGCTCCCACTCGGCCTCAGTCGGCAAGCGGAATTTTCCGCCAATGCTTGCGCTGAGCCACTCGCAGTAGCGGATTGCCTCGAACCACGACACTCCGGCAACGGGCTGTTCGGGAAAGTTGAACGCTGGGTCGCTCCAGAACGGCGGCGGCGCGGATGAAGATGCCGTGTCGCGCACGAAACGCCCGTAGTCGGCGTTGGTGACTTGGTGAACGGCGAGGAGATATTCGTCAACCCAGACGCGATGCACGGGTTTCTCGTTGTCCTGTCCCGTGTCGCAGCCCATAAGAAGCGATCCGGCGGGGATGCGGACGAGCGCTAATCCAGAGTTGTTGTGACCACAAGCGGCTACCGAGCTTGCGCTTGGCATGGACGGGCGAGGGCGCCCGTCCCCACACGAGCTTGGCTGGGATCGGGAGAATAGTTGCTTCGATTCTGTTGGTGCGGTCGGGTCCATGGTGTCAGAGCGCCCGCAGCGCGCGGGCGACGTCTTCGATTTTATTCTCCTGGAACAAACGGATGGCGGCGATGCCGGCCGCTCCAGCGTTCAGGCACGACGCGGCGTTTTCCAGGTTAACGCCGCCGAGAGCGAGGACGGGGATCTTCGCCCGGCAGGCTTCGCACAAGGCGGCGAGTCCGGCGGGTGGCGTTCCGGCAGTACCCCTTTTCCCAAATACTGGAGCGAAGACGGCGAAGTCGGCGGCCTCAGATTCGGCGCGGAAGACATCGGCCGCGGTGTGGCAGGAGGCGGCCACGAGGAATTGGTCAGTAACTAGTGGCCGGTGGGCAGAAACTTCCAACACCTGACGCACTTCATGAGGTGCGACATCGTCGGCACGCAGATGAACGCCATCGGCTCCCGCGGCAAGCGCGACGTCGGTGCGGGAATTAATTAGGAGGCGCGTTGATGGCGAATTCTCGCGCACGGCCGCCACCACTTGCCGCGCCAAAGTTTCCAACTCCCGCGCACTCAGATCTTTTTCGCGGAGCTGGATGTAATCGACGCCGGCACGCGCGGCTTCGGCGGCTTTCGCGAGCAGGGCGTGGCGCCGGGCGCGCTCGTCGCCGCGAAACTGGCTGCGGTCGGTAATGTAATAGAGCAGACAGCGGTCCGCCATCAACTCTCAGCGTACTACGAGAGATTCCCGTGTGGCGCGGACACTCCCTTCGGCTTCGCTCAGGGCAGGCTCTGTCCGCGAAAACGGTGGCACCAGGCAAATGCAACGGCAGCGGACAAGAGTGTCCGCTCCACACGGGCTTACTGTCCCGTGAACAACTTCAAATTCTCGGCCTTCCAGCGCATCGCGGCGTAAATGCGATTCCGTCCGCTGGGGTGATCGAAAAAAATCCACTCCTCAATCGGGCCGGGATTCATCTTGCGGTATTCGCCGAGGTGGATCGCCCCCTGGGCAAAACCATCGGGCTGCCGGCTCGTGTTCAGACCGTACATGTCGGCTTCGTATTCCAGAGTACGGCCGAAGGTGTTCATGACGGGAGTGATGGCGAAAATAAACACGAGAGCCAACAGCACCACGAGCGGAAGAACTGCCGTGTCGCCCACGGCGCGAATCTGCCACTTCTCGCCCCAGCGCTGGAGCGTCCAGTCGAGTGTCCAGCGCAAGTAGGCGAAGGCCAGGATCGTCACGATCAGGCCAAACATGATGATCTTGTAGATGTGGTTCATGACGTAGTGCCCCATCTCGTGTCCCATGACGGCCTGAATTTCTTCCGGCGAGCCGCGGCGCAGGAGGTTGTCATTGAGAGTGATGCGCATGGTATTCGCGAAGCCGCTGACGTTGGCGCTCATCCTTGTCGTCTGCCGCGACGCATCGATCTCGTAGACATCTTTCGCGGGGATTCCGTTGGCCCGCGACATGCTCAGAATGGGATCGACAATCTTCGGATCGTCGAGACGTGTGACCTTGTTGAAGATGGGAACAAGGTAGACCGGCTCAATCAGCGACGTGAAGATCAAGAACAGGATGGTTACAACCGCACCCCATATCCACCAAGTTTTCGGGAGGCGCCGCACAACGCCGAACAGCAGCATCGCCAGCACGCCGCCCAGCACCAGGTTTACCCCCAGAAGCTTCACCTGATCTCCCATCCACGGGCCAAAGGTTTGCGTGGCGAGTCCGTACTTGTGTTCGCGGAAATAATCTTCGTAAACCGTGAGCGGGAAAACGAGGATGGTGGTGAGCACGAGGTATTGCATCCAATACACGAACGTGTGCACCGGCTTGAAGCGAGTGACTCGCTCCGCCAGATCCCGCATGCGCGCGGACCACCGCAGATTCAGCAACAGCAGCGCGACTGCGACTCCATAGAGAAAGTCCCAAAGAATCATCCAGTAGCCGCCCTCGAAGTAGGCGTTGGAACGGGCCGTTTTGTCGGCAGGAATCTGCGCGAGGTAGGCGTTGGTGGCCGCGGTAGCATCGAAGTGCGGTGTGGCCTGGGCCTCCGCCGGAACCTGGATCACGGATGGCATCTGGTTCGCGGCTGGCGGTTGAGCGAGCGCGGAGGGTACGCATAGCAAAATCGCACAACAGAGTGTTGTCGCCAAGCCGGTTCGCGAGGTCATCTTGTTTTGTCTCCGGATACTACGAGCCAGGATTGTATACGGGGACAAGGCCGCAGATGTTCAGATGGAGTGCGAGGCGCTCGCTACGCCGGTATATTTTTCGACGGCACGCGGACAAAGCCTGCCCTGAGCGAAGCCGAAGGGAGTGTCCGCGCCACACGGGCTACGGTCGCGTCTTGGCGATTTCCGGAGCGGCCGCCTCGCCGACGGGCTTGGTTTGTTGCGGGCCGAGATGGTACTTGGTCAGTCCTTCTTTCAGGAACTCCAAACTTTCCTCGGGAGAATCGGACATCTTGAACAGTTCGAGGTCTGGCGCCGAAATCACGCCGGCGTCGACCATAGCGTCGAAATTGATGATTTTCTTCCAGTAGGCGCTGCCGTAGACGACAACGACAATTTTCTTGGCCAGTTTCTCGGTCTGGGCCAGGGTGAGGATTTCAAATAGTTCGTCAAGCGTGCCGAAGCCCCCGGGAAAAATCACCAGCGCTTTGGCCAGATATGCAAACCAGAACTTACGCATGAAAAAATAATGGAACTCGAAGTTGAGCGAAGGCGTGATGTAGGGATTCGGATTCTGCTCGAAGGGCAGATTGATGTTGAGGCCAATGGTTTTTCCACCAGCTTCGTGAGCGCCAAGATTTGCAGCTTCCATGATGCCGGGGCCGCCCCCGGTGGTGACGACAAAGCGATGGCGCTTGGCGGGGATCTGGGTGGACCACTTGGTCAGCAGGAAGGCAAGCCGGCGTGCGTCTTCGTAGTAGCGAGCCATGTCAACGGCGGCCTCGGCGCGCTTCATGTCCTTGGCTTGCTGCGCGGCGGAAACTTGTGCGCCGTTGCCGCGGACTGCGGTCAGACGGTTGCTGGCGTTGTCGCGGCTGTGGATGCGGGCGGAGCCGAAGAAGACGACCGTGTCCTGAATCTGCTCGCGGCGGAAGCGCGAAAGCGGTTCGCTGTACTCGGACAGCAGGCGCAGAATCCTGCCGTCAGGACTGTTGAGAAATGGTTTGTTCTGATAAGCGAGTGGAGCGGGTTTGAGTTCTTGATCAGTCATAAATCAATCTGTCGTTGGTCGCTAGTCGTTGGTCGTTCGTCAATTTTCGTTCAATTAACCTTCGTTCAATAAATGGGGCTGCAGCCGATGGCAGTTGTTCGCGAACGACCAACGACCATCGACTAACGACCGGTCTTTCATTCCTCTTCCCGATATTTAATGGCCTCCCAAAACCCGATCCACACATTGAGCACGCCCAACCCGGTCGAGAGGCCGCGCGCGAAGCCGCTGCCTACCACGGCGCGAAGCGTGGGATATGGGAGGAGCAGAGGGTTGTCGGACCACTCGGGCCGCCAGGGCAAGATCATGAGCATTACCCCAAGCGTTGCGCACAAAAACACGAACAGAAGCACTCCGATGCGGCGGAGCCACAGACGCGCGACCGAAGGCGAGGGCCTGGAAGCGGAAACTGGCACGGGCGCTTGCACTGGAACGACTGGGACGGACGCTTCCGACGGGGATTTGAGTTCTCCAACACTCGTGGAGTCGCCGGCAAAGGGTAGCTTGGGATCGGAAATCATTGCACGCGTCGTTTTTAGTGAGGCCGTGAGTAAGGCCATGGGGCGGCGCGGGATCGGATCGCATCCCCAGCGCAAATTTCGAACCCACTTCGTGCATTCTACGACTTCAGAGCCTGAATGCGCTCGGCCACGTCGCGATAATCGATATTCGCGCCATATACGTCGGTGAAATGGCGCAGGGCCGCGGGCTTGTCCATGGCAGTTTCGCAGGCCGACCCCAGTTCGTAGTTGATGGCCAGGCGTGCTTCGTCATCGAGTCCGGGGATGCTAAGGGCTTTTTCATACCAGCGGATGGCGGCGTCAGGAACTCCCTTATCGAGGAAGCACTGGGCCAGCCAGGTGTAGGTCTGGATGGGCTGCGAAAATGGCTTGCCGCGTTCGATCGAGGTACAGACTTTCTGCAATTCGGCGATGGCCTCGTCGAGCAAACCCATTTCGCGGAAGGCAACGCCCAGGCTGTAATGCGTTTCCGGGTCGTCATCGCCGGCAGCAACCTCTTCTTCGAGCGAATGTTTCAACTCGCCGAACATTTCCGAAAGATCGACGCTGTCGGAGGGATGCATGGCCTGGGCTCCGGCTCCCAGGGGGCGCACGGCAACAGGGCTGTAGCTCATGGCAGCCTTAACTTGTGCAGGAGCGGCGGCAGCCGCGGCGCCTCCCGCAGATGCCGCTATCGCGGGCATGGCCGCCGGGGCAGCAGGAATTTCGATATGTGCCACGGGCTGAGGTTCCGGCTCGGGCGCTCTGGCTGCGGCCGGCGCTGGCGTCGCGGCGCGCTTCCGTGTTGGCCATTCCGGCAGTGGCGGACTTACGGGTGGATGGGTGTCGGGCCGCTCGGCAGCAGGCGGCGCCGCTTGCGGGAAAGAATCGCCGAGCGAAGCTTCCAGATCCGCGACAAACGAGGTTAGTTCGCTGGCCTCCGCATGAGCGGCTTCTGCATGCACGGGTTGGGCGTGTGCCGGTTCAGGCGCGAGTTCCGCCGGGGCATCGTCGTGGACTTCGCTGTGGGACTCGTGGTGGTACCCGGACATCAGATCGGGCGAGGCGGCGATCTCGGACCCGTGCTGACTCTCCATTTCAACTTCGAAGGCCGCGGGATCGTCGGCGTTGATCTCGGCGATTTCCGGCTCGGGCTCGGCCGCCGGCTGGCCGCCAGATTCGACGGCGGCTCGCAACGGATCGAGAATACGGGCATCGCTGGTCAGGGATTCCAGCTTCTCGATCCCGGCACGGGCCTGGTCCATCATGAAATGCTCGAGATAGAAACGGATTTCTTCGACCGTCTCGGCGATCTCGGGATTGTTCGAAGCATCGGCATCGGCACCAGCTTCGACAGTAGCCGACCCTCCCGCGGCCGGAGCGTGCTCGTCGACGGAGAGGGAATCCTCCCACTCGGAGGCCAGGTCGGAGGAGAGTTCGGAGGAAGGCTCGTGCGCGTCGGAGGACGAGGGCGCGTGTACCGCTTGTTCCTGAATGGCGAATTCCGGATGCGCGGCAGCGGCAATTTCGTGACCGGGAGCCGCGGACGCGGCCGTCGGCCAGGGCGCAGGCGCAGCGGCGGTCGATGAAGGGATAGCGCGCGCCGAAGCAGCAGACAAACTAGCAGTCGAAGAGGCAGTCAATGGAGCGGCTTCCGCGTTCTGCTCGTAGCGCGCGGCCAGTTCTCCAAAGCGCACGGCTTCATCAGGGTAACCCGCATCGTGGTACACACTCTCCAGCGTGCGGCAGCAGACGGCAGCTTCCGTAAAACGCAGGAACCGGGTATGAAGCGCCGCCAGGCGCTGGTTCAGACGCACGTCTCGCGGTGCCTGAGGCAGAGCGCCCAGCAGAGGCACGATCGCTTTGTCGGGCAGATTGTAGGAAAGGAACAGGTCCGCATCGGTGACTGCGGAGCGCACCGCAATCGCGACGTGGTCGGGATAAGACTGATCGATGACCGGCGCGGTCGCTTCCAACTCCTCTACGATGACCGCCCCTTCTTCGGCGGTGATTCCAAGACCGGGCGCTGCTCCTTCCATGCGCGCCACCACCTGCTGATAGTTCTGCATGTGCATCAGGTTCTGGGGCTCGGTGGTAGACAGCATCTGGTACAGATCGCGGGCGCGGGCCAGGTTTCCGTCCTTGACGGAGGAGTGAGCCAGAAGCTCGGCCACTTCGTTGACGTGCGTGCTCTCGCCGGCCTTGTTCAGCAGAAGCAATAACTCATCCAGTGCGCCCGAATCGTCGCGCACGTGGCTGATCATGGTATGCAGGCTGGCCAGCAATTTGGTCGAGTCCGTCGCCAACAGGCGATCCGCATGCCGGGTATAAACGTCGAGCGCGTCGTGATACTGACCGAGGCGGGCGCACCCCTCCGCCAGCAGAAACAGACCCTCGGAATCGTTGTGCACCGTGAGCAGCTTTTCCGCGATGGGGGTGGCCTTGGTCGAGTTTCCGGTCTGCAGGTAGGCCTTCAGCAGATCCCGCAAAGCCTCGGGGTGAGAGTCGAGGTCGGGAGCCTTCTCCAGGTACCCGATGGCGCTCTTCGGATCGTCGCTCTCGAGGGCGGCCTTCCCGCGCAGCAGCAGCACGTAGCCGTTGCCGGGATCGAGCACCAGCATCCGCTTCAGAATGTCTTCGGCGGCGGCGAGCGATCCACGCCCGCGCAACGCTTCAGCCGCCGCGCTGAAAATTTCCCACGCCTCTTTCTTTTTTCCCAGCCGGACATAAACCTCGGCGAGCTTGACCCGCATGGGCACATTTTCCGGGTCCATTTCGAGGACCTTCTGAAAAAGGCGCACGGCCTGGTCGAGGTCGCCATTCTTCATGAAGTCTTCGGCAACCTGCAGGTACTGGGCGCGGGCGTCGTTGAACAGCCCTTGCTGGGTGTAGAGTTCCGCCAGTTTCAGTGTTGAATCCACGCTCGGCTTGAGCTTGGTGATCTTCTTGTACATGGCGATGCCCTTGACCGTGAAGCCCTGCGCGGCATAGGCATCGCCGACTGTTTTGAAGCACTCGATGGCTTTTGGGAGGTCGCCGAGACGCGCGTAGAGATCGCCGATGGTGTTGTTGACGGTAAGATCCTTGGCATCGTGCTTCAGAATCTTGTCGTACTCAGCAATGGCGTTCTGCAGCTTGCCCTGCTGGACAAACTTTTCCGCGGCGCTGAGAAGCTTCTGTTTGTTAAAGCCAAAACCAAACGCCATAAGGTGTGCGGACTCCAGCCTTTTCCCCGCCGAACGCCTGCGATTTTCGCCAGCGCCGAGCGGGTCCGAACCTCGCCGGGAGATTCCCAGACGAAACCCCGCAAACCGCGCAACCCGGATGGCGGAGTAAGCTAATTGTAAGGCCGGGTAGTGTCAGTCCGATGGTTACCGACGATTACCGGGGGTTACCGAAAGGGCGTGTACGTCCGGTTTTCGGAAAAACCCCGCTTTCCCCTTCCGGAATGGGAGCAAAGAATTGGCCCCCGGATAACCCCACCACCCTCACACCGCAAATGAAAAGGCGTTCCGAATTGATTAGAAATGTAACTTCGTCACTGCCAGGGCATCCAAGTGAGGGCATTCTGAAGGCAACTTTAAGGAGAAAACCATGGCTGACGCAGTAAAACTCGGATTGTGGGTTCGACTGGAAGCAAAATCCGGGAAAGAGACAGATGTTGAAGACTTTCTTCGCGGTGGTCTTTCGCTGGTCCAACAGGAACCAGCAACGGTAGCATGGTTCGCGATCCGCCTCGGAAAATCGACTTTCGGCATCTTCGACGTTTTCCCCGACGAGACCGGGCGGCAAGCTCATCTGTCAGGCCGCGTGGCCGCCGCCTTGAAGGAGAAAGCTGCGGAGCTTTTCTCCCAGCCACCCGCCATCGAGAAAATCGACGTGCTGGCGGCTAAGCTTCCTCAACAGCAGGCACAAAAAGTCGCGTAGATTTAGATCAGCAGCATCGGCGAAGGCGGTGTTGGCAGCGACTTAATGTCCGAAAGTGCGCTCTGAGTTGTGCTCCGATGACGAGGGCTCACTGGAGATTTCTGACCAGCAACGGGAGTCTAGGCTGGGGATGAACGCTGGTTGGCCCAGCGTTCCCGCACTCCCGCCAGAAATTTCTCCTTGTCCGCGCGCATCAGCCGGACGAGCGCTTGATTGCCGGTGTGTTCGTGCGCTGCTGCCCAAAGCACCATTTCGGTGAGAACCGGCGCCAGATCCATTCCTTTCGCGGTCAGCGAGTAGATCAGCTTCCGCCCGTCCGATGGATCTGGTTCCGCGGTGATGATTCCATAAGCAACCAGCTTCTTCAAACGATCCGCCAGGATGTTTGTCGCGATGCCTTCGTAGCACTCCATGAATTCCTTGTAAGTTCGGAACTCGCGCAACATCATGTCGCGGATGATCAACAGCGACCAGCGGTCACCCAACATTTCTACCGAAGCATTCAGTGGACACTCCGACCGGCGCTTCGGCTTTTGACCGGACATATTTTCTTTTATATCACTTGCAATTAGCAAGTAACATATCCATAATGCCACAAACAATGGATTTTCTCAATCACGAATAGTGCAAGAGGAACGGATACCGGAACGCACTTGGATAAAAGTTGCTGACAATGTCGATCTTGTTGCCCGTCACTCGACGAGTAAGCAGGGCCCAGGGTGAGCCGGTCGAAACTGTTCCTTGTTCCCGAATTATGTCGGCGTGCTGATCTGGGGAGGGCTTTTCCTGCGCGATGACCGGCTGCGCGCGCTATCCCGGTGCGAGGTAGCTCAGTACGAAGTAGCTAAAGAGGAGAACGATATGAAAAAAATCACTCCATTCTTATGGTTCGAGGACAAGGCCGAAGAGGCGGCAAACTTTTATACTTCCATCTTCAAGAACTCAAAAATCCTAAATATTGCCCGTTACGGAGAAGCGGGACCGGGACCGAAAGGAACCGTGATGACGGTGGCTTTCCAACTCGAAGGGCAAGAATTCATGGGGTTGAACGGTGGCCCGCACTATACTTTTTCTCCAGCCATCTCGTTCTTTGTAAACTGCGAGACGCAGGCGGAAGTGGACGAGTTGTGGGAGAAGCTCTCCGCTGGCGGACGAGAAGACAGGTGCGCATGGCTGACAGACAAATTTGGCGTGTCGTGGCAGATCGTCCCCAAGGCGTTGTTCGAACTGATACAGGACAAAGACCCGGTAAAATCGCAAAGGGTTTTCAAAGCCATGCTGCAAATGATCAAGATCGATATCGAAGGCTTGAAGCGAGCGTATCGAGGAGAACGAAATAAAACGGGGTAATGAAAAGGAGCAATATGAGCAAGGTACGAGTTTTGGCCGGCACACGCAAAGGCGCATTCATTCTTACATCGGACGGCAAGCGGGAAAAATGGGATGTCAGTGGTCCGCACTTCGCGGGCTGGGAGATGTACCACCTGAAAGGTTCGCCGGTTGATCCCAATCGCATCTACGCCTCGCAGACTAGCGGATGGTTTGGCCAGATTATCCAGCGTTCAGACGATGGCGGCAAAACCTGGCACCAGCCCGGAACGCCCGCAGGCGAGCCTGTCACCACGCCCGAGGGCCAGCCCAAGGCCGAGAGCAACAAGTTCGTTTACGACGCATCCGCAGCTCCCCTCACCACGCACCAGTGGTATGACGGCACGCAACATCCCTGGGAGTTCAAACGGGTGTGGCATATCGAACCGTCGCTCACCGATCCGGATACCGTCTACGCCGGCGTGGAAGACGCTGCCATCTTCCGCTCCACAGATGGCGGACAAAACTGGAAGGAACTCTCCGGACTGCGCGGCCACGGTACGGGCCCCAAATGGCAGCCGGGAGCCGGCGGGATGTGCCTGCACACCATCATTCTCGATCCGAGCAATCCGCAGCGCATCTTCATCGCGATCTCAGCTGCGGGCGCCTTCCGCACCGACGACGGCGGTAAGACCTGGAAGCCGATCAACCGTGGACTGCACTCGCAATACATCCCGGATCCAAATGCCGAGATAGGCCATTGCGTGCATCACATCGCCATGTCCCCGTCGCGCCCGGGCGTGCTGTTCATGCAGAAACACTGGGACGTCATGCGCTCGGACGACGCGGGCGATAACTGGAAAGAAGTCAGCGGGAATCTCCCGACCGACTTCGGGTTCGTGATCGACGTTCACGCGCATGAGCCGGAAACCATTTACGTCGTCCCCATCAAAAGCGACTCGGAGCACTTTGTACCGGATGGCAAGTTGCGCGTGTTCCGCAGTCGCTCCGGTGGAAACGAGTGGGAGGCGCTGACCAAAGGCCTGCCGCAACAGAACTGCTACGTGAATGTGTTGCGCGACGCCATGGCCGTCGACTCGCTCGACAAATGCGGCATATATTTCGGCACCAGCGGCGGACAGGTGTACGCGTCGGCCGATGCCGGAGATAGTTGGGCTCCGATTGTCCGCGATCTTCCGGGAGTGCTTTCGGTTGAGGTGCAAACGCTGCCATGAGCCCAGCCCAACAGGAGACTTCGATGAATCTCACGCAAGAACCCGAAATTGTGACTTGGCCTGAAACCCACTACGTTTTCCTCGAGAAAATTGGACCTTTCCAGAACACCGCTCCCCAAGCTTGGCAAGAGTTGCATCAACTTATTTCGAGGATTTCAGAGCACAATAAGGTCGTGGGATACCTGAGCCTCTACAAAGTGCAGCCTAAGATATATCGCGCAGGAGTCTCGCTCGCGCCGGGGCCGGTGAAGTTGCCCGCGGGCCTTATATATTCGAAATTCGAAGGCGGCAAGTACAGTCGTTTTGTTTTGACAGGATCTTATTTAAACTTGCCGCAAGCAAGTGGTCGCGTTTTCGAGATTGTCTCCGAGAGAAAAATAAAGCTTCGCGATGACTACTGCATTGAACATTACGTCAACGATCCAAGAACAACACCGGAAGAACAGTTGGTCACCGAAATACTTATTCCAACGATCTAGCCACGTTGCTCATTACAGTCGCAATGGGATGCAAAAGTGATCCGAGTCATAATCCCGCAACATCTGCGAACGCTGGCGCACGTCGGAAGCGAAGTGGAACTTGAACTCGACGGCCAGGTCACGCTGCGGTCGGTGGTCGACGCGCTTGAGGCCCGCTATCCGATGCTGCGCGGGACGATCCGCGACCAGGTCACGCAACAGCGCCGGCCATTCTTGCGCTTCTTCGCCTGCGAGGAAGATTTGTCCCATGAGCCCCCGGATGCCCCACTGCCCGACGCGATCGCGTCCGGGAAGGAACCGTTTATCATTATCGGGGCCATTGCGGGAGGGTAGAGCGAATCCAGAGTTGCGGTGACCACGGGCAGTTGCCAAGCTGCGCTCGGCTTGGACGGGCGAGGCGCCCGTCCCCCCACGAGCGGGACTTCACCGCTTTTCTATCGGCACGAATTCCCGCGTATCGTGCCCAATCCAAACCTGCCGCGGGCGCGCGATCTTCTGTTCGGGATCGGTCAGCATTTCCTGCCATTGCGACAGCCAGCCGATGGTGCGCGGAATCGCGAACAGCACGGTGAACATCTCCGGCTTGAAACCCATCGCCTGATACATGATGCCGGAGTAGAAGTCCACGTTCGGATAGAGCTTGCGCTGCACGAAATAATCGTCTTCGAGCGCGATGCGCTCCAACTCGAGAGCAATCTCAAGTTTGGCATTGCGTCCGGTAACTTCGAACACGCGGTCGGCGGCCCACTTGATGATCTTGGCGCGCGGATCGTAGTTCTTATAAACCCGGTGCCCGAAACCCATTAGCCTGCCCTTGCCTTCCTTGATCTTCTTGATGTAGGCGGGGACATTGTCCTTGGACCCGATCTCGTCCAGCATGTGCAGCACTTCTTCGTTAGCCCCGCCGTGCAGCGGCCCGGAAAGCGCGGCGGCGGCCGAAGCCGTGGCAAGGTAAGGGTCGCTGTGGGAACTGCCCACGGCGCGCATGGCGTTCGTGCTGCAGTTCTGTTCGTGGTCTGCGTGCAAAATAAAAAGGATGTCCAGCGCTCGCGCTATCACAGGGTTCGCAACATACTTCGGCTCGACCATCTTCCACAGCATGTTCATGAAATTTTCGGTGTAGGTGAGGTCGTTGTCAGGATAGATATACGGTAATCCGGAAATGTGGCGATACGACATGGCCGCGATGGAGGGCATCTTGCCGATCAGGCGCTTGATCTGTAGCAGCCGGTTCTCGGGATATTGGATATGCTTGGAATCGGGATACACCGTCGAGAGCGCCGCTACCGTGCTCACCAGCATCGCCATGGGGTGCGCGTTGTCGCGGAAACCCTCCATGAACTTCTTCGTGGTTTCATGCAACATGGTATGGTGCGTGATGTCATGCACCCAATTCTTCAATTCACTCGCTTTGGGTAGTTCGCCGAACAGAAGCAGGTAAGCAACTTCGAGATATGTACAGTGCTCGGCGAGTACGTCGATGGGATAACCGCGGTATCGCAGGATTCCTTTATCGCCATCAATATAGGTGATGGCGCTTCGACAGGAAGCGGTATTCATGAAGGCGGGGTCGTAGGTCATCAAGCCGAAATCGTCGGGGCCGGTTTTGATCTGGCGCAGATCCATCGCGCGGATGGTTCCGTTTTCGACCGGAACGGTGTAGCTTTTCCCGGTGCGGTTGTCCGTGATCGTCAGGGTATCTTGCGGCATCCGAGCCCTCCTGCATTCTGTCGCGACTCAAAGTAATGCTACCAGCACCGGGCGCTGATTGCGTAAGAGGCGCCGCGATAAAATCAAGTTGCGCGCGTAGCATTTTCCAACTATTGGCAACTGCCGCGGTCCGCGTGTAGGGTGTGGAGGGCAAGTCGAAACCATGACCTGGATTCGTACCATTCCGTTATCGGAGGCTGACGCAGAACTGCGGCAGGCAATGGAGGGGCAGAAGGCGCTCTATCCGCAGGAGTATGCCGTTCCGATCCATCCTGCCGAAGGCGGCGGCTCCCTGATCGTAGCCTCGCACTCTTTGATTCCGCAGGCGCTTCACCATGCGTTCTCGACCTTTGGCGCGCTGCTGTCTCCCAACCTGCCGCTCCAGAGGCGTCATCACGAGATGATCGCGACCATGGTCTCGGTGACCAACCGGTGCGTGTATTGAATCGAGTCCCACGCAGAGTTTCTGCGTCGCGTCACCCTGGATAAGGAACTGGTCGAAGCGCTGGAACGCGATTACACCACGGCGCCCATCACGCCGCAGGAACGCGTGATGATCGATTACGTCGTGAAACTCACCAAAGATGCGACCAAGGTCTGGAAAGACGATCACGAGAAATTACGGGCCGCAGGCTTCGAGGATCAGGCCATCCTGCAGATCACGCTGATTGCGTCCTGGTTCAACTACATTAACCGCGTGGCCGACGCGTTGGGCGTAGGGCGGTAGGATGCAGTGCTTGAGAAGATTCGGTAGAGTAGGGACCTTGCGATAACCAGCCGCGGAGAGTGCCGTCCAATTCAGCCGATGATTTATTTGACACGAGTTCCGGCGGCGCCGCTTTCTTACTTCGTGGAGTTGCTCTGGTTCTACGAGGACCTGGAGACGGATCACTCCAAGGAAAAGCTCCTGCCCGACGCCTCCATGGAGCTGATTATTGACCTCAGCGACGGGCCCAAAAAGCTTTACGACAATCGCGATCTGGGGCGTTATTCCCTTTACAACCGATGCTGGGTGAGCGGAATGCAGCGGCGGTTTATCGTGCTTGGCGTGGAACAAGGTTCGTCAATGATGGGAGCGCACTTCCGGACCGGCGGGGCTGCCCCGTTCTTTGGCTTTCCGTTGTCGGAGCTTTCGGGCAATGTGGTGGAACTGGATTTGATCTGGAAGCGCGAAATTTTGGCGTTGCGTGAGCAGTTGCTGGAAACGCGGTCTCCCGAGGGAAAGTTTGATCTGTTGGAGGCGTACCTAATCGCCAAGGCGCAGTCGCGTCTTGAACCGGACCTGACCGTGTCTGCGGCCTTGCAAACGTTGCGTTCGTGGCCGGTGCTTTCGTTACGCGAACTGGCATTGCGGTTGGGAATGAGCCATAAGCAGATGCTCGCCCGCTTCGACTGCCGCGTGGGAATGACGCCGAAGGTGACGTCCCGAATTTTCCGCTTTCAAAAAGCTCTTACTGCCGCGAACGCGGCCGTGACGACCCCTGATTGGTCGGACCTTGCGGTGGATTGTGGATACTACGACCAGGCGCATTTGATCCATGAGTTCCAGCAACTGGCGGGACTCACGCCTTCTGAGTATCTGCGCGGACGGACGGATTTTCCTCTCTACGTGGCCGTCGACTGACGGGAAATTTCTTACAATACAGCACCCGAGGCATCCGTCATTCTGCCTGCGCAAACAATTTACGGAGGGCACCATGCCTCATCTGAACTGGCTGGCGGTTGTCGCTGCTGCAGTTTCCACTTTTGTGATTGGAGGACTCTGGTACTCGCCCGCGTTGTTTGGTCGGGCCTGGATGTCTGCCAACAGCTTCACGCAGGAAGACCTCAACAAGAGCAACATGGCCAAGATCTTCGGCCTGTCGTTTATATTCGCGCTGCTGATGTCCGCCAATCTGGCGGCGTTCCTAGCCGATTCTAAAACCACTGCGTCGTGGGGCGCGACGGCCGGCTTTCTGGCCGGCTTTGGCTGGGTGACGCTGGGAATCGGGATGATCGCACTGTTCGAGCGTCGGTCGTGGAAGTATGTCCTGATTAACGGCGGCTACATGACCGTCTCGTTCACGCTCATGGGTCTTATTTTAGGGGCGTGGCGTTAAGGGCGATGGATCGTTCTTTATTGACTCTTACTCGTTAGCCACCCGGCGGTGCGGCCTCACCACCAGGCAACGGGCGAAGATCGCCGCAACCTGCGGAATCTCCTCTTCAGTCAACCGAATCGCGCTGCCGAGTTTCTTCAATGCCGCATTCAGAGGGGCGGGCTGTGTTCCCGTCAGTTCCACGACCTGCTGCCACTCCCGTGCAACTGGAATGCGCTCGTCGGTCTCGGCATCGTCGCAAAACTGATCGGCCGCTTCCGGAGGCGTTCCGTACTCGTCGGCGACATCCTCGTGAAAGTAGCCCCGCAGGAAGGTATGCAGCGCGGGAAAGTTGGCGGCGGTGATTTCGAGTTTCGAGTTCATTAGCGGCACTCCGGATAAGAAGTCAAGACATAGTAATCGTTGGGCCCGGTGTTCAGATCGTATTTAAGAACGACCAGCGCATGCGTGCATGGATGCGACTGGTTCTCGCCACGATTCATGGTGCGGCCAATCGGATCCTCGCTATCGTAGTCCAGCACCAGGTTGGGGTGTCCACCCGAGCGATTGAGCCACCGCTGGATTCGCCCCTGCGATTGTGCAATCGCCGCTCCCACAGCATGCTCAGCTGCCGCGCGGTCGGTGTAAGTCGACGCACCGGTGATGTGGCGTTCCTGCTCCAGTCGCTCGCGCAGTTGCTCATCAGTCTGTCCCACATGCTTGCGAAGAATGTGGCCGCCAGCAGCCTCGTCCCGACTCAGGTCGCGCACGGGAGCACTCGTCTGGCGGAACTCTCGTCGCGACGCCGAACTCGCACGACTCGTAGAAGGCGGCGGCTGACACGACATCAGGCCGCACATCCCCAGCGCGAGAACTATGCCCGCGACAGAGATCCGAACGGTGAAGAGTCTAATCATCTAGCTCACAGTTGGCCCACCGAGCGCCAATTCCCGTACAGATTATGTTCTGCCATAGTCCCGGCCTGTAAAGTTCTGGGAATTGTGCTACTAAACAGGGTGTGCGGGCAAGTGTTCTGGATACGCTGGACGATTTCGAGCGCTGGGGCAAGGATGACGACTGCGCCTACGTGTTTCCGCGAGGATACCGGCGCGAGCGTTGGAGCTACCGGCACGTCGCCGGAGTGGCGTATCAGTTCGCCCGCGAACTCGAAGCGCGCAATATCGCCAGGGGCGATGCGGTGCTGTTGTGGATTCCGAACTGTGCCGAGTGGGTGGCGGCGTTCCTGGGATGCGCGCTTTGCGGGGTAATTGCCGTCCCCATCGACGATGCCGCCAGCCCCGATTTTGCGCGCCGGATCAGCGCTCAGGTGCGCACCCGGCTGGTGTTGTGTCCGCGCGAACGGGCCTCGATTTTTGACGGACCTGCCGAGAAGATCGTAACCATCGATCCAGTCGATCTCGAGGCTGCAGTCGCAGAACGTCGGGCCGAGCGCTTTCGTCCAGCTCAGATTCAGCCTTACGATCCACTCGAAATCGTTTTCACATCCGGCACCACGGCCGAGCCCAAGGGAGTCGTGATCACCCACGCAAACGTGGTCGCCAACCTTGCACCGATCGAAACCGAAATCAGAAAATATCTGAAGTACGAGCGGCTGGTGCATCCCATTCGCTTCCTGAACCTGCTGCCGCTGAGCCACGTCTTCGGCCAGTTCCTGGGAATTTTTCTTCCCCCGCTGTTGGGCGCGACCGTCGTGTTCGAAAATACATTCAACCCAACCGAAGTCATAACGACGATTCGCCGGGAACGGGTCTCGGTACTGGTAGCCGTCCCGCGCATGATCGAGTCGCTGAAACAGAAGATCGAACGCGATCTCGACGGAGGCTTGAGTAGCGGTGGCAGCAAGAATTTTGACGCCCGCTCCGCCGCCGCCAAAAGCCAGCACTTCCTCCGCCGCTGGTGGACTTTCCGTGACCTGCGCCGCCAGTTTGGATTGAAATTCTGGGCCATCATCAGCGGCGGCGCCGCCCTCGATCGCGAGACCGAAGAATTCTGGCATCGCCTGGGATATGCCGTGGTCCAGGGCTACGGATTGACCGAAACGACTTCGCTGATCAGCCTGAACCACCCCTTCCACACCAGCCGCGGCTCCATCGGCAAGGTTCTGCCGGGGCGCGAAATCAAGCTGGCGGACGACGGTGAAATTTTGGTGCGCGGCAGCGGCGTCGCCAGCGGCTACTGGAACGGCCGCGATCTGCAGCCGGTCGCGCGTTCGGAAGATGAAGGTTGGTATCGCACCGGCGACCTGGGCGCGCTCGATAAGCAAGGCAATCTTTTCTTCAAGGGCCGCAAAAAAGATGTGATCGTCACGCCCGCGGGCATGAACATTTATCCCGAGGACCTCGAAGCCGCGTTGCGAGGCCAAAAAGAGGTGCGGGATTGCGTGGTGGTCGGGCTGGAGCGCGGCGGAAATGCGGAACCGTGTGCCGTGCTGATTCTTGCTAAGAACACCGTCGACGCCAAGACAATCGTGCAGCGCGCCAATGAAACACTGGCGGAATATCAGCGCATGCGCGCCTGGTTCGTTTGGCCCGACGAAGATTTCCCCCGCAGTTCGACGCAAAAGCCGCGCCGCAATGTGATTCGCGATGCGGTTGAAGCGGGCCTCCGCGGACAAGTGCCGCCGAACGCCGCCAGTCCGCTGTCCGAACTGGTAACGCGAATTACCGGCCGCGGCATTCAGAACACGCAGAACCTGACGCCGGACGCAAACCTCGAAAGCGGCCTGGGGCTGAGCTCCCTCGAACGCGTCGAACTGCTTAGCGCGCTCGAAGACCGCTACCAGATCGACCTGAGTGAAATGGAGTTCGCGAATGCAGCGACCGTCGGCGATCTGGAAAAAATGCTGCAGAGCGAACGAGGCACTCGCAGCAAGCTCCATGATTCCGGATTTCACTATCCCCGCTGGGCTCTTCGCTGGCCGACTACCTGGCTGCGCCTGGCGTCGCATTATCTGCTGGCGCGCCCGGCGATATTTCTTCTGGGATGGCCCCGCCTGACCGGACTTGAGAACCTTCGGGGCGTTCGCGGGCCGCTGCTCGTCATCTCGAACCACGTTGCCGATGTCGATGTCGGCTTCATCCAGACAGCGCTTCCCGCGCGCGTCCGCCACAAACTCGCGACCGCCACCGGCGGCGAGGTGCTGGAAAAGTTGCGCTCGCCCGGTCCGGAACGCGTCTGGTTCAAGCGTATTTACGACCGCGTGCAGTGGACGCTCGGTGTCGCCCTGCTGAACCTGTTCCCGCTGCCGCGCCAAACTGGCTTCCGCAAGAGCTTTGCCTACGCCGGAGAGGCCGTCGATCGCGGCTACAGCTTGCTGGTGTTTCCGGAGGGCAAGCACACCGAAGACGGCAAGATCCTTCCATTCCGCACCGGAATCGGCTTGCTCGCCAACAATCTGCGCATCCCCATCCTTCCGATGCGGATTGATGGTTTGTTCGAAATCAAGAACGCCGGTAAGAAGTTTGGGGCGCCCGGAAAGATTCACGTGCGCATCGGCAAGCCAATGCAGTTCGCGCCCGAAAGCGACCCGGAGGAAATCGCGCAGGCGCTGCAAAAGGCGGTTGAGGACCTCTAGTGCCGGCTCTCCATCCCGCAAAAACAAAAGGCCGGGCGATTATGCCCGGCGCTTCGCATTGAAAAACTGTCAATCGCTGAGTTGAGCTAGATCAGTTTCCCATTAACCTCGTTTAATTTCTGCAATTTCAATTATGACGAAAAACTTCACATCACCCACGCGAGCCCTTCCAGTTCACGCTCCAGCACCGGCAGAGAACAGCCCGCCATTTCCACCCGGCCGGCGGCGTCGATTGCAGCCTGCTGCGAAACGCCATAGCCGCGCCCCATTAAAAAAACCTGCAGCAGTTCCGCTGCTTCGCGGGAATCCACCATGCCGCCCTGGACCAGGTCGTTTCGCAAGGCGCATAATTCCGTTACTGTAAATCTTTCCTTGTTGGCCATTCTCACCTTGGACCCCCTTACCGTTGCCCAATTAGATTCATCGGCAACCTACTTCGTTACATGCAATCGAAATGCCGTAACTTTGGTACATCACCAGGGACCGCTTGTTGGCACCCCCATCTCTTAGAACCCAAGAGCTTGCAAAAGGTTGCGGGGATGTTACCCCCAGGGGGACGGAAGACAAAACAGAGGCATCTGTCGTCAGAGTGACACTAAGTGTCGTTTTCGGGGCCGGAAACCGAACTTGTAGAGGGGCTGGGTTGGGTGGTCTGGCGGCTCCGGTTTCAGGCCGCGTCGATCTTGGCGGCGTCCACCAGCATGATCGGGATGTCGTCCTGAATGGGGTAGACACGGCGGCATTCTCCGCATTTCAGACTGTCTCCGTTTGCGCTCAGGATAACCGGCTTCTTGCAAACCGGGCAGACCAGCATGTCAAGCAAGTCCTGCGAAATCATAGAGACTCCATTGTACAGCGGGCAGAATAGCAAATGCGTCCAGCGTCAGTTCAGTGACCAGAGAGGCTCCACCTCCCTGTGATTCCCCGTGGTCCCCTGTGCCCTCTGTGGTTAAGAAGTCCGCACTCATTCGAGGCAAACACTCGAGGTTGAGCATCTGCCGGATACCAATGCGATAGAATCGCCTTTCAATTCACTGCACGCCGCAGCGAGGTGGGATGGCAGCCAGGATTCTCGACGGTACCAAAATAGCCGCTGAAATCCGCGCGGAAGTCACCGCCCAGGCAAAAGCCCTGGCATTATCGGGCCTGCGTCCGGGACTCGCCGTGGTGCTTGTCGGGCACAACCCTGCATCCGAGGTTTACGTTCGCGGTAAGGTGAAGAGCTCGCAGGAAGTTGGCCTCTATAGCGAACAACACACGCCCTCCGAAAGCGCGACTACCGAAGAACTGTTCGCGCTGATCGCCGACCTGAACCGCCGCGACGAAATCGATGGCATCCTGGTGCAGTTGCCGCTGCCCCCGCACGTCGATGCCAAGAAAATTCTACTGGCGGTCGATCCCGCTAAAGACGTTGACGGCTTCCATCCCATGAACGTGGGCTACCTTTCCACGCAGCGTCCCGGCCTCGTGCCCTGCACCCCGGCCGGCGTGATGGAGATTCTGAAGCGCAGCGCGATCCCGGTCGCCGGACAGGAAGCCGTGGTCGTCGGACGCAGCGACATTGTCGGCAAGCCCGTCGCCATGCTCCTCCTGAATCAGAACGCCACCGTCACCGTCTGCCACTCGAAGACACGCGATCTGCCCGAAGTCTGCCGCCGTGCCGACATCCTGGTAGCCGCGATTGGCCGCGCAGGCATGGTCACTCGCGACTACGTCAAGCCCGGAGCCACTGTGATCGATGTCGGCATCAACAAGATCACCAACCGAAAGGAATTCGACCGCTTCTTCCCCGGAAACATGGCCGGAAACAAAAAACGCGAAGAAACGTTTCTGGCCAAAGGCTCAACCCTGGTTGGCGACGTTCACCCCGAGGTAGCCGAAATCGCCGGAGCGATCACGCCCGTCCCCGGGGGCATCGGCCCGTTGACCGTCGCCATGCTGATGGCCAACACCGTAAAAGCCGCGATGATGAGGCGTGGACTCAGACATCCCGAGTTGAGCCGGGCTTAGGAACTTGTGAGGCACTCGAAAATGCCTCTGGGCGAACGACGAGCAGAGAATGAGTAACCACAAACCGCGAACGACCAGCGACTAACGACTAACGACGGAATTCTCCCCCTTGCTAAAACTCGGCCTCACCGGCGGCATCGCGAGCGGCAAATCAGTGGTCGGCGAGATATTTGTGAAACTCGGAGCGCACCTGATCCAGGCGGATGCCGTCGCGCACTCGCTCATGCAGCCCGGCCATGAGGTTTATGAGGAAGTCGTGCGCCGCTTCGGCCGCGAAATCCTGAATCCCGACGGAAGCATCAATCGTCCCCGGCTGGCGGAAGCCGCGTTCGGCACACCCGGTGGTGCGCCCCCGCGCGTCAAGGAACTCAACGAAATTGTCCATCCCGCCGTGATCAAGCACGAAAATAAATGGATTGAAGAAATCGCCCGGCGCGATCCGAACGCCATCGCCATCGTCGAAGCTGCGCTCATCCTCGAATCGGGCGCCGCCGGCCGTTTCGAACATTTAATCGTCGTGACTTGCGATCCCGAACAGCGCATTCGGCGTTTCGCCCGCCGCCTTGGAATTTCGGAAGATGCCGCCCGAGCCGAAGTAGCTCGCCGCATGGCGGCACAGATCCCGGACGAAGAAAAAATCAAAGCCGCGGACTTCGTAATCGACAATTCCGGATCGCTCGATGCAACCGAGCAGCAGGTGAACCGTGTTTTCGCAGCCTTGCGCTCAGATCTGTGACAACAAGGCTCGTGTGGGGACGGGCGTCTCGCCCGTCCAGCTCGCCCTGAGCAGCCGAGCAAGACTTCTAGCTAGCGTTGCGTCGCGGGATCACCAACCATTGCAGCACCGAACTCACGATGCTCAGCAGGACGGCGCCAACAAAAGCCGCTACAAAGTCTCGCACATGGAATCCAGTCACCAGCCATGCCGCCAGTTCCAGCATGAGCGCGTTAATCACGAACCAGAACAGGCCGAGCGTCAGCAGTGTCAGCGGGAAGGTGATGATCTTTAGCACCAAACCGATCGTGGCATTGATCAAGCCGATGGCCGCGGCCGCGATCAGCGCCGCCACCGGACCGCTTACGCTAATGCCCGGCACTACGTGGGCAATGATCCACACCGCCAGAGCGCTCAGAACCCAATGCAGTAGAAGTCGCACGATGGGCCTCCTTCATCCAATGATTGGACACTATACACGTGAAACCGGCTCAGAAGACGAACGCGGCGCGGCTGCTCGATCAGATGGGAATCCACTATGAGTTGCGCGAGTACGAGGTGGATCCCGATGACCTAGCCGCGGAAACGGTTGCCGCCAAAATCGGTTTGCCGCCGGAGCAGCTTTTCAAAACACTGGTCGCGCGCGGCGACCGCAACCGAATCATTATGGCGGTGATCCCCGGCGATCAGGAACTGAACCTGAAGGCGCTGGCGGCGGTGGCGGGAGAAAGGAAAATTCAGCTTGTCCCGGTAAAAGAACTGCAGTCGCTCACCGGCTACATTCGCGGCGGCGTGACCGCGCTTGCCGCCAAGCGCGACTTTTCCGTGTACGTGGACGAAACGATCGAGCTGTTCGACGTTGTTTCGATCTCCGCGGGTGTTCGCGGATTGCAGATTCTGATCGCGCCTGCGGACTACCTGCGCGCCACCAACGGCCAGCTTTCCGCGCTCGCAGAACCGAAAAAGAACATCCAGTGATGTATGCTCTCGACCCTGTGCTCGCCCCTGTGTTCCTCTGTGTCCCCTGTGGTAAAGAACTCTCGCCGATCAGCCACGACCCAAGTTCGCATCCCATCGCCGCCAGTATTAGACTGATTAGGCTTTCAACAAAACACCCGAGGTACCCATGCCCACTGCCACGCGCACGAACCCGCTGTCATTCCTGACCGATCAACTCGAAGATCTCAAAGCCAAGGGCACGCATTTCAATCTGCGTGTCCTCGATGACGAGCAGGCGCCGGTCTGTACCTTCGATGGCAAGCGGGTCATCAACCTGGCCTCGAACAATTACCTCGGCTTCACGACGCATCCCAAACTGCGCGAAGCGGCCCTCGAAGCCACGCGCAAATACGGCGTTGGGTCGGGCGCCGTACGCACCATCGCGGGCACGATGAAAATCCACATGGAGCTGGAAGAGAAGATCGCGCGCTTCAAGAACGTCGAGGCCTGCGTGGTTTTCCAGTCGGGATTCACGGCGAACGCAGGAACGGTTTCCTCCTTTTTAGGTAAAGACGACTTCATCATTTCCGATGAGCTGAATCACGCTTCGATCATCGATGGCTGCCGCCTCTCACGGGCGAAGATTCTCGTCTTCCGTCACAAAGACGTCGCCCACGCCGAAGAACAACTCGCCAGCGTGAAGAACCAGTCGGGGAAAAAGCTGCTGATCTCCGATGGCGTGTTCTCGATGGATGGCGACATCGGCCCGCTGCCCGGCCTGTGCGAGGCGGCCGAAAAATACGGCGCGATCATGATGGTCGACGATGCCCACTCTTCCGGCGTGCTCGGCCGCCAGGGGCGCGGCACCATCGACCATTTCAATGTGCACGGACGCGTTGACATTCAGGTTGGAACCTTGTCGAAGGCGATCGGCGCTTTAGGCGGATACGTCTGCGGCACGCGCGATTTGATCGATTATCTTTATCATCGCGCGCGTCCCTTCCTGTTTTCGACGTCGCATCCGCCCTCAGTCGCGGCGACTTGCATAGCGGCTTTCGACGTCCTCGAAACCGAGCCGCAGTGGATGGAGCAACTTTGGGCGAACACGCGCTTCTGGAAGAAAGAACTAGGCCTGCTCGGCTTCAACATCGGCGGCCAGACAACTCCCGCGAGCGAAACGCCGATCACGCCCATCATCATTGGCGACGGGCGACTCACCATGGATTTTTCCCGCGAGCTGTTCAAAGAAGGAGTGCTCGGAACCGGCATCGCATTTCCCACCGTCCCCGAAGGCAAAGCGCGGGTGCGAACCATCATGACCGCCACGCATACGAAAGACGAATTGCAGCGGGCCCTCGAAGTGCTGGGAAGGGTGGGAAAAGCGATGGGGATTATCGGGTGAGCGAACGCAATTGAGCGATCGGATGTTCAATCCTCTACGTCGCGAAGTGCCGGTGTGTCCTGAATGCAAAAGGATCGCGCGCATCGCGCGAGGCTGTTGCCAATGGTGTGGCGCAGAGGTCCGCGTTCCCATTGCATATTTCCGCTGGCTTGGGTTTCTCGTATTGATAACCCTGGTTGCCTTGGGAACTCCAACCTTCAACGCCAGACACGCCGGAACTTGGTTGCTCGTACTTCTCTTCTTGGCTATTCCAATTCGCGTGATATGGGGCATTCTAATTCCGCCCTGGATCGAACGTGGGCCTTTCAAGCCCAGGCTGCCATTCATCGTCTGGTATGTGTCGGTGTGCGTCATGAATATTGCTTATTGGACACTTTGGGGGTGGCTACACGTTGGGTTGGGCGCTTCGAAGGACGAACTTAACGACAACTGGGATATCTATTCCGTCCCCTTGGCGTGGGTCAATACGGCTTTCCTTATCAGGTCCGACAAGTGGCTGTCTGATGTTATTGGGATCATTTGCGGGAACAGCTTCTTCTATGCTCTTGCCCTTTTCGGCCTATACACCGTAGTCCACGCGAGACTGAACCGGAATCGCGCGATTCGCCTCAACATCACCGACATCGAATCGAAGGATGAGCAATAGACAGCCGCATCTCAGCAGCGCGGACGCTACTTATGCTGGCTGACAGAAAGCACATTTCCATCGGGGTCTCTGAACCACGCAACTTTGTCGCCGTTGGGCGTAGTCCAGATTCCTAGCTCTTTATCCTGGACGAAGGGAAACTTTTCCAGGGTGACTCCTCTTTTCTGAAGCCACTTGGCGACTTCCTCGATATTAGAAACTTCCCAGCCGAGCACGGTGTACGGTGCGGGAGTGAAATCCTGGGCCTTGCCAATGCGGATCATGGTTTCGCCGGCTCTCATTACCAGGGCAAACATATCATCGCTGACGAATTGAAATTGCAGTATGCCTTCGTAAAAGCCTCTCGCTTTCACGGAATCTTTAGTAGGGACGAAGCCAATGATCTTGCTGGAAGCGAGCATTTGCAGCCCTCCGGGAGTTTCTTTTCCTCGAACAATAGCATCTGGCGGCTTGAGACGCACAGGCGCCTACTTCTTGTGCTTAACCGTACTATGCGTTATAGTACACATCCGTGATCCCCTTCCGCGTTGATTTTCGGCCTGGAATTCCGCTCTATGAGCAGGTTGTCTATGCCGCGAAGAAGGCCATGGTCTCGGGGCAGATGCGGCCGGGAGATCCCTTTCCGTCAGTACGTATTCTCAGCAAGGAACTTAAGATCAATCCCAATACAGCTCACAAGGTTGTCGTGCATCTGGTGGCGGCGGCCCTGCTCGAAACGCGGCCGGGCATCGGCACCGTGGTTGCGGAGTTGCCGGAAGGGCGAAGGATCGAGCGAACGCAATTGCTCGGACATGAAATCGAACAACTGGCCGTGGAGGCGAAAAAGCTCGGCATCCCACTGGAGGAGATCGTGACCTCCATTTCCGAGCACTGGAAAAAACTCAGTGGCCGGGAAACCAAGGGACCGGAAGCGGAACGTGGAGGTCGCGGGAAACGATGAGCGCAATTCGCACGGAAAATCTGGTTAAGAAATTTCGCCGGGTCGAAGCCCTGAACGGATTGAACCTCGATGTGCCCGAAGGCGCCGTGTATGCATTGGTGGGGCCGAACGGCGCCGGGAAGACTACAGCGATCAAGATCCTGATGAATATTTTCGGGCCGACGAGCGGGCGGGCTGAAGTGCTGGGAGTCGAGTCGGCGCGGATTGCGGGGCGAGCTTTTAGATCGATCGGATATGTGTCGGAAAACCAGGAGTTGCCGGAGTGGATGCGAGTGGGGGCGCTGCTGGAGTATCTGCGGCCATTCTATCCGTCGTGGGACCGGGCGCTGGAAGACGAGTTAATTAGTCAGTTTGATTTGCCGCGGGACCGCAAGCTGGGCAATCTTTCGCGCGGGATGCGGATGAAAGCGGCACTGGCGAGCGCGCTGGCCTATCACCCGAAGCTGATCGTGCTCGATGAACCTTTCACGGGGCTGGACCCGTTGGTCCGGGATGAATTGATTCAAGGACTGCTGGAACGGGCGGAGGAATCGACCATTCTCGTTTCGTCGCATGACCTCGCCGAGATCGAAAGTTTTGCGAGCCATGTGGGTTATCTGGAACAGGGGCGGCTGAGGTTTTCCGAAGAACTGACGCAATTAGTGGAGCGGTTTCGCGAAGTGCAGGTGACCTTCGACGGGCCTTCGCGACCGCCAGAAAAAGCCCCGGAGAGCTGGATGCAACTGAACAATTCGGCGGCGGTGGTTCGTTTTATCGAGAGCCGGTTTGAGCCCGAGCGAACCAGAGCCGAGATTCATGGTGTTTTCGGGGAAGTGCGGGATGTGACGTTCAGTCCAATGACGCTGCGCGAGATTTTTCTGGTGATGGCGAAAGGCGGGCGCAATGCGGCATAGAGAGGGCCGGAAATGAAACAGATCTTGAACATTTTCCGAAAAGACCTTCGCCGGTTCTGGTACGAGATAGCAGTGTCGCTGGCGCTGCTGGCAACGTACTCGTGGAACGATGTGAGGGGATGGGCGGGCGAGCGCAATATCGCGGCATCCGGTGGTGGCATTGCCGCCCTCTTCGGCTACCAGGTCCTATCGGGCCTGGTGGCGGTGCTGCTGCCCATCGCCTGGGCTCTTCTGATCGTGCGAGTGATCCAGGGCGAAGCGCTGGTCGGGGACCGGCAGTTCTGGATCACGCGACCTTACGAGTGGGAGAAACTGCTGGCGGCAAAGGTGCTTTTCGTGGCGCTCACGATCAACGTGCCGCTGCTGATCGCGGATGCCGTGCTCCTGGCGAAAGCAGGCTTCCCTCCCGCGCACTACATCACCGGCTTGCTATGGATGCAAGTGCTGATCGCCCTCATCCTCATCCTGCCGATTGCGACAGTGGCAACGGTTACGGCCAGCGTGGTTCAGATGATTTTGGCGATTTTGGTAGTTGCGTTATACATGATCTGCGTCGCGTGGCTCGCATCGGTGATACCCAACTCCGGTTTTTCGGGCCCCGTTGATTTACTGGAATTCGCTCTACTGATCGCCACGTGCTTGGCCGTCATCCTATGGCAATACGCTCGACGGAAAACGGCGGCGTCACGATGGATGATCGCGGGGCTGGCTCTTGCGGTCGCCCTGATCGTGGCCGCTACTCCGTATAGCGCGATTGTCAATCATGAATTTCCCCGGATCCGAGCCGGCGACCCTCTGCCTGTGCAGTTAGCGCTTCTGCCTGCCGATTCCTCCCAGGCCGCCGAAGCTCCCGACGAAGAAAAAAAAGAAAAAGAAGTCGCGATCCAGCTCCCGCTCAGCACCGCGGGCATGGCCGAGGACTCGATTGTGGTTCTGAGCGGTGTCAAGGTCTCGCTCGAAGCACCCAACGGTTTGCGGTGGAATTCCGGCTGGGTGTCCTATGGCCAGACCGAATTGTTTCCTGATCAATCGGGAACGCAGGTAAGTTTCATCCTCAAGAAGGCCTTTTTCGAGCAAGTGAAGTCCGCTCCGGTCAGAGCGCGGATTTCGCTCGCTCTGACCGAATACCGCGATAAGAATCGAAGAGATTTTGTCACCCCGCGCGGCGAGTTCCTAATGTCTGACGTGGGAATCTGCTCGGCTGACACGGCATATGGGAGGGAAATACGCTGTCGCGCGCCGCTGCGAACCCCCTCTTCCATACTGATAACGTCCGATCTGTCGACAACCACCTGCCCTGCAAGGGAAGGAGAATCGCGGGCCGAGAATCGGGAAATCGTGCGGAACTGGCATCAGAATTCCGATTCAGGACCCGCGGAATTCGGCATCAGTTCTGTCAAGAATGTCGACTTCTACCTGTGGGCCCGGAATCGCAACGGCGCGCGGCCAATGGTCGCCGGTATATGCCCGGGAACACCGCTACTCATCAGTAATCCTGAGTTTGTGCGGAGCATCGGTACAGAATTGGAGATCAACAGTCTTCGTCTCGCCGAATATCGGTTGCGTCAATTCAGTGCTGGAGGCGACGGATTTGATTTTGGATTTGTGGTCCGTTAGGGGCGAGCCGGCGAGTTCCTACCGTCCCGCGGGTGCATCCTCCACAATCGCCTGTACTATCTGATCGATCGCATCTGTAACTCGCTTCGCAGGCAGATTGAAGTTATTGGACAAAATCGAGAAGACGACCACTTGTCCACTATCGCTGGTGGCGTATCCGGAGAGTGCCTTCACGCCGCCCAGCGAGCCCGTTTTAGCCACGATGCGATTCTGCAGGCGGGGAGAGTTGAGGCGGTCGGAGAGCGAGCCGTCCACGCCAGAGACTGGGAAGGTCGCCTTATAGGCGGCGCCCCAGGGCTGCGTCGAGCTGTAGCGCAGTAACTCGACAATGGCGTGAGGAGTTACTAAGTTCTGGCGAGAGAGTCCGGAGCCGTCGTAGAAAACGTATTGGTCGTTGGGGATTCCTGCCTGAGTCAGAAATCCGCGGAGAACCTCCAGGCCGCCTTCAATCGTTCCGGCGGTGCCGCGCTCCCGTCCCAAAAGGCGCAGCAGGATTTCGGCATGCAGATTCTGGCTGACTTTGTTGACGACGCGGACATCTTGCAGCAGCGGCTTGGATTCATAACTGGCGAGCGTGATGGGCTGATCTGTTTTCAAGGGACGTGCCTGGCCGTCGCTGTCTTTGTCGTTAACGCTGCCTCCGCGCGACGGTGCGTTCGCGGTCACGCTGAAAGTCGAAAGGGTAGCGAGTTCGGTGTGGCGAGTGCGCTGGTGTCCGTAAACTACGATGTCGCGTTTCTCGAGTAACTGACGGAACAGCCCAGCGGCGAACTCGGCGGGATCTTCGATGGCGAGGGCTTCATTGGCCCCTGCGTCATCGAGCGGCATGTTGCCCCAGAGCGTGAGAACGGTCGAGCCGGGCTCGCGGTTGACGAAGAATTTGCGTCCGGTGCCAGCCGGGGTGGTGATGATGCGATTGTCGAGGCGATAGTACTCGGCAAAGGGCTTGACGCTGACGAAGGCTTTTTCGCCGGGGCGGTCGGCGGGCAGGATGTTGACGAAGACTACGTTGTCGTTGATGGTGAGGGCGGAGACGGGAGCGCCGTCAGCCCAGACGAGGTCGCCCTGGCTCCAACCTTCCCCGTAGCGCTCGAAGGCGAAGTAAGAGTCGTCCGCCACGATATCGCCGTCAATGAATTTCACTCCTTTTTGCACGAGCGCGTCGGCAAGCGATTCGAGGGCTTGAATGGGATCGTCGTTGCGCTGGGTGCGGAGATCGTACGGGAGTTCGCGTCCAGAGAGATTGGGATCGCCGCGGCCGACAAGAACAAGATCTCCGTTAAGCCGGCCGTAGCGATCGAGAGTGCCGGCGGTCTCGACGGTAGTGCGGAACTTGTACTCGGCACCGATCAGGGCGAGCGCGGCGGCGGTGGTAAACAGCTTGGTGTTCGAAGCGGGTGTGAAGAGCTTGTCGGCGTCTTGGGAGTACAACGTTTTGCCCGTCGAGAGAGAAACTACTTCGATTCCCCAGAAGCCGCGAGCAAGGTCGGGCGCGCCGAGCACGCCGGCAACGCGATCCTGTAGAGGTTTGACGGGTGCGGCCAGCACTGACGCGGCCAACAGAAGAACGATGGAGAGCAGACGCGCAACTGATCGCCAGCGAAGCATTAGGGGGATTGTAACATCGAGAAAAAATTGGCCTCGTTCTAGTGCTCCAACTTCGGGATCGTTAGTGGAGCGCCGGGCGTCCTCGCCCGGCGGCCTCGCTATTAGACGGGCGAGACGCCCGTCGCTCCACTAGAAAGCGGCGACATGCGCGCGATTTTTCAGTGGAACATCGGCTCTCGCGTCCTGGAGTTGGGACGGCGCACTCTGATCATGGGCGTCGTGAAGTAACTCCCGACCCGTTTTCCGACGGCGGACTCTACCTCGATGCCGAGAAGGCCGTGGTCCACGCCGAGCAGTTAATGAACGAAGGCGCGTCCATCATTGACGTCGGTGGAGAATCGACGCGGCCGGGAGTTTCAACGTCGGAGCCAGTATCCGAAGAAGAAGACGGAGGCGGTATTGCCCGTGATCCGGGACCAAAAGGCGGCGGCCGGATGCGGTAAGAGGCTCGATACCTACAAGGCGGGCATCGCGCGGGCGGCGGTCGAGGCTGGGGCGGAGGTTGGAACGATGTGAGTGGTTTCCGTTGGGATCCGAAATCGCGAAGACTCTGGCTGAACTGAGAGTGGAAGCGGTCTGATGCACACGCGCGGGCGCCCGGAGGAGCGGCGGTCGCCCCCGCCGATTGGCGATTCGGTGCCGATGGTGAAGCGGGAATTGCGGCAGTGGGCCGAGGCGGCGACCCTGGCCGGGATCAAGCGCGATCGCCTGGTGCTGGATCCCGGTTTCGGGTTCGGAAAGCGGTTCGAGGAGAACTATCCGTTGCTGGCGCACTTCGCCGAGCTGCAACAGATGGGATTTCCGCTGTTGGCAGGCGATCGGGAAGTCATTTATCGGGAGAACGCTGGCGCGCGATGGCAACGTCGACATCACCAGCGGCTTTACGGAACGCTGGCTGCTGAAAGAGGTTGGATCTTAAAAGGGGCGCACATCATTCGGACCACGATGTGCGATCTGCAGTGGAGGCGGCACGAGTGGCAGATGCGATTGTGGCGAGTGGAGGATAAAAAGGGCAACACCAAGGACGGCCTCCCCCCGGCTGTTCAAGCGAGCGCAGATCGCGACGGGTTGTTGTTTCGTCCTTGTTCTCAAGAGCGTGGGCGGCAGGTCAGTGTGGCGGAAATCCCGATTTCTCCGGGGTTTCAGAGTCCATTGGCATGTACGGTGGTTCGCCCCACCAGGAAATCAATGCCAGCGGTTCATATTCTGGCTCAACACGCTATGCCTATGAGCTAGTATCCATCTAGCCAGCGCGCGTGCACTAACATCAATTGCGTCGGAAAGTTAAACCAATGGTAGGGCAAATGTTAAGTGGAACGAGCACTCACAAGGAGGCCCGAAGTGCAGACTTCCGCATCGAGATACCGTCATAACACATATCGAGTCCCCTTCCACGCTTGCATTTTGGTGTTTTGCATAATGCTGCCTGGCTCTCTGCCAGCGTGGGGTCCCATCGGTCACATGACCGCTGCCTATGTCGCGTACCAAAAGCTCACCCCCGCCTCTAAGAGCCGCATTCGCGACCTGCTTAAGCTAAACCCTGACTACGCGAGTTGGGAGAAGCAGGTTCCAGCCGGCACGTCAGCGGACGATCGTGACATGATGCTGTTCATGATGGCTTCCACGTGGGCGGACGACATTAAAGGTAATCCGAAATATTCCGACGACAGCCATGACCCGAACATCCCCGACGGTCCTTCATCTTCTCAAAACATCGGATACACCGACCTCTATCGCCACCGATACTGGCACTTCGTTGATACGCCGTTCTCCCCTGACCACACCGCATTGCCTTCCATCCCTGCCCGTATGCTCAGACTGAAATCGTCGC
>CAWBJV010000011.1:0-112332 GCA_963789205.1 uncultured Acidobacteriaceae bacterium
GCACACCTAAATCTTTACCACAGGGGACACAGGGGATACACAGAGGTACACAGGGGAGACCGATGGTCGCAGCGAGTGGCAGTTTTTATGAAGGTTAGAAAGAAAATTTCGTTGAGGCCGCCGAAGCTCGGACCCCGGCTGCAGCGCGCCTTTCGCTATGCAGCGGAGAAGCACGCGGGGCAAACGCGGAAGCAGACGGCGGTGCCTTATCTGTCGCATCTGATGGCGGTTGCGTCTTTGGTGCTTGAGGCTGGCGGTGATGAAGATATGGCGATGGCGGCGCTGCTGCATGATGTGGTCGAAGATTGCGGCGGCATGCCTCGGCTGCGCGAAGTCCGCAAGCAGTTTGGTACGCGGGTGGCGAAGATCGTGGAGGGTTGTACGGATGCATATGTCGTGCCCAAGCCGGAGTGGCTGGAACGGAAGAAAAGCTATCTGCGCGAAGTGAAGCATGCTGATGCCGAGACGCGGCTGGTGTCGGCTGCCGACAAGCTGCATAACGTCCGTACGATTCTGGCGGACTATCGGCGAGATGGTGAATCCGTCTGGAAACGGTTCTCGGGAAAAAAGGACGGCACGCTCTGGTACTATCGCGCGTTGAGCGACGAATATCGGCGGCGGAACCCGAACCGCCTGACTCGCGAGCTCGAGATTGCAGTCGCGGAACTGGAGCGAGCAGTGGGCAGGAAACTGCAATCCGAGAAAGAGCCCGCGAAGAAAAAAGCCGCGGCCAATTCTGGGAGATGAATGATGTCCCAAATGCTTGATATGATCCGCAATTCGCAGGTGCCGTCGAACCTCATGCAATCGGCGGCGCGCGGAGCCCTCTCGGTGCCGCCGGAGGAGACGATTGAGATCCTGGTCTATCTGGCGCTCCATAGCAAATTGTTTGCTGAACGGGCCCGTCTAACGCTGGCCGGCTGGGATGAACAAGCCAGCATGGCGGCGGCGGCCGATCCGAAGACCAGCGCCGAGGTGTTGGGGTATTTCGTTTCTCCGAAGAATCTGAGGACTTGTCTGCTGCCGGCGCTGGCGGAGAATCCGTCGGTGAAGGAGGAGGCGTTGGACGAGCTTGCGGTATCGGGGTCGCGTGCGGTGGCAGAAGGTTTGCTGATGAGCGCGCGGGTGATGAACTCTCCGCAGCTTTTGCGGGCGCTGCAATCGAATGCCAATCTGCGTCCAACTGAGCTTGCCGAGATTGAAAAGAAGCTGGCTGCTTTGGAAGCGAATCCGGTGGCGGCGGCGACCGAAGTGGATGCAGCCGACGAAGTTGTCGAGAGTACGGTCATAAAGTTTCTGGAAGAGAATGCGGCGGAGCTGGCAGCCGAAAAAGATAAGCCGTTTCAGCCCATAGGGATGTCGCTCGATGGTGAGGGGGGCGAGGCGGAGGGTGAAGGGGCGGTCGAAGTTGGTCCGCAAGCAGCCGCCGCCACGACTAGTGCGAGTGCCGAGGCGGCAGCGGGGAAATCGCCGACAGACGCGGTGGTAAAGCCAGCAGCGTCTGTGGCCGCCGTTAAGGCCAAGAAGCAGCCACCTGCGGTTGTTGAGGAAAGGCGTGACAGCGTGCTGCAGAAGATTGCGAAGCTCGACATCAGGGGGCGGATTACGCTCGCGATGCGTGGCAGCAAGGAGGACCGGTCGATCCTGATTCGCGATTCGACGAAGCTGGTTGCGATCGCGGTGCTGGAGTCACCCAAAGTTTCGGATGGCGAGGTGGAAAAGTTTGCGCTGCAGAAAAATGTGCTGGAGGCTGTGCTGCGCGCGATTCCGCTAAAACGGCGGTTTGCGAAGAATTACAACATCATGCGGAACCTGGTCCAGAACCCGCGCACGCCGCTCGATCTCTCGCTGGGATTGATGAAGAACCTGCTGATTCATGACCTGAAGAATCTGTCGGGGAACAAAGAGGTTTCGGACACGATTCGCAAGCTGGCGCTGCGGATGTTTAAGCAGAAGATCGAAAAAAAAGGGTGACGGGGAAGATCGCCAGTGTATGTTCGCCGGGTATTCTTGGCTATCGCGACAGGGCGCCGGGCGCTTCCGGAGACGCGGCAAGCCGCGTCTCTACGAGAAAGCATTGAAGGAATCTGATCCTATTTACGAACTGCTGTCGCGGGCGAAGACGATTGCCGTGGTTGGATTGTCAGAGAGTCCGATGCGGGCGAGCCACGGCGTTTCCGCGTACATGCAGGCGGAGGGGTACAAGATTATCCCCGTGAATCCGCGGATTGCGGAGGCGCTTGGGGAAAAAGCGTATCCGTCATTGGTCGAAGTGCCACTCGAAATGCGGGAGAGGATTGATCTGGTGGATGTCTTCCGGCGGCCGGAGTATGTGGATGAGATTGTGGAGCAGGCGATCCAGTTACGGATTCCAGCGATCTGGTTGCAGGAAGGTGTGATCAACGAACGCGCTGCGGAGAAAGCGCGGAAGGCCGGGATGTTTGTGGTGATGGACCGGTGCGTTTTGAAGGAACATCGGGCGAGATTCGGGTAAGCAAGCTTGGTTTACAATAGCGTTATGCACTCGCGCCGGAACCCAATTCCGTTCCGCGCGGCCCCACCAAAATCACCGTGGCGTCGTCGCGCAGTCCAGTTCCATTCACGAATTTTCTGACATCTGCGAGCAGGCCTTCCGGAGTAACGTCGGGTGACTGCATTCGGGCCAGAAGGCGCTCGGCTCCGTATTCTTCGCCGGAATCGAGTTCAGCCTCGGTGATTCCATCGGAATAAAACGCGATGCGCGAAAGCTCACCAAGCGTCACAGCGGTCTCCGAAAACTTACTGGCGGAAATTCCCAGCGGCAAACCGTGCTCGTGATTGATCCAGCGGTGGCCGGAAGGATCGACCATCAGCGGCGCGAGATGGCCGGCGCAGGCGATCCGTAGAACACGGGTCGACGGGTCGAGTTCGGCGTAAACCATGGTGACGAAGCGGCCGCTGGGAAAATCCTCGATCATCATGTTGTTGAGACGCGTCAGAACCTCGGCAGGTCCGGAGCTGGTTTGGGCGAGAGAGCGCAGCATGCCGCGAGTGGCGGACATGAGAAGCGCCGCCGCTGTGCCTTTGCCAGAGACATCGGCTAGAACCAAGCCCCAGCGCCCGCCGGACAGAGGAATGAAGTCATACCAGTCGCCGCCGACCGAGCCTGCCGGAATCGTTAGTCCGGAGACACGGAATCCCGGGATTAGGGGAGATGTGCGGGGCAGCAGGGCCTGCTGAATCGTACGCGCTTCTTCGGCCTCGCGGGTCATGCGCTCGCGCTGTTCACGCTCATCGCCAAAGCGCTGCGCGTTGTGCACCGCGACGGCGACGTGCGCGCACAATCCTTGCAGCAGACGCAGTTGATCAGCACAGAAGGCGTCGAGATCGCAATGGGAAGCTGTGAAAACTCCGACCAGATCGCCTTCGCGTGTCAGCGGAATCGCGACTTCGGAGCGCGTATCGGGCTCGCAGGAAACGTAGTAAGGGTCGCGAGTGACATCCGGGGCGTAATGCATTTTGCCTGTGGCCGCGACGTGCCCGACCATTCCAGAGCCTACCTCGAGGCGATGGCCCTTGCCGTACATGCTGCAGCCGCGAACGCCGGCCAGTACGAATTCAGAAGTTTCAGGATCGCGCAGATAGATGTTGATCTCAACGCAGCCGAGCGAGGCGGCAACCTCGTCGACGATGCGCGGCACGAGTTCTTCAATGTCGAGGGTGGAGGTAATCCGTTGCGCGAATTTTTGCAGGCGCACGAGTTCCGCGAGCCTGAGCGCGGGTGTTTCAGGGGGAAGGGCGCTGGTGTTGCCGAAGTTCGTAAGCGGGCTGGTGGCCACGACGAAACCCTCCTGCTGAGTAGTTGGAACTGTATATAGGATTGCAAAAATCAGGTTTCAGATTCTCTTTTTGTGCGCCTTGGTATTGAATTTGACGCCCGATTTGACGCCTGATCTGACTTCGGCTGCTTGAGGCTTTTGATTTCTTCCAGGCGTTCGCGAATCCGCTTTTCGACACCTTCGTTCGTTGGGCGATAGTAGACGCGGTCGCGCAGGCTGTCGGGCAGGCATTGCATATCGGCGACCTTGGCTTCGGTGTCGTGGGCGTATTGATAGTCCTTGCCGTAGCCCAGGCCTTTCATCAGGCCGGTAGGGGCATTGCGCAGGTGGAGGGGGACGGGTTCGGCGGCGGTCTGCTCGACGTCCTGCTGAACCGCGCCGTACGCGGTGTAAAGGGCGTTGGATTTTGGCGCGACCGAGAGATAGACGACCGCTTGCGCGAGGGCGAGATTGCCTTCGGGCATGCCGATGAAATGGACGGCGTCCCGAGCGGCCATGCACAAAGCGAGCGCATTCGGTTCGGCGAGGCCTATGTCCTCGACCGCCATGCGGACGACGCGGCGGGCGATGTAGAGCGGATCTTCTCCTGCTTCGAGCATGCGAGCGAGCCAATAGAGGGCGGCGTCGGGATCGCTGTTGCGAACCGATTTGTGCAGCGCGGAGATGATGTTGTAATGCTCTTCGCCGCTCTTGTCGTAGAGCAGAACACGCTTCTGGAGGGCTTCGTGGATGGTGGTTTCCGATATCTCGGTGGTTTCGGGCAGAGACGCGGCTAGCCGCGTCTCTACGGAATTTTCAATGGAGAGCGACGCGGCTACCTCCAGGACGTTGTAGGCGCTGCGGGCGTCTCCGCTGGAGTAAGCCGCGATTTTGCGCAGATTTTCTTGTGACGCTTCCAGATGCATCTGGCCTAGACCGCGCTCGGGGTCGCTGAGGGCGCGGCGCAGAAGAACGACAATCTGATCCTCGGTCAACGGCTTCAGCACATAGACGCGGCAGCGCGAGAGCAGCGCGGAGTTGATTTCGAAGGACGGATTTTCGGTGGTGGCGCCGATCAGGCGGATACTGCCCTTCTCGACGTGCGGGAGGAAGGCATCCTGCTGCGCTTTGTTGAAGCGGTGAATTTCGTCGACGAAGACGATGGTGCGCGTGCCGTACTGGCGGGCGCGGTCGGCATCGCTCATGACCTGCTTGATTTCCTTGATGCCGGCTAGAACGGCGGAAAACTCGATGAAGTCGGCCTTGGTGATGCGGGCAATGATCTTGGCGAGGGTGGTCTTGCCGGTGCCTGGAGGGCCCCAGAAGATCATCGAGGTGGGGTCATCGCGCTCGATTTGCACGCGCAGCGGTTTGCCGGGGCCGACGAGGTGCTCCTGCCCAACGAATTCATCGAGCGTCCGCGGGCGCATGCGATCGGCTAGCGGGCGCGCGCCCTGGGCGGCGGGATCGTCGTTCGGGATGGGAGCGAAGAGATTCATAGGATTTGTAATTGGCAATTTGTAATTTGTAATTGGAAAGCGAATCAATGCAGCCCTTGATATCGGGTTTTAAAATTGCAAATTACAAATCACAAATTACAAATTCATCACCTCCGATTTCTTGCGGCTTCGTATAATACGATGCTGGCGGCGACTCCGGCATTGAGCGATTCGACTTGCGAGGCTTGCGGGATCGCCAGGGTTTCGTCCATTTGGCGCGTGAGTTCACGGGACAGACCGGCGCCTTCATTGCCGATGAAGATGGCGAGCGGCAGAGTCCATGAGATGTGGGGCAGCGGAGTTCCCTGGTGCGAAGAAGTTGCCAGCAGGCGAACGCCACGCGCACGCAGAAGAGAGATCAGTTCCGCGGAAGAGATCTGCAAGAAAGGTAAGCGGAAGATCGAACCCGCCGAACCGCGCAGAACTTTCGAGTTATAAGGACTGACGGTTCCTTCAGTCAGAAAGACTCCGGCGGCGCCAAAGGCTTCGGCGGAGCGCAGGATCGTACCCAGGTTGCCCGGGTCCTGCAGGCCAGCCGCCACGACGAACGGGCCGACGCTCGAGCGGTCGAGCAGTTGATCGGAAGAAAAGGCCGCCAGCTTGACCAAGGCCGCCACGCCCTGGGGAGCGTCGCTCGGCACGATGGAGTTAAAGAGCGCATTTGGCAGGACGAGCGTTTCGGTGTGAGCGCCGATCTGGGGCAGAAGCTTTTCGGTTCGCGGGCGTGCCGATTCGCTGAAGAATACGCTGTCCAGATGCTGGCCGCTGCGCAATGCTTCTTCGAGCAGCTTGACGCCTTCGATGGCGCACTCCCCTTGAGGAGTTAGCTCGCCGCGACGGAATGCGAGACGTAGGTCTTTCAGCCGCTGGTTGTGGCGGCCGGCGACGGGACGCAAACGATCGGCTTGATGGTGAGTTCGCGCGGCTTTTGCGTTTTGCTTCATGTTGGCGTTAGCTCAGCGCCCCGACGAATATCTATAGCGAATGTCGAAATTGCTCTGACCGAGGGCAACTGCCGAACTGCGCTCGGCCTGGACAGCCGAGGGCGGCTGTCCCTACGCGAGCAGCTTCGAACAGAGGCTCGTGGTATGGTACATTTCATTGCTTAAGCCGACAATGTTTACGCCGACAATCGGGAAGGGATCAGAGTGCGCACGGAAATCCTGAAGATTCATGCCGCAACGCCCGAGACTTCGCTGATCAAGTATGCCGCCGAACAAATTCAGGCGGGGCAAGTTCTGGGCATGCCGACCGACACGTTTTATGGTCTGGCGGCCGACCCGTTCAACCTGCGCGCGGTGGAGCGAGTCTATGAGATCAAATCGCGTTTACGGCATAAACCGCTCTCGCTGCTGATCGAGAACGTGGATCAGGCGGAAGAATTTGCTCGTCCCTTGCCGGATGATTTCCATCTTCTGGCGCGGCGTTTCTGGCCGGGGCCGCTGACCATGATTGTGCCGGCAGCGTCGCATCTGCCGCTGAAGGTAACCGCGAACACG
This sequence comes from uncultured Acidobacteriaceae bacterium, assembly GCA_963789205.1. GTDB lineage: Bacteria > Acidobacteriota > Terriglobia > Terriglobales > Acidobacteriaceae > Acidiflorens. The sequence goes on from CAWBJV010000011.1 coordinate 6,796, forward strand.
GGGAACGTAGCGCTGCGCGTGCCGGCGTCGGAAATCCCGCTGGCGGTGGTCCGCGCGGCGAAGATTCCGATCACGGCGACCTCCGCCAACCTGAGCGGCGCCGCAGAATGCACGACCGCGGAGGCGGTGCAGGAGCAGTTGCAGGGCCGCATCTCGCTGATCGTGGACGGTGGGCGGTCTCCGCGGACAGTCTCGTCGACGATCGTGCACTTCAAAGAGGACGGCACCTGGCAGATTTTGCGCGAAGGCGCGATTCCCGCCAAGGATATTGTCGAAGCATTGTCTTAAAAGGCCAGGTTTCAAAGTTTCAGAGTTTCAAGGTTTCAAAGAGGATCAGGCAGAGGTCCGATCAGAGTGTCAATCAGGAGTGTCATTCGAGAGATTGCTGTTTTGCAGTGCTGAAACCTTGAAACGTTGAAACCGGGTCTTTTTTACGATGGCCGAAGACACCAATCTATCTCCTCCAAGAAAATCTCCATGGTCGCGCCCCTGGCTGCTGTTGTTGCTGGCGGTGGTGGGAGCGCTGTGTTTATTTTTCGGCGTTACGGGGTCGCGCATCGTGCGTGCGGCCGCCGAAGCACCCGTAAAAAAAGCGGATGTGATTGTTGTTTTCGGAGCAGCGGAGTATGTGGGACGTCCTTCGCCGGTGTACCGGGCGCGGCTGGATCACGGGTACGAATTGTTTGAGAAGGGAATGGCGCCGGTGGTGATCACGACCGGCGGATCGGCGCAGGATCCGGATTTCAGCGAAGGCGGCGTGGGCAGAGACTATCTTCTGCGGCGCGGTATTCCGGAGCAGGCGCTGATCGCGGAGACGCAAGGCTCGGACACGGCGCAGTCGGCGGCGCGGGTGGCTAACATCATGCGCACGAACGGCATGGGCAGCTGCATTGCAGTGAGCGATGCGTATCATGTATTTCGCATCCGCGCTTTGCTGGAGAAAGAAGGCGTGCAAGTGGAGTTGGCGCCACGTCCAGAGTCGCGTCCGCACCCGTTGTGGGAGCGATTTGCGGCGGTGATGCGCGAGGCAGCGAGTTATCTGGCGTGGAAGGCGGGGCTGCCGTGAAGCAGCCGTCAGCACTCAGCACTCAGCCGAGGCAACTGAATGCTTGACTGCTAAATGCCGACCCCTTGACCCTACCATCCCATTTTCTCTCGTAAGGTCGTGATGTGCGCTACGTGATGGCGCCCGTGCCATGCGTAGAGTGCTAGAGTTTTTTCGAGGGACATCGGGCCCAGGTCGGGATGGCGGAAGGTACGCTTCCATTCCGCGTCGGTAAACTCGCGCAGCATCAGCATCCAGCGCTGGTGCAGGGAATCTAGCAAGGCCAGCGACACTTCGATGGGGGCGTGCTTGGCCTCGGGCAACTCGGCCCAGAGATTTTCCATGTAGGGCTTGATGGTGGGCTCGTCTTCGGTGAGCGCCAGCTTGAAACGCATGTAAGAGTTCATGTGGCTGTCGGGGACGTGATGGGCCACCTGGCGCGGCGTCCAACCGCCATCACGATAGGGCGTATCCAGTTGCTGGTCGGAGAGTCCGCGCAGGGCGGCACGCAGCCGGGTGGGAGTCTGCTCGATGTCGGCCAGGTATTGCTGCCTCTGTTCCGCTGTAAGCGGGCCACTGTAGGAAAACTTTCCAATGGGATAGCGCGGGTCAGACATGAAGTTTCCTCCGGAAGGGTGGAAGTGTAAAAGAGTAGATGATTCAGAGTGAAATGTGGTGCAGAAAAAACGACGACTGACGAGCGACTACCGCAACATTATCGCACCATGGCGAGGATGCGGACTGCGGTCTCGCCAGGCTTCTTGTTTCTTGCCGGGGCGACGATGATGAGCGATCCGGTCGCAGGTAGCGAGGTAAAGCGCGCGGTTCTTTCCACCACATAGCTCCCGTGGAGAGCGAGTTGGCGCGCCAGTGTGCGGTCGGAGGTCAAGTTCACTGGGGTTTCGACGGCGAAGCCGATGGTGTAGCGAGCGTCCATGAGGAACTGAGCGGCGTCGCCGGCGATGGGGAATGGAGCGGTTGACAAATCATTGATTGACACAGCGTTGATTGACAGAGCATTGGTGGACAGAGGCTCGCGAGCGCCGGGGCGGCGGATGGCGACGACGGCTCCTTGCGGGATCATGCCGTGGTGCGATTCCCACGCGGCGATGTCGTCGAGAGAAATCTGCCGGCTGCCATCCTGCGCTGCGTTCAAATCCAAAACTACGAGCGGAGCCACGAGGCGCTCAGGCGGGATCTGGCCCGCGGCCCAAGTCCCGGGAATCAGCGCGTCGGGGGCAATGATGCGAGTTCTGGACTCCGAGGCATGCGGCGCCGTCGCGTTTTGCGCATCGGTCAGGTCCACCACGTGCGAATAACGATCCTGCTGCGTGGAACGGGGTCGCCGGTCGGCGAACAGCAGAATGGCGAGCACGAGCGCGTAGGCGATGATGAAACTGCGAATCCGCATTCAATTCCTTAGCCGAAAGTAACTAAGACGTGAGTCCTGCCTCTATTGTTGCCCCCAGGGGTGACAAGTTCAATTCACGGTTGTACATGACCCAGCGACTGGCAGGACCCTTCGACTACGCTCAGGGCAGGCTCGCGAGACGCCGGTCGCTCCAATTATGACTACCAGCATTCGAGTCGAAAACTTTCGTTTTCGTTGCAATATTTCGGGCAAGACGGGCTGCAGGTTAGAATAGAGGGTAACGTTTTCAGTAGCTTTCCAGGCCCATAGGGATCGCCGATTTCAGGCTGGGGCGCCTATGGCTGTTGGCAGGAATTGAGGATTGATGTTCGGCCGCGAAGAAAAGGTTTCCGCGCTGCGGCTCACCGCCGTGCAGTACATCGTACTGCTCATTTTCCTGTTTCTGGCTTATGGGCTATGGAAGCTGCAGGTGATGCAAAGCGGCAAGTACGCGCAACTGGCGGAGCAGAACCGGGTTCGCAATGTGCCGATTCTCGCGCCGCGCGGAAAAATCCTCGATCGCGAAGGCCGGATCATTGTCGATAACTACCCTTCGTTTTCCGCGCTCCTGCTGCGTGATTCTTCGCGGGATCTGAACGCGGACGCGGACGCCATCGCCAAGGGGCTGCATTTGAACACCGAGGAAGTTCGGCAGCGCATCCGGCGCTTCTCGTCGATGCCGCAGTACCAGCCGATTTTCTTGAAGGAAGACATAACACCCGACGAGCTGGCATTCATCGAGTCGCACAAGAACGAACTTCCAGAACTTGAAACCATCATGGCGCACCGGCGGCTGTATCCGCGGAACGGCTTCATGGCGCACCTTGTCGGCTACGTCGGCGAAGTTACCGAGGACATGCTCAACCAGCCGCAGTTCGAACTCTATACCCCCGGCGATGTGGTCGGCGTGAGTGGAGTCGAGAAGCAGTACAACAGCATTCTGATGGGTAAGAACGGATCGCGGCGCGCGATCGTGAATAGCCGCGGACGGGAAGTGAGCCGTCTGGACGAAACTCCAGCCGAGCCCGGCAAGCAGCTGAAGCTGACCCTGGACTTGGATTTGCAGATCGCGGCGGAACAGGCAATTGAAGGGAAAAACGGCGCGATCGTAGCCATGGATCCGCACACCGGCGAAATTCTGGCGATGGTCAGCCGGCCAACTTTTGATCCTAATGATTTTGCGGTGAAGATTTCACGGGACGAATGGAACAAGCTGATCAACGATCCCGACAAGCCGCTGCTGAACAAAGCGATTCAGGCCCAGCTCGCGCCCGGCTCGACGTTCAAGGTCATTATGGCGACCGCCGGGTGGCAGGAGGGGATTGCCCAAACTCTCAACGTGCACTGCAACGGGGGCGCGACGTTCTATGGCCGGCGTTTCGGATGCTGGGTGAAAACTGGCCATGGCGCGGTCGATCTGCCGAAAGCGATCTACCAGTCCTGCGATGTTTTCTTTTACACGCTGGCGGAAAAACTCGGCATCGATCGCATCGCAAAATACGCGACCGCCTTTGGATTGGGGCAGAAAACTGGAATTGATCTGCCTAACGAAGTGAGCGGCGTGATGCCATCGGAAGAGTGGAAGATCCGCAATTTCAAGCAGAAGTGGTTCGCTGGGGAAACGATTTCGGTGGGCATCGGTCAGGGCGCGGTGGCGATCACTCCGGTGCAATTGATGCGCGCGGTCGGCGCCATTTCGATGGACGGACGCATGGTTGTCCCGCACGTGATCAATCCGACGAACCTGCCGCCGGGGTATGTTGAGACCACGCACTATACGGAAGTAAAAGAAATTCCGTTTGAGCCGGCGGGATGGAACACGATCACGGATGCGTTGGGCCGGGTGTTGTTGCCGGAAGGCACGGCTCCCTCGGCGCATATTCCGGGAATCGATATCGCCGGCAAGACCGGGTCGGCCCAGATTGTTTCGCTGGCGCTGCGCGCGAAGCATCAGAATAACGAAGATTTCGCTCAAAACGGATGGTTTGTGGGTTTCACGCCCCGCCGCAATCCCGACATCATTGTGTGTGTGCTGTTCGAAGGCGGCGAACACGGGAGACTCGCGGCGCGGTTGGCCACCCAGGTGATCAAAGCTTATGTCGATAAGCAACGTCGCCAGCCTACCAAGATGGCGGCGGGCTCGGGCAAGGTGGAAGTGAGCAGCCTGTGGACCGATTCGGGCGGCGACGGCGAAGATGGCGCGTTGCATGGCGACCATTTGCAGGGTGGCCGCTTCCTCGTCGACGTTGCGCCTAAAAAAGTTCCATTGGCGGCGGCCGCGCCCGGCATGCACTGAGTCTCGCTTTTTCTCGGCAGCCTCTTTCAACGGCCGGCAATCCTCAACTGAATCATTAAGAATTGTTAATCTCCGTTAATCTCCGAGCCGCGACTCAGTCCTCGTGATACGTTACATCTGAAATGAAGAGTGCTGCCCGTCTCGCTCTGGACGCCGCATCTGTACGCGGAGTGACTTATGCCGACGCGCGCGTGGTGTCGATTCGCAACCGCTCGCTGACGACTAAGAACGGACGAGTCGGTCATGCGTCGGAGTCCGAGTCGCTCGGCGTCGGTGTGCGCGTGATCGCGGGCGGTGCTTGGGGATTTGCTGCGTCCGCGGATTTGGGGCGCACGTCGGTGGAAGCGGCCGCCGCGCAGGCAGTCGAAATTGCGAAAGCCTCGGCGTGTGTGAAGCGGGAAGATGTTCGACTGGCTCCCGAACCTGCGGCGGTGGCGGAGTGGACGACACCATTCAAAGTCGATCCGTTCACTACGTCGGTGGAACAGAATCTCGATTTGTTGCTGAAGGTTGACGCGGAGATGCGCGCTGTCGCCGGAGTCACGCTCGCCGAAACCGGCATGAACTTTCAGCGCGAAGAGTCGTGGTTTCTTTCTTCCGAGGGCTCTGACATTCATCAGACAAAATATTCTACCGGCGCGGGATATACGGCGTATGCGTTTGCCGGTTCCGAGATCCAGAAGCGGTCATATCCGAACTCGTTCGGCGGGCAATGGCAGAACCGCGGGTATGAGCAGATCGAAGAGATGAAATTGGTGGAGAATGCCCGGCGCGTGGCGGAAGAAGCGGTCGCGTTGCATCAGGCGGATCAATGCCCGGAGGGTACGGCGACAATAATTCTGGATGGATCGCAACTGGGCTTGCAGATTCACGAATCCATCGGGCATCCGATTGAACTGGATCGTGTGCTGGGCATGGAAGCAAATTTTGCGGGTACATCATTTCTTACTATCGAGAAGCTGGGAAATCTGCGCTATGGCAGCGAACTGGTCAACGTCGTGGCCGACGCTCGGCAGGAGCACGGGCCGGGCCTGGGGACCTTCGCCTATGACGATGAAGGAGTGGCCGCGCAGTCGACGCCGATTATCACTAATGGACGTTTTACGGGATATCTCAGTTCGCGCGAAACCGCCCACACTATCGGCGCGGCGCGATCGGGTGGAACGCTGCGCGCCGAAGGCTGGAACCGGCTGCCCATGATTCGCATGACTAATGTCAGCATTCTGCCCGGAGAGAAGCCGCTGAGTCTGGAACAGCTCATTGCCGCGACCGACGATGGCATTTACATGGAGACCAATAAGTCCTGGTCGATTGACGACAAGAGGTACAACTTTCAGTTCGGATGCGAGATCGCGTGGGAGATCAAAAACGGTAAGCGGGTGCGGATGCTGAAAAATCCTTCTTATTCGGGGATCACGACGGAGTTTTGGAATTCGATGGACGCGATCTGCTCGCGCGATGAATGGACGCTGTGGGGAACTCCAAACTGTGGCAAGGGCCAGCCGCAGCAGGTTGTGGGAACCGGACATGGGGCGAGCCCGGCTCGGTTCCGGAATATTCGCGTCGGCTCGGCATATTCGTAGAGACGGGGGCTTGGTCCGTCTCGGCAGCGCGACGAAGCAGTTGCGGCGGAAAGACGCGGCAAGCCGCGTCTCTACGGGAAATTCGGGAATGCTGACTAAAGAGCGAGCCGCTGATATCTTCGATCGCATTCGCCGCTTCGCATCCGCCGACGAAGTTGAAGCTATTTTCACCGGCTCCCGTTTCGCTCTGACTCGGTTCGCCAACAATACCATTCATCAGAATGTGGAGGAGGAGAATTCCGTCATTTCGATCCGCACGAATTTTGCGGGCCGGACGGCGCGCGCCACCACCAATCAGTTTGACGACGAGAGTTTGCGGCGGGCGGTGGAGGCTTCGGAGAATCTCGCGCGCGTGCAGGTGGCGGATCCGGATTTGCTCCCGATGCCGGATGCGCAGGAAGCTGACGGAATGACGGGCGGGACGCCCGTCGCTCCATCATCCAGGCTCATCGCTCCATTGTGCAGGTTCTTCGAGCAGACGGCGGCGATTACTCCGGCCGATCGCGCGGAGGTGGTCAGGAGCATTGTGTCCGTTGCCGGCAAACACAAGCTGACGACGGCGGGGATCTACTCGAACTCGGAATCGGCAGAAGGAATCTTCAACTCGAGTGGATTAGCGAATTGGCATCGCCAGACATTGGCGGAGATTTCCATCACCATGTTGGCCGGGGATTCTTCCGGCTGGCAGAAAGCGAACTCCCCCGATCTGAGTAAGCTCGATCCGAAGTGGCTGGCGGAGACGGCTGCGCAGAAGGCGGTCGCGTCCGCCAATCCGCGAGAGATTGCGCCGGGGAAGTACACGGTGATTCTTGAACCGGCCGCTGTGCTCGACATTGTGGGGTTCATGTTCTGGGACTACAGCGGGGTCGCCATTCTGGACCAACGTTCGTTTTTAAATGACCGGATCGGCACCAGACTTTTTGGCAATAACATCAACATCTGCGATGACGTGGCGCATCCTCTGCAGGCGGGTTCGCCGTTTGATGGCGAGGGAATGCGGCGCCAGCGCGTGCAATTGGTCGAGAATGGCGTAGTGAAGCGCGTCGTGTATGCGCGCGCCACAGCACAGAAGATGAAGAAGTCGGAGTATGCGGCCAAGGTCGGCCCCATTGATCCCACCGGGCACGGATTCGCGTTGCCGAACGAGGTGGGCGAGATGCCGATGAACATTGTGTTCGGGGTACCCGAGAATCCGCGCAGCGTAGAAAATATGATTGCATCAACCGAGCGCGGCGTGCTGGTGACGCGGCTGTGGTACATCCGTGAAGTGGATCCGTACGAGAAGATCGTGACCGGCATGACTCGCGACGGGACGTTCCTGGTGGAGAATGGTAAGGTGCAGTGCGGACTGCGAAACTTCCGGTTCAACGAAAGCCTGATCTCGATGCTATCGAATGTCGAGGCGATGAGCGTTCCGGTTCGCGCTTGCGGGGAGGAGTCGTTTGATATGGTGGTGCCGGCGATGAAGGTGCGGGAGTTTAATTTTACGGAAGCGACGAAGTTTTGAGCACTCAGCACTCAGCAGTCAGCACTCAGTAATCAGTAGCTCGCCGATCAGCTTCCACCTTCTTAATTAGACCGGCCAGCATTCTCTTGACTTCAACGGCGGACTGATCCAGCTTTTTGTATTCTTCATCGGAAAGAAAACCTAGATCCTTCGCTAGCAGGAAATGGTATTCGAGTTCGCTGGCCGATCCGGCGGCGATGTGCAAGTAGCGCTGGAAATCGGGATTGCTGCGTTTACCGCATCCCTCGGCAATATTGGCCGCAATCGAAGCCGAACATCGGCGAATCTGGCTAACGAGGCCATAGATCTCTTGTTTGGGAAAGTCCGCAGTACCTCGATAGCTGGCCAAAGTAAGGGCATGTGCCTTCTCCCAAACCATCAAATCTCGAAAACTCTTCATGTGGACCTCCTTGGGTCAGCACCGGCCTGAATGCTGAATGCTGAGTGCTGAATGCTGAATGCTAGCCGCTGGCATCTCCCGCCGCAGTGACCTCGCTCACAGCTTCTCTGGTACGCCCCTAAGTCGCTGTACCAGTGGCACTTCGACGCCTTTGTTCCATGACTTCCGTAACTTTGCATCGCGGGTGCTGGGGTGTAATCTCGGCCTGAAATGTGCACATGCTCAATGGGAGTGGTGCACGGCACGAACCGGAAGGAAGGTCGTCGCAAACGTGTCTGAAGCCGCCAAGGAAACCGTTGCTGAAGTCAGCAAGAATCGAAGAGGTTATACGGACGTGCAAGGCGCCCCGCGCTTTCCCATAAAACTGCCGGTGGCATTGAAGTCGACGTCGGCAGTCAACCAGTCGGGAGTCGCGGGCCAAGGCGTCTCAGGAAAGACGGTCGAGACCGAAAACATTTCCGCCAACGGAGTCCTGTTCCGCATGGATGCCGATGTGCCGGTAGGTTCGGCTGTCGATTTTACGCTTTCTCTTCCCGCCGATGTCGTGGGCGCAGAAGCCGACGTACAGGTGGATTGCCGCGGACGAGTGGTGCGCAGTTTTGAAGATGGTGGCCGGCGTGGAGTCGGTGTGGTGATTGACGAATACCGTTTTGAGCGCAGGTAGTTTGCGCGCAGTTCGGCCGCGCAGGTAGTCGCGAAAAGAGGACGGATGGGCAGCACTTCGGTCAGCACTTCGGGCAGTGTCGAGCCAGGCGAAGGCGTTCAGCCTGAGGACGGCAAAGGCACGATCCGCGTGATTGTGGCGGATACGCAGGCCATTTTTCGCGTCGGGCTGCGCAAGATTTTTGCGCTCGAGGACGACATACGGGTTGTTGGCCAGGCCGAGAGCCTCGAACAGACCGTTGCTGCCATTCAGAAATTTTCCGCCGACATTGTGATCTTTGAGGCGGCACTGTCGCCGAATCCAGCGGACGCCGTTTCCGATCTTCTCCGGCAGAGTACGAGGTGCCGTTTGGTTGTCGTGCTGCAGGAGCCCGACCAGGAGATGACGCTCGACTTGTTCCGGCGTGGCGCCCATGGCATCGTTTCGCGCGAAATTGAGCCGGAACTGCTGGTCGAATGCCTGCGCAAGGTCGCTCAGGGTGAATCCTGGCTTGAGAGCCGCGCTGTCGCCTGGGTGATGGAGGCCTATCGCACGCAAGGCTTGCGTCCGGCAGGGTCGCGTCCCAAAGTGTCGCTCACGCCCAAAGAGTCGCTCATTGTCTCCTGTGTTACGCAGGGAATGAAGAACAAAGAGATTGCTCTGCGGGTTGGCACGACCGAGCAGGTGGTCAAGAATTATCTCCGCAAAGTTTACGACAAGCTGGGAGTCGCCGACCGTCTGGAACTCGCGCTCTACTGCCTAAGTCATCGCGTGGTTGAGGGCGTGGGTCAGGCCAAGCCCGCCCAACCCGCCTCACCCGCGCCACCCGCCCCGCCAACGAACGGCCATGCTGCTCCGGATACGCCCGAAAAGTCCAATGCCGCAGCGGCCGCTGCTTCCGGATCCCGCTCCTGATTCTTTTCTTCTAGTACAATCGCGCAAAGTCTAGTTCTCGGCTCTCAGTTCTCAGAGAACCGTTGAGATTTTCTTTGAGACAGCGGCCTGAGAAATCGGACTACTGAGAACTGAACGAAGAAGAGGCAGACCCATGAAAGGCGACCCCAGAGTCATTGCCATCCTGAACGAAGTCTTGAAAGCCGAACTTACCGCAATCAATCAGTATTTCCTTCATGCCGAGATGTGCGAAAACTGGGGCTATGAACGGATGGCCAAGCACACGCGCAAGGAATCCATCGAAGAAATGCAGCATGCCGAAAAGCTGATGGAACGCATCCTGCTGCTCGATGGCGCTCCCAATATGACCGACTATTTCAAGATCAATATCGGGCAAACCTTGAAGCAGCAACTGGAGAACGATCTGCAGCTCGAATACACAGCCGTGAAACGCCTGAACGACGGGATCAAGGCCAGCGTGGCTGCCGGCGACAACGGTTCGCGCGAACTGATGGAAAAGATCCTGCTGGATGAAGAACACCACATCGACTGGCTGGAAGGACAACTGCACGCGATTGAAGAGATGACCTACGAGAACTACCTGGCCCAGCAGTTGCACGAGCCTGAGGAAGGCTAGCAACATCAGGCCGGCAGCAGAAAGCCAGTCGTCTCAGTTCTCATCCCAGTTGTCATCGCGGATGAAGTGAGGGATCGGCAGTTCGCGGGTAATCCGTAGCACTGTTAGAATCAAAAATAATTGCTTCGCATGGCGCGGAGAGATGGCCGAGTGGCTGAAGGCGCACGCTTGGAAAGAACTTTGTGCGGCACTCGGTCTAACACCGTCGAGTCAATGACCTACGACGATTCCAGCACTTACCTTATCACTAGGCTTGCGTCGTTTCAACAGCAAAAATGAAGGTTACCAACGTCACCTTGTAGGGGCCTATCACAAGGTGTAGACCGAGAGTGTAAGAGGCGGAACTCGGAAAATGACACTCTCTATGTTGGTACTTTGGCTGTTCGCTATCGTCGGACCTTATGTCTTGAACGAAGTGCTTGGCGGAGGCGGCGTGGAACCGCCGGAGAATCCGAATTTTCCAGTTGATGAATTTTATGACCAAGGTTGGGTGGTGTGGTATGAGGAATGGTCGCATCAACCCGGTTCAGCCTGCACATGGCCCCCGAAGAAATAGACCTTCCAATGGCACGTTTCGGCATTGTACAAACGGAATGTGGTATGGGCTGACCCTACTGCCTACCTGCATCGCAGCGGACTCCCAGTGCAAAACTGAGTGCCAGTACATTCTGAAGGTAGGTCTTGTATTTGATAGACTCTTGATGCCGGACGAGCATTGATTCCTCCCTGTCGAAGCGTGCGCTTCATTGAGTGAAGGAATCGTGCAAGTCGTTGATAGCGCCGGAGAGATGGCCGAGTGGCTGAAGGCGCACGCTTGGAAAGCGTGTTTACTCGAAAGGGTAACGTGGGTTCGAATCCCACTCTCTCCGCCATATCTCCACCCGCATAAACACTAGCGATTGCCAGCGCCGAGTTTTTAGATTGTAAGGCTATGGGTACAGATCCGATCACTGCACCTCAAAGCGACAGCCACCGTTATGAGGCCGTGCTGCGCATCAGTGAAGCCATCGCTGCGTGCCGCGAACCTGAGGCATTGGCTACAACTCTCGCGTCTGAGATTGGTAAGTTTCTGCAGTTCGAGCACCTTTACTTCGTCGTGTTGAAGGAGAACTCCAAGGAAATTGAATATCTCGTCTGGGGTAAGGGCCAACTCCCTTTGCCTGACCTGCCAACGGAAGAGTTGCCATGGTGGGAGGCTGTGCGCAGCCGGGATCCACAACAAACTGCCGATTGGGACACGGAAGAGCGGTACCCGCGATTTAAAGAATGGGCAAAGAAAATGCGCCTCGGGTCGGGGGTTCGCGTACCTTTGACCACGCCGCATCGTCAAGTGGGTGTTTTCGGAATCAACCGCGACGCAGTGAATCCATTCAGCGAGGAAGAAGTAAGTTTCCTGGGGCTGATCGGGCGTGTCGTGGCGTTCGCGCTTGATGATGGTTTGAATCTCAGGCGCGCACAACATCAAAATGATCAGCTGCAGTTGCTTCTGAACCTGACGAATCGAATCACATCAAATCTTGAACTTCGGGATCTGCTGCGTGCGATTGCAGCGAACATACGCGAGGTCATACGCGCTGACGCGGTAACAATTGTACTGCCCGATGCCGGTTCGGAGAAATTCAGGGTATTGGCCATGGATTTTCCGCATGGAAAGGGGGTCGTCAAGGAAGAGTTGCTGGTTACGCCAAGTGCGGCCGTTAAGAAAGCGCTAGACACCTTGAAACCGGTGGTCGTTGACATGCGGGAACGCAATGAGCTCACATCTGAGGCTTCTGACATAGTGGCTGCGGAGGGCATAAAAACCTTTTGCAATATTCCACTTGCAACTCGCGGTCGGGCCCTCGGGATTCTGTCAATTTTACGCACGACGGAGACTCCCTTTTCGCCGGGAGACGTCGATTTCCTCAGCCGCGCTTCAGGCCAGATTGCCATCGCCATTGAAAACGCGCTGGCATACCGCGAGATTTCGCAACTCAAAGACAAGCTTGCCCAGGAGAAGCTCTATCTCGAAGAAGAAATCCGCAGCGAGATGAACTTTGAAAACATCATCGGAAACAGCCCGGCGTTGAGAAATGTTCTGGAACTCGTTGAAACGGTCGCTCCCAGCGATTCTACAGTCCTACTGCTGGGGGAGACAGGTACAGGCAAGGAGTTGATCGCCCGCGCCATTCACGACCGCAGCCGGCGCAAAGATCGCACGTTTGTGAAGCTGAATTGTGCCGCCATTCCTACCGGTCTGCTGGAGAGCGAACTGTTTGGACATGAAAAGGGAGCTTTTACGGGCGCGATTATTCAGAAAGTCGGCCGAATGGAACTGGCAGATCAAGGCACTTTGTTTCTTGACGAAGTGGGAGACATTCCCGTTGAAATTCAGCCGAAGCTGTTGCGAGCATTACAAGAACGCGAGTTTGAACGATTGGGAAGCACGCACACGCGAAGAGTGAATATTCGCCTCGTAGCGGCAACCAATCGTGACCTCGAAAAGATGATCGCGGCCCGCGAATTCCGAAGTGATTTGTACTACCGCCTGCATGTATTTCCGATCCGGATACCGCCTCTGCGGGAACGTAAGGAAGACATTCCACAACTGGTGAGTTACTTTGTCCAGAAATTTGCCAAGCAGATGCAGAAGAAAATTGAAGCTATTTCTCCGGCCGTCATGAAGGGGCTTACGGCTTGGGAGTGGCCAGGCAACATTCGCGAGCTGGAGAATTTCATCGAGCGGGCGGTGATCGTCACGCGGGGCAAGTCGCTTGAGGCGCCGGTTGGAGAACTCCGGAAAACGAACACGGTAGCGTTCCCTCATGCCGAGCAGCCAGAACTTAGTCAGAGCGTTGGAGACAAACCAAATTCGCGAAGCGACAAAACCAGCATCGCTGACGAATACGAAAGAAAGCAGCGCGACGAGATCATACGGGCGTTAACCGCATGCAAGGGGCGCGTGGGTGGGGCCGATGGCGCCGCCGCACGCCTTGGAATGCAGCGTACGACTTTCGTATCTCGAATGAAGAAATTCGGCATCTATGCCAAGCAGTATGCTTGATCTGCAGCCCCGCCTCCTTTCATAACTCTTCGTACTAATCCAGCCCCTTCCCGGCGGATTTCGACAGTTTCGCCCTTTTAGACTTCTTCATCTTCGTTCACTGCGACTTCTGATGTTTCTCTCCTGAAAATTCAGCGACTTACGGCTCCGGACGGTTTGGTGCGCGACTTGCCTTATCGGAGGACGTGAGAAAGCAATGATGAAGATCTCGCTCGTTGATGCTCCCACCCAGCGTCGGTTGATTGTGGAGGGCAAGCTCATTACGCCCTGGGCAGCCGAGCTTAGGAGTGCATGCGAAGACGCAAGAGTAGACCTTCGTGGTCGCGAACTCGTTGTCGAGATGAAACACGTAACGGCAATCGGCCAGGAGGGCGAGAAGGTCATCGTTGAGTTGATCAACGCGGGGGTCAGGTTCCGCTGCCGGGGCGTCTTCACGAGGCAAGTGTTGAAACAACTGACCCGCCGCGCAAGCAGAGAGCTTCGGGAAACAGAGAGATGACTTAACGGGCTCCTATTCAAGTTGCCCAGAGGACCAAACTATGCACAACATGAATTCATACGTCGAGACGGACGAACGTCTGGAAACTCCGAGTAACGAGGGAACAACTCAAGCATGGGAGCAGGTCCTGTCAAGTCGCCTGCCATTGTTCTACAGACAAGCATATCGACTCCTGGGAAACGCAGCCGACGCGGAGGACGCGGTGCAAGATGCTCTTCTGGCTGCCTATACCCATTTAGATCAGTTCAAGGGACAGTCACAGATCTCCACATGGCTGATGTCCATCCTGGTCAACTGCGCTCGACTGCAGCTACGCCGGCGCCCCCGGTACGCCCATGTCGCTCTGGATGAGCCAATCGGAGAAAGTCAGACACTTTCATTGTCCGAACAATTACCAGATCAGCGGCCTAATCCCGAAGATGAATGTCGAAATTCCGAGCTAAGTACTCGCTTGACTCACTTCCATGGTCAGCTATCGCCCACCCTGCGCAGGACATTTCAGTTGCGCGCTATTGACGGCTTATCGATCCGCGAAACTGCGCGGATTTTAGGAGTACCCATCGGCACTGTGAAAGCTCAGTTAGCACGGGCGCGCAAGAGACTGAAGAAATTGATGCGGAGTGCCCTCGGGCCGCGGTCTCGAAGTCTGCGAGATGAAGGGCTCGGCTGCGGAAGGTCGGCAACTTCGCACCGCTGCTCTAGAGGAACTAACGGTCTTAGTTCAGATGGTTCTTGCGCAAGACCTCTCAAAGAGGAGATCGCGACAGCGTAATGCCTGAGTTGGTAAACGAGGGGACCAGATTTCAAGAAGATCACTGAACGGGCCCACATTACACGGATCGTTTCCCAGAAACACATTGTCGTGCAGGAGAAGAAGTGAAATGACTCATTCTGTGCAATCAGTCCTGACCAGGTCGCGCCTGTGCGCCGCGATGTTGGCGATGGCGGCGGTTGTCTGCCCCGGAATTCCAGCTGTGGGTCAATACAGCGGTGGGATGCGAGCCACGGCGGCTTATTCCACAAGTCAAACCTCCACTGCGAGTGGTGGCCTCGCCGGAAGCGTGCCAAGCGGGACGGCAACGAATGAAGTGCTGCACCTGACACTGCGCGACACCATCACTCGAGCTCTGCGCTACAACCTGGCAACGATTGAAAGTGGAGAAAACGCGCGTATCGCGCGTGGACAGCGACTCCTGGCCTTAAGTAAGCTCCTGCCCCAAGTCAGCGCAGGAGTTTCAGAGCATGTCGAGCAGATCAACCTGGCTGCGTTCGGTTTGAAACTGCCGGGCGTTCCGACGGTGATTGGGCCGTACTCGTATAGCTCGGTGGATGCAAACCTAAGTCAGACGCTCTTCAGTTTGGAATCGATTCAGCGTTTTCGTGCTGCTCGGACCGCCGAACAGGCTGCGCAACTCACTTACAACGATGTTCTTGACGTCGTGACGGTAGCGGCCGGTAATGCGTATTTGCAAGTTGTCGAAGCTGGGTCCCGAATCGAGGCGCAGGAAGCGCAGGTGCGCAACGCAAAAGCTCTCTACGATCAGGCGCGCGATGAAGTGGAGGCCGGCACTGTGCCACGAATCGACCTCACGCGAACAGAAGTTCAATTGCACACTGAGGAATACAACCTGAGTGTCTCACGCAATAACTTCGACGTTCCGAAACTCGACCTCAGTCGCGCCATCGGATTGCCTTTGGGACAACCGTTTGAACTTGCTGACCAACTTCCTTATTCCGATGTGAATCCGCCCAGCGTGGAAGACGCGCTGAAGCAGGCATATCGATCGCGCAGCGATTTCCGGGCGGCGCTCGAGTCCCAAAAAGCTGCCGCCCAGTCACTATCGGCGGCAAAGGGGGAACGCTTTCCGGTTGTGGCAGTCAACGGTGACTATGGCGATATCGGAACAACCTTCGGTCACTCGCATGGAGATTTTAACTTTCAGGCCGGCGTCAACGTCCCCATCTTTACCGGAGGCCGGATCAAAGGCGACATAACGCAAGCCCAAGCGGAACTACGTCAGCGGAAAGCCGAGGCAGAAAACATTCGCGGCCGGATTGACTACGAGGTACGGACTGCATTCCTCAACATCAATGCCGCGAAAGAGCAAGTCGAAGTCGCCAAGCAAAATGTGGCACTTGCCAATGAGAGCCTCGGTCGGTCGAAAGACCGCTTCGCCTCTGGCGTGACCGATAGCGTGGAGGTGGTGCAAGCCCAGCAGGCTCTCGCCAGCGCTAACGATCAGTACATCACCAGCCTCTACGACCACAATTTCGCGAAGCTCTCGCTGGCTCATGCGCTCGGAGTGGCACGCACCAATTACGACCAGTATCTCGGAGGAAAGTAATGTCGAACAACAGCAGAAGTCACGCAACAGATGCGGCTCAAGAGGACAACACTGTTTTTGAGTACAAACCGGAGGTGGCCAGATTCGAGACGGTGGCGAGTGAGAAGCGCGGAGACCCCTCGATTGCCCGCCGCAAGAAGATACTGTTGATCTCGATCGGGGTCGCCATTGTCGTTTTGGTCGGAGGCTACTTCATTCGCAATGCTTTCCTCTACGAAGACACAGATGATGCGCAGATAGATGGACATGTCATGCCGCTCAGCGCTCGGATCAGCGGGCAGGTCCAGGAGGTGCGCGTGATTGAGGGGCAGCTGGTGAAAGCCGGCGATGTGCTCGTAGTGATCGATCCAAAGGACTACAAGATCGCAGTTGAGCAAGCGAAGGCAAATCTGGCCGACGCCGAAGCGACTGCTGCCGGCTCGATGTGGAGTGTACCGGTGCTGTCTGCCACGGCTTGGAGCACCCTTGATTCCTCACAGACGGCAATTCACAACGCGGAAGCTGGCGTCGAAGCGGCTGAACAGAATCTGGAGTCTGCGAAGGCCGCGCTGTTACAAGCTGAAGCTAATTCCGAAAAAACTGATGCAGACCTGATTCGTTATTCGCAATTGGTTGCGAAAGAAGATATCTCGCGACAACAGTACGACCAGGCTTCAGCAGCGGCGAAGGCGAATCGCGCCGCTGTTGTTTCAGCCACGGCGGCCGTTCAGTCGTACGAGCAGGCCCTTCATCAGGCAGAAGGGAAGCTCTTGCAGGCGAAAGCCGACCTACGCAGCGCCCAGACCGCTCCGGAGCAGGTTTCCGTGGTGCGTGCCAAGGCCGACGCTGCCAACGCACAGGTAGATCAACGCAAGGCCCAGCTGGATCAGACTGAACTCAATCTCAGCTATACCGTGATCCGCTCTCCCGTGAATGGAATTGTTGGGAGGAAGACTGCGGAAGTCGGCCAGAACGTGAGCATCGGACAAGAACTCGTGGACGTCGCTCCCCTCGACGATGTCTGGGTAACGGCCAACTTCAAAGAAACGCAACTTGAGCACATGAGAGCGGGTCAACCAGTCGAGGTAAAGGTCGATGCGTACGGCCGTAGCTGGAAAGCACACGTAACCAACCTTGGCGGCGGGACCGGTTCCGTGTTCAGCTTGCTGCCCCCGGAAAACGCGACCGGAAATTACGTGAAGGTTGTGCAACGTGTACCCGTGCGAATCGATTTCGACCGCTCCGAAACCGAAGACTTCAACGCAGAGGGACTGCTGAAGCCAGGGTTGTCGGCCGAGCCGGACGTGAGGGTCAGATGAGGGACGTGAGCGACGACCAGGCCATCATCGCCGAACAGCCAGCCTCGAAACCGCACGTCAACCCGTGGATTATCGCCGTGGCGGTTTCGCTCGCTGCCTTCATGGAAGTGCTCGATACGAGCATCGCGAATGTGGCTCTCCCGCACATTGCAGGCAGCTTGGGAGCAAGCAATGATGAGAGCACTTGGGTGCTGACCACTTATCTCGTGTCCAACGCCATCGTGCTTCCGATCAGCGGATTCCTTGTCAGCTGGCTGGGGCGCAAGCGTTTCTTCCTGACGTGCATTGTCTTTTTTACGGCCAGTTCCTTTTTATGCGGTATCGCCCCGAGCCTTGGCTTGCTGCTTTTGTTTCGTGTAATGCAGGGCGCTTTCGGTGGTGGACTGCAGCCGATGGCGCAGGCGATTCTCGCTGACACATTCCCTCCAGCGAAGCGTGGCCTGGCCTTTGCTCTATATGGGATCACTATTGTCTGCGCGCCTGCCGTTGGTCCCACGTTCGGAGGCTGGATAACTGACAACTATTCCTGGCGCTGGATTTTCTACATCAATGTTCCCGTCGGAATTCTAGCTGTGCTCCTGGTCTATCAGCTGCTCCAAGATCCCCCTGATTCATCCCGCGAGAAAAGGGGAGCGGGAAGATTCGACTACATTGGCTTTGCGCTGCTCACCGTAGGTGTCGGAGCTCTCCAGGTCGCACTCGATAAAGGACAAGAAGATGATTGGTTCGGATCGCATTTCATCACAACACTGATCGTCGTTGCTGTGGTAGGTCTGGTGTCGCTGGTGATCTGGGAATGGTTTCACAAAGAGCCCATTGTGGACGTCCGTTTGTTCA
This sequence comes from uncultured Acidobacteriaceae bacterium, assembly GCA_963789205.1. Taxonomy (GTDB): domain Bacteria; phylum Acidobacteriota; class Terriglobia; order Terriglobales; family Acidobacteriaceae; genus Acidiflorens. The sequence goes on from CAWBJV010000011.1 coordinate 25,234, forward strand.
AGAATTTCAATGTTGCCAGTAGCAACTTGATGTTCTTCGTGGTTGGCGTGGTCCTGTTCAGCTCGACCGTGCTTCTCCCACAATTCCTGCAAACGTTGATGGGATATACGGCAGAAGCAGCTGGCATGGTGCTGTCGGGAGCAGCTATCCTCCTTTTATTTGTTTTGCCGCTGGTCGGAAAACTTCTTGGGCGGTTTCAGGCACGTTACCTGCTCGCGTTTGGTTGGATTACGTTGGCTCTCGGGATGTATATCTCGTGCATACGGCTTGATTTACTTATCAGTTTTCGGGCCGCTATGTGGATTCGCATTGTGGGCTACCTGCCGGTCGGATTTTTGTTTGTGCCGCTCACAGCCGTTGGGTATGTGGGCTTGCCGAAAGAGAAAAGTAATGCTGCGGCCGGCCTGATGAACTTCATGCGCAACATTGGGCAGAGCGTAGGTACTTCGGCGGTAACTACCTTGATTGCGCGTCGAAGTCAGTACCATCAGTCGATACTGGCCGAGTCCACGCGGTCTCCGCGCTTTAATGCGGCAGTCGAGGCTCTAGCAACCCGTCTGACACATGTCGGATTGAGCGCGCATTATGCACATCGGCAAGCGCTCGCCAGGATGTATGCCATGCTAATAGGACAGGCCCAAGCCATTTCCTACGTTGAGGTGTACTGGCTTCTGACAATTGTCTCCGTGTTGATGTTTTTCTTGTCTTTTTTGCTCGCCAAGAACGAACCGGGAGCAGGTGGCCAGGTTTCAATGCATTGAAAGAGGAAGTCATGGCGAAGAAACACGAATTGAAGTGGAATATCGAAGATTTGACCGACCCAGAGATATACGACGTGATTCGCTATCTCGAGCCCCATCCAAGAAACACGAACGAGAAGCAGGATGACACTGCCGCTTTGGTGGCCGCCATCATTTTCGTGATCTTAATGCTAGGGCTTGGGTTGGTGTTGCTCTACTGGTAAACGTGCGCGTTTTCTGGCGAGGCTTGGAGATGTACTTCGTCGCTCTCAACACTTTCAACCAATTCGTCACCCACTGACACAAGATCTTTGGTCGAAGCCGTTAGAACTCAGTCAGTTAATGCAGGGTGTCATTTGGCATGAGCCTTGCCTTCTCCATGAGTAATGGCACGGAAATTTCAAATGGAGGTTGCGGCTATGGTTCACACAAAATCTCTCTCGCTTCTGCCGCGAAATGCTCATTCTGTTCCCTTCGTCGGGTTGCGACAGTCGCTCCCAAGTAAAGTTGCGGCCATCTCTCCGTTCGTGGATCAACTCATGCGCTTCATTCTGAATTTTCGACGAGCGGATGGAACTGAGGGCGACATCGACGCGGCTTTGCATGAAGCACTTGCTAATGCTGTGGTCCACGGCAACGGTGAGAATTCTTGCAAGCGCGTGTACGTCACGTGCCGGTGCTACATGGACGGAGAAGTCTCAATCACGGTTCGGGACCAGGGGCAAGGCTTTGATAGCAGCTCCCTACTGAATCCGACCTTGCGAGAAAACCTGCTGTTGACGCACGGACGAGGGATCTACCTGATGAAAACGTTAATGGACGAAGTCTCCTTCGAGGAGGGCGGCGCAGTTGTTATGATGCGAAAGAACTCTAACGCGAGTTCAGCCGAAGAGGGGAAACTATGAACTCACGCGGCGAAAGCGACTATGCCGACAAACTCCTGTCCGCAATGCGTTTTGAATTCGGCGGACATCTGGAAAAGCCAAAATCTGAAGCTGCTTGAAGAGGATGACATTCATGACCAATTTCCACTCGGACGCACTCGTTTTCTTCGGCGCCACAGGCGATCTTGCGTACAAGAAGATTTTCCCGTCGCTGCAGGCAATGGTGAAGCGAGGACATCTGAATGTTCCCGTCATTGGTGTGGCCAAGGCTGGATGGAATGTCGATCAACTTCGCGCTCGCGCCAAGGACAGTCTCGAGAAGCACGGTGGACTCGATCCCGCTGCTTTTGAGAAATTGATCCCACTATTGCGCTATGTGGACGGCGACTATCAGGATCCCTCGACCTTCACCGAGCTTCGCAAAGAACTCCAGGATGCACAACGTCCAGCGCATTACCTGGCGATACCGCCGGTTTTGTTTGAAATGGTGGTGGAGCATCTTGCTGAATCCAACTGCGCCCGAGGTGGCCGAGTCATTGTGGAAAAGCCTTTCGGGCACGATCTCGCCTCGGCGCAGGAGTTGAATAAGGTTCTGCTTGGTGTTTTCGAGGAAGCCGACATATTCCGCATCGATCATTACCTTGGAAAACGCGCAGTGAACAACGTGCTCGCATTCCGTTTCGCCAATACTTTTGTGGAAGCCTTCTGGAACCGCAACTACATCGAGAGTGTCGAGATCACGATGGCCGAGGACTTCGGAGTACAAGGACGCGGAGGCTTCTACGATCAGACCGGGGCCATCCGCGACGTAGTTCAGAACCATTTATTTCAGGTGTTATCGAACCTCTCCATGGAGCCGCCCGTTCAAACCGACAGCGAGTCGATTCGCGACGAGAAAGTGAAAGTGCTGAAAGCCATTCCCCCAATAGAAGAAAAGAATCTGGTGCGGGGTCAGTTCCGTGGCTACCGCGACGAAAATGGAGTAGCCAAGGACTCACAGACCGAAACCTTCGCCGCCCTAAAGCTGGAAATTAATTCGTGGCGCTGGAAGGGCGTGCCGTTCTATATTCGTGCCGGCAAGTGTTTGCCCACAACTTGTACCGAAATTGTCGGTAAGTTCCGCAAGCCTCCAACCCTCGTTCCCGACAGTCTGCTCGTGGAAAATCATCTGCGGCTGCGATTGAGTCCGGAAATTACGATTGCGATGGGGATGATGAACCTACTTCCAGGCTCAGAAGGATTTGCGCTTCAGACGGGCGAAATGGTGGCCAGCCACTCTCCAGTTGCGGACGAAATGGATGCCTACGAACGTGTGCTGGGAGCAGCAATGGCCGGAGACAGCACGTTGTTTGCACGCGAGGACTACGTTGAACAGGCGTGGCGCATTGTAGAACCCGTGCTGAAGAGCAACACGCCGGTTTATGAGTATGCGCCCGGGACCTGGGGTCCGGAGCAAGCGGCGCGCGTAAGCCCGCCCGCAGGTTGGGGCTGTTCCTAAGCGACACAATCGCGCTGTAGGTTAGGTTCGATAATTGCCGCGCAGCATTTCGGAGGAGCTTGCCAGCGATGAAGTCTCCAGCTTGTTCCGGGTTCCCCGCCCAGGCACTAGCGAACAACAACGAACTATCATCAACTATACTCAGATAACTGTGCGCGACTGGACCGCCGGGGATCGAAAAAACTGCGCGGTTCTACGAAGGTGTTCGAGCCCTTCGGGGAGATGAGGTGCCCTTTGCAACGTGCTCTGATCACGGGAATCACCGGGCAGGACGGTTCCTATCTTGCTGAACTGCTTTTGTCAAAAGGCTATGAAGTGCACGGAGTCATTCGTCGTGCCAGCACATTCAACACAGGCCGCATCGACCATATTTATGTGGACCCGCACCTTCCCAACGTTCGCATGTTCTTGCATTACGGCGATCTCTCGACCGGCGGCCGGTTGATCGATCTCATCTACAGCATCCATCCTGATGAGGTGTACCACTTAGGCGCTCAAAGCCATGTTATGGTCAGCTTTGAAAACCCGGAATACACGGGCGACATCACGGCGTTGGGGACAACCCGGCTTCTTGATGCCATCCGCCGGAGCGGCGTGGCTACCCGTTTTTACCAGGCCAGTTCCTCGGAGATGTTCGGCGCGGCGCCGCCGCCCCAGAACGAACAAACGCCGTTCCATCCCCGTAGCCCATATGGCGCGGCGAAGGTTTACGCGTATTGGGTAGCCATCAATTATCGTGAGGCGTATGGGATGTTCTGCAGCAATGGAGTGTTATTCAATCACGAAAGCCCACGGCGGGGGCCGACATTCGTCACTCGAAAAATTACGCGCGCGGTTGCGCATATTCTGGCCGGCAAGCAGGACAGACTGTATTTAGGGAATCTGGAAGCGAAACGCGACTGGGGTTACGCTCCGGAATATGTGGAGAGCATGTGGAAAATTCTGCAGAGCGAACGTCCCGACGACTATGCTCTCGGCACGGGTGAGTCGCACACCATTCGCGAGTTTGTTACTGAAGCGTTTGAGTATGCCGGCCTGGACTGGCGAAAACACGTTTCGATTGATGATCGCTACAAGCGGCCTGCCGAAGTCGACTCTTTGCGCGCCGACTCGAGGAAGGCGGAGCGTGACCTGGGGTGGAAACCTAAAATCAGTTTTCGCGAGTTGGTGCGCATCATGGTGGATGGAGACATGGAGTCTCTGGGACTTAAGTCTCCTGGTGAAGGCGCAGGAATTTTGCGCGAAAAGTGTGGGGCATGGCATCAGTGGAATAACAGCGTCTCCGATAACCTGAAGGCGGCTGCGGGAGCTGTGCTTGGGTAATGAAATTGGTTTTTGCCGAGACAAGACGGTTCTGGTGACCGGGGGCAGTGGGTTTCTCGGGCAACATGTTGTTGCAAAACTGATTGCCGCAGGCTGCGAAAAAGTGATCGCACCGAGGAAGCGCGAGTACGACTTACGGGAGCGGGAACAAGTTGTCCGTCTCCTCAAGAGCGCGAAGCCAGATTTAGTCATCCACTTGGCGGCGTCGGTGGGCGGTATCGGAGCTAACCAGTCGCATCCCGCCGAGTTCTTTTACGACAACGCCATCATGGGGATAGAACTCATCGAACAGGCGAGACGCCTGAATGTTGGCAAGGTTGTGTGTTTGGGAACGATTTGCGCTTACCCGAAATTTGCTCCCCTGCCGTTTCGCGAGGAAGATCTGTGGAATGGCTACCCGGAAGAGACCAACGCACCCTACGGACTGGCAAAAAAGATGTTGCTGGTCCAGTCGCAGGCGTACCGGCAGGAGTACGGGTTCAATTGCATTTATCTGTTGCCCGTAAACCTCTATGGCCCCAAAGACAACTTTGATCCGCAAACCTCGCATGTGATTCCAGCGTTGATAAGGAAGATGCTGGAGGCGAAGGCACGCGGCGAACGCACGGTTACGTGTTGGGGAACAGGGTCGGCTTCGCGCGAATTCCTGTATGTGGAAGATGCGGCGGAAGCTATTTTACTGGCCGCGGAACGTTACGATAAGCCCGAACCGGTGAACGTCGGATCAGGACATGAGATTACCATTCGGGAATTGGCGGCGTTGCTACGCCAACTGACGGGGTTTGAAGGCGAACTCATCTGGGACCGAACGCAGCCGGATGGCCAACCGCGGCGCCGCCTCGATATTACGCGCGCCGAGCGCGAATTTGGGTTTCGAGCCAAGACCTCGCTGGCGGACGGACTGCAACGGACGATCGAATGGTACCAGAACCGTGAACCACTTCTTAAAAGCAAAAACTGATTACGCAGCACCAGAGTTGTCGGTACAAGATGACCTCAAGTTCGCAATCCGAGGAGAGCGCGCTGCGTTCCATTTCCATCGTCGTTCACTTTAATGGTGGCACGGCCGCCAACACCCGATTTTCGCGCTGCCCCGGACAAGGATGTTCATGCTTAGTCGTGGACCAAGCGCGTTGCCGGGGTGAGCGCCAATGAACATGGGCAGTCTTATCGCGTCCAAGATCGCCATGTTCCGCGGATCGCGCATTGTGCGCGAGAACACCAGCAATGCGGCTTACGGCGTCGCCGAGTACCTGGCTCAGGGCCTTGCCATGCTAGCTGCGGCCAGCTTCTTGGTGCACCGTCTCGGACTATCGCAGTACGGCCTCTGGATGCTGGCATCTGCCATTATGGGCGGCATGGAATCGCTGAGCAGCGGCTTCGGGGATGCGACGATCAAGTTTGTCTCAAAGTACCGTGGCCGCAATGATTGGACAGGAGTCGAACGCATCATACGCGCCACCCTGGCAATCAACGGCGCTCTCGGCTCATTGCTGGCCGCCCTTGTCATTCTCGGTTCTCGGTTCGCCGTCACGCACATCTTCAAAATCGAACCCCAGCAACATGCGTTAAGCGTCCGCATGCTGCAGATAGCGGGAATCACGCTGCTCCTCCATTCTCTTGATAATGTCTTCGCAAACACTCTTCGCGCCTATGAACAGTATGGGCGAACGGTAAGGATCAGCATTACGATGCGTTGGCTCAATGTTGTTGCAGCGGTCGGGCTGGTTTACCTGGGGTACTCCGTGCTTGCCATCATGTGGGCCTCGCTCGCCATAGCTGTCGTCAGCTTGATACTGCAAAGCGCGGCGGTGCGTTCTGTATGCGGACCGATTATTTTATTGCCCCAAATTGACCGGGATTCCATGCGAGAAATCTTCGGCTTCGGCGTCTTTAGTTGGATCCAAGCTTTAGCCGGAGTCATCTTCTACAATGCTGACCGCCTGGTTGTGGGTGCAGTCATGGGAACCTCTGCGCTGGGCATCTATGCCGTTTGCGTTCAGGCATCGCAACCAATCCACGGAATCACCGCCGCCGCTCTTAACTTTGTCTTCCCGCACATCAGCGCGCGCCATGAGGCCGGCGAGAGCTACACTCTACGGCGCGTATTCCGAGCCGCCACTTGGGCAAACATCGGGTTTGTGGCGTTCCTCTCCGCGCCGCTCATCCTCTTCAGCAGACCTATCCTCGCCCTTTGGATGGGGGCGTCTTTCGCGGAGCAGGGTTATGTTGTGCTCACCTGGCTAGCCGTGGCTAACGCTTGTCTGGGCGCCTGCGTGGCCTCGCACTACTTCCTTCTAGCTCTGGGGCAGGCGCGATTTGTTGCCTCTGTCAATGTCCTCGGCGGAGTCTTAGCCCTGGGTTGTATTGCCCTGCTGATGCCGCACTATGGACTGCTGGGCGCTGCGATCGGCCGCCTGCTGTACGCAGCCGCGGCAACCATGAATTTCTGGAAGCTGCACACTCTCAGGCTCGATGTTCCGGTTCCTTTGGGGACGGTACGAGAGAACGAGATCTGATTCCATCTGATTTGAACATGTGGCGATATGCCGAATAGACTAGGTAGCGCCATGCTTTAAGAGGAGTCCTTTTTTGACCTCATCCGCGCCGCCCACAACGCGTTCCCGGACCGGAAAGTTACTCGAGTACTCGGCTGCAATCGTGCAGTTCGTGCGGGTTGGGGTAGCGACTGCGGCTGCTGAAATCAGGCTTTTGAGGCGCCGGCCCACCAGTTTCCCCCAGTTGCGGCAGTGCGAGACGAACGGATTTTCCATTCTGACAAACGTGAACGAAGACGTCGGCCGTTCCATCTATCTGAGTGGCGGTTTCGAGCGTGAGGTAGTCAGATTTTTGGAGACCAACGTCAGGCCAGAGGACACCTGCTTTGACATCGGCGCAAACATTGGTTACTTTTCGCTCCTCATGGCCAAACTCGCCTCGCGTGGGGTAGTTCATTCCATGGAGCCCGTTCCTTTCAATTTTCAATTGTTGAACACGAACGTGCAGCTCAATCGACTTTCAAACGTTCGCGCGCGGATGCTGGCGGTAAGCGATGTCACGGGAACGGCCGAGTTCACTGTTGCAAGCGATGGCGCATATTCGTCGTTCCTCGACACGAAGCGCAAACCGGTAGAGTCGCGAATTGTCGTCGAGACGATCTCACTGGATCAGTACTGCGAAGAGAACTCGATCGTGAGAATAGATTGTCTGAAGGTGGATGTCGAGGGAGCGGAGGGCAAGGTGCTGGCGGGGGCAGCCGGAATTCTTTCGGACCCAGCACGGCGTCCTCGGTTCGTCATCATGGAGCTATTTAACCCGATGCTTATCCAGTACGGCCGTGACATCGAGACAATCGTTGCGTTGCTGCGAGACTACGGCTACGAACCTTACAGAGACCATGAAGGGCAACTCACCCATTTCACACCTCGCGACTACAACATCTTTTACAACGTGTTTTTCTGGAACGGAGCAAACTCAGAGAAGCTTCAACTTGGCTTAGTAAAGTGAAACAGCCCGCAACCGTAGTCGCACCTAGCGGCGGCGGCAGGGTCGGTGTCCTCGTACAGGCAGCCATCGTCTCCCACATAGGAAAACGAGACTAAGCGAAGCGGCGAGAAGTTGTCGATGATCGTCTGGGGCGCAAATATCCGATGCGCATTGAACTCGACTCGCTCGTGCCCAACCGGCACTGAAAAGTACAGGTTTCCTTCTCGTGCCAGCACTCTTTGAAGAGCATTCATGAATTTGAAGCAGGCCGCAGGATCGATTGGGTCTGAATATCGTCCCAAGCCAAAGTGTTCTGCAGCATGGAGACTTGAAAGAGATTCGACACTGTCACTCGGCAGTTGTGACAATTCGGTCGCGTTGTCGCGAACGAAGTGCAGGCCCGATATGCGGCTATCCAGTTGGCGAATGTCGATGATTGTCACCGGCATAAACACAAGCAGGTGAGCCACAAAACCATCAACCCGTGATCCGATATCGATATGCCGCCGTGGCGCACTCTTGAAAATCTTCCTGGCGGCCCATAAGTCCTGATGGAAGTAGTGCCCTTCCGCCACCCCGGCGCTATCCCCGCGATCCGAGAGAATGGGAAAGAGGTTCTGCATGGATATGCGAAAGGAATCGTTCCGATTCGAGCTTTGGTACTTGCGAACACTGCCGACAAAATAAGGAATTCCTGTGACGGTCTTCAGCAATGTGGTAGGGGAAAAGCCAAGCAGAATCCCCAGTTTTCTGCGCAGCGTGAATCGATCGATCATAGTAAGCTTTCGAGTGATTCCGGATAAGGGGCTTGAAAACTGCGGATACGTCGATCGCTCTGGCATAATCCTGTTGGACAATACATCGCGCTATGCTTTCGCTGTGACTGATCCGCAAAAAAACCGCACCGAAGGAGGCTTCCGGCTGCGCCAAGGCGTGAGCCTTACGCCTCCGCTCGTCTCGATTATAACGGTCGTGTTTCGTGCGGCGCACGAACTGCCCCCATTGCTGGAAAACATTATGGCGCAGCGAGGGGAGGATACTGAGTTGATTGTCGTCGATGGGGGCTCGGATGATGGAACTCTCGACGTCCTCCGCCGGTACGATGACTCGATTGCTTACTGGATCAGCGAACCCGACCGAGGTATCTATGATGCGATGAATAAAGGCATTGCGGTTGCAACCGGCAAATTTGTCCTGCACCTCAATGCCGGAGACCGACTCCTCTTCATTCCTCGCCAGGAACTCGACCAATCTCTGGCGGACAACATCGATGTCGCATCTTTCGCTGTGAAAACGCACCGCTCTGGAACTCATCGCCCCTCAAACGGCTTCATTTTGCGATTCGCTAATACCTGGCACCACCAGGGTACGTTCTATCGGCGCGAAAGCCATCCGGGATACGACACGCAATATCGGATTTTTGCCGACTTCGACCTCAACCAGCGAATGACAAAAGCTGGGAAATCGGTCAGACTCTCTAACACGGTGGTCGCGGAACAGGTCAGCGCAGGGGTTTCAGCGAATATGGCCACCTACCGCGAACAATACAACGTGGTGCGACAAAACTTCGGGACTCCATATGTCTACCTCGCTCACCTCTGGCGCTATTTCTGGTCCGTCATTTGGGCCCTTGAACGCTGGGTGGAAAAATGAATTGCTCTGCTTATAATCGCCTCAGGGATCAAGTTTTATCTCATGCGAATCTCGATCGCAATGTGCACATACAATGGAGCGCAATTCCTGCAAAAGCAACTGGACACCTTTGCCAGCCAGACATATCCGCCGTACGAATTGATTGTCTGCGATGATGGGTCAACGGACGCCACCCTGGCGTTGACTGAAAGTTTCGCCCGAAAGGTCCCATTTCCGGTTCGAATCTTTAAGAACGAGCGCAACCTCGGCTCAACCAGGAATTTCGAGAAGGCAATTGGCATTTGCGACGGAGACTTGGTCGCTCTGTCTGATCAGGACGATGAATGGTATCCGGATAAGCTAGCCAGAATGCATCGCCTGTTTGAAGAACTTCCGGAAGCTTTAGCCGCATTCAGTAACGCCGATATCATCGATGATGATTCTGCCTTTGCCGGGCGCAAACTGTGGAGAAGCATCGGCGTCGATTTTTCACCCGGAGAGAGAGTCCCGTATGTTTATACCGGAATCGTGTCCTCGCTGTTAAAGCTGGATTACATTGCGACTGGCGCGACTATGGTTTTCCGATCGAAACTTCGCGATCACTTTATTCCGATTCCAGGCTCGTGGCCTCACGATGCCTGGATCGCATGGATCTCAGCTCTGCGAGATGGGTTGGCAGCATTTCCAGCGGCGACGATTCGCTATCGTGTCCATAAACAGCAGCAGATTGGAGTGGCCCCGTCGTCGCTCGTAGATAAATTAGCGATTGCCCAGAAGGATGCTGTCATTTTTCGTCTCAACGCCAGCAGATTGAAAGATCTCCAGCTATATTTGCAACAGCACAAGGACGACAAACAATTAGCAAAGTTTATCCCTGATCTTAAGGCCAAGATTCAGCACCTCGAAGGCAGGGCTTCTCTGTCTGGCTCCGTCTTCCATCGAGCTCTTTGGGTTCTGCGGTCGTGGCGGGAATACCAGCGATACGCGCGAGGGCCAAAGGCCATGGTAATCGATGCGTTCATCGTCTCTGGGGAGAAGTCGGGAGGAAAAGCAGGAGAATAACAGCCTGATTCTCCTGACGACTGGGACCGCAACAAAAGCGACTGCACTTACTTCACGCGCGCTCCATGCAAACGGGAGGTTATTGCTTGCAGGACTTGTCTGGTGAAACCACTGGCGGCGCGCAGAGAAAAACCAAACTGAAGACTTCCCGCTAGTTCGCGCACCCGTGCGATGTCGGACGCGCCGGGGCGTTGGGCTATGTATGCGTGCAGAAGGACAACGGCCAGTCTCGCATGGAGGTCCTCCAGTGCATCCCGCGGTACATCCAGCCTCTCCACGATGTACTTCATCACCTGCAATGCTTCAGTGATATGCACCCAGGTGCGAGTCTTGGCCCGAACCGAGGACCCGTGCGTGCGGAAGTAGTTGAGCGGTGCCGCCACGAAGGCAAGATCGGATACGCACAGCAGAGAAGCCCAGAACTTCCAGTCGGCTGCCAATTTGAGACTCTCGTCCGCGCCGCCGACAACATCGCACAGCTCACGTTTGAACACCACCGCGCTAGCATTTTGGATGGTGTTTTCCCGAATCAAGTAACGGATGCACTCCTCGCGGCCACTGCCCACAAAGTCGCGCTGCCAGCGCGTTAGGTCTACGTCGTACATGGTCGGCCGGACCAGGTCTATGATGTGGCCGCTGGCGTCGACCGCTGACGAATTGCAGTATGCAAGTCCGCATTCCGGATTCTGTTCCAGGCGACCGACCAGCATTTCGAGAAACCGCTCGTCGGCATAGTCATCCGCCTCTGCGATCCACACGTATTGGCCGATCGCCAGCTTCAGCCCCTTGTTCCATTGCTTGAAAGCGTTGCCGGAATTGTGCTCGTTGCACACAAGCTGGCACTCATGCTCCCGGGCAAATCGTTTCAGGATCTGCATCCTGTCGTCGGTCGAAGCATCGTCCAGCAGGATCACTTCAAAATCCCTGTACGTTTGCCTTTCAATGCTTCCCAAACGTTGATCCAGGAAGCGCGCGTAGTTGTAGTTCGGCACGAGGATCGAAACTTTCGGCATGAGTTACAGGTGTTCTCCTTAATACGAGTGCAAGGAATACGGATGCAAGGCCAGGCTCGTGGCCAAGGGTAGAACGTCCCCAAGCTCAGTTCGCCAGTACTCGCCGGTAGACAGCAGTAATCGCTTGCAAGTAGTCCGTCATCCCACAATTGTCTCGAACCCACTTGACGCCTTCACCAGCCATTGCTCCTCTGATTTCCTGGTGCGAGAGCAGGAATTCCAAGTGGCTGGACATTTCCAGGGCATCGATATTGCGGCACAGGATCCCACGCTCGTTTTGACCGATGATTTCCGGCATTCCCCCGATGGGGAAACAAATGAGGGGCGTACCGCAGGCCAGGGATTCAAGGGCGACGTAGGGTAAGTTTTCGCCCAGGGAAGGGAGCAGAGTTATGTCTGCGGCCCGATAAGCCCGCGCCAGAGTGGCGTCATCTCTAGCCTGCAAGCAGACGGCTGGGATAGCCCGGATCAGCTCCTTGATGGTCTCAGCGGAATTGCCCAGGAGTATTACCTGAATATCACGGCGGGCTCCCGCTGCTTTTATGGCTGCGATTCCCAAACCAATTCCTTTGTGAGCTTGCGCGAGATCGGCGGAGATCATGAGGAGCGTGGGGCGATCAGTCGTGAGCCCCAGACCGGCCTTCGCTTCGGCACGGTCCATTGTCGACTCCGGCATGCCGAGCATCCGGGTTCCATTTGGGATATGGACAATTTCCGAGCGCGGAAACACGCCGGATGATCGAGCGAGACCGCCCATGTACTCGCTGGGGCAGATGACAACCTTGGGCTGAGGCATGTAGCGGTCGAGGAAGTGGCGGGTTCTGCGCCACTTGTAGTTTTCGTGATAGCGATGGTACGGAATGTAGCGGATGGGTCCGTGCGAAAGCCGTTTCACGTCCGCAGGCGGCATTTTTCCGGTCAAATCGTAAGTGAGTCCACGTGTGGGAGCCCACTCGTCGTGGAGTGTCCAAACGCATGGGAATCGTTCCGTGAGTTCTCGAAGAGCGCGAATGGACATCCAGCCGCTGTGAACGTTGTGGATGTGGACAAGGTCAAATTGTTTTGACGAAATGGATCGCAAGGCGGCAATGGACCCACAATGCCGCCAATCGGTGAGGTCGGGAAATGCTTCCAGCGGCGTCAAATACTTTTCCCACCGAAATTGAATTCCCCGCACCTCGGGAGGAATTCCCGGGTTGCGGCCGCTGACCCACATGGCGGTTTCAACGCCTAGTTTGGGCAGCTCTTCGTAGAGTTCTCTGGCGCACCGGTCCGCGCCTGTTCCCGAGTAGTCAATATTGAGTTGCATTATCCGCATTGATTGGTTGGACCCGAGCCGGAATCGCAATATCTATCTCTGTAGTAGAAGTACCGTTTATATCCCGGAAAATACAATCACTGCAACCGCCACGTCCGCTGGAATTCCTGGCGTGGAGGTCAGACACGATGCTTAGGCGATTGGCTGCCGAGCTTAGAGCCCGAGAGCGAGACTCGGCGGATCAGGACGTTGAGAGTTTAAGAGGAGCGGAGGAGTACGGAGTAGAGTTCACAGCAAACTAAAGCGGCAGACCGCGGCGCTACTGCACGGTCACTGCACGGTGAGTGTCACGGATCCTGAAACCTGGGTCAATACCGAGTTCACAATGATGTTCATCGTGGCTGTGATCAGCGCTGAGGCCTGGCCGGTTCCGCCGGTAACAGCGTAGGTTCCGGTCGCGGGCTGGGGCACTGCTGGAGCGAACTTGATCACGCATTCCAGTCCGGGTTTACAGGCTTGCAGGCTGTTGGCTGGGTCGCTTTCGGTGAGGATGGTGAACGGCGTATCGTTCAGCAGCGAAACGTCGCCTGAACTCACGGTAAGTCCGTGAAACTGGAACACGGATCCAATCGGCCACGGGAACACACTGGTGGCCGAGGGATTCGACATGGTGACCGTGACTAATCCCTGGGCAATCACCAAACTCGACGGATCCTGCGAGACTGCCGCCGTCCCCCTTCCGGTCGTGTAGGCGAGACCGCCGGGATACACGATGGCAATATCGGGATTCAGGCTGCTCCACTGCACCGACGCGGTCACATCCTGCTTCGAGCCATCGCTGAAGGATCCCGCAACCTTGAGCTGCTGCGGAATACCGAGCGCTACAACGCCGTTCGGGGGCGTGATTGCCAATGACTGCGGCGTTGCCGCTGTTGCGCTCACGGTCGTGCTGCCGCTGACGCCACCGGCCGCGGCGGTTATGTTAGCAGTTCCTCCCTGAACTCCTCCGGTCAAGACTCCGCGTTGGCCGACTCCGGTCGTGATTCCCGGGATGCCTGGATCATTGCTGACGCTGGCAGCATCGGGGTTGGCGGAACTCCAATGCACGGCGTCGGTCAAATCCTGCCGACTCCCATCGGAGAAGGTGCCGATTGCCACCAGCCCGAATTGCGTCTGGTTCGCGAAACTAATTCCCGGCGGGGGAGAAACAGGATCAAGCGGGGGACAATTCGCAATCGGGTTGCTGACGGTTGCGGCGCAGATATCGATTCTCGTGAGCGCCGCCGGGTTCACGACCACCGAACCCGCACCCGCTACGGGTGTCCCGGTTACTGGGTTGAGGAAGCTGGCGCTGATGTTGGTTTGGCCAGGCCCGCTGGCGCTGGTAAATCCGAACGGACTCACCGTGGTGACCGCTTCGTCCGACGATCCCCAGGTCGCGAGCAGACTCAAGTCCACTTGCGAGCCATCAGTGTAGTTGCCGGTCGCGCGGAACTGGTGGCCTCCGTCCAGCGGAAGCACCGCACTTCCCGGTATCAGACTGATGGTGCTCAACTGAGCGCTGCTGACATTCAACGTGGCGGTTCCTCCCGCCGCGCTGCCTCCCGGAAGGCTGAAGTTGGCCGAGATATTCGCTGTGCCGGTTGCGACTCCTGTGGCCAATTCCTGGAGTCCGTTCACATAGCTCACGGTTGCATCTGCGTCGCTACTCCATGCTGCCGCGTTGCTAACGTCTTGCTGGAACGATGTAAGGTTGTCCGGCGCCAGGAAAGTAGCCAGGGCAACAACATTCTGAATTCCACCCTGCGCGACTTGAGCGTTAGTCGGCGCCACTACGAGCGATTGGAGCGTTGCGGTCAAAACGTTCACGGAGGTATTTCCCTGCTGACTTCCCACGGCTGCTATGACGCTGGTAGATCCCGGTCCCGTGGTTGTCATCAGGCCGGTATCGGGTGCGATAGTCGCCGCCGCAGTATCCGTGGAACTCCAGGCGATTCCCTGAATGCCAGTAACCTCCAGTGTGCTGCCGTCCTTAAAGGTCGCGATAGCACGCATCTGCTGCGCGGTCCCATTCGCCAGCACTGGTACTGGAGACTGCGCCTGGGGAAACAGCACCATGCCTACCGGAATCACACTTATTGCCGCCACCGAGCTTTCATCTACCGTGATGCCGGTGCTGGTGCTGATTCCGGAGGAGGGCGCCGTCGCGGTGATGGTCTCACTTCCCAAGCCGAGGCCAGTGGCCATTCCTGTTGCGGAAACCTTTGCCACACGCGAATGATTGTTCACCGTTGTCCAAGCCACATCGCGGCTTAGATCCTGAGTGGTTCCGTCGTCAAACGTGCCGGTCGCGATCAGTTGCTGCGAAGTGGCGAGCGGGACGGTTGGGTTTGCCGGCGTGACGGCGAGTGAGGCCAGATGTGCGCTCGAGACAGCCAGCGAGGAGTTCGGACTGCTAAGTGTTCCCAGCGAAGCGGAGATGCTTGTCGAACCTTGAGACGAAGCCAGCGCCAAGCCTTGCGTCCCGGGCGAAGCGCTGATGGAGGCAATCGCCGGCTGGGTCGAGTTCCACGTCACCAGCGCCGTGATATCCGGAGAAGTTCCGTCGTTGTATGTGCCAGTGGCCTTGAATTGTTGAGTAGTTCCCTTGGCGATCTGCGCGCTTGCCGGACTGATCGTGATCCCGGTCAATTGCGGAACCACAGTAAGAACCGTAGTTACCGTAAATATCTTGAGACTCACAGGATCCTGAATCGACCCGCTGATGATGACCTTACCCGAGCCGACCGCCGTAGCGACACCTTTATTGTCCATGGTGGCGACGGTCGTGTCTGCGCTAACCCAGGCAAGTTGGTTCGTAATGTCCTGCGGATTGCCGAAGCTGTATGTACCTATCGCAACGAATTGCCTCGTAGCCGGCGGAGACAAGCTCAACGTGAGTGTCGGGTTGGTTGGTGTCAGGGAGACGGCCGTCAAACTAGCACCACCGCTGTTTCCGAGCAACCCGTTCTTACCGCCGCAGCCGCTAAAAGCGACCGTGGCGCAGGTGATTGTTAAGAGAATTGAAGTGGACAGAATCGAACGTCTAAGCATCCAGAGCACCTGCAAGCGGGGTGGAAACACCCGCATTCAAATTAGCGTCCTTGTGTTTCGCGCTTCACTACTTTCCTGATCCGAAACCCGCGCCAAGCGGCGTCTCTTTCGTCGCTTCGCGAACCTTCGGGTCCGTAGCCTTGATTTGAAGTTTCAGCCAGTCGAAAACTCGGCCGCCGGAAGCGGCCTCACTGAAGAACGCCATGCTCGTTTCAAACCGGTGATGCTCCGCCGTGACGGGGAGCGCTGCTTCCAATCTCTTCTTTGACTCTTCCGGCGTGGGCTCATCGTCGGTCAACTGGTTAAGCCGGATGTGCGGCGTCTTCAGCGCAGGCAGTAACTTGACCGGATCGAAATCTGCGACTTTTTTCAGGAACTCAGCTTTCACATACGCCGGGCGTTCTTCGTCTGGAATCACAGCCGACTTTTGCATCCAAACCGGCCAGTCTCCCCACGGGTCGAGCAGATCGATGGCTTTGATTCGCGAATCGACGGAAGCGGCCATCACTGCGATCGTGCCGCCCGCCCCCACTCCGAACACTCCAACGTTGCCCATATCTACGTCGCCGCGCTCGGCAAGATAATTCAGTACCATCTGCAAGTCATGCGCTGACTTACCCAGCGCTTCCTGGAGCTCACTAACGAACCACTCCTTCATCGGCCGGTCGTGATAGCGCTGTCCGGTAAGTGCGGGAACTAACCCCACAGCCGCGTAGCCGCCGCTCGTCGTGCGCTCGCACCAGCCGTCGTCCTGGAAGCGATCGGTGTCGGAGGGATGACCGTAGATATAAATCGCGACCGGCGGCTTCTTTATTTTTGCCGGAAGAACCACATACAGATAAATTCGATCTCCTGGACGCCATTGCACCGCCACAAACTCACGAATGAAGTCTTTGTTGTCAGCCTTTTCAATCAGCTCTGGAGGGTCGGCATGGAGTTGGCTGCCGCTTAGTGAAGCTTTGGAGAGATCCTCGACGCTGTTGCTGGAGGCAGCGTTGGGGTCAATCGTAGTTATTTTCTGCCCGACGCAAGCCAGGGGAAAAATGAAAGCGACGAGTAGAGAAACCGCCGCTGCCGAAAAGCTGGAGCCCACACACTTCATAAAGTTTCTGTTCCCGATAGGAGTAGCTGGTTCATCTTGATTGACGAGCGCGGCCGCAAAATTCAAAGCCCTCACAAAAAGAAGCAGGCTGGCCCATCAGGTCAGCCTGCCCCCACGTTATTTCTTACCTTACCTCACCTCAAGTTACTGGCGAATGCTAACCAGTTCCTTGCCGGTATCGGTGTGGTAATCCAGATCGGCTTGGTTGGTGAAGACCGCGCCATGCACGTCGCCGCCAACTTCCGTGGCGGTAACGTTGCCGTTGTGGGGAGCACCGGCGATGCCGGTGGGTGTGAAGTGCGAGTGGAACACATTCAGTCCCGGTTCCCCGGTGCACAGTGAATTGCTGGTGCAGACAAACGGAACGAAATCGGCAGTTGTGTTGTTGACTTCGTTCTGGGCTGCCGTGACCAAGGCCTGAGTGTTCGTCAGGTTGATGCCGGTGGAGTCGGTGACAGCCCGAATAATCGACCAGGCGCCGTAGGAACCATTGCGAACATTGGGGAGAGAGGTACCGCCAGGCGCAGTGCACGGCGCAAGGCACAGCGGCAGTTGACCGGGGCCGTAGGTGACGCCGTCAGAGACGTACGTACCGTAGCCTTGGTTGATGGGATCCACTCCATCCAGCGTGACGTATCGGCCCACACCGGAAGAGCCGCCGATGGGGTTCACGTTGCCGAACGAGAAGAAAGCGTAGCCGATGCTGTCCGCAATATGCTTGATACCGCCGACGTTGCTGACACCACTGATCTCTGCGCCGGTTCCGATGGCGCGATAACGGATCGAGCTACCGGGGCCAGGCAGATAGAGAGGGTCGGGACAGTTAACGTTCAGCGTGCAGGCATTGCCAAGGTTTACACCGGTTTCCTGCGAGGCAGCGGTTGGGATGTCCTTCAACGTCTCTAAAGTGCGGAACACGTTGAATTCGGTGGTAGTCATCGTGCCCGAAAGAGGCTCGCGCAGAATCGGGAAGACCGCGGGGTTGGAGCTGATACCCTGCAGAGCCAAAGCAAGAGAGGAATCAAGATCCTGCGCTCGGCCCAAATTCCCATCGAAAAGGTAAGCTGCGGTAATGCGATTCAGGTTCTTGAAAGCGACATTGCCATCGCCACCAAGCACGCCCAAGCCGTTGGCGTTGCTCGCGTTGTACAAGAACATAATGGGCTCCGCACCGACCTCGATGGTCTTGTACTTCCAGGCAGGCGAACTGGTGAATGGATCATGTCCGGTGATAGCGTACTGTACCGGAACCGACCTGCCGCCCCAAGTGCCATAGATCGGGCAGCCCAGGTTTGCTGTGACGCTCCAGCTATCAGGCGCCTGGAAGCAAGTGGTGTTCGCTGGGTTGCCGTAGCCCAGTCCGGTGCCACTGGCGCTGAAAGTCGCGAGGATGCGGTTGACTTCGAATTTGGCGTCTTCGGGACGGACGTCGCTGATCGCGGCGGTAAAGGTGGTCTGGATGGCGGAAAGAACGGCGGATGGTATGCCGGTCGTCTCGTCGGCCTGGTCCGCGCTCGTCTGGCGGTTCAGGAGAATCGCCGCAGGGACCAGGTTCTGGCCCGCAGCGCTGAGTGCACCGGAATCAATCTGCTGAGTCGCACGAGGAACGGCAAAGAAAAGGCGTTGGCCGACAATTGTGTCGACGTTCAGGTAAGACCAGATTTTGATTGGGCTGGAATTATTGTCCCATGCCACAAAAAAGGATCCAGCCTCCGGAGGAATCGAACTGTTGCGGCCGTCCACTCCCTGCGCCCAGTTCTGGTTATCGCCGGAGTTCTTGCCCTTGGCGCTCCAGTGACGGCAGTCGCTGCCGGCGCGGGCGGAACATAGATCGGTGAATGCTGCTGCGGAAATGGTATTGAACATGGCGGACGAGCCGACGCCGACAAACTGTACCTGGGCATTAGCTGCGGAAGCCAGTCCGACGATTGCGGTCAGCACTATGACCGCGAAAAATGCTTTTGTTCCTCTCATCTCAATATTCTCCTTAGAGCTTGGGTTAATAATTTGTTTCTGCGTCTTGGAGCCTGCTTGTCGATCGGACCCGCTCTGGCGCCCGGTAGAATTTTCCTGTCTCAGGATGCTGCAGAAATGACAGTATTCCGAGGCACTCCTTACACCACCAGACTCCGCGGGGGAGCGAGAGTTTCCGTGGTTCGAGTGCGAGAGAACTATCACTCAGGGCTGTTAATCTGAAGTGACAGGAAGATGAACGGCAGGTTAAATTCCGAGGGGCAGGCCGCAAAACCTTGCGCACTGCGGATTTCAGGGCGCATGGCAGCGCCCCGCGTATGCGACAGTCGACGCTAGTCCCTTCGAACCGCCGGGTGGAGTTTGCCATGTGAAATTTCTCAGACTCTCTGTCTTCCCGATTAGCGTGTCAGTTCACGACTTGAGCCAAGCCCTTCACGACGGTGGCGAATCCTGCGCCCTGGAACTTCGCGTTGATCGTCGTTGAACCTACCTTCAACGAAGACAACGTGATCGATGCCACTCCGCCGGACACCGGAACTACCCCAACTATTTGGCCGGCTGCTTTGAAGGTGACGCTGCCGACGGGCGCGGCTCCGGTGGCGGTAACGGTCGCGGTAAAAGTGACTGCCTCGCCCTGGACCGACGGATTCTGCGAGGAAGTTAGGACCATCGACGTGGGCAGGGCGGACCCCAGGTGTATCGTGCCGATCGCCAGGTAATCGGGGACGCCGGCGAATGTAATCGATCCGGCGGTCGTGCTCAGCGGCACGCCGACGGCAGACCAAACGCAAAGCTTGTAGGTATTGCATCCTGAGTTATTCGGGGGCAGCGTGATGCTGGCAAGAATTGTCCCCGTGCCGTTCGGTCCGGCATAAACAGTGGCGCTTCCGGTCTGCAGCGCCGAGTAATAGAACCACACAGCGACGCCGACGCCGTTCGTCGCCGTCATCGTCACAGCGTTTCCCGTCTGGAAAAACATCACCGGATATCCACCGGGATTGTGGATGAAATCTCCCGAGCCGCCCTTGCTGGCAGAGATGATGGCCTGGGCGTTGGCCGTAAACTGCAGGCCATAATTCGGGCCCGGTCCCGATCCCAGACTACCCATTCCCCCGTTGTAGTACTGGTCAATAAACTCGAGGTTCTTCAACCTGCCGAAGCTGACAATCCCCTTTGTCTGCGCTTCCGCGAGCGTGGGCAGAAGAAGCAGGAACAGGGCAATACATCGAATTCGAGAGCTGGGCACGGCTTTCTCCGGGTAATAAGCTGGCTTCCGAACCTGCAACTCTCCGCGCTGAATGTTACGCCGGAATTACGGTCATGTTAAAGGATCGTGAATTCCCGCGGCCAGGCTTGCCCGCGCAGAACCCGACTCTTGCCCTCGAAATTGCTGGCGACGCTCCACTTACGATCTTCTTACGATGTTCACTTGAAATTAACCAAGGCGTCATACTGCCTTAACAATTCTCCGGTAGTCCTTGACTCCTTTGGTTCGAGGTATGTTTCTTGTGAAGACCCTGAAGTGTCTATTGCAGTTTGCGCCGTTTTTCCTGGTTCTGGCTCCGCTGTCACTGGCGCAGACGCCAATCGGGCCCGATCTAGGGCCGCCGACAGTGCAACTTCCTGAGCCGCCAGTCGGCGCGCAGGCTCCGAGCGCGCCGACGACCCAGGCCGCCGCTCCGGTCAAGCCGTCTCCTCATAAAACGGGCGAGGTGCAGGTCTATGGCGCCGTCACTGACCAGTCGAACGCAGTGCTTCCAGGTGCAACCGTGACGCTCACTAACACGACGGGCGTAACTCAGACCACCACCAGCAATGCACAGGGTCAGTACTTCATCAATGCCGCTCCGGGAACGTACTCGCTCAAGATTGCGGCCAAGGGATTCAAGGATTTCACGTCAGAGAATCTGATTCTCGCGGCCGACCAGGAAATTGAAATGGATGGCGCGCTCGAACCAGCGGCAGCCAGTCCCGAGAAAGTCGAGGTGGTGGGCGAGACTGTTGGCCATGTCGAAACCGAAAAGGCGGAGGTAAACGAAGTCATCACCGCGAAGCAGGTGGAGGAGACGCCGCTGAACGGGCGCAATTTCGTCAGCATGTTGACCTTCGCCCCGGGCGTCAGCAATCAGAGCGGACAGGATGAGGCTCTGGTCGGCGTGAAGGGGAGCGTCAAGTTCAGTGTCAACGGCGGCCGCGTCGAATACAACACTTTCAGCGTCGACGGCGCCGATGTCTTGCATGCCGGCATCCATGGCAGTGAGAGCACGCTGGTGGTATATCCCAGCCTGGATGCGATTAACGAACTGAAGGTTCTAACCTCAAACTACGGCGCCCAGTACGGCCGCAGCGCCTCGGGCACCATCCTGGTGGATACAAAAGCGGGCGGTTCTTCTCTGCACGGCAGCGCGTATTACTACGGGCGTAATGAAATTTTCAACTCCCGCAACTATTTCGATGAAACCTTGCGCGCTCCGCTTTATCGCAAGAACGATTTCGGCGGGACCATCGGCGGGCCGTTGTTTATTCCCAAACTCTATCCTCACCGTGACCGCACGTTCTTCTTTTTCTCCGAAGAGTTCCGACTCGAGAAAGATCCGACCGACAACAATTTCAATCAGGCGGTACCCTTCGCTCGCAGAACGTCCGTCTACGCGGACGAACGCCGATGGAAACCAGTACATCGGCGCCGATTTCAGCGATGTTTGTCCGGTAACTCCCCCGGGGGTCGGGGGGAACCCAATCTCCTACAATCCAGTGCAGTTCCCCGACTGTCCTCATATTCACGCCGGCACAACCTTGCCGTATAACATCGTGGGCTATAACGACAGCACTCACATGGGCAATCCCACGATCGACCCGGTCGGAGCCGCCCTCGCCGGCTCGGGAATGATTACTGACCCTACAACTGGCAACAAGTTCCAAGCCTCGGGGATGATTCCTCTGCCTAACTCGTCGGTAGGGTGTAACTCAACCATAGGTTCTTGTTACGACTTCGCTTTCGCGCAACCGACTTACTGGCGCGAGGAGTTACTCCGTGTTGACCATGAGATCATGCCGGGAAAACTGCGAGCCACGTTCCGCTACATCCACGACTCATGGGATACGACAGAGGCTCGACCGATCTGGGGTTATGTGCGAAACAGTTTTCCGACCGTGCAGGGCCGTTTGTTTGGGCCGGGCACAAGTTCGGTGGCTCACCTGACGCAGACCGTATCGAGTTCGCTGCTGAATGAGGTCGTGGTTAGCTATACGGCGTCGCACATCAGTCTGTCGACGCGTCCCGCGCCGGGGGTAAGCATCGACCGTCCAGCCGCCCTCGATGGTTTGCAGGGATATCTTTTCAACAACGGCTTTGGCGGCAAGTTGTCAGGCCTGACTCTCGCGCCGGGGAACCTGGCCTACGGGGGAGGATTCTCGGTCGATCCGGGCTATGCTCCCTGGCAACTGTCGAATCCGACATGGAGCGCGAAGGATGACATCAGCAAAGTTATTCGTCGGCACACGGTGCAGATGGGCATCCAGGCGATCCTCGGCCAACGAAACGAGATCAACGCCACGAATGGCCCCAACACCGGCGATGTCCAGGGGCTGTTGAGCTTCAGCAACTTCGGCAATGCCAATTTCTTCACCGGAAACGAATACAGCAATCTGTTGACCGGCGCCATCAGTTCGTTCCAGCAAGACAGCGCGCAGCTCAAATATCACAACCGTTACGAGATCTATGAGCCTTATGTTCAGGACGACTGGAAAGTCAGCTCGCGCCTGACGATAAACATGGGCATAAGGTTCAGCTTGTTCGGCAATTACCACGAGAATAACGAGCAGGCGTGGAACTGGGATCCCACCAAGTTTGTAACGCCCGACAAATTTCTAAAGTTTACGCAGGACGGGCGACTGAAATACAAGAGCAAGATAATTCCGGTTCCAACCGGCCCCGACGATGTCAGCCCGTTCCTTATTAATGGGCTAGTCGAATGCGGAACTTTCGCTTCCGGCGTGCCCTCGACCTGCATGAAACCGCACCGCTTCAACCCCGCGCCGAGAATAGGATTTGCGTTCGATCCTCGTGGAGATGGGCGCACTTCGATTCGCGGCGGCTACGGCATATTTTTTGAGCATGGCACGGGAAGCGAGGCCAACACCGGTTCGCTGGTCGGTAGCGCTCCTCTTAATTTCACGATGACGCAGTTGGCGCCCTCCGCGGGCGGCGCTGTCTCCGCCTATCCATGCATCGGCGGCATCGGGAACTCGTCCATCACATGTCCATCGGGACCGGGCGCCTATCCAATTGACGTGACCTCGATTCCCCGCAAGGCGATATGGCCTTACGTGCAGCAATGGAGTTTCGGAGTGCAGCGCGAACTCTCCCACAGCCTGGTGCTGGGAGTAGCCTATGTTGGAAGTAAGGGAACGCACCTGACCGCGGTGGAGCAACCGAATTCTTTCTCGCCCGTCACGTCGCAGGGTGACAATGGCATTCTGCTCAATGGCAATCCTTACGGTCCGAACCAGCCGATCCTCAATAACAAGCAGCTCTTCGGGGCTAGCGATTGTGCGAATCCTTCAAACAACATCAATAACCCAGTCTTCTTCGTCAACGGCGTTGCCATCAACAAGTCGCAACCCGCCTACATCAATCTGCTTGCGGCTTGCGAGTATGTAAACGCGCAGGGTCTCCCGCCGATTAACGCGTACCGGCCGTATCGCGGACTGCAGAAGATTTTCTCTTTGCAAAATGTAGCCGATTCGAACTACCACGCATTCCAGACCACTCTGCGCAAAACGCGCGGCCCGCTTACCGTGGATATGTCTTACACCTACAGCCACTCGATCGACGACTCATCCGATCGGAACGACACCACGATCGTCAATACGCTGGTGCCTTCCGCCAATAAGGCCAGCTCGAACTTCGATCAGCGCCACTTGCTGAATATCAACTACACGTGGACGCTGCCGAATCTCAAGTTCGATTCGAACCGGGTGCGCGCCTGGGCAAAAGATGAACCGGAGCCGGAAGCCCCAGCCTCGGCCGGCTTTTTTGACCGCGCGGCTACGAGCCTGCTGGCAGGCTGGGCGCTATCAGGCGTGACCACGGTTCAGAGTGGAACTCCGTTTACGGTGATCAACAGCGGCTATGGAGCCCTGGGAATTTCAGTTCCGGACAATGCCGGGACCGCCGGCGGAATCTCTTCCGTCGCTTCATTTCCGGATGTGGTTGCCAATATTCACAACGCGGCGCCGGTCGGAGCGGATAACCCAAAGAGCTTTGGGCCGACGCTAGGAAATCCGGCGGCATTTGCGGCGCCGCGCGGACTGACGTTCGGCGATGCCGGACGCAACTTGCTCAACAACCCCATGCGCTGGAATTTCGATATGACCTTGATGAAGGTTTTCAAGGTAAAGGAAGGCACCAGCCTTGAGTTCCGCTCGGAGGTTTTCAACGTCTTCAACCATACCCAGTTCCGGGTTTACGATCCCAGCCCGAACTTCGGAAACCGCGCCAACAACACGGTCAGTTGTTACGGAGTTCAATCGTTCAACGCAGCCGGCGACGCGCAAACCGATTGCCTGACCGGCAACGCGTTTCTGCATCCGGTTAATGCTCATCGTCCGCGCACTATGCAGTTCGCCTTGAAGCTGAGCTTCTAGCACTGAGCTTCCAGTATGGAGAAAAAGACTTCGTGAAATATCCGGGTTTCGGTCTCATCACTCTTCTTATTCTTCTCACCGGCTGTGGCGGCGGCAGCAAGAACGGCGGCGGCGGTGGCTGCTGCCCCGTTCCGGGAATTAATGTTGAAGTTGTTTCTCCAACTGGAGCCGCAGCCGTAGATGACAACCCGAACCAGACCCTTGCGATCACGGTGAAGGTGACAAACGACTCCTCGAATGCCGGCGTCACCTGGACGCTAGCGCCCGCCATCAAGAATGGCCCGACCGGAACCCTATCCGGTCAGCAAGCTTTGTCGGTGACTTTCAACCCGCCCACAGGCGTCACGTCGCCCGTACACGTGACGGTCACCGCAACTTCTGTGACCGACACGACGCGCTCGGCGACGATTCCCATCGCCATCTATCCGCCGCTCGTCGCCATCACAACTTCCTCGGACCTGGCCACCGCTTTTCTGAATACGAATTACATGTGCATTCAGCAGCCGATTAGCTCCGCCGGCGTCACACAGATTCCGTGCGAAGTGAGTGTTACCGGAGGCCTGGGCCCCTATACCTGGTCGCTAGGCAACAGTTCGCTGCCGTTGGGTCTGCAGTTGGCTCCGGGCGTTGACCAGTTCTCAACCGAAATCATCGGGACACCGACCGCGATGGGCGTCTACCCGTTCAGCCTCACAGCCACAGACGCTACGGGTAACACGGCAGCCGTGTCGTTGAACATCAACGTGGCGCCCGCGCAACTGAAGGTGGTTGCGCCCACGTTGATGGCTCCGATTCCAAGCGTCCCCTACTCACCGGTGCAACTCCAGGCAAGCGGTGGAGTTCCTCCTTACACATGGAGTCAGGCGACCGGCAGTAGTCCGCTGCCGCCCGGAATGAGTCTCAGTTCCAGTGGAGTAATCTCCGGCACGCCGCCGGCGGATTTCTCCAGCAGCTACAGCTTCGCCCTGCAAGTAGCCGACAGTCAGAGCCCGGTCCCCGCTCAGGCTGTATTTCCGGCGCCGGTGCCAGCCGCCAACGGACCCAAGATCATCACCCTCGGCATTGGGGACGACGAGGCCTTGCACCCCTGCCAGAGTGTCAACACATCTGTGCAAACGAATACACCTTATGCGTTCATGTTCACCGGCTTCGACGTGAATGGTCCGGTAACTTTCTCCGGCAGCTTCACAGCTGACACCAGCGGCAACCTCACCGGGATCGAAGACATCGTCCGCTCGATCGGCACACAGTTGGCACAGCCGCTCACGGCGGGAAGCTCCATCTTGTTCAGTGATCTGGGCCGCGGTTGCTTGACCCTGAACACTTCGGGGTCCGCCGCGCAGTTCCGCGTCGCTCCGACTACGCTGACCACAGCTTTCATGGATGGGCGCATCGTGGAGTTCGACGACGCGACTGGACAAGGCACACGGGGCACAGGCTACTTCCATATTCAAGACAGCACGGCGTTCGCGGCGCCCGTGACCGGTCCGTTTGCCTTTCGCTTCTCCGGTTGGGATGCAAGCACAAACCATTTCGCGATGGCGGGCACGGCAACCGCGCAGACTGGATTGTTCACCTCCGTCTCCGCCGACGTGAACGATGGCGGATCGTTTTCGGGCCCCTTAACCGGCGGCGGCACAATCGGCGATGCGGACTCGAACGGCCGCGGCACCGCTACGCTCAGTGCCGGGGCAACCACCTACGACCTGATCTACTACATGGTTGACGCAAATCATCTGATCTTCAATTCCGCGCAAATGCCATCCAACGGGCACCCATTAATTACAGGAGAAGCAACCGCCAGCGCGGGTCCTTTCTCACAGGCGACTCTGAGCAACAGCCACATCTACCGATTCGAAGGCTGTGTTCCCGCCAGTCCTGATGTCGCGGTGGGCGTGCTCCATTTTGACGGGGCAGTCGCGCTGAGCGGAACCGCCTATGAACGAAGCGGTGGAACGGCGAACGCCACCACCCTCTCTGCACAATATGCGGTCGATCCCACCACCGGCCGGTTCACCTTCTCCGGAACGGGTGTTCCTGTAATTGGATATGCCGTTCCATCCGCCAGCGGCATCACCGGATACCTGGTAGGCACAGGCGCATCGGCAACCTCGGGCACGATGGAGTTCCAAACAGATTCGTATCCTCCGGGATATCAATTCGCACCGATCAGTGGACACTATGGGCTGGCCACCGAAGAGATGTTGGATCCACAATCCACGGTGATTGCCGGCATTGAGGATCCTGGACCCAATGGCAGCCTCTCGACCAGCAGCATCGCGGCGTACCTGGATTCCAGCAGCCTCACGGGCCTGATCCCGTTTCAAGAGTTTGATCTTTTTAAGTACACCTGGAGCGCCGACGGCTCCGGCACCTATGGGGGAAACACTTACATGGTGACTAATCAGTCAAGGTTTTTCTACATCGATGTTTCACCGCTGAACGGACATCCTGCGGTCGTGGTGGGGCAGCGACAGCAGTAAGGTTCCTCATCGGATGCGCAGATAGGCGCCGTCGATCAAATTAACTCTCCTTTAACACTGGCGCAACATTGCTGCAACAGAGTCGCACTAGTGTCAGTTGGGTCTATGTAGTGAGTTCTGAGAGCGCGCGAGGCTCTCCTTCTGGCCATGGATCGTTTGGAGGCGACAGACAAACCGCGCTACCCGGATCTGATCTACGTCGTGGAAGACGATCCGGATGTGTCTCGCCTGATCGAACACAACCTGCGAACCGCCGGATACGAGGTATCCACATTCTTCTCCGGGGCGCCGGTGGTTCCCATGGCAGCCATGGCCCACCCAGCGCTGTTTCTTCTCGATATTATGTTGCCCGGGATGAGCGGCTTCGATCTCTGCCGCCAGATCCGTCAGCACGAACGACTGGGCAAGACGCCAATCATCTTTCTCTCCGCGAGAACGCAAGAGCCGGATCGCCTTCAGGCCTTCGATGCGGGCGGAGACGGATACATCACGAAACCATTCAGTCCGCGTGAGTTGATTGCGCGCGTCCGCAACGTTCTTCGGGTTCAGCCCGATGCCCCCGGTCACGAGATTATTCAGTTGGGAGACCTCGAAATCGATATCGCTTCGATGACTGTGCGCGTACAGGGCAGGACAGTACTCACTACAGTTCGCGAGTTCCGGCTCCTGGAATACCTAGCTCGGCACCGGGGACGCGTCTTCACCCGCGACCAGTTGCTTGACGCCGTATGGAAAGAAGGTTCCTTCGTGACTCCACGTTCCATTGACGTATTTGTGCGGCGTCTGCGGGAGAAAATCGAACGTGATCCACGGCATCCCCGGTATTTGAAAACGCTGCGTGGAGTCGGTTACCGTTTCGAATCTGGCCGCTGACGCGCCGTCGAAGAGTGCATTCGCGTGCAGGAAGACCGATACTCGCTTACGTCATCGGGACCGACTGAATAGGTGAGATATCTGCAAGGTCTTCCATTCGCCGCAAGACAGCCGAGAAGTCCTGTTCCTCATTTTGTGCCAGTTCATGATTTGCCAGCTCATGATTTGCCAGTTCATCGGCGTTGACGTAAAACGCCGCTTCCGTCGCAGGCATGTGGACATGCTCTTGTGCGGCCGCAGCCAGAATCAACTGAAAGTCTTTGTTCATCAGGCGCAGCGGAAATTGCGGACTATAATCGTTGATTGCCGCCTTCGCCAGCTTTCCCAGATGAGCCGGAGCGATCACCGCTGTCTGCGACAGGACTTCGAGCAACCGCTCGCGATCAAGACCAGCTTTCTCCCCAAGGACCACCGCTTCAGCGATCGCCTGCATGCCAACACCCAACAGTGTGTTGACGACCAACTTCATCGCTGTGCCTGAGCCGGGACCGCCCAGAAGAAAGTATTGTTTTGCGATCGCCTGGAATATTGGCTCAGCGGCGCGGAATAGTTCCCGGCTGCCGCCTGCCAGTAGCGTCAGGATGCCTTGCTCGGCGGCCAGAGTGCTGCCCGAGATGGCAACATCCATTACCTCGATGCCGCCCCTGGCACCGAGTCTGTGCAGTTTGCGCGAGCTTTCTGGAGAGATTGTGGACATCTCTAGAACGACGGTTCCTGACCGTGCCCCAGCGAAAATTCCCTCAGGCTCCGTATAAACGCTCCGAACTGCTTCATCATTGGTCAAGCAGGAGAGAACCACATCGGCAGTGCGTGCCAGTTCACAAATGCTCTCGGCAACGGTGGCGCCGTCTGCTGCGATGATCTGCGTCTTAGCTGGATCCCGATCGTATACGGAGAGCGGGTATCCGTGATTAAGCAGTCGCTGTGCGATCCGGCTTCCCATGTTACCCAGGCCGACGAATCCGAGTTTCACCTGATTTGTAATAAGACGTTTCATAGAGTCTCCGTTATTTCCTGAATGGTGCCTTCATCGCGATCCCACCAACTCGGAGACGCTGGAAAGCTCCTCGTATTCTTCTTCAGTTAAGCGCAGTGATGCGGCCGCGACATTCTGCTCGAGATGCTCGATCGAGGATGTCCCTGGGATGGGCAGCATGATGGGAGATCGTCGCAAGAGCCAGGCCAGCGCTATCTGGATAGGGCTCGCACCGTGCGCCTGCGCGATTCGGTTAAGCACTTCCCCGGCAACCTTGCCGGCTCCCAATGGGAACCAGGGGATAAAAGCAATTCCGTTGCGCTGACAGTAACTCACTACGTAGTCCCATTCGCGGTCGGCAAAGCTATAGCGATTTTGCACAGACACGATGGGGACAATTTTGCGCGCTCGCTCGATGTGCTCTTGCGTGACGTTCGACAACGCGACCAGACGAATCTTTCCTTCACTTCGCAGCTCGGCGAGAGTTTCCACTGATGCGTCGAAGGACACGACGGGGTCAGGAATGTGCAGTTGGTAAACGTCGATGCGGTCCAGTCGCAGTCTCTTGAGACTGCCTTCAACCGCTTCGCGAAGGTGAGAAGGAGTTGCATCGTGGGTCCATTGATTCGGGCCGGGACGGTTCCAGCCACCCTTGGTCGCAATCACCAAGCCGGGCGGGTAGGGAAACAAGGCTTCGGCAATCAGTTCCTCGTTTACGTGCGGCCCGTAGGAATCCGCGGTGTCGATGAAATTGACATTGAGTTCCACGGCACGGCGAAGAACCTTTAGGGCGCCCTTCCGATCTTTTGGCGGACCCCAGATGCCGGCGCCGGTGAGGCGCATTGCCCCGAAGCCGAGGCGATGGACGGAAATTTCTCCCCAGAGCGAAATAGTCCCAGCCAAACTTGCCGAGATTTCTTTTTTCTTCATATTGACCTCCAACAGTATTAATTCAAACTTTGTGTCACGCCGGCGCTCAATGCGCCAACCCCTCAACCGCCAGAGCGCGCATTCCCCCCGCATCCAGCACTTTACCCTTGACCACGGTCCCAGGAACACCTATGCGATCGAGAACGCTTTCAGGAAGCCGTATGCCGTTCCGTTCGCTGAGCACAAGATAAATCTCTCCGCCCCGATCGGAAACGAATACCAGAGGACTACCGGCGGCCGCGCACAGCTTCGCGCAGAAGGCGTGGTCGTAACCGTGCGTGTGGCTGCCGAGATAACAATTCGCGTCGGTGATTTCACCGCGAAGACTCACAGCCTTTCCCGGAACCGTCTCTCCCGCGAGCAGATCAATGTTCCCTTGCCTGGCCAATCTCCGCGCCTTTGCCAGATCGGAGACCAGAGGTTGCACTTGCCCGAATGGCATACTGTTCAAGCCATTCCGGTCTCCGAATTGGAAAGCGCACAATCCCAAAGTCGCGACTGCGCTCACTAACTTAATCACGCGCCCTCTACTCAGATGCACGCGTCACACCGTGGCTTGCAGCACTTTGGCTTGCAGAACTGTGGCTGGCATGGTTTCGCTCACTCGCGCTTTTGTCGGTAGTACCCGTGTAACTGACTCGCCAGATCGAATTCGACCCGTCGTCGGTTACGAGCAGCGATCCGTCCTGAGCTACGGTGATGCCGACCGGCCTCCCCCACACGTATCGGTTGTCGACCACAAATCCGGTGAGAAAATCTTCATACTCGCCGCTGGCCCGGGCTGTCTGGTGCAGAGGTACGCGGATCACCTCATATCCGGCGCGCACCGAACGGTTCCACGAACCGTGCTCGGATGCGAAAATGTCTCCCTGATATTCCGCAGGGAATTGCGTGCCTTCGTAGAACGTCATCTCAAGTGAAGCGTTGTGAGGCTGCAACAACACGTCGGGAACAATGGCCTTATCTCTCAACTCCGGATGTTTGCCTTCGTGCCGCGGATCCTGATGGCTGCCGATGTACCACCACGGCCAGCCATAAAATCCGCCTGCTTCGACATGCGTGATGTAGTCGGGGGCAAGGTTGTCTCCTAAGCCGTCACGTTCGTTAACCGAGCACCACAGCTCAACCGTCGTCGGATTGATCGCCAGCCCGCCTCCCGCATTGCGGATGCCATACGCGTAGACTTCCATCCCTGAGCCATCGGGGTTGAATTCCAGGATGTCGGCGCGATTCTTTTCGTCCGGCGTGGTGTCGGGGTCGTCAACATTCGAAGCCGAGCCGACTGCGACGAACATCTTCTTGCCGTCGGCCGTGAACTGCACGTCGCGGGTCCAGTGGCCACTGCCGTGAGGCAGGTCGACAATGTGCTGTGCTGGCCCGCTCGCTTTCAAGTCCCCATTTTGGTATGCAAACCGGACGACGGAGTCGGTGTTTCCTACGTACATCCATTCGGGTTTGTCTCCGGGAGGAAAGAAGGCTATGCCGTAGGGCTGGTTGAGTCCGGTGGCGAAGGTGCCTGTCTGCTTTGGCCTGCCATTGCTGGTGATTCCGCGAAAGACTTTGATTTTGCCACTGCTGCTCTCTGCCAGGAAAAAGTCGCCGTTGGGGGCAGTCCGGATCAATCTCGGATTATCGAGGCCGGTTGCGTATTGCTGCACGGTGAATCCGGCCGGCGCTGTCGGCCACGCATCGTGCGGACGGGCAACCAACTGAGGTCCTTTGTTCGCTGACTCGGTCGTGTAGGGCGCCGGAAGATCTTGCGCTGTGATCTTGCGGATTGTTCCAGGTTGCTCAAAGCGGAAATCTGTAAATGGTGCTTGCGGCGGCGGGGCATCGGTTTTAACTGGCTTCACATTGGCAGGCATAGCCTCAGGAGATGCAGAAGCGTTTTTTTGCGCGCTCTGGGAATTCTTGAGTGACTTCAAGTAAGTAACAATCTGCCATCGTTTCTGCTCAGGCAGGCTGGCCCAAGCTGGCATGCCGTTATTGACGGATCCGGTTGAGATGAACCAGAAGACCTCTCCATCCGGTACTGATTGCGTGGGTCCTTTGGATAGCGCAGGGATGTTTCCGGTTCCGCGTCCCCTGATTCCATGGCAAGAGCCACAGTTCATCGTATACAGTCTTGAGCCTGCTGCGACGGCTGCGGTCTGCCCGGCGTATGGGTTCTTTAGCTGAACGCTTGACGTTGGCGCGTTATGGAAATGCGCATCTTGAGCAGCCAACCTCGAAGACGGAAAGATCCATGTAATAGCACATACTGCCGCGGTTAAAAAAAACGAGCGGGCTCCCATTTTCGTGACTCTCCTCCAGCGAACGTCGCTGATTGCTTTCAACACGAATGCAATACAGTTGTCGACAGAAGCGCCGGTCCCTGGCACTCCATGTTCGTTCGACCGACCTAATTCAACCCGGTCGACCTAAACAGAAGCAAGTTCCTTGCCATCCTGCGAGGCCGTGTATCTCCTACAGACCGCTGGTTTGCGCTGGACTGGAGCGTGTTCAGGCCCACAGTATGCCCTCTTCTAATTTCATTGCCCGTGCCCGCTGGACGACAGTGTTCAGTCCTTCGACGCGGCCGTCGAAATGTGGACACTCAAGACAAGAGATTGTGTCTCGCAGCGGGATCCAAACTGAGAAGCGCACTGGGTTTTGTCTCCAATATGTTTTTTCATGCGACGTGGCACACAGAATGCTTGGTGGAATTGGCGAAAGGGGATCTTGATGGTGAGACTCAAAGTGAATGGGATAGATCGCACTTTCGATGGCGATCCCAACATGCCCCTGCTCTGGTACGTTCGGGACGTCCTGGGATTGACGGGAACAAAGTTTGGCTGCGGCATGGCGCTTTGCGGCGCCTGCACCGTGCACAAGAACGGCGAAGCAATCCGGTCGTGCGTCACGCCGGTGAGCGAGGCAGCGGGTAGCGAGATTCGAACGATTGAGCATCTTGGGGCAAGCGGGCTGCATCCGGTTCAGCAAGCGTGGATGGAGATCAACGTACCGCAGTGCGGATATTGTCAGTCCGGACAGATCATGCAAGCGGTTTCATTGTTGAAAACCACTCCACATCCCACCGACGAGCAAATCGACGACGCCATGGCTGGCAACATCTGCCGCTGTGGAACCTACCAACGAATTCGCCAGGCGATCAAGCTGGCAGCGGGGAAAAACGCATGAGCGCAATCGAGAATGTAAGCCGGCGGAAGTTCCTCAAGGGAGTGTTTGGATCTGGAGCGCTTATCCTGGCGGTGCGGTACGTCCCGCCAATGTGGGCGCAGGGGTTGCCCACGAACGGTCAAACCGACGCGGACCGCGCAACACTTCATCCCAATCTCTTTGTCGGAATTCAGCAGGATGGAACCGTCTACATCGTGGCCCACCGGTCAGAGATGGGGACGGCCATCCGCACATCCTTGCCGCTGGTGCTGGCGGACGAACTTGACGCCGACTGGAAGCGCGTGAAGATCGATCAGGCGATTGGCGATAAGCGGTACGGCGACCAAAATACGGACGGCTCGCAATCGGTAAGGCGATTCTATGACACCATGCGAGAGTGCGGCGCGGCGGCGCGCTTTCTGCTTATCCAGGCGGCGACGCAACAGTGGAAGGTTCCCGCATCGGAGTGTTCAACCGAACCCCATCTAGTGATTCACAAAGCAACAGGCCGGCGCGTGGGTTACGGCGAACTGGCCTCGGCAGCGGCACGCCTTACCGAGCCAAAGAGGGAAGAGCTTCAGCTGAAAAATCCCTCGGAGTGGCGGTACATCGGGAAGGGAATGACCAGCGTCGATCTCGAAAATCTCTGCACAGGAAAAGCGATGTATGGAATGGATGCGCATCTGGATGGCATGGTGTATGCATCGATCGAACATCCCCCGGTCTTCGGCGGGAAAATAAAGACTTTCGACGATCAGGACGCGCTCAAGGTTGCAGGCGTGCAAAAGACCGTCAGGATCGATCCGTTTAAGCCCCCCGCTGCCTTCCAGCCCTTGGGCGGCATTGCTGTGATTGCCGACAACACCTGGGCTGCGTTCCAGGGCCGCAAGAAGTTGAAGATAACCTGGGACAACGGGCCGAACGAATCCTACGACTCGGTTGAGTACAAGAAAGAGCTTAGGGCGACAGCGCACAAGCCGGGGAAGCCTGTTCGCATCGTGGGCGACTCCGACAAAGCGTTCCCCACTGGCAATAATGTAGTGGAAGCCGACTATTACGTTCCACTACTGGCCCACGCTCCGATGGAGCCGATGGTGGCGCTGGCCGATTTCAAGGATGGAAAAGTTACTGCATGGGCGCCAACCCAGAATCCCCAGGCCGCCCAAGCAATTATGTCCTCCGAACTCGGCATTCCGCCCGAGAACGTGATCTGCCACGTCACATTGTTGGGCGGTGGGTTTGGAAGAAAATCGAAACCTGACTACGTTGCCGAAGCCGCGGTTTTATCGAAGAAGCTGGGCCGCCCCGTAAAAGTTGTGTGGACGCGCGAAGACGACGTCAAGTTTGACTATTACAACGCAGTGGCTGCCATGTACATGAAGGCAGCCGTCGATGAGAAGGGAAGGCCCACGGCGTGGCTGCAAAGATCGGTCTTTCCTCCCATCACGTCGATCTTCGATGTGAACTCAATCTATGGCGATCCTCCGCACCTGGCACAGGGTTGGACGGATCTTCCCTACAACTTGCCGAACATTCGCATCGAGAATGGTCCGGCGCAAGCTCATGTCAGGATAGGCTGGCTGCGATCCGTGGCCAACATCTATCACGCCTTCGCAGTTCAATGTTTCACCGACGAATTGGCCCATCGAGCGCAGCGCGACCCAGTGGAGTATATGTTGGACCTTGTCGGACCGGCTCGCACTTTGGACTTCACCAATGTGCAGTATCCGAACTACGGAGCGGATTACAAGACATATCCCTGGGAAACTGGCCGCCTGCGGAAGGTCATTGAAGTGGTTGCCGAAAAATCCGGCTGGGCCAAGAAGAAGAGCACAGAGGGCCACGGGTTTGGATTCGCCGCGCATCGAAGTTTCTTAACCTATGTGGCCACGGTCGTGGAAGTGGAGGTAGGTGATGACGGGGAGATCCGCATCCCGCGTGTTGATACAGCGCTGGATGCGGGACTCGTCGTGAATCCGGAAGCAACGCGCGCGCAATTCGAAGGCGCGGTGGTTTTCGGCACGAGCATTGTGCGCAGCGGAGAGATCACTGCCAAGAATGGAGTGATCCAGCAATCGAACTTCAATGACTACTCGGTGGCCCGTATCAACGAGGTGCCGGCTCAAACCAACGTCTATATTACCGAGAGCAGCGCGCCGCCCGCTGGCGTCGGCGAGCCAGGAGTACCGCCCTTCGTCGCCGCGTTTTGCAATGCGATTTTCGCCGCCACCGGCAAGCGGGTCCGCGATTTGCCACTCTCGAGCAACAGCAGTTTCGGCTAAGATTGCCAGGTGCCCGCTGCACAGGAGGGTTCTCCTATGACTCTAGACAATGGTGACTCGAATCATCCATGCTGTGATTCTTCGGATCGGTCGCCCTTGCAAGACAGAATGGCTGCTAATCATGATTCA
Source organism: uncultured Acidobacteriaceae bacterium (assembly GCA_963789205.1). GTDB lineage: Bacteria > Acidobacteriota > Terriglobia > Terriglobales > Acidobacteriaceae > Acidiflorens. The sequence continues at coordinate 60,780 of CAWBJV010000011.1, forward strand.
AGCGTGAGCAGGAGAGAATTTCTCGGCATGACAGCCGCATCCTTATTGATGGCCGGTAGCCTAAGTGGAGCCGCAAACCCGGATTCTAAGTCGGATACTAGGAACGGAATGCCATATCGAACGCTAGGTCGCACGGGTGAGAAGGTGTCACTGATCGGGCTCGGTGGGTATCACCTGGGCAATCAGAGCGATCCCGAAGAGAGCATTCGCATTATTCGCATGGGAATCGATGAAGGAATCAATTTCCTCGATAACTGCTGGGACTACAACGGCGGAGAGAGCGAAATTCGAATGGGCAAAGCGCTGCGCGATGGTTATCGGCAGAAGGCCTTTTTGATGACCAAGATCGATGGCCGAAACAAAACTGCTGCTGCAACCCAACTTAATGAATCATTACGGCGGTTGCAGACGGATCGGATTGACTTACTCCAGTTTCATGAAGTGATTCGCGATTCCGATCCGGACCGCATTTTTGCCGAAGGCGGAGGGATGGAGGCCGCTGTGGAAGCCCGAAAGGCGGGCAAGATCCGTTTTATCGGCTTCACCGGCCACAAGAGTCCAGATATTCATTTGAAGATGCTGGCCACCGCCTCAAAGCACGGGTTCACGTTCGATGCGGTTCAGATGCCTCTCAACGTAATGGACGCCCACTTCGACAGTTTCGAAAAGAAGGTCTTGCCGGTGCTGACCAAGGACGACATCGGAGTTCTCGGCATGAAACCGATGGGCGACAAGGTTATTCTCAGGAGCAAGACCGTTACGCCGGTCGAGTGTCTGCAATACGCAATGAGTCTTCCCACCAGTGTCGTCATCACCGGCTGCGATTCGCTTTCAATCCTTCAGCAAGCTCTCCGCGCCGCGCACAATTTTCAACCGATGGGCGCTTCCCAAGTTGCAGCTCTTCTGGCAAAAACAGCAAAGGCTGCGGAGGGAGGCCAGTTCGAGCTTTATAAAACTAGTCACCAGTTTGACGGCACCGTCGCCAACCCGCAGTGGCTTGGCTAGAACGCGACCGCTCTCCGCGATTTTCAGAACAACGCAGCTGGATTTATCTGTGGAACCGGACTGCATGCCTGAGCATGCAGTCCGGCGCTTGTTGTGTTGTGGACTAATTCCGTCAGTGGACATTGAGAACCACGGGAATCGTCATCGACTCCGCAGGGTTGGAATACTGGATGACGTTGATCTCTCCAACATAGGTCCCCGCCGCCAGCGCGCTGGCATTCGCGCTGACAGTGACGTTCGTGGGCGTGTTGCAACAGCCGCCGCCCGAGGGAGAGATGCTCAGCCAGTTCCCGCCCTTGCCCGACGCCGAGATCGGCGTGAAGCGGATGACGGCGCTGGTGCTGGCGATGCTTATCGTCTGCGGCGCGGGATTCACGCCCACGGTGGTACTGAAGGTGACGGTCGGGAGCTGAACGAAGACTGGATCGCCTACCGTGACGACCACGGGGATGGTCACGTTGCCAGTCGTCGCTTTCAGTACCTGCTGCCCGATGAACGTGCCCGCAATAAGGCCCTTGCCAGGCAGCTTCGAGTTGACGACGGACACGCTGTAGGTTCCGGAGTTGGTGCCCTTGACTGGAACCAACGTGATCCACTTGCCGGGATCCGCAGTGGTGGCGGAAACCGTCCAGTTCAGAGTTCCCGCTCCACCGTTCCCAACAACAATGGTTTGCGATGGAGGGTTCGTACTGCTCGGCTTGAACGAGAAACTGGTCTGGCCGGGTAGGTTATCGAAGAACGCCTTGCTGGAGGCCACGACCGCCAGATTGACGGGCACGGTCATGGATCTGCCGGGGTTGGCGTATTCGAGGATGCTGATTTCTCCGGTGTAGTACCCGACTGCAAGAGAGCTGGCGCTGATGCTGACCCTGATCGGCAGTGGTGCGTTGCAGCAGCCGCCGCCCGAGGGAGAGATACTGAGCCAGTTACCACCCTTGCCAGTGATCGCGCTCGCAGAGAAGCGAATCGCGGAATTGTCGCTGGCCGGGATCGTCAGAACCTGAGGCAGCGGATTTGCCCCGCCGAACGGCATGACGAAGCTGATCGGGTTCACTTGAGAGAAGGAGGCCTTGCCTACAGTGACCGTGACCGGAACGGTCGCGATGCTTCCAGGCGCCTCAAGCAGCAGTTGACCGGTGAAGGTGCCCGCGATGGCTCCTCCGTTGGGCAAATTTAGGACGTTGACCGAGACCGTGAGTGCTTTGGGAGGCGCTCCGTGGGCAACCGATCCAAGGAGAGGACTCACAGTTAACCAGGCGCCGCCGTCGGCGGTGCTTGGAGCCACGGTAAATTTTAACGTGCCGGCACCTCCGTTGCCGACGAGAAGCGTCTGCGGAGTCGCCTTCTTACTGGGCTGCACCGAGAAGCTCAGCCCGCCCGAGAGGCTGTCGAAAAATGCGCTCGAGGAAGCACCGATGGTCAAAGTTACCGGGATGGTCATCGATAGGCCGGGGTTGGAGTATTGGGTGATGATGATTTCTCCCGTGTAGGTCCCCGCCGCCAGCGTACTCGCGCTTACGCTTACGGTAAGAGCCAGCGGCGTATTGCAGCAACCCCCTCCCGAGGGAGAGATTGACAGCCAGGCGCCACCCTTGGCCGATGACGCACTCGCACTAAAACGGATGGTGGATTCGTCAGTGGTGGAGATGTTCAGCACCTGCGGCAGTGGATTCGAACCGCCGAATGGCATGGTGAAACTGATGGGGTTCATTTGGGTGAACACGGCGGTTCCCACGGTGACCGTGACCGGAATGGTGGTCGTGTCTCCTGCCGTCTGGAAAACCAGTTGACCGCTGAAGGTTCCGGCGACTAGCCCACCGTTAGGTAGATTTGCAGCGGTGACCGAGATTGTCGCAATCGAGGGCGCGGTTCCACTGGAGGGCGTTGCTGTCAGCCAGGCGCCGCCATCGGCGGTGCTGGTTGTAGCGGTCCAGCTCAAAGTTCCGGTTCCACCGTTTCCGACTTGCACGATCTGTGAGGTGGCGGCGCCGCCCGTCTTGAAGGAGAAGCTCAATCCGCCGGGCAGATTGTCAAAGAATGGTCCACTGGCGACGACTGTCAGGTTTACAGGCACGACCATCGACCGCTGAGGATTAGAGTACTCGGTGAAAATAATCTCGGCAGTGTAGGTTCCGGCAGCGATAGAGCCTGCGTTCACACTCGCTGCAATAGCCAGCGGAGTGTTGCAGCAGCCACCGCCCGAGGGAGAAATGGATAACCAGCTGCCGCCCTTGGCCGTTGCAACCGACGCGCTGAAACGCACCGTCGAATTGTCGATCATAGCTACGTTCAGAACCTGGGGCAGCGGGTTCGCACCACCGAACGGCATGGTGAAGCTGAGCGGATTCAACTGCGTAAATGGTGATGCACCAACCGTGACGGTCACGGGAATGGTGGTGGTGTCTCCGCTGGTTTGGAAGACTAATTGACCGATATATTCGCCGGCGACCGCTCCTCCTCCAGGCAGTTGGCTAACGGTGACTCCTACCGAGACAGCCGAAGGCGCAGCTCCGCTCGCGGGCGTCGCAGTGAGCCAGTTACCGCCATCGGCGGTGCTGGCAGCGAGAGTCCAGTTCAGCGTGCCGGAACCTCCGTTCGAGACCTGAACCGTCTGCGAGGTTGCAGTAGTGCCGTTGGTCTTGAGAGAGAAGCTCAATTGTCCGGGAAGGTCGGCGAAAAACGCTCCCGATGAAGCGACGGTGAGGGTCACAGGCACAACCATCGCCCTGCCAGGATTGGCGTACTCGGTGATGATGATCTCGCCGGTATAGGCTCCCGCGGCGATTGAACCCGCGTTCACGCTGACGATATTTGCCAGCGGCGTGTTGCAGCAGCCGCCGCCCGAGGGAGAAATGCTCAGCCAGTTGCCCCCCTTCGCGTTCGCTACCGACGCGCTGTAACGAACGGTGGCGTTGTTGGTCATGGCGATGTTGAGGACCTGGGCGAGTGGATTGGATCCCCCGAACGCCATAGTGAAGTTGAGCGGATTGATCTGGGTAAACACGGAGGTGCCGACGGTGACGGCCACCGGAATGGTGACGCTGTCCCCTGACGTCTGGAATAGCAATTGGCCCACGAAGGTGCCAGCGGACGCGCCGCCTCCGGGCAGGCTGCTCTTGTTAATGCCGATTGTGATAGTGGATGGAGCAGCGCCACTCGAGGCCGACGCGCTGAGCCAGCCTCCGCCATCCGCGGTGCTGGATGTCAGGGTCCAGTTCAACGTGCCCGCTCCGGAGTTTCGAATCTGAACCGCCTGCGAGGTTGCGCTGCCGCCTGTCGTGAAGGAGAAACTAAGTTTTCCGGGAAGATCGTCGAAGAACGTCGCGCTCGACGCCGCGATAGTGAGAGTCACGGGGATCGTCATGTTGATGCTGGAATTGGAGTAGTTGGTAATGACGATCTGCCCCGTGTAAGTCCCAGCCGCCAGACTGCCGGCGGTTACGATAGCCGAAACGGCAAGCGGTGTGTTGCAGCAACCTCCACCCCCGGGAGAGACTGACAGCCAGCTGCCACCGCTGTTGGTCGACGCGGCCGTACTGAAGCGAACCGTCGATTGATCGGTATACGCAATGGTCAGAATCTGGGGCAGCGGCTCGGCCCCGGCGAAGGCTTTGGTGAAGGCGAGCGCCGGTACCGTTTGGAAGGTCTGTGCCTGAAGCGGGCTCGGCAGACTGACGATCAAGGCCAAAGCTACAAGGGCGAAGAGGACCTGCAATGAATTAGACTTCGAGGCACGATTACTCATTTGAATGCTCCATTTCCTGCAGATTTGCGTTGCCGAGTGGCGCGAAGCGGAGCCATGTTGCATATCTCGCGGCTCCGCTCCTTCCCGTGCGCCGTTTGTACTCACTTCGCATTGCGCTAATTGGCGGGAAAAACCGTCATGCGACTTCTTAGATCGCGAAAGAAAATGCGGTTGAAGGCCTGCCATCAGGCCCCGAGATGAGGGAGAGGAGTAGCCAATTGACTCAACAATATGGCAGTTCTTAGCGGTTGGCATTGGCGGGATTTGCCGCGGCAGCGGCCAACTCGGCTCGAAATCGTGCTGCCTGCTGCGGTTGGTTCAGAGCTTCATATTCAGCCGCGAGATCTTTTCGCGCGGCGTGAATGAAACTCGTCGACGGGCTGCTTTGCTTGACCAGGATTTCATAGCCGGCCAGGGTCTCGGGTTCCGCATCTCTATAACGATTATCGTGGAGCAGAGCCCGTCCCAGCTTAATATGCGCGATCGCGAGGTTTACATTGTCCGCCGGGAGCGTTTCTCTATAGCGGCGGATCACGTCGCGAAAAAGTTGTTCAGCACGAGGGTAGTCCTTCTTGTCATAGGTGATGCCCGCCACATTGGAGAGCGCGATCGCGACAAGATAATGGTGGTCGCCGTAGACAGCGCGATAGATGTCAGCCGCGCGCTGGAATCGCGCCTCCGCTTCGTCCAGGTGGTCGCGCATCGAAGCCACGTTCCCCAGTTCGTTGAGGGTTTCGGCTACCGACGGATGTACCGGACCATAAATACGTTCCTGGATCGCTAGGGCCTGGTCCAGAGAAGAGACGGCCTCGTCATATTTATTCTCGTACGTGAGGGATTCGGCTAAGGCGGTCAAGCGTCCAGCCGTCTTGGGGTGGTTATTGCCATAGTAGGCCTGAGCGATCTCGAGCGCTTGCCGGTCCAGGCGTTCGGCTTCACTGTAATAACCTAAATCGCGCTGGACGGCAGCGAGACTGCCAAGATCGTCGGCGACTAGCGGGTGCCGTTCACCATAGATCTGGCGGTGCATCTCGAGGACGCGAGTGTACAAGGATTTGCAAATATCGTAATGGCCGGCGCGGTAATGCGCGTCCGCCAATGCGGAGAGGCTGGTGGCCAGATCGGCTGGCGCCACGCCCGGAGCCGACTGTAGCCGCACGGACTCATTCAGCGCAGCGATCGCTTGATCGTAGGAGCCGCGCTCCGCCAGCACTTTTCCGTAGGCAAGAGTAGCCTTCGCAATCGCCGGATGGTTCGGCGGCAAGTGCCGCTTAGACATCTCCCAGCCCTGCTTAGTCAGTTGTTCGGCCTCCTCCAAATGCGCCTGATCGGACCGCAGCAAACCGAGACCAGTAAGGCTCTCGGCTACTTCCCGACTATCTGCTCCGAACAATGACTTGCGTTGGTCGAGGGCCGACCGGAGTAAGGAATCCGCTGGCTCGAACTTGCCGAGTTTCTGATAGATACTGCCGAGGTTCTGGTAGAGCTCGGCCTGCACCTTGGGGTCACGGTTGAGAGTCTTTGCTTCCTGTACTCCACGGTCGACGATAGTGATCACGCGCAAGGAGTCGGAGGGGCCGACGGCGGGATCTCCGCCCTGAAAAAGGTTGGCCGTGAATTGCTGTATGCGCTGTGTGCGCGCAGCTTCAGCGAGCGCGGTATCGCGTGCCTTAGCCAGCCGTACGGTGAAGAAGGTGATCAGTCCGACGATCACGGCGAAGATCACGGCGGTTGCCGCAACCGCGCGTCGATTCCGCCGGACAAACTTGCCTATCCGATAGTCCAGCGTGTCGGGCCGTGCCTCCAGTGGCTCACCATTCAGGTAATGGTCAACGTCGCGGATCAAAGCTTCCACCGACTGATACCGGCGGCGCGGATCCTTGCGCATGGCGTTGAGACAGAGCACATCGAGATCAGCCCAGGCTGTCTTGCCCAAAGATGAAGATAGCGTGCGAGAGTTGGCATCAGAGTCGGTCGTTCGCTTAACTGCTGCTGATGGCTTGCCCGGCTCATGCTCAGCAATGATTGAGGCGGCTTCCGCAGGAGTCAGGCCAGACAAGTCGAAGGGAAGCTGGCCGGTCAACAGCTCGTAGAGAATGACGCCAAGGGAATAAACGTCGGTACTGATTCCGACGCGATCGCCGCGAATCTGCTCCGGCGATGCATAGGCCGGCGTCATCATTCTAAGCCCAGTCATGGTCTGGTCGACTTGCAGGTCCAGGCTCTCCAGTTGTTTGGAAATACCGAAATCGAGCAGGCGGACCGAGCCATCGTCCTTGACCAGGATGTTGGACGGCTTAAGGTCGCGGTGGATGACTGCGTGACCGTGCGCGTGCTGCACCGCCTCGCACACCGACCGAAACAGCTGAAGACGCTGCTCTACCGAGCACTCATGTTTTCTGCAATAGTCCGTGAGCGGAACGCCGTCGACATACTCCATCACGAACCACGGAGTTCCGTCGTCCAATGTGTCTGCGTCGTAGAGCCGCGCAATCAATGGATGACTCAGTTGCGCCAGGGTCCGTTGTTCGCTGGCAAAGCGTTCGCGGCGCGCCGGCGAAAGCCAGGCGTCACGCAGGACCTTGATCGCGACTTGCGTACCGAGGTCTCTGCGTTCGGCAAGATAAACGACTCCCATTCCGCCTTCGCCAAGCAACCTCAAGATCTGGTACGGGCCGAATTCTTTGAGGATCAGGGAAGCCGGAATCGCATTGGCAAACGTCTCCTGCGCAATGTCGGCGATATTGTGATCGAGCAGCGAATGGCCGCGCGCGTCCTGGTCCAGCATGGCTAGAACCTCAACGATGAGATCCTCGTCGCCGCCGCATGCCGCCTGTAAGAAACCTCTCTGCTCGCCTTGGGGCACGTCCGCGGCATCATGAAATAACTTCTGGATTTGGTCCCAGCGTGCACTATCCATAGGTTCGAGTCCTGCGTTCAGTCCCTACCTACTGTTGCGAAATACAGAGTCATCCTGCCCGACGAAGCGATTGCCCCAGCCAGGCCTTGGCCGCTCGCCAGTCGCGCAAGATCGTGGCCTCCGACACACCTATCAGACCTGATATTTCGCTGACTTCAAGCCCTCCGAAAAACCGGCTTTCCACGATCAAGGCCTGTCGCGGTTCGAGGCGAGCGAGTTCGGTTAAGGCCGTGTCCAGCGCCAGCATGTTTTCCTGGGGAGTCACTGCGCCGTCGAGAGAATCGTCGAAAGAAACAAAGATGGCTTCCCCGTCGCCGCCGCGTTTATGCGCGTTGCGGCGTCGCGCTGCCTCGACCAGCAATTGGCGCATCGCGCGGGCCGCGATGCGCTTGAAGTGCAGACGCGAGGTGGCTGCTATACCGGGCTGCTTCGCCAGTTTCAGCCACGCCTCATTGACCAGAGCCGTGGCACTGAGCGTGTTGCTCGGGTCCCCGCGCTTGACGCTCGAAGCCAGCCGGCGCAACTCCTCGTAGGCCAGGCTGAAGAGTTGGTCGAGCGCTTGCCTTTCCTTCGCGGTCTGATCCATTTCTCTTTCTCTCTGCGCGACACTCTGCCCGAACCCAGGCGCGCGCAGAGAATTTCGTAGCGGCATGACGGTTTTTCCTTACCCTTCGCGCAATGCGAGACGAGAGCACAGGAAGCCAGCGGGAGGAGGGTGGGGCAAAAGCGTGGCTTCCAATGCGGAAAAGCCTAGCATCAAGAGCGCATTCGTACAACTGCTTTCGTTTTCCCGATTTGCCGGAAAGAGGCATGAAGAAACGAGGCAAAGTATTGCGTTATCCCCGCACGGGCCCCAGTCCCACGGGTCCAGATCGCACGCTTCCTGGTCTGCTGATGATCGAGGGCCGGCAGTACTGGTTCAGCCTCGAAGGCGTCTGGAAGTCTGAAATACCTCCCAAGCCGGGACTAGCCGTTGACGTGAAGTTAGATCAAGCCGGACGAATCCTCGCCATAACTGCCGTGTCGGATTCGCAACTCGCCGAAGAACAAGCGGAACGATCCGTCGATGCGACTAAAGCGGCGGGGGTGAAGATCCTCCGCAAGATCGCCGCCAAGTGCGGTATGCCGAATTTGTTGCGGCGTTAAACGTCGTCAATCGATCATTGTCAAGATCAACGCAATTGAGTCAGACGGCACAAAGCCACTGGCCACAGTGTGCTCGCCGTCGTCCGGAAGCGCCTCATTCTTGAAAACCGGAGCGGGCTTCTTGCCCAAACTCACCGCCAATAGGATGGAAGGGGAATCACGGATATTACTAGCCTTATGAACTTCGTCAAGAAGACGACCGTGGCGCCATTGTAGCTACCGCAGATCAAAGACAGTCCAGAGTGCGACGGGCAAAGCGACAACGATCCCGGGGCTTCCAATCCTCCCCGATTCGCGGAGTGCAAGTGAATGGAAGTTGATGCATGAATAGAAGTTAATGCATGAATGGAAATTAATGTGCTTCAACTCTTGACCGCTGAGTTAAGCTCGGTTCGCACAAAAAAGGGGGCCCCCATGATGTGTTCCTCGAAGATGTGTTCCTCGTTGTGTTCATCAAAGTTGAAAACGTTCGCAGCAAGTTTTCTTGCGTTGTTGCTCATCCACAGCGTCGCGATGCACGTTGACGTTCAAGCCCAAGTCGCCGGCGGAGCAATTACAGGAACGGTCGTCGATAGCAGCGGCAGAGTGATTCCGAATGCCAGCGTCTCCATCACTAACCTTGCGACGGGCATCAACCGCACGTTGACAACTAATGAGAATGGGCTCTACATCGCACCGAACCTCCTGCCGGCAAGCTACGAGTTGACGTTTACTGCTCCGGGATTCAAAACCGACGTAAGGACCGGCATCGAACTGACCGTAGGTGCGACCGTGTCCTTGAACATGACGATGCAGGTCGGCGGCTCGAAAGAGATTGTTCAGGTACAGACCGAAGCTCCCGACGTGCAGCTTGCCACCTCGGATATCGGTGCCGTGGTCAATGCGACTACAGTCCGTGAGCTGCCACTGAACGGCCGTAGTTGGACCGACCTGGCAACATTACAGCCCGGAGTGAATAGAATACTGACGCAGCCGGACTTCTCGGCGGGCACGGACCGGGGAAACCGCGGGTTCGGACAACAGTTGACTATCTCCGGTGCGCGGCCGCAGCAGAACAACTATCGTTTGGACGGCGTTAGCCTCAACGATTACGCCAACGGAGCGCCCGGGAGCGTCCTGGGAGGGAGCCTGGGCGTCGACGCCATTCAGGAATTTTCGGTGCTGACGAGCAACTATTCGGCGGAGTATGGCAAGACGTCCGGCGGAGTGGTTAACGCGATCACGCGCTCGGGGACAAATCAGATTCACGGGAGCGGTTACGAGTTCGTCCGGAACAGCGCGTTGGACACGAGGAACTATTTCGATGATCCCACGCAATCGACTCCCCCCTATAGGCGCAACCAGTTTGGGGGAGCGGTGGGCGGCCCGATTTTTAAGAATCGAACGTTCTTTTTTGCCGACTATGAGGCAAACAGGAGTTCGAAGGGCATTTCGACCCTTGTGACCGTGCCGTCGGCGGCAGCACGCAATGGAAATCTGGTCGGCGGGAATGTAACGGTGGACCCTGCAGCGGCGGCTTACTTGACCTTTTACCCTGTGCCTCTGCCCCAAAACACCAGTGGAGACCTGGGAACGTTCACTTTCACCGCGCAGCAGGTGGTAAACGAAAACTTCTTAACCGGCCGCGTCGACCACAGGTTTTCTGACAAAGACAGTCTGTTCGGGTCGTACATGTTCGACAGAACGCCCTACTCGTCTCCCGACGGATTGGATAACGTCGAGTTTAATACCCTGACCTCGCGGCAGTTCTTGTCGATCGAGGAAACCCACATCTTCTCGCCCAGTTTCGCGAATTCGATTCGTATTGGCGGTAACCACGAAGCGGTAAACAATAACCAGAGTCTGAAAGCGATCAATCCGGACGCGGCCAGGACGGATTTGGGTGTTGGGGGAACCGCGTTTGCGGGGCGCGCCGCGTCTCAGGTCCTGATGAGTGGCGGGGTTACCGACTTTACGGGCGGAGTTGGGGGGAGCCCGACTTATTTCTACCATTGGAATTCGATTCAACTTTACGACGACGCATTCATCACAAGGCGCACGCATTCCGTCCGGTTCGGTTTTGCATTCGAACGGATGATGCTCAATGCAGTTGCTGACACCGATCCCAATGGAATCTGGCGCTTCGGGTCGTTGAGCGATTTTCTCACCAACAATCCCAGCAAATTCCAAGGTGGAATTGCCAGCACGCTGTCACCGCGCAATCTTCGCCAGAACATATTCGCTGCATACCTCCAGGACGACTGGCACTTGCGCCCGAATCTCACTCTGAATCTCGGCCTTCGCTACGAAATGTCCACAGTACCGACAGAGACTAATGGCAAGATTGCCAATCTTCGAAACCTGGCGGACCAGTTGCCGGTTTGCGGCAGAATACCCTCGAATGGAGGGTGCTCGGGGACCGGCTCTTTCTTCAACAATCCCACGACGAAGAATTTTGAGCCGCGCGTGGGTTTTGCGTGGGACCCCTTCAGCAACGGGAAGACCGCGGTCCGCGGAGGAATCGGACTGTTTGATGTGCTGCCGCTGCCGTATCAGTTCGTACTTCTGACCACCCAGGCGGCACCTTTCTTTTCCTATACAGCGATCAATAGTCCCGGCCAGGGAATGTTCTACAACTTCCAGGGTCAAAATATGACCTTCCCGGCGAACACGTTGCGCTCAACCTATGTTCAACACCCCAAGCGCGATTATGTCATACAGTGGAACCTCAACGTTCAGCAGCAGCTCACTCCGACGTTGGCGGCGATGGTCGCATATGTGGGATCGCGTGGCGTGCATCAGCCTTTTCGGGTTGACGAGGCGGATCTCGTCATCCCGACCAAAACACCTTACGGATACCTGTGGCCGCAAGTAGACGTTAACGGCAACCTCACCTCGGGCCCCAATGCTGGCCAGCAGCCCCTCACCATCAACCCGAACTTTGGCTCGGTGCGCGGAATGTTTTACGAGGGACACTCTTACTACAATGCCCTTGAGACGCAGTTGGCTAAGCGAATGAGCCGCGGTTTTCAAGTGCAAGGCACCTTCACCTGGGCCAAGAGCATGGACACCAGCTCAGCATCAGTTGCCGGCGACACGTTCGGTAACTCGATTTCCAGCCTCTCCTGGTTCGACTTGAGATTGAGCCGCGGTCTCTCCGATTTCAACGTTGGCCGCACCCTGGTTGTGAACGGCACCTGGGAACTTCCAACTCCAAAGTCTTTCTCCGCGCCAGCCCAATGGGCATTGGGTGGATGGGAGTTGGGACTTATTTTCACTGCCAGCGACGGAATTCCTTTCACTGCAAGCTGGGGAACAGGGTCAGATCCGCAATATACTCTCAGCAGCGACGATTGGGCCTTCCCGAACCGATTGGGCGGACCCGGGTGCAAGACGCTTACAAATCCAGGGCACCCCAACAATTACATCAAGACTCAGTGCTTCTCGGTCCCGACCTGGCCCGGCGATATGACTTCTTGGGCAGCAAATTGCGACCAAGCACCGCCGAGCGCCGGGGCCCCCGTGCCCTACCCTCTCTGTTTTAACCTGCGCGGCAATGCCGGCCGTAACATCTTGACTAGTCCGGGTCTGACGTCGCTGGACTTCTCTTTATTCAAGAATAACTACATCAAGAGGATTTCGGAGAGGTTCAACGTGCAGTTCCGCGCCGAGATATTCAACATTCTCAATCACGCCAACTTCGCCCCGCCGATCACGCCCACGAACACCGACATTTTCGATGGGACTGGAGCACCATCGGCCGGTGCGGGTGTGCTTACCAGGACGACTACCACATCGCGCGAAATTCAATTCGCAGTCAAAGTTGTTTTCTAGTCTCAGGACGCAAAGGTGATGAGTGACTAGGAAAGATCGACGCGAAGAGGATGGAAGAAACGAAACTAGTGTTTTGGGGTTGACGCGACGTGGCTGGTTGCAGCGAGCAGCGTTGATTTCCGCCGGCATCGCGCTTCCACGAATCGCGTGGGCCGCTGCCCAGGACGCCAGCCCGGCCATCAGTCCGGTGATGGAGAAACTCAGCGCCTACATGGCCGAGGCCCGGAACCGGGCGCTGCCGGACAATGTGGTGCAAGAGACCAAGCACCACATCCTCGACACGATTGCCGCCATGGTTTCAGGATCCGAACTGGCTCCCGGACGCATGGCGATCGAGTTCGCGCGCGCTTATGGTGGCGAGAAGATTGCCACAGTGGTCGCATCGCATGTTCTCTGCGGACCGATCGAGGCGGCATTTGCGAATGGAATGCTCGCTCATTCCGATGAAACCGACGACGATTTCACCACTGGAGGAGCGCATCCGGGCTGCGCGGTGGTTCCCGCAGCGCTCGCTTCGGCGGAGCAGTTTGGCACCAGTGGGACGCATTTTCTACGCGCTGTGGCGTTGGGCTATGACATCGGTATGCGGGCCATGATGACTGTCGGCCCGGGCATGAAAGAAACACACAACCTGGTTGGAACCATGGGCGCGACGGCGGCCGCCGGCTGCGCCGCCAGTCTCAGCGCCCAGCAGATGCGCTGGCTGCTGGATTATGCCGCTCAACAGGCTGGCGCCGGCATCGGCGCGTGGCGGCGCGACACCGAACATATCGAGAAGGCTTTCGTGTTCGGCGCCATGGGTGCGCGCAACGGGGTCAACGCTGCCCTGGTGGTCCACTCCGGCTGGACGGGCGTCAACGATGTTCTCTCCGGCCCTAACAATTTCGTGGAGTCCCTCAATTCCAAGGCCGATCCTTCGGGGATGATTGAGCAACTCGGCGAACGCTACGGGGTCGTGCAGACCACGATCAAGAAGTGGACTACGGGAGGGCCAATCCAGGCGCCGCTGGACGCGCTGGGGAGCTTGAGGAAGCGACAACCCTTCGCGGCCGATCAGGTGAAGCAGGTCGTGGTGCGCGCGGCTTCTAGTGCAGCCTACACGGTCAACAACCGCGATATGCCGGATATTTGTCTTCAACACCTGGTTGCGGTGATGCTGATCGACAAGACCGTCTCGTTCCGCGCGGCACACGACAAGGCGCGCATGCAGGACCCGGCGATACTCCGCGAGCGTGCCAAGGTACAGCTCGTCCCCGACGAGGAACTTGAAAAATTAATACCGGTGCGAGTGGCCATCGTGGAAGTTACTTTGACTGACGGCACGCGCCTCACGGAGCGTGTGGAACACGTACGCGGAACTCCAGAAAACCCGATGACTCGCGATGAGGTGGTCGCGAAGGCGCGCGAGTTGATGGCGCCCGTTCTCGGCGCCGCAGCATGCTCGAGTTTGATCGAGCGCGTGCTTGCACTCGATACAGTGAAGGACGTCCGAGAGCTTCGACCCTTGCTTCAGGGCGATTCCAAACTTGAACATCGCAAACAGTGAAATAGATGCCGCGCAGCGATTCGCGCAGCTAAGGATGCGTCAGGATGATGGGGACCAAGAGAGCGACGCTGCTGCTGATCTTCTGTGCAGCCACTGTGAACAACTCGTATTCCGGCGCCAGGCGTAATGCGCCTCCGGCCGAACCAGCGGCTGCGAGTTCGACGCAGACCCCAGCACTTAGCTTCGAATTCTTTAAGACCAAGGTCCAGCCCATCTTCTTGAAGAACCGCGCCGAGCACGCACGCTGCTATGGATGCCACGTTCTGCCGAACAGGATTTTCCGTCTCGAGGCGTTGTCGCCGGGAAGCACGGACTGGAGCGACGAGCAATCACAGCGAAACTTTCAGAGCGCGCTAGAGGTGGTCGTTCCCGGCGATCCCGCTTCCAGCAAGCTTTTGCTCCATCCTCTTTCGCCCGAGGCTGGAGGCGATCCGTTTCATTCCGGGGGCAGGCAGTTTGCGTCTCAGAACGACCCCGACTGGCTTGTGATCGCCGAATGGGTGCGCGGAGTTGGCACGGGAATTTCTGAGTCTGCGCCGCAACCTCTAACACGCGTCTATGTAACGAATAGCGCCAGCGACACGATCGACGTTATCGATCCCGCGACGAATAAGGTCGTACAAGTAATACGCGGCATCGAGCTGCCGCATGGCATCGTTTTCTCTCCTGACGGAACGCGCATCTACGTCAGCAATGAAGCGGAGAGCGTGCTCGATGTTGTGGATCGAAAGAGCGGCGAAATCTTAAAAAAGATACCTCTTAGCGATCGGCCGAACAACCTCGCCATCACCAAAGATGGAAGTCAGGTGCTGGTGGGCATTCGGACGCAGCCCGGCGTTCTCGATGTAATCGACACGACGTCGCTCAAGAAAGTAAAGAGCATCCCGGTGGATGGCGCGGTGCACAACGTGTACGTGACACCAGATGGCAAATATGCGGTCAGTGGCTCGATCGAAAATAAAGCCGCAACAGTGATTGACCTCCAAAGTCAGCAAATGGCATGGGAAGTAAAATTCAACCGCCCGGTGCGCCCCATGGCCTTCGAGACAAATCCCGACGGCTCGACTCGCCGCATTTTCGTTCAGCTTTCCACTTTTCACGGATTCGCCGTTGTCGATTTCGCGAAACGGGCGGAAGTGGCCAGGATCAAGCTGCCGGATCAGCCCGGCGGTTTCGGAATTGCGGAAGCGCGAGGAGGAGTTCCGTCTCACGGAATCGGGGTGACTCCGGACGGAAAATCGTTGTGGGTCAACAGTACGCTCTCCAATGCTGTCTTTAAATACTCGCTCCCTGATCTAAAGTTGATCGGACATGCGGCGCTACCCGAAGTTCATCCGCTGGGGCGCGCGCCCACTGGGGCGGTACCAGAGTGGATTGCCTTCACGCCTGACAGCAAACTGGTTTATGTTTCGGACTCGGCGGCTCGATTAGTATCGGTTATTGACGCGCAGACTCTCAAAGAAGTCGCTCGCATCCCGGTGGGGGAAGTGCCTAAGCGAATAAAGACTTTGGTTGTGCGCTAAGACTGTGGGGCCCGAGAACGTAAAGATACAAAGTTAAAGATACGGATTATGGCCGAACAGACTGCCGCTTCGCCGGAAGCAGTACATGTCGATGCTTCCGCCCCGGATGCCGAGGTTGGCCGGCGCGCCAGACATCGTATCGCGCGGCGCCTTCTGCCCTTCCTGTTTGTGTTGTATGTGATCGCTTTCCTGGACCGGATGAACATCGGAGCTGCCGCCCTCCAAATGCCCCGCGATCTTGGGTTCAGCGATCGCGTGGTGGGCATGGGGGCAGGTATTTTCTTCCTCGGCTACCTCCTGCTGGAAATCCCCGGCGCCTTGATTGTGGAGCGATGGAGTGCGCGCCGTTGGATCGCTCGCATCATGATTTCCTGGGGACTGGTGACGGTGTTGATGGCCTTAATTCACACGTCCCGGCAGTTTTATCTCGTACGTTTCTTTCTGGGCGCCGCTGAAGCGGGATTCTTGCCGGGCGTCATTGTCTACGTGACTCATTGGTTCCGATACGAGGACCGCGGTAAGGCGGTCGCGTTCTTTTATGCCGCCAATCCTCTTTCCTATGTGATTGGCTCGCCGATCGCGGGTTTGCTGCTTGGGATCTCGTGGCTTGGGCTGAGGGGCTGGAGATGGCTGTTCATCCTGGAAGGCATCCCAGCGATCGTGTTCGGTGTGATCACGATCTTCTATCTGACGGACTGGCCGGCGCAAGCTCGTTGGCTGCCCGCGGACGAGCGGTCATGGATCATTGAACAATTACAGCGCGAAAAGCAAGCCAAGAAGAATCGTCATCAGTCCTTGAGCATTTGGGGAGCTCTGCACAACCGGGATGTAATCCTGTTGACACTATGCTATTTCTGCGCCATGACCGGAAGTTACGGCATTGCTTTCTGGCTCCCCACCATTCTGAAACGCCTCTCTGGACAAAGCGATCTAAAGGTGACTCTGCTGGCTGCTTTGCCGTATGTCGCTGCTTTCATCACCCAGCAATTAAATGGCTGGCATTCCGATCGAACTGGAGAGCGCCGGTGGCACGCGGCCATCCCTGTGTTTCTGTGCGCGCTCGCTCTCTCGCTCGCGGTTGTCAATAGCTCAAGGCCCTTGGTATCGATAGCCCTCTTCGTGCTCGTGGGGGGTTCGTTTTATGGCTTTCAACCTTGCTTTTGGGCTGTGCCTACTCTTTTTCTAAGTGAGTCGGCCGCGGCAGCCTCAATCGGGCTGATCAATTCAGTCGGAAACCTCGGCGGCTTTGCTGGACCTCTGGTGATGGGTTATCTGGTAGGCCGTACTCATAACTTCAGCGCGGGGCTCTGGTACCTGGTGGGCAGTCTTATTATGTCGGGTATGCTGATGCTAGCGGTTGGTGCCGGACGCCGGCGCGAGGTTTCGGACACTCCTTAATATGTTCGCGCAAATCAAGAGCGCGAATTGTTTTTAATGTTCGCTTAATGCGCATTTCATGTTCATCCTGATTAATGTGAGTAGCGCATTCCATGAGTCTTCTGTGACGAGTTTTTCTGTGACAACGGTCTTGTTCCTCAATACTGGAGGTAAAGGTGAATAAATCGCGAGTAATGATTTTGTCAGTTGTATTCCTAGCGCTTGTAGCCGGAGTTTGGGCTCAACAGAAACCGGTTCTGGAGCCTTTGCAAACGATTCCATTGCCTGAACTCAAAGATGGCGATTTCGACCACTTCACCGCGGATGTTGCGGGAAACCGGCTATTTGCCGCTGCGGAAGAGAACTCGAAAGTCCTGGTTCTTGATCTCAAGACTAACAAGCTGATCCATACCATTAGCGATCTCAAGGCGCCGCATTCGTTGCTTTATCGGGCGGATCTGAAGAAGCTTTTCGTGGTCGATGGCGACTTGGGTGAAATCAAGATTTACGAGACGGATTCTTACAAGCCAGTCGGAAGCATCAAGTTGAAGGAGGGCGCGGACGCCAGCGCCTACGATCCATCCAGTAAGTACCTGTATGTCGTGAATGGTGGCAAGGACGCCAAACTCCCCAACGCCTACATCACCGTCGTTGACACCTCCACCGCGAAGACTGCGGGCGAAATCAAGATCGACTCCAACGATGTGGAAGGCATGGCCATAGAGAAATCGGGGCCTCGCGTCTTCGTCGTTGTCAGGGGTAACAACTCAGTCGAGGTGTTTGACCGCACCAAGCTCACCTTAAGTGCGGCCTGGTCGATTGCAACGGAGGGCAAGAAGCCTACGGCCATAGCATTCGATGAGGAGGCTCACCGGCTCTTTATCGGCACGCGCGATCCCGGAAAACTGATTGTGCTGGATTCCGATTCGGGCAAGGTTGTGAGCAGCATGCCAGCGGCAGCAATGGTCGACGACATGGCTTACGATCCCCAGCGTAAGCGCCTCTTCTTTGCCGGAACGCTATTTATCGATGTGTTTCAGCAAAGCGACCCCGATCACTATGTCCAGATCGGTCACATTGCGACTTCGTTTCGAGCCAAGACGGCAATTCTGGTTCCGGAGTTGAATCACTTCTACCTGGGGGTTCCCCATCATGAGAAACAGACAGCCGAAATACGCGTCTACAACGTGCTTCCTTAGGTCTGGTTGGAGTGCGGCAACTTCGTTGGACTGAATACATCAAAGCGGACGCTCTTTTGATCGGCGCTCAGATTAGCGATCAGAGTGAGAGCGTCCCCTTTCTTTCCACACAGATATCAGACTTGTGCAGGCACCAGCGAAACTTCTGCGGCAATGGCCTTTCCCATGTCCTCGGTGCCGGCACGCCCGCCAATGTCCGGAGTGAGAGGATCGCGCCGGGCAAGCACCCTGAAGATAGCGTCCTCGACCGCGCGCGCGGCTTCCTTCTCGCCCAAATGATCCAACATCATGGAGCCCGACCAGATTTGCGCGACCGGGTTGGCAATCTTTTTTCCGGCAATATCGGGAGCTGATCCGTGGACCGGCTCGAACATAGAAGGGAATTCCCGCTCCGGGTTTAGATTCGCGGACGGGGCCAGCCCCATCGATCCGACGACGGCTGCGCCGAGATCGGACAGAATGTCTCCGAAAAGATTTGATCCCACCACTACATCAAACCAGTCAGGATGGCTCACGAAGTGCGCGGTCAAAATATCGATGTGATACTGGTCCGTTTTGACTTGGGGATACTTCTTTGAAATCGCGGAGAACCGTTCATCCCAGAAAGGCATGGTGTAGACAATGCCATTCGATTTTGTGGCTGAAGTTACATGATTCTTGCGGGTCCGCGCTAATTCGAAGGCATAGGTCATGATCCGATCGCAACCTTGCCGCGTGAAGACGGTCTCCTGAATCGCCATTTCGAGATCTGTGTTTTGATGGAGACGGCCGCCGACCGCGGAGTATTCGCCTTCGTTGTTCTCACGGATAATACAGAAATCGATCTCTCCAGCTTTGCGATTACTGAGAGGAGTCCTAATTCCTTCCAACAGCCGTATGGGCCGCAGATTCACATATTGTTTGAACGCGCGGCGGATGGGAATAAGCAAGCCCCAAAGTGAAGTGTGATCGGGGACGCCAGGGTAACCCACCGCTCCCAGAAAGATTGCATCGAACGGTCGCAACTGTTCCAGCCCGTCCTCTGGCATCATCCGCCCTGTCTTGAGATAGGTCTCGCAACTCCAATTGTAATGCTGCCATGACAAAGAAAGAGCAAAACGGCGTGCTGCCGCCTCGAGCACGCGAATGCCTTCGGGGACGACTTCACGCCCGATGCCGTCGCCTTCAATCACCGCGATTTTATAATTCTTCAAGTGTCCTCGAATCGCCCTACTTTACCTCTTACTTTAGCTCGTTCTTATATACCTGCCCGCCCTTCATCACGAACTTCACCCGCTCAAGTTCTGTGATGTCGGTGGTTGGATCTCCTAACACGGCGACGACATCTGCAAACTTACCCGATTCCAGGGAGCCGATGCGATCCTGCCATCCCATGAGTTGCGCAGCTCCGGTGGTTGCGGCAAGGATGGCCTGGACCGGAGTCATTCCGAATTTCACCATGTATTCGAATTCTTTCGTTTGGCTTCCGTGAGGGAAGGGACCGGCTCCCGAGCCGAACGCAATCTTCACGCCTGCCGCGACGGCCCTGGGGAAACTGCGTTCCGAGACTTCCGCAACACTGTGGCCATGGCGTTTCTTCTCGTCCTCCTCACGATCGAGCTGATAATGATACAGGGTCGGCACCAGATAAATGCCTTTCTGGATCATCTGCTTGATCTCGCCGTCATCAAGGTCCACGCCATGTTCGATCGATTCCACGCCGGCGTTTATGCAGTTATGGAGACCCTCGCCACCAAACGCGTGACAAGAAACTTTGTGCCCTCTCCGGTGAGCCTCATCCACGATTGCATTTACTTCTTCCGCCGTGAACGTGGGCGGGACAATCATTTTCCCGTCTTCGGTGAAATGAAACTGGTATGCCGCATACAATTTGATCCAGTCTGTGCCATGCGCGATCTGCTCCCGCACCGCTTGACGAGCGGCCCAGGGAGAGTCGACAACCTGCAGCGCGACCGGAAGAGCCAACTCCTCCGAGTAACCGTTCATGATGAAGCCACCCGTTGCCTGAAGGCCCCGGGTCGAGACCTGCATGCGGGGACCCGGCACGACGCCGCGGTCGATGGCGTTGCGCAGATCCACATCGCTGTAACTAGCCCCCAGCGTCTTGAGATCGCGAAGCGTTGTGAAGCCCACCATCAAGTCTTTCTGCGCGTTCGCGAACGCGGTCAGGGTGCGGTATTGGTAGGAGTCGCGCAAGAATTGCTCTTCCAGGTCCGGTCCATTTCCAAAAACGTGAGTGTGCGCGTCGATTAGGCCGGGAAGTACGGTGGCTTGGCTTAAGTCGACCACCTCGGCGCCCGCGGGTATTTTCACGCGCTCGGCTGGGCCAACCTCGGTGATACGGTCCCCATGGATCAGCACAACTTGATTGCTCACCAGCTTTGCGGACTTCGTGTCAAAAAGCCGGCCGGCGCGAATCGCGACCCAGTGGTCCGGCGACGGTGTCTGAGCGGTAGCTAGGGAGCAGGCAAAGAGCAACAGAGCGGCGAAATTTCTCTTGAGCATTAGCGTCGGCATTGTGGTCACCGAATGGTCATCCTGCAAGATTAAGGTCCAATGAAGGCCAAATGAAACTTTGTTCAGACTGTTACCCAGCTGCGTTTATGAGTTACATGGTGGAGAGACGGGCGCCTCGCCCGTCCAAGTCCGTGCAGCCGGGCGGGGACGCCCTGCCCTCCACCAACAAAATGGTGAGAATATCCGCTGATTCTGAATAACTTTTCATCCTCGCTTTGTTTAGGCTTCATCTTGAAATGGCAATATACTATGCGTCGGGAGACTTGATGCGCATCCTGCTGGTCGAAGACGAAACGAAGGTCTCGAGCTTTGTCGCTCGCGGGTTGATGGCAGAGCGCTTCGCGGTCGACGTGATCGCGGACGGCCAGTCCGGACTCGAACTTGCAACTACGTATCACTATGACCTCGTGATTCTCGATTTGATGCTGCCGAAACTTGACGGCACTCAGGTGCTTCGCCGTCTGCGGAGTCAGAATGTCAATGTTCCCGTATTGATTCTAACCGCCCGCGACGCAGTCGCCGACAAGGTGGGTAATTTTGAGGCGGGCGCGGATGACTATCTCACCAAGCCTTTCGCTTTTGCTGAACTCCTGGTCCGTGTCAAGGCGCTGCTTAGGCGTGGACCCGTGAGCCGCAGCAGCGTGGTTCGCGTGGGAGATTTGGAACTCGACCGTCTCTCTCAGCAGGTGAGGCGCGCCGGTAAACGGATTGATCTGACCTCGAAAGAATATTCTTTGCTCGAATACCTGATGTCGAACGCCGGCAGGGTTTTATCGCGAACCATGATCATCGAGCATGTGTGGGATCAGAGCTTCGACGGCATCACCAACATCGTGGACGTCTATGTGCGGCACCTCCGAAGCAAGGTGGACGATCCCTATGAGCAGAAGTTGATTCGTACCGTTCGAGGCGTAGGCTACAGTATCAGCAACGGAGCGCACTCGTGAATACTCGATCGCTCCGTTTCCGCATCACGGCCTGGTACGCGGGGCTCCTGGCCGGCGCATTACTGATTTTTGGCGTGTCGGTCTACCTCGGTCTGGAGCGATACCTCTACTGGAATCTTCAGAGAACGCTCGGCTCGGACTGCCGGACAATCGGAACGCAGTTGCTGTCGCAACATCCTTTCAAGCGCACAGATTGGCTTCAGTCCGAAATCAATGAAGCCTATGCACCCGAGGTAAACGGCCACTTTATTCGTGTTGTCCAGGAAGGGGTTGGGGTCCTGTACGTTTCCGGCGCGCCGAAGGACGGCGCATTCGATCCGTCTCAAGTCCCTTTACCCAAGGGAGACGAACAAAATCGTCCGCGAAAAGTACGTTTAGCTGGACGACCCCAATTACTGATTGATACTCAACAATTCACGACACCGGATGGAAGTAAGTTCGTCGTCGAAAGCGGACTTCCGTATCAGCAGATTGAAGTTGTCCTCCACGGATTGCTGGTAACGTTTGCCATCTACATGCCCTTCATCATTTCTCTTGCCGTGGTGAGCGGTTATTGGCTGATGAGGCGATCGCTGCAGCCGGTAGACGAGATCACGAAACGGGCAGAAGGAATTACCTCTACAAATCTTAGCGAACGCCTGCCCGTCATCCGAACCGGCGATGAACTCGAAAGGCTTTCTGTCTCGCTGAACCGCATGATCGAGCGGCTGGATCAGGCTTTCCAGCACATCAACCGCTTTTCCGCGGACGCGTCTCACGAACTTCGGACACCTTTGACGATTCTCCAGTTGGAGCTTGAGGGCATCGCTCAGAGCCATCGGCTCAACCCTTCGCTTACGGATCAGATTGGCAGCGCCCTGGAAGAAACCCATCGGATGTCTCACATAGTCGAGAACCTGTTGGCCATCTCGCGCCTGGATGCGGGCGAGGTGAAAATGGACAAGACCCGGCTGGACCTCGGCCAGCTGGCGGCGTCCACTGCGGAGCAAATGAGACTGTTGGCGGAGGAGAAGTTGATCCAGTTCCGCAGTAATGTGGCGGCCAATATCTACGTAGAGGGGGATCGGTCTCGCCTGCAGCAGGTCATCGTGAACCTCGTCGCCAATG
This sequence comes from uncultured Acidobacteriaceae bacterium, assembly GCA_963789205.1. Classification (GTDB taxonomy): domain Bacteria; phylum Acidobacteriota; class Terriglobia; order Terriglobales; family Acidobacteriaceae; genus Acidiflorens. Next base: position 83,625 of record CAWBJV010000011.1, read on the forward strand.
CCATTAAATACACTCAAGAGGGCGGCGAAGTCGAAGTGAATGTTCGCGGAGACAGGGGTACGGCTATCCTCGAGGTCTCCGACAATGGTGCTGGGATATCGGCCCCTGCCCTCGGTCATGTCTTCGAGCGCTTCTACCGGGCGGATAAGGCACGCTCGCGCAACTCCGGCGGGGCGGGATTGGGCTTGGCCATCGTGAAGGCCATCTGCACGGCCCATGGCGCTGAAATCAAGGTTTCCAGCGAAGAAGGCCATGGCAGTCGTTTCACGGTGCAGTTGCCGCTCCTGGATGTTCCTGAAAATGACCTGGCCAAGCCCGCGCTTCGAACCCACTGACTCTGAACGCAATTTTATCCTTCTTTCAGCGCGCTTTAATCTGAAGCGAGTAATTCTATCTATGTGCGTGATTGCTTCAACTGAAACGCCTATCGGGTCTCGGAATCTGCCAAATCCTGCCGCAATGGTTAGTGCAAGAAGCAAAATGCAGAAGAGTATGCGAAATACGGAAACCGACTACCCCCGAGTGCGAAGAGCCGCGATTGTCGGGACGCTCTTTGTCCAGACACTCTTTGTCCAGTCGCTTCTCGTCGTGATGGCGGGGCGCGCGTCGGCCCAATTGAATGAACCTGCTCCGAGTGTGCAGGTCACAGCGGCGGAGCAAAGCCCTCCCCTAAACTCCGCCGCTGCTTCGCCGCCGACCATCACTTTTTCTGACGCGCTGCGGCGCGCCACGGCAAACAATCCCCAACTGCAATCCGCGTTCACGGCCCTTGGCCTGGCCCATCAGGATCTTGTACAAAGCCGGGCCGCGCTGCTTCCGAATGTCAGTTACAACATGCAGTTTCTCTACACCGAGCCCAGCCCGCAGGGAACGAACAACCCGATCTTTATTGCCAATAACGGAGTTCGCGAATACATCGCACAGGGGAATGTGCATCAGGCCCTCTCCCTCCAGACATTCGCTGACTATGGTCGAGCGTCAGCCGCGCAGGCGGTGGCCCGGGCCAAATCCGAAATCGCTTTGCGCGGTTTGGTCGTCACGGTAGCGCAGGCCTATTACGCGCACGTTGCGGCTGGGCATAAGTACGCTACCGCGCAACGCGCCAATGAGGAAGCGCAACGATTTCTGGGAATCAGCGAGAAGCTGGAAAACGGCGGCGAGGTCGCACACTCGGACGTCATTAAGGCCCAACTCCAGTACCGGCAGCAACAGCGCGATTTGCGGGAAGCCGAGTTAGGGATGAACAAGACTCGTCTCGACCTTGCCATCTTACTGTTCAAGGATTTTAACGAGAACTTCGCGGTGGTGGATGATCTCGGTGCTGCTCAGGCGCTACCGACGTTTGACGAGGTTAGCGCAACGGGCACGCGGAATAATCCCGATCTCCGTGCCGCGCAAGCTGCGCTCCTGCAAGCCAGCCGGCAGGTTACCAGCGCGTGGGGAGGAGTTCTGCCGGCCATCACAGTGGACTATTGGTACGGTATCGACGCAAACCAGTTCGCCACGGAAAGTCCCGCCGGTTTCCGCAACCTCGGCAGCTCGGCGGCGGCAACTCTACAGCTTCCAATTTGGAGTTGGGGAGCCAACTTCAGCAAAGTGAAGCAGGCGAACCTTCAAAAGAATCAAGCTGTGGTCGAGTTGAGCGCAGCCCAGCGTACGCTGCTGGCAAACCTGCGTTCCTTTTACAACGAAGCGCAAGCCGCGCATGCGGAACTGGAACTGCTAAGCCAAACTGTCCAACTGGCATCGGAGAGCCTGCGATTGACCAGTCTCCGCTACCAGTCCGGCGAAGCTACCGTATTGGAAGTGGTGGAAGCACAGAATACGCTCACTGCCGCGAGCAACGCCTACGACGATGGGCAGGTGCGATTTCGGGTGGCGCTCGCCAATATTCAGACTCTGACTGGAAAGTTCTGAAACCGATGAATACTAAAAAGCTCTTATCTCGAAAGATAATTCGTGAAGGTGTACGAGATTTCGCTGGTGTGGTGACGGGGCTCCGCCCCGTTCCGGCGGGGCAAAGCCCCACCACCACACAACTTTCTCGCATTGCGATTTCGATTTTCCTGGCGAGCGCGCTTGCGATGTTATCCGTCGGCTGTTCGAAGGAGAAAACCGAGGAAGCTGCCGTTCCTGTCACCGCCGCGAACGCCCAGAAAGCAACCGTCCAACGCATCGTCACGGCGGATGCGGTATTGTTTCCTCTGCAACAAGCGGCGCTGGTGCCAAAGATAAGCGCGCCGGTAAAGCAGTTTTACGCTAACCGGGGAAGCAAGGTGCACAAAGGCCAATTGCTGGCCGTTCTGGAGAACTCGGATCTGGCTGCGGCCAAGGAAGAAAACAAAGGCGCATTTGAACAAGCCGAAGCCACATATGTTACGAGTACAGCTGCCGGCCTGCCGGAAGAAATACAGAAGGCTACATCTGACGCGCAATCCGCCAGGGAGATGTTCGACGCTCAGCAAAAGGTCTATGACAGCCGGCAAGAACTGTTCAAGCAAGGGGCCATGCCTCGAAAGGACCTCGATCAAGCCGGAGTCAGCCTTACACAAGCCCGAGCTCAATATGAGCTGGCGAAAAGACATCTTGACTCCCTCAACGCCGTGGTCAAGCAGCAGGAAACCAAGGGATTCGAGGGCCAGTTGTCTTCGGCTCGAGGCAAATACCTCGGAGCACAAGCTCAATTCGGCTATTCAGAAATCCGCAGCCCCATCGACGGAGTGGTTACGGATCGGCCGCTTTACCCGGGAGAAATGCCCAGTGCGGGAGTGCCGCTGATTACGGTCATGGACCTTTCACGCATAACCGCGCGCGCCCATATCCCGCAAAAAGATGCGTTCTTGCTCAAGGTTGGAGATCCGGCCACCATCGATGTTTCGGGGCTGGACAAGCCGACGGAAGGCAAGGTGACGCTGGTAAGTCCGGCGCTTGATCCCAATAGCACCACGGTCGAAGTCTGGGTACAGGCGAAAAATCCGGATCGAACTCTGAAGCCTGGCACGAGCGTGCGATTGTCCATGGTGTCGGAAACCGTGCCGGACGCCGTGGTCGTTCCCGCTTCGGCCGTCTTGACTGCCGCGGACGGTAGTGCGACCGTGATGGTCATTGGTTCCGATCAACACGCTCGGCAGTTGGCAGTCAAGGTCGGAATAAGGCAGGATGAGAACGTGCAGATTCTTGATGGGTTGAAAGAGGGGCAAAGTGTAGTCGCCTCCGGCGCCTATGGTCTGCCGGACAACACCAAAGTTTCCGTCGAAGCAGCAAAAGAAAAAGAGACAGAGACAGAGAAGGGAAGCGACAAACCCTCAGCGGGCGAAGAGACTTCCTCGTCTTCCTCCAAGGATTCCAGCAAGGAGAAAAACAGTAAGTGACCTCCAACGACAGGAAGTCTCCATACTGGTTCGCGCATCATTCGCGATCGGTCATCTTCCTGACCGTCACCCTTGCATTGATTGGCGGATATCTCGCTTTCACTGTCCCCGTCGCGGTTTTCCCTGCCACCAACTTCCCCCGAATTCTGATCGCTGTGGACAACGGCGTGATGCCGATCGATCAGATGATGGTGACCATTACTCGTCCTCTCGAAGAGGCGGTGAACAGCGTGCCGGGGCTGCTGAATGTCAAATCCATCACCAGCCGCGGTTCAGCCGAAATCGACCTTTTCTTCGACTGGAACGTCGACATGTTCCAAACGTTGCAGTACGTCAACGCCGCGCTATCTCGCGCGCAGACCGAACTTCCCGCCAGCGCGAAGGTCGAAGCGCATCGCCTGACGTTCGCCAGTTTCCCCATCATGGGCTACAGCCTGTCCTCCGACACGATTGAGCAAACCAGGTTGTGGGAGATGGCGACCTATGAAATCAAGCCGCGCTTGAATCGTCTGGACGGCGTCTCGACAGTCCTGGTGCAGGGCGGGCAAGAGCCTGAATTCCACATCATTCCCGATCCAGCCAAGCTGCTGGTGGCCGGGGTTACGGTTCCCGACATTCTGGAGGCGGTGCGACGTACGAACCTCATTGATTCTCCCGGACTGCTGGAGGAAAACCATCAGCTTGTCTTAGGGCTGATTAACGCCCAGGTTCGCACTCCCGAGCAAATTGCAGGCGTAGTCATCAAGGCAACGCCGGCGGGAGTTCCAATACACGTCGGAGATGTAGCAGCAGTCACCTCTGCGGTGAAGCCGGTTTACACAATCGTGACGGCAAATGGCAAACCGTCGCTCCTTATCAACATCAATCGGCAACCGGACAGCAACACTGTGCAAGTCGCCAACGAAGTACACGCGGAGATCTCACGGATTCAACAGACTCTTCCGCGCGGCATCCAGATCCAGCCTTTCTATGACCAGTCTCTGATCGTCCATCAATCCATCGCGAGCGTTCGAGATGCTATCTTGATCGGTCTCGTTCTCGCGTCGATCATCCTCGTCGTTTTTCTCCGGGACTGGGGAACCTCGATCGTGGCGGGACTGGTAATTCCAGTCACCGTTTCGGTCACGTTCATTGCTCTGAAACTGATGGGACAGAGTTTCAATCTGATGACCCTGGGCGGGCTCGCTGCCGCCGTGGGCCTGGTGATTGACGATGCCATTGTCGTGGTCGAAAACATCGTGCTGCATCGTGACGCCGGGCAGAACCGTCTCGAAGCCATCCAGAGTGCGCTACAGGAAATCACCACTCCCCTGATCGGATCGACCATTACACCCGTGGTGGTCTTCCTGCCGCTGATCTCGATTGCGGGTGTGACGGGAACATTCTTCAGAGCGCTGGCCGTCACGATGGCTGTGTCGCTATTTACTTCACTCGCTCTGGCCCTGACGTGGACTCCTACTCTCAGCCAGTTTTTTATCAAGCATGGGAAATCGGGAGAGACTGCGGTCGAAGCAGCCACCGAACACGAAGAGGATATTAAGCGTCTGCTGGCGGCTGAAGATGCCTCCGTCAGCGGCTTCTTTCTCAAGATCGTGAACTTCCATCAGAAGTGGTTGAGCCGCGCGCTGAGGCATCCCAAAAGGCTGGCCGTGTTGAGCCTCGCGCTAATCGCGGTCTCGTACGTTTGTTACCACTTCCTGGGCTCGGACCTGCTCCCCGAAATGGATGAGGGCGGGTTTATTGTGGATTACATCATGCCCGCGGGCAGTTCGCTCGCCGAGACGAATCGTGTCATTACCCATGTCGAAAAAATATTGCACGAAGTCCCTGAAGTGGAGAGCACGTCGCGGCGCACCGGAATGCAACTTGGATTGGCCGCGGTAACGGAGGCGAATACCGGAGACGTATCGGTGAAGCTGAGGGATAGTCGCAGCCGGGGTATCGACGAAGTGATTGAAGAAGTTCGCACCAAGATAAAAGCCGAAGAACCTGCATTGGACGTGGAGTTTATTCAGATTTTGCAGGATATGATCGGAGATCTTACGAGCGCGCCGCAGCCGGTCCAGATCAAACTCTTTGCGCAGGATCAGGCATTACTGGCCGACTGGGCTCCCAAAGTCGCTGATTCAATCGGCAAGATCAAGGGCGTCGTGGACGTACTGAACGGCATCGACAACACCATCAGCGGTCCCGCGGTAACGTTTCAGATCAATCCCGGCGTCGCGGCGAGGGCTGGATTCACTCCGGAAGAAGTTGCCACCGATGCTGCCGCCCTGGTCGGGGGAGAACCTGCGCCAACGCCCGTGATCAGTAATGATCGGGCCTACACCCTCCGCGTGCGCTTCCCCGACAGAAATCGGGCCTCGATTGGAGCCATGCGCGACACGCTGTTGACGAGCAGCACCGGGAAAACCGCCACGCTGGGTGCGCTGGCGGATATTTCATCCGTTCCCGGGCAGACCGAAATTCTGCGCGAAAACTTACAGCGCCAAGTCGCGGTGACGGCTCGACTCGAGGGTACCGACCTTGGCACCGGCATTTCCGAAATCCAGAAGGCGATTGGCGGTCTGCACTTGCCGCCCTCCATTCGAGTGGAATACGGCGGCACCTACAAAGAACAGCAGCAGTCTTTTCGAGACCTTGCATTTGTACTAGTCCTCGCCGTTGTGTTGGTTTTTTGTGTCCTGCTCTTCGAGTTTGGCAGCTTTGCAGCGCCGCTCGCGATATTGGCTTCCGCGTTGCTGTCAACGTCGGGCGTTTTTATTGCCTTGCTGATCACCCGAACGACTTTCAACATTTCCTCTTTCATGGGGATGATCATGGTGATCGGCATTGTGGCTAAGAACGGTATCCTGCTGCTTGATGCCGACCAGAAATTCCGCGCTCTTGGGTTTTCGGCGGAAGAAGCTATATTGCAGTCGAGCCGTAGAAGACTGCGCCCCATCGTCATGACGGCACTGGCGACGCTTGCCGGGATGCTGCCGCTATCTTTTGCGATCGGCGCTGGGTCGCAAATGTTGCAGCCCCTGGCAATTGCTGTGATCGGGGGAGTTGTGATTTCCATGGTGCTTTCGCTCATCATTACCCCTGCCGTACACTTCTTCGCGACCGGCGGCAGGGAAGAAGGCGCCACTGCGAACGGTTCGCAGAATGGCGCGATGACCTTTACGACACCAGCCCAGAGGGCATAGACACCCGCTGGCATCTCCGGAGGCTTTATGAAAACAAAATTCGCTAATCTGATTCTGTGCCTGACACTTGTTGCAGTTGCCATCAGCACCTGCGTCATCGTGGCCGCACCCGCGGCGGCCCAGTCCACCCCAACCTACTCGGTCGTCCGCACCATGGTTCTGGGAGGTGACGGCGGATGGGACTATGTATATGCCGATTCGGGGGCGCGCCGCCTTTACATTGCACGGGCAACTCGCTTCATGGTGGTTGATCTGGACTCCGGCAAATTGGTCGGCGAAATTCCGGACACACCCGGCGCCCACGGTGTCGCCATCGTTTCCGATCTCGGCATTGGCTTCACCACCAACGGCCGCGAGAACACGTCCAGCGTGTTTGATCTGAAGACGCTGAAAGTTTCTGAAAAAATCAAGACCGCTGAAGGGCCCGATGCTATCCTTTACGACCCCGCTTCCGGGCACGTTTTTATCATGGACGGCCATGGCAAGGCCGCTTCCGTGATTGACCCGAAAACGCGCAAAGTGGTTGCGACCATTCCTCTCAGCGGCAAGCCCGAAGCCCCGGTGGCCGATGGAAAAGGCCGCGTTTACGTCAACATTGAGGACAAGAGCTTGATCGCGGCGATTGATTCCAGCTCCAACAAAGTTGTCGCCGAATGGCCGATGGCGGGATGCGAAGAGCCCAGCGGCTTGGATATGGATCGCCAGCAGGGTCACATCTTCGCTGCCTGCGGTAACAAACAGATGGCGATTGTGGACGCAAAAACGGGCAAGTTGATCGCCACTGTACCCACGGGCGACGGCAGCGACGGATTGGCTTTCGATCCGGGGGCCAAGCTTGCGGTCACTTCAAACGGCGAAGGCAATATGAGTTTCGTCGGCCAACGCGACGGAAAGTATGCGCTGATCGAGAACGTTCCGACCAAGAAAGGCGCGCGCACCATTACGTTTGACGCCTCGACAGGACAAATGCTGACCGTGACCGCCGATCTGGGTCCGGTGCCGAAGCCGAGTCCGGAGAATCCTCGGGGGCGGCCCCAGCCATTGCCGAATTCGTTTGTCGTAATTGCCGTGGGCAAGAAGTAGGAACCCGCTGCGCCAGCTAACAGCACGTGGAGAGACGGGCGCCTCGCCCGTCCGAGGACGCCCGGCTCTCCACCGGCAAGGCCGGGCCGACAATCGGCGGTCGCCTCCGATGAAAGTGAGTATTTCGCTGCCATGAAGAGACGAGATTTTTTGCGGTCTTCCGCCAGTTTGGGCGCCGTTGTGACAACTGTCGGCTTGTCTCCCGCCGGGCTCGGCGCGAGCGAGAATCCGCCCTGTAATCCTGCTCCATTCCCACAAACTCCTGGGCTGACAAAATACGTGGTCGAGTTTGTGCGGAAAACCAAGTTCTCCGATCTGCCAGCGGACGTGATTGATCTCGGCAAGAAATCCATCCTGGATGGTTTAGGGCTGGCCCTGGCCGGTGCCCGGGCCGAGAACGGAAGGCTGTTTCGCGAGTATGCTGCCAGCCTCGGGCTTCCCGATCGTGGCGCCACCGTGATGGGGACCAAGACCAAACTGACGCCGCGCTTTGCGGCCTTCGCCAATGGCTTGGCGATCCACGTCGAGGACTTCGACGATACGCAGTTGGCGGTCGGCAAAGACCGCGTGTACGGACTGCTTACCCACCCCACGGTGCCCGTGCTTCCCGCCGCTTTGGCCTTTACCGATACCGCCGCAACTAGCGCCAGGGATTTTCTCGTGGCCTATCACGTGGGCGTGGAAGTCGAGTGCAAGATTGCGGAAGCAATATCTCCCCGCCACTATGAGGATGGCTTTCATTCCACCGGAACCTGCGGAGTATTTGGTGGCACTACGGCCTGCGCCAAACTTCGAAACTTCGATGAGTCTCAACTCTCTCGTGCCTTCGGAATTGCCGCGAGTCAGGCCGCCGGCCTGCGCGAAAATTTTGGAACCATGATGAAGTCATTCCATGCCGGCCATGCGGCCGAGGTCGGAATCTTTGCCACTGACCTGGCGGCTCTGGGCTGGACTGGCGCTGAACAGATACTGGAAGCTGACCGAGGCTTCTTCCGCGCTTTTGGCGGCAGCTACGATCCCTCCGCCATTTTCCACAAGCTCGGCCAGCCCTGGACGTTCGCCAACCCCGGCGTCTCCATCAAGCCGTACCCCTGCGGCTCGCTGACGCATCCTGGCATGACTGAGATGCGGCGGCTCATCCGCACCGAGAAGATCAAGGCTGCGGATGTGGAGATGGTCGAAGTGGGAACGAATCACAACCTGCCCAACGCGCTCATACACCACCACCCGAAGGACAATCTGCAAGCTAAATTCAGCATGGAATTTTGCCTCGCCATCCTGCTGATTGAGGGTAAGGCGGGACTCGGCGAGTTCACCGACGCCGTCGTCAACCGGCCCGACGTGCGGGCGATGATCGATCGCATCCATTTCGGTGTCGATCCCGAAGCCGAGAAGGCGGGATACGACAAGATGACGACGATCCTAAAAATCCATCTGAAAGACGGGCGCGTGATCGCGGGACGCGCTGATTTTGGCAAAGGCAGTCCAGCCAATCCGATGAGTTACGACGAAGTCGCCGAGAAATTTCATGGCTGCGCCGATTTCGCACAATGGCCTATCGCTCGCGCCAACAAGATCGTCGAACTGGTGCGCCATTTGGAAGACCTTGACGACATGCGCACGCTAACCGCGCTATGCGGCGGATGAAAGTTGCTCGATCACGATCGAATGCCGGAACCCTACACGAGTCCGCTGACCACTCCGCCAACCGTTCCGCCAACGAAAGGCGGCCACGGTGCGGCCCTACTCGCCGGCTTCCTCGGGTGGACGCTTGACGCGTTCGACTTCTTCTTAGTCGTCTTCTCGCTGACGGCAATCGCTCAGGAATTTCACCGGTCAGACGCCGAGATTGCTCTCTCTATCACGCTCACCCTGATGTTCCGTCCGGTGGGCGCCTTCATCTTTGGACTGATGGCCGATCGCTACGGGCGCCGCCTTCCTTTAATGATCGACCTCGTCTTCTACTCCGTGGTCGAGGTGGCCACGGGCTTCGCACATAGTTTCACTACCTTTCTCGTGCTCCGCGCCTTGTTTGGCATCGGCATGGGTGGAGAGTGGGGCGTCGGCGCATCTCTCGCCATGGAAAAAGTTCCGCCTCGGCTACGCGGGTTTCTCTCTGGGCTGCTCCAACAGGGATACGCTCTCGGCTACCTTCTCGCAGCCGTCTGTTTCTACTTCGTCTTTCCCCGCTGGGGATGGCGTCCCATGTTTTTCATCGGAGGACTGCCCGCCCTGCTCGGGCTTTTCGTCCGCTTCAGAGTGAAAGAATCGGAAGTGTGGCAGAAGACTCGTCAAACCAGCTGGAGCAGCCTGGGCCGCGAGATTGTCTCCCACTGGAGATTGTTTCTCTATTTGACCCTCTTGATGATGATGATGAACTTTGCCTCGCACGGCACGCAGGATATGTTCCCAACTTTCCTCAAGCGCTATTGGAGCAGGAGTCCGACCCAAGTCGCGGCGATCACTGCGATCTCCATGGTGGGAGCGATCCTCGGAGGCACGCTGGTCGGCTTTTTGTCCGACCGCTTTGGACGGCGCCGGGCGATGACCACTGCACTTGTTTGTGCGATCTTGTGCGTTCCGCTGTGGGCCTATGCCCCGTCTCTGACTCTCTTGGTGGTCGGAGGCTTTCTGATCCAGTTCATGGTGCAGGGAGCCTGGGGCATCATCCCCGCCCACCTCTCGGAATTGTCGCCCGACTCGGTCCGCGGATTCCTTCCCGGATTCGCGTATCAGTGTGGCGTGCTTCTGGCCAGCGTGATCCCAACTGTCGAGGCAATTCTCGCCGAACACATCAGCTACCCAAACGCCATGGCCCTGACCGCATTCGTAGTGTTCACGCTGGCGGCGGTGGTGGTGGCTCTGGGCCGCGAGCAGAAAGGCATTCAATTCGGTGCGTAGAATTCCGGTTGCGGACGCAAAATCTGGGCACGAGAAATTACCGCAGGAGAAACTATTAATGATCGAGCGCTTTTGGATTTTCGCCCTCGCTTCGGCTTTTTGGTTTATCTCCGCAGTTGGTGTCGTTCAAATCCAAGCCCAGACCCATCCGTTGCGGCTGGTGCAGACGATTCCCCTGCCAGGCGTTCACGGCCGAATAGACCACATGGACGTGGATACGAAAGGTCAACGTCTCTTCGTCGCTGGCTTGGAGAATAGTTCCCTTGAAGTAATCGACCTGCGAGCCGGAAAATCGCTGCGCCGTATCCCCGGCTTCAAGAAGCCACAAGGGGTCGCGTTTGTCCGCGCACTGAATAAAGTTTTCGTCGCCAGCGGAGATGATGGAAAGCTCCGCGTATTTCGTGCCAACACGCTGGCGCTTCTCGACACTATTTCTCTCGATATCGGCCCCAACCGTGTGTTGTACGATCCCCGCAAATCCGTCTTGTACGTCGGCTACGGCGGGAAAGATGCCGGCAAAGATTATGGGGAAGTAGGCATCATCGATGGGAAAAAGGACAAACTCATCGCTGACATCCAGGTCGCCGCTCATCCTGCCGAGTTGCTGCTGGATGAGTCCGGCAAACGGTTGTTTTGCTTCGTGTCCCCCAACAGCAAGATTCAGGTGATCGATACCGGGGAACGTAAAGTGATTGCCACTTGGCCGGTGAGCAGCGAGCGCCCGGGTGACGGAGCGTTCGACGCCGCAAGCCATCGCCTCTTCATAGGCACCCGCAAGCCGCCGCAGATGATCGTGATGGATGCGGTTACAGGCAAGGAAGTTTCGAGCCTTCCCACCGTTGAGGGTATGGACGGAGTGTATTTCGACGCCAAACACCGCCGCGTGTACGTCTCTGGCGGACGGGATGCCGAGACTGGGGCCGTGTTCACCTATCAGCAGAAGGACGCGGACCACTATGAATTGATCGACAAACTACCGACCAGACAAGGAGCTGGAACGTCGCTCTGGGTGCCTGAGCTGAATCGGTTCTATGTGGGGGCTCCCGCTCATGATGCGGAAGATGCAGCTATTTTGGTTTTTGAAGCGCAGCCGTAGAAACAGATAATAAATTCCGCCGTTCCGGTGAGAGCGGCTTCCACGGGAGAAAGCATGCAATACACGAAGATACTTTGCGCCGGGATTTTGGGGTTAACCATCGCGGGCTCTCCAGTTACCGGTCAGAACGCTGCCGCTCCAGCATCGCGCGATTTGCTGCCTCTACAACTCGAGGAGCAAATCCCGGTTCCCCATGTCGCCGGACGCCTGGACCACTTCAGCGCCGATGTAAAGCGTAAGCGGCTGTTCGTCTCCGCGCTCGGGAACAATACGGTCGAAGTCATCGATACTTTTGCGGGCAGGGTGATTCACAGCATCCCCGGGTTGAGTCAGCCTCAAGGTCCTTTGTATGTTCCGGGCTTTGACAGACTCTACGTTGCCAATGCCGCGGACGGTAAAGTGCGGGTTTTTGACGGCGCCACTTACGCACTGAAAAAGACGATCGATTTCGGCAAAGACCCCGACAACCTTCGGTATGATGCCACCACAAAAAAAGTATTCGTGGGCTTCGGTGAAGACGACGGTGGCATTGCGACCATCGATCCGGCTACGGACGAGCGTGTGGGACCGGTCCTGAAAACTGAAGGTCATCCTGAATCGTTTCAAGTAGAGGCTTCGGGAACGCACGTATTCGTCAATGTTCCGGACGCCGGGAATGTGGTGGAATCGATCGACAGAAAGACCGGCGCAGTCACTAAGTGGCCGCTCGCCGGACTGCGCGCAAACTACGCCATGGCGCTCAACGAGGCCGATCACCGCCTTTTCACGATCACTCGCAAGACTCCGATGCTGGTTGTGCTGGACACGAGAACGGGTAAGGAAGTCGCGCGTCTGCGAGCCGCCGGGGAGTGTGATGACGTCTATTTCGACGAGGCTCGCAAACGCATCTACGTGATCGGCGCGGAGGGCTTCATCAGTGTGTTTCAGGAGAATGATCCCGACCATTATGAACTCGTCGCATCCGTTCCCTCCGCAGTCGGAGTACGTACAGGGTTTTTCTATTCGAAGCGGGATCGGCTTTATGTCGGAGTTCCTGCGAAGGGAAGTGAGCCGGCGCAGGTGTGGACCTTTGAGGCGGAAAATTAGTTGCACGTGGAGAGACGGGCGTCTCGCCCGTCCGGCAGGTCGGTGGCCGGGCGGGGACGCCCGGCTCTTCAACGGTAAGAGCTATCTGATAGGAGAGTACGATGGGCGAAAAGATAAATAGTCTCGAGATCAGCGCCCGGCTCGACCGGCTTCCCGCCACGCGATACATCTGGAAGCTCGTGCTCTTGCTTTCCCTGGGCGGATGCTTTGAAGTGTACGATCTCTTCTTTACTGCCTATATTGGTCCGGGCCTGGTGCGAAGCGGGCTGTTCTCTAGTTCCTCCGCGTCATTTTTCGGATTCAACGGCCTCGCCAGTTTTGTCGCCGCCACCTTCGCTGGCCTCTTCATCGGCACCATGCTCTTCGGATTCGTGGCGGATTGGTTCGGGCGGCGCATGGTCTTCACCTGCTCACTGCTTTGGTACACCGCCGCTACGGTCATCATGGCCTTCCAACACACGGCCATTGGCATCGTCGCCTGGCGCCTGATCGCCGGCATTGGCATCGGGGTTGAGTTAGTAACCATCGATACTTACATCACCGAACTCGTGCCCAAACACCTTCGTGGGCGTGCTTTCGCGGTAAACCAGGTGATACAGTTCAGCGTGGTTCCTGTGGTCGCCCTGCTCGCCTGGATATTGGTACCTCGTAACCCATTCGGTTTTGAAGGTTGGCGTTGGGTTGTCTTGATCGGAGCGATGAGTGCAATCTTCGTATGGTTCATCCGCCGCAGCGTCCCGGAAAGCCCCCGATGGCTGATCTCGCACAGCCGTTTGGCGGATGCCGAGCGTGTTACTGCCGCTATGGAAGCACGTGTGTCGCAGGAGTTAGGCAAATCTCTGCCTCCCGCTAATCCTCATCCTGTCGAGGAAGTCCACGGACATTTCCTCGACATCTTCAAGCCACCGTATTTGAGCCGCACTTCGATGCTGATGGTGTTTAATTTCTTCCAGACCGTGGGCTACTACGGCTTCGCGTCCTGGGTGCCTACTTTGCTGATTGCCGCCGGCGTGACCACCACCACCAGCCTGCGGTACTCCTTCATCATCGCCATGGCGGCCCCTCTAGGCCCACTGCTCGCCACCACAGTCGCAGATAAATTTGAGCGCAAGTGGCAGATTGTGGGTGCGGCCTTTTGCATCGGAGTCTTTGGGTTATTGTTTTCCCGCCAGACAGGTGGCGGCTTGCTGATTGCGTTTGGCGTCTTGCTGACTTGCTCCAATAACTGGATGTCGATGGCCTTCCATGCGTATCAGCCGGAGCTCTTTCCCACCCGGGTCCGCGCTCAGGCTGTCGGCTTCGTGTACTCGTGGAGCCGGTTGAGCGCCATTTTCACAAGCTTTCTGATCGGTTTCTTCCTGCGCGATTTTGGCGTCGCCGGAGTCTTCACCTTTATCGCCGCTTCGATGCTGGTTGTCATGCTATCAATCGGAATTTGGGGACCGAAGACTCGCGGGCTGGCCCTCGAAGATATCTCACACTGAAGTGGAGCGCGGGACCGCGCGCATCTCGTCGTAGTTTATGCGGCGTTTATGTCGGCAGCGCTTTCCCCTTCGTTTCTTCGCCAAATGGAATCAGTAATAGGCCAATTACAAACGCCACGGCCGTCAGAGCCACTGGGATGCCAATCGTCTGAAAATGGCGGACGCCCGCGCCCACTAAAAACGTAATGCCCGCTCCCGCAAAACGCCCGACGGAAGTGGAAAAAGCAAAAGCGCTGGCCCGGCACTCCGTCCGATATTGTTCGGGCACCCATAAGGTATAGACTGCAAAGTTCGCACCTCCAATACCCAGGAAAAACAGACAAACCATGAACCAGGTGAGCGCTCCCTCTTTCAGATAGAAGGCGTAACCAAAGCCAAGCGAGATAAATATCAGCATCAGCGAAAAGTAGATCGCCAGCGTCCCACGGCGGCCAATGCGTTCCGCTATAACCGGCACGGCCAGACACCCTAGAATAGTTCCGACAGAAAGAATCATCGTGGCATAGGATGCCAGCCGTGCCCCTTCCGGCACCGATAAGTGGGCATTACTCGCCAAAAAGGTTACGGAAGCCGGGACATAAACCGCGCCTGCCCACAGGCCTACGATGGAAATCAACATGTAAGTCGAGTTAAGGATGGTGCGCCGCCGGTACTCCGGCGAAAACAGATACAGGAAAGAACGCCGGGCAGTCCATGGTTCATTGGATTGGTGCTTGTTAGCCCAACGGCTTGGCTCTTTCACGCCGTAGCGAATGAAAGCAACGAAGAGAGCGGGAAGACCTCCCAGCACAAACATGGCACGCCAGCCATAAGCGTTGCCAATAAAATAGTTGGCGAGCGCCGCCAGAAAAAAGCCGAAATAGTAGCCGGTATGCATGAGTCCCGCGCCCATTTTCCGGCGTTCCTCGGGCCATTCCTCCGCCACGAATGTGCCCGCCATTGACCACTCGCCTCCGATCCCAACGCCCGCCAGCAGGCGGAAAGCTGCCAAGACCCCTACGCTGGTTGATAAAGCGCTGAGCAGAGTGAAGACCGAGAAAAAAATGATTGTCAAACTCAGCGTGCGGACCCGTCCAAACCGGTCGGCAATCGGTCCCCAGACCAACGACAAACCCCATCCCACCAGGAAGCATGCGAATAGCACCCCGCCGTAAAAGCCGACATTCGCGGTGGTCGCCGGAAATCCGGATCGCGGCAGCAATTCTCGCAGCGCCGGAACCAGCACCATCGCATAGATGAACGAATCCATCCCGTCCAGCGCCCAGCCTCCCCATGCCGCCCAAAATCCCCGGATCTGATTGCGCGTCAGTCTCGGCTTGTTCGACTTCGGTGTTGCGATCGACATCTCATTCCCTTCATCTTTGCAAGATGGCGCAACTGTCGCCGACCACGCGCCAGAAACTCCTGAACAACATGTCTGTTTTTTGCAGCGACGTCCGAAACTTGCTCAAACCGTCTGCAGCAAGGGTCTGAGCATCAAGGATGCTTTTGACATTTGCGAGCGTTAACACTCTATCAATAAGCGGCGCAAGTCGCGGCGGCGAGTATCCTGACGGCCTGCCGAAGTCAATAAGCAGGTCAAAGAGTTCGACCACAGACCGGTGATGAGGATCGAGAAAGATCGTGAAGATGACAAAACCGACATCGTAAACTAGACTGTAAATTCAATCGGTAACCCCTCAGCCGGGATGGCGGAACTGGCAGACGCAGCGGACTCAAAATCCTCTAAAAAACTCTCATTCCATCATATCTGGTTGTAAACAATAATTTTATTGACATCATTTCGAAGCCGGAATAGCTTCACATTCATTACACATTTTCGAAGTCTCGCGCCACTTCGCACGAGGAGCGAAAATGACGGAACACCACACGATTCTGGGCGGCAAGGTCCACGTCTACAAACGCCCGAACAGCAGCCTCTGGCAATGCTCAAGCTTTTTTGCGGGCAGGAATCGCCGCACCAGCACGAAGGAAGATAGTCTCTCCAGGGCCAAGGAAATCGCTGAGGATTGGTACCTCCGACTCCGCGGAAAACTCCGCGACGGAGAGATCAAGAGCGAAAAGACATTTCGCGAGGTCTCTGAGCACTACCTGCACGAATTCGACATCATGACGCAGGGACAACGCAACCAAAAATACGTGGAAGGCCAGCACTGGCGGTCTGAAGGACGTCTAATTCCTTTCTTCGGGAACCTGGGCATCTCCGAGATTACCGCGGGAAAGATCCAGGAATACCGACTTCACAGACACCAAGAAGCCCTTAAGGAATTTGGCAAACCACTAGGCCATAGCACGATGCACCAGGAAATCGTGACGCTCCGCCAAACCTTAAAAACGGCGGTGCGCCATGGACGGCTGGATCGTCTTCCCGACTTCTCCGAGCCATACCGGAAATCGCCCAAAATTTCGCACCGTGCATGGTTCTCACTAAAAGAATACAAACAACTCTACGAAGCGACGCGAACCCGTGCGCAAGAGCCGAAGAAACAGGGCTTCAAATGGGAGGCAGAACAGCTTCACGACTATGTCCTCTTCGCCGTCAATACCGGACTGCGGCCCGACGAGGCTTGGCGCCTTCAGTTCCGCGATGTCACGATCGTTTTCGACGACAATTTAAGAAAGACAATCCTGGAGATCGAGGTTCGAGGAAAGCGTGGGACTGGATATTGCAAAAGTATGCCCGGTGCGGTGTTGCCTTTTAAGCGACTTCGAAGCCGGCTCCGCCCGGCGCGCGTTTATGGCGCGAACGCGCCCACAGGAACCTCCGAGACATCTGCAGTTCCGAACGGAGAATGGCGCACTCCCGAACCTACGGACCTAATTTTCCCTAAGTGGCAGCGAGAGCTCTTCAAAACCATCCTCGACGAGGAAAAGCTGCGCATCGACCGTGAAGGCCAACCGCGCACGGCGTACAGTCTGCGGCATACATACATCTGTTTGCGCTTGATGGAAGGTGCCGACATCTACCAAATCGCCAAGAACTGCCGTACCAGCGTTGAGATGATCGAGAAGTACTACGCGTCCCACATCAAGACCTCGCTGGATGCCGTTGCAATCAACGTGATGCGGCCGAAGAAAAGAAAGTCGAAAGAAGCCAGCTTGACGGACGTTGCTTAATGAATGTGGCTTGAAAATCACGTACTGGCAATGCGGGCCTTCGCCCGACACAGTTTTCCGTGAACGTCCCCGTCTGTCGCGAGTTTTTCCCCGTGGCGTGTTCAGGAGCTGCTGACTGTAGGAGGTCCGAGAATTAGACGAGTGAAATAATCCTCGACTGCGTCATTGTGAGCATCGAAAATGTTCTTCAGTTCCTCGGAACGGAAGATTTCCCGGAGGATAGTGCGCAGCGTGATGTCGCATTTCGTGCTTAATGCCGGAAGATCTTCGATCTGATTCTGTTTTAGGGTGTCCCCGTGTACCAGCTTGGAGCGTACATTGTATGCGCTCTTGATCGTCGCAAAAACTTCTCGACGATTGTGCCCTCGTTCTCCCAGAAAGAACGCGACGCGTTCGGACAGTTTGTGAGCCAGTTCCGTAGATTCGGTAGTAAAGAGCGTTTCGAGCGCACTGCAATAATTGGCGATCTTGAATGCAAGATCTTGCGCGCGTCTCGCGGCAACCACAAACTGCATCGCTCTGCCAGACCGTGCATAGCCTTTCTCCATCATGAATCGCATTGAGGAAGACTCCGCTTCGCACAAATACCCCTCGACTAGATCATTGGTATGGCCCCATTCCTTAAGTTCACCGATGGACATCTCGATGTTCTTATCGGTATATCCATCCGAGAAGCTCGGTCGTATCGCCAGAAAGTTCTTGGTCCAGCTAACCCCTTCCGGGATTTCCGCTCTCAAGAAAGCGGCATCGCATTCCATGGCATGATCCTTGACTAGCCAGGCATTCTTGAGCAGCATGTCAAGCCAAGCCAAAACCACGAGAAGGAAACGTTCCGGCGGTAAACCCTTCATGTCGTCGACCTCAAACTCGCCAAAGACGAGATTCGATTCCCCCTCCAAATGAGTCGCCTCTATGGCGCCGACAGCCGCATGGCACTGTGAAGTCAACCACTGTGCCTTTAGCTGCGAATTGTTTGTAATGTTGACCCCGGGGATCAGCTCGACGTATCCCGTGATGGGCTCCGTAAGAATCAATTTTCGGAAGGAGGTGATGTATGTAACTGGCTTCATTCTCAACCCAACCCCGCTGTGGCCAAATCGGACTTTGATCGGGCTGCCCCAAAGTCACGGAAGGGATTTGCGCGGGGGCTAGGATCTGGCCTAGGCACACGTTGCCTCTCGTGCACCATTTTCCTTGGACCACTGCCATAGCGCACGGTCAAGCGTTCGCAGAGAGACGTTATGCCTACAGGCCAATTCGCGACATTTCGCTAGATAGTCCAGGTAGTAGTCAACGGAGTCAGTCGGTGCCTTGACGATGCCAAGCGACTCCAAGGCGCGGAAATCAATGATCGTGTACTTTTCGGGGAACATCGTGGTCAGAATCGCAGATGCCATAGGTACCCCCACTCCGTGTAGTCTATCTAGGACATCGAAAGCCGACCGTTCGCTCGTGCGCGAGTCACTGGCGAATCGAAGGGCGCGAGCTATCTCGATGTCGGTGTTGTCATCGATGTAGGCGATCTTGCGCGGTGACTTCCAGCGAACAATAATCTTCAGGTTATCGCGGCTATAATTCCCGCCTAGTAAATTGCTACCCGCGTTGAATGCTTCGTCGTCGTGTTCGTAGCCATATCGAGCCGCAAGGGCAGCTATTTCCGACGAATCGAACTGGAGCGCAAAATCCGTCATGCCGAGAATTGTACTGCCGATTGATGCGGGCATCCCAGGCTTTTGACCTTGCTGGCATCACCCTCTTTTCTGCACGAAGGAACCGACAAAGCTAACGGACGTGTCTTCCAAGCAATCCTGCCCTATTATAGAAAGGCAGTCAGACCTCCACGCGGGCGTGGCGGAACGGCATTGGCAGCGGACTTAAGGAAAACTTGAGTGCTCGCTTGGGAAACCGGCGATGCAGGGAAACCTTAGAATGGCAGTCCCGAGCCAAGCCCGGAAAGAAGAGCATTCGAAAGGTGTAGAGACTAGACGGGCAGCACCTAAAGCTCCGGAATTTCCGGATGAGGGTGAAGGGATAGTCCAGACCGCAAACCTGGCGTGAGCCTCCAAAGGCATCGCGCTCGGGGCGGCGAAAGCCGCAGACGGTATGAAAATCCGCAGGGCTTAAACGGCCCATGAGGGTTCAAGTCCCTCCGCCCGCACCACTGTTTCCTATGCCGTGGTATACGTTACGCAGCCAGGTGTCGAAATGAACAGAGCCGCGACGACTTCAGCTTGGGACATTTCAGAAACCCAGCGGCTGGTTGATCATGCTGCTGTGAGACTTCTGCGGAGTCCTAACGCAGCGCTCACATTGACCTTTCTGCACCGAGCGTTCAAAGAACACCACACAATCTCTGTCCCCGAATCTCACTTACGTGCGCGCTTGGAGAATTTTCTGGACGAAGCGCGCCGTCATTCTCCAGGGGCATATAGTCAGAGCGCATCGGAGTACTTGGCAAGTTGGTGCGGGAACGAGCACTTGCTGCTTAAGAAGCTCTACAGCGACGAAGTGGAAGAGCCGGTGTTCGAGCTCACAACTGCTGCAGAGCGTGCGATGCAATGGCTTGAGGATCTCCACTCGCGACCGTTTATCAGCGCAGAATCTAGATTTGAGCTAATTTTCCGGCAGCTCGAAGAGATTGCTTTGTTTTCGACGCCCGATGCTGAGCGGAGAATAGCTGCCTTGCGAGCGCAACAAGCTGCCTTACAAGCCCAAATCGAATCAGTGCGGGCGTCAAACACCGCAGAGGCTTACACGGCGGTTCAGCTTACCGAGCGATTTGCAAACGTTCTCGACCTTGCGCGAGGGCTCGCAGGCGACTTCCGCCAGCTCGAAGAGAACTTCAAGGAAGTCGCTCGTGCTCTGGCCGAAGCTCAAGCGCAGCCAGGTGCAACAAAGGGCGGTATTGTGGGCCAATTGCTCGATACGCATGCCGCACTGAAGGATTCATCGCAAGGGCAGAGCTTCTACGCCTTCTGGAATCTGCTGTCATCTCCAGAGCGACAACAACGTTGGCGGGAGCTGACGCGACAGGTCTATCGCCTGGATAGCATCGATCCGGGTCTGCGCGCTAATCGACTGCTGGAGCGGCTTTCCAGCAGACTGTTAGTCGAGGGCGAGCGCGTGGTGCGGTCAAATGAGCGAATGGCTGCGACCTTGCGACGCGCGCTAGAGAACAACGCTTCCGGTGAAGATCGTCGACTGCGTGAACTCGTACGTGAAATACAGCAATTGGCACTTTCCTTTCGGGCTTCTCCGCCACGGGAAGAGAACTTCTTCGATGTCGGAGGACCTCCCGAGATATTTGCGACCTTCAGCCGCTCTTTTTGGCAGCTAGATACGACCGGCAGAGTGGCTGGCGATTTCGCATTCGCGGCCCAAGGACTCGATTGGGAAATCGTGCACCGATTCCAGGCACTCACGGATCTGAACCTCGCACAGTTGCGGGAACACGTCCAGACCTGTCTTATAGCTGCAGATTCGGTTTTGCTATCTGAACTTCTGCATCGCTTTCCGCCTCGTGAAGGCATTTTAGAGGTGGTGGGTTATCTGGTGCTGGCGATGCAAGATTCGAAGCACTACGTGGCCGAGGATCAATTTGCCCAAGTGCATCTTAGCGCCGGCAACGGAAACAACGAATCCTGGCAGGTGCCTGAAGTTTTATTCGCTCGTACTAAATAACTCTCATGGAACCATCCACATTTCCGCCTCGATCGTTCGTGCTAGCTCAATTATTGCTGGCACCGATTTATCGAGAGGACCGCGATCTGTGGGAAGTGCTCCGGAGTGAATGTGATCAAGTTGCGCACTACTTTCGTCAAATTGGGCAGGAATTGGTAATCGATGAGGCCGAAGGCTATGCATTTCTGCGACAAATCGAATTAGATGGCGTGGAACGTATTCCGCGCGTCGCACGACGCCAGCCGCTCGGTTACACAGCAACCCTTCTCCTTGTCTGTTTGCGGGAAGAAATAGCGAGTTTTGATGCCGCACCAGATGAGTCGACGCGGCTAATTCGAACGCGCCAACAGCTACGTGATCTCGTTGGACAGTTTCTACGTGAAACAAATAACCAGGTTCGCGATGTCAGAACAATCGACGGTGCGATTAACAAAATCGAGGAACTCGGCTTTCTCCGTACTTTTGGAACTCCGGAATCGGAAATGTTTGAGGTTATGCGGATATTGAAAGCCAGATTTGGCCCATCTGAGCTCGAAGAGATAAAGGATCGTCTCAAACGACATGCAGAACCCAGACCCTAATGTCTACCCAGCCAACCCGCCAGAGTGCCTCCCAGGCTTCCGGCTCGACCGGCTAGAGCTTTGGAATTGGGGCACGTTCCACGGCGAGGCCCAAGTGTTGGAACCCCGAGGTGGCTGGGCGTTGCTGGTGGGAGACAATGGCTCCGGAAAATCCACGGCCGTTGACGCGTTACGAACACTGCTTGTGCCACCACGTATTTTGAACTACAACGACGCGTCAGGCGACGGGCGTAGGGCGCCAGGGCGAGACAGAACACGTCGATCCTATATACGAGGCGCGTGGGCAAGTTCTAGCACAATCGACTCTACGTCTCCCTCGACCCAATACCTACGAGATTCCGGCGCTCTGAGCGCGATCGCTGCGGTCTTTACCGACGCTCGTCGCCAAACCTCGGCCACATTGGCTCAAATCTTGTGGGAACACGAGGATCAAGTTCGGGAACTGTATGCAGTCTCACATGGCTGTCGTAGTCTACGTGATCTCATCGCAGCACATGGAGATACAGCAAATATCAAACGAGCCGCTCGGCGTGAAAACTGGGAAGTCGAGGAAAGTTTCACAGCATATGCAGAGCGAATGCGGAATTTGCTGCACATTCCAGGCGACAAAGCACTTGAAGTGTTCAATCGCGCAATAGGCATGAAGGAAGTCAGTGATATAGACGCCTTCGTGCGTCAATTTATGTTGCCCTCTGCCGACACCTTTGCTTTCATTCGCGATACAGTGCAACCGCACTACCGAACGTTGCTTGACTGTTGGTCGGCCATCGACCGAGCGGAAAGGCAAATTGTTCTCCTCCGTCCCGTCGCTGAGCATGCCGAACGCATTGGATTTAGTGAGGCACGAATTGACGCTTGGAAGCAGTTGCAAGAGATGGTTCAACCTTATTTCGCGACCACGCATCTCGTGCTGCTAAGAACCCACGCCGTTGAACTAGCCGGTGCTCTCGCATCGTCGGAGGCGGCTCGCCGGGATGCTGCTTCGCGCCTGCTACATCGTCGCCGTGAACGCGATGATGTCAACGCCGCAATTAACGCCACGGATGTGGGTCCACGTTTGCAAGCGATTGAACGAGAACTGAAATATGCGGAAGATGCGCGAAAGACCGCGCAGCAACGGCGCGACCGTATCGCCCCGGCCGCGCAGATTCTTAACGTCAGTTCCGCATTGAACGATGCCAGCAGTTTCGCCAGCTCTCGACTCAACTGGATTGAGTGCGAACGTGCCGAGAACATTATCGCGAGCGAGGCCGAAGAAGCACGTGCAGCCAGACGCCATCAGCAGGAACTCGCTCTTGCGGAGCGGAGCGAGAAGCTGGCAGAGCTTGAGAGTGTCGAACGCAACCGCGTCAATATTCCCCGCGATTTTCTGGCGGTTCGTTTGAGGATTTCAGAAGCGCTGGGAATTGCGCCCGATGCAATGCCATTCGCTGGCGAGCTAATCGAAGTGAGAAATTTGTATGCCGACTGGACGGGTGCAATTGAGCGTCTACTCCGAGCGTTCGGACTTTCATTGCTGGTACCTGAGCAGTTGTATCGTCCTGCTGCGGGGTTCATCAACTCAACGATTTTAGGTCTGAGATTGACATTTCATCGTGTGCCGGTGCACGGAGTGATGCCTCCCAACCTATCGAACGATCGTGTACCGGGCCGGCTTGAATTTCGTATTGAGCATCCCTTGCATCTTTGGGTGGCTAGTGAACTGGTGCGGCGTTTTAACCATCGTTGCTGCGCTTCCATTGCGGAGCTGGAGGGTACGGACCGGGGACTGACGCGCGAAGGTCTGGTGCGGGATGGAACTCGACATGTCAAAGACGATGCAAGACCGGTGGATGATGCTAGCGCCCGCATATTGGGGTGGACCACGGACCGGAAGATCGCCGCACTCCGCAAGCAGATCGTAGAGGCCGAAAGGAGAGCGGCGAGTGAGGCACAAGCCGCCGCCGAAGTGGCACGAACGGCCGCCGTGGCACGCGAGCGCGCGAGCGCGGCGCACGATTTGCTCGGCATAGCCGATTTCGCCGAAATCGATCCGCACCGTTGGAGCGAGCAGTTAATCCACCTCAAGTCTGAGCAGACTCTGCTGGAGCGAACGTCCGAAGAATTGCGAACTCTTCGGGATCAATTGCGTGCCATTGAAACTGCAATCGAAGCCGGTGAAAAGGAATTGCGTCAGATTGATGGAGATCACGCAGTGTGCCAAAATCGCATTGATACAAACAGACGGCTGGCAGAGGGCCGGGAGAACCAGCTCAAGGAGTTTCCAGCGTATAAGCACGACGTTGCAGAAGCTGGTTTTGCCGAGGTTGGTGGTAGCCTGCCTCCAGTTACTCTGGATAACGTCGAACAGCTAACGCACCAGACTGCTCAAACTTTGCAAGGCAAAATCAGCTACGAACAAGGCAGGGTAAACGTTGCGAATGACAAGATGCTCATAGGCATGAGCGAATTCCTCGGGCAGTTTCCCGATTTCCGGCAGTCGCTCGATGTCGGCCGTGCCTATGCCGAAAGTTTTGCTGCTGCGTTGCACCGAATCGAGGCTGAAGATCTTCCACGTCATCGCGAACGCTTCGAACACTATCTCAATGAGAATCTGGTGGGCGATCTGCTGATGCTTAACCGGCGGCTAGAGGAGCACCAAGAAACGATCGAGGAACGAATTAACGAGATTAATACAGCGCTTCGCGGGATTGATTACTCAGAAGACACGTACGTTCAGTTGCGACTCTTAAATCGCTCCGGACACGAGGTAGCGGAGTTCCGACGATCGCTACGGAGCTGTTTTGAACACGGGATTTCCCCCGCTCCAGAGGAGCGCCTCCAGATATTCGAACGGGTACGACTGTTACTAGAATACTTTCAGCGGAACCCCGAAGAGACTCAGCGCGTGACCGACGTTCGTACCTGGTTCGCTGCCGGCGTGCGGGAACTGAGGCGTGTAGATGATTCTGAAGCAAACTTTTACGCTGCCACTACGGGAAAGTCTGGAGGGCAAAAAGCTAAACTGGCGTTCACGATTTTGGCTTCCGCTCTGGCAGCACAATATGGTCTTTCTACCGCACAGGACGATGCGCCAAACTTCCGTTTCGTAGTAATCGATGAAGCGTTTTCACGAACTGACGAGCCTAATTCCGTGCGTGCCATGGAATTGTTCCAGCGCCTGGGTTTTCAGTTGCTGATCGTTGGACCGTTTGATGCAAAGGCGAAGCTGGCGGTTCCTTTCGTTCAAACCATCCATTTAGCGTCGAATCCGGTCGGCGATCGCTCCCGTTTGGTTACCTTGACGCGTGAGCAAATGGAAGCCACAGAGTTCCAGGAGGTGGAATCGCGCGAGAAAGAACAGCTCTTGGGTATCGTGGCGCCCCCTACTCCACTGGGAACCCAAGCGATTTAGTCACATGTTGACGCCGGACGAAATTCTGGAAACAGCGCGTCGCAAATGGCCCGCCGTGTTGCGAGCCGAGGCGGCAGGAGAGAGCCTCTTTCCACTTCGGATTCCCTTCGGTCGGCCCCGAACTACAGGCGACTTCTCCATCCTTCGTCGTGAAATCGAATTGCTCGCTTCTTCCTCGCACGGCTGGAATATTGACTGGGAAGAGATCCAGACCCGGAAATGGGGTCGTCAACGCTGGCCCGTGCGAATCGTGTTCAAGTCAATCGAAGAAATGGCGCGTGCTTTGGATCGATCAACCGAGCTCGACGCCTTCCGGATCGCGCTTCAGGCAGCACGAAGGCAATGTCCCGCTCTCGGTCCGTGGTTATGCGCTAAAGCTGATCGAGTGCCTGAATACCTTAGCGATTGGTCCGCGCTCATTGCTGTCTGTACTTATTTTGATGCTAATCCGCGCCCACAGTGTTTCGCGCGACAGATACCGCTGCCCGTAGACACGAAGTTCATTGAGCAGCATGCCGGGATATTAGGAGAGCTGCTTGAGGCTGTCCTTGGAGATCGCATCAATCTAGGAGGTTCAACATTTGAGGAGCGATTTCATCTTTTGACCGAACCGCCTCAGGTGCGTTTCAGATTCTTGGATCTAGATTTACAGAAGGAAGAAGGTTGGCCAGTGACAGAATGCTCTGTTCCTGCACAAGTCTTCGCGAACCTTGCTTGGAAAATTCCGCGTGTTGTGGTGGTAGAAAACCGAGACGTGTTTCTTTGCCTACCACGGATACCACGTACTTTGGCTGTGTTCGGCTGCGGGAAGGCGGCATCACTATTGCCGGCGTGCTCCTGGATGAACTACGCCGATCTAGTCTACTGGGGAGACTGCGACGAAGCCGGCTACGGAATACTGTCATCATTACGATCTCACTTCCCACATCTTCGAAGCCTGTTAATGGACGAAACGGCGTGGAGAGAATGGAAACACCTGGCCGTCTCGGGCAAGCGCGATCCGACAGTTCGACATGATCATCTCTCGAATGCAGAGCGAGCTGCGCTAAACGAAGTTGTGGCAGGTCCTTGGATGCTAGAGCAAGAAAGAATCCCGCAGAGCACCATAGAACGCTCGCTGGCCGAAGCTTTCTTCTGAGGATAGCGAGGCAATTTTGCAGACGGTGTCTGCAAAATGTTGTCTTGAGGCCAAACATGATCGGTCCTCCCATCAATTGGCGCGATCCCGAATCACCTGCCGCATACTGGAAATCAAGGTCTTCTTCGAGGAAAAACCCGCATCTTAGGTGGGCTGAGTGTTCTACGATGTGATTGCAATACGTCGTTAGATATGATTAAGTAATGACATATTGAAACAAGCCCCGGCAGCGCCTCTTAATAGGATTATGCAGTACATCGGCGAACACGGGATTGTTAGGTCCCGTGATATCGAGGCCATCGGTATTCCGCGGCAGTATCTCGTTCGTCTCCACCGGCAAGGCAAGCTCAATCGGCCTGCACGTGGAATCTACACACTTCCAGATGCCGAAGTGACGGAACACCACTCCTACGCTGAAGTCACCAAGCGAGTCCCGCAAGCTACTGTCTGCCTGCTTTCGGCGCTTGTCTTTCACCAGATCACGACGCAGAGTCCTGCTTCAGTTTGGATCGCGCTCTCCAAAGGGGCAAGAACGCCTGCTTTCGTTTCGCCTTCACTCAGGATCGTTCGACTGTCAGGGCCATCACTCACGGAGGGAATCAACAAACATCAGGTGGAGGGGGTCCCAGTTCGTGTCTATTCAGCCGCGAAGACCGTCGCCGACTGTTTCAAATTTCGGAACAAAATCGGACTCGATGTCGCAATCGAAGCTCTAAAGGATTGTCTTCTGCAAAAAAAGGCCAGTGTCAACGAAATCTATCGCTACGCCAAAGTCTGCCGGGTCAGCAATGTCATTCGCCCCTATATGGAGGCGCTGTGATTGGGCTCTGACAATGCCAATGGCGAGATGAGAACTCGCCGCGATTGAAAAGTATTTCCAAGGCAGAAATTCTACAGACACTGTCTGAAGAATTCATAAGCCTATCAATCTCGACGAACCGGAGACTCTTATGCATGTTCCGTTAAGACACAGAAAAAGAAGTAGTTATATGATATAATGCATGAAACGTTAGTAAGATATTTGACACTTCGAAATCGTAGAGAGTAAAGTGACTTGTGGAGGATCAGTGAAAATGCGGGGAAGCACACTTGAGCAGTTGAGGCGACATCTCCGCCCTGGACGTGTGTACCGCAGAGAAGACCTTCTGCCTTGGTCCCACAGCATTGATCGACACCTCAAGGAACTCACTGTCGACGGGACGCTCCAGAAGCTCCGTACCGGCTTGTACTACAGCCCTCGTAAGTTCGAATTTGGAGAGTCTCCCGCGGACGAGCACGAGTTGGTGAAAGCGTTCTTGAAGACGGACCGTTTTGTCGTGACCTCCCCGAATGCCTATAACCAGTTGGGACTTGGGACAACGCAGCTCTACAACAAACGGGTTGTCTACAATCAGAAACGGCATGGGACATTTCCGCTTGGCAATCGCATGGTCACGTTCGAACGCCGCATGAATGTTCCAAGGCAACTCTCTCCCGAGTTTCTGCTGGTTGATCTTGTTAATGAGCTCGGCGACCTTGCAGAAGATCGGGACGCCGTTCTTTTTCGCGTTCGGGAAAAAGCCAAAGAGATGGACCCGAAAAGGCTCTCGCGGGCGGTTTCTCTCTACGGCAAATACTCCACGCAGAAAAAGTTTCAGGAGATGATGCAGCACACCGCCTGATAGCTTTTTGCACCAGAGAAGCGATTTCAAGGCGCTCGTCGAGACCGTTGCCGAGAGCGAGAAGATCAATGATCCGGCTCTCGTGGAAAAAGACTACTGGATCATGCATGCCGTCTTTGGGCTCAAGCAACTAGGCTTAACGTTTGAGCTCAAGGGCGGCACTTCGCTTTCCAAGGGCTTTGGGATCATCCATCGCTTTTCCGAGGACATCGACATTCGTATCGAACCCTTCGACGAATTGCAAGTCGATACAAATCCAAATCACGACAAGCCCAAGCACATTGAGTCGAGACGGCAGTTTTATGAAAAGCTGCGGGACAAGGTTAAGATCCCAGGCATCACGGCCGTCGAACGCGAGACGACATACGATGACGACACATTGAGGAACGCAGGACTCAGGTTGAGCTACGAAACCCACTTTGGTTCAATCGCCGGTCTCAAGGATGGAATTCTGCTGGCAGTCGGCTTCGATTAGACGGCTCCGAACCGGGCCGTTACGATTTCTTCTTGGATCGTCCAGTTCGCTGAGGCCAGAAAGCTTCAATACACGGACAACCGTGCCCACGACATCCTCTGCTACAACCCTGAATACACGTTCGTGGAAAAGATCCAAGCTGTGGTTCGAAAATACGGCCAGTTCAAGGGGACTGCAAAAGTCCCGACGAATTTCCTCAGACACTACTACGACATTCATCAACTTCTCGACGTGGAAGCCGTGCAGAAATTCATCGGAACCCCGGGGTACTTGGAGCACAAGAAAAAGCGCTTTAAATCTTTGGATCACGACGTAGCAAAAAGTGGAGCGTTTACAATCGAAGACGAAAACATCCGCAAGCAATTCGAAGCGGAATATTCAAAGACGGCTCCGCTTTACTATCGCGGCCAGATTCCTTTGAACAAAATCCTCGCCCGCATTCAGCAAGA
>CAWBJV010000012.1:0-39544 GCA_963789205.1 uncultured Acidobacteriaceae bacterium
GACTGGGTTTAGCGAAACCGTCGCGCCCGAAAGCGGACGGTTGCCGGAGAGGCGCTCGCGCTGCCCGTTGGGATCGGCGCTGAGCACAGGAAAGTACGCCGACGACGCGATTCGCGCCTGCGACCGCGCCTGCGAGAGGCGGTCTTCTGCCGCCGCCAGCGACTGGTTTGCCTGGAGCAGTTCTTGCTCCAGTCGGTCTAATTCGGCGTCGTGAAATATCTGCCACCATGCGCCCTTGGGAATTGCATCCTTCGGAGCCGCAGTCTGCCACGGCCCTGCGCCTTTCCACGCATCGGGAACCGGCGCGGTGGGGCGCTTGTATCCCGGCCCCACGGTGCAGCCAAGCATGCCGACCAACGCACAGACCAACGCACACAGCGCAAGCACCGAATTCCCGTAGAGACGCGGCTTGCCGCGTCTCGCCCCGTCTCGGAAGATGCGACAAACCACGTCTCTACAGCCTGGAGTGAATCGCTTCACGAACGAGCAGCTCCCAGGTTCGGGTTGGCGACGTGCACTTTCTGCCCTTCCTCGAGTGGGATTGAGACGGGTTGATGATGATCCGGTCGCTGGCCTCGAGACCGCCAAGAATTTCAAGCGTAGCTCCGAAGTCACGCCCCAATGCTGATCGGGTGCATATGCACAATGTTGTCCTTGTCGACGACCGCGACCCTTGGCCCCTCTGCGCGGAACAGCATGGCGTTCACCGGGATCGTAATCCTCGGAACAGAAGTCCCAGTCGCAAAATGCACCTGGCCAAAGGAACCCGGCAGCAGCTTGCCATCTTTGTTAGGAACATCCACTTCCGTATTCAGGGTGCGCGTTGCGGATCAATGGCATCGGCGGTGCGAGCCACGGTTCCCATAAATCTCTGGCCGGGAAATTCCTGGAGCGTAACGGTCGCCTTCATCCCAACTTTCATGTTCGGCGCATACGCCTGCGGAACACTGATGTAAACCCGCAGCGGATCGACGCGCGCGATATCGAACAGCTCTTTGCCAGTCAGCCCGGCCCCGGAATTAATGAGCACGCCCGGATCGACGTTGCGCCGGGTAAGCACGCCGGAAAAAGGAGCGTACACTTTCTTGAAAGATTCGAGTTCTTCCAGGCGGCGAACATTCGCATCCGCCGCTGCGAGATTGGCTTGCGCCTGCTGATAGCCGCTCGCTTGCTGGTCGGCTTCCTGCTCCGAAACCGAGTCGGTCTTACGCAGATTCGCCCAGCGGTCAGCCGAGATCTTCGCCAATCCCAGCGCCGACCTGACCTGCTCGCGGCTGGCTCGCGCCTGTGAAAGTTCCTGGTCAATTTCCGGAGTATCGATCGCCGCCAGCAGTTCACCTTTCTGGATCTTGCTTCCAATGTCCTTGTACCAGCGCAAGAGGTAGCCGTTGGTGCGGGCAAAAATGGGAGACTCCTCAAAGGCTTGCAAATTTCCGGGCAGCACCAGTTCGTCGTTTGCGGACTCGACCTGGGGTTGCACGACGGCGACGGTCGGAATCGAAACGGCTTCGGTTTCTTTCGCAAGAGCGTCAGATTCGCTCTTTCTGTTCAGAAAAGTAACTACGCCTGCGGTGATCAGGACGAGTAGCACGGCGCCAATCAGAATCTTTGCTCGCCCTGCCGGAGCCGGACCCGGATCGGAAGGCCGACTGTTCTCTGGGCCAATGTGCTGCGTCTCATTCTGCTGCGTAGTTACAGGCGGCGATTGTACTGGCATGATTGCGGTCTCCAACAAATTCTCTATCTTGCTCTTCTCTACTTTTGCTCCGGCAGCAGCCGCGCTTGGCGGCGGCCATGAATGATCGTAAATACACTCGGCACAAAAAATAAGGTCGCTACCGTTGCGAAGAGCAGGCCGCCAATCACGGCGCGTCCTAGCGGTGCGTTCTGCTCGCCACCCTCTCCGAAGCCCAATGCCATCGGCAGCATGCCGATAATCATGGCGAGGGCTGTCATCAACACAGGCCGCATGCGTGTGTAGCCCGCTTCGATCGCTGCTTGCAGCGCGGGGACTCCCGTATCCATGCGATCGCGAGCAAACGAAACCATCAATATCGAATTCGCGGTCGCCACCCCCATGCACATGACCGCGCCGGTCAGCGACGGAACGTTGAGCGTAGTACGCGTAATCAGCAGGAACCAGCAGATCCCCGCCAGCGCTCCCGGCAACGCAGTAATAATGATAAAGGGGTCGAGCCACAACTGAAAGTTGACCACAATCAGCAAATAGACGAGCACAATCGCTCCCACAAGGCCAAGGCCCAGGCCGATGAACGAGGATTGCATTGTCTGGACCTGCCCGCGAACCACGATGCGGGTTCCGCGCGGCAGATGGTCCTGGAATGGTTTCAGCGCCTTCATGATGTCCGACGCAACCCCACCGAGATCGCGCCCCTGCGTGCTGGCATACACATCGATCACCGGCTGCACGTTGTAATGGTTGACCACTGCAGGACGCGCCACCGGCGTGAGTTGAGCCAGATTGCCGAGCACTTGCGGAGCCTGCGCACTCGGGTTCGTCACCGGCGTGTTCATCAAGTCCTGCACTGACGTCATACGATACTGCGGGCTCTGAACGGCGACGGAATAGGTAACGCCATTCTTTGAATTAAGCCAGAAATTGGGCGCTGTCTGGAAGCTTCCACTCAAGCTGATCAGCACACTTTGTGCGACATCACGGGCATTCAGCCCGACCTGATTGATGAGGGTTCGGTCCATATCCAGATGAAGAGTAGGCAGATTCATCAGTTGCTGCACGTGCACGTCGGCTGTGCCGGGAATCTGGCGCACCTGATTTGCGATCTTCTGCGCGATATCGTAATTCGTGCTCATATCGGCGCCCATGATCTGGATGTCGACCGGCGCGGGCAATCCGAAATTAAGAATCTGTGACACGATATCGGCGGGCTGGAAGAAGAATTCCACGCCTGGGAAACGCTCAGGCAGTTCGCGACGCAACCGGCGGACATACCGTGTCGTCGGATGATGGTGTTCCGGATTCAGCGAAATCAGAATCTCGGCATCGCTTGACCCAATCACCCCCGAACTGCTGTAGGAAAGGTTCAAGCCCGAATACGGGACGCCTATATTGTCCAGGATCGTCTGCAACTCTTCCTTCGGAATCTCGCTGCGCAGCACTCGTTCCACTTCATCGCACAGACGCGCGGTCTCTTCCACGCGCAGGCCGGATCGGGCGCGCAGGTGCAAACGAATAAGACCGGCATCCACTTGCGGGAAGAAGTCCTGGCCCAGAAAGAACACCAGGCCCAGCGACAAAACGCAGAAAGGCACAAAACAGATGGCGAATAATCCTCGGTGTTCGAGCGTGGTTTCCAGCAGTTGCTGGTAGCCGCCGCGGAATCTCTCAAAACCGCGTTCAAATCTTCGCTGGAATTTTGCGAGGAAGTTTGTCGGCTCGGCCGCGCGGTGCTCGTGCCCGCGCATGATGAACATCACCATGGTCGGGATCAGGGTTCGCGACAACAGATACGACGCCAGCATGGCAAAGGACACCGCTTCCGCCAGCGGAACAAAAAGAAACCTCGCGACCCCGGCCAGAAAGAACATCGGCACAAAAACGATGCAGATACAGAGCGTCGATACCAGCGCGGGCACCGCAATCTGTTGCGCTCCGTCGAGGATGGCCTGTTTCATCTCCTTGCCCATGGCCAGATTGCGCTCGATGTTTTCGATCTCCACCGTCGCATCATCCACCAGGATGCCGACGGCGAGCGCCAATCCTCCCAGGGTCATGATGTTGATGGTCTCGCCGAGCGCGCTCAGGAGAAGCACTGAGACGAAGATGGAGAGCGGGATCGAGATTGCGATGATTATCGTCGGACGCCAGTCGCCCAGAAAGAGCAGGATCATAGCGGCGGTAAGACAGGCGGCGATCAGGCCTTCACGCACTACTCCTGCAATCGACGCCCGCACGAAAAGCGACTGATCAAACAGAGCCTTGATGCTAAGTTCGGGCGGCAGAGATTGTGCCGCCAGGGGCACAATCGCCTTCACCGCATTGACGACCGTCAGCGTGGAAGCTCCGCCCAGCTTGAAGATCGACATCAGCACGCCGCGCACGCCGTCCTGCCGCACGATGTTGGTCTGCGGCGCAAATCCATCGCGTACATGCGCCACATCGCGCAGGTAGAGAGTGGACGAGTTCGAAGTCTTCACCGGCAGATCGTTTAGTTCAGGGACGGTCTGCGGAGTGCCGTTCATCTCCACGTTGTACTCGGTGGGCCCGATTTTCGTGGTGCCTGCCGGCAGAATCAAGTTCTGCGCGGCCACCGCGTTGACGATATCGGCTGGGGCCAAACCATAGGCCTGGAGTTTGGCGGAATCGAGGTCCACCTGCACTTGGCGCGGCTTGCCGCCATAAGGATACGGAGTAGCCGCCCCCTGAACCGTGGCCAACTGCGTGCGCAGAAAATTCTGTCCCAGATCGAACAACTGCTGTTCGGGAAGCGTCTTGCTGCTCAAGCCCAGTTGCACAATGGGTGTCGAGGATGCGGTGTAAGTGATGATCAGCGGCGGAGTCGTGCCAGCGGGCAATCCCCGTAGCACCGTCTGGCAGATTGCCGTGACTTGCGTCAGCGCCACGGAAATGTTGACGGAGGGCCGGAAGAATATCTTGATCACCGCGATCCCGCTAAGCGACTGCGATTCCTGGTGTTCGATGTCGTTGACCGTGACCGTGAATCCGCGCTCGGAGTTGGCCACGATCCGGTCCGCCATCTCGCTCGGCGCCAGGCCCGTGTAGTTCCATATCACGCTGACGACGGGAATATTGATTTCGGGGAAAATGTCGACCGGGGTGCGGAGGATGGTGATGGGAGTAAGAATGATGATGAGCAGAGCCATCACCACAAATGTGTAAGGGCGGCGAAGCGCTAATGCGACGATCCACATAGGACTGACGAAAACCCGCCCGGCGAAAACTCGCCTGGCGAAAACTGGCAACGCTGAAACCTGATACTAGCGGAAATCGATACCGCCAAAGACGCGGCCCCCACATCGGCTGCGAACTTGCAAATCAGATTCAAAACAGTACGTTTCGGATTTGAATTATATTAGACTTTAGCCATGGCTCAAAATCATACCCGGCGCGCCGACGCCCAGAACCGAAACAATGGGAACGGAATCAATGGGACGACCGGCGGGAAGCGACCGCCCGGGCGGCCACGCAGCGAGGAATCGCGCCAGTCCATCCTGCGCAGCACGCTGAAACTGCTCAAACAGCAGGGCGGATTCCCGGAACTCAGCATTGAGGCCATCGCCGCCGACGCCAATGTTGGCAAGACAACTGTCTATCGTTGGTGGCCGACCAAAGCCGCCCTGGTTGCCGACGCCTTTTCCGCCAGTGCCGACGAGGAACTCCGCTTCCCGAATACCGGCTCCGTGCAAAGCGACATGAGTCTGCAGATGAGGCGGCTGATTCGTATCTTCCGGTCCCGTCGCGGCAAGGTCGTCGCGGCGCTCCTAGCCGGAGGGCAATCGGATCCGGAACTGATCGAGGCCTTTCGCGACAGATTCCTATGGCCGAGACGCAGACAGGCCTATCAAACTTTACAGCGCGGCATCGACCGCGGCGAACTACCCGCCGACAGCGACCTCGACCTCATCCTCGACTCGCTCTATGGGCCGATCTACATGCGCTTTTTGATTCGGCACGACAAGCTCGAAGAAAGCTTCGCCGACGAGATTTGCGGGTTGGTGCTGAAAGGCTTGAAACGCCGGAGCCACCCCGAGTCCTAAGCCCTTTGCCTGCTGAAATTTACCGTTCAGTTGCTAAATCCAACCGATGCCTGATCGGCCTTGCATGAAGTGGCTGTTGAGGCTAAAATCAAAGTACGACCGAAACAGTCGGAGTTTTATCCGACTAGATCGGTCGGCATTCGGCTTAATGCTGAAACTGACGAAAAAAGCGGACTACGGGCTGATGGCCATGAAGCATCTGGCTGAGCACGTTGACCAGGGAGCCTGCAGCGCCAAGGATGTGGCCGAGGCCTATGGAATCCCGCATGAAGCGCTGGCGAAGATCCTGCAACGGCTGGCGAAGGTCGGTTTGGTGCGGTCCCAGCATGGCACGCACGGCGGTTACACGCTGACGCGGGATCCGAAGATGATTTCGGCGTTCGAAGTGATAAAGGCCATTGACGGCCCGCTATTCATTACGTCGTGCGTGACGGTTCGCGGTGAATGCGATCAGACCGATCGGTGCACGATTCGCGAGCCGCTGCGAAAAGTGAATGAAAGCATCGAGCAGGTGCTGAGGAACATCAAAATTTCACAGATGAAGGAAGAGCCGGAAGTTGTCCATGCCAAGAAGATGGAGAGCGGAAAGCCGGCGGAGCTGGTAACGATTTCGTAGTTACTGTGAGTGAAGGCTTTCAAGGAGACAGGTAATCATGAGTACGGATGTGAAGACGGCGACCCCAACCAGTCAGGACCTCGGACAGCGCACCGCGCCCAATGGCGTCAAGCTGCCCATTTACATGGATAATCACGCGACCTCGCCCATGGATCCTCGGGTCCTCGAAGAAATGCTGCCTTACTTCATGGAGAAGTTCGGCAACTCCGCCAGCCGCAATCACCCGTTTGGGTGGGCGGCGGAAGAAGCGGTCGAATTGTCGCGCGAGCGTGTCGCAAAGCTGATCGGCGCGACTCCGAAAGAAATCATCTTCACTTCGGGCGCCACTGAAAGCGACAACCTCGCAATCAAGGGTGTTGCCGAGATGTACCGCGAGAAGGGCAATCACATCATCACCGCGGTCACTGAGCACAAGGCGGTGCTCGATACCTGCAAGCATCTGGAGAAGTTCGGCTTTCGCGTGACCTATCTGCCGGTACAAAAAGATGGGCTGGTTGATCTCGACGACCTGAAGCGTGCCATGGACGACAA
Source organism: uncultured Acidobacteriaceae bacterium (assembly GCA_963789205.1). Lineage (GTDB taxonomy): Bacteria > Acidobacteriota > Terriglobia > Terriglobales > Acidobacteriaceae > Acidiflorens. The sequence continues at coordinate 6,905 of CAWBJV010000012.1, forward strand.
GACGATTCTGGTCACGATCATGGCGGCAAACAACGAGATCGGCGTGCTGCAACCAATCGCGGAAATCGGCAAACTGTGCCGCGAACGCGGCGTGATCTTCCACACCGACGCCGTACAGGCGATCGGTAAGGTTCCGGTGGACGTGAACAAGATGAACATCGATGTCGCGTCAATCACAGCGCATAAGCTCTACGGGCCGAAAGGCGCGGGCGCGCTGTATGTGCGCCGCAAGAATCCGCGTGTGCAGTTGGTGCCGCTGATTGATGGCGGCGGGCGCGAGCGCGGAATGCGCTCCGGAACACTCAATGTTCCCGGCATCGCGGGCCTCGGCAAGGCTTGCGCCATCGCGCAGGAGGAGATGCCGCAGGAATCGTGCAAAATGGCAGGCTTGCGAAACCGGCTGAAAGACAGCATCATGAGCCGCCTTGACGAGGTGTATATCAACGGCTCCTGGGAACATCGACTGCCCGGCAATCTGAACATCAGCTTTGCCTATGTGGAAGGCGAGTCGCTGCTGATGGGCATCAACGATATCGCAGTTTCGAGCGGATCGGCATGCACCTCGGCGACGCTTGAACCATCTTATGTATTGAAGGCTCTCGGTACGGGCGACGATCTGGCGCACAGCTCGATCCGCTTCGGCATCGGGCGCTTCAATACCGAGGCCGAGATCGATTACGTGGGCGACCGCGTGGTCGAAACGGTACTGCGTCTGCGCGAACTTTCGCCACTCTATGAGATGGCGAAAGAGGGCGTGGACTTGAAGAGCGTGAAGTGGGCAGCGGAAGCGCACTAATGTTTGAAGGGGCGCGGCTTCAGCCGCGCCGATTCGAGCGGTCTTAAATTGGGGCTTTAGCCCCTGAGGATTTGTGGTTCAGTTTTGATTTTCCAAGGAGATTGAGGATGTCATACAGCGATAAAGTGATCGACCACTACAACAATCCACGCAACGTCGGCTCCATGGACAAGAAGGATTCCGATGTGGGCACCGGCCTGGTCGGCGCGCCCGAGTGCGGCGACGTGATGAAACTGCAGATCAAGGTGAATCCGCAGACCAACATCATCGAAGACGCCAAGTTCAAGACCTTCGGCTGCGGCTCGGCGATTGCGTCCTCTTCGCTGGCGACCGAGTGGGTCAAGGGCAAGACGATTGACGAGGCCCTGGCGATCAAGAACACCGAGATCGTTAAGGAACTGGCCTTGCCGCCGGTGAAGATTCACTGCTCGGTGCTGGCCGAGGATGCCATCCGAGCCGCGATCGGCGACTGGAAAAAGAAGCAGGAAGCCGCGAAGCCGGTGGCAGTGCAGGCGGCGCAGTAAACGGCTTCGAGCCGCGAGCTTCGAGCAATCGGTCGCGGCTTGGGATTGTGCTCGCTCGCAGCCCGAAGCTCGAAGCTGTTTACACTTACGTTATGGATCAAGCTGTCAAAGACGAAGTCGTCAAAGCCGCCGTGCCCACGGCTCCGGCCAAGGGCATCCAGGTGACCGACAACGCGCTCAAGAGGATTCGCTCCGCGATGGTGAAAGAAAACGTTTCGCCCGAGCAAGGTGGGCTTCGTTTGGGCGTGCAGGGTGGCGGGTGCTCCGGCCTGAGTTACAACATAAGGTTCGACACGCAACCGCGCGAGCGCGACCGCGTGTTTCAGTTCGGAGATGTCCGGGTTTTTGTTGACCCGAAGTCCTTCATCTACCTGCACGGGATGACTCTCGACTACCACGAAACCCTGATACAGCAGGGATTCGTGTTCGTGAACCCGAACTCGACCAAGTCCTGCGGCTGCGGAAGTTCTTTCTCGTAGCGGAGATCGTGTGGTGACGGAGTGGAGCCTGCCCTGAGCAGAGCCGAAGGGCCCCGTCCAGACGGGCCAAAGGCCCGTCACCACACAACCAGTGGTTAGAGGGAGAGGGCGGGCCGTGCGCCCGCCTTGGATTTTATATGGCAAATTTGGAATCCAAGCCGGCGCCGGTCACGGCAGGGCGAGCCGCCGGAGACGCTACCCCGAGGTGCTGGTCGTGCGGCACCATGCGAGCCGTCCACTTCTGCAGTTCATGCGGCAAGGTGCAGCCGCCGGTTCCGGTGGACTATTTCACGTTTTTTGGATTTCCGCGCAAGCTCAACCTTGATACGGCCGCACTTGAGAAAGAGTTCTACGCGCTAAGTCGCCGGCTCCATCCCGACGTATTCGGGCAGGCAGAAACCCAGGAACGTAACTGGAGCCTGGAACAAAGTTCCATGCTCAACGATGCCTACCGCACGTTGAAAGATCCGATCAAGCGCACCGAGTACCTGTTACGCCTCGAAGGCATCGAACTCGAAGAGCAATCGAAACAGGCGACTGAAAAAGCCCGCGCTACCGGAGAATTGAAGAAGCAGGTCGTGCCTCCGGATCTGTTGGAGGAAGTCTTCGAACTCAACTTGCATCTCGAAGAACTGCGGGTCCAGAAAAAGATGGGCGAGGACGACCCCGCTTTACTTGAGGAAATCGGCAAGGCCAAGCTTTCGCTGGAAGAAAAATACGACGCGCTCCTGAACGAGTTGAAGACCGAGTGGAACAAGTGGGACAAGGCCGTGGACGGCGGAGACGAAGCCGACCGGCGGAAGGTCCTCGACCAGATGGTGGACGTGCTGAACCGCAGAAACTACATCCGGAACCTGGTGCGCGACGTGAATGAGGCAATGGAAAACTAGGTCAGAGGTGAAAGCTAGGTCAGAGGTGAAAGCTAGGTCAGAGGTGAAAGCTAGGTCAGAGGTGAAAGCTAGGTCAGAGGTGAGAAGTCAGATTGCAGAGGTAAAATCAAGGTCCTCACCTCTGCAATCTGACCTCTGACCTCTGCAATCTTTTACAAAATGGCTTCTGACTACATCGTCGGCATCGATCTCGGCACCACGAACTCGCTCGTGGCCTATATGCAGGGGGATTCCCCTGTCGTCATCCCCGGAGAAGACGGGCTCAACCTTGTACCCTCAGTCGTAGCCCTGGACGAGAAGAACCAGATCATAGTCGGCAACGCCGCTCGTAAGTATCTGATTGAAACGCCGGAGCGAGCGGTTTACTCGGTTAAGCGTCTGATGGGGCGCGGTGTCGAGGATATACAGGACGAACTGAAGTTGTTTCCCTTCCAACTGGCGGAAGATCTTCAGGAGGGAGAGGTTCTGCGCATCAAGATTGGCGAGCGCACTTATACTCCGCCTGAGATTTCAGCGCTAGTGCTGCGTCAACTGAAGCGCAATGCCGAGCGGTTTTTTGGAGCGCCCGTAACCCAGGCGGTCATCACCGTCCCCGCATACTTTAACGACGCGCAACGGCAGGCGACGAAAGATGCCGGCCGCATCGCCGGGCTGAATGTTTTGCGGTTGGTGAACGAACCGACGGCAGCATCGCTCGCTTACGGCCTGGACAAGAAGAAGAACGGCATCATTGTGGTTTACGATCTCGGCGGCGGCACGTTCGACATCTCCATTCTCAAGCTGCATGACGGCATTTTCGAGGTGATTGCCACCAACGGTGATACGCATCTCGGCGGAGACGACATCGACAATCTACTGATTGCCATCGCGCTCGACGACATTCGCGGCGACCTCGGACTCGACTTGCGGCGCAACGGCGAAGCGGTGGCACGCATTCGCAAGGCGGTGATCGAGGCCAAGATCGCGCTTTCGTCGCAGCCTTCAGTGAAGCTCGATGTCGATTTGCCCGGCGGGAAGAAGTATCAGCGCGAGATTTCGCTCGAAGGTTTCGAGCAAATGATCCAACCGATCATCGACCGCACCGTCGGGCCCTGCAAGCAGGCACTCAAAGACGCAGGCCTGAAGCCCGAACAAATCGACGAGGTCGTTCTGGTCGGGGGCTCGACGCGCATTCCAAAGGTTCGGCGGTTAGTACAAGACCTGTTCAAGCGCGAGCCGCACACCGATTTGAATCCTGACGAAGTGGTGGCGCTCGGCGCGGCCGTGCAGGCGAATATTCTGGGCGGCGGGTCCGAAATCACGCAAGACATGCTGTTGCTTGACGTCACCCCACTTTCTCTGGGAATTGAAGTAGCGGGCGGCGTGACCGATAAAATCATCCTGCGCAACTCGACCGTGCCGGCTTCGGCCACGCAGTACTACACCACCCAGGTGGATGGCCAAACCAACGTCGCGATTCACGTGCTGCAAGGCGAACGCGAACTGGCGCGGGATTGCCGGTCGCTGGCGCGCTTCGATCTGAAGGGTGTTCCACCGATGACCGCCGGCATGCCGCGCATTGAAGTAAAGTTTCTGATCGACGCCAACGGCATTTTGCGCGTCTCGGCGCGCGAGCAGCGCAGCGGGCAAGAGGCTGAAATCGACGTCCAGCCCACTTACGGCCTCACCGACGAACAAGTCGAGAACATGCTGCTCGAATCGTTTGACTATGCGGAGGAAGATTTCCGGCAGCGGCAGGTCATCGAAGCGCGCCGCGAAGCCGACACCATCCTGACGGTGCTTGCAAAAGAAAAGAAGAATCGAGCCTGGCAGGAACTCACAAGCGAGGAACGCCGCAAGGTCGAGACGCTGGAGAAAGCCCTGATTGCAGTGAAGGATTGCGACGACTATCACGCGATCCGCGCGGGCGTTGACGCGCTAAACGAGGCCACGATGCATTTCGCGGAATTAATGATGGATACTGCTGTCACGACCGCGCTCAAGGGAAAGTCGATGGACGACGCCGATTTGGAGGAAGGCCCGCAGGCTGGTCATCCGATGGCGAAAGCAGATTTTGAATGAAGCAGGTTTCAAGGTTGCAAAGTTTCAAGGTTTCAATGTGAAACCCTGGCTAGCAACCCTGAAACTCTGAAACCTTGAAACTTTGAAACCTGGGGTTTTACATGTCTGAAGAGAAAACGCAGGGAACCGGAACCACCATAGTGGATGCTCCCGGTGAAAACACGGTTGAGGTCACCTTTCTTCCCGAGGGCAAGACGGTGACCTTCGAACATGGCAAGCTGCCTTATAAAGACCATGGCAAGGAAGAGTCGCTGCTCGATGTGGCGCTCAACTTCGGCATTCATCTCGACCATGCTTGCGGAGGAAACTGCGCCTGCACGACCTGCCACATCTGGGTGAAAGAAGGCGCCGACCTGATCTCGGAGATGGAAGATGACGAAGCGGACAAACTCGACATGGCTGCCGATCTTCAGCTAAACTCGCGCCTCGGATGCCAGACCGTCATAAAGAAGCCGGGCAAAGTGGTCGTGGAAATCCCGGCGTGGAACCGGAATTACGTTTCGGAAGAACACTAAAAGCAGCTTTCAGCCTTCAGCTTTCAGCCTTCAGCTAAACCGTGATCGGAGTTGGTTGAGATAACGGCTTCTAAGTGCAAACGACTACGAGGAGCACTGATTCATGCCAAAAGAACTCACCTGGAGCGACGCTGACGACATCGGGATTCTGCTCTCTGAAACCCACCCGAAAATCGACCCGCTCGCGATCCGTTTCACCGATCTGCACAAATATGTGATCGCGCTCCCAGACTTCAAAGACGATCCCACGAAGTCGAACGAAGCCAAGCTGGAAGCGATCCAGATGGCGTGGCACGCCGAGGTTCTCGACCGAACCCAGGGCTAGGTTAGCGAGCGATTACCACGCTGGGAGCCGCATCTTCCACGCTCGCCTCGCGCAGAAACTTGGCAGCCTCTTCGGGCGGCGTCGGATTTATGTAGAATCCGGTTCCCCATTCAAATCCCGCCGTCTTGGTCAGCTTGGGCATGAATTCAATGTGCCAGTGATAGTACTCGTTCGCCGGATCCTGTGCCGGCGACGTGTGCACGACCAAGTTGTACGGTGGATTGTCGAGCACGCGGTCCGCTTTCATCAGCAGCAACTTGAGCGCTTTCGCGAGATTTTCGAACATGTGCGACGACGAATTCTCAAACGCCGACTCGTGGCGCTTGGGGAGAATCCAGGTTTCAAAAGGAAACCGCGGAGCATACGGAGCGAGAGTCAGAAAATCTTCGTTCTCAGCCACCACTCGGATACCGCTGTCGGTTTCCTGTCGGATGGCGTCGCAGAAAACACACCGTTCTTTGTAGATGTAATACTGTTTTGCTCCCTGCAGTTCCTCCACCACATAAATAGGCAGGATCGGCAAGGCGATCAGTTGCGAGTGGGAGTGCTCGAGCGAGGCTCCGGCCGCTTCTCCGTGATTCTTGAAGAGCAGAATGTACTTGAAGCGCCGATCCTTCTTGAGGTCGAGAATACGATCGCGGAAGGCCCACAGAACGTCTTCGATTCTCTTCGAGGAAAGCGTGGCCAGGCTGGCGTTGTGGTCCGGCGTTTCGATGACGACTTCGTGGGCACCGATGCCATTCATCTTGTCAAACATGCCCTCGGCCTGCTTATTCAGACTGCCTTCGATGCCGAGCGCCGGGAACTTGTTCGGAACAACGCGGACCGTCCAACCCGGACTGTCCTTCAGAGGAGTATTGCCGTTGGCGCTCGGGCGATACGCCAGGATCTCCGGCGGAGTTTTGCTTTCGTTGCCATAATCGAAAGGACAGAATCCGCCCTTGATCTTCACAGCTTCGCGCACAAAGTCGGTCGGCCGCTTGGCGCGATCCGTGGAAATAATCACCCACCGGCCCACGATGGGGTCTTTTCTTAATTCTGGCACGTACTAAATCCTTTCAGTAGCGGTCTGCAAACCTGGACTCTGAGAATTTACGATTGTACGACACGGAAAACGCATTCTGAAATAACTCGAATGAGGGCCGTCCGCGACCGCTGTCATAGTATACGGAGAGCACGTCGAACCGCCACTGGCAAGATGCTGGCATCAGGCGCAGGAAGTCGCGGGCGACCATCGACAGCTCCTTTTGTTTATGGCGATCTACGGCGGCTTCGGCGGGCTTGACGTCATGCGTAGTCCGAGTTTTCACTTCGACAAAACACAGGACGTCCCGCTCCCAGCCGACAAGATCGAGTTCACCGCGATGATTGGGGGAGCGGTAGTTGCGGGCGATGATGGTATAGCCCCGCCGGCGCAGGTAGAAATAAGCGTCTTCCTCGCCGCGCCGCCCGGTACGCTGGTGCGCGGGCATGTCCTCCGGCGCAAGCGTGCGGGCTGTCAGCCAGTCTAGTGCGCGCAGCGTGGCTTGGGTCAGGCGTCCGGCGAACATGGAGAACTCCATGTTCAGCTTAGCTTGGACGAACCGGGCATCATGTGATCCTGATCACCGCGCGTTCGGTACAATTCGCCGCCCACTCGCTTGCTGACCACTGACAGCGATCTCATCTCACCACCTCCGAATCAAGCGACGCGGCCGCTTCGACCACCTTCCCTTTATCCATGTTCTTTTTTCCAACAGTGTTCACCAGTACCACGCCGCCGAGCGCGATCGCGCCGCCCACCAGAGAAATCAACTTCGGCACCTCGCCCAGCCAGATCCATGCAATGCCAATGGCCACGATCGGGATCACGTAGAGCAGCGTTGCGGTGCGTCCCGCGGCGCCGTGCGAAAGCACGTAGGCCCACGCAACATAGGCGAGCGCTCCCGGGAAAATGCCCAGATAGATGACCGCCGCCGTCGCCGAGGCTGGAGCGGCGCGCAGGCTGTGCATCAGACCGTTGCCGAAGGGCAGCATCAGCGCAGTCCCGAACCAGATCGAGTAAGCGGTAAATTCGAGCGCGCTGTATCTGCCCAGATAGTGCTTCTGCATAATCATGTAGAGCGCGGAGGTAACCGCGGCGGCAAGAATAATCAGCGCTTGCGGTGAGAGGCGGATGCCTTCGCCTTCTCCGCTGGCAATCAGCGCGACTCCCGCGAAGCTGACGAACACGCCACACCATCCGATCGCAGTCAGTTTCTCGTGCAGCCAGAATCGGGCGGCCAGCGCAGTCCAGATCGGAGTGGATGCAATCAGCAGGCTGGCTGCACCCGCAGTCACGCGCGTCTCTCCGTAATTGAGGGCTAGGTTGTAAAAGGTAATTCCGATGGCGCCGGTCAGGACCAGCCCTGGAATGTCGCGCAATGCGGGACGGCGAAAGTGTGCTATCCCGGCGTAGATCGCAAGCACCAGCGACGCGACCAGAAACCGCACGATGGCGAGATTCGCAGGCGAATAACCGCGCAGGCCGGCGCGAATGCCGGCAAAAGCCGAGGCCCAAACCACCAGGGTGAATGCAAGAGCAACAAGAGTGCGAGACGTAAAGCGTGGCATCGATCGGCCTCCTTCCAATAAGAGTTCTGTTGATGAATTTCTGTGAATGCAGACTGGCTGCGTCGGGATCGGCGGTACCAGGTGTCGCTACCGTGTATCACTCACAGGTAAGGCTCACCAGGTATCGCCGCCTCGTTCAGGAGGCCAGGCGCCAAACTGGCGGCGGAGCAAGGCAATCTGGCCGGCGTGATAACTGTTATGCGCCGCAAGTTGCCACAGCATGGCATGCACGGTGGACTCGCGCGGAGACTTTGGCGAGCCGACGTTTTTAACTTTTTGCTCCAGCTGCGACGAATCGGATTCCGCGAGCCGGGCAAGCCGAGTGAGCAAATCAGTGAAGCGGCGAGTCGTGGCCCGCCACGCCTCAGCGTCATCGCACGCGCGATCCTCGGTGGCCGGATTCGGGTGCGTCGGCCAGCCTTCGATTGCTTTGTCAGGGTAAGGTCGATTCTCTCCCGCGATTTTGCTGAGGTCGTAGTCCATCCAATAGTTCATGTGCTCCACGATCTGCCAGATGGAATGCGGATAGTCCGGTTCGGTCCGCGCTGCCAGCTCCGCCGAAATATCTTCGACGCAGGCGATCGGATCCACGTGGGCGCCCTTGCCGTACACGAGTTCGCGCAATGTGGTGTCGCCCATGCGTTCCATCCTTTTTCCGGCGGTGCAATACCTGGTTACGTGTAGAGACGGGGCTTGCCCCGTCTCGGCCTGCTGAGACGCGGCGAGTCGCGTCTCTACGGGATGACGGTAATCTCGTCCCCAACCCGAATCGTACCCTGCGTGAGAATCTGCGCTCGCAATCCCCCGCGGTGCAGCAGGCCCTTGATCACGGACTTCCCTGTCACTTTCTGCAGGTGGTCGCAAGGCTCACACAGGCGGATGCCGCGAATGCGCACCTCGCCAATGGCAAACTCCTTTCCCACTAGATGATTCAGCGGGACGTTACGCGTCACGATGTTCCGGCGAGCGTCGCCGGATGCAAGCTCAACCTGATAGTCCCGCCGCAGCGCCTCAATCGCTTCCACCTCAATCAGCGTGAGCTCGTGATCCGGCGCAGGCTTGTAGAACGTGCCCAGCTTCAACGCGTAACGGTCACCCTCAAGCCCCGAGCCTGGAACCGCCGTTGCCTGAGGAACAGAATGCGGCGGCCCTTCGGCGGTGGAAGCAATATGAATGGATTCCACAGTTCCGTTCCACATCGCACGCCTCCAGCGATTTAACCACCAACGACCAACCACTCAACGACTCAACGATCAACGCCTACGCGTTCTTTTCGACGACAGCAATCGACTCTTCCAGCGCATCCATGGCAACGTCAGCTTCGTCCCTGGTTACGATGAGTGGCGGCGCGATGCGCACCGTGCTCGGACCGCATCCCAGAAACAGCACTCCGCGCTCGAACGCCAACTCGACAATGCGGTCGCGCTCGCTGGCCCCGTACTCGCGGGTCTTCTGGTCTTTCACGATCTCGACGCCGATCATCAAGCCACGTCCTCGGACGTCTCCGACAATCTTGTGCTTCTTCGGCCAGTCGGCCATGCGTTTCATCATGTGGCCGCCGACTTCCTGCGAGTTCTTTAGCAGCCCTTCTTTCTCGATCACATCAAGCGTGGCCAGCGCCGCGGCAATGCAGACGGGGTTTCCGCCAAAGGTCGACGCGTGCGAACCGGGCACCCAGTCCATGATGTCGGCTTTGCTCATGGTGATGCCGAGCGGCATCCCGGAGGCAATGCCCTTCGCGATGCAAACGATGTCGGGATGCACGCCCGTGTGTTCGACCGCAAACCATTTGCCAGTGCGGCCGATCCCACTCTGAACTTCATCCACCACCAGCAGGATGCCGTGCTTGTCGCAGATACGGCGCAGTTCCTGCATGAAGATGGTCGGAGCAACGACGTATCCGCCTTCGCCCTGGATGGGCTCGACAAAAATGGCCGCAACTTCTTCCGGCGCGAGGATGGTCTTAAACAATTTGTCTTCGATGTAGCGGGCGCAGCCAAGGGCGAATTGCTCGGCATCCTGCGGACCGCCCGCACAGCCGCGGTACACGTCGGGATAGCGCACGTGCGTAACTCCCGGCACAAGCGGCGAGAAGCCGCGCTTCTGCTGCGGCTTCGAAGCGGTCAGAGAAAGCGCGCCCATAGTGCGTCCGTGGAAAGCGCCGAGGAACGCGATCACCTGCTGCCGCTTGGTGTGATAGCGCGCCAGTTTCAAAGCGCACTCGACGGCTTCGGCTCCGGAATTTCCGTAATAAACCCGATGCGGCCCAGGCATAGGCGCGATTTTTGACAAGCGCTCAGCCAGCGTCACCATGCTTTCGTAATAGAAATCTGTGCCCGACATGTGGATCAGCTCGCCCGCCTGCTTCTGAATGGCGGCGACCACTTCCGGATGACAATGGCCGGTCGAGGTCACGGCTATGCCAGCGGAGAAATCGAAGAACTCATTGCCATCCACATCTTCGATCACAATGCCGCGGCCGCGCTTGGCCACTAACGGATACGAGCGCGTGTAGGAAGGCGAAATGTACTTCTCATCGCCCGCGAGAATACGCTTGGCGTTAGGGCCCGGAAGCGCAGTCTTGAGCTTGGGGCCAGTCAAAGTCTTGGTGGTCATGAGTTCCTCCGGATCAGTTATTAGTTCTCAGTTCTCAGTGGTTTTTTCAGGCCCGTTTCAAGCAGCGTCCACGGAGATAAGCTGCTTCGGCTAGGAGCTAAGGGCTAAAAGCTTAAGAGCGAACAGCGCAATAGCGATTAGCAAAGCAACAAGAGGAAAGAAAGATTAGTCGCTGCCGAAGAGATTGGCGCGCACATGCGAAGGTAGAACGGAAAGGTACCGGCGGGGACAAGCGCGTCCCTCGACCCAGCACGTCCGGAGAAGCGGAATGTAGCCATTCGAGCGCATAGCAGCTACAAACATTATATCCCGGCTTTGATCGCGCCGTAACCCCCAAAGACACACGTCCAAAGGCCACCGCGATCGCCACGAACCACGTAGGGGCGGACGCATCCCTTCGACGTGGCTCAGGACCCGCCCCCGCCGAGCGAAGCTCGGCAGACTGCTAGGTCGAAGGCGCGGCTGAGTTCGCCTCTGCGTCGAAGAAGACGAAGCGATCGCTGAGCAAGAAATTCACCAGCGAACACAAGACAATCGCGATAAGATTCGCCGCGACGTAGTTGAACTTCAGCTCGCCGACCAGCAGCCGCATCAGCCCAAGGTTCCCGCCCATTGAAACCGCTCCATTGCTGGCATGGAATTTGGCCAGCCTGAACAGCGACTGCGCGGGCCAGACAGCCGGCCGGTCCGCCCAAGTGAAGCGCTTGTGCCACAAGAAGTTATGGATCACCGCGATCTCGACCGCCAGCCCCGTGGCCAACAGGTAATCCAGTTTCAGCCAGGAACGAAAAACACTCAGCGCCGCCAGTTGCACAACGATCCCGATTCCACCAACGGCGTTGAACTTAATCCAGCGAAGCAATGTCCGATGACGATCCCTTTGAGAACTGAGAACCGTGAACCGAGAACTGTTCATGAAATTCTCTCTTCCCGGTAAAGCCGGATCGTATTCTTCAGGCTAACAACAACCAGCATCAGCAGCATTACCGTCAATCCAATCGCGCCGCCAATATCAAACAGCCGGTAGCGCCCATGAATCACCCACGCCCAACGGAACATGGCCAGGTTGCCAACCGCCAGCAGAACGCGCAACTCGGTCGGCCCGAAATGCCACATCGAAAGGTGAAACTCACCGAGCGTATAAGTCGCCAGATACGACTGGATGGAAAGCAGCAGAAAGCCAACCAGCAATCCAATCGCAATCACCGGATGCATGTAGCCGGAAAGCGCCAGCCCGCCCATCATCGCAACTGCGCCTATGGAATCGATCATGTGGTCCACGTAGAAGCCGTAACGCGGTCTCTGCTGCTGACGCACGCGCGCCAAGGTTCCGTCGAGGCTGTCGCCAAACCAGTTCACCGCGAGACAAACAATGGCGGCAAGCAGCGTGCGGCGATCGCGAACGGCAAGTGCGTAGCAGACGCCAGTCGCGATCTGGGCGGCGAATCCGACGACGGTCAGGTGGTCGGAATTCACCCACGCGGGCATGCGCTCGGCCATCCAGACGAGAGCCCGTTTCTCGGCCGCTGCCAGCAAACTTCCGTGGACGCGTGTAGCCTGCCGAAAATTTGCGCGCCGCGCCTCCGCCAATGTCTTGGGATTGATGTGTTCTGCAAAATCCGCCAGCGAAGTAGCCACAATCGCCTCCCGCACTGGCGGCACTATGCAGTACGGGCCTGGGAATGACAATGCAGAGAGGATAAAACGTAGATCAACAGCCAAGTCAATATATTTCAGACAGTTAGAGGATCGTCTCGCCAGAGTTTCGCAAAAAACGGCCATCGATCTGGAACCGACTCATGCCCTCCCCGCAAACTCCCGGTTCTCCGTCGACACTTTCACCTTTTCCCCCTCTTTGATGAAGAGGGGAACGCGGATCTCCAGCCCTGTCTCCAGCCGGGCTGTCTTGGTCCCGCCGCTCGACGCGTCGCCCCGTACCGCGGGTTCCGTGTAGGCAACATCCAGCTCAACGAATAAGGGCAGTTCTAAACCGATGGGATTGCCGTTGTACTTGCGCAACTGAATCAATGCGCCCTCGACCAGGAAATCCAACGCATTCCCGACCATCTCACCGGTAAGGGTGAGGGTCTCGTAGCTTTCCTGGTCCAGGAAATGAGAACCGTCGCTGTCGTTATAGAGGTAGGAGGCCTCAACCGACTGTAGGTCAGGCTCCTTGAATTTGTCGCTCGCCTTGAATGTCTTCTCAAAGACCGCGTTGGTAAGAAGATTGCGCATCTTCAGGCGCACCAAGGTCTGGCCGCCACGAGCGGTAGGCGTGTTCACCTCTGCTTCCAGGCAGTAGAACGGAGTGTTTTCAAGCTCAAACAACGTCTTGCGTTTGACGTCTATAGCATCAATTAGGGCGGCCATGAACTCCTCTAAATCCCAATTTCCCCTCCAGTATAAAGGGGAAGGGGTCATCGGATGAGAGGGGCTTTGGCGCGTTGCCCAGTGGTTGTTGGTGAAATGGCGATGTTGCAACAACTATCAGTTGACTTGGTTCGATTCTCCCGTGTCGTCAAAAAAGGGCTGGGCTATGAGGCGTAGCGAATGAAGCCTCCGTTCAAGCCTCTCGGCCCATTCGGGAGTGGCGGGAACATCGACTGGCGGAATGCCATCATCGGCAGTCCCGCTTCGCCCTTCGCGAGCCAGTTCAACCCATTTGCTCATTCCCCAGAGGTATGTCTTGAAAACTTCCGCTGGCGACTTGGCATCTTCGAGCGGGAGATAGGCTGAGGGTATGTCACCAACGACTATCCAAATCCACGAACCCACGGCGGGTTCGGCAGGGCGGATGTTGAACAAGAACACCGCGATTATGCCGCCTACTCCGCCGCCGAAAAACGAGCCTAACACCTCTTTGCACCATGAGAACGAACGAAGGTACGCTTCAGCATCTTGTGACATGCCGCGAAGGAGGGCAGTTTCTTCGTCATCATCGCCTGTCATACGTTCAACAGGCACCACGCCTGCGATGGGTGCATCTGAATCGTTTCCTGAAGGCCGCTCTGGGAGCAATGTCATCTGGCTCTACTCGAATCTGAAGATTGTAGAGCACAGTTGACGAAATCAGGCTATTGCACCAACTAAGAATGTTCCCAGCCTTCGTTGCCGAAGCCAATTGCCTTCCCCGATTCCAGCCCGCCAATAACTCTCCCACCAACCGCCAGATGCGTTACTCTGCGAAGGATGCGCCTCCTCCGCTTCTTCCGCCCATCCCACCAGCACACCGCCTTTTCGGCAACGCTGCTGCTGATGGCGGCCATCACGCTCTCGCGCGTAATCGGATACATTCGCGAGGCCTACATCGCCTACGCGTTCGGTGCCGGGCAGCAGACCGACGCCTACGTCGCCGCCTTCACCCTCCCCGACTGGCTCAACTACATCGTGGCCGGCGGCACGGCTTCGATCACATTCATCTCTATCTATACCCGATTCCTGGCGGAAAAGCGCGAGCAGGATGCCCAGAAAACGTTCTCCATCATCATTACCGTGATGACCACCGTGCTGGTCGCCGGCACCATCCTGGCGGAGATCTTCACGCCTCAGTTCGCCAGTTGGATGTTCCACGGCTTCACGCCGGAGCAGATGCACCTCTGCGTTCATCTGACGCGCATCCTGCTGCCCGCGCAGATCTTCTTTTATGTTGGAGGAGTCGTTTCGGCCGTGCTGCTCTCGCACCGTCTCTTCCTGCTGCCGGCATTCGGTCCGCTGATCTACAACGTCTTCATCATCGGTGGCGGAGTTGTCGCCGGACGCCAAATGGGAATCGCCTCCCTCGCCTTCGGCGCCCTCGCCGGGAGCATAGCCGGACCATTTCTGATCAACGCGATCGGCGCAGCCAAAATCGGCACAGGATACCGCCCGTCGTTCGATGTGAAAAATCCGGCATTCCGCGAGTGGGTGCGGCTTTCCATCCCGCTGATGCTCGGCGTCTCGCTGGTCACCGCCGACGACTGGATCCTCCGCTACTTTGCTTCGAGCGGAATCGGCGACATCGCGCGGCTGAATTACGCCAAGCGTCTCTTCGCCGTTCCCATCGCAATTCTCGGACAGGCTGTCGGCCAGGCGTCGCTTCCATTTTTTTCGCGCCTGTTCGGAGAGAAAAAGTTCGCCGAGTTCGCCGCCACCGTGAACGCTTCGGTCTATCGCATCACGGCGGCATCTCTGTTGATAACGGGCTGGATGATGGCCATTGCCGTCCCTCTCATCGATCTCGTTTACCGCCGCGGGCACTTCACCTTTGCGGATTCTGAATCCACCGCTCTATACTTTTTCTGGTTTTCGCTGTCGCTGGCCTTGTGGTCTAGTCAGGCGCTTTATGCCCGCGCGTTTTACGCCTCTGGCAACACTCTGACTCCGATGATCGCCACCAGCCTCATCACTCTCGCTTCTCTACCCATCTACGCGCTGTTTTTTCGGACGCTGTCCGTCACTGGACTGGCCATCGCATCGGACGTTGGCATCGCCACCAACGCCCTAGCCATCGCCGCGCTTCTACATTTTCGCGGGATGGTGTCGTTTGGCGGCTTGAACTGGAAAGAATTAGGAAAGGCCGCGCTAGTGGGCGCCGTTTCTGGCGGAGTGAGTTACGAGGTCATGCGTACCATATCGCTCGATGGCAGTCGCCGCGCCGATCTCCTCGCCCTCGCGCTCGGCACCTTAACCTGGGCCGCAGCCGTCGCCGCAGGACTCTGGTTGTTGCATTCTGAATTGCCGGCAGATCTTCGCAGGAAAAGATCGGCGACCTTTCCCAGAGTTGCCGAAGGCCAAGCCGCAGAAACAATGGCGACCGGCAAAGAACCCTAGTACAAATTCCCTGGAGAGACGCGGCTTGCCGCGTCTCCGCTGACTGAGGCACCACTCGCGGGGAAAAAGACGCGGCAAGCCGCGTCTCTACACGAACGCGTTGCCGGACCCGCACCCGACGCGTCGCCGCAACCTACTCCAACAAAAAAGGCATCCCCAGTGAGGATGCCTCTTCTAAATACTTCGCGCTACAGCCTGGAGCCGGCTTACGCCCGCGCCGCAATCGCCGGTTCCGGCGCGGCGCTCGAAACACTCTTCGTCACTTCTTCCGGCTTCGAGCCTACTGCCCCGCCAGCTTTGCGGATGTCGATGCCACCCTTGAAGAAGGCGC
Organism: uncultured Acidobacteriaceae bacterium; assembly: GCA_963789205.1. GTDB lineage: Bacteria > Acidobacteriota > Terriglobia > Terriglobales > Acidobacteriaceae > Acidiflorens. The sequence goes on from CAWBJV010000012.1 coordinate 22,843, forward strand.
CGTCTTCAATCGAAATGCGCGCCGCGACAACATCGCCAGTGAGCGAGCCATCGCTGCGGATGTCCACCCGGTCGCTCGCGGTCAGGTTGCCCCGCACCTTGCCGAGCACCACGATTTCCCGTGCGCTGATGTTGGCCGCAACCACTCCATTGCGGCCAATAGTTACCCGATTGCCCGAGAGGTTGATCGATCCCTCCACCCGGCCATCAATATATAAAGACTCGGAACCGGTCACTTCACCTTTAATCACCAGCGACTTGCCGATTGTGGCCTGGTCCGAAGTGGAGGTGGTGGTGGTCGCAACCGGGCGTGGCATAGCAGGGGGTTCGCTCGTGCTAATGCTGGGTGCCGTCGTCCCCGTGGTCGTCGTCGGACGCTCCGGCTCAGCCGGCCGGCCAGGTGTCGCAGGTTGATTCGTGGGCTTCCACATGTCTTAGAAATCCTTTCCTTTTATTAAGGGATTCTGAACCTTAGGGGATTCTGAACCAGCGCCGCATTTCTGGGGCCAAAACGAATTGTACTCCCCGGTAAACGCCCCGAGCTGTGGAAATCCAGCTTTTCTTATTGATTTTCATAGTTCCACCCATGGTTCCCCCGCCGCACCCGCACGTTCGGTCGCGCCTCTCATCGTGTAAGCTCTGCCCGGCCTGCGGTAATTCTTCTATCGCGATACTCCTATCCGTTACTGGTATCCGATACTATGGAGCCGTGGGAGCACAACCAGACCCTGTGCTTTCCCAGAAGAGGAATCCATGACCTTAACTGAGACGACTCCAACCGCGACGTCTTCAACCCCGGCCGCCTCCCTCCGGCCCCAGCCCGGAGAATACGCTCCCTACTACGACCGCTACATCTCCCTGGTCCATCATAACGAGACCCCGGGCAACGACATTCTTGCCGCCTTCGACGACCAGCGCCGCCAGACGCTTCTCTTGCTCTGCGGACGCGCCGAGGCCGACGGCGATCTCCGCTATGCGCCTGACAAGTGGAGCCTGAAGGAAGTGCTCGGCCACATCAACGATACCGAGCGCATCATGAGCTACCGCGCCTTGCGCATTTCACGCGGTGACGCGACTCCGATCGAAGGCTACGAGCAGGACGAGTACGTCCGCAACGGTCCGTTCGCAGGCCGTCCGCTGGCTGACTTGATCGAAGACTACATCGCTGTGCGCCGCGCCACCGTTTCCCTATTTCGCAATCTAGACGAGCCCGCCTGGAGCCGACGCGGAGTAGCCAACAAGAACGAAGTGACGGTGCGAGCCCTAGCCTACATAATCGCCGGCCACGAACTCCATCATCGCCGGATAATCGAGGAGAAGTATTTGAAATAAGTGGAGAGACGGGCGTCCCCGCCCGTCGACCCTAGTCGCGGCGCCGGAGACTAACCTTGGACCTGAAACCCTAATACCTGAGACCTAGGACCTGAGACCTGATGCCACGCAACATGCTAGTCGGCCGCCTGACCATGCATCGCGACGGCTTCGGCTTCGTGATTCCCGACGCCACTGCGCTCGATGCCAGTCTGAAGGCACGTCTCGCCGGCGATGTCTTCATTGCTCCGCACGCCACCGGATCATCGATGCACGGCGACCGCGTCCTGGTCGAAGTCGGTACCATCCGCCCCGATGGACGCGCCGAAGGCCGCATCATCCGCTCGCTGTCGCGCGCCCATCCGACCGTAGTCGGCATCTTCCACTACGGACACGGCCACAACTACGTCAAGCCCATCGACGAAAAACTAACCCAGGAAATCGTCATTCCGCCGGGAATGGAGAATCCGCAGTCCCCTGTGGCTTCTACCCCTGTGACCTCAGTGCCCCCCGTGGTAAAGATTTCTCCCGCTGAACCACCAAGGCCGAAGAAGAAGAGATCCCAAGACAGAGTAATAGGCAAAGAAGCCGCAATCAACACCACCGCGCAGAATCTTGAAGGCGCAGTAGTAGACGTAGAAATTACCGACTGGCCCAGCGCGACGCAAAATCCACGCGGCCGCGTGATCGAGATTCTAGGCGAAGAAAACGACTTCGGAGTCGACGTCGAGATCATGATCCGCAAGTTTCACCTGCCCCACCGCTTCCCGCCCGAAGTGATCGAAGAAGCGAAGGCTATCGAGAATGTAATTCACGCCAGCGAACTCCGTCACCGCCGCGACTACCGCGACCTTCCCATCGTCACCATCGACGGCGAAACCGCCCGCGATTTCGACGACGCCGTCCACGTCCGCCAACTGGAAAACGGCAACTACGAACTGCAAGTCCACATCGCCGACGTAGCTCAATACGTAACGCCTGACTCGCCGCTCGATCAGGAAGCCCGTCTGCGCGGCACCAGCGTCTATTTTCCCGACCGCGCCGTCCCCATGCTACCCCTCGAACTCTCGACCGACATTTGCAGCCTGCGCCCGCAGGTCGACCGCCTCGTCCTCTCCTGCACCATGGAAATCGACCACCAGGGCGAGATTGCCAGCTACGAAATCAACGAAGGCGTGATCCGCTCCGCGAATCGCATGACCTATACGGCCGTGAATGCCGTCATCGAAGGCGACGCCGCATCACGCCGCGAATACGCAAATCAGGTCGAGCACTTCGAACGCATGCGCGATCTCGCCATGATCCTGAACCGTAAGCGCAAACGCCGCGGATCAATCGACTTCGATCTCCCCGAACCAGTTATCGAGTTTGACGAATTCGGAATGATGAAGAGCATCACCCGCTCGGAACGCAACATCGCCCACCGTCTGATCGAAGAATTTATGCTCTCGGCGAACGAGTGCGTCGCGCACTATCTGGAAAATAAACGCATCGCCTCGCTCTACCGCATCCACGAGAAGCCCGACGCCAAGCGCGTATACGACTTCGAGGTCATCGCTGCCACCTTCGGATACTCGCTGGGAGTAGGCGCACTGCCCATTCAGCGAGTGCAACTAAAAGCCGACCGCCGCGACGCTCGCGGCACCGGCAAGCGCGTGCGCGAAATCGAAGTGCCCAAAGAAGTCCACATCACCCCGCGCATGTACCAGAAACTCACGGAGAAGATCGCAGGCAAGCCGGAAGAAAGGATCCTGAGTTTCCTAATGCTGCGGTCCCTGAAACAGGCGCGCTATTCCGAAGAAAATCGCGGGCACTTCGCCCTGGCCGCCACCACCTACACCCATTTCACCTCGCCTATCCGCCGCTATCCCGACCTGATCGTGCACCGCATACTGAAACAAGTGCTACGAGACTCACCCGAAAAAATGGATGAAGAAGTACCCGTGGGGACATCTCGATCCCCTCAAACTCGTCATCCTGAGCGAAGCGAAGGACCTCATTCTCAACGGCTCAAAGCAGAGCTAGACGGCCCGCCGCCATCCCCCTGGTCGAAGCGCCGTGACCACGACGCCCACCGTCAAGCACTCGAACCTCTCGGCGGCCCCATCACTCTTGAAGAACTCCACACCATCGCCGACGAATCCAGCCAGTCCGAACGGCGTGCCGACGAAGCCGAGCGCGGCCTGATGGAATGGAAAAAAGTAAAATTCATGGAGCGCCGCATCGGCGAAGACTTCGACGGCCTAATCATCAGCGTAACCAAGTTCGGCTTCTTCGTGGAACTAACCGACCTCTTCGTCGAAGGCCTGGTCCCCCTCAACACGCTAACCGACGACCGCTACACCTACCACGAAGACGCGCGCCAGATCATCGGCCAGCGCTCCCGCAAGACCTACAGCCTCGGCGATCGCGTGCGGGTTTTGGTGGATCGGATTGACCCGGTAGAAAAGAAGATCCAGTTCGCGGTGTTTGAAGAGCAGCCGCAACGTTCAACCCCACGCCGACGCAAGTGACTTTCTCAGAAATTAACCATCACCAACGCGAGTCAGCGACCCAATAAGTGCTCCTGAACAAGACTGTCTGATTCGAGCCCGCGTTCTTCAGTCTTACTCGAATCCGGTGCAGACCGACGTGTGGGTCCTTCGGCTCAAAGCTCAGAAGATAACGGCTGTGGAGATGATTCGCAAAGCTAATCATGTCTGACTCAAAGCTCTTGCGCGTGGCGAACAGTTCATACTCGCCGCCCGTCATCGAGGCGAGTGCCTTCGCGGAATTCTTTCTCATCGCCTGTCGCGCGGCAGCAAGTTTCTCGATGAAATCAACGCCCGTGCCCCACTCGTCTCGGTTGCTACCCCGCGCGGTATCCAGTTGCTGCGAAAAATATGGCGAAAACGGCAACGCGTACACCAGAGTGTGAGTCACTCCGACCAACCTCACGGCATCGTCGATCTTTGCAAAGTGGCTGCCATGATCGCGCGTCTCACTGATCAGCAGCAGTACGCGTTGCCGCCCTTCCGGCCTTTTGGCGAGCATTTTCGCCGAATAGGCCACGGCGTCCAGAATGGCTGCTCCGTGGTCCCCCGGCTCCAAATTCTTCAGATCCGTCTCGATGACCTCGGCCTGTTTTGTGAAATCGTGCACCAGATTCAGCTTGCTGTCGAAGACGAGCAAAGCTGCCTCATTCTGAGGCCCGATCAGTATGGGATCGAGCATAGCGGCCAAGCCACCCATTCTGCCAAATTCCCGCTCAGCGCGACGCCCACACTGCACAGCGATCACCAACGATATGGGCTCAGCTTCCGTAGCTTCGCCCAGATGAACTGGCTGCTCGATGCCATCATCCTCGATGATGAAGTCCTGCGCCCGCAGTCCGTAAACGGCGTTACCTTGTGCGTCTCTCACCAGCGTCGGCACGGGCACCAAGTTGCTTTGGGAACGGAAGCTTGGCTCCTGCTGGCCCGACGCAGCTCCGAAAAGCAGCAACAGCATCGCCAGCCGTGAGTCGAATCTCGACATATACTGACGCCCTATATTAAAGACGATGTTGTATAGAATTAAGTTGTACGGGGAGCGAGTGACCATGCCAAAACCGAGCGAACCCAAGCCCAAGCAAGATCCAGTCCAGGCTGCAAAGCATGTTGCAAGTGCGCATCAGATTCTTAAGGACCTGCAACAAAAGGTCGGAGATCATCCCGAACTCGGCGAGGCCATAACCAAACTGGAGATGGCGCTCAACAACCTGGCGATACAAACCGGCGGGCTGCTGTAGTCGTGAACACCCCGAGCCTGGTTGAGAAGCAAGGGTTTGCGATCCTTCCCGAAGTCCTCTTGCCGCGTGAAGCGCAGCGGCTGATTGGTGAAATCGACCAATCGACGCTGAGAAGAAGCAAAGCTGGTGTGCGCCATGCCCTGAGACATCCTGCCATTGCAACCCTGGCTCGCGAGCCTCGATTACTCCATATAGCGCAAGAGACTCTAGGTTTCGAGGCCGTGCCCTTTCGGGCAACTCTATTTGACAAATCGCCCCAAGCGAACTGGCTTGTGGTGTGGCATCAAGACACCGCCTACCGCTGCGTGAACGGCGAGACACTCCGGGTTGGGGACCGTGGTCCGTAAAGGATGGAGTAGCCTACGCGCATGCTCCGGCGAGCGCCCTTTGCCGAGTGGTGGCACTTCGCATCCATCTCGACTACTCCACCACGCACAACGGGCCGTTGAGGGTATTACCCGGGACTCACACACAGGGTGTGTTGAGCGACGACGCTATTCAAGAACTCGCGTCTCAGATTGTGCCTGTCGACTGTCTGGTCCCGCAAGGTGGAGTGCTGGTGATGAAACCCCTCATTGTTCACGCCTCTTCCAAATCTCAGTTGGAAATGCCAAGGCGTGTCCTGCACATCGAATACTCTGAAACCACACTCGCTGGCACAAGCCTCGAACTCGCTCCGGCCTAATCGTCTTCACTCGAAGAGTTGCGTGGCGACGGCGAGTGATGGGATTTCTTACTTACTACTGTCCATGGCCGTAAACAGATTATTCAGCGATTCCGCGAGCGTAGGATGGGCGAACACGCCATCCCGCAACGCCGTGTACGGCAGCTTTCCCATCATCGCAATCTCAATCGCGGACATGATTTCGCCCCCTTCAATCCCAAGCATCGCAGCGCCCAGTATCTGATTCGTTTCGGCATCCACGATAGCTTTTATAAAGCCGCGGGTCTCGTCCGTCTCCTGCGCCCGCGCAACGGAAGTCATCGGCAGCTTCGCGACGCGAATATTCCGCTTCTGCGCGCGTGCTTCCGTCTCGGTCAGGCCGACCCGACCCAACTGCGGATCGATAAATACCGTATAAGGCACCAGCCGACCCTTAGTCGAGGCATTCTTTTTCTCGAGAAAATTGGCGCGGATGATACGAAAATCGTCATAAGAGATATGCGTAAACGCCGGCCCACCCTTGATGTCGCCGAGTGCATAGACGCCGCTGGCCGTGGTTTCGAGGCGATCATTCACCGTGATGAACCCGCGATCATCCGTTTGAATCTCTGCTGCCGGAAGGTTCAGCGTGTCGGAATTCGGCACGCGTCCCGTCGCAACCAAGAGATGCGAACCGCTCAGAGCCTTCGAATTGCCTTGCTGCTCCACCTCCAGCCGAATCTTCCCGTCCGCCTGTCTAACACGAATCACTTTGGAGTTCAGCAAGATCTCAATCCCGTCCTGCTGAAAAATCCTGGCGACTTCTTCCGCGACATCTGGATCTTCCCCGGCGAGCAGTTGTCCGCGCAATTGAATAATTGTCACGCGGCTGCCGAAACGCCGGAAGAGTTGTCCAAACTCCACACCAATGTAGCCACCGCCCAGGATTAGAAGATGCTCGGGAACAGCGTCCAGTTCCATAATGGACACGTTGTCCTGAGTCGGAACGTCGTCCAGGCCATCCAGTTTGGGCCGCGCCGCGCGGGTGCCGGCATTGATAAAGATGTATTTGGCTGAGAGAGAGCGCTGGGCGCCGTCGTTCGAGAGGACGTCAATCGTCGTTAAACCCTTCGACGAATCGCTAAACCTGGCCTCGCCGAAAATCAACTCAAGGTTCGCGGCATTTTCGATGCGCGCCTGGCTGCCGTTGCGAAATTTGTCGACAATGTCGCGTTTGCGTTGGCGAACTTTTCGAAGATCGATACTAATTTCGCTCGCGCCGGTGTTCACTCCATAATCGGCGGCGCGCCTTGCGAGATAGGCGACTCGTCCGCTTGCCACCATCGTCTTCGTCGGAGTGCATCCCTCATTGATGCATGTTCCGCCCACATGTTTCCGCTCGATCAGGGCAGTGTGCATCCCGGCTGCCGCCAGCGCTGTAGAGAGGTGTACCCGCCTGTCCGGAGCCGATGATGATGGCATCGTATTGCTGCGAAGTGGACATAGGCACGCTCGCGATTGGATGTCACCACTCCGGAGAATTTCAGAATCTGGAAACCAGCAGCAGTCCGAGCCCAATTGCGACCAGGTCTTCGGGGACGGCAATCGCAGCATCCGGAACGTGAAGGCCCCGAACCAGTCTGACGCGAGCCTGATAACCGCCGAATGCTCCTGCGATTGCGCCGATTGCCCCAATCAGCGCCCCAAGCCAATACGACGCGCCACCAGCAACGGCGAGACATCCGCCAGTAAGCAAGCCAATGACAATTCTGGCGGTCAGCCCGACGGCCGCCGTTCGGGCGGAGTAGTTGGGAGTTTATCGGCAACGAATTCGCCCAAGGCGCCAACAGTAAAGATGCCCACCGCCCAGGCCGAACCCATGAAAGCCAGGGAGAACCGTTAAGATTGATCCAGCCCAAATGCGCCGCCCAAGCTACAACCGCAGGTGCCGTCATGCATCGCAACCCTGTCACAACGCCAATACCAAACACCAGCAACAGCGCAAATCCAGAATTCATTGATGCTTCCCTCCATCGTGTCACCCGGCTCGCTCCACCGACCTGCTAAAATTCTCCGTCACCACTCTTGGCGCCTGCCTAGGAAGTCAGTTCCATGTCCAGTAATATCTCCAGTAATCCTACTACCACTCCAACTCCACGCACCCGCATAGTGCGCGAACCGCAGCGCGCGGTTTACGACCGCGACGCCGTCAACCAGGTTCTCGACGAAGCTTTCCTCTGCCATGTCGGCTTCGTGGTTGACGGACAGCCCTTCGTGATCCCCACTTCTTTCGGCCGGGACAGAGACGTGCTTTACATCCATGGCTCGGCCGCCAGCCGCATGCTGCGCAACCTCGATCAGGGTGTCCCCGTCTGCATCACGGTCACCCTGCTCGATGGATTGGTCCTCGCCCGCTCTGTCTTCAATCACTCGATGAACTACCGCTCGGTGGTAATTCTGGGCACGGCAACCATAGTCGATGATCCGGCAGAAAAACTCGCTGCCCTGCGCGCCCTGAGTGAGCACATCCTCCCCCATCGCTGGGACGACTCGCGCCAGCCCAACGAAAAAGAATTGAAGGCAACCTCCGTCCTGCGCCTTCCGATCACTGAATTTTCCGCCAAAGTCCGCGTAGGCCCGCCCGTGGACGACGATGAAGATTACTCCTTCCCGACCTGGGCAGGCGTAATCCCGCTTGAGATGACAGTCGGTGCCGCAATCCGCGACGACCGCTGCGAACAAGAATTGCCCGCCTACCTGAAGAACTACACCCGCAAGAAAAAGTCGTAGCCAGAAACGCCCACGTAGGGGCAGACGCATTCGTCCGCCCCCGTCGAGCGGAGCTCGGCAGACGCGGCAAGCCGCGTCTCTACGGCAACAATAACAGCTTTCCCGTAGTCTTCCGTCCTTCCAACTCCCGGTGCGCCCGCTGCACTTCCGCCAGCGGATACACATGCTCAATCCGCAACTTAAGCTTGCCGTCGCGAATCATGCCAAAGACCGCTCCCGCACGCTGCTGCAACTCCTGCGTCGTAGCAATGTAGTGCCCCTGCGAAGGCCGCGTCAAAAAGAGCGATCCCTTCTGCAGAAGCACCAGCGGATCAATAGGCGTGACCGCCCCGCTCGAAGCTCCAAAAAGCGCCATCATCCCCCGCGGACGCAGCACATTCAGCCCCTTATCAAACGTCGTCTTGCCCACCGAGTCATACACCACATCCACGCCTTTGTCGCCAGTCAATCGTTTCGTCTCCACTTCAAAATCGGCCTGCGTATAAAGGATGACTTCATCCGCTCCCGCCGCTCGCGCCAGCTTTGCCTTTTCCTCGGTCGAGACCGTAGCAATCACCCGCGCCCCAATGTTGTGCGCCATCTGCACCAGCAGCAACCCCACCCCGCCGGCAGCGGCATGAATCAGCGCCGTCTCACCTTTTTTCAGCGGATAGGTATCGTGAATCAGGTACTGCGCGGTTATCCCCTGCAGCATGGCTGCCGCAGCCTCGCGCTCGCCCACTCCAGCCGGAATCTTCACCAGACGGTCGGCCGGCACCGCGGCATACTCGGCATAGCCTCCGAGCACCGCAGTGTAGGCCACACGATCGCCGACCGCCACCTCGTGCACCTCAGACCCGACCGCCGAAATCACACCCGCCGCTTCTTGTCCCAGAACCAGTGGCAGCGGCGCCTTGTACCGGCCCTCGCGGTTATAGACATCGATAAAGTTGACGCCCGCCGCCTGGATCTTTACCACGGCTTCATTGGATTTCGGCTGCGGAATCGGCAAGTCCACCAGCTCCATGACTTCCGGACCACCCGTTTGCTTTATCTGGATAGCTTTCATATTCGCTTTCGATGAATCCGCCTGCCCTAAAGACTTAAAGACTCGTTGCCATCCCCCGCAACGCTGGGGTAACATGCCCAACCGGTGCCCAAAGTAATAGGGCTTACGGGTCTTCTGTGGAATTGACCCAACGAATTTTGCGATAGTACCATCTCATGTATTGACGGACGTACATCTTGTCCGCCCGGGAGCGGTTGCAGTAAGTTTCTGAAAATATGAGATTTCCTTCTCACCGCTATTTGGCCATCATCCTCTCCGCACTATTGGCGGCGACATTGGCGGCGACCCTCGCTTGCAACAGTGCCCAGAAATCGTCTTCCTTCATGCCTCCCGCCCAGGCCCAGGCCCCAGCCCTGATCGCGTCCAGCAGCCCGCCTGATCCCCACCAGCAGAAGCCCGCCGGGTCAGCCGCTGCGCCCCAATCCAAGCCGCAGGTGCCGCAGGCGCTCGAAGTCGATCCCGTAGCCGACCTGATCGCGCGCGTCGAAAAAGAGTACCAATCAGGGCAGGATAACTATCGCGCCGGTCACCTCGAAGCAGCGAAACAGAATTTCGACTCCGCTTTCAACCAGCTGCTCGGCAGCGGATTCGATCTCCGCTCCGACGACCGCCTGGAGCCCGAACTCGATCGCATCCTGGACGGCATCAACGGCCTGGAACTCGCCGCCTTGCAGCAGGGTGATGGCTTTGCCGAGCAAAAGTCGGAACCGGCGCCCATCGACGAAGCCAACGAACTCACACCCGCCGTCGACCAGAACGTCAAAGCAAAAGCCGAAGCCGAGATCAAATCCACCCGCTCCGACCTGCCACTGATGATGACCGACCAGGTAGCCGGCTACATCAATTACTTCTCCAATCGCGGACGCGGCACCGTAGAGGGTGCCCTGGCCCGCTCCGGCCGCTACGAAGACATGATCCGTCGCATTCTGCGCGAAGAAGGCGTTCCCCAGGAATTGATCTACTTAGCCCAGGCTGAGTCCGGTTTCCATCCGCTGGCCGTTTCCCGTGCCGGCGCTCGCGGCATGTGGCAGTTCATGGGCAGCCGCGCCAAAGGTTACGGACTGGAACGCAGCTGGTGGGTCGATGACCGCCAGGATCCCGAAAAAGCGACTCGAGCCGCCGCTCACCATTTGAAAGATCTCTACAACCAGTTCGGAGACTGGTACCTGGCCATGGCCGCCTACAACTCCGGACCAGGTACAGTCCAGAGCGCGGTCAAGCGCACCGGCTACGCCGACTTCTGGGAACTCTACCGCCGCAACGTGTTGCCCAAGGAAACTCGAAACTACGTCCCCATCATCGTGGCCGTAACCATCATGGCCAAGAATCCCGCGCAATATGGACTGGATTCGGTGGTGAAGGAAAAGCCGGTTCCCTACGACACCGTCAAGATCAACTATCCCATCGATCTAAGACTAGCCGCCGAGTGCGTGGATGCCACCGCCGAGGACTTGCTCGACCTGAACCCCAGCCTGCTCCGCCTGACCACTCCGAAATTTTCGGATAAAGACGGGGAATTCGACCTCCACTTGCCAGCCGGAACCGCCGGCAAATTTCAAACCGCCGTCGCCGCGATTCCAGCCGACAAGCGTGTCTGGTGGCGTTATCACAAAGTGCAAGGTGGAGAAACGCTGGCCTCGATCGCCCGCACCTATCACACGACTCCAAGAGCAATCGCCGAAGCGAATGACTTTGATGGCGATGGCGGTCTGAACATGGTCCGAAAAATGCCTCGCTCTCGCCCGAAACCCGTCTGATCATCCCCATCGCCCCCGGCAAACAGATCGATACCAGCACCTACGCGCATGCCACCACGCACTACAAAATACGCAAAGGCGATACGGTCGAGTCGGTCTCTGAGAATTTCGGCGTCTCCGCCCGGATGCTTCGCGTCTGGAACCACCTGAAAGGCAACAGCCTCGCCGGAAGAAGGATCCTGTATCTCCACCTTCCCGTCACCAGGAGCGCGAGCGAAACGCAGGTTGCCACCAGGCATTCAACTGGATCACACCACCCTGCCTCCAGATCCCATACCGGAACCCAAACCGCAACCGTAACAAGAACACCAACACCAAACGCAGTTCTGCATCACCGCGTAAAGCGCGGCGAAACCCTGTCATCGATCGCCACCTCGTACAACACCACCGTCTCCGTCCTGAAGCACGACAACCGCAACATCGCCGCCCTGCGCCCCGGGATGATTCTCGTAGTGCGCAGCATCAACTAACCAAGCCCTCACAACCCCCGTACGAAAATAAAACTTCGTCATCTTGAGCGAAGCGAAAGACCTATGTACGTGACGCCTCGCCGCCGTATGCCAACCGTCGGGTGCCCCATTCCTGCGCGTTCTTTGCGCAGGATGGGATCCACACTGATCGCACAATGGTCTTCGCCTTTCACGCCGCTTGTTCCCCAAATGAGCGTGCGAAAGATAAATATCCTACCTCCGGCCGCATATTTGTTCAGATTACATATTGCTTCCGTCGCGTGGGGCTTTGGCGCGGGCGATTCTGGGTTTTTGGTCCGGGGCGATAGCAGGCCTGGATGGTGCCGGGCGGAAGGTCTTCGGCGCTTACCTCGCTAACTTTTTGATCGCGATTGGTTGGGGGCGCGCTGGCTGAAGTTTCGCTCGCGGTCTCGGCGGAGCGGGCGATGGGAGCTTGCCATGCATCGTGAGGATCCAGCACCGGTTCGAGATCGGTGACAACCTGCTCCGGTTGCGGCTTTTCGAGTTCCATACGCTTGAGTTCGAAGACGCGATCTGGAGCGCGTAGAGCAGGAGGCTGGCGGTTTTCCGTTCGAGTCTCTTTTGCAGGACCATCTGCACGACCTGGCGAATAACGGCCTGAATGGAGTGCGCGTGTTCAAAAACGGCAGGTCGATTTCGCCGGTCGCGTACTCGATGTCGGAGTAGCACGGGACGGGCAAAGGGCGGTCTTTGTGATGATAGAAACAGAAAATCTTGCTGCGGAGAGCGGGGCGAACCACATTGGGTTCCGTTGACCTTGATGTGCCGGCAACGACCTGCTGTATAGGACGACATAGATGCTCCTGAGAGAAAGTTAAGACGTTATTGGATGGAATCCATCCGGTAGTCGGTGCTGGTGTTAGCGGGTTCCCCCCCTACGGGTCGGAATATTAGAATCATTGACTTAGCGTCGCGCTGGCGGCAAAGTCTTCAAAGGAAAGATAGTTAGAGATAAAGTCTTGATTCGGCATGGGTTGGTGGTCGTTATATCCTTAATCTGCCGGATAGGTCACGGCTGGCGCGGAGTTATTAAGTGGATAGGCTGCGCGTCTCTCGATCGTGTTGAGCTTTACTTTTATTATAAGACAGGTTGTCAAGTGTTATTCGCGACAAAAGTCAAAACCCGCCCAAGCAGAGCTTGGACGGGGCACCCTCCAGAGTAGACTGGACGCGATGGGCAGGGCCACTGCCGTCCCGTCCACCGTCACGAGCTCACGCCGCGTGATAAAGCCATGATTACGTCGGGTCAGCACTTGGAGTTGTGTCAGCGCGAAGCGTTCCTTCTGTCCGCAGATTCGACTTGGAGCGTCTCGCGAGCCTGGCCGATTCGCGTGTCGAGAAAAGCAGCATGAACTTATGAACAGTTCGCTCACCCCGTGCGTATTTCCGCCAATGCCTCGAATAGCCGAACGCTCATCTGCTGCCACGGGTATTTGGTTACCGCGAACTCAACATTCGACGGACCTCCGCGAAATCCCATCAGGCAGTTGATAAGCATGATGCCGTTGAGTCGCCGCAAGGGTGAGTCTGGAGGCGCGAGCTTCATGTCATCACTGAACTCATTGGCCCCCGATTCGCACATAAGGTGTAGAGTGTCGCTATCGCTGTGGATGACCAGGACGTTGACCGCGCCTTCAATATAGCTGCTCGCTTTGCTGATAGCTACGTCGGCAATTTGCCGCCAGGGCGTTTTCCCCTCCTTGGGAACCGTGTCACCGACCCTAACAAACTCGAACTCGGGCGCGTTGCGCTCCTCCTCCTCGTCAAGGTCGTCTTGCTCCTTCCGGTTGAAGTGCTTCACTTCGGCATAGAAACTCTCTCCCCGCAATGTGACGAAGAGATCGGGCTTGTCGCGCATCAGGACGTCTCCCTGTTCAAGGAACATCAGCGCGGTGATGGCTTCGGAAAGGAAGTTGAGAACCTGGCTCTCGTTGCCGGAGTTGTTGCGGACTGTTTTCTCATACGCATCTACGTCACGTGCGCCCGCCGCCCGCAACCGCGTTACGTAGTAATTGATGGCTTCGCCAACATCCCAAATCTGCATTGTGAGACTCCGCTTTGCGCGGCCGGAGATCAGATCTTTATCTTACGCATGCTCATTTGGGGCACACGCAGCGTGAAAGGCAAAGCCCATTGTGCGATCAGTGTGGTTCCCACCCTTGCACAAAGGACACGCAAGGATGGGGCACCCCTCGACAGGCGAGGTCTTAGCCGGACCTAAGACTTATTGCACGGTTCCCATCACCACGGACGCTTCGTAAGTCGTCCTGTAACGGCGGTAGCGGACATGGATCCTCGACCCCGGTTTATGGCGGAGGATCTCGTCGTTCATTTCTTGTCCTGTGTAGAGAAAGTGATCGTCTATTGCCAGAACCACATCCCCGACCCTCATGCCTGCTTGATCCGCCGGTCCGCCCGCAACTACACGTGAGAGGGTGATTCCGTCATGCCGAATCGTAGGGTTGTCGTCAGATGAAGCCCTGATTGTCCCTTGGGCAGCGGCTTGGGCGGTTGGAGTCTCATGTGTTGCTACTGTTTCCTCAGAAGCTCGCGACTTTGGGAAATGTTCCGGGACGCCTGCGCGCTGTTTTCTGCGGTCACCTCAAACGTGTACATTTTCCAGATGCGGAAATGCTCTCGGACCCGACACCGGGTGGTAGAAATCCATACTCCCCGTTTGGCAACTCGGGCATCACGATCTCCAGGTTCGACTGCCAATCTTTTCGGGCTGAAAGGCGACTTCATCTCTTTGCGCGCCCCCAGAGACGTGGAGAATCCCGCCCGTCACACTGCGGAACTCGCGTCGATTGCTCTTTTCGTGCAATCGCAGCAACTGATATTCCTCCACAGATGTCCCCTCGAGTGTTTTGATCACAAACTCCAGAGGACTCGTCGTTTGGGTTGGGCTTCTGCCTTTCATAATCTTGCCATTCTTGTCCCCCTTAACGAAGCCTAATGTCGCAGCGTGTTTCAAAACACCGCCAGTCTGCCAATTCACAATTTCTGGCTCGGCCTCGATTAATCTGCCGTTGCGAAACAGATCAACACCAACTTCTTCCTTCGGAAATGCATCCCCGTGTTCTTTCGCATGGGCGGCTTCATTTTGTCTCGAAGATGCGGTTTCATCGCTGACGGTAGCTTCTGGCTTATCGGTCGCAGCTTGGAATTACCCCCCACAGACGGGTTGATCACGACTCGGATCACGGAGTCCGATACCCCTCCCGCTTTCAGTGCCCTCAATCCTGTGACACTGGTGTCGAAGTCGGTTCCGGCAACGGTTTGGATTTTTTCAATGATCACGTCGTCTGGCAGGCCGAGTGACACCATGTCGATCACGTCTTGATTTGTCATCCTCTTGCTCGGTTGCTGGCCTATACAGGTGCAGCAAACAAGGAGGAAGCAGAGAAGCCACTTCGCAAAATTCTTCCGACGCATTCGGTAACCCCTTTTCCCCGGCCACTATATATCGATCTGGCGGGCGGGCCGCTTCGACGGGGAAGTATAACGTGGGTTGTCTTTTAACATTGACCGAAATAACTGGAGGTGCGCCGCTTCTCACGCTTCTTGAGAAGTTGTTTCGCATCCTGCGAAGCCCTGTATTCCCCAAAACCATTCATGAGATAGCTTGAGAACTGCCTAGAATTTCTTGCGGAGAAACTCAAAAAGCACGTCTGCCCGATGAGCGCGGCGATCATGGCAATTTCAAAATTGGCAGCGGTAAAAACATCTTCAATGGCCCAAGCTAAGCCTCGCTTTTGTCCCAATCCTGAGCGCTCAAATTCTCCCATCAGAAGATTGGAATAAAACAGGAAGACGATAAAACCAACTTCGATCACCACTCTCCAGATATTTTTCTTCATGCTTCCTTTAACCCATCAACAATCCGCCGTTGACATTCAGCGCATGCCCCGTGATGTCAGAGAGCATCGTCGGAAGCCAGAAAGCACACCGCGCCGGCAACGTCCACAGGCAAGCCCACGCGCCCCAACGGAATCGTCTTCACCGCACTCTGCCTGAATTCCTCGCTCAGCGCCGCCGTCATGCTGGTCTCAATAAATCCCGGAGCGACCGCATTGCAAGTAATGTCTGGGCGATTGCCAGCCTCGCGCGCCATCGCCGTGTTTCGTAGCCCGATCAGCCCCGCTTTCGACGCTGCGTAATTCGCCTGTCCCGCTTGCCCCATCTGCCCGAACACGCTGGTGACGTTGATGATCCGTCCCCAGCGCTGCTTGAGCATCGAACCAATCACCTGCTGGATGCACAGATACGCGGAAGTCAGATTCGTATTCAGCACCACATCCCAGTCGGAGCGCTTCATGCGCATCACCAGTTGGTCGCGCGTGATGCCGGCGTTTATCCACCAGGATGTCGATCTTGCCGAATTGCGCCAGCGCCGACTTGATCCCGGACTTCACCTGCTCTTCGTCCGCAACGTCAATGACGAAAGCCGACGCCTTGCCTCCCGCGGCCGCGATCTGCGCGACCAGTTCGTCGAGTTTCTGCTGATTGCGCGCCGCCACCGCGACGGCTCGCCCTCCCGCGCCAGCGCCAGCGCGCAGGCATGACCGATCCCCTGCGACGCTCCCGTAACCAGCGCAACGCGCCCCTCAAGTTCATCGAGTGCTCCTTTCAGGAAGTTAGGAAGCGAGGATTATAAACGTCGCGGCAGTTCGGCGGGTGCAAAGGCTAACGTTCCCTGTGTTCCTCTGTGTTCCCTCTGTGTCCTCTGTGGTTATGAATTCTTGGACTTCTTAACCACAGGGCGCACGGGGGACACAGGGAAGACACAGGGAAGACACAGGGGCGGGATGCTGCTCGCAAGCCGCAGCAAGCCGCGTCTCTACAGGGCGATTTACTCTTGATTCTGGCCGAATGGATAGTTTGCTGGAGGCAC
>CAWBJV010000013.1:0-34004 GCA_963789205.1 uncultured Acidobacteriaceae bacterium
CCAGCTCTGGTCGATCGCATGACCAAAACCTTTCTAAAGAAAAACGGCGACATTCGCGAGGTGCTGCGCACCATGTTCAAATCGCCCGAGTTCTGGTCGCCGGAGGCCTACCGCGCCAAAGTGAAAACTCCGCTCGAGTTCGTTGTCTCCGCCGTGCGTGCGAGTGGTGCGCAAGTTGAGGACGCCCGCGCGCTAGTC
Source organism: uncultured Acidobacteriaceae bacterium (assembly GCA_963789205.1). GTDB lineage: Bacteria > Acidobacteriota > Terriglobia > Terriglobales > Acidobacteriaceae > Acidiflorens. Next base: position 199 of record CAWBJV010000013.1, read on the forward strand.
GGCACGCTCAACAACATGGGTATGATGCCGTACGGCATGCAGCCGCCGACGGGCTACTCGATGAAAGCCGACGTTTGGGTGAATTCCTCAGCGCTCTTGGGGCGCATGAATTTCGCCCTGGGCCTGGCAGCAGGAAAGATACGGGGAGTCAAAATCGATTCGGCATCGGGAACCACTGCAGGCACTTCAGAAGCAACGACTGACGCGCAGCAGACGCTAGCGACTCTGGAAAATTCTCTATTGTCAGGCGACATTTCGAAGCAAACGCACGATACCATCAACAAGCAACTGGAAGACCCGAAGATCAGCCAGCGCCGATTGGATGATCCAAAGCGTCCTCCAAACATAGCCGCAATCACGGGACTGATTCTAGGGTCCCCAGAGTTTCAAAGAAGATAGCTGTCAGCTCTCAATTAGTCGGGGGTGGCCCACCCCTTCGCGTTCTTTGCGAAGGGGTGGGATCCTCCAACCAGCCGAAAGCCGATAGCCGAAAGCTGGTTCCCATGCCGATCACAAGACGCATTTTCCTCCGCAACGGCGCGCTCGCCGTAGTAGGCACAACCGCGCTGCCAAGCTTTCTAACGCGCGCGGCCTTTGGCGCGGCCGACCCCGGCATCCGCACCAAGCGCCTGGTCGTGATCTTCCAGCGCGGAGCAGCCGACGGCCTCAACATCGTCGTACCCCACGGCGAGCCCAGTTACTACGCCATGCGCCCGACCATCAATATCCCAAAAAAATCCGTGCTCGATCTCGACGGCTTTTTCGGACTGCATCCCGCAAAGTCCGCCTTTCAGCCGCTCTGGAAACAGAAGCATCTAGCCATCGTTCACGCCGCCGGATCGCCCGACCCCACGCGCTCGCACTTCGATGCCCAGGACTTCATGGAATCCGGCACGCCCGGCGTAAAAGTCACCGACGACGGCTGGCTGAACCGCGCGCTGCATGAACTCGCTGTCGTATCTCCAAAAGATAAGTCAGCCTTCCGCGCCATAGCTCTAGGCCCATCGCTGCCCCGCATTCTCTCCGGCAAAGAGCCAGCGGTAGCCGTCAACAATCTGAACGATTTCTCCGTAGGCGGTAAAAATCCCAACGCCGCGCCAATGTCGAACACCTTCGAAGCCATGTACGACCACTCAGTCGACACCGTACTCCACGGCACCGGACAGGAAACCTTCGACGCAGTCAAGACGCTGAAGGCCGCCGATCCCGCGCACTACACGCCCGCAGCCAACGCAAATTATCCAAAAGGACGCTTCGGCGACAGCCTGAAGCAACTAGCGCAGCTGATCAAAGCAAACCTGGGAGTGCAAGTAGCCTTCGCCGACATCGGAGGCTGGGACCACCACGTAAACGAAGGCAGCACGCAGGGCCAAATCGCCAACGTCCTGGGAGACTTCTCGCAATCAATCGCCGCCTTCTGGACCGACCTGGGCGATCTCGGAGAAGATACCGTCGTCGTGACCATGTCAGAATTCGGCCGGACAGCACGTGAAAATGGGAACCGCGGCACCGACCACGGCCACGCCAACGTGATGTTCGTCCTGGGCGGTCCGGTGAGGGGCGGCAAAGTGTATGGCCGCTGGCCCGGCCTCGATCAGTCGCAGTTATACGAAGGCCGCGACCTGGCGGTGACCACCGACTTCAGGCTGGTCCTCAGCGAAGTCGTGTCGCAGTATTTAGGGAACAAGGATATGAAGACGGTGTTTCCAGGATTCGAGAATCACTCAGGCCAGTTCCTAAAACTGTTGGGATAGAAAAGTGTGGGGACGGGCGCCTCGCCCGTCCAAGCCGGGCGAAGCCCGGCAGAGCAGCTAATTCGCGCCCGCCAACCGTAAATTCTACGAAACGGCGATTCGCTTCCGAAGCGCCGCGACAAAAGCGGCATCGGCCTTAGGCGAGACCATCTCCACTGGAGAAAACCCTCGCTTCCACGCAAGATAGAACGTCATCAGCAACAGCAAAATCGTGATAGCAAAGTTGGGCCACGCATTGAGCGCCCATTGTCCGCGCCAAGTCAGTTCGCAAGCCCGAGAGAACGGTGCCAAATATGGAATTGGCCATTGATAGCCGTCCGGGCCGCGACTCCCCACCAAGTCTTCAAGTAAATGAATGTGGAAGCTCAAGAAAGCCAGGCTCGCAGTCTGCCATCGCTGAGTCGCCAATGCGAATGACACCGCCGCCACGACAACCGCGAACGGAAGGCTGTGCAGCGAGTGATGGTAAGTCGAAAACCATTCGAGCGGATGACGAGAGTTACGCGTCAGATATTCGCCAACGATCCCAAGGCCATCGACATCGGGAACGACACAGGCAAGGGTAACCAGAGCCCGTTCCCGTCGACTCAGCGCTGCGGAGTTTGCAAGAACCCATCCAGTGAGAAACTGAGTGACCGGGCTCATGGGCTCACACTTCGATCAGCACATCCCCACCCTCAATCTTCACCGGATACACCGCCACCTTAGCCCCCGGCGACCCCGCCTCGCCCGTCTTCGGATCCCATTCCCACCCATGCCACGGACAAACAATCTTCCCTCCCGAGATCACGCCCTGCCCCAGCGGCCCTCCGCGATGCAAGCAGACATTATCCATAGCACTGATTTCGCCGTTCACATTAGCGACACAGATGGTCTTGCCATCGCAGGGAAATTCCCTGGCTTCGTTGGGAGCAGGAAGGTCGGATTGAGAAGCAAGCTTGAAGTACATAGCAACAAGCAGTCAGCACTCAGCAATCAGCATTCAGCCCCCGGCGCTAATCAAAGAGCGCAAGGTCATCACGGTCCAGCACTAACTGATGGCTGATGGCTGAGAGCTGACAGCTATTTCGGTTGCATCGTCTGCGCCACCATCACCTGCCGCTTGAAGTTCTCCATCATGCTCTCTTCCAGCCGCACTTCGGTGGGCCGCTTGGCAAGTGTCATGGTGTCGATTTTGTCCTGCAGCTTGAGCAGCGCGTAAAACAAATTCTCCGGACGCGGCGGGCATCCAATCACGTACACATCCGTCGGCACGATCCGGTCCACGCCCTGCAGCACGGCATAAGTATTGAACGGCCCGCCGACCGACGAACACGCGCCCATCGAAATCACCCACTTCGGCTCGGGCATCTGGTCGTAAATTCTCTTCACCACCGGCGCCATCTTCAGCGTGACCGTCCCCGAGACGATCATCAGATCCGACTGCCGCGGGCTCGGCCGAAATACCTCCGACCCAAAACGCGCGATATCGAACCGCGCCGTCGATGACGCGATCATCTCGATGGCGCAACACGCCAGCCCAAACGTCATCGGCCAGAGCGCCGACTTCCGCGCCCAGTTGAAGACGTAGTCCACCGTCGAGATCATGAAATTCTTTTCGAACTTATTCTGGAGCCAGCTCATGGGTCCTCGTACCTGCAAGAATACGCCAAACACGCCGCCGGTGCGGGAGTAAAGCGCGTCACACCGCTCAGCTGAGCCAGTCTAGAGACGAGCCAGCCCGCTGTCAATTTATCCCGGAATGCGCTAGTCGTGCAGTTTGAATCTCCATAGCAGTGGCATCGGAATCCGACCTGTGGGAGACTATGGTCAGGCAGAACGTCGGAGGCTGGCTGCAATGAGATCATGGCAAACAGAGAAAGAACACCTCGCATGCCGTTGGTCTGAGTTGGGACAGCGCGTTCAGTACAATCCACCTTGGATGCAAGAGGCTTCAGATATTCGGAGCGGTTATTTGCCTCCCGTACCGGATTTTGCCAGCCACAGTCCACTCGGGGGAGCAACCTCTTGGTTCCAGCTCCACACCGCTGAACGCGATTCCGAGTAGGTTATGGATTCAAATACAACGAAACAATAAAACTGCCAAACGAACGACCACATTTCGTCAAGCATGGAGCCTGGTCGCGCATCCGTTCCTCGTTCCCGTGGATGGTGAGCATAGCCTTCGGCCTCCGCGTGCTGTGCATCGTCGTGATGCATACCTACAAAGTCCGCACCACCGAGGACAATTTCGGCTTCGGATGGGAGATGGGACGTATCGCCGCCTCCATCGCCTCGGGCCACGGCTTCGCCAATCCGTTTCAGACTCCCACCGGCCCCACCGCGTGGGAGCCTCCGCTGACGCCGTACCTGATGGCAGGCGTATTCAAGATCTTTGGAATTTACTCGCATGCGTCGGCATTCGTTCTGCTCACCATCAATAGCCTGTGGTCTGCGCTAACCTGCATTCCCATTTTTCTAGTCGCTCGCCGTTCGTTCGGGGAGACGGTCGCCGTGGCATCCGCCTGGACATGGGCCTTGTTCCCCTACGTCATCTATTGGGACATCAAGTGGATGTGGGAGACCAGCCTCTCCGCACTCTTGATCACGACTATTTTCTGGCTGGCGGTTTCCATGGAAGACAGCGACGGTGTGAGACCGTGGCTGCGCTTTGGACTGCTCTGGGGAGTGGCCGCCATCAACAGTCCGTCGCTCCTCTCTTTCCTCCCCGCCTCCGGACTCTACGCTTGGTACCGCCGATGGCGCGCTGGCCGGCGTTCTCTAGCCGGCGTGCTGCTGGCTTCTCTGATTTTTCTTGCCGTCGTCACTCCCTGGCTGGTGCGCAACCAGCGCGTCTTCGGTCACCCCGTCTTTTTGCGGACGAACTTCGGCGCCGAACTGCGCATGGGCAATGGTCCCTATGCCGATGGCACCTGGCAGTTCTATCTTCATCCCGTACACGACTTGGCGGAGTTTCACCGATACGTGCAAATGGGGGAACTGGCCTATGTCCGTGCGCGGAGAGACGAAGCGGTCGCGTGGATCAAAGCGAATCCGGGACGCTTCACCGTCATCAGTTTCCGGAAATTTGTTTACTACTGGTACGGCGTGCCGCGCGACCTGCGACCTGCATGGCTTGAGCCGCTAAAAAATTCGCTGTTTGCCGCCTCGTCGCTGCTGACGCTATTCGGCTTGTTGCTGGCGCTGCGCCAAAAACGCCCGTATGCCTGGCTCTTCTTCTGGCTCTTGCTGCTCTATCCCCTGGTCTATTACGTCGCGTTCCCGCACGCGCGATACCGGCATCCGGTGGAACCGGCGATCACCATTCTCTCTGTATTCGTAATCACCCAGGCGGAAACTCGGGCGAAACCGAAACCGTCGAATCTCTCCGCTCAGTAAATCGTGTACCCCGGCGCCGGATTCCGCACATCCGGCTTGGACGCCATCAGCAGCAGCGCACCAACGCGCTTGAAAGCCTTCATGTCATCGAGCGAGTGAAACGAAGTCGTCTGGTAATTTTCAGGCGTAGGCGTGTCATCAGGAATCTGCGCAAACTCCACATTTTCGAAAGCATGCCGCTTCAGCAATTCGACATACTCCGCCGCCGAGCGCACATGCACCGGAACCTTCAACTTCGGCACCCATTGCAGCGAATAGGGATTATCCGTGTAGAGGTTAATTAATATGAACAGCCGCCCATGCGGCGCCATCACGCGAAACAACTCGGCCAGCGCGCGTTCCTGATCGGGATAGTAATAAAACGACTCCACCGATAGCACTTTGTCAAAAAAGTTTTCTTCCCACGGAATCTGCGCCGACGAGCCCACCACGAACATTACGTTGTCGAATTCCTTCGAAGCGGCCCGAGCCTGCCGGATCATCTCGTCCGAAATATCGACCCCGACCACCTGCCCAAAACTCTGTGATCCTTCGCCAACGATCCGTGCCAGCAAGCGAGTCGCCCACCCCGAACCGCAGCCCAGATCGAGAATCCGCTCCCCCGGACGCAGATCCATGCGGCGCATCGTTTTCTCGGTAATGTCAAGGTGATGGCGCTCCATCTTCGCACCCTCACCGTCATCCGCCCAGCGATTGAACTCGCGCTGCAAACGATCTTCTGGAGATGGTGGTTTGTCTGGAGTCATGAATTTGTCGGGGATGATCTCTCCCGAAATCCTGGGATCCGGCGCATGGCATCGCGTCGCAACGGCTCAAAATCGAATCCGCCAAACGCCGCAAATCGCCGGCGAATATCCTCCGCTAGGTTAGTCTTTGCCGATGAGGCGCGCTTCGCGTCAGGGGTTCCCTGTGTCGTCCCCCGTGTACCTCTGTGCACCCTGTGGTTCGACTTTTTTCTCATCTATCGCAACTCCGCGTAACGCGACAACACGATCGGTGAATCTACTCTAGAACCACGCTGCGCAATTGCTCGAAAAACGTCGGATACGACACTCCCGCCGCATCGGCCCCGCGAATCGTCGTCTCCCCTTCCGCGCGCAATGCGGCCACCGCGAACGCCATCGCAATGCGATGATCGCCGAACGAATCCAGTTCAGCGCCGTGCAGATGCTGGCCCCCAGGAATCCGCATGCCATCGGGCCGTTCTTCCACTTCCGCGCCCATTTTTCGCAGATTGGCCGCGACAGCAGCGATGCGATCCGACTCCTTCACCCGCAACTCTTTGGCATCGCGAACTTCAAGGCCGTCGTCGGAATACGGCGCAACCGCTGCCAGCACCGGAATCTCGTCAATCAACGCAGCCGTATCGGCACCGGCGATTACGGCTCCCTTCCACGAGGCTCCACGCGCCTCAATCGTCCCTACCAATTCGCCCTGATGTTCTTCCAGATGCCCGACCGAAACCTTCAACCCCATCTGCATCAGGATATCGAGCAGCCGCGCTCGCGTAGGATTCATCAGAATCCCTGGCAAAGTAATCTGCGATGCCGGAAAGAGCGCCGCCGCACAAAGAAAAAACGCGGCACTCGAAAGATCGCCGGGCACATGCGCCTCAATTGCGCGCAGCCGCTGTCCACCCACAATCCGCGACGCATTCCCTGTCCGCTCGACTTCCGCCCCAAAAGCCCGCAGCGCAATTTCGCCATGATCGCGCGTCCGGATAGGTTCCTCAACCACCGTCTCGCCCTCAGCAAACAGCCCGGCAAACAGCACACACGATTTCACCTGCGCACTAGCCACTTCCGGCCGGTAGTGAATTGGCTTCAGAGAGCCGCCATGAATCTTCAGCGGAGGGCGTCCCCCTTCCGTAGCCTCGATCCTCGCACCCATCTCCAAAAGCGGCGTCATGATCCGCGCCATCGGCCGTCGCGAGAGCGACTCATCTCCGCACAGCTCGCTCGAAAATGGCTGCCCGGCAAGAATTCCGCTCAGCATGCGCATAGTCGAGCCAGAGTTTTCGCAATCCAGCGGCTCGGTGGGAGTGCGGAGGCGCGCGCCAACACCATGAACCTCGATGGCACCTTCTTCCGTTCGTCCCCAGTCGCATCCGAGCTCACATAGGCAGTGAAGAGTGCTGAAGCAATCCCGGGCCGCTGAAAAATTCCGGAAACGGCTAGTGCCCTCCGCAATCGCCGCCAGCATTGCGTAACGGTGCGAAATCGACTTGTCCCCAGGAATACGAACCACTCCGCGCACCGAGTGCGCAGGACGGACGATGACATTCGAACCGTCCAGCTTCAAACCATCAGGCATGAATTAAATATAACGGAGATTTTGTGGGAGGTCAGAGGTGAGAAGTCCGATTACAGAGGTGGAAATCAGCGTTCTTAACTCTGCACTCTAACCTCTGACCTCTGCAATTTCTACGACGCCTGCACGCGCCCCGCCGCTTCGGCGAGTATTTCCCGAGGAACTTCCCGTAGCGCGACGCAGAATTCGAACATGGGCGTTACCGTCCCGCGCCCCCACCGGCTCACTTCCCAATGCGCCCGGACAAACTTCACCTCCGGCCGCGCCGTCAGATTGAGCAGGAGCGGAATTTCCTCGCGATAAAATTTCTGCGGAAAAGCCGCGACCGGCTTGGCGTCCCACGTAGCGCCATCCGCTGACCCGAAGATGCTCACGTCGATCGATTCTTGCTCGATGATGTTGGTAATGGCCAGCGTCAGCAGAAAAATCCGGCCCTCCGCCCGACTCACATCGAGCGCAGGACCGTCTCCTTTGGCGTTGACCACGGTTCTTTCAGGGACGAGAAAGGCTTGCATCATGACGCGGAGATTCTAGCAGAGAGACCACGCAGCGGGCTGTAACATCGCAACGCTACTACCTTGCATGCCCCAAATCCAGAAACTGCCGCAGCACCGTTCCCACCGCCTCCGTCTGCTCCCAAGGCGCATAATGTCCCGCCTTCGGCACCACCTTCAACTGGCTGCCAGCAATATTCTGCCGCATCAGCTCGCCGTCGGCGACGGTCGAGAGCACATCTTCTTCTCCGATCACAATCAGCGTGGGCACGTCGATAGATTTCAGATCCGCGACCGAGTCAGGCCGCTCCGCCATTCCGCGCAGCACCAGACTGATATCCTCCGCCGCCATCTTACGCATCATGGCGCGCGCGCCATCAACCAAATCCGGACGCGTGGCCACCGTCGTGCGTCCCATCAGTTTCGGAATCATGCTCTCGATAAACGGTTCCGTCCCCTGCTCCATAACGGCAGCCGCAGCCCTCAATCGATTTGCCCGGCTCTCTGCCGTATCGGCCTGAGGCCGCGTGTCACAAAGCGCGAGCGCGCCCACCCGCGCGCGAAAGCGGCGCCAGAATTCAAACAGAATGTATCCGCCGATCGAACATCCGACAAACGCAGCCTTGCCGACGCCAGCCGCATCGAGCACATGGGCAACATCGCCGGCATGCTTTTGCATGAGGGCAGGTCCTTCGCCAATCTCCGACTCACCGTGCCCGCGCAGGTCAGGAAGAATCAGCCGGTAACGCGAATCGAGCGCCGCCGCCACCGGATTCCAGAATTCGTGATGACAAGGAAAGGGATGGAGAAGCACAACCGGCGGCCCGCTCCCTCGAATTTCATAAAAGATCTCGGCGTCGTCGCTCCGCAGGCGTTCCATAGGGGGGATTGAGGGATTACATGTCGAACACGAAGCGGCTCCGGTGGAGAGCCGGGCGCCCTCGCCCGGCCACCGAACTGTGATGGGCGACAGGCCCGTCGCTCCACCGCATGATGGTACTAGCTAGTCACCGGCTGTTGCGAGGCCGCAACCGGCAACCGAAGCGGCTCTTCCGGAATGATGATCCATGCAAGTATGTACGCAATGATCCCCGGGAAAATTCCAGACACGATCCCGACGAAGAACCACAGAATGCGCACGAGCGATGTGTCGAGATCGAGATACTGAGCCAGTCCGGCGCAAACGCCCGCGATCTTCCGGTCAGTGCGTGACCGCATCAGTTTCTTCGGCGCAGGTGGAATCCCCGCCACGTTCCCGCAGTAGGAGCAATAACGGCCGTCCTCAGCGATGGTCTTACCGCAAGCGTTGCAGTACATGGTTCGCCTCCCGTGCTGATGATACGACGATTGCTGGAAAAAGGTTCCAAGATCAAGTTTTTAGCCGTTAGCCTCTAGCTGATGGCTGAGTGCTGACGGCTGAATGCTGCTACTCCCGGTACGCGTCTTTCATCCTCTTCCGAGCCTTCTCCGCCTCGGCATTGCCCGAATTTGTAGCCACCACCGCCTCGTACTTCCTCACCGCCAAATCCCGCTTCTGGAGCTGGTCATACATCTCGCCGGCTCCCAGATTCGCCTTCTGCAGCAGTTCCGGATCGGCCCACGTAACCTCACCGACCATCTCGTAAGCCGCAGCCGCAGCCTGATATTTCTTCTCGCTGCGCAGCAGGTCGCCAAGTCCTAGCGCCGCGATTTCGTAATGAAGATTGCCGTACTTTCCGTCGCGCCCATTCTGCCACACCCGGTGATACTGTTCCTCAGCCTCCACATTCTTGCCGGCCGCCCGCAGCAGGTTCGCCTCTTCCAGCGGCAGAAGATAATTGCGCGGAAACCGCGGACCAATCACACCGGCAATCTGCAAAGCCTCGCCATAACGACGTTCGCGGCGCAGGAAAACCATGAGCACAACTCCGGCGTCAACGCTGGTTTCGCCATTGCCGTTGTAGTCATCACTCAGATACTGAAGCCCTTTTTCTTTGTCGCCGCTCAGTCCCACCAGCGCGACCGCCATCCTCACCGCCAAAGACAGGTTTCCCATCACATAGTTATGGGCTCCCACAATCAATTTGGCGTCGGTGTACTGCGGAGCCAACTCGAGAACCCGTTCATGGTCATGGCGCGCTCCCACCGCATTGCGCAAAGCAGAAAACCAGGCGCGCTCGATCAGTGCAGTGTAAAGCGCGAACTGGCCGCGGGTAACGCCGCGCGCATAGAGCATATCCACGTTATTCGGATTGCGCGCCAGTTCCGCGTCCTCCAGTTTCTCGGCTTGCTGCACTAACTGCTTGATGCGTTGTTTCTGCGCGGGATCGGCGGGACGGTGCGCCTGTCCGATGAAATTGTCGTTCGAGTACTCCCCGGAATTCATGGCGCCCATGCGATACAGTTCCCGCACCTGAATCGCGGAGAGCAGGTGATTCAGCGCAAACGCATCGTTCGGATGACGCGCCAGGATCTTCTCGAAATCCTGAACCGCCGCGTCATAGTCAATGTTGTAATAGTGCTCGAAAGCGGCAGAGTTCAGGGCATCGGGTGGACGAAGCGCGGTCGCGGTAGGGGGAGCCGCCGCCAGACAAGTTCGGACAAGAACCAGCAGAATGATGGCGATGAAAGCGGGGCGATGCCGGGGGAGGAAGAGAAACACGCGAGCTTAGTTTAACCGATTAGAGGTTTCTTCGAGGACTCCTTTGGCCCGATCCAGCGTCAGCACTCTCAGCTGCTCAGCTCTCGACTGTCGAGGCGTCCAAGGGTTTTACTGAAAGCTGATAGCTGATAGCTGACAGCTGACAGCCGCCCGGAACCAACCCAGCCACCTCCCACCCCCCACCAAGTCGTGCAAAATAGGAAATTCGGGCTTGGTCTGCGTAATTCTTGCCCTCCCCAGCGGTCGCCCTCCCCCCCGGCCCGTTTGTAACTGTCGTCTTTGCAATACCTTGCTTTGGCGATTCGCTTGCCATTAGAGAAGGACCGAAAGAAGAACACCCTTATGGCGGAAGCAGCTGATCAGGCTCAACACGATTTTTGGCGGCCACCCATGCCCATGCCAATGTCCGAGGCTGTCGTCCACCGCCCAAGCAGCGACGAACGAAGCTCGACCTGCCATCGTTGCGGAACCGAGTTCATCGTCAGCTCGCTCTACTGTCATGCTTGTGGCGCCACCCGTTCCGGCCTGAACGCTGCGCGTCCGCTGGAAATCCCTGGTTTCGCGGAACTCGTCTCGCTCGGCGAGCGCCTCGGCCTCACTACGCCCGCCCTAATCGCTTTTCTGGTTGGCGCACTCTGCGTAGCGGGAGCACTGGTTGTTAGCGTCTTCTTCAGCGTCCGAACCGCACTCGACTGGCAGGCAATCCAACTGTGGCGGATCGAGTGGCTGCTTGCCGCGATCGCCAGCTTCATAGCCGGATGCCTACTCAAGAAATAGCTCTCAGCTTTTGGCTCTAAACTAGCAGCCTCCACCAAACGACCTTCCTCCACAGACGGGGCTCTGTGTTTTCCCTGTGTACCTCTGTTCCCCCTGTGGTAGAGGTTTGCGTTCAAGTCCTTACGGGAAAATGAGACGTCCCGTTCCGCGCCTTCAATTCCGCGAATGCGCATGCTCCCCCTCAGAAACGACGCTGCTCGTCCGCCGTTGCTGTCCCATCCGGTAGAGGTGATGCAACGGCCCCACTCCATGCCCAAGCGAATGAGCATGCGCAATCGCCGCCGAGACATACACTTTGGATAGAAGAACCGCTTCAGGCAGTCCGCGCCCATGCGCTAGGTGGCAGGCCAGCGCCGTGGCAAACGCGCATCCCGTCCCATGCGTGGAATTCGAGCGCTGACGGTCCGCCTTGAAAACTTCCTGTTCAGGGCCCCGGGCAGTCGCAAAACTGAGGAGATCGATCGCCTTCTCCAGGTGGCCTCCCGTGACCACCACATTCGCCGCTCCCAGAGCGTGCAAGCGAGCGGCCGCCTCGCGCATCTGATCAAGATTCGTGACCACTCTCCCAGTCAAGACGCCGGCCTCGTCCAGGTTCGGCGTGACCACCTCCGCTAGGGGAATCAGCTGCTTAATCAATACCCGAGTCCCCGCCCCATCCAACAAATCCGCTCCCGAACTCGACTTCAGAATTGGATCAAGCACCACATGCGGCAGCCGTGCCTTTCCCAGAAAATCCGCGACCACCTCGACCACCTGCGCATTACCCAACATCCCAATGTGGACGGCTGAAACGGCAACGTCCGAAACCAGCTCCTCCAGGGTCTCGCGGATGATCTTCGGATCCACGCTCTCGACCCGCCGCACTCCCCGCGTCGACTGGACCGTCAAGGCTGTAATGCAGCAAACGCCGTAGCATTCATGCGCCGCGATGGTCTTGATATCAGCCGTAATCCCCGCCCCCGAGGACGGGTCAAACCCAGCGATCGTCAGCACAACGGGCGGGGCCAGAGCCATGCCCGTCACTCTAAACCGAAAACAGCCCGAGGGGAACACCACTTCCAGCTGGAATCCACTTCTGGCTAGAATTCAGCCCCGGAGGGGCGTCCGAGCTTAGCCCAGCACTTCAGCGCTGGGAAAGGCAGAACAAAAAGATTGAAGTCCCGCGAGGGACGACCCAGTTCGCACGCCGACTCTGGAAGCACCAATAGTAATCAATTTTGACGCGCATCCATGTACTGATCAGTACCCAACCGCCTTCGTAACTTGCTGATTATTAAATAGTTGTCGGAATTAAATCCGTAAGTCTAACATTCGATGCGCGTTGCAAGAATTTTGCAGAACCGGAAATTCGCCTATTTACCACTTAACAAACAACCCCTAACGACTGCTTTCAACGACATACGACGCAAATCCCTGTTTTTCACCGGGCTAAGTCATTGATTAATTACCACTTAGTTAATCAGGCGCCGCGGATTTCTCATTGACACAACCCCATGCCCTGGCTAGCATCATAGGATTGCTCGTTTGACCGAAGGAGCAAACGACCAGACAAACGACTTTCCACGATGAGAGGGTAACTGAATGCGACGACGTTTAGCCGAAGGTCTGGCGCTGCTTTTATCGGTAGCCAGTCTGGGAGCCGGAGCCGCATCCGGGCCAAGCAGCCTGGAAGCCGCCAAGGTCACACACCCGCCGGTCAGTGCGACCAGTGGACACAAAACACGCAAGCCTAACAGTTCGAAGCCCAAAGCCTATCAAGTAGGGACCGCGTCCTGGTACGGAGAGCAGTTCCAGGGCAAACAGACCGCCAGCGGTGAACCCTTCGACATGCGCGATTTCACGGCCGCCCACCCCAGGCTTCCACTGGGCACCTTCGTCAAGGTCACCAACCTGAGGAACGGCAAGGCCGTGGTGGTTCGTATCAATGACCGGGGTCCCGTCATAGACGGCCGGATCATTGACCTCTCCTACAGCGCGGCCCACGCACTTGGCTTCAAAGAGCGCGGTTTGCAGACCGTCCGCCTGGATCTCTACCAGCCCGCAACCATGGCGCTGCTGCAACCCGTAGCCAACCTCAACTAAACCCGATACACTCGGCTACAAGAGTCGCAATATAGTGCCAGATATGGACCCGCGCCAGCGTCTCATCGTTGCCCTCGATGTATCCACGGCCGCGGCCGCCCGGAAGATCGTGGCGGCCGTCGGCGACTCCGCCCATGCATACAAGGTCGGCATGCAGCTCTACACTGCCGAAGGTCCTTCCATTGTCCGCGAACTGGTGGGTTCGGGCCGCCGCGTCTTTCTCGACCTCAAGTATCACGACATCCCAAACACCGTCGGAGCAGCCGTCCGCGAGGCGGCTAGGCTGGGCGTGAGTATGCTGACCGTGCACGCTTCCGGAGGCGGCAAGATGTTGCGAGCTGCCGTCGAAGCCGCGCAAAAGCCCGGCTTGCTGGTCCTGGCCGTTACTGTGCTGACCAGCCTCGACGACGACGAACTGGGCAAGATTGGTCTGCGCGGAGGAGCGCTCGATCAAGTCCTGAGGCTCACCGCCCTGGCGCTATCGAACGGATGCAAGGGCGTGGTCGCTTCGGCGCTGGAAGCCGCCGCTCTGCGCGAGGAGTTTGGCCACGATTTCACCATCGTAACCCCCGGAGTTCGCCTGGCGGGCAGTGGACCGAACGATCAAGCGCGCGTCGTCACTCCCGCGGAAGCAATTTCCGCCGGAGCCTCGCACATCGTGGTAGGCCGCCCCATCACCGAAGCCTCCGACCCCGCCGCCGAAGCAAGAGCAATCCTGGGACAAATCGGGTAGAACAACTACCGTATATCGGCTACAACTCTCCGGTAGAGACGGGGCTTGCCCCGTCTCAGAAGCGGCAAGGCCTGTCTCTACAAGAACTCCGCCGGACGGTTTTGATTGGGGTCCTGAAACCTGACACCTGACACCTGAGACCTGCTCTCCTACAGTTTTTCGAAAAACTCACAGCCCGCGCACGAAATATAAATTCCCCCCGGTACGCCGCGCTCGCGATCCTTCACGCGCTTAACGATGCGCGTTTCCTTGCCGCACTTCGGACATGCGGTCGATTTCGTGGTATCCATGACCTTTTTCCGGTCGGCTGTCTTTGCGATCTTCGCCATTCAGTCTCTCCTGACAGGAATGTTCCGCCAGCCCAAAAGCCGCGGTTCTACCTGGTAATTTGGGAGTATCGTTTTTGAACTTTCAACGTTGGACGGCCGTTGTTGAACGACAAACGTTGAACGAACCAACGTTGCACGACAAACCAACACCGGCCCATCTCGAATCAGCCCGGTCGAATCAAACCAGTCGAATCAACTCAGCCGAATCAACTCAATAGGATCAATCCGCGCCGAAGCGGTGCACCGTACTCGCCTACAGAATCTTACACGAACTAAGAAACTCACGTTTCGTATCAGGGCATCGCTTCAGCGATGCCGTAAATTCTTCGAAATCATGCGCCCCTTTTAGGGGCTGGACATCGAAAGCCGGGTTTTTCAGCAAACTGCGAAGTCGCGATTCTCGACTCAACGGCCCTCGACTCAAAAAAAAGCCCCGCATCTCTGCGGGGCTGGTTATTACAACCTACGTTCTCACTTGCCGGTGCCCGTCAGGCTCGAAACCTGCGGGGTGTTGCTGGCATTATCGGCGACGTTCAACTTTCCCGTCCTCGTGCCCGTCGCGGTTGGTTTGAACACCACTTTGATGGTGCAGTTGGTCTTAGCCGCCAGACTCGCACCGCAGGTCGTCGTGGAGACACTGAAGTCCCCAGTCGTCGTGATCACGATGCTGCTAAGCGTTACGCTCTGGTTGTTCTTAAGCGTAAACGTCTTCGGCAGGCTGGTCGTCCCCACCGTCTGGGCTGCATACGTCGCGCTCGTAGGTGTTAATGTGACCGGGGCAATGCCAGTGCCGGACAGTGGCACCGTCTGTGGGCTGTTCGCAGCGTTGTCGTTAATCGTAATGTTGCCCGTGCGCGTTCCAAGTTGGGTAGGAGTGAAAGTAACCTTAATTATGCAATTCGCTCCCACAGCCAGCGTGCTGCCGCAGGGCTTCGTGCTGGTCGCCGGCGCGAAGTCACCACTGACCGCAATGCTGCTGATGTTCAGCGTAGCGCTTCCCGTGTTCGTCATTGTGACGCTCTTAGCGCTGCTCTTCACACCCACCACGGTTTTGGCAAACACCAGCGACGTCGGCGACAGCGTGACCGCTGGACCACCACCACCGCCGCAACTAGTGAAGGCAAACGATCCGATGTGAGTGCCCCAATGGAAGTCGCCATTGACCGTCATATACTGGTTAACGAACCAGAACGTGCAGTCGTCCGACGGGTCGATTCGCGCGGCGCTGTAATCTCCCCATCGGCTATGACCCGACTGATAATGCGTGCCGGTAAGCAGAGTGTTCTCCGATTCCATCGTTCCCGCTGCATCGCTCGGAACCCGCCCCGTATAGGCGAGGCCGGGATCGATACTGCCGCTCGATACGCTGTAGCTCAACAACATATCGCCCGCTTTATCCATGGCCATACTGCCCATCCATCGAAAAGTGGAGTCGGGAGAGTAAGTTCCCTGCTGGAAGATAGTCGGCGTGTTGTTGGGAGTCCGAATTTCATACCAGCGCGGAGCGACGCTCGAGCCACTTCCTGTGACGGAGTGGTTGACGACCAACGCCTCGTGATCGCCGAAGTTGCGGTAGGCCAGACGGTACATCATGCGGTCGCCGAGGGTGTCGAGCTGTTGACCGGTTCCCTTTTGCGGGACGCACGTTCCGCCAGTTCCACCACAGGGGGGCGAGAAACTATTGACCGGAATGTTGATGGGCCCGGTGAATGTGGAAGCGCTCGGATTCGCAAAGTTCGGCGTCAGTTGGAATTGGTGCAGGCTGTTGGTCTCGAACGTAATGAAATAACCCGGCGAGCCGTCAGGCGGGGCGGTCGAACCGTCCAGGTCGGAGGGCTGGAACCCACCATCATTTGCGATCGTGAAGCAGATTTGGACCGGTTTCGCGGCGCCGGCCAGCATCGCTGTGCGGTCGTATGCGCAGGCAGCGGTTCCGACGAAAGTCTGTAAATTCTGGAACAAGTGGGCCATCTGCAGGTAGGCTGGATTGCTGGCGGTGGGCCAGACCGAGTAGTGAGGATAGTCGGGGAAGTTGTTGCCAAAGGAGTACTGATAGAGGAAGTAGGCGCCAGTGGGGTCGTTGGTCTTGGAAACCGCCTGGCACAAGCTATAGGGCGCACTCTCACTGCCGATCTGTGACAGGAACCAGCGGTCGGCAAGCCGATCATATTGCACGATGGGATCGCCCTGATTGCCGGTGCAGGCGCCACCCAGGCTCGTCCAAATCGAGCCCAGCGACTTTGGGAATCCGGCGGCGATATGGCCCGTTTTGTCGTAAACGGCCCATTCACTGTTGACAATCTCCACGATGTGGTTGGGTCCCACCGCCATATTGGAATCGGAGGGTTCACTACCGTTGACGCCGATGCCTTCGAAGTCGATGCCGGGAGTGCCATTGAGCAGCGGGCCGAATTCGGTCTGTAGCGCCTTATCCTCGCCCCCTGGGCCCAGGTTGCGGTTAATGGACCGCACTTCATGTTCCACCAGTTCCTCGGCCGGGAGCGACTGCGGTACCGCGAACATGGGTGGCGAGACAGCAAATCTGATTGGTCGTCTAACGGTTGGCGCCTGAGTCGTGTTCTGGTTGGTTTTGGCGAAGGCCAGCGTTGTCAACGCCAAGCCACATAAGATGAGAGTTCGAACAACCGTTCCTACACGAACCATTGATTTCTCCTCGTGAAAATTTGCTTAGGGGTTGGCCATATTCGACAACTGGATTTGCAGCCGTTCAGGAAGCACAGCCGTAGTGTTCCCTTCCTCGTATCGCAAGCTTGTACCGCATTTCGGTCAAAACCCGCTGGGGCGTGGGCGGGAATGGGAAGCTACTAGCGCGAGTAGTTATACCTCGTTTTCACGAAAACGCAAAGCAAAATCGGCAAGCAGCGTGGTTTGCAGCAATGTTGAATTTGTTTTCACACCGGGGATCCCGAGGCGGACCAGTGAACCAAATCAGCATTCATAGAAGGTCCTCTTCATTTCCCCCTGTGCATCCCTATGTACCTCTGTGTCCTCCGTGGTGAAGATTTTTTCAACCACAGAGGCATCCCCCGCCATTCACTCCACCAGCGGAGCCCCTCGCCATGCCCCGCGCTCCTCTTCAAGTTTCCCGGCGACCGCCAGCACCACTTCTTCCTCCCATGGCCGTCCAACAATCTGCACGCCGATCGGCAAGCCCTCCTCCGAATACCCCATCGGAACCACAGCGGCGGGAAACCCCAGCAGATTAAACCACTCGCAATAGCTCCACGCATCGAGATACTTCACCGTCTTCCCTTCCACCTGCCACTCCCGTTCGCCATGTCGAAACGCGGGGATAGCAGCGGTAGGACAAATCAGCACCGGATACTTCCGCATCTGCACCAGAATCTTCTCTCGCACCGCATCGCGTCCCAGCCATGCGGCCAGCAGAGATTCACCCGGCTCCGACGCACTGAGACGCGCCGGTGCGGCCTTTGTCCAGGCGCAGAACTCCCGCAGAATCGGACTCAGTTCCGGCTCGTGCCCACGCAACATCGGTTCCAGAATCATCCCGCCGGCCGTGCCGAAGAATTCCCACCACAGCTGCCGCGCTTCTTCGAGTCCCTCGGGACGGAATGCATCGACACGAAATCCGCAGCTCGACAAGAGAGAAACTGCATGACTAACCGCCGACCTGGTCTCTCGCGTGACCGGAGTTCGGCCATCGTCCTCAAAGAACCCGATGGGGACAGACCGCACCGCCGTCTCGTGAATCTCACGCACCTCCACCGGCGCCGAACACGGATCTCCATCACGAACATCGCCATCGTCCCACCCCGCCATCACTTCAAACAGCGTCCGCACATCCTCTATAGTGCGCGCCATCGGCCCCACCACTCCGATCAGCGCAAACGGCCCGCCAGATTTCGGAAAATGCCCCGTCGAAGGAATGCGTCCGGGAGTGGGCTTCAATCCGCAGATGCCGCAAAAGTGCGCCGGAACGCGGATCGACCCGCCGCCATCGCTGCCCACGCCGCCAGCCGAAAGTCCCGCAGCGATGGCCGCAGCCTCTCCGCCGCTCGATCCGCCCGCCGTGCGCGTCAGGTCCCAGGGATTGTTCGTTCGTCCATATAAAAGATTGTCGGTTTCCCATGCCATGAGCAGCTCAGGCGTATTGGTTACGCCGAGGATGACCGCCCCCGCCGCGCGCAATCGCGCCACCAGCGGCGCATCTTGAGCGGCGATGTGTCCGGCACGCAAACGCGTCCCCGCTTCGCAGCGATGTCCGGCAACATCAATCGCAGATTTGATGGACAGAGGCACGCCATGCAGCGGCCCAAGTTCATCTTTATCCCTATCCCTGCGCAGAACCGCCTTCTCCGCCTCCCGCGCCTGGGCAAGTACAGCTTCCGGCTGGCAATCAACGAAGGCGTTCAGCCTGGGATTCAGGCGTTCGATGCGATCAAGGTGAGCCTGCGCCACCTCCACCGGCGAAACCGCTTTGCAACGGATCTGTCCCGCAATTTCCCGCGCAGAAAGAAGATGATGGTTTGACGTCATGAAGTTGGAGAATCGCCCAACGCACCTCAGGATATCAGCGAAGCACCTTGCTTTTGGAGAGCCGGGCGCCCCGCCCGGCGGACTCATCACCCTTCCGAATTGTTTTCCAGTAGAGTAAAGGAGTGCGGGGAAAGGCGCGTTTTGATTTTGTTTTGAAGGGGCGCGGCTTTTAGCCGCGCCATAAGGATCCTAAGTCACAAGCGGCTTTAGCCGCTGAGGTTCGCATTCATGAAGCATATCCACAAGGTTGCCATACTCGGCGCAGGCACCATGGGCGCCCGTATCGCGGCACATTTCGCTAACGCTGGCGTCCCCTCACTACTGCTGGACATACTTCCGCCAGACGCGCCTCCAAACGGTCCCGCGCGCAACAAAATCGCCGCTGCCGGACTCGACGGGGCCATCAAATCCAAGCCCGCGGCATTCTTCGAAGCGTCGCTTTCACGCCTCGTCACCATCGGAAATTTCGACGACGACCTGAAACGCCTGGCCGAGGTCGACTGGATTATCGAGGCTGTAGTCGAGAACCTCGAAATCAAGCGGTCGCTGCTAAAAAAGGTGGAGGCCATCCGCAAGCCCGGCACCATCGTCACCACCAACACCAGCGGGCTTCCCGTAGCGAAAATCGCCGAGGGCTTTTCCGAAGACTTCCGGCGCTCGTGGTTCGGCACGCATTTTTTCAATCCGCCGCGCTATATGCGCTTGCTCGAATTGATCCCAACCCCACAAGCCGACCACGCATTGATCGAAGCGGTCACGCATTTCTGCGACACGCAACTGGGCAAGGGAGTCGTGCTGGCGAAAGATACACCTAACTTCATCGCCAATCGCATCGGCACATTTTCCGTGCTCAACGTGATGCGCCTCATGCAGGAAATGGACCTGAGCATAGAAGAGATCGACGCGCTCACCGGCCAAACCGTCGGCTGGCCGCGCTCGGCCACCTTCCGGACGATCGATCTGGTCGGCCTCGACATCCTCGGCCACGTAGTTACGAACATGACGCAGAACGTGCACGACGAGCGCAGCGAATTGCAGATTCCCGCCTTCTTTCGCCAAATGCTGGAACGCAAATGGCTAGGCGACAAGACCAAAGGCGGCTTCTACAAGAAAAGTGTAGCGCGGGCGTCCTCGCCCGCGGAACCCGGCAAAAATGCAGGGGGGGCGTCCTCGCCCGCGGCACCCGCCAAAGACAAAGAAGACGAACGCCTCGCCCTGGACTGGAAAACCCTCGAATACCATCCGCGCCAGAAGCCGAAATTCGCCGCCCTCGATATGGCGAAAAATGTCGAAGACACCAGCGCGCGAGTTCGAATGTTGCTGGGCATGGATGCCAACGCAGGCGCTGCCGCGCAAAAACCTGACAAGGCAGCGGCTTTCCTCTGGTCGGCCCTCTCCGACCTGTGGACCTACTCCGCCAATCGCATTCCCGAAATTTCCGATTCCATCGTCGAGATCGACCGCGCCATGCGCCTCGGCTTCAATTGGGAACTCGGCCCCTTCGAACTCTGGGACGCCGCCGGCCTGGAAGCAACCGTAGCCCGCATGAAAAAAGAAGGCCGTCCAATAGCAGCCAATGTAGAAAAGCTGCTCGCCTCCGGACAGAAATCCTGGTACGGCGATGATCCAAAGACGCCATCCGGCCGCAAGCATTGGGATCTGGCAACTGGCAACTGGCAACCGGTAGCTGTCCCCGCAGGCGTCTGGTCGGTCGAAGTAGCAAAGAAGTCCAACGGTGTGGTCAAGAAAAATTCGAGTGCCTCATTAGTTGACCTGGGCGATGGAGTGGCCTGCATTGAATTCCACTCCAAAATGAACGCCCTCGGCGCCGACATTATCTCGCTCATCCTCCAGACGCTGAAGCCCGGCGGCGCGGGCGACAACTTCGACGCCTTCGTCATCACCAACGACGCGCAGAATTTCTCCGTAGGCGCGAACCTGATGCTGCTCCTCATGTCCGTCCAGGAGGAAGAGTGGGACGACGTTGACCTGGGCATCCGTCAGTTCCAGGGCATGACGCAAGCCATCAAATTTTCACCCAAGCCGGTAGTCAGCGCGCCCTCCGGTCTCGCTCTAGGCGGGGGCTGCGAAGTCTCACTGCATGCGGCCGCCCGTCAACCACACGCCGAACTCTACATGGGACTGGTCGAGGTAGGAGTCGGCCTCCTCCCCGGAGGCGGTGGCTGCAAGGAAATGCTGCTCCGTGCCGTGGATAGCGCAGCTTCCATTCGTTCCGGCGGCCGTAGCGAATCGGTTGAACTGATGGAAGCGATGAAGAAAGCTTTCGAAACCATCGCCACCGCCAAAGTCTCAACCTCAGCCCATGAAGCCCACGGCCTGGGATTCCTCTCGATCTCCGACCAGATCACCATGAACCGCGAGCGCGTTCTCTCCGACGCCAAAGCGCGCGCGCTGCAACTGGCAAGCGCCGGCTATGAGCCTCCAGTGATGCGCACCGACATTCCCGCTCCCGGCGAAAACATCCTGGCCGCTCTAAAAATGGGCGTCTACCTGATGCGTCAAGGCGAGTACATCAGCGATCACGAGAAAAAGTTAGCCACAAAAATCGCCGAAGTCCTTTGCGGAGGAAATATCACTCCCGGCACGCCCATCAGCGAACAATACGTGCTGGATCTGGAGCGCGAGGCTTTCAAGTCCCTATGCGGAGAAAAAAAGACCCAGGAAAGAATTCAATTCACCCTAAAGACCGGCAAGACCCTAAGGAATTAGCGCGGTCGCTTGCTTCATCCATGCCTACCTGTAGAGACGCGGCTTGCCGCGTCTCTGCGTGCGGCGCTAACATCGGCCGGGAGGGCTGGGAGGCATCCAGACTCAGCGGAACAGCGAGCAGAATAGTATTGGACATCCGCAGTTGCGCGGCAGCACAACTCGGTTCAGCTTTTCAGACGAGTCGGAAGAGGTGATTCTTGAACTGGATTGATGATCTCGCTAATCAGTGGCCCGGTGGAATGATCGCCCGTGGATTGATCGAAGGATATTCGGCGATGGCCATGAACGCCCCACGCGAACGCGAGGCGGAGGAGTGGTCGGAGGCGCTGATCGGCGATGCAGCCGAGCCGGCGTGAGTCTCGGCGTCTGTCCCAATTATCTCTAGGGGAGAAATTCGCAAGAATCGTCCCGCCTTGGTTCTTGAGCGATCTCCTCCTTCGCCAGTTTCCAGCGGATAGCTGCGCGATTTACTTCGACAGCGCCCCGTCCAGCGAGAACCCTCCCGCCCCGCGCAGCAACAGCGCCCCCGCCATGGCCAGCGCCAGCAGATGGAATTCGATGCCCTCACCTTTCTGGCTGCCCATCCAGTTCATGAAGAAGCCAAACGGCAGGTGAACCATGAAGATTGCTCCAACCATCAGGCCGCCGACTCCGAAAGCGGCGATCCGCGTCAACAAGCCGAAAATCAGCCCCAGCCCCCCAAAGAATTCCGTGAAGATGATCAGGTATGCCATAGCAGCGGGCATCCCCATATGCGTAAAGGCTCCCACGGTGCCGTGAAGACCAAAGCCTCCAAACCATCCCAGCATTTTTTGCGCGCCATGAGCGAAGAACACAACTCCCAGAACTACTCGCAGCATGGTCAAGGCCACATCGTTGCTGGTACTCATCAGTCGCTTCATCGCTTCCTCCTGGCGGGTTCTGTCGTCTAGCGTGTCTTGTCTTGCGCCTTTTACGATGACGATCGTCCCGCGATTGTCGTTATAACAACAATTAACTTCGATTCTCTTCCCCAATCACAAGATTCACTTTTTCCCGCGACGGCAGCAACTCACCCGCCTGCCCTTCCCAGAAGACAATCCGCCTTCCGGATGCGGCGTATAATTTGTGAACTAGACTTCGTGAAGGATGGTACAGACGAAAATGTCCGCAGGCAATGGCGATTCGAAAATAGGCGCGAACCCAAATAATAATGACTTGGATGCGGTCCTCAAACCGCGGGCAGAGTGGCTGGCCAAGCGCAAAGCCGAAAATACCGACGGCAACTTCTCCCAGATGCACTACGCGCGTCGCGCTGTAATCACTGATGAAATGAAATACATCGCTAGCCGCGAGAAGATCACGCCGGAACTCGTGCGCGATGAAGTCGCTCGCGGCCGCATGATCATCCCCGCCAACATCAACCATCCCGAACTCGAGCCCATGGCCATCGGCGTGGAGTCGCTCTGCAAGATCAACGCCAACATCGGCAACTCCGCCGTCACCTCCAACATCGACGAAGAACTCAAGAAGCTGCACACCGCCGTTCACTACGGAGCCGATACCGTGATGGACCTCTCCACCGGCGGCGACATCCCCACCATTCGCGAAGCCATCATCCGCCATTCCCCCGTCCCCATTGGCACGGTCCCAATCTACGAAGCTATCTCGCGCGTCAAGCGAGTAGAAGATCTCAACAAAAATGTCATGCTGGAAGTAATCGAAGAGCAGGCGCAACAAGGCGTGGATTACATGACCATCCACGCCGGCGTCCTCATCCAGTATCTGCCCATGGTCTCGAAGCGCATCACCGGAATCGTGAGCCGCGGCGGCGCGATCCTCGGCCAATGGATGGCCCACCACCACAAGCAGAATTTTCTCTACGAATGCTTCGAAGACATCTGCAGGATTTTCGCGAAGTACGACGTAAGCTTCTCCCTCGGAGACGGCCTGCGTCCCGGCTGCATAGCCGACGCCAGCGACGAAGCCCAGTTTGCTGAACTCAAGACTCTCGGCGAACTAACTCGCATCGCCTGGAAGCACGACGTACAGGTAATGATCGAAGGCCCCGGCCACATCCCGATGCATAAGATCAAAGAGCAGGTTGAAAAAGAAAATGCCTGGTGCGACGAAGCGCCGTTCTACACCTTAGGCCCGCTGGTAACCGACATAGCTCCCGGCTACGACCACATCACCTCCGCCATAGGAGCGGCCATGATTGGCTGGTATGGCGCCTCGATGCTCTGCTACGTAACTCCAAAGGAACACTTAGGCCTGCCCAACGAAAAAGATGTAAAAGACGGAATCATCGCCTACAAAATCGCCGCCCACGCAGCCGACATAGCCCGCCAGCGTCCCGGAGCCCGCGACCGCGACGACGCCCTAAGCTACGCCCGCTACAAGTTCGATTGGGAGAAACAGTTCGAACTTTCCCTCGATCCTGAGACCGCCCGCTCCATGCACGACGAGACCCTCCCCGAAGAGGGATACAAGACCGCCGCCTTCTGCTCCATGTGCGGCCCGAAGTTCTGCTCCATGAACTACTCCAGCAAGGTGGACGAATACAACAAGCAGGTCCATGGGTTGGATAAGAAAGACTACTCGGAGTTAGTGGAGAAGCTGGTTATTATCAAGTAAGTTGGGCGGCCGCCATCCTGTTTCGCAAAATGGAGATATGTTTCACGTGAAACGTTGTACTTGTCATATTGTACGTACTACTATATACATATAATCAGCGCATATTAAACAACGGAAACGAGTTAAGAGGCGCGGGAAGGTTGCCCGGATGGAGGCTTCCGCGGGCGGGCGAAAGGTTCCGCCGGGCCCGACGCCGGAGTGGCTGGGATACTACCGGCCGATCAAGAAGGCAGTGACGTTGCGTCTGGATGCTGACGTTCTGGCATGGCGCATGGTTCCACGGCAGGGACGAGGCTACCTGACGAGAATTAATCGGGCGCTGCGGAAGTTGATGTCGGAAGAGAGGAAGATCTTGGGGAAGTGAGCCGGGGAAGTTGGGGACCTGCGACCGCATAAAGCGGTTCCGGAGGCCTCTTCTCGAAACGCGTGAGAAGTGGCGCACCACCCAGTTACTTCGAGGCAAGGTTCAACGACAATACCGCGTTATACTTCCGCGTTAAAGTGGCCATTACTGATAAGTGAATCCTGCGTCCAGCGAATACGACGTTCCATCGGGATTCTTCACGGAGACTCTGGCGCCACCAACTGAACCCGCAGGGGTGACGACTTGCAGCGTGCTGGCATCAACAACAGTCGTGGTTGCTGCCATTCCACCGAAATTGATCGTTGCGCCGGATTCAAAGCCGCTGCCACGAATCGTAACCGCGGTGCCTCCAGAGCTAGAACCGTTTGCAGGATTGAGATACCCAATGGAAAGTGGCGAGGACCATAGCCGAATCACGGTGAGACCTTTGTCCGTAATAAGGAACAAACGATTGCCGGCTTCGTCATAATCCATCGCGCTCTGCACCGGCGACTCCAGAATTTGTTCCGAGAGCAAGATCTGGCCGAGCCACGTGCCGTGATTGGTATCCGTGATGCCGACGCCGTTCGACTCAACCGTGGCGAAGCCTGTCGGGATGGGCGTATACAGAAGGCTTCCCGAAGCGTTCATCTTTTCACCGAACCAGTCCTTGAACACCAGGAGATCCGAGAAGAACTCGGGTTCCTGCGCTTGAATATGTTCGATCATCTGGGAGTCAAGCCTGGTGTAGTCGCTTGCGAACCAATAACCATCGCCTGACGCAGCATTGCTGCCGTTCGGTGAGTTCGGCCCAAAGGTCCACTGGTTCGAAGCCGCACTCCAGAGAGCACCATCCATCAACACATAGTTCCCCGAAGCCGTCGACCACAAATCAGTTCCGCCGCCACCAAACAACGAATTGAACGGTGTGGTCACTTGTAGCGTGGAGAGATTCAGCACGTAAACGGGAGCACTGTCAATGCTACCGGTGCTAATGAACGCACTATCCGTGCTAGTAGCAGCCACGGCGTAGGGTCCAGGGCTATTTGGCAGGCCTGATGGCACGACCTGCACGGCCGTGGAGGAGGCGGGATTGTCTGGATTAATTATCGCCAACGACAAATCGGACCAGTTGGCTGCCAGCAACTTGGAGTGGTCTGGGGTGAGAGCTAATCCTCGCAACTGTGTCGTTCCAGAGATGGTCGGCGGCTTAATGGGACTCAGGAACTGCTGTGTGTCATTCGAGAATACGTCAATGTGGTCACCCGCATTCAGGTATACCCAGTGGCGCTGGGGATCGTACAAAACATAGGTGAGTGTGTCCGAAGAAGGATAATCGATCACAGAGGGAACATAAGTGAACGCATTGGGCAAGGTTGCGGTTCCCGCGTCGCTCTTTACAGTCACGTCGGCCGGCCCCGGGGCCCCGGGCGGCACAGTCACAAGCACCTCGTCTAGCGCTGCAAACGGATAGCTGATGTTGTAACCGCTGTCGTTGAAATCCACATATTTGCTGGACTGGATCACCTTTGCCACCTGGCCACCGATGGTCACCGACGGCGCGTTGTTGTTCCCGATGAGGCCATAGCCGATCAGCGCGAGTGAGGCACCACCCTCCGGCGATCCGGCGTTTCCTCCCAGGAAGAGTATCTGCGATCCATAAGAGAACGATTGCAGCGAAACGGAAAACCAGCCGTCCGGCATGACAGCTTTTACATTGACTAGCCCCGCAGTCGATGAGGGCGGGGCCGTGACGGAAACCAGCGGACCGCTATTAAACTGAATGTTTGTGCCCCTCGTGTTCCCAAACCAGACGTCGGGCAAAACATCGAATGCGTTATTCCCTAACCCGGTTGCCACTGCTTGATTCAGCGGTGCTTCATCGGTAAATCCCAGCGAGGGATAGGGCGGTCCTACTGGCAGAGTTAGCAGATCTTGGTGGTTGAAAGCATCGTCGATTATTAGCCCGTGAGTATAGGACGAGATTGCGCTGCCGGAATTAGAAAAGACCAGCCCGGAATTATCGGCCGCCAACGGGCTGCCTTGCAAATACAGAGGCGGCTCGCATTGAAGGTTTCCACTGGGCTCGGCGAATGCCGGTGCAACCCCGACTAACGAATAACTGCTGGTGTCAAAAGTGAGAATGACAGGATAATTTGCTCCGCATTGCGAAAAGACAATCTCCATGGCGACGAATAACTTGGTTCCGTCTGGGCTATAAGCCATGCCGAAGAAATATCCGCCGAGCGAAGGCGTGGCGACAGTATTGAGATTGGCATCCATGATTGCGAAGCCTGCGGTCCCAACTACGGCGAATTGATGCGCTGTCGGACTTGCCGTAACTCCTAGAATCTGGCCGACGGGGGATTGCCCGCTCGCGGAAAAGGTATTGCTGGCTGCATCGTACACTGCCATGTTCACATCGGTGCCATAATCGACCACCAAAACTTTGGTGCCGTCGCCAGTTCTGACCAATTGATTAATCCAGGCAGAGACGCCGGGAGCGCTCAGTGCTGTGAACATCCCAGTCGCAGGGTTCCATTGCTCGAGATAATACGATGGAGGAGAACTGTTGTTGGTCATTCCGACCAGAGCTGTGCCGTTCGAAGTATTAGCTATTAGATCTGGAATTGCGTAGGAGGCGCCACCCTGGACAGTCGGCAATACGTTTGTGCGACTCACCACTTGAAGGGAGCTGGTGTCAATCGAAACAATCTGCTCCATGTTGCTGGTGACAATGAGGTGCTTCCCATCCAGGCTCATGTCCATGCCAGTTGGATTCGGCGCTGGAATGCTGTTTATTATTTGGTAAGTGGCAGGCGAAATCACATCCACACGGTTCCATTGGGGGTTGCTGGCATAGATCACATTGTGACCTGGATCGTAAACCGCCGCACCTGGGGTGCCGTCCGTACGTATAAAATCTGTTCGAATCGAGGGGAGAGTGCCAACCGCCGGAGTTACATTAATCTGTAATTGTCCGGATTCCTGAACATTATCGGCGGTTCGGGTGGCCGTAACGGTAATGGTGGCGTAATTGGCCAATCCCGAGTTCTGACTTGCAGTAAACGTCAACGATGTGGCTGGGTTAGTTGCTGGGAAAGGATTTACCCCGAAGCTTGCTGTCACACCGGAAGGCAAGCCCGCCACGGAGAATTCGACTTCATAGTTTGTATTCCCGTTCGAAGTCAAACTGAGTCCTACGATCGTGTTGGCGCTGCCTCCCTGTGCAAAAGACAACTCGTTATTATTCAGGACGACTGAAAAGCTCGCGAATTGTTGCTGCTGGACTTGCAGCGCAAAGCTCGTGGAATGCTGCAGATTCCCCGACGAGCCCTGCAGCTTAACGGCAAAATTTCCGGTTTGCGCATCTGGAGGCAAACTCAAGGTTACATTTTGCGAACCCGCACTCATCGTGAATGGAGATGCCGGCGAGAGAATAGCTCCCGCGGGAAGTCCGCTTACGTTTACCGTTACTGTCCCCGTGAAACCGTTCTGCGCAGTTACTGAAACCTGAATGACCTGCACGCCACCTGGAGGCACGGTACCGGATGTTGGCGTCACGGAAATAGCGAAATCGGGAGGAGGTGGTGGTGGCGGCGGGCCGGTACCTCCGCCTCCAGAAGAACCGCAGCTGAGAGCCGATACAGTAAGAGCGGCAACTGCAACTAAGTATACAAAACGGTTCAACGCGAACCACCCTCCAGTCAGCCGGAGTATTCTATACCTGTTCTTAGATGTCCTATAACATTATTTCCAACTACGGATGAGCATAGCTCCTCATCAGTCACTCACAAATCACCGCCCCCTGCCCCCTACCGCAGCAGCGCCGACGCGCACCATAGCACCGGGGCCTGGCCGTGGAAATCGCCGGTTCGGCGGGCGCGGGCGAGATAGTAGTCGAGATCATTTTTCTTGCCGGTGCCTTCGCAGACGCTGGTCATGTCGGCGTTCTGGTCAATGTAGCCGACCAGCGCCAGCCATCCTCTGCGAGCTGCGGGACCGTAAGTGGCGGGATCGAGCCATCCGTTTTTTACGCCGGTGATCAACGCAAAAGTAAACATGCCGGTGGAGGAAGTTTCCGGCCAGGCTTCGGGATGGTCAATGAGTTGCCTCCACATGCCGTCTTTGCCCTGGAGACTTAAAAGCGCCTGCATCATCTTGCGGTATGCGGCCAGAATGCGCGCGCGCCGGGGATGGTCCGCGGGCAGCGCGCGCAGTAACTCGGTCATGCCGGCGGCTACCCAACCATTGCCGCGTCCCCAATAGAAGGGGGCGTCGGGCGCGTGGAAGAACAAACCGTTCGGTTGCTGCAATTTGTCGAGATAGGCCACCATTTCGAGGGCGGCGCGATCGAGATATTTGGAATCTCCGGTGGCGCGAAAGGCCTGCACCTGGACGCTGGTGATCATGTACATGTCATCAATCCAGAAACGGGTTTCACGGGTCAGCCCGTCGGCGGTCGGATTTTCCCACTGCCGGTCGGCGAACGACCTGCCCAGGTCGAGGTATTTGGGGTCTTTATTCTGAGTCTGAGTCTGAGTCTGTAGGTATATTTCCAGGGGAACGGCTCCGAAGACGGTGAAGTCCACATGCCGGTCTTGGCCGATGAGATGGGCTCCCTCCGGCGTCATTAGCGGATCGAAACGCTGAATCAGTTTTGCGGAAAGACTCTTATCGCCGGAAAGCTGAGCGAAAGTCAGCGCGCCGTACCAGGTGCAGACCTCCTGATAGACAATGTGCTTGGGATCGGCGTGAGGACTGGTGACGAAATGTTCGGCCACGCGTTTGCCGACTTCGGCGGGGGAAGTGCCGGCGGGCCAGTCGGTGAAGTAGTTGGTCTGGGCGGGGGCCGGAAGGGCAAGAATAAAGAGCGCAACTGCGGCCACCAACATCGCGAACGCCTTTGAGGCTCTCTGCTTGTGGAGTGCGGACATGCCGGTATCATAATATCCAACTGCATATCCAACCGTCTGGCCCAACCGCGATGTTACACCGGTGAATTCCCGGCGGGACCTACGCCGGAGTGGCTGGGATACTACAGGCCGATCAAGAAGGCAGTGACGTTGCGTCTGGATGCCGACGTTCTGGCATGGTTCAAACGGCAGGGACGAGGCTACCAGACGAGAATTAATCGGGCGCTGCGGAAGTTGATGTCGGAAAAGAGGAAGATCGGGGGGGAATGGGCCGGGGCTGTTGGGCAGGGCCCCTTCTCGAAAAACGCGAGAAGGGGCGCACCCCCAGGTTGTTTCGGTCGAGACAAACCCGCGTCATACTTCCCACCTAATGGGGCCCACCCGCCAAGTCATTCCTTATTGAAACTACCCATTCCGAACATTGTAGAGACTGAGCGATTCGTCACTCTGTGGCCGTCAGCAGAAATGACCGTCGCGCTAAGGCAGGAATCGGCGAAATTCTCGATGGCAAGGGTGTCGTTCTCTCCGCTCTTCGGCCTAACCACTTCAACATCCATTGACGCACCGGACGGCGCTCCCACAAATACAACGTATTTCCCGTCCGGTACTTCGCCAAATTTGAATTTGCCATCTTTCGCAGCAACGGACTCACCTAAAACGTGTGGATCGGCATGTCCGGGTGCAATTGAGTAAACGCCCAGAAACTTGTGCAAGCTCAGCACAGCTCCATCGAGAGGCTTGCCGTGTAGGGTCACGGTTCCAGCTATTGTCCTTGCCCTAAGTCGTACTGAAGGAGAATCCTGGTAGCATGCCTCGACTTTTTCTAGCAATTGTGAACCCGCAAATGTAAGCAGGACGAGAATGGCCAGGAGCCGCATAAAGACACCACAAACCCGAAGCGAGCCATTGGCCCACCTCCAGATGGTTTTCGGTTGGCCCCCTCGAATCAACCGAGGCTGGCACTCTAAAGTACGTTCTCACTAGTGTCAAGCAAAAATCTCGTGAACGACAATTTTCAGGCGAGGCAGGCCCAGAGCATTTCCATTTGCACTTTGGCCAGGCCGCGCGGTGGAATTGGCGCAGTCGGCATTATTTTAAGTTTTTTTCACAGCTTCAAGGTGCGAGAAGGGGCGCACCCCCTCTTTGTTATCTGCCAACGTTTTACAACGCGGGTATACTCGCCGCAGATGGTGGCCACCCGCCCCGAAGGATGGGGCACCCACTGCGTGGTTTGCCATCGGAAGGCTGGGCCACGCCCGTCCTTGTTTCGACGATTACCCGAGTAATCTACCCCTCTTCTCCGGAGTCAAGGTAGGGTTGATCCTCGCTGTTTGTCCGAAATTCTTACGCTCGGTTGGGAGTGTCTAGTGTTGAATGCGCGTGGCATCTGGTCTCTCGGATTTGTGGCAGCTTTGCTCATCGGCTTTACTGTGTTCTGGCTCTCTCCGGACAGCGGCGAGCGCGAATTCGGACGCGCGGTTGAAGCCGTAAAGCTGGTGCGCAGCTATCGCTACGCTTCCGTGACCGCCCCTCGCCCGACGCGCCACACAGAAGCGCATGGCGAGATGAGTTGCCCACAGGCCGCGTTCCACCAGGTCATTCATGTGGTTGATCAAGATCTGAAGCCATCCGACTTCGTTGAGGAAACCGTGCGTTTGAATAGCGGAACGTTTCAGCGCACTGGAGACGGCACCTGGAGCCGGCGCACGCTCTCGGAAGCATGGGAAAAGCCCGAGCAGCTCTGCACCAGGCTCAGCAACGGCGACGATATTCAATTCTTTCCCGACATGAGCCGGATGCAGAAGAATGGAATCTTTGAACGAGGCGAGAGTAAAGATGTAAACGGCATTCAGTGCCGGGTGTGGAAAGTCCAAGTCACCGAGTACGGATCGGGACTAGAGAACCGGACGATCTGCCTCGGCGTGAAGGACCATCTCCCGTACGAAGTAACCTCCAACTACGATGGTTCACGAACCACATTTTCCGATTTCAATGCCGCCATCGAACTCCCGGAGCTGTCTTCGATCGCAGCTTTCGATGAGGGTTCCAAGCTAAGCAACCCCTGATCCCGCAACCGTGGAGCTTACGGGCGGGTGGCCGTTTAAGGACAGTGTCACCACTCAGCCTTTAAAGTCGGCTACCCCGTTCCACACCAATTGCACCGCAATCGCCAGGATCAGGAATCCGAAAATGCGGTTGATCGCGCCCACCGCGCCGGGGCCAAGGCGCTTGACGAATGGACCTCCCAGGACCAGCAATAGATAGACGGTCAGGCCGAGCGCTACGATTCCGATCACCATCCCGAGGTAAGAAAGAAAGTGGTCGGCGGTGGCGGCAAGTCCCATGACGACTCCGATCGAGCCCGGTCCGGACAGCATCGGCATGGCCATGGGCGTAAGCGAAATGTCTTCTTTGGTTAGAGCCTCGCTGCTTTCCGCCGACGTCATGCGGCTGGAGCCTGTCACCATGCCCCACGCCGTATTCGCCACTATCAGCCCGCCCGCAATTTTCAGTACGGGCAGCGAAATCCCAAAAAAGTTGAGGACAAACCGGCCAAAGAACATGAAGGTGACCAGGATCGCGACTACATAGAGGGCGGTTTTCAACGCGGTGCGACGGCGTTCTTCCGGCGCGAAGTTGGCGGTAAGAGTAAAGAAAACCGGAATACCCCCAAGCGGGTTGACGATGGGGAAAAGCGCGAGGAACGTCGCCGCCGCTGCGCTGGGCAGGCCGTGCAGCACGTACTGGATGGTCGTCTGCGGGTCCATTGACTCTGTACTCTCTGGCAAGGCTCCCGGCGAAAGAAAATCGAGTATACCGTGCGACGCCAAACTGGCCGAGCGTCTCGTACAGAGAACGTAGCACGACCCGCGCTCGGCAAAATCTTCACCACGGGGAGCACAGAGGACCGCAGGGGCAAGCTCAGCGTCATTAGTTTGCGCCTTCCCCTGTGAACCTCTGTGTTCCCTGTGGTGAGGATTTGCTTGGGAATTGCTACTTCAGATCTGAGTAGCGCTTGATGCCGGAATCCGGCTTCGCCGCTTTCGGAGCTGGATTGCTGTTTAGAACAGTGACGGTGTTCTCTGCGATCACACCGTCATGTTTGCCCGAAATCGGCTGCCAACTAGCGGAAGGTTGTGAGGTCTTGGTCCTCGATGCCGCCTGGTCAAAAGAACGCTGGTCGAAATAGGTGACGGTGTCGCGCGCGATCCAGCTATCACCGTGCCCGCGTGAAACCCTGGTCCCGATCGTCTTATTCGGAGCTTGAGTCGGAGCTTCAGCCGGAGCTTTGGCCGTCGGATTGTCAATCTTCGCGGCGGGCGATCGTCTCGGCGCATGGTCGGGATGCGCTTCCGGCTTTCTGGCTGCTGGCGACACTGGCAACAGCGAGACTTGTCCCTGATGTTTTCCCGCGTCTTTTTCGGGAACGATCGACGCATGGCTGATCGAAGCTGCCGGCGCGGTTCCGGAATTCTGCACGGCCGTTTGATTACCGCGGCGCATGCTGAACCCGAGACCTAAGGCCATCATCAGCACCATGCTCGCCAATGTGAGGGCGACATTTCGGAACGGTCCCGAGGACTGATCAAATGGTTGCGGCCACCGCGTTCGGACATTTCGCGAAAGGGCTGTCATCGGGGCAGTTATGACTGGACTAGCTGCGGCTGGGCGAGCTACCGGCCGGGCAATCATTGAAGATGCCGATGCAGAATGGGTTGGCGGATCGGCCGGCGGCGACGGCAATGGATCGGGCGACGAGAACAGCGGAGCGACCTCTTCCGAATTTGGTTTGGGGGCAAGTTCAGGGTCGAGTTTCGAATCGCGCGGAATTTCCGGTGCCGGGGAAACAGTTTCGGGCGCTAGTTCGTGCGCTAGTTGCGGAGCGTCCGCACCCAGTTCCACATCTTCAGCGCTCTGCTCGGCATTGAAGCTGACGGGCGGTTCCGGAAAGTGAACCGCTTCATGAGGCTCCGGCGGCGTCCTGCGGATGAAGTCCGGCATCGGTGCTTTCAAATAATGCACAAATTCAAGCGACGCCGTACGCTCGCCATTATGCGCTTCCACGCTCGCCACCAACTGATTCCCGGGATCCTCTTCGACCCGCAATTCCAGGTCAGCAAAATTATCGGGGATCGAGTCGGGAGAAACGATTTCGACCGCATACCCACGGGCAATCAGATCGAG
>CAWBJV010000014.1:0-29916 GCA_963789205.1 uncultured Acidobacteriaceae bacterium
ACGCGAACGGCGCTCCAAGGCAAATGGAGTTTGGAGTACGTATCACGTTTTGAAAACAGACCGCTCAGCACTCTGTAAAGTTCTGTAAAAGAACCGTCTGATTTCCCGTAGAGACCGCGCAAGCCCCGTCTCTACTAGTAGTTCTTACAGTCGGATGCCGAGGTTTTGCGTCAACAGCGCAAAATTTTACCTTATTGCAAACTTCCCACAGTTTTTTTCGCGCGACTCCAATTATTGACTTGACTTAATTTTGGATTGCGCTAAGCTTCCACAGTCAGTGCGAGTCCTCTCTACTTCCCCAGAAGAGACGCGCTGAGTTCGGCTGTCCGATCTTCACAATTGTGAACGACCAAAACTTCCAGGAGAAAACCTATATGAAAAAGATGTTGTTTGTACTGTGTGTGGTAATGCTTGCCAGCCTCATTGCCTCGGCTCAGCTGGTTAGTCCTACAACTTATGACCGCGCCTTCTCGGGCTACTGTGACGGCTATCGTCTGGTACTGCAGAAACTGACCTCTTCCGGCACAGGGTCAAGCAAGATATACGTTGGAGGCTTCCACGACTTGGTCGACTTGTGCGGCTTACCCACCAACGCCTCAGTGGTCGGCCAGAAGCATGGCACCGGCGCTAATGTGCCCCCTCACCAAATCGTTGGTGTGAGTGGACCGGTGCTTGATACTGCCGATGCTGACTTCGACGCACAATGCCAGTGCTTTTCGGGAGTACAGGCTGAGTATTTGACCGATCTCGTTCATGAATATGCTGCCCTCTACAGAGGTTACTTGGGCTTCAATGGCGACTACTTTTGTTGCGATGCGGCTTTGACCATCGGTCTGCCTGCCAAAAACGGAAACGCAGTAACGAAGCCACCGATGGGCGGCAGCATAGCCGCCGCCAGGAAACAGCAGTAAACTTAGTGGTTCATTCATCAAGGCCACAGAGTTCTGTGGCCTTTTTTTTTCGAGTCGCAGCCGATGAGGGCCGCACAGATGAGGGCCGCATAATAAAGTGACCTTCGAGAGTGACACTCGTCAGGATTGTCCTGAAAATCGTCGCTTTTGAACTTCATCAGGAGACCAGGAAACATGTTGTCAGCCAGAATAGTCGGATTGACCATCCTCGTATTGGCGATCGGACTTTATCCGACCATCGGAATACAGGCGCAGTCGTCCAAGACCGGAGAGACGACACCAAACCCGCAGCAGAAGCAGTCAGCCCAGAAGCGGTCAGCCGCGTCTCTGCCCCATACCGCCAAGTCACAAGGTCCATTTGACTCCTTAACCGAATTTTCGGCGACCATGGTCGGCGGCCTTGCCGGAAACACAGACGAAATTAAGATCTATCGTTCCGGAAACCTGATGTGGGCGCAGAGTTACAATAAAGTAAATCACCTTGTCACCGACCTTAGCACCCACGAGACGTACTTTACGCTGATGGAGCCGAAAGAGCGATGCATCCACCATTGGGCGCTGGCAGAACAAAGCTTTCCATTTGCCTTTTTCGGCCCCGACTATAAGATTGAGCGCACGCCGGCCGGCGAGGCTGTTGTGGATGGCCATCATTGCCACGTTGAATCTGTCGTCCGCACGGCGCTATCGGGCAGCGAAATGCACGTACGATTCTGGGAAGCGGACGACCTCAACGGTTTCCCGGTGAAGGTCGAAATTGATATGCCGGCAGGGAGGGTAACCACGATCACATACAAGGATGTGAAACTGGGACCTCCTGATCCGGCGCTTTTCGTCCACCCGAAGAATTGCGAACCGGGACCGGAAAAGTCTGATTCGCGGTGAAGATGAGGTGTGGACGATTTCGTGTGCCGTCCCCCATATGCGTCACCAGACTCAACCATCCTGAGCGAAGCGAAAGACTATGCATTGCCAATTCAGGTGCATAGATCCTTCGCGGCCTGAAGGACGCTCAGGATGAAAGTTAAATAAGATTCCATGAGCTGATTTTCTCGAACGTTCGGATGAGGAAGTAAAGAAATGCGGTTTTTGCGCGGTGCGAGTCGGCTGGGGGTGGTACTAGGGGCACTTCTGCTTCTCGCTGGCGCGTTTGCTCAGCAGAGGAGCGCGTACCCGCGAAATGATTTCGTACCGCGTTTTGTCTCACTTCCGCCCGTGCATCCGGTGGATGGGGCGCAGGCGGAGGGGGATGCGCTTAGCGGCGCCGCCCTGCCCACCTGGAACGGATGGTTCAGATATAACTCGGTGAACTACCCATTCACGATGCTGGGGGACAAGGTTGTCGTGGGTGCGGGCACTACGACCATCGACATCATCCTCATCCCACTCAGGGTGACTTTCGCCGATGACACGGTTCTGAGCGCCACGCAGGAGGTCTGCGGTGGATCGCGGTCGCCATTGAGGCTGACGAAGAACTCACCCCTATTCCGGAATTTGACGTGGACGCCGGGCGGCACGAGCGTCGGCACGACGCAGTACGTTGATGCCTTCCAGCGCGCCAATTTCTGGAACAAAGTGAAACAGTCATCCTACGCGAATTACCACACGGTGCTGAGAATTGCCCAGGTGACGCCGGTGGAGACGATCAACGTCCCTGCGCAAGACGGATCGACGGTCAGCGGTCCGTGCTCCCCGATTGGCGAAGTGGACTTTACCTATTTCGATTCGGAGATCA
The DNA here is from genome assembly GCA_963789205.1 of uncultured Acidobacteriaceae bacterium. Classification (GTDB taxonomy): domain Bacteria; phylum Acidobacteriota; class Terriglobia; order Terriglobales; family Acidobacteriaceae; genus Acidiflorens. The sequence continues at coordinate 2,644 of CAWBJV010000014.1, forward strand.
ACTCATTGATCGTGAGTCTCGGCATCCAGCCCAACACGTTGCCCATTTTCCTCGATTACAACGTTTTTGAGACGTATGGCGGCTGTTGCATACTCGGCTATCACGGCGTGAGGGGCGTCGACCAGGTGTACGGAGTGGCAGCGTACAGCGACCCGGGAATATTCCAGGCTCCCGGGATTCAGGATATTCATGCCTTGTCGCACGAAATTGGAGAGATTTACGACGATCCTTATGCCGGCAATAACACGCCTACCTGGCAGAGTCAATATGCACCACAGTACGGTTGCAACAATTTTCTGGAAGTCGGCGACCCACTGGTGGGATCGGCGATCGAAATAACAGTGGATGGATTCACGTATCACCCGCAGGAATTGGCGTTTAAGGCGTGGTTCACGAAGCAGGCGCAGTCGAATGCGGTGAACCGCTGGTATTCGTTCAATCAAACGCTGTTATCTCCATCGCCGGTTTGTTAGTTGGGTGACCCCGCGCCGCTCGCAGGCGAGTGCGTTTTAGTTGTGTTAGACTTTTGTCCTCCTGTATGCGGTTGTTCCGGCAGTTCCTCCTAATCCTGATTGTGGCGCAGAGCGCGGCCGCTGCCGGCGGCCCGAAGGTCGCTAGCCGCACGCCATCCAGAACAGCAAAGCTGCCGAACATCATCCTGATCACCCTCGACACAACTCGAGCGGATCGGATGGGATTTCTGGGTTCCAAACGTGGGCTGACGCCGAATCTGGATGCGCTGGCGCGGGAATCGGCAGTTTTCACGCATGCCTACGCGCAAGTTCCGCTGACGACGCCCTCGCACGCCACCATTCTCACTGGCACGTATCCGCAGTTTCACGGGTTGATTGATTTCCCGATGGCGCTACCGGCGGATGTTCCCTACGGTCCGGAGATTTTGCACAGCCAGGGATATCGAACTGGGGCATTTGTTGGATCCATGGCTCTGGCTCCGGGAACGCTCGCTGCCGGTTTTGAACGTGGATTTGATACCTACGATGCCGACTTCCACCCTGAAAACCTTGGACAGAAGAAGTATCATAAAAAGGAGCGCTACCACACCCTCGAACGCCCTGGGGACGAGGTATTGGCGCTCGCCCTGGCGTGGTTGGACAAACAGCCGAAGACCCCCTTTTTCCTGTGGGTCCATCTCTACGACGCCCACGCTCCTTACGAGCCACCCGAACCCTACCAGACCCGGTACGCCTCCGAACCCTATGACGGCGAAATTGCGTATGAAGATGCGGCGGTGGGCGGATTTCTGCGGCAACTGAAGGCACGAAAGCTTTATGACGGGACGGTGATCGCGGTGATGGCCGACCACGGGGAATCCCTCGGGGCTCATGGAGAGCAAGAGCATGGGGTGTTTCTCTACGATGAAACCATCCATGTGCCGTTGCTGGTGAAGCTGCCTCATGGAGCCGGGAAACGGATAGAAAGCCGAGTGGAACTGGCAGATGTGATGCCGACGGTGTTGGAGGCAGTAAAGATGACCGTGCCTCCGGCGATGCAGGGCGAGTCGCTGCTGGGGCTGATCAAGGCGGGCGACGACGGGGCTATCGGAGGCTGGCGCGATCGTCCGGCCTACTCGCAAACGGACTATACGCGGGTGTCGTTTCATTGGAGCGCCTTGCAATCCTGGCGAACAGACAAGTACTTGTATATCGAGGCGCCGCGACGGGAATTGTATGACCAGACGGCGGACCCGAAGACGGAGCAGAATCTGGCATCGTCCTCCCCGGCGGTCGCTCACACGCTGGCGGCCAAGTTGGAGTCTTTTCGGGGAAAGACGATCGGTCACAGAGAAGCGGTCGAGGTGACGCTGAATCCCGAAATGCAGCAGCAGTTGGCTGCGCTGGGATATGCGACGTCGGACAGTTACAGTTCGAAACCTTCCGATCGTGGGCCCGATCCCAAAGACAGAATCGAAGCGCTCCACTTGATGGAGAAGCTCAGACCTGTTCTGGAAGATGCGCGCTTTGAAGAAGCGATTCCGTTACTGCAGGAAGCAATCGAGAAGGAGCCGGATATATATCCGCTCCGTTTGAAGCTCGCCGGATGCTACATGAATTTGAAGCAATACAAGAAGGCGGTACCGGCACTGCGCAAAGCCCTGGAAGTGCGCCCAGGGGATATTGAGGTTGAGATGAACCTCGGTAAGGCTCTACTGGAAACTCAGGACTTTGACGGGGCAACGACCGTGTTCGAGGACGTTGTGGCGAGGACACCGGAAAACGTAATGTCACACGCTGGTCTGGAGATCGCCTATTTCGGGACCAACCGCTTTTCCAAGGCGATCAAGGAGTGCGAACTAGTGCTGGCAGTCTCACCGGACGACTACGATTCTTATATAGTCCTTGGGCTATCTCTGTCGCGATCGGGGGATCTCGAGGCTGCGGTTCCGAAGCTGCAAAAGGCCGCGGCGCTGCGACCCACCGCGCCCAAACCGCACATGTTTCTGGCCACTGTTTACACTAAGTTGGGGCGGGATGCGGATGCCGAGCGGGAGCGGGCGGAAGGCATACATCTTGGTGCGAAGCCGTCCGTGCCGGCTAACCCGGCGCCGGACGTCAGCCCCAGCAGCGCGGAAAAGAAGTGAGCCAAGTCTTGTCCTAGCATTCCGAGTGTCCTGAAGCTGATCGCAGAGCGGGCTGAGCCGAGAGACCTATCCGTCGGCATACTCAACCTCGGCAACTCGGAAGGTCGGCAACGTTTTCGCCAATGGCTCGCGGGTAACGCGAAGCCCGTCACTCGACGGTCATTCAACGGTAATACGAGGCAATGACCTTAATGCGGATACAGCAACGCTTTTACGCCAAGAGCGCAAACTTTTTACCTTCTCAACATTTTTTCGCGCAACGACAATTATTGACAATTATTAACTTGACTTAATCTTGGAATGCGGTAAGCTTCCTTCCGTCGGTGATGGCTCCTACGCTTCCCCTGTAGAGCCGCGCCGGGCTCAGGTTCGCAAACCTTCGAAATTTTGACCCAAAACGTCCAGGAGGAAGTCCTTTGAATGTCCCAGTCGGACAAGGAGCCTTAGATGGCCTCTGTTCGCAAGATTTCCCTGGCTTCACCACATTCCCTCTCAGGGGGAGGAGATAATTCATGCAAAACCAGAATTGGCGATTCAGTAGAGTAATCGCAGTAGTGACAGTGACCCTGTTGGTAGTCAGCTTCACCACCTTGGCGGTGGCCCAGCGCATAGCCGGAGAACAGAGAAACGCCCTTTTCTCCGCGGCGCCCAAAGTCTCCACCAGTGTTAAGGGCGTCAGCGCTTTTGCGGCTGCGCCGAAGGGCTTTAATCCCTTGACCGCAAGCAACGCCGAACTGCTCAGCCATGGCTTGCCGCAGCGTCCCGACCAGGCTAACGAACCGAAACAGTATAAGTTGTGGGAACGAGCAATGTTGGCGGCGAAAACTCATGCCATCGATGTCAGAGCCCGACCGTACACCAGCCGGGAGATGATGGGCGGCGTAAAGACCCAGGCAGAGATCCCAGACGCTAACGGTTATGTGTTCTATAACTCCGGCAACTGGAGCGGCATAGCGAATTTCAACACACTCACGCATTGGAGCAACACGGCCTCCTTCGATGAAGTTGTCTCATACTGGCCCGTACCGGTCTCAAACCACCCATTCGGTAACCTGCCCTGCAGCGAAGGTCCGTGGTTTGAAGTGACTTGGAACGGCATTGACGGCTTCAACAATGGTGACGTGGCACAAGGCGGCAGTCTCGACTACTGGGATGACGGTGGTTGCGGCGGTCCGATTATCTACGAAGGATGGATCGAATGGTATCCAAGCTATTCAATCCTGGCGATCTACTGCGGATCGAACCCCTGCCCCGTGGGCCCGGGCGATGCATTCGTAGTCGAAACTTTCACTGCTTCGGGAACCAACGCGCAAACGGTGTTTATCGAAGACATCGAACAACAGTGGTTTGGGACGTTCTCGCTTAGCTATGTTAGCGGTCCGGGGATGGTCGGGAGCAGCGCGGAGCAGATCGTCGAGCGGCCCTGCTGCAACGGCAGCAATCTCTATCCGCTGGGCAACTACATCTTCGAATGGTTCGATGATGCCTTCGCCTATAACACTTCCGGGCATCAGTTCTTTCCCGGATCGAACAACATCCACACCGCGGTCATTACGATGTTGGCTGATGATGGCTCCGCCATCTCGACTCCGCTCTTTTACGGCAGCGCCGGAAACCAGGGCAAATATAGCATCTGGATGGAAGACGAGGGGTGCGCCTATTCGGGCGGTTGCGTGCCGTAGTCGCGTCACTGCTGTCTAACTTTGTATGCACCTTAAGGCCTGCCAGGTTGGCAGGCCTTTTTTTCATCGAGCCGAATTGCAGGAAAAAGTCGAGATAAATGAGTCTTCAACCTGCAGCGAAGGGCCGGAGCTCTGGTTGCTCCGGCCCGACGTTCTGGATGGTTCTATCTTTAGTCGATCGTGTCTAGGCGATCATGCTCAGGCGATCAGTGTCTTTTCGAAGTGCTCGCAGAGCGTGGTCTCCAGCGTGTAAAGCTTGCGCGCCGAAGGATTGCTCAGATAGGGCTTGAGAATCTGCTCAACCCTTGGGGACCAATCTTTCTCGTCGCGCTCGAACTCCTTCTTGTCGGTCCAGAGAGTGACCGCCAGCACTTTCTCGGTCTTGATCTCGGGCACGAGTGGAAGGATTTCGAGGAAGCCTTCCTGATTCTTCAGAATGGGCAGGACCTCTTTTTTTACGACACGAATGAATTCGTCTTTCTTCTCCATTAGCGGAACGAACTCAAGGATGCGTGCGAACATGGGAAAGTCTCCTTTCGTTCTTGAAATTGTGAAATTGATTCCGCGAGACTTTTGTCTGGTTCAGTCTGTGGAATCGGCTCGCAGAGTACAACGAAGCCAGAAGGTCGTGCAGTGATGGATGGGCGGACTGATTGTGACAATTTTCGGTGAAATTGTCCCAAAATGGGAAGCTGGCAAATATGTCGATCAGAGAAAACTGGTGCGCCCGGAGAGATTCGAACTCCCGACCTACAGCTCCGGAGGCTGCCGCTCTATCCAGCTGAGCTACGGGCGCGCTAGGTAGGTTGAGTCTACAACCTTATCGGATCGCCTTCAAACGACTCGTTGCCCGATCGGATCATCGGGTGATCGGGCCATCGGGCGATCTAAACCCGTCGAGCCTTTGATCACCCGATGACCCGATCGCCCGATGCGTCAGCCTCAGCCCTCGACCTCTGCCATCGACCTCTTGCGCTTATTCGATTGCAAGACCTTCTTGCGCAGCCGTAGAGACTTGGGCGTCACCTCGACAAATTCATCATCAGCAATAAATTCGATCGCCTGTTCGAGATTGAGATTGCGATACGGGACCAACCGAATGGCTTCATCGGAAGTCGAAGCCCGCATGTTGGTCAGCTTCTTTTCGCGCACAATGTTGACGTCGAGATCCGTATCTTTCGCGTTCTCGCCGATGATCATGCCTTCGTAAACGGCGATGCCAGGGCCCGCGAAAAGCGTACCGCGCTCCTGCAGATTGTAGAGAGCATAAGAAGTAGTAACCCCGTCACGGTCAGCGATCAGCGCTCCCGTCGGACGATGCGGGATTTCTCCCTGCCACTCGATGTATCCATCAAAAAGCGCATTCATGACAATGGTGCCACGAGTGTCGGTGAGCAGCGTGCTGCGCAGTCCGATCAACCCGCGGCTGGGCACGCGGAATTCGACGCGCACGCGCCCGTAGCCGTGATTGTGCATGTTGGCGACTTCGCCCTTGCGGGACCCGACATGCTCCATGACCACGCCGACAAATTCCTCGGGGACATCCACGGTGAGGTGTTCGACCGGCTCCATCAGTTTGCCGTCAATGCGCTTGGTGACAATCTCGGGCTTGCCGACCATCAGTTCATAGCCTTCGCGGCGCATCATCTCGATCAGAATGGACAGCTGCAACTCGCCGCGCCCAAGAACCTTGAACGAGTCGGTGCTGCCTGTCTCTTCCATGCGCAGCGAGACGTTGGTGAGTAGCTCTTTATCCAGGCGCTCGCGCAGGTTGCGAGAGGTAACGTAGCTGCCTTCGCGTCCGCAAAACGGAGACGTGTTGATAGTGAACAGCATCGCAATCGTCGGCTCATCAATGATGATGGGCGGAAGCGGCGCGGGATTCTCCGCACTGGTAATCGTCTCGCCAATCGTGATGCCTTCAACGCCCGCGACGGCAATGATGTCGCCCAAAGAAGTTTCCGTAATGTCGGTGCGCTTGAGCCCGGAGAAGCTGAAGAGCTTGGTAATTTTCGTTTTCTGAAATGACCCATCACGCTTGGCGATAGCAACGTCTTCGCCCGTCTTCATCGTTCCGGAAAAAACGCGGGCAATGGCGAGGCGTCCAAGGTAGTCGCTGTAATCAAGGTTAGCGACGAGGATCTGAAGCGGTCCGTCCTTGTCGCCTTGCGGAGCGGGAATGGTGTCAACGATCGCTTCAAACAAAAGACGCAGATCCTCGCCGTGTGCTCCCTGATGCACGGCGGCGGTTCCGGCCTTGGCGTTCGTATAGAGGACAGGGAAATCAAGCTGCTCTTCCTTGGCGTCGAGATCAATAAAGAGGTCGTAAACTTCGTTAAGCACTTCCTGCGGACGAGCGTCCGGCCGGTCGATCTTATTAATAACCAGAATCGGCTTCAGGTTAGCCTCAAGCGCCTTGCTGAGTACATAACGAGTTTGCGGCAGCGGGCCTTCACTGGCATCAACCAGCAGCATGACGCCATCGACCATCTTGAGCGCGCGCTCCACCTCGCCGCCAAAATCGGAGTGGCCGGGCGTGTCCACGATATTGATTTTTACGCCGGCATAAAAAACGGCCGTGTTCTTGGCAAGGATGGTGATGCCGCGCTCGCGTTCCAGATCGTTCGAGTCCATGACGCGCTCGGCGACGGTCTCGTTGTCGCGGAAAGTGCCGCTCTGGCGGAGCATGGCGTCAACCAGCGTGGTCTTGCCGTGGTCCACGTGGGCGATGATGGCGATATTGCGAATACTTGGGTTCAGATGGAAAACTCCTCAGCCATAAGTGCTTTTCAGTTTGGAAGGCCCGTCCCTCAGGGGCTAAAGCCCGCATTTTTTTCGGCCTGAACGGCACGGCTGAAGCCGTGCCCTACCCAAAACCTATTTATGAAACCAGCTCAACTACTACTTTACTATGGCGACGAGGTTTGCACTCGGATGAGATGCGATACACCCTGAGGACACTCACAAACGTCTTCCGCTTCGACGGCAGTCTTGTGCAGGGTGGTCAGGTCGCATGGGGCTGGATCCGCTCGAAAAGATCTCAACGCCGAATCAGTCCATCTCCCCTGTCTTTTCAATAACTTACCTCCGTAAAATGCCCCAATTCGCCACTTAACCCCGTTTTTCTCCCCTTCATTGCCTTCTTCGTGCTTAAAGGCCACGGTTTCAATAGGATCACTGTGACCCATTCCACGCGTCGAAACTTCTGGGTTTCACAGGTAGGTTTCTCCGTGGAAAGTCTGTTTATGCAGGTTCCCATACGCGGGACCGCGGGGACAGTTCTAACTCCCGAGTTTAGGAAAGCGAGAGCAGAATGCACAAGCCGATTAAATATGTTGAGAAGGCCGTGACGATTGCCGCCACGGGCGCATGGGCAGTTTTTGAACGCCTCAACCGCGTTTCTCCGAATGCGTCGCCGACTCCGAAGTGGTCCGATAAGCCGCTGCTCAAATCGTGGGAAAAGTCGAAGCCGCCGCTCGGCTGGCCGCGCTCGACTGATTCACTCTGTCCCAAATGCGTGCCGGAAATTCGGCAGCAGATTCTCGACGGCCATCTGCCGGTTGACGTCCTGATGGACGAAAAAGTCGGCGAGATCAAGGCCCAGATCGTCGAACGCGATGGCAAGATCTGGATGGTCAAGGACTGCGTGAAGCACGGTCACTTCGAAGACTTGATGTCGATTGACACGGAATTCTCGCAACACCTCGAAGAAGTTTTCCCGGGCCGCGATATCAAGGCCCACAACGACGAGAAGCTGCATCACCACGGTTCGTCCACGGTGAAGTATGGACGTGGCTCGGTGCTCACCGTCGATCTTACGAATCGCTGCAACATGATGTGCGATCCGTGCTTTATGGACGCGAACCAGGTTGGCTACGTCCACGAACTTACCTGGGAAGAAATCAAGACGGTGCTCGACAACGCGATTACGATCAAGCCGCGGCGTCAGATGTCGGTGCAGTTCTCCGGTGGCGAGCCTACGCTGTCTCCTTACTTCCTGGACGCGGTTCGTTACGCGCGCAAAGTTGGATACAACAGCGTGCAAGCCGCAACCAACGGAATTGAATTCGCCAAGAGCTATGAATTCTGTCAGCAGGCGGTTGAGGCGGGAATGCGTTACGCCTACTTGCAGTTTGACGGGATCGGCAACGCCGCCAACGATCATCGCGCCGTGGGCAACTTGTTCGATGTGAAGTTGAAGGCGATCGACAATCTGCATCGCGCGGGCTGCGAAATCGTGCCTGTCGTCACCATCATCAACGGCATTAACAATGAGCAGGTCGGACGCATCATTCAGTTCGCACTCGACAATCCTAAAAAGATCGGCTTCCTTAGCTTCCAGCCGGTTTCATTTACGGGACGCGACGAAGCCATCACCGACGATCGCCGGCAGGCGCAGCGTTACACGCTGGCGCATCTGGCGCACGACGTAAAAAATCAGACCGGTTTCGGAGTCCCCGCCCGGGATTGGTATCCGATTAGCTTTATGAGCACGTTCTCCGACTGGGCCGACGTCATGCACGCTCAGGATTCCAACAACGACTGGGGCCAACTCTCTTGCGGATGCCATCCCAATTGCGGGACGGGGATGGCGTTGATGATCGATAAGGAGACTAAGGAAGCGGTGCCGGTTACGGCATTCCTTAAAGGCGATCAGCTGGCTAAGGATATTGCGAAGGTCAACGATGCGGCTCGCAGCAAATTCTGGACTGCGTTTGGGATGGCTTTGTGCCTGATGAAGAACTACGATTCGTTCCAGTCGCCTACGCACTTCAAGATGACGGACCTGCTGAAGAAGTTCGACAAGAACTTCAATGCTACGGGCAAGAATTATGGCAAGGTTGGTCCAGATCGGACGATTGACGACGTGATGAAGCGGCGTCAGGACCGGTGGAACTTCCTGTTCATCGCGGGAATGTGGTTCCAGGATCTGTTTAATTATGACTTCCGGCGCACCGAGCAGTGCATCATTCCTTACGCTACGCAGGAAGGCGAGATCAGCTTCTGCGCTTACAACACGGGCGTGGGCTGGCGCAACATCATTGAGAAGATGCACATGACGTCGACGCTCACCAAGTGGTACGAAGAGCACGGACGTCACGAGATCTTCGCTGGCGGCAAGAAAGTGAACATGGAAGACAAGGAGCACGCGCTCTATCTGCGGGAAGAGATCGTGACCCATGAAGTGCAGCATGATCTTGACAAGCTGGGCATTGCGAAGACGGCGCGCGAGGAGAAGAAGCGGGCTCGCGATAGCAAGGCAGAGACCAACAAAGTCAAGAACGACGCAGCCTACGACGCTCGCATGGCGCAGCTCTATCGGGAAGTTGTCCTGAAGGAGAAGCCGGCAACGTCGAATGAAGGTGGATTCATTCCATTGGGCGCGATCACGGCGGCGATTGCTCCGGCGAATGGAAACGGCGGGGCGAAGAGGAGTGAAGAAGTTGGCGAGCCGGTGGCGGGAGACTAGAAGGCAGCTCTTAGCCGTTAGCTTTTAGCTCTTCGCTCTTCGCTTGGGAAATAAAATAGGCTGCTCGAAAAGAGCGGCCTTTTGTTTTTGACTCTGGTTACACCGGCGGTCCGGAGACCCGGGGCAGCTGCTTCCACATGGTCTAAAGGCGTTGTATTATCTAGCCCACCAGAGTTTGGGGCATTCGCGGTCATCTCTCTACCAGGCCAAAGACATTGCACACACAACAATCAGGGAAAACTTTCGCGGCAGTAGCTTTGCTCCTCGCTATGATGGCGGTGCTGTCCGGCGGCGCCGCACGGCGGGAATCCGTTACGGTTGATGAAGTCGCGCACATCGGCGCCGGGGTGAGCTATCTGCAGAAGCTGGATATGCGGATGAACGAGGAGCATCCGCCGCTGGCGAAGGCATTGGCCGCAATACCGCTTGTTCTCCGCGAAGTGCATGCTGACTACTCGAGTGTTTCCTGGACCTTCAGCAACAAGATGTTCAACGCGTTCCTGGGCGAGTGGGTGTTCGGCCACTCGGTCATCATGCGCTGGAACGATCCTTACTCGACCCTTCTGTGGGCCCGAGTGCCGATGCTGTTGATCACTCTGCTGCTCGGCCTCGCTATCTATGTTTTTGGCTCACGACTTGGAGATACATGGGGCGGGCTGTTGTGCCTCTGCGCCTATGTGAGCATGCCGGCGTTTCTGGCATTCGGCCCGCTCGTAATCACTGACATTGCGGTCGCGCTTTTCTGGGTCCTGGCGGTTTGGCAACTTCCCGAGATGTGGCACTCTCCCTCGCGCTGGACGGTCGTTAAGTTTGGGCTGGCTATGGCCGGCGCTTTTCTTTCGAAATTCTCTTCTGGATTATTGTTCTTCGTTTTTGTGGCCGTCGTTCTGAGCCTGCGGTGGCGTGGTGTCCCCGAGCAGCCAACCGATAAGGCCGCGCGGCGTGCCTGGCGGCGCCGTGCGTGGTGGAACATGGCCAAGGCTACGTTTTGGGCCGCGTTGTTCGTGTACGTTGTTTACTTTGTCCTCTCCTGGAACGAGCCGACAGACTCGTTCAGCGTGATTCCGCACTTTCCCGCGTCGCCGGTGTTGCGCCGGCTGCTCATGCCGTTGTGGAAGTACTTGCGCGGTCTGGTTGGGTTCGCATTCAGCGCCACGAGCCGGCCAACGTACATTCTGGGCCATGCCTATTCTCATGGCGTCTGGTTTTATTTTCCGGTGCTGTTTGTTTTGAAATCTCCACTGGCATTCCTTCTTTTGCTGCTTCTCGCAGTGGCAATCGCCATCTCGTTGAAGCGCCGTTCGGCCGGACAACCCACCGGACAACTATCGGCGATATCCAGTGGCATGGAATTGCACTGGCGCGCGGTGTGGGTCTCGCTTGTGGTGTTCGTGGCCGCGTGTATGGTGAATCGGCTGGACATCAGCATTCGTCATTTCTCGGTTGCGCTGGCGCTGCTGGTTCTTCTCCCGGCGCCGTTGCCACGCATGTTGCAGTCACTGCAGCGCTCGAACTGGCGTGGCGCACGCGCGGGGAAGTGGGTGACCATCGGGCTCGCGGCCGCTTCTCTGGCCACAGCCGTGTGGGCCTATCCAAATTATTTTCCGTTCCTGAATGTGCTTAGCATGGGACGGCCGGGGTACCTCCTGGTAAATGACTCCAACCTCGATTGGAACCAGTCTCTGCCGGCAGTCGAAAGTTTCGTGCGGCAGCGTGGACTGAACCAGATCCTTCTCGATGAGTACGGATTTTCCGAGCCCACGGTATATGTTCCCCAGGCTCAGCTCTGGAGATGTCAGCAGCCTTCTCCCGCGGACGGCGGCCGATGGGCCGCACTCTCCGCCAGCAACATTGCAGACGGGAGCAATTGCCTGTGGCTGATGCAGTATCCGCATGAGGCGCTGGCGGGAGGCAGCATGTACGCCGTTCAGCTTCCCTCAACGATTCCCGCCGCGGGAACGCCGGGAGGTCCGCCTCTGCCTGAGGCTTACCGCTATTTCGGCGGCGCTCCCTTCGATGTCCGCGGAATTTTCGCGAATTGCATTCGCGACCCCCAACAACTTCAACCGACCATGGACCGGATGGCGGCGTCGTATCAGGCGGCCGCACAGAAGAAGAAGTAAGATCCAGTCGTTCGGCGGGCCAGTATGATCCGCAAATATGTGCTCGGCTGAAAAACATGTGGTGTAGACCGCAGTCGCCCTCAGCGGCTGAAGCCGACACTGAAAACAAGCCTGTTATCGCAGCGGTGAACCGCTGCGCCACCCAAAATCAAACTCAAACATTGGGTTTTTCCAGCAAACTGTAGAGGGAACACCCGATAGACAGTCCGGTGGTTTATCGCTGTACTCTTGTGAATAACAAACTGGAGATTACCCATGAACATGAATCGTAAACAGCGTCTTTTCACGGCTATGGTTGTGATTTTCGGCCTGTTCGTTCTTGGCGGTGCCGCGGTTGCAGCCCCCAAGGCGAAGCATCACAACCATCATGACGGGAAGCAAATGCTCGGCGAGAAGCTCAAAACCGACGGGCACCACGAAATCCACCAGAAGGGGAAATATCACACTCTGGTAGAAGTCAAAGGCGGAAAGGTCGCTGGAGTGCATGTCAAGCACGAGACGAAGGGAGACATTCCCGTCACCAAGTACAAGACCAACAAGAAAATGGCGCAGGCGAGTGGACACCTCGTGCAGGCGTCCTGGCGTCCCGTTCAGTACCAGGATATGGGCACCGTCTACATCGGCTATTCCTACATCGACGAGTACGGAGAAGCGGAAACCTATTGGTTCCCATACGACATGATCGTTGACGGGGATACGGGCGCGGTCGAGTACGTTCCAGAGAGTTAACAGAAGCTCTGGTGTCAGAAAAGACGCCCCCGTTCACTGACATAGCGCAAAAGCTTCATTGCCCTGAAGCAACGAACATTCACTGCAGCGAATGTAGCCTAGTACTCGGCTCGGTCCGTTCTTTCCCCCACCTGTCGAGGCGCGTGCCACATCGGCACGCCGCTGCTCCAGGTGATCGGACCGAGCCATTTACGGCCCGCGATGGCTGTCGTAACATCTCTATTACACCAACAGCCACCACTTTTCCGAACACAACATTCCACGCAAATGAATGACCCTCAGCGGCGGCGGCCCGTAGAATGTCCGAAATCTGCTTAAGACTGCTCACGCACCTGCACTTGCCTGGCAGATGGCGGAATTGCTGACTCTGGAAGACTCTCCTTATTCGACGGCCATAAACTTCAAGCACACAGGCGAAGGCACGTGGAGCGTCTGGCCGGTGGGAGTTAGTCTTCCGGAGTTGGGATCGATCCGAAAAACCACGATGTTATTGGTCTCCTGATTGGCCGCGAACAGGAACTTGCCAGTGGGATCGATCTCGAAATTGCGCGGCGCTTTGCCTTGGGTGGGGAAGTGATCCACGAGAGTCAGAGTGCCGGTGTGGCTGTCGCTGGTGTGGCTGTCGATGGAGAAGAGGGCGATGCTATCGTGTCCGCGATTGGACGTGTACAAGTATTTCCCATTTGGGTGGATGGCGATTTCCGCGGCGTCGTTGTGGCCGGAGAATCCGGCGGGAAGAGCGGAGATGCGTTGTACGGAGCGAAAGGTTTCTCTCGCGTCGTTGGCCGCGTCGTTGGCGAAGACGGTCACGGTTGAATCCAGTTCGCCGAGCACGTACATGAAGTTGCCGTTGCCGGAGAAGGCGGCGTGGCGCGGACCTGTTCCGGGGGCCAGCGTCGCGGAGAAGAAATCGCTCGCGTTGGGAGAGCCGGATTTTGCCGCCGCTGCCTCGCCCTTGGTCAGCGTGCCGTTCGTTGCGTCGAAGCGGTAAATCAAGACGCGGTCCAACCCCAAGTCCGCCACGTACACGAAGCGGTTGTGGGCGGAGGCCTCGATCCAATGACTGTGCGGCGCTTCCTGACGCTCCTTAACAGGCCCGAGCGTGCCAATGTCCTGGAGGACGGCAGAGGATTCAGCCAGTCGGCCGTCGGCATGAATGGGGAACACGGCCACGTTTCCTCCGGTGTAGTTCGCTACCAGGACATACTTGCCGGTCTTGTCGAGGGCGATGTAGCAAGGGTCGGCGCCGCGCGAGGCGACTTCGTTCAGCAGCGACAGCTTGCCGGTCTCGCGATTGATGGCGAAGGCGCTGACCGCTCCGCTGTCGGCACCTTTATATTTCTGGACTTCATTCACGGCATACAGGAAATGGCGGCTCGGGTCGATCGCGAGGAACGATGGATTGACGGTTTCTGCGGCCACACCGAGCGGAGTCAGCTCGGAGGATGCGGCATCGAAGCGGTAGGCGTAAATGCCTTTGCTCTCCTTCTGGGTGTAAGTGCCGACGAAGAGAAGGTATTTGTCTTTCTTAGAATCTTTGGCGGCGGACATGGTTACTGCGACCAGCGAAAGGAGGAGGAAGATCCACGGCAGGCAGAGGCGGCGAGAAATTGTCATGTGGTTTATCAAAACGTATTTGAGGTAGGAGCGCAAGCGGGTGGGGCTGGTGCGCGCGCTTAGGTGGTTTTCGGCTCCATTTTTGGATGTTTACTATACGGATATTACACAGTGTATTACTTTATGTCCCCCCCCCCCCCCCCCCCCGGATTTCCCCGCAACGCTATGATTTTACAGGACTTACTCCTAACAACTACATGGATATGGACTTAAGCTCGATTTTCGGCCAAAATTCCCGTTTTGGGGCGGTTTTGGGAGGGATTTGGCGCTTTTTCGCGAATTGAGTTTCGCTTCATTTCGCTGAACAGCTTAGTTTATCAAAGAGTACTGGGCCGCTGCTTCTCGAAGTTTCTTGAAGACAGCGCTCCGGCTTTGCCGGCAGAGGTCATTGTCGCATTGGCTGAGTTGCGCGTCTGTGAGAGTGGTCACGGGATGATGTGATGAAAAATCGGTGGTCGATAAAGCGACGACTGGCGCAGTCTCTCCTGCCGCGCAAAGCGAGTTCGAACGATGTCGGATGTTCCTCGGCCCCTTCTCGAAAACGATTTCACGTATGCGGGCAGACTCACTTCATCACCTTCTGCGGCCGGAACCTCCCCACTCAAGCCAAAGGACGGCTTGAGTGGGCCACTCGCCCTTTCTTATCGGTGCGAAGAAAGGAGATGGCAGAGTTGGGGATTTGTACAATTCGCGGCGTGTGAACTTTACTGATTGTCGCCATTATTCTTGCAACCAGTCGTGACCCCATTCTCTTTGGCCGTGCCATTGATGTACGTGTGACTGTTTGCACCGTTGAGACCAAATCGAACGGCTGTCGCGTTTGGTGGAGTCTTTAGCCGGGCTATGCAATTGTCGCTGTTTTGTGGATTGGACATATTGAGGAGCACGGTTGTCGGTCTTGGCTGTGGCGAGTGGGAATCAAACACGGCCACGTAAATTCCTTGAAGGTCCCAATTGTCGCCGGAGCCGTTCGTAAATGTGATGTCAATGGTGCTAAATGCCGATGCGGAAGTTTGCGGCGTATCCAACCCAAAGGTTTGGTCATTCTCGCTCCAGTTTCCCCACGAGTTCATTCCGTTCTGATCGGTCGCGCCCGACCCATTCATGGTGCAGATTGGGTCATTTCTTAGATTTGAGGCTGTCGACGGCTTCAGGCAAATTCCGCGGCCCTGGCCAGACAGCATTGCCGTGACTTCGCTACCGCTTTGCGCGTCGTCGCTTCCGGTCTGAATATTGATGATCACGGAGTCGAAGTTCGGCGGACTGACTGCGGGTAGACAGTTTGGAGTTGGAACGGTCAGGGATTGCGTGGCGGAAATGGTTGCGAGAGGACTACCGCCAGCCACCTGCTCGCATACCAGGGAGCCATTCGGGTTCCGAATCTTCAGATCGAGAGACTGCAGCTGCCACTTGTCGCCGCTCGTCGAGGATAGGCTGACAACAGCCTGCGTCAGGGATAAGGGTGGAGACAAGCTGTAGGACGCAACTCGTACGTGTGTCGAGCCATTGTCCCAGGAAGGCTGGCCGGCAGACTTAAGCGCCACGTTCTCGGTGTTCCCGCCTTGGGAGCTGAGTACGCCGGTCGCTGAGCTTCCCCCACCGAGGTCGTCGTTGCCAGTCAGCGCGGTGGCTTCCACGGATGCTCCCGAGACCGCAGAAGTGGGTGCCAGAACACAAGAGTCATCGTTGTTGCTCCACATCTCTTGGACAACGTAGGGATTGCCATTGAGCGTGACATTGCTGCCGTCTGACGCTTTCGACTCTGTGTGCTGGTTGCAGTTATCCCCGATCTCTACACCAAGGGGATTCGTCCAGGCATTCAATAGTGGGTCGCTGACGGATTCAAATAGCTCATGAGAAGCGGCCACAATTTCGCGGTCAGGAGACCGGCCATGAGGCGAATTAGAAACGCCCATGTGACATCCGATGCCCAGCGCGTCGTCCTGAGGCATTACCGCGTAAGCGAAGCTGCCGCTAAAGGTGTGATAGGCGCACCAACCCCCTATGTCGACATTGTTGAGGTGAAAGCTGCAGCCGATGACAGAGGGAGGAGTGCATATCTGCACGTCGGCCCCAGTAAAAACAAAGAACTCCGAACTCAAGGGGTCCAAACCAGAAAGCTGGTTTGTGGGATCGCTAATCAGCCGGGCTATCTCGTCCTGGATGTTCTGGTCTGTTAATGGATCGGAGAGACTACCTGTGTGCCCGTACGACGTGGTGTCCACAATCGCTCGCGCACTGATCCCGCCGAAACAGTTCTGTCTGATCGGCAGGTTTCCGCACAAGCCAGGGTACTGAGAGAGGATGCTAAAATAATTTGAACCAGAGATGTCATTAAAAAAACCGGTAACCGTGTTTTCGTATAGCGTGTTCCCTGCCGCAGTGTTCGTGTTGTTGTCGTAGTGAAAGCCCGATGGAAGCCAGAAAATCAGAATGGCTTGAATCGGCCCGTGCATCACGGGTCCACCATTGTCTACAATCGGCTGCTGCGCGCCCGCCGGAAGCACGACGAGCAAGAGGCTCAACAGAGCAAATGTAGGCTTCAAAGCTAGGGAACGGAGCATATCCTTCGCAAGGAAGCTCTGTCCGCGGAAGGGAGCTTTTGGCGCCGATGAGTCGAACGTTGCCATGCGATACTCCTTTGCGAGCCCCTGCCGCCGATGCTTACAGATTCATGCGGAAAGGAGCGGTCTTAAGCCTACCGAGTACTCCCATCTGAGTAGCCATACTGCTTGCCGACTGTCTCCAGCAGTGCGGTTATTTCCGGAGGAGTATAGCCAGTATGAAGAAGAATCTTACGGTCTGGACTGAGAGTCAGAATCCCAGCTTTGATTGCTGTGGCAAAGTGACTGCGTGCAGCGACCGGAATGTCGTCCACGTCGGCAACGCTAGACAATATCTTATTGGACTCCGCGATGCTGACGAGCCCTAACTGATTGCGGGCAGCGAGCACGCCAACGATAGAAATCGCGGAGCCGGCGCGAGAAATCTGGGTATCGGGGCCGAAATTGACACTGAGCATGCACCCTCGGCACAAGATCTGCAAATTCGTGAACGGCGCGGCAGCTTGGATCGCAGCATAGTCACGATCGGCCGATGAGAGGTCGGGGAAGTCCGTGCTCTGTTGCGGCGGGGGAAGCCGAAAGGTCTTTTGCAACAGAACTGCAAAGTCGCGACGGGTTGCGGCGATTTGTGTGCACGTATATTGCGCGCTGGTGACTTTGCTGGGTTTCAGAGGCGGCGCTACGGCGATGGCCTTGAGCGTATCCGTGTTGCTCACCGTAATAGGCGTTGCATATTTAGGAGAGGACGGTTGTGGTGTTGTACCGTCACTCGTATAGAAGATAGAGGCATTCGCTGCGCTGTCTGTGAGCGACACCATCTGGGGGCAAATGTAATTACCGGCGGGAATCGACACCCTGGGCGGTGAGGTGCGGCAGCCGAGGAGAATAGTCGACAGAAGAAGGTGAATTGCAAGTAAGGAAGCTCGTCGATCAGCCATGCGACCCTTTCCCGCCGCTACAAGCTGTTCACGACAAAACGTAAGAAGCAATTAGCGACTCGGGAGTTACGAACGCCGATAGGGGCCTGAACGATGGATGCGCGCACTATATTCTCTTAGTTTAGAGTCTGTCAACTGGACAGACGATCAAGACGATTCGGGAAACCTGGATAAGGGTTATCGGGATGGCAAGCGTTCTTTGAATCTTCAGTTCGAAAAGGGCGGGTGGGCCACTTTAACGAGGAAGCATAACGCGAGTATGTTTTTTGACGTCGACCAAAATAACTGGGGGTGCGCCACTTCTCGCTTTTGAGAAGTGGCCTGCGGACAACCAGAACCTTGGTGGCGTCAGCATCGCGGGCCACTTCTCAAAAAGCGTGAGAAGTGGCGCACCCCCAGTTGGTTAGTCCCAACGATCAAAGACAACCCGCGTTAGGCTCTCCACTTTGATGTGGCCCACCCGCCATAGCCGTTTATACTTATCCGCCTACCATCGGAGCTGATTCCCATCTCGTCCGTTAGGCGGGCTAACATATGTATGTCATAGCACTTTTCCTCTTGCTCCAAGCTCTCCCAGAATCGCGATCTGGCACCATTATCGCGACGGAGTTTTCTAATGAACGCCTCATCATTGCTGCCGACAGCAGGGCGACCAATAACGACGGGGAACCTATCAGTGACTGCGAATGCAAGATTCATGTCATTGCGAAAGGGTTGGTTTTTGCTGGGTCGGGAAAGCAACATATTGACTACAACGGGAGGACTTTTCTCGACGGTACTGATGTTGCTATGCGAGTTCGACGTAACAATAGAAACGCTAGTGTCCAACGAGTGGCGACACTGTGGGCGCAGCAGATGAAAGTCGGCCTGAGTGAAGTCGGCACACGTAGCAGAGAGAACTTGCTTAAGGACCTTGACACTGAAACGATCGTCCATGGAATATTTGGTGGAGTAACGGCCAACGGCAGCATTGCGGCTTATAATGCCGCCGTCATCTATGAGTTGAGCGGCGAAAAGCTTATCCTTTCGACTAGGGTTGAGACTCTGGGGCATGGCCTTAAAGTGTTTTCTGATCACGTCGATTTGTTTCAGGAATTCTTCGGTCATAACACTAGACGAGGGATAGATTGGAACACCAAACTTGACAAAGACCTCGACGCAAAACACATTATTGACCACGCACCATATCGGTTGATTGCCGGAGTCGAGGCGACCATAAAATGGGCAAATGACACCTACATCGGCGGTGATGTAGACGGGATGATCATTTATACGGGCGGAAAGATTACATGGGTGAAAAAGAAGGACAATTGTGCTGCAAAATAGCAGCAACACACTTTTAGCCCAGTACCAAAATTCCCGCTAACTCTATGATTCCAGGAGACCAGGGGGGAGGGGGGGTGGGGATACTAAACTGGTAAACACCTCCGCATATCCATAGGAAATTCTGGAACCAAATAAGACACAGTTTGCCTCTCGTTAAGATGAAGATGGTCAGTCGCGCAGCGTGTATAGTGCTGTGAACCTTGCGGCGAGCTGGTAACTGTTTCCGATTCTTGCGTTCACCGCGAAGTCCAATCGGGGCCTGGACCGTTTCCGCCGCCGACAGAGACGCGGCAAGCCGCGTCTCTACTTGGAATTGTGCCTGGCTAACCGGCGTTGGGAAAGGCAATAAAGAATGGTGTGGTTCTTTTGGTTTTTCTTTGTCTCTGGATTCTGCAGCGTTCTGTGCGAACTCATATGGTTGCGGTTGTCGATGGCGCAGTTTGGCGTGACCACGGCGCTGACCTCAATCGTTCTTTCCGTGTTCATGGCGGGACTTGGGGCTGGTTCCTGGTTCGCGGGCGCGCTGATGCGCCGCTACGCAGACCGCATCAACTTTCCTCCGCTGCGACTGTACGCCCTGCTTGAACTCCTGATCGGGTTGTCCGCGCTGGTGGTTCCGGCGGAACTGATTTGGGGGCATCGTCTGCTGGAGAGACTGGCGGATCGCGCGGCCGTATCTTCGGCTGCCTACTACTTGCTTTCGGGAGTGTGGCTGGCGGCGACCATGGTCCCGTGGAGCGCTTGCATGGGCGCGACGATTCCAGTGGCCATGTTCGCGATCCGCAAACGGCAGCAAGAGGGCGATGGGCGATCATTCACGCGATCGTTCAGCTTTCTCTATCTTGCGAATGTGCTGGGCGCGATGCTGGGTTCGTTCCTGCCGCTACTGCTCATCGAGTCTTATGGGTTTCATAAGACCCTGCGGATTGGGGCGATTCTGAATGTGGCCATCGCCGTTTCGGCCTTTGTGGTGTCGCTCACGTCGCGTCCGCTTCAGGCGCGTGTTTCAAGCCCTTCTGAAGATGCTGATGCCGATGCCAAGGCCTATGGTGCAATCGACAGCCGAAGAAGTGTTTTGGTCCTGCTGTTCACCACCGGACTGGCCACCATGGGCATGGAGTTGCTCTGGATTCGGCTCTTTACTCCCTATATCGGTCCAGTGGTCTACTCCTTTGGGATCATCCTGGTGGCATACCTGTCGGCGACGTTTGTGGGATCGCGGGTTTACCGGAATTGGAGCCGCAACCGGAAGCAGGAGAGCCGGCTCACCTGGATATCACTGGCACTGCTGGGAATGCTGCCGCTGCTTACCGCGGACGCACGCATCCATTGGCCTGCGGTGTTACGGATCTTCCTGGGCGTCATGCCCTTCGCGGGAATGATGGGATTCCTCACGCCCATGCTGGTGGACCGTTGGTCGGGAGGCGATCCGGACCGGGCGGGTCGCGCTTATGCGGTGAATGTGGTGGGGTGCATCGCGGGTCCGCTGGTTTCGGGATTTCTGCTGTTGCCTCTGGTGGGCGAGCACTGGTCCGTGTTCTTGCTGACCCTGCCGTGGTTCGCGATGGCCTTTCCCAGCCGGCGCGCGCCTGGATTCCAGCCTTTCAACCGGGCGTGGGCTTACGGCATTCTGGCGCTGGCGTTGTCCGTGTTGCTCGCGACCAAGGATTTCGAAACCCATTTTCCCGTCCGAAGAGTGCTGCGCGACTCGACCGCAACCGTGATTGCTGAAGGACGGGGCAAGAAGCGTGGGCTTCTGGTGAATGGGATGGGGATGACCAACCTGACGCCCATCACAAAGATGATGGCACACCTGACGCTGGCTTCGCTCGACCATACGCCGCATAGCGCCTTGATTATCTGTTTTGGTATGGGGACCACTTTTCGATCGGCCGTGTCGTGGAATATTTCCGGTACGGTGGTTGAGCTAGTGCCCAGTGTGCCGCGGCTCTTCGGCTATTACCACGCGGACGCGGCCGAGGTGATGGCGTCGCCGCTCGCGCATGTGGTTATCGACGATGGGCGGCGCTTCCTGGAACGTTCTCCGGCCAAGTACGACGCTATCATCATTGATCCTCCTCCACCGGTGCCGACGGCAGGGTCGAGCCTGCTCTATTCGCAGGACTTTTACGCGGTTGCCAAGCAGCGACTGGAGCCGGGGGGGATTCTGCACCAATGGCTGCCCGAGGGGGACGATCCCACGCAAGCCTCGGTAGCGCGCGCGATCAAGAATTCCTTTCCTTACGTACGTGTGTTTCGCGGGATCGAAGGGTGGGGCTGGCATTTCCTGGCGAGTGAACGTCCAATTCCCGTCCGGACGGCGGCGGAGTTAGTGGCACGGATGCCGGCGGGCGCAGTTTCGGACATGATGGAATGGGGACCGGCGCCATCGCCAGAAGAGCAGATGAAGCGGTCTCTTACAGGCCAGATATCCATCGATGCCATCATCGCGTATTCGGCGGCTACTCCCGCGCTAACGGACGATCGCCCGATCAATGAATATTTCCTGCTGCGCACACCCTATGACGAGTGGAGGGAAGTGGAATGATCGGGCGCGTGGATGGCTTGCGTGCTAATGCGCTTGCGCCCGGCGCTTCGCTTTGATCAGCACGTCGACTGAGTCCGGGCGTCCATTCCAGAAATCCAGCCGGATGCGTCCATCCGCCATTTGTGTGACTGTCGCCGGAATTGAGCTGGCCGTCAGATACCAGCCCTCCGGTAGAACCACGGCGTTGCGCGGACGTCCCAGGCTACGGTCAAACACCAGTTCGTCTCCCTCCAAGTGGTAGCTCGCCGGAGCGGTGTAGGTTTCCGAAATTCGCAGGCGTACGGTCTGTCCCGCCTTCACGGCAGAGAAAGGAATCACCACTACCTGTGCTGCTGCTTCAACCGGCTCTCCCGCATCCATCTTTGGCTTTGCGGCCGCCAGTTCTGCCCCGGTCATTATTTTCGTCGCCAGCTTTTCGCCCGTGTCGAGGAGGTAGGCCGACGGGTCCGACACTTTACTGCCACTGCGGACGACATTGAAGTACTTGTCCGCTCCGGGACGCGACTCCGTGTAGTCGTGATACAGACGGAATGCGTGCGTTTCCGGCTGCTGGAGGAAGTAAACAATCTCGCGGTCCTGGTGCGCGCGCTCCGAAAGACGCTCCTGCTCGGTCTCTCCTTCGAAGGGCGCTTCCCAGCTTTTGGCTGAACCCGGCGCCCTTGGCGCGGCGGCAGTGCCGGTCTGTGCGCCTGGCTTGGCTTTCACGACCAGTGGCGCCTCCGCTCCACTGCCATTCATGAAGCTGATCGCAATCCGCCCGTCCGGCTCTGAAAGAACCTGTGACGGCAAGTTGCACGCCACCAGTTCGTATCCCGCGGGCAGCACCACGCTGTTCCGAGGAATGCTCAGCGACCGGTTGAAGACGATCGTGTCGCCCTCGCGATAGTAACTCTTGGCATCCTTGTAGGTTTTCAGGATCAGCAGGCGCGCCTGTCCTTCGGGCGGTACCGGACGCGCCAGGGATACCTTGATGTAATCCACCGACGGGTCTTCGCCCTTCATCAGCGGATCCTTGACTGCGTCCTCGCCGCTTACGACCTCAAACCGCAGCGGCTGTCCGGTCATGACGTCAATCACTGACTCACCGCTGGCCACGCTACCCTTGCGGATCGGATTGAAGTAATACTTCGCCCCGGCGGTGGTGGCCGTTACCTCGTAGTGGATCGCGAAACTTAAGCTCTCCGGCGACAGCAGTTCGTAGCGCGTGTATTCGTCGGTTTCCGTTTGCGCGGCCGCGGCCGCAGCCTGCGCGAATCCCGATCCTGCCGCACACAACACAACGATCAGCCACCCAATCACTCTGGGCATGTACACCCTCCCGTTTCATCGCAAGCACTCTATCATCGCGATTCAGCAAAATTGAAATCGGAGAAGAGGTGGGCGGGTGATACGACCGATGGGGCGGTGGGGTTGCCGGTGCGGTATGCTTTCGACATGTCTTCGCGGCGAGTGCCGGCTGCTGACGGCGCGCTGATCCAGATCGTGGACGCTGCTCTGGCCGATGCCGCGCGGCGTAGCGGCGAGTGGCTGGTGTGCCGTCCGGGATGCACGCAGTGCTGCGTGGGAGTGTTTGCCATCAATCAACTGGATGCGGCGCGGTTGCAGCAGGGACTGGCTGAGCTTGAGCAGACAGACGAGGCTCGGGCGGGGCGAATTCGCGCGCGGGCGAGAGATTCGATCCAGCGGTTGTCGGCGGAGTTTCCCGGCAATGCGATAACGGGCGTGCTCGACGAAGGCCCGGAGGCGGAAGCGCGCTTCGCGGAATTTGCTAACGACGAGGTCTGTCCGGTACTCGATCCGGAGACGGGGTTGTGCGATCTTTACGATGCTCGGCCGATGACCTGCCGCACGTTTGGTCCTCCCGTGCGATCAGAGGGCGGCCTGGGAGTCTGTGAACTGTGTTTTCACGGCGCTACTGATGAACAGATTGCTGCGTGCGAGATGGTCGTCGATTCGGATGATGTGGAATCGAAGCTGCTGAGGAAACTGGAGAGGACGCGAGGTCGGCGCGGGCAGACGATTGTTGCGTTCTGCGTGAAGTGATCTTGCCAATTCGGACGTTTGTTTCGCTGGGATAGAGTTCACGGGCGAGGGCGCCCGCGCTACACGTTACTTTATTAAAGGACTCTTAATTTTGGCTTAGACACGAAGGATACCTTTCGCTGGAGTTACAAGAGTGCTAGGTTCGTGCTGCGGCTGCTCGCACACTTATGCAGGCTAATGAATACGATTTGGTGGTGATTGGAAGCGGTCCGGCGGGACAGAAAGGCGCGATTTGCGCGGCGAAAATGCGCAAGAAAGTCGCGATCATTGACCGGCGGCTTTCGATGGGAGGGGTATGCGTTCATACCGGGACGATTCCGAGCAAGGTGCTGCGAGAGGCTGTGCTCTACCTCAGCGGCTTGCGGGAGCGGATGTTCTATGGACGCGGTTATGTGGTGAAGGACCGGATCATGATGTCGGATCTGGTGCTGCGGGCGCAGTCGGTGATGACGCGGGAAGTGGACGTGATCAAGGCGCAGCTGCGGCGGAATTATGTGACGGCGCTCGAAGGGGATGCTCACTTTGCCGATCCACATACGATTGAGATCGTGACTGACGAAGGAGTGCAACAGGTTCGGGGAGAGAAAATACTGATCGCGTGCGGCACACGGCCCGCGCACATCGACGGGATTCCGGTAGACGGCCAGCGCATTTTCGATTCGGATCAGGTGCACCTTATCGATGAGATACCGCGGGAATTAATTGTGGTGGGGGCGGGAATTATCGGGCTGGAATATGCGTCCATGTTCGCGGCGCTGGGGGTGAAGGTGACGCTGCTCGACCAGCGTCCGACGCTGCTGGATTTTGTGGATCGGGAGATTATCGAAAGCCTGTGTTTCCAGCTGCGGCAACTGGGGACGGTTTTCCGCGTCGGCGAGAAGGTGGTGACGGTTGGTTTCGACGAAGAGCGGGACAAGGTTTTCGCGACGCTGGAGAGCGGGAAGAAGGTTCGCGGACAGGCGCTGCTGTACACGATTGGACGGCAAGCCAACAGCGACAAGCTGAAGATCGAGGCGGCGGGTTTGGAGCCGGACGGGCGTGGCAAGCTGGTGGTGAACGAAAATTTTCAGACCACGGTACCGCACATTTACGCGGCGGGCGATGTGATTGGGTTTCCGGCTTTAGCCAGTACTTCGATGGAGCAGGGGCGGCTGGCGGGTTGTCATATGTTCGGCAAGCCCAGCCGGATTCTGCCGAATCTTATCCCCTACGGCATCTACACCATTCCAGAAATTTCTATGGTGGGCGCCACGGAGGAGGAGCTGACGCGGAGCAAGACTCCGTATGAGAGTGGTCTGGCGCGCTATTCGGAGCTGGCGAAAGGGCAGATGCTGGGCGACGATCAAGGACTGCTGAAGATTCTGTTTGATCCGGAAACGCTTAAGCTGCTGGGCGTCCATATTATTGGGGAACGGGCGGCGGAGATCGTGCACATTGGACAAGCGGTGCTGACGATGGGAGCGACGATCGAATATTTTCGCGACACGGTGTTCAATTATCCGACACTGGCGGAAGCATATAAGGTGGCGGCGCTTGATGGGCTGAATAAACTCTGAGCTGGGAATAAGGAAGACGGAGCAAGCCCCATCACCACACAACCCTTTCACAGCCGCGCCTGATACCAGCGGCGAACGGCCACTGCCGACCAGATCGCCTCGACCACTCCGAAGGGCCAGGCGCCTTGCAGGAAACCATAGGCAGAGCCGAGGGCGCAGGCAACGGCGAACGCCAGGATGAACCAGGGACTGCGGCTCTCCAACGCATAAGTGACGAGCATCGCGGTCAATGCGAACAGTCCGAATAGGGTAAGCATATTCATGCTGCGCTTCATCCGCGGAGGGCGTCATTTGCGCGGTGAATCATCCTACCAATTCTTGCATTGCTAAATTTACGGTAACCTCGAATTCTCGGCTTTGGCGGCGAGTTCGCGGACAGGAGTGTCCGCGCCACACAGGCAAAGTGGTGGAGGGGATTCGTGAGAGAACGTTCAAGAAAAATGCAAGTAGTGGCATGGTTGATGTTGAGCGCGGCTTTGACGGTTTTGAGCGTGAGCTCGCCTCTTTGCGCGGAAGCTGTTTCGTTGCAGGCACTCGTGACCCCTTCCACTACGATCGTCAAGGATGGCCGGCCGGTGACGTTCGCGCTTTACGGCTTCATCGAGTTCAAGTCGCTGGCTGAGCTATTCCCATATATCGAGTCGCAAACGCGGCGCTGGAATGTTCCGGGTGGCCTGGATGACGAGCAGCGGCGGCAACTGGCGGGCGAATTGCTGCGTCGCGGGATCGAAAGCCGGGTGATCTCGATGGAAGACGAGCGTCCATTGGAGGCTCTCGTGACGCACACCAGCGAAGAACTCCGGCAGGCGCTCGCGCGCGTGAACGGCCCGGTTCCGCCCGGATACGGCGAGGCGTTCGTGGCGGTGCAGGAGAAGTGGAAGCATTCGCTGAACTGCTGGAGCGCGTCGCCGTCGATTCCCGGACGCGTGCTGTCGAACTGGTATCCGATTGAAGAAGGTATCCAACTTTATGGCGCCACCTACGATTCGACGGAACATTTCTGGCAGGCCGTGAAGTATCACCCCGACGTTACAGTGGCGGACCTGACAGAGTTACTCGGCATTCTGGACCAGAAAGACTGGGGTCCGTGGCTGGTGCGCCTGGATCGTGATCCCAAGATCTACTTGCCGAACGCCTATGCGGTGGAATTCCTGCGGCACAACCTTGCCAGGGGGCGACTGCAATGGTTTCGTGACGAACTGGGGCGTCACTCGCTAAGCGCGAGTGATCACGCGCGGGCGGTTCAGCAGCGCGGTGCGGCCTCGTTCCGCTTCAGCGCGTTCGAAGAGAAAGTGCTGTGGGGCGATCTGGCGGATCTGTTCCACCTGGTGTATACGTTCTCGCTACCCGACGATCCCATTCGAAAGGCGCTGGGGGCGCGGCATTTTGACGCCGTCTATTTAGGCGAGCGCAGGATGGGTTTTATCAGCGAAGAATTTCGTTCGTTGATGCTCGAGATCTGGCGGGTCAAGTATTTGAAGATAGCACGGTTCCGCGAAGTCATCAGCTCGATTCCCATGGAGATTCGGCTGTCCCATTTTCTGAATGATGGGGACTCGCCGGATATTCCGATTCCGGTGTATGTGGGGTACTTGAACCAGATCCGGGAACTGGCGCGGGCGCGGTGAGAAGGGCAGCCGTCAGCTCTCAGCTGTCAGCTCTCAGCTTTCAGGGTCCAGACCCTTGGTTCGCTGCGTCCTTATTTATGGGTGCCTGAGGCGACATCGGGAGAACCCGCGCGGAGATGGGTTGTGGTTATCCTTCGTCCTTTGCGAAGGAGAGGTTAAAATGGATGATTCCGGCCTGTTTCCTGGGGGGCACTGTGAGCGAGAGAAAGTTATCTTGCAACGCTGTCTTGGAACGTCGTGCTGAAACGTAGCGCAGCAAAATATTGATTCGTGGACCCTGTGAACAATCTCGAAGAAGCCCGGACGTCGGCTAATGTCAGCGCGTCGGCAACAGGCCTTCCGCCGACTACCCGAATCGCTCCGGTCGTCTCCCCGGAGGTTGCTCCGAACGTTCTTCCGACTGTTGTTCCAGGGGCTCCGCCCATCCCACCGCCAGCTGATCGCTCGCGA
>CAWBJV010000015.1:0-176308 GCA_963789205.1 uncultured Acidobacteriaceae bacterium
AGAACCCAGGCTGCATTCGAGTTGCGGAAACAGGCCGCGCTTACCCAGAGCGAGCGGCCGATCGCTCCAATGATCGCGAACGGCGACGAGAACTCTCTTCCAAATCGAATCGCGTGCTTCGTGAAAGGATTGCCGCAGAACCAATTTGGCGAGGTTGCCCCGGCGGCTTACAATGCGCTTCTTGCCGCCCTCAAGTCAGGCAAGCACTCGGATTTCGAGCGCATCCCGCGAGGCGGCGGCCGCAAGTTAAACAATCCGCAATCCGCATTTACATTCCACCTGGAGGGAGGCGACCCGCATACCTACGCCATCCCGGCGGCTCCTTCGATTGCGTCGCCAGCGGCCTCATTCGAGACTTCAGAGCTGTATTGGCAGGCACTTTGCCGGGACGTGCCGTTTTTGGGATACGAGACGTCTCCTATCGTCGGTCAAGCGGCGAAGCACCTGGCTACGACTCCATCCAATATCTTCCGTGGTCCAAAGAAAAGCGACTTGGCAGGGCCATATGTCTCGCAATTCCTCCTCAAGCCAATTCCATACGGAACCGCAAAGATCGATCAGCGCTATAGCGTGCCCATGCCCGGAACCGAGTTCCTGACCACACTTAGCGAGTGGTCCCAGATCCAGGTTGGCATGCCGCCTTGGCGCGAAGCATCGTATGACCCGGTGCCGCGGTATATCCGAAATGGCCGTGACCTGGCAGAATACGCTCACTACGACTTTCCCTATCAGGCCTATCTGAACGCGGCATTGATTCTGATCAACAGCGGCCCGAAGTCGATTCTCAACTGCAATCAATTCAAGAGCCCAAACAACCCTTATCGGTATTCAACGGTAGAGGAGGGCTTCGTCACCTTTGGCTCAGCGGAGGTGACCGACTGGCTGGGTCGAGTAACAACTGCGGCTCTGAAAGCCACTTATTGCCAAAAGTGGATGGTGCACCGCCGGCTGCGCCCGGAGGAGTTGGGTGGTCTTATCCATCAAACCCGAGCCGGCATCCGACAGTATCCGATCCACTCGACGCTTCTTGAGTCCGAGGCGGTGGATGCCGTCTTCTCCCGCACCGGCTCCTACCTTCTGCCGCAAGCATATCCGGAAGGATGTCCCCTGCATCCTTCCTATCCCGCCGGTCACGCAGCAATCGCCGGAGCGTGCTCCGTGGTCCTCAAAGCGTGCTTTGATGGCTCGATGCTCCTGCCCGGCTGCGTGGAACCGAGCGCGGATGGCTTGACGCTGGTGGCACGCCCCGATTACTCCCCCACCGTAGGAGATGAGATCGACAAGCTAGCATTCAACATTGGCATGGGTAGGGATTGGGCGGGCATCCACTACCGCTCGGACTGCGTCGCTGGCCTCCGGCTTGGAGAAGATGTCGGCATCTCAATTCTCCAGGACATGGCTCCTACCTACACCGAGGACTTCAAAGGGTTTTCTTTCAAGCGCTACGACGGTACAGAGATCAGGATCACGCCGAAAGGTGAGGTCGTTCAAGGATGAGTTCGAAGATCCCAGAGCAGCGATGATCGTCGAATTCGTGAGGGCTATAGCATGACTATTATTGACCAAGCGAAGCAGGTTCTGGCGATTCTGTTGTCCTATGCCATCGTTCTAGCCCAGCTAGCTCCTCTGGATGCGCAGTCTCAAAATGTCCTCCCTAACTCGGCAACCGCGTCAAGAGCCACATCAAGTATGGAGGGGCTCGGAGGCTCGACCTTTGATACAGCGGCAGCGTTTCAGGAACGGAATTCAGAGCCTTCGGCTGCCCAGACTCCGAAGCCTTCAAACATGGAGCAACAGGGGCAGCCCCAAACCCCGTCCGCTTTCACGGTTTCGCCAGCCAGCCTGACGTTCCCGGCGCAGGTGATCCATACAACCAGCGCAGCGAAGGCAGTGACCATCTCGAACACCGGCGCGTCGGCTCAGCCGATCGTGATTACGATGACCGGCGACTATACCGAGACCGACAACTGCAGCGGCAGTGTGCCAGCCAGCGGTTCCTGCACGGCGCAAATTACGTTTGCGCCGACCATCGTTGGGTCCATCAAGGGCGCTGCGACCATAAACGACAATAGCAATAATCTGCTGGCATTTGTCGACATCAGTGGGAGCGGCCAGGCGCCGGTGACCACCGCGCCGACCAGCCTCGCCTTTACCGGCGGGACGATCGGGACCATAAGCGCGGCGAAGACCTTCAAGATCACCAACAACACAACGAGTTCAGTCACCATCAATACCATCACGACAAACGTTCCCGACTACACGATCAATACCGGAACATGTTTGACGACACCACTCCCTTCTAAAGGAAAGTTTTGCACAGTGACGGTGCAGGTCACGCCTTCGTCGGCTACCGACGACGGCGCCATCATCGTCACCGACAATGCGCCCAACGCCGTGCCACTGGTGGTGAAACTGACCTCGGCCGCAACGGCTGGAAGTTCTCCCATCTCCCTGAGCAAGACCAGTCTCATATTCAAAACGTTAAGCGGTTCAACCAGTGCGGCCCAGACCATCACTGTGACTAACACCAGCGGCACTGCGGTCACATTGGGAACGATTACCGCGAGCGCCGACTACACGATCCTAAACAACACCTGCCCAGCCTCGCTCGCCGCCGCCACCAAGTGCACATTTGGAATCGAGTTTCAGCCTACGTTTGTCGGCAAGATCGAAGGATCGGCCGCGGTCCCCGTTAACGCCCCCAATAGCAACAGCCCGCAAGTGGTCAATCTGACCGGCACTTCAGAGGCCCCGCTGACGGTGGCCCCCGCCAGCCTGACTTTCGCGTCGCAAGCGGTAGACTCGACCAGCACGGCGAAACCCGTCAAGATCACCAACAACAGCGCCAGCGCTGTGACCTTGAGCAGCGTCGTGCCCTCAGGCGATTTCCAAATCCAGCCCAGTGGCACTACCTGTTCGCTGACCGGCGGCACGTTGCTGGCGGGTCAGATCTGTACTATCGAGGTCCAGTTTTCGCCGACCATCGCCGGATCCGCCCTCGGCGCGCTCACGGTGACCAACAACGCCAGCCCCAATCCGCTGATCATCTCGCTCGCAGGCACAGGCGCCGGCAACGGCTTCACGCTGTCGGCCTTGCCCAGCAAGTTCAACGTTACCCAGGGAAGCAATGGCGCGAGCACGATCACAGTGGCCGACGTTGGCAGCTTCACGGGCAGTGTGAGCTTGACGGCTTCGGGCCTGCCCAGCGGAGTGACAGCAGCGTTCAACCCGAGCAGCACGACTGGCTCAAGTACCTTGACGCTGACCGCGAGTAGTTCAGCAACGGCCGGGACTGCGACGGTTACGGTGACCGGCACGTCGAATAGCTTGACGCAAACCGCCAAGATCAACCTCACGGTGGTAGGCGGAGGTCCACCTCCAACGATTACGGGCTTCTCTCCGGGGTCGGGGCCCGAGGGGACGCCGGTAGCGCTTTCAGGGACCAATTTCACGGGCGGTGGCAGTGCCACTCCAGTGGTAACGCTGGCACATCAGGGCGGGGGAAGCCTCTCGGCGCCTGTTTCGAACTTCACGGCGACCAGCATCAATTTCGTGATTCCTTCCGGCGCTGCGACCGGTGACATTACGGTCACGGTCGGAACGCAAAGCGCAACCTCAACGACCGCGCTGACGGTCACAACGCCGTCGAACTTCACAGTCGGCGTGGCGCCTGCGTCGGGTAGCGTGATTCAAGGGCAGTCCACGACATTTTCCGTCACGCTCAGCAGTTCGAACGGCTTTACTGGATTGTCAGCTCTAAGCGTGACCGGCTTACCCGGAAGCGTGACAGCAACTTTTAGCCCAGCCTCGATTGCGGTAGGTCAGACCTCGATAATGACGCTCTCCGCTCCGATGAGTCAGGCCACAGGCACGTCATCGCTTTCCGTGACCGCTTCGGCCACGATTGGCGGCCAGTCGGTTACGCAGTCCGCCACCGTATCGCTGCAAGTCAACGGGATCAGCACTACCTTCCTTGGACGCACGGTAGTGGATGACTCGACGCAAACTCCGATTGGAGGCGTGTTGGTTACGTTCTTGGGGGTGGACGACAAGGGTAATAAGACGGGATGCTCGGCGCAGACGTCGTCCGATGCAAGTGGCAATTTTGTCTTATCGAATCTCCCGGCCGCTTGTACCGGTCCCCAACTGATCGCCTACAACGGGCTGACAGCCACTTCTCCGGCGGGCAAATTTGCCGGCGTAAATCTGTCTTACACGATTACTCCTAATCAGGTGACAACCTCACCCGTTCTTATCCACTTGCCGCGGATTGACAACGCCGAGATTAACTACATCACGCAGAACGCAAATGTGGATCAAGTTTTCACTTTTCAAACCGATCCGCGGATCGTGGTCACTGTCTATGCCGGAACCACGTTCACCCTGGACGACGGAAGCACGCCCAATCCCTTCCCCCTCGTTGCCGTCGAGGTGCCTGTCGACCGGCTGCCCGACAACATGCCGAGCAGCGGCATGGTCATGCCCTTCATTGTCGCCTTCCAGCCGGCGAATGCGACGGCGAGCCAGCCCGTCGCCGTGGATTTCCCCAACTTGTTGAATATTCCTCCGGGCGGTTCGGCAACGCTGATGACTCTCGATCCCACGCACGGCTATATGGTTTCCTACGGTACCGGCTCCGTCTCACCCGACGCCTCTAGGATCGTCCCCGATGCCGACCCGGCCTTTCCGGGCCATCTTTATGGATTAGTCCACTTCGATTGGCATGGACCAACGGCTCCGCCTCCTCCACCGACTGGCCCAGGACCATGTCCGACGTGCTGCACTGGTGGCGGTGGTGGCGATGGGGGGGGTGGGCCGGAGGGTGGTGACCCCGTCGATCTCTCGTCAGGCCTCCAAGTGGTGAGAGCGACAGATATCGTTCTTAATGGAGAGCGGGGATCAATTTCGTTCAACCGCGTCTTCCGCTCGATGGATACGAATGCAGGACCTTTTGGAATCGGAACAAATAACAACTATAGTCACCTTTTGAATGTCGCCAATTTCTTCAGAGGTACTTGCAAGTGCATCACTTTGGTGATGCCGGATGGAAACCAATACCTGTACACGGAAACTGGTACCAACACGTTCACCAACAGCACCGTACCTTCTCTGATTGGCAGCCAAATCACAGTTCCGTCCAGTGGAACTTACAATCTGCGATGGAAGGACGGCAGCGTCTATCAGTTCACTTCCATAGGCGGTCCATTACTTGCGTTTCTCACCTCGATCGCGGATCGCAATGGCAATACCACTACGCTGGTGCGTGGGAATAGTTCCCAGCCATCTCAGATCACCCAAATCGTGGATCCGGTGGGTCGTGCACTTACTCTGACGTACGACTCTACCAATCGCATTACTCAAATCACCGACCCCATCAGTCGGACGGTGCAATATACCTACAACAGCCAAGGGACGCTGGCCACAGTAACGAACGCAGCGGGAGGAGTAACGACCTACGCCTACGATACTTCAAACAATTTAATCAAGACCACCGATGCGCGCGGTGTGGTCGTCATGCAGAACACCTACGACAGCAACGGGCGAGTGATTCAGCAAGTGCAGGCTGACGGCGGAGTGATCAATTTCGCTTACACTTTGTTGAATTCGCTGGTTCCCACCAGTCCGGTTTTACAGACTGTCGTTACGGACCCATTGGGGAATCCAACCACCTACCGCTTCGACCCCACTCAGAACTTGTTGAATGTGACCGATGCGACCGGGCAGGTGCGGATATTCACGCATAGCCTACAGCAAAACAATGTGCTCACCTCGATTACGGGAGGGGGAACTTGTCCCATCTGCGGGGATCCGGCCGCTGGGGACCTAACGTTCACTTACGACTCGAACGGCAATCTCTTGACACGGACCGACAGCCTCGGGAATACGACGACTAACACTTATGATCCGGTGTTCGGACATATTTTGTCGTCTACGGATCCGTTAGGCAACGTCACCAAATACACCTACGACGCCAGCGGAAATATGCTCACGGCTACGGATGCCGATGGCAATACGACCTCCTATACC
Source organism: uncultured Acidobacteriaceae bacterium (assembly GCA_963789205.1). GTDB lineage: Bacteria > Acidobacteriota > Terriglobia > Terriglobales > Acidobacteriaceae > Acidiflorens. The sequence goes on from CAWBJV010000015.1 coordinate 6,028, forward strand.
TACAACACATTTGGGCAGCCGGTGCTTGTAACTGACCCGCTTGGTAACCAAACCACTATTTCTTACGACAGTTTTGGCAACGAGGCGTCCACGACGAACGCCCTCGGGAATAAGATGACCAACCTATTCGACGCGGTCTCCCGACTGGTCCAGAGAGTGAATCCACTTGGCGGGACGGTTGCGGGTACTTACGACGCGCTGGATCGGAAAACCTCACGAACCGATTCATTGGGCCATGCCGTTCAACTTACCTACGATCCGGTGGGAAACCTACTGTCGTTCACTGATGAATCCGGGAACAAGACGACTTTTACCTACGATGGGATGAGCCGTCTGCTGACGAAGACGGACCCGCGCGGCAAGACGGATACGCGCACGTATGATTTCGACGGCAACTTAATTAAGTTTGTCGACCGTAGAGCGCAGACCAGCACTTTCACTTACGACGCACTAAATCGCCTGAGCAGCGAGAGCTACCAGGATGGCAGTACGGTGTCGCGGTCCTATGACGCGAGGGGACGGCTCCTGGAGGCTGTGGACTCGGTAGGAGGGACGTTTGATTTCGCTTACGATGCCGACGGTCGCCCCACCAGCTCCTCAACCCAGTTTGGCACCACTCAATCTACCTACGACACCGCGGGTAGAGTCACTTCAACGCGGGTGACCGGCCAATCGCCGGTGACTTACACGTACGATGCTGCAAGTAATGTACTCAATGCATCACAGCCTACTGCTTCCGCGACTCTTGGTTATGACGCGCGAAACCGGATCACGGCCATCACGCGTCCGAACAGCGTGTCTACGCAGGCCACCTACGACGCGATCGGTGACGTCCTGTCCATTACGCATTCAGGGGGCCAAGGAATTTCGGTGCCCTTGAGCTACTCGTATGATGCTGCGGCCAACCGAACCACCTACGGCACGAACTTCGCGCAGCCGCAGGCCGCGGCCAACACATTCAACTCGGACAACCAGCTCACTGCGAGCGGCGGGACTACCTATACCTACGATAATAATGGCAACTTGACTTCGTCGACCGCCACCGCCGGAACAACCACCAATGCCTGGGACGCAAGAAACAGGTTGGCCTCTATAACCGCCCCCAGCGGTCAGACGACAACGTTTCTATACGACTTCCGGGGCAACCGCATTCAACAGAACGACTCCGGCCCAAGTCTAAACTTGACGCAGAGTTTCGTTCTAGATGACCTCACCAACGTCGCTTATATCTCCAGGAGCAACGGCGACAGTGTATCGGTACTCGCTGGCCGGACGATAGACCAGGATTTGGCGGTAACTCACGCGAGTGGCCAGGTGGAATATAAACTCGGGGACGCCGTCAACAGCACCCAGGACACGGTCGATCAGAATGGAAAGCTTGTATCTTCGTTTGCCTACGAGCCGTTTGGGCAAACGACGACGACGAGCACTTATCCGTTTCAATTTACAGGGCGCGTGCCGGTTAACCCAGGTCTGTACTACTACAGGGCACGGTATTACTGCCCGTCCGTCGGCCGGTTCATCAGTGAAGACCCGCTTGGTCTCGCCGCTGGGGAGTCTCTGATCTACAAATATGCGGCCAATAGCCCTGTCCAACGGACGGACCCGACGGGATTGGATGCGGAATCCTGCACGGACGACTGTCAATGGTACATCGGTTTGGTCGGAATCGCTTGTGGAACAGCTGCGGCAGGGGCTGGCTTGTTTTACACGGGAGTCGGAGCGGGGGTTGCCATAGGCGCTGGGGCCGTCTGCGCTGTCGCCGCTCTCCACATAACAATATACGACTGCAAGAGGTGGTGTAAGCCCGCTCCGCCGCCGCCGCCGGGGTCATACTGCCCGATTCCCAAATTTAACAACAATGGTCCGTGTCCCAACTGCCACAGCGGCGGGATGGGAGGCTCGGGGTTCCACTAGATTAACGGCTCTAAAATAGGCAAGCCAGGAAACTGCATTGAGACCGGGCACGGAGTTATTCAGCGACGGATGGGGAAGACCAGGGGCGTTCCTGATGAGATACGCGCTGGATGGCTCGGAGAGCTGGCACTTGATCGACGGCAACAGGCTCTCGGATTAGTCGGGCGAGGAGATTATGCTGAGCGGGCGTTACCGATGGCAGACCGCCGGAGGTACTCTTGTGGAGAGCAGCTTCACACTTCCGCGAACAGGGGTACAAGGAGACGTCGCTTTAGAGCTCAAAGAGGAAATTCCGGATATGGCCCTTCTTGATTTAATGGTAGATGCGAATTTTAGAAGCGAACCATCCGGCCGGGTGGTCATATTTCCCGGGGATCGTCCGAATCGCGGTTACCTTCTAAAGCTTGAATCGGAGGAGCTAAAGATCAGAGGTTTCTTGAAGATGTTCTATTTTGCTCATTTGTCAATTCTCTTACTAGGGTGTTCGTTGGCATTTGCGTCGTCATGGTGTCTGGTCGGGGCATTGGGCGGGCGAAGTGGACATCTACTTAGAATCGAGTGCATTTTCGTGGGGACTTATTCTCTCGTCGCAGGAGTCCCCTACTGGCTGTTGTGGAGAAGTTACAAGAAGGCGTTCGCAAGTTTTGTCTCGGTCCAAGATGAGGTTGTGTTATCCGGGAACGGTGCTGGTCGGCGACGGTGGTTTCTTATTGCTGGGCTGATCGCCTTGGGTACCTTAGCGTTACTTGCAGCAATACCCTTAATTCGGGGTGCATCGCTTACCAAGTAGATCTTGGATCGCATTATGGATGTACCTATTAGTTAGTTGGCAGTAACCGCTGGATGGGCTCGATAGTTGGCACCAGATGGATGGCATCAGGCTCTCAAATAGCCGCGCGAGGAAATTATGCTGAGACTGCGCCGGGAGTTCTTAACGATTCTAGCAGCTGTAGCGCTGATCGTAGCGCTCCCCATCGGTCTGCGCGGCCAAACCGCCGAGACCCTGCAAGCCTCATACGACGCCACCGGGCAACTTATAAAAGTCGTCGATCCCAACGGCAACGAAACTACCTACACCTACGACGCCATTGGAAACATGGTTTCCATCACAACCTCCTCGGTTGGCACCGGCTCCACGCTTGCCATCTTCAACTTCACTCCTCAACAAGGCGGTATTGGCGCTACGGTAACGATTCAGGGACAGAATTTCAGCGCGACACCAAGCTCCAATACAGTTAAATTTAACGGCACCGCCACGACCGTCACTGCGGCCACGACCAGCAGCCTGACCGTCACCGTTCCATCCGGCGCGACCACCGGGCCAATCTCGGTGACCGTGAGTACGGCTACGGCGACCACCACTACAAATTTCACCGTACTTCAGAATCCCGTCATCGCCTCTGTTAGCCCAAACTCCGCAATCCAGGGCGGTACCGTCACCACTTTTCAGGTTACGGGCCTCAATCTTACTGGATCTACCTTTTCCTTTGTCCCGGTATTCGTTCCCGCTGCCATCGTACCGTCCAATGTCTCCATCAGTGGCGACGGAACCTCGGCGACGATGACACTTACCGTTTCCTCCACTGCGGTGGGCTCGTTCGCTCTCGTAGCCACGACTGGTGCTGGGAGTTCGAGCCAGGTTTCCGGCTCGAATAATACCCTGACCGTGCTTTCCACCAATCCTTCGGCCGACGCGGATGGCGATGGCTTGACCAATCTTTATGAAGAGGCGATCAGCTCGGATCCCCTGAATCCCTCGACGACCAATGATGGCATCCCGGATGGCTGGGCGCTCTTTTTTGGTCTGAATCCTACGGACCCGGCGGGCGGCAGCAAGACCGCCCCGGACGGCCTCACTTATCTGCAAGCCTACCAGCGCGGCCTGAACCCACTGGTTGCCACCCTCGTGCCGCCGACCGTCTCCAATGTATTCCCAGCCGACAAGGCAACGAATTATCCCACCAACGGCGTCGTCGTCGTGCGCTTTAGCGAGCCGTTGTCGACGCCCGTCAGCCTGCCGGCAGTGCAGAACGCCATCAATGCAGGGTTACCTCCAAATTCAAACTTCTCCAGTGCAAACGCGCAATTTGCCGCTCAGGTTTTGCAGGCATACCTGCTGCGGACTTGCTGCGGCGGTACGGCCGCCGTTCCGGGTGCGCTCCAACTGTTCCAGGGAAGCCTGGCCATTGGCGGCACAGTTACCTTGTCGAACGACGCATTGTCTCTGGTCTTTACTCCGACTGAAGCCCTTTCCTCCTCGACTACCTATACCGTCGTTGCCCAGGGCGTGCGGGCCTCATCCGGCATCCAGATGACGCAGGTGTTCCAGAGCCAGTTCACGACCGGCCTCACGACCACCTCAACCACCGGCAACGCTACGCTCACGAGTCCTCCGAATGGCGCCACAGGCGTCCCCACAAACGCAGCCTTCATGGTGCAGTTTAGTGTGCAAGTCGACCCCGCCACGGTAACGCCTCAGACGTTCTTCCTCACTGATTCTGTGACTGGCAAAACGGCACAGGGCACGTTGCAAGTGGATCCCTCCGGCTTCACGGCGTCCTTCGTGCCGTCGACGCCATACAACGCCGGCCGCTACTACTACGTGCAGCTCACTAACGGCATCCTCGATATCGCGCAGAATCCGTTCCCCGGCGCGTTCTACACCTTCACGACTGGATTCGCCCCGCAAACCCAGGGCCCGCAGCTGAACGGCGTAAGCCCGGATAACAACGCGACCGCGGTTCCTTTGAATTCGTTAGTCGTGCTTCAATTCAACGAGCCGATCAGTTTGATTAGCGCAACGAACGGTCTGCAACTGCAACAAGGCAGCACTCAAATCCCCGGGGCGATCGCACTATCCCGCGGAAACACCCAGTTAACGTTTACGCCGGTGGCTGCTCTCACCGCCTCCAAGGTTTACACCATCGTCGTAACAAACCAGATTACCGACGTTGCCGAGAACCCGCTGATGAATCCCGGCAATTTCACATTCACGGCGGGAACAACCAGCGACACGACTACTCCTTCCGTAACGCTCGTTGATCCGCCGAACAATGCGTCTGGAGTTGGTTTGAACGTCACGCCGCGCCTGACCTTCAACGAGCCCATCAACGAGTTGACCATACCCGGGTCGGTAACCCTGTATTACGAGGCCAACCTCCCCGTTCCCGTAACTACGACGGTTTCGGCCGACCATCTAACCACCACGGTGACGCCCAGTGCGCCGCTTTTGCCGAGCACCTACTACTACCTGTACATCTGCGGCTACACCAACGTTGCCGGCAAGCAAGGCAACTGCTTCGCGTCGACCTTCTACACCGGAAATAGTGTCGTCACCAACCCCCTCACGGTGGTCACGATCAATCCAAGTAACACTCAGACCGGTGTGCCGCTCAACGCCCAGATCAGCGCCGTGCTGAGTAACAATGTCGATCCCACGACGGTTTCCAACAACTCCATCACGGTGACGCCGCAAGGCGGCAGCGCCATTGCTGGAACAGTAACTCTAGCTGCTGACGGCGTCACCCTCACCTTCGTGCCCGCCGCGCCACTGACCGCTAGCCAGCTCTACAACGTGTCGGTCAGCGGCTTGATGGACATCGACGGCAATGCCCTCACCACCTTTAACAGTTCGTTCACCACGGGCGCCACGACATATGCCAACGGATCGTTCACCGTGGTTTCGACGAGTCCGGTCAGCGGAACTACCGGCGTATCGGTGACCAGCCCGGTCACGCTCACCATGACCAACCTGATCAACGCGGCGTCGGTGAACCCGAACACCGTCTTTGTCTACGTCTACAACACCAATCAGGTTGTGGCAGGGAGCTACAGCGTGAATGGCACTTCAGTGACCTTCACGCCGCTGACCCCGTACCCGGGGAACACCCAGATGGCATTCGGTGTGTATGCATTGACGGACGAGGCCGGCAATCCCGATTACCAATACAGCTACACCTTCACCACTGCCAATACGGTGGACCACACGCCGCCCACGGTGACCATCTCGCCAGCCAACGGCGCCACCAACGTCGGTCTCAACACGCAAATCGTGCTGACGTTCTCGAAGTCGATCAATCCGTCCACTATTACCGCGAATACGGTGGCCCTGTTCAATGGCGATACCGCGCTCGGCTACGGGTACACCATCTCCCGAGATAACCGCACGATTGTTCTCAACTACTACGGCGGAACGCTGCCGGCGGGCGCAACCATCACCATCGAACTCACCAGCGGCATTCAGGATCTGTCGGGCAACGCCCTGGCCAACACCAGCAGCCAGTTCACCTTGACCACGCTGCTCTCGAACGCCGCACCCTACGTGGTCTCGATGCGTCCCGGAAACGGCGCGACCAATGTCCCCGCCAGCACACTCGTGACGCTCTTCACCAACACCGCGATGAATCCTGCGACCGTCACCGGAGCCTTGCACGTCACCGATAACGGAGTGGTGGTATCGGGATCGGTACAACTGTTCAGCAACGCGCAGGCGATCGAGTTCACGCCGGGCGCTTCGTTCAATCCGGGCGACTTTATTCAGGTCTTCCTCGACCCGACCGCGCTCAGTGCAGACGGTGTCGCTTTGTCTAGCTTCTCGGGACAGTTCACCATAGCCGGATCGCCCGCCAATACGGCGGCCGTTGTACAGGCGGTCAACCCGTTCTATGGCAACACCAATGTGCCGCAGAACACCGTCATCCAGATCGAGTACAACCAGCCACTGCTGGCCAGCACGATCAACAGCACGAACGTGGTGCTCTACCAGTACAGCACGGGGACATTCCTTACACCGACGTTGTCGCTGGTGGGCGGCGGCCAGGTAATTAACATCGCTCCCACAAGCAACCTGGCTGCCGGACAGTACTTCGCGTACGTCAGTTACGGCGGCAACGTGACCAACATCGACGGCGTAAACGTGCAGGCCTATGAGTTGATCTTCACGGTGGGTACGGGCGTGGACAACGCCGCGCCGACGATCGTGTCACAGGCGCCAACCGACAACTCCACCAATATCGGGACCAACGCCTACGTCAGCGTGAACTTCAACAAGGCGATCAACCCGATATCGGTCACGGGCAGCTCGATCCAGCTAAGTGGAGGTTCGGTCACTGAAGTTCCGTCGAGCATCAGCTTCAGCCCCGACTACACCCGCGTGTCGATCGTGCCGCAGGCTCCGCTGCCGCCCAGCACACAGATGACATTTGCCATCAACGGTGTGACGAGCGAGGCCGGCGTTGCGGTCGCTACCAGGACGACTCACTTCACCACCGCGGCCCAGCCGGACTTCACCGCACCCTACGTGATCAGCAGCAGCGTGGTGAGCGGCCAAACCAATGTTCCCGTCAACTCTGTCTTCAGCATGACGTTCAGCAAGCCGATGGACATTGCCACCTTCAATGCGCAGAACGTCACCGTCTATAACTACAGCACCGGGTATGTCGCGTCGACAGTTTCGTGGAGCGCCGACCAGACCACAATCTTCATCGTGCCCAATAGCCCCTTGGCCGTCGGAGACCAGTACGCCCTGTGGAGCTTTAACATGACGGATCTCTCCGGGAACGTACAGCAGGGATTCAACATCTCCTTCACGGCGTCGTTCAGCCCCAACACCAACCCGCCCACGGTCATCAATACCAGCCCGGAGAACACCGAGACCGCAGTCCCAGTGAATGCTCCGGTCCAGATTCTGTTCAATGAGCCAATTCAGCCGACCACTATTGGCCAGATCACGCTCACGACGGGCGGCAACCCGGTCGCGGTCACGCCGTCGTTCAGCGATGGCAACCAGTTGCTGACCCTGACGCCGACGCTGCCGTTACTGGCCGCCGGCACCAGCTACACCATAACGATTAAAGGAGTCAAAGACACGGCCGGTAATACGATGGTGGGCACGGTCACGAATACCTTCCAGACCGGGCCAACTTTCAACTTGCTCCATCCGCAGGTAGCTCTTTCGGATCCGCCGAACAGCGCGACCGGCATCGGGACCAACGTGGCGCCCCGCGTCGTCTTCACCGAGCGCCTCAATCCGCTCAGCGTCGTCAGCAGCTCCAACGAGTTGTTCAACCGCGGCTCAGTCGAGCTGTACAACAATGTCACTAATCAGTACGTGCCGGCCACGGTCAGCATGTCCGCGGACCGGTTGACGGCGACCATCACGCCTGCCTCGGCACTGTCGCCGAACACTTCCTACTCCCTCTATGTGGGATATGGCGCGAACTACTTCGACGTTGCCGGCAACTACGGCTACGGCTATCAAGCCAACTTCGTGACCGGTTCGGGTTCGGACGCGACCCCGGCCACGGTCAGCAGCATCAATCCCAGTAATACGCAGACCGGAGTTCCGCTCAACGCCCGGATCACTGCGGTGATGAGTGACGACATTGATCCCACGACAGTTACCAACAGCTCCATCACGGTGACGCCATCAGGCGGCAGCGCCATTGCTGGAACAGTAACTCTAGCTGCTGACGGCGTCACCCTCACCTTCGTGCCCGCCGCGCCACTGACCGCTAGCCAGCTCTACAACGTGTCGGTCAGCGGCTTCAAAGATGTAGAAGGCAACGCGGTCACCACCTTCGCCAGTTCGTTCACCACGGGCGCCACAACGTATACCTCATTCACCGTGGTTTCGACGAGTCCGGTCAGCGGAACTACCGGTGTATCCGTGACCAGCCCGGTCACGTTAACCATGAACAACTTGATCAATGCGGCCTCGGTGAACCCGAATACCGTCTTTGTCTACGTCTACAACACCAACCAGGTTGTGGTAGGGAGCTACAGCGTGAATGGCACGTCAGTGACCTTCACGCCGCTGACCCCGTACCCGGGGAACACCCAGATGGAATTCGGTGTATATGGATTGACGGACGAGGCCGGCAATCCCGATTACCAATACAGCTATACCTTCACCACTGCCAACACGGCAGACACCACGCCGCCCACAGTGACCATCACGCCGGCGAACGGCATCACGAATGCCGGTCTCAACACGCAGGTCGTGCTGACGTTCTCGAAGTCCATCAACCCGACGACGATCAATGCCAGCAGCGTCAACCTGCTGAACGGAGACGTGCCGCTCAATCCGGCCACGTCCATCTCTCGCGACAATCGTACCGTCGTCCTCAACTACAACAGCTCGACGCTGCCCGCGGGCGCCACTCTCACGGTCACGGCCACAAACCTGATTAAGGATCTTTCCGGAAACGCGCTGGCCAACACGACCAGTCAGTTCACCACTGCCGCGGCGAGTTCGAACGCGACGCCGTATGTGATCAGCATGCGTCCCGGCAGCGGCGCGACCCAGGTTCCCGCGAGCACGGTCATCACTCTGTTTACCACCACTCCCATGAATGGCGGGACGCTCGCCGGCGCTTTGCATATTTCACAAAACGGAGTGCTGGTCTCGGGCACCACCACCGTGGGAAGCAACGGTCAGAGCATCGAATTCACCCCCACCTCGGCCCTTAGTGCCGGCACGAGCATCCAGGTCTTCCTCGATTCGACAGCCCAGGATATCTACGGCAACTACTTGCAGAACTTCTCCGGCCAGTTCACCACGGCTGGATCTCTAACCAATACGGCGGCCGTTGTACAGGCGGTCAACCCGTTCTATGGCAATACCAATGTGCCGCAGAACACCGTCATCCAGATCGAGTACAACCAGCCACTGCTGGCCAGCACGATCAACAGCACGAACGTGGTGCTCTACCAGTACAGCACGGGGACATTCCTGACCCCGACGTTGTCGCTGTCGGGCGGCGGCCAGGTAATTAACATCGCTCCCACAAGCAACCTGGCTGCCGGACAGTACTTCGCGTACGTCAGTTACGGCGGCAACGTGACCAACATCGACGGCGTAAACGTGCAGGCCTATGAGTTGATCTTCACGGTGGTTACGGGCGTGGACAATGCCGCGCCGACCGTTTCGTCCGTCGCTCCTCCGGACACTGCCGCCAACATCGGGACCAACGCCGGCGTCAGCGTCAACTTCAACAAGGCGATCAACCCGGTGTCGGTCACCGGCAGCTCGATCCAGCTAAGTGGAGGTTCGGTCACCGAAGTGCCGGCGAGCATCAGCTTCACGACCGATTACACCCGCACCATGATTATTCCGCAGGCTCCGCTGCCCTCCAGCACGACGATGGCGATTGCCATCAGCGGTGTCACTAGCCAGGCCGGAGTCGCCGTCGCCAGCCAGACTACCCACTTCACCACCATGGCAGGCGCCGATTTCAGCGCGCCATACGTGGTCAATTCCAGTGTGCAGTACGGCCAGACGGTCGGCACTAATGCCGCCTTCGCCCTGCAGTTCAACAAACCGATGGATCCAGGCTCCCTCAATCCAGGGGGTGCACAGGATTTGTACCTCTACGACTACACCTTAGGCTATGTGGCTTTCACCGTCAGCTTCAGTGCGGATCTAACCACGGTCATGTTGAAGCCAACGGCCACCCTGGGGGCCAGCCATACGTTCCAGATGTGCAGCTACAACATGACGGACCTCTCCGGGAACCAGCAGCAGGGTTTCTGCGTGTCTAACTTCTTCACCGGAACCGGGACCGACACCACGGGCCCGGTGGTGCAGCAGGTCAGTCCGCCGAGCGGCTTCACGGGAGTGGGCATCAATGCGCCCGTGAATATCCTGTTCAACAAGCCCATCGACGGCGCTTCCCTCGGAGGCGTGACATTGAAGCAGGGCAGCACGGTCGTCCCAACCACCACAACGCTCTACGACGGAGATCAGGGCATCCAACTGCGGCCATTGGTGCCGCTGGCCAAGAGCACTGTGTACACCATCAACGTGACAGGAGTCCTGGACATCACCGGCAACACTCAGTCCAGCTTCGCGTCGCAGTCATTCACCACGGGAACGGGAACCGATCTGGTGACGCCCACGGTCGTGTCGACATTCCCCACGGCGAACCAGGCGAACGTTCCGGACAACTCCACGCTTCAGGCCGTGTTCAGCCAGGCAATGGATCCGGCGTCGTTCGACGCGAACAACAGCTTCACGCTGCGCGATGCCGCGAACAACGTAGTGCCCGCGGCCATCACGTTCTCCACGGATTTCAAGACAGTCTCACTGAAACCCAACTCGAACCTGACGGGAGGCGGCGCAACGTACTACTTTGAGATCAGCTACCAGGCCCAGTTGTGGGACGTCGGTGGAAACGTGCTGAACTACGGCTACATCCAGTTCACGACCCAGTGAGGCAGTGCGGGGACGTACGCGAGTTCTACGCGGGCGACAAGCTGTCTTCGCCGCCGGGCCATACTGGTCGTGGATCGGCACGTTAGCGTCGTCACCCGTCAATGCGCACTTGAAGTGGGCGACCCGCTAACCGGAAAGCCCGACGTCAGCAGCAACAGGGCGACTGGGGACATCAGTCTGTCCCCAGGGTAATGGCGCGTGCAGATTGGACAGTAGCCATTTTCAAGGCGACGTCTGCAATCCGGTTCAACGGAACAACCGTGACCGCGGCTCCGCGGGCAATCGCTTCCTTCGGCATGCCAAAAACAACGCAACTGGATTCGTCCTGAGCGATGGTTTGGGCTCCACACTGGCGCATCTCGAGCAAACCCTGGGCGCCATCACTGCCCATTCCGGTCATAATCACGCCCACGGCATTGAACGAAACTGACTTTGCCACCGACCGGAATAGAACATCGACGCTGGGTCTGTGGCGCGAGACCAGTGGTCCATCGGTGATTTGAGCCAGGTAACCGAGTACGGTTCGCTGCACGACAAGGTGATGATCGCCAGGTGCGATGAGTGCGCATCCAGGGTGAATCAGGGCGCCATTGGAGGCTTCTTTAACTTCGATCGCGCAATCTTTGTTGAGGCGATCCGCGAAAGCACGGGTGAACATTTCGGGCATGTGCTGGACGATGACTATGCCGGGGCAGTTCGTAGGCATAGCTTGAAGAAATTCACGAAGAGCTTCCGTGCCCCCGGTGGAGGCGCCCACGGCAATGACTTTATCCTCGGCGGGGCGGGGCGCTGCAAAAGGCCCAAGTTTCAGCACGACATCGGCGGTATCCCGCGGCAATCGCTTTGCGGGCACCCGGCGGACCACTCTGGCCTGGGCGGCGCTGCGGACGACGTCAAGCAGCATCACGGCTGATTCGTGAAGGAAGTTACGTACACCCAGTTTGGGCTTGGTGATCACTTCCACCGCTCCCAGTTCCAGAGCTGAGATTGCGTCTTCGGTGCGCCGGTGCGCTACCTCGGAGCAGACGACAACCGGCATGGGCCTCTCCGCCATGATCTTCGTCAGGAATGTCAGGCCGTCCATGCGCGGCATGACGAGATCGGTGATGATCACATCAGGCGGTTCTTTTTCAATCTTGGCAAAGGCAATGATGGGGTCAGCGGCCACGCTGACTCTGATTCTTGGGTCTGCGCCGAGCACGGCCTGCATAACCTGCCGCACAACCGCGGAGTCGTCTACGACGAGGACATGAATGCTTCCGTCGGGTTCTCTTCTTGCGCGCGGGAAGTCCGTCTTCACAATTCACCCATGTTCAGATCACCCATGTTCAGATTGGAATAGAAGTTACTGTGCCATTCGCAACGCCGCGCTGTGAAGGCTCCGCATTCGAAGGACATAGAGCGTGCACTGTGGGCGCAACCGTTTTCAGATCGGGCGATATTCCGCCCAGGTGTTCCGAATGTCCGACAAACAACAGTCCCGAAGGAGAAAGATGGCGCAAGATGCCGCCGATTACTTTTTCCTTTGATTTCTGGTCGAAGTAGATCAAGACGTTCCGGCAAAAGATGAGGTCAAAGAAGCCCTGGACGGGGTAGACATCGGCATGGAGGTTAACCCGGGCAAACCGCACCAGCCGGTGCAGCTCCGGGCGCACTTTCATCACGCCGCTGCGCTCACCTCGACCTTTGAGCATGTAAGCGCGAAGGTATTCCTGGGGGATGTCCTTGGACTTCTCGATGGGATAAACCGCCGCGCGCGCTTTTTCCAGGACGCGGGTGGAAATGTCTGTGGCAAGCACTTCCAGGCTCCACCCTCTCTCCTCAGGAAAGTGTTTCAGCAGAAGCATGGCCAGCGAGTAGGGTTCCTCTCCACTAGAGCAGCCCGCACTCCAAACGCGAAGGCGAGTTGGACGGCCGCCAGTTGCGGCCTCGTGCTGCCATTTCGGAAAAACGTTCTGCGACAAAAAGTCGAAGTGCCGGGACTCGCGAAAGAAATGGGTCTCGTTGGTGGTGATGCAATCGATCATCACGGCACGCTCGTGAAGCTGATCGGGCTGCGTTATCAAGTCGTAGTATTCCTGCATGCTGTTCAAACCCAGGAGGCGGAGCCGGCGGGCAACCCTGCCGGTCAGCAAGGCGTGCTTGTGCACAGCCAGCCAGATCCCAGCTTCCTGGTAGATCAACTCCTGGAACTTACGAAACAGTGCTGGAGTCAGCGCCGAGCGCTCCTGAGCGTCCTGGTGATTCCGGCTTCCGGCATGAGAATGTCTTGGTCTGGACATTCGTCGGCTACTTGGGACTAGACTCTGCAGGCTCTTCCGGCCCACCCAGGGAATCGTCGACAACCACCGAAATCTCTCCTGCGGCGTCCCCGGGTTCCAGGTTCTCGGGCTCCGCTACAGAGTCCGGAAGTTCAAGGAGTTCGTCCGTCGAAAGGACTTTCTCCGTATCGAGAATGAGGCAGAATTTCTTACCTGCGCGGGCCATCCCAATTAGGTAGTCCACCTTTACCCGCGTCCCGAAGGTCGGCGGTTCCTCTATTTCCTCTGGCTTGAGGTCGATGACTTGCCGGACCGAATCCGCCATCACGCCCATCACGGTGGCTTCCCCCTCGCACTCGACTTCCGTGATCACGATGCAGGTGAGCTTTCCGGCAACGCTGGGGGCTTGCCTGAACTTCACCGCTAGATCGATCACGGGGACCACGCTTCCCCGCAGGTTGATCACGCCCCGAACCCATTCCGGCGTCTTTGGGACCTCGGTGATGGTGTCGTACTCGATGATTTCTTTCACCTTGAGCAGACTTACCGCGTACTCTTCGGCGCCGATCATGAACGTGAGATACTGCTGCACGTCCCGCTCTGTTATCGGATTCGTTTCTTCTTTGATTTGCATGTTAGTCCGCCTTTAGAACCGGGTGAAGTTGTGCTCAATCGCAGAGCCGTTGGCCTTCTTCGGGGCTATGGGCGCCGATGAGAGATGCTGAAATGGCTTGTGCTCGGTCAGTGTCCTGCGGGACGCGGATGAAATCCTTTCCCCGCCAACCCTGAAGAAAGCCATAAGCTGTTGCAAGGCCTCGGACTGAGCCGCTAGCTCTTCGGCGGTGCTGGAGAGTTCTTCCGCCGAGGCGGCATTGCGCTGAGTCACGGTATCCACAGATGTCATGGCCTGGTTAATCTGCGTTACGCCTGAGGACTGCTCTCGGGATGACGCTGTCACCTCCTGGACAAGTTCCGCTGTCTTCTTAATCGCTGGCACCAGTTCTCGCAGAAGTTCCCCGCTGCGTTCGGCGACTCCCACGCTGTTGGCGGCGAGTCCACCAATTTCCTGCGCGGCCGTCTGGCTGCGCTCGGCGAGTTTGCGGACTTCGGTGGCAACCACGGCGAATCCGCGGCCATGCTCACCAGCGCGGGCCGCTTCGATCGCGGCATTCAACGCCAGCAGGTTGGTTTGATAAGCGATCTCCTCAATGATGGAAATTTTCTCCGCGATCTGCTTCATGGCCACTACGCTTTCACGAACCGCGCTCCCCGACTCCTCGCTATCGCGTGCGCCCTTGACGGCCATCTGTTCCATCTGCCGGCTGTTTTCGGCGTTTTGGGTGATGGAGGCGCTCATCTGCTCCAGGCTGGAAGTGGTCTCTTCGATTGAGGCCGCTTGCTCGCTGGTACCCTGAGAGAGTGAGGCGGCTGACGTAGCGACCTGCGTGGCGGCGCTGGTGATGCCATCGCTGCTGGTGCGAACTTCGCCGATGATTTCCTCGAGTTTCTTTACGAAGAGGTTGAATGAACTCGCCATCTGACCTACTTCATCCTGTGAAATGATTTCAATCCGCCGGGTCAAATCGCCGCCGCCCTGGGCCATTTCGCCCAGGTGGTCGGCCATGGCCTTAACCGGCCGGGTGATACCACGAGAGACCGCAAACGTCACAAAGGTCGCCACCATGAACGTCACCAGGACTATCGTGAACATCACCAGAGCGGTCTGCCGCGCGAAAGCGGTAATGGTCTCTTCCTTGTCGGCCATGATCTTGCGATGCTTTTCCGACAGATCTGTCGCTGCCGCCTCCATCCGGTGGATCTCGTCCTTAACTTCGGTGACCTTGGCATTGCCCTGTTGAGGAGTCTTGATCGTTCCGTCGTTAATGCCGGCAACGACCGCGTCCACGCCACGCTCGTAGGCTGCGATTTCGCGCTCCATCGCCGCCACGAGTTGCTTGCTGCTGTCGGAAGCGACCCGCGCATCCAGGTCAATCACAATGGATCGAAGCTCTGCCAATTGCTCTTTCCACTTCTCCTGATAACTTTGCATGACCGGCTTGTTATCCATATTGAGCAGCGTGTCTTTCTCATAGCGGCGGAGTTCGAGAGTCTTGATCTTGGCTTCATCCGCAAGCTGTGACACTTTAGAATCTCCGCGGAGCATGGTGACAGTTTCGTGGGTCACGGATTCCATGCCCCAGTAGCCCGCCACGGTTACGACGAGGAGCAGAAATAGAACGACTCCAAACCCGAGGGCGAGGCGTTTTGCGACTGAGAACTTCTTCAACATATATTTATTCCTTTCACTATTGCCTTTGTGTCGCGCCGAAGCGCTGATTTTCTTTGGTCTTTTGATCTCAACTTCCGGTCAGTTCACCGTCCGTGTTTCCTCGGCCACAACCTCGCGAAGAAGCGCACCCGTATCGAGGATGAGCGCGACGCGTCCGTCGTCAAGGATGGTCGAACCGGAAACGCCAGGCACATTCCGGAAAATTCGGTTTAACGGCTTGATGATGGCCTGGCATTCGCCCAGAAGTTTCTCCACTGCAATTCCGGCATAACCGCCTTCCCGGTGGATTACCACAACGTTTTCGCGGATAGGAAGGTGGCTGGGAGTTCCGAATACCTCGCGAAGTCTGATATAAGGCAATGGTTCGCCCCGCAGCTTGATTACTCCGACCTTGTCACTTGAAATCTGGTCGATTGGCAGCTCCAGGCACTCGCTGATCATCTCCAGTGGAATCAAGTACGTTTCATTGTTGGCGAGGACAGAAAAGCCCTCGATGATCGCGAGGGTCAGAGGCAGGCGAATAGTGATGGTTGTGCCCTGGCCCGCGGCACTGTGAATCTCAATATTTCCTCGCAACAACTCGATGTTGCGGCGAACGACGTCCATGCCCACACCACGACCGGACAGATCGGTAACCTCGACGGCGGTCGTGAATCCAGCTTTGAACACTAGATTGAACAGTTCGTGATCCGTGGCCTTCTCTCCGTCGTCCAGCAGATTCAATGCCCTGGCTTTTGCCAGGATGCGTTGCCGGTTGAATCCGGCGCCATCATCAGAAAGCTGGATAACGATGCTGCCGGCCTTGTGGAGCGCGGTGAGTTTGAGCAATCCGCAAGAGCTCTTGCCAGCGGCACGGCGCGCTTGAGGGCTCTCGATGCCATGATCGACAGCATTGCGGATCATGTGCAGCAACGGATCTTTGAGATGCTCGAGAACACGGGTGTCCACTTCGACGTCGGCGCCCACGATCTCCAGACGCGCGAGTTTGTTATGGCTTTGAGAAATGTCGCGCACGGAACGGGCGAACTGTTGAAACAGTGGGCCGACGGAAACCAGACGAACGCCCATGACTTGCTCCTGAAGGTTCTTTTGCAGACGTTCAACCTCGCGCTGCATCTCGAGAAGTCTCCGTCCGCTTTCGGTCTTTAGCTCCTCGACCATGCGACGGAGGCGGCCCTGAGCAATCGCAATCTCCCCCGTGAGATTCAACATTTGATCGAGCTTCTCGATGTCGACGCGAAGAGTGCGGTTCCGGGTTCCACCAGATGGCACAGAACCCGGAACCGCCGGCGGGGAGGGCCGGTCGTGAGAACTTTGGGTCGCTGGAGGCGCGCCTACTCTCCCTGAGGCATAACTCGCGATAGTTTTTTTGAGTTCATGGTGCGAAGGGCTCAGCCGGTCACTGCCTTCGGCGGCGCCCGGGATCAGCGCGCGCAGCGCATCCACGCCGTGTAGGAGCAAAGAGATCAGCTCCTGCGAAATCGCGATTTCGTGCTTGCGCAGCGCTTCAAGCAGGTCTTCCATCACATGGGCGAAACCCGCAAGCTCCGGGAAATCCAGCGCGGACGCGTTGCCCTTGATGGTGTGGGCGACGCGGAACATCTCATCGAGCAGTTCGGTATTGCCAGGGTCCGTCTCCGCGGCAATCAAGTACTGCTCGGTGTGCTCGAGACCTTCCTCGGACTCAGCCACGAACGCCGCTATTACTTTTTCACGATCGAAATCCATTTTTTACTTTCTTTTTTTTCCTGTTAAACCCGCTTGGACCAGGCAGCGCCGTCGTCGGTGTTGAAAATGAGTTTGCGCCCGTGACTTCCGCCGGTCTGCTGCGCCACAACTGGGATTCCGGCGTTTTTCAGCAGTTGAAGCGCGGCTGCCACGTTGCGCGCGCCCAGGCTGGCCGCATAACGATTCTGATTCTGAAAAATCGCTGCACCGCCGAACACCTTGGCCGTGAGGTTTTCCACGCGGCAGTCAACCCACAGAAGCTTTTCGAGCAAGGCAGCCGTCGCCACGTCGCCGAACCTGAGGGAAGGCTGACCTTCCCTGGCGGAAGGCAGCAGGAAGTGGTTCATCCCGCCCGCAGCGCGCCGCGTATCCCAGAGGCAAATGGAAACGCAGGAGCCCAGGATCGTTTTGATCTGACAGGGTTCCGCGCTGACATGAAATTGTCCCGGCAGCAGATACGCACGGTGACGTTCACCCGGGAGCGGGCTCGGACCCATCCCGGAAACCCGGGCCGGGAGGTGTGCCTTGAGATTGATGATTCCCATTGTCAAATTTGTTCCGACCAGGCTCGTCCGTCGTCGGTGTGAAAGACCAACTTTCGGCCGTGCGTGCCGCCCACTTCGCTCTGCACCAGGCGAATGCCGTTCATGTTGAGGAAGTGCGTCACGGCCTGGACATTGCGATCGCCCAGGCGCTCGCCTTCATTTCCGAATCGGATGGTCGAAAGTGAACCGCCGAAGATTCTCGCCACCAGGTTGTTGCCATCGGCGCCCAGACTGAGCATTTGTTGCAGCAGGGCAGGATTGGCGACATTCGCATAGCGAGTGGCGTTCTCGCTGTCTTCGGGGCCTTCGGGCAGCATGAAATGATTGGCCCCGCCGATTTGACTAGCGGAGTCCCATAGGCAGAGAACCACGCTCGAGCCCACTATGGTGCTGATCGCGAACGGCTGCGCGGCAACGAAGATCTTGCCGGGGATCAAGTAATGCTTGGTGTGCTTGTCATCGGAAGCGTACGGAACACGGGGCAGATACTCCATGGGGAGCACAGCCGGGTTGAATTTTCGTGATTTCGATCTGGAATTCATTTGTGACCTTTTGTTCTGGATGGGCGGGCGTGATACGGCTCAATGGCCCGGCCAGCGGAGTTCGACAGCACTTCACAGATTTCGAGGTCCACCGCTTCCAGACCTGGTTTGTGAGGAAACAACCGGAACAACACAATGACTGCGGCTACGATCCCATCCACCAGAATAGGAATGAGAGCGCTAACAGGATCGTCCGTCGAGAGCAGGTTTTCCTTTGTTAGCTTGTTTCGGAAGAGGGGCTTGCCGCCGAGCACCGGCGCCAGGTTCGGCTCCCGCCGCAGATCGAGGACAACGTGGTGGTTCGGATCAACGCCAAAAGACCAATAAAGCCAGCGCTCGGACCGCTTCTTGTCTACTTTGAAGACTGCAACTTCTTCGCTCCCGATCAAATTGCCCGCGATCTCGCGGATAGCGTCCAGGGCGTCCGCCTGATCGAGCGCATTCTGCAAGCGCATACGGGCCGCATACACTTTGGCCTGATTGCCGACTTCGAGCACGGCGCCGTGATTCTTGACATCCGCAGTTGGATCGGAGTTGTTTCTCATGGTCTCTCTGGATATTTCCTTGCGCGCGGTGTTTACTCCCCGAGATAGCTTTGCAGTAGGGTGACCAATTCGAAGCTGTTAATCGGTTTGGTTATGTAGTCGTTGCAACCACTCTGAAAACCGGCCTCCACATACTCCTCTTCGCCACGAGTAGTAACCAGGATGATGGGCGTTTGACTGAGAGATTTCTCGAGCCGCATGCGCTTGCAGGCTTCAAAGCCGTTCATGCGCGGCATCACTACATCCATCAGCACCAGATCCGGCATTTCGACGACGGCGCGCGAAATGGCGTCCAGGCCGTCCGCAGCGGTTACGCACTGATAGGTAGTGCGTTCCCTCAGAATCATTTCTTCCATCATCAGCGTGGTCGTGGAGTCGTCCACGAGCAGGACCTTCTTGGGCATTTCATTTCCTCTTACTGCGTTTCGCGCGTTTTGCGCGTCTTGCGCGTTTTGCAGAAGTACGTTGCTTTCAAGACTCTCGTGATCCACCACCGTATTGGCAATCGGTATGCCAATTCCGTCTCGGAAATGACGAAGGGCTAAGAGACTGACAGGAAGCAACTTCGGGACGAGTAATGCCGGAGAATCCGGTCTGAGGGAAATGGTTTTCCAGTTTCCGAACTCGGAGTCTGGAATTCGAACCCCGATGTCCCTGAGGCCCCGCCTTAGCTGAGGTTAAGTGTTTTAAGCTTCTGATAGAGCGTGCTCTTGGCGATACCCAAACGGCTGGCGGTCTTTTCTACGTTTCGGTTCTCCGCGGAAAAAACTGACGCGATGTGGAAATGCTCCAGTTGTTCCAGGGTCCAGCGCGGACTGTAGGAACTGGACCGCGTACTGCTACTGGGCTCGAATGCCAGGTCACCCGGCTCCAGAACGTCCCGGTCTACGAACAGGAGAGCGCGTTCTAACACGTTACGTAACTCGCGAATGTTCCCCGGCCAGTAGTATGAGCGCAACCGCTCCACAGCTTTTTCTGAGAGATCGGCGGGGGAGCGCGCCATGTCGGAGCAGATCCTCAGCAGCAGCGAACGAGCGATTTGCGGAATATCATCCTGGCGTTCGCGGAGGGGCGGAATGGCGAGCGGTACGGTACTGATCCTGAAATAAAGATCGCTGCGGAATGTCTTGCTCTCGATCATCAGCCGCAGGTCTTGGTGGGTGGCAGCGATCAAGCGCACATCCACAAACCGATCCCGCACGTCCCCCAGTCGCCGAAATCTCTTTTCTTCCACAACTTTCAGCAACTTGGGTTGAACGTTGGGGTCGATGTCGCCAATCTCGTCGAGAAAGATAGTGCCGCGATGACCGACCTCAAGCAGCCCGGGCTTGGCATTGACGGCGCCGGTGAACGCACCCTTCTCATGGCCAAACAGCTCCGATTCAAGGAACTCCCGCGTCAGCCCGGCACAATTGAGATCGACAAACGATTCTTCGGCGCGGGGACCATTCTCGTGAAGCCAGGCCGCCAGGACGCCTTTCCCGCTGCCTGTCTCCCCTTGAATCAATACCGGGCTTTGGCTGTTGGCCACTTTGGCCGCGGTTTCGGCCAGCCGCTTGATACTCCCGCTTTCTCCGAGAAATGGATTGAGCACTACGCGGCGGCGGCGAACCGCATTGGCCAGCTGTTTCTGCTGATTTCTGGAATTCTCTAGCACCTTGTGCACAATCAGCAGCAAGGCGGAAGTCTCGACCGGTTTGGCCAGGCAGTGCTCCGCTCCACTCTTAATTAGAGAGACACCCAGTTCCATCGAACCAAAACCAGTAAGAACAATGATGGGAATTGTGGGTTCGAGCTCCTTGAATCTTGGGACCAGATCGAGCGCCGTGCCGTCCGGCAAGCGGAAATCGAGAATAGCAATATCGGGCCGGGTTGCCCGAAAAATCTGACACGCCGCGGCCACGTCCTCGGCTTCTTCAACCATAAACCCACTGGCGGTCAGGTGGGCAGCATAGGCGCGACGCAAGTCATCGTCGTCTTCCACCAAAAGAATTTTTCGGCTCACAAAAGGCGCAGACATACTTCGCTTCCTGATGTGCGCACATTATACGGGCAAGGACAACGCCTAGGGTGCGGCGGTTAGATCCATTGATTCCTGGTTGCTCTGAGTACGGCTCGGTAAATGACGGCGCATGTGGTCAGAAGCGCGGAAATGGGCTAATATCTTCAACACTACTCCCCGCGTGAGTTTTGAAGTGCTGTAGTGTCGCGTTCCGAGTCAGTGTGCATGCCAAGCCAGCCGGCCGACCGTGCGAAGCACTGCCATCCGCGAAAGAGCAGGTGGCCTGTGATGTCCGCAGTGCCCCTTCGCCCGCGAAGCATTTCCCCACTGCGATACGCGGTGGTCACCTTCGTTATTACCCTTATTATTTCGAGCTGCGGTTGGGCCAAGCAAGACACGAACCCACCCAAGAGAGTGCTCATCCTTTATTCACTCGATAACGAAGAGGGGATCTATGGAGGATTTGATCGAGCGCTGCGTTCGGGATTGCGCTCCCAGGCACGCGATCCTCTTGAGTTGTACACAGAATATCTGGATTTGATCCGGTTTCCCTCGGCCACTCATTCCAAGGTTCTGGTCAAGTTATTGAAGCTGAAATTTTCCGGGCAGAAGCCGGACCTTATCGTTCCGGTGTCCCACGCAGCCCTGCGGTTTCTCTTGGGCGAAGGGAGAGACCTTTTTCCTGGAACCCCGATCGTCGCGCTTTTCAATGTCAAGAGATTGGACAACTGGAAGCAGGAAATAGGGAAGGAATCCGCAGGTCGAAGCATCACCGGGGTCGCGAGTGCGGATGAACCGGCGCGAACTCTGGATCTCGCTTTGCGCCTACAGCCAGACACAACGCAGGTTGTGATAACGGTTGGCAGCTCCCCTGTCGAAAAATATTGGCTGGAGCAACTCAAGCAGGATTTTTCTCCGTACAACCGAACGCTAGCGGTCACCTACCTGACGGACCTGCCGATGAACGAACTTCTGCGGCGGGTGGCAGCGCTACCGCCGCACACAGTCATCCTCAGCACATTTTACTTTGAAGATGCCAGCGGGCAGTTTTTCCTGCCGGAAGAGGCCCTGGACCTGATCACACGAGCGGCCAGTGATCCTGTCTATGGCATCTATTCCACCTACATCGGGCATGGAGTGGTCGGCGGCCGAATGACAGACCCAGAGAGCCTGGGGAGACAAATCGCGGGGTTGGCGGGACGCGTTCTGAACGGCGAGAGCACCGCCAATATTCCGGTTGTTGTCGATAACTCAGCGCAAGACATGGTTGACTGGCGCCAGTTGCAGCGCTGGGGCATCAGCGAGAAACGATTTCCTGCTTCAGGAGTGGAACTCTTCAGGGAGCCCTCGGTCTGGGAGCGTTATCGCTATCTCATTATTGCGTCAGTTTCCTTATTCCTTCTGGAAACCATCCTCATTTTCGCCCTTATACTCAGCCGGGAAAAACGGAGGCGCGTCGAGAAGGCCCTCCTGCATGAAAAAACTTTGGCGGATGCGGTAATCGAAAGCTTGCCGGGCGTCTTTATCCTGCAAGACGCAGCCGGGCGAAACTTGCGCTGGAACAAGAATGCAGAAACGATTGCCCGATACTCGCCTTCAGAAGTTGGTCCCCTGGGAAAAGTTGGTCCCCTGGGTAATGTGGCCGACGAGTACAAAAGCGCTGTGCAGCAGGCCAAGGAGGAAGTTTTCGCTCGCGGCCAAAGCCAGGTGGAAGTTGAATATCTGGCGAAAGAGGGGCGGAGAATTCCATACTACTTCACGGGTGTAAGGGTGGAACTCGAAGGCATCCCTTACGTTGCGGGCATTGGCATCGACATGACGGGGAGCAAGCAAGCGGAGGCAGCCGTCCGTCGATCGGAATCGGAATTGCGCTCGTTTGTCGAACACGCACCCTATGGAATCGGCGCGATTAGCGTGCAGCAAGACCGTTTCCTGCGCGCGAATCCCGCGCTCGTGAAAATGCTTGGCTACAAGTCGGAGGCGGAGCTTCTGGCGCTGACCGTATCGCATGATCTGTATTCGGAAGGGCAGTCCGGTAGCTTCCGCGCCCAGCTGACACGGGCAGACTACTTCAATGCCGTAGAGTTCACTTGGAAGCGCAAGGATGGAAAGCCCGTCAGTGTTCGTGCCAGCGGCCGGCGCATGTCGCGTCCGGAACACAGCGGCGACATTCTCGAGATCATCGCCGAAGATGTGACCGCCCGGCGAATCCTGGAAGAGCAGTTGCGTCATGCGCAAAAAATGGAAGCCCTCGGACAATTGGCCGGCAGCGTGGCGCACGACTTCAACAATCTGCTGGGAGTAATTATTGGCTACAGCGAGCTGCTCTCCAGCGACTTGAACTCTGACTTGAACTCTGAAGGACCGACGCGATCAAGACTCGAGACCATCAAGAAGGCCGGAGAACGCGCTGCTTCGCTGACCGCCCAGCTGCTTGCTTTTAGCCGCAGGCAAGCGCTGCAACTCCGGGTTCTGAATTTGAATACTCTCGTCGCCGAAACGCAAAAGATGCTACAGCGCCTGATGGGAGCAGATATTGAGCAGAAGATCGTACTCGACCCGAAGCTGGGAAAAACGAAAGCAGATCCCGGCCAAATGGTACAGGTCATCATGAACCTGGCAGTCAATGCCCGCGATGCCATGCCGAAGGGCGGCAAACTGACTATTGAAACTGCGAACGTGGTTTTCGAAGAAACCGCGGTGTTCGACGATGTTCCTGTTCCCCCGGGCCGATACGTGATGGCATCGGTCAGCGATACCGGAATCGGCATGGACCCGGAAACCCGGGCACGCATCTTTGAACCGTTCTTCACAACCAAGCCGGTTGGCAAGGGTACGGGTTTGGGTTTGGCCACGGTCTACGGCATTGTGAAGCAGAGTGGTGGCTACGTCTTCGCCGATAGCGACGCCGGCCACGGGACGACATTCAGGGTCTATCTGCCACAAATAGAGCAAGCTCTAGACGCGGATTCTCCGCCGACGGTTCCGGCGGAGTTGCGACAAGGCTCAGAGACCGTCCTGGTGGTCGAAGACGAGCCAGACTTTCGGAATCTGCTGCGCGATGGATTGAAAGCCCGAGGTTACACGGTCCTGATCGCCAACAACGGCGTTGATGCGCTGCAAGTCGCCGAACAACACAAGGGCCCAATTCGGTTGTTGCTGACGGACGTAATCATGCCGGAAATGAGTGGTCCCGAACTGGCCAAATGTCTGAAAGAAACCCGGCAAGATATCGATGTGTTGTATATGTCAGGCTACACGGACGACAAGGTAGCCAACATCGCGGAATTGGACGGCAAACTGGCTCTGATCCAAAAACCGTTTTATATGAGCGACCTGGTGCAAAAGATGCACGACATCCTGACCCGAAGAAGCGACCGTTCGAGCCGTCTGGTTGCGCCGTGAAGGCTTCGGCCCACAAATTTCTGTCGTTGGCGGCCAGTCCGAGGAACTTACGGAGTCGTGAAGCAGGGTAACTAGCCGGAGGGTGAGAATCGATCCCGATCCCGATTAACCAGCGTTGATTACAATAACTGAGAATTTTCAGGCGCGGCGAGTGATCGGGCAAGTGTGGCCGAATCGTGGTCAGGAAAGTTCTGTTCAGAAACGGCCCGGCTACAATGGCGGCCATGAGGGTACCACTCTGGCTCAAGATCGGCTGGACCGTCTGGGTGATCGCCTGGGTCCCGTTCTACTGGACCCAATACGGCCTGCAAAACTTCCTGTTCTTCTGCGATCTGGGGAACCTGTTCCTCATGCTCGCCCTGTGGTTGGAGAGCCCCCTGATTTTCTCCTGGCAGGCGACCGGACTGTTGCTGTTCCAGACTCTCTACACCATCGACTTGGCGGGGACTCTCAGCACCGGCTCACACATCGTCGGCGGCACGGAATACATGTTCGATCCCAACATACCTTTATTCATTCGCCTGCTCAGCTTGTTTCACGTGGCCACTCCTCCGCTGCTGCTGTGGGCCATCTGGCGCCTTGGTTACGACCGCCGGGGATGGCTCTACCAGACGCTGACCGCCTGGGTGGTAGTTCCCGTCAACTATTTCTGGCGTCCGCAGTTCGACGTGAACTGGGCCCGGGGCCCCTTCTTCCGCGAGCAACACGCGATGCCCGGCCTGCTTTACCTGCTGGGATACCTGGTCGTGGTCCCCCTGGTCGTGTACTTTCCCACCCACCTGCTGCTGCAATGGTGGGCCCGACGTGGTGGCTTCGTGCTGGCGGGAGGGAGAGGGGATTGAGACAAAACGAATCCACCGTTCGTCTCTCACTGGCTCTCGCATAAGGCAGTGCTCAAAAAGAATGTCTCAGTGGAAAGAGTATATTGATTTCGAGACGGTCGGGAGAACTTCTCCCGCCGAGCCGATGAAAGCCGCCACTCTAACCTCGCCTCAACCGGTTTCGAAGCGGCCGCTGCGGGTTGGCGAAGTTCCCAGGCCGGAACCGAAGCCAAGTCAAGTTCTGGTGCGGGTGCGTGCGTGTGGAGTATGTCGCACCGATTTGCATATCGTCGAAGGCGACTTACCACCCTCGCGCTCCGGAATAATCCCCGGACATCAGATTGTCGGCGAAGTCGTAGGAGGCGACACGCACGAACTTCCAATCGGCACTCGCGTGGGCGTTTCCTGGATGGGCGGAACAGACGGCACGTGCCGCTATTGTCGCCTCGGTCTGGAGAATCTCTGTGACGCGCCCACGTTTACCGGTTACACGGTAGACGGCGGCTATGCTGAATATGCAGTCGTTCGCTCCGATTTCACTTTTCCTCTTCCCGATGAACTGGACGATTTACACTCTGCCCCGCTCTTGTGCGCAGGCATTATTGGCTTTCGCAGCCTTCGTGTGGCGGGTGTCAAACCTGGCGACCGTGTCGGGTTATTCGGGTTCGGCGCTTCGGCCCATCTCGCAATCACGGTCTTGCGCTCCTGGAATTGCGAGGTGTATGTCTCCACCCGAGGAACGACTCATCGCCAGTTGGCGGCTTCTCTCGGGGCCACATGGGTGGGAAGCGAGACTGACAAACTGCCCGCGGAACTTGACTGCGCAGTCACTTTCGCTCCGAGTGGCGACGTCGTAATAGCAGCCCTGGCCAGCCTGAGGAAGGGAGGAGTGGTTGCCATCAACGCAATTCACTTGGACCGGATTCCCCAGTTTGACTATGATCGCCTGCTCTGGGGCGAGCGCCAACTTCGGAGTGTCGCGAACATGACTCGCGCTGACGCTCGAGATTTCCTCCAGGTCGCGCGCGAGATTGGTCTGAGGCCGAAAGTAACCGCATTCCCACTCGACCAGGTCAACGAAGCTTTGATTGCGGTAAAAGAGGATTCCATCGACGGAGCCGCCGTCATAACTATGTGAGGCGCACCGTCTCCACAAGCTTCAAAAAAAGCAGTGGGACGCGCGGTTTGCGCGTCTCACTGCTGGGAAGAGTGTTGCTATGTTACTTATGCTGCCTTGCTACGCTGGGAAAGAATCCAGCGCATTGTCACCGCCCATGTCTGCCGCCACCGCCCGACGACGATCCACCGCCGTGCGATGACCCACCGCCACCGTGCGAGGATCCACCGCTCGGCGCCGAATGTCCACCGCCGCCGCCGTAGCTGGGAGCGGAACGTCCACCACCACCGTAACTCGCGGCCGGGCGTCCGCCACCACCGCTGTAGCCGCCGCGATTGCCGCCGTACGGACTGCCGCCACTATAACCGCCTCCGCCATAAGAGCGCGGAGTAACGATGGGCTGCCTCATGTTGAGTGGCGGGCGAGAGTATCCGCTGTATCCCTGACCCTGTGAGTTGTAACCCCGGCTCCCTGAACTATAGCCGCGGCTTTCTGGAGCCGAATAACTGCGGGGATTGCCGTACTGGCTGCCTCCCGGACGATCCATCGATGGGCGGCCAAGCGACGGGCGATCCATTGATGATGATGGCCGATCGACCGATGGGCGTCCAGGCGACGTGCGTCCAGCCGACCCGCCTTGCCCGATCATCGATTCCGGTCGGGCTGCCGGACGGGTTGATTGAGACGATGGGCGCGCCGGCATCGGCGAAAATCTCTGCCATCCGCCACCGTTGCTGCCGCTGCCGCGAGCGGGCGCCGATCCCCCATTCGAATTGCCTCGCATCCCCGGACGCGAGACAGAATTGTTCTGCGGACCCATGGGGCGCGATCCCGTAGAGCGCGATCCAGCAACGCCGTTTTGTCCCGAGTTCGGTCCCGAGTTCTGTCCAGATTGACCAAAGCGGCCATTGCCGTTGGCGACCTGCGGCCGCCCTAAAGCCAACGAGCGCGATGACGCCGCACCATTACCGTTACTTCGTGCCGAGAAAAAGTGCTGATTCTGGGACACATTCCGCATCGTCGAAGCAGCAGCCGGGCGTCCGCTGGCCGAGAAGCTTTCGCGGCTCGGAGTCACTGGCAGCCTGCCGGTCGAGAAATGCGCATTCTGGAACTGCGCGTGATTCATCGGCTGAGTGTGCATGCGGCCCGTGCCGAACTCTCTGCTCGAGACCGTCGTCCCGCCGCGGAAACGCTGGTCATGCAGCGCCAGGCTCACGTTCGAAAATCGCGTGCCGCCGTGCAGCGGAGCAAAACCGCCACGGTTGTAAGCGTTGATGTTGGTCTCGCCGAAGCGCCCGCCGTACCGCCCATACCACGGATGGAAACGGTCACACGGTCCCAGAGGCAGCCAGCCGACTGAACCCCAGCCGCCACCAAAGCCGTATCCGAATCCACCGCCATATCCGAAAAACGAAACATAAGCCGGCGCCCAGATCGGGCGATAAAACGGATCGCCGTAGGCCGGACCGGGCCACCAGGCCCACCCACCGTTGTACATCATCCAGCGACCGTAGTGATACGGCGCCCAGCCCCAGGGATCATACGAAACCCAGGTCCATCCCCAATTAGGCTCATCCACCCAGCGCCCATCACGATACGGAGCCCAGTCATCCGCCACATTTGGACGCCACACTTGACCGTAGTCCGGAACTTCCGACCAGGTGCCGTGATTGTCGAGATCTTCCGCTCCCACGTAGTAATCGTTAGTGCGCCGCCGTGATGCCGCGTTGCGAATCACATTGTCGCGATCGGTATTCCACTGGTCCCAGTCATCCCGTGCAGGCGCTTGGCCGATCTTGTATTGCGCCTGATCGCCCGCCCCCTGCACGGTAATAAACTGGCCCTCCCCCACGCGCGTGCCGCCTTGCGGAGTCGTAATGTCCACTTCGCCTTTACGGACGAGCACTTCAGTGTGATCGTCGGCAGTAACTAGAATTCGGAAGCTGGATTCGCGGCGATTGGTGCGAATGGCAACGTTGGGCGTATCGATTTCCGCGTCCGCATCGCTGTTCTTCAGGACGGTGTAGTTCGCCATTCCGCTTCCAAGTTGAATCTGGATTTGCGACTTGGTGAGGGTATTGACGTTAGCCTGCGTATGCTCAGACAGCCGAAGCATGTTGGCATAGTCGAGCTGAAGCTCAGTGCGCGCTTTGTCGCCGGTAGAAACGCGATCCCCCGCAAGGACCGGAGCATTAAGCGCAGCCGCCGACCAGTCACCAGCATTACCGCGTTGCGTGGAAACATCGCCATGAATCAGACTGACGCGCGCAACGCCGGAGTTGGTGTCAACCGGCGCGCTGGAACTCTGGACCGCGCCCTGATCGTTATAGCCCGGCTGCGTCGAGCCTTGATTCGTCGGGCCTTGATCCATTGAGCCTTGGTCGTTCGAACCTTGATCCATCGGACCCTGGTCAATCGCGTCCTGGTCCGCGGAGCCCTGATCATTGGGACCCTGGATGGTCGCTTCGGCTTGAATGCCCGCCGACGGTTTCGAATATTGATCCGGCGTCTGGTCGTCCGGGTTCTGCGCCATGACGGCTCCCGGAATCGCCATCGTCAATCCCAATCCTAAGATTGCCGTTATTAACTTGGCTTTCGATTTCATAGATACCTCACCTTTTGCTGGGGACACAAACTCTGCCTGAAAGAATGCAGGCCGAGTGCCAATGTGGGGCGCTGGCGGCAATTCCATTAACCCTATTGTTTGTAGCAGTTTAAGAGGAGCATGCCGGGTATGGACCGGCGGCGATTCGCCGGCCTCCGGTGGCCCGGTTCCACCAGTATGGTGGTTTTCGGCCAGAGGGAATTATTAGGGTCAGGTTATTGAGGTAATGAGATCAGTGTCGTTATTGTTGCATCATCATGGTTGCATCATCATGGTTCGACAATGACGCGCGATCTGTTGTTCTTCCTGTGTAGGGACAATCTGAATCTTGTCTGCCGTGAGGTCGAGAGATTCGAGGCCGTCCGTAGCTGCCGACCGAATGTGATCGCTGTGCTCTCCGATGCCGCCGGTAAAGACGAGAAGGTCCACACCGCCGAGGAGAGCAATGTATGCACCGATTCCCTTACGTACGGAAACCGCAAAGACATTCAGCGCGAGAGCGGCGCGCGGATCGTTGCAGCGGACACGCTCTTCCAGCGCCTTCACATCGCTTTCGCCGGAAGAAAGAGCGAAGATGCCGCTCTGATGATTGAGCATATTTTCAAGCCCGTCGGCGTCCAGTTTCTCGGTGCGCAGAAGATAGAGGAAGACGCCCGGGTCAAGATCGCCACAGCGAGTGCCCATCGGAATGCCGCCTGTCGGAGTGAGGCCCATGGTGGTGTCGATGGAAACTCCGTCGCGAAGAGCACAGAGGCTCGATCCGTTACCAAGGTGCGCAAAGATGGCTCGTTCGGGAAGCTGATCTCCGAAATGATGCACCAGCGACCCGTAGGAAAGACCATGAAAACCGTATCGACGAATACCTGCGTCGTAATAGCGTTGCGGGAGTGGGAGATGAGACGACACTTCCGGAATAGTCCGATGAAAGGCATCGTCAAAGCACGCGAAATGCTTCGCCTCGGAAAAGATTGACTGCGCGGAAGCGATGAGCGACAGAGCCTGCGGGATGTGCAGCGGCGCGAAATGTGTGGCCGATCGAAGGTCGTCCATTACCTGCGGCGTGATGAGTTGGTGCGTGCGGAGCTTAGGGCCGCCATGAACGACGCGATGTCCGACTGCCACTGGCGAAGCGTGAATATGCTCGCGGATGGCCGCAGCGATGGCCGCAAGTGCGTCAATTTGCGATTCGAGGATACCATCGCGCTGCAACAGCCGTTCTCCGCTGGAAGAACGAATGTGCAAAGTGCCGTTGTCACGTCCAATACCTGCCGCGCTTCCAGTCAACAGGGGCTCTTCGTCGTTTGCGCCGCGAAAGTAGAACCCGAATTTCAGCGAAGACGAACCGCTGTTGAGCACGAGGATTAAATTGTCCTTTTGCGCCAGCTTCTCCATCGTGCTTATCCCGGCCACTTCCAGGTGCGAATTTCTTCTTTATCGATGCCTTCAGCGTGAGCGTAATGGATGCTTTCGATAATCTGGTCCTTCAGCCATTCCTTGACGTGTGCCCCTGTGGAACGCAGGCGCGGAACGCGGTCGATCACATCGATAGCCAGGTTAAAACGATCGACTTGGTTGAGGATGGCGAGTTCGAGCGGCGTGTTGATGTTGCCCTTTTCCTTGTATCCGCGCACATGAATATTGTCATGATTCTTGCGCCGGTAGCTGAGTTTGTGGATGAGCGCGGCATAGGAGTGGAAGTTGAAGATAACGGGTTTGTCGGTGGTGAAAAGCGAATCGAAGTCGCGGTCGGAGAGTCCGTGCGGATGTTCGGTCTCTGGCATAAGCCGGAAGAGATCGACGACGTTTACGAAACGGATCTTCAAACCGGAGAAGCGTTCCTTCAGAATCGCGACGGCAGCGAGCGACTCCATGGTTGCGATGTCGCCCGCACAAGCCAGGACCACGTCGGGCTCTCCGCCATCGTCGGTAGAAGCCCAATCCCAGATGCCGATGCCCTTTGTACAGTGGGTTACGGCATCTTCCATGGTGAGGTACTGGAGATGGTCCTGTTTGTCCGCGACAATGACGTTGACGTAATCGCGCGAGCGCAGGCAATGATCCGCCACGCTAAGCAGGCAGTTTGCGTCGGGCGGCAAATAGATGCGGACTACATCGGCGCTCTTATTGGTGACCACGTCAAGAAATCCGGGATCTTGGTGAGTGAACCCGTTGTGATCCTGACGCCAGACAAGGGACGTGATGAGAATATTAATCGACGGTATCGGAGCGCGCCAATCGAGATCTTTCTTCGATTTCTCCAGCCATTTCGCGTGCTGGTTGAACATTGAATCGATGACGTGGACGAATGCTTCGTAAGTTGAGAAGAAGCCGTGGCGCCCGGTGAGCACGTAACCTTCGAACCAGCCTTCGAGTGTGTGCTCGCTCAGCATCTCCATGACGCGTCCCGAGGCGTCGAGTTCGCCGCCGTCTGCATCTTCCGGCCTATATTCCGCAACCCATGTCTTTTTCGAAGCGGCGTAGATGGCGGTGAGCCGGTTGGACGCTGTCTCGTCCGGGCCGAAGACACGGAACGAACTCATGTTGCGGCGCATCACGTCGGCAAGAAAGTGTGCGAGTACGTCGGTCGGTGCAGCATAGAGCCTACCCGGGGCTTTCATCTTGACTGCGTAGTCGCAAAAATCTGGCAGATCGAGTTCCTTGCGCAGCAGTCCACCGTTCGCGTGCGGGTTTGCCGAGATGCGGCGCGAGCCTGAGGGAGCAAGTTCCTGTAGCTCGGGTATGAGTGTTCCGCTGGAGTCGAATAACTCCTCCGGCTTGTAGCTGCGCATCCAGTCTTCGACGATTTTGAGACTGTGCTTATTCGTAGCTGGGTCGAGTACGGGAACCTGATGCGCGCGCCAAAAATCTTCCACCTTGTGACCGTCAATCTCTTTTGGTCCAGTCCATCCTTTCGGCGAACGAAGCACGATCATGGGCCAGCGCGGACGCTTGCTGTCGCCCGTTGAACGGGCGTGATGCTGCAGCGAACGAATCTCGACGATGCATTGCTCCAGGGTTGAAGCCATCTTCTGATGCATCACGGAAGGATCGCTGCCTTCGACGAAGTAAGGCTTGTAGCCGTATCCGGTAAGCAGCGCCTCCAATTCTTCATACGGGATGCGCGCGAGGATGGTGGGATTTGCGATTTTGTAGCCGTTAAGGTGCAACACTGGCAGCACGGCCCCGTCGCGAATGGGATTCAGGAATTTGTTCGAATGCCAGGAGGTCGCAAGCGGACCGGTCTCTGCCTCCCCATCGCCCACCGCGACTGTGACGATGAGATCGGGATTGTCAAATGCTGCTCCGTACGCGTGCGAGATGGAGTACCCAAGTTCGCCGCCTTCATGGATGGAACCGGGCGTCTCCGGTGTGCAGTGCGAACCTATGCCTCCAGGAAAAGAAAACTGCCGGAAGAATTTGAGCATGCCCGCTTCGTCGCGGCTCTTATCAGGATAAATCTCGGAGTAGTAGCCTTCGAGATAACAGTTGGACAGCGTAGCTGGCGCGCCATGCCCGGGACCGGAAATATAAATGACATTCAAGTCGTATTTCTTGATGACCCGATTCAGGTGGACCCAAATCAAGGATTGGCCCGGATCGGAGCCCCAATGACCCAGGAGCCGATTCTTGATGTGCTCCGGCTTCAGCGGCTCGCGGAGAAGAGGGTTCCCGCGAAGATAAATCATGCCCACCGACAGATAGTTGCAAGCTCGCCAGTAGGCGTCGATCTTCCTCAGCTCTTCGGGCGAAAGAGGCGTTTGAACTTCGGTTGTGCCAGCCACAGATTTCTCCTCGAATAGAACTGCGCTCAGATCACGGCATCAACTGACCGATGCTAATCCCTTACAGCCTAAACTCTTCTGGCGAACAAAACAGCCGTTGGGGAAAAGTTGCCAATCTCCGTCAGACTGGTAAAACGGGAACCCTGGCAGAGAATTATGAAGTGTGTTTTTCGATGACCCGATCACCAGATGACCCGATGATCCGCTTCACTCTCCGTCGTTGTCGTCGATCCCAATCTTAGATAAGCGATACCGTAGCGCATTCCTCGAGAGCCCAAGCAGGCGCGCGGCTTGCGACTTGTTGCCGCCAGCGCGCTTCAGCGCCTCGCGGATCATTTCATCTTCCCACTGGTCGAGGGTCATACCATCAGGCAGAAAGCGATCGGATGAAGAGTTGTTGCGATTGCGCGGCGAGTCGAGTTGTATATCGCTGGCTTCCAACTGGCTGCCCGAGCTGAGCGCGCAGGCGCGTTCGATGACGTTCTGGAGTTCACGCACATTGCCCGGCCAATAATGGCTGGCGAGAAGCTGCATGGCAGCGGTCGAAATGCCGGTGATTTTTTCCGATCGTCCGGAATCTTTGGCGAAGCGCGCGAGAAACAGGTTCGCTAATCCTGCGACATCTTCTTTGTGGTCGCGCAAGGGCGGGATATCAATCGGGACCACATTGAGCCGGTAGTAAAGGTCCTCGCGAAATGTTCCATCTTCGAGCGCGGCGCGCAGATCGCGGTTGGTGGCGGCGATCAGCCGAACATCGACCTTGATGGTACGCGTGCCGCCCAGGCGCTCGAACTCTCGCTCCTGCAGCACGCGGAGAAGTTTGACCTGGATGGCGGGCGGCACATCTCCAATTTCGTCGAGAAACAGCGTGCCTTTGTCGGCGAGTTCGAATTTCCCCGGCTTGCTGGCTGTGGCTCCGGTGAAGGCGCCCTTTTCGTAGCCGAACAGTTCGCTCTCCAAAAGATTTTCGGGGATGGCGGTGCTGTTGATCTTAACGAACGGCCCAGACGCGCGGCGCGATTTTTCGTGGATGGCGCGGGCGATGAGGTCTTTGCCAACACCGCTTTCGCCGCCCAGCAGAACGGTGGAGTTGGTGGGCGCTACCCGTTCGACGGTGGCAAGCACTTCCTGCATTTTGGGACTGAGCGCAACGATGTTCGGGTGGCTGTACTTCTGTCCGAGAGCTTCGCGAAGCGAGCGATTCTCCTCGCGCAGGCGAGAGTTATCGAGCTCCTTGTGCACCACCATCCGCATTTCGGCGAGCGAGAATGGTTTGAGGACGTAGTCGCTGGCGCCGGCTTTCATCGCTTCAACCGCTGTCTCAACCGACCCGAACGCAGTCATGACGACGATGGGCAACGCCGGATTTTGCTGTTTGGCGGCGTGCAGAAATTCGAGCCCGTTCATGCCGGGGAGTTTGAGGTCGGTGAGCACAAGATGAACGGGTTCGGAGGCGAGCAGCTTCAACCCAGTCTCTGCGTCGCCGGCCGAGAGCGTCTTGAAGCCGTCGTCCCCGAGGTTCAGTTCGAGCAGCCTGCGCATCTTGGCTTCGTCTTCGATGATGAGAATAGTCGGCATTTGGTTAGCTCGTGTGGGGACGAGCGCCAGTGTGGGGACGGGCGCCCTCGCCCGTCCAAGCCGAGCGCAGCTCGGCAGTTGCATGCGGCTCGACGGCTTCTTCAAGAGGAAAGAAAAGCGTGAACACAGCGCCGCCCCCCGCAGCATTCTCGACGCGAATCGACCCATGATGCCCGTCCACGATCTTCGAAACAATGGAAAGCCCCAGCCCAACGCCGGTTTTCTTAGTAGTCACAAACGGATTAAAAATCTCCTCGCGCAATTCTTCAGGAACGCCGGGGCCTGTGTCGGTCAGGCGAAGTTCCACACCTTCCCGATCATTCTGCACCGCGCGCTGAACTTCAACGCGCAACGTTCCGCCGCGGTCTGCATCCTGGTCCAGCATGGCCTCGTAGGCATTCTGCACGAGATTGAGAAACGCTTGCTCGCACAGGCTTTCGTCAAGCGGGACGAGCGGCAGTCCGCTCGCGTAGCGGCGTTCGACGCGCACCGGTTGACCCGGCTCTTGTTTGCCGGAAGATTGCTTCGCCGCAAAGCGATCCGCGACAATTTGCAGGACGCGATCAAGCAGAGCGATCAGGTCCGCGGGATGCGTTTCCGCATGAAGCGGACGAGCGAAGTCCAGAAACTCGGTGACAAGATCACTGAGCCGGTTGACCTCGGTCGAAATGTATCCGGCTAACTCGCGGGCAAGCGCGTCGGAGGCCTGTAATTTCTGGGTCAACATTTCGGCCGAGCCCTTGATGACTCCGAGGGGATTGCGAATTTCATGCGCCAATCCCGCGGACAGCTGGCCAAGTGCGGCCAGGCGTTCGGAGCGCCGCGCTTCGGCCTGAGCCAGCTCGAGGCGGCGATTGGTTTCGGCGAGGCGTTCGGCGAGTTCCCGGTACAACCGCGTTTGCTGCTGGCTCTGCTGCGCGAAGCGGTTGACCACCATGGCAGCAAGAAAGAAAAACATGATGCGCAGCGCGAGGTAGGCGAACGCCTCGGGGGTCAGTTCGTATTCCTCCATCGCGGGATAGAGATACGAACAGTAGGCGGCGGACGCAAGCAGGGTCCAGAACAGCGTGAGCCACGGGCCGCAGTACAGCGCCGCAGTAACAACCGGAAGATAATAAATAGGATAGTAACTGCTGTTGATTCCGACTTCGCCGGTGTGATCGATGAGAACGGTTGCCAGCAAAATCTTCAGCAGGATGACATAGGAAACTCCTCGTTTGGGGAAGTGGGAAATTATCTTTTTCTCCAGCACTTGCACAATTCCGATGGCGAGGATAATGACCTGCTTGTGCCATTCGAGTCGCGGAGGGAGCGCGGCCAGCAGGGCGAGGAAGACGAGCCAGATCGCGAGCCAGGCTGCGTCTTGACGGTTAAACCGTCGGGACTCGGCATCGAGGATAGGGGGCGTAGGTACCACGCAGCTTCCATCCAACCCCAGAAAGCCCTCCCGCGTCAATTGGAGAGCGGCTTCCTCTCGTGAAGTTGTGGAGCGCCGTGCGCCCCCGCCCGGCGTCAGCGAGACGCCGAACGCACATAAGGATTTCCAATCACGAACATAAATAGTTTTAATTTCCGCAAAGAGCGGCTCAGCGACTATCGTTATGATGTGGTTGTTTGATCGGGCCAAAAGATTGATCGAGTTTCGAAACGGCGGAGACCGACATCCCCCTTCGGCGAAGCAAAGATCAAGAGCTTAACCACAGGTGGCAAAGAAGTATACAGAGGAAGCCGTATCGCATTTTCTTTGATTTCCTCTGTGGATCTTGTCTGTGTCCCCCGTGCCCCCCCGTGGTAAAGACTTCCGTCGTTGCTTGCTGATTTATAGGCTGGAGCAGAGCTCCAGCAGTTGAGCGAGGGTGTTAACGAAATGACAACCGTGGCCACCGTCCGTAGTGAGTTATCGGACCTGTACGTGCGGGAATCTGCTGCCATCGAGCGGGAATTTTCCGTCACCGGTGAAGGGCGCACGGCGGTTTCCAGGCGCACGGCCCTGGTCGATTCGATTGTTCAGCGGCTCTGGAACGAAATCATCGTCGGCTCCAGCCCCGGCTCCAGCACTGCCGATCCTGACGGCCCTAAGAATTTCGCGCTGGTGGCCACCGGCGGATTCGGACGCGGCTGGCTTTTCCCCCACTCCGATATCGATCTGCTGTTTCTGCACGCCGGAAGCAGCTCCGAGAGTGAATTGAAAGATCCCATCCGGCGTTTTTCGCAGGAGTTATGGGACCTGCGGCTGAAGCTCAGTCCAGCCACGCGAAGTCTAGCGGAGTGCGAAAGGTTCGATCCAAATAATGTTGAGTTTGCCATCTCTCTGCTCGACTGCCGGTATCTGGCGGGCGATCGCGAGCTTTTCTCACGGCTGCGCGAAAAAGTTGTGCCTCGTCTGGTCGGGCGCGAGTGTCAGAACCTGATCCAGAATCTGGGCGAGATTACGCGCGCGCGTCATCATAAATTTGGCAACACGGTCTTTCATCTGGAACCGAACGTGAAGGATGGGCCCGGCGGTCTGCGCGACTACAACGTCGCGAACTGGCTCGCGTTGATCTCCGCGATGGAAAAGTTGAAGGTGTGGCCGGACACGAACACGCTGCTGCCGGTTTCTTCGCGGAGGGCGCTCGACGCGGCGCTGGATTTTCAAATGTCGGTGCGTTGCTTTCTGCACTTCCGGCACGGGCGTCACGACAACGCGCTCACCTGGGAGGCGCAGGACGAAGCGGCAGCGAGAAAGATCGGCGTCAGCGATGCGGAAATCACGAACGCTGCAGACTGGATGCGCGTCTACTTCGGACACGTGCGCGGAGTCCATCGCGTCTGCGCGCAATTGCTGGAGGAGATTCCGGCGGCCTGGTCGTCGTTGTACCGGCAATTCCAGGGCTGGCGGTCGCGGGTCGCAAGCGACGATTTTTCGGTGGTGGATGGCCTGATTTTTCTGCAGCAACCGGCCGGGCTGCGGGATCCGGAAATGCTGTTGCGGCTTTTTCATTTCATGGCGGAACATGGCCTGAAGCTCAGCACAACCACCGAATATAAAGTCGAGCAGGCGCTTCCGGCCCTGGCGGCCACGCCTCCGCGGGGCGCCGAGCTCTGGCTTTATCTGCAGGAAACGCTGGTGCAACCGCATGCCGCCGACGCTCTGCGCGCGATGAATGCGCTGCGCCTGCTGGCGCTTCTGCTGCCGGAACTGAAAGGGATTGAGGCGCTGGTCGTGCGCGATTTTTACCATCGCTACACGGTGGATGAGCACTCGTTTCTGGCGATCGAAAACCTGCATCGTCTGAAAGAATCAAAATCGGAATGGGACCAGCGCTTTGCGGAGCTGCAGAGCGAACTCGAACAACCGGAACTGCTTTACCTGGCCTTGCTGTTGCATGATTCCGGCAAGGCAGTGCCGGGCGAGAATCACGTTGAGGTCAGCCTGCAACTCACCGACAGTTGCACCGAACGTCTCGATCTTGAATCAGTGGATCGCGAGACGGTGCGATTTCTGGTGGCGCACCATCTGGAAATGTCGGCGGCGATGCGGCGGGACGTCTTCGATCCGGCAAATGTGAAGTCGTTCGCCGAAAAAGTGGGCGCGCCCGAGAAGCTGAAAATGCTATGCCTGCTGACTTATGCCGACATCAAAGCCGTGAATCCGGAGGCCATGACGCCGTGGAAGGCGGACAACCTTTGGCAACTGTATATTGCGTGCGCGAATTATTTGAGCCGCAGCGCCGATGAGCGCGTGCACATCGGCAATGAGGGCGGAGATCTGGCGCATCTGCGCTCGCTCGCGCCCGTGGCGGGGAAAAAGATCAACGTTTTTCTGGAAGGATTGCCGCAACGGTATCTGCGAATCCATGGCGCAACCGACGTTCTGGCGCATGCTGAAATGGCCGCCCGGCTGGGGCAGGATGGCGTCCAATTAAATTTGAAGCAAGTCCGTCACTGGTATGAGCTGACCTTGATTACCACCGACCGGCCCTTCCTGTTCGCTTCGGTTTCGGGCGCGCTGGCCGCCTGGGGAATGAATATTGTGAAAGCAAATGCGTTTTCCAATGCCGCCGGCATGGTGGTAGACACTTTCTACTTCACCGATCGCTTCCGAACCCTGGAGATGAATCTACAGGAATGGGAGCGCTTGAAAAAAAGCATCGCTGCCGTGATCAAAGGAGAAGCCGACGTGGCGAGCATGCTGCGCGACCGCCTGAAATCGGAGAAGGCTGACGGCACGAAGGTCAAGATCTCGACGCAGATTGAATTCGACGACAACTGCTCGGCGCACAGCACGCTGGTGCAGATTCTGACCCAGGATCGTCCGGGACTGCTTTACCGCATGTGCTCGCTGGTCTCGAAGCACGAGTGCAATATTGAGATTGCGCTGATTGAGACCGAGGGACAGATGGCGATTGACGTCCTGTATCTGACCTCAGGCGGAGCCAAGTTAAGCGCGGATCGGCAGGCTGCGCTGGGGCAGGCGCTGCGCGATGAACTAGCGGCGAAATAATCTGCTCCTTCACGCAAAGCCGGTGGAGAGCCGGGCGTCCCCGCTCGGCCACCTCGAAACTCGTGCGCGGGATTCAGAGAAACCGCTGAATCAGGAGGTTACATTGTAACCACAAGCGTTTCCCCGGTGAACGCTCTGGGGGTGACGTTCTCGGAACTGATCGCCTCTCCGCTTTCTGCATCACACCGCCGATTCTTTGCGTCCCGCAAGCATGACACCAAACGAAGTCTCGCCCCATGTCCCATAACACTAGGTGTGCATGACATATGCTGCACTCATCTCCGGGTTCAAAGCGAGCAACGCTTATCTGTTCTCCCCGTGTGGCAGACGGGTCGCGCGGCGCGTGCGGAGACAATGCGAGTTCTCGCTCCGTCGCGTGCCCGAGGTACTCTGATATGCGAAATGTGTCGGTTTCCTGCGGCCGACTCTTGTCCATGCGCGGAAGTCTAGCACCCAATGTGCGGCACAGTTCATTTACTTTGGTAACCACTCCGCTTTGCAGCTGGAGCAACCGACCGCTCCCCGATCTTTTGACAAACTCAATCGAAACACTGTGGATGACGAGCCGCGAGGCAGCCATCTACTTACGTGTGGAATCGCGCAGGACGGGCGAACGCCCGTCGCTCCCACGCGTTCCACGCCCTACCGATCCGCGTAATATCCCTCTCTCGTCTGCACGCTAAGGTCTTTGCGCTTCACCGCTAACTGGACGTGATGATAACCAGAGGCTGCGCTGTCTTTATCAGGTGTATAGCCCATGCTGTACTGGGTTCGTAGCTCCTCGACAATGCTGGTATAGATCTCGCCTACGGATTCTTTCTTAGAGACTTCAAAGAAACGCCCGCCAGTTTCTCTGGAAATCCGCTCAAGAATTTTCTTGCCATCAGTGCGCGGTTCTTCGGGACGACGTTGTCCTCCGCCGGGACCTCCGCGGCCACCGCTGCCGCCCGGATATCCGCCTCCGCCACCAGGCCAGCCGCCACCTCCTCCCGGCCAACCGCCGCCGCCCCGCCCCGTTCCGCCGCCTCGTCTCTGGCCCTCGTTCCGGTCTTCGTGGTGAGAATCCGCGAAATAGATCGAGTACACGACGGTGTCGGCACGTTGGGCAGATTCGATCGCGCTCTCCAGGTAAGTCTTGCTGCCGCGGTCAACGCCGTCCGAGAGAATGATTAGAGCCTTCCGGCCCTGCTGCTTTTTCATTAATTCGTTCGACGCCAGAAACACCGCGTCGTAAAGCTGGGTACCGCCGCCATGATGGGAGCCCGATCCCGAACCGGAACGCGAATCGGAGTCATTGGGATCGTTCGACCGCTCGCGATCCGACGGCGTCTTCAGCGATTCGAGCGCCGCTTGCAACTTTTCCCGGGATGAAGTCAGATCCTGCAGCAGTTCTACTTCACGGTCGAAGTGAATAAGGAAGGCTTTGTCCTTTTCCTGGACGAGCATCTGATCGAGAAAACTGCGGCTCGCATTCCGCTCCGCGTCGAGGACGTTGGTTTGACTGCGGCTGGTGTCAACCAACAGACCCAGCGTGAGCGGAAGATTCGCTTCCTGCGAAAAATAGCGGATAGTCTGCGGACGGCCGTCTTCCTGAAGCGTGAAATCGTCTTTGGTGAGGTCGCGGACGATCTTGCCGTGTTTGTCGCGCACGGTGACGGGCAGCGTGACTACTTTGACATCGACGGCAATGGTGGTGGCTGCATCCTGAGCTCGCATCGACGGGCCAACTCGGGGAAGAACGACCAGAGCAACCAGCGCCGCGGCCAGCGCACAGACAACCGGCGTCCACCTGGATGCACGCTTTAATGAACTCTTCGCAATCATTTCTTTGTCTTTAATCTTTACTTGACCGGGAGTATTCGGCTGGGATCGTTCACCGTGCGATCTCCGTTTACCGTTTATCTCAGCCGAGTCTTAAAAGCGCTGAACTTGCACAAGAAAACAGAGTACACAGCCAGGATCGCACCCGCCCAACTGGGGAAGGCAACCGTCAACCGGTATAGAAGGCCTGCAGCGGCTGGCAGGGACTGCTTTTCGGGACTGGATTTATCAGCGGACATGGATATCCATGCGAGCATCATTTATTTGTGACCTGGTTGCTGTCCCCAGTTGCTGTGTGTCGATCCGCGCTTGCGACAAATAACAACAAAGTTGGTTGCTACTGACTGGATGCGCAGCGGCAGAGTTGTAGTTGCCAGCGTCCCTGTAAAAGCACCGTCAACGCAGGTAAAACTTCGTAAAGGCGAAATATGGTGCGGTTGGCGATGCTAGAGTTAGACCATGCGATGTTTCTGGCCGAGGCCGCGATTGTCGCTTTCTACGGCGTGCCTGTTCACGGCGTTGGTCACCCTGACGCTGGCGGTGCCGAGCTACGTTTGGGCGCAGAGCAAGCCCGCCGGCAGTTCGGGAGACGCGCAAATCGCCAAGGCCGTCGGAACGATCAAGAGCATTCAGGCGGATTCGATCACGGTCGCGGCGGAGTCCGGTGGCGAGGGCGACATCGTTGCGAAGCTGACGCGTTCGACGAAGATCCTGCGCGTGCCGCCAGGAGAAAAGGATTTGAAAAATGCGACCGCTCTGCAGGCGCAAGACTTGCAGATGGGGGATCGCGTGCTGGTTCGCGGCCAGGCATCGACCGACGGCGACAAGCACACGATTATTGCGCTCTCGGTGATTGTGATGAAGCAGGCCGATGTGGCGGCCAAACAGCAGCACGACCGCGACGACTGGCAGAAACGAGGCGCGGGCGGAATTGTCACTAACGTGGACACGGCGACCGGCACCATCACAATTTCGTCCAGCGCAGCAGGCGCGAAGCGGAGTATCGCCGTCCACATTACGAAGGATACGATCCTGCGCCGCTACGCTTCCGGCTCGGTGAAATTCGACGATGCGAAACCGTCACCAGCGAATGACATCAAGGCGGGAGATCAACTACGCGCGCGCGGGACTCGCAGCCCGGATGGCCGCGAAGTGAGTGCGGAGGAAATTGTCTCCGGCGCATTTCGGAATATTGCGGGAACCATTAAGGCAATCGACCCGGCCAGCAATACGATGACGGTGCAGGATGCGATCGGCAAGAGCGCGGTAGTGGTGAAGGTGTCATCCGACTCGCAAATGAAGAAGCTGCCGCCGGAGATGGCGCAACGCATCGCGATGCAATTGAAACGCACGGCCGGCGGCGGGAACGGAGATCAACCCGGCGCTAACGGCCAAAGTAATACGAAAGATCAGAGTATGAAAGACCCGGGTGGTGCGCCGGGAGCGAGTAGGTCGCGCACATCGAAGTCGGCGGAATCGCAAGCCTCGAGCGGGCCGGGCGGCGCCCAGGGCGGGAATGGTCCTCCGGATTTGCAACGCATGCTGAGTCGGTTGCCCAATAGCACGCTGGCGGACCTGCAGAAAGGCGATGCCGTGATGATCGTCTCGACCGAGGGGACCGATTCCGGCGCGGTCACGGCGATCACCCTGCTCGCGGGAGTGGACGCCATCCTGACTGCGTCGCCAAATCAAAGCGCATCCACGCTGCTTTCACCGTGGTCGCTGAGCGCCTCCCCTGGAGAAGAAGCCGCGCAGCAATGACCAAATCTCAATCTGCGTTATCGATGAATGTGCTCTGCCTGGAAAGAATAAGGTGTGTGTTGAAGTATTTATCAGTCTTCATTCTAGCAATTCTGGTTCCGGCGATGCTGATCGTGCCTTCCGCGCCGGCGTGGGCGCAGTCATCAACACAGTCAACGACAACGACGGGAACCCTGCGCGGCCAGGTAATGGATCCCTCAGGCGCGGTCGTTCCGAGCGCCGCAGTGGCGGTGCTGGTGTCCGGCGGCCAACCCCACTCGGCAACCACCAACCGCAGCGGCAATTACGAAATCGGAAATCTGGCGCCGGGCAAATACACAGTCACGGCCAATGCCCCGGG
Organism: uncultured Acidobacteriaceae bacterium; assembly: GCA_963789205.1. Classification (GTDB taxonomy): domain Bacteria; phylum Acidobacteriota; class Terriglobia; order Terriglobales; family Acidobacteriaceae; genus Acidiflorens. The sequence goes on from CAWBJV010000015.1 coordinate 48,788, forward strand.
ATTCGCCGTTTTTGTGCAGAACGATGTGGACGTCGCGGCGGGTCAGGTCGCGCAATTCAACGTTATGCTCGATATCAACGTGGAGCAGGAAAAGGTCAACGTGCAGGAAGAAGGACCGCAGCTCGACGTCAACCCCTCGAATAACGCGAGCGCGATCGTGCTGAGCGGCAAAGACCTGGAAGCGCTTCCCGACGATCCTGACGAATTGCAATCGGACCTTGAAGCGCTCGCTGGACCTTCGGCCGGTCCCAATGGCGGCCAGCTTTACATCGATGGATTTACCGGCGGACAGCTTCCTCCGAAATCATCGATTCGCGAAATTCGCATCAATCAGAATCCATTTTCGGCCGAATACGACAAGCTGGGCTACGGACGAATCGAAATCTTCACCAAGCCGGGCACTGACAAATACCACGGACAGTTCTCCGTTGAGGGCAACAGTTCTGCAATGAACAGCCGCAATCCTTTCCTCGGCACCGCCGCGCAGCAGCCCTACGACTCGGTCATCTATCAGGGAAATATCGGCGGCCCGATCAACAAGAAGGCGTCTTTCTTCTTCACCGTTCAGCGCCGCAACATCGATGAAATTGCAGTCGTGAACACGCCGGCGCTGGATGCGAATCTGAATCAGATTCAACTGAGCGAAAGCGTTCCCAACCCCCGTACCCGCACCAACATCGGTCCGCGGATCGACTATCAAATCAGCACCAACAATACGCTCACCGCCCGCTACCAGTTTTACCGTGACACGCAGCAGAACGCAGGCGTCGGCGGGTCAACGTTGCCGCAGGCTGGCTATGACACCACGTCCACCGAACACACTGTGCAGATCAGCGACACGCAGATCCTGGGAACGAAGGTTATAAATGAGACTCGCTTCCAGTACTTGCGCAACAACAGCGGGCAGACTCCTTTAAACACAATGCCTTCCATCAACGTGCAGGGAGCTTTCACGGGTGGAGGCAGCAGTTCGGGAGCACAGACCGACCATCAGGATCATTACGAACTACAGAATTACACTTCGATATCGCAGGGCAAGCATTTCTTAAAGTTTGGCGGGCGGTTGCGGGCAGTTCACGAAATCAATATGTCCAGCGCTGGATTCAATGGCAGCTTTATCTTCCCGGACCTGATGACTTACCAGACCGCCGCACAGGCGGTTGCGGGCGGCGCCGTTATGGTCCCGGGCGCGATCCAGTTTAAGCTCGACGCAACCGCGAACGGTATGGTTCCCAGCGTGCCGGTTACTGTGGGGGATGCTGGGCTGTACGTGCAGGACGACTGGAAGGTGAGCCCCACTTTCACGCTGAGCGGCGGGCTGCGCTTTGAAACCCAGAATGCGATCCACGATCATGCGGATTGGGCGCCCCGCCTCGGTTTTGCGTGGGGCCTTGGCGGAGGAGGAAAGAGTGCGCCCAAAACCGTGCTGCGCGGCGGCTTTGGCCTGTTCTACGATCGCCTTAGCCAGGACCTTGTCCTCAATGCCGACCGCTTGAACGGCGTGACGCAGCAGCAGTACGTTGTGCCATCGCCCGACTGCTTTCCGATTGTGTCGTCTTGCCCTCTCACGCCAGGAACACAGACGACCTATCGGATCAGCTCGAGTCTTCATGCTCCCTACATCATGCAGAGCGCGTTCAGCCTGGAGCGACAGGTCACAAAAATCGCCAATGTTACGGTCTCGTATCTGAATTCCCGCGGCGTGCACCAGTTCGTGTCGCTGAACGTCAACGCTCCGACTCCGGGCACGCCCGGTTCGCCCCCAACGAACGCAGCTCCGATCTATCAGTACTCGTCGGATGGAGTTTTCCGTCAAAATCAGCTGATCGCGAATTTCAACATACGAGCCGGCGCCAAGCTGTCGCTCTTTGGCTACTACGCTTTGAACTATGCCAACAGCGACTCGTCGGGCGCTTCGAGCTTCCCAATGGATTCGCTCGATCTCGGCGCCGACTACGGACGGGCTTCCTTCGACACCCGGCACAGGCTGTTCGTGGGCGGCACGATCGGTCTTCCCCATGCGTTCCGGCTGAGCCCCTTCATGATCTTTAATTCGGGATCACCCTATAACGTCACGGTGGGGCGGAACGACTTGAATAATGACACCATTCTTAATGATCGCCCCGCATTTGCGATGACGAGCGATCCTGCATGTGTTTCGTTGATTGCGAAATGTCACTACAACCAAGTCCCGGCCGCGTCGGATGCTCTGATCCCAATTAACTACCTCACTGGCCCCAACCACTTCACGCTCAACCTGCGTTTGGCGAAATCGTTCGGCTTCGGTCCCGAAGTTGGCGGAAAAACCGGAGCGCAGTCGGGTGGTGGTCCGAGTGGTGGAGGAGGCGGTTCACGCGGAGGCGGCGGGGGAGGCGGCGGCTTTGGACGAGGGCCCGGCGGCGGCGGGTTTGGCGGTGGGGGACCGGCGACCACGAGGCGCTACAGTCTGACGTTCAGCGTCAACGCACGGAACGTGCTGAATAAAGTAAATGCAGCAACGCCCGTCGGGGTCCTGAGTTCGCCCAATTTCGGACAGTCGATTGCCCTGGCCGGTGGCCCGTTCTCAAGCGCGGCGGCAAATCGAAAGATCGAATTGCAAGCGATGTTCAGCTTCTAGAGGCAGGTGTCAGGTCTCAGGTGTCAGGTCTCAGGTGTTTGCTCTCAGGAACCATGATGAATTTGCCTTGGGGTTTCCTAAAACCTGACACCTGACACCTGTTTCTAAGTCGAATAATCAGCGTTGATCCGCACATACTCCGCGGTCAGATCGGTGGTGAGAAATCGCACCGATTCCCGTCCGCGCCCAAGCTGCACACGAATATCGCAGACAGGTTGCGCGAGACTGCGGTGAGCTTGCCGCTCGTTGAACGCGCAGGCAACTCCATTGCGGCATACCTTCTGACGACCAATAAAAATCTGCACACGAGACGGATCGATGGGCGCGCCGCACCGTCCCACCGCCGCGAGAATTCGCCCCCAATTCGGATCCGCTCCCGCCCACGCCGTCTTGACCAGCATGGAATGAGCAGTGGTCCGCGCCACCAGTAAGGCCTCTTCCTTGCCCCGCGCCTGTTCGACGGACAAACGGATCACGTGCTTCACGCCCTCGCCGTCACTAACGATCTGCTCGGCGAGAGACTGGCACACTGCGGTCAGAGCCGCGGAAAACTTCTTTCGGACGCGAGCATCTTTCACCCGAGCACCCACCCGAGCACCGCTCGCGCCGCTGGCCAGCAGCAGCACGGTGTCGTTGGTGGAAGTGTCGCCGTCAATGGACATGCAATTTAACGACTGATCGCACGCCTCGCGCAAAAGGGATTGCAGCTCACTCGGACTCGCACCCACATCGGTGAACAAGTACACCAGCATGGTCGCAAGCTGCGGATGGATCATGCCCGCGCCCTTCGCAATACCCAACACGGTGACGTCCTTTGAGTTCACGCGGAAGCGTGCGGACGCGATCTTAGCCCGGGTGTCGGTGGTCATGATGGCGTGGGCGAAGGCGAGGACTCCACGCTGGCCTGCCGATCGCGCTGAAAGAGCGATAAGCTCCGGCAATTTAGCGTGGATTTTTGCCGCCGGCAGCCGCACTCCAATGATGCCCGTCGACGACGGAAAGATTTCCGCACCCGGCACCCCAAACAATTTTCCCACTTCGCGACAAACCCGTTCGCAGGCTTGGATGCCGGCGCGGCCGGTGGCGCAGTTAGCATTGCCGGAGTTCACGACGACCGCTCGAACGCGGCCGCCGGTCGAAAGCAACGCCGCGCGGCCAACCTCCACCGGAGCGGCGACGACCCGGTTCTTCGTGAACAACGCGGCAGCGGCCGCGCCAGCGGCGGCTTCCACCAGCGCGAGGTCCGGCCGGCCGCTGACTTTAATGCCGGCAGCAACGGCCGAAAAAGAGAACCCCACGGGCAAACGAATTTTCTCGGGAGAACGACGCAGCGAGGTCATGCCTGAATCTTCAACCAGTTTTTCGGCGGCGGCAAAATTGCAAACGTGGGCACCTCTCCGCGGACCATCGCCACCTCGTCGCAGCGATACAGTCTGGGGCACTGATAACAGTCTTTATGAATCTTGTCAGGAAGATCCTGATGATTAGCGTTCGTGAATCCCAGACGTGAGAAGAATTCTGGAATGCGAGTGAACAGGCACACGCAGGTGACTCTGTGTTTTTCCGCTTGCGCCAGAAGCGCCTTGACCAGGCGTCTGCCGCCACCGTTGCTTTGGCTCGAGGGATCCACGGTAATCGAACGAATCTCGGCCAGGTGCACGCCATAAAGGTGGAGAGCTCCGCATCCGATGATGCGCCCGTCATCCTCAAGCACGATAAAGTCGCGGACGTTCTCGCAGATCTCCGCCAGCGTGCGCGGCAGCAGAGTGCCATCGCCGGAGTAAGCCGAGATGAGAGCGTGAATCTGCTCGGCATCGGGCAGGACCGCTTCACGCGTGCGCATGGACTCCCTTGCGCCCCGGTGAGGCGGTTTTCTTTTCTTTGTCCCTGGATTCCGCATTCTTGAGCAACGCCGTGTCCAGCGCCTTAACGAGCTGATCCACGTGCCTCTTCTGAATCACGTAAGGCGGCAGAAAGCGCAGCACGGTCTCGTGCGTGCGATTGATGATAATCCCTTCCTGCAGCAGTTGCTTCGCGACTGCCTTAGCCAGTTCGGGCGAATCCAACTCCACAGCCAGCATCAGGCCTGCTCCGCGAACGTCCTGAATCGATTTGTGTTTCCTGTCGAGCGCCTCGAGCGCCGCGTGAAAATATTTACCGAGAGTGCGCACGTGCTTCAGTAATTTCTTCTCCGCGCGCAGGAACTCAATGGCAACGGCGCAAGCCAGCGGCCCTCCGCCAAAGGTAGTGCCATGCATTCCCGGATGCATGCAGCTCGCCACTCGTTGGGTGGTGAGGATGGCGCCAAGCGGCAAGCCGCAAGCCAGCGGCTTGGCGACCGTGACTACGTCCGGCAGCACACCGTAGTGCTGGTAGGCAAAGTGGCGTCCGGTGCGGCCGAGACCGCACTGAATCTCATCGAGCACGAGCAATGCGCCGCTCTGCTTGGTCAAGCGCGAGGCGAGTTCGAGAAACTCCGCATTGACCGGACAAACTCCGCCCTCTCCTTGAATGGTCTCGATGCAAACCGCACAGACGCTGGAATCAAATTTTCGTTGCAGGTCGTCCAGGTCATTGAACTTAACGAAACTTACACCCGGCATGAGCGGAACAAATGGAGCCCGATATTTCGGCTGCCCCGTGGTGGCAAGCGCGCCGAAGGTGCGTCCATGAAAAGAGTTCTCCATGGCAAGTATCCGCCATTTTGCCTTGCTGCCGTTGCGATTACTCATTTGCGCAAAGGCGCGGGCGAGCTTGAGCGCTCCTTCCCAAGCCTCGGTGCCGCTGTTGCAAAAGAAAGCGCGGTCAAGCCCGGACATTTCCGTCAGCCGACGCGCGAGCTCCGCCTGATATTCATGGAAGAAAAGATTCGAAACATGAATCAACCGGCCCGCCTGACGCTTGATCGCCGCCTGGACAGCAGGGTGGCTGTGGCCGAGCGCGTTGACCCCGATTCCACTCAGGAAATCCAGATAGCGCTTGCCCTGAGAATCCCAGAGATACACGCCGCGCCCACGAACAAAGAGGATAGGCTGGCGCTCATAGGTGGGAAGCAAAAGCCTCGCTTCCATGCGGGAGACAGAAGCAAGGCTCATGCTCTCAGCACCTCTGTGCCGCATTCCAGCTTGGTGAAATAAAACAGCGGCAGCATTTCGACCTGCGATGCGGGCAGGATCCGCACACGCCCCACGCCGCTTTTGAGAGCCTGAGTGCAAGCCTCCAGCTTGGGCATCATGCCGCCGCTGATGACGGATTCATCAATCAGCCCAGCAACTTGTTTGGTATCCAACCGAGGCATCACCGAACCGTCGGCCTGCTTCACACCAGCCACGTCGGTGAGAAAAATCAGGGCGTCAGCTTCGCAGGCTATCGCGCAGGCGGCCGCCATTTGGTCGGCATTGACGTTGTAATACTGCCCGTCACCTCCGAGCGCGACCGAAGACAGCACGGGAATTCCACCTTCCGCCCAAATGGCCCGGAGCCATCGTGGCTCGGAAAAACAGATTTCACCGACATATCCCAAGTCGTATTCCGCGTCTTGTTTCTTGCGGGCGCGAAAGACGCCGCCGTCTCCGCCACAGAGACCGATGGCCGGACACCCCGCTGCAGCAATCGCAGCCACCAGACTCTTATTCACAATGCCGGCCAGCACCATCAGAGCAACATCGCGCGTCTCCGCGTCAGTCACGCGCAGTCCGTGGACGAAGTCGCTTGTCTTCCCCAGGAGTTTCAGGGTTCGCGTCAGCGCGCTGCCACCGCCATGCACGACCGTGACCTGGTGTCCGTCCTGGGCGAGCTGCACCACCGCTTGCGCGCATTTCTTGAGGGTCTCTTTGTCTTCCAGCGCCGCGCCGCCGATCTTGACGACAATTTTCATTGCAGGCCCTCCGCTTCGTCCCAGCCGTACATCAGATTCATATTCTGCACGGCTTGACCGGCAGCGCCTTTGAGCAGGTTGTCGAGACAGGAAACCACGACGAGCCGGCGACCGTCGCGCGCAAGGCAGAAACCCAGGTCACAGTAATTTGTGTGCACGGAGAATTGGATCTCCGGCAAACTCGACGCCGGGAAAATTCGTACCCAGCGCTTGCCTTTATAGAAATCGCGGAAGCAGGCATGAATCTCGTCCGCCGTCATTTCCCGCTTCAGGTACACATAAATCGTGGACAGAATCCCGCGCGGGATCGGCAAAAGATGAGGAGTGAAGATCAACTGGCTGGAGCTGAGCCCCAATTGCTCCAGTATCTCGCCGGTGTGACGGTGCCCGAAGACCGAGTAGGCGGAGAAGTTATCGGCCACCGACACGAAGTGCGTACGCGCCGTGGGTTCCTTGCCGGCGCCCGATACGCCGGACTTCGAATCGGAGATGATGCCGCGCTCGCAATCTACAATGCCGGCCGACAGCAACGGCGCCAGCGCAAGAATGATCGAAGTCGCATAGCACCCTGGATTCGCAACCAGAGCCGCCGAGGGTATCTGGTCCGCATTCAATTCAGGCAAACCGTACACAGCGCGCTCCGTGAGTTCCGCCGCCGTCTGGGCGTTGCCGTCTTTGAAGCCATAGACGGCACGATGCTCTTCCTGTTTCAGCCGCCACGCGCCGCTAAGATCGACGACCCGCAACCCGCGGCCCATCATCCCGCGCGTCACCGCCTCGGTAACAAGTTCGCGAGAAACGGCGTGCGGTGTAGCCAGGAACAACAGCTGCACGCCACGCTGCTCCAACGCGGACCACGAAAACGGCTGGACCGGCGAATTGCCGTTGCTGGAGCCATTGCCGGCAATGTGTGGCAATCCGGCAGCGGGTCCGTCATTCTCTATCTCTATTTCTGCACTGCGCCGCAAAAGCAACGGCGCATCGGTCCGCGGATGCCGGCCGAGAAGGCGAGCGAGTTCGAGCCCGGAATAACCAGTCGCGCCGAGCACCGCGGTTTTAAGTTTGGCCGCCATCAGATTTTCTTCCAGTCGCCCCGATCTCCTGGTTTCCCTAATTTGGTTTCCCTATTCTAATTTCCTTCATTGAGGCATATTTATCCATCGCGATGCATAAATATTCATCTATAGTAAATGGTCTGAGCGAACTGTCAAGTTGAAAGCGCGGTTCGACGCTCTTCGGGTCGGTGAATCGAACAGGTCGGTGTGGTTGCGGGGCTCTGCCCCGCTAGACAGAGCAGAGCCCCGTACCACACGAGCCCTCATCGCTTGAAGGTCGAAGAGTCAGCGGTCGGAATCAACGGTCGATGAGCGGGAAACTTCTTACAGTCGTAGCCGCGAGTCGCTCGATGTGCCCCCGGCTGCCGGAACATAGCACTGCAGCGTGTAATCCATCACCATGCGGTCCGCGTTGAAGCGCCATCCAAGGGTGCGGATGGTGCGCTTCATGCGTTGGATCCAGCCCCGCGGCAATCCGTCGCGATCGCGCTGATAGTACAGAGGAATCACTTCTTCACGAAGAACTCGCATCAGGTCTTCCCCATCGCGTGTGTCGTGAACATCCATTTCTGAATGAGTTCTGCCGTGTCCGATGGCGAAGCCGTTCAGGCCGTCGTAGGCTTCCGCCCACCAGCCGTCCAGCACCGAGAGATTCAAGCCGCCGTTCAAAACGACTTTCTGGCCGCTCGTTCCCGAGGCTTCCAGCGGACGCCGCGGATTGTTCAGCCAGACATCGACACCTTGCACGAAATGGCGGCCGACGTTGATGTCATAGTCTTCGACGAAGACGAATTTGTCGGCAAACTGCGGATCCCGCATCAACTGCGCAATCTGCTGTAGGACGCGCTTGCCCGGCTCGTCGAGAGGATGCGCCTTCCCGGCAAACACAAACTGCACCGGACGTTTCGGGTCGTTGACCATGCTGGTGATTTTTTCAATGTCGGCCAAAAACAGATTGGCGCGCTTGTAGGTGGCAAAGCGGCGCGCAAAACCGATGGTGAGTGCATCCGGACTGAGCAAGCGTTCCAATTGTTGCAACACCCCGCGAGGTTCATCGCGGCGCGCGGCTTGCTTCACAGCGCGGCGGCGCACAAATTCGATCATCCGCGACTTCAGATTGAAATGCGTCTCCCAGAGTTCGCCGTCGTCAACGTTGTCAATACCTTCCCAGATTTTGGCCTCGCTGCTGCGCAGTTGCCATCCCGTGCCCAGATGACGATCGTAGAGGCGAAACATCTGCGGAGCCAACCAGGTAGGAACATGGACGCCGTTGGTAACGTGTCCAATGGGAACCGCGTCCTCCGGTTTGCCGGGGAAGAGTCCGGTCCACATGGCGCGGGAAACTTCACCGTGCAGTGAGGAAACTGCATTGGCGCGCCGCGACAGCTTCAGACCGAGCACGGTCATGCAGAAGCGTTCGTCACTTTCGGGATTCTCGCGCCCCAGCGCCATAAAACTTGCCTTGGAAAGCCCGAGAGACTCGCGCAGAGGCCCGAGATGTTCTTCGATCAGATCGGCATCGAAGCGATCATGCCCGGCGGGCACCGGAGTGTGGGTCGTGAAGACCACTTCACGGGCAACGCGCGGCACCGCCATCTCGAAACTGATGCCCTCTTCCTCCATGCGTTGCCGAATCGCTTCGAGCACCGCAAATCCGCTGTGTCCTTCGTTCAGATGAAGAACACCGGGTGTGATCCCAAGCGCTTTCAGCGCGCGCAGCCCGCCCACGCCCAGAAGCAGTTCCTGATGCACGCGCACGCGGCCGTCGCCTCCGTACAAACGCGAAGTCATCTCGCGGTCCTCGGGCGTATTGCCTTCCACGTCGGAGTCGAGGAGAAACAAATCGCAGCGACCCACTTTTACGCGCCATACTTTTGCGTAGATGGAGCCATGGCGGGTATCGACCTGCACCACAACCGGCCGGCCATTTTTCCCGATGGCCGCTTCCATAGGAAGCTGGCTTACATCGGTCTCGAGATACTCTTCGTGCTGCCAGCCATCGCGATCGAGGCGCTGCCGGAAATATCCCTGGCCATAAAAGAGGCCCACGCCCACAAGCGGAATCCCAAGATCGGACGCGCTCTTGATGTGATCGCCGGCCAGAACTCCAAGTCCGCCGGAATATACCGGAAGCGATTCGTGCACGCCAAATTCGGCGGAGAAATAAGCCACTGGACGAGGTCGCAGCACACCGGCGTGCCGCGCGCCCCAGGTTCGCTCCGCCTCTTCATACTCACGCAGGCGGCGATAGGCATAGTTGATCCGGCTGTGCAGGACAAGTTCCGCAGCGCGCGCCTCGAGTTTCGCAAGAGGATACTCGTTCAGCAGCGACACCGGACTGTGATTGAGCTGACTCCAACGCAGCGGATCGAGATCGCGGAACAAACTGGCGGAATCGTAATCCCAGCTCCACCACAGGTTGCGGGCCAGCGCCCAGAGCCGCTCCTGAGCCGGCGCGATGAAACGGTCGAGCATGCGGGCTTCGCTCACTATGGGCGCAACCCGGATCGCGGCCTCCGTGAGCAGACGAATCTCCGTCTCCGGAAAAACGCGCGCCTCCAAAGTTTGAACCACTAGTACACCTTGCAGCACGCCGCGATCGATGAGAGGAACTCCCAGGAACGATTGATAATCATCCTCGCCAGCTTCTTTGAAGTACTTGAAGCGAGGATGATTCCTGACGTGTTCAACCGCCACCGGCCGCACCTGTTCCGCGACCAGGCCGGCGAGTCCTTCGTTGACCGCCATGCGAAGCTTGCCGACACACTCCTGGCGAAGCCCGATGGTCGCTGCCAAAACCAGATTGGCGCGGTCTGGTTCCAGCAGATACGCGGAGCAAACATCGGTGCCAAACCGTCTTGCAATCAAAGCGACCACGTTCATCAGGGTCTCAGCCGGCTTGCCCGGCTCGGCCGCGAGGTTCGCAATTTCGTCCCACGTCAGCACATAACTGGCGTCGAGAGAGCAGGCAGCGTGGTCTTGCACCTGCACCGGCTCCTTCGGTTGGTCCAACTTTATCTCCATCTGCTTAAATTCCTCGGGCCTTCCGGCCGATCATCCAATAGGATCATTAACGACCGCCCAATAACGAGCGAACACTTGGACGGTCGGGAACAACCATCTCACAGACCATTCTATCGGGCGAAGATGGATCTCCTCTACGTTGGATGCGTGATGATTGATTACTACGGTGCACATCGGATGGCCAAAATCGCTGACTTGCGCTTTGCGCTATTCCGATATGTGTCCGAACTAAAGACTCTAGTATCCGCTGTGCCCTGAGTCCAATTCGAATTGTTTATGGTTCGCATTAGCGGAGCGATGACATCCCGTGAAGGCATCTGTAGAGATTTGTCAAAAGGAGGAACTTTTTCGCCTCAGTCTTGTTCTTACAAGTGGGGTGATTTATGGCGAAGATCATTGAATTCTTCGTACCTGGCAGCTTCAAAAAAAAGGCAACGAAGTGGATACCGCCGGAGGAATATGGGAAGGTGATTCCGTTCAGCTTGCCACAAAAGAAGTCCGCTTGACGCTGATTCTTTGGATGCACGCGGCGGGCGGCTCCCCAAGGGCGGTCCGAGCAAACTAGCCGTTAATCTTGCCGCCGGGGTTGTGAGTGTAATGGGATGTTACGCCAACTATTGAAACAACGTGTGTCAGCGTCAAACTGACCGCAAGCGTCACCTGGGGTCACGCGTGGCCTGTTCTCAGTTCGAATCGGAATCGTAAAGGCAAAACGATCCTCTAAGCCGCTTCCAGTACCGACAAGATATTCCCCGCTGGATCCTTGAACCACGCGATCGTCGGCCCATTCCCGCGAGAAATCCCGCGCGCGTCCGTCTTCAAGTTGGGTTCGTTATAGACTTCAAATCGCACGCCGCGTTGGCTCAGTTCTTCCACAGCTCTTTCTACGCTTTCTACGGGAAAATTTAGGACGGTGAAAGTGGCCGGCTGGTGATTAGGTTTAGGGTACATCAGAGCTTTGGTGCCGCCGGAAAGTGGTACAACCAGGGTACCTTCCGGACCGTTGGAAAGTTCGAGCCCGAGCGTCTTGCCATAGAACTCCCTGGCCCTCTGAATATCGTTCACGGAAAAACTGCTGAATGCCTTGCTTGTGTTGAGCATGGATGCACTCCCAGAGTTTTAGACTTCTAACTTCGATGCGGAATCAGCTTTCGCGGTTTTCGAATGTGGGACATCAAAATGGTGGAGGGCGACGTGTCCCCGAATCGTATCGCTGCCGAAATGGTGCCAACGCCGTCGCCCGCATCGCTCGTTCCGCACGGAAAGGACCTGCCGTGCGAAGAATCAACGGGTTGCGGTCTGGCTTGCGGCGCGGTTTTTGGAACACGGGAAAACCCGTGACAGGACGGCGTGTCGGAACTGACACGCATATGGTCGAAGCTAATCGTGATCCCGAAGAAGTTCTGCGCGAAGCGCTTCGAGTGCTTCTTCGGTATGTTCGTGAGACTCCTGAGCTAGGGCACTGGTACGAAGTTCTTCCAGGTATTCTTCATAGGCCCTAAAAATCTCAGGATGCTTCTTTGCTACCTGCTCAAGAGCTTTCAACTTCAACGCATATTCCCGCGAGTGATGAGCCATAGCCGTCAGAAATTGGATTAGTTGATCGAGAGTTTCTTTTTTCATAAGCGCAGCGAATTATACCCCCAACAATGGAGGAGCCGTGACAGAGCACAAGAAAAGCATAATTTGGAAGTCCTTTTGTCGGAGTTCGTAGCAGAGTTAAAACGGCCTCTTGATCCCCAAGTGCGCTCATTAGTTTCTTGATGTGGGGATCAAATTTGTCGTCAATCCCTCCACGCTAAGCATTGTAACTGTTGAAAACAGGCGATAGCACTCGCAACTCGTCGATGAGCGTTATCGGGATGTCCGCCAGTTGAGAACAGTCTACTTTAGCGCACGTTGCGCGCATGCGCCACGATCACTTCGTGTCCCAAGTCGCTCAGCAGCCGGCTTACCCAGGGCGAATGCATGCCCGTTTCCAACGCGATCCGGCTGCGCGGCATTCCCCCGAACCCTTCCTTCATCGCCTTCGGAGTCGTGCTTACTCATTGCTCCAACAGTACGTTGCCAGCCTCATCCAGCACGCAATACCAACTCGATCGATCTCCCAGATCGAAACCAATCGTCAGCTTCTGCTCGGAAAAATTCTTGTTCTGCTTCACTGCGGCGATGCTAATCTTCTTCATTGCCGGTCTCCTTTATCTCTTGTGCTTCGAGCACGTCGATAACTTGGGAGCGTACAGCATCCCGTCGGAGACCGGCCTTCTCATCCCATCTGGTTACGTCAACTATGCAGGCCCACTGGCCCTCATATGCAATTGACCGCACGTTTCCTCGGGTGCACAATCGAGCAGTTCAGGAACGAGCTTTGAGGCTCGACAATTCCGCCGAAGCCTCCCGGAGCGGAGATCTTATGACGAAACCTCGTTTTCTTAAGTTCGCATTTGCCATGCTTTATATATGCCTTTTGGCGGTACCGCCCACCTCTGCCCAATATGCTCAGCTGCACATGTTTTCTAGTGCAGACGCCCCACCTACCAGTGGAGTAACACAGGGTTTTGACGGGCATCTCTACGGCACCACGTATGTAGAGGCGTACAGACTTAATTTCTCTGTACAGCACGTTTTTTGTTATCCACCAAATTCCTGCCCTGACGGCTCGACTCCCTTCGGAGGCCTGCTGCAGGCAAGAAATGGGAATTTCTATGGCGTAACGGCGCACGGAGGTAATCCCGGCTGCGGTGGATCGGGCTGTGGGACGGTGTTTAGTATGACACCGAGCGGGGTACTTACAACACTGTACCGGTTCGCTGGATCTGACGGTGCCGGTCCTTCGGCTTCCTTGATTCAGGCCGCAGACGGGAGTTTTTATGGCACAACCGCGTCCGGCGGTGCGAACAACGCAGGCACGGTTTTCAGGATTACAACGGCTGGGAAGCTGAAGGTACTCTACAGTTTCTGCGCACAGATAAATTGCTTGGACGGCAGCGTCCCGGCTAGCGGTCTGTTACAGGCTTCTAACGGTCTTTTCTACGGCGTAACCTCCGCCGGAGGGACGAACAATTTGGGGACGATATTCAAGCTAACGCCGACGGGCAAGTTAGCGACGTTGCACAGTTTTGCAGCAACGGACGGGTCACCATCTTCTGCCCTGATACAAGCCAAGGACGGGAGATTCCTCGCGACGACCTGGAATGGTGGCGCCTATGGCTTCGGAACGATTTTTCGGATTAGTGCTGCCGGTAGCTTTGCAACGCTCTACAGCTTTTGCGCACAGGGCCAGTCGAAGAACTGTCCGGACGGTGCCAATCCGTCGAGTGGACTGGTGGAGAGCGTTCAAGGAACCCTATTTGGAACGACCTATAACGGCGGCATCTGTGCCAACGGCGCTTTTTGCGTTGGAACGCTATTTGGCTACAGCCCCTCGAGCGGGTCATTGGTAACGGAGTATGTTTTTGGCCAGCCCGCCGGGGACGGGCAGAATCCTGCGTACACACTGATTGAAGGCACGGACGGGGCACTCTACGGAACGACGGCTAGCGGTGGCATTGGCTACGGCACTGCCTACCAATTTTACGGCGTTGATCAGCCTTTCGTTGGGACGAACCCGACGTCGGGAAAGGTAGGTGCGACGGTCACGATCTTCGGGTACGGCTTGACAAGTGCGACTAAAGTGACGTTCGGCAGCCAGGCTGCCGCCTTTGCAGTTGTTTCTGATACGGAGATCACCACGACGGTACCTGCAGGCGCGACAAGTGGCGAGGTAAGTGTGACAACTCCGAGCGGCGCTCTCAACAGCAGATATCGGTTTAAAGTGATTCCACAGATTTCAGGCTTTACTCCGACGAACGGTCCTGTAGAAACCACCGTCGTGACTATCACGGGGATGAGTCTGACCCAGACATCCAAGGTAACGTTCGGCGGAGTGGCAGCCATGTCGTTCACCGTGGTCTCAGACACCGAGGTCAAAGCAACTGTACCCACGGGCGCAAAGACGGGAAAGATTGGAATCACCACCCAAGGCGGAAGCGCCACCAGTGTGGCGAAATTCACGGTGACGTAGCAGCTACAGCCAGCGAAGATGTGAAATATTTGTTCCGCACGCGACCCGGTCCTTGGGCAGCTGCCTAGTTGACGTAACATCCCGTGGGTGTTGAAAAAGTCACCATGATTTGAAGGCCGAGATACGGCGAAGGCGTGTTATTAAGAAGAGTTCCTGCCCATGCTTCGCTGGATTTCCATTCTCGGAGGGCTGCTACTCATGATGGGACGCCATGACCGCTCGGAGGCGTTGTTCAACGGAAAAAAGTGGAAGCCCTCTTCGCGGAACTGAAGAACCAGATCGGGCTGCGCCGCCTGCGTTTACGCAGGATGAAGTTTGTGCGGGAGCAGTTCTTCCTGGCGGCAGCCGCCCAGAACATCAAACGACTGGTCCGCTTCGTGAGCCAAGGACCAAAACCAATACCGGTTGTGACGACTTAGTAATCACTCCACCACGAAACACGCTCCCCATCCTGAAGTGGTCGCCGACGAGGAGTTTCCTTTCGGGTGCTCGTTTTTCAACACCCACGCCTGTTAACAACCGTTGCATGCGCAGGAACGAAACTGCCCGCCTAACCTCCGCGTCGCCGAGTCGTCCAAGGATTTATGACCATTGGATTGCCACTCTGCCCTCGGCAGGTTCTCTGCCTCATACTGCTGGCCTGCAGCTCAGTTCCGATGTTTGCTGACAACGACAGCCGGATCCGAGTCACCGCCGATTCCTCGGAAGCCGAGGCCGTCGTTGCCATTCTGGAGAAGCGGCAAGGAAAGCAAGATGTGACGGCGGCCGATTGGCAGGCGCTATTCGCGACAGAACCGTACCAGCGACTAAAGAAGCGCGAAGCGGCCATGAAACGCACGTTTACGGACGACGACTTCAGGACGTTCGTGCTAAGCGGAGATTTGCTTTCGCAATGTGTCGCTCTACGTAGCACAGTCGCTGCGTGGAAGCAGGCCGACCTGAAGTTGGACGCAATGCGTATCCTGCCGTATCTGCCTCCCGAGTCCGTGATTCGCGCCAAGGTTTATCCCGTGATCAAACCGATGCACAACAGCTTCGTCTTTGAGGCCGATACCGATCCAGCGATTTTTCTATATGTCGATCCTTCTGTGGCGCACGAATCGTTTGCTAATACCGTTGCGCACGAAATGCACCATATCGGGCTAAGCAGTGTGGACAAACAGTACGAGGAAAAGATTGCCTCGCTGCCGGACCTGAAGAAGGTGGTGGCCGAATGGATGGGTGCGTTTGGAGAAGGCGAGGCAATGTTAGCGGCTGCCGGCGGCCCCGACGTGGACCCTGTTGCGACTGGGACGCTCGAATTGAAAGAGAACTGGGAGCGCGGCAAACGCGATTTCAATCGAGATTTGGAGCAAGTGAACGCCTTCTTCCTCGATGCATTGAACGGCAAAATCCAGGGGAATGCCATTGGGGAGAAGGCCAGCAGCTTTTTCGGGCTACAGGGACCGTGGTACACGGTGGGCTACCGCATGGCCGTGATGGTCGAGAAGGGCTATGGGAGGGAGAGCCTAATCGAATGCATGAGAGATCGACGCCTCCTCCTTGTGCGCTACAACCAGCTTGCAAAAGAATCGAATCGCAAGGACGGAACGCAGCTCCCGCTTTGGTCTCAGAAGATCCTGCAGGATGTTGAAACGCCATCCCAGGCGACAAAGTGAAATGCTTGATTTCCATCCGTGTGGCCTGAGGCAACCAATAGTTGTGACTGAGGTCTCTCTTGAGCGTTCCTATCCCCGGGCTCTGATTGGAGGGCGCTCGGAACTCAATGAGTGGAATCGCCTTCCATGAGAAGGCCGGTCGGAGTCAAGTGGGTTCTTTTGTTTTTTCGTTGAACAAGGTTTTTCCTCCCGCCGAGTCGCCACTGTCGCCACCCTTCCATCCGCACTCGTTGATGAGCGATTTTCGCTCGGTGCCAGTTGGGTGTTCTCGCTTCGGCCGGTGCTGCCACCTGATTATCGACCTCGCTTCCATCTATCTCGCCGATGGAAGTTGGGCCAGGCGATTAACGCAGTCACCGGAACTCGGCTTTGGCCTTTTGCTTTTCCTTTCGAAGAAGGGTTCGGCCTTATGCTCAACGGGAACTCAGCGTTCAACGTGGCATCGTTCGACAGCGACTGGATGACGCGAAAACTGAAATGTCACACAAGGCAATCACTATCACACAAACGATGATCGAAGCACTCAGGCAGTGGAAGCAAACGACTCAATTCTCCGCACAAGAGGATTGGATTTTCGCTTCCCCGTCACAGCTAGGGCGTTTCCCGTAGTCTGCCGATAGCGTCAACGATGCGTACAAGAAAGCCGCATCTGCCGCTAAGGTCGCACACGTCAGCACGCACAGTATGAGGCACACGTATCGGTCATGGTTTGATGCTGTGGGAACTCCGATAGCCGTTCAACAAAAGCTCATGCGGCACGCGGACATTCGCACAACGATGAACGTGTACGGCGATGTGGTCACCGATGAAATGGCACGGGCTGCCTCGAAAGTGGCAGGGCTAGCCGTCAACGGTATGTGAAACGGTATGTGCGGTTCGTAAGTCCTTTGTTTTGGCGGAAGCGTGTGTGAGTCGAACACACCGGCAACATCGGAGATGCCGCCCGCCGGTTTTGAAGACCGGGACGATCACCGGACCGCATGCGCTTCCGTAATTCGTTTGCAATGGACCACGAACTACTTCGGCTGCGCCACCACTCGCAGATAGGGCTTCAGCGTCTTCCAGCCCCCGGGGTATTTTTGCTTGGCCTGGTCTTCTGATACCGATGTGGGAATGATCACATCCTGCCCCGGCTTCCAGTTCACCGGCGTGGCAACGTTGTGCTTCGCGTTGAGTTGGATCGAATCCAGCGCGCGTAGCACCTCGTCGAAATTGCGTCCGCTGCTCATGGGGTAGATCAGCATCAGCTTGATCTTCTTGTCCGGACCAATTACGAACACCGTGCGCACCGTGGCGTTGTCGGCCGCCGTACGGCCTTCGCTGGTGTTTCCAGATTCGGCGGGCAGCATGTCATAGAGCTTCGCCACTTTGAGTTCCGGATCGCCGATCATCGGATAGGTCACCTTGTGACCCTGCGTTTCCTCAATATCGGCGGCCCACTTGCCATGACTGGTCACCGGATCCACGCTTAAGCCGATAATTTTCGTGTTGCGTTTGGCGAACTCTGGCTGCAGACCCGCCATGTAGCCAAGTTCGGTCGTACACACCGGAGTGAAATCCTTAGGGTGCGAAAACAGGATCGCCCAGCCATTGCCGATCCATTCGTGAAAGTTGATCGTGCCCTGCGTGGTTTCGGCAGTGAAGTTCGGTGCTTCGGAATTGATGCGTAGAGACATTTTTGTTCCTCGCTTAGTTTGTTGATTGACCGATGGCCAGCGCGTTATAAACCCTATAACATTAGTAGAGAATAGAATATCCAGCTGCCGCCAGCCCGTCAACATGAGGGGCCGATTCTGGCAGGAATTATGGTATCGCATCGGGCGTGTGAATGTGCGCTGGTGCGCGAGAATACGGCGCACGATAAAATCTAAGGCATGTCTGCTTCGGTAAAGAAACTCTCCATGGTGCAGGTCGATGTATTTACAGAGCGGGCCCTGACTGGCAACGCGCTGGCGGTTTTTCTCGACGGACGCGGTCTCAGTACCGAACAGATGCAAGCCCTGGCGCGGGAAATGAATCTCTCCGAGACTACCTTCATCCTTCCCGGGGACGCCGCTGCGGAAAAGACTCGCGGAGTTCGCGTGCGTATTTTCACCGTGCAGGAGGAGTTACCGTTTGCCGGACATCCTACCCTGGGCACGGCTTTCGCGCTTCGGGGGGAAACCGGAGCATCGGAAGTCCGGCTCGATCTGAACGTTGGGACGGTGCCGGTGCGCTTCACCGAGGAACCGTCGCAGCCCGGCTTTGGAGAGATGACGCAGAAAAATCCCGAGTTCGGCGCGGTCCACGACGTGGAAGCCGTCGCGGGTCTCACGGGCCTGAGCGCGGCTGACTTCGACGACTCCGCTCCGATCCAAACCGTTTCCACAGGCGTTCCTTTCACCATCGCGGCGCTGCGTTCGTTGAAGACGCTGCAAAACCTCCGCCTCGATCTCAACCGCTCCGCCGAATATCTCGCACGGAGCGGCGGAAAATTCTTTTACTTTGTTTGCCGCGAAACCGTCGATCCGAAAGCCCGTCTCCACGCCCGCATGATTTTTTACAACGGAGACGATCCGGCCACCGGTTCCGCCGCCGGATGCTGCTCGGCCTGGATGGTCGCGCACGGCGTTGCTGCCAGCGAGGAGCGGGTTTTAATCGAGCAAGGTCTGGAAGTGCACCGTCCCAGCAGGATTTTTGTTCGCGCAACAAGAGAGAATAATCGGGTGGATAATCGGCAGGATAACCAGGTGGTCAATGTGCGTGTCGGTGGAAATTGTGTGGAGGTACTTCGCGGTGAAGTCACGCTCGCGATCTAGCGCATCGAAACGCCTTGACAGTCACGGCTTTCAGCGCGAGGGCACGATCGTTCCATCCACCAGAGTGCCATTGGCGAGCGCGCTACTTTACGTGCGCTGCGATTCTGTTTAGCATTCACGTCGCTCCCAGTTCTCAAAAAAAGAAATCAGGTATCGAATTCAAATAAAATTTGTGACGACAGTCTCCCGGTTAGCCCAATGAAGCCCAAGAAAACGATTCTTTGTGTGGACGATAACGAACAGTCACTCTCCATCCGCAAAATCCTGCTGGAAACGCGGGGTTACCGCGTGGTTGCCTGCAACAGCGGCGAACTCGCTCTCGAAGCCTTCCGCCGCGGCGGGGTTGACCTGGTGCTCACCGACCTGATCATGCCCGGCGTGGATGGCTCGCGGCTGATCGAAGAAATCAAGATTCTCTCTCCGCAGACTCCCGCGGTGCTGATCTCGAGCCGAGCCAAAATCTACGAGCGCGAAACGCTCGCCGATGTTTTTCTGTCCAAGGGAATGTACGAGCCCATGGACCTGCTGGAACGCATTCGGCTGCTGCTGGTGCGCAAGCGCGGCCCCAAGCGGCAGGTCGAACTTCGCGCCCGTGCGGACGTGGAGCACGCGAACGTGGCTTGAGCGCAAAATCTTTACCACAGAAGACACAGAGGACACAGGGGAGCACAGGGGGAACCAAGACTCACGAATTTCCCCTGTGTGCCTCTGTGCCCCCTGTGGTAAGGAACTCTGTGAGTCGGCTGCGGGCTTGCGCCGGCGCTACCGAAGATTGCTCGCCTCCTGTGATATGGTTTTCACTGGATGTCGGCCTTCATTGAAGCGAAAGACCTGCGCAAAACCTACCGGGTTGGCAAAGTGGATGTGCCGGCCCTGCGCGGTATTTCCTTCAGCGTGCAAAAGGGCGAGTTCGTCACCATCGTGGGCCCTTCGGGCAGCGGTAAGTCCACGCTCTTTTATCTGCTTGGCGGATTGACCCGCGCGGATTCGGGAAGCGTTACCATCGACGGCGTGGATTTCGCCACCCTTTCCGACGGCGAGCGCACGCGGTTGCGCAAGAGCAAAATCGGATTCGTGTTCCAGAAATTTAATCTTCTGCCTACGCTCAGTGCGCGCTCGAACATCGAGATCGCGGTTGACATCGCCGGTTTGGGCAAGCCCGATCCCGCGTTTCTGAAGAAAATCACCGACATGCTGGGCATCGCCCAACGCCTGGAGCATCGGCCCAATGAGCTTTCCGGCGGCGAGCAGCAGAGAGTCGCGCTTGCCCGGGCTCTCATCAACCGCCCGGCCATCGTGCTCGCCGACGAACCCACCGGCAACCTGGATTCGAAAAGCTCGAGCATCGTCCTCAACATGCTGCGCCAGTCGAATAAGGATTTGGGCCAGACCGTGATGATGATTACGCATAATCCCGAGGCGGCTGAGTATGGCGACCGCATCATCCACATGCGCGACGGCCAGATCGTGACGCCGGATGAAGATCCGCAGTGGTCGCCGCGCCATCCGGCCGAACGTTGCAGTCCTGAGAGCGCGTAGGTTGCGAAATCCCGCGCCTGAAGGCGCGTTGACGCTAATTCTTGCGGCATGCCTGAAGGCATGCCCTGATACGAATTTCACTTGCGGCATGCCTGCTCATTTACACCGCGGACTGATAGGTTTCTAAATGGCACATCGCGACGAATTCACAAAACCGATTCTTCCCGGCAAGGGAGCGACTGACTACGAGCGCTATGTGCGCACGGACGAACTGCTCGCACTACAAAAGCCTGCCGAAGAACTGCTGCACAAAGATGAAATGACTTTCCTGGTCGTGCACCAGAGTTCGGAGTTGCTGATGAAGGGAGCGGCTTTCGAACTCGGCCGCGCCCTCGAAGCGCTCGAGCGCGCCGACTATGGCAACACCGGACGCCTGATCCGTCGCGCCATTTCGCTACTCGAACCGACCATCGGCCTGCTGCACATTTTGGAGACTATTACTCCTTACGACTATCACCTGATTCGCGCCGGCCTCGGCCATGGCAGCGGCCTCGACTCTCCGGGATTCCTTTCGCTGCTCCACATCGGCCCGCGCCTCGGCCACGCGTTTCACGAGCACCTCAGCAGTGCTGGACTCACCGCCAGCGAACTCTACAGACGGTACGAAGAATTCTTTGGCCTGCACGATGTCGCCGAGCGCATGCTCGACTTCGACGAACGCATGCAGCTGTTCCGCTTCCACCATCTCAAACTCGCCGAGCGAGTCATCGGAGGGCGCGTCGTCGGCACCATGGGAACGCCCGTGGAAGTCCTGCAGCAACGAATGGAAAGCTGGCTCTACAAGGATCTATGGGACGTGCGCAACCAGATCACCGCCGCTAATCCGGCGCCGACGGGGTAGCAGTATTGAGTTAATCCGCTCAGAGGGAATACCCCCATAAGCCCATAATAATCACCAAAGTTTTGGCTCTACAATCCTACAATCGATCGATGGACCACCATACAGTCGCGGCCGTCAGCATTACGGGTACGTGCCTTGATGTGCTGGGGAGTCTCTATCTCGCCTATGACCTGCTGGGTGGACAACACGGTCCGCTGCGGCTGCTGACTCGCGCAGTAACGTACTCGGTTGTCTTCGGTATCGGCTACGGGCTCGGCCTTGGTCTCTTCTTTGGCATAGCTTCAGGTATTGCGACGGGCATCACCTTGTCGATTGAATTCAATCGCGCGGCTCGCGGGCTTGATCATTATTCTTTGCCTTGGGAAGGACTGTTTTCTGCGATCCGCGGGGTTGCTTTCGGGGCTGGACTGTACAGGATTTTGGGTTTCGGATTCGCAATCACATTTGCCATTCTGATCACAGTTGGCCAAGTGCTAGCCTACTCTCGCGGCATGCGTCCCGCTACGGACTATTCTGCATCTCGCCGTCCACGGCATTCACGTCGTCAGTTTGTGGGAGCTGTGATCCGTACGGTTGGCTACATTGCCACAGCCCTTATCTGTAGCGCGTTCATCCATCACGTGGACCATGCCTGGGCCTTTGCGATTCGCGTGGGGCTGGTGACCGGGATTGTCACCGGCGTTGGAGGAACGTTAACTCCTTACGTCGAATACTACGCTGATAACCTTCCCGAGCGACGGATGGGGGTATTTGGCATTGGACTGATCCTTTGCGGGTTTACTCTGCAATCGCTTCAGTATTGGCTGGCGCTATTTGATGTACGGCTGAGTTAGACACTCGGTGACCCAAAATGAAAAGCTGACGCTGATAACAGCAGGAGCAACGATCTCCGAGTCAATGCCGCATTGCCCGGAAACCCCTCAACTTTACGAGGAATACCGCGACAGGCTGGCGGATCACGAGTTGTTCAGCACACCAAGTCTGATCGGTGAGTATGAGTTACTGGATTTGCCAGTCGAGCGCATAGATTTCCTGGGTGCCGATGTCGCGAAGCAGCAGCGGTGAATCGTCGGGAGCCATACCGAGCCAGACACTCCAGAAGCCTGCTTGCCGGAAGTTTTTCAGATCAGCCACCCGTTCGATCTTGCGGTCGCGAATGCGTACTCGCATCACCGACGGCTGGTTCTCCTCGTGCAAGAAGTAAACATAGTCGCTGTTTTTCGACCAATTGGGGAAGCCCATGGTGATCTTCGCGATTTCCTCCCACTTTTGGGTGGCAAAGTCGAAAACCATAAGGCTGCGGGAGTCGAGAGGCATGGCGGCGAGATAGCGTCCATCGGGCGACCAGCGGCTCGAATAAAGGCCCTTTGAGCCAGGCAACGTCGAAATTTGATTAGTCCTGACGTCGAGGATCCGGATGGTCGTGTTGGGATCACCGAAAGGTCCGCCGAAGGCAATTTTTGTTCCGTCAGGCGACCAGGTAGGATCGTATTGCTCCTGGGGGTCTTCAGGCATGATTTTGCGCGGAGTTCCGCCATCGGCTGAGACCGTGTACAACTTCGACTTTTGGCCGGGCAAAAGACCATAGAAAACGAGCTGCTGGCCATCGGGTGACCAGCTCGGGAGCACGGCGGCGAGCGGCGAGTAGGTGAGTTGAATTCGCTGGCTGCCATCCGATTTGCTTTTCCAGAGCGTGCCCTCGGGGTAGCTGGCATAGGCCACCCATTGTCCATCCTTAGAGAAGCTGACGCTGTCCGCCGAAATTCCGGAAAGAAATGGGGCGAACCCTGCGGACTTTGCGTCGTAGCGAGCCAGCTCCCCGCGCGCCAATGTACCCACCACGAACAGCTTCTTGCCATTCTTGCTGGGCACAGGCCAGGAGAAGGCCATCGGCCCTGAGGTCAACTGGACGGGTTGGCTGCTGGTTTTTCCGAACAGATTCGCTTTTTCTGCCAGCTCCCAGATGTTGCCTTGTGACTGGAAAACAAAATATTTTCCATCCGGAGTCCATAGGCCGCAACACTCGTTGGGAGTAGTGTTCCAGGCGGGGAGCAGAGGATGAGCGCCTGTCCCATTCGCCGAAACTTGCCAAAGCGAGCCTGCACTAGCGAAATACCCCCCGACTCTGAATCGAATCACGGTACCGTCGAGCGACCAAGCCGGTTCGATCGCTACATCGGGGGCCGAGAAGAGTTTGTGGGGTTCAGAGCCGTCGCTGTTTGCCAGGAACAAGTCGGGACCGTCGGCATAAACAATCCTTTGGCCATCCGGAGACCAGGCGCCCGCCTGACCATCTGCATCTCCCAGTTTGCGAGGTGACCCGCCGAGCACAGGAACTGCCCAAAGCGGTCCGTGGCTTGCTGTCTGGCCCACCTCGTCGGCCACAAGCAAAGTTGCCCCATCGGGGGAAACCGCAAGCAAAGACATAGTTGGAGCAGGAACCGCGACAGGCGCCGCCTCCCCACCGGAGATGGAAAGCTGTGCTATGAGCGGGCCGGCTGAAGTGTACCCGCCAAAGTAGAGCCGCACCCCGTCCGTCCCAACCAGATACTTTGGATTGCCGTCGTGAGTCATCGGGACGTAGCCGGATACTTTGGGCGAGGGGAGAGGGCGGGATTGAAGATAGATGAGCGTTGCAAAGACGAGAAGAGCCAAGCCGCCGCCGGTTGCTGCCCAGATTTTCCAGCCAAGACGCGTTTTCTGGGACGTCACAGCCGAGGAACTGCTGGTCCCGGCCGCCGCTGAAAATTCGGCAGGCGTCGCAACTGCCGATCCGGATATAGTGGCGGCGGACCGTCCCGAGTCCGTATCCCGCTTCAGTCGTTGCAGGTCGGCCCGCACCTCCGCGGCACTCTGATAGCGCAGGTTGCGGTCCTTCTCCAAAGCCTTGTTGATGATGCGTTCCAGTTCGCCGGGCACGGCGGGATTCAGCCGTACGGCGGGGGCTGGCGTTGCGTCCAGGATGGCTTTGAAGATCTCCGCGGAACTATCGGCACGAAAAGGGAGCATGCCGGTCGCCATCTCGTAGAGGACAGCGCCGAACGAGAACAAATCGCTGCGGGCGTCCAGTTCTTTGCCTCGAGCCTGCTCTGGCGACATGTAGGCAATGGTGCCGAGCGTAGAGCCGGGACTGGTCAAGTGCGGCTCGTCGACCGCGGCCGTCATCGTATTCTCCGATGCGTCCCGGCTGGAATATCGGGCCGGTGCGACTTTGGCCAACCCGAAATCCAGCACCTTGGCGTGCCCACGTTTGGTGACAAAGATGTTGGCAGGCTTGATGTCACGGTGGACGATACCCTGGGAATGCGCGGCGTCCAATCCGTCGGCAACCTCGGTCGCAAGCGCGAGCAGGTTTTCGTTATCTAGCGGCCTTCCTGCAATGAGATTTTTCAGCGTCACGCCATCCAGAAACTCCATGGCAATGAAAGACTGCTCGCCGTGTTTGCCAATCTCGTAGATGGTGCAAATGTTGGGATGATTCAGAGCAGACGCGGCGCGCGCCTCCCGGCGAAAGCGTTCCAGTGCTTGCGGGTCTCGCGACAGTTCGTCGGGGAGGAATTTGAGAGCGACGAAGCGGCCAAGTTCGGTGTCCTCAGCTTTATAGACCACACCCATGCCGCCGCCACCGAGCTTCTCGACGATGCGATAATGCGAGATGGTCTGGTCGATCACTAGGAGATATCCAGCTTTCCGGTCGCCTCATCTTACGGACGAGCCAGCGGCCAGTCAACGAATTCAACGGGGACAGGGTTGTATCGAACCCAGAACACTCGGTTTTACCCGCCCCGAGCGCAGCGTTTGCTGCCCTGGGACGGAGTCGTTTATACTCATAGAGTCGAGCGGGAGTAACTCAGCGGTAGAGTGCGACCTTGCCAAGGTCGAAGTCGCGGGTTCAATCCCCGTCTCCCGCTCCAGTTTTTTTCGAAGCCCTGCACCTGCGAGGGCTTTTCGTTTGAGCGTGCTAGTTTTGGAGTGTCGGTTTAGCGTCTCGCTTTAATGAACTATCCGGCGCGGTAGCCAAGTGGTAAGGCCGAGGTCTGCAAAACCTCTATCGTGAGTTCGATTCTCACCCGCGCCTCCAAAATCCAGCCGTCAGCCATCAGACCTCAGTTCCAAAAGAAAATCCCATCCGGCCGCGAAATTTCGTGCGACCGGATGGGATTGTGGTCAAAGCTAGCTTACAGCCGCGTGCACACCGACTTGGTCTGCGTGTAGAGCGCGAGAACGTCCTTGCCCATCTCGCGTCCCCATCCCGACTGCTTGTAGCCACCGAAGGGCAGTGCCGCGTCGAAGATGTTGTAGCAGTTGATCCAGACCGTTCCGGCGCGCAGTGCGGCCGCCAGACTATGCGCCTTCGAAATGTCCTTCGTCCAGATGCCGGCCGCCAGACCATACATCGAGTCGTTGGCGCGCGGCGTTAGTTCTTCGGGATTATCGAACGGAATCGCCGTCACCACCGGCCCGAAAATTTCTTCCTGCACCACCCGCATGTTGTCTTTCGTATTCACCAGCACCGTGGGCTCGACAAAATATCCCTTGTCGCCCAGTTTCTTTCCGCCAGTCATCGCGGTCGCGCCTTCGGACAAGCCAATCTCCAGGTAGTTGCACACCCGCTGCAACTGCTCCTCGGAGACTAGCGGACCCATCGACGTGTCCGGTTCCATGCCCGATCCGACCCTGATCTTCTTGGCCTTCGCGGCCACGCCTTCCACCACGCGGTCAAACACCGGCCGCTCCACGAACAGGCGCGAACCGGCGCAGCAGCATTGTCCGTGATTGAAGAAAATGGCGCTCGCGGAACCGGCGATGGCGGTGTCCAGATCCGCATCCTTGAACACGACGTTTGGCGACTTGCCCCCGAGTTCGAGCGAGACTTTTTTCAGGTTTCCAGTGGCCGCGTGGACAATCAGCTTGCCCACTTCCGTCGATCCAGTAAACGCAATTTTATCGACCAGATCGTGCGCCGCCAGGGCCGCGCCCGCCGTCTCGCCATATCCCGGGACGATGTTGACCACGCCATCCGGGAATCCGGCTTCCATAATCAGCTCGCCCAGACGCAGCGCGGAGAGGGGCGTCTGCTCGGCCGGCTTCAACACCACCGTGCATCCCGAGGCCAGCGCCGGGGCCAGTTTCCACGCCGCCATCAGCAGCGGGAAATTCCACGGGATAATCTGGCCAACGACGCCGACCGGCTCGCGGAGCGTGTAAGCGTGATAGTGGACGCCGGGGGTATAGGGAACGGAGAGCGGAATGGTTGTGCCTTCGAGCTTGGTCGCCCATCCCGCCATGTAGCGGAACATTTCAACGGCGAGCGGAACATCGGCGGCGCGCGCCACGGTGAGCGGCTTGCCGTTATCAAGTGTTTCTAAGGTCGCGAATTCTTCGAGATGCTCCTCCAGCAGGTCGCCGAGTTTCCACACCAGCTTGCCGCGTTCGGAGGCAGTCAGGCGCGACCAGGGACCGCTGTCGAAAGCCTTGCGCGCCGCTTTTACGGCGGCGTCAATGTCCTGCCGGTCGCCTTCCGCGACCTGCGCCAGAACTTCGCCGGTGGCCGGGTTGTAGGTTGGGAAAGTTTTGCCCGAGGCGGCATTCACCCACTTGCCGTCGATCAGCATTTTGCGCGGCTTCCCGATGAAGTCGCTGACGCGTGAATCAATCTGGATTGGGGAAACTGCAATGCCCATACATCCTCCTTAACGAGATCGAGTGAGAGGTTGGTTGAGGTGAAGTGGCCTTAAAAAATACTAGTCCTGCGGGATGGGGAAGGCAACTGGGGGAGAGCATTGAGTCATTGAGTGATTGAGGCATTGAATTATTGAAAACCTAAGGCCGCGTGAGCCTTTGACTTTCAATGATTCAATGCCTCAATGATTCAATGACTAAATGATGTTTACTTGATGTCCTTCATCGCCAGGAGCGAGCCGTAGTCGTGGCCGGAGGGCTCTACCGCTCGCGCTACCGCTCCGGCAAAGGCTTCGCGAAATTCGGGATACTTTGTCACCAGCGCCTTGATCACGGCCACATTCTCCTTAAACGTGCGCGCGGTATCCGATACATCGGCGGCCTGATACTTTACAACCACGTCAAGATCGTCGCCCACTGCCAACGGAAAGATTTCGGTCAAATGATAGATCTTGCCGCCCGCGCTGATATCCACGGTGTGTTCGTTCGCCGGCATATCGGAGGGTTGCGCTGCCTGGAACTCGTCGTAGAGTTGGTCGGTGGCGAGCGTGTTCATGAAGTCCACTGGGGCGGACAGGGCGATCGCCTCGCGGTAATACAACCAGGCATTGTGATTCTGGGCTTTAGCTTTGAAATCGCGGGCGCGCTGGGTAAACCACGCCGCATCGTGTCCTGCCGCGTGCGAGAGTTTGGCGTAAAAATCTGCCAGCTTCCAGTCCGCGCCTGACTGCTGCAGGATGAAAGTCAGAGTCCTGGCATCCTGACTTCCGTTTACGTCGAGAATGGTTAGGCCGTACTTGCCGGGCGGGAGATTGGGCAGGACAAATACCGCGCTATCCTTGGTCTGACCCGTCTTCCCGAATACTCCGCACAGAAATTCAGCGCGCGCGAGCGGTTCCGGGCCCTCAACGGTCAGCAAGAAGGGCGGCCGAACCGTTGCTTTTGCGCCGGTGAACGCGGCCTGATTCTCTTTGACTGCGGCTTCGATTCCGGCAAAGCTGGAGGCCACGGCGGCAATGGAGTTCTGCTTCAGGGCAGCCACGTCGCCACGTGCCGACATTTCGAAGTAACGCTTCGCCGCGGTTTCGAACGCGGTTCGCACGGAGACATCCATGTCCGCAGCGGTCTGGCAGGTCTGGGCATGGGCGGTATTTAGGAGCAAAGTTCCGAGCGGAGTTCCGAGCGATGCTCCCAGCAGCAGGAGCCACAGCCGTTTCCGGCCGCGCCGTCGATTCCGGAACGCGAATTCCGCCCGAATAACCGAAGCAATGCCCAAAGGGAAAGCCCTCCGCTGGCATTTTACGCGCAGTTATGGCCGAGGGCAGTCTAAATGCTTGCAAAGGCTGTGCCTGCAATGAGGTCGTTCGTAATCAATACGCAAGAATAAGGCCCTCCGGCGTTCTACAGGCGGTGGTAAAATCAGACAGGCCACGGTGGCTTCAGAGACACGTAGCCGCTTGCGGGAATGGGGAGATTCTGATGCTGGGCACATGCGGGCGGGTTAGTTTGGGGATCTTGCTGGCAGCTCTTGCTCAGACTGCTCTGGCGCAGACATCTGACCCCGCCCCCGCGCCGACCGCCACCCGCCACCATAAGTCCCACCATAAGACTCTGAAGCCGCTCGTGCTTCCGCCGCTGCCGAGCGGTCCGCTGAGTCAGTTGCCAATGGACCAGATTCCGCCAACGCCGGCGAAAGTCAGCTATCAAGGTGGGTTGCTGACGATCT
This sequence comes from uncultured Acidobacteriaceae bacterium, assembly GCA_963789205.1. Taxonomy (GTDB): domain Bacteria; phylum Acidobacteriota; class Terriglobia; order Terriglobales; family Acidobacteriaceae; genus Acidiflorens. The sequence goes on from CAWBJV010000015.1 coordinate 77,668, forward strand.
CGGCTCAGAATTCGACTTTGGGCGAAATCCTGCGCGACGTGCGCAAGCTTACGGGCGCTTCGATTGAAGTTCCTCCGGGCTCAGCCGTCACCGGCGAGCGGGTGATCGCGCACCTCGGCCCGGGAGCGCCGCGCGATGTTCTGGCAGGATTGTTCAATGGCACCCAGTTTAATTACGTGATGCTGGGTTCAAGCTCGGATCCCACGGCTGTTTCGAGCGTGGTGCTCACGCTAAAGACACCGGCGGCGGGAGAGACTCAGACCGCCACGAACGCGTACCAGAACAATCCGGGGCCGATGCCTCCGAACCGCTTTCCTCCGCCTCAGGCGTTCAACCAGCAGCTTGTCGTCCCGCAGCCGGGGAACGGACAACCTGGGGTTGGACAAACGACGAATACCGAAGCCGACGATGCCAAAGATGAGGAACAGGAAAACGCCGACGACAACGCCGACGCCGACGATCAGGCCCAGCCCGGACAACCGGTGCTGCCCGGCGTGGACGGAAATGTACAGGACCAGCAGGTTCAACCGGATCCAAACCAGCCCAACGCGGGGCCGAAGACCCCTGAGCAGATTCTGGAGATGCTCCGCAGGCAACAGCCGCCCGGGGCCGTTATTCCGCCGCCGCAACCGCCCCAACAGTAACCTCGTGTCGCTGACCTTCGGGGAAAAACCCATAGCACGCTGAGGAGAAGACGCGGCTAGCCGCGTCTCTACGGGAAATCAGGGATTAGCGATCGAGATCGCGGGAGACGCTTTAGTCACCGCTGGCGGGGCTTTGATGGGGTACCAAACCCCGAAGGACATTGGGTTTAGAGGGGTTAAGCGCGGCCAGTAATCCACAAATCGCACAATACGCGCCGAAAACACCCAGAATCACACTTAGGATTGCGGTGCTGCTGATTAAGAAAGCTGCGGAAAGTCCGTTCACGTTACAGGCCCTTGTTGCAACCACCTTCTGAAGCACGCAGTTGCAAATGTTTTACTTTATCCGCATTTGACCCCCGCCGCTGTTAACAACTAAGATACGAGAATCGAACTGCGTATTTCCACTCTCCAACATTTCTTGGGACCCGTCCACGTTACGGAAGTCCATAACGTGTAGCACTAAATGGCCATCACCAGGATCTCGGTGCGCGGCGCGCGCCAGCACAACCTGAAGAATATTGACGTCGAAATTCCTCGCAATACCTTGACGGTGATTACGGGGCTCAGCGGCTCGGGCAAATCCTCGCTCGCTTTCGATACGATTTACGCCGAGGGCCAGCGGCGCTACGTCGAAACGCTATCGGCTTATGCCCGCCAGTTTCTCGACCAGATGGAGCGTCCCGATGTCGACTCGATCGACGGCCTCAGCCCATCGATTTCCATCGAGCAGAAAACCACCAGCCGCAGTCCGCGCTCGACTGTTGGCACCATCACCGAGATCTACGACTACCTGCGCCTGCTCTATTCTTCGATCGGCGTGCCCCATTGCCCGAATTGCGGCAAGCCCATCACCCGCCAATCTGCCGAGCAAATCGTGCAGCGGGTCATGTCGCTCACGCCCGATGACCGCGTCATGATCATGGCGCCCATTGCTCGGGGCCGCAAAGGCGAATTCAAAAAAGAGATGGAGAAGCTTATCCAGCACGGTTTCTCCCGCGCCCGCGTCGACGGCGAACTGGTGAATCTTGAGGACGATCTCTCCCTCGACAAGCGCAAGAATCACACCATCGAAGTAGTGGTGGATCGCCTGCTGGTGAAGCCCGGAATCGAGCACCGCCTCGAACTCTCAGTTGGGCTGGCGATGAAACTCGGCGGCGGTCTTGTCCTGGTCGCTGTCGTCAACGGCGAGGAAACCCTCTACTCTTCTCGCTTAGCCTGCCCGGATTGCGGCATCAGCGTTCCGCAAATGGAGCCGCGATCATTCTCGTTCAACAGTTCCTACGGAGCCTGTCCTGAGTGCCACGGCCTCGGAAGCCGCTACGATCTGGATCCTGCGAAGGTGATTGTCGATTGGTCGAAGCCGATACTCGATGGCGGCCTGGGACCGGGGTCGGCATCGCAGAACCTGATTCGCAGCATCCAGTTGGTTGTTCAAGCCTACGGTTTCGACTTGGCAACACCCTTCGAGAAATTTCCGGACAAGATTCAGAACCTGCTGCTGTACGGCGAGCCGCAGCGGGGAGGCAAAACGGGGTTCCTCGGGATTCTTGGCCACCTCAAACAGAATCTCGAATCCTCGACTTCCGATACTTATCGCGAATATCTGCTCGATTTCATGTCGGCCACCGAATGTTCGGTATGCCACGGCAAGCGGCTGCGTCCGGAAAGCCTGGCTGTAAAAGTCAACGGCATGTCGATTGCCGATTTCACCAGCCTTCCGATTGCGCGCGCCTTCGACGCCGCGCGCAAGATCAAACTGACGGGAAGGGAACTGACCATCGCGGGACGCATCGTGCACGAAATCACCGAGCGCCTGCAATTTCTGTACGACGTCGGACTCGGCTACCTGTCGCTCGGCCGATCGGCGGCCACACTCTCGGGTGGAGAGGGCCAGCGCATCCGCCTCGCGACGCAGATCGGATCCAAACTGCGCGGTGTTCTCTATGTTCTAGACGAACCTTCCATCGGCCTACATCACCGCGACAACGGGCGTCTTCTGGGCGCGCTGGAAAATTTGCGCGACCTCGGCAATACCGTCCTCGTCGTCGAGCACGATGAAGAGACCATCCGGCGCGCCGACTACGTCATCGACCTCGGCCCCGGCGCGGGTCGTCATGGAGGCGAGTTGGTCGCCGCCGGAACGCCCGCCGAAATCATGGACTCGCCTGCCTCCCTCACTGGCGCCTACATCTCTGGACGCCAGCACATCGCCATGCTTTCCCAGCGCCGCAGCCCGAATGGGAAGGCCATCACCATCCTCGGCGCGCGCGAGAACAACCTCAAGAATCTCGACGTTGTGTTTCCCCTCGGCGTGATGACGGTTGTGACCGGCGTTTCCGGCTCCGGCAAATCAACCCTGGTCAATGACATCCTCTACCGCGCCCTCGCCAAGCAACTCTATCGTTCCCGCGAACAAGCCGGCACTCACAAAGCCATCACCGGATCGGAACTGATTGACAAGGTCATTCGCATCGACCAGTCTCCCATCGGACGCACTCCGCGCTCCAACCCCGCAACCTATACCGGCATCTTCGCTGCGGTTCGCGACCTCTATGCCATGCTGCCCGAATCCCGCGAGCGCGGCTACAAACCCGGGCGTTTCTCTTTCAACGTCCCCGGCGGACGCTGCGAGGCCTGCCAGGGCGAAGGCCAGCGCCGCATCGAAATGAACTTTCTACCCGACGTTTACGTGCAGTGCGAAGTCTGCGGCGGACGACGCTATAACCACGAAACATTGTCGGTTCACTACAACGGCTACTCCATCGCCGACCTGCTCGAAACGCCCGTGTCGGACGTGCTGCAGATTCTCGAAAACATCCCGCAAGTCAAGCAAAAGTTGCAAACCCTGGTCGACGTTGGCCTCGGATACATTCACCTTGGTCAATCTGCCGTCACGCTCTCTGGCGGCGAGGCTCAGCGCATCAAACTCGCCCGCGAACTCGGCAAGCGCCAGACCGGGAAAACGCTTTATCTTCTTGACGAGCCGACCACTGGATTGCACTTCGACGATGTGCGGAAGTTGCTGGACGTCCTGCACCGCCTCACCGATCTCGGAAACACGGTCATCATCATCGAACACAACCTAGACGTCATCCGGAATGCCGACTGGATCCTCGATCTGGGCCCTGAAGGCGGAGAAGAAGGCGGCCGCATCGTTGCGCAGGGTACGCCCGAACAAGTCGCGCGCGTGAAGAAGTCCTACACGGGACAGGCACTGACGTCGTATTTCAATGGCTCAGAAATAAATCGGGATGCAAAGAGTGGATCGACAAAAAACGGCTCGGCAGAAAATGCCTCGGCGAGAAGCGTGCTCGCGCCCACTGGCACTGGGAGGCTCGCGTGAGCTTTTCTCCCGACGATCTCCCCGAGCATCCAGCGCCAAGTCCAACGCCCGCGGATGCAGTGCCCGTGTGGGGACGGGCGCCCTCGCCCGTCCAAGCCGAGCAAAGCTCGGCAGACGCCGGTGGCCAGAGCGACTCTGGATTCGGTGCAGCCGCGACGCATTTTCCCGGCCCACAACCTGCCGAAATCATCCCAACTGCGCCCGCCGATCCCGCCTGGACCGGCTGGGATGTCCTCCGCCTCATATTCCTCACCATCGTTGCGCTCTTCGTCGGAGTGTTTGCCGTGTTGCTCATCGCCCGCCGGTGGATGTATCCGCACACGGCCCTCGGCGAAATCGCGCACGTCCCGCTAGTCGTTGTCGCAGGACAATCCCTGGCGTACCTTCTCATCCTCGCCTACATGTATGTTCTGGTGACGCGGGAGCGCCGCCGTCCCGATTTTCTCGCCGCCATACACTGGAACTGGCCTTCCAATATTGCCGTTTATGTGTTCGCGGGCTTCGCGCTTTCGCTGGCATTGCAAGTTCTGGCGCATTTCCTGCCGATTCCGAAGGAGCTGCCAATCGACAGCTTTTTCCGCACGCCCGCCGAAGCGTGGGCGCTCAGCGTTCTCAGCGTCACTCTCGCGCCTTTGATGGAAGAGCTTTTCTTTCGCGGGTTTCTTTATCCCGTGCTCGCTCGCCGCCTCGGTTTGCCAATTGCCGTTTTCGTGACCGCGCTCGGTTTCGCTCTGCTGCACGGCGCCCAATTGATGTTCTCCTGGGGACCGGTACTCGTAATCTTCCTGGTCGGCATCGTCCTGACCATAGTGAGAGCCACAACAAATTCCGTAGCCGCCGGCGTTCTCATCCATATGGCCTACAACGGAACCATCACTGTCGCGATGTTCGCCGCCACGGATGGGTTTCGGCATCTGGAGAGGCTGAATCAGTGAGAGAGGTCTCAGGTGTCAGGTCTCAGGCAACTGTGTGCGTTGCGGTTGTGAGTCGCCGCTTGCTTGCATCAACGTCGAGTTGGCAGTCCTCAGCAATTCCCTATACCCTGAAACCTGACACCTGACACCTGACACCTGACACCTGAAACTACATGTCAACCGCACGACAAGAGCTCTTGGAAATGCTGGCGCAAAAGTCATTTCGTCTGGGCGAATTTCAGTTGTCCTCGGGCAGCACCAGCGACTATTACATCGACTGCCGCGCCACTACGCTCGACGCCCGCGGCGCGCAACTCGTCGGCGAAGTCTTTCTCGCTGAAATCCGCGAGCAAGGCTGGGAAGCCGACGCCATCGGCGGACTGACCATGGGTGCCGACCCCATAGTCGTAGCTGTAGCCGTCACCAGCGGAACCATGCATGGCTTCCTTGTGCGTAAGGCTGAGAAGGAGCACGGCACCGGCCAGCGTATCGAGGGCTTCCGTGAAAAAGGGTCGCGCGTAGTGATCGTGGACGATGTTTGCACCACCGGATCCTCCACCGTGCAAGCCATCGAAGCCGCCCGCGAATTCGGATTCGAAGTAATCGGAGTGATGTGCTTGGTCGAGCGCCAGGATGCCCGCGGCCGCCCCAGTGTAGAAAAAGCCGCCGCGCCTGCAAACTTCATCTCGATTTTTACGGCGACCGAGGTGCGAAAAGAGCACTTAGCAGTTAGCACTTAGCATTTAGTCCCAAACGACTAACGACCAACGACTGACTCATGATTCAAACCCTGGAATGGACCAACGCCGGCGTCGTCTTCATCGACCAGACGAAGCTGCCCACCGAAGAAGTCTACGTAACGTGCACCACGCACCAGCAGGTCGCCGACGTGATCCGCAACATGGTTGTCCGCGGAGCCCCCGCCATTGGCGTTGCCGCTGCCATGGGCATCGCGCTTGGCGTGAAGAATTCCAAAGCGGAGAACGGCGCCGATCTAAAAAAAGATTTCGGCCAGATTTGCGAAACCATCCGCCAGACGCGCCCCACGGCCGTCAACCTCTTTTGGGCGATCCGCCGCATGACGGAGAAATTTGAATCCCTCCGCGCCCGCCCCATCGCGCAAATCAAGCAAGCGCTAATCGAAGAAGCCCAGCGGATGCACGCCGAAGATATCGCTGCCAACCAGGCCATGGGACGCCACGGCGCGACCCTCATGCCGTCGAGCGGGGGCGTGCTTACTCACTGCAACGCGGGAGCGCTCGCCACGGCTGGCTACGGCACCGCGCTGGGAGTTATCCGCGCCGCCGTGGAAGCAGGCAAAAAAATTCACGTCTATGCCGACGAGACGCGCCCCTTTCTGCAAGGCTCGCGCCTCACCGCCTGGGAGTTGATGAAAGACGGCATCCCCACCACCGTCATCTCCGACAACATGGCGGGAGTCATGATGCAGCAAGGCAAAATCGGAGCCATCGTCGTCGGCGCAGACCGCATCGCGGCCAACGGGGACGTGGCCAATAAAATCGGCACCTACACAGTGGCGGTCCTGGCGAAAGAACACGGCATCCCGTTCTACGTCGCCGCGCCGATTTCGACCGTCGATCTCGCCACGTCCGACGGCAGCAAAATTCCCATCGAGCAGCGCAACGCAAGGGAAGTCACGCACATTGCCGGCAAGCAAATGGTGCCCGATGGAGTCCAAGTCGAGAACCCTGGCTTCGACGTGACGCCCGCAAAATACGTAGCGGCCATCATCACCGAGCGCGGCATAGCCCGCGCCCCGTATGGGCAGTCTCTGAGCGAGTTGGTGCGTCAGATCCAGGAAACTCTGCCGTAGAGACGCGGCTTGCCGCGTCTCTGTTGGCACAACCAAATCGCCGGACGGGTATCCAAACTCTCTAATGCCGCCGACCGCACAATCGCCGCTTGTCTTCCAGAGCGGCGGCAAGCCCATCCGCCTCGACGCCTGCCTGCCCCAGACCCTCGACGGCCCCATTCCCGCCGTCATTGCGCTCCACGGCGCTGGCGGCAACGTCTCTGGCATGGAGCGCTACGCCAGCGTGCTAGCGGCTGAGGGCTTCGCGGTTTACTTGCTGCATTATTTTGATCGCACCGGCAATGAACCCGCCGACCTGCAGTCGATGAAGAGCAATTTTCCGCTTTGGATGAAAACCCTCTGGGACGCGATCACCTTTGTCGAGACGCAGCCGCAAGTCGATCGCGAACACATCGCTTTGCTGGGATTTTCGCTGGGAGCCTACCTCTCGCTCGCCAACTCCGCCATCGACCCGCGGGTTAAGGCCGTCGTCGAGTTTTTCGGAGGCATGCCCAAAGAGATGAAGCTCTTTATGAGGCGCCTCTGCCCTGTGCTAATCCTGCATGGAGAGGCCGATCCGACCGTCCCGGTTGAGGAAGCCTACCAGCTGCAGAAGTTGCTGGAGAAGAAGGGAATCGCGTATGAAATCAAAATCTACCCCGGCGCTGGCCACGGATTCGAGTCCGAAATTTGGAGTGATGCAGGTCTCCGGAGCCTGCAATTTCTGCGGAAGTACCTTAAATCTTAACCACAGAGGACACAGAGGACACACAGAGGAACACGGAGGACTTCTTTCTCAACCGACAATTGAATTGATGTGCAAAGCCCACAGCTTTCCCCTGTGCTCTTTCCCCCGTGTTCCTCTGTGCTCTCTGTGGTGAAGAATCTAGCCGCCTAACTCTCCAGCGGAACTTTTTCTCTTTTATTTGCGTATTATATTCAGGAGGAGTTGCCCCATGGTCGCCTTTCTGCTCTGGTGTTTTCTGTTCGTGCTGTGCTGGCCCGTGGCCGTGCTGGCGCTGATCCTCTATCCGATTGTGTGGCTGCTGTTGTTGCCCTTCCGGTTGGTAGGCATCGCCGTCCACGGAGTGCTCGCCCTGGTCTGGGCCGCAGTGATGCTTCCCGCGCGATTGCTCAGCGCACCGTTTCGTCTTTCCCGCGTCTAAAAGCCGCGAGGTCGGCGACGGTTATTCCTCTGGCGGTTCGCCATCTCGTCATCTCTCTTGCTTCTTAGCTTACTTGCAAGTTTCCTTATCTCTTTTTCCCGCGGCATATTGACGATTCCTTTCGCATCGTCGTAAAGGCTTTCGCGCAAAAGAGCAGCAAGTCGAGCCTTGAGTTTTGCCTGTTCTAACAGAGGTCTGGGAACGACGATGGTATACGACGGAGAACACGTCAGAGTACTCCCGACGTACGCAGTCTTGAGATCAGGTTCTGATCCTCCCAAGACTCCTCCCGGTACTTGTGCTCTAGTAAGGGCAGAAGCAAGAACGACAGGCAGCAGAACAAGACTCCCGTTGGCCACATTTCTACCTCCTCCACTTCTTTCGTGCCGGAAGGAACAGCTCTAACATCCTCAGGCTAAGGAGAGATGATGAGCGCGGGAATGTGGTTGTTTGCTAGGGTAACGCCGTTTTCGCCGTACTGCTTCCGCAGTACTTGGCTCCGTCTTGGAGGAGCCGAAAGCCGACATCCTACATCGTCTTCAGCCCGGAACTGACCCGCAGCTTCGCTTCCGTCGCCTTCTGAACGTCGTCGACCGTCAAGCCGGACGCAATCTCTTCGAGCAGCAAGCCTTCCGGGGTGACTCGGATGTAGGCCATCTCGGTAACGATTGTGTCGACGACCTTCACGCCGGTCAAAGGCAGGGTGCATTTCTTCAGGATCTTCGGCTGCCCATCTTTGGTGGCATGTTCCATGGCGATGATCACGCGCCGCGCTCCCGCAACCAGGTCCATGGCGCCGCCCATGCCTTTGACCATTTTCCCGGGAATCATCCAGTTGGCGAGATTGCCGAGTTCGTCGACTTCCATCGCGCCGAGCACGCTGAGGTCAACATGCCCGCCGCGAATCATCGCGAAAGATTCGGCGCTCGAAAAGTACGCAGTGCCGGGCAGCTCGCTGACCGTTTCCTTTCCGGCGTTGATCAGGTCGGCGTCTTCGCAGCCTTCGAGGGGGTACGGTCCGATGCCCAGCATCCCATTCTCGGATTGAAGAATAACGTCCATGCCCGGCGGAACATAATTTGCAATCATCGTAGGTAATCCGATGCCGAGGTTGACGTAGAATCCGTCGCGCAATTCGCGGGCAACGCGCTTCACGATGCGTTCGCGTTTGTCGAGGTCTTTCGGGGGCTTCGGCGAGGTTGACATGTTTTGTTCGAGCTTAGTTCGGTGATGCGGGAAAAAGTCGTTGGTCGATGGTCGTTGGCGAGCGACGAGAATCTGCTGCGACTCCCGAACGACTAACGACTAACGACCAACGACCGCCGCCTTCCTCACCGTCCGCTTCTCGATCCTCTTCTCAAACTGCTTGCCCTGAAAAATCCGTTTCACGAACACGCTCGGCGTATGCACCATGTCAGGATCCAGTTCTCCAGGTTCGACTAGGTGTTCAACTTCGGCGATTGTGATCTTGGCCGCGGTTGCCATCATGGGATTGAAATTGCGCGCGGTTTTCCGATAGACGAGGTTGCCCCATCGGTCGCCCTTCCAGGCCTTGATGAAGGCAAAGTCGGCTTTCAGCGCGCGCTCCATGATGTAAGTGCGGCCGTCGAACTCGCGCGCTTCTTTGCCCTCAGCGACCAGCGTTCCGACGCCAGTGGGCGTAAAAAACGCGGGAATGCCAGCGCCCCCGGCGCGTATTCGCTCGGAAAACGTTCCTTGGGGAACGAGGTCGAGTTCCACAGTGCCGTTCAGTACCATCTGTTCGAGCAGTTTGTTTTCGCCGACGTAGGTTCCGATGTGCCGCCGGATTTGGCCATTCGCTAGAAGCAGTCCGACGCCGAAGCCATCGACTCCGGCGTTGTTGCTGATGGTGGTCAGGTTCTTGACGCCCTTGTGGACAAGAGCGCGGATCAGGTTCTCAGGATTCCCGCACAAACCGAATCCGCCCACCATGACGGTGGCTCCGTCAAACACGTCCTTGATCGCCTCTTCAGCGCTCGCGACAACTTTGTGCATGCCAGAAGAATTCTATAAGAAATCGGGTCCTCTGATCATCGGGCCATCGGGTGAACTCAAATCGTCCGATGACCCGATCACCCGATTTTCTTCGTCTCTCCGCGCTTCCGTGGCGGACTTTTCCTCAACTGATGTGCCCGCTCGAATTCATCCGCCAGTTGCCTCGAGTCCAGATTCTCGCGAATGTGGGCCAGACGTTGTTCCAGCTTCTGCAGCGCGTCGCTCAGGTTCTTGCGATTGGTGATGGCGATGTCGCGCCACATCGAATAGGGGCTGCCGGAGATGCGGGTCATCTCGCGCAGAGCTCTTCCGCCAATGTCGAGCACGGGCGCGTCGGGGCCGAATTCGTCGACCAGCGTGGCGGCCAGCGCGGTTGAGATCATCTGCGGCAGATGGCTGATCCAGGCGCAGAAGCGGTCGTGCTCGGAGGGGTCGACGACCGCGATTTTCGCGCCCATCTTTTCCGCGCAGTGGATAAATTCTCCGCATTGTCCGGCGTGAACGTTCTGGCGGGGAAGCGGCGTGAAAAGCCAGGCGGCGCCTTCGAAAAGATCGGCGTCGGCAAACTCGACGCCGGCATTTTCCTTGCCCGCCATGGGATGCCCGGCGAGGAATCTTTGACCGGCGTTTCGTCCGAACGCTTTCGCAGCACGTTGCACAACTTCCACCTTCGTGCTGCCGACATCGGTTACGAGGGTCTTGGCCGGCAGCATTGGCCCGAGCCGCCCGATCAGATCGAGGATCGCGATCACGGGGGTGGCCAACACGACCAGGTCGCTGCCGCGCACAGCATCTGCGGGATCGATGCTTCTAGCTTCAATGGCGCCGCAATCCTGGGCCCGCTCCAAAACTGGAGCGCGATCACACCCGACGATTCGTCCAGCGAGTCGGCGTTTCTTTAGCGCGAGGCCCAGCGAGCCTCCGATCAAGCCGGTTCCGATGATCGTGACTTGTTTGAAGGGCATCAGTCAGAGGAATGCTTGTACCGGAAGACTTCCTTCTTCGCACCCGGATGTTCGACAGTGGCTTCGAGAATGCCCGCTTCCGCGACGCGATAACCGATCCGGATGCTCTTGTCTGCGTTCTCGAAGACTGCCTCTCCCGCGGTAAAGCGGACGAGCGGGAAATTCCAGACCTGAGTCTTGTCTTCCCATCCTTCAAGTTCAGCATTGAAATGTTTCAGCCGGAGCACCGGACCTTTGGCAGTCTGTTCGATCGCCATCATTTCATACATCTGAACCCTGCCGTCTTTCACCTCCCGGTATACGCCCATCATGCTGTCGCCTGCGGGCTTGCTCCAGAGCTCTTCGGCCACGCCGCCGTCGAGATCGCCGCGGCTATGGCCGGAGATGAATTCCAAATCCTGAAGGCTGACGTCTTGCGAAGGTTTGCTTCCGGTCAGCTTCTCTCGAGCAAAAGCCGCCCCGGCCAGCAGAAGGATCAACATCGCGCGACTTATCCTCATGCCATCTCACCTCGTTGGACGAAAAACTTGCCAGCCGTTTACGCGATCTCGCGTCCAACCGCGGGCGCGATCATTCGGACTTGGTCCATCAACTTGGCAAACTGTTCCGGATAAAGCGATTGCGCACCGTCAGAAAGTGCTTTGTCCGGCTGGTGATGTACCTCGATGAGCATGGCATCGGCGCCGGCAGCAATTGATGCCAGCGCCATGGGAGTCACTTTGTCGCGGCGCCCGGTGCCGTGCGACGGATCGGCGGTCATCGGCAGGTGCGAGAGTTTATGGATGATCGGAATCGCGGAAATATCCATCGTGTTGCGAGTGTAAGTTTCAAATGTGCGGATGCCACGCTCGCACAAAATGATTTCGTAGTTGCCGCCCGCGAGCAGGTATTCAGCCGAGCACAGGAGCTCTTCGAAGGTTGCGGCGATGCCGCGTTTGAGCAGCACGGGCTTGCGAACCTTGCCCAGTTCACGCAGCAGATTGAAGTTCTGCATGTTGCGCGCGCCCACCTGGAAGATGTCGATATAAGGCAGCATCAGCTCGATCTGGGAGATCTCCATGACCTCGCTGATCACGAGCAGTTTGAAACGATCGCCGGCTTCGCGCAGCAATTTCAGGCCCTCTAGGCCGAGACCTTGAAACGAATACGGAGAGGACCGCGGCTTAAATGCGCCGCCACGGAGAACGCGCGCACCAGCTTTGGCAATCAGATCGCTAACGGTGAATAGTTGCTCGCGGGATTCCACCGAGCAGGGCCCGGCCATCACGACAATCTTTTTGCCACCGATTTCAATACCGTTTGCAAACTTGACTACCGTGCCCTCAGGACGAAAGCTGCGGCCAGCCAGTTTGTAAGGAGAAGTGATGCGGTGAACTTCCTGCACGCCCGGCATGATTTCGACCACGCCGGTGTCAAAATCACGGGGAACTCCGACGCCACCAAGCACCGTCTGATGGGCACCGGTGGAGCGGTGAACTTCGAATCCGAACTGAACCAGTCGATCGATCACCTGCTGGATCTGATCTTCACTGGCCGAATCTTGCATTGCGACAATCATGATTAAGTTCGTTTTGCCCGTCGGAGCACGCTAAGCAAAGAGCAAAGAAAGAAGCACAGCGTCCGCGGCGTTCGCGGGTAGTTTTTCAGTTCTTGAATCTTGAATCGGTCTCCGCACCGCGAGCTGTCTGTTCGTCGTCAGGAACGATTTCATGCTTTTGGATGCTGCGCATCACGTCCATGACTCGTTCGTAGATCTGCGCGAGATCGCGCTCGGTCAATGGACCGGTATTGCTGTGCTGCACATTGGCGATCACCTCGCGCTCGCGCTCGGGTTCGTAAATGGGCAGGCTGGTATTGCGTTTCAATCGTCCAATTTCGACGGCAGCGGCCGCGCGCTCGTTGAGCAGCGCCGCCAGTTTGCGGTCCAGTTCGTCGATCTTCTTGCGCCAATCGGCAATGTCCATAGAGCTTTCAGCCATCAGCTATCCGCCGTCAGTCTAACTGCTACGCGAGGCGGTTGAATGCAGAAGCCCCACGAATCTCAAGTTCCCAGACTCATTATCGAGCACGCCCAGCTGATGGCTGACGACTGAGGGCTGAGAGCTGCCTCACAAATTCTGCCACAGTTGCGGCTTCCCGTCCGGGATTTTGTTCGATGGCATGGACGATGGCGCTGCCGACGACTGCGCCTTCGGCGAATTTGCCCACGGCTGCGAATTGCGATGGAGTTGAGATTCCGAAACCTACGGCTATCGGAAGCTTGGTGAAACGGCGGATGCGTTTGACGAGAGTCTTGGCGTCTCCAGTCAGCTGCTGGCCCGCGCCGGTGACGCCGGTGCGGGAAATCGCATAAATAAAGCCGGTTGAAGCGTGCGCGATCAACTTCAAACGCTGGTCGGTCGAGGTGGGCGCGGCCAGAAAAATAGTTGCAAGATCGTTCTTGCGGGCCCCGCGCAGATACTCGGCTGATTCTTCGACGGGCAGATCGGTGATCAGCGTTCCGTCAATCCCAGCAAGCCGCGCTACCTGGCAGAATTTTGCGAGGCCCATGCGCAAGATGGGATTGAAGTAGGAAAAGATGACGAGGCCGACGGATTGCGAATGCTCGCGGATTTCGGAGGCAAGTGTGAGCACGTTCTGCAGCGACACTCCTTGTTTAAGCGCCCGCTCGCTGGCCCGCTGGATGACCGGGCCATCGGCGAGCGGATCGCTGAAGGGAACGCCCAGTTCAATCACACTCGCACCCGCATCGATGGCTGCGAGGATGACTTCACGCGTGGTGGCGAGGTTGGGGTCGCCGCAAGTTACGTAGGCGACTAGCGATGGCTTGTTTTCGAAGTGAAAGGGCATGAGGAGTAACTCAATCGGGTGATCGGATGATCGGGCCATCGGGTGATCTAAGCCACAAATCATCCATCCAGCTTCAGGTTCTCCCGCATAATCCCAACATCTTTGTCTCCGCGCCCGGAAATACTAACGATCACAATTTCCGACTTCTTCATCTTCGGAGCCCGCTTGATGACTTCAGCAACCGCGTGTGCGGACTCCAGCGCCGGAATAATGCCCTCAGTCCGAGCAAGCACCACCGTCGCCTCCAGCGCCTCAGCGTCGCTCGCGGGAACATATTGAGCGCGGCCCGTATCTTTGAGCATGGCGTGCTCGGGCCCGATCGAAGGATAATCCAGCCCGGCGGAGACCGAGTGCGTCGTTGCAATCTGGCCCGACGAATCCTGCAGCACATAGGAATAAGTTCCCTGAAGAACGCCCGGCGAGCCACCGCGAAAACGCGCCGCGTGTTCGCCGAGCGCCAAGCCGCGGCCGCCGGCTTCGACTCCAATCAGTTCGACTTTCTTATCTTTGAGAAAGTCGTAGAAGATACCAATAGAGTTTGATCCTCCTCCGACGCAGGCGATAATGGCGCTGGGAAGCTTGCCCTCGGCCTTGCGAATCTGCGCGCGCGCTTCGTGTCCGATGACCCGATGAAAGTCGCGCACCATGGTCGGATAAGGATGCGCGCCGAGCACGCTGCCCAGCAGGTAATGCGTGGTGCGCACATTGGTGACCCAGTCGCGCATGGCTTCATTGATGGCGTCTTTGAGAGTACGCGAACCTGAATCGACGCCGCGAACTTCGGCGCCGAGCAGACGCATGCGGAAGACGTTGAGCTCCTGGCGGCGCATGTCCTCCGTGCCCATGTAGACCACGCATTCGAAACCAAGCAGAGCGCAGACAGTGGCCGTCGCGACGCCGTGCTGACCGGCGCCGGTTTCCGCGATGACGCGGTGCTTGCCCATGCGTTCGACGAGCAAGGCCTGGCCGAGGCAGTTATTGATTTTGTGCGCGCCGGTGTGGAGAAGATCTTCGCGCTTGAGATAAATTTTCGCGCCGCCAAGTTTCGTGGTCAGGCGGCGAGCGAAGAATAGCGGCGTGGGCCGTCCGGCGTATGTCTTCAGCAGTAGATCGAGGCGTTGCTGAAATTTGCGATCGCGCTTTGCTTTTTCGTATTCGCGCTCCAGTTCATCGAGCGCGGCCATCAGAGTTTCTGGAACGTAGCGGCCGCCGTAAACGCCGAAACGGCCGGCAGTCGCGGATTTTGGCGGAACTTTGCCCGCTGGTTGGTTACGGGTCTTTTTGGTTACGGTCGCAGTCGCCATCTTCAACTTGCCTCTTCCATGGCCCGCACCGCTTCGACAAAGGCGCGGACTTTTCGGGGATCTTTTTTGCCGGGTTCGCGTTCGACGCCGGAGGAAACGTCCACGCCCCAGGGATGGAGGATGTGGATCGCCTCCTGCACATTGCCGTGACGCAGGCCGCCGGCGACGATCAGCTTGCTGATGCTGTTGATGATTCCGGCCCAGGGCTGGACGCGTTCCCAGTCGAACTTTTGCCCGGTGCCGCCGCGTTTTTCCGCAGTGGTGGAATCGAGCAGGACGCCCGAGATCACGCCGGGGCGGAAGCCGTGGGTTTCGAGGAAGAGGTCTCCATTTTTGGCGACATGAATCTTGTGCACGCGTTTGCCCTTGTAGGCCTCGTCCGGCTCTACCAGGCCGGCCGCGACCGGATCCCATCCGACAGCCTGTTCGGCGGGCGCGTCAAAAATCTTTGCCGGATAGCAGCGGAAAATCTCCGGGCGGCGGGACTTATTCCCGAGTTCCCGGAAAAGCGACCGGCTGAATTCTGGGCTCTCGTCGCCGCTCAATTGCACCGCCGTCAGTCCCGCGTGTTTGGCGATGTCGCGTACGTGGTCCACGGTCTCATTGACGAAAACGCCGACCTTCTCCATTTGCCGCGGTACCTTGGCGACGATCGAGCACACCGTTTCTAGGGTGACGTGGCGTGGGCTCTTCGGATAAAAGACGAAGCCCAGCGCGTTCGCGCCCGCATCGGTGGCGGCGAGTGCGTCGTCGAGGTTCGTGATTCCGCAGATCTTGATCCAAGTCATAACTACAGCTGCCAGCTCTCAGTTGTCAGTTATCAGTAAAGTCAACTAACTACTGACCACTACTTTTGCGTCCTCTATTAACTTTGTCAGCGCTTCGCTTGGGCGCTCTGCTTTCATCAATGATTCGCCGATCAGGTACGCTTCGTAGCCCCCGGCTCTCAGACGAGCTATGTCAGCGCCCGATTGGATGCCGCTCTCGGCTACGCGGACGCACGCGGGGGGCATTTTTTCCACGAGCCGGAAGGCGGTTTCGAGATCGACTTCGAAGGTGCGCAGATTGCGGCTGTTGATGCCGATCAGTTCACAGCCGGCATCGAGGGCGCGTTGCAGTTCCCGTTCATCATGAGCCTCGCACAAAACGTCGAGGTCCTGCGACCGGGCGATCCCGGCCAACGACACCAATTCTTTTTGATCGAGGGCGGCGACAATCAGCAGGATTGCGTCGGCTCGGTTTGCTCGGGCTTCCACGATCTGGAATTCATCGACGATGAAATCTTTACGCAAGCAGGGAAGAGAACTGCTGGACGAGGCCTGCCGCAGATAGTCCAGCGAGCCTTGAAAAAATTGTTCGTCGGTCAACACCGACAGGGCGGCGGCGCCTGCCTGCTCGAGTTCCCGCGCGAGTTCGGGTGGTCTGAAATCCGCGCGGATCAAGCCTTTTGACGGGGAGGCTTTTTTCAGTTCGGCAATAACGGCGACTCCGTCCCGTGCGACTCGGCGCAGCTGATTCCGAAATCCACGCGGGGTGTGCTCAGCGGCCGCGCGTTCCATCGCCTGCAGGTCGGAGATTCGCCGGCTACTGGACACCTGCGCGGATGCGCGCTGGGATAGGCGCTGGCGCGTGGCGGCGACAATGGAGTCAAGGGAGACTGGCATGACAGATTTTTAATTATACGGAAGCAGCCCGATTTCAGTGGGCCTGCACGCAGGTGATCCCCGTCGTCTCGACAGCATCATTGACCCGACTTCCGGCAAGATGCTATAAACGAGTGCTTTGTGCGGAGGTGTGTAGTCTGACCCTGGAACTACAGACCGACGGCACAAATTTTCGGACGCGGCCAAGTCAGCACTTCTCTTTAATTGTTATGCCTTGCGGTGAAAGCGCGTTCGAAGCGTGCTCGGAGCGTGTTCGGAACCCCGGTGGCAGCCGTATTCGCGGCGGATGGAATCCTCCAGCGAGCGGTTAACGTGCCGGACAAAATCACACGTCGTGACCCCTGAATACTTAGGAGGATTTTGATGCGCACTTGGAACGCCAGTCTTGCGTCCGTGGGACACCGATTTCCGGAAAATCTGTTTGCGAAGAGACGATTCGCCAAAAGACGTTTTGCGAAGACTTCGGCAACGCTTGCAACTCTGTTGCTTCTGACCGCCGGCTGCGCGTTGGCGCAGCCCGCCGAACAAACTACGGAAGCGGGCGGTGAGGCGGCCTTGAAGCTGCCTGACCTTTCTTCGGTTTCGTTCCTCGGCATGGACGGCCATCGTCTGCTGATGATCGGGCTGTTGTTCTGCGTCTTCGGCCTCGGCTTCGGCATGGTCATCTTCATGCGGCTGAAGAACCTGCCCGTGCACCGCTCCATGCGCGAAATCTCCGAACTGATTTACGAAACCTGCAAGACCTATCTGATCACGCAGGGCAAGTTCCTGATGCTGTTGTGGGCCTTCATTGCCGCCATCATCGTGCTTTACTTCGGCGTGCTGCGGCACTTCGAAGTTCCCCGCGTTGTGATCATCCTGGTGTTCAGCCTGGTCGGAATCGCGGGCAGCTACGGAGTGGCGTGGTTTGGGATTCGCGTCAACACCTTCGCGAATTCGCGGACGGCTTTCGCTTCTCTACCCGGCAAACCTTATCCTGTTTACCAGATCCCGCTTGAGGCCGGAATGTCGATCGGGATGATGCTGATCTCGGTCGAACTGCTGATCATGCTCTTCATCCTGCTGTTCATACCAGGCGACTATGCCGGCCCGTGCTTTATCGGATTCGCCATCGGTGAGTCGCTGGGCGCGGCGGCGCTGCGCATTGCAGGCGGCATCTTCACCAAGATTGCCGACATCGGCGCCGATCTGATGAAGATTGTCTTTAAGATCAAGGAAGACGATGCCCGCAATCCCGGCGTGATTGCCGATTGCACGGGCGACAACGCCGGCGACTCGGTTGGACCGTCGGCCGATGGTTTCGAAACTTATGGCGTGACTGGCGTCGCGTTGATTACGTTCATCCTCCTCGGCGTGAAAGATCCGGCGATTCAGGTGCAGTTACTGGTGTGGATTTTCGTGATGCGCATCATGATGCTGGTGGCGAGCGCGCTGGCATATTTCATCAATAGCGCGATTGCGAAAGCCCGATTCGGCAACGCCGACCAGATGAATTTTGAAACGCCGCTTACCTGGCTGGTCTGGCTCACCTCAATTGTTTCGATTATTGCCACCTACATTGTTTCGTCAGTCGTCATCCCCAATTTGGGTGGCGACACGTCGCAGTGGTGGAAACTGGCTTCGATCATCTCCTGCGGAACGCTGGCGGGTGCGGTGATTCCTGAATTCGTCAAGGTCTTCACCTCGGTAGATTCCCGGCACGTCAACGAAGTGGTGACCTCGGCAAAAGAAGGCGGCGCGTCGCTCGGAATCCTCTC
This sequence comes from uncultured Acidobacteriaceae bacterium, assembly GCA_963789205.1. Classification (GTDB taxonomy): domain Bacteria; phylum Acidobacteriota; class Terriglobia; order Terriglobales; family Acidobacteriaceae; genus Acidiflorens. Next base: position 96,107 of record CAWBJV010000015.1, read on the forward strand.
GGGTTTTGTCGCCGGAAACTTTTCCGCGTATTGGCTCGGGCTAACGATGGTTGGTCTGATGTCGGTTGCCTACTTATTTAGTCTGCAAGGCTTGGGCGCGGCGGCCACCATGATTGCCGCGCCGGTGTTTGCTTTTGGCCTGGTTGCATTCGGCTTCCTTGGTATGGGTCCGGTGACGATCGCGGTTGATTCCTACGGCCCGGTTACCGACAATGCGCAGTCCGTCTATGAACTTTCGCTGATCGAGCAGGTGCCGAACGTCAAGGCGGAGATCAAGAAGGACTTCAACATGGACGTGAATTTTGAACGCGCCAAGGACTTGCTGGAAGAAAACGACGGCGCGGGCAACACCTTCAAGGCGACCGCGAAACCGGTGCTGATTGGAACCGCCGTGGTCGGCGCGACGACGATGATCTTCTCCATCATCATGGCGCTGACCAATGGCCTGACCACGAATGTGGATAAGCTCTCGCTCTTGCACGCTCCATTCTTTTTGGGACTGATTACCGGCGGCGCGATGATCTATTGGTTTACCGGCGCATCCACACAGGCGGTAACTACCGGCGCCTATCGCGCGGTGGAGTTCATCAAGGCCAACATCAAACTCGATAGCGCGGAGAAGGCGTCCGTTGCCGACAGCAAGAAGGTGGTTGAGATCTGCACCAAGTACGCGCAGAAGGGAATGTTCAACATCTTTCTCGCGGTCTTCTTCGGGACCTTGACCTTCGCCTTCGTGGAACCGTTCTTCTTTATCGGATATCTGATCTCGATTGCGATCTTCGGTCTCTACCAGGCCATCTTCATGGCCAATGCCGGCGCCGCGTGGGATAACGCCAAGAAGATCGTCGAAGTGAAACTGAAACAGAAAGGCACGCCGCTGCACGACGCCACGGTGATCGGCGATACAGTGGGCGATCCCTTCAAGGACACGTCTTCGGTGGCCATGAATCCGGTCATCAAGTTCACCACGCTCTTCGGACTGCTGGCGGTCGAATTGGCGGTTTCGCTGACCCGCGACCAGGGCACCGGGCTGACGCACATCCTGGCGCTGGCGTTTTTCGCGGTGTCGGTCTTTTTTGTGTACCGGTCGTTCTACGGGATGCGCATCGGATCGGAGTAAGTGAGATTCGCAAAAGAAAAACGCCATCCAGCGCATCTGGATGGCGTTTTGATTTGAGACGAATCTACTGTTTGGTGAAGGTGGGGCTATCCAGGTCGCCGGCGCAGTCTCCATCAATAACGGAATATGTGCCCGTCATGCTCGTAGGCGTTGCTGGGTTATTGAGAAGGACCTGTATGTAAGTGTAGTCGCCCGTGTTACCGCTGACGTCGTTCGTTTGGCCTTGCACCACCAGGTACGGGCCGGCAATAAACGAACTGTTGACGGTGCCCGTGAGGGAGCAACTGGAATTGGTGAAGGTCACATTTCCAGTGAGCGCAAAGGTTCCGTCCGCGGAGGCGGCCGCCGCCTGGGTGAAGGCGATAGCCAGCGAGACGTTCGATCCACCGGAACCCGTTATCGGTCCGCTCCATGTGGCGCTGATTGAGGGCACTGGGTTTGCAGTCAGGGTGCCGCTATCGCCATTGCAGGAGGTGCCACCGGCAATGCCGTAAGTGCCAGTCAGCGAACCTGCCGTTCCCGTAGCGATGACGCTGATCACTTCGCCGCCGACGCTGGCAGAAGTCAACGTGACATTGTTTCCTTTGACGGTTCCGGTGAAGGCCACGGTCTGTGAAGGGCTGTAACAGAGCGAATTAACGACATACATCGTGCCCACTACGTTGGTTCCAGACTGCGTCAGATTCCCGCCGATATAGAACGTCGCAGCGCCGGCGCCTGGGGTTGCGGTCATCGACCAGTTGCCTTGCGTCAGGGCCAGATTGTTACTTGCGCCGCATCCGGTGAGGACCAGGGCAAAGACGCCAGCCAGTGCTGACAAGAGAGCGAACTTGGGAAAACTTGCGAACTTCATAAATCCTCCGGGAGGCGCACGTCCTATGGGACTAGCACCAACGGTATGACTTTCGGTGATGCAAGTATCTTTGGGAAGATTACTTAGGTACTCAGCACACCCGAGGAGGTAACGAAAGTCACCATCAGGTATAACAGTCTCGTAGAGGCGCGGCTTGCCGCGTCTCAGGACGGCAGACGCGGCAAGCCGCCGTCAGACCGCGGCGCTCTTGTCGTAGGGGTTACGATCAGTAGGCGTTGCGCATCTTGTCTTGAACGCTCTTGGCCAGCTTTTGGATTTCCTGTGCCTTCTTGATCACGTCCATGGAGAGAATATTGGCGCCGGCCTTATCCACGTGCTGCTTGAGTTCGGCGGTGAGAGCCACCAGTTTTTCCGTGTCAAGCCGCAGCTGGGACTGCCGGTCTGCGACAGCGCGCGCGATGAGTTCTTGCTGGAGTAGTTGGTGCGGGTCGTTCGACGAACCGTTATTCGTCGCCTCGCGCTCGGCGGCAACTTTTTGCCTTTGCTGTACGGTCGCTGGAACTCTCAACTGCGAATTTGCGGGTATGGCGAACAGGGTTAGCGACAAGATCAGGACTACAACATATTTCAACATAGGCCGTGCTCCTGCATAACCATCGGCACATTGCCGAGGCTAAGCACTGTTTAGCACGGTTCGCGGGGACTGCAGACGGGCAAAAGGGAGGATTGCAAGACGAAAGTAACGAGGGGTTCGCAGGCGCAATCGGAAATCAGAGACTTACCCGATGAGATCTGCCACTAAACGTATGGGCTAGTGATTACCTGGACTCTTAAAGTGGAGAATGTGTGCCGGAATTGTTAGTTGAAATGGGGATATTTCAACAGTTATCCCTTTGTTAAGTTCTAAGGGCGGACCCCAGGTTCTGCCCATAGACGGCAGCCTGCACCGGGTGAACCGGTAGCTTTCATACCATGTCGTCCAACAGAAAGGCCGCCTGATTGGCGGCCTTTCTCCATCTGCATTGAATTGTCATCGAAGATCAGAAGTGCCACCAGAAGGTTGCCCACGACATCGAAGGAAGCGCCGACAACCGGCGCCTCTGCGATATCCCAGCCCGGCATCTGAACAAATACGGACAGCAATACTCCCCAGAAAAACAGAAGAGTCACTGAGTTCGTCCCAAACCTCAGAACTTCGCGTAGTAAACGTCCCCGCTTCCCAGATACGACTCTCCCTCCGCCCAAATCGAGTAGAAGTTCCCAGCTCCGTCGGTGACCGTCTCCGTGTAGTCGCCGTAAGGGTGATCGAATCCTGCGGCAGTCTGATAATCCCGGAACGGCGTCGCCTGCGTCATCGTCAGCTCCGCGCTCCAGTTTGTTGCGCCATCCGAGCTGCTGCGCTCGTATACGTTCCACACTCCGCATTGTCCCGTGGCGCTCGAACTCTGGCACGTGTAGTTGCCGCCGGGGGTAGCGCGGTTGTCCATCCAGATCGCTTTTACCGACGATGACGAGCCCGCGATCGACGGAAATCCGTGCCACACGCCGCCCGGCGCCAGCGACAGCTGCGATCCGTTCGGCCAAGAAGAAGAATTGAACGGAATATTCCAGCTCGCGCCCAGCGTGTCGGAATACTTTGTATATATCCGCTCCGGCGTGCCGTTCGATCCGGCTCCCGCGTTGTAGATCGCGATGAGCCGGTCATTCGCCGGCGCAGTCTTAGGCTGCACTCCGATCTGCACCGATCCACCCCAATAGTCCCAACCGGCGCCCGATACGACGGGCTCGCCTTCGCCCTCGTCGATGGTAGATACGGACGAGGTAGCAAACAGGTTGTTGGAATGCAGCAGGTAGAAGGTGGTCGGCCCTTTGCCGGTGTTGTTGGTGCCGGACCACGCGAAGTACGCGTTCCCCTTCGTGTCGAGCACGGCGCCTGTCGCCAGAGCCACGCCGCTGGGTGCAACCGTCAGATGTTTGGAAGTGAAGCTGGTGCCGCCGTTGGTGCTCACGCTGACATACTGCTTGCCTCCGTTTTCGTAAGCCACCATGACGTTGTTGTTCTGGTCGACCAGCAGCATGTCCTTGTCACCCTTCCCTCCGTTGGTCACATCAACTGGCTGGCTCCACGTCGAGCCATGATCGTCGGAGTAGATCGCGACAATCGGCGTGTACTGTGCGTTTCCATCCATGTAACTGGCGTAGAGGCGGCCGCCGGCGCCGATGGCGAGTTGAGCATCCACGACATTGCCGTTAACCGGGCATCTGGGGATGACGACCGTGCTCCAGGTTCCGTTGTTGGACATCTGGAAATACATGTACGCCGAAGTGGTCCCGCTTTTATGTCTGGTCGAAAACGGCATACAGGTTGCGCCGGAAGTGTCTTTATAGGTCGTTGCCGCAAAGTGCGGCCAGAGCGCGTACACGTAGGAGCCATCGAACAACATGATCGCCGGTTCCCAGTCTTCTCCCGTCCCATCACCAAGCCGGGTTGATGCGATCTGCGAGAAGGACGGAAGAGAAAACAGCAGTGCAAAGCAGAATGCCACAGCAAGCCTGAACGCTTTCATATTCCTTTGCCTCCATAGGTTGGCGGGCGAATCTCTGGAAATGAAAAGCGGAAGCAGCACCCCCAGTGACTGCCGCAACAAGAATGTTTTTACTTGAACCCAGATGCGGAAACCCGCAAAAAAAAACGCGGCAATTGTACACCCGATTGATTGTGACCCTGAGTTTTTCTGAGAACGAGTAAAATGCCGGAGACAGGCAATAGAGACTGGCTGCGAGAAGGGTGTCTCATCCGCCATGCAGCAGAACGGCAAACATTGAGGCGTTTACACTACTAACAGTCTTTTGAGAGGTTTGGTCGCGACGATTTGGAACCTGTTAGCTATCCTTGCGGTAGAGGAGGTCGCGCATCGCCCGTCTCCGAGCCTCGTTCGCTTCCTTCAGAGTCTTGCGTTCTTCGGCGTCGATGCCTGTCTTGGTCACGGCCTCAACCTGTTCGGGTTCGCTACACGCCGGGCAGCGATTGGCGAAACCGGGCTTATCGGGCTTCAGTTCGAACTCTACTGAACAGACGGCGCACACTTTGATAGGGAATGCCATATCCGCCCAGAGACGAGAATCCCTTCGCCTCGCTAGGAGATGGACGGGCGAGGGCGCCCGTCTCTCCACAACCTTACAGCTGGCTCATCTTAGCCAGGAATTCGCTGTTCGACCCGGCTTTCGCAAGCCGCTCGATCAGCAGTTCCATAGCTTCAACCGGCGACAGCGGATTTAGCACCTTGCGCAGCACCCAGATGCGCTGCAAATCTTCTTTCAGGATCAGGAGCTCTTCCTTACGGGTGCCGGAGCGCTGGATATCAATGGCCGGGAAAGTCCGCTTGTCGACCAGCTTGCGATCCAGGATGATTTCCGAGTTGCCCGTGCCCTTGAATTCTTCAAAGATCACGTCATCCATACGCGAACCGGTGTCGATGAGTGCAGTGGCGATGATGGTAAGCGATCCGCCTTCCTCGATGTTGCGCGCTGATCCAAAAAAGCGCTTCGGACGCTGCAACGCGTTCGAATCGACGCCGCCCGAGAGCACTTTGCCCGAGGGCGGAACGATCGTATTATAAGCGCGTGCCAGGCGTGTGATCGAATCGAGCAGGATGACGACATCGCGTTTGTGCTCGACCAATCTCTTAGCTTTTTCAATCACCATTTCCGCGACCTGCACGTGGCGGGCGGCGGGCTCGTCGAAGGTCGACGAGATGACCTCGCCCTTGACCGAGCGCTGCATGTCAGTGACTTCTTCCGGGCGCTCGTCGATCAGCAGCACCATCAGCACGACTTCAGGGTGATTCGTAGTAATCGAGTTCGCCACGTTCTGCAGCAGCATGGTTTTGCCGGCGCGTGGCGGCGAAACGATCAGGCCGCGCTGTCCCTTGCCGAGCGGGGTGAGCAGGTCCATCACGCGCGCGCTGATATTCTCGCGCGTGGTTTCGAGCTTCAGCCGCTCCTGCGGATACAGCGGCGTCAGGTTGTCGAACAGAATCTTGTTGCGGGCCTCGTCGGGCGATTCGAAATTGACCGCCTCGATCTTGACCAGCGCAAAATATTTCTCGCCCTCATGGGGCGGGCGCACCTGGCCGCTGATGGTGTCGCCGGTTTTCAAGTCGAACTTGCGGATTTGCGATGGCGACACATAAATGTCGTCGGGCCCGGGCAGGTAGTTGTAGTCGGGCGAGCGCAGAAAGCCGTAGCCGTCAGGGAGGATCTCCAGCACACCTTCGGCGAAGATGTGCCCTTCTTTTTCACTTTGCGCCTGCAGGATCTTGAAGATGAGATCCTGTTTGCGGAGTCCGCTGGCGCCGGGCAGCTCCAAGGATCGGGCGATCTTGGTCAGCTCGGTAATATTTTTTTCTTTGAGTTCAGCAATGGTCATATTTACCTACGTGGATTTTCTTCTTCGGGAGGGATTTTGGTTCCCCCGTCGGGGGATGGATTGCTTTGCCGCCGTGCGGGCACACGGCGGAGCCGCTTTAAGCAGCTCGCCGTTGTGCTTCGGCAAAGTTCTCGGGTTCGCTTAGGATGTCATGACGTTCCGCATCGGCGATCTTGTCAAATACATCGTTCATGGTTTCCTGAATGCGGGTGTTCGGCTTATGAAACTTGCGCGTTGCCTTGGAGGCCAACTGGCAAAGCATATACCGGTTCCGCAAAGTGTGTAGCGCGTCAAATACACGATCAGAGCGCATTTTCGTTCCTTCTCCTTCAACTAGGGATAATCAAGGCCACAATTCCCATCGTCCACTGGGTGATGGTCAACTATGAGCTAGCCAGGTTTTAATTCGGGCCAGGTGCAAAGGAATTTGCCAGAATTACCCAAATAGATGCCCCGCCCTACCCGAAAGTTGCTCAATTCTTTAAGGAGAAAGCCACAACGCGGGCGGAGGTTCTCCAGACCGGCAGAAACTGCTTTAATGTCCTGAGAACTGGCTAAGTATAACAAACTGTTGGGGAAGGTCAAGAAGAATCTGCAACAAGATTTTTGCCCGGCGTTTACCTTCCCGGCACCTGCTTCAAAGCCTATTTAAGAGCGGCCAGCCGTTTCGACAGGCGGGACTTGTAGCGCGAAGCGGTGTTTTCGTGCAGAACGCCCTTCTGGATTGCCTTGTCGAGCGCCGACACGGTCTCCCGGTAGGTCTGGCCGGCGGCGGTTTTGTCGCCCTTTTCCAGGCTCTCGCGCAGGCTCCGCAAAGCGGTGCGCAGCTGCGAAGAATTGGCCCGGTTGCGGGCGGTTCGTTTCGTTGTCTGACGGGCGCGTTTCAGCGCCGAAAAATGATTTGCCATGCGGCTTGGTTACCTTTGTTTGTCCTGGATTGCGCCAGGAGGATATTCCGGTGGGAGCCGAACCTGTATTCTACGGGAGCAAGTCAGGCCGGGTCAAATAGATATGAATTCGCTGGAACGGCCGGGCGAGAGTCCGCCGCCCCTGAGTCCGATAGATCGGCTGAAGGTCCTCATCAACTCCTCGACACCGATCGTCGTGATGGAGACGGTCGAGGAAGTGCGCGCGATGTCGCTCGTGCGCACCGCCTGCTCGGAACTCAGTTTACCAGTCTACGAATGGACCATCGCCGATGGGCTTGTCCGATGCGGTAGCGGTGTCCCCGCCTTGCAGCCTGTTGTTCAGGTCCATGTCGAAAAGACGACGATGTGGTCCAGCCGAGATCCGATAATTCGTTCGGAAACTCGAATGAGCACAGGTCCGCAAGGTAATAGCGAAGCGGATCGGCTGGCTCGAACGGTGCTGTCGCCGGTCGGATCCGATACGGGCGCCAGTCCGAGAACTGCCATGTACAACACCGCCGACCCCGTGCAGGCATTGGCGAATCTCGAGAGCATGACCAGCGAGGCCGTATTCGTGCTAAAGGATTTTCATCGGCACATGGATAACCCGGTAGTGGTGCGCCGACTGCGCGACGTGGGACAGAAATTCTCCGCGAACCGAAGGACATTGGTGCTCACCGCGCTCGCGATCGAGATGCCGCTCGAGCTAGTCAGCCTGGTGGAATTTCTCGACCTGCCCCTCCCCGATAGGGAGCGGCTGCGCGAGATTATCCGTGAAACCTATACGCGGATGGCCGGTACCCATACCCTGAAACTACAGCTCGATTCGAATGGCGTGGACGCGATGGCTGGCAATCTCCGCGGGCTGACGGAAGAAGCAGCCGAGCGCGCCATCTCGCAGACCGTGGTAGGACGCCTCGCGCTTTCGCCCGAATGCATCACGGATGTCCTCGACGCCAAGAAGGCTTTGCTGAAACGCTCGGAGATGCTGGAGTTCGTGGACTCAACCGACAACATATCCAGCGTTGGCGGCCTCGACAATCTGAAGCACTGGCTGGAGCAGCGCCGCGGCGCGTGGGACGACGGCGCCCTCCAGTTCGGCCTCGATCCGCCGAAGGGGGTCATCATTCTCGGGGTCCAGGGATGCGGCAAGAGTCTCTGCGCCCGCGCCGTAGCCGGGGAATGGAAGCTGCCGCTGGTGAAGTTCGATACCGCCGCCGTGTACGACAAATTCATAGGCGAGACGGAAAAGCGAATCCAGAAAGTATTCAAGATTGCCGAGGGCCTCGCCCCTTGCGTGCTGTGGATCGATGAGCTGGAAAAAGTCTTCGCCGGAAGCGGCCCCGATTCCGCCTCGGCCGATGCCGGTGTCTCGTCGCGACTGCTGGCCTCGTTTCTGTCCTGGATGCAGGAACGCAAGTCAGCCGTCTTCGTCGCCGCCACCTGCAACAACGTCACCGTGCTGCCGCCAGAGTTGATTCGCAAGGGCCGCTTCGATGAACTCTTCTTCGTAGACCTGCCCAGTGCTGACGAACGAAAACAGGTATTTTCCATCCAGCTGGCGAAGCGTAAACGCAATCCGGGCGACTACGATCTGGATCGAGTTGCAGAAGCTGCCAAAGGCTTCTCCGGAGCGGAAATCGAATCGGCCGTGCAAACCGGCCTCTACGCCGCGTTTGCTCGCAAGCAGGAACTAAGCAACGAAGACCTGCTCACAGCGCTCTCGTCCACCGTGCCGCTGTCGATCACACGGGCCGAGGAAATTGCCGAGTTGCGGGCGTGGGCGAAGGATCGCGCCGTGTGGGCCAGCGTCCTGGATGCCAGGCGCGAAGACGCATGAGAGCGCAGGCCACCGCGCGATCCGAAGAATGCGGGTAGCTAGGCCCAGTCGTGAGCGTGAACGCCTGCTTACGCCAACTCTTCTGCTGAACATCAGCATTTTCCGATGTACTCTTTGCACATGAGTAGGTTATCGGCGGCTCTCGCTATGATGTCTTTCATCGTTGCGAGTCTCTCATGCGCATTCGTCCAAGCGTCAACTGCTGACCGACCGACGCAGTCGGAGTCGCAGAAAATCAGTTGCGTGCGGATTCCAACCTATTTGGCGGAGTCAATTACGACAAGGGTAGTTCTCCCCCGCGACATAGGGGTTCCCGGCGACGTTGTGCTTGAAGTGCTTGTCCAAAAAAATGGAAGAGTTCTCGATGTGCAGCGCGTATCGGGTGATCCTCGCCTAGTCCGCGCCGCGAAGCCGGCGGTAACGAAGTGGGCTTTTTATCCATACTTGCTCAACGGAGAACCAGTGCAATTCCTAACGGAATTGACCATTATGTTCGATGGAAAGAAGGATTCCGCCAAACTCAAGATTGAGAATGATCCGCTCAGCTCTCGCAATCCTGAACCTAAATAGCGATAAATCGCGATTACACTAACTGCCAGCTAGGCTTCCACAATCCTTTTGCAGGCTTCAACAAATTGGACCTTCCAAAGCTCCTCGCACCGAGCAATCTCAGCAGCCTTCGCTTCCAGCGCGTAAGGAGCCCACAGTTTCCGAACCTCTCCGACAGGAAGGTCGTCAGTTTCGCTTCCAATTGCGATGACGAGCATTCGATCCTCTTCATTGGCGATAGCGTCGGTGTGCGCGAGTGGGTAGAGTTCTCTGACGGCCTCCAAGACCGTGGTTCGACCATCCAAAACCGCTTGTGCGATTTCTCTCGCCCGTTGCAGCTCCGAGTCCGAGGCCCGTCTGTCCACCCACGAAGTATAAGCTGCAAGCCTGCTTCCAACGGTACTCTAGAGGATTGTTAGCGAAAAATCCCGATAGCACTCGCAATCCCAAATATTGGCCAGCCACTTGCCTGCCAGCCGTCCCGAAGGCGTGCCAACCGAAAGCTCCGACGTCACTCCGCAATCCCCGCGACCCGCTGCGCGTCGTCCCACTCCTTTTTCAGATCTAACTCGTCGATCCACTTTGCCAAGTAAGAGTGGTCCAGCGCGTCCCGTCGCATTCGCAAGATTGACGCAGCGTCTTCAATCTGCCTCCGCGACTGCGCGAGCTTTGCCCATTCGAGCTTCGAGATGACTATGTCCTCGGCGCTCGCGACAAAGAGTGGGACGTCATGCAGGCTCACCCGCTGGCGACGCCTGAATTCCTCTTGGCTGAAGGGGCGCGACTTGCGGATGACCAAATCAATCTTCCAGCCCGTTGCCAGGTCGATCACATTAAACATCGACTGCCGCTTATGAGCTTCCAGGGCCGAGTCTAAGTCGGCGTAGTATTCGTTGCCCGATAGGGACGCGACGAACGCTCGCAACTCTGTGGGAGTGGCTTCGATAACGAGATCAATATCCTGTGTGGATCGCGGGACTCCGTAGCGGGCACTGGCGAATGAACCGGTGAGCATGTAGCCAATGCCCGCTTGATCGAGCGCTATGGTGATTCTTCGGAATACATCCGGAACGCTCACCGCAGCCCGGCCGGCAACGGTGCTAGGAGAAAAGCCAGCCGCAACAGTTCCCGTGCGACCTGCGCCTCCGTCCAGTCGGGATGGTCGCGCCGGACCCCTTCTTTCGCCAGTTCGCGTGCGAACATGCTCATCTCGAAGGCGAGGAAGATACGCTGGTCTCCCGACATAGCGCGTTGAATCTGTAACTGGAGGGCTCCAGCCGCAGGAGTTGTATCGCTCATGGCCACGGGCAGATGTTACCACGCTCGTGTAGGACGGGAGCAGTGCCCGTCAGCCAACGAATTCATGGCCGCGCGAACATTTCCAGGAGCGTGGCGGAAACGTCCTGCGCAGTTTTTGGCGACACCGCTCCGGGCATCCGCACCAATCGTTGCCGGTCCACGGCGCGGAGTTGGTCCAGGGCCACCTGACCTCGTTTCGCCTGAAATCGAACCGCTACCCGCGTGGGGTAAGGGCGCGTGGCTGTAGTCATGGGAGCGATGATGACACTCCGCAGATGCTGGTTCATTTCATCGGAGGAGATGACCAGACAAGGACGAGTCTTCTGAATCTCAGCCCCCTCGGTGGGATCGAGGACTACCAGCCAGACCTCATCCTGTCGTGGCGCGATATGCGGCCCACCTACCACCGCCACTCCTTATGGTCGAACTCATTGGGTTCCGTGACTTCCAGCATGAGTTCGTCGTGCGCGGCATCGCCTGAGGCACGAAATGCATCGTCCCAGCCCTGGCGTGGCTGGCGGCCGGGAGAGATGATCAGGCAATCGTTTGCGACCCTCAACTCGACGGTCTCGCCCAAGCCACATTGCTCGATGAAGGGCTTGGGAATGCGGATACCACGAGAGTTGCCAATGCGAACCAATTCGGCCTTCATGCCGGAAATACCTCAGTAATTACATTGTAACTACTTGAGATCGCGTCTGCAAGAGCCTCCCAGAGCTTCCTAAGACCAGTTTCTTCGACCCTCGAGGTCGCCACCGGCGTTCCGGTGCTAATGGGAAAACAAGTAGTGCCAGCTACTTACGGACGCCATTGACTCCGCCGCCCGCCCGCGCTACGCTGATCTCAAATGGTTGGTAACCGCCCCGTCGTCGGGGTGCGCAATCCGGTTCGCTTCACTTCCACATCCAGCTATTTGCGTGCAAAAAACGCCGGCACAGGTTTGCCCCAGCCCGGCGGTAGACCACATCCCCGTAACCCACATCTCATCCTTGCGACGACGAGTGAGACGATGACGAGCGAGCCCGGTCCCAAGCTGCTGGAGGCGGCGCCACAATTCTGAATGAAGAAAAATATTGAACTCACACGTGACATCGAGACTCTGTTCGGCACCCGCGATGAAAATCTCCATGTGCTCGAAGACGGCCTGAACATCAACATCGATCTGCGCTCCGATCGCATTGAACTGGAAGGCGCGCCCCGCGACGTGGCCCGCGCTGAACAATTATTCGCCGACTACGAGCACCTGCGGAAATCCGGCCACCAGTTCGTGAACGGCGATCTGAGCAGCATGTTGCGCGTGGTCGTCGGCGATCCTAACGTGACGCTGCGCGGGCTGGCCGAGGCCGGCCGCCAGCGTTCTTTTGGACGCCGCACCGTCCAGCCGAAGAGTCCCAATCAGCGCCGCTATCTCGAGGCCATCGAAAAGCATGACATGGTGTTTGGCGTCGGCCCCGCCGGCACCGGCAAGACCTACCTAGCCGTGGCCATGGCGATCTCGGCCCTGCTGAACAAGCAGGTTAACCGCATCATCCTGGCGCGCCCCGCGGTCGAGGCCGGCGAACGTCTCGGCTTTCTCCCTGGCACGTTGCAGGAGAAAATCGATCCCTATCTGCGCCCGTTGTATGACGCGCTCTTTGACATGCTGGAGCCCGAGCGCGTCGAACGCTATCTCGAGAAAAACGTCATAGAGATCGCGCCCATCGCCTTTATGCGCGGACGCACCCTGAACGATTCGTTCGTCATCCTGGACGAGGCGCAGAACACCACCTCCGAGCAGATGAAGATGTTCGTAACCCGCCTGGGATTTGGTTCCAAAGCGGTGATCACCGGCGACATCACGCAAATCGACTTGCCCACCGCGCGCCGCAGCGGCTTGATCGAAGCGGTCGATATTCTGCAAGGAGTAAACGGACTGGCGTTCGTGCACTTCGACGAGAGCGACGTGGTGCGTCATCATCTCGTACAGAGGATCATCCGCGCCTACGACGAGCACAAGACGCGCCTAGCGGAGCAGCAGTTATCGCTGCTGGAACCGAAGCCCGGCGCGCCGCCGGCTTTGCCGGTGCCACCCGAAGAGCCGCGCTTGCGCAACTAAGAAGACTCGTGTGGCGCGGACGCCCTCGTCCGCGGCCTTTGATTTGCCCTGACCTTTCGCGGACAAGAGTGTCCGCGCCACACGGGAGGGAGCCTAGCCGCTACCCTCCTTTTTCGCTTTGGCTGTCCGGACTCGTATCAGGGCGTCGCTTTGGCGATACCATAAGTTCCTAAATCAGACGCCCCTTTTAGGGGCTGGCGGCCAAACTTGGTCATCTGTCAAAAGCGCGTCGCGGATCTGACCAGCTTGGCGCTGGACCGCTTCCTGGCTCGCGCCCGCCGGGCCGCGGGGTTGAAGGGGATGGTCAATGTCCTGCTCACCTCGAGCGCCGAGATGAAGTCTCTGAACCGCCGTTTCCGCGGAAAAGACAAGCCCACCGACGTGCTTTCGTTTCCCGCCGACCCCTGCGTGCAAAAACAGTTAGCCGGAGAAATCGCCATTTCGGCCGAGATCGCAACAAGAAATGCGCGGGAGCTCGGGCACTCTCCGGCTGAAGAAGTTAAGATTCTTGTGTTGCACGGCGTCCTACATCTGCGCGGCTACGATCATGAGTGCGACAATGGACAGATGGCTCGCCGCGAAACACAGTTGCGCGCGAAACTCCGCCTTCCGCAGGGATTGATTGAGAGAACTGCTTCACGTAGTAACAGCCGCCCTCGGCTGTCCAGCGGGGCGAAGCTCCGCCCTGGGAGGAACAAGCCGCAATGATTGGCGCAAGCATTGCTCTCGCGTTCCTGCTCGGCCTGCTGACGCTCGTCTCCTACGTTGACCGTCTTTACCAGGAGATTGGCAAATTCCTCTCCCGCGATTTTCAGGACAACATCGACGCCTTCGAGCAGCTTGTCGAGCCGCGGCTCGGAGTGGCGCGCTCTCGGGCCTCGCTCTCCATGGCCATTCTGACGCAACTGGTCACCGCTGCCATCGCTATGATCGTCGGCTTCACCGTGTTTCGCGACCGCGCCTGGAGCGTTTACGAAGTCCTCGAAGCCACGCTCAGCCTGGTGCTGATCATCATCATTTTTAACCGACTGCTTCCGTTTGTCTTTTTTTCGCGAACCCGCGGACGCTGGCTGGCGGACTGGGCGCTGCCCTTGCGCGTGCTGATCTACCTGGTTCTACCGGTAACGCTGGTCCTCGGATTCTGCCAATCCGTCGCTGCGCTCACCCGCGAGCACGCCGACGCGACCCCGGAAACTTCCACCGAAGCCGTCGACGCTCTGATTGAAGCGGGACAGGAAGAAGGCATTATCCAGGAAGGCGATCGCGACCTGATCCAGTCGGTGGTCGAGTTCAGCGGCAAGACGGTGCGCGAAGCGATGAAGCCGCGGCCGGAGATCGTGGCGGTTCCGTCCGACTACACCGTCGAGAAGATAGTCGAGTTACTCAGGGCCAAGCCGTTCTCGCGCATTCCCGTATACGAAGGTTCGATTCACAATATCAAAGGCATTCTCCACACCCAGGACGTGCTGCAAGTGCCCGACTCGGAAGCGCACACGCGGACGGTAGCGAGCCTCATGCGAAAAGACGTTTACTTCGTCCCGGAAAGCAAGTTAGTAAGTGACTTACTGCGCGAGATGCAGCGTAGTAACATCCGCATGGCGGTTGTCGTGGATGAATACGGCGGCGTCGCCGGCCTCGTGACCATCGAAGACCTGGTCGAAGAGATCGTCGGCGAAATCGGCGATGAGCACGAGAAAGCGCAGGTCGTACAGGAAAACGACCACTCCTACATCGTCCCGGGCAATATGGATGTCGACCGGCTCGATGAACTCTTCGGCATGCGCCCGGAAGGCCGTGAGTCATCCACCATCGCCGGTCTGGTAAGCGAAGTCGCGGGAAGAATCCCAAAGAAAGGCGAAGTCATCGAAGACGAAGGACTCAAGTTCGAAGTCCTCGACTCAACTGATCGCCGGGTAGAGCGCGTGCGAATCACGACGGCTGAGCCGAAGCAGATGAAGTTGATCTAACAAGAAGCGGCAGTAGGCCGTCTTGAGCTTTTGGGTGGCGCAGCGGTTTACCGCTGCGATTCAGCGATGAAGTTGGCTAAGGACGAGTAACTAGACATCGCCTCGGCACCGGGCTGGCGGTGTGTGGGAAACGGTAAGTCTTGCAGCATGAGAAACGCAAAACGAATTCGACTGACCGACCGGCAGTTCGCCCTGATTTCGCGTGCCCTCGCGGACCCGCGCCGCTACAAGATATTCAAGCAGATCGCCGCCCGCAACTGCACAGCCTGCGCCGCCGTCCGCGCGCGACAACCCATCAGCGCCGCCACGCTTTCGCACCACGTGAAGGAATTGGAGACGGCAGGCCTCATCGGGATCGCCCGCCAGGGCAAGTTCGCCAACCTCACATTGCGGCGCAATGTCTTGCAGGCTTACCTCGACCACCTCGCCAAAATTTGAAGTTGCCGATTTGAATCCTCCGCATGACCTCTGTCATCAATTAGACAGTCATCGAAGTGTCGAAGCGATAGCAAATCGAACGGAGGAAGTAATGGGGAAGCTAACCAATAGAGTAGCGGTGGTGACCGGGTCATCGAAGGGTATCGGGGCAGGTATCGCGAAGGGTTTGGCGGCAGAAGGCGCGGCCGTCGTCGTCAACTTCGCCTCCAGCAAGGAAGGTGCGGAGCGCGTCGTCTCGGAGATCAAGGCCAAGGGCGGGAAGGCCATCGCCGTCCAGGGAGATGTCGCGAAAGCGAAGGATGTGCAACGGCTTTTCGCGGAAACCAGGAAGGCGTTTGGGCGCCTGGATGTGCTGGTGAACAACGCGGGCGTCTACGACTTTGCTCCCCTTGATCAGGTTACCGCGGAACACTTTCACCGCATGTTCGACACGAATGTTCTGGGGCTCATTCTGGCCACGCAGGAAGCAGCAAAGCATTTCGGTGCCGATGGCGGCAGTGTGATTAACATCGGTTCGGTTGCGAGTTCTCTGACCCTGCCAACTACGGCCGTCTATACCGCCACCAAAGGCGCGGTGGATGCCGTGACGCGGACGCTGGCGAAGGAACTAGGGCCGAGGAAAATCCGGGTGAACTCCATCAATCCTGGAGTTGTAGAAACGGAGGGCGCCCACGCGTTGGGAGTCATCGGAAGCGACTTCCAGAAGGGCCTTGAGGCGCAGACTCCCCTGGGCCGCATCGCGCAGCCTTCCGATATCGCGCCGGTCGCGGTTTTTCTCGCATCAGAGGATTCTGCCTGGGTGACGGGCGAGACGTTGCTGGCGTCCGGGGGCTTGCGATAAGTGGACGCGCGGCCCCTTGCCGTGAGGTGAGGACCCCGGCTTATGCAATCCTTAATTTTTGGGGGCGGCCCGTCCAATCTCCGCTTGGGCCTCATCCCCCACACCGGCGAGGACAACAACGTGAGACACTAGGCCTTTGCCGGACGATCAGCGCTGGATATGAACACCTCAAATCCAACTCCGCAACGAAAGATCTTCGGCCGCCTTTCCATCGTCGCCGGAAACACACTCCAGATCGCCGGGCTCGCAGCTGCTTGTGCCGCTCTCGCCCTCGCGCGATCCACCTCCTCGAAACCCGCCGCCATCGTAGCCATGCTCGCAGCCTGGACTCTCCTCTACTTCTTCTGCCACGGCATCGCGCACTGGGCGGTCGGAAGAATTCTCGGCATTCGCTTCGCTTTCTACACCGTCGGAGGAACCGGCAATCCTGAAGGTTATCCCACCGGCATGCGATGGCTGTTCGAGCATCTCCCTTTCTTTGGTGTGCAAACAGACAAGACCTCGATGCAGAAAGCCAGTCCGATGGCCAAGGCAATCATGTGGTCGGCGGGAGTGACGTCTTCCGCAGTTGTTCCAACGCTGGGCGCGCTCTGCACATGGAGGGCGAGCGTTTCCGGCAGCAAGCTGTTTCTGATCTTTGCGGTGTTCTGGGCAATCGGAACGCTGGCCAGCAACTGGAGGAGCCCGACGGGAGACTACTCCAAGGCGCGACGCGCCCTTGGTGGTCGATGACGGATACAGGCTCGAATTACATTGTCACCATATCCGCGGTGTGTCAGCAGGCTTGATATCTGACATTATGATACAATAGTGTCATATTGCTGGGAGTGTGACAATGGACACCGAAACCCGATTACGCGTCAATGAAAACGGCCGGGTCGTCATTCCCGCTTCGTATCGGAAAGCGCTGGGGATCAAAGCCGGAGACGAAGTGATTTTGCGAATGGAAGACGACGAACTGCGGATTACGACGATGAAGCGCAGAATTGAGCGTGCCCGGCGACGGATTCGGCAGTACGTGAAACCGGGCGTGTCTCTGGCAGACGAGCTCATCGCTGAACGGCGCGAGGGCGCAAAGCGTGAGTAGGGTCGTATGAGCAAGATCGTACTGGACGCGTCGGCTATGCTCGCTGTGCTCAATCACGAACCAGGTTCGGAGAAACTGCCTACGGAGATGCTGAGTTCCGCTGCCGCTAGCACCGTCAATTTGGCCGAAGTCCATACCAAGCTGGTGAGTCGCGGGGGCGATCCCGATGAAGCCTGGGAGGATACGCTCAGTGCTGTCGATGAACCCGTGCCCTTCACCCTTGAGCAAGCGAGAATTGCAGGCAATCTCGTGATTGAAACCCGCGTGCTCGGTCTGTCTCTGGGTGACCGTGCCTGTCTGGCGCTTGGAATTGCGCTACATGCTCCGGTCTACACAACGGATAAATCCTGGAAAAACCTTAAGATTGGCGTCCGAATTCATGTCATTCGGTAAATTGAGATGCCTGCTAACAGCCGGCAGGTAGCAGCCAGCAGCCAAAACCTAGTAGCCTATCTTTGTATGTCTTTCCACTCCGGATTTGTCTGCATTCTCGGCCGTCCCAATGCGGGCAAAAGCACGCTGCTGAATGCGCTGGTCGGCGAGAAACTGGCCATCATTTCGCCGAAACCCCAGACCACGCGCAACCGCATTCTTGGAATCATTAACGTTCCTAAGCAAAAGGGACGCGAGGCCGGGCAAATCGTGCTCATCGACACGCCCGGAGTTCATCAGTCGGGTTCCTCGCTCGGGCGCAAGATGATGTCAGAGGTGCGCGAGGCGCTCGAAGGCTGCGAACTGATTCTGATGATTGTCGATGCCAAGAAGAAGTGGGATCGTGAAGACTCCTTCGTCCTCGATCTCGCGAAAAAGGCGGGCACTCCGGTCTTTCTCCTGCTCAACAAAATCGATCTGCTCGCGGACAAGAGTAAATTGCTTCCGCTGATCGCACAGTTTCAAACGCTCCATGATTTCAAGGAGATCATTCCCATCTCAGCTCTCAAGAAGAAAGGACTCGATGAATTGCTGTCATGTGTTTTGAAGGCCTTGCCCAACGGCCCGCGCTATTTTCCTGAGGATCAGATTACCGATCAGCCGGTGCGATTCATGGCAGCGGAGTTGATTCGCGAGCATGTTCTTATGCAAACGCATGAAGAGGTGCCGCACGCGGTCTCGGTTCTGATCGAGCAGTTTGAGGAGAGTCCGAGGCTGACACGAATTGCCGCCGCGATTTTTTGCGAGCGCGACGGCCAAAAGGCCATCCTTCTCGGCAAAGGCGGCCAAATGCTCAAAAAGATTGGAACCGACGCCCGCCTCGATATCGAGAAGATGGTAGGGACCAAAGTTTTTCTCGAGCTCTTCGTAAAGGTCAAGGCGGGATGGCGCGATTCTCGAAACTTTGTGGAAGAACTGGATTGGCGCCGTCAACTACAGCAGATCGGAGGGATGCCGGATCCGGAGTCGTAGAGTCCCCGTAGGGACGCGTCCTGCCGCGTCTTGCGCCGCCGAGCTAGACAGGGCAAGCCCCGTTTCTACAGGAGTTTCGGATGGTTAGGCGGCTACCGACCTTTAGTAATGCGCCGCCGTAATAAGCTTACGATTGCCCGCGATCCAGATAGAGTTTGCATCTCAGGCCCTAAATCCATAGAATCTGTCAGCGCCTCCGTGCATCTTAGTTAACCTCGGTGCATCTTAGTTAAATAGGGAGGTTTAATACAAAGGCCGGACCAAAGCCCACAATCGCTTATGGAAGATACTTCGTCAACCTCAGGGGCGCCGCCGCAATCGTGTAACTTCGACGCGGATAAGCTCGACCTCAAGCTCAGCGTGACGCTTTCCGCCGATCGCGATGCGGTGGACCCGGTCGTCCGCAGTGTGATGAATGCGGTCCGGGAAATGAAATGCGCTCCGGGACACGAAGACGACATCGAACTCGCGTTGACCGAAGCCCTGGCTAATGCCGTCGTGCACGGAGCGAAAAACGATCCATCCAAAATTATCGAATGCGACGTCGCCTGCAACGACAAGCAGGGAATCCTGATCATCGTGCGCGATCCCGGCACCGGCTTTGATCCGACCAAGATTGCCAATCCCTGCCACGGCGAGAACATCTATGCGAGTCACGGACGCGGCATTTACCTGATCAATCAGTTGATGGACGAAGTCCAGTTTCATAAGAACGGGACAGAGATTCACATGCTCAAAAGATAGGTCTCAGGTCTTAGGTGTCAGGTCGCAGGAAAAGCTAAACGCAATTCTGTGGCTCGGTTTTCCTGGCACCTGACACCTGACACCTGACACCTGGTTCACTCCTTTGCCGCAATTCCCAGACTCTTCATCTTGCGATACAAGTGGCTGCGCTCGAGACCTAGCACTTCCGCGGTGCGGCTGACGTTGCCGTGATTCTCGTCCAGCTTTTTTAGAATGTAATCGCGCTCATATGCAGCGCGCGCCTGATGCAGCGTGGAGCCCTCGCTGCCCGCCACGCGGCGGCTGCCGTCGCGGTGTACCAGAGGCGGAAGATGCTTGCGTTCGAATCGTGAGGTGGTGGGATTCATGATCACGATGCGCTCGATCACATTCCGCAGTTCGCGGACGTTCCCCGGCCAGGCATAGCGCATCAGGGAATCGATCGCTTCGTCGGTGATCTCTCGTGGACGCCGGCCATAGGCGGAGGCAAATTCTTTCAAAAAGTGTCGCGCAAACAACGGGATGTCTTCCTTGCGTTCGCGCAGCGGTGGCACCACAAACGGAATCACGTTTAGCCGGTAGAAAAGATCCTCGCGGAAGTTTCCTTTGGCGATTTCTTCCTCCAGATCTTTGTTGGTGGAAGCAATCACGCGCACGTCCACGGTGACTGGGTTGTCGCTTCCCACTGGAATGAATCGCTGTTGTTCCAGGGTACGCAAGACTTTCGACTGCGTCTTCAGGCTCATGTCGCCGACTTCATCCAGAAACAAGGTTCCGCGATCCGCCTTCTGAAATTTGCCTTCTTTGTCCGCCGTCGCTCCTGGAAACGACGATTTACGATGCCCGAACAGTTCGCTGTCGATCAGGTCTTCGGGAATCGCGGCACAGTTCATCTCGACAAACATTTCATCTTTGCGTGGGCTCTGCATGTGGATGGCATGCGCGACCAGTTCCTTGCCGGTGCCCGATTCGCCGTAGATCAGCACACGTCCGTTGGTGGGGGCCATAAGCGCAATCTGCTGGCGCAGCGCCTTCATGGGAATACTGTCGCCCACGATCACGCTCTTCGACTGCAGTTGCTTCCGCAGGTCGAGATTCTCATGGCGCAGCCGTCGTGTTTCGATCGCGTTTTTTACCAGGATGAGCGTCTTTTCGAGCGAGAGCGGCTTTTCCGCAAAATCGTAGGCGCCCAGTTTGGTGGCGCGCACCGCCGTCTCGATGGTCCCGTGCCCCGAGATCATGATGACCTCCGGTGGATCCTGATGCTCGCGGATCCTCTCCAGCACTTCCAGCCCGTCGATCCCGGTCAGCCACACATCCAGCAGAATTAGGTCGAAGCGGCTCTTGCGCAGCAACTCGAGACAGTCTTCGCCGCTCGGGCTGACGCTGGTCTTGTATCCTTCGTCCTCAAGAACGCCGCGCAAGGATTCGCGGATGCCGGATTCGTCGTCGACGATGAGGATGTGTGCCATGTTTAGTTTAGTCGTTCGTCGTTAGTCGTCGGTCGTTAGTCGTTGGCAGGCGTCTGCGCACGCTGTTTTCCGCGTGATACACCGAACCGCGAACGACTAACGACTAACGACTAACGACCAACGACTGTCTCCGCACGGTTCCGACTCTTGGCTTAAGAATGCCTTAGCTTGCCGCCGGAGCGCTGATTGTTTCAACCGCTACGGGCAGCTCGACAACGAAGCGGCTGCCAACCGGCTTATTTTCTTCGACGCGGATCGAACCATGATGGTCTTCCACAATTCTGCTCACAATCGCCAGGCCCAGTCCGGTGCCGCGTTGCTTGGTCGAGAAGTACGGCAGGAACAGCCGTTCCTTAACGTCGCGCGAAACCCCCAGTCCGGTGTCGGAGACAACCAGTTCGACGGCATCGCGGCTGGCCACCAGCGAGGTTGAAATCGTGATCTCTTTCAGGATCGCATCCTGCATCGCCTCTGCGGCGTTATCGACCAGGTTCGCGACCGCGCGCTTGATCGCTTCCGGGTCGGCCATCACCGCCGGGAGATCGTGCGCCAGCTCCGTGCGCACGCGAATGCCCTCCAGTCGCCCATTGAACATGATGAGCGCACCTTCCACCAGGTGATTCAAGCTGGCGGGTTGTGGGCGGGAGGCGGGAAAACGCGCAAGCACCGAAAATTCGTCCACCAGCGCGCGCACAGTTTCGACGGCGTTCCGGATGGTTTCGGCGCAAGTGCGGATCACTTCGAGTGAGGCTGCATCGGGCGCGCTGCCCCGTTTCAAATGGCGATGGATGCGCTCGGCAGAAAGCGCGATCGGGGTCAGCGGGTTCTTGATCTCGTGCGCCACGCGCCGCGCCACCTCGCGCCAGGCTGCCTGTTTCTGCGCTCGCAGAAGGTCCGACAGGTCTTCGAACACGAGGACGTATCCCAGTCCCTCGGCGGCGTGACTCAGCGCGGACACGGTTACGGCGACATTCAACTGCGCTCGGGGCAAGGCGAGTTCCATGTTGGCCGCCGTGATACCCATACGATCGGCGCGGCGGAGCAGGGGTTCCAGGTCCGCGAGCACGTCGGCGGGGATCACGTCTCGCAGCGGGAGGTTCACCAGCGTCGCCGGACTGATGTACTCGCTGCGCTCCAGATAAAACATCCGGGAGAAAGCGGCGTTCGCCAGCGTCACATGGCGCGTCGCGTCAATCGAAATCACTCCCGTTGGAATACTTTCGAGGACGGTTTCGATGTAGCGGCGCCTGCTTTCCAGCGCCTCGTTCGCGTTGCCCACATCGCGACTGGAGGCTTCGATCTGGTGCCGGCTGGATTCGAGCTGTTCCGCCATGCTGTTGAAAGACTGCACCAGTTCTGCCAGTTCGTCAGTGGCGCGAATATCGACGCGGTAGTCCAGTTGCCCCTTGGAGATGGCCTCCGTGCCGGCCGCCAGCGCCGCCACCGGACGATTGACCAACTTCGAAAGCAGGAGCGCGAGCCAAGTTGAAGCGAACAGCACCACCACGGTCAACAGCAGCAGGAATCCGATGTAAGTCCGCCGAAACAGCTTTCTTTTTGCGGCCAGTTCGATGTAGCGCTTCTGGCTTTCTTGAATCTGCCGGGCTGTTTGAGCGAATTTTGGCGGGAGCGGCATGGCGACCAGCACAGCGCCATGTTCGACCGGGGCCGCCGCGACAATGTAGTCCGTCTGGCCCCACTGGAAATGGGGATTCTCTCCGCGCAGAGCCGGCTGCATCGGGAAGACATTCTTCATGTCAGTCCAATGCGCCGGGGTGTTCAGACTGGCTGCTACATTGCCGCTTGCCAGCGCGAGAACGAATCCGCCCTGCAGCGTCGGCAGGTGTTCCCGAAGTTCCGCACTGGCAGTGGAGAAATCCTTGCCGGCAAAGGCTGTTCGAAATTCTTCCGACTGTGCGATGGATTGGGCTTCCGAGGCCGCATTCTGGCCCGCGTAATCATAGAGCAGAGCCGACATCGCCTCGGTATCCGCGCGCACTTCTTCGACCGGTTGCGAGAACCACTTATCGATGGAGCGGTTCATCAGCCCATACGAGAACCAGAACATCGCAATCACGGGTAGAAACGACAGCAGCAGGCTGACCACCACGAGGCGCGTGCGGAACTTCGAACCGGCTACGCCTTGCCGCCGCTCGGCATAGAGTTTCAGCAGGTTGCGTCCGAGAACGACGGTCAGTGCCACGAAGGCAAAGAAAATCAGGCCGCTTAGTCCCGCAAAAAACAGAAGTTCCTGATTGCTGTCGGGGCTGATGAACTTCAGATTGAACGAGGCCTGTAGCACGAGGACCGCGAGCAGCAGAAAAGCGCCGATCGCCAGTGTGATCACGAACGTCAGACGGCTGGAGGTCTTGGTTTCGTCGCGAATTGGATTCGGCGCGGTCAAGGATGAATGACATTATAGGGCGTCGTTGGTCGTTAGTCGTTGGTCGTTCGCGGTTCGTCGTAAGTGGAGAGCCGGGCGTCCTCGCCCGGCCACTACACTGCCGACGGGCGAGGCGCCCGTCTCTCCATCAACGACTAACGATCATCGACTAATGACGCCCCGCCGCCAGCGCATTCCGCAGCGCCTCGTATGCAGGTTTCGGCCGGTAGTCCCTATCAAACGGCAACGCCGCGCCATGCGTCTGCTTCGAGTGCGATCCGATCCAGGAATATTTGTCCGTGAAACCCCATGTCTGAATCGCGGTGCACCCGCGATGAGACAGACAGGCGGTGGCAATCTCGCGATAGATGTCCGCCTGCCTTTGCAGGTCCTCGGGGCGAGGATTGCCGTTCGGATCGACTGGCAGGGCGACGTCCATTTCGGTGATGTGGACCTGCACTCCCAGAGCCGTGAAGCGCTTGATATTGGCAGAAATGGATGCGGCATTGGCACGCAACTTCTCGATGTGCATCTGAAACCCCACGCCGTCGATGGGAACGCCGCGCTGGCGGAAATCGCGGACCATGGCGTAGATCGCGTCCGACTTGGGGTTCGCGACCTCCGCTCCGGCCTCGTTGTAAAACAGCAGAGCTTGCGGATCGGCTTCGTGCGCCCACTGGAAGCAACGCTCAATATACAAACTGCCGTTTCCCGCCAGGCCGATTCCGGGCTGGTCTCGCCAGATCGTGCTGCGCAATTTTCCCGGCTGCAACTCGTCGAAGGCCTCATTGACGACATCCCACGCGAATATCTTGCCCCGGTAATGTCCGACCACGGTCTTAATGTGTTTCTCAAGAATTTGCGCGAGCTCGCCGGAACTGTATTTTCCCTCCGTCAACCATTTTGGATTCTGCTGGTGCCAGACCAGCGTGTGGCCGCGAACCTTCATCCCGTGCCGGGTCGCGAAGTCCATAATCTCGTCCGCTTGAGAAAAATCGAACGACTGCGGTTCCGGATGTACCACCTCCCACTTCAGGACGTCTTCCGGCTCCAGCATATTGAACTCGCGGGCGAGCGTGGACGCGTATGCCGCCTCGGAAAGTCGTGCCGGCCGCACCGCGGTGCCGATGAGCAGTCCAGAAGCCTGTGCAGCCTCACGCAACGACTGCTCACGAACGCCATCGCCAAATCCCAGGCACAAGGCTGGTATCGCCAAAAGAAAAATAAGCGCTCGCCATTTCATGTTGTCTATCCCTCCGAACTCCCGCCGATTACTTTGCAGCAGGAAGGAATTTCTGCAAAGGACATTGCTCACACTGCGGTTGTGACTTTAGGCAATAAGTCTTGCCGACTCCGACGATCAGCCCATGCATTTCATTGAACACCTGGACCAGCGCGGTGCGCTCGGCTGTGCTCAGGCG
The DNA here is from genome assembly GCA_963789205.1 of uncultured Acidobacteriaceae bacterium. Lineage (GTDB taxonomy): Bacteria > Acidobacteriota > Terriglobia > Terriglobales > Acidobacteriaceae > Acidiflorens. The sequence goes on from CAWBJV010000015.1 coordinate 120,897, forward strand.
CGAAGGACGATGAGACGAACCCCGCGGCCCCACCGTAGTCCTGGCTGCCCCAGTTTGGATTCCCGCCGCAGCGGGTGCCCCGTCCAAGCTCCAGTTGGGCGGGGTTATTTCGCCCAACGCCTGCTCGAACAGCTGCCGAATTTCGTCATAGCCGCCCGCGCTGGAAACAATCTGGTGCCGTTCCAGAATGCGCCTCGTGTAAGCGTCCACAACAAACACCGGGTGATTGCCGGCATACAAAAGAATCGAGTCCGCGGTCTCCGGCCCTACACCATTGAGTGCGAGGAGTTCGTCGCGGAGCTGGGCGGTTGGCTGCGCGAACATCCGCTCGAATGATCCGCCGTAACGCTCATCGAGAAAGCGTACAAACGTTTTCAGCCGCTGCGCTTTCTGCCGGAAGTAACCCGCCGGGCGAATCAATTGCTCAAGTTCAGGATGAGGAGTCCGCCGGATTCCGCTGATGGTCAGAAGCCGCGCTTTCCGCAGGTTGCCGAGCGCCTTCTCAACGTTCGTCCATGAAGTGTTCTGCGTTAAATATGCTCCGACGATCATCTCCAAGCGCGATTGCGCCGGCCACCAATGCTGGCGTCCCCAGGTGGAAAACAACGTGTGATAGTACGCGCGGATCGCGTCGTGTTTGGTTTCACTCATGGCGGGAGCAAGTTCGAGTGCGGCGTCACCATTGTAGGGCGTCGACGGTCGATGGTCGTTAGTCGTTCGCGGTTCGTCGTTTTCCGCCGGAAAGCAGGCACTTGCACGCCAGCGACTAGCGACTGACGACCAACGACCATCGTGACAGTTCGCACCATCAGACACCGTTATTCGCGCACCGAAGAACATGGTCTGCCGCGTGGTGATCTTCCCAATACGGGGAATTTCTGGCAGAAGTGCCGCCGATAGCTGCGTAAACCGCACCTCCCGCGAAGTACAAGTACCTAAGTCACTTTTCCGGAATACCCATTGGGTTGACAATTTGTGTCAGTGCGAAAGCTTCCTCGCTGATCCCCCCGAAATCAGCGGCTTCGTACTGACCCCGTAACTCGCGGGAATACAGGAGAGATATGTCTCAGCGGCTGGGTGACCTGCTCGTCAAAGAAAAGGTCATCACCCAAGAGCAATTGGAACAGGCGACCAAGCTCCAGAAGGATTCTCACTCCCGCCTCGCCTCCGCGCTGGTAAAGTTGGGTTTCCTCTCGGATGAGGACGTCACCAACTTTCTATCGCGCCAGTACGGCGTGCCCGCCATCAATCTTTCTTATTTTGAAATCGACCCTGCCGTCGTCAAGCTGATTCCTTACGAAACCGCGAAACGCTACCAGATTTTACCGCTCAGCCGCGTCGGCGCTTCGCTCACCATCGCTATGGTGGATCCCACCAACGTCTTTGCGATGGACGATATCAAGTTCATGACCGGATTCAACATCGAACCGGTCGTTGCTTCTGAAAGTTCCATCATCGAGGGAATCGATAAGGCCTACGGCACTTCCAAAGAGGAAGAGCTCGAGCAGGTCATGCAGTCCATGAACGACATGGGCGACGCCGCCGATGTCGAGGTTCAGGGCGAAGAGCAGGAACTTGAACTCAAGGAGCTGGAGAAAGCGGCCGACGAAGCTCCCATAGTCAAGCTCGTGAACCTGGTGCTCACCGATGCCGTGAAGCGCGGCGCGAGCGACATTCACATGGAGCCCTACGAAAAAGAATTCCGGGTCCGCTTCCGCATTGACGGCATTCTTCAGTTGATTATGAATCCGCCACTGAAATTGAAGGACGCGATCACTTCGCGCCTCAAGATCATGGCCAAGCTCGATATCAGCGAAAAGCGGCTGCCGCAGGACGGCCGCATCATGCTGAAGATGCAGATCGGCGGCAAGAAGAAGCAGCTCGATTTCCGCGTCTCCACTCTGCCCACCCTCTGGGGCGAGAAGATTGTGCTCCGGCTGCTGGACAAGGAAAATCTACGGCTCGACATGACCAAGCTCGGCTTCGAGGCGGAGTCGCTGGTCAAATTCGAGAAGGCCATTCTGAAGCCTTACGGCATGGTGCTGGTCACGGGGCCGACAGGATCCGGCAAGACCAACACGCTCTACTCTTCCATCTCGCGACTGAACCAGCCCGATACCAACATCATGACCGCCGAGGATCCGGTTGAGTTCCAGCTGGGAGGTGTGAACCAGGTGCAGATGAAGGAGCAGATCGGCCTGAATTTTGCGGCCGCCCTGCGCGCCTTCCTGCGCCAGGATCCCAACATCATTCTGGTCGGCGAAATCCGCGATTTTGAAACCGCGGAAATCGCCATCAAGGCCGCACTCACCGGCCACCTCGTTTTATCCACGCTGCACACCAACGGCGCGCCGGAAACGATCACGCGTCTCATGAACATGGGAATCGAGCCCTTCCTGGTGGCGACTTCGGTTCATCTTATCTGCGCCCAGCGCCTGATCCGGCGGATCTGCAAGGACTGTGCCGAGCCGGTCGACGTGCCTCCGCAGGCCCTGATCGACGAAGGCTTCACGCCCGAAGAGGCCAAGACGGTGCAGATCATGAAGGGCAAGGGCTGCGCCACCTGCAACAAGACCGGCTACAAGGGCCGCACCGGATTGTACGAAGTGATGGAAGTGGATGACGAGATCCGGGAACTGGTTCTGGTCGGCGCCTCGGCGCTCGAACTCAAGAAGAAAGCGATTGAACGCGGCATGATCACCCTGCGGCGCAGTGGACTGATCAAAGTTGCGCAAGGCTGGACCACGCTCGAAGAAGTGGCTCGCGAAACGATCCACTAGAAACGGCAAAAAGAAGAAAGAAGAAAGAAAACTATGGCTCTCTCATTAAGCGATCTGCTCCGCCGCATGCTGGAGATGAATGGAAGCGACCTCCATATCACCACCAACTCGCCGCCGCAAATCCGCGTGCACGGACATCTGGTGCCGCTCGACCTGCCCCAGTTGACGCCGGCCGAGACCAAGCAACTGGCCTACAGCGTGATGACCGATTCGCAGAAGCACCGTTTCGAGGAAACCCTCGAATTGGATTTCTCCTTCGGTTTAAAAGGACTGGCTCGCTTCCGCGCCAACGTGTTCAACCAGCGCGGCGCTTCGGCTTGCGTTTTCCGTCTGATCCCGTTTGAGATCAAATCGTTCAACCAGTTAGGACTGCCTCCGGTCGTCAGCAAGATGTGCGACAAACCGCGCGGGCTGGTGCTGGTGACGGGGCCGACCGGTTCGGGCAAATCCACCACGCTGGCGGCCATGATCGACAAGATCAATACCGAGCGTCACGAACACATCCTCACCATTGAGGACCCGATCGAATTCGTGCACATGAACAAGAACTGCGTAGTCAACCAGCGTGAAGTGCACTCGGACACAAAGAGCTTTACCGACGCCCTGCGCGCCGCGCTTCGTGAAGACCCGGACGTGGTGCTGATCGGCGAAATGCGCGACCTCGAAACCATCGAGTCCGCGCTGCGAATCGCGGAAACCGGCCACCTCACCTTCGGCACCTTGCATACTAATTCAGCATCTTCCACCATCAACCGCGTGATCGACGTGTTTCCGGCGCACCAGCAATCACAGATCCGTGCCCAGCTTTCGCTGGTGCTTGAAGGCATCATGTGCCAAAGCCTGTTGCCAAAAATCGACGGCAAAGGACGCGCCATGTGCATGGAAATCCTGGTGCCCAATGCGGCGGTGCGCAATCTGATCCGCGAAGACAAGATTCACCAGATCTACTCCTCCATGCAATCCGGCCAGGAGAAGTACGGAATGCAGACGTTCAACCAGTCACTTGCCAACGCGTATTTCCAGAAGCAAATCACACTGGAAATGGCCATGACGCGCTCCAGCAATCAGGACGAACTGCAAGAAATGATTTCGCGCGGCGCCACTTTTGTTAACCGTGGCGGTGTGACGACTCCTTTGACAAAGGGCGCTGTTCCTACAAAGCGATGACATCGGGAAGTGCCCGGTAGAGCAACGGGCCGCGAGATGGGCAGAGAGACGAGCGACGAGACGAACAAAGAGACGAGCAGAGAGACAAGCGACGAGACACGAAGGCGCGGGCAGCCCGCAGGATCGGCAGTCCACGCCGGCAGAACAAAGATACGGATACCGATAAGGATAAGGAGAAAACAATCATGCCGGTTTTTACGTTTTCGGGAAAGACCGCTTCGGGCGAGAAAGTTCAGGGCGAGCGCGTAGCCTCTACCAAGGACGGACTGGCCTCGCAGCTCCGTAAGGAGCGGATCACGCCGGGCTCCATCCGCGAGAAGGGCAAGGAATTTTCCCTGCCCACTTTTGGCAGCGGCAAAGTCAAGGTCAAGGAAGTTGCGGTGTTCTTCCGCCAGTTCTCCGTCATGATTGACGCTGGTCTGCCGCTGGTGCAGTGTCTGGAGATTCTCGGTGCCAACCAGGAGAATCCCAGCTTTCAAAAAACGCTGCTCGGTGTCCGGACCACCGTCGAAGGTGGCGCCACGCTAGCCAATGCCATGCGCCAGTTTCCGGTCGTCTTCGACGACCTGACGACCAACATGATCGAGGCCGGCGAGACCGGCGGTATTCTCGACATCATCCTCCAGCGCCTGGCCATCTATGTGGAGAAGGCGGTCAAGCTGCGCGCGGCCATCAAGTCGGCGTTGATCTACCCGGTCGCCGTTGTCGGCCTCGCTATGGTAATCGTGGCCGCTTTGCTCAAGTGGGTGGTGCCGATCTTCGCGAACCTTTTTGTCGGATTGGGAGTTGCGCTTCCGCTGCCGACGCGCATTGTCATCGGACTCAGTAACTTCGTCGGTCATTTCTGGTGGTTCTTTATCGCGGGTGGCATTGGCGCCTTCTTCGGCGTCAAGCAGATTCGCAAGCATCCGCGTGGCCGCTATTACTTCGATGCCATGCTGCTCAAGCTGCCCATCATCGGCCTGCTGCTGCGCAAGATCGCAGTCGCCCGTTTCACCCGAACCCTGGGCACGCTCATTACCTCCGGCGTTCCTATTCTCGAAGGCTTGGCCATCACTGCCCGCACCTCGGGCAATGCCGTGCTTGAAGAAGCGCTGATGAAGGTGCGTAAGGCGATCGAAGAAGGCCGCACCATCGTCGATCCGCTGCGCGAATGCGGCGTCTTCCCCAACATGGTGACCCAGATGATCGGCGTTGGCGAAGCCACCGGCGCCATGGACTCCATGCTGCAGAAGATCGCGGACTTCTACGAAGACGAAGTCGACTCCGCTACCAAAGACATGCTGGCCATGCTGGAACCGGTCATCATCGGCCTTCTCGGCGTCAGCATCGGCGGCATCGTTATCTCTCTGTACATGCCGCTGTTCTCGATGATCGCAAAACTGGCGGGATAGAAGAACGGTCGTCGGTCGTTAGTCGCTGGTCGTTGGGCACAACGTCCCAATCGCCAGCGGCTATCGGGGACCAGCGAGGAACCGCGAACGACCATCGACCAACGACCATCGACCGAATCTATGCACTCCATCTCCGATGAGCGAAATTGGCTGACCTGGCTGGTGAAGGTTCGCATCCTGATCCTGATGGTCCTGCTCGTCATCGAACTGGCCGTCATCCGCCTGACTCCGAGCCCGCTGCCCATCATGCCCTTTCTTACCGGGATGGTGCTGTGGTTCGTGCTCTCGCTGTTTTTCCTTTTTCTGGTTTCGGTCTGGAGCGAGCACCGCCTGCAGGCCATTCTCCAGGTGCTCTCCGATCTGGCCATGGTCACGCTGGTCGTCCATCTAACCGGCGGCATCGACAGCTCGCTGAATTTCCTCTATCCGCTCGTAATCGTTGTCGCTTGCATGCTGTTGCCGCGGGGCTGGGGATATCTCAGCGCCGCCCTGGCTTTCATCCTGTTCGGAACCATCCTCGAACTCGATTACTACCTGGTTATTCCTTCGTATTCGAACTCGCATCCCAAGCTGAAGGCGCTGCAGGTTGTGATTTTCGTCAACCTTTTTGCCTACTTCGCCATCGCCTACCTGGCTGGCTTGCTGATGAGCAAGCTGCGCCAGGTGGATGTGCAACTGAAGGATGCCAGCGGCGCTCTCGAAAATCTGCAGGCGCTCCATGAAAATATCGTGCAGTCGATGAGCGGCGGCGTCATCACAACCGGGCTCGACGGACGCATCACGCTGGTTAATCGAGCGGCCCAGCACCTGCTCGAAATCTCCGAAGCCGAATTGCGCGGACGCTCTGTGGGCGATCTGTTTCAGGATCCGTTACCCCACTTCGGCGTGGCTCGCGCCGATGCCGAAGTCCGCTACATGGCCGTCAACGGCTTCCGCAAGACTTTTCGCGTGATGGTTTCCGCGCTCAACGTGAGCGCCAGTAGTGACCTGGGCTTTGTCTATTCCTTTGACGATCTCACCGAGATCCGCCGCCTGGAACGCGAGGTGCGCATGCAGGATCGCCTGGCTGCCGTGGGCCGCCTGGCCGCTGCCATCGCTCACGAAATCCGCAATCCCCTGACCTCCATCGCCGGCTCGGTGAGCATGTTGTCGGATGCGCCCTCACTGAATCCCGAAGAGCGGGCCCTTCTGCAGATTGTGATCCGCGAGTCCGATCGCCTCAACAACATCATCACCGATTTTCTGGCCTACTCGCGGGGCAAGCAATATCGCTTCGAGCGCGTGAATCTGATTCCATTGCTCGAGGACACTCTCACCTTGCTTGAGCACCGCCTCACCGCCGAGAACACGGGCATCAAGCTCGAACGCAACTTCCCGAAGTCCGAAGCCTGGGTGCTGGCCGATGGCGACAAGCTCAAACAGGTGTTCTGGAACTTCTGCGAAAACGCGGTGCGCGCAATAAAGATGACAAAAAAAGGTGGAACGCTGACCGTGGCACTGACCGAGCGCGGCCTGGACTGGGAGATGAGCTTTGCCGACACCGGTCCGGGGATAAACCCGCAGCAGACGGAAAAAATCTTCGAGCCCTTCCAGTCGAACTTTGAAGGCGGAACCGGCCTCGGCCTGGCCATCGTGTACCAGATCGTCCAGGCGCATGAGGGCAAGGTGTGGGCGCGTTCGGCAGTCGGCAAGGGTAGCAGCTTCGTGGTCCGGCTGCGGCGTATGGAGTATGCGCAGGGCGCCGCTGGCGGAACCTCCGCCTCCGCATCGGCATCCGCCGGAGCCGCGCTGGCAGCCGCAGGAGGAACGCGTGGGTAACATTCTCGTCTGCGACGACGAGCGCTCGATCTGCGAACTGCTCGACATTGCCCTGCGCCGCGATGGCCACAAGGTGGAAACGGTTACCGGTGGCGAAGCGGCCAAGCGCAAAATCGACAGCGCGCTGTTCGACGTGATTGTTACCGACATCAAGATGCCGGGCGTGGATGGGGTCGAAGTCCTGCGCCACGCGCACCAGATCTCTCCGGAATCCGCGGTCATTCTGATGACTGCGGTCGATGACTACGAAGCTGCGGTGCAGGCGGTCAAGGCGGGCGGCGCGACCGATTACATCCGTAAGAGTCCGGGACTGGTGGACGAGGTCAAACTCGCCATTGCCCGCTCGCTCACGAAAGTTTCGCTCAGCCGTCAGAATTTTGCCCTCCGCCGCGATGCGGCCACGCGCAACTCGCTCGACAACATCGTCGGGGTTAGCCCCGCGCTCGAAAAACTGAAGCAGACCATCCGCACGGTCGCTACCACCAGCAGCACGATTCTGGTGTTCGGCGAAAGCGGAACCGGTAAAGAACTCGTTGCCCGGGCCGTGCATACCTGTTCGCCGCGAGCCGCCGAAGCTTTTGTCTCGGTTAACTGCGGCGCGTTTCCGGAGACGCTGCTCGAAAGCGAACTCTTCGGTTACGTCAAAGGCGCCTTCACTGGAGCGAACCAGAACCGGCGCGGGCTGTTCGAAGTCGCCGACCAGGGTACGATTTTTCTCGACGAAATCGGCGAGATGACCATGCCCATGCAGGTCAAACTGCTGCGCGTGCTCCAGGAACGCACCGTCCGTCCGGTGGGCGGCACCAGCGAAATTCCAGTTGACGTCCGCGTCATCGCCGCCACCAACCGCGATCTCGACCGGCAGGTCACCGAAGGCACGTTCCGCGAGGACCTCTACTATCGCCTGAACGTCATCCCCATTCGCGTGCCGGGCTTGCGCGAGCGCCGCGAGGATGTTCCGCTGCTGGCGAATCACTTCCTGAAGAAATATTCGCCCGGAGCGGGAAAGAGCATTCACGGCGTCGAAGCGGCGTCGCTCGAAGCTCTGACCGGTTACGACTGGCCGGGGAATGTCCGGCAACTGGAAAACACGATCGAACGGGCGGTGGCGCTCGAAACGACAAGCGAGCTGCGCGTCGAGTTGCCGGCTGAACGTCCGAAGGCGCGCGCCGTGGCTGCAGGCGCCGAGACCGCGATGCCCATGACCATTGCCGCGGGATCGGTTCTACCCGAGGGCGTGAACATGGAAAACTATGTCGCGCAGATCGAGCGCTCGCTGCTGCAGTCTGCGCTTGAACAGACCCACGGTGTGCAGGTCAGGGCCGCCGACGTGCTTGGCATCTCCTACCGCTCGTTTCGTCACTTGATGAAGAAGTACGAGCTTTAGAAGCAGCAGTCAGCACTCAGCAGTCAGCACTCAGCCACCTCCTCTAGTTGTCATCTTGAACGAGATTCCTGCACCTTTTTACTTTTACCCAGCAAGGACACCTCAGGGAGTTCTCCCCCGGGCATTGGGCTTACTCTGAGCTTTTCCCTGGCCCTGAGGTCATTTCTGCGTGGGAGATCCGGTTCAAATGAAGTGTGCTTCAGATTGGTGGATGCGATCTGCAGCGTATGCACCATGAGCGTTGCGGTCCGGTGATCGATCTGTCCCATTACCAGCAGGCGCATTGCCTGGACCAGACCGAGCTGGATGGAGTTCGCGTCCTCGAGGATGGGCAGCGTGATCTTTCCACCGCTCCCGCTGGATGTGGGTGTTAATTACCAGCCGTTTCTGCCTCCATCGTTTGTTGAAATAACAAAATTTTTGACGGCGCAGGGCGGGGGAGGCACACTGCACTCCATCGTCCTTGATGTGCTGGCAGCAAGCAATACTCTCGGGATATAAAGGCATTTTCGACCTCCGGCTTCGGGTGTGGGCGAGATAGATTGTTCGTTACTCCGAGTATGTCCATTGGCTAGTTAAGGGGTACCCCCTCCCCCCTCCCCCTCCGTGTGGAATCATCGAGTTACACGCTCTTCAGACTCCGAAATATTGATTTGCAGGGGGTTATACGGAAAATATTCCGGAATAAGGGGTTAGGACTGTCAAAGAGCGCCAAAAATCGCCTGATTCGCGGGCTGTTCTTACGAGACGGGCTTACCCTTGAACTGCCCTCATCTCGATCCGATTGTTGCGCACGTCGGGTTGGCGTGTCTGTGCTGGCCGTCACGGTTGATTGTGATGAATAACTTTAGGCCCCGCCTGCCCGTCTCGCGGTATCTTTTCCGGTAGGGGTCCCTTCGGCTTCGCTCAGGGCAGGCTTTTCGACTTTGCAGGGACTTCACTTCGTGAAACCCCTGCTCCGCTCAAGATGACACGCTTGGATAGGGTGGATGCGGCAATTTCTTGGCTTGACGGATGGGCGCTTCGGGCTATACTCAGGCGTTTACATTACGTCCGGATTCTGGCTCGAGGGGGCCCGGAATTCGGAGGAGGCGGAATTGCTGTCGCCGCGGAGATCGCTCCTTCTCCCCCTGGAGTTCGTGGTTCCCGCCTTTGTAATCGTTCTCGACACCTCTGTGGAAGCTTGTTATTTAGCTCGGGAGAAATGACTATGTTCCGCTTAGGCAAGTGGGTGGTGTTAGGACTTGCGGTGTGGGTGTTCGCAGCGCCGGAGGCGAAGGCGGGTGTGGGGTTCCAGCCGGTTTCACCCGATGAGCTGAAGCTGACCAGCGAGCCGCAGGCACCTGGGGCGCCCGCGATCATTTTGTACCGGCAGGTGGACCGGGATGACAATGGCCAAACCTCCCACGAAGACGATTACCTTCGGATCAAGATCCTGACGGAAGAGGGGCGGAAGTACGCCAATGTCGAGATTCCATTCTTGAAGGGAAGCCAGAACATTGTGAAAGTGAAGGCTCGGACGATAAGGCCGGACGGCTCGATCGCCGATTTCGGCGGTCAAGTTTTCGAAAAATATCTGATGAAAGGGAAGGGAGTCAAGTATCTGGCGAAGACTTTTACTCTGCCAGACGTACGGGTGGGGAGCATTATCGAGTACTCCTACACCACGGATTTGGCTGAGTACATGCTCTACGACTCCCACTGGATTCTGAGTGATGAGTTGTTCACCAAGAAAGCGCAATTTTCGCTCAAGCCCTACAAGGGCACCTACCAGATGTTTTCCCTTCGCTGGAGCTGGCAGGGCCTGCCTCCGGGCGCCGTTCCCAAAGAGGCTCCGGACCATATCATCCGGATGGAAGCGAACAACATACCGGCATTCCAGACGGAAGACTACATGCCTCCGCAGGACGAGTTGAAGTCGCGAGTTGATTTTATCTATGAGGAGGGATTCGCCGCGAAGGACCAGGACAGCTTCTGGAAGCAAGTTGGGAGAACGCGGAACGGGCAATTGGAAAGCTTCATCGGAAAGCGGAAGGCGATGGAGCAGGCGGTGGCGCAAATCGTCTCGCCGAGCGACTCGCAGGAGGTGAAGCTGCGAAAGATTTATGACCGGGTGCAGCAGATCCGGAACAAGTCCTACGAAGTGCAAAAGACCGAGCAGGAACAAAAGCGCGCAAAAGAAAAGCCGGCAGAAAACGTAGAGGAAGTTTGGAAGCGAGGCTATGGTGACAGCGTCCAGCTGGCTTGGTTGTTCCTTGGCCTGGCGCGAGCCGCGGGCTTTGAAGCTTACGGATGCTGGGTTTCGGATCGTAGACAGTATTTTTTCAATCCGGTTACGATGCAAAGCGCGAAATTGAACGACAACGTTGTGCTGGTCAAGCTGAACGGAAAAGATCTCTATCTTGATCCCGGCGTGGTTTTCACTCCGTACGGACTGCTGACCTGGTCGGAAACAGGCGTCCCGGGGTTGCGGCTGGACAAGGACGGTGGAACCTGGATTCAGACCACGCTTCCGGAAGCCTCCGAGTCGCGGATCGAGCGCATGGGAAAACTGAAGCTCTCCGACACGGGCGATCTGGAAGGGAAGCTGACCGTTACTTACGTCGGATTGGAAGCCATGTACCACCGGGTGGAAGAGCGAAACGCGGACGAAGTGGCGCGCAAAAAGTTTCTGGAAGAGCTGGTGACGGAACAGATTGGGGTGGCCGCGGAGGCGGAACTCACGAACAAACCGGACTGGACCAGCTCGGAAACGCCGCTGGTTGCGGAATATAACCTGAGGATTCCGGGCTGGGCATCGGGTGCCGGCAGGCGGGTGATGATTCCCGCCGCGATCTTCACCGCTGCTGAGAAAGGGGTTTTTGAACACGCCAACCGGGTACAGCCGATCTATTTTGAATATCCGCACGAGAAGGCGGATGACTTAACCATCGAGCTTCCGCCGGGGTGGCAGGTTAGCAGTGTGCCACCGCCGCAGGATCGAAATGGAAAAGTGATGGTTTACAGCTTGAAAGTTGAACAGAGCCCAGGAACACTCCGGCTGACGAGGAAGTTAACCATCGACGTTTTGCTGGTGCAGCAGAAGTACTACACGGCGTTGCGGAACTTCTTCCAGGCGGTGAGGACCAGCGATGGGATACAGGTTGTTTTGCAGCCGGGGGAAATCCATGCGAGTAACTAGCCTGGTAAGAAGTCTAATAACAAGCCCGGTAACAAGCCGGCGAACGCTGCTGGCTTGTTTTTGGGTCGCTCTAACCGTTGTGACCAATGAGCCGTGGGCCGCGGCCAGTAATGCCCCGGATTGGATGCGCGCGCTGGTTGGGGTCACGTTGCCTTCCTATGACGAGAAGACTAACGCGGTGTTGCTGTATTCCGAGACCGACGTAACCGTTCTGTCGGCGGATAAAATCAGGAAGCGCGTGCGCGAGGCCTATAAAGTTCTGCGGCCCGAAGGGCGAGAGCGTGGCACGGTGAGTGTCTATTTCAATCCGGGCCGAAAAATCACCAGCCTGCACGGCTGGTGCATTCCAGCGCAAGGCAAGGACTACGAGGTCAAGGATAAGGACGCGTTCGATTTTGCCGCGCCGTTCGACGGAGGCGAATTGGTTTCGGACGTCAGGTACAGAATGCTGCGCGTTCCGGCGCCCGATCCGGGAAACATCATTGGGTATGAGTATGAGGTGGAGGAGCAGCCCTTCTTCTTGCAGGACACCTGGTATCTCCAGGAAACGGATCCAGTGCGGGAAAGCCATTATTCGCTGCGACTTCCTCCCGGCTGGGAGTACAAGGCCTCGTGGCTTTCGCATCCTGAGGTGAAGCCGGCCGAAGGGGGCGGGAACGCCTCGCAATGGGTGGTGAGCGACGTCAAAGGGCTCCGGCAGGAGCCGGACATGCCGCCAGTGAATGGTGTGGCCGGGCAGATGATCGTGTCATTTTTCCCGGCGGGGGGCGTGTCGCGGAAGAACGAGTTGGCAAACTGGGCGGACATCGGGAGTTGGTACGGAAATCTGGTGAGCGGACAGATGGATGCGTCTGAAGCGATCAGACAACAGGTAACCGGTTTGACGGCCGGGAAGACCACGCAGCTACAGAAGATGCAAGCCATCGCCAGGTTCGTGCAGCACGACATTCGCTATGTGGCGATCGAGCTGGGCATCGGTGGTTTTCAACCGCACGCCGCTTCCGACGTTTTCTCGCACCGCTACGGAGATTGCAAAGACAAAGCGACGCTCATGCACACCATGCTGCGCGAGATTGGAGTGGATTCCTACCATGTAGTGATCAACATCCAACGGGGTTCCGTTACGCGTGAAACGCCGGCGCACAATGGGTTTAATCACGCCATTCTTGCGATCAAGTTGCCGGATGAGGTGAAGGATCCGTCGCTGATCGCCGTGATGCAGCATCCCAAGCTGGGAAGGATTCTTTTCTTCGATCCGACCAACGAGTTGACGCCTTTTGGCGAGATTGGAGGATACCTGCAAGCGAACTACGGTTTGCTGGTAACGCCGCAAGGCGGCGAGCTGGTGGAGTTGCCGCAACAACCGTCGGCGATGAACAGTATCCAGCGAGTGGGCAAGCTGACGCTCGACGCCAACGGGATGTTGAAGGGCGATGTCGAGGAAGTGCGGTTGGGAGATCGAGCGTGGTCGGAGAGGTGGCGATTGCGCACGGTAACCAAGAGCGCCGATCGGATCAAACCGATCGAAAGCCTTTTGGCGGGATCGCTCTCCAGCTTTCAAATCACCCGAGCGAGCCTGATCAACCTCGACCACACGGACCAGCCTTTCGGTTTCAACTACACATTCCAGTCCGACAACTACGCGAAGATTGCGGGAAATCTGCTGCTGGTGCGGCCGCGGGTGCTGGGAAGCAAATCGTCGGGCGTACTGGAGACTAAGGATCCGCGCAAGTTTCCGCTCGAATTCGAAGGGCCGTCGCGGGATACCGACAGTTTCGACATTGCGCTGCCTCCGGGTTATGAAGTGGACGAGTTACCGCCTCCAATGGATGTGGACTACAGTTTTGGCAGCTACCACAGTAAGACGGAGGCGAGCGGGCAAATGTTGCACTACACGCGTGCCCTGGAAATCAAGGAGCTGAGCGTTCCTGTCAGCAAGATGGACGATCTGAAAAAGTTCTACCGCATGATCGCTGCGGACGAGCGGAATACGGCGGTTCTGAAACCGGCCGGGGCGGGGAAGTAGGCGGGGGTTGGGAATTGGTCGGGGCGAGCGGATTTGAACGGCGGGCCCTAGCGCCTCAGCGGCTGAAGCCGGTACTGAAAAGAAGCCTGTGATCGCGGTGAACCGCTGCGCCACCCAAAATCAAACTCAAAATGAGGGTGAGAAGGCGCTTGGCGGCTTCCAGAACCGCCTCCTTCCCTGTCATTTTGGGGCTTTCTGCCTTGCCAGCCGGCCCATTGGTGACCGTGGTCACATGGACTGTGGTCACATGCACTAACGTGTTTGTCTTCGGCGAGATCGTCTGGCTAGAATCACCGTACTCAACCTAGATTAAGCAGTCATATGTGAAAGCAGCAAAAACTGGGACAGATCATTTTGCGGCATTCCACATGACCTGCGAGCTATTTGAAGGAGTTTACATTGCGCTTCAAAGCTATTATTTTTACCAGCATCTTCCTATGGGTTGTTATCACAGCTTCGGCCGGGGCTTTCGCTGAGGCCCAAATCGCGGCGTCCGGTTCCATCAGTCATCTTTACCGCATGCAGTCCACGGGGCAGACCGTCTCCGGCACGTGGCGTGGAGCGCGGTTGGAGAGCGCGACCAAGCTGGCGTCAACCCCCGGAGCCGGATGGGTGTTGATCGGCGCAACGGCAAGCGATCGCAATGGCACGAAGAGGCTGGTCTATTCCGACAAATCAAGCGGCGCCCTGGCAGTCAATCTCTACGGCAAGAATGAGAGCTTTCTGGGAACGGTTTCCCTGGCCACGCTTGGAGCGGGATGGACGGCTCGAACGGTTGCCGACTTTGGCGGCAATGGCAACCTGGATGTAATCGCCGTGCATGAGAGCACGGGACAAGTTGCTGTGCATTTCTTTGGCGGTGCTCAAGGAACTACTCTCCTACGAAGTGAAACTGTCAGCCCGCTATCTGCAATGGGATGGAACGTGATCGGAGCCGCTGATCTTAACGGTGACGGTCATCCCGATCTCCTCCTGCAAAATTCTTCCACGCGGCAGGTTATGGTCGCTTATCTGGGAGGATCGAGTGGTACCACCGTTACGGCCACGCAGGAGCTGAGTAGCAGTAGCTTCGGCGGGTGGACCGCGGCGGGGATGCAGGACATGAATGGGGACGGTCATCCCGACCTGATTCTTGTCAATGACGCGACCGGCGAGAGTATCGTCAACTACTACGGCGGAGAACTGGGTGTCGCTTACCTGGGATCGAGCTATTTGGATCGCTCCGGCTCGCCCGATTGGAAGCTTGTCGTGCCGAGCCGTTCTGCGCCGGCGGTGGCGGGCACGACGAACTCTGTCGCGTCTGCCCCTGTCGTTGGCTTTGCGGGCTCCGATTCGGCTGCGCAACAGGCAAATGGAAATGGAAGTACAACTCCAATCCTTATTTTCAATGGGACGGGCACCAGTTCCAGCGACGTGACGGCGGTCGAGAACGTGGTTAAGGCGAACGGGCTCGCTTATCACACCGCAAATTCCAGTCAGCTCGATTCCATGAGCCAATCTCAACTACTCGCGTACAAGTTGTTCATTGTGCCGGGCGGGAATTCGATAACAATCGGCAAAAATCTCTCGTCGAAGGCGACCTCAACGGTCCGTGGCGCGGTTGCGCAGGGGCTGAACTACCTCGGAATCTGCGCAGGCGCGTTCTTCGGAGGACTTTCCGACTACTACAACGGATTGGACTTGACGGCGGGAGTATGGTTTAACTTCTATGCGGATCACAACAAGGGAATTAACAAGGAAGCGGTAGCGATTTCATTTCCTAGCGGGACTAAGTTGGATATTTATTGGCAGGATGGTCCTCAGCTCTCAGGTTGGGGACAAGTCGTCGGCAAGTATCCCAATGGCACACCGGCGATAGCTGAAGGATACTGGGGGCAAGGATTTGTACTTCTTTCCGGCGTGCATCCGGAAGCACCGGCGGGCTGGAGATCTGGGATGCAGTTCTTTACCCCGTTGGACGTAGACCTCGCCTTTGCGGGCACGCTTGTGACCTCTGCACTGAACCGGGTGACGTTGCCTCACTTTTAAAGCTAATAGCGAAAACCGGCGCAAGATGCGAGTGGAGCGAAGCGTCTATACAGCCGATTCAAGACATTGGAACGACCGTAGCGCTCGTGAAGCGTCTGCGCACCCGTCAAGTGCGACGGCGAGTTCTTCCGCAAGTTGACCCGTTGGGCGGGGCGAAGCCCGGCTCTCCACTGGATCAGTGGGGTTGGGGGAGGGTCCCGGTAATCTTCCAGGTGTTCTCGATGAGGAAGTCGCCGTAAGCGATTTTACCGGGCTCTACGCGAAGGGTTGCGCAGCGTTGCTGTACATCGATCTCCAGGCCTTTCGATTCGATTGCCAGATCGACACGGTAGAGCCCAGGTACCACCGGCAGCGTGGGGCAGTGAAACTCGATGATGCCCGTGCCGGGCTCAAGTTGGAAGCCTCCGCTCAATGACTCGGTTGTGAGTTGAGCGCATAGGTATCCGCTCGGCCAATAAATGGAGACTCTAAAGACCGCATCGGGGACATTCTTAAAGGCTTTGTAGGCAAGCCGCGCTACGAGTGGGTAGCCGGTTCGAATCCCTTCGGGAGACTCGGGTGCGGAGAACGAGATGCCGGTGCACCTGGCCGGTACTCCGTTGTCGTCGTTTTTGTCCTCGTCCTCGGTCATACCTTGGTCGGCGAAGGTCATCTGCTGGTATTCGTCGATCACTTGCCGCGGAGGGCCGTCCGAGAGGATGGAGCCGTGGCTGAGCAGCAGTGCCCGATCACACAGGCGGTAAACGGCGGCGAGATCATGAGAAATGAAGACCATGGTGCGGCCGTCTTTTCGTAGTTCTGCAATCCGTTCGAGGCATTTTGCCTGAAAAGCGGCATCGCCCACGGCGAGAACTTCGTCGAGCAGGAGGATATCGGGATCGAGGTGGGCGGCGATGGCAAAACCGAGGCGGACAAACATACCCGATGAGTAGCGTTTGACGGGTACGTCGATGTACCTGCCGACTCCTGAAAAGTCGACGATGCTGTCGAGTTTTCGGCGTATTTCCGAGCGCCGCATCCCGAGCATCGCCCCGTGAAGATAGATGTTTTCAAGACCGGTAAGTTCAGGATGAAACCCCGAGCTTACTTCGACCAGCGCCACCAGACGCCCACGGATTGTAATTTCGCCTGCCGTGGGCGCGGTAATGCCGGAAAGAATTTTCAGGATGGTAGTTTTGCCGGCGCCATTGTGGCCGACTATTCCTAGCGCTTCACCTTCGTTGACCTGAAAGCTGACATTGCGCAGGGCCCACATCTGCCCTGCCTCTTTCTCCCTGGAAAGCCTCGCCCGTACCAACGCTTCGGAGAGTCGCCGTTGGCTCGGATGTTGTACTTCTTCGATACGCGGTTAAATTTGAGGTCGATCATTTCAGGTCAGTTCTCAGAGACAATCACATCCATTCATATCAAATCCGCCATGGTCGCTTCCGACGACTTGAAAAAGGCATAGGCCAGCGGCAGGCTCATGATGGTTACGGCCCCGGAAAGAGCCAGGGAGCGAAAATCGGGCGCCGTACCATGGATCACCACCAGGCGGAAACCTTCAATCAAGCCCGCCACTGGATCGAGCAGATAGAGGCTTCTGAACCGCTGCGGTACGGACTGCAAGGAGTACACAACCGGAACGGTGAACATCCAGACCTGGAGCAGAAAAGGCATGGCCAGACCAACATCACGAAAGCGGACTTGCACTGCCGAGAAGAACAGAGCGATCGCGGCGGCGAAGCCCGCCAGGATGACAACGATGGGTATCGCATAGAGCAAATGCCAGGTTAGGGGAACTTTGTAATAGACCATCAACCCACTCAGAATGAGCGAGGCTATGCAAAAATCCGCCAGGCTCGCCACCAGGTACGACAGGGGGATGATCTCTCTCGGGAAATACATCTTCGTAAGGAGGTTTGGATGGAGAACCAGGCCATTCGCTGCGCTGGAAATAGTACTGGAAAAGAATATCCATGGCAGCAGCCCGGAAAAGACGAACACCGGGTAGGGATCTCCGCCCGTCGTGACGGTCGTGACTCGAGTGAAGATGATCGTGTATATGCCCATCAATGCGAGGGGTTGAAGGGCGGCCCAGGTCCAGCCAAGAGCCGACTGTTTGTAGCGGACGCTAAGGCGAAACAGGCTCAAGGTGTAGAGCAGATCGGAATATTGGATCAATGTGCGCAGGCCGGTTGAGATTGTGCCGATGGAAAAGGCCGGCGGACGAATGACTTTGACGGGGCGGTCGGGAGTGCGCGCCATTCCAGTTGATGTTTCCCATGTGGTCGGATGTGCCATTGCCCCCGCTGACGCTGTCATTTGCGAGGCGCCTACGGATTCCGGAGTCGTACTCATTCAGATTGCATGGCTCCTTGCTAGGCGGCGGTCTCCGCTCGCGTTCGAGAATCAAACAAGTTGCGTGGATCGCTGGATAGCTCCCATAGCGCGGAGTGCACCTTTTGCTGGTTTCTTATCGCTTGCAACCGGTTCCCGATGGTTTGACCAATGAGGCGGACGTGTGGTTCCCGGAGCATTTCGTAGTGTCCGCATTTGAGTTCACAAGTTTCGACGTTTCCCATGGAGCGGGATCCCCAGCCCATTTGGGGGTCTCGAACGTAGAAATAAGGTTGCCGTGGCCGTTTGAATAGAAGTACTGGAGCCCAAAACCGAGGTGGCTGGAAGTCCTTGTCCGGCCAATATGCGCGGTTCCAGCCGTTCCCGGAATTGGTATCGCTTGGAGCCGTTATTCGTTTGAAGACTCGGCGGACAGTCGCGAATTGTTGGTCGAGGGATAAGGCTCGAAAATTTCGGAAGCGTTGCATGTAATAGTCGACAGCCCATAGAGAGCGGATCTGGGAATTCTCAAGGACCCAGGTATCGAAAATGGTGAAGAGTCCTACCTCTTGTCCTTCCGATTCCAGTTGGAGAACCATCTGTTGTGCAATCATGACTCCTTCGCACATAGCGCCCAGGCAGTAGGGACCGTGAGGCTGCTCAGATCTCATGGCTTTTACATACTGACTCGCTAATGCTTGCAGTTCCTCGTGCTTGAGGGGGCGGCCCAACACAACTGGAGCGGAGGCTTGCAACTTGTATGTCGATTGGTTCGGTGGCAGGTGACGGGCCAGTTGCGCGAACCCAAACGTGTCCACTCCGGGGGCAGCGACAGCAAAGAATGGGATCGCGTCGTTTCCGTCGCCTTTATGAACTCCGGTATGAAGTTTCATGGCGATGGGATCGGGCTCGGCGAGCAAGTCATCGCGAAGCAATTGCGCGAAAGCCCGGATGGTCGGGGCGCGGAAGACGGCGGAGACTGCGATCTTGCGTCCGGTGGCACTCTGGACTTGCGCGATGAGTTGGGCAGCAAGAAGAGAATGGCCGCCGATGTCGAAAAAATTATCGTCGATGCCGACTGCCGGCAGGTGGAGCAGATCCCTCCAAATGCCGACCAGCAGCTTTTCCTCCGCCTGGATCGGCTCGTCTGGCCGTTGGGGCTTTGGCGCATGGGAGGTTGATGCCAGGGTCAGCGCCTTCCGCTTGGAGCTAGTCTTTGAAGGTAGAGTCTTTGAAGCTAGAGGGAATGAGCATTCCGGGGTTCGATCCACGGCCGCTTCCGCGATGGAAAGATCCTTCATCGGAAGATCGGTGATCCGTGTTTCAGGACTGCCAATAATGGCTTTCAGAAGGGCTGAGTAATCGGCGAGCATTCGGCTCACGTCTTCGGAGCGGAAGAGGTTGGTGTTGTGGTCGATTTGAGCCAACCACTGGCCGCCTTTCCCTTCGATAATCGTCATGCTCAGATCCAAGATCGACTTAGTTGGAGCTACCGCGTAGGAGAAGGCAGTCAAGTCGCCGAAAGTGTCGGATTGCACGGCGGCCTTGATCATTGAGAACATCACCTGGAAAATCGGGTTGTAACTGAGGTTGCGCTTAGGCTGAACAAACTCCACCACCTTCTCGAAGGGAACGTCGGCGTTGGCAAATGCCCGGAGGGTGGTTTCGCGGACTTGTGCCACCAAATCCGGAAAAGTCGGATTGAAAAAGAGATCATCGCGCAGGACAAGCGTGTTTACAAAGAACCCGACCAGACCTTCGGTCTCCACCGAGTTTCGACCCGCAACTGGCACTCCCACCAGCAGGTCTGGCTGCCCGCTGGCGCGGTACAGAAGAATCTTGAAAGCGGCGAGAAGCAGCATGAAGGGGGTCGCTTGCAGGCGAACTGCCAGCGCCTTAATGCCGGAAGTGGTCTCGTCACCTAACGGGATTTCCTGACTCGCGCCTTCAAATGTTTGTTCGGAAGGGCGCGGCCGTTGCGTCCGCAATTCCAAAACAGGAGGTGCATCTTCCAGTTCGTCTTTCCAAAACTTCAGCTGCTGTTGAACTTTCGCGGTCTTAAACCATTTACGCTGCCACTCGGAATAGTCACCGTAGGTGATCGGTAGTTCGGAAAGCGGGGATGGGCGCTGAGTAGAAAACGCACCATAAAGGGCCGACAACTCCCTGGCCATGATCTGCACCGACCAGGAGTCGGTGACAATGTGATGCATGGTGCAGAGAAGAACATGGTCCGTGGCGGTGACGCGAAGGACCCGGGCGCGAAACAGCGGTCCCTTGCTAAGGTCGAAGCTTTTTTCCACCTCCGCCTTCGCCAGCTGATAGTGGTCACGATCGGGATTCGCGGAGCGGGTGAGATCCGTGACGGGAAGCCTCACGGCGAGACGGCTAGCGACAACCTGTACCAGTTCGCCGCGTTCAAGTCTGAAGGACGTGCGCAAGCTGGCATGGCGATTGGTCAACTCCTGCAGGCTGGACTGGAGCGCCTGTATGTCGAGCGGTCCGCGCAGCCATAGTCCGAAATGCACGTTGTAAGCGGCGCTTTTGGGCCCCAGTTGGTCGAGAAACCAGAGTCTCTGTTGAGCGAGAGAAGCAGGATAAACCTCGGTCTGAATCTCCGTCTGATTGGACTGCAGAAGCAATTCAACAAGCAGTCTTTTCTGCTGTGCAACCCCGACCTCTGAAGTTTTGACGCTGGACAGCATGGATTCAGAATCTCCTGGAGTCAATCCCGTGATTTGGTTCGCTGGTGCAGTCAGATGGGAATGGTGGTGGTAGTCCGCTCAGGAGATCCTGAACGGCGACAGTCAGCGCTACTGCGGGCACTTCGGCCGACACTAGTGGCGAGAGCGGCATCTGCACTCCTGAGCAATCCTGCAGTTGAGCGGTCCTGCAGCGCTGAAACCCGAGGGTGCAACCGTTTTGCACATCGAATTTCGGGTACAAAGCGACAATTAAGATGCCGCTCCCCCCCGTTTGGTTTGCGGGATCCAGGATTTCTTCCGGGAAATATGGGGTCGGGTGAATGCAAAATTTCGATGCGACGTGTGGCGCCAGAACCGGCTACGGTAAATCCTATGAAATCGCCCCAACCTTTTTCCTGTCATTGACATCCCATCTCCGCTACCGATTCTGGCCGATCCCTCAGGTGGCGGAAAAATACGTCTAAGGAACACAAACATCGATGAGTGCAGCAGGACTGCCAGCTTCCTTCGCGCAAGATAGACTTTGGTTCCTCGACCAGCTGGAGCCGGGAACGGCGGCTTACAACCTGGTTCGCGCCTTCCGGATCACCGGTCCCTTGAACGTCAACGCCTTGACCTCAGCCATTGGGGCGGTCATCCGTCGGCATGAGTCATTGCGCACGATTTTCGAGAGCGTGGACGGCGAGGCGAGACAGGTGGTGTTGTCCGACGTCGATGTTCAGGTTCCGATCTTGAACCTGGCGGCTCTTCCGGAGAGCGAGCGTGAGCCGGAGGCGCTGCGGATTGCGAGCGAGGAGGGCAAGAAGCCGTTTGATCTGACCCGGGGCCCGTTGCTGCGAACCGCGCTGCTGCAAGTCAGTCGAGACCAATACATCCTGGTGCTGGCGATGCATCACATCATTACGGATGGATGGTCGATCTCGATCCTTTTCCGCGAACTGGCTCATTGCTACGAGGCTTATGCGAGCGGACGGGAGCCCCAACTTCCCGAACTCCCGGTTCAGTATGTAGAGTACGCACAATGGCAGCGCGAATATATCACCGGCGAAGTGCTGGCGAAGCAGGTGGAGTACTGGAAACACAAGCTGGCCGGTGCGCAAACAATTCTCGATCTGCCCACGGACCGTCCGCGCCCGACGACGCACAGCTGGCACGGAGCGACCGAGGAACTGATCTTCGAGAGCCAGGATCGGGCAGCGCTGAAGGAATTTGCGCAGAGCGAGGGCGCCACCCTGTTCATGGTATCGATCGCGGCTTTCCAGGCGTTGCTCTGGCGCTATACCAGCCAGGACACCATTCTGGTTGGTACTCCTACCGCGGCCCGCAGCCAGATCGAAATCGAAAACCTGGTCGGGTTCTTCGTGAATACGCTGGTCTTCCGCGCCGACTTTACTCCTGACATGACCTTCCGCGATCTGGTTCGACAAGTCCGCGCATGTGCCCTGGAAGCCTATGCGCATCAGGACGTTCCGTTCGAGAAATTAGTCGAAGAACTGGTCCCGCAGCGCTCGATGAACACTAGTCCGCTGTTCCAGGTAATGTTCACGTTCCAGAACATCCCGAAGCAAGTGTTTGAAATTTCGGGACTGAAAATGAAGGAACTGGAGTTCGAGACCGGCATCGCCAAGTTCGATCTGGCGGTGGAAGCGTTTGAAGACGATGATGACGATGAGTTCCATTGTCGGTTCGAGTACAACACGGATCTGTTTGAGAAGCAGACCATCGTTAGAGAGCTGGGCCACTTCCGCAACCTGGTGAATGCCGTCCTCAAGAACCCGGACGAACCGCTGGCCCGGATAGCGCTCATGGATGATCGGGAACGAGAACAAACCGTGGTGCAGTGGAACAACACGGCCACGGATTATCCACGAGATCTCCACATTCATAGTGCCTTCGAGCGCCAGGCCGCGCGCACTCCTGACGCAACAGCGTTGATCTTTCAAGGCAAGAAAATTCCTTACTGCCGGATTAACGAGGATGCGAACCGGCTGGCGCACTATCTGATCAAGAAGGGAGTGGGACCGGGCAATCTGGTGGGCGTTTCGGTTGAGCGGTCTCCGGAATTGACGGTTGCGGTCCTGGGCGTGCTCAAGACGGGAGCAGCCTATGTTCCGCTTGATCCTTCTTACCCGCTCCAGCGGCTGGCCTCTACGCTTGAGGACACGCGCGCGGAGTGCGTCCTCTCCAACAACGGGATCGGGAAGAAACTGCCGGATACGGTTCGCGACCTGATCATGCTTGATGCCCAGGCGGAACTCATTCGGAATGAGTCTCCGCTCAATCCGGTGATGAACATCATGGGATTGTCGCGGGTTGAACGCGCCTACGTGCTGTACACCTCGGGATCGAGCGGGAAGCCGAAGGGGGTGGAAGGGACGCATCGCGGGGCAATGAATCGAATGAGGTGGATGTGGGAGAGATATCCGTTCGAGGCGGGGGAAGTTTGCTGCCAGAAGACGAATGTGGGATTTGTGGATTCAGTGTGGGAGATTTTCGGGCCGCTGCTGGCGGGGGTGCCGAGCGTGATTCTGCCGCAGGAGGCGGTGCTGGATCCGGAAGAGCTGTTGCAGATCCTGGCCGAGCAGCGGGTGACGCGGATCGTGTTAGTGCCGTCGCTGTTGCGAGCGCTGCTGGAGCACGCGCCGAATCTGGAGGAGAGGGTACCTGAGCTGAAGCTGTGGTCGTGCAGCGGAGAAGTGCTGACGTGGGAGTTGGCGCGGCGGTTTAGGAAGGGGTATCCGGGGGCGAAGCTGCTGAATATCTACGGGTCGTCGGAGGTGGCGGCGGACGTGACTTGGCACGAGGTGGGGGAAGAGGAAGAGGCGCAGGGTACGGTGTCGGTTCCGATCGGGAGGCCGATCAGCAACACGCAGCTGTATGTGCTGGATCGGAATCGGAATGTGGTGCCGATCGGAGTGCGCGGGGAGATCTATGTTGGTGGGGATGGACTGGCGCTGGGTTACTGGCAGCAGCCGGAGATGACGGCGGAACGGTTTGTAGGGAATCCGATTGCCCCGGAGCGTTCGCAGCGGCTGTACCGGACGGGGGATCTGGGGCGGTGGCGAAGTAGGGGGGAGATCGAGTATCTGGGACGGATGGATGGCGAGGTGAAGGTGCGTGGGATGCGCATCGAGTTGGGAGAGATCGAGACGGTCCTGGCCTCGCATCGCTGGGTGGAGGAAGCGGTGGTGGAGTTGAGCGGGGACGGAGCCGAGCAAAGGCTGGTGGCGTACGTGGTGGCGGGAGAGGAGGGAGCGCCGAGCGCACGCGAGCTGCGGCGTCATGTGCGATCGAAGTTGCCAGAGCACATGGCACCGGCAAGTTATGTGAGGGTGGAGGAGTTGCCGCTGCTGCCGAGTGGGAAGGTGAACCGGCGGGCGCTGGCGGGGGTGGCGGGGGTAGCGCTGTCGGAGCAGGGGATGGTAGCGGCGGTGACGGAAGTGGAACAGAAGTTGGCTGGGATTTGGGCGGAAGTGCTGAAGGTAAAAGAAGTGGGAGTGGATCAGAACTTTTTTGAGCTGGGAGGGCACTCTTTGCTGGTGCTGCAGGTGATGGCGCGGATCCGGCGGGAGTTTGACGTGGAGTTAGGGGTGCGGACGATGTTCGAGGAGCCGACCATCGCGGGGCTGGCGAGCGAGGTGGAGCGGGCACGGGCGATGGGGATGAAGGCGCAGACGCCGGTGCTGGAACGGCGGCCGCGGGCGGCGGTTGAGAACACGAGCCGGGAGGCTCTGTTGGCACAACTGGACACGCTGTCGGCTCATGACGTTCAAGCCCTGCTCAAACGCGTCCTCGACGCCAAATTGTCAGCTGGTACGCAGAGTCTTGCGGCAGAAAGTCTTGGCACAGAGCCAGAATTTCAATGAAGGATCCGTCACGATTGGCGGACCCGATTGGGTAGTTCACGTATGTCAGATTTATGTGTACACGACCTGGTGCAATTGCAGGCGAGTGCGACGCCGGATGCGGTCGCGCTCGTATCTGGAGACCGTCATCTCACTTATCGTGAGCTGAATGCGCGCGCGAACCAACTCGCGCATTGCTTGCGATCCCTCTGGATTGGACCCGACGTTCCGGTCGGGCTCTGCATGGAACGGTCTTTGGAATTGCCCATTGCTGCTCTTGGTATCCTGAAAGCCGGCGGAGCCTACGTGCCCCTGGACCCGACTTATCCGTCGCGCCGACTGTCTATGCTGCTGGAGGATTCGGGAAGTCCGGTAGTGGTAACGCAACGAGGCGTGGCCGGGAAGCTGCCCGGGGGGAAATGGGACACGATTGTTCTGGATGAAGATGGGCTTGACAGCGCCGTCGATTCGACCGTCCTTCCGCAGGCAAATACCACGCCGGAAAATCTGGCGTACATCATCTTTACATCTGGCTCGACCGGTCGACCCAAGGGAGTGCAGATCACGCACGGAAGTTTGAATAATCTTGTGACTTGGCACCAGCGCGCCTTCAACGTGTCGGCAGTGGACAGGGCAACTTTGCTGGCCAGCCCCGGATTTGACGCGGCAGTGTGGGAAATCTGGCCTTATCTGACCGCCGGGGCGAGTCTTTACGTTGTCGACGAGGCAATCCGCACCGTGCCTGACGCTCTGCGAGACTGGATCGTACGCAGCGGCATTACTATCAGCTTCCTTCCTACCGTCCTTGCCGAGAGCATGATCGGCCTGCAATGGCCGTCGGAAGGGTCGTTTCGAGTGTTGCTGACCGGCGCGGACACTCTGCGCCGTTACCCGCCGCGCGATTTGCCTTTCGCTCTCATAAATAACTATGGACCGACGGAATGCACGGTTGTAGCGACGTCGGGAAGAATTTATCCGGAGGAGAGTTCGAAGAAGAGTTCGGGGCAGAGTTCGGACAAACGATCAAACGAGCTGCCATCCATCGGGCGGCCGATAGATGGTGTCAGCGTGTACGTTGTCGATGAACACCTGCAGCGGGTTCCGGATGGTACCGCGGGAGAACTGCTGATCGGCGGACGAGGCGTGGGGAGGGGTTATCTGAATGCTCTGGAGCTAAATGCTGAGAAGTTTCTGCCCGATTTGTTCGGGGGAGATCCGGGGGGCAATTTGTATAGGACGGGCGACTTAGGACGTCTTCTGCCCGATGGTCAAATCGCTTTTATGGGTCGCCTCGACGACCAGATCAAGGTGATGGGTCATCGCATTGAGCCTAACGAAATCGTTACCGTGCTCGACCGTCATCCCGAGATAGAAGCGAGCTTCGTCTGTACCTATACTGACCCTTCAGGGGACCAGCGCCTGGTCGCGTATGTGGTGCCGACAACGGATAGGCTGCCCAAGCCTGGGGATCTGCGAAGTTATCTGGGCAGTTATCTCCCCTCTCACATGCTGCCATCGGCGTTCGTGCAACTCGACCGTTTGCCCTTGTCGCCGCATGGAAAATTGGATCGGGCGGCTCTTCCTCAGCCGACTGCCGAGAATATTCTCCGAGACGACTCGCTCGAAGCGCCTCAATCTCCGATCGAAGAGCACTTGGGCGTTGTCTTGTCAGGCCTTCTTGGGGTGGCGCGAGTCGGGAGCGAGGACAATTTTTTTACGCTTGGCGGGCACTCGCTCATGGGCGCGCAACTGATCGCGAAGATCCGTGAAAATTTCGGAGTGGAACTCTCTTTGCGGTGCTTGTTTGACGAGCCGACTCCCCGAGGCATGTCCATCGAAATCGAGAGACTCATTCATGCCAGGCT
Source organism: uncultured Acidobacteriaceae bacterium (assembly GCA_963789205.1). Lineage (GTDB taxonomy): Bacteria > Acidobacteriota > Terriglobia > Terriglobales > Acidobacteriaceae > Acidiflorens. The sequence continues at coordinate 147,412 of CAWBJV010000015.1, forward strand.
CGCAGCCATGAGTGAAGACGAAGCACAGCGCCTCCTCGCGTCGTCAGGAGAAGGAGTCTAGGTATGTCAATGACGACAGCGCCAGGTGTCAGCGCGGCCGGAGTGCCGCCGGGCGAGGACGCCCGGCTCTCCACCAGCAACAGCCGGCCGGTCACTCCGAAGACGGACAAAGCGCTTAGCCTTTACCATCTGCTTGACCCTGAAGTCCTGGCCAATCCGTATCCTCTCTACCACAGGCTGCGTAACGAAGATCCGGTGCATTGGGATCCATTCCTGCACGCCTGGGTGGTGACCCGATACGCGGACGTGATTCACGTCCTCCATCATTTCTCGGCGAATCGCACACCGACCCCGGAGCAGCTGAGCGCGATGGGCCTGGCCGCGATGAACCCGATCGCACAGGTCATGGTGCGGCAGATGCTCTTTCTCGATCCTCCGAATCACACCCGCTTGCGTGCTCTCGCTTCGGCCGCGTTCACGGTGCGCAGAGTGGAACGCATGCGCTCGCATATTCAGGAGATCATGGATCATCTGCTGGACGCGGTGGTCTCAAAGGGACATATGGACTTAGTTGCCGACTTTGCCAGTCCCGCGCCGGCCATTGTCACGGCTGAGCTGCTGGGCGTACCTGTTGAAGATCACCAGCAACTGAAGGAATGGTCGGCGGATTTTGCCGAGATGCTGGGCAACTTCCAGCACAATCCGGACCGGTTTCCAAGAATCTTGCGCAGTGTGGAAAATATGTGCTCGTACTTCCGCGCAGCGATGCAGGAGCAGCGGGTTAATCCACGTGACGGCCTGGTCAATGCAATGATGGCCGCCGATGTCGATGGCGCAAAGCTAACCGAAGACGAAATTATCGCCAACCTGATTGTCACGATGGTTGGTGGACAGGAAACCACCACTAACCTGATCGGCAACGGCATGCTTACGTTGCTGCGCAATCCGGGCATTATGGAACGTCTGCGCGCGGATTCTTCGCTGATGGCTTCCGCGATAGAAGAACTGCTGCGCTACGAAAGTCCGAGCCAGCACACGGCGCGGCTCGCTCCCGATGAAGTCGAGATGGGAGGAAAGCATATTCGCAAGCGACAGGCTGTCATCGCGGTTATGGGCGCAGCCAACCGCGATCCCGAGCGATTTCCTGAACCCGACCGCCTGGACATCGATCGCAAAGACAATCGCCACGTGGCGTTCGGATGGGCCGCTCATTTTTGTTTTGGCGCTGCCCTGGCGCGTATGGAAGGGCAAATCGCATTCGAGACGATTTTACGGCGCTTACCTGGCTTGACTCTCGATACCTCAATACCGCTGGAGTGGCGGCACAATTTGGGATTACGCGGACTGACTCGGTTACCAATTAGCTTTACGGTAACTTAACATCTGACTTTATGAAGATTGGCGTAGGTAGACATGCAAGGACTGAGCCAGTTATCGGATGCGAAGCGCGTTCTGTTCGACCGATATTCGCAAGGACGTGTTTCGTCCGCGCCTAAGATTGGGCGCAGGCCGCAGGGCGTCCTGGCTCCTCTATCTCTAGTGCAGGAGCAACTCTACTTTCGCGAACTCGAGTTCGCAGGAAACCCTCCCCTTTACAACGAGTGTGTTACTGTCCGCATGCTCGGCGCACTGAACCCGGATGTTCTGGAACGGAGCTTCAATGAGATCATCCGGCGTCATGAAGTATGGCGCACCAGCTTTGAAACAAAGGCTGGGCAGCCGGTCCAGGTCGTCCATCCCCACAGGCCAATGCAGTTTTCCAGGGTAGATCTATGCGGACTGGGTGAGGCGGAGCGCGAAACGGAGGCGGTTCGACTGGTCAGCGAGGACGTCCGCCGGCCGTTTGAGCTCAACAAGGGTCCGCTACTCCGTCCTACTCTGGTAAGAATGAGCGAGGAGGACCACCGTCTTTTCCTTGCCGTACATCAGATTATTGTGGACGGGAGGTCGGCTTATCAGATATATCCTTTCGAACTGGCCGCCCTTTACAAGGCTTTTCTGGCGGGCCAACCTTCGCCCTTGCAGGAATTGAAAATTCAGTGCGCTGACTTCGCATGGTGGCAGCGGGAGTCTTTGAACGGGGAAGAGGCGAGACAGGTTAACTACTGGCGGGAGCAACTAAGCGGTAACTTATCGGTGAGCGGTTGGCCGACCGAGAAACCCAGCGTGGTTGGTCGATCATGTTACGGACGTATCCATCCGTTTGCATTCTCTCCACAACTGAGCAGTCACGTCAGGGATGTGAGCAGGCGACTTAATAGCACACTCTTCTTTGTGTTACTAACGGGACTTGCAACCCTGATGCATTACTACGAAAAAGATCGAGATGTTGTTCTCGGCACACTTTCTCCGTCTGGCCGAAAACAAAGCGAGGTGATGGATCTGCTTGGGTACTTCCTGAACCCGGTAACGCTGCGCCTGAATTGCGGCGCGCATACAACGTTTAGCGAGCTTTTACACCATGCGCGCGATACCGTGTCGGACGCGATCTCTAACGATGATGTTCCGATTGAGCGGCTCGCGCGAGCACTCGATGGGCAGGACGGCTCCGGCCCCAGCCCGTTTTTCAACGTAGCAGTTTCATTACAGCCCCCCACGCCGGACTTGGGTCTGCCATGGAGCGTGACCTCCATGGACGTTGAGAGCGGCGGTTCTCCCTGGCCGCTCTACCTGGCATTCATTGATAGACCTGAAGGGATCATTGGTCGCGTTCAATTCAATTCTGAGCTAATCGAGACCGAGACTATTAAACGCATGCTGCAGGACTTAGAGGGTACCTTCGAAACTATATGTTTGTACGGAAGTTAATAAGACGAACGGTCGCCTTTCTGTATCGAGGTGCCACGTCCACACGGCCACACGCCAGGAGTGCCGCCTGATGCCGGATCTCTCGCATCTATCGGACGCGAAGCGCATCCTGCTCGAAAAGTATCTGGGTGGAAATGCGGCCAGCGCGAGAAAGGGCAAGCCTCAGATTACCCATCGCCCGCGAGGAAATACGGCACCTCTTTCGCTGGCGCAAGAGCAAGTGTGGCTACACGGCCAGATGGCTCCGTCGGGAGTTCCCGTTTACAACGAAACTTTAACTATTCGTCGTTCAGGCCCACTGAATGTGGGCGCGTTGGAACGGACTTTTACTGAAATTATCCGGCGGCATGAAATCTGGCGAACCACTTTCGAACTGCACGAGGGCCAACCGGTACAGGTGGTGCATCCCGCTGAAGGCGGCTTCAAGATACCTCTGGTAGACCTGCGGAATATCCCAGAACTGGAACGTGAGCGAGAAGCGGTGCGAATCGCTCGTGAGGTGGCGCGGGCGCCCTTCGACCTCAAAGAGGGTCCGCTGCTCCGAGCGACGTTGGTGAAACTGAGCGAGGGTGATCATCGCTTATTCCTGACTTTTCATCAGATGATATTCGATGGTGTAACCGCCTATCAGGTGTTCCTGCCGGAGTTGGCTGACATTTATCGCGCCTTCTCGCAGAACCAGCCTTCGCCGCTCCCGGAGCCTGATATCCAGTATTCCGATTACGCGATCTGGCAGCACGAAGAGGCGAAACCGGAGGTGATAGCGGGACAGTTGGCTTATTGGGAACGGAAGCTCGGAGGGGAGTTGCCCGTACTCGAATGGCCGAGCGATCAGTTCCGCCCTGCCGTACAAACCTACCGGGGAGAGATTCAGACAGCGGTGATGTCGAAAGAGCTGCTCCAGAATTTGAAAACTCTAGGCGAGGAGCAGCGCGTTTCACTGTTCATGATCCTGGTCGCAGGATTGGCTTCCGTGCTGCACCGCTACACGGGTCAGGCGGATATCATTCTTGGTGCACCGGCTGCGGGCCGGGCGTTTCCTGAATTGGAGAAGCTGGCGGGATATTTTGTAAACATCCTGCCGCTTCGAATCGATTTAGCAGGGGACCCAACATTTCAGGAGCTTTTGGTTCGTGTGCGGGAGTCGGTTCTGGGTGCGTTGTCGAACAGCGACATACCTCTTACGAAACTGGTCGAAACCATTCGGCCCACTCCCGATCCTGGCCGTAACCCATTTTTTCAAGTGGCGATCTCGGTCGAGCCTCCGGTTCCCGCTGTCGAGAGTGGCTGGAGTGCGACACAATCTGATATTCCAACCGGCGCCTCCAAGCTCGATTTGTATATAGACGTAGACGAGAGGACGGAGGGCATTGTCGGTCCGGTAACATACAACCCCGACGTCTTCGAAGCTGACATGATCGGCCGCCTGATTCAACATTGGCGCACGCTGCTTGAAGGAGCGGCGGCGGATCCGAGTCGTGCAGTCTCGAAATTGCCTCTCCTGACAGCCAGTGAGCGGAGTCAGATACTCGTGGACTGGAACCGTACGGAAGCGGATTATCCGCGAGACGCTACCATTCATCAGCTTTTTGACACGCAGTGCGAACGAACGCCGGACGCGGTGGCGCTACGAGATGGGAGCGGCTGCCTCAGCTTTCGAGAACTGCAAGCGCGCAGCAACCGACTTGCGCATCACTTACAGAGGCTAGGGGCGGGGCGCGGCGCCCGAATCGCATTGTGCGTCGAGAGATCGCTCAACATGGTAGTGGCCCTGCTTGGCATCTTGAAGACCGGGGCAGCTTACATACCGTTGGACCCGTCTCATCCCGCTGATCGCTTACAGTTCATGCTTGAAGATTCCGAGGCGACATTATTAGTGACGCAATCGGGAGTTCTCAAGAAGCTTCGTTTCAGTGACGCGAAAACGGTAACTCTCGACACTGACTGGCAAGGGATCGCGGGCGCGAGCGCGGACAATTTGTCCACCGGTGTTGAACCTGGAGATCCGGCTTATGTGCTGTACACCTCGGGATCGACTGGACGACCAAAAGGAGTGAAAGGGACGCACAGGGGAGCGATCAATCGGTTTCAGTGGATGTGGGAACGGTATCCGTTCGAGGCGGGCGAGGTGTGCTGCCAGAAGACGAATCTGGGATTCCTCGATTCGATGTGGGAGATTTTCGGGCCGCTGCTGGCGGGGATTCCGAGTGTGATATTGCCGACGGAGGTGGTGCGGGATCCGGAAGAACTGCTGCGGAGTCTGGCGCGGCATGGCGTGACGCGGATCGTGTTGGTGCCATCGCTGCTGCGAGCCTTGCTTGATCATGCTCCGAACTTGCAGGTCCGGGTGCCGCGGCTGAAGTTGTGGTCGTGCAGCGGAGAGGCGCTGAGCGGGGAACTGGCGCGGCGCTTCCGGCAAGGCTTTCCTCAAGCAACGCTGTTGAATATTTACGGCTCGTCGGAAGTGGCGGCGGATGTGACGTGGCATGAAGTGTTAGAGAAAGAGGAAGACATCGGCGCGACGGTTCCGATCGGCAAGCCGATCAGCAACATGCAAATGTACGTGTTGGACCCACATCGAAATCCGATTCCGGTGGGAGTGCGAGGGGAGATCTATGTGGGCGGAGACGGGCTGGCGCTCGGGTATTGGAATCGAGCGGCGCTGACGGCGGAGCGTTTCGTGGAGAATCCAATCGCGCCGGAGCAGTCGAAACGGTTGTACAGGACAGGGGACTTGGGGCGGTGGCGCGGGGACGGGGAGATCGAGTATCTGGGGCGAGTGGACGGGGAAGTGAAGCTGCGAGGGATGCGAATCGATTTGGGAGAGATCGAATCGGTTCTGGCGTCGCACGCATGTGTGCGGGAGGGGGCGGTGGTACGCGTGGAAGAAGGCGGTGAGGCGAGGCTGGTAGCGTACCTCGTACCGGAGGATGGGGAGAAGGCTGATGGGCGCGAGTTGAGACGATATCTGCGCTCGAAATTGCCAGAGCACATGGTGCCCGCGAGATTTGTGCAGGTGGCGGAGCTTCCGCTGCTGCCGAGCGGGAAGGTGAACCGGAGAGCGCTGGCGACAGCGGAGGGAGTGGCGTTGTCAGAACAAGGGATGGTAGCGCCGCGGACGGCAGTGGAACAGAAACTGGCGGGGATGTGGAGAGAAGTGCTGAAGATGGGCGAGGTGGGAGTGGATCAGAATTTTTTCGAGCTGGGAGGGCACTCGCTGCTGGTGCTGCAGGTGATGGTGCGGATCCGGCGGGAGTTTGACGTGGAGTTGGGAGTGCGGACGATGTTCGAGGAGCCAACGATCGCGGAACTGGCGAGCGAGGTGGAGAAGGCGCGGGCGTTGGGGATGAAGGCGCAGACGCCGATACTGGAACGGCGGGCGCGGCCGCGAGCGGCAGAGAGCGCGAGCCGGGAAGCCCTCTTGGCGCAACTGAAGACCATGTCGGCCGATGATGTTCAAATCTTGCTCAAACACCTGCTCGACGCCAAGCAGGTGCAGTAACAAGGCTGCGGCAGATCTTACGCATCATAACCTGTACGGAGTCAGAGACTCGAGGAATTGGGCGAAGGTTTCCGGCACGCCTTTCGCTGCCGAAGTGAGCAGCAGAATCCGACCTAGCCTCTTTTCGTTGGAAAGTGAAGAGTTAGTCAACTAATGCCGCTTCGCATCAGACGTGCCGCGCCAGCAGGCACGTTACGAACAGACCCGAGCACGTTATTCCCGGTGGAGCGCAAGCAGCGCTGCCTTCGGCGCACCGCGCCACGCGCGAGATCAGAAGCTTTCCGCAGCCGAGAGCCGTGGAGCGAAGTCAAACAAATCTGAGGAGTGAGCAATCTTGACCAGTAACACGATTGCGGGGACAGTACTCTTGCGAGGGTGGTGGTTCGCACGAAAGGTAAGTTACTTAGAACCCAGGGAGACTTACACATGAAAGCAGCGTTAGTTCTGATTGTGCTCGCACTCGCTTTACCGGTCGCAGCTTTTGCCGATGGGATCGTTCTTGTCAATCAGTTCGGCAGCATTGCGATTTCGAATGCGGGCATCACTTTAACCGGATCGCAACTGACGAGCTTCAACGGCGTCGTAGCTCCTCGGGGACACTCTCTTGGTTCGGTCAGCTTCTCGACTGGCGCCCTGATCAGTGGCAGTAATACCGCTGGCGGAACGTTCTCCAGCTTGGGTTCGACGTTTGACGTGACTGGGAATGGAAAAGGCGTACCGCACGGTGCGATCTTTACCGATAGCTTCACTGGTCCGATTACTTGGGCTTTGATAAGCAAGATTGGCGCCAATCTAACTTACACTCTCAGTGGAACTATCTCCGGGATGCTGTACTCGGGCAGAATGGTCACTGGCACGACTTCGCAGACGATATACTCGACCAGCGGTCAACTCAGCCAAGGTATCGGGCATGTCAAAGCAGGAAGCACGAACCTTGCTGTTCCAGAGCCGAATACACTGGTCATGCTTGGAACGGGACTTGGTGTTGTGGCAGGACTGTTCAGGCACAAGTTCTCCGCCTCGCGCACTATTCGCTAGAGGGTGCTTCCAGCGGGAAGCGGTGACCGATAGCCGCTCCCAAACGACTGACTAGGACTCGGTGCGCTCAACGACCAAAGCTCGGAGAAAGGAAGGGGTGCCCGGCCGATTACTCGTTTCGTTGGAGAAAATGAATCTTCAGCCTACAGCGGGAAAATGAATCTTCAGCTTATAGCAAATGAAGAGAACCAGGATCGCGCCGAGTGTGGAAAAAATGAGGCCGGCGGGGTGATATCGTTGGTTTGTCGGGGGCGAAAACAGATGGGTAACGGCGCCGCCCAGAATCGATCCGATGATGCCGAGCACGATCGTCCAGAAGATCGTTATGTGCACGTGCATCACCGATTTCGCGATAACCCCCGAGATCAGCCCAATAAGAATGTACCAGATTATGTGAAACATATTTTTCCTCCAGCGTTTGCCTTCAGAACGTCGTCGAGTATAACCCAGGGCGTGGCAATTAACCAGATTCTTCCTGTCATCGATCGGCTTTCCGATCGGCTTTCCCAATTGAAACTCAAGAATTGGCCATCAAGCCGGAATCTCCTTTGACTTCAAGACTTTTTCAGCAGCCACAGGCGATTTCACCAACTGAGGATTGCTCATGCAAAGCCGATCGTTCGACAGTCAACATTATGCTTGGTTCCTATGATGACGACGAATGCATTGCCATCCTTTAGATTTGAGATTTTCCTTCCCGTGATCGAAGCCAAAGCTCGACGATCAGTGTATTGATCGAGAAACCGATCCAGAACGCGATACCAAAGAACTGCTCAGGCGCAAGGTGGGTGATACGACTGGTGGCGAAGAATATTCCCATCACCGGGCGCGTGGTTGCGATGCCGAGAAGGACTGCAATTGCGCGTGTCATCCATCGCAATGTTCAGTGCAGGCTCGCGACGCAGACGCCATGCCCGGAATAGCGAGAATAGAAAGAGACTGTTGAAGAGCAGGACCGCGGAGCGTTCCACCCAACCGCCAACGGAATAATTGCTCATCGCGTAGGCAGTAACACCGACTACCGCTCCGAGAGGAAACAGAAAGCGTTCGGGCCACGCCGCGCCGGCGAGCCGTCGAAGGTAGACAAACGGAGCCAGAACGACGAAAGCCAATGCCGGAACAATATGCGCCAAGGTGAGAGTTGCATGCGATGCGAATGCGGCATCGAGCGCGGCCAACTGGGGTGGCGCAGATTGCGGAGGGTGCGCAAGAGCAACCGTGCGCCGAATCACCACGGCCACCGAAATCACAATGCAGGCCCAAAACCCGATGCGCAGCCAGCGCCAAGAAGCTTCCATCTCAAGACATACTACGCTCACTCGGCAGCAAAAAAATGAAACGCGTCAGGATGCGCTATAAACGATCTTCTCGGGTCGGGCAGACATTTCCTATCCCACAACTTCTGTCCGTTCTGGAAGAAAACGGGTAACATGTTGCGAGGCGTGGCAGAGGAGGAAAACATGTCTTACAAAGGACGCCCGACGTTAACCATGGGGTTGAGACTTGTAGTTCTTCTGGCAGCGTGTTCTTTGGCATTGCAAGCGGCAGCCCCAAAGGGTTGGTTCGTCGCCGGCAGCAAGCCCACAGAGTATGAATCCGGCATCGACACGGTGGCAGCATACAACGGTCATCCAAGTGCTTATCTGAAGGCCAAAGTGTCTAGCGTAGAAGGCTTCGGCACTCTCATGCAGGACTTTCGCGCAGACCATTATCTGGGGAAAAGAGTTCGTTTCAGTGCGTTCGTAAAAACAGAACGCGCACAAGATTGGGCGGGTTTGTGGATGCGCGTGGACAAGGAGTCCAAACAACTTGCCTTCGACAACATGGAAGACAGATCGATCAAAGGGACAACAGACTGGAAACAATACGATGTTATGCTAGATGTACCGCAGGATGCGACCGGCATATTCTTCGGAGTCCTATTGAGCGGGACAGGCACGGTCTGGCTCAGCGAGGCGAAGTTCGAGATTGTTGGCCCCAATGTTCCGACCACTAATCGAGTGGTGCAGTCGAGGCAGGACGAGCCGGTGAACTTGGGTTTTGAGGACTAGTTTTAGCCCGTTGGCGACATCAGGATTTTACGTCAACTTCGACAGTCCTCTGTTTCGCCAGCGTGATATTATGCCCGGCATTGTTCAGAAACCAAAGGTGATCATAATCTTCTACAGGCTTCACCTGATAATGGTGGTCATCCTTTGCATGCATGCCGCCACCTTGGGGCAAACCGTGGGCGCCGCTCAGAACCCACCAGCACCTCTAGGCAAGCTGGTCGATGTGGGCGGCTATCGAGTTCATCTTTATTGCATGGGCACCGGGAGTCCCGCCGTCATCATCGTAGGAGCGGGGTTCTCTTTTGATTGGGGACTCATTCAACCCGAAGTCGCAAAGTCTACCCAGGTGTGTGCGTATGATCATTCGGGAATTGGTTGGAGCGACTCCGGCCCGAAAGATTCCTGCTCCTTGAGGGTCAGCGAAGTACACAACGCTTTGAAAAACGCCGGGATCAAGGGGCCTTATCTGCTCGTTGGGCACTCACTGGGTGCAGTGGTTGCCCGCCTCTACGCAGGGCGTTACCCAGACGAAGTAGCAGGCGTGGTTTTTGTCGATCACGCCTTTTCAGGACTCCCTCCTATCGATGCCAAGGCTCTGCCCCCTCCGCTCCCTTCAACGCGTCAACCCTTCATCGGCGGAGGAATCGAGGGCGATCCGAACTTCAGTAAGTTATCCTTTCGCGATCGCCAACTCCACATTTGGGCAATGTCGCAGACCCGAAATCAAGTGGCTCTGTCTACAAACGCCGAGATGATGCCGCAATGCGTTGCGGAGGCCGATGCAATCACAAAAGAACAGCCTCACCCGCTCGGGGACAAGCCCCTAGTCGACGTCAGCACGGATATGGGAACCAAACATGTGGGAACCATAAATATCGAGTACGTCGCGCTGCAAACTCGGCTGTTGTCGCTTTCAAAGAACAGCAAGCAAATTGTTGCGGAGAACAGTGGGCACTTCATCATGATTGATAGAGCCGACGTTGTAGTCGACGCAATCAGTCAAGTAGTCCGTTCGTCTCGCAATCACGCCAGGCTTTAATCCCGAGTCGATTCTGTTGTTTCTCCTCTTCACCTACCCATTTCCCGATTCGACTTTATCTGGCCGCTCGCAGTTGACGTAATCAGCGTTTGCACCAACTACCTGCCAGGCCGATTCAAAAGCGTCGGATGAGTATGGCTGGAAATCCCTGAAATAAGGGAATCAATTTGATTGGTCGGGGCGCGCGGATTTGAACCGCGGACCCCCTGCGCCCAAGGCAGGTGCGCTACCAGGCTGCGCTACGCCCCGACTGTCTTCGATTATAGGAGACTCGATTATAAACGATGCGATGCCGGTGACATTCGCGACACTCCCTAAAGGTGGAATGCCGCAGCGTGCCGCGCTCGCGATATAATTTTGGTTTCGGAAGACATGCCCAGTTCACGCTACGCGTTGGTAACGTACATCCGTAATCCGGTAGGCGAGTTCGTTGAACAACTGCGCCGGGAACTCCACCCCACAACAGCCCACATGGCCGCCCATCTCTCGATCCTTCCTCCGAGGGAACTGACGGGAACCGAAGCGGCCGCGGTGGAATTTCTGGAAGATGCTTGTAGCCGCGTGGTTCCGTTCAGCGTCGATCTGGGAGACGTGGAGACATTTCTGCCTGTGACTCCGACGGTGTACATCGAGGTGAAGCAGGCGGCTTATCGGATGCGTGAACTGCACGATCAACTCTGTGGGAGGGGGCTGCGGTGCCAGGAGAGTTGGCCCTATATTCCGCATCTCACGATTTTGAAAACGGAACGGGATGAGCAGGCGCGCGCGGCATACGTGATGGCGCGGGAGCGCTGGGCGCGATTTCCGGGCAAGCGCCAGGTGCATGTGGAAGAGTTGATGTTTGTCCGCGAGGAAGACGGTGGCTGGCAGGATGTGGCGCTAGTGCCGCTGGGACGCGGCCAACTATCGTCGAAATCGTAGTTGAATAAGTAATTGAATACAAGGTCCGAAAAGGTCCGCACCGAAATCTGCAAAAACCCCTGAAAACCCGCAACTAGCGGCCTGTTTCACTGATCGGCGGGACATGTACTTTCTGCCCGTTGCCAAGTCCATTAGCCGGATTACCATAGATTTACGGGCTGCACACCAGGCGCCGGGTCCCAGGCTGCGGGTTTGATCGGAAGAGAGAATATGCAAATTGGGGTTTATGGATCCGGCTACCTCGCTACTGTTATCTCCGCTTGTCTCGCCGATTTCGGCACACCGGTTTGCTGCTGTCATGCCGACGGCACCCGCATCATGGAAGTGGCGAAAGGCAACATCCCTTTTTTCGAAAAAAATCTTCAGGAAGTGATTCGGCGCAACGTGCGTTCGGGACGGCTGGTGTATTCGGTGGACCCGGAAGAATTGGCGCGCAGGGCCCAGGTAATTTTTCTCGCCGAAGATTCCGCCCAGGGACTGGAAGAACTAGTAGTCCGCCTGGCGGGCGCGGCGGGCCGCTTTCAGGTGCTGTCGATTGTCACGCCGGTTCGAGTAGGTTCCACCACAAAGATTGAAAAAATGCTGAAGGGAAAAGGGCTGAAGAGCCTGCTGGTGTGCCAGCCCATGTTCTTCACCAACGGATGCGCGGTCGAAGACTTTAACTGGCCCGACCGGATAATTCTTGGGACGCCTTCTAGCGAAGCGGTTTCTTCCCTGAAACAGATTTTTCATCCGCTGGTGATGCGCGGGGTTCCGGTTCTGGTCACGAATTACGAAACGGCGGAGTTGACGCGCGAAGCGACGACCGCATTTCTGGCGACCAAGATTTCGTTCATCAACGAAATTGCGAGCCTGTGCGAACACGTAAATGCCGACGCGGTCAGCCTGGCACTCGCCATGGGGCTGGACAAGAAAATCGCGCCACGCTGCCTGCAACCCGGGGCTGGCATGGGTGGAATTTTCGCCGAGACTGACATGGAGTCGCTGACCGGGCTGGCGCGAGAGAACCGCGTCGATCTGAAAGTGCTGAATGCCGCCCGCGAGGTGAATCTGAACCTGGCGGATCGGCTTTTGCAGAAAGTGGCCGCTGCGCTTAGTACCGTGCAGAACAAGGACGTCGGCATTCTGGGGCTGGCTTTCAAGCCGAACACCAACTCCGTTGCGGGATCGGCTTCGCTTCAACTGACGCGGAATTTGCTGGCTGGGGGAGCGCGCGTGCGGGCATACGATCCGGCGGCGATTGCCGATGCACGTCTGCAACTGAATGGCACAGTGAAGTACTGCGAATCCGCCTACGGAGTCGCCGAAGGTGTGGATGCGCTGGTTGTGGCCACGGGATGGCCCGAGTTCCGGACGCTGGATTTCGCGAGGATCCGCCACCTGGTGAAACAGCCAATCATCATCGACACCAAGAATCTGCTCGATTCGTCGCGGCTGCGCGCCATGGGATTCCAGTACATGGGCGTGGGCAGAGGTTAGGGTGGACGGGCGAGGCGCCCGTCTCTCCATTAGTCACTACGCTTTCCAGGGCCCAGTAGCGCGCGGCCGGGGAACGCATCCGGGACGATCTTGCCTTCATCTACTACCACGGTTCCTCCTACCACTAAATAGCGAGCTCCGACACTCGGCTCCATGGGCTTCTCGAAGGTGGATCGGTCGCTGATCGTGCCTGCATCGAACACGACGATGTCGGCGTCGGCGCCCTCCTGCAATCTGCCTTTTTGCCGTGCTGCGGGAGTTGAACGCTCCAGCATTTGCGCCGGCATCAGGCTCATCTTGCGGATCGCGTCCATGAGCGTGATCGTTCCTTTCCCTCGGACGTATTGTGCCAGCACGCGAGAGTAGGTTCCGGCGTTGCGGGGATGGCCTTCAGCGCCATCGCTGGCGATCATCACCAGAGGGTGGGGAATGACTTTGTCCACCACTTCCTGCGTATTCGCGAAAATCAGCACCGAGCGCGTCGTGCTGGAGTTATGTAACTCGTCGAAACGCTCCTTGGTGAGGTGCTCACCCGTCTCTGGAAGCACGAGGTCGTTGTAGCTGATGCCGAGCTTTTCTCGCCAGCCGGGGTTGAATAGCGCTGAGTTTATCGAAGTCATGCCTGCGATGTACGGATACGCCTCGGTGGTTACATCCAAGCCGCGGGCGCGCGCTCCCTCGATCATGGAGAGACACTCCAGCGAATCGTGCAGGCAACTACTGTTGATGTGCACGATGTGCAGGGAAGCGCCAGTGATGGCGGCCGCTCCGACTACTTCGCTAATCGACTCGATAGCGGAGCCGGGCTCGACGCGGCCTGCGCTGCGCACGTGGGTGTAAACGGGCAACCTGCGCTCGGCGGCGAGACGGAATATGTCAATCACCTCCAGCCGGGTTGCTCCGGGCGTGTACTGGATGCCCATCCCGATGGCTAAACCGCCAGCGTCCAGTTCGGCGCGCAGTTGCTCCCGCATAACCTCGATTTGTTCGGGTGTCGCGGGCTGATCGGTCGCGGGTCCGCTCTTCGGCAGAATGTCAGGAATGCCGGCGTGGGTTTTTGTGGGGCCGCCTGACAACGGCGCGCCGAACACCAGAGCCCGCGCCGCCACATGACTGGCCGACGTGCCGTAATGGATCAGCGAGTGGCCTTCCTTGTCTTTCAAGAACCGGGCGACATCGGGGACGCCGATTTCCATTTCCAGTGCCGTAGTTACGCCGTCCAGCGCCTTGACGCGCTGGCTTTCCAGGTCCTGACCGTGCTGGTGCAGATCGATGAATCCCGGAGCGACGACCAGGCCATCGACGTGAACGACGCGCCGCCCGCTGAGCGCTTCGGACGAGATGCGGACAATCTTGCCGTCGCGGATGCCGACGTTGCGGACGGCATCCAGGGCGGTTTCGGGATCCATGACGCGTCCGCCTTCGAGGACAAGATCGTATTGCCGCGCTGCGGACTGTTGTGCGGGCATTCTGGCGGTTGAAAACGCGAGAAGATATAGAGAGAAAATCAGAGAGAGAATCAGCTTGCGCATGGTTGCTCCGTCGAGAGTGGCGATGATATCAGGATTAGGAGCGTGGGAAGAGCGGGACTCCTGCGGCAATTGCTATAATCGTTCTCTGCGGTATCTGCGGTGGGAGTAGCTCAATCGGTAGAGCATCGGACTGTGGCTCCGACGGTTGCGGGTTCAATTCCCGTCTCCCACCCCAAGAAACCCTTCATCTTTTCTCATCTCTCATCTCAGTTTTTCATTCCAGAGCCTGCCATTATTGGCTCGATGGAATACTGTAGTGAGAAGCGATGACCTGCCACGCGCCGTTCGTGTTCATCCAGACATCGGTGAAGCGGTCGCGGTATTCGTAGGGTTTGCCCTTGGACGTACCCTTTTCGTGATACGCACCAGTGACAACTGCGGTCTTGCCATGCATTCGAACTCTAAGATCCGACATTTCTGAAATCTCTACGTGGACGGTGGTGTCCCCGTAGTGTGCGATGTATCCAGATTTGCTGAATGTGCTTCCGTCTTCAATGGTGATGATGAAATCATCGGCCAGCAGAGTATTCATGGTTGCGATATCGCCTCGGTCATAAGCCGCGTTCCATTTGGCCTCGAGTCCAAGGATTATGGCCGACCCCGTGTTCGGCTTGGTTTGGGCCGCAGCTAATTCCGAAGTCCAGACTGCCAGCAATGCGACGACAAGAAGCGAAATTCTGATTTTCATAAATGTGCGCATTTTCTCGCGTCCCATTAGCATACGCACAGTGGGCAAACTCTGATGCCCGTCACGAACTTCGATCACGGTCAGGGCGCGGGAGATGCCTTCGTTGTGAGTGAACGATGTCGCGGATTTCGAACGACTGCATGTCGCCACCGTCTTGGATCGGCCCAGCGAGAATACGGGTTAGCTCAACCCGGACAAATTCCTTCAGCACCCTCGATAATGCAGCTCAGCTCCCAATTTGCACTTTGGGTGCCGGTGCGGTGTACATGTCGGCAGTCATTGGTGGCAACGTTGCTGTATCCCAAATACACTTTTCTGGCTCCACACTCTGGACGCCAATTTGACCCGCTCTCTCGGTGCCGGCGTCGCCCACCCAGGTCACCAAGAATCGAGCTTTGCTGTTCTTGTAGGTAATGGCAATAGTCTCCCCGATCTTCACCTCGCCTTGAATGCCCGCTAATAAGGCCCCTTGCCGACTGATGTTGCGCGTCGGAACCATCTGGAGGAGAGCACGTCCGCTGGCATCGATCCCGGCAATTCGGACCTGCAGTCTTGCCTGTACACGGGGCTCTCGGCGTTTTCCCAATATCGCACCTCTCCTCTCGCTACTTGCATCAACGGCAATAAATTATGGCGCAATCACAGTTCAGGAAGCCAGCGAAAACGGTGTGCCGTAAAGGAACCTTATTGTCAAAGCTTGGAGTAGGCGCAAATTAACCTTTAAGCAGATCAAGTTGGATGGCGCTTGGCGTCAGCACGAGCCGCGTGCTTTGTTAATGCTGACTGCGATGAAATGCTTGAAGGCGCTTCTTGGTTGACGCAATCAGGCGACTATGCCGGGCAGCTGCCGAGCTTCGCACGCTTGGACATCCGAGGGCGGCTGTCCCTACGTGTTTCGTGGGGCCGACTCAGCCGCGGGCGCCGACTTCTTCCTT
The DNA here is from genome assembly GCA_963789205.1 of uncultured Acidobacteriaceae bacterium. Classification (GTDB taxonomy): domain Bacteria; phylum Acidobacteriota; class Terriglobia; order Terriglobales; family Acidobacteriaceae; genus Acidiflorens. The sequence goes on from CAWBJV010000015.1 coordinate 163,405, forward strand.
CTCTTTGTCCTTTTCCCTGGCGGCGTAGTGGGATTCGACGTAGTCGTCGAGAATCTTGATGAACTCGGCTACGATCTTGTCGCCTTTTAGGGTGGTGAACAGGCGGCCGTCCACGTAGACGGGGGCCTTCGGTTCTTCGGCGGTTCCGGGCAGAGAAATTCCGAGGCTCGCGTGCTTCGATTCTCCGGGGCCGTTGACGACGCAGCCCATCACGGCGACTTTCATTTCTTCCACGCCGGTGTGGCTTTCTTTCCAGACGGGCATCTGCTCGCGGAGGTAGGTTTGAATCTGCTCGGCCATTTCCTGGAAGAAAGTGCTGGTGGTGCGGCCGCATCCGGGGCAGGCGGTGACTTGCGGAGTGAAGCTGCGAATGCCGAGCGATTGCAGAATTTGCTGCGCTACGCGGACTTCTTCGGTGCGGTCGCCTCCGGGGGCGGGAGTTAGCGAAACTCGGATGGTGTCGCCTATGCCTTCCTGTAGAAGGACGGCCATCGCCGCGCTTGACGCCACGATGCCTTTTGCTCCCATGCCGGCTTCGGTTAGTCCGAGATGGAGCGGGTACTGGCAGCGCGCGGCCAGGATGCGATAGACGTCGATCAGATCCTGCACGCCGCTGACTTTCGCGCTGAGGATGATCTGGTCGGGGCGCAGTCCGTGCTGCTCGGCCAGCTTGGCCGAGGTTAGCGCGCTTACTACGATTGCTTCCATGGTTACTTCGCGGGCGTCTTTCGGCTCCGGCAGAAGCGAGTTCTCGTCCATCATGCGGGTGAGTAAGGCTTGATCCAGCGATCCCCAGTTCACGCCTATGCGCACGGGCTTCTGGTGCTTCACGGCAACCTCGATCATGGTGCGGAAGTTGTCATCGTTCTTGCGTCCGATGCTGGCGTTGCCGGGGTTGATGCGGTATTTGGCCAGGCCCTCGGCGCATCCTGGGTATTTGGTGAGCAGGAGGTGTCCGTTGTAATGGAAGTCACCGACGATGGGGACGCGCAGGCCCTGCTTCTCTAGTCCTTCGACGATGTGGGGGATAGCTTTGGCCGCGTCGTCATTGTTGACGGTGACCCGAACTACTTCGCTGCCAGCGCGGGCGAGGGCGACGACTTGCTTGATGGTGCCGGGGATATCCGCGGTGTCGGTGTTGGTCATGGACTGCACCATAACTGGTGCATTGCTGCCTACGCGGACGTTGCCGATGGTGGCGGTGGAGGTTTTTCTACGCTGAATTTCGGCCATGTTTAGAGTGTATTTTAAACCAGGCAGAGGAAAAGCGCGAGGTATCGTCGTGATCGCAGTTAACGTGCCCGGGCTGGACAGCCGATGGCGGCTGTCCCTACGTGTGCTGTGGTGACGCATGCACGCGGACAAGAGTGTCCGCGCCGCACGAGCTATGGCATCCTGGTTAGGCCGGGCAGGGTCTTGACCAGGTCGTTATAGATCACCATCACGGCAAAGAGCACCAGAAAGACGAAGGCCGCCTGGTAGATCCGTTCTTTGATGGGGAGGCTAATTTCTTTCTGCATCAGGCTCTCGATTAAGAGGAGAAGGATTACGCCGCCGTCCAGGATCGGGATTGGCAGCAGGTTCATGATGCCCAGGTTCAAGCTGATGGCGGCGGTGATCAACAGCAGTGGAGTCCAACCCTTCTCGCGGGCGGCCTGGCCAACGGCGCTGCCGATTCCGATCGGACCATCCACCTGACGCATGGAAACTTTGCGCTGCACCATCTTTTGCAGCAACTCGAGGATCAGGAAAGAGCTCTTCTTGTTGTCCGAGAGAGAACGGCTGAACGCGTCCGCAAAATTGAGCTTTACAACTTTGGTGGGAAGGCTGTAGGCGCCAATCCGGTAGCGAAGTTCTTGTCCAGGCCCTGCAGGGACCAGTGCCGGTTTCACCGCGAAGGTTAGTTTCTGGCCGTTGCGGAGAACCACAATTTCCAGCGGCTGACCATTGGCGTGGTTCAACAACTGGACTAGCGCTGCCAGAGCGGGAATCTCCTGCCCGTTGGCGGTGAGGATCTGGTCTCCGACCTTAATCCCGGCCTTGTCGGCGGGCATCCCGGGTTCGACGGTGGTCAAAGTCACGCTGGACTCTTTGGGCACCCAACCCACGCTTCCGTATTGATTGGGCCCCAGCGGCTCGGGAACGAGGACCTTCTCCATGACTTTGCCGTCATGCTCGATCCTAAATTTTAAAGGCTGATTCGGGCTGAGCGCATCCTTGATATCGACCTGCTCCCAATTCGGATTGTCAATATCCTCGACCCGGACGATCTTGTCACCTCTCTGGATGCCTGCTTTTTCGGCGGGGGTGTCGGGATTCACCCATCCCACAACGGCTGGCTCATCGAGCACGGCGGGATATTCGTAATGCACCATGTACACGCCGGTAAGAAGGGCGACGGCCAGCATGATGTTCATGGCCGGTCCGGCCAGGGCTATGATGAAACGCTGCCAGCGCGGATGCGATAGAAACTCACCCGGATCGCCGGTGCGGTCGTCCATCGGATTTTCGCCCGACATCTTCACGTAACCGCCAAGCGGAATGGCGGCGATGCGATAGTCGGTGCCGCCTTTGGTGAAGCCCAGGAGGCGCTTGCCAAAGCCGATGGAGAATACTTCCACCCGGACGCCGAAATACTTGGCGGCGGCGTAGTGGCCGAACTCGTGGATCAGGATCATGAAACCGAGCACGATCCCCATGACGAAAATGGTATGAAGGATAGACAAAAGCTGGGGCATAGTATCCAGATTACTCCATTATTCCTATTAGGAAATGGCCCTGATGGGCGATCCCTTTCGGCGGCACTGGTGCACAATTTCTCTTGCCAAAAGGCGGGCCTCGGTGTCGAGAGAGAGCACTTTCTGTATAGATTCCAAATGTCCGGCCGGAGTTGCAGCCATCACTTCTTCGATGATGCGCGGAATCTCGTCGAACCGGATATGCTCCTCCAGAAACGCAGCTACCGCGACTTCGTCGGCGGCGTTCAGGGCGATGGTTTTTGCTCCTCCGGTGGCCACCGCCTCGTACGCTAAACGAAGACAAGGAAATTTAACCATGTCCGGGGGGCTGAAATCCAGATGCCTTAGGTCACCGATCGAGAAGCGCAACTCCGAAGGGATGCGCTCCGGATACGTCAGCGCATACAGAATGGGCAGACGCATGTCGGTCGCGGAAAATTGAGCAAGTATGCTGCCGTCGACGAATTCGACCATGGAATGGATCGTAGACTGCGGATGCACAATGACTTGCACGCGTTCGGGCGGGACGTGGAACAAGCGGCAGGCCTCGATTACCTCGAACCCCTTATTCATCAACGTGGCCGAGTCGATGGTGATCCTCTTGCCCATTTTCCAGGTGGGGTGATTGAGCGCCTGTTGCACCGTAATTGAGGCAAATTCCGACTTGGGCGTCTTCAGAAACGGACCGCCGGACGCGGTCAGCCAGATGCGCTCGACCTCCTCCATGCGGCCGCCGCGCAGGCACTGATGGACGGCGTTATGTTCGCTGTCGATTGGCAGCAGCGGCTTGCCCTGCTTCCGCGCCTCGGCGGTAATCAGCTCGCCCGCCACCACCAGGCATTCCTTATTGGCCAGGCCGACGGTCTTCCCCGCGCGCACTGCTTCGTAGGTCGCCTCCAGGCCGGAGACGCCCACAATCGCGCTGACCACGAAATCGACTTCGGGATGGCTTGCCACCCGGACCGTCCCCGGGGCGCCGTGCACGACTTCGACTTCAGTCTCGCCTGAGCCTGCTTGCCGGAGCCTGGTCTGGAGCGCGTGCGCGGCGGCTTCGTCCGCCAGAGAAACCACTCGCGGCTTCCAGCGCACCGCTTGTTCAAAGGCAAGTTCGGCATTGTTGCCGGCCGCGAGCGTCGACACCTGAAAGCGGTCGGGATAGCTCTCGACCACACTCAAAGTGCTGCGGCCGATCGAGCCCGTCGAACCGAGGATGGCGATGCGTTTCATGCGAGGAAGGTCAGCTCTTATTGTAAGGGATGGAGTCGGTAGTTCGCGGCAGGCAATTCGCAGAAGTGGATCAAGCAGCCCCACTTACTGCATCAGCCGCCATGCCCCATAGGCCCACACTACTGGCACCGCGAAGAGCATGGCGTCGATGCGATCGAGCATGCCTCCGTGGCCGGGGAGGATCGTGCCGGAATCTTTTACTCCGGCGCCACGCTTCATTAGGGACTCGACCAGGTCGCCTAATTGAGCCGCGATATTGACCACCGCCGACAGCAGAATGATGGGCCACAGTGGCGGCTGCTCCAGGCCGAACATACCATCGCGGCGGTCAATCAATCCGATTCGCAGAAGAGCGGAACTGATGCCGGGCGCGTGCTGAATCCACAGCGTGCCGACGATCACACTGGCCACGATAGACGCTGCTGCGCCTTCCCAGGTCTTCTTCGGGCTGATCTGCGGCGACATGTAGTGCCGCCCGAGCGACTTTCCAACGAAGTACGCGAAGATGTCTCCCGCCCACACGGCGAGCAGCGTGTAGATCGTCCAGATTGCTCCCGCCGGTTGCTGCCGGATCCCGATCAGCAGCGCCATCGGGATGGCAATATACGCGAAGGCAAACACCGCAGCCGCCGCCGCCGGATAGCCGCTCGCCAAGTTGGCGCGCGTCATTCTCATGCTCATGGCCACGGTCAAGAATATAAAAGGTGCGAGGGCCGCTGCCAGTGCTGTTCCGTAAATCATGGCGGTCGTCTCAACCAGCGGCGTGCGATTGGTGGACGCGACAATCACGAATATAAAGAAGAGCGCGACGAAGACATACGTCGCCAGCGTCAGCGGCTGGACTCCGTAGGGCGTGACCAGCTTCAAGAACTCGGCGATGGCGAGCACGGCGACCGCTCCGGCCACAAGGGCCAGGAGATAAAGGGGCGCCTTCAGCACCAATAGCAGAACCAGGGGGATTAGAACAATGGCGGTCGCGACGCGCTTGATCATTAGAGCTCGCTTGGCAGGGTCGCGCTGCGTCTATCGTGAGCCCTGAGTTGTTGTGATCGCCGGCAGGTGCCGAGCTTTGCTCGTCTTGGACGGGAGAGGGCGCCCGTCCCCACATCAGCACAGCTAATCAACGCTTTGCCTCGGCTTCGGCCCGGAGCGACTTATGCTGCGGAGGATGCCCGTCTGGCCCCAGGCCGCCGTAGCGGCGATCGCGCTTCTGATATTCTTCGATCCCCTCGAGCAGTTGAACGCCGCGGAAGTCCGGCCACAGGGTCGGCGTCACATAAATCTCCGCATAGGCAAGTTGCCAAAGCAGGAAGTTACTTAGTCGCATTTCGCCGCTGGTGCGAATTACTAAGTCGGGATCGGGCAGACCCCGCGTGTAGAGGTGGTCACTAATTAACTGCTCGTCGACTGCCATGTGATCGAGGCCGCCATTGCGGGCCGCAGCCTCCGCCAGCGAGCGAAAGGCGTCGACGATCTCGCTGCGCGCGCTGTAATTCAGCGCCAGCGTCAGAAGCATCCCGGTATTCTTCGAGGTGGCGTCGCTCGCTTCGGCCATCTCGCGCTGCACTGAATCCGGTAACTCATGCTGGCGTCCGATGTATTTCAAGCGGATATTATTTTCGTTGAGCGTCTTGATTTCCGCTTTGAGATAGCGGCACAGAAGGCGCATCAGGAAATCGACTTCCGTCTTCGGACGCTTCTTCCAGTTTTCCTCGGAGAAGGCATAGAGCGTCAACGCCGGAATTCCGACGCGTGCCGCGGTTTCGACCGTCGAACGCACGGCGGCGACACCGGCGCGATGTCCGGCGACGCGTGGCATGTGCCGGCGCCGGGCCCACCGCCCGTTTCCGTCCATGATGATGGCGATATGTTGGGGGAGGCGCGCTGGATCGATCCGCAAGTAAATGTCAGTTTCTTTGCGGTCCATCCCAGCCGGAACCGTGTGTCGCAAGTGGAACTCTCCGAGTCGAAGCTAACACACGAATTCCAGTGTGTGCAATGTGATAGGAGGGTTCATCGGCAGTAATTGACTCCTACTGTGCCTCTTCGGGAAAGATGGGCAGAATCAGCCGCTCGGTGTGGCGGATGACCGTCAAAGCGCATCGCGCGCCCACCTGAGCATCGGTCAGCAAACGATGGAGGTCGTCCACGCCGGCCACCGGTTTATCATCGAGCGCCACGATCACGTCGCCTTCGCGCAAGCCGGCAGTTCGCGCTGGGCTATGGTCTTCAATGCCAACAACGACCACGCCCGTTTCCCGCGCAAGTGAATAGAAGCGCACCACCCGGCGATGAATGGGAACCGTCTGCGCCGAGACTCCGATATAACTGCGCCGGATCCGTCCGTCGCGCAACAGGCGGCTGGCAACGAATTTTGCGGTGTTGATCCCGATGGCGAAACAGATTCCCTGCGCCGGCAGAATCGTCGCCGTGTTAACTCCGATCACCTGGCCGCGCGAGTCGACGAGCGGGCCGCCGGAATTTCCAGGGTTCAAAGCGGCGTCGGTTTGAATGACATCCTCGATCAGGCGACCTGAGTACGAGCGCAGCGATCGCCCGAGCGCGCTGATCACGCCTGCCGTCACCGTGGACTGAAACCCGTAGGGATTGCCGATCGCAATCGCCATCTGGCCCGGCCGCAGTTGCTGCGAATCTCCGAGGGGAACGGCCTGCAATCCGGAAACATCGATTCTGATAACGGCTAGATCGGTCGCTGGATCATCGCCGATTGTGTGAGCCGGAGCGCGGCGGCCGTCAGCGAGCGTTACCTCGATTCGCGTCGCGTCGTGCACTACGTGGCTGTTGGTTAGAATCAATCCGTCGGGCGTGAATACGAAGCCGGAGCCGCCTCCACGGCGCTCGCGTGGCTCGCCGGAGCGACGTCGGCCGGACTGAGGCGCCGCGACGTGGTGCACTTCGACGTTCACCACCGACGGACTCACTCTTTCAACCGCGGTTGTGACGGCTCGCGAGTAGGAGTCGAGCAGGCCGGCGTCCGCAGATACGGCAGTCGCGGGGCGCACCGGTTCCTCGGGCAGACTTTCTTCCGGCAAACTTGCGCCCAGCGGTTGGTGCGAGGCGGCGGGTTCTATGAAAAAATTTTCGAGGTTCATGGTGCATAGATGAAGCTGGAGGCAACTTGGATTCTGCGGCGAATCACGCAGCACACCAACTCATGTAGGGACAGCCGCCCTCGGCCGTCCACCGCTACGCTGCCGAGCTGCGCTTGGTCCGACAGCCGAGGGCGGCTGTCCCTACGTGAGTTGGTGTGGTTAACAGGATATCGGCTGGCACGCAGGATGCTCATCCCGCAAACGCAAATTTCGCGCTTGACAGTGCCCAAGCAGGTGATTAACCTTCCCAAATTCTAGTAATGTTTCTGGCTTCCTACTCAGTAATCAGGATGGTGACCCCATGATTGGAAGGCACGGAATGTTGTCCACGGCCGGTGGTGCATCCAGGCAGCCTGTTTTCCGGCAACCCGTTTTCGCGGCGCTGGTTTTGGCGTGCTTCACCTGGTGCATGTGCGGCTTGGCTGCGGGGCAGGCCGCGACATCGCTGCGCGGCACCATCACCGACCCCAGTGGCAGTACGGTGGCCGGGGCCAAGGTTGTCCTCGCCAACAGCGAATCCAAGACGGAAAGAACCGCGACGACCGCGGAGCAGGGGGGATATCAATTCCAGTTCGTTCCTCCGGGGACCTACTCGCTCACCGTCACGGCGGCCGGGTTCCGACCCTACAAACTTGACGCCATGCAGTTACTGGTGAACACGCCCGCTACCATCAACGCCCAGCTCAAGGTCGGGGCGGCCGGCGAGGTGGTCGAGGTCACCTCCGAGCAGCCGGCGTTGGACCTGGTCGATGCGTCCCTCGGCAATTCCTTCAACCAAACCCAAGTGCAGGATATTCCTCTGGAGGGCCGGAATGTTCCCGACCTGCTGAGCCTGCAAGCCGGAGTTGCATACACGGGCAGAAACATTGCGAACCCGAACGAGGACACGCGCAATGGTGCCGTGAATGGAGCACGAAGCGACCAGAGCAATGTCACACTCGATAACATCGACGTGAACGATCAGTCCAATGGATATGCCTTTACGTCGGTGCTCCCCGTGACCCAGGATTCAGTTCAGGAATTCCGCGTAACCACGACGAATTATGGGGCAGACCAGGGCCAGGGTTCCGGCGCACAGGTCGCGCTGGTGACCAGGAGCGGTACAAATACGTTCCACGGAGCGCTCTATGAAGACATGCGAAATACAATCACCAGCGCCAATGACTATCTCGTCAAGCAGTCCGAGCAGAACATCGGGCTGCCGAACAAGCCTCTGCAGCTCAATCGCAATATTTTCGGTGCAGCGGTCGGGGGCCCGCTTCAAAAAGACCGGCTGTTCTTCTTTGCCAACTATGAGGGCACGCGCGAGCGCGAGGAACACCGCGCCGAACGAGTGATTCCTACGCCGACACTGTGCCAGGGCATCTTTCAATATAAAGACGTGAACGGCGGGACCACAACGTTTAATCCCACAGATCTGTTAAATCTCGATCCCAACCACATCGGGATTGATCCAGCGATGCTCGACCTGACGAATCACACCGGATATCTCGACCGGACTTTCTGCACGGGTCAGACACCGGCCAACGATCTTTCGGCAGGAGACGGTTTGAATTACGCCGGCTACGTTTTCCGCGCACCCACCAAACTCGACAACGACGAATTCATTGCGCGTCTCGATTACCATCTCACCGCGGACGGCAAGCACAGTCTGTTTTGGCGCGGTAACTTGAATGATTCGCGCAATTCCGGGGAACCCTTCCTTCCAGGTAAATACCAGACACTGCCTGGCGAGTTAAACCCCGCTGCTCCCATGCAAACACTTGCCGATCACAGCAAAGGCTTTGCCTTCGGCTACACCGCCATTCTCAACCCAACCATGGTCAATTCCTTCCATTGGGGATACACCCGGCAAAGCTCTGGGGTTGTCGGCAACACCAACCAGCAGTGGAACGAGTTCCTGGGCTTGGACCAGGGGGTTAATTTCAGTCACAACTTCCAGTTGCCGCTGCACAATTTTGTGGACGATTTCTCGTGGACCAAGGGAACTCACTCGTTCCAGTTCGGAACCTCGATTAAGATCGCCCGCAACCCCCGCACCAGCTACCTGCACTCCAACACGCTCGCGCTGGGAACGACCAACTGGACTTCTCCCATCGGCTTCGCCGGAACTGGAAGCACTCTCGATCCCGCCAACGTTATTGCGCACCCGCTCATCAATGCACCTGAGCCCGTCACCGCAACCCAGTACGATCGTCCTTTGTTGTCGTTGTACGGGATGATCTCGGACGTGGTCGCGAACTACAATCTGGATCGCAAAGGCAACGTGGTGCCGGGAGTCGCGTGTCCTGGAGGAACTTGTGGCGCCCCGGTCAACCGGCGCTATGGTCTCGATTCGTACGAGTTTTACGGCCAGGACACCTGGCGCATCAAGCCCAATCTCACGCTGACTTACGGACTACGTTGGTCGTTTTTCCCCGCGCCGTGGGAGACCAACGGTTTCCAGGCATCGACCTCATTCGGCCTGGGAACCCAGTTCGCTCAAAATGTCAAAAACATGAACCAAGGCATTGGCTATGGCGCCATGCCGTCGATCAGTTTCAGCCCAAGTGGTCCGGCGAACAACGCGGCAGGTTTTTATCCCCTGGAAAAGACGGACTGGTCGCCGCGAATCTCGCTCGCTTACTCGCCACGATTCGATTCCGGGCCCTTGAGGAAAATCTTTGGCGACAACGACAAGACCGTCATCCGCGCCGGCTTCAGCCGGGTGTACGACCGCGCCGGATTCGCGCTCATCAACAGCTTCGACCAGATCGGCGCCGCTGGTTACTCCATCACGCTCCAAAATCCATGCTGCACGGCTGGTGTCACGAGCGCCGAAGACCTGCCTCGTATCACCGGCATCAACGCGATTCCGGCCAATAACATCAATGGCTATCCGTTCCTGCAGCCGCCGCTTCCGCCGACTTTTCCACAACCACAAGTAATCCCGTTCAACTCACAGACCAATTTGTGGGGCAACGACAACACGCTCAAGACGCCCCATGCCTATACCGCGGATTTCTCCATCGGGCGCGAGCTGCCTCACCGCTTTTCCGTGCAGGTGTCGTACGTGGGCCGCTTCGGCCGCGATCTGCTCACCCAGCGTGACCTGACCCAGCCTCTGAATATCAAGGACCCCAAGTCAGGCATCGACTACTACACCGCGGCCTCCGCCTTGTCGATCCAAGCAAGGAAGTTTGCACTTGCCAACAACGGCGGCCAGCCAACAAACTACTACCAGGCCGTGATCACGCCTGCACAGATCAAAAACTTGAAGGCATCGGACATCGGCCCGACGGCCCAGTACTGGGTTGACATGTTACCCGCGCTTCGTCCCGGCGCGACGGTCTACACCGATCCGTTTACCAATTTCGTACCGCAACCGGGGACCAGCGTAACCGACAGCTTGATCGAGTCGGTGTTCGACCTGTACTACAACCCGCTCCTCTCGGTCATCGGGGATGAGATCGTCGGCCTGGCAGACATCGATTCCTACGGCGGTCTCAACGACAACGCCAACACAGGGTCTTACTTCTTCAAAGGCCCCGCAGGCCTGCTGGGTACCGGCTCCGGCCAGTTCCTCAACAATCAGGCCTTTTCCACGTACGGATGGAGTTCGATGGGCAACTCCAGTTACCACGCGCTGCAAGCCAATGTTAGGAAACAGGTCAGCCACGGATTTCAGTTTGACTTGAACTATACCTATTCGAAGTCCATCGACATCACATCGGCGGCGTCGCGCGTCGGATTCTCGGTGTATGGCTACCAGAACGTCGGCCTGGTTGGAACGCGCCTGGCCAATGCGTTTTCTCCGAATCTGGCCCGCGCCGTCTCCGACTTTGATACGACCCACCAGTTCAACCTCAACTGGGTTGCGGAACTGCCCGTGGGCAGGGGTCGCGCTTTTGCCGGCACCGCCCATGGCTTGTTGGACGCTGTCATTGGCGGGTGGTCGACTTCCGGAGTCGCCCGCTGGACCAGCGGATTCCCGTTCAGCATTGACGGTGGGCAACGCTGGCCGACAGACTGGTTCCTGACCGGGGTCGGGCAGATGACGGCGAAACCCCAGATCGGCACCTACAAGAGAGCCGGCCGCGTCGACCTTTTTGCGGATCCAGCGGCGGCGCAGCAGGACTTCACATTACCTCTTCCCGGCGGGGTGGGCTCGCGCAACGTGCTGCGTGGGAACGGCTACGCCGAGTGGGACATGAGTCTATACAAGAGCTGGAAGATGCCCTATCGGGAAACTCACAGCGTGCAATTCCGGTGGGATGTTTTTAACGTGCCGAACCTGACGCGCTTCAATGCTCAGTCGGTAGGATCGTCGGCGCTGCTGACGTCGCTTGCGCAGCAGTCGACGAATTTCGGAGCCTACACTAGTCTGCTGACACAGCCACGCGTCATGCAGTTTGCGTTGCGGTATGAGTTCTGATGGCGAAGCGCAAGGTCAAGTCTATCGAGCAGGCACATTGCTCCGGCACTGACTGAGGGGGCATCTCGACGGATCGAAAAGCTGTCCCAACCGTATATCGTCCGAATGCCGGTTACGCGCGGCTCACACCGTATGCATTCAGCACATCGCGCAGGGTCACGATGCCTTCCAACTTGTGTACGTCCGCACGGTTCACCACCGGCAGGATTTCGATCTGGTTCGTGCCCATGCGCTCGAGCGCCAAATCGAGCCCCTGGTCCGGGTGGACGTGCGGGAAAACCAGCGCGTCGATGAGGTCAGCGAGCTTCTTGTCTTCATCCCTGTCCTTGTCTTTGCCCTCCCCAAGCTCGCGCTCCAGCCTGTCAAGGCTGATTACGCCTACTACACCGCGGCGATCCGTCACCAGCCAGGTTCGGACTTCGCTCGATCGAATTCGTTCCATAGCTTCCCGCATCGTGATTTCGGCCGGCAGCGACTCGCCCGCAGTGCGCATGACTGTTGCTACCTGACGCTGACCATATCGCTGGCGCGATTCCGCCGACGGCAGATGGATGCCGTCCTGCACGGCCAGAGCTTCGTAGATGGGTTCCTCCTGCAATCGCGAAGCAATAAAGAGGCTGACCAAGTTCGCAATCATCAGGGGGACGATCACGGCATAATCCTGCGTCATCTCGAAGATCATCAGCACCGAGGTCATGGGAGCGCGCACAATACCCGCAAAGACCGCGCCCATTCCGACGAGCGCGTAGGCGCCTGGGGTCGCGGTATAAGCTGGCAATAGATGATGCGCCAGGGTTCCTACGCTGCCTCCTAACATGGCGCCAATGAACAAGGAAGGCCCGAAGATACCGCCCGCGTTGCCTGAAGCATAACTGGCGGTAACTGCGAAAAGTTTCAGAACCACCAGCAGCAACATCAGATTGAACGCCATCCTTCCGTTCAACGCGTCGCCCACATACCCATAGCCGACGCCCATAACCTGGGGCACAAACCATCCCATCAGCCCGACAAGCAATCCGCCCGCCACGGGTTGGAACCAAAGCGTGTTCTGCGGGAAGCGCAGGAAGCGTGCCCTTATGCCCAGCAGAAGTTTCGTAAAGGCTACCGAAACCAGACCGCCAGCCACGCCGAGCACCGCATAGACGGCAAACTCCGCCGGATGGACCAGTTGATATTGCGGAACCTTGAAGAGGGGATGATTGCCGAGAAACACGCGCAGGACCATCCAGGCAGTCGCCGAGGCCAGCACCACCGCGCCCATCACCGGGGCGTGGAGATCGCCCATGATCTCCTCGAGCGAAAATACTACTGCGGCCAGCGGCGTATTAAATGCGGCCGCAATGGCTGCCGCCGCTCCCACTGGGATCAGGTTTTTTACCTGCTCGGAGCGCAGTCCGAGGAAGCGTCCGAGC
>CAWBJV010000016.1:0-68828 GCA_963789205.1 uncultured Acidobacteriaceae bacterium
GTCGTAGTCGCAGGCTCTGCCATGCGTGTGACGGACCGCCTCCAGGCGGGCCGAGCGTCCTGCGGAGCGCACTGGCCGCGCAACGGGCAGTTGGGACATGCCGCCTTGGGCGCGCGGTACACGTGCGTATGTACGCCGTTGCCACGATTCAGCAGAGCGTGATGAGTAAGCATCTTCCCGGCAGGACAAGTAAAGCAGTCCCGTTTGGCATCGTAGGGAAACGCGCTGGCCAGGAATGCGGAGCTGCGGCCTTGCGCATCACGTTCCACCGGTTTCCAGCTCTCTTGCCACGATCCATAGAAGTCCACCCCGCAAGCTGCCGCCGCTTGCACCGACGCGTGATTGGTGTAGTCGCCATCGGCCACGATCTGTTTCGGCTTCTTTCCCAGCGTTCGTTCGCACCGTTCGAGCGCTGGTTGTAGCTGGCGGTAATCGATCGCGTCGGTGGTCGCGTCCACGTTCACCACCAGGCCGTTGGTCACGTCGGTAAGCAGTTGCACGTTGTAGCTGGGCACCGTGCCGCCCTCACCGTTTCTCATCACGTGCGCGTCCGGATCTGTGCTGGAGGCCCGCGCCACGAATTCTTTGCGATCATGCTTCTTCTCTTGTTGCAGGCGCTCCACTTCGCGCACCGCCGCTTCCAGCCGACTCGCCCGTTGCCTCGCCGCTCGCCGCCGTGCCGCCGCTTGCCGATTGGCGGTTGTCTCCTTCTCCCCGCCTTCCGCGTTCAGCATGCGCACCTGCTGGCGCGCCAGTTCCAGGTGCGCTTCCAGTTTCTCTTTGCGGCGGAAGCTATTGCCTCCGGCATTGGCTTTGATTTTGGTTCCGTCCAGCGTCACCCGCTCCAGCGTGATCAGTCCCTCGGCGCTCAGCATGCCCAGCACTTGCACGAACAAATCATCCAACGCTGCCTTGTTTTCCGAGCGGAAACCGGACAGCGTCCGATGGCTAATCGCTTCCATGCCGCACAGCCATTGCAATCCCGGTTCAAACTCGCACTGCCGCGCCACCTCGCGCGCCGAACTGATGCCCCGGCTGTAGGCGTACAGCCATACACTGATCAACAACTGCGGGTCCGTATGCTCCCGCCCGGCATGGCCCTCCACCGCAGCAATTTGTGCATGATAGAGAGTCAGGTCCAGCCGGCCGACTAATTCCCAAAGCGAACGCGCACTGTGGTCCGCGTCGATCAGTTTCTCAACATCAACGGTGCGCAACAGAATTTGACGGCGATCAATGGAAACCAATCGCGGAGTGGGAGATGTCGGATGATTTGTCACACTTGCAGTGTACGGACCTTCGTCGATTTCGCAATAGTGCTATGGAGTCCCTCGGTCGATTTCTTCACAGCTTCCTGTCCCCCAGGTTTCCCGCAAAAGAGATGCTGGCCAAACTTGATGCGGCCGTCGATTCTGTAACTGCGAATGCCGCAGCTGAGGCTGACGTCTCCTCGCGCCCCGCGCGGTTACAATAAACACCCCTACTTCCGGGTCGTGCTTGAACGACTCTTGCTCCTTTTGGCGGTCTGCATGACTGTGCTGTTCATTGCGTTTGAACGCGTTAGTGGCCGATGCTCTCATCGCGACCTGGGCTAGCCTGCCGCGCCGATGGCGTAAGCGATCGCGCGCTATCCCGTCGGCTGGAATGGCTTCGGTAAGGCGTTCCTTTGACAGCAGTAATTTTATGGTAATCTGCCTCGCAGGCTTCCGCATTCTTCGAATACCATTCCCCTAAAGGCGCATTGCCTTCGTATCCGTTTGCCTTCGGGGGTAGTTCGTGAAAGTGACCAAATTTTCCTCCCGAATGAGCTGTTGCGTAAAAGATGACCACCATGGCCGTCAACGAACGATTCCAGAACGGTGCGCAAGATTATGTCGCGTACCTTGAGTCACCCGAGGGCCGATTGCGCGCCGACTTGGCATTCGCCAACCTGGAGGATTTCCTTCCCCGGTCGCAGGCCGAGAAGTCGTTGCGTGCGCTGGATGTCGGGTGCGGCACCGGAGCGACGGCAATTCGCCTGGCGCGTCTTGGCATGCACGTCACGCTCCTGGATTCCTCTCCAGCGATGCTGGATATCGCGAAACGCGCGGCCCAAGAAGCAGGGGTTACGGACAAGATCGTGCTGCAACACGGCGACGCTACCCAATTGACGAACTTGTTCCGCACTCGATCGTTCGATGTAATTCTTTGCCACAACATCCTGGAATATTGCGACGACCCGGTTGCCGTGTTGTGCGGCGCGGCTCGAGCCTTGCGGGATTCATCAGCGATGCTGTCAGTCCTTGTGCGGAACCGGGCCGGCGAAGTATTCAAGGCCGCCATCCAGGCAGGCGATTTGGCGGCAGCGAAAAATAACCTCACCGCTGAGTGGGGACAAGAGTCCCTGTACGGAGGCCGGGTGCGACTATTTACGCCAGATAGCCTGCAAGCCATGCTGAAAGCGGCGTCGCTGACGGCGATTGCCGAGCGAGGTGTACGCGTCCTTGCGGATTACTTGCCGTCGCGGATTTCTCGCAGCGCCGAGTATGAGCGGATTCTTGAGCTGGAGCGAAAACTAGGCAGCCGGCCAGAGTATGCCGCAGTCGCGCGCTACACACAATGCTTCGCGCGTTTGCCTTGATAGTAGATGGAGGATGGTTGATGGAGAATGGTCCATGAATAACGTCGCCGGCAAATCTCCATCCATCCCGTCCGGCGCGAGGGCGCCTGATGCCACGATTTCGCTTGGGCTCGGGCTCACCAACGAATGTAACCTCTCCTGCTCCTTCTGCTACCGAGATCCAACCCGCACCGATCGCCTCTCTCTGGATCAGGTGAAGTCCGTCATGGAACGACTGCCGATCCGTTCGGTCAATCTCGGGACTGGCGAGAACGGCATGCATCCGGAGTTTAAAGCGATACTGGCCTATCTGCGCACACAATCCATCAAGCTCACCATCACTTCCAACGGCCATAGTGTTGCTGTTTTGGAAGACAACGAATTGAGCGCCTTTCACGACATCGAGTTTTCTCTCGATTACCCGACGCAAGCGGAACAGGATGCACAGCGCGGAAACGGCAATTGGGAGCTGATCCACCGGCAAGCAGAACGTTGCATAAGGCTCGGTGTGCCTGTAACCATCGTCGCGGTCATGATGAAGGCGAACTACTTGCGTCTGGCGGAGGTCGCGCGAGTGGCCAAACAGTTTGACGCTCCCCTCCGTGTGAACGTGTACCAGGCGGTGCGATCCGACATCTATGCGCTGTCCTACGGAGAGTATTGGGAGGGGTTCCGGCGTCTCTTTGCGGAAACGGACGTGATCGCCGTTGGCGAGCCGCTGGTTCGAGCGATGGCGGGCCTCCCGCCGCTCCGAGGAGGATGCGGCGTTAGCACGATACGAGTGACGCCGCGAGCCACGACACAGCCTTGCGTTTATTGGCCAGGATCGGGGGAGCCGCTGTCGGATTTGATCTCGATGGGGCTCGACATTTTAGATTCCGCGCCCTTTGACCAAGCCCGCACGCTTCCCGACGCGTGCCAGCCTTGCGAGTTCCGGGAGGTGTGCCACGGCGGATGTGCCGGACGACGGCGCCTCCAGGGCGCGCTGCTCGAGCCTGACTTCTACTGTCCGATCATTCGCGGGGAACGCCCAAGGCTGCAGATCCGCATGGCCGCAAATCGCGACTTGCCCAAGGTGAGCAGTTCCTGCACTACCGTCGTGATCGCCAGGTAGTCTGATTTCGGGACTACTTCGCTAACAAAAAGTCCTGGGGTTCCTACAACGACTTACCGTCCAACTTTGTTGCCATCAACAAGCGCAACCGATTGTTTCATAAAGAGTGATAACGCCTGATTTGGTCCAACCTTTAAGAGATAATGGGTCTGTCCTCCACTTCTAACTCGCTTTCTTCCGGCGCATCGGTGGGGCTCGCAAACTCCATGCGATAGCCGTCGGGATCGGTAACCGGCACAACCCACAAACGGTTTCCCACATTGGGGCGTTTCCGCGTCTGAACTCCGCGCGATTTGAACTCGCGATAAAGGGCGAGCGCGTCTTCGCACATGAAGGAGACCGAAGCACCTGTCCCAAGCGTTTCCTTTGGCCGATTTTGCGGCCGGAACTCCTGAAGCATGATCGCGGCGTCGCCAAGCTGAAGCCAACACCAGCGAATTCTCCCGTCAGGATGGTCTTCGGAGCGGTCGGGAATCCAGTAGTTCTTCATTTTGAACCCAAGCCCATCAACATAGAACCGTAGAGAAGACTCCATGTTGATGACGCCGAAAAACGGGACAGCCTGCTTAACGTTCACGCTCGTGACGGTCGCAACGGCCATAATTCACCTCACAAACAACCCTCTTATAGTAGCAATGGAAGCCAATTGACGAAAAATCGCGATTACACTTATGGATGACATCGGCCATACAGCGACTTTCGTTCACTGCGCGGGCATCCACTTATCCGAGCCTGTCAGCTTGACTGCCACGTCAGAAATGAAGATGTGCAGGGGCTTGCCGTCGGCGGTGCCGCGATGGTCGGTTGAGAACAGAATTGGACCTGCCTTTTTGTAGCCTGCCCACGATGCGAGGACGCGGCTCGGCGGCTTAGCCCCGCCGCGGTGGTAGACAAAGTACACGACGCGGTTGTCCTGACCGACGTAGAGGTCCCAGGTGTCGCCGGGCGTGTAACCGCCATCTGCGGGATACTTCACCGGGAGCAGTTCGGCCGTGCCGGGGCCCACTGGCAGGTTAAATTTGCCCTGATCGATTGCGCTGGCGCTCTTGTCCCAATAAGCATGGAAAGGGAACAGAACCCAATAATTGTCGTTGATGAAACTCGGGTCGATCTGATTTTTCACGGCGTCGGATTGACTGCTAAGGTCGGTGCGTACATAGGAAACGTTGACCGGCTTGCCGTCTTTATCCGTCCCTTCGAAGGAGACCTTGCCGGTCTTGGGCTCCCACTCCCACTTGTGCGCAGCTTTGAAGAGTCCGGTTATCTCACCGTTCCAGGTGTAGCGGATGGCCTCAACTTTGTCCCACGAATCGACTCCGTAGGTCTTGGCGACTTGGTCGAGAATTGGCGCGCGCTGTTGCGCCCAGGAGTTTGGAGCAAGGACCAACACCCAGAATCCCATAAGACCAATGATCGTTATGCGGTTCGTATATGTCATGGAAATCCTCCTCGGTGAATTTGGAACTTGCGAATCCCAACAACAGCAGCGGCGATTGCCACAGCTCCGTACTCCAGCAGCATAACCCAACCCGGAACCAACCACGGACGGCCAAGCGTGCGCAAGTGCCAAACATAATAGGTCGGAATGACGCTCACTGTCCAGATGATGATCGGCACCGTCGAGGCCGACCGCACGAACGGCAGGAGCCAGAGCAGGTACCAGGGATAGACGACCGGTGCGCATAAAAGCGATGCTGCCATAGGCCATGCAAATTCGTCCGAAGACCATGCCGTCGCCTTGCTTAGCCTTCTTAGGCAGATTGCGGTAAGAAAGCCGACGAGCACAGCGAGCCCAACTACAAGCTGTGGAGCCGCCACTCGCTCGAGCGTTGCAAACACCGGATCGTTAAAGCGGAAACTCTGCACGTAAGTGCTGAGCGAGCCGATCGGAATCCGCCCGTGGTTGAAAAATGGAACGTATAGGAGTCCGACCACGACTGCCTCCAGCGCGGCGTCGCGCATACGAACACGCTTCCAGTAAAGTGGCAGCAGTACAATCGGGAGAAATTTCACTGCCACAGCCAGCCCAAATGCCAGGGCTGCAACCGCACGCCAGCGCCGTTTTAGCGCGGCGAAGGATACCAACAGCAGCAGCGCGCCAACAATATCGATGTGACCGCTGCCTGCCACCTCAATCGCGAGCAGTGGGTTCCAGGCATAAGCCAGAACCCAGTGCGCTCCCTGCCCAGTGCGATGCAATATGTCGATCAAAACGAAAACGATCGCTAAATCGCAAACTACAAATGCTACTTTCAGCGCAAAGACAGACTCATGAATCGCGGTTACGGCGCGGAAGAAAAGCTCGGCGCCTGCTGGATATGGGCTCGGTACATCCGGGTTGTTCAGCGTGCGGGTCTCGGGTGTGTGCAATCCGCTAAGCGCAGGATCGCTGGGAACGGCAATATAAGGGTTATAGCCGAGCCGTTGCACGCGGCCATCCCAAACATATCGATGAATGTCATCATCTGAATCCGGCGGCATCAGTAGAAATGCAACATGCCACAGAGCAGCCAACACGAGCCCGATAACGATGACACGATGCGGGAATCTCGGAGTGGAGAAGAACTCACGAATGGCAAGGAGGTACGCGATTCCCGCAAGCGTCAGAGAGGCCATGAAGTACGGTCCACCTCTATCGCCGAAATTGTGTGAGCATATCGTTAGCGCTACGCACAACGTGGCGCCGAGTGCGTAGACTCTCCACGCGGGCGTGATTTTCACAATTCTTCCGTGCCCGTTTTTAATTGGGCAGTCGCAAGTTCCCACTCTTTAAGCCACCGCGCCGTGCGTGGCGCCCTTGCCGGAGCCAGGCGTAACTCCTCTGCCAACCGAGTCAGGTCGTCAGCTACATCAATGTCGTAAAAAGGATCGGCGAACCCTACAGAAAGCTCAAGAGCTCGTGCGCGCGATAGGAGTCTCTCCAGCGCACTGCTGGTGCCCATTCCGTCGCCGGCGAAAAGCGTAGGATGAGAAGCCTTTGCCCCGACGAGATAGTAGCCTCCGTCGTGTGTTGGTCCAACGACCACGTCATGTGCGGCCAGCGTTTCGAACGCGTCTTCGAGAACAGAACGCGGCAGGTGCGGGCTGTCGCTGTTGAAGGCAATGATGCGTCGTGGATGACCTTCTGCGAAGTGCGCAAACACCGAAGTGAGGCCTGCGGCAAGACCCTCACCTTTCTGCGCAACTATTTTCTGCGCAACTATGCTCGCTTCGTTGTTTGCTAACTGCGCGCCTGCCAACTGCGCCAACTCGTTTACGTCCGACTCCGGGCACATGATGGCAACTTCCACACCGCTCAATTTCAGTGACCGCGCCAGCGCCAGCGTGTCGTCCAGAAGACAGCAATAGAAAGCGGTGACGGCCGCGGGAGAAAGGCTGAGCGCCAAGCGGGTCTTGACCTGGCCGAGCCTCGGTGCTTTCGCCATGATTACCAGCACGCGGTCACTGCCTGACGAACGCACCACCGTCTCGCTTGCGGAGTTCATAGATTGTTGGGGCAATAATATACGACGCGAAGAAGTGAGATTGCTCTAAGAGCCGCATGGGCGCTACCCGCGAGGTTTTTTATTTTGCCGGGAAAGCTGTCTCGGAGGGACCTCCGAATGTTTGTGGTTTTGGCTCCATTTTTGGATGTTTACTATACGGATATTACACAGTATATTACTTTATGTCCCCCCCCGATTCCCGCTAAGCTATTCTAATTAAAGTACTTAACTCCATCCTCTACATGAATAAGGACTTAGCTGAGGATTCTACGGTTTGGCGTACACTTTTCGGGGTGCGGGGTGGCCGCTTTTAGTGCTTTATTTGTGTACTTGTCGTCCTATTGTCAAAGAACCGCCGAAGATGGTTTGCGGCGAATTTTGGGTCCGTCTCTGGAGACGGGTGCAGTTTTCGATGCTGTACTGTCGGTGAATTATTGCGCGAATTGCGATTGTGTGTCTGTGAGGGCGGTACGAGAAAAATGTGATGAAAGAGGTCTGAGGGATGATTAGAGGCACGACAGTGTTAGGTGTCGGCAGTTCGGAAGGGCCCCCTTCGGCTATCCCCCTCGACTTCGCTCGGGGCTTCGGCAAAAGAGGGCAGGCTTTCTCGAAAAGCGCGAGAAGGGGCGCACCCCCGGTTATTTTCAGTACTGTCAAAAAACAAACCCGCGTTATATTAAAGTGGCCCACCCGTCGGGGAGACTTTGTCCGGCTGTAGAACTGCCCCACTCAAGCCAAAACCAGGCTTGAATGGGCCACCCGTCCAATCAACGGACAGAGTGCGGATTATAGACGACCCTCAGGGTCTAAGTCGGGATTGCGCTGTGCTGTGAGCGAGAGTCACTTTTTGCGTGGTCGGTATTTAAGGCAGTCCGTACAGACAGCGCACCTTGTTGCGCCTTTATGAGTACCGGCTTCAATGTCTCCAGGGCGCGGCGGTTGCTCAACCCATCCGATTTGGGCCTCTGCGGTCACTCCGTGCAATGCTCTTGTGTGCCCACACTCGCAAATTTCGTCAGTTGTCACGGCTTCTTCTCCGAAGTGACACTCGCCTTTCGCAATCTGCTAGCGAGGTCATCTAGCTCCGATTGCTTAGCGCCCTTGGCTTTGGCTTCCACGTAGCGCAACGCTCCCGCCACTGGTACCAACACATTTTCGGGAGTGTCCTGGTAAAAGTGGTCGATTCCTTGGACAATTTCCGTAGGCGTCAGCTTGTCGGCAGGCTGCAAGTCCAAAACAGACTGTTGCAGAAGTTTGTTGGTGGGCTCGGCTCCGGAGACAAATGCCGCAACAGTCTTGATACCATCTGAATATCCGAACAACCATGCGACCTTTTCATCGGGAGTTCGCCTCGACCAAAATCGGCCATTCGGAAAGCCCCCAGTAAAATGAGTTTCAGAGGCAGCTGGGCCCTGAGCTGAGGCCACGGTAATCAGCAAAAGAAAAGGAACGATGAACCCAAACATTCTCATGTGCGTTCTTTTTCCGGGCGGGTGCCCATCCTTTCGCTTGTTTGATAGCACCACGAACGAGGGTGCCTCATCCTTGCGCTCTTTGCAAGGGTGGGAACCTCGGACCTATACCGGACGGAATTGAAGTTTGGAAATCGACCTCGTCCCGCCCGCACTTTCGCACAGCACGCGAATGAGTGGCCACCCGTCCTACGCTGGCGCTTTGACCAGATCGGGTTCGGGCCTTCATCGGGGCGATTGTCTTCGAAAGGGATGGCCGGGGGGAAATCGACTTTCGTCGACCATCTGTGGCCCTTCCAATGGCTCAAACTGATCCCTATCTTCGCTCGAGCTTTCTCTCCATGCATCCGCTAGCGAAGATTCGAGGGGAGCAAACCATTCTTTTCTCAACTCTCCCCGCCACGACACAATCTCTTTGTCGGCCGACCAAACGATCATTCGATTGATGGCATCGACATGCTCTTTAGAAAGCGGCGTAATGTACGGATAGCTACGCGTATGGCTGAAGACGATCAAGAGCTTTGGACTGAGCGGCAATAGAACCTGCACGTCACGTTGAAGAAGACCTGGGCTTCGCATCATCGGGTGGTAGCGATAGGCCGTGGGGTTATGCATCATGCAGGGCTCGTCTGAAGTAAGAAAGCCCAATTCGTCGTCAGTTGAATAGAAGGCAAGATCCATGGCAAACAGCATCGGAGCGGAGATTTCGATGGTGTTAATGAGATACTCCGGATGCGAGTTCACTAGAAACCCATCAATCTCTTCCGCGGATATCCGCACCGCCCCCGGTGGCAACGGTTCATTTACAGGAAGAGTCCCAGACGCTGTGCTCTCCGTCCCATTGCCCTCGTATTTCGACACCATACCCCGCAAGTCCTTCCAGGTATGTTTCCAGTTATCGGCCCGGCGTCGCGTCCGGCCCAGCATAGCTGCGGTGAAGATCGCAAGTTTTGCCTTGTCCGGCATCGTGAGTTTTTCGTGCCGCTGCACGCGACGCAGGACTCCCGAGAAGTCGCTCTCGATTTGACTCAGGGTGTGCTCGACCCGAAGATCGCGTTCTCCGTCCTTAAGAAGAACCGTATACCGATCCGACTCAACAAACGTCTTCTTTGGGGACTTCCGGCGTTTTCCGCTGCCGTCCTTAGCGAATATCCAAAGAGCACTCTGCTGCCCTACAGGGGTGACTGGCTCGATCCAGGCCGCAAGATAGCAGTTGGGAACGACGTGTTGGCGCTTGTATTTCATCGGAGGTTTGAATGTAGTGATGGTGCCACACGTCGATGTGCGTGTCGAGCATGAGCTAATACGGCGGTGGGCCGGGAAAAGCGTCGCGGTTAGACCCAGTTTGGAAGCCCTTTGACGTGTTCGATTAAGACAAGAACCTATGGATCAGTACCCAGAAGTCGGCATAGCTGAAGTGATCTGCAAGGACTCGCCCACTCGTTCCGGCCTGATCTCGAACCCAGAAGCTCCTACCATGACCTTTCTCGTGGTTTGCTATGCCAAGACCTAGGCTGGCCGTGGCGTCCCAGCTTTTCGATGCCAAAAATAATAGCGCACGATTAGACTCAGAATGAACCACGCCGCTCCAACCGTACCCCTCAGCGTACCGCTGATCTTCGATTTTCCAATGCGCGGATAATAGCTAACCGGCACCTCAACGATGCGGAATCCCCCGAGCGTGCCTTTTAGAATTATTTCAACCGCCCAGCCGTACGTGTTCTCCTGGAGCTCAAGCCGGCGAAGGACATCCGCTCGCCCGGCGCGGAACGGTCCGAGGTCGCTTATCCTTAGACCATACAAAAGCCTGATCAGGAAAGCTGCCAGGCGGTTACCAAACGCGGCGTGCCAAGGCAACGCTCCAGGAATGCGCTGCTTCCCCAGGCGCGAACCCAGCGTAATATCGGCACGGCCGTCAATGATGGGAGTCAGGAGAAGCGGCAGCTCAGCCGGTCGATCGCTGTAATCGCCGTCGAGGAACACTACAACGTCAGGGCTACTTGCGGCAGCCAGCCCGGTCAAACAGGCGCGACCGTATCCGCGACGAGGTTCGTGGAGGACGCGGGCTCCCATCTTGGAGGCGATCTCGGGAGTCCCGTCGGTTGAATTGCTATCTACAACCAAGACCTCGGTGACACTATCGGCCGGGAGATCGGCTAAGACGCGGCCGATGGACTGCGCTTCGTTGTGCGTGGGAATGACGACCGACACTCGCACTTGATCTTCGCTCAAACGAGCTTGGCTCAAATCACCACCACGGGGAGGACGGCCAGCGCCGCGCCAGCACGGCGTCGACGCCCCAGGCTCGACCGGCGCGCCCCACCGCGAGCGCGAGCGCTGCCATCACCGACACCAGGAGCTCCCAAATCCACGAGGTGCCCCACTCAGACACCCAAAGGCTGCCCAGATACAGAAATGCTATAAACGCGGCCGGGCGCGTTAGCAGACCGATGACCAGCAGGATTCCGAGAACGATCTCGGTCACCGCCTGCAGAGGAGCCGCCATCGCGGCGTGACTCGCCGCCAGACCCATAACGGCCTTCCAGGCGGCCGGCGAGTGGCTCGCCTTTATGTAGTAGTTGATCAGGTTTGCATAACCCGATGGAGTGTAGAGACCCTTTCCCAGATTTTCGAAGAAGACCCACACAAGCATGGCGCCGATCGTGATACGAACTATTGCCAGCCCATTTGCCGCGGGCAGTTGGTTGGCCACATTTTGCGTGGGGCTTTCGTTCGTCATCATCATAATCGTGAACCTCGTACCTAATGGATGCCGTGCCAGTTTGCAACGGGAAGAGAAGGACGGGACATTTTAAGCGGTTCCTCCTGTTCTTGCTAGTGGATGAGCAAGGGTCGTGTAAGTGACGGCAGGACGCAAGGCGCGCTGCTGAGACATGGAACCCGGAGCCCTCGCGCCAGGGTGGTAGAGTTCGCTTTTAGGCCCGTCAACTGATTTGCGAGTGATTTGCGCGGCTGTAAGCCATTGAGAGAATGGCTCCTCAGGTAGGACTCGAACCTACAACCCTCCGGTTAACAGCCGGATGCTCTGCCATTGAGCTACTGAGGAGTGGGAGCACGCTTGCATTCGTGCTTGAATAGTCAACAAAATCATATCAGAGCTCGCAGCTGATTGGAAACTCGCTCTTCGGCCGGAATGGGATGGCGTCTCCGTCATGCCACGGTTCTGCTAACCTAATCATCGGCGTTTCGTCCACAACAGGAGTGAGGTGTTTATGCTGGAAGGTTCGCGTTTGCTGACTGCTTTTCTGTTTCTTCTAATCGGTGTGGTTGCCCTTGTCTATGCAGAGGATTCCCGGGCCGGGGATTCCGCCGCGCCTTCCGTTACCTCCGGTCCTCCGAAGGTGAAAGTTGCTCCGGTCGAGGACACGGTCCAGGGACATAAGATCGTCGATCGCTACCGCTACCTGGAAAACCCGAACGATCCCGACACAAAGCTCTATGTCGAGCAGGAACTCAGTTACACCCGCACGATCCTTGACCCGCTGCCAGGCCGCGACAAGATCAATGCGCGTCTTTCGCAATTGCTTGAGATTGGCACTGTCGGATCTCCGGAGATGGGTGGCAAATATTATTTTCATACCCGCCGCGAAGGAAACCAGAACCAGCCCATCCTTTATGTGCGTGAGGGCCTGAACGGCGCACTAAACGGCGAAGACCGGGTGCTGGTTGACGTCAACAAAATGTCCAGCGACGGCACGGTTGCGCTCGACTGGTGGTTCGCGGCTGAAGACGGTAAGTACGTGGCCTATGGAACGTCCGCCAGCGGATCGGAAGAGAGCACGCTCCATATCATTGAGAGCGCGACCGGCAAGGTGTTGCCGGATACCATCGATCGCACCCGCTTCGCCAGTGTGGCCTGGATGAAGGACAGCTCCGCTTTCTACTACACCCGCCACCCGAAAAAAGGCGAGGTCCCGGACGGAGAAGAGGTTTACCACGTCAAGGTTTTCTATCACCAGATCGGAAGCGATCCCACCAAGGATCCACTTATCTTCGGCGAAGGCCGCAATCCGCAGGACATTCCCGAGGTCACTCTTTCCGAAGATGACCGCTGGCTGCTGATTGATGTTGGCGAAGGCTGGACGAAGACGGAGATGTATTTGCAGGATCTCCAGACGAAGAATCCGCCGCTTGAGATCACTACCGGCAAAGAATTCCTTTACGGCGCCGAATTTTTTGAAGGCAAACTCTACATCACCACCAACGAAGACGCTCCCCACTATCGCGTTTTTGTCGCCGACGCGACGAATGCGAAACGCGAGAACTGGAAGGAACTCATCCCGCAGACGGACGCCGTGTTGCAGAATGCGGGCGTGACCGGCGGCAAGCTGTTGGCGCAGTACGAGCACAATGCGACTTCAGAGCTGAAGTTGTTCGGGCTCGACGGCAAGAAGCTCGCCGACATTCAGCTGCCTGCGCTTGGAGATGTTTTCAGCACCTCCGGCAGGTATGATCGCAACGAAATCTTTTTTGGATTCCAGTCCTTCACCGTGCCTCCCTCGGTTTATCGCGTTGATCTAATTGATGTGAAAAGCGCGCTCTGGGCCAAGGTCGACGCGCCCTCCATCGATCCTTCCGCCTATGACGTGCAACAGGTTTGGTACACCTCGAAGGACGGCACGAAAGTTCCGATGTTTGTCGTCAACAAAAAGGGAATCGAGAAGAATGGCAAGAACCCCACTCTGCTGACCGGCTACGGCGGTTTTAATATTTCGCTGAAGCCAACTTTCAATCGCAGCATGTATCTCTGGATGGAGCACGGTGGTATTTACGCGGTCGCCAACCTGCGCGGCGGTTCCGAGTTCGGCGAAGACTGGCATCGCGCCGGCATGCTCGAGAAAAAACAGAACGTGTTTGATGACTTTATCGCGGCGGGCGAATATCTCATCGCGCAGAAATACACCGACCGCGATCACCTCGCAATTTTCGGTGGCTCGAACGGCGGTCTGCTGATGGGCGCAATGATCACGCAGCGGCCCGATCTGTTCCGCGCCGTAGTGTGCGCCGTCCCGCTGCTGGACATGCTGCGCTATCAGAACTTCCAAATCGCGAAACTCTGGATCCCGGAGTACGGCTCAGCCGAAGATGCCAAGCAGTTCGACTGGCTCTATGCTTATTCGCCCTATCATCACGTGAAGGCTGGTCAGGAGTATCCTGCTATTCTCTTTATGACGGGAGACACCGATACGCGCGTGGATCCCATGCACGCCAAGAAGATGGCGGCGCTCATGCAATCTGAGGCCAAGAATGGGGCGAGCCAGCAAAAGCCCATTCTGCTGCGCATCGAGACCAAGGCCGGCCACGGACAGGGAAAGCCGGTCACCAAGCAGATTGAAGAGAACACCGATATGTACTCGTTCCTGTTCTGGCAGCTGGGAGTGAAACCGTAGGGATTTGGCTGCAGCTTACCCACAGGGCGGTATAATGCCTCCATGTTCGAGCTGTTAGAGGACTCTCGGAAAAAACCGTCCTATACTGTATTTGAAGCCGTGTGCGGTTTCGTAGGGATTCTTCTAATCGGCTTCATGTTGGGATTGATGGTAGGGGGTCAGTCCCGAAGTCCTTGGCAACGGCTGCAGTTGGCGCCTTTCTTGCTTTTGCAGCTCCCGGCAGTGTTACGCCTCGTGAAACACACGAGAATTGTTCGAAACGGTTCTCGTCATGTCGGCTGACGCCAAGATCCGCGTTCTCGTAGCGAAGCCCGGCCTCGACGGTCACGACCGCGGCGCCAAAGTCATCGCTCGCGCGCTCCGCGATGCCGGCATGGAGGTCATCTACACCGGCCTGCGCCAGACGCCCGAAATGATCGTGAGCGCCTCGCTCCAGGAAGACGTGCAGGTCATCGGACTTTCGATTCTTTCCGGCGCGCACAATGCGATCGTTCCGCGCGTAATGGATCTGCTGAAACAAAACAAAATGGACGACGTGCTCGTGCTGGTGGGCGGCATCATCCCCGATCAGGATGTCGAAGGACTAAAGAAAATAGGAGTGGCCGGTATCTTCCAGCCCGGCACCCCGATGGACGACATCGTTAAGTTCATCCGCGAGCATGTGAAGCCGCACGGCGTGCCAGCGGTTTAGTCAGCGATGGTCGTTGACAAACTGCGGACTACAGCACCAACGACCAGTTTAGAAATGCCAGCATCCAAACAAGATTGAACGCAAACAGCGTCCCGCACAGAAGTACGAAACGTGTCCGCTTCATCTTCTCCGCCCATTCCCTCATCGTCAGATACGCCGGGTACACCGGCAGCAGATACCGCGGAGCGCCCAGCAGGGGCGGCCAACACAGCCGCAAGAGAAGATGTACGATCACCGCTGCCGAGAAGCATCTGTCTTCGATCCGCATCCGCCGCCGCGCCGTTACTCCCGCAACGAGGAAAAAAATCAGCGCAATCAGACTGATCATCACGAGGGAGTCGAAGTGTTCAGCCAGCGAACGAATCGCCAACCATAGCGTTGTCCAAGGACTCGCCACTTCGGTGTTCCAATAGATCCGATAAGCCGCCGCCACACTTAGGCGTCCGGTCTGGTGCAACCAGTACCAATATCCCAGCGTTCCGAGCGGAGCGATGGCGACCGGCCATCGCGCTTGGCGCGGCGCCCGCCAGGCCATGATCGCCAGTGGCACGATCACCAATGTTCCCGCCGACCGCGTCAACCCGGCGGCAAAAGCGCACGCCGCGGCCAACACCCAACGTGCGTCCCGCGCCCAAACGATGCACCAGACGATTAACGCAACCGCCAGAGCCTCCGTGTATCCCGCAAAAAAGAAAAAACTTGCCGGCCATACTGCCGCGAGCATTACCGTACGCAGCGGTTGAGTATTTGGAAACTCACTCCGCACTTCATTCCTCACAAGGCGCAGCAGTCCCCAGAAATAAAAAAACGCCGCCACCGTCGAAATCAGCAAAGCCGCAGCCATCGGCCCGGCCAGTCCGCCCAGGCCCCGAATGAGCCACGGATAAAGAGGATAGAAAACAACTCCCGCCGGCAAGTCATATCCACGCTTGGCAATCCGCAAATACCAAAGAGTGTCGAACCGCTCCCAAATTCCAAGCAATGC
Organism: uncultured Acidobacteriaceae bacterium; assembly: GCA_963789205.1. GTDB lineage: Bacteria > Acidobacteriota > Terriglobia > Terriglobales > Acidobacteriaceae > Acidiflorens. Next base: position 15,758 of record CAWBJV010000016.1, read on the forward strand.
ATAATGAAGACCGTACGGCACCGGCAGATTCTCGGTGAGTTGGTTGCTGTGAATGAGGACCGGATCCGGATGGAGATATACCGCCCCACCCGTCGCCACGCCCGTATAGACCAGGCGCAACGCCGCCGTGATCGCTAAAGCGATGTGCCAATCCGCTCGCGGCTCCAGCTTGCGCCACACTCTTGATCCACCCCTCCACAGCGAACTCCGCTGCTGAGTCTATCAGCCAAACCGCCGCGCTCCGCTCGTCACCCGCTGGTATAGTAAGTAGTTTCGTAAGCTGTTTTCGAAATCTGCCCTCATGCGCGAACGTACCGATTCCACGGCTCTCTCCATCAACAACGTCCTCCCCACGAAAATTGATCCCAGCTCTCTCCGGTTCGAATCCAACATGCGCGCTCTCGCCGACCTCGTGGCCCAGGTCCGCAATGAAGAGGAAAAGATCCGCGAAGGCGGAGGCGCAAGAGCCATCGAGAGCCAGCACGCGAAATCGCGTCTCACCGCCCGCGAGCGCATCGACCTGCTCGCCGACCCCGGCTCTTTCTTCGAACTCGGCCTCTATGCCGCGCACAAAATGTACGAAGATTGGGGAGGCGCGCCCGCCGCCGGCGTTGTCACCGGACTCGCGCGCATCGAGACCCGCATGGTCATGCTCATCGTGAACGATGCCACCGTGAAAGCCGGTGCTTTCTTTCCTATGACCGCGAAGAAAGTCATCCGCGCGCAAAACATCGCCATCGAAAATCGCATTCCGACTATCTACCTGGTCGATTCCGCCGGAGTCTTTCTGCCGCTGCAAGAAGATGTCTTTCCTGACACGGACGATTTTGGCCGCGTTTTCCGCAACAATGCCGTCATGTCGGCCATGGGCATCCCGCAGATCGCCGCCATCATGGGCATGTGCGTGGCCGGAGGCGGATACCTTCCCGTGATGTGCGACCACGTCCTCATGACCGACGGGAGCGGCCTGTTCCTTGCCGGGCCCGCGCTGGTGCAGGCCGCCATCGGGCAGAAGGTTTCCGCCGAAGAATTGGGGGGCGCCGCTATGCATTCCGCTATCAGCGGCACCGTCGACTTCCGCGAGCCCAATGACCAGGCCTGTCTCGCCCGCATCCGTTCGATCATAGAAAAATGGGGATACCGCCGCCAGTCCCTCTGGGATCGCAAAAAGCCCGTGGATCCGGCGATGCCGGCCGAAGAAATCTACGGCGCTTACGATGCGTCACCCGCGCGCCCCTACGATATGAAAGAAATTCTCGCGCGCATTGTGGATGAAAGCCGCTTCGACGAATACAAACCTGAGTACGGCGCGACACTGATCTGCGGCTACGCTCGAATTGGAGGCTTCGCTGTCGGCATCGTGGCCAACCAGAAACTTCACGCGCACCAGACCGATCATGAGGGTCACAAGCGGGTCGAGTTCGGCGGCGTCATCTACACCGAGTCCGCCGAAAAAGCCGCCCGCTTCATCATGGACTGCAACCAGAGCCTGATCCCGCTGGTCTTTTTTCACGACGTCAACGGCTTCATGGTGGGACGCGATGCCGAGTGGAGCGGCATCATCAAGGCAGGGGCGAAGATGGTGAACGCGGTGTCGAACTCCGTGGTGCCTAAGATTGTCGTGATCGTTGGCGGCTCTTTCGGCGCCGGGCACTATGCGATGTGCGGCAAAGCTTTCGATCCACGCTTCGTCTTCGCCTGGCCCACCGCAAAATACGCGGTCATGAGCGGAGACGCCGCCGCCGGCACGCTGGTGGAAATCAAGGTCAAGCAACTGGAACGCAGCGGCAAGAAATTGAGCGACGAAGAAAGAAAGGAACTGTTCGACTCAACGAAGCAAACCTACGAAGAGCAAACCGACCCCCGCTACGGCGCCGCCCGTCTCTGGATCGACAAGATTATTGATCCGATGGAAACGCGGCAGGCGATCACGCAGGCGCTGGAAGCGGCGTCGCTGAATCCCGAGGTGGCGGAGTTTAAGGTGGGAGTGCTGCAGACCTAGAATCGGGTGATCGGGTCATCTGGTCATCGGGTGATCTGTTGGCCCGATGAGCCAATCGTCGGATGATCGAACTGCTGGAGTTGCATGAGCGAAGCCGTGAAGCTGATCGAATGTCCGCGCGATGCCTGGCAAGGGCTCAAGGGGCAGATCCCTGCCGAGCTTAAGACGAACTACCTACAGGCCCTGGTCTCCGCCGGCTTCAAGCACATCGACGCGGTCAGCTTTGTTTCTCCCAATGCCGTCCCGCAGATGGCCGATTCCGAAGAAGTTTTGAAAGAACTTGACCCGCCTGACGACGTGGAAATTATTGCCATCGTGGTCAATGAAAAGGGCGCGCAGCGGGCGATCGCGACCGAGGCCGTGCGCACGCTGGGTTTTCCGTACTCGATCTCGCCGACATTTCTAGAGAACAATCAACGGCAGACTCTGGAAGACGCCATCGAGGAACTGGAAAAGGTCGAGAAGAAAGCCGATGAAGCAGGGCTCGACACCGTTGTCTATATTTCGATGGCCTTCGGCAATCCCTACGGCGACCCTTGGAGCATCGATGAGGTTGTCGAAGCTGTAGGCTTGCTTGAGTTGCAGGAAATTCGCGTGATCTCGCTCGCCGACACAGTCGGTCTGGCGCCGCCGGAAAAGATTCGCGAAGTGGTTTCCGCGGTCATGGCGAAGTATGACTATCTCGAAATCGGAGTTCATCTGCATAGCCGCCCCGACCAGGCCGCCGCAAAAATCATCGCGGCTTATGAGGCCGGCTGCCGCCGATTTGACTCTGCCTTAGGCGGTCTCGGCGGATGTCCTTTCGCGCAGGATGAGTTAGTTGGGAATATCCCGACGGAAACGGTGATTGAAACTCTGCGCGGCCGTAGCGCGCAATTGCCGCCGCTGAAGCCGTTGGACACATTGTTGAGAGCGACGGCGGAGATTGGCGCGAGGTACAAGACTTCAACGGCCGCGGACTGATCGCACTTCGTATGAGTTACAAAACGCTACAACTCGCCTTCGACTCCGGCATCGCGACCCTCACCCTCAACCGGCCCGACAAACGCAACGCGATCAGCTACGAACTGATTGACGATCTGATCCGCGCCCTGGAGGAAGTGAGAAACTCTTCCGCCGGCATCCTGATTTTGACCGGGGCAGGGAAGGCCTTCTGTTCCGGCATGGACCTCGACAACCTGAGAGCCCTGATCGGCCGTACGCCTGAGCAAAATCTCGCAGACTCGCGAACCATGGTCAGCCTGTTCCGATCACTCTATGAATTTCCCAAGCCGACAATCGCCGCGGTAAACGGCGCTGCTATCGCTGGCGGCACCGGACTGGCACTGCTCTGCGACTTCACGCTTGCCGTGCCGGAAGCCAAGTTTGGCTATACCGAGGTTCGCATCGGATTCGTGCCTGCCATCGTCTCGACTTTTCTTCTGCGGCAAGTCGGCGAAAGAATCGCGCGCGACCTGCTGCTTACGGGGCGCATCTTCGACGCTCCGGAAGCCCTGAAGATGGGACTGATCAACGAAATCGTTCGTCCGGAAAAATTGCTCGACCGTGCCCGCGAACTCGCCGCGCAGTTGGCGGAGAACAGTCCGCTTTCGCTTTTCCATACCAAGCGCCTGCTTACCGATCACGCACGCGCGGAGCTCGATTCGCAAATTGAAGCTGCCATCCGCGAAAATGCCGGCATCCGCGAGAGCGCCGATTTCCGCGAAGGGATCGAAGCATTCCTCGAAAAGCGCAAACCAAAATGGACGGGCCGATGAGCAGGCGTGACGGATCGATATCTGTCAATGGAAAAGATACCGCGACCGTAAATGAGGCTCGTATTCGCGTCCGCTATGCCGAAACAGATCAGATGGGCGTCGTCTATCACGCCAATCATTTCATCTGGTTTGAAGTGGGACGCGTGGAACTCCTCCGCCAGTTCGGCTTCAGCTATAAGGATATGGAGCGCGAAGACGACTGTTTCATCGCCGTAGTCGATGCCCGGTGCCGCTACAAGGCTCCCGTACACTATGATGACGAGGTTATTGTGCGCACGTTCCTGAAGCATGTGCGGGAGAAAGTGATCCGCTTCGGATACGAGTTGCGCAGCGCGGAGACTGGCGAGTTGCTGGCTGAAGGCGAGACTACACATATCGTCGCCGATTCAGGAATGAAGCCCCGCGCGCTGCCGGAGAAATATATGAAAGTATTTCGCGCCGCCGTGGGCAGCCCCTAAAGGGGCGTTGATTCTGAAACTTTGCGGCATCGCTGAAGCGATGCCCTGATACGAGGCCTAATGCGATGCCCTGATACGAAACGCGAGCCTTCTTGCAGGCAGCATTAGGACCAAACATGAACCAAACCAACAACGGCTCCGAACGACCGACAACTGAGAACTGAGAACCGGGAACTGCCTTGCAAGCCCTGCACATCAACGGAAACGATCTCACGCTCGTAGCGGTGCGCGAAGTAGCGCAGCCCGACGTCCGCCGACCCGTTCTCCTCGATCCCGACGCGCGGGAGGCCGTCAACCGCGCTCGAGCCGTCGTCGACGCGCTCGTCGCCAATAATAAAATTTCCTATGCGATCACGACCGGTGTCGGCAAGCTGAGCGATGTGCACATCGTCGGAGATCAGGTTCGCGAGCTGCAAGTCAACCTTGTGCGCTCGCACGCCGTCGGCGTGGGTGAACCGCTCTCGATTCCGGACACCCGCGCCATGATGCTCCTGCGCGCCAATTCGCTGGCGAAAGGCAACTCGGGCATACGCGGCATCACTATCGACACTATCTGCGAAATGCTCAATCGTGGCGTGACGCCGATGGTCCCATCGCAGGGAAGCGTGGGAGCGAGTGGCGATCTTGCTCCGCTGGCGCACCTGGCGCTGGCATTGATCGGTGAAGGCGAATGCTTTGACGAAAAAGGCGCGCGCGTCGCCAGCGGCGAAGCGTTGAAGCGCGCACAAATCAAACCGTTGGTGCTCGAAGCCAAAGAAGCGGTGTCGCTCATCAATGGCACACAAGCCATGCTGGCCATCGGCATTTTGATGGTGCTCGCCGCGGAGACGCTGGTCGACACCGCCGACCTCATCGGCGCCATGACATGCGATGCCCTCAAGGGGACTAACGTCGCTTTCGACGAGCGCATTCAAAAAGCTCGCCCCCATGCCGGACAAATCAGGACCGCGGCGAACTTGCGCCGTCTGCTCGAACAGAGTCAGATCCGTGAGTCGCATCGCGACTGCGGCCGCGTTCAGGACGCTTATTCGTTACGTTGCATCCCGCAGGTGCATGGCGCGGTGCGCGACACGCTCGCTCATTGCCGCGCGGTGTTTGAGACAGAGACGAACTCGGCAGTCGATAATCCGCTGGTATTCGTGAAGAATCCGAAAGCGATGGATGGCGAAGGCGACGTGATCTCCGGAGGAAATTTCCACGGCGAGCCCCTCGCGTTCGCGCTCGACTTTCTTGCGATTGCTTTGAGCGCGCTGGCCGGCATCAGCGAGCGGCGACTGGAGCGCATGGTGAACCCCGCGCTCAGTGAAGGCCTGCCGCCATTTCTCGCGCCGGGTGCGGGAATGAACTCGGGCTTCATGATGCCGCAAGTGACAGCGGCGGCGCTGGTGAGTGAGAACAAAGTGCTGGCGCATCCTGCATCGGTCGATTCGATTACGACGTCGGGCAATAAAGAAGACTTCGTCTCTATGGGCATGACCGCGGCGAACAAGCTGAAGAGAGTGGTGGAGAACACGCGCAACACGCTGGCTATCGAGGCCATGGCAGCGGCACAGGCGATTGATTTCCTCGCGCCATTGAAGACTTCGAAACCGTTGCAGCAGGCGCACGCGGCCATCCGGGCGGTGTGCGCGACGATGGAAAAGGACCGCGTGATGTATCGAGATTTCGCGCGCATCGCGGAGTTGATTGCCAGCGGCAGATTGGCCGATGTGTTGCGCTAAGTGTTCTCACCAAAATTTGCCCCTCGAAATTTGTCATCATGACCATAAGCTTGCCGAAGGGAAGGGGCCTACTACCCGCTTTTCGCCCACACCGCGCTGTTTTATGCGGTTGGGAAGAGCAAGAATCGCTGTTTACAGCCACGCGCTGAGTGCATTAGACTCACCCGGTTCAACGCCTCTCCCCCAAGAGGCGCGCCAGAGCGTTTAGCGTTCTCTCACTGGTTCCGTGCGACGGAAACTTAAAGAGGCCAAAACATGCCAGGACATCGTAAAGGAAATCACCGCGTTGGCGGCACGGCTGTACTTGCCGCCCTTGTTTTCATCAGCGCGGGTGCAGCGGGCCAGATAGCTGTCACAACTTATCACTACGACAACAACCGCACCGGATGGAATAAACATGAAACGGCCCTGACGCCTGCCAACGTCGGGACGCCGTCGTTCGGCTTGCTGCGGACCGTGGTGCTCGACGACCAGGTTGACGCTCAGCCGCTGGTGGTGCCGGGCGTGCTGATTACCGCTGGACAATTTCAGGGCACTCACGATGTGGCTTATGTGGCGACGGAACACAACACGGTGTACGCAATCGACGTTCACAGCGGGACAGCGCTGTTGAGCCGGAACCTCGGGCCGCCGGTGCCGCTTCCGTTGGGATGCACGAACAACGGGCCGAATGTCGGCATCAACTCGACGCCGGTGATCGACCTCGCCAGTAAAACGCTGTACGTGATGGTTTACACGCTGGTGGCTGGGCCGGAATACCGTCTTTACGCGCTCGATCTGGGGAGCTTGAGCAACAAGGTCGCGCCCAAGTTGGTGACGGCTTCGCATACGCTGACCAATGGAACGACATTCAACTTCAACGCGACTTACCAGCGTCAGCGGCCGGGGTTGTTGCTCGCGAACGGCAGCATTTATGCGGGGTTTGGCAGCTTCTGCGATCTTTCAGCGAATGTTTCGCGAGGCTGGCTGCTGGGGTGGACGGCGGGATCGCTGGCGCCGTTTCCGTCAAACCAACTCCTCGACCAGCAGGCAACTTCGCCGGACAGCTTCTTCCTATCGTCGATCTGGATGTCGGGGTACGGACTGGCGACCGACGATGCGGGCAACATCCTGTTCGTGACCGGGAACTCCGATTATTCCGGGACAACATACGACGGTGTCACCAACATTCAAGAGAGTGTCGTCAAGGTCTCGCCCACGTTAACGACGGTGCTTGATCTGTTCACGCCGAAGAATCAGGCGACCCTCGATCAGTTCGACGCTGATTTCGGCTCGGGCGGAGTGCTGGTCTTACCCGATCAGCCGGGCCCGAAGCCACATCTGGCGGTGGCAGCGGGCAAGGCGGGAACGATGTTTTTGATGAACGAAGACAATCTGGGTGGGTACTCGCCGACGGCGAACCATGTGCTGGGCAGCTACGGGGTGGGCCATTGCTGGTGCGGCCAGTCTTATTTCGTGGATCCGGTGGATGGATTGGGACGGGTGGTGAGCAGCGGCGGGAGGCTAGTGGAAGCCTGGAAGGTGCAGACGTCGCCCAAAGTGGCGTTGATAAAAGTGGCGACTTCTCCGTCGATAGGTGGCGCGCAGAATCCAGGATTCTTCACCACGATTTCGTCGAATGGAAATGCCAATCCGATCATTTGGGCAATATCGCATCCTCCGAATACGAAAGCGGCGCCGATTTATCTGTTTGCGTTCGATCCGGAGTCGGGAACCACAATGAAGGAGCTGTTTAAAGGCACCGCGGGCGCGTGGCCGAATCTGGGCGGCAATTCGAACCTGGTTCCGGTGGTGGCGAACGGGCTGGTGTTCGTGGCCAGCAACAAGCAATTGCAGATATTTGGGTTGATTGGCACAAAGAGTAAGAAGTGAAGCACGCGAGAGGATCTCGGCCCAAGCCCGACTTAGGCGGACTTAGGCGGACTTAGCTGCCGACCCGTCCAACCCTAGCTCTCCCGCGATCGCCTTCATCGCTTCGATGCAGAAGGCGATGTGCGCTTCGAGATCCAAGCCGAGGTCGGCGGCGCCTTCGATGATGTCTTCGCGGTGGACGCTGCGGGCGAAGGCCTTGTCCTTCATTTTTTTGCGGACGGATGGGGCTTCGACCTCGGCGAGGGATTTTCCCGGCTTCACGAGGGCGCAAGCAGTGATGAATCCGGCAAGTTCATCGCAGGCGAAGAGGGTTTTCTCCATGGGCGAGAGGCGCGCGACGCCGGAGTACTGGGCGTGCGACATAATAGCGCGGCGCATTTCTTCGGAGTACCCGCGTTCTTTCAGAATCTCGGAGCCTTTGTAGGGGTGGTCGTCGGCGCTCGGATATTTCTCGTAATCGAAATCATGGAGAAGACCGACCATGCCCCACAATTCTTCGTCGGCTCCGGCTTTGCGGGCGTAGGCGCGCATGCAAGCCTCGACAGCGAGTGCATGTTTCCGAAGACTTTCTGATTGGGTGAACTGAGTTAGTAAACACCATGCGGCGTCGCGCTGATTCATTGGTTTTGTACCTGATTTCCTGTGATTTTCGCGGCGTAATTATGGTCTTGTTTCGATAAACGCTTTGTTTTTTCATACTTTTGTCTTGACTTCCACAGGTTCCATCCAGCAGATTACCCTCTAGTTGGCTTTGAGAGTAGCCCCCCGCTCTGGCACTCGCAAAACCTAAATGGCCACCACACTAACCCCCGTGGACTCACGGGAAGTTGTACGATGCGACCGTTGTCTCTTGGTGCAATTCCGCACATCTAACAGTCTGTGCCGCCGTTGCCATCTGTCATTGGATGAGGACGAGGCGGAGATTGCCGCTATGACTCCGGCGCCAGAGGTACTGCCGGTGAACGTCCATTCTAACGGGCGCGGGCATCTGAAGCTGGCGTTCTCGATCCGATCGCTGCGGCTGCGGAATGGCCTGAGTCAGCGGCAGCTGGCACTGCGAATGTCGGTGCCGCGGACTTACGTCTCAAAAATCGAAAACGAGAAGGCGACGCCGACGTTGTCTTCGCTGGAGCGTCTGGCAAGGGCGCTCGAGGTCAGTGTACCGGATCTGCTCTCCGGTGGAGAACGGAACCGGCAGGAGGAAGTGCGTGAGTTGATGGAAGACCAGTTCGTCGCCGAGGTTTTGCCGTATCTGTCACAGCTGAACGGGATGCAGATGTCGAGCATTCTGGCGCAGGTGCGGGACTTGACGGTGCGGCCGCGACGGAGCGCGTAAGCCGGAGAAGCGGCAAGCCGCGTCTCTACGGGGCGGCGGTGACGGGGCGCTAGCGAATCTAGGGTTGATGCGACCACACGCAGCTGCCGAGCTTCGCTCGGCTCGGACGGGCGAGGCGCCCGTCCCCACACGAGCATTTAAGTCTTTATCCGGGCACACCCAACTGGACAGCCGGGGCCTTCGGGCTCCGGCTTTTTTGCTCGCGATGCGCTCCGTAAATAAAAATACGCTCCGTAAGTAAAATAAAAGGGACATGCACAGATTTGCACAGGTCAGACTGGGCCGTGCGCAATAGTTTGCATGTTCCCAATATATATTTTGAGGTATGTGCCGATTTCCGCTTGACCCGCGTCGCTGAACGAGCTACCCTCGCCGCACTCCCCTAAAGCTGGGAGAAGATTACCCAGCAAGTTTCCTTTGGTGAATAGGAAAACATCGATGAAAATCTCTCGGATCTGCACGTTTGCGTTGCTGTTTGTAGTGGGCTCGGTGATGGCGTTCGCCGACGGAATCAACGATCCAAAAATCATCATTCAAGGTGTCAATGGCGGCGGCGCTCCACTGCTTTGCCCGCCTAAAGGATGTACGGATGTCGGCGTGAATTTTTCGTTCACAATCCCGAAGTCCGGGAAGGGCTTTTTATACTTCACGAACACGAGCGGGAAAAACTGGACTTCGCTGACGCTGATCGAAACGGGCGTGCCGGCGAGTGCCATTAGCTGCAGTCAGAGCCTGTTTCTGAGCTGCACGACCAAAACCGTGGGCGACTCGGTGGAGATTATTCTGAAGGGCATTAAGGGCGGACAGAATGCGCGCAAGGGCATATTGAATGGCCAGAGCTTCGACATTGGTTTCGCCTGTGTTGGGACGAGTTGCTGGACGAACGGTGGAACCACGATGTCCGCGCACGCGGGTACGGTTCCGGAGCCGGGAACGGTAGCATTGATGGTGACGGGATTGGGCGCGATCATTTCGCGTCGTAAGCTGTGGAAGAGGCGCTTGAAGGCTTAGTGGTTCTTCCTGGTAAACTCGTTGACCAATTGTGAAAACTGCGGCAGGGCCTGGAGCTTCTGAAGCTCGGGATCGTTCCAGGCCTCCTGCGCAGCATATCCCTTTTCCAATGCCAGCCGCAGTGACTTCAAGGCCTCTTCTGGCTTACCGATCAGTGTCTTCACCTGAGCCTCTGAGTACATCAGCTGCACGTCCTCAGGACTTATGGCGCGCGCCTGCTGGGTGTACTGCAGCGCGTTCGCGGTGTCGCCTTTCTTGGCATACAGCAGCCCAAGATCACCCATGATGGAGGCTGATCGCGGGTTTACGCGAAGCTCCTGGAAGGCAAGCGAGATGGCTTTGCCGTAGGCCGCGGTAGCTTGGTCGGAATGGCCCGACCATCGGTAGGCGTCCCCCAGATTTCCGAATAGTTCCTCGTTGTTGGGCGTCATCTCGGTTGCTTTCTCGTACATCTTGACCGAGTCGTCGTAGCGCCTCAGCCAGAAATATGCGGTGCCGAGATTGGAATAGGTCGGAGAATCCGGGGCGATCGATAGAGCCTTCTGGAAATGAGGGATGGCCTCGCTCCACTTTCCTTCGCGCAAATACACCGAGCCGATGTCTCCGTAGCCCATGGGATTATCGGGGGCGAGTTCGGTAACTTTCTGAAACTCCACGAGCGCTCTTGCGTTGTCACCTAGCCCAAAGTAGGCCTTGCCGAGAGCGATGTGATTCAACCAATTGTAGGAGTTGGCGTCAACCGCGTTCCGGTAAGCGGAAACGGCTTCGTTGCTTTGGCCGCTGGCGGCGTAGGCGTCACCCAGGCTGCGATACGCTTCATCGGAGTTCGGAGCCAGCTCCAAAGCGCGCTTCAGTTCGGTAATCGCCTGGGTATTCTTACCCGTAGTGGAGTAGACGCTGCCGAGTGATATGTGAACTTCGGGCAGGTTGTTGGACAGGCGCTCCGCCTGCTGGGCGGCCAGCGTGGCTTTTTGCGCCCAAATGCTGTCTTTGCTTACGCCGTACATGCGGAGGCTGGAGTCGGCGAGTCCGGTATAGGCGAGAGCGAAATTGGGGTCTTTGTCGATGGCCTGCTCGAACAGTGTTACCGCGGGCCGAATTCCGTCGATGCCGTGACTATTGCGCAGCACGTTTCGTCCCTGCAGGTAAAGATCGTAGGCCTTCACGTTCTCGGTCGGGTGGGCGCCGACTCGGGCTTGCTCTTCGTCGGTCGGCTTGAGGGCGAGGGCGGTGGCCACGGTGCTGTAGATCTGGTCTTCGAGGGTGAGCACGTCGCCGGAGGCTCCCGAGAACTCCTGGCTCCAAACACGCTTGCCGGTAGTGGCATCGTCGAGACCGAGGGTGACGCGGAGATTGTCGCTCGTGCCCTGCACACTGCCCTGCAGCACCAGGTTGGCGCCCAGTTCGCGAGCGAGCTTGGAAAGAGGCAGATCCCTAGCGACCGCTTTATCTACTGCGTCCGAGGATGCCAGGTGGACTTCCTTCAACTGAAACAGCTTGGCGGCGAGAGCTTCGCCAATGCCGTCGGCCACGTAGCCCACGGCTTTCTCGTCACCAACCTTTTTCAGGGGCAGGATGGCAACGTACTTTCCCTGTTTAAGCGAGGGGATGCCTTGCGCCACCTCGCCGTACGACGTTCCCGTGCGATTCAGCAACGTGCGTCCGGCAAAGGTTGCCAGCGCGATGACAAGCACGGCTCCGACGATCCACATCCAGCTTTTTCCCGGAAGATCCAGACTGAAGCGCGACGAACGCACGATCGGATGCGAAATCATCTTCGACAACGTTTCGGCGCTGATGTTGGGGTTGGCTTCCCAAGTCGTCAATTGCTGCAACAGTTCGACTGAGGAGTGATAGCGGTTCGCCGGCTCGCGTTCCAGGCAGCGGCTGACGATCGCGCTCAGGGATCTGGGGACAGAGGCGTCGACGTCGGAAGCGGAGCGCGCCTCCTCGCGGGTACGTTTCATGAGGCTGGCGATGGCGGTGTCGGCTTCGTAGGGAGCTTTTCCTGTGAGCAGTTCGTAGAAGATCAGGCCGACGCTGAAAATGTCGGAGCGCTGGTCAAGCGTGCTGCCGAGAGCCTGCTCGGGCGACATGTATTCGAGCGTGCCGACGATGGCGCCGGTCTGGGTCATGCCGGTCTCGCCAAGCGAGCGCGCCAGGCCAAAGTCCATCACCACGATGCGGCCGTGCTTGTCGCGCATGATGTTCTGGGGCTTCAGGTCGCGATGGATGACGCCTTCGGAATGGGCGGAGTCGAGCGCGCGGCAGACCTGCTCCACCACCGTGATGGCTTCCTTCGGCGGGAACTTTCCCTGACGACGCAATAGCGTGCGCAGGTCCTCCCCGTCGACGTATTCCATGCTGATGAAACGGATGCCATCAGCCTCGCCCAGGTCGTAAATGCGGACCACGTTCTTGTGCGTGATATTGCGGGAGAGAATAAGTTCTTGCTTGAAGCGCAGCAGAATCGCGGGATCGGTTGCCAGTTCGGGGCGGATGACTTTGAGCGCGATCAGGCGGTCCAGTTCGCGGTCGCGGGCCTTGTACACTGCACCCATACCGCCCTGCCCGAGCACGCTTAGGATTTCGTAGCGTCCACCGAAAAGCACTCCCGGTTGCAGACTCTGAAAAGCGGAGATGCCGCCGACCGAAGGCGGACCCGAACGGATGTAGGGAAGTGCTGCACTCGGAATCGCGCTCCCGTGCGGCAACGTTGGAGCGTCGGAGAGCGGAGCGTTGGAAAGCGGAGGAGGCGTTAGCGCCCCGGCGCCTACGATGTCTCCGGGCACACGGATTCCCGGCATCGTGGGGCTATCGGAAGCATTGTCCCTGTCCCTGTAATCGCGCTCATCCATTGGAATTGCCCGGGGTCGGAGCGCCAGCGAGGGGAGCGCGTCTCGGTCCCCCGACAAAGGCGCACATTCGCCCCGGGTTGTCGAGGGGAGTTCGAGAACCCAGCACTCCGATTTGGTATGGAGTATACCCTCGAATTGGCTTTGGGGAAAGCACGGAACTCCCTAAAGCATAGTGTTTCTTAGGCCTCGATCGTTTCTCGGGGCGGAAGGGCCGAGGGCCCAATACCGCCGCTTGGTCGCCATTTCCGTGGGCGATCCGTCGCCGATCCGCCTCCGAGAGGCTTACGACTTCGGCGATATATCCCAGCGCTTGATTTTAGTGTGTCATATCGCGAGGGGGGAGCTTATGGCCGACGATTCGACAGTGGCGTTATTGCAGGAAATTCGCGATCTGCAGAAAAAACATACAGAACTCCTTCAGGCCTTCGTCGAGGGCCAACAGCAAGGTTTGACAAATCAAAAGCAAGCTCTGGCCAATCAGCAACAGGTAGCGGAAAGACAAAGACTGGTGTTGGCCCGGTCGACTCAGCTTTGGGTATTCGTGCTGGCTGGAGTATTCCTGTTGCTGCTCTTGGCATTCACTCCCATTGTTTTCAACCTATTCAAGAACCTCATTTTGGGCCATTGATCGATAACAACTAGTTTGGTAGACGTTCCCAAGCCAACCGGTCGGTATGAGGGTTTCGCTGATTGCCGTCGGCCATGCTTAAATGAAAAGTTGGGCGCCAATTTTGCGCCATCCCCGCGCGCGGCATCCCAATCACAATTTCAGAGCGAACTGCGGATTCCTCGCTCCGCTCGGGATAACAAGTTTCAAAACGATAACGCGAACGCGAGAAACTAGATGGAGGGTCATTGGACTTCCAGTTGAATGAAGAGCAACTGCACCTGAAGAAGACGGTGCGCGAGTTTGCCGAACGCGAGATTGCGCCGAACGTCATGAAATGGGATGAAGCCTGCGAATTCCCCCTGACTACGATCAAGGAACTAGGCAAGCTCGGCCTGCTGGGGATAATTTTCCCACCTGAATACGGCGGCGCGGGTATGGGCTATGTGGAATACGTCACGGCGATCGCGGAACTTTCGCGCATTGACGGTTCGGTCGGGATCATTGTCGCGGCGCATACGTCCCTTTGTTCGAATCACATTTATGTTGCGGGAAATGAGGCGCAGAAGAAGAAGTATGTGCCGAAGCTGGCCACCGGCGAGTACCTCGGGGCATGGGGATTGACCGAGCCCTCGGCGGGGTCGGATGCGGGGAGCGCGCGGATGACGGCGGCGCGAGCGAAGGGCGGATGGGTGCTCAACGGCACCAAGACTTTCATCACCAACGGCCACTATGCGGACGCGGTCGTCGTGCTGGCGATAACCGATCGCGCGGCGCGCACGCACGGGCTTTCGGCGTTCGTTGTCGAGAAGGGCACCAAAGGATTTCGTCCGGGGAAAAAAGAAAACAAGCTCGGATTGCGCGCCAGCGACACGGCGGAGTTGATCTTCGAAGATTGTTTTGTGCCGGATGAAAACCTTCTTGGCAAGGAGGGCGGGGGCTTCGTCGATGCCATGCGAGTTCTGGACGGCGGCCGTATTTCGATCGCCGCGCTCTCGCTTGGAATGGCCGAGGGGGCATACGGGGCGGCGCTGAAGTATTCGAAAGAACGCCAGCAATTTGGGAAGGCCATTTCAGAATTTCAGGCGATCCAGTGGAAGCTGGCCGACATGGCAACGGAAATCGAGGCGGCAAAGCTTCTGACGTTGCGCGCCGCCGCAATGAAAGACGCGGGGATGAAGACCACAATGGAATCGTCGATGGCGAAGCTTTACGCCAGCGAGGTAGCGGTGAGGTGCGCCAATGAAGGCGTTCAGATCCACGGCGGGTATGGGTTCATCAAGGATTATCCGGCGGAGAAGTTTTATCGCGATGTGAAGCTGTGCACGATTGGCGAAGGGACAAGCGAAATTCAGCGGCTGGTGATTGCGAGGCAGTTGCTGAAGGATTGACCTATTCGATGGAGCGACGGGCGCCTCGCCCGTCCTGCTGGGCAGGGACGCCAGGCTCTCCACCGGCAAATTCTTTCTTTGACCACCAAAATTCCTCTTGACAATCGATACTGTATGACATACAGTGTGTGTCGTACACTGTATGTCACAGAGTAATGGCAATCCAGACCTCTTCGAAAACCTTCGCCTGGAGCTGCGCCGCGGCTGTCTGAGTCTGGCGGTGCTGTCGCAGCTCCGAACCGAGCGCTACGGTTATACGCTGCGCAAAGCGCTTGCCGAGCAGGGCTTGGAAATTGACGAGGGAACGCTGTATCCGCTTTTGCGCCGACTGGAAAGCCAGGGCCTGCTGACCAGCGTATGGCGGGAGGAAGAGAAGCGGAACAAACGCTTCTACCGTCTTTCTCCCGACGGCAAGCTGATGCTCAAACAGTTGGGCGCGGAGTGGCAAAGAATCAATTCGTCATTGAACGGAATACTTTAACCGGAATTCTCTAAGGAGCTGGCCATGGAACTACTCGATCGTTATCTGCATGCAATCGAATTCTGGTTGCCCAAGCGGCAGAGGCACGACATCATAGCGGAACTATCGGAAGATCTGCGCTCGCAGATCGAAGAGAAGGAGACCGAACTCGGGCGCAAACTGGAGGACGCGGAAGTGGAAGCGATCCTCAAGCGCTGCGGTTCGCCACTGGCTGTGGCGTCGCGCTATCGGCCCCAGCAGTACCTGATCGGGCCCACGCTGTTTCCCATCTACCGGTTCGTGCTGGCGGTTTTGCTGATCGGCTGTGTGGTACCGAGATTTCTGATCTGGCTCGCCTTCCTGCTGGCTGATCCCGCGCATCGCAGCTACCTCCATATGGAAAATATGGCGGTGACCGTTCTCTATTTCGCATTCTTCACGACCCTGGCTTTTGCGATTGCTGAAAGAAGCGGCGTCAAGCTGGAAGCTCTGAACACCTGGAACCCGCGCAAACTGCCGCCTGTGCGTGACCCAAACCGTATATCGCGTTTCGGCTCCCTGTTTGAGATCGCAGCAGGTATTGTTTCCAATGTCTGGTTCGTCGCCATATTTTGGCCTCGGCCGACAATTGATTTCTACAGAGTGCGGATCACCATAGCTCCCGTGTGGCAGGTGTTTTTCTGGAGCTTTCTGTTTTTGGCGGCGGCCAATGTCGCCGTTGCGAGCGTGAATCTTTTCCGACCCTACTGGACGCGGCGTCGCGCCAGCCTCCGCTTATTATTTGACGGCATCGGAGCGGGACTCTTCTGCTGGCTACTCAAAGCGCATCTTCTCGTCGGATTCAGCGCGTCGAGCATTCCCGCGGCAAAGGCGATCGAACTGACCAACCTGATCAATACCTGGATAGCAAGGATGTTGCCGTGGGCCATCGTCACGATGTTGGTGATGCTCAGTTTCGACGTCTACCGGATTATGCGCCTGCGGTGCGTCCATCTAAACGGCAGTTCCATTGGGCCGGCGGTCAAGGACCTTGCGAGTCCTATGGTGAACGGCAACTGAGCGGCTGGTTGTTGCTCGACAATTGCGGTAAGACGTAAGATAGCCGCCGATCCGCGAGGCGAGAATAAGGTCTGCGATGATCACCGGAGCTCACATCATCGTTTACAGCAAGGACCCGGAAAGCGATCGCGCTTTCTTTCGCGATGTTCTCAAATTTCCCGCGGTGGACGCCGGTCATGCCTGGCTGATTTTTGCGCTGCCTCCCGCAGAAGCTGCGTTTCATCCCTCCGAGAAGAATGACCTGCACGAGCTCTACTTCATGTGCGACGACCTGAAGTCGACGATGGAATCGCTGAAGGGCAAGAAAGTGAAGTGTGGTTCGGTGAAAGAGGAGCGCTGGGGCAGTCTGACGACGATTCTTCTGCCTGGCGGCGGGAAGGTCGGGCTCTACCAGCCGAAGCACCCGACTGCGATCGGGCGCTGAATCCAGAATTAACGAGGATCGGTGCGGGTTGTTACACTATCCTGCTTGACTCCTGCGAATACAACTCTTGTCGACCGTTTGCGCTCCGGCGATCCCCGCGCGCTAGCCCGCGCCATATCTACGGTCGAGAACCGGGCCGCCGGTTGGTCGGAACTCCTCAAGGCGCTATTTCCGCACACGGGCAAGGCGCGAATCATTGGTCTGACCGGGGCCCCGGGATCGGGTAAAAGCACGCTGGTCGATCAGCTCGCCAAGCACTATCGCAAGAAGCAGCAGACCGTCGGAATCATCGCGGTCGATCCGACCAGCCCTTATACGGGAGGGGCGATTTTGGGCGACCGCATCCGCATGCAGGATCACTATGGCGATCCGGGGATTTATATCCGCAGCATGGCAACACGAGGCTCGCTGGGCGGGCTGGCGCGCGCCACCGCGGATGCCGCCACTGTGCTCGATGCCTCGGGCCGCGACCTGGTTATGATCGAGACGGTTGGCGTCGGGCAGGATGAAGTCGATATTGTCCGGCTGGCGGACGTCACCATCGTGATTCTGGTGCCCGGCATGGGCGATGATGTGCAGACGATCAAGGCCGGGATCATGGAGATCGCCGACATCTTCGTGATCAATAAAAGCGACCGCGAGGGCGCAGAGCGCGTCGAGCGCGAGATTCGCGCCATGCAATCGCTGGCCACGCGCAACGACCGGTGGACTCCGCCGATCGTCAAGACGGTTGCCAGCGAGGGCGTGGGAACCGAAGCGTTGGCGGAAGCGATCGCAGACTACGAGGCGTACCTGAAGAAAGAGAACCTGGTGTTCAAGAAGAACGTCGAGAACTGGCAGGAGCGGCTGGTCGAGATGCTGCGCGATGCGATGCTGGAAAAGGCGCGCGGGCAGATGGATGGTGGCAGCCTCGAGCGTTACGCGGCCGAGATCGCCGAGCACAAGCGCGATCCGTATTCGCTGGTGGAGGAGATTGTGCGCGGCGTTAACCCCGCGTAGATTCGGTGGAGAGACGGGCCCGGCCTCCACCGTTAGGTTCGGGCTGGTAATCATGGAATTCAGCATTGATCATCTCGGCATCGCGGTGAAGTCGCTGGCGGCGGCGAAGTCCATTTACGAGAAGCTGGGACTGACCGTTTCTCCGGAAGAAACCGTCGAGCAGGAAAAAGTTCGGCTGGTGATGGTGCCGGTGGGCGAGAGCCGGCTGGAGCTGCTGGAAGCGACTTCGGACGATTCGACCATTGCTAGGTTCATCGCCAAGCACGGCGAGGGGCTGCACCATGTTTGTATACGCGTTCCGGATCTGGCGGCGGCGGTTGCAAAACTAAAGAGCGACGGCGTGCGTCTGGTATCGAATGAGATCAAGACGGGCGCTGGCGGGCATCGGTATGTGTTCGTGCATCCGCAGAGCACGGCGGGCGTATTGCTGGAGTTAGTAGAAAGCGGCCACTGATTGGCAATCGTTTCAGCTTATGCTTCTGCTCGTAACCGATACCTCGGGCAAGAACGGCAGCATCGCGCTGGCGCGTGTAATGCCTGGCCAGAGCGGCGTCGAGATCGTCGAAGTTGTGCCACTCGCCGGTGGCGCGTTTTCGGCGCAGCTCGTACCGCAGATCGCCGCGCTGCTCGAAAATCACGAATATCGTAAAAGCCAGCTCGCGGCATTTGCGGTCGTGTCAGGTCCGGGCTCGTTTACGGGGCTGCGCGTGGGCCTGGCTGCCATCAAGGCTCTGGCGGAGGCACTGCAGAAACCAATCGCTGCCATTTCACTTCTGGAAGCGGTTGCCTCGAGCAGTACGGCGCGCGGTCCGGCAAACGGCCGGGTTCTCGCGGCGCTGGATGCGGGCCGTGGCGACGTATATGTCGGCGACTATGAACTTAAGCCGCACACGCAGTTCCATAGCGAACGCCTGCTGAGCCGGGAAGAGTTTCTTGCCGAAGCCAAGGGCGCCAAAGCGAAGAGCGCCGAAGCGACGCATAAGACAGTCGTTACGCCCGATGCCGTGTTGGCTGCGATGGTTCAGGGCGCCGGAAATCAGGTTGAGCTGATCGAGTATCCGAACGCCGGCGTAATTGCCCGTCTGGGTTGGGAGCGTCTTCAACGGGGGCAGACTGTTCGTCCCGAGGAACTGGAAGCCAACTACATCCGCCATTCCGATGCTGAAATCTTCTCGAAGCCAGCGTCGTGAGACTTTCCATGCCTGTGGCCATCCGCTCTGCCGCGTTGACCGATGTGCCGGCGATTCTCGCCATCGAGAAGCAGGCTCCCGGCGCAGCCCACTGGACCTCTGAGCAGTACAAAAAGTTAGTAGGTAGCGGAGTCGTTCTCGTGGCCGAAGACGCAGCCGAAGAAGCAGGCCAGCTTTGCGGATTCGTTTGTGCGAAGGCGGTCGCGGGCGAGTGGGAGATCGAGAACATTGTGGTGGCCGCCGAGTTCCTCGGCCGCGGCGTCGCCAGTGAGTTGCTGCGCGAATTGATTGACCGCGCGGCTGGCGAGGCTGCGTCGGCGATTCTGCTCGAAGTCCGCGAGTCGAATCTGCCGGCCAGCCGACTGTACGAAAAACACGGGTTTCGCGAGGTCGGCCGCCGCCGAGGGTATTACAGGGATCCCGTGGAGGATGCGATTCTCTACGTGCTTCGATTCGACCGCTGATCTGGCCCAAAGGGTGGATTTTTGCACCACTTTCTGTGCGACTTTGCCGTAGCAGGCCCTTGCTGACGGTGGAAATCTTCCTATGAAATCTCATTGAACCGCGACCGATTCCTGTGCTACTTTTTAACCGTGCAGTAAGAAACAACCCAGGAGGTCTAGCAAGGATGCTGACTCCAAGAGAGCAACTCCTGACCGGTCATGATCAGTTCCAGCGACTGGTTCAGGAGCACTCGCAATACTCCCAACGGCTGGAATCCCTCACCCAAAAGCGATACCTCACCGAAGACGAAAAACTAGAGGAAGTGCGGCTGAAGAAACTAAAGCTGCGCCTCAAAGACCAGATGCAGAGTCTGGAAATGCAGGTTCATCGGCAGTCTGCCTAGATTAGCCGGGCTAGGCGAGCCTGGACCTACCGGCCTGAGCCATCGGGCCGGAGCATCGAGATAGAGAGACTGTGGCAGGCTACCCCTGTCTCCGTACTCGGCGCTTCTAAGCGCCTTTTTTTATTGCAGTTATGTAGAATGCCGCAACCTCGCTCTATAATCAGTCTGAATTCCTATGGTTCGTGATGGCTACTTTTACGGTGCGGGATGCCTGCTTGCCGCAGTCATCATCGCGTGGCTGGCGGCTTGGCCTTACGCCATCCCGGTATTGTTACTGGGAGCTTTCTTTCTGTGGTTTTTCCGTGATCCCGAGCGCCAGATTCCTACGCTTCCCGGGGCGATTGTTTCTCCGGGGGACGGCAAAGTGACCGACGTATCTCTGGCGACTTCTGGCGGCACTCCGCGGAACCGGATCAGCATCTTTCTCAGCGTTTTCGATGTGCACGTGAACCGCTCGCCGATTGCAGGCGTGATCCGTGACGTGCGCTATCAGCGCGGCAAGTTCCTCAATGCCATGCAAGCGAATTCGGCGGAGGAAAACGAGCAGAACATCGTTACCGTCCAAGGCGACGGCCGTACCGTAATATTCAAACAGATCGCCGGCCTGATCGCGCGGCGCATCGTTTTCAATTTTAAAGTGGGAGACCACATCGCCTGCGGTGAGCGGGTTGGGCTCATCAAGTTTGGTTCACGCGTGGATGTTCTGTTCGATCGCGACGCCGCAATCCGGGTGAAGCCCGGTGATCGCGTCAAGGGAGGAGCCACGGTCCTTGCCGTTTTGCCGGTTACGCAGCCAGCAGTGCAGCCGGTTCATGCCGGCACGGCCGGGGAGCGGGAGGCGCACTGAAAATGGAAGAGCAAACGCCGCGTCGTCGCGAATCGGACCACCCGCGCGGAAAATTGCGCAAAGGCATGTACATATTGCCCTCGCTGTTCACCACGGCAAATATCGCGGCGGGTTTCTACGCCATTCTGCAGACCGTGCATGGCACCTCGGGTGACGCCCGGCACTTGGACTTCGCCGCCATGGCCATCGGCTTCGCCGTATTGTTCGACGGTCTGGACGGCCGCGTCGCGCGCATGACCCACACCTCCAGCGATTTCGGCAGAGAACTCGATTCGCTGGCCGACGTGATCACCTTCGGCGTAGCCCCGGCGCTGCTTGCCTGGATGTGGGGCTTTCATTTGCTGTCAGCCGCGATTGATCCCGACCTCCGCCTGCGGGCCGTGCAACTGGGCTCGATCGCCTGCTTCGCCTTCCTCATGGCGGGCGCCAGCCGCCTGGCGCGCTTCAATATTGCGAAAAATCCGCAGCCTTCGAATCCGGGACGTCCGGGGAAGAAATATTTCGTGGGCATGCCGATTCCGGCCGGTGCGGGAGTCGTTGCGGCGATCGTTCACTACTCCAAGGGTGTGCCCGTGACTTCCTGGTGGACGGCCATGAGCTGGTTGATGATGGTCGTCGTAGTCGGCTATTTGATGGTCAGCACGTGGCGTTTCTACAGCTTCAAGGATATTGATTTTCGCTCGCGCCGTCCCTTCCGCCTGATTGTTGTGATCGCGGTGGTGGTTGCTTCGATCGCGCTATTTTCCCGGCCCGCGCTTTTCGCCATCGCGATTCTATACATGGCTTCCGGCGTCATGTGGCGCCTGCAGTGGATCTTCCATCGCAGGACTCGGCCTGCACCTCCGATACAGCGGGAGGCATCTCACACTCCATGAGTCCTCTCTCCAAGCCTCCGGTTGCGAAATCCGCCGCTTCGCAGGCTGATCTCCGCGGCACAAACCTTTACCGCGTGGCGATTGTTGGCGCGGCATCGCTCAAGGGCAAAGAGATTGCCGAAATTTTGCGGGAACGGAATTTTCCCGCCGTCGATATTCGCTTGCTCGATGATGACGAGTCTCTCGGCAAGTTGGAAGCGGTCGGCGATGAGGTGAGCTTTATCCAGAGCATCCGCTCGGAGCAGTTCGAACGCGTGGACTTCACCTTCTTCGCTTCCGATCCGCGCTCTACGCGCAATAACTGGAGGGCGGCTCGCGACCTCGGCGATACCATCGTGGATGTCTCCTTCGCGCTCGAAGATGAGGCGGGAGCATCGGTCCGCTCGCCCTGGATCGAGCGCCAGACCGGCCAGCCCATTGCCCCGGAGTTGCAACCGGGCCCAGTGGTGGTGGCTCATCCAGCAGCTACGGTCCTCGCGCTGCTTGCTTTGCGGAGCGAGAAGGCTGCCAAAATACAACGCATGGTTGCGACCGTGTTTGAACCGGCGTCGGAGAATGGCCAGAAGGGGATGGACGAACTGCATGAGCAGACCATAAATCTGCTTTCCTTCCAGGAGTTGCCGAAGAATGTCTTCGACATCCAAGTGGCCTTCAACATGGTGCCGCGCTACGGACAGAGATCTGAACTGGCTCTCGAAGCGGTGTCGCAAAGAATCCGGAAGCACTACGGGCGCATTGCGAGCGGCGCAGCGGAGCCTTCCCTGCAGGTGCTGCAGGCGCCTGTTTTCCATGGGCACGGGTTTTCGGTTTATCTGGAGATGGAAAAACCAGTCGCGATCGAAGATTTCTCGCAGGCTCTGACGGGAGAGCACGTAGTCGTAAGTGGCAGCCCGGAAGATACGCCCACCAGCGTGAGTGCGGCTGGTCAGGGCGACATCCTGGTCTCAGTCACCATCGACGCCAATCACAAGAACGGCGTGTGGCTCTGGGCAACTACCGACAACCTGCGCGTTGCCGCTCTGACTGCGGTCGAATGCGCCGAGACTATGACCGCATCCCGGCCGAGAGGTCAGATTCAATGAGGTCAGGTCAATGAAGCGATGGATGGCGAACTGGTGCGTGGCCGCAGTGGCGCTCGCAGCGGGCCTGGCCGCGACCGGTTGCGGCTACCACACCGCGGGAAGTGCGGTAGAACTGCCGCAGAATATCCACACCATAGCCATTCCCGGCTTCGTCAGCCAGAGCCAGACTTTTCGCATCGAGCAACTGCTAACCGACGCCGTGGTGCGCGAATTCAACGCCCGCACGCAGTACCGTGTGATCCATGAATCGAAAGGCGACGCGGATGCCGTGTTGAAGGCAACGGTTTTATCGGCGTCGGCTACCCCGCTTGCTTACGACTCCCAAACTGGGCGCGCGGCCAGCGCTTTGATCACCGTGAGCATACAGGTGACACTGACCGATCGTCAGGGCAAGGTGCTCTTCGAGAATCCTTCCTATCTCTTTCACGATCAGTACGAGTTGTCGCGCGATCTCCCCAGTTTTTTTCAAGAAGATTCTCCGGCCGTCGATCGCCTGTCGCGGGATTTCGCGCGTACCCTGGTGGCCAATATCCTGGAGGCGTACTGATGTTGGAGGACTTTTGATGCGCGCCTTCAGTCAGGCCGACCGCTTTATCTCCGAACTCGAGTCGCGCAAGGTCAAGCCGGCCTATGTGCTGGTTGGCGATGAAGCGTTTTTCCGCAAGCGCTGCCGCGATGCCATCCTTGAGCACCTGGTTGCGCCCGACTCGCGCGACTTCGGTTTGTTTGAGTTCGACCTCGCCGAGACCTCGCTGACTGAGGTTCTGGACCGCGCCCGCACGCCGTCGCTGATGGCGCCGTTTCAGGTGTTCTTCGTCCGCGGCGTGAAGACCTTGTTTGGCCGCGGATCGAATGAAGAAAAAATCGGAGCTATCGAGGCGTACTGCAAGAATCCCAACCCGGACGCGCTCGTAGTTTTTGTTGCCGATCACATCAGCATTCCAGCTGACGCCCGCCGCATGGAGATGACGGACAGGGACCGCTACCAGAAGATCCGTGAAGATCTGGGTTCGTTCTGCGGCATCGTGGAACTGTCTCGTGTGCAAGAGGGTGAAGCTGTCCGCTGGATCGGCGAGTACTGCACCACGCGCGAAGTCAAGATCGACGCCGACGGGGCCCGCGAGTTGGTGGATGCACTCGGCGGCGACATGATGATGGTGTCGAACGAACTGGAGAAGCTGATTCTTTACGTTGGCGAAAAGAAAAAGATCACGCTCGGCGATGTCGAGACCATGGTGCTCGCGGCGAAACAGCGGTCGCTGTATGAGTTGACCGATGCCATTTCGTCCAAGGACCGCGTGCGCGCGCTGGAAGTCCTCGATGCGCTGCTTTCGACCGGCGACGGCGAAGAAGCTGCCATCGGCCATCTCTACATGCTGGCGAAGACTTTTCGCCAAATGCTGGTCATTCTGGAGCGCAACGTGCGCGATCAGCGCATGCTCTGGGCGGCTTTGTGGCAGGGATTTCGCGTGCCGCCGTTTGCAGCCGACGATATCATCCGGCAAGCGTGGCGCTACAAATCGAAGCGGGAACTGACGCGCGCCATTCGCCTGGTCGCAAAGGCCGACCTGGCGTTGCGCTCGAATCCTACCAGCAAGCGGATGGTGCTTGAAAAGCTGGTTCTGGATCTTGCTACTGAA
The DNA here is from genome assembly GCA_963789205.1 of uncultured Acidobacteriaceae bacterium. GTDB lineage: Bacteria > Acidobacteriota > Terriglobia > Terriglobales > Acidobacteriaceae > Acidiflorens. Next base: position 40,194 of record CAWBJV010000016.1, read on the forward strand.
CCCAAGCCTGAAGCAACCGGCGGATGGATGCAGGAAGAACTGCCGGTGTAAACACGGGGGCTGGCTCCGTCTCGGGCCGCGGCGATGGACGTTCAGGCTTATCTCCGGCGCATCGACTACCAGGGGTCGTTGACGCCCGACATTGATCTCCTGCGCTCCCTCCACCGCGCGCACCTCTTCACAGTCCCTTTCGAAAATCTCGATATCCACCTGGGACGAGAAATCGTCTGTGACGAAAACCGCATTCTGTACAAGATCGTGAATGAAAAACGCGGCGGCTTCTGCTACGAATTGAATGGAGCTTTTGCCGCTCTGTTGCGGGCGCTCAACTTTCGGGTGACGTTGCTCTCGTGTCGAGTCGCTCGCCAAGACGGGAGCTACGGACCGGAATTCGACCACCTCACGCTGCGTGTCGATCTCGACGAACCGTGGCTGGCCGACGTCGGCTTCGGCGAATGCTTCCTGGAACCGTTGCGCCTCCGGTCTCGCGTGGAGCACAAGCAATTCGGGCGCGTCTATCGTTTGACATCTCGCATCACATCCCCTCCATCCGCCGATGCCGTGTTCGGACTGGAAGTCATGGCCGAAGGCACGTGGAGGAAGGAATACGCGTTCACCCTGCAACCGCGGGAACTGTCAGACTTTGCGGGGATGTGCCAGTATCATCAGACCTCACCCGAGTCGCATTTCACCCGCCAGCGAATATGCTCGCTGCCCACTCCCGAAGGCCGAATCACTTTGTCGGACAATAAGCTGATTGAGACGCGCGGAGCTTCACGACTGGAAACATCGCTCCCTGGATACCATGAGTGGCAAGCAAAGCTGCGCGAGTTGTTCGGGGTCGTAGTGCCAGCTTGAGCGGCTTCTACCCTTTTGCCTCGGCCAGCGCCCGTCGTAGTTCTTCAACCTCCGGGAAATTCGGCTTAATCTTCACTACGCGGTCCAGTTGTTGCTTGGCCAGCCCGGCCTGACCAGTCTTGGCATAAGCGAGTCCCAGATGGTAGTTGTAGAGCGCGCTGTCCGGTTCCTTCTTCACAGCTTCTTTGAACAGGTTAATCGCCGACGTATAGACATGTTTGTGGTAGAAAGCCCAGCCCAGTGTATCGGCGGCGTTCGCGTTATCGGGGAGCTTTTTCCGGGCGGTCTGCGCCATTTGGAAAGCCATGTCCACATTGCCACCCTGCTGCAGCATCACGTATGCCAGATTGTTGGAGGCCAGCGGATTTTCCGGCTGAATCTCAAGCACCTTCCCGTACTGCTGCTTCGCGCGGTCCCAGTCCTGTTTGCTCATGTAGATGTCGCCGGCGAGCTGATAAAAAGTGATCTCCTTGGGATGGCTCTTTGACCCATCGAGATAAGTTTGGAGCGCTTGATCCGTGGCGCCGCGTTCGTTCCGCACCATACCGAGTCTTGCCAGCGCCTCGCTGTTCTTCTTATCCAAATCGGAGGCTTGTTTGAACTCCTGTTCCGCCCCCGCTAGATCTTTTCTCTCTTCCAGAAGCGCGCCCAGCATGATGTGAAACCCGACGTTCTGTGGGTACCTCGACAATTGGGTCTTGAGCCTGGCGATGGCCCGATCCGGCTGCTTCTGCGCCTGATCTACGTTGAGCATGCCGCCGAGTGCGTCGGTCGAATTCGGATCCTGGTCGAGCGCCTGCTGGTAGGCTTTTTGCGCTTCGGCATACTGGTTCTGTACCATCCGGAGGTTGCCCAACTGCACATAGGCGGCAGGATTGTTGGGCTCCTTTTCCAGGGACCGATGAATATACTCATCCGCCGTTGAGTACTGCTTGCGATCGATTTCCGCTACCGCCCGCAGCAGGTATCCGTCAGGAGCCCCTGGCTGAAAAGCGATGATTTGGTCCGCTTCCTGCGCGAGCCCTCCGGGATCGTTCCGGTGGATGGCCACTCCCGCCAACGCGCGGTGCGCTTCCACAAGGTCGGGACGCACTCGAACGGCATCGCGCCACTCGTCTGCTGCCCGGTTGGTGTTGCCCTGTTGGTCGAATGCCAGACCCTGCTGGTAATGCGCTACTGCATTATCGGGATCATTCTTCAACACCGCCTGCAGCGTGTTGATGGCGTCGTTGGTTTTGCCGCTGCGAATCTCGATCTCGCCCTTGTAAACCTGGGCGTCGGGGTCATCCGGCTTCGCCTTCACGACTTCGTCATTCAACTTGCGGGCCTCGTCGAGCCGGTCTTTCAGAATCAGCAGCTGAATGTAATTCTTCTTGACCTGCATGTCCTTGGCATGGTCCTGATACAGAGCGGCGTACTCGGCCATGGCTTTGTCGAGTTGATTGTTGGCAAAATAAAAGTCACCCAGCATGCGGTAGCCCACGGAATTATCAGGGAAATCCTTCTTCGATTGGCGCAGGAATTCCTCGGCTTGGCCAGGTTTGTTCTCAGCCATATACAGGGCAGCAAGAGAGGCCCTGGGGTTCGGATCGTCCGCCGCGGAGTCAATCGCCCGCCGGAACACCTGCTCGGCCTCGGGAAATCGCCCGCGAGTCTGATAGAAGTTCCCCAGCGAGACCAGCGCATTTGTGGACTTGGGACTCAGTTCCACCGCTTTCTTGAAATTCACCTCTGCCGCGTCCCACTGCTGCCCGTGCATCTGGAGCAGAGCCAAATTCAGATAAGAGTCGGAACGGCTGGGATCGAGTTGCAGCGCCTTCTGCATGTCCGCCAGCGCCGCAGAGGTGTTATTGGTGCCGGCGTAGTAGTTGGCCCGTGCGATATAGACGTCAGGGTTGTCGGGCTGTCTTTGCGCGAGCAGGTCCAGGTGCTCCTTCGCGTCATTGAACTGATGATTTAGGATCAGCAGGTTGGCCATGTCAAGGTGCGCCGCATAGTGGTCGGGCTGGATTTGGACGGTAGTCAACAGTTCCTGGTAGGCAGTGGGCCACTGCTGCAGCTTCATTGCCGCCAGCGCCAGCTTGTAGTGGGCGTCGGCGAAACGTGAATCGACCTGGATGGCGTTCTCGAACTGAATCTCGGCTTCCCGGTACTGGCCTTTGTCGAAGTAGCGCTGGCCGCTCTCCAGGTACTTCTGCTTGCGGACGTTCGGATCCCGCGCGCAGCCCGTCAACAGCGCCGCCAGCACGCAAACTGCCGCCGCTACATACCGAAATCCTGACCTCTTGGCAATACCCATATCTTTGGACGCCTCACATCGCGCAAACTTTGTCGTATCAACGTTCTAATGCACAAAGGTACTATTCCGGGAGCAGGCGGAAAAGTTACTGCCGTTATCAGCTCAAATTAGCACAACTGGCAGGACCAGATCGCCCCATCTATAAGCATACGCTCGTGTACAGGTGCTTTGGTAATCTGCCCCAAAGCGACCGTAGCATGGCATAGTTTAGTTGGCTATGACTCACTTCCCCCAATCCAATGTCAACCAGCGTTCCCCTCGAGTGCAACTCTTTGGATCTGTTACGGCCGCGGTGATGGCCGAAGGCGGACAGCGGGCGCGCGCGAAACTACAAACCATTTCCATTACCGGCGGATTGCTGCAGTTGCAGCACGAGCTTTCCAGCGGGGACTTCGTCGAAATCGCTTTCCATACGCGATCCGGCGCCATCCGCGGTATGGCCGAAATGCTTAACCCGACGCGCAAGTATCAGAGCGCGTGTCTTCAGCCTTTCCGCTTCATTGCCCTGGGCGACGATGACCACCGCAAGCTGCGCATGGCGCTCGATTCCGCTCTGGACCGCCGTTTTCTGGACCCGGCCTCCGAACAGCTTCGGACGCCGCTCGGATTCTAAAAGCAGGTCTCAGGTGTCAGGTATCAGGTCTCGGAAGGGTCTCTCTGAGACCTAAGACAGACGTGCGACCTAAGCTCTGACCACGTGCCTTCCTCGCCCCTTCGTTATACTGAACCTCCCGGAATGACGAGCCAGACCATCACTCACTCCGCCGAGGAGACGATCGCTTTCGGGCGGAGCCTTGCCGCCGAGCTGTCTCCTCCCCTTATCGTGCTGCTGCGCGGCGACCTCGGAGCAGGCAAGACGACCCTCGTAAAGGGGATCGCGGAAGGTTTCGGAGCCGCTCGCGCCGAGGACGTGACCAGCCCCACCTTCACGCTCGTCCACGAATACCACGGACCCCACATCACGCTGTATCACATCGACCTTTACCGCATCGATACCGAGCGCGAGCTGGAAACGCTGGGCCTTGACGATTTGCTCGCGCCCAACTGCATCCTGTTGATCGAGTGGGGAGAAAAATTCCCACGTTTGCGACGCGAGCATAATCTGGAAATCTGCCTGGAACGAATGGGGGAGAGTGAGCGCAAAATCGAACAGACGACCGTTGAATCCCTTGACCGCAGAGCATGAGCGTCAGAAACAACGGCATGATGAGATTGGACTCGGCGCCCCTAACGTGTTGCCTTGAATTGTTGCAGCAGCCGGATCACGAGGAAGGGTAGAAAAACGGCAGAGACCAATCCCAGGTAAGTATGAGCGAGTACCTCCTCGTTGATACGAGCTTGCAGATTCGGCAGGTCCAGCGAAATTGTCTGGGAGACGGCGCTTTCCATAAGGAAGCTGAGTCCTCCCACGGCGATGATTGGCAACGACCCCAGGCACGCAGCTACCAGAACCGTCGGCTTGGCAGACCGCAGAAAGGCCACGCGGAGGTAAAGAAATGCGTCGAGAACGAGCGTAAGCACCATCAGGACTACTGCGAGGTAGCCACGCTGCCAACTGGTTACGATGATCCGTGGGAACGATACCGGGAAAAAGACGAGAAGCAGGCCAAAAATTAGAGAGAGAGATGCCACGGTGACGGCCGCATCTGCCAGCCGGACTATTACCCTGGGGCGTTGAGGCCTCGCTAAAGCTGGAGCTGGAGCGCTCACAGCGCTGCCACCTTCGCAAATCGGTCCAACAAGATTTCAACCACTACCGCCATGCCGAATACGAGAAACGCCAGATTTCTGGAGTCGCGCCAAGTTCTCTCGGAGTTCCAAGCTGCACCGGTCGATTGCCGGCAGTAGGATTCGATCCAACATTCCCGGCCATGATTCCAATCACGGCCAACAGTACTGCGGCCAAGGCTATGGTTTGTTGCATGAATTGAGACTGCAGGAGATTCCAGATCACCGAGATCACAACCACCAAGCCAACCAGGCCTAATTCTCCGCGTTGGAAGAGTTGCCGGGGGCGGGGACGCAGCTCACTGAGGTGCTGGTGAGCCCAGGAGAGGGCTGTCGCCCACGGCACCAGGACACCCATGACCAGGTATAAACCGATCCACAAGAGCCACTTAAGAGACATCAATCTCCCTCGATCTTATTGGCACCCAGTGTGTTGAAACACACCCCAAGACTTCAATCTATCGGCCCCATGGAAGCGCAACAAGTTACTCTAGGTGCAGAACCCTCGCTCCGGTTCGCGGAATCAGGACATCGCCTTCGTGCGGACCGAAAGTCCTGCATCAGGAGAGCATCTGCAAGGACCGCGGGCGCTCGCCACCCTCAAGCGCCAAATCTCTCTGCAGCGCGAGCTTTCGCCTTGGCAGCCTCTTCTTCTCGATTCTTCGGTGGTGCGTTCGTGTCGAGCGAATGGAGAAGACGAGTCGAGATCGCGGCTATTTCATCGATCGCAGCCAGGAACGCGGCTTCGTTCGCCTTCGACGGTTTGTTGAAGCCCGTGATTTTTCTCACGAATTGGAGCGAAGCAGCTCGAACCTCTTCGTCAGTGACGGGCGGATCGAAGTTGAAGAGGGTTTTGATATTCCGGCACATGCAGTAGGACCTCCGTTTACCACTTACACCAATCCGAATTTAAGCAGCGTGAGGGGCATTGGAAATAGTCTCATAAACACCGCCGAAAGCGCCCGTATCTCGAGGGAATGGAAGCGGGCGGATCGCAAACCCTCGAACGTCGTGAGGAGTATCTGGCGACGATGGGAGAGCAGCAAGCGCCCTTTCGTGCCGTGCGAAGGGCGTAGCTCGCCTCCCGCTGGCCCCGTCACGGGCGATAGTCTCTATCAGGACTATGTCCGCCGAAAGCCACAACGGAGCGAAAAAAGTTGGAGCAGTCATCTATCTGTCAACCAACCGGCCGCTCCATCTGCCTGACTTCCTCGCCGAATTCCACCACCGGTGGCCGCATCTGTTACTCCAGAAGACGGGAAAGGAGCCGCACCGCGCCCTGTTCCGTGTAGGCAAGTCCGACTTCGCGCTCGAGCTTCATCACACGCCCGTCCCGCAAGAGGTTACGGGGCCTGTGGTTCACTCCACCTTGCACTGGCCAACGGCGGGCGAGGCGCTCGCCGCTCACCAGGCGCACCTTTCGGTAACGGAGTCGGCGGAGAATAGCGGCGTGCTTAGCCTCGCCTGCGATCTCACCAAGGCGATTGCCGCGCTGCTCCCGGTCACCGATTCGCTGGCTGTCTGCTGGCTCAACGGTCCTGCATTGAACCCTTCCGAGAGCTTCGTCGAAACCGCTCGCGAGATGTTTGGCACCGGCCTTTACCCGCTCGCGTTGTGGGTCGCCGTCCGTTGGGACGGCCAAGCCGGCGCTCTCCACACCAAAGGCATGGCCCAGTTTGGCGCGCCGGAGATTTGCCTCTCCAAACAGCCCAACGCCGACCCGCTAATGGTCGATTACCTGTTCCATGTCGCGCAGTCCGTTCTCACCCTGCATCACTCGATTCCCGACGGCAAAACCATGGACAGCCCCCAAGGCAAGCTGAAAATCGAGAAGAGCGGCGCCCCAGGGAGGAGAATTCTGATCCTTGAACCCGCCCGTTCCGGATGAACCGCAGGTAGCGACGCGGCTCACCGCGTCTTCCGCGTAAAGCCGCACGTCTATTGCCGCCGCCTATGTACCGTAGTACATTAGTACCATGGTCAATGAATCTCACCTTCTTGTCGAGCGCGTTCAGACCGGCGTCCGCATGGAAAAGCGGCTTCTCAAAGTTCTCAAGGCCTTCGCCGAATATCACGACATGTCGCTAGGCGACCTGCTCGAAGGCATAGTGCTCCACGCCTTCGACGGCAAGACTCCCTTCAGCTCCTCATCGCTCAAGCGCATTCGCGACTTGAAAAAGTTCTATGCCCTCGACCTCGATTCCAGCGCCAGCCACCGGCTTACCGAAATCAAAAGGCGCTCGGGGAATAAGACTGTCTCGGAGAAGAAAAAATGACACAAGACTGTTTGCCCACAGCGTTAGAAGCGATGATGACTGGCGAGATAGTGACTGGCGAGATGACGACTGGCGATCAGCTGATTAAACAATTCGAGGACGGCACTACTCCTGCTGCCACTTTCCATCACGCCGATCACGTCCGGCTGGCGTTTGAGTACCTGTATCGCTACCCGGCCCTCGCAGCGCTGGAGAAATTCTCCGCCGCCCTGAGACGCTTCGCCGCCACGCAAGGAAAACCGCAGCTCTACCACGAGACTGTCACCTGGGCCTACTTGCTTCTAATTCGCGAGCGCATGGCCCGTGCCGGCCGCTCCCAGACCTGGGAAGAATTCGCCCAGCGCAACCGCGATCTGCTCATCTGGAAAGGCGGCGTGCTGGCAACCCTCTACCGTCAAGAGACGCTCGACTCCGACCTCGCCCGTCACACCTTTGTTCTCCCCGATCTGGGCCTGTGATTTCCTTCATTGCGAGAGCGCGTGGTCTTGGAATTTCCTGACAAATCTCCCGACACCTGACACCTGAGACCTGGGTCGCTGGCACCCGCCTCCTTGAAGCCGGGCCACTTCGGCGTTAGTATTCGGTTTCGCTCTTATCGCGACTGCTTCGAGGGCCCATGCCGCAAAATTACGTTCCCATCTTTCTCTTTCTGGCCGTCGTCGGAATCCTGATTCCGGTCACGCTGCTGGTCGCGAGAATTATCCGCACGCAGAGTCCGAACCGCGTGAAGCTGATGCCTTACGAGTGCGGCATCGATCCCTACGACAGCGCGCGCGGACGCTACACCGTGCGTTATTACATCGTCGCCATACTGTTCGTGGTCTTCGACGTGGAAACGATTTTCTTGTTTCCCTGGGCCGTGAAGTTCAAGGCCCTCGGCCGCTTCGGACTGATCGAGATGCTGGTCTTTCTCGGCATCCTGATCGTCGGCTACGTATGGATCTGGAAGAAGGGAGCGCTCGAATGGGTGTGACTCCGGCGGGTCCAAATCCCTCTGCGCCAGGGACCGCTGCTCCCGATCAGACCTTCAGCGCGAGCCGCTTGACCGCGGGGAACCTGTGGTTCCCGACGCGCATCGTTGTTAGCCCGTTGCGCGTGAGCCGGGTCAAGCGGCGTCTGTTCAGTCGCAGCGAGGAAAGCATTTCGATTTCCCAGGTAGCGTCGGTGAAGATTTCAACGGGAATCCTTTGGTCGGACATTCTGATTGAATCGAGCGGAGGCACCGATCCGATCGCGAGTCATGGCCATCGCAAAGCGGACGCGGTGCGCATCCGCGATTTGATCGAAGGCTTTCAGGCGGCCCGGCGCTAAGCATAGAGGCTTCCGCTGGATTATTGTGTCATTGACGGTGACCGCAAGCACCTGTTAGAAGTGAAGGTTTCCTAATGCGTGCGCGGCTTTTGTAGCGAGTGGCTTTTGTAACGAATAACTTTTGTAAAGAATAACGACAGACCCTTAGGATGGCCGAGGAAGCCAAACCGCCTGTTCCACCACCGCCGCCGGAAGGCGAGAAGAAGCCGGCGGCGGAGGAGCGTGCAGCCCCCGCATCCGCCGAGCCTGCCAAGCCCGCCGCTCCCGCTAAGCCTGCTGGTCCCGTTCCTGTGCCGTGGACCTCTCCGCTGGTTGAAAAATACAAGGGCCAATACGGCTCGGGTCTCGACGCGCAGACTTATCTGGGACAGAACTATTTTGCCGTTGACCGCTCGCTGATCCCCGACATTCTGCGCCTGCTGCGCGACGAAGAACAATTTGACTACTGCGTCGACATCACCGCAGTGCATTATCCGCAGCGCGAGAAGCAATTCGATGTCGTGTGGATCCTCTATTCTTTTCCGCGCAACCAGCGTGTGCGCGTGAAAACGCAAATCGCCGACGGCGCTTCGATCCCGTCGAGCGTCTCCATTTGGGCAACCGCTAACTGGCTGGAGCGCGAAATTTACGACATGTTTGGCATCCGGTTCGATGGCCATCCGGACATGAAGCGCATTCTTCTACCCGACGGCTGGAAGGGCCACCCGCTGCGCAAAGATTACGGCATCCTGCAGCAGGACAACGAATGGGTGCAGATCAATCTCGGAATCGAGAGCGGACAATGAACGACGCCACACACGACGCCTCGAACCGCGCGCTTTCCAATCTCGAGCTCGAAACTCCCGAGAAGCCGTATCTCGATTCGAACGAACTGATCATCAATATGGGGCCGCAGCATCCGGCTACGCATGGCGTGCTGCGCGTCATCCTGAAGCTTGACGGCGAAAAAGTTCTGGGCACGGAGTGCGTCATCGGATACCTGCACCGCGGCGTGGAAAAAATCGCCGAGAACCGCACCTACACGATGTTCAATCCCTACGTCGATCGCATGGATTACGTCGCTGCTGTGTCGAATGGCTTGGGCTACTGCGAAGCGGTCGAGAAATTGATGAATGTGGAGGCGCCGGCGCGCGCGAAATATATTCGCGTGATCTTGACCGAACTGAATCGCATTGCCAGCCACCAGCTTTGGCTGGGCACGCATGCGCTCGATATCGGAGCGATGACGCCGCTGTTCTACACCTTCCGGGATCGCGAGGAGATCCTCAAGATTTTCGAAAAGTACTGTGGCGCTCGCCTGACCACGCATGCTTTTCGCATCGGCGGCTGCCAGTATGAGACTTATGCCGGCTTCGAAAAAGAAGTAAAGAATTTCCTGACCTTCGTCGCGCCGAAGATCGACGAATACGAGGAACTGCTCACCACCAACCGCATTTGGATTGAACGCACGAAAAACGTCGGTGTGATTTCCGCGGCGGACGCCATCGCCCTCGGCGTAACCGGTCCGGTGCTGCGCGCCAGCGGCGTTAAGTGGGATCTGCGTAAGGCCCAGCCCTACGCGGCCTACTCCGAATTTGATTTCGACGTTCCGACCGGCACTAACGGCGACACCTACGACCGGTATCTGGTCCGCATGGCCGAAATGCGCCAGTCGTTGCGCATCATCGAGCAAGCGGTCAACAAAATCCCCGAAGGCCCCATCATGGCCAAAGTGCCCAAGATCATCAAGCCGCCGGTGGGCGAAATCTATCATTCGATCGAAGCGCCGAAAGGCGAGCTTGGATACTTCATCGTCAGCGATGGATCGACGCAGCCCTATCGCCTGCGTGTGCGTCCGCCATCGTTCGTCAATTTGCAGGCGCTCGATACCATGGTGCGCGGCTTGCTTGTCGCCGACGTGGTCGCCGTCATTGGCACAATCGACATCGTGCTCGGCGAGGTGGACCGCTGATGCCTAATTTCATCATGTCGTATCTCAACAGTAAGGATGCGATAACGCCGGGCGCAGCGGGCAGCCAGTTCTGGGCGCTGGTCTATGTGTTTATCATTTTTGCGGGAGTGTCAGTGGCCGTGATGGCGATGAACTGGCTGGAGCGCAAGGCGCTCGCGCACTTCCAGATTCGCCTCGGCCCCATGCGTGTGGGTCCGCACGGATTGCTGCAGCCCATCGCCGACGCGATTAAGCTGATGCTCAAAGAGGACATTATCCCCGCCGAAGCCGACCAGTTTGTTTTCTGGGTCGCGCCCCTGATCGGATTGCTCGCGGCGTTCACGGTTTATACCGTGATACCGTTCGGTCCGTCGCAGGCCGTGAGCGACATGAACATCGGCATCCTGTTTATGCTCGGTGTCTCGTCGCTCGGCGTGCTCGGCATCGTGGTCGCCGGATGGGCCTCGAACTCGCACTATCCGCTGATCGGCGCGCTGCGGTCGAGTGCGCAGATGGTGTCCTATGAAGTCGCCATGGGCCTGGCCGTGGTCTCGGCAATCCTGATGACCAGCCTGAACGCCACAGGCACCGGCACCCTGAGTATGATTGGGATCGTCCAGGCACAGCAGCAGCAGGGCGTCTGGTTCATCTTTAAATTCTTTCCACTCGGTCTGATTGCGTTCGGTATCTTTGCCATCGCCATGATCGCCGAGACCAACCGCGCGCCCTTTGACATGGCCGAAGCAGAGTCGGAACTGACCGCCGGATATCACACCGAGTACAGCGGTCTGCGCTGGTCGCTGTTCATGCTCGCCGAATATGCGGCCATGATCGCCGTTTCTTCGATCGCCGTCGCGCTCTGGCTTGGCGGATGGATGCGTCCGTTCCCGAACCTGCTGCACGCGCCGGCGTGGGACTTCATTTTCTCGCTCTTTCCCGCCCTCACGTTCTTCGGACTAGCGGCGATTGCCATTATCGGTGTGGTGCGCATGCCGGCGCATTCGTTCTTCAAGATTCAGCGGATCGGGCTCACCGCATTCGCGGCGGTGCTCGGCTTCATCGGACTACTGCTGCTCGTGATTGCGGTTGCAGGCCGTTCCGCGGACGCGGGTGTTGCAGCTAGTTCTGCAGCCAGGTTCAGCGAAGGCATCGACTACGTATATTGGTTTGTGTTTAAAGTTGCCGTCTTCATGTATCTGTTCATCTGGTATCGCGCCACGTGGCCGCGCTACCGCTTCGACCAGTTGATGAAGATCGGATGGAAGGTGATGCTGCCGATCTCGCTCGTCGTGCTGATCGCGACGGCCATTGTGGGGGTGCTCGTTTCATGAACCCCGCGCTGAACTCAGGTCTGAATTCGGCGGTCAATGCAGGCATGGCCCCGGTTGCTACGCCGTGGTTCTTTTACGTGCTGGCGGGACTGGCCGTTGTTAGCGGCCTGCTCGTCATCACGCGGCGAAACGCGGTGCATTCCGCGTTGGCGCTGATCGTGACCCTGCTCTCGGTGACGGGTCTCTATTTAATGTTGTATGCCCCATTCGTTGCCGCCGTGCAGATTTTTGTCTACGCGGGCGGAATCATGCTGTTGTTCCTGTTCGTGATCATGCTGGTGAACATCGAACGCTCGTCCAAAGACCGGCAGTTCAATAGCATGTGGCCAGTGGGATTGGCGGCGGCCTGCGCGTTGCTGGCATTATTCGTGACAGCGTTCGTGAAAGGCAAGGCGCTGTTTCCGGATCGCATGGTGTCGCTGCCCGAATCGTCGAACACGCAGCAGATCGCGGGGATGCTCTACGGAGAAGCCGGCAAGATGGGTGAATATACGTTCGCCTTCGAGATCGCCTCACTGCTGTTGCTGGTGGCGATTCTGGGGGCGGTAATTATGACGAAGAAGAAGATATGATTTTGGGTGGCGCAGCGGTTTACCGCTGCGGTAACCGGCTTATTTTATGAGTCGGCTTTAGCCGCTGAGGTCAGACTGCCGGAAGCGAATATGGTTCCTATAACTACCTTTCACTATCTCGTCGTATCAGCAGCACTGTTCGCGCTGGGTGTGATTGGTGTGCTCACTCGCCGCAACGTGGTGATTGTGCTGATGTCGATCGAACTGATTCTGAACGCGGTAAACCTGAACCTGGTGGCGTTCTCGCGCATGTGGGGAAACCTGCATGGGCAGGTATTCTCGATCTTTGTTACCGTGGACGCCGCCGCCGAAGCCGCAGTGGGCCTGGGCATTTTGATCGCCTTCTTCCGGAATAAGGAGACGATAAATGTCGATGAGATTGATTTGTTGAAATGGTAGAAGGGCAGCAGTCAGCTGTCAGCACTCAGCATTCAGCCAAACACGAAATTGGACGGGCTGAATGCTGATTGCTGAGTGCTGAATGTTTTTTCTCGACCACATCTGGCTAATCCCGCTCTTCCCGGCCTTCGGGGCCGCGATGATGTTCTTTTTCGGCCGGCGACTGCAGAAGGCCACGGTTGACGCGGTCTGCGTCGGCGTGGTCGTCCTTGCGTTTCTGTTCGCCTGCTTCACGGTCGTCGAGTACACACACTTCGCGCACGGCACGGGACGGCCATTCGAAAAAATTGTCTATACGTGGCTCGGCAGCGGCGACGGCCATCTGAACTTCGTTAAGCGGGACGGGACGCCCGCCTCATTCAATGCCGACGCCGGGTTCCTGCTCGACCCGCTCTCTTCCATCTGGCTGCTCTTCGTGACCGGCGTGGGCATGCTGATCCACATTTACTCCACTGGATACATGGCGCACGAAGGCGGCTATTACCGCTTCTTCGGATACATGAACCTGTTCATGTTTTCGATGCTTACTCTCATCCTCGCAAATAACTACATGCTTTTGTTTGTGGGATGGGAAGGCGTTGGCTTGTGCTCGTATCTGCTGATCGGATTTTACTTTCATCGCCACTCCGCGTCGACCGCAGCTAACAAGGCTTTCATCGTGAACCGTATCGGCGATGCCGGATTTATTCTGGGCGCGCTCACGCTCTCATGGTATCTGGGCTCGTTCCGCTTTATTGACATCAACACGCTGGCGCGCAGTGGAAACTTCGCAATCGGCGATCCGGTGCTCACGACCGCCGCGCTGCTGTTGTTTGTCGGAGCTTGCGGCAAGTCGGCGCAGCTTCCTCTTTATGTCTGGCTGCCCGATGCCATGGAAGGCCCCACACCGGTGTCGGCGCTGATCCATGCCGCGACCATGGTGACGGCGGGCGTGTACATGGTGGCGCGTTCCAATGCCGTGTTCGTGCTGGCTCCGACCGCGATGAAAACCGTGGCCATCATCGGCGCGCTCACTGCGGTGTTTGCTGCGTCCATTGGGCTGGTGCAGAACGATATCAAGCGCGTGCTTGCCTACTCCACCATCTCGCAACTGGGATATATGTTCCTGGCGCTCGGCGTCGGCGCGTTTGCGGCGGGCGTTTTCCACGTGTTCACTCACGCGTTCTTCAAGGCGCTGCTCTTCCTCGGTTCGGGTTCGGTGATCCACGCCTTGAGCGGCGAGCAGGACATGCGCAGTATGGGCGATCTGCAAAGGCGCATCCCGACCACCTATAAGACGATGTTGATCGGGACGCTTGCCATCGCCGGAATTTTTCCGTTCGCCGGTTTCTTTTCAAAGGACGAAATCTTGTGGCAGACGTGGGCTTCGGAAGGGGGAGCGTATCGCATCCTGTGGTTCGTCGGTTATGCCACCGCGTTGATGACGGCGTTCTATATGTTCCGGCTGATGTATCTGACGTTTTATAGCCCATCGCGGATGAGCCATGAGGTTGAGCACCACGTGCACGAGTCGCCTAAGTCGATGACGGTGCCGCTTGTAATCCTCGCTATCTGCTCGATTGGCGCGGGATGGCTGAGCTGGCCCCATAGCTTGGGTGGATCGGCGCACTTTGAGAAATTTCTGGAGCCGGTGTTCGCGCGCGAAGCAGCCGTCTTCGCCGAGGAAGGAAAGTCGGCGCAGTTAGCGGCGGGCGAGAAAGAATCCGAACACACGGATAAGACCGAGTATGCGCTCATGTTCTTATCGCTGGCGGCGGCCGGCGTAGGTTGGGGAATGGCGCGGCGATCCTATATGAACGCTGGCAAAGGTTTCACCGAACCCATCGCCATCGATGCTCCCCCACTTTATAGGGTGCTTTATAACAAATGGTTTGTCGACGAGGCCTACGACTACGTTTTCACCGGACGGCGCAAGATTGGCGACATCCGCCTGGGCGCCATGGGTGCGGGCGAAGCGGCTTCATGGTTCGATGCCAAGATTATCGACGCAGCCGTCAACGATGTTGGATGGGTCACGCGCGCAGTCGCCACGCTTTCGACTTGGTGGGATAAGTGGATCATCGACGGCGTGGGCGTGAACGGTCCGGCCATTCTTGCGCGGATGATCTCTTATCCAGCGCGGCTGTTCGAATGGGGACTGGTGCAGTGGTACGCGCTGGTCATGGTCGCGGGACTGCTTGGCTTTGGCGTGTATTACGTGTGGAAATGAAATGCCGGCTCTTAGCTATTGGCTCTTAGCTGTTAGCTAGAAGCCAAAGGCCAAGAGCTAACAGCTAAGAACTCTTATGCAGAGTCACATCCTATCCATCATCCTCTTCACGCCGCTCGTGGGCGCGCTCGTTCTCCTGTTTGTCCCTAAGGAGAACAAAGATGCGATTCGCTGGATCGCGAACATTTTTGCGCTCGGCGGGTTCCTGATCTCGCTGCCTCTGGTGCCAATGTTCTGGACGCAGCGTTTCGAACCCGGCTTCAAGTTCCTCGAGGGCACGCCAAACAACTGGATCCCCTCGATTGGCGCGGGTTACAACCTCGGCATTGACGGCATCTCGTTTCTGCTGATCATGCTGACCACGCTGCTCGGATGGATCTCGATTCTCTCCTCGTGGACCGCCATCGAGATTCGGGTGAAGGAATATTACGTGTGGTTCCTGGTGTTGCAGACGGGGATGCTCGGCGTTTTCATGGCGCTTGATTTCTTCCTCTTCTTCGTTTTTTGGGAAGCGATGCTGGTGCCGATGTATCTGCTGATCGGAATCTGGGGCGGTCCGCGCAAACTTTATGCCGCCATCAAGTTCTTTCTCTACACCCTGTTTGGCTCCGTGCTGATGCTGCTTGGCATCCTGTTCCTGTACTTCCATCACTACTCGGTTGCTAGCCCACATGTCTACACATTTAGCATTCCTGAGCTTTATAAGACAGCGCCACTGATTCCATTCCATTACGCCATCTGGCTCTTCGTCGCTTTCTTTATTGGATTTGCGATCAAGGTTCCGATGTTTCCGTTTCACACGTGGCTGCCGGATGCGCACGTGGAAGCGCCTACCGCCGGCTCCGTCATTCTGGCAGGCGTATTGCTGAAGATGGGGACGTACGGATTCGTGCGCTTCTCGCTGCCCTTCTTTCCCGCGGTTGTGTCGCATCCCAAAGTGCAGAGCTGGGTGATCGGGCTGTCACTTGTTGGCATCATCTACGGAGCGCTCGTATCGCTCATGCAGAAGGACATGAAAAAGCTGGTCGCTTACTCGTCCGTCAGCCACTTGGGCTTCTGCACGCTTGGAATTTTCGCGCTGAATTCCATGGGCTTGACCGGCTCGGTGCTGCAGCAGATCAATCACGGAATCTCGACCGGCGCGCTGTTCTTGATTGTCGGCATTTTGTATGAAAGGCGGCACACGCGTGAGATCGCGGAGTATGGCGGCATCTCGACCGTGATGCCAGTCTACGCGACGATCACGATGATCATGTTCCTCTCGTCGATGGGATTGCCGCTGCTGAACGGATTTGTTGGCGAGTTCACGATTTTGCAGGGAGCATTCACCGCGAACTGGAGATGGGCGGCTTGGGCGGCGCCGGGCGTGATTTTGGCCGCGGCGTATTTGCTCTGGCTCTATCAACGCGTCTTCTTTGGTACGGTGACGAATCCGAAGAATGAAAAGCTGCACGATCTGACGCCGCGCGAAATTCTCACGTTTGTGCCCCTGATCATCATGGCGCTATGGATCGGCCTGTATCCGAAACCGTTTTTCCAGATCCTCGAACAACCAGTCAATCAAATTGTGCAGACGATTCATGACAACTCCAATTCCAACGCACCGGTGAACGCGCAGGTTGTGCCCGCGCCATCGTCCCGGCCGAAAGCGAGTAACTAAGTGCTGGGCCTGTCACCGACAGAATACCGGTTGATGCTGCCGATGGTGGAACTTACCATCTTTGCGCTCGGTATTCTGTTGATTGACCTGATGGTTCCGCGGGAATGGAAGTGGATCAACGCCGCAGGCGCCTTTGTGGGCGTGCTGTTTGCGGCCTTGTGCGTATGGCAGGTTCAGTCGACGCTGCCGAGAGGCGCGCTCGGGTTCTATAACTCGCTGTTGGTTGACCGCTTCGCCATCTATTTCTGGTATCTGTTTCTGGCGGGAGCGGCTATCGCAATCCTGATGTCGGTGCGCTATCTCGACGTGGAAGATGAACACCACGGAGAATATTATTCGCTGTTGCTGCTCTCCGTGGTGGGCATGATGTGCATGGCGGCGGGAATCGACATCGTGCTCATCTTCATCGGGCTCGAACTGATGGCGATTTCTACCTACGTGCTGGTTGGTTTCCTGCGGCGCGACCGGCGCTCGAACGAAGCGGCCTTGAAGTATATGCTGCTTGGTGCATTTTCGTCGGGCATCTTTGCCTACGGACTGTCGCTGTTCTACGGACTTTCCGGTAGCACCAACCTGAGGGACATTGCGCGTGCGGTCTCGGCGCCGCAGAATCTGCACAATCCGGTGGTGGTGATCGCGCTGCTGACGACCATGACCGGATTGTTGTTCAAGATTGCCGCTGTTCCCTTTCATCAGTGGGCGCCGGACGCTTACGAAGGCGCGCCCACCAGCATCACCGGCTTCATGTCAGTGGCGGTAAAAGCGGCGGCTTGGGCAATGCTGCTGCGCATACTGGTGTTTGGGTTGTGGCCGCTGCGTGCCGTCTACACTCCCGTGATTGTGGTCGTCGCCATCGCTACCATGACCGGCGCCAACTTCGCGGCGCTCAAGCAAACGAATACGAAGCGCCTGCTCGCCTACTCCTCGATTGCGCACGTTGGCTACATGCTGCTGGCGTTCGTGGCCATGGGAACTTCGCAGCCCGGCAGTTCGGGCTTTTCCGACGGCTTCAAGGGAATCCTGATTTACCTGCTCGTCTACACGTTCATGAATTTGGGAGCGTTTGCCGTGATTACGTCGTTGCGACAGCGCAATGTGATTGGCGACGAGATCGACGACATGGCCGGGCTCTACCGGCGCGCTCCGGTCGAAGCCGCGTTGATGCTGTTGTTTCTGCTTTCACTCGCCGGCATTCCGCCCGCGGCCGGGTTTCTGGGTAAGTACTACATCTTCCTGAGCCTGATAGAAAGTGGACATTACGGACTGGCCTCGCTCGGCGTGCTCTACTCGCTCTTCGGACTTTATTACTATCTGAAGATTGCGAACGCGATGCTGATGCGTGCGCCGATGGAGACCGAACGACTGCCGGTAAGCCTCGGAATGCGTTGCGCGGTGGGCGTGACGGCGCTGGCCACGATGGTGATCGGAGTCTATCCGGAGCCGTTTATTCGCGGCGTCAACTGGTCGCTGGGGATTGTGAAGTGAAGCTGTTAGCTCTTGGTTCTTAGCCTTTGGCTCTGGCCGCTTGGTTTAGAATTCCTCCGAATGCCCGAGAAACCCAGCCTTGAGCCCGACGCGTCTTCACGTCCTAGGAAGAAAGATCCTCTCGTCTCGCTCGCTCGCTATTCCGAGGTGGGGTTTATTATTCCCGCGGCGGTCCTGCTTGGGTTCTTCTTGGGCAAGCTGGCGGATTATTGGCTGCATACTAAGTGGCTGTATTTGGTCGGGCTGCTGTTTGGCGCGGTGGTTGGATTTTGGCAGATGATCCGCATGGCCGTTGGCGCGTTCAAAAAAGATGAATGAGCATGAGCATCACGACCGGCCCGCGGAGACTTTACCGGCGGAGACTCTTGATGAACGCAAAATCGCTGAGAACTCAATTTACGAGCGCATTATTCCTCGCGTGCTGCGCAACATGCTGGTGGTGAGCGTTCTGCTGGTCGGGCCGGCGTTCTGGTTTTACCGCTGGGCTGGATCCATTGGGCTGGCCTTCGGGGCGGCGGTTTCCTATGTTAATCTCCGCTCGCTGACGCGCGGCGTTGAAGGCCTTGCCGATCGCATCGTCAATCGAAACAGCCGGGAGAAAGGCGGCTTGATCGTCCTGCGCTTTGTGGTGCGCTATGGATTGGTGGGAGCCGCTGCCTATGCTATATTCAAAAGTTCTCCCATGGCTTTTCGCGGTTTTCTGTGGGGCTTGTGCGTGCCCGTGGCAGCCCTGATGGCGGAGGCGGTATGGGAGGGGTACACGGCCTTCCGGCGGGAGTCGTAGGAAGCAGTCTGCGGGTTGTGATCGAGCAGCGGACAGCAGGCCCTTCGCTCCGCTCAGGATTACAAATTCTGAATAGTTCTGAAATAGTGATAACAAATCCTACTTAGCTATCGAACTCTGACGAATGGAACAACTGGCTTTTACCGCACTTCTAAACCGTCTCTTCGGCGCGCCGGTGCTGGCGTTGCTGGAGGCGCTTCATATTCATCCCAAGCATCCGGCGACTCCGATCTCGAACAGCTTTGCGATGGAACTGCTGGTGGTCATGCTGCTGACGATATTTTTTGTTGCCGTGCGTACGCGGCTTTCGGTGGAGCGCCCGGGCGGGTTGCAGCACACGATGGAAGGGATATACGGATTTGTCAGCAACCTAGCCGGTGAGGTTATCGGGCACCATTCGGAGAAATATGTGCCCTACCTGGTTACGCTCGGCATGTTTGTCCTATGCTGCAATCTGATCGGTCTGGTGCCGGGACTGGTATCCCCGACCGCGGTGCCGATTGTGCCGCTCGGATGCGCGCTCCTCACTTTTGTCTACTACAACTACCAGGGAGTGCGGACGAACGGGCCGATCGGCTATTTGAAACATTTCATCGGACCGCAGGATAAGGACATGCCTCTTGTCATGCGTTTGTTATTGCCTTTCCTGCTGTTTCCAATAGAGGTATTCAGCCACCTTGCCAGGATCATGTCGCTGACCATCCGTCTTTTTGCCAACATGTTTGCCGGGGAGATGGTCACGCTAGTGTTCTTTTCGCTGATCCCGCTGGGCATCCCGGTCTTGTTCGAGGGATTGCACATCGGCGTGTCGTTTATTCAGACATACATTTTCGTTCTGCTGGCCTGTGTGTACCTCCGTGAGGCGACGGGACAGGAACACTAGGGCAGGTCTCAGGTGTCAGGTCTCAGGTGTTAGGAAATTCAACCCCATATTTAGCGGATGCCGTTTTTCCTGGGACGTGCAGGAGACGCGGCAAGCCGCGTCTCTACGATTATTTTTGTGAAGGTGGCATGTGACGGTCTAGCGTCAGCACCGGTTTTTCCTGAAACCTGACACCTGAAACCTGACACCTGGTTCTACGTTTTTCGCTCGCCATCCCAGTTGGAGGAGCGGTTGTCGGGGACTTTCTGCAGAGCTTCGACCAGCACGCGGCGGAGGCGGTAGCGGCTATCGAGGTCCATACTGACGAACTCGAAACCGATTTCGTTGACGCGGGCGCGGCGGAGCAGAACCTCGCCACGGATTTTTTTTACGCCCAGAGAGATTTCGACGTGGGCTTCGGACCCGACGCGAAGATTATCGCTGCGCGTGCCCATGCCGCCGCCGAGACTCATCTCACGCATGACGATGTTCGACTTTCCCCAGGAACTGGAAAGAGTGGCGGAGAGAGTGCGCGGCAAGATGATGCGCTCATAGCGGCGCTGTCGGACCCAGGGACATCCGGGGCCGGAATCAAGCGGAGCGATGGACAGCTCGCCGGCCTCGAGGCCGCTGTCTGCGAGAGCCTGGGTGCCGTAGCGCGGATCAATCTTGGAGAGCGCCTGAATGGCGGCGATTCTCAATTCACGGTGCTGGGTGTAGCCGAATAGTTTCTTGTCTTCGACGATAGTGCGCAGAACGGGAACAGCATCGATCTCGCGCAAACGGCCGAGCGACTCGATGGCTTTCAATTGCACGAACGCGGGACGGTTGAGAGCTTCACCGGCTGTGGCGAGCGCAATCAGGCTGGAACTGGCGTTGCGGTCCTGGCTCATGCCGATCTCGTCGATGGCCTCGGGCAGGATGAGGGCATCGAGCAGTTCGAGCAGTTCGAGCAGGGTGCGTCCGCGGTCAGGTGCGGCGCCATAGGCGATCTGGCGAACGATGACGTCCTGGTAGAAACGATTGAACTCGCCCATGCGGGAGGGCAGCAATTCCAGCAACGTGGTCACGGCAAGGCGGCTCAACAGGCCGACAGTGGAGGCAGCCTGGCGGGGCTGGCCCGTGCGCAGGATGTCGCGCAGATCGTCAATGGCGGGTTGTCCGAGTTCGCCGACCAGTTCGACAATGCGATCGCATTCCACGCGTTTCTGCGCGCGGAAGAAACGGTCGGCAAGATGTTCGACGGAATTTCTGGGAAGCTGCTGCAGGACGTTGATTAGATCCTCGGGCACCTGATCGGCATTGATGGCTTCCTCGATCATCTCGGGCAGACGATTTTCGATGCCGACGCGGGAGCGGAGATCCTGCACCAGGGCAGGCCGCCGCTGGGCTACTCTTTCGAGCGAGTAACAGAGTTCGGCGACGGCTTTGTATCTTCTGCGCGTGCATGCCTCCTGCCCGAAGCGCGCAAAGGCGGCGCTCAGCAGGCTCTGGATGTCTGTATCGCTTTCCTTACCCAGTTTCTCGCCGAGCATGGCGAGGGCATTAGGCATGACTTCCTCGGGCGCGGTGGCGTAGAGGTCGCCGAGTTGTGCCAGGCCGATGGCCGTCTTGCGGCGGGGATCGGCATCCTTGGCGTCGAGGCCAGTGCAGTAGTTGGAGAGTATTTTGGCGGCGATCTCATTATCGTCGCGCTCAAAAAGCATTTCGACGAACTGGCGAATATTGCGGGGCGGCACGCAGGCGGCCTCGCTCGAGAGCAGAACGCTTTTCTTGCCGGCTTCGGGGATCTCAGCCCAGAACATGCGGTCGAGAATGTCGGCGTGGGAATCGACGAGGATGCCCGCCTTGGACATTTTATCTTCCTGAACGCGCAGGATCTGGCGGAGCGTATCCATCTGCCGGCTCATGTGCTCCATCATGTCGTGGACGGCGTTGACCTTGACTTCGCCGCGCGAATAGCGGTCGAGGGCGAATTTAATCGCCATGCTTTCAGCGGCCTTCATCAGAAGCGGAGTGTCATTGCTGTCGCTCGGGTTGTTCTGTGAAGCCTGAGTGGCCAGGCTTTCGAGCAACTGCGCGAGATTGACCTTGGCGCCCTCGGGCGCCTTCCCCAGTTCAACCTTGAGATTTTCCGCGGAAGCGTTGGGATCCTGCATCGCCTGGCCGAAATGGGTGAGCAGGCGAATGGTCTGGATGACTTCCTCTTCCTGCAAAGGAACGACGCCGCCGGTCCAAGTTCCGCCCGAGGTTCCGACGGATGGTCCGCCCGAGCCCGTGGCCACCCCGCCGGGAATGGCGATGCTTGGGACGCTGCCGAGGGGCGCGCCGCCCGCTACGCCCGCACCGGTGTTGCTTGCTCCCTGAGCGGCGGCGATCAACTGCAAAAGTTTCTGAGGGTCATTGAGCCACTGCTTGAATTCGGGGCCGAGGGCCTGGGCGGCGAGTTGGGCGGCAATGGAATATTCGCCGGTCGCGGGATCGGCGGCGACGAACTTGACTTCATTGATGCGGATCGAGGAATCCTTGTTGTCGCCGAGGGTTTCCTTAATTTGCTTGGCGAAATCCTGCGCTTTGGAACCGCCCATCGAAAAGGCGCGGACCAGGCGGGTAAAGTCGTCGAGCGTGACCTTGTTGGAAAACAGGATGCTGGAGAGCCCGGCGGCGGTCAGCAACTGGGCGAAGCTGCGCTCGGCCTGTCCGGCTTCGAGCGGGATGCCATCGAGAAGAAGTTTGTTGTCAGAAACGCCGAGCAGAAAACCAGTGTCGCCGCTTTTGGGCAGCGCCTGTTGGAGTTCGCTCCAGGCAGTTTGGAACTGGCCCTCGGTGCGTTTGTGGTTCGTTCCATACAGCCGTGTGTACTTGATCAAAATATTGAGGCTGTGGAGGAAAGAGCGAGCGGACGCGCTGCGGCCGGTATCGGTTTGCGCGGTGTTAGCGATAGCAGCCTCCTGCCGGTATATAGAGCGTTGGCAACAAGACTAAGCGGGAAAGTGACCGAATGCACGATTACGTAGGTAATTGAACCGAACGAGAGGAGCGGTGCGGACAACGACACGGACGGACAGGCCCTTTGGGATGCGGCGCGCTACACTGGTGGCGCGGGAGACGCGGCAAGCCGCGTCTCTACGGGAGAACCTACTGGAAGACGAATTCTGATGAAGATCGGCGTGCTTTTTTTTGGCGTATTGAAGGACGTAATAGGCCGGTCGGGCGAGACCGTGGACCTGCCGGAAGGGGCGCGGGTGCGCGAAGTCCTCTTCTATTATGCGCGAGCGGCTCCGCGGTTTGAAGCGATGGTACCAACGCTGGCGATTTCGGTGAATCAGGAATATTCGGGAGCGGATCGGGCGCTCTGCGATGGCGATGAAGTCGGGCTGTTACCGCCGGTGAGCGGCGGGTCAGCGGAAGGCGACGGCGAAAATCGGGCGGAAGCCCGGGGCGAAGTAAAAATAGTCCGCGAGCGGATTGATACCCAGGCCGTGGTGGAGCGATTGAAGCGGCCGGCGGATGGCGCGGCGGTGATTTTCGATGGCGTGGTGCGCGACAACACGCGCGGGCGGCGCACGCTCTATCTGGACTATGAAGCCTATGAAGCGATGGCGCTCAAGCAGATGGAATCTCTGGCGGTGGAGGCGCGGTCGCGTTTTGCGGTGCGGGGAGTGTCGATCGTCCACCGCCTGGGGCGGCTGGAGATTGGGGAAACGAGCGTGCTGATTGTGGTGGCTGCGGCGCACCGGGGCGCGGCGTTTGAGGCTTGCCGGTGGATCATTGACACGCTCAAGAAGACGGTGCCGATCTGGAAGAAAGAATATTTTGCCGATGGAGCAGTGTGGGCGGATGGGGAGGCGTTTCCCGAAGAAATTCGATCGCCGGGAGGCACAGCGAGGAAGCAGCCTGCATCATAATGATTGATCCAAAAATGATTGACCCCAAATGAAACGAATCGCAAGAGCGCTGCGAGCTGCGAGCTGCGAGCTGCGAGCAAAACCGGTCGGGCTCGGGCTCGTGGCCCGAAGCTCGCAGCGCACGGCCCCCCTGATCGCGTGCATCTTGATCGCGTGCGCCGGCGGCCGGTCGATGGCGCAGGAACCGGAAACGACCCTCAAAGTCGACGTCAAGCTGGTGAACGTGTTCGTGACGGTGACGGATGCGCGTGGGGCTCCGGTGGCGAGCCTGCAGAAAGAGAATTTTCTACTGAAGGAAGACGGCAAAGAACAAAAGATCGCGATCTTCAGCCGGGAATCGGCGTTGCCGCTGTCGATCGTGCTGGCGGTGGATACGAGCCTGAGCACCAGAAAAGATCTGCCGCTGGAGCTGATTTCGGCGCGCAAGTTTGCGCACACGATTTTGCGGCCGCAGGACGGACTAGCCTTGTACAAGTTCAGCGAGGAAGTGAACGAGGTAGTGCCGTTCACATCCGATTTGAAAAAGATCGACGCTGGAATCGACCGGGTGCGCAACGGTTCGGCAACCGCGCTTTACGACGCGGTTTTTCTGGGATCGCAGGCGCTGAGCCGGCGGCAGGGAAGAAAAGTGATGGTGGTGATCACCGACGGTGGAGACACGGTGAGCCAGGTGAATTACAAAGAAGCGTTGCGCGCGGCGCAGGAGTCGGAAGCGATTATTTATAGCATCATCATCGTGCCCATCGAAGCCAGCGCAGGACGAGACACGGGCGGCGAGCACGCGCTGATTCAAATCTCAGCGGACACGGGCGGGAAGTATTACTACGCCACGTCGCTCCCGCAACTGGACGACGCGTTCCGGAAAATCAGCGACGAACTGCGGACGCAGTATCTGTTGGCGTACTATCCGTCGCAGCGCTATTCGGATTCCGAATTCCGTCAACTGCGGGTGGACCTGGCAAACGCCCCGGCGGGAGGTCCTTACCAGTCGCACTATCGCGCAGGGTACTACACGCGTAAGGGGACGTTCTGAAGGCGGGCTGCGAGCAGCGAGCTTCGAGCAGCCCTTCCGCTCCAAGCTCGCGGCTCGAAGCTCGAAGCTCAGCGCCCCGGGATTCGCCCGCCAAAAATCCCATACATCGCCGCAGCGCACCAGCCGCATCTAGTAAACTGTTCTATTCCATTTGCCGTTGACATTGCCATAGCAACATTGCCGTAGAAACCAAGACCCTTAGACGCGGAATCGCTTCCAGGTTCTACTTGAGGTTCTGCCCCCAGGAGAGTGGCACTTTGTTCGATTGGTCTGGCTTGCTGGTTCGTCGTTCTCTGTCCATCGGAATTGGCCTATTGCTCATCATCCTCGTCGTTGCCACGCTCACGGTTCCCGTCCGGGCGCAGGAATCAGCTCCGGAGAATCCGGCAACCGGCACCATTCAAGGCACGCTACGCGATGACGTCGGCGCCCCCGTGGAAGGCGCGCGCGTTCTATACAGCTCGTCGGCCACCGATACCAAGGGCCTGACCCGCTCCGGCAAGGACGGTGCATACGTTTCAGAACCCGTGCCGCCCGGCATTTACGTGGTGCGCGTGGAGGGCCGCGACATGCTGCCGGCCGAGAGCAGCGTGACTGTGGTGGCGGGCGGGGCGGTCACGGCGGATTTTAAGCTGGAATGGATTAATCCGGGGCCGCCGCGATTGGAGAGTAAATTCAGCGGCGATGTTCCCGACACGCTGCCCATCAACGGGCGGAACTACCTGAATGCGGGACAGCTTGAGCCCGGTGTGCAGGCCGTGGATGGAAGGATTTACGATCGCGGCAAGAGTGGGTTCCAGTCGCTCTCGATCAACAGCCAAGTGGGACGCACCACCCACTACGACGTTGACGAAGTCGAGGCGATGGATGAGACCAGGGGCGCGTCCACGCTGAACCTGCCGGCTGAGGCGGTGCGCGAAGTGATCGTCTCGCGGGCTACGCCGGAATTGTTTCAGTCGCTGAACGCAACCGGCGCGGTGCGGGTTACGACGCGCTCGGGTGGCGATGAATGGCATGGCAATCTGTTTGGAAATTTCCGCGACCGCGCCGCAGGCATCGCCGGGTTTCCGTCAGGGAGCCCGAAGTATAGCCGCCAGCAATACGGATTCGGAGCCGGCGGCGCGCTGATTAAAGACAAGGCGTTCTTATTTATCGGCGGGGAACGCACCAAGCAGGATGGCGTTCTGCCGATCCAGCTCGGATTCCCGTGCTCGGGAGTGTACGTTGCCGGATTGTGCGGCACGAGCGCCTCGAACCAGATCAGCCTGCGGAGCGCTTATTTTCGCGAGAACATGCTGACGGCGCGGCTGGATTACAACCTCAACGAGAACATGAAGTTCTTCGCGCGGCTAAGCTACGACAACGCGAACGGACTCGGGCCATCGGACAGCCAGTCGAATTTTCGCAATCAGCTGAACGTTCCGGGCGCGGCGGTCGGCCTCGATTGGAACCGGGGACGATTCGTGCACAGCGCGCGCTTCGGCTATCAGAAGATGGTCAACGCGATCAATCCGGACTTGAAAGATTCAGCGGCGGCTCCGTTCCACATGCAAATCGGCTCGTATCAACTGGGGCCAAGCGTAGCGGGTCCGCGACAGACCATTCAGCGCGATCTTTTCGGGCGTTACGACAGCAGCACGATTTACAAGGTGAATCACACGATACGCTTCGGAGCGGCGATTCATCGCATCTCGCAGGGCGATTTTTATGCGCCGGGAAATTTTGGGCCGTCGGTGACCAGTTCGAACGGGATTGACGTGATCGCTGCCATCAATGGCAACCCGAACCTGGTACCGATTATCCCGGGCGATCCGCGCGGAGCGGCGGACAATCCGCTGAACTATCCGGTCGGCACGGTCACGATTTTCAACGGCCTCGGAAGTTTCAGCGAGAACTCGGCATTCAATCGTTCGACGGGCGGCCACTTCGATACGCGCATCGAGGGCTACTTGGGCGACACTTTCAATCTGTTTCCGAATCTCAACATTAGTTTTGGCGTGAATTATGTGCGGGACAGCGGGCGCACCAACAGCGACCTGGGCGCCGTCCCGTGTTCGGCGGTTAACCGGAACATCGTGCCCCAATCCGTGCCGTGCCCAAGCGGTTTGATTCTCGATCAATTCGGCCTGCTTCCGAACAATGCCGTTGCGGGTGCGCATTCGTCTCTCGGCGAGAGCGTGAACCAGCCCGACTGGAATTTTGCTCCGCAATTCGGTGTGGCGTGGGATCCCGGACACAACGGGCGGACCGTGGTGCGGGCGAGCGGAGGAATGTTCTTTGACAATTTTCTGCTGCAGAATGCCTATCAGGATCGCATCAACCGCTTGACGAATGGACAATACAACCGCAGCCTGACGCTATGTCCGACAGGATCGGTGCTGTTTCCGAATGGATCGGTGGTAAGTTCGGTCGCCGCGGATCAAGTTAATATCGCGCAGATTTGTGGCCAGCCGATCGGAGGCACGATTCTCAACGCAGCCAATCAACCGGTAGTCGTGTCTCAAGCGATTCAGGACTTGCAGTCGCAGTTCTCCGCCGCCCAGTCGGCCGTTCCACCCGGCGGTCCGAACGTTTACTCGCTGGCCAACAGCATAGCGAATTTCGGCGGCATGCTGGCGCCCGGTTACAAAACGCCTCGCGTGGTCCACATGGACTTCGGTATTGAGCATCAGATCGGGCAGCGCGGCATGTTCTCTATCGATTACGTGCGCGAGATCGGCACGCAGTTTCCGCTGGGGATCGACACCAATCACGTAGGAGACGCACGCTTCCTGACCGACGGCGACAATATAAATCGCTCACTCAACACTTATCAGGCAGAACTGGATGCGATCACCGCAACGGTTGCGTCAGCGGGATGCGGGCCAGCGACGTACGTGGGTTCCGGTGTCGTCCCCGGCGGTTCGCAGGATGTTGTGAAGTGCTATCTGACCGCCGTCCCGGGAGCAAGCATCACGGATTTCGCACGCAACGGTCTCGATTCCTCAAACGCCTTCTGCGGACCGTTTCCCTGCTCGGTGTTAGGCAAGCGGCAGGCTTCCTTCGGCGGAATCAATCCAGCCGTGGGCTCAAACATCATGTACTTTCCGGGCGGGACGTCGAAGTATCAAGGTTTGCATCTAGCGTACAAGACCAGCATACCGAACCCGGCGCGGCATGTGGGGCGGCTGGATTTCGGGATCGCGTATGCGTGGTCCCGCTATCGCACCAACATCGCGGAGCCGAATGGCAGCGGCGGAGATTATTCGGTGATGAACGTTGCCGAAGATTACAACCGGCCGCATCGCGGACACTTCGGCACCTCGGGCCTCGACCGCACGCACCAGCTTATCTTCACTCCGACGGCGGACTTGCCGCACGGGCTGCGGCTTTCGATGATCGCGCATCTGGCGTCGCCACTTCCGCTGAGCGCTTATCTTCAGCAGCAGGATGGCGGCGGAGTGGCGGGAGAAATCTTTCGCAGCGATATCACCGGTGACGGTACGGTGGGCGACCTTCTCGGGTTTATCGGAGGCACGGGAAAATATTCGACCAGCAAGGTGAATCAGTTGATCACGTTTTACAACAACAATTTGGCCGGGAAGTTGACGCCTGCTGGCGCTGTGTTGGCGAACAGCGGTTTGTTCACCGGGCAACAACTGGTTACGCTGGGAGCTGTCGCTCCCCTGATCTGCTCAAATGTCCACTTTGGACTCCAGGATTGTAACGGCTTGCCCGGTCATTATGCGCAAGCGACGTGGCTGAAGACGATCGATCTCCGCTTGAGCCGGCCGTTCCAGGTTGGAGAGCGGGTGAAACTGGAGCCGAATGTCTCTGTGTTTAACGTTTTTAACTTTGCCAACTTCGGCGGAGCGGGAAACCAGTTAAGCGGCGTGCTGAACGGCGCGCCCGGCACTTCGCTGAATAACGCAAGCTCGGCGGGATTCTGCGGCAGCTCAACTACGTTCTGCACCTCGCGCCAGGACCGGGTTCTGGCCGGTTCCGGCACGT
>CAWBJV010000017.1:0-93331 GCA_963789205.1 uncultured Acidobacteriaceae bacterium
CAAGCGCGCCGCCGATCAGTTCAACATTTGGGGCGAAAAGATTCACCAGGCTGGCATGCAGTTCGGATTTCACAATCACAACTATGAGTTCCGTCGTTTCGGGGACACGACTGGTTTTGAAACCATGATGAATCGCTGCGACCCGAAGCTCGTCTGCATTGAGATGGACTGTTACTGGATTACGCAGGCCGGCGGTGATCCGCTGCAGATGTTTCAACAGTACGGCAACCGCATTAAGTTGATTCACCTGAAGGACCGGAAGCCCGGATTCCCAACCTCACAGGTCAAGGACGCGGCGGCGGAACATTTCACCGAAGTCGGAGCCGGAACCATTCACTGGCAGGAGATTTTAGCGGCGGCGGAGAAGAACGGCGTGAAGCATTTATTTGTCGAGCGCGATTCGGGCGACCTTCCAGCCATGGAGAGTCTTCGAATCAGCTATCAGAACCTGCAGAAGGTTGGGTGAAGCGGTGGAGAGCCGGCGTCCCCGCCCGGCAACCTCAGGCTAGACGGGCGAGACGCCCGTCGCTCCACCACTACGTTTCTAATTGCTGTCCCCGCCGGCCCGCTTCCACGAGATCAAGTCGCCGATCGTCGTACTCTTTGAGGACGATGAGGACGGCTGCTTGTAGGACTCGACTTCCTGGCGCGACGCTTCTTCGCCGACCGCCTTGATGCTTAGGCCGACTTTTTTCTCTTCCTGATTCATCTTGATGATCTTGAAGTCAAACTCGCCGCCGGGTTCCAGATGCATCGGCTGTCCGTTCGCATCGACCGCCTCCGAGTTGTGACATAAACCTTCAATGCCTTCCGCAATCTCGACAAATGCACCGAAGTTCGCCACGCGCAGGACCTTGCCGTGCACGATGTCGCCGATGCGGTGCTGCGCGAAGAACGAATCCCAGACGTCGGGCTGCATCTGCTTCACGCCGAGTGAAAGGCGCCGCTTGTCCGGTTCAATGGCCAGAATGACAGCCTTGACCTTGTCGCCCTTCTTCAACACCTCGGAGGGATGCTTTACTCGGGTGGTCCAGCTCAGGTTGCTGACATGCACCAGGCCGTCAATTCCGTCTTCGATTTCAATGAAAGCGCCAAACTCGGTCAGATTGCGGACCCGGCCCTCGACCGTCGCTCCTACCGGATACTTGTCATGCAGCGTATCCCAGGGGTTGGACGCGAGTTGCCGCATGCCCAGTGAAATCCGGCGCTCGGTCGGGTTCACGCTCAGCACCACGCAGTCCACTTCGTCGCCAACGTTGACCAGCTTCGACGGATGCTTCATCCGTTTCGACCACGTCATTTCGCTCACGTGGACCAGGCCTTCAATGCCCTGCTCGAGCTCGACAAAAGCGCCGTAATCGGTGACACTGATCACGCGTCCGTGGACGTGCGCGCCCACGGGGTAGCGGTGCTCCGCATCCAGCCACGGATCGGGCGTGAGCTGTTTGAAGCCCAGCGAGACGCGTTGCTTGTCTTTGTCGTACTTCAGGACCTTCACCTGAATCTGGTCGCCGACGTTGACCAGATCGCGCGGGTGCGTCAGACGTCCCCACGACATGTCGGTGATGTGCAGCAGCCCATCAATTCCGCCCATATCCACAAACGCCCCATACTCGGTCAGATTCTTGACGATCCCGGTGAGGACGCTGCCTTCTTCCAGGTGTTCGAGGGTTTTACCGCGCTTTTCATTCTGCTCTTCTTCCAGAAGCTGTTTGCGCGAGACCACGATGTTGCCGCGCTTCTTGTTGAGCTTGATGATGGCGACTTCCATCGTCTGGCCCTTCATGCCGTCCAGATTCCGGATCGGACGCAGGTCCACTTGCGAGCCCGGCAGAAAGGCGCGCGCGCCCTGAATGTCGATGGTCAAGCCGCCCTTGATACGTTCCACGACGACGCCCTTGATCGGCTTCTTTTCGTTGTAAGCGCGCTCAATCTCATCCCACGACCGCAGGCGCTGCGCCTTCAGGTGCGACAGGTTGACGTAGCCCTCTTCGGTTTCGCCCTTGTCGCGCATCACGTCGATCTCATCGCCGGGCTGGAACCTGGGTTTGCCCTCGTGATCGAGAATTTCCGCAATCGGCGCCATGCCCTCGGATTTTGCCCCGATATCGACGACGACGTGGGTCGCGGTCAGCTTCACCACCGTGCCTTTGATTACATGGTCATCGCCAACCGATTCCTCGGCTTCGGTCTCGAAGTTCTGGAGGGCGGCGGCGAAATCGTCGCTGCCAGCCGTGGCAGTCTCGTGGGCGGAATTTTCAGGAGCGACATTTTCGGGAGTCTCGTTTTCACGAGCGCCGTTTTCATGAGTGTCGCTTTCTTGAGCGTCGTGTTCATGAACTTCAGGGGCGGAAGCCTGTGGTTCCGCAGGGGAGGGTTGTGCGTGCTCGGGAGCGTCTATTACGGCCGAGGCGCCGGTGTGGGTGTCGTGTGCAGGTGTCATGGTTTCAAGACTGGATTCAAGATTGCGGGCGTTGCTATCGTCGAACAAGTTCATAGCCTCTGTGTCGACGCGATCATGCGCGCCTCGTGCGGGACGTGGTCGAGCGGACTGCTGGCGTGGTCTTTAGGTTGCGTTGAGGCCGACCTGGCGGACGACCCTAGGACAATTCCAGCTGGTTCGAAACCGCGTCCAATAGGGACACTTCGACTATAGCAACCGCTTTGGAACAGTGTCAAACGCGATTAGGAAGAATTTACAGATTCGTCACATAGCGCTGGCGTCGAGCTTCGAGCCGCGAGGTTCGAGCGAACCTGCCCGCCGCGTTCCAAGCTCGTAACTCGCAGCGCGCAGCTCGCTTCTGCTACCCTCCCTCCATGGACCATCTCTGGACTCCCTGGCGTTACGCCTACGTCTCTGGCGCCGACCAGAAGGCGACTTGCATCTTCTGCGATGCTCCCAGAGAAAGCGACCAGCAGGCCCGCATCGTCCACCGCGGGACGCATTGCTACGTCATTCTCAATACTTATCCGTACACGAATGGACATGTCATGGTCGTACCCTACGCGCATCTGGACGAACTGCAGAAGCTTCCCGCCGATGCCGCCCACGAGATGATGGTTTTGACGCAGCAGATGGAGACTGTTCTGCGCTCTCTCTATCGACCCGACGGCATCAATCTCGGCATGAATATCGGAAAGGCCGCGGGTGCCGGCGTCGTGGGACACATCCACATGCACGTTCTGCCGCGCTGGGCAGCGGACGCCAATTTCGTCAGCGTCATCGGCGAAACCAGGGTACTGCCTGAGACGCTGGACGTGACTTGGGATCGGATACGAAAGGCTCTTCAGTCACAATGACGGTTGACTACGAGTATCAGGCTTCATTTCCAAGTTCCTATTTCCGCTCCTAAGATTTGCGGAGACCGCAGCAATACCGCTAAAACTCCCGCTCAGGCTGAAACTCTCTCTTTAAGACGCATAACTTTGCTTGCAGTGTGCAATGTCTTGCGGCAGACGACAATATCTGCGGCTTTTGATTAGCTTTCGATTGACCCTGCTTCTACTGGATGATATAAACACGGAGCCTTCCCCAAGGTTAGTTTTTCTTTTGTCCCCCAAAGTTTCTGACGTTCTTAAGCACCCGAGGATTCCTTTGTCTGCAGCTCAGTTGAAGATTAGGCCCTTCCCCCAAATCGACTTTTGATTAGGAGAAACACCATGAGCCGAAGCATGGCCGTAAAGTATTTTTTCCTGCTTGTTCTTGTCGTGGGGCTGGCTGGCATCGCGCTAGCCCAGGACAGCAGCGGAATTAATTTCAGTTTTCAAGGTTGCCGAAATGATGGCAGCATCACTCTTCCCAATCCAAATCCTCCCTACGCCGGTCAGTACATTTGTCCCGACACTGCTTACACAGGTGGTGAACTTGGCAAAGGCTGGAATGAGCTGGATCTCGTTCCCTATCGCCTCACCACTACTGCGAAAAAGAAAGCCACAAACCCCGAAACTTATAGCGTCACCATCGCAGCTGGGTATTTAACCAACCACGGGGACCCTGGTTACGACATCATTTCCGTACCTACGCTGAACGCTTCTCTTTCGGACGCCAGTTGTACGGCTCTTTCGGCGGCTGCACAAACAATAGGTCCATCGGTAACGAACGGCCAAGGTGGCGACCAGCAGACTATCTTCCGCAACCTTACGATCTCGCAATACGCCAGCTCCACCTGCGTGTACGACTGGTACCAGCGGCTGGCGATTGGCTCCCATCTCAATCCTGGAGCTTCCCTTCACTCGTATTTCTTCGACCAGAGCTTCCAGAACGATAACTATCAAGGACACAATTCCGACGTTCCCATCATGCTTGGCGAGAATGCGGGTTTTTCCGTTTCGAAGACCATGAATGCGGTCGAGAACACCGATCACGACTGGACCGTCACTAAGACCGCTCCCAGCCAGGTCATGTTTCCGAACGTTTGCAGCCTCAACCAGACCTCGAGTCCGATCCAGGTGACGGTGAGCTGGCAGTACTTACCGGCCGATCCCTTCAATATTTCCGTGAGCAGCACCGTGGCGGTCAGCAACAACACCCATCGCCCGCTCAACGTCAGCGTTACAGACAATATCTATTCCGGTTCAGACCAGACAAACCAGATCGGCACGGAGACTGGGTCCTTGAACAATCTCGCGCCCAATACGCAGGGTGTTAACGTGCCTTTGACGCCGTCATCATTAACGACTCCGACTGGCCCCACAGAGTTTAATGACATTGCCAACGCAACCTTCACCGATCCTGTAGTCGGCGATACCTTCCCCGGAACCGCCGCCGCCAGCACCGGAGTTTCCGATAATGGCGGTCAAGTCTACGATCTGTCGTCCACGATCAATGACACCGAAACCCTTACCGGTTCCCTCCTGGCATTTTCAACCGATTCGTTCAGTCCGGCTATCGGCGCTTTCGATAACAGCTACGTCGCCGGAACCCAAACCACCGGGCCCGTCTCCTGGACGTCAAACTCCCAGAGCGGAAACGGTTCGGTCACATTTGACAAGACCATTTACTTTACCGGAGGCGTCGGCGTGCTGACTTCGGGAGACCTCGCCGACACCGCGACTCTCACCGGTTCCGATTATGCGACTACCGGACTGCAACGAAAGTTTTCTGCGGACGTCAAAATCGTGACTGATGCGCGCGTCACTCTTACCATTCAAAAGAATGTTGACTTCGCGCCGGCAACGGGCTCTCAGACGTTTAATTTCCACGTCAAGACCTCAGCCACTGCCACGAACGACGTCACTACCGCCAGCGTCACCTTCAACTGGCCCGCCGACGGAACTTCGAAGACTGTGGCCGTACCTGATCTGGCAGCTGGCACCTACTTCGTAACTGAAGATCCGGCGACTGGGTGGACATACGATGCGGCGAACAGCACTCCGCAAACGACAATCACTCTGCCGTCATGCGGCGGCAATGTGGTGATCGCCAACAAGCATCAGGCGCAGGACCTCACGGTCTCGAAGACGGCGACTGCGACCTTTAGCCGCAAGTACGACTGGTCCATCACCAAGAACGTGGACAAGACGACCATTGATACCACGGCGGGAACCAGCGTCACCTTCAACTACACCGTTGACGTATCTCAAACCGGTATCGAAGACAGCAATTGGAAGGTCTCGGGAGTTATCAGCGTCACCAATCCAAATGCCTCGCAGGACTTTACCGGTGTCAACGTCGCGGATGTTATCGACAACGGCGGCAACTGCTCGGTGGATAGTTTCAGCGGCACAGTACCTGCCGGCCAAACTGTCAACCTCAATTATGTTTGTTCTTACACGTCCGCTCCAAGTACGTTGACCGGAACCAATACCGCGTCTGCTACGTGGAGCGCCAGTGCAATGGGAACTCCCGACGGTTCTGCCAGCGGAACTGCAGCTTATGCTTTCGGAGCCCCATCATCACTGATCAACCAGACCATCACGGTGCAGGACACTTTCAATGGCAACACGACCACACTGGGCACGGTGACCGCCACCAATCCTCCGGCGGCCCCCGCCAGCGCCAGTTTCAAGTACTCCCACACTGTGGCAGCGCCCAGCGGAACCTGCAACACTTACAACAACACCGCCGTGATTGTCGAAACCGCTCAAACCGCAGCGCGTTCCGTTCAGGTCTGCGGAGGCGCCGACCTCACTCTTGTGGTCTCGGCCACTCCTCAATTCACACGCACGTTCAAGTGGACTATCCAAAAAGGTGTGAACAAAACTCTGATCAACACCCCAAGCCCGGTTGCCCATGTCATAGTGGCGGAAACCGGCTTTGTGGATAGCGGCTGGCAGCTCGCCGGGATCGCAACCATTACCAACCCCAATGACTGGGAGAGCATTCCGGTCGCTCTTGGTGATTCTGTCACAGGCGTGGGTGCGTGCTCGTTCACTGGCAGTTCCAGCCTGACTGTTGGTCCCGGCCAGTCCGTACCGCTTCCCTACGTCTGCACCTACCCGGCATTCCCCAGTCCGCCTAGCGGGACGGACACGGCCACGGCAACATGGGACAAGACCACCTACTTTACGCCCGACGGTTCGGCCACGAATTCGGCCGGCTTCACCTTCACCGGACCCACCAACTCCGTCAACCAGACGGTAACGCTGACCGAGTCATTCAACGGTCAGCCGCCGGTGGCGCTCGGCACAGTGACCGGCATCTTGGTCAAGCCTTGGGCGACAAAAGCGTTCTTCGAAAGCCCGACTCTGAACTTCCCGGCGTCGGGATGCGTCGATGAACCTAACCTGTCAACGCTGCCACCGACTACATTGACGTCGTCGGAAACCATTACCCTTTGTACATCCATCAAGAGTGGCGCAAAGTCTGCCGGTTTCTGGGCTTTGTTCCAGGGTCGTGGGTTGATCCTGCACGGTGCCTCCACCGCTGGTGTATGCAACGTTGGAACCTGGCTCCTGAACGATGCTCCTTTCCAGGATCTGTCGCCCACCGCTTCCTGCTCACAAGTACAGGGTTATGTGGCGGCGGTGTTTAGTGCCAGCACTTCGTCGGTTCTCGCCGAACTGAAGATGCAGGCGCTAGCCACGGCGTTGAATGTCTATTTCAGCGACCCATCGCTCGGCGGAAACACCATCAGCGCTCCAGCCCCGATTGGCAATTACTCGATCGATCTCACACACGTCTGCGTGATGAAGGATTCCGCTAATGGATCGGGAGCCTGCACTGCCACGATGACCAGCTCGAGCAATGCATTCAGCGGTGCGACGCAACTCACTGTGTCGCAGATGCTAGCCACTTCTTCCAGCTTCTCCAATGCTGGCGGGACGACTTGGTATTCGAATTCCACCACCCAGGCGCTGGCGAAAAATGCTTTCGATGCCGTCAATAATCAGAAAGCTATGGCTCCCTAACCGCACGTCACGATTCGTGAACGAAAGAGGAGCACCGGAACCTTCGGTGCTCCTCTTTGTTATGCAACACTATCGAAGTGGCAGCTTAGCGATGTTACTTCAGCTCCCGGGCAAAGAATTCCTCCGTCGCGCCATACGCGCGGATCCAGCTCTTCCACATGAGGAAGCCATGAATCTCATCGGGGAAGATCAGTTCCTCGACATGCACTTTTTGCGTGCGCAAGCGCTGCAACAGATCGACCGTCTGGGAGAAATCAACATTGCGATCGTCATCCCCCTGGATGAGTAGCACCGGCGACCTCCACGTCGCAATCGCGGCGTTCGGTGACGACTGAAACGCCAGCTTGACGGCGTCGTCATGATCGGGCGCATCCGCCGGAATTTCTTCCTTAAACACCGACCAGTCATGCACGCCATGCAAGTCCACTCCGGCGGCAAACAGATCGGAATCATGCGCCAGCCCCATGGCGGTAAGGTAGCCGCCGTAGGATCCGCCCCACAACCCAATTCTCTTCGCATCGACATTCGGCAAGCTCTGCAGATATTTTCCCGCCGCCACAATATCCCTATACTCGGCGCCGCCGCGTGGGCCGCCATCTTTCGGTTCGCGAAAGTGCCGGCCATACATAATGCCCGTCCGATAATTGACCGACAGCACCACGTACCCACGGCTCGCCAGATACTGATTCATCGCGTAAGCGTTGTGGTAGTAGTCCATGTAGTGGAAGCCGAGAATCATTTGGCGGATTGATCCGCCGTGAATAAAAATCAGCGCCGGGCGTGGCGCCCGTCCCTCCATCTTCAGCTCGAACAACTGCCCGTGGATTTCCCAGCCGTCGGCGGCTTTGAAGATTACCTGTTTTGGTGTGACCAGTTGGGCCGAGGGGAAGTCTGCCGGCAGCGCACTTTTCGCGATCATCTCGCGTCCGTGCGAGGTGACGACATATGGCATCGCCGGAGTCGCGGCCGTCGAACCCAGGCACACTACCTTCCCCGCGATTTCGAGGGGCGTCCATTCCATCGTCTCGCCGTGAGTCAGCGCCTGCGGCGTTCCGTCTTCAACGCTGACGCGCCACAGATGGCGGCGGTCAACATCATGAGGATCAACGCCACTCTGGTTTGAAGAATAGATGACGGAGGTCTTGTCTGCACTAAGCGCAACATCTTCGGTCTCAAATTTTCCCGGAGTCAGCAGCGTGGCCGGCCCACCGGATGTTGCAACCGAATAGAGATGGTTCCATCCGTCTTGTTCCGAAGAAAAAACGATGTGATTCTTTGCGGCAAAGTGAAACGACCCGTCTTCGGTCAGCAGCGGCAGCGAATCATCCAGGCCCTGACCGCTCTTCCATATCTCGCGCCCCGAATCAGCGGCGACGTCATAGATCCAGATCGCCCAGGGCAGCGGCGACTGCGGAATCACAGGCTGCTTCATCTGCTTGCCCACCAGCCGCACGAAGGCAAGATGGCTCCCATCAGGCGACCAGCGCGGATAAAGATCCCGATCAGCGCTGGGCGAGACGTAGCGCAGCGTGTTGCGGCCAAATTCATAAATGACGACGAAGCTGTGATCGCCCCGGTCGCTGACGAACGCGATCTTCTTTCCGTCGGGCGACCACTTCGGCTCCGAGTTGTTGCCCCGCGCGAAGGTCAGCGTTTTGGCTTTGGCCTTACCAGAAATCGGCGCAATCCAGATCTGCTTTTTCGCCGCCCACACCGCGAACTCGCCGCTGGGAGATATCTGGATGTCCTCGCATCCCTCCTCATCGCAGCCCATGTCGCCGAGCAAGTGCGGCTCGCCCTTGTCCACGTCCGCCGCCCACACCTGCTGCACACGCTTTTCGACGTTGCTGGTTGGGTCGGCGATTTCTCCAGCGCTATTAGCCTCACTGCCGCGCGCGTAAACGACGGTCCGTCCGTCGGGCGTCAGCTTCAACGCGGCAATCGGCATGCCGTCGTCGCCTACGTAGTGTGTGACCTGCCGGGCCTCAAAATTCGGAGCGTCCGCGATCCACACGTTACGCTCGCCCCGAGCCGAGAACACCCACGCGATTCGTCCAGCATGGTCGTTCGTAGGTCCGGCGGCTACAAGATTCGTTGGAAATGGCGAACTCATAACCTGTTCCAGCGAGAAGGCATGAGGTGACGTCTGCGCGGACGAGAGAAGTGGAGAGGTAACGAGCGGCAAAATACTGACGCACAACAACGCGAACAAAGTTCGAATTCCCATGCGCGGCAGAGTACGTCAAAAGGGGCAGGATTGACAAACTGAAGCAAGGCCGACGCCAGGATTTCGTGGCAGCTGAAGGTCTTACTATAGACTGGGGGGAACTTTAAAAAACAGCTGGAACTTCGGGGATTCAGATCGCGTATCTTAACGTGGGGAGTCAGCCATGCGAATTTTTCTAATCACCCTCCTGGTTTCGACCGTTGGGGGCATCGTGTTTTGGAATTTTGGTCTGGCCGGCAAAATCTGGCCCTCTCATCCGTTCCTTCTTGCTGTCGCACTCGCTGCCCTTTGCGGGATTGTAGTCCAGTTGGTGTTGACCTACGAGACCGCCGGCACCAAACACTGACCCCCGCTCATAGGAAATGCTGCGAACAGGTTGAGTGCGAGCCCTACCAGAATCTTTCTGCATCCACATCCACGCGCTCGAGACGATGTCGGCAAGGTTGCGCTGGGCGGTCCATCCCAACACGCGTTGAGCCTTCGCCGGATCGGCGACCAGAATCGGAGGATCACCCGGCCGCCGCGGTCCGATCTTTCGTCGAACCGGGCGTCCGGTAGCGCTTTCCGCGGCTTGGATGACTTCGAGAACGGAATGGCCGCAGCCCGTCCCCAGATTGATAGCCACCGCTTCACCGCCTTTTTCGTCGCCGCTTTTTTCGAGCTGTTGCGTTTCGAGGTATTGCAATGCTCGCACGTGCGCATCGGCGAGATCGTTCACATGAATGTAGTCGCGGACGCAGGTGCCGTCCGGAGTCGGGTAGTCCGCTCCGAAGACTTGCAACTCGGGTCCGTTCCCCGTGCAGGCGGCAAGCGCCAAAGGAATCAGGTGAGTTTCCGGGTTGTGGATCTCGCCAATTTCGCCGCCTTCATCGGCTCCCGCAGCGTTGAAATAGCGCAGACTCACCGAGCATAGTCCATAGGCGCGGCTGTATGCCTCAAGCGCATTTTCGAAAAAGAGCTTCGATGCGCCATAGGGGTTGACCGGCTCGCGTGGCGTCCGTTCGGTAATCGGAATCAGCTCGGGGATACCGTACACGGCACATGTTGAGGAAAACACGAAGCGGCGGATACCGGCGTCCACCGCGGAGTTCAAGAGGCTGAGCGCCGCGACGACATTGTTCCGGAAATACTTGCGCGGGTTCTCGACCGACTCTCCAACATAGGCGTGGGCGGCAAAGTGCATCACCGCGTCCACGCGTGCGAGCACTGGCCGGAGCTTGGCTTCGTCGGCGATGTCGCCCTCCACAAGTTCGAAGCCTTGCGCCAGACGGTGGAACCCCGTCGAGAGATTGTCATAAAGCACGACCTCATAGCCCGACCGCCGTAGCGCGCGCGCCGCATGACTGCCGATGTAGCCTGCTCCACCCGATACCAGAATCGCCACTGAAAAACCTCACATAATTCCACAACTCTGATTTCTGTATGTTGATCATGTTGCCGCAGGAAGCGGTCGCCCCGTGGTGATACTCATCACGCTCGTTTGTGATAGAGGTTAATCCCTGTCTTCGGAGGATCCCATCGATGCGGGAACGGGCGCGTGCCCGTGGCTGCCG
Organism: uncultured Acidobacteriaceae bacterium; assembly: GCA_963789205.1. Classification (GTDB taxonomy): domain Bacteria; phylum Acidobacteriota; class Terriglobia; order Terriglobales; family Acidobacteriaceae; genus Acidiflorens. The sequence goes on from CAWBJV010000017.1 coordinate 11,131, forward strand.
CCTGGTGTAGAATTTGGAGGTCAATCCCCCGCTGTCACCGTCATCCGGGGCAGCGGATTCCGTCGGGACGTAGCGCAGCCTGGTAGCGCACTTGCTTGGGGTGCAAGGGGTCGCGAGTTCAAATCTCGCCGTCCCGACCATTTATTACTGAGGTGCACAACGTCCGGCGTAAGGCCACTCGTCCCAGCGCTAGGGAAAGCTTGTAACCGATTTCCAGCGGTCCGCATCCAAAAACGCTTGTGCCGGCAAACAGGACCGGAAGCAGAAAACTCTGTTTTGGCAATTTCATCCTCCTTCAATGGCTTACTCTAAATTCGCAGTCTCAGGAGAACTTGATGTCTAAGAAACCAAGCTCCAGCAATTCGCGCAAGGCCTCAGCGCAACCCCACTACCACCAGACAGCCCGCGAGCTCCAGGCATATGGCACCGTGACCAGTGTGATGCCGTTGCAACTGATCGAACCGGTGCGGCTGGAAATGACCGAGCAACTCAATCAGTTGTTAGCCGACACCATGACTCTTCGGGACCTGTACAAGAAGTCCCATTGGCAGGTATCCGGAGCCACTTTCTATCAACTCCATCTTCTGTTCGATAAGCACTACGAAGAGCAGAGCGAGATCGTCGACGCGATCGCGGAACGAATTCAGCTTCTGGGCGGAATCAGTGTCGCGATGGCGGCCGACGTCGCCGAGTTGACCCGTATTCCGCGCCCGCCCAAGGGCCGCGAAGAGGTTCCAGTACAACTGTCCCGTCTGCTGGACGCGCATGAAATCATCATCACCCACTGTCGTGAACTCGCAGAGCGTGCCACCAAGTTGGAAGACGCCGGCACAAACGATCTGGTGGTTAGTGATGTGCTTCGTCCCAGCGAACTGCAGAGCTGGTTCCTGAGCGAGCATCTGGTCGATGCGCCACTGGTCGAAGCCGAACCGCTGCGGGAATCGGCCTAATCACGGGTGGATGGAATTGTGTGGAAGCGGGGGCTCTGCCCCGCTTGGACGGGGCAGAGCCCCGTCACCACACTAGTGGCGTGCGGAAAGAATGTGCAGGATCTGCTGCAGCTCATGCCGTAAGTGCGCCACACTGACGGCAGGCTTCATCGGAAACGGAAGCGCGCTCTGGTTGCGCTCGGACTTGGTTTCCTCCCGCAGTTGCACGCGCGCACCCGCGATGGTGAATCCGTCTTCATAAAGCAGCTTCTTGATTCGCACTACCGACTCCACATCGCGCTTGCGGTACATGCGCTGCCCGGTGCTGCTTTTAACGGGCTTGAGCTGCGGAAATTCGGTCTCCCAGAACCGAAGTACGTAGGCCGGCAGACGGCACAAGCCGGCGACTTCGCCGATGCGGAAATAGAGCTTGTCCGGAATAATGACTTCGGCGTTGCGCGCCGATTTCTTCGGCGCTTTCTTGCGGAGACTCATATTCGTAGGCTCATCGAGGCCGTCTCCCGACTTCCTGTATACGCGTTTCTAGCACGAGCCGCGCCGCGGGACAATCCCCAAAAGTACGGAGGGGGCGCCGCAAGGGCGCTTTGACGTGCCGTGTCCAGTAAAAATCTGCCTTCTGCGTAGAGACGGGGCTTGCCCCGTCTCCGGCGAAACGCCTCCAACATTCGCCGCAAATGGAAAAGCCTCTCAAGAGGTGCTTCTCTGGAGAGGCTTTGGGGAATTTCTGAAACGAGCATCTGTCCGCTTTAGTGTTTCTTTTTCTTGGCGGCTTTCTTCTTGGTTGCCATGAAGTGTTTCCTCCGTTTGAACGATTTGTTCTCCCAAGGTTCTCGACAGGGCACCTTGATGCCCGGGCTACTCAATTTGTAGTATGAGCAGCTGTCCTACCACAAGATATTGCCATTCGTATGTAATTTGTCAATAGAAATCTCACTGCACCGGGCGATTTTGGTGAAGTACGTGCTTCGCGTGCTCAGGTGAGCTCACACACAATTTCACCTTCGAGGCAGAACCTTCCCGCCAGAAGCCAGCAAGACGCGGTGCCTGTGCGATAATTTCAGAAGAAATTCTATGTCAGAGCACAAAGTCTTCTGCGCAAAATTGAAACAGGAATTGCCTGGGCTCCCCGAGCCTCCGTTCGACAGCGACTTGGGAAAAAAGATCTACGAGCAGGTCTCGCAACAAGCGTGGGGCCAGTGGATGGAACACTGCAAAATGTTGCTGAACGAATATCGCCTCAACCCGGCGCGTAAGCAGGATCAGGAAGTCATCGTGAAGCAGATGGAGCAGTTTTTCTTCGGCGAGGGCTCCGCGCGTCCAGCCGAATACGTTCCTCCGACTCACTGAGAGCACTGCGATTGAGACGAAGAACAGCGCGGGGCAAGCCATCTGCCCCAGTCAGCCCATGTTATAGGCATGGTTACTCACAGATTACCCCTGGCGCTTCAACCGTTCCCAATTAATCACCTCGTAACACTTCTGGGCAACAATTCAGGCATGGCCCCGCAGAGCTATGACACGCTGATCCTTTCGGATCTGCACCTCGGAGCGGACATGAGCCGCGCACGCGAGGCATTGCGCGTCCTGCGGGAAAATCAGTATCGCCGCCTGATTCTGCTGGGCGATATCTTTGCCGACCTCAATTTTGGACGCCTGAAAAAAGAGCACTGGAAATTTCTCGGCTTCATTCGCAAGCTCTCCAATCCCAAGCGTAAGGTCGAAGTGGTCTGGGTCGAAGGCAATCACGACCACGGCTTGACCGAAATCATGTCCCATTTGGTCGGGGTTCGCGTGTACCAGGAATATCAATGGGAATATCAGGGTTTGCGCCACATCGCTGTCCATGGTCACCAGTTCGACGGTTTCGTGGTGAGCAACGTTCGCGTCAGCTATCTGATCGGAACGCTGCTCTACTTGCAACTACAGAAGTGGGATTCGAAAAACAAAACCCTGACTCGTTTCCTCGACCGGCTTGGCACGCGCTGGCAGCGCTTGTCGGAAAAGGTCGCCGACGGCGCGCTCGCCCATGCCCGTCATCACCTCGCAGCCCGAATTTTCTGCGGCCACACCCATGCCGCCATGCATAAGCGTGAGGACGGTATCGACTATTACAATTGCGGAGCTTGGATTGACGCGCGTCCCACCTACATCACCGTTGGTGAAGAGGGAGTCCAGATTCATGAATATGTAGAGCGACCTGAGGTTCTCCATTCCGCCGGAGACCAAAGGCTCGCTGATGCCGAACCTGCCGAATTCGGCGACGAGGCGGGATTCGTCGAAGATGGCGAATACGAGGGTGTGGCTACCTGACGTGGGGCCCAGCTACGGGATGGTCTCATGAAATTTGAAAACAAACGTTTGCCACAAACGAGGCACGATAAATCTTGCGCAAACTAACCATCGTTTTCCATCACGCTGGCGGAGGCCATCGCAGCGCAGCGGAAGCCCTCAAAGCCACTCTCTCCAGCCAGGAACATCCCTGGGACGTGAGCGTTCTCGACATTCAGGAATTGCTCGATCCCCTCGATGTGGTTCGCCGCGCTACGGGCCTGCGAATTCAGGACACCTACAACCTGATCCTCCGCCGAGGCTGGACGCGCTTCACGCCGCAACTCCTGGTCGTTCTGCAAGGCACCATCCGTTTCTACCATGCTCCAATCGTGAAAGCGCTCCGAGCCTACTGGGCGCAACATCCCGCGGACTTGGTGCTCTCCGTAATCCCGCACTTCAATCGCGCCATCGCGGAGAGCCTTGCTACAGATGGCACGAAGACGCCTTTTGTCACCCTGATAACGGATCTGGCGGATTACCCGCCACACTTCTGGATCGAGCCGGAATCGGAATACATCATCGCCGGCACTGAACGCGCCCGCCAACAAGCCCTCACCGTGGGCCATCCCGCTGACCATATCTTCCTAACATCTGGAATGATCCTGAAGCCAAAGTTCTACGAAAAGAACACTGTTGATCGCGTCGCCGAAAGGAAGCGCCTCGGGCTCGATCCCGATTGTCCAACTGGCATCGTTCTGTTCGGAGGCCATGGCTCCCAGGTGATGGTTGACATCACGAAGAGACTCAACGAAGCCGGCAGCGGTGTTCAACTAATCCTGATTTGCGGGCACAACCAGAAGCTTGCCGCTCAACTCAAAGGCTTACAGACCAGAAAGCCAATCGCTGTCGTCGGATTTGCGCAGAATGTCGAATTCTACATGGCTTTATCCGACTTCTTTATTGGGAAACCAGGCCCGGGCTCGATCAGCGAGGCGCTCCAATTCGACTTGCCCGTCATCGTAGAATGCAATTCCAAGACGCTGCCGCAAGAGCGATACAACGCGGAATGGGTGACGGAGAAAGGTTACGGGATCGTCGTGCCCAGTTTCACGAAGATTGCACCCGCTGTTCAAGGCTTACTCCAGCGCGAGACTTTCGACGAATTCCGTCGTAAGACCAGCGAGTATTCCAATCGAGTGCAGTTTGAAGTGCCCATAATCCTGGAACAGTGCGCGGAGCACACAGCGGCTCCGGTTCAATCCGAGGCTGCTGTCTAATTTGGTCGCCGCAAAATGTCCGCGCGGCATGCTTGGGCAATTCTCGGTAGAGACGCGGCTTACCGCGTCTCCCGGCGCGCCCACGTCACCGAAACAGCGCGGCAAAAAATCCGCCGAGTCTTTTGAAGAACCCGCGTGCCGGCGCGTGATTCGCCGATGCGGTTTCAGTTCCAGCGGCCTTCTGATTTTCGCTCGCAGATGGAGGAAGCGGAGCGGCCAAAGGCGGTGTTGCTCCTGGACGCGAATCCAGGGGCAGCGCTCGCACGTCCTCAACCAGCGCAGGCGGAGGGCCGGTCGCATGGAACACGAACGGCGCTTCCACCTGCACGTGAAGTTCATTCGGCGCGACAGAGGCGTCAAGTGGAGCGGCCGCTGCCGGTACTCCAGTTGCCGGCAAACTCGCGGAAGGCGAGCTTCCCGCCTGAGCTGTCTCCGAGACCGGTGCTGGGCTCGCGTTCACGGGCGGCGGCGCTTGGCTCTGCATGGGCAGATCGCTTGTCGCGCGCAGCGGAGCATCCCGAGGTGGCGGACATCCACATTCCAACGGCACCGCCATATCCACACGATCGAGTTGCCCGGAACGAAACATGAGCTGGTCGGTCGCCTTGACCTGGTACGTGCGATCGCCGAGCAGTTCGCTTACAATCGCCGATGCCGTGTTTCCGGGCAGGGCGCGCACGCAGGTATTGCCCTGACTGTCCGCACTGATGGCATAGTGAAATTCTCCTGGTCCTACCAGAAGAATGCGGAAGTCCGGCGTCATCACGGAATCGGAAGATGCGTCGAGAGCGAAGTGCGCTTCCAGTGCGCCCGTGTTCATGCTGAGCATCAGGTTGTGCCGGTTCTGCGACGGAGTAACCGACACCGTCGTCCCCGGACAAACATGCACCTCGCCGCCACTCGACAAGCGGAGAACGGCAGTATCGGGTCCAGCCGTAATCGCGGAACCGGTGCCCGCGTCATTGCCAGCCAGCGCCAGCGGACCGGCCGCGCGTACTGCTGCCACGACTGGCTGCGGCGCGGGCGTCAGGCTAACGGCCGTCGGTTGCTGAAACGGCGAACTGCTCGCCTGGCTGGGATTCTTGCCGAGATGCACGACCAGGCGGTTTCCTGCAGCATCCCAGGTGTAGGCGCGCGGCGCGAGCAGATCCACTACCACGCGTGCTACCGGCGGATTCTGTTGAAACTGGTCGGCGCGTATCGCGCTGATCTGGTCGGCTTGTACGCTGATCTTTTTCTGCTGTGTGTCCAGGCGAGCGTTCGGCAGATCGATCACCAGCCGATCAGGGTCGCTGATCGCCTGGATCGAAGGCACCAACGGCTTCGTCGAAAGAATTTCAACTGCTGGGCCATCCTTTTCCTGCACGATCCGGAAGCTCTTGATCGCGGCAATCTTCGTCGTGACATTCTTGCTCGCGGAAGAAGCGGCAGACTTCGAGCCAGGTTTAGATCTCTTCTCAACCGGCGTCTGGGAATGAAGCCATGATGCTCCGAGGACGAGCAGTCCCACGGCAAGAGCCGCACACAAATTCGCCCGCAGACGGCCGCGAGTCCACGGTTGCCGGAACGCGCGATTCGGCGGAAAATCTTTCACCTAAGCACTCGAGTGTTACAGCAACCATACCACTCGGGGCTTCTGGAAAAAAAGCGCGTGAAATAAAGACAGACAGAAATCGGCCCAGGAGAAAGCCCGCGAGCTCTTACGCGTCGGCCAGGAAGTCGTACTCATCAATGACAGCGGCCACCGCCATCTTGCCGGCGGGATTGCCGCCTTCGACGCGCACCACGCGGCCCTTGCAGCGCACCCGGATGCTCTCCGTCAGCGTGATCTCGGGCGGCAGGGTCAGCGTGAAGTCAATCGCGGAGCCGGCCTGAATAGCGGAATCGAGATAGAAGCAGATTCCGCGCGCGCTGACGTCGCGAGTCTGCGCCTCATGCTCCTGCTCATTTTCGCCGTAGCGGACGCTTACGGGCAGGCGAAGCGAGAACCGCCGCGTGGCCCGCTTATTATTATCCTGGTCCTGGTTCTGCTGGTCCTGCTGCGTCTCGGCCATCGAACCGCTCCAAAGGCAAGGTCTCAGAGTTTCAAAGACTTGCCGAAAATTGCCTGTAAGCATGGCAAGTGGCGGCGTGCATGTCAAGTAGAGGCAAGAAGAAGCCAGGTTTCAAAGTTTCAAGGTTTCAGAGTTTCAAGGACTACTTGTCGGGTCGCACAGCTTTGGCTTTTTCATGGAAATCTTTGGAATCTTGAAACTCTGAAACCTGGCCGCTGGAGCTACAATAAACTTGTGGTCTTCGTCCTCGATAACTACGATTCGTTCACTTACAACCTCGTCCAGTACCTTGGCGAACTGGGCGCCCAGGTAGAGGTTCGCCGCAACAACGAAGTCACCGTAGGAGAGATCGAGGCAATGCACCCCGAACGCATCGTGCTTTCTCCCGGACCGTGCACTCCGCAGGAAGCCGGCATCAGCATCGACCTGATCCTGCATTTTGCAGGCAAGGGCAGGGGAAATGTGCCGTTGCTCGGAGTCTGCCTCGGACACCAGGCGATCGGCGCAGCCTTCGGCGGCCAGGTGGTGCGCGCGAAGAACCTGATGCACGGCAAAACGAGCCAGGTTGAGCATGATGGCAAGACCATCTTTCGCGGCCTCTCTTCGCCAATGACCGCGACCCGCTATCATTCGCTGATCGTCGCCGAGAAGGATCTGCCCGACGATTTGGAAGTCAGCGCCTGGACTTCGGACAAAGACGGAACCCGCGTCATCATGGGCCTGCGACATAAGAATTTCCCGGTCGAGGGCGTGCAGTTCCATCCCGAGAGCGTGCTAACGGACGAGGGGAAGAAATTGGTGGCGAATTTCCTGCGGAGTTAGCCTATTTTTTGGTTCGCAAACCCTCTCAGATGTGTGGAGAGGGTTTTTTATTTGGGCCGGAAAAACTGACTCGGAGACTCCAAGTCTAGGTAGTTTCGGCTCCATTTTTGGATGTTTACTGTACGGATACTATACAGTATATAACTTTATGTCCCCCCCCCCAAAATTCGCGCTAAGCTGTTCTAATTAAAGTACTTAACTCCATCCTCTACATGAATAAGGACTTAGCTGAGGAATCTGCGGTTTGGCGTGCACTTCACGGGGGTGCGGGGTCGCCGCTTTTGGTGCTTTATTTGTGTACTTGTCCTCTATTTGTCAAAGAGCTGCCGAAAATGGTTTTGCGGCGGATGATGGGTCCGTCTCTGGAGACGGGCTCAAGTTCTCGATGCTGCACTCTTTACGAATTCTCGCAGGATTGCGATTGGGTGTCTGTGTTGTTGGTACAAGAAGAATGTGATGAAAAAGTTAGGGACGTGAGCCGGCGCGCCAAGAGTGGGGGGATGGGCACTGCCCCACTCAAGCCAAAACCAGGCTCGAGCGGGCCACCCGTTCACCGAACGGACTGCTAATTCTTGTCCTCAATGCGTACGAAACCGTGTCCGGATCCCTGCCCGTCACTGACCGCCCCAGTAGTTGTCCCTGCAGAGTTGATGCCGGTGGGATTGGTGCCGGAATAGCCCGGAGGATCGAAGGTCGTAAAGGTCCCATCGGGGGCACGCAGGAAGCCGTGACCCGCCCCGTTCGCGTCATCGTACCATCCTGTGATCTCCCCTTTCGAATTGATGCCAGTCGGGACGGTCCCGGTGTAGGCGGAGCCCGGAACATCGAATGTCGTGACTGTGCCGTCGCGAGCGCGCAGGAAGCCGTGGTTCACAGACTGCGCGTCCTGGTAGCTACCCGCGATCTCCCCTGCCCGGTTGATGCCTACCCAGACCGGGTAGTCGGTGGGGCCGGCGACGTCGAAGGTGGTCAATTTGCCGTTGCGAGCGCGTAGGAAGACGTGGGTGTTCTGCCCGTCACTGTAGGTTCCCGCGATCGCTCCCTCTGCGTTGATGCCGTACGGGACGGTAACCGGCGCGCCTGGAACAGCATCGATCTTTGTAAATGCGCCGGCGCGGGAGCGCAAGAACCCGTGAATTGCGATGCGGCCTTGAGCATTGGGTTTGCCTTCATAAGATCCCGTAATCTCCCCTGCCCCGTTAATGGCTGAAGCCCCGCTGCCCGGTCCGAACTCGGTGCCCTTCGTGCCCGGAGGATCGAAGGTGGTGAAGCTGCCGTTCGGAGCGCGCAGGAAGCAGTGGCTCACGAACTGCGCGTCAGTGTAGGCCCCCGCGATCGCGCCAACCCGGTTAATGCTTGCCGGGAAGGTGTAGGCGGCGCCCGGAGCATCGAACGTGGTGAAGCTACCGTCCGGAGCGCGCAGGAAGCCGTGGAGCACAAAGTTCGCGTCATTGTATTCTCCCGCGATCGCTCCCTTCGCGTTGATGCTCGTGGGTTGGGTGGAGGTCGAGCCCGGAGCATCGAAAATGATATAGGTAACTTCCTGAGCATTTGCGGGATGGGGCATCCCCAGTGTGTACAGCACCATCAAGCCAACGGCGAGCACTTCCTTCCGTCGAGCTTCCAGAAGCTTTTGGGCGACGGTGAGCGCATTTGCGATCATCGCATTTGTGATCATCTTTGTGATCATCGGAAACTCCTCTTTGCGGTCGTTAGGACTCCACCCCGTCTTGGGATGGTGTCGACGCCGCCTTGGCTTAAGCCGGAGTGCATTAGTTGTTGCGCTGCGAACAGGGGCTAAACTTACCGCAGGCTACATGTTTAGCCTGTTCGAGTTTTGCAACAATACATCACAGTCCCTACGGAGGGCCGAATTTAACCTTAGAAGAAAAAAAAGCACTAACAAGTTAGACGAAACCCCCGTTTGACATCTGATCTCAGCGGGAGTAGCTTTGCAGCTCTTGGGGTGATGTGGGCGTGAAGCGACACCGTCAGTTGTTGGTTCTGTTGCTCCTGGCAGGAGTCTTTGGTGGATTCGCTGTACTACCAGTGGACCTGCCTGAGACTGCTTTCGATGAGTCTGATGCACCTGTGAATCTGGCTTCTCCTTCGCAGACTCCGCTCAGATTCGTCCGTCCTGTTAGCGTCCCACTTGTAATGCCGGGGTTGCGGTTCTACTGTGCAGGGTGCGTTGTCAGCAGTCGGGTGCTCGGAGCAGTAGCCATGCCGACGCAGCGCCATCCACATTATTCTCTCCAAGATCTCCTTTGCACGTTTCTGATCTGAAGGCTGTCCCCCTTACTCAGACTGAAATTCCCGCATTTTCAACGCTTGGAACCTGCCGTCCCAGTGCGTCTCAGCAAATTGGCTGTCGATTGCTCGAGGTTGCCTGTCGGCGATGGGCCAATTAAAACCCTGGCAGGAATTGCCAGGAAGAACTCGTCGAGTTCGGAAGGACACCTTATATGAAGACTTTCAAATTAGTAGTTCCAGGAATGGTTTTGCTCGCTGCGTTGGCTGCGATGGCACAAACGTCGTCCAACGTGTCGGTTTTCGCGACCGGCTTCAATAACCCTCGAGGCATTAAGTTCGGACCAGATGGAAATCTTTATGTTGCCGAAGGTGGAGCTGGGGGCTCTCTTTCGACGGTTGGGCTCTGCGAGCAAGCAGCCGGGCCACCAGCCGGACCGGGTCCATACACCGGCGATTTCACGGCACGGATCTCAAAGGTATCTCCCAACGGCGTGGTCACGACGGTAGCGGACCACTTGCCTTCCAGCCAGACTAGCCCGGCATTCGGTAATCTGGTGAGCGGAGTGGCCGATTTGGCATTCATCGACGGCAACCTTTACGCTCTCCTTGGAGGCGCGGGTTGTTCGCACGGACTGGCCGGGACCAACAATGGTGTGATCCGCGTCAATTCCGATGGAACCTGGACTCAGATCGCAAACCTCAGCACCTTTCAGAAAAATCATCCCGTGTTTAATCACGAGCCGGACGATTTTGAGCCGGATGGTACGTGGTACGGAATGACCGCCGCGAATGGCGTGCTCTACGCAGTCGAACCGAATCACGGGGAGCTCGATTCGATCACTACCCGTGGAGGTATCCACAGAGTGGCCGACATCTCCCTCAGTCAGGGCCACATCGTCCCGACTGCCATTGCCTTTGACGGGATGAACTTCTTTGTGGGCAACCTCGATCGGTTTCCTATCAGAGACGACTCGTCCAAAGTCTTGAAAATTACGCCCTCGGGGACCATCACCACTGCATACATCGATTTGACCACCATACTGGGGTTAGCCTTTGACAGCATAGGTCGGCTCTATGTTTTGGAGAACACCACCGGAGGAAATCCGTTCCCCACTCCAGGAACGGGAAAGATCGTACGCATGGCGGGAAAGCATTCTCAAACGTTAATTGCCACGGGGTTGTCCGTTCCTACGAGCATGACATTTGGCCCCGATGGCAATCTGTATGTCGCCAACGTAGGTTTCGGTCCGCCGCCGATTGGTCTCGGGCAAATCCTCAAAATCACTCTGCCGCAGTAACTAATCTATGGTTAACATGCGTGGATGCCGGTTTCGTGACCGGTATCCACGCTCTTCGACTCTGCGGAGAGTTCACTTTCGTGAAGTTCCCGCTCCGCTCAGGACGACAACTTAGAATTGATTTGTGCACCTTCTACTAACTCTGCCACGATTTCCCCCGTCACTTCCACAGCCGCCATTTGACAAACAATTGACAACTGGACCGCATCCCAAAATCCCATCGCACTGTCCAACGTTCTGTTATCGCTGAGAGACCAACGTTCAGGACTCGCAGGGGTCATTGACTCGCAGCCTCATTGAGGAGAGTTATGTCGATGCGATCTTGCGCTCTCTGCAAGGCAGTCTGGTGAGCCAAAATCTAACAATATCTAACAATGGAAAGGGAGAACGTAATGAAGGGCATTTCCGTTTTGAATTGTCACTCGATCAGGAATCGAGGTGGGCGTAGGTCGAAACCTGGAATCTTTTTCCGGGCCGCGCTGTTGGTTGGCGCCGCCCTGGTGTGGTTGTCAAATCTCGCGATGGCGCAGGCAGGCGGGCTGGACATAACATTTGGCTCCGGAGGCGTGTTCACGGACAGCGCCGGCGAATTTAACAACTCAGGCACTTCTGGCGATGTCGTAGCGCTACAAAGTGACGGCAAGATTATTGCGGCAGGAATGTTCGGCTTTGCGGCTGGTGCGGTGCGCCTCAACACCAATGGCACGCTCGACTCCAGTTTTGGGACGGGCGGGATGGTGACGATCAATTTCCCCGGCAGTAACGAAGGTCCGAATCAGGTCATCGGCGTCGCTATCCAGCCCGACGGCAAGATTGTGGCCGGTATCTCGAATATTAATGCGGATGCTAATCCCCTATTCATACTCGCACGCCTCAACCCGGATGGCAGTTTGGATACTACTTTTGGAAGTGGCGGAGTCGTAGAAACAACAATAGGTCCGTTCGGCAGCGCTGCGGCCAGCGTCCTCGCGCTGCAGTCCGATGGGAAGATTCTTCTTGCTGGTTGCCGCGCCATGGCCCGCTATAACACCTCCGGCCAACTGGACATCACTTTTGGCAGCGGTGGCATAGCCGCAATTGCTGCTGCTTCTCCCACTGCGATGGCGCTGCAACCGGACGGCAAGATCCTGATTGCGGCGGGTGGAGCTCTGCCCGCGAGCCTGGGGGCGCCCGCTGTCGGCCTGGTATCGCTGGCAGGCGTTATCTCGCGCTACAGCACCAGCGGCAACATCGACACCACCTTCGGTATCTCAGGACAGGCAGCCAGCGTGGCTGCGGCGTCAGCAATTGTGGTGCAAATCGCAGCGGGTTGCGTCAGCACTTGCAAGATTCTGGTGGCCGGCACCGTGGTTAGCAGCTTGAGTATCAGCGGCGGGAACAACACCGGGTTCGGCCTCGTTCGTTACAGCAGCAATGGCAACATCGATACCAGCTTCGGCAAACGTGGAGGCGTCATCACGGGCTTCGCTCCGGTCAAAACCCTTGCCTCTGCCTATGCGCTTGTCCTGCAAACGAATGGCGACATCGTTGCGGCTGGATTGGCTGGTCAAGCAAACGGGACTCAAGGAGACGATTTTGCCCTGGCCCGCTATAGCAGCAGCGGGGTAATCGATCCAACTTTTGGTGCGAGCGGCAAAGTGACGACTGCGTTTGGAACTAACGCAGCTGCGATCTACGGCTTGGCGGTTCAGAGCGACGGGAAGATCATGGCCGCAGGGATCTCTCTGCAGAACGCGCAGAGCGGTCAGGCCGGCGGCCTCGTGGTGGCGCGATACCTCGGCCAGTAGCCAACGCGCGAGGGTGCCTTTGCTGAGGCCATCCGCCGAGCGGCTGCGGAGAACTTAAGTGGAGTCCAGGTTCCTGTGACTCGGAGCGTGCGAGCCTGTAAACTGGAAGGCGGAATGAAGCGCGTTCTCATCGTCTTCGTGGTCTTCGTGCTGGTCGGCGTTGTGCCGATCGGTTGCAGCGGGTTCGCTGGTGCCGAGACTCCCTTGCAATATGGACGGATTGTGGCTGTCAAGAAATCCGTTACGACCTCCACGAAGGCGTGGGTTGTCAATACTCCGCTTGATGAAGAACGGACGCAGTACACGATATCGGTTCATGTGCAGGATCGAATTATTGTCGGCAACTACGAGCCTTCTGCTACGCAATCGGAACCGCCGGCAGAATGGACGCCCGGCTCCGCGGTGAAGCTTGAGATCGGCGGGGATTCTCTGTATTTGCGGTCGGCGACCGGCAGCTTGCGGTTGCATATCACGCAACGGAAGACGGCAGGGCCGATGCAGCAGGTTACGGCGGAAGAGAAAAAGCGGCTGTCGGAGCTTGATGCGGCACCGCAGTCACAGTCACAGTCAATGATCGGCTTTTCGAAGGCTGAAGAAGACAAGACCACCGCGCCCGAACCAGCTCCACAGCCACCTCCACCAGCTCCCGTGCCTTCGACGGGTACGGTGACGGTGCGCTCCACTCCGTATCTTTCGGAAGTGTTCGTGGACGGCGACTCGATGGGATACACACCGGCGAAGATCGCGCTTGGTCCGGGGAAGCACAGCTTCCGTGTCGAGAAGCCGGGGTACAAGGCCTGGACGAAAGAGATGACGATTACGGTGGGATCAGAGCTGACGCTGGATGCGACTCTGGGAAAGCAATAGCCCGCCTTGACGAGATTACCTGTGCTCGACGGATACACGGGGCAGAGCCCCGTCACCACACAAGAGAATCCTCACCACAGAGGACACAGGGGGCACAGGGTGGCACAGGGGAAAGTCATCTGACTCCTAGCTAAATCGCTTACAATTCCCCTTCCATGACAGTCGCGGTTCGTTCTTTTGCGAAGATCAATCTCGGGCTCTACATTGGTGCGGCGCGCGCGGACGGATTTCATGATCTGCGCACGGTCTATCAGACGATCGCGCTGCATGACGTGATACGGGTCAGCGTCGGGCGCGGCAGTGGGATTGAGATCCTGTGCAAGAATGAAGACCCGCGCGTTCCGCTGGATTCTTCGAATACGTGCTATCGCATGGCCGAGCTGGTTCTGGAGGAACTTGGCGCTAAGGGCCGAGTCAGCATTGAGATCGAGAAGCGGCTGCCGGTGCAGGGAGGGTTGGGCGCGGCGTCTTCGAATGCGGTGGCGACTATGGTTGCGCTGGAGCGGGCGCTCAGCAAGAAATTGTCTGGAGCCGCGCGGTTGCGGATTGCCGCCGAGGTTGGCTCGGACGTGCCGCTGTTTTTGGTGGGCGGAACGACACTGGGAGTGGGGCGGGGCGAGGAGGTTTATCCTCTGGCTGATTTGGCTTCGGTGGCTGTGGTCGTAGTGATGCCGGAGGTTGGAGTGTCCACGGGTCAGGCGTTTGGGGATTGGGATGCGCTTGTGGAGCGGGGGAAAGCTGCCGAGTTTCGCTCGGCTGGACAGCCGAGGGCGGCTGTCCCTACGCGAGCCGGGACGGGCGAGGGCGCCCGTCCCCACACAAGCAGGGAGCAATTGACGGGGCTGGGAGCGTCCGATAGACTGGTTGAGGTCGGCCGTATGCTATCGGCGTGGCTGAGTGGTTTACCTAACACCGGTGCTCCTGCAAAAGGCGGGAGCCGGGCCGGGAATTTGCTTCTCGACCTTGTCCGTACCGGGATTGAAAACGACTTCGAGAAAGTCGTCTTTCCTCTGTATCCCGAATTGCGAGACATAAAAGGTGCGCTGGAGCGCGCGGGGTCGAGATACGCTTCGCTCTCTGGGTCAGGGTCAACCCTGTATGGGCTGTTCCGGTCGCGAGCGGACGCCGCTAAGGCGGCAGGCCGTCTGCGAAAAGAGGGGTTGAAGGCGGTGGCGACTAGCACGTTGACGCGCCAGAAGTATTGGGGAAAGTCGCTGGTCATTGGTCGCTAGTCGTTGGCAGTCATTGGTAGTCATTGGCAGTCGTTGGCGTTCGGTTCTGGGGTATGATTTAGTGGCCAGCGAATTGATCGTGCATCTTGGGCCGTCGACTAATGGTAGGTCAAGTGCCTTTGGAGCACTTTGTCTAGGTTCGAATCCTAGCGGCCCAGCCAAGAACCAGGTCTCGGGTGTCAGGTGTCAGGTCTCAGCAAGACCTTGTCGCACCTGTTCGCTGAGACCTGAGAACTAAGACCTGAGACCTCAACTATGGCCACAGTTGTGACGACGACCGTAGAAAAGACGACTGCCGAAAAAACGACCGCGGAAAAAAAGCCGATCACGGACGAGAAAACGGAACGCAAGCCGCAGCGCGCCCGGGTCGATGACAGGTTTAAAGTTTTTTGCGGAACCGCCAACGAAGCGCTCTGCGATGAGGTCTGCAACTTTCTTGGCCTGACGCGCGGGCAGGCTCTGGTCACGCGCTTCAAGGACGGCGAAGCGTATGTGCAGATCCAGGAAAATGTTCGCGGAGCAGATGTGTTCGTGATGCAGCCCACCTGCCAGCCGGTGGACATGCATCTGATGGAGCTGTTGTTGATGATGGATGCGCTCAAGCGGGCTTCGGCGCGACGCATCACGGCGGTGATTCCGTACTACGGCTATGCCCGCCAGGATCGCAAAGACAAGCCGCGCGTGCCGATTTCGTCGAAGCTGGTGGCGGACCTTCTGACGACCGCCGGGGCCGATCGCGCGGTGGTTGTGGATTTACATGCGCCGCAGTTGCAGGGATTTTTTAATATTCCGGTGGATCACCTGTTCGCTTCGCCGGTGCTGGTGGATTACTTCAAGAAACTGAACCTGCCGGATCTGACGGTGGTTTCGCCGGACGCGGGTGGAGTGGAGCGCGCGCGCTTCTTCGCGAAGAAGGTCGATGCGGCGCTGGCGATCGTGGATAAACGGCGCGTCGAGATGAACGTGGCGGAAGTGATGAACGTGATCGGCGAGGTCAATGGCCGTACTTGTCTCATCATCGACGACCTCATCGACACGGCGGGAACGCTGGTGAAGGTGGCGCAGGCCCTGGTTCAAAAGGGCGCGAGCAGCGTGTATGCCTGCTGTACGCACCCGGTACTCTCAGGGGCGGCAGTGGAAAATCTGGTGGACTCTCCGATCACCGAGGTGGTCGTGACCAACACCATTCCGCTGGCCGAAGCGGCGAAGCAAGTCTCGAAGATCAAGGTGCTTTCGATCGCGGGGCTGATTGGACGGGCGATTCAGTCCATTCACGAAGAGACTTCGGTCAGCAGACTTTTTATTTAGGAGGGTCGTTGGTCGTTGGTCGTTTGCAAACCCTCCTTCGGAGCGGGCGAATCGCGAACGACTAACGACTAACGACTGACGACCACCAACGAAGGACGGAAACAGAATTATGGCTACTACAACGGACATCAGCATTCTGGAAGCGCAGAAGCGCGAACCAGGCACCAAAAACGCCGCCCGGCGCGTGCGCGTCAGCGGGAAAATTCCAGCTGTGCTATACGGCGCGGGCAATGATGCCGCTTCGGTCGCGGTCGATCCGCGGCAAGTGTTGCGCATCCTGCGGTCGGAGAGCGGGCACAACACGATTTTTGACCTGGCGCTCGACAGCGATCGCGTGAAGGCCATGATCGTGGACTGGCAGTACGAACCGATTAAGGGAACCCTGCTCCACGTGGACCTGCAGCGCATCGCGATGGACAAAAGGCTGACAGTCACGGTTCCGGTCGTGCTCAAAGGCGAGGCAGAGGGTGTGAAGACGGAGGGAGGCATCCTCGAGCAGTTGCTGCGCGAGATCGAGATTGAGTGTCTCCCGTCCGACATCCCGAAGAACCTCGAAGTGGACATCAGCCACCTCGTGTTCGGCGTTGAAGTGCGCGTGAAGGACTTGCCACACAGCGAAAAACTGAAGTTCCTAACCGACGAAAACCAGATGATCGCGCACATCACCACGGTGAAAGAAGAAGTGGTCGTGGCTCCGGAGGTGGTGGCGGACGCGGCGGCGACTCCGGCTGAACCCGAAGTCATTAAGAAGGGTAAGCAGGAGACCGAGGGTGAAGGCGAGGGTGAAGGCGAGGCCAAAGGCAAAGCCAAGCCCGAAAAGGCTGAGAAGGCCGAGAAGAGCGAGAAGAAAGAGAAAAAATAGCTACGAGCTGCGAGCTAGAGCTACGGGCTAAAGGCCAGCAGCTAAGAGCCAAGAGCTAATTTGCGTGAAACTGATTGTCGGTTTGGGCAACCCTGGAATCGAGTACCAGTTCACGCCGCACAATCTCGGGTTCTTGACGATTGATCGGATCGCCAATGGCCTCGGGATCGAAGTCAGGAATCGCCAATGCCGCGCCCTGACCGCGCGGGCAACGATCGCCGGAGAGCCGGCGGTCCTGGCCAAACCGGAAACCTACATGAACCTGAGTGGGCTTTCGGTGCGGGAGTTGGTGGCGGAACATCAGGTCGATGTGACGCGAGACCTGATTGTGATTTACGACGAGCTCGACCTGCCGCTGGGCGCGATTCGCATCCGGCAGCGAGGGAGTTCGGCGGGGCACAACGGGATGGAATCCATCTTGGGCGCCCTGGGTACCGACGAGTTTTTGCGGATTCGGCTGGGAATTGCGCCGGAGCGCAAAGTCGCGGACAGCGTGAAGTTTGTGTTGACGCCGTTCCGCAAGGCGCAGGAAAAAGTTGTGGACGAAGTCCTTGATACGGCGGTACACGCGGTTGAGGTGATTTTGAAAGAAGGACCGGCGGCGGCGATGAACCGGTTCAATCGGAAGAACGAACCGGATGAGTGAGAGGTAGTCGTTGGTCGTTAGCAAACGTACGGCCCTCGATGATCTGCGAACGACTAACGACTAGCGACCAGCGACTGTATTTTGGAGATAACGCATGAATCGTAACTATGAACTGATGTTCATCGTCCGGCCCGACATGGTGGACGAGGATCTGAACAAACTGATTTCAACGCTCGAGTCGTCGGTAACTTCGGCGGGCGGAACGACCAAGACCGAGGTCTGGGGCAAGCGCCGTCTCGCATACCGAGTGGGCCGGTTCAATGATGGCATCTTCGTGCTGATGCTAATTGACGGCGTCGGCGCGGTCGTGCACGAACTCGAACGCCGCCTGCGTGTGACCGAGCCGGTGATCAAGTTCCTCACCGTGCGCACCGATGAGGAACTGAAGCGGCTCGACAAGATCAAGAAGATCCGCGACTCGAAGAAGAAAGCCAGCGCAGCCCCGGCTGCAACCGCTGCTCCGGTAACAGCAACGCCGGAAGCAGGAACGGAAACACCGGCCTCGGCGCCAGTTTAATCAGAGATTAGGTTCTGGAAGGGCGCAGCTTTAGCGCCTGAGGGGCCGGACGTCAGGCTCGTCCATTAACAATTCTTAGAAAGCAGGAGCACCATGGCAGAAGAAACAAAAGCACCGACCGCGCATGCGGGATCAAGCGGCGGCGAGAGTCGGCCGGAACGTAGTGGCGGCGATCGTCCCGAGCGCAGCGGCCCACGCGGTCCGCGTCCCCCGGGAGGCCCCGGTGGTTCCCGCGAAGGCGGACGTAAATACTTCCGGCGCAAAAAGGTTTGCAAGTTCTGCGTCGAGAAGATCGAAGCGGTCAATTACAAGGATGTGCGTCTACTGGCGCAGTTCGTGGCTGAGAGCGGCAAGATCACTCCGCGACGCCTGACCGGCGTGTGCATGCCGCACCAGCGCCGACTGTCGAGAGCGATCAAGCAGGCGCGGAATATCGCCCTGCTTCCGTTTGCCGGACGCGCGCAGTAAATTCGAAATCGTCGTTGGTCGTTGGTCGCTAGTCGTTCGGGATCATCGTAAGCCTTGAGAGTTTGCGAACGACCAACGACGAGCGACTAACGACCAGGTTATTTACGAAACGGAGTCATTCATGGAAGTCATCCTGAAAGAAGACGTGCCCAAGCTGGGCAACCGCGGTGAGGTGGTGAAAGTCGCCGAGGGATATGGGCGGAATTTTCTGCTGCCCAAGAAACTGGCGATTGAGGCCACCTCCGCCAACAAGACGGTCATCGAGCAGATGAAGGCGGCCTCGGTGCGCCGCTCCGCCAAGGAAAAGACGGAAGCCGAAGCGCTGGCCAAGCAGTTTGACGGGCTCGAAGTTAAGTTCCTGCGCAAGTCAGGCGAAGGCGATCACTTGTTCGGATCGGTCACGGCTGGAGATATAGCCGACGCGCTCGAGAAGAAGAGCTTCCACATCGATCGGCGGAAGATCCAGTTGCACGAACCGCTCAAGACCGTCGGCGAGTTCATTATCGCTGTCAAGCTGCACAAGGACGTGACCACGCACTTGAAGGTCGTGGTCGACAAGGAAGCAGCGGCAGAATAGTCTTTAGTTCGCTGTGCTCATGTGGGGACGGGCGACTCGCCCGTCCTGCCGGGCGGGGACGCCCGGCGCTCCATTAGACATCATCAGGGATCCGCCCGAAGAACTGCTCCACTTTTTTCAAGTCCGTTGTTCTGCTGTATCGCGGCAGACTCTCCACAAACACGCGCCCGTATCGCTTCTTCAAAATCCGGTTGTCGAGCAGAGCCAGCAAACCGCGGTCGTGCAGCGATCGAATCAATCTTCCAAATCCCTGCTTTAGGGTGATGACCGCGCTCGGCACCTGGTATTCGAAAAAGGCGTTGCCGCCACCAGCGTCGATGGCCTTCACCCGAGCCGCCACCACCGGATCGCTCGGAACGGCGAACGGCAAGCGATCGATAATCACGCAGCTCAACTGTTCGCCTTGCACGTCCACGCCCTGCCAGAACGAATAGGTTCCAAATAACACGGCGTGGGGCGTGAGGCGGAACTCCTCGAGCAGCACCGATTTCGGCGCGTCGCCCTGCTTGAGCATGGGAAATTCCAGCTGGCCAAGAAGGCGGTCATAAATTTCGTTCATCTGCGCGTAGCTGGTGAAAAGCACGAAGGCGCGTCCGCGGGTTATCTCCAGCAACCGCCGGATCACGACGGCCGCCTCGCCGGCGAATTGCGGGGTACGCGGATCGGGCAGATCGGGCGGGACATAAAGAATCGCCTGGCTTTCGTAATCGAAGTGCGAGGGGACGATCAATTCGCGCGCGGGGTCGAGCCCGAGACGCCCGCGTATGTAGTCGAAACCGCCGCCTACGGCCAGCGTCGCCGAGGTCAGCACCGACGTCTCCAGCTTCGACCACAGGCACTCGCGCAGAATCTGGCCGACTTCAATCGGAGTGGCCTGCAGAAAAACATTCGTTCTTCCGCCTGCGTGTTTCTCGTCGGATGATTTCCGCCGGGCGGGAGCGCCCGGCGCTCCACGGAATCCTCGGCGCTCGATCCAGAAGACCGTGTTGGGATCCTCGTTTTCCATCACGAAGCGAAGCTGCACTTGCAACTGCTGCGCTCGACGCGTGAGCGTGAAGACCTCTTCCGGCTTCTGCGGAAGTTGTTCCAGTTCCGCGCCCAGCCGGTACAGCGCCTGATTGAGGGCGAGAAATTCTTCGCCGTTTTCCTCCAGGAATTCGCGGCGAGAGTCGAAGGCAAACCGGCCTTCACTTGCGGGCAGGAGCGAAAAGAAAAGCTGTGAGCGCTCCCGCACCGACTGAATCGCTCCCGACATCTGCGGCGTGTAGAGCTTTTCGCGCTGTAGCAGGCGTTCGACGTCGCGCGTCAGTTCGTCCATCCGCAGGTTGCTGACCGAAATCCCAAAGTAGTTGCCGGCGATTTCTTCCAGTTCGTGCGCTTCGTCGAAGATCACGGCCCCGCACTCGGGAAGGACCCCGGCATCGGGCGCGCCCTCGGCTCCGAGTTTGATGGAGAGGTCGGCGAAGAACAGGTGGTGGTTGACGATGATGATGTCGCTCTCGGCGGCGCGCCGCCGCATCTCGGTGATGAAGCAATGCTCCCATTCTTTGCATTTCTGGCCGAGACAGGTATCGGCGCGCGCGTCGAGCTTGTGCCAGAGAGCGCTGGCCTCGGGCAGTTCGGCAAGTTCCGCGCGGTCGCCGGACTGCGTGGTTTTCTCCCACGCGGCGATGGCGCGGTAGTGCTCGATCTCTTCCAGTCCGCTAAGCACGGGCTGATCGGTGAGATCAAAAAGTTTTTTGCGGCAGAGATAATTGTTGCGCCCCTTCATATAGCAGACGCTTAACTTGCGGTCTCCGTCAGGAAACAGCGCTCGCTCCAGCGCTGGGACATCTTTAAAGAAGAGCTGCTCCTGCAAATTCTTTGTACCGGTCGAGATGATGACTCGTTTGCCCGAGCGGATCACCGGCAGCAGATAAGCCAGCGTTTTGCCGGTGCCGGTGCCGGCCTCGACGATCAAGTGGCGTTTTTCTTCGAGGGCCTCTTCCACCGCCTGGGCCATCTGCAACTGCCCGCGGCGGAATTCGTAGGCAGGGTGGGTTTTCGAGAGCACGCCTCCTGGCGCGAAGAACTGGTATAGCGAGAATCCCGCGGGCCGAGTTTCCGGAGGGGACACGGGATGGGATGAGGAAGGCACTGGAGTCTCTATAATAGTCTTAGAGCCGCGAGCTTCGAGCTTCGAGCTTCGAGCGAACCGTTTGCTCGCAGCTCGCAGCTCGTGGCTCGACGCTCAATCACTTTGAGCAAGAAAAAGCCATCCCCACTCGTCGCCATCGTCGGACGCCCGAACGTCGGGAAATCGACGCTGTTCAACCATCTGACGGGATCGCGGCGCGCTATTGTCGGCGATGAGCCCGGCATCACTCGCGACCGCCTTTACGGCGAGGTGGAATGGCTCGGGCACGAGTTTCGCGTGGTGGATACGGGAGGCATTGTTCCCGACGACAAAGATTTCATCCCTGCCGAGATTTTTCGTCAGGCGAAGGTTGCGTTCGAGGAAGCGGCGGCGATTGTCATGGTCGTCGATGCCCGCACTGAGATTGCGGGGCCCGATCGCGAATTGGCTCGGCTGCTCGCGCGCACCGGGAAGCCGCTCTTTCTCGCCGTCAACAAGATGGACTCCGACAAGCAAGATGGATTGCTCGACGAGTTTCATGTGCTCGGGATGCGGAATATGTTTCCGATTTCGGCGGAGCATGGGCGCGGTGTCGATGATCTGCTTGACGCCATCCTCAAGGTGCTGCCTGCTAGTGCAAAGGCAACCACGGGGGTCACTGAGGTCACGGGGGAAGACACAGGGGAAACACCCGAGGAGCCGCATGAAATCAAGGTGGCTATCATTGGGCATCCGAATGTTGGCAAGTCCACGCTGCTGAATCAACTGACGGGAACTTCGCGCGCTATTGTCTCGCCCATCGCGGGGACCACGCGGGATTCCATTGACGAAGTTATCCAGTACAAAGGGCGGAAGATTCGCTTCATTGATACGGCCGGCATCCGCCGCAAAGGCAAGACGCGGCTGATGGCGGAGAAACTTTCGGTGGTCATGGCACGCAAGAATATCGAAGACGCCGACATTGTGCTCTTCATGGTCGATGCCACCGAGGGCGCAAGCGGGCTCGACGCCAACATCGCAGGCTATGCTCACGAGAGCGGACGCTCGGTGATTATCCTGGTCAATAAATGGGATCTTGTGGCGAGCGGCGAGAAGCGCGCCATCAGCCAATCTCGAACCGCTCGAATACAAGATGCCAAGCGCCCGCAGGACCGCGCTCTCTACGAAGAACGCCTGCGCTACGGGCTCAAGTTTCTGGCTTACGCTCCGGTGCTTTTTCTATCCGCGCACACTGGCAAGGGAACAGAAAAAATTCTGCCGCTCATCGAGAAGATGGCTGCCGAGCGCCGCAAGCGCATTACGACCGGCGAGATGAACCGGTTCCTGAGGACGGTTGACTTTGAACGCGCCTCGGTTCCGGTGAGCAAGCGCGTGAAAATTCTCTACATGACGCAGGCGGGAGTTGCGCCGCCTATGTTCGTGCTTTTCACCGACCGCGCGGTAAAGCTGCACTTTTCCTATCAGCGCTTTCTGGAGAACCAGATTCGGGCGGCGTTTGGATTTGTGGGCTCGCCGATTTGGATTAAGAACCGGGCGCGGGACTAGAACTCGTTCCTAAATGAGCGCAGCGGTCTGTGGTGGTATGGCGATGTTTCAACAAAAGCGCTGAAGAACGCCGATTGTGCCCATAATCGCTAGAGTGGCGAAGATCAATAAGACGATGCCCATGAATCGGAGGTAAACACGGAAGCTAGGTCGCTGCATCCAGCCAATGAAAGGGTTCGGAAATCGCGACCGTTTGTTTGTTCGTATCGCAAGATCTTGAATGGCGGCGGGTCGAAGCAGGCAGCTTGCGCCTAGCGCCGCGATCGCTAGAACAAGGGCAAATCCAGCTATTTTTTCCGGCACGACTTGCAAGTCTAAGCTTTGGGGCACAGCCTTTCAATGATTGTTGTTAACAAGCCTTAGCGCTCAGAACCGGGTTGTGTAAGCGACATTGCGATGTTTCGCCAACACCCGAACGCTCGATGAACCCGCCCAAGCGCTATACTGACTCCCGATGAATCCAAAGTACAGACCGGCAATCTTCTTCGGAATCGTGTTGGTTCTGATGGCTCCAAACCTTGGGTTCGTGATGTACTACTCCCAGCGGTTTCCGTCAAACCAATGGCCTACTTGGTTCACTAACACCATTGCCGTCTGGTTCATCGGAAATTTCCTAATCATTGTGCTGCTGGTCAAAAGAATATTCCGGGGGCAGGTACTATATCCGGAAAAGGCGCGCAGCGTCGGGGAAAAATCTGTCCGCACCAGCACTCGACTTGTCATCTTCTGGAGTCTACTTTTCCTCTACGGCGTGAAAGAGACCATCCAAGGCAAATTCCCCCTCAGCCGCGCAATCCCTGCGGGCGCTTTCTTGTTGGTTTTCATAGGAATCTTTGGCTGGGGCGTCTATCGTGCGAAACGCGAAAAGGTTTGAGACGCGATTCCCGAAGAAAACAGGCGTTTACACCACCTAATTTCTTCCCCTTTTGTGGCCCTGGTTGACTGAATGAAACAGCTCCTACCCCGCCATCGGCACATGCTTCCCATCCTCAGTCAGCAGTCCCACGCGGTCGACGCCCGCAACCCGAGCGATTGCAATCACGTCGGCCACGTCCTGGAAATCAATATCGTCGTCGGCCTCGAGGTAAGCGATCCGCTCCACGCGAATGGCGAAAATGTCTCGCAGCCGTTCGCGCAGGTGATCCCAATCTACTGTTTCTTCATTCACCATCACCTGCGGGTGTTCTACGCCCGGCTTCGCGTGATGAATCTGAATCACGATTGTCGTCAGCGGCGGCGGGATCGAGAGACCCGTAGACTTGGGCTGCTGCGGAATCTCTGTCTGCAAACCGACGGGCTTCTGCTCGATCACGACCAGCATGAAAACGATGATGAGCACCAGCAGAACGTCAATCAAGGGAGTGACGTTCATTTTTGGACCTGTCGAAAACGGACCACCGCCTGCCGTGGAGAATGCCATTTGAATTTCCTCTCCTCTAACGGAAACGGCACGCGCGTGTCTGAAACATTGGACACCTGGAAGATGAAGAGAGTTCCATGGCGCTCTGTTTCACTTGTTAAATCTGCCGCGAATTCTCCGCTCCCAACCATGACCCGCTAGAATCAAACATTCATGCAGCGTGCTGCACGCCGCATATTCCAGCTCCATACATCGAAGATCAGGGATGGATAGTGAAACATTTCTCGCAATTAGTGCTCGGAGCGATCTTTTTCGTGCTCACTCTTTTCCAGTTCACTCCGCAGGCTCGCGCTCAGGACAACTACGAGATCCAGGTCTACTCCTCGGAAGCGACTCCGAAGAACGTCACCATGGTGGAGATACATTCCAACTTCACCGTGGACGGCTCAAAGCAGGTAATCAATGGCGTCCTCCCTTCGAATCACGCCATGCACGAGACTCTGGAGATCACGCAGGGCTGGACTGACTGGTTCGAGACCGGCTTCTATGTGTTCACGAGCATTCAGCCCGGCGGGTCAGGCGGCGGTGGCTGGAATTGGGTGGGCGATCACATTCGCCCGCGCATCACGGCTCCGGAGTCGTGGCACTTGCCGGTTGGTCTGAGCGTTGCGCAGGAAATTGGGTATCAGCGACGGAAGTTTGCGGAGGACAGCTGGAGCTACGAGCTTCGTCCGATCATCGACAAGCAACTGGGGCGCTGGTATTTCGCCTTTAATCCGACGTTTGACCGGGCGTTGCATGGTCTGAACACTGGCAGAGGATGGGAATTTTCTCCGAATGTAAAAGTCAGTTTCGATTTCACCAAGAAAATTACTGGCGGCTTGGAGTACTACGGAGCTCTTGGGCCGGTCTCAAACTTCGATCCGATTTCCCAACAGTCGCAACAGATCTTTCCTGTGATTGACCTTAATCTTTCGCCGAAGTGGGAGGTCAATTTTGGCGCGGGGGTGGATGTAAGCAACTCCGCCGATCATTTGATTGTGAAGTGCATCATCGGACGGCGCTTCAGTTGGGGGCATGAGCACAAGCCGAGCACCGCACAAAAATAGTGGAGTGACGGGCGTCTCGCCCGTCCTTGGGGAATTAGGCGGCCGGGCGGGGACGCCCGGCGCTCCATTGGCAGCTCGCTATCAGCAAGATTAGCCGATGGGCTCGGCCGACGGAGGCAGGGGAGGCGGTTCGAATGGCGGCGGCGACTCTGGGACCGGTGGTAATTCCGCGGCTGCAGCCGCAGGCGCGGGGGCAGGATTCAGCAGCGCGTCGAGAGTTGGATATCGAGACGCAAAGAAATGGATCGCGTATGCCGGAAAAAAGACCGTTGCCGGCACGCTCACCAGAGCGATCAGGTAAATCAGCAGGAGGAACAGCACGCTTCCAAAGATTATTGCCAGACTGATTGTGGTAACGTTCCATCCCATTCCCGCAGCCCTACCGGCCACCACCGCAATCACACCAGGGATCAAGACGACAAGCGCTGGAACGATCGCGATGATGGTGAACAGGATTCCCGCCGCAATGGCAAGCACCAGCTTAAGCAGCAGGTAAATTGCGAATCGCCCTTTCTCCAGGCCGATCATCGCCAGCAGGCGGCGCCAACCGTCGGCGAAGTCGAGGTCCTCGAGAGCCATAATCGGCACCAGAAAATCTTTAGCGAGCGCCTGAATCACGGCTACTGCCAGCACGAACGCTACGAATAGGCCCACGAGCAGAATCACTCCGACAATCAGGCGCGCGATGTGTTGCCGCACATCCGTCGTCCATCCGGCGGCGAATGCGAGGGCCAGCGGTAAGCCCACGAAAAACGCCAGCGACAGCCACGTGGAAACCAGAAACACAATTTGCCACAGAAAGAATCGGCCGCCGGCGTGCCGCCATTTTCGCCATCCCTCGCCAATCGAACATTGCCGGCTTAGAACCGAGTCAAAGAGGATGAACCGGAACACGCTGTTGAGGTACAGAAAGACGAGCGCCAGTACGATAAAGGCGAAGATCCCGACCAGGATCAATCCAATGAACTGGGCGATGTGCTCGGAAATGTGCGCGGGGATGTTTGCCCGGTCGAAGGGAGAGAGAACATTGGCCAAGCCCGATGGAAGAAACTCGCCATCGTTTTTCTGTGGGACGCGAGGCCAACCGCCGCCGAAGTTAGGGACACTGCATCCGCCGACGTGGAGTTCCGCTGCCAGAATTCCAACCAGCGCCAGGCGAGACCATTGGCCGAAGCTGAAACGAGTGAAGAGTTGTTCGCGCGTGTGCTGCAGGGCGGGCTGGACGGAATCGACGGCGGAGACGGGCACGGGATCACCTCGAACCAACGCCGCAAAGGTATCGCGCTGAGACTTGCGGCGTCAATGGTGGAACGGGCGAGGGCGCCCGTTGCTCCACCGAGGAATTATTCGTAGCGTAGCGCGTCGACGGGATCCAGGTTCGCGGCTCGTGAGGCGGGAATCAATGCGCTCAGCACTCCGACGAACAGCAACACCAAGGTTGAAATCATGACGGTGAAGAATGAGATTCTTAGGTGGATGTCCGCTTTCCCAGAATCGTCTTCGAACAGCGGGCCCATCAATGGAAGCGTTCCCACGCCCACCGCAACCAGGTAGGAAACTACGATTCCGATGGCGCCGCCGAGCAGCATGATGAACAGAGTCTCCGCAAGGAATTGGGTCTTGATGTGCCACTTACGAGCGCCGAGAGCACGCCGCAAGCCGATTTCCCGAATACGCTCATCGACTGAAACCAGCATGATGTTCATGACGCCAACGCCGCCGATCCCAAGGGTGAGGATGCCGATAAAGATAAGCAGCACTTGCAGGCCGATGGTGATGCCGTTGATGACGGGCCTGAACTCTTCACGCCCGAACATCTGGATCGCCTTCTTGTCGGTCGGCGAAAATTGCTGGCGAGTGGCGATAGCGGCTAGAACCTGCGCCTCCGCGCGCGCCTCGAACTGTGGCGCAATGGGTTCGAACACGAGCACATTGCCATACTTCGCATTCCAAAGATCACTCGCCGCGGAGTAGGGAATCCACGTCGACTCGTCGTCGCTCGAGAAGTAGTTGCTCAGTTGGATCTTGCGGTCCATGGTGCCGATCACGGTAAATCGCACGCCCGCAATGACGACCGTTTCGCCGACGGCGGGGCGTCCGCCGAACAACTGCTCGCGTACGCGCGCTCCCAGAAACACGACGCGGCGCCGCTCAAGTTCATCGAGAGAGTTGATCCAGCGGCCCTCCGACGGTTGCTCGTTGCGCATGTCACCGTATTCCGGGCAAACGCCGCGGACGGGCGCCGTGCCGACCATGCGGTTTCCGTAGGCAATGCCAGGGCGGCGCACGGTCTCGAGACATGCGTGGCGTACATAGTTGGCGGTCTCCTTGATCATGTCGACGTCGGCCTTTTCGAGAACAACTTTCTTGCCGGCGCGCTGGCCGCCGGGCTGTTCGCTGGTCTGCTGCGGCCAGCAGATGACGGCGCCTTTGCCGAAGGCGTCGAAGCCGCTCACCAGAATTTCGCGGAAGCTGCCGCCGTATGCGATCAGCAGGGTGACGGTAGCGATTCCCCACACGATGCCAAGCATGGTGAGGGCGCTGCGAGTGCGGTTGCGCCGCAATGCGATCCAGGCTTCGTTGAGGATCTGATAAATCATGCTAGCCGCCTGCCTCGTGGCGCAGGGCTTCGATGGGATCGATGGCGGCGGCGCGACGAGCCGGATACAAAGCGGAGAGGATGGCGATGGTTCCGAGCACGGCCAGGGCCACCGTTCCCGTCTGCCATGTCGGCAACAGGCCGGCGAAGAAGTCCGGCATCGGCAGCAGGTTGACCAGCGCACAGAGGCCGAACGCGATGAGCAGACCTGTGCCGCCGCTGATCAGCGCAACAATGAGCGCTTCCAGAAAGAACTGCCGCAGGATGCTGTTCGCGGGAGCTCCGATGGCTTTGCGGACCCCGATCTCGCGAGTGCGCTCTTGCACCGCGACCAGCATGACGTTCATGACACCGAGGCCGCCGAGGAACAAGGTTACGATGCCGACCGCGCCTAGAAAGTACTTCATGCCATCGGTCATGGTGCGGAAGGCTTTTGCTTCCTGAATCGTGTCCCAGATGGGACAGGCTTCTTTGTCGCGGGGATCGAAGTCGTGCAATCTTCCCAGCACACGCCGGATTTCTCCCTTGCAAGCTTCGTGGTGCTCGACGGAGCGCGGGACGACCAGCAACTGGTCGAAAGTGTCGGGCGTACCCGGCGGCTTATCGGGGAACTCGCGCCGCATGGCAGAGAAGGGGACGAAGATTTTGTTGACGTCCCAGCCGTCGTAACTGGAGTCCTGTTTCTTGGACGACATCACGCCGACAACGGTGAAGGGTATGTCGTTGAGGTAGACGAGTTGCCCCACGGCCGGGCGGCTGCCGAATAATTGTTTTTTTGCATCGGAGCCGAGGAAGGCCGCGCGTCGGTTTTCGTTGAGGTCATCCTGATTGTAGAAGCGGCCTTCGCTGACGCCGAGGCTGCGAATCTCAGCAAACTCCGGCGTCGAACCGGTTACCGTGAAGGCGGCGGCGTTGTAGGCAGTGTGTGATCGCACCGTGTTCTGCTCAAGCTCTGGGATCGCGTACTGACAATCGACGGCTTCCTCCTGAAGATGGGGAATATCGGAATCAGTCCAGTGGACCAGGCGGCCTGCCCGCGTACCGCCGGCCTGCAGGCTGGTACGGCCATGGAAAACGATCATCACGTCGCGGCCCAGGGTTTCGGCCTGCTTGGCCTGGCCGACGCGAAGGCCCTCGCCGGCAGCGACCATCAGGACGATCGAGACCACTCCCCAGGCGATTCCGAACATGGTCAGCAGGGTGCGGACGCGGTGCGCCCAGAGGGTTCGGAAGACGTCCTGGATGAGATCGCGAAATGACATGTGAAGGTTCGACGCGGCTCGCTGGGAATTGAAAGCGCAGCCTTGCTCGCTGCTCCCCGCTTTGAGGTACGTGAAATGGAGATGCTTTGTTCCGTGCCTAATCTTGGAGTGGATTGTCAGTGGAGGTCAGAGACGCGACTTGCGTGTTCGTCGCTTCTTGTTTATCGGATATTCGTGAGGACGGGCGAGGACGCCCGTCGCTCTATTGTTCGCTTATGGCGCAGCGAGGGTGGTTTGCGGCACGATGCGCTGAAGCCAGGCGTCGAATTCGCGCAGGGCAAGTTCACACTGCAGTCGGTGGCGTTCCTTGCGATCGCGGACCTTTCGGTCGAGGGCGGGTAGCAGATCGAAGGTTATGTTGGCGGGCTGAAAGTTTTTGCTCTCCGCCTGCGTGACGTAATGGACGAGAGAGCCAAACGCGGTCGCTCGCGGGGGAGGTGCTGGCTCGCCGCCGGTTGCTAACGTGGCCGCGTTCATACCCGCGATGAGGCCGGTGGCGATCGACTCGACGTAGCCCTCGACTCCGCAGATTTGCCCCGCGAACAGGACATTAGGATGCGCCTTCATTTGTAGCGTCGGCTCCAGCAGCGTTGGCGAGTTGATATAGGTGTTGCGGTGAATCTGTCCGTAGCGTAGAAACCGCGCGCTTTCCAATCCGGGGATCAAACTCAGCACACGCGCCTGCTCGCCAAATTTCAGATGATTCTGGAATCCAACAAGATTGTAAGAATCGGCGCGCAGATTTTCCTGGCGCAATTGCACGGCAGCATAAGGAATTCTGCCGGTGCGCGGATCTTTGAGTCCGACCGGCTTCATCGGCCCGAAACGCAGCGTATCGCGTCCGCGCCTCGCGATCTCTTCGATGGGCAGGCAGCTTTCAAAGTAGTTCAGTTTTTCCCAGTCCTTCTGCTCCACCGAGTGGGCCGCGAGCAGTGCATCGTAGAAACGGTCGTACTCGTCCTTCGACATCGGACAATTGATGTAGTCGGCCGACCCTTTGTCGTAGCGGGCCGCCAGGTACACCTTGCTCATATCGATGGAATCGGCCTCGACAATGGGGCTGATCGAATCGTAAAAATAAAGATTGTTGTGTGGCGCGGGCGCCCCCGCCCGCGAAGAGTCGGCATCGGCTTTTCCTGCCGAGACTGGGAGCGAACTCAAGCGCACAATCTCCCGCGAGAGTGCGTCCGAGGTCAGCGGACCGGTCGCAATAATGGTGAACTCGCCTGCCTCGACTTGCGTGACCTCTTCGCGGCGAATCGTGATGAGTGGTTCGCGCGAAATTGCCTCCGTCACCTTTCGTGAAAACTCGGCTCGGTCCACAGCCAGAGCGTGCCCGGCAGGTACCGCGGTTTCACGGGCAATTTCGAGTAGCCGGGAACCTGCTCGCCGCATCTCTTCCTTCAATAGCCAGGGCGCGGTGTTCTCGCTGTCGGATTTCAGCGAATTGGAGCAGACCAGTTCCGCGAACGCGTCCGTCTGATGGGCGGGAGTCGCGCGTACCGGCCGCATCTCGAATAATTCGACGGCGACGCCGCGCCGGGCACACTGCCACGCTGCTTCCGATCCCGCGAGGCCGGCGCCGATGATGCAAACTCGCGTCAAGAGGCTTTCTCCGCTAATTTCTGCAGACCGTCTCCCGCCAGAAGAACCGTTCGCCAGTCGTCGAGAAAATCGGCGCCCAGCGCCTTATACAGCGCGATGGCGGGTTGATTCCAGTTCAACACTTCCCATCGAATAAAAGCGCTGTTTCCCTGCTCAGCGATGCGGGCAACGCTGGCAAGGAGCGCCTTGCCGATTCCGCGCCCGCGAAAATCAGGACGGACAAAAAGATCCTCCAGAAACAATCCAGCTCCTCGCCAGGTCGAGTAGAAGCTAAAGAAGAGCGCGTAGCCCGCGGGCTGTCCCTGCCATTCGGCGATTACGGCACGAAACTGCGGATTCGTGCCGAAGCCGTCGCGCGCGATGTCGGCCTCTGTTGTCCGGACTTGATCCGGCGCTTTCTCATAATCGGCAAGTTCCGAGATCAATCTTCTGAGGAGCGCGGCGTCGGCGACAGTGGCGGCACGAATTGTAAGCATGGGGAGTGAGTGAAGAATTCTCTGCGTTTATTATAGAGGGGCATTTGGGAGGACACATGGCACGGATTAGTCTGATTGAACCTGCGCAAGCCAGCCCGGAAGTGAAGGAAATCTATGATGGCAAATTGAAAGGCAAACCTGGCAGCGTCCAGAAAGCGCTGGCGCACCGTCCCGCGATGCTGGGCAACTTTCTGGGATTCTATGCCAGCGTGGGACGTTCGCTTGACCGCAAGCTGTTCGAGGCTGTGTATCTGCGAGTTTCGCTGATCAACGGATGCCATTACTGCACGCAGCACCACATCCAGGGCGCCAAACGCGCTGGACTCGCGCCGGAACAAATGAAGGCTCTGAAGGAGGGGAACTACTCGGGATTTGGGGCGGCAGAGCAAGTGGCGCTGCGCTATGCCGAAAGACTTACGCGCACTCCCGACGGCGCCAGCGATGGCGACTTTGCGGAACTCAAGAAACATTTTTCGGACGAACAGATTGTTGATCTGCATATGCTTATTG
Organism: uncultured Acidobacteriaceae bacterium; assembly: GCA_963789205.1. Taxonomy (GTDB): domain Bacteria; phylum Acidobacteriota; class Terriglobia; order Terriglobales; family Acidobacteriaceae; genus Acidiflorens. Next base: position 42,902 of record CAWBJV010000017.1, read on the forward strand.
GATTGGCGAACCTGACTAACCGTGTTACTGGGCCATTGGCGTTGGAAGTGGAGTTTCCGGAAGAGAAGATCTAGCTCGTGTGGTGACGGGGCTTCGCCCCGTCCGGGAGCGGCATCGGCGACGCAGAACTAGACTCGACTTGGACGGGGCGAAGCCCCGTCACCACACGGTCAGAGAATCACGCGCTCGTCTCCTACTCGACGGGTTACCCGCTCGCGATCCAGATATTCTAGCAGTGGGATTGCATACTTCCGGCTGACTCCTGTCATATCTTTGAAGCGGGCGACGTCGATTTTTGGGGCGGCGGTTTTTAGAGCGGCGATTTTGTGGCGAAGATCCATGAGCGCGCTCTGGTGGAATACTAGCTCCTCCGAAATTTTGATTAGAATTTTGTCGCGCAACAGCAGAGTAACTATCTTCTGTGCGCGAATTTTATCCACTCGCAGCCCTGCCAGCACTTCTTTCAGCGACGGAACTTTCAACCCGGCGGAAGCAAATGCGTGCTCGATGATTTTTTTGGATTCGGCTTCTTCGTCTTTCATGACCACGCCGCGGCCGGACAGGTGGACGAGTTCGCCTGCGACTTCGAGTTTTTTTTCTTCCCCTAATTTTGCAAGCACGCTGTAGAACACCTCGGGGCCGAGGTTGATCCGATCTCGCAGTTCTTCTTTGCTCATCCCAGCTACAAGAGGGTTCGCATCATGAAATTTCCTGAGGGCGTGGAGTACATCTGTCTTAACTTCCGCAAATACACTTGGCGCAACCAGCACCCGATTGCACCACACTAATCCGGCCTTGACGGCGAGTTTCGTCGATTCGTACTGCCGGATATTCATTTCTCCGGGTATGTCGTTGAGGCGCAGGCCGATTGCCCCTCGGCGTGCGGCGCGCGCTGCCAGCACTTCTTCCGGAGAACCCTCTCGCATGATCTTGAGAAATGCGATTGCATCTTCGGTGCGTTGCTTGCGAGTCGTGGGCGAAGCATCCAGCACAACGCCTCCGCCAATCGTCACTACCGGTGAAAACTGACGCACGATGAAGCGATCTCCGGGCAGAAGCAGCATGGGTTCGGCGAATCGTAGTTGTGCATAAGCTTCGGCTCCGGGCTTCAGTTGTTTCGTTCCATGAAGGCGTGCCTCCGCGATCGTTTCCGTCGTGTAGGCGTGAAAGTGCACACGGGCGCCGTCTTTGAACGGCTTCGCTGAGGGAAGAAGGGAAAGGAGTGCATCGACTCGCGACGTGGAACGAAAAGTGTCCGCGGTGGCGAGTGTCATCCCGCGCGCCAGATCTGCGGTAGAAAGTCCGGCGAGGTTCAGGGCTGTGCGCTGCCCTGCGATGGCGGCGTCCGCGGGCGAGCCATGCACCTGCACGCCTCGAACTCGAACTCGCTTGCCGGAGGGAAATACTTCGAGTTCTTCTTCTTTGCGGATCGTCCCGGCAACGAGTGTGCCGGTCACGACCGTGCCGAAGCCTTTCATGGTGAAAACACGATCGATGGGCAGGCGGGCCAGCGCCGCCGAGTCTTTCGCCGTAACCGCGGACGCGACTTTGGTGAGCGCAGACTTCAACTCGTCCAGACCTGCTCCCGTCAACGAGCTTACGGCGACGATCGGCGATCGCGTCGCGTCGAGAAAAGATCCGCGCACGTAGTCTTCCACTTCCAGTCGCACCACTTCGAGCGTCTCGGCATCCACCGCGTCGGATTTTGTGAGCACGGTGATGCCACGGCGAATCGCGAGCAGGCGGCAGATATCGAAGTGTTCGCGAGTCTGCGGCTTGATCCCCTCATCGGCGGCGATTACGAGCAGCACCAGGTCGATGCCGCCGACGCCCGCAAGCATGTTGCGCACAAAACGCTCGTGGCCGGGGACGTCGACGAAACCCAGGCGAAGCCTGCTGCCATCGGGAGCGGGAAGTTCGAGGTGGGCAAATCCGATGTCGATGGTGATGCCGCGCCGTTTTTCTTCTTCGAGGCGGTCGGCATCAATGCCGGTCAGCGCTTTCACCAGCGCCGTTTTGCCGTGATCGATATGTCCAGCGGTGCCGACGATGACGGACTTCATCTGCGACAGTATAGACGGACGCCAGTTCTGACCATCGACGACCAGAGATCAATTCAAAGTCAGGATCAACCGCAACGTCAAAGGCAGCGGGCGAGGGCGCCCGCTCTACACGAAACGGGTACGAATTCGCATGCGAAAAGTTGGTGGAGATGCGACAATAAAGATTCCCTGATGACCACCTCTGCGATCAGTGTTGCTATTACGCCGGAGATGATCCGGGAGCACGGCCTCACTCCGGAAGAATTCGAAAAAATGAAGCAACTGCTCGGCGGACGCGAACCCACGCGGACCGAACTTGGCATCTTCAGCGTGATGTGGAGCGAGCACTGTTCTTATAAATCGTCGCGCGTTCACCTGAAGCGTCTGCCCACGCGCAGCAAGCTGGTGGTGCAGGGGCCAGGGGAAAATGCCGGCATCGTTGACATCGGCGACGGCTGGGCCTGCGCGTTCAAAATCGAGTCGCATAATCATCCGTCGTTTATCGAACCATTTCAGGGAGCGGCTACGGGCGTCGGCGGGATTCTGCGCGACATTTTCACCATGGGCGCGCGGCCGGTGGCGGTGATGGACTCGCTTCGGTTTGGGCCGATTTCGGCACATGCCGAGCTGCGGTCGGCTGGACAGCCGGGGGCGGCTGTCCCTACGCAAGCATTGCCCACGCAAGCGGAGATACACAAGAACCACTCTGTTATGGAGGGCGTGGTTTCCGGCGTCGCTTCTTACGGCAATTGTTTCGGCGTCCCTAACCTTGGCGGCGAGGTGAAGTTTGAGCCTTGCTACTCCGGCAATCCACTGGTGAATGCGTTCGCACTCGGCCTCGTCCGCCGCGACCAGATTTTTTACGGGCGCGCATCAGGCGAGGGGAATCCTGTAATTTATGTCGGGTCCAAGACCGGACGCGACGGTATCCACGGCGCGACTATGGCGAGCGAGGAGTTCAGCGAAGGGTCGGAAGCGAAGCGGCCCAATGTTCAAGTCGGAGATCCATTCCTAGAGAAACTGCTGCTCGAAGCCTGCCTCGAAGCGATGCAGACGGGCGCGATCGTTGGAATACAGGATATGGGCGCTGCCGGGTTGACCTGCTCGACCTGCGAGATGGGCGCGCGGGGCGGCACCGGGGTCGAAATCGAACTTGATCGCGTCCCACAACGCGAAACTGGCATGACGCCTTACGAGATCATGCTCAGCGAGTCGCAGGAGCGCATGTTGCTGGTCGCGCAGAAGGGCCGCGAAGAAGAAGTCTTCCGCATCTTCCAGAAGTGGGGACTGGATGCGGTTGAAATCGGCCGGGTCACCTCCGATGCGAAGATGCGTGTGCTCGAACATGGTGAGGTGGTCGCGGAAATTCCCAATGCCGCGCTTACGGATGACGCTCCGGTTTATAAACGTCCGCTCACGCGCTGGGAACCGCCGGTCGATCGGGAAATGCCGGAGTTCGTCAAGCTCGGCGCAAGCGGAGATTTGTCGTCCCAGCTCAAGCGTTTGCTGGCGAACCCCAACATTTGCTCGAAGCGTTGGGTCTGGCAGCAGTATGACCACATGGTGCAGACCAACACTGTCGAAGCGCCCGGAGCGGGCGATGCTGGCGTCATCCGCATCAAGGGCTCGAATCGCGGACTGGCCATGGCGCTCGACGGCAACAGCCGCTGGTGCTATCTCGATCCGCGTTTGGGTGCGATGCACGCGGTCGCCGAGGCTGCGCGAAAAGTAGCTTGCGCGGGAGCGACTCCGATCGGCGCTACCAACTGCCTCAACTTCGGCAATCCCGAAAAGCCGCACATCATGTGGCAGTTTTCGCAGACGATTGACGGGATCACCAAAGCCTGCGAGGAACTTGATACGCCGATTACCGGCGGCAATGTCAGCTTCTACAACGAAACTCTCGGCGAGGGAATTTACCCGACTCCGGTGATAGGGGTCGTGGGAATTCTCGAAGATGTGCACAAAACGGCGAAGATGCATTTCGCGCATGCTGGAAGAAAAATTATCTTGCTGCGCGCGAATGAAGCTGGCGATGCCGTCGATGCCGAGTTGGAGTTTGGGTCGTCCGAGTATGCGAAAGAAATTCTCGGAGCGGTATGGGGCTATCCGCCTGAGTTGGATATCGAGAAGGAAGCCACGTTGCAACGTGCCCTGGTGGCCATAATCCGGGCGGAGCTGGTTGAGTCCGCTCATGACTGCTCCGATGGCGGGTTAGCTGTGGCGCTGGTCGAGTCGGCGCTGCCAGGCGGAGTAGGCCTTAGCGTCAGATTGCCCGGGCAGCAAGTAGCGCCTGAGTTTCTGCTGTTCGGAGAAGATGCCAGCCGCGTCGTACTAAGCTGCGACCCGATTCAGTTGCCACGAATTAAACAAGTAGCGGAGGAGTATGGCGTCTTCGCGGATGTGTTGGGCGAAACAGGATCAGGCGAGGTTGAGATTTCGGCAGATGGTCAGCCCGTGATTTCAGCAAGCGTCGCCGAGTTGCGGGAAGCGTATGAAGGCGCGTTGGAGCGGGCGTTGCGGACGGAACTCGGAACACCGACTGGAGAATGAGGTGGACGGGCGAGACGCCCGTCGCTCCACGAACAAAGTTTGGCTAAGGACTAAAGGCTAAGTGCTAAATGCTGACTTCCGACAAATTTCGTGATGAATGCGGCGTGGTTGCCATCCACGCCCATCCCGAGGCGGAGAAGCTTGCTTATCTCGGACTGCATGCCCTGCAACATCGTGGACAGGAATCGGCGGGCATCGTCACCTCAGACGGCGAGCGCTTGCGCCAGCACAAGTCGATGGGCCTGGTCGCCGATATCTTCAGCCATGAAGTACTGGCTTCCTTGCGCGGTGTTCTCGCCATCGGTCACACACGATATTCGACGGCCGGGGATTCGGCCTTGCTGAACGCCCAGCCGATCATGGTGCAATCCAATAAGGGCACGATTGCGATTGCTCATAATGGCAACCTGGTAAACGCGCAGGCGATTCGCGCCAAGCTGGAGGGACAGGGCTCGATCTTCCAAACCAACAGCGACACCGAAGTGCTGGTTCACTTGATTGCGCTTTCCCGCGAGCAGACCCTGCCCGATGCCATCGCCGACAGCCTGCGCCGCGTCGAAGGCGCTTTTTCGCTGGTGATGATCAGCCGCGACCGGATCTTTGCCGCCCGTGATCCGCGCGGGTTCCGCCCACTGGCCATGGGCCGCATTCCTGCAGTGAGCAGCGAGAAAAAGGACACGGTCGTGTTCGCTTCCGAAACCTGCGCTTTTGATTTGCTCGGCGCCACCTACGAACGCGACGTCAAACCCGGCGAACTGGTCATCGTCGGGCCCGAAGGCATCAGCTCGCGTTTTTACTCGCCGTCTCCGGCGCTGTCGAGCTGCATTTTTGAACACGTTTATTTTTCGCGTCCCGACAGCCTGGTTTTTGGCCGTTCGGTCGATCAAAGCCGCGATGCCATGGGACGCCAGCTCGCGCGCGAGGCTCCGGTGGATGCCGATATCGTCGTGCCGGTTCCAGATTCCGGCAATACCGCGGCCATCGGATACGCCGCCGAAAGTGGTATTCCTTTTCGCCTTGGCCTCATCCGCAACCATTACATCGGACGTACTTTCATCGAGCCGCAACAGTCTGTCCGCGACTTTGGGGTGAAGCTGAAACTGAACGCCGTTCACGGTCTGCTCGAGGGCAAACGGGTGATCCTGGTCGACGACTCAATTGTGCGCGGCACCACCAGCAGGAAGATCGTCCGCATGATTCGTAATGCGGGCGCGAAGGAAGTCCACATGCGGATTTCCTGCCCGCCGACCATATCGCCTTGTTTCTACGGCGTCGATACGCCTTCAAAGAAGGAACTCATCGCCGCTAATAAGACGATCGATGAGATTCGCGAATTCATTGTTGCCGATTCACTCGCCTATCTCTCGCTGGAAGGTCTTAAGAAAGCTTGCGCAGATGGGGAGAAGACAACTTACTGCTCCGCCTGCTATACGGGAAATTATCCCACCAAGATCGACGTGGAAGAGATTCTGCCGGTGACTGCCTCGCACTAGCAGTCCGCGGCAGCGAAATCGCGGTCTTCACCTTTCATTCCAGCGCTCCCAATTCCCTAGACTCTGTCATCCCGGATCTCTGCACGATTTGTGCAAACTTTATGCGTTGTCAATTTGGAGTGCATGGCGCCCTCTCCGATGGTATTCTTTTGCGGCGGCCTACCTTGTGTCGGGCGCATTTAGCGGACTCACTTTTAATGACGAAAGCGTTTTCAATTTTCGGATCAGGCTCCAGGCCTCAGCTTGGTCCCTTCGAGCAGCACGTACTGCAAAAGCTTTGGTCGCAAGGCAGCGCCACGGTCCGCGAACTGCTTGCGGACGGCAAGATCCGCCAGGCCTATACCACGGTAATGACGACCGTGGACCGTCTCTACAAGAAGGGTTTTCTCGATCGCGTTGCCGAAGGCCGGGCGTTCCGCTACACTCCGCGGCAGACTCCCGAAGAACTACAACGGGTCGCAGCGCTCGAGGGTATCCGGCAATTGCTGGGGTCTGGCGATGCTTCGTCTTTGCCTCTTTCGTATCTGGTGGAAGCGCTCAGCGCCCATGACGCGCAACTGCTGGATGAGCTGCAACTCCTGGTCGACCGCAAACGCCGCGAAATCAAGGCCCGGAAGACCGGGCCACGCTGATGTTCGCGCTGCGCGGAATCGCCGTCTCGCTTACTTTCTTCGTTCTGCTCTACTGTCTGCTGTCGGCACTCGTGGCACTCGCGTGGCGCTCGCTGAACTTGTTGCATGCGACGGAACGGAGCCTGGCCGGTTTGCTCTTCGCGTTGCGGGTTCTCCCGCTCGCCGCTTCCGTTGTCATTACATTCGCTTTTGTCGTGCCATCGTTTCAATTGCTGGAACCCCGTTTGATTAATAGTGATGAGGGCATTGGTGCGATGCCGCTCGCGCTGGGCGTCTGCGCTCTCCTGTTGATTGCCTGCGGCTGCTTCCGCGTGATCGCCGCCCAGATCAGAACTTCTCGCGTGCTGGCTCGCTGGCTGGAAGATGCTCGTTTTCTGAATGTGGATGCCGGTGCGCAGATAGTGACGTTTTACTCCAGACGCGAGGCTCCGCCGCTCACGCTTGTTGGTGTCCGCAAACCGAGAGTGCTGGTTTCGGAAGCTACGGTTGCGCTTCTGAGTGATGACGAACTACACATCGCGCTTAAGCATGAACTCGCGCACATGCGCTCTCGCGACAACCTGAAGAAACTCGTCTTCCGTTTGTGTCCTTTCCCCGGTATGGCGAGGCTGGAAAGTGCCTGGTCTCAAACCGCGGAACTGGCCGCCGACGATGCAGCGGTTTCGAATCTGGACGACGCCATTGACCTGGCCGCGGCTCTGGTCAAGCTCTGCCGCCTGGTTCCGGTCGACGCTGCTCCGGTCTGCACCGTGGGCTTCGTTACTGGATCAATCAGCGTACGCGTGGCGCGCCTGCTTGCCTGGAATGAATCCGGAGCCGGCAAAGCTCGCCACATACCAATTCGCTCGTGGTACGTTGTTCCATCCGTTCTTGCGGCGCTCTCTTTAGTCTTTGTCAGCTATGGCCCTACTCTGGCACTGGCGCATACAGTTACAGAATGGCTTGTCCGCTAAGTTCTCCTGCCCTGCTTAGACAGTGTTCTTCTTGCCAATCCTCATTAATAGAACAATTTGATACCACTATCGCTGGTAGTAATTGACGCGTCCCGTTACGCTCGGTGAGCTAGTCTGCTTCGCCGCGCAGGCGAGTTCCCCTGGCAAGTCTGAACAGCGGCAATTTCCTTGTTCGCAGGACGGTTGAACTGATGCTCGCCAGGTTTCCGCGATCTGAAATTCGCAAATCGAGTTCGCCGGATCGCGCGGTTATGCTCTCGATTTTCCTCCTGATCTCTGCTGCTGTTCCCTCGCTCGTGCGCGCGCAGAATCCAAACGGCGCGCTTCGGGGAGAGGTTCAGGACGCGAGCGCCGCCCGAGTACCGCATGCCCAGGTCGTCGTCGAGTCAAACACATCCTCCATGACTCGGAAGGCAACGGCGGATGACCGGGGAGAATTCCGTATCGATGGCCTGCTGCCCGGTTCTTATCGCGTCACTGTGACGGCTAAAGGCTTTGACCAGGCCAGTGCAAACGTAGACGTTGCCGTCAGCGTGGTGCGCGATATCACCGTCACGCTCAAACCGGCAAGCGGGAGCGAGACGGTGAACGTGCCGAGCAATGCCTCCTCGATCACGACCGAGTCGATTGACACGGCGAGTGCGGTACATCAGGGCGTAGTCACTAGCCGGGACCTGGAAACTCTGCCGCTCGCGGCGCGCAGCTTCGCCAACATTGCTTACCTCGTGCCCGGAACCGAGCCAGTCGAGCCTTCCGATCCCACGAAGGCGCGTATCACCGCCGTCTCAACGGGAGGAAGCTCGGGCTTGAATAACGAACTGTCCATCGACGGAGCCGATAACTCCGACGACTGGATCGGCGGCTTCCTGCAAAACTTCTCGACCGATGGCATTCAGGAATTTGCTGTGCGCACGGCGAATGAAGATGCTGACACCGGCGGCACCACGGCCGGGTCGGTCGTGATCACTACCAAGCACGGTACTAACGAGTGGCACGGCGACGCGGCTTTCTACGGGCGCGCGGCAGCGCTCAATGCGCGCTTCCCGATTGAGAATCCGGCGCCCAATCCCAAACAGCCGTTCTCGCGCCAGAACTATGTGGGCACCCTCGGCGGGCCGCTACTGAAAAACAAGTTCTGGGTCTTCGCTTCATTTGAGCATGTCCACGAAAATGCCAGCATTGCGTACAGCCCCGCGAGCACCGCGCAATTCGATGCGCTGGCGCAGTTGGCCGCGGACGGCTTGATTCCGGGCGTCCCATCCATCGCCGTGCCCCAAAATGTTCCCATCCCCTTCCGCGACTACATCAGTTCGCTGCGTTTCGATTGGGCGCAATCTTCGAAGTCGCAATGGTTCTTGCGCACCTCCGAAGACAGCTACCTCACGCGCAATGCGCTGGTGCAGCAGGCAACGCTGCCTTCCACCGGACTGACCACGCATAACAACTACTGGAACGTAGCGCTGAGCAATACGTATGCTTTCAGTCCGACGTGGCTGGGCACTCTGGTGCTCGATGCCAGCCTCCTGCACCTCACTCAGACGCGTAACTCGGATCTGGGTTTCGCGCTGGCGTTTCCCTTCAGTTCGACTGCCTTGACCGTCTCCGGCTTCGAAACCTTCGGCGACAACCAGTTCGCCACCCCAATCACTTTGTTTCCAACGCTGCGCAATCAGGACAAATACCAGATGCGCTACGACCTGAGCCGGGCTACCGGTGATCATTCGCTGAAGTTCGGCGTGAACTTCATCCATGAGCCGGTGCTGGGCGGGGCGTTCGCGGCCACGGCGGAACAGTTCATCGTCTATCCCAATAACCCCGATGTCTACGCCGCCGACGAATCTCAGTTTTACTTTGTTCCTCCGTCTCAGCAGTGTAATCCGCCGCCCGATCCGGCTTCCGGCATCAGTTGCACTTTTACTCCCGCCGGCGACGGCAGATTTTCGCAAAACGTTCAGAGACTCGGACTTTACGCTCAGGATTCCTGGCGAGTTACACATCAGCTCACAGTCAACTACGGACTGCGTTATCAGACGACCTTCGGATTGTTCACCGCTTCAGGCCGCAGCCAGGCCGAGAATCCAGTGTTCAACAGTCTCCCGCTACACGGGATTCCGGCTGCGGTCCCTCATGACTACCATAAGCAAATCGCGCCTCGCCTCGGAATCGTCTACTCGCCCGGCGGCGGCGAGAAGACAGTGATTCGCGCGGGGTTCGGCATGTTCTACAACGATCTGGCGCAAGGCGGATGGGCAACTGCGTTTCAGGCTGTCAACGGAGGAGCCGCTAGTAGTCCTCCGTCCTACATCGACCCACGCTACAAGACGCCATACGCGATCCACGCCACAGGCGGCGTGCAGCATGCCTTTAATGACCACTGGACTGCGAGTGCGGACTATACGCACGAACAGGGTAACCACGGGTATCGAGGTTACGGTTTCGATGAATTCACTCTCTTCAAGTCCGACAACCGCTCCAGCTACGACGCCCTCATGCTGCGGGTAACGGGCAATGTCTCCCGCCGTTTCAGCTTGACCGCGCACTACACGCTCGCGCAGGCGAAAACCTGGGGCTGCGTCCTCGGTGAACTCTTCGATTATGTGAACGGCGTTTGCGATCCGCTGAATGCCTTCGGCCCCGGCGACTACGGACCGTCCGGCGAAGATGTTCGCCACCGCTTTGTGCTCGCCGGTACGGTGTACATCCCCGGTGGCTTCGAATTGACTACGCTTACCCAGGCCGAAAGCGCCCGTCCTTACACCATCACCAACCAGGACGGCAGCGGCCGCATTTCCGTGAACGGAAAGCCGACCAGTCTCGATGATTTCCGCGGAACGCCCTACATCCAGGTGGACATGCGCGTCAGCCGCCCCATCAAGATTGGCGAGCGCTGGCAGATTAACCCGTTCGCCGAGTTCTTCAACCTGTTCAACCGCAACAACCCCGGCGCCAATTTTATCGCCAACATTGCCGCCTTGCCCGTTTCTCAAGCCGACATGGCCAACGGAAACGTCACCGCCATCTGTACGGTCGCAGATTGCTCTCAAACCGTGCCCGTCACCAGCTTCAAGCAGATTGAGATACCTGCGGGCGGGTTGGGCGATTTCTTTGGCCCCGGCACCACGGTTGGAATCCCGTTCGCTGCACAACTTGGAGTGCGGGTAACGTTCTAGGAATTTCTGTAGAGACGGGCTTGCACCGTCTCACTCGAGGCGGAGGCGCGGCAAGCCGCATCTCTACAGGGAATTCGACAACTCGACGCGCTCACGTCGATTTTCTCGCGATCGCCACTCGCGCGATCCCCTGCAGATCATTCCTGATCGCAAACTCATCCCAGTTCGACAATCGGCTTCGCACTCGATCTGCGATCGTCCCGCTGATCTCGAATACGAGCCAGCCGCCGGGCCTTAGTGCCATCTGCGCCTGCGGAATGAGCCGCTGGATGACTTCCAGCCCGGTTGGTCCGGCGAACACCGCGTTTCGCGGCTCGAACGTTCGTACTTCGAGTTGCACTGAATCCTCTTCCGACTCGCCGACGTAGGGAGGATTCGAAACTACGAAGTCGAACTCTCTATGTGGCAAGCCGCCTAGCAGATCCGCCCGGTGAAACTTGATTCGCGAAGTGAGGTCATGCCGTGCCGCGTTGGCCCGTGCGACTTCGAGAGCTTCGGGAGAAATGTCGGTGGCATGGATCTCAGCCGATGGCAGTTCTTTGGCCAGCGCGAGAGCAATCGCTCCCGACCCGGTACCTACGTCGATAATGCGGAGATCGTGTGGGGACGGGCGACCCCGCCCGTCCGCTTTCGCCAGCTCCAGCACCGTCTCCACAACGTGCTCGGTCTCCGGACGAGGAATCAGCACCGCCGGCGACACGATCAGATCCAAGCCCCAGAATTCCTGGTGCCCGGTGATGTACTGCGCCGGAACGCCTGTAGCACGGCGCGCGAGCGCTTCGTCATAGCGCTGAGTTTCGTCGGGTGTGAGCTGGTGCTCGGGATGCGCATAGAGATACGCGCGGTCGCAGTCGAGCGCGAACATGATGAGCAGTTCCGCATTCATGCGCGGGGAAGGAACGCCGGCGGATGTCAGGCGCTCGACTGCCGCATTCAGGGAATGGCGAAGTTGCACGAGTCTATTTCACCACAGGTCAAGCCCGCAACCGGGCTTGCCACGCACGCTATAATAGGTTGCAGATGGGTTGAGATTCCAGATGACTGTCGAACAGCAGGTGCTTGAAAAGCTTCGCGAATTACCTCCTCAAAAGCAAGAGGAGGTTCTTGCCTTTGTAAGTCGACTACAGAAAAAATCTGGGAACGGACCTCGGCGAAGCCTCTTAGGTCTTTGGTCGGACCTAGGTGTGAAGGTGAGTGAAGAAGACATCGCCGAAGCCCGTCGCGAAATGTGGGGTAGCTTCCCGCGGGATGTTTCCTGATGGCGGTGGTCCTGGATACCCACGCTGTAATCTGGTATCTCTCCGATTCAAAACAGCTCTCGCCTACTGCCCGTCTAATCATTACAACCGAAGAGAAAAACGGTGAGAGTATTTTCGTCTCCGCGATCTCGCTGGTCGAGGTCATTTACCTGGCAGAGCGAGGTCGGCTGCCGCTTGCCGCGCTGCAGAGTCTGGAAAATGCTCTCGGAGATCCGATGGGAAGCATGGTCATTGCGCCATTGGATGCAGCAGTGGCCGAGGCTGTACAGAAGATATCCCGCATTACCGTCCCAGACATGCCGGATCGGATTATCGCCGCAACCGCCGTGCATTTGAACGCCGATCTTGTGACGCGTGATCGTCGACTTCATGCAGCGTTGGGAAGTCGGAGCGTCTGGTAAGGCGCAGCACGAACCATCACTTGTGCGTTCTGAGGACTCAAGCCACGCTGGCAGCGCCCGCCTCGTTATCGCCTTTCATCTTCTCCGCTTGATAGTGCGTGGTCAGGGCGTCGATAATCGGTTGCAGTTTGCCGTCCATCACCTGTTCCAGTTGGTGGATGGTGAAGCCGATGCGATGATCCGTAAGCCGGTTCTGCGGAAAATTGTAGGTTCGGATCTTCTCCGAGCGATCGCCCGAGCCGACCATCTGCTTGCGTTCTTTCGCCAGAGCGTCCTGCTGCTTCTGCATCTCGACTTCGTAGAGACGCGAGCGCAGCACGCGCATGCCTTTTTCGCGGTTCTTGATCTGCGACTTCTCGTCCTGACAACTCACCACCGTATTCGTTGGAATGTGCGTGATCCGCACCGCCGAATACGTCGTATTCACTGACTGCCCGCCCGGCCCCGAAGAACAGAAGGTATCAATGCGCAGATCTTTCGCTTCGATCTTGACGTCCACTTCCTCCGCTTCCGGGAGCACCGCTACGGTGATCGCCGAGGTATGCACGCGCCCTTGCTGCTCGGTCGCCGGGACGCGCTGCACGCGATGCACGCCACTTTCATATTTCAGCCGCGAATAGACGCGGTCGCCTTCGATCAGCGCGATCACTTCCTTCAGCCCGCCCACGCCCGACTCCGACGTGGAGAGCACTTCCACCTTCCACTTCTGCGTCTCGGCGTAGCGGTTGTACATGCGAAAGACTTCCGCCACGAACAACGTCGCCTCATCACCGCCCGTCCCGGCGCGAATTTCGAGAATCACGTTCTTCTCGTCGTTCGGATCCTTGGGCAGCAGCAGAACTTTGAGGTCTTCTTCAACGGTGACGATTCGTGCGTCGAGCTTCGCCAGTTCTTCTTCGGCATAGGCCCGCATCTCGGGATCTTTTTCGTCGACGAGGACGGCCCTGCTTTCGGCGATGCCGCGCTTCAGGTCTTTGTATTCGCGATACTTCTCGACTATGGGCGCGACTTCGGCATGGGCCCTGGCAGTCTTCTGGTACTTCGCCGAATCGTTCGTGATCTCCGGCGACAACAGCGCTTGCGTTAGCTCTTCGTAGCGAATTTCGATTTGGTTAAGGCGCTCAAACATGATGTTCATCCGTAGAGACTGGGCTTGCTTCGTCTCAGCCAGCAGCAGTGAGACGCGGCAAGCCGCGTCTCTACTTTAATGATTTGGAAGGGGAAAGAAAACAAGAGTCGCGGTGTGCACCGCTAGGCAATTACCAATTCGCCGCCGCGCTGCTTTTCCAGCTTCATGGCTTCGTCCAGGGCGAGGATTGCGCACTCGACTTCGCGGTCATCCGGAGGTTGGGTTGTGATCCGCTGCAGCCAGAGTCCTGGAGCCGTCATCAGCGCGAACAGCGAGCCGCGATGCTTGGCGGCGAAACGGATGATCTCGTAGGAAACGCCTGCGATCAGCGGCAGCAGAATAATGCGCTCCGCAAAACGCGCCCAGAAAGTCGTCACCGGGATGAACATGTAGACGACCATCGAGATGATCATCACCGTCATCAGGAAGCTCGTTCCGCACCGCGGATGATAGGTCGAATACTTCTGTACCGCCGCGGTGTCGAGCGGATCGCCATTCTCGAACGCAAACACCGTCTTGTGCTCGGCCCCGTGATATTCGTATACGCGACGAATGTCTTTCCACAGCGACACTCCCCAAACAAACAGCAGGAACATTGCGATCCGGATCAGCCCGTCAACCAGGTTGAACAGGAACTGCTGCCCGAAAACCGGATTCACCTTTTTCAGTTCGGTAGCAGCGACCAGCGGCAGGTACTTGTACATGAAGATGAAGAAGGCGATGGAGAAGACCATATTCACGCCTGCCATCCAGCCGGTGATTTCAAATTTCTTTTTATTCTTGCCCTGATCGTCATTGCGAGCTTCGTTGGCGTTGCTCTGATCTTCGTTACTCTGATCGGCGGTTATCTCGTCCAGCGCCGCATTGGCAGAAAATTTCAAGGCGCGGAATCCGAGCGTCATTGCATGGCCCAGCGTCATCACCCCGCGCACGACTGGCCAGCCCATCCACTTATGTTGCTCGGAAGGGCGCTCCAGCGGCTCGCTATGCGTAACGATCTCGCCCGAAGGCTTGCGAACGGCAATGCCCCAGGCATGCGGCGAACGCATCATCACGCCCTCGAGCACCGCCTGCCCGCCGACGAGGGTTTCCTCGCCGCTCTCCAGAGCTGGAAGCAGTTGGACTGCCGCCAAAAAACGCAAGTTTTGCCGCCAACGTCGCATAGTCAATTGGATGTTGCTTCGAGGAAGGACGACTCCAAATCCAAGGTTTAGATTACCACAGAACGGGAAAAGTTACGCGCATTATCCAGTCAGCTCGGAGACGAGTATCCCCTTATGTATCAAGTGATTGCCCGGATATTTATGGCTGACATTCTGAGCCTTCGGCTGCCGCGATCGCCGCAATCGCAATGATCGGCCATAGCATCGAATGACGGATGCTGCTCTTCGCCCGGACCTGCGACGCGATCGCCGCAACCACCAAGAAGCTGGAAAAGACGGCGCTGGTTGCCGCCTACGTGCGATCGTCTTTGCAGTCATCTTCGCAATCGTCGCCACTGGGCGAGGCCGCGACTGCGGCCATTTTTCTTTCCGGGCGCCCGTTCCCGGCATACGAAGAAGCGACTTTGCAGGTGGGCGGGGCACTGCTCTGGCGTGTCATCGGGGAACTATCGGGAAAATCGGATCACGAACTGACCGGGATTTATCGCCGGCACGGCGACGCCGGATCGGTGGCGGCGGAGGCGCTTCCCGATAGGCCGGAATCCGGCCTCGCGCTCACCCTCCCCGAAGTGCAGCGGGCGTTTTACGAGATTGCTGCGGCCCGCGGGCCGGCGGCGAAAGCCTTTCTTCTACGCCAGCTTTTAGAGCGAGCGACACCGCTCGAAGCGAAGTACATTGTGAAGATCATCAGCGGAGACCTTCGCATCGGTCTGAAAGAGAGTCTCGTCGAGGAAGCGATTGCCCGGGCGTTCGAGACGTCGCTCGGTGAAGTCAAGCGCGCAAACATGCTGCTCGGAGATATCGGCGAAACTCTGCGGCTTGCGTCCGCTGGAAAGCTAGCTGAAGCACGGCTCCGGCTTTTTCATCCCATCGACTTCATGCTTGCGAGCCCGGTCGAATCTTCCGAAGAAGCGCTGAGCTATTTTCAGAATGCGTCGGTTGAAGACAAGTACGACGGCATCCGCGCCCAGGCGCATGTCGCCGGGGGTGAAGTCCGCATTTTTTCGCGCACTCGCGATGAGATAACGGAGTCCTTTCCGGAATTGCCGGTAGCCCTTGGCGGGCTGCCGGAAGATGCGATTCTTGACGGCGAGATCGTCGCGTGGAATTTGGGTGACGCGGGCGCTCCAGCTCGAGCCCTTCCCTTCAACACACTCCAACAGCGCCTTGGGCGGAAAAAAGTCGGCGCTAAACTTCTGCGCGATGTTCCCGTCGCGTATCTCGTTTTCGATGTTCTCTATGTGGATGGCGAACTCCTCCTCGACCGTCCGCTTCGCGAGCGCGCTCGAATTCTTAACGACCTGCTCGCCGCGCCACGCAGCGTGGTCGTTCACCACCTCCAGGCACAATCGAGCCTCGGCTTCGAAGATTCACACGACAATGATCATCAGGAAACGTCCCTCGCTCCGGTGCTCCGTGCTCCGGTCGCTACGGCCAACTCGGCGGAGGATCTCGACGCGCTCTTCACCGCGGCGCGCGATCGGGGCAACGAGGGACTGATGATTAAAGATCTCGACTCTCTATACACTCCCGGCCGTCGCGGCAAGTCCTGGCTCAAGATGAAGCGAGAACTCGCCACGCTCGACGTGGTCGTAACCGCCGTCGAATACGGACACGGAAAGCGCATCGGTGTACTCAGCGACTACACATTCGCGGTCTGGGAGGGCGAGCGTCTGGTCAACATCGGCAAGGCATACTCAGGACTCACCGATGTCGAGATCGCGGAAATGACGCAGTGGTTCCTCGCTCACAAGATCAGCGAGGAAGGGTTACGACTGGAAGTGGAGCCGAAGATCGTTATTGAGGTGGCATTCAGCAACATGATGCGTTCGGCACGGCACGAAAGTGGTTACGCTTTGCGTTTTCCGCGCATCGTGCGGCTGCGCCCGGACAAGCGGCCGGAAGATGGCGACACTATCGAAACGGTGAAAGAAATTTACGAGCGGCAGCAGTCGCTTGGCAGCATTCGGTAGGGTGACCACGGCTAAGGTCAAAATCTTCACCACAGGGAACACGGAGGAACACAGGGGAAGGCTTGAATCTTGCCTGTGTTCGGCCTGTGCTGGGATCTCTAAACCCCAATCAGCGGGCGTGATTATGCTGGTCGTGCTCGCTGTGTTCTTCCTCCCGCACCGCGATCACGCATCCGTGCGCCGTCTCGCACACCACGTGCTCCAACTGGATCGTCGTGTGGTGGATCCCAAACCCCTGGCCGAGTTTTTCGTTGATCTCGCGCAGAATGGTATCGCTTTCCGAGGTTGCCATGTCGGCGATCTTTACGTGCGCCGAGAGCGCGTGATTTTCCGACCCGATGCTCCACAGATGCAGATCATGAACATCGCTCACGCCCGCGATCTTCCGCATTGTAGACTCCACCGCCTCCAGGCTCATTCCGCGCGGAGTACCCTCCAGCAGAATGTTCAGGGTCTCGCGCACAATCCCGAAGCTCGACCACAGAATCAGCGCGCCGATTCCGAAGGATAGAGCCGCGTCGATCCAGTATTGTCCCGTCCACAGGATCGCAAAACCTCCCACAAGCACTGCCGCGGTTGAGAGCGTGTCGCCCACTTCGTGCAGCAACGCGCTCCGGACATTTACATCGCGCGGCGAACGCCACAGCAGCAGCGCGATCACGCCGTTCATCACCACACCAGCCGCTGCTACCGCAATCATCACCGGGGCGCGCACTTGCGCGGGATGTTGTATCCGCTGAAATGCCTCGTAGAAAATAAAGAACGACACGACCACTAGCGACAGCGCATTGACCAGCGCGGCCAGCACTCCGGCACGCCGGTATCCATAAGTTTTGGTCGCGCTCGGCGGACGGCCTTCCAGATAAACCGCGACGAGTGACAACAGCAGCGCCAAAAAGTCGGACAGGTTGTGTCCCGCTTCGGAAAGCAACGCCAGCGAGTGCGCGCGGATGCCGGCAAGCACCAGCAGGGCCACGTAAAACATGGTGACGGCCAGCGAGATGCGCAGCACCCGCCCCGCCCCATGAGAATGTCCGTGTCCGCCGTGCGCGTGCATGTTACTAGGATAGCGCAAGGTTGCCTGTGTGGGGACGGGCGTCTCGCCCGTCCAAGCCGAGCGCAGTTCGGCCGCTGTGGACAGCTCGAAGATTTCTGCCGCAGTTCGGTAGCGCGGACCCTCCCACCCGCGCTATGCTTTCTCCCGCACCAGGAGAACAAGAAAATGAAAACTCTCGCGATCCCAGCCTTGTTGTTACTCGCCGCGTCAGCAATCGGCGAAACCACGCCTGCACAAACGCCCGCACCGACCAAGAACCCAGTCAGCACCGCCCTCCGAGACATCCTGCCGGGCCGGCAGAAAAACACCATTGCCGCCGTCGAAGCGATGCCCGCCGAAAAATTCAACTACAAACCCAGCGCCGACCAGATGACATTCGGCCACCTCGTCGCCCACATGGTCGAGGCGAACTATGCGGTGTGCAGCGGTGCAGCGGCCGTAACGGCTCCCAAGGTCGAGGAGGTGAAAGAGACGGATACGAAAGACAAGCTGGTCGCCGCGCTCAAGGCGTCGTTCGACTTCTGCGCTGACGCACTCTCAAAAATGGATGATTCGAAACTAGGAGAAATGATCGCGGGCATGGGCCCTCAGCCACTGTCGCGCGCCAGATTCGCGCTGGGGATAGCCAGCAATTGGGCCGACCACTATGCCGAAGCCGCAATGTATCTGCGGCTGAACGGAGTATTGCCGCCGACGGCTAAGAAATGAGGTAGGCAATGTGGGAGGAAAGGGTCGAGACGGGCTGCGCCCGGGGACGGGCGAGACGCCCGTCTCTCCACATGCGGATCTAACCTGCAAGCTTTTCCAGCTCCTCTTCCCCAATTACGAGCACGCCCAACTCGCGCGCCTTGTCCAGCTTCGATCCCGCATCGCTCCCCGCAACGACATAGTCCGTCTTCTTGCTCACCGACCCCGAGACGCGGCCGCCTGCATCTTCGATCATCTTCTTCGCTTCGTCTCGTGTGTGGCGTTCGAGCGTGCCCGTCAGCACAAAAGTCTTTCCCGCGAGCTTTGTGCCCTTTGCTCTTTTCTGGCCGGTGAATGTCAGTCCCGCCTTGCGCAGATCGCTCACCAGTTTGCGATTGTGTTCGTCGGCGAAGAATTCCACGATGCTCTCCGCGATCCGTGGGCCGACTTCGTTTACTTCCTCAAGTTCCTCGGCACTGGCGTTCATGATCGCGTCCAGGCTTCCGAAGTGCTCCGCCAGAAACTGCGCCGTGCGCTCGCCTACAAATCGTATTCCTAGGCCGTAGATCACGCGCTCGAGCGGCAGCTTCTTTGAGGCTGTGATCTCCGCTAGCACGTTCTCCGCGGACTTCTCGCCCATGCGCTCGAGCTTCAGTAGGTCGTCTTTCGTCAGCTTGTAGAGATCGGCAACATTCTTTACCAGGCCGCGGTCGGTGAGCTGATTCACCAGCGCATCGCCCAGGCCGTCGATATTCATCACGTGACGCGAGGCGAAATGCAGAATCGTGCCTTGCAGCTTCGCCGGACAATTCGCATTCACGCACCGATGGTCCACTTCGCCTGGCGTTCGCACCACGTTGCCGCCGCATACCGGACAATGCTCGGGCATCACGAACTGCTTCTTGCCGCGAGGGTGGTCTTTATCCTCGACCACCTTCACAACTTTCGGAATCACATCGCCGCCGCGTTCCACCTCGACCCAGTCGCCGATCTTCACGCCCAGGCGCTCGATCTCATCCATGTTGTGCAGCGTCGCGCGCGAGACCGTCGTGCCCCCAATCGGAACCGGCTTCAGCCACGCGACGGGTGTCAGTTTGCCGGTGCGGCCAACTTGGGGGACGATGTCTTCGATTTGCGTCACCGCTCCGCGGGCCGCGTACTTGTAGGCAATCGCCCATCGTGGAGCTTTCCCGGTGAAGCCCAGTTCCCGCTGCCACGCCGTCCGGTCAACCTTGATGACGATGCCGTCAATTTCGTATGGCAGGGATTCGCGCTTCGACTCCCAGCTCTGAATAAATTTCCAGACTTCCGCCAGATTCTTCGCCAGCTTGCGATTCGGATTCACCTTGAACCCGGCGAGTTCCAGCGCGTCCATGGCTTTCGATTGGCGGTCGAAATAGGTTCGTCCGTCCTGCAACAACATGTATGCGAAGAAGTCCATGCGGCGCTGCGCTGTAATCGACGGTTCGAGTTGCCGCACCGTTCCAGCCGTAAAGTTGCGCGGATTGGCAAACGTTGCCAGGCCCTGCCGTTCGCGGTCTTCATTCAGTTTGCGGAAGGCGGCGAGCGGCATCAGCATTTCGCCGCGTACTTCGAAATCGGCGGGGATTCCGGCTTTCTTCAACTTGTCTTTTGCAATGGTCAGCGGGATCGAGCGCACCGTCCGCACATTTGAAGTTACGTCCTCACCTATGCTGCCATCGCCGCGCGTGATGCCGCGTTCCAGACGCCCGTCGCTGTAAACGAGTGCCAGCGACATACCATCCAGCTTTAATTCGCACATGTATTCGAGGTCGGTGCGTCCGGTCAGCTCATGTACCCGCCGCTCCCAATCGCGCAGCTCATCTTCGCTGTAGGCGTTGTCGAGCGAGAGCATCGGAGAGGAATGCTTCGCCTTCACGAATCCCTCGCGCGGCTTGCCGCCCACACGCTGCGTCGGCGAGTCCGGCGTGATGAGTTCGGGATGCTCCGCCTCCAGCCGTTTGAGCTCGTTCATCAGCTTGTCGAAGTCGGCGTCCGAGAGTTCAGGATCGTCCAGCACGTAATAGCGATACTCGTGGTGCCGGATTTTCTCGCGCAGGGCTTCGATTTTCTTGTCTATTTTCTTGTCGATGGCGGGAGTGGACATGACTGGGGAATTATAGGGGAGTTGCCCCGCTTTTTTCGGAGAACTGAGAACCGGGAACTGAGAACCGATTTACTGCCTGTTCTCCTTCCGAAACCGTCCGCGACCAAGCGCGCCGCGTCCCACGCTCGACGGAGGCTTGCGCATTCCTTCAAGCAATTCTTTCAGCACAGTCGCGTTATTGTGCTCCTGGTTTCGCGACGCATACAACAGCGTGAGTCGCCGCTTGCCTTCCGCAAGATGATGCAGCTTCTCCACGGCCGCGGAACCCTCTTCGCTTACCAACTCCTTGAGATAGCGCTTCCGAAACATGCGCCATGCTTCCGGATTCTCATGGAACCACTGCCGCAACTCGTTCGAAGGCGCCACCTCGCGCAGCCAGAACTTCAGCGCCGCGTCTTCTTTCTTCAGCCCGCGCGGCCACAGGCGATCGACCAGCACGCGCACTCCGTCCGACGAAGAGGCAGCCTCGTAAACGCGTTTGACGGCAATTGCCATGCTTTCCGTATTATCCTACCCCTGCCGCCATCATCATGAAATTCTCGAATTGGATTTTTCCGTATCTCCGTGCCTGCGTGGCGATGCTTGCGCTGGTCGCGCTCGCTGGCTGCGATGTCGAGCGCCGCAAGTCCGATGCCGAACTCGGCCTCAACCCGCAACAGGCCACAGGCAGAAAAATCTATGACAACTATTGCGACCGTTGCCATGAACCGTACTCGTCGCGCGGCAAGAAGGGCCCGAGCCTGAAGGGTGTTTTTAAGCGGCAGTACCTATCCGAGAGCGGACTGCCCGCAAACGACGAACGCATGACTGACATCGTGAAGTATGGACGAGCCAAGATGGAAGGCTTCGGCCAAGTTATGACGGAGCAGCAGATTAAAGACCTGCTTGCGTATCTGCACACGCTGTAGCCGTGTCGCGCGGGCGCCCCCGCCCACGTAACCTCATGCTGGACCCCATCGCCCGGTTTTGCGCGGAGATTTCCGCGTGTGAGGGCGCCCGCGCTACACCCCCTGTGTCATAATCGCCCTCGGTGTCTACGGCCAACAAATCCGCGCTATTTCAGAAGCTGCCTTCGACTGACGAACTTCTCCGTCAGCCTGACATGCAGGCGCTGATCGAACGCGAGGGGCATTCCGCCGTCGCCGAAAGTATTCGCCTCGTGCTGGCGCGCCTTCGCCAGGAAATCAGCAGCGGCCAAATTACCGGCGGCCAGCTGGATGAAAAATCTCTGGACCTGGCGCTCGGCGGGCTATCGGCGGCGGTCGAACGTCAACTCCGGCAGTCGCTACGTTACTCGTTGCGGTCGCTTATCAACGCCACCGGCGTGATCCTTCACACCAATCTGGGACGCGCGCCGCTCGCTGCCACCGCGCTCGATCACGTCCGCGCCACGGCGACCGCATATTCCAATCTTGAATTCGATCTTGCGACGGGCGATCGCGGGAAGCGCGATGTCCACGTGGATAGGCTGTTCAAAAAGCTGCTCGACGATGCGCTGCCGAGCTTCGCTCGGCCGGACCCTTCGGCTCCGCTCAGCGCAGGCTCTCGAGGGCGGCTGTCCCCAGCTGGATCGGAGCAGATCTCGCCAGCAGTCTCGACCATCCTGGTCAACAACAATGCCGCAGCCGTGCTGCTCGCGCTGAATTCGCTGGCCGAGGGTGGCGAAGTCATCGTCTCGCGCGGCGAACTGGTCGAAATCGGCGGCTCGTTCCGCATCCCCGACGTGATGTCGAAGTCGAGTGCCACGCTGCGCGAAGTCGGCACGACCAACCGCACGCGCATCGCCGACTACGAGCGTGCCATCAACGACCGCACGCGACTCTTGCTGCGCGTACATCGCTCGAACTTCGAAATCACCGGCTTCACCGAGCAGCCCGCGCTCGACGAGTTAGTCGGGCTCGCCCGTCGCCGCAACCTTCCGCTCATGGAAGATCTGGGCAGCGGCGCGCTGATTGATCTGCGTTCCGTCGGAATCAACGGCGAACCGGGGGTTCTCGACAGCCTGCGTGCCGGCATCGATATCGTTACCTACAGTGGCGATAAGCTTCTCGGTGGCCCGCAAGCTGGAATGATCAGCGGCCGCGTCGATCTGGTCGCGCGCATGCGCTCAAACTCGCTCTTCCGCGCACTGCGCGTGGACAAACTCACCTATGCCGCGCTCGAAGCGACGCTGCTCGCCTACATCAAGCGCGACCACGATGCGGTGCCAGTGTTGCGCATGATGCGTCTGTCGAAAGACGAGATCGCACGCCGCACGCAAGAAATCGTTTCTCAGGTTCAATCCGATCAAGGAAAATCCGCGCACCTCAAGCTGGAACTCGTTGACGGAGAGTCTGTGATCGGCGGCGGCGCGGCGCCGTCGGCGGTCTTGCCCACACGCCTGATCGCGGTTACTCATGCTCGTCTCAACGCCGATGAACTTAGCGCCCGTCTGCGCGGTTCCGATCCGCCTGTCGTTGCGCGGGTCGAAGAGGGTCGTGTTCTGCTCGACCTACGCACCGTTTCTCCAGAGCAGGATGCAAACCTTGCTAGTGGACTAGCATCCCTAAACTCAGACCTGAAACCTGAAACCTGACACCTGACACCTGACACCTGGTTCCCGTGGCAACCCTCTACACCATCGGTCACTCCACGCGCTCGCTCGAAGAACTTGTGTCGGCGCTGAAGGCGCACGGCATTGAGACGCTGGTGGATATCCGCGCCTTTCCGGTGTCGCGGCGTCTGCCGCACTTCAATCGCGAGGCGCTGGAGCGCTCGCTGCCGGAGCGAGGCATCCGCTATATCTGGATGAAAGCTCTTGGCGGATACCGCAAAGCGACTCGCAAAGACTCTCCCCACACGGCGCTGCGCAATGCCAGCTTTCGCAACTACGCGGACTACACTCTGGCGCCGGAATTCGAACAGGCGGCGACCGAACTGCTTCAAATCGCGATCGCCTCGCGCACCGCGTACATGTGCGCCGAACGCGTTTATTTCCGCTGCCATCGCATGATCGTCTCAGACTGGCTGGTGGCTCATGGGCACGAAGTTCTTCATATCGACGCTGAAGGCCCGGCACGCCCGCACAAACTTTTTGCCGAAGCGCGGGTGATTGGTGGGCAGGTGATCTACCGCGGCGACGATCTTTTCTGAACGCCGCTCTTTTTACCGCGGCTCTCCTGAGCACGGATCTTCTGAGAAGGTTCAGCACCAAATTGCCAAATACAAATTACCAATTAACAATATCGTCATGATTCTCGGCACCGGAGTCGACATCGCCGAAGTTCCTCGCATCCGCGAAACCATAGAGCGGTTCGGCGACCGCTTTCTTCATCGCATTTTTACCGAGGGCGAAATTCGTTACTGCGAACGAAAAGCCCGGCGCTTTGAAAGCTATGCCGCGCGTTTCGCCGCCAAGGAAGCGGGGATGAAGGCGCTGGGCACGGGATGGAGTCGCGGCGTCCGGTGGCGCGATATCGAAGTGGTACGCCCGAAAGGGCAGCGTCCGACTATTCAATTTCACGGTGAGGCGGCGGCCATCGCGGCCAGGCTCGGCACGAAAAACATCGCGCTCTCGATTACTCACACTTCCGGGGAAGCGCTGGCTCACGTCATTCTGGAAAATTGACAATCAGCTCTCAGCTTTCAGCCTTCAGCTCTCAGCAAAACGGCTTCTCATCTAGAGCGTTCAGCCGAGGGCGGCTGTCCCCACGTGGTTCGTGGAGCACCCTAGCAAACTGCTGATTCAAAATAACTTCCTCTGCCCTCGCAACATGCTCGAAGGTTCAGGGTTTGTATGGACGAAACGTAATGAGGCCGGTTCGCCGGTCTTGGGCCAAAATAATTGGGCTACAGGAAAGGCTACGAAAATGAAACGTTCCGTTCGTCAGCTGGTATTCGGGTTTGTATTCAGCTTTCTGATGTTGACGGTTTCGGTATTGTCGCTCTCGACGGCATCGTCTGCGGAAATCGGGATTGGCATCTCGGTGCGGGTCGGTCCGCCGGCGCTGCCGGTGTATGTGCAGCCCCTCTGTCCCGGTCCGGGCTATTTCTGGACGCCGGGTTATTGGGCTTGGAGTGACGACGATGGCTACTATTGGGTCCCAGGCACATGGGTGATCGCGCCGGTGGGCATGCTGTGGACTCCGGGGTACTGGGCGTTCTCGGATGGCTTCTATGGCTGGCACGCGGGTTATTGGGGACCACATGTCGGGTTCTACGGCGGCATTAATTATGGCTTCGGATACGGCGGCGTCGGCTTCTACGGCGGTGAGTGGAGAGGTCGCTCCTTCTTCTACAACCGCTCGGTCACGAATGTGAACGTGACCAATGTGACGAACGTTTACAACCGGACCGTCATCGTGAATAACACGCGAAATGTCAGCTTCAACGGCCGAGGCGGTGTCGAAGCGCGGCCTACGCCGCAAGAAGAAAGGTTTAGTCGCGAGCCGCACAACGCTGCGCTCGCAACGCAGACTCAGCATGAACATGCCGCCCGCCAGAACCGGCAGCTGTTCGCGTCGGAAAATCACGGGCGTCCAGCCATAGCCGCCACGGCCAAGCCGGGCGAGTTTAACGGACCGCACGTGCAACCAGCCCGAGCGGCTGGAGCGCCGTATCGCGCGCCGAAGATCACGCCGCAGGAAGCACGCGGGCAGGCGCCGGGTAATCGGGGCGGCAATCGCGGCTTCAATGAGTCGGGTCGAAATGGCGGCAATCGCAATGATCGCGCGACGTCCCGGCCCGGCAACAATGAAGTAAAAAACCAAGAAGCGAGAAAGTCTCAACCGAGAAACTTCGAGGGGAGAAGCGTCGATACAAGAAACAATCAACCACGCAACCGGGAACAAATGACATCCCGGGACAACCCGCGGCCGACCAGGCAGGAAAGGCCGGTCCAGAACCAGCCGAGGGCAGCTCAGGAGCGGGCGGTGACCGCGAATCGAGCACAGGCAAGACCCGAACAAAAGCGCAATACCCCCGAGCAGCGTCGTTAAATCGGCGGTCTAAATCGGCGGTCTAAACCGGCGATGTTCGCATGAAAGAGGCTCCCACACTTCGCACCGGACGCGAAGGCTGGGAGCCTTCGTTTTGGCGTGAAATCCGCGCTCTAAATCCGCACTCCAAGGCCTCTGGAAAATCTCGAATGCTGAAATTTGGCGGCGTTTGCTATGATGTTCTGTCGTTAACTGACCACCTTGCCTAGCCAGAAGCAGCTCAAATGGTCGCAACTCCGCGTGGGACTCACCGTCATAGCGGCGAGCGCGACCCTCATGGTTCTGATTTTCTTGATGAGCGGCACCGGTGGATGGTTCACCACCAAGATCAGACTTCGATCTTACGTCGGCCATGCGGGCGGCCTGCGCGAAGGCGCGCCGGTGCGTCTCGCGGGCGTGGACATCGGAAACGTGACGAGCGTCCGGATCGTGAACGGCAAGCCGCTGACGCCGGTCGAAATCATGATGAAGGTCAATACGAAGTACAAGTTCAATCTGCGCAAAGACTCGGTGACGATCTTGAGCACCGCGGGGATACTTGGCGAAACCTATGTGGATATTGACAGTACGCAGGCGAAGGGTCCGGAGGCGGTAGATGGAGATACGCTGGCGGCCCGCGACCAGCCCGATATCCAGGACGTGGTGCGCGCCAGCCAGGGCACGCTGCAGAACATGGACGCCCTGCTGAAGCGGGTTGATCGCATTTTGGCGTTTATCGAAAGCGGCCAGGGTTCTATCGGGAAGGTCATCTACAGTCCAGCCTTGTATGACCAGCTCAACGCGACGGTGGCTGAATTCAAGGGTTTGGTGGACGACATCCAGAGTGGGAAGGGCTCGCTTGGTCCGCTCCTAACCAGCGATGAGGCGTACAAGAAGGTGATCGCCGCCGTCGACAAAATGAACGTGCTGATTGATGAGTTGCAGCAGGGAAAAGGCACGGCCGGCAAACTGCTCAAAGATTCGGAGTTGTATGACAACGCGAACAAGACGATCGCGAACGTTCGCCAGATGACCGACGACATCAATGCTGGCAAGGGCGCGATCGGCAAGATGACGCGCGATCAGGAATTCGCGAACAAGCTGCAAGAGACGATAAACAGTCTGGCGGCCTTGTCCGCGCGCCTGGAAAAGGGCGAAGGCACGGCGGGAATGCTGTTCAAGGATCCTGCACTTTACAACAACAGCAACCAGATGCTGGTGGAGACACGGGAACTGGTGAAGGCGATCCGAGAAAATCCCAAAAAGTATCTGACGTTCCACGTGAAAGTCTTCTGAGGCGAGGCGGTCGATGGTTGTCGGTCGTTAGTCGCTAGTCGTTAGTCGTTGGCAAGCCCATTGGTCGTCGTTCATCCTTAACCGTACCCATTTTGGATTGTCGTCCCGAGCGGAGCGAGGGATCTGTGCCCGCCAACGACTAGCGACTAACGACCATCGACCGGTAGCTAACCACCGCGGGTGGCGTTCGTCCAATACTTCGTCCAATACGATGGCTCAGTGTGTTCGGCCTCTGGCAGTTCTAAAATCTCGATTCGAGGATGTCATGCGCAATTTCTTGAAAGTGTTAACCGTATCCTTAATGCTTGTGCCTGCTTTGTTTTCCCAGGAAAAACAGACGCAGGGCAAGGCTTCTCAGGACAAGCCTGAAACCGCTGCCGACGTGCGCTTCTCGGCTGACATGCTCGATAAGAATGTGGATCCGTGCAACGATTTTTACGCATACGCGTGCAGCAAGTGGCTGGCGCGTAATCCGATTCCCGCCGACCGCTCATCGTGGGGCCGCTTCAACGAATTGGCGCAGCGTGGCGAATATATTGTGCGCGACATTCTAGAGAAGGCTGAGGTGGACCGTCCGGGCCGCAGCGCCAACGAGCAGAAGATCGGCGATTACTATGCCAGCTGCATGGACGAAGGCGCAATCGAAAAAGCGGGTACCAAGCCGCTGGAGCAGGACTTCCATAGCATTGCCGCGATCCAATCGAAACCGGAGCTTACGAAGGAGATCGTGCGGCTGCATCGCGAGGGCACCGATGTGTTGTTCGGCTTCGATTCCGGATCGGACTTCAAGAACGCGAGCCAGATGATCGGCCAGGTGGACCAGGGCGGTCTGGGCATGCCGGACCGCGATTACTATTTCAAAGACGATGAAAAGTCGGTCGAGCTGCGCAAGAAATATGTCACGCATGTTGCCAAGATGTTTGCGCTGCTAGGCGACGATGAAGGCAAAGCCGCGGCGGAAGCCAAAGTCGTCATGGAGATTGAAACCGGCTTGGCCAAGGGCGCGCTGGACCAGACCAGCCGCCGCGATCCACAGAAGATTTATCACAAGCTGAGCAATCAGGAGCTGGCCGCGCTGAGTCCAGCGTTCAACTGGAACACGTACTTCGAAGGCGTGGGCGCGCCGCGCTTCGATTCACTCAACGTGGTTGAGCCGGACTTCATCAAGAACATGCAGGAAGTAATAAATGCGCACTCGCTGGACGATTGGAAAACGTATTTGCGCTGGCACATAGTGCATGAGAGTGCGCCGACGCTGCCGGCAGCGTTCGTGAACGAAAATTTCGATTTCTTCAGTAAGACGCTGCAGGGCACCAAAGAGCTGCGTCCGCGCTGGAAGCGGTGTGTGGCGTATACGAACGGAGACCTGGGCGAATTGGTCGGCCAGATATATGTTCAGCAGACCTTTGGCGCCGAAGGCAAGGAGCGCACGCTGGCGATGGTCGGGGCCCTCGAAAAAGCGCTGGGCGAAGACATCAAGAACGTACCCTGGATGGGTTCGGACACGAAGGCACAGGCGCTGGTGAAATTGCAGGCGATCACCAACCGCATCGGGTATCCGGATAAGTGGCGCGACTACTCGACGCTCCAGATCGTGCGCGGCGATGCTTTCGGCAACTCGCAACGCGCCAACCAGCACGACACGCAGCGCAGACTGAACAAGATTGGCAAGCCGCTTGATAAGAGGGATTGGCCCTATCCGCCGATGGTTGTGAACGCCAGCTACAACCCGAATCAGAACAACATCACGTTTCCCGCTGGAATTTTGCAGCCGCCGTTTTATGACAACCAGGCGGACGACGCGATGAACTTCGGAGGGATCGGCGCCGTGATCGGTCACGAACTCACACATGGCTTCGACGACCAGGGCAGCCAGTTCGACGCCGAGGGAAATCTCCGCGACTGGTGGACCGCGAACGACAAGAAACAATTCGAAGAACGTACCGCCTGCATCAAGGACCAGTACGCAGACTTCGTCGCGGTCGACGACTTGAAGCTGAATGGCAAGCTCACCCTGGGCGAAAATACGGCCGATAATGGCGGCTTGCGAATCGGCTACATGGCCATGTTGAATACGTTTGCCGGCAAGGAACCGGCGCCGGTCGACGGCCTCTCCGCCGAGCAGCGCTACTTCCTGGGATGGGCGAATGTGTGGTGCCAGAACCGCACCGATGCCATCTCACGCATGCTGGTCACTATCGATCCGCACTCACCTTCAAAGTACCGGGTGAATGGAACCGTTTCAAATATGCCGGAGTTCCGCGAAGCGTATCACTGCGCAGCGACGGCGCCGATGGTGAAGCAGAATGCGTGCAGGGTTTGGTAGGGAGTCGGTTGTCCGTGTGGTGACGGGGCTCTGCCCCGTCCGGCCGCGAAGGTGCCCCCTCCTTGGCGTATTTTGCCAAGTGTGAGATTCTATGAAACCATCCCGCTAAGGATTGTCTGTCGATGTTGGCGGATCGTCAATGAAAAACCTTCGCGAGTTGGTTAGCAAGAAACAGTTTTTTGTCCTCTTTAATTTGGTATCGGTCGGTGCACTTGTTCTGACCGGTCGTCTCAAGTGGTCCGCGGAATCGCTATCTACTAGCGTAGTAGCTCTGCTTGTGGTGAATGGAGTAGTTGCAATCTCAGCCAGGAACTTCCCGGAGTGGAAATGAAAACCGGAACAAAGGCGATTTACGTCAACTGCGCCATAACAGTCGGGCTGCTACTTGAACTTTACTGGGGGCGTCCGCTCTTCGTAGTTGGAATAGTAGGAGTCGTTCTTTTTACCTTAGCCAACCTGATACTCATCTTTTCCAAGAGGACGCTGCGACGATGAAAAACGCGAACTTGCCAAGGGTGGGATTTCGCGGAAGTGTGCGGCAAGAGATTTCCATCGATGTCTTCGGAACACGCGTGAGATCAGCGACGGTCTATCGAGCCGCCACGTCCGCCTGTTCGTGCGCATGATAACTCGACCGCACCAACGGACCTGACTCGACGTGCTTGAATCCGAACTTCAGGGCTTCTTCTTTCAGCGAGACAAACTCCGCAGGCGTGTAATAGCGCGTCATCGGAAGATGATCTTTTGACGGACGCAGATACTGGCCAATTGTCAGAATGTCGACGCCGCGCTCGCCCAGGTCGCGGAAGACTTCGATCAGTTCAGCAGTCTCTTCACCGATCCCAACCATCACGCCGCTCTTCGTGACCGTCGTGGGATACCACTTCTTGGCATTCGCCAGCAGATCAAGCGTCCTCTGGTAGCGCGCACCCGAGCGCACCGCGCGGTACAGCCGGGGGACGGTTTCGGTGTTGTGGTTGAGCACGTTGGGCTTGGCTTCGAGCACGATGCGCAGCGGTTCTTCCAGACCCTGAAAGTCGGGAATCAGCACCTCGACGCGGCACTCGGGCACGGCCTCGCGAATCTGCCGGATGGTTTCGGCAAAAATCTTCGCTCCGCCAACGTTGTCATCATCGCGGTTCACGCTGGTTACGACCGCATGACGCAAGCCAAGTGTGGCGACCGCTTCCGCGACGCGCCGCGGCTCGTCCCAGTCAATCGCTTCGGGACGC
This sequence comes from uncultured Acidobacteriaceae bacterium, assembly GCA_963789205.1. Lineage (GTDB taxonomy): Bacteria > Acidobacteriota > Terriglobia > Terriglobales > Acidobacteriaceae > Acidiflorens. The sequence continues at coordinate 73,351 of CAWBJV010000017.1, forward strand.
CCCTTGGGGACCGCGCAAAAGCCGCAGCGCCGGGTGCAGATATCGCCCAGCAGCATAAAGGTCGCGGTGTGATGGTCCCAGCATTCTCCAATATTGGGACACTGCGCCGACTCGCAAACCGTATGCAGGCCGAGGCCGCGCGCCAGCTTCTTCAGGTTGTGAAAGTTCTCACCAACGGGCGCCCTGGCCTTGAGCCACGAGGGCTTCGGGCTTGGGATCCTGGGGCCGAGGTCGATTTGGATGAGCTGAGAAGAGGCGGCCATGACGAAGTTTGATTTTATCAGTTTGGCAACGCTAAGGAATGGGGCCTCTCACACGCGGACTTCGCGGGGCGCCGGAACCACGGCTTCATATTGACTTGCCCTACTTACCCACCTAAGATGACGGCTCAATGATCGGCCGAACGATCTCGCATTATCAAGTTGTAGAGAAGCTGGGCGGCGGTGGCATGGGTGTCGTCTATAAGGCGGAAGACATCAAGCTGCACCGTTTCGTCGCTTTGAAGTTTCTGCCGGACGAAGTGGCTAAGAATCCGCAAGCATTGAGTCGCTTCCAGCGGGAGGCGCAGGCGGCCTCCGCCCTCAACCATCCGAATATCTGCACCATCTACGAGATTGACGAGCAGAACGGGCAAGCTTTTATCGCCATGGAGTACCTGGACGGGTCGACGCTGAAGCATCTGATCGGCAACCGCCCCATGGATCTGGATACGATGCTGGCGCTGGGCATTGCGGTGGCGGACGCGCTGGATGCGGCGCACGCGGAAGGAATCGTGCACCGCGACATCAAACCGGCGAACATCTTCGTAACCAAGCGCGGGCACGCGAAGATTCTTGACTTCGGGCTCGCCAAGGTGACGGGGCAAACCGGGCGCGGCGCGCAAGAGGCGCAGGAGGCCGGGTCGGCGATGCCGACCATGGACGAGCAACATCTGACCAGTCCGGGGACGGCGCTGGGCACGGTGGCGTATATGTCGCCGGAGCAGGCCAGGGGCAAGGAACTGGATCGGCGCAGCGATCTGTTCTCGTTCGGAGCGGTACTGTACGAGATGGCGACAGGAACATTGCCGTTCAGGGGAGACACGTCGGCGGTGATTTTCAACGCGATCCTGGAGCGGGCGCCGACGTCTCCGATTCGACTGAATCCGGACGTTCCGTCCGAGCTGGAGCGGATCATCAACCGCGCGCTGGAGAAAGACCGCGAATTGCGCTACCAGCACGCGTCCGAAATGCGGGCAGAGCTGCAGCGTCTGAAGCGCGATACGGATTCGGGGAGGAGGATCGTGGCGGAAGAGCCGCCCGCGGCCGATAGCCGGGTTTCTTCTCACGGATCTGGTGGCTCGATTGGCGTCGTTCCATCCTCTTCTTCATCTTCATCTTCTTCTTCGCTGTCGGCATTGCGGGCGGGGGTGCCCGCGCCACACGAGTCTGCCGCGCTGCGCTCGGCTGGACAGCCGAGGGCGGCTGTCCCTACATGGTCTTGGGTGGCGGCTGGACTACTTCTGGCGGCGATTCTTGCTGGCGGGTTTTACTGGCGGTCGCATTCCGGGCAGACGCTGACGGAGAAGGATTCGATCCTGCTGGCCGATTTCGTCAATACGACGGGCGACCCGGTGTTCGACGGAACACTGAAGCAGGCGCTGGCGGTGCAACTGGAACAGTCTCCGTATTTAAACATTGTGCCCGACCAGACGATTCGCAAGACGCTGCAGTTCATGGGGCGTCCCGCCGACGAGCGGGTCACGGGAAACGTGGCGAGGGAGATTTGCGAGCGGGAGAACATCAAGGCGATGCTGAGTGGCTCGATTGCCACGCTCGGGAGCCAATACGTGGTGGCGCTCGACGCCACCAACTGCGCGACCGGCGATTCACTCGCCCGAGAACAGGTTACGGCGGCGAGCAAAGAGGCGGTGCTTCCGGCTGTGGGAAAGGCGGCATCAAGCCTGCGCGGGAAGCTGGGTGAGTCGCTGGCGTCGATTCAAAAGTTCGATACGCCAGTAACCGAGGCGACCACGTCATCGCTCGAAGCGTTGAAGGCGTATGCCGCGGCCGACGAGATGCGCAATGGCGGCGGCGAGGCCGAATCCATTCCTCTGTTCCAGCACGCCGTCGAACTGGATCCGAATTTTGCCTTGGCTTATGCGAGGCTGGCGGCCATCTACGGCAATGTAGGGGAAGAGGATCGACAAGCAGAGGTTGCGAAGAAAGCGTTTGACCTGCGGGAGCGAGTCAGCGAACGCGAAAGGTTCTATATCGTATCGCACTACTACTTTGCGACTGGGGATCTCGAAAAAGAGAAAGAGAGCCTCGAACTGGCGATCAAGGCGTATCCGAATGACTCCACTGCCTTCGGCAACCTGGCGCTCGAATACAACCTTTATTTCGGCCAGTTCGAGAAGGCGATATCGCTGGCGAACGAGTCCTCACGACTTGAGCCCGTGTCGCCGTTTGGCTACGCCCATGCGGCGGGTGCGTACATGGCGCTGAACCGGCCGGAGGAAGCGCGGTCCATCTTGCAACGGGCAGTGGATGCCAAGGCGGACAACCTGTTCATCCATCGGGGGCTGTACGAGTTGGCGTTCCTGAACGGCGATGCCGATGGCATGCAGCGGGAGATGAAATGGTCGCAAGGAAAACCCAGCGAATATCTGCTGCTCAATGAGGCAACCAGTGTCGCCGCGTCGCGAGGACAAATGCACAGGGCCGGAGAGTTGATGCTGCGCTCGGCGCAGGTGAGCGACCGTATGGGTTTCAAGGAAACGACATCGGACACGCAGTCGGCTTTCGCGGTGACTGAAGCCGAGGCAGGCAACGCTTCGAAAGCCAAAGAGTTGGCCGCGTCAAGTTCCGCCCTGGCCCATAGCCGCACCAATATGGAGTCCGCGATGGTGGCGCTGGCAATGGCTGGGGATGTAAGCCGCGCTCAGGCCATCGCGGACGACTTAGACCGCCGCTTTCCAAACGACACGCTGCTACATCAGGTGAGTACTCCGTGCGTGCGGGCGTTGATCGAATTGAATCGTAAGCATCCCGACGCAGCCATCCAGTCGTTGCAGGCAGCGACGCCGTACGAGTTGGGTGCGAACCAGGGCCTTTTCCCCATCTACGTTCGAGGGTTGGCTTACTTGCAGGCGAAGCGTGGGACGGAAGCGGCTGCGGAATTTCAAAAGATCGTGGACCATCGCGGGATCGCTCCGAATGTCCCAGAGCATTCGCTGGCAAAGCTCGGCCTGGGCCGGGCGTATGTCATGACCGGAGACGCGGCCAAAGCCAGAGCTGCCTATCAGGATTTCTTGGCCCTGTGGAAGGATGCGGATCCAGACATCGCAATCCTGAAAGAAGCCAAGGCGGAATACGGGACCCTAAAGTAGCGATCTCCACCCCTCTTCAATCACCCGCAACAGGGAACACAAGGCCTCGGACGGGACTAATCCAAAGCAGTGGCTGAGATGTCAGCAGCACCGACAACCGCAACATCGCCCGGTACACGCAGACCAGCCTGCCGAATGGCATTGACGGCGCGCAGGAAGTGCTCTCCGCCCTCAAACACAAGCGCGCGGGAGCCACTGGCGAGTCCGTGCGTGCCGCTTACGGCGGGGATCTGTCTGGTTCGCAAGGCTCGCGCGAATAGGTTGGGTTGATAGTTTAGTTTCCGCGCCGCAGCGAAGACGCGATCCTTTGTTTGCTGCGGAATTGAAATGGATTGCGGCGCGTTATTCAGGACCAGAGAGACCGTTCCCGCGGTCAGCCCAACGTATTCGGCGACAACTTTCAGTGTGACTGTCTCCGGCTTCTTTACGGTATTTTTTGTATGCCTAATCATTGTTCTCGCCAGGTTGTGTTACTTCAGGCCGTTGTGGAGATAATGCCGCGGGTCAGACCGTAACATCATCGGAGGGTTCGGCTAGGAATAGCGACTCGGAGTAAACGGGGCGAGAATGCGGGCGTCGGGGCCGCGCGACCAACTATTTCCATTGCAAGATCAATCTGACAAAATCCAGCCGCGAAGTCCAATTAAAAAAATTCATCACGAGCATTAACAACATTTAAACGTTATCGCTGCTGTTATAGCGACCAGGCCGCCTCCCAGGAGTTTCTCTCCGCTATTTGAGACTCTCCACATAGGCGATCAACGCCTTCAAATCATCCGGCGGCAGATCGATGGGTGGCATGCCTCCGGCGTTCATCTTTGCGGAGGGATGTTTGAAAAGTTCGGCCAGCTGGTCAGGTGAAAATTTTGCTTTTATGCCAACCAGCGCTGGCGCCGCGGCCGTGCCCACTCCGGCGTCACCGTGGCACGCGTTGCAGGATTGCGCCTCGAAGATGGTCTTCCCTTTTGCGGCCAGCGGATCCGCGAGCGTCACATTCGCGGCCGCCAGGGATGCGGAAGAAAGCTCAGGCTCGAATGGCTTGCGCGCGTATTCGTCTTCTTCGGCCCTCTGCTTCGCCAATTGCTGAGCGACGCCGGAGTCGTGCCGATCCAAATACTGGCTGCGCAGGCCGAGGCCCAGCAGGACGAACACCACGAATACGTATGCTCCCATCGCTGCCGGCCGCTTCCAGGGGCGTCGTTCGATGCTGCGATCCAGAAAAGGCAGCGCAACGATGGCCAGAACGAGGACCGTTGGAATTACAAGCACGCCTATGATCGCGGCCGACCCGTGCCAGTATTTCAGCCATTGAAATATGGGCAGGTAATACCACTCTGGCCGCGGTATGTATTGCGCGTCTGCAGGATTCGCCGGCGGACCCAACTGGATGGGCACGAAAAAGCACAGCAAGGCGAGTCCGATAATAAGCAGCGCCGTCAGCGAAAGATCCATCAGCACCTGGCGCGGGTAGAAGAGTTCCGCCTTCTGTTTGGGATGGTAAGGATCTTCGCTGGTTGGTCCGGCGGCCCCCGCTTTGCGGAATAGAAAAATATGAGAAGCCACCAGCGCGAAGATGACTGCGGGAATCAAAAAGATATGGGCCACGAAAAACCGCGATATGGTGAGCGTGCCCATCTCCGTGCCGCCGCGCATTAAGCGCTTGATGCTTTCACCAATCCAGGGAATTTCGCTGACCGCGTTGGTTCCCACGGCGGTGGCAAAATAAGCCCGCTGATCCCACGGGAGCAGGTAACCAGTGAAGGCCATCGCCAGCACCAGCCCAAACAACGCGCATCCGGACAGCCAAAGAAGTTCGCGCCGTCCTTTATAGGCGCCGTAGACGTAGGTTTGCGTGAGGTGGAGAAACAACACGACCACCATCGCGCTGGCTCCGTAGGCGTGGAGACTGCGGAGAAAAGAGCCCGCCGTAACTGCTTTGGTGATGTAAGCGACGGTCGTGTGCGCGTGATCGGCGGAGGGAACGTAGTACAGCGCAAGAAATATTCCGGTGATCACTTGCGAAATGAAAATGAATAAGAGTCCTGAGCCGAATATGTAGGCGAAGCGTGCGCCGCCGGGAATGGGTTCATCGAGCGCAGTCCGAAGCAGATCGTCCAGGCCCGTGCGACGGTTGAGCCATCCCCATAACCCTTTCTGGGGGAGAAGAGGAGCGCCACCCTCGCTGTTGTCTTTGTCTGTTTTATGGGGCGAATGCATTCCTCTGAAGTTCCTTCTCTGTCTCTATCCGATAACTTCCTTGTCGGAGACGAGTTGCCGGAAATATTGGAATCGCACTTGTAATTGGCCGTCCTGAACCGATGTTTCGAGCGTGTCCATTCCCCGCAGTGAGGGCCCGCTGACACGAGTTCCGTCCGCGGAAAAAGTCGCGCCATGGCACGGGCAAACAAACTGATTCTTTTCCTTGTTCCACGGGACCGTGCAACCGAGGTGAGGACAGACAGAAGTGAGCACGCGAAGCCGGCCCAGGCTGTCTTTCGTTACATAGACCGCTTTTTCGGATATCGCTTTGCGCCAGCCATCCACCAACTCAATCTGAATGGTGCGCTTGACGGGCTCGGTCAAGGACGAAAATTCGGTCAACGCTCCAACGGGTGACTCTTTGACTTCGGTGGTGCGGCGCAGAAGAGGAAACAGCGCGAAGCGAATCAACGGCACCGAAAGCAGGGCTCCGACGAAGACCCCTCCCACTGAGAGCAATGCGCCGAGAAAAGAGCGCCTGCTCTCGGGAGATGATCCCGAAGCTAAAGAAGTCCCGTTTGCTGAATGTCCCGCACCTTCAACCATGCCATCTCCAAGTGCCAGGAGCGCCGTGGAAGCTTGCTTCCTGTAACCACCGAACTCGTTGCTCACTTTTATTTCGGCAGTTCCCGGAGATAGGCCACCAATTTCTTTACTTCGTCTGGTTTAATCTTCGCGCCAAAAGCCGGCATCTTTCCTTTGCCCTTGGTGATCACTTCAGCCAGCTCCTCATCGGTTTGCTTCTGCACTTCGGCGGAGCGCAGATCTTTCGCATGGAATGCCTTGCCGGCTGTGGTGTCGCCGCTGCCATTGGCCGAGTGACACTGGACGCAGTTCGCCTTGAAAATTTTGGCGGGATCGGACTGGGCCTGCATTGCGGATGGCAGAGCCAGGCAGAACAAGATGCCTGCTGAAATAAGGCGCGGAAAAAGCTGTCTCATGTTATCTCCTTAAATTACTTGCCCAGTTGTGGCCGTGGAAAATCGTTGGTTTGGTTCCGTGGCCCCCCAGCCTGTTCGATGGTGCATTTCTTTCAGGCTAGGAGTCTATAGCATTGCGACGGCTTAGAAAACAAATCGAGCCTGTACATAGACCGTGTTTATTCGCCGCTGCGTCCACTTGGGCGTCCCGAAAACGCATCGGTTTTCACTACCTATGGGCGCGGCGGGTAGCGTATCAGGTACAGGTAAGCGGCGGCGGCTTCGTCCTGGCTGAAGTAGACATAAACGGGCATATGGCCCCTGTAATACGTTGGCGGCGTGCCCATGATGATGGGTGCGCCGCTGGTAACCTTTCGGACGAACCCGGAGAGGCTGACCCGCGTCGTAAGGGCAGAGAGCGGTGGAATCGCCCCTTTCAAAATTTGCTCAGGGCTGGGGTTCAGCCCGGTCGCGCTGTGGCAGACGTGGCACGTGGATTTCACGATGTGCTCACCAATGCGGTAGGACGATTCCTTTACCGCAGTCTGATTCTTTTCCGCACCGGGTATGGCAGCCAGTTGTTCGAGGTAGGCGACGAGCGAGCGAATTTCTGCCTCGCTCATGGTTGGCGGCAGCATGTGTTGCCCCCCGATGTGGAGCCGCTGCAGCAACATTGCCTTGGATTCCTTTGCCATGGCGGCTGTATCTGACCGGCTCATTTCCCGGCCAGCCGCCTTCATTCGCGCCGTGATGGCCGCGACGGAAGTCGCCCGGACTGGGTCGATGACGGAATTTATTTCCGGGGGCGCGCCCTGGCCAGATTCTTTGTGACATCCCTGACAAGTCATGCGATACAGGTCAGAACCATGAAGGGTTACGATGGGCGCAGGGAAGCCGGGCGATAGATTCAGTTGCCAGGGAGGAAGTTCCGTTCCCGGGTCGGGCGGAGGTGGCCCTAAGTTCCAGGTCTTGCCCATGCTGGTTTCGCCAAACGACCTGCCGAGGTGAAGGATCCAGCTTTCTCCTCGCACCGCCGTTACAGATGTATCTCCAGTCCCGGTCGTCTGCCCGAGCAACGAAGATGCAAGGACGAACACCGTCACGAGGGTTATCAGATGCAGGCAGTTCTTTTTCTTTGGCCGAGACTTCTTTGGCTGAGACCCAGCCTGTAGTGAACGGGACATGCGTTTATGCACGGAAATTTGGCTCCAACCTGGCCAGATCCAAATCCAGCTCACCGATTTGGTAGGTAGCTTGATGTCTGCTGTCATTCCTTCGTCCGGTTCGCTACTTCTTCACGGCTAACTCGACGTTCGTCGTGGCATCCGTCACCGTGATCGTCTGAGTGGTGGTTTTGCCGTCTTCGCTCCAGGTTTTCAGCGTGTAGGTGCCCGGCGGAACATTCTTGATGGTGAAAGCACCGTCATTGCCGGTCAGGGCGAAGTACGGTGTGGGAACAACCACAACGTAGGCCACCATGTCGGGGTGAAAATTGCAGAGAGTCTGTGCCGAACCAAGGTCATTGAATTGGAACGACTTCTTTTGGTTCGGCGACACAACAGTCAAATTATGCCGGAGTCTCTTGTCGCCGTTGATCGATGGCCAATAGACGTTGTGAGCGACCTGGTCGCTGTTCAGAAAATCCACCGTGGTTCCCCGCAAGATAATTATGGTGTGCGGTATGAACTTCAGGTTCCGCTGGTCAACCGATACATGCTGCACGGGCGGATCGAATTTCTTGCCCGGAACGGCATCGATGTAGAGAACAATGTTCTCGGCTGACTTCAATCCCGCCGCCGATACCTTTCCCTGCACGTCCCCTGCTTGCGCAATGCCCGCGACGAAGAGCGCACCGAAAAGAATAGCCACAGGAGCTGCCCGCCTAATCGTGTTCATTCAAGTATCTCCTTATTCGAAAATTCCGCGAACCGTATCGGACTGCGACCTCTACTAAGCTAGTTTTTCCCGTGCACCTTAATCTTTATCTTTCAACCGTTCCGGGCAGGGGCGACAGTTGGTTTGTCGCTCATTATTTCCTAAGCGTGTAATTTCCCAATCTTGTAATTTCGCATTCTGGCACGGCCAGAAAACCATGACACCTACACTTGGCTTGAGAGGTTAACTCTCGAAGGGCTTGCAAATCTGTTCAATACTGACCTCTCTTATAGACTTCATTTCACCGACAAAAGTCCCGCAGACTCCCAGCCTGTTCGTTGTTGCACTTCGTTCAGGCCAGGGGTCCGTAATATTGCGAGGGATTAGAAAACAAATCGTGCCAGCAAATAGACCGTGTTGTTCGCCGATGCATCCCGTCCTGCGCCGTCGTAGTTTGTTTTCGCGCCATTAAATCGGAAGTAGCCCGTGTATTGCACCGCAAGATCGACGTTCTGTTCGGGCCACCACGACAGATTTAAAGTGTAGCCATTGCTCTGAGGGCTCCCATTGGCGCTTCCAGTAACTGCAGCCGGGGGAAATAGCAGTGGGTCCCGAGTTCCGGTTATGTCAAAAAAACCAGCCGTCCCAGACAATTTTGTGCCGTAGTGGTATTCAACATTTGCCTGGGCGGTGTTCAGATGGTGGCGAGCCTGCGTTGCGCCTAGGGCAGCGACCGTCGCGACCAGGGACGAGTTCTCCCGAATATACGTACCGCGGACGGAAAGCACGTCGTTCTTGAACTGGGGAATCGTTCGATCGTACTGAAAGTCTGCGGCGAAGTCTGTGTAGCCATCCTCCAGACCGGTGACGCCATTCGGTGTGCTTTTCACATGCGTGCCGTAGCTGCCGATTTCCAAATAATTATTCTTAGTGGAAGTCTGCCAGGCCACACGCCAGTACGGCGCGACACCCCGGATATTGAAGCCAAACCCCGCGCCCGAGTTGGGCTGCGCGCCTCCGATATGTTCTGATCGATAGATCGTTCCCGCCAGGTACCAGTGCTCGTTCCACATCGTGTATCCGCCGACTCCCGCCACATCCTGGGCTAAGCCTCCATTAATCAGCGCGCCTGCGGAGGGTCCCGGAGCCACGTTGCTCCCGACGAACGGGTATCCCCAGGCAGGCGTGCTATTCCAAAGATCCTCGACGCCTGGATTGTTGTTCAGTGTTATCCCGTAAGTGACAGGCCTTCCAAACAGCGTGCTTCCGTGATTCGCATAGCGGATGTCCGTGTTGTCCCAGGAAAAATTGTCGCCCTGACTGTCGTAAGTGACTTGCACAAAACTGCCAATATGGCTCGTCCAGGCGCCCGCCAGAAAGAGGGATGCCGCCTGAGGGAACTGGAAATTGCCGTTTTGAGTGGCCGGCTGAGGTGATTTTGTTGCAGTGAACGAAGCATCGAAGATTATAGAAAGAGGAAATGCCTCGAGCAGGTGCAGCGCGGCATTATGGTCTTTTTTGTCATCACTCACTTGGGCTTTCGTGGTGAATGTATAGCCCTCCAGCTTGAAGGTTCGTCCGAACGGTGTCAGCTCGGGTGGAGCGTAGTGGCAGGAAGCGCACGGAAGTCCTGTTTGCCGCGAGTAGCTCGGAACGGCGCGCGCGCTGGGCACGGAAAGAACAGCTAGCGATATGATCACAAGAATTTCAAAAAAGATTCCGCTTAACGAATATCTAGATTGCGTGTCGAGCATTGGTTCTCCTTAAAGTGACTTACCCGTAGCCTTGGTTCTTGGTTAGCCCCCCGTGGTTGATCGAAGATAAGGTTGTTTTGCACATGGCATCGCCAGGGTGCGAAGTTCAGGACTCGTGTGCGTCCGGTTAAAATTGGACATTCCCATTCCGGATGCTTCGCCTAACTCCGGGCGAAAAAGGCAGTTCCTTCTTGTCAATTGCTAATTTAAGAGTTGCTAATTGAAGAGTGTCGGCCTGCCCACGGTCCGCCTCTTCCCGTGACCTGCCGGGACGACGGCGATGTGCCGGGGTTTGAGCTCCTAGCTTTCCGTCATGACGCTGGGCTGGCTTCACATTCAGTACAAAACGAACAGTCGCCAATAGAAAGTGAGGCCCGTCAGACTTTGCCACCAGCGCATCTACGGACCTCAAAGCGCCGTCGGGCAACTCCAGGTGGTCGGCCAGCATGACGATGGGAACCTTTGGCTGGACCTGCTTGATCTCAGCCGCGATGACCGAGCCATCCAAGAGGCCGAGATGGTACTCGAGCACAATTGCATCCACGGGACGCGACATGAAAAGCCGCAGAGCATCGTGCCCGTTGGTTGCGGTTACCAGTTCATATCCGTGCTCCTGCAGCAAACGCAGTTGAGCCGGATCCCGGTGTACGCAGAGTAGTGTGCTGTTGGTAGCCATTTTGGTTAGGTATATAGGCGGGGCTTGCCACAAAGCTGTTCAGAATTGCTCACATTGCCCAGGCTCGCCGGAGGGGCACGGGGCCTACTTCAGATGCACCGCCGCTTCCGACTGCTTCGGACCGGCCGGTTTTCCGCTGCGCGTACCAATTTTCGCGGACCCAGTCTTCGCTGACCCAGGCATCGCGTACTTGGGCTTAATCTCGTGGCATCCAGCCTCGCAATACACTCCGCCGGCGGCCGATTCGGGCGTCGGCATCGGAGAATTCACGGCAATCTCGCGGTCCGCTTCCAACTGCCGCTCGACGTCCGCGATTAGCTCTGCGTTTTCCGCCGCCGTCAGCCACTTTTTCTTTTTCACCAGATAGTCTTCGAGCCGCGTAATCGGATCGCGCTTCTTCCAATACTCAAACAGCGGCTTCGGGACATACTCGGCTCCATCATGGATAGCGTGGCCTTTCATGCGCATCATCTTCGCTTCGATCAGCGTCGGGCCTTCGCCGCGGCGGGCGCGCTCGCAGGCTTCGTGGCAGGCGTCGTACACCTGGCAGGCGTCGGTGCCATCGACGATCACGCCCGGGATCCCGTACGCGATCGCGCGTTCCGCCAGATCCTTGACGCGGAACTGCATGTCGGCGGGCGTGGAGTACGCCCAAAGATTATTCTCGACAATCAACACCAGCCCGAGATTCTGCACGGCGGCAAAATTCAGCCCTTCATAAGTCACGCCCGTGGACTGCCCCCCGTCGCCGATGTAGGTCATGACCGCGATGCGCTGGCCTTGCAGCCGCGCGCCGAGCGCGACCCCAGCAAGCACCGGAATCAAATCGCCAAGCATCGAGATCGGCGCGACCACGTTGCGCTTTTCGAGATCGCCAAAGTGCGAGGTCGTATCGCGTCCCCCGGTGGGCGATCCGGCCTTGGCCATGTACTGCATCATGATGTCGGCGGGCCTGAAACCGCGGACCAGAAGCGCGCCCTGGTTGCGAATCATCGGCCCCATCCAATCGTCTTTGTGCAGAGCGTAAGCCGAGGCGCAGGAGCAAGCTTCCTGCCCCAGGCCGAAGTAAACGCCGCCGACCACCTTGCCCTGTTTGTAGAGATTTTCGAGCGCTGTTTCCATGCGCCGGTTAAGCAGCATCCAGCGATAGATTTCGATGCATTGCTCCCGGCTGAGATACTTCGATTCGCGGATGGGCGGCGCGGGGGCGGAGAGATCGCCGCTTTCCACTTCGTAGCGGAGCGCGTCCCCCGCGCGAACCTGGCGTAGCGTGAAGCTCGGCTTTTCCAGGCGGTGATCGCGGATGGTGTAGCTGCGGAGATCGGCGTCGTTCACGGCGGGCTTGGCCGCAGCCGCCGAACTCTTTTTCGCTTGCCTCTTGGCGTTGCGCTTCTTCGGAATGGCCATCAGGGTTCGTCAAACATGCTAGCAAAATTGCTCGTGTGGCGCGGGCGCCCCGCCCGCGAAAAGGTAGCAGCGAAAACAACGCCGCGCATTAGCCCAGAAACAACTCATCCTCGCCATGAAGCTGCCGCAATTCCTCCGGCACCTTCATGGGCACGCCCACGACATTCCCGAGCAAAGTATCAACCGTCTCGACCCAGAGCATCTCACTCCCGAACACGCCGCCGAAGTTGCGCGAAACCGCCTGCGCCACCGCATCCCTATCAAGTTCCCGTCCCAGTTCTCTCTGCATCGATGTCACCGGTTTCGCTGTAATTCCGCAAGGCACAATCAATTCGAAGTAGCTGAGATCGGTATTCACATTCAAAGCGAAGCCATGCGAGGTCACCGATCTAGAGATATGCACGCCGATAGCGGCGATCTTGGCTGCCGGCTCCGCCTCAGTCCAAACGCCGGTAAGCCCGGCAATGCGTTTGGTTGCGATGCCGAAATCGCCGCAAGTGCGAATGAGAACCTCCTCGAGCCGCCGAACATAGTCAACGGCGCCAAGGGTCTTGCGCCACGATGGGAATGATTCCGCAGTTAGTTCCTGATGGCTGACGGCTGATGGCTGACGGCTGAACCCCCGCAAATCAAATATCGGATACCCCACCAACTGCCCCGGCCCGTGAAAAGTAACATCGCCGCCGCGATCGCACTCGAAGACCTCAACGCCGCGGGCAGCAAGCACCTCAGTCGAAGCGAGCACGTTAGCAGCTTTGGCATTGCGTCCGAGGGTGATGACGGGTGCGTGTTCCAGCAGAAGCAGGACGTCGCCGATCTGCCCTGCCTTGCGCAGTTCGACGAGCTTCCGCTGCAAGCGCAGACCTTCGCTATAGTCAAGCACGCCGAGTTGGACGACAGAAATCACGTTGCTATTGAAATTATAGGCCCGCCGGACAGCCGCCGGGGACGGCGGCGCTACTCCCGTGGTCGGCCTATTCCAAGGCGAGGGCCATTTTGAGCGCCCGGTCCAATTCCTCAACCTTGGAGCGAGCCATGGACCCCACCAAGTGGGTCAGTTGCACCTTGCGGAGACTGACGAGGTTGTCGCACAGGATCCAGCTTTCATGTTTCAAGCCTTCGTCGATACCAATCGAAACCTGGGTTGAGAATCCGTGTCCGCGAGTGATCGGTGCGCAGACAACGGTGGGGAATCTGGAATCGATCAGGACCTGGCGGCTCACGACTACGAAGCTCCGATAAAGTTTAGGGTCGTTGCCACTGGGGTCACCACCAGGATGATGAACGCGATAGATTTCGCCTCTCCTCATCTCCGCGCCCGGCTTATGCCTCTGGGTCCTGATACCGAAGAATGTCCTCCACTTCTGCATTCAGCTCGTTCGCAGCCTTATTGATGAGTTCGAGGTCGCGAGCTTCGACCTGAGCCCGAGCCTGTTTGCGAAGGTACTGGGCGAGCACGGCTTCGATGAAGGCGGAGCGCGATTGCTTCGATCCTGCAATGCGATCAATGCCGGTGAGCACCTCTTTCGAGAGTGTGATAGAAGTCTTCTCTTTCATACTACCATTATACCACTCTCGGAACGCACTTCCCTTTCATAAACCCAGGTAAAACTTCCATCTCGCGCCGCATTTGGAAATACACATTCTCCTGTATGGAGTGCTAGGGGCCACTTCGCTAGACTCAACCGGTGGGCGGTCGGTGCGCCGTAAGGCCTCCCCCCAAGTAGGGTTAAGTCCCGAAAAGCCGATTGCCCGCATTTGCTTTATGTCGCGAGCTTTTTCTTTGGACCCCTTTCGGCCTGGGAAAGCGCGGCGGAACAGGGGTTGGATCGACTCTCCATCGAAGAGATCGATGCGGAGCTTGCGGCGGAGCGCAACGCGCGACGTGATCGACGGCCAGTGGAGCAATGATCGCGGAGGAGTGATTCGTAGCGCTACCCCGCCGTAACTTTTTTTATTCCCCCCTTGCGCAATCCTGAACCGTTTGGTATAACAAATCGAGTCGAGGACAAGTGACTGTGTGTCTGGGCTGCCCGCTGAATCCTCGCGGTAGCTCTTGGCATCCAATTGTGTAAGCCTCCAACTGACCCCTTTCCGGGGTTCGCATTCGGGGACAAAGTTCCCTGAAGGGTTTCCGCGAATAGCAGAGCCTCCAAGCGATCTTTAATTTTTGAACTGTCTTCCGCTTCGGCCTGCGCCGGATTCTGTGGCGAGCTGGAGTGGAAGAGCGTTTCCGGACGCGTCTGTAAAGAGTTCTCCAGTCTGGGTTTACGCATAGGCTGAGTGGGAATTCCCCGAATTGTTGAAATCAGGTGGAAATCCTGTGATCTCAGCGGGTTGACAGCACTCCGGTGAACGCGTAGCTTTATCAAGCTTGGTTAAAATCAAGCTCAGTTAAACAAGTTTAGTACCACAAGTTTCGAGGACGCCCAAAATCCTGCAAAGGATTTAGATTCTGCAAAAGAATCGGGCGGACTGAAGGCGCACCGCTCAGGCGGAAAGCGGATCGGTCTTTGACAAAAGGTTGAACGTGCCAGTCGTGAGAAACAAATGTTCGGGCTCAAGTCTGAACGTACTCACAAGAATAGGACCTTCGTCACAGCAGACGGAGGCCATTGGTCTACCCAGACCAACTCAGGTTTCAAATGAGAGTTTGATCCTGGCTCAGAATCAACGCTGGCGGCGTGCCTAACACATGCAAGTCGAACGAGAAAGTGGAGCAATCCATGAGTAAAGTGGCGACCGGGTGAGTAACACGTGACTACCTACCCTTGAGTGGGGGATAACCTCGGGAAACCGAGGCTAATACCGCATAATATCGTTGTCTAATAAACAGCGATCAAAGGAGCAATCCGCTTTTGGAGGGGGTCGCGGCTGATTAGCTAGTTGGTAGGGTAATGGCCTACCAAGGCGAAGATCGGTATCCGGCCTGAGAGGGCGCACGGACACACTGGAACTGAAACACGGTCCAGACTCCTACGGGAGGCAGCAGTGGGGAATTTTGCGCAATGGGGGAAACCCTGACGCAGCAACGCCGCGTGGAGGATGAAGCCCCTTGGGGTGTAAACTCCTTTCGACCGGGAAAATTATGATGGTA
Source organism: uncultured Acidobacteriaceae bacterium (assembly GCA_963789205.1). Classification (GTDB taxonomy): domain Bacteria; phylum Acidobacteriota; class Terriglobia; order Terriglobales; family Acidobacteriaceae; genus Acidiflorens. The sequence continues at coordinate 88,709 of CAWBJV010000017.1, forward strand.
CCGGTGGAAGAAGCACCGGCTAACTCTGTGCCAGCAGCCGCGGTAATACAGAGGGTGCGAGCGTTGTTCGGAATTATTGGGCGTAAAGGGCGCGTAGGCGGTGTTGTAAGTCACCTGTGAAACCTCTAGGCTTAACCTAGAGCCTGCAGGCGAAACTGCAATGCTGGAGGGTGGGAGAGGTGCGTGGAATTCCCGGTGTAGCGGTGAAATGCGTAGATATCGGGAGGAACACCTGTGGCGAAAGCGGCGCACTGGACCACTACTGACGCTGAGGCGCGAAAGCTAGGGGAGCAAACAGGATTAGATACCCTGGTAGTCCTAGCCCTAAACGATGATTGCTTGGTGTGATCGGTACCCAATCCGATCGTGCCGCAGCTAACGCGATAAGCAATCCGCCTGGGGAGTACGGTCGCAAGGCTGAAACTCAAAGGAATTGACGGGGGCCCGCACAAGCGGTGGAGCATGTGGTTCAATTCGACGCAACGCGAAGAACCTTACCTGGGCTCGAAATGCAGGAGACCGGGGTAGAAATATCCCTTCCTCGCAAGAGGCTGCTGTATAGGTGCTGCATGGCTGTCGTCAGCTCGTGTCGTGAGATGTTGGGTTAAGTCCCGCAACGAGCGCAACCCTCATCCCTAGTTGCCACCGGGTAATGCCGAGCACTCTAGTGAAACCGCCCCGGATAACGGGGAGGAAGGTGGGGATGACGTCAAGTCCTCATGGCCTTTATGTCCAGGGCTACACACGTGCTACAATGGTCGGTACAAACCGTCGCAAAGCTGCAAAGTGGAGCTAATCGGAAAAAGCCGGCCTCAGTTCGGATTGGAGTCTGCAACTCGACTCCATGAAGCTGGAATCGCTAGTAATCGCAGATCAGAACGCTGCGGTGAATACGTTCCCGGGCCTTGTACACACCGCCCGTCACATCACGAAAGTGGACTGCACTAGAAGCCGGTGAGCCAACCGCAAGGGGGCAGCCGTCCAAGGTATGGTTCATGATTGGGGTGAAGTCGTAACAAGGTAGCCGTAGGAGAACCTGCGGCTGGATCACCTCCTTTCTAAGAGAGAACGTCATAGCATTCTTGCTTCGGCAAGAAATGTTGCTATGTACCCCTCAAATCTTCAAACTAACCTGAGAAGACGCGAGGGAGCTTACGGTCAGACCTCTCTTGCTCGAACATTTGTCACAACCGTCAGACTGGGCTTAGCCCGGTCGCGCGTTCAACCTTTTCCTCGAAAATGAATCGAGCACTCGGCACTCAGCAATCAGCACTCAGTCCACGCGGCTGAATGCTGAGAGCTGAATGCTGATGGCTCTGTTATTCTGAGCCAACCGGGCCTGTAGCTCAGGTGGCTAGAGCGCACCCCTGATAAGGGTGAGGTCGGTAGTTCAACTCTACCCAGGCCCACCAAGATCAGTCGTTGGTCGCTAGTCGTTCGTCGTTCGCGGTTTGTTGCTAACGACCATCGACCAAAGACTAACGACCGGGTTAAGGGGCTGTAGCTCAGCTGGGAGAGCGCCTGGTTTGCAACCAGGAGGCCACCGGTTCGATCCCGGTCAGCTCCACCAAAGATCAGGTATCAGGTGCTAGGTCTCAGCGACCTTGGGATTTTGATTTTCCCGAAACCTGACACCTAAGTCCTGCGACCTGCCCTATGTTGGGCGTCAAATGTGACAACCGTGAATCAGTTCACGGTCCAAAGAAAGTCGCTTTGACGCCGAACATTGGGTTGGAAGATACCCAAACCCCGCTCAGGCGGGTCAGGAAGAAAGTTGTAGGTTTAGAGTGGTTGGCCTAACGACCAACGACAATCGACCAACGACCTTCTTCCGAGGACGAACTTTGACAACTGAATAGATTGGGCAAATTACAAGGCGAAGTAAATTTTTATGAGTGCCGATGTACCTGCTGGTGTACGTAAGACTTCTTCAATCGGTTGACCTTCTTACCCAGATTGTCATCCCGTGCGAAGCGAGGGATCTGTAGTTGGCGCTACAGTGAACATATCTAAGCGTGCGATGAGCAGGGTGGCGCTATAAAGTTTGCGCGGTGTAATCGAAACTGTTTGCTGTTGGCCCGGGCTTGTTACAAGCTCGAAGCCCGTAGCTCGCAGCTCGAGTGCAACGAGTAAATTTTGTGGTCAAGCTACTAAGGGCGCATGGTGGATGCCTTGGCAGAAGACGGCGATGAAGGACGTGGCAAGCTGCGATAAGCCTCGGGGAGCCGCAAGCAGGCTTTGATCCGGGGATTTCCGAATGGGGAAACCCACGGGGGTAAAACCCCCGTACGGCCCGATGAATCCATAGTCGGGTGCGAGCAAACCCAGGGAAGTGAACCATCTCAGTACCTGGAGGAAAAGAAAGAAACCTCGATTGCGATAGTAGTGGCGAGCGAAATCGCATCAGCCTAAACCTGCTTCACCTTCGGGTGACACAGGGGTTGTAGGGCCAGCAACAGTAGAGTTACCAATCCGGTGGTTAGTCGAAGCCCTCTGGAAAGAGGGGCCATAGAGTGTGATAGCCACGTAGGCGAAAATCATCCGGACTCGAAGCTGGTACCTGAGTATCGCGGGGCACGAGAAACCCTGCGAGAAGCTACGGGGACCATCCCGTAAGGCTAAATACGTTCTTCTGACCGATAGTGAACCAGTACCGTGAGGGAAAGGTGAAAAGAACCCCTTCGAGGGGAGTGAAATAGTACCTGAAACCGTGTGCCTACAAACGGTGGGAGGACTATGCGGCGCAAGCCGAAAGTCTGACCGCGTGCCTATTGCATAATGAGCCGGCTAGTTATTCTTGTCAGCAAGGTTAAGCGAAAGCGAGCCGTAGCGAAAGCGAGTCCGAATAGGGCGAATCAGTTGGCAGGAATAGACGCGAAGCGGGATGATCTACCCTTGGCCAGGCTGAAAGTAGGGTAAAACCTACTGGAGGGCCGAACGGGTGTTTGTTGAAAAAAGCTCCGATGAGCTGAGGGTAGGGGTGAAAGGCTAATCAAATTCCGTGATTGCTCGTTCTCTCCGAAATAGCTTTAGGGCTAGCGTCGTACGATTTGTCGTGGTGGTAGAGATCTGAATGGACTATGGGGCTTTCCAGCTTACAGAATCCAATCAAACTTCGAATGCCATTGAACAACCAGTACGGCAGTCAGACAGCGGGGGCTAAGCTTCGTTGTCGAGAGGAAAACAGTCCAGATCGCCTGCTAAGGTCCCAAAATACAAGCTAAGTGGGAAAGGAAGTCGGAACGCCCAGACAGCCAGGAGGTTGGCTTAGAAGCAGCCATCCTTTAAAGAAAGCGTAATAGCTCACTGGTCAAGCGGTCCGGTGCCGACAATTTAACGGGGCTTAAGCTTGTTACCGAAGCAGCGAATGCATCGATTTACGTCGATGCGTGGTAGGAGAGCATTCCCAACGGTTTGAAGCCAGACTGAAAAGACTGGTGGACTGTTGAGAAGAGACCCTGCCGGCATAAGTAGCGATAACGGAGGTGAGAACCCTCCGCGCCGAAAGTCTAAGGTTTCCTGAGAAAGGTTAATCCGCTCAGGGTCAGGCGGTTCCTAAGGCGAGGCCGAAAGGCGTAGCTGATGGACATCCGGTTAACATTCCGGACCTCCCGTGTGGTCGTTATCACGATGGGGAGACGCAGAAGGATAAGCAGGCCGTCCTATGGCTATGACGGTTGATGCGTGTAAGGTGTTTCTCGCAGGCAAATCCGCGGGGAAGTTATCACTGAGACGCAAAACAGTACTCCGTATGGAGGAAAGCTGCTGATTCCACACTGCCGAGAAAATCCTCTAAGGAGAACATATGGGATCCGTACCTCAAACCGACACAGGTAGACGAGAAGAATATTCTAAGGCGCTCGTGAGAACAGTTGGTAAGGAACTCGGCAAATTAACCCCGTAACTTCGGGAAAAGGGGTGCCTCACTAGGGTGCAAGCCCGAAGAGGCCGCAGAGAAATGCGCATTGCGACTGTTTAACAAAAACACAGGTCTCTGCTAAGTCGAAAACGACGTATAGGGGCTGACGCCTGCCCGGTGCTGGAAGGTTAAAGGGAGAGGTTAGTCGCAAGACGAAGCTTTGAACTGAAGCCCCAGTGAACGGCGGCCGTAACTATAACGGTCCTAAGGTAGCGAAATTCCTTGTCGGGTAAGTTCCGACCTGCACGAATGGCGTAACGAAAGTGCGACTGTCTTGCCAACTGACACGGCGAACTTGTAGTGCCGGTGAAGATGCCGGTTGCCCGCAACTAGACGGAAAGACCCCGTGCACCTTTACTATACCTTTACTATGAACTATGGCACTTGCTGCGCAGGATAGGTGGGAGGCTTTGATTTCAGGTTCTCGGACTTGGAGGAGCCACCGGTGAGATACCACCCTGCGAGTTCTGTGGTTCTAACTTACTCCCGTGATCCGGGAGAAGGACATAGTAAGGCGGGTAGTTTGACTGGGGCGGTCGCCTCCTAAATTGTAACGGAGGCGCGCGAAGCTACGCTCAGGCTGTTTGGAAATCAGCCGTCGAATGCAAAAGTATAAGCGTGGTTGACTGCGAGACCTACAAGTCGAGCAGGTACGAAAGTAGGCTTTAGTGATCCGGTGGTTCTGTATGGAATGGCCATCGCTC
>CAWBJV010000018.1:0-28391 GCA_963789205.1 uncultured Acidobacteriaceae bacterium
TTTTAAGTGAGCCGCTAGACAAGGATTTTGTTGAGAAGATCGCAGGCGACCTCGGTCTGATTGCAATTTACGGGGCCCAGAGCCCAACTGCGAGCCCCAGTGCCAACTCGACCGCACCGGCGCAGCAGAACGCCTCGAAACCCTACCTGGCCTTCGAAAACGGGAAACAACGAGAGCAAATTTTCTCCGCGGGGACAATCCGCCCGCGAGCACACGCTCGATCAGAGATTACTTTCCCGATCCCGCTGCAGGTAGTGGATCGGGCCACGGGAGAACGACAGCGCGCAGGGGCCCTCGCCGAGGTCGAGACGCGGCCCTCGGTGCTCTATGCGAGACTCTTTGCGGCGCTCGGAGACTATGCCAAGGGCGTGGAATATATCTTGCTGTCGATCGCGATTGTGTTCGCGATCATCGAGCTGCTGGCGCTGTTGGTTGGAACCAAACTGACGCGCAGTATTACGTCGGCGGTGGATCAACTCTACGAAGCGACCAAGCACATCAATCGGGCCGACTTCAGCCACCGGATTCCGGTGCAGTCGAGCGACCAGCTTGCGACCCTGGCAAACTCCTTCAACTCAATGACTACGTCGATCGAGAAACTTGTTCAGGAGCAGAAGGAAAAGCAGCGTCTGGAAGGCGAATTGGCGATTGCGCAGGAAGTGCAGGCACAGCTCTATCCCAAGTTGATCACGCAACTGGAAAATCTGGAGGTGCACGGGTTCTGCCGTCCGGCGCGGACAGTGAGCGGGGATTACTACGATTTTCTCGCGCTGAATTCCGACAAGCTGATGCTGGCGGTCGGCGACATCAGCGGCAAAGGAATTTCGGCGGCGCTGCTGATGGCGACGATCCACTCGGCGGTGCGGGCTTACAGCATCGAAGACAGATCAGTGTTGCGCGAAACAGCCGCGGTCGGAGCCGCTGGGGGCTCAGGACTGATGCTGGCCTCTGAGTTGAGATGGACGGAAGCGTCTCCGGCCGCGCTGCTGACGTTGCTGAACCATCAGCTTTACGAAAGCACTCCCGATGCAAAGTACGCGACTTTGTTTTTGGGAATCTATGACGGAGAGACGCGCCGGCTAACATACAGCAACGGCGGTCACCTGCCGCCGATCCTGATGTCCGAAGATGGGTCGTCTCAGTTGCTGAGCTGCGGTGGAACCGTCGTTGGCCTCTTCGACAACTTGGGTTTTCCGGAAGCAACCGTACAACTCCGCCCAGGCGATGTGCTGGTGGCTTACAGCGATGGGGTGACCGAGCCGGAAAACGATTATGGCGAGTTCGGCGAGGAGCGGCTGATCCAACTGGTGCGCGAGAACCGCCATTTGCCGCTGGAACGCATCACCGAAATTGTCACCGTCGCCGTCGAGGACTGGATTGGCGACAACGAACAGCCGGATGACGTAACGCTGGTGCTGGCGCGCGCGAGGTAGAGATAATGGAGCGCCGGGCGTCCCCGCCCAGCCACTCGGACACGCCGGGACGGGCGAACGACCCACACTTCCAATATGGCCTTACCTTGCAACCGTCTCGCCGTAGGAATCATCATTAAATTCATAAGGGCGTGATCATCAGGAGGAAGGAAATGAAAATGAAAGCCAAATTCGCGATGCTAGTGGCAGCAGGCACCCTGTTGTTCTTGAGTCCGCCCGTAGTTGCACGTCCCACGAATTCACCTCAGGATCAGGCGACCGAGCAAACGCAATCCGCGCAAAAGGGCAAGAACCAGAAGGTTCAGCCCAGCCCCGGCAAGGAAGTCGGCAAGGGCGGTGAGGACATTGGCAAAGGCGCAGGCAAAGGTGCTGAGAGCCTGGGCAAAGGCACTGCCGGAGCCGCCGGCAATCTCGTTACCTTGCACCCAGGCCACGCCGCCGCCGATCTCGGCAAAGGCGCCGCCGGTGCCGGCAAGGACGTCGGAGTCGGCACCGGAAAAGGCGCGGCCAAGATCGGCAAAGGAAGCGCTAAGGGAATAGGGAAGCTAGGCAAGAAGATGTTCGGCAGGGGCAGCAAGAACAAGAAGAATTCCGACATCGAGAATTGACGGCACCCCAACCTCGCTCGACCTTTGCCCGCTGCAGCGGCGATAAGGCTACTTCCTGGACGAAGGTTTTACCACCGTCACTTTAGCCGTTACCTGCTGGCCTTTTTCCATCCCTCCTACAATGACCAAGCCGTGGTGCGTAACCAGCAGGCCGCGATGATCCATGGTGGGCTCGGTGTTGTTTTCGCTGATCGTTTCCCATCCGCCGGAGTGGACGTTAAAAGCGAAGGTTACCGGGGAGGGTTCAGCAGGCTGGCCGTTATAGCCGATTCCGTTGTAGTTATAGGGGTTGTCAGTTCCGCCGGAGAAATAGATCCTGCCAGCCTTTTTTTCCAGCGTTCCCGCGCCTGCCGCGATGCGATAGCGCGCATTGCCCGGATGTGCTGGAAGTTTCGTCCATTCAATTTTCGTGACGTCGCCCTTCTTGGGAATTTTTCCCATCCAGCATTCGCTGGACGGGACATATTTGGGATTGGGGCCGCTCGGATTCTTGTAAGCGCCGTCGACGTAAACGATGGTGTCGCCGATGATGGCACCCGCGTGACCGAACACCGGTGTACCGGGAATCGGTGTGGCCTGCAGCCAAGTATCTTTATCGGTGTCATACACCTGGACGTTGCGTACTGCGTCGCCTTTCGATGTTGACCACCCGCCAATGAGGAAAATGTAACGGTCGCGATAAAGGCCGACCACTGCGTCGTCGACAGGCACGGGGATGTCCTTGCCGCGATAATAGCGATCTTCAACCGGGACAAAGACGTTCAGGTCTGACACGGTCGTCTCTCCACCCTGCGCGTCGACAACGTAGCCTCCGAAGATGAAGACCTGGTCGTGGAGCGCTACCGCCGCTGCCGCCAGACGTCCGGCCACGCCCGGCACGGGACGCTTTTCGGTCCACTTGCCGGTGCCCGGATCCATTTCATAGGCGCTGGCGGTGATTGCATCCCAGGTTTTTTTCGGGCCAACGCCCATGAACGAAAAAATCCTGGATCCGTAATCGTCATGCGAAATGGCAACCGCATTGTTCGAGACCGGCGCCGGAAGTGGGCTGAGCTTGGGTTCATCGGCGGCCTGAAGGCGGCCCACCAGAAAAAGACAGAAGAAGGCAGGGAGCAGTCTGTTCAATGCTGATTTCATTGCTGAAATAATAGCAGCCTGCTTCGTGGAGAGCTGGGCGCCCCCGCCCGGCTGGACGGGCGAGACGCACGTCCCTCCACTGACCTCAGAACCAAGTGCGCTTGCGGTACTCCCGATAAGCGTCGCCGAACTTTGCTTCCAGAACCGCCGCTTCGCGGCGCGCCCGGATGATCTGCATCGGAATCAGCACGAGAAAAACGGCCAGCAGATTAGGCCGTTCCACGATGAGTACGACGCCGATCAGAAAGATCATTCCGGAAATGTAAATCGGATTGCGGATCCGCGAATAGATGCCGCTGGTGACAAGCGCGGTCGCCTTCGGAGCAACCGAGAATGACAGGCCGAGCGTGTAGCGGGAGAGAATCACGCCCGCGAGGCCGATTAAAGCGACCAATAGGCCGATCAAACGCGTCGAACCGTAGGGCTCGGGCACGGAGTGGAATATCCAGCCGAGAACGAACAAGCCCGCGACCATCGGCAGCCAGACGCGCAATATCGTTCCACGGTCCATCGCTATGAATGTATCTGAGATCTACTCTAGCTTTACCGACCACAGGCAGACATCCGAAGAGAATCTTTGGCGCGCATAGAGTCTCCCTCCGTCGAGAACCCCTGCGAACGCGGAGCAGCAGGCGCGTTGCGACTGGCTGCGTTAAGACGATACGATGACAAGCGTCACGATGATAAATGATGCGATAACGGGCACGACTGCGCGCCGGCAGCTCAATAGCACGCTGATTGAGTATTTTCTATGCCACAGTCTGACCGCAGCGGCCAAAGCCGGTCCTCAAGCTAAGCCCGTAATCGCGGCGCTGAAGCCCTCCACCCCATCACGCCAAAACCGGGCGTGCCGGGGACCCCGGCGCTGCGCCACCCGAAATCCGGCTCCAGTTTTTGTTATTGCTGCCTCACTCTGCCTATTGAGCTTGTTTGTGCAAGCGCAGGCGCAAAATCAAACCCAAGCCCAAACGCGCCAGCAGTTATTGCATGACCTCGATTCGGGCCAGTTGCGAGACGCAATCCTACTTGGTCAACAAGCGGTTTCGCGTTGGCCGCGCGATGCGCAATTCCGTCACTATCTGGGCGTAGCCTATTTCAAAAACGCCGATCTCAAGCAGGCACAAGAGCAGCTCAAGCGAGCAAGTGAACTGAACCCAAAAGATTCTGCGATTCATCTCGACCTGGCGCTGGTCTTATTGAGCGAGCCGGACTATGCGGGAGCCGCAGACGAACTCGAAGCGGCAATCAAGCTCAACCCTTCAGTCGCGCTCTGGCATACTCTACTCGGGCGAGCGTATTTGAATTCGAATCGCAGTTTGCAGGCGATTGGGGAGTTCAAGACTGGTCTGAAGCTCGACCCCGCCATTAAACTCGGACACTACCATCTGGGATTTGCCTACTTCAGCCTCGGACGCAACGACGAAGCCATTAGCGAATATAAAGAGGAGTTGCGACGGTCGGGGGAGAGCCCGGCAGCGGTCTGCGCGCTGGGACACGCGCTGCTCGCGAGCGGGAAATATGACGCAGCCATGACGTATCTGCAGCGTGGCACGGAAGTGGATTCTCGCAACCCCGACGTCTGGTACGACCTTGGCAAGGCGCAGGCACTCGCGGGGCAGTGGGCAAAAGCTGAGCCTTCTTTACGGAAAGCGGCGGAACTGAATCCGAAGGACCCGAGCCCGCATTATCAACTGGCGCGCGTCCTGGAAAAACTCGGCAAGACGGAGGAGGCGTTGCGCGAACGAGAGCGCTTCGCGGAACTCAAGAAGGCGCAGCCGGCCGCTGCAGGAATGGCTACAGGACGCGATCAATGAGAGTTATTCGCCACATGAAAAAGTTGCAAGTGACGTTTGCGGCGGCTGTTCTGCTGATCGTACTAAGCGGCAACTGGATTTTGCGGGGAGCTACGCAAAAAGCGGCCCCCAAGAACACTGCCCAGAAAAACACCGGTCCCACAGCGAAGGCTGTGGCGCCAGCTCAGAAAACGGACGCCAAGACTCCCGCGACAAATCCACCGTTGTTCGTTGACGTCACGCACGCCGCTGGAATTGACTTTCGCCTGACTTGCGGCGGCCCGGAAAAACTCTACATCGTTGAGACTCAGTGCGGAGGCGCCGCCGCCTTCGACTACGACAATGACGGATGGATGGACATCCTGTTGGTCGATGGTTCGACGCTGACGGACTACCGCGCCGGCAAGTGCCATCCGCCACGCCTCTATCACAACAACCATGACGGTACGTTTACCGATGTGTCGGCGAAGTCGGGCCTGAATTTCTGCGGCTGGGGTTACGGCGTCGCCATCGCCGACTTCGACAACGACGGCTGGGAAGACGTCTACATCACCGGCTTCCATGGTTCGGCGCTTTACCGCAACAATCACGATGGCACCTTCACCGACGTCACCGCGAAGGCCGGCGTCGCCAACGCCGATCGCTGGGGAACCAGCGCGGCCTTCGGCGACTATGACAACGATGGCAATCTCGATCTCTATGTCGCGAACTATGTGGATTTGGATATCAACAACCTGCCGAAATTTGGCAACGGTCTGTTTTGCCAGTATCGGAGCATCCCGGTAAATTGCGGGCCGCGCGGGTTGAAGGGCTCGCGCGACCGTCTCTACCACAATAACGGTGACGGCACTTTCACGGATGTCACAGAGAAACTCGGGATTGATACCGAGAGCTACTACGGCCTCGGCGTCTTGTGGCTGGATTACGACAAAGACGGGTGCCTCGATCTCTACGTAGCGAACGATTCTTCGCCGAGCCTGCTCTATCACAATAGCTGCAAGGGTGGATTCACCGAAGTCGGCGCCGAGGCAGGCGTGGCCTACAGTTCTGACGGACGCGAACAGGCCGGCATGGGCGTTGACGCGGCCGACTACGATCGCGATGGATGGCCCGACATTGTGAAGACCAATTTTTCCGACGATGCCAACAACCTTTATCACAACGACCGCAATGGCGAGTTCACCGACCTGGCCGGTGCGGCGGGGATTGGAGCCATCAGCAATCCCTATCTGGGTTTTGGCGCGAAGTTTCTCGACTATGACAACGACGGCTGGCCCGACATTTTCATCGCGAATGGCCACGTCGATCCGCAGGTCGAAGGACAGTCGTTCGGTGTGGGATACGCCGAGCGGCCGTTTCTGTTTCACAACTTGCATAACGGGAAATTCGAAGAAGTCGGCGAGAAGGCGGGGGGCGCGCTGGCGAAAAAATATGTGGGCCGCGCCGCCTTGACCGCGGACTTCTGGAACCGCGGCCGTCAGGATCTGCTGATCACCAACCTCGATGCTTCCCCCGTGCTGCTGCGGAACGAAGTTCCGTCACCCGGCCACTGGCTGCGGATCAAGACCATCGGCAGCAAGGCGAACCGCGATGGCTTCGGCGCAAAGATTGAGATCACCGCCGAGGGCTCAACGCGCTATGCAGAGGTGCGCGCCGGAAGCAGCTTCGAGAGTTCGAGCGATCCGCGCGCGCATTTCGGTTTGGGCGCGGCAACAAGAGTCGACGCGATTGTCATTCGCTGGCCGAGCGGACAAGTCGACAAACTGGGACCGGAGTCGGCGGACCAGGAACTCGTCGTCCAGGAGGGGCGCGGTGTCGTCGTAAGAAATCCTGGAAAGAAATCCTGAAAAGCGCCCGGCGGTTGCGTCCGCGCTGGCCAGAAAATCTGAAGGTCGGGAATAGCGACGATCTACGAAATTTGGTAGCCGGCCGCATTTCGATCTTCAGTTAGTCATAGGAATAGCGGCAATTGCGCCCGTAAGTATCTGAAACATTGGGCTCTGTCGTTTGGTTCAAGAAGTGCGATTCTACTCCGAAGCGCTAGCCCGTTGCTGTTTTCGGCAGCGAGCGAGGGTGTTTTCAACGCTTTCACCCGGTTCGCTCAACGGAATCAGCAACATGGTTGACAAAACACTAGTTCAAGGCGCAGAATTCTGCGCACTTCGCAGTAGCAGGTAATGCGGCAACCCTACTGGTGAGCTTTCGGTTGATGGGATTGTAAGAGTTCAGACCGCAATGAGAGTTCGCAACAAAGGTTCACGACAGGCTTTCACGACCAGGTTTCGCGACAAGAATTTCCGTGCATACTTCAAAACCACGCGCCACGATCTCCCGAGGGGGTAGGTAAATGAAAAGATTGCAGTTTTGCCTCGCAGTGTTTGCCGTGCTGGCTCTGACCTTCAACGTATTCGCTCAGGTACAGAACGGCCAGTTTACCGGTACCGTGACCGATCCAACCGGCGCCGCAATTGCGAACGCCAAGGTTACGGTCACCAATCCGGCAACCGACCTGAACCTTTCCACCACCACCAATTCCAGCGGCAACTATACGGTGAAGGAGGTGCCGATCGGCACCTACAAGCTGACGGTGGAAGCTGCGGGCTTCAAGTCAGTGTCCAACAACGATGTGCAGGCGAACGCCGGGACCATCGCGCACGTGGACTTCAAGATGCAAATCGGGAAGGCTTCGGAGGTGATCGAAGTCACCGGCGCCGCTGCCACTGTAAACACGGAAGATTCCAAGCTAGCGACCACCGTGAGTTCCACGCAGATCAACAACCTGCCCCTGAACGGTCGCAATGTATTCGACCTGATGCAGTTGAGCGCCGGCGCCGTGAACGTGACGGGCGTTGACTTCGAAAACGGCCACGACACCGTCGTCAACGGCTTGCGTGAAGACTTCAACGGTTTCCTCATCAACGGTGTATCGAACAAGGGTCTGAGCGGCGGCGTGGTGAACATTCCGATCCAGGATTCCGTCGAAGAGTTTCAGCAACTGCAATTGAACATGTCGGCGCAATACGGCAACAGCGCTGGCGGCACGGTCAACCTGGTAACCAAGTCCGGCACCAACGCCTGGCACGGCAGCGGTTGGGAATACATCCGTAACGATGTCACCGATGCAAATTACTTCTTCTTGAAGAAGGATAATATTCCCCAGCTCCCCACGCGCTTCAACCAGTTCGGCGCTACTCTTGGCGGTCCGATCATAAAGGACAAGCTGTTCTTCTTCCTGTCTTTGCAAGGAGATCGCTACAGGTCAGCCGGTTCGCCCAACAACGTTCAGCAGGATTCGCAGGAGTGGGAGCAGCAGGTGGTTGCGGCCAATGCGGCTGCTACTTTGGCGGGAACCGGGAATTCGACATCAGCTCTGCTCTACAATACTTTCCCCAAGTTAAACCCAGGTAGCCCTTCCGGCCTGACTCTCAACTCATTCACTGGTTTTGACGCTGTGACGAATCCCGGGGCATACGCGCCTTACCTGTGTCTTGACAACGGCACCGGTGGCTTTACCACCTTGCAGCATCAGAAGCTGGGGTACATCATGGGTGTTACGCTGGCGGATCAAACCGCGATGGCCGCAGCTGGTTGTACCAACATTCCTGGCCTGATCAGTGGACCCTTTACGATGCCCCGCGGCGACTCGATGCAAGAAAATAGCAGTGCTACTTTCGGTACGCAGACGGAGGCTCTTGGCAATCTGTTCAACGGTAACGAAGCGTCCCTGCGAGTTGACTACAACTGGAACGCGAACAACCGCCTCTACATCAATTACAATTACCTTCGTGAGACTGACAAGTTCGGCCCCGGCAACATTGCCTCAACACGGGGCTTCACGAACCCGCTGCGCAACAACTTCCCGGCAGGCACATTCAGCTTTGTCCACACCTTCAGCCCTTCGGTCCTGAATGAGTTCCGTGCAGGCTATCTGCAGAACAACACCAAGATCGCACCCAATGTTGGCGGCGTCCCGCAAATCCATTTCGCCAATCCCAGCCAAGTGGGGTTCGGTTCCTACAACGGCTACCCGCAGGACTTCAAGGAGAACGTTTACACTTACTCCGACATGGTTTCGATCGGCCACGGAAACCACAACTTCAAGGTGGGAGCGGACTTCCGTCGCAACATCGAAAACAGCGAATTCAACGTTGGACGTTCTTCGTATTACTTCTATGACCAGGTGGGCTTCGCTGCTGACGCACCATACTACCAGGCGGCGGGCACCGATCCTGGAATTTGCAAGGCACCCTGCCCGGTGTCGGCGTACAACCCGACTCCCAACGGCGTGCTGAGCGACAATATTCGTCACTGGCGCAATCTGGAATTCGGCGCCTATTTCCAGGATGACTGGAAGGTCACCAAGCGTCTCACCCTGAACCTCGGAATTCGCTACGATCTCTATCAGCGTCACCACGAAGAGGCCAATGTCGCGACCACGTTCATCCTGGGTGGAACTACGCCGAATTCGTTCGTACTGGGCCCCAGCAACGCGATCCCGAACGAACTGTACAACGCCAACAACCCAGCTACGTGTGACCCTACTCGCACCGCGCTGGCCCAGTTGGCCGGCGGCTGTTCGCCGACAGCCGGCGGATTTGCTCCGTCGAACAGTCTCGGCAAGGGCAACCACCATAACTTTGGCCCCCGCGTTGGTTTCGCATGGGATGTGTTTGGCGATGGCAAAACTTCACTGCGCGGCGGCTTCGGCGTTGCGTACGAAGGCACACTCTACAACCCGCTGTCCAACTCTCGCTGGAATCTCCCCTACTACTCGTTCAACGGGGTGGGTGGCGGGTCTGAACAGCCAGCAGGTTTCGACGTAATTTATGGACCGACTACACTTGACAGCGGCGGAGTCTACAGGCAGGATCCTTCGAAAGTACCGACTTTTGTCGGGGCTGGCAGCAACCCGGGAAACTCCGGACCTCCGAGCCAGGCGCAGAACAATGGCAACATCGAGGGCTGGGATCCAGGCAACCCAAACGCAGCGCTCCTGACTGGAATCATCTTCCCGTCGGGAATTCGCGATCCCTATGTTTACAACTTCTACCTCGATATCCAGCGTGAGATTCTGCCGAAAACAGTGATCGACGTGAAATACGTCGGCACCGCCGGTCACAAACTGTTCCGCGCGGAGGACGTAAACCGGCAACCGGGATCGCTCCTTCCACAGGGACCCACAATCGGTAGCGACACAATTGTTGACAACTTCGGTCGCACATTGACTGGGTTAAGTGGCCGCTTGAACGGAAACTACGGTCGCCTCCGCGTTTGGGAGAACCAAGTCAATTCCAACTACAACTCGCTGCAGGCCTCGTTGAAGCGTCAAATGAGCCATGGCTTGCTGTTCAACGCTGACTACACCTATAGCCACTCGATTGACGACGGATCGACTTGGCATAGCGGAGCGACCACGGCGAACGGTGCGGCCGGCGGGGAAGGGTTCACCTCCGATCCGACGCTGCCTGGGCTGGATCGAGGCGACTCGATCTACGACATTCGTCACCGCCTGGTCTTCAACTACGTCTGGCAGTTGCCCGGACAGAACTTGAAAGGCGCGATGGGTGTAATCGCGGGTGGATGGAGTCTGAATGGTATCTGGCAGTTCCAGACCGGGGCACACTGGCAGCCCTTCGTATCGTCCGCTTTGCGTCTGAAGGAGATCAGTGCCCCCGGGGTTTCCTGCTCGGTCACCGACATCCAGACCGGAAACTGTGCCAACCTCGGCGGCGACTTCAACGCCAGCCACGGCAGGAACACACGCCCGAACGCTAGCGTGACCGGAGTGAGTGGTGTTGGTCATGCCAGCTGGGCGAACGGCTTTGGAATCGCCCAGGCCGGCGACACAACCTTCACAACGTCGTCTCCGGGTCTTACATTCTCAGAGCCGTGTATCGGTTGTGCCGGGACCCTGGGTCGCAACACTTTCGTCGGTCCGGGCAACTGGTTCGCGGATATGACCATGTCGAAGACGTTTAAGATAACGGAAAGGGTGAATCTGAAGTTCGATGCGAACGCCTTCAACGTGTTCAATCACACAAACTTCATCCTTGCCACCGCCGGTGGAGGCGCGAACAACAAGTACGCCGCAACGGGATTGGATACCAACCCTGGCAAGGGCTACTCCCACCTCCTACCCATTCCCAACTTCGGCCAGGCAGCCGGCACTTTGCATCCGCGCGAAATGCAGTTCGGCATCAGGCTCAGCTTCTAGCCGAGACTGGACCGGTTCCAAGGCTTGCTGCGGAAAATTTCGCAGCAAGCCTTTTTCTTTGGTGTAACATCGTTCCGTGGGGTGTCCTATGGCTAGGACCTGGCCCGCTCTGGTGTTATCCGCCGTCTTGGCGTCCTTCGTCAGTCCCAACCAGACTTGTGCGCAACAACTCCAACTCGGCAAAATAATTGGCACGGTCAGGGTAGTGAGAGGCGATTTTCCTCCGCACCCGGTCCTGGTTTCTATCGAGATGCGCGGCTCCCCGATTGGCAGCGCGTACTGTGATGATCAGGGACGCTTTGGCTTTTACAATCTGGTGGCAAACGAATACCGCATTTCAGTGGACGACGATGCTTATGAGCCGTTCAGCACAACCACCAACGTGGATCCATCGTCGGCGCCGATGAATTCTGTTGATATCCAGTTGATTCCTCGTGCGAATGCAAAGGAGGACCCCCTCCCCGGCCGCATCGGGGGCAGCAACCCCTACCTCGTCGATCCAGCCGCGTACTACAGCCATTTTCCAAAGAAGACGCTCAAGGAATTCGATAAGGGTCGGGACGCAGATCAGAAAAGCAATCACGATGAGGCCATCCAGCACTACCTGAAGGCCCTGGAATACTCACCTGCCTTCTATCCTGCTCACAACAACCTCGGCACGATCTATTTGAGCCGCCAGAACTTCGACGCCGCGGAGACTCAGTTTCAAGCCGCGCTCAAGACCAATCAGAACGACGGGCAAGCGCATTTCAACCTTGCCAATGTGCTCCTGCTCACCCAGCACTATGGTGACGCCGAGCGCGAGATCGACGAAGGACTCCAGCGGCAGCCAGACTCAGCCTTCGGCAAATTCCTGCAGGGATCGGTCTATACGCACACCAACCACCCTGACATGGCGGAGAAGAGTCTGCAAAGCGCGTTGCAGCTTGATCCCAAAATGTCGCAAGTTTATCTGCAACTCGTAAATCTGTATCTGCAACAGAAGCGCACGCCCGAGGCAATTGCCGAACTCGAGGCCTACCTCAAGGCCTTCCCCGATTCGCCGCTCTCGCCGAAGGTGCGCGAGACATTGAAGAGGCTGCAAGGGGAGGCTTCCGCGTCCGCAAAGCCGCAGTAACCTGCTGTCGATCCAATCTTTGTGCTGAGAGCAGGGCGTCTCCACCGAGCCGGTTAGCTGTCCGGCGGGACGGGCGAGGCGCCCGTCGCTCCACCGACGGTAAACAGCCCTAACTCTCAATGATAGACTTTTCGTACCCTATGTTCCTGACCCGCCGTTTGCTGTGCCTTGTTTGCTTGGTGGTGAGTGCGATAGCCGGTACCACCGCGCCTCCGCCTGCGAAGCCTCAGCCGCCTAACGTAATCCTGATCACACTCGACACGACGCGCGCCGACCGCATGGGCTTCCTCGGCTCAAAACGCGGGCTGACTCCGAACCTCGATGCTCTCGCGCGCCAATCCGTAGTCTTTACCCATACCTACTCCCAGGTACCGCTGACGACGGCGTCGCACGCCACCATCCTCACAGGCACGTATCCACAGTTCCACCAGGTAAACGATTTTGGCGTGCCGCTGGCTGAGGATCTGCCTTACGCTCCCTACATCTTTCGCGGCAACGGATATCATACGGCGGCGTTTGTTGGCTCGCTGGTGCTTGACCCAGCTACACGGTCGGCGCCCGGCTTTGAGCGTGGATTCGACACCTACGATGCGGGCTTCCATCGGCGGCACCAGGGAGAAGACCGTTACCAAGCCATCGAACGCCGCGGCGGCGAAGTCATCGGACGCACGCTGGCGTGGTTGACCACACACTACGAGGGGCCGTTCTTCATCTGGGTGCATCTCTACGACCCGCACGACCCCTATGATCCTCCCGAGCCGTACAAGACCAGGTACGCTTCCGCGCCCTACGACGGCGAGATCGCATACGCCGATGCCGCGGTGGGCAAACTCCTGAGTTGGTTGCGGCTGCGGGGACTCTATGACGGCGCGCTGATTGCCGTCATGGCGGATCACGGCGAGGCCTTGGGCGAACACGGAGAGACTACGCACGGGATTTTTCTCTACGATGAAACCATTCGGGTGCCGCTGCTATTCAAGCTGCCGCGAGAGCGTTCTGCGGGAAAACGGATCGAGAGCCGCGCCGGGCTGGTCGATGTCCTGCCTACCATCCTGGAGGCAGTGGGAATTGCGATTCCGCATGACGTGCAGGGGGAATCTCTTCTGAGCATGTTGAACCCTGCGATGCTGAAGCCGGCAACGTTGAAGCCTGCCCCCGCGGGCCAGGCAGGAACAGCGGCCAGCAAGGCTCCTGAGGCGTCTCCAGATCGTCCTGCCTACGCGGAGAGCGATTATCCGCACCGTACTTTTGGATGGAGTTCGCTGCGGGCGCTCCGTACGGGAAAGTATCTGTTCATCGAGGCGCCGCACAAGGAACTCTATGACCAATCCGCCGATCCGAAGGCGGAGCATAATCTATCCACTACGTCCGTAGCCGTCACCAACACGCTGGCCAGCCAGCTCGATGCGTTCCGGCAGAAGACTGGCACCGCAAAAGAAGCGCCGAAAGTGAGCGCCGATCCCGATCTCCAGGAAAGGCTGAACGCGCTGGGATACGTGGCATCGGATAACAGCGCTTCAGCCGCGCTCGGCATCAAGGACACCGGGGCCGATCCGAAAGACAAGGTCGAGGTCGTGAACTTGTTGCACCGCGCCGAAATGTTCAAAGAAGACATGCATTTCGCGGAAGCGGTGCCACTGCTCGAGAAGGTGATCGCGCTGGAGCCCAACCTGCCGATCACTTATCTTCAACTCGGTACAGCCTTGACTTCGCTGAAGGAGTACGAGAAGGCGGTACCGATATTGCGCAAGGCTGTGGAAATGCGTCCGGACCTAACCGTTCCGCGATACCAGTTGGGTTCGGCGCTGTTCGAGACTGGGGATTTCGCGGCGGCAGCGGTTCAGTTTGAGACCGCCGTGGCTCGCTCTCCTAGTTGGCCGGAAGCGCATCTCTCACTGGCGACCGCCTACGCGCGAGCTGGCCGGCTGACGGACGCCATACCTGAATACACAAAGGTCATTGAACTCAGGCCGAACCACTACAGCGCGCACCTGCTTCTCGGGCGAGCCCTGGCTCTCTCGGGAAATCCCGCGGCCGCCGTGCCGAATCTGGTGAAGGCGGCTGAGCTTCAGCCCAAATCGCCCGAGCCGCACGCATTTCTGGCCGACGCGTATGTCCAGTTAGGACAGCAGGCCGATGCGGACCGGGAGCGAGCGGAAGCCCAGCGCATGAGAGCGGGCGGCAAGCGGTGAGTGCTCGTCGACGATTGTGAAGGGATGTGAAGGCGAGTAACTTTGCGCGCGAGTCAGTTCGCGGGCACGAATTTGCAGAATGTTGCATCGAGCTTGCAGGCCGTGGCGTATTCCTCATGCGCCGCTTTTGCGTGGTGCAAAAGTTGATGGGCGTAGGCAAGGTTCAGGTGAGCTTCCGCCAGTTTCGGATCAAGCTCAATGGCGCGCTGAAACTCACGGACTGCTTTTAAAGTCCGATTCGTCCGGTTATAGCAAATGCCGAGGAAGTTGTGCAGCCGCGCATCTTCCAGTCCGAGCCCGATCGCTTTCTCCATGTGGGGCGCCGCCGCGGCATAGTTTTTCTGCTGAAAAAGAAGCATTCCCAGTTCACGTTGTCCGGCAGAAAAATTAGGCTGGATGGCAACTGTCTTTTCATACGCAGAGAGGGCCGCTGCCGGATCGCTCCCCGCATCCAGCAATCCCATTTGATACCAGGCCCGGTAGTTCTGGGGATTGCTCTGCAGGGCTTTGTTGAGCCAGCTTTTCGCTTCATCCGCGCGACCCAGCTTCGCCAGGGCCCGTGCCAGACCGGTCATGGCGTTGTCGAAGTTCGGATTCAGTTCGAGGCAGCGCTGCAGCTGGTCGGCAGCGCGCTCCCAGTTCTGGCGTCGCAAGGCCGACTCGCCCAGCAAGAAAGGAATCACGTAGATTTGCGGATCCTTTTGCTGGACCTCGGTGAGAAGAGCCTCTGCCTGATCGTCCTCCTTGCGCTGGAAAGCGTCCTGCGCCTTCAAGATGGAATTAAACTCCCACAGCTTGTCCTTAGGATCGGCGAGCCCCTGCTTGAGCGATTCGGGAGAAACTGCGGCGCGAAATCCGAAGTAGCCGAGAGCACGTAATTTCTCCTGCGCGTCAGGACTTAGGTTTCCAGCCCCCGCATCCTGGCGTGTGAACGGATTGTGTCCCAGAAGTGCCTGCATCTTTTCCCGAAGCACGGCAACTGTGGCGGGTTGCTGGGCAGCAATGTTTCGGGTTTCTCCGGGATCGGTTTCAAGATCGTACAACTCTGGTTTGGGTGCCTCGATAAAGTGAAAACGCTCACTCTCGAGTGCGTGCAGCGGACTCCAACCGAAAGAACTGAATGGATAAAAAGTCTCGCTGTAGGCTGAATCTTTTGGAGTTTGAGGCGTCACCTGACTCCCTGCCGGATTCGCGCCTGACTTCGCGCCGAATAATGCATGCGACTGGAACTGTGTATAAATCTTATCAACCGGATCCTTCACGCCGGCCAGTTGCAGAAGGGTCGGAGCTACGGTCGTGGTCTCCACGGGCTCGCCGCGTCGGCCAGTCGCAATGCCGCTCCCAGCAGGCGGTTTCACGATCAGCGGCACATGCACCGTGGCGTCGTACACAAAGAAGCCGTGCTCGTCTTCGCCATGCTCCCCGAGAGACTCGCCATGATCGCTGAGAGCGACGATCAACGAAGAATCATAAAGGCGGTTCTGCTTGAGCCAGGCCATCAGGGTGCCGAGTCCGTGATCCGCGTAGGCGATCTCGCCATCGTAGAGGTGGCTCTGGTACTCGGTACGGTAGGGTTCGGGAGGATCGTACGGGCTGTGCGGGTCGTAAAGATGCAGCCAGAGAAAAAACGGGCGTCGCGGAGTTTTCTTCAACCATGCGATGGCATGCGCTACGCTCTCCCCGGCGCGACGGTCTACCAGACCGGTATCTTTTTTCTCGAAGGTTTCCGCGGAAAACGCGTCATCATAAAAGTCGAAGCCACGCGCCAGCCCCCAACTTCGGTCGAGAACGAAGGCGCTGACCACGGCTCCGGTGGCGTAACCCGCCTGCTGGAAAGCCTGCGACACGGTGCGAAATTGCTGCGCCAGCGGTTGCCCGGTGAAATCCTGGACGCCGTTCTGAAAGGGGTAAGTGCCGGTCAGGATCACCGCATGCGAAGGCCAGGTAAGTGGGACCTGTGAGATCGCCCGCTCAAACAGGACACCGTCGCGAGCCAGCGCATCAAGGGTTGGAGTCTTGACGGTCTGCGCTCCATAACACCCCACGTGGTCGGCACGCAGGGTATCGATGGTGATCAATATGACGCTGGGTTTCGTAGAATCGGCTCGCGGCGGCTGTTTTGCCGGTACTGGCTTGGTCGGAGTAGCCTGCGCGAAAGCTGTGACGCCGAGAGCCGGCACGATCACGACCAAGAAAAGAGTAAATAAGAAAGCTGAGAAGCGTCCGACCATGCGTCTATTGCGGCACAGGCTGCTGGTGCGCGCGCCGCGTCTCCTCGTCTGCCTCCGCCGTGAGTCCCTTGGCGGCCAGTGCTTTGGCTAAAGACTCGTGCATGATCGGCTCTTGCGGCGCTAACTCGACGGCGCGACGCAACTCTGCAATCGCGTCGTCGAGTTTGTCCAGGTAGATCAAGGTTTCGCCCAAGGCGCGATGTCCACGCGCAAACTCCGGATTAATCGAGACCGATTGCCGGAGCGCTGCCGCCGCCTGCTCCAATTGCCCTTTCTGTATGAACGCCACTCCCAGATTGTAGGCAGCTTCGAAATTGGTAGCATCCAGTTGCAGTGTCCGCTGCAGCGTCGTGATAGCGGCGTCGATCTGCCCGGCGTGGGCCTGCGCCATGCCGAGATTAAAAAAGGCAAGCGCGTAGTCGGGACTGAGCTGAACAGTTTTCTGCAGTTCGTCCACCGACTCGGCGAACATATTGAGCCGGTAATAGTCCAGACCTTGCAGATAATGCGCCGGGACAGAATTTGGCTCAGTCTTGAGTACACTCTTCAGTTTTTCGATCGACTCCTGATAGCGGCCGTGCTGGCTGTCGGCGATCGCGTCGGAAATCAACTCGTAGGTGACGACGCGGTCTTTCGGATCCGGCAAATTGCGGCTGCTGATGGTCGGGTCGCTACCCCCGGAAAATCCAGCATATCCCAGAGCTTTCAATCGCTCCATCAAGGCCGGATCCAGACCGGTCTTTTCGGCCAGCTCCTTGCCAGCGCTGTAATCGCGGATCATGCCGACGAGCTTGGCGCGCATCTCCTCGGCTACCGCTTTCTTTTCGGTGAACAGATTGTGAACTTCGCCCGGGTCCTTCGCCAGATCGTAAAGCTCGGGCCGAGGAGCATCGATGAAATGATATTTAGTGTTCTCCGAGCCCCGGAGTTCACTCCAGTTGAAGTGAATCCGTGGCATGAAGGTTTCTCCATAGAGGACGCGGTCGTGGTCGGTCTGATCAGCCCGAAGCTCGGGAAGCAGGTTGCGTCCTTGCACTTGCGAGGGGATCTCCAGCCCGACGGCGTCCAGAACCGTGGGCATCAGATCGACGAGCGAAACCGGATCGGCGACCGTGCGCGCTGCCTTCTCCGGCAGCCGACTCTCTGGCATTCGAATGACCAACGGCACATGCATGGTGGCGTTGTAGATAAAGAATCCGTGCGTCTTCTCGCCGTGCTCTCCCAGGCTTTCACCATGGTCGCCGCAGAGCACGATTACCGCGTTCTGATAAATCCCTTTCTCTTTCAAAAACCGGAGAAGCCGCCCGACCTGTTCATCTGCAAAAGCAATCTCGCCATCGTACGGTTGTGCCGCATATTCACGACCGTAAGGCTCGGGCGGATGATAAGGAAAGTGTGGATCGTAGAGATGCATCCAAAGAAAAAACTTCTTCTGCGAATTTTTCGCCAGCCAGTCCAGCGCTACATCGGCCACAACGTTGCCCGGACGCTCCATCTCATCGAGATTCGCTTCGTCGAGGCGGCTGAAGTCGAAGTGGTCGTAATAAAAATCAAATCCCTGATTCAGTCCAAAGCGCGAGTCCAGCACCGCGGCTCCGATTACCGCTCCAGTCTGATACCCTGCCTGTTTGAGAACCGAAGCCAGCGTGGGCTGAAGCGGGCTGAGTTTATTGCCGCTGAAGTCATGCATGCCGCTCAGCATGGGATACGTTCCCGTCAACATCGAGCTGTGCGAGGGCAGAGTTACCGGAACGACCGCGAAGGCGCTCTCAAAGCGCACTCCATCCGCAGCCAGGCCGTCGATGTTGGGCGTCTTGACCTGCTTGTACCCGTAGCAGCCAAGATGATCGGCGCGCAACGTATCAATCGTGATCAGGACCACATTCAGCGGCGGCTTTGCGGGTGTTTGAGCCGCCGCATGAAGCGCGGTGAGGGCCGTTAGAATGGGAATCAATCGATAAAAAACAGGCACCATCGGTGAGTTCAGTTTATCGCATGTTATCGCTGGGAAGGCGCGAACGCAAGCGCTGATAGAAGCCGAACTCCGCGGAAAGATTGTGATAGGCTGGGCGCTTATGCGTCGGCTGACCATTTTCCTGCGGATAATTTTCGTCCCGATATTTGTCGCGGTCACGCTGTTGGGCACCTCGGCCTGGGGCCAGACATCCGGCCAGACGTCCGGCCAGAAGCCCTCTCCACGAACCTCTCTTCCCGACGTGTACCTCATTACGATTGATACGCTGCGCGCCGATCACGTCGGCTGCTACGGGTACAAGCAGGTCGAAACCCCCGCCCTCGACGCACTCGCCGGCGATGGTGTCCGCTTCACGCAGGCGTACACGCATAGCCCGATCACGAACACTTCGCACATTACGATTCTGACCGGGCTCTTGCCCAGCGTGCATGGCGTCACGGATTTTGGCGTCCCGCTCTCGCCGCAGCATGTGACTGCGGCGGAACTGCTTAAGAAGCGCGGCTACCAAACCGCAGCTTTCATCGGAGCCGTGATTCTTGACAGCAACACGCTTGCTCCCGGCCTCGATCGCGGCTTCGATTTTTACGATAACTTTCCCGCCAAGACTGAAACTAAAGAGCGCTGGGGACGCGTCGAGCGCCGCGGCATGGAAGTCGTCGGACACGCCGAAACTTGGTTCGAGAAACACCGCACTGGACCCCATTTTGTGTGGGTGCACCTGTACGATCCGCACGATCCCTACGAACCGCCGCCCCCGTTCTCGGAGAAATACAAAGATCATTTGTACGACGGCGAAATTGCCTATGCCGATTCCGCCGTCGCCCACTGGATTGCATTTCTGAAAAAAGCCGGCGTCTACGACAACGCCATTGTAGTAGTCACCGGCGATCACGGCGAAGGCCTCGGCGAGCATGGAGAGGAAACTCACGGCCTGTTTCTTTACGACTCGACGCTGCACGTGCCCCTCATCCTCAAGACCACGGGGTCCGCTCATCATGGCACTGTGATTGATTCCCAGGTGCGTACCACCGACATCCTGCCTACGATTCTTTCAGCGACCGGCGTGGAAGCACCGGCCGAGCTGAACGGCGAGTCACTGCTTCCCCTCATCGAGCAAACTAAAGCCGCACAAGGCCCCAATCGCGCGCTATTCGGCGAGACCGACTATCCCCTCCGCTGGGGATGGGCCCCCTTGCGCGCCTTGCGCGCCGACAATACTAAGTTGATCGAAGCTCCCCGGCCCGAGCTCTACGATCTGCAGGCCGATCCGAAGGAGCTGAAGAATCTCTACTCTCCCGCCAGCGCCACGACCCAGACCATGCAGGCCGAGATGGCGCGGTGGAAGTCGAAACTCCCGCCGCAGAGTAGCTCCGGCAAGCCCGGAGAAACTTTGCCGGATCCCAAAGACAAAATCGAAGTTCAGAACCTGCTGCACGATGCCATGCTGGCCAGCGACGATAATCGATCGAGTAACGCGCGCCAGTTCCTGGAAAAGGCGCTGCAGCTCGATCCAGACTCGCCGACTGCGCTCCGCCAGTTGGGCGAGCTTGAACTCACTGCCGGAGATTTCGCCAAAGCTGCTGGCTACTTAAAGCGGGCATGCGAACTGCGCCCCGATGATTCCACCGCCGCGTTCGAATTGGGTGAGGCAATGGAGAGGTCCGGGAATTGGCCCGGGGCGCGGGATGCACTC
This sequence comes from uncultured Acidobacteriaceae bacterium, assembly GCA_963789205.1. Lineage (GTDB taxonomy): Bacteria > Acidobacteriota > Terriglobia > Terriglobales > Acidobacteriaceae > Acidiflorens. The sequence goes on from CAWBJV010000018.1 coordinate 20,394, forward strand.
GAATCGAGCCTGAAACTCGCACCCAGCCAAATGTCCGCGCGTCTGTTGCTCGGCCACGTTTACCTGCAACTCAAAGACGCGAAGAACGCGGCCGACCAGTACGAGGCGGCGCTCCTTGTGGATTCGAACAACAGTGACGGGCGTCTGGGACTGGCGGAAGCGCAAATTCAGCAGTCCGATTTCGCGGGCGCCTTGCCGGATCTCGAAGCTTTCACTAAATCTGATCCGCGAAACGCAGCAGCCCTGCGCTTGCTTGCGCGCGCCTATCGCGGACTTGGCAAAGGGCAAGACGCCAAGCGCGCAGAGGAGCAGGCCGCCGCGCTGGAAAAAAGGTAAGAAGAGAAATGCCCGCTTCTACGCGGTGTGGCACTTTCATTTACATTCCTTTCACATTCCGGCTTTATGCTAGCTTCGTTATAGTTACCTGGTCGTCTTGCGTTCCGCGAGTTTCCCATGACCCGAAAACGACCGTCTCCGCCCGTACGAACAAAGCGGCGCTCGACTTCGACGCGATCCCGGGCGGCGGAAGCTCGCACACGTCCGGCGGAGACCCGCAATAATAACGAAGATTTTTCGGGGGACGAACTGACGGCCCTCGTCGTCCGGGGCTGCCTCATCGCCCGTGATTCGGTCTTCAATGTCAGGGACTTTCTGGCGGACGGTTCGCGCCTGGCTTTTCTCGCCATCAAGGATTGCGAAAAAGAACTCGACCAGATCGAGCGCAAGATTGATGAGCAACTGCCCGAAGCCATCACGCGCGTAACTGAAGCCAAGGCGCGCGAGTTACTGGCCTGTCTGAAGTTCATCACCGACCTGGAACGCATCGGAGACCTCTCCTACAACTCGGTCATGCAATTGCAATCCCGCCGCGAAAAATTGCCGGTGGCGGACTCCCGTCAGCTCGTGGAGATGGCTTCTCTGCTGTATGAAATGCTGGAACAGATTCACCAGGGCTTCCTCAAGCGTGACGTGTCGCACGCGCAGATTGTTCTGAAATCCGATCCGGAAGTGGACCGCTTGTGCCATTCCTTGTTTCAGAGACATCTAGCCGAGCCGAACATTCCGAGCGGGCAGCAGAATTTCGATGTTCTTCTGGCCGCCCAGGCGCTGGAGCGCATCGGGGATCACGCCAAGAATTTGGCTGAGGAACTCTACAGTTTGGCCGAAGGCCGCTCGTTACGGCACAATGCCAGAAAGCTTTCGTCCGCCTAGTCGTGCCACCTCAATCAATGAAAATCGTGCGACACCGTCTCGGCCCGCGTCACCCGCAGCGACGAAACTTTCTCTGCCCGGATGTGGATCACGTTGTCCTGATTCTGCAAAATCCCCTCGATCATCAGGAAGCGCTCGGAAATCAATAGCACACGGTTCTTCTGCAGAAGATCGGGAGCGACAATCGCATTCGCGATTCCCGTTTCATCTTCCAGGCTCAGGAACATCATTCCCTTGGCTGTCCCCGGGCGTTGGCGGGCAATCACGCATCCGCCGATTCGCAATCGCCGTCCATCCGGTAGGTGCGCCAGATCGGAAGCGCGATAAATCCCCATCCTCTTCATCTCTGCCCGGCGGTACTGCATGGGATGAGGGCCGACCGTCAGCCCAGTAGCGCGAAAATCCGCCACCAATCGCTCTTCGGCCGTCATAGCCGCAAGCGGGGATTCCCCATCAATTTCCGGAAGCTCATCCAACAACGGTCCCGACCAGCGCACCGCGCGCTCCACCTGCCACAGCGCATCGCGGCGATGAAGTTTAATGTTTTGATTTTCACTGGCCACTGACCACCGCCCACTAGCCACTGCATTTAACGCCCCGATCTCCGCCAGCGTCCTCAACTCATCCTTGCGCAACTCGGGCACGCGACGAGCCAAATCCTGAATCGAAGCAAATGGCGCCAGGCTGCGCTCCCGAACCAGCGCCTGCCCCGCCGGCTCGCGCAACCCGTGCGAGTACTTCAGGCCGAGACGAACTGAGGGCTGACAGCTGATGGCTGACGGCTCCAACGTGCACTTCCAATCCGACCGCGTCACATCCATCGGCAGCATCTTCAATCCGTGCCGCTGCGCATCTTTCACAATCGTCGAGGGATGGTAAAAACCCATCGGCTGATTGTTCAGAAGCGCCGCCGTGAACGCAGCGAGGTAATGGCATTTCAAATAAGCGCTGGCATACGCAATCAAGGCAAAGCTGGCGGCGTGCGATTCCGGAAATCCATAAAGAGCGAATGAAGTAATCGACTGGATGATCTGCTCCTGCGTTTCACCCAGGATGCCGTTGCGCGTCATGCCAGCGCGAAGCTTTTCTTCGATCGGTTTCATTCTCGCCTCGGAACGTTTGAAGCCCATGGCGCGGCGCAACTCCTCCGCTTCGCCGCCCGTAAAGTTGGCGGTGATCATGGCCATGCGCAGCAACTGCTCCTGAAACAGCGGCACGCCCAGCGTACGTCCCAGCACCGTTTCAAGCGACGGATGCGGATACGTGACCGCCTCTCTGCTCTGCCGCCGCTTTAGAAATGGATTGACCATATTGCCTACGATCGGCCCGGGCCGAATGATCGCCACTTGCACCACGATGTCATAAAATTTCTTCGGCTTCAGACGCGGCAGGCACGCCATCTGCGCCCGGCTCTCGACCTGGAACATCCCCACCGTATCCGCTTTTTGCAGCGTGGAATATACGACGGGGTCATCCGCTGGAAGATGCGCCAGATCAACTTCTTCGTTGTAATGATCGCGAATAAGTTCGAGAGAATCTTTCAGCGCCGCCATCATCCCCAGGCCCAGCAGATCGACTTTGATGATGCGCATATCGGCGCAATCTTCTTTATCCCACTGCACCACTACGCGCCCCGGCATGGAAGCGGGCTCCAGCGGTACGATGGAATCCAGACGCCCCTCGCAGATAACCATGCCGCCCGAGTGCTGCCCTAAATGCCGCGGCAGATCCTGGGCGGCTAGACACAACTCGAAATATTTGCGAATTCGCGGATGCGTAAGATCCAGTCCGGCATCGCGCAGACGGCGATCGAGCGCATCATTCTCGTCTTTGAATTCCCAGGTTGCGACCGCCGCTGAAATTCGCTTCAGTGTCTCCGGATCGAATCCCATCACTTTGCCCATTTCGCGCGCGGCCATGCGATTGCGATATGTGATCACGTTGGCAGTCATGGCCGCGCCCCGTTGGCCATACTGTTGATAGACGTGCTGGATTACCCGCTCGCGCTCATCGCCGCTCGGTAAATCGAGATCGATATCGGGCCACTCGCCGCGTTCCTCCGAAAGAAAACGCTCAAACAATAATTCCATGCCAATCGGATCCACCGCCGTGATGCCGAGCGAGTAGCAAACCGCGCTATTGGCGGCCGATCCGCGGCCCTGCACCAGAATTTTCTGTTCGCGGCAGAAGCGCACCAGGTCCCAGACAATCAGAAAGTACCCGGCAAGCTTCAGATGTTCGATCAAGCTCAACTCGCGCTCGATCTGCCGCCGCGCCCGCTTTTTCAGTTCCGCATCCGCCCGGCCATACCGGCTCTGCATTCCTTCCCGTGTGCGCTCCCGCAGAAACGCCATCATGGTTTCCCCGTCCGGCACGGGATAACGCGGAAACTCGTATCCCAGATCGTTCAGCGTGAACTCAAGACGTGAGGAAAGTTCAACTGTGTTTGCGATGGCATTTGGAAAATCCGTAAAGAGCGCTCGCATTGCCGCGGTAGATTTGAGATGGCGCTCTGCATTGCGCGCCAGCAAACGTCCGGCAGTGGCCAGCGTGCGGTGATGTTGCAGCGCGGTGAACGCGTCCGCCAACTCCCGCTCCCGAGGCGTGGCATAGTTCACGCCATTGGTCGCGAGTAGCGGCAGGCGCAAAGCTTCCGCGATCTCGATCGCAACCCGGTTTCTATACTCTTCCTCGCGATGAAAATGCCGTTGTAGCTCGACGTAGACGTTCGGCTGGCCAAAAATCCCTGTCAACCGCTTCACCGCTTCGAACGCCGCTTGTGGTCCACCTTGCGTTAGCGCCGCAGCCAGGGGTCCTTCTTCTCCACCGGTCAGGCATATCAAACCGTCAACGTGCTCGATGAAGTCCGAACTCGTGGCGGAGGCTCCTTCTTTGCGCCCAACGCGCAGCTTCATTTTCGTAATCAGGCGGCAGAGATTTTGATATCCAGCGCGCGAAGCCACCAGCAGCGGAAGACGAAATCCACCATGGTGTCTGCGTGATGAAAACGCAGTACACGTCACTTCCGCCCCAATATGCGCCTTGACCCCCACCTTTTTTGCGGCGAGATGGAAGCGCGGCGAGCCGTACACTCCATCTCGATCGAGCAAAGCCATCGCCGGCATTCCGAGGTTCGCGCACACGGCAATCAACTCCTCGGGAATCGAAGCCCCTTCGAGGAAGCTGAATGCGGAGCGGGAATGGAGTTCAACGTACATCAGCCGTCAGCCATCAGCTCTCAGCCATCAGCTAGTTTTCATAAGCCTGAGAACCGAGAACACTTCAGTCATACGTTCCTTCTAAAAACCAGTTTCCGCTTAGCTTGTCCTGCACTAAGCGATACAACACGAGTCCGGTTTCGGCGGGCATGGCGATGTCCCACTCCTCGCGCGACCAGCCTTCCTGTTCCGACCAGTCGCCGGAAGAGCGCCAGGGGCCGGCGGTCCAGACGATTTCGCCGGAAATGTCTTCGCGCTCGAGACATCGCATCCGCACCGGCTTCGCTTCGCGCAAAGTAACGATCGCGCCGAGCGGCGGACGAAACAGGCGCAAGGCAATCACCGCGCTCATTTGTTCTTTTGCGTTTTCCTCTGCGTTTTCATCGGTCTCGCATGCGCTGTCATTTTCTTGCATGGACGTATCCTTCTTTCGATTTTCAGACTGCCTTGCTTCATGCTTAATTACGGGCTCTGCGGGCGCAAAGTGCCGCACCGCAAACGCGCCTTCGCGATGTGTATCCAGTAATTCCACCGACCCCACTCTTCCCTCGCCGACAATTCCTGCTATACGCGCCAGCGTTAGCTCGAGTTTTTCGGGCTCCGGAAAAACCGGCTGAAACAATCCGCTCTGCAGGGCTCGCGGGCGCGCCGGATCAGCCGACAAATGAATCTTCACGATGGGCGCTCCCGGCGGATGCGCCTGCAAATCAAGCTGCAACAATTTAAGAAACACTTTCGCGTCCAGCAAGGGCGTCGGCAGCCGCAGCGTGCGGGTGAACTTTTGGGTGCGGGTGAAAGTGCGGGTGAAGGATTCGCGATCATTCGGCTGTGCAGCTGCAAGTTCCAGATTCAGATGCAACACCTGTACCGCCAGTGCCCGCGCTCGCAATCGCGCGCACACTTGCTCCAGCATGCGGTTCAGCAAAAACGCCAGCGGCTCCAGCAGCACGATGGGATATTCCAGTTCCACACTCTCGGCAAAAATCAGCCGCGGTTCCAATACGTGCAAGTTGCGTAATGCCGCGCCCCGCGCCAGCTTTTGCAGACGGATTCCCTGCTGTCCCAGGCGCTCGCTGACCGGAACTTCGGGAAGAGCCGCCAGCGCCCGCAGCTTGCGAATGCCCCAGCGATCAAACGTTTCAACCCAGCGTGCGGCCTGCTCAACGTCGAAAGAAAAGCTGGAAGAAAAACTTTCTAGTAACACTTCCACCGGCAGATCTCCCAGCCGCTCGGCTTCGCATCCTTCGGGAATCAAGGTCACGCCGGGAAAACCGCGGGCTGCGAGCAATGCAGCATCCGGATTCGCGGCCACGGCAATGTTCGCTTCCAGTCCCATCTGCGAGACGCGCCGCGCCAAATCGCGCGCAATCTTCGGCAGCGGTCCAAACAACGGCTCGAGTCCGGCAAGGTTCAGAAGTACGGTGCCGGGCGCCGTGTCTTCCACTTCCGGAGAAAACGATTGCGCGCAATCCAGCAGCGCAGCGTGTGCCGCCGCCTCCTGCGATTCTGAGCGCGCACGCAGCACCAGGTTCCCCCATGCTTCCAGTAGCGACTTGGTCGCGCCTACCTCTACGCCCGTTTGACGCGCTCTTTCGTTGAGCGCCAGCACCTTCTCCAGCGGAGGCCGTCCGGTGAGCACCGCGACTGGGCGGGCGCGCAACTCCGGCTCGAAGCGAATGATCGCTTGCACGGGGAAATCGGGGATGAAGATGCAGGCAAACATGGAACACCAGGTTTCAGGTTTCAGGTTTCAGGTTTCAGGTTTCAGGTCTCAGACTTGCGATCCGATGATTTCGAATTTTCGGCATCGTCAAAGCGAGTGCGACTATCCCGCCCATACGGCTCGACTCTTGAAACTTGCCGTCGTCGATTGCACCGGCTTGCGTTCCAATTTTCTTTCCAAGCGCGAGCGCAACAACTCGGCAGTGATCTCGAATTGATCGAACAGTTCCGAATGCGGCAATTTCGAATGCATCAGCGGGCTTCCTGAGACCTGAGACCTGGCACCTGACACCTGGCACCTGACACCTGACACCTTCACCAGCACGGACGAGCAACTCCCTGCAATCGGCTGCTGTTCCAAAACCAGCAGTGCCGTCGGGGTGTGCTCAATGGCGCGGCGAAAGCGGAACCAGGATGCCAAAGGAATTCGCCGCGCGCTCGGCTCCGGAACATCGCCGAGATCGAGAGCAATCATTCCGAAGCCATTGCTTTGCAGCAAGAGGTCGGTGACTTTCAACATTTGCCCGAGCTGCGATTCCCAACGGCTAAAGCCGAATCTTTTTTCGGCTGCTTGCGGTATGCCTGAAGGCATACCCTGATACGACTCGCTTGAAGGCATCTTCTGATATGTGTCCGTTTTTGCGCAGCCTGCTTTGCACGCAGTTGCACGATTTTTGCGCGATGGATATTTTTCTCCGCATCGCACCCACAGCAACCGGCTCATCTCCATGCCCGCAGCGGCTGCTGACGCGGGATCGAACGCATCGCTGGCATCCACCAGCGCGCAAACTTCTCCGCGTTGTGTAGCGCGGGCCAGCGCGAAAAGCAATACGCTGGTCCTTCCCGATGAGGCCGCGCCGCAGATTTCCGTGAGGCAACCGCGAGCGAGGCCGCCGGTCAGCAAGTCCAGTTGTGGAATGCCGCTCGAAACCATTTCCGGCGCCGGGCGCACATCGAGGCGCGAAGCGGGAACCACCGCTGCCAGCCTGGAGATTGCGCCCACGTGGGCCAGAATCTCCGCAGTCTTCTTTGTGGTTTTCTTCACGATCGCGTCCGCGGTTGAGTCTGCGATCGCGTCCGCATTCGAGCGCGGAGCAGACCGCAAAGAAGATCGCGGAGAAAAAATAAAAGAGCGGCCCATGGCCGCCGATGAAAAAATCGGAGAGGCAGACATACTTTCTCGCTATTGTCAGCTTGCAATTGTCAGGGAACGCAGAGGGCAGGATCAGCCCGGGCGAGGTGTAACTTTCGCTTTTTATTCGCCCACGTGAGTATCGCTCTCCGTGCTGCCGTTGTCAAGGCGGTTCGGCTGGAATCATCAGTCCGAATCATGAGCCGGGACTGTAACTTGAAGATTCATAATGCTTTGTGGAGAATTTTTCGCGAGCACAATCGGCTGCGACCGCTCCCAGGTCTCGAAAACCGCGAGACCCGGGGCGCCCGGTTTGGTAAGAACGAGCTTTTGTTATAATCGGACTTCGTCGCAATCCACCTGAGTGGCGCTATCGTCTAGGGGTTAGGACGGAAGATTCTCAATCTTCAAACCCGGGTTCGATTCCCGGTAGCGCTACCAAGCTTTCCTGCTCCGCTTCCAAGTTGAAGAAAATCAGTTCTCGCCATAGATCTTCGCCATTTGCAGCTTAGCGACCTTCACGCCCTCTGAAATGCTAAGATTTCCGGCATGCCACTGCGCAGCAAGCTCAAGAAGGCCACGCACGCGGTGGGAAAGTCCGCAGTGGGAAAAGCTCGTGGGCGCAAAGGCCAGCCGCACGCCGCGGAACTTGTCATCATTACCGGCATGAGCGGATCGGGGAAGGCTTCGGCGCTGAAGGCGTTCGAAGATCTC
>CAWBJV010000019.1:0-410291 GCA_963789205.1 uncultured Acidobacteriaceae bacterium
TGAAGCGCACTGTGCCATTGCTCTTGGCATCGAGGCGTGACTGTTCCGACACTCGCGACGCCGTACCTCCGATGTGGAAGGTACGCATGGTGAGCTGCGTTCCAGGTTCGCCAATGGACTGAGCCGCGATCACGCCGGTAGCCTCGCCGAGTTCGACCAGGCGCCCGGAAGCCAGATTGCGTCCGTAGCACATGACGCAAACTCCGCGCCTCGACTCGCAGGTGAGCACCGAGCGAATCTTTACCCGCTCGATACCGGCAGCCTGAATCGCACCCGCCAGATCTTCGGTGATCTCGTGATTGACGTCGACCACAACCTGGCCTTCGTAGTCCTTGATCTTCTCGAGCGACACGCGGCCCACGATGCGGTCGCGCAGCGGCTCGATAATTTCGCCGGCCTCGACGATACCGGAGACGAAAATTCCGTCCACGGTGCCGCAGTCGTATTCGCTGATGATCACGTCCTGAGCGACGTCAACCAGACGGCGCGTCAGGTAACCCGAGTCGGCGGTCTTCAGCGCCGTATCGGCCAAACCCTTGCGGGCGCCGTGCGTCGAGATGAAGTATTCGAGCACCGTCAACCCTTCACGGAAGTTGGCCGTGATCGGAGTCTCGATAATTTCGCCCGTCGGTTTCGCCATCAGTCCGCGCATTCCGGAGAGCTGACGGATCTGCTGTTTCGATCCGCGGGCGCCGGAATCGGCCATGACGTAAATCGGGTTAAGTTCGCCTTCTTTATCCCGCGTCTGCATCTGGCCAAACATTTCATCGGCAACTTTTTCCGTAATGGCCGACCAGATTTCGATGACCTTGTTGTAGCGTTCGCCGTTGGTGATCGCGCCGTCCAGATACTGCTGCTGCACGTTGATCACCTGCTTGTCGGCGTCCTTCACCAGGGTCTTCTTGTTGTCCGGGATCACCATGTCATCGATGCCGATCGAGAGGCCGGCGCGCGTGGCATAACGGAAGCCGAGCGACTTGATCTCGTCGAGCATCTTGACGGTGACTTCCAGGCCGAACCGCAGATAGCAGTAATTGACCAGTTGGCCGATGCCCTTCTTCTTGAGCAGGCCGTTGATGTATGGCATGCTCACGTTGACGCCGGGCACTTCCTTGGGCAAATGGTCGTTCAGAATGGCGCGGCCGACGGTGGTATTCAGGTACTCGCGCTCGATGATGCACGGGCTCCGTGTGGTTCACGTCCTGATCGTCGTAAGCCTGCGTCAGGTCAATGACCTCGCCGGTGTAGCGCAGGCGAATCGGCGAAAGCGTCTCCACCTCGCCCATTTCGAGCGCGATGACGACGTCTTCGATGTTGGCGAAAGAACGGCCCTCGCCCTTGGCACCTGGTTTCGCTTTCGTCAGATAATAGAGACCGAGCACCATGTCCTGTGTGGGCACGGTGATGGGCTGGCCTGACGCCGGCGACAGGATGTTGTGCGAAGACAGCATCAGAACGCTGGCTTCCACCTGCGCCTCGGGCGAAAGCGGAATGTGTACTGCCATCTGGTCGCCGTCGAAGTCAGCGTTGAATGCGGTGCAGACCAGCGGATGGATCTTAATTGCTTTGCCTTCCACCAGCACCGGCTCAAACGCCTGAATACCCAGGCGATGGAGCGTAGGCGCGCGGTTCAGCATGACCGGATGGTCCTTGATGACTTCTTCCAGAATGTCCCAGACGATCGGTTCCTGCTGCTCCACCATTTCTTTTGCCTGCTTGATGGTGGTGCAGTTTCCCGTCTGTTCGAGACGGTGGTAGATGAACGGCTTGAACAATTCGAGCGCCATCTTCTTCGGCAATCCGCACTGGTGCAGCTTGAGTTCAGGACCAACCACGATCACCGAACGTCCGGAGTAGTCCACGCGCTTGCCGAGCAGGTTCTGGCGGAAGCGTCCCTGCTTGCCCTTCAGCGTGTCGGAGAGCGACTTCAGCGGCCGGTTATTGGCGCCACGCAGAACGCGCCCGCGGCGTCCGTTGTCGAATAGAGCGTCGACCGCTTCCTGCAACATGCGCTTTTCGTTGCGCACGATGACTTCGGGAGCGTGCAGATCCATCAGCTTCTTCAACCGATTGTTCCGGTTGATGACGCGCCGGTAAAGATCATTCAGATCAGAGGTGGCGAAGCGTCCGCCATCCAGCGGAACCAGCGGACGCAGCTCCGGTGGAATCACCGGCAGCACGTCCAGGATCATCCACTGCGGCTTGTTGCCGCTCTTGCGGAAGGCCTCGACTACTTTCAGCCGCTTCGCATACTTCAGGCGCTTCTGCAGCGAGGTTTCGTGCTTCATCTTCTCGCGCAGTTCGCCGGAGAGCGAATCGACCTCAATGCGTTTCAAAAGTTCCTTGATCGCTTCCGCGCCCATCATGGCTTTGAAGCCGGCGGGGCGATATTGCTGGTCGAGTTCGCGGTACTTCGCTTCGTCCTTGATGACCTCGCGCTCTTTTACCGGAGAGTCACCGGGATCGACGACCACGTAGGCTTCGAAGTACAGAATCGCTTCCAGATCGCGTAGGGAAATATCGAGCAGATGCCCGATGCGGCTGGGCAGGCCCTTGAAGAACCACACGTGCGAACAGGGCGATGCCAGTTCGATGTGGCCAAGGCGCTCGCGGCGTACTTTTGACAATGTGACTTCCACGCCGCACTTGTCGCAGATCACTCCGCGATGCTTCATGCGCTTGTACTTGCCGCAGAGACATTCCCAGTCGGTGACTGGGCCGAAAATGCGGGCGCAGAACAAGCCATCGCGCTCCGGCTTGAAGGTGCGGTAGTTGATGGTTTCCGGCTTGGTCACTTCCCCATGCGACCAGCTTCGGATCTTTTCCGGGGACGCCAGGCTGATGCGAATGGCATCAAAATCAGCCACGGGATTTGCCATATCGAACGGGCTCGAACGAAACATGTTCCTCCGCTTTCCTGTGGATCTCACGCGCCCACCGGCGGCCCTCGACTGCAGTTCTCAGTTCCCGGTTCTCAGTTCTCAGTGAAAACCGGCTTGAGCTTTGCCTTTCCGCGACGCTGAGAGCAAATGTCGCGGTGGTCAATTCAAAACTTTCTGCGCATCTCCCGGCTCTCATCTCTGCTCTCCACTCACTGAGAACCGAGAACTGAGAACCGGGAACTGCCTTAATCTGCCGCCACGGCCACCGGCTTCTTCTCCGTGATCTTGATCAACTCGACATCCAGGCAAAGCGCCTGCAATTCGCGAATTAGCACGTTGAACGACTCGGGGACGCCCGGCTCCATAGCGGCCTCGCCTTTGACGATGGCCTCGTAGATTTTGGTGCGTCCGTACACATCGTCCGACTTCGCGGTCAGCAATTCCTGCAGAATGAACGCCGCGCCGTATGCTTCCAGAGCCCAGACTTCCATTTCTCCGAAGCGCTGACCTCCGAACTGCGCTTTGCCACCCAGCGGCTGCTGCGTGATCAGCGAGTACGGCCCGATGGAACGCGCGTGAATCTTGTCGTCCACCAGGTGCGACAGCTTCAACATGTAGATGTAACCCACTGTGACCGGCAGTTCGAACTTCTCGCCCGTCATGCCGTCGCGCAGCGTGGTCTTACCCGAGGTGGGCAGCCCCGCGCTCGTCAACAACGCCTTGATTTCCGTCTCACGGGCGCCGTCGAATACGGCCGATCCCATGAAAACGCCTTTCTTAAGCGTCGGGGCCACCGCTTCGAGTTCATCCTCACTCATGTCGGCGATGGTGTCGGCCAGCACGGTGTCCTTGAACAAAGCTTTGAGATCACGGCGGATGGCTTCTGCGCGAGTGTTCTGCTTCAGCAATTCCGCGATCTTCAGACCCAGTTCATGACCGGCCCATCCGAGGTGGGTTTCAAGAATCTGCCCCACGTTCATACGGCTGGGCACACCAAGCGGGTTCAGGACGATCTCGACAGGCGTTCCGTCCTCGAGGTACGGCATGTCCTCTTCCGGCAGAATGCGCGCGATCACGCCCTTGTTCCCGTGCCGTCCGGCCATCTTGTCGCCGACGCTCAGCTTGCGCTTCATGGCGATGTAAACCTTCACCAGCTTGATTACGCCCGGCGGCAGTTCATCGCCCTTGGTCAGCTTTTCTTTCTTTTCGTTGACGATCTTCTTGAGCACATCGATCTGGCGCGAGGTCATTTCCTCGATCTCGTCGATCTGCTCGTTCACTCTCGGATCCTTGTCGGCGTACTTGATGCGCTTCAGGTTGCGGGTCGAAATGCGCTCGATCGCATCGCGGTCCAGAATCGTGTCTTTAGTCAGCAGCCGCTTGTTGGTGCGCTCGTCGTGCAGATCGGCTTGCACTTCCTTGCCGCCCAGCAAGCCTTCCAAACGCTTCAGGCGCTCATCGGTCAGAATTCGGATCTCGTCCGAAAGGTTCTTTTCGAGCTTCGCGATCTGGTTGCCTTCGATCGTCTTGGCCCGTTCGTCCTTCTCCTGACCTTTGCGCGAGAAGATCTTCACGTCCACCACGATGCCTTCGATTCCAGGCGGGCAATAGAGCGAAGCGTCACGCACGTCGCCGGCTTTCTCGCCGAATATCGCGCGCAGCAGTTTTTCTTCCGGCGTCAGTTGCGTCTCACCCTTCGGCGTAACTTTGCCGACTATGATGTCGCCCTGCTTGATGCCGGCGCCGATGCGGATCACACCCGCTTCATCCAGATTTCGCAGCGTGGACTCACTCACGTTCGGGATGTCGCGCGTCACTTCCTCAGGACCGAGCTTCGTGTCACGGGCTTCGAGTTCGAACTCTTCGATGTGGACCGAGGTGTAGTAATCCTCTTTCACCATCTTTTCCGAGACCAGGATTGCGTCTTCGAAGTTGTAGCCGCGCCACGGCATGAACGCGACCAGCACGTTGCGTCCCAGCGCCAACTCGCCAAAGTCGGTGCACGGACCGTCGGCAATTACTTGCCCCTTCACCACCCGCTGGCCTTTTTTCACGATCGGCTTCTGGTTGATGCAGGTGTTCTGGTTCGAGCGCTTGAATTTAGTGAGCTGGTAAATGTCACTGCCAACTTCGCGCGAAAGCTGCATCGGATGATGCTCGCCCTCGACACGAACAATGATGCGTTCGGAATCGACCGAATCGATGATTCCGTTACGGCGTGCCAGCACCACCGCACCCGAATCGCGCGCGGTAACGCCCTCCATCCCAGTGCCTACGATGGGAGCCTGAGCACGCAGCAGCGGCACTGACTGCCGTTGCATGTTCGCACCCATCAAAGCGCGGTTGGCGTCGTCGTGTTCGAGGAACGGCACCAGCGAGGCGGCCACCGAAACCAACTGCTTCGGGCTGACGTCCACGTAATCGACTTCGTCGCGGTTCACCAGCACGAAGTTTCCAGCCTTGCGAGCATTCACCAACTCGCCGGCAATGCGACCCTTATCGTCCAGTTCGATGTTGGCCTGCGCGATCGTGTGACGGTCTTCTTCCCACGCAGAGAGATAGAAGGAGAACGGCTCGATCTCAACCGGCTTCTTGCGCCGTTCTTTGAGATCGGCATTGACCTTCTCCATCTCGCTTTTTTCGGCATAGTCGCCGACTTTATACGTGCTGTCACCGGCATTGACGACGATGACGTAGTCAACCACGCGCGCGTTCTTCACCTTGCGGTACGGCGACTCGATGAAGCCGTAGTCGTTGATGCGCGCAAAGCAGCTCAATGACGAGATCAGTCCGATGTTCGGACCTTCCGGCGTTTCAATCGGGCAGATGCGTCCATAGTGCGTCGGATGGACGTCGCGCACTTCGAATCCAGCGCGTTCGCGCGACAACCCGCCCGGCCCCAGGGCCGACAGACGCCGCTTGTGCGTGATTTCCGATAGCGGATTCGTCTGATCCATGAATTGCGACAACTGCGAGGATCCGAAGAACTCGCGAATCGCCGCCATCACTGGTTTAGCGTTGACCAAGTCGTGCGGCATGGCCGTCGACATTTCCTGGTACACGCTCATCTTTTCCTTGATCGCGCGTTCCATGCGGACCAAGCCGATGCGGAACTGGTTTTCGAGCAACTCGCCAACCGCTCGCACCCGGCGATTGCCCAGGTGATCGATGTCATCCACCGCGCCGATGTTCTTGCGCAGCTTGAGCAGGTACTTGATCGTCGCGTAAAAATCCGTGGGATCAAGCGTCCGTTGTTCGAGGCTCGTCGCATCCTGGTTTTCGAACAGCTTGATGTTGAACTTCAGCCGCCCCACGCGAGAGAAGTCATACTTGCGCGGATCGAAGAACATGCCCTGGAACAACGCCGTGGCGGTGTCCAGCGTCGGCGGATCACCGGGACGCAGCTTGCGATAAATTTCGATCAGAGCTTCCGATGGACTGACGACCGAATCGCGCCGTAGGGTCTGGCTGATCACCGTGCCCACGTCGTCGCGCTCCGGGAAGAACACGCTCAGCTCGACCACGCCCGATTCCAGGATCTTTGCTACCTTGTCGGCCGTGATTTCCGAGTTCGCCTCGAGCAGTACCTCGCCGCTCGTGGTGTCGACAATGTCGCTGGCCGCCCACGCGCCTTCCAGATCGGTTGTGTCCACTTCGATTTCGCTTATCTTCGCCTTCTGAATATCCTTCAGGGTCGCAGCACTGATCTTGCGGCCGGAGTGCGCAACTTCGTCGCCCGACTTCGTCTTGATGTTGTGCGCCAGCTTCATGCCCAGGAGATTCGTGGGCTTTTCGCTCGCCGGATCCAGCGTCCAGAACAGCTTCTTATCGCGGACAATCAGGCGATCCGTGGTGTAGAAAGTCTTCAGAATATCTTCGCCCGAACGCAGGCCCAGCGCTCTCAGAAAGATCGTGCCCAGGAACTTGCGCTTGCGGTCGATGCGCACGTACAGAACGTTCTTCTGGTCGTACTCGAACTCAACCCACGAACCGCGGTAGGGAATGATCTTTCCCAGGAAGTAAGTGCGGTTCGCCGCAGTTTCGAAGAACACGCCCGGCGAGCGGTGCAACTGGCTGACGATGACGCGCTCGGTTCCGTTGATGATGAACGTCCCATTCTGCGTCATCAGTGGAACGTCGCCGAAGAAAACTTCCTGCTCCTTGATGTCGCGGATGGAACGGTTGCCCGCTTCATCCTTGTCCCAGATGGTGAGCCGCATCGTGACTTTGAGCGGAGCTGAGTAGGTCATGCCGCGCTCTTCGCATTCCGCCACGTCATATTTCAGCTGCAATCCAACCGGGTCGCCGCACTTGTTGCAGAAGTCGGGAGTGTTTGCGTTGTAGGTGCCGCACTTGTGGCACAGAACTTCGCCGGGATGAAACGGGTCGGTGATCACCGTCGATCCGCAGTTCTTACAAGTCGTGCGCAAGTGATGCAGCCCCTTCAGGTGGCCGCATTTGCACTCCCAATTGCCGATCGCGAAGTCCACAAACTCAAGCTGGGAAACGTTGCGGAAATCGGTAATCGGAAACACCGACTGAAATACCGCCTGCAGCCCGCCGTCTTCGCGTTCGCTGGGCAGTTTGTCCATCTGCAGGAAGCGGTCATAGGAGCGCTTCTGAACCTCGATCAGGTTCGGGATCTGGATGGTTGCTGGAATTTTGGAAAAATCGAAACGCTTGCGATGGATATTGTGCTTTGCCATTCTTAGGGACTCCTGCTTTCAGGCAGCCTGGGGCTGCGGTACCGAGCGGGATGACGGCGCGAAAAAATCGCGCCACAATATTGCTAACGAGCTAACGAGCGGTGTACTCGAAAAAAAGACAGAGGCACCCGCAAGGACGAGTTTGTCCTCGGGCGCCACGTGCGACGCTTACTCTTGAATAACTTGTAAAGTTCCGCGCCAGTTCAAAGGCCTGTTCCGTCCCGCCGCCCGCGGGACCGGCTGCCATACTTCATTCCAGCGACCCGGTTCCATTCCGCTTCCTGGGTCTATTTGGAGGATGCGGGTCGCCGTCGCCTCGCAGTGAAGCCAGGGTAAGCGGGTTATTTATTAGATAATAACACCACCCCCCAGGATTCAGCTAGTGTTCGGTCAAATAATTGCAAGTGGGATGGCTCCCCGATCCAGGACTGCTCGTCCGGATCGGCAGAAAATCACCCCCCGCTGCCAGAATTACTTGACTTCGACAGTAGCGCCCGCTTCAGTGAACTTCTTCCTGATGGTCTCGGCTTCGTCCTTCGAAACCCCCTCTTTGATGCTCTTGGGAGCGCCGTCCACGAGGTCTTTCGCCTCTTTCAGGCCGAGGCTGGTGACCTCACGTACCGCCTTGATTACATTGATCTTATTGGCTCCGACTTCCTTCAGAACGACCGTGAATTCGGTCTTTTCTTCAGCCGGGGCTGCCGCGCCCGCCGCTGCACCGCCGGCAACCATCACCGGGGCCGCTGCTGCCGCCGAAACGCCCAGACGCGATTCCAGTTTTTTCACCAGCTCTGCCGCTTCGAGCAACGACAGGCTAACGATTGACTCTTCCAACTGCTGTATATCCGCCATGTGAATCTCTCCGCTTTATGTAAGATTTACGATTTCGCTATCGCTTAGCCAGGTTTCCAGTGCGACCAGGCCTTCCATTACAGCGCCAGACAACGCCCGAATTTCAGACCGCGCCACCCCTCGCTTCGCAATAACTAAATCTTTTTTCGAGCAGCATTGCTGCTCCGAAACTTGAACAAGAATTTGTAATTGAAACACCCAAAGCTCGCTGGGTTCAAATTACCAATTACAAATTTACGATTACAAATTTCTACGCCTCTTTAAATTTTTTCTGCTCCACGCCCTGGCCGACAACCACCGCCAGGTTCCGTCCAACCGCATTCATCGCGGTAACCAGACGCTGCGACGGAGCGCTCAACAGGAACAGCAGCTTCGAGTAAAGCTCGTCCTTCGACGGCATGGTCGCCAGCGATTCGATCTCCTTGACCGTAATCACGCGGCCTTCGACCACACCAGCCTTGAAGCTGAATTCCGGATTCTCTTTAGCGTACTTCGCAAGCGCCTTCGCCAGGGCCACCGGATCGCCCTCGGTGTAGGCGATCGAGGTCACACCCTGAAGGTTCTTCAGCGCCTCCTCAACCTTGGTGCCCTTGCCAGCGCGCTCGACCAAAGTGTTTTTCACCACGCGATACTTCGCCCCAGTAGGACGCAACGCCTTGCGCAATTCGAAGTCCTGGGTCACCGTCAGCTTGGAGTAGGTGGCCACGATCATGCTCGAAGCGTTCTTCAGTTCGCCACCGAGTTGTTCAACCTGCGCTATTTTCTTAGCTCGAGTAACCGCCATGTTCAAACCCTTTCAAAACTCGTGTGATGACGGGGCTTCGCCCCGTCCAGACTTACGTAGGAACAGCCGCCCTCGGCTGTCCGCCGGGCAAGGCCCGGCAACTATGCTTTCGCCGCAACCTCAATCGGAGTCGTGTCCAGTGCGATCCCCGGCCCCATGCTCGAACTCAGATAGCAGGCCTTGATGTATTTGCCCTTGGCGACCGAAGGCTTCGCCTTGATCACGCTCGAAATCAACGTGGTTGCATTGTCGATCAGCTTGTCCGGCGTGAAGGAAATCTTTCCCACCGGCACGTGGACCAGCGCCGTCTTGTCGGTGCGGAACTCAACCTTACCAGCTTTGACTTCCTGCACGGCGCGCGCAACATCCATGGTGACGGTGCCCGTCTTTGGATTCGGCATCAGACCCTTCGGTCCAAGAACCTTGCCCAGACGGCCCACCGATTTCATCATGTCCGGCGTGGCAATCAGTGCGTCGAAGTCGGTCCAGTTTTCTTTGGTGATTTTCTCGACCATGTCTTCGCCGCCAACGAAATCCGCGCCCGCCGCCTCGGCCTCGCGAACCTTTTCGCCGCTCGCGATGACCAGAACTTTTTTCGACTTGCCCAGCCCGTGAGGAAGCACCACCGTGCCCCGCACCATCTGATCGGCATGCTTCGGATCGACACCCAGCCGCAACGTCACCTCGACTGTCTCGTCGAACTTCGCGAATTTCACTTTCTGCAGAAGTGGAACTGCTTCCTGCAGCGTATAGGGCCGCGGCTCAACTGCCTTCCGCGCCTTGTCGATATTCTTTCCCGACTTCTTCATTTTTCCCTCAGTCTCCCACCGCCGCTTCGCTCTTCCGAAGAGCCGTGGTTGTTTGTGACTACAACTTGCTCGTGTGGTGACGGGGCTCTGCCCCGTCCAAGCGGGGCGGAGCCCCGCCATCACACGAAAAAACTATCCAACCACTTCAATCCCCATCGACCGCGCCGTGCCGCGCACGCTCCTGATAGCGGCATCGACCGAAGCGGCGTTCAGATCCGGCATCTTCTGTTTCGCAATGTCCTCGACTTGCTTCAGGGTCACCTTGCCGACCTTGTCTTTGTTGGGAGCGCCCGATCCCTTGGCGATGCCGGCCGCGCGCTTCAGCAATACCGAAGCTGGCGGCGTCTTGGTAATAAACGTGAACGTGCGGTCGCTGTAAACCGTGATCACTACCGGAACAATCAACCCTTCGAGTTCTTTCTGCCCGGTGCGCGCATTGAACTGCTTGCAGAACTCCATGATGTTGACCTGCGCCTGACCAAGCGCCGGTCCCACCGGAGGCGCCGGCGTGGCCTTGCCCGCCGCAATCTGCAACTTTACCGATCCTGTAGCTTTCTTCGCCATGATGCCTTTCCCAATTTAGCTTCGTGTCTACGCGACTTTCTCCACCTGCCCAAATTCCAATTCCACCGGAGTCGAACGTCCGAAGATGGTGACCATCACTTTCAAAGTCTCGCGATCTTCGTTCACGTCGTCAACCACGCCTGTAAAGGTGGCGAACGGGCCCTCGCCGATGCGCACCGTCTCGCCCTTTTCAAATTTGACCTTGAGCTTCGGCTTCTCCCGGCTGTCGGCCACTTTGTAAACAATGTGATTCACTTCTTCATCCGACAGCGGAGTCGGCTGCTGTCCAGTGCCGACGAATCCGGTAACCCGCGGCGTCGACTTCACGACGTGCCAGACGTGATCGTCCATGTCCATCTCAACCAGCACGTAGCCGGGATAGAACATGCGCTCCGAAGTGTACTTCTTGCCGCCACGGACTTCGGTGACCGACTCGGTCGGAATCAACACCTTGCCGATCTTGTCCTGCAATCCGAAAGCCTGCACGCGTGATTCGAGCGACTCCCTCACCTTGCGCTCGAATCCCGAATAGGCGTGGATGATGTACCACTTCATATTCGGATTGCGCGGGGGCTCGCCGCTCGCAACTGCTTCCGCAGGCGGCGAAGGGGGTGCCTGCTGGCCTTCACCTTCTGAGCCAACGCCAACCACAGCGCTTTCGTTTTTTTCTTTGTCCGTATCCGGCATTCAATCGCTTCTTTCGCTCGCCGCCTAATGGCGCGAGAAATAATGCAAACCCCGCTCCAGGCTGTTGCTGATCGCGAGATCGACCAGGAAAAAATACAACGCAAACAGAAACACGGTAATGATGACGACCGTCGTCGTTCCCTGGACTTCCTTGAGCGATGGAGACGTGACTTTCTTCATCTCCGTGCGCACGTCGTTGTAAAAAGCCCTGATCCGTTCCGGCCAGGACCTCAGCGTGGTTGCAATCGCCTTCTGTTCTACTGCTGTCGCCATACCTTCCCGCTTTCCTCGACTGCTCCCTCTCGGGCCTGAACTCTGGCAGGGGCGGAGGGATTCGAACCCCCAAGTTCGGTTTTGGAGACCGACAGTTTAACCGTTGAGCTTACGCCCCTAGAATCAATTCGTAATTTTGTAATTTGTAATTGGTAATTTGAAAAACCTCGCTGGCTTGGAATTTTCAATCACAAATTACCAATCGCCAATTACGAATTATTTCACTTCTTTGTGCGGCGTGTGCTTGCGGCACCGGTTGCAGAACTTCTTCAGTTCCAGACGGTCCGGTGTCGTTTTGCGGTTCTTGGTCTTCGAGTAGTTCCGCTCTTTGCAATCACCACACTGCAACGTAATAATCTCTCGGGGCATTTCAAACCGCTCCTGGCCTTTAGCTCTTGGCTTCTAGCTTCCAAAACCTCTTTTTCGTTCGGTTGCCACTTCGGCCACCAAAGGAACTCTGCATCCTCACTTCGATCGGTTTTACTGAAGGCTGATGGCTGACGGCTGACAGCTACGTCACAATCTCCGCGATCGTGCCCGCTCCCACCGTGTGCCCGCCTTCGCGGATCGCGAACCGCAATCCCTTTTCCATCGCCACTGGCGTGATCAGTTCGATCACCAGGCTCACGTTGTCTCCCGGCATCACCATCTCCGTCCCCGCCGGCAACTCCGCGATCCCCGTCACGTCCGTCGTCCGCAAATAAAACTGTGGACGATATCCCTTGAAGAACGGCGTATGCCTCCCGCCTTCTTCTTTCGTGAGGATATAGACCTCCGCTTTGAATTTGGTGTGCGGCGTAATGGACCCACCCTTCGCCAGCACCATTCCGCGCTCCACGTCTTCTTTCGCGATGCCGCGCAGCAGCAACCCGGCATTGTCGCCCGCCATGCCTTCGTCCAGCTGCTTCTTGAACATTTCGACGCCCGTCACCACCGTCTTGCGCGTCTCGCGGAACCCCACAATCTCCGATTCCTCGCCCACTTTCACTTTCCCGCGCTCGATCCGGCCCGTCACCACCGTGCCCCGCCCCTGAATCGAAAAAATATCTTCAATCGGCATCAGAAACGGCTTGTCCAACTCCCGCACCGGCTGCGGAATACTCTTGTCCACCGCCTCCATCAACGCGTCCACCTGCTTCTCCCACTTCGCTTCGCCGTTCAACGCGCCAAGGGCCGACAACCTGATCACCGGCACATCGTCGCCCGGATACTGATAGCTCTTCAACAGCTCGCGAACTTCCAGTTCCACCAGATCCAACAGCTCCGGATCGTCCACCGCATCGCACTTATTCAGCGCCACAACAATGTAAGGAACACCGACTTGCCGCGCCAGCAGCACATGCTCGCGCGTCTGCGGCATCGGACCATCCGTCGCCGCGACCACCAGAATCGCGCCATCCATCTGCGCTGCGCCCGTGATCATGTTTTTGATGTAATCCGCGTGCCCCGGACAATCGACGTGCGCGTAATGCCGGTTCGCCGTCTCATACTCGACGTGCGCCGTCGCAATCGTGATCCCGCGCGCCTTTTCTTCCGGAGCGTTGTCGATCGAATCAAACGACCGGAAAACAATCTTCGGGTTGTGCTTCTGCAATACCTTCGTGATCGCCGCCGTCAACGTAGTCTTGCCATGGTCAATGTGACCAATTGTCCCTACGTTGCAGTGCGGCTTTGTCCGTTCAAATTTTTCTTTCGCCATTTCCTCTTATCCTTTGTAGCGCCGGCGTCCCGCCGGCTGTCTCGCGAATCAACCGTCGTCCTGAGATCCACTCAGTAATACTGATACAGCTTGGGAAACTTCGCCCGCAGCGCTGGATCAACCTCTTCGATCTTCGAGAGATAAAACTCCCGCATCTGCGCCCGATCCGAAACCGGCAGCGATCCATACAAAGATCGCGCTGTTCCAGCCTTGTCCCCCGTTGCCCTGTCGATCAGATCGGCCGCGAAAACTCCATCCAGATTGCGGATTCGAATCTTGCGGCTGTCGAGCCCCTTCAAATACTTCGCTACTCGTTCCGCCGCAAACGCTTTTTCAATCGCGGCTTTCAGGTCGCCGAACTCACGCTCTTTCTCGACCTTGATGACGCCTGGTTCGAAGATCAACTTTTTCACCTGCCAAACCGAATGCCAAACGCAACGCTCAAACTCTGGAGCGGGAGACGGGGATCGAACCCGCGACCAACAGCTTGGAAGGCTGTGACTCTACCACTGAGTTACTCCCGCGAAAATCAGCTGTCAGCTTTCAGCCGTCAGCTCTCAGTAAAACCTCAGCGGCTGAAGCCGCTCTTCATTTTTTCACGAACTCTAGCGGCACCGCTAAAGCGATGCCCTGATACGAAACTTTACTCAATCTTCTGGAGCCGATGATCAGGATTGAACTGATGACCTCTCCCTTACCAAGGGAGTGCTCTACCAACTGAGCTACATCGGCTCACGGTACCGCTCAAAACGAAATCTGCTCTCAAATCCGCCGAATCAATCTTCAGTCCGCCGGTTTCGCACCCGCCCGCTCTTCTTCGATCCGGGTTCGCCAGTAATACAGCGCCGCCCGAAACGCGAACAATCCCAGTATCAGCAGGGTCCCGCTTCGCAGTCTCACATTCCAATCCAAGACTCGAATCGGCTCGTCCGATAGCGTGGTCCAGGCTAAAACTCCGAGCACCGCATACGCGATCAGGGCCAGCCCGAACTTCTTCTTGATCGTCACCATTCCACGTTTCAAGGTCTCAAAGTTTCAGGTTTCAAGGAACCCAAGCGCATGAGATCTACTTTGAAACCTTGCAACCTTGAAACTTTGAAACCTTGTCTCATCGCCACTCTGGTGCACAGGGGAGGATTCGAACCTCCGTACCTCCTGAGAGGGACAGATTTACAGTCTGTTGGCTTTAACCACTCACCCACCTGTGCAAATCCGGAAACACCGCCCGGCCGCGCAAACACAACACCGACACCCGCTCAGCACTTCTCAGCTCGGGAAACGAAATGCGAGAACTCCCGCCTGACAACTACGCTCGCCGGAAAATAAACTGAAGGAGCGCTTCAAAGCTGCGCCGCTAGCGCGCGTCGCCGCGCAAACGTCTTCTGTTTCCGGAATCTTGTTTTTCTGGAGCTGGCGAAGGGAATCGAACCCCCGACCCTCTGATTACAAATCAGATGCTCTACCGACTGAGCTACGCCAGCAGGTGGAAGCAAAGTCCAACCGGGCACAATACTTCCCTGATCCCTTCCTGAAGTCCGGGACAATTATTTAAGTTATCACAAGGACAATTGACCTGCAACCGCGAGCCCGCTCCCAATCTTCACGGGGGGTCCCCTAGCGTCCTTCTCCAACCAGACCACCAGCATCGGGTGCTATCATTAGCAGGCTCACCTTCTGTTCACGCGATGTTCACAGTGGATGAGCCGAGCACCCTCCGAAATTCGATGCGCATTCGACGCCGCCTCCCCATCCCCCTCGCCGTTTTGCTGATTGTGGCTGCCGTCTGGTTGATCGTGACCCTGCGCAAGCACGCTCCGCCGGAAGCGGCCCGCCTGCTCCCAGGGGCGGATGGTTTCTTCTACATCAATCTGGAGTGGGTTCGCAAATTCAACGCCACCAGCCAACTGCCTCCGGTTTCCCGCGAGCCCGAATACCAGAAGTTTGTTGAGGAGACGGGTTTTCAGTTCGAGCGCGATCTGGACAAGGCCGCCTTCGCCATCCACTATCCGGAGAACTGGGGAAACGGAACCGCGGGATCGGCGTCAGAACCCCGCTTCTCGGAGATATTCGTCGGCAAGATCGATTCCAGCCGGCTGACTGCGTACCTCAAGAAGCTCTCTTCTTCAATTGAGTCGTACCGCGGTTTTGACATCTACAACGTTCCCCTCGAAGGCCGCACGGTTCGCGTTGTCACTCTCTCGTATGACAGCGTCGCGGTTTCGAACCATCCGAACCCCGACGTGATTCGCGGCATCATCGACCGCTCCCGCAAACTGGCCTCGCCCTTTGGTGGACCTTGGTTGCTGCGCAGGTTCTACCGAAGAGTTCCGCTGGCGAGCCTGTGTTTTGCGATTCTGCGCGTGAGGCCCGCCGAAATGAATTCCCTGGGCGGACTGGACAGCTGGAGCCTCCTGTTTCCGAAGCCCGCAGTCGCCGTGATTTCCGCGCGCTATCTCCGCGCTCTCCACCTGCGGGCGGAAGCGTTCACCGACAGTGAGGCGGACGCGCACGCCATTACCGAGAAGACCGCCGCCTTTCTCAGCCTCTTTCACGCCGCCGAAGGCAGCGTCGGCGCCCACGGTACCGACGCAGACGTGAAGATGTTCTTCGACAGCCTCAAAGTCGAACAGTCCGGAGATCGCGCGATTCTCACCGCCGCCGTCCCGCCAGGATTCATCCGAAAGGCATTGTTCGAAGTTCCGCCCGATACCGTGACGCCAGCCGCGCCAGCAATGCCGCCGAAGCAACCACTCGCACCCAAGCCTTCACAAAAGCTCGGATCTCGATAACGACATTCGAATGACTTCGTCCAATGGATGAAAGCGGAATTGTAACAATTCCACCTTTCGCGGCATCTTCTTATGTAGGGTGCTGGATTAGGACGCGAACTTCTCCCGTCGCTACAGTCGCTACAATAGAAAGATATGACGAGTTTGCCATTACCGCTCGCCGCCTTCGTCGCAGGACTGATCTCGTTCTTATCGCCCTGCGTGCTTCCGCTCGTGCCCGGATACGTTTCCCTGATCTCCGGTGTAGGCGTCGAGCAGTTGAAGATGAAAGAAGGAGAGCTCTTCCGCAAGGTGATGCTGAATTCTGCCGCATTCATCATCGGCTTCAGCATAGTCTTTATCACGCTGGGCGCGATCTCGACGGAAGTCGGTCAAGTCCTCGCGCAATACAAATCGCTGCTCGCCCGAATCGCTGGAGTGGTCATCATTCTCTTCGGTCTGCATCTGACTGGCATCCTCCAGATCAAGGCGCTGCTGGCCGACACGCGACTGCATGGCCTCAAAGGCAGTTCGTCCGCCTGGGGCGCGTTTGTTATCGGGTTCGCTTTCGCCTTTGGATGGACGCCGTGCGTCGGTCCAATCCTCGCGGTCGTCCTCGGATTCGCCGCCACTCAAGACACCGTTTGGAAAGGCATCTTTCTTTTGGCCATCTACTCGGCCGGACTGGCCGTGCCTTTCCTGCTGACGTCGCTCGGCATCGAGCGTTTTCTGAAGTTCTACAACCGCTTTAAATTCCACATGCATGCCGTGGAAGTTGCGAGCGGAGGTTTGCTGATCGCATTGGGCATCCTGCTGGTGATGGGCCGCTTCGCTCTCATCTCCGGCTATTTTTCGTTTTTGAATCGCTTTGCGTTGTAGGAAGCGCTTCCGATTTTCTGTAGAGACGGGGCAAGCCCCGTCGCTACACGCAAATGCTCTAAACGCGCTTTCAGCGCCGGAAAGGCCGAGGTTGAAGTGAAAAGAAATCCTCTGATTCTGTTCTTCATCGCCGCGATCGTCGCGGCCATGTTATTTGCTGGTATTCGCGCGGCCCGCAACAATCGCGCGAACGGTCCCGCCAAGGGACAACTCATCGGCAACTTGGCGCCTGACTTCGAATTGCCCGCGCTTGACGGCAAGAATCTCAAGCTCTCCGATCTGCGCGGCAAAGCCGTTCTGCTCAATTTCTGGGCGACCTATTGCGGCCCCTGCAAGATCGAGATGCCGTGGTTTGTCGAGCTGCAGAAAGAATATGGGCCGCAAGGATTCCAGATCATCGGCGTAGCTATGGACGACGCCAGCCTCGAAGACATCGCCAAATTCGCCAAGGAAATGGGCGTCAACTACCCCATCCTGCTTGGCAAGGAATCCGTTGGGCAGAGCTACGGCGGGGTCAGCGTGCTGCCCACCACTTTTTTCCTGGACCGCGATGGCAAGCTCATCGCCCGCGAATTCGGCTTGCAGAGCCGCAGCGTCTTCGTCGACCACATCAAAAAGGCCATGAGCCAGGGCCAGGCAGTACAGGCTCAGAAGTAACTACGAACCCATACGCACTCGGAGTATCTTTGAGTGACGTTCTGCTTTCGGTCATATAAACGCATGGGATACTTGCGCACAGTCGCTATCGTCATCGCCTTTTCCGCAGTGACGCTGGTTTGCTCCGCCGCCGGTTTTCTTGACTACCCCACACTTAAAGTGGGGGATTGTGCCGTCTCTACCGAGGCAGCGGGTGTGACCATCGGGGTCCAGCCAGTTGACGATCTCAAAGAACAAAGAGAATATTTCAACGCGGAATTAACACCTCAGGGTTTTGTTCCGGTCTTTGTCGTAATTCAAAACGGGTCGAACGGTGACAGCTTCCTATTCGATACGAGCAAAGTTACGTATGGCCCGGCTGATTCCGAAATTTCCGCTCCGAAGGTGGGATTAAGAAAAGCTGGCGCAATAACCGCCGCCTTCGTGCCTTTTGTCGGGTTATTTGCCGCAGCGAAGATAATGTCCGGCCCTTTGCAGGTTCAGCAAAACTTGCTGAAGAAGCGCATACAGAGTACTACGCTTTCTCCGGGAGCATCCGCGCATGGCTTTCTGTACGTTCCCGTACCAAAGAACGCTCCCCGGCAGAAGATCCGCCTTCGGGTTCCAATCACCAAGGCGAGCACAAACGACACCTTCATTCTGGATGTGGCTTTTTAATTTTTGAGGAGGATCACCACGCCCCAAACTCGCCATTGCTTACTTGTCCGGGCTCGATGGTGCGCGGTTTTCATGGTCGCAACTTTCGCGACCGCTCATGGCCAAACGATATCGCCAACAGACGCAAGGCTGCCGCTTAAGGCGGTACTTGTCCTTACTACAGAATTCTGCGCCACCATCACGAAGGGCGCGCCGTTTACCACCAAAGAAAAATTTGAGATTGGAAAGGCCGCTTGCACGGAACTCGAGCCGGCGCTCAAGGCGGTCTTTCCAAGTTTAGCTCGTGTTGAGGCAGCCACGTCGTCTGGAGACGCGCAAGTCGTATTGCTGCCCAGGTTCGTCGACGTCGGCGCGACCATGGGAGTGACTGCCTTTTCGAACCGCGAGATGACGGTCCTACTGGAATGGACCGTGAAAGACATGTCAGGAAATACAGTTTGGCTTGGAACGGTGCAAGGTTCGGCTAAGCATCACGTAGGCAATATGTTCAGTTACAAAAAGAACTGCATGCTGATCACGGAAGACTCCGTAAAAGATGCAGCCGCGCAATCGGCCAGCAAGATGGCCTCCGCGCCGGAGTTGCGCAAACTCGCGCAATAAGGACAATTAATGAAAATTCTTCTAGCGAGCGCATTACTGTTTTCCATTTGCGTTTCTGCGCAAGACGATCTTGGTCCGCAAGGCCCTGCCGTAAAGATGGCGCCCGCTCCGGTCGTGACCGCCGTGCAAGGCAAACCGGCTACCGTCCCACTCTCGTTCCGCGTTGCCAGCGGATACCACATCAATTCCAACCGCCCGAAATCGGAGTTCCTCATCCCGACCGTGCTCAAGGTAGAAGCCACCACCGACATCGTCATCGGCAAAACCACCTACCCTGAAGGCCAGGATATGAGTTTTGCTTTCGCTCCCGATGAGAAGCTCAATGTCTACACCGGAGATTTCAAGGTGGATGTGCTGGTGCGTCCCCTGCGTTCCGTACAAGCCGGCAAATATATCGTCCGGGGAACTCTAAAATACCAGGCCTGCGATAACGCGGCTTGCTATCCGCCAAAACAGTTACCGATCAGCTTTGACGTGAAGATCGCCAAGGCTCCGCCAGCGGCACACAAGAATCCCGCCCAGAGTCCGCACGCGCACCAGTAGCGCTTGCTCACCTCTTCGGGCCAATTTCGTTCTTAAACACCTGGCCGTTCTTCATCACAAAACCAACATTCCCAAGCAGCTTGACATCCGCCACGGGATCGCCCGAAACAGCGACTACATCTGCGTAGGCACCCGGCGCAATCACGCCCAGCTGCCCTTTCATCTCCAACAGCTCCGCTGCCCGTGAAGTCGCACTCTGGATCGCCTGCATCGGCGTCATGCCAAATTCGACCATCCGTGGAAACTCCTGCGCGATCGGCTGGCTCCACGGAATTCCGCCCATGTCGGTTCCGAAGGCAATCTTGACTCCCGCCTTCAGCGCCTTCCGAAACGAGACCTCGTGGTCGGAGGCGCGCTTGCGGTCGCGCTGTCCGTCCGGAGTATCCGCGGGCGCCCAGTCAATGTAATAAACACTTAGCGTTGGGCAGAGCCACGTGCCCTGCCGGATCATCTGTGCGACCTGCGCATCGGTCAGCACCAGTCCGTGTTCGATCGAGTCGCAGCCGCCATCGAGTCCGCGCTGCAGGCCTTCCCCGCCGTAGGCGTGGCAAGCCACCTTCTTTCCCCAGCCATGTGTTTCGTCCACAATCGCGCGCAGTTCTTCCACCGTCAGAGTCGGCTGCGATACCAGCGCACCGTTATTTCCAACCCACGACCGATGCGTCATATACACCTTGATCCAATCCGCGCCGTGATCGAGCTGCTCGCGCGCGGCCTTGCGCGCCTCGACCGGCCCGTCAATGATCTGCACACCCTTCGGCACTTCGATCTCCGGCGCGTAACCTTCAAGGGGATATCCGCCGGTCGTCGAGATCGCGCGTGTCGCAACGAACAAGCGGGGCCCGGGAATATATCCACCTTCAATCGCCATCTTGATGCCCACGTCACCGTAGCCAGCACCTTCGGTTTCCACGTCGCGCAACGTGGTGAAGCCCTGTTCAAGCGCGCGTCGCACCGATACCGTCGCCCGCGCCGCCCGGAACGCCAGCGGATACTTGAGCAGCTGAATGTCGTATCCGCCTTCAGCAGGATCTTCACCTTGCAGAAAAATGTGAGTGTGAGCGTCAATCAGCCCGGGAAGCACGGTGGCCTGCGAGAGGTCGATCACTTCCGCGCCGGCGGGGATATGTGCACTGGCTGCGTCAGAAACGTCGGTAATGCGCCCGGCGCGAATAGTAATGACTTGATCGCGGCGCGGAGAATTCGACACGCCATCGATCAGCACTCCGGCCCGGATCACCGTCACAGGTTCGAGCAGGGGTGCGCTTTTCTGAGCCCAGCTCACGGAAATCAACCACAGGACACTCTGCAGAGCACTCAGCAGAACAATCCAACGCTTCACCGCAACCTCCGGAAAGGCTGGATTGTACTCCTTGCGGCAAGCGCCATCAGGAGAATTTCGCGGAGAGTCTTCAGGTGAGACTATTCAGGCTGAAGTTATCGGGCAGGAGCGTCAAATCGGTGCGGAATGCGAAGAACGAATCCTGTAGGGACGACTGCAGCATGATCACCGTCGCCGAACACCAACGATGCTCCGGCGGTTTCGAGCACTCGGCTGGCAATGGCAAGCCTCACCCTGCGCAGCGTTGATACTGATGTTGATGAGTTCGTCGCGCGCTGTTCCTGATCGTGAAAACCTAGCCCGCGAAAACCACGCTCGCCTTCAGCCCGCAGCACCGCTCCCGCTGGGCCCTCCCCGAGCAGAAGCACAACTTTGCCGCCGACCGGTTGCGCTTCGATCAGGGTCGTAATCAAATACTGCAAAGCCAGCCGCAGCCGTGACTCCGGCACCGGCAACGTCGCCGTACATGTGCCCACCAGGCGCAACCGCACACCATGCACAGCCGCGATCGAGGACAGTTCTTCTATCACACTCCGCGTAGCTGGCGCGAGCGCGAACGAGAAGGCTTCCGGCGCAGGCTGCTCCGCGTCCAAATACTCTCGCATCAACTGGATCATGCCAATAACCTTTTCGGTCTGTTGCAGAGCGACCGAAACGTTCGCCTGCTGCTGCTCCGCGATTTGTTCGATCGAGCAGTCGAGCGGGAGTTGCAGCGAAAGCTCCAGCGAACAAAGCAAGCCAGTGAGCGGCTGGCTTAAGGAGTGCAGCAATTCGCCGAGCACGTCCGGACCTCGCGGCGCGCTCGGAAGGGAATGCTGACTCGTGCTCACGCCGACGCCCCTTCAACACACATCTGATACCCCACTCCGCGAACTGTGTGAATCAAACATGGTGTGAATCCGTCGTCCACCTTGCGCCGGAGGTAGTTGATGTAAACGTCCACCACGTTCGTTGTGGAATCGAAGGTCAGGTTCCAGACATGTTCGATGATCATTGCCCGTGTCAACCGGCGTCCGGCATTGCGCATCAGGTATTCGAGCAGCGCGAACTCCTTGGTCGTCAATTCAATGTGTCGTCCGGCACGCTCGACTTTGCGTTCCACGCGATCTAGGCAGAGATCACGAACGGTGAGAACCGATTCGGATGGCAGATGACTGCGCCGCAACAACGCCCGGGCCCGCGCCGAAAGTTCGAGAAACGAAAAAGGCTTCACCATGTAGTCGTCCGCTCCCGAATCCAGGCACTGCACGCGGTCTTCGACCCGGCTGCGCGCGGTGAGAATCATCACCGGCAAGTTCGCCTTTCGCTGGCGCAGACTCTTCAGAACGGATAATCCATCAACCCCCGGCAGGTTCAGGTCAAGGACCACCAGATCGTAGTCAAACTCCATCGCCATCGCACGGCCCTGATTTCCCTCGTTGGCAACATCCACCGCATGATGTTCCGCTTCCAGCCCCTTCCGGATAAAGCTGGCGAGTGCGGCATCGTCTTCCACAATAAGAATTCTCATGAGTGTCTTCTAAGTCGGCTGGACTCTGAACCGATTCTCATTCTCGACGCACTCGCCACAGCGCACAAGATAACCAGCCCGTACAAAGGGACGTACCACCGGAAGTGGAATGGAAGTTGCAGAACGGATAGGTTCGTGTGGGGACGGGCGCCCTCGCCCGTCCAACCGAGCGCAGCTCGGCTTCGCCGCACTATTCACGACGAGCAAGGATTTTCGGGCGTGTCGGAAGTACCGAACACGATGCGCTTCAACCGCCGGATTTCTACGCGCCCAGCGCCGACTGGATCGAGCCAACGATTGATTCCGCGAGCCGATCGATCTGTTCCTTCGACTCCGCTTCAATCATCACCCGCGCCAGCGCTTCGGTGCCGGAGTAACGCACGACCACTCGGCCATTGCCGTCGAGTTCCCGCTCAGCCGCTGTGATCGCCGCTTGCACCGCGGGAATCTGCGCGAAGGGAATCTTGTTTCGGACCCGCACATTCCGGATCGTCTGCGGAAACACCTTCAGATCGCCGACAAGATCCGCCAGGGACTTGCCCGTCCGAACCATAATCTCCAGCACCCGGAGCGCGGTGAGCAGTCCATCGCCGGTGGTCGCCTCGCCATCGCGAAACAGTATGTGGCCCGACTGTTCGCCGCCGAGCGAAGCTCCCACGCGCTGCATTTCTTCGAGCACGTACTTGTCGCCGACATTGGCACGCAGCATCCGAATGCCAGATCGTTTGAGAGCCAACTCTAGTCCCATATTCGACATGGTCGTCGCCACAACGGTGGCATTGGCAAGCGCGCCGCGAGATTGCATTTCACGCGCCGCCAGCAGCAGAACCGCGTCCCCATTTACCACTCGCCCATTGGCGTCGCAAAAAAGCGCGCGGTCCGCATCGCCATCAAACGTAATGCCGGCATCGAAATGTCCGTTATCGGCAGCAAGGCTCTCATAGACAAAGTGCGCCACCGTTTCCGGGTGCAGCGCACCGCAATTCTCGTTGATGTTCTGTCCATCCGGCGCGGAGTGCAGAAAGGTCGTGCTGATCTTGAGCGCTCCGAACAATTCTGGAGCTTCCGCAGTCGCCGCGCCATTGGCACAATCGGCCGCCACGCGAAGCCCGCTCAAGTCGGCGGAAACACTGCCCGCAAGCCAGCGAACGTAAGCATGGCGCAGAGCTTCGTCACCGGGAAGGCTCGAATTCTCTGGAGTGGAATCCGGCGCTGGAACTGCATCTGCCTGTAACAGCGCAAAAATCTCTTTTTCAATTGCCAGTTCGCGCGCATCCGGCAGCTTGTAGCCATCGCCGGAAAAAATCTTGATCCCGTTATCGGTCCACGGATTGTGCGAAGCCGAAATCACGACACCCGCATCGAACCCTTGCGAACGCACGAGGAATGCGACGCCTGGTGTGGTGATCACGCCTGCGCTGCGCGTTTCCACGCCCACCGACGCAAGCCCTTGTAGAAATCGGTCGGCAATCCATCGGCTGGAGACGCGCGTGTCCTGGCCAATTACGACCCGCGCCTGGGCATTCACGCGCACCAGATCGTGCCCCAGCGCCCGCCCAATCCAATAAACACTGTCGCGCGTCAGCGGGAATTCTCCCGCGACGCCACGAATCCCGTCAGTACCGAAGAGTTGTCTGGTTTGTGTCATGGATATTCGGCGGTCGCTGGTCGTCAGTTCGTTGGTCGTTAGTCGTTAGTAATCAGTCGTTCGTCGTTGGCGGTGCGTCGTCCATCCGAAATTCGCGAACGACCATCGACCAACGACCACCGACTGCTCTACTTTTTCTCGTCTCCCGAACCTTCCATGATAACCGTCACGCGAATTGGGGTGGGGTGCACAACCTGGATCAGAGGATCAGGGACATAGGCCTGCGTCACAAAAGAAGCCCGCGCCATGGCTCCAGTAACATCCACCGGATCCGTGGTGGCGTCCTCCACCGCTTCGACGCGGTGGCGAGGTCCGGTGATCGTGACGCTCGACGGATCGGCGATCACTTGTTTCACTCGCATGCCGCTGGCAAAATTTCCGGTCACACGCGGTCGCACCTCGATAGTGCGAGTCTCACGGCTATCGAAGGAGACGTGAAACTGAGAGGGCTTGACCTGCACGACTTCCAGATCCTGCGGCACATGCACTAGGCCGCCGTTCAAATCGAAGGTCTGCTCCCCCGGGTGAACGTTCGCCAGATCAATCTCCACGCGCACATCGGCCGCCTGGAGGCTATGAATTAGACGCTCCGGCCCGCGCACACGGATCTGCGCCTCCGTGGAGTTAGCGGAATCGATCTCCAGATTGCTTGGAAACTTTTGGTACTCGATAGGAACTTTCATTTCGACTTCGGCGATGGGATCGCGTGCCACTACCGTCCACAGGCCGATGGCGAGTAGCAGGGAAACCAGCTTGAGTCCGATATTGTGAACGAAGATCCGCTGGAAAAAGCTGCGATGGATAAAGCTCGGCACCGTCAGTCGTCCCTCCCCGGGCGCAGCCCTGCATCCTGCCTGCGGGAGAGACGCGAACTGGGCGGCTCCTCTTCGATAAAGCTTTCCTCCACCGGACTGGGCAGCGATGGCGCGGGAGCGTAGCGGCGCAGCAGATGGCTCAACCGTTCCCGCAGACGCTCCACCGTTAATTCGCGCTCAATGCTCCCCGCCACCGCCATGCTGATCATGCCCGTCTCTTCGGAAATGATCACGGCGACCGCGTCAGTTTCTTCCGTGATCCCGATCGCCGCGCGATGACGCGTCCCCAGTTGGGTCGAGAGCACCGGGTTCATCGATAGCGGCAAGAAACAAGCGGCGGCCGCGATCCGGTCGCGCTGCACAATCACGGCACCGTCATGCAGGGGAGCGCTCGGGCGAAACACCGTGGCCAGCAGGTCATATGACAGCCTGGCATCGAGCGACACGCCACTTTCGATGTAGGTGCGAAGCCCAATCTCGCGCTCGATTACGATCAGGGCGCCGGTCTGGTTTTGCGAAAAAAGATTGGCCGCCAGAACAATATCGTCGTAAACGTCGGCCACCGAACTCGAAGACCGCATCAGCGAAATGCGGCTGCCGAGGTTTGCCAGTGCGTGCCGGATCTCCGACTGAAAGACGACGATCAGCGCGAACACTGCGAATGGCAGCAGCGTGCTGAGCAGCCAGTTCAGGGTCCGCAGGTCGCCGAGCCGAGCGAAATAGAAGGCCAGCCCGAGCGTAGCTACCCCGACCAGCATCGGCGCCGCCCGCGTGCCTCGCACCAGCACCAGAAACTGGTAAATCAGGATCGCGACCAGCACGATGTCCAGAATCGAAATGACCGAGATCATCGAGATGTGCGGCCTTGCCAGCGACGGCATCACGCCCTCACGTCGATAGTTAAATCGGCGATAGTTAAATCGGAAGTTGAATTGGCCTTCATTCTAATGCAGCGCGCCTAATGCCGTTCGCCCGATTCCGGTTCGCTGCGCTCGGTCGTGGTCACGCGGGCACGAATCCGTCCCCGGGCCAGACGGGCCGACAACTCATCCCCGGCTTTGAGTCGCGCCGCATCTTTCACCAGGCGGTCTTTCGCATCAAACACCAGCGCGTATCCGCGATTCAGAATCGCCAACGGCGAAAGCGCCTCCAGGCTTGCGCTCCGGCGATCCAGCGCGCCGCGGCTTTCCAGCAATCTCGCATGCGTGGCGGCGGCCAGGTTCGCGACTTGCGCCTGTAACTGCTGCCGAATGGCGGCCAGACGGCGGCGCGCGTCATAGTGCCGGATAGACGCGGAAACATTTTCGCAGCGCCGATGACAGCGCTCCAGAAGTTGACGTTCCGCCTTTTCCAGGCGGAAGCGCTGTTCATCCAGCTTCTGCTGCCGCCGGTGGATGCCGTCCATCATGCGCGCAAACGCGGCATGCTGTGCCCGATCAGCCAGTTCCTGACGGGCCATCAGCAAGCGGTAGCGCAACCCGCGCTCCAGCCGGCGATACAAATCCTCCGCCTGCGCTTCGATCTCCAGTCGTGAGCGGATCACCAGTTCCGCCGCCGCTGACGGAGTGGGCGCCCGTAGATCAGCGACAAAATCGATGATGGTGAAATCCGTTTCGTGCCCAATCGCCGAAATCACGGGAATCTTCGAATCTGCGACGGCCCGCGCCAGACCTTCGTGATTGAACCCGGCCAAATCTTCCGCCGAGCCTCCGCCGCGCGCAATAATGATGACCTCGACCGCCCCGCCGCTGCGCAAGTCTTGATGCCGCAGTTCCTGACCGAAGTATCGAAGCCCGGCCATCACCTCGCCCGGTGCCGAATCCCCTTGCACCTGCGCCGGATAGATCAGCACATTCGCCGAGTGATGCCTTCGCGCCAGAATGTTCAGGATGTCCCGCAGCGCTGCCCCTTGCGGTGAAGTGATGATGCCAATTCTTTGCGGCAACGGCGGCATCGGCTTTTTTCGCGACGCTTCGAACAAGCCTTCCGCCTGCAATCTCGCCTTCAATTGTTCGAACGCCACCTGCAGAGCGCCCGCGCCCTTCGGCTCCATGAATTCAGCGGAGATTTGCAGCTCCCCGCGCTCTTCATACACCGTGATGCGCCCGCGAACCGTGACCTGCAACCCATTCTCCGGTCGAAAGCGCAGCAGCTTCGCCGACGAGCGGAACATCACAACTCGAATCTGCGCGGATTCTTCCTTCAGCGTGAAATACAAATGGCCGGAATCGGGAATACGCAGGTTCGAGATTTCACCTTCCACCCAGCAATCGGAATACTCGCGCTCGATGTGCGACCGCACCGCGGAAACCAGCGCCCGCACCGTCCAGATGCGCCGCTCCGGAGGACGAAACTGGAACCCGAGTTGGTCCGACATCTCCATAAGTTTCGGCTAAGAAGTTTCAGTTTACCCGAGACCCACGTAGGGACAGCCGCCCCGGCTGTCCAGCCGAGCGAAGCTCGGCAGTCGTCTTTCGCGCGGCCAGCTAGCGCTTCAGCCGCCCAATCAGGAATAGAACCACAGAGAGCACAATACTGATCACGATGGAACTCGCAAGCGGAAAATAAAAAGTCGTGTTCTTCCCCCGATAAAGAAAATCACCCGGGAGCCTTCCCAAGGGCACGCCCGCCCGCCCCAGCAGCATGACGATCCCCCCGATCACCACAAGGGCCACGCCAAGCACCACCAGAATCCGTCCCATCTCAGCCACGCCTCGAGTTTAGCTCCGCAGATTACCAGACCGCTTTGCAACTATTAAGCCTACTCTTACGCGATCCTTCGCAAGCTGCTTCGCAACCGGAGTAAAACCGCCCCCAGTGCTGCAATCCCCGCAAGCCATATAGCCAGCACCGTATTCACCACCCAGCCCGGCGCTGCCCCGACCCGGCGCAGCAAAAACGGCAGGAAATTCCATGTCGTGACGTGAACATGATCCCACGGATCCTGGTTCATCGCCTCCGTGTTCAAGCGCCAGGCATCCACCTTGCCGAGAGAGAAGGCGAGGATGTTCTTAAACCGCAGAGCAACAACAAACGTCGGATGTCCGAGCGTCTCCATCTGGTAAATTTCCAGCGGCAACCAGAAGGCCAATGATGCTAACTGAATCACCAGGCTGACTATGATCAGCGCCCACCCCGCGCCCCAGATCGTTCTTCCCAAATGCTCCCGATAGCGCATGAGCAGGGGCGCAGCAACGAGTGTCACCAGCTCCACGGCGGTCGAAACATAGCGGTCGCCCCAGGCGAAGTCGCCGCTCCAGTACGTGTATCTCGCGTAAAAGCAGATATAGGCCAGCAGCAGGAGCACTGAGGTCACACCGTAGGCGCGTACCTCCGGTGTCAGCCGATTCCACAGCCATGCCAGAAGAAAAATTGCCAGCACGAGAAGAGGATCGAAGAGAAGAATAGATTTCTCCGGCTGGAATAGCGCACCGAGAACGCCAACGTGAAAGGGCGTACTCCAGGGAAAGTTTGCCGGCAGAGAAGCATCGCGCTGGCGATATTCCCGGGCGAATATCTCTACGTATGTATTAGTAAAAGATCCAAACCGGTAGAATTGGTAGGCCCGATCGACCCCGAAAAAGAATATGTAAACCGGTGCTGCGACTTTACTGTAGACGATGAGACGCTGCCACAACCGGCGGCCGCGTACTCCTTCAAACCACAGTGCGAGTAAGACAAAGATTCCTGCCGCAATCAGATCCAATCCTGTGGTGAGTCGCGTGAGCAAGTTCAGCCCCAGCGCGCAGGAGCCAATGAAAAGCGCCCGCCAGCTGTCGGCCCGCAGCCACTCGTACTGAAATGACAATCCAGTAAGTGTCAGCAACATGATGTAGTTGTTCTCCATCATGTTCTGCGTGTAGTGAAGATGGGTGGTGCAGAACATCAGCGCCAGCACGCCCGCCACTGACTCTTTCATGCTAAAGCGCAACTGACGCAGCAACCGGAATGCAACGAGTGCGGTGAGAATGCTTACCAAAATGTTAGTGATGTAGCTGACTACAATGCTGCGCACTTCGGGGTCGTCACTGTAATCCGCGAAGATGGGCCACCGCTCCATCCAAGTCCCCAGGAGATCGGCGGGCAGCATGAGCAACGACTGCCCGATGCCATACCAGCTATAAAGACGCCCTCCACGGCCGTGCAGGCCAAAGTCGGGATACTCGTTGGGGAGAACCTGCGGCTCCGAGGTCCAGAGCCAATGCGTGGTTTGCAGCCGATGCATCGTGTCGGAGGTCCCCAACTCGCCAGACTGCACCACAAAAGCGAGCAACCCCGCGGTCAGACACAAGAGAAAAAGTGGATCACGCAGCCATTGTCTAAAGCGAGAAGTCATCGCTCGGATGGTAATTCGGAAGTGATAATTTAAGAAGTGCCGGCGCGTGCCTGAATTGTTGGAGTACTCCGATGAGGCGCGCCGTTTCAAATCGGAACAAGCCGCCGGATTATTCACTTACTGTTCGGCAGACTGGAACTTTCGAGACTTGAGACAGACTACAAACGGAGTTCTGCAAACCACCCGCCTCCTGCTGCGCGAGTTCACCCCGCAGGACGCTGACGCTCTAGCCTTGGTCCTTTCCGATCCCGAAACCATGCGCTACTACCCCGCACCGTACGATCGCGCCGGTGTCGAGCAATGGATCGAACGCAACCGCCAACGCTACCGGGACGACGGCGTCGGACTCTGGGCAATGGAGTTAACCAAGACTCCGGATTCCGAGTTGCATGAAATAATCGGCGATTGCGGCATCATCCTGCAGGAAGTCGAGGGCGAACGCCTCTACGAAATCGGATACCATTTGCGCCGCGACTTCTGGGGACAGGGTTTCGCGACCGAAGCTGCAATCGCCTGCCGCGACTGGGCATTCGCGCATTTGAAAGCCGATCGCTTGATTTCCTTGATTCGCCCCGAGAATCTGCCCTCACGCCGCGTCGCCGAGCGCATCGGCATGACGGTATGGAAAGAAGTGAACTGGCGCGGCCTTCCACACTGCGTCTATTCCATCGAGAGAGGAAAGCTGGCAGCGTTGGCGCAGTGACCAACGATCTGTTCCCAAAGATTTGTCATCCCGAGCGAAGCGAGGGATCTGCAGTTCGCCGCAAAATGCAGATCCCTCGCTTCGCTCGGGATGACAATTTATGACGGGTGCCGCTCGTGCGCCGCCCCGGACCGACTTTCGCCTCGGCCCGCTACACCAGATCCTCCACCTTCAACTCCCCCACTCCGCCCTTCCAAGCTTTGTGAAACTCCTGCTCCACAAACCACGCATCGGAATTTCGATCCTGCGCCTTCAGCGCCTGATGCAAGCCAAACAACGACCGTGGATTCCGAAGATTCTTCGCCAAGTCCTCCCTGAAAACCTGCTCCGCTCCTTTGGCGTCACCATTCATCAGCAGGACTCCGCCGAGTGACTCCCGGACTGGAAAGAACCAATCCTGAGGCTCGTCGTACTTCAGCATGTCCTGTACGGCAACGGCTTCGCGAAGCATGCCGACAGCGGCGGCATTATCCTTTTTCGCGAGCGCCACCTGCGCGCCCAAAACATTTTCGGCAATCTTTAGAACGTCTTTCGTCTTATTGTTGACCGGCATCTGGAAAATCGCATCCGGCGAAGTCGCTTTCTCAGCCTCGGCCACGATCTTGTATTCCGCTTCCGCTTCGCTAGTTCTTCCTTTTCCCGCCAGCGCCATCCCGCGCGCAAAGTGCCAGAAGCCGGTCGTGGCCTTCATCTCCGCATCGGGTGCCTTCGTCGCCAGAATTGCGTCCCACTTGTGGAAGCGCACATCCACGGCCATGGGAATCGTCATGAATCCTTCGAGCGGTGGCATGTCCTTTACGGCCGGCGCCACATGGGTCGCGAGCATCTCCGCCGCCTTGTGCGATTCCGCGTAATCTCCCGTCATGGCCGAACACATCGCGATGAAATGCAGATTGTGGCTGTAGTACATCATCGGGTAAATGCCTTGCGCTCCGCTTCTCTGGATGTACGCTCGATCGAGCGCCGCCGCTTCCTCATTAGTTTTCGCAGCCGCCGCATAGTCTCCCGTGCGGATGTAAATGTGCGCGGGCATATGCACGATGTGTCCAGCAGCCGGGGCCAGCGAAGCCAGGCGGTTCGCACCAGCCAAAGCGCGCTCCGGAGAATTCGACGCTTCCACGGTGTGAATGTAGTAATGGAGCGCCCCCAGGTGGTTGGGATCGCGTTTAATTACCGATTCCAGAGTCGCGACAATCTCCTCCGTGCCGGCCTCGGGCGTCCCGTCACGATGCCACAGTCCCCACGGATGGAGGTCCATCCCCGATTCGGCGAATAACGTTGCCGCGTCAAGATCGTCGGGGTTATTCTTTACAACTTCCCGCATCGCGTCACGATAATCTTCCGCAGCCTTCCGCCGGTCGGACTTCGGATCGGCCGGGAAGCGTTTTGCCATCGCCAAAATGTAGCCGCGTTCGGCGTCGGAGGCATTGCCACTCAGGTCCACCGCCTTCTGAATCGCCTCATGCGCCTGGTTGAAGCGATCCTCGCTCGCCGGATCGTTGTAGTTCGGACCTACCGCCTCCGCAATCCCCCAGTAAGCCATCGCCAAGTTCGGATCGAGTTCCGCCGCCTTCCGAAATGAGCGCGCAGCCTCGTCATGGTTGAACGCATAAATCAAGCGCAGTCCCTGATCGAAAAACTCCTGTGCCTCTGCGTTTTTAGCCGAAACCGGATGATGCAAATTGCCGAGGCCCGTCATCATCGTGACCGGCTTCGCTGTCCCCATGGCGTGATCCTGAGCCGTAGCACTGATGGCGAGACTAATAAAAATCGCGAGACGGAACACGGTAGCAAAAGTAGAGACACGACTTGCCGCGTCTCGGGAACGACCCGTGAGCAGTTTCATACGGAGCTCCTTCTGAAATGAGCTAAACGGACACCAATCGCGAATAAACCGAGCGCCCTAAAGACTTTTCGCGCAAGCATAGTGCAGATTTGGCCCCGGAAGCAACCGCCTGTTAACTTCCTCACCTGAAGTCTCGCGTGACTGCGGCTTGCGCTAAACTCAAAAGAGAGCTAGCCGACGAATGCACAAAGCTACCATTCTGTTCAATCCCAACTCTGGCCGCCGTGGAAGACAGCGCGACACGGAACTGGACCATGCCATTGGCATCATCCAGTCGGCCGGCATCCGTACCGAGCTTACCGTATGCCGCTCCAGTCCGGAAGCAACCGACCACGCCCGCTGTGCTGTGGCGGCTGGTAGTGACACCGTTTTTGCCTGCGGGGGCGATGGCACGATCCACGATGTTATTCAGGGATTAGCTGGGACACCCGTCGCGCTCGCCATTCTCCCATTCGGGACCGCCAACGCTCTCGCGCACGACCTGGCAATTCCGCTCCGCCCCAGCGCCGCCGCTCAAGTCGCAGTGAACGGCAGAGTCCGGCGCATCCCTCTCGGCCGAATTGAGTATGAGGATTTCAACGGCAAGTTCGCCGCGCGCTACTTCACTGTCGCCGCCGGAATCGGCGTAGACGCGCACCTGTTCTACAAACTGACCGCGGAACTCAAGAAGCGGGGCATGACGGCTTACTACCTCAAAGCATGGCAATTGTGGGCGACGCATCGTATGCGCCCATTCGAGGTTGAGTACGCCAACGGCAGCGGCCTGCGTGAACACGCCTTGCTGACCGAACTCCTGGCGGTGAGAATCCGGTTTTTCGGAAACATCCTCCGCGAGCTCGTCCCCGGAGCCTCGCTCGATTGCAGCGATCTGCGCACCGTCATGTGCCGCACCGCCAGCCGCAATGCCTATCTACAGTATGTAGCCGGAGCGCTGCTAGGACGACAATGGAATATCGACGGCATTGATCTGGTCAGCTGCTCGGAGATCATGTGCCGGTTGCCGGAGAAAAGCGCCAGCCGTAGTCATGAAGGCCATAGTCGTGAGGGTCGTAGTCACGACAGTCATAGTCACAAAGAAGACCGAGTCTATGTAGAGGCCGATGGCGAACTACTAGGCCGCCTGCCGGCCTGCATGACGATGGTGCACGACGCCCTGTCCCTGGTAGTACCCGCATGACCGTCCCGTAGAGAAGGGGCTCGCCCCGTCTCAGCAGTGCACTACATTTTGACCAGGAGAACTTTGGAACCCGTAACTCACTTCTTATTCGGCGCCGCCATGAGCCGCGCCGGACTAAACCGCAAAACCGCGCTAGCTACCGCCACGTTAACCCTCGCAGCCGAAGCCGCCGACCTCGATGTCCTCAGCCGATTCGGCGGCTCCGCGTTCGGCTTAAACCATCACCGCGGCTTCACCCATTCTTTTTTGGGCATCCCGCTTGTGGCCGCCGTGGTCGTTGGATTCATCTATCTCATCTGGCGCCTGCGCGGCCGCAGGACCCGCAATCCCAATCTGCCCCCGCGCTGGGGATTGCTCTTCGCCTACGCCTGTCTGGCCGGCCTCAGCCACATTCTCCTCGACTTCACCAACAACTACGGAGTGCGCCCTTTCTGGCCGTTCTCCGAGCGCTGGATTTCCTGGGACATCGTTTTCATCGTCGAGCCCGTCCTGCTCATCGTTCTCACGCTGGGCCTGATTCTCCCCGCATTATTTTCGCTGATTAACGAAGAGATCGGCGCCCGCAGTAAGGGCCCGGGCGCCAAGCCAACTGGAAGACTGGCAGCGATTCTCGCACTGCTCGCCGTCTTCGCGTATTGGGGACTTCGCGACTATGAGCATCGCCGCGCCGTGGCCGCGCTCCAGTCGCGCAACTACCAGGGAACCGAGGCGACTCGCGTTTCCGCGTACCCCCACTGGGATAATCCGTTTCGCTGGTACGGGGTCGTAGAAACGCCCGCTTTCTTCGCCACCATGGACGTCGATTCGCTCGCGCCCGAAGTCGATCCCGACGCCCAAATGCAGATCCACTACAAGCCCGAAGAAACTCCTATCACTCTCGCCGCCAAGAAAACTTACCTCGGACGCGTGTACCTGAGTTGGGCCCAGTTTCCCTTAACTGAAACCGAACAACTAGTGAGCGATCCGGCAAGCCTTGGCCCGGCAAGCAACGGCCGCGCCGCCTACGTAGTCCGCTTCCGCGATCTCCGCTACGACTATCCCGGACGCAACGCCCGCGTCACCCTCGGCGCGGCGGTGTTCTTGACCCGAGACCTGCAAGTGGTGGCGGAAACGTTCGGAATGAGAAGTGCAAGTACGAGCACCCGGTAACCGCGAGGCAAAGTTATCCTACTACTGCCAGCGAACCAGACCCTCAGGATCTTCCACCAGCACGACGTCGTACTTGTCTAACATCGGCATCAGGACATTCTCCAACTCGCGCTTCCAAAGCTCCCCTTCGTAAAACTTTGCTTTCATCGGTTCCCGCGAAGCAAGGTCCGGGAAGCCGCGCATAAAGAAAAATGTATCGGGGTCTTCGACCGACAGAAACGGCCCCAATATTTTCATTCCGATTTCCGCGTGCGCCGGAATGGACTTGGCGCGGAAGATCTCAAGAAACTGGGATCGCATGCCGGACTTGGTCTTGTAAGTGCGCATTTCGATAATCATCGATTTGCCTCCAGGACTTGCGTCTTTGTCCGGCCGAGATGCTCCGCGACGACGGATTGGCCTGTCCACTTGCCCTTGACCGGCAGCATCCGCTCGCGCAACAATCCTAATTGACTCTTAACGAGGTGGATCATGCTGGCCTATCTATTCG
This sequence comes from uncultured Acidobacteriaceae bacterium, assembly GCA_963789205.1. Classification (GTDB taxonomy): domain Bacteria; phylum Acidobacteriota; class Terriglobia; order Terriglobales; family Acidobacteriaceae; genus Acidiflorens. The sequence goes on from CAWBJV010000019.1 coordinate 34,377, forward strand.
TGATTTTTGCGGTCCTGGCGAGGATGCCGTTCATGCCGCATCCCTGGGGATTTACCCCAGTGGCAGCGGCGCTGCTCTATTTTGGCGCGCGCGGTTCGCGGCGGCAGCTCTGGATTCCCTTTGGGCTGATGATCGCCTCTGATGTCCTGCTCAACAAATTCGTTTATGCCTATCCTCTCGGTTGGGATCAACCCGTGGTTTGGGCCTGGTACGCGGCGATCCTCTTGCTCGGCACCCAGTTGCACGAAAACAGCAGCTGGTTACGGGTCGCAGGGGCCGCGCTCGCCAGTTCGGTTTCTTTCTTCATATTGAGCGATTTGGCTGTGTGGGCATTCGGGACCACGTATCCCAAGACCTGGTCCGGCCTTGTAAGCTGCTACGTGGCCGCCCTGCCCTTCTTTCGCCGCGGACTGGCAGGCGATATGCTCTTCACCGCAGTCATGTTCGGATTACCCGCAGCCGCTAAAGTGATCGCTCGGTCTCATAAGCCGCAGGGCGCAGCAGCAGCTTAGGAGAACCAGCTTGTGTGGGGACTAGCTTGTGTGGGGACGGTCGTTCCCCGAGCCTGCCCTGAGCGAAGTCGAAGGGTCTAAGCCGAGCGCAGCTCGGCTTCGTCTCCTTTGCCGCCAGATCCACCACCCCCCGAGAAGCGCTCCTGCCCCCGCCAGAATCGAGACGATGTGGTGCGCGAAAAGGTTCCCCGTCATCGTCACGATCCCCGGACCGAACCAGAACGTCAGCAGCGCCTCAATCAGAAAGCGTACGAACCGTCCCGCAAAAATCGCCAGCAGAAAATGCCCGAAGTTCATCTCAAACGCCGCCGCTGCCAGCACTACGATTTTGAACGGCGTCGGCGGCGGCAACATCGCGGGAAACATCAGTGCCCAGAATTCATGGTGATCGAAGGACGCGTGTATCTTTTCAAAGCGCTCCGGCGAAAGCCGCTTGCGCAGCAGCACCTCACCACCTGCATACCCGATAACGTAGAGAACAATGCTTCCCAGCACCGACCCAGCGGAAGCCAGCAGCACATACATTAGGAACCGCGAGCGATCGTTGTAGACGTAGCTGACGAAAATCGCATCCAGAGGCAGGCCCATGAACGAGCCATCCACCGCCGCAAACGCAAGCATCCCCCATGGCCCCAGGGGCGCTAGCACGTGCTTGATCCACTCGCCGTAGGCGTGGACAAAATGTTTGATCCTGTTCAAGCGAGTACAGTTTACGTGAGAAGCGGGAGGCGGTCGTTGGTCGGTGGTCGTTAGTCGTTAGTCGTTAGCAGGCCAGCCCAGTTCGCTTCGACAGTCCGCTCCATACGATTTTGCCAACGACCATCGACTATCGACCAACGACCGAGGACTTAACGACTAACGACGCTCGTGCGCCGTTTTCCCCGCAAGCAACTCCAGCGCATGCGGCAACAAATCCATCACCGCCTCCAGCGACTCGACCGCTCCCGCCGGGCTGCCCGGCAGATTCAGAATCAGGCTCGTTCCCCGGACCCCGCACACCGCGCGGCTCAGCACCGCAAAGCGTGTCTTGCGCGCCCCCTGCAAGCGCATCTGTTCGGCGATCCCTTCCACGAGCCGCTCGCACACCGCGCCCGTCGCCTCCGGCGTCACGTCGCGTGGAGCGAGTCCGGTTCCGCCCGTGGTCACCACCAGTCGGGCCGACCGGCACAACTCAATCAGTTTGTCTTGAATCTCGGCGCTCTCGTCGGCAACCACGCTGCGCACCACCACTTGAAATTTGCGCCGTTCCAGCGCTTTCGCCACGGCCGGACCGGAGAGATCCACCTTGTCGCCGCGCGAACAAGAATCGCTAACCGTCAAGACCGCCGCCCGCGTCCCATTACGCGACGACGCGTCACGCGTTGAGGCATCAGGAGTCGAGGAGGACATCTTCACCTTCAGCCGCTGCGTCCCGCTGCGACTCGTCCAGCAGGCGCAATCCTTCCATCAGCAGGCCCTGCGTATTCAGAGTCGTCGTCTCCTGCGCGGATTTTGCTTTGAAATCAATCTGGAAATTTCCTTCCGTCCAGCGCAGCACTTTGAAAACCGCTTCGTCTCCCGTAATCGGACCATAAGCGGCGTGCTTCGCCTGTCCCTGGCTGAAATAGATCTCACATTTATCGTCGCCATTGGTCATCGTGAGCATACAGCTCTTGCGTCCCATCTCCAGCGATTGCACCAGGTCAATCACGTTCATCTGCGACAGGCTGCCGCGCAACACGCCATCAGTCGACGCTGCCTTGCTCAGCTTCTCCAGCGCGATCCGGTCCACCACACGCTTGATTTTGTGCGTGGCATCCTTCAGGAAGAAGGGTTTTTCCAGATAGTCTTCGATCGGGTCCTGCATCGACAATCGTTCGCTGATGTCGGCCTTGCTGGCCATCAGGATGACCGCGATGCTGGCAGTAGCCGGCCTGCTTTTCAGCTTTTCCAGCAACTGCCGCCCGTCCATCCCCGGCATACGATAGTCGCAGATCATCACATCCGGCAGGTCATCGACTGCCTTCAACAACGCATCGGCCGCATCGGTCGCGACGGTTACCTCACCCATCGCCGAGAGCGCCTGCTGCAGCATCCCCAGCACCATCGGGTTGTCGTCCACCAGCAGGATTTTGACGTTGCTCGCCATAGATTAAGAGATAAAGACAAATAATCGAGAACTATTTCCGCTTGCCGCTTCTCCGGTAGTCTCCGCTCTTGCCCCCGGACTTCCGTTCCAGCACCACTTCCCGGATTTCGATGCCCTTGTCGAGCGCCTTGCACATGTCGTACACCGTCAGCGCCGCCACGCTGGCCGCGACCAGCGCTTCCATCTCCACACCCGTCTCCGCCATAGTCTTTACTTTTGTGGCAATAGAAACGCCATTCTCGCACACGCGTAGGGTCACAGCAATGTGCGACAGCGCTATCGGATGGCACATCGGAATCAACTCCGCAGTCCGCTTCGCCGCCATGATTCCCGCCGTCCGCGCCACTTCGAGCGGGTCGCCCTTCGGATTTTTCGGCAGCGCCCGCAGCACCTCCGGCGTCATTCGTACGAACGCGCTCGCCTCCGCTTCTCGCGCCGTGCGCGCCTTGGACGACACGTCCACCATACGGGCCTGGCCGCGAACGTCGTAATGGGAGAGTTTTTTCGGCATCACCACAGGTTATCGTACTCACCTTAAGCTTGCGTAGGGACAGCCGCCCCAGCTGTCCAGGCCGAGCGCAACTCGGCCTCACCTCGGAATCAGCGTCTCCCCAGCCCTCGCACCCCTCCCGCATCAACCGGATCGCATCAATAACGACACCCATTCTCCCCCCTCAATCCGTTCCCGGTCTTGAGGAATCACAACATAGCAGTTCGCCCGCGCCAACGCAGCGATGTCGCCCGACCCCTGCCACCTGGCCAACTCCACCTCCGCATTCTCAAACTCTCCCGAAAGCACCGCTGGAAGAAATCTCTTCAAGCCGGTCTTCGTCCGTATCTCCGACTTCAGCCGGGCTCGAAGAAAGATCAACGGCTGTGGCGTCATTCCCGCCAACGCTTCGATCATCGGTCGAGCGAAGAGTTCGAAAGTTACCATGGTAGAAACCGCATTCCCCGGCAGCCCAAAGAAATATTTCTTGTGTGGCGCTGGCGCCCTCGCCCGCGTGCCCGCAGCAACTCCGCTGTCAACGCGGGCGAGGGCGCCCGCGCCACACGAACCAAACACCACTGGCCGCCCCGGCTGAATCTCCGCTCCCGTAAAATAAAACTCCGCCTTCAACTCCCCAAGAACCTGCTCCACCAGATCGTACTTCCCCATGGAGACGCCGCCTGTCAGCAATAGCAGATCGCATCCCAATCCCTCTTCAATCAAAGCCCGAAGCTTCTTCCGCTCGTCTGGGGCAATCGCTAGCCGCACTGCCTCCCCGCCCGCATTCTGAACCTGCGCCGCCAGCGAATACGAATTCGAATTGCGTATCTGCGCCGGCCCCGGCGTCGCATCAATCTCCACCACTTCGTCGCCGGTTGAAAGCACTGCCACGCGCGGCTTCCGAAACACCTGCACCCGGCTCTTACCAACCGACGCTGCAATCGCGACGCCTGCATGGTCCAGCCGGTGTCCCTGATCCAGCAGCAGCTGTCCCGCGCGTGCTTCCGCCCCGCGTGGAACAAAATTCTCGCCGACGCCGGCGCTGCGCCGGACCTCCACCAGCTTACCCTCCGACTCGTGTATCGACGACGTATGCTCCACCATCACCACCGCGTTCGCCCCCGCCGGCAGCGGAGCCCCAGTCATAATTGCCATCGCCCGTCCAGGCCCAACCGAGGGCACACCCGGCTCCAACAAGTCGCCCGCCTTCACCTCCCCAACAACCTCAAGCCGCGCCGGAATCTTCGCCAGGTCCGCCGCCCGCACCGCATATCCATCGCGAGTAGCTCGAGCAAAAGGAGGAAAATCGCGGTCCGCCAAAATTCCCTCCGCCAGCACTCGCCCAAGCCCCACCAGCAGATCGACCGTCTCTACCTCTCCCGGAGACACATCGGCCGCATGCTGCTCGACCAGATGTCGAGCCACTTCAAAGCTAACCACACTAGCCGAGGGCACCACCGAAGAGGAGCAGAAAGAGTTAGAAGAAGGGGAAGAAGACATGCAGGAATCATACGCCGCTCGAATTCTGCGCGGCTCTCCCTGCGAAGGGGCGGACCGCCCAGCGAAGCGGTCAAACTCTTAGGTGGGCAATGCGGTGTTTTTACGGCTCAGCAAACTCCAGCAAAATCACCGCTTTCGTTTCCTTCTCGGTCGCTTCAAATCTCCACTGCTTCGCCGCGTCTATGGCACTCTTCTCAAAGACCGGATTGCCGCCCACCAGCTTCGCGGACTTAACCGATCCCCCGGCAGCGATGACCAATTCCAGCCTCACCTTGCCACTCAGGTGCATCCGCTTGGCCAACTCCGGATAGCTCGGAGCCGTACGCGCAAGTACTCTCCGCTTGGGACCCTGCCCCCAAACAACTCCGCCAAGAACCAAGCTTAATAGCAGGAAGGAGAGTGCAGCGCAGCGGAACGGCGGTCCAAGGCACCACCGCAGCCGAGTGAATCTTTCGCTGGCTAGCATAAGGAATCTCAACGAGCGCCCCTAAAAAGCGTAACGCAGCGAGAACTGCACCAGCCTGGGCGTCCCCACCGTGTTGGTAATTTGCCCGAACGACGGATTCTCGATGTTGGTGACCGATGGCTTATCGAAATTCGTATGGTTCCACACGTTGAACAGGTCCGCCGAGAACTTGACGCTCTGCTCCTCCCGGACCCTCCAACTCTTGGCCAGCGACACATCCCAGTTCTGCTGGAACGGCCCGCGGAAGACGTTGCGTCCCAGCGTGCCGAAGCCCGTCGAACCGTCGATCCCCACCACTGGCGCGGGCACAAAAGCCTCCCGTTTCAGGTATCCCGCAAGCCGTTGATCGATGCTTCCCGAGGTCAGTGCGCTGGCTAGTGTATAACCGGGCGCCAAGCTGGGAGTCGCGGTGCTCGGAAACGCCGTGCCATAAACCGAAGCGCCCGCCGAGTCGGTCACTCGGAAAGGCAGCCCCGATTGAAACACGGTGATGCCACTCATCGACCAGTGCCCCAGTACTGCGCCCTGCCATCCCGGGGCGTGCGAGAAGAAAGGCGTGTCATATCTATAGCTGAGCACGAGCCGGTTGGTTCGGTCGAAATCCGACAACGCTTGTGCCAACCGGGTCTGATCATTCGTCGGAAACTGGTAAATTGCGGTATCCATCGTCGCCACCGGATCGGTCAACTTCGAAAATGTGTAAGCTCCCTGGAAATGAAGCCCCTTGCCAAACCGATGTGACAGCGTAGCTTGCAGAGAGTTGAATCGTGATGTCGCCGCATTGCTGAACTGGAAGTATCCCCGGGGATTCAGCCCCAATACGGGGGACCGTGCTCCGACATTGAGTTGGGTATTCTGCGTGATGGTGTAAGTGTTGCCAAAAACGTCCTGCACGACAATTGGACTCTGCGAGCTGGCCAGTCGTGCCTGCATGGGGTCCAGCATTGCCGACAGGTGCGTGCCTTTGGTTCCCACGTACCCGATTTGCATCATCCATTCGCCGGGCAGACTTCTCTGTACCGTGAGATTCCACTGCTGCGTGTTCGGAGAGACGTAGCGCTGGGGCGCCGAAATCGCGGTCGCACCGTACGTGCTGCCGCTGAAAACCGGATACATGTTGGGATTCGACGTCGGTTGGCCGTTCGACGGATCGATAAACCCCAAAAGGTGCGACGGCCGAGGCACGAACTTCGGATCGATGACATTGCCTGGCGGCAACAGGCCATTGAACAGAGTCCCCAGTTGGCCGGGTGATGCGCCAAGCGCCGTAACGCTAGGCGCGAACGGAGCTTGACTGCCTAATTGCTCGGCCAGCGCCAGGCTCTCCCGCTCGTAATAAATGCCATATCCGCCACGCAACGAAGTCGTGTGCCGGCCGAGCACGTCGTATGCAAACCCGATGCGCGGTCCCCAATTGGATGCATAGCTATTGGCGCGGACCGTCTCGCTGGTCGTCCCCACCAATCCGGGGATGTTGAACGCATCGACTGACTTTGGGTACACAAATGGACTCTTACCCAACGCCATCAGATCGGGAATCACATTGGCCATATGATGAAGAGCGTCCTTCGGAGCGCTCATCAAATCCCACCGCAGCCCCAGGTTCAAAGTCAGATTTCGTACGACCTTGTAATCGTCTTGAAAGTAGGTCGCGTAGTCATTGAGCAGGAACCGGTGATTCGACACACCGCTCGCATCGAACGCAAACGCGGGAGCTCCTATGAGAAACGCCTGTAGGCTGTTAAAAAATACCAACCCGTTGAAGTCCTGCGGAAAGTCCCGGTCCATGCTGGCATGCGTGTACATCCCTCCCAAGCGCAGGAAGTGCTTACCCAGCGAATAACTGACGGTATCCGCCCATGTGTAATTGTGCTGCACCTGGCTCAGGTTCGCCGTTTCATTCGGACCAATTCCGATCCCCAACACTTCGAAGCGGTAAGTGTCATCGGTCACGTTGTTGCTCGGCCGCACGATGCCCAACTGATTGGCAGTCACTGGGTTTTGAGTCGATATCTGGCTGCGGAGATCTAGAAACCCAAAGCGGAATTCATTCACCACCCGCGGTCCAAACACGTGGGTCTCGGCCAAGCTGAGGAAACGGTTGCGCACCGGCAGGTCCACCGGAAAATTCAGGTCTCCATCACTAAGCGACTCTCCCGGCGTACTGGGCAGGCTTCCGGTGCCAAAGGGTAGATGCGAATGGAAATTGGAGAAAAAGAAAAGACCCGCGATTTTGTCTCTCCCATCCTTGAACTCGCGATTGTAATTCGCGGTCGCTTGGTCCTCGTTATATCGCCCCGGGCGGCTCAGATCGAACTCTGCCCCAGCGCTCGGGTTAGCAGGATTCGACGGCGGTAATGACGGGATCAGCCAACCTCCTCCCGCTCCGCCAAACTGGTCGCTCTTGACATTGAGTAGTTTCAGCACTACTGGATCAATTGGGGTGGTCGCGTTTCCGAACCCCGCCATCGAGAGCGAAGCCGCCGAACGGTCCATCGGCAGTGCCGGAATTAAGCCGCTGATGATCGCCCCCGAAGAAAGCCCGCTCGCCTGCCGCGTCCCCTGGTAACTGAGGAACAGGGACCCGCCTCTGGCCTCATGCCCGAGTGGTCCGCCGAGGCTGCCCCCGAAAAGATTTTGGCGCAGTACCGGTCGCGGTTCCCCTTCCCTTTTCTGGAAGAACTCGTTGGCATTCAAAACAGTATTGCGGAAGTACTCGAACGCCGATCCGTGCCACTGCGAGGTTCCACTCTTGAGCACCGCGTTGATGTTGCCTCCGCCGTTGCGCCCCTCGGTTGCGTCATACAAGCTGGTTTGAACCTTGAACTCCTGCACCGCGTCGGGACTAGGCAGTGGCGTGTTCAGCAACTCGGAATTTCTCAGATCGGGGACGCTGACTCCATCCAGCATGTAGTTGTTATTGTTCTGCCGCTGGCCATTGACGTTGATGCCCACGTCGCCACGGCCCAGTTCCGCCGATGCGTTCAGGTTCGAAAGCGCACCCGCGGATAGATTCAGCAGCTGATGAAAGTTCTGTGTAGCCAGGGGCAGGCTACGGATTACCTCGGCCTCCACTGTCCGCCCGGTAGCCGCACTGCTTGTTTCCACTGTGACTACCGGCGGAGCGCTCACCACCATCACCTCTTCCATTTCTTGCCCGGCTCCCGCCGCCTCTCTGAACACCTGGCTCTCCAGGCTGCTCAGCGAAGGATTGAGTCGCGTCGTTTCTGTCACACGTACCGTCACGCCGTTGTACTTGCTGGTCGAGAATCCCGTCGCCGAAACCACCACCTCATAGGCATTCACCGGGAGCGATGCCACCGTAAAGTTCCCGCTAGAGTCCGCGAACACCGTCCGCCACGTGGTAGAACTTCCCGCCTCCCGGATCTCCACTTGTGCTTTGGAAATTGGCGCGCCTTTGCCGTCAAGCACCGCGCCGCCAATGGCGCCGGTCGCGCCACCTTGTCCGTAAGCACCGCACCCAAACAGGAACAGCATCACAAAGACCCTGAGGAACGAAAAGCTTCTGCCACTCATACACATCACCTTCACGATGGATTTGTCCGTTCGCTCCAACCGTAGGGTGCGGTCGCAGAAGGGAGATTTCTCCGGAATCGAAACCGGCATGACCTTAAAAGGAGACGCGCACGAGAAAACAAAGGATCCTCTACGATCTCCTAATAGAGAATATCGGTCACTCCGGTCACCCCAATTAGGCAACCGTCGCGATGAAAGCTTCCATTGGGGCACGGCCATCGGTACTCGCCAGTGGATGGCGGCCGCGAAAGAAGAGACTTGAGAGTTAAAGAAGAGAGTTGAGAGTCAAGGCTGGGCTTTTTTTTTAGACCTGACAACCGGGAACTGGGAACTGCCTTACCGCGCCAGTTCCTGCCCCAGCACGGTCGCATTGCTGGCGAAACCAAGGCCGGTTTCCAGATCCACCAGGCCCGAGCGGACCAGTTTCGCGATCTCGCCATCGAAGTGTTGCATGCCTTCATTTTCGCTGGCCTTGATAGCGTCCAGCAGCGTGCGGCCCGCCCGCTCGCCTTGTTCGATGCAATCGCGAGTGCGCGAATTGGATTTCAGGATTTCGACGACGGCGACGCGGTCACCGCCATCGGCGCGCGGTATCAGCCGCTGCGCAATGATGTAGCGGAAAGTTTTCGCGAGACGTTCCCGCACCGATTGCTGTTCGGTGGCAGCGAACGTGGCGATGACGCGCTCCACCGTCTTCGAGGCATCGACGGTGTGCATGCTGGAAAGAACGAGGTGGCCGTTTTCGGCGGCGTCGAGAAGAATCTCGAGCGTCTCCCGGTCGCGGATTTCGCCGACCATAATCACGCGCGGCGCCTGCCGCAGCGCTGCCCGCAGCGCCATCGTGAAATTCGGCGCATCGCTGTGCAATTCGCGCTGGTGTACCGTCGATTTCTTGTGCTTGTGCAGAAACTCGATCGGATCTTCGACCGTAAGAACGTGGTAGCAATGTTCGCTATTGATGCGGTCAATCAAAGCGGCGAGCGTCGAAGACTTGCCCGATCCCGTTCCGCCCGTCACCAGAATGATCCCGTTGCGCACGTTCGCTGCCTCTTCCAACTGCGCCGGCAGGCGAAGCGAACTGAAAGTCGGAATCGCGGTCGGGATTACGCGCATCACAATCGCGCAACTCCCGCGCTGAATAAAAACGTTGACCCGGAACCGCGCCATTCCCGGCAATCCATAGGAGACGTCGCAGGATCCTTGCTCGCGAAGCGTATTGATGGCCTGCTTATTGGTGCCGATCAAATCGGCCGCGATGCGGCGTGTGTCATCCGCCGAAAGCATGCTGCTCCCGGAGATTTCGACCGCCGTGAGTTGTCCGTGAATTTCGACCTGCGGCGGACGCCCCGGCGAAAAAATCAGATCGCTGACCTTCTCCGAGGCGCGCAACATGCCCGCAAGCAGAACCGGCGTCGGGATCGAGCCCGTTCCACTGATGCCCTCAAACGTAATCGCAATCGGGGAATTCCCCGGAGCAGCCATTCCTTGCACTCCCAGTTATCAGCATTGCCGCCACAGGGGAGAAACGTCGCCAAGGAACCTATGTAATGAATGTAACGCGGATGCGCGGAACAGCGTAGGACAAGTAGGTCATAGACCTCGGTAACTGGAGACAAAATGAATACAGTACTCAGTTCCCAGTTGTACGGCATCGCCGAGAATAGGGACTGAGAATTGCCTTTACTTCTTCACCGCTTTTTTCTTCGTGCCAAAGCCCGTTTCCACGGGCGCGCCTATGCTGGCCAGCATCGCCTTGGCCCCGTCAGCGAACGGACCGTTGGGGTCGAGCTCAAGATACTTTTGAAAGGCCTCGGCTGTACCTTCGGGCGCGATCGTTTTACCGTCCTTCCCGATGGTTTCCTTGCCGATCAAGTTCACGCCCTTCTGGTAATACGCGGCGGCTTTTGTCGGATCGGCGGCAATCACCTTGTCCCATACCGCAATGGCCTCATCCGCCCTGCCGGCATTGGTCAGAATCGCACCCTCGTTGTACAGGTACATGGCGGCGTGCGCCGGATCCAGCTCGGCCGCCTTCTTATAGTTGGTCACGGAATCGTCGATCTTGCGGGCCTTCGCATAGGCCTCCGCAAGGTTGTTATAGTAGGCAGCCAGTTTCAGATTATTTCCGGGATCCTTCTGTGCCGCATCAGAGGCGCTGCGCAGTTCAATTGCCTTCTGGAAATCGGCTGCGGCCATCTCGTAGCGCTTCTGTTTCTCGGCGGGATCGGTCTGCTTGGGCCCCGACAAGCGATAGGCGTCCCCGAGCGATGCCCAGATTTCAGCGTGAGTGCTGTCGATCTGGTTGGCTTCATTCAAGGTGGCTATTGCGGTCTCGTAGTCGCCGGCAACGGAAGCTGCTTTGGCAGCATTGAGTTTGTCGTTGAGCGTGCCGACGGTTTTCGTTTCGCTCGCCTCTTTGGCCTTAGCCTCCGCTCTCGCCTTGGCTTGTTCAGGGGTCAGTCCCTGGCCTTGGAGCGCGTTCACCTGTTCTTTCTTCAGGTCGAAGTCCAGCACCACTTCGTCCAGGCCCACCGGGACGTTAGTGAAGTGGAATAGTTCCTTGCCGTCCTTGCTGAGCTTGATGTTGTACTTGCCCGGGACGATGCCGAGCGAGAAGTACTCACCCTTGTTATTGGTTTTCAGGGTATACGTGTGGCCCGATTCGGTTCCAGTCCACTGCACTTCGGCCCCCGCGATCGGTTTCCCATCGGAGTCTTTGCACGTTCCCTTCACTGTGCCCGTGGTTTGCGCGAACGCGGGTGGAGCGAACAGCCCCGCGGCGAGGACGAGCAGCAGGGGAAGGATGAAATATTTCCTCATGATTTGCCTCCCGGCATTGAATCTGAATTTACTGAACTCGACGCACTGGTTTCGTATCAGGGCATCCCTTCAGCAATGCCGCAAGTTATCCGAAATCAGTTGCCCCTTTAGGGGCTGAACATCGAATGACGATTCCTGAATACTGTTCTAGCTCAATCGGGCCGCAGCTTCCGCGTACTGAATGGGATCTTCCGCGCCCGCTTCGCGAAACGCCCGCAGGCGGAGCACACAGCTGTCGCACACACCGCAGGCGCGATCTTCACGTTGATAGCATGACCACGTTAAATCGAATGGGGCACTCAGTTCAAGGCCAAGCCTGACAATCTCGGCTTTATGCATCGCAATCAGCGGTGTCACCACCCGGATTGTTCCTTCTTTGGTCCCCGCCTTCACAACTTCATTGAACGCCCGATAATACTCCGGCCGGCAATCGGGATAGCCTGAACTGTCCGGCTCAACCGCTCCGATATAGACTTTTTCCGCTCCCAGCACTTCGGCCCAGCTGACGGCAACGGCGAGAAAATGCGCATTGCGAAAAGGGACATACGTGACGGGGATGCCGGCGCCGATCGTGTGCACTCCAGTCGGATGCACTCCAGCAACGACCGCTTCGGGAACGGCAATACTCGAATCGGTGAGGGCGGATCCGCCGATGGCGCGCAGAGCTTCATTGCGCACGAGCAGCCGGTCGCGAATTTCCAGCCGGTCGCAGATGCTTTCGAAGGAGCGCCGTTCGCGCTGCTCGGTCCGCTGCCCGTAGCTGACATGGACGGCAGCCGTCTGGTGGTCGCGCGCCGCCAGTGCCGCACATAGGCAGGAATCCATGCCGCCGCTCAGCAGGACCACGGCGCGGCTGCGGTTGCTGGTCGAGTTCGATTTGGGAAAGCTCGTTATTTTACTCAAATGAATCAGGCTCGCGCTTAATTATACTTTTCAGCACAAAAATACAATTTACTTCTCCCACCTCGAGCGACTACTTCGAGCGACACTTCACTTGCGATCGCGAAAGCGCATTTTTAGTGCAAAATCATACCTTGCGACCGGGCCTTCTTTCCCACTTGTTACTGAGTTGATTCTCACCCACGCCGGGAGACGGGCCTCGGCCGTTATCTACATGGTTACTGGTCCGCTACTCGTAGCGCAGGCTTTCGACGGGATCGAGTTGGGAGGCGCGGATAGCTGGAACGGTGCCGAACAGAACGCCGACCAGCGAGCAGACGACGATGGCGATGATCGCCGAGAGACCGGAAATAGGAATGCGATAGGCGGTGAGGAAACGGACGGAGTAGGGGATGGCGAGTCCGATGACGATGCCGAGGACGCCGCCGATGAGGGAGATGAGAATGGCCTCGGAAAGGAACTGAAAGCGGATCTCGCGTTTGGTGGCGCCAACCGCTTTGCGAATGCCGATCTCGCGAATGCGGGCGCTGACGGTGGCGAGCATGATATTCATGATACCGATGCCGCTGACCAGCAATACCACCGCGGCGATCAGCAAGAGTACAACTGTTAGAATGTTCGCCGTTCTTTCCGCCAGGTTCACCAGTGGCGTCAGGTTCTCCACGTTGTAGACCGACTCCGGCCGGTGGCGCGACTGCAGGACCCGCTTGATTTGAGCCGTCGCAGTCGTCACTTCATCCGGGCTCGCCACCGTGAAATAAATCTGCCGCACCGCATTTGATGGCAGAAAAAAACGGCTCACCGAGTAGGGGATCGCCATCGTGTTCTCCTCCACTTCGGACTGCCCAAACGTCTCCACCCGCTCCTTAAACACTCCAATCACCGTAAAGGGCAAACCGTTCAGCTTGATTACCTGGCCCACCGCGCCGTCTGACGTCCCGAACAGCTTCACCGCCAGCTTCTCAGTGATCACGCCGACCTTGCTCCGCCCCTGCGAGTCCTCCGTGTCAAAGAACCGGCCCGCCAGCAGCAACAGGTTCCGCACCTGACTGTATTCCGGAAACACCCCAAGAATCAAAATGTCCTGCTCCTTACCGTTGCCCACGCTGATGCGGTCGTTGAGCGTCACAAACGGCGATGCGGCCACCACCGACGGCACCTGCTCCCGCACTGCCGTAAGGTCATCCACGGTCAATTCATCGAGCGCCACCGCCGTAATGCGCTGCCCTCCGCCGGAGTAGCTGGCATAAATCAGGTTGGCGCCAATGCCTTGAATCTGGTCGAGGATGTATTGTTTGCCCGTAAGCCCAATCGTGACCACCAGAACCAGCGACGCTGTCCCAATCATCATGCCCAGCGCGGTCAGCAGAAACCGCACCTTATTAGTAAGGAAGGTGTCATAGGCGAACCGCAGACTCTCGCTAATCACCAGCTCCGGCTGGCGCAGCCCATTCTTATTGTTCAGCTGACCATTGTCCTGCCGACCATGGTTCGGGCGACGACGGTTCGGGCTGCCATTGTTCAGGCTGCCATCGTCCCGCGCCGGGTTGGTCACATCGACAACTGTAGTATCCAAATCCTCCACCAATTCTTATTCTTTTAAGATGCTAAAGTGCCTGCCCCAGGTTCGGACAGCCTCTGCCCTCCAAATCGCTTCGTGACGAAATACGCCGCCAGTACCACAATCAGCGGATCCACTGGCCTGAAATAGTACGTCTCCGGATGCGAAAAATAATAAGCCAGCGGAAAGAACACAAATACGATGCCAAATCGCGTCCCGAGCGACGCATCCGCCCGCCACACCCGGCGCAGCCCCCCGAGCGCCAGCACCGTCATCGTCGTGCTCAGAAAAATATTGGGCACATCCAGAGGCTCTTCGGCCAGATAGGCGCGATCAAAACTCCAGAACCCCGTCCAGATGTATATTATCCGCCGCACCACGCGATAAACATACTGCGCTGGATGACTACGAATGTACTGCTTCGCCTGCTGCGTCTTGTGTTGCATGTACGCAAGTTCGCCGCGCTGCGAATATTCCGCCAGTTCCGCGTCGCTGTGATTCGGATGTAGACTGCGGTCCACCCAGTGCATCGCGTCGGCGCTGTTTCCAATGTACAGCTCCAACCCGAATCCGCTGCGTATCGGAATGAACTGATGGAATGTCTCGTAGTTGCGCACGAGCCACGGTGCCATCACCGCCAATGCCCCGAGCGCTGCCGAAGTCATGGGCAGCATCCAGCTCTGCCTCTTCCGCCAGCGTCTCCAGCACGTCCACAAACCCAGTAACGGGACGACGGAAAGCACCACCGGCTCGGTCAATGCCGCCACGCCGCCAAGCGCGCCAAAGCCCAGCCAGTCCCACACCGCGCCCGACTCCTCCAGCGCCAGCGCCCACAGGAAAAGCACGGCGAGCAGCAGCGTGACCAGGCACGTAGACCAAGCCCAATCCGCGGCGTAGTAAATCCCATATGGCGAAAATGCCCAGCCCCAACCAGCCCACCTCGCCGCCCGCCCGTTAAAGCATCGGCGCGCCAGAAGAAACACAGGAATGCACGTGAGCGCCGAAAACACGCTGTTTATCGCCAGCGCCGCCACAATCGACCCCGGCGTGTACGTCCCGAACAACCGGAACACTCCTGCCAGCAAATAAACGTACACCGGGGATACCACCGCCGTCGGCCCCGTGTCCGCAAACACATTTCCGAACCCGTGCCCCGCCACCAGCGAGCGCGCTACCCGCCCGAACGCCCAGTGCTCCAGCAAAAAGGGATCCAGCCAATCGCGATAGAGAAACGGAATAACCGCCAGTCGCACCGCCAGCCCCGCCGCCACCATCGGCCCATAAGCGCGAACTCCGACTTTTTCCGCTTCCCGCGTTGCGCTCGCTCCCTTCCCTGAAATCCGTCTTACCGGTTATTGGACCCACCCGTTACTCCACCCGGCAAACCATCACCTGCGAGTTTCTGTGGGGGCACGACAGCCCGTCCACTCCCGGCACCTGCAGAACCACCCAGTCCACCCCGAACTCCTCTTTCAAACGCAAAAAATCCGGCCGTTGAAAACTGCGCCACCCACGTTGCGCTTCTACTTCTCGCAGCCAGCGCGACGCGAGGCTCGGTACTCGCGCTGCCATTCCCGCGTCCTTAATCTCGTCCGCCAGCACGCTCCGCTCCGCCAGGGCGCGAAAACCATGGTAGTCCTCACCCGGCACTTCCATGTAACGCGGATCAAGCGCGAACTGGCTATCCACCGGCGTGTTTCGGCTGATCCAGCGGAATGCCTCTACCCAGCTATTTCGCGACGCCGCACCCGGCAACTCCAGATGCGCGGTTGCCGGATACATCTGCCGCTGTGCATAAAACATCCCGACGCTCAGCGGCACAAACAGCAGCAGCCAGCGCAGTGCATGCCGTTTTAGTACGTACCGCCCCAGCAATCCCCCCGACAGCAGCACGAACAACAAATAGACAAGGTGCAGAAAGCGCATCGGCTCCAGCGGCCGAAGGCGCTCCAGCCGCGCCGGCAGCAACATCAACAGCGCCACCGCCAACTGGAACACGCCAAAGTACACCAGCCGCTCCGCCACCCGCGCTAGCACGGCCGAGCCCCGGCGCTCCGCCAGTGCCCGAAACCACCAGAGCAGCGCCAGCGGCGCGACTACTCCCAGCCACTCATACCAATGCCAGTGCAACACAAAGTAAAACGGGCGCGTGGCCGCCGCCTGCCGCCACACATCCGAGGCCGGCTCAAAAATCCATCCCAGTGGAAAAAGCAGCGCCGCCAACACGGCTGTTCGCCGCGGCTCTGTCTCCGTCCGCTTCGCCGGATTCCACAGCAGAAACAAGCAATACGACGCCCCGAACGCCGCCATGATGGCATGCACGGAAAAAGCCGCTGCCAGAAGCACGCCCGCCAGCAATCGCCGCGCATTGTTCTTCCATCCATTGTTCGAAGGTTCGAGCACGGCCACGATCGCAGCCAAAATCGCCGCCGTGGCCAACGCTCTCGGATGCAGGTACTGGTCTGTCAAACTCAGCCCCGTGCCCGAGACCGGGAGGCTCAACAAAACAGCTACCAACGTCACCGCCGCCCACTGCGCGTGCCCTTCCGCGAAACACCTCCGGCTGATTCGCCAGCAGCCCCATAAAATCAGAAGAGTCACGCACCACTGCCAAAATAAAATTCCCCATTCCAGGGGCACGTGGGTCCATCGCAGGGAAAACGCGATCAGCTTATCGAATACTGTCGCCTGAAACTGCACTCGGAAAAAGTCTGCATCATGGGGAAACAGGGCCGGGTTCAGGTTGTGCTTGATCGCAGCCAGATAGAACGCATCATCCTCCAGCCCCGGATGGTATCCCTGCACCAGCATGGCAAACGCCGCCAGCAGCAGCAAGGCCAACCAGCGCCACTGCCATGAAGTCCAGGTGCGCGATGCGAGTTCGTTTGGCGACATTAGCCGCCGGACCGGCCGTCGGTAATCTTCGGACTGTAATAGCCGGCGTCGAGGCCCGGCTCCAGGCAGCGGCCTTGGCGGTTGAAAATCCGGAATTGCCCCAACCCGATTTTCTGCAAGCGGAACTGTACCGACGTCAGCAGCACGCCTAGCCCATACTTCACGCTGCGCCGGAAATTGATCGAAGAAGCTTCCGGAAAATATTTCGTCGGGCAGGAAACTTCGCCCATCCGGAACCCGAACATCACACACTGCGCCAGCACCTGATTGTCAAAGAGAAAATCGTCCGAGTTCTCGAGCAGCGGAAGATCCTTGAGCACCGTGCTGCTGAACGCCCGGTATCCCGTGTGATATTCCGACAACTTTGCGCCCAAACAAGTGTTTTCGAAAAGCGTCAGGAAGCGGTTAGCAATGTACTTCCACGCCGGCATGCCACCTTGACGCGCGCGCCCTCCCAGAATTCGCGAGCCCAGCACCACGTCATAAACATCGTAAGCAATCATGCTCGCCATGGCGGTTACGAGCAGCGGCGTGTACTGATAATCGGGATGGACCATGATGACGACGTCAGCGCCGGCGGCCAGAGCTTCGCGGTAGCAGGTCTGCTGATTGCGGCCATAGCCGTAGTTGCGGTCGTGCACGTAGGATTGCAGACCAAGCCGGTGCGCGATTTCGACGGTGCGATCGGAACTATGGTCGTCGACAAGAATTCGGATATCGACCAGATCGGGCAATTCCCGAACCGTCGCTTCCAGCGTCTTTTCCGCATTGTATGCGGGGAACACGACGGCAATCCGTTTGCCGTTGATCATGCGGCATTTCCCTCGATATTTGTTGGTTGACTGCTTGAATCATAACCGGAAAAGCAGACTTCCGCCGCGGTGATCCGCGTTGTGTGGGGACGGGCGCCCTCGCCCGTCCGAGCCGAGCGCAGCTCGGCAGATGCCTGCGAGCAGAGCAACTCTCGCGAGTGTACAAATGAAAAAAGCCGTAGGACTAAGCTTCTCAGGCGCATGCGTTGGTAAACTAATAGACAGATCTGCCGCATAGAGACTCCGCGGCCATAACCGGAAATATGCCTCCTCGCACTCTATTTGAGAAAGTCTGGGATTCGCACGTGGTCACTGCTCCCGAAGGGCAGTCGGCACTGCTCTATATCGATTTGCACCTGGTACATGAGGTGACTTCGCCGCAAGCCTTCGACGGCTTGCGAGTTTCGGGAAGAACGGTGCGTCAGCCGCTGCGCACGGTGGCAACGGTTGACCACAACATCCCGACCACTCCGCGGGGCTCGCCGATCACCGACCCGATCGCAGCCAGGCAGATCGAAGCGCTCCAGAAAAATTGCCACGAATTCGGCGTTCCCTTATTCGACATGGATTCGGCGGAGCAAGGCATTGTCCACGTCATCGGCCCCGAACTCGGCATCACTCTGCCCGGGATGACGATTGTCTGCGGTGACAGCCACACCTCGACGCACGGCGCATTCGGATCGCTGGCGTTTGGCATTGGAACATCCGAAGTGGAACACGTCTTGGCAACGCAATGTCTGCCGCAGAAAAAACCGAAGACGATGCAGATCCATGTAAGCGGAAGGCTGGCGGAGGGCGTCACTGCCAAAGACCTGGCGCTCGGAATTATTGGACGGATCGGCACCGATGGCGCCACCGGACATGTGATCGAGTACGCCGGTGATGCGGTGCGTGCATTGTCGATGGAGGGCCGCATGACGCTCTGCAATATGAGCATCGAGGCGGGAGCGCGAGCAGGTCTGATCGCGCCCGATGAGACGACTTTCGCGTATGTCAGCGGCCGGCGTTTTGCCCCGAAAGGAAAAGATTGGGAAGAAGCGGTCGCGTACTGGCGGACGCTGGCGACCGATCGCGGAGCGCAATTCGATCGAGTGATTGAGATTGACGCCGCATCCCTCGCGCCGTTCGTGACCTGGGGGACGAATCCCGGCATGGTGGTGGCGATAACCGCGCGCGTTCCCGAGATAAAGAGCTTCGCGCAAGAGGCCGACCGCCGCGCGGCGGAACAAGCGCTCGCTTACATGGGTCTTGACCCCGGAACGCCAATGGAAAACATTGCCGTCGACCGCGTGTTCATCGGATCGTGCACCAACTCCCGCATCGAAGATCTGCGGGCAGCGGCGCGAGTAGCGAGAGGGCAGCATGTGAATCCGAAAGTTCGCGCCATGGTGGTGCCGGGCTCGCAGGCGGTCAAACGCGCGGCGGAACAAGAAGGATTGCACCGCATCTTTCTCGATGCCGGCTTTGAATGGCGCGAGTCGGGATGCTCGATGTGCCTGGGCATGAATCCCGACATCCTGCAGCCACAAGAACGCTGCGCTTCAACCAGCAACCGGAATTTCGAAGGACGCCAGGGTCGCGGTGGACGCACGCACCTGGTGAGCCCCATGATGGCGGCGGCTGCGGCGATTGCCGGACATTTCACCGACATAAGGAATTGGCGATTTCAATAGTCATGACGGTGGAGCGACGGGCGTCTCGCCCGTCATTCTCCCACTCTCAGTAGAATCGAGGCCGGGCGAGGACGCCCGTCGCTCCATGGGCTCGGTGAAGGTTTAAACTATGCAACCATTCCGTAAGCATACCGGCATCGTAGTCCCGCTCGATAAAGTGAACGTGGACACCGATCAGATCATCCCCAAACAGTTTCTGAAGCGCATTGAGCGCACCGGATTCGGCGAATTCCTCTTCTACGACTGGCGCTTTTCGGGAGACGGAAAAGAGCGCGGAAAAAAGACCGGCGATTTTGTGCTCGACGCGGCCCGCTATGCGAAGGCCTCGATCCTGGTCGCCGGCAAAAACTTCGGCTGCGGATCCTCGCGCGAACATGCCGTCTGGGCGCTGGCGGATTTCGGCTTCCGGGTGGTGATCGCGTCGTCGTTTGCCGACATCTTCGCCAACAATAGCCTGAAGAATGGCCTGTTGACGGTGCGGCTCAACGAAGAGCAGGTGGCGGAGCTCACCCGCCGTTCGAAGGAGATCGAAAACTACCGACTCACCGTCGATCTCGAAACCTTGCGAGTGGAAGACAGACAAGGATTCGAGGCGACTTTCGCGATGGATGAATTCTCTCGCCACTGTCTGCTGAACGGCTTGGACGATATCGCCCTGACCCTGCAACATGGGGCAGAGATCGCGGCGTATGAAACAAGACACCCCGTACCCGCGCAGATGAAGTCGATTGCCCCGGTGGAGTGACGGGCGCCCCGCCCGTCCGCAGCGAGCCGGGCAACCAATCCTTCTGACGCGAACTCCGTCCAGGTTGTACACTTTTGAGTTTCACTGCCAGCGCAGCGCTGGGTCACACCTCATGCGAAATCGGAGTACGTTCGTGAAAAAACTTCTCTTCGTCTTCACCACCAACCTGTTGGTGCTGCTTTCCGCCGGGCGTGCTCAGACCGCTGCACCCCAGACCATCGCACCGCCCGCCGCAACGAAGCAACTCACGATTGAACAGATCTTCGCCGAGGGCGGAGTCACGGGACGCGCTCCGGAGACGATCAAGTGGAGTCCGGACGGCACCAAGGTATCTTTCGTACAGCGTGATGACGCCGGCGAGCACGGCGAACTCTGGTATGTGGACGCGGTGACGGGCGAGAAAAAAATACTAGCCAGCGAAATCAAGCTATCCCAGCTTGCCCCTCCTATGAGCAAGATCAAGGACGAGCGCGAGAAAGAGCGCGTGACGCGGTATCACGTCGCCGCCTACACCTGGTCGCCCGATTCCAAACACCTGCTCTTCGATTCGCAGGGACAGCTCTGGTATTACAGTCTGGACTCGGGAACGGCAGTGCAGCTTACGTCCTCTCCGGACGCGAGCGAAGACCCGAAGTTTTCGCCGGACGGCAAGCGCCTCGCCTACGTGCGCAAGCACAATCTTTATGTCCATCCCGTCTCGGGAGAGGAAGGTGAACGTCCACTCACGCGCGAGGAGAAAGAGAAAGGCAAGGATAAAGATAGGGATAAAGACAAGGACGACAACATTCTGAACGGCGAAGTCGACTGGGTTTACGCCGAAGAACTGGCCGTGCGCAGCAACTTCTTCTGGTCGCCGGAAGGGCACGAAATTATTTTTCTGCAGATGGATGAGAACCGGGTGCCGACCTATCCCATCACCGACTGGTTGCCGACGCATCCCCGGGTCGAGCAGGAAAAATATCCGAAGGCTGGGGACCCGAATCCCAGCGTGCGCTTGGGAGTCGTCGGCAGCAACGGCGGCAAGGTGCACTGGATCAAACTCACCGATGACGATGACACCTACGTGCCGCGTTTCGGCTGGATTCGCGAAGGCTGGGCTTGGGCGGAGGTCCTGAATCGCAAGCAGGACGTAATGGACCTTTATTTTATCGACGCGAAGTCGGGGAGGTCGCGCAAGGTGCTGACCGAATCGTCTCCGGATGCGTGGGTGAACGTCAACGACGACTTTCGAATATTGAAATCTGGCGACCGCTTTCTGTGGACCAGTTGGCGCGACGGCAACACTCACATTTATCTCTACAGTTTCAACTCGCAAGACCCCATGGCGGCCGATGCTAAACTCGAACGCCAGCTCGAAACCGGAGACTATGAGGTAATCGAGATCAGCGGTGTGGATGAAGCATCGGGCACCGTTTTCTTCATCGCAAATAAAGGCGACCCACGACAGGAGAAGCTTTTTTCCGTGAAGCTGGACGCCTCGGGGATGAAAAGCATTTCATCGGAAGAAGGTAGTTATGCCGCGACCTTCGCCGATGACGGCAAGCACTTCGTGGAAACGCATTCCGCGACGCTGAAGCCGCCGCAGATTTCGGAGTGCGCGACGGGCGGCCCCTGCCGGAAAATCTGGGAAGGGCGCAGCGTGGCCGATTACAACCCGATTGCGCCGAAGACCCTCGAATTCAAAGCCGATGACGGCACGGTGTTGTATGGCTATCTGATTCTGCCGCGCAATGCGGACGCGAGCCAGAAAATTCCGCTTATCGTGGCCATCTATGGCGGTCCCGCCGGGCAGACCGTGCAGAATGCCTGGGGGGGAACCACCTTGCTGTTCCACCAGTTTCTGGTGAACGAAGGATTCGCGATTTTCTCGGTCGACAATCGTGGAACGCCGAATCGCGGGAAGAAATTTTCCGCCGCGACCCGCCTGCAGTTCGGCGGCGTCGAACTGAAAGACCAGCTCACGGCGCTCGACCAGTTGTGTGTGCAGTTTCCGCAACTCGACCCCACGCGCACCGCGATCTGGGGCTGGTCGAACGGCGGTTCGATGACGCTCTACGCGCTGACGCATTCCGGCCGCTTCAAGGCGGGAATCTCAGTTGCACCCGTGACCAGTTGGCACAACTACGATTCGATCTACACTGAGCGCTACATGGGTTTGCCGAAGGACAACGCCAGCGGCTACGACGACTCAATCGTCAGCGCGGCCGGCAGTCTGCGCGGGTCGTTGCTGCTGGTGCACGGGACGAGCGACGACAACGTACATCTGCAGAATACGATCCAGATGACCGACGCGCTGATCAAGGCGGGGAAACAGTTCCGGCTGATGGTGTATCCGAATAAGACGCACGGCATCGCCGGACCGGGTACGCGCACCCAGTTGTTTCACATGATGGAAGATTTCTGGAATAAGGAGTTGAAATAGCACTCAGCATTCAGCACTCAGCCGTCAGAGACCGTGAGATTTAGCTGAATGCTGAGTGCTGAGTGCTGAAAGCTGCCTCTCATGCATCGCACAACTCTCGGCGATTTCGAACTCACAGTCGTCTCCGATGGAACTTATTTCCTCGACGGCGGAGCTTTCTTTGGCGTGGTTCCAAAGACCATGTGGTCGAAGAAAGTCACGCCCGACGAGCAGAACCGGCTCGACGCGGGACTGAATTCGCTGCTCGTGCGCACCGGCAAGAAAAACGTCTTGATCGAGACTGGCATCGGCAACAAACTGCCGGACCGCCTGGTCCAGATCTTCAAACAGCCGGCCCAGTTGCTCGACAACCTCCACGCCGCCGGAGTCGCGCCGGAAGATATCGACATCGTCGTCAATACGCACCTGCATTTTGACCACTGCGGCTGGAATACGGTGCAGCGGGGCGATCGGGTGCTGGCGACGTTCCCGAACGCGAAGTATTACGTGCAGAAACAAGAGTGGGAGCATGGCCGCTTGCAACTCGAGCGCGACGCGATCAGCTACATGAGCCCGAACTACGATCCGCTCCTGGAGACCGGTCAGATGGTGCTGCTGAACGGCGATCGGAAGCTTTTGCCTGGCATCTCGCTCAAGGTTTTTCCCGGGCACACGGCGAACATGCAGGCGGTGATCATCGAGAGTGGTGCGAAAAAAGCCTGCTACATCTCCGACCTGATTCCGACCTCAAATCATCTCGACCTGACCTGGGTGATGGCGTTCGATCTGTTTCCGCTCGAAACCATCGAGAGCCGCAAGAAATATTACGCGCAGGCGGTCTCAGAGAAGTGGCTGACCGTATTCACGCACGATGACCAGACGCCGTGGGGCTACATAGAAAAGGGTGAAAGAGGGAGATTTGATCTAGCAAAACTCACGTAGGGACGGACGCGCTCGGCTGTACAGCCGAGCGCAGCACGGCAGATATTGTGTGGTACGGGCGCCCGCGGGTCTAGATCGAAATGACAGGCGCATTCATTACCAGTTTCGCCTCAAAGAACTCTTCCACCCGCCCCAGTATCTCCGCGCCACTCTTCGCCTCGTAGATTGCCTTCCTGAGCGCCGCGGCTCCCGGCACACCGTGCGTGAACCACGACGCGAACTGCTTCATCTTCCCTTCCGCTCCGGGCATTTCTTCTTCCAGCAACATCTGAAAGTATGTGCGGATCATCTGGTAGCGATCGGCCTCGGTGGGTTCGTCATATAGTTTTTCCGCGGAGTTTCCTGCTGGAGGGGCGGGGGCGCCGTTCCCCCCACCTACGTACTGCTCAATCTGCCGAAAGATCCACGGATTCGCCGGAGCCATCCTGCCGATCATCACCGCGTCGCAGCCGGTTTGGGCGACAATCGCACACGCGTCTTCGGGCGAGCGGATGTCGCCATTGCCAATCACGGGAATCTTCACTGCCTGTTTGACCGAGGCGATCCATTCCCAGCGCGCGTTTCCACTATAGCCCTGCTCGCGCGTGCGGGCGTGGAGCGCAACCGCACCCAGGCCGCAGCTTTCAGCGATACGCGCCAGTTCGACGCATACGATTTCGTCGTCATTCCATCCCGCGCGGAATTTCACGGTGAAGGGAATCTTGACCGCGGCTCGCACCGCTTCGAAAATTTGCCGGATCAGCGGCAGATCGCGCAACAGGCCTGAGCCGCCGTTGCACTTCACAACTTTTTTAGCCGGGCAGCCGAGGTTCAGGTCGACGAGATCGAAGCCGAGGTCTTCCACCAATTGCGCGGCATCAGCCAGCGCCGTCGGACTGCTGCCGAAGAGCTGCGCCGAGATCGGATGCTCGTCCTCATAGAAATGAAGGTAGCGTCCCCGAACGCGCAGGTCGCGCAGGACGCCGTCAGCCGAGGTGAACTCGGTCATGATCAAGCCGCATCCGCCAAGGTTCTTGATAAAGCGGCGGAAGACGGTGTCGGTGACGCCGGCCATGGGTGCAAGCACGGTGGCCGGAGTGATGCGGACGTCTCCAATCTTCAAAACCGTGGGAAACACCCGGGCCAGTGTGGGGACGGGCGAATCGCCCGTCCGAGCCACCGCCGGATCCGTGTTGTCCCAGAACTTCTGCACGATCTGATTTTACGTCCTTTTTCCAGCAATGCTATCGTGAGACGCAGCTATGGTGACTACCGACAGCTGCCGAGCTTCGCTCGGCATGGACGGGCGAAGCGCCCGTCCCCACACAAAACTAAAGCCTCCCGCAAGGGAGGCTTTCAAGAATACTCGGCACTTATTGCTTGGCGGCGGCTTCGGCTTTTCCCGCGTCGCTTTTCGCGTACTTGCGGCGGAAGCGCTCGATGCGGCCGGCGGTGTCCATGAGCTTCTGCTTGCCGGTAAAGAAAGGATGGCAGGCGGCGCAGATTTCCACGCCGATGTCGCCCTTATGGGTGGAGCGGGTGACAAATGCGTTCCCGCAAGCGCAATGGACCCGAATTTCGTTGTAGCTGGGATGAATAGCTGCTTTCATGACGATTCCTAACCCTCGATTCAGACATTTGATTCTACCGGAGTCAGGAAGGATTCAGCAAGGAAACAGGTTTCAGGTGCCGGGTGCCAGGTTCCAGGAAAATCTGCTGCGTCGCAGACCCTGAGACCTGGCACCTGCGACCTAAGACCTGCGACCTGACAAGCAAAACGGCAGGACCGACCTCCTGCCGTCTCGCTCTGCTGCAAAAAATCTGGCCCCTACTTACCTTTATTAACCACTTTCTTGAGTTCGTTTCCGGGAGTAAATTTGGCGACTCTACGGGCAGCGATCTTGATGGTTGCACCCGTCTGCGGGTTTCGGCCATTGCGGGCCTTACGCTGCGAGACGGAAAACGTGCCGAACCCAATCAAGGCAACCCGGTCCCCTTTTCTAAGGGCAGCCGTAACGCTGTCCACGGTGGTGTCGATCGCGGTCGTCGCCTGCGCCTTTGAAATACTGCAGGCTCCGGCGATCCGGTCAACCAGATCAGCTTTATTCATGCTATCTCCTGACACTAGTCGTTTCGGTTCCCGCGCATTCAGCCGGGGAGGGAAAGCTCAACGCGCGAGCACCGGCGATGTCAATTCTCCCCCTTGTTACGGGATTGTCAATGGGAAACACGTGCCAGTTGCCGCTTTTGACACGTTAAGGCGAACGGCGGTGAGCGGCGATTGGAGAATGAGACGAAAGTGCTAAGTGCTTCGCTTCGAATCTGCGGTTATTCGGCCGATTTGCCATCAGACGATTCTATGATCAGACGCTCGGCAGTTTTCCTCTGTTCCCCACCGTTCTCCACAACCCGCCGCCGCTCTCCACAGGATGTGCACAGAGAGGAAACGGTTTCGAGTTGCGGCGCAGGCGGGTTCGGGTGCAGAGTCTAGTTACAGACCACTATGAAAACAGCAGCCGAAGTTTGCCCTCTGTGCGCGGGCTCGGGATGGAAGCCGGTTCCGGGAGGGCCTGAGCGCGGCGTCACACGCTGCGATTGCCAGCTGCGGGCGCGAGGCGGCGCCATGATCGCGGCGGCGCACATTCCGAAGCGATATGAGCATTGCGAACTCTCGAACTTTACGACGGATTTCCCCGGTGCCGATCGCTCGATTGCGCTGGCCCAGATCAGCGCGTCGCGCTTCGTGCAGGAGTTTGATCCGCGAAACGGCGCTGGACTGCTGCTGGTCGGCGGAATCGGCACCGGCAAAACCCATCTCGCGGCGGGCATTCTTAAGGAGCTCATTGCGGCCAGAGGAAGCGCCTGCCTTTTTTGCGACTATCGCGACCTGCTGAAACAGATTCAAAACTCCTACAACGATTCCGTCAAGGCGACCGAGCTTCAGGTGCTCGGGCCGGTGTTTGAAGCGGAGGTGCTGTTGCTCGATGAGCTCGGCGCCGTGAAACCGAGCGAGTGGGTGTGGGACACGGTCAGCCTGATCCTCAACACGCGATATAACGATAATCGAACTACGATCATTACCACGAATTTTGCTGACGAGGCGGCGGCCGGCGCCGCTCGATCGCTATCGCCGGCGCGGGCGGCCGCGCGCGAAGAAACTCTCGGCGACCGCATCGGCGAGCGCATGCGCTCCCGCCTCCACGAGATGTGCCGCATCGTGAAAATGGACGGCCCGGACTTCCGCCAGAAGTTTAAGAGCGCCAGCTTCGGGTAGACCAATTCTCGCATCCCTGTGTGCCCCTGTGTGCCCCTGTGTCCTCTGTGGTTAAGAACTCGTTGGGCATCGCCAAACCCGGCGTCCCGCAATCCCGTTTTCAGCAAGGGACATCGAATCCGAATTAGAATCGGCAAGTGCTGACTGACCGCATCCAGTTCCAGCCGGAACGTGACGATGACATCTTCTCCGCCGTAGCCCCCGCCCCGGCTGTGTTTCTTTTGCGCGGCGAGGATGCCAACTCCGAGCCCTACGTCAGCAAGACTGCCAACCTTCGGCGGCGGCTGCAACGCCTGCTTTCCGCTCCTGAAGAGCATACGAAGCGCCTCAATCTGCGCCATCGCGTCCGCTGGATCGAATACTCGCTGACCGGCTCCGATTTCGAATCCGGATTCGTCCTCTATCAAATCCTGCGCGCCGCCTTTCCCAAGACCTACTCGAATCGCCTGCGGCTGCGGTTCGCTCCCCTCGTCAAGCTGCATCTGGAAAACGAATTTCCCCGCGCCTCGATCACGACACGCCTGGGGCGGACTTCGGGAAAGAACATTTACTACGG
Source organism: uncultured Acidobacteriaceae bacterium (assembly GCA_963789205.1). Classification (GTDB taxonomy): domain Bacteria; phylum Acidobacteriota; class Terriglobia; order Terriglobales; family Acidobacteriaceae; genus Acidiflorens. The sequence continues at coordinate 61,568 of CAWBJV010000019.1, forward strand.
GCCGTTTGCTTCGCGCGCAGCGGCGGAAAAGTTCATGAATGACGCGCTCGACTTCTTCAAGATGCGGCGCTGCGTGGACGACCTCCATCCCGATCCGAAATTTCCCGGCTGCATCTACTCCGAGATGAATATGTGTCTAGCCCCCTGCTTTCGCGGCTGTACCGACGACGAGTACCGCGCCGAGGTCGTGAGAGTGGAAGATTTTCTGGACTCGCGCGGCGAATCGCTGAAACGGCAGTTGTCGGCGGAGCGCGATGGCGCATCCGCGAAAATGGAATTCGAAACGGCCGCGGCCATTCATGCGCGCCTCGACAAACTCACTCCCGTGCTGCAGCAGTTGCCCGAGTTCGTCCGCCGCATTGACCAGTCACTTGCCGTAATCGTTCAGAAATCCCGACAGCCGGAAAGCGTCGCATTGTTCCGCGTCGACGGCGGAGCGATCGCAGGGCCGCTGGAGTTCCCAATTTCCGATGCGGAACACACCAAGTCACAATCGATGGAAGCCCGCATCCAAGCCGCACTGGCGGCGTTTCCCGCTTCCAAACCCGCCAGCGCAATCGAGCGTATGGAGCACCTCGCGATCCTCAAGCGCTGGTGCTATCGCGGCACCCGCGCGGGCGAAATTTTCTTTGCCGACGCCAAAGGAGAGCTGCCGATGCGCCGCCTGGTGCGGGGCATCGGACGAGTGTATCGGGGAGAAGCGCCAGAGACCATATCGCTTGCAACGCTGGCCCCGGTCCAGGTTAACCAGCAGGGGGAATCATGAAGCAGAAAAGCTCCAGCAAAAAGCGCACTTCCAAGACAGTCAAGCCATCCGATCAGCGGAACAAATCCCTCCGCGACCATCTGCTCTACTTGCTAAAAGCCGGCGGAGCGCACATCAGCTTCGACGACGCCATGGGCGACTGGACCCTGCAACTCGCCGGCGTCAAAGTCGCGAACTTCCCTCACACCGCCTGGATGCTGCTCGAGCACTTGCGCCTCGCCCAGTTGGACATCCTGGACTTCAACCGCAATCCGAAGCATGTCTCTCCGCCATGGCCCGAAGGATATTGGCCAGCGTCGGAAGCGCCGCCGGATGAAAAGGCATGGACCGCGAGTATAGCCGCGTTCAAGAAGGACCTGCGAACGATGGAGCGACTCGTCTCCGATCAGAGAGTCGATCTCTACGCCCCGATACCCTGGGGTGATGGCCAAACAATTTTGCGCGAGGCGCTGCTGCTGGCCGACCACAATGCGTATCACCTCGGACAACTGGTAATGCTCCGGAAAAGCATTGGAAGGTGAGCTTTCCCCTGTGCACCCCTGTGCACCTCTGTGCTCCCTGTGGTTCAGGCCATTTTTAACCACAGGCAGCACTGAGGAACACAGGGGATATATGTCAAGCTGGAATCGCCAAATATGGAGCGCGCACTGGCTTCTTCCGGAACACAACCCGTATCTCCTCCCGCCAGCGCTCGTCAATTCCCAGCAGTTCCCAATCGATCTCCGGCGACAGATAACGCAGGATCGTGTCAGTGGTCGGATGCACGTGCAGAGCGGGCGCGACCAGCATGAGCAACGGCTTCTGCGGCGAAATCTCGCGTCCCGGAAAATAACCGAATTGCGCAAACTCTCCGCGGCTCTGGTGCCAGGCGACTCGAGACCAGTAATCCACGCCTTGCAATGGAAGATGGATGTCTTCGTCGGCTTTGAGTTCGATGACGGCCAGGCGAGAGTCGCGAGTCGCGGCCAGAATGTCAATCATCGCTCGATCCGCCGCGGCAAACGCGGGCACCTGCGCATACACCAATTCCGGCCGCAGCCGCCCATCGAGCGCCGCGATGTCGCCAGCCACCAGCGATTCCAGCCAGCGCTCTGGATGCATTCGCCACAGCGCGTGGTTCTTCGGACCGTCCTTGTGACGGACGGACGCCGCCAGCCGCACCAGATCGGCAAACTGCGTTTCATTCTCCGCGCTCAGAATGCGCTCTTCCGGCCCCACACCGAAAATGATTTGCTCACTGCTCTCGAAATTTCGAGGATCGTGCGCAATCCGCGCCTGAGCGAATTCGAGGCCATGCCGACGGAATGAAATCGATGCGGGCGAGAGCACCACCACTTCAGATTGCGGCAGAATGCCGCGGATGCGCGCCATCGATCCCGCAAAGCGTTCGCGCGCCGGGCCTTCGTCGATGGAATGCACCAGCCGGGTTGCCAGGTTGCCGCGATCACCGGTGTCCACGGGTACGAGCGCATCCTCCCCTTGGTCGAATTCGTACAGATTCCATTTCGCTGCCGTGGGATGCAGATGCGCCATACGCTGCCGGGTCAGCGCAACCGTGCCCTTCGGCACAACCATCGTCAGCCCTTCGACCACGCGGCGTTCCCGCTGGGCCAGCCGGCACGCATCGAGCCAAAGAATTCCGCACGTCAGCGCGCCATCGACCGTCGATTGTGTTTCCTGGTCGTTCACTCCCACGATGGCCAGGGCGCGCTGTCCCTGACGCAGCCAGCCGCGCAGATAGGCTGGACCAAACGAGTGTTCGAGATCCACGCTGGTGTTGAGCCGGACCACGGTCCATTCGGGAAAATTTCTCTCCAGCGCCCGGCGCAGGCGAGGCTCGTAGGCGACACGCGCAGCACGTCGCGCAGCAGGCGAGCGCTGATCGCGATCGCGGCAGAAGTCGAGTCGCGTCGGCCGATTCTGCCCCATGCGCTGCACCTGCAACCGGAGCGTCGTCGTCTTTACTTCAGCATCCAGCACGCGCCGCACAAAATTCCGCTCGTTCGACCACAGATGCAGCAGGCATTTGTTGTATTCGCCGGAAACGGAGTATTTCGCGTCTGCCAGATCGAACGCGATGGCGCCGTCTTCCACCACCACCGCGGCACGGGCGCCGTCGAGAAAGTCGGAGAGCATCTGGCTGAGCGAGTCTGGGGTCATAAATCGGAATTATTCCCCACGCCAGCCCCCGCGTCAGTGACCGTTGCACCCAGAAATTGTTCGGTTTCGCTCCGGCGCGGGCGTGACTGATGGAATTGAGAATCTCGATGGACAGGAGAAGCTCTACGGTGCAGAATTCATCATGCCTCGCCTACTTCTGATACTGCTACTCTTTCTAAACGCAAACTTGCTGGTTGCTCAACAGCCAGCCGCGGCTTCGCCCAAATCCGAAACCAGACCTCAGGCTGGAACTCTTCCCAGCAATCGAGAGTTAGTAGTGGCGGCCATCCGTGACAGTTACTATCACCCTGACGCGCTGTCTGGCCTTGATTGCACCATTTCTGTAGATTGGCCGGCTTTTTTCACCGCACTAAAGTTGAATGTCGCAGCAGGTCGCCTGAAGGCGATTCAAGACCTAAAGATCCGATCTCGGGCTGGTCGTGGAAAAAGTCCCAGAATTACCTTCGAATGGACTGGTGGTGCCCTGGATAATAAAGAGCAACTTGAGGATGGTCTCAAGCAAACGTTGGGCGGTTTCTACCAAATGTATTGGAATATCGTGGCCTCGTCTCCAATTAGCAATGCTGCCGAAATTGCCAAGATCGAACCCCTTCCAGATGGTGGCGCCAAAGTTTACAGTTCTAGCCAAAACACGAACCTCGTCATTAGCACTGATAAGGAAAACACTCCGACGCATTACGCGCTCGATAGTCCGGCGATGAATGGCACGATCGATCTTGACTACGTTTCTTCACCCAAACCGGTTCCTGGTGATCTTCGACGCATTTCGAGCATGAATGCCTCCGAACAGATCGGAAATTCGACAATGAATGTAACGCTAAGCCTTGATTACCAAGCGATCGACGGGTTTTATATCCCCAGCCATGTCTCCTATAACATTGCGGGGCCTATTCGCTTTCGATGGATTTCTCTGGCTGCTCTGTTCTCAAAGAAGCGGTTGCACACTAAATTACGTCGAAGTCACTAGTTCGTAAGCACCAGCCGCCGATTGCCGTTGGATCACCACCTACTCGGAAACCGACCGACTTCCGTAATCTAGCTCCTCATGCTGACGGCGCTCCGCCCGTGGGATAATGCAGTAGCGCTGCGAGTCATTTTGAAAGCCACGAGCATCCAAACATGGTGATTGCTACCCAGGAACGCTTCTTCTTCGAACACTACGGCCTTACAAATCATGATCTTGAGATTTATCTGGCCGCGGCGCTTTCGGCTGGCGGCGACTACGCCGACCTTTATTTCGAATACCTGACCTCGACCTCGCTGATGGTGGATGAGTCGCTGGTGAAATCCGCCTCGCAGGGAATCTCTGCGGGCTGCGGCGTCCGCGTCGTTTCCGGCGAACGCACCGGCTATGCCTACACCGACGATCTTTCTCCGCAACGGATTCTGCACGCTGCCCGCACCGCTGCACTGATCGCGAGCGCCCCGGCCAAGACGACGGTCGCCGGATTCCAGCAGAAACCGGCCCGCAGCTTGTACCCCGTCGCGCTCCCTTCGGTGGACGCCGACATTACCGCCAAGGTTGAACTGCTGATGCGCGCCGATCGAACCGCTCGCGGATACGATCCGCGGATCAAGGAAGTACGCGCCAGCTATGCCGACGAATTGAGGACCATCCTGGTAGTCGGCTCCGACGGCACCTTTGCCGAAGACTCGCAGCCGCTCGCGCGCACGAATGTTTCCTGCATTGCGAAGACGGACGCGAGTTCGGGACGCGGCAGCTCGGGCGGTGGCGGGCGGGTGGCGCTCGATTTCTTCTTTGGCGACAAGACTCCCGAGTTCTTTGCAAAAGAGGCCGCTCGCCAGGCAATTCTGCAACTCGACGCGCGCGAAGCTCCGGCTGGCGACATGGAAGTCGTGCTCGGTCCGGGATGGCCCGGCGTTCTGCTGCACGAGGCCGTAGGTCACGGGTTGGAGGCCGACTTCAATCGCAAGAAGACGTCGGCATTCGCCGGGCTGATCGGCAAACGAGTGGCCAGCGAAAAGTGTACTGTGGTTGACAACGGCACGATGCCATGGCGCCGCGGCTCCTTGAATGTGGACGACGAAGGCCAGCCCACGCAGGAAACCGTGCTGATCGAGAACGGAATTCTGAAAGGATATCTCAGCGACAAACTCTCTTCGAAACTCATGGGCCTCGCCGATACTGGCAATGGACGCCGCGAGAGCTACGAGCACATTCCGATGCCACGCATGACGAACACGTACATGCTCGCGGGGCAAGACGATCCCGGAGACATCATTCGTTCGGTAAAGAACGGCGTCTACGCGGTGAATTTCGGCGGCGGGCAGGTCGACATCACGAACGGCAAGTTTGTTTTCTCCGCGTCGGAAGCGTATCTCATCGAAAACGGCCAGATCACCGCGCCGATCAAGGGCGCAACCCTGATCGGCAACGGGCCCGATGTGCTGACGCGGGTTTCGATGGTCGGCAACGATCTGAAGCTTGACGAAGGCGTCGGTACCTGCGGCAAAGATGGACAGGCCGTTCCAGTCGGCGTCGGCATCCCGACAATTAAAATTGACCGCTTGACAGTCGGCGGCACCGCAAAACGGGAAACCGGCGGATTCATGCAGTAGCATTCTCACCACGGAGTCACAGAAGGTGTTGGTTTTCCCTGTGTATTCCCTGTGTCCCCTGTGCCTCTGTGGTAGATTTTGATTTTCGCAATGACAACAACCCTGGAAAATACCGAAGTAAAGCTAGCCCTCGACCTCAAAGGCCTCGCCACCGACGTAGTCAGCCGGGCAATGAAAGGCGGCGCCACGGCCGCCGAATGCGTAGTCCGCGAAGGCGACGAATTTTCCACCGTAGTGCGCCTCGGCCAGGTCGAAACCCTGAAAGAATCCGGCTCGCGCGCCATCGGCGTGCGCGTCTTCTTCGGACAGCGCGCGGCCAGCACCTATTCAAGCGATTTCTCCGCTGCCGGCATCGAGCGCATGTTGAAGTCAGCGCTCGAACTCGCAAAAATCACTTCCGAAGACCCGCACTCTGGCATTCCCGAGGCCGCCAAGTTGGGATCGCTCTCCGGCGACCTCCATCTTTATCACGAGGACGTTTACTCGTTGCCCGGCCCCGAGCGCATCGACTACGCGCGCCGAGCCGAAAAGGCCGCGCTTGATGTCGACCCCCGCATCAAGAACTCCGATGGCGGATCGTTTGACGCCGCTACTGGCAGAAAAGTTCTGGCGAATTCTCACGGCTTTGTCGGCGAATACCGGCGATCGTACTGTTCGGTCGCGGCTGTCCCCATCGCACAAGACGAGCACGGTGCCATGCAGCGTGATTACTGGTATTCGGTAGCGCGCAGCTTGGCCAAGCTCGAGTCGGCGGAGCAGGTCGGAAAAGAAGCGGCGCGCCGCACCCTGCGACGCCTGGGCGCCCGCAAGGCCAAAACGGCGCATGTGCCGGTGGTGCTCGACCCGATGGTCGCAAGCTCCATGCTCGAACATATTTTTGAGGGTGTAAATGGCGACTCCGTCTATCGCGGAGCCTCATTCCTGGCCGGCAAACTAGGCGAACAAATTGCCGGACCGAACGTCACCGTAGTCGATGACGGCACCATGCCCGGCGGTTTCGGCACCACGCCCTTCGATGGCGAAGGTATTCCCACCCGCCGCACGGTAGTGATCGAGAACGGAATTCTGAAGTCGTATCTGCTGAATACGTACACGGCGAAGAAGTTGGGCCTTGAAACCACCGCCAACGCCTCACGCGGACTCGCCGGCACCCCCGGCATCGGACCAGGAAATTACTTCCTCGAACCGGGGCCGAAAACGCCGAAGCAGATTATCGCCGAGATCAAAGACGGCCTTTACGTAACCGAGTTTCTAGGTCACGGCGCCAACTTAGTAACCGGCGATTACTCTCGCGGAGCCTCCGGCATGTGGATCGTCAACGGCGAACTGGCCTATCCAGTAGAGGAGATCACGGTAGCCGGCAATCTCAAAGACATGTTCCGCAATATTTCCGATATAGGCAGCGACCTGGAATTCCGGGGCAGCGTAGCCTCGCCCACAATCCGCATCGACGGCCTAACCGTAGGCGGAGAGTGAGAGCTCGTGTGGGGACGGGCGCCCCGCCCGTCCAAGCGGAGCGAAGCTCCGCATTTCACCAAAGCAGGGTCGTGACGGAATCAGCATCCGCCGTCAAACTCAGCGCTCACTTTGCAGGGTACAAAAAGCGATCAGCAGTAGCACTCTGGCTTTCCCTGTGTCCCCAGTGCCCCCTGTGGTAGATTTTGACTCTTCAACGCAACGTTACCCGGAAGACGCAAGATCCTAAGCAAGCTTCCGCAGCGCTCCCAGCACCTCCTCAATCTCCGGCAGTTGGTCAATTGGATAAACCCTCGCAAACGCGATCTTCCCCGCTTTATCCACGACGAACACAGCGCGCTCGCTGATGCCCGGGACAGGCGCACCTTCGCGCAGGACGCCAAACTTGCGCGTCACCTCGGCATGCGGATAGAAATCAGAGCACAGAGCAACTTCGACCGGCCCCAGTTCCTCCCGCCGCCATGCGATGTGGCTCGAGATCGAATCTACGCTGATGTCCATGACCTGGGCATTAAGCGCCGCGAACTCTTTTTTTCTGGCGTCGAGTTCCGGCACCTGCGCCGCTCAAGTCGGCGTCCAGTCCAACGGATGAAACGCCACGACCAGGTTCTGCCGGCCAAGGTAGTCACGCGAGCGCATCGTAATCTCGCGGTCGCCGGCAACTGCGGGAAGTTCGAAATCCGGCGCCACATCGCCGACCTTCAGGGCCATGTCGTTCTCCAATCCGACCAATTGTAATTGAGTCTGCAGAAGCCAAGATCGCTCGTCGTCCGTGCGTTCTCCCTGGCAGTAATCCACAGCGATTTCACAAGCGAATCTTCGGAGATACAGCGTTCTCTGTAGGAACACATTCCATGACAACCTCCCGAATGTTCTCGCCGTCAAAACTGCGTTATTTCGTATCCGGCTGAAAAATAAGGCCACCGCCTTTGGCACAGCTCTTGCCTTGATAAACGATAGGGTGAGTTCCATGTTGTCCATTCATGTTGAGAACTTGAGCGACCTCGCAATAATCGAATGTAAGGGCAGGATCGTTCGTAGCGACTCCGTCTTCAAGCTTCGCGATGTTGTGCGAGAGCAAGCCGAGGCTCGCATCATCGCACTGGATCTTTCCGCCGTGCAAGCAATCGGCGGCGGGGGCCTGGGAATGCTGGCGTTTCTCGATCGCTGGGCACGCAACCACGGTATTCAACTCAAACTCTTCAGTCCTTCGAGATCGGTAGTCGACGGGCTGGTGTCTAACCGCTCAATCCTGAATTTCGAGATTGCGACCTTACACGAAATGATGGACATCCTGGCCCAGGCTGACAGCCGGTACAGCCTCGCCGCTTAAGCTTTCGCGTCTTTAGATCAATGTGAGACCAATGTGGGATTCGCATCGGCGTGCGAAGGCGCACGCTGCGGCAGAACTCCGCCTCGTATCAACGCCTCGTATCAGGGTATCGCTTTAGCGATACCAAAAGTTCTTCGAAGTCAAATGCCCCTTTAGGGGCCGGCCGCGCGCGTCCGACGTTTGCAACTTTCCAGTGCCTCATTCATCATCAAGTTATGCGTATTCGAATGGGGAGTTGGCCGCTTGTTTTCGCCGGGATTCTTTTTTGGGTTGCTCCCTTAGGCGCCCAAGCCGACCTGATCGGCGACATCCGCGCCCAACTGGCACAGAATTCTCTTTCCGCAGCCGAGTCGGAACTCAAGACCTATAAAAGTCAGCATGGCGTCACTCCCGAGTATCTCGAAGCCCTGTCGTGGATGGCGCGCGGTGCGGCCTCGACAAAGCAGTGGGACCAAGCCACCGCCTACGCCAGCGACACGCGCCGTCTCTGCGAACAACAATTGACGAAGCGCAAGCTGGACGCCGACCCTCACTTGCCCATCGCTCTGGGCGCCGCCTACGAAGTTCTCGCCCAGGCACTCGCGGAAAAAGGGCAGCACGCGCAAGCGGTCAGCCTGCTGCGCTCGGCGCTGACACGCTATGGAAATACCTCCATCCGAGCGCGGCTCCAAAAGAATCTCAACCTGCTGGCTCTGGTCGGTCAACCCGCGCCGCCCCTACAAGTAACCCAGTATCTAGGACCGAAGCCTCCAACTCCGGCCGCGCTGAAAGGTTCGCCAGTTCTATTATTCTTCTGGGCGCATTGGTGTGTGGATTGCAAAGCCGAGGTCCCCATCATCGCCCGCTTGCGGCAGGAGTTCGCTCCCGCGGGCCTGGTCGTCATCGGTCCAACCCAACTCTACGGCTACGCAGCCCAAGGAGCCGACGCAACGCCCGAACAGGAGCGCGCATATATCGAATCCGTCCGCGCCAGATATTACGCCAGCCTGAAGGATATGCCCGTGCCATTGAGCAAACAGAACTTCAATGCCTACGGAGCAAGTACGACGCCGACTCTGGTCGTCCTGAATCGCGCCGGCCAAGTGGCGATGTACCATCCCGGAGCGCTTTCGTACGACGAACTGCGCAACGCTGTGCAGAAAGCGGTAGCCCGCTAAGTTCGTGGAGAGATACCATTTGTGTGGAGAGACGGGCGCCCTCGCCCGTCAAGGGTTGCGTAGGGACAGCCGCCCTCGGCTGTCCAAGCCGAGCGCAGCTCGGCTACGTTCCAACCGCCGCAAGCTAAAGCGCCGCCGCCTGTTCCCGCCGCCGCCCTTGAATCTCAATATAAACATTAATCAGCGAGACGGCAGCCGGAGTCACGCCCGGAATGCGCGAAGCCTGGCCTATCGTCTGCGGAATGACTTTTCCGAGCTTCTCCTGCATTTCGCGCGACAGCCCACTCACCGCCCGGTAATCGAACCAATCCGGAATCCGCCGCTGCTCCGCCTTCTTCAGCCGATCGATGGCACGCTGCTGCTGGTCAAGATATCCGGCATACTTAATTTCAGTTTCGACAGACTTAAGCTCGTTCCGGATCTCCGACCACGACTCTCTTTCAAAGAAACGCGGCATAAGCTCCCGCAGAACTACCGCAAGCTGCTCGACAGTAATCTCCGGCCGTCTAAGCAGTTGCGCCAAAGGCTGCCCCACAGCAGAAGCCAGATCGATTGCCACAGAACACATAGGGACAGCCGCCCCCGGCTGTCCGGTCGAGCGCAGCTCGACACTGATCTCCCCCGCCATTGCCCCCGTCACCTTAGTCCTCTCCAGCACCAACTTCACTTCCTCCAGCCGCCGCTGCTTCGCCTCAAACTCCGCCCACGCTTCATCCGAAATCAGCCCCACCCGCCGTCCATGCGGAGTAAGTCGCCGGTCGGCATTATCAATCCGCAGATGCAAACGAAACTCCGCCCGCGAAGTAAACATCCGATAAGGCTCGTTGGTCCCTTTCGAAATCAGATCGTCAATAAGAATGGCCGTGTACGCTTCCGTCCGGTCGAGCACCAGCGGAGACTCTTTCTTCACCTTTAACGCCGCGTTAATCCCCGCCATGATCCCCTGGCACGCCGCTTCTTCGTACCCCGACGTCCCATTGATCTGCCCGGCAAGAAACAGTCCCGCAATCTTTTTCGTTTCCAGCGTGCGATTAAGTTCCGTGGGATCGATCGAGTCGTACTCAATGGCGTACCCCGGCCGCATCATCTCGGCGTTTTCGAGCCCCGGAATCGACTTGAGGATTGCCAACTGCACATCAATCGGCAGCGAAGTGCTCATGCCATTGACATAGATCTCGTGCGTCTTCAGCCCCTCGGGTTCCAAAAAAAGTTGGTGCGTCAGCTTGTCGGGGAACTTGACGATCTTGTCTTCAATCGAAGGACAATACCGCGGCCCCGTCGATTGAATCTGCCCGCTGTACATCGGCGAGCGATGGACGTTCTCGCGAATGATGCGATGCGTCTCTTCCGTAGTAAACGCGATGTAGCAAGGCACCTGCGAGTCGTGATGCGCCACGCGCCGCGTGCGAAAACTGAACGGAGTCGGATCCAAATCGCCCGGCTGCCGCTCAAAGCGCGACCAGTCAATCGTCCGCCCGTCAAGCCGCGGAGGCGTTCCCGTCTTAAGCCGGCAGCCCCGCAGCCCAAGCTTCTTAAGCGCTTCTCCCAGCAAAACCGCCGCCGCTTCTCCCGAACGTCCCGCCGGATACTGCTGCTCCCCGCAATGAATCAACCCATTAAGAAAAGTCCCAGTAGTAATGATGACCGCATCCGCCGAAACGCGCCGCCCATCGCGAAGCAGCACACCGCGAATAAAGTTCTCAGTTCTCAGTTCCGGGTTCTCAGTGTGACCAACTAAATTGTCATCCTGACCCTGAGCCTGCCGAAGGGGAAGGACCTGCTTTTGCTGAGCGCTGAATGCTGAGTGCTGAGTGCTGCCCACCACCACATCCGACACCTCCGCCTGCTTGATCTTCAGATTCGCCTGCGACTCGAGCACTTCGCGCATCTTCAGCCGGTAAGCCTGCTTGTCGCACTGCGCCCGCGGCGACCAGACGGCGGGTCCACGCGAAGTGTTGAGCAGCCGAAACTGGATTCCGACCGTATCCGTAATTTCGCCCATGATGCCGCCAAGCGCATCGACTTCCCGCACCAGGTGTCCCTTAGCGATGCCGCCAATCGCGGGATTACACGACATCTGCGCGATCAAATCTACGTTCAACGTGTAGAGAGCGGTCTTCAGCCCCATGCGAGCCGCCGCCATCGCCGCTTCGCATCCGGCATGCCCAGCCCCCACCACAACTACCTCGAAGTGTTCGTCAAACGGCTGCATGTGCGCTTGTTCAGGACCCACGTTTTTCTCTGTGGCGTTTCCCCTGTGAACCCCCGTGTCCTCTGTGGTTATTAGGTTTGCCACGGCGTCCGAAACACGATACATTTCCGGAATACTGCCACCTGAGATTGTAACAATGTTTTTCGTTCGGATGACCTTTGTGGTTTTTGCGCGAAAAGATCTAGCTGCCCGACGATAACCTGACAGCCGCTGAAGAGCTCGGGCTTCGTATCAGGACATCGCTATACAGCCTGCGGAAAAACGAACCAAGGTAGTAATTTCAGCGGTTTTTGAGTCGAAAATACTACCGTAAGTCATTGAATCTCGGTTCGAGAAAATGCTCGGATTACCAACTTGAGTCATTTTTCCGCAGCCTGTATAGCGATGTCGCAAGATCCTCGACATCAACCGCCCCCTTAGGGGCCGGGCATCAAAAGCCGACTTTTCCCGCGGCGTGCCCTGGGGATAAAATGCCGTGTGGGAGGACCGGAACATGGCCAGCTTACCCCGCCCCGAAGCCCAAAACCCCTATACCATGATTCGCAGCCTGAAGTGGTCGAGCGCAGAAAAAGTCATCGCAAGGAAGGCATTCGAACAGGCGCTACAGCAGGATCAGGGAGCGATCATCCGGCAAGCAAAGAAAATGGCAGCAAGGGTCGAGCAACCGTCCGATCTGTGGGAGTTGGAACGTTATCTGACCGAGCACCGCAAAGAAATCGACCGCCAGTACGACTACCGCTATTCCGTCCTCCTCAACCTCTTCGCTGACCTAATCCAGAAAGGCCGCCTCCGCGAACAAGACTTACAAGGCTTGTCGGAAGAAAAGCTCCGACACATCCGCCAGATGGCCCAGCCTCGGCGTCCATTCGAACTGTGAACGGTGCCCTTACCCGGAGCTACCAGTCTGTGTCGCAACCCGAATGGCCGCAAGAAAATGGGCCAGGCTATTCCTCCAGCCGCGAAGCACCGACACAGGAAAGCCCGGCCTCAGTCTTGTCGCAATGATCCAGTCGGTCAATCTTTCTTCACGTTGGGAGCTGCTCTGCTATTTCATCTACGCGCTCGGGATAGAACGCAACGTGCCCCCTGATCTGCTCAACAGCGGGAAACGGATCCTCATACGACCACACCGCATTGACGGACTTCTTTCCGCCAGCGGGAACGCTGTAATAATTGCACTCGCCTTTGTAAGGACAGTAGGTGGCGTAATCCGTCCGTTCCAACAGCGAAAAATCAACGTCCTCACCTGGAATATATTGAACGGGCGGATACGCCGCTTCGCGTAGCGTCAGGGCGTTGCGGGTATCGGCAACCACACGGACCGCGACGGACACGACAATGCGAGCGGAATTGCGCTCGATGGAAATCGGATGATCTGGACCTGGAAGCTTGACCTGCTTTTCTTTCATGTTTCGGTCTCCTCATTTGTACTTTGGGAAAGTCTTGCCGAACATGGGAGCGCCACTTTTCGATTGTTCTTCTGTGGCCTCATCCTGAATGACGTCCCAATGCTCGACAAGGATTCCGTTTTGAATGCGCACAATATCCGCGGCAATCCAATTTACAGGAGCACCGAAATCGCTAAATCGCCCGTGCACGATCACGAAGTCTCCCTCAGCCACGATCGTTCCCGGTTCGTACTTCAACGTTGGTGGAAGGCTCTTGATGAGATTGAACAGGCCCTCACGACCAGGCTCGATATGATCGCTGTGTTGAATGTAGTGAGGGGACCAGTAGCGCTCGGCCGCGGCGTAGTCACGCTTGTTGAACAGTGTGTCGAAGGCTTCTAGAACAAGAACTTTATTTTTCGATTCGATCTTCTCACTCACCATTTTCATTTCCTCCAATTCGCTGGCAAGATGCCGGGTTCTTAAAGCTTCGACCCACCGTCCACTGGAATGCTCGCTCCCGTTATCCAGCGGGCTGCGTCTGACGCCAGGAAGGCGACGACGTCCGCAACATCTTCCGGCTTGCCGATTCGCTTCAGTGCTTGCATTCCAAGCGTCACCTCCCGGCCTGCCTCGGTCTTCGCGAAATTCGACATGTCTGTGTCGATCACGCCTGGCGCGACTGCATTTACGCGGATGCCCCGGGGCCCAAGAATGGCAGCCCAGTTTTTGACCAGAGTCTCTAATGCTCCTTTGGTCGAGGAGTAGGCAAGGAGCGAAGGGTTGTCCAAGCCGGGCTTCCCAACTACGGCGTGCGCCCCGATCGAAGAGATCACAATGATGTTCGAGCCTTCACCGAGGACGGGCAGGAGTTGCTGCACCAGGAAGAACGGGCTGCGCACATTCGTTGCAAAGAGGTTGTCAAAATCCTCCACTGTGTGATCCTTGATGGTTGCAGCCTTGCTTATTCCGGCATTGGAAACGAGCACATCCAATCGCTCCCCAACGATCGAGCGAACTTGCTTCGCCAACAATGTCGCTCCATCTGGAGTTCCCAAGTCCGCCTGGATCGCATCCGCGCGTCCCCCTTTTGCGCGGATGCCGGCGACTAACGATTCCGCCTCCTGTGCCGAACGGCCGTAGTGAACCAGAACACGCGCCCCAGCCTCCGCGAGTGCCGATGCCGTGGCGCGACCAATTCCCCGCGATGCGCCCGTCACCAGCGCAGTTTTGCTTTGTAGTGAAGCCATTTACGGACCCTCCCAATTCTGAGAACTCGAGCTCTCCTGTCATTGTTTAGTGCACCGAGTTTAGTGGCGGCCCTTGAATCACCCCGCGAGCATCCCTCCATCCACCGCCAGCGACGCACCGATGATGTAAGAGGCCTTGTCCGAGCCAATGAACACGATGGCATTTGCAATCTCTTCGGGCGTTCCCATGCGCTTGGTAGGAATGTGTGTCTGGAGGAAATTTGCTTTGTTTTCCTTCGTTTGCGCAAAGTGGTTGAACATCCTCGTTTCCGTCGGACCAGGGCCGACGATGTTCACACGAACCCCTGTGCCGGCGAGTTCGATAGCCGCCGACTTCGTGATGCCTTCCACGGCGTGCTTGCTGCCGACATACACCGCCGCGCTCGGACCGCCGACCTTGCCATACGAAGATGAGATGTTGACGATGCTGCCTTTGCCTTGCCGAAGCATGGCCCGAATCTCGTACTTCATACTCAGAAGCACACCAAGCACATTCGTGTCGAAGATGTCTCGATAGCTCTCGGGGGTTACATCGGCAGCCGAACCGGGATCGCCGACGGTGCCAGCGTTGTTGACAGCAATGTCGAGGCGGCCGAAACGAGCGATGATCTTGTCGACGAGGTCCTTGACTTCCTCTTCATGCCGCACGTCGGTGCGCACAAATTCG
Source organism: uncultured Acidobacteriaceae bacterium (assembly GCA_963789205.1). Taxonomy (GTDB): domain Bacteria; phylum Acidobacteriota; class Terriglobia; order Terriglobales; family Acidobacteriaceae; genus Acidiflorens. The sequence continues at coordinate 76,578 of CAWBJV010000019.1, forward strand.
GCCTCAGTGCCGAGTTTGCGCAGTTCAGTGGCTAGCTTCTGACCTTCATCGTCGTGTCGACCGGACACAACGACCCGCGCTCCTTCATGCGCGAAGGCCAGAGCGGTGGCGCGACCGATTCCTGTCAGCGCGCCTGTGACTAAAACAACTGGTGAACTCATGGCTACTATCTCCTTGATCTGAAACCCATGCAGGTCAGGCATGACTGACTTCCGCCAAACGCTGCTTGCGGGACAGCTCAGACTATTTGGTTAGATTGCGAAATTAGCTGTTGGTAGCACGGTTGGAGCATACTTTGTTAAGCTGGCACCGATGCCTCACAAGCATGGGAGTCGGAATGGAATTACGACATCTTCGCTACTTCGTCGCGGTTGCCGAGGCCGGAAGTCTGACGGTGGCGGCAGAGCGAAAACTACACACGTCACAACCTTCGTTGAGCCGGCAGATTCGGGATCTTGAAGACGAGGTAGGTGCCCAACTCCTGACGCGTACCGCTCGCGGCATCGATCTGACACCTGCGGGTCGCGCCTTTCTCGAGCACGCCCGCGTGGCGCTATCGCAGGTTGAAGCGGCAGCCGAAGCTGCGCGCCGGATCGCTCATCCCGCCAAGCCATGCTTCTCGATGGGTTTTCTGACCGGACACGAATTGACGTGGATGCCCGAAGCCTTGCAGATCTTGCGCGACGCGCTGCCTAACATCGACGTGATGATATCGAGTCAATACTCGCCTCGGCTTGCGGACGGCCTTTCGAAAGGAAAAATCGATGCCGCCTTTCTTCGACGGGAACAGGGGATGCCCGGCTTGGCGTTCCGCCTTCTCGTCAGGGAGCCCTTGGTGGTGGTCTTGCCTGCTAACCACCGTCTCGCTACGCTAAAAGCGATCGCTCCTCAGGATCTTGTGGGCGAGACATTTGTGACCGTGTCGAACACGGCTCCTGTGCTGCGCGGGGTGATCGACAATTACCTGAAGCGGTCCAGAATCAAAATCACGCCAGCCCACGAGGTGGACCATGTGACCATGGGAATGTCCTTAATAGTGTCCACGGGCGGCGTAGGGCTGTTACCTGCTTACGCACAGAACTTTCTCCCTTCGTCGGTAACGAGTCGTCCTCTCAAGGGAGACGCGCCGACGGTCGAGTTGGTCCTCGGCTACAAAAAGTCGAACCAGTCTCCCATCCTGAAGCTTTTGCTTTCGAGACTGGACGAAATGGTCGCTCGTGTCTCGAAGAAGATCCGCTAAACTCGGAATGCATCTTCTCCGGTATACCCACGTGCTCAGGTCCAAATCACAAGCCGAGCATGCGTGCCGGAATCCCGCGGTAGGCCTGCTTGTCGCACTGCGCCCGCGGCGACCATACGGCGGGTTCGCGAAGTGTTGAGCAGGCGAAATTGGATTCCGACAGCGTCCGTGATTTCGCCCATGATGCCGCCAACCGCATCCACTTCGCGCACCAGGTGCCCCTTAGCGATGCCGCCGATGGCGGGGTTACACGACATCTGCGCGATCAAATCGACGTTCAACGTATAGAGAGCGGTCTTCAGCCCCATGCGAGCAGCCGCCATCGCCGCTTCGCATCCGGCATGCCCAGCCCCCACCAGCACTGCTTCGAAATGTTCGTCAAACGGCTGCATGTGCGCCTATTCGGAAACCACAGTAAAAGAAGAGCGGGAGTACTCTTTCTTTGATTGTCACAACGTTGATTGGAAAAAAGTTCTTTGCTCGGACAGCGCTCTGAGAGCGTACAGCCAAGCTTGGAGTCCACCTATGCGCGATGCGCAATTCCCCACACACTCTTACATCTATTCGGAAGGGCCTGTTAAGAATGTCTTCCCTTCTTGAAGGGATGCAGCCTGATTTATCGTTATGTAATAGTGATGGCACAATCGCTCTTCCTGTCGAGTACTTGCGCCCATCATCTTGCTCATTCCGTCCGTCCCAGAAACAGTCAGTCGGTCAGACCGGTACTCTTTCTAGCAACCATACATTGGCGACTGCTTCTCCTCTTTCCAATTTTCAGTGCGCTTGCATGTGTTCCCGCGCTTGCTCAAGGCTGGGACAAAGATAAAGCCCTTGCGCCCAGCGTCGTCGTCGACCTAGGTACTCCGCAGATCTGGACGATGGAACAGGCTCACTACCTTCTTGAACGAAACCGCGCCCTTGACCTCGGTCTGCTGGAGCAAAGTCCCAGTCCACTTAACCCAAACGAAACGGCTGGCGTTCGCGCCTCTGCCCTGCAAACACTCCTCAGTGGCAGTGTATCGTTCGACGCGGCGCTCGGTGCCAAGAACCGTGCCGCTGTCACGCAATTCAACAGCCAGGTGGCCCAGTACAACGCACTCTACAGTCAGCGCGCCGTCTATATGGCTCAACAGGCGGCAGTCACCGGCGCTCTCGCGGCCGCACAGATACAGCTCCAGACGCTGCAAGCCGCATCTCCACCCGATACGCAGGCCATCGCACAACAGCAAAACCTGATCGCCCAGCTCACAGCGCAGAACACCATGCTCTCGTCGGAAATCACGAGCCTCGACTCGGTCATCGGAACCGCCCCGACGGTTCCCAACATTTCTACCAGTGCCCCCGCTGACGAGACGACCGCAACCGCTCTGGGGGCCAACTCAACCTTCGACAATATTGTCAAGGGTTTCAACACCGGCCCCGGAGCAAGCAAGCTCTCCGCATCCATTCAGTTGGATAACTACGTCAATTTTCAGTACGAGATGGTCGCCAAGCAGCTGACTCTTTTACAGGACCAGGCCGGTCCCAACAGCCGTGTTATCTTTGCGGAACTTCCACATTCCATCTACGTCACCGACAAACTTCACCTTTATCCTTACTTTGGTGGTTTGTGGGGTCATCATCTTGTCCAGAGTTGGTGGACCATCGGAGGCGCCCTCCAAGTCAAGCCGCTCAATGAATGGGCCATCGAACGTGGAGCCCACCGCCCTGTCACTCTGCAGGAGGCGACCGAACTAAACAGAGATTTCATGGGGTTTGTCAAAACTGGGGCGTTGACGGACCTCGATCATGAGCACGACAGCAAAGTCGAACAACTGAACAAGGATGCCGCCGAGAAGATCAAAGAACTCCAGGTACTATACGAATCGCCTCAGACCCTAGAGGCCCCTCCCTCGGCAAAGAGCATACAAGGCCCGCAGAAGACAAATCGTTGTGATTGTTCGCCCGACGCGGTGTCGAAGCGAGCGGAACTTGCGGCTCGTCAGGCTGAAATCCAGAGCAAGCTCATGGCGGATCTTGCTCAGGAAAACGAGACCTACGAAAGCAACAAGCAAAAACTGACAAAGGCCGAGACTGCGGTGGAACTGGCAGCAACGCCAGCGCAGTCCGCCTCTTGCACTGCTCTTTACGCATTCCTGGGGATTCATTCTTCAACACAGGCGGCATGTTCGTCTATAGGGACTGCGAGCCGACCAAGTCCCATCTCGGGCAACTTCAATTTTCTTTCCGCCTCCAACAAGAACTCTGAGGATCAGACGAATTTCGACGCATGGGCGAGCTATTGGCTCTACGGCGCTATCGGTCGCGAGATTGGCACGCCTGGCTCAGAGTCTGCTCCTATCTATGCGCTTGACCTCATTCCGCGTCAGAGCTCGCTCAACGTCGCCGAGGCCAACGCATCAACTCGTCAGATCGGATTCGCAGGGGTCTTCAGTTGGCTCAGCGGCCTGGGCGCCCGCGCCCGTTACGAGCGTCAGAAGCAAGAGTTCAGCCAATATACGCAGGTTGAAACCTACGCCACCGCTTTTGGCAAGGGAAACTTCACTTTTGGCTGGACCTTTGGTCCCAACCCCGGGACTAAACAGATCGGTGCCGGTCTTCGCACAACTTACGCCATTTTGGTTGTGCCAAAAGACACGCGCGTCGTTCGCCTTAACGCCATTGGCTGCGGTTATCGGCGTCGCGAGGTACCCCGCGACCCCTTCGCTCTGGCCGCAAGAGAGTTGGAGGACCCCGAGAAGAATGGCTTGCACACTTGGACCGGCCCAAATGCTCAACACAAGCTCGACTCTGAAGATTGCGGCAGTTTGCGTACGTTCGACGTTGATGTCCCGAACAGTGACGATGACTTTTGGGTGGAAAATGCCCAGTACACGCCGGTTCCCGCCGGGCAACGAGTCACGCTCAAAATCTCGGGCCGCTTCGGAGACACGGTCGGCGTTCTCGTCAACGGCACGCCCTTGCAGAAAGTTCCCTCAATTACTCAACCGCTACTTACCCCCGCCGGATACGCGGTGCCTACCAACGCGGGAGATCCGGGGACTCAGGGCGTCTTTGAAATTGTCCACACTCGTAACCCCAAGACCGACAACATAGGCAGCGATATCGTCGCCAGCTTTACCATGCCCGCCGCCTTCGTGGGCACGCCAAGAATCACGATCGTCTCGGCGGCCCGCGACAAGCTGGTCAATGAAGTGCCATCGGGAAACAAGCTATTCAAAGGTGGTCACCATCTCCTTGATGACGACCCCGCAGGCCCCATGTTCTATGTTCTCCCCGCCGTTACACGCGTTGACGCCGATTACTCCAACGATGTCGACACAATCGTCAAGATCGTCGGCCGCGGATTCGACACACATGAAGCTTCGTCGGTGGTCTTCGGCGCCGATGCCCTGACACTCCATACTGATCCAACAACCGCTCTAGCAGAAGGTGAATATCAAGTCTTGGCCAATGGCGCCATCATCCAGGCGCGGGTCAAGCGCGAGAAGTACTTTCCCCAATGGTCTATCGACTACGTCTCACAGCTTGGCAAACAGGTCGTTGACGCGACAGTGACAAGAGACGACAGCGTCGGCCCTGTAGTCGCGGATAAGGACTGCACCTTCCTTCCGGATACAGCGAAGGATGGTAGTCTTTCCGTCAAGCTTGCGGTGAAAGGCAAATTTTTCTCCAGCTCCGTGACGCCCGCTATCGCCGTCGCGGGGAAGCCCCTCAGCGCCACCTCTTTTACTCAACAGTTCGTCAACGCCAATGAATGGGACTTCACGGCTACTGTCCCCTCAAACACGTCCAAAATGGCTATATCCTTCACCCCTACAACAAAAAACCTTGTCCGCGAGGTCGTCTGTTCCTCGCCTGCCGCGAAAAAGGTTCTGAAAGCAAAAGCTGCGAATAAGCACGCTCCACCTATGGCAGCGCAGCCAGCAACGCATCCCGCTACGAATAACACTCCACCCCCGGTGTCCACGCATCAATGATGCGGATGCACGGAAGGGCTAGGGAGGTCGCTCCCCATCCATACCATGTCCGTAGCGATTTTTTTCGTGGTTCTAAATGCAGCTCCTCGTTAGTCGACAAACTGGAAACTACCCGTCTAAAAACTTGCCGCACGTCCGCCATCACTTGTTGAGGCTCGACTCCGGCCCGTCCTGCTTAAGTTAGCGCTTATGGACCTACGCCCCGTTCATCGTGCCACCCCGGACATCTCCGGCGTACGCACGTGCTCAGGTCGAAATCCCAGGCCGAGCAGGCGCGCCGGAATCCGCGCAACACTGGAAATCGCCGCAAAAGTTTAAAAGGCAGTGGAAGCTGACGAAGCTGTGCCTTCTGGCTCAAAGCCGGGCGAAGCAGGTGCTTGTGCGCGAAGACTTGGAACCGCTGGGTCATACGCGTCGGAAATTCGCGCCGCTCTTGGACCTCGCGCAACTGCTCGTCCCTGACCGCGCCACGTAACAACGGCTGCACCAGAATATTGGCGGCGGCAACGGCGTCCTGGATAGCCAGGTTAATGCCCACCCCTCCGACCGGAGACATAGCATGAGCGGAATCTCCCAGGCACAAAAGGCCGCTCCGCCACCACTGGCGCAGGCGATCGACGGCAACCGTCAATAACTTGATATCGTTCCAGTCTTTCAACTCCTCCATGCGCCCGCGCAGGAAGGGAGCGACACTCACAATGTCTTCGCGAAATGCCGCCAGCCCTTTTTGCCGGATCACTTCGAGGTCTCCCTTCGGGATAACGTATGCGCATTGCCAATAGTCGGCGCGGTTCAGCATTACCAGAATCTTTCCCGCACGGAAGCGCCCCAGCGTTTGATACGGGTCACTAGGCTCACGCGTAAGACGCATCCAAAGCACGTCGATCGGAGCCCCCAGATCGATGACCTCGAGTCCAGCCTTTGCGCGAACAATGGAATGCCGGCCGTCTGTCCCCAGAGTCAAATCCGCGCGCACTTCGAGAACGCCGTGCGAGGTCTTGGCGCGAACTCCTACTATGCGGCCGTTTTCCTCGATCAGTTCTGTAACCTCGGACTCCATACGCAAATGGAATTGCGGGTAAGCCTTCGCCTTTTCCGCGATGAAGTTCAGAAAATCCCACTGCGGCATCAACGCGATGAATTTGCAATGCGTAGGCAGGTGAGAAAAGTCGGCGACAATCACCGTGACATCTTCGATTTGGCCGCCGAATTGAGGCAACTCCTGGTGCGGCCGGCGCAGGAACTCCTCGAGAATTCCAAGTTCGTACATCAGTTCCAGGGTCGAGGGATGAATCGTGTCCCCGCGAAAATCACGCAGAAAATCTGCGTGCTTCTCCAGGACCACCACATCCACCCCAGCCCGCGCAAGCAGGAACCCCGCAATCATCCCCGCCGGTCCCCCGCCCGCCACGCAGCAGCGAGTATTCACCTTCTCAATCGGAATGTTTGCCTGTTCCATCGGGAGTCAGCCTCGCATTAGCAATACCGCTCCCGTATCTTATAGTGGAGCGACTGCACTGAAGTGAAGCGACACCCCTGTGGACACCGCCCGCATCGCCGCCCTTCTCGAACCCTTCCTCGAGCAATCGCTTCCCTCGTCCACCCTCGATCAAATATCGATATACATCGATCTATTACTCCGCTGGAACGCTCGCATCAACCTGACCGCCATCCGCCATCCAGAAGAAATCGTAACCCGCCACTTCGGCGAGTCCTTCTTCTTAGCCCGCCACCTCTTCCCGAAAAGCGGTACTGACCACCGACCACTGACCACTGACCACCGTCCTCCCCACGTCCTCGACATCGGCTCCGGCGCCGGATTCCCCGCCCTCCCCCTGAAACTCTGGGCCCCGCGCATCCGCCTGACGCTGATCGAATCCAACAACAAGAAAGCCGCTTTCCTCCGCGAAGTGGCCCGCGCCCTTACATTGACCAACATCAATGTAATCACCGACCGGGCAGAGGTCCTGGCCGCCCGTCCCGACTTCCCCCGTACCGAAGTAGTAACCCTCCGAGCCGTAGAACACTTCGAAACCATCCTCCCTCAAGCCGTGACTCTCCTTGCCCCCAACGGCACCCTAGCCCTACTTATAGGAGCCGCCCAGATCCCCCGCCTGACAACCCTCGCCACCATGAAATGGCGCCCAACGATCCCAGTCCCGCAGTCACATACCAGAGTGTTGTCGATAGGTGTACATGTGTAAAGTGGGAGGTGATACCAGAAATCGCCTGCCCTATGACGCTTCAAACAAGCCTCCCGCCCTGGAATATGGCGAGAAGTGGTAAACATAATTTATTAGTCTCATTATGAGACTTACCAATTAACCGTTTCATGCGAAACACATCTCCAACTGCAAAATTGCCAGCGCCATAGCTCCACCCTCCGTACAAAGCTCGTCAAGTGTTTCGCATGAAACACTTTCGTACAGGGGATCTAAGTTCGCGCGGCGGGCGCAATGAGCCGAGATGTTCCACGTGAAACACTCCTTCCACAGTTGCACAACAATCTGGCATTGATTTCGCAAACGCGTTCGCATATCCTGCGCGCAACAACGCAAACAATAAAATCATGGGACGTGTCATCGCAGTTGCCAACCAGAAGGGTGGCGTCGGCAAGACTACGACCGCCATCAACCTTGCCGCCTCACTTGCTGCCGCCGAGGTCAATACGCTGCTAGTGGACTGCGATCCGCAGTCGAATTCCACCAGCGGTCTGGGCCTGGTGAAAGATCCGGAGCGCATCAGCATCTACGACGTCATGATGGGCGTGGCCTCCGCCGAGGAGGCGTTGCAGCTTACCGAACTCGAACAGCTGTGGCTGATTCCATCGCACAAGAATCTGATCGGGGCGAACATCGAGCTGGTCGCGGCGGAGCGGCGCGAGTATCGTCTGCGCGACGCGCTTGCCAGTTTGCTTGATCGCTTTCGCTTCATCGTGCTGGACTGTCCGCCGGCACTCGATCTCCTTACCTTGAACGCGTTGGTCGCCGCGGATGGAGTATTGATCCCGATGCAGGCGGAATACTTCGCGCTTGAGGGTGTGTCGGAGTTGCTCGACACCATTGAGAGGATACGGGCGGAGCTGAATCCTGCGCTCGCGATTGAGGGCGTCGTACTTACAATGTTCGATGAGCGGACGAACCTGGCGCAGCAGGTGGCCGAGGAGCTGAAGAAATATTTTGGCGAGAAGCTGTGTACGACAACCATCCCGCGGAACATACGGCTGGCGGAAGCTCCGAGCCACGGGAAGGCGGCGCTCGCGTATGACGTGCGATCGCGCGGGGCGGAGAGTTACATACGACTGGCGAAGGAACTCCTGGACCGGCAGGCGGCAATGGCGAGCGGGTCGGGGGAAGCGGCTTAGATCGATAGACATAAATATTTATATTCATCGATATATTTCGAGGAGTGAGGTCGCGGGTGTCAGGTGTCAGGTCTCGGGAAAACCATAAAAGGAAGGAATCGACGGATGCAGAGCACATCAAATGTGGCGGCGGCCGATAAGACGACCGACAAGACTGCGGAGAAGACGGGGCCGGCGAAGCTTAGCGAGAAGCTGGCGGAGAAGCGGCGGGCTTTGGGGAGAGGGTTGGAGTCTCTGCTGCCGGGGCCTAGGGTGGTGCCGACATCTCCCACCCTTCCGCAAAGTGCGCGGAAGGATGGGGCACCCGATTCGTCTTCACCCTCCTCTTCTTCTTCCGCGTCTTCTTCTCTTTCTTCCTCTTCTGCTGAATTCGCGGGTGGACGGCCGGGGGCTGCCGTCGCTACGCAAGCGGGGACGGTTTTGGATGAGCTGCGGGCAGTCGCTTCGGGGCTCACTGCGGATGGGGAGACGGTCTTTCTTGTGGGGATTGATCTGATTGATCCCAATCCTTACCAGACTCGGAGAGATTTCAACGAACAAGCGCTCGGGGAACTGAGGGATTCGATCGCGGCGCAGGGAGTGTTGCAGCCGATTGTGGTGCGTCCGAGTGTGGAGGGACGGTTCATCCTGATTTTGGGTGAGCGGCGGTTGCGGGCTTCGAGGATGGCCGGGAAGACCACGATCCCAGTGATCGTGAGGCGGGTCTCGGAGCAGCAAGCGGCAGAGATGACGCTAGTCGAGAACCTGCAGCGGCAGGACCTGAATTGCGTGGAGCAGGCGGAGGCTTTCGCGAACCTGAGCACGGAGTTCAAGCTTACGCAGGAGCAGATTGGCGCCCGGGCAGGCATCTCGCGGGAGAGTGTATCGAATTACATGCGGCTGCTGACGCTTCCGGAAGGCGTGATTGGGGCGCTGCAGAAGGGAAGGTTGACGTATAGCCACGCGCGAACGCTGTTGCGCCTGACGGACAACGTCCAGATATGGAAGTACGCACAAAGGGCGATGGAAGAAAAGATGTCGGTGGCGAAGCTGGAGGATGTGGTGTTCGGGGTGAGTGCTCCGATCGGGCGGGACGAGCCGAATAAGGGAGGCGGAGCGCGGTGGGTGGATCCGAATGTAAAGGCGGCGCAGCGGTCGCTGGAGGAAGTGCTGGGGATGAGGGTACGGATTCGGGATCGAAAGGGGAGAGGGAGGATTGTCATTGAGTATGGGACGCTGGAGGATTTTGATCGGGTGGTGGGGATGTTGAAGGGGAAGTGAGGCAGTGGTCGGTGGCCAGTGGCCGGTGGTCAGCACCAAGAGGGACGGGACCGTGGAATCCCACTCTTCCGCAAAGTGCGCGGAAGAATGGGGCACCCTTCTATAACGGTGTCGGCTCTGTCAAGGGACACGTATCCCATCCGAGATGGGCTGTTGATTCCAGCGACACTCGAGGTTTTGACTTTCCCTTCGTAGAGCTTTTGGTGTTGCGGTTGCTTTTGCTCATTCGACCCAAGGCTCGCTTTCAGAATCGCGCGGTGGAAGCTTTAGTTCCACCAACCATCTATCCGGTCACGGACTCCCGACCATGATTCGTTGTTCGGACTCCCCGACTTACTCGGGGAGGCAAGGCGGCCCAATCAGGCCAACGATGTCTTACTGGCCCACCAGGGTGCCCCTCGGGCTGCCTTGCATGCGAACCAGCTGCGCATAACTGGCTGGGCTGCGCAGCATCCAGTACATCCGTACCGCCAACTTTCTTGCGATGGCGACCTTTGCCACTCCGCTCCCGCGGCGCAACTTCAGGCGCTGATAATCTTGCCGCAGTTCGGAGTCCAGACGCGCCGCCGTGTGTCCGGCTTCCACCAGTAGCGAACGCATCATGGGATTGCCTTGCTTCGAGATCGCGCCCAGGCGTTGCCGTCCCCCCGAAGAATGCTCGCGCGGATTCAGTCCCAGGTAACTCACTACCTGCTTACTCCTCTCGAAGCGCTCCACCGGTCCTAGAGTAAGGACGAATGCCAGCGAGGTTACTGGTCCTACTCCGGGATGGGTCATCAAAAGCATCGCCGACTGGTTCTGCTCCGCTTGCTCGGCGACTGCCTGGTCCAGCTCTTTCATCGATGCGTCCAGTTGGTCCATCATCGTCAGCAGTTCCTGCCGGCGATGACTCGCCCACCGACCCAGCTTCAGACCTTCGAGCTCGACTCGGCCCTTCTTGGTAAACAGCTTCTTCTTCCGGCACACCCCTTCACCCATGGCCAACGCGTGCAGTTGGTTTCCGACCGCGTTGCGCATCCACACCAGCTTTTGCCGATGCCACACCAACTGCCGCAGATCGCGCTCCTCCAGGCTGGGCCGCCAGATCCGGGGAAAACGATCGCTCAGCAACAGATCCAGCAGGTGGGCCGCGTCGCGCGCATCCGTCTTCTGTTTGCGCACCACCGACGCCCGGATCTGCGCCGCATCCCCGATCCACAGCTCCTGTCCGAGTTCTCCCAACATGCGCTCGAACCAGCGTGTGTGCCCGGTGGCTTCGATCCCCACCCGCACCGGGCCCGGCCAGCCCCGCATAAAACGCTCGCGCCTGGCCGCTCTCGTGTTCCAGGCGGCGCTCGACCAACTCGCCCGTATCTGCATCCAGCATCGCAATCTGCTGGTAGCGCGTATGCAAATCACATCCTACAATCTTCATGTGCTCGGCTCCTTTCCTCCGAGCCTTGGTTTCTTTGAGCGTTACCAAGTTTACTCGGTGCTTTAGGAGCCGACACCGTTATCTAATCACGCCTTTGGTTTTTGGGGGAATCCGGGAAGTAACAAGTGGGACTACGTTGATGTTTGGACTTATGGATTGCTACTTACAGTGTTGTCCATTCGCGGGAAATGAGCCTGCAAGGGCTGGAATTGTAGAAACCTTTTAACTGCGCTCGGAATGTCATTGACCGCTGGCCTGCCTGGGACCATAATCCTCCCAGTTCTCGACTGCCACGAAAATCCCTCTCCTAATCGGCAGTCGAGTTGGGCCTTTTTCTACCCAATTCTGAGATACGACTGAAGGACCCTATGAAGCGTGCCCACTTCGTCTGCATCTTTCTGTGTTTGACAACCTCATTTGCCGTTCGCCTAGCGCAGGCCCAAACTGAAACTGTGCTCTACAACTTCACAGGCGGCAGCGATGGCTTCACTCCCATGTCCCGCCTCACCTCGGATGGTGCTGGCAATTTCTATGGCACGACTGACTTCGGCGGTTTGGGAGCGGGAACGGTGTTCGAGTTTTCGCCGAACGGCAGCGGAGGCTGGAAGGAGACCGTACTCTACAGCTTTACCGGGGGGGCGGACGGATCGGTTCCATATTTTTCGTATGTGCTCTTCGACTCGGAGGGAAACCTTTACGGCACGACCTACGGGGGCGGTTCCCACGGATATGGCGTTGTCTTTGAACTTAGTCCCGTGGGAACAAGTTGGACGGAAACTGTCCTGTACAGCTTTGCTGGTGGGATGGATGATGCCAATCCGTTAAACGGCCTGATCATGGACCCGGCGGGCAATCTCTACGGCAGAACTTACGTGTCCGGCGGCGGAAATGGAACCATCTTCGAGTTGAGCAAGTCCGGTGACGCTTGGACAAAGCAGGTGATCTACAACGGCGCACCCGGCTTCGCTGGGTTGACGATGGATGCCTCCGGAAACATCTTCGGTGTCGCAAGCAATGGTGGGGCAATCGATATAGTGTTCGAGTTGTTGCCGAATGGCAATGGTGGTTGGAATCCGACCGTGATCCACACATTTTCTGGTGGCGCTAAGGATGGCCTCGTTGGAGAAGGCACTCTCGTGCTCGACCACGCCGGGAACCTGTACGGTACGACATTGGGAGGGGGCTCCAAGAACAATGGAACGGTTTACGAACTGAGCCGTGGAATAAATGGATGGACAGAGAAGATTCTCCACTCCTTTCAGGGCGGCAGCAATGACGGCAGTGATCCCTTTGCAGGGATCGTGTTTGATGCCGCCGGAAACATTTACGGCACTACGGAATTCGGCGGCAATCCTCTCGCGGGCACAGTCTACGAGCTAGTGGCCCCGGTTGGCACAGGCGGCTACCAAGAGAAGGTTCTCTGGAAATTCGACAAAACGGACGGATATGAGCCGGTTGGCAGCCTAATTCTGGACAGCGCGGGCAACCTCTATGGCACGACCCCCGAGGGCGGATCGAACGGGTACGGCGTTGTGTTCAAAGTGAATGTACCGGCTGCATGGACCACGACTACGCTTACGAGTTCGGAGAATCCGTCCACTTATGGACAGGCGGTGACCTTCAGCGCGGTGGTCACTTCGAGTTTGGGTGCGCCGCCGGATGGGGAAACCGTCACGTTCATGAAAGGCGCAATGGTGTTGGGAACGGGGACATTGAGCGGCGGTGGAGCCAGTTTCACGGCCTCGACACTGCCGGTGGGCGCGAACGCAATCAGGGCGGTGTACGGCGGTGACTCGAAATTCGGCTACAGCACGTCGAACACGGTGAAGCAGGTGGTGAGTAAAGCGACAACCACAACCGCTCTAACTTCGTCGCTGAATCCGTCGAACTTTGGGCAGTCTGTGACCTTTACTGCGAGCGTGACGCCGCAGTTCAGCGGTACGGTCAAAGGGAATGTGACCTTCTACGATGGCACGACGGCCTTGAAGGCGGTGGCTCTGAGCGGAGGCGTGGCAAAGTACACAACTTCGACGCTGACCTCGGGCGCCCACAATATTACGGCGACTTACAACGGCAGCGGCAACTTTACCGGCAGTTCGGCTTCGCAGACACAGACGGTGAATTAGGGATCGGGCTCGGATGCTAAATCCCAAGAGGGAGGGGCCGTGGAATCCCACCCCTTCGACTCCGCTCAGGGCAGGCTCTTCCGCAATGTGCGCGGAAGGATGGGGCACCCGCGCAGCGAGAGTTCTTTCAGCCCTAGAATTCTAAATTGGTGGCTTCGAAACGCGGGATGTCCAAGAACTCCCGCTCAATCCTTACCAGCCGCGGCTTTCTTTGCGTCCTCAAACTGACTGATCTCGACGGTTCCTTCCGGGAACTTGGCGATGATTCTTAGTTCTCCGCCCATGGCTTTAACGAAATCCTGAAGCGTGCTTACATACATGTCGGCGCGGCGCTCGAGCTTGGATACGGCGGCCTGGTTGACGCCGAGAATTTTGGCAAGATGCACTTGTGTCATCTCGCGAGCTTGGCGGAGTTCGTCCAGAGCCATCCCAGAACGATATTTCCCCGCCAATAGACGGGAACGTTCCTGAGCTGCGAGAGGCATCTTTGAGCGGAGCAAATTGAAGTTTTTACGCACGCTGCTTCTCCTGTGCGGATCTGAAGACCCTGACCTGCTGCTCACCGATGTCGTTTCCGTTCGAGTTGCCTTAAATCATAGTATTCCACATATAGAATAGTCTTTCAATGGAATACTTGGCCGGCTTCTTTTCGCGAGCTGGGGATGCGCCCCTTCTCGCGCTTTTCGAGAAAGCCTGCCCTGAGCGAGAGCCGAAGGGGGCCCAAGGAACAGCCGACCTCGTTCGGCCTCGCGTTGCGCGGCAGGAGAGCGTGCCCCCATTCGCAGCTTTAGCGGCCACCATTTTTTCATCACATTCAACCGTGACCACTCTCACAGACACGCAACTCCGACCATGCGACAATGACCACGAATCAGAAAATGATCGGAAAATGACCGGCAAAGCCGGAGCGCTGTCTTCAAGAAAATTCGAGAAGCAGCGGCCCAGTACTCTTTGATAAACTAAGCTGTTCAGCGAAATGAAGCGAACTCAATGCGCGAAAAAGCGCCAAATCCCTCCCAAAACCGCCCCAAAACGGGAATTTAGGCCGAAAAACAGGCTTAAGTCCATATCCATGTAGTCGTTAGGAGTAAGTCCTGTAAAATCATAGCGTTGCATGGAATTGTGGGGGGGGGGGGGGGGGTGCTTAAAGTCATATACTGTGTAATATCCGTATAGTAAACACACAAAAATGAAGTCAAACCGAAACTCGGAAACCCTCCGAGGCGGGTTCCTCGGCACAAATCAAAAAACCTCTCGACGTGCTGGCCACAATCGAGTTTGATTATGATCTCGCTTCACTCCGAGCGTGCCGACACTCACCCAACTTCGTTTAAGATTCTTGAGGACTTGGGATCATATGTGCACACCGACTCCTAAGCAGACGTTGCTGCTGATCCTGCTGCCGATGCTCGGGACGGTTTTGTGTCTCCGGCTTTATCTCCACCTGGTGCGGGTTCAGCATTTCTACCCCGGCGGATATCTGGTTCATCATCTGTTTGTTGGAATCCTGATCGAAATTCCGGCAGCGTTCATTCTGGCCTTTGGGGTGCGCAATCGCGCGCTGGCGTTTGGGGCGCCGGTAGCTCTGGGGATTGGGAGCGGAATGATTCTGGATGAGATGACTTACCTGGTGGCTACGAAGGCTAGCGATAGCGATTATGTTTCTCGACTTTCGCTGGGTGGTGCGATTGGGTTTGTCTCTTTGGCAGCGATCATGTTGGTCGGTATCTACTGGTTGCGGCGCGATTGAGCTTCCTGCATTCTTCACCACCTTCACCACAGGGGGCACTGAGCACACGGGGGAATCTGGAGTGTAACAAGTGGGACGGGCGCTGCATTTGGACACGAGGATTGCTGGATGGAGTCCCGATTCATTCGC
This sequence comes from uncultured Acidobacteriaceae bacterium, assembly GCA_963789205.1. Lineage (GTDB taxonomy): Bacteria > Acidobacteriota > Terriglobia > Terriglobales > Acidobacteriaceae > Acidiflorens. The sequence goes on from CAWBJV010000019.1 coordinate 91,841, forward strand.
GAGAAGGGAGTGAAAGTGCGGAATCCGTCGTGAGAACTCCCTGCGCCACCTCGGACGATAGGAAATGGGGGAGGGCTAAAACAAATGCGGCCTGGGCCAGCCACCCGGGCCGCATTGTTATCGCGGACGTTTCTGACTGCCGTCTTTCGCCGGGGCGAAAGAGCATCGTGCAACCGCACTCGTAAAAGTGCTATGCATCGATGTTCCCCTGAGGCTTGCGCTTCAGGGTTAGGATTCGGCGTTTTCCATCCTCCTTGGAAGAAGGATTTCTGAGAAGGCCGCAAAGCCCGGGCACCGGCACACTGGACATGTACCGAATTTCCCCCGGTGACTCACTCTCGAGAAATCACCGGCGACGCTGAACCCTGGTCGAAGCAGATTCAGAACATCTCACGCTTTTGACTGCAAGCACTTTGCGGGAGGGGGCGAAATAATGCAACGGCAAAGTGCGGGTGCGCTGTGTAAAAACTGTGGAGCGGAGAAACTTCCTGTGGAAAGGCAAGGAAAAGTGTATTTTTATTCGCGCGGTGCGGGTTCTTCACATTTTCTTGAGCAGCGCGATCTGTCCAGCATGATACAGCTCGTGCTGCGCCACGCCATGAAGCATGTAGTAGAAAGTGTAGTGCGCTCCCTCCTTGCCTGGAACCATCTCGTCAAGCTGCGAGTCCGGGAGAACAGAAACGGCCTTGACCAGTTCCTCGTGGACGCGCCGGACCTCGGCCAGCGCCTTGCGCCATGCAGTCTCGGTCGCGTCGGTGATCGTGGGAAAATTCTCTGCATCGGATGGCTCCACCGCGACCCCACCCAAACGCCGCAGCACCGCGTTGTCCCATGCCGCAATATGCAGCACGAGTTCCCAGATCGTGTGGGCGTTCTTAATCGGACGCGCCGCCGCCTGCGCGGCCGTAACGCCCTGCAGGATTTCGAACAACGAGTCGCCATGCCAAGCCTCACCGTCAAATGCGCGGCGAAGCTGGTCGGAAATGCGAGTTGCTTCAGACATTGAACCTCGTCTCAAACCAATAGATGAATCCGCCCGCTACTTGTTTCCACTGTCCAAGCGATGTTATTTCATGTAAGTTGCTGTTGCGGTTTTTCGCGATTAGGAGACGCCAAAATGAGGCAGGTCTACCACGCAATTCTGATTGTATTACTGGGATTGTCGGGGGCGGCGCAGGAATCAACCGCGCCGAAGGTGATCATTCCGTTGATTGCGAACGGTTCGCATCATCGGCCCGCCACCATAACTGTGCAATCGCTAGTAATTACGGACCAGAAGACACCAGTCAACGGAGCGGTTCTTTTACGGGGCGCCGATCTCCCTATAGAGTTGGGCATATTAATCGATACGAGCAACTCACAGCGGAGTGCTCACCTCGACGCCTTCCTAAATGCAGCGAAGCAATTTGTGGATGACATCATTCGCGGCCCGAACGATCAAGTGTTCTTCCTGAAGTTTGACGCTAATTCGCAGGCGACCGGATGGATTAAGAAGGAACAGCTGCAAGGCACCCCGGTCACGCTATCGATTGGTGGCGGTACTGCGCTTTACGACGCGCTCTATACAGCTTGCAAGCAGCGCATGGGACCACGTGATTGGCGGAAACCGACGCGTCGCGTACTGGTTCTAATCAGCGACGGCGAAGATAACCTAAGCCATATTACGCGCGATGAAGCCGCTTTAGAGGCGCTTCGGGCTGGGGCAGTAATTTTCACTGTCAATACGAACGATTCTGGGATGCCCGGCGCAGGCGAAAGAGTCATGGAGAACCTTGCGAGGCAGACCGGAGGTCAATCTTTCAGCGGGATAAGCAAGAAGAACATGCCAACCGTATTCGCGAGTATTCGGGAACTGACAGATGGCATGTACTACCTGAGCTACGTGCCTCCGGATGCTTCTAAGAGCGCGGTCCACGAGGTTGAAATGAAGCGGGCACCAAAGGAAAAATTTGAACTTACGTATGCCAGTAAATATTTCTGGAATCCTTGAACGAGACCACGGAGGTGTTCCCGTAACGCTATTCCGCGCACACCGCGATCTCCGCGTCATCCGCTGCGCGCGTCATCGCTTCGCCATCCAGCAATAGACATCGCCCCGCGTCCACCGCCAGACAGGTCGCGCCGGCACGCGCCATCGTCTCGATCGTCTTCACTCCAATCACCGGAACGTCGAAGCGCATGTCTTGAGTCGGCTTCGCGACCTTCACTACCGTAAGGGCGCGGCTCAGCGTCGAAGCCTCGCTGTCCGATTGCGGTTCCCGTTCCAGTTCCAAAGACCGCATTAACTGCCCCGCGCGCTCGATCGTCGCGTCCGTACCTTCCATCGCTTCGACCGTCACGCACGCCGCTTCCGCTATCACCACGGTTTGTCCAATGTCGTACTCTGCCAGCCGCCGAGCTACGGCGCGTCCATATTCGATGTTTTTGCGTTCCTGCGCGGTCGGAGCCCGCTTCGTGAGCACGCCCGTTTTCGCCAGCAGCGGTTCGAGCAGCGCGGTCGAGTTCTCGAGCATAATGCCTTCATCCGCCAGAACCTTTGCGACTGCGCCCAGCAGCGAGTCGGTGTTGCGCGTGCCGAGCGAGAGCAGCAGCTTCGCCAGCCGCCAGTCCGGCTTGATGCTGGAGAAAATCTGCTTGTGCTTGACCTGCCCTGCCATGACGGCGCGAGTGACGCCCTCGGCCTTGAACGTGTCGATGAGTTTCGACAACTCGCCCAGAGAAAGCCAGTGAACGGAAGTGGCGCCTTTCGACTCGATCTCGGGGAAAGTTTCTTCTTTGATGGCGGCGACTACGACTTCGTATCCTTGCGCTCGCGCCGCATCGAGCACGAGGAAGGGAAACTTGCCGTTGCCGGCGATGAGACCGAGACGTGTCATGAGCAAGAACCACGGAGGGACAGCTGCAGCCGTGTGGTGACGGGGCTTCGCCCCGTCCAAGCGGGGCAGAGCCCCGCCACCACACAGGCTGGGATGTTGTCTAGGCGCGGCAGGGTGTGCTCGGCAACCTCCGCGGAGCTTCGCTCCGCGGGACAGCCGAGGGCGGCTGTCCCTACGCGAGAGGTGGAGATGCCCATTACTTAATCACTCCACGTTCGGAGGCTTCGATGAAGCGGATTAGCATTTCGACGTCGTCGCCAAGATCGGCTTCGGACTTCAGCTTTTCGATCGCTTGCGATGTATTGAGCTTGGACGCGAGCAACACGCGATACGCATGATGAATTTTCCTGATGCGCGCTTTCGTAAATCCCCGCCGCTCCAAACCCACGGCGTTCAATCCGTAGGCGTGGGTTCCGCGTTCGGCCGAGGTCCTCGAAAATGGCAGAACATCACGGGTTATAGTGGTGCCTCCGCCGATAAAGGAATGCGTACCGATCCGCACGAAGTGGTGTACCGGGCACAGCGCGCCGACGCTAGCCCAGTCTTCCACGATTACGTGCCCGCCCAGCGTGGCCGCGTTCGCCATGATGATGTGATTGCCAATCTGGCAATCGTGCGCAATGTGGGTATAGGCCATGATCAGGTTGTGGTCGCCGACGCGGGTGCATCCACCGCCCTTCACCGTGCCGCGGTTGATGGTGACAAACTCGCGGATCGCGTTATGGTGGCCGATCTCCAGCCTTGTCGGTTCGCCCGCGTAGGTGATATCCTGCGGCGCCAGGCCAATCGAAGTGAAAGGGAAAAAGGTATTGTCGGCACCAATTTTCGTGGGGCCTTCGATCGCGACGTGCGAAACCAAGCGGCAGCCCTCACCAAGCTCGACCTCGGGCCCGACCACGCAAGACGGCCCAATCTTGCAGGACGGATGTATCTTGCTTTTCGGAGCAATGATCGCCGTAGCGTGGATCGCCGTAGGATGGATAGACATTTGTAATTTGGTAATTGGTAATTTGTAATTTGGGTGGCGACTCCGGGTTCGAATCGCTAAATTACCAATTACAAATTAGAAATTACAAATTCTCTCCCGCTGCCTCCGTCGCTCCCGCGCCCATCGCACGCGGCACCAGGCGGCAAGTCACCGTCGCCTCGCATGCAACTTTGCCGTCCACATAAGCCTTGCCTTCCAGACGAGCCGCCGTGATCCGCCAGGCCTTCACAACCACTTCGATACGCAGCTGATCTCCCGGCACCACCGGACGCCGGAATCGCGCCTTCTCGATCCCTGTGAATACCATCAACATTTCGTCCCGGTTCGGAACCTCGGTCAGCAGCAGCAGGCCGCCCGCTTGCGCGATTGCTTCCACAATCAGCACGCCCGGCATGATCGGCTTATCGGGAAAGTGTCCCTGAAAAAAGGGCTCGGTAATGGTCACGTTTTTCAACGCGACGATGCTCTTCATGCGCACCAGTTCGACTACGCGGTCGATCAATAGAAATGGGTAGCGATGGGGCAGGATCTTTAGAATGTCGCCAATATCCATCCCGGTTTTCACCGGCTCTGGTTCTTCACCCGAAGTGTGTGTGGTGTCAGTCATGCGGTTTCGTTCATGCCATTTCGGTCGAGGCGAAGATTATACTGTAGCGCACGAGAACAGGTCAGAGGTGAGAGGTGAGATTGCAGAGGTAAGAGGTCAGACTGCATAGAATCCAAGAGGTTTTTACTTCTGCAATCTGACCTCTAACCTCTGCATTTCTACTCATCTCACCTCTCACCTCTGGCTCCGCTTCCAGAAAGGGTCACCATGAACAAGACATTCATCTTCATCTTGTCGATCTTTCTCGGTTCTATCCTCTGGTCGCAGGAGCCGCCCCGGCAATCCGCCGTCCCCGCCCTGCCCGCCGATATTCCTTCAATGGCCGAACGCTATTCCTTCCTCATGACGGGCAATCCCGCCGGACAGCAAGCGGTGTGGACCGCCTCCGACGGCACGCTCCACATCTTTTTTCAGTTTAATGATCGCGGCCGGGGTCCCAAGACCACCAGCGTCCTCAAGCTCGATGCGAATGGCGTCCCGATCTCGGAAGTGATCACCGGCAACGATTATCTGAAATCGCCCGTCAATGAAAATTATTCACTCGAAGCCGGCACCGCGCGCTGGAAAAATGATGACGAACAAGGGGAAAAGAAAATCTCGGCCCCGGCCTACTACTCGCCTCTCAACGGCGGACCCGCCGAGGTTGCGCTTCTGGCCCACGCCGCTCTTCAGAATGGCGGCAAGATCGCTTTGTTTCCCGAAGGCGAGGCTCGCGTCCAGCGCATGAGCGAACTTGACGTCGAAGCCGCCAGTCATAAAAAGCACGTCGCGCTCTACGCTGTCACCGGACTCGATTTCTCGCCCACTTATTTCTGGGCCGAAGCCGCGGACAAATTCTTCGCCTCTGTCGACGATTGGGGCTCTGTCGTTCCCGACGGGTGGGAGACTTCCGTTCCGGCACTGCTCGCCGCGCAGAGCAAGGTCAAACAGTCACGCGCGGCCGATCTCGAGACCAAACTAGCCCATCATCCAAATGGAATCTTGTTCATCCACGCAAATGTATTCGATGCCGAGTCGGCGAAAATTATTCCCGACCAAACCGTCGTAATCGAAGGCAATCGTATTGCCGCCGTTGGACGGGGCGCGTTGGCAGCAGGGAGAGGCCCGGCACCCCAAATCATCGACGCCACCGGCAAAACTCTCCTCCCCGGCCTCTGGGACATGCACGCCCACGTAGGCGATAACGACGGCCTCCTCAACCTGGCCGCCGGTGTCACCAGCGTCCGCGACCTGGCCAACGACACCGACTCGCTGCTAGCCCGCCGCCGGCGTATCGCCGACGGAAAAGAAATCGGCACGCGCATCGTCCTCGCCGGCATCATCGATGGCCGTGGCCCATTCCAGGGTCCAACCAGAGTCCTGGTCTCGACCGAAGCCGAAGCTCGCGCCGCCGTCGACAACTACAAGCGCCTCGGCTACGTGCAAATTAAAATCTACAGCTCGGTCAAGCCCGAACTCGTGCCCGCCATCATCGACGAAGCCCACAAGAACGGCCTCCGCGTCAGCGGACACATCCCCGCTGAAATGACCGCCGCGCAATGTGTCGAGCTTGGTTACGACGAAATTCAGCACGTCAACTTCCTCATCCTGAATTTTTTCCCCGACATCAAGAACACCAACACCATCGCGCGCCTGGTCGAACCCGGCAAGGTCGGCGCCAGTCTCGACCTCACCTCAGCCCAGGTCCAGTCGTTCATAAAGCTGTTACAGGATCACCACACCAAGCTCGACCTTACCCTCAGCATCTTCGAAGACCAGTACCTCAGCCGCCCCGGCCAGATTCCCCGAGGATTCCAGCCCATCGCCAACCGCCTGCCACCGCAGGTTCGCCGCGGCTTGCTTACCTTCGGCCTGACACCGCCCGCAGGTATGGACGAGACATACCGAAAATCTTTCGCCAAGATGATGGATCTCGCTGGCCTCCTTTATCGCTCGGGAATTCCCATTGAGGCCGGCACTGACTCCATGGCTGGATTCGCACTGCACCGCGAACTCGAACTCGATGTGCAGGCCGGCATTCCCGCGAGCCAGGTTCTGCAAAATGCCACTTTGAACGCCGCCCGCATCATGAGCCTCGATAAAGATCTAGGCTCTATATCCCCCGGCAAACTCGCCGACCTCATCCTGGTGGACGGCAATCCCGCAGCGAACATCAGCGACATTCGAAAGACAATCCTGGTAGTAAAGGATGGAGTCCTTTATAACTCTGTCGAACTCTACGCGGAACTAGGTGTAACGCAATAAACGGCGCGCGGAAAACGCCGGCTAGCCGGGGGACACTCCCCTCCGTGCCGGCTAACCGCGAACCACGCCTAAGTTCACTCACCCCACCGCCGATAATCACTCCAGGGGCCCTGTAAGCACCCTTCAACGAAGCCGATTATGGATTCGCCCAACGCCCAGCCCGATACGGTGGCTCTAGCCGAAAGCGATCGCCGCTTTCATCGCCGCTACCCCGTCCAGGTCCAGATTGAACTCCGCCAGGAAGGCAGCGATGTCCCCCTGCGCCTTGCCACCTCCGACCTCAGCCGCGGCGGCTGCTACATCGAGCTGATGATGCCCCTCTCCATCGGCACTCATATTCAAGCCACACTCTGGCTCGACGGGCGCCCCATTGTCATACAGGGACGCGTCGCAACCTGTCATCCCCAATATGGCAACGGCATGATGTTCGAGAAATTCGAAGGTCAGGCAGAACAACTTCTGCACCAATACCTGGATAACATCGTCACGACGACTTAGGCGTGTGTCACAGCTCTAACGTATGCTTCTTCATCACGATCGGCAACGTCCGGCTTTCGATTATCCACGCTCTAAAGGGGCTTCTGATTTGGAAGAACTTACGGCATCGCTAAACAGGCTGCGGAAAAATGAACCACGGTCGTAATTTCAGCGCTTTTTGAGTCGAAAACACTACCGTAAGTCATTGAATCTCGGTTCGAGAGAGTGCTCGGATTACCAACTTGAGTCATTTTTCCGCAGCCTGTTAAAGCGATGCCCTGATACGAAACGTGAGCGTTTCAGCGAGCTTCGCTCGCTGGACAGCCGAGGGCGGCTGTCCCTACGTGAGTTCTCCGCCGCCTATCACTTGCGCGCTGCCGCGCATGCCGCGCACGGACAAACTTCCCGCAGATAGAACCAAGAATAAATTCCCAGATCGTGTCTATCGTTCCACGAAAACTTCAGCGCATACTTGCCCACTGCCTCCGCCGACAGGGCTTTCACGGCCGGCTTGAACATTGGCAAAGCCCCCGGCGCCAGCTTCGCCGCCTCGCCCGGCTTTCGTCCCGACTTCCCTCGCTCATCCTCGCAAAGCGCGCACGGACACGCCTCCCGCAAGAACGCAAACGTATAGACGGACCGGTGCCCGTCCTTCCACTCAATCTCCATCCCCGTCCCAGTCGTCAAATGGATCAATACTGATTTAGGATCGTTCCCTATCCGAGGCGAGTAATCGGGCAATGCCATAAATTTCAGTATCGCATGTGCACCAAACTCTTGTTTTCTGTCACACTGTCCCGCACAATGACGTGATTTCGAGATGCACTATGCTCAACGCACTACCCACTCCCATTCTGCTCGATATCGCGATCTTCTTCACCGCACTGTCGTGGGGACTCGGTCTCTACCTGGTTGACAAAAAGGTGTACATCTTTGCTTCGCTTGCAGTCGGCTGTTTTGTCTGCCTGTTCGGATACAGTGTCGAGAGCCTGGGTGCGCCCGAATGGGCGGTGGTTGCCGCTCCGGTTCCGTTGGATATTCTGCTTCTCTGGTATGTCTTAAAAAAGCCACGCAAAATGGCAATGGCCTACGTGTTGATCTGGGCAATCTACATCGTGATCCACATATTTCTCAGTGGATTGCTTCACTATGACTCCTTGATTCCGGCCTGGAGGCTGCATTCCTGAGTGTCAATGGAGTGTCTTGCGATCTGCCAGTCCCGACCGTATAGTGAAAGGTCTCGAACTGATCACTGATCGTCGAAAGATGGAAAGGAAGATCATGGAAACGAACACATTTGTGTCGCTGCTGGAAGAACGCATTCATCAATATGACTTGCTCTGTCATCCCTTTTATAAAGCCTGGTCGGCGGGCGAACTGACGCGCGACGATCTGCGCGCTTACGCGGAGGATTATTACCCTCACGTGGATGCGTTCCCGGGCTACCTGGCTCAACTTGGCGTCCGGCTGGAAGAGGGGGAGCTGCGCCGCGCTGTTCTCTCCAATATGACTGATGAGAAGGGCGGCGAGGATTCCTTCGGTGAGCCGGAACGATCGCACGCGGAATTGTGGCTCGACTTTGTGGAAGGCGTGGGCGGCAGCCGCGTTCCAAAACGGCAGGCGGTTGGAGAAGTTAGCCAGCTCATCTCCTGGTTCCAGCGGGTGGCCGGCGAGGGCACTCCGGAAGAGGCTCTGGCGGCTTTCTATGCCTACGAATCGCAGGTGCCGCGCCTGGCGCGAGAAAAGGATCGCGGCTTGCGTGACCTCTACGGCGCCGATGAGAAGACGCGCGGGTATTTCACGTTGCATGCCGTCGCCGATGTGCACCACGCAAATGTGTGGCGCACACAACTCGAGAAGCGGGTCACGGCGAATCCGGAGACTGCCGAAAAAGCCTTGGCTGCCGCTGAGACTGCGGCCAAAGCGCTATGGACCGTGTTGGATGGCGTCGAGGCACGGCGGATGGAACGCGCGGCAGCGTAGGTTCCTATAGAGACACGGTTGCCGCGTCTCCAGTCACGTCCAGAGGAGACGGGGCAAGCCGCCGTCTCTACGGCGGATCGAGTGGAGCCGGGGAAAAGCCCCATCTCTTACGGCAAAAGTAGCGTCAATCCCCATGGCTCGACCCATCCCCATCGGCGTGCGCGGCGAGGCGTCTGAAACCGTCGAGTTGAAGCATACGCTCTCCGCTCATAACTCGGAGTTGCCGCCGGTGTATTCGACTCCGGACATGATTCGGCTGATGGAAACGGCGTCCTTCCACGCGCTGCAGCCGTATTGCGATGAGGGTGAAATCACGGTGGGGATCTCGATTCACGTCGAACACCGCGCTGCCAGCGGGGTTGGAATGCGAATTCACGCCGAGGCGGAACTGGAATCGTTTGATGGGCGCTTCTATATCATGCGCGTCCGTGCCCACGACGGCGCTCAGGAAATTGGGCGCGGTACGGTGGGACGCGCCGTGGTGCATGTATCGAGTTTCATTGAGCGGATGCGCGAAAAAGCTCGAGGAAGCTGACACGGCTCGAAGCAAGCCTGGGCGGAAACAAGAGGTTATGGAATCCCAAGCCAATAAAGCAATCCAGTTCCGGCAGCTTCATCGCGGACCGCGCGCACTCGTCTTGCCGAACGCCTGGGATGTCGCCAGCTCCCGCATCTTCGAGGATGCGGGCTTCTCCGCGATCGCAACCACCTCCGCAGGGATCGCTTTTTCGCTGGGTTATCCCGATGGCCAACGCATTCCGCGGGAGGAAATGCTCGCTCGTATCGGCCGCATCGCTCGCGCCGTTCATGTCCCTCTAACCGCTGACATCGAAGCGGGATATGGTTCCAGCGCCGAAGCTGCCGCCGCGACGACGCTGGAACTGATTCAGGCGGGAGCCGTCGGGATGAATTTGGAGGATGCGAGCGGCAATCCGGATGAACCCCTGATCGATCTGCAGTTAGCGGTCGAGAAGATCAAGGCGGCGCGCGCGGCTGCGGCGCAGCAGCACGTGGAAATTGTGGTGAATGCTCGCACCGATGTGTACTTGCTGCCGGGAGGTGATTCGGACGCCGACTATTCCGAAGTTTTGCGGCGGCTGGTTGCGTATCGCGAAGCTGGCGCCGATTGCGTCTTCGCTCCCGGACTCAAGGATGCGGACACGATTGGGCGGCTGGTGAAAGCGGTCAATTGTCCACTCAACATTCTGGCCGGGCCGGGAACGCCTTCGATTCCGGAACTCGAAAAACTGGGTGTGGCTCGCATGAGCCTGGGATCGGGGCCCATGCGTGCAACGCTCGGGCTGCTGCGAAGAGTGGCGGAAGAACTCAAGACCTCCGGAACTTACAGTGCGATGGAGGGAGCTGTGCCGTATTCCGAGGTGAACAAGCTGCTGGGCGGCTGAGGTGGGGCCTTGGCTAAGCTTGTGGTGGCGCCGACACTGCGGAGCTTCGCTCCGGCGGACAGCCGAGGACGGCTGTCCCTACGTGAGGCTTGCTGATTACGCGTTGACTAGGTTCATCATGTGTTCGGGGTAGCGCAATCCCGACGCGGCACCGGAGGGAAAGACTTCATTCAGGCGGCGCAGGTCATCTGGATTCAGTTTCAAATCCACTGCCGCGGCGTTTTCCTCGAGATACTTGCGCCGCTTCGTGCCGGGGATGGGGACTATGTCGTCACCCTGCGCCAGAACCCATGCGAGCACCAATTGGGACGGCTGACATCTTTTTTCGCGCGCGATCTCTTCGACTTTCTTTACGAGATCGAGATTCTTCTGAAAGTTTTCGCCCTGGAAGCGCGGTGAGAGGCGGCGATAATCATCGGCTGCCAGGTCTTCGAACTTCTTGAATTGGCCGGTAAGGAATCCTCGTCCGAGCGGGCTGTAGGCTACGAAGCCGATGCCGAGATCGCGGCAGGTTGCGAGGATTTCCTCTTCCGGATCGCGCGTCCAAAGCGAATACTCGGTCTGCAATGCCGCGATGGGATGCACCTTGGCAGCGCGCCGCAGAGTGTTGACCCCAGCTTCCGACAAGCCGATATAGCGGATCTTGCCTTGCTTGACTAGTTCCGCGAGGGTGCCAACCGTCTCTTCAATCGGCGTATCCGGATCGACGCGATGCTGGTAATAGAGGTCGATGTACTCGACGCCCAGCCGCTTCAAACTTCCTTCGCAGGACTTCTTCACGTAGTCGGGCTTGCCACTGACGCCACGGACGTTGGGATTGCTGGGATCGCGGACGATCCCGAACTTTGTGGCCAGCACGACCTGGTCGCGTTTGCCCTTGATCGCTCGTCCGACGAGCTCTTCGTTCTTGTAGGGCCCGTAGATGTCGGCGGTATCGAGGAAGGTGATGCCGAGTTCGAGGGCGCGATGAATGGTCGCGATCGATTCGGCGTCATCGCGTCCGGAGTAAAACTCTGACATGCCCATGCAGCCGAGGCCGAGGGCGGAAACTTTGAGACCGGCGCGTCCAAGAGTGCGGGTTTTCATACGAGTATGCCTTTCGTGAAAGTCACGATTTGGGTGTATAGATGCGATGGCCGCGAGGAAGGTTACGAGAAGCGCAAGCGGTCCACAAATTACGTCGCCTCCGCTTGCTTTGGCATCTTGTAGAAAGACATAATTTTCGTGCAACCATGAATTCACCGCCGATCTGGTTTGAAAGAAAATTTGACTTCACCTTTCCCGTGGAGCAGCATCCGAACCTGTGCGGGCGTTTACGAGGCGCACCGGCCCGGCTGGAAGAAATCGTCCGCGGCGCTGATCACGATGTCCTGATTTGGAAACTCGGCGAAAAGTGGTCGGCCCAGGAACATGCCGGGCACTTGGCGGACCTCGAACCTCTATGGATGGCGCGGGTCGATGACTACATAGCGGGAGCATCACAGCTTACCGTGGCTGACCTGAGCAATCGCAAGACCTCCGAAGCGCGGCACAACCAGCGCGCGATCGATGAGATCCTGGCCGAATTCAGAAGCGCCCGTTTACGACTGATGAGCCGAGTGGAGGAGATCGACCCAGCAATTTTCGCTCGCGCCTCTCTTCATCCGCGGCTGAAAACACCCATGCGGCTGGTGGACCATCTGTACTTTGTGGCGGAGCACGATGACCATCACCTGGCCTACATGTGGGAACTGATCAATGCAGGCCAGCGGCAATCAAGAAGTGACTCGGATTAATGGCTTTGTGCGCGGCAGCACCTGACCAATTTCGACGGCGGGGACGCCGGCATCCTGCAGCGCGCGTGTGAGCGGGCCGGAATCTTCGGCGGAAACTGAGATCAGAAGGCCTCCGGCGGTTTGCGGGTCGAAGAGCAGCGTGCGGATGTCGGCGGGAACTGACGGATCGTAGTCGACCAGGCATTCGGCGAAGTCGCGATTGGCTATGAGTCCGCCGGGAATGTGGCCGGCGCGGATGCAATCGAGCGCGCCTTCGAGCACGGGAACGTTGTCGGATTGGAAGACGAGGCTGACGTTCGAGGCGAGCGCCATTTCGCGAGCGTGGCCGATCAGGCCGAAGCCGGTGATGTCGGTTAGGGCGTGGACGGCGAAGGCGCCGTTGGTCGTTGGTTGCCGGGCGTTGGCTGTGGTGCTCGCTGCGGAGCTCCGCTCCGCTTGGACGGGCGAGGCGCCCGTCGCTCCACTGAGCTCGGCTGGGCGGACGAATGCGTCCGCCCCTACGTGACCGGTGGTGATTACCTCGGCTGCACGTTTGTTTAGCGTTGTCATCGACTCTACGGCGGCGGCGATCCACTCCTGCTTCGCAACGCCTTTTTTGATCGCCGTCGAAATGACGCCCGTGCCCAGCGCCTTGGTGAACAGCAGCCGGTCGCCGGGTTGCGCCCCCTGATTGGCCAGCACGCGCTTGGGATGGATCACTCCGGTGACCGAATATCCGAATTTCGTTTCTTCATCGCGGATGCTGTGGCCGCCCACTACCGTGCATCCGGCCTCGATCATCTTCGATAAGCCTCCGGCGAGAATGCGCTCCAGAATTTCCAGATCGCCTTTTTCGGGAAAGCAGACGAGGGCGAGCGACGTCAGTGGCTTTCCTCCCATTGCGTAGACGTCGCTGAGGGCGTTGGTCGCGGCGATCTGGCCGAAGGTGTAGGGATCGTCCACGATGGGCGTGAAAAAATCGACGGTCTGAACCAGCGCCGTCTCGGGCGTGAGCAGATACACTCCGGCGTCGTCGGCATGATCGAAGCCGACTAAGACGTTCGGGTCGTGTTGCCGGGCTAATTTCCCAAGCACTGTGTCCAGCGCCGCCGGACTCAGCTTGGACGCTCAACCCGCGGCTTTTACGGACTCCGTGAGACGGAATGGTTTTAGGCCAGGCACGAGGCCATTGTAACGGAGGGGCGATTGCAGAGGTCAAAGGTTAGATTGCAGAGGTTCCTCGAAACAATCTTCGCGCCTGAGACACGGCAAGCCGCGTCTCTACGGGAATCCAACTTTTTACTTGATGCTGACTTGCGTGATCTGCAGATCTGGATACGCGTGGTTCCACTGGGCGGAGATGTTCTCAAAGGTCAGGCGGAAAGGTTTGCTTTGGCCGGGGGCGAGCGGCGACAGGTTGAGATCGACGGCTTCGTCGTACGGCCCGCCGGTGCGCAGAACACGGATGGCAAGTTCGTCGCGCTGCGCGGTTTGGCCCAGTTCGTCCTTGAAGGTGATCTGCACCATTGCGTGGATGACGGTCTTATCGCCGGTGTTGGTGATGGAGCCATCGATGTAGCTGACAGTTTGGCCGGCAAAATTCTGCGCGGCACTTGTCGTCATGTCCGAGAATTTCAGGTCCGCGGCATAGGCTGGAGGTGCAGCGGGCTTTTTCTGCTCGGCGCGAAAAATCAGGGTGAGAATGCCGACTACAATCCCGACGATGACGATCCCGATGAGGATCGGACGCAGGCTGGACTCTTGCCGCTCCGTCGTGGGATTTGCGTTCGGCTGGATCAGGCCATCCATGGCGGGATTGTACTACTGGGTCAGGTGTCAGGTGTCAGGTCTCAGGTGCCAGGAAAACCAAGCTCTACTGCAAGTTGCCTATGGTGATGGCCCCAAAAGGCGAGGCCGAGCTTTGCTCGGCTGGGACGGACGAATGGGTCCGTCCCTGCGGGAGCTAGCGAGCGCCTGCGTCGGAATTGGAAGATGATGCTTTTGTGGAGTTCCTCGATTCCCGCGACTCGATGACGCGGTAATTGTCGTATTCAATCGTCAGCGTGGCGCGGCCACCGAGGCGGATGTAGCTCACCGACTCGTTGCGCCGGGGAAGCCAAAAATCTTGCACCTTCACGTATTCGTGATGAATTTCACTTTTCTTCGTCCAGAATGAAGGATTCTGAGCCGGCTCGGCGTCTATCCGGGTCACGGCGAAATCGGTTCCGTCGACCCAGACTTTGCCGCGGTAGAGATACTTGCTCTTCGTCCTCGGGGCGACGGCGAGCACGTATTGGCCGCCCTTGTCCGAGGGCTCGTAGGCAATCAACGCGAAGTCGTAGTTGGCGCGGTTCAGCTGCGTGCGAGCGTGTATTTCCGGCTCGGTGGCTTCCTTTTCGCTCTCCAGCAGCCGTTTGAACACGCGATCGACGATCAGCTTCGATCCAGTTTGGGAGATGACTCTAAAGTTCTTGGTTGAAGGACTGTCATAAGTGGCCGCCACGGTCATTTCGGCGTCGCGATCGCCGGGGAATCCGTGATAGGAAAGGCGATAAACGCGGGTGGATTCGTAGTGACGCAAAGCCTGTGCCCGTTCTTCGTCCTTGCGGACGAGATTGTTAACGACTTGGTCGACCGAGAGTGGCGCCGTCGTAATGGAAGGCGGAAGCGGGCCGGAATCAGCGCTGGCCCCGGAGACACCAACCAGTGTGGCCGCCAGCAGAAAGAAAAGTCTGGTAGAGCCTTGGATCGGGCCCGGGATCGTAATCTGGATTGAACTAAAAATTGCGTACATGCAGCATCCGTCGAAGAGTTTAGATTACCACCATCGCGGGGCGCCCCGAGGCGTGGGGACCCTGACTGCGGAGCGGCTGGCCGGTCAAGATTTCGGCAGCAACCGCGTAAATTTCTCGGGTATATAGCGATTTCACCCACTTTTGAGGAAGCGGGGAGCGAAGCCAAGGGAATACTTTCAATTACTTGCGGAAAAAGAACAAACGGACAGATAATTGCTGCCGGATTGCATCAAGGAGCCCTCCCCCCATGTGGATCCGTGAAAACGAAAAATGCATTGGTGTGCAGTGGAACTGGATTGCGATCATCTCCTATGCCGGGTCGCTGGCTGTCAGCTTGGCGGTTTGGAGGGGTCTATTCCTGGCCGTGGAACACCTGGTGAAGTAGGGAGTTTGCCGATCATAATTTACCGATCATAGTGCAGCAGCGAAAAGACGTCGTATTTCGCCAGTTTCTCGCGACCTCTCAGGAAGTCGAGTTCAACTACAAACGCCAGTCCCGCAATCTGCGCGCCCAGCCCACTGGCCAGTTCCGCAGTCGCGACAGCCGTGCCGCCCGTGGCCAGCAGGTCGTCCACTATCAGAACACGCTGACCTTTCTTGATGGCGTCTTTGTGGACCTCCAGCGCGTTGCTGCCATACTCCAGGTCATAGCTGACCCTCACCGTTTCGGCGGGCAGCTTTCCCGGCTTGCGGACAGGAACGAATCCCGCATTTAGGCGGTAGGCGAGCGCTGGTCCAAAGATAAATCCGCGGGCCTCCATGCCGAGCACGAGGTCAATCTCTTTGCCGATATAGTGTGCCGAGAGCGCGTCAATCAGCCGCGCGAAGCCGAGCTTGTCCTTGAGCAGCGTCGTGATGTCGTAGAACAGGATGCCTTTCTTGGGGAAGTCGGGCA
The DNA here is from genome assembly GCA_963789205.1 of uncultured Acidobacteriaceae bacterium. Lineage (GTDB taxonomy): Bacteria > Acidobacteriota > Terriglobia > Terriglobales > Acidobacteriaceae > Acidiflorens. Next base: position 107,863 of record CAWBJV010000019.1, read on the forward strand.
CCTCGCGGATAAGCTTCTTCAGCCCGTCGCAATCTACTGGCTCGGTCGGCATCTGGGTCGACATCTTGGTTTGCATTTTAAGGTTAAGCTCCTCGAACTTGAAATGAATTGAGTCCCGCGATCGGCTCGGCCTCGGATTCTTCTACGTCGTCCACGCGCGCTGCGCGCGGCCCTTCCTGCAGACGCGAGCGCAATCCGGCCAACTGATCGGGTGTTCCAATAGCCAGCACTTCGACGCTGCCATCGGGATCGTTGCGAACCCATCCGGCAATCTGCAAGATTTGGGCCTCTCGTTCCACAAACCAACGGAAGCCGACGCCCTGGACACGGCCGCGCACGAGAAAGCGACGAGCCTGAGTGCGAGATTGACTGTTTGTGGAAGCCATCGTTCGATTGAAGAGGTCAGAGGTCAGATTGCAGAGGTAAAGCCAAAAGCTAAGGTTTACACCTCTGCAATCTGACCTCTAACCTCTGACCTGCCCTATGCTCTCGATAGATATGTGCCCTCGGCCGTGTCGACTTTGATCTTCTCGCCTTCATTGATGAACGGCGGCACCTGCACGACGAGGCCGGTTTCGGTCTTTGCCGGCTTGGTCACGCTTGATGCGGTGGCGCTCTTCAGGCCGGGCTCGACTTCGGTTACGGTCAACACGACGGTCTGCGGCAACTCTATTCCGACGGCCTTGCCATCAAAGAATTCCACCTTGATCTGGAGGTTCGAGGTCAGGTAATCGACAGCATCGCCGAGCGTGTCGCGGGTCAGGTGGGTCTGCTCGTAGTTTTCGGTGTCCATGAAGTAGTAGCTGTCGCCATCGGCGTACAGGAACTCCATGTTGACCTCATCCACGTTGACCTTCTCGATGGGGTCGGGTGAGCGGAAACGGTGCTCGAACATGGCGCCGGTGCGGAGGTTGCGCAGTTTCGCCTGGATGAAGGCGCGGAGGTTGCCCGGGGTACGGTGCTCGACGCTGAATACGGAATGCAAGTCATTGTTGTGCTTGATGATCATGCCGGGACGGAGTTGGGTTGCTGGAATCGACATTGCTGGTTTACATCTCCTTACAGTGTGCCAGGAATTCTGGGCAGCGGGGCAGGTCGCCGGGGCTTCCGCCGCACATGGATCACAGATCAAACAATTATTCTACACAGCGCGCGGCAGTTGTGGGAATGGCTTGCCAATCCGGCGAATTCTATACCGACTACTTCCCCGTACCGCCGAGACCGACTTTTTGCGGGCTGGCGGGATCCCCGTCACTTATATAGACCGTTCCGGTTGTGGCTCCGGTTTCGTCTGGCGCGAACTCGACCTGGATGGTGCAGCTTTTCGTAGGCCCAAGCGTTGCCGGGCAGTTGTTGGCAGACACGATGAAGTCGTCGGTGGCTGAGATATCTCCCATCACGATAGAAGTTACATTCTGGTTGGTAATCGTGACGGCCTGAGGGGCGCTGGTGGTGCCGACGGTTTGAGATCCAAAACTGAGGCTGCCAGGGCTCAGAACCACGCCTAGACCAGTGGCGACCAGATTGACACGCTCTGGACTGGCAGGATCGCTGCTGGCTACCGTCAGCGCTCCGGGGCGGACGCCGGAAACCGATGGCGTGAAGGTCACGTTAATCGTGCAAGCTGTTTGAGGCGCAACGGTTCCTCCACAATTGCTGGAGTGTGCGTAATCGCCGGTGGTGTTAATCGAATGGATGGTGACAGCGGTTGTGCCGGTGTTCGTCAGAGTGACGGGCAAGGTCGAAGCAGATCCGAGCGGGGTGCCTTTGAAGCGCAGAGGAATCGGCGATAGTTCGACAAGACTGCCCAAGCCGGTGATTAGGGCGGTCTGGGGGCTGCTGGCATCGCTATCGGTCACAGAGAGTTTCGCGGTTCTCTTTCCGGTTGCCCTTGGGGAGAACGTCACGCAGATACTGCATGCGGGAGTACAGCTTCCGTCGGCGCTCTGCGGGTTGAGAACGGTGGCAGCGGTACAGTATGTGGCGACGCCCGTGGAACAGTCGGTCACGGGAGTACAACTGTTGCCGGTCACTGAGAACTCCGTGTCGCTGCTCGTAATGGAATTGATGGTCAGCGGCGTGGGCCGGGTGTTCGAAACTTCGAGATGCCGCGTAATGGCTGTGCTGCCAACGCCCTTTGTAGCTGTGCCCATGACGGCTTGCGTGGCCGAGAGCAGCGGGCACTGGCGTGGCGTCAGGATGAGGGGCGGCAGCGGAGTCTGGTTGAAATTGAAGCTGTCGGTGATGTCGTTGGCATTCGCATCGCGAGTGCTGAGTGGGGGGAGGCCGAAGCGCTCCTCGATAAATTTCAACACCGACGAGAACTCGTACTGGGTCGGCGAAATGTATCCCTTTCTTGCGTAGGGCGAGACCACGAGCAGCGGAACCCGAGGTCCCAAGCCAAAGGCATCGCCTTGAGGAGGAGCAACGTGATCGTAGTCTCCCCCGAAGTCATCCCAGATGATGAAGACGGCTGTTGAGTTCCACAGGGAAGGATTGTTCATAAGTGCATTCAGCTCGGAAACGGTCGCATTCTCGCCTTCGCATGTGCTCTGGACAGGATGTTCACTCTGCCATTGCGGCGTGATAACCCAGCTGACAGAAGGCAGCTGGTTATTCTGCACGTCGGTGATGAAGTTCCCGGTGTCAACAACCTTGCTCCAGTCGGAGCCGTTGCGAACATCGCTGATGGCATCGAAGGTCGACCAGATATAGGCGGGGTCGGTGTTGGGAGGAGCGTAGTACTTCCAACTGACGCCCGCGTTATCGAGCGTCTGGGCCATCGTATTGACGCCGGCGAAGCACGGGAACTGCTTGGTGATGACCCCATTAGGCTGGAGCACGCGGACAAGCGCCTGGTCCTCTTCGGTATTTGGGGCATCGCATCCCCAGCTGTAGGTGGTCAACGTGTGGAATGGATTGTCAATGACTCCGAAAGAATCCGCCGCAATGGTGTAGAGATGGTTCGGGAAGCTCGGTCCATGAAGCGAGGAAAACATCTTCGCCCCGAGAGCAAAGTGGTGGGCGTATGAAAAGTAATTCGGGATGTCGGCCGCGGTGAACTGGCGGCAGGCGAGAAGGTCGCCATCCTCGTCGCCGGCGGTGAGGTTGCCCAGGTTAATCAGATCGAATTGGTTCATCTTGCCATTGTTCATGGCAAGAATGGCCGCCGCCCAGCTGTGGTCGATATCGTGCGGATATCGGTCAGGAGCCCGGCCCATCGGGACGATCTGTCCAGTCGAAAGCTTGCATGTCTTCGTGCCGTATGTTGCATTGTAGGCGCCAAACATGTTGTCGTAGGTTCGGTTTTCCTTGATAAGGAAGACGACGTGATTGATTTTCTGAATCCCGGATGGCTCAGCGCTCTGTTGGGCAGAGGCGAGGGAAACGGCGGAAAGGAGCAGGCAAGCCAGTCGCCAGGAATTCGTCACGGAAAACCTCCTACGGTGCGCCAAACGCGGCGGGAGATTTGATGCTGACTCGGTTGTTACAGGAAGTCAAATCAGTGACCGCTAGTCCACCACCGCTAAGGTTGCGTGCCTCCTCTTCGTTCAGGGTCTAGAATAGAGATAAAGGAGGTTCATATGCGTAGTGGAAAATATGAGAGTTCGGACGGTGTGGCGGGCACTGCAATCACTTTTCTGTTAATCGGGCTTGGCGTTGGCGCCGCCCTCGGTCTGTTACTCGCTCCGAAGCCTGGGCGACAGTTACGGAAAGACCTGCGGCGGTCCTATGATGACGCCCTGGAAACCGCTTCCGAGTGGACGGACGAAGCGAAAGACCGTTTCGAAGAAGTGGTCGAAAAGGGCTCCGATTTAGCCGATGAACTGCGGTCAAAGGCCAAACCGCTAAGCGATTTGTTGCGGCGGTCGTGATCGGGTCGGTAGTCGATGGTCGTTAGTCGTTGGCAAACCGGGCCTACGGTGCGGGCTGAGTTTCATCCTCGAGCGTGCGCTTCTTTTTGTGCACACTGCGGATAACAATGCCCACCGAAACGCGGAAGTTGTCCTGCTTCTGCTTGGGTTGCAGTGGAAAGGCGGTGCGGGTCTGCAAGTAATCGGCCTTGAACCGCAATGCGAAACGTTGATTGATTTTGAAGTCGGCGCCGCCGCCGGCCAATAGCGCCAGGCCTGAGCCTACCTCTGTGAAGGTTTGCCCCTGCGCAACCGCCTTGCCCCGTGTGCCCCCATGTCCGAACATAAGCTCGCCAAACGGCGTCCAGCGTTCGTACTTGCGGCGGGCAAATTGCGCGCCAAAAAGAACGTTGTACTCTCGAGTCTTCACGTCGAACGTGCAGCCTGGGGTGTTGCAGAAAGTCTCGCCCGATGGAAATGGCGTCGGCACGGCTCCGGGGATCTTTGAGGTTCCGAAGTATTGGCCGCCTTCCACTACAAACCCCAGCCAACTGGTCGCGTTCAGACCCAGGGAAGCGTCCCAACCGGGCAGCCCAGCCCAGTGTCCGGAGTTAAAAAGACCGGCTTCGGCGTACGAACCGCCGGCAAACAATTCGAAGCGCGGGAACTGGACCGGAGGCGCTGGATTGGCGGTTCGCGTGGGAGTTGGAATCGGAACGGTTTCGGGAGCGGGCGCGGGGGCTGGAGCTTGATCTGTGGAGGGAGCTGGGGTCGGGGCTTGCGTTGGGGCCTGCGCCCACGAAATCACACACAGCGCGACCACGCTGGCTAAAACTCCCAGGTATTTCCTCACGATTCCTCCTTAAGATGCAAAACCCAGTACCCAGTTGCCAGTTCCCGGCCAAGGATCGGAGAAGCGAACCTCTCGATCCCCAGCCGGATATTCCGTGTGCGCCCACACATCCTCCGTTAAGACACTGGCTACCGGGTACTGGCTACCGAATCACTGGCTTTCCGAAAGCCGTAGTGTAGTGAAGCCGGATATCCCCGCATGTTCCCTGCTCGGGCGAATAGACGACGCAGGTGTCAAAGGGCCGCGAATAGACGTGCAGCGTCACCGCGCGCTGGTTTGCTTCCCGCGGATTCACCACCCGGTGCACTGGCTCCCGCGGATCGACGGCGCATGGATTCGCCGCCGTCAACTCCACGGTGTTAGATGCGAGCAAGCGGCACTTGCCCGCCTCGATATCCTCAAATCCGACGTGAAAATTTCCGACCAGCAAGCTTCCGATGGGCGCCGCCATCCAGCAATTCTGGCCGCGATGATTGTGCACCGAACTGCTCTGCCCAACCTCCCAGCAGATGGCAATCAGTTCGTAGAGGTCGGTTTTGTCGATCAGGTTGCGGGTATAGTGCTGGCGGTCCCAGATGAGATAGGGCGCGAGGCTGGCTTCTTCTACGGGCATCTTCGCGAGCAAGGACCTGATCTCATCCGTGGTATCGAAGGCCGATGCGGGAAGAGCGCGAAGTTTCCTGACTAGTTCGTCAATCGGGACACGGGGCGGTGCTGCCTGGTCACTCATTGATGCATTCGACTTGGATGTATTCGACAAACTATTGAGTATACCGTGTGCGGCGGGGGATGCTCACGTTGGCGGCCGGGTCTCGCAACCAGGTCAAAGGCAAAGGCCGCGGGCGAGGGCGCCCGCGCCACACAATCTTACACACACACTCTATACAATGGACGAAATCCATGGAGATCAAGCTGACGGAAACCGAAGTGCGCGTGCTGGGGGCGCTGATCGAAAAGGACATCACTACGCCGGAGTATTATCCGCTGTCGCTGAACGCGCTGGTGAATGCATGCAACCAGAAGACGAATCGCGATCCCGTGATGCAGTTGGACGAAGACGCGGTGCGCGGCGCGCTGGAGGGTCTGCAAGAGCAGCGTATGGCTGGACCCGCGCGGGGCGCCGACAGCCGTGTAACGAAATACGAGCAGCGGTTGCAGGAGGTGTTTAACTTCACGCGTCCGGAGATTGCGGTGTTGTGCGTGCTGCTGTTGCGCGGTCCGCAGACGCCGGGCGAACTGCGTGGTCGCGCCGAACGCATGCATCGCTTTGAAGCGCTGGAGGATGTGCAATCGGCGCTGCAGAAGTTGATGCAGCGCGAGCCGGCGCTGGTGAAGGTGCTGGCGCGACAGCCGGGGACGAAAGAATCTCGGTATGCGCACTTGCTTGCCGGGGACGTGGTGGAAGCGGAAGCGCCGATGCTGGCGGGCCGGGCGGCGGAACGAAGTCCGGATGCGGAGCGCATCGCGCGGTTGGAAGATGAAGTGGCTGAGTTGAGGCGGGATGTTTCGGAAGTGAAGGATCAGCTGGAGAGATTCCGGAAGCAGTTTGAGTGAATATCACCGCGGCGACGCCGAGTGCGCCGAGAAAAATCCAAAACCTTTACCACAGGGGGCACTGGGTAGCACAGGGGGCCACAGGGGAATGCGTCGAATTTTTCGGCGATCTCGGCTTCTCGGCGGTGAAAATTTATAGCACGCGTTCTTGCGCGTAGCCCGCAGCGCCCAAGGCCGAGATGATTTCGGCGATGTGGTCGGGGCCGCGGGTTTCCATGGTGATTTCTATTGCGGTCTCTCCCAGGCCTACACCGTGATAGGCGCGGTCGTAGTCGGTCTCGACGATATTGGCACGATGCTCGGCCAGAATCGACGTGAGGCGATTGAGCGCGCCGGGATAGTCGGGCAGGTGGACGCGCAGACGCACGAGGCGTCCGTCTTTGACGAGGCCGCGCTCGATAATGCGAGAGAGCAGCGTGACGTCGATGTTTCCGCCGCATACCAGCACGGCAACTTTCTTCCCCACCAACGACACTTTGCGGTTGACCAGAGCTGCGAGGGCTGCAGCGCCCGCTCCTTCGGCCAAAGTCTTTTCGCGCTCGAGCAGCAGAAGGATTGCGTTGGCGATTTCTTCTTCTTCGACGGTGACGATGTCGTCCACGTATTTCTGAACCAGCGGCAGGGTGCGGTCGCCGGCGCGCCGGACAGCAATGCCATCGGCGATGGTGGAGGCCGCCTTGAGCGTTACGGGCTTGCCTTCGGCGACGGCAACTTTCATCGACGGCAGGCGCGAGGGCTGAACTCCGAAGACTTGGATTTTGCGATTCGACTCTTTCAGCGCGCAGGCGATGCCGCCAATCAACCCTCCGCCGCCGATGGGGACGACGACCGCTTCCAGATCAGGATGCTGAGCGAGAAGCTCCAGGCCGATGGTGCCCTGTCCGGCGATGACGGCGTCGTCATCAAAGGCATGGACGAAGGTGAGGTGCTCAGCCTGACTGCGGCGGACGGATTCTTCGAACGCTTCGTCGTAATTTGCGCCGTGCAGGACCACATCGGCGCCGTAGCCGCGCGTCGCTGAGACCTTGATGAGAGGCGTGGTCAAGGGCATGCAAATCTGGGCGCGGATGCCGAGCTTGCCGGCGTGGTAGGCCACGCCCTGGGCATGATTTCCGGCCGAGGCCGCGATCACGCCCTGGGCGCGTTCTTCGGGGCCGAGCGAGAGCAACTTGTTCAGCGCGCCGCGCTCTTTGAAAGCGCCGGTGCGCTGCAGGTTGTCGAGCTTCAAATAGACGGTGTTGGCGGTGGACTCCGAGAAGGTCTCCGAACGCGCGCACGGAGATAGGTAGATGGAGCTGCGGATACGGCGCAAGGCCGACTGGATGTCGTTGAGAGTAATCATTTTCTGACTGCGGCTACGGACGCAAGGATTGCAACATCTTACCTGAACGGAAACGCCGGGGACCAAAGCGAGCGTGGCGTGGCGCCACAGAGAAACGAAAGGGAGTAGGGGTAATCGGTCCAGGTACAACTTCCGTAATGGCACTTTGGGACAGGGGCCATCCCTTTAGAAACCTATGCAACCGTCAAAAAGCCCGTCAGAATGGGGTTTTAGAGGAGTTCACCCCCTGGGACTCATGCCTACATCGACTGGTACCGCTCTCGCACCTATTCCCGCCCATCGAAAGTCGGTTGCGCGGGTCGCGCTGTTTGACTTGCCTGCGGCGTCTGCGCAACTGGTGACGGAGTGTTTCCGTCAATCTGGAATCGAAACGGTTTTGATTCCGCGTGAACAGGCGGATCGACTGCAACGCGAAAAGTTCGAGGCTTGCGTTTTGCCCCTGGGAGAACAAGCCGGCCGCCTCATCGAGCTGGCGCGAGGATCGGCTTCCAACGCCCGGATCATCATCTACGGGCTGGGCGGGAGCGCGCAGGATGCCATGCGTTATTCCAAGTTGTGCCTCAACGCGGTGTTTCACGAACCGCTGGAGCGGTCGGCGGCGATGAAGCTGGTGCGCTCGACGCGAATGTTGGTGCTGCACGAATTCCGCCGCTACGTGCGGGTCCCGGTCATGACGGAGGTCGGTATCGTGATGGCCGATGGTGGACGCATAACCGCCACCAGCCAGGAGATCAGTTCGGGAGGAATGTCGCTCAAGGGCCATCACGTGCCCGAACTGGCAAGTCTGGTGGAAGTGTCGTTTTCTTTGCTGACGCTGCCGCGAGTCTGGGTGCGTGGGAACGTCACGTGGAAGAAACCTAATAAGAGTTTCGGGATTCGCTTCGACTCGACCGACGACCGGCGGCATCGGCTGAAAGAGTGGATCGTGGCATATCTGGAAGCATAGGGAACCGCTCTCAGCTTTCAGCTTTCAGCTGTCAGTCTTCAGTTAAACCTTCCTGATCCGGCTACAATGTTCGCGTGAGTTCTTCTTCAACCGCTGTCGAGCCTGAGCAGCCTTCCGTTTTGGAGACGCACCGACTCTCGTTGCGGCAGAGAATTCTCTTGTGGTTCATCAGCTGGGCTAGTTATCTGGCGATTTCGCTGATCGGTCCGACTCTCCGCTATTCAGTATCGTTTGAAGAGCCGCCTTCGATGCCGGACGCTACTTTCGAAAAACCGGTGATCTACTCTTTCTGGCACCGGGCAGTGTTCGCCAGCACTTGGTTATGGAGAAAGAGCGGGATCGCGGTGATGGTGAGCCGCAGCTTTGATGGCGAATACATCGCGCGGACCATTGAAAAACTTGGCTTCGTCGCGGTGCGAGGATCGAGTAGCCGAGGCGGCGCGGGCGCGTTGCTCGGATTGAAAGGCCGGTTGGAGCAGGGCTCTTCGGTGGCCTTTACGATTGACGGTCCGCGCGGACCGAAACATGTCGCCAAGTCGGGCCCGGTACTATTGTCGCGGGCGAGCGCGGTGCCGATGGCGGCGTTCTACGTGGCGCTCAGCGATGCCTGGGTGCTGAAAACCTGGGATGCGATGATGATTCCGAAACCGTTTTCGAAAGCGTTGGCGCGCATCGGCGCCAAGATGCGAGTCCCCGCCGAAGCCGACGAGGCGCAGATGGCTGAGTATCACGCGAAGCTGCAGGTTGCGCTTGAGCGGGCCACACGGTTTGCCGAGGAGAACGTTGCGCGTGTCGGCTCGGCGGAATTTCCTGTAATCAAGGCCTAGCAAGTGGGAAGCCGGGAGTCCCGGCCCGTGGGTGGACGGGCGAGACGCCCGTCGCTCCATTGTAATTACGGAGTGCCGTTTGACTTTGTATTGCAGTGCCCGGTAGATTTAGCGGGCTGCTGGTTTTGCTCTTTCTCAAAATTAGGTTCGCGCATGATCGTAGGCCGGCGACACGCTGGCTTATGGGAAGCGGGTGCAAATCCCGCGCTGCCGCGCAACTGTAAGCGAGGACATCGCAACCGGTCACTGGGATATCTGAAAAGACAACCTGGGAAGGCCGGATGTAGTAACCGGATGCTGGGCCAAAGGTCACATCCTGACTCGCAAAGCCAGGAGACCGGCGTGAACCGTCCACACAACCCTTTCGCGTGATAAAGGAGACGTGCATGCGCTGTTCCCGTGTATTCGCTGTTGTATTTCTTCTGTTGATCCTCTGCCTGGTGCCGATCGCTTCCGCCGAGATCAAAATCAAAGTTGTCGATCCTCAAGACGCCGCAGTCGCCGCCGCGCAGGTGCAATTACTTCAGGCGGGGAAGCCTGCGCCTGTGGCCCTGCAAAATACGTCCGGCGAAGGTCTCGTCATTTTTCGCGAACCGGCATCGAGTTCCTATCGTGTCCAGGTGCTGGCGCCGGGCTTTGCGGCAGACATCGTGGACGTTCCTCCAACTGCTGAGACCATCACGATCAAGCTCCGGTTGGCAACAGCAGGGGAAACCGTGGTAGTTAGCGCAACGCGCACGCCGGAGCCGGAACAGGAAACGGGCACGAGCATCTCGCTCTTAAGCGGAGCTGCCCTCGATACCATGCGGCCGACGTCTGGCGCCGATGTTCTGCGTTTCCTGCCCGGAGCCGTCGTGAACACTGCAGGACAACGCGGCGGAATCTCGTCTCTGTTCGTGCGTGGCGGCGACTCCACTTACAACAAAGTGATGGTCGATGGTGTCGTTATCAATGAACCGGGCGGCACGTTTGACTTTGGCACGCTGCCCGTGGCTCAAACCGATCGCTTGGAATTTGTGCGTGGCGCGCAAAGCACTCTATATGGCACAGATGCTATGGCTAGCGTCGTGCAGCTGTGGACGCGCACCGGAAGTACGCGAGTCCCTGAACTCCGCTTTGGCGCCGATGGAGGGAATTTTGGAAGCGCCAACGCCTATGCATCTCTAGCGGGGGCCCGCGGACGCTTCGACTATAACTTCTTCGGCAACCAGTTCGTCACCAACGGTCAGGGCACAAATAATCATTACTCCGATTCACTCGCGGGAGCGAATGTTGGCGTGGCGATCAACAATGAAGTCGCGCTCCGCGTGCGAGTCCGTCATTCCAACAGCCACACCGGCCTGCCCGGAGAATGGAGTTTCAACGGCGACCCGCTTGAGCCGCCGGACCCCAGCGAATGGTCGCAACTGAACAATATTCTAGGTAGCGCGGAGCTCACCATCAACGCGCCTTCCGGCTGGCAACACCGCCTTAGTGGCTTCGATTACCTCTACCGTTACAACGAACTCAACCTGACCGGAGACCCCAATCGCATCTTTGACGGGCCGTCTCATGAGGTCGATCACATCAATCGCCTGGGATTTGAATACCAGGGCGATTATTCCGAGCGAACCTGGGCCCACACCACGTTTGGCTATCGCGTAGAAAATGAAAACGGCTTCATCGGGGATGTGAATTTCCCCCCTCAAACTCACGGGCAGCGTTTGAATCAAGATGTCTACGGTCAGCAGTTGTTCACCTTTGGCAGACTGTCTCTGATTGGCGGCGCGCGACTGTTGCACAGCAGCGTCTTCGGCAATACCAGCGCGCCGCGGGCCTCGGCAACCTTTCTGGCTTTACGCGGCGGAGAGATATTTTCCGGAACTCGGCTGCATTTTTCCTACTCCGGCGGATTCAAAGAGCCGCGGCTGGAAGAAACTTTTGCGGGACCGCCATTCTCGACACCCAATCCCGGTTTGAAACCTGAGCGCGCTCGCTTCGTCGAGACAGGGATCCAGCAGAATTTATGGGGAGGCAAATATGCCCTTACAGCAACCTACTTTCACAATTTGTTTTACGACCGCATCGACTACTCCATCGATCCGACGACTTTTATTGGCACATATGTAAACGTCGATGAGTCCTTCGCTCAAGGTGCCGAGCTTGAATTGCAGGCAAAGATCTCGTCGAAGCTGTCTCTGAACGCCGCCTACACCTACACGTCAACTCAGATCCTCGAAGCTCCGTTCTGCACGCCGGAGAATTTTTGCGATCCCGAGCTGGCTGCCGGACAACCCCTGTTGCGCCGCCCCAAGCATTCGGCAACAACCCTCTTTACCTATCTGGGGACGCGATGGGGCGCGAATCTGGGTGGAAGCTTTGTGGGCCGGCGTCCGGACGACGACTTTTTGGGTTTCAACATTAACCATGCTGCCGGATATGGGCGTGTCGATGTAGGCGGGTGGTACGCGATCAATTCACGAATTACGGCCTATGCGAATGTCGAGAACGCGCTCAACGATCATTACAACGAAGTGGTGGGATATCCGGCACTGACGGCGAACTTTCGCGCGGGAGTGAGGTTTCGGATCGGAGGCGAGTAAGTCTATCGGCGGCTGCCGGCAGTCTCTTTCGGCTCATTGTCAGATTGAAGATCATCTCCTGCCGCGGGCATGCGGGGCGGAGTCGGTGCCCCTCCGCCGTTGTAGCGGTGGCGTACCTCGTGGAGTTTCTCGACTTCTTTTTCACCGAGCGGTTGCTCATTGCCGAGCAGGTGTGTGACCAACGCGATCTTCGCGAAGTGCTCCACGGTTTCCATTTTCATGTAGGCGCTTTCGAGCGACGACCCGAACGTCACTACCCCGTGATTCGCCATCAGGATGGCGTCGTGGTGAGGAATCAGGGGCGCAAGGGCATCAGTCAGTTCGGGCGTGCCCGGGGTGCCGTAGCGGGCCAGCGGGATCGAGCCCAGTCCGACGACGACCTCGCATACCAGCGGACGGTTTAGATCGTATCCGGAAGCAGCGAACCCGGTGGCGGTCGGCGGATGCGCGTGGACGATGCCTTGCACGTCGGGGCGCAGGCGATAAATCAGCAGGTGCATGCCGATCTCGCTCGAAACTCTGCGCTTACCGGCGAGGCGTCTTCCGTCCATGTCCACAATCACCATGTCGGACGTGCGCATCCTGCCCTTGCTTATACAGGTGGGAGTTACCAGCAGACGTTCTTCGTCGAGACGGACAGATAGATTCCCGTCGGTGGCTGCAACAAAACCGTTTTCGTGCAGCAGGCGGCCGAACTGCACAATCGCTAGACGATGCTGGCGGTCATTAATCCTGGCCATCGGGAAATCCTTGCGCGGCCATGTTACAGCACGGCTTGGAAACCTTACAACCACTAGAAGGTCAAAATATGTAAAGCCTGTGAAGAGCCGGGCGTCCCCGCCCGGCCACCTGACTGCCGGACGGGCGAAGGCGCCCGTCGCTCCTCACCCTCATCTTGGAGCCTTCCCTCAAACCCTATAATCTCCTCGATGCTCGTCTCGGACTTCCAGTACGATCTGCCGCCCGAACGCATTGCGCAGGAGCCATTGCCGGACCGCGCGGGATCGCGGCTGCTGCACCTGAATCGGCCGAACCTGAATCGACTTAATCCGAATCGACTTAACAACGATCGGCCCGAGAGTTGGCAGGATCGGAGTTTTCGCGAATTTCCCGACTTGCTGCGGTCGGACGACCTGCTGGTCCTGAACAATACGCGGGTGTTCCCGGCCCGGCTCTACGGCCACCGCAGCGGACAGCGGGCCCAGCCCCCGAGCCCGCACAACCCGGCAGCAAGAGATTTTCTACGTGGGCGGATCGAAGTTCTGCTGACCCGCCAGGTGGCTGACAATCCGAGTGAGTGGGAGTGCCTGGTGCGCCCAGGGCGGAAGATCGGGATCGGGGAAAAGTTGTATTTTGACGCTCCACCTGAACTGGAAGCCGAGGTCATCGAACGCGGCGGTTTTGGGGAGCGGCGGATCAGGTTCGCACCGGTCCTCGATTTCTTTGCCATAGTCGAGCGCATTGGACACGTGCCGCTTCCGCCGTATATTCACCGCGAAGACGACCGCGAAGACCGGGCAGCGGACCGCGATCGCTACCAGACTGTATATGCCCAGACACGGGGATCGGTGGCAGCGCCGACCGCCGGCTTGCACTTCACGCCGGAGATCCTCGATCAAATTCGTGCACGCGGCATTGAAATTGCCGAGATCACATTGCACGTCGGCCTGGGCACGTTTCAGCCGGTACGAGTAGAAAGAGTGGAAGATCACAAGCTGCATCGGGAATGGTACGAAATTTCGATGGAGGCGGCGCGAGCTATCAACTTGGCGAAAGCTGAGGGGCGGCGCGTGGTGGCCGTCGGCACAACCACGGTTCGCACATTAGAATATGCAGCGGAGCACTCTGCGAATCGCGCAGGCGGAAATCCAGTAGAAGCGGGGCGAGGCGAGGCGGATGCGTTTATCTATCCGGGCTATCGGTTTCGCATCGTGGACGCGCTGCTAACCAACTTTCATCTCCCGGAATCTACCCTCCTGATGCTGGTGTGCGCCCTGGGCGGGAAGGAATTCGTGATGGACGCTTACCGGCACGCGGTCGGGGCGGGGTACCGGTTCTACTCCTATGGAGATTGCATGTTCATTGAGTAGCATCGGCGACGGTGGAGCGCCGGGCGCCCCGCCCGGCTATCGCGGATCGTCGCGCAATCCCGGACGATCCGAAACGCATGTAAACTTGTCGTACGTTGCTTGCTCTCCGCACAAACTGCCGCCTGACGATGATCGCGGTCTTTGCCCTGGCCCTAACCGTCACGGCGCAGACCCAACGCAAAACTACTCCCACGCCTCCCGCCAAGTCCGCCGCGCACAATGAAGACGCGCAGCTCTACCGCAACTCCACTTTCGGATTCCGCTTCCAAATTCCTTACGGCTGGGTGGATCGTACCAAGGACATGCAAGAGGGAAATGAGCCCGGTAAAGCGGAAGTCCTGCTCGCCATTTTCGAGCGCCCGCCGCAGGCGGCCGGAGACACCATTAACTCCGCGGTCGTGATCGCCTCCGAGAGCACGGCCTCCTATCCCGGCCTCAAGAAAGCCGAAGACTACGTCGGCCCGCTCACGGAACTCGCAACCTCCAAGGGTTTCAAGGCCGAAGGGGAACCGTATACGCTGGAAGTTGAATCGCGGCAACTGCTGCGCGCTGATTTCACCAAGCCGCTCAGCGCCAAGACGAGCAGTGTTGAGACGAGCGGTGTTGAGACAAGCAATGACAAACTCACCATGCGCCAGTGCACGCTCGTCCTACTCGCAAAGGGACAGGTCGTTTCCTTCACCTTCATCGCCGGCAGCGAAGACGAGCTAGACGATCTAATGGACGGGCTCCATTTCGGCGCCGCAAAATCACCCTAAAATTCCCGTAGAGACGCGGCTTGCCGCATCTTGCCAGCACCACCCGAAACCACGTCCCTAAGAGCAACAAAAAACGTAGTTTATCGTCTCGATTCCAGCCTCAAAATGACCGCCGTTTATGTTAAAATAAACACAGCTCCGGTGACAGCTAAATAGCAGAAAATTCAATAAGTTGAGGTCACCCGAGCAGTCCCGGAATCGTCCCTCCAGTCAGGTGCACGATCCGGCGTTCTCCACGGAGCAGAATGGCCACGAAAGAATTGCAAGCCGAAGTCGTTGATGCCAAGAACGACGCTAAAAATAAGAACGGCAAAGTCGTCACCAACGGAGACTACACCGCCGACTCCATCAAAGTCCTGGGCGGCATGGAGGCGGTGCGCAAACGTCCCGCGATGTACATCGGTTCGACCGGTGAACTCGGTCTGCATCACCTCGTCTACGAAGTCGTCGACAACTCGGTTGACGAAGCGCTCGCCGGCCACGCCGATAAGATCGAAGTTACGATCCACCTTGACAACTCCATCACCGTAATCGACAACGGACGCGGCATTCCGGTCGACAACATGGACATCGACGGCGAGAAGATTCCGGCCGCGCAGGTCGTGATGACCACGCTGCACGCGGGTGGCAAGTTCGACAGCAACTCCTACAAAGTTTCCGGTGGACTGCACGGCGTCGGCGTAAGCTGCGTCAACGCGCTCAGCGAAGAGCTCGATCTCGAAATCTGGCGCGACGGTTTCACCTGGGAGCAGACTTACTCGAAAGGCGAGCCCACCAGCAAACTGAGAAAGACCGGCGCCGCCAAAGTGAAGACAGGCACCAAGGTTCACTTCGTGCCCGACAAATCTATTTTCACCACCACGATTGAATACAACTTCGATACGCTCTCGCAGCGCCTGCGCGAACTAGCGTTCCTGAACAAGGGCCTGGTCATCACGCTGACCGACGAGCGCCAGACCGATTCGAAGACCAGCGAAGCCAAGCGCACCGAGTTCAAGTACAACGGCGGCATCGCCGAATTCATCAAGCACCTCAACCGCGGCAAGCAGACGCTCCACGACAAACCGATCTACATGGAAGCTGACAAGGAAGACGTGCACATCGAGATTGCCCTCCAGTACAACGACGCCTACTCGGAATCGGTTTTCAGTTTTGCCAACAACATCAACACCGTCGATGGCGGCACACATCTCTCCGGCTTCCGCACCTCGCTGACCCGCACCATCAACTACTCCGGACAGCAGATGGGCCTGTTCAAAGACGTGAAAGAAAATCTTACCGGCGACGACGTCCGCGAAGGTCTGGTGGCCGTGATCAGCGTAAAACTGCCCCAGCCGCAGTTCGAAGGCCAGACCAAGGGCAAGCTGAATTCCGATATCGCGGGGATCGTGCAGGCCGTAGTCAATGAAAAGCTGGGCGCATTCTTCGAGCAGAACACCGCCGTGGCCCGCAAAATTATCAACAAGGCAATCGACGCTGCCCGCGCGAGAGAAGCCGCCCGCAAAGCCCGTGACCTGACCCGCCGCAAGGGCGCGCTCGATGGCGGAGGACTCCCTGGCAAACTAGCCGACTGTTCCGAGCGCGATCCCAACCGCTGCGAACTCTTTTTGGTCGAAGGAGAATCCGCAGGCGGCACCGCCAAACAAGGCCGGGACCGCCGCTTCCAGGCGATCCTCCCACTGAAGGGAAAAATTCTGAACGTGGAAAAAGCGCGCTACGACAAGATGCTGGCCCACGAAGAAATTCGCGCCATGATCACCGCGCTCGGCACCGGCATCTCGAAAGAGGACTTCGATCCGACGAAAGTGCGCTACGGCAAAATCATTCTGATGACCGACGCCGACGTGGACGGCTCGCACATCCGTACCCTGCTGCTGACTTTCTTCTTCCGCCACATGCAGGAGTTGATCAAGCGCAACAATGTCTACATCGCGCAGCCGCCGCTATTCGGCATCAAGAAGGGCAAATCGCACCAATACATCAAGGACGAGCGCGAATTCGTCAAGGTCATGGTGAAGCGCGCTTCCGAAGGCCTCATCGTCCGCTACGGAGAAGGCGCCGCCAAACTCGAAGGCGCCGCCCTGACCAAGTTCATCACCGTGCTGAACGAGTATCTCGGATTTCTCGACAAGCTGAACAAGCGCCTGCGCGCCGAGGAGATAACCGCGCTGCTTCCGAAACTCGACTTGGCAAAGCGCGTCGACTTTGAGGGGGACAAAAAGACGCCACCGAAGAAAATCGAGAAACTCGAAAAAGAACTCAAGCGCCGGCAAAAGGACCTAGCCCTAAAAACCGTCGAAACGCGCTTCGACGAAGAACATAATCTCTGGGAAGTGCACTTCGTGAACTCGCAGGGCGCCGAGCACGTCATCAACTGGGAACTGGCCTCGACCCCGGAATGCCGCCAACTCATCGCCAAGTTCAAGCAGATCGAGCAGTATCTGGAGCCGCCCTTCGTGGTCGAGAGCGTGCCGAGAGCGGTAAAGACCAAGGCCGGCGCTGGTGCGAGTGATGACAAGAATGAAGACGCGAACGAAGATGAAGGCGAGAGCAATAACGGAGACCAGGGCGAAAATCTGAGCGCCGCTGAAAAAGAAGAGGCCGAAAAAGCTCAGAAGAAATCCGGCAAGCCGCCGGCCCGTCGCGCAAAAGAGCCCGAGATCGTCGAGAAACATACTGCCCGCGAACTCTTCGACTACGTATTGAACGAAGGCCGCAAGGAGTACATCGTCCAGCGCTACAAGGGCCTAGGCGAAATGACTGCCGAGCAGCTCTGGGAAACGACCATGGATCCCGAGCGCCGCACGCTCCTGCAAGTCCGGCTCGAAGACATAGCCGAGTGCGAAACCATCTTCACCACCCTGATGGGCGAAGACGTCGAAGCCCGCAGAAAATTCATAGAAGACAACGCGCTGGACGTGAAGAACCTGGACATCTAAGCGTAGCGCCGGCGTCTCGCCGGCAACAGTGGGATTAGAATCTGCACGTGTGGGGCGGACACTCCTGTCCGCCGTCGTCGATTTTGATTGTGCTTGTGTCGGGACGGGCGCCCTCCCCCGTCCAAGCCGAGCGAAGCTCGGCAGATGTTTGCGGTCAAGAACCGCTCTTCCGGCCCCTCAAGACTTCCAACGCAAGTTCGTGTGCAGTCTGCGTTCTCCCGACTGGGAGAACATGCAGTCAGGAAGTCTCCGGGAACAAGTCCGCTGGCACTCGTGTCTATTCACTCGATGAAGGAGGCGATATGGCCATCTGCTGGGGAGTGTTTTCGACCAAAAGCAAAAAGGCCCTGAAGACAGGCTGGCTTATCACGGCCGGAGCACTCGCACTCCACATGGGAGTCATTCAATCCCGCGAGCGGGCGCGTGGCATCGCCTCAGAGAAGGCAACCGGCCTCGCCGCAGTAAGTGGAGGAGTGGGTTGGGAGCCACTCTCGCTCTGGCGACGAACCTCGATTCTTCCGCACTGGAACCGCGAGGCCTACCTTCAGAAAGGCGCTGTTGGAGGCGTTCCCGTAGACCGGGCGGTCGTCGCGCGCGCCTCTCTCATGACATTTTCAGGAAGTGGCAGCGGAGAGGAAGGCGCGTCCGAGGACCGTAAGCTCGTCCGGACTGCGACTCTCGGCCTCATCGTCAAAACTCCGGCCGAAACTGGTGAGAAGATCGTCCAACTCGCTCAAGGCGCAGGAGGATTCTTGGTAACTTCTAACGTCAACGGTGGCGCAGACGCGACCAGCTCTTCACTCACCATCCGCGTGCCGGCAGACAAATTCGACGAAGTCCGCGCCCAGATCCGTAAGCTCGGCCTGCGCGTGGAAAACGAAAGCATCGAAGCGCAGGATGTTACCAAGCAATACGTCGATCAGGAAGCACGGCTGCGCAATCTCCGGGCACAAGAACAGCAGTATCTGGGCATCCTACGCAAGGCTGCGAATGTGAAAGACACGCTCGAAGTCAGCGACAAGCTAAACGAAATCCGCGGTGCGGTCGAGGAAAGGCAAGCGGAATTCGAAGCGCTCTCGAAGCAAGTTGAGACGGTGGCAATTAACATCACGCTGCGCGCCCAGGCGGATGCGCAGGTTTTTGGCTTGAATTGGCGGCCACTGTATCAGTTAAAGATCGCGGCCCGCGAGGGGCTCGATGGGCTGGCTGACTATGCTGCCTCAATGACCGCGTTTCTGTTTTATCTACCCACGGTCTTGCTATGGTTATTCACGATTCTGGCTGGAGCCGCGATCGGATGGCGAGTCTTACGCTGGGCGGCGAAAGTCTTGTTTGGATTTCCGAAGATCGTTCGCGAGCAGCAGGCCTGAGCCCTTGTCCTGTTTCATCACAATGATCCGTGTCCGCAGTCACATACAGCCAACTCACCGAATGCGACAATGATCCCTTGATCGGCCGGTGCCGAGGTGTGCCGGTTTCGTAGCCGCTCTTTGACAATCGCAAGTTGAGGCGCTTTAGAGCGCGTGACCCCGAGCGCAATCGAAGGGGGTGAAGATCCGCTTCCGAAGTCTCGAGAAAACCAGCGATTTTGGGAGTCTGAGACATTCGGATGTCTCCTTTCGGCCCCCCTCCCCAACTCCGCGCCAATCGAAGCATTTCGAAGCTAAGTCCTTACTTATCTAGAGTCTGGAGTTAAGTCCTTATTTCTCAATTGTTTAGCGCGAATTGGGGGGGGGGGGGGGGGTACAAAACCAACTAGTGACTGCTGTCGAAGCGGCTATGAGGGTTTGCGTCACTGGACTCCGTCACGAAGATGAAAGCGTCCGCGTCACATCGTTCGCGTCGTACTTCACTTCTGGATAAGCCCGGTCAAACAAAACCCAAAGCGCTCCGATCACGACGAATACGAGGTAGCTTCCCTCCGGCCCAACCGAGCCGCCCGTCAGCCAATCGGGACCGTGCAAGCCGGAGTTGAGCAGATGCCCGGGCAGAACCTGCCCGCTATCGGGAACGGAGTACAGAAAGCTTTCGCCCCAATCCCACGCCATGTGAAAGCCGACGGCCCACCACAGATCCCCCGTCCGCCGCAGCGTCAGACATAAGAAGAAGCCAATCAATCCCGCCGCCACAAGGCCTGTCTTCGCTTCGCCCGGATTGCCGCGGTGGATGTACCCGAACGCAAACGACAGAAGCGCTGCGGCCGGCCAGAAATTCATTCCCCGCGAGAGCACCCACTGCGAGTAGCCGCGCATGAGGAAATCTTCAAAGAAAGCCGTCAGCAGAAATAGCAGGGCGTAATAAAACGCAAACTTCCAGATGCGCGCTCCGTGCAGTTCCAACGCGCCGAACTCAAACGCGCCCGCGACGCGCAAAGCTAGCATCAGGACGCTCAAAGACCCGATCCCCCACAGCGTCCCCACCCAGAAATTTCGTCCAAAGGCGCGCCGCGCGGGCAGTCCGAAGTCGCCGAATGGCCGGTCTTCAATGCGGGCCATCACGAAGCTGGGTAAGATCGCGGCCAGCATCATGCTGAGTTCGATCATTATGCGCCACGAAAGGTCGGTCAGACGCGGCCGGAGCGACGCGAGCAGCCATACTTCCATTTGGAAAATTACAAACGCGATTGCCAGGTAAATCAGCCAGCGCGGGATCGCGTAAATTCCGTCTGGACCGACAAAAAAATCGCGCAGCGGAGATTTGCGGCGCGCGCCCGCCGTTGTCAGGGAAGCAGGTGTAGCCGCTCCAGCGCTGATTTGGCCACTGGCAACTGCCGAGCTGCGCTCGGCTTGGACGGGCGAGGGCGCCCGTCCCCACACGACCGATTTATCATCCGCGGCCAGCGGCGGGTCTGGCTCCGCGGAAGAAGGAGAGAACGGTTTGTTATCCATCGTCGTCCCGGACATGGTAAAACACTCGGTCCCGCTTTGTTGGGCCATATGTTGCGGCGATTTCTTCATTCCGATGCTTTCCGCGGTCCGCAATTTGCCGCCGCCGCGCTGTTGCTGATCTATCTTTTGCAGTGCGTCTGGCTGGTGCGCGTGCAAACGCTGCATGCCTCGACCCCGGACTCCGATCAGGCTCTGCGCATCTACCAGGGTCTCGAACAGTGGAAAGGCGGAGCCATCGCGGGAACTCCAAAATCGTTGCGTTCGGAAGCCGCCACCGGTCTGCCTTCCGCCGGCCGCGCTGGCCATCTCCGCGTGCGCGAGGGTTACGATCAGGACCGCTCGCCGCTCTATTACCTGGTCGCTGCTGCACCACTCTTGCTGCGTCTCGGATCGTGGTTTCCGGCATCGCTCCAGCCGTTGCTCGCCGCATCGCCCAATCTGTTCTTCGGCGTAATGCTCGGAGGCTCGCTCTGGTACGTTGCACGTCGCCTGTACGGCAACGCTGGCGGATACATCGCGCTCGCACTGTACTGCTTTTCGCCGGCCACGATCGTGAACGCGGCCGGCACGCACACTCTGGGTGAAATGGGCGCTGCATGGGGAGCGTTCGGAACCGTCTTCACGGCCATCGCCGTGGCGCACACACTCTACGCTCCCCGCGAGGTTGTGCTGTGGAATTGGCGGCGCATTCTGCTTCTGGGGCTATCTCTGGTACTGGCACTGGGCAACCAGTTTTCGCTCGCGATACTGGCGCTGGTAATTTTGCCGCTCATGTTCTGGGTGGCACCAGTCCGACCGCGCGCCGTGCTCGCGATCTGGACCACCGCAATCGCAGTCGCCCTGGTGCTGTTGTTTGCCGGATACTTTTTCGAATCGCGGTTGTGGTGGCAAGGAATGCTGCACGCGCGCTGGATCGACTTCGAACCTGCGGCGTTTGGCATTTCTGTCTCATATCGCGACGCTTTACAAACGATCTTTCGCAACAGCCCGCCCCTGATGCTCGCCCTGCCTGCTGCGCTAATCGCGTACTTGGGATGGAAGCGCACGCGCTATTTCGGCAACACCGCTCCTCTTCTGATCACGGCACTGATGCTCATCCTGGCCCTGGGCGCTCCCGATTTTCCGGGAGAAGGGTTCCGTCTGACCATGCTCGTGTTCCTCTTCGTCTTCGTCAGTGGAGTATTCGCCGATCTGCTGGAGACTCAACAAAGGCTGCTCGTAACGGCTAGCATGTGCGGATTGTTGGGCGCATCTGCTATCTGGAATCTGTGGCAACTGTGGCGCATCTGATTTCCCTGCAGAGATGCGGCCTGCCATTTCCGCGCTGCGGAGACGGGCCAAGCCCCGTCTCTACCGGGGGGTTAAAATGACTACTTACAAAGGACCAACTTAGCAAGGATCAACCATGAGCACCTCTACCCAAACTCACACATCGAAGACCATCTATGTAACTCGCGTCGGCCTGCCTCTGAGTTTCAAGCTCGAATGGCCGTTTCGCCGTGCCACGTCCGGCGCGGACTTTGACGTTCTGCACGCGGTGATCACGCTGGAACATTCTGAAGACCTGCGTGCGCTCGTGGCCGTGAATCTTTCCGTCACGCTGCGGGAAGCGCTGCCTTCGCTTGAACCGAAAGATACGGAAGGTCCGGTGATCAATGCTCTGCGCAAGGAGGTGGACCACAAGCAGACGGAATTCGTGAAATCCGGCAAGCTGGTGCCGTTGCCCTTCTCCAGCCGCCACTACAATTTCCAACTCAAGCAGTGGGTTTTCGGCAAGGCCACCGACGAAGAAATCGGCCGCCTGATCGAGCGCAAAGTATATTGGCAGACGCGCTTGGTAGGCGGAGATGTGTGGCTGGGAGACCCGATCGAGGCTCTCTACCTCGATACGACAATCGATCATATTGCTGAAATCGCCGCGGGACTTGCGCAGCAGGGACTCTTCACGCTGGTCCGGCAACACGCCACAGCGCTTCCCGCCCTGATGGACCAAAAAGACCGCTTCGAATCTGAGATGGCCGCAGCGCTCCAGCAGTTGGAGGCAAAGCACGCCTTCGAGCGCGGCTAGGGTTAGAGGTCTCGGCCGCTAAAGGGGCTCTGATTTGGGAACTTTTACGGCATCGCTAAAGCGATGCCCTGATGCGAAACCGCTTGTCCGCAGCCTTGCGATGTCAGCTACCACACCCGGCAAGCGTTCTCCCGCACCATCGGCTGTCCCGGCTTGCAGTGGAACGCGGCGCGAAATTCCGTCATGTTCGCGGCCACGCCATTTGCCCGGTATTTCTCCGGCGAGTGCGGATCCACCGTCGCCCGCAGCCGCTTATTCTCGTCACGCTCATTAGTGCACCAGCCCTGCCCGTAGGCGACGAAAAAGCGCTGCTCGGGCGTCAACCCATCCAGCGGCTCCAGCTTTTGATTTTTCGTGTCTTCCTTCCACGCCAGATAAGCCAGCAGCGTTCCGCCGAGATCGGCCAAGTCCTCACCGTTCGTCAGTTTGCCGTTGATCTTGATGTCGTCGATGATCGTGTATGAGGAATATTGGTCAACTACGCATTGGGCGCGCTGCTCAAATTCCTTGCGGTCGGCTTCGGTCCACCAATTGCGCAAATTTCCCTGCGCGTCAAACTGGCTGCCTTCGTCGTCAAACGCATGGGTCAGTTCGTGGCCCATGGTGGCGCCGGTGTCACCATAGTTGGGAGCGGCGTCCGAGAGCGCGCTGAACAGCGGGGGCTGGAGGACTCCAGCGGGAAAATTGATGTCGTTTTTCTGGGGATCGTAATACGCGTTGACTGTGGGCGGCGACATGCCCCACTCGTTGCGATCGACCGGCTTGCCGATTTTCGCGAGCCAGCGGCGAAACTCGAACCAGGACGCCCGTTCCGAGTTTCCGATTTCGTCTCCGCGCACTATTTCCAAGGCGCTGTAGTCGCGCCACGTGTCGGGATAACCGATCTTGTTCGCGATCGCGTGCAGCTTGGTGAGGGCCTGCTCCTTCGTCGCCGCTCCCATCCACGGCAGCGCCTGGATCTCGCTCTGCATGGCCGCTTCGATCTCTCTCACAATCTTCAACGCTGCCTGTTTCGCTTCCGGACTGAAATACTTTGCTACGTATGCCTGGCCCAGCGCTTCTCCCAAGTCATTATCGACATCGTTTGTGCAGCGCTTCCAACGTGGTGGCAACTCCTGCCGTCCCCGCAAAGTCTTGCCATAGAAACTAAAATTTTCCTTCACGAACGCAGCGGAGAGATCGGTGGCCGCGTCGTGCGCAGCGTGCCAACGCAAATATGTTTTCCAGTCCGCCAGAGTTTCTTTTTCGATCTCTTCACTCATGACATGGAAATAGTCCGGTGTCACCACGTTGAGCGACCCAAGCGACGCCACGCCGGTTCTTGTGAAATACATGTTCCAGCCGAAAGATGGCGCCAGTTTTTGCAGTTCCTCCACGCTCATCTTGTGATAGAGCTTGGGAGGGTCGCGCCGTTCGACGCGAGTCATCTGGGCCTTGGCTAGGGCCGTTTCGATGCGCATCACTGTCGCTGCTTCCGTGGCCGCATCGGACGGCTTGTCTCCCAGCAATTCGAACATCTTTGCGACATGCGCCAAGTACGCTTTGCGCAGTTCTTCGGACTTGGCGTCGTCCTTCAAGTAGTAGTCACGATCCGGCAGGCCGAGCCCGCCCTGATCGGCCTCGGCAATCACTTGTGTTGAATCTTTGAAGTCCTGATTCGAGCGAAATGTGAACAGCGTGCCTCCTCCGTAGAGCGAGGGCGGAAACTCTGCAGTCGCGACATATTCCGCCAGATCCTGTTTTGACTTCAGATCCGCGATGCGCTCCAGTTCCGGCAGCAGCGGCTTGGCCCCGAGCTTCTCAATGGCCGCTTCATTCATGCATGACGCGTAGTAATCGCCGATCTTTTGCGTGACGTCGTGCGTAACGTCGTGCTTCGCCGGCCCCGGCGCGCCGTTCACTTTCGCCGCTTCTTCCAAAATCGTCCTCAACTGTGCGCGGTTATCGTCTTCGAGCTTGCCGTATGTGCCCCAGCTCGCTTGATCGGGCGGGATGGGATTCTTTTTGATCCATCCGCCGCAGGAGTAGGCGTAGAAATCTACGCAAGGGTCAATGGTTCTATCCATGGCAGAAACATCGAGCACCGGTTCGGAGGAGGAGTGTTGGGCAGAGGCGGGCACAGCGGGCGAAAGCGCCGCCAGTAGGAGAACGGAAATTTTCCAGGTCATAGAATTTTAAGATGCAAAATTGCTCTCTGAGACTATCGTTTCGCTCAAAACTTATCCAGCGGTCACGACCCCATCGCCGGTAAGCGCATACGTCGACCAAGGTAGTTAGACGCGAGAACTGGGGATTCGTTAGGGGAGTTCTATAAACAAGGGGCAGGGATTGGCGCGACGGGCGTTTTGATGTCTCTAAAGAAACAGATGCGAGATCACCGTCACCCAGAACCGCCGGCGCAGTATTGTCGTGATCGGGATGCGCTTTCCGAAGCTCTCGGTGCACTGAGCGATCTTCTGTTATGCATGGTGCCAGTCAACGGTAATCTACGTTAGTACACTCCGCATTGGTATCCATCCATACTATTCCACTCTAGTCACTAACTACTACTTACACTCTACGTTTCGATCCCCACGTGGCACACGCGGCCCACGATATGGTCTCCGGGCTTCTGGCCGTCTTCCAGGGTTATTACTTCAATCGGGCACGCGGGATTGTGGGGACGCAGGATCAAGTGACGGGCCGTGGTTTCGACATAGCTAATGACGCAAGCTCCGTCTTTACGTACTGCGTATATGTTACGTTCCCCTTTGCGGTAAGGGGTCAGTGAATTGTAGTGGCGGTCGAGCAGCAGGGTGGCACCGGGCGTTGTGCGTGGGTACATGCTGGCTCCCCCCTGCGCGTCCGCCTTGATAATCACAAACCGTTCCCAATCCCTGCGGTCGCCTTCCACATCCTCCTTCAGGCGCTTCAGGAAGCTCTTCTTAAACTTCAGTATCTCCTTGACGTGCATGCTCATAATCAGCGCTTCGGAGGCCGCGATATGCGGGTCGGCGACAACCACGTTGTCGAATTCGTCCTCGCCCGGCGCGAGGATCGAGGCGCGCTTGTTGACCTCGGCTGGATCGATAAGATCCAGTACCGAAAGATGCTGTACGTTCAGAACTTTGTCCATGCCTTCCAAGCTGAGGCCGCGCTTGCGGTTCAGGAAGTTGGAGATGTGGGCTTGTTTGAAGCCGGTCTGTTCCGCCAGACGCAAGCCGGTGAGTTCCCCTGCGTCAATGTATTCCCACAAAGTCTTGCGGAGATTTTCTTGAAGCATGCGGAATTTCATCGCGGGAGTATAACACGCTGCAATAGCTCAGTGCTATTGTTAACACAAGTATAACATCTGCAAGGGAATACAGTTCTTGACTTAGTCGCCTGTGAGCTATACAGTAATTTAATTATATGTCTCATAATGCACTTATACTTCAGGGAAGGTTTCCAGCCATGATAGAAGTACAATCACATGAAAACGAAGAAAGAAGTTTCGGGGAGTTCCGCCGGAAAGTACGCGCGGCAGAAGTGCTCTCGGCGGCAATGCAGCGGTTATTGCAGTCCATTCACTTCAACGGGCGTCTGAGCGTCATTGTGCAGAACGGGCAGGTGCTCAAGTCCGGCTATGAGGAGGGTTACTTCCGGCAAGCGGAAACGGGAGTCGCCGCCAGGCTGCAGTAACTCCTTCATTCCTAAATAAATAGCAACACAGGTCATCGTAAGAGAAACGAGCCCTGGACCGAGCAATCGGTGCCGGGGTTTTTTATTGGGTTGAATGTGTTTCATTTCATTCGGAGAGGCAATCATGGACTACATAGGCACGATGGAAGGCTCAGAGATCCAAGTCGAACTAAAGTATTGCGAGCGGTGTGGCGGATTGTGGCTACGGCCGCAGGGAACAAGCGGAGTTTATTGCGGAAGTTGCCGTGTGTGTTTGGCGGCAATGCCGAACCCTGGAGAGGCGCCGCCTCGCAAAGCGCGGTCCCGCCGCAAAGCGCGCGCGAGGGCAACGGACGTTCAGAGAGAAGACCTTCAGAGCTCGGCCCAGATTGAATATCTGCAGGGCATGGCTGCGATGGAGGTGCGGGCATGATAAAGGCACAAGCGAGGAGCACACAAGCATGGAGCCTGATGGGACAGGCGGAACAACCACCGTCGGTACTATTTGGCGAAACGGAAACGGAACTGTGGCCCTACCGCAGGCGCACGGTAGCGCTACTACGGCGCTATGCCCGGGCTTCGGTAGAGGTGGGGAGGCTGCCGTCGCTGCTGGGACGCGAGTTTTTCCGGTCGCGGGTCACGTCCTATACAATGAGAAACTTTGAAGACGTCGTGATCTTTGTGGCCGACATGGAGCAGGCAATCAAGAAGTTGAACGCTCTCGAAAAAAAGCTGCTAGCCATGAATGTTCTGGAGGAATACACGATACCCGAGGTGGCGCGGCTGCTCGGCTGTACCCAGAGGACGGTCGAGCGATTCCTCCAGGATGCGCTGGACGAGCTCTCGCGGATCCTACTCGCAGGTGGTTTGATGGAAAAATTACCGTCAGTCAAGGGAGGGCACAAAACTTGTCAAGAGGGTAAGAATTACAATTTCGACCTAAGTGACTCAAACCAAGGCGAAAATAAACGGGATTGTGCATTTGACGCAGGGCTAGCAATCGTATAGCCTTTCCGCGTCGGGGCATGGTCTCCCGAAAGTAAATGAATGATTCGG
Source organism: uncultured Acidobacteriaceae bacterium (assembly GCA_963789205.1). Taxonomy (GTDB): domain Bacteria; phylum Acidobacteriota; class Terriglobia; order Terriglobales; family Acidobacteriaceae; genus Acidiflorens. Next base: position 135,259 of record CAWBJV010000019.1, read on the forward strand.
GAACGTTTATTTGGGAACCGAACATTTGTAGCTATTCGGAGAGATCGCTTTCGATGTAGGAGGGGCGGAAATGGATTACAACAAAGTGAGTGCAATAGCGGCGGTAGGTTGTTTTGGTCTTGCATTGGCAACCTTTGGGATGACAGTGTGGCCGGGGCCTCAAATAAAAGCCGAGCATAGCCAAGTCGGCATGTCGCAAATCAGTCCTTCTGATAACGGCAGTAAGGAGGAGGGCAAGAGTGTAATTTCAAAACCCAATACAGATAGCGGTGGCGTTGGCGGACAGAAACTAATTGCCGTTTTGTTGGTAGCAGGTTTCTTGTTTGCGGGGTTTTCTATATACGGCGTTTGGCGTCGTCCGAAATCGAAACTGGTACTCCATTCTGCTATGTACGGAATCGGAGCATTTAACGATGTATCTGTAATCGGTAAGTTAAGCTCTGCCGTAAGAGACGGGTTGGTGGTTCCAGTCGATAACAATGTGGTGGATGGCAATGATCCAGCACGAAATCAACCCAAACGACTCCGAGTAGAGTACTCCTACGGCAATTCCACTAAACGTGTTGTAGAAAGACCTGAATCTCAGCCAGGACTTCCTAGCGTGTTGGTTCTGCCGGAAGAGTGTGAATTTCGCGGCCAAGGGAGCAAGGATTGGAGCGCACTCTATTTAGAGGAAAACTCAGAGAGGGTCAAAATTCAAAAGGAATATGCGCGGGTCGCAAATAAAGTCACTGAGCTAGAACATCAACTCTCGGAGGCAACAAAATCAGATTCGAGCCTTCGAGGAAGAACGATTGCAAAATGCGACGAACTGAAGGTGTTTCTTAAGGAGTATGGGCCTGAACCGGAGATGCAGCATAATGTTGGTACCACTGACCACGATGCAATAGCCCAATATATGAAAACGGCTCTCCCGTGGAGGCAGAAGCTTCAAGCAGACTTTCGCCTGCGATTTGCCGAAACCCTGGCTCGTATTTCGGACGAAATACAAGTCACAACTGGTGAGCGTGACATGCTTCTCAGTAACGCCATTACGACTGCGGCAAACAGCCCAAACGGAGAAATAAAGGCTATAGACCAGATCATAGAAAGGCTGTGGGCTATTGCGCTAAAGCTCTCGAACGAAAAATGAGTTTTAAGGCGTATACTTCCCGGTTTGTGGGAGGCATACGTTATGTTCTGGGACATTGCGATTGTTTTTGGAATTGGACTCAGCCAGCTTCTCGTAACGATTTATGCAGTATGGGTCTCTGTGACTGAACACAAGCTAAAAACCGCGTTCGTACTCGCAGTCATCGGAGCGATGGGGATAGCTCTCACTGTATATGGGGCGATACGCAGCGGTACGGCACAGGCGGCGCTACAGGCGCAATTAAATAAAATCCAACAAAACACTGAGAAGCCTCCATCGGTCACGGTCAATCCACAAATAAACATTCCGCCCGCTCCAGCCCCGCCTCCGCAACATACGCACCTATCTATGCTGGACCCTCAACCTGTAGGCGGAGCAATGCCATATTGGCCGCTTAGTCCTCAGAATCCATTCGAGGTAAATATCGGTTTTATGAATGCGGGAGAGTTTGCGGCTGATGACGTTATCCATGGAGAGATACTATCGCTTATTGACATCGGGAAGATTCGTAAACCATCGCAAGTTGCCAGTGTCTATCGTGGAATTATGGACACAAAGCAGCTATTGGGTGAACTTCACAAACTCCGTGGGCACGGTCTTACTGTATTACCGCATACTGGACAGTATAACTATGTGACCGTGCAAATGGGCGCTCTAAAACAGACCGATATAGACCAAGTTATCGCAAGGCAAACGGCCATATGCGCATCAACTCGGATTGAGTGGAAAGATAAGTCTGGGTGCTATTTTTCTGATTCATTTTACTGCTTATGGGCAGAATCCGGCAGCCCCGGATATAACTGGCATCATGAGGTCGATCAAGAAATAAAATGCCACTAAGCAGCTTTTGTCAATTCCTTATATTCGAGGTTTTCGGAATGAATGAGTTTGAGCATCGTATCCCGAAACAGGAACGGATTCTTGCGGTTGTTGAACCGCCACGTCATTTCGTCAAGGTAGGACGCCAGATGCTTTGCAGACACACGATGCCACGTACCCACGATGCCGCGTTTGAGCAGGCTGAAAGCGGATTCCACGGTGTTCGTGTGAATGTCGCCGTCAACGTATTGCTTGGCTCTGTGAGCAACCGTCTTGTGCTTGCTGCCGGGGACTCCGATGCGCTTCAGGGCGAACGGATACGCCACAAACTCATCCGTCATAATCACGTCAACGTCGCCGCTCACGTTCTCTTTGATGTACTTCGCCAGTGTGCCGGACTTGGCATCTTCGGCGTGGAAGAATCGCAGATCGCCCTGACGTTGGCGGATGCCAATGACTACTTCCTTGGCTCTCTTGCCAGCGCCGACGCCCCAGCCGATCTTTTTCCCACCTACGTAAGTTTCGTCAACCTCTACCTTGCCAGTCAGCTTCTCAAGAGGGACATCCTCAGCCATGGCGTGCCGGATGCGGTGACAGAGGTACCATGCCGTCCGGTAGTTGATTCGCAGCATCCGTTTAAGCTGGTTTGCCGACATCCCCTTGCGCGACTGGCAAAGCAGGAACGTGGCAAGGAACCATTTCGTCAGAGGAAGGTGCGTATCGTGGAAGATCGTGCCTGCCGTCACGGAGAACTGATAGCCGCATGATTCACTATCGCAATTGTGCTGGTCGCGCTTTAGGATGGACGAGACACGTTCGCCGCCGCACTTGGGGCAGCGGATGCCGTGGGGCCAGCGCAGGTGCTCAAGGTAGTTGCGGCACTGCTGGTCATCGGGATAACGCTCTACTAGTTCGCAGAGGTCAATGGCTTCTGTCATAAGGTCACCCATGCCGAAAAGATCGAAGAAACACCCGATTGAAATGACGGACGAGGAAGCGCTGAAGCACCTATTCCATCCTGAGATCGTAAAGTCCGTGCGTAAGCATTTGAAGGACCAAACGAAGCCAGCGCCGAAACGGAAGGAAAAGTGAAATGCATGTTTTAAACAATAGCAGATTGGCAACCTTGTGTCAAGTGCATAATCTCGAAAATAAATATCGAAAAGTTGGCGGTACACCCCCCTCCGATTTGATATCCTAAACTTAAGAGTCGAAAAAACGAAAAACTTCGAAGGGCGCGATGCAAGTCGCGCCCTTTTTCTATTTTGTGCACCATCCAGGGCAGCGGGACGACGGGGAAAGGTGACGTAGAATCAGAATAATCGTACGAAGAAGATTGAGGATTGGGGCGGGCAGGCGAACGGAACGCAACATGGACATGACCTGGGTCACGGAACGAGTTGCGCTGGGCGGTGGAATATGGAATGCGCGGAACATGGAAGAACTGGCGCAATCCGGGGTGACCCACGTGCTCAACATGCAGATCGAGTTTGATGACGGGCCGCTCGCGGAGCCGCACGGAATCCGCGTGCTGTGGAATCCGACCGACGACGATTTTTTGCCGAAGCCCCCGGAACTGTTAAAACGCGGTGTCGATTTTGCGCTGGAAGCACTGGACGTGCCGGAAGCGCGGCTTTATGTTCATTGCGCGGCAGGGGTGCACCGGGCTCCGATGATGACGTTGGCGGTATTATGTGCGATGGAGTGGGAAATAGAAGCGGCCATGGCGCTGATCGAAACGCGCAGGCCGGTGGTCGATTTCGCGGATGTGTATGTGGAGAGCGTGCGGCGATTTCTGGAGTCGCGAGTTGAGAGCCAGCCGCGGAGTTCAGACTAACAATCGGAATTGCGTTGGGAGGAAGTATGCGAAAGGGGCGCCGCTCGGCAGAGCGGCTTTCTTATTGGCCCGAATTGGGGTCGCGTGCGCTCACGAGGAGAGAACAAGAGATGCCCAGATCGTTCGCGGTGAATAACAAGAGTTTTCCGATCGCGGCGGAGGTAGTGATTTCGCTGGTGCTGGTTTTGCTGATGGCGTTGACGTTTTCGACCAGGTTGCAGGCACAAGGGCCAACGCTCACCACAATCAGCGGCACGGTGTATCGAGCTGACGGAACCGCGGCATCGGGTACGGTATTGATTTCATGGCCGACGTTCCAGAGCGCAGAGGGAGACGCGGTAGCGGCGGGCAATCTGAGTGTGACCATCGCACCACTCGGTGCATTTACGGCGCAGCTGGTTCCCAATGTGGGTGCCTCTCCGGCGGGAACTTACTACGTTGTGGTTTTCCAACTGGACGATGGGACGGTCCGGACGGAATATTGGGCGGTTCCTGCGACGTCGCCCACGACGATTGCCGCGGTGCTGACGACGCCGGGTACAGGGTTGGGAAACCTCGCCGCGACGCAGCAGTATGTGAATACGGCAGTGGCGACTCGCGCGCTCGATGCAACGGTAGTGCACCTTGCGGGGACGGAGACGATCACCGGCACGAAGCAATTTGCTGTGCCTCCGGCGCTTCCTGCGCCGGCCGGCGCCAATGATGCTGCGAACAAGGGTTATGTGGATGCGGCGGTGGCGAATGTGGGCGCGGGATCGTTTGTCTCGAAGGCGGGCGACACTATGACGGGTCCATTAACCCTGCCCGCAGAAACGCCGCTGGTTTGAAGGTTGTAGTGGAGAGCTGGGCGTCCCCGCCCGGCTGGACGGGCGAGACGCCCGTCGCTCCACTAGCCGAGTTCTTCACTCCAGTTTTCAAGAGTCTTTTTTACCAAGGCCATGAACTGGTCGGCCACGGCGCCGTCAACGACGCGATGGTCGTAACCCAGCGTGAGGTGAACGACAGAGCGAATTGCGATGGAATCCGCGCCATCCTTATCGGTGATCACAAGGGGCTGCTTGGTGATACCGCCGACGCCCATGATGGCGACGTTCGGCTGGTTGATGATGGGCAAACCGAAGACAGCGCCAAACTGGCCGGGGTTGGTAATGGTGAAGGTCGAACCTTCGACGTCAGCCGGCATGAGCTTCTTCGAACGGGCGCGCTCGCCGAGGTCGGTGATGCCGCGCTGCAGTCCGAGGAAGTTGAGCTCGTCGGCGTTCTTGAGAACGGGGACGATGAGCCCCCAATCAAGGGCAACGGCGATGCCAGCGTTGACGTGCTGGTGGTAGCGAATACTTTCGCCTTCGAGCGAGCTATTAACGATCGGATATTGCTGCAAGGCGATGATGGCAGCGCGCACAAAAAACGGCATGAAGGTGAGCCTCGCACTGTGGCGTTTCTCGAAGCCATTCTTGAGCTTGTTTCGCAAATTGACGATGCGAGTCATATCCACCTCGAACATGCAGTGGACGTGAGCGCTGGTGCGGCGAGATTCGATCATGCGCTGCGCGATGATCTTGCGCATTTGGGACATCGGCACCAGGTCGCCTGGAATGATCGCGGGCGCAGGGGCAGAGGCTTGACGGGGTGCGGGGGCCGCCGTTGGAGCAGTCGTACGGCGCTCGACGAAGTCGAGAACGTCCTGCTTGGTGACGCGGCCGCCGGTGCCGGTGCCGCTGACTCTTGCAAGATCCACGTTGTGCTCGCGTGCGAGCTTACGAACAAGCGGGGAAGAGCGGACGTCGGAGTCGTCTTCGTCCTCGGAAGCGCTGGCGGCGGGCGCCGGCGGCGGAGCGGGAGCCTCTTTCTTTGGCGACACCAGTGCGGCAGCAGAAGGAGCAGGAGCAGCGGCCTTGGCGGGGGCGGGGGTGGAAGCAGAAGCGCCACTACCGTCCCCAATCACTCCGACGACGGTATTGACCTGAACGGTGTTGCCTTCGGAAACCTTGATTTCCTGAAGGACGCCGCTGGCGGGCGCGGGAATCTCGGCGTCGACCTTGTCGGTGGAAATCTCGAACAGAGGTTCATCGCGCTGGACCTTATCACCGGGCTTTTTCAGCCACTTGGTAATGGTTCCTTCGAAAATTGATTCGCCCATCTGGGGCATGACTACGTCGGTTGGCATAGTTCCCTTTCCATGAAGCCCCTGCGCAATGGGCGGGGGAAGAGCAAACAAACATTATAGCGAAGCCGGGAGTGACTTCGGGCGCAGAGCGCATGCGTCGGGCGCGGAGCTTTGCGTTGTACAACGCGTCGTTCTGGTGCAGCGGGGGGATGCCGATTTCTTGTGGAGCAAAGAGCGATGAAGAAGTTCTTGGTGGTTATATTTTTTTGCCTGCCTGCCTGCGGGCAAGCGGCGTACTCGGGTCGCGGGTTGTACTCGGGCTCGGCGGTGTATGGTGCGTCGGTCTGCGGACCTGGAAACGCTTATAGCTGCTTTGTTTCTAACATTAACATCATCAATTATGCGACTCCGATCCCGAGTTGGGGGCCGAACACCTGTGATTCAACGAACATGGACACGCTCGCGCAATGCGGCAACCTCACGGGAGCGGGTACGACCATTACACCCTCGGATTTTGGCAACGCGATGACGCGCTGCACCGACGTGAACACAAACGGCAACCCAAACACTAACTGGCAGACCGCCGACGAACCGAGCGTTAATCTGTGGAACTCCGATGACACGGCGATGCTGCTCCTCGTCAACGGCGGGAGTCAGTTTGTTTTTTTGTGGGATGGAAGCCACTGCGCGATCCTCACCACATCTACGGGAGGCAATGTAACCTTTCCGGCGGGTACGGTCTGGTCGTACATCCACAACAACCACATATATAGCCTTGACAATACGACTGGTCCCGGTATCTACCTCCAGGACAAGACTGTAACCCTGACACAAGGCTCAGGAAGCGTGAGCAGCACGAACCTGTTTGACTTAACCAGTTCCCAATGCCTAATGAACTCGGTGAATGGCTACCCTTCTGATCCTTCTTACACGGGAGGGTCTTTCCCGCTCAACAAGTGGACGGGATCGACGGGAGTTAGTAAGGACGAAACTACGTTCACCGTGCCGTTCTCTCTCTTGGGAGGCCAAGGCAGCGGGTACTACCAAGTTGTCTGGACCGTTGGGCAACCGGGCTGCGATCTCTGGAACACCCTCACCGGCGTGGTCACGCACAACGGGACGCTTGTCGGTACGATTTCGGACGCCCCATGGAATGGCCCAAGCTGCCCTGGAGGAACTTGCGGAGCGAAAGGTTCTCGCGGGAAGATTCATGATTCCAATATGCCGAACGGGACCACGGTGGCGCTGTCTTGGGGTGCGAACAGTTATGTGTACGGCACTTACAACGACGGGCCATTCTTCTGGGTAAAGGGAACGACGAACGTCGTGCATTGCGGCGTCGGAGAAGCGAACTGGAAGGCAAGTACTGCTTATAGTGACGGCGATAGGATCCAGCCCGTAACAGCGGGAAATGCTGGCAACTATATCTATCAGATCATCAACGGCGTTGCGGGTACGAGCGACCCAAATCCGCCCACATGGGGTCAGACTCCGGGAAGCGATACGACGGAGGCGACCTCTGGGCTAGTCTGGCGCAACACGGGCATAGGGACCGCGCAAGAATACTTTTGCGATGGACACTCATGGAAGGGCGCCGCAGGATATGGAACCGGGAAGGGTGTTCAGTATCATACCTACGCCGATCCCACTGTGCCGCGCCTGAATCTCGGCCCTTTGATCAGCCCTGCGCAAGTCGGCGACACGCATCTAGGCAACACGAACGATAATGCGACCGACACGAATTGGATCTGGATTACCAGCACCGACGTGGGAACAGCAACGAACCTTCTCACGGGACCACTGCCAAGTGCTTTGTACATGGAAAGCTTCTTCGTAGCCCCGCCCTATAGTTCTCCCAGCGTACAAAACTGTGTTTACGACGCTATTCTGTGCCCATCGGGCACGCTCGGCCAGGTACGGAGGGCATTCCACTGTTTCGGTTCAGGGTGGCACAAGTCCTTCGACGTGCAAAACTGTATTGCGGTCGTTTCTCAGACTGGGAAATATGCCATGCTGGCGACCGACTTAATGGGGCAGTTAGGTAATACGGCTGGCACAACAAACGTTCCGAGCACATGGCTGGCAAAGTGTAATGTCGGCGCCCCGAACTGGAGCAAGAGCGACAGCACGGACTTCGTGGTGGGCTCCAAGATGTTCCCCGATCCACAATTGGCTTCTACTGTGGGTAGTAACACAGGAGCCTACATTTACCAAGTACAGTCCTGTTCGGGGGCGTGCGCAACGGGAGCGACCCATCCTACTTGGACGCAATCTCCGACAGTCGCGGGGGTGGGTACGATATCGGATGGCACTATTACCTGGGTCGCCGCCCCCGATGTGAATACGCCAACCAACACCGCCGTGCAGAACTGCCGCGCCGATGTGATGGTTGTAAAACTTACGCGATGAGTGAGCTCGGGCTCGGACTGAAAATCCCATGAAAATTTCAGAGCATTTCACGTTGGAGGAACTTTCCTTCTCCGAAGGGGCGGCTCGGCTCGGACTCGACAACACTCCGACCTCAATCGTTACTACGAATTTGGGGCTGGTGGCAGCGGTCATGGAAAGAATTAGAACGCTGCTTGGGAACAGGCCCATCGTGGTGCATAGCGGCTATCGTTCGGCCGAGGTAAACCGTGCTGTGGGAGGAGTGGTAACGAGCGCCCATTGCCGCGGCTTGGCGTGCGACTTCGTTTGTTCCGTGTTCGGTACGCCGGCGGAAGTGGCGCTAGCCATCCTGAAGTCCGACATCGAATACGACCAACTTATCCTCGAATATGGATGGGTACACGTTGGCCTCGCACAAGAGGGATTGTTATCCCGCCGGGAAGCCCTGACGAAGCGCTCGCCAGGGGCAGCGTATGAGTCGGGCATCAGAGCTTGACCGGCTTCACCAGACTCCCAATCGACATCAGTGTAAGGCTATTACAAGGAGATACTATCTTGAAAAAGTACGCTGCTTATCTGCCTACTGTTGTGCTGCTGCTTACCGCGATCGCGAACACCGCGACACCCGCGATTGCGGCATTTTGGGCGAGGCATGCTGGCGCAGCGGCGATCTTTGCGCCGCTGGCCGTCATCGTGGCGCATTGGCTGCCTTCGCCGTATGCCGGTGCCGACTCGAAAACTGTCCCAGAGAATGCGAAGCCGTGACACTGACACAAATCGCACCCACTTTCTGGGGCAGCTATGGCGCGTCCATGGTTGCCTTGCTCGGCTTCCTGGTCAACGGCATCTTGACCTACGGGGCAGCGCAGAAGCTGGCCGGCCAGCGCGAGGAGCAAAGAATCGCGGATCAGGAGTGGAAGAAGGAGCACTCCGCGCAAGCCAACCTGCGCGATGTCGCCATCGCGGCGCTTCAGGCGATGGGAAATAGCAATGAGGCCACGGTGAAAGGCGTTCAGGGGCAACTGCTGCTCATCCAGGCGGAGCTGCAGGCGCTCCGCAACCGGGCCGGCGCCTTCCCCAAAAGCAAGTAACTCGAAAAATCAAAGGAGAACCATTTATGAGGAAAGCTCTTATTGTCGTCCTGTCTCTCGCCATGTTCTGCACCGCATGTTCGACCGCGTGGGTATCGACGCTCGACTCCATTCTGGCTGCGGCGGCGCCGGCGCTAATCAACATACTGCAAATCGTCGCGGTGGCCAATGGCCAGCCGGTGAACGCGAACCTGGCTGCGAAGATCAATGCCGACGCTACGATCATCAAGACGCTGGCCGGTGATTTCGCCAAGGCTTCGTCGGGATCCTCAGCGGGCGTTTGCCAGCAGTTGCAGGCAGCCGTGAGCGTATATCAGGCCGATCAGCAACTTGTGCTTCAGATCGCACAGGTGGGCGATGCAAACACCCAGACGAAAATTACGCTACTTGCAGATTTGGTGGCGGGCACGGTGAATGCAATCTTGGCCGTGATTCCATCCTGTCAAAACGCAGCTGTGACCCGAAACATGAAGACGGCGCCGTCCTACAGCGTGTCTACGTTTGCGGATCATTACAACAGCATCCTGCTGGCGCCGACGGGCAATGCGACAGTGGATGCGGCAACTCCGAAACTTAAACTCCATCAACATTCGAGACTCGTGCGCGCGGTGACTTTCGGAAGACTCGAGTAGCCCCGTGCTGGCCATCATTCTCTTCTTCCTCCTGAGCCATCGCGAGCCCTGGGTACTTGAATACCACTGTGAGGCGTCATCGCAAGATTTTTGCAGCGATGGCAGCCACGGAGCGGAAAAGAGTTTTCCCAGTAAGCAAGAGGCGATTGATTGGATTCAGGGTAATTACATCTATTGGCCGGACGCCCTGCGGCACGGCGACGTGCGTATGGCTTGCGTAGTCACTTATTTAGACGACGACGATCCCGACCCGATCACGCGCCTCCGTAAAGAGGTTGACTGCGACACGCAAGCCAATTTGGACAGGAAAAGGGACACGAATACCCGCTGGAGTGACCAATGATGCGGAAATTTGGCGCACTCCGCGACGTTCACGATGTGCGGGACCGGATGTATCGGGCTTCGCGGCCGGCGCCGTCGGCCCCGCTGCATGTGGATCTGCGCGAGTGGGGCGGACCGATCAAGGATCAGGGCGAGGAAGGCAGTTGCACCGGACACGCGTTCTCGTCCGCGCGCGAGTGGATCGCTCGGAAGTATGAGAAGGCCTCTCCGATCCTGAGCTCGCAATGCCTGTATGTCGAGGAATTGATTGCCGATGGTTCTTTCCCGAAAGATGAGGGCGCGATGCCGCGCACCGGTTGCCAGGTGCTTACTGCGAAAGGTTGTTGTGAAGCGTCGCTGTATCCGTATGTCGCGGGCAAGTTCACCACCCCGACGGCGGAGCAGGCGCAGAACGCGCTCAAATACAAGGCCGGCGCTTATCACCGCATCGGAAGTTTGCCTGATTTTCTCAGTTGCTTGGCTGACGCTACCGCTTGGCCGGTTCTCGTCGGATTCGCGGTCTATGAGTCATTCATGACGCAGCAGGTGGCGGACACGGGCGTGATGCCAATTCCGAAACCGGGCGAAGAGCAACAGGGCGGCCACGAAGTGCTTTGCCTCGGTTACGACTTCCCGAAACAACTGGCGCTGATGCAGAACAGTTGGGGCGAAGGTTGGGGGCAGCGGGGATATTTTTGGATGCCGTTTGATGTGATCAGTTCACCAGACACTGATCTGTGGATGGTGCACACCGGCGGGCCCTGGAACCTCGTCTAATACTCGCCGCTGGTGTGGAAGCGGGGTTCGCCCCGCTTGGACGGGGCAAAACCCCGTTGCCACATTTGCAGTCGCCTCAGGATTTCTTCTCGATCTTTTTCTCGACCTTCGCCCAGCTATCTTTCAGCGCCACGGTGCGGTTAAACACCGGACGTCCGGGCCCAGAATCCGGGTCGACGCAAAAATACCCAAGTCGTTCGAACTGATAACGGCTTTCGATCGGCGCATTCGCCAGGAATGGCTCCAACTTAGCCTGCGCGATCACTTCCAATGAGTTGGGATTCAGGTTCGCCGTAAACTCCTGGCCTTCTTCGACCTGATTCGGGTCTTCTTTGGTGAAGAGCTTGTCGTACATACGCACTTCGGCGTCGAGAGCATGCTCGGCTGAGACCCAGTGGATGGTCGATTTCACCTTGCGTCCATCCGGCGCATTGCCGCCACGCGTGGCCGGGTCGTACGTACAGTGCACCTCAACTACTTCTCCCTTGTCGTTCTTCAGCACCGTCTTCGCAGTGATGAAATAGCCGTAACGCAGCCGCACTTCGCGCCCAGGCGACAAGCGGTAATACTGCTTGGGCGGGTCTTCGCGGAAATCATCCTGCTCGATGTATAGAACCTTGGAAAATGGTACTTTCCGCTTCCCGGCGCTTTCGTCCTCGGGATTATTGACCGCCTCGACTTCCTCGACCTGACCTTCAGGGTAGTTATCGATCACGACTTTCAATGGCCGGAGCACGGCCATCCTGCGCGGCGCCCGCTTGTTCAGGTCTTCGCGGACGAAGTGTTCGAGCATCGCAAGTTCGAGCGTGCCATTTGTTTTCGAGACCCCAATGGCCCCGCAGAAATTGCGAATCGCTTCCGAAGTATAACCACGGCGCCGCATGCCGGAGAGCGTGGGCATGCGCGGATCATCCCAACCGGTGACGCATTTTTCCTGCACCAGAGTGAGGAGCTTGCGCTTGCTGAGGAGGGTGTGGGTAAGTCCTAGGCGATCGAACTCAATTTGCTGGGACGGAAAAATACCGAGTTGCTCGATGAACCAGTTGTAGAGCGGGCGGTGATCTTCAAATTCCAGTGTGCAGATAGAGTGCGTCACGTGCTCGATGGAATCGGACTCACCGTGCGCGTAATCGTACATCGGATAGATGCACCACTTGGCGCCGGTGCGCTGATGCTCGGCGTGAAGGATGCGGTACATGACCGGGTCGCGCATATTAAGGTTGGGCGACGCCATATCGATTCTTGCGCGCAGCACACGCGATCCGTCGGGAAACTCGCCTTTGCGCATGCGCTCGAAGAGGTCGAGGTTCTCCTTCACCCCGCGGTTGCGATGTGGACTGTCTTTTCCGGGCTCGGTGAGCGTGCCGCGATACTTGCGAATTTCTTCCGCGCTCAGATCGTCAACGTACGCTTTGCCATCATTGATCAGCTTGATCGCCCATTCGTAGAGCTGATCAAAGTAATCGGAAGCGTAGTAGAGACCGTCCCACTCGAAACCGAGCCAGCGGACATCCTTCATGATGGAGTCGACGTACTCCTGCTCTTCCTTCTCCGGGTTGGTGTCGTCAAAACGTAGGTTGGTTTTGCCGCCGAATTCAGCGGCTAATCCGAAGTTAAGGCAGATGGACTTGGCATGGCCGACATGCAGATAGCCGTTCGGCTCGGGAGGAAAGCGGGTCTGGATGGCGGCGTCGCCGAACTTCTTCGTTTTCAAATCTTCAATGACGATGTCGCGGATGAAGTTCGAGGGGCGAGGTTCGGGCGATGAGTTCGGCCCAGCGTCGTCAGGAGATGAATTCGCAGCGCTCATGCTCTTGATATTTTATATGGGAAGAGAGGATTCGCGGTGAAGACTGGCTCAACAGGCGTGGCTCAACGATGCCTTGGCCAAGTCCAATCCTCAACGTCGTGAACGAATCCACGTGATAATCTGCGTCGAGAGGCACCGCGTCTTTCCAGCATTCACCGTTAGCTGGCGTCGGGCTTGAATTCTTCATGGCAAATTGCGCTCAATGCGGTCGCCAGCTTCCAGCTCTCACTTTTGGCAAGAAGCTTTGCAAGTGGTGCGTGCAGCATGAAGCTGCGCAACGAGGCGAGGATTCTCCCATCCAGCGAGTCGAACCGGCACCATGGATGCGGAGGCAGTCCAGTTCGATGGTGGTCACGCAAGCCATTTTCGGAATCAACGTCGCGGTGTTCGTCGCCATGACATTGGCTGGCGTTTCGCTCACCGAGCCAACAACGGCGCAGCTGTGGCATTGGGGAGCGAATTACGGCCCTCTCACCATCGGAGGGCAGTGGTGGCGTTTGTTGAGCTGTGTCTTCGTGCACATCGGCATTATCCACATCGGGTTCAATATGTGGTGTCTGTGGGGTCTGGGCAAGCTAGCCGAGTCGGTTTACGGTCATTGGACGTTTGGTGCGGTTTACCTGATCACTGGCGTAGCGGCGAGTGTGACCAGCCTCGCTTGGAATCCCGGAGGCACAAGCGCGGGAGCCTCGGGAGCAATCTTCGGAATTGCTGGAGCGCTGATCGCGTCGTTTTACCTGGGCGAATTTTCGTTGCCAAAAGCGGCGGTATCGGGGCTGCTGCGAAGTGTGCTGATGTTTGCCGGGTACAACCTCGTGTTTGGAGCAATGTCGGGGCACACCGACAACGCCGCTCACGTTGGAGGGCTGGTATCGGGACTGATTCTCGGCGCCCTCATCGCCCGGGTGGCTCCACAACCCGATGACGCGGTTCGGCGCGTGGGAGTGCTTTTCGTTGGAATCGTGCTGGTCTATGGCGGCGCGGCGTGGTTGCATCATTCGCACGCCTACGTGCTGCACGCGACAAAGGGGCAGGCGCTGCTTATCGGCAACAAAACCGAGCAGGCGATAGCGGAACTTCAGACGGCGGTCCGGCAGCGACCAGATTATTTGCCAGCCCATTACAGTCTCGCGCGAGCTTATTGGACCAAAGGCGACTTCCCTGGTGCGGAAGGCGAACTTCAACGCATCATTGAGATCGATCCCAAGGATGAGAGGGCGTACTTCTCGCTGGGGATGGCGTATCTGGAAGAGAATCGCTTCCAACCGGCGCGAAACATTCTCACATCGCTGCTCACCGTGAATCCAAAGAGTCCCGACGCACATTTTGGGCTAGGAGCAGTTTCATGGGGCGAGCAGAAATATTCCGAGGCCCTCGAGGAATACAAACTGACGGCGCAACTCGATCCTGGCTATGACGGCGTTTATCAAGATATCGGACTGATGCAGGCCAAGCTCAAGCTCTACGACGATGCGATCGCATCTTTTGTGAAGCAGCGAAACAATGAGGACAATCCCAAAAACGAAAACGCCCTCGCCAGCGCCTATGACGCCAAGGGAATGCGTCGTGAAGCTGAGGAAGCCCGCCAGCTGGCGAAGCATCTCCAAAACCACTAGGGCGAGAGCTTCTGAATGGCTTGCTCAATTCTAACCAGCGTGGTATCCCACCCCAGCACTTCTAGCGTCTCGAACAATGGCGGAGCGTTCTTGCGGCCGCAAACAGCTACTCGGATCGGTTGGAACATCTGCCCGGCTTTGAGCCCGAGCTCCTGCGCAGCGGCGCGGAGGGTTTGATCCAGGGGATCGTGTTTGAATTCAGTTTGCGCCAGGACTTCCCGAGCGCAGCTTAGAACTCGGAGCGCCATGGCGGCGTCACCCTTCTGCGGGATGAGTTCGGCTGGGTCGTAGGGCGGGAGTTGGTCCACCAAGAAAAAGTCGGCGGCCGTGAGGACGTCGCGCAGAAGCTTGATGCGCTCTCGAATCAGCGGGGTGATGGCGCGCATTTTCTCCGGCGCGATTGGGAACCCGGCGGCGTGAACGATGGGGAGGAGGCGGGCGCTGAGTTCGTCAACGGAAAGTGCTCGGATGTGCTCGGCATTGAGCCAGAGGGCTTTGGGGTCGAAGGCTTCGTCCGGCGTTGCGGCGGGCTCCTTAAAATTCACCACGGCGTTAGCGCGGTTGATGCCTTCGAGGGAAAACGCGTCGATCAGTTCCTGGCGTGTCATGTTTTCGCGATTGTCTTTCGGCGACCAGCCTAGCAGGCATAGAAAATTGATGAAGGCCTCCGGAAGGAATCCGGCGTCGCGGTAGGTGGTCACGCTGACCACCGGACCGTGGCGGCGCTTGGAGAGCTTCGATCCGTCGGGGGCCACGAGCAGTGGAAGATGCGCGAATTGCGGCGGCTTGGCGCCAGCGCCTTCGAAAATGAGCACGTGCTTGTAAGTGTTCGAGAGATGGTCCTGGCCGCGGATGATGTGGCTGATCCGGAGGTCGATGTCGTCAGCACAGGAGGCGAGGTGGTAGGTGGGCATTCCGTCCGAACGGAGGAGCGCGAAGTCTTCGATGTCGTTGGCGGATTTGACTTGCTCGCCGTAGACCGCGTCAGTGAAACGGACTTGTTCGCCTGTCCCCCGGGGAACACGGAAGCGGAGGGCGAAGGATTCTCCCGTCGCGGCTCGGCGGTCGCTCTCCGTGCGGGAAAGTTCGCGCATGCCGGGGTTGAAGAGCCAGGTTTGGTTGGCACCGGATTTTTCGCTGTCGTTGATCTGGACATCATTGGTGTGGGCGGGGGTAAAGTCGCGGTAAGCTAGTCCCTTCTGAAAGATGGCGTCGGCGATCTGGCGATGCAGGGCCAGGCGTTCGGATTGCTTGTATTCCTCGTCCCAGCCGAGGTCGAGCCAGCGCAGACCCTCGAAGATAGAGTTGACGGAGGCTTCCGTATTGCGCTCGACATCGGTGTCATCGAGTCGCAGGACCACGGTTCCTCCGTTGCGACGGGCGTAGAGCCAGTTGAAGATAAAGGTGCGGGCACTGCCAACGTGCAAAAAACCGGTGGGAGACGGCGCGAATCGAACACGAAGCATGGCTTTTGAGTATAGCGGGATCGGGGCCTGGCCTCTAGCTGCTGCAGAGACGGGGCTTGCCCGTCTGCGGCAGCGAGGCACTGCGGAGACGCGTAAACCGCGTCTCTACGGGAAATCGGAGTGGTTACCGAATGGGTTACGAAGGTAACTCTTCCCGCGAATATCGCTCTAGCGGTATCGCATCTTATAAGAAGATACTTTTGGAAACGCCGTGCCCAGGGCGGAACCTGCCGGAAGACACCTATTGTTTCGATCTGTCTGGTGTGACAGGATTAAGCCAACATTTAGGCCAAAGACAGTTCCATCCGGGACGCAATTACGAGTGATGACGAGACGTCAATCGAGGAACGTTGACCAATGAATAGCGTTGCCACAGGTCTGGTGTTGATTCCTGGGGCCGTGGCCCTGCTGGTGTTTCTCGTCTTCACCTACCTCTTCGAACAAAACCGTCATAACTATTTTCGCGCGTGGCAACTGGCCTGGGCGGCATACACGTTGCACTATGCGTTGAAGGCGGTTGAATATTTTCAAGGCCCTTCCGCATTGTTGTCTTTGCTTAGCTCGCTGCTGCTGGTGGCGATGGCGATTTGTATCTTCGTCTCGACCCGCCTGATGAAGGAGCCGTTTCAGCTGAAGTGGTATGACGTTGCGCTGACCATGATTGGGGTTCTGCTGGCGTATCTGAGCTTGCGGGCACACATGGCAAGCGGGATATTCAGCGAGCAAGCGACTCCGCCGCCGATTTATTTGCGGTTGGAAATCGGGCTGGCGGCGACGCTCCTCTATTGCTCGTTCCATTTTTATCGTCACGCTTTTCGCAGGAATTCCGTGGCGTTCCGCACTCTCGCTTTTTCGCTGGCGCTGTGGGCGGCGCTGATGGGGGCGGGCCAGCTTCGTCAACCGTTCCTCGATATCGTTGGCCAGTTGGGCGGCTTCCTGGGACCGATTCCGCAGATGCTGCTGGCCATCGCGATGGTCATGGTGCTGTTTGAAAACGAGCGCAATGCGGTGCAGGACAATGCGCTGGAATTCTCGACTCTGGGCGTCGATCCGCGACGCTTGCTCTCCGCTTCCGACTTGGTGCCTCGATTGCAGACCTTTGTGGAGAGGCTAGTAGCGCCCCTGCCTTCGCGCCGTGCCGTCTTTTTTGTTTCCGAGCAATGGCGCGGCACCGTGCCCTCCGTGCAGAAGGGCTTTTCACCGGAATTCCTGGAAAAACTGCAAAAGACCCAGTCTGGCGATTACATCGCCGAACTAGCCTACCGTCGCAGCGGAGTGGTCACGTTCCGGAATCTACGGGAACTCGAAGAGCCTTTGCCGGCGCTTTCGGGGGGAAAGTTCGAGGCCTGCAAGCAGACGCTGCTGGCGGAGGGAATCACCGACCTGATGGCGGTGAGCCTGCAGACGCGAGAACACAATTTCGGGGTGATTCTGTTTCCGCATGCGGAACGGCACATGTTCGGATCTTCGAATCTGCGGCTGCTCATCGGCCTCGCGCTGCAGATCGCCCTGACCTTGGAAAACTATGTAGTAATGCACGAAGCGCAGCGGCGAACCAAGGAATACGAGTTACTCACCGAAATCGGGCAAGCCATCAGTTCTCATCTCAACCAGGACGAGGTGTTGCGCACGGTGCACGTGGAACTGGGCCAGATTTTCGACACCAGCAATTTCTACATCGCGTTTCAGGAAGAAGATGAGATTCACTTCGAGCTGGAGATCGAAGGCGGCACGGTTCTTCCCAAGCGCTCGCGCAAGGCCAGCAATGGATTGACTGAGTACATTATCAAGACCGGGGAGCCGCTGCTGATCGAATCCGATCTTGAACAAGTGCGGTCAAAACTGGGAGTGGATTTCGTGCCTCCGCGGCCAGCCCGGTCGTTCTGCGCCGTGCCTATTTTTCTGGGCGGTAAACCCGTAGGAGTGATGGCAGCGCTGAGTGCGGAACGGGAATCGCAATTCCTGGAGAGGGACCTTGAGGTGATGCAAACCGCAGCCGGCCAACTGGGGGTAGCAATCGAGAATGCGCGCCTGTTCACCGAAGAGCAGCGCCGCGCCAGGCACCTCGCGTTTCTTAACAGCATTTCGAAAATGGCGATCTCGAGTGAAGACGCCGAACAGATGATGGCTGACATCGTGCGCGAGATCCAGAAGAACTTCCGCTACGATCACATCGGCATCGGCATCATGGACTACGCCACCAAGGATATTGAGATTAAAGCCGAGGCGGGAACAACATCGCAAACCCTGGGCCGCCGGGTCGCGGTGGGCAGTGGAGTTCTGGGAAAAGTCGCGCGCACCGGGGTGAGCGCACTGGTACAAAACGCCGGCCCGGGACAGCTGGCCGGTGTTCTGCCGGAATCGCGGGCGGTGCTCTGCCTGCCGATCAGTTACGGCGAGACGCTGCTCGGCGTGCTCAACATAGAGAGCCGGGACGAAAATGCGTTTGCGCCTCAGGATGTTCTGATCCTGAATACGCTGGCCGATCTTCTGGCCACGGCCTTGCACAACTCCTTCGTCTTCCGGAAGCTGCAGCAGCAATCAATCACGGACGGGTTGACCGGCATCAAGACGAGACGCTTTTTCTGGGAGGCGTTGAGCTCGGAGTGGAAGCGCGCGTCCCGTTCAGGCCGGCCATTCTCCGTGGTGCTGGTCGATTTGGATAAATTTAAGGAAGTCAACGATTCGCTCGGCCATCTGGAAGGAGATCTGGTGCTGGCCCGCGTTGGCCGGCTGCTCGAACAGAAATGCCGCCAGTCGAACGTGGTTGCCCGCTACGGCGGAGACGAATTCATCATCCTCATGCCCGAGACCGGCATCGAGCAGGCACAGGTGTTGGCGGAGAGGTTGAGGCTGTGGCTGGCCACTGATCCGATGCTGGAAGAGCACCACATCACCGGCAGCTTCGGCGTCGCCAGTTTCCCCCTGCACGGATTTTCCATGGAGGACTTAATTCGCGTGGCGGATGCAGGCATGTACGTAGCTAAGCACGCGGGCGGTAACCAGGTTTCCACCTCGGATGCGTTCGGCGAAGGTTCCGCGGTGCAGCGCCAGCTTGTCTCCGGCTATATCGAAGGATTTCTGCAGCGCGAGCACAACGGGCCTGAGCACCTGGAAGAACTGGTCAGCACGCTCCGCAAGTTATCCGGGCGCGAGGATAATGCGGATCAAAGGGCGATGAAGGAGGCCGTCGAAGCCCTGTCGCGCGCTGCCGAACTGAGGGAGCACAACGCGGCGGGGCATGGCGAGCAATGCGGGCACTACACCGGGATCATCGCGCGCGGACTCAACCTCCCTGCCGAGGAGGTGGAAGACATAATCTTCGCGGGGCGGGTACATGACTTGGGTAAGCTGTTCATCCCCGATCGAATCCTGAACAAGGCTGGCGCACTTACGGAAGACGAATTCGCAGTGATCAAGACCCATCCGCAAGTAGGGGCGGAGGTGCTGCGGGCGATTCCTGAAATCGAGCGCGTGGCCCAAGCCATCGAATCCCATCACGAAGCCTTCGACGGCGGCGGGTATCCTTTCGGACTGAAGGGTGAGAGTATCCCGCTGTACGGCCGCATTGTCGCTGTCGCCGACGCTTACGTGAACATGACGAGCGACCGCTCTTTCGCTCCCCCCAAAACGGACGAGCAAGCGATGGTGGAACTGGGGAAGCTAAGCGGCACCCGCTTCGATGGCATGATCGTCCGTTTATTGGCCCGCCTGCTCAAGATGGAAAGAGCCTCCAGCCTGGGCGGCACAACCTAAAACCGTAAAGTGGAGAGACGGGCGCCCTCGCCCGTCAGGGTTGCGTAGGGACGGACGCATTCGTCCGTCCAAGCCGAGCAAAGCTCGGCCCCCCGTCTCTAGTTCACGGTCAGCACCAGGGTCGCATCTTTCGGCAGATAGCTCTTGCGGCGAAACCAGTCCTCCATCGCGTCCCGGAGTTGATCAAATGGAACATGCGTTCCAATTTCCAGGTAC
The DNA here is from genome assembly GCA_963789205.1 of uncultured Acidobacteriaceae bacterium. Lineage (GTDB taxonomy): Bacteria > Acidobacteriota > Terriglobia > Terriglobales > Acidobacteriaceae > Acidiflorens. The sequence goes on from CAWBJV010000019.1 coordinate 155,227, forward strand.
CCGTCGGCCACCGGCAGCGTGTCGTCAAAGACGGATGCGTTGGTGAAGTTGCGCATGCTGAAATTATCGAGCCACTTCAACGGACAGAGTTGAAGCTTCCCTTCGTGCTGATATTCCACGCGGACTTTCCGGGCGAACATAACTGGATTGAGTCATTGAACCGTTTGAAGAAATTGACCTTAATGCCTCAATGGTTCAATCTTTCTCCGATCTACTTCTTTGCGTTCCGGAGCCGGTCTTCCAGTTCGTCGACTTCCCGGTTCAAGCCTTCAGGAAGATGGCTGCCAAACTTGGCAAAGTGTCCCCGGATCGATGGTATTTCGGCGAGCCAGCCCTCCACATCCACGCCCAGCAATTTGGCGATATCCGAGGCAGGAAGATCAAGTCCCTTGGTATCCAGGTCCGCAGGCTCGGGTAGCCTGCCGATCGGAGTATCCACAGCGTGCACCTTGCCGTCGCAGCGTTCGAAGATCCATTTCAGCACCCGGCTGTTCTCGCCGTATCCGGGCCAGAGGAATTTGCCGTTGTCGTCGGTGCGAAACCAGTTCACGTAATAGATCTTGGGCAACTTTGCGCCGCGCCTAGAGCCGATCTTCAGATAGTGGGCGAAGTAATCGCCCATGTTGTAGCCGCAGAACGGGAGCATGGCCATCGGGTCACGGCGAAGTTCACCGACTCTGCCGGCGGCGGCTGCGGTTGTTTCGCTGCTGACGGTCGCGCCCAGAAACGTTCCGTGCTGCCAGCTGAATGACTCGGTCACCAGCGGGACAACGCCAGCCCGGCGGCCACCAAAAAGAATAGCGTCGATCGGCACACCCTCGGGGTCCTCCCACTCTGGGGCGATCACTGGGCACTGGCTCGCGGGAGCGGTGAAGCGGGCATTGGGATGAGCTGCTTTGCGAAGAGAAGCCGGAGTCCACGGGCGACGCAGCCAGTCGATCAATTCCGCGGGCTTTTCGGCCGTCATCCCCTCCCACCATATGTCGCCGTCGGGAGTCATAGCGCAATTGGTGAAGATGGAATTCTTCGTGGCGGTGAGCATGGCGTTCCGGTTCGACTTCATGCTCGTTCCGGGAGCCACGCCGAAGAATCCGTACTCCGGGTTGATGGCATAGAGGCGGCCATCGGCGCCGAACTTCATCCAGGCAATGTCGTCGCCGATGGTTTCGACTCTCCACCCAGGTATGGTCGGGATCATCATCGCCAGGTTCGTTTTGCCGCAGGCAGAGGGGAACGCGCCGGTGAAATACTTGGCCTCACCGGAGGGGTTGGTCATCTTGAGGATGAGCATGTGTTCCGCCATCCAGCCCTCATCACGGGCTTGGACCGAAGCAATGCGTAGTGCGTGACACTTCTTGCCGAGCAGCGCGTTGCCACCGTAGCCGGAACCATAGGACCAGACTTCACGCGTCTCCGGGAAGTGGCAAATGTATTTTTCCTGAGCATTGTTCGGCCAAGTCGAATCCGCCTGGTTCGCGGCCAGCGGAGCGCCGACCGAGTGCAGGCCGCGCACGAAATCGCCTTCGGTTCCCAGAACCTCGAGCACGCGGGTGCCGACGCGGGCCATGACATGCATACTGGCCACAACATAAGGGGAGTCGGTGATCTCGACGCCGATATTCGCAATCGGCGAGCCGATGGGGCCCATGCTGTACGGGATGACATACATGACACGGCCGGACATCGCGCCCGCGAACAAGCCCTGCAACTTCAGCTTCATCTTCGCGGGATCTTCCCAGTTGTTGGTGGGACCAGCTGCTTCCTGGGTCAGTGAACAGATGAAGGTGCGGTCTTCGACGCGAGCAACGTCGCCTGGACTCGACCGGACGAGGATGCTATTCGGCCGCTTGTCGTCGGCCAGCCAGATGGCGCTGCCCGTCATTACCATGAGCCGCAGCATGGCCTGATATTCCCTGTGCGAACCGTCGCACCACTGCACTCGATCCGGCTTGCAGAGCTGGGCGACGTCTTCCACCCAGGCGGTTAGCCCCTTATGCTTCGTATCGGCCTTAGTTTCGTTCATGGTTTCCATATCGGAGATTAGGCTGGACATACAAACGCTCTCCTTCTTGCTGATGGAGGGCCGGGCGTCCCCGCCCGGCCGCCACACCGCTGGACGGGCCAGACGCCCGTCCCTCCATCGTACGACTCATTGCGCGGTCGCGGTACTAGCGGGTTGCAGCGACCGAGGGCTCGACCTCCGACACTACTCCTTCCAGGTGCCTGAGGGTCTGATCGATGGTAAGTGAATACATTTCGCGACCTAAGCCCTCACCCGATTCCAGCGCCGTTTTCAGAAAATGGCCGGCGATTTCCTTCGCTAGAGAATCGGTGATCAGCTTTCCGGTGCGGTTCTTGTATTCAACCCAGGCCGGATGCGGCAGGGCGACCCAGACTGGGCGGCCGTCAACCAGGAACTTGATGTCCACTGCATCGGCGTGGCGGGTGGCGATGGCTACTATCAGGGCTTGGTAGAGGCAGTGTACTTGTTTCTGGGTCCAGCGGTCGGTGGCGGTGAAGTCGGTGAACATAAGAAACTCAGAACGCGAAAATCCGCTAAATGTGTACCAAGCAAATATATCGTTCACCGGAGGTAGGGAGCAAACGCCTGGGGCCCACCGTCCTCTTGGGCTCGTCCAGGATTTCAACCGCAGAGAACGCGGACTCTCGCAAATCGGTTTCCTCTGTGCCCCTGTGGTTTAAGCCCTTGATCTTAGTGTCCTGCAGGAAAAAGGCCGCCAGCTTCGCGCCGACGGCCTGCAAAGTTGGGGACTCGTCCCTAATCACTCTCCGGCGGGTGCTTCCCTGGAATCGGAATCAGGTGCTCCTGATCCAGATACTCCATCGGCCCATGATCGGACTGCGCGTTCGGCACCGGAACATCCCCCGCCGCACTCATCTGCTCCAGTTCCGGCGTGGACGCAGCCTGACCCGATGTCGTGGTGTAGATCGCCTCGTGGAAAAGAGATCCTGATTTAGCTTGCGCCGCGGCAAACACCGGAAAAGCCTTCCCCCCCGCAAATCCCACCGAGATATAATCCGCCACCATCGTCCCAGAGAACGTATTCGGCAGCCACGTCAGCTGCATTGGACCGGCCAGCGTCTCTGCCGCAGTCCACGTCGAGCCTGCCGTGGAAGATTGAGTAAACCCAACGGAGAGCAAGCAATTATTCCCGCAGTTCGACACCGGATAAAAGTAATAGGCGAGCGCAATATGGGCCGTGGTTCCCTTTGTGCCCGGCGCAATCGCCGCGCCGGTGATGAAGTGATCCACCGTGCTGGAAACCGGATCAATCGGCACGCGCTTGACCGCCGACCACGTCGTCCCGGTTGTCGACGTGCTGTACACGATGTCATTCGACGAGCAGTTCGTGCGGAACCGGCAATCCGGCCACATCACATACACCTTGCCACCCGCATCCACCGCCGACGAGATCAAACCCGCGCTCCGCAGACTCCCTGCCTCTGCGTGACTGATGTAGCTGGCGACGTTCACTGCCTTCGTCCAGCTCTTTCCTCCGTTGATCGAGGTGAATGCAGTCACGTACCCACCGAATCCGAGGATGGGCACAATCACTTTCCCTCCCGGCTTCACCACCGGCACGCCGCCGACGCCATAGTCCGGCCCAGCAGTGCCCAACGCCGGCCCCCAGGTTTGCCCGCCATCTTTTGAGGTGCTCATCCGGACCAGGTCGCCCTGCGACGTGTCGTCCCACTCTGAATAGCAGTGGCCGTAAAAAGGGCTGGTGGCCGTGTTGTCGCAGACAATCCAGTTCTTGTCGGCGGAACTCGATCCCGTAACGGCGATGGGGGTGCTCCAAGTGATCCCGTCGGTCGACCGGCTCACCGCCACCGAAGTGTTGTTGCCGATCGGCAGCGTCGAGATCAGCCAAACGTTATGCAAAGCGTCATACGCTACCGCCGCATCGCTGGCCGCCGAGTTCGCTCCGCCTTGATAAATCGTAATCCCCGGCAGATACCCGTTGGTCCAGGTCGCGCCACCATTGGTCGAAGTCGCGAACCCAACGTCGGCGCCGCCTCCGCTGTAAATGCGAGCCACCTGAAAGGCGCTCACAATCGTCGAGCCATTGGAGAACGTACCGGGTTCGACCTCGGTAGCATGCTGGCTCGCAGTATCGGTAAAGGTGTCTTCACTCAACTGGGTAAGGTTCACTTGAGCTTGGGCAAAAGCCGTGAACACCATGCCGGCAGCCAAAACCACGCGGCACAGCGCACGGCGATAGATAAGCGAGTGCGTGCGAGCGCTCATTACTGATCAACCTCGGAGAGTATTTGATGAGGATCCAGTGTCGGTGCAGATGTGTGGTCCGCACAAGAGAACCAGCAACCGATGTTTCGGGTAAGATCTGCCGACTCTGGGGAACGGCCGGCTCCCGCCTCAGTCCCCGAGACTAGCCGCTCCAATGGGCAGTGTCAACACCATTGAAAAGGTGTGAAAAGCTCTGCTAGCCTATTCCCATGCCCCAGTCCGTCAAAGAGCGCGTTGGAAAATTGCGAGAAGAAATCGCAGAAATTAGCGAAGCAAACCGCCTGTACCTCCAAGGGGGGAAAAAGATCGTCGGAGCATCCGACCAGGAACGCCGACTGCAGAGATTGCAGGAAATCATGGACGAACTAATGTCGTTGACTGACTGGAAAAAAACCTGAGCGACGAGTCGCTTACCACTTTAGTCCGCTGAGGGCTGGCAGCAAAAGGCAGGAAAAGTTTTCAGTCCGACGCTTGAACCTGCATGGTCTCGGTAATCCAAAGCTGCGCCGGAGCGCCTTTCGTAGTGCGAGTGGCAGTCGCACGAAAGGAGCTGGAAGTGGTTTCGACATCGTAAATATATGGTGGGCGCTCGCTCTTGATGCTGATGTAGTTGCCTGAAATCAGCTCATCAAACGAAGCATACTTTCCTTGAGACGCCAGAAACCCACGCTCCGCATTGGCGATGCCGATCAGATCATTTTTCACGCCGGTGATAGTGACGACTTCCTCGGAATTGCCACTCCCGGCGCCCGGACTCAGGGTCTTGATCTGCAGAGAGTAGATGTACATCCCGATCGCCATCGTGATGATCGTGCCCAGAAATCCGAGAACGCGTCCCATATTCTGCTCCGCAAGTACCATTGCACCGCGAAACATGACCGCTGGCAAGTAACCAGAGTGCTGGCGCCAGGGGATAGGGATGATGACCGGAGCTGTCGTTTGCTGGAACGCTTGCGGGTAAGGCTTTGGAATGGCGACCCCGGAGGGAGTCGAACCCCCAACCCTCAGATCCGAAGTCTGATGCTCTATCCAGTTGAGCTACGGGGCCGTCTGCCGGAGTTCACATCGCGATGACCGATCAAGGCCAATGAGCAATGTCCCGGCGCAGTCGATTCTAGCACCGTACGCATTCCCGAAGCATCATCACCAACAGAAGTTTGCGCTGCGTTGTACCATGAAAAAGCGCCATCAACCGCATGCCGTTCGTGCCCAATCCCGTCACCCACAGCAGTTCGCGCCTGCTCGAGTTCGAGACCTTGCGCGACTTGCTCGCGGGCTACGCCTCTTCGCCTTTGGGCAAACGACGCATCGCCGAACTTCTGCCTTCACTCGATCGCCCGTGGATTGAAATTCAGCAACAGCTCACGACAGAAATCCGCGAGTATCGCCGTGTCGGCGGACGTTTCGAATTTGCCGGGCTGCCTGAAGTCCAGAGGTTAATTGAGAAATCCCGCATCGCCGGAGCGGCTCTAGAAACCACCGAGATCCGCGACGTAGTCCTCGTTGCCGACCGCGCATCCGAGTGGCGCGAAATCGTCCGCCAACCTCCTGCGGCGATGCGCTCCGCGTGGATCGCCGTAGAAGCGCTTTCCGCCGGCATCCAGGATTTCACTGCCTTCCTGCGTTCGTTCCACAACAAGATTCTTCCCGACGGCACGCTCGACGATCGTGCTTCTCCCGAACTGAGCCGTGTTCGTCGCGAGATCGAGAAGCAGAGGCGTCAGATCCAGGAATCGCTGCGCGGCTACCTTCGGAAACTGGCCGAAGGCGGGACTGTGCAGGACGAACTGATTACCATCCGCGGCGAGCGTTTCGTGATCCCGGTGAAAGTCGAGCAGAAACGACGCGTCCAGGGCGTCGTCCACGGCGCGAGTTCCAGCGGACAAACCGTCTTCGTCGAGCCGCTTGAAACTATCGAGCAAAACAACGAACTCGTGCGCTTGTTGGATGAAGAACAAGCCGAGATCCATCGCATCCTCCTCGAGATGACGCGCCAAATCGGCGAGAACGCGGATGCAATCCTGGCTGCTGCCGATATTCTCGCCGAACTGGAACTCCAGTTTGCCAAAGCCCGCTTCGCCGAAGACTACAACTGCGTAGCGGTGACGCTGACCGAGAGCGACCGAGACTCACGTGGGGACGCACGCATTCGTCCGTGCGAGGCGAGCGAAGCTCGCCTGCTTCTCCACCGCGCAAGACATCCGCTACTTGAACGCAATCTAAAACTGAAGAACACGAAGATCGTTCCCGTCACCATCGAGATGGAAGGCGACCATTGTCAGTTGGTCATCACCGGACCAAACACTGGCGGCAAAACCGTCACTCTGAAAACCCTCGGCCTGCTGGCTCTGATGGCGCAGTCGGGAATCCCCGTTCCCGCTGATCGCGCCGACGTGCCGGTTTTCGACGCTATTCTTGCCGACATTGGCGACTATCAATCGATCGAGCAGAATCTCTCGACGTTTTCGGCGCACGTTACGAATATCGATTTCATCTCTCGCACTGCGACTGCGAACTCGCTGGTGCTGCTCGACGAACTCGGTTCTGCCACCGATCCCGAAGAAGGCGCTGCTCTGGCGGTTGCGATCGCTGAGCATTTTCGAAATGTCGGATGCATGATCGTGATCTCCACGCACCACACTTCGCTCAAAGTCTATGGCGCGAATACGCCTGGAGTGATCAACGCTTCGGTCGGCTTCGACGAGACCACGCTGCGACCGACGTATGAACTGAAGATCGGCGTTCCTGGAGCATCCGCTGGAATCAACATTGCGCAGCGGCTTGGACTGAATCCGGCAATTATCGCTTCCGCTCGCTCGCGTCTGGGCTCGCAAACTCAGGATGTCGCGCACTTCCTCGACCGCCTGCATGCCGATCTTCGCGATCTGGAAAAAGAACGCTCCCGCATGCAAGGCCGCGAGCAGGAACTTGAGCGCGAAAAATCACGTCTCGCCAACGAGGGCCGCAAAGAGCAGCAAGCAAAAATTCGCGAGATGGAGACGAAGCTCGAAACTCTCTTCCGCGATTTCGAATACCACGCGCCTGAAACCGTCAATACCGTGCAGGACCGCGCCGCCGCGCAGAAATTATCAAAAGACTCCGAACGCCGCATCGCCAAAATGCGCCGCGAATTTCGCGAGCAGTTCGACTCTACTGTAGTAGCGCATGCGACCGGCGCTGACAGAGGAGACCCGAACGCCCAGCCCAGCCTGGTGAAGCACGTCTCCGAAGGCGACACGGTCAAGCTCAAATCCATGGGCCGCGCCGCCATTGTCAAAAAGAAAATCGGCGACAATCACTTCGATGTCGAAATCGGCTCCATGAAAATGCGCATCGCCCGCGAAGATATTGCCGAAGTGCTGGCTCGCGCCTCCGAGTCGCCCGTACAGGCCGCTCGCGCCCGCGGCATCACCGTCTCGCTGCAAAACGAATCGAGCGGCCTCAACATGCCCTCCGAAATCAACGTCATCGGCCGCACCGTGGATGAAGCCACCAGCGAAGTCGAAAAATTCGTGGACCGCGCGTTTCTCGCCGGCATGCCGCGGGTGCGCATCGTCCACGGGAGTGGTATGGGCATCCTCCGCAAAGCTTTGCGCCAGTATCTGCAGAAGCATCCGCATGTGGAGTCCGTTACTGAACCTCCTATGAACGAGGGCGGCGGCGGAGCCACGGTGGTCGAGTTACGGGTCTAGCGGATCGGGTGACCTGTCATCGGCTGATCTGACCATCGGGTCATCGGGCGATCTAGAACCATGTAACTTCTTCCGAGAAAGGTCCTCTCTTGCCTGCCTGTTTACCAGTTGGTACCGGTACCCCCCTCCCCCCGGTCTAGTGGAATCATCGGGTTAGCGGGAAAAATTCCACTCGGTCTTTGATTCTAAAGGACTTACATTAAAGTATTCCGGAATAAGGACTTATATTGTCAAAGAGCGCTGAAACGGCTTTGGGGCAGTTTCGAGGGCCGTGTTGGTTGACGGACGCCCCTCGAAACTGCCCCAATCAGAATCTTTATTATCGCGCGCGGCGGGTTGGTAGTCAATGATTTTTGCTGGATGGTTTGTGATGAAAAAGGGCAGCGGTCAGATTGCGGTTGTAGGCGAAAAACCCACGCGGCAGTCGGACGCGAGGTCCGAGCCACCCACCATTTCCCCTCTTGTCCATCTTTGTCACATTAATTTCACACGAGAGTTATTGACAATCGCTCTTGAGACGTTCAGACTTTTTGGCCATTAGAGGATGGCGGTCTGCGTCCGTGACCTTCCCCCAGGGCTACTCTCGAGATTTCTGCGATTTCGATTGGAGGCAATATGCGCACACAGAGGACGCCGGTGTGGGCGCTGGCGCTGCTTTTCGTTACTTTCTCGATCTGCCAGGCCAAGACCGACTACGCCTACGTGGCGAACTACTCCTCAGCGAACACGGTATCGGTCATCAACACCAGCAACAACACGGTGGTGAAGACCATTTCAGTTGGGGCCTACCCCTGGGGCGTTGCAGTAAACCAGGCGGGTTCGATCGCTTACGTCACTGACCAACAGGGAGCGAGCGTCTCGGTTATTAGCACCAGCACGAACACGGTTACTGCGACTATTACAGTGGGATCGGGACCCTTGGGTGTTGTTTTCGCGCCGGACGGAAAGACGGCTTACGTAGCTAACGGGGGCTCGAATTCGGTTTCGGTCATCAATACCGCTACGAAGAATGTCACCGCAACCATTCCAGTCGGGTTCGCCCCCTACGGAATTGTAGTCACGCCAAATGGTGCGTTTGTCTACGCCGCGAACGATGGGTCGAGAACCGTGTCGACGATTGCAACCGTGAGTAACAAGGTGGTTGCCACCATCCCCGTTGGCTATGGGCCGGCCTTTCTTGCGGTGTCGCCCGATGGGTCAACGATATATGTACCAAATATTGGGTCGAATACGATCTCGGTAATTCGGGTGGCTGATAACACGGTCACAAAAACCATAAACGTTGAGGGAGCCTGGGGCGCGGCGGTGAGCCCTGACGGACACTGGCTGTATTCGACCGACTACGGGAGCGGGGCTGACGATCTGGTCACGGTAATCGACACCCGTACACAGGCGGTCGTTGCAACCATCGTTGTCGGCTCAGGGCCCGCTGAAGTTTCTTTTTCCGAGGACAGCGCTCTTGCCTACGTCGCCAACTCCGGTTCGTCTACCGTCTCTGTCATCAGCACAGCATCCCAAACCGTAGTGAATACCATCACAGGAGTAGGCGCGCGACCGAACGGGGTGAGCGTGATGGGCACGGTGAAAGTTTCGACGGTAGCGGGCGGGTATGTGGGGGACAAGGGGAAGGCGACGAGTGCCGCCCTTAATGCACCCTACTCTTCGGTGCTGGACGGCGCGGGAAATCTTTATGTCAGCGATTTCATGATGAACCGGATTCGCAAGGTGGACACGAGCGGGAACATCACGACTTATGCGGGCACGGGCATCTGCGGATACAACGGCGACGGCATCAAGGCAAGCCTAGCCCAGGTGTGCGACCCGAACCAGTTGCTTCTCGACTCGGCGGGCGAGCTGATTGTGGCAGATGGGGGGAGCCGGATTCGGAAGATCAGCAAGACGGGGATAATTACGACGATTGCGGGGACCGGTGTGTATGGGTACACGGGAGATGGAGGTCCGGCGCTCGCGGCGGAGATTGGGCAGCCCTATGCCATGGCCTACGATGCAAGCGACAATTTGTATATCGCGGATGTGGGTGAGTGTGTGGTACGCAAGGTGGACACCAGCGGAAATATTTCGACGGTAGCGGGAAACGGTACGTGCGGATTCAGTGGGGACAACGGCCCAGCCACTTCGGCAGAGTTGTACGGCCCGCGCGGAGTTGCTTTGGACAGCTCGGGGAATCTTTATATAGGGGACTCACAGAACCACCGCGTTCGGAAGGTAGACACCGGCGGGACGATTACGACGTTTGCGGGGACTGGGCAAGTTGGGTTCAGCGGGGATGGCGAGCTCGCGACGAGCGCGAGGGTTGGCAACCCTGTCGGATTACAGGTGCTGAGCGGAGTGCTTTACATCGCAAACGGTGGCAGCGCGCGGGTGCGCATGATCAATCTCAGCACACAGATTATCAATACCTATGCCGGGTCATCGTATGGTTACGACGGTGACGGCAATCCGCTGCTGGCGACGCGATTTGCGGGGCCGCGCTCGCTGGAGTTTGATCCGTCGCTCAATCCGATTTTCAACGACGGCTTCAACGGCAGGGTGCGGAGAGCGAATGCGAGTGGCATTGTGAGCACGTATGCGGGCGGGTTCATAGGAGATGGCGGCAAGGCCACTTCGGCGGCGCTGGTATATCCCGAGGCGCTGGCGGTTGACAGCGCGGGGAATCTCTACATCGCCGACGAGGAGGGCAACCGGGTACGCAAAGTCAGCGGCGGGATCATCAGCACGATCGCGGGCAACGGAATCAATGGCTATTCTGGAGACAACGGTCCGGGCACGAGCGCGATGATCAATGAACCGTACGGCGTCGCGGTGGATTCAACCGGCATCGTGTATATCTCAGACTCCTTCAACGGTGTGATCCGCAAGGTGGACACGTCGGGGACGATCTCGACCTTTGCCACAAACAGCAATTTTGGCTATCTGGCAACGATGGCAACAGATGGATCGAACAACCTGTATGTGCTCGATAACGGAGCCTGCGTGGTGTGGAAGATTACGCCGTCCGGTGCGCAGAGCGTAGTGGCAGGGGTGCTGTTCACATGCGGTTACAACGGAGACGGGATAGCGGCGACCTCGGCGGACCTGAATCCTCAATCAGGACTGGCAATTGACGGAAGCGGGAATATCCTGATCGCAGATACCTACAATGCGCGGCTGCGCGAAGTGAACACGTCGGGGATTATCGGCACTGTCGCGGGGAATGGGACGTGCGGCTACACGGGGGACGGCGGATCGGCGACGGCGGCGGAGGTGTGTCCGAATTCGGTGGCCGTGGACAAGGCGGGCACGATTTATATGGCGGATTACACCGCTGAACGCATCCGGAGGGTGAGCCGGGGAATTATTACGTCATTTGCGGGCGCTGGCCAGATTTTCAACGGGGATGGACTGTGGCCGCTGTACACCGCCTTCGGCGATCCGGTCGCGGTGGCCGTGGATTCGAAGGGCACTGTGTATGAGCTGGACGACTGGGACAAGCGCGTAAGGCAGATTAAGTGAGGTGGGCTTCCTGATTGGCAAAGACTCCGGCCCAACCACCGCGACCCGTGATGAGTCCTGCCGCCCCGCCGGGCGGGGGAACCCGGCTCTCCACTGGACTCTGCGCGGTCCGGATTGCAGCTTAGCCAGAGCCGTCGCGGCTTGACCAGAATCACGGATGACGCAGGTACGCGCTGCGCGCAGTTTTCCTCCAACGCAAGCCGCTAGTTCCAGTCTTCCACACCTTTCCCACAGCAATCCTGCCCCTGCTCTATTCCCCTCAGCCCCTTCACCCCTCATAATCACTACGGAACCAGTGTGCGCCGTCGACGAGAATGGCTTCGACTTTGACTTCTTCCGACAACTTCAAAGAGACGCTTAAGCAGCAGGCGGATATCGTCCGCATTGTGGGCGACTACGTCAAGCTGAAGAAGGCTGGGGCGCAGAACTTTTCGGGGCTTTGTCCGTTTCATGCCGAGAAGACGCCTTCGTTTTCGGTGCATGCCACGCGGCAGTTTTATCACTGCTTTGGGTGCGGAGAGTCGGGGGATGTCTTTGCTTTTATTCAGAAGGTGGAGAACATTACTTTCCCCGAGGCTGTCCGGCTGCTGGCTCAGAAGCTGGGCGTGCCGATGCCGAAGGTCAGCTTTTCCAGTCCGGCGGAGGCTCGCGACGCTCAGGTTCGCATGGCGCTGCTCGACGTGCATGTGCGCGCTGCGGCGTTTTTTCAGGAATGTCTGCGGCGTCCTGAAGGCGCGAATGCCCGCGAATACCTCAAGGGGCGCGGTCTTGATGACGAGACGATTGCACGGTTTCGTATTGGGTATGCTCCGGATTCCGGATTTTTGCTGCGCGATGCTTTGCGGCGCGAGTTTGATGAGGAGTTGTTGCGGGAGAGTGGGCTGTTTTCTTGGAAGGAAGGGGACAGGTCTCAGGTGCCAGGTGTCAGGTCTCAGGAAAAGCAGGTCCTTCGCTCCGCTCAGGATGACAATGTGGTTGAGGGCGCCAGCCGCGAGCCAAAAGCCGCTGCCGCCATCTACTCCAAATTCCGCAATCGCGTGATGTTCCCGATCTGTAATGAACAGGGCAAGGTGATTGCCTTCACTGGACGCACGCTTTCTGCTTCTACCGACGAGAAGGCGGGGCCGAAATATCTGAATTCGCCGGAGACTGCGATTTATTCGAAGTCGCGGGTGCTGTTCAATCTGGATAACGCTAAAGAAGCGATCCGCAAGCTGGAGTACTCCGTCCTGGTCGAAGGGCAGATGGATTGCATTTCGGTGTATGCGGCTGGCTTCCACAATGTGATTGCCAGCTCGGGCACGGCGTTCACCGAGCTGCAGGCGAAATTGCTGGGGCGATTCTCGAAGAAGGTGGTGGTTAACTTCGATCCTGACACGGCTGGAGCGCGGGCTACGGAGCGGACGCTTGGGTTGCTGGTCGAAGAAGAATTCAACATTCAGGTGCTCACGCTGGAGACTGGATTCGATCCCGATCTGTTTATACGGCGCAAGGGTAAGGATGCTTATGCGGCGGCGCTCAAGCACTCGCAGAAATATTTTGATTATCTGATTGATCGGGCGCGCGCAATGTTTCCGGCACGGAACTCGGAGAGCAAGGTTAAGGCCGTTAACCATCTTCTTCCGCATATTCAGCGGGTGCCGAGCCGGATCGTGCGCGATGGACTGGCGCTCGAAATTTCACAGAAGCTGGGAATTGATTCCGCGGTGCTGCGCCAGGAATTGAAGCATGCGGCGACCACCCGCTCCGCGACCCAGGTGAAAGCTACGGCTGAGGCGCAGGTGACCGGGGCGGAGCACGTCCTGATCCGGGCGCTGGCTTCGGCTACGCAGATGCAGGCTGGGGGAGAGCGGAGTTCGGCCCGCGAGGGGACGGACGAGGAATTCGATCCGGCGCGGCAGGCGCAGTATGCGCTGCAATCGGAACAGTTGTATGAGGGGCTGGCCTCGCAGTCGCTGATGGAGGCTCTCCTGGAGGCGGGGGCGGAGACGGCGGACGTGATGGCGTTGCCGAAGACGGAGGAAGACCGGCGGCTGCTGGCGTCGATCCTGATGAATGAGGAGGAAGAGCTGACGCCGGAGACGGTGGAAGGTGCAGTGCGGGCTTTGCGGAGGATTTATCTGCGGCGGCGGTTGGAAGAAGCGCAGGGCGCATTGCAGCGTCCGGGGCTCCCTTTGGAGGAAAGACAGGCGCTATTGCAGGAAAAGGTGCGTTTGAAGCGGGCTTTGATGGATCCGGGACTGGCAGAGGCGGCGGGCAAGGCATCCTAAAGGCTGGAACGAAACCAGCCCGAATGTCATCTAAAGAATTAGCGGGAAAAGAGATAGGGGCGGCTGAGGGCAACCGGCAATCTGACGCAAACTTCAACGTGCGCCGGCAGGAACAGCAGTCGGCGTGCTATACTTCTGAAGTTTGTGCGCACGCGCACAACTCCGCTCACGACTCCCACCGCTGAACAGTTTGGCGTCCGCGAACCGGCGGCGTCAAGAGGATAATCTGAATTGGCACTTGATGACAAGTACGACGACATAAAAAAGCTGATCGACGCAGGCAAAGAGAAGGGATATCTGACCTATGACCAGGTCAACGACCTTATCCCGCACGATGTGCACTCTCCTGAGGACCTGGAAGATCTGCTAACCACGATCGGGACCCAAGGAATCGATGTACTCGAAAGCTCGAAAGGGCCGACGACCGATCTGGAAAAAAAATTCGAAGAAGTGGATGATGCGTCGGAGGACGTCGAACTCGACCTAACCCCCGGCGCTTTGGAAAAGACCAACGACCCCGTCCGCATGTACTTGCGCGAGATGGGGACCGTCCCGCTGCTTACCCGCGAAGGCGAAGTTGAAATCGCTAAGAGGATCGAGCGGGGACAGAATCGCGTGCTCAAGGCGCTTTCGCGATCGCCGATTGTGATTCGTGAACTCCTCGCTTTGGGCGAGGACCTCGAGAAGGGCGTCCGCTCGATCAAAGAGCTGGTGACTTTTGACGAAGAGGAAATCACGGAAGAGATTGTCGAGAATCGTCTGAAAGAATTTCTCGGCAAGATCAACACGCTCGACAAGCTTTACAAAAAAGTGGCGCCGCTCCAGGAAAAGCTGGCGGCGGTGAACGTGAAGAAGCGGCCGCGCGATTATCGCCGGTACCGCATCAACCTGGCGCGCGCAATTGTGCGTACGTCAATCGCGGTGCGGAAGCTCGGCTTCACCAACAACGAACGCAAGCGCCTGATTGATCGTGTGAACCGCACGGTTGACGGGATGCGCTCGCTCGACCGTCAGATCCAGAACCTGGAGAAGCGGGCCGAGGGGACGCGCAGTGAAGAACAGCGCAAGGAATATAAGAAGCAGTCGCGCGCGGTCCGCGGAGAGCTGGAAAAGCTTGAAGTGGAAGCGGGCCTGTTGTTCCAGGAACTCAAGCGCACGCAGCGCGAGATTATCCAGGGCGACATGGACGCGGAGCACGCCAAGCGCGAGCTGATCGAAGCCAACTTGCGTCTGGTGGTCTCGATTGCGAAGAAGTACACGAATCGCGGCTTGCAGTTCCTCGACCTGATTCAGGAAGGCAACATCGGCCTGATGAAAGCTGTCGACAAGTTCGAATACCGCCGCGGGTATAAGTTCTCGACTTATGCCACGTGGTGGATTCGGCAGGCAATTACTCGTGCAATTGCTGATCAGGCGCGTACGATTCGTATCCCGGTGCACATGATCGAAACCATCAACAAGCTGATCCGCACGTCGCGGCAGTTGGTGCAGGAACTGGGACGCGAACCTACGTCAGAAGAAATCGCGAAACGGATGGACATTCCGGTAGCGAAGGTCCGCAAGGTGCTGAAGATTGCGCAGGAGCCGATCTCCCTAGAAACGCCGATTGGCGAAGAGGAAGATTCGCATCTGGGCGACTTCATCGAAGACCGGGCAGTAGTTTCGCCGGCCGAGGCAGTGATCAATGTCAACCTCAAAGACCAGACTTCGCAGGTGCTGCGTACGCTGACACCGCGCGAGGAGAAGGTCATCAAGATGCGCTTCGGGCTGGAAGACGGTTCGGAGCACACGCTTGAAGAAGTCGGACAATCGTTTGCGGTAACGCGCGAACGCATCCGGCAGATTGAGGCTAAGGCGCTGAGAAAGCTGCGGCATCCATCGCGGTCGCGTAAGCTGCGGGCGTTTATGGACGGAGTAAGGGACTAAGTTAGAGAGGGCAGAAGTCAGATTGCAGAAGTGGGGCGCGAGCGTATCGCGCCCTTTTTTATTGTGCGCCACGTTTCAAACGCGCACTGGCCGTGGTGCAACTTACATCCCGTACTTTTCGTAGAACTTGTTCGAGAAGAGGCCGGTGGGGTCGTATTTTTTCTTCACTGCGAAGAAGTCATCGATTTCCGGATAGCACTTCCGCAATTGCTCCATCGAATAGAAGAGCTGATAGGGCAAATAATATGTGCCTCCGGCACGTTCTGCAACGTCGATCAAATCGCTTGTCGTTTTTTGTAGGATCTCATTGTCCCGGTCATTGAACTTCACGTTGAAATAGAGAACGAATCCGAACATATTTTCTTTGGCGTAGGGCAATGCGGTGATCGAGTCTTTGTGCACGGTGCGGATGGTGACGTTGAGCAGATTGGACTGATCCCGGCGGACCACATCGCGCAGGCCGTCCACGAATTCGGGCATGCGGTTGTAGGGAATGAAGTATTCCTGCAGGATGTCGGTGTCGGGCAGGCGGTTCTTCAGATAAGCCATGTCGTCGTACATTTCCTCGTTGCGCGACACGAGGCACACTTCCTTCTGGCTCATGGCCTGATTGCGCGAGACGCATTCGTGGAGGTGGGGCTCGGCATACTTCTCTAGCGTCCACCTGGTCCAGCGGCCAATGTCGCCGGTCTTCGAGAAATTAATGATCAGGCGGTCGAGCGTGTTATGCGTGGCCGGCTTGAGCGGCGGCAGGGCACCGTCGAATGGCGCCTTGACGTAGGCGTGCATCGCCGTCTCGCGCAGGAATGACTGCGGAGAGACTGAGAGGCGGCCAAAAATCAATCCTATGTCTTTGTTGTTCTCGACGTTCGCCTGATAGTACTTGGGGAAATCCGTGTAATTCATGTAAACCGTCTTGCGGCTGTACATCTCGTTATCGACGATGTCGAGATCTACGTCGAGTATCACTCCGAACAAACCGTAGCCGCCGAGCACATGGCGGAACAATTCAGTGTTTTCCGTCAGGCTCGCCCGCACAGTGCTGCCGTCGCTGAGCATGACACGCAGGGAACGGACTGTGGGAGCAATCGGGCCGGGCATGGGATCGATGCCATGGGCGTTGATGCTGAGCGTGCCGCCGACGCTGAAAATGTTGATGGACTGCATGGACTTGACTGACAGCTCTTCGGCGTCAAGAAGCTGCTGCAGTTGCCACCAACGTACTCCGGATTGCAGATTGACAGTCTTATGTTCTTTGTCGAGGCGGACGCGGTTGAAGTCGCGGAGGTCGAGGACGAGGCCGTTATGGGTGAAGGTCTGTCCGCCCATGCTGTGCTGTTGTCCGGCGCATGTCACTTTCAGGCTGTGGTCGCGAGCGAACTGCAGTGCGTTGCGGATATCACCTTCGCTGGTGATGCGCACAACTCCGTATACAGCCGTCTTGTTGAGGTGGCTGGCGTCGTTGACGAAGCCTCCGCGCTGCTCGAAGGTGAAGGGTGGGGCCTTCGGCTCGGCGAGGAGGACGATAGGTTTCTCCTGGTCAGGATTGTGGGGGAAAACGAAATCGCTTTCCTTCTCCTTGTCGGGAGCCGCGGCGTAGTCGAAGATTTTCTTGGCCCCAACCACCAGGACCGACGCGACGACGAGGACGGCCGGCAACAGCAGACGACGCACGCGCTTCAACGGTACCTCCACTCGAAGCCTATCGGCTCGAACCGAAGAAATAGTTTGCAACCCAGGCAAGACTGCTGAATAGTACCAGCGGGAACCCCTATGGCCAAACAATTCAGCACGATCCAGAAGTGCGCATTCGGATTCGCCGCTTTGTTTCTTGGCGTCTATTCGCTGGATTATGTGCCCGGCATCATGGATCAGAACGGGCTGATGTTCGGGTTGTTCCATATGACCAGACTGGTTGACCTGGGCCATCTGGGGGCGGGCTCGCTGGCGTTGATCGGTGGGCTGATTTCCGCTCGGATGGCGCGGTTTTACTTCTGGCTGCTGGGGATCTGGTACACCATTGATGTCTTCGCTTATTTCTTCGGTCATCTGAACGCGCTCCCCTTGACGAAGAACTTTCTGGTGAACCTGCCGCACATTCTCATTTTCATTGCCGCTTATTGGATCGCCTTCGGGTGGACAAGCCCAAGACCGGAGCATCCAGCGCTTGAAGCGACGGCTTCACCGCCTGATCCGGTTTGCGCTTGTGTGCCTCGGATTGTTGCTGTTCTTAATCGCCGTCGAAGTGGTGTCCGGCTGGCGCTGCGATCTACAGGGGCAAATCCCCGCGCCCCTCCCGCAACCAGAGCAAAGGAAGGCCGCAGTCACCGGCATCAAGGACTACGCGCGTCCCGAGGATGATGCCTATCTGAGTTATCCGGAGTGGTACATCGTCTGGAGCTACCAGGAGAAAGCGGACTTTCAAGAGCATCTGTTGCCCAGCGGATTCCCGTATTTTGGTGCGGCGCGCCAATATTGGAATAGCTATTGCTGCATTTCGCGGCTCACACGTGGGAAATATGGGTTCAATACTGGCGAGCAGGTCATGCTGGTAGTGATCGGCACAAGTTTTTCGGCAGAATACATCCTGAAAGGTGTGTACGAGAAGACGATCGGCAGGCTGAGTGAATGGACCAGCGGCCGCCAGCTAACGGACGAAGATCAGTACGCGTACAAAGTGGCACGAGAGTACGCCGACTTCGTACATGTGCGGCCGTTTTACGAGTTTCACTTTGCGCGGCATGTGAAGGGGCTTTGGGCCGAGAACTCCATGTGGGGCCCGCATCCAATTCGCAAGTGGGAGCGAAGAATCTTTCTCACAATCGACTACGCGGTGGAAGCTTTCTATTGCTGGTTCATCGAGAAGGGGACGCACGCGACCTACGGCCGCGAGCCAGACGATACGTATGCCTGGGTTGAAAATCTAGACGAAACGATGCTGCCCCAGATTCCCCATTTGAAGCTTGTTAAGCGTGTGGGCCCGCAAGCCCACATCGTCGACGTCCCGCGTTACCAGGAGTTCACCACTGTTGCTTCCATAATGGCCCAACATGGAGTGCGCTTCGTCGAGATCGCCGGAAATTCCCAGATCACTCTCTCAGTGTTGGCCCCGCAAGCATGGCATTACGACGGTTCGGTGGTGCGGCAACTTTTCTCCATGCCGGTCCTGACCCGTCCGGGATGGCAGCGCATCGTGCTCACGTGTGGCGTGCCGTCGCTCGATCAAGCCCTGAGCGCCTTGCATTCGGACAGGGTCGTGGTCGAGCATGTTTATGACTACTGACAAGGCAAGGAGCCCCGCCTATCCCAATTATTTGAACTCCGGACGACGGCCCGGCTAAACTACGCCTGGGCAGGGGTGGTCGTGTGGCGGCGCTCGCACTGTTGGAAAGATTCCTGCGCGGGCTCTGCGTGGGGCAACCCGGCATCGCGCTTGACTTAATTGTCTATTGAACTGTACAGTTCGAATTATTGAACTGGAGAGTTCACTATGCTGAGAACCGAGAAGAATGACAGCATCGTCGTCTCCGCACTGAACGCCCGCGCCAATTTCGGGAAGCTGTTACGCCGGGTAGAGGATGAACGCCGGTCGCTTGTCATCGAAAAACGCGGCACTCCAAAGGCGGTGCTGCTGAGCATTCGAGATTATGTGCGACTTGCCGCCCCCGAGCCGGAAGTGCTCAAGGTGATTGGAGACGAGTCGCGGCGCAAGGGCACGAACAGGCTCAGCTCGCGCCAGATTGATCAGGTCATCCAGTCCACCCGCAAGGCCAACCGCGCGCAAAAACCGAAGCGTCGTTGATCAGCCCATGATCCCGCTTCGCCTCGTCATTGACACAAATATCCTGGTCTCGGCGGCTCTGAAACCGGACGGACTCCAACGCACTGTCCTCGCGCTTGCGATGACCAGACCCGCCGAGCTGTACGTCAGCCACGCCATTCTCGCGGAATACCGGGAAGTCCTCGCGCGCCCGGAATTCAAAATCCGCAGAGGCCTTCGGCAGCAACTGCTTCAGCTTATAAAGAACCACGCTCAGATCGTTAACCCCGAGCGCCCGCTCCAGGTTGCGAAAGATCCCGACGACAACAAGTTCCTGGAATGCGCGGACGCGGCCCGCGTCGACTATTTGATAACCGGCAACCAGCGGCATTTTCCAAAGTTCTGGAAGAAGACCAAGATAATCACGTCCCGCGAATTCATCAACATCGTCGCTCCGCACTTTATCCATTAACCTGGTTGATCCGACAGTTTCGCGGCCGGGGGGCACCCGCGCCGCACGTGCCCCTCCTGTAGAATCGAAGCACCTCATGGAAGCCTCTCGCATCCGCAATTTTGCGATTATTGCGCATATTGACCACGGGAAATCCACGCTGGCCGACCGGCTGCTGGAGCTGACCGGGTCGCTGGCCATGCGCGAAATGCAGGCGCAGGTTCTGGACTCGATGGACCTGGAGCGGGAGCGCGGCATTACGATCAAGGCTCATGCCGTCCGCATGTTGTATCCGGCGCAGGATGGTCAGATTTATCAGCTCAACCTGATCGATACGCCGGGGCACGTGGATTTTTCTTATGAGGTTTCGCGCTCGCTGGCGGCTTGCGAAGGCGCGCTGCTGGTGGTGGACGCTTCGCAAGGCGTGGAAGCGCAGACGCTGGCGAACTCTTACCTGGCGATCAATCATGGGCTCGAAATTATTCCGGTGATCAACAAGATCGACTTGCAGAGCGCCGATGTGGCGCGCACCAAGGAGATGATCGAGAGCGCGGTGGGGCTGGATGCGTCCGATGCGTTGCTGATCAGCGCTAAGACTGGGCAAGGCGTGCCGGACGTGCTGGAAGCTATCGTGAAGCGGGTTCCGCCGCCGAAAGGCGCGCCGGAGCGGCATTTGCAGGCGCTGCTCTTTGATTCGTGGTTCGATCCTTATCGTGGTGTTGTGGTTTTGGCGCGGGTGTTCGAGGGGCGGTTGCGCAAGGGGCAGAAGATCCGGCTGTGGTCGAACGGGCACGTGTTTCAGGTGGAAACTTTAGGCGCGCTCACGCCTAAACCGGTGGAGGTCGACGAACTGGTGGCGGGTGAAGTTGGATTCATCATCGCGAATATCAAGAATGTCGCGGACACTAAGATCGGCGACACGATTACGGACGACGACCGGCCCGCGATCCAGGCATTGCCGGGGTTCGAAGAAATCAAGCCGATGGTTTTCGCGGGGCTGTATACGGTCGACGCGCATGAACATACGCAGCTGCGCGAGGCGCTGGAAAAATTGAAGCTGAACGATTCGTCATTCTTCTTCGAGCCGGAAAGCTCGGTGGCGCTTGGATTCGGCTTCCGGTGCGGCTTTCTGGGGCTGCTGCACATGGAGATCATCCAGGAACGGCTGGAGCGCGAATACAATCTCGACCTGATTACTACGGCTCCCGGAGTTCGCTACCAGATCACCAAGACGGATGGCACCGTGATCGAGGTGGATAATCCCTCGCGCTGGCCGGATACAAGCGAGATCGCGAAGGTGGAAGAGCCGGTCATTCTCGCGGTGATTTTAACCAACGAAGAATATGTGGGCGGCATTCTGAAGCTGGTCGAGGAAAAGCGCGGGAAGCAGAAGAGCTTTGAATATGTCAGCTCGTCGCGCGTGATGCTGCAGTACGAACTGCCGCTGAATGAAATCGTGCTCGACTTTTACGACCGGCTGAAGTCGGTGTCGCGAGGATACGCATCGCTCGACTATCATCTGTCGGGCAACTGGGTGTCGCCGATGGCGAAGCTTGACATCATGGTGGCGGGCGAGCCGGTGGATGCGTTGTCGACCATCATCCATCGCGATTTTGCTTACGACCGCGGGCGGGCGCTGGCGGCAAAGATGAAAGAACTGATCCCGCGGCAGATGTTCGAGGTGGCGATCCAGGCGGCGATTGGGGCGAAGATTATTGCACGCGAGACGGTGCCGGCGATCCGCAAAAATGTGATCGCCAAGTGCTACGGCGGCGATATTTCGCGCAAACGCAAGCTGCTGGAAAAACAGAAGGAAGGCAAGAAGCGGATGAAGCGGATTGGGCGGGTGGATATTCCGCAGGAGGCGTTCCTGGCGGTGCTTAAGGTGGGCGAGGGCAGCGGGTAGGCGGTTTCAGAGTTGCTGCAAGGATCCTTGGGTGAAACGCCGATTTTTCGGCATTCTTGAAGGCCTGTCAGCTGCTCTATGCGAGCGCCAGCCGCTGGTGATGCGGGTTACATCGATTTGGATTATGTGCAAATCTCACTTTTTGTGACGAAAGTACTGATTCGCAAGCGCTTCTAATCCTTGCCTTCCCCGCGAGAGTTAACCAACTTAGAAACATAGCTTTAGGAACTTTGAGACATCTCTGAGACATCCCCACCAACCGGTCGGTGCGGCTGGATTCCGGGACGTGTCCTTCGCATCCACAAACTTTTCCACAGGGTAGAGGTGTCTCAGGAGTCGGATTCTACCTGGGCTTTATCGCCTGGGCCGGACTGCCGAGGGCCTGCCTGCGGAGACGGGGCAAGCCCCGTCTCTATCAGCGTGAGGGGGCAGCCATGTCTCTGCGCGATGACTACTCGCCGGGTTCGTTGTTGCCCTCTAGCATGTTCGCGAAGCGCGTGGAATTGTGCAGGAAGGCTAGATTGAACTTGCCGATGGGGCCGTTACGCTGCTTGGCGATGATGATTTCGGCTCGGCCTTTCAGGTCGGGGTCGTCCTGCTTGTAGATCTCTTCGCGGAAGATAAACATAACAACGTCGGCGTCCTGCTCAATCGACCCGGATTCGCGCAAATCGGAGAGCTGGGGCCGGTGGTCGCCTCCCCGGCTTTCGGGAGCGCGGCTGAGCTGCGACAGGGCGAGGACGGGGACCTGGAGTTCCTTGGCTATGGCTTTCAGTCCGCGCGAGATTGAGGAGACTTCCTGGGTGCGGTTTTCGAAGCGCTTGCTGCCGCCCGACATGAGTTGCAGGTAGTCGACGACCAGCAGGTCGAGGCGCCCTTGCGACTGTTTGAGGCGGCGGGCTTTGGCGCGCATCTCGCTCAGGGAAATGCCGGGAGAGTCGTCGATGAACAGGAGGGCGTTCGAAAGCTCCTCCATGGCGCGGACAACTTTTTTCATGTCGTCGGCCCAGAGCGAACCGGTGCGCATTTTGTGCGCGTCAACAATGGCGCGAGAACAGAGCAGGCGTTGCAGCAGGGCCTCACTCGACATTTCTAACGAGAAGATGCCGACTACCTTGCCGTCGTCGATGGCCGCGTTCTCGGCGATGTTCATGGCGAAAGCGGTCTTGCCCATGGAAGGCCGGGCCGCGAGAATGACCAGGTCGGACTTCTGGAAGCCGCTGGTCTTTTCGTCGAGATCGGTGTAGTGAGTGGCGAGGCCGGTGATGCGCTGGCCGCGTTGCAGCAGGGCGTCGACCGATCCGAAGGAGTTGCGGACGATCTCCTTGATCCCCTGGAAGCCCTTGCCAATGCGCTTCTCGGAGAGCTGGAAGACGGCAGCCTCGGCGTCGTTGAGGATTTCGTCGGCGGGCTCGGCCTGCTCGCTGGCCTTGGCGATGGCGGTATTGGAAACGCTGATCAGCCCGCGCAGGATGGCCTTGTCGCGGACGATTCTGACGTAATGTTCGATGGAAGGGCGGTCGGGCACGCCGTCGAGCAATCCGGAGATGTAGCCGACATCGCCGACGGCTTGCAGGTCTTTCTTTTGCTCGAGTTCTTCGACCAGCGTGATGATGTCGATGGGCCGCGAAGACTCGGCCAGATCCATCATGCGCGAATAAATGCGGCGGTGTGAGTCGATGGAAAAGTCTTCGGGCTTCAGGTGCTCGGCGGCGTCGTTGAAGGCGTGATTGTCGAGCAGGACCGCGCCGAGGATGGAGCGCTCGGCTTCAATGTTCGCCGGGAGACGGCCGATGGTGGTTTCGAGAGTGGCCACGATGTTTAAGTGAGTGCGTTGCATCGTAAACTGTTTCCGCCTGTGGACGTATGAGGAGCGCAGCAGGAAAACCGGGTCGAAAATAAAATTATTTTCGGCCAGGTCAGCTCCGTATAGTTCCACGTCACACGTAGGGACGGACGCATTCGTCCGTCCACCCGAGCGCAGCTCGGCGGCCCTCCGTATCGCAGTATGCCACGGGGCGAATGAAAAGCAAATATCGGGGGGGCTGCGCGGGATCGGGGGGAAATGGGGGCATTTGCACTAACAACGGTTGTGGGTGAATGGCGATTTCTCGACGGAAGCCAGCTAATCCGTCGGTTTGCGGCGCGGCTTCTGTTTTTTCGAAATTGATCGAATGACCAGTTTGCCTCTGCCACTCGCCGGCAACGGCCTCTCAGCCTGTGCAACGGCAGCGGCGATTAGCTTCTCGACCCCCGGATGCGCCAGCGTCGCCGCAGACTCGATCCTGATAAAACGATTCTGGCTGCCGCTGCCGAGAAGCAACTTGAGCGGATCGGGGAGAGAGGCCCCATAGTAGAAGGACAGCCCAACTCCGTTCGCGGCTGCAGCAATGGAGACGATGCAATCGGATGGTCGTTCGGTCGAACAATACCCAATGACGAAGAAGTTGTAGTTGTCATAGACCAGTTCGTTCGCAGCGGGCAGGCGCTTGCGTAATGTCTTGCGTGTGGAGCGGATCAGAGCTGCGTTCTTTGAATCAAACTTGTCGATGAAGATTTCAACTTGGTCCGCGTCGGAGGCTCCGATCTGCGGCGGCGCAATTCTTGTCCTAGTCTTCATAGTGGATTGAACAGTGCTATGAGCTTATCCCAACCAGGTGGTTGACGAAAACCACCGTGGGTGTTGAAAAAGGGTTGCTCGGAGGCGCTGTTTGCTGAACTCAAGAATCAGATCGGACTTGTCGTCTGCGTCTACGGACATTAAAGTTTGTCCGCGAGCAGTTCTTCCTGGCAGCGGCCGCACAAAACATTAAGCGACTGGTCCGCTTCCACACTTTCTGGCCGACAAAGCCTGCGTTTGGGGGTCCCGCGATGACGTGTGTTCGCCATGATTGCGAGGTAAGATATCAGCGCTCACCGGAGGTCCTCATGAGCCGCGTTGCGGTTGCCATCTTTTTATTTGCCTCGACTCTCTTTGCCCAAAATGTCTATGCTGCACTGCTGCGTCACTTTGATTACGACCAGAAAGCTCCGCTCGACGTGCAGGAAGCCGGTGTCGAACAGCGCGGCGACGTCACCATCCACGATATTTCCTACGCCAGCCCGAAGGGCGGACGCGTACCGGCGTATCTGGTTGTCCCCAAGGGCAAGGGACCTTTTGCTGCTGTGATCTGGGGACACTGGTATCAGGACGGGTCGCCGTTTCTGAACCGCAAGGAGTTTCTTGACGAAGCGGTTGCGCTGGCGGTTTCAGGCGTAGTTTCGCTGCTGGCCGATGGCCCGATCGCAAGACCGGGGTTTGTGCGCGATCCCGATCCGCTTGGCGAGGCGCAGATCAACGATCGTGTCCAGCAGATTCTCGATATGCGGCGAGGCGCCGATCTGCTGCTGGCGCGCAGCGATGTGGATCCGAAACGGCTTGCCTATGTCGGCCACAGCTACAACGCCGCAACGGGCGCGTTTCTGGCGGGAATCGACAAGCGCTTCAAGGCGTTCGTGCTGATGGCCGGCAACCTCTCGGACGAGGTGGATATGAAATCCAAAGATTGGCAGGAATTCCGGAAACAAGTTGGCTCGGAGAAGGTGGACACCTTCGTCGCCAAGTACGCTTGGCTCGATCAAGGCAAGTACGTTTCACATGCAGCGCCAGCTTCGGTCTTTCTGCAATACGCAACGAAAGAGGACTTCCTGACACCGGAGCGGGCGCGCGAGTATTTCGCGATCGTCAGCGAACCGAAGGTTCTGAAATTTTATGAGGCTCCGCACGCATTGAACGCGGAGGCGCGGCGTGACCGAATCGCATTCCTGGTCAAGGAACTCAATCTCAAGCCGCCCGATCCTGCGGCGATTGCGCGGATTCCGGATCTGGTCCAGCCACCCGAACGCAAGAATTAGATCCCTCTCAGCACGGCAGCGCACAAGAAAAGCACCTGTCGGCGAAGGACCGATCACCTGCCGCATTGCGATTTCCAGTTCTGCTCCTGTTGCAGCAAAATGTCCATGCCATTGCCGTGGACGATGCACTCGTTAGGCGTGTAAGGGTGTAGGGGTCCTTCGACTGCGCCGAGCCATTCGCTTCGCTCTTGGCTTGGCTTCGCTCAGGATGACACGGGTTGAGAGTCGCTCAATCGACATACATAGTTTTGCGGACGTCTCTGGTTTTGTTATTGTCGCTGGGTGTGAGGGGATATGGGATTCATTAATGTCTTGTTTGGACGCCCACTGGCTTCTTCCGAGGACGAGGGGGAGCGGATTACTCCTACTCAGGGGATTCCTACGTTTGGTCTGGATGCATTGAGTTCGGCGGCCTACGGGCCGGAGGCGGCTTTGACGATTTTGCTGCCTTTGGGACTGGTGGGCGTCCGGTACATTGTGCCGTTGACGGCGGCGATCATTGGGCTGCTGGTGATTGTGTATTTCAGTTATCGGCAGACGATTGCGGCTTATCCGATGGGCGGGGGATCGTACACGGTCGCTAAAGAAAACCTGGGGAACCGGGCGGGACTCTTGGCGGGCGCGGCTTTGATGATCGATTACCTGCTGAATGTGGCAGTGGGAATCTCGGCGGGGATTGGGGCTCTCGTGTCGGCGGTGCCTTCTTTGCAGCCGCACACTCTGGCAATGTGTCTCGCGGTGCTGGTTATATTAACGATGGTCAATCTACGGGGAGTGAAGGAGGCGGGGTCGGCGTTTGAGGCTCCGACTTATTTTTTTGTGGGGACTTTGGCGGTGGTGATTTTGATTGGGCTTTATAAAATCGTCGCGTCTGGGGGACATCCGGTAGCGGTGGTGGCGTTGGGGCAAGCCGCGGGACGCGCGCCGGGGGCGTTGCAGGCGGTGGGAGCGTGGATTCTTTTGAAGGCGTTCGCCTCGGGGTGCACGGCTTTGACCGGGGTGGAAGCGGTGAGTAACGGAGTGCAGGCGTTTCGGAAGCCGGTGGTTCCGGCGGCCCGGGCTACGTTGACGGCGATCATTGCGATTCTGATTGTGCTGCTCGGCGGGATTGCGGTGCTGGTGCGGTACTACGGAATTATGGCTACGGATCCGGGGGCGCCGGGGTATCAGAGCGTGCTGTCGCTGGTGACGGCGGCCGTGGCGGGGAAAGGGATTTTTTACGACGTGACGATGTTCTCGGTGCTGCTCGTGCTTTGTTTGTCCGCGAATACATCGTTTGCGGATTTTCCGCGGCTGTGCCGGATGATCGCTCGCGATGATTATCTTCCGCATTCGCTGGCGACGCGGGGACGGCGGCTGGTGTTCTCGCAGGGGATCTGGGCGCTGGCGATTTTGGCGGGGCTGTTGCTGATTTTGTTTCGAGGAGTGACGGACCGGTTGATTCCGCTGTTTGCGGTGGGGGCGTTTATGGCGTTCACCTTGTCGCAGGCGGGGATGGTCGGGCATTGGCGGAGGACAGCATCTGGATTCGAGGCGGCGCATGGGATGGTGATCAACGGCATCGGTGCTTTGGCCACGGGGATCACGGTGATGGTGATTGTGGTGGCGAAGTTTGCGGAAGGGGCGTGGGTGGTAGTGGTGCTGCTGTTGCCGGCAATGTTGGTGTTCATGGGGAGGGTGCGGCGTCATTATGAATGGGTGGGGAAAGAAGTTGCGCTGACGAGTGCGATGGTTCTGAATACGCGAAACCTGAAGCCGCCGATTGTGATTGTTCCAGTGGACCAATGGAATGCGGCAACGGAGAAGGCGCTGCAGTTTGCGATGACGCTGTCTCCGGATGTGGAGGCGTTGCATGTGATGTGCGATGCGGATGAAGATAGGCCGACGTGGAAGTGGGCGGAAGATCCGCCGGCAGGGACGCGGGTTCCGAAGCTGGTGACATTGCCGTCGCCGTTTCGCCTGGTGGTGCATCCGATCGTGGACTATGTGTTGAAGGTGGAGAAGGAGAATGCGGATCGGACAGTCGCGGTGGTGATTGCGACTATGGTGGAGCATCACTGGTATCACTATTTTCTGCACAATCAGCGCGGACAGATGTTGACGGCGCTGCTGCTGCTGAGTGGGGATGAGCGGATCAATATTGTTAATGTGCCGTGGTATTTGAAGGCGTAGAGGCAGCTGTCAGCTATCAGCTTTCAGTTATCAGTAAATGCAAAATCAATTCGTTTACCACTGCCGAGCGGGCGGCGGTCACGTTCAAACTCTTCGATAGTCGGGGGCGCGCCATGGCTGGATTGCGTCCGTGAAGTGAGTGTCTCACGCACGGATTATGAGGCTGAAATATTTTTCACTAAAGGGTCAAAATCTTGCAGATCGCCCATTTGACAAGGGAAGCGGGCTTACACCATACTTTCCGCTTTGAAAGACTGGCGGGGTAATGCGTCAGCTTTCACAATATCCCCAAGGAGGTTTTCAAATGACGAGGTCTCGCTTATTTCAAGCGCTCGTTCTGGTGGCGTTGGTTGCTTTCTTCGCCTGTAGTCAACTTGCGGTTGCCCAAGAAAAACCGCATTATCAGATCAAGGTCTTGCCGAGGATGAGTTCCGACGCCCCGCAAGTCAACCCGGCGCCGCCCGCCAACCTGTATGGGCTCGACCAGGCATTCACCGCTTTCGCGTTGGACAGCAACTCCGCCGACGCGTGGCCCTGCTTTGGCAACACTGCCAGCCCCAGCGCCGATTGCTCCACCATCCAGGATGGCGGAGTAGTGGTTGGTGTTCCCTCATATGTTTGGTCGTTCGCTAACTGTGACGCGGACACCAACGGGACGAGCAACACCTCATACGTGCCTTGCGGTCAAACCGAAACGTGGTACGAAGACGACAGCGGCACCGGTGCCACTTTCGACCTCACTTACGTCATCACAGCTACACAGGTTCAGAGCGGGGTCAAGCAATACCTTGTAGATTCAGGCACGGTGGATTTCGGCCCCAATCCGTTCGGGGGGGCGACTCCGCCGGCTGATGTGATCATTTTCGGTGACCAGAACCTAGGTGACTGGCCCGGGGCCACGACCGGCCCGAACAACGCCAACTGCACCGCTAACTTCAACTACCCGACAGCGGCA
Organism: uncultured Acidobacteriaceae bacterium; assembly: GCA_963789205.1. Taxonomy (GTDB): domain Bacteria; phylum Acidobacteriota; class Terriglobia; order Terriglobales; family Acidobacteriaceae; genus Acidiflorens. Next base: position 184,036 of record CAWBJV010000019.1, read on the forward strand.
GATCCAGCAGGGGTACTATTTATTATTCAAGCCGGCAAGACTTGCGTTAAACCACAGCCCGGATTGGTTAGCTTCACCGCGGTGACCACAGTCGCTACCCCAATATATACAAAACACACCACGGCGGCAGCTTGTGGCGCCACCACCCCCCCTTGTTGGACAGTCACGTACTCCGCAACGGGGAAGAAGTCGGTAATGCAAAAGTGGAACATTTGGCTCCAGTAAACATCTGAAGCGGGGCAGCTCAGAGCGAACCGCTTCTGTAAGGAACTGTTTTAATCGTCCCAGGCTCAGGTCCTTAACTTGAGTCTGGGATGTTTTTTGTGGGCTGGTTTTGCCGCTGAGAGCTTGGTTTTCAGCAATGACCGCGGGGACGGAGAGCACTCGTTGACAACTTTTATTGTTGTCTTGCGATGTGATCCAGCCGACCGCCAGCGTGGGCCAAGATAAAATGGCTATATTTCGTTAAACCCCATGACCTCGTCTTCCCCTGCCAAGGCAGCGAAACGCACGAAAGAAGCCCGAGTTTCGGCTTCCTCCAAGTCGTCGGCGCCGCTTGATCGGCAAACTTTGTTGTTTAACCTGGCGTTTTCCCTGGTGCTGTTCGCGGCTGTGCTAGTGTCCTACAGCTCGATAATCCACAACGGCTTCATTGATTATGACGACAATGAATACATCACGGACAACGTCCACGTAAGGGCGGGGATGACGTGGGCCACAGTGGAATGGGCATTCACCACTTACGATGAGGCCAACTGGCATCCCCTAACCTGGCTGTCCCATGCTCTCGACTACGAATTTTTTGGCCTGAACCCCGCTGGACACCACGGCGTGAATGTCTTGCTGCACGCGGCGAACGCTGTTCTGTTGTTTCTCCTGCTGCAGAGCGCGACGGGATTCCGCTGGCGCAGCCTGATGGTTGCCGCTTTGTTTGCGCTTCATCCGATGAATGTGGAGTCGGTGGCTTGGGCGGCCGAGCGGAAGAACGTGTTGAGCATGCTGTTTTTCCTGCTCGCGCTCTATGCCTACGCCTGGTACGCGCGCGAACCGGGGTTCCGCCGATACGCCGCAGTGGCTTTCTTGTTTGCACTCAGCCTGCTCGCGAAGCCGCAGGCGATCACATTTCCTTTTCTGCTTTTGCTGTGGGACTACTGGCCGCTCCGCCGAATTGGCGCCGCGGCCGAGACGGCGCAAGCGGGCGACGCGCCCAAATTGTCGAGCGCAAGGCTGCTGCTGGAGAAGGTGCCGCTCTTGCTGCTCTCCGCAACGAGCGCGGTGGTAACCATGGAGGCCCAGCAGGCCGGAGGCGCGGTCAAGGATCTTGCCCATTACAGCTTGCTCTTGAGGTTGGAAACAACCGTGATCTCGTATGCGCGCTATCTGGGGAAGGCGTTCTGGCCATCGAAGCTGGTGCTGCCGTATCCGCACCCCCTCAAACTCTATCCTGCCTGGCAGGTGGGGGCGGTCGTGACCTTATTGCTGCTCATCACCGTCCTGGTCCTCCGCGGACGCGAGCAGCGGTATCTTGCAGTCGGATGGTTCTGGTTTCTGGGCAGCCTGGTGCCGATGATCGGGCTGGTACAGGTGGGAGCACAGGCAATGGCCGATCGCTACGCCTACATCTCGTTCATCGGCTTGTTTCTGATGATCGTCTGGCTGGTCGCCGACTGGGCCGTTGCTGGCTGGAATCACGCGCGCCAAGTGTCCACCCGATGGATTGCGATTCCGGCGGTTGGTTGTTTGCTTGTTCTGGGAATCCTCACCTACCGTCAGGTTGGGTACTGGCACGATACGGAGTCGTTCTGGCGCCGCGCGTTGGCATTGACGCAGGACAACTACATTGCACACGGCGGATTGGCAGGCTTTCTGCACAAGCAAGGCAAAACCGAAGAGGCCATCGAGCACATTCACGCCGTGCTCGCCATTCGTCCAGACGATTGGCCCGCCAACCTGGTGCTCGCCAACTATGAGGAAAGCCGCGGCAATCTGACGGGGGCCCTCGAATTGTTTCAAAAAGTGGCTCTGGGCGCGAGCAACGTACGCCAGCGCGCTAAAGCTTATAGCGATATGGGATCTTGCTATGGCCAGATGGGGGAGCCGATGAAGGCGAAGCAATGTTTCGAACAATCGCTCCAGCTTGCGCCCAGCCAACCTACGCTGATGGTCATGCTCGGTTTGATTGCGCAGAAAAATGGCGACCTGCCCGAGGCCGTTCGTCAGTACTCGCACGCCTTGGCGCTGCAGCACACCGATGTTCAGGGGGTGCTGCTGGCGCAGGCTTTGCGGCAGGAGGGACGATTCGACGAGGCAAATGCAGTTTTCAAGCGCGCGGCGCGCCTCTCGCCAAATATTGCGGCAGCGCAGAAAACGGCAGAGTCGCTTCTCTCCGGAGAGACGAGGCGCGATCCTTAAACGAGGAGAGTGGAGGCGTTTATTTCCCGATGCAGAAGGTGCTGAAGATTTCAGGTATGAAGCACGTAATTCGAAGCAATGTCACGAAACGCGGCCAAATGTTTCCTCCGGGTGACCTCGTCCCAACCCAGTTCCGAAGCCATCAAATCCGCGACGGGGGGCGCCATTGCGAGGGCTGCGCGCGCATTCAGGAACAGAGCGCGCGTTCGCCTTGCGAGAATATCTTCCACGGTGCGGGCCATTTCGTATCGCGCCGCCCAGATTACCTCCGCCTTCACGTAGGGCAGTGCCGCATGCAGCGGTTCGCCGAGCCTGGCGTCGGCCTCGATTAGCTTGCGAATCTCGTAGGCATCCGAACCATAGACGGCCAGCGAGCCGAACTGCTTCGCCGCGTCTTCTTTCGCCGTGTCTTCTATCGCTACTTCGTGGAAGCCGTGGATGTGCAGGTGGTGCGTCACGCATGGCTTTTCCGGCAACTGCGCGAGGGTGGCTGCCTGATCGACGCAATCCTCGGCCATATGCCGGTACGTCGTCCATTTTCCACCGGCGATGGTGACCAGGCCGGAGCGATCGATGTGGATGACGTGATCGCGCGACAATGCCGCAGTGTTAGTCACGTTCGTAGCGCGCACCAGTGGCCGGATACCGGCGAATACGCTCAAGACATCGTCGCGAGTAGGCGCTTTCGTCAGATATTCTCCGGCGGTCGCGAGGATAAATTCGATTTCCTGCTCCATGGCGACCGGCTCGATCGTTGCGGATGCAACGGGAGTGTCGGTGGTTCCCACCAGCGTGTGACCGTGCCACGGAATCGCGAATAACACTCGGCCATCGCTGGTGTGTGGAACCATGATCGCGCTTTCACCTTGCAGGAAGCTCGAATCGAAGACCAGATGAATGCCCTGGCTGGGGACGATCATCGGCTTGGCGTCGGGCTCCGCTTTGAGCCGAAGCAAGTCGGTGAAAGCGCCGGTCGCGTTGATTACAACTTTCGCGGTGGCGCGAAATTCGCTGCCGGTTTCGACGTCGCGTGCGCTGACGCCGTCCACAAATCCCTGAGTGTCCTTCGTCAGCCCCGTGACTTCGACGTAGTTCAGCAATGTGGCGCCCTGCTCAAAAGCGGTGGCGACCATGTGGATGAGCAGCCGGGCGTCGTCGAATTGTCCGTCGTAGTACACTGCGCCGCCACGCAGGCCCTCGGTCTTCAGTGTTGGCAGATGTTCGAGCGTTTCTTCTTTTGACAGAATGCGTGAGACGCCAAATCCGTATTTACCGGCCAGCAACTGATACAGCTTCAGGCCGAGACCGTAGAATGGAGCCTCCCACCAATCGTAGTTCGGCACGACGAACGCAAGATCGTGTACCAGGTGGGGCGCGTTTTGCAGAAGCAGTCCGCGCTCCTTGAGCGCTTCCATGACCAAGCCGATATTGCCCTGCTCCAGGTAGCGCACTCCACCGTGCGCTAGCTTGGTGCTGCGGCTGGAGGTGCCCTTGCCGAAGTCGCTCTGCTCGAGCAGCAACACATCGTAGCCGCGCGCCGCGGCATCGATCGCGACGCCTACGCCGGTGGCTCCTCCGCCCACGACAATCATGTCCCATGCTTTGGGATGTGCTTCGACGCGGCGCCACATTTCGGAGCGATTCATGGCGTCCTCGCTTGACGGTCTCTTTTGTGGATGGACAAGTCAGAGTCTTCACCACAGGGAGCACAGGGGAACACAGGGGGAACCAGAGTCTTCACTGCAAAGTGCGCGATCACCGGATACCCACCTGCTTGATTATTGCGGCGGCGATGCCACCGGCGATCAGCGGGCCGATGATCGGTACGAGCGCGTATCCCCAATCTGAACTCCCCTTGTCGCTGATGGGCAGGATAGCGTGAGCCACGCGCGGACCGAAGTCACGGGCGGGATTGATCGCGTATCCGGTCGGTCCGCCGAGACCGAGGCCGATGGCCCACACCAAAATCCCCCACAACCACGGGCCAAAGCCAATCGGAAGGCCGGTGGTTGACACGGCCGGGCTTCCGAAACTGAAGCCAACCACGATCAGGCATGTGGTGGCGATAATTTCGGTCAACAGATTTGCGGGAAGGTTGCGGATGGCCGGCGTGTTACAGAAAATCGCCAGCTTCGCCTCCGCGTCGGGCGTCACTTTCCAATGAGGCAGGTAGACGAGCCATACCAGAATGGCGCCGGCGAAACCTCCCAGGATTTGCGCGGACCAGAAGAGGCCGACATTCGACCAGTCTCCCGATAGAACAGCCACCGTTAACGTGATCGCCGGATTAATGTGAGCGCCCGGGCTGCCGAACGCGATAGCCGTGAAGATGCCCGCAACCACGGCCATTCCCCATGCCGTTGTGATGACAATCCATCCGGAGTTTTCACCTTTCGATTTCTTCAGGAGAACATTGGCAACGGCGCCGTCGCCCAGCAAGATCAACACCAGCGTGCCCATGAATTCGCCAAAAAATGGTCCGTACATCGTCTGTGAACCTCCCTTTCTCAATTTTCCCGATGGAGAGCCGGGCGCCCCACCCGGCCGCTCCGCTCACGATTCCACCCAGTCGAACGACCGCGTCACCGCCTTCTTCCAAAAGTGATATAGCCGCTCGCGAGATCCCTTGTCCATCTTCGGCTCCCAACGTTGATCGACTGCCCAGTTGGCGACGAGTTCGTCGGTATCTTGGAAGAAGCCAACTGCCAGTCCGGCGGCATAGGCAGCGCCGAGAGCTGTGGTCTCCTTCACCATGGGCCGAACTACCGGCTTCGCCAGAATGTCGGCCTGGAATTGCATCAACAGATCGTTCACCACCATTCCACCGTCGGCGCGCAGCACGTCGAGCGTAATGCCTGAGTCCCTGGCCATAGCGTCGACCACCTCGCGGACCTGGAACGCGGTGGCCTCCAGCACGGCGCGGGCGATGTGGCCTTTATTCACGAAGTGGGTCAAGCCGGCAATCACGCCGCGCGCGTCATCCTTCCAATACGGCGCGTACAAGCCGGAGAAAGCGGGAACGAAGTAAATGCCGCCGTTGTCACTTACGGTTCGGGCGAGCGCTTCGATGTCTGAACTCTTTTCAATGAGTCCGAGATTGTCGCGGAGCCATTGCACCAAGGCGCCGGCAATTGCGATGCTCCCTTCCAACGCATAGCATGCCGGCTTCGGGCCAAACTTATACGCCAGCGTGGTCAGCAGACCGAAGTTCGAGAACACTGCCTTTTCTCCGGTGTTCATCAGCATGAAGCAGCCGGTGCCATAGGTGTTCTTTGCTTCTCCTGGTTTGAAGCAGGCCTGACCGACCAGAGCGGCTTGCTGATCGCCGAGATCGCCGGCGATCGCAACTCCCTCAATGGCCGGCAGGTGCGCGGTGCCGTAGACTTCGCTGCTCGAGACAATCTTCGGCAACATCTGGATTGGAATGCCGAAGTCTTTCAATATGTCCCGATCCCACTGGAGCGTGTTGAGGTTCATCAGTTGGGTGCGGCTGGCATTGGTCACGTCGGTCACGTGGACGCCGCCATGCGGTCCGCCGGTGAGATGCCAGATCAGAAAAGTATCGACATTGCCAAACAAAAGATCGCCGGCTTCAGCTTTCGCGCGCGTGCCCGCAATTTCTTCGAGAATCCAGCGAATCTTGAGGCCGCTGAAATAGGTAGCGAGCGGAAGACCGGTCTTGGTGCGATAGCGGTCCTGTCCGCCACGGGCAGCGAACTCGGCTACCGCGGGAGCAACGCGTGTGTCCTGCCAGACAATCGCGTTGTAAACGGGCTTCCCACTTTTCTTGTGCCACACCACCGTGGTTTCGCGCTGGTTGGTGATTCCGATCGCAGCCAGATCTTCCGGCCGCAGCCCGCGGGCTTCCATTGCTTCCTGGATGACTCCTTCCGTGCGGCGCCAAATTTCTTCTGGATCGTGTTCGACCCATCCCGGCTTGGGATAAATCTGCTCGTGCTCTCTTTGAGCTGTGCTCACGATGCGTCCGGAACGATCGAACACGATAAAGCGAGAGCTTGTCGTTCCCTGATCAATGGCACCAATGTAGCTTGGCATCGTCAATTTTCCTCTGTCGTTTATCGTCTATCGTTGCCAGCGCTCGCCCGTTCAACTTTCTTCATCGTTCGCGAAGTCTGGATTCTAGCGCCTGCGCTCGCTTGCAAGGATAGGCAATATGGATGGGCCTGGGACAGACTCGGAGCTTCATGTCGTCCGGCAGGGCAGGCGAAGCAGCTTATTCTACGCGCCCCCAAGGATGGTAAAGAGTTACAATTAAAGGAGTTAGCCGCTGCTTACATGGTCAGAGTAACCATTTTTCGGTAACTTAGTACGCACTCTCCTGTAACTGCCAGATAGCACAATGGTGCCCTAGCCGTGAGGCAGGTTCGTAGCATCTTATATATGTAGATAGATGGTTTGCGACGGCGGCAAACCAGGAGTGCGGGCCCCGTGAAGCGTCTGGCCAAGGTTATCCGGTCTGTGCAAGCCTTCGGACGCGAACTGTCCCGCACGTCGAGTGCGACGCCCGAAGCCAAGCGCGTGCCCGCGATTGGTCTCGCTCTGGGCGGTGGCTTTGCCCGCGGCATCGCACACGTTGGCGTTCTGAAGGTCCTCGAAGAAGAAGGCATTCCGGTTCGCATGATTGCGGGCACCAGTGTAGGCGCGCTGATCGGCGCCGCGTATTGCAGCGGAGTCACGATCGCGGAACTGGAAGAAGTCGCCTACAAAGTTCGCTTCACTACCTTCGCGCGCTGGACGCTCTCCCGCTACGGCTTCGCCACGAACGACCGCATGGTCTCGTTTCTGACACGAACTTTGAAGGTGCAGACATTTGAAGAGTTGCGTATCCCTCTCGGTGTGACGGCCACTGACTTCAACACCGGGGAAGGGATGGTCTTCACCTCCGGTTCGATCATTGACCCGGTGCGAGCGAGCTGCGCTTATCCGGGGATGTTTCTGCCGGTAGAAATTCGTGGGCGCTGGCTGGTAGATGGCATGCTCTCAAATCCGGTGCCGACGCGTCCTTTGCGGGCAATGGGCGCGGAGCGCGTGCTGGCTGTGCAATTGAAAGGGCAGTGGTCGAAAACGACCGCGCCACGGCATCTCTTCGATGTGATTGGACAGTCGTTCGCCATTGCGCAGGACATGATGAGTACTGTCTGGAGAAGCGCGGCCGATCTTGTCATTGAGCCCGATGTCGCGGGCTTTGATTATGACGACTTCAAACGCGCCGGCGAATTGATCCGCGTCGGCGAAGTGGCGATGCGCCGCGCGCTGCCGGAAGTACGCAAATGGCTGGAGGCTCCCGCGGAAGCGCCCGCACCTCTGAAGACGCCTGTGAAGACGCCGGCGCTGGTAGCAAGTCCAGCACCCCTGCAAGCGGACTGAAACCGCGAGTCGCAGAAAGCGACTATCCCGAGCGGCTCACCCTTCGTGATCATTTGCGCCAATTCATGACCCCATAAAAGATCGCGGGCAGCGGTTGCCGCCGGCGATACCGTTCGGAATCATCACTCTGCACTCAGCCTAGGCAGCTTTGCGCGGTACTTGCGAGTCAGTCTTGTCTTTGTCTGAGCTTGCTTCCTTGGTAAGAGAAAGATTTGGGGCGTCCGTCCGCGCCAAACTTTTCCGCTTTCTCCACCTGTTGAGGGAAGGGATGAGTATGCCAATGACGAGCACCAGTACAGCAAACAAAATCAAGAGCGATAAGGACCCGCGCCTGGCAGGCGCAGCGGGTGTAGTGGCGGCTGCAACCGGTGGGCTGACAGGCTCCGACGATGTGTTGGCAGTCGCCTCGGGTGGAGTGGCCGCGGTATCAGGTTTGCTGACAGGCTCCTCCGAAGCCTTGCGGGCGGTCACAGCAGGTTTAGTGGTGGCTGCTGCAGCTGTTGCTGGCGGTCTCCGATGACGTGCAGCAGGTGCGCTGGCAGTCTCCGAAGGCGTGCTGACAGTCGCCACGGGTGCAGCGGCGGCTACATTGGGTGTGACAGCAGTCTCCTCAGATGGAGCGGCGGGCGCAGCCGGTGTGACGGTAGCCTCCGCAGGTGTGGTGACAGTCGCGGCGGGGGCGGGGGCGGTTACATTGGGTGTGACAGCAGTCTCCGCAGGTGTGGTAACAGTCGCAGTGGGTTCGGTGGCGGCTACATTGGGTTTGACAGCAGTCTCCGCAGATGGAGCGGCGGCCGCAGCGGGTGTGACCGTTGTCTCCGTAACTGTGCTGGTAGTGGCAGCGGGAGAGGGAGCAGCACCGGCCGCAGCAGGGGTGACAGCATTTTTCGAAGGAGTGCTCGCAGTCGCAATGGGTGCAGCGGCGGCGGCAGCGCAGTGTTCGGAGAGCATGTTCAGTTCAGTGACGGCGAGGCTGCTATCAGCGGCGGCGGAACTTGCTCTGTGCCCGATCAGAGTTACGTCATGGCCCAGATGTGGCTTGAGATCAACACTGCTGCTAGTGATCTTGAAAATGTGGCCAGTATTGTCTTGCGCAATTGTGTAGCTACCATCAGAGCCACCCAGGCAACCCTTAATGTTGGTCTGGTCTGTATTGACGCTCGCGGCGGGAGTCTGTGCAAACCCCAGCGCGACCAGCAGGACGGGTATAACGATCAACAGGAATACTCTCTTCATGGAATCCTCCGAAGATTTCTCGCCTTGCGGCGGTCTGAAATTTCGCTTGGGATTTGATTCTGCTTCCGATTCTGACTGTCGAACCCTTGCGGCGTTCAGGCTCCGGCTTGAGAACTTGGAGCATCCAGGTGAAACAGCACAACCCTATCCGGTGAGAGTCTGACTGTCTGTTCCAAACCGCTCACTTTGTTCACATTTCGGGCAGTCCCTCTGCACACTGGCCAATACTTCCAAAAAATATACGCACCCTGTCGATCTCGCGATCCCTCGCTCGACGAGTAAGTAGAGGCAAGAAAGACGCCTTTACGAGGAGGACATGGCAATGCAGCAGAGATCCTTAGGACGTGCGAAATCACTCGCAGGAGCGGCCCTCGTCGGGGTCGGGATTTTTATTTTCCATGGGAATCTGGATCGGGCCGCAACCGAGTGGAGCCACCTCCTCAGCACTGCAAATGGGGAGGCGCTGGGGGTGTTGCCCAAAGTCATCCTGGCAGCCCCCCGCGTTTTGCAGGCCTATGGCGCCGATCACCAGCAGTTTCTGCAGTGTTTCCTTCGACACATATTCGTCTCATGCTGGCCGCTGCTGCTCGTCATAGTCGGAACGGTATTGTCCCGGGATACCTTCACGGAAGATGTCAACGCGCTTCCCCAGAAAGATTGTGGATCTGTCGATCTGACTGGCGGCCCGCGAGAAAGGTTTATTATCAGAACACACTGAGACGATCAGCATGATGATAAGGGTTGGTTTGGGGGGATTCTTCTACGTATCGGTGCCGCTGGGTGGTGGGATTTCATGTCTATCGTAAAACTGAAGATCGACATTTCCGGCACTGTCGGCGATGAAGTGTGGCGTAACCTCCGGCAGTTCGAGCAGATTGAACGTGCGTCTATCAGCCGAGGCTTGGGGAGTGGAAAGACTTGCAACCACGCGGCTAACGCACCGCATTCGAAAGGGGAATGGATCAGCGCCGATATTCAAGTCAAGACGCCGCTCCTGGCGCAGTATGCCGTAGCGCATTACCTCGAGCAGGAACGTGTACTGGATGCAGATGTAGTGGACTGAACCGCGACTTTTATTGGAGGTCTCCTGCGACCTTAAGAGCCGGGGGCGTAGGGTCCAGCCAGACTCCGACGCTGATATCTTGCGATCAGTATCCAGCTGAATATGAATAGCTTAACGCGCTGGATGAGAATGTCTTCCGTCCTGCATCTTTCTTACCTCCTCGCCCGTATATCCGGGTAGCATGAACGCCATAGCTTATTGCTTCGTGAATGCGATGGAATCCGAGCCCACCGCAATTGCTCGCGGTCTCCGCCGGCGCGATCCGGATTTGCTGGACCGTCTCATCGAGCAGTATCAGCATCGGCTTCTTCGTTATTTGGTCTACCTATCGGGGAATCGTGAACTGGCCGAAGACCTCTTCCAGGAAACCTGGATTCGCGTGCTGGAGCGCGGCCATCTGTACGATGGCAAGCACGAATTCAGCACGTGGCTTTACGCGGTGGCGAGGAATTTGACGATTGATTACTTGCGGAAGAAGAGTCCGCTCAGCCTGGATGGGCTAATGGAGGACGAAGAGCACGCACCGCCCGAACCTGCCGATACCCGTCCCATGGCGTGGGAAGTTGTGCAGCAGCACGAGCAAGCCGAGCGCATCAGTGCGGCATTGGTCGGCATTCCGGCGGAGTATCGCGAGACCGTCGTGCTGCGCTTCCAGGAGGGATTGGCTTTGGAGGAGATTGCGACGGTTACCGGAGCGAAGCTGGGCACAGTGAAGTCGCGGCTGTATCGCGGACTGAACATGCTGATGTCACGGCTGGAGGGGACGCAGGCATGACGCGGGACCCACATAACGAGGCAAGGGAACTGACCGCTCTGGGTGAAGGTCTATCGGATGCACAGCAGGCCTGGCTGCGGGCCCACCTCGATGAATGCGAAGCATGCCGTCATTATGCGGAAGCAGCAAACGGAGTAGTTCGTGCTTTGCGTTCGCTGCCGCTCGCTGCTGATTCCCGTCTGGTGCGAGCCACGCAGATGCGAGTGCGTTTCCACGCCAGCAGGCTTCGGGAGACGCGGGAACGCCTGTGGCTGGTGGGGATGGCTTGTCTGGGCGTGGGCCTTTCTGCGACGCTGACCGTTCCCATTTTGTGGCGGCTCTTTGCATGGATGGGCGAATGGGCTGGAGTCTCGACCCTGGTTTGGCAGGCGAGTTTCATTTTGTTCTACATCGCTCCGGCGCTGGTGGTTAGCGCGCTGTTATTGGCTAACGGCTCGCACCTGACGAACAACCTGACGAACAATGAAGAACGGCCGGGGCAGCGGCGATGAGAAAGCGGGCAATTTTATGGCAATGAAAAACGGAAGTGAAACTGGACTGGCGTCGGAAATCAGGATTGTTCCCACTTGGGCACGGGTCCTGGCAGGGATTGTGTTCGTCGGCACGCAGGTTGTGTTTAATGTCGTCCTTGGTCGCCTAGCCGATGCTCCACCCGCATGGTTCCTGGCTCTTCTGGCGCTTTTGCTCGGCTTGGTACTGGGTTGCGCGGCATTACTCATCGGCTATATAAACCGCGACGCGAAACGTCGCGGCATGAGTCCGGTCCTTTGGACGATTGTGGCCATCATTATTCCCAACGCTCTGGGCATTATTCTCTACTTCATCCTGCGGCAACCGCTGCGCCGTACTTGTCCGCAGTGTGGGAACGCCGTCGAGAATGGGTTCAACTTCTGCCCTCGCTGTAACTACAAACTGAGCCCGAGTTGTCCGCAGTGCCAGCGCCTGGTTGGTGTAAATGATGTCTATTGTCCGTATTGTGGAACTTCGCTGCGCAATCAGGCGGCGGCCCCGGCCCTCTAGGGCTCACAACGAAGCGTCCACGATGTGCGTTCGGACCAGCCATTCCGTCTTGTACTGGGAAACTTATTCTCCAAGGTTCACCTATTTTTTTAGTTTCGCAGCTTGTTCGAGTTGCTTCACGGCCGCCATGGTTCGTGCGGTGTAGTCCGCACGCTTCACCGACTTCGGGCGTCGGTGGCGTTTGGTGACAGAATGTTGGTTTGACATTGGCTCCTCCTTTGCTGGTTAGGTACCTCAAAGGCATCTGGACTGCGCAGCGTTATTGTTATCCGCCCAGAGAACTGAATGAGTAACTTGTCCTTCGGTTGAAGCTCTGTAACACTCCTCTGGAAGCCCACTCTAGTCTCCGAGCCGCTCTTAGGAATGGTCAATTTTGCACAGATCTCTTTTAGGAAATTCCCGGCCGTCCTGTACCACTCCCTAGATTCCTGTTGTTTGATAACGCAAGATCGCCAGGGCCAGGCGGAAATCGTAACCAGCCTGGGCGTTGCTGATTTGGGCTTGCGTCTGCTGGAGCTGTGCCTGACTCAACTCGACAATGGAACTTAGCCCTAAGCGGTAACGTGTTTGGGCAAGATCGAGCGCCAGGCTTGCCTGATCGAACAATTGCTGCGTGACACTAACCCGCTCGTAAGCGGTGTTCGCATTGAGCCAACTGGTGCGCACATCACGTGAAATCCGATTGCGAAGATCAAGCAAACGCTTTTGCGCCGCTTGCGCCTTGAGACTCGCCTCACGGGATTTGGCGGAGTTGAGAAAACCGTTGAATAGCGGAATTTCAACGTTCACGCCCACCGCACCGTACCAATTCGAAAGAACTGGGTTGCGCACTGGCGTGTCTCCTACCACTCCGACGGCTCGGATTGTCGGTAAGAACAAGTCGCGTTCCGCATTGTGAAACTTCTGCGCCGATTGGTACTGAAAGCCGAGCGCTAATATCTCCGGGCGCACCGCGAGCGCCTCGGAAATAAGATCGTCCACATTGCCCGGAGGCGAAGCAATCGGTGTCGCGTCCTCCACCAGCTGAAAGTCTTGCAGCGTAGAATACCCAAGCACAACGGAAAGATTGGCTAGAGCGGCGCTCTGATTATTTTCCGCGTCTAAGAGGAGGAGTTTGGCCTGCGCTAAATTGACATTTGCAAAACTGAAGTCCAATTGAGACTTCAGTTTGCTCTTAAATAGCGCCTCTACCTGATCAGCGACCGCCTGCCGTGCGCTCACGGTCTGCTGAGCGACCTTCAGCACGGCATGCGCTTGCAACGCACCGTAGAAGGCTTGATCAACGGCCAGAAGAATCTGCTCTTTTGTAGCGATGGCGTTTTGGTCCTCTGCTTTGGCTGCAAGAGCGGCGCTGGAAACCAGGTTTGCGGTACGTCCGAAGTCTGTAATCAACTGACTGACCGTAGCGCCTGCGGCGGCGCGCTGATAAATGATCGGATTGTTGAGCCCACCCGCCGTGATTCGGCTGTTCTCACGGGAATCTACACCGGTAAGGTTGGCTTCAGCAGTCGGCCATAGATTTGAACGTACTTCACGTGTTACCTGTTGCAACGCTAGAGCGGTCAACCGAGCCACAGAGATCTGTGGATTGTTCTTTAACGCCCGGGCCTCCGCCTCCTTCAGAGACAGAGCCATCCGATTTGTGGGGTTGGCTTGGGAAGGTGACGATTCCTGGCCAATCGGAGACGTATTGAGTATGGTGATGCTGGTAGCAGCCTGTGGCATCGGATCCGACGGTAAACCCGGTTTCTGTATGTTGAACGATGCCTGCGCACAACTACAAAGAGAAAGGAGCGGGACGGACAAGAGGAGCAAGACGTTTCTCCTCACGCTGGCACTCCGTGTCGCTCTAGTTCCTCTTTCTGGTGCACCCAGAGATAAGCTGCAGGAACGAGATAAACTGTGACCACGACGGAAAGGAGAAGTCCACCAATGATGGCACGCGCCAGGGGTGCATAGGCCTCGGCGCCAGTGCCGAGCTTAAGCGCCATCGGGATCAAGCCAATCACGGTAGCAAGCGACGTCATCAACACGGGACGCAACCGGATACGGCTGGCGACCCCTACTGCTTCTTTCAAGGGCTTCCCTTCCCGCCACAAGCTGCGCGAAAAATCCACGATCAGGATGCTGTTCGAGACCACGATTCCCACCATCATCACGAGCCCCATAAGCGACATAATATTCAGCGTCGTCCCGGTGAACAGCAGCATAAACAAAACACCGGCAAGTCCCGGCGGGATAGCGAAAAGTATGATGAATGGATCCATGAAGGACTCGAATTGCGCAACCAATATCAAGTAAACCAAGGCTACCGAAAGCAAGAGCCCCAACCCGAAGCTCTTAAAGGAAGAACGCATGCCCTGCACGGAGCCCCGCAGGTCCACGCGAACTCCTTCTGGCAACTTTGTTTGAGCAACAAGTTTAAGAATTGAACTGCTCAGGTTCCCCAGGTCTTCGCTCTTGGGGGCCACGTAAACATCAATCACGCGCCGTAACTGGTAATGGTCGACTTCCGTCGGAGAATCGATAGGAGCGATGTTCGCCACCGCATCAAGCTGCGTTGTCTGGCGACTGGACGAGGCGCGGATCGGAATCTGCTTCAAGTCGTTGAGCGAATGCACCTGAGTCTCGGGATATTGCACTGTCAACAGGTAGTCATTGCCACTTTTTGGATCAACCCAGTAACTGGGAGCGATCATCCCGTTGGATGTGAGGGCGGTGATAACATTGTCAACCACCTCCTTCTGGCTGAGTCCGGTCAGGCTAGCCCGTTCGCGATCAATATTCAGGCGCAAGGCCGGATAATCAATATCCTGGGGAATCAAAACGTCGCTCACCCCTTTCAAATGGCGGATTTTATTTGCGACTTCACTTGCGGTCTCGTAAGCCTTGTCCATATCCATTCCACTCACTTGTACATCGATCGGTGCGGGTAACCCGAGATTCAGGACCGAGTCTACGAGGCCGCCTGATTGGAAGTAGGTGCTGAGTTCGGGTAGATCATTGCGTAATGCCAGCCGTACACGATTCATATACTCGTAACTGCCGACTTTGTGACTCTCCTTCAGGCTAACTTGGATGAAGGCTGTGTGGGCTGCGGAGTTTGGCGTATAGATCGCCGAAAAACCTGGGGTGACCCCAATGTTGGAGACAATCATGCCTAGTTCGTTGGGAGGGACAATCCTCCGTATCTCGTCTTCCGCACGCTTCACAGCCTGTTCTGTCAATTCAATCCGCGTCCCCGAAGGAGCCTTCAAGTTGATTACAAATTGACCGGGATCGGTGCGAGGGAAATAGGCTACCCCGACCAGCGGGTACAGGGAGAGGCTCAGCAAGGCAATGCCCACGAGGCCAACCGTTGTGGCTACAGGCCGCAGCAGAGATCGGCCGAGCGTGTAGTCGTAGTGTCGGACCAATTTTTCAAAATAGCGGTTAAACGTGGAGACAACATGTCCGAAGCGGGACGACCTTACCTCATGTTCGTGCACGAGGTGAGGCGACTTGATCAGCTTGGCGCAGAACAACGGCACAACGGTCATGGCAACGAAGAAGGAGGCCAGCATCGAGAGCACTACGGCCATAGCCAATGCGATGAACAGGAATCGGCTCACGCCATAGAGAAATACGACCGGAAAGAAAACTACAATGGTGGTTAACGTGGCTGCGAGAACTGGCAGCGCGACTTCCTGGCCTCCCTTTTCAGCTGCTACTTCGGGCGGTTCGCCCATCTCCATGTGCCGGAAGATGTTCTCCAGGACGACTACGGAGTTATCAATCAGTCGTGAAAAGGCGAGCGCTAGACCGCCCAGCACCATGGTGTTGACGGTTCCGCCGCTTGCGCTGATAGCGAGGAAAGCGGCGAGCGCCGAGAGAGGAATCGACAGAAAGACGGCAGCTGTCGCGCGCATGCTGCCGAGAAACAGCAGGATCATCAAACCGGTGAGAACCAGTCCAATGGCGCCTTCATGCAATAGGTTGTCAATCGCCTTCTTAACGAAGAGGGATTGATCGAATACGACTTTGGCGACGAGTTGTTTGGGGACGTCAGTCAATTTACCAACGGCGTCCTTGATTCCGTTCACCACCGAGATTGTGTTGGTATCGCCCCCCTGCTTAAGAATGGGCAGGTAGACCGATGGCTGACCATCCACTCGCACGATGTTGGTCTGGATTGCGTGCCCATCCATCGCTTTTCCGATGTCTTGCACCATTACGGAGGAATTGCCGACTGTTTTCAGGGGCAGGTGATTGATCTCCTCCGTAGTCGGCAGCTGACTATTGGTGTAAAGGTTGTAGTCGATGGGACCAATCTTCACGTCACCCGCCGGCAGAATCAGATTGCTGTCGTTGACTGTCCGGACCACATCCATGACACTGAGTTCGTGCGCCTGCAGTTTCAACGGATCGACATAGACCATAATCTGCCGGTAGCGGCCGCCGAAAGGCTGCGGCACCGAAGCGCCGGCAACGTTCGCGACTTGGTTTCGCACGTTGTATTGACCGAGGTCGCGCAGCTGAGTCTCGTTTAGCCCCTCTCCCTTGAGGGTGATGAGGCACACTGGCAGGCTGGAAGCGTCGAACTTCAAAACCACTGGCGGCAGAGTGCCGGGGGGAAGCTTTCTCAAGTCCGCCATAGCCAGATTTGAAATTTCGCTTAGATCCGCATCGGCATTCGTTCCTGGCTGAAAATAGATCTTGATCAAGCTGACCCCTGGCAAGGAACGTGACTCGATATGATCAATATTGCTGCCTAGCGTGAAGAACCTTTCGAAGCGGCCTGTAATGTCAGTTTCAATCTGTTCCGGCGGCATTCCCGAGTAGAAGGTGGCAACTACAACCACCGGAATGTTGATTGGTGGAAACAAATCCACTGGCATGCGGACAAGCACAGTGGTACCTACGATGGCGATGACCAAACAGCAGACAATGATGAAATATGGATTCCTAATCGCAAAACCTGACATTAGTACTGGGCCTCTTTATTTTCCGCAACCGCTTTGGGGTTAACGTGATCTCCAGGCCGGAAGTCGCTGCGGGAACCAATCACCACACGATCCTTCGGGTTAAGACCGGAGATCACTTCCACGTAATTCCCACCTTCCATGCCCAAGCGTACGGCGCGCTCTTCAATGCGTTCCTCCGAGTTCACTATGAGCACAGTCGGCTCGGAACCGTTGCGGTTGACTGCTTGGATCGGAACCGCTAGAGCGTTGATCTTCTTTGCCAGGGTGAGTTCGACTTCCGCATACATGCCCTCGACAATGGAACCGTCGGCATTGTGAACGTCCACCTCCGTATGCATGGTGCGCGTCTCCTGGTTGACCGCATCGGCGAAGCGAGCAACTTTCCCTTCGAAGTCGCGGTTTAGCGCTTGCACATGGACGGTGACGCTTGTCCCCAATCGGATCGTGGGAACGGCGGATTCCGGCACGGGGAGTGTTAGCCGGAACAGGTCGGTCTGCGCCACGCTTACGACCGGTAGTGCCTGGGCATTCGAACTGGTGCCGGCCTGCACCAACGCACCCGTATCCGCGCCGCGTTTGGTGATGACCCCATTGAAAGGAGCAACGATCCGAGCGTAGTCACTCATGGCGCTCAACTGCTTTTGCTCGGCGAAGGATACGTCCAGTTGATTCTGCGCCTCCGAGAGTGCGGCTTCATCGGCGGAAATCTGCGCTTCCCCTTCCTTGTCCTTAGCCATTGCATTGTCCAATTCTTGCTCCGCGATCAGTCCCGGACGTGCTTCAGACGCCTGCTTCAGGCGGGCATAGTCCAAGTGAGTTGCCTGATGCAGCGACCCGGCGCGATCCAAGTCGCTTTTGGCCCGGCGTACCGCGTCTTTGCTGCGTCGTATCGCCGCATCCGCACCCTGGAGTTGGGCATCCAGTTCCGGAACTTCGAGGACGGCGAGGGTCTGTCCGGTTTTCACGTGGTCTCCTACATCCACATAGATCTTGCGGATATAGCCCGCGACCTTGGCGTGCACATCAACCTCCTGAAAGGGACGAAATTCTCCGGATAGAGTGACCGTGTTGGAGATGGGGGTAAGCTCTGCCAGAGCTATGGCGACGGGGCGCGGGGAGGCCTCCCCGCTTTTTTCAGCCCCGACATTTTTTTCCCACAGCCCCAGAATCACTATCAGAGCAAGCGCTGCGATTCCCACGACAATCAAAGATGATCTTTTACTCATGCTTACCGTCACCTATTTCCAACTCAACTTATCTAGTATCCATTGAAAGCCGTGCAAATTAGTGGCCCGCCCTACAAGAATCTTCCGCTACGGGATTACGCCGGACGATGCGAAGCTTGACCTCGCCGGTGCCCGGAACTCTGACGTATAGGAAGTGCTTTCCTGGGCTGACCTCAACGGACTGGTCCGGCACGAATACGCCCGGCAAGTAGTCAATCGGCGATTTGTAGCGCCCGACATACACCAGACAGTTCAAACGGATCGAGACGGTGGCATCATATTCACTCGATGGCGCCGGGGCGTCCGTGAATTTTCCATGGTGGGCGACTTCCGGTTCATACTTCTGCGCGCTGACTACAACCGCCGTCTGAAATTGCCGGGTTGGGGTACTTGACAGAACAGTTGTTCCGCCAAAAATGAATACGCAACAAATTATCAAGCCAAAGATTTTTCTCACAATCGCCTCCTGTATACGTCCCCGTGGACGGAAAATGGAATAAGCGGGGTGGGGCGCGAGAGTGCTTTCCGAGCCACACCTCGGAAAGGACTTACTTTCTGGCCACGCAAGATGTGTCCTTAACGCAGCTGCGGCTGCCGATGGCCATCCGCACGGCACTATCACCGGGAAGGCTTACATACATGACGCGCTTTTGTGGTTTGACTTCGACTGGGTGATTGGCAGCGAAGACTGACGGTAGATAATCGAAAGCGGATTCGTAACGTGTTCGGTAGATGGTACAGCCCAGCCGTATGCCGATGTCATAAGAGTAAACCTCCGACTGTAGTGGGGCATCCGATGGGTTGCTACCGGCATAACTGGATGGAAGCTCATGACTCTCGACACTGACCACAGTGGCCGATTGGTATTCTTGTTTCGTAGCTGCGTGCGCACTCGCGAACAGCACGCCGGACGCGAGCACAAGTGACATTAAATTCTTTTTCATATCTCCTCCCGGAGAATGGCTCGAACGAATGCTGACCCAGTGCTGAGTCACCGGAAACGGCAATCAATTCATCGCGTGTAATTCGGAACTCGTCTCCGCACTGGGCTCGAACTCGATCAAGCCGCGCTTGAACCTCGCGTTCAAGCGGGGTTGCCTCAGCCAATTTCAATGACTGGGGTTGAGTTCAAAAGCAGGTGATTCACTGCAAAAGACGGGGAGTCAGCAGGAAGGAGGAGGCCGGTTGTAAAGCCAGCTCTCGGAACTAAGATTCGTGGATGGGACAACCACTGAGACCGCAAAAACGGAAGACCGTGGCGGCTGAAAGAGAGTGAAACCGGAAGCTGGGGCCGTCCACTGGAGACCGTTGCTAAGAAGGCGCTGCGTCTTGGCATCCGCAGACTGGGATTTTGCGATTGTTACCTTTTGGGTGTCCGGAACCAGTACCGTGTAACGAGTGGCAAGGCTTACTGTGAGGGAACTGATGGCTAGGAGAACAACCGCGATCCGAAAGATAGACCGCCAGCTTACTCGATCTCGCAAATGTTCTACCGTGACCATTTTGAATGATTGTACATGATCCTTCCCCGAGGCAGACAGATCACGTACGTCACCTATCTCAATTCAGTTCGATGCTTGGACGACTGGCTAAGGTTACATTCGAATTCAGCATCCGGCCTAAGCCCTTCCGTCTAAAGGTTAATCGCTCCAATGCGGTGAGTTCCCGCACTGGAGCGATAGATAGAAACCCCGGCTTCGAAGCAATATCTTGCCAACGCTACGGCAAGTAGTAGCGGAAAGAAGTCAGAACCATGTTTTCGACGCCGTGCGGCTCACCGACCGTACCCCTCCATGAGCCTCGGCTAATGTAGGAATATTGCGGCCCGAGTTGCAGTTTCCCCTTGGGACCGTTGTACAACCGGAGCCAGAATCCGAGCGTGCCCTCGATGACGCTTTGGGTATCGGCTTGGCACTTCGGAAGCGATCCGAACGTGAAACCGTTGCCCGATCCAGGTAAGGTTTCGGCATAGCAGTCTGCCGTGTCGAAGAGGGGTGACCCGTAGCCGACAGCCTTACCTGACACGGGGTCATTTTGCCAATGGCGTTTCACGTATTCCTCACCGCCATTTAGGTACACATCAAACCTGGGCATGTGCCATTCCAGTGTGGCCAGACCCTGGTAGCTCCGCAGGGGTGCAAGCGTGCCATTGGGGTTCACCGTGGCATCCGGCAGACCCGACGTGCCGTAACGGCCCACACCGTTCCCGGCGAGTGCGTGAAGGCCGAAATCTACTTGCTTGAACAAAGTGATCCGCGCATTCGCCCCCACTCCCGCGCCATTCTTCGAATCGTTATACGCTCCTTGCGTGGAAGAGACGCCGCCGTTGCAAAGGGCAGGGTCAGCTGGCGGTTCTTCGCAGGGATAAATGCGGTCGCGGAACCGGCTCAAGATACCGAAAATTTCATAGTGTCCGAAGCCGGGTTCAAAGGCCGCTTTGAGGATGAGATCCGGCGTCGCGTTAAACGAATAGTTCGCGAGCGCTGCGCTGGGGCTACCGGGACCACCGCCTCCGTTATACAGTCCGCCGCCGTTGCCGGGACTGCCCAAAGCGAAGTTCGAGGCATTGCCGCGAGACGAGAAGGTAGTCTGAGGATTCTCCAACGATGCGGCCAGCCAGACGTGATTGTTGAAGTTCTTGGCCACACGGAACCCGTATTGCCGCGCCCAGCTGAAACCGACGTGGTATTGCGGATCGATGGTCATGGGCAGGACTTCGGTGCGGTTGTCGACGCCCTTCTTAGTTTCGGTAACCAGGCTCCACATTTGACCGCCGGTGAAACTCCATCCATTGCTCAAGGCGGCCTGAGCCCAAACCTGCCTTTGGCGCAGGGTGTAGCTGTTGCTCTGGTTGTTGTTGGAAGTTACGCCGGCCGAAAGAAAGTCAGCTTCCACATAACCGGTGAGCTTGGTGTCGTTGAATTTGCCCTCAGCCAGCAGGGAGACTCGCGACTGGCGGCCGGAGCCATAGAATTCAGAAATCGCGTTCTGACCGCTTCCAGGCATGGATACGCTGTTGAAGGGAGTGTTGATGTCCGCACCCAACGCACGTTTACGATACACGGATTCTGCCGCCATGAATCCGCCGGGGGTGATGGTGATTCCCTTGAAGTGGATGGCGAGCGGACTTTCCAGTTCCCCGATTCTTTTCTGAGTTTCCTGTAGATTGAGTACCGAGTTCGTGACACCCGACTTCAAGTCCGTGACATCATTCTTGAGCGTAGCCACCGTTTGCTCTTGCTCCGCCGATTGAGCGACCGCGGTGTCCGCCTTGGTCTGCGCCTGGGAAGCGACGGCTTGGCTCTGGTCAAGCCGCTGTTCCAGTTGCTGAATCTTTTGATCGCGGCTTTGCACCAGATCGCTCAACTGCCTGATCTGCTGCTGCTGCGCATCAATCGCCTGCTTCATCTCACTGAGTTGCGTCGAAATGGTCGGTCCGGATGCTTTTGGAGTCGCCCTTTTTCGTGGGGTCTTCGTCGTTGGTGCAGCGGCCGTTCCTTGCTGAGCCTGCGCAGCGATTACACTCCCCGCGAGCGCCATGGACAGCACTACAGCTATAAGTTGTTTCATTGTTTCATCTCCTGAGAAATAAAATTTGGACAGCAGACAAAGCTGTGACGGCCACATTCTAGATCGCGGTTCATTGTTGTGCGAACCCTCAGCCTAGCCCGCGGTTTGTTAATAATTGATGACAATCTGTTGAATATTCGGTGAATCGAGCCTAATGCCGCGCTTGGCTGGCGTTCGTCATTTTCCGATGCAGAAGGTGCTGAAGATCAAGTTGAGGATGTCGTCGGTGGTGGTAGCGCCGGTGATTTCGTCGAGGGGGCGGAGGGCTCCGTAGAGATCGAGCAGGAGCATCTCGTGGGGGACTCGGCCGACCACGGCGTTGGTCGCGGCGTCGAACGAGGTGAGTGCGTCGTTGACTAGCTTTTGATGGCGAACGCTGGTTAAGAAGCCGGTCTCGAGCTGGGTGGTGGCGTCTCCGGCGACGTGCTGGAGGATGGCGGCGCGCAGGGCGGGGATGCCTTCGCCGGTCAGGGCGGAGGTGGGAATGCGCTGCGGAGAGATGGGCTCTGCAGGAGAAACCCAGCCGGGCGCTGCCCGGCTGGACAGCCGAGGGCGGCTGTCCCTACGTGTGGATTGCAGGTCGGATTTGTTTTCTACTACGATCGCTGGGCGGCCTTCCACCTGGGTTAGTAACTCGCGGTCTTCGTCGGAGAGGGGCTGGGTTTGGTCGATTACTACGAGGACTAAGTCGGCGTCGGCTAGGGCCTCCATCGACTTTTTGATACCGATGCTTTCGGCTTCGTTGAGGGCGCGGCGGATGCCTGCGGTATCAACCAGCTCCACAGGAATTCCACCGATGGCTACGGTCTCGCTGACCAAGTCGCGAGTGGTACCGGGCTGGGCGGTAACAATGGCACGCTCGCGTTCGACCAGGCGATTAAAGAGGCTCGACTTGCCTACGTTCGGACGACCTACGATGGCTAGTGTCAGGCCCTGATGAACGATCTTGCCGTAGGTAAACGTGGCGGCGAGTTGCACGAGCGGAGTTTTGACTTGAGCGATGCGATCAAGGATGGTGGCGTCGGGGGCGATGGAGATGTCATCCTCGGCAAAGTCGATGCCGGCCTCGAGCAGGGCGATCAGTTCGACTAATTTCTGCTTGATGGGCTTGAGACGATTGGATAGCGCACCTTCGAGTTGCTGGGCGGCGACCTTGGCTTGAAACAAGGTCTGCGAGTCGATCAGGTCGCGGACGGCTTCGGCTTGGGTCAGGTCGAGGCGTCCATTGAGAAAGGCGCGCATGGTGAATTCTCCGGGCTCGGCGAGACGGGCGCCGCGGGCCAGCGAGAGTTCGACTACGCGGCGCAGAACTACGGGCGAGCCGTGCGCGGAGATTTCTATAATGTCGTCAGTCGTGTAGGAGTGGGGCTTGGCAAAGTAGGTGACTACGACTTCGTCGATGCGGATGGGAGTTGTGGTGGTGTCGGCGGCTGCGGAGCTTCGCTCCGCTGGACAGCCGAGGGCGGCTGTCCCTACGTGAGTTGGAAAGGGTTCGATTAGATCGCAGCGGATGGCTCGGCCGGGTTCCAGCTCGCGACTTAAACTGAGCATGGGCTGGGCAATTGCTCGCGCTTCGGGGCCGGCGAGGCGGACAACGCCTATGCCGCCGCGTCCGGGCGGAGTGGCGATGGCTACGATGGTGTCATCGAGATTCATGACTGGCTGTGGATAGTTGTTACTGGATCAGGGCCATTGTAGCGAGTACGCGTGTTTGCCGGGGAGAGTCAGCGTCATTTATACTTACGGTTTGCCTCAAGCCATCTGATTCGATCAGGAGCAGGAATTTTCGATGCCGAAACGTACATTTCAACCCAACAAGCGCAAGCGCTCGAAGAAGCACGGGTTCCGGACTCGCATGAAGACGAAGAGCGGAGCCGCAGTGCTGTCGCGCCGCCGGGCCAAAGGGCGCAAGCGTGTTTCAGTGGCGCCGGGTTTCCGCGATTAGTTTCCCAACCACGGGCAGCAAAGGCCGTCGTTATCACTACTTATTGTGCAGGATTGTGAACTGATGAGCGCCGACGCTCCCGACCGGAGTGTAGAGCAGCCCGCTGCGAAGGCGGGCAGGGACTTTCCGCGCGGCTTTTCACATTTGGGGCGGCTGCGGAAACATTCCGACTTCGAACGTGTTTATAAGCAGGGGCGACGGCATTTTTCCTCGCACATGACGGTGTTCTATCTGCGGCAGGCGCAGGGCGATGCGTCGCAGCGCGCTGTACCGGAGAAGGGTGCGCGCATCGGGTTCACGGTGGGACGCGTACTGGGCGGCGCGGTAGAGCGGAACCGGATCAAGCGGCGGCTGCGCGAAGCAGTGCGGCTGCGGCGCGCGGTGCTGAAGGGCGCGGGCGCGGTTGATGTGGTGATCAATCCGAAGAAGTCGGTGCTGACGCTGGAATTTTCGGTGATGCTCGAAGAAGTGGGCCGGGCGTTGGATGTGATCGCGAAAAAGCTGGTGGAGAAATAGAAATGAAGTCTCTCGCGCTCGGGCTGCTGCGACTTTACAAACGGTGGATTTCGCCGTCGTTCCCTCCGTCGTGCCGTTACGTGCCGACATGTTCGGAATACGCGATGGAAGCGGTAGACCGGTATGGCGCGTTGCGCGGCGGGGCGATGGCGGCTTGGCGGGTTTTTCGGTGCCATCCGCTGGCGAAGGGTGGGCTGGACCCGGTGGTGAAGGCCGCCGCAGGGAATCCCACTCATTCGCAAAAGGCGCGAATGAATGGAGTACCCACCAGTGTCTCGCGAGACGTAGCAAGCCCCGTCTCTACAATGGCGAATCCAGAAATGATGAGCTACTGATTTGGCAGAATTTAACAATCCTCAACAAGAACCCGGAATGGACCGCAGGCTGTTGCTGGCGGTTGCGCTGACGTTCCTGGTCATGCTGCTGTTCCAGGCGCTGTCGAAGAAGTACGCGCCGCAGCCTCCTCCCGCGAAGACAGAGAGTTCTGCCTCGGCTGGACAGCCGGGGGCGGCTGTCCCTACGCAGAACTCCACACAACCCACGCAAATCGCGACGGCGAATGGGGCGACCGGAGCGGAGGCGCCAGCCTCGGCTCCGCTGCAGGCGGCGAGCGAATCGGAGACGGTAATTGAAAATGACGTTTACCGGATCGTGTTCACCAATCGCGGGGGGCGGGTTAAGTCATGGGTGCTGAAGAAGTACACCGACGACAAAGGCGGTCCGCTGGAACTGGTGAATACTGCGGCGGCAGAGAAATACGGATATCCGCTGACGTTGTGGACGTATGACGAGACGTTGCGAAACAAGGTGAACTCGGTGCTGTATGTGACACCCACTCTTCCGCAGAGTGCGCGGCCGGATGGGGCATCCGCAACGGCTCCGGCGGAACTCACGTTTGCCTATGACGATGGCGACGTGTCGGTACAAAAGAGCTACAAATTTGATCGCGACAGTTATGTGGTAGGGGTGCGGACTTCGGTCGCAGTTAAGGGCGTGCAGGTCACGGCGTTTCCGATGTGGCCAGCGGGGTTCGGCGGCGATACGACCGGCCCGCAGTACGCAACCGGACAGATCGTCTATCAGTACGACAACAAGGTCGAGCGGTTGCCGATCAAGAAGATCAGTGGCGGCGGGACGCTGCCGGGACCATTCCACTGGGCGGGAGTGTCGGACCAGTATTTCGCGGCCGTTTTCTTACCGCAGGATCCGCAGAACGCGGCGATGGTGACGCTGCGCAGCGCGCTTGAAATTCCGCACGGCGGGTCCGACACGAAGCAGATGGATAAGGTGGACGTGCTGGGCGCCGCGGTTGGCAATCTGAAGGGCGCGACTGATGTGCGGCTGTACGTGGGTCCGAAGGCGCTGTCGGATCTGGAATCCGTGGCGGTGCCGGGAATCACGGGCGCGGAACCGGATCTGCGGGCGATTATCGACTTCGGCTGGCTGGGAATCATCGCGCGGCCGCTGTTTTTGTGGCTGAAGTGGATGTACGGTTACATCCACAACTGGGGGTGGGCGATCCTGCTACAGACGCTGGTCATCAATCTGGCGCTGCTGCCGCTGCGGCTTTCGCAGATGAAGTCGATGCTGAAGATGCAGCGCGTGGCGCCGCAGATCAAGTCGATCCAGGAAAAGTACAAGAAATACAGTCTGCGGGATCCGCGCAAAGCCGAAATGAATGAAGAGATTTCGGCGCTGTATAAGAAAGAAGGCGTGAATCCGGCAGGCGGATGTCTGCCGCTCGTGATCCAGATGCCATTTCTATTTGCATACTACCGGATGCTCAACGTCGCGATGGATCTGCGTCACGCGCCGTGGATGTGGATTCACGATCTTTCGGCGCCCGATCCGTGGCACATTCTGCCGGTTGCAATCATCATTACGATGCTAATTATGCAGCGGATGACGCCGCAGGCGGGCATGGATCCGGCGCAGCAGAAGATGATGAACATCATGATGCCGGGCATGCTGGGCCTCATGAGCTGGAACCTGCCGGCCGGGCTAGGGTTGTATTGGTCCGCGGGCCAGTTGATCGGCATTGTGCAGCAGTCGGTGATGAATCGCACGGCGCTGGGCCGCGAGATGCGCGAGATGATGGAGAAGCGGGCGAGGAAGAAAGAGAAGTAGCCGTCAGCCGTCAGCTTTCAGCCATCAGTTTAATCGAGCGCCTAAGAAGGGGCCGGCTGGCTTTTGAAAATTTTCGGTATCGCTAAAGCGATACCCTGATACGAAATTGTTTGTTTGCACGCTTTTGGCTTTTACTGATGGCTGAGAGCTGATGGCTGAGAGCTGACTTATGCCGATTACAGATAAGGTTGCCGCCGCAAAACAGATTGGGGAGTTCCTGCAAGCCGTAATCTCGAACGGCGGCTTCAAGCTGAAGTACAGGATCACCGTGGACCCGCCGATCGCGCAGAATCGCGAGTGGGAACATCCGGAAATTCTGGTGGAGTTTGCGGGACCGGATTCGGCGCTGTTGCTGGAACGGGGTGGCGAGTTGCTGCGATCGTTTGAGCTGCTGGCATCGGAGATCCTGCACCTGCAGGGCAACGAGCACGAGAAAATCTGGTTCGACTGCAAGAATTTCCGGGCGATGCGGATCGACGAGTTGCAACTGGCCGCGCGGGTGGCGGCAGAGCAGGTACGCCGGACGAGCGAGCCCTACAGGTTTGGGCCCATGTCGTCGCGGGAGCGGCGGATCGTGCATCTGGCGCTGCGTGAAGAAAAAGATTTGCGCACCGAGAGTGACGGCGAGGGCGGAAGACGGTCGGTGGTGGTGTATCCAGGGAATTACAAAACGACAGCGCCCGCGAAACCGGAACGCCGAACGATTTCATAATTGCACACTTTGCGCGGCAGTTAGTTTCTCGACACTTGACAGCGCAATAAAATCGCGGTTCGATATTGCGCTCGTTCGAAATTTTTTTGTTGCAAGACGCCGACGCGGCGTTTTTTTTGTGCTAGTATGCCGTTCGACTCCTAATAAATTTCAACCACAACCCGTACTGCAAAATACAAGCTGCTCTGCAGTAAACAGAAGAATTTATAATTTCAAGACTGGTCTTTTCTGGACGTTTTTACTCCGGCGCTTTCGATATTCTGATAAACATATTCTGATAAACAATGTCTCTCACCAGTTCTGCCATCGTCCCGAATCCGTGGGCGCGCATCCTCGACGCCCTGGAGAAGAAAGTCAACCGGCACTCCTACGACACCTGGTTGAAGCCAACGCGTTATAGCCACGCCAGCAATGGAGTTCTGTTCGTGCGCATTCCGACCGCCGAGTTCCGTCACGTAGGCGACAAGTACGCGGATCTGATTCAGGAAGCGGTTGACGTTCTCGGGCTCGGTTACGAGGATGTGAAATTCGTTACTGCCGAGGACGATCCTTCGAACACGCCGATCCGGCATAACGGCGGGCTATCGGCGCATAGTTCGAGCGGTGGTCCGGGGCCGCAGGCGGCGCCGGGGTTGCATCCGGCACAGGCGCGGTTCGACTGGGACAGCGCCGCGCAACTGAATCCGCGTTATACGTTTGACGCGTTCGTGATCGGCAGTGGGAACCAGTTCGCACACGCGGCCTGCCAGGCGGTGGCCGAGCGGCCTTCGAAAGCCTACAACCCGCTGTTCCTCTACGGCGGCACCGGGATGGGCAAGACTCACCTGATGCAGGCGATCGGGCATGAGATCAAGCGGCGGACGCCGCAGTCGGCGATCTGCTACGTGTCGAGCGAGAAGTTCACCAACGAGATGATCAACTCGTTGCGATATGACAAGATGATCAGCTTCCGGGATAAATTCCGGACGGTGGACGTGCTGCTGGTGGACGACATCCAGTTCCTGGCGCAGAAGGAGCGCACCCAGGAAGAATTCTTCCACACGTTTAATGCGCTGCACGAGTCGATGAAGCAGATCGTGATCGCCAGCGACCGTCCGCCGAAGGAGTTGGCGGAATTTGAGGATCGCTTGCGCAGCCGGTTCGAGTGGGGCTTGATCGCGGATATTCAGCCGCCCGATCTAGAGACGAAAGTCGCGATTCTGCAAAAAAAGGCGGAGCAGGAACGGGTAACGCTGCCGACGGATGTGGCATTGTTTATCGCCACGAACATCCGGTCAAATGTGCGCGAACTGGAAGGCGCGCTGATCCGCCTGGTGGCGCATTCTTCACTGATCGGGGCAGAAATTACACTGCCCTACACCCAGCAGGTCTTGAAGAATTTCATCGATTCGCAGGCCCGCAAGGTGACGATTGAATCCATTCAGAAGGCGGTGGCTGAGCAGTTCGGTCTTCGCCTGGTGGAGATCAAGGCAAAAAATAATTCGCGTTCCATCGTCTATCCGCGGCAGATTGCGATGTATCTGGCCAAGCACCTCACGGAAGCATCTCTGCCTGAAATTGGACGGCAGTTTGGCGGCAAGCATCACACCACCGTCTTGCATTCGGTAGATAAAATTGAAGGGGTTCGCAAGAACGACAAGGATTTAAACAGATTGCTTAATAAACTGACCGAGCAATTGGGCGCATAGATAGCGGTTTCCACCGGTTTTCCACTCTTCAGGCCAATCTTCCTGCCTTCTGATTGTGGAGTGTTTGTGGAACCTGTGCGAGACGGGACGGAAACCTGAGAATGGTCCGCGGGTTGCGATCGCCTCCGCCGAAGCTGGGAATGATTCTTCACATAAAGGGTTGATGTGGAAGCAATTGAACCGCAGGGACCTGGACCAGTTTTCCACTTCTCCGAAGCGCCTACGGTTACTACTGGTCTTCTTGCTTTTGTATTTGATATAAGAAGAGAACAGAAGTAGAGTCGGGAGACCCAATATGCCGGTGGAAGTCGCCCCTGCCGTAGCCGCAACATCAACGACCATGGAAATTACGGTTAGCAAATTTGAGCTTCTTCGCGAACTGACAGCCACTCAGGGCGTGGTGGAGCGCAAGACCACGATTCCCATCCTCTCCAACTATCTTTTTGAGGCTGCGGGGGACAAGTTGTCGCTGACAGCGACGGACCTCGACCTGAGCCTGCGCACATCCTGCAACGCCAAGGTGAAAAAGGAAGGCGCATGCACAATTCCGGCGCGCAAGCTTTATGACTACGTAAAGCTGCTGCCCGACGCCGACATCACCATCCGACTGCTTGAGAACCATTGGGTCAGTATTCGCTGCGGACGGTCCAACACGAAGATGGTAGGAATGGCGCGATCAAATTTCCCGGGCTTGCCGGTGTTTCCATCGGCGGGAGTGATCAAGATTCCCTCGGCTGTGCTGCGGTCGATGATTGCCAAAACGGGTTTCGCCATTGCCAGCGAGGAGTCGCGCTACACGCTGAATGGGGCGTTGATGGTATTGAAGCCGGAGTCGATCACCATGGTTGCGACCGATGGCCACCGCCTGGCGCATGTGGAGCGCGCGGGAGAGAAGTTTGAGGGCGTTTCCGGTGAGATGAAGACCCTGATTCCGAAGAAGGCGATGGACGAATTGAAGTCGCTGCTCGATTCAGACATAGAGACCATCGACTTCGCCAAGGACGAGTCTACGCTGTTCTTCCGCGTAGGTCCGCGGTTGCTGACATCCCGCCAGCTTACGGGCCAATTCCCCAACTACGAGGCCGTGCTGCCGAAAGACGTCTCTAAGTCGATCACATTGCAGGGCGAAGAACTGGGCGCCGCGATCGCACGCGTGGCGCAGTTCGCCGATGAGCGGTCGCGGGCCGTGCGGCTGCGTCTGGAGAAAGGCGAGTTGAAGCTTTCCGCATCGTCAACCGAGACTGGCGAGTCGGAGGACTCCATTGAAATCGCCTATGACGGTGAGCCGATGGCGATCGGATTCAACGCTCAATACCTCATCGATTTCATCAAAGCGACCGGATCAGGCGAAGTGAAACTGGAACTGAAGGATGCTCAGTCTGCTGGCCAGCTTCGCCCCGCGGAAGGCGAAGATTATAAGTACCGCTACATTGTGATGCCGATGCGGATCTGACCAGAGTTTAAGCGTCCAATCCCCCGCTACACAGCCGACGAGGTGACTACTCTCGCGCCTGATGAGCATGCCAAATGGCGCGAAACGAGACCAAGCCGAGCAGTTTCACGATGAAAATCCTGGCGTTTGTTCTCGCCGTCCTATTGCCCAGCATCGGCATTCTGTCCCTCGTGGGGCCAGCGCTGGCCTTACAGGCGAACATTCCTCTACCCCTTCCATGGGCGGCGGGCCTCCCCGTGTACGACCACGTCGTGATCATCGTGGAGGAAAACAAAGATTACGAACAAATTATAGGCAATAAGAGCGCCTCGTATATCAACGACGTTCTGAGGAAAGAGGGAGCAAATCTCACCAAGTCTTATGCCGAGGAACACTTCAGCGAGGGGAACTATTTCTGGCTCTTTTCGGGGAGTAATCAGCACGTCGGATTCACCGACAGAGTCCCGAGCCATGATCTTACAACGGGCAATCTGGGAGAAGGGTTGATCCATGCTGGCCGCTCTTTCAAGGGATATTCCGAAGGCTTGCCCGAGATCGGGTCGATGGTCGACGAGCAAGGCCTTTATGCCCGCAAACACGTTCCCTGGGTGAGCTTTTCCAATGTGCCTCGTGGCAAGACGGTAGACAATTCCTCAAGCCTGCGATTTCCGCAAGACTTTCCCGCGGATTACAATTCGCTTCCCACTGTTTCTTTTGTCATCCCGAACCTGGTAAACGACATGCACAACGGCTCGAGTCGGTCGGGTATCGCGGCTGGCGACCGATGGCTGAGGCAGCACATCGACGGCTACTACCGCTGGGCGAAGCAGCATAACAGTCTGCTGATTCTCACTTTCGACGAGAACAGTCAATTCACGCTGACCGGGGGCGTGACCGATCCAGGGGATAAAAACCCGAGGAAAGCTAATCATATCGTCACGATTTTTGCGGGGGCTCACGTAAAACCTGGTGATTACGAGGAAGGAAAGGGCGTGACGCACGTTAATGTCCTGCGGACTTTGGAGGCGATGTACAAGCTGAATCGATCGGGTAGTCAACAGTTTAATGCCCTAAAAGCTGGGATCGCCGATGACTACTTGATCAAAGATATCTTCGACTTAACGCCTTAAATCGCGCAGGGCTGCGTGTGCAAGCCTCTGCACTCTTCCAAAACCGTTCCACAGTCTGGTTCGAATGGCGTGCACCTTGACCAAGGGCCACTGAGGATTTAGAGTGTCGGCCATTCGGTGCATGGAGGGAATGCCAAATGTTATCCGGCTTTAAGCAGTTTATCTTGCGCGGTAACGTGGTGGATCTGGCGGTTGGTGTGATGATCGGCGCTGCATTCGGCACAATCATCACCGCCCTGGTCAAGGACATTATCAATCCCATCATCGCACTCCTGGTGGGCAAGCCGGATTTTACGGGGATCTCTTTCGCAATCAGAGGCACGGTGTTTCCGATTGGCGATTTCATCACTGCGGTTGTCAGTTTTCTGCTGGTCGCGGGTACGATTTACTTTTTTGTTGTGACCCCGATCAATGCCCTGATCGCGCGAACCCGCAAGGATCCGGTGCCGGCCGATCCGACAACCAAGAAATGCCCGGAATGCCTGAGTGAGATTCCGATCGATGCACGCCGCTGCAGCCATTGCTCAGAACCGGTGATGGGCAAGGCGGCCTAGGTCGCCTGCCTCTCCGCCTTGGCGAAATCCGCCGGATTCTGTAAAATTGAGGTTTCGGCAACAGCCCTGGAAGGATTTCAGAGTTATGGCACGAGTTTGTGATATTTGCGGCAAGGGGCCGCAGTTCGGAAATACCATCAGCCACGCCCACAATGTGAGTAAGCGGCGCTGGAACGTCAATCTGCGCCCAGTTCATGCCAGGGTGGGAGCCGCTACCAAACACATTCGCGTCTGCACTTCCTGTCTGCGCAGCGGCAAAGTGGTTAAGGCGTAGCTTTCTACAAAAGTCCGCAGATCTTTGGAATCCTGCGGGCTTTTGTTTGTCTGCGGGCTTTCGCGGGCGGGACGTCCGCGCCACGCGAGCTACTTCACGTCTACCAATCGCACGTCGAAGATCAGGGTTGAGTTGGGCGGGATGACTGTCGAATAACCACCCTTCCCGTAGGCCAGGTCCGGCGGAATGCGCAGCTGGCGCTTGCCTCCGACCTTCATGCCGGCGACACCCTCGTCCCATCCCTTGATGACCTGGCTGGCGCCCAGCATGAAATCAAACGGTTTGCCGGTGCCGACCGAGCTGTCGAATTTCTTGCCGTTGGTGAGCCATCCGGTGTAATCGACTTTGACGTGCTGTCCGCTCTGCGCGACAGCGCCGGTGCCTACTTTGATGTCCCAGTATTCGAGACCGCTGGCGGTTTTGGTGGGTGCGCCGGTGACCTTGGTGGGACCGCTGGCGGTGGGCTTCGCCGCTGCTTTGTGGGCTGGCGCCTTCTGGGCAACGACCGGGCTGGCCAGCGCGAGCATTGTGATGGCAAGGATGATGAGAGTTTTCATAGTTCCTCTTTTCTAACGTCTGGAGAGTCCTAAAGTTTTGTCTCTTCAATTCAGCTTTGTTCAAGCCAGCGCAATCACATCAATTTCAATCAGGACATCTTTCGGAAGCCGGGCTACTTCGACGGTGGAGCGCGCCGGCGGCTCCTGCTTGAAGTAGCGGCCGTAGACCTCGTTCATGGCGGCGAAATCTCCCATGTTTTTGAGGAAGACCGTGCAGCGCAGAACCTTCTCCAGGCTACTGCCCGATGCCTGCAAAATGGCAGCGAGGTTCTTGAGCACGCGGTCGGTCTGCGCGCTCACATCGCCGGCGACAATCTGTGCGGTGGCGGGATCGATGGCGATCTGTCCGGAAGTAAAGATCAAGCTCTGGGTTCGAATTGCCTGCGAGTAGGGACCGATGGCTTGCGGGGCCTGCTCGGTGGCGATCACTTCGCGCATGACTCCTCCAGTGCGTGCTGCGTTTCTGAGATGACGACGAAAAGTGATTAACGCAGATTGCGGCTGGGGAAGTCAAACAGCTCGTGTGAGGACGGGCGCCCTCGCCCGTCCAAGCCGAGCGAAGCTCGGCAGCAGCATGCAGCGCCTTTCTAGAATAGCGAGCTTTGCCGCCGGTTGGGAGTAATCCCGAAATGCTCGTAAGCGAGTTGAGTTGCGACCCGGCCGCGAGGAGTGCGGTTCAGAAAGCCGATCTGGATCAGAAAGGGTTCGTAGATTTCCTCGATGGCGTCAGGCTCCTCGGCAAGCGCCGCGCCCAGCGTATTCAAGCCCACCGGCCCGCCCTGGTACTTCTCGATGATGGTGAGCAGCAGTTTGCGGTCGACTTCGTCGAAGCCGTAGCGATCAACCTCGAGCATGCTGAGCGCAGACTGGGCGGTGGGCAGATCGATGGAGCCGGCGGCGCGCACCTGGGCATAATCGCGGACGCGGCGCAGCAGGCGGTTTGCGATACGTGGCGTTCCGCGAGAGCGGCTTGCGATTTCGATGGCGCCGGGACGATCAATACTCACGCCCAGAATCTCGGCCGAACGCTCGACAATGAAGCGGAGATCGTCGTGAGTGTAGAACTCGAGCCGCAGCAGCAAGCCGAAACGGGAGCGCAGAGGCGCGGAGAGCAATCCGGCGCGCGTCGTGGCGCCGATGAAGGTGAAGGGCTTTACTTCCATCGTGTGAGTACGCGCGGACGGGCCCTGGCCGATCATGATGTCGAGTTTGTAGTCTTCGAGAGCGGAGTAGAGGATCTCTTCGAGCGCGGGCTGCAGGCGGTGGACTTCATCGATGAAGAGCACTTGCCGATCGCGAAGATTGGTAAGGATCGCTGTCAGGTCGCCCTTAATCTGCAGCGTGGGGCCGGAGGTCTGCTGAAAGGCGGCACCGAGTTCGTTGGCGATGATGTTGGCGAGCGTCGTCTTGCCGAGGCCGGGCGGTCCGTAAAGCAGGACATGGTCAAGCGCCTCGCCGCGAGACTTTGCCGCCTGGATGGCTACGTCGAGATTCTCTTTGACCTTGGCTTGGCCGATGAATTCCTGCAGGCGCTGCGGGCGGAGCTTGAGCTCAAAAGAGGAATCGTCCTCGACCGGAGCGGCGGAGACGAGGCGATCTTTGAGGTGCAACGCGGGATTGTCTTTGGCAGCGGACACTGAAGGGGATGGTAGCAGTTCTGAGTTCTGGGTTGCTAGTGTGGCCACTCAGCTCGCCCGTGACGCGCGATGATCGCGGCCGAAACCCTGCGTAGCTTCGCTCCGCTTGGACGGCCGAGGGCGGCCGTCCCTACGCAAACATTCACTGCCCAATCACTCCGAGACGCAGGCCCTTCAGCTTCCCCACGTCGAACCATGCGACCTTCTGTCCAAACCAAGTCTTGGCGCCATTGAGTTTGTACTTCTTGGTTGCCGCTGCGAAATCGCGCGTAGCGAGCAGGTAGGCGACCGGGGTCTCGCCAAACTTACCGAGCCGATCCGAGAGCCAGCCTCCGCCGGAAGGAGCTGCCAGAATCACGGGCTCGCCGGGGAAGTACGCGAGTTTGCCGAAGTCTTTCTGCGTTTCGGTGAGCGGCTCGGCCCAGCCGTAAGCCTTGCGGAACAAGGCAATTGCGGCGTCAAGATTGTTGACACCCAGTACGACGTTCTCGACGCCGCTTACCGGCGCTCCTTTTACGCTGGCCGAAGTCTGGACGCGCCATTCGCGCGGCGTCTGGTCCTCGATGATGAATGGCAGCGTGGAGCCGGGCGTTCCCGAGCCAACGTCGGCGGTCATCCACTCAACTGACATGCCGTCGGGACGCTTGCGGCTCCCGCGCTCAGGAGGCTTAACCGCAATCCCGGCCTTCTTTAGCCGATCCACTTCCTGCAGCAACACGTTCGTCCCCACCGCCCATGCGCAAGTGACCGCATCCTCGGCCATGAACTTCGCCCAGCCGGAGCCCGCAGTCACGCCCGGTTTTATCGGCGCGATCAGTTCAATGTAAGACGCGTCATCGAAGCCGATGATGGCCATCTGGGTAATGCCATTGCCGTGGGGACCGCCGAAGTCCGGAGTCATGCCCACATCGGTGAAGGCCTGGCGCAGCGTGTCGAGATTCGATCCGCAGACGGACACGTGGTCGAGCTCCAGCGTCACGCTCTTGCTTTCCTGAGTCATCGCAGGTTGGGTCATTAGTAAGAGAAGCAGCGTCGCGGCGGACAAGCGGCAACAGATCCGGGAACTCCGCTTGGGCATCCGTGCCTCCATAGCAAGAGAAAGAGGAATGGTACGCTAGAAACCTCGCGCTGGTGAATCTGTTTTTTTGGATCTTGGGGCAGCGGTCCGAGGTGGACCCTTCGACTTCGCTCAGGGCAGGCTCGCGAGGGCGCCCGTCTCTCCACCGAGATCTTCTTTTCTTATTCTTCCTCTTCCTTAACCTCGCCGCGCTCTGCTCTGGCCTTCTCGATAATCTTGTCCTGCAGTTGCTGCGGGACGGTGTCGTAGTGGTGCATTTCCATTGAGAAACTGCCGCGGCCCTGCGTCATCGACGTGAGATCGGCGCCGTAGGTGAGCATCTCGGCCATGGGCACCTCGGCCTTTACGATCGTGTTGCCGGCTTTGTTATCCATGCCCTGGATGCGTCCGCGGCGGCTGTTGAGGTCGCCCATGATGGTGCCGGCAAATTCGTCGGGGATGGAGATCTCGACTTGCATGATCGGTTCGAGCAGCGTCGGCTTGGCCATTTCCATGGCCTTGCGGAAGGCGATGCGGCCCGCCATCTGGAACGAGAGGTCGTTCGAATCCACGTCATGGTAGGAGCCGTCGTAGAGGATTGCGCGAAAGTTCACCACGGGATAACCGGCGAGGTAGCCTCGGGTGGCGGCGTCCTTGATCCCCTTTTCGACGGCGGGAATAAAGTTGCGCGGGATCGCGCCGCCGAAAATATCATTGACGAACTCGAATTCAACTTCAGAGTTGCGCGGTAGCGGCTCCATTTTGATCTTGCAATCGCCGTACTGGCCGTGGCCGCCGGTCTGCTTCTTGTGGCGTCCCTGAACGTCGGCCTTGCCGCGAATGGTTTCGCGATACGGCACCTTGGGCGCCTTCAGCACCACTTCGGCGTGGTAACGCTTCTTCATCTTCGAGACCACGACTTCGATGTGCTGCTGTCCGGTGCCTGCGATCAAGAACTCTTTGGTCTGCGGGTCGCGAAAGAAACGCAGCATGGCGTCTTCTTCCATCAACTTGTGGAGGCCGACGCCCAGTTTGTCTTCGTCCGCGCGGCTCTTTGGTTCGATGGCAAATGTGATCGCTGGCTCGGGCAGTTGCACCATGGGATAGCGGATCGGCGATGACTTATCGCCCAGCGTATCGCCTGTGAGAGTTTCTCTTAGCTTGGCGACCCCGCCGATGTCTCCGGCATGCAACTCCGGAACCGGGATCATTTGCTTGCCCTGGACAACGGAAATGTGAGCGAACTTTTCCTGGATATTACGATTGTAATTTTGCAGCGATGCGTCGTTCTTCAGCACGCCGGAGAAAACCTTGAAGTAAGAAATCCGGCCGGCGAATGCGTCTGACATGGTTTTGAAGACGAACACGGAAGCCGGCTCGTTATCAGTGCCCTTACGTACGGGTGGCTCGCCGTTGCCGCCGACGGGCTGGCCGGTGATGGCGTGATGCTCGCTGGCGGCGGGTGTGTAGTCGACGATGAAGTCCATCAGCTCGTCCACGCCGATGTTGCCGAGGCCGGAGGTGAAGAGCACGGGAAAAAGTTTGTCTTCGCGGATCGCTTCGTGCAGCGCCGGGACTAGATCCTCTTCGGGAATCGTTCCCTTCTCAAAGAATTCTTCCATCAATTCGTCTTTGCCCTCAGCGATCAGCTCGACAAGCCTCTCGTGGGCTTCCTGGGCGACGCCGGCCATGTCGGCGGGAATCGGGCCCTCCTTGCCTTTGCCGTTTCCGCCCATCTCGTAGGTGTAGGCCTTCATGCGGACGAGATCGACGATGCCGCTGAGACTCTTCTCTCTGCCGATGGGGAGCTGCAGCGGAGTGACGGCGCGGCCGAAGGCGTTGGTCAGCGACTCGAGCACGCGGTTGGCGTCGGCGCGGTCGCGATCCATGCGGTTAACGACGATCATTCGCGGCAGGTCGATTTCATCGCAGTATCCCCAGACGCGCTGAGTCACAACCTCGACGCCGGCGACGCCGTCGACGACAACGAGCGCTGCGTCCACCACGGGCAGCACCATCTTGGCCTCGTGGACGAACATGTTGAAGCCAGGAGTGTCGAGGAGATTGATCTTGACCTTCGCGTCCGTCTTGCCCCACTCGACAAAAGCGAGGCCGGTGCCGATCGACATCTTGCGAGCGATTTCTTCTTCGTCGTAATCGGTGGTGGCGGAGCCGTCGTCCACGCGTCCGAAGCGCGGCGTGGCGCCGGCGGTATAGAGCATGGCGGACACCAGGGTGGTTTTGCCGGCATGCCCGTGTCCGATGAGGGCAAGGTTGCGGAGATTGGCTCCTTCGTACACTTTCACGGGTTGTCTCCTTCCGCAGGCTTACGGGAAGGGTGATAAGGCCCGGAATGAGGATGAATACAGGGTACAGGCCAGCCCAACAACGCCTGCGAAACTTTTGATGCTAACACAGGGGATGGGTGTCGAGGAACAGCCCTACGTGAAGTTTGAGGACTGCCTACTACAACGTCGCGCTCTTCTCCGCAATCAGCCTCTTAATCTTCTCGACGAACTCCGCCGTGCCCATGTCTTCCGTCTTTTCTTTCCCGCGGGTGCGGACGTTAACTTTATCGGCCTCAGCTTCTTTATCCCCGACCACCAGCAAAAACGGCACTTTCTGCATCGCGTGTTCGCGGATTTTTGCGTTCATCTTCTCGTTGCGGGAATCGACTTCCACCCGCACGCCCGCTGCCCGCAGTTGGGCCGCTACTTTGTCGGCGTATTCCGTGTGCCGCTCGGCGATTGGGATCATCGCCACCTGCACAGGAGAGAGCCATACGGGGAAGGCTCCGGCGTAGTGTTCAATGAGGACGCCGAAGAAGCGCTCGATCGATCCATAGAGCGCGCGGTGGACCATAAGGGGCTGCTTGCGGCTGCCGTCATCCGATACGTATTCGAGATCGAAACGCTGCGGCAGGTTGAAGTCGAACTGCACAGTTGAGAGCTGCCAAAGGCGTCCGATGGCATCGACCAGTTTGATGTCGATCTTCGGGCCGTAGAATGCGGCTTCGCCGGGGATGGTTTTATATTCAATCTTCAGCGACTGCAAAACTTTTTCGAGCGAGCTGGTCGCCATGTTCCATTGGTCTTCACTTCCGACAAAGCTCTTGCGGTCGTTTGGATCCCAGGTGGACAGCTCGGTTTGGAATTTGTCAAAGCCGAAGTCTTTCAGCACGTCGCGGGCAAACTCCACGCAATCCGCGATTTCCTTCTCGATTTGTTCCGGAGTGCAGAAGATGTGAGCGTCGTCCTGCGTAAAGCCGCGGACGCGCAGCAGGCCGTGCATGACGCCTGAGCGTTCATAGCGGTAGACCGTTCCGAGTTCGCCAAGGCGCACGGGCAGATCGCGATAGGAGCGCAGCGAATCTTTGTAAATGAGAATGTGGCCGGGGCAGTTCATGGGCTTTACGCGGTATTCGGCGTCGTCGAGTTCCATGAAATCGAAAAAGTTCTGGGCGTAATAGCCCTCATGGCCCGAGGTGAAGAAAAGCTGGCGGCGCATCACGTGCGGCGTGTAGACGAGTGAATAGCCGCGCTTGACGTACTGCTCGCGCATCCAGTCTTCCATCTCCTTGCGGATGATGCCGCCCTTCGGATGCCAGAAGATCAGCCCGGGTCCGGCGAGCTCCTGGATCGAAAACAGGTCGAGTTGTTTGCCCAGCACGCGATGGTCGCGCTTTTTCGCCTCTTCGATGCCGGTGAGGTAGGCGTCGAGATCCTTCTTCGAAAAAAACGACGTGCCGTAGATGCGCTGCAGCTGCTGATTCTTTTCGTCTCCCAGCCAATAAGCGCCGGCGATGTTGAGCAGTTTGAACGCTTTGATCTTCCCGGTCGAAGGCAGGTGAGGACCACGGCAGAAGTCGAGAAACTTTCCCGTTTTGTAAACCGAGATTTTTTCATCGGGCTTGGTGAATTGCTCGATGAAGTGGCACTTCATGAAGTCGCCTTCACCCTTGAATTTCTCAAGACCTTCTTTGCGCGGCAAAAATTCGCGAGCGTAAGGCAGGTTCTGCCGGACGAGTTCTTGCATCTTCTTCTCGATCCTCTCGAGGTCCTCGGGCGTGAACGGAGTCGGGCGGTAAAAGTCGTAGAAGAATCCGTTCTCGGTCGGAGGACCGTGCCCAAGCTTGGTCTCGGGAAAGAGTTCAAGCACTGCCGCCGCAAGGAGGTGCGCGGACGAATGTCGATAGACTTCAAGCGCCTCAGGATCGCGGTCGGTGAGGATGCGCAGGTCGGTGTCGCTATCCAGGGGACGGGTGAGGTCGATCAGGTTACCGTTAGTTTTCGCAGCGAGTGCGGCATCGGCAAGACGCGGACTGATGGACTTGGCGACATCGAGCGCCGTAGTCCCCTTCGGGAATTCCTTGACACTGCCGTCGGGGAGCTTCAGATGAATGCTGTCGGACATGAATAGGTTCTGTATTTAGCTGAATTTCTTCAGTTTAACATTTGCTCATGTAGCAGGGCGGACGTACTCTTCCGGGACCTCATCACACCTCCGGAAGAAATACGAACAAGAGAGTATGACCGATGGCGGAGGATGTTGTCAGCGGCGCTGCCGGAATTGACCGCTTGGATAGCCGAGGGAGGCTGTCTCTACGTTGTTCTTGGTGCGGAATGCAGACCTTCGATCGCCGCCTTCACCTTCGCCGAAACCGCATCTGTATCTTGCACGGTCAACCCGGTCGTAGAGATCGGTTCGCCAACGCGCATCTCCAGCGGCTGGCACTTGATGTGGTAGGTGTTCATCGGGAGCAGGTTGAATGTGTCGACGAGGGCGATCGGCACGATATCGGCCTGCGCCTTGATCGCCAGAAAGAATGCGCCCGGCAGAAAAGGTTGAATCTGTCCATCTCGCGTACGGCCACCCTCGGGAAAAATTACCAGCGGCATGCCACCGCGCAGGCTCCGCAGCGCCGACTTGATGGCGCCGATTGAAGCCGCCGGGTTCTGCTGATTGATGCAGACTTGCCCCGAGCGCTTCAGATGCCAGCCCACAAATGGATACGCCAGCAATTCACTTTTGAAAATGATGCGGAACTGAAAGGGCAAGTACACGTAGAGAATCGGGATGTCGAGCGCCGATGCATGCGTGACCGCATACACGCGGGGTTTGGAGTTGTCGAAGCTATCGTTAGTGATGCCCGTGATTTTCACCGGCGACACAATAGTCTTCATCACGAGCCGCGACCAGAGGCGAGCGAATCTGTGCTGGATGCGCCCGTTGCGGTCGAAGATCGAGCAGATCAGCGAAACCGTGCCCAGACTGATGGTGTATGCCCAGATCAACGGGGCAAGAATGAAATAGGAGCGCAGGCGGCTGAGCCAGCCATGGCGGTTGACGGGGTGAGACGCCGACCGCCCCTCAGACCACGTAGGGACAGCCGCCTCCGGCTGTCCACCCGAGC
Source organism: uncultured Acidobacteriaceae bacterium (assembly GCA_963789205.1). Taxonomy (GTDB): domain Bacteria; phylum Acidobacteriota; class Terriglobia; order Terriglobales; family Acidobacteriaceae; genus Acidiflorens. The sequence goes on from CAWBJV010000019.1 coordinate 224,732, forward strand.
GCAGCTCGGCCCGCTCTTTTTCGGGCTCCGCAGTTGTGGCGATCTTATTCAAGGTTGCCTATCCGCAAACTTTTTCGCGGGCAGGAGTGCCCGCGCGACACGTACTTAGATGCGGACGCCGAGCATGCGCATCGCCTCTCCCACAATGTAAATCGAGCCGGTAACCACGACCAAGCCGCCGGCTCCGGCAACCTTCCGCGCCCGCTCCAGTGCCGATGCTACATCCTCGGCGTCTTCGAGATCGATGCCCGCCGCCACACGCGCAGCTGCCTGCCGAATCTCATCCGGGCTCGCCGAGCGCGGATTGTTGGCGTGGGTAACGATCACGTGGTCGGCGATCGGAAACAGAATCTCAGCAATTTCCTGCATCGCCTTGTCGCGCATCACGCCAAACACCATCGTGATCTCCCGGACGTTTCCCGAATCGCCGCTCTCTAGATCCGGGTAAGCGGCCGAAAGCGTCGACCGCAACGCCCAGGCTCCGGCCGGATTGTGCGCGACATCGAGCACATACTCGGGACTGTCTCCCGCAGCCGGCACCCTGTGGAAGCGCCCCGGCCATTGCGTCTCGCGGATGCCCTCGGCGATGGTCCCCGGCGTGATCTGAACTGTTCCCTGGTTATGCAACTCTTCCGCCGCCGCGATCGCCAGCGCCAGGTTGCGCAGCTGATGGCGCCCCGCCAGTGGCGACTCGACCATGATTCGTGTGCCCATCACGTCGAGAGGATAACGACTCCAGATTCCCGCCTCTTCGCCGCCGTCCGCACTCAAGCAACTCGCGCTTCCCGGCGACACCGGTGGCACGTAAGGCACAGCATTCACCGCGCGCGCGCCCGCGTCCAAGATAGCATTGCCGATCGCGTCGTTGGCTTCGGGCAATTGCGGCAGCGTAACCACAACTCCGGCTGGCCGAATGATCCCCGCCTTTTCACGCGCAATCTCCGCAACAGTTTCGCCCAGATACTTCTGATGATCGAGCGAGATATCGGTGATGATGCTGAGGCGCGGCTCAACCACGTTGGTCGCATCCAGACGCCCGCCCATGCCGACCTCAAGCACAACCATATCGGGGCGGCTGCGCGCGAAATACTCAAAGGCCATCGCGGTCAGCATCTCAAAGAAGCTGGGATGCCACGGCAGATCGCCTTCCCCAACCAGCCGCTCGGCGGTTCGGTCAACCACGTCGTGGAGAATAGCGAAATCGTCGTCGCCGATCGGTTCGCCATTGAGGCGAATCCGCTCATTGATACGAACCAGATGCGGCGAAGTATAGAGCCCCGTCTTCAGTCCCGAAGCCTGCAGGATGGATGCCAGAGTAGCCGCCGTCGAACCCTTGCCGTTGGTGCCGGCGACCAGCACAGTTGGAAAGCGATTTTCCGGATGCCCCAGTGCAGACAACAGCACCCGCATATGCGCCAGATCGAACTTGTGCGACGGCGTCTGCGCCAACTCGTGGCCCAACGCGTACATCTGCGCGACTGCGGTTTCGTAGGACATCGGTCGCTGGTCGTTAGTCGTTGGTCGTTCGCGTACTCGAGACAAACTCGTCGCTCTTCGCGACCGCCAATATGTTCAGGGTAGCAATTCCGGCCTGCAGTTTCGACTCTCTCTCATCAGAAGGAGGCTGCCGCAGGTCAAAATGCTTCCCGCGAACCCTGAGCAGGAATACCAACGTTAGGCCGCCAGAGGAGGGTTTGCTAACGACTAACGACCAGCGACGAACGACGCTTCAAGCCGCCTGCACCATGAATTCCAACGCCCGCGCGATGTATGGTTTCAGCTCCTTGCGCGGGACCACGGCATCGAGCATTCCGTGTTCCAGGAGAAACTCGGAGCGCTGGAAACCTGGCGGCAGCTTCTGCCGGATCGTCTGCTCGATCACTCGCGGTCCCGCGAAGCCAATCAGAGCGCCAGGTTCGGCGATGTTGAGATCGCCCAACATGGCAAACGATGCGGTCACGCCGCCCGTGGTGGGATCGGTTAAAACCGAAATGTACGGAACCCGCGCCGCGTCTAAACGCGCCAACGCGGCCGAGATCTTCGCCAGTTGCATCAGGCTGATGACGCCTTCCATCATGCGGGCGCCGCCTGACGCTGAAACGATGATAATCGGCCTCCGCGTCTCGATCGCCTTCTCAATCGCTCGCGTGATGGTCTCGCCAACCACCGCTCCCATGCTCCCGCCGATGAATGAATATTCCATCGAACTCACAATCACCCGGCGGCCATTCAGCTTGCCATGGGCATTGATGATGGCATCTTTCAAGCCCGTGTCGGCTTTCGCCCGCTTCAGGCGCGATGAGTACGATTTCAGGTCCACAAACTTCAGCGGGTCGGTAGAGGAGAGATTGCTGTCGAAAACTTCGTATTTGCTGTCGTCGAGAAGCTGCGCCAAGCGCGCCCGGGCGTCAATACGGAAGTGTTTGTCGCACTTCGGGCAGACGTTGAGATTGTCTTCGAGGTCCTTCTTCCAGATAATCTGACGGCATTCGTCACACTTTACCCACAGGCCCTCAGTGCGTACCTTCTTCTCGCCGGAGGTGTCTAACTCGCCGGATTGTCGCTTGAACCAAGTCATGGGGGAATTTGTAATTGGGTAAGGTGTAATTGGTAATTGAAAACCTAAACCCCAAGGGTTTAATTACCAATTACAAATCACAAATTACCATTCAATATTCGATTCCTCTCTGCGCCATCACGCCTTTCTCGTAGGCATGTTTCACCTGGCGCATTTCAGTCACGGTGTCGGCAAGCTCGACAATTGTCGGATGCGCATTCCTTCCGGTCAAGATGACGTGCACCATCTCCGGTTTGCGCGTCAGAGACTCCACCACTTTCGCCGGCTCCAGCATACCGTAGCTGATGGCGTAATTGATTTCGTCGAGCACCACCAGGTCCCATTCGCCGGATTGGATCGCTTTCTCAGCCTCGGCCCAGGCCTCCTCCACCATCCGCACGTCTTCAGGGTCTGGTTTCTCGGCGCCGACTTTCACGAAGCCGCGTCCCATCTGCTTCAGGATGAACTTGTCCCCGAAAGCCTTGACCGCATCGAGTTCCCCGTAATGCCACGAGCCCTTCAGAAATTGCAGCATCAGGACGCGCATCCCCTGCCCAACAGCCCGCAGCGCCGTCCCCATGGCCGCAGTGGTCTTCCCCTTGCCCGGCCCGGTATTCACGATGATGAGACCACGGCGCAGATCCGACATAAGGCCGAACTTGTAATTGTACGCGGACGGGAATGACCGTGCCAGATGCACAAACAACCAGATGCCAAACAAGAAGGCGGACGGTTTTGGCTTCCGTCCGCCTTCGTTCAGCAGGGGAATAGATCCTCTACGGCATTTCGACGACTCGTTGCAGCTTAGGGCGACCTTCACCGTTCGCTGCGCCTGGATCCTCGGCGCCCAGCAAGCGCGCTGCGACCCGCAGAGCGTCCATCTCTTTGCGGACCCGCAACAGCTCCTGCTCTTTCATTCGTAGCACGTCGTACGGGTTTTTCATTGGGGGAGGGCCTCGCCTATAAATTCAGACCTGTTTCGCCTGTCAAGAATTACAGTAAGCCAGTTTAGCGCCGCTGGGAAGCTGCCAGAAGTTCATCGGGTCTAGGAATCGAGTCTCTCGAGGATGGGGCTGACTGGGCGCTGCCCCGTTACCATAAAGTTAATGTCCCAAATGGTAGGGATGATTCTTGAGGATGGTCAAAGCGCGATAAACCTGCTCCACCAGAATCACGCGCGCCAGCTCGTGAGGCAGCGTCATCTTTCCCAGGGACAGAGTAAAGCCAGCGAGGCGGCGTGCTTCTTCACTGAAGCCGTCACTGCCGCCAATCGCGAACAGCAGTGGTGTCGCGTTCACCTGTTCGCGCTCAAGAAAGCCAGCCAGCTCTTCGGACGAAAACTGTTTCCCCCGCGAATCGAGGAGAACCAGCTTGAGCCGCTCTTTATTTTTATTTTTCTGCCGCTCGCCGCTGGCCAGCGATAAAATTGCGGCTTCGTCCTTCAATGCGACGCCCGCAACTTCAGCGTAGCGCGAGATCCGTTTCAAATACTCCGCGGTCAAGGCCTCGATTGCCGGCTCTTTCGTCTTCCCGATCCAGGCCACTATGATCTTCACAGGTTTTCCGCCCACTCAGGCCTTGCCTGACGCCAGAACCACGTCGGCGCTGAACCGGATTTCATCCCCGACGCGATAGCGCTCGATCGCGGCCTTCGCCTCAGCGCGGATCACGGGCCACTCTTCCGCCCGCACTCGGTCCAGCATCGAACGGAACGGAGCTGCCACGGCGCAGAAGTATTCGAGAACTTCTTCCGCGTCTCCCGGCCAAGTCCAGGGCAAACCCTGAGTCGACTCTTCCACTTCGCGAAATCCCGAGGCGGTAAGCACCGCTGAGAGAGAACCCGCGGACGAGAATCGAAAAGGATCGGCGCCTCCCGGTTCAAGCATGGCTCCGCCCACATGCCGGTGCACAATTTTCAGGGTGCTTTGCCAATAAGGTTGTTCGATAGGGCCCCACGCGATAAAGCAACCACGAGCTCCGGGCTTCAACACGCGGCGCAGCTCTACCAGTGCTCGTTGGCAATCGCTGAAAAACATCACCCCAAAGCGGCAAGTGGCAAGATCAAAGCTCTGGTCAGCAAACGGCAACTGGTGCGCGTCGGCTTGTTGGGTGATGAAGTTCAAAAGATTCTTGCTCCGGGCGCGCCTGGCAGCAATGTCGAGGAGTTCCGAACTCTGATCTACCGCCATGACCGAACCTTGGGGAACGCGCTGCGCCAGGCTGATTCCAGGCTCGCCAGTGCCGCCAGCTAGATCGAGAACACGCATGCCGGGCGTCGGACACGAGCATTCGACCAAAGCTTCCGTGACCGGGTTGCCCAGCACCGCCGATTTTGCCTTCCACTTTTCCGCGGCCACCAGACGGAAAGAGGAACCCCACGGGGCTGGATTCGAAGCGCACACTTCAGGCCTTTTTACGTGCGTTCTTGGGCACACGGGGAACGGCTTTGCCTGTTATGGATTTCGCGGTCGTGGGGTTGGCTATCATTGCCCGCCGCGGCTTCGGCTTCGCCATCAGTTCCGCTGGCTCCAGCCGCTTGGCCGACTTCCACAGGCGTTCCAGGTCGTAGAACTGGCGCGCTTTCTCGGAGAACACATGGACGACGAAGTCCACATAGTCGAGTAACACCCACTCGGCCTGTTTGTAGCCCTCAGCGTGCGTTACGTGCATGCCCAGGGACTCCAGGCGCTCGTCCACCGCGTCGGCGATAGCCTGGATCTGCCGGGAATTGCTTCCGCTGCACATCACAAAGTAGTCAGTGAACGCTCCCGAATCTTTTTCAAGTTCGAGAACCGTGACATTGTCAGCTTGTTTGTCTTGGCAGGCGAGGATGGCTTCACTCACTTGGAGTTTGAGGTCGTCCTTTTTCTTCATACGGGCTCATTGATTGTAACCCGCCCGCAATACACATGCCCCCGGGACCCTCCTCAACCCACGTAGGAACGGACGCATTCGTCCGTCCGGGCGAAGCTCACCGAGGACAAAGCGCTAGCCACTTACCTCGCCGATCGGTCTCCGCGGTACAGCCTGTGCTTACGTATGTAATCCGCCACCCGCCGGTCCAGCCATCGTCCGAGCGGCTTGCCCTGCGCCGCCGCCGAGCGAATCGCGGTCGCGGAGACGCTCTGATTAACGCCTTCAAGCAAGTGCAACGTGACTCCGGGAAGAACCAGATCGCCCTTTGCCGGCTGCTTATGAAAGGGACGAGTCACCGCCGCCGGAGGCCGCAGATCTTCCGGCAACGACTCGGCCACGTCCCGCAAGGAATATCCAGGACGGCTGGCGACGATGAAATCGCACTCCGCCAGCAGCGCGCGCGCCTCGCGCCATTTTGCGACGTCGCGGAAGGCGTCAATCCCGATCAGGAAAAAAAGCCGGTCCGATTTCTTGAGAGTTCGTTTCAGGCGCCGAACCGTATCAATCGAATAATTCACCCCGTAATTCACCCCGCCTCGTGTAGGCACAGCCGGCGCCAGCTGTCCGGTGGAGCGAGGCTCCGCGGTAGTGAACTCCGGCCCCTCCAGCAGCGACGGCAGGAATCCCCGCTCGTCCTGCGTTCCAATCGCCACCATGGCATATCGATGGATGAACGCTGTGAGCGGCTGTTTCTGTTTGTGTGGAGGAACATTCGCCGGCACAAATAGCACTTGCCGCAGAGAGTAGCGTTTGGCGGCCGCCTGGGCCAGGGTCAGGTGTCCGCGATGGATGGGGTCGAAGCTGCCGCCGAAGAGGCCGATATTCATTCCGATATTCCTCGCGATGTTCCTGCGATGCCCCGCTAGTTTCGTCGTTGACGGCCACTGTTGCAAGCCCTGTTACCAGACCCATTACGAAGTATGTTCCCTTACCGCCGATTTGTACCAGCGAGTTTTGCAGAAAGCGTCCTAGGAGATTAGGCTGTGGACAAGGCTTTTCCATTTTCTCTCTACGTTGCTCCCAGGTTGTGTCTGGCTGACGTGCCTGGCTGACCTGCCTGGTAGGTGTACCTCTGGCCACTGTGCCGCCAGGAGACTGCGGTGGACTGTCGTAACTCGCTCTGCGCACGATCCGCGCATAGCATGGACCATGCGTATGAAACTCCCCCTCATCCGCAGCTTGGCCGTACCTCCGGCGCGCGCTCCTATCCTGCGCTATGGAGTCGCCCTCCTCAGCACCGTCCTGGCGCTGATTCCAACCTTGTTTTTCTCCGATATTGCCGAGAGCCGCCTCGTCGTGTTCGCCGTCGCCGTGATGGTTAGTGCCTGGTACGGAGGATGGAAGCCCGGACTCGCCGCCACCTCTTTTGCGCTCACGGTCAGCGCCTACTATTCATTTGCCGGAGAACTGACTCCAAGCGAGTATCGCAAGGCGATCGCGCACCTCGCCTTGTTCTTCGCCGTCGCCCTGTTGATCTGCTGGTTCAACGCCGCCCTCCGAGCCACCCAGGAGAGCCTGCGCCGCTCCGAGAGCAACTTTCGCTCGCTGGTGATGAACGCGCCCTATGGTATCTGCCGCTGCGACGCGCTTGGCATCATCCAGGACGCAAACCCCGCCATGGTGGCTATGTTTGGTTATGACAGCGCCGCCGACCTCACGGGCAAGCATCTGGGAAGCCTGTACTCCGACGCCCAGCAATGGTTTCAAACCGCCGATTATTTTCACGCCCGCAAGGAATTCAACAACCTGACCACGGAGTGCGTCAGCAAGGATGGTGCGGCCATCGTGGCGCGCATTTCCGGACGTTCGATTCCTAACGGGAAGGAAGGAGGCAGCTTCGAACTCTTCATGGAAGACGTTACCGAAACCCGCGTACTGGAACTGCAGCTCCGTCAGGCGCAAAAGATGGAAGCGATCGGTCGCCTCGCCGGCGGCATCGCCCATGACTTCAACAACCTGCTGATGGTGATCTCCGGCTATTCCGAGTTTCTGCTCGAACGGGTCGGACCCGATCTCCGGCTGCGGGGGCCGGCGCAGGAAATCTCCAATGCAACGCAGCGCGCCACTTCGCTGACCCGGCAATTGCTGGCCTTCAGCCGCAAACAAATGCTCGCTCCCAAGGTGCTCGACCTGAACGAGGTGGTGGCTGAGAACCTGAAAATGCTCACCCGCATGATCGGTGAGGACATCGATCTTGTTATGGTTCCAGGCCCTGCTATCGGCGCGGTCCGTGCCGATCCCGGCCAGATCGACCAGGTCATCATGAACCTCGCCGTCAACGCCCGCGATGCCATGCCGCAAGGTGGCAAGCTGACCATCGAGACTGCCAACGTCACCCTCGACGAACACTTCGCGCGTACTCACGCGCCGCTCACCCCAGGCGACTACGTCATGCTTGCCATCAGTGACACCGGCGTTGGCATGGACAACGAAACCCAGTCTCGCATCTTCGAGCCTTTCTTCACCACCAAGGGGGCCAAGGGCACCGGTCTCGGCCTTTCTATGGTGTACGGCATCGTGAAACAAAGCGGCGCTTTTATCTTTGTCGACAGCCAGCCGCAGCGCGGCACTGCCTTCCGTGCCTACTTCCCGCGGGTCGATGGCCGAGAAGACGCCGCCGCCGCGCAGGATTCCGTCGGTCTTCCCCGCGCCGATCGTGGGCAGGAAACTATTCTCCTGGTCGAAGATGAAACCAATCTCCGCCGCCTCGCCCGCCAGTATCTGGAAACGCAGGGTTACAAGATCCTCGAGGCCGAAGACGGCGCCGCTGCTCTGCAAATCGTAGCCGGCCACGAGGGCACGATCGACCTCCTGCTCACTGATGTCATTATGCCCGGGATGAATGGACGCGAATTGGCCGTGCAAGTCACCACTCTGCTTCCGGACGTCCGCGTGCTCTACATGTCGGGTTACACCGAGAATGCCGTTGGTCTTGACGGCACCCTCGATGCCGGTATTAATTTGCTCCAAAAACCGTTCAGCCTCCCCGTTCTGAAAGACCGCGTCCGCGAGGTGCTGGATTCCGAGCCCATTCCCCTGGAGGTCGCCATGCAATCCCGCGGCGCAAGCGTTCTTGAAAAGAAGGTTCCACCATTCCGGGCTCGTCGTTTCAATCTCCAGCTTCCGCTGCGCTATCGTCCGCTCGGTGAAAAGAGTTGGCGCCCCGGCACCACCGAGAACATCAGCCGGTCCGGATTGCTGTTCCAGGCGCAGGAATTTCTCCATCCGAACGCACAACTGGAGATCAGCCTCGTCCTGCCGCCAGAGATTGCCGGGCTCGCGGCTACCGAAGTCATCTGTCGCGGAGAAGTCGTCCGCTCCGTCGAAGCCCCAGGACAGGGCGTAACCCCCGCCTTGGCCGCAAAGATTCTCCAATACCACTTCCAGCACGGCGCCCACGTAGGCCAGGCGTAAGCTTGTGGAGAGACGGGCGTCCTCGCCCGTCCAGCCGAACCGCGCGCTTCATCTGCCCTAGTCATCAAACCGGGGTTACTTTCGACAATGGGCTCGGCTTGAATAACGCCCTGCCGGGCTGTTACATTGCGGCCAGTACCATTGCATCACTCAGTGAGGTTAGCAATGTCCCTGGTCGTGAAGCTGGAAGACGATCTCGGCGAACGTAGTGAGTGGGTCATGCTGCACGGGGTGGTTCCCGCCACCAGCCATGATGATTTTCTGCTGCTCAGCGGCATCGATCCGTTCGGCAAGACCGTGTTCAATCACTTGCAGATGGAACCCTTCCTCAAGGAATGGGATCGCGCGAAAGATCGCGTGCGTGACGATACTCAATTGGAAGCGTGGCAAAAGGTGAAGCAGATGGCTGAAACCTGCCAGCACGACCGCGACCTGTATCTGCGCTTCGTCGGCAACTAAGTACGGGCATCCGAGTCCCAATCGAGCGACGGGCGTCCTGGCCCGTCCATGCAGGCATACGAACTCTTCCCCACCGGGTCACATTAAGGCAACCTGCCCCACCTCGCCGCAAGCCGCTACTTCTCCGGCAGGTTCGCCTCCAGGAACCTCACCGCGTTCTCCCCCATGATCATCCGGATCTCCAGTACGGAATAGCCCGCTTCCAGCAACGCATCGGTGATTTCGACCACTCCTGTCGTATCAAACGGAGCCGTAGTTGCCCCGTCAAAGTCCGAACCGAGCGCCACATGTTCCACGCCCACCCGATCGGAGACATACCGCATCGCCTTCACAATCGCCCGCGCATCGGTGCCGCAAGTCGCCGTGTCCCAATATCCGATGCCGATCAAGCCGCCCTTTGCCGCCACCGCTCGAATCTGATCATCGCTAAGGTTCCGATTGTTGTCGCATGTCCCCTTCACGCCCGTGTGGGAAACGACCAGCGGACGGTTGGCAATCGCAAGAACATCTTCAATCGTCTTGGCCGACGCGTGCGCCAGGTCCACAATCATGTGCCGGGCCTCCATTTGCCGTACCCACTCGCGGCCTTTCTCGGTGAGACCCGTTTTATGAACTCCCGCCGCCGATCCCCCAATATCGTTATCGAAAAAATGGCTGGGTGACATCATCCGGTAGCCGGCGCGGTACAGAACATCGAGATTCTCCAGCTTGCCGTCGAGCGCGTGCGCCCCTTCGATCGAAAGCAATCCGGCTGTGAGCTTGCCATTGAGCCGCCGGCGCTCCAGGTAACTGGAGAGATCAGCGGAACCCTCAATCACCACGAAGCCGCCTCGTGAACCACGCGCGAATTGATGCAGACGCCGCGCCTGATACAGGGCCCGCTCGGTCAGGCTGTTCCAGGTTGCCGGCGGCCAGCGATCCGCAATCGCCAGCCAGAAAATGTCGTCGTTCTTGTCTTCATTGCTCTCAATGTTTAGTCCGTGGGGGCTCTTGGTAGGCAGCGAGAACACTTGCAATGCAACGTTGCCGTCCGCCAGTCGCGGGATGTCCACGTGCCCGTAGGTGCTACGCTCCAGCAGATCCCGGCCCCACAAGAGCGAATCGGCGTGAAGGTCGGCGATCGTGAGTTGTTTGTGCAGCTTCAGCGCCCGCTCCGATGCCGTGTAGGGCGGCTTCTTCAGCAACTTGTTCTCCCGCTCGTCCACCAGCGGTGGGATCGCAACGAAGATCGCGGTCACGATACACAGGACCAGCAGCGTGATTTGAACCGACCGTCTGCGCACAAAACCTCTCCGGATTCAAAATAACGCGTTCGAAGTAATGCGTTCGAACTAACACGGTAATCGGAGTGGACTTACCCGGCGTGGATAACTTGACGTGGAGTCACTTCGACAGCGATCCCAGCGCCTCGCGAAACAGCATTTCAAAACTCTGAGGACTCTTGCCGCCCCGCGCTGCCAGCAGCGCCTTGTCCGCCGCTGCCCGCTGATAGCCCAGATTTACCAGCGCGGAAATAACATCTTCCTCCACCGGGCTCGCCAGCTGAGCGCTCATTTCAAGCGCTCCCGCGGGCGCTGGCAGCTTGTCGCGCAGCTCCAGCACCATCCGCTCCGCTGTCTTCTTGCCAATTCCTGGAATGCGGGTAAGTCGCGCCAAGTCGCCTCCACGAATCGCTCCCACCATCTCGTCCGCTGCCATGCCGCTCAGGATCGTGATCGCGAGCTTCGGACCAATCCCGCTCACCGTCAACAGCTTCTCAAAAAGCTGTTTCTCGGCAAGTCGCAAAAACCCGTAGAGGCTCAGCGCATCTTCGCGAACATGGGTGTGGATATGGAGCGCGACTTCAGCGCCCGCCGCCGGCATTTCCGTGAACGTCGGCACGCTGATCGAAACGTCATAGCCGACCCCATGAGTTTCCACGATCGCCTGGTTCGGATGTTTCGCCAGCAAAGTTCCTCGAAGATGCGCAATCATCGGGGCTATTGTACGGCAGTCCAGTGGTGGAGACAGCCCATGTGCGGGCAGCTGATAAAAGCTCCGCACGTGCGCGAATGGGCTGAATTCGCTACTATAGGGTTATTCTCAGTTCGATGTGCATCCAAAATAAGACTATGAAGATTCAACGATTATTGTTCCTAATACTGTTGTGTCTGGTAGTGCTCTGCCTGCCGGTTTTCGGGCAGGATGTGCCGGAAGCTCTCCGTCCGCCGAAGGGTGCGCAAGTTGCGCTCGTTGTTTTCGAAGACCTGCAGTGTCCGCAGTGCGGTCGAACGGCGCCGCTGCTGGCTCAGGCCTCACGGACCTACAAGATTCCGCTGGTGCAACACGATTTCCCGTTGCCGATGCATAACTGGTCGTTCGACGCCGCCGTGCTGGCGCGCTACTTCGACACGCATTCCAAGGAGATCGGGAACGCGTTCCGCGACTCCGTGTTCGAGCACCAGCTCGAGATCAATCCACAGAATTTGCGGGGATTCGCGGACAAGTTTGCGGCTGATCACAAGATCGGTTTGCCGTTCGTGGTGGATCCGGCGGGCAAGCTGGCGGGACTGGTGAGAGCGGACAAAGAGTTGGGCGTGAGTCTGCACATCGAGCACACTCCGACGATTTGGGTAGTGAGCAACAAGCGCAACGGCAAGCCCTACGTCGAGGTGACGGATACGAAAGAGCTGTACGTAATGATTGACGCGATGAAGAAAGAGTAGGGGCAGCTTCCGGACTTTCTCGTAGAGACGCGGCTTGCCGCGTCTCAGGGGGCGAATTCGAGGATGCGGGAGACGGGGCAACCCCCTCGCTACAGATGATTTTGTTTACTCTGTCCACTTGCGGAACAGCAGAGCACCGTTCGTCCCGCCGAAGCCGAACGAATTCGACATGGCGTATTCGAATTGCGTTTTGCGGGCGTGGTTGGGAACGAAATCCATGCCGTCGGTCTCCGGATCCTGACTCTCGAGGTTAATCGTAGGCGGCAGAATCTGATCGCGCAGTGCCAGCACCGTCACTCCGGCCTCTAATCCGCCCGCTCCGCCCAGCAGATGGCCGGTCATGGACTTGGTGGAACTCACCGGCACTTTATTTCCAAACAGATTTCGAATGGCGTGCGCTTCGAGCGTGTCGCCGATGGGCGTCGAGGTGCCGTGGGCGTTGAGGTAGCCAACGACGCTGGCGTCGAGTTTCGCGTCGCGCAGCGCGTTGCGCATGACGCGGAAACCGCCTTCGTGCTCGGGGGCCGGCTGAGTCATGTGATAAGCGTCCGCGGACATGCCGTAGCCGACCACTTCCGCCAGGATGGGAGCGCCCCGGCGGCGGGCATGTTCGAGCTCTTCGAGCACCAGGATGCCGGCGCCTTCACCCATCACGAAGCCATCGCGGTCCTTGTCCCAAGGACGGCTGGCGCGAGCCGGGTCGTCATTGCGAGTAGAAAGAGCGCGCATGGCGGCGAATCCGCCGACGCCCATGGGAGTAATGGCGGCTTCGGAGCCTCCGGCAATCATTACGTCGGCGTCATGGTGCTGGATGATGCGGAAGGAATCGCCGATGGAGTGGGCGCTCGTGGTGCAGGCCGTGGCCGTCGCTTCATTCGGGCCCTTGGCGCCGAACCGCATGGAAACGTGCCCGGCGGCGAGGTTGACGATGGCGGCAGGGATGAAGAAAGGCGAGATCTTGCGCGGGCCGCCCTCCATAAGCGCGGTATGTTCCCGCTCGATCACGTCGAATCCGCCGATGCCCGAGCCGATATGCACGCCGACGTTCTCCGCGTTTTCGGGCGTGACCTTGAGCTGCGACATCTTCATCGCTTCGTCAGCCGCGGCGACGGCGAAGTGGATGAAGCGGCCCATCTTCTTCACTTCCTTTTTCTCGATGAATTGGAAGGGATCGAAGTTGCGGACCTCGCCGGCAATCTGGCAGGCAAAGGCGGAGGCGTCGAACTGGGTTATGCGGTCAATACCGCTCTTGCCCGCGAGCAGGGCCTGCCACACCGAGTCGGTGGTATTACCCACGGAGCAGATCAGGCCGATGCCGGTAATCACGACCCGTCTTTCCAAATTACTCGCCAAATTACTTGCCTGCCTTCGCGTGCTTGCCGATGTAGTCTACGGCATCCGACACGGTGCGAATCTTCTCCGCATCCTCGTCGGGGATTTCAATATCGAAGGCCTCTTCGAAGGCCATCACGAGCTCGACGGTATCGAGCGAATCGGCGCCCAGGTCATCCACGAACGAAGCGCTGGGCGTGACCTCGCCCTCGTCCACACCCAACTGCTCGACAATAATCTGTTTCACTTTTTCATCAACGGCTGCCATGTCTCTCCTCGTTTCTAAATCTGGGGATCGCGGGTCCGGGTTGCGGGCCGGCGTTTGCTGATTGTCGTTTACCTATTTACGACTGCATGTTGCTCAATGGATCGAATGAAGTCGAAACCAGTAGTCTAAAAGGGATCGGAAAAGTATGCAAAGGAAGACAACTGGCCTGGTTGAACCTGATATGCGGGAAGATCACTAGAGAATCGTAACTGGCGGCGGGGAGAGCGGTCAAACCTCGGCACTGCATGCGCTCTTGCTCATTTCGCCGAACTCATGTCACGATCTGGACGTGAAAATCCCAACCCTGCTCGCGGTTTTGCTCGTCCTCGCATCGTCCGCGCTTGCCTCCGACTGCCCCAAAGATCAGCCGAAGACCGAGGCCGCGCTCATCGAACTCGAACAGAACTGGGCCGCAGCCCTCAGCCGCAAGGACGCTGACAGCGTCGCCTGCATGGTGGCCGCCGAATTCGAAGACGCCGACGTCGACGGCTCGCTGCATACCCGCGCCCAGACGCTGGAGCACATCCCGCATCGCAAGCCGGGCGTGAACCACCTCTCAGAAATGCGCGCGCACGTTGAGGGGAACTCCGGATTTACCCGCGGACTCGCCACGCTGGTGGACACTTCCGGCAAGGTCGAGGCTCGCGTCCGCTTCACAGACGTATTCACTTACCGCGATGGACGCTGGCAGGCGCTCGCCGGACACGAGACGCTTCTCGTTCTCCCTGAGGCCACCCGCTAGATGCGCGCCGTGGTGCAGCGCGTGACCCATGCGCAGGTGAGTGTGAACGGAGAAATCACCGGCGAGATCGGTCTCGGTCTTATGGTGCTGCTCGGGGTGGGAGCGGGAGATACGCGCGCTGAGGCTGATTACCTTGTCGAGAAAACGATTGGCCTTCGAATTTTTGAAAATGCCGGTGGCAAGATGAATTTATCCGTCGCGGAGGTTGCCGGCGCGCTGCTGGTGGTCTCGCAGTTCACCCTCTACGGAGACGCTCGCCGCGGCAAGCGGCCATCGTTCGACGCAGCCGCTCCGCCCGAGCAAGCGCGCGAACTCTACGAATATCTTGTGGAGAGAGTCCGCGCCGCCGGCCTGCGCTGCGAAACCGGACGCTTCCAGGAAGCGATGCAGGTGGAACTGATCAATGAAGGGCCGGTGACGATACTGCTGGATTCGGCGAAAGAGTTTTGAAAACGACCTCAGCTCTGTTTCTCTCATCTTGTGAACCACGCTCCACTGGGTAGTTTCATGAGAACGCCTTGCGATGAATCCGTAATGCGATCGGCAGGTGCAGAAATTCCGTGTAAGCCCGACGCGAGACTATGGGTCCTTACTGCCACCATCCTTGGCTCGAGTCTAGCGTTCATCGATGGCACGGTCGTCAACGTCGCCCTGCCCGCGGTCCAAGCCAACTTTCATACCACGGTCGTGGATGTGCAATGGGTGGTCGAGTCTTACGGGCTGTTTCTAGGGGCGTTGATTTTAGTTGGCGGTTCGCTCGGGGATCTGTTTGGGCGTCGTTTGATATTCGTGATAGGGGTAGCGATTTTTGCCGTGGCTTCCGCGGGTTGCGGCGCCGCATCGAACATTCATTTACTCATCATCGCCAGGAGCATTCAAGGTGTGGGAGCAGCACTGCTCGTACCGGGCAGTCTTGCGATAATCAGTTCGTCTTTCGACGAGAAGAATCGTGGTCAGGCGATCGGGACGTGGTCGGGATTCACAGCGATCACCACCGCCATTGGGCCGGTTCTTGGCGGCTGGCTGGTTGAGCATGCTTCCTGGCGGTGGGTATTCTTTATCAATCTCCCTCTTGCGGCGGCCGTGATCGCTATTTCGGTTTGGCGGATTCCGGAAAGCCGTAGCGCCAGTGCTGGTCGCATCGATTGGTTTGGAGCGCTTGTTGCCACTGCGGGACTAGGCGGCTTAATTGTTGGATTCCTCGAGTCGGTCAACATGGGTTGGCGCAATCCGTTGGTTTTCGGAAGTTTGATTGTTGGCTTCGGATGTCTTGTCGCTTTCGTGTTTATCGAGGGCAGCGTCCATTCACCGATGCTGCCGCTCGCCCTGTTTGAGTCCCGCAGCTTCAGTGGCGCGAACCTGCTTACGCTGTTCTTGTATGCCGCGATTGGAATTTTCTTTTTCTTGTTTCCCTTGAACCTGATTCAAGTTCAGGGATACTCCGCAACCGCAGCCGGTGCTGCGATCCTTCCCTTGATCTTGCTGATGTTCCTTCTTTCCCGCTGGTCTGGAGGACTGGTGGCGCGCTATGGGCCGAGAGGGCCACTGATTCTCGGTCCGGTCATTGTCGCTTTAGGTTTCGGACTGTTCACACTGCCTTCCGTCGGAGACAGCTACTGGAAGGCGTTCTTTCCGGCGATGGTGGTTCTGGGATTCGGGATGGCCGTCACTGTGGCTCCTCTTACCACCTCGGTAATGAACTCGGTGAATGAAGATCGAGTCGGCGCGGCTTCGGGAATCAACAATGCCGTGGCGCGCGTGGCGGGCGTACTTGCGATTGCGGTTTTTGGAATTGTGATGGTGAAGGCTTTTGGCTTTCGCTTGAACCACAGCCTGGCACAGTTTTCGCTCCCAACTAGTGTTCTGCAAGAGATTCGGTCACAAGAGACCAGGCTTGCCGGATTGCAAGCACCGATTGCTCTCGATCCCAGTGCCAGAGCCACAATCTCTCAATCCATCGGGGAAGCATTTGTATTTGGATATCGAATTGTCATGCTAATTTGCGCTGGCTTGGCGCTGGCGAGTGCGGCGGTCGCATGGCGGATGATTCCGAAAAGCGGTGATGGCCTGGGACCGCGTCCTGGTTCCGTTTGACCGATTTCCACAGCGCACGATAGACTGGTTGAGTTTGCCTGTACTTGCGGACCCGTTCTGGGGCCGCGCCGCGTTTCCGGTCACAAGCCGTTGCGGAAAAACAGCAAGCACAAGATTGTATCTGCCGAGCTGCGCTCGGCTTGGACGGGGCAAAGCCCCGTCCCCACACGAGCACGAAGGAGAGTTTATGTACGCGGTGATCCGCGCAGGTGGAAAGCAGTATCGTGTTGCCCCGGGCGACGTGATCCGGATGGAAACGCAGAAAGACAAGGACGGAAGGGTCGAGTTCGGGGACGTTCTGGCGGTTTCGGCCGAGGCGGGCAGCGTATTGCCTGCGGGGTCGGGGGCGCTCGTAACCGGCGAGGTCGTCGAGCAGGGACGCGGCGAGAAGATCCTGGTCTTCCATTACAAGCGTAAGAAGCAATACAAGAAGTTGCGTGGACACCGGCAGGATTACACGGCGGTCCGCATCACCGAGATTGCTTTTGATGGACAGTCGTTCAAGGCGCCTGAGCTGGTGAAAAAAGAAAAGAAGGTGAAGAAGGCGCACGAGGGCGGCGAACACGAGGGCGTCACAGAAGTGAAAGCTTCGAAACGGCCGGGGAAAGCTGCGAAGAAGCATGTGGCGCATGCACATGCGAAGAAAGCGGCACCGAAGAAATCAGCCGCGAAGAAGAAAAAGAAATAGCAGGTCTTCCCCTTCGGTTGCGGCCGGGCCGGATGACAATTTAGTTTGTTGTGACGAAGAATTGGGAGTGGAATACTGGCAACCGGGAACTGGGAACTGATTTATGGCGCATAAAAAAGGACAAGGCACTTCACGAAACGGACGCGATTCGAACGCGCAGCGGCTTGGCTTCAAGGCTTTTGGCGGGCAACTGGTGCCGGGCGGCACGATCATCGTCCGCCAGCGTGGCACGCGGGTGAAGCCGGGACTGAACGTTGGACGCGGCAAAGACGACACTCTCTTCGCCAAGATCACGGGGCGCATCAAGTTCCTCAACAAGGGATCGATGGGGAAATTTGTGATGATCGAGCCCGAGGCTATAGAAGCGAAGTAGTTCGCGGACTCCTGTGGGCCGCGGCAAGCCTAGGTTTCGTATCAGGGCTTCGCTTCAGCGATGCCACCGTTTTTCGAAATCAATGCCCCTTAAGGGGTGCGGCGCAGGGCCTCGGCTTCGAGTCGAGGCTCTTTTATTTCGGCTTAGTTGCGGAGCTTCGCTCCGCCGGATAGCCGAGGGCGGCTGTCCCTACGTCAATTCTCTCGGTCACACGTCATGTTTATCGATGAAGCCAAAATTCGAGTGAAGGCTGGCGATGGCGGCAACGGCTGCATGGCGTTCCGGCGGGAGAAGTACGTTCCGCGCGGCGGGCCTTCGGGTGGCGATGGCGGTCATGGCGGCGACATCTGGATGGAATCGAGCGAACGCCACAATACTCTGGTGCATTTCCGTTTCAATCCTGAATACAAAGCCGAGCGCGGACGGCACGGTGAAGGCTCGAAGAAAACTGGC
Organism: uncultured Acidobacteriaceae bacterium; assembly: GCA_963789205.1. Lineage (GTDB taxonomy): Bacteria > Acidobacteriota > Terriglobia > Terriglobales > Acidobacteriaceae > Acidiflorens. The sequence continues at coordinate 242,733 of CAWBJV010000019.1, forward strand.
CGCGACGGCGAAGGAATTGTCCTGAAAGTGCCGGTGGGCACAATCGTTTACGACGAGGATACGGGCGAGAAAGTCCACGATTTTTCGCGCCCGGATGAACGCGTTGTGATTGCGCGCGGGGGACGCGGTGGACGCGGCAACGCGCAGTTTGCCACTTCGACACATCAGGCGCCGCGCGAGCACGAAGAAGGACGCCCGGGCGAAGAACGCAACTTCCGTTTGGAATTGAAACTGCTCGCCGATGTGGGGCTGGTGGGATATCCGAATGTGGGCAAGTCGACGCTTATTTCCGTCATCTCGGCGGCGCGGCCTAAGGTGGCGGATTATCCGTTCACCACGCTCGAGCCGAACCTCGGTGTGGTGCTGGCGGGCGACAAGGGAAAAGAAGAGAGTTTCGTGGTTGCCGACATTCCGGGCTTGATCGAAGGCGCGCACACCGGATCGGGCCTCGGGACACAATTCCTGCGGCACATCGAGCGCACGCGCTTGCTGGTGCATATGGTGGATGTCTCCGACAGCAGCGGTCGGACCGATGTGTTGAAAGATGTTGATGTGATCCGAGGCGAGTTGGCGAGTTTCGGGGCGGGGCTGGAGAAGAAGCCCACTTTGATGGTCGCGTCAAAGATCGATGTGGCGAACCCGGAGAAGCTGAAGAAACTGAAGCAGTGGGCGACGCGCAAGAAGCTGAAGCTTTATCCAATTTCAGCGGTTACGGGCGAGGGTATCGAGAAGCTGAAGTACGCGATGGCGGAGGGCGTCGAAAAGGCAATGAAGACTCTGGCGGAGGCGCAAGAAGAAACAAACATCTCTCGCTCCGGTGCTTAAATTGCGCCGTCGGCTCTCACAATGCGGTTGTCGGTGTAATCGCGATATTGCGCCAATTACAGTGCAGGTCCACTTTTTCAAACAGTTAGCTTCATGGAATCGGTGTAGAATCCGTGCCGTGTTCGTTCTTAGGACAAAATACGGCGTGACGGAGCTTTCCCATCACACCGCCAGAATATTGCCTATTTTCATTTGCGTTGTTTGGTCGCTCGGCCAGTCTCCAAGTGCCAGCCAGCCGGACTCATCTCGGATTGTCTCGGTCCCTGTAACGGTGACGAACCGGAACGGCGAGCCTGTTGCGGGATTGAATGCCTCCAGTTTTTCGCTTCTGCAAGATGGTCGAAAGCAAACTGTGGACTCTATCTTGGAAGTTGCACCAATAGCTGTCGGTAAAGGGAACGCAAAGATCGCCTTCGTGGTCTATGACTCGGCGTGCTGCACGCCAGCAGAAGAGTTAAAAGCGAAAAGAGAATGCTTACAGCTGTTGGCCGATGCGGCTACGAACGACAGTCACATTTCGTTTTTCCAGATCGACTATGGGTTTCGCGTGGTCCATGAAGTTGCTACTCCCAATCCGATTCTCGCTTCGGCGCTCTTGCAACTGGACAAGGAGGACCACTTCTTAGTCCATCGCGATCGACTGGAGGCTAAGGCAGCTAATCCCGAAGATGCCGCACTGGTCGTCGCAGAAGCCGACCGATTGAGGCGTTTTCGAAACGGGACCGTCGAAAGTAACCGAAACGGGACCGTCGAAAGTACCGGCCTCCTCGGGATTTTGCTGCATAAGCTGAAAGGCTTACAGGAGATGGCGCTTGCGTTACAGGGCGCCCACGGCGCAAAACGGTGATTTGGCTGACTGGCTGGTTTCCAATCCAGGTTAACGATCGCACGGACAGCATAATGATGGTCGATTGGACGGAATCCCGAACACTCTACCCAGATCTGCAAGTGTTGATTATCAAAGGACGATTGACTTGCTCAACGAAGCTCAGATCAGCATCTACCCTGTACTTTTGGGAGGCGATGCCGGAACCCGCTATGGAGTTCGCGACCTTGCACAAAGCACAGGGGGAGAGTTCATATACAACTGGGACACACTTCTGGATGCGGTTAAACGTGCTGAAGATCGCTCGACGTCTTATTATCTGTTGACCTTATCATGCAGCGGCAATCAAAAGTGATCTGAAGTGGACGAGGTTAAAGATAAAGCTTAGCGATGAATCGTTGCGTGTGAGGTCGCCCGGCGGCCTTTTTGTATTTGTCCCCCCAAAGTAAGACTCGGTCGAATACTTGAATACCCCAAGGGTCTATGAGCGTGACCCGCGACGGTAATTCTGCCGGCTGTTGTAAACAATTACACTCAGAACCAATCCCTAACCGACTTCGATTGTGCCGCTGCCCTCCCCAGCCTCACCCCCGTGCTAAAATTTCCACAGTTCTGGCCCTAGACCTTGGACCCTGTTTTGATCGACCTCGCACCCTCGATACTCGCGGCGGATTTCGCTCACTTGGCGGACCAGGTGGAGCGGGCGACGGCGGGCGGCGCTAGTGTGATCCATGTCGACATCATGGACGGTCATTTTGTGCCTAATCTAACGCTTGGGCCTCCGGTTGTGAAATCCTTGCGCCGGGCAACCCGGCTCCCGCTGGACTGCCATCTGATGATAGAGAACCCCGACCAGTTCATTGCGGAATTTGCGGAAGCGGGAGCGGACTGGATTTCGGTGCACCAGGAGGCGTCCCGGCATCTGAACCGGACGCTGAACCTTATCAAGCAGCATGAATGCAGGGCAGGAGTGGTGGTTAATCCAGCGACGCCGGTGGAGACCCTCAGCGAAGTGCTCGACATCGTGGATTATGTGCTGGTGATGAGCGTGAATCCAGGCTTCGGGGGGCAGAAGTTTATCCCAGGAACGCTGCATAAAATGCGGAAGTTGGCGAAGATTCGGGCGGAGCGGGGATACCAGTACCGCATCGAAGTAGATGGCGGGGTGGGGATGGACACGGTGGCGGAAGTGGTCCGCGCCGGGGCGGAGATTCTGGTGGCGGGGAACGCGGTGTTCGGCAAGGGCGATGCTAAGGTAAACGCCGAAGCGCTGCTGGAAGCGGCGCGAAGCGCGAGTTTGCAGCGAGTGTAGGAAAAGCGGCTTTTAGCACTTAGCCTTTGGCCTTTAGCTAAAGCCAAGAGCTAACAGCCTTTGGTAAAAGATTATGAGGTTTTCTATGCGTCGGAATTCTAGTTTTGTACTACTCGGACTACTGCTGACTTTAACGGTGGCCTGCACTAACAAGAAGTCGGTGAATCCGCTGGCGAACGTCGGGTCGAAACAGCCCGACAAGGTGCTCTTTGACCGGGCCATGGATGCCATGAAGCACAACCGCTTCGACGTCTCGCGAATGACGCTGCAGACGCTGATCAACACGTATCCCGATTCGGAGTTTATCGCGCGCGCTAAGCTGGCGGTGGCGGATTCGTGGTACGCCGAGGGCGGCACCACGGCGATGCAGCAGGCCGAGATCGAATACAAGGATTTCCGGACGTTCTTCCCCAATATGCCGGAGGCGGCAGAGGCGCAGCTCAAGGTCGCGAACATCCACTATCAGGAGATGGAAAAGGCGGACCGCGACTTCACCCACGCGATGCGGGCGGAGGAGGAATACCGGTCACTGATTCAGGAATATCCGGACAGCAAGCTGGTGCCGGAGGCGAAACAGCGGTTGCGCGAAGTTCAGGAAGTGCTGGCGCAGCGGGAGTTCAACATCGGCCGGTTCTATTATCTGCGGCTGGCGTACCCGGCGGCCATTGCGCGCCTGAAAACGCTCGTGGACCGCTATCCGTTATATAGCGGTGCGGACGAGGCGCTGTATCTGCTGGGGCAGTCCTACGAAGGCGAGATCGATGTCATCCGGAAGAACGGGCGCATGAATGAAGTGAGCAAGACGAAGATGATCGAGGGACTAACGAAAGAGGCGTCGGAGGCGTACGGGAGGATCATCAAGCGGTATCCGGCGATGGACCGGGCGCTCGACGCGAAGGCGCGGCTCGAGGGTTTGCATCAGCCGGTGCCGCGGCCAACGCGGGCGGCTCTCGAACTAAACAAAAAGGAAGTGGCGAGCCGCCAGCAAGCGGGGATCATGTCGAGCATGCTGGGGAATTTCGAGAAGCATCCCGACGTTGCCAAAGCCTCGCATGTGGGCGATCCGACTATGGTGGATCCAGCGCCGACCAATCCTGGCGATGTGGTGCGGAAGGTCGTAAGCGCGGGGGGAATGGGGGGCGGCGACAATAAGATCGGTGTGGAAACAGTCGATGGGAAGGTAGCACCAAACCAGGAGGCACCACGTTCCGATGCTCCGGCAGCAGGGGACCCGGCGGCAGCGGCTCCGGAACAGCCTACGGCGGCGCAGGATCCGGCGACCGCGGCAGCCGAGTTGAAGCCGAATGTGGCGGATCCGAATGAACTGAAGCCGAACGTGGAGGCCGATCCGAACGCGCTTCCCCCGCTGCAGCAGAGTAATCAACTGGAGAATGGTGGCGCGTCGGGCGCGGTTTCTTCGAGTACGGGGACGAAAAACGAGGAGATGGCGGATATTTCTTCAAGCAAGAAGAAGAAGAAAAAGGGCATAGGGAAGCTGAACCCGTTCTAGGAGTTGCTCAACCTCTGGCTGTCATCCTGACCGAAGCGAGGGACCCCTACTCCCGGCACACATTTTCGGACGAGTAGGGCCCTCGCTTCGCTCGGGATGACAATTCAGGGATTGTCCGCGGGCGGTGCCGGACGTCCCGACCGCATGAGGTTGGCGGGCCTGTGGTTACCTGTGGCACAACGACCCAGAAACAATAGGCGTCCCAACAGACTAGGAACGGTCGTAACCGGTTACCTCTGCGGGAATCGTTGACTTAGCTTGAGGGACAAGGTAGTTTCGCGTTATCTCTCCTTATTGTGGCGAAGGATGACGCTTGGCGCGGAAAATACTGCTCGCTGATGACAGTGTGACGGCCCAGAACATGGGGCGAAAGATCCTGGCCGATGCCGGGTATGACGTCGTCACGGTCAACAACGGATCGGCCGCCCTGAAGCGAATCACCGAAATCAAACCGGATCTGATCGTATTGGATGTGTACATGCCCGGGTACAGCGGGCTCGAAGTCTGTCAACGGATAAAGGATGCCGCCGCGACCGCGCACATTCCCGTGCTGCTGACGGTGGGCAAGCTGGAACCATTCAAGCCAGAAGAAGCGCGCCGGGTCAAGGCCGATGCTCACATCGTGAAGCCATTTGAAGCCAGCGAGTTGCTGAGTGCAATCACGCGACTCGAAGACCGCATGGTGCCGCAGCAATCCGAGGGCGGGCGCTATAGTACGTCGGCTTCCGGCGTGGAGCGGTTCACCGGCGAAGGAAACGGCAGGACAACGGAAAGTAAAGCGGGTCCCGATGCGGGGTGGAAGAGCCGGCTGGGTTTTCCGTCGAAGAAAAAGAAAGAAGAACCGGAACCGGAATCAGAAGATATCGCGCCAGCAGCGACGTTCCGGGATTTCCGAAAGGCGAAGGGCAAGACAGGCGCGAGCGTACCGTTCACGGTGAAGGAGCCTCCGCCAGCACAGGAGCCAGGACTGGTTCCGGATATTCCGCGCGACATCACGCCGGAAGAGCTGGACGCACTCAGTGCGTTAGCCGCGAAACTCGACGCACCGACACCCGCGGCTCAGAATATTGCGCCGCCGGCGGAAAAGATGAGCTCGGGTATGGCTCCCGCGGCAGAGTTGGCGGCGGCAAAGACTGAAGCGGCAAAGACTGAATTGGACGCTCCTGCGCCTTCAGCGGACGCGAAGAAAGAAGTTGAAACTCCGGTGCCAGTGGTTGAGCCGCCGGTCGAGGTACATCGGCACGAAACCGAGCGTCCAGAAGCCCAGCCTCCGGAAATGCCGGCTGCGGTGGTCGCAGGCGCGGTGAATACCGCCCCCCTTGCGCAGGAACCGGCGCCCGTGGACAGGAACGACGAGCCGATGTTCGCTACGGCTGCGAGCACGCTTGGGCAGGCGGCGGAAGAAAAGATTGAAGTGAAGCCGGCCGAAGCCGTCGCGAAAAGCGAAACGATCGAAGCGAACGAGGCGAGCGCGCCAGTAGAAGCAGTTGCTGCGAAGGACAAAGGATCCAAGCCCGAGGCACCGGAGGCCGAAGAGCCAGCGCCGAGCGATGAGGCACTGGCCGAGGCGTTGCGCTTGCTGACACCCGCTACCGGGAACGCGGATGTCTCGACGGTTCCGACACACGGAACCGTGGTAGCGGCCGGTCCGCGGTGGGTAGCGGAGCCGGTGGCGTTGACAACGGAAGAAGCTGCGATTTCGCTGGAAGCGGAGATGTTCAGCACATTCGCGGCAACGTTTGCGGCGGCGCCCAGCGGCGAAATTGAATCGGTAGGAATCACCGGAGTTTCGGCGATTGCGGCCGCGGTTGAGAACAGACTGGCAGAAGCAGAATTGGCGGCCAGTGCGAAAGCTTTATCGGAGCAAGGAGCCGATCGTTCTTCAGAGACCGCCGCCGCAGCCCCAGAAACATCGGTCGCGGCAGCGCCGGCAGAAGTGGTGGCGGCGGTTTCTAACGCAACGAGTCCGCAGGTGGACGGAATCGAACCAGATAAGATCGAGCCAAAGAAGCTCGAAGCGGACTGGAAAGATTCGCCGGCGAGAGTCGCAGAGGAAGCGCCTGTGGAACAGGTCGCGGCAGCGACGTTTGCGGATGCAGGGAGCAAGGACGAGGTTGAGGTTACGGCGGAACACAACGGAGCGCTCGTCAGTGGCACGACGGCTGTGGTGGCAGAGGAGCAGCAAGATTCGAGTTCAGATTCCGGGGGTCAGGATTCCATGGGTAAGGACGTGAAAGCGAAATCGGGGAAGTCGAACTGGCATCAGATCCACACCGCGCCGGCCGGCGCTGCCGCGAGCAACGACGTGGTGGAAGCGGCGAAACAGGCGGCAGCCGGAGCCGAGGAGTCTCCAAAGGCCATGGCAGCAGCGGCGGCCGCAGAGGGTTCAGCGTCTCCGTCTGCAACGGACGCCAGCACGATTGCCAGCATCGTGGATAGCGTAATGGCCGATCTTCGCCCGAAGATCGTGGAAGAGATCGCGAAGAAGCTGGCGGGGAAGTAAGCAGCTTTCAGCAATCAGCCATCAGCACTCAGCTTTGGGTTGTACCGCGCCGTTTAGTAAATTAGGACACTACCCACGTCTTCGTACGTTTGACCCTCCTTTTCTTGCGCCTGTAAGATCAGAAGTCTAGCTCTCAGCACTCAGCCATCCGCACTCGGCTCTGAATATTTCTTCAGCAGTCCTGTGGAGACGCATCGTCGTCAGTGGCTGAATGCTGATTTCTGATTGCTGATTGCCATCCAACATGCCGCACGAATTGCCGAAAGCTTACGAACCGGGCGCGATTGAAACGCGCTGGGCCGAGTATTGGGTCCAGGAAAAACTGTTTCACGTGGAGACGCCCGCGCCCGGCCTGCCGGGAGAAGATTCGCGTCCCGTGTTCTCGCTGCTGTTGCCACCGCCGAATGTAACGGGGCGGCTGCACATGGGGCACATGATGGAACAGACGCAGATGGACGTCATTGTGCGCTGGCACCGCATGCGCGGCTTCGTTTCGCTCTGGCTGCCGGGCACGGATCACGCCGGCATCGCCACCCAGATGCTGGTGGAGCGGCAGCTGGCCAGAGAGGGCAAGAAACGGCGCGACATGGGGCGCGAGAAATTTCTCGAGCGCGTCTGGGAATGGCGGCGCGAGTACGGCGGCGCGATCCTCGATCAGATGAAGCGTCTGGGCGCGTCGGTCGATTGGAGCCGCGAATACTTCACCATGGACGACAACCTGTCGCACGCGGTGAACGAAGTGTTCGTTCGTCTGTATGAAGATGGACTGATTTATCGTGGGAAGTACATCGTGAACTGGTGCCCCGACTGCGGGACCGCGATCTCCGATCTCGAAGTGAAGCACGAGGACGTTGCGGGCAAGCTGTATGAGATCCGATACCCGGTGATTGGCGGAGTATCGGGCAAAGACGAGTTTATTACCGTGGCGACTACGCGCCCGGAGACAATGCTCGGCGACACGGCGGTCGCGGTGAATCCAACGGACGCCCGCTACACGCATCTGCACGGCAAGCACGTGATGCTGCCGCTGATGAATCGCGAAATTCCGATCATCGCCGACGAGCTGGCGCAGCCTGAGTTCGGCACCGGCGCGGTGAAGGTGACGCCCGCGCATGATCCCAACGACTTCGAGGCTGGACTTCGCCACAATCTGCCGCAGATCGAAGTAATTGACGAGCACGCCAGGATGAATGCGAATGCCGGTCCTTACGCGGGGCTGGATCGCTTCGCCGCGCGCGCGCGTGTTGTGGAGGATCTCTCGGCGCAAGGTTTCCTGGTGGGAACAAAGGATTACACGATTGCGCTCGGCAAGTGTGATCGCTCGGGCACGATTGTCGAGCCTCGGCTCTCGACGCAATGGTTCGTCAAGATTGCGCCGCTCGCGAAGTGCGCCATTGAGGTAGTGGAAAAGGGATATATCCGGTTCACACCGGAGAATTACGGACAGATTTATTTGAACTGGATGAATAACATCCACGACTGGTGCATCTCGCGGCAGTTGTGGTGGGGGCACCGGATTCCGGCGTGGTATTGCACGAACAACGATTGCAAGGAAGTCGTGGTGGCGCGCGAGGCTCCGTCGGCGTGCAAGTGCGGCAGCACGAAGCTGGAGCAAGACACGGACGTGCTCGACACTTGGTTTTCGTCGGGTCTGCTGCCGTTCACGACACTGGGTTGGCCCGATGCGACGCGCGACCTTGAAGTGTTCTATCCCAATTCGCTGATGATTACCGGTTTCGACATCCTGTTTTTCTGGGTGGCGCGGATGATCATGCTCGGATGCTGGTTCATGATGCCGCCGCACAGGCCGGGACGAACTTCTGAGACGAGTTTGGCTGCGGACGAAGTTGCTAGCGACGAAACGTTGCGTGCCAGCGTTCCCTTTCGCGAGGTTTACATCCACGCATTGGTGCGCGATGCGGATCGACAGAAGATGTCGAAGACGAAGGGGAACGTGCTCGACCCGATCGAGGTGATCGGGCAGTACGGGACGGACGCGACGCGCTTCACACTGGCGGCGATGGCGGCGCCGGGGACCGACATCGCGTTCAGCGAGAGCCGCACGGCGGGATATCGGAATTTTGCCAACAAGATATGGAACGCGGCGAGATTCATGTTCATGAATGTGGAGCGGATCGAGCCGGGCCTGCGGCCCGGCGGGACAGCCGAGGGCGGCTGTCTCCACGCGGGCGTTACTGGCTTCCAGAGTCGGACTCTCGAGGACCGATGGATACTCTCGCGGTTCAATCGCGCGGCGAAAGACGTGAACGAGTCTCTCGATATTTATCGTTTCGATGAGGCGGCGACTCGCATCTACGATTTTTTCTGGGGCGAGTTCTGCGACTGGTACATCGAACTGATCAAGCCGCGACTGAATTTCGAGGAAGGCGCGGACACGGGACCAGCGCGAGTTGCATGCGCAAATCTTGTAAATCTGTTCGAAGCGTCGTTGCGGCTGCTGCATCCCGTGATGCCCTTCATCACGGAAGAAATCTGGCACGCGATGTACGATGGCAAGCCGCCGCTGAAGTCGATTGCGCTGGCGGCTTATCCGGCGGCGGCGGAACAGCAGATTAATCTGGGCGCGGAGGCCGAGATGGCGATTCTGCAGGATCTGATCGTCAGCGTACGCAATTTGCGGGCGGAATTGAAGGTTGAGCCTAAGGTCAAAGTGCCGATCGAGGTGCTTGCGCACGAACCGGGGATTCGCGCGATGCTCGAAAAGAATCTTGGCGCGGTTCTGCTTGACCGTCCGGCGAACGTGGAGAAGATTACGTTTGTGGAAAGCTCGCTGGCGAACTTGCCAGGCGCGCGCAGTACATCGCGGTTCGATGTGCACGCGATCTATGAAAAAAAGATTGACGTTGCGGCCGAGCGCGAGCGTCTAACAAAAGAACTGGAAAAGATAGAAAAGCAGCTGGCGAGTTCGCAAGGGAGACTTGGTGACGAGCAGTTCTTAAAGAAGGCTCCCGCGCATGTCGTGGAAGGATTGCGCAAGCAAGTAGAAGAAGCGACGATCCTGCGAGAGAAAATCGTCGCCAAGTTGAAAGAGCTGGGTTAGGCACGAACCACGTAGCCCCGGACGCATTCGTCCGGGCAGCTCGACGCAGCATCGAAGCGGCGGCTCTGTGAGCCGCTTGGGCGGGCGAGGGTGCCCGTCCCCGCACGATCTACGCAAGCCATGGACTGGAATTCACGACGCATTACCGCGATTCTTGAGAACGCGCTCAACGAAGATCGGGCGACGAGCGACGCGACCAGCTACGCCTGTATCGATCCCAACCAGCGCGCTTCGGCGACGATTCTGGCCAAGCAGGAATGCATTCTGGCCGGCCTCGGATGTGTGCCGCGAATTCTCGACGTCTACGCGGTGCTCGATGGGGCGGTCACTTCGCATTACGAGGTGACTAGCCATCCTTCAATTTTTGATGGGATCCGCGTACACGCGGGACAGCAGATCGCCGTGATTCGGCATAACGCGCGGGTGATCCTGTCATGTGAGCGGGTGATCCTGAATTTTCTGCAGCGGATGGCCGGAATCGCTACCACCACCCGCAAGTTTGTGGATGCGGTGGAGGGCACGCGGGTTCGGATTCTCGATACACGCAAGACAGCGCCGGGGCTGCGTCTGATTGACAAACACGCGGTGCGATGCGGAGGCGGCCAGAATCACCGGCTGGATCTTTCCGACGGCGTATTGATCAAGGGCAATCACATTGCGCTGGCTGGGGGCATCATCCCGGCGCTGGAGCGCGCGATCCACAACCGGCGCGGCCGGCAGCCGATCGAGATTGAAGTGCGGTCGCTCGAAGAACTGCAGCAGGCGCTGGATCACGGGGCGGAGGCGATCCTGCTTGATAATGTGAGCGTTGAGACGGTGCGAAAGGCGGTCGAGATCTGTTCCCGCCAGCCACGACGGATTCCGCTGGAGTGCGCGGGCGGAATTAATCTCGAGAATGTGCGGTCGTATGCCGAAACGGGCGTGGATTTCATCTCGGTAGGGGCGCTGACGCAATCGGCCACGGCAGTGGATATGAGTTTGCGGGTTACTCCGGCTTAACCCAGAGGTTGGTCCTGGTCACTGGTCGCTGGTCGTTCGTGTGGTCTGGATCATCCCCGGTTCGATTTGCCAACGACTAACGACTAACGACCAGCGACCAACGACCAGCGACTGGTTATAATTCCCTCCATCTCCGCTTCCACGAAAACTCGCAGCTTGCCGTCTGTGCACAAGTCGACGGACGTTCGCCTCGGCCGCATCGTGCGCCTGCTCATGAGCCACGCGACCGTTGTCGTCAGCGGCACGAAGATCGCGGAAGAAATCGGCACGAGCCGGTCGGAAGTTTGGCGGCTAATTCAGCAACTGCGCGGATTGGGCGTGGACGTTGCTGGACATCCGGCGACGGGCTATCAATTGCGCGCGGTTCCAGACTTGCTGCTGCCGGAGATGCTGGCGCCATCGTTGAAGGGCACGATCTTTGGAGGTGGCACAGGCAGTGCCAAGCAGATCCATCACTATTACAAAATCGGCTCGACCAATTCGGAGGCAATGCGATCCGCGGCGGAGGGCGCGCCGGAAGGCAGCGTATTTCTCGCCGAAGAACAGCTGGCCGGGCGAGGACGTGGCGCGCACGCGTGGCACTCGGCGCGGTCGACCGGGATCTACTGCTCGGTGATCCTGCGTCCGGTGATGCCGCCTTCGGATGCGCTGATTTTTTCGCTGGCCGTGGGGCTGGCGGTTCGCGCGGCGGTGATGGAGATTGCACCGCAGCTTCGGGTGGATCTGAAATGGCCGAACGACCTACTGCTTAGCGGCAAGAAGTTCTGCGGCATTCTTACGGAGATGAATGCCGAGGCAACGCGGGTGCGCCACCTGGTGGTGGGGATGGGGATCAACGTGAACCAGGTGAAGTTTCCGGCAGAGCTGCGGGAAATTGCGACGTCGTTGCGGATCGAAACCGGGACTGAGTGGTCACGCGTGGAACTCTGCGCCGCTTTGTTAAAATCGCTCGACCGGGAGTATCGGAGCTTGGTTGAGGATGCGGGAGCGCGCGCTGCAATCCTGCGCCGGTTCGAGGAGTGTTCGTCGTCGGTGCGCGGCAGAAGAGTGAGCATCGAAGTGAACAACGGCGAGAACGGCGGACTGGCGGGCGTTACCGAGGGATTGGATGAGCGCGGATTCTTGCGGGTAAGAACGCCAGACGGGTTGCGGACAGTAGTGAGCGGGACGGTGAGGGAGATTGGCAATTTGTAATCGGTAATTTGTAATTTAAGAGCAGCGGCTTTCCAATTACAAATTACCAATTAGAAATTACAAATTCTCTTGCGCTTATGCTTCTAGTGATCGACGTCGGCAATACGAATACGGTGCTGGGCGTGTTTGAGCGGGTAGCGCACCGTCCGGGCGAGGATGTGACCGCGGACCCGGCTCGCTATGAGCGGCTGATTGCGAACTGGCGCGTCGGCTCGCATCTGAACCGTACGGTCGACGAGTATGGAGTGATCTTTCGCAATCTTTTTTCCATGGACAACCTGGAAGTCTCGGCTGTGCATGGAATCGCGATTTCATCGGTAGTACCCCCGCTCGACTCCGTGCTGCGTCAGGTGTGCGAGCGCTATTTCAATACCAAGCCGCTGTTCATCGAGCCGGGCGTGAAGACGGGCATGCAGGTGCTCTATGACAATCCCGCGGAAGTGGGCGCGGACCGCATCGTCAACGGGGTGGCGGCGTTTGAGAAATATGGTGGGCCCTGCGTGATTGTGGACTTTGGCACGGCGACGACCTTCGACTGCATTTCGAAGAAGGGCGAGTACATGGGCGGCGTGATTTGTCCGGGGATTGGAATTTCGGCGGACGCATTGTTTCAGCGCACGGCGCGGCTACCGCGGGTAGAGATTCGCAAACCGGCTCGGGTGATTGGAACGACTACGGTGGGCAGTTTGCAGTCGGGGCTCTACTATGGTTATCTCGGCCTGGTCGATGGCATCCTGGAGCGGCTGGTGGATGAACTGGGCGCGGAGACGCGCGTGATTGCGACGGGCGGACTGGGCTCGCTGATTGGCACCGCTTCACACTTCATTAAAGAGGTGGACGAATTTCTAACCCTCGAGGGGCTGCGCATCATATGGGATCGGAACCAGTCCTTCCGTCGCGAAGCCTCGCCGAAAGCAGCAAAGGCGCAGACGCCGGCATCGGCGAAGCCTCCGGATGCCGATGCGAAACCGTGGCCCTCGCCGAAGTCTCCTAAATCGCGCTGAGCCAAATCGCGTTGAGCTAAATCGCGTTGAACCGTCGTGGAAAATTACTTTAATTACTTCACGGAAATCGAAGAGCACTATCTGCGGCGACGAGGGACTCACCTGCTGCTTTCGACGCTCGATTGGGCTCTGATTGAGACTTGGAAAAGTGGGGGCGTCCCGCTGGAGGCCGTGCTTCGGGGGGTGGATGCAGCCTTTGACAAATACGATCAGCGTCCGTCGAAATCGAAGAAAGTGAACAGCCTGGCGTACTGCGCGCAAGCCGTCTTGACGGCAGCCGAAGATATGAAGGAAGCGGCCGTCGGCGCGACTGGCGAAGAGAAAGCTCGGCGGGAGCCTGGATTTGAAGCGGCGCAGATTGCGGCGTTTCTGCGGGAGAACGCCGACAAGCTCGAAAAAGCGAAGCTGCCTGAGCGCGCGGGATTCGCGACGGGATCTCTGGCACGGGAAGAAGCGGATTCGTTACGTGAGATGGCGGAGGCAATCGAGTGCAACGGAAAGCTCCCGCGGCTTGAGGATCTGGAACGGCGCCTGACGGTGCTGGAGGAAAAGCTATTCGCCGTGTTGATGGCGGCGACTCCGGATGACGATCTGGTGAATGTTCGCGCGGAAGCGGATCGGGATATTGCTCCCTACCGGCGAAACATGACGGCAGGGCAGGTTGAGCAGCTCCACAAACAATATGTGCATAAGCGGCTACTGGAGCAGTGCGGCGTGCCGCGCCTGAGTTTGTTCTACATGCACTAGCCAAGATTGTGTGGGGCGGACACTCCTGTCCGCCTTTCTGCGCCCAAGAAGGCTCTTGGTGGGAGCTGGCATCGTCCGGCGCGGGCAGGAGTGCCCGCGCTACACTTACGACTTGCTTCTATCGATCGAAAAACTAATCTACGGCGGAGACGGCTTATGCCGCACGCCGGCCGGCGCGGACGGGCGGAGCATGGCGGTGTTTGTGCCGTTTGTGCTGCCGGGGGAGCGGGTTGACGTCGAGGTCCGGCAAGAGAAGCTTGGGTTCGCGCGCGGCTCGGTGACGCAGTTGATCGAGGCGTCGCCCGATCGCGTCGAAGCGCGCTGTCCGTACTTCCGGCAATGCGGCGGATGCCATTACCAACACATTCCTTACGAACGTCAGCTGGAACTCAAGGCTGGAATTCTGCGTGAGACGCTGCAGCGGATTGCAAAAATAGCGTTGAAATCCGAGATCCGCCTGCATGCTTCTCCTCCCTGGAACTATCGCAACCGGACGCGGCTGCGGGTCCAGACCGTGCCCGAATTTGCGCTGGGGTACTTCCGATTCGGCTCGCACGAATTTCTTCCGGTGCGCGAATGTCCGATCAGCTCGCCGCTGCTCAATCGGGTGATAGCGCGGTTGCTTGAACTGCGCGCGCTGAATTGTCCGGCGGCGGTTGAAGAGATTGAGCTGTTCGCGGACGCGGCGGATGAGCGATTGCTGGCGTGGGCATTCTGTGGACGCGAGGCTGACAAGGGAGATCTATTGCGCTGGGCGGAGGCGCTCGAGCGCGAGTTGCCTGAAATCAGCGGCGTCACGTTTTTCTCTTCGCGGCACCAGACTTCAAAACAGACTTCAAAAAGACAACCAGAAGATGACGCGCCGCTAGACTCGAAAGCGCTGGCGCAGTTGGGGGCGAAGGCAATTCGCTATCGAACGAAGAACCACGAGTATCAGGTCAGCGCTGGAGCTTTCTTCCAGGTGAACCGTTATCTCATCGACGAACTGATTTCGGTCGTGACCGGCGATGCGCGCGGAGATGTCGCACTCGATCTGTACGCCGGGGTAGGGTTGTTTTCGGCGGCGTTGGCGCAGAGTTTTCATCACATATTGGGTGTAGAGGCGTCACAGACAGCGTATGGCGATCTCTTGCAGAATGTACCTGCGAACGTGAAAGTGGTCGGCGCGCGAACCGAGGATTACCTGGGGATCGACTACCGAAGAAGCCGGCCGGTGCGAAAACGTCCTGACTTGGTCGTCCTGGACCCTCCCCGCACCGGGGCCGGCAAGGTGGTGATCCGATCTCTGGTGGAACTCGGAGCGCCCCGCATCCGATATGTTTCGTGTGACCCGGCGACGCTGGCCAGGGATATCGCCCCCCTTTTGGCGGCCGGATACCAGATCGCGGAAGCACACTTATTCGATCTCTTCCCCGAGACGTTTCACATCGAATCGGTGCTGCTGCTGGCGCGCTGATCGTCTTCACGTTGCCCAGTTCCTCCTGGAAGACGGGTGGGTAGCCGAGGGCCCTGGCAAGCAACGGACGCACCAGGGCCCGCTCGTCCTCCCGTTTGCTCCCCTACATTTCTCCACCGGAGATCAAAGCTAATGACGCACGACCGGAAGCCGCCGCGGCAGCCATTGTTCTGGGCGGCGTTGGCATTTTCGCTCGGCCTCTGGATAGGTGTGCGCGCGTGGCGGCCGCCGTCGTGGTGGGTGATCGCGGTATTGGCCTTCGTTTTCGCGGCGTCATGGTTTCTTTCGAAGCGAGCCTGGCTGGCCAAGGCGCTTTCCTTGGGAGCGTGGATTCTTCTGGGCGCCTTTCTGATTCAAGTTCGCGGTCAGCAGACAGACAAGCTTCAGCAGAATGACGCTCGCATTCTCGCTGTGGCAGACGGCCGTGAAGTCACACTCACGGCACGCGTCATTCGCGAGGGATATGCGCAGGCTGCGGGGCCGCGGTCGATTCGCGAATCCATTGATGTGGAGACGGAAGAGATCGCGAGCCAGGGCGAACGCTGGCCCGTGCGGGCTGGGGTGCGGCTGACGATTTACGAGAAAGTAGAGAACTCCGAGCTAATGGAGCGCCGGGCGTCCCCGCCCGGCCTCGATGCTGGCGAAGGTTCTCCGCAAGGCGGGACGGGCGAGGCGCCCGTCTCTCCACTCACCTATGGCACGCGGCTGCGCATTCTCGCGAAGCTGCATCCGGCACGCAATTACCGCAATCCCGGAGCCTTCGATTATGAAGGCTATCTGCGCGACAACGGCATCAGCGTGCTGGGGTCGGCGGAGGCAAACAATATTGAGCGGCTTCCCGGGTTTTCCGGCAACCGGATTCAATTCTGGCGGATGCGCGTTCATGCCAGCATCGTGGCCAAGATTCACCAACTATGGCCCGCGTCGCAGGCTTCGCTCATGGACGCCATGGTTCTCGGCGAAGAAACATTTCTGCGCAACGCGACGCGCACCGAGTACCAGCGCTCGGGCACGTATCACGTGCTGGTAGTATCCGGAATGAATTTGAGCATCCTGGCGTTCGCCATTTTTTGGACGCTGCGTCAGTTTCGCGTCGATCCCGCGCTCGCAGCCATCGCGACGGTACTTGTCTCATTAGGATATGCGTTCGTGGTGGGGGTCGGTCCACCGGTGTGGCGTGCCGCGCTGATGCTGGCGACATATTTAGGCGCGCGCCTGCTGTATCGCGAACGCAACATGATGAATGCAATTGGGGCGGCGGCGCTGGGAGTCCTGATCGTCGATCCGCAAGCCTTGTTTGGCGCCAGTTTTCAGCTGACGTTTCTTGCCGTCTTCATCATCGCGGGTATCGGCTCCCCGATTCTGGAACGGACTACATTGCCCTATGCGCGGGGCGTGCGGCTCTTGCAAGCTGCCAGCTACGACTTGCACGTCGCACCCGCGGTGGCACAGTTCCGGCTCGACCTGCGGTTGATCGCAGGGCGGCTGAAGAGATTCATCGGCGAGCGCCTCAGCCTGACACTGCCCGCGATCCTGATGCGGGTGGCAATTGGCTTCGGCGAATTGATCTTCATCTCCGCGCTGATGCAAGCGGGACTGGCGCTGCTCATGGCCTACCACTTTCATCGCGCAACCACCACGGGAATGCCGGCCAATTTGGCAGTGATTCCACTCACTCAGGTGCTGATGCCTTCCGCCGCCGCTGCCGTCGGCTTGGGATACATATCGACCGCGCTGGCCAAACCAGCGGTTTGGATTTCCGGCCTCGCGCTCGAGGGAATTGCGGGAACGGTGCACTGGCTCGGCGGCGCCCATCTCGCTGGCGCATCAGTTGCCGACCTGCGGGTGGCCATGCCCTCGCTCGCGATGATCTTGGCCTCGATCGCCGCCCTGGCGGTCGCCATGCTGGCCGCTCGGCGCATGCGCCTGGCTGCTTTCGCTTCGGTGGCGTTGCTGTTCGGCCTCGCGGTGTGGATTGCGTTTGTCCCTTCTCGTCCTCATCTTCGCGCCGGCGTGATGGAAATGACTACCATCGACGTCGGACAAGGAGATTCCATTCTGCTGGTCACGCCCGAGGGCCGCGCTCTGCTCATTGATGCCGGAGGCCTGCCACAATGGATGCATTCCGACTTCGATCTCGGCGAACAGGTGGTCTCTTCTTATCTGTGGAATCGAGGGATCGATCGTCTCGACGTGGTCGTGATCACGCATCCTCATGCCGACCACCTCGGCGGTATGCCGGCGGTGATTGCAAATTTTCATCCCCAAGAACTCTGGCTCAGTATCGACAAGCCAGTGGGTGCCTTGGTACCGATAGTTGCGCAAGCCCAGAGAGCGGGAATGGGGGTCTCAGTAAAAAAAGAAGGCGACCAATTCGATTACGGTGGCGTGCATTTCCACATGCTCGCTCCCGGACGCGACCAAATCACCGGGTCGATGCGGCCGAATGACGATTGCCTGGTGTTCACCGCCACTTTCGCCGGGACGACCGCTTTGCTCGAGGGAGATGCGGAACGTCCAGCAGAACGGCGCGTCGTGGAGCAGCATCCGGAGGCGATGCTGCTGAAGGTCGCGCATCACGGAAGCGCGAGTGGAACTTCCGCCGACCTGCTTTCGACCGTTCATCCGCGCTATGCGGTGATTTCCGTCGGCGCGCGAAATGTCTACGGACATCCGCGGCGCGAAGTGCTGGAACGGCTGCAGCAGGCTGGGGTGAAAACCTACCGCACCGACGAGGAGGGCGCAGTCAGTTTTTATCTGGATGGCAAGTCGGTGACTCCGGACGTCGCGCTCATCCACTGACATCGATATCGGCGGTGTCGTCATCGAGGGGCGGCAGATGACGGTACGCCTCGATAATCTTTCCAGCTTCGGGCGCGTCTTCTTCACGCACCAGGATGACCGTGCCACCAACGCCCGGAAACGCGTCCTGGACCGCGTCAATGGATTTCAAGTCCGAGTCGATGCCGGCAGATTCAAGCAAGCCCTGCACGACAATCGCTTCGTTTTCCTGCTCGGTGTCGAAAATCTTGACGAGTTTCTCGTTAGGCTCGGGCTGGGGCTCGGGTTGAGGTGCGGGTTGAGGCGCGGGGTTCGTCGACTCTGGCATGCGTCCTCCACGGAACTGTCTGTTAACAGATTACGGCAGTCACTATGCCTTTGTCTCGCGGGTCACAAAGGTGTACGGCCAAGGGCAGCTTGATTCGCGGGCGGAAGGTGCCACAATGGCGATTGGAGCCGGCGATTGGAGCCAACGCGGGGAATGCGGCCAACATCCAAATCCAGAGTATAAAGCCGAAGAGCACGGGGGCGGTATGGAAGTTGAACGGGTCGAAGAACCAGGCGGCGAATACAATGAGCACGTGGACGAGGCGAGAAGACTCCGGCGCCTGCAGATCATGATGAGCATGGTGATGTCGGTGATCAGCCAGGATCCCAACCTGACGCTGGAAGAGGCGTCGGAGATGGCCGCGAATGCCCGTCGCGCCGCACTGAGCATGTTTCCCGACAAAGAGCTTGCCTACGACATTCTCTACCGGCCGCGACTCCAGCGGCTGATGAATGAACGCTTCCGGCTGCAGTAGAAACTTCGCCAGCATTGTTGCCCTCTTACCAGTTTGGTCCGAACCTTCGTTCCCTCATTGACAGCGGCTTGGGGCGGGATAAGCTTGAAGAAAGCTTAGAAGAATCCACGAGGTCGTCTCTCATGCGGAAACTTGCGTATGGCAAGTCATTCTGCGCCGCGCTGCTGGTTTTGTTTTGCGCCGCGGCGTTCGCCCAGGATCCCACCAAGGTCGAGCCCACGCACTACAAACTGGCTTTTGAGAACGAGTATGTGCAGGTGGTAAACGTCCACTATGGACCGCATGAAAAGTCGAGCATGCACGCGCATCCTGGAGGCGTGGTCGTCGTCATCACTGCTGGGCATCTCCGCTTCGCCGATGAAAATGGCAAGACACAAGAGGTATTTGCCAAACCGGGCGAGGCTCGGTGGTTTCCGCCCTTCAAGCACAGAGTGGAAAACCTCGGGGAGACTTCATACAGCGCCGTCTATATCGGAATCAAGAACAAGCGTTTAGCCAACGAGGCTGGCCTGAAAGCCGGGCCATCGGAAATGCAAATGGATGAGCAGACCAGGAAGCTCGTGGCGGAAGCGCTGCTGGCTGCGATGAAGTGAGGGCGGCGCTCAGTTCTTGGTTTTGATTTCATTCCTGGGTGTTTACTATTGGTGTAATACACAGTATATAATGTCCCCCCCCCCCCCCCCCCCCCCCCCCCCAATTCGCGCTAAGCTATTCTAATTAAAGTACTTAACTCTATCAACTACATGAATAAGGACTTAGCTCGGTTTTCTGCGATTTGGCGTGCACTTCACGGGGTGCGGGGCCGCCGCTTCTAACCGCTTATTGTCTACTTGTCATCTACTTTTCAAAGAGCCGCCGAAGATGGTTTTGCGGCGGATTTTGGGTCCGTCTCTGGAGACGGGCGCAGTTTTCGATATTGCACTGTCGGGGAATTATTGCGCGATTGCGATTTGGTGTCTGTGAGGGCGGTACAAGAAAAATGTGATGAAAAGGGTCTGGGAGCTGCCTCTGGGCACCGCGATGTTAGGTGTCGGCAGTTCGGCAGGGCTCCCCTTCGGATATCCCCCTCGACTTCCTTCGGGGCTTCGGCAAAACAGGGCAGCCTTTCTTGCGAAGAGGAAATTGGACAACACAGGATTGAAAAAGCGCTGCACGCGCATGTGCGCGTAAATACCTACAGGAAAATTGTGGTAGCAATTAGTGCGTACAAACAGGAAAAACAGAAATCGGCTTAATCCTGAGTCGCACTGCTTGAGGATGGGGGGTATCCCGCTGGTATACGGGTCGGGTTCACGAAGGCTACCGCCCGGACCCGACGCATTGTCTGGTACCCGCACAACTTGTTGGCGCTTCGGGAAGGAGTCAAAATAAACTTCGCTCGATGACCATACCTATCCGCAACGGCTTCGGTACAAACGGTAAGCTCCCGTGATCTGAACGCGATACTTCACCAGCTGCGTTGTGACATCGTAGAGATCCCCGATCTCTTCCAACGAAGTTCCCGCATCCACCGCATGATAGAACGTGCTCCAAGGCAAAAGTGTAGCTGCGCCTACCCCATATGCTTCGGCTTCTTGGGCGCGATCATAGCTGCGCACTCGAAGTCCCGGTACACTCTCAGCGAGCCGAGCTGGTACATGACGGCGGTGCATGTGTACGATCTCTTCCATGAGAGTTATTCGGTTTCGTCGGCGGGGATGATCTGGATTAAGGATGCAGACGCAGCTTCCGTCCGGTAACTTCTGCGGCAGGACTCCGCCTGACCAGTGGTCTCGTGCTGCGATCAGAAGATAATGTTTACCTTCGGCAGAGAAATCTTCAAGGGCGAAATTTGCATCGACGAGCCGCAATCCGACCTTGCTCGCCAGATCACAAGGGTCCAGTAATTCACCATCAGAGACGCCCGCAAGCCGCCGAAGCGCAATCGCAATCGGCTCCCACTTCTTGGCCTGCTGGCTAAATGGCAGGAAGGCCATCTGTTACTTCTCCCGGCCTTTCTGTGCGAGTTTCTGGTATGCGGCCTTGAACATCTCCGCCAACAGTGCTGCCGTCCGATTGTCGAGATTCTTATCGGCACGCAGATACAGCTCAACCGCCTCCGGTGTACTGCCGACTGTTCGTTTTCCAGGAACTTTCGGAGGCTTGGCGTCGAGCTTGAAGTCTTCCGATCGTGCTCCCATCCACTCGCACAGATTGACAAAAGTGCCTGCGTCCACTTCTTTCGATCCTCCACGCTCGATCCTAGACAAAGTCGCGACGCTAACACCTGTAGCTTGGAAAACCTTCTCCAGTGTGAATCCCCGCGTCTCGCGCACATGACGCAGTCGCTTCCCGAAGCGTTCCACGTCGATAAACTCTGGCATTCATTCCCTCCAATTACAGCCTATACCATGCCCATTTCTTGTGCACAAGAATTTCCCCTTGACAAGACCGACACTCTTCCTCCAAAATAATTCTCGTGCACAAGAAATTACCGTGTACGATATGGAGCGAAAGTAGGAGAGCCGCCTGCCCGTGGCAGAAAAGAGAAATCCATGTATCGGTCTTTAACTAGCAAGGCAATCTCACTCTGTTTTTTACTGCTTCTTGTGCCCATAATCTCAGGCGCACAGGGGATGACCGCCGCTGTGGACTATGCTCCCGGTGACAAAGTTCCATTAACGCTGACGTTCGACCGCGCAGTACAGCCTACAAGCCTTTACTGCTCCTTCGGACTCGTGGGAGATCCTGCTCCCAACCAGATCAATTTCAGGCGCGACTTCCCCTGCGACGGCAGCTTCACGAAGTTGTCTGACACCGAATACCACATGATCGCTCCCGTGCTGGAAAACAACGCAGCGGGTACATATAAGCTGCGAAACATCACTCTCACTTTAGATGGGGTCAGTAAAGGCTACCAGGATGTGGATTTTAAGCCTGTGACAGTGGCCGTTAGGAACACGAAGGTCGTGGTTTTCCCAAAGATCGACAGTGTAGTTGTTCCGAAGAGGTGATCTCCAAACTAGAAGCAAGCAGGAGGAAGTTGTCACATGTCAAATTACGCGATCAGAGTCGAACTTCGGGGAAATCCGACGTACGACCAATACACAATAAAGGCGGCTCGCAACAAGGCGGGGCTAAGCATCAGGGGACTTAGCGCTCTAGCCAACATTCCGGCGTCGACCATCGAGGGATATGAGGCAGGAACCAAAATCCCTGCGGAGAATTTCCTGCGGTTAGCCGATGCGCTCAAACGTCACAACTTCAAAGTTGATGGCAACGAATTCACAGTCGTACGAACAGGCACAGCAGCTCCCGCACCAGCAGAGGGTGAACAACTGAGGCTGGATTTTTCGGGGAGTATGACTACTCCAAAGCGTCGATAAAAATACGCCCAGGAAAAATTACGGTTTCATTCGATGGCGTCAGGCTTTCGGCAAATCCATAGCAACGCGAACTGGAATATCACAGAAGTTCTATTCTCGCCTTGGGCACAATCCTCGCCTTTCCCCGCCGCCGCCACCTTGACCCCGCCTCGACTCGCCCAATAGACTCCGACTGGGGTGCTCCATGCGCAAATTAATCTGGGCTCTGTGTATTGCCGCGGGCGGGTGGCCCAGCCTTCCGATGGCAAACCACACCGAGGGTGCCCCATCCTTCGCGGCTTTTTGCGAAGGGTGGGTGGCAGACTGATCGCACCATGGGCTTCGTCTTTCACGCCGCGTGTTCCCGAAACGAAATCTTCCCCCAACCCTCATTCACCCGCACTGGCCCAGACTCGTCGAGAAGATAGAAGCGATAACTGCTCCAGCGCCAATCCTCAGGTGTCGCCGTCAGCCGTCGCTTTACCGGATTGCGGTGCATATAGCGCAGTTTCTCCACCCGCTTCTTCTCTGTCCAAACATTGAAATCATGGAAGCGAGTCTGCCAGAACGGCGCCCGCGGAGGCACATCGCTAAACAACTTGATCTGGCGCGGATCGCGCGGTTTCGTTTTCGGCAACAAGGCGCGAGCCGTGCGCTGCTTCAATACTTGCATCACCGTGGAAGGGGTTCCGACCTCGGGTTCGCTCAGTAGTAAGTGGATGTGTTCCGGCATTACGGCATATCCCACCACTACGAAGCGGTAGCGCTGGCGAGTTTGTTCTAACACGGAGAGGAATCGGTCGCGGCTCCGTACGGAACGCAGAAGAGGCAGGCGGCGATAACAAGAACACGTGATAAAGTGCAGGTGATCGGCACCGCAGTATCGATGCAGGCCGCGAGGCATAACAAGCATTATGCTATCAGCATCATCGCGGCCCACCCTTGCAAAAAACGCAAGGATGGGGCACCCACGTTCTGATATGGGAAAAGAAAGAAAAGACTGTGGGCAAGGGTGGGCCACCCGCCCCAGGCCCCCATTCAGCAGCAGTGAGCAAAACCGACCAGCAAAAACTTATCATCTTTCAGCATAATTGTTTAAGATCCTACACATTTTAGGACAAGGAGGGACTATGTTAGGTTACGGTTTGGCGGGAACGATTGTCGTAGTTCTGTTGATTGTTTTTGTCGTGCGCAGTCTATGAACCCAAAACTCCGGGCGCGTGCGAAACGCGCCCAATATTAGCTCATAATTCACTTTTCTGGCATGCTTTTGCGCATCGCAAAACTCTTGGTTCTTTCACTAATCCTTGCCGTCATTCCAGCGCTTGCGCAAGCTCAAGAAAGCAGTGAGGGACAAGATCAGGAAAGCCAACAGCAGCAGAGCACGGATGAACAAACGGTCAAACCGCCCCCTTCACCGCTGTTTCCGAAACATCACCGAGGAATGTATAAAAATCCGCTAGGCCTTCCGATAATTGACGCCACTCCTCAATCTCCGCCGCTGGAAATAGATGATCCAAGCGTGCCCGATAAAGGTGAATACGAGATTAATCTCACTACGCACGCGGATTTCTCAAAAGAACTCCGGACAGTTGATTTTTTGTTCGTGGATGCCAATTATGGAATTGTGCCCAGGATCTTTGGTCATGAGCTTCCTACCCAAGTGAAAGTTGAATTTCCGCTGGCAGGCGCGAAGAAACCTGACGACCCCATGAGAGTTGGCATCGGCACCGCCAAGTTCGGCCTCAAGGTCAACTTCTTTAACGATCGACACAGGGGTGTGTATGCTTCGCTCTACCCGCAAATTGAGTTTACCGTTCCAGGCACAGAAGCCGTCGAGAAGGGCCTGGCCAACCCGGGGCAAACATTGATCCTGCCGCTGCTGGTGCAGAAAGACTTCAGGCACATCACGGTTGTTGCCAATGGCGCCGTTAACAAACCCATTCATGATCCTAAACGCGACACAACGGGCACCCTTGATTTCGGTTTTGGCCGCGCCCTCACTCGACACATGGCGGCCATGGCGGAGGTTCGCTTCATTTCAACATTTGATCTTAAGCGCGAACGTCTGCTTGATGTGAACTTCGGCCTGATGCGCAGTCTTCGAGACAATGTGGTCCTGTACGCGAACGTTGGACGAAGCATGTTCTCAGACGAGGGCTTCGGGCACACCTATGTTGGTGTTGGCGTGAAGTTTCAGCTCACACCAAAAGAATAGAACCCAACAAAAAGAAGATGCTGCATGAAAGAAATGAGCGAGCAGCGAACGCTTTGTGCTGACTGTAGCGGCGTCGTCGTGACAAAAGGCGGGTGGACCCCTTTAACGGAAAGTATAACGCGGTTTTGCTTTTGAACATTGACCGAAACAAACTGGGGTGCGCCACTTCTCACGCTTTTTGAGAAGTGGCCTGCCGGACAGCCAGCAGTTTGGGAACTCCGCTCTTTTATCACCGCTGAACAGTGCCCGCCGTCACTGCGCCCACGTCCTTGTGTCGTTACTCTTTTGCCATGCGACGCAATCTAAAGCGCTACTGCGGTGCCGGGGACTTACATTTCATCACTTGCAGTTGTTATCGCCGGCAGCCGTTGCTCGGCACTCCGCGCCGCCGCGACCTTCTTCTGACGGTGCTGGAACAGGTGCGCAAGCGCTATGAGTTCGTCGTCGTCGGTTACGTGGTCATGCCCGAGCATATTCATCTGCTGATCAGCGAACCGCAAAAGAAGAATCCTTCGACCGTGATGCAGGCTCTCAAACTCAGCTTTGCGCGGCGGGTCCTGGCGCAGGCGAGACGCCGTCGCAACCCGTCGCAAGCGAGCCTCTTCGACCACGCGCCGCAACACGTCTGGCAAAAGCGATTCTACGATTTCAACGTCTGGACCGAACACAAGCGCATCGAGAAACTACGCTACATGCACCGCAATCCCGTGAAGCGGGGTTTGGTGGCGGCGCCGGAACTGTGGCGCTGGAGCAGCTTCCGCGCCTATTTTCTCCGCGAGGCAGGTCGAGTAAGAGTCAACGAGTGGGAAGTTCTCAAGATGAAGATGCCACCTCCGGCCGCGTAAGAACTGGATCCCAAGCTGCGGACGGTCCGGTAAGCCACTTCTCAAAAAGCGTGAGAAGTGGCGCACCCCCAGCTGTTTCGTGTCAATATTCTAAGACCACCCGCGCTATACTTCCTCGTTGATGTGGCCCACCCGCCATTGGTGCGTTAGGTATGGCCGCGACTTCAGCATTCGTTGCGATTGATTCGTTCGGCGAAAGCGAAGAACCAAATGCCGCCAAGGCCGTCAAACAGCTGAAAGAAGCACCGGCAGTCGTCAATTTTCTACGAGACGAGTTACTGGCACAGGCCAAAGATAAAGCACTCAGAAACGCAATCAATGACCTCTATAGAGAATTCGCGCAAGTCGGCGATGGTAGCAGCATGGCCGCATTGCGAGAAGAAATTCAAACGGGCCAAAAGGTGGGGGGAAAATCTCACTGGATAAAAGTGTATGAAAATCGCACACGACTAATGAGGATCTACCGAAGCGGAAGGCTCGGCGCATCTGATCGCGCCATTACCCGATTGCTGTTGATAGGGATACAAGATGCTCTATCGACGAGGCCTCCAATATAATCTCTAGAGGAGAGATGTGGATTTCGTATGAGTTCGGATAAGAATAACGCAGTTGATTTTGTTCTCGTGCGCACGATGACAGGTCGTGAATTGGTGTGCCTACTCTTGGATAGGTTCCCCAATTTCCGTGACCTTTTGTGTCCGGACGAAGACTGCTTTGACCTATCAACGGTCGTCTATGACTCCTTTGCCAGAATAGTGATTCAGAGATCAGACGATCCTGGATTCATTCAATCCGTCGTGTTCTTTATTGACGAGCTAGCGGAAAACAAAAGCCCGTTGGTTCAGGAGGTCTTGATTACTTGTCTCCTAGAGGGCATTGCTGCAGACGAGAAAGTCGCTCGAATGATCGAAAGCACAATGACCCCGCATTCCAGGAGCCTGCTCCACGAGGTGGAGGCCAAGATCTACGGTCGAGCACAATCGGCTGACGCACCTGGAGACCGCGAGAAGTACAAGCACTGAACTTGTCGAGTTGCCTGGAAAAATGACTCAACCATGCCAGTAATCAAGCACCCGCATTTGACGCTGGTCGGACGCATGTCATGGCGCTCGCGACCCCATGAATACTGGCGAAATCGAATCCCTCGAAAGATGGGTGTGTACATGTATGCATCAGCTACACACTATCCCGGCTCCGCCTTGACCCCGCCTCGACTCGCCTACTAGACTCCGACTGGGGTGCTCCATGGGCAAACTAATCTGGGTTCTATGTATTGCCGCGGCATTCTCCGGCGCGGCGGCGGCTGACGAAGGTCATCATCACGAGGAACTCACGCAGGAACAACTGGGCACGGTGCATTTTCCCGTGTCGTGTACTCCGGAGGCGCAGAAGACATTCGAAAAGGGTGTCGCGCTGCTGCATTCGTTCTGGTACGAAGAGTCGGAGAAGACTTTTCTCGACGTCGAACAGCAGGACCCGAAGTGCGCCATGGCGTACTGGGGCGAGGCTATGAGCCTGTGGCATCAGCTCTGGAACCGGCCGGACGCACCAACCATCAAGCGCGGCTCGGCGGAGTTGAAGAAGGCCGGCAAGATGAAGGCCCGGACGACTGACCGCGAGCGCGATTACATCCTGGCATTGAAGGCGTTCTATTCCAACAGCAAGAAAGCGGACCACGACGCGCGAGCCCGGGCTTACTCCGCGGCCATGGAGAAGGTGTACCGGAAGTATCCGGACGACCACGAAGCGGCTGCTTTTTATGCGCTCTCGCTGCTGGCGGCCGAGCCCGATAACGACAACACGTTTGCCAACCGCAAGCAGGCCGGCGCCATTCTGGAGAAGCTGTTCGCTGCCGAGCCCAATCATCCCGGAGTTGTGCATTACCTGATCCACAGCTATGACAAGCCGCAATTGGCGCAACTTGGCTTGCCCGCCGCTCGGCGGTATGCGCAGATCGCTCCCGCGGCTCCGCATGCGCTGCACATGCCGTCGCATATCTTTGCTCGACTCGGACTCTGGCAGGACGACATTAATTCGAATCTGGCGTCCATCGCTGCAACGCGCAAGACGGCGGCGATGCACATGGGCGGCGAAGGTCACCAGTTCCATGCCATGGATTTCCTCGTGTCCGCCTATATGCAGAGTGGACGGGAAGCCGATGTGCTCAAAGTAATCGAAGAAGTGAAAGCTATGCCGCCGATGAAAGACATGTACGGAAAGGGATACGATCCTCGTGTCTACGCGCTGGTCGCGTTTCCCGCCCGCTATGCGCTGGAGATGCATCACTGGACGGAAGCGGCTTCTTTGACGCCCGTTCCCGAGGCGCGGGCTGGGGATGCTTCCATTACTTATTGGGCGCGTGCGATCGGCGCGGCCCGCAGTGGCAACGTCGCGCAGGCTCGCACTGATATCGAACACATTGACGCCATTCACGAAACTCTTCTCGATCAGAAGAGGAAAGGCTTTGCCGAAGCCGTATATCAGGACCGGAAGGAAGCGGCAGCGTGGCTTGATCATGCGGAGGGCAAGAATGACGACGCCATTGCGGCTTTGCGCGCTATTGCTGAAAAGCAGGAATCGTCCGGAGACGAATCTGATGGCGGAATACCCGCCCGAGAGATGCTCGCCGACATGCTGCTCGAGATGAAGCGCCCAGAGCAGGCTCTTGCAGAATATAAGACTGGGTTGAAATTCTTCCCGAATCGTTTCAATAGCCTGTATGGCGCAGCGCAGGCGGCGGGGCAGGCTTCCGAGGCAACAGAGTACTATGCTGTGCTGGTCAAGACTTGTGAAGGATCGAATTCAGAGCGTCCGGAACTGGCGAAGGCGAAGCAGGCGGTGGTGGCGCTGAAGTAAGACTTACTTTTCGATTCTTTGCAGGCGAAACAGCAGCGTGCCCCATCCCAGCTTGGCGCGCATTTGCACCGGCGTGTGGCTTGGGTCCTCCGAATACCATACCCACACCTTGCCCTTGGACCGCAGCGGGCCGGAGGTGGCTTCGGCCGTAACCAGCACGGCCGGGAACGTTCCGGCTGGCACTTTGATCTGCTCGCGCTTGTCCACGGTGGCGCGGACGATCGTCGTTTTCCCGTCACTGATCGGGAACTCGTAGTTGGCGCCAGGTTGCAGCGGCAGCGACTGCAGGTAGTAGAAGCCGGTAATGACGTCGGTGGCGCAGCCGGCAAGATCGTTCTCGACGTGCTTGGTCTCGCTGGTCTTCAGGTTCTTTTCATCGAGGGTGCTTTTTTTGCGCGCGTAATCGAAGTGGATCGAAGTCTCGCGTTTGTGCGCGCCTTCCTCGCTGTGCTTGAAGATCGAGAGCGAGCAGAACGTTCGGGGATCGAAGCGCGATTCGAAGCGATCGTGCACAGGAAAGATGATGTTAACGGCGCCTGAGGATTCGGCGGACGCTGTGACCTTGCGTTCGTTCCCGGTGGCTTCCATTTTCATGACAGCGGTCCCGGCAGTGATCAAATGCCACTCCACGGAATAGACGTAGGTCCGACCATCGGGAAAAGGATAGTTGCGAGGGGGAGGCGCGATCTGCACGGGAGCGGGGCCGATCGTTGTTGTGGTGGACGGGGATTGCTGCGCCAACAACGTGGCCGCGACCAGGAAGATCACGCAGAGCAGCCCAACCGGCGGGAGGAGACCGCGGATGCCTTGAAGGGGCGTGGCTTCAGACGTGCCGCAACCCGCACCAGAATAGACGGGCTTTAGCCCCTTAGGTAAACGGCACATGCTCCACGGCAGACTACCATATTGGTTTGATGATCAGCTTGGCGACGAGGATGGCCAGCACGACCGCGCATCCAATACTTGCTTCATATTCGCGGTGCTTCCAGTAGCGTGCGGAAGAGTACGCACTCGGCTGGCTGCCGTATGGAGTAAGTCGCGGCAACATGCGCGGCACATGGCGGGCATAGTCGTCGTACTCGGGGAACGTCTGACGCAGGTAACGTTCTTCGCCGGCGATGACCGGGACATAAATTACGGCGAACATCAGGAGCATGACCGCGACGATCCACCAACTGCGCGCCGCGATGGCGAATCCGGCAGCCAGCATGAGCGAGCCAAGGTACAGAGGATTGCGCGTGTAGGCATAGGGGCCGCTGATGGTGAGTTGCTTGTCTTTTTGCACGTGGCCGGAAGCCAGTCCCCGCAAGACTAGCCCGGGAAGCAACACCAGTGTGCCCGCGATCAGCGAAGTTCGCGTTGGCCGCGCCAGCCAGATGTAGACAACTGCAAAAATAAATCCCAAGGGTACGCGGATGCGACGGGCCACGCGCGACCAGGTGTCGCCGGTGGTTTGAGAGGGTTGCGATCCGGATTGTGAAACTTCACTCACTTTGGTTTTGCAAGACTAGTTTCTGCAATAGAACTCGGCAGTAGCTTCCGAGCTGCGGCTACGACGTCGTCAACGGTGATTTCGAGCAACCCTTGTTCCGGCTGGCGGTGCCGAGTGTGATCGGTCATACTGCTGGCGCTGCGGAGCACAATCGATCGCGTCCCGAAGGGGCCGTTGCGCGCCGGATTTGTCGGACCAAAAATTGCCACCACCGGAATTTTCAAAGCGGCCGCCAGGTGCATCGGCCCGGTATCGCCGCCGATCATGAGACGAGCCCGGCGCGTGAGCGCGATCAACTCAGAGACCGAGCAGGAGATTTTTCGCGCAGCTCCTTCGCCAGCCGCTTCCACGGCTACGGCCAACTCTTCTTCTCCCGGCCCGTAGTTTACGAGCGAACACACTCCATCTTTTGCAAGTTCTTTCGCAACCTGTCCGTAACGCTCGGCCGGCCACCGCTTCGCCCCCCAGCCCGCGCCGGGATTAAGAATCGCGAAGTCGCTCACATCCGCCGTGAGGCCCGCAATCTTCTTCTCCGCATCCGGGTCCACGGGAAACTCTACCTGAGGCTCCGCCATCGGCGTTGGACTAGCCGGTGTTGGGATGATCGCTCCCGCCAGCGCAAGCGCCTGTTCAACGACATGAGTGCCGTTCGGCAACACGCTTCGTGTGTAAAACATGCTGGCAGCGTTCTCACGCGGTTGTGCGCTCCCATACACGATAGGCGCTCCCGACCAGCGTGCCAGCAATGCCGAGCGGACTGCGCCCTGAAAATCAATCACTGCGTCGTAGTGAATTCCGCGTAACTGACTCAATCCCACCGCCATTTGCTGCCAGGTGTTGAAAGAGAACGGTGCATGGCGCCATTCCGCCGTGTTAACCGAATGGACGCGGTCGACCAGCGGGCGCTGCGGCGAGCGCCGTCCCGATCTCGGATAGCGTAGCGTGCATAGCAATTCCGCCCAGCGCTCTTCAATCAGCCATCCCAAGGTTGCCTGAGGAAAAGCCTGGCGCAGCGCGGTTGCGGCAGGCAGCGTGTGAATGATGTCTCCCATGGCGCTGAGGCGCACGATGAGCAGGCTATCGAATCGCGGAGCGCCGGCGCGGAGAGAAAAGGAGTCGGTCATACTGATCCCCTCTGACCCCTCACGATTTTCGCGGCTCCGCCCGTGAGCGCGAGCGAATGATCTCGGTGGCCGAGTGATTCTTGGGATCACCCACGATGACCACTCGGCCTCCGCAGGCTTCGACCTCGTCGCGCTCTGGGACGCTCTCCACCGTGTAGTCCGTACCCTTGGCATGAAAATCAGGGCGGATGTCGCGAATGATCGCGCGCACGTCCTTTTGTGGAAAAACTATTACGGCATCCACATCCGCCAGCGCCGCCAGAATCTCCGCGCGTTCTTCGGCCGGCATCACTGGCCGACCTTCGCCCTTCAACGCGCGCACCGAAGCATCTGCGTTCACCGCAACAATCAGTTTGCCACCGAGCTCCCGCGCGGCATGCAGGTAGCGAACGTGGCCAACATGCAGCAGATCGAAAACACCGTTAGCCAGCGTGATGCGATTGCCAGCGCGCCGCCAATTCGCCACACGCTGCTGAAGTTCGTCGCGCGAAACAATCTTCTGATGGAGTGATGTGCTCAATGATCTCGACTAGTGCTGATCTCGACTAATGCTCAGGTTCTTGTGTGGAAGCGGGGCTACGCCCCGCTTGGACGGGGCGCAGCCCCGTCACCACACTTTAATGCTCTCGAGCAACCGGCGGCGCCTTATCCAGCGCGTCAAGTAATTCCTGCTGGCTGACTGTGGCCGTGCCGCGCTTCATGACCACGATGCCGCCCGCGTAGTTTGCCAGGTGGGCGGCCTCTTCGGCGGTTGCGCCCGCAGCCAGGGCAGCGGTAAAAGTCGCGATGACGGTATCGCCGGCGCCGGTCACGTCGGCGACTTCATCACTGCCGTGGATGGGAATATCGACCGGCTTGTGGCGGCGCGGGAACACTACCATGCCATCCTTGCCGCGCGTAATCAGCAGCGATTCCAAATTCATCTCGCCTGCGATCTGGTCTCCGGCGGCTAGAAGGCGCTCCCAATCGTTGCCGATGCGGATGCCGAGAACTTCTTCCACCTCGGATTCATTCGGCGTTGCGGCGGTGACGCCCGAAAACTCGAGCATGCGATGGCGCGAGTCGAGGGTCACGGGGACCTTATCGAGCCCACGCTTTTCCCGAATCACATTCAGCAGGGTGGGCGTGGCGGCGCCGTATCCATAGTCGGAAACCAGCAGCGCATCGGACGCCCGGGTGTATTCGCGGGCGGCAAGCACGAGTTCGCGGCGTAGATGCCCATTGGGGCCTTCGCCGGGTTCGCGGTCAAGGCGCACGACCTGTTGTCCGGCGGTGTGTGCGAATCCGGCCAAGATGCGCGTTTTGGTCACGGTGGTGTAGCCCCTGTCTTTCAAGACTCCGCTGACCGGGATGTGCTTGTGACGGAAAGCGCGCAGCAGCAGCTTTCCCGGTTCGTCGTCACCCACGACCCCAACCGGCAAGACGTTCACTCCGAGGTCGGCAAGGTTGCAGATCGCATTGGCGCCGCCGCCAGGAACCACCTTGCGATCGCGGTGCTTCAAAATCAACACGGGCGCTTCGCGCGAGACGCGAGAAATCTCGCCGAAGACAAACTCATCGGCGACCAGATCGGCAAGGACGGTCACCGTCAGCTTGGGAAAAGATTCGACGATCTTCCGCAGGCGGTCGTTTTCTTTAGTGTGCTTTGTCATCAATATGCCGGGCCCCAAGATGCTGGGTCATGTGGTGCAACCCAAGATTTTCTCATGAGCGGGGCTTTTGATCCGCGATTCTTGCGAAAATGGTTCTGGCCAAGATGGCATCCACAACGTCATTAGGGTGGTCGAGCGTAAGGCGCAGCGCTGCGACCGCGAACGGTTTGAGATCTTCCTGCAATGGCCCGAGATTAACCGAGTCTTTTTCAGTGGTCAGAAAGCCGCCGGCGCCGAGCTTGCTGCGCATGGCAAGCAGGCGCTCGATGTCACTTCTGTTATAGGAATGGTGGTCGCGAAACTGAACTTCTGCCACCGGCGTAATTCCGGCGGCGCGTACCTGGGCGAAGAACTGCTGCGGCCTCGCGATACCGCAGAACACAATCGGTGCGGTGGGCGCGGCGGGCATTGAGATTTCTCGTGTCATTCGCCAGATGAGTTTCCCTTGCCGTGCGAGGTTTTCGATTGTCAATTCGTGCACAGAAAAGTTCTGTCCAGAAAAATCTGGTAGCACGATCGCATCCGCCCGTTGCAGTGACGAAATCGGTTCGCGCAGGCGCCCCGAGGGGAGCACCCTCTCGTCAAAGTCGCGCTCCGTCATTAGCACAAAATCGAAGTCCCGAGCCAAAGACCGATGCTGGAAGCCGTCGTCGAGGATGTGCAATTGCGACTGGAATTTCTGCTCGGCGACTCGGCCTGCGTCATAACGGCTTTCACCGACGATCACCGGAACACCCAGCCGACGCGCGATCAGCAGCGGCTCATCGCCGAAGTGGGCGGCGTTGCCACCGGTGTCAACTACCAGGACACCGCGAGTTCTGCGGCGATATCCCCGTGTGAGCACGTCGAATCGAATGCTGCGCGCCTTCAACAGTTCGCCGAGCGCAATCACGAAAGGAGTCTTGCCCGAACCGCCCACCGACAGATTCCCGGCGCTGACCACGGGTTGCTCCAGCCGCCGCGCAGACAGCACGCCGCGATCAAACAGCATGTTTCGCAGAGCGGTGGCGGCGCCGTAAAGCCCGGTGAGCGGATTCATGCCGAGCCCTCGCGCGACTCTTTCCCCATCAGCCGGAGGAGCGCCGAGACGGTCCGCGCCGTAGCGCCGCGCTGAGATTCGAGCGCCGACAGAGCGTTCCGGCCGAGCGTTGTTCGTTCATCGCTGTTTTCGATCAGCTCCATGAATACAAGCGGCAGCTCCGCCAGTCCGACGATGCGCACGGCATTGCGGCTGGCAAAGAAGTTGACGACGTCGCGAAAATTTTCATAGTGGTTGCCGGTTACGATGGGAACGCCATAAAGTGCGGGCTCAAGAATATTGTGTCCGCCGCGCGACACCAGGCTGCCACCTACGAACGCGACGGTAGCCAGTGAATAGAGCGCAGCCAGTTCTCCGATGCTATCGACTAGAAACACGCCGCCAGCGAGCGGTTCGCCGCTCCACAAAGAACGCCGCCACATCCGGAAGCCCACTTTCTCGACCAGCGCCGCAACTTCGGGAAAGCGCTCAGGATGGCGGGGTGCAAGGATCATCACCGCCTTCGGATGATTGAGCAGGATGTTGCGAAACGTGGAAAGCAACGAGCCTTCTTCGTCCTCGAGCGTGCTGCCACACACCAGAACCGGCCCCGCTCCAGAGTGGATGAAGCTCTCACGAAGACTAGCAACGATCTTCGGCGATGGCGGAGGAGCCACATCGAATTTCAGGTTGCCGGCGACCGTAACTCTCGAGTCCGGTGCGCCAATTTCTACCAGACGCTTCCGGTCTTCCTCTGTCTGAGCCAAAAAAACATCGACATTAGCGAGCGTCTTCTCCAGCAATTTCGGCAGCCAGAAGCGGAACCGCTTGTAGCCGGGAAACGAGCGGTCAGAAATGCGGCAGTTGATAACGGCGATGCGCGCCCCGCTGCGCTTGGCAAGCCGGAGAAAATTCGGCCAGAATTCAGTTTCGGCGACGACCACGAGGTCCGGCCGCAGAGCATCGAGGTAGGGACGGATGGCGAAGGCAAAGTCCAATGGGAAATAGAAAACGTTCTCCGCGCCGAACCGCTGCGCCGCCAGTTTCTGCCCCGTACTGGTCGTAGTTGAAATCAGTACGCGATGGGACGGAAATCTCTGGCGCAATGACGCGAGGACTGCGCTCGACGCCACAACCTCGCCCACCGAAACCGCGTGCACCCAGATTGAAGGTTTCTCGCGGCGGCCAGCGAGAGCGGCCGGAACCGCGCCGAACCTCTGGCGTAACCCTGCCCGATACTTGCCATGCCTCATCATTTGCAGCAGCCAGTAGGGCAGCGTCAGCACCAGGAAAAAAGCGAGCAGCGCACTGTAGAATCCGTACATGAAAGAAGCCCCATTCTAAATGGGGAGCCAAAATCTGATCTTCTATGGTGACAGTACAGCTCGTATTGCGGTGACGGCATCCTATAATCCACGTATGCATTATGCAGGTGGGCAAGAATCACTTCGCGCGCCGATGCCGCGAGTAGTTCATTTTGCGGCAGTCTGCGCTTTTGTGCTGCTTTGCTGCCTGGGCGCGATTGCGGCCAAAGACTTTGTGATGCCCGCGGCGCAGCCTGCCCGCACCTACCCGGCGCACGATGACCACCCCATGGAAAAAGTTGTGGTCGCAGTCGATCCGTATGACGTCGAGGACAAAGCTTCGATCTTCAGCGTCAACTACCGCAATCATGGTTATATGCCGGTCTTCTTCGTAATCACGAATGATGGTGATCAGCCCGTCTCTCTCGTCGGAATGAAGGCGCAGTTGAATACCAAGGATCGCAGCAAGTTGTTCCCCTCCACTACCGAAGATCTGGCGCGCCGGCTTTCGCATCCTTCGCGGAACGACAGGCCAAATACGCTGCCGATTCCGCTGCCGCGAAAAGAGGTCAAAGGAGGAGTGGACCGCAAGACGTGGGACGAAATCGAGCAGGCTCAGTTTGGCGCCAAAGCCGTTGAACCGCATTCCACGGCGCGTGGCTTTCTGTTTTTCGATATTGCCGACATCTCGAATCCGCTAGCTGGCGCCAGCTTCTACCTGATGGGAGTGCACGACGGGAAAGGCAATGAGCTGATGTATTTTGAAATCCCGATGGAGAAGTACTTGAGCGCGCCTCCCCAAGCCAAGCAAGTGCAGTAGCCCTACGATGGAGTGACGGGCGTCCTCGCCCGTACCGCTCTCGTGCTGAGAGAATCCGAGGGCGGCAGCATCGCGGCCGGGCGGGGACGCTCGGCGCTCCACCAGGCAAGGCCAGCTATAATCTCCCGATATGGCGACCATTCCAGCCGTTTCCGAGGATTTGCTCGCGAAATACGAGCCGGTCATCGGACTCGAAGTCCACGTACAACTGCTGACCGCGTCGAAAATTTTTTGCTCATGTTCGACTCGTTTTGGCGATCCGCCAAACACCAATGTGTGCCCAGTGTGTCTGGGACTTCCGGGAGCTTTGCCGGTGCTGAACCGGAAGGCTGTGGAATTCGCGGCTCTCGCGGCGATGGCTTTGGAGTGCCGCATCAACGAGGTTTCCATCTTTGCGCGGAAAAACTATTTTTATCCCGACCTGCCGAAGGGCTACCAGATCTCGCAATATGACAAGCCGCTGGCGGAGTTCGGATTCATCGAAATCGACCTGAACGACAGTACGAGCGACAGTAAGACGACCGGCAGCAAAAAGAAAATCGGCATTACCCGCCTGCACCTCGAAGAAGACGCGGGCAAGAGCCTGCACGAGGGCTTCGCCGACGCGGCCTCGAAGACTGCCATCGATCTCAATCGGACCGGCGTGCCTCTCGCCGAGATCGTCAGTGAACCCGACATGCGCTCGCCCGAGGAAGCTTACGAGTACCTCACACGGCTCAAAGAGATTATCCTCTACACCGGCGTCAGCGACTGCAATATGGAAGAAGGGTCGCTGCGCTGCGACGCAAACATCAGCGTGCGGCCTCGCGGGCAGAAGGAATTCGGCACCAAAACCGAGGTCAAGAACGTCAACTCATTCCGCTTCATCAAGCAGGCGCTGGAGTACGAGATCGAGCGCCACATCGGTGTCATCGAGGCTGGTGGCAGCATCACGCAGGAAACACGCCTCTACAACTCGCACGAAGGCAAGACTTACGGCATGCGCTCGAAAGAGCAGGCGCATGATTACCGGTATTTTCCCGAGCCCGATTTGCTTCCCCTGGTGGTGGATGAGAAATGGCAAGCGGCAATCCGCGCCAGCCTGCCCGAGCTTCCGGAAGCGCGCCGCCAGCGCATGATGAAGGAGTACGGCATCACCGCGGGCGACGCCCATACGCTGACGCTGACGCGAGGACTGGCCGACCAGTTCGAGTCCGCGGCGCGCACGGCCAAGAATCCGAAGCGAGTCGCCAACCTGGTGCAAAGCGAATTGCTCGGACGCCTGAAAGCGCGCGGCCTCGAACTCGAGCAGTCGCCAATTTCGATGTCTGGGGTTACGGCTTCGGCCGATTTGGTCGAGTCGGGCGCGATTTCGGGCAAGATGCTAAAAGATCTTTACGACCTCTGCTTCGAACGGAACCAGGACTTCCCGGCCATTTACGAAGGGCAGGGGCGTCCCGAGCAGTCGCGGGATACTTCGGCTCTGGAGAAACTCGCAGATGAAATAATCGCAGCGAATCCGAAACAGGTGGAGCAATATCGCGCGGGCAAGAAGACTATGATCGGATTCTTCGTGGGGCTGGTGATGAAAGCGTCGAAGGGTCAAGCCAATCCCCAGTTGGTGAACGAAGTTTTGACGAAGAAGCTGGATGCCCAATAATAATTTCACTCAGAGATGCAGCTTGCCGCGTCCCAGCAGTGCCTCGCGGCGGAGACGGGGCCCCGTCTCTACGAGAGTTACTACTTGACCGCTCCCGCGTTCTTTAGCACTTGTTCCGCATAGTAGTTCGTGACCTTGGCATCGTCGCGGAGGGTCTCGTAGTACGCCGCTTTCAACAATTGCTCGCGGCGATCGCGCAATTGCTGACGGATGGCCTGCTGCACCCGCGGATCATTCAAGTCCCTCTGACCCGCCGGTTCTTTGGAAATCAATTTTACGATCATGTAGCCTATGGGCTGGTGATTGGTCGGATTGAGCATGGGAATCACGGGCGTGTATTGCCCCGGTTTGAGCTTCATTACCGCTTCGCGGGTTGCCGGATCGGCGTTCTTGAGCGCGGATTCCGGCGCCATTCCCAAATCGCCGCCGTTGTTGCTGGTCTCCGGGTCCTCGGAATAATTCATCGCCATCGTTGCGAAGTCGTCGCCGCTATCGAGGCGGTTGGCGATCATCTGGATTTTCTTGCCCGCCTCCACAGCGTTCTGCGCCTTGCTGTTTTGCAGGTTGTGCACCTGTCCGCTGGTCACTCCGGAAACCATGATCTTCGCCAAATGGTACTGCGCTTCAATCAGGTTGAATTCGGCCTTGTGATCGTTGTAGTAGCCGGAGACATCTTGGTCGGTGATGTTGATGCGCGAGGTGATTTCCTTGTTCAATACCTTGTCGCGGGTGAGGGAACGCCGCAGGTCGCGCTTGAAGTCATCGAGCGATATTTTCTTGTCCTGCAGGCGCTTGTTAAATTCTTCTGCGGTGTAGGGCGACTTGATTTCGTTCAGCTTGCGGTCCACTTCTTCGTCGGTCGCCAGCAGCCCGAGCTTCTCGGCGCGCTGCATCAGGATTTCCGTCTCGATCAGCTCATTTAGAATGCTCAGCCGAAGGCTCACCGCCTGCTCGCCGGCGGGCTGCTGATCGGAGCCGGCTGTCTGGTTGGCGTAATACTTGTCGACTTCGCTACGATAGATCTTCCGCCCGTTGACCGAAGCCATGATGTCGCCGCCACTGCTATTGCGGTTACAGGCCGATAGCCCAATCAACAGAAATGCGCTGACCATGACCAGGCCCGCTCGCACAAAGCTGTTACGATTTTTCAAGTTCTTCCCTCCGCCACAACGGCGAGTCAATCCCAGGAAACGCCTGGGACGCAGGCGATATAAATGAGGAATTTGTGATTAGCAATTTGTAATTGGTAATTTTGATCCCGCAATCGCCCAGTTTTCAAATCACAAATCGCAAATTTCAAATCACAAATTCCCTTACTTCGATGGCGCAGCCGGTGGAGTCTTCGCTTCCGCTGCGGCAGGCTTGTGCTCCGGAGGTGTAACGCCGGCATCTTTCAACGCCTGGTCCAGGGCGAGACGTACTTCGTCCGCAGGCACGGCTCCATCCAGTTTCCGTCCACTTACAAACATCGTCGGAGTTGCGTCCACTCCGACTGTTTCGCCTTCGTGCATGGAAGCGCGCACGGCCTTCTCATCCTGCGCCTTGACGCAAGCCTGCAATTTCGCAACGTCGAGATTATGCTTCTGAGCCTGCAGAGTGGCCAGCTTATCGAGTTCCGCATTCTGGCCGTCGCGGCCTTTTTCGCCGCTGATGGCGTGCTGATTGGCGTGCAGGTAATCGGCATAGTCCCAGTAGGCGTCAACGTTTTGCGCACCCAGGCAATTGGCGTTCACCGCCGCGTGCACAGCCCATGGGTGAATTTCCTCGAGCGGGTAATCCTTGTAGATGAAAAGGACGCGATCTCCGTACTCCTTGAAAAGTCCGGGAAAAAGTGTCTGGTGCATGCGCGAACAGAACGGACACTCGAAATCGTCATAGTTGACGACCGTCACTTTGGCATCTTTGTTGCCGCGCGTCGGACGCCCGCTGACGTCGATCTTCGTCATGATCGCAGCGTACGGATCAGTGGTCAGATCCAGCTTCGTCAAGCGCACCAGCGTCTTGTGGTCGCGAGAGAGCAGGAACTCGAAGTCCTGCTTTTTACTGGGACTGGCAAACGTAACCGTCAGCGCGTCATAGTTCGCAAACTCACTTGACCGGAGCGGCCCCAAGACCACTTTTACGTCGGGTGGGAGGGAATAATGCGCCCGCACCTGCCGCTCGATCACGCGGTTGATGTCCGCAGGAGGAGCAGGAGTAGAAGGAGGGGACTGGGCCGAGCAGCCGAGACAGATTACAAGAAGAACCAGAAACGCGCGCCGCACAATCATCAATCGAAGCCACCTGAACATGAGCAAACGCTTGATTATCTCATGGCAGGAAGGCTGCCTGTGTGGTCACTCCCCTTGCGCGCGTCCGCTTTGCCGTGCTTTTTGCTGTCCTTTGGCCG
This sequence comes from uncultured Acidobacteriaceae bacterium, assembly GCA_963789205.1. Taxonomy (GTDB): domain Bacteria; phylum Acidobacteriota; class Terriglobia; order Terriglobales; family Acidobacteriaceae; genus Acidiflorens. The sequence continues at coordinate 282,455 of CAWBJV010000019.1, forward strand.
ATGCCAGTCCTTTACTGCAAGCGCTCCGAGTCTGCTGGTTGCTTGCGATCGCTTTGTTCGTTTGGATCGTCTCCGTTGAGGTCGTCGTATTCGCGTCCCTCGACCCTGGACCAGGCCGAAGCGCCAAGCGGACGGTTGGCCACCGAATGGCGATCAATCACTACCTGCGTCGGGAGTGCCGGTCCCAGCGAGGTTCGTTTCAGGGCGCACCCCGGCGAATTCGTCGATTGGCGATAATGTATGGTCCGCCGCCGGACTACAAGGGGTTTTGAGTGTTAACGCCTGTGGGTGTTGAAAAACTCTTTCTAGGGAATTTTCAGCAGCGAAATTCGTTTGTAAGTTATTGAATGTTCGTCTGCCGTAGACGCTGAAATTCACTGAAATTACTGCTTTGGTTCCTTTTTCAACACCCACGCCTGTTAACAACAGCTAACCTCCGGTTGGCCGACGATCCATCAGCAATTCGCTCCACGCCTTTATTCCCACTATAATGGCGCTCATCAATGGCGCTCGCTTCTGGCACAAAGCTCGGGCCGTACGAAGTCGTCGCGTTTATCGGAGCTGGCGGGATGGGTGAGGTCTACCGCGCCCGCGATACACGTCTCGACCGGACGGTCGCAATCAAGGTGCTCAATTCCACCGTTGTATCGTCCCCCGAGCTAAAGCAGCGTTTTGACCGCGAGGCACGCATCATTTCCCGGCTGAATCATCCCCACATTTGCACGTTGCACGATGTCGGCTGTCAGGATGGTACCGATTTTCTGGTCATGGAATTCTTGGAAGGGGAGACGCTTGCGCAACGTTTAACGAAAGGGGCTTTGGCTGTTCCTGAGCTCCTGAAGATCGCCATCGACCTCCTGTATGGCCTGGAGCAGGCGCATCGCGTTGGCGTGGTGCACCGCGACCTGAAACCTGGCAACGTGATGTTGACGAAAACCGGCGCTAAGCTGCTTGATTTTGGCCTGGCCAAGCCCGCGGTGGCGGGCACATCAGCGACCGAAACTTCCGCTCCGTTGTTTTCGGCGGCCATGACCCTTTCATCTCCGAGTCCACTCTCCCCCCTGACGACCTCAGGAGCAGTGGTAGGAACCGTGCAATACATGGCGCCCGAGCAGTTCGAGGGCAAGGAGGCCGATGCGCGTACCGACATCTTTGCCTTCGGCTCAATGCTGTATGAGATGGCAACGGGCAAACGGCCCTTCTCCGGCAAATCGCAGATCAAGGTAGTTTCAGCGATCCTGGAAGATGATCCTCATCCAGTCTCGCAGCTTCGTCCTGGCTTGCCTCCGGCAATCGAGCACGTCGTCCGAACATGTCTGCGGAAAGTTCCTGAAGATCGCTATCACTCGGCCCATGACATAGCCGTGGAGCTGACTTGGATTTCGGAAACAGCTAAGGAGCGTCCGAAGCAAATACTACCCTTCTCGAAACTGTGGCTCGCGGCTATGTTGCTGATCGGCGTGCTGCTTGGTGGACTGGCTGTCCATTTCTTGTCCACAACACCGCCGGCTCAACCGGCCGCGCTAGCCATCCTTCCTTCGCCCGGTTTCACCTTGAATTTCAGCGGCCTGTATGGCCCGCCGGCGATCTCTCCCGATGGCACTCGCATCGTTGTCGTGGGCTCAGACAGCAGCGGAACTCGTATGTTGTTGCTGCGCACGCTCGACCGTTCCACGCTTACGCCGTTGTCAGGAACTGATGGTGCCTCCTTTCCTTTCTGGTCGCCGGATAGCAAACAGCTCGGTTTCTTCACGGCTAATGTCTTAAGGATCGTTGACGTTGCCGGACGATCCGTTATAGACCTGTGCACCATAGAGCAGGGCCGCGGTGGCACATGGAATAATCGCGGCGAGATTGTCTTCGGAACCCGTACCACCGGTTTGTTTCGAGTGTCAACCTCTGGCGGCACTCCAGTCCCGCTAACCAGGCGCACGGCCAGAGAAGCCAATCACCGATTTCCAGTCTTTCTGCCGGATGGCGAGCATGTGGCCTATGTGGTGCAATCGCCGCTGTTGGCCCAAGCCTACGTGATTTCCCTGCACGATCCCCATCCGGCGGTGTTGGCAGGAGTTATTTCCAACGTGGCGTTCAGTCAAGGGCGCATCTTCCATGTTCGAGCGGACGGTACCTTACTGGCGCAGCGTTTCAATTTTGAGCGGCTCTCTCTCGAACCAGACCTCGAAGTCATCGCCAAACCTGTGGGATACGATGGCCAGTTCAACTACGCTGCATTCAGTGTTTCGCCCCAAGCGTCCATCGCCTACGAGGAAGGATCAGGATCCACAGCCAACGAGGTGGTGTGGTTCGATCGTGCTGGAAAAGAGACCGGAAGATTGCCGGCAATGGCCAGCGAGACGTCCGTGCGGATTTCGCCGAACGGCGACCAGCTTCTTTATATCGGAACGCAGGGAGCACGCAGCGATGTTTGGGTGGCGCAGTTGACCCGTGGTACCCGCACCCGCATCAGCCTTGAGAGCGAGGGCGGAGCGTTTGGCATCTGGTCGCCAGATGGCCACCGGGTAGCATACAGAAATGGTATTGGAGGGGATTCAATTGTCGTCCGTACCAGCGATGGGCTGGGTAGCGAACAGGTGGTCGCGAAGATGCAGGGGGACGTGTTACCCAGAGGCTGGTCGGCGGATGGCTACATCGTGTTTGAACATCATGCCGATGATCCGAACAGTCCAGGAGAAGTCTGGGTTCAACCACTTAAGCCGGGGGAAGCACCGCATCTTTTGCTGCGCAATATCAGTTCCTATGGTACCGACCTTTCGCCCGACGGCAAATGGCTGGCCTACACGTCCGACGAATCGGGCCGGTTGGAGGTTTATATGGTTCCCTTCAACCCCCTTGCAACGTCTGCCAATGCCGTGGCTAGCGGTCGCTGGCAGATCAGTACTGAAGGCGGATGCCAGCCGCGATGGAGCCCCACGGGCAAGGAATTGTTCTTTGTCAACCCGCCAGGCACGACTTTGTATGTGACGAGCGTCAATCTAGAAACAGGCAAACTTGAGTCGAGTAATGTGCGCAAATTGTTTGATCTTGCGCTTCATCCCGCCTGGGACTTCTACGACATTGGTCGCGACGGCCGCATCTATCTGTCTCGCTATGTCCCGCGGCAAGGCTCACCTCTGACAATGCTCCTGAACTGGCGACCATCGGGGAAATAGAGAGACTCCGCAAAGAGAATTCTGCTGGTGCTTCCTGATTCGAAATGGAAAAGGGCCAACTGGAGAATAGCTCGTTATTGGCGATAAATCGCGATTTCACTCAGTGACCGGGGTTCTGAGTGTAAACGCCTGGTTTCGCCACTTTGCCGGGCTGCCTGCCGCCTTATACTTCAAAAATGCGATTTGAAGCACGCGCGAACTAAAGCACTACGCCGAACCCATCGCTACGAGCCGGCTCAAGCAAGGGGAGGTCTATTTTTCTGTCCAGTTTTCTGATGAAGCTACAGAAAACCGATTGAGTAAGTGCAGCGGAAGGCCCTTAGGGCTTTGCGGGCAGCGGCTGCCAGAGCTCAATCTTATTCCCATCCAGGTCATAGATCCAGGCAAAGCGACCGTAGGATTCATCCATTCGTTTGGCGTCAATCTTTACTCCCTCCTGTTTCAGGCGGTCGAGCAAAGCATCCATATCGTCCACGATGTAGTTGATCATAAACGGTGCGGGGCTGGGATCGAAATACTTAGTGGAGTTGGGAAAAACGGTCCAAACTGTAACGTGTTCCTTTTGCGGGTCGTCGTGTTCGCGCCACGGAAGCATCACGCCTTGGCCTTTGTCAGCGAGTCCAAGATGTTTCGAATACCATTCGCGCATCTGGTCGCGATTGGCGGATTTGAAGAAGACACCGCCGATTCCAAGGATGCGCCCGCGCTGCTCCATTTTCACAGGCGGCTTCGACTTTTCAGGTTGCGGAGATTTCACTTCCTGTCCTCCTGTTGAGCGGGCCGCGATGAGCAACAGCGAGCCGAGCGCAATTGTGCTCCACGGTATTCCTTGCATCGGCGGATTATACATAAGTTTCGATTCGGATGGAGAAAACGGTTCGCTCGTCGTTCGCTCAGGGTTCGCCGCGATTCACCCTTTCTAGATCGCGCATGAGGTCCCGAACTGGGGGGATCGGAAGTCGGTAGCTACAAACTTGCCAGTGTTCTCGGTTGATGTAATCAGTAGCGCCAACAATTTCACAAACAAGCGCACAGCCGCTGCCGGACGAATCGCCGCGCCTATTTAGGAATGGGCTTTCTTGCGGCGGCGGTAGGACTGCTTGTTTTGTCGGTCTGCGTACCACAACCACATTTGTTCTGAAGATTTTCCAACATCTTGCTCAGGCTTTCGACCAACTGTTCCGTGGTTGGTTTGACGATGGGACGAGTCTTGAGGACGGCGTTGGTTGCAATCGGCGGGCCGGATGCGCCTGTCGCGTCGATTTCAACGTAGGTGGGTCCAAGCACTCCTTCCGTTTCAAGCGAAACGATTGAATCGGCTGGAATCCTGACCTCGTATCGTGGGTTCAGCACCATGACTACTTCTACCGGTTCTTCCTTCAGTTCAGGTCGGACACGTACGCTCTTTACCGAACCTACATCAACTCCTGCCACACGTACGTTGGCGCCGTCACGGAGACCCGAGGCATTCGTGAATGCCTTCACGGTTAATTTGTGCCCCGTTGACCGAACGAAGAGAAGGGCTACAACACCAACCCCGATAAGTGCGACAACCCAGAAAAGCCTGCGCATGTTTATCTTAATGAGTGGGCATGAACCTAAGCGAGGTCATCATAAAGCACAGCCGCGAATGTCTCAACCGTTGAAACATAGGCGATTACACTCAGAACCCCGGTCAATGAGTGATATCGCGATGTTACGCTAATCATCGGCACCTCCGCGCTGCCCGTGCGTGGTCAAGCATTGTCGAGCTTAGACAAAATCGGTCCCATTACGAATGCGGCGAAGAAGCCGACCACGTAAATCGCTGCCGACGCCCACAGCAGGATCTTGCTGAGTTTGCTTGCTTCCGCGCATGCGTCCGGATCGTCGGGGCTGCATTCCCTCTTCGTCAAGCGGGGAAGAATGTAGTAGGTGTTCAGGAAGCTGCATGCGATCAAGGCACCGGAGATGCTGAACGTCAGGACTTTATGACGCGAGAGCGCCACTAGCCACGGGAGGAATGAGAGCATCGATGCTACCGATGCTCCCAGCCCGAACAGCACCAGCAATGACGGAAGAGCGCAGCAGAGTAGCGTGCTTAGGGAGGTGAACAGAGAGAAATAACTTAGGACCGCCGAACGCTTGACGGTTGGTGTGGCCGTGTTTTTCATTTCGAGTTTTCTTCTTTCAGTGAGTGATAGCGGATCGAGTCGGGCGATTTGCCCTTGCTCGCCTCCGGAATGCTGCCTTCTACCAGCACAGATTTGCCGTCGAGAGAGGCTGGAACTGGTGTTGCGGACGCGTCCGGAACGAGTTCTAACGTTTCATTCGAGCCGGACACTCGCAGCGCCGTGTGGCCGTTGGCGACGACTACTGTGCCTGCGATGGTTGCAGTCGATTGCTTCATGGTGAATCCGTTTTTGGCGATGGCATCGTTGAGCCGCTTGAGCGTGGACGTGTTGCGGGGCTTCATTTTCACGGACGCCAGCCCTTTCTCGAGATTCACCTCAACGGAATCGACACCTGTAACTGCCTTCAAAGACACGCGCACGGCGTGTGCACAGACCTCTCAATCCATGCCGAAAATCGTGATGTTGATCGACCTGATTTCTGCGCTGGCAGAAACCGCGAGGAACAACAGGAACAACAGCGCAATGGTTCTTTTCATCTTGAGTCTCCTAGTGTGAGTGTTGAAAAAGCAGATAGCTGAAATTGACGGCGAAGCGCACGCGTTCTTTTGGGAACAGCGAGCCCACGTCCTGGTAGATCGAGACCTGCGCTCCGAAGCTGACGGTGTAGTTGCGATAGATTCCCAGGGCCGTAGGGCCGAGGAAAAGCTGATGGGCGTGCGTGCCGGCGACTAGCTCGTTGGCTTGGAGAAATTCCTGCGAGCGCTCGCCGACTAGTTCCGCGAAGAGACGCCAGTCCCATTTGTCGGGCGGCCTCCGCCATTTGGGCGGGCGGTATCCATAGACCAGGCTGTAGTCGAGAACACCGGGGCGGCGATCGCCGTTGTGCTCGAAGAACTTTGTGTACGTCGCGCCAAGCCAGAGGTAGTTGCTGCGGGAAGCGGTGCCGGTGACCGCGCCGAGCATCAGTCCGGGTGCGTTCGAAGTGTGCGCCACTCCTTTGAATCCGGATTGCGGGCCGGGAGCAACGAAGCTGGCGAATGCGGTGCTCTCGATCCGGGTGCCGACTTTTGTTGCTCTGTGCTGAAAACGCCAGGCGAGGGATGACTCGAAATCGGCGCCGGGCTGGATCCTCGTCGGGGGAAGGGTTCCGCTGCCGGCGACGACGGGGAGCGTGAGAAACATCGTCAGGTGCGGGGTGAAGCCGTAGCCTAGCAGCGTGCGGGCGGACGCCTGCTCGCCGCCGCTTGCGGCTCGACCGAAGACACCTTCGTCAAAGCTCCACTCGCCCTGCGAATTTGTGGGGGTGGCGAGCCCGAATAACGGGCCGTGTCCGGATGCAAAAGCGAACGCGGGCACGCTCAAGACAACGAGCAGAAATGCGGAACGTCTCATGACCTCTCCTAACGTGGTGCGCGTGGGGCGTGGATCGACACACGTGCGCGTGGCCGTGTGGGTACGAGCCGAAGAGAGCGGTCTAGACTCTTAGAATTGAGTTGGGGCCGGGTGGAGCGGGCGGCGGCAGTCCCAGATGCGCCTGAGTGATTTCGCCCTCGGCCTGCGGTTCGAATTGCGCGCTGGGAATGAAGCTGACAACTGCAAGGCTGGGATGGCACTGCGAGATCGACTCGATCGTTGCGACGGGAGCGTTGACGGTGGGAGCAGTCTTGCAGCAGGGATGCTGCGCTGATCCCATCTGGCAGTCACCCGCCATTGTTTTGCAGCAGGCCATTTCCGCCTGTGTCATCTGGTGGGTCGGCAGGCAGGCGAGCACGGGCACGGCCGTCCACAGAGCTAGCAAAGCTAGGACGACGATGGGGCGGGCCTTGGCCATTTGTCAATGCTACATGCGGTCTTTCCTGGGTGCAAGACCCTCAGCCATGTGGCGAACTGTCAATAATTGATGTGGCGTTTGCACTAACCACGGTTTGTGAAATCGCGATATTTCGCCAACGATTCCTGCAACGAGGGACGCGCCACGCTGTCCAGTTGTCCTTCCCGGGGGAACTCGTGCCTCCAGAGTTGGCTGGTGCTGAAAGTTTGACAGCTTACACATTGAGAATGACGCTGTATTCTTATTGAGGATAGTTGCCCACATCTCAGCGGCGGGGTTGGTGTATATGTTCGACGGAACAAGGAACCATCTGGACGTAGGAGTTCTCCCTCTCTGGAATGCAGTCTTCTGCCTGGATTGCGAGGTCATCAGCAGCAGTCGAGGTGACGAATGCGCAGCGTGCAAGAGCCGCTCACTCGTAAGCCTAGCTCGGATGCTCGGGGGTAGTTTGCTCGCGCATAGGGCACAACACTTTCAAGAATGGAAAAGTGGGTCGTTCGACATCACAATTACGATTGAATTGCAGCAGATGCCCGTCAAAGACTTGAGCACCACCGTTGAGAGGTTGACCAGTGTAATTGGTCCGAAGCTCGCACAGGACCGAGCGTCATTCCACGTCGATGTGAAGCCGGCAGTAGACAAACTCGACCTACAGCCCTCGCTTTGCTTCCCAGAACGGGTTGCCGCATAGAGCATTGCTATCACGCAGGGTCCAGCGGAACTTTCACTTCTTGCCGAAGGACCTTCCTCTCGAACCCCGTAGTTGGTGTAGTGGCGATTTCCCGCCAGGTACAAAACGCCGATATTGCTGGAGTGGCCGAAGGACTCAATCCGGAAAAGGCGCTCGTCTGGCGTTCGTTCGACCGGGAGTGGGCGGGTTCAGGCGACGCAACGCCGGCTTCAACCCAGCAACGCCTCAACGATGGCTTCGACGTGAATCACGGTCGTGTCGAGAAACTCGATGCCTGTGTCGCCGGAGTCGCGCAAGAGAAGTGGGAGCTCTGTGCCCGCCAGGATTAACGCTTCTACACCGTCTTCGGTTTTCATCCGGTGCGCAATACGCAGAATTTCCGTCCTTGTTTCCGACAGGAATTGATTATTTAGCAGTTCACCGATGTACTTCCTGTGAATGAATTCCCGCTCTGACTCTTTCGGTAGGACCAGTCCGATTCCCAGTCGCTGTAACTCCTTCGGGTAGAAGCTCGCTCGCATGGTAAATCCGGTTCCAAACAGGCCCACTTTCATCAGGCCGAGCGCCCTTGCACGATCAGAGGTGGCGCGCACGATGCTGAGAAGGGGAATAGCCGACCGGTGCTGGACCTCGTCGAACACGAGGTGCGGGGTATTCGCGGCGATGAAACCAAGGTCCGCGCCTGCACGCACCAGCAGTTCCAGGCCGGCGGCAAGATAATCGGCCAGCTCGTCAAGACGACCTGCATCGAGGATGGCGAGGCCCTTATCGACGTCGAGGCTGTTGATGACCACGTGCGGATATCCCCCATCGGGCCGCCGGGAGCGATAGCGTGCGATGATCGAGCGATAGTAGTCGATAGTGGACTCAGGGCCGAGCCCGCCGATCATGCCTACGGTTCGCATGTTACGGAGAGAGATGCATGCCGGGCAGTATAGGATTCGACTCGACCTGAGAACTGAAGAATTGATTGTTGGTGTACTGGCGATTTTTCGCCAACGATCAGTCGAGGAGCTAACGCGCCCTTGAAGACTGTTCAGTTTTGAGCAGTTTTCCGCTTGATCGCACTATCATTCGTCCAACCTCCGCAGGCCGGACCACAACTAAATAAAGCCAGCACGAAGCTTCCTCGTCATACTTAATATGCTCCGAGGGTTGTGCAAAGGAGCTGAACCAATGACCACGCATCCGCTTTCCCCTGCCCCAATGGTCCCAATGACTCGACAGAATGCTCTGCTCGCCCTCACTCTTCTCGCCCTCTGCACGCTGGGCCTGAGCCTGTCTGCAAGTGCGCAAAAGTCTGCCTTCACCAAGTTTGACCCTCCGGGCTCGATTTCGACCATTCCTAACAGCATGAACCGATCGGGTGCGATCACGGGATATTACTATGACGGCAATATGCATCACAGCTTTCTGCGCTCTCAGGACGGCACCTTAACAACCTTTGATTTTCCGGGGGCGGCTGGTACCGCCGGCGCAAGCATCAACGCCACGGGAGTGATCACGGGATATTACTTTGACGCGAATTTTGTGTTTCACGGTTTCGTGCGCTCTCCCGACGGCACCCTGACCAGCTTCGATCCTGTCGGCTCAGTGAACACCGAACCCGTAAGCATTAACACCGCGGGGGAAATCTCGGGAATTTATTCTGACGCCAACCATGTGTCGCACGGCTTTCTGCGAGATCCGGACGGCGCCATCACAAGCTTCGATGATCCCGACTCGAGTGCAGGAACCCTCGCCACAGGCATGAACGCGAGCGGAGAGATTATTGGATACTACAACGACTGGGACGAAGCGCCGCAACCTCAGCTCGGGTTCCTTCGCTCACCGGATGGGGCTTATGCCACGTTTGACCTGCCGGCATGCTCTTCTTGCGGTACTGTGGTGAGCACCATGCCGTCGGCGATCAACGCCGCGGGGGAGATCATAGGGTCTTTCTATAGAGACGACTATGGGGCGGTGCATGCCTTCGTGCGGCAGAGCGACGGAGTAATCACCCCCTTCAATGCTCCGTGTGCCGGGGCTAGCACTTTTCCCAATAGCATCAACGCCGCGGGAGTAATCACGGGAAACTACTACGGCTGCGGGGCGGCGCATGGTTTCGTGAGGGATAGCGTCGGCAAGATAACCACCTTCGACCCTCCTCGCTCTACCCGCACCTTACCGACAAGCATCAACGACGCAGGGGCCATCACGGGATGGTTCACTTACGCCCATGGTGGGGAACACGGCTTCCTGCGCAGTCCCGACTGAAGAAGAAAGTCGGCAAAGAGCCGAAGGTAAGCAGCAACATTAAGAATGGGATCGAGTCGGCAGGGCATTGTTTGTCCCGCGTCTGTGGAATTCCCGTCTTCAAATGGGCAATAGAAGATTCTTGCGATAAGTAGCTTTTTCACAGCTTCAAAGCGCGCAACTTCATCAGCCTGCGTATAATGCGAACGCTGGTAGGAGCGACTATGACACTCTGGGCACTGGTCATCGCCTCCGTGGTTTACCCGCTGCTCGCACACGTTGACGTTGCCCGCGGGAAAAACGTTGGCGATGTCGTGACGGAGATACGAATCGAGCGAACGGTGTACATCTCGCCAGATTGGTGCGCCGACGCTGAAATAGGAAAAATCTACCCGGCGCAGATGGACAAGGGCCACACGACCGTCCGGCTACGGGTGGGCCAGAGCACATGCAAATATCACATCGTGGACACGCGCCCTTTTCTTAGGTGTACCCCTTCGCTGGATTTGCGCTGAGAAGGTTGATTTCATGAAAATGACAATGTGCGGCTCTTTTCTCCCGAGCCTTGTCTCACGAGCCTTGGTTTGACATCCACCAAGCCTACTCAGGTTGAGGGAGCCGACATTGGCCATGAAATCAACAATCGGGGCCAGGCATACAATTAAGAGCAACGTGATTGATCCCATGGCCGAAGCCACAAACTCGGAAAGCTTTGAGGAGATTGTGGAGTGGGCTTACGGCACTTTGCCGCAGGAGATTAGGGATCTGCCAGACTTCCCTGGCATTCAGGTAGCAGACGAGCCACCGGAGGACGTGTTGAAGAGAAAAAAGTGGCCCCCGGGAACAGAGATGTTGGGAGTTTACAGCGGCGTACATAGGACTGAACGGCAACACAACCAAGTAAGGATAGCCCCTGATTTGATATTTGTTTTTCGTGGCCCAATCTCGCGGTGTTCAAGAGGAGATTTGCGGGCCGAAGTGAAAGAAGTAGTCTGGCATGAGGTGGCACACTGGCTCGGCCATGATGAGGAGGAAGTGAAGGACCTGGGTCTTTCGACTCTTTCACGCCCCGTCGAAGACGTAAAGCGCCGGCCAGCTCGAAAGCAAAAAGAATAAGGTTGGTCTTGAAGCGGCCAAGACGGTCCCACAACAGCGACTCCGGGACATTGTCTGTCCAATATTGATCACATCGACGGATGATAACAACCCCCGGGTACGCAAGACGTGGTGCTCAGGGTTGGACTCTAGGATTAGTTCCAGATCACGGCTTTGTTTTGCTAACGAGGTGGGATTCGACACCGAATCTTGCTGAAAATCTAGCTGGCTGTCACATCCATTTCTTTACTGCATGCAGGACAGTCGTCAATGTGTTTCGTCAATGTGTGACTACTATCGCGACCAGCCCCGGCAAGTCTCTGCATTTCGTCGGTTTCCGAAGCACTTCTGTTTGTCTTATCGTCCAAACACTTCCATGCTCCCCATATTCTTTTGTCAGACTCGAATAGAGATCGATGAGGGAAGCATGGCATAAAAACCTCCAATAGCTATGATAGGTGGCCGTCAATGCAAAGACTGGTCAAAAGCGGACATGTATAGGTCATTTCAGTCGTGTTGGTGTAATGGGGATTTTTCAACAACTATCAGGCGCCTGTCACCGCAATGTCGGCAGGAAGGCTCTCAATTCCCGAAGCACATCTGCCTCATTCGACAGGAATACGAAATGGTTCGCGCCCCAATATTCGACAACATGCGCCCAGCCCAAGGCAACTCCACGGCTTTCATTGACTTGCCAGTTTTGCCCACGTAAGATTCGCCACGAATGATCTGCCAGACCATCTCGCATTACCGGGTCATTGAAAGGCTCGGTGGCGGCGGGATGGGGGTGGTCCACATGTTTGGCGCCCATCATGAAAAAAACAGCACTCATTGAATGGATTGCCTTGTTCGCATTGTCCGTGGTGGCGGCATTTGCTCAATCCCAGCCGTTGTTGCCAAACGGACCGTCCGCCGGAACGCCTCGCCGAGTGAACGTAGATGAGCACACTGCCTCGGCGTCGGTAGTGCAGAAGACGCCCATCCACTACCCGGACGTTGCCCGCAACGCGGGCATCCAGGGGACGGTCGTGCTGAAAGTTGTCATCAATTTGTCCGGTGACGTGCAAGAAGTGACAGTCGTCTCCGGAGATCCCGCACTGGCGCAAGCCGCCATGGACGCCGTCAAACAGTGGAAGTACAAGCCGTATTTGGTGGAAGGTTCGCCCGCCGAGATTGAAACGCAAGTCAGCATCAACTTCCAGATAAAAGCTCCTGCACAACCCGCACCCCCGCCGCTCGGCACCTTCCGTGACAACGCCTATTCTAACGATTATTTCGGCATCTATTATCCAGTCTCGCGCGATTGTCCGCGAAACAGACTTGATGCGCGGCAAACTGGCCTCCGAAGGAAACACCCGAGGCACCTATGTGTTGTTGGCGGCGGTTCACATCCCGCAAGACACAAGTCCTTTGCGAGCTGACTCTTCGTTCACCGTTCTTGCCGTGAACCGCACGGGCGCTCAGGACTGCAAGCAGTATCTGGAACTCCTTGCCAGCAACATGCAATCGAAAAAAGAAGGGAAACAGAAGGGCGACGTAAGCCAATTCACCATCGCGGGCCATGACTTTTATCGCGCCGACTTTGAGTATCGCCAAGGTATCGACCACCATACCTCAGTCTGCGCATCGATCAAGGACTACATGTTGCACTGGAATATCGTCGGCTTGTCGAAACAGGCCATCGAGACCGCCGTCTCGACTCTCAACTCGATGACAGCCTCTCCGCCGCCAACCATACCGGCGGAGCTGCAGCCCACCCCGGGGAAAGACCAAAACCTCCCCAGGAACGTAAGAGTATCTCCGGGATTAACGGCCGGATTGCTGATCAAGAAGGTGACACCTGACTATCCGTCTGAGGCTAAGTATGCTCACATCCAGGGCTCCGTATTGATGAGAGCCTTCATCAACAAGACGGGGGACGTTGTGGACTTGGAAGTCATCTCTGGTCCGATTGATCTCGTGGTGTCCGCTGTAAACGCCGTGCGCAAGTGGAAGTACCGTCCCTATCTCCTTGACGGCAATCCGGTGGCAGTCGAGACCCAGATCGTGGTCAACTACGCACTCCAGTTCTAAGGAAGACCCTTTTCAGCGCTCTCTTCCAAACACAATGTCATTTCAACGTAAACACGATTGCACTCACTGACCGGGTCAATCGTTGTTTAACGTGCGATTCCGTTCTCAGCTGCTGTTAACAGACGATTACACCAACTACGGGTTGTTGGTGAAAGATTCGTGCGCGGACCGTTCAGTTTCTGCTGGTGTCCACCCGTAACTGACTACCACCATTCTTCGATTCGCCGGAAGTTTCAGTCGGAGCGTTCGCCGCTGCGGCCGTGTTGACGACTGCTCGGTAGCGGGTAAGGCGAGGGAAAAATGGCGTCACTTCCAGCGGCATCTTGCCCCGCCCCGAGGTGGCGGCCACCCGCGTTGGCTTGATCAATTCGATACGGCTATCCCAGGCATTGACCTTGACACGTCCTCCCAGAGGCAGGGCAGCGATCTGGTCCAGTCTGTCGGGAACCAGGGCCGGAGCAGAGTCCAGCAATGCCACCATCCGATCCACGTCGCCGTCACGGTTCGTGAAGCCGGTGCCCAGGTGAGGAGTCAGCAGCGCGGAAAGCGCCCGGCCCCGCACCTCCAACTCCCGCAGAAACAGTCCGGGCGCATACAGCTTATCGGCATATGGTGAGCGCTTCAGCAGCTCAAGAGCTTTCTTGTCGGCCGCATCTTCCTCCGCGGGAAAGTGGCGGAAACCCAGGTTCCGGTAGACGGATTCGTCGGAGAACAACAGCCGGTCGTTGAAAACGTACTTGCTGCCCAGGTTGTGTCCGAGAAGGATGTGGGCCAGTTCGCGCGCTAGCACCATGGCGAGGCTGGCTTCATCCGGGAGCACGTCCACCAGGCCGCGGCTTACCACGATGGTGTTGCCCACACTGAACGTCTCCAGTGGCGAAGTCAGCATCACACGCACGCGCACCGGGCCCGGCAGTTCAATGTGGTTGCTGACGAGCAAATTGTTGGCCACAGTCTCCAGCACCTTATCCACATCACCCTCGGGAGCGAGCAGTCCGGCCTTCTGTAGCCGCGCAATCACATTCTCTCCCGCCTGCTGTTGCCATTGCCACTGAGCCTCGAGCGGCGAAGCATCCTGCGAGTCCGGGCTTTCGTCCTTCACCGTGGAGTCAACCCGCACCTCGGTCAATTCGCTGTCCCGGGCGCGATTCTGCTGGTCATAGCCCCAGAGCCGGGTCTGGGCCTTGAAGGCCCTCTTATCTTTGTTATGCGAACCCTCGCTGAAATCGCCTTCCTCGCTGTAAACGTAAGCCGGTACCCAGTAGCCCGGGATCAAGTTCAAGCGCCAGCTATCCATGTGGAAGAAGTAAGCGTTGCGGGGAGCCGGCTCATAGGTGCCCCTGAGGCGCACGATATTGTAATCCTGGTCTTCTACCCAAATTCGGCCATGAAAGCGGCCATTGCCGGTCCCCTTCTTGGCGGAGACCTCGAAGACTATACAGCGAACATCACCCAGGAACTCCCGGCCTGCGTACTTGAAATCGTAGGTTTGGCGATTGAACTTGTCGCGGTCGGCATAGATCATCCAGGAGAAACCCAGGGGCTGGTAGTGGAATCTAAACAACTTGGTGAAGCCACCCAAAAGCCGGCTCTCAAAGCTGGTGTCTTTGGCAAGATAGTCACGTCGCTTCGTGCTTTCGCTCAAATCCATGCGGCCGAAAAAGTAATGGTCTTCGACCGGCGCCGGGCCCTCTTGCGGACGGAACTTCAGATCTTGCAGATAGGTCTCAACGAATGGGGTGCGGCCCTTTAGCATTTCCATCAGCGCGTGCTCGCGCTCGACGGCGCGGTCCACCACCTGGTCCATCGCAGTGGACGGTGTAGATGGTGCCGAGGCGGACGCGGTGCTCGCGGATGCTGCCGAGTACGACGACTGCTGCGCGTTCGCGCTCAGCTGGAGTAGCAGGAAAGCGACAATCACCCAACGCCAAATACGCATAAGTCAACCGAAGTCGAGATTTCGTTTTTGCCTGCGGCCAGTTTCGAAAAGCGGTGGTGCAGTGGCGGTCGTGATCAAGTTTGTCATCACCCGCCGGTTGCTTGCTTGGGGCGTGCTCAGGTCGGCAACGGGCGGGTGTTTGTGTTTCCTTGGCGTGAAGTGGTGCAGGCCTAGTGCCAATGTCGAGCGGCGAGTGAAAATTTCTTTAAGTGCATTATTTCTTGGCGAGTTAGGAGAGACATGGCAGCTTGGACAGACGGCGATGGGCAAGTCTCCGGTGGCTGGGTTTCACCAGGGTGGTGCTTTTCAGCCACGGGGATGGAAGTCGGCGAAGGATCGTCACGAGTATGTTGGTGAGATTGATTAAACTCTGCCGACGAGTGGCGTAAAATGCGCCCGAAGTCAGAAGCGGCAACGAAAATATGCGAAGGAGAGCATGAAAAAATCGCTGCTGACTGTCGTATTCGCGACGACGTTAATGAGTGAGGAACGGGCGTCTTCGATAGAAACGGTATCCCGCTGCTAGGTGACCGTAAAGGTCAACGCTTTGCTGTTGCCGCCGCTGTCGCAACCGAGGTCTCCGGAAAGGTTGGCGGGAGTGTGTACGACAATCTGGGCGGTACCGGGAGATGAAATCTGCGTCGTAGTAATCGTGGCCTGTAACTGGGTGCTACTCATGACGGTGGTGGGCACTGCCACTCCGTTCCATAGGAGGATCGAAGAAGAATAAAAGTGGCTGCCATTCACTGTGAGCAGTAAGCCCTGTTGTACCTGACCGAGGCTCGCGGGATTCGGTGCGACCGAAGTCAGCACGGGCTTCGGTCGGGCACTCCCGCAGAACGGGTTGAGCGCACCGCAACCGGTGAGGAACATGACTGTAAGCAGCGGAGCAAACAGCGATTTCTGGATTTGAATGCGGGGTATCGTCAAAAAGACACCTTGCCGACGGTTTCCACGGGAAGACTATGGGTCCGGTACCTATCCGCTGACTCCTGGATGTTGCGGATGTGCTGTTCCAGCGTTCTGACGTCTTCCTCGATGGCGTGGGACAAATGCTTGAGTCCGTCCAACATCTCAATAGTTACCGCATCGGCGGTGTTGATTCCGGCTTTCTCGAAATGATTTCTTGATTCGCTATAGCTCATAAAATTTTTCCTCTAGATTCAGGCATGTGCGATCTCGTCTGATTCCTCTTTGCTGTTCCCGAGAGCAAGTTTCCGCTGATCAAATCGTGTCACTTTCGTCGCTTCGGGTGATATGGGCGTTTAATGGGCGGACCACGTTTGAGCATCACGTGGAGAAATGGGTGAGGGATGGCCGTGTGCCACCGTGGCGTGCTCGTTCATTGCTCTGGCTGCCTGGGTGCGGCAGCTACCGTTCTGGCTGCTGAACTCGAGCGTGGTGACGGAGTGTTTACAAAGTAGGCACTTGAACGTCGCAAAGCCGTTCATCATCTTGATGGTGTTATGTCTCACAGCTTCAATTGTAGGCGCTGATCCTTGATATGACTCCGAACTAAAGTTACCCCGGATCGCGCCGACATGGCCTGCGTTAGGCTCCGCGCAGTGGGCCTCGCGTCTGCCGCCAGCGCCCATCCCGCGATTGCCCCCAGCAGAAGGTCGCTCCACAGCGTCTCCCAAAAGTGACTGTGCGCTACAGAAGCGGGCATCACCGGGTTGGGCATGAGCAGCGCGAAGCTCCATACTCCGAATAGCGCCGCGATGATGCCCGCGGTTTCAATTCTCCTCGTGTTCAACATCCTGACCACGGGATAGGCGAATAGCGCCCAGAGGAGTCCCCGCCCGAACTGAAACGGCAGCATCCACGGCGTTTCCGTCACGGTAGAGCGCATTCCCTGGTAGAGGCTCTTTAGCTCCGTTGTTCCGGAGTAGTACAGGCGCAGTTCGGGATTCTGCCAAGCTACGTAATATCCGAACAGGTAATAGAGCACCACGTACACGATGGCGAGAATGCAAAAACGGGCCGCCTGGCTCTTCAGGGCAGGAACGCGCTCGGCGTGCGGCTGCTCGGGCCCGCGTATTTTCCCCATGATCAGCACTGCCAGTGGCACAAACAGAACCGCGACTACGGCTCCCATCACAAAGAGGTTCTTAATCAGCCCGGGCGGCATTTTCGCGCGCAAGTAAGCGATGCTTTCGATCTGGCTGATAAAGGTCATCAGGCCGTAGAACGTGAAGGCCAGCGCCGCAATCAGCTTCAATCCGCGCCAGCGCGAGCTTTGGATGATCCAGGCAGTCACCAGCGAAACCAGGAACGCATAGGCCAGGAGTGGTTTGAGCAACGAAGCGGCCTGTTGCGCCTGAGCCGCGGGAGTGGACGCAGCTTGGGCTGAAGGTAACGGCGCCTGTGCCATGCCAGTCACGTTAATGGCAATCATGAAAACAATGATCAGAACCAGGGTGAGAACAAGGACCCGTAATGCGAACACGCCTGCAGCTTTCATCGCCGACCTCGCAGGGACGTAAATCTCGCAGGGACATAAATAAGGGTGAAGTGTCGGTACACGTCACCCTTGTTGGAAAGAAGTTTAGCTTGGGGGGCAACCCGGCAGTTCAATCGGCGAGAGGGCGGGCAAGGTTCCCTCGTCCGGATAGCTGTACGCGCCATCGATGGCTGTCGAAGGCGATTGGAATTCAAACCACGGCAAGAGGGCTTCGTTCTGCGGGTGATAGGTCATGCCGTTCATCTTTATTGGATAAGTAGCGTGGGGGAGACCCTCGATGACATCGCCAACCTCCAGATCGTCCTGGCAATTGCCGTTAGGGGACAGCCACCAGGGAGTGAGGTTGTGCTTGCCATCGCTGACCACGAACGGATCGTTGAAAGTTTCCGCGACCTCGTGGGCGAGCGCAGTCACGTCGACGAAGCCGCTGCCGAACAATCCGGGACTGATCCACGCCGAGTAGTTCACGACATAACGTCTCTCGCGGTTGCCATTGCTCGGGTCGCCCGGCTCAAAGTCGTAGGTGTGAAATCCGAGGACGCAGCAGTCGTTGGGATTGCCGTTGAAGTAAAGGTAGGTATTGGGGAACAAAAAACTGGAAATGTCCTTGGTGGTGATATCGCCGGCATTCTCCGCGGCGCCGATTGGCGTGGTGGTGTCGGTCGGGACCGTCGGGAAAAGCAGGTTGAAGAACTCATTGATATCGATTAGCACAAACCGACAACAGGTACCATTGCCCTTGAGGGCGTAGAAGTAGAAGCCTGAAGGAACCTGCATGGTTCGCTCCTGCTTCAGGGTTGCGAGGAGCATGGTGTGCCAGTCGGGCGCCATTGTGCTCCAGAACTCAGCTCGCTGAATGGCATCGGTTATTTGAGTTGGTGCCGGGCTGCTGGAGAATGTAGAGTTCTCGAACAACGGCGATTGGAGCGTGGGCAGGATGAACGGTTTGGGGTCGTAGTGCAAAAACACACTTCCGTCCGGGTTGAGCAAATCGAGAGCTACCGGGACGACGGGCGCGTCAATATTGGTCGTACCGCCGTGCTGAGGCGGATTTCCTACCATGTTGTAGAACCAGGCATTCCGAAATTTGCCGTTTGAGTCAAAGCCGGGGGTCTTATAGGAGCCATTCCAATTGGAGAGCGAATCGACTCCCGGAGTTCCGCTGGCATCGCCAGGATTGCTGTGGCCATGCGGCGGTACAGCAATAAACCTTGGATGAGCCTTCGAGAGATGGTTGGCTGGAAGCTGGTGAGAATTTTGCGCGACCGCGACGACTGCGCCAAACAAAGTCGCGCAGGCCAGAAACAGCGAGAGAGTGAACCGCGTTGGCATGTTGGGAATCTCCTGTCAAAGTCAAGGGATTGATTTAAGCCGGTGTTTTCCTTTTTGACTTCGAAAACGGCGCTGATTGTACACCGATTTCGCTGGCTCGCGATAGTGTGAAAAGACTTTCACCTGGAGCGCTGCGAATCGGTATGCGAACCGCAGCGGGATTGGCAGCAGGACTTTTTAAACACGCTTCCGCAGCAAGTCTTCGGCAGTCAACATTTGATTCATCGAGCCGGAGCGGAATCCCTCCAGATCGAGGGTGACGAATTTGAATCCAAGTCGTTTGAATACGGCGGTGAACTCGCGGGCCATCTCGGCGGTTAAAGCGCGGGGAAGCTCGTCGCGGGCAATCTCAATGCGCACGATCTCCCCGTGATGGCGCACGCGGAATTGGCGGAAACCCATGGCCCGCAGCGCCTCTTCTCCGCGTTCGATCACACTCAGCGCTTCTGGCGTAACTGCGCGGCCGTATTCCAGCCGCGACGAAAGGCAGGCGGAGGCCGGCTTATCCCACACCCGCAAGTCCGCCTGCCGCGCCAGTTCCCGGATCTCAGCTTTGCGAAGACCGGCTTCGAGCAGCGGAGCCAGAACACGATGCTGGCGCGCGGCCTGCTGTCCGGGCCGAAAATCGCCCTCGTCGTCGGCATTGACGCCGTAGGCGATGGCGTCGAATCCGCGGGCCTCGCGGTAGCGCTCGAGGACGGAGAACAGTTCGTCCTTGCAGTGAAAACAGCGCATGGCGTCGTTGCGGACGTACGCGGGATTTTCCAGTTCCTGAGTCTCCACAACCTCGACTGGAATTTCACGCTCGTGCGCAAAGGTGAGCGCGTCTTTGAGATGGGTGCGCGCCAGACTGGCGGAATCGGCAATCACCGCAAGCATTTGGCCGCCGAGCACTTGATGCGCCATCCAGGCAAGGAAGGCGGAGTCCACGCCACCGGAGTAGGCGACGAGCAAGCGAGGCTGACCGGTGAGAATCTGGCGTAGGTGTTCAGCTTTCCGATCGAGTGTGGCGGCTGTGTTCACGACTTCTATTATCCACGAAAAAGTTCCCAGTTCCCGGTTCTTAGTTCTCAGTGAGCGGCGAGTTGCGCGCGCTTGGACAGCCGAGGGCGGCTGTCCTACGTGATTTGGGGCTAGTAGAGGCGTTCCTGTCGTCTTAGGTTGCCGAAAGCTCCCACGTTCGCCAGGGTAAACGAGAAACGATATTGATTCTCGTTACGCACCGATCCCAGAGCAAAGCGCCGGTATTCCAGGCTCAGGCCGCAACAGTCCCAGTTGTAACTGGTCTGCGCCGTGGCATACTGCAGCGATCCGCTGTTGGCGTCAAAGCCGAAGCTGCTGGCGGCACTCAAGCCTCGCTTATTGAGTTGACCGTAACCAACCAACACCCGAAGCTGGTGGAAATCATTCGCGCCTTTCGCGCCCTGTTGGGACGGTCCCAGTGAATTGTCGATCACTCGCAGAAAGGTATCGCCTCCCCCCACAGTAAATGGGCCGTAATGGTAGTTTACCAGCGCTGTGCTGGCATTGATGCGGCCAGCCTTGAGGTCGTAGTCCAAATCCCACTCGGTGTTGGTGTGCGGGCTGGTTTCGATCCGCAGGCGGGAAATGAGGGGAGCGAAGCGCCGCTCCGAATTCAGAAATGCGATGCCCGTGAAATCCGCAGTCGTTGTAAACACGTTCCGCTGCCCTGCAACCAGCGCATTCCCAAATGTGGGATCGAAGAAATATTTCTGGCCGACCTCCCAACTCAAGATCTCGCGCGATCCCGAGTCACAGGTTTGAGTGTCTGGATTCGGAGGCCGTTCCCACGGTACCGCTCCGGCTTGGGGGACGCCGCCGATGGTGAGCGTGCTCATGCCCGGCTGATCGCAATCTTTGGCGTTGGGATCCACATGTTTGGCATAAAGACGATTCACCAGCGAGTACTCGACTTCATTGGTGTTGGTCAGCACGTCTGTGGCATCGAAACGCAGAACATTGGCGAAGTTATTTATGCCGGTAACGTAGTCATACTTCATCCGCGGCTCAATCACGTGCTTCCATTTGCGTCCGAGCCAGGGATGATCGAAGACCCGCGACAATGCCGGTGGGCGCAACTCGAACGAAGCTTCCAGCGATTTGCGATTCAGAATGTCGTCGGCAGCTTTTCCCGTCGCTGTGGCCAATGCCGGATCGAACTCCTCGGTGTAGAACGTATCTCGCAATGTAAGTTCAGGACGGAAGGACCATCCCTGCAATTGCACAGGCATCGCAAGCGAGGGCGCCAGATCGAACCGGCCCACCAGAGGACCGGTGCGAAGCCCAGGGGCTTTTCCCTGCGGTGGTTCGCGCAACTGCAGACCTTCGGCCGCGCTCTCGAACGACCAGTACAGCGGAGTATTTCCCAACTGCCGCTCCTCACCCGAGATGAAAAAACTTGGCGCGTGCAGGTTCCGGATCAGCTCGGTCTGCGTAAGCGTAAGGCAGCCCGTGTTCGTTACCGGTTGGGGAATGCAGACTTCGAAGTTCTGGTAGCGCTCTGCCAGGGCATTGAAGTGAAATCCGTTGGTCGTATTGGAGAGGAAAATCTGTGACCTCACTTCCGAGTCGATGGCCTGGGTGTACACATCGGTGAAAGCGATGCGGAAAACGAACGAACTCAAGTAATCGACATTGGCCACGCCGCGGAAAGTCCCGAACCCACGCTCGGCAATAAAATGTGCGTCCTCTCCGCCTTGATCCTGCCGAGGAGTGCCGATACCGCGATCCAACATTCCCTGATAGTCGAAGTACAGGTAGGAGCTGTCGCTCGGGCGAGCGCGGAATTCGCCACGTTGAAACCATCCGCGTTTGGAAAAGTATTCGGCGCCTACCGTGGCATCCATGCTGCGATTGAAGACCCAGTACACGGATTCACCGGCAATCTTTCCTTTGGTCGACGAGTTGCCGAAGCTCGGAATCATCAGGCCGCTCTGGCGCTGCTGTTTCTGAACCGGATGCGTCACAAACGGAAAATAGAACACCGGCATGCCCATCAGCCGGAAGTCACTGTTGTAGATTTTGGCGGAGCCATCCACGTCCACCGAAATGCGCTTCGCGTTAAATTGCCATTTCGGACGCGGCAGCTCGCATGTGGTGACCGAGCCCTGGCGCACCAGATAGTGGTCAGGCCCGTGTTTCTCGACAATTTTTCCGGTAAAGGCAAACGGATTCGAGGTGGTGAGCACGTAGCGAGACGTCCGCATCCGCAATCCCACCGTTCCGATCACGCTGTGGAAAGTTCCCGTTTCGGTGCGGACATTGTAAGTGCCGTGACTGGCCTCGACGTGCTCGTCATAAGGGCCGCCGTCCAGCACGACGTGGCCCTCGAGTTCGCTGTCTCCTGTGTCCGCGTTGTACGTGACTTGATCCGCGTACAGGATGTAGGTGCGATAGTGAATTTCGACCCTGCCCCTGAGGTGGTAGATGGACCCATCCTTCTCCTGTTCCACCGCCCGGATCGTCACCTCTTCTTCGGTCTGGCTGGCAGGCACCGGCGCCATAGCAGGGGCATCCGTAGGAGAAGAGGCCATCGCGGCGGCAGGGGGCAGCGTCTGGCTGGTTACTATCCCTGAAGCGAGAAGCAGGTGACAGACCAATGCAGCCGTGATAAAGATTCGAGAGCGGATGATCATTAGCGGATGACCATTTAGCGGGTGATCTGCACCGCGCGCATGCGCTCCGCCAGCCGGTCTGCCAACGGGAACGAACTGACCTTAGCACGCGAGCGGCAGGCGAAGCAAAGCTGCGCACTTTTGTGGTCTCCGGCACTCGTGCCTGGCCTGGCTCGGGCTACTGGCATTCTTCGCGACTTGCTTACGACGACCTGATTTGTGACCACCGGAATGATGAACGCCGGACTAATGACGACCGGATTGACGAACTGTTCGACGGGCGGCGATCCCGCTGTTCCAAGCCACCTCTGCGCCACCGATGCTGTGGAGGGGGCGCCCAACACCGCCACCGTTGCAGAAACTGCGGCCTCGGATCCGAACGCTGATTCGAACGTTTGTCCGAACAACGATCCGAACTCGGATTCCTGGCGTGTCGAGGTTGCCGCTCGCCTCGCACGCTATCGCACGCGCCGCAAGCTCCGGACTCCGCGCTATCCATCTCTATTCCTGCCTTTTGATTCGCCCGAGAGTTGGTCCCGACTTGCGCCGCCAAGTGGATCGACGGCAGTTGCTACAGCGCCACAGCGAGACGTGCAAGATTTCGCGTTCCGCATAGAAGAAGATTACGCGGCAGGAGGGGCGCCAGCCCTCGCCGAACCTCGCGGGACATTGGAGCAAGGCGCGTACCGCTATTCGGAGCAGGCTCCGGAGCAGCCCGCCAACGTAATCGAGTTCCCGCGTTCCGCCGCAATTCCGGTTTCTCGCCCGAGCGATTTGGCCGATCCTGTCTTTGAGCATGATCGTCCGCGCATAGTGGAAGCCCCGGAGATTCTGCCGCCGCCTCCCGCATTGGGTGGAATGCTGATGGAGCCCGCCCAGCAAGAGGAGGCCCACGGGCAAGGCGGCGCCGACTTTCCGCTGGCGTCCGCATCGATTGGCCGGCGCGCGCTGGCGGCCGTTGTGGATGGCGTCGTCCTGGCGACGTCTCTGGCTGCGTTTGCCGCAATTTTTCTGCGACTGAACGCCATCCCTGAATTCCTCAGACCGCTTCCGATGCTCGGCGGTGCGCTCGGCCTGATTACAGTCCTGCTCTGGGCAGTTTATGAATTCTTGTTTGTGGTGTACACCGGCTCGACTCCGGGACTTCGCGCTGCCCGGCTGCGGCTGGCAGGATTTGACGGTTCACCGCTCCATCGTCGCTTGCGCCGCTGGCGCGTGCTGGCGTCGTTTCTCTCCGCCTTCTCTGGCGGACTCGGCTATCTCTGGTGCGTTCTTGACCAGGACGGACTGTGCTGGCACGACCGCATCACGCACACCCACGTCCAATCGTCAAAGCACGCAGAATAGAAACTGGTTTTCGACGCCCTCCAGCAGTGCGTGGCCGGGCGGGGACGACCGGCTCTCCACAAACATCGGCGATTGCAGAGTTTCACGCAGCTCACAGTAGATTCTCCAGCGCCGCCCTTAATTCGCGAAAACGGAAGGTATACCCGCTGGAGGTGAGTTTTCCAGGCTCAACCCGCTGGCTGGCGAGCAACAATTCATCCGCTGCCATCCCGCCGAAAGCCAATCGAAGCGCAAATTCCGGCACCGGAAAAAATGCCGGGCGTCCCAGAACCGATGCCAACACCTTCGTGAACTCCGCATTGCGCACCGGATTGGGCGCTACCAGGTTCACCGGCCCAGAAAGCGACTCGGTGCGAATCACGTGATGAATTCCCCGCACGATATCGTCCACATGAATCCAACTCCACCACTGCTGTCCCGATCCGATCCGTCCGCCCAGCCCGAGTTTGAACGGCGTTAGCATACTCCTGAGCGCTCCGCCCTTCGCGCTCAGCACCAGCCCGATCCGGATGTTCACGGTGCGGATGCCTGCTTCGGCGGCAATCCGGCTGGCGTCCTCCCACTCGCGACAAACCTCGGGCAGAAATCCCTGCCCACCTGGACTCTCTTCGCGCAGAAGTTCGTCGCCGCGATTCCCGTAGAACCCGACCGCCGATGCACACACGAACACGGACGGCTTGGCCTCGGCCTGCGCCAATGCCGCCGCCAGACTCCGGGTTCCCTGTACGCGACTCTCGCGGATCGCCTTCTTCTTTTCCACGGTCCAGCGGCCCACGATGCTCTCCCCAGCCAGGTGGACCACCGCATCGAACCCCGACACTTTCGCCGGAAGCAGCGGGAGAAGAGGGTTCCACGCAACCTCTGCCCCGCTCTTAGTGCGTCGCCGCACCAGCCGCACAATCTGCATTCCCCGAGGCTCAAGCTCGGGTTCGAAGGAAGATAGAAGAGCCGTCCCAATCGGCCCCGAAACCCCGCTCACCAGAATGCGATCCACGTTCTTGATTCTCCTTATTCGTACACCTTTGTCGTACTCTACCAGCCCAAACGCCTCTCTTTAAAGAACTTGTTCGATAGCTAGACAACACGACCATATCGGTGAAATGGTATTTACTGATGGTTGGACCCATGCTACCATGCCAGTAATGAATAGCCGCCTTACCATTGACAAGGCAGGTCGCGTGGTTATCCCCAAGCCTTTGCGGGAGGAGCTACATTTGGAGGCCGGGGACGCCTTGGAAATGGAGAGCACCGGGGAGCATATTACCCTGCGCCCAGTCCGCGGGACGGGACCGCTCGCGAAGGAGCACGGCGTCTGGGTGTTTCGTGCCGGAAAGCCCCTGCCCGCTTCCGCCACGGAGGAGTTGCTGCAGCGAATCCGCGAGGAACGCGATTTGGCTAACCTCGGCGAGGGTGCCGGCGACAGCGCCACCAAGGGCGAATGAAAGGGTTTTTCGACACCTCAGTCCTGGTCCCGGTGTTCTACGGGGACCACGTCCACCACCGGGCCAGTCTGGATCTGTTCATTCAATTTGACAAATCAACCGGCTGCTGTGGAGCACACAGCCTGGCGGAAGTCTATTCCACACTGACTCGAATGCCAGGCAAACACCGCATCAGCGGCGAGCAGGCCATGCTGTTCATCAACAACATACGCGAGCGGCTTTCCATCATCGCGCTGGGGGGCGATGAATATGCCGACGCGCTGCAAGCCTCGGCCGCTCGGGGCATCATAGGCGGCGCAATCTACGACGCGATGCTGGCACATTGCGCCCTCAAAGCCAAAGCAGAGGCAATCTACACCTGGAACACCCGCCACTACACCCAGTGCGGCCGGGAAGTTGCCGGCCGATTGCACACTCCTTAAGTACTGGTGGAGAGACGGGCGTCCCGCTTGGAGCGGGCGCTGGGCCGATCGCACTTGCAGATCGAGATCTTAAAAAACGTGCTGGGCGAGTAACCTGCGGGCCAGCGCATTCGTCGGCACGGGGGTTCGTGGCCCAAGGGAAGGAACAAGACCGCCCACGCGTCAAATTAGGACACTACTCGTTTTGACAGTAGGTTGCATTCCGGTCTAGCATAAATCTGTTCCCTGTGGGGCACGTCGGCATCCCTGCCGAAAGGGCTAGGCCCGCCCGCTGAAAAATCTCAGCAGGAATGTGCCTATGCCAACCATCGAGACATACCGCAAGCAAGCCAAGCTGCTGCTCCGCTGGCATCGCGAAGGAGACTATTCTATTGGCGGGAAGGTACGCAGGCTCGAACGCTATCAGTCCTTGACCGACCGCGAAGTATTGGCGCTTAAGTTCACTCTTACCGTGGCGCAGGAGATCGTCGCGATGGAAGCGGGATATCAGAGTTGGGCGGAGCTGAAAGCGGGAACGGCCGGAGCACGCAAGACGCCGCGCGCTTCATCCGGTCAGCCGTTCCTGAAGAATGTGACGCCGATCCTGCTCGTGCGGGATGTTAAGACATGCGCCGCCTTCTTCCAACAGAAGCTGGGCTTCGAGATCGACTTCCTCCATGGTCTTCCTCCGTTTTACGGCGCGGTATCGCGAGACGGCGTTTGTCTGCACATCCGCTACGTGCAGCAACCCTTCTTCGCACAAGCCGCCGTTCAGGAGAAATCGCTGATCTGCGCTTCCATTGAAGTCTCAAACGTGCAAGGTTTATTTGAGGAATTCAAGGCGCGAGGCGTGGAGTTCGCGCAAACACTCACCAAGCAGGCCTGGGGTGGAACTGATTTTCAGGTACGAGATCCCGATGGCAATGTCATTTCCTTCGTCACACACGCGTGAAATTGAACGTCTCCGACCTCGTCATCCGCCTCCCTTCTCGCAGCCAAAATTCAAACTGAGACAATACCGACGAGAGGCCACGGTCCAAAAACTGAGTTGCTAATGCCTAAGACCGGCCACAATTTTGTAGGGATCCGACAATAGTGCGGAGATCGAGGGCACGGGAAAAGGGCGCTCGTTAAAGGCCCCCGCGCCCTCTGCAGCACAAATTTCTTATTTCTGCTTCGCGATGATCTTGTCTTTGATCTTTGTATAGGTGGCTTGGGGAACGACTTTTTTTCTCAACAAGTCGGTCTTCTTCGCATACGGACGGCCGTCGATGATTTTCTGTGAGTAGGCGGCTCCGATGCCCGGTAGCGCCTCCAACTGCTCTTTGGTCGCCGCGTTGATGTCGAGCAGATCGGCGTTGGCAGCCGCGTCCGTCGTGGTCTTGGCTGGCTTCTTGGTGGCTTGCGCGCCAGCCATTCCACAGATCAGGCTCAGCGCGAAAAGCGCGACGAGAATTCTGGTCATAACCTTCTTGGTCATAGTCGTATCTCCTTATTCCTTCTGAGCTGCTTTGTAGCCGGCACCCTTCGCTTCGGATTCGGTCATGAACTTTCCGGCCTTGGTCTTGCCATACCAGCGTCCACTCTTGTGGTAGACGCCGCTCTCGGTATTGACCCAGACCTTGCCGCTGGCTTGAGCCGCGGCAATCTCTGGGCTGGTAGCCGTGGTGGCTTTTGACTTGCTCACCGTTTTCTTGGTCGCCGTCATATTGCCGGACGAGGCAGGAGCTGCTGTAGCCGGAGCTGTGCTGGAACTAGCCGGAGCTGCGGGAGTTGCCGCGGCGGGCGCACTGGCGGGAGCTGCATCTGCTGCGGCTGCTTTGGATTTCTTACGGCTCTTCTTGCCGCTCGACGCGGCGGGCGCAGCCGTATCCGCGGCAGCCGTTTTCGAGGCGTTGTCTTCTGCTGCCTTTGCCGCAGCTGCCTTCTTGGCCTTCCGCGACTTCTTCGCGGGCGCGGCCGTCGTATCGCTGGCTGCGGACTTGTCCGCGGCCGCAGCTTTTTTTTCGGCAGCGGCCTTTTCCTTCTTTGCTTGTTTCTTGGACTTCTTGGTGGTGGAGGTATCCGTGCTGGTCTCGCTCGAACTTGCCTGCGCCTTCGCCAAAGCCGGCGAAATAGCGACCACGAGCATCAGACAAAAGGCGAGCATCCATAGAGTGAGTTTATTTTGGAAGCGATTCATATTTACTCGCACCTTTCATGAATTGTCATCCTGGCACTGAGCTTGTCGAAGGGGAAGAACCGACTGTTCCCCGCAAAATGCAAGTCCCTTTCTACGCATAAATTCCACGCTGGCGGATGGTGTACGCCACGCGATCAATCGCCAGCATATAAGCGGCGATCCGGTTGTTCACGCCATGAGTTTCAGCGTACCGCACAACATCATCGAACGCTGTATCCATGATGTCTTCCAGATGCTCATTGACCACCGATTCCTTCCAGAAATATCCCTGGCGATCCTGCACCCACTCGAAGTAGGAAGTAGTGACGCCGCCGGCGTTCGCCAGGATGTCGGGAATGACGAAGACTTTTTTCTCGGAGAGGATATCGTCGGCGGTCGCGGTAGTCGGACCATTCGCGCCTTCGGCCAGGATCTTGCATTTCACCCGGTCCGCATTCTGGCTCGTGATCTGGTTTTCAGTCGCCGCCGGGATCAGGATGTCGCAATCGACCAGCAAGAGTTCCGCCGCATCATACTTCTCAGCCCCCGGGAAGCCGTGAATGGTGCCGTTGCGCTGGCGGAATTCCCACAGCGCCTCCACGTCAATACCATCCTTTTTGTACAGCCCACCGCCCACCTCGATGATGCCGATCACCTTGTATCCCGCTTCCGCCATAAGGCGCGCCGCGTTCGAACCAACGTTGCCAAAGCCCTGCACAACGACGCGGGTGGTATCGCGATTCAGGCGCAGTTTCTGGATCGCCTTTTCGCAGACCATCAGAACGCCGCGCCCCGTAGCCTCGCGGCGCCCGCGCGATCCGCCGATATTAATCGGCTTGCCGGTGACGACAGCGGTGCAGGTCTGCCGCATGTGCATGGAGTAGGTATCCATGATCCAGGCCATGGTCTGCTCGTTGGTATTCACGTCGGGAGCGGGAACGTCTTTTTCCGGGCCGATGAATTCGAACAGCTCCGCCGTGTAGCGGCGGGTCATGCGCTCCAACTCGCCTTGCGACATCTTGTGCGGATCGCAGATGATGCCGCCCTTCGCGCCGCCGAATGGAATGTTAACCACCGCGCACTTCCACGTCATCCAGCTCGCCAGCGCGCGAACTTCGTCCAAGTTCACGTCGGGCGAGTAGCGCAGCCCGCCCTTGGCCGGGCCGCGCGCAATGGAGTGCTGCACGCGGAATCCGGTGAAGACTTCGAGGTGCCCATCGTCCATCATCACCGGGATATGAACAATAATTTCGCGACTCGGACTCCGCAGAACCTTCCACAGCCCCTCATCAAGATTCAGCTTTTTTGCGGCCAAGTCGAAGCGGGCGGCTTGCGCCTGCCAGGGATTAGTTTCCTGCTCTAAGTCCAATGCTGTTGTCATAAAGTCTCCGTATGATTGCCATAACGATCGCTGCCCAAGCGGGAGGGCAAGCCTCGCAAAGTATATTGCCGCACAGCGGCCTAAGCAAGCGAGTGGGTGGCGCTTTTCATCCTGAATGAGAGCAGGCTGTTATCGTAAACAGCGTTTACACGAACTATCCTGTATGACCGCCTATGCGATACCTTCTAGATGAGGAAGGGGCTTCACAGCTCCGAGGAGACAGTCGTTCGTGAATTCGGGTTCCAGAAAAGCACCCACGCATTTAAGCGTCGAAGCGCAGCGTCGTCTGGCCTATTTCGACGAGCGCCGCGCCGAGATCGTCTCGACCATACGCGAGCTGGTCGAAATCGAATCTCCCAGCGACAACAAAGCCGCCGTGGACCGCATTGCGGAGGCCATCACGCATAAATTTTCCCAGCTCGGTGGCGAAATATGTTTCCACCGCGCGCAGGACTTCGGCAGTCACCTGCAGGTCAACTTTGGCGGCAAATCCGCGAAGCCGGTGCTGCTTCTCGGCCACTATGACACGGTCTATCCGCTCGGCACCCTCGCAGCCATGCCATGCCGCGTCGTGGACAAGAAGCTGACTGGACCCGGTGTCCTCGATATGAAGTCCGGCATCGCCCTGATGTTGCACGCGCTCGCCGGTCTTCAAGAATGGCACAACAAGGAACAGACTGGCGGGTTGCCGCGCCGCCCCGTGACCGTGCTTCTCGTTTCCGACGAGGAAGTAGGCAGCGACTCATCGCGCGCGATCACCGAGTCGTTGGCGAAAAAAGCCGCAGCCGTGCTGGTGCTCGAACCTTCCTTTGGCCGGCACGGCGCCGTGAAAACTGCGCGCAAAGGAGTGGGCGAATACATCGTCAGAGTTTCCGGCAAGGCCTCTCATGCCGGACTCGATTTCCAGAAAGGCGTGAACGCAATTCTTGAGCTGGCGCGTCAGATCGAGAAAATTTCCAGCTTCACCGATCTGAAAAAAGGTTTGACCGTAAACGTCGGAATCGTAAGCGGCGGATCGCGAACCAACGTGGTTCCCGCGGAAGCCGCGGCGCAGGTGGATGTTCGCATCGCGCGCATAAAAGACGCAGCCGGAATCGACAAGAAGATGCGCAGCCTGCGCCCCTTCAATCGCAAATGCAAAATCGAGATCACTGGAGGAATCAATCGTCCCCCGATGGAACGCACTGCTGGAGTTGCAGCGTTGTACGCGCAGGCCGCGGCTATCGCGCGCGAACTAGGATGGAAGCTTGGAGAAGCTGCGGTGGGCGGCGGCTCCGATGGCAATTTCACCGCAGCTCTGGGAATTCCCACTCTCGATGGTCTCGGCGGCGTAGGTGATGGAGCGCACGCCACGTACGAGTACATTCTGATCTCGGAGTTGCCGCGCCGGGCGGCGCTAATTGCAGGGCTGATCGAGGCAGTATGATCGAAGCGCTCGGTCCAGTGGCTAAATAGGGGCAGTTGACGCTCTTTGACCTAAGGGTCTAACTAACCTAGAATTCATCTGGGGACCTTGGAGTGATGCTGCTCAAGCGCCGGGCAACCCCGCTGGAGGTTTGTATGCCGGGAAAACTGGGACTGCCTGAGATTCTGCTGATTCTTGCCGTTGCGCTCCTCATCTTCGGACCGAGCAAACTAGCCGATCTGGGCAAAGGTTTGGGCGAAGGCATCAAGAACTTCAAGTCGTCCGTGAGAGACGACGAAACACCCGGAGAGAAGAAACCATAGTCGCTTGTGTGGCGCGGACACTCCTGTCCGCGTGCTGGTACTATCACGAATCTGCGCTACACAACTCCTGCCTGCCGCAGCATGCCAAACACCAGCGCGACTGGCAGTCCCACCACATTGCTGTAATCCCCTTCGATGCGCGGAATCCAGCGCGAAGCGATGCCTTGAATCGCATACGCTCCCGCTTTGTCCATGGGCTCGCCGCTGGCGACATAGTCGGCGATGTCTTTGCCCGTAATTTCACTCACGATAACGAACGTCGTTTCACTCGCCACCAAAGGCTTCCCACTGACCACTAAACACACACCCGTAATCACCTGATGCTTGCGTCCGGAAAGCATGCGCAACATGCGCGCAGCGTCAGCTGCATCGGATGGCTTCCCTAGAAGTTGGCCCTCGACGACAACTACGGTGTCGGCGCCGAGCACGCAATCATTCGGACGTTGATGTGCAACCGCGAGCGCCTTATCGCGCGCCAGGCGTTCGGCACAGTCTTTCGCGGCTTCTCCGGGCAGCGGATCTTCCGGAATATGCGCGGGCTGCACCGCGAATCGGATTCCGGCGCTGCGCAGCAATTCCTGGCGTCGCGGCGACGCGGAGGCGAGGACTAGCATGGAATCATTCTAGAGCGAATGCAGATTTGCCGTGACCGCCGGCAGCTGCCGAGCTTCGCTCGGCTTGGACGGGCGAAGCGCCCGTCCCCACACGGCCCACACGAACCTTACTCCAGCGCTTCGGGCTCGATCGAAATGTTCTTCTCGCCCTTGGCGCGTTTTTCCCAGTACTTTTTTACCCAGGCTTCGTAGCTCTTGCCGGCGGCGGTGTCGCGTCCGGTGAAGGCGATGCCGGCAATTTCGGAATAGGGGACAGTGGGGCGCTCGCCAGTGGCGAGCATCAGCCGAACGACGGAACTATCGAGTGTCGGCGCAACGCGGCGATCGAAAAGATATCCAGTAAGTTCGGAGCCATTTTTGCGGGTGATGGTTACGTCCCCGCGATAGTCAAATGCTTTTTCGATGACTGCCCGGATATCGGCTTCGGTGGCGAGTTGCGGGATCCATCCTTGAAGATTTTCGTGCTCGAATCCTGGAACAACTTCGAGGTCATCAGTCGGGCGTGGCGGCGGAGCAACCGCTTGCGCGCCGTGCGGCAGCAAAGGATCGTGCCCGTGTTCGCGACCGCTCATACCCGGCTTTCTTCCGCTTGCGGAGAAGGCGCTTCGATTTGCACCAGTGGATTGTAGGAGTGTACCGGCCGCACCTCGCGATCGAGATCGGCAAGGGCATCTTTATCTGGATAGAGCGAGAAGGTCGCCTTCACCGTGTCGGCGAATCCGCGCAGCGATCCGAATGTATCGTCCACCGACGTCGGTTCGTAGCCGCAATGCACCATGCAATTCGCGCACTGCGGATTGCCCGACTCGGTGCCGTAGCTGGCCCACTCCGTCGTTTCCATCAATTCTTTATAGGACTCGGCGTAGCCATCCTGTAGCAGGTAGCAGGGCTTTTGCCATCCGAAAATGTTGTAGGTCGGCATGCCCCAGGGCGTGCACTTGTAGTGGCGCTTGCCCATCAGGTATTCGAGGAAGAGCGGCGACTGATTGAAGCGCCACGTCTTCTTGCGATTCGAAAGCATGGTGCGGAAGAGGCGCCGAGTGCGGGCGCGTCCCATGAAGTGTTTCTGGTCAGGCGCTTTATCATAGGAGTATCCGGGCGAGACCATCATGCTCTCGACGCCAACTTCCATCATCTCGTCGAAGAAGTTGCGCACGCTGTTCGGATCGGCGCCATCGAACAGAGTCGTGTTGGTGGTCACGCGGAAGCCAGCTTCGATGGCTGCGCGGATTCCGTCGAGGGCGAGTTCGTATCCACCTTCGCGGCACACTGAAAAATCGTGATGTTCTTTCTGTCCGTCCACGTGAACGGAGAAACTCAGATACTTGCTGGGCTTGAACAGGTGCAACTTTTCTTTCAGCAGCAGCGCGTTGGTGCAAAGGTAAATATATTTTTTGCGCGCGACCAGTCCTTCAACAATTTCCGCGATCTGCGGATGCATCAGCGGCTCGCCGCCGGGGATCGACACCATCGGCGCTCCGCACTCATCGACCGCTTTGAAGCAGTCTTCCGGGGAGAGATCGGTCTTCAGGATGTGGGACGGGTACTGGATCTTGCCGCATCCGGCACAAGCCAAGTTGCAGCGGAACAGCGGCTCGAGCATAAGCACGAGCGGATAGCGCTTACGTCCGGCCAGCTTCTGGCGCAGAACGTACGAGGCCACCGTCCACATCTGGGATACGGGAACTGCCATTGCTCCTCCGGGAAGAATGTTTCTCTATTCTACCGGATTCTGGTGGCTACGGCTGTCGGACTGGACACCCTCCTGGTAACCCCGGTACCGTCCACCTTCTTAACCGTGCCGGCGATAGAGACTTGTTATCGCGCTGCGGCTGCGGCGAAGGGCTTGATGGCCCTTAGCTCCTTGTGAAGCTTCTCTTTGACTTGATGAACCGCAAAAGCATCCTGCAAATTGAGCCAGAACTGCTCGGAAGTCCCGAAATACTTAGCCAGCCGAGCGGCCATCTCGGGAGTAATTCCCCGCTTCTCCCGAACAATGTCGTTGACGGTCGGAGGAGAAACACGAAGTTCTACCGCCAACCGGTAAGCGGAGATGCCCATCGGCTCAAGAAATTCCTCCCGAAGAATTTCTCCCGGATGAACTGCCCAACCCGCCGGACTCTCATTTTTGATACTCACGATTGCTTCTCCTACTCCAGATTTAGTGGGTAATCCTCTTGCTGAGGACGTCGAGGTAGCGCCGGCGTCTCGCCGGCTGTCGCTCATGCGAGAAGCAGGCCCCTTTGCTTCGCTCAGGATCACACAATTAGGTTACGATGCCAAATTTGAAGTTGCAGTGAAAGACTGAAGGAATGCGAGCGCCCACTCATTCGCACGACTAAAGAACGCGAATGAGTGGGGCGCCCGCTAGGTTGACCGCACTCAGTTACGATCCGTCTGGTCTGCCGACGGTTTTACGGAATCGACGGAGCAATAGCGGAATATTGATTCGCCGTGCCGCTACCGTCGCCTGCCTCCATGAATGCGAGGCCGTAGACCACTACCCCGCTCGAAGCGCTGATCGGTGCCGGCAAGGAAGCAGCAAGGGTCTTCCATTTGTTTTTGTGAGGATCGTACACCTGCACAATCGCCACGTCGCCGGTGCTGCTATTCCCACCAAAGACGTAGAGTTGGCCGTCGAGAGCGACGCTGGCTGCCATCGTAACGGCGGTTGGCATGTGAGCTAAAGTCGTCCAGCTGTTGGACGCCGGATTGTAAACTTCAACCGCATTGGTGAGTAGCCCGCTGCCATCCAGTCCTCCTGCGACGTAAAGCTTGCCGTTGATCGCTCCCATGGCGGGAGCTGAGTGCGCGCTCGCTGACCCTGTCAGGCTGGTCCAGGCGTTGGTCGCCGGATCGTACACGTCCAGATAGTTTGCGTATCCGCCGTATCCATTACAGGCAGTTGTTACGTAGAGCTTGCTGTCGATGACGCCGGTCGCGCCACAGGCGCTTAGGTGCGGCATTCCGGCGAGAGACGCCCAGGTGTTCGACGGCGGATCATACCTGAGGAGCACGCTGGTAGGCAGAGGGCCGTTCCAGCCGCCGGCCACGTAAAGCTGGCTGTTAATCACTCCAGCGCCGTCGCCTTGATACAGAGTAAGTGGCATGCTGGCGAGAGTGGTCCAGGTGTTCGTGGTTGGATTGAACGCTTGCAGAGTTGAGTTCTTAGCGCTGCCGTTGGCGCCACCGGCTACGTAAATAATCCCGTTGATTGACTCCGCCGCGGCGTAGCCGGTCGGAACAGGTGGAGTTGCCATTGGCTTCCATGCGGCGTTAGCAGGCAGGCTTAGCAGTAAAGCGGCCAGAATCCCGACCATCGCACGGTAACCACGTACACTTCTCACTTTCGATACCTTCATTTATTGCTCTCCCTTACAGAGTAAATTTTGCGTAAGTTGTCGGGGAATAGGTTGTCTATGGTCGTTAGGGCACTTGTCGCTCCAAACCTGCTGAAGATCGGTTGTTGTTATCAATGACTTACAAGCATCTGTCGTGGCCGTCCAACTTCGGAATGGCACTGTGCTGCGCGCCACATCGGGCGCTTTTCCTAGATCGTCCCAGAACGCGGGGTTGGCAACTTTTGACTAGAGATCGAGGTCGCAGTCAAGATCGAACTTCTGTGGTTACTCTCGTGGGATTACCTAGAGGGGGCATCGCCAAACCACGCTATATCTTCTGCAATCTCTGCACGTCATGCACGCCGGGGATCTGGCGGACACCGTCCATGATTTTCTGAAGGTGTTTGAGGTCGGCGATTTCCAGGACCACATCTACGCTGGCTTGGCCGTTCTGGCTGCGGGCTTCTATGTTGCGGATGTTGGTGTGGGTGTCGCTGATGAGGGCGGTGATTTGTTTGAGCATGCCGAAGCGGTCGTCGCAGAGAAGCGTGATTTTTACGGGATAGGAAACCGGCTGGCCGTCTTTGTCGCCCGCCCAGAGCACGTCGATGCGGCGGTCGGGTTCGTAGAGAAGATTGGTGACGTTGGGACAATTGACGGAGTGGACGGCAACGCCTTTGCCGCGCGTGACGTAGCCGACGATGGCCTCTCCGCGAATGGGGTTGCAACACTTGGCACGATAAACGAGAAGGTCGCCGGCCCCTCGGACTACGATGGCGTTGCTGTCTCCGCCGAAGACTCGGCGGACAACACTCGAAATGCCGCTCGAGAAGCCGCGGGATGCTGCCTGCTCTTCCGTGTCGGACATTGGTTCGGCGCCGGCAGGCGCGAATTTCGCCAGCACCTGGCGGGCCGAGTATTTGCCGTAGCCTATGCCGGCCATCAGGTCGTCGGGGCGGCCCAGTCCGTATTCGCTGGCCGCTCTTTGCAGATCGGCTTCCTTGATTTCCTTCAGCGAGATGCGGTATTTGCGCGCCTCTTTTTCAATCAGCTTTTTTCCGATTTCAATGGCGCGCTCGCGCTGGTGGACGTTGAGCCAGTGCTTGATCTTGTTGCGGGCACGCGTGGATTTGACGATGGCGAGCCAGTCGCGGCTGGGCTTGTGTCCGGGCTGGGTGATGACTTCAACGATGTCGCCGGAATGGAGCTTGTGGCGGAGCGGGACCATGCGTCCGTTGACCTTGGCGCCGGTGCAACTGTGGCCCACCTCGGTGTGAATCGAATAAGCGAAGTCGATGGGCGTTGACTCGCGCGGCAGCACCAGCACCTTGCCCTTGGGCGTAAAGGTGTAAACCTCCTCAGGGTAGAGGTCAACTTTCAGGGTGGAGAGGAATTCGTTGGGATCGGAAACGTCGCGCTGCCACTCGACCACCTGGCGCAGCCATGCGAGGCGCTGCTCGTCCTCGGCGGAGACAGGGCCGTCTTTGTATTTCCAGTGGGCGGCGATGCCTTCTTCGCACATCTTGTGCATTTCTTCGGTGCGAATCTGGATTTCGAAAGTCTCACCGGTTTCGGTAATGACCGAAGTGTGCAGCGACTGGTAAAGGTTGGGCCGCGGCATGGCGATGAAATCCTTGATGCGGCCGGGCACGGGGCGCCACAAGTTGTGGATGATGCCGAGTACGGCGTAGCAGTCCTGCACGGAGCTGGTGATGACGCGCATGGCGTAGAGATCGTAAACCTGGTCGACGCTGATGCGCTGGCGCAGCAATTTTTTGTGGATGCTGTAGAGGCGCTTGACGCGGCTCTCGACACGCCCGGTGATGCCAGCTTCTTTGAGGCCATCGCGTAAAACGCCCTCAACCCGCGACATGAAGGCTTCGCCCTCTTTCCGCTTCGATTCCACCGCAACGCGAACTTGTTCGTAGCCGATGGGGTCGACATGTTTGAAGCCAAGATCTTCAAGCTCGCCGCGAATCTTGCCCATGCCGAGACGGTGCGCGATGGGGGCGTAGATGTCGAGTGTCTCGCGGGCGATTTTCTGCTGGCGTTCGGGATCGAGATGTTCGAGGGTGCGCATGTTGTGCAGGCGATCGGCGAGCTTAATGAGGACGACGCGGATATCGTCGACCATGGCCAGCATCATTTTGCGGAGGTTCTCTGCTTGCGCTTCTTCCCGGGAAGAGAAATCGATTTTGCTGATCTTGGTGACGCCCTCGACGATGTGGGCAACCTGTTCTCCGAACTCCTGGCGGATTTCAACGGTGGTGACCGAGGTGTCTTCGACGGAGTCGTGGAGCAATCCGGCGGCGATGGAGACCGCATCCATTTTCATGTCGGCGAGAACGTTGCCGACTTCGAGCGGATGCACGAGGTAGGGTTCGCCGGACGCGCGGGATTGTCCGGCGTGGTGCTTCTGGGAAAATTCGTAGGCTTTCTTTACGAGATTGAGGTCGTCGTTGGGACGGTTCTCGCGCAGCTTCTTCATCAGCTCGCGGAAGCGGGTCACCGTGAGCACGTTGGTCGCGATCTGTTGACGCAACGTCGCCATGTTTGATTTTAACGCAGGGGGAGAGCTATTTCACCGCCGAGACGCCGAGGTCGCCGAGAAAAAGCCTTTGAGTTGGTAGAGTACGGGCGGGCCTTCTTTGCCTATTAGGGCCATCCTAAAGAAGGAGGGCTCTGTGAGCGCAAGAGAGAGAATGAACTCGATTAGCAAGCCAATGCCGGAGTTGGCGGTCGCTGATGTCGAACGCGGACAACAGCATTACAGATGCACTCGGCTTTGAGATTGGATGGCTTTAGCCAGGCAAAGAGATTGGGGCCGTGTCACGCGGTGATGTGGCGATATTCTTTCGGAAGAGGAAGCCGCCATTCGAACCTGCCGTTCACTGGGTGTTCGCTGAAGATATCGATGCGTGGTGCCAGGAACTGAAGTCGTTAGGTGCGAACATCGTGGACCCTCTGGAAAAAGGGTTGGGGATTACGGCGTTCACCGTAAAGGATCTGGACGGGAACCTCTTCTATTTCCACCACGACTAACCAAACGTCGCATGACAGGCCGTTCTGCGACAAGGCCAGCTAGGCTTGCTGTAGCACCCGGCATGGAACCATGTATGCGGGAACAACAACCTAATCCAAATTGGGACACTACCTCAAAACGCCGTAACTCGTTTCCCGCCGACGTCTCAATGCGGCCGCTGAAATTCAAAGTGAGACATTCCCCTCTCGTCCGTTGCCTTGCCCCCTGATGTAGAGGATAATCACATTGACCGCCTCCGAGGCCCTGGCTCAGTCATCGCGTGAATCTTCCCAACTACATCACGCTCACCCGCATCGCCGCGATCCCGCTGCTCATATGGATTCTGTGCACGCCACGTTTCTCGAGCGAGCAGACCGGGGAGAGAGAAATCCTGGCGTCCGCCGTTTTCATCCTGGCTTCGATCACCGACGGCATTGACGGATATCTCGCGCGTAAACGCGGCCAGATCACGACCATGGGCATGCTGCTCGATCCGCTGGCCGACAAGTTGCTGATCGCCGCCGCCTTCATCACACTGGTCCAGTTCAATCCCGCGCTGGTGCCGGCCTGGATGGCGGTGGTCATCATCGGCCGCGAATTTCTGGTAAGTGGGCTGCGCACTATTGCCGCTTCCGAAGGTTTTACGATTCAAGCGAGCGAACTGGGCAAGTTCAAGATGCTCGTGCAGATCATTTCCGTGGTGGCCGTGATTCTCGCTCGCCGCTGGCACGAGTGGCCGCTGTTCGGCGCTTACTTTTTCCCAGTTTACTGGATTGCATGGGTCGCCATCTGGTTCATGGTTCTGCTTTCCCTGGTTTCCGCGCTCGACTACTTCATTGCGTTCTGGGCGCGGATCGACCACAAATCGGAAAAGCGTCGTCGCCGGGCCTTCGTCCTAGCCCGGCGGAGAAAACGCGATGTCCAGGCTGTTTGAAACGCCGTCTGAAAAGCCGTCCGAGAATCTGACCGCGCGCGAAGTGGCTGGCGATCCCGCCATGCCAGCCCCAGAATTTTCTCTCGATCAACGCCGGGCTCTGCTCCGCATCGCACACGAGGCAATTCTTTCTGTCCTGGAGCGTCGGCCCTTTCCGGAACCGTCGCCTTTACCACCCGGGCTGTCGGATCCACGAGGCGTCTTCACAACTCTTTATCTGCGTGGCGATTCCCACGGCGATCTCGGCCGCCAACTTCGGGGATGCGTCGGCTACGCCGTGCCCATCGCGCCTCTGTATCGTGCCGTGGCCGAAACGGCCCGCGCTGCGGCTTTCGAAGATTCCCGTTTCTTGCCGGTTACGAAGGAAGAGGCTCTCAAGCTGCAGGTTTCTCTGAGCGTTCTCTCCCGCCTGTTCCCGATTCATCCCGAGGAAGTGGAAGTCGGGCGCTACGGCTTGGTCATCTCGCTGGGCGCTCGCCGCGGCCTGCTGCTCCCCCAGGTTACCGTCGAACATGGTTGGGACCGGGAAACCTTTCTGGAGCAGACCTGCCGCAAAGCTGGTCTGCCGCTGGACGCCTGGCGCAAGGGCGCTACCGTCGAGGCTTTCACCGCCGAGGTGTTTGCCGACTCTGATGCCGAAGTTCCCTTTTGAATCTGCTCCGAAAATCTCTTCACGGATTCCGCGTTCCCTTCGTTACACGCCCGCAGTCACTTGCGTAACTTGCCTTCTCTGCAATAGGACGTAAGCTGAGCGCTGGCTGTTTGATTGTTAGGGCAGCATTGCGAGGGAAAGATGGAGCTTGTTGTTGTGATCGTCGTACTGGTCGTCGCTGGCGCGATGATTCCCGGGAATCCGAAGATCCGTTTTTTCCGCTGAATGATGCAGGTGTCAGGTCTCAGGTGTCAGGATTCAGGACAAACGTGGACTTTGATCTTCCCTGACACCTGACACCTTCCTTCCTATTGGAAGTCTGAACCAACAGCGAGAAAGCAAAAGGGGAGATTCGCTCTCCCCTTCTGATCAAAGCTTCGAATTAAGTGTTGCGGTCTCTTATTGCTGCTCGTCCAGTTCCACGGTGTCGCCGGCGTAAACATCTTCCAGCGCGAAGACGACCATGGCTGACGATGAGGTTGGGGTTACGTTCAGAACCACCACTTCACCCACGGCGCGCCGCGGCAGATCGCCCACATGAATGTTCGCGCCTTTGGTTTTTGTGAAGCGATTGGCCTCAAAGGTCGGCGGACGCATCTGCGTGTCTTCGGAGGTCTGGGCCTTGAAGGAGAGCGAGTCCACTGGATCGCGCAAGGTTGCCGTGTAAGAACGCACGACGCGGAAATAGTCTCCCACTTTTACGCCCTGGTTCGCACCCATGTTCATATAAAGTTTCATGCCCGTGCCGAGCACGCTGTCGAAGTCTTTACCGAGCACGATCCGTCCGCTCAGCTTTCCATTCGCCGGCGCGAAGCGGTCGAAGTGGCCGGGCACATGGAACGTAACCATCGGTTTTTCGACGAAAGGCACGGCGACATCTCCCGGGTTGATGGGATCACAACTGAATTCCACCTGGGCGATGGCGCTGTGACTGCGCGTATCGACTACCCGCACCCTCCCAATTTCCCCGTAAGGGCGTCCCGCGGCAGCCAATACTTTTCTCTCACCGGGATAGACTTCGTACTCGTTGGCGTCCCGCATTTCGCGGATGATCGAATAGAGTTGTCCCGCCTGGTAGCCGGTGCCGGCCAAGTAGACCAATTCCCCGGTTTCGAACTTGGTTGAGGTCGGTGTCTGCAGGCCCCCGTTGACGTAGTTCGCGTCGGGAACCCGGTCCTTGGTCAGAAATCCGGCGCAGTAAATATCTGCCGCGGTAGGCGTCTGGAAACGCACGAATGGCACGTTGACCGACGTGTTGACGATCCCGGACGCATCCGGCGTGACCGCCGCCGTCGATTGCTGGGCCACCGCGAAGGTCGCCGTCACCATTAGTAGCAATAACATTCCTGTTTTCTTCATGTTACCTCCGACTCCAATCCGCTCTGCAGCATCTCCAGCTATCTCTTTAGGAAGACAAGGGTTACAGCCGAAAAGTAACAAGCGCTTGGCGAGGGGTCAAGGTTACGAGGGTGTTTAGCCCCCTTGCTCCCAAAGTGCTCACTGAGGCGCTCGGCAACCTTAATGTTGCATCTGCGCTTACGCCCCTGTAATATCGCGCCGTCGTTGAAAACAAATGGCCTTGGCCTCTTCTTCCACTCTCGCGCCCCGTTTTGTGCCTATGCGCCTACCCAAGGTCTGCCTGGCGCTGAGCGGCGACACCATCGACGACATGCTCGCTACCGCCGAGTCCATGGCGCGGGATAACCCCTTCCTTGAATTTCGATTGGACTACCTGAAACAACCCCTGGCCGCGCTTCCCAAGATCCATCGTTTTCTTGAAACCCATCAGTACGTGACCGCCATCGGTACCTGCCGTCGTGCCGACAACGACGGCAAGTTCAGGGGATCGATGGCTTCCCAACTGGAAGTGCTCACCAAGGCCAATGCCGCAGGCTGTCAGATTGTCGACCTGGAACTTCAGAGCGCTCTGAAATTGAAGCGCGAAGCGATTGCGCGCCTGCGCAGCCGCGCTCGACTTATTTTGTCGTTCCATGATTTCCGCGCGACACGCAACCTCGACGAGACGCTGGAAAAAATGCTGAAGATCCCGGCCGATTTCTACAAGGTCGTCAGCACCGCTACCACGCTCTCCGACAACGTGACCATGATGAAGTTTCTGCAGACGCAGAGCGACAAGCATGCGCTGATCGGGTTGTGCATGGGAGAGCAAGGGATCATCAGCCGCGTGCTCAGCGTGCGCGCCGGGAGCGTTTTCACCTTTGGCGCGGTCAGCGCCGATCTTAAAACCGCACCCGGCCAGATCAGTGCGGGGGATCTGCGCAGCATCTACCGCATCGATCAAGTTGACGCTGCCACTCGCGTCTATGGAGTCGCCGGCGATCCCATCGAGCATTCGCTCTCGCCCGTCATCATGAACACCGCGCTGCGCCGTGAGAACGTGAACGGCGTTTATCTTCCTCTCCACGCCAAGACGCTTAAGGATCTGATGCGCTGCGTGCGCGAGATTCCACTCCACGGCCTCAGCGTCACCATGCCGTACAAGCAGTCGATCCTGGCGCATCTCGATAACACCGATGCGCACACAACAAAGATCGGCGCCTGCAA
The DNA here is from genome assembly GCA_963789205.1 of uncultured Acidobacteriaceae bacterium. Taxonomy (GTDB): domain Bacteria; phylum Acidobacteriota; class Terriglobia; order Terriglobales; family Acidobacteriaceae; genus Acidiflorens. The sequence continues at coordinate 324,622 of CAWBJV010000019.1, forward strand.
TACCGTTGTCCGCGGGCAGGATGGCAAGCTTTACGGTTTCAATACCGATGCCGCCGGCGTAGTTCGTCCGCTCGAGCAACGCCTTTCCATCGAGAACGCGAAAGTTCTCGTCCTCGGCGCCGGGGGCGCGGCCCGTGCAGCGGTGTTTGGGCTCAAAGAGCGCGGGGCAGAAATCTGGATACTGAATCGCACCTCCGTCAAGGCTCAGAAGCTCGCCCGTCAGGCCAAAGCGAGGACTATTAAACGAGCGGATCTCCGCAAGATCGCCTTCGACGTCATCATTAACGCCACTCCGGTTGGAATGGGGAACACGCGCGACTGCCCACTTAAAGACGAGGAGATTCAGGCCCGCGTCGTCTTCGACATGGTGTACGACCCGGTCGAGACGCACCTGCTGCAGGTCGCGCGCGCCAAGGGAATCGCCGTGATCCCCGGAGTAGAAATGTTTGTGCAACAGGCCGCCCGGCAGTTTGAAATCTGGACTGGCAAGCCGGCGCCCGCCGGCGATATGCTGCGCGCGGTCACGATCGCACTGCAGGATCGCGCTGCTGCTCAAAAGCAGCAGAAACCCTAAAGGCGCTTGGCTAAGTCGCTTTTTTATCTTTTATCTTTATATTCCTGCTGCATATTCCTGCTACTGGGGCCCGTCGAACTGTCGCAACGGCCCCGCCATCGCGCCAAAATCGTGTTCGTAGCAAATTGAGACATTCGTCGATGCAATGATCATAAGAAAGGTTGCAAATAACGCCGACTGGAAGTACTATGACTTTGGACGCAGCATTTCGCGTTCACCTTAACCCAAAAAACTAAATCTTCCAGGTAGAAACGCAGCCCTAGCTCTATAAGCAAATCTAAAGGGGTGCCCAACGCCCCGGTGCAATTCGGAGAGAATGCATGTCGTGGTACGCGTACTGCCTCACAGAACACCCGACCCTTGCCAACGGTGTTCGCGCCCGTCGTCCCTTCGTTCTAGATGGAATTCAAGGTGTGAACGGTTCTCCAGTCATGAGCTACCCGAGCGGAGAATTTGCGGTAATCGTCAGTGAATATGACCGCGCGACCTCCAAGCTCGACGAAAAGTCCGTTCTCGAGCATGCCCGGGTGGTAAGCCAGAGCTTCCGAACCGCCACCGTCCTACCCTTCCGCTTCGGAACGATTTTCGACACGGAAGATGCGATCCGCCAGGCCGTTCGCTCCAACCGGCGCACTTTCTGTGACAGCGTGGCCCGGCTTCGTGGCAAGTCCGAAATGCGCATCAAACTTACGGTCCGCGACGGTTCTCTCCGCGGCTCCATGGAAGAGATTGTCCTGCCCGATACTGTCGGCCGCGAGTACCTGACCAAGCTTCGCGAGAAGGCTTGCCGGGAGCGCGAACGCCAGACCAAGGCGCGTGCCCTATCGGTCCAGGTGCACAAGCTCTTCAATCCTCTCGAGGAAGAGGTCAGCTGCAAGAAGGTGGATGCCGACGGAATGTTGCTCGATATCGCCCACCTTATCGACACCAAGTCGATCGAAAAATATCAGAACCGTTACAGCACGGCCGCCAAACAACTCAAGAATTGCCAGATGGTCGTCACCGGTCCCTGGCCGCCTTATCATTTCCTACCCGGGAAGGTGCGCACCGTCGCCGGCGACAGCTAGAGGTTGTCTCGATTTGCCCCAAGGCCCCCTTTCGAAGTGGCATTGTTTTTTGGGTCGGGAGGGCCCGTCTCTACACCGTGGTTCTTCCAATGTGCAGCTTTGTTCATTCGGCTGCGTGATCTCAAGCCAACCATCTTCGCCCTCGACCCTAGGGGATTCACCCTAAGCGCTTCCTTTTGAATAGGTTCCCAAAATAGGACTAGCTCTCGCCCCAGTGACCATTTTGGTTCCGCAAATGCTCATTTACATAACAGCTGAAGAGGCCGCACCCGTTTGAAAAACTTCACTCTCAATGTTCTCGACTTCTCACTCTGTCCGTTCCTGTCTCCCAGAGCGGCGTCAAACTAGTTTCCTCTGATTCCCGCCATTAGCCTCTTTGAAAAGGGTGGCCCCGAAAGGGGCCGCTTTTTTTGTCTCTCCCGGTCCTGTACACTCGCCATTCACGATGAAATCCGAAAAGACCGCTTGTTTCTGCATTTTCCGCATTTTCCTCCTCCTCTTACTGGTTTCCATCCTTAGTAAGAAACCGCTGCACGCCCAAAAGCCTGTCGATACCACTGCGCCCGATGATCTCCTCCTCGCCACCATGGAAAAGGAGCTGCATCGCGGCCAGTCCGAACTTGGCAAGCAGGATCCCGCCCCTTACTTCGCCAGCTACAACGTGACCGACGGCGAATCGCTGGTCATCCTTAGCGCCCAGAGTGGCATCCTCACGTCAACCCGTACCCGCCACCGTGCCGCCGACGTCAGCATGCGCATCGGCGCTCCCGCTCTCGATAACACGCACGACCAGGAACGCTTCTCCGGTATTACCTCCGGCCAGCTTCCGCAGCGGGACGACCCCGACGCCATCGCCCGCGTCCTCTGGAAGCTGAGTTACGAGGAATACCGCAAAGCGCGCCAATCCTATATCAACGTTAAAACCAAGACCGCCGTCCGCGCCAAGGACGAAGACGACTCGCCCGACTTCTCCGAGGAGAAGCCATCCACTTACACGGATAAAACTGCGTCGGTTGCATTTCCCGAGCAGAAGGCCTGGGAAGAACTGGCCCGCCGCTATTCCGCTTCCTTCCGCCGGTACCCCAAGGTCGAAGAGTCGCTGGTCTTTCTTTATGCCGAGAAGAGCCACAATTACCTGGTCTCGACCGAAGGCACAAAGCTCGTTACGGCCGACGCCATTTTCCGCATCATGATTGAGGCCGAAACCCGCGCCGACGATGGCATGCAGCTGATGCGCGTCGAAACCTTCCAGTTTTCCGATCCGGCGAAGTTTCCCTCGGAAGCGGAAGTGGCAGTGAAGGTTCAGAAAATGGCGAGTGACTTGAGCGCGTTGCACGCCGCTCCTCTTGCAGAACCTTATAGTGGTCCCGCGTTGCTTTCCGGCCGTGCGGCGGCCGTTTTCTTTCATGAAGTGCTCGGCCATCGGGTTGAAGGACAGCGCCAGAGGGGCCGCGACGAAGGCCAGACTTTTACTAAAAAGGTGAACGAAAAAATCTTGCCTGAGTTCCTCAGCGTCACCGACGATCCCACCCTGCGTACTCTCGGCGGCACAGAGCTGTCAGGCTTTTATCGCTTCGACGACGAAGGCAGTCCCGCTTCGCGGGTCGAGGTGGTAAAGGACGGCATCCTGAAGAGTTTTCTGATGGGACGATTGCCGGTGAAAAATTTCAGCAGTTCGAACGGGCATGGCCGTGCCCAGTCGGGATTGATGCCCGTCGGCCGCCAGGGCAATCTGATTGTTACTTCATCGAAAACGATTCCCGACGTCCAACTGCGCTCCCGCTTCGTCGAAGAAATCAAGAAGCAGGGAAAGCCCTACGGACTCTACTTCGAAGACATCCAGGGTGGATTCACTTTGACCTCGCGCGATCTTCCGCAAGCCTTCCAGGTGTTGCCCGTCATGGTGTGGCGCGTTTATGCGGATGGGCGTCCGGATGAACTGGTCCGAGGTGTCGACATCGTCGGCACACCGCTAACGGTGTTGTCGCAGATCGCCGCCACCGGAGACACCACCAGCGTCTTCAACGGCATTTGCGGAGCTGAGTCGGGCAGCGTTCCTGTATCCGCAACCGCTCCGGCGATGCTGTTCACCGACATGGAGGTTCAGAAACGAAAGTACGGCGACGCGCGTCCTCCGATTCTTCCACCCCCGCCCGGCGCAATGGACGATAAGGGAGGCGCAAAATGATTCGACATATCTTGTCGATTTCACATCTGATTTTGGGTCGCGCTGCGCTTCAGCGTGTGGGTGAGAACTCGGCCGTCCCCCCGGGACTTGAATCATCTCCTACGCTTTTCCCAGCGCTGAAGCGCTGGGCTAAGCTCGGTCGCCCCTCCGGGGCTGGACTCTCGATCGCGTGCACGATCCTCGTCTGTGCCATGGCAACTCCCGCTCACGCCGCTAATTCCGCTTCCGGCGACGTTGTTCTCCGCGCTCTTCGCGAAGAGATGGAGCGCTCTAAAGCAAATCTGAAATTGGAGAATGTGCCGGCGCCGTATTACATCGAATACCGCGTCACCGATATCGATCAGTTTGACGCCAGCGCCGTTTTCGGCGCCCTGCGCAACCAGCAACATAATCACGGCCGCCTGTTGCGCGTCGTAGTCCGCGTCGGCGACTACAAGCAGGACAGTTTTTTCGGCACCGGAGAAGGCAGCATCGACCTGGTGCCATCCGATGACGATGTCTTCGCGATCCGCCACCGCATCTGGCTCGCCACCGATCGCGCTTACAAAGCAGCAAGCGAAGCGCTGTCCGCCAAACAAGCTGCCTTGAAGCAGCTGAAAGTCGATGAGCCCGTTGACGATTTCGCCAAAGCCTCGCCTCTTGAAGCCATCGAGCCTCTCGCCCGCTTTTCTTCGATCGACTTCAGTTCATGGCTTCATCTCCTCGAAGAGGCTTCGGCCCAATATCGCACCGACAAAGAACTGGAGAACTTTGAATCGTCGCTGCGTTTCACCGTCGAGAACCGCTACTTCCTGAACTCCGAGGGCACGATTGCCCGCTCCGGTCACGCGCACTACCTGGTCTACATCGCGGGGTCAACTCAGGCTTCCGACGGCATGTTGCTGCAACGGTCGCACGCGGACCAGGGGAACGATCTCAAGGAACTCCCAACGCGCGAAGCGTTTCTGAAGACCACTGCCCGGATTCTCGAGACGCTGAAGCTGCTGCGCGACGCCCCAGTCGTCGACGAGGAATACCGCGGCCCGGTCCTGTTCTCGAACGACGCTGCCGCTACCGTCGTCACCGAACTGGTTGAGCCGAATGTTTTGGGCAAGAAGCCGCAACTCGGCGAGAACGCCCGCACCACAGGGAAATGGTCCAGCAGCTATAAATCACGTGTGCTGCCCGATTTCATCAATGTGTTCGACGACCCGACGATTCCCACGATTTCCGGCCAGCCCCTGTTCGGCAACTACACGCTCGACGACGAAGGCGTCAAAGCGCAGCGCGTGTCTTTGATCGAAAAGGGGCAACTTGTCTCCTATCTCCTTGGACGGCAGCCCATTCGCGACTTCCCTGCGTCGAACGGTCACGGCCGCGCAGCCGCTACCGCCGCGCCGTTGCCTTATCCTGGCAATCTTGTCTTGCAATCGACCGATCCCCAGCCTGATGCCGGTCTCAAGGCGCAGTTGGTCGACCTCTGCCGGAAGCGCGATTTGCCTTACGGACTCTACGTGGAAACCATGGGGCCGGGGCTCCAGCCGCGGCTCCTCTATCGCATCTGGACCAAAGACGCGCATGAAGAACTGGTTCGCGGCGGCGTCTTCGGGGATCTCGACATCCGCTCCCTTCGCGGGGATCTCATCGCAGCCGGAACCGTGCCCGCGGTCGAGGATCGCTCCGAGCCTGTCTGGTTTAGTGTGGCCAGTCCGGCGCTTCTGTTCGACGAACTCCAGGTCAAGCGGACGCAAGCCACCAAGCAGAAACTTCCCGAGTATCCCGCGCCCGCGCTTGGGCAGGCCGCGAAGCAGCCGTGAGTTGCATTTCCTGTAGAGGCGGGGCATGCCTCGTCTTCGCGGCGGGAGACGCGGCAAGCCGCGTCTCTACGGGAAAGGAGACTATCTTTCCCAGGCGCTTGGCAGCGCCTGAAATGTGCTTTTGAGACATTGGCCTTTCGCATCCCTCCAGTTGACGCCCGCTCTCTCTCGCGCTTACGATATTTGTTCGACTTCACGTCGGATAGAGTTCTGTGGGGTGCGACTTTTTCTTGGCGGCCTGCATCAAATGGCAGCGGTCGTAGTTAGCGATAGTAATTTGCGATCGTAGTTTTGCAATTCATAGGTAGCAATCATGGATAAGAAGAAACTAGAGACGTTCAGAAAAAAATTGGAAACCCGGCGCCAGGAACTGCGCCACATGGTTGTCCGCAATCAGCAGGACGGACGTACCTTCGATGACGAGGCCACGCAGGACGTCGCCGACCGCGCCGCCAGTTCCTACAACAAGGAGTTTCTTTTCAGCCAGAGCAACAACGACCGGCAGTTGCTCAACATGGTCGATGGCGCTCTCGCCCGCATCCGGGAAGGCAGCTTCGGAGAATGCGTTTCCTGTGGCAAAGAGATCAACGCCAAGCGCCTTGAAGCCGTGCCTTGGACTCGCCATTGCATCGAGTGCCAGGAAAAAGCCGAGCAGGGCCTGCTGGAAGCCGCTCAGTAATATTTCGTATTTCGTGTGGCGCGGACACTCCCTTCGTCCGCGCTGCAGACTAGTCCGCGCGAAACTCTGCCCCAGCACCTCTGTTGCCGCTTCATCCTGCGCACTCCGAGCCCGTGGTTCCGCCGGTTCCGTGACAAGAATTTTACAAATTGCTGACTTCCTCCTGACAAACCTGCTCTGCCGTCGGGATAGCATCCTCTCGCCGTAAAGGTCAGGAGATTCTTCCCCCTCCAAGCCCTGCGCGGGTAGGCATGGCGCACTTCCCAGCCGCCATCAAGCTTCACTTCATTTCGCTTCAAAGGAGAGTTTCAGCTATGCATCAAATGTTCCGTCACAACCTCGTATTCGCTGCCGTGCTTGGGCTCATGTTGTCTCTTGGCTCCTCTACCGCCTTCGCACAGCACTACGTCAATGCCGTGTTGGTGAAGAATTTGGCCCCGGCAAAACATGTCGATCCGCAGCTCGTCAATCCCTGGGGACTTGTCTATGGCCCCGGCAGCCCGTTCTGGATCAGCGATCAGGGTTCCGGCCTCTCCACGCTCTACGACGGCACAGGCGTGAAGCAGAGTCTGGTGGTCACCGTCCCACCCGCCTCCGGCACCGGCAAGGGCTCGCCCACCGGCATCGTCTATAACGTCTCGACAACGGATTTCCAAATTATGAACTGGACGTCGGCTTTCCTGTTCTGCACTCTCGACGGCACCATCAGCGGCTGGTCCCACTTCGAACCGAACAACACGCTGATCGGTGTGAATAACTCTGGTTCCGGCACCTCCTATACGGGCCTGGCGATTACCAGCAAAGCTTCCGGCAACTTTCTCTACGCCGCGGATTTCGCCCACAATAAGGTCGACGTTTACAACAGCACCTTTCACTTCGTCACCTCTTTCACCGACACGAGTCTTCCGGCTGGCTTTGCCCCCTTCGGCATTCAAGATATTGGCGGTATGGTCTATGTTGCTTTCGCCGCTACCAACGGCGGCGCCGGCGGATACATTGACATTTTTCAAGAAAATGGAGCATTCGTGAAAACCCTCATCTCTGGCGCGCCTCTCAACCAGCCTTGGGGATTCGCCGTCGCCCCTTCGAACTTCGGCCCGCTCAGCAACACCCTGCTGATCAGCAACAACACCAACACTGGAACCATCAACGGCTTCAATCTTACGACCGGCGCCTTCGTCGGGACCGTTGTCAATGCTCTGGGCAAGCCCTACAAGATTAACCAGCTGTGGGGAATCGAATTCGGTGGCGGTACTGCTGCTAACGGCAAGACGAACCAGCTCTTCTACACCGCCGGACCCAAGAACAATGTCAACGGTTCGTTCGGTGTGATCAGCTTCAAGTAACTGCCCAACCGCCACCCTCCGGGTGCTGCGCGGAGGGTGGCGGGAATCCTATTTCTGCATAGGATTCTCGTCTAAACCTATGATTCCAATGGGTCTAGGAGTGCCCGATCCATGAATGCGAGAATGGCCTTCTTGGGCCATGGTGTTGCCCACTTTCCCGCGCGAATGCAACCAAAGCAATGCTATGATTCTCTAATCCCCAAGCGCCGCGCCTCGGGCCCGGCGAGGGAAAAATCTCTACCCTAAGGGTGAAAGTTATGACTTGGACCAGTCCTGTTTTCGAAGAAGTTGTTCTCTGTTGCGAAATCAACTCCTACGTGAGCGCACAACTCTAAACCTGCAGATCTAAAGATGCGCATTCAGATCCTCGGTTCTGCGGCCGGGGGTGGATTTCCGCAGTGGAATTGCGGCTGCGGAAACTGCGTTGGCATCCGCAAAAATGCGCGCGAGAACAAGTTTTCCGCCAAGGCGCGCACCCAAGCTCAACTCGCGCTGAGCGCCGACGGTTCCAATTGGTTTCTAGCTGGAGCCTCTCCCGACCTGGCCTTTCAGATCGAAAACTTCCCTGCGCTTCATCCTCGCGCTTTACACAATACTCCGCGTGATTCGCCGGTCGCTGGTGTTGTGTTGGGAAGCTCCGATCTCGACCACGTTCTGGGACTGCTCCTGCTGCGCGAACTCCAGCCTTTGCGCGTGTATGCCGCCCCATCAATCTTGCGAATTCTGCGGGAAGAGAACAGCATGTTCGGTATGCTGAACCGCGTCGAGCCGCAAGTGGTTTGGACGACCATGACTTCGGGCGCCTCGTTTCCGTTGCTGTCAGTCGATGGGAAAGACTCCGGGCTACGATATGAGGTCCATTATCTTTCTGGCCGCTATCCGAAGTATGTTAAGAGTGAGGCGGCGAACCTGGCACGCGACGAAGCGACGGCTGCGCTGTTCTTTGAATCCGCGGCGGGAAAACGAGTGGCTTACATTCCCGCCGTCGGCAGTCTCAGCGATGCGCTGCTCGAAAAGATCCGCCATGTGGAGTTGCTTCTTTTCGACGGCACGTTCTGGAGCGATGATGAACTGCTGCGCGTTCAGGGCAGCGGCGAGACCGCGCACCAGATGGGACACATTCCGGTGGAAGAGAGTCTGCGTCTGCTGAAGGATGTCGAGGTGGGGCGGAAAATGTTCATTCATCTCAACAACACGAATCCCATGCTGAACGAGTCGAGTCCCGAACATCAGGCTGTGCGCCAAGCCGGTTGGGAAGTGGCGGAGGACAATTGGCAACTGGAAGTGTAGCGGGGGGGAACAGCGCAAATGCTCCGAGCCTTACGTTTGAGGAGTTGCGCGCGGCACTGCGTCAAGTGGGCGAAGAGCGCTATCACCACAAACATCCCTTCCACTTGCTCATGCACGAAGGCAAACTCAGCCGCGGACAATTACAGGCCTGGGCGCTGAACCGTTATTACTACCAGTCGATTATTCCGATGAAGGACGCGATTATTCTTTCGCGTGCGACCGATCCGTCATTCCGCCGCGTCTGGAGGAAGCGCATTGTGGATCACGACGGTGACGAGCAGCGCGAGGGCGGAATCCTGCGCTGGATTAAGCTGGCGGAAGCGACCGGGCTCGATCGCGAGCGGGTGATGAGTGTGCGCGAGGTGCTACCCGCTACGCGCTTTATCGGAAACGAGTATCTCAACCTGGTGCGGACGCGGCCATTTCTCGAGTGCGTGGCTTCGTCGCTGACCGAACTTTTTTCGCGCGACCTGATCACTTTGCGGATGGAGAAATTGCGTCAGCACTATCCCTGGCTCGCGTCGGGGCTCGGTTATTTTGAGGCACGGCTTACGGAGGCTCCGGAAGATGCGGCCTTCGCGCTTCAGCATGTGTTCGATCACGCGGCTACGCGAGCAGAGCAGGAGAGCGCTATCCAGGCATTGCGCGACAAGTGTGACATTCTCTGGGCACAGCTCGACGCCTTGTATTTCGCTTACGTCGAGCCGGGCTGGCCGCCGCCGGGAGCGTTTCGGATTGAGGCTGATGCGAAACATGACGCGAAGCATATTGCGGGGAATCGTGGCTGAGTTGCTTAATGCGAGCATTCCGAAGTTTGCGGCGGGATGCCGCTGGGGTGGAACCACCGAAGCTCCGGTCGTGCTCTTTCCGGAGGGCGCGATTCGCGTGGAAGGGACGGGACGCATCATTCTCGAACTCTGCGACGGCCATTTCTCTCTGGCTGAAATTGTGCAGAAGCTGGAGGCGCAGTTTATGCTGGCGCCAAAGGGCAAGATCCGCGCCGAGGTCCAGGTATTTCTGGAGCAACTGCACGCCAAGCGCATCATTGATTACTAAATCATTGAGTCATTTAGTCATTGAGGTATTGAATCATTGGCGCAATGACCCAAATGACTCAATGATTCAATGTCTCAATGACTAAATGTTTCAATGACTAAATGATTCAATGTTCCAACCCGCTGGCCCTGATTGCCGAGATTACGCACCGCTGCCCGCTGCATTGCGTGTACTGTTCGAATCCGCTGGAGCTGACGTCGCGCAAAGAAGAGCTTGCAACCGCCGACTGGCTGCGTGTTTTCGGCGAGGCTGCCGCGCTCGGCGTTCTGCATCTGCACCTCACCGGAGGCGAGCCGCTGGCGCGCCCCGATCTGGCTGAACTGATCGGGGGCGCGCGGAAGTCGGGTCTGTACACGAACCTGATCACTTCGGGAATCGGACTTTCGCGCGAACGTCTGGCCCAGCTTGTGGAAGCGGGGCTTGACCACATCCAACTCAGTTTTCAGGATTCGAGCGAAGGCCCGGCGAACTGGATTGCCGGAGCACGCGCGCATGCGCACAAGATCGAACTGGCTGGTTGGATCCGCGAAAGGCAGAACGCACATCAGATCGGCGAGCGTCGCATCGCGTTCACAGTAAACCTCGTTGTTCACCGGCAGAACATCGGGCATCTTCAGGAAATGGTGGCCGCGCTCGAAGCGCTCCATCCCGATCGCATGGAGATCGCGCACGCGCAGTACTACGGCTGGGCGCTACAGAACCGGTCTGCATTGCTGCCCACGCGCGCGCAGCTCGACCGCGCGGTGGCCGTGGTGGCGGCGGCCGAGAAGCGTCTGCGTGGCAAGGTCCGCATCGACTCCGTCATTCCCGACTACCACGCCCGCTTCCCCAAAGCCTGCATGGGCGGATGGGGACGCCAGTTGATGCTGATCGATCCCGCTGGCCGCGCGCTGCCCTGTCATGCGGCGGGCGTGATTCCGGACATGCGTTTCGACAATGTGCGCGAACACACACTCGATTGGATCTGGCAGAGTTCCGAGGCATTCCAGAAATTTCGCGGCGAAGACTGGATGCCCGAGCCCTGCCGCTCCTGCGACCGTCGCACAGTAGACTTCGGTGGATGCCGTTGCCAGGCTTTTCTGCTGACGGGAGATGCTGGAGCGACGGATCCCGTGTGCGAGCTTGCGCCGTTGCACCATCTGGTCGAAGATGCGGTGCGTGAAGATGCTGTGACGGGCACCGCTCCCGAAGCTCGCGAGGCTCCCTTCCACGTTCTACAAGAGAAGATGGCGGAATTTTGGAGTTACCGGACAGATCCGAGGTGAAAAAGGCCCCGCGGTACGTTCTTGGGGAGTTCCACGGGCAGTGACCGCTTGTCGTTGCGGCCTAGCGCATAGCGACGCCTCCTTGCCGGTTCACTGCGGCAACCCCATCCGGCGCAGCAGGTCGGTGTAACGGGGGTCGGAGTGCAGGCCATCGAGTTCGGGATCAACCTTCACGAACGTCAGTATCATGGAGTGGTCCGCGTACGCTTTCTCCAGAAACGAGAGGGCCTTCTCCTTCTCGCCCAGCCCGACATATACCGTGGCTATGTTATACGCAGGCACGTAATTCCGTTTCGACCGGCCTTCGAGCTCTCTCAGAACATTCTCAGCGTCGCTTTTCTTACCTGACAGGGCGTAGGCGTAGCCCAGTTCGGCGAGAGGCCATGGAATACCGGCTTCCGCCTTGCTGGCTTTCTGAAGCTCTTCCAAAGCGCGGGGGAGGTCGCCTTTCTGCTCGTAGGCCAGCCCCAAAAACTCGCGTGAGAACCAATCATTGGGCTCCATATCAAGCGTCTTAACAAGTTGCTCAATCGCCCGATCGTATCTGCGTGCAAAGTAAAGATTCGCGCCCATGATGGCGTTGGTTTCAACAGAAAGCGGATCTAGTTCCAACCCTCGCCTGCTTTCTTCGATCCCTTGTTCGAACTGCCCCGCCGCCACCAGGAACCAGCCGTAGTATTCGTGAGCGGCGGAGTACTCGGGCGCAAGTTCGATCGCACGCTTGAACTCTCTTTCGGCGCCGCTCTGATCATAGCTATAGCCGAAGTCAATCCACGCCATGACGTAGTGCGCTTCAGGGAGCGAGTCGTCTAATTCCAAAGCCTTCTTTGCCGCTTCGTAGCCCTTCGCCATGGCCTCGTTGGGTGATAAGTTGAAGTCATCCGCGACACAATAGGCATAGGCCACCCCGGTGTAGGGAGCAGCATAGTTTGGGTCCAGATTGATGGCCTGACGAAAATAGTCGAGTCCCTTGTCTACACCCTCTGGAGTGAACTTTCCCGCGTAATAGCGCCCTTTAAGATAGAGCTGATACGCCTCGGGGTTCCTGGTTCCAACCGTCGCCAGTTTGTCCCGCTCATTTTTGCTGATCTGTGGCCGCAGTTGGCTGGCAATGTCACGGGTAATCGCGGACTGCAGCCCGGAGGCATCCTTCGTGCCGCGCGTGTAGCGTTCGCCCCAGAGCTGCGCTCCGGTCGCGACGTCCACCAACTCGGTTTCAACGTGGAGTTCATTGCCTTGCTCAACCACCTGTCCGGTCAGCACTGCATCGACATGCAGATCGTGCCCAACGCCCTGCGGATCGTCGTGCCGCGATTTGTAGTGGGATACGGTGCTGCGCGCCATGACTTGGAGGTTTGGAAGCCGAGAAAGGGAGTTCGTGATTTCCTCGGAAAGACCTTCACCCAGGTAATCCATGTCGTGGTCGTGTTCTTTGCTCGCATTCGCAAACGGAAGAACGGCTATCGAACGGATCGGCGCCGCATCCGAAGTGCGGGAATGGAAAGATCGCCACGCCAGAAAGCCTGCACCGACTAGTGCTACTGCCATCCCACCAGCGACCAAACGCCAGAGCAGTCGCCTCGATTGTGTGCTGGCTTCCTCTTCTTTGGCCGTGGCTGCACTGTGCCCGCTCTCCGTATCCCGCTTCAGCCGCTTCAGATCGGCCCGAAGCTCGGCGGCAGACTGACAGCGAATGTCGCGATCTTTCTCCAGCGCCTTGTTGATGATCCGTTCCAGTTCGGCCGGCACGTCGGGATTCAGCCGAACTGGAGTTACGGGAGCGCGTTCCAGAATAGCGTTGAAGATCAACCCCGAAGTGTCGCCGCGAAACGGCAAGGTGCCCGTACACATTTCGTACAGCAGCACGCCGAACGAAAACAGGTCAGTACGAGCGTCGAGTTCCTTCCCTCGTACTTGCTCCGGCGACATGTAGGCGACGGTTCCCAGCGCGCTGCCGGGACTGGTGAGATGTTCCTCGGCGTCGATGGTTGGGGCACTCGTGGCAACGCTTTCCCGCTTCAGTGTGACTTTCGCCAGCCCGAAATCGAGAATCTTTGCCTGACCTCTATTTGTGACGAAGATGTTCGCGGGTTTGATGTCCCGGTGGACGATAGACTTCGAGTGTGCCGCATCCAGAGCATCGGCGATCTGTATCCCCAGATCGAGCAGCGTCTCGATCTCCAGCGGCTTGCCAGCGATCCGGTGCCGGAGCGTCTGCCCTTCCAGCAATTCCATGGCGATGAAGGTTCGCCCATCGGACTCGTCGATTTCGTAAATGGTGCAGATGTTTGGGTGGTTCAGGGAGGACGCAGCCTTGGCTTCTCGCTGGAAACGGCTGAGGGCTTGCGAATCGCTGGCGAGTTCGTCGGGCAGGAACTTCAGGGCGACGTGGCGACCCAGCTTCAGGTCTTCCGCCTCGTACACCACGCCCATACCGCCGCCGCCGATCTTGCAGATGATGCGGTAATGGGAAACCGTCTGTCCCGCGGGTTGGGAGGGCGTGGACACTGGCTAAACATGTTAGGTGGGGCACGGGAGAAGGTCAATGCTGGGTCAAAGCTGACGAACGACACGTCAGTGATCGCTTTGACGCTCCCGAAATCCGCCTGTTAGACTGAAGAATTGTCAGCCCACACTTAAGCGAAGAAGGAAGCCCGTGCGCGCAGAAACCCGGCATCAACTGAAACAAGACCGCTTCAGCAAGGTCACATTCGAGGCGGCGGGAAACGCCGCTCACTGGAGCGTTGAACACCAGTCGAAACTCATTGCCGCTGTCATTGCGGTTATCGTTATTGGCGCGATCGCGTTTGGCGGCTGGTACTACATCAACTCGCAGGACGAAAAGGCTAGCGCCGAGTTTTCGACCGCGGTCCGCACCTGGGAAACACCGGTGCGTCCGGCGGGCGTGCCGCCACAACCGGGGTCGGACAGCTTCGCGTCGGCGCAGGAGCGTGCCACGGCGGCGCGCAAGCAGTTCCAGGCCATCGTCGACAAGTATCCGCGCACCCACACGGCTGACATGGCGCGCTATTTTGTGGGCTTGGCCTCGGCACAACTCGGCGGTAACGCGGCTGCGGAGCGCAGTCTGCAGGAGTCGGCCCACTCGTCGAATGCCGACCTGGCGGCCTTGGGCAAGTTCGCGCTGGCTTCGGTTTATCGCGCGGAAAATAAGGACACGCAGGCGATCGATCTCTATAAGCAATTGATGGATAAGCCTACGCTCGTCGTCAGCAAGGTGACCGCACAACTTGAACTCGCCAGCTTCTACGAGTCGCGGCAAAAGCCGGATGAGGCCAAGAAGATTTACGGGCAAGTGCAGAAAGAAAATCCGTCGACCGAAGCGGCATCGCTGGCGCAGCGGCGCGTCGCCGCGCTGAAGTAGAAGGGTGGTCCTTGCGGGAAGATCCACCGGTGCATCATCGTTCCCGCGAGTCGATCGCCGTTGTGACTCCTTTTCCGTCGCTTTTGGCAGCGTCTTCGACAACATCCCTCACGAGTTCGCGGCGTGTGCTTCCCGTGCCATTGCGGGGCTCGAGTGCTCGCACGCGGCGGGCAGACATATTCACGGGATGGAGGTAAAGAAGTTGACCGTTGTGGACCTGAACCTGAAAGCGGAACCAGTCGGTACGATACATGCGGCCGGCCGCATAAAAGGTTAGAGACACGGCGATCTGGCCTTCGTAGTCGTCGCCGGTGCAGGCGAAGAAGCGCTTCCCGAGATCCTCGCTCCACGTTGTGCCGCCAACCAGCGGTTCGTTGAGGAAGTATCGTAAGGACGGGACGGCCATCGACAACTTGCGCATTTGCACCATCTGCATCAGGACAGAGATTCTCGCGAGGTTCGTGGCAAAGATTCTTGCTTCGCGGCTGGACATCCGCTCCAGTTTAATGTGCAGCTCCGGCGCCCATTCGCGCTCGAACTGCTCGCGCGAGAGCGCCAGACTCCGGTCGCTCGCCTCCGAGTATCGCAACGTGGCGCGCACCAGGACCAGGCTGACAATGGTGGTCACCACGGTCGCAATCAATGGAATGTAGGCCAGAATCAAGGTGAACGAGACGGCGTGCTGGTTGAACCATTGCAGCAAATTCATCGTGGGATGGCCCTCCGAAAATCGCGCGGTTAAGACAGGATGGACTACTCTAGCGAGGCATGGCGCTGCGGGACAACTGCCGAAAGTGTAGTCCGCGTGGGCTAGACCTTCGGTTATCTCGCGACTCCCACTTGCCCGAGGTTCGCCGAATTTATGCTTTAGGTCGCGATTCGACGTAGGCACGCGATCAGCCGCTCGCCGTCCTCGACCGTGTTGTAGACGTTGGGCGTCACCCGAATCGAACTTCCGCGGAGGCTGACGAATACTCTCTCTCGCGCCAGCATTTCGGGAAGTTCTTTCGGAATCGCCGCTTTCCTCCGCAGCGACAGATAGTGAGGTGCGCGCAATGGTTCGGGTGGCGCGGAAAATCCGAGGTCCGCCGCGGCTTCTGCCAGGTGACGATTGAGCGCCCCTGCCGTTTCTGAGATCAGCGCGACTTTCCACTCCAGCAACTGCTTCATGGCGCGCACGGCGGCGGGCAACGACGCGAAGTTGGCGCGCTCGCCCATGTCGAAACGCCGCGCGCCTGCATCGTAGTCTTCCGTGTACAGGATCAGGCTTGAGAAATCCCGGGCGTTGGCACGCTGAATCCAATTTTCTTCCAGAGGCATTCCGTTGTGCCATTTGGGAGCGACATAGAGCAGCCCGACGGAATAGGGCCCAAGCAGCCATTTGTAGGTAGCGGCGACGGCGAAATCCGGCTGCACACCATTCTGCAAATTATTCTTCAGACCGCCCACGCTGAAGGGCAGCGCGCCGAGCGACTGGGTGAGATCGAGAACGAGCGCGGCGCCTAGCTTACGGCAAGCTGCGCCGATGCGGACGAGGTCGAGTTTTCCGCCGCTCGTCCACTGCACGTTTGGGAGGGCGGCGATGGCTACATCAGAGGTCAGGGAATCGAGAACGGCTGCTGTCCAGTCATGATTTTCAGGCCAGGGAACGATCTTCAGAGAGGCGCCGGTTTCTTCCGCCAGACGCTGCCACGGATAGTAGTTGGACGGGAACTGCTCATCGAGCACGAGAATGGTCTGGCCTTTTTTGACTGGCAGATTTCGCGCGGCGGTTGCGATGCCGTAGCTGGCAGAGGGAACGATGGCAATGCAGTCGGCCGAGCAGCCGAGGAGCTGCGCGGCGGTAGCGCGGAACTCGTCCGCGCCAGTAAAAAATTCGTCGGGAGTGAGTTCCCACGGGTGCGATTTGCGGGCAAGGCCGACGGTTCCAGCCTCCAGCGCCGGCTTCATCAGTGGCGACATGTAGGCGCAGTTTAGGTAGGCGACGTCATCGGGAATGTCGAAGAGATGGCGCTGGCAGGGAATCATGGGCTAGTCTGTCGCTACCAGTGTATCGATGCGGAAAGGATTGTCGACGATGCGTCGGGTAAAGATGAGTCGAGTGGTATTGCGGGTTACATTCTTATTGCCGCTGGGTCTCGTGGTCTGCGGTGCGTGGGCGCAGACTGGTCACCCCGGTGGAAGTGGTTCGGTATATGCGCCCCCGCTGGTGTTCAGGCGGGCTGAGAGATTGAGGCGGGGGATCAATGCCAGTGAATGGTTCGCGCAAGTGTATGACAAGCGCGGCTACACGCCGGAACATTTTCAGACCTGGACGACCGCCAACGATATCGCACTGATAAAGTCGATGGGCTTCGATCACGTGCGCTTGAGCGTGAATCCGCAGCCAATGTTTAACCTGCGCGAGCCCAACAAGATTCCAGCAGAGTATCTCGGGTATCTCGATGCGGCGGTGAAGATGATCCTCGACCACGGGCTGGCGGTTGTAATCGACTTGCATCCGGAGAGCGATCTCAAGGTACGGCTGGCAAAGGACGACGAGTTTGTTGAGGAGTTTGCCGACTTCTGGCGAGCGCTGGCTCAGCATTATTCGACGTGGGATGCGGACCGCGTGTTTCTGGAAATTCTGAATGAGCCGGAGTTCACGGACCGCTATCGGTGGCTGGGCGTGCAAGTGAAGCTGGCGGCGGCGATCCGGGAGGGTGCCCCTGCTCACACGATCGTCGCGGCGGGCGCGCGATGGTCGGATGACGATGAGTTGGTCTTTCAGGAACCGCTCCACGATTCAAACATCATTTACAACTTTCATTTTTATGAGCCGCACATTTTCACTCATCAGGGCGCGACCTGGGGAGCGTATTACTGGCACTGGCTGCGCGACTTGAAATATCCGTCGAGTCCGGAGTCAGCGGAGCGCGTGGCGGCGATGGTGCCGGATGAAGTGAACCGGCTGCAGGTGATCCGCTATGGACGCGAGCACTGGGATGCCGCGCGTATTGAATCCGAAATGAAGCAGGCGGCGGAATGGGCGCGGCGGCGCGGGGTTCCGCTGGTGTGCAACGAGTTTGGCGTGTTTCGGGACTTCTCCGATCCGCAAGACCGGGCGGCGTGGCTGCACGATGTGCGCACCGCGTTCGAGCATAACGGGATTGGCTGGACGATGTGGGACTACTCGGGATCGTTTGGCGTGGTCACGAAGAAAGATGGGAAAACGGTGGCGGATGAGGGTGTGCTGAAGGCGCTGGGGATGAAGTAGGCAATTGCTTCGACAGATCTGCCACACACTCCAGGCAGGCCTTTCGCCGTTGGAATCTAAACGTTGGAATCTAGCTCGGACCGGCTTCGGGTTCGAGTTCCTGACGAAGTCGATGCCCCAGAGTCTGCGCCACCGAACTTAAGTCGTTGGCGATTGCGTGGCGCCATCTTTCCAGGGATTGTCTTGCGAGTTCCTCGAATTGTTGTGCGATCGAATGCGCGGCTTCCTCCCCCTGGGTCTGCAGAGAACCAGAGAAGGAGTTTTCAATTCGGTTCTGGATGGTTCTCAGGTGGCCGCATATCTCATTGAGCCTGGTTTCGCCTTCATTCGCGCCTCGCCCTTGCAGGTCTTTGAGGGCCAGAGCGACAGCCTTCTCGAGTTGAGTCCGCGCTTCGGAGACAATTTCGCTGGCGACGGCTTCGAGGTGCGCGTCAAGGTCCGACTCCAGGCGGCGCACCGATTCGTTTAGCGCTGCGATCCGCCGGTCAAGGTCCGAGACCTCCGACTGAAGTTGGGACGCTTTCGCAGTGGCATCAGCCTGTATCTGCTGGACTTCGCGGCGGTGAACATTGTGTGAGTCTGCAAGTTGTCCCTGCAAAGAACTCAAGAGCTTTTCGCCCTGGACGTTGAGATGGGCTCCCGTCTCCAATGCATGGCGTTGCAGTTTCTCGACTCCGCCGCGGACGTGCTGTTGCGCGGTGGTGGTGAGTTCCCTGGACAAAACCTGGGCGCGTTGTTCGACGGCGTGCAGCTCACCGGCAAGGCGGTGCCGAAACTCGGTCAGGGCCGCACTGATTTTCTGCTCGATCGATGCCTTCGCGGACCCCAGCATCTCGGTGGACTGCTCCCGCGTCTGTTGCAGCACGCGCGTCCCCAGGTCTTGCCGCAGGCGCTCCCACAGCTTCTCTTCCAACTCCGGAGGAATATATCCCAGCGATACTTCGAAGCGGTTGCGCTTGGCGTTGGCGGCCAGTTTCTCGCGAAGTTCCGTGACTTCCGCCTGCAGGGGCCGCACGAGCGTGGCCAGCACGCCTCGCAAGCGGTCTTCGGAGAGTTGCTCTTCGAGTTTGTCGAGAAAGGCCTGCGGGGCCCGGGAAGGAGTTTGCGGGTTGGGCAAAACGGCGGAGCTGGCCGACAGTTTCCTGGGAGGTTGTGAAGCGGCGGGCGCGGGCATCTCCAGCACTTGCCAGTCATCGGGATAGGATTCCAGTCCCCAAAAGTTTTCCGGGCGGTCGAGGCGCGCACCCAGCCGGAAGCCTTGTCCGTCGGGCTGGCAGAAGACTACGTATGCCGTAGCCTGCCGACCTCCTCGGCCGTGCAGGCGCAGGGCGCTGCCGGTGTCCAGTTGCAGGGGGAAGCGGAGCGCACAACCGTGCGCACTGACCACGAGCGTCTCACAGATCTCGGAGAACTGGGCATTCGGCTCGAGGCTAGTGACACGGACGGGGACGTTGACCGGTACTCTCGAACTGCGCCGTATGTTGCGAACGTTGGAAGCGGGCATAGTGATCCTTAGGTTGATGGTGAGGCTTGGACAGCGGGGAGCCCTTCGAGCCTCTGCATTAAAGTACCGCGAGGTGGCGGATATGACCTCTCTCAGAAGTGCCACTTTCAAAACGTTCGGGCGAGTGCCAGACTGCCCGTTTGTCAGAACCGGGATGTACTTTGGACCGAACTCGGCTGGTACGACCGGACGGAGGTAGGTGGACTTAGTCCAAACTGCCCTGCTCGATCACCACATTCTCCCGCACAATCAACCGGTGGGCGGCCATCTCTCTCAGCTTGGGCAGAACGCGGTTAACGTGCTCGTCGGTGTCGACGAACGAAATTACGACGGGCAATTCGCCTCCGGCTTCGACGAGATGGGCGGTGTGAACTTTGCCTCGTCCAAGAAAACCGGCTACGGCGTGGAAGGCGACGGCTCCGAAGACATTCTCTTCGCGCAGATATTTCAGGATTTCCAGGTGCAGCGGACGATGATGCCAGGAGTCGCCCTCGGTGAGATAGATGGTGACTTGAACGGCCATAACCTTCAACGGTGGCACAATGCCGGCTGCCATTTTACAACCCGCGGGCGAGGGCGGCGCCGGCGAGGACGGCGGCGAGGCAGAGCGCGTTGCTGGCCACGATGTTGATGCCGGTCAGGAGCCATTGTCCCTGCTCCATCAGCGCGAAACTTTCGAAGGCGTAGCTGGAGAACGTGGTGTACGAACCGCAGAAGCCAATGGCGACCAGCAATCGCCAGCGCGGGTCGAGCAGCGCGCGTTCGGTCGAGAACACGAGAAAGAATCCGAGGACGAGGCTGCCGGTGATGTTGATCAGCAGCGTGCCGTAAGGGAACGCGGATGAGAAATTGCGGGCGATGAGAGTGCTGAGGAAGTAGCGGGCACTGGCTCCGACAACGGCGCCGAGCGCGATCCAGAAATAGTTTGCCAGATAGTTGGGGATAAGGTTTGCGTGATGGGTCAATGGAGTCCTCCTGCAAAAGTTCTGTAGGAGTCATCAGCCGAAGGGGCGGTTAACGGCGAACTCCATCGCCAGGGCATCAGTATAGCGCAGAGTCCAAGCCATCGCGGAGGTGACTACGGTGCGAAGTTGGACGCGAGTATCCGGTTAGAAAACACCCAGCCAGCGCACGGGAAAGCGGCTTCCGAGGGCGTTCACCAGGCGCTCGTCGGCGGTGATGAGTTCGGTTTTGGTCGCGAGAGCTACGGCGACATAGAGGGCGTCATAAAAACTGCGATCGTAAGCTACCGCAATCTGCAACGCTTTGCCCAGCAAGTCGGAGGTGGGAATGGACTCGATCCCAAGTTCGGTGAAACGCCGCAACGAATTTTCCGCACCCGCCGGACTGATCCGCTTGCGCCGCGCGGCTTTCCAGAGAACGTTGCCGATTTCAGCCTCGATCAAATCCGGCGCGAGCAACTGCAACTCGCGCTTCACGTGGCGCGCGATCAAATGATCGGCCTGTTCCAGCAGACCTTCGCCAGCCGCGGGCAGGAGCCACTTAGCGGCGACACAGGCATCGACCACACAAGTGGTCACCGTTCACGATCCTCGCGAATCATCTCTTCGGCGCTCTGAAACGGCCCCGGGCCGGGTGGAATAGACGCTTGCACCTTCCTCAGTTCTTCATATGCGCGCATCCGACGCCGTAACTCCGCAGGGGTTGGGACGAACTGCTCCAGGAGCTCAATCACCTCGGCGGCTATTGAGGTACGGTTCTTGCGGGCGCGGGCGCGCAGGGCTTCGTAGAGGTCTTTGGGCACGTTTTCTACGTATAGGGTTGGCATAGGGACAGTCTAGCATACCCCTAGACCACGATTGCCAGCCGTTCGCTTGACACCGCTATTTTTGGCCTTTATTGTTAGTAATTGCTCCCTGAGAGACTTCCGTCTCTGTGCGCACTTCCGCGGGCCTTTGCGGCAATTTAAGTGGGGGCGGCGGAGGTTCCAGTTTCAATGTTCATCGAACTTAAGGATCTGGAGATTCATCCGGTCGATTTCCGGGAGGAGTTCGGCCCGGGCGTGATTGATCTGGGGGACGAGGTGCGGCAGCGGTCGCCGCTGCGCAGCGAGGGCCGGGTGGATCTGGTCGAAGAGCATCACGGGAAGCACAAGGTGGTGCAGGACATCCGGGTGAAGGGCAAGCTGGAGACGAGCCTGGAAGTGGCTTGTGCGCGCTGTCTCGATCCGGTCGTGCACCAGGTCGAGCGCAGTTTCGATCTTCTGTACCGGCCGATTGGAACTGACTCCGGCCACGAAGAGCTTTCGGTCACTGACGCTGAGGCCGAGATCGGGTACTACCAGGGCGAAGGGTTGTTGACGGAAGACATGTTGCGCGAGCAGGTGCTGCTGGCGCTGCCCTTGAAGACGATTTGCCGTGAGGACTGCAAAGGTTTGTGTCCGCACTGCGGCAAGAACTTGAATGAAATTCAGTGCTCGTGCGTGGACGAAGTCGAAGATCCACGATGGTCGGCGCTGAAAGAGATACGAGATAAACTGAATCAATAAAGGAGATTTCTCAATTTCCAGTTCTCAGTTCTCAGTTAACCAGGTTCACTGAGAACTGAGAACTGGGAACTGAGAACTAATAAAAATGCCGAATCCGAAACGCAGACATTCACAGAAACGCACTGCCACCCGGCGCGCGCATGACTCGCTCTCGAAACACTCGCTGTCAGAGTGTCCAAACTGCCACGAACAGAAGATGCCACACCGCGCTTGCCCGAAGTGCGGAACCTACAAGGGCCGCGAAGTCATAGAGGTCGCAGAGAAGTCGTAGCTTAGAAGTACGTTTGGAAATCGGTTTAGAAGCCGGTTTAGAAATCCCAGTTTCCTTCCATGCCTAGCGTAATCGCCCTGGACGCGATGGGGTCCGACAAAGCGCCGAAGCCGGAGATTGAAGGCGCATTGCAGGCGGCGCGCCATCACGGCATCCGCGTGCTTCTGGTCGGACCGGGACCGCGGCTGAAGGCCGACTTGGCGCGCTATCCCGGAGCGCGGCGGCTGCCGGTCGAGGTGGTTCATGCCAGCGAAGTCATCACCATGGAAGACAAAGTGGAGGCGATTCGCGGCAAGCGCGATTCGTCGATCCGCGTGGGACTGCGACTGGTGCGCGAAGGGCGCGCCGCGGGCTTTGTGACGGCGGGCAATACGGGCGCTGCCATGGCCACGGCGAAAGTGGTGCTGGGCGCGCTGCCCGGCGTGGATCGTCCAGCGCTGGCGGCGGCGTTTCCTACGGTCCTGAACACGGCGGCCATTCTGCTCGACGTCGGCGCGAATGTGGATTGCACGCCCGTTAACCTGGAGCAGTTCGCGGTGATGGGCGATATTTATTGCCGGACGATATTCGGCATGAAGCATCCGCGGGTGGGCCTGCTTTCGATCGGAGAAGAAGAAAGCAAAGGCAACGACCTGACCCGCGCCGCGTTTAAACTGCTCAAGCGGCTTCCCATCAACTTTATTGGCAATGTGGAAGGCCGCGACTTATATAACGGCGATGTGGACGTGATCGTGGCCGACGGATTTGTCGGCAATGTTGCGTTGAAGACTTCAGAAGGCGTCGCGAGGCTGGTGCGCGCGGTGCTGAAAGAGACTTTGAAGTCGACGATTACGCGGCAGGTGGGCGCATATCTTTCCCGCAATGCGTTTTCCGATTTCAAGAAGCGGTTGGATCACACCGAGTATGGCGGCGCGCCGCTGCTAGGCATCAAAGGTGTATGCATTATTACGCACGGATCGTCGAATACGAATGCCATCAAGAACGCGGTGCGAGTGGCGGCGGAATTCGCCGAAGGCAAAGTGAACCAAACCATCGAGCGTGAATTAGCGCAACTGAACGCGGCGGTTGCGACCAAGGAAGGTCAGAGGTTAGAGGTCAGATTGCAGAAGTGAAAATCCCGCGATTGCCGATGCTGTTTGCGCGATGGCTTTGACCTCTACAATCTGACCTCTAACCTCTGACCTCATTCTTAATATGACAAATGGTTCTTCTCGAATCGCTTTCCTCTTCCCGGGCCAGGGCTCGCAAGCCGTTGGCATGGGCAAAGAGCTGGCCGCGAACTACCCGGTTGCGCGACGGACTTTTGAGGAAGCTGATGAGGCACTCGGCTACAGGCTGTCGCAGCTTTGCTTTGAAGGTCCCGAAGAAAAATTGAAGCTGACCGAGATCACGCAGCCCGCAATTCTGACGGTGTCGGTGTCGGCGTGGCGCGTGCTGCAGGAAAAAAGTCTGAAGCCGGATTTTATTGCCGACTATGTTGCCGGGCACAGCCTGGGCGAGTATTCGGCGCACGTGGCTGCGGGTACGTTGACGTTTGCCGACGCGGTGCGGACGGTTCGCAATCGCGGCAAGTATATGCAGGAATCGGTGCCGGTGGGCGTGGGCGCGATGGCCGCGATTCTCGGAATGACGCTTGACAGGGTCAGCGAGATTGCGACCGAAGCCGCGCAGGGAGAAGTTTGCCAGGCGGCGAATATTAATTCGCCCGAGCAAATCGTGATCTCAGGACACGCCGGGGCCGTCGACCGCGCCATCAAGCTTGCCATCGAACGCGGAGCGAAGAAGGCGGTGAGCCTGCCGGTCAGCGCGCCGTTCCATTGTTCGCTGATGCAACCGGCGCAGGATCGTCTGGCGGCAGACCTGGGCGCGCTGAGTTTTCAGAATCCGTTGTGCCCGGTGGTCTGCAATGTTGACGCGGCGATTGTCGATTCCGCGGAAGCTTCGCGCGACGCATTGATTCGCCAGGTCACCGGCGCGGTGAGGTGGGAGCCGTCGGTGCGGCTGCTGATCGATAAGGGCGCCAGCCTGTTTATCGAAGTCGGTCCGGGGAAAGTTTTGTGGGGACTGATGCGGCAGATCGACCGCTCGAAGACCTGCGTGACGGCAGGGGATGAGGCGTCGCTGCAGAAGACGCTGGCGCAGATTGCGGCCATGGCGGCGTAGCGAGTCAGTTTCACCATAGCGTTTTCGGCCGTTCCCACGCGACCTAATACGGATATACCGTCAGCGTTTTATCCGATTTCTGCACGAACATGCGGGCGTGCTCGGCGCGCTCGTTGACCACGACCTCGACCACGACTCCTCCGCTGCCAAGACCTTTTGTGTTGGCCGATCCGTAGATCCGGTGGGACTTGACGAGACCCCACTCGCCGCCCGGTCCCCAGTCGCGATAGAAGTCCGCGTAAGTGTACTGAGAATACTTCTGCTGATGTTTTTGCCAGGTGGGATCGTTGAAATAAATCGCGTAGGCGGTTTCGTAATCCTGGCGCTGCAGCGCGGCGAAGAACTTGTCCACGCTGTGTTCCTCTGGCCAGTTGCGGTACATCCAGGCCAGGGCGGCCAGAGTGACTACGATCAGCACTGTAACCGCGATCTTGATCTTCCGCCGCCGCGCCTGCGCGGGGTCGTAGGGATGGGCGTCGAGGAGGGTCATAAGTCTCCGTTAAGCATAACGGATTCCCGCAGGATAAAGGTAGGACAACGACCTAAAGCGCAGAATCGGACTGCCGATGTTCATCAAGTGAGTCAAAAATAGCGGCAGGCGATTTCGTGGCTTGCCGCGTAAACCGCAGACTGGTGGAACCCATGGATAAGATACGAGCGCTCATCGTGGATGACTCCTCGGTGATGCGCAAAATCGTCGAGCGTTCGATGCGTCAGGCGGGCATCGAACTGGAAAAGGTCGTGGAAGCCGCCAATGGGGCCGAAGCTCTGGCTGCGTTGCAGAGCAATGTAGTCGACCTCATCCTGTGCGATATCAACATGCCGGTCATGGACGGTTTGGAATTCGTCCGCCAGGTTGCCGCGGTGGAAATCGCCAAAGGTGTGGATATTGTCATTCTCGGCAACGCTTGGACGGTGACTCCTATGGCCCAAGCCGCGGCCCCGACCGCAACCCCGGCCGCAACAAAAAAGACGGCGAAACCGTCTCCTGCCGCCCTCAAGCCCACGGTCGTGAAGTCTGTAGACCCTCTTCTACAGCCGTAGTTCCATCCAGAGTGCATCTTCGATGGGGATCGCAGAATACGGTGCGATTTCCTCGAACCCCATCCTGCGATAGAGTGCGATCGCATCCTTCATTGCCGATTCAACGGTGTCGAGACGCATGCGCTCATAGCCGATGGTGCGCGCCTCGGCGATCACGCGTTCCACAAGCAACCGGCCCAGGCGCCTGCCGCGATCCCCGGGCCGCACGTAAAGCCGCTTCATCTCGCAGATACCGGCTTCGTGTTTGCGCAGCGCAACGCATCCGGCGGCGTGGCCTGAGGATCGTGCAAGCAGCAATCTCCCGCTCGGCGGGCCGTAGGCGCCCGGAAGGCTTTTCAACTCCTCATCGAAACTCTGGAAGCAGAGGCTGAAGCCGAGCGAACTGCCATATTCGACGAAGAGGCTGCGAGCTTCTTCGATGTGTTCGGGGAGTGTGGCCTGAATTAATTCGACTTGGCTCCGATCGCCTTGACTCGGATCGTCCTGCTTCAGAACGCTCTGAAGTAGATCTTCCTGAAGAAAATCGCGTTTGCCGTCAGCAGAGGTCGTCACTGGAGAACCTACAGTTGCATTCGGAAGCTTCCACCGATTTTACCCCCCGTTCAGTAGATTGCGCCCGGCGCAGCGGACGATTAAGATTTCTGCACTCCCATGTCTGAAGTTATTTCAACCGACCCTCTTGCCGCGCATCCCGTTTCCGCCGCGCCCGAGACTTCTGTCGAGGTATTCGCCGTTTACGGCGTTGAGCCCGAGATTCAGGCCTATGCCATGGCCAAGTATTCGCGCTCCTCCCTCTCGATGAAGGAGTCGCTGAAGGAAATTACGGCGCAGAAGGCAGAAAAATTTCTCAACACCTTCTACTTCCAGTACGGGCACCGTTCCATTGCTGACCTTGCCCACATCGCGCTCGCGATCGAGCGCCTCTCCATCCTCGCCGCCATCGCCGTTGCCGACGAGCAGCGCTGGGATGGCCAGGAGCGCTCCACTCGCTACCAGGACTTCAGGAAGAGTGGTTACTACACGCCCAATTTCGAGGATGACGTTGCGTCGCGAACTCTCTATCGCGAAACCATCGAGTCACTGTTCACGGCCTACGACAAAGTTTCGCAGCGGACGTTCGAATATCTTGCCAGCATTACGCCCCGGCCCTCCGAAATGAAGCCGGATGCGTACGAGCGCACCCTGCGCGCCCGCGCTTTCGACATCTCGCGCTATCTATTGCCGCTCGCCACCAACACTTCACTGGGGGAGATCGTCAACGCTCGCACGCTCGAAACCCAAATTGCCCACCTGCTCTCGCAGCCGCATAAAGAAGTCCGTGATCTTGGGGCGCTGCTGAAACAAGCCGCCATTTCTCCGGCCTACAACGCGAACGAAGAATCGCTGCGTGCCCTGGTTACCGAGATCCGCGCCGTGTCGCCCGAAATCGCCGATCGCGCCGAACGCGAACTCCTGCGCGAAGTGCGGGTCGCGCCGACGCTGGTCAAGTACGCCGAT
Source organism: uncultured Acidobacteriaceae bacterium (assembly GCA_963789205.1). Lineage (GTDB taxonomy): Bacteria > Acidobacteriota > Terriglobia > Terriglobales > Acidobacteriaceae > Acidiflorens. Next base: position 351,509 of record CAWBJV010000019.1, read on the forward strand.
CCGAATCGCTACGAAATCGAGACGCGCCGCGAACTCCAGCAGGCCGCCGCCGAACTGATGCGAGACGCCTCCATAGAACCTGCACCGCTTGTCGATCTGGTGGATAACGATTCGCGGGACAACGATGCTCTCGAAATTGAACTCGCCACTACGCTTCTTTACGGCCACTGTCACTATTCTTATAGGCAGCTTTGCCAGACAATCGGAGCGGCAGGCGAGGCGCGCCGCCGCGAAATCATCGACCTCGGTCTGCGGCATCGCGGCAGCCACGACGAGATGCCGCGTCCGTTCTCTGCTGGCCAGCAGTTCTGCTTCGACATCCTCATGGACATCGGCGGCTTCCGCGACATGCACCGCCACCGCCGCTGCGTCCAGATCATGCAGGATTTCTCGACCGATCACGGCTTCGACACGCCGCCCGAAGTCGAAGCTGCCGGAATCCGCTTCGACTACGAATTCGCGATGAAGCGCGCCGAATCCGCCGTGCAGAAGCTTTCGGTGACTGGCCGTGAAGAAGCCGCACAAAACGCGCAGTACGCGATTCCGCTGGCTTTCCGCAAGCGCACGTTATTCAAGATGGACTTCGCTGAGGCCGTTTACATCTCCGAGCTGCGTACCACGCCCGCTGGGCACACGTCCTATCGCAACGTCGCCTATGCCATGTACGAAGCCGTCGCCGCAAAATATCCGGCGTTGGCAAAATACTTCCGAGTGCACGACGTCCGCGAGCCGGTGGATCTGTTGAAACGCTGAGCATGTGTGGTGCGGGCGCCCCGGCCTGCGAACGCCCATGAGATTGAAGAGGGCGGTCTGCAAAATTGACGGCGATGAATCTCGGCCTCTAGAATCACCTCAGAGATGCCCAACTACGAATACCTGTGCAAGAACTGCGGACACCGCTTTGAACAAATCCGAAAATTCTCGGATAAGCAGCTGCGAAAGTGCCCGGAATGCGGAGGCGTCATCGAGCAAGTGATCTCGGCTCCAGCAGTGCAGTTCAAAGGCTCGGGCTGGTACGTGACCGACTACGCGAAGAAGAGCGCCGGTTCCGCGGGGTCGTCCTCGTCCACTTCTTCCGAAGGCGACAGCGGAACGAAGGAAGCGAAAGACTCCAAAGACGCGAAGGACACGAAGGACACAAAGGATACCAAGAAAGACGACAAGCCCAAGTCTGACTCTTCGCAAAAAAAGCACAAGAAAGACTAACTTCTCGTCCCCTCCGAACTAGCTCTCTCGCCGCCGTTTGATTCTCCGGTGATAAATCCACACTAGGCTGTAAATGAAGGTAACCGGTCCGAGCAGAATGCCGAGAATAATCGTTGGTAAAGCCCCATGCCGAAGCACTTGTCGCGGCAAAGCGAGCGCTAGGACCATACCGATGAAGAAGATGCCCCACCCGACAATGAGAATCCGCTTGAACATGCTCCCCCCTCAGTTAGCGAGTCGATGTCGTTCGCATTTTAATTGCGACGCTAGACCGTCGGGGCTCCGCCAGTCCGCTCTGGCATGCCGACAACAACGGTCCGTCGGCGTGGCAGTTCATCATCAGATATTTCCGCCAGGAATTGCAGGCTGATGCCCAGTCGCCCGCACTCCTGAGATGCCGCGTCGTTGAGAAAGTACACGATGTCTCCGCCAAACCGATCCTTGAACCGACGGCGTTCATCGAGGTCGAACGGGCTTAGCGAATACACTTTGATCTCCGGACGTTCGCGCAGGATCGCACTCAGCTCACGCTGGAATCCAAGCGCCCCTTGCCGTACTTGTGTCATGGTGAAAGAAACAACGCGATAAGGCATAGGCTGAAGTCAGTGGGGGACGGGCGAGGACGCCCGTCGCTCCACCAAGAGATGAAGCATAGCAGGCTTGGCGGCCTGGCGAACCCCGACGGATTATTCCGGACTGATTCCTGCCGCCGCCATCATTCTCCCCGTAACACCTTTCTCCGCCCGGTAGCTGAACAGCAACTCTGTGTGGCACGCCGTACACGGCCCCAGCGCCTCAATATTTTTCGCCAGCGCGCCCGCATCCAGCAGCTGCCGCCGGTTCGCCTCTACCAGATCAAGGAAAAGTTTTACCGGCAATTCACTGTGTCCCGGCGCGTGCGCTGTCAGGAACAGCAACGGATATTTCTCCCGCACCGGATCCGATTCCTTCACCTCGCCGAATAAACTACTGGCGTATGCAAACTGCGCTTCAAATTTGGTACGCACTTCTTCGCCCACTTCGTAGCAGCAACCCTGCACGCCCGGCCCAATTGCCGCCACCAGGTCCCGCGGATCGCTCCCGAAATGTTTCCGCATCTCGCCGACACCCTTCTCGACGATCCGCTTGGCCGTACCGCGCCAGCCTGCATGAAAAACGCCGACAGCGCGCCGTTTCCGATCTGCCAGAATAATGGGTAGGCAATCGGCAGTCTGCACGGCCAAGACCAGTCCCGGCGTATCCGTGACCATGCCGTCTCCAGCCAGAGTCTGTGCGGGCATCCGATCCGTTGGAACGCCGTCAACTCGATGGATCACATCAGAATGAATCTGCCGTAGCGAAACCAACGGCCAGCTTCTGCGACCATTTGCAACGCCGAGTTCCTTGAGAAAAAGTTCGCGGTTGCGCTCGACGGCCGCGCGCGAGTCATGCTGCGTGAAGCCAAGATTCAGCGCATTTCCGCCGTAGCCGCGGGATACTCCGCCATGCCGCGTCGAGAAGGCATGCACCAGCCAGGCCAGTTTGCCCAGCTTTTCGGAATGCAAAAGTTGTACTTTGTTCTTTGCGACGCGATTGGTCACCACAATTCGATAATACCCTGAACCATTTAGTCATTGACTCATTGAGTCACTAAATCATTGAAAAACGGCTCGGGGGTTTTAATGACTCAATGCGTCAATGATTCAATGACCCGATGGCTCACTTCTTCTTCACCATTTCCGCGTCAATCTGGATCTTGACGTTATCTCCAACCACCGCTTCCCCGGTCTTCAGAAGGTTGTTGTACATGAGATTGAAATCTTTGCGGTTGATGGTCGTTGTCGCGGAAATTCCGCGGCGCAAATTGCCCCACGGATCGGCCAATTCAGGAGTAGGTCCATCAACGTCGAGCGTGACTTCGCGCGTGGTTCCGTGGATGGTCAGATCGCCAATCACCTGCAGCTTTCCGCCGCCGCTTACGATCCGTTTGGATTTGAATTCGATGGTCGGATACTTTTCAACGTCAAAGAAATTAGGGCTTTTAAGATCTTTGTTTCGCGCCTCGACTCGCGTATCGACCGAGCTAACGTCGACGCTTGCGGATACCTGAGACTGCGTAATGTCTTTCTCGTTCAGAACGATGCTTCCCGTTACCTTCGTAAAATTCCCAGTTACATTCGAGATCGCGAGGTGACGCACCGTGAACTGCGCGGTCGAATGCGCGGGATCGATGTTCCAGGTTGAAGTCTGGGCGAGCGCCGATAGGCTCGCGAGGAGAGCGATTGCGGACACGATACCAATCCGTTGGGCTGTTTTCAGCATGTAGATTCGAGATCCTTTGAGTAGGCTTTTTTGGAGAGAGCAGGAATTTGATACTTAAAACAATCAGATGTGGATTCAGTCGGCAAAGATACAAAAAAACACGAAGGCCGCGCAAGTATCGCGCGGCCCTTATGCTTCTACGGCGCTCCAGTCTTATTCCTTGCCCGCCGCGATGGTGGTGATTGCCGGCTCGGCGCTGTGCTCCGTCTCGACCGGCTTGATCTTCACCGAGGCCAAGATCTTCTCCAGCTTAGCGAAAACTTCGTCGCGGTTGACATGCTCAATGCCGCCTTCGGTGGCAAACCCTTCGGTGCCCAGTCCTAAGACGTATTCGTAGCAGGCTCCATTCTCGTAGCTGTGGTAGTACTGCGTTTCGGCCTGCTTTATGGCGTTGGCGGAGAAATCGGAAGTCATCTCCATGTCAGTCGAGCCAATTTTGACTTTCTCAGCGTCGACCGGTTCGCCGTCGGCATTGCGTGTATCGACGAAGGCGAAGTGTGAACACTCCTGCTCGGAGACACTGCGATTGACATTCACATTGAAGAAGGCGGATGCGAAGTCGGTGCCGGGATACGAACCGCCAGGCAATGCGACGGTCGCGACCGCAACTCCGCCGGGCTGGACGAAGTTCATCGGGGCCTCGTTCATACTCACGGCTGCAAGCTGAGGCTGCGCTTTGTCGCCCGAGGCCAACGCGAACTTCCGCGGATAGAGAAACGAAACACCGGAGTTGGTGTCGCTATAAGTGACGTTCGCTGGACGCTTCCTGGGCGTCTTCTTTGTGGCTGCGGGTGAGGCCGCGGCGGTTGCGGTGGTTGCAGCTGTTAACGGGGCCGAAGGTGTTGCCGAACTCGACGCAGGGCTGGAAACCCCGACCAGCGCCGGTTTTAGATCTTGCTTTGAACACGCGCTTACCGCGAGTAATAGCCCGAGAATCGCAAAGCCTGCGATCATGGCTAGTTTTTGCTGGCGCGACCAGGAAGAAAGCATCGTCCCGGAGAATGTGTTGTTAGGTGCCTGATTGCTGGGTTTCTTGTCACCGGATTTCCAAGTAGTTGTCATTTTGTCACCTCCTCTGCGGCTGGCGCAGTCGCAAGTGATAAGGCAAGACAGTGACCAACCGAACGATTGTTGATGCAGCACGACTTATGAGCGAACGTGGCGCGAGGCTGTGTGCACTGTCAAACACGCCGTGTGGCGGGCAACACGCCCGTGGGCCTCACCCTTCCCGCTAGAATGTGTTGGTGAGCAATCTCTTACCCGGCTTCTCTCCTATTCGTCTCGAAAGTTCCCGCAAAAGTTATCGCGGGCGCCTGGCGCCCTCGCCGACCGGGCTCTTGCATATTGGGCATGCCCGGACTTTCTGGATTGCGGCGCAACGAGCGATCCAGAATCACGGAACTTTGATCTTGCGGAATGAGGATCTGGACCCGCAGCGCTCGCGGGCGGAATTTGCTCGCGCCATGATGGAGGACTTGCACTGGCTGGGAATTCGTTGGAGTGAAGGGCCGGATTGTGGCGGGGCATATGGCCCCTACTCGCAGAGCGAGCGCCGGGCGCACTATCTGGAGGCCTGGCGGCGTCTGCGCGATGGCGGGTTTCTGTTTCCGTGCGTTTGTTCGCGCAAGGATCTGACGCAGGCGGCGAGCGCTCCGAATGATGCGGATAATGATGAGCCGGTGTATCCAGGGACTTGCCGTGATCGCAAGGATGCGGCCGAGTTCACGGAGCCTGCGGGCGTCAACTGGCGGTTTCGCGCCCCCGAGGGCGAGGAGGTAGAATTTGCCGATTTGAATCTGGGCGGGCAGCGCTTCGTCGCGGGCAATAAATTCGATTTCGGCGATTTCCTGGTCTGGCGGCGCGACGATGTTCCTGCTTACCAACTCGCGGTCGTGGTGGACGACGCGGCAATGCGGATCACGGAAGTTGTGCGCGGCGCGGATTTGCTGAAGTCGACACCGCGGCAACTGCTACTGATGCATGCACTGGGGTATGAGGGTCTGGGCTATGTCGCTCCAGACTATTTTCATTGCGATCTGGTGCGGGACGCCGCGGGAGTTCGCCTGGCGAAACGGTACGATGCGCTGAGCATCCAGCATTTGCGCGAGAGCGGGATGACGGCGGAGAAGGTTCTGGAGATGGCCGGTTGGCCATGATGGTGTGGCACTTTCGTTTGGCGCACGAGTTACATACGTTAGCAACAGATCGTGGCCCGCAGGGTTAGCATTAGTAGTTGAAAGAACGTTTTAGCGGGGCGACTAGGAGGGTTATGCGGCGAATATTCTTGACGATTTTTGCAATCGCACTGTTGATGAGTTCGGCCGCCTACGGACAGTCGCTTGGCGATATTGCGCGCGAGAACCGGGAGAAGCAAAACGCCCAGAATGCATCTGCTGCACAGCCAAAGGTGATTACGAACGCGAATCTTCCGAAGGATCCCGACGAGCCGGCCCAGGCACAGCCGGGAGCGAGCGCGAGCAGCACCGCCGCTGAGCATCACTCGGCGCAACAACGCTTGGCGGAACAACGCGCGGCCGATCAGTGGAAGAGACAGATCCTGGCGCAGAAGAATAAGATGGCGACCCTGCAGGCGCGGATTGACCAGCTCAATGCGTCGATTCGTTCCGCGGGCGGAAGCGTCCAATACGAGGGACAGTACAACCGTTATCAGGCGCGGCAACTGCAGCGGGTGGCGCAAATCCAGCTGCAACTCGATGAGCAGAAAATGAAGCTTGACCAGATGCAGGAAGCCGCGCGGCACGCAGGCATGCACTCGGCGGTGTACGATCCGTAGAAGCTGTCAGCTATCAGTTATCGGTTTTCAGTTCGTGGAATACGGCTCTGCGTGGATTTCGAATGAATCGGACCGCCCGGTCCGACTATCCTAAACTATGTGAGCGTTGATCGAGTTTTCCTCACTGCGGAATGGCAGTACCTGGCCATGCTGAACTATGAGGTGGACCTAGTGTGCTCCTTCCCTTCGTTCCTGCCGGGACCGAACTCGATCGCTGGAAGGCAAAAGTCTTTGCCAGCCTCGTCGGATTTCGATTTCTTAAGACAAAGTTGCTCGGCTTCCTGCCAATTCCGATGCATTCGAATTTCGAAGAAGTGAACCTGCGCTTTTACGTGCGACGGCAGGTGGGGAGCGAAGTCCGGAGAGGGGTGGTGTTCATCCGGGAGGTGGTTCCGCGCCGGGCAATTGCATTCGTTGCCCGCACGTTCTACAAGGAGAATTATGTAGCTCTCCCAATGGCGCATGAGATTCGCGCTGCTGACGATAATTGTCTAAGAGTGGCGTATCGATGGCGGAGCGAAAGCTGCTGGAGCGAGATGAACCTTGAAACCGACGGCAATTCTGAACTGCCAGGCGAGGGCTCGATTGAACAGTTCATCACCGAGCATTACTGGGGACATTCGGCTCGGCCCGGCGGCGGTTCCGTGGAATACCGCGTGGCACATCCTTCGTGGAGAGTCTGGCAGGTTCGGCGATCGGCATTTGAGTGCGATGCGGAAAAGTTGTACGGAAAAGAGATCGCGGCAGTGCTCCAGGGTAAACCGCAGTCCGCTTTTCTAGCAGAAGGATCGGCCGTTACCGTGATGTGGGGGCGAAGATTCTGAGCATGCCGATGAGCACTGAAACCCGACTGACCCAAGGCGCGGTCCAGGGCGTGGTTCTTTACGACGGGCAGTGCGGTTTCTGCTTGCGTTGGGTGAGGTATTGGGCAGGAACGCTCGGGCGGCGCGGGTTCGAGATTGCCTCGCTGGATGAGCCTTGGGTTGCGGAGAGAATCAAGACGCCGCATGAAGAGCTGCTCACCGACATACGGCTGCTGACGAGTAGTGGTCAGCTGATATCCGGAGCCGATGTTTATTTATATGTGACGCGACGGATCTGGTGGGCATGGCCCTTCTATGCGATTTTCAGCTTGCCGGGGTTCAATCGGTTGATCCAGGTGGGCTATAAATGGTTTGCACGCAACCGGTATTGCGTCTCGCATACCTGCAAGTTGGAGCCTCGCCAATAGTTGCGGTGGCCAGCAGCACCTGCCGAAGCTTGCGCTCGGCTTGGACGGGCGAGGGCGCCTATCCCCACACGAACGCAGCCACAGCCTAGAACAACGCCGTCGGTCTCCGCTTCCAGCTCTTGCCTTTCTCTTTCGCGATATTTTCTATGTCGTTGACGTAGGCGCCGGTCTGAGTCAGGACGTGGTGCAGGTCGTTGCCGACGCTGATGAAGGTGAAACCTTTTTCGAGAAACTCGCCGACGCGCGATGTCCCGAACAGGAAGATGCCGAGAATGGTGTTGTTCTTGCGGGCGTGCTCGACCAACTTCTGCGTGGCCGCTCCGAGTTCGGGCGAGGTATACATGTGCGGGAATTCGTACTTGTTGTAGAGGCCCATCGACATGCAAAGATCGTTCTGTCCCAGAAAAAGGATGTCAACACCGGGTACGGCGGCGATCTCGGCAATATTTTCGATGCAGGAGGCGGTCTCGACCTGAAGCGCGATGATGCCTTCGTTGTTCCAGTTGCCGGCGTAGCCGAGCAGTCCGGCCTTGTTCATGCTGCGCTGCGGAAAGTAAACGGATCGCGTGCCGACGGTGGGGTACTTGGTGCAACTGATGGCCTGGCGCGCCTCTTCGGCGGTGTTGATGTAGGGGACGAGCACGCCGTCGGCGCCGAGATCGAGAGCTTGCTGGATGCCGGGGCGGTCGTCGTATCCTCCAACTCGGACCAGCGATTTTGCGCCACCGTTCGCAATGCCGCTTAGCATGGCGGAGAGCTTCTCGTAATTCATGGGACCGTGCTGGGTATCGACGAGCAGCCAGTCATAACCGCTGTGCGCGAGTTGTTCGGCAACAGTCGGGCTGTGCGCGTTGAGGAACAGTCCCATCTTTGGAGTGCCCGCGCGTAATTGCTTCTTGAACTCGGTGCCACTCAGAGCGGCTTCCGCCATGTGTAAGTCCTCCTCGAATACTTTTGCTTTCCTCGAACACTTCGAAAATGGTTTTCAGTGTAACGAACGGACGGCGCCTGAGGCCAGCCGGAACCCTACTTTTTTCTAGTAGGTGACTGGAGGGCAGGAAAAGCCTCTATGGCAGAGACTCGGCTTGCCGCGTCTGAGAATGGACACGACATTGGGCGCAGCGCGCAGGAGACGCAGCAAGCTGCGTCTCTACGGGAACGTCTGCAGGGGCCCCTTTTTGCCCTCGAATTGGGCTATTGTGGCGCTCTTCGGCTGCCGGAGCCCGATTTTATGCCGATTTTCGAGGGGTACCTTACTGGAAACCGCATAAAATCTGCATAAAATGCTACTTTTCCACAGCGCGGTGCGTTACTATGCGCTGGACACAAGCAAACTTGTAGGTTCCTGAAGGAGGAAATTTCATGGCATCTGGTATGACCAAAACTCAACTCACCCGACACCTGGCCGAAAAGCTCGAAACCAACAACAAGACAATCGCGTCTTTTCTGGAGAACCTGGCAGATACCGCGATTAAAGAAACGAAGAAGAACGGTGTATTCGTTGTGCCCGGCCTCGGCCGCCTGGTGAAGGCGCATCGCAAGGCCCGCATGGGACGCAACCCGCAGACTGGCGAACCAATTCAGATCAAGGCGAAAACGGTCGTAAAGTTCCGCGTGGCAAAGGCCGCGAAGGATGCGATCGCGCCGAAGAAGTAGTTTATGTGGCGCGGGCGCACTGGCCCACGAAAAGTTGGAACAGCAAAAGGTCGGCTTTCGAGTCGGCCTTTTTTCATCGCCTTGTCATCCCGAGCGGAGCGAGGGACCTGCAGTTCGCGGCAAATTGTTATATTTTCAACTCCACCAATTCCGCGCGCACTTTTCCCGCAGCAATCGTCAACTTCCCCACACTCACCGGCAAGCGGAAACGCCGGGGGCCGGCGCTCCCCGGATTGAAATAGAGCACGCCGCTTTTCTCTTCCATCTTCGGCTGATGGCTGTGGCCGCATATGACGACGCGGAATCCGGCGGCTTCCGGCTTCAGGTGGAGTTGGCCGCGATCATGCAGCATATGAATCAACGCTCCGCCGGCTTCGACGACTTCGGTTTCGGGCACAGCACGCGCCCACGAGGCGGTGTCGACGTTACCGCGGACCGCCGTTACGGGGGCAATCTTCGCGAGCGCTTCGAGGATTTCGGGGGCGCCGATATCGCCAGCGTGGAGAATGCGATCAGATCCTCGCAGAGCTTCGACGGCTTCGGGTCGCAACAGGCCGTGGGTGTCGGAGATTACGCCTAGGGTTATTCGTTTCTCGGCCATCAAGCTCTCGATCCTGAAATTAATGGCGCTGCTGGACGGCCGAAGGCGGCCGTCGCTACGTGGTTCTTGCCGATTCATCACAAATCGCTTGTGGAGCGCTCACAGACTTCACCAACCGGTCTAAGGCTATACTGCCGAGAAGGTCCGAGGAAGATGCCCGAAGCTGGTCCAAACTTGGCTGAGGCGCTGCGGCGCTACTGGGGATACCACGAGTTTCGCCCCAAGCAGGAGAATGTTATCCGCAGTCTGCTGGCCGCGCACGATACTTGTGTGGTGATGCCGACCGGAGGCGGGAAGTCGCTGTGCTACCAACTTCCGGCGGTGATTTCCGGGAAGACGGCGGTGGTGGTTTCTCCGTTGATCGCACTGATGCAGGACCAGGCGGCGCAACTGGCGCAGGTGGGTATTCCGGCAGCGGCGATCAATAGTTTTCAGAGTTCAGCGGAACGGCGTCAGGTGATGGAGAAAGCGGCACGAGGAGAATATCGGCTGCTTTATCTTTCTCCGGAGAAGTTGGCCGCTGAAAATACTTTCGATTGGCTGGCCAAAGTCCCGGTGGGTTTCTTCGCGGTAGACGAGGCGCATTGCATTTCAGAGTGGGGGCACGAATTTCGGCCGGACTACCGTCAGCTGAGCCGGCTGCGCACGAGCTTTCCGGGGATTCCCATTGCGGCGTTCACGGCCAGCGCGACGCGGCAGGTGCGGCACGACATTCTGAAGCAGTTGCAGATGCGCGATCCGCATCTTTACATCGCAAGCTTCCATAGAAAAAATTTGAGCTACGTGGTCCATGAATGCGAAGCGCGGACTCAGATGGAGTTGCTCGCCCGCGCATTGCGACAATATGCGGGCGAGAGCGTGATCGTGTATTCGCCTACGATTCGCCGAGTCGAGGAAACCGTTGAATATCTCGAGGAGAGCGGGATTGCGGCGATTCCTTATCACGCGAAGATGGAAGCGCCCATGCGCCGGCAGAATCAGGAACGATGGATGTCGGACGAAGTGCGGGTGCTGGTGGGGACGATCGCGTTTGGCCTCGGCATCAACAAACCCGCGGTACGGGCGGTGATTCACCTGTCGCTGCCGAAGTCGATTGAACAGTATTACCAGGAAGCTGGCCGCGCGGGACGGGATGGGCATCCCGCCGATTGCGTGCTGCTCTGGCAGAAGCGGGACCATGTTCTGCTGGATTACTTCATCGGGAAAATCTCGGATGACGCTGAGCGCGAGCGGTCATCAGAACGGAAACGCGTGATCAGCCGGTTCGCGGATTCTCGCGGATGCCGGCACCGGCAGATCTGCCTGCACTTCGGAGAGACTCCGCAATGGGAGCGCTGCGGGAACTGCGACAGCTGCGGGGCAAAGCCGGAGTGGCTGCAAAAGGAAATAGCGCGCGTTGACTTGCCGGAGGTTACGGCGCGACAGGCGCAGTTTCCGCCTACGTCTTCTCCGTCCTTCTATACCCCGCAGCTGCGGTCCGAAAGGCCGCGGGTACGGGATGCGGCGCCGGCGGAAGCGGATCCGGCATTGGCGGAGTACCTTCGCGAATGGCGGCGAACTATGGCGCGGGAAAACAAAGTGCCCGCCTACATTATTCTGCATGACAGTACTCTGGAGGAGCTGTGCCGGCGTCATCCGGCCAATTTTGCAGAGTTGAAGGAGGTGCCGGGAATTGGCGAAAAGAAAGCAGATGTGTACGGTTCGGAACTTCTTCAAGCTTTGCGGAACTTTGGCGGTGGGGCGCGCGCTACACAGACAACGGCCAAGGAGCCGGCTCCAGCGGAACAGACGCTTCGGCTCTTGAACGAGGGACGCAGCTTTGAGGAGATTGCTCGCATTCGAGCGCGACAGATTTCGACCGTCATTTGTACGGTGGCGAGCCTGATCGAGACCGGGCAAGTGAAATTAGATTCGAAGTGGATTTCTCCCGACGCGCAGCCGCTAATTGAGGCGGCGTGCCTGAAGCAGGGAGTCGAGAGGCTGAAAGACATCAAAGAGGCGGTCCCGCCGTATGTCAGCTTTGAGGACATACGTTTGGTGGTGGCGCATCTGCGAGCGGAGAACCGGGTGCGGGCGAGGACGGCGTAGGGCGGTTGGACGAGGGTAGCACGATCAAACCCTCTTTAAAAATTGTCGTCCCGAGCGAAGCGAGGGATCTGCAATCCGCCGCAAAATGCAGATCCCTCGCTCCGCTCGGGATGGCAAACTCATAATTCACTTCGGCTGACTGTTACACGCCCTTGGCGGCAGGATCCCAAATCAGCTTGTGGATCTGCAGGCTGAGCCGCGCGGGCACGTTGTCGTCGAGAATCCATTGGGCGAGTTCTTGCGGGTCAAGAAGACAATGCGAAGTGTCTCGCGAGCCGGACGCGCCTTTCTCGAACGCGGGCGAGAATAAAATGGCGTGAACCCGCTCGGCCAGCGCGTGATTGACGACGAAGGCGCGGGCGAATTCGTAGTCGGTACGGTCGGCCAGGACGAACTTGAGTTCATCGTGCGGCTGGAGCGCTTCCAAATTATCGAGTGCAAAAGTGTCTGGTTCGCCGGAGTGCGGGCACTTCACATCGACGATCTTGATGACTTGCTTCGGGACCCGCGCCAGAGAGCGCTCGCCGCTGGTCTCGAGCAGCACCTGATAGCCAGCGTTGAGAAGGTGCTCCATCAGCGGGACGACTTCGCGGTCCTGCAACATGGGTTCGCCGCCGGTGATCTCGACCAGTCCACCGGCGCTCAAAGTGGCAACGTCGCTGAACACTTGTCGCAGCGTCATCTTGTGCCCACCGTAGAAACTGAACTCACTGTCGCACCAGGAGCAGCGCAGATTGCATCCGGTCAGACGCACGAAGACGCAGGGCAGGCCAGCATATGTCGATTCGCCTTGGAGCGATTTGTAGATTTCGGTTACTTGAAGCATTGAATCATTGACACATTTAGTCATTGAATCATTGAAACTCAAAGGCAACAGCCTTCAATCGCTCAATGATTCAATCACTCAATGACTCAATGATTTCACTCGCTGTATCGCGCCGTCGTCGTATCGGTTTCAAAAACGGTGACGTCCTTCACTCTCACGCGGCCGTTGGTTACGCTGCTTAAGCGGAGGTTGGTTTCGTCGTAGAAATATTTCGCGAGATTCTCGGCTGAGGGATTGAGGACGGTGAAGGGCTCGATGTCATTGATCATCTGGTGATCGAGACGGTCAATGGCGTGCTTCATAACGTCTTTCAGGTCTTTGAAATCGAGCAGCAGGCCGGCCTTGTCGAGTTCGGCGCCGGCAAGGGTCACACGAATCTTGTAATTGTGGCCGTGCGGATTCTCGCACTTGCCCTTATAGTTGCGCAGGTAGTGTCCTGCTGCGAATGTGTCTTCGACGGTGACTTCGTACATGAATTCCAGCTAGCCTCGGCTGTGTTTTATTGTACATTTTGAGAGCATTGGAGGGCACGGTACACCCAGACTTCGTGCCAACTGCAGATCCCTCGCGCTGCTCGGGATGACAATTCTATGGATGGGACGCAAGCCGAGATCACGATTCGAGAGGCAGCACCGAGCGAGTCGGCGATCATCCTTCATCATCGGCGGTCGATGTTTCGCGACATGGGCGAAGGTACCGTCGAAGAACTTGATCGGATGATGGAAGTTGCGAGTCCGTGGCTGGCAGGGGCTCTGGCTGATGGCTCTTATCGCCACTGGCTAGCGCTGGACTCATCAGGGCGTATCGCGGGCGGCGGCGGTGTGCTGTTGTCCCCATGGCCCGCCAGTCCCAAAGACCCATGCACTCAGCGGGCGGTAATCCTGAATGTGTACACCGAGCCGGAGTTTCGGAAGCGCGGAATCGCACGGCAAATCATGCTGACAATCCTGGCCTGCCTCAAGGAACGAGGCTTGCGGGCCGTCAATTTGCACGCCAGCGACGAGGGCCGGCACTTGTATGAAAAGCTGGGGTTTGAGGCTACGAACGAAATGCGGCTGAGGTTTGACCGGAGGTAGCGAGGAGGGAGGCTTACATGAGCCACAAGTTCAAATTCGTGACCGGTTTGTTCCTTGCAATATGTTTGGCCTCCGTTGACCATGCAGGCCAACTACCGAGTCCGGTGAGTACTTCGGCGAATACTGCCTACGAGAAGTACTTTCCGGCCGGAATCTTTAGTGGATCTCCACAGCTCGACCGTTCCATGGCGAGCTGGTACGGGCGAACTTTGGCAGCGCTGTCAGAGCCGTCTCTGTTCGAGTTGCGTACGGACAAGGCAGCTCAAGTCTATCGATTTCTCTGGCTGCCTAGTTTTGATCGGCCCATTTCTGTTCGCCTGACGATTAACCCCGACGGCAGCGGCTCGGCTATTGCGAGAAGTGCTGACAAACACGCGGGTTTACTCACCAAGGGCACCCACGATTCCGGGAAACTCATTCTCGATACGGAGAACACCCTAAGCAGGGCACAGGTAAAAGATATGTTGAATCAACTGCAAGATCTGGGATTTTGGTCGATGACGACCGAGGGTGCCTCCCATGGAATGGATGGCGCCCAATGGGTGTTGGAAGGTGTTAAAGGTGCGAAATATCATATCGTTGACAGGTGGTCACCGGAATTCCCTGGAAATCGACCCGCATTGAACAAAGAGTTTGGGCTGCTGTGCAGATACTTGCTCAAGTTGGCCGGCGTTGATGTCAAGGATCTCTATTGATTAAACCAGCCCCGCTGACATGACTTGCTCTGGACCCTCATTCTAGCTGCCGAGCTTCGCTCGCCTTGGACGGGCGAGGCGCCCGTCCCCACACACACCTCCGTCCCCACAACAGACCTATGTTCTCAACTGTCAAGCAAATCAAGGGCCAACTCCTTATAATCTGCTAACGTTCGGGTTGCTGCCCCGTCTATTTCTGTGCAAGGCAAGAACTAAGGATTGGACCACTTGCAGGGGACCAGAGAGAGACAATGCCGGCCGATTCTTATGCAGTAGCAATTCCGGTTGGCGGCAATTCCCGTCCGAGGCGGGCGGCACAGGGCAGCGGCAACGAGAACCCCACCGTGAGGGGCTCCTTGGCAGCGCAGGGCAACCGTATTGACGACACGAGTCTCATCCGCGAGGCGCAGCAGGGAAACCGCGCGGCCTTCGAGGTCTTGGTGCGTCATTACGATCAGTCGGTCCTGCGGCTGGCTCTGCACCTGACAGGGTCGGAGTCGGACGCTCAGGACGTTTATCAGGAGGCCTTCCTCAAGGCTTACAAGAATCTGGGCAGCTTCCGTTTTGAGTGTTCTTTCTACACGTGGATCTACCGGATCGTCACCAATCTCTGCCTCGATCATCTGCGGAAACGGAATGTGCGCAAGGAAGACGCTCCGGTTGCGGTGGACTCCTCGGGCGAAGAGTACAGCCGGTTGGAACAGTTCCCCGACGCGCGCTCGGGAGCCAATCCGGAGCGCGATTTGATGCGGCGGGAATTGGGACGGAAGATCGGAGCAGCTTTGGCAGTGCTGACGCCTCGCGAGCGGATGGTGTTCGAGTTGAAGCACTATCACGGGCTGAAGTTGCGTACGGTAGGCGAGATGCTGAATACGACGGAAGAGACGGCGAAGAATACATTGTTCCGCGCGACGCAAAAACTGCGTAGCGCGCTGGCGGAGATGCGATGAACTTGGACTTTGGACTCAGTCTTGGTCTCTGCGAAGGGATACGAAAATGAAATGTGATTGGGTGCGGCAGAACATTTTGTTCTATGTGTACAACGAACTGGAGGACGATGCCCGCTACGAGATAGAGCAGCACCTGGCGCGGTGTCCGGAATGCGCGACAGAGTTGAAGGCGGCGCGCAAGTTCCACGCGACCCTTTCGGGGATGCCGGTGGCGGAGCCGACTCCGAACCTGCTGGCGGCGTCGCGGATGCGGCTGCAGGAGGCGCTGGAAACGACGCAGCCGGGAGGATTCTGGCAGCGTGTAATTTTTGAGCCGGGAACGTGGCTGCGGCAGATTCGGATGGCGCCTGCCCTGGCAGCCGTCATTTTCATCGTGGGATTTGGCGGGGGCATTGGCGCAACCTACAACTTCCTGGCGAATCGTCCCCCTACTGGCGAAATAGCGATCAACGACCACTCCAACCCCACCCCTGCTGTCGAAGCTTCCTCGGTTACAGGCATCCGGTCGGTGACGCAGGAGCCGGGATCGAATCAGGTGAGCATCAAGTACGACACGATTTTGACCCAGGAAGCGCAAGGCTCGCTAAACGACCAGCGCATCCAGCAATTGCTATTGTTTGCGGCGCGCAACAACTACAACTCGGGAGTGCGGATGGACTCGGTGGATTTGCTGACCCAGTCGCCCGACGATTCCCGGGTGCGCGAAGCGCTGATGTATGCGTTGCAGAACGATACTAATCCGGGTGTGCGTTTGAAGGCGTTGGATGGGCTGAGTGGCTTTGTGCGACAGGATGCGCGGGTACGGGATGGAATTTTGCGGACGCTGATCAGCGACACGAACTCAGGTGTTCGGATGCAGGCCTTGCGACTGGTGGAACCGATGAAGACGGACAGCAATGTGCGGTCGGTGCTGACCAGGTTGTCGCAGACAGATGAGAACGTCTCGATCCGCTCGCAGGCTCGTGCGATGCTGGCGCAGATGCCAGAGATGGACTAGAACGGTCGTTGGTCGATAGTCGTTGGTCGTTAGCTAACGCTAAACACCCACGATGTATTCCGAACGACTAACGACCAGCGACTAACGACTAGATAAGGAGAACATTCATTGAAGCATGTCCTAAAACTCGCTGGCGTTGCGGTTACAGTGGCTACGCTGGCATCTCTGGCTCTGTGCCAGGAAGGTCGGATATATCGGGAAGGCAGCAACTGGGTCCAGGAGGTGACTGGAGACTTGGGTGCGGCGAGGAATCTGCGGGTGAAGTTGGCCGCAGGTTCGGTAAAGGTTCAGGGTGGATCGCAGGCAGGAATCACATACACCATTCATCGTAAAGCTTATACATCTTCAGAACAGCAGGCCCGCCGCGCCTTTGAGTCGTACAAGGTCAACACCTCTGTAAAGGGAGAGACGGCGTGGATCGTGGCGGAATCGTCAGGCGGACGGGATCATAAGAGCGCCGATGATTTTGTCATCAATGTGCCGCGAAACCTGGAATCCGCCAAGATCGAGACCGGCTGCGGCAGCGCAAGCGCGACCGGGATTGCCGGACGTGTCGACCTCGAGAGTGGTGGTGGAAATATTCACCTCGACGACATCGGCGGCGAGGTCACGGCGGAAACCGGTGGGGGCACGATTGAGGTCGGAAGCGTGGGAGGCGGCGCGACTCTGCAGACGGGTGGAGGAAACATCAAAATTGCATCCGCCAAGGGCGAGATCAAGGCGGAAAGTGGAGCGGGAAACGTAGTGGTTATTTCCGGGCTCCAAGGCGCGGTGCTGGAGACCGGCGGGGGTAGTATTCGCGTGGACAAGTGCAGCGGGACCGTGAAGGCGACGACCGGCGGCGGGAGCGTGGAACTGGGCGAAATCGGAGGACCGGCGGAGATCGAGACGGGCGCAGGCAGCATTCGGCTGGCTTCCTCGAAAGGACGGGTGCAGGCCCAGACCGGCGGCGGCAGTATCCAATTGGACGGAGCGACGTCTGTAAAGGCGGAGACTGCAGCTGGGGGAATCGTTGTGAAGCTGCTGTCCTCGGCTGGGGCTGGCGGTCACAACAATTCCACGCTCGAAACCTCGGCCGGCGACATCACTGTATATCTGGCGAACGATCTGGCGATCTCCATCCGGGCAGAGATCGAAATGGGTAACGGCCATACGATCCGCAGCGACTTTTCCGACATTCGTGTCTCCAGTGAAGGCGGGCAGTATGGGCCGAAAACAGTGACAGCGGAGGGTCAGCTAAACGGCGGCGGACCTGTGCTAAAAGTCCGGACGAATTCTGGGAATGTCGACTTCCGCCGCGTCGGTCGGTAAGGGACGGTCGTTGGTCGTCAGTCGTGAGTCGTTCGCGATTCACCGCGGACCGCGAGAGTTTGCCAACGACCAGCGACTAGCGACCAACGACAGCAGCTCTTTTTCGGGAGGGGTTATGATCCATCGCTTCCTGCTTTGCATGTTTCTTTTCTCGCTGGTCGTTTGCCTGTCCTCCAGCGCGCAACCGGAGCAATCGAGCTACGATGGCACGGGTGAAAGCTGGAGTTGGGGCTACGGTTCGGAAGAGGGCGGAGGCGGGTCGTCGTATCTCGGAGTGGACATCGCCGACGTTTCTCCGGAGCGGCTCGGAGAATTGAAGCTCAAGGAAGAGCACGGAGCGGAGGTCACCATGGTTGACCAGGACGCTCCCGCCGGAAAGGCCGGCCTGCACGAGCATGACGTGATCGTGAGCCTGAACGGTACGGCCGTAGAGAGTGCTGCCCAATTGCGCCGGATGATTAAGGAAACGCCCCCGGGCCGCGTGGTGAATCTCGGGGTCAGCCGCGACGGTCAACCAATGACGATCAAGGTGCAACTTGCCGACCGGCGCAAATCGATGGCATGGGAGCCGCAGGTTCACGTCGACATGCCCCGGATGCCGGAAATGCCCACGATGCCCGACTTCGATATACCCGTCTCAGTGGTCGTCGTCCATCAGTCGGCACGCAGCGGACTGATGGTGGAAAACATTACTCCGCAACTGGGAGATTTCTTTGGGGTGAAGGACGGCAAGGGCGTGCTGGTGCGCGCGGTGGAAAAAGGCAGTCGCGGAGAAAAGGCGGGATTCCGGGCGGGAGATGTGGTCGTAAAGGTGAACAACCAGCCGGTGCACGATACATCTGACTTCACGCACGCCCTGCGGTCATCTTCGGGCAGCGCGACGGCCGTGACCGTGATGCGCGAGAAGAGAGAGCAGAACCTGACCCTGACTCTTCCAGCGAAGAAGGATTCGGGCAGCCTGCTGGAAGAGACTTTTGATATTCCCGCTCTCACGGCGGAGACAGAACAGGCAATCAACCGCGCCGGAAATGAAATCGCGCGCATGGCGCCGGCCATCGCGGAAAAAATACAGAAGAATTTGTGCCCGAAAGACATAGACAAGAGGCTGCAGGATTCGCAGCGGATGATGCATGAACAGCAGCAAAAAATGCAGGAACGGCAGCAGAAACTGCGCCATGAATTATCCGGAGAGTGGGCTGAGATCTGACGTTGCCCAGGTACGGCGGGCGGCAGGTTACTAAAGTCACCGGCGTAGCTGCCCAAGATCTTCGAATCCCCGTTTACCGGGATGGCCAGATTCCAACGATTGGACTACCCGCTGGTTACCTGTCGCGAGGAAGCAAGTCTCGATAAGCTGTTACCGCGATGGCTTTCCGCGCCCTGCTATTTTCAAAGAGCTCCGAAGCAAGCGCTGCCATGACGGCGGCGTGCAAGAGTACACGAATCCACGCGGAAGTCTGTTCCGACATCTTTGCAGCCATCGAAAAAGCGAAGACGCAGGCCTTTTCGTGCGTGATCGTGGACTGGGCTGACCAGCCCGAGGCAACCTTTCTTTTGAAACGGGCTCGCGAGTCCGTACCCAATCGAGATGCCGTGGCCGTCACCGTCGTCGATCACGAACCCACGCAGGCGGAAATGCGCGACAACCACCTGGACTTTCTCATCTATCGTCCAATTTCCGCCGAGGAAGCCAAGGCGGTGCTGGCGAAAGCGTGTGAGCAGATGCAACCGTTGAGCGCAGAGGACGCTGCAGAGTCGGCAGCGGAGGCTGACGCGAGCAGCGAAGGCCCGAGCGCGGTTTCTCTTGGCACTGACGCAACAGAGCAGAGTCAACCGGATCCGCCAGTTGGCTTCCAGGAAGCGGATGCAGCGCAAGGCGACTATGACGGCGAAATTGCGAGTGACGAAGACGAAAGTGACGTAGAAGAAGAGGAGTCTCAGGAGCGCGTCCACGCGATAGGGTTCCGCGGAGCCTGTGCTGCGGTGCTTGTGGTCACGGCGATGTTTTGCCTGTGGAGATCGCGCGAGGCATTTGAGTATCTGTCGCGGACTCCGGAGGGAAAATTCAGCGTTTTGCGTGAATCGGTGGCGGCGCTTTTTTATGCGAACCAAAAGGGGGCGTTGCCTGCCGGATCCGCCACGGGCGATGCGCAACAGGATGCGTACTTCAGCAGAGATCCAAGTTCCAATTCCAACGCGCAGACACCAACGCTGGGAGTGGTTGCAACCGAGTCCGCTCTGGAAACGCGTATTGCCTTTCCAAAGGCTCCCGACTTTCCGCTGCCAGTGCCTGTGTTTGAGCATCAAGAGGCAGCGCCAATCCACGTGGAACGAGCGGCGATTCCTGAAAGCATGAGAAACTCGGCGCCGATTGAGCGGCCCGTTGTGGTGACGGTAAATCCGGCGCAAATGATGCCGATCTCCGTACCGCAGCCGCAGGCAATTCCGCAATTCAGCGAGCCCGTCGCGCTGAGTGAGGAAGCAGCGCGAGCCATGCTGGTTCACATCGTGAATCCAGTGTATCCGCCGGAAGCGTTAGCCCAGAAACTTCACGGACCGGTGGTACTGCAGGCGGTAATTGGGCGCGATGGCAGCGTTGAGGATCTGAAAATTGTTCGCGGATATTTTATTCTCGGCCGCGCCGCGATTGCCGCAGTCAAGCAGTGGCACTTTCAACCCTACAGTGTCAGTGGCCACGCTGCGTCAACTCAAACCGTGATCACGGTCAATTTCAGCTATCCGCCAAGCTAGCGCCACCACACAACCTCCTACTTGTGAACGTTTCCTTCCTGTCCGCTGGTTGGAGGGCTCACCGTGAGTGATTTCTTCCAATAATCCTGTACGGCGGGCGGCAGTTTGTCTATGCGGGTGAGGAACGCCGTAAGTTTCCACATGTCAGGCTCGGAGAGCGACTTGTCCCAGGCGGGCATTCCGGTATAGCGGACGCCGGTGCGAATTGCGTAAAACACGTGCCATTCTGGATCATCGGGGGGGTGAAGGATGAGATTTGGTGGCGGTGGATAGAGCGATTTCTCAAGGGCTGAGGGCTGGCGGTCGAGGCCGCCATGGCAGAGCGCGCAATTCATGGTGTAGATCTTGATCCCCTCGATAAGATTCTCATCGGTCGGCGGCACAGGATTGTTGAGGTGGGGAGCGTGCCGTTCCATCGAAGCATCGAGTGCGCTCATGGCGATTTGCTGCTCCAGCTTCGGCGGCTCCGCGTTGGCATTGGTCGGTACAAAGCCGAGCAAGGCAAGGCCAAGGCCGACAATCAGCAGAACTAGAATGGTGATGACAACGCCAAGAATGAAGTTGCGCATTTCATCTCCTCTCATCTCCTCGGAGAGCCTGGAAAACTTATGCTTGCTGCTTCCTATATATAACAGGAACCGAGCGCAGGCGGCCTGAGACTGTGAAAGTCAGTAAGCGTGCAGGCGACGAGCCTCACGCACCAGATCGGAAACTTTGGGCAGGAAGAATTCCTCCTGCGGCGGAGAAAACGGGACCGGCGTGTCGAGAGACGTCAGACGGACGATGGGACCATCGAGGTCGTCGAACGCTTCTTCGTTAATGATCGCGGAAATTTCTCCGGCCAGACCTCCGGTGCGCGCGTGTTCGTGCAGAATGATCACTTTGTTGGTCTTCTTTACGGTGGCAGCAATCGCCTCGCGATCGAGCGGCGACACCGTACGCAGGTCGATGATTTCGATTTCGATTCCTTCTTTACTCAGGATGTCCGCGGCCTCGAGCGCGGTGTACAGCATGGCGGCATAGGTGATCACGCTGAGATGACGGCCCTCGCGTGCGACCCGCGCCTTGCCGATCGGAACCACGTAGTCATCTTCGGAGCCTGGAATTTCTTCTTTGATTCTTCGGTATAGATACTTGTGCTCGAAAAAAATCACGGGGTTGTGGTCGCGGATCGCGGCTTTGATCAGTCCCTTGGCATCGTAGGCCGTTGCCGGGCAGACGACCTTCAATCCGGGTGCGTGCACGAACCACATCTCCGGATTTTGCGAATGGAATGGTCCACCATGCACATTTCCGCCGCTTGGGCCACGAATCACCAGCGGGGCGGGCGCTCCCCAGCGGTAGTGCGCCGACGCTACCATGTTCACGATCTGATTGAAGGCGCAGCCGATGAAGTCCATGAATTGGAATTCGGCCACGGGGCGCAGTCCGGTGAGAGCGGCTCCGAACGCAGCGCCTATGATGGCCGATTCCGCGATTGGCGTATCGATCACGCGCTCGGGGCCGAAGCGGTCGATGAAGCCATCGGTGACTTTGAAGGCCCCACCGTAGATACCGATGTCCTCGCCCAGACAGAAGACGGTTGGGTCGCGCTCCATCTCCTCCCAAATTCCCTGGCGGATGGCTTCGAGATAGGTGATAAGGGGCATGAACAGAGAAGTGTACCGCACAGCAGTTCTCAGTTCTCAGTAAATGCGCGCGGCGTTTTTGGTGGTGTTTACTGATTAGTACCCCCACCCCCCTTGTCTTGAGGAATCATGAGGTTAGGAGCAATTTTCGGACTTGGTCTTTGTATCACTCAACGCGGCCGAGCCGCAGTTCAGCTTTGCCGCCATGATTGGGTTGGCGGGTGGATCGATTGCCGATGAACTGGGGTTGCTTGGGGCGGTTGATCTCGGCGGCTAAACAGTTTGCTGAAAAACCCGGTTTTCGATGTCCAGCCCCTAGAGGGCCTCTTGGTTCCGAAGAACTTACGGCATCGCTAAAAAGCGATGCCCTGATACGAGGCGTGAGTTTTTCAGCAAACTGTTGAGCGTACTCAAGACAATTCAGTTACTGATGCGCCACCCAAAATCAAACATTAAACCGACTTTTCAGGCACAATGTGGAATCAATCGTGGAAGCCGTGGCGAACTCCCGTCAGATCGACGTTCCGATCACAGTCATTAGGAACCGCTTACGCTGCAGTTACAAGAGATCGCCCGGCGTGGTCGTTCCATGGCGCTGCGGCAAGATGACACTGGCGTGGCTGGCCTTCCTCTGCCTGGTATCCAGTGCCTGCCACGCCGAAATCCCTGATGTGCTCTGCAATGAGGGCAGCGGCTCGTTTGAAACGGCATTCCACACCGGAGTGAAGGTGCACGTGGGGGCTGCGAAAAAGGGCGGATTGGCGAGGCGGCTGTGTGAAGCGGCAATGAGCTGGGACCTGCATGACGAGGTGGTTGCAACCGACGCTTTTCAGCTTGATGTCGATGCGTTTGGTGTGGATTTGGGTGTGGGTGTGCCGGTGGTGACGCTCCAAGTGAAGAAATCCAGCGCTGACTGCTGTATGACATACCTGATCTATTCCCTGCAAAAGCCTTCCCGGTTGCTGCGCACGATCACGGGTGGAGACTTCTTCAGCGCCGCTGATACCGATCTCGACGGGCGCGTGGAAATCTGGAGCCACGATGCGGCGGCTGTAGATGGTTTCGAAACTTTTGTTCTGGGCGAACTCGACGCCCCGCCGACAATTGTGCTGCGCTTTGAAGGCGGGCGATTGCTGGACGTGAGTTCCGAGTTTCAGAGTTATTTTGACTGGGAAATCCCAAAGATCCGGGAAAAGATTGACCAACAAGACCTGCTGGATTTTAAGAGCAGTAACAGCGCGCTGACCCCGCCAACGGCTCTCTCCGCCGAGCGATTGCACCGCTTGCGGCTCGTTAAGGCCAGAGCACTGGAAATTGTCTGGTCTTACCTTTACGGTGGCCGCGAGCTAGAGGCGTGGCGCTCGCTTGCGGAAATGTGGCCTGCTGCCGATGTCGAGCGAATTCGTACTGCAATTCTGGATGCCCGGACTCACGGGATTCGCGCTGAAGTGGATGGCGTGTCTTCTGGAGGCGCCGGCGGGAAGAAGAAGCGTGTCGCGCTTTTCGACGATACGAGCAGATCCGGGCCAGGTAAGTCCGAAATTATCTCGCCTCGGCCGATACAGCTTCGGCGGCCTCCGTTTCGCATGCCTGAACAGTCTTTGCCGGAATCGGAGTTGATGCTGGATCTGGTCATTGACTCGGCAGGGAAGGTTCGCTCCGCCGAACCGTCTGGAAAGACGAAGTGGGCCGACGCGGAGCTGCTCCGGGCGACGGAGGATTGGAAGTTCATTCCTGCATTTAAGGGGAATCGGCCTGTGGCTTGTCGCTCGCGGCTGGCTGTATCTTTGACTCGATAATCTTTCCCGCGCATCATCGTTCCGATGCTGAGGTTCGAGGTGAAAGCCGAGCTCCGCTCGGCTTGGACGGGCGAGGCGCCCGTCCCCACACAAGCTTCAGATACCAGCAACTGCATGGTTTCATTGACTTGCCCTTTCATTCCGCCTAACATTCCTCGTTTCCATGATCGGCCAGACCATCTCGCACTATCGCGTCATCGAGAAGTTGGGTGGTGGCGGCATGGGCGTGGTGTACAAGGCCGAAGACACTGAACTCGGGCGATTCGTCGCTCTCAAGTTCCTCCCCGAAGATGTGGCCGATGATCCGCATGCTTTGGAACGGTTTCGCCGCGAGGCCCGCGCCGCTTCGGCCCTCAATCATCCCAACATCTGCACGATCTATGAGATTGGCAGGTACGAGAACAAGTCGTTTATCGCCATGGAGTTTCTCGATGGCCTGACACTTAAGAATCGAATCGCGGGGCGGCCGCTGGAAACGGAAATCCTGTTGACCCTGGCTACCGAAATTGCCGACGCGCTGGACGCGGCCCATGCTGCCGGGATTGTGCATCGCGACATCAAGCCAGCCGACATCTTCATCACCAAACGTGGTCACCCGAAAATCCTCGATTTCGGGTTGGCCAAGGTGAGTCCGCTCCCCGCTTCAAGTGGAGTGTCCCGCACCTTGACTGACGAGCACCTGACCAGTCCAGGAAGCGCCCTGGGCACGGTCGCTTTCATGTCCCCCGAACAAGCGCTAGGCAAGGATCTGGACGCCCGCACGGATCTGTTCTCCTTCGGCGCGGTCCTTTATGAGATGGCAACCGGCTCTTTGCCCTTTCGTGGCGACACCTCAGCCGCGATTTTCCATTCGATTCTCACCAAAGCTGCTCCGCCTCCGTTGCGCCTGAACCCTGACCTGCCTGTCGAACTTGAGCGCATCATCAACAAGGCCCTGGAAAAGGATCTCGATCTGCGCTATCAGAGCGCGTCCGACTTACGCTCTGACTTCAAGCGTTTGAAGCGGGAAACCGACACAGGGAAATCGGCCGCAGCGATCCCGTCCGCTCCTTCCCCCACAGCCTGGATGATGCGCTTCGGCTACGTTCGTGCCGCTCTCCTTCTAGTGGGGGTCATGATTCTCGTGATCGGATTCTTCTGGGTACGATCGCCCCTGCCTCCTCCTCGCGTGCTTTCGATTACGCAGCTCACCCACGACAACGTACTCAAAGATACGGTCGTCACCGACGGGCCGCGGCTTTACTTTGGGGAAAGGCTGGGTGAGCGAAGTGTGCTGTGTCAGGTATCGGCTACGGGCGGCGACATCGCTCAGATTCCCACCCCTTTCACCAATGTCATTCTTCACGACGTGGCCCCCAGCCGCTCCGAACTTCTGGTGGAGTCTTATAATGCTGAAGGCGGTATCCTGGCCACTGGGGAAGCCCCACAGTGGGCCATCCCCGTGCCCGCTGGTTCACCTCGCCGCATCGGCGACTTCAACGCCGCCGGCTCTTCCTGGTCCCCAGACGGCCAGCAACTCGTTTACGCCAGCGGCCATGACATTTTCCTGGCGAAGTGGGACGGCACCCAACCACACAAGCTGGTCACTGTCGCGGCATATCCTCTTCTTACGAGGTTCTCTCCGGATGCTACTCACCTGCGATTCACTCTGCGCGCTCAGGACGCTTTCTCGTTCTCGCTTTGGGAGGTCGCCGTCGACGGCACGGGCTTGCACTCCTTGCTTCCGGCGAGCTTTCACCAGGACCCAGGTGAATTCGACGGCAAATGGACTTCCGATGGCCGTTATTACTTCTTTGAGGCTGTTCGAAATGGAAGGACCGACATCTGGGCAATCCAGCAGAATATTGGATTGCTCCGCAAGCGCAGCCCTAATCCAGTTCCGGTCACCACGGGCCCTCTCTCTTACTACGGTCCGGCCCCTTCCCTGAGTGGAAATCGCTTGTTCGTCATAGGAGAACAACGACGCGCCGAATTGCAGCGCTATGATGTGAAGACCCGAAGTTTCACGTCGTATCTGTCAGGGATTTCCGCCGGGATGTTGGATATCTCCCGTGACGGGCAATGGATGGCCTATGTTGATTATCCGGAGGACACGCTCTGGCGGAGTCGTATAGACGGAAGTGAAAAGCTGCAACTGACCTATCCGCCGTTGGTCCCCAGCATGCCGCGCTGGTCGGCTGACGGCAAGCAGATCGCCTTCGTCAGCCCGTTGCCGAACAAGCCTCTGAAGATTCTTGTTGTTTCCTCCCAGGGTGGCAATCCCCAGGAGTTTTTGCCCGAGGACCAGAACAGTGAGGACGATCCCATGTGGTCTCCGGACGGCAAAACGTTGCTGCTTGCTCAATACCCGCCCCAAACCTTTGGCGGAAGCGCGGGCGAGTACGCTATCCTGCAGGTTGATTTGCAAACCAAACAGACCTCCAAACTGCCGGGCGCTTCCGGCTTGTTCGGGCCCCGCTGGTCTCCGGATGGCCGCTACATCTCGGCCTTCTCTGCCGACGACAGGAAGGTAATGCTATTTGATGTGCGCGCCAAACAGTGGTCGGAACTGGGGGCGGGGAAGGTGCTTGGTTATCCCAACTGGTCGCCGGACAGCAAATATATCTATTACGAAGATTTCGGAAGCGATGGCCCCGAAATCGACCGGATAAGTATCGCGGATCATAAGAAAGAGCGTGTGGTAGGACTGAAGGACGTTCCTCGTGTCCTGCTCACGCTTTCGGGCGGTCCCTGGAACGGGGTCGCCCCCGACGGATCCCCGCTGATCATGCGCGATGTCGGGAACCGCGAGCTGTACGCGCTTGAACTGGAATTGCCTTAGGCGAATTCGTTTTGCTGCATGGGACCGCAGGGCTGAAGGCGCCGGATTTGGACGCCCAGGCCGCAAGCGGGCCACGAAGAATTAGGTGCGACGTCGTACCGGCGCTGAGGTTCGAGGTGGAGCCGAGCTGCGCCCGGCTGGACCTTTCGACTTCGCTCAGGGCAGGCTCGCGGGGCGCCCGTCCCCACACTTGCCCACACGTGCATTTCCTATCCACTGCCTCTGGCCATCTCCACTGCTCGCAGCACTGCTCGCGATTTGTTTTCCGACTCTTCGAACTCGCGCTGCGGATCGGAGTCGGCTACGATGCCGGCGCCTGCTTGCAAGTAGGCTTTTTTGCCCTTCATTAGCAGAGTCCGGATCACGATGCACGAATCGAGATTCCCCGCGAAGTCGGCGTAGAGGACCGCGCCGCCGTACACGCCGCGCCTTGTTGGCTCGAGTTCTTCGATGATCTGCATGGCTCGGACTTTGGGCGCACCGCTTAGCGTTCCTGCCGGGAAGCACGCGGCTAGCGCGTCTACGGCATCTAGTTCGGGGCGAAGTCGTCCTTCTAGAGCGGAAACTAGGTGCATTACGTGCGAGTAGCGCTCGACATACATCAGATCGCGCACCTTCACCGATCCATACTCGCTGACGCGGCCGAGGTCATTGCGGCCGAGGTCGACGAGCATTACGTGTTCGGCTCGTTCCTTCTCATCTTCGCGCATTTTCTTTTCGAGCGTAGCGTCAGCGGCTTCGTCTTTTCCTCGCGGGTGCGTGCCTGCGATCGGACGGTATTCAAGTTTCGAGCCGCTGACCCGCACCAGCATCTCCGGCGATGCTCCGAAGACGTGCATTGCGCCTGCGCCGGTTTCTTTTTTGCTTCGTTTCGTCTTGCCGCCGATCTTTTCTCCGCCGAAGCGTAAGAAGAACATATACGGCGATGGATTCACTGTCCGTAGCGCGCGGTACAGATCGAGCGGAGCGACTCCGGGCTCGAAGTCCCAGCGCTGCGAGAGGACGACCTGGAAAATGTCTCCGGCGGCGATGTACTCCTTGGCGCGGCGGACGCTTTCCAGGAATCTTGGTTTCGCCGTGCGTGCCTTCACCTTCAGCTTTGATTTCGCCGTGGCTCTGCGCCAGTGCGCCGGCTTCGATCCCGCGGCGAGTTTTTTTTCGATGCGCGCGATATCCTTCACGGCCTTGTCATACGCAACGCGGGGCGCATCTCGCGTCACGTCCGCCGACGCCACAATATGGATCTGGTGCCGCAGGTGATCGAAGGCGAGCACGCGATCAAAAAACATCAGCACGCAGTCGGGAACATCGAGGTCATCCGTAGCGTGCTCCCCGATGTTCTCGAGGCGGCGCACGATGTCGTACGCGCAATAGCCGACCGCGCCCGCGGTGAACGGCGGCAATCCTTCCATCGCGGCCGGACGGTGTTGCTGTAGCAGTTCCTTGATGACTTGGAAGACATTTCCCGTGCGCCGGACGATTTTGCGGTCACGTTCGATCTTGATCTCGGCGCCGCGCGATTCCAGCCGAAGAAACGGACGCACGCCGAGAAACGTGTAGCGCCCAATCTTTTCTCCACCTTCGACCGACTCGAGCAGGAAGGCATCCGGCTCGCCGTCAGCGATAGCAAGAAAGGCGGAAACCGGCGTCAGCAGATCGGCGGAGATCGACTTCGCTACCGGAACCAGCGTGGCGCTGCGTGACAACCGTAAAAATTCTTTGTAGTCGG
Organism: uncultured Acidobacteriaceae bacterium; assembly: GCA_963789205.1. Lineage (GTDB taxonomy): Bacteria > Acidobacteriota > Terriglobia > Terriglobales > Acidobacteriaceae > Acidiflorens. Next base: position 379,969 of record CAWBJV010000019.1, read on the forward strand.
GACGGATCATGCTTCTCCCCATTATAAGGAAGCTAGTCTTTGTGCCTACGTTGCGCCCACGCGCACCCACGTTCCCCGTGTGAGGGAGATGGGCGAGAGTTGTCCCTTCGTCCGTTTCGTCCCAAATCTGCGGAACATTCACGTAGGAACGATCAAGCTCGGCGACGGATGCGCAACCTAGCAGCCTCAAAGTGCGGTCCAGGTCGGTGCGTAGAATTTCGATGGCGCGATTGACTCCGGCTTCTCCGGCGGCGGCCAGGCCATAGGCGTAGGCGCGTCCGCAGAGCACGGCGCGGGCGCCAAGGCAGAGAGCCTTGACGATGTCGGTGCCGCGGCGAATGCCTCCGTCCATGAGAATTTCGGTTTGCCCGTTGACGGCCTTGACGACCTCCGGTAAGACTCGCAACGAAGAGGGAACGCAATCGAGCTGGCGGCCGCCATGATTGGAGACGGAAATTGCGGCGGCGCCTTCGTCGATGGCGCGGCGCGCGTCGTCTCCGGTAAGGACGCCTTTGACGACAATCGGGCCGCGCCACAGTTCGCGAATCCAGCCGAGGTCGCTCCAGGTCACGGTGGACTCGGCGAGGGCGGCGGCGACATCCACGAGCGGCACGGGGCCTTTGCCGGGGACCACGACGTTGGGAAGCGCGGGCAGACCGCCATCGAGCAGAAAACTTGCGAGCCATCCCGGGCGCGCGAGGATTTGCGGAAGAAACCGAAGTTTTTCGAACACACTGCCGCTGACGAGTTCCTTCATTCCGTTGCGGTGATCGCGCTCGCGGATTCCGGAGACGGCGGTATCGATGGTGACGACGAGCGCGGAAAATCCGGCGAGGCGGGCGCGTTCAATCGCGGCCTCGGCGGCGGCGCGGCCACCCATCAGATAGAGTTGATAGAATACGGGTCCGGTCGAGGCGGCTTTTACATCTTCCAGCTTGTGTCCTGAGATGGTGGAGAGAATGTAGGCGGTGCCCGCATTGCCGGCGGCGCGGGCGGCGCCCACTTCGCCGACAGGGTGCATCAGGCGGCTGTAGCCAATCGGGGCAAGTAGGAATGGGAGAGCGAGATCGAAGCCGAGAACGCGGGTGCACAGGTTGCAATCGGCGACAGCGACCGCATGGCGAGGGCGGAAGGTGACGTCCTCATAAACGCGGCAATTTTCGCGGAGGGTGACCTCGCCTTCGGCGCCGCCATCAAGATAGTCGAAGACGGCCCGGGGCACGCGGCGTTGGGCGAGGGCGCGGAGATCCGCGATGCTGACCACGCGGGGCGAGGCGACGGAGCGGGAGGATCGAGTCATTCCGTGATGGCGGTGCCTGGAGTCGTTAAAGCAGGTAGATGGTATCACCGATGAAAAGCGGGTAAGAAATCGCGGTAGTGGTATTCAATATAAGATCCCAGCCACGACTCACCTCTTCCCCACCCAGGATTCGTTTTTGCTCTAACGGCTTCTCTTTTGAACCCGCTTCAAGAACGCCATCTTCATCCGCTAAACTGAATACTCAAACGAGGGTCTGCCAATTGCACAAATTCTGGTCGTGTTTGAACCATCGTATTCTTCTTTCTCCCTTCTGTTGCTCACCGTCGCTGCGGTTGCCCAGCCGATTCCTCCGGAACTGATGAACGGTCTGAGATGGCGCTTGATCGGGCCTTTCCGCGGTGGACGCGTGGTGGCCGTGGCCGGCGTGCCGGGCGACGCGACGACTTTTTATTTTGGTTCGGTCAATGGCGGGATATGGAAAACGACCGACGCCGGAGTTGTATGGTCGCCGATTTTTGACGGCCAGCCGGTGGGCTCGATCGGTGCGCTTGCCGTGGCTCCCTCCGACCCTAAAATTATTTATGCCGGAACCGGCGAGACCGACATTCGCGAAGACCTCTCTTCCGGTAACGGCGTCTACAAATCCACTGACGGCGGTTCAACCTGGAAGCACATTGGCCTGGAGGACACGCGCCAGATCAGCCGGATTGCGATCGATCCGCAGAATCCGAGTATCGTTTACGTGGGCGCTTTGGGGCACGTGTATGGCCCGAGCGAAGACCGTGGTGTCTACAAATCCGTCGATGGAGGAGCGCATTGGGCGCGGGTTTTCGGCCTCGGACCCGAAATCGGCATTTCAGATTTGGCCATGTGCGCTTCCGCGCCGCAGCTCTTGTTTGCCGGAGCGTGGCATACCCGGCGTCCTCCGTGGAGCGCGTATGCCCCTGTCGATGGACCTAGTAGTGGCCTTTACCGTTCTCAGGATGCCGGTAAAACCTGGTCCCGGCTCGTTGGAATTGGAAACGGGGTAAATGGAAACGGGGGAAACGGAAACGGGCTACCCGAAGGCGATTGGGGACGCATTGGCGTCGCGGTTGCACCAGACGGCAAGCGCGTATACGCGCTTATCGAGGTGAAAAAGCCGGCGGCGAAGAAATCCGGCCTCTATCGGTCTGACGATGGAGGGAATACATGGGCACTCGCTAATGCCGATCCTCGGCTGACCAGCCGGACATGGTACTTCAACCGCATCACTATCGATCCGCAGAATTCCGATGTGATCTACATGCCGAATGTCGCACTCTACCGATCGGAGGATGCTGGGAAGACAATTTCTGTGTTGCGCGGCGCGCCCGGCGGCGATGATTATCACGAGCTCTGGGTCGATCCCAGAAATTCCGCCAGCATGATCCTCGGAACGGACCAGGGAACCACGATCAGCCTCAATCGTGGCGAGACCTGGAGCAGTTGGTACAACCAGCCGACGGCGCAGCTCTATCATGTGACTACCGACAACCAGTTTCCCTACGTCGTGTATGGCGCGCAGCAAGATAGCGGCAGTGCCGCGGTTGTAAGCCGCACCGACCACGATCAGATCACGCCCCGGGACTGGTTCCCCGCTGGACCGAGCGAAAGCGGATACCTGGTGCTCGATCCAAATGACCCCAACATTATTTATCTGAGTGGGACTTACGGAACCGTTGCCCGCTTCAACAAACGGACGGGCCTGAGCCAGGACATTGCTCCATGGCCCGCGTTTGCATTTGAAGCCGAGATCAATCAGCGCAAGTATCGCGACCCCTGGACTCCGGCGCTGGCGCTTTCCCCGGTTGACCCTACCGCGCTTTATCTGGGGACGCAGTATGTGATGAAGACTGCGGATGGCGGTCTGCACTGGGAGACGATTAGTCCCGATCTCACCGGAGCGGCTCATGATGGGCATGATACGAACGAGAAACTGTCGAGTCCGCCTACGGTCGAGAACGCGAAACGTGCCGGTTATGGGGTCGTGTTCACGATTGCGCCGTCGGGCCTTAACCGCGATCTGATCTGGGCGGGAAGCGACACCGGATTGATTCACCTCACCCGTGATGGGGGAAAGAACTGGAAAGATGTCACCCCGCGGGGATTGAGCGACTGGAGCAAAATCTCGCTGATCGAAGCTTCGCATTTCGATCCCGCGGTCGCCTACGCAGCCGTCGATCGCGGACGGCTCGACGATCAGACGCCCTACATCTATCGCACGCGCGACTACGGGGCCACGTGGCAACGGATCACGGACGGCATTACTGCTCCGGCATTTTTGCGCGCCGTTCGCGAAGACCCTCAGAGCAAAGGGCTCCTCTTCGCCGGAACCGAGTTCGGAGTTTACGTGTCTTTTGACGACGGAGACCACTGGCAGTCGTTGCAATTGAACCTGCCGGTCAGTTCAGTTCGCGATCTTACGATTCACGGCGATGACTTGGTGATTGCTACGTTCGGGCGTTCGTTCTGGATTCTCGATAACATCACTCCGCTTCGCCAGGTAGTTGAGGCGAGAGAGGCAAGAGGCCCGTGGCTTTATCGTCCGGCCACAGCGGTGCGCGTGGATAACGACTCGTTTTCGGGCACACCGATTCCGCCCGAGGAACCCACGGCCGAGAATCCTCCGAATGGCGCGATGATTGATTATTTTCTCCAGTCTCCGGCGAGCGCCGTGCGGCTGGAAGTTATCGATGCGCAGCAGAATCTCGTCAGAAAATTTTCTTCCGAAGATCCGGTTACGAAGAAGCATTCGCCCCTTCCGGTCGCCGAGCGGTGGTTCCCCAAGCCTGAAGTCCTCGAGAAAGCTGCCGGGATGCACCGCTTCATCTGGAACCTTACCTGGGGCAGTTCCGGCGGCCCAAGTGCGGACGAAGACGCTGAAATGCGCAATCCCAGCGGGCCGAAGGCTGTGCCGGGAGATTACCAAATCCGCCTGACGGTCGATGGAAAGACGCAAAACCAATCGCTGAAAGTCATCATGGATCCGCGCTCGCCCGCAACTCCCGAAGTGCTCGCGCAGCAGTTGCAGTTGGGACGACAGATATTTGGCGAAACTATCGAAGCGCGCCGCGCACTGGCCGAGATCGCCTCGGTTCAGAAGCAACTTGCTGACATTCAACAGAAGCTGGCATCACAAAGCGCGCAGCTCAAGTCGTCGCTGGCGGAGGCTGGATCTGCAATCGGCAAGATTCTGACGAACAAGGAAAACGCAGCAGACGGCAACCCTGGGCTGCAGGATGCCTACTCCGGGCTGGCATCCGCTCTGCGAGTTGTCGAAAGTGGGGATCGCGCCGTGCCTTCGCAGGCGATCGCGGTTTACCAGGAGTCAAGCCAGCAGGTAAAAGCGCGCATCGCAGAGTGGGCCCGATTCAAGCAAACGAGATTGTCGCAACTCAATCAACAACTGCGTGAGGCGAACGGGGCTCTGATCGCGATTGCTGAAATTGAGCAGGAGGTCGAATTCCTGATGTCGCTCGAGTGACAAGCTGCTAGATCTCGCGGGACGTCAAGTGCGGCAAGATCAGCGATTCGACTATCATGTTACTCGAACACGACCTGCGAATTTGGAGGCCCTATGCGTCTGCTTAAACGTGCGGTTGCAGTCCTGGCGTTGGCAGGATTCCTTATTGCTTCTGCCGCTGCCCAGGAGAAGCTCACTACGCCACTGATTCCCCGTGAAGTGCTGTTTGGGAATCCGGAGCGCGCTGACCCGCAGATTTCGCCGGATGGCACGCAACTCGGATATCTCGCTCCAGTCGATGGTGTGCTGAATGTTTGGATCCGCACTCTCGGGAAGGCCGACGACCGCGCCGTGACTGCCGACAAGCATCGCGGCATCCGCAATTTTCTTTGGCAATACGACAATCAGCACATTCTCTACACCCAGGACCTTGGCGGAGACGAGAACTGGCGGCTCTACCAAACCGACATTGCTTCCAGGCAAACCAAGGATCTAACGCCGTTCGACAAGGTTCGCGTGGATATCGTGGCCTACGAATGGAAGTTTCCAGACACGATCCTGGTGCAGATGAACCAGCGCGACGCCAAGCTCTTTGACGTCCATCGTATTGATCTCAACAGTGGGAAGGTTGATCTGGATACCGAGAATCCGGGAGACGTGCAAAGCTGGCAAGCCGACAATGCGCTGCAGATCCGGGGCGCACAGGCGCAAACGGCGGATGGCGGGACCATTGTCCGCGTACGCGATGACAGCAAGTCACCCTGGCGCGAACTGATCAAATGGGGCGCGGATGAGACCTTCGGAGGTGTCAACGGATTTTCACCCGATAACAAGTCGCTCTGGATTACGACCAGTCTCGACGTGAACGCGGCTCGCTTGCTCGAGATTGACATCGCCACCGGCAAACGCAAGGTCATAACCGAAGACCCACAGTTCGACGTCAACAGCACGATCAACAATCCCAAGACGAATGCTCTGGAAGCTGTGAGTTACTCCAAGCAGCGTACGGAATATGTATTCATTGATCCGAATGTGAAGGCAGATTTCGAGGTTCTGAAAAAACTTCGCAATGGCGATATTGCTGGTATCTCGCAAAATCTGGACGACAACAAGTGGATTGTCGGCTTTGTCAGCGATGACGCGCCGGAGTACTGGTATGTCTACGATCGGGCGGCGAAGCAAGCCACTTTGCTGTTCAGCAACCGGCCGCTGCTTGAGAAATACAAACTATCGGCGATGAAGCCCATCGAGTTTACGGCCCGCGATGGCATGAAGCTGTACGGTTATCTGACCACCCCTGCGGGAGTCGAACCGAAGAGCCTGCCGATGGTGGAGTTTGTGCATGGCGGTCCATGGGGCCGTGACGAGTGGGGTTACAACCGCTACGCGCAATGGCTGTCAAATCGCGGTTATGCGGTTTTGCAAATTAATTTCCGCGGATCGACTGGTTACGGCAAACAATATGTGAATGCCGGCGATCGCCAATGGGCCGGGACGATGCATACCGACTTACTCGATGGCAAAGACTGGGTAGTCAAACAGGGGATCGCCGATCCGGCAAAGGTTTGCATCATGGGCGGCAGCTATGGAGGTTATGCAACTCTTGCGGGAGTTACATTCTCACCGGATGCGTTCGCCTGCGGCGTTGACATTGTCGGTCCGTCCAATCTGAATACCTTGCTTCAAACCATTCCACCGTACTGGTCGACATTACTGGCCACTTTCCACAAGCGCATGGGCGACTCGGAACAAATACTCAAGCAGCAGTCGCCGCTGTTTAAGGCGGACCAGATCAAAGCGCCGCTGCTCATTGGCCAGGGCGCCAACGACCCTCGCGTAAACAAAGCGGAGAGCGATCAGATTGTAGCCGCGATGCGCAAGAACAATAAGCCGGTACAGTATTACGTGTTCCCAGACGAAGGGCATGGCTTTGCGCGGCCGACTAACAACATGGCCTTCAATGCCGCCACAGAGGAATTCCTGGCGAAATACCTGGCAGGAAGATTCGAGCCTGCGACGCCGGACGAGAGCAAGCTGCTGGCAAGCATTAAGCAGTAAGGGGACTAACGCAGATGCCGAAAGGAATCATTCGTTCAACAGGTATCACGCATTCTCTGATCGCACTGTTCGCCTTATCCGGTGTTCTGCTTCAGGCCGGCGCCCAAGCCGCGCCCGATGCTAGGGCCGTTGCAACGGAGGCATGGGGCGGCGAACACATTGACCTGAAGGTCTCAGAGAAAGGCGCTGACGTAGAGTTCGATTGTGCGCACGGCCAAGTTATGCAGGCGATAACTCTTGATAAGCATGGCGATTTCGATGTCGCGGGCACTTTCACGCCTGAGCACGGCGGCCCCGTGCGCCGGGATGAGAACCCAACGTCCGCTTCAGCTCGCTACTCTGGACATGTCGATGGCGACACCATGAGCCTGACAGTCAGTCTCGGAAAGGAAAAAATGGGAACCTATACGCTCATACGCGGCTCGCGCCCGAAGCTAACGAAGTGCCTCTGAGATCCAGGGAAGGCTGCGAGCACAATGAAGCGCTGCCTATTTGCGCAACCCGATCCGGGACCCTGAGCAATCCTTCCATGATTGTGCTTGATAGTAGTTTTCCTCTTATGCTACGGTAAGCGCCGTATTGCTGAGCGCCAAATGAATCGCCAGCAAGACGGGCGCGACTGGCGTCCAAGAGCGAACCCAGGGTGGGAAAATGTCACAGTCGTTTTCGACGGACTTAGTCCCTGTCTCGGACCGGTTGGAGGCCTGGCTGTGCAATGCCAAACCAATTTGTGGTGATTGCCGCTTTCATTTTCCCAGACGGCTTCCTTTTCATGGCTCGATCGAACGCCGGACACTCGCCGGGCTGGCCTTAACGCGGTTCGCCTCTACGCCCGTTTCGTTTGCCAAATTTCCGATCGTCGCTGGGAACTCCGAAGACCGCGGCTGCATCGTTATTACGCAGCTTGAAGGAGTGCGCCAATATTGCCAGAGCGGGGCCATGGCGCTGCTGACCCCTGGTGACACAACTTTGATCGATTCGGGCCTCCCCTGGACATCGGATTGTGCCGGGGATTGCGCCAGGCTCTATCTGCGAATCCCGCGCTGGCTGGTTCACGAGCACGCGCAGACCTCTTCCCTGCCGGTGTTGCCCCGAATTTCGGGGAAGGGTGGACTGGGCGCGACATTGTTTCGCCTGGCGACGTCTCTTTACGAGCAGGCCGAGGAGATGAATACGGGGGATGGCTTGGTGGCGATTGGAGCCTATCTGGACATCCTCGCTCGTTGCATCATGCGCCCTGAGTCGGCTTCAACCAAACTGGGCTGCTGCGCGCAACTTCGGCCGCGTGTCGAATACTTCATCGAGACTCATTTGCAGGAACCTACTCTCTGCCCGGCCATCATCGCGGCGGCGGCCGGCATCTCCGTGCGGCACCTGCACCGGCTGTTTGCCGTCAAGAGTTGTACAGTCGCGGAGTGGATCCGTGAAAGACGGCTGGAACGCTGCCGCACAGATTTGTCAGATCCGCATTTACGCGAACGGAACATCACGGATATCGCTTTGGGATGGGGCTTCAGCGACTCGGCGCATTTCAGTCACTGTTTCAAGCAGGAGTTCGGCGTTTCCCCACGAGAGTTTCGCTCGCATGCCAGTTCCTGGAAGCTGGCCCAGATTCCTCCGACACTTCACGGACAACCCGGCGCGAACTGACTACTTTCTAACCGAGCCACTCTCTGCAGGCGGATCGAGCAGCCTCTTTTGCCGCTGCCGCTCTCCGGGCACTCTGATCATCAGGCCGAGTCCCGCCCAGATGGCGAGCGCGATCCATTCATGCCGTGTGAAGTGTCCGGGGACAAGTGGCACCACTTTCACAAGAACCATGAGCGAGGTAACCAGCAGTCCAAAGAGAGCGGCCAGGCGCCCGCTGAAAGGCGGCTTCATGCAGTAGTACGAGGCACAAGCCGCCATCCAAGCCACGGCCGAAGCAACGGCTCCGACCTCAAGGATCGGGATCAAGCCAGCCTCGCCGAGCAGCATGGCAGCTGCCGTAGCCACTCCCACTGCAATGACTGCGTGCGAGGGCGTTTGATTTACCGGATGAACGTAACCCAATTTAGGCGCGAGCAGGTTGCGCCTGCCCATGGCAAACAGCAATCGAGACGAGGCAATCATGTTGGCGTTGAATGCCTGGACCAGCGCAACCAGGGCCGAAGCCATGATCAGCACAACGATCCAGTGCGCATGCAGCGCGCGCTCGAAGGCAACCGCGGTCGGGAATTGCTGATTGCTCTTCAGGCTTTCCCAGGGCGCGACGTAGGCGACGGCTGAGATGACGACCCAGAAGAATGCCAGCCCGGTGCAGATGGTCAGGGCGATGGCGACGAAAAATCCGCCGGTCTGAAAGTCTGAACTCGCCTCCTCTGCGTACTTGCCAACCGATTCAAAACCCGCCAGCAGCCAGGGCACAACTTGCCATACCAGCAAGATGGAAATCAGCGGAGCATGGCTGAACAGCGGATGAAAGTTTGCCGGGTCTCCATGCCGCGCCCCCGCCAAAGCAAACAGAATGACGAGCGTGAGAAAAGTAAAGGTGGTGATCTTTCCGAGACGAGCCCCGGCGCGTATGCCGCGATAGTTTACCCATGTCAGCGGGATGGTGATCGCCAGCCCCAGCAGAATGTGCGGGAGGTAAACGGGGTAGCCGCCCAGCCGGTACAGTTCATGCGTATTCAGCGACGGGAACAAATATCCGGCGATGCGTCCGGCGGCGAGCGCTTCAAAGGGGCAAGTAAGAAAGTAGCTGAGAAAAACCATCCAGCCAGTGGCGAAGCTGACGATCGGGGGAAAGAACTGGGCGACGTAGGCTGCTTCTCCGGCAGCATCGGGAATGGCTCGCACCAGGTGCCCATAAACGTATCCGATGGGCAACAACATCAGTGCGCCTGCGGTGAACCCGAGGAGCGCGCCCAACGGACCGCCGCGCTGCAGGATGTCATCCATCACCACGAGCCACGCCGTCCCCACCATCACGCCGAAGGCCAGCGCGAAGTAATCCACCAGACGCAGTTTGCGTGCGAGGGTCGTCATGAGGTCTGCAAGAGTCTAAATGAGCATCGGGCCGAGGAATTCCGCCTTACATCACCCTGGGATTTTAGAACTCGTACCGCAGCGCGAATTGCATGACGCGCGGTTGCGTGAGCAGGCCCGTGTAGCTGCCGAACGACTGCGGCACCTGCTGCAACGAAGCAATGCAGGCACAAGCCTGTGTTCCTAAGCCCGACAGCACATTGAAGCGGTGCAGGTTGGGGACGTTAAAGACTTCCCAACGAAATTGTAGGCTGTTGCCCGCCCATGGCATCTTCCAGCGCTTGGTCAAGGACATGTCCAAACCGGCGAACCCATCTCCCCGGATTACGTTTCGAGAGCCACTCCCACCCGGGAACGGATGGATGAAGTCGTTCTGGAAAGCGTCCGCGGGGTTGGCGAAAACACTGACCGAGCCACCCGGCTGCAGGAAATGACCCGTCTTTGGCCGCGCCACCATCTGGGCGATACCCTGCTCGTCCCAATCCGTGGGCCAAAAGTTACCGTTATCGACGGTGAACGGGAAACCGCTGGTCCAGCGCGCCAGGCCCGAAAGCTGCCAGCCGCCGACTAAGGCGTCAAGCAGGGTTTCGGCGTTGCCCGCGAAATAGCGGCCCTTGCCAAAGGGTAGCTCGGCAATCCAGTTGGCGTTGAACTGGTGGGTGGCATCGAAATCCGACACACCGCGGCGGCCGTTCGGATCAAATGCGTTGACTAGCCTAGTACCAGGTGCGCCGACATTGACGCTCGAACTGAAGCCAAGCCGGGTCGCCGAGGAGGTGATGTCGATTGATCTGGAATACGTGTAATTAAGGTCGAACTGCACTCCGTGGGTGAATTGCTTCCGCAGATTGGCTTGCAGCGCGTTGTAGTTCGACTTGCCGATGGAACTCCAGGCGTACTGCGTGGTCAATTGGTTATTCAGCATCTCGCCTGCATTGCAAGTCGTCACTCCAGACACGCAGCCGCCTACCTGGCCGTTAAAGAAGTAGTAGTTGGTCGTGGATGCATCGTCCCAAAGGTAATAATACAAATCGATGTTGCCGAGCCCCACCACGTCATTGCCGGGATACGCACCGGTGCCAGTAAAGAGGCCGTAAACGGCTTGCGTAAGGTTGGGGTCCACGCAGTTAGGATTAGGTGGAACCTTTGTAATTACGCAGCCCCCGTAGTTGAAGTACACCTCATAACCGGTGGCATTGGAGTTGAGCGGCCCCAGCAGGTTGTGCCAATAAGCTGCAGTGGGCCCAATCATTGGGTCGGTGATCTGATCCGGCCGCACGCCTTGCCGCGCTAGCTGCGACAATCGAGTGGCGGCGGCGTAGTAGTCAAATCCTGATTGGGGATCCTTCAAATCAAGCGGCTGTCTCAGGTCGCGTTGCGTGAGCAAATTGCGGCCCAGGCGTCCGACGTAAGCGAGTTGCAGCGAGAATTGCCTGGGCAACTCGCGGGCGATGGAGAAATCGAACGTGTAGGCATAGGGAGTCTTCATGGACTGGTCAACGCCCCACGTAATGGCTTGGCTGCCGTTGGTGGGCGTTTGCGGGAACTGGCCCGGAGGCGGATCAAAGAAGATCTGTACCCCAGCTTGCGTGTACTTGGGGATGGTGTTGACGTCCGTGATACGCGGCACGCCGTCTGCCGTATCGTATGGGGTACCCGATAACGCAGGGTCGGTCAGATAACAACATGGGTTCTGCACGGTTGAACTCAGTCCGCCGGGCGCGTTGGCGTCGAAAGTGCTTAGCAGTTGCATCCCCGCGCGATCGTATACCTTCCCGAATCCGCCCCGGATTACCGTCTTGTCATTGTCGCCGAACAGTTTTTTCATCCACCCGCCTTCGGGCTTGAGCGGGATTGGTCGATTGGTTATAGCCACTTTGAAGAGGATCGAGTTGCGCAATGTCCGCGGACCTCATGGTCTGCGTCTGCAGTGGTTTGGTCGTATCGCCGTTTGGGTAGTACTGATACTGCAGGTTCCCCGCACAGAGAGAAGGTGTCGGTATGGTCCGCACCGTACTCTCTTGCTCTCGCTGCCGCGTCCCCTCGTAATTGGCAAAAAAGAAAAGCCGGTCCTTCTTCACCGGACCTCCCAGGGAAACGCCAAAGATATTTCGCAGCAACTTGTCGGGGATATTCGACTGGCCGCTTCTCGCTTCCGCTCCTTTGACAAAGAAGTCGTTGGCGCTGGTGATAGTGTTGCGGTGGTATTCGTAGAGGGAGCCGTGGAAACTGTTGGTCCCGCTCTTGGTGACCAGCGATACTTGGGCTCCCGAACCGGCACCTTGATCGGCATTGTAGTTGGACGTTGTTACCCTGAACTCCTGGACCGAATCAAGAGTGGTCGGCAACACCGAAGTAAAGGCGTACCCGTTGGATTGGTCGTTCACGTCGACACCGTCGAGCGTGATGTTGCTCTGATCGCTGCGCGCACCATTCACTGCGCCATTGCGCGTGTCCTGGTCCCTGTCGATATCAGGACGGTTGCCGGTGTAGGCGACCCCGGCCTGCAAGCTCAACAAATCCGGAACATTGCGGCCCTCCAGCGGGATCTGCTTAACCTGGGTTTCGTTGAAAGGATTGCCAATCGAGGCATCGACCAGGTTCAAGACGGGAGCTTCGCTGGTAACTGTGATGCTCTCGCCAGCCGCTCCCACCTTGAGATGGACGTTGGCTGTGGCCGGGGTGTTGACCAGAAGTTGGAGGTCGTTCTGCTGGTAGCGCGAAAAACCTTTCGCGGTCACGGTCAGCGTATAAGTGCCAGGGGGAACTGCGATGAATCGGTATTCCCCCTGCGTCCCAGTGTCCAGGGTGCGTTCCAGCTTCGATTCGCTGTTGGCAAGCACGACAGTAGCGTCGGCGATCACGCTTCCGCTCGGATCCGTTACCGTACCCTGCAGCGATGTGGCCGAAGTTTGTGGGAAGACCGTTCCGTTGACGGTAAGAATCACCAAGATCGAAAAGAGCAGACATTTAGCGCGGTTCATGGCCCCCTCCGGCCGCCGACTCGCATGCAGCTACGAACCATGAATGGCAACGGCCAGGCGCATACCACCGGTTCCCACGCCGCCGTCGTCACACACTCCGGCATCTGTCCGAATCGGGCTGAGGCAGGGTACCTCGGCCCCAGGCTGGAAACTTGTCTGGGAGCGACATGACATGCCGTCTGGTTAACAGGTGACTTCCCAGCCCTCGAAAAATGCAGACACTCGTTCAGGAGTGGAAGTAGTTGCGGAAATGGCGATAGTGGCGTTTAACGGCTCACTCTCATCTTCAGGAAGAACTGCGAAATCGGTAGCTACCATTGGTAGCCACCTTCGTAAGCCTGTGTGTCTAAAGGACTGGCGGAGAGGGAGGGATTCGAACCCCCGATACCCTTTCAGGTATGCCGGTTTTCAAGACCGGTGCCATCAACCACTCGGCCACCTCTCCGCATTGATTACAAACGACTTATATAACATTGACCCTTCGTGCTATTGCATACTATTGCATATTGGTGCACGATGGGGGTGTTATGAGCGACCAACCCATTACACCCACGAAGCGACGCGACCGGCATCAGCGCGGCTACGTCTACGAAGCATCCAACGCTTTCCATGTTCGTTATTATACGGCGGTCGATGGGGTCCGCAAGCAGAAGTCACATCGTCTTTGCACGAAGGACAGAGCGACCGGCCACGGCTCTAAGTCTGCGAAGGCCGTGCAGCTTCTCGCTGAAGATCACATGCGCCTGGTGAATGCCGACACCCCGGCAACATCGGCCCTCACCGTGGTTGAATTTTGGGATAACACTTACCTACCATTCATCACTGAAAACAACCTCAAGCCTTCCACGCTGCTTGGCTATCAGCAAATTTGGAATCAGCACCTCAAGAAGCACTTCGGCACCACTCTGCTTAACGATTACCGCACGCCAATGATGTCAAACTTCCTCACGTCCCTTGCGAAGACTCTCAGGCCGCGCACGTTGAACCACATCAAATGGTTCGCCTCTGCGATCTTTGCTCACGCTGTTGCTACCGGCAAATGCGAAACAAACCCCATCAGGGATGCTCAGGTACTCGGCAAGACCTTGGGTGATGGCGTGACAGGTGCGTACAGCCTCGAAGAGGTTGAAAATATCATCAGCGCACTGGTTGACCATGTTGAATGTCAACTCATCATGGCCCTCGCGTTCTTCCTTGGTTTAAGGAAGGGCGAAATTCAGGGGTTGCAGTGGGGGGATGTTGATGCGGATTACATTCACGTTCGCCGCAACCTCACCAAAGGCAAAGGCGGCTTGCACCTGACAACACCAAAAACGAAGAAGTCTGTACGCTCCATTCCCATTATTCAACCTGTTAAGGGTCTGCTGTTGTTATGGCGTGCAAAGAATCCTGGTGATGGGTTTGTGTTTGCAAACAACCTCACGACCTTATCAAGAGTCATCATACGACCCGCTCTGAAGAAGGTCCGGTTGACCTGGAAAGGCTACCATGCGGGTCGTAGAGGTTTGGGAACCACCCTGCGAACGCTGACCGGCAACAGCAATGCAGGTCGTGACATGCTTGGTCACAGCAACGCTCAGGTGACGGAAGCGCATTATGAAGCGGCCATGCCTGAAGAAGTGTTAAAGGGGATGAAGTTGTTAGAGGGAAAGGTCAAGGTTGAAAAATAACAAGCGACACTTCGCACGATGTTATTTTGTAACATCACTCGATTTCGATGTTACTCAAAGTTAAGGTACCGTAAAAAAGTGGGGTACGGACGTGATATTTACAGCGTTCGGCCTTTGAGTGAAACTGATTCCAGATCGTTGAGGAGCGATCACCAAAATGAAAATGTCAATCGAGCAGAAGGCTGCTTACAAGGCGTATCGCGCAGAGTGCCGCATGTCTAACGTGGAGCCTAACCGCGCTGATTTTCTAGCTGGTGACATTCCGGCCTGTGTCAGCTATCAACTCGCGTTGCAGCAACCGCACCAGGCCGCTAAAGCTGCGACAGCTTAACAACGACCCTCCCCCACATTTCTTATCACTGCGGTCATCGAAGCGACAAAGATTACTCCTTTTTTTCCACATACAGATAGACATTGTTGCCCTGATCGTCTTTGCACTTCAGGTCACTGAGTGGGCCGGGAGTGTTGTCTTTAGGGCCGTTATTCAAAACACATTCATACGTTCTCAGTGGTCGGAAACTACATGTCGCAGTTGGGTCAAGCGCCTGAAGGTTTTCCCAGTCGCATGTTGTGTGGAACTTGTGACCGCCATTCAACAACACGTACTGGACTTCAGTGTGTGTAGTGCACCCCGCAAAACTAGACACAAGGGGCCGTGTTTGAAGTAAGGGTTAGGGCGAACCGGGCACGAGCGTCGTGCGGGGTTTGTCCGTGGAGTCCGCGGTGCGGACGGTCGTGATTGTACTCCTCGATCCAGCCTGCAATGCTCTGCTGCGCTTGGTCGAAGTTCTGGTATTCGTTGAGCCACACCTCCTCTTCTTTCAAGCTGCGATGGAATCGTTCGATGTAACTGTTGCCCTCGGGATGGTTGTAGGCCGTGCGCCGGTGCGTGATGCCCAACTGGTTCAGAGTTTCGACATAGCGCGCCGAGGTAAACTGGGTGCCGTTGTCAGTCGTCAAAGTCAAACCCGTTCCACGAGAACCGAAAGGCAAAACCTCCAACACGGCGCGGTTGAGCGCCGCCAGAGCTTCTTCCGTACGACAACGCAGACTCAGATCCCAGCCGACGATTTCGCGGGTGCAGCAGTCGATCACCGAGACCAGATACGCCCAGCCCACACTGGGCCCGGCCCAGACCTTGGTCATGTCCGACTGCCAGACGTGATTCGGATGCGGTGCTTCCACCTTGCCCCAGTCCTTTCTGCGCGAGATTTGAAAGCGGCGCTGACGCACTAACAGTCCGCGTTCTCGCATGACACGCAGCGCCCGCTTGCCATTGACCACCAACCCGTGATGCCGCCACAACCACCAGACCACGCGACGATAACCGTAGGCCGGTTTCTCACCGCAGGCCGTGATGATCTCCTCGTCCCGCGAGCGATCGGCACGGCTGGCGCGCGGTTTGCGCCGATAGTAGAGGCTCGACCGGCTGATGGCGAGCGTCTCCGCCACCAGCTTCGCTTCGTTCCCTTGGGCCACCAACTCCCGTGCCGACGAATGAGCTGGCCCGCAGCTCACTCGCCCAGCACGTTTTTTAAAATCTCGATCTGCAAGTGCGATCGGCCCAGCGCCCGCTCCAGTTGCTTAATCCGTTTCTCCTGCTCGGCATCGGGCCGCGCGGCTGCGCTTCTCCCCCCAAGCGCAGCCTTGGCTCCCTCTTCTACTTCGTCTTTCCAGCGGTAATATAGCGTGGGCGCGATCTCGTACTTGCGGCAGGTCTCAGCCACGTTGCCGCTCTTCAGACCTTCCAACACAATCTGCCACTTCTCTTCCGCAGTCCTCTGGACTTTCGGCTTTCTCGGCATTCTCGCCTCCTGGCGGAGGCCCCAAGCCTAACTAACTTCCGTGTCCAGTTCTACTGGGGTGCACTACAAGGGTCAACTTCAACACTTGAATGAGCGACGATTTCGGCAATGGGGCTATTGTAATGAGTCGCCATAATCGCTCCCGGTGAGATTTTCAATTGAGGAACTGGAGCCATCAGCTTGCTTGCTTCCGAACTGTTCATTAGTTCGATCACCGGATCAAATGGGGTGCGCTCTTTGAGTTCATTTTCAAGATTCAACCACGCACTCCACATCAGCTTCTCTAACGCCTCATCGCGATTCTTTTTTACCGGCAAACCTATATCCAGCGCCTCATCTCGGCTGACTGGATAGGCGTGCGACTGAAACTTACGGCTCATGTTTTGAACGATGGAGCGCAATACGGTTCCGGCCTCATCATCCTTCATATGCAGAGCTAACAACCTCTCACCCAAGTCAACGGCTAGCTTTGAACTTCGCGCAGTAAATCCAATCCCTAAGGTTCCAACCTCTTTACAAGTCATCTCAAAAAGGGCACGAACATGCTCTTGATCCGTAATTTTGAGCGCGTCCCTTACCATATCCAAGAAGGCAGTGATGTCTTCCGTAGAAAATGTTTTCGCTCCAGCACTCCCTGCCGTAGTAATTTGCATATCAACAGGCCCAAGGTGGCCGTTTGGGTGCATAACAATTTCGTCCGCACCACATGCCAATAAGGTTGCCGCACTGTAGGCACTTTGTGGAATGAGAACCGATACCCTCTTCACCCGTTGGCGAATGAGGGTCATAATGCGCCAAGCCACCATTGGGTCGCCACCCAAGCTGACTATCAGAAAATCTATAGCTCTTGTATTTCTCGGCAGAGCATCCAGCAATTCGATTATTTGCGGGAGCGCATCGCTTGACATTGAGGACAGTGCGCCCGATCTTTTACTGGTAACGTAGACGACCAGAGGATGCTTGCGATGGTGCTCTATCTGTTTATACAGCTCAATTCGCTCTTCCCAACTCATTTGGGGCGAGATTTTAACACGATTTGCCCGTGGTTTGTGAAGATTATAATTCGGTCTAAGCAGACCTGTAATGGGTAGAGCTTGTAATACTTGTCGCTGGTCTGGTGTGGTCGGCTCAGTGATTATTTCTCATCTGAAGAATTGAATGCCCCGCTTACCATCTTGTAAAGATCGTGAGCCTCTTTCAAGCTCATGCCCGTCCAACCGAGAGTCTTAGCGGCCTGTACGATCTTGGTTAACCCGCCGAGGTGCTCAATGACCGCAGGTATAACACCAGCCGCAGGCACAAGAGGGCTGAGAACTTCGGCCCCGCCTGCTGTAATGGCACCTGCTCTTTATGCATTTCTTCCCTTTGCTGCCTGTTAGAGCTAATCTCTTCCCGAAAAGTTACCATTGGCACGACGGCGCACTTCATCCAACGGCAACTCATACATCTGATCTTCCGTGGTCTTGTCAAAAACCGAACCAGGTGTGTTAACGGCACGCTCTGCGCGGGCAACCACCTCAGCGGCTTGCTGTTTTCGCAACGCAGCGGGATTTTGGCGCACCAAGCCAGCCGCAACAAGTTGACGATTAGCAATTTCATAATCTTCGATGGTGACGGGCCTGTTGACCACACCATTCAAAAGCAACTGTTCATGCATGAGCTTGGCATTTACGGTATCGTCTCGAAATTCAGGGTGTAGTGTTAACCAGGAGTCCGCATTTTGCTGACTGATCTTTCCATCGGCTATGGCCTGATGGCTGCGCTCTGCGTCCCGTAACAGTGCTTTCGCATCGTCAATGGGAAGACCATCAAAAGCGCGTTCAAGGTCGGTTTGCTTATCAGCACCCTGTTGTGAGATTGCTGCCTGACGCTCTTGTGCGATCATCGACTCAAGCGAGTCGTATGTGTTACCAGTCAACGCACCCTTGAAGGTTTTTGGGTCATTCCCGTCCAAGTGCTGCGCGTATGCCGCGTCATCGACCGATACCAATCCGGCCTGCGCCAACTCTTCGGTTGCTTCAGCGAAGTCAGGATATGTCGGATGACTAATCCCCTTCTGCTCTAGCCAATGGTTAACAAGCTTCGTGTTAGCATCTGTACGCTTAAACCAGGGATTAGACACCTGGAAAGAGTAACTATCGGCCTTTGAAATCGCGTCAGCTTGACGGTCCTGGTTGCTGATTGATGCCTTCGATACGATGGTGTCGAACTTCTCAAGTGTTAACCCATCAAGCGAAACGTTGGTCTTTTGCTCGTCAGAATGAGTCGTATACCACGATGCGCTGAAGCCCATGTTGTTTTCTCCGTTATTAGAAATGTTGACCACGGGCAGTGATGGAAGGCACCGCCCGTGGGATTGCACCGCGAACCGTGTTTGTGGTCACGGAAGGAGTGCGTGCAAACTGTTAAACTTTGTTGAAGAAGGAAGCACCAAGCCTACACGCACTCAGCGTTATCAAACTCCCCATAATGCGGGTTTCGCACGGGGTCAGACCACGAACAGCTTGCAGACTTGTTAGGACATCTAGAGCCGCATCAATGTTATCTGTGAAGGTAGGGAGTAGCGCTTCAAACTTAGCAACGGTCTCATCCTCGAATTGCTTTAGCACCTGTTGCTTGTGCGCTTCGTGTTCTGCACTGCCTCTAATCATGGTCATGTTATTTTTCCTTCGATGGGTTGGTACTTTGTTTGGTGGCACTCGCCTGAGCCTCATTGAAGAGGTCGTTCAGTGTTCTTTCCTCTGGCACCTGCTCAATGTGCGGTCGGTAAATGGTCGCGCCTGGAATTGTCGTCAAACTTCCCTCATTCATTTGATCCACCCTTGAAGGCGTGCATAACAGGTCATCACCTTTAGGAAAGTGTCGTCTGGTAACATGTCACGTTTACGCAGAATGTTAGAAAGTTTGAGTAAGGCTTCTTGTTTGGTTGCGACCTTGGTCATTGCTCAACCTCACTTAGGGTCAAATCTGACGGAACGTTTAGCGGCCTTCGCAGCGGCCCGCTCCTCAGCACGCTCGGTCCGATCAGCATACACGTCGCATGACTTGGGGATGCACACACTACGCATCACCTCTAACTTGCTTAACCGTTGTAAAGCCTCTGATGGGTTCTCACCAAAAGCGACGATGTTAGAACCCGACATTCGAGCGCGATAACAGCCGCCGATGAAAGTGACCTGCACTTCACTGCCTTCAAACTTCAGCTTCACAACACGCCGTCGCATTTGTTTTTGGACGCGGCGAAGGTCAGCGGTTGATTCGAGATACTCAACAAGCATGGAATCCAACCTCTGCCAGATTTAGACCCAACTCTTGCGCGGCCCGCTGTAGTTCGATGGTTGGTCTATGACGCAACTCACTTTGCAGCGTCTTCAACTCTACCGGGCTGACGAGTGGTTTGAGACCGTCCCGTGTATCCCAAGCAAGTTGTCTTTGGTAACAGAACGTTTTCGCTAACAAATTGCGTGTACGCATGACTGACTAACTTACAGGCCGGTGTTCTGACACATCGGACCAATCACGGCCTGCGTCTCGACGCGCCTGGTTTTGATGGTCGTCTTCCCAGTCGGCAGTCGTCTTGCGCGTATCGTGTCCGCCGCGCTGATTCTTCGTTTGCGAAGACTCTTCGGCAGTGGAGCCTTGGTCGCTGAACTTCGATGGTGGTTGGAAACCGCTGTGTGTTGAGGCACCTTCCCTGGACTTGTGCTCCGTTGGTGCCTTGGCTTGCTCTGGTCGAATATCTTCGCTCATGTTGTTGCCTCCTAAAAAAGTAACTGCCCTGGTGAAGGTTGGTTGACCACTCACCAGACACAGTATGTAAACTCCCCCACCAAACAGCGGGTTTCACTCCCTTGATGGGGGTTGGAACAAGGGTGTGAATGATATTGGTGGGTAAGTGGTGGATCAGACCAACAATACTCAACAACGTTCCATCATCAACGCGCGTTGATGACTTCACTAACTAGGTGGAAGTTAATCCAACTCACAGCCTAGCAATCGTCACACATCGAAATTTGGTAAGCCTTATGGGTCTACCGGGCGGTCTGACACAGATCGTCGCAGCGCAGGGCCGCTTCCGCCTTGGCGTTGGCCGGTGTAGAGCCACAGGGAGCCGGGTACTTGGACACCCCCGCCGTCAAGATACCGGCCAAAAGGAAAAGGCACCCGCTGATGGGTGCCCTTGGTTCGACTGAAGCTATTACACACCCTGGTGATGGGGCTTCCCCGGCTTTGGTTGGAAGGCGCTGATTCTAAAGCGATTAAAAGTCCGTCGTTCGCAGCCATGGCGGCGCTGCCTGCGGGAGTCACGGGGGGGCAGACCATGGCCAAAACACCAGAAAAATGGTCCCATATTATTGATTCTAAAGACCTGCAACGGTCGTTGACCGGCTTACGGATCACCAGGGAAGGTTTTGAGGCCGACCGGCCCGACCGGCTTGGGGTAAGCAGGATACGCGAGAGCCTTAAGGCGAGAACGGTCTAACGAACCGTCGCTCAAGCTCTGATTGTTTTTTGTTTTCAATGTGATGGGTGCGATTCGTTGCATAATCGTCGCATTGAGGCTTTCAGTCTCATGTTGAGACGCATTGAGGCTTGAGATTAACGCCTTACAATGAACAACTTGCAACTATCGGACACTTTCCGCCCCTTACACGTAAACCGTGCGATTTTTCCATAAGCCCTGGTTCGGCAAGGTTCCACCGTCTCCGGCCTCAGGTCGTTTTCCGTTTTCCAATCGTATTCCGAACGTTTTCAAAACAGGCAAGCACAGGACACGATGGGGGTACAACAAAGTACCCCATCGTCGTTCGTTTTCTCCAATACTAGGGTAAGAAAACAAGAAAACGGATTTTCAAGGTCACAACATAAGCTCCAATGAAGTGCGCCATCACGAAAATTTCACCTTGTTCCATCTCGCGTGAAAACCGTCGAATGCTTCTCCTCCGAGGACGACAGCGCGGGGCCAAGACACTTGCTCTCGCAAGACGGGATAAAAGGGAACTGTAAGGTCAGGATGCATGGGGACAGATTCAACTTGTGGAAAAGTGCTGCTCTTACCGGCGACTACTTGAAAACCAAATTGTGCAATCGAAAAGGTGCATACGTTCAGCTTAAGTGTGGGGCCATGCTTGTCGGTGAATGTAACGTTGTAACTCCTGAGGCTTCCACTGACCTCAGGGGCACACCCAAAAAACCACATTGCAACGTTAGGAGGAATGGTTCTTGATTCGCGGAATGCATAGCGTTGTTCGACTTCAAAACATTCTTCTTCCATCGGGAGCGCGTGGTTAACAACCACAGAAGTTTTGAAGGCAAAAAGAGCGATGTTTCGAGCACGCTTTTGACCAATCGCGCCGACTCGCTTACCCAATATCAGATCAGCCATAGCGGGTCGAGCATGTTGTTCCTCGATGTCTGACATCCACGTTTCATTGCAGGTTTTGCACACGACGTTGGCTTTTAGATTGAGTTCCGGGGCGTGCCACTGTTTGAGAACCTCACCGTCTGGTGTGACCTGTTGAAAGGTAAGCTTCTCAAATGGGAACAGTCTATTCATCCAGTCGCTCCAAATATGTTCACCGCTAATGTTAGCCGTGGAGGGACAAAACGCGCACGCTCTTGCCATTGCAACAACTTAGCACATATTGGTAAGCGTAGTAAATTTGTACTCCGACCACAATTAGTTGCGGTGTTTGTGAAACCATAACAGGTGTAACACACTACCCATTGTGGATTTGGTCAAGATAGTCTCTGATTTCCGCTGTGGTAATATGTACTTGCGTTAGAGAACCAACCCGCCAAGCATGGCCCACTCGAAGGGCCTCTGACCCGGCCCGGTGAACGTCACTCCGGCAGTAGGGCATCTCAGATTAAAAGGCACTCGGCTCCACAAATCGAAACTCACTTGGAGTTTTAAATGGAGAACGTCGAATGCCTCTACCTTCCGTTGTTGTTCCTGTTGTTTCCCGCTCCCACATAGCCGTCCTTGAATACCTTTGCGACGAACAAGCTCGCCGACGACCTGCACTAGGTCACATTTTCGCTGCGTTGCGATCTGAAATCAACTGTCTCCGTGCAACCATCAGCGCTAACGCGCCCGCGTGGACAACGCCAACATTTGAGGTTATCCCCACCGTCCCAATCAAATGCATCCACGGTTTGCGTGAGGCTTGGTGCGCTGCGTGCGTGAGGCTAGCCAGCTCCGGCCAATCAAAGCAAGGCGGCGGTCGATCATTACGCTTCCAGGGTATGAGAAGGACTGAGGTCGGTACGCATGATGGTGACACCATCGGCAAAGTATCCGTTATTCGCGTAGAAGCGGGGGTTTGGTTGATTGGCCTCGATGATGTGGACGACCTGTTAACCGATGAAAAGGCCGAAGAAGCGCGCGAGAACAAAGTAAAGAGGCTCACTAAGGAAGCCGCGCAGGGGAAGAAATTTACTTTTCCTGATGGCTCACCAAAGACGGAGCGTGCGAAGGAAACTGATAGACGCTTCTCCCGCTGCTTGGGGTGCGGCAAACCCTTCACAGCGCGGTCACGATTTGAATTTTGTGGTGAAACGGAGAAAAAGAACGGACCATGCAAACAGACCTGGTTAGAAAAACACCCGCCGCTTTGTGTGAGCCGTGTTGAGCCGAAGTTTGCAGATGCGCTCTCGCTTGCGGAGTATGCCGCACGTTACCAGGATGACGTAGAGGCCAAGGTCAAGCGTGACATGCTGCCTAGTCTTCGTAATGGGGGTCGAAGCATCCGTGTTAAGGAAGCGTGGGAAATTGCAGCTTACAACACCGAATGGACAGCGAAGAACAACCGGAAGCTTGTTGCGCGTGGCTGGATTGGCTACTCGCCCGATGATTTTGATCGAGCCATCCTCCGCGAACGGGAGAAACGAGGCGCGGTTGAACTAGAGGCAATCACGAAGCTCGACCGGGATTTGTCGCGCAAAGGCAACAAGTGGCGAATTCAATAACACCCAAGGAGAGGAAAACAATGGCAACCGCAACGTTAGTGGCGCCGACCATGACAGAAGGAGCATTTCCGATGAATCAAACGCAACGACTAACACAGCAAGAATTAACAGAGCTTGTGGACAAGGTTCAAGCACTAAGAATTGGAACCAAGATGACGGGCGTCTTTACCAGTCGCCGCATCGCTTTGCTGTTGGAAAACCTCTGCACAGAAGACTTCGTGCTTTTCAGCAAGGCACTGCAACTCAAAGACCGCGAAATACCGAAGCGTCACAAAACTGACGCAGGTGTTAGGCGGTTCGACGCACAAGGTAAGCCCGAAGCGACCTTCACCCGATAACACTCGACGCAGAAAGTAAGCAGGTATCTAATGCACACGACCAATGACAGAGCCGGTGTCACGCACATTTGGCCCTACAACAAATTGTTCAATCCCGATGCACAGCCATTCTCAGGCGAAAGTGACTCCGATGTGTGGGCAGAGTTGCGCGACCTAACGCTTGATGACGATGTGCGCGGCAACATCGTTGTTGCAACTCATGTTGCTGACCTACGTGTTAGCAAAGAGATTGTTATCGAAGAATTTCTTAAAGGTGATGTCGTTTACAGTCGGATAAAGTTTGTGCAACCTCGTGAAGTGGAATGGAATGTTTACCGTCCTGCACGCTCCGCCCATCACTTTGAATTGTGTGACGGCCTGACAGGTGCGATTGAAAATAAAGACGACTACCCGGCCATGCCTGCCCGTAATGAGGTTGTTAAGAAGAGTATCGCGTGGAACTTGGGCAGCAAAGCCGACGCGGAATATGTTGTAGCAACCCATCGCAAGCGAGAAATATCGGCTCTTGTCTTGTGGGAGCCGGATGGGGATGAGCACCTCAAATATATAGACCAGGTTGTTAAAGACTGCCCTGATCTTCCCATATACATCTTTCATAATGAGTGTCGCGCTGAGAAATATGGTGTTGAGCGTGAATCTGGTGCGAGTTGGCAACATCGTTTCCACACGAAAACAGAAGCTCTAACACTACCCGAAGTTGTGGATGTTGTTGTGCGCGGCCTCTGCAACGTGGGGAGCATTTCGATGTGGTCGGCATTGCCGAAACACGGCAAGAGTTATCTTTTTCTTTCCATTATGAAGGCCCTGCTCTCAGGGGAGCCGTGGTTAAACCATTTCGAGGTGTCGAAGGCGAAGCGTGTTGTTTACCTCGTGCCGGAGGTTGGGTTGCGTGGTGTAATGAAGCGGCTTCGCAAGTTGCGGATGGTAGACCACCTCTATGACCCTGCGACCAATCCCGATGGGTGTTTGTTTGTGCAAACCTTGTCGAGCAGGGACAAGCTAAAACTAGATGACGGCCCGCTATTAGAGGCCGTGCATGGGGCTGATGTCTTCGTTGACCCCATCATTCGTTATATCGAAGGCGATGAAAACAGCGCATCAGACCAGCGCATTCTTTCTAACAAGCTGCTCGCTTTGATAAGTGCAGAGGCCCGCTCTGTGTGGTGTGCTCACCACTCTCCAAAAGCATTTAAGGACGTGACCGACATTACATCTCAAAATGTTATGCGAGGCACGGGTGAGTTTGCGGCCTTCCCTGACATCCTCTTCGGTGTCCTGAAGACCAACGATGAAACCTCTAGGCTTTATGTCAAATGCACAGATGCACGCGACGATGACGAATACCTTGGTGATTTTGAAGTGGAGATGCGGCCCTGGATTGATGAAACAGGTGACATGAAGCTGGTTGTTCCACCAGGTACAGGAACACCGCTGAAGCAGCAGCGCAAACACGGTCGCAAAGAAGACCCTGACCGGCAAGCGAAGATTGATTTTGCCAAGACCGTTGACGGCTCACTGCAAGACAAGACGGCTGCTGTTAACGAAAAGTTTGGTAGCAAACACGTCAAGTCAACCATCTCGGAATGGTTGAAAGAATTCGACCAGGAGGTAACAGCATGAGTGAACACCTAACACCTGAAAACATACAACTCAACGAGGTTGAACCTGAGGGCTTCTGTAACGAGCCTCGCAGCCTTTTCCATGAAGTCACCAAACTGCGTGAGGCCGTGTTGCGGTTGTGTGATCTGCAAAAAGAGCTTGCTCAAAAGGTTGAGGCCGCGCTGACAAAGAACCCCATCACACGTGGTGAAGAACCACCAGCGGGTCAGGTCGTGTAATGGGCCGGAATTTCTCAGAGCTATTTGCTGCGAAGCTCGCTCGTTACCACGCTGCGAAGAAGAAGGCAAAAGCACATCGCATATACAAACAGCGCAAGCAGAGAGAGAAGGCGCGACTAAAAGAGGTGTTAAAAATGGCGCGGGAAGTGCTTGGGTGGAAACCGAACGGGATGAAAGGTGTGAAGCTCTCACCGGCACACCTCAAGGCATTACACGCAGGGCGTGACAGGCACCACCAGGCGAAGCGCAAAAAGAAGTTTTCAAACACAGGGAGTAAATAACATGGAAATCTTAACAGCTAAAGAAGTGGCTGCTCTGTTGCGGATCAGCACGCGTCAGGTGTACGAATTGGCAAAGCAGACCGAAAACCCCATCCCCGCTGTTAGGATTCGCACGTCTGTGCGCTTCCGCCGCTCTGATCTTGATGGTTGGATTGCCGGGTTGGTTGAAAAGAAGGCCGCTTGAGGTTTTGGGTAGTGCGCTACATTTGCACCGTGGAAGCGAGCGATGATGGTTTAGTGAATCTGTCCTCGGTCCAACAGGTGCATGGCCAGACTGCTGAGGCGCAGATACTCGTAAGCACGTGTTGGGTCGCTGATGTTTCCGTCTGCTGTGTGGCTCTTTTCGTTTCGGAATCGGTCAATCGCCATGGTAAGGAACTTAACACCATTCTGGAAATCATCGTCGACGTGTGAAGCCGCAGCTCCTTCCACATAGAGCTTCCCTTTTCCAAAAGCTTCCGATCCAGTCTCATAAGTTGTTAAAGAGCGGAGCCGATCTCGAACAACCTTGAAGCCCTTCTCGACCGCCTCCGCATAACTACCGTCAGCGTACAGCGTACGACATCTTGCGTAAATTTCGGGGTGCAGACTCTTCATCCCAGTGACATCTTGGGACTCGGGAAGCGCAAGCTCCAGCCGCTCACTCAGGCTTTCGAGTTTCTGAATCCCATAGCGAACTGTCGTCTCTCTATACTCGAATGTGGACTGCGGGGAGGAGCGCTCGGTTGTTTCCGTAACATAACCAAACTCCTTCGCGATGTCGTTCCCCTCATAGGCAGCCTTGAGTTCGGTGATCGTGTCTTCACGCCAAGTCGTGAAGAGGTGGAGCCAGTCGCGGTATCCTCCCGTTCTCTTCGCGACTTCTGCCTTCTTTTCGAGGTCTGCACCTGCTCGAACGCGCTCGGCGAGCATCTTCTCAACGCGTTCACGCACCATCCGAAGTTTCGCCATCTGTTATCTTCCTCACGCAGCCAACTTCTCCAACCTCAAAATCCACTCTTCAACTGCCTTGCGCCGGAAACGCACAGAGGTGCCCATCCTCACAGATGGTAATGGGTGTTCTCGAACCTCACCATTCCTGGTGTGCGTCTTCATCAACTCATAGACCTGCGATTTGCTCAACCTCAACCACGCGGCCACTTCGGAGGCTGTTAGAATTTCCATGTGCGACAGCCTACACCCCTACCAAATTTCAACCAACACCCGTGGTGTTACGACCGTCGCTCAAAAATCCCTACTAATTCACTAGACTTATTGCATATCTGTCGCATTAAAGCGCCAGAAAGAGTCCTTTCTCCAGCGCGGTATGCGTTTCTTGCCTCTGTAAGCTGTTGATTCCGTGTAAGTGATTGATTCTAGACGGTTTTCAAGACCGGTGCCATCAACCACTCGGCCACCTCTCCAGCTATTACAGTTTTACTACAGTCCTCGATGGCCCGGGATCGCCATAAACTATTTCGTCCCGTTTGGATACACCAGTATCTTGCTGGCTTCGCCTGTTTTTAGGCGGGCCATGGCTTTGGAAAAATCTTTCATCGGGATGCGGTCGGTGATTACGGGGTGGAGATCGAGGCGTCCGCTTTTCAGCAGAGCGGTCATCTGGTACCAGGTCTGGTACATTCGGCGGCCATTGATGCCCTGAATAGTGAGGCCTTTGAAGATGATGTCTTCTGAGAAGTTGAGCGGGATCGGCTTCGAGGTGAGGCCGAGGAGCGAGATGCGTCCGCCGCGGCGGACGATGTCGAAGGTGGTGCGAATCGCGTCGGGATGTCCGGCCATTTCTAGCACCACATCCACGCCGAGGCCTCCAGTTTTTTCGGCGACGATAGTGCGGACGTCTTCTTTGGACGGATCAAGCGCATAGTCGGCGTGCATTTTGGTCGCGAGCTTGCGCCGGTGTTCGTTGATTTCGATCGCGAAGATGGTGGTTGCGCCCACGGCTCTCGCCACTGCGATCGAGAACAGGCCGATCGGTCCGCAGCCAGTGATGGCTACAGTCTTCGCGGCGATTTCTCCGGCCAGCACCGAGTGCACAGCATTGCCCAGCGGGTCGAGGATGGAAGCGTACTCCTGCGGGATCGCCGGATCGAGTTTCCAGATATTCGACTCGGGGATGACCACGTACTCGGCGAACGCGCCGTCGCTGTCGACGCCGATGATTTTCACATTCTGGCAGATGTGGGCTTCTCCGGTGCGGCACTGCAGGCACTTGCCGCAGGCCACGTGCATTTCGGCGGATACGAAATCGCCTTCCTTGACGCTGGTGACCTCATTGCCGAAGGCGACCACCTCGCCGCAGAATTCGTGTCCGGGGATTAGCGGCGGATGAATGCGTCCCTGAGCCCAGCGGTCCCATTCATATATGTGGAGATCGGTACCGCAGATAGATGCGACTTTGACCTTTACCAGGACCTCGTTGCGTCCGTAGGCGGGAATTTTGACTTCGCGAATTTCCGCGCCCGGAGCGGCTTCCGGCTTGACCACTGCGAGCATGGTGGTCATGGACGTGCTGGGCATGGAAGCTCCCTTATAAGTGCGGAATTAGAAGAGCAAACTAGCTATTTTACACCGTCGAAACCGCATTTCCGTTTTTCCGCAGACTACTGCCGATGACCGGCCACCAATTTGAGATTACAGCTATGTTTTGTACGTTCCGCGACTATGTGTTTTCGGGCTCACGGCTTTGTAGTCTTCGGACTTGCCTCGCGGAATGCTTAGCGTTTGCCATTGCGAAGAGCGCAGGTGTTTGGAGAGGAAGACGATTTGTCCAATATGTTGCGCGTAATGGGCGAGCGCGCGGTTGAGCGCCTGCATGACGGTATGCGGCTCCTGGCGGATGGTCACGGTGCGTTCCACATCTTCGGGCTGGAGCAAGTCGAGAGCGGAAAACACATTAGACCACGTCTGCTCCCACCAGCGCAGGACTTCTTCGCGAGTTGTTTCCGCCGAGACTTCAAATTCCTGATCGCGAAAACGGTCCGGCTTCTCGCCATCGCTGGTGAGGAAATCGGTAAAGCGTGAGCGCGCATTGCCGGCGATGTGCTTGACCAGCGCAGCGACGGAATTCGACTCCGCATCGAGCGTGACGAAAAAATCCATGTCTTCAAGCTGCGCCATGGCGGCTTCGCCCATGCGCTTGTGGCCGCGGAACTGGCGCTTGATTTCTTCGAGGTATTGGGAAGCGAGGTCAGTCATAAAATCAATTGAGCCCAAAATTCTAACCCTAGTTGGCGGCGGCGGGTCTCAATTCCAACCGGACGCCGCCAATTTGCCCAGCTGCGAAGTTATACGCCCAAGCGGTCAACCCTCCAGCAATGAAGCCTATGACTCCATAGAAAACCGGGGCCAGCATAGCGAGAAGGGACATCGCCAGTCCAGAAAAAGAGTTAGAACCACCTCGCAATACGCTGCCGACTCCGATCAGTAGGATGAACGGAACTACAACCAGCCCAAGGCATCCGTAAATAATGCCCATCATCTTGGCGCAAGACCAAACATCGACCGAGCGGATAGAGTACATGATTCTCCTTTCGCGAGAACGCTCACAATTTATACCACCGCAGCATCGCAGGCTAAGCAGCAGCTCCAAAGATTTGACCGCAAGAACCGGATAGATAATCCGAGCCGCTTTCCGGTACGCTCAAACCGAAACGCCAGACACGGCGCGAGGGACAAAAATGGTTTCCGCGAACGATTACGTCTTGGGCACGCACGATGAGGAGATCGAGCGCCTCGGCTTGCAGCACCGCGCCTGGCGGCAGCGCGCCCTCGATGCCTGGCGGTCTGCCGGGATCGGCCCCGGTCAAACGGTGCTGGATGTCGGGTGCGGCCCCGGCTACGCGTCGCTGGATCTTGCCGAACTGGTGGGTCCTTACGGCCGCGTCGTGGCCATCGACAAGTCTGAACGATTCCTACGCGCGCTCGATGCGGCGTGTCGCGAATGCCGCATCGAGAACATCAACGCTTACTCAGCCGATCTCGACGCCGGCGAGTTTCCGGATGGTATCGCCGATTGCGCCTGGTGTCGCTGGGTGCTTCCTTTTGTCAAAGATCCTCGCGCCGTTCTGGCACGGATGGCCGCCGCGCTCGCATCGGATGGGGTCATGGTTCTGCACGAGTACTTCGACTATTCCACTTGGCGAGCCGCGCCGCGGTGTTCGGAACTCGAAGAATTCGTAAGCGCGGTGATGGCGAGTTGGCGCGACAATGGCGGTGAGCCCGACATAGCATTGTGGCTGCCTGGTTGGTTGGAGGAACTCGGCTTCGAGGTTCGCAGCGCTCGTCCCATCATCGATGTCGTACGGCCCGATCAACTCAGCTGGAACTGGCTGGCGACCTTCGTCGAATACGGCCGCCGTCGCCTCGTCGATTTGGGATACCTGCCCCCCAGCCGTGCTGAATCCATCTGGCAGGCATTCACTAACCTCCAAGCCACGCCGGGAGCCCGCATGATCACTCCGGGCGTTCTGGAGATTGTGGCGGAGCGGCGATGACAGCGTCGCACGCGACGCGGAACCCATAATCCGCGTACTTGAACTCAGGAGGGATGCTGGAGCGGGCCGCGCAGCGCGACATCTTGACGTGGTGACGCCAGGAGCCGCCACG
>CAWBJV010000020.1:0-563134 GCA_963789205.1 uncultured Acidobacteriaceae bacterium
CGGTCTTGCTGTCCTCGCCCAGGCTTTCGACTTTCACTCTCTGCATCCTGATCCTCTCCGCCTTCTTTTCTACGAGCGCCTTCGCTCAGGGCTCCCGCCAGAAAATGGTTCCGTCCGAAGGAGACGAGCGGGACATGCAACAAAAGCGAGCCGAATGGAACAGGCGCGGCCGCGAGGCTCCAAAGGGAGAGTCGGCGGCAGCCCTTCGTTTACGGGCGCACCAGCAAAAGATGGCGATGCGCGCCCAGCGAGAAGCGGCGGCCAGAGCCGCTGGAGCCGATGCCGGCTCCTCCCCGCAGGTAACCCAATGGTTAGGCCTGGGACCGGCGCCGCTCGCGTCCGACGCTACCGGAAGTGGAATTCAGGACTACAACTGGGTTTCGGGACGAGCTACATCAGTGCTGGTCGACCCAGCCGACGCCACCGGCAACACCATCCTGTTGGGTGGCGCTTACGGGGGCCTCTGGAAATCGACGAATGCCGGGAGCAAGAGTGCTACTCCGAACTTGGTGAGTTGGCAAGCGCTGATCGATGACCAGCCTTCACTCGCGGTGGGCGCGATCGCGCTGCAACCTGGAAACAGCAACCTTATTCTGGTTGGAACTGGCGAAACCAACTCCTCGGGCGATTCTTATTACGGCATGGGAATTCTGCGCTCAACGGATGGAGGAACGACTTGGACGCAGATCACTTCAGCGGCCAGCGGCCAGTCTTTTGTAGGGGTCGGGTTCAGCAAAATGGCATTCAGTACTTCAAACACCAACCTGGTGGTGGCGTCGACGGCTGGTGACATCGGCTTTGACTTTGGACTCGAGCAGGACGCCAACTCGACGGCTCGCGGCCTTTACTACTCAACAGATGCGGGTGCAACCTGGAATCGAGTGACACTCTCGGACAGTGCGGTTCCGGCTTCGGCAACGGGTGTGGTTTACAACGCCACCCAGGGTGCTTTTTATGCCGCCATCCGGCGCCACGGCATTTACTCTTCCACCGATGGCCATACTTTCACACGCCTGGGCACGCAGCCGACCGCGGGCTTGGCTTCGGCAAACTGTCCTGCTAATCAGAATTCAACCAACTGCCAGATCTACCGAGCCGAGTTCGCCGTAACACCCGGGCGCAACGAGATGTATGTGTGGGTCGTTGACCTTCAATCCTCCGGCGAAGTCGACGACGGCATCTGGACAACAACCAATGGGGGAACGGCGTGGACCCAGATTCCAGATAATGGGATTACGAATTGCGGCCTCGGCGGCCTCCCCTCTCCCAACCAAGACGGCGGATGCGGCGTGTCGCAAGGTGTTTACAACCTGGAAGTAGCGGCTATACCGGATTCAGCCGGGACTGGCACTGACCTGTACGCTGGCACGATCAACATCTATAAATGCCACCTCGCCAGCGGAGCGAGTTCCTGTTCCACAATCGATTCCGGTATTCCGAACGACTGGATCAACCTGACACACGTGTATGGGTGCTTTAACCAACAGACTGGTGCCGGTGCGTTCGGTGAACTGGCACACGTCCATCCTGATCAGCACGGACTGGCCTTCATGGTCGCCAGTGGTAAGGCGCCGGGCTACTTCGCGCATGACGGGGGAATCAGCCGTACACTGGATGGCTTCGCCGGCTTAAAGTCCGGGACTTGCACAACGCCGAATCAATTTGACAGCCTGAGTCAGACCCTCGGCTCGATGACCGAGTTCGTGTCCTTCTCCGTGCACCCGACGAGCGCCGACATAATGCTAGGGGGCACCCAGGACAACGGCTCGCCCAAGACCGCCGCAGCGACGACCAGCATGAGCTGGCAAAACGCGCTTGGCGGGGACGGAGGCTACAACGTCATTAATCCCAATCCTGCTCCCTCCGGCGCCGGCGGCGATGGCATTGCCGGCGATGAATGGTTCACGTCAAACCCGTTTTCGTTGATCGTGGTTTGCGAGAACGGGACAGCCTGCAACGACAGCAACGCCTTTATAGAGGCTGTCCCAGGCTTTCCGAGCAACGGAAACATTGATCAAGGGGCCTTCTACACGCCTTTTGTTCTGGACCCGCAGAGCACTGGCGAGATGCTGATTGGCACATGCCGAATATGGCGCGGGGACACCCCAACTGGCACCTTCGCCGAACTGAGCGTCAATTTCGACACCCTCGATGCAACTCTTTGCTCAGGGGGCGAAATCAACCAGGTTGCCGGGTTAGCTGCGGGCGGGCCGAAGGACGCCAACGGGTTTTCCAATGTCGTCTACGCGGCAACTTGGGGCTATGGGCCGCTCGCGAACATCGGCGGCGGCGAGGTTTGGGTCACAACCAATGCAGGCGCGGCCACGCCCGCGATGACTAACGTAACGGGCAGCATTAATCCGAAAACGTACGCGATCTCCTCGGTCGCCATCGACACGTCGGTGGCAAACGGACAGACGGCATATGTCGGCATCATGGGCTTCCACACTTCGCACGTATGGAAGACAACAAATGCAGGCACAAGCTGGACTGACTGGACTGGCAGCGGGTTAACCGGGCTGCCGGATGCTCCGGTCAGTGCCCTGCTTGTTGACCCCGCAACGGGTCTCGTTTATGCCGGAACCGACGTGGGCGTTTTCTCCAGCCCGACGACGGGGGCAGGGGGCGTCTGGACGGAAGTTGGTCCGGTCGCCGGCCCCGGGTCAGGATTCCTGCCGAGTGCGCCGGTAACGGCGATCCAAATCTTCAGCAATGGAACGACAAAGGCTCTGCGCGTCTCGACCTACGGGCGCGGCATCTGGGAATTCAATCTGGCGGTGACTCCGAGCTTCACCCTCTCGGCTGCGCCCAGCAGTCTGTCCATTACCCCAGGCGGCGCCGCAGGCACCAGCACCATCACGGTGATCCCGGCAGGGGGCTTCACAGGCAGTGTGAGCTTAGCAGCTACAGGATTGCCAAGCGGAGTCACCGCGTCCTTCAACCCCACCAGCACCACCACTACGAGCGTCCTGTCGCTGACGGCGAGCAGTTCCGCCACTGCCGGGACGGCCACGGTGACCATCACCGGCACTTCTGGCAGCCTGACGGCAACCACTACGATTGCCCTCACGGTCACTGGGCCACCCGACTTCACCCTGTCGGCTGCGCCCAGCAGTCTGACGATCACTCCAACCCTCCCGGGAGGCACCAGCACGATTACCGTGAACGCCGCGAATGGTTTCACGGGCAGCGTCGCCTTGACAGCATCCGGCGTGCCGACTGGAGTCACCGCGTCCTTCAACCCAACCAGCACGACCTCCACGAGCGTGCTCACGCTGACAGCGAGCGGTTCGGCAGCCGCCGGGACCACAACTGTGACCATCACCGGTAAGTCGGGAAGCTTGACGCATACCACGACGATCAACCTAACGGTAACAGCGCCACCGAACTTCACACTGTCGGCTGCGCCCAGCAGTCTGACGATCAGCCCTGGCGGCTCGGGAGGCACCAGCACCGTTACCGTAACCGCCACAAACGGTTTCACAGGCAGCGTGAGCTTCGCGGCTTCGGGCCTGCCGACCGGAGTCACTGCATCATTCAACCCAACCAGTTCCACCACATCGAGCGTGCTCACCCTGACGGCGAGCGCCTCGGCCACGGCTGGAACGGCTACCGTAACCATCACCGGCACCTCCGGCATCCTGAGCGCAACCACCACTGTTGCCCTCACGGTCAATCCGAACTTCACGGTAACCAACACAGGCGTCACCACAGACACTGTGTTGGCAGGGGTGTCGGGAGTTGGCTATAAATTCACCGTGGCACCAGTGGCTCCAGCCACAACCTTCGGAGGGGCGGTCACCTTTGCTTGCTCGGGGCTGGATGCGACGACCGGTTGCATCTTCAATCCAGCGTCGCTCGCTGCCACAGCGGGATCAACGTCCGTGACGCTGACTATCACAACGTCCGGACCGAACACCAGCGGGGCGCCACAACATAAGCGGGCTGACAACCGTTTGCCCTGGCTGCCGTTGACGTTGCCGATCACTGGCCTCGTCGTGGTGGGCCTGGCCGGACGGAAAATGTCCAGGTACTCGGCCGGCGTGGGTCTATGCATGGCATTGGGATTGATCGGTCTGCTGATCGCTTGCGGCGGCAGCAGCACTCCCATAAGCGTAACGGCCGTTACCCCCAACTCGGTGAGTCTATGGCCGAACGACACGGCAGATGGATGGCCCTCGTCGGCACAAACGTTCACAGCGACCGTGAGCAACAACACGACGGTTAACTGGTCGCTCTCGCCGAGTGGCGCTAGTTCCGGCTCGATTGACGCCAGCGGGAACTACACAGCGCCCACAGTGGCCGCAGGGCTTCCGCCGACGGTGATGGTCATCGCGACATCACAAGCGGATTCAACGAAGTCGAACAGCGCGACGGTAACGCTGAAAGTACCCACCGTTCCTCAAACATTTGCCAATATCGTGGTGACAGTAACGGATGCGACCACCCCGGCGACGACGCATTCACTGCAGTCACTTACACTGATCGTGCAGTAGGGCATGTTGTTGTAATTGGCTGATATTTGGAATCGGGCGCGGAGAAGCTTCCGCGCCCTTTCTTTATTCATTCGTAACCCGAGCGTCCCGGTCCGAAGTTCATTTACAAGAATAAGCAGGATTCAAGGGGTCGTGGCGCATCATCACTCGTTGTTTCCTTGACAAACCGAGTTACAATGTAAATTGGCTCGTTATACAAATGTGGCTTTGGGCTTAGTGGGGAAACGGCACCCGCTGGTGGTAGCTTCACCGCAGGATACTAAGTTCTTTGAAATCTGGACTTTGCGCGACTTAGTAACTCCAACTCCCTGATTCTAAAGGCCAAGGCCTCGGGAAGGTTACACGTAACTCCTTTGTTATGAAGACTTTGGAGTTAACGCCTTTAAATCCAAGACTTTAGCAAAAATGGGGGAGGGGGTACCCAGCAGTACCAATCAGTAAACATAGCCGAACCCGGACGTAAGCAGCGCGAGTTAGTAATGGAATTTTCCGACTCCGCACCCGAGCTTCAATCGTCGTCCGGCTCCGTCGGCGGCGTTTTGTCATTCAGAAAATACTGCGCGTTGTAAGGCGCCGCGATCGTCTGAAACGTCAACGGCGTCTGATTGAAGTCGAAGCAATCGGAGAAGTCATCCGCAGCGACATCCGCGTATCCGAGCGACGGCAGACTGAACGTGACTTCAATAAACTTCAATATGCTGCCAAAATCGTGCTGCTGTTTCGAAATGAAATTCGCTCTCACATACGGCGAGATCACAATCAGCGGTACGCGGAAGCCATAGACATAGCCGCATCCCCACTGCGAGCAATTCACCAGCACTTGTGGCGGCGCGACGTGGTCGTACCAGCCTCCCCAATCGTCCCACGTAATGAAGATCGCCGTGTCCGCCCAATAGGAGCTGTTGCCGATCGCATTCACCACCGATGCCACCCACGACGGCCCCGTTCCGTCGGTCATCCCTGCGTGGTCCGACGCCTGGCCGCTCGGAATCACCCAGCTCACGTCCCTCAGCTGGTTGTTGGTAATGTCGGTGAGTACCTGCTTCTGATCGAGGACCACGTTGTTCGTCCAATCCGATCCCTTGCAGACCCCGTTTTGGGGTCCGCAAATATGCTGGATTGCCTCCGGACCCGTCCAGATCGCCGGGGACGAGTAGAGTTGCGGAGCACCGGGCGTGTAATACCGCCAGGTCAAGGATTTCGCCTCCAGCAGGTCGGTCAGCGTTTGATGCTCGAAGCATGGATAGATCGGGCTATTGGAGTCTTCGCTTCCGGCCGGATCGATGAGCGTAACCGTGGACCCCACGGGCGCGTCACATCCCGCGTCTGGCGGACCGCTTGTTTTCGGATTTTCCGCCGCAAACAGATTGCTCCCGCTCGACGGAGCCGATGTCCCCGAAATGATGAACTGGTGTGCCGGAAAGCTTGGCCCCTGGTTAGTCTGGAACATACGGTTGGCAAAGGTGTACTGCTCGGCCATCTGAAAGTAGGGTTGCACCGCGGTCGGGTCTACGTAAGCAAACGTGCAGTCCTGCGTACCGGCAGGGCAAGGAACCGGATTCAGGTCCGCCCCGTCCATCTGGCATTGCCCGCTCACCGAATTCAGGTCGCACTGGTCGATGAAGGCATCGTGACCGTGGCCGGGGTTGTAGTCCGCCGTGAGACTGACTTTGGTCAGCGGGATGGTATTGCCTTTCGAGTCTTTGCCGCTTTGGGCAATGTCAGCCCCCTTGCTGATCAGGACCGGATCCTGGAAAAGGTTATCCGGAGTGCGGTTCTCCTGGAAGATCACCACCACGTGCTTAATCTTTCCAGGCGGCGGTGGTGGTGGCGGAGGACTTCCGCCGGTACCGCCACAGCCGTTGAGGCTCAGGAGAGTGCTTCCCATGGCCAAGACCAGAATTGCAGGAACCAAGATGCGAAGCTTGGTCATTTCAGCAGTCACCTCGAGGGAGCTCCTCATCGTTCCGGATGTTGTTCCGGGTAGTAACCCCGCCGCGCGGACTTACACTTGGATAGCTGGACAAATCATTGCCGGTCGCCCCCGAAACGGGAGGCCTCTACGCCTCCGTTGGATGCGGGCGCGGGCAACATTGCAACCCAAAAAAATGAAGCGCGACTCGATTTTCTCCAGCGTACGAAGGTTTGGGGTTGGGATACCATTGGATTAAATGGTGGGCAGTGCAGGGCTCGAACCTGCGACCTCCTGCTTGTAAGGCAGGCGCTCTAACCAGCTGAGCTAACCGCCCGCTCTGCGCGGGATGCGACGACGACGCGCCGCTCGGGGAAAAACTTCCGCAAAACTTATGCTGAGGATACTGGACTCTTCCCTTGCCGGTCAAACGGGTGCATGCGGCAAGGAGACGGGGCCACCTGTGATCTTTCAACACGTTGTTCCCGAGAAGTGGATAGTCCATTCGAGCAAAACCGGAGAAGCTGATGGTGCTGACCAATCTGCTTCGAAGGAGTCGACCGAATGGACCTTCACCAGAATGCCCGACTTACCTGGCATAGTCGAGAGGCTTTAGCCAAGAGGATCATGATCGAGAGGCTGACGGCCTTTGACTCAAGCACTAAGAAGAGGAAGCAGTCGAGATCGAATCCCACTGGACAGCAACCAGACGCGCGAAGCAAGGAATTTATCCCACCGTTCGGCGACGCGACCCAGCCTAAGAGCCCCGCCCTTCCCTTCGCGATAGGACGGGCCACTCTGCACCGGCCCTCCCAAGTTTGTCATCCTGAGCGCAGCATGAACTTCACGAAGTGAAGTTCATGCGGAGTCGAAGGACCCCTACACTTTCCACCGTGCCGCAAGCGTGTCAGAGAATTCTCACGATACTCTGGGGTAGATCGAAGCCAGTACCGCCCGGTGCCCAATCCTTTTCGCGCACCTTGCGGAAAGAGCCTGCCCTGAGCGAAGCCGAAGGGGTAGGTGATGGGGATCATCGGTGCACTCTATGAACAAGGGCGCTGCAGGAGCCAGCAAGAAATCCCACGCGGCAGACGATCCGTGGAATCGCACCCTTCAAAAAGATGAAGGATGGCACCCGGCCCTACTGCACGAGTTTGTATCCTGCTGGTTTTGTGGCTTGCACAGCCTGCAGTTTGAGACCGATTGTGAATTTGTGGTCGACGAGCTCGAAAAATGGTGGGAGTTCTCCATACTGATACGTCCCGGAGATGGATAAATACTTCCAGCTCGGAATTGTGTAGGCGACATCGCTTTCAACCCAATGGCGTGCTTTGGTTGTCATGGCGAATGTTGTGACCTGATGAATGGTTTCCAAGAACGGCTCGTTGATGGCGGGAATACGAACTCGGTAGGTGCCCGTAATCGAAAAAACATCCGACTTCCTATCTGCCGTTGCTAGGGCAAACTTTGCATCCGCGCCCATGTAACCGCGCACGATGCCTCTGTAATTCGATAGGTCAACGGGGATCATCTCGACCACTTTTGGGCGGCTGAGATTGCGTCCCATTTCCATACCAAAAAAAGGATACAACGTGAAGTATAAGGGGAAAGAAGCGTTGGGCGACAGTAGCGGCTTAAAGTCAAGGGTTGCGATGCCTGCCGCAATGATGTTGCTCGAGGGATCTTTGCGGCTAAATTCCCCTTCCGGCAGCTCAGCTTGAAACCGCATACCCGAGAGCGGCCCGCCGGTGTTGATGTACTTTGTGAGTGCAAAGCCCCCGGTAATCGAATCTGGATCGAATCTCGTTCGGTGGATCGGCGGTTTTGGGTTTTGATTAATTTCGATCTGCATATTGAGGGCCGGATAACCTGGAATTCCCCGAATACGCGGAAGAATTAGGCCACCTTTGACTTCAAACTGGTAGAGCGGATTAGATCCTCCGGCTGCCGTAAAGCTGCCACTGAAGCTAAGGTCTGGCGTGGGAGTGGAGTCTGGCGGACAAAGGTAAGCAGTACATGTTTTATGGGCTGGTGTGGATGTCACGGTCGTAAATGGAATCTGATCGGACAGCAAAAGCACAGTCCAGGAGACGGTCAGCATGTCTAAGAGCTTCGGAAGATTACCGCTCAGGTGAAGGGTAAAAGACTTGTTAGCCGCATCAACGTCAACTTGGTCTATATTCACGATCGTTGGTGGGACGGTTTGTTTTGTCTGCCATTCCGCCTTCCAATCCGACT
The DNA here is from genome assembly GCA_963789205.1 of uncultured Acidobacteriaceae bacterium. Lineage (GTDB taxonomy): Bacteria > Acidobacteriota > Terriglobia > Terriglobales > Acidobacteriaceae > Acidiflorens. Next base: position 8,647 of record CAWBJV010000020.1, read on the forward strand.
TTAGATTGTAGGAAGTAGCGGACGCAGGAAGTGGTCCCGAATAGAAAACGTAAAGAACGACCGGCGTCGAACGACCGGGTACGACGGTTGTGAGCTTGAACGCATCTTCCGCCCCCATCGGGGGCACTAGGGCGAGCGACAGGACGAGAACAGCCAACTTACTTTGCATTGGTCATCACCGAGGCGGCTGAGGCTTGTACCGTCGTGTCCCTCGAACTGGCGACGAGAGAGTCATCGATCAGCCAGGGAAAGATGCCGCTCTTCACGCCATTTATGAAATGCGCTCGTTGTACGTCGTCATCGACGCCCAGGTCGAACAACTTAGTTGTATCCGGCGTTCCTGGCTTGTAGCGGCTTGGAAAGGGTGTGGCACTCACGACCACGTGGACACAGAAATCAGGCGACAAATTCGGCTTTGCAAGCATAAGCGGTCCTCAGTTGTAGATACTCCGAGTGTCCGTGATATAGCATAAAACGAGAGCCGAGCCCTTTTCCCTTCACGCCATTGATAAAATTCCCACGTCAATGAGAAAGGCGAGGTGCCCGATCCTTTTCGCGCACTTTGCGGAGGGGTGGGTAGCGGGGATGATCGGTGCACTCTATGAACGAGATGGCATAAGAGGCAAAACGGGCGTAAGATGTGGGACGTTTTCGAAGTCAAAAAAAAAGGAAATCCGGTGGCCCTGCTTTTTCCCACACTCGGTCCGAGCGGATTCTATTGGTATCTAAGCTTCGCAGCGGGCCTACCCTACATTGTGCTGCCGATCTCGTACGCTAGGGTGCTGAAATACAAGCTCCGAATGATCGAAGGTTTTATGTCGCACAATGCGGTCTTCGCCGCATACGTGAATCGGTTTGGGAAGGCCAAGGACCGCGATACGGCGGTTTCAGATCTATTCGGTCTAACCTACAACTGGCAATTGTATGCTTTGGCCGTTCTCTCGAACTTTGTCGTGGTCGCGGCTGGAGTTTGTGTGTGCCTGATATGCAGCGGCATTTCGATGGGCTTGCCGCCCGCCCTTGAGGCTCTCCTAGCGAAGGCACCCTCAACACTCCTCCTTAGTCTGGGCGGCGCGTACGTCCTTAACCTCTATGACCTGCTCAAGCGTTACAGAGTGAGCGACCTTTATCCGTCGAGTCTGCACTTTCACTGGTTGCACATGATCATTGCAGCCTTTCTAGGCCCGCTGCTGGCACAAGCTTTCGCGCCAGGCATCGGCAGGATAGTCGCTTTTGGCATTGGCGCCTTTCCAATAAAGGATTCGCTCGACTACGTCGCGAAGTACGTGAGGAAGCGCTTGGAGTTATCACCAACAACCCCGACAGGAGAAGGTGGCACACTTAATAAGCTTCAAGGTGTCACCGAGGGCACAATTGAGCGACTGGAGGAAGAAGGCATCACGAGCACGGTGCACCTTGCCTACTCGGACCCGATAAAACTCCTCTTGCGAACAAATATTCAGTGGGTCGTCCTTATCGACCTGATCGATCAGGCGCTATTATTCAACTATATTGGCGATAAGGCCGCAGAGTTGCGATTGGCCGGGATTCGAGGCTCTATTGAGATGGCAGCGATCGCGCAAGGACTGTACAAAGGTAACAAGGATGAACAGGGTCGCGCGAAAATCGCATTACACTTCGTCTCAGGTCGCTTGGGGCTTAGTGATGACGAGGTACTGATTTTGGCTGAGGGGCTTCGCGAGGACGGCCAAGTTGACTTATTGTGGGAGCTATACACGCCGGAATTCGCCGACGAACTTTTGGCTGCCAATACGACCGAAGATGGTAAGGACTAGGTCAAAACGGAGGTGCTATGTATGGCGGTAAAGAAAACGGGCAGACCTAAGAAGAAGAAGGAGGAACGGCTTTAGCTGAAAAGGAGGTCCCGATATGGCGGCAAAGAAAAAGAGTAGACCCAAGAAGAAGAAGTAAGTAGAGCCTGAAATCCTTCTAGTGGCTATATTCTGGCGAAGGGCCTCGCCGGGACTGGCGCGCGGACGGAGGTGTGTGTTCAACGCCCGACATGGTTATAGAGAGCCCGGGGCGCCCCATCCTTTTCGCGCACTTCGCGAAAAGGGTGGGGTTCCACGGCCGTCTCCCTCATGGGCTTTTCCGAGCCCCACGCCCTGCCTGTTTCATCACATTTTTCTAGTACCGCCCTCACAGACACCAAACCTCAATCGCGCAATAATTCACCGACAGTACAGCATCGAAAACTGCGCCCGTCTCCAGAGACGGACCCAAAATCCGCCGCAAAACATCTCCGGCGGCTCTTTGACAAAAGGACGACAAGTACACAAATAAAGCACTAAAAGTGGCGATCCCGCACCTCGCCAAGTGCACGCCAAATTGCAGAAACACCAGCTAAGTCCTTATTCATGTAGTTGATAGAGCTAAGTACTTTAATTACAATAGCTTAGCGCGAATGGGGGGGTACAAAACCTTTCCCAATTCCACTCCTGCCAAAAACGATTTAATAACACCATTTCATAACAATTAGGAGCAATCATAATGTCATCTTCTTCAGATTCTTCAGACAGATATTCCAGCAAAACTTGTGAAATGCGAAAGGTCAATGGAGACCCCTGCACCTCTCCCGCTCTAAACGGCAAGAGGTTTTGCCACTACCACGACAAAATGGGACCATCGCCCATCAACATCGACAACGACGTCATTCCCTCCTCTCACGTCTACCTCCCTCAACTCGAAGATGCCGCCTCCATCCAATCGGCCATCTCGGAAGTTTGCGAGCTGATGCTGCACCGCCGTATCGAACCGAAAGAAGCTTCGGCCCTGTTCTACGCCATGCAGGTCGCATCCTCGAATTTGGTCCACAAAAATCAACAGGTAAATACGGACACGCCACCCGGAACGATTCAAGCATGCGAGCAGCCGCGACCTCGCAAGCGCCGCCTGCGTGCCTGATCAAGAAGTGACGATCAAGATGGGACGATCAAGAGGTGACGATCACGACGGGACGATCAAGACTCCGCTCCGGATGACACCGTTATCCAGAGCACCCGTATCTTCCTCAGCAACGGCTCAAGCAGGCTGTCACCGCCGATAACCGCCTGCTTGCGCTACAATCCGCTCATAGACTGAAACTTTGTGATTAGCGATTAGCAAGTTGCCTGGAGGCGTATATGGAGCTCGGGTTTCCCGTGGTCACGGTTGCCATCGTCATCTTCGTCATTTACCTGCTGAGTTCCATCAAGATCCTGGCCGAATATGAGCGCGGCGTTATCTTCCGCCTGGGACGCCTGCAAGGGCACGCCAAGGGTCCGGGCGTAATTCTGGTTTTCAGCCCGATTGATCGCATGGTGCGCATTTCGCTTCGGCAGGAAGCGCTCGAGGTTCCGCCGCAGGACATCATCACCCGCGACAACGTTACGTTGAAAGTGAACGCGGTCATTTTTCTGCGCGTGATCGACCCGAATAAGGCTGTCGTCGAGGTCTCGAACTACGTTTACCAGACTTCACAGTTTGCGCAGACTACTTTGCGCTCGGTGCTTGGCGAACAGGAACTTGACGAATTGTTGGCTCATCGCGACAAAATTAATCTGCGGTTGCAGAGCATCCTCGACACCCACACCGCGCCATGGGGAGTGAAGGTCGCGAACGTGGAAGTCAAACAGGTGGATATGCCCGAGTCCATGTTGCGGGCGATGGCCAAGCAGGCCGAGGCGGAACGCGAAAAGCGCTCGAAGATCATCCACGCCGAAGGCGAGTTCTCCGCCGCGCAGCGCCTGGTGGACGCTGCACACTTGTTATCTTCCGAGCCGGCCAGCATCCAATTACGCTATCTGCAGACTCTGACTGAAATCGGCGTCGAGAAAAACACGACGGTTGTGTTCCCCGTGCCGATCGATTTCTTCTCCGGCATGCAGAAGTTGCTCGGCGGTTCGCCCGGTAACGTAGCGCCGAAACCCGCCACGACCGGAGGAAGCTAGGAGAGGTCAACACTACTTTACTTTTTTATGTCCACGGCGCAGCAGGATACGGAGATCACCCTCGGCACCGGCCGCATGCTGGCCATTTTTTTCACTTTTGTTCTGATCTGCGCTTTCTTCTTTTCGATAGGTTTTTCGCTCGGCAGAAGAACCACCATCGCGGGCGCAAGCAGTTTGGGGATGGCTCACGCTGGAACTCCGGCGACCATCGTTCGACCCTCGGCCGCAAAAAACGACGCTCCCCAACCCACGCCGCAGTCTCAGGCCAATGATTTTAGTTTTTACAAGGCCGTCGGCGAGAAAAATGCCGACGCCGCGCTCGCGCCTAAGGATTCGAAGACGCCACCAGCCGCCGCAAACACGCCGACCTCAACGACCGCGACGCCAACCCCAAACGCAGAAGCGCCGCCAAAACCCGCTACCGACGCCGCAACCGCCGCGCTCTCAAACGCCGGTTATTATGTGCAGGTCGCCGCGGTCAGCCGACAGGAAGACGCGGAGTCGCTGGTTGAGGCTCTGAAGAAGAAGCAGTATCCCGCGTTCAGCGCGAACAATCCTACCGCCGACAAGTTCTATCACGTTCAAGTCGGACCCTATCCCGAACTGAAAGACGCGGAAGCTATGCGCGCCCGGCTCATCGGCGATGGATACAATCCGATTGTGAAAAAGTAGAGAAGAATTGGTAATTTTCTAATCTGATAATTTGGTAGTTGAAAATCAAAATCGATGGGGTTTCAAATTACCAAATTACAAATTACACAATTACCAATTCATCATGTCTGACGCCGCTCCCAATCTCGATCGCTTTCTGCACGCCATCGCCGATCCCACTCGCCGCCGGATTCTGCGTGCGCTCAAAGAAAAAGGCGGATGCTCGCTCGACAAGGAAATCGGGCTCTGCGCCTTCGATATCGAGCAGCGTGTGCAGCTGGCACAGCCGACCGTTTCGCATCACATGCGCATCCTCGAAAAAGCCAGCCTCGTGGAAGCCAAGAGAGAAGGACATTGGCGCTGGTATCGGCGCAATGAAAAATTGATTACAGAAATGATGCGAGGCTTGAAAGGACAACTTTAGAAGGAACAAACTTAGGCGGCTTGCTGCAGCTAGCTTCCCGCGCTCGCCATGGAGGCTTTTTCTTCGCTTCTGTCTTTATCCTTCGCTGCAGGCTTCCCTTCCCTCTGCGCGAGAATGCGGACCTGTGAGATCAGGTCGGCCACTTCAAACGGCTTCGCCAGCGAAGGCACGCGATGCTCGTGGAGGAAACTTCGAGTCTCTGCGTCGGTCACAGTGGAGAACGTCAGCAGCAGCCCTTTCTCCATACCAGGACAATTTGTCGCGATCCATTCATACATCTCCCGCGCGCTGCATCCGCCTGGCATACGGCCATTCATCACGATCACATCGAATGAGCCATTGCGGAGCCGCTGCTGCGTATCCTCCACGCTCATGGAGGTCGTGACTTCGGCGCCAGCGCCGACCAGCACGTCGCGTTCAAATTCCAGCACCGCCTCTTCGTCTTCGACGAGCAGCATGCGCCCTGCGAGCAGCGACTCTCGCCGCGTCGGCGCAACCGTCTCCGGCAAAGGAGGTTTCTCGCTCGCCAGCAAACGGATTGCAATCGTCGCCCCGCCTTCTTCGCGGTTGCGCGCCACGATTTCCCCGCCATGTTCCTTGACGATCCCGTAGCAGATGCTCAAGCCAAGACCAGTTCCCTTGCCCACCGACTTGGTGGTGTAGAAGGGATCGAAAATGCGGCTTGGATCCTTGATTCCCGGACCGCTGTCGTCGAACTCCACGCACACATACGCGTCTTTCCTGAACACCCGCACTTTCAACACACCGCTGCCGCTGCCCTCCACCATAGCGTCTAGCGCGTTGTTGATGACGTTCAGGAAGACCTGCTCCAGTTGATGCGGATCGGCTACGACTGACGGTAAGTCGTCGGGGATTTCGCGTTCCAGCGAGACGTTGTTGACCTTCAAATCGTATTCGCGCAGCGTAAGTGACTCTTCCAGCACCTTGCGCAAGTCCACTTCCTGCTTCTGCGGCTTGCGCTGGCGCGCGAAGGAAAGGAGATTCTGCACTACGCGGTGAGTCCGTTGAGCCTGCTTGAACAGCTTGCGCACATAGTCGGCTGAACGCGGATCGAGGCCCGCACCTTCCAACAATTGGGCGTAACCGAGGATTGCAGTCAGCGGATTATTCAACTCGTGCGCCACACCAGAAATGAGTTGGCCGACAGCCGACATCTTCTCGCTTTGCAGCAGTTGCTCCTGCGTCCGCCGCAAGTCTTCGTATGCGCGACAAGTCTCCTCGTAGAGCTGCACCTTCTCGATCGTAGTCGCCAGTTGCCGGCTGATGGCGACCAGCAGATTCTCGTCGTTACTCGAATAATGACGGTCTTCCTTGCTGGCAATACCCATGATGCCAATTGGCTTGTCCTTGCTCCAGAGCACAACCCAGATCCAATAGGGCAAGCGGTCTGCACATATAAACTCCACCACTGCGGCTGGCAGGTGCGGCAGAAAATCCTGCGTCACCACTTCCGCTCGCGAACGCATCACCAGATCGCCCAGACCCTCCGGAAAGACGACTTCCGCCATGCGCACACGCGCCTCGCTGCGCGGTCCCCAACCTGCGCGCCGCCGGTAGGTACCCTCCGGTTCCGCTGCCAGATAGACCGAGCCTGTCTCCGCCCCAAACAACGAGATCACCTGGCGCAAAGTCAGGTTCAGAATTTCATCCAGATCGAACGATTGGGTCGCGATGACTGCCATCGCGTTGAGCGCGTTCAACTCGCGATTGCGCCGCCGCATCTCGTCTTCCGAGCGTTTCTTCTCCGTGATGTCGAGAACGAAACCCTGATAGCGCTCAATTTGGCCACCCGAATCACGAGTGGCAAAGCAGCTCTGCGCCACCGCCAGCAGCGTGCCGTCTTTGCGCCGCACAGTAATCTCAAAATTGCGCACGTAGTTGTGCGCCTCGATTTCCTTGCGAAAAGCCTCTCGCTCCTCGGCCACCCCGTGGAGCACGCTCCCCATGTCGAGCGTCATTAGTTCGTCCCGACTGCCGTAGCCGAGCATGGTGACAAAGGCATCGTTGCAGTCGAGCAACTTGCCATCCGGCGTCGCTACGAACACACCTTCTTGCGCCTGCTCAAACAGCATGCGGTACTTTTCTTCCGCCACTTGACGTGCGGTCGTATCGTGCACCACATGGATGGTGCCCTTTTGCTGGCCTCCCTGCTCGGCATACGATGAGGTCGAAACCACCGACTGCCCGCCAAAACACGGATCCATTCCTTCCGTCAGCCCCGAACCGCGTTCGCAATAGGGGCATCCGCTCCAGGCGCGCTTTTGCGGCAGAACCTCGTCACATTGATGGCCCAATACATCGGCCGGGGCCTGTTCCAGGCGTTGCAGCAGGGCTTGATTTGTTTTGAGGATACGGAAGTCGGCATCGTGCGCCAGAATCAGATCCTGGATGGAATCGAAGGTATTCATCCACTGCCGCTGCGAGCGCAGCACCTGCTCCAGCAAGCGCAGATTTTCAACAGCAATACCCAGTTTCTGCGCCGCCGTTTCCAGGAACTCCAGTTCTTCCTTGGTATGGCGCCGGTTGCCTGAACAGCCAAGGGACAGCATCCCGATCACCGTCTTCTTACCCCGGATCGGCAGCAGCAGCACATGATGAATACCGTGCTTTCCCAGTTGTTCCCGCTCCGGTTCCGACATCTCCGAAGCTGTTATTACCGCCACCCGGTTTTCCTGGAGGACGCTGGCGTGCGTTTCATCCGTGCCGCCTTGCCCCATCCCTTGCCCCAGGGCTCTCAGAAATTCCGGCGACAGGCCGACATGCTGCGTGGGCACCAGACGGTCGCCTTCCATCAACTGGAACCATGCTGCCTTCGCCCCCACTACGGCTTTCAGTTTCTCCAGCGCAGTCTGCATCATCGGGGCGTGATTCTGGCCGCGCGCAATGGTGACCGTCAGCTCGTTCAGGACTGCCAGCCGGCGCGTGCGCAGCCGCGAGTCATCCAGCACCATCAGCAGGATGCTCGAACCGAACAGTACTTCCGCGAACAGGTAACCTTCACTCGGGATATGGCTGGTGAACTTAGGCCAGTGCAGATTCAACGTCAGCAGCCCGGCGCCGAAAAGGAACGGCCCCGGCCCAATACGCCCGAACCGGTACCGCAGCAGATCGACGACTGCTCCGGCTGCAACCAAGCGGCAGGATATTTCCAAACCCAAACCGAGGGCCTTTGTGTCCGGAAAATACAGCGGCCGCATCGCGGCGCAGACCATCAGCACCCACGAAACCGCGACCAACGTCGTCAGCGCTCGCCGCGCCTGCGCCGACATCAGCGCCGCCACTCCAAACAACGCCATCGCCAGCACAAAGTCGGCCTGCGCGAATGCCGCCATCGACTTCGACGCGCCGTGCAATTCGCCGGCGCCCGCTACCCACAGAAACGCTCCATAGGCGATCCACCCCGCGCCCCACGCCAGCAGACATCGTTCCCGAAAAACCCGGAAGAAAAGCAGACTGACGACGACCACGATGAGGGCGGCCGTTTCCCGCGCTGTCAACCAGGGGCCGGTCAACACGCCAAGCGAATTCCCGAATAGCCCGGCAGGATCCATAGATCAGCACACGAACGACAAGCACACGAACGATCAGCGCACGAACGACAAGCGCACGAACACCTAAGCTCTTTAAATATCATGCGCGCCGCCCGTCATTACCGGATTTCCGTCCCCCGTTGGTTACTTTCGGAATGTGAAGTCGTAGCCTAAAATGAGCGATACCATCACTTAGCGCCCATGCCTAATGACCGCATCCTCGTAGTAGACGACGAGGAGACAATCCGAGAAATTGTTTCCTCCATGCTCGGCGGAGCTCATTTTCAAACTCGCCAGGCTGCCAGTGGTATCGAAGCCCTCGCGATCCTCGAGTCGGGCGACGAATTTGATCTGGTCCTCTCCGACCTGATGATGGCCGAAATGGACGGAATTGCCCTTTTGGAGCGTGCCAAGGAACGTTACCCTGACATGCCAATTGTCATGGTCACTGCGGTCCACGACATTCAGGTGGCTCTGCAGGCCCTGCGCAACGGGGCGTATGACTACCTGCTCAAGCCTTTCGAGCGAGAGCAGCTGCTGGCCACAGTCCGCCGTGCCCTGGAGAATCGCCGCCTGAAGCGCGAAAACGATGCCTATCGCACCAACCTTGAGGCGCTCGTTGCCGCCCGGACACAGCAATGGAAAACGGCGCTTTCCAACCTCGAGAAGTCCTATGACATCACCCTCGAAGCCCTGGGCGATGCCCTCGACCTCAAGGACGCCGAGACCGAAGGCCACTCCAGACGCGTGACCGCCTTCACCATCGCCATTGCGCGCAAGATGGGCCTGCCGAAAGAAGAAATCAACGTGATCGCCCGCGGAGCTTTCCTGCACGACATCGGCAAGATGGCCATTCCCGACGCCATCCTGCTCAAGCCTGGCAAACTCACGGACGACGAGATGGCCATCATGCGCGAGCACTGCTACCGGGGCTACAAGATCATCTCTCGAATCCCTTTTCTGGCTGAGGCTGCCGAGATCGTGTACTCCCATCAGGAGCGTTACGACGGACAAGGTTATCCCCGTGGTTTGAAGGGAGACGAGATCCCGCTCGGCGCGCGCATGTTCTCGATCGCCGACACCCTTGACGCCATGACCACGACCCGACCCTATCGTCCCGCACAATCATTTGAGGTCGCGCGCGAGGAAATCAAACTCTGGTCCGGAAGACAGTTCGATCCCCAAATCGTCAAAGTATTTCTCGAAATGCCCGAGAACATCTGGGAGGACCTCCGAAAAGACATTAATGGGCAGGACCCATCTTTTCCGAGGGTGTAACCCCGGACACCTCTGGCTGAGCTTGCAATCCCGCCAAGCGCCGGGCATCGTTTTACCCTCGTCGGCTCATCCAACGCGACAAGTGAAGTCAATCCAAACGGTCCCCACAACGGTTGTGTTCTGGGGTAAATAACCGGTACCCGTCAGAGTGTGCCTGGTTCACATCTGGTGGGTTTCATTGTGGCGCGCCATTTCCGATAGAGGCGCGGGTTGCGGCGTCTCCCGTCGCCTAGCCTTTCTTGGCCCGCAATTTGCTCGCTTTACTTCTTTCGCTTGCAACTCCGGAAGCTCGTCTCGTTCTAACAGCAGAGGTGTATAACGGAAGCTTTACGTTCGTTTTCCGTGCGCAGCTTCATGCAGAATCAAGGTGCATCAAGATGCAGGAGTGTTTCCGATGAAGACCGCTAACTTTAACCTTTGCGCCGTTCTCGTTTTGAGTGTTCTCTCGATCGCCCAGGGGCCCACGCTCAACCCCGTGCCCAATACCATTTTCGTTGGCGCCGATGGCAAATTTGAAACCGCGCCCGATACCGCGCTCATCCAGTTCAACATCTCCGCGCAAGCCGACAGCGCCAAGGACGCATACGATATGGCAGCCAAACAAGCCGAGGCCACGCGCCAAGTTCTGCGCGCAAACGGGATTGATCCCAAGTCGGCGGAAATTGGTTTCTTTTCTGTGAATCCGCAGTACGACTGGAAAAACCCGAAGCATAGAGTCATCGGCTACCAAGTCACCACCAACGTCAGCTTAAAGCTGAAGGACTTTTCAAAAATCGGTCCGGTCACCCAGCAGCTTGCCGAGGCTAGCGTCAGCGAAAGCCAGTCGCTCAGCTACACGCTGGACTCGCCCGACGAGGCCAAGAGCAAAGCCGTCGCCGACGCCTACCGCCGCGCCCGCGCTTCCGCGCAGTCCCTCGCCGCGGCCAGCGGACGCACACTCGGCGAACTCTCCTATGCTTCTGTCGATACCTTCGAGAACATTCGCGTGATGGCGCCCATGCAGCGCCGCGGGCCCATGGCGATGGCAGCACAAGGCCCCGCCCCGACCGAGGAATTCTCGCCCCAGAACGTGACAGTCACCGCGCACGTGAACGCTATGTTTGTATTGAAATAGCTCGTGTGGCGCGGACACTCCTTCGACTTGCTCAGGGCAGGCTTTTGTCCGCGAACTTGTCCGCAAACGAGCAGTTGTGGCTCCGAATTTCTGTCCTTGTGCAGTTCGGTGGCCGGGCGGGGACGCCCGGCGCTCCACTAAGTCAGTCGTTGCGAACAATAACCTCACGTCTGGAGGAGATTCGAGTTGGATCCACCGTGACCTCGCGCTGGATCTCCATTTCGATCGACGTTCCTGGTTCCAGCCTGACATCAGCGCCCCGCGAGAGCATGCTTATTGCCAGCCCGGTTACTCCTCCGATGCCCGCGCCGATGCCGGCTCCCTTCCCTCCGCCGGTTACCGCGCCGATCACCCCTCCGGTGGCTGCCCCTTCCGCGGCTGACTTGGCTTTTCTCCCGACTTCGCTATCCTGGCGAATCGTCCCTTCCGAATCTTTCATCGACGTTTTCTCCGCTCCGGGCGTATTCTCCACCGAGCCGCCCAGCATCACCGTATAGCCACTGGGATAAATCATCGAAGTAAAGTGAATCAGCACCTCGGCGCGCCCCTTTACATGTCCACCGCGGTGCACGCGTGTGATTTTTCCCTGGATGTAGGTTCCGGCCGGAATCACGACCCGGTCGTTAACCACAAACGGAAAGGCAGTTTCCGCATAGACCGGGTCTCCGTCTCTAGCTGTCTTCGTTGATATCGCCTGCTTCAGGGACAGCGGAACCCTCGTTCCCGCCGGAATGGTCAGCGTAGGTTTCGCAGACTCCACCGAAGGCGCAGCGGGGTCGGGGGCCAGCGACGACTGTGCGGTCGCAATTCCAGCCAGGAGCAAAACCGCCATACACGCAGCAAGGATTCTCATCGAAGGGCCGCCTTTCAAGCTAATTTTAGTTACACGCTTGCAATCTCAGATGCGCCCGGGGGATTGTTGAGTTAGCCGAGATGCAGCTATAGAGCTTGCGTAGGGACAGTCGTCCTCGACTGTTCATCTAACCGCTACTCCTACGTGCCCGGTTCTCCAGCACATTGCCCATGAACTGCGACTGCAGTTTGTGCGCACACCCCTCGCCGCAAACGTGCATCGCGCCCTCGCCCACGGCGAGTTTTTCGTCCCACGGCGCCAGATGCATCACCGGCACCGCGTAATCGCCAAACGAACTCCACATCACCCACCAGCGGTCGCTCGCGCCTTTCAGCACCCCACAATTCGGGCCGGCGCAACGGTAAAACGGACTCGGAATGAGAAGTACACCTTCGGACATGGCTAACCTGGCTACTCTGGGTGATTGTAACCGAGGATTCCGTGCGGGGCCATGTTTTACAGAGCACTACTTGTACAACAAATACTTCTCCCGCAGGCGCACAAATTCCTCCAGCCGCTCCTGCCAGTCCTCGGCAATTCTTCTCGGATCCTCTCCCGCCCCGATCGCATCGAGCACGGCCTGATTCACCAGCAGATCCGACATTCGCTCCAATTTGAAGTCATTTGAATAAAGCTTATGCAGCGCTGACGCCAGCTCAATCCCCAATTCCGGCGATTCCAGAGTATTCCGATCCAGAACAATCAGGTTCACACCTTCGCACCGTTCCCCTGCGTAGTTACTCGACGACGGAGTAAAAACAATCGGCACGAACCGCACACTCTGAATATCGCGACCGTTCAAGTAAGCTGCCAATTCCCTGCCCTTCATCCAAGGGGCGCCCAGCACTTCGAACGGAGTATCGGTGCCGCGGCCCACTGAGACATTCGTCCCTTCAATCAGCGCCACCCCGGGATAGAGCGTCGCCTCGGTCAAACTCCGCAGATTGGGCGACTGATTCACCCACCCCAAGCCTGTCGAATCGAACCAGTCCCCCGGCTGCCAGCCTTCCATCGCAACCACCTCGAGCCGCGCCCCGATATGCCGCTCGGCGTTGAACATTTTCGCCAGCTCTCCTAAAGTCATCCCGTGGCGCGGCGGCTCGGGAAAGTAATTCGTAAAATTTTCACGACCGGCATCGGACACCGGTCCCTGCACAAACGATCCTGTAATTGGATTCGGCCGATCCAGAATGATAACTTCAATCCCAGCCTTAGCTGCCGCTTCCAGAAAATATCCCGTCGTAGTCTCGTACGTGTAAAAGCGGGCGCCCGCATCCGCCAGATCGATCACCACCGCATCGAGCCGCTTGAGCACATCTATCGGCGGGCGCCGCGTCGCGTCGCTCCCCCCATACACCGTGTAGACCGTAATCCCGGTCGCCGTATCCTTCGCATTCTTATTCTTGATGTCCGTCGTATCGAGCGTCCCCGTCACCCCGTGCTCCGGACTGAAAATTGCGTCGAGCGAAATCCCAGGCACGTTTGCCAGCACGTCAATTGTCCGGCGCCCTTGCGAATCCACGCCTGTCTGATTCGTCAGCAGTCCAATGCTTCGTGGAGCCCCGCCCTTGGCCGGATGCAGCGCCGCGAACTTCGTCTCCTCGAGCAAATCAATTCCCGTCTTTACGGTTCCATTCCGCACTGCCAGCCTGCGCGCCGCGCTCTGCATTTCGTTGTAGCCGGTGACCGCTGCCACCCGCATCTTCTCCGCTTCGGCCGGATCGAGCGCCAGCGCCGCCGCCACGGCCGTCGCCACCTTCGTCCGAAGCGAGATCGCGTTTCCCTTCTCCTTCGTCGGCAGTACGTTCATGTGGACCGCGTTCATATGCACGGCATTCGTCAGCAGCACGATGTAAGTCTTCGTCGCCGGATCAATCCACAGCGAAGTTCCCGTGAATCCGGTATGCCCGTACCCGCCCACCGGCAACAGTTCGCCGCGGTTGCTGGAAAGAGGAGAATCTATGTCCCACCCAAATCCGCGCAGCGCCGTTCCAGTCACCGGCTGCTGTGGCGCAGTCATCTTCGCAATCGTCGCGGGAGTCAGTACGCCTCGCCCACCATCCAGCAGGGCCTGCGCGAACATTGCCAGGTCGTCCGCAGTGGAAAACACTCCCGCATGACCTGCCACGCCGCCCATCCGGCGAGCTGTGGGATCGTGGACCACGCCGTGCAGCATGTGATGATTCTCGTCCTCTTCAGTTGGAGCGATGCGCGGCTCCCACGACGGCGGAGGAAGGAACCGGGTCTCTTTCATTCCCAGCGGTCCAAAAATGTGCTTCGCGGCATACCCATCGAGCGGCTCGCCTGAAAGCCGCTCCACCAGAGCTCCCAGCACGACGAAGTTGACATCGCTATAAACAAACGCCGCTCCTGGAGCCCACTTCGGTGCGTCCTCAAACGCCATCCGATACGCCGTCTCCTTCCCCTGCCATGGCTTCGTCAAGTCCAGATCGAGAGCCAGCCCCGAGTAGTGCACCAGCAACTGCCGGATCGTAATATCCTGCTTCCCGTTCTGCCCAAACTCGGGAAGGTACTTCGCAACCGGGTCGTTCATCCGAAACTTTCCCTGCTCCCAAAGTTGCATGATCGCCGGAGCGGTGGCCAGGACTTTCGTCATCGACGCGCAATCAAACACCGTATCGAGCGTCATCGCCTCCTGCCGAGGTTCGATTGCCCGGCTGCCGTAAGCCTTGCGATATACGACCTGCCCGTCATGGCCGACGATGAGCACCGCCCCTGGAATCTGTTGCTGGGCAATGGCTTCGTTGATGACGGGGTCGAGGACGGCAAGGCGGGAGTCCAGTGGAGTCTGGGAAAACGCCGCGGCAGAAAACCGGAGAGCGAACAACAGCAGATTTGCCGGTAAGTGTTTCACGACTGTGACTGTACATGACCCCGGAGATGCGGCTCAAGGCTCAACAGTACCAACGATGCCCCCAGAGTAACTCCCCGTTTGCCTCTACCCGCCGCCTTTGCTATAACCCCATCAGTTCACAAAATACCCTTGAACCTGACGCTGCCCAATCGAGACGCCGGATTTTCCTTCCTCGCGCGCAATTTCGTGGCGCAGGATGATCGATTTCGAAGCGCCTTCGGCGTCCTGGAAAAGGCCATCGCCACTCGCGCCTTCCCCGCCTGCTCGCTCGCGGTCACATTCGGCGGAGAGCTCGTCGCCAACAAGGCCCTCGGCCGTTTTACATATGATCCGGCTTCGCCCGAAGTCACGACCGCGAGCATCTTCGATCTTGCTTCGCTGACCAAAGTCGTCGCCACGACGGCCATGGCGATGATCCTCTACGAGCGCGGCCTGCTCGATCTCGAAGCCCCGGTCACCGCTATCGTCCCCGAATTCGCCAGTGGATTAGGCGACAATGATCCTCGCCGCCGCGAAGTCACCGTGCGCATGTTGCTCGCGCACAGCTCCGGCCTGCCCGCCTACGAAAAACTTTTCCTGCGCGCCCAGACTCGTGAAGACCTTCTGCAAGCCGCCTTCATCACTCCGCTTGCCACCGCCCCCGGTGCGCGCGCCGAATACAGCGACCTCGGCTTCATCATTCTCGGCGTCGTCCTCGAACGCCTCGCCGACGAATCCCTCGACGTGTTCTGCCAGCGCGAAATCTTCGGTCCGCTCGGGATGACGCATACGACTTTCAATCCCGCAGACACCTTGAAGAACTCCATCCCGCCAACCTCCGACGATCGCACCTTCCGCCGCCGGATCATCCAAGGCGAAGTGCAGGACGAAAATGCGAGCGTCCTCAGCGGCATTGCCCCACACGCCGGCTTGTTCTCCACCGCCGAAGACTTGGCCATCTTCGCCCACGCCATGCTCAACGGCGGATACCCGATCCTCCGCGCCTCGACCGTCGAACTTTTCTCGCGCCGCGAATCCGCTCCCGAAGGCACTTCTCGAGCGCTTGGCTGGGACACGCCTTCGGCGCCCTCGCAATCCGGAAAATACTTCTCGCCTCGTTCCTTCGGACACCTCGGTTACACCGGGACGTCATTGTGGATCGACCCGGACTGCCAACTTTCGATAACTTTACTAACCGACCGCACCTGGCCTGACTGCCAGAACCAGGCAATCAAGCAAGTACGCCCAGCGTTTCACGATGCGGTGATTGAAGCCTTGGGGAAGCAAGCTTGAAACGCGACGCTTCGAAGCGCAAAACCTTGAACCGCCGAATGAAGACCGTAGAACTCCGCCGCCTCGGTACCGAGAAAACAAACTCCGCCTCCATCGATCTCGATCGCAAGTCGGCGCTCGAAATCGCCCGCATCATCAATGCTGAAGACGCCAAAGTTGCCGCCGCTGTGAAGGGCGCTCTCCGGCAAATTGCGGAAGCCATCGATCTGATCGCCGCGGCACTCTCCCAAGGCGGACACCTGATCTACGTGGGCACCGGCACCAGCGGGCGCATCGCCGCCCTCGACGCCGTCGAATGTCCGCCCACCTTTGATGTCGATCCACGCATGGTCCAATTCATAATCGCCGGCGGTCCAAAAGCGCTGGAGGCAGCCGTGGAAGGCGACGAAGACTCCCGCGAACTGGGCCGCAAAGAAATCGCGAAGAAGAAGCCCAGAAAGGAGGATGTCGTCGTAGGCATCGCCGCCAGCGGGCGCACTCCCTTCACCATCGCCGCCATCAAATACGCGCGCGCTCACGGCGCAAAAACCGTTGCCGTCGTCTGCAACCCGAAATCCCCGCTCGGCAAAGCCGCACACCTAGCCATCGTCGCGGACGTCGGAGCGGAAGTTGTCGCCGGCTCCACGCGCATGAAAGCCGGCACCGCGCAGAAGATGATCTTGAACATGCTCTCAACCGGCGCGATGACTCGCCTCGGCTACGTCTACGGCAACCTGATGGTCAACCTCCACACGAAGAACGAGAAGTTGCAGGAGCGCGCAGTGGGCATTCTGGAAGAAGCTGCGGGACTCAACCGTGCAGCGGCGCGCAAGTTCCTTGCCGCCTCGGGAGGTCGCGTGCCGGTAGCGTTGGTGATGGCTAAGGCTGGAGTGAACCGCGCACGCGCTGCAGCTGCCCTGAAAGAATCCAAAGGTCAAGTGCGCAGAGCGATAACGCTGGCAAAGCCTATGTAACGCAGGCGGTCGCTTTCCGCTGTGACCCCCTGTGGCCCTCTGTGCCCCCTGTGGTTATGCTTTTGTCGTAGCAAACTAAACTCTACTCGATATTTCGAACCGCCACGGTCTCACAATCCTAGTTAGAATGAAAGCGGCGCTTAATTTTTCAGGCAACCACTCAAGCTATGGATAAGCTCGTAATTCGCGGTGGCAACCCACTGCTCGGCACCGTCCGAATCAGTGGCGCGAAGAACGCCGCCCTCCCTTGCATGGCGGCGGCCCTGCTTACCGACGAACCGGTGATTCTCGAAAATATCCCTCAGGTGCGCGACATCGAGACCACGCGCAAGCTCCTCGCCGCCATGGGCGCCGAAGTTGAACTCGGTTACGGACGCGCCCAACATCGGACCACCATTTGCGCACGCTCGCTCGCCGCTCCTGAAGCGTCGTATGAACTAGTCAAAACCATGCGAGCCTCGACGCTCGTCCTCGGACCGCTGGTCGCGCGCTGTGGCCGCGCTCGCGTCTCGCTGCCCGGCGGATGCGCAATTGGTGCCCGCCCCATCGACCTCCACATCAAGGGTCTCGAGCGCCTGGGCGCCAAGATCACGCAAGAACACGGCTACGTAGAAGCCACCACTGATCCGATCAATGGCGATCGGCTCAAAGGCGCCGAAATCGTCTTCGACAAAATTACCGTCACCGGCACTGAAGACCTGCTCATGGCCGCCACGCTTGCCGATGGCGAGACCGTCATGCAGAACTGCGCCCGTGAGCCGGAAGTCGCGGACCTCGCCGCGCTGCTCAATGCCATGGGCGCGAAAATCCAAGGCGCGGGCACGTCTACCATCCGCGTAAAGGGCGTCGCCAAGCTCCATGGCGCCAAACACCGCATCATCCCCGACCGCATCGAAGCGGGAACCTTCATCCTCGCCGGAGCCCTCACCGGCGGGGATCTCAACGTTGCCGGATGCGATCCCGCGCACCTCACCGCGATCCTGCAGAAGCTCGCGGAAGTCGGCGTGAAAACTGTGGCGAAAGCCGATTCCGTCCGCGTCATGGGCGATCAGCCGCTTCACGCCGCCGATATGAACACCGAAGAATATCCCGGCTTCCCCACCGACATGCAGGCGCAATACATGGCGCTCGCCACGCAAGCCGAAGGCACATCGATCATCGAGGAAAACATTTTCGAGAACCGCTTCATGCACGCGCAGGAACTGGTGCGCATGGGCGCCAACATCAAGATCGAAGGCCGCCGTGCCGTCGTCCGCGGCGGAACTCCGCTCAGCGGCGCCGCCGTACTTGCCTCGGACCTGCGCGCCTCCGCCTCGCTCGTGCTCGCGGCGCTGGTCGCGGACGGCGAGACCATCATCGACCGCGTCTATCATCTGGACCGCGGCTACGAGAACATCGAAGAGAAACTGAAAGCTATAGGCGCCGAAATCCGCCGCGTAGGAAATATCTTCCCCAAACGAGCCGTCGCCCCCGCCCAATTGTGAGGGGTAACGATAGTAACCTTCGGACCCCTTCGCGAACCGCAATCAAGCCCCGCACTGCGCACCTTAACCGCGTAGGCTCACTGCCCTCGAATTGAAGCCTTCGGGGTGACTTTGGTAATTCTGCCTTCATCGCTCGCCTGTGGGATAACTGAATGCGGGCCCGTGTAAGTCCCGCGGATTAGTCCTGCGGATTTAACTACGAAGCGTTGCCGCACGCCGGCCGCGCTGCCAGGAACCCCGATATGAAGGTTGTCGTTCTGTGCGGTGGATTAGGTACCCGTCTCCGGGAGGAAACCGAATTCCGGCCCAAGCCGATGGTGGAGATCGGAGGCCGTCCCATTCTGTGGCACATCATGAAGATGTACGCCCACTACGGAATGCGCGAGTTCATTCTCTGTCTCGGATATCGCGGCAACATGATCAAGGATTACTTCCTGAACTACGAAGCCATGAACAGTGACTTCAGAATTTGTCTTGGCCGCAACTCGCAGATCGAGTTCATGGGCGCTCACCACGAACAGAATTTTGCCGTCACCCTCGCGGACACCGGCCTCGAAACCAAGACCGGGGGCCGCTTGCAGCGCGTTGCCCGCTATCTCGAGAACGACGACACGTTCCTGCTTACCTACGGCGACGGCCTGAGCGACGTCAACATTAGCGACCTGCTCGACTTCCATCACAGGCACGGCCGCCTCGCAACCGTTACATCAGTCCCGCCCATCTCTCGCTTCGGAGTGCTCGAAACCGATGCCCAGGGCCAGGTTCAGCGCTTCATGGAGAAGCCCAAGGCCAATGGCCTGATCAGCGCCGGCTTCTTCGTCTTCAACCGCCGCGTGCTCGATTACCTTGGCGGGCCGGAGTGCATCCTCGAACGCGAGCCTCTGGAGCGCCTGGCGCGCGAAGGTCAACTCATGGCCTATCGCCATGACGGATTCTTCTTCGCCATGGACACTTACCGCGAATATCAGTATCTGAACGAACTCTGGGCAAGCGAGCAAACGCCGTGGAAAGTGTGGGCGGAATGAATTCATTTTGGCGAGATCGCTCCGTGTTCGTCACCGGCGGCACCGGGCTGCTCGGTTCGTGGCTCGTCAAGCAGCTCATCGAGAGCGGCTCGAATGTTGTTTGCCTGGTGCGCGACTGGGTTCCGCAAAGCGAACTCGTGCGCAGCCGTCACATCGAACAAGTTAACACTGTGCGCGGCGATATCATCGATCGAGACCTGATCGAGCGCGCGCTCGGCGAGTACGAAGTCGAAGTCGTCTTTCATCTCGCGGCCCAGGCCATCGTGGGCATTGCCAATCGCAACCCGATCTCGACCTTCTCCACCAACATCGAGGGCACTTGGAATCTGCTCGAGGCTTGCCGCCGCTCTCCAAAAGTCGCGTCGATTGTGGTGGCCTCCTCCGATAAGGCCTACGGCGATCAGGAGCATCTTCCCTACACCGAGACGATGCCTCTGCAAGGCCGCCATCCTTACGATGTCAGCAAATCCTGCGCCGATCTGATCGCGCAGACCTACGCCGTCAGCTACAACCTGCCTGTCGCTATCACGCGTTGCGGAAATTTCTACGGCGGCGGCGACCTCAACTGGAACCGCGTGGTCCCGGGCACGATTCGCTCCGTCATTCGCGGAGAACGGCCCGTGGTGCGCTCGGACGGTAACTTCGTCCGCGACTATTTTTACATCGAGGATGGCGCAGCCGCGTACATGCTGCTCGCGGAGCGCCTCGCTTCTTATGCCGGACTCCGCGGCCAGGCTTTTAATTTTTCCAATGAAAGCCAAATAAGCGTGCTCGATATGGTCGAACTGATCCTGCGGAAGATGAAGTCTTCTCTACGCCCGGAAGTGCTCAACCAGGCGAGCAATGAAATTCGGCATCAGTTCCTAAGCGCCGAGCGCGCCCGCACCATGCTCAACTGGCAACCCCAGTTCACTCTCGACTCCGGCCTTGATCGCACCCTCGCCTGGTATCGCGAGTTTCTGGGCGCGCCGGCTGCGATGTCGCATGCGGGCAGGGGATAACTCGGCAATGACAATAACAGCGACCAAAACTGCCGGCCAACTCCGTGAGGAAGTTCGCACGATCGTGAAGCAGTACTACGACGTCGCTCTGGCTCCGCAGGCATTCGTGCCCGGCCAGAGCAGCGTGCCTGTGTCAGGCAAAGTTTTTGACAGCACCGAGCTTGAATTTCTGGTCGAAGCCTCGCTTGACGCATGGCTCACTACCGGCCGTTTTGCCGATCAGTTCGAGCGCGAATTTGCCGCCTTCATGGGCGTGCGCTGCGCTTCGCTCGTCAATTCTGGATCCTCCGCCAACCTCGCGGCTCTCTCGTGCCTTACTTCTCCGTCGCTCGGCGATCGCAAGCTGTCTGCCGGAGACGAGGTCATCACCGTAGCAGCTGGATTTCCCACCACCGTCAATCCGATTATTCAGAACGGGCTCATCCCAGTCTTCGTCGACGTTCAGGTTCCAACTTACAACGTAGATGTAACTCAACTTGAAGCGGCGGTTTCCGATCGCACCAGAGCCATCATGCTGGCGCACACCCTCGGCAACCCGTTTGACGTCGATGCCGTCATGGAAATGGCAACGAAGCACAATCTCTGGGTGATCGAGGACTGCTGCGATGCCGTCGGCTCTCTCTACAAAGGGCGCACGGTTGGGACCTTTGGCCACTTTGCCACCACCAGCTTCTATCCCGCGCACCACATCACCATGGGCGAGGGCGGATGCGTGCTCACTCAGTCGCCCGCACTCAAGAAGTTAGCCGAGTCTTTTCGCGACTGGGGCCGTGACTGCTGGTGCGATCCCGGGAAATCCAACACGTGCGGTTGCCGCTTTGAATGGAAACTTGGCGATCTGCCGAGCGGATACGACCACAAATATATTTACAGCCACATTGGTTACAACCTCAAAGCAACCGACATGCAAGCCGCCGTCGGTGTCGCGCAACTCAAGAAGCTGCCGGGCTTCATCGCCGCACGGCGCGCGAACTTCACTAAACTTCACGCCGCCCTCAGCGATCTCGACGACATTTTCATCTTGCCCGAAGCCACCGCACATTCGGACCCAAGCTGGTTCGGCTTTCCTCTCGCGGTTCGAAAGGATGCGCCCACAACCCGCACCCAGGTCGTGCGTTTTCTGGAATCTCGAAACATCGCCACCCGCCTGCTCTTCGGCGGCAACCTGCTTCGTCAGCCCGCCTATCGCGACATTCAGCGGCGCGTGATCGGCGATTTACGGAATACCGACTTTGTAATGAACAATGTTTTCTGGATCGGCCTCTACCCCGGCATCACGCAATCGATGATCGATTACATGGCGGAGACTTTCCATCAGATTCCAAAAGCCGCCTCCGCCGTTCAGGGAGCATAACTCACGCAACACTGCACGAACGCAACCATGAGCCCCGCGAAAACGACAAACCGGCTGGCGCGCGATCTCGATAACATCGTCGCGCGAACCGAGCCTCTGTGGGAGGAGCTGCGCGGCCAGCGCATCCTGGTCACGGGCGCCACTGGATTTTTCGGATGCTGGCTGCTCGAGAGTTTTGCCTGGGCGAACCGACGGCTGAATCTCAACGCTCATGCGGTTGGGCTATCGCGAAATCCGGGACGGCTTGCTGAGAAAGCGCCGCACCTGGCGCAAGATCCAGCGATCACCTTGCACGCCGCCGACGTTCGCCACGGCGATTTTCCACAAGGAGCATTTTCACACGTCATCCATGCCGCGACCGAAGCCAGCTCGAAACTGAATACCGAATCGCCGCTTGTGATGTTCGACACCATCGTCGAAGGGACCCGCCGCGCGCTGCAGTTCTCCATCGCCGGTTCAGTCACCAGATTTCTGCTCGTCAGTTCAGGTGCAGTCTACGGAACCCAGCCGCCGCAACTCCCGAACCTAAGTGAATCCTTCGAGGGTGGACCCGATCCTCTCAACCCGGCCTCTGCCTATGCCGAAGGTAAGCGCTCCGCAGAAATGCTGTGCTCGCTCGCTGCTTCGCCCCGTTTAGCTACCACTGTCGCGCGCTGTTTCGCTTTCGTCGGCCCCTACATGAAACTCGACGCGCATTTCGCCATCGGCAACTTTATCGCCGATCGTCTGCACCATCGCCCGATTCGCGTCCAGGGAGACGGCTCCCCTGTTCGTTCCTATCTTTACGCCTCCGATCTGACGGTCTGGCTTTGGACCATTCTCTTCCAGGGACAATCACGCCGCGCCTATAACGTCGGCTCCGAAGAGGCCTTGAATATCGCCACCCTCTCGCGCGAAGTGGCCGCCGCTCTGCCACCGGAAGTTGATGTCAATATCGCTTCCGCTGCAACGGCTGGCGGCACGGTGCACCGCTACGTGCCCTGCACGGCGCGAGCACGCGAAGAGCTGAGCCTTCGCGCCGAGGTATCGCTGCGGGAGGCCATCTGCCGCACACATGCCTGGTTTTCCTGCAACGCATTTTCCGAACGCGAAATTTCTAAACTAGCGGCTGCCGCCCGGGGGGCCCATGCATAGCGCTGCTACTGTCAGCCCTCAGCCTCATCGCGCATGCGGCGCTTGCGGTGCAAGTGGCAACACGGTCTGTCATCACCAGCGATTCGTCGTTCCGGACGGCTACCCTCTGCCCAACGAGTACGACGTTGCCGTGTGCCGCCGCTGCGGCTTCGTCTATGCCGATCCCGCCGCCACCCAGAGTGATTACGACCGTTTCTATTGCGAGTGGTCCAAGTACGACGACTCCGCGACCGCGACCGGCAGCGGTCTTTCCCCATTCGACGCTGCTCGACTCGCCACGACCGCCTCCGACATCGCCCGTGCCCTGCCTTCGCGGGCGGCCAGCATCCTCGACGCCGGCTGTGCTACGGGCGGCCTGCTCACTGCCCTCCGCGACCAGGGATTCACGGCGGTCGCCGGACTCGATCCTTCACCGCGCTGCGCGGCGGCGTGCCGTGATCGTGGCTTTGAGGCCTACGTCGGGTCGATCAGCTCGGCTCCCGCGCACATGCCCAAATTCGATTGCGTCGTATTCAGCCATGTGCTCGAACACGTTTACGATATCCCCGCATTCTTCACCGCCGCCCGCCGTCTTCTCGCGCCCGGAGGCTACGTTTATCTGGAGACTCCTGACGCCACCCGTTACGACGACTATCTCTACGCGCCTTTCCAGGAATTCAATACCGAGCACATCAACCACTTTTCGGCGCGTGCTCTCGAAAACACCGCCCGCCGGTTTGGGTTCCAGGCCACCATCGTTCAACAGAAAGTGATTCAGACGGCGGGAGACACCCTCTACCCCGCTGTATTTGGACTCTTCCACGACAACGGTGGAACCGTCGACGAGCGCGTCGTTTGCGATCAAGAGTTACCGTCCAAAATCGCTGCCTACATCCGCCATTCCGCCGAGCGGATGGAGAGGATCAACCACCACTTAGCCGGCCAGCTCGCAACCACTCGGCGCGTCATCCTTTGGGGTGCAGGGCAATTCGCGATGAAGCTCCTCGCCCTACCCTGTCTCGCGCAGGCTGAAGTCTGCGCTCTAGTGGACAACAATCCCATTCTCCGGGGCAAGACCATTGCCGGTGCGCCCATCATCGGCCCGCGGGAACTTGGCGCGCAAGAAATCGCTGGCACCCGTCAGCCGATCATTATCGCCACGCTGCTCCACGCCGACGAAATCAGGGCTCAAATCCGCCGTCTCGGACTCAGCAATCCCGTTTTCTCGCTGCTTCAAGACTCGAGCTCCGATCTCCCATACGAGGTCCGCTCCGACGCCCGCTCCGAGGTCCGCCGCTCATGAAGCTTTCGGACTACATCGTCGGGCGGCTCGCGGATTGGGGTGTGCGCCACATCTTTCTTGTCACGGGCGGCGGCGCCATGCACCTCAACGACTCCATTGGCCAGGAGCCGCGCATTCAGTACGTCTGCAATCACCACGAACAGGCTTCAGCGATGGCCGCCGAAGCATACGCCCGCATCAGCGGCCAGCCCGGCGTGGTCAACGTCACCACCGGTCCCGGCGGTATCAACGCGCTGAACGGAGTTTTCGGGGCTTGGACCGACTCCATCCCGATGCTCGTCGTCTCCGGCCAGGTCAAGCGCGAAACCTGCATGCGCGCTCAAGGCATCACTGGCCTCCGCCAGCTCGGAGACCAGGAGGCCGACATCATCGCGATGGTCGCGAACATCACCAAGTACGCGGTGCTGATCGACGATCCCCTCTCCATCCGATATCACCTCGAGCGCGCCTGGCACCTTGCACAAAGTGGACGCCCTGGTCCGTGCTGGCTCGACATTCCGGTCGATGTGCAGGCCGCGTCCATCGATCCCGCCACCCTTCGCGGCTATGATCCCGCGGAGGACGAGACCGCGCACGATGGCCCCGCACGAGACAAGACCGCCCGCGACTCCTCGCGTCTGAATTCCGATTGTCGTGAAGTTCTCGACCGCGTAAGAAACGCAAAGCGACCCGTGATCCTCGCCGGCACGGGCGTCCGCGCCGCCCATGCGGTCGCTGAATTCGACGAACTCTTGCACCGGCTGGGCGTGCCCGTAACCACCGCCTGGACCCATGACCTCATCGCATCCGACGACCCGCTCTTTTGCGGGCGCCCGGGTACCATCGGCGACCGCGCCGGAAACTTCACGGTGCAAAATGCCGACGTTCTGTTGATCCTCGGATCGCGTCTCAACATCCGTCAGATCAGTTATAACTGGAAATCATTCGCGCCGCGCGCGTTCAAAATCCAGGTCGATATCGACGCCGCCGAGTTCCACAAACCGACTATTCAGCCGGACATGGCAATCCACTGCGACCTCAAGCGGTTTCTGCAAGAACTCCTTCGTCAGTGTGTGGCGGACAACTACCGCCCTGGAGTTCACGCTCCGTGGCTCGCCTGGTGCCGGGAACGCGTGCAACTCTATCCTGTGGTGCAGGATCGTCAACGCCACCCCGGTCCACCCTTGAATCCTTACTTCTTCGTAGAGCAACTCTCGGCCAAACTGGCCGACGACGATGTCATAGTCTGCGGCAACGCAACCTCCTGCATCGTGCCTTTCCAGACCGTGCGGTTGCGCACAAACCAACGCCTGATCTCCAATTCCGGATCCGCTTCCATGGGTTACGACCTGCCCGCCGCGATCGGAGCAGCTTTCGCCCGTCCTGGGAAGCGTGTTATCTGCCTTGCCGGAGATGGCAGTATTCAAATGAACATCCAGGAGTTACAAACTGTTGTTCACCATCACTTGCCACTCAAGATCTTTGTCTTGAATAACTCCGGCTATCTTTCCATGCGGATGACGCAATCCGGATTCTTCGGCCGACTAACCGGAGAGAGCGCATCGAGCGGGGCCTCCCTTCCCGACATGGTCAAGGTGGCCTGTGCCTATGGCATTCCATCGATTCGCATCGACCGCCAGTCGCAACTGGCGCAGGTCGACCTCGCACTCACGGCCGATGGGCCATCATTAGTCGACGTTGTACTCGACCCGAACCAGGAATTCGAGCCGCGATCGCGGGCCAGGCAGTTACCCGATGGGCGGATCGTTTCGCCCAATCTAGAGGACATGTACCCTTTCCTGGACGAGACTGAACTGAAGGACAATGTCATCAAGGAATAAGGACATTACCATACTAATCAACCGTGCCTCTCGACCGGCGCTGCGACACGAACTGGACAGGCAAGTAACATCATGACTGGCAATGATATATTCGACGAGTTATTCGTTCTCGAAGTGGCCAATAACCACTTGGGAGACCTTCAGCGCGGTCTGAAGATCATCAGTAACTATGCGCAGGTCGTGCGCTTCAACAGCGTGCGCGCCGCCATCAAACTGCAGCTGCGTGACGTTGACACTTTCATCCACCGGGATTTTCGCCACCGCGACGATATCCGCTACATCAAGAAAACGCTGGACACGCGCCTCGAGCCGGAGGACTTCGCCAAACTGGTACAAGCCATCCGCGAAGCCAGTTGCATCCCGATGGCAACTCCGTTCGACGAAAGTTCCGTCGACTTCTGCTGCGAGCTCGGCATCTCCATCCTCAAACTTGCCAGTTCGGATTGTGCCGACTGGGTCTTGATCGAAAAGATGGCAAAGACAAAAAAGCCGGTCATCGTCTCTACCGGCGGCTCGTCCCTAAAGGACCTTGACGACCTGGTCACGTTTTTCGACAATCGTCATATCCCGCTGGCGATAAATCACTGCGTCTCGCTCTATCCCTCCGAGGACTGCGACATCGAACTCAATCAGATCGATTTTCTCCGCAGCCGGTATCCCCATCACACGATCGGGTTTTCCACGCATGAGTATCGCGACTGGACTTCCTCCATGCTCATGGCCTATGCCAAAGGCGCGCGGACTTTCGAGCGCCACGTCGACATTCAAACCGAGGGCATGACCGTTTCTCCATACTGTTCGGTGCCTGAGCAAATCGACACCTGGTTCAAGGCTTTTCATCGCGCTAAGAGAATGTGCGGAGCTCCAGGAACGCAGAAACGTCTGCCTCCCCAAAAGGAAGTCAGCTATCTCGACTCGCTGGTCCGCGGAGTCTATGCCAAGCGCGATCTTCCTGTTGGCCACGTTCTCCAGGATGCCGACGTCTATCTGGCCATTCCGCTGCAGCAGGGACAGATCTCCTGCCGCGAACTGATGCGGGGCGAAGTCATCCTGAAAGCTGTGCCCAAAGATCAGCCCATCATGATCGATGCCATCGACAGTCCTTATGCCAACATTCCGTCGCTCACCGAACTGATCTATCACCGGGGCCTGCCTCCCCAAGCCGCTCACGCGGCAAAAGCGGGCGGCGGCGAATGAGTGCTGGTCACGAAATGAAAACCATCAGCGTAGTCACGCCCTGTTTTAACGAGGAAGGCAATGTCCGCGAAGTCTACGAGCGCGTGCGTGACCTGATGCTGCGCCTCGGAAAGTACCGCTACGAGCATATCTTCATCGACAACGCGTCCCGCGACACCACCTTCACTGTCCTCAGTGAAATTGCCGCCGCCGACTCCAATGTCAAGGTTATCCGCAATGCGCGTAACTTCGGACACGTCCGCTCCCCCATGCATGCGCTCCTGCAAACTCGCGGCGACGCCGTTATTGTCCTCATGTCCGACCTGCAGGACCCGCCCGAAGTTCTCGCCCAACTGCTGGAACAGTGGGAAAAGGGAGTTCCGATCGTCATTGCCGTCAAGCATCAGAGCCGCGAATCGGCGCCGGTATTCCTGATTCGGAAACTGTTTTATCGACTGGTCAACCGTCTCTCCGATGACATCGAGACCTACGAAAATTTCACGGGATTTGGGCTCTACGATCGACAGGTTATCGACCTCGTCCGCCAGTTTGGCGATCCTTATCCTTATTTCCGCGGTATGATCGCCGAAATCGGCCTTCCCCACGCCGAAGTTCTGTATCAGCAGCAGCGCCGCAAGAGTGGCAAGTCCAAAAACAATTTCTACACGCTTTACGACCTCGCAATGCTCGGCATCACCAAGCTCTCCAAGGTCCCGCTGCGACTGGTCACGTTCGCGGGATTTGCGGGATCTTTGCTCTCCATGCTCGGCGGCACGGGCTACTTCGCATACAAACTGATGTTCTGGCATGAGTTCACGCTGGGCATCGCGCCCATCGCCATCGGAATGTTCTTTCTGGGATCACTCCAGCTTCTCTTCATGGGCATCATCGGCGAGTACATCGGGAACATCCACACGCAGGTGCACAACCGTCCGCTGGTGGTGGAACGAGAAAGATTGAATTTCCAGTATGAACCCGGCGAACCGCTTCCCCGCGGTGCTCTTGCGTCGGGCGCGGCCACGGGCCAGTAAGTCTAAAGAGCAGTTTGTGTATTCGTCACGGGACCGGATCAGGAAAGGTGTGTCGCCTCGACTCACCGTCGCCATCCGACCGCTTGGCCGACTCGACTGGGAGACGAACATTGGCTGCTCACAAGTGTAGACATCGGAAGACTTCTAATCGAAATCGAAAAACCGCCTTGCAACTCCGTCCGGTAGGACCGGATCGTCTACCTAGTCCCGCCAGTACACGTGAAAGATCCCAAACATCCGGCTCAGTGGAAACCTCCGTATGACTTCGGCGCGCACCTCAGGACTTGTCTGCGCCGAGGGGAAGTAGGGGGACTCAAAGATGACTACAACCTTGACGTCGGTTGACTGCAGCGCTTTCAGCACTTCCTCGGCCGGCGCCCCGTTATCATCGCGGGTAATGTTTTTCAGTCCGGTTAGAAAATAAAGCTCCGGGCAGTCATTGCCTGCATACATCAAGCCGTTCGGGGCACGCTGCTGCAGGAAAATCGTCAAGTCCTCGAAATAGGGCTCGTCTTCAATGAGCAGGCCTCCGCGCGGTACGCGGAGAACGTCCCTGCGGCCGAAGGCATGCGAATATTCGGCGAGATGAAGCGGAATCAGGTTGACCACTGCGAATGCAAAGTAAAGCCCAACTAGCGAAGCCAGGACGTAGGTTCCACGCTGCTTCCGGACTGTCGTCACAATTGCTACCAGAGCCAGCAGGGTTAAGGGCAACGCGTAGCAAAGATAGATGGGGACGGGAAACGGATACTGCACAAGCGTGCAGGTCGCGGCCAACGCCACTAACAACACCAATCGCTCTCGCTGGAGTTTTGAGACGCCATCTCTCGAGCGCAGAGCAAGGATCGAGGCCACACCCGCCGCAACCACCACTGGCGTCAGCATCACCACCGATAACCACACCCCCGAGTAGACGAACGCGGACCGCGGAGCTCGCACGACGACCACAACGGCGAGCAGGGCGACGGCCGCACCGACCATTCGTCCCTGGAACTGCTTGCAGTACATACCAGCGGCTAAGAACAACACCAGGGGCAGGACGGCCACAATGTACTGGGGCGATGCTGGCCGAGCCACGGCTAAATCAATCGCGTGGGCGACCGTGCTGGAAGTGACTCCGGAGAAAAAGCCGCCTGCCGAGCGCGCCAGCGTATACGGGATTACGAAGATGACGATGGGAACCGCCGCCCCGGAAATAAATGGAATCACCAGGCGCAGGAGTGCGGCAAAGCGCTCTCCGGTTCCGGCGCCGGCCTTCCGTTCACCAAGCAGAACCATCCCTACCACGGCGAGCGACGGCAGCAAGAAATGGTAGAACTCTCCGGCCGCGAGCCGACTGTGCAGCATGTAAATCAACGTACCCAGAAACGCGAGCAACGCTCCCGCACTGAATGCGCGGTAGCCCCAGCTGTTTTTCTCCGTTCCCAGTTGCTCATTGTCGCTCTGCTCTAGAAAAGCCAGGAACAGCAGGACGCCGGCAATGTAGTAGAAGCCGATGACCTTGATGAGAATTGAGAATCCGCCGCAGAGCCCCGCGATAAACAGCCAACGCCTGCTCCGTACTTCGAGGTAGCGGAGCAATGCCGCCGCACCGAACGTGGCGAAAAACAGGTTGTACCAGGACGGCATGGCGGCCTCATAGTTCGGAAAGCTCCAAGCAATCGCCAACAGCGCAACCATTCCCGCGGTGACGGGAGGCGTGAAGCGCAGGGCAATGTAATAGAGAGCGGGAACCCAGGTCAGAAAAAATAAAAACACACAAATCCGCAGCGAGAGGAGATTGACTCCGAATACGCGAAAGGCTGCGGCATGAATGAAGCTGAGACCACCCGTATAAATTTCAACAAAGTCACTGTGTGGAAGCTGGCCCTGAAGAACGCGTAGAGCACTCTGGGCCAGAATTCCATCATCTACTGCAATCCAGCTCTGATTCACTCGGACGCCCACGTAGGTTCCGGCGATGACCATTACAAGGCAGAGAACGAGTATGCGAGCCCGCGAGTTATTGCTTGAAAGCACCGCAAGCATGGCTTCCCAGACAGTTCTTGCTGGCTTGTCAGAGTCCGCCTCCTGAACCTTTACTTCAAGACTCAGAAGCGTTCGCCTTTGCGTGCTGCGGGACTGGTCCTCAATCTGGCGACCTTGGATCTGGTTGTCTTCGATCTGCTTGCTCACTTGGCCTCCAGCGCCGCTAGCCGCATCTTTGCTTCTTTGCTATCCGGGTTCAGCTGCAACGCTTGCCGATACTCTGTCCGCGCGGCGGATATATCCCCGCCCTTTTCAAATGATTCTGCCAGCCAGTAGTGGTAGTCCCACACCTTCGGGTCCATGACCACAGCCTGCAGCAGGTAACGCTTCGCCTCCACGCTCCGTCCATCTTGCAAAAGTGCGCGCCCTAGAAAATGTTTAGGAGCGGCTTGCTCCGGCACTAGCTGCACGGCGCGCGACAGCAATTGTTCCGCCTGCTGGTACTGACCGTCCAGCAAGTGAATGTTGCCGCAATTGTAGAGCGCCGAATAAAGATTGGGCTCCCTCTGCAAAATCTCCGCGCAAAGCGCAAGAGCCCGCTCATAGTCGCCCATTTGGCCATAGAGTCCGGCGACACTCGCCATCCCCACCTCCGACTTGGCGTAATCCGGATTCACCCGGTCGAGCCAAATGCGGCCTTCCTCGAATCGACCGGCATGGATGTACACCTCCGCGAGCGTCAGCGGCCCATAACCATACTCCGGATGGTCCTTTACCACCGACTCCGCCAACTCAATCGCGCGATCATGCACGCCCACCTTGCTGTACTCTTTCGCCAACCCCGCCATCGTGGACGGGTTTCCCGGATACAGTGATTGTCCGCGTAGCAGAACCATCAGATCGTTCGCCCAGTACACCTGCTGTGTAATCGACGCGCACAAATAACCACTGCATAGCAGGAGTACCGCGCACCCCTGCACCAACTGCGCGCTCCATCCCTTGCTGGACGGCAATCGTCGCAGCCCCATTGCCGCCAGAATCGCAAATCCGATCGATGGCAAATACATGTAACGGTCGCGCACAAAATCGCCGTTGCCGAAATTCCGCAAATACAGCGTGGGAGCGAGTCCCACCAGCAGCCACAATCCCGCAAACGCGACAATAGAATTCCCTGCGCGCCGATTCCAATACCACAATCCAATCAACGCCGCCCCCAACACCGCTGCCGGCGCCACCACTTGGCTGACGATTGCGGTCGTAACATAGGGCGTGTAGTAAAGCCCCGTAGTGCCCACCGGAACCAGCAACTGCCGCAGATAAATTGACATCACCAGCGGCAAAGTCCGTGCCACGTCCATCATCCCGTGACTGGGATTAAACTGCCCGGTTGCGGATAGTAGCGCGTGCCTGCGGAGCAGCGCATACGCGAGCGTCACCACCGCGTACGGAGCCGCCTCAATCACCGCCGCAATTACTTTCCGCCCTGACGACGCCTTTGCTTTCGCCGGATACAGCCAGGCGTAGATTCCGACCAGCGCCGAAAACATGACGGCCATTTCTTTCGTCAGCAGCGCGCATGCCAGCAACGCCAGCGAGGCAATCCACCACGCCGTTCTATTTCTTTTTTCTGGATTTCGTCGCGAGTCGCGCCCCGCATCACGCCCGTTAAGAAACGCAGCAAACGCCAGCGCGGCAAACATTGTGACCATCGTGTCCGAAGCAGCGGAAATCCATGCGACCGGCTCAATGTGAACTGGATGCAACGCAAAAATCAGCGCTGTCAGGGCCGCCGTCCAGTATTCCAATCCCAGCCTTCTCACCATGTAAAACACGGCCGCCACAGCGCCGACGTGCAACAGAACCGCTCCCAGGTGCCATCCCCACGGCCGCAATCCGAACAATGTGTAATTCAACATCGACCAAGCCACGAACAGCGGCCGGTAATACACCTGGTTTCGCGCCACGTGATACCACAAGTCACTCCCAAACGCGCGTGGGAGGTTGCTCCATGTCCTGATGATCGGACTGTTCACAATCTGCGGCCAGTCATCCCATACGAAATCGAAAGACAGCGAGCCGCTATAAACCACAAAAGTAACCAGCCCGAGCAAGGGCAGCAGGGCGCTCGGCCGGCGCAAGTACTTGGCCAACAATTCCACCGCGCCCGGTTCGGGATGCCCTTGTGTTTGGTCCATGTGGGGTCGTCTCCAGAGTCGATCCCTTCTCTCTAGATCAGCTCATACTAACCTCCCGCCCCACCCGGCGCATGTTACTCAGGTTACCTAGGTGTGCCACTTATTCCCCTGTTTCGCCCTCCTGTTTATGCGACGATCATCTATGGGGTCTGTCACCGGAGCCAAACCTGCCAGGGAGTTGTCCCCGGTTTTGTGCGTCGATCTCGATGGCACTTTGATCCGGGGCAATGTTCTGTGGGAGTGCGTCCTCGTCCTCCTAAAGACTCGCCCCAGCACGCTCCTGCTGCTCCCCTTCTGGTTGCTTGCGGGACGAGCTTCTCTCAAACGCCATCTCGCCGCTCGGACCCATCTCAACCCCGCTCGCCTTCCCTATCGGCAACAAGTACTTGAACTTATCCAGCAGGAAAAAGCCACCGGCCGCCGCATCGCGCTCGTAACGGCCGCCGACCGCGAGCTTGCGGAAGCGATTGCCAGCTATCTCGGCGTCTTTGACGAAGTCCACGCCAGCGACGGCCAACTGAATCTGAAGGGAGCGAGCAAAGCTGCGTTTCTATCCCAGCACTTCATCCAGACCGGCTTCGACTATGTGGGCGACTCCACCGCCGATGTAGAAGTCTGGCGCAACGCTCGTGCCGCTTACGTGGTCGGCACCGAAGCCCGCGCTGAGCAAGCAGCGGCCGTAACCACGCTCAAGGGCACAATCCTCGAACCGCGGGCATCGCTCCGCGCGTCTGCGAGCACGTGGGTGAATGCTCTTCGCGGCCACCACTGGGCGAAGAATCTATTGCTTTTCTTGCCCCTTGCCCTGTCCCATAACTTGGCGGTCGAGCCCTTTGCCCGTACTCTCGTCGGCTTCGCGCTCTACGGCTTCTGCGCCTCTGGGCTCTATATCCTCAACGACCTGCTCGACCTCCATTCTGATCGCGAACATCCATGGAAAAAGGAGCGCCCATTCGCTGCCGGCGACATCTCAATTCCCCAGGGTTTGGTTGCGTCATTTATCTTGCTCTCCTCGGCACTCGGCCTGGGCTTTCTTCTCAACACGAAATTCGGCCTCGCCCTGCTTGGATACGCCACGCTTACCATGCTGTATTCCCTCTATCTCAAGAAGATTGCCCTGCTCGACGTCTTCGTTCTTTCCAGTTTCTACAGTTTCCGCATACTCGCCGGGGCACTCATTTCCGCCACTCCACTTTCGCAGTGGTTCCTCGCGTTCTCGATGTTTTTCTTTCTTAGTCTCGCGATGGCGAAACGATACTCTGAGTTACTCCACGCCAGCGATCTAGTTAGCGCCGGTAACTCCGGGCGGGGCTATCATACCGGCGACCGCGAACTTCTCCTCTCTCTTGGCGTCGGCAGCAGTTTCTCCGCCGTTGTCATCTTCAGCCTCTACGTTCAGAGTCAGGACGTGCGCCTGCTCTACTCATCGCCGGAGTTTCTCCTTCTGCTTTGCCCCATCGTTCTTTATTGGCTCAGCCGAAATTGGCTGCTGGCGCATCGCGGAGAATTAAAGGAAGACCCGGTCACACTCGCCATTCGGGACCCAGTCAGTTACGGGGTGGCATTGGCAGCGGCACTAGTAATCACGGCGAGCATGGTAAACATGACTTTCTAGTATGTCCGGTCAATCAGCCGCAACCTTGCGCAAGCAACCCGCAGCTTCGTCCGCCACCGAGCGAATTCTCTCGTGGGGCCGTTACCCGAAGACTGCGCACCATCACGTTCACAAGCCGGCGTGGAACGATCAGGTACCGGACATTCTCAGAGCTGCTGCGCCCGGGTCCCTTCTCCCCTATGGCCTCGGCCGCAGCTATGGAGACTCTTGTCTCAACGCCGGCCGAGAACTGATCGACTGTCGCCGCCTTAACCGCATCCTGGGATTCGACGAATCCACTGGCATGCTCCGCTGCGAAAGCGGCATCAGCCTCTCCGACATTCTCGACGTATTTCTCCCTAAAGGATGGTTCCTTCCTGTCACGCCCGGCACGCGCTTCGTCACTGTCGGCGGAGCCATCGCCAACGACGTCCACGGGAAGAACCATCATTGTGCTGCAACCTTCGGCGCTCACGTTCGCCAGATCGCTCTGCATCGGTCGAACGACGGTCTGGTAATTTGTAATTCCGAAGAACATTCGGACATGTTGCACGCGACCATCGGCGGGCTCGGACTGACCGGCGTTATCGCCTGGGCAGACATCCAGCTCAACCGTGTGGCTGGTCCATGGATCGACGCCGAGTCCGTCCCCTTTCAATCGCTAAGCAGTTTTCTCGACCTGAGCCGCGAAAGCAACGACCGCTTCGAATACACCGTGGCTTGGCTCGATTGTTTTGCCGGCAAACATCCTCGGGGCATCTTCTTTCGCGGTAATCATTCCGCTGAGCGTGGTAAGGAGGTTCACCCCAGGCGCGGCCCTAAACTGCCTTTCGCATTGCCAGCTTGGATGCTTAACCGTTACTCTGTAAGAGCCTTCAACACCGCCTACTACAAGATTCACTCGGCCAGGAAAGGCGCCGCCGCCGTTCCCTACGACTCGTTTTTCTATCCGCTTGATTCCGTTCGGCAGTGGAACCTGCTCTACGGCAAGCAAGGTTTTCTGCAATATCAGTGCGTAATCCCGGAGACGAACGTTGAAGCTGTCGAGGAGTTACTCGATCGCATCGCGCGCTCCGGCATGGGCTCTTTTTTAGGAGTGCTGAAGCAATTTGGCTCCGCGCCACCGGCGGGCATGCTCTCATTCCCGCGCCCCGGACTCACCGTCGCGCTCGACTTCGCCATGCGCGGCGAGCGGACGCTTAGACTCATGCAGTCGCTCGATGAAGTTGTCCAGCAAAGTGGTGGAGCGCTCTACCCCGCCAAAGACGCCCGCATGAGCCCCGCTCTGTTTGATACATCGTTCCCGCGCTGGCGCGGCTTTGTCCCATACATCGACCCGAAGATGTCGTCCTCATTCTGGCGACGCGTGACGGGAGCACAATGACCGCGATGAGAAAAATCATTATTCTCGGCGCCACTTCCGGCATTGCCCTGGAAGTCCAGCGCCTATTCGCTCGCGAGGGTCGCGAGTTACTCCTCGTCGCGCGCTCGTCACAACGCCTCGCCGAAGTGCAGGCCGACTTAGCGGCTCGAGGTGCGCACCAAGTCTTGACTTACTCTGCTGACTTGGCCTCCACTCAGCAGCACGCGGCCGTCCTCGAATTTGCCCGCCGCAACTTCCCGGACTTTGACACCGTGCTCCTCGCTTACGGCTCCATGCACGACCAGAAGGAGTCTGAAACCTCGGTCGATATTTTGCTGGAAGAATTGCAGGTCAACTTCGTCAGTGCCACCGCGATCCTCACCCTGTTCGCCGCCGATTTGGAACGCCGACGCACCGGGTGCCTGGCCGCCATCACCTCCGTCGCCGGAGATCGAGGACGCCGCTCCAATTACGTCTACGGTTCCTCCAAAGGCGCGCTGTCACTCTTTTTTCAGGGACTCCGCAGCCGCCTCCATCCTGCCGGAGTACGCGTCATCACCATCAAGCCCGGGCCGGTTCAAACTCCGATGACCGATCACCTTGCTAATTCCGCGCGCTTTGCCGATCCTGAGCAGGTTGCGCGGGACATCGTCCGTGCCCTCGAACGACGATCCCCCGACGTCCTCTACACCCCGAAAATCTGGCGCTATGTCATGACTGCTGTGCGACAGGTCCCGGAAACCATTTTCAAACGCCTATCCTTCTAAGGCACGCAGACAGGAGTGTCCGCGCCACACGGTAATTTCCGCGAGCGGCCACGAGGCGAGACTCATAGAAAAAGGACCGCATCGCTGCGGCCCTCGTGTTGCTGTCAACTCGGTACTCTGATCCTACCTTCTTCCGCGTCCGCCGCCTCCGCCGCCGGAATGGCCACCACCGTGACCTCCTCCGGGACCACCGCCCGGACCGCGTCCGCGACCGCGACGCCGGCGATTGCGATCTCTATCGCCACCGCCGCCGCTGGGACGTCCTTCACGCGAGCCTTCCGGACGCGCAGCGCCTGCCTCTACTGAGGCGACGACTCCATCCACGCGGTTGAAGTTTGGCTCATCGTCGGCATCGAAATCTGCGCCGCCTTCGATCACTGCTGTGGGAGATCCTTGCGGAACACTGTACGACGCTGACGGTGGTGCCACGCCCGCTCCCTCATCGCCTTCTGGAGGAGGCGGAGCCCCGCCCATTTTAGCGCGCTGCTCTTTCAGGATCGCTTTGCGGGACAGCTTGATGCGGTTGCCTTCTACGGCCAGCACTTTCACCAGCACCTGGTCGCCTTCTTTCAGTTCGTCGCGAACATCTTTGATTCTGTGCTCGGCGACTTCGCTGATGTGAAGCAGCCCGTCCAAGCCAGGGAGAATTTCGACGAACGCCCCGAAATCAGCCAACCGGCTGACCTTTCCGAGATAAGTCTTCCCTACCTCAGCCGAAGCCGTCAGATCGCGGATAATCTGCAAGGCCTTGTTCGCCGAGACTTCATCGTTCGAAGCCACGTTGACCTTACCCGAATCTTCCACGTCGATCTTCACGCCCGTCTGCTCGATGATGCTGCGAATCATTTTGCCACCGGGCCCAATCACGTCGCGAATCTTGTCCACCGGTATCTGCAGGGTGTAGATGCGAGGCGCGTAAGCCGAAACCTTCACGCGGCCTTCGGTGATCACCTCGTCCATCTTTCCGAGAATGAACAACCGCCCGCGCTGTGCCTGCGCCAGCGCCTCGCGCATGATCTGCGGAGTAATTCCCGCAACCTTAATATCCATTTGCAGCGCGGTGATGCCGTCTTTGGTTCCGGCAACTTTAAAATCCATGTCGCCGTAATGATCTTCCGCGCCTGCGATGTCGGTCAGGATGGCATACTGATCGCCTTCCTTCACCAATCCCATCGCAACGCCAGCCACCGGAGCCTTCAACGGCACGCCCGCATCCATCAATGAGAGCGAGGCGCCACAAATCGTAGCCATCGACGACGACCCGTTCGACTCCAGAATGTCGGAGACGACGCGCATGGCGTAAGGCCAGTTGTCTTCGGTCGGAAGGACCGCGGAAACAGCACGCTCGGCTAGTGCGCCGTGGCCGATTTCGCGGCGTCCTGCGCCACGCATGAACCCAACCTCTCCAACGGAGAACGGCGGGAAATTGTAGTGCAGCATGAAGCGTTTCTTGGCTTCTCCTTCAAAGCCCTCGAGACGTTGCATGTCGTCGCTGGTGCCGAGCGTGGTGGTAACTAGCGCCTGGGTTTCACCGCGGGTGAAGACCGCGCTGCCGTGCGCGCGAGGCAGAACGCCGGCTTCGATCCAGATCTCGCGGATCTGGTCGAATGCGCGTCCGTCGGGACGGCGCTTGTGATCAATCACCTGGTTGCGGAAAATGCGCTCGCGTAGAGTTTCGTAATACTCCTTCAGCTTCGCTTTGCCGGCTAAGTCGTCCTCGGGCAAAGCAGCGAGCAGCTCTTTCTCCAATGTGCGGACCAACTCGTAGCTCTCGGCTTTCGGATGCTTCGCGGTGTCAAGAGCGTCGGCCAGTTGCCGGCCGATCTGCGATTCCAGGCCTTTGAAGTAAGTCTCGTCGAATTCCGGCGGCGTCACCTGACGCTTCGGCTTGCCAACCTTGCTGCGTAGTTCGTTGATGGCGGCGCATATTTTCTTGATTTCGGTGTGCGCGAATTCGATCGCGTCCACCACCGTCTCTTCCTTTACTTCCTTCGCGCCGGATTCGATCATGACAATCGCATCGGCGGTGCCTACGACCATGATGTTGAGCAGGCCGTCGCGCATTTCGGTGTAGGTGGGATTGGCGATGAAGCGGCCTTCCACCAGGCCAACGCGCACAGCGCCGATCGGGCCGAGAAACGGAATGTCGGAGAGGGTAAGGGCGGCCGAAGCAGCATTAATACCGCAAACATCGGGATCATTTTCCGTGTCGGCGGAGAGGACAAAGGCGATGACCTGAGTTTCGCACTTGAAGCCTTCGGCGAACATCGGACGCACCGGCCGGTCAATCTGGCGGCTGGTGAGAACCTCGCGCTCGCTCATGCGCCCTTCGCGCTTGATAAAGCCGCCGGGAATGCGTCCGCCGGCGTAGGTGTACTCGCGGTAGTCGACAGTGAGCGGAAAGAAGTCGATGCCGGTGCGGGGTTCGGCATTGGAGGTGGCGGCGGCGAGGACGACATTTTCGCCGAAGCGCACGACGGCGGAGCCGCCGGCCTGCTTGGCAAGTTTTCCAGTTTCAATCGAGAGCTGCTTTCCGCCTGCGATTTCGACGGAAATTTTTGTGGCTTCAGGCTTCATAGATCATCCTTTATATGGGCAGAAGGGCATGCGCGCGGGCACGGAGTTCGCGTGGACAGGCGGATGCCAGGCGGCGGTTGGGAACGCACTTTGCTAAGGCTCTCGAGTCTGGAACCGGCTCCACACGGAGCCGATCGCGCTGTTACTTGCGGATGCCGAGCTTGGAAATAACGGTTTTATACCGTTCCGAGTCGTACTTCTTCAAGTAGTCAAGCAGACTACGGCGTCTGCTAACCATCATGAGAAGTCCGCGGCGCGAGCCATGGTCTTTCTGGTGCGCTTTGAAGTGTTCCGTCAACTGACCAATGCGCTCGCTCAACAGCGCGATTTGAACTTCGGGACTGCCGGTATCGGTAGCGTGCGTGCGATACGTGTCAACGACGGATTGCTTTTGCTCTCTGGCTAGCACTAACCTGTTGCACTCCTGTCTCTTCTCGTTTTCGTAACGTGTTTGATGGTAACACGTTGCTGTCTGAGGTGGCAAACCAGGCGCGCGAGCAAGACATGTTGCGCCGGGGTCCACAGCGCGCGACGGGATCGCCGGCATGCAGTCCAGTCGCGGTGCGTCAAGGCTCGGTTCGAGGCTATATAATGATTTCAGACTTGAAACAAAAAGGGAGGATGTAGTCATCCTCTATTTTGATAGAACGACAAAAACTGGGCCAACTGTGATGCAGCGGCCATCATAAACAAATTAGAGATACGGGGGTTTCCGAATGCCAAGAGGCCGATCAACTTTTAGCAAACGTCAGAAAGAGCAAGCGCGCCAACAGAAACAACGGGACAAAAACGAGCGTAAAACTCAACGGAAGGAAGAAAAGCCGGAAGGTGGAGTGGTGGACGAGGTAGACGAAATGCGTGAGATGCGCGAACTCGCCGAAGCTCAGGCCGCGCTATTCCGCATTGGCTCCGACGACGAAACCGGTCCTATCGACCTACCCATTCCGCATGGCACCAAAGCCATCGATCGCTAACGCCTTGAAATATTGTGGAGTGCCGGGCGTCCCCGCCCGGCCATCCTTCAACTGGACGGGCGAGGCGCCCGTCGCTCCACTAAACAAAAACCTCACCCGGCAGAGCGGTTAACGTCCGCGATGCCAGCGTGTTTTCAACAAAGCGCTTCGGCCGATCATTGGCCGCTGCATTCACCTGCTTGCGTTCGATGCGCAGTTTTAAAGTGCGCTCGATATTGCGGAGTTCCAAAACCTCCACGCCTGTGACCAGTGTTGAGGCTCGTCCCTGCAAGCCGGCCCGTCCCGTACGACCGACGCGATGAATGAAGTCTTCCGCCATCTTCGGCAGGTCGTAGTTGATCACGTGCGCCACGTCATCGCAGTGCAAGCCGCGGGATGCGATGTCGGTCGCAACCAGCACCTGGTAGCGGCCTTCCTGGAAGCCGCTCAACGCGGCGTTGCGCTGGGATTGCGTGCGATCGCCGTGAATCATGGCAGCCGAGAAGCCATCGCGTTCCAGTTCCTTGGCTAGCCTTTGCGAGCCGCGTTTGGTACGCGTGAAGATCAGGGTCTGTCCCTTTTCTTCGTACAGCAACTGCCGGAGCACGTCCAATTTTTCGGATGGCCGGACCTCATAAGCTTCGAGCTGTACGCTCTCCGCAGGCTTCAGAGTTGAACCGAGCGCGATTCGCACCGGCTCGCGTGTGTAGTCATTCACCAGCGAGGCTACTGACTGTTCCATGGTCGCGGAGTAGCAAAGCGTCTGCCGCCGCTGGGGCAGAATTTGCAGAATACGCCGGATGGCTGGAAGAAAACCCATATCCAGCATGCGGTCGGCTTCGTCGAGCACGAGGATCTTCACGTGACGCAAGTCTGCGAATTTGCGGGTGATGAAATCCTGCAGGCGTCCGGGAGTAGCGATTACAAATTCGCAACCGGAACGAAGGCTATGAATCTGCGCCTTCTCCGATACGCCGCCGATAACCAGCGCCGCCTTCGGCATCTTCTTGTCGCGTAATTGTTCGTACTGCTCGTGAACCTGCATGGCGAGTTCACGTGTGGGCAACAGGACCAAGGCGCGGACGTTCTTTAATGCTTCAGTCTTAGCTGCTTCATGCTTCGATGATTCAGCTCGCAGCATCTCGATGATCGGAATCAGGAACGCGAGAGTCTTGCCGGTGCCGGTTTGGGCGGTGCCGATTACGTCCTTGCCTTCAAGAGCAGGAGAAATGGCTCGCGCCTGGATGGGTGTGAGGGTAATGAATTGAGCTGCCGCCAGTTTCTGCTGCAAGGCAGCAGACAAGGGCAGTTCCGTAAATGTTGTCATTCGATTGTTTTCTTTCTGGAGGGGCCTAGTAGATTCTCAAACACACTTGTCGAGAGTTCGCATGCCGCTCGCATTGAAATTGGCGCTGGAACCAAACGGCGGGCAGGAAATGCGGAAGTGGAGCGGATCCAATAGGATCCCCGCTTAACGGCAAACCGTAGCAAAAGCGTTAACAGCAGTATAGCAGAAGGAGGGCGGGGCGCGGGGTTACGTTGGTCATACTGCGGATTCGTTGTGATTCTCACTAACCTGACATGAATTCCACGCCACCTTTTTCCTAATTTCTTTCAATCGAATCCCTTTCACCGCCCTGCTGCGTCAATCTTGCTCATTGGCGCGGACCCTGTCCTTTGGTCCAGTCTTCGAGTTTCAACTTCTTAATGCGGGCAAAGGCATGATCATTGGTGACGAGGACAGCGTCCAACGCAAGAGCGTGAGAGCCAATCATTGCATCCAGGTTGCCCATCGGCTGGCCCTCGCGTTCCAGCGTGGCTCGAAGCCGGCCATATTGTTGAGCGGCATCTGAATCCCATGGCAATACCGCCACGCGGAGAAAGAAATCCTCGATCATGAAGTGCAAGCGAGTGGCATGGGGAAGCCGCGCCGCTCCAAATCGCAACTCCCCTTCGGTAACTGCGGAGATAGCGAGCTGTGCCATCGGCACCTTCACTAAATGACGATCCACAGCGGGGTTGTTCCCCTTGATCACGCAGCTTGCGATATTGGTGTCGAGCAGGTAGCGGATGCCCATCAGAACAACTCGCGTTTCTGCGGGGTCTCATCCTTACGATCGGCCATGAACTCATCGGGAACATTTGCTTCCTGGCGGAGTTTGAAGAAGCTGTCCCATGATTCCGGACGCCGCGACAGAATTACGTCTCCGGTGGTTTGGTCTTGCCGGATAAAAACCTCCTTGCCTTCAAAACGAAACTCGGCAGGCAGCCGAACCGCCTGACTTCGGCCATTGAGAAAAAGCTTTGCGGTGCGCGGCATCGGCATCCTCCTAAATTGATATATACCATGATGTATCACATAGAGTCAATGGGGTCGACGCCGCGCTGCCTACCCCTGTTAGGAGAGTGGGTACCAACTACCCAGGTTGCTGATACCTCTGGAGTAAATAGAAAACAGTGACAGTCCTAAGGTGCCCCAACCCTTCCACGGATCACCACCACCGACGCCGCGGGCAGATCGTAGAACGTGTCCCTGTTGCCGTCCTGCTTTGAGCGCAAGATAGGCCCGTCAGGATCAGCCGTGCCGTTCGTGTAACTGACAACCGTTGGCGCAGCAGCTACTTCAGCATGTGCCATGAAGCGAGTGCGCGGTGGGTTCCACTTGTATTGGCCGCTGCCGAAGGTGGCGATCTCGACTGGCCCCGCAAAGCCCGCAGCCGCATCGGGCTTCCCAGGAAACGCTCCGCGAAACGCAATCCGAACGCGGTGAGCGTTCTCCTGATCGCGATTGACGACCAGCAGCGACCATTCGCCATCAGGACGCTTCAAAGCATAAGCGGTAACAAGTTCGCGGCCGGCGCCGTCGTCGACATCGGATTTGGCCGAATAGACTTGATGCTCTCCCCCGCCGGGCTGAGCCCATTCCAGGTTGATAAGTTGCGCAACAAAGAACTGCGCCAGTGGCTGCTGAATTTTGTAGGAAGCATCCACCGTGAACATACCGAAAGTGCCCGGAGAACTGTTGCATCCGGGCTCCATTTGCAGGGGCAGATAGTGGAAGTAATAAACGCCCTTGGCCCCCGCGTCGAGTAAAGATCCAATGTAATCCGCCAGCCAGAGGCCGGAAAAAATGTCCTGATAAGTTTCGCTCGCGCCGGACGAAAGATTTCCCTCGGTGACGAACAGCGGCATATCGGCGGGGACGCCGTCTTCATGCCACACCTGAATGATGTGGCGCATGAGTTCGGGCTCGTCATAAAGAACGCCCCAAGGAGTTCTGCAGGGGTCGTAGGGATAGTGCTCGAAGGAGAAGAACGCCAAGTCTTTCATTCGGCCGCGCTGCTTCAGATAGTCGAGGAAGCGGGCGGTCCAGGAGACTCGGCCGCTGGCATCGGGCCAGACTTCGATATCCCGGTTGACGCCCTGGAAAGAAGGGCCGCCGAGTTTGAGCGTCGGATCGAGGCGATGGAGCGCACTCGCCCACTGCACGTAGAGGGCGGCGTAATCCTCGGGAAGCATGTACTGGCCGTCGGCCTCTTCACCCATCTCTACGTAGGAGATCGGATAGTGTCGGTGCTCGATATACGCGATCTCGGCGACCGCGTTGTCGGGAGTGTCGTAGAGCATTGCAACCGGAACCATGGCAGGCAGTCCACGGGTGACGCCGCTGTTGAAGAAAAGATCAAAGCCCACCTGTGCCTGGCGAGTAGAGCCGAGGTTGGAGGGCTCATGCCACGGATCGACGGAAGAGCAATAGGTGGTCGTCTGCTCCTGATCGGCCGTGTGGCGCAGAGTATCGTGAAATGAGTCGTGAAAAGCGCCTTCAGCAGTGATGGTTCCCAGATAGAGTTCGCGGATTGCGTAACCGACGCAGTTGCGGGGATCGGCGGAGCCGTCGGCGTCGCAAGTGTTGGAAGACTCGGTCATCCATATACGCACGAAACGCACCGCCACCGCAGCCGTGACCAGGCGAACGGTCTCAGTGCGGCCCTTGCCGGCGCTGACAGTGCCTTGCGGGAAAG
The DNA here is from genome assembly GCA_963789205.1 of uncultured Acidobacteriaceae bacterium. Taxonomy (GTDB): domain Bacteria; phylum Acidobacteriota; class Terriglobia; order Terriglobales; family Acidobacteriaceae; genus Acidiflorens. Next base: position 52,314 of record CAWBJV010000020.1, read on the forward strand.
TTTGCCAGACGCCGCGGGTGGGCGATTTGATGGGATCGTCGCCGGTCCAGTACTGAATGACGTAGTGCGTGGCATAAGGCTCGCCCCACGCTACACGTATGCCGTCGACAGGCTGCGGCTGCGCCAGATCGAGAACGATCCACTGCGGATGAAGCGCGTCACTTTCGCCGGTGAAATGTTGGGTGAGATACGGATTGCTCTTCCAGAAAGTGTTGAGGTCACCGTCGGTGAGGCGGGAGAACCCAGTGTTTTCGGTGCCGTCATTGCGCGTGAAGCCACGACGGGGAAGCGCATATCCGTAGGAGTAGCGAAGGCTTTCGGTGGGAAGGGCGGCGCCCGTGAAATAGCCCTTGCCCGCGGGAACGCTCGTATCGCTCCACGTTCCCTGCGGATTCCAGTGCCAAGCTTCAACCGCCAACTCGGTATTCTGACGGTACGACACCGTCTGCCAGCCTGAGGCGAGCGTTGCCTCGAGCGAAGGTGGAAGCAGATCTTTGTCGATAGCGGCGGCGGGAATGCGATCGACACCGGCGCCCAGAGTTTCAGTGGGGACGAAGTGGTTGGCGGAGTGCGAGGCGTCCACGACGATGGTTTGGGCGGCGCCGAAAAGAGTGAGGGTTGTTACGACGGCAAGAACGGTGGCCGGAATTTTCACGCGAAGGCCTCCAGATATCGGAACGAGGATTCAAAATAGCTAAGTATTAAAACGATTGAATTATACGGATTATGCGGCTAGCGGACGAGCAGTTTTCGATGTGTGGAAAATGTTTCTTGGTGGAGCGCCGGGCGTCCCCGCCCAGCCACTCCAATGCTGGACCCTTCGACTTCGCTCAGGGCGGGTTCGCGAGACGCCGTCTCTCCACCGCTTTAGTCGTCAGCAGATTTCGTTCCCTGCTTCTCCGGCCGCACTTCATATTCCGGATGGGGCACGCCCATCAGCCACTTATCGAACCATCCAACGATATTGTCGAGCCGCTCAATCCGATGCCATGGCTCACCCGAGCGCGACAACTCATGCGTCTCGCGCGGAAAAACTACCATGGCAGTCGGGCGCTTCAGAAACTTGAGCGCGCGGAACAGTTGCTCTCCTCCCGAGTCCTGCGGAGTGCGGAAGTCGGCCTGTCCCAGAACAAACATCATGGGCGTATGAATTTTCTCGACGAACGTAATCGCGGAGCGGCTGGCGTAGTCCTTCGGGTCCTGAAAAGGGGGCGCCTTGAACCAGTTCGGCTGGAACAAAGTGAAGTCGGCCGTGTACCACCACGACGCCCAATTCGAGATGTCGCGCTGCGATACCGCAGCTGCAAAGCGGTCGGTCTGGGTCACTGTCCAGTCGGTTAGCACGCCGCCGCCGCTGCCGCCAGTCACCCCGAGTTTCTTGGGATCGACGTAGCCGCGCTTGAGAATTTCATCCACTCCCGCCATCAGGTCGCGGTAGTCGTCGCCCGGATAGTGGTACTGAATGATATTGCCGAAATCCTGCCCGTAGCTGGTCGAACCACGTGGGTTGATGTAAAGCACCACGTAGCCCTTGGCCGCCATCCACTGAAATTCGTGATCGAAGACCCAGCCATAGGCGGCGTGCGGTCCGCCGTGGATGTTGAGGATCAATGGATATTTTTTCTTCGGATCGAAGTCGGGCGGCTTCTGAATCCACCCTTGAATGGGTATGCCGTCGAAGCTTTTGTAATTAATTTCTTCCGGGGCCGTGAGGTTGAGTTGAGACCAGAGCATCTTGTTCGCATCGGTGATGCGGGTTTGCGCACCGTTCTGGTTTTCCCCCGTCGACACGGTGAACAAGTCCCCGATCGCAACCGGCGTCGAGACCAGGGTCACGGCGATGCGCGCATCGGGCGTGACGGAGAAATCGAGTACGGCCTGATCACCATGAGTAATTTCCGTGACTGCGCCCGTTTGCGCGTCCACACGAACCAGCGGGGTGCGGCCCTGCTTCGCCACGATGTCGAAGAGCCAACGCCCGTCCGGCGACCAGTGGAGAGTAGCGCCATTGCCGCCGCGCGGAGCCGCATTGTCACCGAAGACAGAACTGCCCATGTCGAAGTCGTAGCTCGCGGTGAGATTGCGGGGCTGGGCATTCGGAGTGAGGTCCATCATCCAGAGATCGGGCTGAGAGTAGGAACGGACGGGCTGCGTAACGGAACCGTGGAAGGCGATGCGGCGGCCGTCGGGGCTGAGCACGAGATCGCCAATGCCCATGGGAACGGTGACCAGCTTTTCGGGCGCGCCTCCGGACATTTTGGGCGAGGATGCGACTGAATAAACATCCGTGCTGGGCGTCTCGTAATAAGGCTCGTCAATGCGGCTGGTGAGGAAGTAGATGCGCGAGCCATCGTGCGTCCACACAATCTCGCCCTCATCATAGTCGCCGCTGGTAAGTTGCAGCGACTTGGCCGGTTCGTCGGATGTGGTTGGGACGTCAATCACCCAGATATGCTCGTGCCGCTTGAAATCGAGATAGCCCTCTTCATTGTCGCGGTAGACGGCACGAGTAATAATGTGGATATCGGATTCGCGGTCGCTGGCGGAGTCTGCCTTCGCCGCCGTCGCACTGCCCGGGGCCGCGGATTCTTTGTTGTTTGCGCCGGTGTTTGCGACAATGTTCGCGCCGCCTTTCGCGTCATTTTTCTTGCGCTGTTCCTTCTCGATATCCTCGGGCGTGGTCGAACTCAAGAACGCGATACGCTTGCTGTCCGGCGACCAGACTGGACCGGCTGCGCCCTTCGGCAGATCGGTAATGATGCGGGCTTCGCCGCCAGCGAGCGATAGAACCGCAATTTGCGCCGGGCGAGGCTTGCCGCTGTCGTCTTTCTCTCCCCCGCGGACAAACGCGATGCTCCTGCCGTCCGGCGACCAGCGGGGATGCACGTCATGCTTGCCGTTGGTCATGCGGAGGCTATCTTCATTACCCGAAGTGGCGGCCATCCACATAGAAGTCTCGTACCCAGTGCGTTTCTCGTCCGTGACGACACGGGTAAAGACGGCACGGGACCCGTCGGGCGAAACCTGCGGGTCAGCGATCCAGACGAAATTGAATAAGTCTTTTTCGGTGATGGCTCGTTTCGCAGCGCCCGGCTGGGGGCTGGAATTCTGAGCGGCGAGTGGGGTAACGATTGCCAGCACGATAATTGTGGGAATGACGTGAGTGAAAAAATGAAATTTCATGGGCATCCTCAAGACCATAGCCGCAGCACCGCGGCGCTTGCATTGTGCTATGCCGAGTTGCACGCGGTCAAACTACTTAAAGCGGCCGCAAAGTTTCCCTTCTTGTATGTTCCTCCCAATGTCGCTTACTTTTTCTTGTCGCTGAGTTTCTCGGCAAGCGCATTGGCATCATCGAGCATTTTGTCGATGCGGCGGGCCCGTGCGTCCGGAGTTCTGTAATAGAAGATGCCGAACAAGTGCCCGCGACGACGCGAGACGGACATTCGATCCCAACCTTCGCGAGCCCGTGGATAGCGCGCGAAAGCGACTTGGAGAATGGGCGGCAGTTCCCGCTCCGCATCCATGACCGCGAGCAGGCGTTCCGCAATCTGTTCCGCGCGACGGATGCGTGCTTCGCCGCTTTTAGGTTCGGTGACCCACTTGGCGATGTCGCTGCGGGTGGAATGATTCAGCTTGTCATACCAGCGGCGAAGCGAGCGATCTTCGCTGAGAATGCGCTTGAGTTCATCCGGAATGGTGACGGTCCGCTCTTCGCGGTCGAGTTCCATCTGGAATCGGGCAACGTTGCCTTCGACGGCTCGCGCTCCTTTTTGCATCCGCTTGTTGACCAGCAGAAAGTGCCAGCCCTCTCGGGTGGGAAAGAGCGAAGTGCGGAACGCGAATCCGTTGATTTCGCCTTTTACTTTGATTTGGCCGCGCAACCCCCAGGCTTTGGCTGCATCGAACGGTATGCGAACGATGATCCAGTTCAGGCGGGAGCGCAGGCGCTCAAGCTTGGCCTCGAAACGCTTGGCGGCAGGCGCGGACTTAGCTCTGGAGGCTTTTGGCATGGGCGGACACCGGGCGTTTGCATTCTAATATGAACGAACGGGCGCACTGACCTGTCTGACAAGAGTTAAAATATAGGAAAAGACATCTGGGAGAGCTATCGTGATCTGCCCGAACTGCAGGGAAGACAATGCGCCCACTTTCCGTTTTTGCGGAATGTGTGGCACCTCGCTCGAACCTCGGGTCGAAGCCCGGCGACCGGCGGGCGCACCGATACCGATCCTGTCACCGACCCTTCCAAAGATAGCCCACGCGACAGAACCGCTGCGCCCCGTCGTCATGGAGAACGCACCCAGGCCCGCAAACAGTCCGGCACCGTCGCTGGGCGGACCCACGGTGCTGGGCTTGGACCAGCCTGCAAGTCTTTCTAGTCCGAATCAGCCCAGCACGGAGGCGCTGCGGGAAAGGGCTTTCTCCGGCCTCGATTCTTTCTTCGAGCCCGAGCAACCAAAGACCGGCGGACGGCGGATCCTGCTGATGGTAGCGCTGCTCGTGGCATTGGGCGGAGCAGCCTGGTGGGCATACACGAACTATCTCGGCGCTACCGAAGGTCGAAAACCCGAACCCGCCACTTCGAATGCCGGTGAGGCGTCGGCAGAGAAGCCATCGACGCAGGCAGGCACCCAGGATGCAGCGCCCGCTGCCGGCTCGTCGCAGACGGCGGTTCCGTCGGCAGCAGTACCAGCCGGCCGAGTTCCCGAGAGCCAGACCGAAAACGCAAGCCCTGGTCCCGACGCTACTCGAAAGACTGCGGACGCAGAGGCAAAACCTGCGGCCGAAGCGAAACCGATGACTCCGGCACCTGTGGCTCAGCCGGCGCCTGCGGCTACAGCAAAGACCCCGCCGGCCGAGAAGCGCGCGGCGACGCGCGAGCCCGGCGTGACCTCGGCCAAGGCTTCGACCTCGCCCGCGACGGCTGACACCGGCGACGCGGACTTCCGCAAAGGCGAGGCCTACCTCTACGGGCGGGGGGCGGGGGAAAACTGTAACGAGGCAGTGAGATATTTGAAGGCTGCGTCGGCTAAATCTAACGCCAAGGCACGCAGCGCGTTCGGAACCATGTATGCCACCGGCCATTGTGTGCAGCGCGATCTGCCGACATCATATTTATGGTTTGCGCTGGCTCTGCGGGTGGATCCGAATAATCAAATTCTGGAAAAAGATTTGAACGCAGTCTGGAACCAGATGACGCCGCCGGAGCGGCAGATGGCTACCAGAATGAAACAGTGAGATTGTTGAAAAGTTGATTTGTCATCCCGAGCAAAGCGAGGGATCTGCAGTTCGCCCCAAAATTCAGATCCCTCGCTTTGCTCGGGATGACAATTGTTATTTAGACGTGAGAAGGGTGGTCCACTACTCGCCCGCCGGCACCAAATTCAACGCCTTCTTCACCGTGCCGCGCTCGATCATGATCTTTTCCTGCAGCAGCGTGATCGCATAAATCAACTGCTCAGGACGCGGCGGACAACCGGGGACATAGATATCCACGGGAATGACCTGATTCACGCTCTGCACGAGCGCGTAATTATTGAAAACGCCGCCGGAAGTCGCGCACGCCCCCATCGAGATGACCCACTTCGGTTCCGGCATCTGCTCCCAGAGCTGGCGAATTACGGGGGCCATTTTGTTGGAGACGCGGCCGGCAATAATCATCAGGTCCGACTGCCGCGGCGACGGCCGGAACACTTCGGCGCCGAAGCGCGCAATATCGAAACGCGACGCGCCCATCGACATCATTTCAATCGCGCAGCAAGCGAGGCCAAACGTCATCGGCCAGATGGAATTCTTGCGCATCCAGTTGACGGTCGAATCGAGCGTGGTCATGACGATGCCTTCGGGCACGCCGTCTCCGTAGACGAGTTCCTTGACTACCTTCTTGCCGTTTTCGATGTCGACGTAGGGACCGAAACTGAGCTCATGCGCCATGGCTATATTTTAACCGCAGGGATGCCGAGTGCGCAGACGAAACCGCATTGTAGTGCGTCCTTGCCCTTGCGCCCGTTACAATTCCTCCATTGTGCTGCTGATCGACAAACAGATTTGGTGGCAAGAGCCAAATTCCGTTCGCATTCCTTTAGGAATAGCGCTTGCCGTGGCGTGGAGCTTCAGGCTTCGCACGATATATATCGGAGTTAAGAACACGCCCAAGCGTTCGCCTAAGGTGAGGCGCATTGAGGTTATTGCCGTCATTGCTCTGTGGAGTTTCATCGCGGTAGGCGTGACCCTACTTCTCTTAACAAAGCACTAGGGACGGCGGTTGCTCGGCGATGAAGTATTCTTCTGGATAAAGATAGTCTTCACAGGACTCATCAATCACGCGAATCTGGTGCAGCCTCGCCGCATCCTTATCGGCAACTACCTGATAAAGCTTCCGCAAATCGAGCGATGCGGGATAGTCCTTTGTTCTTCACACAGATGACGAATTGCGACTCAGTTCGCTTCATTGGATTTCGACAGTACGTTTGATCCGCGTCTCGGAGGTGAAAACTTTACGGGTTCAGCACGATTTTCCCAAACATCTGGCTCTTCTCCATATACTCATGCGCCGTGCTGATCTCCCTCAAAGGGAACGTGTGGTCGATGATCGGCTTCAGGCGTCCGGCGAACACATGGCCGAGTACTTCGTGGAGTTCGCTCATCGTCCCCATGTACGATCCCAGCAATGAAAGCTGGCGCGAGAACAGAAACCGCAAATCCAGTTCAACCTTAGGTCCTGTCGTCGCGCCGCAGGTGACAAGTGTGCCGCCGGTTTTGAGCGATCTGACACTCTCCTGCCACGTGGCTGGTCCAACGTGCTCGATGACGATATCGACACCCTCGAAGTTGGTAATCTTGCGGACTTCCTCCGAAATCTTCTGCTGGTAATGGTTGATAACAAAATCGGCGCCGAGTTCGCGTGCACGCTCCGTTTTGCGCTCGTCGCCCGCAGTCGCAATTACGCGCGTGTGGAACATCTTTGCGATCTGGATCGCGGCAATGCCCACGCCTGAGTTCGCCCCCAGCACCAAAACGGTTTGGCCGGGGCGGATGGCGGCGCGTCTCGTGAGCATGTGCCACGCGGTCATAAAGACGAGCGGAACGCTGGCGGCTTCATTGAAATCGAGCGAGTTGGGGGTCGGAATGACGTTGACGGCCGCAACGGCGAAGAGTTCGCAGTTGCCGCCGTCCACGCCGTTGCCGAGCACGGTGAACTGGCGGCACTGATTCTGCAGGCCGGCCACGCACTTCACGCAGTGATTGCAGAAATGCATAGGCGCAACCAGCACGCGCTGCCCGAGCTTGAGGTCGGTGACGTACTCGCCGACTTCGACGATTTCGCCGGCCATGTCGCTGCCGAGGATATGCGGCAGGTTCACGCCGGGCAGGCCTTTGCGCACCCAGATGTCGAGGTGGTTCAGAGCGCACGCCCGCACGCGGATGAGGACTTGATCCTTGCGCGGCTTGGGATCGGGCACGTCTTCGTACGTGAGGACTTCGGGTCCACCGAACTGATGAATGCGAACGGCTTTCATGGGAGCTCCTGGACCGTGGCACCGAAACTCGGACGCTTCAAGCTAGCACAAATCGCTTTGCCTTTGCGTAGCGACAGCCGCCCTCGGCTGTCCAGTCGAGCGCAGCTCGGCCCCGCCGACGCCCCACGTTTGACCTCGACACGCTCACCGAACCATAATCATCCACATGGACCTCTACGAGGAGATTGTCCGCTTGCGCAAAGACGGACGCCGCGGGGCCGTGGCGACCATCGTCAACGTGCGCGGATCAATCCCTTCGTTCAAGACGGCGAAGATGCTGGTGCGCGACGATGGCTCGATTGTCGGGACAATCGGCGGAGGCTGCGTTGAGGCCGAGGTGTGGCAGGCGGCGCGCGAAGTGATGGAATCGGAGCGGCCGCGGACCCTGACGTTCGATCTGAATCAGGATCCGAAATATGACACCGGCCTCGTCTGCGGCGGGACGCTCGAAATTTTCGTGGAGCCGGTCTTACCTCCAGCAGATCTTTATATTTTCGGCGCAGGTCACGTAGCGGCAAGCCTTTACAAAGTTGCACGTATTGCCGGATTCGACGTAACCGTAATAGATGATCGCGCCGCCTACGCGAACCGCGAACGCTTCCCCGAGGCGCAGCAGGTGGTCGCCGAAGATTTCGAGAAGGCCGCGGCTCAGCTCACGCCCAGCGAGTCTTCGTACATCGTGATCGTCACCCGCGGACACCGCGACGATATGCGAATGCTGCGCTGGGCGGTGCAGACTCCGGCGCGCTACGTCGGGATGATCGGATCGAAGCGGAAGACGATCACCATCTTCAAAGAGCTGCAAGCCGAGGGTCTGCCTCCGCACCTGTTCGACCGCGTCCATGCCCCAGTCGGGCTGGATATTGGGGCCATTACTCCCGAAGAGATTGCGGTATCGATCACGGCAGAGTTGATCGCGAAACGGCGGAAAGTGGAGCGCGACCTGCCGCACATGAGCTGGTTCCATCGGCGGGAACTGAAGTCCGAGGTCGAGCCGAAATCTTAGTTCGTGTGGGGACGGGCGCCCTCGCCCGTCCAAGCCGAGCGCAAGCTCGGCAGCTGCCTGCACTTGCACAACTCGGGATTCGCGTTTTCCTACGTCCCAGGCGTCTCGGCGGTTATGATTTCGGCATGCCGAATGAAACCGAAATCAAATTTCGAATTGAGGATCTCCCCGCGCTAACCCGGGCGCTGAAGCAAGCCGGCTTCAAACAACTCACCCGCTCCACCCACGAAATGAATTCACTCTACGACTTGCCCGGCCAGAAGCTGCGCAAGCGGGGCGAACTGCTGCGGCTTCGCAAATATGGCGAAAGATGGGTGCTGACCCATAAGGCAAAAGGCAAATCGGGTCTCCATAAAGTGCGGGTTGAACTGGAAACGCGTGTCGAGAACGGCGAGCAGATCGACGCCATTCTGCGTGCGCTTGGGTTCGCTCCAACGTTTCGCTATGAAAAATATCGCGCGGAGTGGAGCGACGGCACGGGCCAGGTGGTGCTCGATGAGACTCCGATTGGAAACTTCGGCGAGATCGAAGGGCCGTCGCGCTGGATCGACCGCACGGCGCGCGTGCTCGGAATCACGCCCGCACATTACATTACGCAAACCTACGCGGAACTGTTCTTCTCATGGAAACGCGCAACTCGCAGCAAAGCCACAGAGATGACATTTCGCGCGCAGCGCAAGAAATCAAAAAGCGTTTAGCCGCACAGACGCCGACAGGAAAAGTGGGAAGGATTCACTAGGCCTTGTGAAAGTTGGGAGGCGAAAGGGACAGCGCAAGAGAGAAATTACGAATTTGCCCCGCAGCACTTCTTATATTTCTTGCCGCTTCCACAAGGGCAAGGATCATTACGTCCAACTTTTTCTCCCGAGCGCACAACCTGCTGGACTTGCATGTCGCCAGCCCCGGCCATGCGCGCTTGTTCCAGCTCTTTCTTTTTCTTGCGCTGGAAGGCCTCTTCGATATCGTCCACGGAAGTTGCGACCTGTCGTGGCGGCCGTCCGTTACCGCCTCGACCGCCAGTGATGATTGAAGGTACGCCGGCGACGGGGCCCTGGCCAGACGGATCATTTGGACTGCCTCCGCTGCCACCCGGCCTCGCTCCCTGGTCCGGCGGCCGTTCCATGATCTGCATCAGGTACAGGTAGCGAACCGTTTCTTCCTGAAAGCGCTGCATCATCTCTTCAAACATGTCGTAGGATTCGCGCTTGTACTCGACCAGCGGATCGTGCTGTCCGTAGCCGCGCAGATTGATGCCCTCTTTCAGATGATCCATGGAGAGCAGATGATCTTTCCACTGCCCGTCGATCACGCTCAGCATGATCATCCGCTCGTGATAGCGCATCGCCTCGGCACCAATGAGCGCCTCTTTCGCGTCATACCGCTCTTTCAGTTTGTCGAAGATGGCATCGCCCAATTCCTGGCGATTCATGTGTTCCGGCTTGAGGCCTTCGGCGTAAATGTCGACGCCGAACCGAGTGAAGATCGCGTCCTTCAGAGCCTTGAGGTCCCAGTTGTCAACGTGTTCTTTCGGCGGACAGTGCCGTTCGAGGATGTCGCCAAGAATGGCGGAGACGTAGTCTTCGATGATCAGGTCTTTCTGGTCGAGACCTTCCAGCAGACGGCGGCGCAGGCCGTAAACCGCCGTGCGCTGCTTGTTCATGACATCGTCGTATTCGAGCAGGTGTTTGCGGGCTTCGAAGTTCTGGCCTTCAACGGCTTTCTGCGCAGCCTCGATTCGACGCGTGATCATGCGCGATTCAATGGGAATACCTTCTTCCATGCCGAGGCGTTGCAGCAGGTTCGAAACCCATTCCTTGGCGAAGATTCGCATCAGGTCGTCTTCTAGCGAAAGATAGAAGCGCGAGGAGCCGGGATCGCCCTGGCGGCCGGCGCGCCCGCGAAGCTGATTGTCGATGCGGCGCGCCTCGTGGCGTTCGGTTCCGAAGATGTGCAAGCCGCCTGCCTCGATCACTTCCTGGTGTTCCCGGTCCGTGTCGTTCTTGTAGCGCGTAAAAATCTCGTCCCACTGATCGGTCGGGACAGCGTACTCGTTGCCGGCGTAGTACCAAACCGTGCGATTGGCATCGTCGACATCAGCTTCGATCTTGCCCTGCGCGGCGCGGATCGGCTGCGCGATTCCTTTCTTCACGCATTCCTGCTTAGCCATGAATTCGGCATTGCCGCCGAGCAGAATGTCGGTACCGCGGCCCGCCATATTCGTGGCAATGGTGACCATGCCCTTACGTCCGGCCTGTGCGACAATCTCCGCCTCGCGCTCGTGATACTTCGCGTTCAGGACGACGTGCTTGATTCCCTTCTTCTTAAGTAGTTCCGAGAGCCGCTCGGACTTTTCGATCGAGGTCGTGCCCACCAGCACCGGCTGGTTGCTGTCGTGCAGCCTCTGAATTTCGTCAGCAGCCGCGAAATATTTTTCCTTCTCCGTGCGGTAGACGATGTCCGGATTCTCTTTGCGCAGCAGCGTGCGATTGGTCGGAATGACGATGACTTCGAGCCGGTAGATCTTGTCGAATTCCGGCGCTTCGGTTTCCGCCGTACCCGTCATCCCCGCCAGTTTTTTATACATGCGGAAATAATTCTGGAACGTGATAGTGGCGAGGGTCTGATTCTCGCGCTCGATCTTCACATTTTCCTTGGCTTCGATCGCCTGGTGCAGCCCGTCGGACCAGCGGCGCCCCGGCATCAGGCGGCCGGTGAATTCGTCCACAATCAACACCTCGCCGTCTTTGACCACGTATTCGACATCTTTCTTATAGAGCGCGTGCGCTTTGACGGCGGTTTCAACGTGATGTTTCAGCGCCCAGTTTTCCGGGTCGGCGATGTTGCCGATGCCTAGGAGTTTTTCGACTTTTTCCCAGCCTTCGTCAGAAACCGTAATGTTGCGGTGTTTTTCGTCAACCACATAGTCCCCAGTCATGATTTTGGGCTCGCCCGGCTGCGTGTCCACTTCTTCGCCCTTTTCGAGCTTGGGGATGATGCGATTCACTTTGTAGTATTTGTCCGTCGACTCTTCGCTCGCGCCCGAAATAATGAGCGGCGTCCGGGCTTCGTCGATCAGGATGGAATCGACTTCGTCGACGATGGCAAAGTTGTGCATGCGCTGCACGCAATCGCGCAGATCGAACTTCATGTTGTCGCGCAGATAGTCGAAACCGAATTCATTGTTGGTGCCGTAGGTCACGTCAGCGGCGTAGGCGGCGCGGCGCTGCTCATCGTCGAGGTCGTGGACGATGACGCCAACACTAAGGCCGAGAAAGCCGTAGAGCTTGCCCATCCATTCGGAGTCGCGCTTGGCCAGGTAGTCATTGACGGTAACCACGTGTACGCCGCGTCCACTGAGCGCATTCAGATACACCGGGAGCGTGGCCACCAGCGTCTTGCCCTCACCGGTCTTCATCTCGGCGATGGTGCCTTCGTGCAGAACCATGCCGCCGATCAATTGCACATCGAAGTGCCGCATGTTGAGCACGCGCCGTCCAGCTTCGCGGACAACGGCAAACGCCTCCTCAAGCAGTTCGTCGAGAACTTCCTTGAGCACCTCGCTGCGCTGCGCTTCGATTTCCTTCTGACGGTCAGTATCCGGGAGATCAATATCTGGGTGCTCAGGATCCGCAGCCGGCTCGTCGGCGATCGAGCTGAGACGCTCCTGAATGCGGGCGCGAAACTCGGTAGTCTTGGCGCGGAGTTCGTCGTCAGAAAGCTTCTGCATCTCCGGCTCGAGCGCGTTGATAGCCGCAACGCGGGGCTGCAGGCGCTTGACCTCGCGCTCGTTCTTCGTCCCGAAAACCTTGCCTAACAAAGTGTTGATCAAACAGAAGCCCCTCTAAGGACACGCGTCCTAAGGTATGAGTAAAAGCCTAGCACATTAGATGCGGGAGGGATGGCGAAGGACGGGCAACTAGCGGACAATCGGAATATCGCGCCCGTAAGTTCATGGCCCGCATCCTGGTTGTCATCTTGAACGAAGCGAAAGACCATGCATTTGAACTTGCAATGCTGCGCGAATTTGCGGGAAGGGCCTTAAAGAAACGGATTTTGGATGACCAGATCGCCGAATCGGCGGCCGTGTTGCATGTCTTCGCTGTAGAGAACTTCGCAATCGCCTTGGAGCGCGGCCGCTATGATGAGGGAGTCGTACCACGCAATCTGGTCGGTCGTCTTCAGGCGGAGTGCTTCCAAAAATAGTCCCGACGACGACGGAATTGTCATCATCGGCAACAGGACTTTGAAAAAATACAACTCCAGTTCGGTCGCAGTCATTGTGACCTGGAACTGCCGCAGGCTGACGTTCATAAACTCCTGTACAACTTGGTAGCTGATCACACCCAACCTCGACCCCACTCCACGCGTGACCAATTCCTCGGCTATCCGCGCCTTACGGGGATCGACCGGATCGAGCGAATAAACGAAGATGTTGGTGTCGAGGAAGTATCTATCGCTCATTCATCTCGTCACGGGTGAACTTGCGGCCAGCGTTCACATGGCGGAGGCTGCTGTAAAGCTCCGTGACCTCCGCGGCGCTAACGCGACGGGATCCGTACTGAATAAGCCATTCGCGGAAAGCGTCGATAAGGGACCTGTGCTCGCTGCGAGCAACTTCGCGGGCGCGTTCAATATCGGATTCGGTGGCACTAAAAGTGATGTTTTTCACAGGGGCCTATCTATCTTTCGTTCATCTCGTCGCGCGTGAACTTGCGGCCCGCGTCTGCGTACCGCAGCCGCTCCATCATCGCTCGATACTTCCGCGCTCGAACACGGCCCACGATCCATTTTAGCCAGTCGCGGAAAAGTCCATGACGCGTGTTCTGACTCCGAGCTTCCTGTCGCGCAAGATCGATGTCGGACTTATCGGCGTTGAAGGTAATTTTCTTTCGCACGATAACAGTGTACACGAGATCAGTGCGAAAATACAATAATAGCCTGAAGCACGAGATTTCCACAGCCGGTGACCGAGCGCGACACTAGAGGAGTCGCAAAACTGCTTTTAGCAGAAGACCGCGTATGAAGAAAACGGGCAAGTCTCTCGCTAGGTTTTACCAGCTTGGTGTGCGGAGCGCCTACTATCACAAAGATGGAAACTGGTATTGGAACCTAGAGCAGTTCCCGGGAGCGTACTTCGACGCGCAGGGATGCTGTATTTGAGACGGAAAGGGCCTTACTTCGGGTGCGTATTACCTGGGCATCGGCCCTAGAAACACCGGAATTCGAAGCAAGAACGCGGGCATCGGCATTTCGGACATACCCGGGTACGGGAAGCTTGCCTGTATCTGTGTAAGAGACGGATTTCCCCTGCCAGCCGGCAAGGCTGTGGCCGCGCTAGCAGCCGCTGAGCCTATCCGAATCAAACTCATCGACTACCACGGATTGGCTTCGGTCATCCTTCCCTGTATTCTTCCCCCTTACGATCCCCATGCCCGCCTTCTACCAGCGATTCCAGGAATCGGCCCGGAAGTTTCCCGACAACGTTGCGCTCGAGATTCAGCGGCCGCAGACGGTTGAACGGGTCACCTTCGCGGAGCTGACCCGGATGTCGGAGAGCGTGGCGAACTGGCTCTCGACGCGGGTGCCGCGGGACGCGCGCGTGGCGATTCTGGCTGCGAACCATCCGAGATGGGTGGCGGCGTACTTAGGGATCATCGCCGCGGGAAGAACGGCGGTTCCGCTCGACACCGCTTTCCACGCTGACCAGGTGAAGAAATTGTTGATCGACAGCGGGGCCTCACTGTTGTTCTGCGATGTGAAGCATTTTCCTATTGCGGCGGAAGCCATCGCGGGACTCAACGTAGGTTTGGTGATGACATCGGCGGCGGCTGAATCGAATCCCACTCAAACTAAAGCTGGCGCCCCCAGTCTCGCAGCCGATCTCGATTCCATTTTCGCCGCGGGCTCCGGCGACTTTCAGCCCATCGTCCCCGCCGAGGGCGACTTGGCGGCGCTGCTCTACACCTCGGGCACGACCGCCGACCCGAAGGGCGTCATGCTCACCCATGCCAACCTCATCGGCGAGGCCAATTCCGTGCTCGCGATAATCAAGGTTGGTCCTGAGGATGCGCTACTCGGAATTCTCCCGATGTTTCATGTCCTCGCACAGATGGCCAACCTTTTCCTGCCTCTATTCAATGGCTGTCGCGTCGTATACCTGGAGACGCTGAATACCATCGAATTGCTGCGCGCCTTGCAGGAACGCGACATCACTGTGTTTTGCGTTGTGCCCCAGTTTTTCTACCTGATTCACGAGCGCATTTTCAAAGAACTGAACAAACGCGGCAAGTTGACACTGCGGCTGGTGCGCTCGCTGATGGCGTTCAACCGTGGCCTGCGCCGCGTCCGAGTCAACGCCGGCAAAGTTCTCTTCGGAAAGATTCACGCGACTTTCGGCGCTCGCATGCGCTATCTGATAACCGGCGGTTCGCGATTCGATCCCGCCATCGCCCGCGATTTTTATTCCTTTGGCATCGACGTTCTCAACGCGTACGGTCTGACGGAGACCACCGGCGGCGCTTTCATCACTCCTCCGGGCCACATCGTAATTGGCTCGGTCGGACCTGCTCTTCCGGGCGTCGAAGGAAAAATAGTGGACCCGAAGCCGGTAGAAGAAGGTGCTCCCCCCGCGGGTGAGATTGCGATCCGCGGCGCGATCGTCATGAGGGGATATTGGAATCGCCCGGAAGCCACAGCCGAGGTGCTTCGCGACGGATGGTTTTACTCAGGCGATCTCGGCTACTTCGATTCCAGCGGCAATCTATTCATCACCGGGCGGCGCAAGGAAGTCATCGTCCTCGCCAATGGAAAAAATGTTTATCCCGAGGAGATCGAAGCGCACTACCTCCAGGCTCCGTATGTGAAAGAGATTTGCGTGATGGCGCTGGAGGCCCGCCCGGGAGATCCAACATCGGAGCGGCTGCACGCCGTGGTCGTGCCCAACTTTGAACTGTTGCGCGAGCGCAGGATCGTCAACTCAAAAGAAGTGATCCGCATAGACATTGAAGCACTCTCCCACAAGATCGCTTCCACCAAACGTCTGGGAAGCTATGACATCTGGCAGGAAGACCTGCCACGCACGACGACGCGCAAGCTAAAGCGCTTCCAGATTGAAAAGAAAGTTCGCGAGCTCAAGCAAAAGGGCGGTGGCGATTCGGACGTTGGCACGGCGGGCATTGGCACGGAGGACGTTGGCACAGAAAAAGACAAGCCGCTAACCGCCGACGACCAGCAGTGGTTGGAGCGGGAGGATGTGAAGCGCGCCCTCGCCATCGTGCGGGAGTCCTCGCGCGGCCAGCTCGACGCTATTCGTCCCACCCACAATCTGGAGCTCGATTTGGGACTCGACTCCATGCAGCGCGTTGAATTGCTGACCGCACTCGAGCAGCAGCTAGGGGGCGACGTGCCCGAGTCGCAGCTGGCGGAAATTTATTCGGTGCGCGACCTCATCGATGCCATTCTTGCGAGCGCGGGACGGGGCGAGGGCCAAGCCAGAGCCGCCGAACCAGCCTGGTCCACAATCCTGAGCGAGCCGGCGACCGATCCTGATGTGCTCGCACTGGCCAGCCTCAACATTTTTGCTGACGTCCCTTTCTTTCTGCTGGGGCGTCTGATTTATCTTTTCGCGCTCGACCGTTTTCATCTCAAAATGCGCGGCCTCGAAAATCTGCCCGAAAAAGGCCCATTCCTGCTCTGTTCGAATCACCAGAGCTACGTCGATCCGCTAGTGATGGCGGGCATGCTGCCGTGGCGGCTGTTTCGCCACACGTTCGCGCTCGGCACCAGCGACATTTTCGGCAAAGGATTCATGCGGCGGCTGGCGCGATGGATTCGCACGGTGGTGCTCGATCCGGACGCCAACCTGATTCCCGCCATGCGCGCTGGATTCTTTGGCCTCAGCCATGGACGCATTCTCGTTCTTTATCCCGAAGGCGAGCGCACTAACGACGGTAATCCGGCTGTCTTCCGCAAAGGCGCCGCGATTCTCTCGATTCACGCGCAAGCTCCGATTGTTCCGGTCGCGATCGAGGGCTTCTATGAAGCCTGGCCACGCCACAAGAAATGGCCGAAGGTTGCCAATCTGCAACTGGTATTCGGCAAGCCGATTCAACCTCCGCCGCTGAATGAGGCGAGCGAGGCTGCGTATGAGCGGCTGACGTCCGAGTTGAAATCCACCGTGGTGGCGATGTGGCGGGAATTGCGGGAAAAAGAATTACGAGAAAAAGACTCGCGCGGGCCGGAAGAGAATTCGAAGTCCGAATCGGAGTCAGAATCGAAGTCCGATTCGAAGAATTCAGCGCTGGCGGAAACGACGCTGCGTTAACTTTTGCACCCGGGATTTTAAGCCCCCGCGCCCTTAGCTTGCGCGCTCAGGATTTTTGTTAAGGCCTCCACAACGCCTTCGTGGAACTTCTGGCCCGCTCCCGCCACAATCTCCTGCTCGGCCTGGGAAGGCGACAGAACTTTGCCGTCAACGCCGCTGATCAATTTCTGATAGGCATCCGCCACGGCCAGAATGTGAGCCTCGACTGGAACGTTGACCGAACGCGCTCCCTGATCCTGCACAATCTGCTGCGCGACAATGATTGGAATCACTCGCCGCAGCTTGTTCCCGGTGGCTTGGGCGCCCGCATCGGCTTTCCGGGGCTTGCGGAAACTTGCCACCACTTCGTCGCGGCTCATATCGGCGGCCTTGTAGAGAATGTCGTTCGTGATCCCGAGTTTGCTCAGATCCCGCAGCAATACCGCCGAGCGCAGCAACTCGACGCGATCCGAACCCAGGCCCATCGTCTCCGCCATTCTTGTCGACGCCTCCACCAACCGCTGGTTTTCCCCAACGCCAAGCTTCTCGTTTGCCATGAAGTGTTGCAGAACCAGCAGCAGGCCGCTGAAACTTTCCCGGATGTCGGTGGTCATCGCCTGCTTGCGCTCGTACAGCGTACCCATCACGTAGCCGGTAACCGCCAAAACACCTGCCCAAATTGCAAAGTTGAAGAGCCGTTCCCCGGGCAACGACAGCACCCGGTGCGCCGGCATCATCCGATTCAGGAAGTCCAGCAGAACGACCAGGAATACGCAGGCGAAGGCGGTGAGAGTCGCGTGCCGGCGTCCGAAGTGATATGCCGAGTACAAAGTCGGCAGAAAGTAAAAGCAGAGCGCCATGGGCAGCGACTGCGCGAAGAATTGCACCGTCGCCGCAATCAGGAACAGCGACATCAGCAGGATACTTTCCTTGGCAATTTTACTCATGTTCATTTCCCGATCGTCCAGCGTGGTTGGCGCGAGCAAGGAACCGCCTGCTGCCATGTTGAAGCACTCGAGTGTCCGAGGAAAGTTACCGGGGTAATGATGTTCCTTTCGAAGTAGCACGGCGGAATCGAGCCGTCAGCTGTCAGCCGTCAGCCAGCACTAAAACCTGATCGTGGAGAGACGGGCGCCCCGTCGACAGGCTCAGAGCAGGCTCTCGCCCGTCGGGCTAACTTATCCAAGTTTGTCATCTTGAGCGGAGCGGGGACTTCACGAAGTGAAGTCTCTGCGCAGTCGAAAGACCCCTACACCCCTATCTGGCGGAAAGGACGCATTAGCAATTTCCAGTGCGGCTCGCGCTTCTACCTAATTACTACAAAGACCGATGAGATGCTTTGGGGCGTCAAGGGATCAAGGCAACGTGTTCACCCCTCGGATTCACAGTCGGGTTTCGCCCTCACTTTGCCCGCGGATGCGTCTGATCGTAAACGTTCATCACGTGTTTAACCGAGAGCTGCGTGTAGCGTTGCGTGGTTGCCAGGCGCTCATGGCCAAGCAGTTCCTGGATGGCGCGCAGGTCCGCTCCCTCTTCCAGCATGTGGGTGCCGAAGGCGTGACGGAGAGTATGCGGATGAACCTCGGGGGACAGTCCCTTGGCGACAGCGATTCGTTTGATGATGCGGCCTACGCTGCGCGTGGTGAGGCGTCCGCCGCGCTGGTTGACTAGGAGCGCGGGCACGCCTCTCGCCGGAATTGTTTTCTTCGGCGTGTTCTTCACTGGGTTATTCAGGGTCGCGAGCAGTTGTTGCCGCCACGGCAAATAGACGGATAACGCCGCGAGCGCCGACCCTCCGAAGGGGACGTAGCGTTCCTTCTTCCCTTTTCCGCGAATCAGGATGGCTTCGTTGCTCATGCTGATGTCGTCGAGGTTGATGCCGACCAGCTCCGAGTTGCGAATGCCGCAGCCGTAGAGCAGTTCGAGCATCAGACGATCGCGCTCGGGAAACGATGCGATCTCCGGCATTTTGCCGTCGAGCACAAAATTCATTTCCTCAATCGTCGGAACACGCGGCAGTTTCTTCGCTAGCCGTGGCGTCGAAACCAGCTTCGCCGGATTCTGTTCGACCACGCCTTCCTGCGCCAGCCAGCGATAAAGCGAGCGCACCGCGGCCAGCGCCCGGGCGACGGAAGTCTTGCTCAATCCTTTGTCGTACAGATGTGAGAGGAAGCCGCGGATCGCAATGTGGTCGATCGCCTTCCAACCGCCCGAACCTATGTAGGCAGCGAAGACATCGAGATCTCCGGTGTAAGCCTTGATCGTGTGCGCCGAGGCGTTGCGCTCCCGCAGATGGCGCAGGAAGTCGTCGGTCGCACGTTCGACGATGGTGCGCGAGTTGTCGTGGTCTATCATTTCTTAATTCTCAATTCCTGACTGATGAATTATTCCTTCATGTGCTTGGTGGTTAAAAACGAATGCGATAACCACTAAGGACACGAAGGTTCACGAAGGAAACCCTTGCGGCCCCAATTTGAGCATCGATAGTCATCCATTTCTCACTTTGGCTCGCGGATGATGTTTCGCATACACGCTCTTCAGCCGGTCGAGCGCTACGTGCGTGTAAATCTGCGTGGTCGAAATGTCGGCGTGTCCGAGGATAGTCTGCACCGTGCGCAGGTCAGCACCATTCTCCACCATGTGCGTCGCGCAGGAGTGCCGCAGCATGTGCGGACTGACGTGCCGTCCTGGAGAAAGACCCGAAGCGAGCCCGGCTTTCCCAACCAACTGCCAGACGCGCTGACGGGTCAGGCGGCGACCTCCGGTGCCCAGAAACAAGAGCGGCGAACTTCTTTTTTTAGCCATCACTTCCCTGCCGCTTTTCAAGTAACGCTGCAACGCTTGCTGGGCCGGCACTCCGAGCGGCACCATGCGCTCTTTATCGCCCTTGCCGCGGACCAGGATGTATCCCATTTCAAGCTTGAGGTCTTCGAGACGCGCATCGGCGACTTCGGACACGCGCACGCCCCCGGCATAAAGAAGTTCCAACATGGCGCGATCGCGGAGTGCGAGTGCCTGCGCCCGCACCGTTTCATTTCGCGGCGGCATTTCGGCGAGCGTTGTTCCGCCAAGCGTTGTTCCGCCAAGCATGGCCCCGACCTCGTCGCGGCTCAGCGCTTTTGGCAGCACCTTCCACTGTTTCGGCAAGTCGATGTTCAGGGTCGGATCCTTGTCGATCTTTCCATCAAGCAGCAAATGCCGGTAAAGATGCCGGATGGCGGAAAGCTTCCTTCCCACCGAGCGCCCGTCGAGCTGGTTGGAAAATAATTCCTGGATGTAGGCGCGCACGTCATCGCGCCGCGCTCCGGTTAAGTTCTGCCTCCGCCTCTCCAGAAACTCGGCGAACTGAGCCAAGTCGCTCTCGTAACCGGCGATCGTCAACTTCGCCGACCCGCGCTCCACCCGCAGATAATCGAGGAAGGAACGAAGCGTCTGGGTGTTGGCGTCCGAAGCCATGGAATCAGTATGGGATGTTGGGAGGAACCCGAGAAGTAACGAGCAGGATGCGGGGCTGGAGATAGCTGGCTTCAGAGCATGACGGGCGAGGACGCCCGTCGCTCCACCAACTATTTCTGGCCGACTGCTTGCAGCACATCCACCGCATACAGCACGCCCTCCGGCGTCTCTTCGTGTTTGAAGTAGGCGAAGACATCGCGACCGGCGGCGAGATGCTCCTGGATGCGGGCAACCATCGCCTGGCGTTCTTCGGCGGTGTAGGTCGGTTTGCGGTAACGGTAGTAGGCATAGTCCGCGGTGACTACGTCGGGAGTGTCGCGCTCTTCCGTTTCGGCCACACAGAGCGCGATGTTGCGCTCGCGCAGCGCGTCCCAGGTGGCGTCGACGAACCAGGATTCGTGGCGAAACTCAAATGCCGCGCGCACACTTCGTGGCAAGCTTTTCAGAAACTCGGACAGCACGGCTTGATCCGCTTTGAAATTTGGCGGGAGTTGGAAGAGCAGCGGGCCAAGGCGCCGGGCGCGCTCTAGAGCTTCCAGCGTACCGAGAAAACGCATTAGAAATTCTTCCGCGTTCTTCAGCCGCTTGATATGCGTCAGCACCTGGTGCGCCTTGATGGTGAAGCGAAAATGCTCGGGCGTTTCGGCGATCCAGTTCTGGACGGTCGTCTCTTTTACCAACTGGCGGAAAGTGTAATTGACTTCGACGGCATTCAGTTTCGATGCGTAGAATCTCAGAAATTTCTTCTGCGCAAGTTTCTCAGGGTAGAAAGCGGGCTTCCACGTCGGATAAGCCCATCCGGAGGTGCCAACGTAGAGGTCCGCCATATGGTTTATTTGCTCTCCGCGCTGCGGGGAGGCGCGAGCCGGGATTATACCTTGCGACGCTTTGCAGGCTCTGACTTCGCTTTCGTCTTCGTCGTCTTCTTAGGCGTTTTCTTCTCTGCGCGCGGCGGCGCCTCGCCTTGGGCGGCGATGCTTATGGCTTCCTCTACCTTTTCCGATTCCGCAGCCAGTCCCGCCAACTGCGGCAGCTTCTGTTTCAGTTTCTGCACTGGCTCGAACAGGTCGCCCATCTTCTCCACTCGCGCGAGCACGTCCTTCGCCTCGAACACCAGCCGCCCCGCATCTTTCTTCTTCAGTGCCTGCTCGACTTCGTCCCAGGTAACCGGCGTCGACACCGTCGGATGCTCTCGCGCGCGTAGGGAGTAAACCGAGATCGTCGTCTTGTGCTGGTCGTTCTGGCTCCAGTCGACGAACACCTTATTGGTGCGCACCGCCTTTTTCATATCCGAGACAACCAGCTCGGGATGCTCATGTTCGAGCAGACGCGCCAGCACGTGCGCGAATGATTTCGTCTGCTCATATGTCGTTTTCGTGTTCAGAGGGACGT
This sequence comes from uncultured Acidobacteriaceae bacterium, assembly GCA_963789205.1. Classification (GTDB taxonomy): domain Bacteria; phylum Acidobacteriota; class Terriglobia; order Terriglobales; family Acidobacteriaceae; genus Acidiflorens. The sequence goes on from CAWBJV010000020.1 coordinate 73,993, forward strand.
AAATCTGAAGCCCCTTCGAGCCTGACGTCTTGGGGAAACTCTGCAGTCCGAAGTGATCGAAGACTTCGCGCACCCAGAGCCCAACCTGCGCGCACTGGACGATATCTGCGGGCGGTCCGGGATCGAGATCGAAGACAATCATGGTTGGCACCGTGATGTCGGTCGATAGCGCGAGCGATGGATGCAGCTCAATCGACGCCAGATTCGCGATCCACACCAGCGTCGGAAGGTCGTTAGCGAGAAGAAAATTAATGGTTCGTTTGTTACTCTCGCTCCACACGGGCGCGGTCTTCACCCAGTCCGGGCGGTGCATGGGGGCATTTTTTTCGAAGAAATATTCCTGGTCCACGCCTCCGGGATAACGTTTCATGGTGAGTGGCCGTCCGGCGAGATGCGGCACCAGCGCGGGCGCAATGCGGACGTAATAATCCGCCACCTGCCCCTTGGTGAACCCCGAGGCGGGATAGAGGACCTTGTCAAGGTTCGTGAGACTAAGCTTGCGGCCCTGCACTTCGACGATGGTGGGTGTAGACATGGAGTTCACTGAATCGCAAGTGCAGTGGCTTCATCGCGGACGGGCGAGGAGCCCGTCTCTCCACCGTGCGCACTTCCTGATTCTTCTCGTCGTTTAGTATAGTGTCCCGCATCGCAAAAGGAGATCAGATGCCGGCTTCGGTAGTGGGCTACTTTGAATTTGGAAAATAAACAATCTGGTCAAGCTCCGCGAGTAGTACTCGCATTTCAGCCAATAGGGTTCGGCGGGTGGCGGGGTCTGTGCTCTGCTTGAGCTTAGCGACTGTTTCCTCTAGCTTCTGCTCCACTGCTGCAATCTTACGTTCGGTCATGCTACCTGTCTTTCCGCCCTCCGCTGCTCGTAGGCTTCCCAAAGGGCTACAAGGTCATTCACTTCCCAGAGCCGATCCGTAACGCCTGCGGCCATCGCCGGAGACATGCGAAGTGTACGATGAATTTTGATGAAGTTGTAGGCGAAATAATTGAGGGCAGTCGCAGCCGCGTGATTTTCCAGCTTGCGCGAGAAGCCATTCGAGAGGCGAGTGTATCGGCGCATCGTAGTGCGAACCGTCCAATTCTGGCGCTCTACGAACGATGTCGAAACATGCTTGAAATCGGGGTTTCCGCTCACCGCTTTCATGTCGCAACCGATGCACTTTGCTGGGGAATAGCGCGTCTCATTCTCTAGCGGGGCGCGATAAACCTTATGAAGTTGGGCGTAATCGACTTCGCTCCCGAACGCATCCTCAATCACGTTTACGTAGGTGCGTAGCGCGTCTGTGGTGATCTGCACGCGCCCCCTGACCCGCTGGGCTAGATCATTCACGAAGTCTGTAGCGGTCGCTAGATCGCGCTGCCCAAGTCGCCAAGAGGGAACCAATTTAGTATCGGCATCCACGGCGACCCAGAGCCAAACGTCGCCAGCATCGGGGCATTTGCGTGCAATCTCTTCGGTGCGGTTCTTGTCCTTGCAATATATCCACGCCCACATTTCGTCAAGCTGGAGCCGCTCGCAGCGCAGGTTTCGGAATACCCGATTCTGATAAACGGCACACACTTCGCCAACTTCCACCAAGAGACGCATGACAGTCTTTTTCGCAATTCCTGTCATTCGGACCGTAGCGCGTATAGAGCAGCCCTCTATTAAGCAACTAATTACCTGCGCCCGTGATTCAGATGTGAGTCGATTCATAGTGTGTATATACTACTAATACGCTTTAGCATTGTCAAGCATAAACATTGGCTGCTGATATGTATTTTCACGTTCGATGTGAGTTTGCATCCGCACTGGAGCACACACGCACAACTCAAAAATGAATGCAGAATGTTATTTTCCTCAGAAAATGGCTTGCACTGTGATTCACTGTTCTGATATAGAGGAAGTGTAGGAAGGCTGAGTGGGTTCGGTCTAAGTTTCGCGGCCTAGTTCCGAACCCGCTCCGCTGGGAAGCGAGGTGTTTGGTATGCCTAGATAGCTGCCACCCGCCGAGGGTGGGGGCTGGAGAAATCCAGCCCCATACGTTGTCCGCTCGCACTTTTTGTATATCACGATTAAGGCTGTTAACAAAGGGGAAAAAGTACATGGCCAATGAGAATCCAAACCCGTTGTTCGTATACGTAGAATCTAGGATCGCCGCGTGGCAAGCGGTTTTGGCGTCCCTAAAGGCAGCAATGGCGCTTGATCCTGGAGGTCAAGTGGAGGGTATCGACCTATCATCTGTCGCGCCGAATGGCGGCGATTTAGGCCAACCGATTGATCTGCCCGAGGGCGCATTCCTCGGCAAGAGCATCCCGACTTGCATCAAGCTGTACCTGTCTGCTGTTAAGAAAAAGAAGACCGTCAAAGAGATCGCTACGGCACTTCGAGAGGGCGGTGTCGAAACTACTGCTGGCAACTTTGAGAGTCCCGTTACGACCGCTTTAAATCGGCTCAAAGCTGCCGGAGACGTTCTGCGGTTTAAGGACGGGTGGGGCTTGAGTTCATGGATGCCACCACACATGCGGGGAGCAGCGGCTCCGCAAGGCAAGCGTCCCAAAGGAAAGAAGAAAGGCAAGAAAGCTAAGGCCAAAGAATCATCTATTGCTGCGACGGCGAAGGCTGCGACTGAGAAGGTTACGGAGATTGCAAAAACAGAAGACAAGCCTGAGCCGCGCATTCTCGGTTTTTTGAAGAAGCATGAGGCATCTGCAAGTGAGATCGCCACTGCGCTCGGCCTAAAAATACAGACGACTCATTTGGTTCTTGGGAAATTAGCGCATCAGAACAAGATTCAGAAATCGGAATCGGGGAGCTTCAAGATCGCTGGGTAAAAAGGAACCCCAAGCATGACTGAACCTGTAAACACTCGCCGCGAGGCGCAGCGTCTGGCACCGGAGATTCTCGGGCATTATCACGACATGCTTATGGCCAATGACTTGGAGAGTTTCGATGAACTAATGGAAGTGTACCGCGTGCCTGAGGAGGCGAGGGAAGAACTGCGAAAAGACTTTACGCGGTATGCCGAGGAGATTTTGCGGCGGAAGTGGCGCGGTTCAAAATGGCTCTAGCTTCCTCGTCAGCTTTCGCTACCTCCTCGTCGGTCATCTGGCTACGTGCGTCCTGAATCGTGGCGTGCATTTTCTTTATGAAGGCGTCTACTTCCGAATCCAATTCCCGATCTTCGCTAGCGTTCGGCTTGTGTGCGGTAGCCATTCGTTTCGGGCCTTTCTTCGGAGGATTTGCTTCTTTGGCCATACAGTGTACCGTACCTGTCAATTTCGTGCTGGAAAAGTGCTCGTCTGGGCACCTACTTTAGATTGCTCTAAATGGCAAGAAAGTTGCTCATTTCTTACGATGCTCCCAACGGGCTTTCGCTGCCTTTAAGGCCCGCTCTTTGCGCTGCTCCTCGGTCATAGTGACCAAACTCGCCTTTCCGCCAATCTTCCCGCCCCTACGACCCATCGCAGACATAACACGTGAGATTTCGGCTTTGGAGGCTCTAGGCGGCTTCCGCGTCCGTTTAGCGGACTCCGGCTCAGCCGTGGAACGCTGTACCATCTGAAAAGCGGCTTGGTTTATGTCTGATGGTCTGGTGCTAATACGCTTTGGCATAGCACCAGTATGCCACCAGTGCAATCAATTGCAAAATTCAAAGTAGCCCACTACCCCGGCTTCGCGTCGTGAGTTTGTTTTCGCTATGGGTGTCATCGGGGCGTTCACGTTGTTTTCCAGCGACCTTTTTTCCATCGACCGCACCGAGCCCGAACTCATTCTTTACAACGGAAACTTCTGGACAGTCAATCCACACCAGCCGCGAGCGCAAGCCGTGGCCATTTCGAGCGGAAGATTTCTCGCAATCGGATCGAATGACGAAGTGCTGGCGCTCGCCGCCGGCAATGCGAAAAAAATTGATCTGGGCGGCAAGACGGTGCTGCCCGGCTTCATCGATGCGCACTCGCATCCCGCGCAGGCCGGCCTTTCTCACCTGCGCATGGTGGATTGCGATCTGCGCTCCATTGCCGAAATCCTGAAAGCGCTGCGTGAACGGGCTTCGAAAACGCCTCCCGGCGAATGGGTGCTGGGCTTCAAGTACGACGATACCAAGACTTCCGAAGGCCGGCCTCTGACGCGCGAGGAGTTGGATGCTGCCGTTCCCGACCATCCGGTGTTCGTCCAGCATCGCGGCGGGCACACGGCTTGGGTCAATTCGCCGGCGATCAAGCTGGCAAAGATTGGCGACCATACTCCCGATCCTGAGGGCGGCAAGTATGATCGCGATCCCACGACGGGCCATCTGACCGGGCACGTGCGCGAAACTGGCAGGGAGACTTTCGAAAAGATTATCCCTTCGAACTTCACTCGCGACGACCACCGCGAGGGCGTGCGCCTGATCTCGCAGATGATGACACGCACCGGAATCACTTCGGTGACCGACGCCATGGGTACTCCAGAGGATCTGCGCGCCTACCAGGATGCGCGCGAAGCCGGACAACTGAAGATGCGCGTCTACTGCCACATCTACCAGGCGTTCATGGACCAGATGCTGGCCGCCGGAGTGAAGACTGGACTGGGCGACGAGTGGGTGAAAGTCGGCGCGCAGAAGATGATCTGCGACGGCTCGATCTCCGAGCGGACGGCGCGGTTGTCGCAACCATACATCGGACGTCCCGACGATTTCGGAATTCTGGTCACTCCGGAAGAAGAACTCTACCGGCAGGCACGCAAGGCGCACGCTGCTGGATGGCAACTCGCGACCCACTCCAACGGCGATGTCGGCATCGACATCACGCTGCGAGTGTACGAGCGCCTGCAGAAGGAAATGCCGCGTAAGGACGCCCGTTACCGGCTGGAGCACTGCACAGTCGTGAACGATTCGCTGATCGCTCGGATAAAGGCCCTGGGCGCGATTCCCACTCCTTTTTCAACCTACGCTTACTATCACGGCGAGAAGATGAAGGAGTACGGACCGGACCGCGTGAACCATATGTTTGCGCTGCGCAGTTTCATCGATGCCGGAATCCGGCCAACGCAGGCGTCGGATTATCCCCCGGGGCCGTTTGAGCCGATGATGGCGCTGCAGTCGGAAGTAACGCGCACCGATGCCAAGGGCAACGTCTGGGGTCCGCAGCAAAAGATTACGCTGGAAGAAGCGATTCGCGTGGGAACCATGAATGGTGCCTACGCTTCTTATGAGGAAAACTTGAAGGGTTCCATCGAGCCGGGCAAACTGGCCGACCTTGTCGTGCTGGGACGCGACGTGTTCACGGAAGATCCCTACAACATCATCAACATTCCTATTGAGCGCACTATGGTGGATGGGCGGTGGGTGTGGGAGAGCTGACATGGAGCGCCGGGCGTCCCCGCCCGGCTGGACGAGCGTTCCCATCTCTTCATCGTTCGTGCTGGCGCTGACAGGAGACGCGGCGAGCCGCGTCTCTACGGGTATTTGACTTCTGATCCATATTTCTAGTATCATCGAAATATGAGCAGCACTCCCAGTAAGTCCCGAACGAATAGCGAGCGCGTTGCCCGCTACGCCGACATGTTTTCGGCGATAGGCACCGAACCGCGGCTGCGCATCATGCAATTGCTCCTCTCGGCGCACCCGGAGGGCCTGGTGGTCAGCGAAATTCAGGACGAACTCGAGATCCCCGGCTCGACGCTTTCTCACCATCTCGACAAACTCAAGAATGAAGACCTGGTGCGGGTCGAGCGCAAGGGCACGTTTCTGCGCTACTCCGCCAACACGGAAGCGCTGCGCGAAATTCTGCAATTTCTTTACGCCGAGTGCTGCACCCGCAACAAGGCGCTCAATCCGCAAGACCTCGTCCAATTCTGTAAATAGGAGAAACCACCATGCCCGATGTCAATGTCGATATCGCCGATAGCAACATCAAAGAAGTCGTAAGAGAGAAATACGGACTAGCGGCCTTGCGAGTTACTAGCGGCGGCAGCAGTTGCTGCGGAGCGACGCCGGCGAGTGGACTCTCCTGCGATCCAATCACCTCGAATCTCTATGATGAGTCACAGGCCCGGCAGATTCCCGAAGAGGCCATGCTGGCTTCGCTCGGATGCGGCAACCCAACCGCTCTCGCGAAGCTGAACTCTGGCGAAACTGTGCTTGATCTGGGCTCGGGTGGCGGTATCGACGTTTTGCTCTCCGCCCGACGTGTCGGGCCAAGCGGCAAAGCTTACGGCCTCGACATGACGGACGAGATGCTCGCTCTCGCCAATGAAAACAAGCGCAAGGCGGGCGCGGAGAATGTCGAATTTCTGAAAGGCGAGATCGAAAGCATTCCCCTGCCCGACAACACGGTCGATGTCATTATTTCCAACTGTGTGATCAATCTTTCCGCCGACAAGGACCGCGTGTTGCGCGAGGCGTTCCGCGTACTCAAACCGGGAGGACGGTTCGCGGTCTCCGACGTGGTCACGCGCGGCGAAATTGCCCCCGAGGTCCGTCAGAGTGTGCTGGCGTGGGTCGGTTGCATCGCCGGAGCACTCGAAGAGAACGAATATCGCAGCAAACTAGCAGCTGCCGGGTTTGAGCAAGTCGAGATTGAGCCCACGCGAATCTATCGCGTCGAGGACGCTCGTGAGTTCCTTTCCTCGTCGGGCATTGATGTGGACGCCATCGCCGCGCAGGTCGACGAGAAGTTCATGAGCGCGTTTGTCCGCGCGGTGAAACCAAAACGGACGCAGGAGGCGTGCTGTGGTCCGACGTGCTGTAACTAACGGTTTGGTCTGCCGGAGACTGCACTTTCTTTAGACTGTCATCCCGAGCGAAGCGAGGGATCTGCATCTTGCGGCGAACGGCAGATCCCTCGCTTCGCTCGGGATGACAAATCATGAGGGGGCGGACATGAGGGCGAAGTGAAGACCCCATATGGAAACTCACTACAACGTTCTGTTCCTATGTACGGGCAACTCGGCGCGTTCCATCATCGCCGAAGCGATCCTCAACCACAAGGCAAAGCCTGTCTTCACCGCCTACAGCGCCGGAAGTCATCCCTCGGGGACGGTGCATCCCGAAGCGCTGAAGCAGCTTGAGCTGGCTCGCATTTCCACAACCGGCCTGCGCAGCAAGAGCTGGGAGGAATTCTCGCGCCCCGGCGCTCCCGAGATGCACTTCGTCTTCACGGTTTGCGACAACGCCGCCAAGGAGACCTGCCCCGTGTGGCCGGGACAGCCCATGACCGCGCACTGGGGAGTGCCCGATCCCGCCACGGTTCACGGAGACTCCGCCGAAATCGGACGCGCCTTCCGCGAAGCGTTTTTTATTCTTGACTGGCGCATCAGTCTCTTTCTCGCTCTGCCTCTGGCGTCGCTTGATCGCCTCGCGCTGAAAAAAGAAGTGGATAGAATTGGCCGGCAATAATCTTGCATACCGCATGCAGGAGACGCGGCAAGCCGCGTCTCTACGGTGAATGCTTCCTGCTCGTTTGACAATCTTCCCTGCCTCCACGTAACTTCGAATTTTTACTGCAATCGTCGCTCAATCGTGGAGGCAGGATGAAATCCCGCTTAACTCTTATACAAACAATTGTTGTCTGTTTCGTACTGTGCTCGATCGCGCTCTGCCAGGATCTGGCTTCGTTCGAGAAGCGCACCACGGTGAAGAAGCTCGCCAATGGCCTCACCATCATCATCTGCGAGCGGCCCGAGGCTCCGGTCTTTTCATTCTTCACGCACGTTGACGCGGGTTCAGTGCAGGATCCCATGGGCAAGACTGGCCTGGCGCACATGTTCGAGCACATGGCGTTCAAGGGAACGGACACCATCGGCACTCGTGACTATGCCGGCGAAAAAGTTGCGCTTGCAAAAGTTGAAGAGGCCTATGCCGCCTACATTGCCGAACGCGACAAGCCCGTAGACCGCGACGAAAAGAAGCTGGCGCAGCTCGAGCAAGCCTGGAAGGACGCGATTGCGGCCGCCGACAAGTTCTCCGCGGCCTACAACAATGAATTCGGCAAGATCGTTGAGGGCGAAGGCGGCGAGGGTATGAACGCCTTCACCGATTACGACGAAACCGGCTACCACTACTCGTTCCCCATCAACCGCCTGGAATTGTGGGCCTATCTCGAATCGGAGCGCTTTCTCCATCCCGTGATGCGGCAATTTTACAAAGAGCGCAACGTCGTGATCGAAGAGCGCCGCATGCGGACCGACAGCAATCCCGTCGGGCGGCTGCTCGAGCAATTCACGGAAGAGGCATTCGCGGCGCATCCTTATCACCGGCCGACGATCGGGTGGATCTCGGACTTGAATTCTTTTTCGGCGACCGACGCGCAGAATTTTTTCGATAAGTACTACGTGCCCTCGAACATGGTTGTCACCGTGGTTGGAGACGTAAAGTCTTCGCAAGCGATGCCGATTGTCGAGAAATATTTCTCGCGAATTCCAGCGCGTCCGAGGCCCGACACGGCGACGACCACCGAGCCGCCGCAGAATTCCGAGCGCAGCGTCGTCCTCCACGAGCAGTCGCAGCCGCTCTATCTCGAAGGCTATCATCGCCCCGATTACCGCAGCCCGGATGACCAGGTATATGACGCGATCGCCGACCTGATGTCGAATGGACGCACCTCACGACTCTACCGGGCGCTGGTCCGCGACAAGCAGATCGCGTCGGACTCGGCCGGATTTACCGGGCTTCCTGGAAATAAGTATCCGCACCTGTTCGCGTTTTACGCGTTCCCGATCCCGGGGCACAGGCCGCAGGAGATGGCAGGCGCGATTCATGCGGAGATTGAGCGGCTGAAGAAAGAAGACATATCGGATGAAGAACTGAAGATGATCAAGACGCGCGCGAAGGCAAACCTGATCCGCTCGCTCGGATCGAACGAAGGTCTGGCGTTCGCGCTTGGCCTGAATGAGGCGCGCTATGACGACTGGCGGGAGCTGTTCCGTTCGGTCGACCGGATCGATAAGGTTACCAAGGCAGACATCCGGCGGGTCGCGAATCAGACGTTTGTGCCCGATAACCGGACGGTGGGGATTATCGAGTTTGCCGGCGGGCCTCCGGGACCTGGCGCAGCGCCGCAAGGAGGTGGACAGTGAAGCGCGCAAACTTTTCTTTCTCCGTCCTTGCTCTCGTCCTGCTTATTGGTTTCTTCAGCGGCAATGCGCAACTGTGGGCGCAGGCGCCGACCTGGCAGCAGATACCGATTCCGAAGTTGCCAGAGTTTCATCCGCCGCAGCCGAAGCGCATCGAGTTGCCGAATGGCATGGTGGTTTTTCTTCAAGAAGACCACGAGTTGCCGACCATTGATGGCACCGCTCGCATTCGCGGCGGCGAGCGCTCAGTACCGGCGAACAAGACGGGACTGACCGATGTTTATGGCGAGGTGTGGCGCACCGGCGGCACCAAGACCCAGACCGGCGATCAGCTGGACGACTACCTGGAGCAGCGCGCCGCCAAGGTCGAAACCGGCGGAGGCGTCGACTCGACGACCGTGAGCTGGTCGTGTCTGAAAGAGGATTTCGACGACGTCTTTCGCGCGTTCGAGGATTTGCTGAAGAATCCGGAGTTCCGCGCCGAGAAAATTGAAATTGCGCAGAAGGGTTTGTACGACGCTATCTCTCGGCGCAACGACGATCCCGCCCAGATTGCGGGACGGGAAGCGGCGAAGCTGGTATATGGCGCAAACAATCCGTATGCGCGGGTGCCGGAGTATGCCACGGTGGCGGCAATCACGCGTAAGGATCTGGTCGAGTGGCACGCCATGTACGTGCATCCGAATAACATCATCCTCGGCGTCGTCGGCGATTTCGACTCGGCGAAGATGGAAGCTCGTCTGCGCGAGGCTTTTGCGACATGGCCCAAGGGTCAGGCGGCGACCGATCAAGAGATCAAGCCGGAACCCGCAAAGCCGGGATATTACGAGGTCGACAAAAGCGACGTGAATCAAAGCAACATTCACATGGTTGCGCTTGGCATCACGCGCAGGAATCCCGATTACTTCGCGACCTCGGTGTTCAACGAGGCTTTCGGTGGAGGATTTTCGTCGCGCCTGTTTGGCGACATTCGAACCACCAAAGGGCTCGCCTATGCAGTGGGCGGCGGAGTGGCTGCGGGCTGGGATCATCCCGGAATGCTGCGGCTGACGGTGAGCACCAAGAGCAAGACCACGATCGAATCGATTCAGGCGCTCGATGAGGAGATCGCCGACCTCGCCAAGCGTCCGATCAACGATGAGGAAATCAAACGCGCCAAGGATTCCATTCTGAATTCTTTTGTCTTCCGTTTCGATTCACCGGCCAAGGTTTTGCAGGAAAAAATGGCTTACGAGTTTTATGGCTATCCGCTGGATTTTCTGGAGAACTTTCAGAAAGGCATCGAAAAAGTTACGAAAGAAGACGTAGCACGGGTCGCGGCGAAGTACATCCACCGCGAGGAGATGTCGGTGCTGGTGGTGGGTAACGTCGGCGAATTCGACAAGCCATTGTCATCGCTCGGGACGGTGACCAAACTGGATATTGCGATTCCGCCTCCGCCGCCGGGGCTGGTTCCGGAACAGGGTGAGCATCCGTGAGCCTCAGCGAACGAAGCGACGAAGCTCAGGGTGCGACTAGAGCAAGCGCCGGCATTGCGCCGACTTTGAGGATGCGAATCTGGCGCATCTTCACGGTGTCTATCACCAAAATGCTGTGCTTCTGCGGAGCCATCGCATAGAGCGTCTTGCCGTCGTTCCCAGTCACGGCGCTCCAGAAGGGCATCTTGGTCTTGATGGTGCCGATCTTCCGCCAAGTGCGGGTGTCGAGCACGCGAAATTCGCCCGCCGTCGCGTTATTGGGGCGGAGATTCGGGGGCCGGCCGTAATCCAGATAGAAGCGGTTGTCGTAGGAGTGGTCGTAATCCCGGTTGTACCCGAGATAGACCCTGCTGCCGTCCGGCGAGGTCGGCCAAGCGGCAGGAGGAACACGGTTGGGAAGAAGGGGATGCGCCGCGGTTTCGGCAAATTCCTGCGTGGCAGGATTCATCTCAAAAACGCCGCCGTCGCCACGAATGATCGCTATATCTTGAGCGCCGGGAGCCTCAATAGCCAGGGCAGCGCCGACCCGCCTTTCCCACGGAAGTACGATGTCAATGTTTTGGAGTTCGCGAGAGTCAGCGTCCACACTAATCAGCCTGACCCTATTCGTTCTCGGACAGAGAATATCGAACTGATCCGCAGTCGGGTAAGAGATGAAGCGGCCGGGGCCGCAGTTCCCCAGGTGCACGCTCCTACGCAGAAACTCCCCGGTCTGCGTGTCGAACGTGTCGAGCAGGAATGAATCCGCGTCTGGCGACTTGGGCGTGTCTCTCAGGATTCGTAGTGCCAAGCCATCGCCGGAAACCGCCATGGTTGAAAATGCCGGGAGCACATTGCCCACTTCGCGGTCCTCGATCGTACCCCTCTGGAGGACCACGCCTTGGGCGGTATCGATCACCGCGAGTTCGCTGGAATCACCCCCGTTTATCGACGCAACATAGAGGCGGCTTCCATCCGGCGAGAGCGCAAAATCCGCATTGTCGCCTGTGCGAATGCTACCCATCACTTTGGCGGTCTCAGGATCGACTAGCCAGACGCGCCCTCCCGGCCCGCCCGCGTCGGGTTTGGGATCGAGCACATACAGCCAACCGGGCTTGGGCTTGGCCCAATTTCCTACTTCAATGTTCGAGTCTCTTAACGAATTGGTCTCCGTTGTATTGGTGTGCGCTGGTGCGGTGATCTGGCCGGCGGGTTCGCACGCAGGGGCGGGGCGAACCGCGAAACCCAGCGCAAAGGACACGAAAAGGACACAAAACAAGGATGGCAGGAGATTCGCTTTCATACATTGCCCCCCGGAACTCCCGATTTTAACCTCTAGGTTGCGCATTATAGGCCTCTCCTGCGATTCGGCACAACGCATTCGCCAAGCGCAGCCCCATTTGACAAGAGTTGTTCCCAAAGTTATTATAGGCGAACAAATGGCGAACATACCACGCTTATGGCCTTCCTTCCGCTGTTCCCCAGTATCGAGTCCCAGACGAAGTTGATTGGCATCGCGCGCCTTGCAGCAGCAGGTGAGTCGCTGCGCGAAGGACACAACGTTGAATACTTTACCCTCGGGACGCGTTCGCTGCTCAGCCGGGTGGTAAGCGGACGCAATCTTCCGTTCACGTGGGCGATCAATCCTTATCGTGGCTGCGAGTTTGCCTGCAAGTACTGCTACGCGCGCTACACCCACGAGTTCATGGAATTGCGAGATGGCGTGGACTTCGAACGCAAGATTTTCGTCAAGCAGCAAGCGGCGGGGCTGCTTCGATCGGAGTTGAAAAAGGTCAAGCGCGAGGAGGAGATCGCGATTGGCACGGCGACTGATCCGTATCAGCCGGCGGAGCGGCGTTTCGAGATTACGCGGGCAATCCTCGAGGAACTGGCGCGGCACTCCGGGCTCGCGATCGGAATTGTGACCAAGTCGAACCTGGTGACGCGCGATGTCGAGATTTTGCGGCGTGCGGGCGAGCACAATCGGATCTCTGTAAATGTGACCGTAACCACGGTGGATGCGGAACTAGCGCGCAAGTTGGAGCCGCGGGCGCCGCGTCCCGATCTGCGGCTGGAGGCGGTTCGCCAGTTGAATCTTGCGGGCGTGGACGCGGGCGTGATTTGCGCGCCAGTGTTGCCGGAGATCACAGACCGGCCGCGCGATCTCGAGGCTTTGGTCCAAGCTGCGAGCGAAGCGGGTGCGAAGTGGATTTTTGCCAATCCGCTCTTCCTGAAACCTTGCTCGGCGGCGGTATTCCTGCCGTTTCTGGCGGAACACTTCCCTGCCCTGGTCGATAACTACAAGAAGCGCTATGAGGATCGCGCATTTCTACCAAAAGCATACGGGCAGCGGTTGTCGCAGCTGATGGCGGCCTTTCGGCGGAAATACGGAATTGGTGGCGAGCACGTGCGCGGGAGTCGCAGAGTGCTTATGAAAGTCCAACAAATGGAGTTGTTTTGAGATGGCTCGCGATTCAACATTCATGCTTCGCGTCGCTGCATCGCGGCCGGGCGGGGACGCCCGGCTCTCCACCAGGAACTCTGCCGGCCTATAATGATTGCTCCTCATGGCTTCCTTTGATCAGACTGCTCCACCACAATCCCGATTGAAGGGCCGCGTGCGCCAGTTCTGGTATCGGGTAAGCGAGGGGCTGGCCATTGACCAGCTCTGGTCACAGTTTGAAAAAGATGCGCGTTCGAGCTATCGGCTCTACTCGGTGGGGCTGGACAATTTGGAGGCGCAACCGTCTCGAATCCGGCAGGGCCGTCAAATCGCGACGGCGCTGTTCTGGGCGATCCTGGAAAAGCTGACCCCGGCGCGGCGCGTGCTGCTGCTGGCGGCGCTGATTCTGCTGTTCTTTCCCGCCGGCAGCTCTTCGTACACCGACAATGCCGGGCATTCCGAGGTCCATGAATTCGATTTGCACGTGTTGGGCGGAGTGCTGATGTTCGTCGTCCTGCTGCTGGAACTGGCGGATCGCGTGGTGATGAAACGCGACCTGGAAATCGCCAAGGACATTCAGACGTGGTTATTGCCGGGCGCGCCGCTTCAGATTCCGGGATACCAGATCGCTTATGCGACGCGTCCGGCGAATACCGTGGCGGGCGACTACTACGATGTGATCCTGCGGCCGGGCCGGGAACGAAGCGAAGACCGCATTTTGTTTGTCGTGGCGGATGTGGCGGGGAAGAGCATTCCGGCGGCCATGTTGATGGCGACCTTCCAGGCTAGTCTGCGGACGTTGTCGACGAGCGGCGTCGCGCTGGCGGAATTGGTCGCCGGTGTGAATCGCTATGCCTGTTCGAACAGCCAGGGCGGAGTTCGCTTCACGACTGCCTTCTTCGCCGAGCTGGATCCGGCAACCGGAGACGTGGTTTATATAAACGCTGGGCATAACGTTCCGATCCTGCGGAAGACCTCGGGCGCGGTGGAGCGGCTGGAGGCGGGCGGCATCCCAGTAGGGATTTTTGCGGAATCGCCCTACCAGGTGGGAACGACTCGCCTGCAGGGCGGCGACTGGCTGGTGATTTTTACGGACGGTGTCGTCGAAGCGGTCAATCAGAAGAATGAGGAATACGGCGAGCCGGAATTGATCCGGCTGGTGGATGGCGGGTCGGGCGCAGCTCCGGCGGAACTTCTGCGCCGCCTGCTCGGGGAACTGGACAAGTACGTGGGCAACACTCCGCAGCACGATGATATGACGTGTTTGCTGCTGAAGCGAAACTAGTGCGACAGTGGCTTTAGCCCGGCAAATGAAAGCCACTTCCCTACTTCCAGCTGGGCCTGCCCTGGGTCCAAGGAAATTTTCTGGACTTCCGCCTCGGCCGAGTCGGCCTGCTCGGTATGACCTGCCCGGCGTAAAGCTTGTGCGAGGAGCAGGACACTCAGGTCGTTCGGTTCGACCTTCGCCGCATGCATCAGCTGAGTGACTGCCAATTCAGATTGCCCCTGACGCAATGCCAGGACACCCGAGCCCATCAGCGCGATTCCATTCTCCGGATTCAGGCGCAGAGCATTCTGATAGCATTCCGCGGCCGGATCGTATTGACGCAACTGCAAGTGGCCTTGACCAATCTCTCCCCAGGCGACGGACTGAACCTTCGGATCGACGGGATCGGCAGAAGCGCGCAAGACTGCACCGGCTTCCTCGATCGCTTCCTGGGGATGCCCGACACGCAAATCGTAAAACGCGAGTTTAAGAACCTGGTCGGGCGGATATTTGCGCAGTGCCGTGGCTGCTTGAAACTGAACGACCGCCTCCTCCGACCGTCCCTGCTTGGCTAAAGCGATCGCGAGATTGTTGTGCGCCATGTAATTCCCTTCGGTGACATTCAATGCGTGGCGCCAGAGGGTTTCATCGTCGTGCCAGTAACCGAGTTGGCGATAGGTGAGGCATCCCAAGATGAATAGCACGAGAACAGCGGCACTGGCGCGCCACACTCCGGCGATTTGACGCTCGGAAGCCACTGCATCCACTGTCCACACAATTGCCACGAACAAACCGATGAATGGGAGGTATGCGTACCGGTCGGCCATGGTCTGCTCGCCCACCGTTATGATCCCGATCATCGGGACTAGAGTCCCCAAAAACCAGAACCAGCCAACCGGCAAATAGCGCCGGTCGCGCCAGCGCAGCACCAGGGCGGAAATTAGAAGAAGCAGCACCGCCGCTCCCACCACTTGCCAGGCGGGCAGCGAATTCCCGGGACGGGGATACATGGCAGCGAGCCGGGACGGCCACAACGCCTTTCCGATATAGCGCACGTAGGAGACAAAGACATTCTCCAGCCGCGCCGACAGCGAGACTTCCGTAACCGTCCGTACCGCGTTCCCGGCGCGCTGCGCCAGCATGGTCACGACCGAATCCGCAGCGGCAAGAATGAAGAGGGGCAGCTTTTCCCAGACTAGATAACGGAACGAGCGTTGAGTGGAAGGCGCAGGTAAGCCCCCGCCCGTTGAACCCGCGCCTATGCGCTGCAGTGGCCAGTAATCCCAAAGCAGCAGCACAAACGGCAGAGTAACGATCTGCGGCTTTGCCATCAGGCCAAGAATAAAGAAAATATTTACCGATAAATAAAGATAAGGTCCACCAGTGCGCGCATACCGGTCGTAAGCATGTAGCGCGAGCAGGAAGAACAACATGCTGAGCACATTCTTGCGCTCGGCGGCCCAGGCTACAGACTCAACGTTCACCGGATGCAGTGCAAACAAAGCGCCCACTATCAGGCAGGGCCAGGTAAGTCCGGTCGCCTTGCGCAACAACAGAAAAAGGAGCACTGCATTGGTCGCATGCAGCAAAAGATTTGTGTAGTGATGGCCAGCGGGATTGAGGTGAAAGGTCTGGCAGTCCAAGGCGTGCGACAGCCACGTCACCGGATGCCAGTTTCCTTCGCGAAAAGTCGTGAACGACCACTTCACGGTATCCCACGTCAGCCCGCCCTGAACCCACGAATTTTTTGCGATATAAGACGAATCATCAAAGTCGATGAACTGGTTATGGATGATGGGATTGTAGAAAGCGAGAGTGGCCGCCACCAACAGGAGACAGAGAGTAACGATGTGGGTCTCGCGGGACGCGGACGGTGGTTGGAGGCTCGGTCGGCTCGACTCTTCGTTGCTCCCCAAGAATATCGCGCCCTCCGATGCCGATTCTAACGCGATCCGTGCTGACTTGGACGAACCTGTCCCGCTCGGGACAAATCGACGGTAACGAACGTTTCCCCCATTGACCTAGCCTATGCCGGCATGAGTTCGCGGTACATCTGGTGGAAGGCGTGGACACCTTTTTCGTGCTTCACGCTGTAACGGCCACTGTGATAGCTGCGGGAGTGGAGATTTTTCTGAACAATCTCGCAGATGCTGACGTCTTCGGCCTGAATCTCGTCGCTAAAGGCTACCGCTTTGCGTGCAGCTTCGCTCCCCAGATCTTCCTCCGGCAAATACCATTCAAAAATTGCCAGTGTGCGCTCGGGCCCGAGCGGCAGGATGATGTTGAGGGAGACGTTATCGGGATAGCAGTTGAGCATCCAATTAGGGAAGACCCAGAAATAATCGGCGGTGAGGTCATCGCCGGATTGCTGATACCGGCGCGGGGCGGCGTCTCCGGGCTGGGCGCCGCGGATCGGAGTCCACTGGCGGACATACTGGGGATAGGGCTCGACGGTGTAGGCGTTGTAGTTGATTTCGCGATTGAGCGCAGGGTGGACGCTCGGCACGTGGTAGCCCTCGAGATAGTTGTCGATGTAGGTCTTCCAGTTGCAGTTCATGTCATAGGTGCGGCGCCCGGAAAACTTCATGCTGCCGAAATCGAACCTCGCCGCTTGGGCGGGCAACTCGCCCAGACTCTCGCGCAGCGGGCGGGCCTCGGCATCGAGATTGACGAAAATGAGATTGGACCATTCTTCGAGGCGCACGGGAGCGAGGCCGAAGTCTCTTGGATCGAAATCTTCGACGCCCTCGAATTCGGGGGTGACGAGCAGAGCGCCGTCGAGACGGTAAGTCCAGCCGTGGTAGCCGCAGCGGAAGAGTTTGCGGTTTCCGCAGCCGGAGGCGGGGGGGCCGGCGCGATGACGGCAGACGTTATGGAAGCAGCGGAGAATGCCGTCGTCGCCGCGAGCGATGAGCAGCGGCTCTCCGATGAGGTCGAAGGTAAAGTAGTCGCCGGGGCTCGCGGCCTGGTGCAGGTGGCCGACGACCTGCCAGGTGGAGGCGAAGAGCCTGGTCTTTTCGTCTTCAAAGGTCGCTGGGCTGAAATAGAGGGGTGCGGGCAGAGTGGAAGCGCGAGCGATGTCGCGATCGGCATTTAATTGAAGGTTCGGCATGGGCGATCCGGCGAGGGCTATTCTACCGCCGAGACGCCGAGGAGGCCGAGAAAAAGCGAGGCCTTGAACCGGCGCACCGCTGGCGTCATGATGAGAACGAGAAATGAAATTCTACGGTCTAAGCCGACGAGTAATTCTTTCCAGTCTGCCGTTTTTCCCCGATTCTTCTCGGCGCATTCGGCGTCTCGGCGGTGAACCAAGCGGAGAGTGACGCAAGAAGAGCAGGCGCGAGCGTTCCCAGAATGGGAGTTGTGGCTTCTGACGGGTGGTTTGGAGGAAGATGGATACGAAGGGGCGACTGGCAAAATTTGTCAATCTGGGTCTCTGAAAGTGTCATACTGGGAGCATTGAGGGTAACTCAGAAGGTGACTATCCCGGCGAAGGCCACTGAAAACGCTGAGTTTTGGTCCGGAAGGACATCTGACTTCCGTCACTTGGGCCTGTGGCACTCGGAGTGCGATAGTACAAGCGAGTTGGTCATCCAACCAGACAGTCAAACGGAGACGAGGATAATTTAAATGCGGAAACAAAAGGGCTTCTCACTGATCGAATTGCTGATTGTGGTGGCGATCATCCTGATCATCGCCGCGATTGCTATCCCGAACCTGCTGCGTGCGCGTATTGCGGCGAATGAGTCGTCCGCAGTGGCGTCGATTCGCACCATCAACACAGCACAGATTTCATACAACTCGGCCTACCCGACGGTGGGCTTTGGCGCCAACCTGGGCGTTCTCTCAGGCACCTCCTGCGCTCCGCCAACTTCGGCTGGCGCTTGCTTGATCGATACGCAGTTGGCATCGGGCACCAAGAGCGGCTACACCTTCGCGGTTGTGGGCGTAAGCGGCACTCCGGCCTCCACCTACCAGGCGGTCGCGTCGCCGATCGCTGCTAACACTACGGGCGTACGTTCCTTCTGCTCGGTCGCCGATGCTGTGGTGCGCTACAGCGCCGCTGCGCTCACCGCTTGCGCCGGAACCGAGACCCCGCTCCAGTAAGTTTGGATTTGGCAAAGTACCTGGGGGAGGGTACAAGCCGGAAAGAAGCAGAGGAGAAATCCTCTGCTTTTTTTATTTGTGTGGGGGGTCGAGTGGAGGAACAGGAAATGATGTTGCTTCCCAGCCGCAGCAAACCCAGTGACACAAAATGTCATTTCCGATGCGGAGGAATGACGAAAGCGGCGAACAAAGGGGACGCAGCTGCGACTTGCATCGCATTCCCAAGGACTTAGGGTTGGTGCCGATGGACCGAGTCCGGCATGCAAAGTGCAACAGTTCTGTATGGAACAGGGTCGGATGTGGCTCATCCGGCATCAGGGAGATGCGATGCGAACGACCAAGGGGTTTTCTCTCGTTGAACTGTTGATTGTAGTGGCCATCATTCTGGTCATTGCGGCGATTGCGGTGCCCAGTTTTCTGCATTCGCGCATGGCGGCCAACGAATCCGCCGCAGTGGCATCGCTCCGGACCTTGAATACGGCGCAGATCTCGTACAATTCGGCTTATCCGTCAGTGGGTTTTGCGAGCACCCTGGGGGCTTTGGCGGGAACCAGTTGTACTCCGCCGAATTCGAGCAGCGCCTGCCTGATTGATACGGAACTAGCGGGGGGCGTAAGGAGCGGCTACAGTTTCACTCTGACCAATGTGACCGGCACTCCGAACTCAACCTACAATGTCATCGCTGCCCCAACATTGTGGAACTATTCGGGAATCCGTTATTTCTGTTCGTACGAAGACGCGGTGGTACGCTTCAACATGGCAGCGATCACGACCTGCGATAACAACACCGCACCGCAACCGTAGCGCTTAGGGCAGCGGAAGATTTTGAGGACCGGACGGGTCCCAGCATCCGGTTTACCTTCGTAACTGATCGCGCAGTGAGACGCCCTCAATCGCGCAACCATTGCTTATAATTCTCTGATTAGACTCCATATCAGATTCCACGCAGGGGCTTGGCATTGCGCGCATAATCATGGCAGCGATTGAAATTCTCGACCTGGAAAAAAGCTATCTAGTCGGATTCTGGCGCAAACGCCCGAAACTCGCGCTGCGTCCGCTCCGCCTTACGATCGAAGAGGGCGAGGTGTTCGGTTTCCTCGGTCCGAACGGCGCGGGCAAGACCACTACCCTCAAGCTCCTGATGGGGCTGGTGTTCCCGACGGCGGGAACCGCGCGGATTCTGGGCATGGACATGGATGATCCGCGGGTGAAGTCGCAGATTGGATTTCTGCCCGAGCAACCCTACTTCTACGATCATCTGAGCGCCCGAGAACTGCTCAACTATTATGCCCAGCTTTCCGGAGTTCCCGCAAAAGGGCGCTCGGCGCGGGTCGAGCAGATGCTGGCGAGGGTGGGACTGAGCGATTCGGCGGGGGTGCAGTTGCGGAAGTTTTCGAAGGGCATGTTGCAGCGGTTGGGGCTGGCGCAGGCAATCGTGCACGATCCGAAGCTGGTGTTTCTGGATGAGCCGATGTCGGGGCTCGACCCGATGGGGCGGCGCGAGGTCAGGGATCTGATCCAGCAAATGCGGCACGACGGCAAGACAGTATTTTTCTCGACGCACATTCTGTCGGATGCGGAAGCGCTTTGCGACCGGGTGGGCGTCATCCACCAGGGTGAGTTGCGCGGGGTGGGGGCGGTAGCGGAATTGACTTCGCAGACGCAAGGCAAAGTCGAGATCATTTTCTACTCACCAACAGTTCCGTCGGGCCTGACGAGCCTCGGGGCCGAGGCGCGCCTCAGTGGCGACATGGTGAACGCGGTATTGCCGGAAGAGCAACAGGATGCGGCACTGGAAGTGTTACGCCGGGAGCGCCTCAAACTGATTTCCCTGACGCCGGTGCGCAGTTCGCTGGAGGAATACTACATCCAGAAACTGCAGCCCACAGAAGGCCGAAATGAAGACGGCCGGAAAGAAGAAAGCCGGAAAGGGGTGGGCGTATGAACTCTGGGGGGATAAACTCGCGGATCGGTTATATCGCCTTCAACACTTTTCGCGAAGCGGTGCGCGACCGGGTTCTGTACAACCTGATCGCGTTTGCGTTGCTGATTTCCGGGGCCGCGATTCTGGTGGGAGAAATCTCGATCGACATCGAGCGGCTTGTCGTGGTGAACCTGGGGCTGACGGCGGTGTCGCTGTTCGGAGTGGTAATCGCCATCTTCATCGGCATTGGCCTGGTTTCGAAAGAGATCGACAAACGTACGCTCTACACGGTCTTATCGCGACCGGTTCGCCGATGGGAGTTCGTAGTAGGCAAGTTCTTTGGGCTCACCGGAACGCTGGTGGTGAACACGTTCCTCATGGCGATCGGCGTGTTTCTGGCGCTGCTCTATGTAGCGCACCGATTCGAGAAGATGGACGTGTGGGTACTGGTCGCGCTCTACTTCATCGTGTTGCAGTTTCTGATCGTGTGCGCTCTCGCCCTGTTTTTCTCGTCTTTTTCGACGCCGCTGATGTCGGCAGTCTTCACCTTCGCATTATTCGTGATTGGAAATCTGGCGGAGGATCTGCGGGGCTTTGCCAAAATCACGCAGGGGGTCGGAGGCTGGATCGCAACTGCCATAGCCTATCTGGTGCCGAATTTTTCCGCTTTGAACGTGATCAGCCAGGTGGCGCACGGTGACGCTGTGCCCGGGCGCCTGATTCTATACAACAGCCTTTACACGGTGCTGTATTCGGCGATGGCCATCTCGGGAGCGGTGCTGATCTTCCAGCACCGAAATCTGAAATGAGCCGGAATCTGAAATGAGCTGATTCTGAAATGAAAATGAGTGCGACAGGGCGCGTGAACCTGGTGGCGACCGCAGTGCTGCTATTTTCGATGGCCGGCGGAATGGCGACGCTCTATGCCATCGACCACATGCGCCGGCAATCAACGGCACAGGAAGCGCTTTATTTGCGCTCTTCAAAGGTGCTGCGGCGCTTGAGTCTCGGCTATACCGGACTGCTGGCCGATATTTACTGGACGCGTGCGGTTCAGTACTTCGGGGAACAGCACCACAGCGGCAGCGGTGATTTCCGCTTGCTGGCGCCGCTGCTCGAAGTCACGACGGAACTGGATCCGAGACTGTTGCCAGCGTACCAGTTTGGCGCGAATTTTCTGGCTCCGAAACCGCCCAATGGCGCGGGATTGCCAGGGTCGGCGCTCTCGTTGATGAAGTACGGAATCGAGCATAATCCTGACCAGTGGCGGCTCTACTACAACCTGGGATTTCTGTACTACACCGAGTTCAAGGACTTCGCCAAAGCCGCGGATGTGTTCGCGCAGGGGGCGAGGCTCCCGGTGACCAACGAATTTATGCCCATCCTGGCGGCACGGATGGCGCAACATGCGGGCGAATTCGACACAGCGCGCATGTTGTGGTTCACGACCTACCAGAGCACGAAAGAAGCGCGGATTCGGCAGAACGCGGTCGACCACTTGCTCGCTTTGCAAGTGGATGAAGACGTGACGCGGCTGGAACAGGTGGTCGAAAAGTACCACGCGCAAACTGGACGATTACCGGCCAACATGGGCGATCTGGAGCGCGCAGGGTTTATCCATGGGAAGCCTGCCGATCCGAAGGGGCGGCCGTACAAGCTGATGCCGGATGGCCGAATCGAATTGCAGGATCCAAAAAGCATTTTCTTCATCACCAAAGGCCTTCCGCCGGGCGCGGCGATGCCGCAACCGCCTCGGGAGAACGCGACGGGATTGAAGTAGGCGCTCTTGGCGCTTAGCGCTTAGCACTTAGCATTTAGCTAAAGGCCAAAAGCTAAGAGCCAACAGCCGCTTCTCCATTTTGTTAGCATGACGGCGTGTCCTCAGGTTTCCCCCAACAATTCTGGAGAGCGTTAAGCAACTGGTGGCGTGAACAGGCGCACGAGAAGGCCGCTGCGAGCACAACTTCCCTGCTGGTGCGGAAAATGTGGAGCTTTATTCGCGAGTCTACGCCCGAGCGCCGGCGGCAGCGCTATGGCGACATGGAGTACGACTGGGAGCATCGCGTCAACACCACCAGCGGCACCGTGAGCTGGCGCGCGCGGCTGCTGGGATTGTTTCATTCCCCTTATCAGCCGACCGAACCGGCTCTATTTCAGGAGATGATGGCGAGCCTGCCCATCGAGTGCGATCAATTCACCTTCATCGATCTCGGTTCCGGCAAGGGACGGACGCTGCTGATGGCTTCGGAGTACCCGTTTAAGAGGATTGTGGGAGTGGAGTTGATTGCGGAACTGCACCGCGCGGCGAAGGAGAACATTCGTGCGTACCATTCCGCGACGCAGCGTTGTGTGCAGATTGAATCCGTGCTGGCCGACGCGCGCGAGTTCGAACTCCCGCAGGAGCCGCTCGTACTCTATCTTTTCAACCCACTGCCGGAACGCGCGTTAACTGAAGTTCTGCGGCGGCTGGAGAAGTCGCTGGCGCAAGCGCCGCGGCCAGTTTGGGTTGCCTATCATAATCCTTTGCTGGAAACTGTCTTTGGCGCGTCGAGCCGCTTAGAAAAAGCGGGCGAGACAGAGCAATATTCCGTGTACCGGACTCGCTAGTCCCCTGGCGCTTTCCATCGGAAAGGCGCTGCGCTAGAAGAATGGCGTTAATCGTCCTTGGTGCGGCGCCGACCAGCCGAGCTCCTTATCTGCTTACTGTGGGGGCCATTCATATGGAAACATCTTGCCGGCAGACTCCGGGCTGAGTTTCACGCCAAGCGTTTCGGCGGCACGGGCCAGGACGGGATCGGGGCCTTCCGACAGATCGGCCACGGTTGGCAAAACGATCTCGTCGGGCGTGACGCCAACACGCTCGAGACTCTTGCCGTCGGTCATAATAATATCGGCATCGGTGATCTCAGCTCCCACTCCATCGTAGTCGTAGAACTGCGCCTCCATAACCATGCCCGAGCTGTGGTCCCCCAGAACGACGCCGCGTTTCTCGATCTGCACGACACGCGCGAAGAGTTCGCTGGCGGAGGCAGAGCTGCTATCCACCAGCACCAGCAGTTTTCCCTCGAAGCAGCGGCCGTGCTTCCTGGCGACCATCGCTTTGCGTTCGTCCCGGCTCACCCGGTCGCCAATCTTGGTCTCTTTGTCGAATACACCGGCGAGCAAGAACTTGAGCGTATCTCCACTGCCACCTCCGTTTCCCCTCAGGTCAACAATGAGGGCCTTGTGTTTGCGAGCCTTGCCGATCAGGTCGTCAATTTTCGACTCGTTGAAAAAGAAGTGCGGAAACTTGAGGATCATCAATTCATCGCCCATCTCGACCACGCGGGGAAGACTTTGGCGAAACCGATCCATATTGCGGATCTTGGCCCGGATATCTAGGCCACCGGCAAAATGGTCCTCCAGGACGGCATGGCGCTCGATGATCTGGGCGGCTATGTTGACGGTGCGTTCCTTGCCGGCCGGATCGCGCAGCACCAAGCGCAGGGAAGGCTGGGGACGCAGCGCATTAAAAAAGTACTCGATTTTTGCGAAGGTTTTTCTGGTCGGAGCGTAGCCATTGATGCCCAATATTTCGTCGCCTGGTTTCACGCCCTGGGCTTCGGCATCGCTGCCGGGGCGAATTCGAACCATATAACAGCGTTCTCCGATCAACTGCGCCTGCCAACCGTAATCGTGGAGAAGGCGAGGTCGCGGCGGCACGAAGAGAGTGTGGGAATCGTTCAGCGAGTCGAGGAGAGCCGCTATCTCTGAGAGCGCCTTATTTCCAGAATCGGCCCGATCAATCTTTTGTATCGTCTCCCGCACTTTGCCGTCCCAATCGAGGCCGTGAAACTTCGGATCGTAGTAATGTCTTCTCACATCGGAGTCGATCTCGTGCAGCATGGCCTGCGCCCGCTTTCGTTCGAAACTGGTGATCGTCTGGCACCATCCGGAAGCTAGCAGGAAACCGCCGATAACAATGAAACCCAACGCGAAGACCCTGGCTTTCTGCCGGTTCACGACCGTTCTCCTTTGTTGGCGCCACAGATCGCCTGGAAGACACCCGGCATTGGAAAGTCCGAGACAGCCAAGCCCGTGATGTAAGCGTTGCCCTCGCCGGCATTCTTGGTTTGGGTTGCGGGATCGGGTTGCGTTGAGGCCCGCACCTTTCGAAACGAGCGGCGAACTGGCTAGAGAAGTGGACTGCGCCAGCATCAGGGTGTTGAGCAGGCTGGTGACTACGGAGACGAGACGAAGCAAGCGCATAAGAGCCTCCAGGCCAGAGTTGTGCTTCTGGCCGGAATTGGGGGCACGAAAACCAGCCCAACAAAGTGTGCAAATGGATTCTGTTCGCCCAGCGAGACCCTGTCAAGAGAAACGGCTAAGTGCAAGACAAACATTTACTTCCCTGTAATAGCCTCCCAAGGTTAGCCGAAGTAGAATCGAAATTGGGGACAACTGGCTTTGAATAGGCAATTCTCTTTCTATTTGACGACATTTTGTTGGCTGATACTGGTAAGGATCGCCCTTCCCGTGCAAGCCCAGGACATCCGCCACCTCACCCGCTCAGTCGATTCTCACTACAACCACCTCCGCAGCCTGCAAGCCGACTTCACAGAAATTTACCGGGGCGAGGGCGCGGAGCGAGTGGAATCGGGCACCTTGTGGTTGAAAAAGCCGCGCAAGATGCGGTGGGAGTACCGTTCTCCGAGAGAGAAGCTGTTTGTCAGCGACGGTCAGGCTGTGTGGTTCTACCTGCCGGCGGAACGGCAACTCAGGAAAACGACTCTCAAGAAGCTGGACGATTTGCGGTCACCACTGGCATTTTTGCTCGGTAAGACCAAGCTGGAGAATGAATTACGGGGACTTTCAAAGGTGGTGGATCAATCCCCTCTGAGCCCGGGTAACACCCTGCTGCGGGGGGTTCCGCAGGGCGTCGTTTCGCAGGGCATGGCGGGCCAGGTGAACGAGGTGCAACTGGAGATCACGCCCTCCAATCAGATTGTCCGCATCGTATTACTGGAGGCGGGCGGAGCGACGACGGAGTTCCGCTTCGCGGGTTGGAAAGAGAATCTGGAATTGAGCGACAGCCGGTTTCAGTTCACTCCTCCGCCGGGGGTGGAGACGGTAGAAGGACAATTGGGACCGTAACGACATTTCCCGTAGAGACGCGGCTTGCCGCGTCTCCGCCCGCGGCAAGAGACGGGGCAAAGCCCGCGTCTCTACGGATAGAGCTTTTACGCTTCACGCCTTTTTCGCCCGGTTACTTGCGTACCACCCAGATGGACTGGTTGCGGTAAGCGCTTTGGGAACAGAATGTTACACTTGGGCTAAGGCGCTCGACAGCGGACGCTCAAAACAGAACTCAGAATCATCCGACGATAGCGAATGGCACAATTCCTGGTCAAAGTCGCCGACGAACAGGGCCATCTGCGGCAGCAGGTGGAGCATGGGTATTCCGAAGCCGAGGTCCACGACCGCTTCACGCAGCAGGGATACCTGGTGTACTGGGTCAAGCCCCGAACCTTGCTCAGCACGGGCGGGGGACAATTCGGGCGGCGCGGGAGGCTGCGACAGTCTACCTTTCTGATTTTCAATCAGCAGTTTCTGACGCTGATTAAGGCAGGGCTCCCCATCCTGACGGCGCTGGATCTTTTGATCAAGCGGCAGCGGGATAAAGCTCTGCTCCAGCTGCTCGAAAACGTGCGCGAGCGCGTGAGAGGCGGCGAGTTGCTGTCCGATGCGTTTGCCGCTCAGCAGGTGTTTCCGAAGATGTACACGACCACGCTGCTGGCGGGCGAAAAAAGCGGCAACATGGAAGAAGTGCTCGGCCGCTACATCACCTATCAGCGAATGGTGCAGACTTTCCGCAAGAAGCTTCTGGTGTCACTGGTGTATCCGGCTCTGCTGGTGTCGGTGGTGACGATAATGCTGATTTTTCTGATCACCTACGTGGTGCCAAAGTTTGCCGACTTGTTCAACAACTTGGGAGCGCAACTGCCGGCGATCACGGTGTTCATGTTGTCGCTCGGTCTGAACGCGCAGAAGTACGCTTGGGTGGTGCTGCTGGTCGGGGTGGCAGGAGGTTTTCTGTTGTGGCGGTGGAAGCATAGCGATCAGGGGGCCCAACGCATTGATCGGTTCCTGCTGTCGCTGCCGCTGATCGGAGAGATCCGGCTGAAGTACCAGGTAGCAAATTTCTCGCGCATTCTGGGGACGCTGCTGCAGGGCGGTCTGCCTTTGGTGCCGGCAATGGAAACCGCCGGCGAATCGATGAGCAGCCGGCAGATGTTGAACGGGGTCACCGCCGCGGCGGAGCGCGTAAAAGAAGGCCAGAGCCTGGCGCATAGCCTGGAGGCACAAAAATTGTTTCCCGATCTCGCCGTGGAAATGCTGGAAGTCGGCGAATCGACCGGCGCGCTGCCCGCGATGCTCGCTTCGGTGGCGGAGTTCTACGAAGAGGACGTGCAGACGGCGCTGAGCGCAGCCATGGCGCTGATTGAGCCGATGATCCTGATTATCATGGCGGTCTTTGTCGGCGGGATATTGATTTCTCTGTATATGCCGATCTTTACGTTGGGAGCGGGCGTGCACTAACGCACCAGCCGTAGAGACGGGGCTTGCCCCGTCTCACTCTGGGGCAAAGACGCGGCAAGCCGTCTCTACAGAAAGGTTTTGGAAGGCTGTAAACTGGAATGGGCATGGCGGACAAGAAAACAGTACTGGTAAACGGCGGGAATGGCGGGAAGCTAGTGCCGGAACCGGCGGCAGTTCCCGACGAACTGGAACGCGCGCGGGATATTGCGCGGCGCTACCGTTGCGAATTCGTCGATCTGAGCGATTTCCAGTTGCACCACGATTTGTTCGAGAAGATCCCCGTGCACCTGATGTTCCGCTATAACTTCGTGCCTCTCGACGAAACGGCGGACGGGCGGCTGGCGATTGCGATTGCCGATCCCAGCCAGTTGATGATGATCGACGAGATCAGCCTGCTCCTCGGCAAGCGAATCGTCACCAAAGTTTCGACGCTCAAGCAGATTTCCGACATTCTGAAGAAGACCGAGCAGTCCAAGCGCGTGCTGGAAGACGCGAGCGAGGGGTTCACGCTCGATGTAATCCGCGAGGACGAAGCCGGGAATGACGAGACTATCTCCATCGACAAGTTGACGGCGACCTCGGGCAGCGACATGAGCCCGATCATTCGCCTGGTCGACACCACGATTTTTACCGCGCTGCAGCGGCGTGCGAGCGACATCCACATCGAGACGCGGGACGACTCGGTTTACATCAAGTTTCGTATTGACGGCGTGCTGACCAACGCCATGCCGCCAATCGGCAAAGAGCACCACTCCACCATCATTTCGCGCATCAAGGTCATGAGCGAGCTGGATATTTCCGAGCGCCGCGTACCCCAGGACGGCCGCTTCCGCGTCAAATACAACGGTCGCGCCATCGACTTCCGCGTTTCGATCATGCCGTCGATCCACGGTGAAGACGCCGTGCTCCGCGTGCTCGACAAGGAGTCGATGAGCGAGAAGTTTAAAAAGCTCACGCTCGAAGTGGTCGGGTTCGACGAAGACGACTTGCGCCGCTTTCGCCGCTACATCAAGGAACCGTACGGCATGGTGCTGGTCACCGGGCCGACGGGCAGCGGCAAAACGACGACGCTCTACGCCGCCATCAACGAGATCAAGACCGACGAAGACAAGATCATCACCATCGAAGATCCGGTCGAGTATCAACTGCGCGGCATCACCCAGATTCCGGTCAACGAGAAAAAGGGTTTGACCTTCGCCCGCGGCCTGCGTTCCATCTTGCGTCATGATCCGGACAAGATCATGGTGGGCGAAATCCGCGACAACGAAACCGCCCAGATCGCCATTCAGTCAGCGCTCACGGGCCACCTCGTGTTTACGACCGTCCACGCCAATAACGTGGTGGACGTACTGGGCCGCTTCCTGAACATGGGCGTTGAGCCTTACAACTTTGTGTCGGCGCTGAACTGCATTCTGGCGCAGCGGCTGGTAAGAATCATCTGCGATTCCTGCCGCATGGCCGTGCATTATCCGAACGACGTGCTCGAGGCGAGCGGTTTGGACCCGCAACAGTGGTCGCAGGTTCCTTTGTACGAGGGGCAGGGCTGCATCGAGTGTGCGGGGACGGGATTCCGGGGCCGGACGGCAATCCATGAACTGCTGGATTTGACCGACCGGATCCGCGAGATGATTCTGGAGCGGAAGCCGACATCGGAGATCCGGCGCGCTGCCCGCGAAGACGGCATGCGGTTCCTGCGCGAATCGGCGCTCGACAAGGTGCGCGGCGGATTCACCACTCTGAAGGAAATCAACAAGGTCACCTTTATCGAGACCATGCGCTGAGGCGCTTCGTATCAGGGTCTGCCTTCAGGCATACCGCAAAGCGATGCCCTGATACGAAACGTGGCTGGGCCGATGGTCCAGTCCGGGCACCCACGGAGGTAACTATTCTCCTCGTGACCGTGCGGCATATCATTAGATTGCAAGATTGCAGCTATGAGTTCTAACTCCAAACACGATCGGCGTCCGACGCTGGCCTGCGAAATCGCAGCTGATCGCGTTCTGGCGGGCCGCGCGGCCGATGCGGGGCGAATGGTGGAAATGGCATCCGCGCGGGAATTGGCGCCCGGCTCGGTGGTACCCGATTTGATGGAAGCAAATCTGCGGGACGGCACGGCCATCCGGCAGGCGATTGAAAGCGCGCTTGGCAGCGTTGCCGGGCGGTCCCGCGACGTGATCGCGATTCTTCCCGATACCTCGGTCCGCGTCGTGCTGCTGGATTTCGAAACGCTCCCAGCGAAGCGGGACGAGGCCGAAGCCGTTGTCCGTTTCCGGCTGAAGAAGTCACTGCCTTTCGATCCCGCCGACGCCCGGATCTCGTATCACGCGCAGTCCACCGGCAAGAGTATGCGGGCGGTAGCGGCGGTGGTGCTGAACACGGTGCTGCAGGAATATGAGTCGGCGTTTCGTGACGCGGGCTACAACCCGGGCATGGTGATGCCGTCCATGCTGGCGGCGCTTGGAGCCGCGGACGCGGAACGGCCAACTCTGGTGGTCAAGGTGGACGCGCGCACCATCAGCATCGCGATTCTCGATCAGGAGCAACTGCTGCTGTTCCGGACGCTCGAAAATTTGCGGGGCGTGACCATCACCGGCGATCAACTGGCGGAGGAAGTCTATCCCTCGGTGGTGTTTTTTCAGGACACGTACAAACTCAACATTGAGCGCGTGTATGTGGCGGGCCTGCCGGAAGCGGGTGGCGCCGCGCCGGCGTTGAAGAACCAGTCCGGCGCCCAAGTTGAGGAACTGATAACCGCGTCGCAGATCGGGTCCACTACGGGGACGGTTCCGCGCTGGCGCATGGCGGGAGTGGTGGGAGCGCTGATTTCGTAGTTAGCTTTTAGCTCTTGTCTCTTAGCTAAAAGCCAAAGGCTAAGAGCCAAGAGCGGTTGTAATTTCATAAATATGCGTCTGGATATCAATCTCGCAACCCGGCCATACGAAGATGCCCGCGAATTCTGGGCGCGCTGGGGATTGGGCGTGGGGCTGTTGGGCCTGTTGACGCTCGTTCTGTTGGGCCTGGCGGTGCGCGGCTGGACAAACGCCGGAAGAGATCGCCATAACATCGCCCAACTGCAGGACCAGATCGCGGAACGCGACCATGAGCGGGCAACGGCCCAAGCCTTCCTCGACATGTCCGTCAACCGCAGCACGCGGGACCAGTCGCAGTTCCTGAATGGACTGATTCAGCGCAAAGCATTCTCGTGGACGCGCGTGTTCGAAGATCTGGAGCGGGTCATGCCCGTGAACCTGCACGTCGTCTCGCTGCGGCCGGAATTGAATGAGCAGAATCAGGTGCAACTGGACATGAAGGTCGCGGGCGACACGCGCGCCGCTGCCGTGGAATTGGTCCATCGCATGGAGGGCTCCAGGCATTTTCAGGGAGCGCAAATGGTGTCGGAAAGCCAGGGTGGTTCGGAGACAGGATCGGGCGTGGTCGCTTCCGTGATCTCGATTTATGTTCCTGACTCGACCGACGGGAGCGGAAAGTAATGCCGGACTTTGGGAATTCGCGGCGCAAGTTGAAAATTGCGATCGGAGTAATGCTCGCTGCGGACGTGGTGGCGGTGGGAGTTCTGTTCTCGCCCCTGGTGGGTTCGGCGGATTCGCGGCAGCTGCAATTGAACCAACTGCGGGTGGAATTGTACAAGAAGACGCGCCAGGTGGAACCGCTGATCGGCATGGACAAAAAGATTGTGCTCGCCAAGGATCAGATCAGCGGGTTTTATAAGGACCGCTTCGCCGCCAAGGATTCCGATCTGGCCAATGAACTGGGGAAGTTGGCGTCGGAAAACAGGGTCCGGATCCAGCAGGCGAGATACAAACAAGAGGATGCGGAAAGCTCCGGCATAATTCCGGTCGCAATCGAAGGAAGTTTTTCCGGAGACTATCTGCAACTGGTGCGGTTCATCAATACGCTGGAACGGTCGAAGCTGTTTTTTACCGTGGATAGCGTGGACCTGGCCGGCGAAAGCGCCGGACCGGTCCGGCTGGAAATCACGATGCACAGTTATTTGCGGTCGGGTGCCTGAGTGAAACTGGGAATCGAAAATCGCAAGCAAGTCATCGCGCTGTCGGTATTGGGCGTGATCGCAGTGGCGATACTGGCCTACGAGTTCTGGCCCTCGTCGACTGCAACCGCGCCGGCAGCGACACAGACGGCTTCGACCGCGGCCCGACCCGGCGTACGGCGCACCTCTTCGGGAAAAGTAATCCCTGTGGCCGAGCCGCGCTTGGATCCTACGCTCGACCTGAAGCTGCTCAGCCAAAGCGAGGAAATCAAGTACGCGGGCAACGGCAGAAACATTTTTGTCGTGGGGTCTGTGCCCATCGAAAAGCTTAAGGGAAACGGTACCACGGATAAACAGGCCGGCATACGCCAGCCGCCGCCAATTCAGCCGCCGCCGCCGATCACGCTCAAGTTTTTTGGCTTTGCCAACCGGCCTGGCGAGACGAAGAAGGTATTTTTGTCCCAGGGCGAAGACGTTTTTATCGCTGCTGAAGGCGACATCGTCGACCGGCGCTATCGCGTCTTGCACATCTCGCCGACAGCGGTGGACGTGGAAGATGTGATCAACAACAACCGGCAGAGCCTCCCGTTAACGCAAGGATGAAGGCCGAAGCTGATTTG
Source organism: uncultured Acidobacteriaceae bacterium (assembly GCA_963789205.1). Taxonomy (GTDB): domain Bacteria; phylum Acidobacteriota; class Terriglobia; order Terriglobales; family Acidobacteriaceae; genus Acidiflorens. The sequence continues at coordinate 105,445 of CAWBJV010000020.1, forward strand.
TAATTGTCAGTTTGTAATTTGTAATTTTTGAAGGCGAGTGAGTGGTTATGCGACATCGCGGTTTGAGATCGACCAATTGCCAAATTACAAATCGCAAATTACAAATTCCCCAGCGCGGCTACATGCTGATCACGCTGATGCTAGCCCTGGCGTTAATCACGATTGGGCTGCTCACCGTACTCCCCGAGATTGGCCAGCAGATCCGCCGCGACCGCGAAGAGGAGATGAGACATCGCGGCACGGCCTACATGCGCGCGATTCAACACTTCTACAAGAAGTTTGGGCGGTATCCATCGCGCATCGAGGAACTGGAAAATACCAACAACCTTCGTTTCCTTCGCAAGCGCTATAAGGATCCAATCAACAGGGACTCGGCCGGCCACGAGAAGGACTTCAAGCTCCTTCATCAGACCGACATCACCTTGAACAACGGACCGGTATTGGGACAAATTCCTGGGCAGAACTTGCCGGGACAAGGTGGACTGGGGCAAGGCGGCTTCCGCGGAGCGCCGGGAGGATTAGGCGGCCTGCAAGGCGGGCTTGGCGGCTTGGGAGCGCAACCGGGTGGGCTTCAACAAGCCGGCAACTCGGCCGCGCAGACTCCTGCGGGCGGTGATGCCGGCAATCCTTCTTCCGCCAATTCCCCCTCCGGCGATGCATCGGATACGGAGGGAAATTCGAATTCACCTGGATCGTCGTCCTCCAGTTCAAATGCAAATTCCAATTCCGGCTCAGGCTTTAACGGACCGACCTTCGGCGGAGGGCCGATTCTCGGAGTCGCAAGCGCGAGCAAAGCGAAAAGCATTCGCGTGTTCTACGACAAGAACCACTACAACGACTGGCTCTTCATTTACGTGCCGCAGGCTGACCGGGGAGGCCTGCTGACTGGGCCAGTGTCGCTCAATGGTCCCACGGGAAACTTTGGCGGAGTCGCTCCTGGAGTCGCTGGGGGGCTGCCCGGTCAAGTACAAGGAATATCGCCGAACACCAGCCAACCCCAAGGCATTCCGACCCAGCCTTCGCAAAGCCCAAATCCAGGACAGACGCCACCACCTGAACAGTAGGTTCCACATTTTCCGCAATTATTCCCAGCAACAGAAAAGCCCCGCATCGAAAGCGGGGCTTGCCGTAAAACCGGAAATACTTGTTAACGCTTAAACGTTAAACGAAGAGCCGCAGCCGCAGGTGCTCTTCACGTTCGGGTTTTCGAACTTGAACCCGGCGCCTTCGAGGGTCTCGACGTAATCGACGTGTGCTCCGCCAAGATACATCAGGGACGTGGCATCCACGTAAACCTTCAAACCGTCAAAGTCGAAAACCTTGTCCATCATGCCGGCGCCGTTCTCGAAGGCCATGGAGTACTGAAAGCCGGAGCAGCCGCCGCCGACCACGGACAACCGCAATCCCGACGGGACCGGCGCCTGCGAGGCCATAATTTCTTTGACCTTGGCAATCGCGCTCGGGGTCAGGACTGGAGCCGCTGTCTTCGGCTGTACTTCTGGTGCGGTGGTGGTCGCCATCTGATTGATCTCCTTGTAATTGCTTATTATAACAAACGTTGCCGCCGGCTCGGCAAGCCTTTTCAGGAACCGGTACTTCCCCCTGTAACAGCCCTTTAGATGCTTCGCGCTGACAAGAAGTCGCGCCCTCTCTTGCCAAGGGGTCTATAATCGTGCGCAGTAGGGGCCCGTTACCCGAACACCGGCGAATACCACGTAGTTTCGCTGGGGCGAAAGATGGCAGCTTCGGGGATTGGCTCGATTTCGGCTCCGAGGTGGCATATGTTTCCACTGCTTGTCGCGTGGGGTGTTCTGACCGGCATCCTCATTATCCTCTTGATCTATCGCAGCACTCTCACCATGCACGAGGACGATTCGATCGACCTCCATGAGGTCGAATCGCAGATGCATAAAGATCAAGCGGAAGTTCTGGCCAAGATGAAAAAGATCACGCCCATCGTCAAGGTGCTCGGCGCCTTGTCAGGGGCCATGATCCTGGTCATCGCGGGACTGTTCATCTATCAGGGGCTGAACAGCGCCACCACGCTGCAGTAATCGAGGAACTGGCGGATTCGGAGAATCGCCGCCAACCGTTCCACGTCTCCTGCCGCGGGATCAGACCGCAGCCGCGCGCGTGCGCCATTAGATCGCAGCGGGAAAAGCGGCGGCATTGTTAGTGGAGAGCCGGGCGTCCCCGCCCGGCCACCCCACTGCTGGACGGGCGAGACGCCGGTCGCTCCACTAGAATAGCGGCGACACGCAACTATCAGGCCGCCTTCGCCTTCATTCCCTCGATGTCGTCGAGCAGCACTCTCTCGTGGCCTTCAGGGTTCACTTTTTCGTACACCTTGCGGATCACACCCTTCGGATCGACCACGAAACTGCTGCGTTCCCAAAACTTCATCCCTTTCCACTCCGCCTGGCCAATGCCGAGCGCCTTCATCAGGCCGCCGTCGGTGTCCGACAGCAAATCGATGGTAAAGGCGAACTTGTTGCAGAAATTTTTATGCGAGCCAACATCATCGGCGCTCACGCCGATCACTCTAACCCCCGCAGCATCGAAATCAGCCTTGGTCGCGGTAAACGATTTCGCCTGAATGGTGCAGCCCGGCGTGTCGTCTTTCGGATAAAAGTAGATCACGACCCATTGCCCGGCGAAGTCGGAGAGCTTAATCGTCTTGCCGTCCTGGTTGAGGAGAGAAAAATTGGGAAACGGATTGCCAGCGGAGAGCATTAGGGGAGTCCTTTCGTATTTTGTGTCCGCAATTGTTAGGTGTGCGCACAGCGAGTCGCAACTACCAAGCTCGTAGCCGTCAGCCAAATCTGACTTCGGCCCAGCCAACGGCTAAGAGCTAACAGCCAAAAGCTGTCCTCAGGCGGCCTGCATGGCTTTCTTAGCCCGTTCGTTCATCTCTTTCGGGGACACGTCTTCCACGTGCGTTGCAATGCCCCAGAGATGTCCGAAGGGGTCCTGGATAAAGCCGGAGCGGTCTCCGTAGAACTGATCTTCGACCGGTCTCTGGATTTTCGCTCCCTCCGCGACCGCTTTTTCGACAACTTTGTCGACATCCGGCAAGTACACATACAGGCTCACCGGAGAAGCGCCAATGGTCGTAGCGCTCCGATGGCCCATCTCCAGGTTTTCGTCCGCCAGCATGATGCGCGAGTCGCCGATCTGCAACTCGGCATGGCCGACCTTGCCGTCGGGACCATCCATGCGCACAACTACGGTCGCTCCGAAAACGTTCTTATAATAGTCGATCGCTTTCGCCGCGCCCTTGATGACGAGGTACGGCGTAACGGTGTTATATCCCTTCGGAATGTAGTGGGTTTTGCTCATAATTCTTTCTCCTCTGGTGTTCCTCTCGAAGATAGGGTTGAGGGTTGGAGGTTTAAAGCAGCGCAGGCGGGAGAGCCTAATCCCGCGACTCTCTAATGAGAACACAAATCGGGGTGTACTCTCAAGGGGTCGAACCTGCGGGTAGTGGGCTCTTTTGGAGAGGCTCAGCCGGACGCGTCCGAGGCGTGCAATACTTGGGCATTGCCGGAGCGGGATAGGATAAGTATGAGCAATGCTGAACTGGTGGTGATCGGCACGTTCCTGAACAGGGTCGAGGCCGAAATAGCGCATGGCGCGTTGGAAGCCGCCGAGATCGAGTCCATCGTCTCCGCTGATGATGCTGGCGGCATGCGCCCCAGCCTCTGGATGGCCGGCGTGCGACTATTGGTTCGTGCCGAGGATGCTGAGCGAGCGGGCAGGTTGGTTCAGTCAAAGTAGCCCACTACCAATCTCCACTGGACTCAAGGAACTCCCTTGATCTCCACCTGCACATTATCGATCTCAGCGCCGCCGACGTTCTCGACTGAGTGCGGAGGCAACGGTTCCAGCCATATCGGAGTATTGAGCCTTGGCGCTTCTGAGGTCGTCCGCGTGTCGAGCAACACGTTGCCCTGAGGATCGCGACGGACGAAATCGCTCCAACTCCATAGGGATAAAACCGCTGGCCAACGATGTGTGTGCACGGGAACAATCTGCCCGGGCAAGATACGAGTGCGTATGACGCGGACGTGCTCATTTTCGAACAGGAGACTGTGGTGGTCGGGCGCGGCGGTCAGGGCGTCGAGAGAGTCCGGCCACGGCCAACTAGAACGCGGAGTACGCGGTCGGGGCCGTTGCTTCGCCGTGGGCATCGTTGCGCTAGCATAGCACCCCGCCAAGCTGGAGCTGAGCGATGTACCATGTTTGAAGCAATCATCGTTTGGAGCAATCATTACGGTAAGGCTTTCCGCGCGTGCCCGAACTGCCCGACATTGTTGTGTACATCGAAGCGCTCGAGAAACGCATTCTCGGCCAGCGTCTCGATCGTGTGCGTATCGCGAGTCCGTTTCTCTTGCGCACAGCAATCCCACCGTTGACCGACGTTGAAGGGAAAACGGTCATCCGACTGCGCCGGCTTGGGAAGCGGATTTGCATCGGTCTCGACAATGACATTTGGCTGGTATTGCACTTGATGATTGCCGGGCGACTGCACTGGAAAAAACGCGATGCCAAGCTATCGCCGCCGCGAGGGCTGGCTGCCTTCGATTTCAGCAACGGGACTTTGCTGTGGTCCGAAGCGGGCTCAAAAAAGCGCGCATCTTTACATGTCGTGGCCGGAGAAACAGGACTCTTCGCTCTCGATCCGGGCGGCATTGAAGTGCTGGAAGCGGATCTGGCGACCTTCTCGACAGTTCTCACGTCGGCGAACCACACGCTGAAACGAGCCCTGACTGACCCGCGTTTGTTTAGCGGAATCGGCAATGCGTACTCCGACGAGATTCTTTTCGAAGCGCGACTGTCGCCACTGCTGCTGACGCAGAAGCTGAAACCCGAACAAATCGAGCGCCTCTACGCGGCGGTGCGAAACAGCCTCGTCCAATGGACCGACCGATTGCGTCGAGAGGCTGGCGACAAGTTCCCTGAAAAAGTCACGGCGTTTCGCCCGGAGATGGCGGTACACGGCCGCTATAAGGAACCATGCCCACGGTGCCAGACAAAAATTCAGCGCATACGTTATGCGTCCAACGAAACCGATTACTGCCCGAACTGCCAGACCGGAGGAAAGTTGCTCGCCGACCGCGCCTTGTCGCGATTGCTGCGAGAGGACTGGCCTCGAACTCCGGAAGAATTTGAGTCGCTGACGCGGGAGCAACGATTAAGAGGGTAAGCTGTCCGTGAGCTTCTCTCGCTCTCGTGTTTACCACTACCCCTCCGCCCGATATTTGGAATTATAGGATTAGGCTGTGGAAATTTTTCCTCCCGAAACACGACCCCAGAGCGGCACAAGATCTGCATTTTTGGTTCGCAGAACAACCAAAACGAGCCGCCCCACATCCGAAAGAGGCGCACCTCTCGGTTGGAACGACTTGGCAGGAGATCTAGGCCTTCGGGCGAAGGTGAGCTTGCAATTATCGAGGTGATGAAAATGACTTCTCTTCGCGTAGCACGATTAGCACGCTTACTAGGTTGGCTGTTACTGGCACTCGTGGTCCTGGCTGTGCCTGGCCGGTCATTCGCGCAAGGCATCGGCGTATCAATCACGGTTGCGCCGCCGCTTCTACCGGTGTACGTACAACCCGTCTGTCCGGGCGAGGGCTATATGTGGACACCCGGCTATTGGGCTTGGAACGATGACTATGGCGACTACTACTGGGTGCCCGGCACATGGGTTCTCGCGCCTGAAGTCGGTTTCCTGTGGACTCCGGGATATTGGGGCTGGGGCGACGGCGTTTACGTCTGGAACGCTGGCTACTGGGGAGAAGAGGTCGGCTTCTACGGCGGCGTTTTTTATGGATTCGGGTACGTGGGCAGCGGCTTCGAGGGCGGATACTGGCAAGGCGGGCAGTTCTTCTACAACACCTCGGTCATGCGCGTAAACACCACGATCATCCATAACACGTACAACAAGACGGTCATCAACAATACGAGCGTGAACCGCGTCAGCTACAACGGCGGCAACGGTGGAACCAATGCGAGACCGACAGCCGAACAACAGAGGGTTGCCAGCGGCCGGCACCTCCCGCCAACGACCGCGCAAACCAGGCACCAACAAGCCGCCGCCAGCAATCGCAGCTTGCGGGCCTCCGTCAATCACGGTAAGCCGCCTGTAGCGGCAACGGCCAGACCAGGAAATTTCAAGGCCGGAGTGGTAGCGGCTCGAGCGGGAGATCCACACTACACGCGCACGGCCTCGAATCGCGCAAATGCGAATCGTACAAATGTAAACCATCCAAATGCGGCCAAGACCGCCTCCAAGTCATCGTCATCCAAAGCTGCGACGACCGCGCATGCGCGACCCACGACAGCCAAGTCCTCTCCCGCGACTCATGCAGGTACGGCCAAGACCGCATCCAGGTCATCGTCATCCAAGACCGCGACGACCGCACATGCGAATGCCCGACGCACGGAAGCCAAGCCCGCTTCCGCAGCTCATGCGAGTACGGCTAAGACCGCATCGAAGTCATCGTCGTCCAAACCCGCGACGACCGTACATGCAACCGCGCGTCGCACCGAAGCCAAGCCCGCTCCCGCGCATCATGCAAGTACGGCCAAGGCTGAATCCAAGGCGTCCAGACCCGTAACGACTCAACATGCAAGCGCGCGACCTGTAGAACCCAAGCCTGCTCCCGCGCCTCATCCGGTCCGAACCGAAGCCAAACCGCCCAGGCCCGCAACGATTCAACATGCGAGCGCGCGACCTGCGGAACCGAGGCCTGCTCCCGCGTCTCATCCGGCTGCAACGCATACAGAGAGCAGACCAGCCCCGCCGCCCGCTCATCATGAGGCTCCGGCACAGAGTCAAAGGGCGCCGCAACCAGTGCATCAGAGCGCGCCTCATGCCGAGAACAAACCGGCGCCTCCGCCTAGAGAAGAAAAGAAGCCTCCGCGCTAGGCCATTGGTAAAAACGCCCCGTTCGATACAAGGGTGCTATACAAGGTCTTGATCTTGCCGGATGCCTACACCTCGCGGTCCCGACCTGGGATGCCGTGGGCAGGGTGGATGGTGTAATTAATTCCATAACAATGTCGGCTCCCACGCCCGAGCAGACTTTGGGGGTGCCAACCACCAATGCCCGGGAGCAAGGAGCCGAACAATGATCGTTAGAACAACGATCATTACAACAGGCCATTACGACCCGTGTTTCCAACAACTTGCGCTCGTGCGAAACGGTCTGACTTTGGTAACTTTGAAGTCCGACTTTCGTAACTTGAGGCTCCGATCCTTAATGGCGCAAACTTTCTAAGGTGTGGTCATTCAGAAATAAGCGCCCAACGGGCAAAGGACAATTTTTAATGCGGAAACACAAGGGCTTCTCACTGATCGAATTGCTGATTGTGGTGGCGATTATCCTGATCATCGCCGCGATCGCTATCCCAAACCTGTTGCGCGCGCGTATTGCGGCCAATGAGTCGTCCGCGGTGGCGTCGATTCGCACCATCAACACAGCACAGATTTCATATAACTCCGCTTACCCAACCGTCGGCTTTGGCGCTAGTCTGGGCGTTCTCTCAGGCACCAACTGCGCTCCGCCGGACTCGACTAGCGCTTGCTTGATCGATACGCAGTTGGCATCAGGCACCAAGAGCGGTTATACCTTCGCGCTGTCGGGCGTAACCGGCACTCCGGCCTCCACCTACCAGGCGGTCGCGTCGCCGATTGCTGCCAACACTACGGGCGTACGCTCCTTCTGCTCGATCGCGGATGCTGTGGTGCGCTACAGCGCCGCTGCGCTTACCGCTTGCGCCGGAACCGAGACTCCACTGCAGTAAATTTGGTTTTGTAAAAACAAATAGGGGAAGCAGAGGAGAAATCCTCTGCTTTTCTATTTTTGGGCATTTTCTTTTGCTGAGGCCTGGGACCGTTCTTGTAAACAGCGATTTCACCAACTATGGAAAATGACCCTCCCCGCACTCTCCTCTACTCGATGCCCAACTCCCTGGCGAGCGTCTTCCATTTTCCATCCACCAGCGCGCGGGTCTTAGCGTCCATCACAATTTCATCCGGCCAGAGACGCCCGAAGCCCTCGGTCGTCCACTTGCGCGTGGCGTCGATGCCCATCTTCGATCCGTAGTTTGCAAGGCGTGCGGCGTGGTCGAGCGAATCGACTGGGCCCATCGTGAATTGAATGTCGCGCTCGGGATCAATATTGTTCAGGACTTTCAGCGTAACATCGGCCACGTCCTGCACGTTGACATCTTCATCGACGACGATGATGCACTTGGTGAACATCGCCTGCCCCAGTGACCAGATGGCATTCATCACTTTGCGGGCTTGTCCGGGATAGGACTTGCGGATGGAAACGATCATCAGGTTGTGGAACACGCCTTCGATCGGCAGGTTGATATCCACCAGCTCGGGGATGGTCAACTTCATCAGTGGCAGGAAAATGCGCTCCACTGCCTTGCCCATCCACGCATCTTCTTGCGGCGGCTTGCCGACAACGGTCGTCGCATAGATCGGGTTTTTTCTGTGAGTCACGCACGTGACGTGAAAGACCGGATACTCGTCTTCGAGCGAGTAGAAGCCCGTGTGATCGCCGAAAGGGCCCTCGGTGCGAAGCTCGTCCAGGCTCACATAGCCTTCGAGGATGATCTCGGCATCGGCTGGGACTTCGAGATCGACGGTCTCGCACTTCACTAGTTCTACCGGCTTCTGGCGGAGGAATCCGGCGACGATGAATTCTTCTACGTCGGGCGGGGCGGGAACTATCGCGGCAAATGTCAGAGCGGGGTCGGTGCCTATGGCTACGGCGACTTCCATTCGGCCGACGGGGCGATCGCCGGCGGCTAGCATTGCTCCTCCTGATGACCTGGCCATGATGTCGACCTCTGCTGCTGCCGAGCTTCGCCCGGCTGGACGGACGAATGCGTCCGTCCCTACGTGGGTCGAGGAGATCGCGGCGTTTCGAATCGCATCGCGGTAATGTTCCGCCGCCACTTTCTGCCTTTGCCAGTGCATGCCAGTGGTGCGTTCATCGTAGATCTGCATGCGGTACATGCCTACATTGCGCTTGCCGGTTTTTGGATCGCGCGTGATCACGCAGGGCAGCGTAATGAACCGCCCGGCATCTTTGGGCCAGCATTGCAGGATAGGAAAATCAAACAGCGAAAAATTGTCGCGCTTGATCACTTCTTTGCATGGACCCGTCGCGACGGTCTTGGGAAAGAACTTGCTCATCTCGGCGAGCATGGGCAGCATCTTCACCTTGTCGAGGAAACCTTGCGGAGACTTCACGTCCATGAAGCCGCGGATGCGCTCTGCGATTTCATCGAGCGTATCGACTTCGAGCGCGAGTCTCATACGGCGGGCGGAACCAAACTGGTTGATAAGAAGCGTCTGGCCGGGATAGCCCTTGAGGTTCTCGAACAGTAGAGCTTTCCCACCAACAGTGCCCTGCTGGTCTTTGGACTTACTCTTCGAAACCCGATCGGTAATATCCGCGATCTCCAAAATTGGGTCTGTTTCCGTGCGGATGCGCTTCAGTTCGCCCGCGCGGTCGAGTGCTTTGATCCAGTCCCGCAGATCGTCGTAGGCCAAAATTCCTCCCATGTTGCCAGACGCATTATATGATGGCCCCTGTGGCCTTCCTCTGTGTTCCCCTGTGCCCCCTGTGGTTAAAGGTTTAGGTCAGCGGCTATCTTCAATCTACGCTTCTACGCTTCCACTCTTCCACATTTCGCGCACTGCGACTAGGATATGGAAATCAATTCTCAGCATCCGTGGTTCATCGGAGGACAAATGATCCGATTCAAAGTGAACGGGCAAGAAAAGACGTTTGACGGCGATCCCGACATGCCGCTGCTTTGGTATTTGCGCGACGTGGCGGACCTTACGGGGACGAAGTTCGGCTGCGGCATGGCGTTGTGCGGCGCATGCACCGTGCATCAGAACGGCGCCTCCATCCGCTCCTGCGTTACTGCCATGAGCGACGTCGGTGGCACCGAGATCACGACCATTGAAGGCATTGCGCCCATGCATCCCGTGCAGAAGGCGTGGATGGAAATCCGGGTGCCGCAATGCGGCTACTGCCAGACCGGCCAGATCATGCAGGCGATCGCATTTCTTAAGGACAACAAGAATCCCACCGACCAGGATATCGACACGGCCATGTCGGGCAATCTCTGCCGCTGCGGCACGTATCAGCGGATCCGGGCGGCAATCCATCAGGTAGCCAAGCATCAGGCGCCCAAGCATCCGTCCACGACGCATCCCGCCACGAAACATAAGGCTGCGAAGGAGACCGCATGAAGACCATCGAGAATGTCAGCCTTCACATTAGCCGACGAGGATTCCTGCACGGCGCACTGGCGAGCGGAGTTTTTGTGCTGAGCGCGCGCTTCATTCCCGAGCCGCTCTGGGCGGAAGGCGAAGCCGCCGCGCCACCATTTCAACCCAGTCTATGGATGTCGATCGCATCAGATGGTACCGTCACCGTCGTCGCCCATCGCTCGGAGATGGGATGCGGCAGCCGTACTGCCTTGCCACTCGTGGTCGCCGATGAACTTGACGCCGATTGGTCCAAAGTAAAAATCGAACAGGCGACCGGCGATCCGAAATACGGTGACCAGGATACGGACGGGTCGCACTCGGTCCGCAGTTCCTTCGACCTGATGCGTCAGGTGGGCGCTACCGGACGCTTTATGTTAATCAGCGCTGCCGCGGCGCAGTGGGGCGTTTCCCCAAAGGATTGTATTACCGAGCCCCACTTCGTTGTGCATCGCGCCAGCGGCCGCAAGCTGGGCTATGGCACACTTGCCGCAGCCGCCGCCAAGCTTCCAGTTCCGAAAAAAGAAGCTATCCCGCTCGCGCTCAAGAAGCGTTCCGAATGGCGCTACATCGGCAAAGAAAGCAATTCTTTGTTCGACCTTCCGGAGATGGTCACCGGCAAAACTATCTTCGGCATGGACGCGACCATGCCCGGCATGGTCTACGCGTCGGTTGAGCATCCGCCCGTACTCGGCCAGAAGATCAAGTCGTACGATGATAAGGACGCGCTCAAAGTGCCCGGCGTCCAGAAGACGCTGACCATCGACACTTTCAAACCGCCGCACCAGTTCCAGCCCTTGGGCGGCGTCGCCGTGATTGCCGACAACACCTGGGCCGCATTCAAGGGACGCAAGAGTCTGAAGGTCGAATGGGATACCAGTCCGCACTCGGAGTACAACTCCGCGCCGTTTCGCAAAACGCTTGAAGCAACTTCCCGGAAGCCGGGCAAGGTCGTTCGCAACATTGGCGACGTGGATGCAGCTTTTGCCAAGGGCGACAAGATTATCGAGGCCGAGTATTACACGCCGCATCTGGCGCACGTTTCCATGGAGCCGCCGGTCGCAGTCGCCGAATATCGCGACGGAAAAGTGCTGGCATGGGCACCGACGCAGAATCCGCAAGCGGTGCAGGAGACCATTGCCGGCGTGCTCGGTATCAAGAAAGAAGATGTGACTTGCCATGTCACGCTGCTTGGCGGGGGGTTCGGACGCAAATCGAAACCCGACCAGGTGGCGGAGGCGGCCGTTCTTTCGAAACAGCTCGGCAAGCCGGTGAAGGTCGTCTGGAGCCGCGAAGACGACATTCACTGTGATTTTTTTCACTCCGTCGCCGCGATGTACATGAAGGCCGCGATTGGGGCGGATGGCAAACCGACTGCGTGGTTGCAGCGCACGGTGTATCCACCTATCGGTTCGACCTTTGACGTCTCGGCAACCTATGCTCTCGACGAGATGGGCCTGGGATGGAACAATCTTCCGTTCGATATTCCCAACCATCGCGCCGAAAATGGCCCCGCCGACTTCCACGTGCGCATTGGATGGCTGCGCAGCGTGGCCAACATCTATCACGCATTCGCGATTCATTCCTTTGCTGACGAACTGGCGCACAGCGCTAACAAAGATTCCGTGCAGTATCTGCTTGATCTGATCGGACCGGCTCGCATCGTCCCGCTTGAGTACAAAGAGGAAGATGCGGACGAGAAGCAGCGCTACCCGCTCGACACAGCCCGATTGCGGCGCGTGGTCGAGATCGCGGCGGAGAAATCCGGCTGGGGCAAGCGGCCCATGGGGAAAGGACGCGGCATGGGCATCGCCGCTCACCGCAGTTTTCTAACTTATGTTGCGACCGTGGTTGAAGTCGAAGTCGACAGCAAGGGACAGGTGCACATTCCGAATGTGTGGACCGCGCTCGATGCGGGCACGATCGTCAGCCCCGACAATGTCCGGAACCAGTTCGAGGGAGCGGCTGTTTTTGGAACCAGCCTGGCGTTGTTCGGCGAGATTACCGCGACCAACGGAGCCATCGACCAGAGCAACTTCAACAATTATCAGCTCGCGCGTATGAACCGTGCTCCACGCCACGTCGACGTGCAGATTGTGAAGAGCGAAGCGCCGCCGGCCGGCGTTGGCGAGCCGGGCGTGCCGCCTTTCGCGCCCGCTCTGTACAACGCAGTGTTTGCGGCCACTAGCAAGCGGGTGCGGGAGCTACCCTTATCGAAGACGAAACTGGTGTAAGTGGCAATGGCAATTCGTGGCGAAGGTGAGAACCCGATGCTCAAACCTCAATTCTCAAGACTTTGTCATCCCGAGCGAAGCGAGGGATCTGCAGTTTGCGGCGAGTTGAAGATCCCTCGCTTCGCTCGGGATGACAATTCATTAAGAACATCGCTCGTGCGCGGAGACCCGAAATATCTGCGATGAGACAATTACTCGCTCTCCTTCTTCTGTTCGCCGGAGTTTTCGCAACCGCCCAGGAGATTACCGTGGCCGCAGCGGCGGATATGAGCGCCGCGCTTCCAGAGCTCGTCGCAGCTTATGCAAAGAAGACTGGCCAAACAGTGAAGCTTTCATTCGGCTCATCCGGCAATCTGACTAATCAGATACGAAACGGCGCCCCGTTTGATATCTTCTTCTCGGCCGATGAAGAATATCCTCAACAGTTGATTGCTGAAGGCCTGGCGTCGAAAGATACTCTTTACCGCTATGCGGTCGGCCGCTTGGTACTGTGGGTACCGGGCGATTCGCCACTGGACTTATCAAAGTTGGGCATCAAGGCTTTGCTCGACCCTTCGGTCAAGAAGATTTCGATCGCGAATCCCGCGACCGCACCATACGGGCGCGCAGCCGAGGCCGCGCTGCGGCACTTCGGAATTTACGATCAGGTTTCCAGCCGGCTTGTCCTGGGAGAAAATGTGTCGCAGACGGCGCAGTTCGTCGAATCGGGCAACGCCCAGGCGGGATTGATCGCTCTCTCGCATGCTCTCGCACCCGCGCTTAAAGACAAAGGCCGCTATTGGACGGTTCCGTTCGACGCCTATCCTACGCTGAACCAGGCGGCTATCGTCCTTTCACGGTCCAAGCAGCAAGATGGGGCCCGCAAATTCCTGGAATTCTTGCGCACCCCCGAGGCCATTTCCCTGCTCACCAGTTACGGCTTCAGCCTGCCCGCAAAAAACATTCAAACGGAGAAGCATTAAATGAACTGGGAGGCGTTCTGGTTGACCGTGCGTCTCGCAGCCATCGTCTCGACGCTACTGATCGCCATTGGAATTCCCATAGCCTACTGGCTGACTTACTCCCGCTGGCGCTGGAAATTTCTGGTCGAAGCCGCGGTCGCGCTTCCCATCGTCCTGCCCCCGACGGTGCTCGGTTTTTATGTCCTGGTTGCACTCGGTTCGCGGAGCCCGCTTGGCCGCTGGTGGGAGTCGCTCACCGGCCACACTCTGGCCTTCACTTTCGAAGGGCTGGTGATCGGGTCTTTGTTATACAGCCTGCCATTCGCCGTGCAACCGTTCGCGGCGTCATTCGGCGCGGTCGATTCCAGTCTACTTCGCGCTTCGGCATCACTTGGGCATTCTCCGGTGCAGACCTTTCGCCGCATCGTGCTTCCCCTCTCAAAAGCGGGGCTGGTCACGGGATTTGCGCTCAGCTTCGCACACACGCTGGGCGAGTTTGGAGTTGTGCTCATGGTGGGAGGCAACATTCCCGGCGTGACGCGCACCATCTCAATTGATATTTACGATCAGGTGCAGACAGCAAATTATTCCAGTGCGAACCAGACGGCATTGCTCCTGCTGATTGTTTCCTTCCTGGTATTGTCGATCGTTTACGGCTTGAACCGGCGGCCATGGACGGTGGGGCCATGGCGGTAAAAGCAAAAGCAAAAGTGAAGCCTGCTCCCGCGCCACAAACTGCGCCGCCAGCTTCGACCTATCCAATCTCTTCCGAACTCGAAGTCCGAATCCGCAAACGTTTCCCAAATCCCGAAGGTACTTTCAACCTGAATGTCCACTTCCGCGCGCTTGCCGGTTTCACGATTCTCTTTGGCGCGTCGGGCGCGGGAAAGACCACGCTGCTCGATTGCATTGCCGGCTTGAGCGATCCCGACGAAGGACGCATCGTTGTTGGCGGCGAAGACCTTTACGACTCGGAGAAGAAGCGCAACCTCCCCGCCTGGAAACGGCGCATCGGGTACGTACATCAAGACCTGGCACTCTTCCCTCACCTGACCGCCGAGGAGAACATCGCTTACGGTTTGCGCTCACTCAGCGGGACGGAGCGAACATCACGCAGCCGCGAAATTCTTGCGCGCTTTCGCCTCGATCGTCTGCGCGACCGGCGACCGGCGCAAATCTCCGGAGGCGAGCGCCAACGTGTCGCCCTGGCGCGCGCGCTCGTAACTGAGCCGCGTGCCTTGCTGCTCGATGAGCCGCTGGCCGCGCTGGACCGTCCGACGAAGTCGTCTCTCGTCGTGGATCTTCGCAAGTGGAATCAGGATCACCGCATTCCGATTCTCTTCGTCACCCACAATGGCGAGGAAGTGTTTGCCCTCGGCGACGAGGTCATTATGCTTGACACGGGAAGAATCGTCGCGCAAGGCCGGCCGCACGAAGTCATGCGCGCTCCGCGGCTCGAGACGGTCGCGCAATTGTCAGGATTCGAAAACATCTTCGATGCCACGGTAGTGGCCCTCCACGAAGATCGCGGCACCATGACCTGTCAGCTGGGAAGCGGCCGCGTGGAAAAAGATGCGGTGGAGTTAGAAACGCCGCTGGTCCGGGCAGAGGAGGGTTCGCGTCTGCGCGTCGGCGTTCGCGCTGGCGATCTGCTGCTGGCAACGGAAAAACCACGCGGGCTAAGTGCGCGCAACATTTTGCCGGGAACTATTCGGCAACTCGAGCAGCGAGACGTCATCATCGCGGCGATGGTGGATTGCAGCGGCACGGAGTTCGAAGTTCACTTAACGCTGGCGGCCCGCGATGCTCTCCAACTTGGCCCGGGCAAGAGCGTCTGGGTTGTGGTCAAGACGCATTCCTGCCACTTGATGGGAATGTAAACACGATGTAAACATGATGGCCGCAGCGCCAAGGCGGGAACATTTCCGCAACAGCTCTCGTACCCAGTCGCATGTTCCCTCTTTCCCACCGCTCAAGCGCAGCATTTGTGTCCATAACAATTGTTGCGTGCGTGCTCTTTATAGTCCCGACACTTGCGGCTGGGCAAACCGCAACCGACAAGCCCGACCACCGGCTTTCCCCGCAGGATTGGCGCGAAGACCTCCGCTTCCTGGCCACGCAGATGCGCCTCAAGCATAAGTCTCTGTTTCACACCATGACCGAGGCGGAGTTCAATCAGGCCGTGGAAAAACTCGATGCAGACATCCCGCAATTGAATGAGGATGAAATTTTCGTTCGCTTTCTGCAGATCATGGCGATGGTCCAGGACGGGCACAGCGGCTTCGATACTCGCCCCATACCGCCTCCCGATCTGAAGGACCATATCCCGGTGCGTTTCGTTCGTTATGCCGATGGAATTTACGTTCGGGCGGCCGCACCGGAGTATGCCGATATGGTGGCGGGCAAGGTAGTCAAGGTGGGCTCCTTGGGCTGGCGGGAGGCCATTCAGCGTTTGGATTCGATCCAGTCTCACGATCCCGGCAACAACGGCGAGCAGCTTGCCTGGAGTGCGAAGACATCCCTGAACTGTCCACGCCTGTTGTACGGATTGGGGCTCACCCAGTCGAGGGATAGTGCGGAATTCACGATTGAGAAAAACGGGCAGAGCCGCAGCTTCACCATGAAAGCGTCAGTTCCGATCGGGGAGTGGTACCTGAACTCCGTGCCCGCGGGTTGGGTGGACGCCCGGTCCACATCCGTGCCCGTGCCGCTCGCCAGGCAGCATGAAAACAAACACTATTGGTTTACCTATCTTCCCGAGCATCATGCCGTCTATTTCCAGTTCAACCTGGTGATCAATGACGATGGAGAAACGCTTGCGGATTTCGCGGGACGGCTGGCAACGGCGATTGAGCAGCCAGATGTCGAGCGACTCGTGATTGACTTGCGGAACAACACGGGCGGCGACAACACGCTGCTGCGGCCGTTGCTGGTCGCTCTCATACGTTCAAAGGTCAACCGGCGCGGAGGGATTTTCGCGATTACAGGACCGACGACGTTTTCGGCGGCCCAGAATTTCGTGAATCGACTGGAGAACTACACAGAAGTGATCTATGTCGGGGAACCAACCGCCGAAAATGTCAATTTCTACGGAGACCCCGCTGGAATCACGCTGCCGCATAGCCACCTCGAAGCAGCCGTCTCCCAGCTCTGGTGGCAGGATAAGGATCCGCGCGACAAGAGGGCAGCGACATTTCCTGAGATCGCCATCGAGCCAACATTCCGGGATTACGTAGCGGGCGCTGATCCGGCGCTGCAATACGCTTTGACGGCGACCAAGCCAGAGACGATCCAGGAAGCCCTGGAAGGTGGTCTATCGGCAGGCATCGACGCGGTGCTCGCGCGTTACAAGGCCTATGTAAGCGATCCGGCGCACAAGTTTCTTTTGGACCCCGAACCGCGCGTAAACAGCCTGGGCTACAAGCTATTGTCCGCAAAGAGAATCCCTGAAGCGATCATCATTTTCGAAGTGAATGCGCAGACCCACCCGAACTCCTGGAACGCCTACGACAGCCTGGGCGAAGCCTATGCGAATGCTCGAGATAAACAGCACGCGCTCGATGCTTATCGGAAATCGGTGGAACTCAACCCGGAGAATACAAACGCCAAGCGAACGATTGAACAAATCGAAAGCGCTAAGTGAACGCGTCGATCGACTCACTGCTCCAGTGCAACCACCGCGATCCACTGCCCGTTCATTTCTTTGTGATAGACAATCGTTCCTCCAAGACGTTGAGCAATTTCTTCGGGCAGCAAGTCGCGATGGTAGCCGAAGAACTTTTCCTTGATACGCTGCCACGCATCCCAGTTTTCAATTCCAAAGACAGCATGCGGCGGCTGGTACTTGGTGGAGAAGACCAGAGCTACGTCGAAGTGGCCGCGAGCCCTGGCCGCCACGTCGATCTGCGAGACGGAGAAGTCCTCGATGCGCAACACGCGGAAAGGCTGACTGGCATTGCCACTAACGTAGCCCAGCCAGGGCCGGGTGAGCTCGTCCGACGCGGGCCACGCGGTTAGAACGCGGGCGCCAGGATATCGCATCGCCAGGAAACGGCTGGCCTCCGCATGCAACACGATGTAGTCGCGGTAGGCCAGAGTGTCTTCCAGAGAGAATCCGTACGGCGGATTGCTGAACAGTCCCGCGACAAAAGCAATTGCGACCGCTGCCACAATCAGTTTCCAATACTGCACGCGCCGCCAGAGAGTCGAGACCCACACCAGAATCACGAGCGGGACCACCGGCAACATGTAGCGTGCCAACACCGCTCCACCCACTACTGACATGAAACCCAGGTAGGCGAGCACTACGGAAAGAAATGCTGCCTGCATCCAGAACGAAATTCGCGGGCGCGCCCCGCCGCTTTCTCTGCGCGGCGGACGACGCATCGCCAGCAATCCCGCCAGCGTGAGCAGATAGAGACCGAAATATCCGAAGAGTTGCCAGAGCCTCATTCCGAGAGCGAGCGGGATGCGCAGAGGGTTGAGCGTAGCGGCAACGTTGTAGCGAAAAAATTCCGGATTGCCCAGCAGAAAACCCGTCTTCGCGTAATGGTAGGCGTACCAGCCCGCTAGCGGCACGACCGGCAGCAGCAGATAAAGCGAGCGAGCGCGCCTGTCCGCAGGTGGAAGAATTTCTTTCCATCGCCTTTCTTCCGAACGATTTTCTTTCCTAAGCCGCCGAATGAAATAGCCGAGCATCTCCCACACAAACAGCGCCAGCGGAGCCAGGATCGCAGTCTCTTTCGCCAACGCCGCCAGCGAGAACCACACCACTTGCTTCCACGGACGGTGTTTCCTGTGAGCCGCAGTGTGAGCCTCGATGTAATCGGCCAGCGCCCAGAACGTAAATCCCGCAGCCGGCAAATCAACCTGCGCCATCGAACTTTGCGTGAAGTACACCGGATAGAGCCCCACTAACGCGGTTGTCGCCCACGCCACGGGAAGATTGGCGGCGACCCGCGAAAGTCGAAAAAGTCCCAGCAGCGAGAATGCCGACACCGCCAGCATGGCTGTGCGGGTGACTAGTGTGGAGTATCCAAAGACGCGCCAGGCGAGCGCCAGCCACGCCATCACCAGCGGAGGATGCGCATTCGATGGCGTGGATTGCGGAATGAGCGTGCCGGTCAGAAATAAATCACGCGCCGCGGGAATGTAATAGCCTGCCTCATCCCAGAAATAAGGAAGGCGCAAAAGCGGCGCGTGCAGAAGCATCAATCCGGCAAAGAACAGGGCGAATAGAAGAAACTGCTGCACCCACGCGGAGTATGCCGGTTGAGATTTTATTTTCGGATCGGAGCGCGCTGCCGGCCGCGCAGCCATCAGTGAACAGGTCCGCCTGGGGCGCGTGGATCAAGTTTGATCTCGCCAAACGTGGCCTCATAGTTGGTCACGTTCTGCTGCAAGAGCGCCATGAGCGCCTTGGCCTGTTGCGGGCTGAGATAAATTCCCTGAAAGTTTCGCAATTCCACCTGCGTCTCCGAGCTTTGCTGCATAGTCCCGAAAACGAGGAAAAAATCCCAGACATTCACGCGGATCTGCACGCTGTTGGAGTAGGCCTCGCGGTAATCGGGGGCTTGCACGAACTTCACATTCGGTGGGTTCCCTGTATTCATGTCTCGCAGTGTAACGCGGGGACAGACTACAGAGCAAAGTACAGAACAAAGTTCAGAGCAAAGCTGGGTCGCCGCCGCAGCTACTAGACAATCAGCATCGCTTAGCCGGAGATGCCACCCAGATTAGCCGAGATTGTTCGCACTTCCCGATTCGATCCCTGACCGGAACTCTGCCCTTACTGTGGCGGCTTCTCCTCCCGCTTAGGCTGTTCCTGCTGAGGCTTGTTCGCTTCCGGTGCCCGCGCCGCCGGCTGCTGGCGCTGTGATTGTGGCTCCGCACGCGTTTCCGCGGCAGGAGGAGGAGGAGAACTGCGCTGGGGCTGCGAACGCTCGCTGGGCGGAGGAGCTTGCGGCCGCTGAGCAGGCTCATTCCGATTAGGCGTCGGCTGACTCATTTCCGTTCGATTGTTTGGCGGCGCCGTCTCTGGACGGCTCACTTCCGGCCGATTATTCGGCTGCACTGCGGCGGGACGGTTCGCTTCCGGCTGGTTGTTCGGTTGCGCAGGCCGATCGGGGCGAGCGGCATTGTTCACTGGACGCGCGGCTGGCGTATTGGCCGCTGGCTGACCTGCGGCACGATTGACTGGAGGGTTATAAGGCGCTCCCGCCGCTTTGGCCGGTACGACTGCGCGGTCGTTAAATGCTCCAGGCTTAGGAGTAGCCGCGACTGCTGGCTTGCCATGGTTCACGGAAGCCCTCTGCTCCGGATTCGTGCGCGCAGCCTGCGCATGTTGAGTCTGAACCGCTACCGGCGGAATATGTTTCTCACGTGCCGCCGCCTCTTCCTGAGGCTTGGGGCGCGCGCTGATCCCGCCAGTTCCGCCGTTGAAGCTGACCCGGTTGACCGTGGTGCTGTTGACCACCGTGGTGTTGTAAACGTTATGAATTTCGGTGGTGTTCACGTTGTTCACCGAACGGTTGTAGAAAAAGTGTCCGTTATCCCAACGTCCACCTTCATAGCCCTCGCCGTAGTAACCGTACCCGTAACTAATCCCGCCATAGAAACCGACATGCTCACCCCAGTAGCCGTCATAAAAGACATATCCGTTGCCGCCCCAGCCCCAATAGGCTGGAGTCCACAGGAAACCGACTTCCGGAGCCATCACCCACGTACCCGGCACCCAGTAGTAATCGTCCTCGGCATAACCCCAGTACCCGGGTGTCCAGAGATAACCATCGCCGGGACAAAGAGGCTGCTCGTAGACAGGCAATTCAGGTGGCGCGAAGCTGATCGATATGCCGATTTGCGCAAACGATGCCGCCGACATGGCCACCAATAAAAGTGCGAACAGCAGCGAACGAATTGAGGACGAACGAATTGAGGAAACGATACGCATTGTGGTTCCTTTTTGCTCGATCAATCCTTCGCTTGCCCGGTGTCGCTCCACGGCTGCGGGTTGCGCGGATTGAAAGGCACGATTTCCGGACGAAACGTACTACTGAAGACTCCGTTTCGCTCGCAAATACTTCTGACCGAAACTTTCTCATTTCGGAGATGTCGAGGTCTGAGCAAAAAAGCTCACTTCCAGCAGCGTCCGCTTTTGGGATAACCTCCCTCAACGCCGCTTCCTGCTATCCTAGAAACCTTCGCCAAATGAGGGACGCCATGAAAATCAAGTCATCGACTTTACTACTCGCGCTGCTATTCGCGATTTCCGCCGCCGCCCAGACCGCTCCTCATTTCGACGGCCAGACCTGGTGGAATCACATCAAAGTCCTCGCCGACGACAAACTCGAAGGCCGCGACACCGGCAGCCGTGGCGAGCGCGCCGCGCAAGCCTACGCCATCGAACAACTCAAGAGCGCCGGCGCGGAACCCGCGGGCGTAAACGGCTTCTACCAGCCCGTCAAATTCATCTCCCGCCAGATCGTCGAAAAAGATTGCAGCCTCACCCTGATCCGCGACAGCAAACGCGAATCGCTCACGCTCGGTGAAGATGCCATCATCAGCACGCGCGTTATGCCCGCGCCCGAAGTCGAAGCGCCGCTGGTCTTCGTCGGCTATGGCCTCAAAGTCCCCGAGAAAAATTATGACGACTTCGCCGGCGTCGACATCCGCGGCAAAATCATCGTGATCTTTTCCGGATCGCCATCCGAGATTCCGGGCGCGCTCGCTTCCCATTACCAGACCGCGGCCGAGCGCTGGAAAGTGCTGCGCGCCGCCGGGGCCATCGGCATCGTTTCGTTGATCAACCCCGCCTCCATGGACATCCCCTGGTCCCGCATCGCACTCAACCGCGCCCATCCCTCAATGGATCTCGACTATCCCGAGTTCGACGAAACCGAAGGCGCAAAGCTTTATGTCACCCTCAATCCTTCGAGCGCCGAAAAATTCTTTGCCGGCTCCGGCCACACTTTTGAAGAAATCGCAGCTCTCGGTAAAGATCGCAAGCCCCTGCCGCACTTTCCACTCGCCGTTTCGCTCGCAGCGAAAACGAAAGTTGAAGTCACCAAAATAGAGTCGGCCAACCTCGTCGCCAAAATCCCCGGTAGCGACCCCTCTTTGAAGAATGAATACGTGGTGCTCTCCGCCCACCTCGATCACATCGGCATCGGAGAGCCCATCAATGGCGACCGCATTTACAACGGCGCCATGGACAACGGCTCCGGCAGTGCCTTGGTTCTGGACATGGCCGCCAGCTTTAAGAAAAATCCCGAAAAACTGCGCCGGTCGATCCTGCTGGTCTTAGTCACCGGCGAAGAAAAGGGCCTGCTCGGGTCAAAGTACTTCGCCGCTCACCCTACGGTCGCGCCGAAATCCATTGTCGCCGACGTCAACGTCGACATGTTTCTGCCCATCGTGCCCCTCAAACTTGTTACGGTCCTCGGTCTGGACGACTCCGATCTGGGTGATCGCACACGCGAGATCGCGCAATCGCTCGGCGTAAAAGTTCAGCCCGATCCCGAGCCGCTGCGCAATCTTTTCGTCCGCAGCGATCAGTACAACTTCATCCACCACGGTGTGCCCTCGGTAATAATGAGCGTCGCCCCCGAGCCCGGCTCGCCCGAAGTAAAGATCTTCAAAGACTGGCTGACCCAGCGCTATCACGCGCCTTCCGACGACGTGGACCAGCCGGTCGACCTCGCCGCCGCCGCGAAATACGAAGAAATCGTCAGAGCCTTGCTGATCAACATCGCCAATGACGACCACCGCCCCCAGTGGAAGCCAGACAGCTTCTTCCGGCGTTATGCGCAGTAGGCCTCTTCCCTGTGGACCTCGGTGTCCTCTGTGGTTCAAGTTCTTGATTCTCAACCACAGGGGACACCGAGGTCCACAGGGAAGAGGCCAAGATTCAGTAACTTTGGAGAGAACACTTGAACGACTATCTCTTATCCGTAATCCTGGGAATCATCGAAGGCCTTACCGAGTTCCTGCCCGTCAGCTCCACCGCGCATCTCCGCATTGCCGAACAACTGATGCACGTCCCACTTTCGAGCGGCTACTGGAAGATGTACTCCATAGTCATCCAGCTCGGCGCGATCTTAGTGCTGCCAATTTATTTCCGCCAGCACATCGCCAAGCTCGTCTCAACCTTTCCCGAGGGCGAGAAAAAAGACTGCGACTACCTGACGCATCCGCTCAGTCTGGTGATGATCGCATTCGTGGTGACCGCGATCCCGTCTTTTCTGCTGACGAAAGTGATCGGCAAGAATCTCGAGAGTCTCTACGTGATGGGCGCAGCGTTACTGATCGGGGGCGTCGTTATGTGGGTTATCGACGCCATGAAAGCGCCCTGGGAACAGGCGGGTCCGGAAGCGCCCGATTCTCCTATCCACACCTGGAAAATGGACGACATCCACGGCGGCCAGGCCATCTGGATCGGCGCTTGCCAGATTCTCTCCGCCGTTTTTCCCGGAACCTCGCGCTCCATGTCCACAATTGCCGCCGGACAGCTGGTGGGAATGTCGCGCGCCGCCGCGCTTGAGTTCTCCTTCTTCGTCTCCATCCCAACCATGACGGTGGCCACGCTTTACACGCTCTTCAAGTCGCTCCGCGGCGGCAAAGATGAAAATCCCATCGGCGTCTCCCAGATCACACCTCACCAATGGGTCATCCTCGCCATCGGCTTCGTCGTCTCCTTCATCGTCGCCTACGGAGCGGTCGCCTGGTTCATGGCCTGGGTGCGCAAGCGCGGGTTCGCGCCGTTTGCCATGTATCGCATTGTGATTGGGATTGCCGTGCTGGCCTGGGCGGCGGGAATGATCGGACGCTGATGGACAAGGCGGCTGCTCACTTTCCCGCCATCGCCCCGTCTCACCCTTTACAATCATGATGAAGAGGGTTTCTATAACGATGATGCGCTCGACACGACGCTGCACTGCCAAAACTATGCTTTTATTCCTTAGTACATTGATCCCCAGCACACTGATTCCTGCCGGAGCTATCGCGCTCGGCTTCGCAGACAAAGCTCTCGCTGCCTCTGACTTCGGCCCAGCCAATCCGTTTTACGCGCCCAGCCCACTGCCCTTCCAGGCGCCGCCCTTTGACAAGATCAAGGACGAGGACTACCAGCCCGCGATCGAGGCCGGCATGGCGCAGGCAAAGGCCGAACTCCTGAGGATCGCTGACAACCCCGACGCCCCCACTTTCGACAATACCATCGTCGCCATGCAGAAGAGTGGCCGGTTGTTCGACCGTGCGATGGCGGCCTTCGACGGAGTTACGGGGGCAAACACAAACCCCACGCTTCAGAATGTCAAAACCATCGAGGCGCCGAAACTAGCCGCTCATCGGGACTTCCTTTACCTCAACACGAAACTCTTCGCGCGCGTGTCCGCGATCTATAATCAACGCTCTACGCTCAAGCTTGATTCCGAATCTCTCCGCCTGCTGGAGCGTACCTATGACGAGTTCGTGCATGCCGGCGCTAAACTCTCGGAAGCCGACAAGACTGAACTGAGGAAGCTCAACGAAGAGATTTCTTCCCTGTCGGATGCCTTCAACACCAAACTCCTGGCCGCCACGAAAGACGGCGCTTACGTGACCACCGACAAGGCCGCGCTCGCCGGCCTGTCCGAAGCTCGCATCGCCGCCGCCGCACAGGCCGCCCAGGACCGAGCCAAAGATCGAAAAGTCGAAGGCTTCCTAATTCCGCTCCAAAATACCACGCAGCAGCCTGACCTTGTTTCACTCAGCGTTCGCGAAACACGTCAGGCCATATTCGAACACTCCTGGAACCGCGCCGAGCGGGGCGACGCCAACGACACGCGCGACACGATCGCACATCTCGCTCAGCTTCGCGCGCGGAAGGCCAAACTCCTTGGTTATCCGAGCTTCGCCGCCTGGAAACTCGAAGATCAGATGGCAAAGACGCCGGAAGCCGCATTGCAGTTCATGGACGCTATCGTCCCCGCCGCGACCGCAAAGGCCAGCCGCGAAGCCGCCGATATCCAGGCTGTCATCGATGGTCAGAAAATCGATGGTCAGAAAGATGCCCAGAAGAGTGGCTTCGAGGTCCAGGCATACGACTGGGACTTCTACGCTGAGCAGGTCCGCAAGGCTCGCTACGACATCGACGATGCGCAGGTGAAGCCCTATTTCGAACTCGACAACGTGCTCCAGAACGGAGTGTTCTACGCGGCAAATCAGCTCTACGGCATCACCTTCCAAGAACGGCACGACATTCCCGTTTACCACCCCGATGTACGGGTCTTCGAAGTCTTCGACGCCGATGGCAAGCACCTCGCCCTTTTCTACTGCGATTATTTCAAGCGCGACAACAAGAATGGCGGAGCCTGGATGTCCGAATTCGTTGGCCAGTCGCGGCTTCTTGGTACCTCCCCCGTCGTGTACAACGTCGCCAACCTGCCCAAGCCCGCCGCCGGCGAACCCGCCCTGATCAGCTTCACCGACGTCGTTACCATGTTCCATGAGTTTGGACACGCCCTGCACGGCATGTTCTCCAATGCCGAGTACCCGACCCTCGCCGGTACCTCAACCGCTCGCGACTTCGTCGAATTCCCCTCACAGTTCAACGAGCACTGGGCCACGTATCCCGCGATTTTTGCTCATTACGCGAAGCACTACAAAACCGGCGCGCCTATGCCGGAAGAACTCGCGGCGCGGATCAGGAAAGCTGAAACTTTCAACAAGGGCTACGACATGACCGAACTCCTGGCTGCGGCCGAACTCGACATGCAGTGGCACTTCCTTTCTCCCGACGCCCCGCTGCAGAACCCCGACGACTTCGAGAAGCAGGCGCTCGAGAAGACTCATCTCAATGTTAGTTACGTTCCGCCCCGCTATCGGTCCAGTTACTTCAGCCATATCTGGGAGAGCGGATACAGCGCCGGCTACTACGCCTATCTCTGGACCGAGATGCTCGCGGACGATGGCTTCCAGTGGTTCGACGAGCACGGCGGACTTACCCGCGCCAACGGCGATCGCTTTCGCCAGATGGTCCTCTCTCGGGGAAATACCGAGGACCTCGCCAGAATGTACGAGAACTGGCGCGGCGCACCGCCCAATGCGAAGGCGATGCTGAAGCACCGCGGGCTGGAGGAATCGGCTCCGGAAAAATAGCCGCTACAGCTAGCCACTACGGCTAGCCACTAAAACGACCGACGAGGTCCCGGTAGCCTTCCTCTTGCGCGGGGCGTGCTCAGGGCGATTCAGTGTGCGGCTTGCGATCTCTCGGCGAGGAAATTGTCCCGGCATTGTTTCGCCGCGGAAAGCAACTCCGCGAATTCGGGCGTGCCTCGCAGCTTCGCCCACGTGGAATCGTTCTGCAAACCCGTGTACGCGCAAAAGTGCATGGTAATCGCGCTCTTCAGCAGCTGCACGGCTAACTCTTTCTGGCCGCAGAAAAGAGCGTCGCCCGCAACCACGTAATGGGGCTCGGGATCGGGAGCGGCGAGTATAGTGGCCGCCATTTCCCGGGTGAGGGTTGCCGCATCGGCAGACGAAGGGTTTTCCAGGCACGCCCTCATCATGGGAAAGCTTCGCTCGCTATCTTTGAATTTCTCGGCGATTTCCTTCGCCTGCGCAAGTTTTCCATCACGAATGTAGTGCCGCATGATGTTGTCGGATGCCCATTCCGATCCAGCGTCGAGCTGAAGAAAATCCATCGCCCGCGCGTAGTTGCCAAGTTGGTCGAACGTGAACGCACATGAGCGCAACCCAAAGTTCCCGGAATCCAGGGACAAAGCGGCTTCACACTCGCGCGCCGATTCCTCGACGGCCCCTCCATAGCGAAGGACATATCCCAGCGCGAAGTGGGCCTGTGCACTCTCTGGATGCCGCGCTACCAGCGCCTTCGCGTCCTGGTAGGCCTTGACCAACTCGCCTTGTTCGACCCGATTGGTGACCAACCAGGCAGCCGCAAAACTGTAATTGGGGTCAAGGGAAATAGCCCGTTCCAAGGCCGCATTCGAGCGCTTGAGCATCGCCTCGCCGCCGTTCGAATAGGAGGCATCGTAATAGTAGCGAACTCCGAGATAGCCCCAGGCGGGCGCGTAAGCGGGGTCCAGCCCGACGGCGCGCTCCAGCATGGCAATGGCATCTCTGTTGGGAAGAGGATCATGCGGCAGCGCGATGCTGCGAAGATAGAGATCGTATGCTTCTTCGTTCTTGGGATGAGTACCCGCCTCCCCTGAATCCATCCCCGCGCCGAGAGCCGGTACCAATCCTTGCCGAACTTTCGCCGTGATCTCGCTCCGCATGGCAATCATGTCGGGAGCGGCAACCGTCATGGTGTCGCGCCAAACCGTACGGTTGTCGGCGACGTCCACGGCTTCCAGAGTGATTTGCAGCTGCTCGCCCTCCTTCATGTAGTGTCCAGTGACGACATCCGTCACATGCATGGCCTTGCCCGCTTCCTGCAAGTCAAGCGTGGGAGAGTCGTACTTGCTGGTGGTCGCAAACGGGCGGATGGATAAGGAGCGCACATAACTGAGCGCGGTTGCAATTTCATCAGCCAGAGCCAGGCGCAAAAAATCCACAGCCTTGTCGGAGCCGAGGTTCTGTAAAGGAAGAACGGCCACGGTTCTTTGACTCGCGGTGACCACAACCGGCGTGGCGCGCTGCCTGACGAGCCAAAAAAGAGCACCCAACACTAGGACTGCCGCGGCAACTGCTCCGGCGATTTTCCCGTAGGAACGATTCTGTATCGAAGCCGTGATCGCCTTGTCTCCAGCCACGGCGCTCGATGATGGAGACGTAGTCACAGCGGGAGCGGAACCGGGCACTGGCGCCTGCATCTGGGACACAGCCTGCGAGCTAGTATTCGGCGCTATCTGCGCTGCCGCCACCGTCTCCGAACTGGCAGCCGCAACGCGCCCGGTGGTATCTGTATCCCGTTTCAGGCGCATCAGCTCGGATCGCATGTCAGACGCGTGCTGATAGCGGAGTTCCCGATCTTTTTCCAGCGCACGATTGATGATGTCTTCGAGCTTAGGTGGCAGATCGGGATTCAACCGCACGGGAGCCACCGGAGCACGATTCATGATCCCGTCGAAGATTACTCCTGTACTCTCACCACGAAACGGCAGCGTGCCGGTCGCCATCTCGTACATGACCGCTCCGAAGGAGAACAGATCGCTGCGCGCATCCAGTTCTTTAGCGCGGACCTGCTCCGGCGACATGTAGGCCACGGTGCCCAGGGTAGAGCCGGGACTCGTGAGATGTGGCTCGTCGAGCGTACCGGTCATAGTATTTGCGGACGCAACCTGGCTCGACGAGCCAATCGCGGGCGAGATTTTCGCCAGCCCAAAATCCAATATCTTGGCGTGTCCGCGTTTGGTGACGAAGATGTTTGCCGGCTTGATGTCGCGGTGCACGATTCCGGCAGCGTGGGCGGCGTCGAGCGCGTCGGCGATATCGATGGCGATGGGGAGAAGAACTTCCGTTTCCAGGGCCCGCCCGCCAATGCGATGCTTAAGCGTCAGGCCGTCCAGAAACTCCATGGCCAGGAAGAGATGGCCGTCTTCCTCACCAATCTCATGGATCGTGCAGATATTGGGATGGTTGAGGGCGGAAGCGGCGCGAGCTTCGCGTCGGAAACGCTCCAATGCCTGAGGATCTTGCGCCACATCGTCGGGGAGAAATTTAAGGGCGACAAATCGGCCCAGAGAGATGTCTTCCGCCTTGTAAACCACGCCCATACCGCCGCCGCCGAGTTTCTCGACGATGCGGTAGTGCGAGATAGTACGCCCAATCATGCGCGCCCGATCATGGTCTGGTCGATCACTGGTGGCAAATCTTACGTGGGTGAAAAGGGCAAGTCAATGAAAGGCGGGGAGTTGGAAATATGCGCGCCGCCACGATTCTCATGGCGGCGCGGCCCAATACTCGCACTGTGCTGCGTAATTACTGTGGCGGAGTGGTGGTAGTGGTCGTCGTCTCACTATGCTCCCGTGGGGTCGTTGTCGTAGTCGTTGTTTCTTTCTCCTTCTTCACCTTCTTGTGATGGTGCTTGTACTTCGTGGTGCTCTCGGTCGTCTGCGTGGTTTGGGTTTGCGGGTGATTTGCTTCAGTTGTCGTGGTCGTGGTGCTCTCCGTTTGGGCGGGAGGCGGAGTCTGTGTCGTCGTGGTGGTGGTGGATTGCGTGCTCTCCTGTGCCATTACCGGCAGCGACAGCGCAAACACGATAAGCGCCCCAAGAAAAACTGCAAATAGCTTCTTCATTCCGATTCTCCTTAATCTTGAATCTTGTTCGGGATTATGATGCCGATTCCGGCGGCATGGTTGATGCGCAAAACTGCCCGTAAAACATCAATATCTTCATCTATTTACGAGGGCAACACTGTGAATGCCTCATGTGGCAGTCTGCCCGCCCGAACCCAACTCGCCACCCCGTCCCTTTCCCCGCATTGCGAGAACCACCACTTCTTGGCATAATTATCAAGCTCTGGCCACGTAACGGCGCTGTGGGGTAAGCTTTTCGCAAGGAGTGCCGTCGCTGCCACATGACACCTTTCTCGAAGATTTTTACGCCCACCCGGAACCGGCGTCTGAACGAGCTCGTCGGACTCCTGTTGTGCGTCTCCGGACTCCTCCTTTTCCTCGCGCTGGCTTCCTATTCGCCGCTCGATCCCTCGCTCAACAGCGCCTCCATCCTCACCGGATCGCACGCCGCCCGCAACTGGATCGGCATCTTCGGAGCCTATCTTTCCGACATCATCCTGCAATTCTGGGGAGTCGGATCATTCTCTGCTGCCCATCTTCATGGCCATGCTCGGCATGCGCTGGTTCCGCTCGCGAGCCGTGCAGACTCCGATCGCGAAGACGCTCGGCGGAATCTGGATGCTCCTGTTCGTGCCCGCACTGCTCGCCATCCTGCCCGTGCACTTCCGCTGGATGGGCGCCATCCCCATCGAAGGCCTGGTCGGCCGCATCGTCGGCGATGTCTTAATCCGTTACCTTAACGTTGCCGGCGCATACATTGTCTGCACAACTGTTTTGGCCGTCGCGCTCTACCTCACCACCGCCTTCTCTTTCTCGGCGATTGAAGTCTGGGCGCCCACCCGCTTCGCCTTCATACTCGCGCTCCGAGATCGCTTTAGGGACTGGCAGGACGAGCGCGAGCGCAAGCGTCAACAAAAGGAACTCGAAAAACGCCGCGCCGAAAAGCCAACCGTCACTACACAACTCGTGCCCGCGCGTTCCGCTTCGCCGCGTCCCGAGATTCCCGGCATGCAGTCGGGGACTCCGGCCCCGCGCACGGGCATCGAACGCATGGCCGAGGAAGATGACTCCGCTTTCGCTCCACCGCCACAGACTTCGCAAGCTGCCTCGGGCGAAGTCAAAGTCAATGATCGCGGCGACATCGAGCACAAAGCGAAGACGACCCTTCCAAAAATTGCGGGCAGTTACAAGCTGCCGCCGTCGAGCCTGCTGCATCGTCCTGACGAGCAGCAATCCGTCCACGAAGAAGAACTCAAACTCATCGCCCAGGTTCTGACCGCGAAGTACGCGGAATTCGAAGTGCACGGGCAAGTCACGCAGATCAATCCCGGCCCGGTCGTCACCACCTTCGAATTCAAGCCCGAGGCGGGCATCAAGTACAGCCGCATCATCGGACTCACCGACGATCTCTGCCTCGCCCTGCGCGCCGAAAGTATCCTCGTCGAACGCATGCCCGGCAAGAGCACCGTTGGCATCCAGGTGCCGAACCGCGAGCGCGAAATCATCTGGCTGCGCGAGAACATCGAGTCGCAGGAATTCCTCGGCACGAAATCCAAACTCACCATCGCCATGGGCAAGGACATCAACGGACGCATCGCCGCCGCCGACTTGGCCGGCATGCCTCACCTGCTGATCGCCGGCTCGACCGGCACGGGCAAGAGCGTGGCCATCAATGCCATGATCATGTCCATCTTGTACAAGTCCACGCCTGACGAAGTGCGCCTCGTGCTCGTCGACCCGAAGCGCCTCGAACTCGGCAATTACGAAGGCGTCCCGCACCTCTATACGCCCATCATCACCGAGCCGAAACTCGCGGCCAACGCGTTGCGCAACGCCGTCCGTGAAATGGAGCGCCGCCTCAAACTGCTAGCCGCCAAAGGCGTCCGCAACATTGACAGCTACAATCGCCTGTTCGACGACACGCCCAGCCTGTTCAGCGAGGAAGCGACGTCGGAAGAGGGTCCGCTTCCCAAGATCGTCATCATCATCGACGAATTGGCTGATCTGATGATGCTAGACGGCAACAACGTGGAAGAATCCATTACGCGCCTCGCCCAGATGGCCCGCGCCGTAGGCATCCACTTAGTGCTGGCCACGCAGCGCCCGTCGGTTGATGTAATAACAGGCCTGATCAAGGCAAACTTCCCCGCCCGCGTTTCGTTCCGTGTCGCAACCAAAGTCGACTCGCGCACCATTCTCGACGCCAACGGCGCCGAATCGCTCCTCGGACGCGGCGACATGCTTTATCTGCCCGCCGGCTCCGCGCGCGTCCATCGCCTGCATGCGCCCTATGTAACCGAAAAAGAAATCGCCGCCGTCGTAGAATTCTGGAAGGCGCAAGGCCAGGCGCAGTATCAAGAGAAATTCCTCGAGACGCCAAAAGAAGAGTCGTCCGCCGCTGACGGCGACGATTCCGGAGAAGCTTCCGGCGGCGGCAATAATAATGACAATGATAACGATAACGACCCGCTCTACAACGATGCCGTGCGCCTCGTGATCGAATTCGGCAAAGCCTCCACTTCCCTGCTGCAGCGCCGCCTGCGCATCGGCTACGGACGCGCCGCCCACCTCATCGACCTCATGGAACGCGACGGCATCGTAGGCGCCGCCGACGGCCCCAAACCGCGCGAAGTGCTGAAACGTCCCGACTGGATCTCCGAAATCGAAGAGTCGATGCGCTGAGGTCGTGTAGGGACAGGCTCTTGCGGGGACGGGCTCGTGTAGGGACGGGCGCCTCGCCCGTCCAAGCCGAGCAAAGCTCGGCAGCCACCAGCGGCCGCAGCAACTTTCGAGTCGAACGGCCCGCGCTATGCTTCCCCGTTAAAGTGGCCTACCCGCCGCTCTCTGCTAAACTACGCGGCCATGAAAACATTCCTCATTCGAACCCTTTGCGTAGTGGTGCTCCTGGCGGCCCTCGGAGCCGCTCAGGATGTCATTCCTCTTCCCACCGGCGCGGGGCCTAACTCCACTCAGGCGAACTATCCGGAGAAACAGTACTTCTCGAAAATCTGGAGCACGGAAGTCGTCGCCAACGTGACCAAGCCGAGCCTGACAGTTTTCAAGCCTTCTCCGGACTTGAGAAACGGCACCGCACTGGTGATCTGCCCGGGCGGCGGCTTTATGGCTCTCGTCATCAACAGCGAGGGCAACGATGTTGCCAGGTACGTGACCGCCAGAGGTGTGACCGCCTTTGTGTTGAAGTACCGCCTGGCGCACACCGGCGAGGACGCCACACAGGAATTTAACGATTTGCTCAAAGACGGGCAGAAGCTTCATGAGATCTTAGGAAAGACGGTTCCCCTTGCCATCGCCGATGGGTTAGCGGCAGTCACCTACGTTCGGCAGCACGCGTCGGAATGGGGAGTTTCCCCCGACCGCGTCGGCATCATCGGATTCTCCGCTGGTGGAGCGGTCACGGCCGGAGTCGCCTTCCATTACCTGCCTGAAGGCCGGCCCGCTTTCGTGGCTCCGATCTATGCGGGCGGGGGACAGTTTAAAGATGCTACTGTTCCAGCGGATGCGCCGCCCATGTTTGTGGCCGCTGCCACCGACGACGAACTCGGACTCGCGCCGGTAAGCGTTTTTTTGTATGAGAAGTGGATCGCCGCCCACAAATCCGCCGAACTGCACATCTACGCCAAAGGTGGCCACGGCTTCGGAATGCGAAAGCAAAACCTCCCTGTGGATCATTGGATCGACCGGTTCGCCGATTGGATGGAGTTACAAGGCTGGTTGCAGAAGTGACTACGGCGACGGGTTGACGATGCGCGCGGAGTTCCAGCGCGTTCTACGCCCCAACCCCCTCAGCGCTATAATGTGGGCGATTTCGCACTCTCGCTCTCAGCCCTATCGGAGGCTCATTTGCCCCTGTCACTCGACACTCGCGAGGTCGGACGCGTTACCATCGTCCGCTGCAACGGGCGGATTGTTGCCGGTAGCGAGAGCGAGTCGCTGCGCGCCCACGTCGACTGGTTGTTGCGCGACCGCCGCTCCATCGTCCTGCACATGGGCGAAGTCGGATTCATCGACAGCAGCGGCCTGGGCACGATGGTTCGCAGCCTCACCAGCATCCGCCGGGCGCACGGCGACCTGAAGCTCTGCAATGTGACGGAACAGGTCCGCAAAGTTCTGGAGATGTCGCGCCTCACCCAGGTGTTCGATGCGCACGAATCAGAGGAGAAGGCGGTCGCCGCCTTCTATCGTACCAGGGCGCCCGCCGGAGCCTCCCCCGAAACGCCCGTCCCCACTGGCCGCAGCATTCTGTGCGTCGACTACAATCGCGACGTGCTCGCCTACTTGCGCGAACTCCTGCACCGCGCGGGATACGATGTTCAATCCACCAGCCACCCCGGCGATGCTCTGATCCTGATGCGTATCACGAATTTTGATCTCCTGCTGGCCGGCCCCGAACTGCCCACGTCCCCCTCGACGCGGCAAGCCTTTCAGGTCGCGTGCACCAGGCTCCCGGTGATCGAACTGGGCAGCGAGTTTTCCACCCGTGATGCCGGTGAAGCCGGCGCTGCATTGCTCGAAACGATCGAGGCTCGGCTTAACCCCAAGACCGCGTAAAGCGCATAAGAAGGAAGACCGAGTCACTCCGTGGATGCGTCCCTTCTCGCGCTGTCGGGTGAAACGCAGCGGCTTGTTTATTGCATGATTCTTCCGCGCTACAGTCGCTGTGCGGTGGCGATACCGTAAACACTGTATTTGAAACGCCCTCCGCCAGTAGCAATCTGTCGGGCGCTCTCCACATTTATTGCTCCGTGGACATTCCACGATAAACCTAGCCGCACGAAACAACCCTGGTACCACTATCAGCATCTTTGAGCGGGCCATTAATACGCTCGGTCGCAGCCTAGCTGCGACCGGTTCCGCGAAACTGCTTTCTTATCGCTTCATACGCAAATTGGCTTATTTCATTTCCCTGGGAACGAATTGTTTCCGCATCCACTTGGCGTAGTCACAGCTGCGCGTCGCCGTCGAGCGACAGCACAAGGAGAAGCGATGAAAAAGTTGCTGACGTTATCCTACCTGGGAGCCCTCTTACTGCTTATCGTGGCTCCTCTCGCCGCTCAAAACACCGTCGATGTACTGAATGGCGGGCCACAACCCCCGAACACCGCCGGTTGCGCCGTGCTGCCGCACTGTATTCCGGCGGTCTGGTCCACCACCTCGAACGCCGCTTCGGACATTAGCGCGCCGATAGCCGCGAACTTCGTTTTCGACACCAACGGCGGAGCCTTGCCTACCGACTTTCCAGCCGCCACCAGCGGACGAATCTGCCTGGCCGATACCCGTGACCTCTCCGGGACTACGCTCTTCGCCCAAATAGCCGCGAACTGTCAGGCCGCCGGAGGCACCGCTCTCCTCCTAATACGTGACAGTGCAGCCACTGCCCCAGCAGCCATTCCGGTATTTGTCATCTCCTCGGCCAATGGAGACTTTCTTCGGAACGTTGTCATGTTCAGCGCGACCACCGGAATTTCCAATTTTCCGGTTCGAATCAATGTGGCTGTGTCAACTCCACCGCCCAACCCTACCGGTCAGCACAATTGCCC
Organism: uncultured Acidobacteriaceae bacterium; assembly: GCA_963789205.1. Classification (GTDB taxonomy): domain Bacteria; phylum Acidobacteriota; class Terriglobia; order Terriglobales; family Acidobacteriaceae; genus Acidiflorens. The sequence goes on from CAWBJV010000020.1 coordinate 139,721, forward strand.
GAATGGTCAGGCGGTCACGGCGTATGTTGGTACGGGAACCGCGAATTACATTCCCAACGAAAGTCTCTGTCTGCCCGCGGGAGCAGGACAGGCCGTCGAGCCCAGCATGACTGTCGACTCGCAGGGCACCATCTACGTCGAGTCCATCCGCGGAGTTCCCGGCGGTCTTGACCTGTGGCGCTGGTATAAAACCGCAGACGGCGGACCGAACGCTAACGGAACGCTGCCGTTCAAGTACGAAGGTCAGCCTGACTGCGGCATGTTCGTAACCCCGTTTTGCAGTGCGAGTGGGTTGGCGCCGGGAGGAGGCGACGGCGACGTCGCCGTGAATACTCCCGACCCCTCGAACTCGAACACTCCCAATCTAGCCGTGGTCAGCCTCGCTGCGGCGGAAGTTACAGGCAGCCACTCCACCAACCGTGCCGACGCGTTCAGCACTCCGAATCCGGCCACCGCGTTTGTTCCCTTCGACGATCGCATGTGGCTCGATAGCCTCAAAGATGCTTCACACGTCTACATGGAGTATCACGATTTTGGGACCACGTCCCAAATCTTCGTGCAACGCTCCAGCGATGGAGGCGCGACTTACAGCGGCGCCCTGGGCGAGGCCGTTGATGCCGCGACCGAGCCGAGCGTCGGCCCCCCCACCGGCAACATCGCGGGACAGATCAAGGTGGACAACACCAGCTGTTCAAGCCACGGCAATCTCTACCAGATCTTTGTGGGCCCCGACAATCCCACGGACAATGCAAACAACAGCAACACCTTTCTGAATGCTGCCTACGTGGGCGTGGCGACGGGCGTGAGTCCCACGAGTCCCGCCCTAACCTTCACCGACTACAAAATTTTCAGTTGTGGTGCGGGTTCGACCTGTCCTTCGGGAGCCGGCCTCGGCAACCTGTTCCCCGGGCTCGCGGTGGACAACTTCGGCTACACATACGCCACCTGGTCGGATAACACTGACATCTATTACTCATTCTCGAACAATCACGGGACGCGCTGGTCTCCGGCCATCAGAGTAACTCGGAACACGTCTCAAGCCGGAAAGTCGAACGTCTTCCCCTGGATCGCTGCCGATGCCAACGGCCACGTGGCCATAGCCTGGTATGGCGCCGATCAAGTCGGCAATTCAAACACCGTCTCGACGACCAACACACACTGGAACGTGTTCGTTGCGGAGAGCGTCAATGGTCATGCGCTCTCGCCGGTTTTTACGTTCAGCCAGGCCACCGACCACTCCAACCACACGGGGCAGATCTCAACCGGAGGCCTGACGGGCGCCTCCGACCGCAGCCTCGCCGACTTTTTCCAGATTGCGATGGACCCGAACCATCTCGTCAACATCGCCTACGCGGATAATCATGCCGGTCCGTCTGTCAGTTACTTCACGCGGGAAAAGACAGCGGCCGCGGGCATCGCCAACAAAGGCAAGTGTGCAGGCACCTCCCACGAAGCTGGCGGCAGCGGCCATGTAAACGGCAAGAAAAGCGGCCAGGCCCCGTTCAGCTTCAGTTATGACGATTCCGACCAACCAACTGGAAGCGCGTCCTTCAGCGATTCCGGCTCAGGCGTCAATTTTCAATCCACGCAAGTCACGGCAGCTACCTTTGACGATGTTGCGCACACCGTGACCCTAACCGGATCTGGGACTGACAACGGCTCTCCAGTAACATTCACCATGGTCGCTGCGGACAGCTCGTTGGCTCCCCCAGGCCTTTTCAGCATTACCCTCAGCGACGCCTACAACAACAGCGGCAACTTACTGGACGGGAGCATTACAGTCTACTAACTCCGAAGGGTGCTGCGAGGCCGATTAAGGCCTCGCAGCTAGTCTTTCTTGCTTGTGGAGAGACGGGCGTCCTCGCCCGTCCACCCCAACTCAGTGCTGCGTGGCCGAGGCTTTGCCCGCCTCCAGCGCCAGGGTGCCCGATTCTTGCGCGTTCTTTGCGCAAGATTGGGAACCACATTGACCGCACCATGGGCTTTGCCTTTCACGCCGCGTGTGCCCCAAATGAGCGTGCGTAAACAAAGATCTGACTTCGCGCAACGTAAAGCGAAGTCTCACAACGCCAGCAGTTCGGCGAGCCACTTCTCACAAATAGTGAAAGGTGGCGACCCCGGCCGCCCGACCTTGCTACCCTCAGTGCCTCCGGAAGATAATAAGCTATGAGTTCACCAATCGTAATCTCTGCCCCGGCGAGCGCCACGCCGGAAGAGGAATTTCTCACCGCCTTCGAGAGAGCGAACATCCCTCCCGAGTACAAAGAACACTACTTAGCCAAGCGGCAGAATTTCCACGCCAGCATCCGGGGTTTCCCCGAGTTATGGGATCTCTACCTCCTGCTCGACAAGATAATTCTCCGCGAGTTCGAGGACCTTAGAAAGCGGCCGGATTTGAAAAAGCTTTTCCCGCTCTTTATGTATTTCGAAGCTCACGTGAAAATTCGGGCGAGCATGGAGCTTGCCCTTTCCGTTTGTTTGCCGGAGGCACGGTCGATTCTTCGGGATGGAATCGAGTTCATCGCGCACGCGCATCACATGCTCAAAGACCCCGAGCTTCAGAAGACGTGGCTTAATAAGAACGAAGAGGCAAACGCCTTCAAAGCAGCCTTCGAGAAAGACAAGAAGACAGGTGTCTTCAATGGTCTCGACGAACTCTATACGAGATGGGCCGAGCTATCCGAAACCGGCGCGCACGCGACGATTAACGCCGTATGCCAACGCTACGTTCAAAGTGAAGACGAGAAGGGTATCAACTTTCGATGGAATTACTGCGGCGCCGACGCGCAGATGTGGGCGCTGGAAATCTTCACGATGCTCACGACCTTCTACAAAATGGAAGAGACGTTGTTCTTGGATTACGAGGATCGTCTCAAACTCGACGATACTCTGTTGCGATTGCGAAGCGACTTCGAGGCCCGCAAGGAAATGCTTCGTAGGAAGCTCATTGCGCGTTATGAGCTTAAGCCTCCGCCATCCCCATTGATAGTGAAGCCCTGAACTGACAGGGACCAAGGACGGCGGGTACGCCGGGTGCGCCACTTCTCACGCTCTTTGAGAGGTGGCCCCACCCCGACTGCCGGATAAAGTCTTCCCGAGAAGTAGGCGGGTGGCTACGGATAGTTGCCGCTTGAACTTGCATGCAGCGTAGAGTAAATTGCACCCTGACGGCTGCCTTTACCTTCGCCCAAATGGGCGAATGACCTATGCAGAAAGCTGGCCCAATCGATCAAATCAGTGCGGTCCTCTTCGCATTCTTACTGATCTCTATTCCTTCGGCTGCTTGTGCGCAGAACGTTCCAGGCGCGCAGAAGGTGGGCCAAACGGCCAAACAACCCAACCCAGCGAGTGGAGCTCCGAGCGCAGCGAGTGCTCCTGCGGCCACAATGAGGCAATATTCGGCTGGGACACAGCCCTCCAGGGTTTCTGCAGAGCAGTTACCACCATGGCTTGCGATGACAAAGACCGTGGTTGAAGTCCTGGCGTATATACTTGCGTTCCTTTTTTTCTTGTACAAGACCTATGTTGGCTATCTGACCAGCAACTTGTCGCTGCGTCTGGTTTGCTGCAGGCAGGCGGCAACAGGGGACGGGCAAGCCGGAAAAGATCATCTCTCCGTGGTTGTGATGATAAAGAAGGGTGAAAATGGACTCGCGAAGCTGTTGCTGGCGGAAGCCAGAGTGATCGAACTCACGAGCGGATTGGAGCAAAAGAAAGCGTTCGACATAAAGCGCGTCGGCTATGAACGCTCTGATGTCCTCGCCAGGAAACCCGACGCCATTAAATGGGGCGAGGAGCGGAAGGGATGGCCATACCTTCAATTCCCGCCTGGCGACGAGAGCCAATTTGGGTGCTTGTTTGAGGTTAGTCAGGGGGAGCCTTGCAAGGTTGATATCGTGGTCATGGGACGGGCGAGATGGCCGAAACAGAAAACAAGCCAGTGGCGGGCTTCAGACATTTCTCTTCCCGCTCGGCGGAGTGCAATCGAATCGTAGCCTGGCGGCGGGTGGCTGAGGCTTTACCCGCCTGCACAACCAGCGCCGGGGGTGCCCCATTCTTGCGCGTCCTTTGCGCAAGGGTGGGAACCACTCTGATCGCACGACGGACTTTGCCTTTCGCGCCACGTGGTGCCAAATCAGCGTGCGAAAGATCAAAGATAAAGATCTGACCTCCAACCGCGTAGAGCGGAGTCTCACAATGCCAGCAGTCGGGCGATACTTCTCAGGGCCGCCTAGAAGCGGTGCACCCGGCATAATGCTAGTATGTCAATAGATATGCAACCCTTGAGTTTCCTTGCTTCACATTCCAGACAAGGGTTTGATGCCTGTACCAATTCGGTTCACTAAATGCCCGACCATAGGCCATCGATGTTATCAACACAAAGTTCATTGGTCCTAGCGACAACATGAGACCGCCGACCCCGTCAGAGCCATCTGTCAGTTTGATTGTGCTGAAGGTGAGTCCTCCAAGCTTCAGCGTTTGTCCTACGAACGTGTTCTGATAAAGTCCGAGCGGACTGGGCAAGGGGCAATTTCCCACTAATGCATCCAGAAGATACGACGACAGAGCACTCCGCTGCAATATCTGTCCAGATGAACTCCGAATCTTCCCTGCGGCAACCAATCCGCAGTAAACTTTAATCATCCACCGCTCGATATCAAGGCCTGACGATATATGAAACGAGTCGAGGGCTGTCTTCTCGGCGACCCTTGCAATGTCCTTGACAAGAGCCTCTATTGTCGAGAAAACGAGCCCGGCCGCAGCATCAAGAGGTCCCAGCGCTCTATTATGAGTATCACACAAGACTTTGGCGACAAAATCGTCGACGCCAATCTCAACTCTCTCCTTTCCGCCAAAGAAATGCCCAGCATTTTTAAATGTCAGCCTATTCTTAGTCATCCTCGCTAAAACATTTTTCGATATAAAATGTTCTCTTGTCATCTTCGGGCTACAACCTCCAAAAGATGACAGATAGCAACGGTCGGTTACCGACGGGGGATCGTTGGTTCCGGAAAGATTGATAGCACCGACTGGAGTTTTCTCCCAGCACCCATTGCCTCTCCAGCAACATTTGTATGATTTCTCTCCACTTCCACATGGGCACTCCATGTTGAAGAGACGCCTCGTCCAGGGTATAGGCACGGATTTCAACTCAAATCCCTCCTTGGGTGGGGCCTTCGACTTTGTTCACGAATAACACTTGACAACCTGTCTTATAATAAAAGTAAAGCTAAACACGAATCGAGACGCGCGCGGCCTTTCAACTTATAACTACGCGCCAGCCGTGACCTATCCGGCAGATTAAGGATATAGCGACCACCAATCCATGCCGAATCAAGACTTTACCTCTAACTATCTTTCCTTTGAAGACTTTGCCGCCGGCGCGACGCTAAGTCAATGATTCTAATATACCGACCCATAGGGGGGTACCCTACTAACACCAACACCGATCAGAACACCGACCACCGGATGGATTCCATCCGATAAGTCCCAACTTCTCTCAGGAGCATCTATGTCGTCCTATGCAGCAGCTCGTTGCCGACACATCAAGGTCAACGGAACCCAATGTGGTTCGCCCGCTCTCCGCAGCAAGATTTTCTGTTTCTATCATCACAAAGACCGTCCCTTGCCCGTCCCGTGCTACTCCGACATAGAGTACGCGACCGGCGAAATCGACCTGCCGTTTTTTGAAGACGCGCACTCCATTCAGGCCGTCATTCGCCAGGTCGTGCAGATGGTCCTGCAAAAGAGACTCGAACGGAAAACCGCCAGTCTCCTGCTCTACGCGCTCCAGATCGCCTCTTCGAACCTCAAGCGCGTGGAACTCGAAAAGCCGCAACCAGAGCAGGTTGTCACCGATGTCGAACCGGTGCTGGATCCTCATGACGCCTGGCAAGCTCCCATCGCCCGCTCCGCTGAGACCGCCGGCGAAACTTCACCCAGCGCGCCCCCGACAAATGGCGATCGAAAAGCTAGCGACGTAAGCGGCGAAGACCTTCCGCCCGGCACCATCCAGGCCTCTTATCGTCCCGGACCACAAACCCAGAATCACCCGCGCCAAAGTCCCACGCGACGGAAGCAATATGTAATCTGAAAAAGTGGGGAAAAAGTGGGGACAGACGAGGCACGCTAAAATTTGCCGCGATGGCGACCTTCCCGTGGTAAATGTGGAAGCATGAAATTCCACACCGAATACCTGACCCTGCACACGAAAACAAAACGCGCGTACATTCACCTGACCCCGCAGGTCGAGAGCGCCCTCAAGAAGTCTGGAATCAAAGACGGAATGATCCTGGTCTCCGCCATGCACATTACTGCCGGAGTCTACGTCAACGACAATGAGAGTGGCCTGATCAAGGACATCGATCAGTGGCTGGAAACGCTTGCGCCCTTCCGGCAGAACTACCAGCATCATCAGACCGGAGAAGACAACGGAGATGCGCACCTGAAATCGCTGATCATTCACCACGAAGTCATCGTTCCGGTCACCAGCGGGAAACTCGACTTCGGCCCCTGGCAGCAGATTTTCTATGCCGAATTTGACGGGCAGCGCGACAAAAGAGTCGTCATTAAAGTCATGGGAGAATAGGCGAATTGGTTTATCCTCATAACCCAGTTCTCAGTTCTCAGTTCTCGGAAAACCCCTGCGCCACTGAGAACTGGGAATTGAGAACCGAGAACTCTCCCAGGAGCCGATTACATGTCTGAAGAACTCACCGAATTGGAAGAGCATGCTGAACACGCCAGGGAGCATCCCGACCTCGCCCCTGTCACGCTGACCATGGCGGTGCTGGCGGTGCTGGTGGCAACCGTGTCGCTGCTCGGCCATCGCACCCATACCGAAGAAATCATTTTGCAGAATAAGGCCAGCGACCAATGGGCCTTCTATCAGGCCAAAAACATCCGCCGCCATAACGACGAATTGTTCGCCGACCTGACCACCGTGGTGGCCAGCAAAGACGCGGAAGCCGTTGCCAAACTGCACGAAAGATACCAGGCCGAGGCAGACCGCTACAAAGACGAGCAGAAGGAACTCGACGCCAAGGCCCGCGAACTGGAAAAGGATGGCGAACTCACCCGCCGAAAAGCTGACCGCTTCGATCTCAGCGAAGTCTGTCTGGAGATCGCGCTGGTGGTCAGCTCGATCACCCTGCTCTCGGGCCGGCGCATATTCTGGCGCCTCGGCCTGTTTATGGCAGCTGCCGGAGTTCTCGTTGCCGCCTCGGTCTGGATTGTGCACTAGAAAGGATCGCAGGCAGTTGTCCTGGAGCAACCTTGGGGATCGAAATCCGGCCAATTCAGACATCGAAGGCACAATGGGCGGAGTCACGGCCGATACTGCGCGGCATCGGGCTAATCCTCCTGGCTACAAGTTTTGCGCTACTGGCCAACGGGATTTACTCTGGAGTGCATAAATACCGGAGAATCGGCCAGTGGATACCCGTGGATGCACTGATACTCGAGTTCCACCTGGCGAACGAGCCGCATGGACGCGTGCTTAGCGATTATCGGGCGCACATTGCCTTCCAATACGAGGTTGGTGAGCGAACACTGGTTAGCTCCGCGCAAAGCGACTACACCACGTCTTCCGCTTCCACGATGAGAGATTTGACACTGAGTTACCGGCCCGGCGGCCATCAACAGATCCGTTATAACCCGGAGCAACCGAGAGAAATCACCATCGACAATCGCGATGTTGGATCATTTCGCCAGCCGCTCTGGCTGGCAGCCTGGGGAGCGGGCCTGGTGGTGGTCGGACTAGCGCTCAGAAGGTGACGTGGGCGTTAAGGAGATGACCAATTGGCCTGTAATCCACATTGACACCTTAAGGGTATCGGGAAATCCGGGACACTGACGAGCATTGACACTGACGATCATTCGTCAGCCGTGACTGCTCTCCGTCAACCCACTTAGCGATGGCTTGATCCAAAGTCTTTCTTTCGCCCTCCAACATATTGGAAGCAAAGGTAAATTACTTCTAATGCGGTCCTCGATTCTTTCGGCCTCTGGCGTGCACTATCGGTGGAATCTCTCTGGCCGAAAGTTCCTTAGAAGAGAAGACTGGACACAGCCATGCTCCATAAATGCGCCAACCCGGCCTGCACCGTTCCCTTCCGTTCGCTTCGCGAAGGCAAGCTATTCCTGGCGGAGACTTTCCCTTCGGACCTGAACGGCAGTTTCGACGGCAACCGGCGGAAGCTCCGCCGACGTGAACACTTCTGGCTCTGCGACGCCTGCTCCTCTCACTTCACGCTCCGTTTCGACATCAACCAGGGGATGCTGACGGTCCCCCTCAGCGAGCGCGCAGGTCCACGCTTCCTGACCAGCGCCGCAGTCAACGCTTGACTGCTTGTTCAAACTTGACTGCTTGTCAAAAAAGGGACGCCGATGGATAACCCGATCACAAAACGCTCGCCTTGCTCCGTTTGCGGCCTCGACACCTTTCGGCACACGGGATGGTTCCTGGTGGTCGAAAACCGCTGGCTCGACCGTCTTAAGATCCTTTCCTGGCATTCGTCGCTGGCCTCGCAGAAAGACATGAAGAGCGTCTGCTGCCGGGAGCATCTCAAGACGCTCATCGACCACTGGCTAAACCAAGCCAGCCTGCGCCTTCCCCCAGCACGTAACCCTCCGCTGCCCATAGGCAGTGATCGGACTCTGACCGATGTCGATCTCGGCCCCCACGCAGTCGGCCACCTGGTCGGCGAACTGTCGGTTCATCGCGAGTCCTTTTCCCGCGTCTGGTCGGGCTCCCCCGAGGCCCTCGAATGCATCCTCGACGCCCTCATCACCATCGGCGCTGAAAACAAACCTCAGGCGCTGGAGTTTCAGCTCTTCGATCGACCCGAGTCCCCGTACGAACTTTCACTCCAATAAGGCGCTGGCAGAGTCTAGCTCTGCCAGCGCTCCTTCCACACTCGCCAATCTTTTTCCATCGCGTCCGCCATCGCCTGCGCCGCGCTCAGCAGCCAGTTCCCTTTTCGTCCGCGCAGGTCCTTCAGGATCGCCCGCCGCTTTTCTTCCGTTCCCACATGTATATTTGCCGTCTCCTTCCCCATCGCCTCCAGCAGCCGCAGTTCCCCTCGGCTGGTTCCGAGCGCATCCAATTCGATGCGTGAACAATGCGGCGAGAGCCGCCGCACGATCCAGTGTCCCCGCATCTGCACATACGGATCCGGACAGCGCACCGCCCGCCGCAGGATCGCCCCATACAAAATCTCTGCCGGCGCCCGCTCCGGATCCAGCCATTGCAAAGCCGATCGCAACAGCGCCTTCGCTTCCCGCGCCACTCGCCCGCCTCTCCACTCCGCGATCGCTACCAGCCGGGTCCGCCCCAGGCTTCCCAGTCCCGCCACTCGCCGCGCCAGCCGGTAGCGGATGCCCGGCTCCGGGAGTAGATGCTCAATCGCTTCGCGCGCGCTCTCCGGTATTTCACCTTTCACCGCCGGAAGACGATCTATCTTTTGCCAGAACACAACCGGATCACGCAGCTTGCTCTCCGCGATGGCCCGCAACCATTCATGGCTCTCCTCCAACACAAATGGACGCCCGCCCTCCTCCATGCCTCGCTGGTATCCCTCCAAAATCGCGGCCGTAGACCCTTTCGGCTTCATCGCCAGACGATTTTCCCGTGTCGCCAGCAACGCGCTCGTCGCGAGGCGCACCAGATCCATCGTGTAGGGATATACACATGCTTCATCAAAATCGTTTACGCCCCACACCAGCCGCCCGTCCGTGTCTCGCCAGGTGCCAAAGTTCTCCACATGGAGATCGCCCACCGACAAAATATGCGGCACTCGATCCAGTTCCGAACAGTCCTTCGGCCACACCTGCAACCAGCGATAGAAAGTCGCACGAAAGAACGGAAAAAGGGCCGCAGCCATCTGCTCGTGCTTGATCCGCAAATCGGGCTCAACAATTCGGATGTGCAGCCTCAGCCAATCTTCATATTGCTTCGTAGCCTTAACAATGTTCATGGATGGATAGCAACGATATGAAGATAGTCGCACCGTGTCAAGGCAGTGAGAACAGCCTAACCCTCAAGCACTCGTGCCTGTTATGATTTTGCCCGTCCCATGTTGTTAAGTTCTTATCTAGTGCGAATCCAGAGTCGGTGCGACCGGACGCAGCTGTCGAGCTGCGCTCGGCATGGACCCTTCGACTGCGCTCAGGGCAGGCTTGCGAGGGCGCCCGTCCCCACACTGGCATTGGCCATCCTGACGATCCTTGCACTATCCGCGGGCCTCTGGGCGATCCCAGCCCCAAAAACGGCGACGCCCGTTCTGCACACTGTCCGCATGGTCCAGCAATCGATTCCCATGCCTGACGGCGTCCACCTCTCCGCGACTCTCTACATGCCCGGCGACGCGAAGCCCGGCGAGAAATTCCCCGCTCTCCTCGAATATCTCCCATATCGCAAAGACGACGCCACTGCCGCCCGCGACTATCCCATCCACACCTGGTTCGCGGCCCGCGGATACGTCAGCATCCGCGTCGATATTCGGGGCTTCGGCGCCAGTGAAGGCACGCCCACCGACCGCGAATATTCCGAGCAGGAACAACTCGACGGCGAGCAAGTCATCGCCTGGTTAGCCGCTCAACCCTGGTCCACGGGCAAAGTTGGAATGTTCGGGATCTCCTGGGGAGGCTTCAACTCCATCCAGCTCGCCATGCGCCATCCGCCGGCGCTCAAAGCCATCCTTGCCGTCGATGCCACCGAACAACTCTTCCACGACGACGTCCACTACATCGACGGCATGATGCACTTCGACGAGTACGAACTCAACATGGACCTCGCCCCGTCCATGACCGGGGCCCCCGACTACTCGCTCGACGAAAAAACCTTCGGCCCGCGTTTCGAATCCGCGCCCTGGTCGCTGATGTATTTCAAGCATCAACGCGACGGCCAATTCTGGCACGCTCCCGTCAGGCCACTCAGCGAAATCAAAATTCCCTGCTTCTTAATCGGAGGCCTGCTAGACGGCTATCGCGATTCCATCCCGCGTATGTTTGAGCAAGTCAAGGCGCCGGTGAAGGCGATCATCGGTCCCTGGAATCACACCTTCCCCAACGACGCCGAACCTGGTCCTCAGGTTGAATGGCGAGATCAAGCACTCCGCTGGTGGGATTACTGGCTCAAGAACCACAACACGGGAATCATGGAAGAACCGCCGCTGTCGATTTACATGCAGGAGTGGCACGCTCCCGATCCTCATTTAAAAATCGTCCCCGGAAAATGGCGCGGCGAAATTGGCTGGCCGCCGAGGAACGTGGCGAACACGACGCTCTACCTCTACGAAGCGCACGTCCTCTCTACAGACCCCGCTAAGTCCGCCGCCCACCAACTCCGCTACACTCCGTCCGTTGGCGTGGAGGCCGGATTCTGGTGGGGAGAGCTGCTCACCGACCAGCGCCCCGTCGACGCCTACAGCCTCACCTACGATTCCGCTCCCCTCAAAACAGACCTCACTATGCTTGGGCGCCCTCACGCCCTGCTTCAGGCAAGTTCGTCCGCGCCGCAAGCCGACTGGTTCGCCCGCCTCTCCGACGTAGCTCCCGACGGCACCGTCACCCAAGTCACTGGAGCTGGGGTGAACGGCGCGCAGCGCGAGTCCACTTCTGAACCGAAAGATCTAGTGCCCAACCAGACTTACTCGCTGGATATCGAAATGCACCTGGCCACATGGACTTTCCCTGCAGGCCATCGCATTCGTCTGGCAGTTTCGAACTCGCTCTGGCCAATGGTTTGGCCAACTCCCTACGCGATGACGACCAGTCTTCAACTAGGAGGCGGCTCTGGATCACGCCTGACGCTGCCGCTAGTTCCACCGTCCATGTACTCCGCACCTCAATTCGCGCCCCCCGAGCCGTCCGAACAACGGAGCGACATTCAGTCGGCGGGGTTTCCCTGGCCCGGCGATTGGAAAACCGAGCGCGACGAGCTGAATGGAAAAACAAAAGTGACCTGGAGTGGAAAGTCCGAAGAAAAGTACCCTTGGGGAAAAGAAACCGACTTCGAAGGCATAACCTACCTCGCTGACGACAACCATCCCGAAACCAGCTCGGTCCAAGGGGAAGCGGAAATCGTCATTGCCCTGAAGCAACAAACCCTAACCTGGCAAGGCCACCTCACGCTAACCAGCGATGCCCAAAACTTCTACTACAAATACACCCGCCAACTATTCAAAGACGGCCGGCCCGTGAAACAAAAAACCTGGGAAGAAACCATTCCCAGGGATCACCAGTAAACGATCACGGTAAAATTCCGTCGCACTTGACCGCCGGATCCCCGCGCGGAACACGGCTTTGGTTACTGCGGTTACTTTCACCGCCTTTGGGATTTTGAGTAGTCTAGCCGTGGTGAACAAGTCCCCTATGCGACCCTACTCTGCAGCCGTCTTCATTGCCCTGTCCCTGGGATTGATCGTCTTCTCCCCAGCCTTTTCTATTGCTCAAGAACAGCCGGAAACGACGCGGAAGATAGTGACCAGAGTGATCCCGGTCTATCCAGAGCTAGCCAACAAGATGCAAATCCGCGGAACCGTCAGGGTGGAAGCCGTAGTTGCGCCCAACGGAATAGTGAAGTTCACTCAAGTGATTGGCGGCAGTCCCGTGTTGGTAAAAGCCGCCGTCGATGCCATCGAAAAATGGAAATGGGGACCAGCTCCACAGGAAACCAAAGAACTCATAGAACTCAATTTTCACCCCTAACGGGTTACTGTAGTTACCTTCGCGGCGTTCTGAATTCCGCGTAGGCTAGGCCGAGTGAAAAGCCATCCATGCGACCCTTTTTTGCAGCCGCCCTCGTAGTTCTCATCTTGGGAGTAATCGTTTTCTGCCCAGCCTTTTCTGTCGCTCAAGAACAGCCGGAAGGAAGGCGGACGATAGTGGACAAAGTGGTGCCAGTGTATCCAGACCTAGCCCGCAAAATGCAAATTCATGGAACGGTCAGGGTGGTAGTCGTGGTTGCACCCGGCGGAAAGGCGAAGTTCACTCAGGTGATTGGCGGCAATCCTTTGCTGGCAAAAGCTGCGGTTGATGCCATAGAAAAATGGAAATGGGTCCCGGCTCCGCAGGAAACCAAAGAATTCGTAGAACTCAACTTTCATCCCTAGTGACCGGTGGGAGTTACCTCGACGCCCTGGGCACACGCCGCCGCCCCGGCCGACTTATAAACCTTCCCATCCTTCATCACAAACTCCACCCACTCCAGCAAGCTGATGTCCTTCAGCGGATCGCCGCTCACCGCAATCAAATCCGCGTACTTCCCCGTTTTGATCGATCCGACCTCATTCGTATGTCCCAGCAGATCCGCAGCATTCGAAGTCGCGGCCTGGATCGCCTGCATCGGCGTCATTCCGTACTTCACCATGAATGCAAACTGCTTGCCGCTCGTCCCATAAGCGCAGACGCCGGCATCGGTGCCAAACGCCATCTTCACGCCCGCCCGTACGGCCTTACCGAAATTCTCGCGCTGGATTCGCCCCAGATCCGCATCGTGCTGCAAGAAATCCGCGGGAGTCTGTCCCGTCTTCGCTCCCGCCTGGATACATTCTTCGTCATAAATATCCATATCCAGATATGTCCCATGCTGCTTCGCCAGCGCGATGATGCCGTCGTCAAGCATCTCCGCATGCTCAACCGAAGCCGCGCCCGCCAGAATCGCATTCCGGATCCCCTGCGCCGCATGCGCATGCACCGCCACCCGCAACCCGAAGTGGCTCGCTTCATCCACGCCCGCCTGTAACTCCTCCTCCGTAAACTCGATCGACGCCGGATTGCTGCCATGCGTCAGCACCGCTCCGGTTGACAGCATCTTGATCACATCCGCACCATCGTGCGCCAGCAACCGCACCTTCTGCCGCACTTCCCACGGACTATTTGCCTCCCCATAATGCAGATCCCAAGGCAACTGAATGTCCGGAGCCTGTCCCGTCATCGCCCCCGCGCCGCCGGTGATCGTGATGTACGCCCCTGCCACAAACATACGCGGCCCGATAACATCTCCGCGGGCAATCGCATCGCGCAGCGCGATATCGTTCAAAGCCCGATAAGTTCCCACGTCGCGCACGGTGGTAAATCCCGAAAGCAGCATCGCGCGCGCATTCGGAACCGACTCCAATGCAATCTGCGACGCTGTCTTCCGCAGCACATTGAAGGGCTCACCGTCGCCCTTTCCATCCGCCACGTGGGTATGACAATCGATCAGCCCGGGCAATACCGTCTTGTCCGAAAGATCGATCACCTTCGCATCCGCTGGAAGCGCCAGTTCCTTACCTACCGCCTGAATCTTCCCATCCTTGATCAGGATTATCTGATTCGAAAGAACCGTCCCCGAATCCGGATCTATCAGACGTCCCGCTCGCACCACGGTTACTTGGGCCACGGTCGATTGGACGAGCGCCAGCGCAACCACCACAACAATTGCCTTCAAATTGCCCCCTCGCACGCCGCCGCCACCTGCCCAAGCCCACTCTTCAAATCCGCCGCCAGCAGCTGATGAAACAAGTGTTCTCCCGCTTCCCGCCGCACCGAAAGCCGCCCCGCTCCGTAAGCCCGCGACTTCAGCCCTCTCTGCACCGCCTCGCAAATCCCCAAATCCTCGTCCTGCACCTGATTCCCCACCGCTACACTCTGCTCGTTGTACGCACGCCCCGCCTCACTCACATCGCTGAAGTAGTAATCAAAGATGACTCGGCAATGATCCACATCAAGCGGGATCACCAGATTCGTATCCAGATATCCCTGGTAGTGATTGAACATGAAATTGGGATGCAGCCAGAAATACCAGGCCCGGTCACCCTTCCGCGTCGCACCCGTGGCCGCATGCTCGTCCGATGTGACCATCGGACTCGATTGCAGGCAATATCGGTCCTCATTCTCGATCGTGTACTGCTTGTAATCCAAAACGGAATTGAGTCCCTTATGCAGATGCGGAACGTGATATCCGCCATCTAGATAGTTATCGACAAATACCTTCCAGTTACAGTGGATGTTGTAAGTCTGACTTGTAAAGTAATGCAGCTTACTCAATCCGAGGGGAGCCACCCGCTTTACCAATCCGCCAAGATACTCCGCCAGCGGAGCCGCGTCCGCATCCAGATTCACAAACACAAACTGCTCCCACGTCTCCACCTTCACCGGGACTAGCCCGTTGTCCTTGCGTTCGAAGTTCTTCACCCCGTCGAACTCCGGCATCCCCTTGAGCGACCCATCCAGCCCGTAATTCCATCCGTGATAAGGACAATGCAAAATCGATGCCTGCCCACACGGCTCCGTCACGACCGCCGCCGCATGATGCCGGCACACGTTATAAAACGCCCGCAACACGCCATCATTCCCGCGCACCGCCACCAAAGGCTCTCCCGCCACGGTCGCGGTCACAAACTGTCCCGGCCTTTCTACCTGATCCACTCGCCCCATCACCTGCCAGGTCCGCGAGAAAACTGTCTGCCGTTCCAGTTCCGCAATCCGGGCATCCACATACCATGGTGCTGGAATCGTCGACGCTTCGGTCAACGGCGCCGCATCGTCATAACTCGCAATGATCTGTTCGACGGTCATTCCGTTTTTCATGCCATCCTTCACGCCTTCTTCCCCGCGACTTGTACTTTCTCCGATCCGATTGCGCGCCGCAACAATTCCACAAACTGCTCAATGCGCGCTTCCTTCTCCTCCGGAACCGGGCCCGACTTCCGAAACAGTCCCGGATCCAATTCCTCTGTCAGCAGCGCATCCTGAAACCGGTCCATGGTCCACTCCAGGATCGATCCGATCATGTCCACATCTAAATCGCTGCGTAACTCACCCCGCTTTACTCCAAAACTCACAAAGTCACGCCATCCGTAAGGATCCTCGGCCACCAGAAACCGGTTGATCTCTCGCCGCAGCGAAAGGTCTGTTCCATAATTGCCAACCAGATAGATTCGGTATGACGACCAGTTATCCCGCACCATATTCTCCGTGCACCCCAGCCAGTACCGCAGCAGGTCAAAAAATCCGTGCTCCCGCACTGCCGCCGGAGCCTGCAAATATTTCGGAAACGACTGCACCGCCTTTTTGTATGCCTCGAAGAATAATCCGTCCTTGCTCTTGAAATGCTGGAACACCGATCCCTTGGCAATACCTAACTGTGCCGCGATATCTTCCACACGCGCCGCGCTATAGCCCCGCTCGGCAAAATGCCGGATCGCAACCTCGACAATCCGCGCCCGCTTCGCCTCCGATCGCGGACGCGGCTTTCCGTCCCGCCTCATCTGCGTCGGCTTCGCCAGACTGCTCGCAATTCCTTCCATGGCCCAACTCCTCCCAAATTCTCTTGACCCTTGGTCAACGCACGATACAGCACTCCTAAACCATTTTTCAATGGCTTTTTTAATGAGCTTTCGTTAGTTTCTTCACCCAGGGCGTTTTTTTATTTTGACCACCGGTCAGCCGCATGCCCAGCCGTCCAAACTCGATTTGCGACGCCGTCATTATCGGCGCTGGTCACAACGGCCTCACTGCTGCTGCCTATCTCGCTCGCGCCGGATACTCCACCCTCGTTCTCGAACGCCGCGACATCGTTGGCGGATGCTGTGTCACCGAACAAATCGCTCCGGGCTGCCGCGCTTCTACCACTTCTTACATCGCCAGCATGCTCCGCCCTGAAGTTATTCGTGACCTCCATCTCGCCGATCACGGACTCCGTATGATCCCTTGCGATCCCGCGCTCCAAGTCCCATTCCCCGACGGGCATCTCGTCTCCTGGTGGGCAAATCGAGATCGGGTGGTTGAAGAACTGCGTAAGATTTCCCCTAAAGACGCCGAAACTTTCGTGCGCGTCGATGATCGCCTGAAGAAATTAGCTCGCTACCTCCAACCATTTTTTCTCGAGCCGCCGCCCGAACCCGGCACCCAATCTTTCGACGGATGGTCCGACCTGTTCCGCGCAGGCAAACGCTTTCGTGGGATCTCGACCGCCGAAATCTCGCAATTGGTATCGTTCCTCACGGGCAGCCTCGGCGACTTCCTCGACCGCAACTACGAATCAGAAAAAATAAAAACACTGCTTCTGGCCAACAACGTCTACGGCAAACACGGAGGCCCTTACCAACCGGGCTCCGCGCTCGGTCTGCTCTTCCATTTACTCAGCGGCGGCGAGCACGAACAACAAGGCTTCTACGGACACGTCATGGGCGGCATGGGCTCGATCACCAACGCCATGGCCAAGGCGGCGCGAGCCTTCGGAGCAGAAATTCGCACCCGCGCCGCGGTCCAGCAGATTGATTCGCGCGATGGACGAGTGCGCTCCGTCGTCCTCGAAGACGGCACTGAGATCCGCGCCCGCGTCGTGCTCTCTAATGCCGATCCCAAACGCACGTTTCTCGGCATGGTCCCGGAGCGCGATCTCCCCGCCGAGTTCCTCCACGCCATTCGCGACATCAAAATGGACGGCCCCTGCGCCAAGGTCAACATGGTTCTTGCGGAAGAGCCTCGCTTCACCGGCACGCCCTCGAGCTACGACCCCCAACAGCGCTCGCTTTTCACCCTCGTCCCCTCGCTCGAATTCGCCGAGCGCTGCTACGACATCGCTAAGTTTGGAGAAATTCCCGAACAGTTGTGGGTCGATTGCGTCGTCGCTTCGAACGCCGACCCGTCTCTTGCGCCCGAGGGGAAGCACGTTATGACCTGCTTCGTGCAGTACGTTCCCTACAAACTTCGACAAGGGACATGGGACGAAAATCGCGAACTGCTGGGCGACCGTGTGGTGAATAAAATCGCCGAATACGCGCCCAATGTTCCGAGTGCCATCGTCGCCCGCCAGGTTCTAACCCCGCTCGATCTGGAACGCACCTACGGACTCACCGAAGGAAATATCTTCCATGGCGACCTCAGTCTCGAACAATTATTTTTCAACCGCCCCGTCGCTGGATGGTCGCAATACCGCACTCCGATCGCCGGTCTCTATCTCTGCGGCGCCGGAGCCCACCCCGGCGGCGGTGTCACGGGAGCGCCCGGCCACAACTGCGCGCACCAGGTCTTGCGCGATTTGAAGAAGGGAAAATTTAAGGAGGCTGTCGCATGAGCAGAAAACTTCCAGTTAGGGTGACTTCCATATTTCGCGTGCGGCGGTCGAGTGCTGCCGAGCTTCGCTCGGCTTGGACGGGCGAGGCGCCCGTCCCCACACGGGCACGCGTGAAGAAGGAGATTTTAAATGTCTGAAACCGCTCAGCAGTACACACAGCGCATCCTGGCCAACGCCCAGGGGCAAGACCCGATCAAGGTCCAGTCCGCCACCACGAAAAAACTCGATCGCCTGGTCAAAGGCGTCCCTCCAACAAAACTCCGAAAGCGCCTAGCGCCTGACAAATGGTCGGTCGCCGAAATCCTGGCTCATCTCGCCGATGTCGAGATCGTAATCGGATGGCGCATGCGCTCGATCCTCGGCGCCCCGGGAACACCCGTTCAAGCCTACGATCAGAATGCCTGGGTCACGACCGGACACTACGACCAACGCGATCCAGGCAAATCCATCGAACTGCACCGCGTCGTACGCGAAGCAAATCTCGCGCTCCTCAAATCGCTTTCCCCCGATCAGTGGAAGCACTACGGCCAACATGCCGAGCGTGGCCAGGAATCCATCGAGCACATCGTCCGCATGGTCGCCGGACATGATGTCAATCACATCCAACAAATCGAGCGCATCCTAAGACCAAAACAATGACCGCATCCCACACAGGAGCACTTATGCCCAAGCAAGGTATTCTGGAACGCCTGAAACACGGCCCGGTCCTGGGCGACGGCGGCTACTTACTCGAACTCGAAAAACGCGGATGGGTCCGTCCCGGTCCCTTCACTCCCGAAGTCGCCATCGTCTACTCCGACGCCCTCCGCGAACTCCACATCGAATTCCGCGAAGCCGGGGCCGAAGTCCTCCAGGCTCTAACCTTCTACGCCAGCCGCGACAAACTAGCTACAGTCGGCCTCGAAGACCGCGTCGAAGATATCAATCGCTCCGCTGTCCGCGTCGCCAAAGAAGTTGCTGGGGATCAATGCTTAGTCGCCGGTAATCTGAGCCTGACTTGGATGTACGAACCGAACAGTCCCGCCGCCGCCGACCGTGTGCGTGAGACGTTCGATGAACAACTCAAGGTCCAATGCGAAGAAGGCATCGACTTCATCATCGGAGAAACCTTCTCGTGGTTGGGCGAAGCGCTCCTCTGCGTCGAGCGCGCCAGGAAAACCGGACTGCCCGTCATGGTCACCATCTGCTTCGAAAACAAAGATGAGACCGCCGAAGGAGCAGACGCTGCCACCGCCGCCAAAACCTTGTTAGACGCCGGCGCTGACATCGTAGGCATGAACTGCCTCCGCCCACCGCAGCACATACTCGGCCCCATGGAACAAATGCGCAAAGCCGTCGACGGCTATCTAGCCTGCCAACCCGTGGCCTATAACACACCGAAAGATAAGCCCGACTTCACCAGCCTCGCCGAATTCCCCTACGCTCTCGACCCTCTCCAACTAACTCGCAAACAAATGGGAGACTATGCTCTGCAAGCCAAAGAAATCGGCATCAACTACATCGGCTCCTGTTGCGGATCGGTCGCCATGCACGTAAGAGAGATGGCCCGCGTGTTAGGCAAGCTCCCAGCCGAAAGCCGTATCTGGAAAAAAGGTGGCGCGAAACCGATGTCAGCCTACGAATATTATGACCACGATCAAATCAGCGCGAAATGAGATAGGCGTGGGCTTCGCAAGCCTACTTTCGAACCGGCAAGCGGGAGGCCTCGCGCAGCAGCGTTTCTACGGATGTGCGGCAAGCTGAGCGCATTTCCGCCGCATGTTGCGGCTGGATTGTTTTCGCGATCAGCAACATCACGGTCCCGTGGAGCAGAGCCCACACGGCGAGCGTCAGCTGCGCGTAGTCATCCGGCGAGCCGCCTAGCTGTGCGGCCAGCTTGCCTTTCATCAACTCCACCGCGGGTCTCTTCTGCTTAAAGAGCTGGTTCAATGTTGCCCCGCGGGACGGTTTGGCCGAAAAAAGTAGTTCGTATTCGTGCAAATAATAGAGTTCGTATTCGTGGGGATGGCTCAAGGCATAGTCAACGTAGCGCTCGCAGGCTACTTCCACCGAGGGGGAAGCCGCCAACTGTTGAAACAACTCTTGCCTGGTGCGTTGCAACAGCGCTCGCAGAATATCTTCCCGGTGGGGAAATCGGCGATAGACCGCCGGGGTGTTCGTACCCGCAGCCCGGGCCACGGCGCGCATGGTGAGAGCCTTACTCGCTCCCTTTTTCCACAGCTTGCGGGCCGCATTGAGGATGCGCTCCTCGAGATCGGGATCGGGTTGCCGCGCCATGTTCTCTCCTCTTCGGGACGGCGTATAATTATATTGACAGTGTATACATAATGCGCTATAAATAACACGTTCAGCTCTCCTCCTCCCCCATCTTGGCATAGGCGGAAGACTGGCCGCGATTTTGCAATACTGCGCTGCGGCCATTCGCCGGCGATCCGGCGAAATCCCTGATCTGGTTTTGACCTTGGGCCCCTGGGCAATCCCTGTGACTTTGCGTGTGTAGCTTTAACAGAATGATGTGTAAATAAAGACAACCCCGGCCCTCCCCTTTGCAGTGGCCAATTTTTATTCAGGAGTTTTGTAGATGTGTTTCACAGAAAACCATGAAGATAGGATCTCGATTGTGCAAATGAATTCGGAACTGCGGCACGCCGAACTGGAGTTGCTCAGCGCGCATTGCGCCACGCACAAGCTTCGCCTCCGTTTTTCCACGGAAACTGTGGCCCGACATGGGCATCGCGATGTCTTACGCAAGTCCATCGAGTCGGCCAGTGCGCTGAGCGAATATTACTCGTCCATCGAGAAGCAGATACCAGCCGAGGAAACGGTCTCCGCGCCCGCCACCGGATTGGCCACCGAATTGAACGACCAGCAGATCCGGCAGGCGATTGAATATGTTTCGTCCTATCTGCGGGACCAGCGGGAACGATACCTGCCTCCGGGCGCGCCGCTGAGTGAACAGCACCAAGCCGTCATGCGTCCTTATTTTTCAGCGAAGCTGCTCGAGCAGGTTAAGGTAGTGGAACTGCACGGGGCGCGCGTTCCCAACCCGCCGTTCTACGCGGAGGCAAAGGCTCTGGGATTTGTGAACTTGCCGGACATCACTCACATGAACTCTTTGACCTTTATCGATGTATTAGTCTTCAATGAGGGGCTCACACAGCGATCTCTATTTCACGCGCTCGTACACGCCGTCCAGTTTCAGGTCCTGGGACTCGAGCGCTACACCGAGATCTTCGTGCACAACTTTGTGAACACCAGATTTCATTTCCGTGTCCCCCTGGAAGCGCACACGTTCTTTCTCGAGTCGAAGTTTGCGCGGCCGGCGGCGGAGAGCTTTTCTGTCGAGGATCAGGTTCGCCTCTGGGTGAAGCAAAACCGCTACTAGGGGCGGGCCCGGCCTTTTCCAATTCTTGAACTCCGGTGCTTGACTCGGAATAGCCGCAAGTCTAGGCTGATTTCAACGATTTGCTTATCGTCTGTGTGGAGGCGCGCGTGAATTTCTCATCCACGTGGTTACTTCTCCTCGGCGTCCCGTTGTTGCAAGCCTCGGACGGCAAAGGAATCAAAATGACGATACAGTACGGGCAGTCTGGAAATCCGGGCCAGCACACGATCTATCTGCAGGGGGACCGGAAACGAACGGAATACCAAAACTCCTTCGGGGTGAAGAAAACAGACGGGTCCTTGCAATCGATCTACGGCCCGCACCTTGTTTCTATAACACGTTGCGACTTCGGACAGAACTTCGAACTGAATCTCGACACCCGCGAATACACCTCGGCACCCTATCCTCCCAAACCGTTCACCAAGGAAGAGCTCAAGGCGCGCGGACTAGACACGCCGGTAACGTACGCGTCGGATAGACCGACCGTCCGAATAGAAACAACGACGACCGACACCGGCGAGCGGAAAGAGATCTTCGGACACAGAGCGCGCCACGTCGTCACGACGAGAAAGCAGATTCCGCTGGAAGGCGCCCGCTCCGGATCACAAGAAATCGTTACCGACGCCTGGTACATCGATCTAAGCCAGCGACTGTCGTGCGATCCGAGGCCCGCTGAAGGAAAGCAGGGTCACGCCTACGTGAGTGCTGTCAGCGGGAAACAACCCATCGACAGACCTGAATTCGTCATGATTGGAGAGCCAGAAAGAGGGTTTGCTCTGAATTCCGTGATGACCGTGAAGAGCACATATACCCTCCCCGAAGGAACCACGAAGCATTCAGAGTCGAAGGCTGAGATGCAGGTGACACAGTTCGAGGAAGGCCGTCTCGATCCACCGCTCTTCGAGATTCCTCCGAGATTCAAACATGTGGAACACATCGAGCGAAATCAGGTAGCGCCGGCGTCTTCCAGCCAGATTAGCTATTTGTGGCAACGATTCAAGGCGAGCGTGGCGGGCTTCTTTAGCCGCTAATCAGGGGACCTACGGTTCCGCCAGTTCTTGGAGTGGTTTCGCCAGGGGCTGAGTGGCGGGCTTCTTGGCGCTGGTGGTGGTAATCACAATCACGCTGACGAGCACCAGCAATGTTCCGAGTAAGGTTCTTGGGCCGATGGTCTCACCTCCGAGAAAATATCCGACGATCACAGCCACTACCGGATTGACGTATGCGTAGGTGCCCACCTTAGTCGGCGATTCATGATGGATGAGCCAGACGTAGGCGGTAAATGCCACGATGGAGCCGGCGACAATCAGGTATGCCAGGGCAAACCAGGCGCCGCGAGACACTGCCTGAATATGGAAGCCGCGGAATTCGCCGAAGATTGCCGCCGTCAGCGCGAGCATGATTCCTCCAGCGAGCATTTGCGCGCCGGAGCTCATGACCTTCGATGCGGGCAGCGGCAGCTTGCGGGTAAGAGCCGCAGCAATCGACCAGCTCAAGGCAGCGATTACCAGCCCGACCGCGCCAGCACGATCGATGGGCACTTCGCCCAAACTCAGGCTTAGTGAGCGGCTCACCAAAACAGACACCCCGCCGATCCCTATCAAGAGAGCCAGCGCCAGCCGGAACGTCAGCCGCTGCGTGCGCAGAATGACAATCTCGGAAAGCGACATGAAGACCGGGATGGTGCCTAGCATCACCGCAGTAATTCCAGAGGGCACTCTTTGTTCGGCCCAGAACACCAGGCCGTAATCGACAACGAAGATACAAACCGCCAGAGCCGAAGCCGCAAGCCACTCGCGGCGAGAGGGGGACGGCGTGCCCCTCAGACGCATCCATGCGTAGAGCACGACTCCAGCAATGAAGAAGCGCATGCTGGCAAGAAGAAGTGGCGGAACCTCGCGCACACCGACGCGGATGGCCAGGAAGGTCGAGCCCCAGACGAAATAAATGATGGCGAAGGCCAGCAGGGTTTTCCATGCTGGAGGACGAACTGTGGCTTCCATGGGAAATAGATCATTGGCAAGGCCGCAGGGACGCAGAGTTTTTCTGGCATCGGCGGGTCAGCCATACACATGGACAAGCTGGCCCGCTCGGACCGAGCGAAGCGCATCAAGAACGGCAGGTACTCGAGGCAAAAGATCTGCAAGTCGGTTAGACTTTGCGGCTACAAGGACGATAGCGATTTCGCGTCCTTTAAGGCTTTGCTCGTACTCTATTCCTCGGTCAAGCGTCAGAAAGATCTCAAAGCCAGACTTCTCCGCCAG
This sequence comes from uncultured Acidobacteriaceae bacterium, assembly GCA_963789205.1. Lineage (GTDB taxonomy): Bacteria > Acidobacteriota > Terriglobia > Terriglobales > Acidobacteriaceae > Acidiflorens. The sequence continues at coordinate 163,437 of CAWBJV010000020.1, forward strand.
AGATAACAGTTCGCCGTTCTTCTTCCCTGCCGAACCGGACTCAGGAACAGTGTGGCATTCATGTCCAAGTAGATGATTCTTGAGTTTTCTGGGAAGACATTCGTCGAGCAGCAGTTTCATTTCAGTTGACTGACGACGAGGGACTTGGCGTGTTCCAGCGCATGAACTGCGGTTTCGCGGGTCACTGAGGGGAAATCCTCAAGAAACTCATCCAGAGTTTGCCCACCTTCCAGATAGTCCAACAAAGCCTGGAACGGAACGCGCGTTCCTCGGAAGACAGGCGTCCCGCCGAGGATGTCTGGGTCCTTGGTGATAACTTCATTCCTTTGGGTAGGCATGCTTTCCCCTCACATAATCTCTCTCAAGTCTACTCCCGGTAGCCCCGCGCTTCCTTCAAATAACTAAATTACAAATTACCCAATTACCAACTCCTCACGAGCTCCCAATCCAAATCCCCACCGCAAACACCAGCACTCCACCCACCACCACCTGAAATGCCGCCGACAGCAGCGGAGTATCCATATACCGGTTTCGAACCCAGGCAATCGTCGCCAGCTCCATCGCTACCACAATCACTGCCGCTAGAAACGCTACATGAAAATCTTTAATCAAGAAAGGAAGCGTATGCCCGATTCCGCCCGCTGCTGTCATCAATCCCGTCACCGAACCGCGCAGCATAGGACGCCCGCGCCCGGTCATTGATCCGTCATCCGACAACGCCTCCGCAAATGCCATCGAAATTCCCGCTCCAATAGATGCCGCGAGGCCCACCAGTAATGCATCGTGACTGCTCTTAGTGGCAAACGCCGCCGCAAACACCGGAGCCAGCGTCGAGACCGATCCATCCATAAGCCCCGCCAGGCCGGGCTGCACGATTTGCAGCACGAACAGACGGCGCTGCGCTTCATCCTCTGTTTTTTTCACCGTAGGCGTCATGCTCTCCGACATCGCCTCCGCCGCCACTTGATGCTTGCGCTCGATCTCCTCCAGATCGCCCAGCAGTTTTCGGATCCCGGCGTCCGTCACCTGCCCGATCGCCTTCTGATAAAACTGGCGCGTCTCCAGTTCCATCAGTTCTGCTTGTTTCCGCACATCGGCGATCTTCAACGGACGCGTCAGCCAGAATGGCTTTCGCTGCACAAATCCCTTTACATCGTCACGCCGGATCAGCGGAATATGTTCACCGAAGCGCGCTCGATAGGTTTCGAACAGCGAGGCCCGATGGTCCGACTCCTCGGCGCCCATGTCGTCGAACAGCTTCGCCGTCGCAGGATACGTCTCCCGCAGCCCCTCGGCAAAATCGGCATACACCCGCCCATCTTCTTCTTCCAGTGAAATCGCCAGCGCCAGAATTTCGCGCTCCGTCAAGTCTTTGAAATTTCGCGCCATGCCGACAAGTGTACTGTTTCTGGACTGGGTTTCAAGAATAGGGTTTGATACAGTCCTAACTGTCTTAATACCTCAGTAACATTTCCCGCCACCCCCGGATCGGGTCTAATCACGAACATCCCCCGTGAGGAGACCTATGAAACGAATTGCTGTGTTCGTTCTGCTTTGCGCATCCTTTGCCTACGCCCGCGACCAGCGCGCCCCGCAGTCCGGCACGCTGCTGCAGATGGACTCCGTCGAATGTGGGACCGACCAGAAGAGCGCCAAGAGTCTAACCGGAGAAATCATCGGCACCGATTCCGCCCACCAGAAAATGCACACCCTGCTCTGCCAGGAATATCTCCTGCAGACCGACCGCATCATCTACCGCATTCGCCCCAAGGACGACAAACACCCCACCCTGCTGCCCGTCGGGGAAAGGGCGCAGTTCCACATCGAGAAGGACCACATGAAGCTTCGCGTGGAAGATCTGGACGACAAAGAGCGTGAGTACGTAGTCGTTTCCATGACTCCTCGCGCAGAAGTTCAAACCGCCGACAGCCACAAATAGTTCGATTCAATTGCTTGTGTGGGACGGACGTCTCGCCCGTCCCAGCCGTGCGCAGCATGGCAGCCCACCGCAACCGGCTCCCGGCAACTCTTGCCTCCGCCAATCCCGGCACGCTTTGCCCATCCTCACCGTATCGGACATTTCGCCAAGCGGCCATCGCTCGCAACCGTCACAAAATGCTCCAACATTTTTTGCGTACCATTCCCCGCGCCAATGGAATCGAGCGTGCTTCAACACCTCCAGGTTCACTTGGAACTTCGCTGGCAGCCGGCACTAATCTACAATCTGCCGCCAGCCAATTCCCGATGAAAGCTCATTCAACTCTTACATCGAGGTACATCAATGTCCATTTCCGGGATTTTAAGCAGCGGCTTCCTCCAAAAACAGCTCGGCGCACCCAGCACTCCCTCCGAACAGAGCATCGCGCAGCTCAGCAAGGATCTCCAGTCCGGCAACCTCGCGGCTGCGCAATCCGATTTCGCCACTTTGCAGAAAGCCTTTTCGCCGTCCCCCATCAGTACTGCCGCGGCTTCCGCGGCTTCCACCTCCAACCCCGTTGCCCAAGCCTTCAACCAGCTCGCCAGCGATCTCCATTCCGGCAACCTTTCCGCCGCTCAAAAAGATTTCTCCGTTCTCCAACAGGATCTGGAGAACCTGGGCGGTCCCGGCGCAATCAACCGCTTCCACCATTACCACCGTCTCAGCACCGGAAGCGGAGACTTAACCACCTCCACCTCGAGCGTCCCGCAACCGCAGCCGCCCGTTTTGATCAGCGGGGGCCCGAATCCTGAGCCACCTATCTTGATCGGCCGGGGCGGGTATCCTGAGCCGCCCGTATCGGGTCCGCCCGTTTCGACCGGCGGTCTGCACCAGCCGGAGCGACCCATGTCGGGTCCGCCCATCTCGCTGTTCGCCTGATCGGCACGCGTGTAGCGCGGACACTCCTGTCCGCGGCCTTTGACTCTCCGCCACCGATAAAAAGTCAAAGGCCGCGGGTGAGGCCGCTCGCCATACCCTCAACATGTCGATGTGACGCAATATCTTGTCCGCAAACAGAAATGGCAGACCCGAAAGCCTGCCTTTCTGCTTGTTAACTTGCTTGTTAATTAGCTTTCTTAGTGGAGAGCCCGCACTCCCCTCCCGGCTGGAGGGGCGAGACGCCCGTCCTCCGCCGTATGACGTGCACCGCCGTTATAGAAACTTCACCAGCGCGTCGGTCGTCTCCTTGGGCCGTTCTTCCAGCACCCAGTGTCCGGTGTCCTTTAGCACGACAACCTTCACATCCGAAGCGACCAAATTCATCTGTTGCGCCAGCGCGTCACCCAGCGACTTCTCACCGCCGATCACGAGGACCGGCATGGTCAGTTTGGTCTGGGAAAGTTGAGCGAAATCCTTCGCGGCCTGCTGGAAGGAGACGAAGTATGCCCAGCCTGCGCGCATGCGTCCGGGACGGGAATAGGCCGCAGCGTAGGCTTTGCGATCGGCTTCCGGGATGGAACGGGTTTTGTCGGCTGCAAGGTCATTCCAGAAATACTCGAAGAAGAGACGCTCCCGGCCTTGAACCAGAGCCTCGGGAGTCGGCCCGTGGAATCGGAAATGCCAGATATTTGGGTCGTTGTAAATGGCCTCCCACCCAGCCACGCCCGGCAGGAAGGCATCCATCACCACCAGTTTGGTCACTTCCGCGGGGAATTGCGCGGCGTAGGCGTAGGCAACCATCAGCCCGATGTCGTGCCCCACGACCTCCGCTTTCTGGACGCCCAGCGAGCGGGCCAGCGCATGCATGCGGATTGCAGCCGTCTTCATGTCGAGACCGTCGTTCGGGATCGCCGAATCTCCGATGCCGGGCAGGTCTGGTGCGATGACGGTAAATCGCGCGGTGAGCGCTGGAATGATCGGCCTCCACATCAGAGCGGTCTCTGCGTATCCGTGCAGCAGGATGAGCGCTGGGCCCTGGCCGGCGGTCAGGTAATGCAGCTTGACGCCGTCGGTCTCGGCGGTGCGCGAAGCGATGGGCTCGTCTGCTGCGGCTGCGTAAGCGCTGGTAGCGAATGTGATGGAGAGAAAAAGTGGGCCGAGCGTCGCCAGTCTCAGAAAAAGGTTCAAAGCGCGTTTCATGAAAAGCTCCTGACCCACAATAAATCGGCTGGCCCCGAGCTGTCATCATCGATAAGCCACGCTACCCCAGCCTTTCTCTCTAGTGTGGAGAAGTGTGTATTCTTGTATTGATTGGTGTGTATAACGTGTGTATTAGAGGAAAGGAGCGGACTGATGGAATATATCGCCTATCTTCATAAGGACCGGGATTCGGATTACGGCGTGAGCTTTCCCGATTTTCCGGGCTGCATCACCGCCGGAAAGACGCTCGATGAAGCGAGCCGTATGGCGGCGGAGGCGCTGGCGCTCCATATCCAGGGCATGATCGAGGACGGAGACGCTGTGCCGGAGCCTTCGAATCTCGATGAAATCGCGAAGGACGCGGCGAAGCACGGCGCCATCGCCTTCATGGTGAGCGTAGACGCTCCCGATGCAACGGTGCGCGTTAACATCACGGCGCGGGAAAGCCAGATTGAAAAAATCGATGCGTTGGCCGAAGCGGCCGGCATGACGCGATCAGGCTACATGGTGCGTGCGGCCCTCGGCGGCGGCGAAGAAAAGCGGGCTGCGCGCGGGAAATCACGTGGCGCGCGGGCTGGTTGAAATACTCGCGGGTTCTGGAGTGGGCTGCCCCCCGAGCAGACGCAGCCCTGATGCTATTCCGCTGGGTCGTAGTTCAGGTTTTGCCCGAGCCATCGCTCAATCTCTCCGACGCTCATCCCTTTGCGTTTGCTGTAGTCGGCGACTTGATCACGGTCAATCTTGCCGAGGCTGAAATACCGAGATTGCGGGTGGGCGAAGTAGAGTCCACTCACGCTTGAACCGGGCCACATCGCAAACGACTCCGTGATCAGCATTCCGGTGTTCGCCTGCACATCGAGCAAACGCCAGAGCGGACCCTTCTCCGTGTGATCCGGACATGCCGGATAACCCGCAGCCGGCCTGATCCCGCGATACTTCTCCTGGATGAGATCCGCGTTGCTCAGGCCCTCTTCACAACCGTAACCCCATTCATCACGCACTCGTTTGTGCAGGCATTCGGCAAAGGCTTCCGCGAGGCGGTCGGCGATGGCCTCCGCCATGATCGCGTTGTAGTCGTCGTTCTGAGACCTGAATCGATCGCATAGTTCTTTCAGGCCGATCCCGCTGGTCACCGCGAAAGCACCGATGTGATCGGGTAGCCTGGTTTCCTTAGGCGCGATGAAGTCGGAGAGAGACCGGCACGGCTCGCTGCCTTCCTTATTCGATTGCTGACGGAGGAAGTGAAACCGTTCCAGCACTTTTTCGCGCGCGTCGTCGGTGTACAGTTCGACATCGTCGCCCACGGCGCTGGCGGGAAACAAGCCATATACGCCCCGTGCCGTGATCGACTTCTGCTCGATGATGACATCCAGAAGAGCATTGGCTTCGGTGAATATCTGACGCGCCTGCGCGCCTTGTCCCTCGTGTTCAAGAATGCGGGGATAAACGCCCTTCAGTCCCCACGTGTGGAAGAACGGCGTCCAGTCGATGAAGTCGCGCAGTGTTGCCAGCGGAAAATTATCCAGAACGCGCACACCCGTAAACGCGGGCTTGGGCAAGTCCTCGGCACGCCATTGAATTGGAGTCCGTCTCGCGCGAGCAGCGTCAAGCGAGACAACCGTCAGGCGCGGCGCCGCATGCGCCTTGCGAAGCGCCTCGTAGTCGGCGCGATGCTGCACCACGAAAGCCGACTTGCCCTCGTCGCTCAGAAGGCTGGTTGTTACAGGAACGGCGCGGCTGGCATCGAGCACGTGGACCACTGGCTCGCTGTAGTGCGGCGCGATCTTGACGGCGGTATGCGCGCGGCTCGTCGTCGCCCCGCCGATCAGCAGCGGCAACTTGAAGCCGTGACGCTCCATCTCGCGGGCCACATGCACCATCTCATCAAGAGACGGAGTGATCAGGCCACTGAGGCCGATCATATCCGCCTTTTCCGCCTTGGCGCGTTCGAGAATCTTTTCGCAGGGGACCATCACTCCCAGGTCGATCACTTCATAGTTATTGCACGCGAGCACGACGCCAACGATATTTTTTCCAATATCGTGAACGTCGCCTTTAACCGTAGCGAGCACGATTTTGCCCTGCGCTTTGACCACCTCGCCAGCGGCAGCCATCGCAACTTTCTCGGCCTCCATGAACGGCGTCAGGTGCGCCACGGCTTTCTTCATCACGCGGGCGGACTTGACTACCTGGGGTAAGAACATTTTGCCGGCCCCAAATAGATCACCGACCACACCCATGCCGTCCATCAGCGGACCTTCGATAACGAGTAGAGGGCGGCCCAGTTTGACGCGGGCTTCCTCGGCGTCAATCTCAATATATGTGTCGATCCCCTTGACCAGCGCGTGAGAGAGACGCTCCTCGACCGTGCCACTGCGCCATTCTTCAGCCTTCTTTTCGTTTACCGCCTGGCTGACGCCCTTCAGCTTTTCGCCGTAATCCACCAGGCGCTCGGTCGCGTCGGGACGCCGGTTTAGAAGAACATCCTCAACCAATACTTTAAGTTCAGGTTCGATCTCTTCATATACCTCGAGCATCCCAGCATTGACGATGCCCATGTCCATGCCCGCCGTGATGGCGTGATAAAGAAATGCGGAGTGCATGGCCTCGCGCACCTTGTTATTGCCCCGAAAGCTGAACGAGATGTTGGAGACGCCACCGCTGACCTTGGCGTGCGGCAGATTAGCCTTGATCCAGCGCGTCGCGTTGATGAAGTCAACCGCGTAGTTGTTGTGCTCCTCCATGCCGGTGGCGACGGTGAGGATATTTGGATCGAAGATGATGTCCTCGGGCGGAAAACCGACTTGGTCGACTAGTATTTTGTAAGCTCGCTCGCACACGCGGACCTTGTCATCGTAGGTCGCGGCCTGGCCCTGCTCGTCGAAGGCCATCACTACCACGGCGGCCCCATACTTTAGAACGGTGGCGGCGTTCTTGCGAAACTTTTCTTCGCCCTCTTTCAGCGAGATCGAATTGACGATGCCCTTGCCCTGCAGACACTTCAGCCCCGCCTCGATGACCTCCCATTTCGAGGAGTCAACCATGAACGGCACCTTGGCAACTTCGGGCTCGCTACCGAGCAGTTGCAGAAAGCGTGTCATTGCGGTGACGCCGTCGATCATGCCCTCGTCCATGCAGATGTCGAGGACATTCGCGCCGTTCTCGACTTGCTGCCGGGCGACGCTTACCGCCTCCTCGTATTTGCCCGCCTTAATCAGTTTGGCGAACTTCGGCGAACCGGCGACATTGGTGCGCTCACCGATCACGATGTAGACGCCGGGCTGCTGCGTGAATGGCTGCGATCCCGAGAGACGGAGTGGCTTGGAGTGCGTGGCCTCGGGCACAATTGTGCTAGAGGAAATGCTCACTCCTTGCCCTCGCTTTGGAGGGCGAAGGATTCGGCGGAAGCCTGAGTCCCGTATTTTCGAGGAGGCAGGCCTTCGAGCGCTTTGGCGATCGCCGCGATGTGCTCGGGCGTGTTCCCGCAGCAACCGCCGGCAAGGTTAATCAACCCTCCCCGTGCGAAGTCGCCCAGATACCGGGCCATATCTTGGGGTCCGAGGTCGAAGCCAGTTTCCGACAGCGGATTCGGCAAACCGGCGTTCGGGTAGCACGAGATAGCCACATCCGCCTTCTCCGAGAGTTCGTCCAGGAACGGATACATCAGATCCGGACCGAGAGAACAGTTGAGTCCCACCGACAGAGGCTTCACGTGCCGCACCGCGTTCCAGAATGCCTCCGTCGTCTGCGCCGATATCATGGTCTCGCCGCCGCGTCCCACCGCCGCCGAGATCATCACAGGAAGTTCTTTGCCGCCCTCGTTGAACACCTCACGGATGGCGACAAGAGCCGCCTTCGCGTTCAGGGAGTCGAAGATCGTTTCGACCAGCAGCAAATCTACACCGCCGGCAATAAGTGCGCGCACCTGCTGCGCGTAGGCGGTTTTGACCTGATCGAAGGTGACGACCCGGAAGCCGGGATCATCGGCATCGGGCGAGTTCGACAACGACACCGTCAGCGGGCCGATCGCCCCCGCTACGAACCGTTGACGCGAAGTTGCGGCGCCAACACGATCCGCCCATTCGCGGCACTGCCGCGCCGATTGCTCATTGATATCCCAAGCCAGGCTGCCGAGAAACGGATCTTCGACAATCTTTTGGTAGAACTCAGGATCCTTCCGGCCGCCCCGCTCCCGCGGATCGTCGACAAAGAATTCGCTCTGGGTGATGCTGGTTGCCCCGAAGGTATTCGTCTCGATAATGTCCGCCCCTGCCTCGAGAAATCGGCGATGAATGTCGCCGATCATTTCTGGCTTGGTCAGCGAGAAGAGGTCGCCGTTGTTCAGCAGGCTCTTCGTCGAGTTTTTAAAGCGCTGCCCGCGGATGTCCGCCTCCGTCATTCCATAAGTGCGGATGGTCGTGCCCATCGCTCCATCGATGATGGCAATCCGACTCTCGAGGATCTTTTCCAGAGGATGTTGATGGACTCTTGTCATGTCCTTTTGATGACCTTCGGCCGCCTTCGATTCGGCACCACCTGCGACCGTATACAACAACGCCGGTCCCGCTGGGGACCGGCGTTTGGTAGAAAATCTCGAAGTTCGCTAATCCCCGATCACGCCCGCATCCGTTTCCGATTGCGCAAACACCTGATTGGCTCCCATATGTGCCGGAGCCGGCGCCAGCATCTGTTCTTTGCGGTAAATCAGATTGCTCGCATTGAAACTCGCCAGCTCAAATCCATGGCCATGCGTAATCGCATCGGTAGGACAAGCCTCCACACAATACCCACAAAATATACATCGATTATAGTCGATGTTGTAGACGCGGGCGTAGCGTTCGGCGCCTGAAACCCTTTTCTCCGCAGTGTTTTCCGCAGCTTCTATGTAGATGCAATTCGCGGGACAAGCGGCGGCGCAGAGGAAACAAGCTACACATTTCTCCAGTCCGTTTTCGTCGCGCTGCAGGACGTGCATGCCGCGAAAGCGCTCCTGAAATTTTGCGCCTTTCAGCGGGCCGGGACCGTCGGGATAGTTCTCGACGATGGTTGGCTGAAACATCTCCTTCAGGGTGATGGTCATCCCCTGGGCTATGGCGCTGATGTTTTTGAGCACGGACATGCTTCATTAGTATAGCGGAAGAGGCGGGTTTCAGCTGTCAGCTCTCAGTTATCGGTTCTCGGCTCCAAGACACGGGCTACCAAGGGCGGGGGGACTTTCGTGGACGTTTAAATCTCTGTCTAATCATTGAAACTCTAGAGGTGCGCTGCGTCGCGCCGGCGCCAAATGGCGTTTCAATTTATGGCCTGCCGCAGTGTGCGTTCTTCTGTTTTTATTTTCTTCGTTATCTTCGGTGGCGCTTCGGTTTTTCTTTTCAGCTGGTTTTCAGGCAGGGCCTTCGGTCAGGAATCTGACAGCAAACCTGCTCACTCTTCTTCTCGCGAGCGCGACGGGGATCGTCCGTATCTGCGAGATCGCTTGGACTGGAACTGGAACGAGCGGGGGCGAATTCTGCCTCGGGGAGAATCGGCGGCGGGGCTGCGGTTTCGAGCTTATCGGCAGAAGATGGCGATGCGGGCTCAGCGTGCGGCTGGGAACGCGAAGTCAACATCCCCAGGTGCGCTGTCCTCCACATACCCACCCAAGCCGAGCTTGGGTGGGGCACCCGCTTTTCCTTCGGGCTCTACGGTGTGGGCGCCTTTAGGGCCAGCTCCGCTGGCTTCCGATGCTACGGGAGATGGAGCGCAGGATTACAACTGGGTGTCGGGGCGCGCTACTTCGGTCGTGATTGATCCTGTGGACACGACGGGAAACACGGTGCTGCTTGGCGGCGCGTATGGCGGGCTTTGGAAGTCCACGAACGCGGGCAGTCAGAATTCCAATCCGGCTTTGGTTACCTGGCAGGCTTTGATTGACGATCAGCCTACTCTCGCGGTGGGCGCGATTGCTTTGCAGCCGGGAAACAGCAACGTCATTCTGGTCGGTACCGGGGAGACAAACAGTTCGGGCGATTCTTATTACGGCTTGGGTATTCTGCGTTCCGCGGATGGAGGTGCCACGTGGACGCCGACGCAGAGCGCGGGAACGGGACAATCGTTTTTAGGAATTGGGTTCAGCAAGATCGCGTTCAGCACAGCGAATTCCAGCCTGGTTGTGGCGGCGACGGCGGGAGACAACGGCTTGTACGTTGGCCGGGAAGAGGACGGGAATTCGACGGCGCGCGGACTTTATTACTCGCAGGACGGTGGAGTGACGTGGAACCGCGTCACCCTCTCGGACGGTGCGGTTCCCGCCTCCGCTACGGCGGTGGTTTACAACGCGAGCCAGGGAGCGGGCGGGACTTTCTACGCTTTTGTTCGGCGTCACGGGCTGTACTCATCGACGGATGGCCAGAATTTCACGCGGATGATTACGCAACCGAGCGCGGGTCTTGCATCAGGGCTCTGCCCGGCTGGGTCGAACGCATCGAGTTGCCTGATTTATCGCGGCGAGTTCGCGGTGGTACCGGGGCGCAACGAAATGTATGTGTGGGTCGTCGACGTGCAGCCGGATAACAATGGAAATCCGGCGCCCGTTGACGAGGGCATCTGGCGATCGATGGACGGCGGAACTAGTTGGACAGCGATTCCGGACAACGGCATCACGAACTGCGGTGACAGCGCGTTTGGCCCGAACAGCGGCTGCGGGGTGGAGCAGGGTTGGTACAACCTGGAATTGGCCGCAGTCCCCGATCCCGCGCCTCCTTCAACGGGAACGGACCTTTACGCGGGCGCGATCAATCTTTACAAGTGCACATTTGCGTCCGGGGGCACGACCTGCACGCAAGGCGACTGGATCAATCTGACTCATGTGTATGGCTGCAACCCCGGCCCGCTGGGGGCGCCGGCGCACGTGCATCCGGACCAACATGGATTGGCGTTCATGGTTGCGAGTGGCAAAGCGGTGGGCTACTTCGCGCACGACGGCGGAATCAGCCGGACGCTGGATGGCTATGCGGGGCTGAACACCGGAAGTTGCACGGGGACGAATCAGTTTGACAGCCTCAGCGAGAGCCTGGGCTCGATGACGGAATTCGTTTCGTTCTCGGTGCACCCCTCCAGCGCGGACATTCTGCTGGGGGGAACGCAGGATAACGGCTCTCCTAAAACCAGCAGCGCAACCGGCAACAGTACCTGGCAGAATGCGCTAGGCGGAGATGGCGGATTCAATGCCATCAATCCTGCGAGCCCCAACGAGTGGTTCGCGGCGAATCCCTATCTCACGATTCTGAAGTGTGAGTTGGGACCGGCTTGTAACGACACGGATTTTCTCCAGATCGTCAGCCCGGCCAATCTCGGCGGAGATCAGGGAGCTTTCTATACTCCCTATATTTTGGATCCGCAGAATACCAGTGAAATGCTGGTGGGAACCTGCCGAGTGTGGCGGATCAGCACCAGCGGAACCGCTCCGCTGCAGCTCAGCAATGACTTCGACACGTTGGGAACGGGTGTATGCACGGGTGGAGAGATCAACCTGGTGAATGCGCTGGCCGCGGGCGGTCCAAAGGACACGAACAACAATTCGACGGTGGTGTACGCGGTGACCAACGGATATGGGCCGCTGAGCGGGAAGCCGGGCGGCGAGGTGTGGGTTACGACCAATACCGGTGTCACGTTGATGACGAATGTGACGCAGAACGTAAACCCGAGCGGCTATGCGATTTCTTCGGTCGCAATGGATAAGTCCGATGCGACGGGCAAGACGGCGTATGTCGGGATTATGGGATTCAGCACCCCTTCGTTCCCGACGTCGCATGTGTGGAAGACGGCGAATGCCGGCACGAGTTGGACGGACTGGACGTCTACAGGACCGACGGGGCTGCCTGATGTTCCGGTGAACGCGTTGCTAGTGGATTCGCAGGCGGGACTGGTCTACGCGGGAACCGACGTTGGCGTTTTTGTGAGTCCGACGGCGACGGCGAGTTGGACTGAAGTCGGTCCGGCCCCGGGGCCAGGCGTGTCGGGATTTCTGCCGGACGCTCCGCTAACGGCTCTTCAACTTTTTAATCCTGACGCGGGCACGAAGACGCTCGTGGCATCGACGTACGGGCGGGGCATTTGGAACTATGCACTGGTGGCGTCGCCAAACTACACGAATGTGATTTCGAATTCGCCGCAGACCGTGTTTCCGACACAGTCGGCCACGTTCGACGGCACGCTGACGGCGAAGAGCGGATACGCCAGTACGGTGAACTTGAGTTGTAGTGGCGCGGCGCCGGCGACCTGCGCGTTGAATCCGACTTCGGCAACACCGACAGCGGCGTACACCCTGACGGCGGGCGGAATAGTGGGCGATTACAGTTTCAACTCACACGCGGTGGGGACGGACGGAAACGCGATTACGCACGATGCGCCGGTCACGCTGCATGTGGTGGACTTTAATTTGACGGCGCCCAGTCCGAATTCGTTGAGTGTGACGCAGGGCGGAACGTCGGGGGCGAGCACGTTCCAGGTGACGGCGTCGGGAAGTTTTGCGGGGACGGTGACACTGAGTTGCTCGGCGGGGCTGCCGGCGGGAGCGGCTTGCGTGTTCTCGCCATCGAGTTCGGTGAGTCCGACGTCTTCGACTCCCGTGACGGTTACCTTGACGGTGACGGCGGCGGCGGGCACTCCGGTGGGTGGTCCAACGACGGTGACCATCTCGGCGATGGCGGCGGGAGCGCCGGCGGCCAAGACGCAGACGTTCGGGCTGACGGTGACGGGGGCGGGGCCGGATTTTACCTGGACAGATACGGGCAATGCGTCGGTCACAGTGCTGGCTGGGCAGAGCGCCAGCTATACGTTTTCGGCGAGTCCGGTGGGAGGCGGGGTTTTTAGCTCGGGGGTGAGTTTTGGGTGCGCGAACCTTCCTGCGTTGACTAGTTGCGGGTTTAGTCCGGCGTCGATTGCGGCGGGAGCGGGGACTACGGCGGTGACTTTGACGATTGCTACTACAGGGCCGAATTCGGGGACGCAATCGCGGCCGCGGGTGGGAGCCGCGCTGCGCACCGCTTTGACAGGCGGGGACGCCCATCCCCACACGAGGTCGAGCCAGGCCATGCCTCTCTACGTTCCGCCCTTCTTTACGCTCGCTTGGGTGGTGATGGTGGGAATTGTGGGAATGGGGCGAAAAAGACGCGGCAAGCCGCGTCTCTACGGAGGGGTCGCGGGAATTTGTTTGGGGCTTGGATTGATGGCACTGATTTCTTGCGGCGGGGTTGCGGGCGGCGGTGGCGGGCCGCCACCGCCGGTGACGGTCACGGTGAATCCGGGATCGGCGAATTTGTTTGCGGATGAGGCTGGTAACTTGTGGCCGGCGGGAGTTACTCAGAAACAATTTTCCGCGACAGTTAATAACTCGTCTAACCAGAGTGTAACGTGGGCCGTCACTGGCGGGGGCGCGAATGGCACGGTGGACGGGACGGGACTATATACGACTCCGGCGGTGGTGCCGAACCCGGCGGCGATAAAGGTGACGGCCACGGCGGCCGCCGACACCACAAAGTCGGGATCGGCTACGGTGAATGTGGAGACGCCGACGGGGTTGGGGACGTCGCAGATTACGGTGACGGCTACGGCTGCGGGTGGAGCGGCACACGGGGATGTGGTGACGCTGATCGTGCAGTAGGCGACTCACCGTCAAGACGCCGAGAGCGTCGAGAACAAACTTTTTATTGGGCCGAGGCGCGGACTCATGTCTGCGCCTTTTTTCTTGCCTCACACTCTCTTATGCTTGCGTCACGGTGAAGGGACCCGTGAGTGAGGTAGGATCATCTTCGGTGAGGCTGCCGTGTTGCGCACGGCTTGGGACGGGCGAGGGCTCCCGTCCCCACACTCAGAGTCAAGGGCCGCGGACAAGAGTGTCCGCGCCACACAAGCTGATTATGACTTATGACATTGCGGTGATCGGCGGAGGGATTGTTGGGCTTTCGTTTGCCATGCAAGCGACGGAGAAGTTCCCTCGGTTGCGGGTAGTGGTTCTGGAGAAAGAGCCGGGAGTGGCACGGCATCAGACGGGACACAATAGCGGAGTGATCCACAGCGGCGTTTATTACAAAGTGGGATCGCTGAAGGCTCGGTTGTGTGTGGCGGGAGCGCGGGAGATGGTGGAGTTCTGCTCGCGACATGGAGTCCCGCACAAGGTGTGCGGGAAGTTGATTGTGGCTACCAACTCGGAGGAAGCGGCGCGGCTGGATGAGTTAATGGCCCGGGGCGTGGCGAATGGGTTGGAGGGGTTGCGGTTGCTCGGTCGCGAGGAGATGCTGGAGATCGAGCCGCATGCGGGCGGAGTGCGAGCGTTGCACGTGCCGTCGACGGGGATTACGGATTTTGCGGCGGTCGCGTCGAAGTATGCAGATATCGCGGTGGGACGCGGGGCGGAGGTGAAGACGAGCGCCGGAGTTGTGGGATTCGATCGGTCATCTGGCGTAAAGTCCGGCTTAAAGTCGGGCGCAAAGTCGATCGCAGCAGGGGACGCGGTGGTCATCCGAACGCGAGCGGGAGATTTTTCCGCGCGGTATGTGGTGAATTGTGCGGGGCTGTATAGCGATCGGGTGGCGCGGATGGCGGGAGACGATCCGGAGATGATGATCGTCCCGTTTCGCGGAGAGTATTACGATCTGGCGGCGGCACGCACGGAGTTGGTGCGGGGGCTGATTTATCCGGTGCCGGATCCGCGGTATCCGTTTCTGGGCGTGCACTTCACGCGGCGGATTCACGGGAGTGTGGATGCGGGGCCGAATGCGGTGCTGGCGTTCCGGCGGGAGGGATACCGGTGGAAGGATTGTGATTTGGGCGAGGCGCTGGAAATGGCACGGGATACGGGCTTTCGGGCGATGGCGCGGCGGGAGTGGAGAAGTGGGCTGGTGGAGTTTCGGCGGTCTCTGCGGAAGCAGGAGTTTGTACGGTCCTGCCAGCGGTTGGTACCAGCGGTGCGGATGGAAGATATGACGCCGGGTGGGTCAGGAGTGCGGGCGCAGGCGGTGGGGCCGGATGGCGCGCTGGTGGACGATTTCAGGTTTGTGGCGCGCGAGCGGTTTCTGCATGTGCTGAATGTGCCGTCTCCCGCGGCGACGGCATCGTTGCCGATTGGTCGGGAGATATTAAAGATGGTGCCAGCGGAGATTGTGGGACATTAATGCATTGAGACATTGAAGCATTGAGGCATTGAAACATTTAGAGCTTGGGATTGCGCCAGATGGCCGATTGCAGCCAGTCGTGTAATCTGGTTGCTTCCATTTACTGCTGATAGAGGGGAGTTCGTATGGCACGGAGTTTGAGTTTGAAGAAGAAAGTGGCAGTCCTGGGCGCGGGGAAGATCGGATCGATTCTGCTGCAATCTTTCTTGCGCGATGGATTGCTTTCGCCGGGGCAGACCTGGGCGACGGTGGCGCATCCAGAGCGGGCGCGGATGTTGAAAGAGAAGTTGAAGGTGCACGCGGGCACCGACAACTCGGAGGCGGTGAAGGACGCGGACATTATTTTTCTTTGCGTGAAGCCGCAGGTGGTGGCGGACGTGGCACGAGAGATTCGGGCGCACGTCCATGCGAAGCAGTTGGTAATTTCGGTGGCGGCATCGGTGCCGACGGAGATGATTGAGCGGGCGCTGGAGAAAGAAGTGCCGGTGGTGCGCGCGATGCCGAATACTCCTTGCGTGCTGGGCGCGGGAATGACGGCGCTGTGCAAGGGGAAGTTTGCGACCAAGCAGCATCTGGATATGGCGACGAAGTTTTTCGATGCGGTGGGACGGACGGTGCACGTGGACGAAAAACATATGGACGCAGTCACGGGATTGTCGGCGAGCGGGCCGGCGTATATCTACATCATTCTGGAATCGCTGGCGGAAGCGGGGGTGAAGGTGGGGCTGCCGCGCGATGTGGCGACGCTCCTGGCGGCTCAAACCACAATGGGCGCGGCGCGGGTGGTGCTCGAGACCGGGGATCATCCCGCGCTGTTGAAGGATGCGGTAACGACGCCGGCGGGATGCACGATTGACGGCATCATGGAACTGGAAGAAGGCAAGCTGCGCGTGACCTTGATTAAGGCGGTGGTGAAGGCGGTGCAGCGGGCTAAGGAGTTGGCCTTCTCGTAGACAGCGGTGGGCTCGCGTGGCGACAGTTGTGGCGAAGTTCCCAGGTCCCCGAAAAACGTGAGACCCTTCGACAAGCTCAGGGCAGGCTCTGGGGCGCAGGCAGGAAGCCGACACGGTTATCTCATCAGCATAGCCGGCAGCCATTGCGGGGGAAGACGCTGGCGGAGAAGGTAGTACTCGTTCTCTGGCCGGTCATCTTGTAGAGCGGGGATATGTGGAGCGCCGGCGATCATCTGGTCGAGGGATAACTCCCTGCTGAGAATGACAGCGAACTGACGCTCCGCAGTAAGTTCCGGACCCCACTCCACGAAATCCTGTGCCGCTCGTGCGGGCATGCGCTCCGCCAACTCTCGGGCTGTCCCCTTGGCTATGCGCTGGTTACCAGCGAGGAAATGAAACCCCCTGCCGTCGAACGAGTGGAAAACCCGGACGTACGGGAAGGATTCCTTCAGTGCCCGGGCGACCGCCGCCTGGATCACTGCGTCACCCCTCGGTAGCCACTGCTGCAGAATGCCGCCAGGACTTAGCCGCTGCTTAATGGTCGAATAAAACTCTTTCGAGTAGAGCAGGCTCGTACCCGCAGCCTCCACCGGAGGCGGAGGATCGATAGTGATAACGTCATATTGCTCCGAAGTGCGCTCAAGGTACCGCCGGCCGTCGTCAATCACTACGTGTGACAAGGGAGAACGCAAGAGCTCCGAGCCATCTGCATGGTAGTACCAGAACAAGCGAGGAACGCTAGGCACCAATTCCACGCCTGTCGCTGCAATGTTCCAGGACATCAGTGACCGGTACGTTGTGCCCATCCCAAAACACACCACCAAAGCGTTTCGAGGCGAGTGGTCGAGGAAGGCCAGCGGCAAGTGCGCCATCACTTTTGTCATTGGCGTCAAATAGGTGATTCCTATTCCATTCACCAACAGCCGCCTCTCCATGCCCTCTCCAGTGGCAATGACGGTCGCGGTGTTATCGCGGAGCACATGGCGCTCCGCAAATTGGTCCTCATAGCCCTGGCTGGTGAACACCAAGACCAGCGCCACGACTGTAAGTCCGTAGGCAAGGTTGCGTTGCCATCTCTGCCGCGCTGCTCCCTGGGCACTCACAGACCATCGTGGAATCATGCCGATGACCAACCACGGTAACGCAAACACAAATAATACCCAGCGCTCACTGACCAGGGGCAGCAGTATGAATCCAGCGACCAAGGGGCCGAGGATGCATCCGAGAACATTGACTGCATAAGCACTTCCCGCGCGGTCGGGGTCGCCGCCGGACCAGCGGTCCACCAGCATCGGGGTTACGAATCCTAAAATGACCGAAAACGGACCGATTCCAAGCACTAACCGCAGAAGCTGGTAGACATGGAACGCTCGGGGATGGAACTGCGGGCTCGCAGTCAACAATGGCAGAAGAGTAACCAGCCCGAGCACGCCCCACACCAACGTCACTTCCCGTTCGTGGGTACGGGTCGAGTACCGGTAAAGCCGCGATCCGATGAAGGTGGATGCCAGGTATACGCCCAGAATGGTCGCAAAAGCATACACAACAGTGCCGAGGTAGGGCGTGAACTGGCGGATCCACACTACCTCCGCGCCCATACTCGTCAGCCCGGTGGTAAACAATAAAACCAGCAGCTTTCTGCCGCCCACTGGCTCCCTGCGCGTGGCGGGAAGGTTGGAGATTTCAGCCGAGGGAGAAATTCTTTCGGAAGCAGACCGCCTCATGGTTAATGCCATTGCCGATGCAAACAGGAGCCCGTTCAGAATCGCGCCAACCCTCAATGTGCCGCGGAATCCCCAGACCTCGATCAGAAGCAGAGGCACGCTCGCTCCCACCACCGCGCCCAGGACATTCGCCAGGTAAAGAAAGCTGAACGATCGCGGGGATTCCTGGTTAAAGCTGTTCTTAATGGCCAGCATACCTATCGGAAGGGTCGCACCCATACAGGCGCACCACGGAACCAATGTGATGGCCATCCAGAAACCGGCAACGAGATAGTAGGCCCAGGACGAGGAAATCGACATGCGCTCCAACAGGCTTCGTCCCCACTGGAGCTGATGCGGAACAACCAGCGCCGAAATTCCAATCAGCAGTTCGGTCAAGGCATAGAGGCGCAGCGGAGGAGTTTTGATTCGGTCGCCGTATTTTCGTATTGCGTAACCGCTACCCCATGAGCCCAATCCCAGGCCGGCCATAAACATGGAAAGCACAATGGAGACCAGGGCGCTGGTGACTCCAAACTGCGCCATGGACAACCTCAGCCAGACTATCTCGTAGAGAATGCTGCAAAAACCGGACACGAAGAAGAAGATAAAATACCAAATCATTAAGCCGTCTCCCCTGGGGTGGAATGTGAAGGCATTTTTCCGATGCCTGATTCTACAGTCCACTAGACCGATTGATGTAAGCCCTTGTGCACCATCTTGAAGTTGTTCGTCAAGGACGGTGCGATTCCACAGGCGTGTCCCGCTTGTAGGCGCGAATTGCCTCGAAGGGAATTTCAGTTGGGGAGAGCGAAGCTCAGGGTTACATCAGTCTGGAACTGGGCGGGGTGGTCGTGTTGGCGGTAGGGTTGGTAGCGCCAGTTGCGGACGGCTTCGGTGGCGGCGGCGGCCAGGAGGGGGTCTCCGCTGAGGGTGCGGATGGACGAGACGGAACCGTCTTCGGCGACTTGGACTTCGAGGACGACGTTGCCGGCGCGGTGGGTGGCGAGGGCTGAGGGGGGATATTGGGGCTCGGTGCGGCGGAGGAGGCGGGTTTCGGCTTGCGCGGGAGAAAGCCAGACGCTTGGGGCGGGGGCGAGCTTATTTGTGGCGATGTTCGCTGTTGCGATCTTGGTTGGGGCGAGCTTCGTTGTGCCGATCCTGGTTGTCGACGATGCTTCCACTACAGAGTCGCTGTCTTGCTTTGTGGAATCGGGCTTGGCCTGGCTGTCCTTCGCTCGATCGGGCTTCGCGGCAGCGGGCCTCATGCGGAAGATGACTTTGCCTTTTTCGTAGACGACTAATTCGTCGGCAGCGGGAGATGATTGCGTGGACGCTTTTGCGGACGCTTTTTCTGACGACGCATTTGCGCGGTGGGCCGCGGTGGTGACTGCCGAGCTTTGCTCGGCTGGACAGCCCGGGGCGGCTGTCCCTACGCAAGGCCTTGCTTGCGCTCGGGACACGCTTGTCTCAGCTGGGATGGGCTGAGAGATCTGGGTATGTGATGCGGCGTGACGCAGCCATCCGATGCGGGAGCCGATTAGGAAGCTGACGGCGATGGTGGCAAGAATGGCTAGAGATCCGAGGACAAGGGTCCAGGCTTCGTAGGGAAAGCGGCGAGCGGACCGAGGGTGGGCTGCGATGAACTCGGGCGGCGTGGATTCGGGCGCGATGAGTTCGGGCGGAATGAGTGCGGGCGAAGCGGCGGTGACGACGGGCTTGCGCTGACTGAGATCGATCGCGGCTTGGCGAATGCGGGCGCACTCCTCGGCGAAACCTTCAAGCAGTTTCTGATCGGAGTTGGAGAAGGCGGCCGGAGAGGTGGAAAAGACTTCCAGGACTCCGGTGAACTGTGCGTTGCGCATGTCGAAGACTGGAACGATGAGGATGGAGCGGATGCCGAGACGGCGCGAGATGGCGGGATCGACACGAGGATCGAATTCGGTGTCGACGGAAAGCTGGGGCTGACGGGTTTGAAGACAGGCGCCAGAGAGACCGTCGCGGGTGTTGAGAGGGATGCCGAGATCTGGGGCGAGGCTTCCGGTGGCGGCGCGGCAAACCATTTCATCGCCGCGGGTGAGGGCGAGGGCGGCGGCGCTGGCGTGGGTGGCTTCGGCGGCACGGACTACGAGTTCGTTAAGAACTAAATCGAGAGCGAGGTCGAGTGGGAAACCGGCGAGGAGGTGCTCCTCGAGGAGGCGGGTCAGGTCAGGATGCGACTCGTCAGGGCGGAACTCGGGCCTCGACATAGGTTGCGGGAACATATTTTGTTCCGGCAGCCTGCGGTGATGCGGCGGAAAGCAGGCTCACAGGGGAGTTTCCCGCGAAATGAGGGGGAAGTCAATTGGTAGGGAGAGATTTGGTCGTTGGTGATTTTTAGTTGGGGCGTGGAACGATCCGCATCTTTTGGATTGAGCACACGAGAACGGGGGCTGGGGGCTAATGCGCGGTTTCGGTGAAAACGGCGGGGGTGGCTACGCCGGTCGCCGTCGCAGTGATGGTAATGGTTTTAGGGGACGGAGGAAGGGTATAGACCTGGGTTACCGTTCCCGAACTGCTGGTGACGCCGGGATTGGCGTAGGCGTAAGTGCCTCCTGCGCCGCCGTCGTCAAAGTCAACGTCGACGCCGGGGACCGGGTTGCCATACTTGTCGGTGACGAGCACGGTGAGGCCTTGTGGTAACTGGGTTCCTGCAGGAGCGGACTGATTATTGCCGCTGGTGATTGCGACTCTGGCCGCGGGTCCGGCAACGGAATACTCGACGAAGTTTATGTTCTTCAAACCGGTGGAACTGGCGGTGACCGTCACCGTGGAGACGGTGGTGGGCAACCGCAGCGTCGTACGCGCCAGGCCGTTCGCGTCGGTGACCACGGAAGACGGATTGGGAACGGCTCCATTGTTGGCAGTGAAATGGATGGTGACCCCGGGGACGCCATTCTTGTAGGTATCCCGGGTCTGCGCGATGACGGCGTTGGCGAGATTGGAACCGGCGGCGCCGGTCTGATTTGCCCCGCCGTAGGCAATAGTCCTTACTGCGGCACCGGGCGTAGCGGTGGCGGTCGTGGTGACATTGCCGAAGCCGATCCCGGAGATCGTCAGGGTGTAGGTGCCAGCTTTTTGGGGAACGGTATAGATGGTGGAGGCGTTGCCATAGGAGTTGGTGACAGCGGAGGCGGGATTGAATGAGCCGCCCTTGCCACCATCACTGAAGTTAACCGTGGCGCCGACGTCGGGTTGTCCGGTGTACGGGTTGGCGGCATGGACCTTGATAGGAGTGGGCAGGGCAGTGGCAACAGTAGCTGTTTGAGCGTTGCCTCCGGTGACGGAGACGATGTGAAACAGTCCGTAGACTTCGAGGCTATTCCGGGTGCCGACGTAGACCTTGCCGTTAGTCACGGTCTGCGTCACAAAATGACCGACGGGCGGCAACGTGTCGCGTCCATTGGGGGCTTGACCCGTCGTATAGAGCAGCTTGAGAGAAACCGCGTCAAAGGCGAGCAGTTGACCAGTGATGACCCACAAAACTCCGTTGCTGGTGCCATTGGCAGAAATGGACGGGGAGTGATTGCCGCCGGCATAGCTCCCCACTGTTTTCAGCGGAGTGCCGAGCAATCCCCCGGACAGCGGAAAAGCCATGAGCGGAGAAGCGTGGGGGGCGAAGTACAGGGTGTTATTCCAGTACGGGGGAGAGCCGTGCAGCACGTCGTCGTTGACGCTCGGTTCGAGAACGACCTCCTGGAGAACCTGACTATCGTTCGGAGAGAACGTTCCCAAATTGTCGCGATTAAGAACATAGACGACGCCCTGCTTGCCGCTGGCGATGAGTTCATGAGGGTAGGGGCCGTCTTGATCGGGGAGAATGACGACTCCGGTGGAACTCAAGTCAAGATCGTGGGAATTGAGGTAGGCCACGCTCCACGGCGTGAAATAATCGGCGAGCGTGAGATCGGAGGAAAGCTTCAGCACGCTGTTGCAGAACGTCTGGCCGCCGTTAGGGACGTCGTACGGGGCGCCCGTTTCGGCGGTCTCCACGAAGATGTTGATGTTACCGGCATCGTCAGCGGCGGCGGTAAGACCCACGCCCGACTGCCAGATGGAAGCCAATCCGTAATCGGGCGAGGTGTTGAAGACGGCGAGTTGCGCCAGACTGGCAGCGTCGTAGGACAGAACCCAGCCGCTGCTGCCGTCGTTGCAGGAGTTCGAGCCGAAGCCCAGGTAAAGGACGCCGTTGACCAACAAGAGGCCGGGCCGGTTTTTCTGGTGCAGGCTGTTGAAGACGGTGACGTGTCCTTTATTACTCGTGCTGGTGGCGGTGATGAGAACGGGGCTCCCCGGTTGCTCGTTGCCGGTGGTGATGTCGAGGGCGTGAAGATGGTGGCGGACCGTGGTGTTGAGAAGAGTCTTCGCCACCAGATACATGGTGTTGGTGGTGGGATCGATGACCGGCGTCGAGGGGATGCCTTCCTGGTAGTAACCGGGACCGGTGCCACACGGCAGATATGCACCGCTGGCCGTCGTGCCACCGTTGAGCATGCTGGCGTACCAGAGCTGTGTGCCGGTGTCGGCATCAATCGCGTAGACCGAATCGGCCTGGGTGACGACATAGACGACGTTGTGCGTGCCTTGGCCGGGGATGTTCACGTTGGGCATGTAGAGCGGCTGGGCCATCACCACATAGTCGACGGGAGCGCTGAAGAGACGGCCAAAGCTGTTCTTGCTGACGTTGGCGGGGGTGAGCAGAGTCTCATTCGTGTTGGCGCCCCTGCGGCTGATATCGGCACGGCTGGTTAGGAAAGGTTGCTGCGCGAACAAAGACGATAGAAGAGCGATGCAGACGACGAGCAGAGTCAGGCAAAGACTGCGGGCAGGGGCCACAACAGGCGTCGAATAATTAAGGGACCGGGAAGACGCTGCGGATCGGATTTTCCCAACGTCATGTGACAAAGAGTGGCGCATCGCCTCGTTCGCTCCCCAAAATAGAACCGCCAGGGCTTTCCCCGTAAAAGCATTTCGAACGCCGGGGGAAAGGGACCCCTACCGGGAACAAATAAAGTATTCGAACGAACTGGCAACAACTCAGATGCAGTTTTATACCCTGCAGTTGGTGACACCACGATCCCACTTAGTTGGGTAAGCGCAAACTCTTACACCTCTGCATTTCTTGCTGCAGGAGGGCCAGGCCTTTCATGTATGACATGCGATGCCCAGCCCCTAGACGGGATAGCGATTTCGTAAAACTTGCGGAATCGCTAAAGGGATACCCTGATACGAAACCTCGCCTTTCCACATTTCCGTCAAGACGAGCTTCAAAACCTTCCATTTACGATGTGATTTTATGGGACGCAACATCAGCAATCGAATCAGTAATCGAAGCGCAGGCGGAGAGAGAAGGTTCGGGGCGAACCGATCGCAGTGCCGGAGAAGACGCTGGCAAAGTTGATGACGTTGAGGCGATCGTTGAGATTGCGAATGTCGCCCTGGAGGCGCACGGCACGCGATTCTTTCTTATAGAGATCGAGGGCAGCGGAGAGATCGACAGCTAAGGATGGTCGCACGCGTCCGGCGTTGAGGTTGACGCGGTCAACTACCGGCTGGCCGAATTCTTCGACGAGTGTTGCGGTGCTCTCGCCGTTCAGTTCGATGGGAAGACCGGTGCCGTAAGAGGCGCCGACAGAGGTCCAAAATCGCGACCAGGGCTGGTAACGGATCTGGCCGCGCGCTGTGTGGCGCTGGTCCTGGGAAATCCAGATGCGGGCGTTGGAGTTGAGGAGTTCGGCGGCGTCCTGGCCGAGAAATAATCCGCCGACCACGGGAAGACGCGCGGACGCGACCATGTAAGAGTAATTGAACCAGGCGGACCAGGGGCCCCACTGCGGGATGGCGAACTGGCTTTCGGCGCCGTAGATGTGGGCGGAAGAGAGCGCTATGGGGAAGCTGACGCCCGTATCGAGGAGTACGTCGTCGTCGGCGAAATTGCGGGTGTCGCGCTGGAAGACGTTGGCGGAGATGTGAGCTTTGTGAAAGAGCTCCTTGGTAGCGCCGAGTTCGTAATAGTTGGCGCGCGAAGGACGGAGAGTGAGTTGCGCGGCGTTGCCGTCGAGGGTGCGCACCTTGGCGGAAGTGCTGAGGAGCAAATTCTCGATGGCGGGAGTGCCGAAGGCGCGGTCGTAGGATCCGCGGAACACGA
Source organism: uncultured Acidobacteriaceae bacterium (assembly GCA_963789205.1). Taxonomy (GTDB): domain Bacteria; phylum Acidobacteriota; class Terriglobia; order Terriglobales; family Acidobacteriaceae; genus Acidiflorens. The sequence goes on from CAWBJV010000020.1 coordinate 187,490, forward strand.
CGCCGAGTTTGGGAACGTACCAGGCGAAACCGAAGCGCGGGCTCCAGGCGGAGTCGGTGACGCGAACGCTGTAGTGATCGAAGCGAATTCCTCCGCTTAGATTCAGGTTGCCGAAATGCGCGTTGTCCTGGACGAAGAACGCCTGCTCACGGTCGTCACCGGTTTGATGGAAGAAAAAATCGAGCGGCGTGGAGGGATCGAAGATGGGCTGGCAAGTTCCGTTTGGCTGGCAAATCTCTGTGGCGGTGATGTGGTAGGAAAATTGTTCGTGAACGACGCTGTAGATGGAATCGGCTCCAGCTTTAACTTCGTGGTTGTGGAAGTTGGCGGCGACGGTGGCGCTGACATAGCTTTCGCGAAAACCACGATCCTGAAACGGCTGAATAGGCCATGAAGATGGATTGGAACTGAGTGCGGCCTCGTCATCGCGCACGCGTCCTTGCACGGTGCCGAGGACATTGGAAGAAAAAGTGTGCTGATACGAGACCTGGCCTGAGACTTCCCGATTGCTGCGATCCTGGCGCTGCAGGTTCTGCTGCTGAATGAGTTCGTTAGGAACGAGGAATCCGGCGCGATCGAAATTTAGCGAAAAGCGAAGACGATCTTTATAAGTGAGGTCGCGCTCGAAGCTGGCTTTGACTCCGGCGAGAGTCGCACTGTTGGTGAAGTTTTCGGGCACTGGGGGATCGAGAAAGCGGTCGGTGCGAGCCGCGTCCATGGAGAGGCCGAAGACGTTTCGGCCGTCGAAGTAACTGGTGCCGATGTAAGCGTTCGCGGTATCGAAACTGCCTCCACTGAGGATGGCGGTGCCGTGCACGCCGAGGGCGGGATTGTGGTCGGTCGTGGTTTCCACAACGCCTCCAATCTTGCGGCCGAATTCGGGAGGAATGCCGGAGGTATAAGTCTTGACCGACTGCACATCGTCGAGATCATCGGAGGGAGAGAACGCAGGTGAGCGGTTGTTGAGGATGGGGAGTCCGTCGACGACGTACTGCGTGTCATATTCCGAGCCGCGGGGATGGACGACCCCGTTCGCCTCGAGCACCCAGCCGGGTTGCGACTGGACGACGTCGATGGCCTGGCGTCCGGGGGTGGTGGCGGCCCAATCGCGCAATGTGGGAGCGCCGAGTTGATAAGTGTTGCCGGGGTTCGTGGTGTCGAGGAGCGTATCGGAGTCTTTTACATCGACGGTCTGGGCGACGGTGGCGACGGAAAGGACGACGGAAATCTTCTGTGGCAACTCGGAGCGAACCTCGACCAGCGAATTGTAAGGGGCGAATCCGGCGTGTTCGAGGGTTAGATGGTAAGTGCCGAGGGGCAATTTCCTGGCGATGTATTCGCCGGTCGCTGCGGTGTCGAAGGTGAGTTCGAAGTGGCTTGCCTGGCTGATGAGAAGGCCGTGGGCGGACAGGACGGCACCATCGGAATCGGTGACAGTGAGGCGGAGTTCGCCGGAGCGATCCTGCGCCCGAGCCAGCGGGGAGGCGAGCAGAAGCAGGAGTGCGGCGTTAATCCAGGGTGGCGTTGATCGAAACACGGCGCAGATCCACTCTCCGAGGCCGGCGGGGGACGCCTCGGAGATATTTTACAGCGATGACGGGCGGAGGCTGTGGGGCAGGAGCGCTACTCCTTTCGGGCGGGAGGGGACGTGCTGCTCCTAGACGTGCTGCTCCTATGTGAGCAACTGCTGGAATGCTACCCTTTCGGATACAACATTCCGAAATGGTGGCTGGCGCTGGAGACGAGGCCGAGCTGCGCTCGGCTTGGACAGCCGGGGGCGGCTGTCTCTACGCAACCTTTGGACGGGCCAGACGCCCGTCCCACATGCCCGTCACCACACAAGCTGGGCGCGCCTCGGAGCAGTGATGGGGGTCACGGTTTTTTTGTGAGATTCGAATTCCCGTTCCTGGGCTCGGTGGACGCGGCACTGACGATGGAAATGCTGTCAGAGCTGGAAAGACTGCTACAGTAAGAATCTGCACACCGACGAGCCGGAGGTGCAAATGGAAAATCCAAGGAGAAGGCTCGCTATGCGCATCGCGGTAGTCGGTTCGGGGTATGTGGGGTTGGTAACGGGAGCGTGTTTTGCGGATCTGGGGCACGAGGTTGTCCTGGTCGATAATGACGAGAAGAAAATCGCAGCACTCAGCAACGGGGAGGTGCCGATTCATGAACGATTTCTGCCCGAATTGCTGACGCGGCACCGGGGAGAGCGCATTAAGTTCTCCGGCGACTTGCAGGCGGCCACGCGGGAGAGCGAAGTGGTGTTCATCGCGGTCGGGACACCGGCTACCGAAAGTGGGGACGCCGATCTGTCGTATGTTGAGTCGGTGGCGCGGGAGATATCCGGGGGCGTGGACGAGTACAAAGTAGTGGTGGAGAAGAGCACGGTTCCGGTGTACACGAGCCAGTGGATCCGCACCATCATCATGAGAAACGGGGCAGATCCGTCGCACTTCGATGTGGCTTCGAATCCCGAATTTCTGCGAGAAGGGACGGCGGTTACAGATTTTCTCTACCCCGACCGCATCGTAGTGGGAGTCGAGAGCGAGCGGGCCGCGGAGGTGATGCGCCAGCTCTACGGGCCGCTGACGAGTGGATGGTACTACGGGCGCGGGGAAGCGATTCCGCGTCCGGAAGCGGCCACAGGGAAAGCGCCGCCGCGGTTGATCATCACGAGCACGAAGAGCGCGGAACTGATCAAGCACGCTTCTAACGCATTTCTGGCGATGAAGATTTCTTTCATCAATGCGGTGGCATCGATCTGCGAATCGGTGGGGGCGAATGTGCAGCAGGTGTGTGACGGGATCGGAACGGATTCGCGGATCGGGCCGCGATTCATGAATCCTGGGATCGGGTATGGAGGTTCATGCTTCCCAAAAGACCTGATGGCGTTCCGGGCGGTCGCGAAGGAAAGTGGATACGACTTCCGTCTGCTGGAAGAAGTAGTTCGCATTAACGAAGAACAGCGGCACCGGTTCTTGCGCAAGGTGCGGAGCGTGCTGTGGACTTTCCGCGGTAAGCGACTGGGCGTGCTGGGGCTGGCGTTCAAAGGCGGGACGGACGATATCCGTGAGTCTCCGGCGCTGCTCCTGGTACAGGAACTGTTGCGCGAGGGCTGCCACATTTGCGCTTACGATCCGGCGGCCATGGAGCGAGCGAAAGAAGTGCTGAAGTCGGGCGTCGAGTTCGCGACGGATGCGTATGAGGCGGCGAAGGGTGTGGATGCGCTGCTGATCCTGACGGAGTGGGAAGAGTTCGCGGCGCTTGATCTGGAGCGTCTGCGCGCGCTGGTGAAGTATCCGATCGTGCTGGATGGGCGGAATCTGTATGATCCGGCGGTGATGGTGGAGCACGGATTCTCTTATTACAGCGTGGGGCGTCCGGCGGCATTGGCAGAGGAACTGCCGTCGGGCACGCGATTGAAAACCCGGGAGCGCGCCTGAAATCGATGAATATGCGAACGATGAACGCGCAACCACGGAACAAGCCCCGAGCGCTGGTGACTGGAGGGGCAGGCTTTCTGGGATCGCATTTGTGCGATGGGCTGCTGGGCGAGGGCCATTCGGTGGTGGCAGCCGATAATCTGCTGACCGGACGGCTCGCGAATATTGAGCATCTGCGGAACGATTCGCGATTTGAGTTTTTGGAGAAAGATGTTTCCGAGCCTGGGGAGTGGGGAACGTTGGATTTCGATTATGTGTTTCACTTCGCGAGTCCGGCGAGCCCCGTGGACTATGCCGAACACGGAATCGCAACCTTGCGGGTGGGATCGTATGGGACATTTGAAGCGCTCGAAACGGCGCGGCGGTGCGGCGCAAAATTCATGATGGCATCGACGTCGGAGTGCTACGGAGATCCGATGGTGCATCCGCAGCCGGAGACGTATTGGGGGAACGTGAATCCGATCGGACCGCGGTCTGTGTATGACGAGGCGAAGCGGTTTTCGGAAGCAGTGACCATGGCGTATCACCGCTATCACCGGGTGGACACGCGGATTCTGCGTATCTTCAATACGTACGGGCCGCGAATGCAGATCAACGATGGGCGGGTGATTCCGAATTTTATGTGGCAGGCGCTGCGGGGAGAAAATCTCACGGTGTATGGCGACGGAAGCCAGACCCGCAGCTTCTGCTACGTGAGCGATGAGGTGGATGGAATTCTGCGGCTGGCGCGGTCGGCGGAACATGAGCCGGTGAATGTCGGGAATCCGACGGAGTTCACGATTCTGGAGTGCGCGCGGAAAGTAATTGCGACGACGGGATCGGCGAGCCAGATTAAGTTCGAAGCGCTGCCGCAGGACGACCCCAAGCAGCGGTGTCCGGATATTTCAAAAGCGAAGCGGGTGCTGGGATGGGAACCGAAAGTGGAGTTGGAGAGCGGGTTGAAGCTTTCGCTGGAATATTTTCGCCGGGCGGTCGCGAAGAAAGAGCAGTTGGCGTAAACCTCAGCGGCTAGAAAGTTCGACTCAAATGCGGCTACCGCCGCTGAAGCGCTGCGCCACCCAAAATTAAGTGCCCTCAGGGTCTTCAGCGATGTTGCTCGTCCATCGACGGGCCGGCGGAGAGGACTGCGAGCAGGCGCAGAATTTCTTCGCGCTCGTCGGAATCGCGAAACATGAAGCGCACACCCATGCCGAAACCGGGATGAGCGGCCAGCACCTGACCCGTAATTCTTAATTTCGTGTCGGTCGTGCGGACGAGAATCTCCACGCCCGACCGCCCGGAAAATGGGGTTGGCATCTCGACGTAGCAACCACCCTCGCTGATGTCGGAGAGGATGCAACGATTGGGAACGTTGCTGCCGAGACGATAGACTTCCGCTCCAAGTTTGCAGGCGAAACGATGCTCTCCGCGGCGGTTGCCAGCATTAGCAAAATGCGGCTGTGTGCGGCGGTTGTCGCCGTTGGAGACAGCGGTGGAACCTTCCGGCACGGCCGTTTTCTCGCGCAAAGGGCCGGACTGGGCCGCGGACGACTCGGCTGCGGAGGGCTGAGCCGCAGGAGATTGAATCGCGGAGGGCTTGCTTGCCGGCGGCTGAGCAGGCCGTCCAGTTGCTGGTTGGGCATTGTTCTGCTGAAGCCAAGTTTGCATGAGGCGGCGCGAAGACTGGGGCACGTCGAGGAAACGAATTCCAGTGCGGCCGCTGGCGTGCTGCCACGCAACCTCACCCGACAAGCGGACCAGTTGCTGCTGACCGGGAAGTGCGAACTCGAAATAAACTTTGCATGCGGGCGGAAGGCGGTTGGCGGTGAGGATTAAAGTTCCGCCGTCGCTGAGGTCGGTCAAAACGGCGTTCAGTTCTGGCGCTCCGGGGTAGGCGACGTTGGCGGTCGAACTGACAGCGGCGCGGGGAGTGCGGCGGCGTTCGCGGCGCATGAGGTTGCGAGCGGCGCGGAGGCTGATGCGGGTGCGCTCGGAAGAGAGCGGGCGATAGAGAATAAAGTGGGCGCCGAGCCCGAACACGGGGCGGGCGTTGAACTCGCCATCGACAACCGCAATGAGCATACTGGCACGGTTTTTGGCGGACTGACGCAAGCGCGCGAAGAATTCCTCGGAACTCCGGTCGGCGCGATAATCGAGGACGATGGCGTCGAAGTGCTGGCTGTCGATCAGTTCTAAGCCCCGGGATATCGAAGCCGTATGCTCGGCCGCCATCCCCAGTTCGGACAGGATGAGCGTCAGCAGGCCGGCTGAGTCCTGGTCCGGGCACACCACGAGGGCGCGAAGATCCATAGTGACAACATGGTAAGAGAGGGTCGATGGCAACGACAAGTTACCTGCGTCACGGTCGTGGCAATTAAGCTTTTCTTTCTTATTTTTCTTTCTAAATATCTCTTTCGGCTGCTATGTTTGGACTCTTACTGTCCTTCGCAGTTTCTTTCCGCCTTTGACCCTTGACAGCGCACGCAGTTACAACCTCAGTTATCTTTCCAGTCCTGTTGGCGAGGTATGACCTGGCAGGACGTCAACGGGATTCTCTTTGAGCACAAGCCTTAATTAGCAGCCCCAAGTTTGGGCATGCGCCCGGGCGGGTGAAAGAAAGCGCGCATTCGTGAACGAGCGATGACACGATCGTAACTCGCCTGGAATTACCTTACGAACGGGCAGTGTACGAAGGGCCGATGTACCCCAGTACTTTGACGTATCGCGGGACAGTTCCTACCATCAAGGGGCAGATGACGGATCGGTGATCCCCAAAGGTCTGGGAGGTCCGGCTGACGACTCCCCCCACACAATTTGATTCCAGTTGCACGAAGTTCGGGCGGGGAAACCGCAGGTAGGTAAACGGTTATGAAAAGCCTGAAAACAAATGCGGGACATTGCGGGCATCGGCATCGTGAGCGTCGGGAGCGCGGCTTCAGTTTGATCGAAATGCTGACGGTGGTGGCGCTCATCATCGTGCTGGCATCGATCTCGTTCGTCAGCGCGGTGCCACTGATGAAACAGCAGCGTGTAGTCAACGCGTACAACACGACGCTGTCGGCGTTGCGTCTGGCGCGCGACAACGCGGTGTCACAGCGGACATCGTACTCGGTGACCCTTTCCACGAGTGTCCAGCCGAACACGATCACCGTGTCCCCCACGCTGGCGGGCGGATTTCAGGGCTCGCAGAATACCGTGGTTTATCAATTGCCGACGGATGTGGCGTTTCTTGCGCAATTGGGGCTCCCCGCGGCGGCTCCAGACGGCTACGGGACGGGGCTCACGGCGGTTGACTTTGGTTACACAGCGCACGCCACCGGAGGAGCAACGACGATTTACTTCTGCCCGGACGGTTCAGCGCAGGATGACAGCACAGGGAATTGTGCGGGCAACTGGGATGGAGGCGTGGTGTACATCGCGCGTTCAGGGGATCTGCTGAGCACGCGAGCGATAACGCTGTGGGGCGGAACGGGCCGCATTCGCGGATGGCGGATCTACAGCAATGGGGCGGGAGGCTATCAATGGCTACGTCAATAGTCGGACGGGGCGGGAATTCTCGAGTGGGGAAGCAAGCGGAGCGCGGATTTTCACTGCTTGAAGTGGTGATCTCGATGTCTGTGCTGACAGTGGGACTGGTGAGTCTGCTGGGTGTGTTCGGGCTGGCCATGGCTTCGACGCAGACGTCGCAGCAGGACATGATCGCCAAGCAACTGGCGAACGAAGCGCTGGAGAGTGTCGTAACCGCGCGCAATACATCGCAGATACATTGGGACGACATCCAGAATGTAGGCGCCCCCTGCTCGAGCAGCGCCGGCACCTGCGGCCTTTTCGTGACTGCGGCAACTCCGATCTACAAGGCGGGGGCGGATGGAATCTTCGGGACGGCGGACGACTCGCTCGCGGGCATGCAGACTCTTACAGAGCCCGGCCCCGATGGAATCTTTGGAACCGCGGACGATGTATCGATCCCTTTGACTGGCTATCAGCGCACAATTCTGATTTCGCCGGTAGTTGACTCAAACAACAATGTCGTGAGTTCGCTGCGAGGTATCAACATCACCGTGCAGTACTCGACCACACAGACGAGACTGCCGAAGACCTACGTTCTGACTTCGTTCATTTCGCAGTATCAGTAAAGGGGAGTTATGCGCGATCGCTCAACAAATCGCAAGAGTGGATTCAGCCTGTTGGAAATGGTGATCGCCATGGCGCTGGGAACGCTTGTGCTGGGGGCGGCGGTGCAGCTTTACAGCCAGGGAGTGGCCGCTACCTGGACGGTTACGCAGCGGGCCGAACTGCAGCAGGATTTTCGGGCCGCCTCCAACATGCTGATGCACGACCTGAGCCTGGCGGGGGCGGGCCTGGGCAATGGTGCGGCGATCCAACTGCCTACGTCCGCAACCATTCCGGTGTATGGGTGCGCTCAGACGACGGGGACGCCGTGCTATCTCGGCGCCGCCAACAGCACCTCGGTGACCTATCCAGTTCAGGGTACAACGCCATATCTTTATGGGCTGCTCCCCGGCTTCGTTCATGGGCCGACGCTTCTGGCGGCGCAGGGAGCCACCGATGTGGTCACGGTGGTGTACACGGATTCCACTTTCTTTCTGGACTGCTACCAGGCGACCGCCACGAACGCGACGACAGTGACCTTCGCGCTGACTGTGGCTTCGCAAGCGAGTTCGAATTGTACGAACAACGGCGCCGCGATACAGAACGTGAATGATTCGGTGTTTGGACTGACGGCTGGCGATCTGGTCTTATTCAAGTTTGGCACCACCGCCGTGGTGGCTGAAGTCACCGCCGGCGCCACCGCGACGACCGCTACTTTCGCCTCCGGGGATGTGCTGCACATGAACCAGGCAAACACCTCCCCCAAGAGCCTAGCCAGCATCGCTGCGAGCTCTACCGGATATGGAACGCGCCTTCTGGTGATCACTTATTACATCGACAACGCCATCCGCCCGCCGCGACTGATGCGGCAGGTGAGTGGACACGCTCCGATGCCGGTGGCGGAAAACGTGGCTTACCTGAAGTTCAGCTATGACCTTTTCAACAGCTCTACCTCGGCTCCCGCGGTGAACCAGCCGAACCCGGGCTCCGGCGATGCCAACGATACGGCTTCGAACGGACTTCTCCCCAACCAGGTCACCAAGATCAACATCGTGCATATGGCGATGAACAGCACGCTGAAGGGCGCCAAAGGCGGTTTTCAAGGATTGGACTTGGAGACATCGGTAAGCGCGCGGGATCTGACGTTCAATAACAACTATCCACTGGGCCCGTAACCGCGAAGATGGCTAACGGGGAACAAGAAGATCGGAAGCGAAGTAATGGGGATTAACACAATGGGGAATTACAGAATGATGAATGCCAAAGGATTCACGCTGATTGCATCCTTGCTATTGCTGTTGCTGCTGTCGGGGATCGCGATTGGGCTGATGATGATGGTTAACACGGAAGGCAGGGTGGGCAGCACCGATCTGCAGAACAACGCCGCCTACCACAGTGCTGAGGGTGGTGTCGAGAAGATGACCTCGGATTTGGCTGCCACGTTCCAGAGCGCGATGTCTCCCACGGCCCAGCAAATCTGCGGCCTGGGCCTCCCCACAACTAATGGTCCGACGCTGCCGGGAGTCACCTGGAAGGATTATCAGATCACGCCGGGGACGCTTGGATCGGCTTGCCCAACATCTCTTACGAGCCCGATAAATCTCCTGCGCTGGGGACACATCAGTTCCGGACCGAATCAAGGTTTGTATGCGCAGATCGTCCCGATAAACATGCTGGCGACGGCGACCGAACCGGGCGGGCAGGAAGTGAGCATGACGCGGAGCGCCCAGGTGGCGCTGATTCCGGTGTTCCAGTTCGGCGTGTTCTCGGAGAGCGATCTCTCCTTCTACCCTGGCTCCAATCTCGATTTCACCGGTCCCGTGCACACAAATGGGGACCTGTACCCCTTTGCCGGCGGTGGCGCCACGTTGACGTTTCACTCGAAGCTGTCGGCGTATGGCAACGTAGTTCGGACGCAACTGGCCAACGGACTTGACGCAACCGCCAATTATAACGGGACGGTGTATATTCCGAGCGCCGACGGCGATTGTACGTCGCCGGGGACTCCGGTGGCGGGTAATTGCACTGCCATGGCCGCGGTCGGCACGAACTCGGGGGATGGCAGCGTGACCGGTGCAGGGTCAACTACGGCGCAGTTGCCTGCGACCTATAACGGTACCAATTGGACTCCTTTTTCCACTGGCACTAACTACGAGATCATCAACGGCAACTATGGAAGTACTGTGACTAACGCTACGGGAACGGGAGGCACGAAACTGTCAATGCCGTTCGTCGGCGGGGGCGCCTTGCCGAACGAAATTGTTCGCCGGCCACCAGCGGGCGAGTCGGCTACGTCGGCGCTGGGTGTATCGCGCGAATATAACATGGCCCAGATTCGCGTGCTGCTGAGCGACGACCCGGCGGAGTTGCCGGGCGGAGCGTCGGATGCGAATAACGTCCGGCTGGCCAACCTATCGGCGGCGCAGGCGCAGGCGCAGTATGGGAACACCACTGCCACCGCCACCAATCAATGGGGAATCACGATCGCTTCGGGCAATTTCAACGCGGCGACATTCGGCTCGCCGACAGGCAGCAACACCTTTAACCTGTACTTCGCGGCAGCGGCAAATGCGGTTCCGTCCAACTGCATCAGTTCGACTTCGTGTACTTTAGACTGGCCCTTTGCTCCTTTGCCACCGACGGGAAACCCGTTTCCTACGCTCCAGGGACTTCAGCCTCCAGCCCCGACGACAGGGCCAGCCGCCCCGACCTACGAGCTACCGGCTAGCGGCGCCCCGGCGCTGGTGACCGGCCTTTGTCCGCCGGCCACTCCGACGTTAGCTGCCACCGCCATCGTGCCTACGGGCTGTCCGGCGGCGCCGGCATATCCGTATTACGCTCCGACCAACCGCAACGGGGCAACGCTCTACAGTTCGGCTTCTGCTTCGGCATGGAGCCTGATAGATGGCTACCTGCGCGTGGAATACAGGGACGCGTCGGGCAACTGGAATCCGGTAACCAATGAATGGCTGCAATTGGGATTTGCGCGGGGTGTGACACCGCCCACCGCGCCTCAAAGCAACCCCATCACACCGAACGCGATTCTGCTGCTGCAAGAGCCGGCGGATCGCTCCGGGACCGGCACGTGGCCGACCGCGACCGGGACCGCCCCGACCTGCAGCGCGACAACGGGCTCGGGTGCAACTCTCCGCTGCACCGCTTGGACTGGCTTAGTGCCAGAAGTTGCGACGGATAGCGCGGCGGCAGCGGCAGGGATAACGGGAACAGCGGGGGAGTGGGCGTTTGGCCTTACCCCTACGGCGCCGGTCGCTACCCCGCCGTCGTCGGCGACGACGCAGAGCCTCACCCAGTACAACTGGTATCCCATCAACTTCTATGACGCCCGCGAAGGCGAGGTTCGAGACAACGCGGTCACAACGAACAATAGTTGCTCGACCAACGGGGTGATGAACGCCGTCGAAATCGATGTGGGCAACCTGAGCAAATGGCTGGCGGGGACGATTCCCGGAAGCGGCACCAGCGTGGATTTTAACGCGCAGAACGGATACATACTGTATTTCTCAGATCGCCGGGGAATGCTGCTGAATCCGCACCCACCTCTGAACCCGACCGGCGCAGCTGCCAAGACGGGAGACGCGGGCTTGGAGGACGTGATAAACCGCTCTAGCACTCCGGGTACACCTGACGGAGTACTGGACCCGAAGCCAGCCAACCGGACCTTTTCTCCCGAGGACGACAATGAGAACGGATTCCTGGACAATTTTGGTCCGGCGAACATGGGATTGGGGTTTTGGGGTACAGTAGCCAGCCCTACCCAGAACTTGAGTACCCAGATCAACAGCGGGGCCAACCCCGATCCGTTCGGTACTGACGCGGCGGGCGACACCAACAACCGGATTGCCAGTTGCAGCACCACAGCGCGTAAGAACTGGGTCAGCGGGGCGCGCCACGTTTTAAGACTGGTAGATGGTTCGCTGGGCAACGTGCCGCGGAGAACCGACGCCGCTGCAACTCTGGATAGTCCTGGCGGGTTTACCGTAGCATCGGAAAACCCGGTTTATATCTGGGGCGATTACAACACCAACGCGGCTGACGCAGCGGGTTGGGCAGCCGACACCACCGCGTTTGCCGGAGATGTGACCGGGCACTCCGCGGCCGCCGTAATCGCCGACGCAGTTACTCTGCTGTCGGTCGACTGGGACGACCTGGACAGCATGGGTGCCGCCGCTGCAACCAGCAGCAACCAAGTGACTGATCTGAACAACCGGAACCCGGCTCATGATGGCCACTTCCGCTTGGCAATCGCGGGCGGAAAAAATATGAATTTCCAGTTGCCCACGTTCGATGTGGGAGTTGGCGCGAAACGCGATTTCGGCACCGATGGAGGCGTACACAATTTCTTGCGCTACCTGGAGAACTGGGGCGCGGGCGGGAGGACCATGTATTACAAGGGCTCGCTGGTGAGCCTGTTCTACGCCACGTATAACACTGGAACATTCAAGTGTTGCACCACGGTATATGGCGTTCCAACGCGAGCTTTCTTTTTCGACCTGGACTTTACCTCTCCGGGAGGTCTGCCGCCTGGAACGCCGATGTTCCGCGACGTCAACAGCCTGAGCTACCGTCAGTTGTTTGCACCACGCACTGCTGGACACTAATCGACGAGGATCAACGAATCCACTCAACCCCGATCCGCGAGGATCGGGGTTTTTATTGTCCTGAAGGTGTTATTCTCATTTTTCTCCGAGTTGACGTTCGCATGAGCAACAGAGAGGGATGAAACTTGGGGTGATGAATCGAGTGATGGATAGATCTGAGAATCGTGGACTCTGGCTGCTGCTGGGGCTGCTGGCGATGTTTTCCCTGGGCCTCTTTATGATTCCGGCGTTTGTCATCCGGCCCTTCCGTCACCAGTCGGAGAGGGCGCTGGAGCTGGCGATCGCGGTGAAGCGAATTGCGCCCGCACTCACGGTGGCCGCCCTGGTGGCCGTGCTGGCGCTGAGCGTGCGTTTGTGGCGGAGGTCGTCGAGAGTGTCGCGGACGGGCATCGTGATGGCGCTGGTGCTAAGCGTGGCGTCGGCAGTTATGGTTCGGCAAAACTACTTTGAATGGATGTTCCATCCGATCACGGCCGCGGGGTTCGTCTCGGCTGGTGACGCTCACCTCGGCGACAAGGAAATGGTGATGGCGGTGCGAATCGGGCGGGAAACGCGAGCTTACCCGATCGTGCAGATGGCCTACCATCACATCCTGAACGACACAGTGGGCGAGGTGCCGATCGTCGTCACCTATTGAACGCTCTGTCACACCGGTCTGGTGTGGAAGAGAACGGCACGGGGACGCGAGCTGCATTTCTATCTGGCGGGAATCAATAACCAGAATTTTCTGATGCGTGACCGCGAGACGGGCTCGTGGTGGCAGCAGGTCACCGGGCGCGCGATCGCGGGCGAACTGGCGGGCAGCGCGCTGGAATTAATGCCGAATGACGAACTCACGTTCACATTGTGGAGGTCCGAATCGCCGTATGGATTGGTGCTGGCGCCGGTTGCCGGACACGAAAAGGATTATGACAAGGAGTGGGAAAAGGAAGTTGCAAAGTACCCGGTACCGCTAACTTTTCCAGGGCAGGGACTGCAGGATCGCGACGTGATTCTGGGGGTCGAGATAGGTGGGCAGGCGCGGGCTTTTCCTTTGGCGAAGGTGCGCGGTCAGAGCCCGGTTGAGGACAAGATTGCCGACGTTCCGGTGGCGCTGGTGACCGGGCCCGACGGTGAGTCAGTGCGCGTGTTCCGCACGCAGTGGAATGGAATGGATATCGAACTCTACCGCGAGGCACAAAGTGATGGGCAAAGCCCGGAGTGGCGGCTGCTCGATTCGCAAGGGAACACGTGGAACTTTGCCGGATGCGCGACGAGCGGGCCGGCATCGGGCCAGTGTCTGGAGAAGATCAATTTTTTGAAGGATTACTGGTTCGACTGGAAGAACTATAATCCGCGGACTACGGTGTACAACCACTAGCTGGTCGTCGGTCGTTAGTCGTTAGTCGTTGGCAAGCAAGAGCCTTTGATCTCCATGATTCTTGCACAAGCTAGAGACTCGAATCGAACCGCGAACGACCAACGACTAACGACCAGCGACTGGCTGTCCCTAATCAGCGGGGCTTGCGGAGAGGTGGAATGGGATCGCTTCCCTTTCGGGCAGCGGACTCGGGCACTGGAGCGCCGACCGGCAGGTCGGCGGCCCAGCAATCGGCGAGAATCTTCCAGGTACCGGCGGGCTGTCGCGCGAGGACGATCAGATATTTTCCGCGCTCTTCGCGGCGCTTACCCATGGCAACGGGCACGAGCATCTTGCAACGGCCGAGATCGAGTGCTATGTCACCCAGCATTTCGAGGCGCAGCGATTCCATCTCCACGTCGCCCAATCCGGCTTCGAGCAGCGAGATAAGAAATTCCCGGATCGCAGGCAGGCTGCGAACCGGCGGGACGCTGGAGCGGATGAGAGTAGCGTCTGCCGCATAGAGTTCAAGCAGATCGTCAATATGCCTGGTGTTGCAGGCCTGCGCCCAGTCCTGGACAACCTGGCGCGCGCTGGCTTCGGCGCGGCCGCCGGGCGAAGTGCCCGCGGAACCGGGAGCACGCCCGCGAGGAGCAGCGGGCCCGGACTCGGCAGAGGTCGCGCCGGATGGCGTCTGACTGGGGACATGGCTGGGGACAAGATGATGATAGTGGTGGTGAAAGTGATGTTGGGCGCCACCGGATCGAGATTGAATAGTGGCCTCGCCGGCAACGGGCTGGCTGGGGATTCCGCACCACACACAAAAGCGGGCGCCCACCGGCAGCGAACCTCCGCATCCTGAGCAGGCATTGCCCGGTTCGTCTGCCGCACTCGCGGCCTGATCCTGCGCAGCCGTGCCCGACATGCGGTGGATCGCTTCCACGGCCGCGGCCACGGCTTCGGCATCCGGTTTCGGCCAGCGAAAGCTGCCGGGGAGCCGTTGAAGAAAATCGTCGATCTCGTTGCCTTCGGCGGGCTGGTCCTTCTCTGTATCCGGAGGATTCGGATTGTCTGCGGTCACTTCAACCTCATCGCTGACATTGTAGGAGAATTTGTGCGCTAGCGGATGCTGAATCTTACACGCGCCTCGGAATCGGTGGGAACGCCGTTGCAGAGTGCGGGACGATAGCGCCAGAAGCGGACCGCATGCAGCACAATCTGGTCCTCGTCGGAGCCACCGCTGTCAAGGACGAAGGCGCTATGTACGTGTCCATCGGATCCAACAATAAAGCTGACGCGCACGTTCAGATCGTCATCCTGAACGTGCAGCAGCGGGTCGGGGGTGAGCAAAGCTTCGGGCGGACGGACGTCTCCACATTTCGGCAGCGCCAGCGGTTCCGACACAGGAGAGAACTCGGAGATGTGCGCGGGCACACGGCGCAGGGTCTCTTCTAGTTGCACAAGCGGGACGCGATGCGGAATGACGCGCAATGGAGAAGGGGACGTGACTGCACACCAAGCGAGGACGCCATTGAGTGCAGCCAGGGACATGACCACCGCGAGCGCAGTCCTGCTCGTCGCTTTCGTGCTCGGCCAGAGACACTGCATCCGGGGTGGCATGGGCAATTTGCCTGCCAGCCTAAGCGAAAGCTTAAGGTATTTACTGTCAATAACTTAGCAGTACCTCCCTTCCAACTTTCTTCACCACGGGTGCAATCCGTTGCAAATTGTCGAACAGAGGCGCAACCGGCGAACGAGCGCCGAGGCGCACGTCTTGCGCTTCGTAAGTGGATGCGAAAACGTTCTCTCAGGTAGCGGCGGGTTTCGAAAGGCATCTTGTCCCCACTAGACTCGGCGATCATAGCGGGATGGAGCAGTAGTTTCCCGCAAGAATTCTACAGCTACATCGTAAGCGAGTTCAGGCCGTAGGCAAGCTGCTACACTCCCCAGCCGGCAAGCCGGTCTCTGCGAGCTGAATTGCTTCTAATTCAGGCCGTTCTGGGTAAATTTATACGCAGTGTTTACCTTCACAGCGCTCAGATAGATGCTGGAAGCCTGTGCGGCGCTGCTGT
Organism: uncultured Acidobacteriaceae bacterium; assembly: GCA_963789205.1. Classification (GTDB taxonomy): domain Bacteria; phylum Acidobacteriota; class Terriglobia; order Terriglobales; family Acidobacteriaceae; genus Acidiflorens. The sequence continues at coordinate 203,058 of CAWBJV010000020.1, forward strand.
AGTTATCGACCACAATCGCGCTGGGACCGCCGTTCACGGTCACTGTGGTGGGCGTGGTATTAGTATCAGTGATCTCCGCCACACACCCACCGGCTGCGCCCGTCGCGGTACAGTCCTGGGTCAGCCCGAAGAAAAAGAAATCAATCCCGAGGGTGGAATTGAAGAACTCCGTCCATTCCGTGCAGCCGGCGGCTGTAGAGGCAGCTGGAATAGTAGGAAGCGCCTGTGCGACCGTAGCAACCGTTTTCAAGGTATGCCCTACGAAGCCGAAGGCGTACTGCCAAGGCGAGGTATCGGTGGCACTGGTTCCGCAAAGATGGATCAATCCAGTCGAAGGACTATTGTAGTAATTGTTGTCGAAAGCGGGCTCGTAAAGAGTGACCGCGGTACCTCCAGCTCCGGAGGCACCCCGGCCGATCCGGGCTGTCGCCAACACGGTCAGACTACCCGTATCGACCTCCTCAAGAACAGCGGAAGTGCCGTTATCGGCGGTGACCACGAAGGTTGTGCCGTTAGTGACATCGACAATCGGCGCGCCCACGATACCCTTGCTGAGGCCTGTTCCAACCGGAACTGTTAAGACTGTTGCTGTCGCGGTATTGATCTGGTATAGGTTTCCATTCCCACTCCCGACCATCAGCTTGCCCTGACCCGAGTCAAGAACCGGAGAAGTCAAGACGGCGCCTGCGGCGACCGTAACGGGCCAGCCACCTCCGCTGACCAGCGTGGGGACTGCCTTAAAGACACCCGTAATTTTGTAAACCTTTCCATCGTTCGCGCCCACGTAGACGATATCCGAGCCGTAGTCTATCCACGGCGATGATATGGTGTCATTTTCGGCCGATAAGAGGGGCACGGAAATCATCTGTGCCACGGTGGGAGTTACGGACGCGCCGATCTTGCCCTGGCCAGCGGTCCAAGTCAAAACATGGAAAATGGCGGTGGGGCCTCCAGGGACGCTTTCAATGAAGCCGATCTTCTTTCCATCCAAGGAGAGAATTGGAGAAGTTGTGATCTTGCCCCCGGTGGCGGTGGTGATGTTGTAGGCAAACATCACTGTCGGCGCCTTCTTGCCACTACAAAACCCGGTGCCGGCACTGTTGACATAGAGATTGTTGAAGGCTACAAGATTGGCCGCGGCGCCGTTGACACCGACTGTTTGCAGTCCGAATACGACGTAGTCATTGGTGCAATCGGGCGGAGCGCCCACATCAAAGGAAAACTTAGCCGGAAACGCGTCTGCAACGAGGTGGCCTCCCAAGGGAGAAACGCTCCAATCGCGGTGGGGGCCAGAACTGCCTGCGGCAGTCGAGAGGGGCTCGACACCGTGGAAGACATTCGAATTCGGAGCCTGCCAACGCTGCATCGCCTCATGCAGAATGCGGGCTTCCCGGTAAATCAGATCTGGGTGCTGGGCGAGGGCGTCACGGCTGAACACGATATGGCGCTGGGACCAGTCTTGCGGAACTCCGGTGTGCCTAGGAACGGCAGCTTCCTGAGCGCAGATACTCGGGACAAGAGCGAAAAACGCCACACACCACACTGCAGCAGCAACAGCAGCATCAGAATACCTTGGTTTCACAGCTACCTCCGGTTCCGATTGGATTGCCGCTATTGTAGCCTCTTTGCGGTCCAGGGGGACAACTGATTTTGAACCGCTTGACCATTTTTGCAGGGACTTTCCTTCCTCCAAGTAGTAAAGCCGGGCGCCGCGAGGGCCGTATCGCGAGAGTGGAACCGCGATCCAGGATTTGGCGATCAGGCGGCAGTTCAACGTCCAGCTCCGATGGCTTCGTTTCGTACCAGATTTTCGGATTCTTGGCGACGTGTGGAACAATAAGGGAGCTCAGCATTGGGTCCCACATTCATCGATGATCGGCACAACGAACAGCCTTCAACTTGCGCTCCTATCGGCGGCGATCCTTGGGTTTCGTCACGGATTCGACTATGACCACATTGCCGCCATTTCCGACATTACCAGTGTGCAGACTAGCCGCTGGCGCGGTATGCGGCTAGGTTTGCTCTACGCGCTGGGACACGCCGCAATGGTGGGTGTGCTGGGCAGCGCCGTCATCGTGTTTCAGCTCTCGCTGCCCCATGGCATCGATCGGATCGCCGAGCGATTGGTGGGACTGACCCTGTTGATCCTTGGGGTCTATGTTCTGGGATCGCTTTTCAACGGCAATCCTGCGCCTCGCAGCCGCTTTCACCTCATGGCCGGCGCATTGCGCTGGATCCATTGGAAGATGAAAAGCTACTGGCATGATCACGAGGTCCAGCGCCCGGTGGACAAGAACTGGAATTACAGTTCGAAGTCCGTCCTAATAATTGGCATTGTGCATGGGCTTGGTGCGGAAACGCCCAGCCAACTGATGATCTTCTTGTTGGCGGCCAATCTTGGAGGAATCAGCAAGGGCTTTCTCGGCCTGACAGTGTTTATCGCGGGACTGCTGGTGATGAATACGATGATGACGGCATCGGCAGTAGGACTGTTCGGATTCAGTTCGCGGCTGCCACGCTTCCAGGTTGTAGTCACCGCGCTGACGGCGATCTATAGCCTGGCGGTTGGCGCTTTCTTCCTGTTCGGGTCGTCAGGTCTTCTCCCACCGTTGGGATAGGCTATGGGTGGGCCGTCTGGATGCGAAATAGTTATCCCCGGGTCATCATCGTCGTGTCATCATCTGCGGGCATCGAGGCTCCAGGTAATTCCCCTTCGGCTGTAATAAATTCTGACAGAACCTGCGACTTAGTAATACAATTGCCGACGAAAGTTACCCGAGGGGGTATTTGATGACAAACATTACCAAGGCAATAGTCCGGCTCCGCGAGGAACGCCGGGATGCACAGAATCAAGTCCAAAAGCTTGGGGAAGCTATTTCGGTTCTCGAAAAGCTTACCCGAGGCCCAGGCTCAACAGGGCACGCGGGGGCCACACATCGAGCCAAGCGCGTTCTATCCGCGGCAGGGCGCCGGAGAATTTCTTTGGCGCAGAAAGCACGTTGGGCCAAGATCAGACAACTCAAGAAAGCAGCCTAAACGCCGGGCGGGCTGCAGGCTATGCGATTTCCCCCGCGAGATTGAAGCCCGCCGGTTTTTCCGCAAGGCAACCTGTTGCAAGAGCGATTCGTATCAGGGTGTCACTTTAGCGATAGCGTAAGTTCTTCGAATCAGCATCCCCTTTTAGGGGCGGGCGGGGCATCAGAAATCGCCCTTTCCCCGCACCGACTCGGCTGGCGGCATGTCTGAAGGCATGCCCTGATACGAATCTCACTTACACGATGGCAGACTAGCCGTGTCCTCCGGTGAGCTCGCGCACGATGCTGCCGACAAATGCCTTCGCGTCTCCGAATAGCATCAGCGTGTTATCGAGATAATAGAGGGGGTTATCAATGCCGGCGAAGCCCGGATTCATGCTGCGCTTTATGACCATCACGGTATGGGCTTTGTCAACGTCGAGGATAGGCATCCCGTAGATGGGGCTGGACGCATCGGAGCGTGCAGCAGGGTTGGTAACGTCGTTGGCCCCAATCACCAGGGCGACATCGGTCTGAGGGAAGTCACTGTTGATCTCTTCCATCTCAATCAGGCGGTCGTAGGGAATATCGGCTTCGGCGAGCAGCACATTCATGTGGCCCGGCATGCGTCCGGCAACGGGGTGAATGGCGAAGCGCACGTCGACGCCGCGCTTGCTCAGAGCGTCATAGAGTTCGCGGACTTTGTGCTGAGCCTGGGCCACTGCCATGCCGTATCCGGGAACCACGATGACCCGGTTCGCGGCAGAAAGGATGGCCGCGGCTTCTTCCGGGGTCGCGCTGCGAACGGGTCTGGCTTCTTCTCCCGCGGCGGCCGCGGTTTGTACGCGACCAAAGGCCCCGAACAAAACGTTGGCGAAAGAGCGGTTCATGGCCTTTGACATGATGATGGAGAGGATGAGGCCCGAGGATCCGTCGAGCGCGCCGGCGATGATGAGCAGCTTGCTGTCGAGGACGAAGCCCATGGCCGCCGCCGATAGACCGGCATAGCCGTTCAACAACGAAATAACGGTCGGCATGTCCGCGCCGCCGATGGGGATGATCAACAGCACGCCGAACGTCAGCGCGATCAGGATCATGAACGGGAACAGTGACCGGGCTTCCGGATGCAGGACCAGAGATACGGCTATCACCAGGGCGCCGGCGAGCAGAACAAAGTTGACGAGGTTCTGGCCTTTGTAAGTCAGCGGCCGCTGCGGCAGAATTTCCTGCAGCTTACCGGCAGCCATCAAGCTTCCGGTTACGGTCAGCCCTCCGAGAATGACCTCGAGGGACAGTACCGCCATCATGAAGCGGGAGATATCGGGTGCGCGCAGATAAAACTCGGCCGAGCCGACCAGCGTCACGCACAGTGCGCCAAAAGCGTGACTGAGCGCGGTTCGCTGTGGAACCGCGGTCATCGCCACCTCCCCCAGCGGTACGCCGATGATGGTACCGAGTACGAGCGCGATGAAGATCAGCTTGTAGTCAACGATGCCGTGGTGCAGCAGCGTGCCGCAGATGGCCAGCAGCATGCCGATTTCGCCTGCCCAGATGCCGTGGCGCGCCGTGGTCGGCGAACTCATCCACTTCAACGAGAGGATGAAGAGAACGCTCGCGATGAGATATAAAAGCTCGATGATGACCTGGCCGCCCGCGAGATCACCCGTCATCACTTGGCCGCCGGTTTAGCCGCGGCACGGCTGGATTTGAACATCTTCAACATGCGATCCGTGATCAGGAAGCCACCGACGATGTTGCTGGTGGCCGCGACCACGGCGACGAATCCAAAAACGGCGGAGAGCGTGCTCTTATGCTCGCCCACGAGGAGAATCGCGCCCACAACCGCGATCGCATCCAATGCGTTGGTGAGCGACATCAACGGAGTATGCAACAGGGGCGAGACTCGCCGGATCACTTCAAATCCGATGAATCCCGCAAGCACAAAAATGAAGAGTGCGTTGATCAGGTTCGAACTGCTGTTCATCTTTCCTCCGTGTTAGTTCGTGGAGCGCCGGGCGTCCCCGCCCGGCCCCCCGCATCCCTCCGGACGGGCGAGGCGCCCGTCCCTCCAACGCACGATCCATCACGCGGTCACCGTGCCAGAGCGGGCAAACTAAAGAACTCGCGGACCCGGGCGTTCACAATCTCGCCACCGCGCGTGAGCAGAGTCTCACGAACAATTTCATCGTCCAGGTTCAGATTCAACTTTTGATCCTTGATCAGGTGCGTCATGAATGCAGTGATGTTGCGGGCGTACATCATGCTCGCGTGATAGGGCACGCCCGCGGCCACGTTGATCGCTCCGATGATGGTCACGCCATGCTTGACGACGGTCTTGCCCGCTTCGCTGATCTCGCAGTTACCGCCACGTTCGGCCGCCAGATCGACGATCACCGAACCCGGCGCCATTCCCTTCACCATGTCTTCGGTCACCAGCACCGGAGATTTCTTACCCGGAATCACCGCCGCGGTAATCACCACATCGCTTTCCTGCACTGCCTTTCCCAGTAACTCGCGCTGACGCCGGTAGAAATCTTCGTCCTGCGCGGTGGCATACCCGCGAGCGTCCTGCGCGTCTTTCGCCTCGATGGGAAGCTCGACAAACCGTCCGCCGAGACTCTGCACCTGCTCTTTCGCCGCCGGCCTTAAATCGTAAGCTGAAATCACCGCGCCCAGGCGGCGCGCGGTCGCGATCGCTTGCAGTCCGGCAACGCCAGCACCGATCACAAACACGCGGGCGGGTGTCACGGTTCCAGCCGCAGTCGTGAGCATGGGGAAGATGCGCGGGTGGGAATCGGCCGCCAGCAGCACCGCCTTGTATCCGCAGACTGTTCCCATCGAGGAGAGCGCGTCCATGCTTTGGGCGCGGGTGGTGCGGGGCATCAACTCCACGGAAAACGCGGTGACGCCAGCGCGCGCGATCTCCTGCACGACATCCAAGGAGCCGAAAGGGCGCAAGAATCCGATGAGTATCTGGTCGCGGCGGAAAAACGCCACATCCTCTTTCCCCGTTACGTCGTTGGAACCGTAGCAGAGAACCTGCACAACAATGTCAGCGGCAAACACTGCAGCGCGGTCGGCGACGAGCTTTGCGCCTTTGTCGGCGTACTGGGAATCGGGATAGCCGGCCTCGATTCCAGCACCGGACTGTATGCGGACTTCGAAACCCGCTTTGGTCAGCGTCGGGAGAACTGCCGGCACGAGCGCAACCCGCCGATCCCCAGGATAAATTTCTTTCGGCACACCGATGATCACGAGACCTGCCTGTATAGCGATTCTCTGTATCGCGATTGAGAAGACTCGGAGCCGCCCGGCTCCACATCAAACCTGCTCTTGCGAGCAACTTCCAAGGAACCGAGGATTCTAGTTGAGCGGATGGGCACGCGCAAATGCCTTCTTGTAAAAAGTTGAGACTTCAAAGCGAGAGGCTCAGATGGAGGCCGTCGTCGTTATCGGATACGGCGGAAGCGGCGATGTCAGCGCAGTTTTGAACGATCCAATCGGCCCCGGCGTCTTCGAGGTCGCGGCGGGACATCGTCGTAAGGAATGCAATCACTCTGGCGCCAGCGGCCTTGCCCGCGTGAACCCCAGCCGGCGCATCTTCTACGACGATGCAGTCCGGGGCGGCAAACCCCAGCTTCGCGGCCGCCTTCAGGTAAGGCTCTGGATCCGGCTTCCCGATCTTCACGTCGCTCGATGTAATTATGGTCCTGGGGATGGGCAGTCCCGCCGCCCGTAAACGCACCTCGGCCAGCGGGCGCGTACATGAGGTCGCAATCGTCCAGCGTTCCGGAGGCAGGATGTCCAGAAGTTGCCGAGCGCCCGGCAGCAGGACCACGCCATCGAGATCCTCCATTTCCCAGCGTTCGACCACGCGATCTTCGCGGTCGATATCATGCGGGTCCGCGTTGGGCAGCAGTTCGCGGATCGTGGTTCGACTCGGGCGACCGTGCGCCATGTGGACCACGGTCTCTGAATCAAAGCCATGTTCAACCGCCCACCTACGCCACACCCGCGCGACCGCTGGAGTGGAATCGATCAACACGCCGTCCATGTCAAACAGCACGGCACTACAGTGGATTGCGACCATTTCATCTAATTTACATTGCCCGGGAAGAAATGAGGCTGGGAACGGACTCCGGTTCGTGGGTCAGCGCCCGGGAGAAAGTTGGATTGGTGAGCGCGGCAGGATTCGAACCTGCGACCCACGCCTTAAAAGGGCGTTGCTCTACCACCTGAGCTACGCGCCCCACCGTTTTGTTATCAACTACTTGCTAACATCCTACCACTTACAGCGTTGCACAATCGTTGCACAAATCCAACCTTGAGGAATCAAGTAGTTGAAGGTAGCACGAACTCTTCAACGACACGCTCAAGCTGGTGCATTGCGTCGATCTGCTGCGGGTCCAGGGTCTTGATGTACGAAGCTTGCGTGATAGCGACGTTCGCATGGCGAAGAATCCGCTGTATTGTTTTGTCGTGGATTCCAAGGGCATGCAAATTGGTCGCAAGACCGCGTCTGAAGCCATGCCACCCACGCCACTCTGGTAACGAAGTGTTGCGTTCATATTCGTGGTCTTCTTTCGCATGGTCATCAGAAGCTTTTCCGCAGCGGCACGCATCGAGAACCGGCAAAATCTGTCGATTCACAACGTTGCTGGCGCGGATTGCTTTCTTCTTATCCATCGTAGCAAACATCGGACCGCTTGTGGGGTTGCCGCATCGGATTTTGTGGGCATCAAGTATCCGCCGCAGCGGAGCAATTACGGGCACAGGTGCTTTGGACTTTCGAGTCTTCGGCTCGTCAACAATTCCCTCCCACACCGACTGCGTAACCCAAATCTCATTGCCCGTGTAGTTAGACCATTCCGTTCCTACAATTTCACCCCGTCGCAAACCCCCAAATGAAGCGAGACCAACCATTGTGCGGGCAGGTTCAGGCAGGACATGAAGCATGATTAGCTCTTCTTTCAGGGAGTAGGCGCAGGTTTCACCGCCTTCACGGGCACGCGGCACACTGGTTTCACGAATCGGGTTCGGACCAGGATGATATCCCTGCTGGATCGCGTGCCGGAAAATCCCGGAGAGCAAGGTCTTGAGATGGTCCAGAGTGCTCTTGGCCTGACCTGGTGCCACCTCTTTCAATAGACGTTGCGCGGTCGGTGTATCAAATTCCCGAAGACGCAGCGTCTTGCATCGGGGAGCGAGCAGTGATCTCCATCGTTGTTTATACCCATGCAAAGTCGATGCCCGCAGTTCGCCTTGCTTGTTTACAAAATAGACGTGATCCACGAATTCACCCAGCGATACATTCTTCCCGGCAGGCAGCGTCCCACTGTTCATTGGTGCGAGAAATTCTTCCGCCTGCTCCAGCACCTCTTCCGGAGGATTTTTCAATCGCTCGTGCTCACGGGACACAGCGCAAAGTTTTTTACAGCGTTGCTTCCGGACCACTTCCCTGCCCTCAACAAAGGACTCCCGATAGCGAATAAACCAGGAATCGCCTTTTCGAAAAACATAGCCAGCTTGATTCATTTTGCCTCCGATAATTTTTTCACGTGCGATCTAAAATCTTTTCTTCCTTTTGGTGCAGATTTCGTCTTTCGCTTCGATTTCTTACCACGCCACTCGTTGCCATGAGCTTTCCACCATTTGTAAGCCCGTTGTCGTGCTCCGTAGTCCACACACGGTCCGGCTTCACAAAACTTCTGAGTCTTGCGCTTCCTGATGAAATACGGGGCCGGACAATCAGGATTCTCGCAGACAGCGGTTTTACCTGCGGCCCGATCACGCAGGAATAGCACGCAGATGGCGGACCAGAGATCCTCCGCTACCAGTTCCGCATTCCCAGCTTTGAAGACCCACGAAAACTTCATATACCGTCCGGCGCTGTCCTCGATGTATTGCAACGGAAGTTCACCCCTGACAGCCTCCTCACCACGCCAGGCTTGGCGGAGAGCATCACGCCTTTCGAAATCTATGACGGGGCAAGGGAAACTTTTAGCCCGATAAAGAGATTCCAGTTGCTCAGGCGTAATCGCAGATTCAGCCATCAAAGACCCCCACCGGTCGTAGAAGGCCCAGCCTGCAGCCCGATCATCCTGCATATTGGCAAAAGCCTCATGCGGCGGTTCCTTGATGTTGGGGTTGCGACCGGCCCGCAGTCGCACCGTCAACTTGTTGCTATATGCCATTAACCCTCTCTTTGCGCGACCACCCTAACACTAGCGATTGTTCTTGCCGTCAAGCGGAGTATAGCGCACAATAGACTTGATGGCAACGATAATTGTTGTCATAAAGCAGTAGTCGTGGGCAGTATTTGCTGGAAAGGTGACATGGAGAACCTGGAACACCGACGTCAGGTATTTGAAATTATCGACGCAATTGAGCTTGCAGCCCGTTTGAAACTACCTCTTAGCTGGATTCGAGAACAATGTCGTTCGCGGATCTCAGACAAGATTCCCTGCTTCGCTTTTGGACGGTATAGAAGGTTCGAGTTTGGATCGCCGGATCTAATCGCTTGGCTTGACCGTCGCCGGGTCAAACCGGGATCGCAATCATTGTCGCCGCGTCGGACCAAACCACGCCGAAAAACACAGATTGAAAAACGGTCACAAGATTAGTTCTTCAGTTGGGTCTGTCCGCAAACCGGACAAGAACACGTCCTTATGAAAAATGAATGTCTTCGCCGTGTCGAAAATCAACCCAGCGATGGGAAGAAGTATTTGTGAAGGAGAGAAAATGAGGAAACCTGAACTAAATCTTGTAGTCCGTAGATGGTGGAAAACAGCTCTGCTATCACGGAGCACGTCATGAGCTTTCAGGCAACTAAGTTTGTTATAAATTTGCGTGATCTCACTCCATCGCAGAAAGCTGTAGCCCACGCATTTGCACACCATGCGGACCAAACTGGCGGAAATAGTTTCCCCGCAATGGAGACCGTAGCGAGTGAGTCCGGCCTGAAGACACGTCGAGGAGCCCAACTGGTAGTCCGTCAGCTTGAGCGAATGGGCATCATTGTCGCAGAGACGGCAAAAACCGGTGGGCGTGGACGACGCACGACGACGATTTACCGCTTAAACATGGCCTACCTTCCCAGTTCGCCCCCAGGAAACAGCGAACCAGAGTGCGCCCCTTCCGAGGAAGGGGCGAACCCCGGTGCACGGGGGAGTGAACCCCAGTTCGCGGGAGGGGTGAACCCCAGTTCGCAAAACAGTGAACCCCAGTACGCACGAATAGTACTTAATAGCCCATCTATCAGTAAGGGAGAAGCAAGAGCAAATCAGACCCCCGCTCTCCCTGTTTTAACTTCTGAAACCGGACGCCAACTGCCGACAACTGCGCAGGCGAAGAAACTGTGTCGTCAGATCCAAGCCTACCTGCAGAAGCATTACGACGTAGCGTTGACGGGAAAAGGTCGTGATGACCTCTTGGCAGGCATTACGGAGACTCCGTTGCACCCGGCAGAGATTTGGTACTTCGCAGTAGCCGACCTGATCTCGGCTTTGGAGCACTCCGACAATGACGGATTCGCTCGTTCCCAGGCCGCGTCTCGCGTTCCGACAGCCATAGCCAGCGCGTTCGAACCAACCGCTCCGGGTGCTCCCACAATCGTTGACAGATTTTACGAAAGGAAAGCGCTGCCCTTCCACATGGAAATCGAACGGGCCAAAGCGCGGAAGGAGGTTGAGCAAAGGCTCGAAGAAGAGAGGAGAAGGGATGAACAGGAGCAAGCGTTGATCGAGCATGAATTACTGTAGGATTAGTTCACCGGATGCTCAACCACGCCCCGGCATGGCTTTTGCTATCTCTCTTGAGTGACACTCCGACATGCTGCAGCCTCTTAGGATGCGTCGGCGGGTAATAGCCCGACTCAATCCTCACAAGTCGCCGCCGGTGCGTTAGCGCCGTCCGGATTGCGGACACTTTGCTGCGATAAGCAGTTCCTGTCGGATTCTCACCTGGCGTCTGACACTCAGTTAACAGACCCCTAAGAGCACAGCTAACCACCATCCCATAGCTATTCCCTAGCTATCCGATAACCATCCCAAGCGCACCGCAAACACACCGGAAAAGGGTCACATAGGCGTCATGGAGGGCACGGACGAAGGCGATAAGCGATCCGCTCTGGCTAATCGTTTCATATACTTAACGTCCTTCTTTCCAGCAAAATCAACATGTCACCGCAGTCCCCAAACGTGTCGATTACGTTTGAAGGCTGCTCGGATCGATAGGGGGAGGGTTTACATAGCAGAGCTTTTCAAAGAACAAAACCGTGCGACAGGGGTCAATGAGTGTAATCGGGATGTTACGCCAATGATCCAGGCTAAACGCTTCTCACACAGCCTCTCATGGTGCGCCAACCCGTGATCGGAGTCACACCGAACGGTGATGCCTGCCCTTGCAGAGATTCGCCAAAGCAGTACACTTATCCGCGAATCATCGCCTCGCCTCTCCGAAGAGCAGTTCTCGCCTGTTGAGATGCAGCACCCCCTGAGGCGAGCCGACCGTTCATCCACTGCAATCCCGCCCCGCTTCCCCCACGGGCCGCGGGTCGGCTTTGTGAGCCTGTGCTTTAACTTTTAGTCCAACGCTTCATTGCAACTCATGAAAGGAGTTCACCATGTTTGCACGTATTCTGGAGTCCGTCCCGAAGCTGGAGAAGAAAGAGGAGTTCATCCGGGTCCTCAAGAACGAGGTTCTGCCCATTCTGAACAAGCAGCATGGCTCCTGGAAATGCTGCCTTTCTTCCCCGAGATCAAGAACGAGAAGGTGATCACCATCAGCCTGTGGACTGAGAAGAAGGATGCGGAGCGCTACGAGCGGGAGTGGTTCCCGAAAGTCGAGGAAATCCTCAAGCCCTATCTCACCACCCCCATCACCTTCAAGTACTACATGGTGGAGACCACCCTCTGCGAGCACTTCGAGAAGGCCCTCACCACCTAAACTAAAGCAGGTCCTTTCTTTAAGATCACCGAGCTGGAGACAGCGCTGTGCGCTCCAGCTCGGTCGGAGACCAGTCGGTGTCGAGAACAGGCGTTAGCACCAACTACGCCATTGGCCTCGTTGCCGGGGATGGGTCCTCGGAATCGCGATATCTCTTCAACCAACACATCGTTTCCGAATTGGCGACGGGACATCAACTATGTTTTCAGACTCGCAGGAATAGGCGTCTGCGGTAGAAAGGATGCCCGCTGCTAGGTGACCGTGAAGGTCAACGCTTTGCTGTTCCCGCCGCTGTCGCAACCGAGGTCTCCGGCCGGGTTGGCAGGAGTGTGCACGGCAATCTGGGCGGTGCCGGGAGCTGAGATCTGGCTCGTGGTAATCGTGGTTTGCAACTCGGTGCTACTGATGACGGTGGTGGGCAATGCCGCGCCGTTCCACAGGATGATCGAATTCAAATAAAAGTGGCTGCCGTTGACGGTAAGCAGTAAGCCCTGCTGAACCTGGCTAAGGGCGACCGGGTTCGGTGCGAGCAAAGTCAAGCCAGGCTTCGCACGGGCAGTCCCGCAGAACGGGTTGAGCGCGCAACCGGCGAAGAACATGATTGCGGGCAGCAGACAAACAGTGATTTCTGGATTTGATTGCGGGGCATCCTTAGAGTCTAGGCGAGAACGATGATTGCAACTGGTTCCCACGCCCGTCCAGACGTTACCGAGGTGTTCTGGGCGACGGTGTATGCCCTGCTGGCTGGGGATGGTTCGTTGCGGTCTACGCCAAATTAGACAGCGGCTAAATCGCGATGATGAGTGTAATCGGGAGTGGATGTATGAAAAAGGAACCAAACCAGTAATTTCTGTGAATTTCAGCGCCTACGGCAAACAGAGATTCAATAACTTGCGAGCGAATTTCGTTCGTGATATCCCGTGAAAAGAGTTTTTCAACAGCCACGGGATGTTTCAACAATGGACGGTTATGTCGACAGAAGCCGAACTAATGCTTATCAAGGGAGCTGGTGTTTCACCTTTTCGACCTCCCGGTGCGCCAGCCCGCTCCTTCAAACGGTGGCGGCCCCAATTGCTGCGCTTGCGGGTACCACTCGACCTCGGGCCAGGATGCCGGCTCGACACGGAGCAGCAATGCGAATTGGTCCACAATGTTTTCAACGCTCTTTCCATCCCACGGCAGGTTAACAAGAACCTGGTATGGGCCCGGACTCAGCATAAGAGCTACCGTCATCATTCCTTCTCGACACCGTCCCGATGCCCAGGAAAATATGAAGCCACGGCTCCCTAGAGCTGTCTTGTCAACGGCTGCTCGTATTAAGCGTGCAGCCATGCGGTCCGGAGTCTCCCAGCGGTGATCCTGTAGAGCTCGCTCGACCTCTGCATCGTACTGAGAAACATCAAACTGGACTTCGAGTGGCGAACTCAACGATCGCCATTTGACGGCTGCCTGCTCTCGACCGATCTCCACCTCCACACTCCCGCACCCAACTTCGCCGCAGCCGCAACGACCGATCGTAACAATACGAGCGATCTCGTTCGCGCGTAGTGGACAAGGCTCAACTAGCAGATGGTCCGGGTCCAAGCCCATCATCTTTTTCGAGAACCGGTCGATCAAATTCTCGCCGGCTCCTAGCAACACAACTTCATGATCATTGGTCTCCGGTGATGGACGCACGCTGATGCGAAACTCGACGGTCGGATTGGTGTTCACGTTGTATTGCACCATTATGCGCCGGGAATACAAGGTCAGTTGGCGAAATCAGGCGATAGCGCTCAAAACCCCCTTTTGCCGGGTCAATGAGCGTTATCGGGATTTTGCAACAATTATGGCAACGCCCGTCCGGCGGCGGTATCATCAGTCGGGTCCGTAGAACTTGCGAGCTAGGGCGCTGTAGATCTGCGACTAACCGCTGCGCGTTCGTAAGATCTTAGGGGAGAACCTAATGAGGCTCAGCATCAAGATGTTGGTTGCGGCATGGTTGGGATTCCTCTCTCTGGCTCAGGCGCAGGTGACTCCCATTCAGCACGTGGTTCTTATCTTTAAAGAGAATCGCAGTTTCGATCACCTGTTCGGCACGATGCCGGGAGTCAACGGGGCGACCCAAGGCAAGCTGAGTTCGGGTCAGACAATCGCCCTTTCGCACGCGCCCGACAGGTCAGGAAACTACGCTCACTATTGGGGCTCAGTGTTGAAAGCGATCGACGGCGGCAAGATGGATGGATTCGACACGACGAGCGGTTGCGGACAGCCCATGTATTTGTGCTACAGCCAATACAACGAGAAGCGTGATCTATTACTATTCGCTTATGCGAGGAACTACCTAATCGCCGACAACTTCTTCAGCTCGATGACCGGACCAAGCTTCCCGAATCATCAGTACACAATCGCTTCGCAGGCCAACGGTGGTATTTCGAACCCGTTTCGTCAGCGCGAGGAATTTTCCTTGAATTGGGGCTGCGACTCTCCCACTGGGACGTTCGTGGTGTCGTACGATCCGAGCACGAAGCGGTCCTCGCGAATCTCCCCCTGCCAGGACTATAAGACGCTGGCGGACCTGCTGGACGCGGCGAATATCAGTTGGAAGTACTATGCGCCGGCGGAAGGGACTCCGGGGTATCAATGGTCCGCTTTCGATGCCATCGACCACATCCGCAACGGAGCGGAATGGCAGAGGAATGTGGTGTCCTATACGCAATTTGTCAGTGATGCCTCGGACCCTGCCAATTGCAAACTTCCTGCCGTGAGTTGGCTGGTACCGGACACACATGATTCCAGCATCCCGGCGCCGATGAGCCGTCGACAGAATTGGACAACGGCACAGATCAATGCGGTCATGCAGGGCGCTTGCTGGTCATCGACTGCGATTTTTCTAACTTGGGACGACAATGGAGGTTATTACGACCACGTGGCCCCGCCGAGGGTTGATGGTTTTGGGGCGAATCCGAGTACCGCTGCTGATAATCTCGCCGTTCGTGAAAGCTGGGATGGTCTACTCGAAGTTTTGTACGTGCGATTCCCTGCTTGCCTTTGTCGAAGCCAACTGGAGTCTGGGAAGTCTGTGCAGCGAGACCGGACTGCGAAAAACCTGATGGACGCTTTTCACTTTGCGGGGCAAGCGGAACGAACTCCGGCCTTGATCCTGCCTATACTGAAGGCTCCTAAGATGATCCCCAGCAAATCAAGAGGCTGAATGAGCAGGTATTGAAAGAACGCTTGGACGATGCAGAGGAGGAAACACACTAAGTCTTACGTGTCCTCCTTTCGGATTCGCGGGGCGAATCACAGCGCAACGGAGCAGATTTGGGTTGATTAATTCGCAGGAAGGTCTTGGAACGCCACCTCGCGGCGCTCGCCGGAATCTTTTTACTTCCGCTTTCTTCCCCCGCCCTTCATATCAACCTTTGGGCCTCGTGGTGAGCGAGTCAACTGTAAATCAGGCGGCTGCATTCATTTGAGAAATTGCGCTCTAGGTCAATGAGTGGAATCGGGATTTGCGTCAACCAACAAGTTGGGAGAACATCCGCCTAGACTTATCACATCAAAGCACTTTCTGCTTGACAGCGATCTCTACCCGGCTCATATCCGCGATCAAAGCTGGGCTTGGCATCGTTATTCCTTCCCTCGACCCAGCGGGGCCATCTCGTACAGTGATGTTTCTGCCCAACCGGCGTGTAATGAAAGCGGAAAAAGGAGGACTCCATGGCCCGCCACGTTACCTTCCTTTGTGCCAGTTTCCTGATGTTGATTTGGGTCGCGCTCCCGGCCCATGCAACGACTACGTGCTCGTACGGTTTCACCTCGGGCAGCAGCAACACTTACCTGAACGATTGCACGGTGAACGGCAACATCCTCCAGCTTCAGACGCCGTTCGGAGTGTATCTGTTAGGGGCCAACGGTGAAGGGTATGGCATTTGCGACCAGAATGCTCCAATGAATTACACCGATTACGGCGTCAGCGACACCGGAAACTGGCAAAGCGCCGTCGTTCTGAGCCATAGCTCTAGCTCGGTTAAGATTGCCCGCAATACCGCCGACGGGAACTGGACGCTGACGCAAACCATTACCAAGGTTCCGAGCACTTCCTCAATCAAGGTGGTGATGGCGCTCAGGAATAACCAACTCGTTAGCGACGTGGCGTATCTGGTGCGCTTCGCCGACGCAGCGCCCCCAATCTCTGGTAGCGGTGGTTTTGCTTTTCGGGCCGGAGGCGTTAACAGCGCCCTCGCAAGGACAGCTCAGCCGGATCCCAATTACGGATTGCAGCTCTCACTCGCTGGACCCGTGTCTACACAATTCAGTTACTAGCAAGGTTTCGCGCAATCCGTCAATACCGGACCCAACGCGTGTGCTTTCGCCTTAACGAGCTTACCTCAATTACATTGCAGACTCTTCCGAGGTATTTTCGATAGAGATGGCTTTCGTCGGAACGATCGGCGCGGGGCAGACGAAAACCGTCACCTTGAGCTATCACGGTCTATAGAGATATTTGGTTGACCTACCGCGCGCGTCGTGTGCCCGTAGCGCACGAGGTAGTGATCTGTCTCGAAAGATAACTGTCGATAACAGGCCTGATTGCAACAGTCATCTATCTCCGACGCACTTGGCGAGCGAAAAGAAGACGGAAAGACCGACAGTCTGGATGCCATCAACCACCAACCCTGCGTGATGGCGTTTCTAATTCCTGTGGCTGCCTGGCTGTTTGTGAGGCCCCGCGAACTCGGCGACCGTGTCTTTCTGGCGGTTGCGGGCATTATCTATATCGCTGCCTTGTACGCGACATTCTGGAGATTCGGTGGAGCTGGGAAAGGTAGACTGATCGGCTCCCTATTGGTGGAGACAACAGAGCTGCTGCTGGTGGCTCTTTCAAAACGAGCGAAGAAAGATTCGAACTAGCGGGTAGCGCATCCCAAGCTGGTGATAAGCTGCTCTGGGCGGGGAAAAAAAGCCCCGCATCTCTACGGGGCTGGTTCAGTAAAACAGACTCTCCACAGACTCTCTCACTTGCCCGTTCCCGTCAGACTCGAAGTCTGCGGGCTGTTGCTGGCGTTATCGGCGACGTTCAACTTACCCGTCCTCGTGCCCGTCGCGGTTGGCTTGAACACCACTTTGATGGTGCAGTTGGTCTTGGCCGCCAGACTCGCACCGCAGGTCGTCGTGAGGACACTGAAGTCCCCGGTTGTCGAGATCACGATGCTGTTAAGCGTTACGCTCTGGTTGTTCTTAAGAGTAAACGTCTTCGGCAGGCTGGTCGTCCCCACTGTCTGAGCCGCATACGTCGCGTTGCTCGGTGTTAATGTGACCGGGGCAATGCCAGTGCCGGACAGTGGCACCATCTGTGGGCTGTTCGAAGCGTTGTCGGTAATCGTAATGTTGCCCGTACGCGTTCCGAGTTGGGTAGGAGTGAAGGTGACCTTGATTATGCAATTCTTTCCCACGGCTAGCGTGCTGCCGCAGGGCTTCGTACTGGCCACGGGGGCGAAGTCACCACTGGTCGTGATGCTAGCGATGTTCAGCGTCGCGTTTCCCGCGTTGGTGAGTGTGACACTCTTCGCAGCACTGGTCGTGCCCAATACGGTATTGCCAAACGTAAGGGACGTCGGCGACAGCGTGACCACTGGACCGCCGGCAGTCACGGTGAGGTCAATTGTGGTCGTCGGATTCAAACTGCCCGACGTGCCCGTGATTGTCACAGTGACTGTCCCGTGGCAGCCGCAGCGCTCGCTATGAGGGTCAACGTGCTGGTGGAGGTTGTAGGATTCGGGCTGAACCCCGCCGTCACGCCGCTCGGCAGACCGGAGGCGTTAAGCTGACACTGCCGCTGAAGCCGTTCACAGGAACGACTGTGATCGTGCTAGTGCCGCTGCCGCCCTGCGCAATGCTCACGCTGCTCGGATTTGCGGTTAGGCTGAAATCAGGGCTAGCGACAACCGTCACGGGTACCCCGTTCGACTCGATGCCGTTGGCAACCGCATACAACTTATACTGTCCGGCAGGAATGCCCGCTGGCACATCGAACAGGGTCGAGTTGAAGGAGTGGGGAGCGATCGAATGTGTGCTCTCATCGTGAGTGGTGGCGTAGTAGACACCGTTAGGGCTGGCGACCTGCACGAAGCGAACCAGGGGATAGTTGGTGGCCGTCTGGTAGTCATCACCGTAGGCGTTGTTCTCCGA
Source organism: uncultured Acidobacteriaceae bacterium (assembly GCA_963789205.1). GTDB lineage: Bacteria > Acidobacteriota > Terriglobia > Terriglobales > Acidobacteriaceae > Acidiflorens. Next base: position 221,192 of record CAWBJV010000020.1, read on the forward strand.
CAAACCATTGAGCTGTGTTCCCGACAAAATGTTGTTGGTGGAGGGACTGTTGATGAGCTGCCCCTGGCCAGGGGCGATGGTCGGCGCGACGCCCGGAACGACACCGGGTGCCGGCGTATAAACTTCAACGAGGCCGCTAAAGTCGGTGAACATGATCTGACCGGTCGGAAGGATCATCAGGTGTCCAAAGAACGATGAATCACCCGGGCAGTTCGTCGGATTCGCAGTGCCCGTCAGGGTCCCGGCGACTGGGTCGTACTCGACAAATTGGCAACCAGGTTGGAAGATGCCAGGGCTCAGCATGGCGAGCACTTTGCCGTTCGGCTCAAGCGCTGCCGGACCATCAGCCTGATCCAAGCCGTTTGCGGGAGTCGGACCGGCCGACCAGGTGTTGGTAGCAACGTCGTACAAAGCCGTTGCCACCGCGTTCCCTCCAAACTGCAACACCTTGTTGTTATACATCAGGACCGCGGCGCCCAATTCTTCGTCGGAGGCGTTATAGAGCTGGACGGGGGTCGTTGGTCCGCACGACCAGAGGCCGGTGTCCTGATCGTAAAGCTCCGAACCTTGACTGGTACCACAATTGGGATCGTCTTTCGAATCCACGCTGAAAACTTTGTTGTTGGTCAGCAGCGTAAACCCTGACTCATCGTTACTGAACTGGTTTACCGAGCCGGTCTCCGTCCAGGAATTCGGGCCGTTAAACAGCGCATTCTGAGACGAACAGCAGTTCGCTTGCATGTCGGTTCCGTCGGCCAGCATCACGCTCTCCGCGTCGCCGATCGAGCCCCAGCCAACAGGCGGAGAGTTAAGCGTCCAGGTTAGCGTGCCTCCGGAGATGGTTCCAATCGCGCCCAGGGTTGTCCAGACCGGTGGACCTTCGTTGTACTCTCCGCCTTCGATAATGACTTTTCCGTCCAGCAACACTTGGGAACTGAAGTATAAGGGTGCGTAGCCGGAAGGTAGACGTCCGCCAAAACTCCATGTGCCATTGACGTAACTGCCGGTGGAATCAGGGGTGAGAATATGCCACTCGCCGAGATCTCCGTCGGATTCCTCGTGCACCAGGATCCTGCCGTCTCTGAGCTGCAACATAACGCCGAGGTTAAACCCGGGTTGGTTGTTTAGAGGTGTCCATGTTTGAGCACTGGCGGTTCCCGCCAATGCTAACAGCAAGGCGGACGTAATGGCGAGCTTTTCAAGTGATTTCAAGCGGGATCCGTTTTTGACCGTCGAAAAACGATCACAACTGTACATGTGTTTCTTCTACTTGTGTAGTGTGAAAAGATTCTCATCTAAAGTGCACCGACTAGTGCGCGGAGTACTCAGACCGCGCAAATTGCCCTCGTGGAGAGTCAGGAGCGGAAATTCTTCACCGTCGAAAACATGGTTTGCACTAAATGAGCATCCTGCAGCGGGCACCGCATCCCAGGCTGGTAATATGCTGCTCGGGGCGGACAAAAAAAAACAGCCCCGCATCTCTACGGGGCTGGTTCAGTAACACAGACTCTCTTACTTGCCTATGCCCGTCAGACTCGAAGTCTGCGGGCTATTGTTGGCGCTGTCAGACACCTGCAACGTCCCCGTCCTCGTTCCTGTCTGAGTCGGAGTGAACGTCACATTGATGGTGCAGTACCAATTGGAGGTCAAGTTTGCCTGGCAGTTCGTCGAGGAGACGGCGAAGTCGCCGGTCGCCGAGATCACGATGTTGTGGAGTATTGTGTTCAGGTTGTTCCTCAACGTAAACACCTTGGGTGTGCTGGTTGTCCCGACCAGCGTTCCCGGGTAGGTCGCGCTGGTAGGTGTTAACGTGACTTGGGCTTTGCCGTGCCCGACAGCGCCACCGTCTGCGGACTGTTCGAAGCGTTGTCGAAGACCGAAAGCGTCCCCTTCCGAGACCCAACCTGGCTCGGAGTAAAGACAATCACGATCTGGCAACTCGCTCCTCCGGCCAATGTGCTGCCGCAGGGCTTCGGGCTGCTCGCTTGCGCGAAATCGCCGCTGACTGTGATGTTGCTGATGTCGAGCGTTGCGGTCCCGCTGTTACTAAGGGTGGCAGTCTTCCCCTTGCTCGACTGCCCTATCACGACCGAGCCATACGTGAGAGCGCTCGGCGTCAGACTGATGTTTGCGCCGTTAATAGGCTGGTTCACAGTCAAGGCCACCGTCGTCGTGTGCGTCAAGGAGCCCGACGTCCCGGTGATAGTCACGTTAACTGTCCCTAAGGCAGCCGAACCGCTGGCCGTCAGGGTTAACGTGCTGGTGTTAGTTGTGGGATTCGTGCTGAAGCCTGCGGTCACGCCGCTCGGCAGACCCGAGGCGCTCAAGTTGACACTGCCGGTGAAGCCGTTCAAATCGTTCACCGTAATGGTGCTCGTGCCGCTGCTGCCTTGAACGATGGTTACGGTGTTCGGATTTGCGGTGAGATAGAAGTCCGGGCTTCCACCATTACCGCAACCGTTGAAGACGAACGATCCGATGTTTGTGTTCCAGTTGAAAGTGCCACTGACTTTCTCGTACTGGTCCACGTACCAGAAGGTGCAGTCGTCGCTGGGATCGACTTGCATGGCGGTGTAGTCGCCCCAACGAGACAGCCCGCTGGTCTGCGATCCTGTGCCTACCAACTGGCTGGCCTCCGCCTCCAGCGTGCCAGCTGGATCGCCGGGTACACGGCCGGTGATGCGAATGGCGGGATTGATACTGCTGCTGGATGCGCTGTATCCCAGGCCGATATTCTGGCTCTGGTCCTCGGCGATGCTCCCCATCCAACGATAGGTGCTATCCGGGGCGTAGGTTCCCTGCTGATTCAGGGTTACGGCGCCGGCTGGGTCATACAGTTCGTACCAGCGGATCGCCACCGGGCCCCCGTTATCGACCGCGTGGTTGACGACCGCGCGATCATGATCGGGGAAGTGTCGCACCGCAAAGCGGTACATCATACGGTCGCCGAGCGTGTCCAGTGTCTGAGAAGTTCCCAGCTGCGGAACGCAGGTACCCCCATTGCCGCAGGCCAGGGTGTCGTTGGCCACGCTGATGCTCGTTGGCGATGAGAGAGTGGCCGTGGCCGTCGCGAAGTTCAGGGTAAGCTGGCGCAAATACAACTGGCCGGGATTGTTGTTCTGCCAGGTGATGTAGAGTCCGGGCGTGCCATCGACCGGAGGAAACGGGCCGTCCATGTCGGAGGGCAAATAACTGCCTTCGCTGCTGGGAGTCAGTTTACAGAGTTGAGCCGCAGACGAGTCTCCGGCCAGCATCTTAGTGCGGTCCATACCGCAGAGGTCCGCACCAATAAAACTCGATGCATTTTGGAAAATGTTGTAGGTAGCCAAATAGGCGCTGTTGCTGGCCGTGGCCCAGGTGCTTAACTTGGGGTAGTCATTCAGATTCGAGCCAAAAGAGTAAGAGTAGAGGAAGTAGGCGCCGGTGGGGTCGTTGGTCTTCACACTGCGACGCACTCCAGAAACGGGCTGCTGCCGGCGTAGCCGATATCGCTGATCACCCAGCGATCAGCTTGGCGATCATAGAGCGCGATCGGATCGCTTGAGCCGCCAGCGCAGTTACCGCCGAGTGCGGAGAAGAGAGTCGTGAAATTGGTTGGGCCCGACAGAAGGGTGCCGCTTTTGTTGTAGACCGCGAATCGCACGTTGACCGTCTCAACAATGTGATTAGGCCCGACAGCCATGTTGGAATCCGAAGGCGCATAGCCGTTCGCCGGAATGCCGTCGAAATCAACGCCCAAGGTGGCAGCAACCAGGGGGCGGACTTCCTTCTGCAGCACCGGGTCCTCCTGTTGCCCGGGACCGGGAACGGCTCTCGACCGCAGTGGACTCGGTCGAGGTTCAGGCATTTCTTGGCCACCAAAGAGTGAATTATCCACCGGAAGGTCCGACAACCGCTGCGAAACCGCAAAGGCCGATGGATAGGTCACAATGGTTTTGGTCTTGTTAGTTTTGGCAAAGGCCTGCGTTGTCACAGCCAGGCCGCATAAGAAGAGAGTTCGAGCCACAGTTCCTATACGAAGCATTGATTTCTCCTGGTGAAACCTGCTTTGGGATCGGGTCTGAATGGTAGTCCGCCGTTTCCTCTTCGAAAGCCGGGGCCGGAACCTGGCTTCAGGCATTCTTTAATTCCACATCCCTGCGTCGATTCAACAAACCGCAATGTTACTGCCCGCGAAGAACACACTGGCAGCACTGACCTTCACGCGAACCTGACGCGTGCTGCTTAAAGCCTTGGATAGTGGCGGAGTTTGAGGGGAAACTACCGGCGCTCGTAGTTTATACATCGGTTCTCGGGAAAAAGCAAAACAAAACTCCCGTCAGCTCTGCTTCCATAGCCTCAAATACCGGATTCTGAGTGTAATCGCGATGTTTCAACAGCCAGAACTTCTTGTTGCTTCGTACGTTCTTCGCAATTCCGCTGCCTTTTCGATATTTCTGGCTCTTTCCTGTTCTATAGATTGAAGAAAAGCAGTGGCATCATGGTCAGTCAGTTCCCAAGGACCGCATTCATGCGTGCCGGGGATGCCCCCTTTCTGCGTCGTACTTTCATAACCAAGGTCACTGCTGTCGCACGCTTTGCCATTGATGTCGAACCGACACAGTTGTCCCTCCAAAGTTATGTTCGAGTGCAAGTCAGTTCGCACTATCACGCCTTCCGGCGTAACCTTGACCACCGTGCCCAAGCAACCGTAAGGTCCGCTTCGAGGTTTGGTGTTTTGTGATTCAGAACGAGATTCATTTCGGTTGCGAGTTCCGTCAACTTCGCAGGATCTCGTTCCTCCGAGGCACTGGGCCGCTAATTCTTTCCACCGCTCAAAGTTTTTCGACACATAATCCTCATTTCTAACGACACGAAAAAGCTCGGGAAGACATGCCGGGGTACGACGCTTCCCGAGCTACTTGGTCGCCAGTTCTAAACCAAGGTCAAAAACATTCATAGACAATAGGCTCGGAGCTAAAAATCGTCTGTGCAATATTGAACACATCGACGGGTTACGGCGGGGACTAGTAAGGCGTTGTTGTAATCAGGACGAGGCCCAATCTGACAAAATGAACATGCGTCCGGAGATCCCCAACTGCATGCTATCCTTGCGGTCGCAACTGCGAACCCGAGGGGGCAAGCCATGAGTCTGGAGTCCATTACACAGGCAATCCGAGATCACGCGGCAGTTTGCATAGTTGTCCGAGATTCTCCGAAGTGTAAGGTTCTGCTGTTCTCGTTCAGAATGATTGGTGACACTCCGCATTCATGAAAAACCAGCATTTGCTAGCTAGAAGTAGCAGGCACGGTGGAAATGTGGGAAAGCTGCGGTTCTTGGCAGCTTTCCCGAAGCACGATGAGACCAGCAAGTACCAGGCCCGCCAGAGCTTACCTGTCCCGGGTTAAAGAGATATAGTGCGCACGTCATTTCCACGGTGCGGATCATATTGTCAACCGCTCCTTCGCTAGGCTGTTCGCGCTGAATTCCTAGCTCCCAAAAGTGTCACCAATCATGTGGACGAGTACATCTGCTTGACCCCTGTTGCCGGATGCGCTACCCTTCCGGGCGCTCTCTCCTGCAGGGAATAAATCACTCCCTGCCCGACTTTACAAAGTGAGGCTCACAAATTTATGAAAACTATTCGAATTTCCACTCTGGTCGCGCTAATCGTGCTGTGCTCGCTGGCGACTCTCGCGCAAAGCAAGGATCCGAAAATCATTATCCAGGGAGTGAGCGGCAGCGGGCTCAGAGCGTTCTCGCAATGTCCTCCCGAAGGGTGCACACAGGTTGGAGTGAACTTCGGCTTCACTGTTAACCACAATGGCAGCCCCCCTCTGTTCTTCAACAACGCTTCTGGGCTGAACTGGATTTCGCTGACGCTCACGGAATCGGGTGTGGCCGCAGCGAACGTGAGCTGCGCTCAGACTCTCTTCCTCAGTTGCACCGTCACGGGCCAGGAAGACGGCTCAGTGAAAATTGTCATGTCCGGAATTAGGGGCCCCAATCCCCGACAGGGGATTCTGGCGGGTGCGAATTTTTCCATCGAATTCGCCTGCGTTAGCGGCAGTTGCTGGCCTCGTGGGTTGAGCTTCAGCGCGCAGGCCGGTACCGGTGAGCGGAGTGATTTTCGACCCTGAGAATTCCAGGCTACAGAGCACAATCTGGCAAACTGAAAAGAATAGCGGCAGCGCAGAAAAAAAGGTGGGCGAAGATCAGGGCAGCCAAAAAAAATGATGCTGCGCTTCAGATCAATTGTTTGATCTGTCCGCCCGTTAGTTGACCCACACGCTGAAGTTCTTCGGCAACGCGCCGGATGCCGTCCTCGGTGTTCCTCTATCATCTCAACGGTTCGATCCACGAGTTCCTGGTATTTCTGTTCGTGGAATGTTGTGTTCCTTCCGGCGCAGATTTGCTCAAGAAATTGCGCTACTTGAGTGTCGTCCGTTGTGGAACACACACGCCGGTATGCGTGAAGCTGCCCTCCTAGGCGAGCCTCTGCCCACTGTCCCGCGAGACCGGAAACAATTCGGTTTTCTATTGCTGTTTCGGAAGTCGGATCGTTTGCATATTCACAGAATCCCTCGTCGTCCGAGACAAGCTGCACGCGGGCTACCAGCAGATGGCATTTGTCCGCGACAACCGCGTGCCCGGCTTCGTGAATAGGAGTCGCACGTCGAGAACGCTGGCAAAAAGCCTCATCAAAAACGCCGATCTTCTGGCACAGAACGGATACCGCCTGCAAAATGTTTTCTTCGTCCTGCGTCTGAGGATTTAGCCAACGGTGCCATTTTTCCAATTGCTCCGCGTCAGCGAAGGGGATTCGTTTCAGCGATGGAAAATCCATCTTGACTCCGTAGTAGCGAGAATCCGTTGCAGCCACAACACCACATCCGGATCGTTGCACAATTGGTTGCACAACTCAACCCAACTGAGGGCCATTCGCCCCGAATTGTGTGGAACCACCCCGAGCCAAGTGATTGAATCCGCTAGGTAGGATGTCAGCAGCAGCCACTTAAAAGGGCGTTGCTCTACCGCCTGAGCTACGCGCCCCACCGATACCAATCTAACATAATCGGATTGGCTCCAAATTGCAGAGGAGCGCCCTGAGCTAATTACGGTTGTCCAAAACACGGCTGCGCCGGTTTCAGCTAATCCGAGTCGGTATAATCGATTCGATCCCGCGCCAAGCGATTTCTCGGGCCCATGAAATCTCCGATATTCATTGTCGGCTGTCCCCGTTCCGGAACCAGTTTCCTCTACCACCTTCTGCTTTCAGCGGGAGGCTTTGCCAGTTTTCACACGCAGATGAACGTCTTCGATGTGCTGGAACCCATCTATGGTGACTTGAGCGTTCGCAAGAACAAAGAAGCGACGATGCGGGAATGGCTGAGCAGCAAAGCCTTCGAGGTGTCGGGCCTGGATGCGACGGAAATCGACGAAAAGGTGATGGCGGAATGCAACAATGGCAGCGACTTTATCCGGATCATCATGGAAGAGGTTGCGCGCCAGCAGGGCTGATCGCTGGATTGATTCGACTCCCACGAACATTCCCCACATGCTGCGGATCCACCGCGACTTTCCCGAAGCTCAGTTCGTCCACATTATCCGTGATGCGCGTGACATTGCCCTGTCACTCGATAAACGTGAATGGGCCGCCCGCTCCCGTGGGACAAGAAGCGCAGCTTGCTCGCGGCCGGCATCTACTGGGAGTGGATTGTGCGCAAGGGCCGTTCTTATGCCCCGGCGCTCGGACCGAAATACATGGAGATACGCTATGAGGAACTGGTGGAACGGCCGGAGCCGACGTTAAGGAGGATTGGCGACTTTCTTGGACACGAACTGGACTATGACAGAATCCGCGAGCGGAGTGTGGGCTCGGTGAAGAAGCCCCTGACGTCGTTCAAGGAGGATTTGAAGGAAGGTCGCTTTACGCCGGTCGGCCGGTGGAAAGACAAGTTCCCTCAAGATCAATTGGCCACCTTTGAGCGGCTGGTGGGAGACTACCTGCAAGAGTTGGGCTATCCGTTAGCGCACCCGTTGGACGGCTCCGAACACGACTTCGCAGTCCGCAGGATGCGCTGGGCCTATACAAATTTCTATGAATTCAAGCAATGGGCAAAGATCAACACACCACTTTCGCGCTGGATGGTGAGCTACTCCGATATTCTAATTGATAAGTAGAGCGTGTCATGCTGGGAGAGATATTGTTCAAGCTTGCCCAATCTTCGCGCGCAATCGATCGTCTGGGCTGGCTTTCCGCCGTGTGGCGATTCTGCTTCTGGCACCCAAGAATTGCTTTAGCGATATTCATCGCTCTAGCCCCATCCTTCAGCTCAGCGCGGCAGAAGCAATTGCCCGCCGTGCGTTGGGCCGCGGGCGCGCCGGGCTGCACCTTCGAGCGCGGCGATGACGGTCGTTATCGCTGGACGATGACGGGAAACGATCTCACGGTCACCCTTCTCATGGATTCGCAGGAGCTCACGAAAAGCCGCCGTCGGTTTTATCATCTGCTGGGTGCGTACGTGAGCGTGACTTACACCGGTCGTGACAAATTTGAGTTTCCTGCGGACGTGCGCATCGACTTCGTTCGTCATCACGACGTTCAGGAGGGCTGTACGGATCCCACGGAACTCTCCACCAAATTGCAGAATGACGTGGACACGAAGATTTTTGAAACCGAGCGCCAGATCAAGAAAAACCCCGAGACTGCCGAGGAAAAAACGGCTCGCTTGCGGATAAGACCAAAAGAGAGGTGACTGAGTTCATCGAATTTCTCAGCACGCAAGTCCTCGATCCCAACACGGTAATGCTGACCCCGGGCAATCCCGAAGCCCACGGGCTGGGTGTTGTTCGCGACCAACAACAGGTGGATCGGGCCGTGGAAAGAGCGCGAGGATTTCATCATCAGCTTCTGGATGAAAGATAAAATCTGGCAATTCCCGATCTCGCTACCGCCGACCGAAGGCGACCTCATCCTGCGCAAGCCGCCCGACTAATGCGCTGCCTAAAGAAATCCGTTCGCGACGTTTGCGGATGACTGAAGGCAAGCCCCCTTGAAAATTGTGTTACAGTTCCCGTGCTCAAAGTCAAAGGTTATGGAGATCGCTCCGAAAGCCACGCCTGATGCCTCGGGGAAGACCTCAGCGGTTGTTGTACTGTCCCGTCTGTGCGGTGGAAATCGGCGATCCGTTGACCTGCGGCGATTGTTCGGCTGTCATCTGCCGGCGCTGCGGAACGCCGCTGGAGTCCCCGGATGAACTGGGCATGGGATAAAGCGGTTGTTGCCGTTCGCTGTTCGTCGATCGTCGAAGCCCAAAGACGTTGGCTTTCTTCGGCGAGTACGGCGACTGCCTTAGCGAACGGCGAACGGCTAGTGATCCAACGACGTGATCTGCCGATGAAGAACTGAAAAACAATTCAATGGACACCGCTTCCGCCTCCGTGCAACCGAAACCGAGCCCTCCAGTCAAACACCCAGTCTCGTCCGTGGACTTAGTCTGCTCGACTCAGTGCTGCTGCTGATAAGTGGAATCATCGGCTCTTCTATTTTCCTTACCGCCAAAGATATTGCAGGGCCCTTGCCCAACCCAACGTTGTTTTTTCTTGTATGGGTACTTGGCGGAGTGATTTCATTGTGCGCCTGCGTGGCGTTCGCCGAACTTGGCTCCATGTTTCCCGACTCCGGCGGACAATACATTTATCTGCGCGAAGCGTACGGCGACCTGGTTGCGTTTCTTTACGGCTGGATGTTGTTCGCGGTCGCGAATGGCGGCACCATTGCCGCGCTCTCCGTTGCCTCGGCAGCCTACATGGGGAACATCCTGCCCTGGATGTCGCAGCAGCACGTGATGGCTAACATCAATCTCCCTTATCCCACGCTGGCGAACGGCTATATTGTCGAAGCGATCTTCATCTCACGCGGGCGCATGCCGTCGGGCTATTGCTGATCGCCATCCTCACTTATGTCAACGTCTTCGGATTGCGCTGGGGCGCGCGCCTGCAGAACGTTTCGACTTGGACGAAGTTCATCGCTATGGCTGCTTTCGTGGTTCTGGGGTTCGCCATCGGCAAGGGACATTGGTCGAATTTCAGCGCACAAGCGCCGGGCGGATTAAGCATGGGGTTAAGCCCGGGACAATTGATCTCCGCTCTGGGCGTCGGTTTGATCGCGGTGTTTTGGGCCTATGACGGCTGGGTTTACATCACATGGGTTGCAGGAGAAGTTAAAGACCCGCGGCGGAACGTGCCGCTGGCCATGGTCTTGGGAGTGCTCACGGTGGGCGCGATCTATCTCGCGATGAACATGACTTATGTCTACGCGCTGCCGCTGAGTGAGGTCGCAAAGCACGAAACCATTGTCCACGATGCCGCGGCCGTACTGTTTTCCCCGGGCGCCGCAGTATGGCTCTCCGCTATGATTGCAATTTCGTGTTTCAGCGCGGCGGCGGCGTGCACTTTGTCAGGATCGCGGGTCTACCTTGCCATGGCAAAGGACGGTGTGTTCTTCCGCCGCATGGCTGTTATTCATCCCAAATGGCGGACACCGGCCTTCAGCCTGATCGGCCAAGGCATCTGGGCTGCGGTGCTCACCTTGAGCGGACGCTACGACCAGCTTTACACTTACGTCATCTTCGGTATGGTGCTGTCGTACACGCTGACCGTCATTGGCCTGTTCGTGCTGCGTTGGAAAAAACCCGATGTCCCTCGTCCTTATCGCTGCACCGGATACCCGTGGTTGCCGGCGATCTATGTAATAGTCGGCGTTGCCTGGACGCTCAACACCATCATCGAGCGGCCGAACGAAGCTTTGTGGGGCGCGATCATTGTGCTGGTTGGCGTTCCCGGGTATCTGTATTGGAAACGCCGGAGTCAAAGAAAAGACGCTCCGGAATTTTTTTTTTTTTTTTTTTTTTTTTTTTTTTTTTTTTTTTTTTTTTTTTTTTTTTTTTTTTTTTTTTTTTTTTTTTTTTTTTTTTTTTTTTTTTTTTTTTTTTTTTTTTTTTTTTTTTTTTTTTTTTTTTTTTTTTTTTTTTTTTTTTTTTTTTTTTTTTTTTTTTTTTTTTTCGCGACCTTATCCTTTTCTACGTAGTCACTGGCATCAGTTTACACTGGATCGCCGCTGCCGCCGCCGCTGGCCCCGGTTCCATTCGTGATTTGGATCGGTGCCTGGCTCGCTTTCTATACTCCTCTGGCGCTGTCCGTGCTTTGAACTCTCCTCCCGCTATCCCGTACGAAGGCGGCCTCTACGTTTGGAAGCAAACGCGCCTTCGGTGACTTCTCCGTTTTCATCTCCGCATGGACATACTGGACCAGCAACCTTCCCTTCTTCCGGCCATCCTCTACTTAGCCGCCGCGCGATGCTTTTCATCCGTCTCCGGAGTGGGGGCTTGTGTCAAACGAACGCCACGTTTTATATTGTGTTCTCGCTGATAACGCTCTCGGCGCCGCTACCTTGCTGAACGTTATCGGCCTCGACGTCGGCAAATGGCTGCACAATCTCGGTGCGCTCGCCATGTGGATTCCCGTCATGATCGTGATAGGGATGGGCATAATTGCCTGGCATCGCTTCGGCTCAGGCGACCGCCTTACCCCAATCACAGATTAGACGCTCAGAGACGCATCTTAACGACATCATCTTCTGGTCAGTTATAACATTAGGTCGCGGCAGGTGTGAACCGCGTGGTTCATCAGCAGAAGAAATTAAGAATGCTCGCCGCGCCATTCCATTTGCGCTTTTCGTCGCAGGTCTTGACAGTGACCTTCTGCTATATCGTGGGCACTATCTGACGTGATGCTGGCGCTGCCCGCTTCAGAGGTCAGTGACCTGCAAGGTTTGATGCAGGCCATCACCGAAGACGGCCGAGCGCATTGGATGGCAGGGAGTGATTCCGTGGCCGCCTTCCTGATCGCGCTGAGCAATCTGGGAGCAGCGGGCGCCTACCTCGCCGCCGTCGCACGCCTGCCCTTCGTTGCCGGCCTGGATCGCTATATTGCCCCGGTCTTAGGAGCACTTCACCCACGCTGGCGAACACCCTGGGTCGCCCTCTTGGTTCAAGCTGCTTTCGGAGATCTTATTCGTCTTTCTACGAGCAGGCGGGCACCGACGTGAAGGGCGCCTACGACGTCCTCGTGAGTATGGGAGTGATCACTTACTTCATTCCCTATCTGTGTTTCTTCAAAATGATGTTCAAACTCCAGAACCAACCCGCGGCGCCAAACGTGATTCGCGTTCCCGGCGGAAAACCAGTGGCCACGGCTGGTCGCCATCGTCGGCTTCATCACGACTTCCCTCACCATCGCCATCTCTCTGAACTGCCACCACCCGAGGAGCCCAACAAACCTCTCGCCGTGATCAAGGTCGTCGGGTTGTGCGGATTGCTGGTAATGATCGGCGTAAAAAAAAAAAAAAAAAAAAAAAAAAAAACGGAGAAGAGCCGATCTTTGGCGTTGACAAGTTCGCGGTACTGGCACAAAAATCGCACGACGGCTTGCCGCCGATTTCCACACGCTAAACCCCGCTAGCAGAAAGCGTTCTCATCTCCTAGCTACTACGGAGGTGAAGTGCCATGCCGAAGACCGTGAGTCTCAACCTGTTGTCCGCTTCAGCCGCCGTTCTGCTCATCGTATGCTCTGCGGGAGCGCAGCCGCGCAGCAGCACATCACCGGCACCTTAACCGACGGCGCAACCTACGCGATCGATTTCCCGGTGTCGTGGAATGGCGCGCTGCTTCTCTACAGCCATGGTTATGTCGATCCTGGTGCGCCAAATCCCGCGCTGGATATGAGCGATCCCTATACGGGGGCTTACAGCTGTGCGGGGGGCTTCGCGCTGGCGGGTTCATCTTATGCCAGCACGGGTTGGGCCGTGCACGAGGCGATCCCCGATCAGATTGCCACGCTCGATGTCTTTGAAAGCATGTTCGGCACTCCCCTCCAGACCATCGCCTGGGGACACTCTATGGGTGGCGAGGTCACCGCTGCATTGGTGCAGCAGTACCCGGACCGTTTCGCTGCGGCGCAGCCCATGTGCGGAGTCCTATCCGGGAGCGTGGGTTTCTGGAACCAGCACTTAGATGGAGCATTTGCTTTCAACACGCTGCTGGCAGGCGGTTCTTTGGAGGTGGTCCATATCACCGACCCGACGTTGGATTTGGGCACCGCGGAAGGATTCTCGCCGTAGCCCAAACGACCCCGCAAGGGCAGGCGCGACTGGCGTTGGTCTCAGCTCTCTTGGATCTGCCGGGCTGGTTCGACCCCACGACTCCGGAACCGGCTTCCACTGATTACGCAACCCAGGAGGCCAATCAGTTTCGTGGTTGCAAAGCGACTCCTTACCCACCGAATTCGCAGCCCGTGCGGAACTCGAAGTCCGGGCCGGTGGAAATCCTTCCTTTAACACCGGCGTGGGCTACAAGTATCAACTGCAACGCTCGCGGGATTATGCGGAAGTGCAAGCGCTGTATGCCGCGGCCGGACTTAGCCTGGACGAGGACCTGGCTGCACTGAAAAACACGCCGCGAATTGCCGCAGATCCGGGGGCGCTGACTTACTTGAGCGAAAACGTCATCTTCAACGGACAGCGACCGTCCCGGTGCTGACCCTGCACACCACCGGCGACGGAGTCGTTTCCGCGGAAAACGAAAAGGCCTATGCAACGGTTGTTCACGAGGCGAACAACAGTAATATGTTGCGGGAGAGATTCATTCACCGCGCCGGCCACTGTGAATTCAGTCCAGCGGAAATGATTACTGCGCTGCAAAAACTGGAGATGCGCCTGGCCAAAGGCAGATGGCCGGCCTCACAATTGCCAATTGAACAGCGCTGCGGCGCTGGGCCCGAGTTACAATGTGATCGACGTGGACAATGCGCGGTATCCCGCGCCGCCTGCGTTCACGTGTTATCAACAGCTGCAATTTCTCAGGCTATATGACGCGTTCACAAAGTAGGGAACGCGTGGTGCGGAATCAACAATTAAACCGGCACTGCTGTCTTCCGCTTCGGATTGAAGAACGGCAACGGCACCACCGTCGCGGTCGTTTTCATCCGTTGCGCTTCGATGGTCAACTCCATTTGCAGTTTGGTACCAAGTTTCGAATACTCGGCCCCCACGCTGGCCAGCGCGATCAGTTTCTTCAGCAGGGGAGAGAACGCCGTCGTGGTGGCCTTGCCCACGTGCCTGTCGCCTGCATAGACGGGAACGGCAACGCGCGATGCCTGGCTGGGCGCTGCCGGAGAGAGTCCGAACTTGTCGAATTGTTCTTCTACTTCTACCCAATCTATTTCCAGCCCAACTAACTGCCGTGCTACTCCCTGCTTGTGATCTCGCGTCAGGGCGCGCTTGCCGATGAAGTTCTCTTTCTCAAGATGCACCATCTTCCCAAAGCCCAACTCGTAAGGCGAGTATTTCTGCGCTGGAATCAGCGCCTTCTTCGAACTCGTGTAATCGACGTCAATCAGCAGCAGTCCCGCTTCCACGCGTGCGACATCGAGCGCCAGCATTCCGGCTGCATGAATATCGAACTGCTTGCCTTTATCCATCAGCGCGTCCCAGACTTTGACGGCCTCGATTCTCTATTCAGTGGTATCCAGATTTCGTAGCCCAGGTCGCCGGTGTATCCGGTGCGGGAAATATCGACGGGTACACCGGCAATCTTGCCGCTCGTCTTTCGGAAATATTTTAGATTTGCGATGTCGGCATCGGCGACCGTCTTCAAAAGTCTCGCCGAGGTCGGACCTTGTAAGGCCAGCGCCGCCGTCTGCTCGGAAATATCTTCGATCTGAACGTCCATGTTCAGGCCGTTCTGCCGGAACCAGCGTAGGCTCGGATCAGCGGCGGTCCACCGATATTTGTTTTGTTCGAGGCGCGTGATCGTCCCGTCGTCAATGACCTTGCCGTCTTCATTGCACCAGCAGGCATAAATCACCTGCCCCACCGCGACTTTGTTGATGTCACGCGTGATTATGCGGTTTACCAGTTTGCTCGCATCTTTTCCTGTGACCAGATACTTATAGAGCGGCGAAATATCAATCAGCGCGCATGCATTGCGGATCGCGTTGTACTCGTGCTCGTGATGCACTTCGTACACGCTCACCGTGTAGTATCCTGACCATTCCCGGTAATTCAGACTCTGGCAGAGAGCGAAAGTTCTCTCGTGAAATGCAGTTCCAATGGGCAAGGCGACCTCTGTGTGGTTTCCCCTGTGCGGTTTTTCCCGTGCACCTCTGTGACCTCCGTGTGGAGAGAAAGTCTTAACCACAGAGGACACAGAGGTTCACAGGGGAAAATATGAAGAACTCTGACGCCGGATTATATGCACCCTAAGTATCTGCGGCAAGCGCCGAAATGGATTGACCATAAGTCAGCGATCACCCGTAAGTAGAGACAAAACGACGCTTTCTCGATAGAATGGCGAGTCATTTTCCTGCAGGACCTTCCGGTTAATCTGGGTCAATCTACTTAGGTCAAAATATGTCTGCTGTTTCGGGCGGTACGAAGTACGACGTAATCGTGATTGGTGGAGGCCACAACGGTCTCACCAACGCCGCCTATCTGGCGAAAGCGGGAAAGAAAGTGCTGGTGCTGGAGCGCCGCCACGTTCTGGGCGGCGCGGCGTGTACCGAAGAGGTTTTTCCCGGCTTCAAGTTTTCGGTTTGCTCGTACGTTGTCTCGCTGCTGCGGCCTGAGATCATTCGCGATCTCGATCTTCCCCGCCACGGACTCGAAATCCTTCCGCTCGACGGCACTTTTACCCCGATGCCGAACGGCGATCATCTATGGCGCGTGAACGATCACGGCAAGACGCATCGCGAAATTGCCCGCCACTCCCGCGTTGACGCCGAAGCCTACGATGAATTCGGCAAAGCCATGCAGGCGATGTGCCGCTTCGTGAAGCCGATCCTCAGCATGATTCCGCCCGACCCGGCAACGCTGAATCCGCAAGAATTGATGAAGCTGCTCTTCATCGGACGCCGCTTCCAGGGCATGTCGAGCGAGGACAAATACAACCAGGTCCAGCTCATGACCATGAGCGCCATCGACTTTCTCGATCAGTGGTTTGAGACGGATGTGCTAAAGGCGACGATGTCGGCGTCCGGCATTATCGGTACTTTTCTCGGCGTGCGCTCGCCTGGCACCGCCTACGTTCTGCTGCACCACTACATGGGCGAGATTGACGGCGCCTTCCGCGCCTGGGGATTCGCGCGCGGCGGCACCGGCGCCATCTCGAACGCGATTGCCGACGCGGCTCGCGAGGCTGGAGTCGAGATTCGCACCGAGGCTCCGATTGCCCAAATCATGGTCAAGAACGGACGTGCCACCGGCGTTGTGCTCAGTAACGGCGACGAGATTTATGCTGACGTTGTTTCTTCCAGCGTCGATCCGCGGCTTACGTTTACGAAGATGATCGAGCCCGGCAATCTGCCCGATGAATTCATGGATGGCGTAAAGCGCTACAAATTTCGTGGGTCTTCTGGCAAGGTGAACATGGCGCTCGACGGGTTGCCGGATTTCAAGTGCATGCCGGGAGTCGGCGCGCACCTGCGTGGCGCGATGTCGATCTCGCCGAGCGTCGAGTACATGGAGAAAGCTTACGACGAAGCGAAATACGGGCACTGGTCTTCGCACCCATACATCGACATGGTAATTCCGACGCTCACCGATACGTCGCTCGCGCCGCCGGGCAAACACATTCTTTCGTGCTTCGTGCAGTACGCGCCTTACAAGCTGGCGCCCGGCCTCGACTGGGACACGGAAAAAGAAAAGTTCGGCGACAACGTGGTCAACACCATCGCCGAATACGCGCCGAACATAAAAGACATCATTCTGCACCGCCAGGTTGTCACCCCGCTCGACCTCGAACGCGAGTGGGGATTGACCGAAGGCAACATCTTTCAGGGTGAACTCTCGCTCGAACAATTGTTTTTCCTGCGCCCGGTCGCCGGATGGGCGCAATTCCGCTCGCCCATCAAGAACCTTTACATGTGCGGATCGGCCACGCATCCGGGCGGCGGCATCATGGGCGCGCCCGGACGTCTGGCGGCGCTCGAAATTCTGAAAGACGGGGCCGCCTGATGTCCGCGGAGAAGCGCATGTACGAAACGCGCGATGTCATCATCGTCGGCGGCGGACACAACGGTCTGGTCGCCGCCTTCTATCTCGCCAAAGCCGGATTCAAACCGCTGGTGCTCGAACGCCGCGCCCAAGTGGGCGGCGCGGCCATCACCGAGGAATTTCATCCTGGCTTCCGTTGCTCCACCCTCGCCCATAATACCGGCCCGCTCCGCGCCGACATCGTGCGCGACATGCAATTGGAGCAGCACGGCCTCAAGCTCACGACTCCCGATGTGAGCACAGTCTCGCTGCTGCCCGACGGCCGGGCGCTCGTGCTTTATACTGACGCCAAGAAAGCCGCGCAGGAAATCGCGCAGTGGTCGCAGAAAGACGCTGCATCCTACATGGACTTCGGCACCGCCCTGGGAAAGATCGGCAAGGTGATCGGCGAAGCGCTCCTGCTCACGCCGCCGAATATTGACAGCCCCAACAGCGGTGACCTTTGGGGAATGCTGAAAACGGGCCGGTCCATTCGAAATCTGGGGAAGAAAGATTTGTATCGCGTCCTGCGTTGGGGACCGATGGCCGCCGCCGATCTGGTCGCTGAATTCTTCGACACCGAACCGCTGCGCGCCACCATCGCGGCCCGCGGCATCTTCGGAACCTTCCTGGGCCCGTGGTCAGCGGGCAGTGCCCTCGTGCTGATGTTGCGCGCCGCCGCAGACCCATCTCCCACGGGAAGCCCGCAGTTCCCTGCCGGCGGCGCCGGCGCCATCACTCTGGCCATGGCTGCCGCCGCGAAACAGGCGGGCGCGGAAATTCGCACTGACGCTGATGTCGCTGAAATTCGTGTGAAGGACGGCGTCGCCACCGGCGTCGTGCTCACCTCTGGGGAAGAGATTTCCGCGCGAGCCGTCGTCTCGAACGCCGACCCCAAGCGCACGCTCATGCGCCTGGTCGATCCCGCGCACCTCACCCCGGACTTCGTTCAGAAAATCAAGAACTACCGCTGCATGGGGACGGTCGCGAAAATCAATCTCGCGATATCCGCGCTCCCGGATTTTACCGCGCTTAAGGCAAAGGGTAACGGCAACCTGCTCCATGGCCGCATCCAGATCAGCCCTGAGATCGATTACCTCGAGCGCGCCTTCGACGAATCGAAGTACGGCAACTTCTCACGCCATCCGTATGTTGAAATTACATTTCCGTCTCTTTCGGATCCGTCGCTCGCCCCAGCTGGCCAGCATGTAATGTCCATCTACATGCAATACGCGCCGTACAAATTGAAAGACAACGACTGGGAGGGCCAGCGCACCGCGCTCGGCGAAACCGTGGTAAAGACGATCGCGCAGTACGCGCCGAATCTGCCGCGGACCATTCTGCGCCACCAGATCATCACGCCGAAGGATCTCGAAGAAACGTACGGCCTCACCGGGGGCCATATCTTCCATGGTGAACTTGCGCTCGATCAGTTCTTCACCATGCGCCCGCTGCTCGACTGGGCGCGCTATAAGACGCCGATCGAGCGCTTGTATCTGTGCGGCAGTGGAACGCATCCGGGGACGGGGCTCACAGGCGGCTCGGGCGCAAATGCCGCGCGCGAGATTGTGAAGGCGTTGAAGAAGTAGTTTAGTCTTCCCCTGTGTACCCGCGTGCTCCCGTGGTTGAACAAATCTTTACCACAGGGGATCACAGGGGAAAGCGACTGAATCAGAAGTCTTTCATGCATAACTCCGCTATCCTTCTCGTGTCCTGCCCCGACCGCAAAGGCGTCGTTGCTTCGATTGCCGAATTCATCTTTCGCCACAACGGCAACATCCTCTTCGCCGATGAGCATGGAGACGAGGAATCCAATCTCTTTCTTACGCGGGTGGAGTTCGATCCGGCAGATTTTGATTTTGACTTGGTCCAGTTTGCCGAGCGATTTGCTTCAATCGCCCGCGACTTCCAAATGAACTGGCGGCTCGCTCACTCCACGGAACGCCCTCGCATCGCCATCTTCGTCTCGAAGTATGACCATTGCTTGCAAGACCTGCTCTACCGCCACCAGAGTGGCGAACTTCGCTGCGAAATCCCTCTGATCGTTTCCAATCATCCCGATAATCAGCGCATCGCCGACTTCTACCGTGTCCCCTACTTCGTCGTACCGGTCACTAAAGAAAACAAGCAGGAAGCGGAAGGGAGGCAAATTACGCTCATCCGAGAACACCAATGCAGTCTCGTCGTCCTCGCTCGCTACATGCAGGTGCTCTCGAATGAGTTCATCGCCACCCTCGGCTCCGAGAACCTGATTAACATTCACCACTCTTTCCTGCCCGCGTTTGTCGGCTCCAAGCCCTACCACCAGGCGTTTCAGCGCGGCGTCAAGCTGATCGGCGCCACCGCTCACTACGTTACTCAAGTGCTCGACGACGGCCCCATCATCGAACAAGATGTTGTCCGCATCTACCACCGCGACACCATCGACGATCTGGTTCAGAAGGGCCGCGACATCGAAAAAGTCGTTCTGTCGCGCGCCGTCCGTTGGCACGTGGAAAACCGCATCCTGCTGTATGGGAATAAAACCGTGGTTTTTCAGTAGCCCTACACACCTGACTCGTGTAGGGACACGCCTTGCCGCTCCTCCGAAGATGCGCCAAGCCTAGTCTCTACGCCTGGGTAGGAGTGCTGACACTTCCGTAACCAGGTAACCAATTGCGCTGCGCTTCCCTTTCGGTTTTACTAAAAGACAGTCCCATTTGGAAACATTACCCGCGCGATCTCTAAGGAGCTGACTTTGGTTGAGGACCCCAAATGGGAGCTGGCGTTGCTCGCCACCGTGCAGAGCTTCTACCAGCGATTGTTGAGTGACCAACTTGGCGGAGAGCTGCCTGCCCCCGCTGAACTCGCCCCTGATGTCATCAACCGCGCCGACGATGTGCGCTCCACCCTCGCTCAGATGCACCTCTGGATCCAGCTCCTCGACATGGCAATCACTCCCGCAATGCTGCGACTTGGCGTTAAATCCGACCTTGATCCCGAGGTGGCGGAAGCGCTGCTGCGCTACTTCGCGCGCCACCGTGATGATTCCGGCGCCAATCGTGACAAGACCGATCTGGTCGCAACCTTTCTATTCCGCCATCCGCGTGTGGCTGGACAGTGGGAGCAGCGCGGCTACGGCCTCGATGGATCGATTCCTCTGTCTCCGTTTGAAATTGCGTTGCTGGAAATCCTGTCTGAGTCCGACGTACCCGTACTCCCGGAAAATCATGTGCAACTACTGCGCGAATTCGGTCCCTTGCTCGACCAGGCGAATCGCTTTCAGGACTTCAGCACGCTCATGGACTCGGGCATCATCCCGCGTGTTCGGGAATTGAAAGCCTCGCTCGGAGAATCGATTTATCACCCTGGAGTGCTGGCCACTCTCGCGCCTTATAATGCTGCATTCGGCGATCGTTTCCACACGCTGTTCGCCGCCGCCGCGGAAGAAATCAAGAGTTTCGCCAACCGCCTCGAAGAACTCGGCGGCAGCATCCTCAGTACCGTCGACGGCGTCGAAGTCACCGTCGAGCACGTCGCCGCCCTGAACCAGGAAGCCTTGCTGAAGATCGACTACAGCGCGGCTCTGGAGAAATTCCGACGCGTCTCCCGTCTAAAAAAAGAATTGGAACGCAGACCGCCAATCCGGCGCGTTAACACGGACTCCACGGCCTCCGCTCATGCAGTGGGTGCTGGCGGCGCGGCTGTCGCTCCCGCAATCGCTCCCAAGTACGTTCCCGCCGCCATAACACCGCAGGCGCTATCAGTCGAAGAAGCAAAGTTGCGTAGAGTGGAAGAATCAATCCGCGTCTTCGTGCGTGTCGCCGATCCCAAGTTCCGCCAGATCGTGCCCATGCGTTATTTCAACCTGATGCTAAGTTCCGCCGAGGTTGATGCCTACACCGCCGACTATCTTGAACAAGCGGGTCCGCGGGCGGACGCTGCGCGAATGCTGCTCCGTGTCGTCGCTGTAACCGCGCGCCTCACCACCGAGATGGAGGAACTAAAGCGCTCGCGGAATTCCCGCTCTGTCTGGAAGCTGCACGCCGATTCTTTGGTAGTCCTCGTCGACCTCGCAAAGCGCCTCGCGGAAGCCGTTGACCGGCTCGCCTTGACCATCGGCCAGCAAGCGGAGACACAGGCCAATAGTGAGCCTCTGCGGAGTTCGCTCGAAAAGCTACGCGAGCGCACCGGTGAAGCGGCAAAGCTCATCGATGCGGCATGAGAGTCCGCTGGACGGGCGAGACGCCCGTCCCTCCGTTGACCCTTAGTGAATATCGAACTGCTCCTGGTGCAGCGCCGGATCCGACTTCACGATAATCGTCTTCTTCGTGAGCTCTTCCATCTCATTCAGCAGCTTCGCGTTGTTTGCCTTCAGCGCTTTCGCCACCTCCGGGTTCACACGCAACATCACGTCGCTGTGCTCCAGATGACTCGCGATCTTGCGCATCTCAACGTAAATCTCGTTGCAGATGGTATTCACCGATTTCACGAAGCCCGTGGACTGGCAATAAGGACACGGAGTTCCAATCGTCCGTTCGAGCGACTGCTTCACCCGTTTGCGCGTGATCGCCACCAGACCGAAATCATTGAACTGCAGCACTTTCGATGGCGCTCGATCGAGGCGCAATGCCTCCTCCAGCGCCTGCATTACTTTCTGCCGGTTGCGGCGCTCGTCCATGTCGATGAAGTCGATGATGATGATGCCGCCCAGATCGCGCAGCCGCACCTGGCGCACGATTTCCTTGATCGCATCCACGTTCGTCTTCACGATCGTGTCTTCCAGACGAGCCGTCTTGCCGACATACTTCCCGGTGTTCACGTCGATCGCGACTAGCGCCTCGGTCTGGTTGATCACGATGTAACCACCGCTCTTCAGCCAGACTTTCGATTTCAGCGCCTTGTTGATTTCCTCGTTGAGACCGAACTGATCGTATAGCGGCGTTTCCTTTGTGTAGAGCTTGACACGCTTGACCAGCCCTGGCTGAAAGCGATTCGCAAACCGCACGATACGCTCGTATTCCTGCTCCGTGTCGACCCAGATGACCGAAAACTCGGAGCTTACCTGATCGCGCAGTACCCGCTCCACCACGTTCAGATCGTGATAGATCAGGGCCGGAGGCTTGCTGGTTTCGGAGCGCGACTTGATCTCGTTCCAGAGGTTTTTCAGAAAGCGGATATCCGCTCGTAATTCCTCGTCCGAGGCGCCTGCTGCCGCGGTTCGTACAATAAAACCACCGCCGCCATTTTCGCGCTCGCTCTGGATGATCCGCTTCAGCCGCTGCCGCTCTTCTTCCGACGCGATCTTGCGTGATACGCCTGTGTGGTTCACCGTCGGCATGAATACCAGGAATCTCCCAGGCAGCGCGATGTGACTGGTGATGCGCGCGCCCTTCTTCCCGATCGGCTCCTTCGCAATCTGGATCAGCACTTCCTGCCCTTCCTTGAGCAGTTCGCTGATCTGGGGCACGACCTGATTCTCGCGACTGCGGAAGCGCCGTCCACCGCGCCGGCCTCGGCGCCGCTCAACGTCAGAAGTGCGGTCAGAAGTGCGGTCAGAAGTACGGTCGGAACCGCGCTCCGATCCGTGACGCTGCGTCCGCTGCAACAATCTCGCCTCGGGTGCGGGACCACGAACTGCCGCGCTCGCATCCACGGTACCGTCGCCAATCGCCTCGGCCTCGAGCAGCGCCTCGGCTTCCGCCTGCGCCTCTTCGAGTTCCAACTCCTCCGCTTCACGCTCTTCGGCTTCAAGTATGGCTTCGGGAACTGCCTCGCCATTTGCCACGGCCTCGACGCCCGCCGCCAGCCCTGGAGGAATCTCTCCAACCCCCGATCCCGACAACTCTCCGCCGGCCGCCCGCGTCTCTTCTTCGATTTCCTCGAAGCCTTCGTCGTCTCCCGGTTCTTCCCCGTAAGACGTTAGGTCGGCTTCTTCTTCCTCGATCTCCTGTTCTTCCACGGCGCCGTGCATAACATCGTGCGTGATCTGCGGAGCTGCCACGAAGTCTGCTTCTCCCGCCAAATGGTGCACGGTCGTTTCCGGCGCCGAGTGAATCTCCGACACCGTCAGCGCCTCGTTCCCTACTTCCGCAATTTCCGGCGCTGCGCTTGAAACGGTCCCATGCACTTCTTCATAAACTTCCGCGTGCGGCACGTGCTCATGCTGTTCGTGAAGCGGCTCGGCAACCTCCGCCGCGAAAATAGGCTCATCTTCGGGAAAGTTCGCTGTGATCGAGGACGGCATAATCGGCGCCGGCCTCTCCGCTGGTGCTGCGTTCTCCGCCGGCAAAGCCGGTCCTTCATTCTGACTCTGATTCCGACTCTGGCCCTGACCCTGTCGCTGGTACTTGGAGATCGATTCGCCGGGAAGCAGTATCGGTTGATACCCCGGGGGCGGTCCGTAATCGTAGTCGCGACCGGCACGAGCAGCCGACGCCGGTCGCTGGAATCGTGAGTCCGACCCGCCGCGTCCCGGACGCTCGCCGCGATTGAAGCGGTCGTTCCGCGGTTCGATACGAGGTTCGTTCCGAGGTTCGCTGGCGGTCTCACTGCGTATTTCGCTTCGTGGTTCGCTTCGAATTTCGCCACGGTCTGCATTTGCGCCGCGGCCGCCCCGGTCTCCGGTTTCTCCACGGCGTCCGCGACGACGTCGTCGTCCACGAAAGTCACGCGAAACGCCTGCGGCGATGCCCGGCGCTGCCGAAGAAGCTGCTTCCGGCTCTTCCCCCGAGCCCGCCCCGCTCCCGGCTTCGGCAAGCCCTTCACTATTAATCGCTGGACCACCCGCTTCCAAGCCGGGGCGGGTCCGCGCCTCGGCCACCGGACGATTCGCCGGGATCGCTTCGTCCAGGTCCTCGTCCTGCTGTTCCAGATCCATGAAGTCGGAGACGTACAGAAACGCGTCGCGTTCCAACCCAATGTCCACAAAGGCGGACTGCATGCCTGGCAGCACGCGCGTCACCCGGCCCTTGTAAATCGAGCCTGCTAAGGTGTATTCGTTTTCTCGTTCGAGGTAAATTTCCGCTAGCTGATCGTCTTCCGTGATCCCCACTTTGGTTTCGTGGGGCGTGGCCGATACAAATAATTCCTTGTTCATCGCTACTCCGGTTTTCTTCACCGGACCAGAAGCGCAAGGCGGACCAAGGGATCGATAGCGTTCAGCGCCGCTCCGGGTAGGAACGGGCGCGGTCCCGGAGTTCTTCCCGGGGCCTACACTGCAGTGAATTGTTCGTACTCGTCTGCACTGATCGCGTTAAGCCTTCTGTCAGGTCTGTGGCCACTCTCTCGCGTTCCGCTGAGGGGGCCGTTCCCCGCCTGACTGCCTTCAATCCTGTCCGGCTTCCACTTCGCCGGCATTCTGCCCTCCTTTTTCGCGAGGGCTTTCGTAATCTTGTTTAGTGCTTAATCTTGTTTCCTGGCGCCGTTTCCGTTGTTGATAAAACCAGTTGAGGAGGGCGCCCCAACTTCTGCCGAACCGTCTCAGTTCACGAAGCGGCGCATTCTGACGTTCATTACCATCCCCAGCGCCAAAAACATGAAAAGAACGGAAGACCCACCGTAACTCATGAGCGGCAGAGGTATTCCCGTGACTGGCATAAAGCCAACCACCATGCCGATGTTGACTAGAATGTGAAAGCTAAGCACAGCCACCACACCCATCACCAGAAATGCCCCAGCGCGGTCGGGCGCCGTTTGTGCATTCTGGGTCAACCGCATCAGCACTATAAAGTATAACAGCAGAACCGCCAGAGCTCCTACAAACCCGTGTTCCTCGGCAAAAGCCGCAAAAATGAAGTCGGTCTGCGGCACCGGCAGAAAAGCCAAATGGGTCTGGGATCCCTGGCTGCTCCCCCAGATCCCGCCCGATCCAACCGCAATCAGCGACTGATTCACCTGATACCCGGAGCCCTGACGATCCGCGTCCGGATTGATAAAACTCGTCAACCGTTCCTTCTGATACGACTTCAACACCTTCATCCATGCCACCGGAACCAGCAGGCCCATGATCATCAGCACGATCAGCGCCTGCTTCCATCTTAGCCCGCCCAGAAATAGACCCATGATCGCCACTGGAAGATAGGTCAGGGCCGTTCCCAAGTCCGGTTGCGCCAACACCATCAACATCGGGAAACCGACAATCGCGCCCGCCTTCAGAAAGTCCAACCACGACAGTTCCCGCTCGTGCAAATCCGCGAAGTACTTCGCCACCGCCAGAATCAGGATCAACTTAACCCACTCCGACGGCTGAAAATGCCCGCCCCCCGGCATTTTGATCCAGCGCCGGGCGCCCAGATACTTTTGTCCGAAGAGAAGCACCGCGATCAGAGACGCCAAGGCGGCAACATACATCCAGTGGATTTGTTCGAGCAAGGCTTGATAGTTGAGCAGGCTAACCAGGAACATCGCGCCGACGCCCGCTACAATCCAGTAGATTTGCTTGATGTGGGCTCCGGCAAATTTCGTGTGCTCGGTCGCACTGTGAATCTGCAGCACGCCCAGCGCGCAGATCACCAGCACGAAGCCCATCAGGACCCAGTCGAAATCTCGGTAGGAAACGTAGCGCGACATGGATTCAGTCGCTGACTCCAGAACGTGTTGGACGGAACTCAGGGCAAGAACTCACAGCAAGAAGTGGCCGGTACAAAATCACTGGCAGGGATTTGTCGGGCACGCCGGACTCACCGGCGGTTCCGACCGTGTCCATATCCAGACCGCAGCCACGCCTAAGACAGCCAATCCGCCGTAGACAACCGGCTGCGAACTCATGATTCCTCCGCCCGCCGCTGGCGCAGCCCCACTTCCCTTTCGACGCCTTTTCTTCTTCTTTTCTTGATCGGCAGTGTCGTCGCGTGTGGTCTCTTGCCCCTGCGTCACGGTTGTCGTTCCCTTGTCGTCTTGCACCGTCAGGTCGCCCTTGTTGGCCGCGATCTGGACGCGCCCGTCCACGTCGGTCACCTGAAACTCGGTCCACGTATTGGCGGCCGGCTTCACCGTCACGTCGCCGGCGCGCGCCGCAAGTCCGCGCGACGTTGTCACGCGCACCGCGCCATGCTCAAGTTCCACTGCCAACCCCTCAAATTTAACCAACGAGTCAGCCAGCACCATCACGCTCGATCCGTTCGATTGAATACTGGCCGTCGAATCAGGACGCGTTTGCAACATGTCTCCCGAAAACACGGCTGCCGACTTCGGCACCTCGCTGCCATTTAGCCAGGCCGCACCATTCGTATACAGCATGGCCGACGCCGTCTCTCCCGCCAGCATCACTTGCGCCGGGAACAGGATCAACAGCAAACAGCACACAGCAGACCGAAACGCTGACTGTGACATGGTTCGGATGACTCCCGCATTTCTGGATTTTAGTTATCGTAAGCCTCTATAGGGTTGCCGGTCAATTCGTTTTGTTCGCGCCCGTGTACTCCTGAGTCACTGCCGGGCCGCCGCGGTTCGCTGATGGCCGGGTCGACGACAGAATTCCCCAGAAACATCTCGCCATTCACGCCTTCAACTTTCACATCCAGCCAGCGGTTCGCCACGTGATGCCCGAGAATTTTCATCTTCAGGTAATTGTCCGTCAGCGCCTCTGTGAATTCCGCCTCCCCCGATTGCAATGTGATCACCTCGACCACCGTACCCACCAGCGACCGCATAAACGCCGCTTTCTTCTTGGATGCAATTTCGCGCAGCACGCGGTTTCTTTCCCGAGCCGCTGGGACCGGAATTTGCCCAGGCCTTTCCGCTGCCGGCGTTCCCGGACGCGCCGAATATGTGAAGACGTGCAGATAAGTAAACGGCAGATCTTCGATCATGCGCCGCGTCTCGTCGAACTCCGCTTCCGTCTCGCCCGGAAATCCCACCATCACATCGGCGCCGATCGCCGCAGTTGGCATGGCCGCGCGAATCTTCAGGATCTTCTCCCGGTAGTGCCAAGGCCGGTACTTGCGATGCATGCGCCGCAACACGGTATCGCTTCCGGACTGCATCGGCACATGCGCATGCTTGGCAATACGCTCGGACGCCGCCACCAATCCGATCAGGTCATCACTCCAGTCCATGGGCTCGACCGAACTGATCCGCAATTTCTCAAGAGAGGTCTGGTCGAGAATGGAGCGGATCAGAGATTCCAGTCGCTGGTCGTTAGTCGTTGGTCGTTGGGGGTACGATGCTGGCTGCTGGCTGGAATGCCCGGATATTGAAGGTTCTTGCTCGCCAAAGACTAACGACTGACGACCAACGACCTCCTCCAGATCCCTTCCCCACCGCCCCAAATTAATCCCCGAAATCACCACCTCACGATAGCCCGCCTCCACCAGTGTCCGCACTTCCGCGACGACGCGCTCCTTGGGCATCGAACGGCTTTGTCCCCGAACATACGGAATCACGCAGAACGAGCAACGGTTGTCGCATCCATCCTGCACCTTCAGATTCGGACGCGTCCGCTCGTTTGCCGCTTCAAATACCGGAGCCGCCAGCAGTTCGGTATGCGCAAAAATATCCCCGACAAAAACATTGCTGAATTGATCACCGGAAGGTTGATCGTTGGAAAGTCGCCCCGGGGAAAGTTGCGCCAGCGGCACGAACCCGGAACTTGAGGATGAGCCGGCAGCGAGGAAAAAGGAAGAAAAAGAAGAAGAAATCGCAATCTCCGCCGCCTGGTGCTTGTGCGAATTACCCACCACCCACGTCACACCCGGCAGCGCGGCCAGCTCTTCCGGCGCCCGCTGCGCGTAGCAGCCCGTCACCAGAATGCGGCAATCCGGATTCGCTCGCTGCAGTCGCCGTATGGATGCGCGCGCATCCTTGTCCGCGCCGGCGGTTACCGTGCAGGTATTCAACACCACAATTTCCGCGTCGCGAGCCGCCTTGGCGCGCTCCAGTCCGCGTTCCAGAAATTGACGCTCCAGAGCGGCCCCATCGGCTTGCGTAGCACGGCAGCCAAAATTCTCTATGTAGAAGCGAGCCACGTTCCTATAGTAAACGACTGGATGCGCCTGAAGCTCCCGTCATCGCCGCCGAGGGTCCGCTCTTGTCGCTGTGCTATTTCATCGGGGAGGTGGGAAATAGCAGGACATAGCAGGACGAAGGAAGATTGGACCGGAGAAAACACTGACTCATTAGCTCATCAATCGCTTGGCAGGGGCAACCCTCCGTGGCAGCCGGAAGCCATGCTCATACGCCGCGCTGTGCCACGTTAACTGGACTCCGACAGCAAGGCGCAAGAAGCCACGTGCCCCGCCGGATAAGCATCCCGCTGGCCCGCTTCCCAAAGTTCAAATAATAATCAGGCGCTCGCGGTCTGCCGCCCATGTTGAAAGCACTCGCGGCACAGCACCGGACGTCCTTGTGTCGGCCGGAATGGCACCGTGGTTTCTTTCCCGCACTGCGAGCAGTTCGTCCGGGTCTCCGTCTTCGCGTACGAATGCCCGCGCGATGGTGCGTGCGACGTAGCGCCAAGCACTGCCACCCGCTTGCCCTTGCAGTTCTTGCAGCGTTTGGGTTCGTTCTTGAACTGCTTGTCGTGGAAGAACAGCTGTTCACCCGCTGTGAACACGAAATCCGTGCCACAATCTATGCACTTTAGAATCTTGTCCTGGTATTCCATTGAAGAGGCGCTCCCATTCCGCGTCCCTGCTCTGCACGGGAGACCCGAATAGGGAAGGATCCGGTTCACATCGTGGGCAGGGGATTTACATCCCCCTCATGCTTACCCCTGGATTCGGCCCGCCATACGGTGTGCACCGCATGGTTACTGACTTACCACTACTGATTTACTGATTAAGACAACTGCCGGGGAAACTCGAAACTTCGCCTCGAACCATTTACGATCGGAACCATTTTCGAGTGCGAGTTTCGAGTGCGAAGAACGGGCCGTCCCCATCAGTGAACGGCCCGTTTTCCTTAGTCCTGTTCCTTGCGTGCTTTCTTGCGGCTGCGCTTGCGAGCCAGCGCCTCTTTTACTCGCTTCCTCTCGCCGGGCTTCAGGTAAAACGAGTGACGCTTTACTTCCTTAATAATGTCCTCGGTTTGCACCTTCCGCTTGAACCGCCGCAGCGCGTTTTCGAGGGATTCACCCTCTTGAAGTCGAACTTCCGCCAAAAGACTACACCCCCCCACTCGCCCAAACGGGACTCGTTAGTTATGGCAAGCATTGCTGTCTCAAGTCAAGTAGATTATGAAAGAATTTTCATCTTGCCTCAAAAGTCGAGCCGCATCGACAATTGCATCCGCCGCGGAGCGAATGAGCTTGCCGGTTTCCCGAAACTCGTAGGTTGTTGAAAATAAGCCGGATAGTAAGCTCCCCCCGCGGATTGCGAGTACTTTACGAACGCTCCCGCCGAATTATAGTAGCCGTTGTCGGTCACTCCATACCGCTGATTATCGCGATTGAACAAATTGAACGACTCCCCGGTCAACTCCAGACGATACCGTCCGCCCAGATTCATCTTCCTTGCCACCCTCAGATCCATGGTCGCGTAATCCGGACCGAGAAGCGCATTGCGTCCATACTTCGACAAACGGTCATTGCTCGTGTTTCCGTCCTGATTCGGATCGCCCGACACCGTGGCGTTCGCTGGGCGTCCGCTGCCATACGTCATGATCCCCGAGATTTTCCAGTGATTGAACATCGTCGCTAGAACTTTCTGTCCCGCCTCAAACGGATTCGGCTCCTCAATCGCTGAAATCGTCAGCCGTTGCCGCTGATCCGTAACACTCGACGCCCGCTCACTCTTTGTTGAGTATGAGTTCTGCACGGTTGCCGGCGCTCCCGCCACCAGCGCGTCCTGTCCACTGTCGATCGCGTGCGCCCAAGTATAGGCCAGCCGGAAATACATCCCGCCCGCCATCCGCTTGTGCAGCGACACCGTCATTCCGTGATACACGCTCGATGCCGCGCTCTCAAACTGATTGATTGCACCCAGTTGCGATATCGGGCGATTCACAGTGTTGATACAGGGCGGAAACGGACAACTGACGCTTTGAGTCGTCTGCCACGTCGCAAACGACTCCACGTTATAAAACGCATTTTGAAAATTGGTGCCGGTCGGGTCGTAGATCGGATAGCTATAAAAAGTCGGCGGCGGCAGATTCACATCTCGTGCGCGGATCATATCCACCCCGTGCACATACAGGTAGGACAATGTCCCCATAACGCCACCAGGCAGTTCCCGTTCCAGACTCAGACTTCCCTGCTGCACCCTCGGCGTTTTAAAGTCCGGCGAAAACGCCGCAATCTCGCTGGTCGCATACTGCTTCCAGGCATCGGGCAGCGTGCACGAGACCGGACCCCGCGGACAGTTGAAGGCCGCATTCGGATAGGAAGGAAATACCTGCCGCTGGTAGAAATTCGTATTATCCAGGGAAAGAAAGGTATTGCTCATTCCATTGTTATTCATCACTGCCGACTGATAAATCTGCGGAATACGGGTATAGAAAATACCAAAGCCCGCCCGCACCATTAGCGGCCGGTCGTCGCCGATCGCATAACCAATTCCCACCCGGGGCGCAAAGTTCTTCTCTTGCAACGGCATCTTCCCCGCCGCCGGCCACAGCGGATTACTCACCATCCCCGTCTTCGAAAACGTCTGCACGTCGTAGCGCGCGCCCAGGCTCAAGGTGAAGTGGGGCGTCAACCGGACCGTGTCCTGCACGAATCCCGCATAGTCGTTGCTGTTCGGATGCGACACTGGATTGCCGAAATTCTGGACGTAATATCGCGGCACGTTGTGCGCCCACGCCCGCAGCGGCGTCAGCACCAGCCCCCCGTGCATCGGCACAAATGTAAACGGATTCACCGGGATGTTCTCGTACAAGTACTCCCCTCCGTACAGCGACGGAAAGTAGTTGTAGTCCCAGGTCAACATCCCGTCCCCCCCGAACTTCCACTGGTTTCGCCCGCGGCTCAGACTCAGAGTCTCCGCGACATGCAGCCGGTGTTCCCGCGTCTGCCGCGGCAATATCGACGACTGCCCAAAATTCTGGAGCCAACCGTAAATGCTCGTCCGCACCGCCGTCGTATTTGAAAACGATTGCTGCAAATCACGCGAAAACTGCACCCGCAGATGGCTCGTTAGCCGCGGAGTAATCCCGCTCAGTAAACCCAGCGACGCGCTTTCCGTCGCCACATCCTCTTCCCCATTTCCACTAACCGCATTATTCGTAATCGGACTCGCGGGATCAAAGAAAACATTGTTCGCCCCGTAATATCGAGACGTGCTCAGCCGCGCCGAAAGATGCTGATGCGGCGTCAGCACCCGATCCAGCTTCACAAATCCCGTGTCCCCCAGCAACTTCGCACGAAACGTCCCGCCCATCGTCGAGAGTTGCGCCGCCGACGCAAACACCAAGGTCTGATCACAAGCCTGCCCCCCAATCGCGGGATCGCAGATCTCGTAGTCCCCAATGCTCGGGTACGTTCCCAACTGCGGCACCACTACTGTCTGACCGTTCTCGAACTGCACCACCGAAGGCACATGAAAGATGTGCTGGTCATATCCCACAAATAGGAACATCTTGTTGCGCTGGATCGGACCCCCGAATGTCCCTCCAAACTGTTGCTGCCGATCGCTCGGATTAAAGCGCACAAATGCTGGCGCGGCTCCCCCTAATCCACTGTCGCGCAAAAAGTAGAACGCAGTCCCGTGCCACTGATTCGTTCCCGACTTGGTCACCACATTCACGACCGCGCCTCCAGCCCGCCCCGACTCCGCCCCATAACCACTCGACGACACGCGGAACTCCTCGACCACTTCGTTCGAAAACTGATAAGGCGCGCGATACCGTCCCGATGCCTGCGCAAAGAAACCGTTATTGTCGTCCCCTCCATCCACCAGGAAGCTCGTGTTGTATCCCCGAATCCCGCCATAAGAAAGATCCCCGTTCGATCCCGACGTTAAGCCTCGCGGATCCTGCGTCACTCCCGGCATCAGCAGCAACAGATCGGTGAACCTCCGCCCGTTCAGCGGCAGATCTTTGATCGCCCGCTCGTCCAGCAGCGCCGATACCGAACTCGGATTCATCTCCACCATCCGCGGAGCGTCCGCCACCGTGATCGTTTCGTTCGGTCCCGCGACCTTCAGCTTGAACGTCAACTGCGTTGCCGCGCCTATCTCCACCCGAACCACCGGCGAAATCTGCGGCGACATGCCTTCCGCCTCCGCCCGCGCCGAATACGCTCCCGGCGGCAACAGATCGACCGCGAATCGTCCCGCTGAATCCGTGGCGGCGTGGTAGCGGATCCCCGTCTCCACCCGGATCGCCACGATGTCGGCGGTCGTAATGGCCGCTCCCTGGGCGTCGAATACCACGCCCCGCAACGCGCCCGTGGACGCGTCCTGCCCCCAAGCCACGGACGCCGCAAGAATGAGTTGAAAGAGGAATACCCGAAAGACAACTACCCGCAAGACATTGCTCGTAAACAGAAGTGGCTTACTGCGGCGGCACATACCGATCCTCCCTTATCCGGACTTCGGAATCGGGAGGCGATTCCAGAGACCCTGCCAATCTGTATACCACTATGCGTCTCGCCAGAATGTGACGCACGCACCTGCAATATGTTCAGTTTTCTTGGGTCGCTGGTTGGTGGTCGTTGGTCGCTCGCCAGTCGGTTTGCAAGCGACCGGCAACGATTAACCATAAGTAACCACCGATTCCCTGCTGCCCAAGACACACTGCCGTCGCCTTTCCCTCTCCATCCCCATCCCATGTGCAACTCTTTTCACTTGGGGGTCACACCGGTCAGCGCAAGCAATTGATAATTATGTGCAAGCAATGTGGTCCTGAGGTTGCATTTTAGGAATACATCGGGCGATCCCCTCACCGAAACGTGAACCGCAACCGAGCAAGTCGGAAAGTAACTTCAGTAACCAGAGGAGTTCGCGCCATGAAAAACCGCAAGAGGAATCAGAAAGGCTTTTCGCTAATCGAGTTGCTGGTCGTCGTTGCGATTATCCTGATCGTGGCCGCGATCGCTATCCCGAACCTGCTCCAGGCTCGTGTCGCCGCCAACGAAGCCTCCGCCGTCGCTTCGCTGCGCACGATCAACACCGCGATGATCACTTACAATAGCAGCTATCCGACCGTCGGTTTCGCGCCCACGCTCACCGCTCTCGGCGGCACCAATTGCGATTCGCCCGATGAGACCAGCTCCTGCCTCATCGACACCTTGCTCGCCGCTGGCACCAAGAGCGGATACACATTCAACTCCACCGGTATCGGCTCCGCACCCGCCAGCCAATACTTTGCGGTCGGATCACCCATGTCGGGAAGCGGCAACCGCAGCTTCTGCTCCACTGAAGATGGCGTAATCCATTACGATTCGACCGGCTCTGCCATCGCCGATCACGATTCCTGCATTCTCCTGACGCCGCTCCAGTAATAACCTTCCGGTAGAGACGGGGCTTGCCCCGTCTCACTCCCCAGCAGGAGACACGGCAAGGCGCGTCTCTGCGGGAAACAGATGCCCCTTTTAACCACTCAATGTGCCGGGGCTGCCGCCGGAGCCGCTGGCTTCGTGCCAAAATCCACCTTCGGCGTCGCTCGCGAAGCTTCCGAAGCCTGGAAGTACGCCGGGTTCTGCTTGTATCCCGTAAACCCCGCATACAGGCTGTTCGGGAACTGCAATACGTAAGTGTTGTAATCCTGCAGCGCGTCGTTGTACCGCTTGCGCTCAACAGCGATCCGGTTCTCCGTCCCCGCCAGCTCATCCTGCAGGCGCAAAAAATTCTCATTCGACTTCAGTTGCGGATAATTCTCCACAATCAGCAGCAGCCGGCCAATCGCTCCATCCAACTGGCCGTTCGCGGCAATCTTATCGGACGGCGTCTGAGCCGAAAGCAGCGCCGACCGCGCCTTGGCAATGTCCCCAAACACCGTCACTTCCTGCTGTGCATATCCCTTCACCGTCTCCACCAGATTCGGAATCAAATCCGCCCGCCGCTGCAGCACGATGTCCACCTGCGACCACGCTGCTTTCACCGCCTGGTCCTTCGCTACCAGTTGATTTTTCACTGACACGTACTGTCCAAACAATGCCAGTACGATCACCACCAGCACCGCCAATACGATCCAGCCCTTGCTCATATCACTCTCCTGAAAACAAAATTTTCTTGCCGGTGGAGTGCCGGGCGTCCCCGCCCGGCCACGAGCGACTCTGACGGGCGAGACGCCCGTCGCTCCACCTTATAAGCCCATCACGCGGCCGGATCTAACATCTTGTCCACCGCCGCCGTCACCTGTTCCACCAGCTTTAGATAGCGCGCAAACATCTCATCCACCTTTGCGGCCTTCCGATCTTTTTTATGCTCCCTAGCATCCAACAGCTCACCGAATACGCTCGCATCGATCCCAAGTTGAGCCGCCAACGTAGCTGCCGCTTCCCTCTTCGATCCCGCTCCCGCATCTCCCAGTGCGATCAGCGCATGACGGAACAGCGTCCCAAAAGCCGGCAGCGACCGCAGCAACAGCTCCCACTTCGCTTCGTCGTTCCCCGAAGTCACCAGCAGCCGCTGCCGCAGCAGGATCGTCTTCTCCCGCAGCTCATACTCCACCTGTGCCCGATGCAACCGCATCGGAATTTCCAGCGTCTTCAGCACATCTTCTCCCCACAGCACGCGATAGTTCCGCCGCATGTCCAGAAATTCGATGGAGAAAACATCCGCCGACCGCCGCATCTCTTCGGCGCTCATCAGCAGCGGCGCCCGATGCTTCTGCTTCCCCCACCACTCGATTGCCGGAGCCAGTCCCTCAATCGCAGCGAAAGAAGTCTCGCGCAGCACGCACAGCAGGTTCACGTCCGAGTAGTCGGCGACATAATCTCCCGCCGCCGCCGATCCATAAAGAATCGCCGCCAGCAGATTCGTTCCTGCTGCCGCGCGCAACCGTTCGACAAACTCGCTAATCAGCTTTTCCGGAACCATTCCGCGCCTCTCGCCCTCTGGCACCTATCGTTCTACCAACTCCCACCCGCCCCACCACCGCCCGTGCTTCCACCGCCAAACCCACCAAACCCGCCGCCGCCCCCTCCGCCGCCAAAACCTCCAAACCCGCCCCCACCATATCCGCCCCGACCGCCGCCGAACCCGCCAGACCCTAACAGCAGCCCGAGTAGAAATCCCGTACCACCGCCACCACCACCACGGCCACCCCGAAATATCGCACTCAAAATGGAAATCACAATAAAGAAGAGAATGAGGACAGCAATCGCGGCCCCCACTCCACCGCCAGGCGCAGGTCGTTGCCGAGTCGCTGCGAGCGACGGCTGATTCTCCAGCGTCACCCCTGCATCTTGCGCAATCACCGAGGCTACGCGCACCGTCATCAGCGTGACCGCGCCCGCATAATCCCCGCTGCGCAGCAAAGGCACAGCTTCCCGTCCGAAACCGCCCACCTTGCCGTCCGGAAGAATCGGCTCCAGCCCGTATCCCACCGTAGTCCAATACTTGCGATCCTGAGTCGCCAGCAGGATCAGCACCCCGCGATCTTTCCCTTTCGCCCCGATCCCCCACTTCTGATACAGCGCGACCGCGTAACTCACTATGTCCTGCCCATCAGTAGACTTCACCGTAACCACGGCAATCTGCGCCTGCGCCTTCTGATCGACCTGTCGGCAAAGATCGTTCAACCGCGCCTGCGTAGCCGCATCCAGCACTCCGCCAAAATCATTGACGTAGTTGCTCGGGCGCAAAGAAGCAATGGGCTCGGCAGCAACCCACACCGCCGCACCCAGCAAGATCCAGAGGATCCCCGCAATTCTAGCCAGCCGCTTCATTCGGGAAAATTGTACAGGAGTGCACTCCGCCAAAGGTTGGACACGACAACTTGTCTTATGGATGGGCTGTCCCAGGGGAGGACCGCGGTCGTCGCTACGTCGCACTCGCAAGCGACAGGGGTTAATCGAGAAACGCAGGCACTCGCTTGAAAAGGGGTCGGGATCGCAGTCCGTCCGCCTCGTCGCAAAGCGGGCATGACTCAGCCGGAGCGAGAGCAGCTACAGAATGCCTTGCACTCTATTTCTATCTCTTCTCCGTTTTTGGCTCGCCAGCAGTCTCTTCCTGCTGCTCTTCAGCCTTTTGCCAACCCGAACCGGGGTTGTATTCCTTCATAACTTTCGCAAGCGCATCGGTCTTCTTGCCGAGATCCTTCTCGAACACCGCTCCATTTTCGTCAACGATGAATGTCATTACGCCAGACGACCTGTATTCCGCGGGATAGGCCACGAAAGCGAAGCCCTCCGCCATCTTGCCGTTAACTAAGTAACTCTTCGGACCACCGACGGCATTCTTTCCCTGACGCACGAGAACATGAAAATAGTAGCCGCGGTAAGGAGTCGGAGCGCCTTCCTGGCTCTTGGCATAGCCCTCGGCAACCGCCTTTGCCACCAATGGCCCGATGGGACTCTGCGGTTCGCCATTGGCGGCTTTCCAATAAAGGCCATTGTGCTGCCCTTCATCGCTGAAAATCTTCTGGGCATACTCGCGGCGCTGCGCGGAGTATTCCTTTTCCGCCGCCACCAGTTCCTGGCAAACGCGGATGGCCGAGATTTCATTCCGGCCAACCCGCCGGTACAAAATTTCTTTCTTGCCCGCTTCGGTGTCGAAATACCACGCATTCCCTTTGTGCACGAGCGGGATGGGCGTCGGCCAATTGTGCGCGCCAATATACAAAATCGTGGTTCCATCCGGTTCCTTCACCAGACGGTGCATCTCCTGATACCTCTTTGCGAAATTAGCCCGGCTCTCGGCGTCTTCGGCTTCGTCTCCCGACGAGACGATTTCCTTCCCGTCGCGTCCGAGAATGTCGAGCATCGCTTTTTCATCGTTACTCTGGGCCGCCGCGACCAGGGCGTTGCTCGCCTCTTCCGCCGATGAAAATGTCTTCTGCCCCGTTTGCTGCGCCACGGAGCGTGCGGGAAGGCACACACCCAAAAGGACAAGGACACCGACCACGGCTAGTTTAGGAAGATTGGCTCCATGAAATTTGCTGAAGTTCAGCTTCGTTCGCCGCATATGGCTCATCTCCGTCTCTAAATTCTTCTAACGTTCTTGGCGATCAATCGTTCTTGGCGATCAATGACCTCAATCAATGACGGCCGCCGCCGCCACGAGACCCTCCACCTCCACCACCGTGAAATCCACCGCCACCGCCCATGCTGGAGAATCCGCGTGACGAAAAGCTTCTGGTCTGCCCACCATGTTCGTAGCCGCTGAAGGCGCCCGAGCGTACGCCGCTCTGGCCGCGGGGTTCAGCGTACCCGCGAGCCGCTTCACGGTTTCCCTCGAAAGGCCTGGCCGTGCCTCCGGGACGGTTGAAAGCTCCGCCGCGTACCTCTCCACCACGTACATCTCCCCCGCGGTTGCCGCTCACTCCCCGCTGCACGTTCCTTTCGACCCCGCGCTCCCCTCCAGCTCTGTAGTAGTTGCCCCGGTTGTAAAACGTTCGGCTCCGGGAGTAGTACCGGCCGTGGTCGTAGACTGCGTAACGGTTATGCCAATCGAATCCCCAATGACCCCATCCCCATCCAAAACCGCCGAACCAGCCGATTCCGAAGCCGACTCCGAAGGAGAGATACGGGCCGCCAAACCAGATTCCGGGGTACGGGTACCATCCCGGCCACTCTACGATGGGATATCCGTAAACCAACCACGGATC
Organism: uncultured Acidobacteriaceae bacterium; assembly: GCA_963789205.1. Lineage (GTDB taxonomy): Bacteria > Acidobacteriota > Terriglobia > Terriglobales > Acidobacteriaceae > Acidiflorens. Next base: position 258,892 of record CAWBJV010000020.1, read on the forward strand.
ATATGCCGGGACGTAAACCACCTCGGGGTCGGCAGGCTCAATTTCGACCGTCGAGCCTTCCGTCTTTACGACTTGCTGCTGCGTGCTCTTAAGATTGCCTGCGTCTTCCGCCTTCCGGCGCATCACCTGCACCGCATCCATCACATCCTGCTGCTGGTTGTAGTAAGCGTCGCCGAGAGACGACGTCCAGGACAGGTTCTTGTCCATATTTCCGAGAACCGACGGAAATGCCGTGAGCGCCTTGACGCTCGGGTCCCAAGGCTGTTGATCCACCGCTTGAGCCAAAGCCTCGCCCTTCAAATCAGGATGCGCCTGCACGAATCGGTCGGCCTCGACAACCTCGTCGGGAAACGTGGATGCCGCCAGGATCTGCGCCACCAGCGAATCCGCATACAGCGCAATCGGCGCTACTAAGCGCTGCAACTGCTCGGGAGTCTGCTGCGCGTATGGCGGCGCCTGCGCGTCCTGCGGAGGGGCTTGTGCGTCCTGTGGCTGCGGCGGGGCTTGTGTGTCTTGCGCCTGCGCTGGGGCTGTCGCGTCTTGGTCCTGATAGGCCAACAAGTTCTGCGGCCAAGCCGCAAACAACAGAGCGAGCGACAACAGCGAAACCGCACTCTGCTTGCGCAATCGAGCCCTCGAGAACCCTGCAGCACGTCCGAAAATGTTCATCTTCGTGAACCTCCCGTGCACCTGGGCCTCTTCATTGCTAGAGGCTCCAAATAAGTCTTAAGCGTCTAAGTATAAGGATGCGCAAAACACGGTTCAGGCTGCAATTTCCGATTCTCTTTTACCCGCGCCGCTGTTATCCGCTCGGCGGTCGTGGTATGTTGACTTTTCACCTTGCAAGCACCGAGCTACATCTAACGAAACCATGATCCGCTCCTACAAAGGCGTCACTCCCCAGTTCCCCGACACCTGCTACGTCGACGACTCCGCCCAGCTCATCGGCGACGTCATTCTCGGCGAACACTCCAGCATCTGGATGAACGCCGTCCTCCGCGGCGACGTCCACCAGATTCGCGTCGGGCACTATTCCAACATTCAGGACAACTGCATCCTCCACGGCATGAAAGAACAATACGGCGTTTACGTCGGCGACTATGTCACCGTAGGCCACAACGCCATCCTCCACGGCTGCACCATCGAAGGCCGTTGTCTCATCGGCATGGGCTCCATCCTACTTAACGGCGTCGTCATCGGATCCGGCTCCATCATCGCCGCCGGTACCCTGCTCCCCGAGAAAACGATTGTCGAGCCGAATTCACTCTGGATGGGTTCCCCAGGAACATTCCGCCGCCGCCTCGACAAAAAAGACGAGGAAACAATCCTTCGCTACGTCGACAATTACCTGGGCTACAAGAAGTCGTACCTGGTGGAGAGAAAAAGCTCTTAGTTTGCAGTTCGCAGCGTTGCCGTATTTGCATGACTTCCGGCGACACATGCCCGCGGACAACCAATCAAGTAAGTAATCGGCGCTCGCCCGCTCGAATGCTCACCTATCTCCCACTGATATTCCTTTGCGGTCAGGTTGTCGACGATCTCACGCAGTTCCTGTGGCCGATATGTCCGAAGGCAGGACACCACTCCATCAAACAACAAGACCACGGGAATGATCGGGATCAAATAGGTCCAGAGCAACCGTGACCAGCGGAAGGGACGAATCCATGGAGTGCAGACGAACAGCATGACAACCCAGCTAAACATTAGTCCAATCGTTAACGGAGCGCGCCTCGTTATCTCAAATACGCCGATGCCTTCGCCGGCATCGGCGGCATTCTGAAGGATGGCGCGCGCCTCTTCCGGCGAGAAATGATGAAACGACGTGAACATCGTTCGAAACCCCTTCAATTCGGAAGGAACTTTCATCGCGTCAACCGAGCTCGGATAGTAAGTAATATTCTCTGAAGCCGCTCCGGCATTTTCGAGTGCCCTGAGGTTTGGGTATTTATCGGTGAGCCAAATGTGCCCAATCTGAAGGCCCGGCGCGCATCCTTGGAGCTTTCTAGATTGGAGCTGTCGCGAAAGCTCTAACCAGGGCCCCCCACCGCCTGAACACATATCGACAACCGAGCAACTCCCCGCAGAGTCAAGCGCGCCTTGCAGTAGCTGAGCGATGGGCGCGTAGGCCTTTGAGAGATTTAACCCAAACTGAAGCGCATCCGTAATTTCATCTCGCAGAGATGATGGGAACCACGGTTGTTCATGGAGTTCGATGAACTGTACGCGACGCATGGTAACTCGGCCTGCAAGGCTGCGGAAACTCTCCGGTTGCGTAACAGGATTTCGTATCACGGCATGGTATCAGGCTTTGGTATTTTCACCGGACCGGCTTCGCCGAGGAGCCAAATGGGGTCCGCATAACTCCCCTTCTTTCCGCAGATGCATCCCTCATTTGCAGAACCATTCCGAAATCTAACTCTGGTCTTCTATCTGCTGGTCATATTTGTCCAAATAAGATTTTCATTGACATTCAGCTCCCGCAGGCTCATGCTTGCGGCCTCCCCAGAAAGCTGCGCGATTCTGCGCAGAAGGTTCGGCACCCAAACAGAGATAGGAACGTATAGCCGACCCAGGGCCCCTGATTCTCTGGCACAGGAGGTCTCCCATGACCCGCAAAGACACTCGCAACGCTAGCGCTCTCCGTGGTATCGCTCCATTCATCGCAGTCCTGACCGTAATGATCGCTCTGGCAGCCCTGGCGCAAACAAGGGGGGCTGGTCAGCTTTTTGTCAAATCACATGGTGCGCCCATTCAGGGCAGCGCCGTGCCTGCGTACGCGGGATCGCCAGATTCTGGCACGCCTCTTTTCCTGCCTGAGGTCGCATACAACGTGCGCGGGTTCTATACCGGTTCGATTGCGGTCGGTGATCTCAACGGCGACGGAAAACCCGACCTGCTCGTGGGAAGCAATTCGATCGGTCCTCAGGGTCTTGTAGGAGTGGTCGAGGTTCTGCTCGGAGCAGGGGACGGGACCTTCCAGGAGAAGGGATTATACGGATCAGCAGGCGTAGAAGCTAGAGTAACCGTCGCTGACGTGAACGGCGATGGAAAGCTCGACATGCTTGCTTCCGGATGCGCCTACAAGGACTGTTTTACCGGTGTAGTGACCGTCCACACGGGAAACGGAGATGGCACCTTCGCAGGCGGCTCCTACGTTTTCGGAACGGGTGGGATGTTTCCCAGTTCGCCGGCGGTCGCCGATTTTAACGGCGATGGCAAGCTCGACTTGGTTGTGGCCAATTGCAGCAACGGGTGCCAGACCGGAACGGGAACGGTGGGTGTTTTGCTAGGTAACGGCGATGCCACTTTCCAGACAGTGGTGACCTACGGCTCAGGCGGGACCGGTCCTCACCAGGTAATCGTGGCGGATGTGAATGGCGACGGCAAACCAGACCTGATAATACCCAACGCTTGCGCCAGCAGCAGCTGCCCGGGGGAGATCGGTCCCGGCACAGTGGGCGTGCTGCTGGGCAAAGGCGACGGCACATTCCAGGCAGCAGTAGCCTATGGCTCCGGCGGCGACGACGCCTTTTCCGTTGCGGTCGGCGACGTAAATGGCGACGGAAACCTCGATGTACTGGTCGCAAACTTTTACGCCAATACTGGCTGTTGCGAGGCCGGACCGTTGGGAGTGCTGCTGGGTAACGGCGACGGCACATTCCAGCCGGTAATCCCCTACAGCCCGGGCGGCCTCGGCCAGCTTGCTCTGGCAGACGTGAACGGGGACGGCAAGCTGGATGTAGTAACGCCTTCGATGGTGCTGCTGGGTAACGGCGACGGCACATTTCAGGCACCGGTCTTTTACAATTCGGCCGGTGGGGGTGGGATAGTGGTCGCAGACGTCAATGGCGACGGCCCACCTGACGTGATGGTCACACACGGATGTTTTAACTCCAACCCCAACTGCCCGCACGGCTCGGTAGGCGTACTTATGAACGATACGGGCCCCCATAGCCCTACAACAACCTCACTGGTCTCAAACGTGAACCCGGCGGCGATCAACCAACAAGTCATCTATACAGCTACCGTGACGAACCAATCCGGCGGACCGTTGACAGGAACAGTAGCGTTTAAGCACAACACGTCGACGACCACAGCCAAGTTGTTTAGTGGTCAGGCAGTTTACAAAGCAACGTATTCAGGGTCAGGCACCCACCCGATCACGGCCACTTACTCCGGCGATGCGGATAATGCCACCAGCACATCCGCCACGCTAATAGAATATGTCGGCCTGGCGCCGACAACAACGACGTTGACAACATCGGGGTCGCCTTCTCATTTCGGGCAGCCCGTGACCTTCACTGCGGCGGTGAAATGGACTTATGGCACCGTCCCCGATGGTGAGCTGGTCACGTTCTTCGACGGCACAACCACAATCGGAACCGGCACCACCGCGAGCGGTGTAGCAACGTTCACGACCTCTTCGCTAACCGTGAAAACACATACGATCAAGGCAACCTACGCTGGGGATGCAAAATTCAAGTCGAGTTTTGGAAAGGTTACCCAGGTGGTGCAATAGGATGCGATGGGCGGGCAACCCGCTTCGAGGCTTCTTTCTGATTGAGGCAGAATGCCCGCGAGTTTCTCGGACGCAGGATCGAGGCTAAGCGTTCGGGATCGAACATCGTGGAGTGGAGCGGTCGATTTACTTCTGCAAACTGACCTGCGACTTCTTTCAACCGCTGCTGCGTTTTCTTTTTCGACGGCTTTCTTCCTGTTGGCGCAATCAGTAGCGTTTGGACTTCCCTCTTAGATTGAGAAAGCACAACTCGTCCAGATCCGCAAAAATCCCAATTCGACGTTAAACTAATCAAGTCCCACACTGACACCAGTATGAAAAGCGTCACGCCAAGGGCCTGAACGACGAACAGCAAACGACGAACAGCAAACGACCAACGACCAATGACCAGCAACCAGCGACCGACCATCAAATCCCCCCGAGGAACCCGCGACCTTCTCCCGCCCGACACGGCGCTCTGGAACTTCGTCGAAGCCGCCGTCCGCGACGTCTTCCGCGCCTACAACTTCCACGAAATCCGCACGCCCATCTTCGAGTCCACCGAACTGTTCGCCCGAGGCGTAGGCGAGGAGACCGACATCGTCACGAAAGAAATGTTTACCTGGGAGGATCGCGGCCGCGCCGCTAGCGATAAGGGGCAATCGCTGACTCTGCGCCCCGAAAACACTGCCGGCGTGGTCCGCGCCTACATCGAGCACAAACTCTGGGACCGCGGCCTCAACAAGCTCTTCTATATAGGACCGCAATTCCGCCGCGAGCGTCCGCAAAAAGGCCGCTACCGGCAGTTCTATCAAATCGGAGCGGAAGTCATCGGCCCCGCAACCGCCGGAAGCCAGTCTCCGGCGAGAGACGCGGAAATTCTCGAACTCCTGGCCACGCTGCTGGGCCGCGTAGGCATCACCAACTGGACGCTCGAACTAAACTCCGTGGGTTGCCCCGCCGACCGCGCAAAATTCAACGAAGCTCTCCGCCAAGCGCTCGCGCCAGTAGTGGATAAAATGTGCGTCGACTGCCGGCGCCGAGCCGTTACCAATCCGCTGAGAGTCTTCGACTGCAAAGTTCCAGAAGACCAGCCCATCATAAAAACCTTACCCACCATCACGCAGTTCCTCGACGAAGCCTGCCGCGCTCATTACGACGAAGTAAAGACAATCCTGAACGCCGTCCATGTCCCCTACGTCGAGAACCCGCGCCTGATGCGGGGACTCGATTACTACACCAGCACTGCGTTTGAATTTACGCATGGCGCCCTCGGAGCGCAGAATGCGATCCTCGGCGGCGGACGATACGACGGCCTGTCGGAAGCGCTTGGCGGCCCGGCGGCTCCGGGGATCGGATTTGCCATCGGTGAAGATCGGCTGGTGCTTTCGCTGACCGAGTCGGCGGAGTCGGTTGTGCGGTCTTTCGTGCGCAAGCCCGACGTGTACATTGCTCCGCTCGGCTCCGGGATGAATCGCGAAGCCGCGCGCGTGGCTCGTGAACTGCGGCGGCACGATCTGGTGGTCGATCTGGGCGACGAATCGTTTCGCTTAAAAAAGTCGTTCGAGGTGGCCGACAAGATGGAGGCGCGATACATCCTCATCGTCGGCGAAGACGAAGTGGCGGCCGATGCCTTCGCGCTCAAGCATCTGGCGTCAGGGGAACAAGTCACGGTTCCGCGCGCGGAACTGGCGCAACGGATTTTGCGGAAGTAGCTTTTGGCTTTGACGTCCTCTGTGATCTCTGTGTCCTCTGTGGTAAAAGCTTTTAGGTCTCTACCACAGAGCGCACGGGGGAACACAAGGTAAATCTATTCCTCTCGGGAGGCGATTATGCGAAGCGTTCTTCTGCTGTGGGGCACGGTTCTGGTTAGCGTGACCCTGGCTCTTTCTCAGACCCCATCCTCCAAGCCGGTCTCCGCCTTCGAGCAGCAACTCATCGATCAGCAGAAGCAGTTCCTGCAGGCGACCCAAGCCAAACAAACAACCGTGGTCGACCGCGCGGTCGCGGACGATTTCCAGGGCATCGCAACGAACGGCGACTTCTACGACAGAAGCGAAGTCGTCGAATCCGCGGAAAAGGGGATGCCGAAGGACACGCGCGCCTACGATTTCCGCGTCTTCAAACTGAATGATGACTCAGCCGTGGTCGCCTACAACCTGATCATCCCCGGAGAACACCCGCGCTACCGCCACATGGCTGACACCTGGGCAAAAATCGACGGCCAGTGGAAACTGAAATTCCGGCAGATCACGCCCAACCTTTGGAGCGCAAACGATCTGGACTAACGCGAAGACTGCCTTAATGATTCCGTTGACTTGCGCGCTCCGGGTGTCTACCATCGGCTGCCGGGGTATAGATTACCTCGGCTTGCGCGGCAAATTCACTTTCAGAAGGAGTTCTCTATGAAGCGTACGTCAAAACGTACCACGAGCCTTTTTATCGCGACTTTTATCGCTACTCTGCTGCTCGCGGCTGCGGCCTCTGCGCAAATGAACGTCCCAAAGCCTGGCCCGGAGCACAAAAAACTCGACTACTTCACCGGTAGCTGGGCCTGCGACTCCGACGTGAAGCCTGGGCCCATGGGACCGGGCGGGAAAATGAGCAACCCCCAGGACGCCGAGTGGATGGAGGGCGGCTACTTTGTCGTCATTCATTCCCAGATGAAGAGTGCTTCGATGGGGAATGGCAGCGGGATCGCCTTCTTGGGATATGATCCGGACGAAAAGAAGTACACCTACAACGAGTTCAACAGTATGGGCGAGGCCGTTGTGTCCAAGGGAACCGTGGACGGCGACGCCTGGACCTGGATCGGCGACATGAAACCAACCGGGAAAGGCCGCTTCAGCGAGAAGATTCTGTCGCCGACTTCCTACACGTTCAAGTTTGAGATGTCATCCGATGGCATCAAGTGGACACCGGTCCTGGACGGTAAATGCACGAAGAACAAATAGAAGTACCGCGTACTCAGTACCCAGTAAAATCGCATAATCCGGCTGCTGACCTCCTGTCCTGGCAACTGGGTACTGGGTACTGACTCTCCGCCATTTATAATCTTCGTTTCGTATAATCTTCGTTTCGGCTCGCCACGGTAATTTCAGCTAAACGAATTTCAGCTAGACAAGGCGAAAATGTGCTCGATTTTTTAGGCGACCTCAGGCGAACTCATATGTGCGGGGCTCTTCGGCTCTCCGATGCGGGCAAGAAAGTTGTGCTCATGGGATGGGTCAACCGGCGTCGCGACCTGGGGCAGATCATCTTTGTCGATCTGCGCGACCGCTCCGGCGTGACGCAAGTCGTGTTCAACCACGAACTGAATGCATCCGTTCATCAGAAGGCGGAAGCGCTACGCAACGAGTTCGTCATTGCGGCGATCGGGATGGTCAAGCGGCGCGATACCGACACCATCAATCCCAATATCCCAACCGGCGAAGTGGAACTGGTGGTGGAAGAGTTGCGCATTCTGAACGTGTCGAAGCCGCTGCCGTTCCTGCCCTCGGACACGGTGCTCGCGAACGAGGAAATGCGGTTGAAATATCGCTACATCGACTTGCGCCGCGACGCCATGCAGTTCAACATTGAGCTGCGGCACAAGGTGGCGCTCGCGATCCGCGACAATCTCGCTTCGCAGGGCTTTTTCGAAATCGAAACGCCGTTCATGACGCGGTCGACGCCGGAGGGCGCGCGCGATTATCTGGTCCCCAGCCGCGTGCAGCCGGGATCGTTCTACGCTCTGCCGCAATCGCCGCAACTGTTCAAGCAGATATTGATGATCTCGGGCTTCGACAGATATTTCCAGATCGTGCGCTGCTTCCGCGACGAAGACCTGCGCGCCGACCGTCAGCCGGAATTCACGCAGATCGATCTTGAGATGTCTTATCCGCAACCAGAGCGGGTTTGGGAAGTGGTGGAGAGTTTCTTGACTGCGGCGTTCAAGGCGGCGGGACACAAGATCGCGACCCCTTTTCCGCGCATGGACTTCGACGATGCGATTCGTCAATACGGCATCGACAAGCCCGATCTGCGCGTGCCGGCTTTCACTGATGTGGGCGATTGTTTTGCGACAGCTGATCTGGAACAGTTGGCGATTAATAAGGATCTGCCGGTGATTGCCATCCGCATTCCGCACGTGGGCGAGCTTTCGCGAAAGGAGCGCGACGACATCAAGCCGCTGTTTGTCGCGAAGGGCGGAGCGCGGGTGTTCGAAGACTTCAAGCGCATAGGCACGAGGTTTCCCGCAGCTGCTGTCAAGATCACGCAGAAGACTGGCATGGAGGAGAGCGATCTGCTGGTGCTGGTGGTGGGCTCGGCGCAGCAGGGCGCATCCGGAGACGCGCATCCGGCCAGCAAGCGCAAGGTGACGCCCGCGGAACTGGCGATCTATGCCTCCGCCGGATTGTTGCGGGTGGCGCTGGCGCAGAAATATTCCGACCGGCACAAGCTTTTCCAGAAAGGCGATTTTCGTTTTCTGTGGGTAACGAACTTTCCCATGTTCGAGTGGGATGAAGGGGAGAAGCGATGGAACGCGGCGCATCATCCGTTCACTTCGCCGCACGATGAAGACATGGATAAGCTGGAGACGGATCCGGCCATGGTGCGCGCGCTCGCCTACGACGTTGTGCTGAATGGGACGGAGCTGGGATCGGGCTCGATCCGTATTCACCGGCAGGATGTGCAGAGCAGAATTTTCCGCGCGCTCGGCATGACGGAAGAAGAAGCGCGGTCGCGCTTCGGCTTCTTCCTGGAGGCGCTCGAATACGGAACGCCACCGCACGGCGGGATCGCGCTTGGCCTCGATCGCATCGTGATGATTCTGGCGGGGGCGGATAGTTTGCGCGAAGTAATTCCCTTCCCCAAAACCGCCGCCGCGAAGGATCTAATGATGGAGGCGCCAACGCCCGTGGCGGAGGGGCAGTTGCGGGAATTGGGAATCGGGATTGTGGTCAAGAAGTAGGCGCAAGTTGCGCGATGAGTGGGGCACCCGCAAAAAATCTCACTCACTGGCGGAGAGCGATGAGTTCGACAATCGGCGAACGCTCACGCGATTGTTCCGAACAGCGACCCGACGCCCGCGGTGAGCGCCATGGCCAGCGCACCCCAGAACGTGACGCGTATTGCGCCCATCGTCACTCCCGCGCCACCCGCGCGCGCGGCCAACCCGCCAAGAAGCGCGAGGAACACCAGTGAAGTTCCAGCGACAAGAGGGATCAAACCCGCCGCCGGGGCCATCGCAGTGACCAATAGAGGCAGGGCTGCTCCAACAGCGAAGCTGCCAGCCGATGCCAGCGCAGCCTGAAGCGGACGTGCCCGGAGAGTCTCGGAGATGCCGAGTTCGTCGCGGGCATGCGCGCCGATCGCGTCATGGGCCATCAACTGTTCGGCGACCTGTTTCGCGAGCGCAGGATTGAGCCCGCGAGCGACGTAGATTGCCGCCAGTTCCTTGTGCTCGCCCTTGTTGTCGGCTTTGAGTTCCGCGCGCTCGAGGGCCAGGTCGGCCTTTTCGGTGTCTGCCTGTGAGTGGACAGACACATACTCTCCGGCAGCCATCGACATAGCTCCAGCCACCAGGCCGGCGACCCCGGCGACCAATACGTTGCTATGTGTCGAATGCGCCGCTGCGACACCGAGCACCAGGCTTGCTGTTGAAAGAATGCCGTCGTTCGCGCCTAATACCGAAGCGCGTAGCCAGCCGATGCGTCCGGTGCGGTGTCGTTCCTTGTTGCCTGGAGGCATTCTTGAGGACCTTCTTGATCCGGCCGCGAGGACAAACCGGGGCTGAGTTTGGCGGCACGACTAAAAGGCTGCAGAAACGGTGTTTTATGCGCTCCAGTCCGCCCGCAGCCGGCTGAAGCCGGCACTGAAAACAAACCCGTTTATCGCAGCGGTGAACCGCTGTGCCACCCAAAGTCCAGCGCGCGGGCCAGGGAGGAGTTCACCGTGGGGAACATGAGCGATATCCATCGCCCCGGAAGGGAAGGGTCCAGGCCTGCGACCGTCCTGGACTGCCGACCGATCACGGTTTTGAATCCTGATTTTGCGTTCCGTGTCCGTGATGGAACAATGAGTGTGGTCCGCCATAGATGAATTCGCGAGCGATGTTTCCGCCCGCATATCCCAGCAAGGCGTAGTTGCCCATTCGGAAACCATCCTTGGCGTTATAGCGGCTCGGAAACCACACATAGACGGCCGTCATGGTGCCGGCGTATGGAGCGACAAGAGACGGAATCGAAAAGGCGCGATGGCCGTCGTCGCCGCGACGTGTTATCAAAGTCGAAAGCGCGGCATGGCTTAGGCGTGGGAAGAAGCCTTTGCAGTCGCAGCGGTAATACAAAGTGTCTTCGCGAAAAACTTCCGCAAGCGTATAGCGCGTCGTTGTGCTTATGGAGGCGATGCCGAAATTGGAACCAAACCGCTTGCCATAAGCCTCCGCACCTTGCCGCCACTCGGGTGGAGTGTTGTCCCACTGGTTAATGCCAGCGGATAATGCGGCGCCGAGGATGGGATAGGGGCCGATCATGTCGAAGATGTAGTTGTGGAACTTCTCTTTCTCGGTCGGACGCGTGTAGGTGAAATCGCGTTGCGCCGGGGGCGTGTTTGCAACCGTGCCGGGGGAATCCGGCGGGCCAGCCGCTGATTGAGCCTTGGCCAGCAGTGGCAGGGCTGCGAGGCCCGCGATTACCAACAGCAAGAGCATAATTCGGCGCATCTTCATGTCGAGATTCTCCCTGGTCGATCTACGACCCAGCTTAACACCGAAAGCTTACTATATTTCACGCGATAAGCGGGCAAGTTCCATGGTCGCACTGGCACGCAATCTCGACCTCATTGGCTCCCGCTTCCTGACAGGCTTGCCCGCAGCATTTGTTACCAGGTTGCGCCAGGCACCGGCATGGCAGATGCGCACACTTGTTCTGCTCATTTGTCGTCGTCATTGTTATTGTTCTCCTTTTCCAACCGCTGTCTTCTATTATTGTTGTGGCGGGATTATTGTGGCGGGCGCATTTCCCACCGGCCCAAACTGTCGATCTGTTTTCCGATGGACCACCACTCTCAGTCCGAATCTACCTTCGTTTCATCATCCATCCAATCAATGTTCCCGCGGTGACGCCTATCGCAAAGGTCGTCGCAACCGTCAGTACAGGGTGGCGCTGGATGCGCTGAGTCGTGTCATTCAGGAGTTCTTCGGCAGCATCGCCGCCCTGTTTCGCGGCACGCCTCACTACTCCCACGCTATCCTCTATCAAATCGGCAACCGCGTTGGTTGCACGAGAAGCCCGGTGAGCTGATTCTTCGATATGTTCAGCCGTTCTTTCCACTACAGTTTGTGACATTCTGTTCCCTCCTGAGTTATCAATCGCCAGTATCGAACTCTCGGCTTTGGAAAACTGGTCAGAATTGATCGTTTTGTCCACCGAAAAAACTCCTCCCCGGTGCGGGGTGAAGAATCGATTAAACTGAAGGTGCCGGAAGGACGAGTGTGCCCATGAGCGGAGGAAAGTTATCAAAACAGGGAATTGCGTCGGCGTTGCGCAAGCTCGATGGCTGGAGCGTGGTGAAGGGAAATCTGCACCGCGTGTTCGAATTCAAGGATTTCAAGCAGGCATTCGGGTTCATGAAGAGGGTCGCGCTCGCAGCCGACAGAATGAATCATCACCCGGACTGGTCGAACGCCTATAACAAGGTCACCATAAACTTATCAACGCATAGCGCCGGCGGACTGACGAAGAACGACTTCGAACTGGCGGGGAAAATCCAGAAAATCCACGGCCATTGATCGCGTGGCTTCGAACCGCAGTTATGATCTTCCGCAGCGCGCTAAACCTTCTTGAGCCACGGTTGGCGGAGTCTCATACGACCGTCGTCATCCCATTTGACGACTGCGTCATCTTCGTTCGCTTGCTCCACTGTGCCCAATTCCCCAGTCGGCATTCCGAAGTTGCCCAAACCCTCGACGCGATCTCCGGGGGTCAGTTCCTGGTCGGTGGCGGCGGGATCGGCGAGTGCTGGCTTCCTGGCACGGTCCGAGTCAGGGGTCGCCCCGGGGTGTGACAGAGGTGGTTGGGGAGCTTTATGTAGTTTGGGTATTGGCTTATTGGCGCTATGGGGCATATTCCACCATTTCTTTCCCAGAGCCAGAACAGCACCCTTCGCAGCGACTGTTATGTTGTCGTACAGATACAACTCGATAGTTGCAGCATAGGCTCGGCAAGAATGGTTTGACTGGTCCAAACTGCACAGTTCTGGCAATTAAGTTAGTTCGCTTGATTTCTTAAGCGTCCCGGCAATGCAGCGATGGATCGTCAAGTACTTTCTTCAGGCCAGGTCCCTCTAGCGCACCCGACTCGATGTCGATATGCCAATCTTCTGTCAGGACCAGCGATTGCTTCAAATCGTAATATGCGATGTGCAGCGCCGGGCCATTGAAGGAAAGGTTGCTGTATCCGTTGTAGCCAACATCAACTTCCTCGTCGCTCGGATAACGCCGGTTATCCCAAGCGAGCCACCTGCAATCCGCAATATCCGGAGCCGCGCCGCGTTCGACGGGCATGCCGCCGTGGCCAATGCATCGCCCATATGCCTCGACGCCCTCCTTGACGCTGAACTTCTCATAGATCGCCAGCCTGTGCTCGTGGCCCCAGAACCAAATCACCGGGCGGTGAATCAAGTTCGCCAATTGCTTCGCTGGAACTTGATACCAATCCTCAAACGCCGAGTGCGGCCCGTGATGCGACAGCAGAATCAATCCGCGTTTGTCTCCGTCCGGATTCACGGAGGACTTCAGCCAGTCGAGTAGGGGTTCTGGAAGATTGCACCCCGGCTTGAACGATGTCGTCTTGCGAAGCCATTTGCTCCGCCGCAGCAGTGGCACTTTCCCCCAGTCAAAACGAGTGGAATTGTAGCCCGTGTCCAGTCCGATGATGCGCCAGTGCTTATTTTCGAGGCAAAAGAAGCTCGCCCACTGTCCCGCTCCCCATGCGCTGCCGCGTTCTTTCAATCCCATCCTCGGCAGAACCATTCTCCAGTAGCCGTTTCCTTCAGCGTACATCTCGTGATTGCCATTGAGCGCGAAGCCGCCTTTCGCGCCCATCGGCCACTTTACCGCCGCGTAGGGACTCGTTTTCTCCCCGAGGAAGTTTTCTCGCACCTCATTGCTGTCGCCTACGTAATACACATCTCCCAGATGAATCGTGAAATCTGGCTCGGATTTCTCCATCGCGGCCGCAACAATTCTCGCTTCATCCGTCCCAGTGCCCCAATCGCCCGCCAGGCTGATCTTGACGCGGTCATCGATCGGATAAATACCGTTTCCCTTTCCATGCGTTGTGTAATCGCGAAACGCATGCTTCTTATGAAACCAGTATTTCGCAACTGCCGGTATCCACACAGAAAGCCGGTTGGGAAGGAAAGCCGCGAGGGGATCGTAGGTCGCGGTTGAATATCCTGTCCGCGCGGCGCGAAAATGAGATGTAATTCTAGAATGCCCGAACCCTGTAAAGTTTCCGAGGTCCTTGCCGGCGTGTCCCTGGTCGGGCGTCCCCTGTCGGCGCTCGGCGCTCTTCTTGGACTTAGCACGCATCTTAGTGGCCCATAGCGAAGGGTTATCGTAGTGTCACCGGATTAGCCTTAACTGGTCCGCTGGTTTGGTTATCCGGCTAATATACAGCACAACGGGAGGTCCAGAAGGCCGGACGCAGGTATCCGGCGAGCGCACGGCTCGATGGCGAAATCGGGAGTCTACACCACAAACATGGCTATCCCCGCGGCAAACATCGCCACTGTTGTGATCGCCACGACGGTCCATCCCAGGCGCGAACTCGGTTGGCCCTGCATCAGATTCCTGTCTGAGGCGACGATAAGGATTGCTACGAGTAGGAAGGGGGCCAACAATCCATTTATGACGGCAGTCCAGTAGAGCGCCTTCACAGGATTTATGCCTGCGAAGTTCAGACCGACACCCACTCCCGTTGAAAGAAGAATGAGAGCGTAAAACGAGCGCGCCTGCTTCAACTTCTTGTCCAGGCCTTGGCGCCACCCCAGCGTTTCCGCAAATGCGTATGCCGTTGATCCCGCCAGGGTCGGGATGGCAAGAAATCCGACGCCGACAATACCCACTGTAAACAGGGTCGCGGCGAACTTGCCGGCGAGGGGTCGAAGGGCTTCGGCAGCCTGGCGAGTAGTCTCGATGTGCGTGATGCCATGGCGGTTGAGGGTGATCGCAGTGGTCAGGATGATAAAAAACATGACCAGATTCGAGAAAAACGTGCCGACGCCGACATCCATTCGCCTGAGCTGAAGTTCTTTGACCGTTGCTCCTCTCCGTTTCGCGAGCGTGCTCTGACCTGCCGCTTTTTCCTCTTCAACTTCTTCACTCGCCTGCCAGAAAAACAAATACGGACTGATGGTGGTACCGAGAATCGCGACCAGCGTCGACCATTCATCTCTGGTATGCGGCATCGACGGTACCAGGGTATCGCGCATCACCCGGCCCCAATCCGCGCCAACCACAAACGCGGTGATGGGGTATGCGAAGAGCACCAGCACCAGCCATTTGAGCACGTCCGCTATCTGTTGATAACGCAGCCGAACCGTTGCCCACGAAATCAAGAGTGCGAAAACCACTACAAACCAGTAGGACTTGACCCCAGACAGCATTTCAGCAGCATCCGCCATGCCGGCCAGGTCGGCGGAGATGTTAATCGTGTTGGCGACAAGTAGAGCCACGATGAAGACGCGTAGCAGCCAACCCGGAAATCGCTGCTTGAAATTCCCGGCCAGCCCCTGCCCTGTAACCATTCCGATTCGGGCACACATCATCTGGACCGCGGCCATCAGCGGCCACGTCAGGAGCGCGGTCCAGAGAAGTTTGGTTCCCAGCTGCGCGCCCGCGACAGAATATGTGGCAATGCCAGATGGGTCATCGTCGGCAGCTCCGGTGATGACGCCTGGGCCCAGCGACTTCAACAGCGAGCGCATCCATCGGGCTGGGGCAGGTGTCGGCAAGAAATAGTCGGAGCGTAAAATCCCTACAAATCATAGCGCGAAGCCGCTCAATCCTACGTATTGCGCCGTACAAATCGAATCGTCTAATTGGTCTAATGTGACCAGACATCCGTCTTCGCCGCTTCTATGATGTCAGGTAGTGAAGAAGTGAGACGACCGTTACAAAGGCCAGTCCAGCTTCCTCTTACATTCGAGGTACAACATGGAAACCATATTGATTGTTCTGTTGGTGGTGTTTTTGCTCGGCGGCGGGAGCTGGGGATACTCTCGTTGGCGCGGCTAGGTCCGATCACTGGAACGCGTGACCCCGCTACTTGATTCTATTTGTGGCGTTTATGAGGGTTTCGGATATCCGATAGCCCCCGAGCCCTCTTTCAGGTTCCCTGAACTAAGTCAGCCCACCTGAAGTTTTCTTTCCTTAGGCTCTCAGGAAAGCTGCGTGCCCCATGTCTTCGACTTCGATTCTGCGCGAAGTTCAACAACTCCACAACGTGAGCGACCGTCTGGACTCGCTGGCGGAAGATCATCCCCTGGTTTCAGAAGCACTCGTCTCGATCTCGGGAAGCGTTCGTAACACGGCAACTCTGTTGGAGGTGCTGGTTGCGACGAAAATGGCGCCGCTCTCCGAACTAGATCCAGCAGATGCCTGATTTGCCAATCGCTGTCTTTAGAGCTGGGCTCTGGGATTTCGGCGCAGAAACTAATCGTGGAGAACGACATTAAGAAGTGAACTATGAACTTGCAGCCCGCTGCCGCCATTGTAGTTAACGAAGCCTAACTTTCTGAACTTGTTCATGAAAAAACTGACCCGCGACCGGGTTGTGCCGATCATATCCGCGAGAGTCTCCTGACTGATCTTGGGGATTACCGTCTGGGGCACGCCTTCCTTGCCGAAGTGTGCCAGCAAGAGCAGAATCCGAGCTAGTCTCTTTTCGCTGGAATTGAAGAGTTGGTCAACTAAATCCTCTTCGTATCGGATGTTCCGTGCCAGGAGATACGCGACGAACAGGTCCGAGAACGTGTGTTCCCGGTGAAGCGCCAGCATCATTGCCTTCTTGTCAATTTGCAGAAGTTCGCAGTCCGTCATTGCGGTTGCGGACCCCATCCGTAAAGGCTGTCCAGCCAAGCCGCCTTCTCCGAAGAAGTCTCCCTCGCCCAATATGCCAAGGGTGGCTTCTTTGCCGACTTCGGATACAACAGTGAGTCTGACCTTGCCTTCCTGGATGTAGAAAATTGAGTCAGCCGAGTCCCCCTGCGCGAAGATTGCTTGCTTCTTTGGAAAGGGCACGACCTTCCTACCCTCGCCGATAGTGGCAAGGAACTCCCTTGGGTCGAAGGCGCACTTTTTCTTGGCCGAGTTGGTTGCTGGCGCCAAAAGCTTTCTCCCAGAGTGGAGCTACACTTCCAAGTATTTTGGCAGAATGGTAATCGCCAAGATGTTCACTTTTGCTCACAATTGATGAAAACCGCTGGCGCGGACCCCAATGAAACCGCCGCGTGGGTAATGTACTGAAAATGAGCAATATTGAGCATTTTCCAGCCTGTGGAAAGTTGCATTATGAGGGCGTGAAAACCAAGGAGCTTACCCTGAAGCAGATTTTATCCGTGCCTTGTCCTACCTGTGGTGCAGCGCTCGATGAAGGTTGTGTACTGCATACTGGCGCTCGGCGCACCGAGCCACACCGGGATCGAAAACTGTCCGCAGCCGAGGCGGTGGAAACGAAGGCCAGGAAACGGTTGAAATAGAATCGAAGGGTCTGGATGAGCAGGCCCAACCCTAATAATGGTCTAACGGTGTATCCGTTGTCAGTTAATATTGCTACTCACCAGTTTGCCACAGCATTCCGGCCGCTCTGGCAAACTCGATCGATCCCATCCGCCGCCGAGGGCCTGAATCAGCAACACTGTGCTCGCCATGCGACGTCCCAAGATATTGACCTGCGTGACTTCATTCGTGAGAGCGGCAGTTTGCGCGGTGGTCACTTCCAGGTAGCTCGTGACTCCACCTTTGTAGCGTGTGATTGAGAGATCGAGCGATCGCTGGGCTGCCGCTACTGCTTCGTCCTGGACCTGGGCTTCGTTTTCCAGAATTCTCACAGCCGCCAGATTATCTTCCACCTGTTGGAATCCGGTCAGCACGTTCTCGCGATAGGCGGCAACCTGAAAGTCGTACGCGGCACGTGCCTGGTCGTTGAGGGAACGGCGTCTTCCCCCGTCGAAGACAGTACCCAGGGCCGACAGCCCCACAGACCATAGACCGCTCGGTCCGGTGAGCAGGGTGGTGATGGTGGAGCTTTCAAATCCTCCCGACCCGGTGAGGTTGACGAGTGGATAGTAGGCCGACTTCGCGACTCCGATCTGAGCATTGGCGGACGCTACTCTTCTCTCCGCGGCTGCGATGTCCGGGCGTCTTTCCAGAAGTTCCGAGGGCACGCCGACAGGAACGGGCGGAGGCGGTGCGTTGAGGGGCAGCGGGGGAAGGCTGAACTCGGCTGGAGGTTTCCCGATAAGAATTGCGACCGCGTGTTCGTACTGGGCTCGCAGCACGCCCACATCAATCGCTGCCGCACGGGTAGTCTGCAGTTGAGTTTTCGCCTGCTCGACTTCCACTTCGGAAGCGATGCCGCCGTCGAAACGGCTTTGATTTAATTCCAAAGCTTGTTCGTATTGCTTGACGGTGGAGTTGAGGAGCTGTTCCTCGGCGTCCAGGCTGCGGGCCTGAAAGTAATCAACGGCGAGATCCGCGTGCATGCTCAGATTGACAGTCGCCAGGTCCGCCGCGCTGGCTTGCGCTTGTTCCCGATAAGACTCCACCGTTTTTCGAATTCGTCCCCAGACGTCAGCCTGATAGGAGAAGGTGACTGGCAGCACAAAGTCGTTGTAGGTGATGCCATTAAAAATCGAATTCGGGGGAGGACGGTGAGATGACACTCTGGTTCGAGTCCCCGATAACCCGGCAGTCACGGTCGGATAATAGTCGGCCCGATTGTAGCGAAGAGCGGCGCGCGCCTGCTGATATTGCGCCTCTGCTGCCTTGAGATTCTGGTTCGATACGTTGACCTGGAGTTCCAGCGCATCAAGCTGAGTATCTTGAAAAATCTTCCACCACTCACCGCCCAGATTCTGGTCATTGGGTTGGGCGGGCTTCCAGTCTCCTACCTCTTTATAGGCGGGAGGAGCCTGCACCACGGGAGTGTGGTACTTGGGCCCGACCGCGCATCCAGTCAACTGGAGTACTGCCAGCGCGAGCAGCACCAGGCACGGCGCCATTTTTCGAAGATGCTTCACTTTACATCCCCCGGCAAGGTTGCCTGAACAATTTGGACTTGCTGTCCGGAAATGATCGAGTCGGGCGGGTTGATAATGACCTGATCGTCCGCCTTGAGGCCGGCGACGATCTCGATCTGGTTGCCGAAATCGTGCCCCGGGATTACCGCTGTGAGCACGACCTTCCCGTCTTTCACAATGGCGACACGCAAGCCTTCCGAGCGGAATAACAGAGCGTTGACAGGAAGCAGGAACGTGGAGGCCTGGGTTGGGACCGCCAGATGGACCTCCGCATAAGAACCCGTGAGCAGCGTGCCTGAAGGATTATCCACATCGATTTCGATCAGCAAGGTGCGGGTTGTGAGATTGATGTCTTCGGAAGTGCGCACCAGTTTTCCCTGAAATTTACGGCCCGGAAACTCAGCGAGACTAAGATCCGCCGTCATGCCGGGTTTGATTCCTTGCGAGTATTCCTCAGGGACGTTAACGTAAACCCGCAACTTTCCGGGTTGAGCAATGTGAAACAAATCGGTTTTCGCAGCGCTGTTGTTGCCGGAATTAATAAGGTCGCCAATATCGGTGTTTCGGGCGGTGACAATTCCATCGAATGGAGCGTAGATCTTCTCGAACGACTGCAATGCCTGGAGTTGCTTGACGTTCGCCTGATTGGCCTCAACGATTGCCTTGTTGGCGTTGTAGGTGCCCGCAGCGTTATCGGCGTCCTGCTGAGAAACGGCATTGGTCTTCAGCAAACCCTGATAGCGGTTCCTGGTAATCTCAGCGAGCGCGAGATTGGCTTTTGCAGTATTGAGGTTGCTGAGCGACTGCTCCAGTTGCTGGTCGACTTCCGGAGTCTCGATCACAGCCAGCAGTTGTCCTTGCTTTACGTGCGCGCCGATGTCGACGTACCACTTTCTCAGATACCCATTGGTGCGGGCATAGATCGGTGAGGTGATGAATGGTTGCACATTTCCCGGGAGGATGATCTCCTGGGCGGGCGCAGTTTGTTTTGGCGACACGACCGACACCGCAGGCAGAGCGGCTTGAGCAGTCTCCGCGCGCAGGGTTGCGCTGGCGCTGACCCTCGACCAGATTCCCCATACCAAGAGGGCGGCAACGGCGATCAACGCGATCGCCAGAACAAACCAGTGCTTTCGCGAACGCGAAGGCTCCCGCACTTCCACAAGAATTGGGTGCGGGTGCCCGTCGATTCGTCTCATGTCTTCATTTTGAGTTTGATTTTGAGGCAACATAATTGACTCCATATGTCTTGCTTTCTAGTGCTCCTGTGCTGGTTTGGCCGGATGCCGGCGTGAACTTTGCAGGACGCTGAAAAATGCTGGAACAAAGAACAGCGTCGAAACTGTCGCGAAAATCAGGCCACCAATGACCGCCCGGCCGAGGGGAGCATTTTGCTCGCCGCCATCTCCCAGTCCAAGAGCCATCGGCACCATGCCAATAATCATGGCCAGGGCGGTCATCAGCACGGGGCGAAAACGCGTGAAGCCAGCCTCTAACGCGGCGCTGAGGGAATCTTTTCCTTCCGCCATTTTTTCCGTGGCAAAGCTTACGACCAGGATGCTGTTTGAGGTGGCTACACCCATGCACATGATGGCTCCCATGAGTGCGGGTACGCTCAGAGTCGTGTGCGTTATAAACAAGAACCAGGCAATCCCGGCGAGGGCCGCGGGCAGCGCGGAAATCATGATGAACGGATCGAGCCAAGATTGGAAGTTGACTACAATCAGCAGGTACACGAGCACGATCGAGAACGCCAGTCCGCTCAGTAGGCCGACGTAGGAGGCTCGCATCGTCTGCACCTGCCCACGAATAACGACTCGGGAACCGCGCGGCAATTGTTGGCGGGTGGCATCAAGAATCTTGTTGATATCGCCGGCCACGCCCCCGAGATCGCGCCCCGTGACAGCGCCAAAGATGTCAATCACTGGGGAAACGTTGTAATCGGAAACCACCGCCATTCCCACTCCGCGTTGGGTAGATACGAGACTGGCCATGATCGACGGAGGAGCACTCGGGTTGGTGCCCGTGATCGGAATGTTCTCTAAATCCTGCAACGTATCTGTGCGGTACTGCGGCGTTTGAGTCGCGATTGTATAGCTGACATGATTTTTTGGATCCAGCCAGAATGTGGGTGAAGTCTGGAAACTGCCGCTCAATGACACCAGGAGATTTTGCGCGATGTCATGAGCGGTGAAACCAAGTTGTTCAGCTTTCGTGCGCTCGACCCGCAGCCGGAGATACGGCTGATCGAAGGGTTGCTGGATCCTAAGATCGGCTGTTCCTGGGATATATCTCATTTTCGCGAGCACGACGTCCGCGTAGTGCCGGTTCCCTTCCAGGTCGTTTCCGACGACTTGAACGTCGATTGGCGCGGGCAATCCAAAATTGAGAATCTGCCCAACCATGTCGGCGGGCAGGAAAGCGAACGAAACGCCCGGGAACTGCTTCGGAAGTGTGAGACGAAGCTGGTGAATGTAGTTGTCCGTGGGATGGTGCTTGGCGGACAGACTCACCATAATGTCGGCATCCGAACTGCCCACCGGCGCAGAATTGCTGTAGGAGAGATTGATGCCGCTGTAGGGCAGGCCGATGTTGTCGATGACGTTCTGGACTTCGCTCGCGGGAATCTGACTTCGAATCGAGTGCTCAACCCGATCGCAAAGATTGGCCGTTTCTTCAATGCGCATTCCGGTGGGAGCACGCATATGAAGCTTGAAACTGCCGGCGTCAATGCTGGGAAAGAAATCGCGGCCCAACCTAGGAATCAGAATTACCAGAGAAGCGAGACAGCTGGCAAAGAACGCAATCAGGAAAACCCGCCGGTGATGGAGACAAATTTCCAGCAGTCCGCGATAGCTCTGACGAAACTTTTCGAAGGCTTCCTCAAAACGCTTCTGCAGTCGTACCAGAGGATTGCGGCTGGGGGCGTCTCCAGCTTCTTTCTTGTCTCCCCGCAACAAGTACTTCGCCATTGTCGGGACGATGGTTCGCGAAAGGAAATACGAGGCCAACATGGCAAAAACCACGGCTTCAGCGAGCGGCACAAACAGGTATCGCGCGACGCCGGACAATAGGAACATGGGAGCAAACACAATGCAGATCGAAAGCGTGGACACGAATGCGGGCGTCGCGATCTGGGACGCGCTGTCCAGGACAACTGCGTCCATGTCCTTCTCTGGTTCGGCCTCCCGGTTACGATTGATATTCTCGACCTCGACCGTGGCATCGTCCACGAGGATGCCGACCGCCAGAGCGAGTCCACCGAGCGTCATGATGTTGATCGTTTCTCCGATCGCACTGAGCGCGATGATGGAGGTCAGAATCGCGAGCGGTATTGAGATAGCGATGATCACGGTGCTTCGCCAACTGCCGAGAAACGTAAGAATCATGAAAGCGGTCAGGCACGCGGCAATCAGTGTTTCCCTGACTACTCCACTGATCGCGCTACGAACAAAAATCGACTGATCATTCAGGGGCGCGATCTGTAGCTGAGGAGGAAGCGTCGTCTTAATTTGCGGCAGAAGGGCCTTGATGCCCGAGATCACGTTCAGCGTTGACGCGTTCCCCGCCTTTTGGATCGTCAGCAATACTGAGCGCTGGCCGTTCACGCGCACGATATTGGTCTGCGGGGGAAATCCATCGCGCACCCAGGCAACATCTTTGACGTAGATGGTGGTACTGCCAATTGTCTTGATCGGGATTCGGTTCAGGTCTTCAATCGTCTGCGGCGCTGCGTTGGGAATGGAAACATCGTATTCCCTGGAGCCAATCTTGGACGTTCCCGTGGGCAGGATCAGATTTTGCACGCTGATCGCGTTAACTACATCGAGCGCGGACAAGCCCTTCGACTGCAACGCAGTCGTATTCAGATCCACCTGCACCTGACGTTGCTTGCCGCCATAGGGATAGGGAACCGAAACCCCGGGCACGGTGATGATCTGGGTGCGAATGAAATTCAAACCATAGTCGTTCAGTTGCTGCTCCGAGAGATTTTGTCCCGAGAGGGCTAGCTGGAGGACGGGCACACTCGATGCGCTATAGGCAAGAATGAGTGGCGGCGTCGATCCAGCGGGCAGCTGCCTGAGCTGGGTCTGAGAAACAGCGGTAATCTGTGCAATACCCTGTTGAATGTTTGCAGTCGGCTGCAGGAAGACTTTAACAACGGCAATTCCATAGAGCGATTGCGACTCGATGTGCTCGATGTTGTCGACGGTGGTAGTAAGATTCCGCTCGGTAGTGGTGACGATACGGTCACTCATCTCCTGGGGGACAAGACCGTTATAGTTCCAGATGATGCTGACGACGGGAATGTCGATATTCGGAAAAATGTCGGTTGGGGTGCGAACGATCGCGAGCCCTCCCAAGATCAGGATGAGGATCGACATCACCACGAATGTGTAGGGCCGCCGTAACGCTAGTCGAACGATCCACATAAAATCTCTTTCCAGTTGGTCAATTTTCGTCAATTACCGATGGACGTCAGTCCGCCGTCCGTGGTTTCTTAGGCCCACTGCTGCTCATCTTGTTGATGCCGAACGAGCTGATGCCGAACGAGGCTGTACATCGAGCGTCCGGCACATCAGTCGTCTGAGCTTCGCGCGGGCACGTGAGACCCGCGCCTTCACTGTTCCGTCTGGCACACCTAGAATCTGCGCGGCTTCGCTCGTGGTCAGGCCCTCCAACTCACGCAACTCGAATGCCTTGCGCAACGGAGGCGAAAGCTGCTCCGTGAACTGCGTGAGGCGCCTGTCCATTTCGGAATTCCGACACTGATCCTCAGGACTTGGTCCGCTGTGAGCCAATCGCTCTGACAGGGAATATTCCTGATCTTCCCCGAATCGCTCATCCAGCGACAGGTGAGTCTGGCGTGGCCGCCTGCGCAAATGCATCCGCGCACAATTAATGACAATGGCGGTCAACCATGTCGACATTTGCGACTGCCCCTTGAATTGGTCGAGGTGCTTGTAAGCGGACAGGAGCGCATCCTGAACCGCGTCCTCGGCGTCGGCTTCATTGCCCAGGTGCCGATAGGCCTTTCTGTAAAATGACGGCAGGCAGCGCGAGAGAACGTCCTGCATTTGGCGATTTTCCTTTTCGCCGCTGCGGACTTCGAGGCGCGGTTCGCTTCCGATGAATGTCTCTGTCGCTTGCATGGAGTCTTGCCTCCTGGCACGACAGCAAAAGGCACGCCGCTCTCCAATCAACCGCCGACTGAATTAACTGCGTATTTTCAGCGGGTTGACTTAACTGGGCAGGGCCCAATGAAGCTGAGATGAGAGTCGTGCGGTTGACACAACGTCGACATGTTGACAGGAAGCGGATTTCAGCCGGCGCTAATGCGGCAGAATACTAAGCGTGACACACACATAAAGCTGTGAACTAGAACGATCTAATGGGTCTGTTCCAGGCTGAATGTTGTTTGGAAACGCAAATGCATTTCTGGCATCAGAAAGAGGAAGTTTTAAAGGAGATTGAAATGCAAACACGCAAGCTTGGCAATTCCGACCTGCACATCACTCCCGTCGGCTACGGAGCCTGGGCCATCGGCGGCTCGGGCTGGCAGTTCGCCTGGGGATCGCAGGACGACAACGACTCCATTGCCGCCATTCACCGCTCGCTCGAACTCGGCGTCAACTGGATCGACACGGCCGCCGTCTACGGTCTGGGGCACTCCGAGGAAGTAGTCGGCCGCGCGCTGAAGGACTGGCGCGGTTCAAGGCCTTACGTGTTTACGAAGTGCGGCCTGCGCTGGGGTTTCAAAGGTGAGGTGCACAAAGTACTTAGCGCCGATTCGATCCGTGAGGAAGTTGAGAACAGCCTTCGCCGTCTCTCCGTCGATGTGATTGACCTCTACCAGATTCACTGGCCTCCTGATCCGGACTCAGATGAACTGGAGGAAGGCTGGTCCACGCTTGCCGACCTGAAGCGCGAAGGCAAGGTGCGCTGGATTGGGGTTTCCAATTTTAGTGTCCAGCAACTCCGTCGCGCCCAGGCCATTGCTCCGGTTACCTCTCTGCAGCCTCCGTATTCACTGGTGCACCGCGAGATCGAAGACGAGATTCTGCCCTACTGCCTGAGGGAAGGCATTGGGGTCGTCGCTTATTCCCCGATGGCTTCCGGTCTGCTGACCGGCGCAATGACTCGCGAGCGGGCGGCCAGTCTGCCCAAAGACGATTGGCGAAGGGGGCATCCTGACTTTACAGAACCAAATCTCTCTTTCAATCTGGCGCTGGTCGCGCTCTTGCGAACGATAGCTAAACGCCACAATCGCTCTGTCGGCGAAGTGGCAATTGCCTGGACGCTGCACCATCCCGCCGTAACCGCAGCCATCGTCGGGGCCCGCAATGCCCGCCAGGTAGAGGGAGTCATGCGTGCTGGCGACCTGCGCCTCAGCGATGAGGAAGTGAACCAGATCGAAGATTTCTTCGTCGAGACCGTGGCATAAGGGAATTTCCACCACGCTTAATATCGCTCGTAAAACGAGAGGTCATAAAAAATGCGCAGGCCAACTATTCCTTTATTGCTATCGTTAGCCGGGCTCTTGACCCTTGGCTCTCTACTAGTCTCGGCTAGGAGCAAAAATCGGAGAAATAGTGCAGCCATCGCGGCGACTCACTACCTTGGCGGTCAGATGCCTCCAGGTTTCGATCAGGACGTTGCCCGGGTCGTGGCTGAGATCGATCGCATCGAGGCCAACACGCTCCTCCAGATGGACCAGACCACTCTTGATCGTCAGGGACAGATCCATACCCTGGGGAAGCTGATGCTCTTCGATAAGCATCTCTCCGTCAATCAGAATGAAGCCTGCAGTTTCTGCCATACTCCGGAGACGGGATTCACCGGACCGATTCAATCCCTGAACCTTAGTACGGTGTCGTATCCGGGATCCGTCAGAACGCGATTCAGCCAGAGAAAGCCGCAGAGTTACATGTATGCGACGCTCGCACCTGTGCTCCATTACAACGCTCTTCAAGGCGACTTCGTGGGTGGCAATTTTTGGGACATGCGCGCCAGTGGCTATCGCTTGCAGAGTCCCAGCGCCGAACAAGCTCAGGGTCCACCGACCAATCCCGTAGAAATGGGCCTGCCTGACTCAGCATGTGTTGCGTACCGGCTTTCGAAGGCTCCCTATCGAAAGCTATTTGAGGAGGTCTGGGGCGCCGACTCGTTTGCCATTCAATGGCCGGCGGACGTCGAGAAAGTTTGTGCAACTCCTGGTCCGCCATCAAATGACGATCAACACCCGGTCCATCTCAGCATGGCAGACCGGCAGCGTGCCGACCACGTGTATGACGGCTTCGGACTGGCCGCTGCCTCCTATGAAGCTTCGCCGGAAGTCAGTCCCTTCACTTCGAAGTATGACTATGTGCAGGCTGGAAAAGAAAAGTTCACGCCACAGGAAGCGAATGGGTATGCGCTGTTCCGCGGTAAGGCAGGATGCAATCAGTGTCACCGCGATGGCGGGCCCGGTGAAGAGCCGCTCTTCACCGACTTCACAGCCAGCAATCTCGGCGTACCGAGGAATCCGGACCTACAGTATTACTACGAAGATCAGTCTGACGGTCGGCGCTATCGGGCTAATCCGGTGGGACAGAACTACGACGACACCGGAGTGGGGTCCTTTCTGCGCACGTTGCAAAGCGATAGCGGCCAATTGAATCCGGATTCTGGCTGGATCGGGCTCGCGCCCAAATTCGACGCCAAGTTCCAGGTACCCACACTGCGCAACGTGGATATGCGTCCTACGCCCGACTTCGTGAAGGCCTACATGCACAACGGCTACTTCAAGAGCCTCAAAGAGGTAGTGCACTTTTACAACACGCGCGACGTTCTGCCCCGGTGCAGGGCAGGCGATCCGGGTGAAAAGGTCACGTGCTGGCCACCACCCGAAGATCCCACCAACCTCAACAAGAGACAACTTGGCAACCTTAAGCTGACGGATCAGGAAGAGGATGACCTTGTCGCCTTCTTGAAGACTTTGACCGACGACTACAAGCTTCCCAGCCCGCGAGCGGGAAGGTAGGTGCCAGAGGTGAAGCGGGACCGGCGGCACCGATACCTGCCGATATCGGAGAGATGACCACTAAGGCACGTCGGGCTGAGGCTACTGCGCTATGATGTTCTCCGGTCAGCGGTTCACTGAGAACACGTCAAATGGCTGCCGTGAACTTGATTGGCTCGTACAATTACGCGCTCGTGGCGCTTTCGGTGTTGATCGCCATGTTTGCGTCGTACGCTGCGCTGGATCTCGCAGGTCGCGTAACGGCGGCAGTCGGTCGGACTCGCGCGGTTTGGCTGCTGGGCGGCGCCGGTGCGATGGGGACCGGCATTTGGTCCATGCACTACATTGGGATGCTGGCGTTCGTCCTGCCGATTCCCGTGGCCTACCATTGGCCGACCGTTCTGCTGTCCCTGTTTGCGGCCATTCTGGCGTCGGTCATTGCGCTGTACGTGGTGAGCCGGCAGAAAATGGGTGGGTCCCAAGCGGTCGCCGGAAGTGTCCTGATGGGTGCGGGCATTGCGAGCATGCATTACATCGGTATGGCCGCCATGCGTTTGCCGGCTATATGCCGGTTTAATTCCTTTCTCGTCGTCCTGTCCGTCGTGTTCGCGATTCTGATTTCTCTCGCCGCGCTTTGGATTACCTTTCACTTCCGCGATGAGAAAACGGGGATCGGCTGGGAAAAGTTAGCCGGAGCCGTCGTGATGGGTGCTGCCATTCCCGTCATGCATTACACCGGCATGGCCGCCGCCAGTTTCACACCCTCCAGCATGCCGACGGACCTGTCTCACGCCGTAAGCATCTCCACACTTGGCACCGCCGGAATTGCCGCCGCCACCTTTATCGTCCTCGGACTGGTTCTGCTGACGTCCTCGGTGGATAGGCGATTCGCTGCCCAGATCTTAGAACTGCAGGAAGAGAAGCTGCGGCGAAGCGAGGCGTACTTGGCGGAAGCGCAGAGGCTCACGCACACAGGGAGTTGGGCTTGGGAGGTAGCGGGAGGAGGCGCCTTGCATCTGTCCGAGGAATGGTACCGCATACATGGATTCGATCCGGAAAAAGGCCCGCCGGCTTGGGAAGAACGGCTGCAGCGCGTTCATCCGGAGGACCGATCCAAGTGGCAAGGGACAATCGATCGAGCAATCGCTGAAAAGTCGGGTTACGACATGGAATTCCGAATCCTTCTTCCGGGCGGCACGGTCAAATACATCCACACCGTCGGCCATCCTGTTTTGAACGCATCCGGAGATTTGGTGCAATTCGTGGGCAGTTCGATGGACATCAGCGCCAGCAAGCGGGCCGAAGAAGCGCAGTTGGATCTCGCACACGTCAACCGTGTGACCACCATGGGAGAGCTGACTGCATCCCTGGCGCACGAGGTCAATCAACCGATTGCCGCCGCCGTTACCGACGCGAATACTTGCTTGCGCTGGCTCGCGCGCGATCAACCCGATCTGGAAGAAGCGCGTGAGGCTGCGGCGCGAGTCGTCAAAGACGCAACCCGTGCGGCCGAAATCATCGCCCGAGTCCGCATGGTATTCAAAAAGGGCGCTGCGCAACGGGAGTTGGTTGACGTAAACGAACTCATTCGGGAGATGATCATCCTCCTGCACAACGAGATATCGAGACATTCCATATCAGTACGGACGGACCTGGCGGAGGCGCTCCCCAAGATAATGGGAGACCGTGTGCAATTGCAGCAGGTCATGATGAACCTGATCATGAACAGCATCGACGCAATGAAAGACGTGGATGGGACGCGCGAGCTTACCATCCACTCGCGGAGTGCGGAGAGCGAACAAGTAATGGTGTCGGTTAGCGATACCGGCGTTGGGCTGCCCTCGCAGCAAGCGGACCAGATCTTCAACGCCTTCTTTTCCACCAAGGCTCACGGCACCGGGATGGGACTTCGAATCAGCCGCTCGATCGTTGAATCGCATGGCGGTCAGTTGTGGGCTGGCGACAACTCTCCGCGTGGCGCAAGTTTTTGTTTCACCCTACCCGCCACAGTCAAGGAGCATGAATGACGCCCGCAAACTCCTCCACGGTGTTCGTCATTGATGACGATGATTTGGTGCGTGCCTCCATCCAGGGCCTGCTGAAGTCGGTGGGCTTGCGGTCCGAGACCTTCGGGGCGGCGCGAGAGTTTTTGGGCAGCAAGCGGCCGGACGGGCCAAGTTGCCTGGTTCTGGACGTGCGACTTCCTGGAGTCAACGGTCTGGACTTTCAGCGCGACTTGGCAGACGCGGGAATCCGGATTCCTATCATCTTTATTACCGGTCATGGAGATATTCCGATGTCGGTGAGGGCCATGAAATCCGGTGCGGTGGAGTTCCTGACCAAACCCTTCCGGGACCAGGACTTGCTGGATGCGATCTACCAGGCTTTGGATCGCGACCGGGCGGCGCGTGAAGACCAGAGCAAGCTGGCCGGACTGCAAAAACGCTATGAATCGCTGACCGCACGCGAGCGCGAGGTCATGGGCCTGGTGGTTTTTGGCATGCTCAATAAGCAAATCGCGTTTGATCTTGGGACCAGCGAAATCACGGTGAAGATCCATCGCGGGCACGTGATGCGGAAGATGCAAGCTGAATCACTGGCAGAATTGGTCAGAATGGCAGCGAAGCTGAAGCTTCCACCGGGCAGCCGCGGATGAGAGTTCCCCCGCAATTCGGGGCTACGGCCTGGCGACAATTTGCTGCGGAGTCGCGCTGGCGGTGGCTTGGCCTATCGATGCCCCCTCGTCGTGCTTCCTTCTCGCGGTCACGGTGAGCAGCCTCTTCGGAGGCTTGGGGCCGGGTCTGTTCTCTGTTGCTCTCTCCGCCCTCGCGTTCGACTATTTCTTTCTGTGGAGAACATCTCCGCCAGCCCACGAGCCCGCAACCCTCTTGCGCTTTGCAGTCTTCATGGCAGCGGCGTTGGTGATCGCCGGATTGATGGAGATAAAGCGGCGGGGTGAGGAATCCCGTAATCGCGCTGAAGGCGCGTTGCGTCAGGCGCAGGCGGATCTCGCACACATCAGCCGGGTAACCACCCTGGGAGAGCTGACTGCTTCGCTGGCGCACGAAGTGAAACAGCCGATTGCCGCCGCCGTCACCGACGCCAATACCTGCTTGCGCTGGCTCACGCGCGATCAGCCCGATCTGGAAGAGGCGCGCGAGGCTTCGTTGAGAGTCGTGAAAGACGCAACTCGTGCGGCGGAAATCATCGACCGGATCCGTCTGCTTTTCAAGAAGGGTTCTCCGCAACGGGAGATGGTGGATGTAAATGAAGTGATCCGAGAGATGATCGTCCTGATGCGCAACCAGGCAGCGCGATACTCGATAATTATCCGGACGGACCTGGCCGCGGATATTCCCCAGATTATGGGAGATCGCGTGCAATTGCAGCAGGTGCTGATGAATCTCATCGTCAACAGCATCGATGCGATGAAGGAGGCGGAGGGGAGACGGAATCTCGTCTTCAAATCGCAGCGAGCGGAAAACGAGCAAGTTATGGTGTCGGTCAGCGATACCGGCGTGGGACTGCCTCCGCAGCAGGCAGACCAGATCTTTAATGCATTCTTCACCACGAAGGTTCACGGCACCGGTATGGGACTGCGGATCAGCCGCTCCATCGTTGAATCGCACGGTGGCCGTTTGTGGGCTGCCAACAACTTTCCGCGCGGGGCAAGTTTTCATTTCACTCTACCCACCAAAACCGAGGCCCACGAATAACGGTCACGGGCGCTCCCATTTTGCACCTGCCAGTCCTTCCGCTTTAACTGCCCGCTTCAACTGCCGCTTTCTCAAGGGGTTCTGCGATCAGGCCAGTATTACTACACTCATACCAAAGCATGATTGCGCCGCTATTGGCGCCAGTGCTAAGTTGCACTCATGGCCACTCAGGGAAAGACCAACTTAGTAGCGATTGTCGATGATGATGATTTGATGCGCGGCGCACTGCAGGGCCTGCTGAAAGCGGTCGGCCTGCCGGCGCGAGCGTTTGCTTCGGCGGAGGAATTCCTGAACTCGGGCCAACAGCACGAGACTGCATGTCTGATCGCCGATATCCGTATGCCGGGAATCTCCGGCCTGGAATTGCAGGCCAAGCTGAATGCGGAGCATTGCAGGATTCCGACCATCTTTATCACGGCGCACGGCGACGAAAAAATGCGGATGCAAGCGTTGCGAGCAGGCGCCGTGGAGTTCATGGCAAAACCGTTCGACGACGAAGTTCTGCTCGAGAGTGTTCGAGCAGCTCTGGAGAGTTGATCCCGATACGGAAGAATGCACGAGCGCAAGGAGGTCCTCTGTGGGAGCTTACGAAAGATTTGGATCCGGTGACCAGGACCGTAATCCGCGCAGATTCGAGCAAGTCATCGGTAGTAGTCCTGCTCTAGAAGCTGTGCTGGAACAAGTCGAACGGGTCGCGCCGACGGATTCCACGGTTCTTATCCAAGGAGAAACCGGCACCGGAAAGGAACTGATTGCGCGCGCGATTCACAACCTCAGTTCACGGTGCGGACGCTCCTTCATAAAACTGAATTGCGCGGCCATCCCGCTCGATCTTCTGGAAAGCGAGCTTTTTGGCCACGAGCGAGGTGCGTTCACCGGAGCAATCGCGCAAAAGATAGGCCGTTTCGAGTTGGCTGACAAAGGCACGCTCTTCCTCGACGAGGTCGGGGATATACCGCCGGCACTCCAGCCCAAACTGCTGCGTGTGCTGCAGGAACAGGAGTTCGAGCGCCTGGGCAGCGGCCGGACTCATCAAGTGGACGTTCGGCTGGTGGCGGCAACGAACCGTGATCTAACGGAGATGGTGAACCGGGGCGAATTTCGCAGCGACCTCTATTATCGTCTGAATGTTTTCCCGGTCATGCTTCCACCGCTGCGGGCGCGCTCAGAAGATATTCCGGCGCTGGTGACGCATTTTGTCGAGATTTGTTGTCGCCGGATGGGTAAGCAAATTGAACACATTCCTGCGGAAACGATGGCTGCGCTCAGTTCGTATCCGTGGCCGGGAAATATCCGCGAACTGCAGAACCTGATTGAACGCGCCGTGATCCTTTCCGACGATGGAGTGCTTCCTAATTCTTTGCCGATGGCCGGGACTCAGGCTGTCGTTATTTCTGCTCCGGCCGCTACTACTCTGAGGGACTCCGAACACGCGTTGATCCTGCGCACACTTCAAGGAGTCGGTTGGGTGATCGGCGGCCCGAAAGGCGCAGCCGCCAAACTTGGCTTGAAGCGCACAACGCTGATCCACAAAATGCAGAAGCTCGGGATTTCCCGGCCTGGTATCGCGAACAGCCAGGATCTGATGGAGTCGTCGTC
Source organism: uncultured Acidobacteriaceae bacterium (assembly GCA_963789205.1). GTDB lineage: Bacteria > Acidobacteriota > Terriglobia > Terriglobales > Acidobacteriaceae > Acidiflorens. Next base: position 290,996 of record CAWBJV010000020.1, read on the forward strand.
GCACGGAACGGGCTCGCTGCCGCAACTGTCGTAACAAAGCCGCTTGCAACAGTGATGTTATAAGTATAACATTTATGGAATGTCTGTAACCCCCACGTCGCCCTCGGCTCCGTGGCTACTGCTCGTCTTCAGCCTTCCGGCAAAGAGTGCGAGCCAGCGCGTGGAGATATGGCGCAAGTTGCAGCGGTACGGAATGTTGGCTCTGCGCAGCTCCGGTTACGTCCTGCCCCATTCAGCGATAAACCAGGAGCGAATGGAATGGCTGGCCACGGCTATTCGGACATACAAAGGCCAAGCTTCCGTAGTTCAGGCGCAGGGCTTCGATGACTTGCCGGCAGAGCAGCTGAAACGGCTTTTCCTGGAAGCGCGATCTCGTGACTACCAGAAACTGCTCCGCGAGGCGAAGAAATTTTTTGCGCTCCCCCCTTCGCGAAGACCTGGCGGACGCCTGAATCGGATTCGTCGCCGGTTCCTGGAGTTGCAAGATATCGACTTCTTCGGGAACCCGTTGCGCACCAAGCTTGAGAACCTGTTGGCTCACGCCGATAAGTCTGAGACCGCAAAGTCTGTTCGCAAAGACAAACGGAAGTTCGCGGAGTACGCCAACCGTTTGTGGATGACTCGGCCTCGTCCGGGCATTGATCGGGTTTCGTCAGCATGGCTGATCCGGCGCTTCATCGACCCGAAGGCGCGCTTTGTCTTCGGCACCGAACCTGTCGCACATACCGATGCCATACCGTTTGACATGTTTGTCTCGCAAGGCTTCGGGCACCGTGGAGAGGACTGCACCTTCGAGACTTTATACAAGCAGTTTGCAATCCGTGAAGTGACGGTGAAGCGTATCGCGCAGATCATTCATGACGCCGATCTCGGAGACGAGAAATTCGGTCGGGCTGAGGGACTGGGATTGGACAAGGTACTGAATGGTTGGGCGAAGCAGGATTTGCCGGATGATGAACTCCTCCAGCGAGGAATGGATCTGATCGAAGGCTTATATGAATCGCTGGCGTGAGGCATTGGAAATCCAATGACAAGTATCGGCAGTATCAGAAGGAAAGAAAAGGGAGAATGTGACTATGCGTACGATCGTTCTACATGGCAATCTGTCAGTCCGAGTTTCGAAGGTCCTCCTAGCGGCGACTGTCACGATAGGTTCTCTGTATTGCGGAACTCTGGCGAGAGGGCAAACAACTAACTCCGCTTCCACAAATGCCTCCGCGAGCGACTGGAAGCAGGTCGAGGCTGCGATGGGCCGTCCGGGACAAGTGCAGCCGGGTGACGTGATTAGGTTCGGGATGCCTCGGAAAGACCTCCACGTCGTGCTCGATGGCGTTGATATCAAGCCGGGGCTCGCGTTAGGTTCGTGGACGGCCTTCAAGCGGGACAGTAGCGGGGCCATGGTCATGGGCGACTTGGTTCTCACCGAAGATGAGGTCGAGCCCGTCATGATGAAGCTTCAGGAGGGCGGTATTCACGAATCCGCCGTTCATAACCACCTGCTTGGAGAATCCCCGCATGTGATGTACATGCACATCGCCAGCCACGGCGATCCCGTGCAGATGGCGAAGGCGATCCACGATGCGGTGGCGCTGACCAGGACACCCGGCCCTGATGCCGCAGCCCAACCCACAGTCGAACTTGGTTTTGACCAGAAGCAGGTCGAGCAGATTCTCGGGCACGCCGGTAAAGTCAATGGTGGAGTTCTTCAGATCGGAGTGCCGAGGGTGGAGACAATTACCGACTCGGGTATGACGGTTCCGCCGTCGATGGGCGTGGCGACAGCCTTGAACTTCCAATCGACAGGCAGCGGTAAGGCGGCGATCACTGGAGATTTCGTGCTGCTTGGACATGAGGTCAATCCGGTCATCAAAGCATTGCGACAGAACGGGATTGCAGTGACAGCGCTCCATAGTCACATGCTGATGGAAGAGCCTCGCCTGTTCTTTATGCACTTTTGGGCAAATGACGATGCGGTCAAACTAGCAAAGGCACTGCGAGCGGCACTGGACAATACAAATTCAGCAAAGTGAACTCAGAATCGAACTCGGGAGTGCCCAAGCCAGCGCTCAAACCAGTGCCCGAGCCACCATCCGAGCCAACGCGAGTGTCGCTCACACAATTCGTCGGATATTTTCTATGGCTAGGGACGGTGGGTTTCGGCGGACCGATCGCTCTTGCCGGGCACATGCAGCAAGACCTGGTTGACGATCGTGGTTGGGTCCGCAAAGAGGACTACCTGGAGGGTCTCGCGCTGGCGCAGCTCGCTCCGGGCCCGCTGGCTGCCCAACTCGCGATTTATCTCGGTTACATCCGCGCGGGTTTGCTTGGAGCTACGGCCGTGGGGGTGGCGTTCGTTCTGCCCTCCTTCCTGATGGTGCTGGGGCTCTCGGCAGCCTACGTTCGCTTCGGCGGATTGCCTTGGATGCAGGGAATGTTTTACGGAATTGGCGCAGCCGTGATCGGGATCATCGCCCGCTCCGCGGTTAAGCTGACCAAGCTCACGCTCGGGAAAGACAAATTGCTATGGGGAATATTCGCGGTTCTGGCGGTCTCAACGGCATGGACTTCACGAGAAATCGTCTGGCTCTTCTTGTTAGGCGGAGTTGTTGCCGTCGTGGTCAAGGCTTTGCCAGTTCGCCAGCAGGCGAGAAGCATGGTCTCTCTGCTGCTTCCAGCAATAACTGTGGGGACGAACAACACTCTGCTGCAACTTTTTCTTTATTTTGCCAAGGCGGGAATGTTCGTATTCGGCAGCGGACTCGCTGTTGTGCCGTTCCTCTACGGTGGAGTGGTGCAAGGCCATCATTGGATAACCGACCATCAGTTCGTCGACGCGGTCGCAGTGGCGATGATCACGCCGGGACCGGTGGTCATCACAGTCGCCTTTATCGGTTATCTGGTCGCGGGTGTTGCGGGAGCGACGGCGGCAGCGCTGGGAATTTTTCTTCCTGTCTACCTGGTTGTGGTTTTGCTCGCGCCCTCCTACAAACGATGGGCGAAGAATCCGCAGCTGAACGCGTTCGTGCGAGGCGTGACAGCCGCGGCAACGGGCGCGATTTGCGGCGCGGTGATCGTTCTTGCGCGACGTTCTGTCTACGATCTCCCTACAATTCTGATTTGCGCTGCGAGTCTTGCCGTGCGGTTTCGGTGGAAGGTTCCTGAGCCCGTACTCATCGCCTGCGCGGCGGTAGCGGGGCTGGTGCTGCGGCATACGTGACGCAAGAAACGCTACGCGGAACAATTTTCTCCCGACTGGTCATCCTTGCACTGTGCCAAATTCTCTTGTCCATCCCAAGTGAGCGCTATATCAACAACTTACAGCTTGAGTTGCCTGTTTGGCAGCGAAGATGCAGCCGTCATTTTCGTAGTAACAAATCCTCCCCCAGGAGACTGCTATGAAGAAAATACAATTCGTTTTGTCCATGATGTTGCCAGTGATGGCGCTGACTGTTGCTTTGTGTTTCGCAAGTCAGCCGACGCTCGCGCAGAGTTCTTCCAGTTCGTCGCCCGATGCGACAGCTCAACAACAGCCGATGCAGCCGGAAAATCAAAATGCGGTTAGCACGCCTTCGGAGAAGACGACGTTTAACGGAACGATCACAAAATCCGGGAACAAACTTGTCCTTACGGCCGCTGACAGCAAGACCACCTATCAGCTCGACGACCAGCAAAAGGCGAAGGATTTCCTTAACAAGAGCGTGAAGGTGACTGGCGTTCTGGATGCCTCCACCGGAACGATTCGCGTCAGCGCGATCGATCCATCCTGATCCCCGCGAGCTGAGGCGCTTATGAGCAGGGGCGCCTGTGGGAAAGGGGCGGTGCATAGCCGCCCCTTTTTTTCGCTTCTTTATTTTTGAATGTTATTTCGAATTTACGGCAACCAGTCTGAGAGCAATCGCGTCATAATCTCGGGCAAAAGGACTCTGCATGCGCCTGTTGAGTGTTCGCCTTATTGCTTCTCTTATTCTCGGCATCACGCTGATTTCGTCTGGTTTTTCCTACTACGAAGTATTGGCTGAAAAGCGCGCCCTGCGCAGTGATGTGGAGCGTCGCGCCGAGATGCTGGGGGAGAGTCTCGTCGGCAACGTCGAGCGGTCGTCGTGGAATACCGGCTCGGGCAAGGTCCCGAACGCCGAACTGCAGCGGCTGGTGCAGCGGTTCGGAAACCGCGAGCACATGCTGGGCGTCGTCATCTACGACCGTGAGGGCACGCTGGTAGCCGCGACTCCGGAACTCGCGAAAACGCTCACCGCAAGCCCGCCGCCGGTAACGCAGGCCATCACCGAAGGTCGCGAAGAAAGTTCGTTCGTCCGGCTGGGAACAGTTCCGGTTCATATTCTCGTGCTCCCGATTCGCCGTCAGGATGAATTATTGGGCGGCTTGGCCGTGGTGCACGATGTGAGCTACATCCGCGCGCAGATCCTTCTCGCGTGGCGTCAGACATTTTTCCGTGTGCTGGCTCAGGGCTTCCTCATCGTTCTTATTACGTTGCTGATAGTCCGCTGGAGCATTGCCGGCCCCATCGCACGCGCAGCGCTGTGGATGCGCGGGCTTCGCACGGGAAAGATTTCTGTCCGCCAGGGGGTGCCCGACCTCGACATGTTCCGGCCGCTGGCGCGCGAAGTTGCCACCATGGCTGAGAGCCTCAACCACGCCCGCAACGCAGCCGAAAATGAGGCCCGGTTGCGCGATGCGGCGGAATCCATGTGGACGGCGGAGCGGCTGTCGGTGCAACTCCGCACACGTCTGGACGAGGGCCACTTGTTCGTCGTCTCGAACCGCGAGCCCTACACGCATCAGCGAAATGGGAAGGCGGTTGACGTGATCGTTCCGCCGAGCGGCCTGGTCACCGCGCTCGAACCCGTGCTCAACGCGTGCGATGGCACCTGGATCGCGCACGGCAGCGGCAATGCCGACGCTGAAGTGGTGGACACTCACGACCGGCTGCGCGTTCCTCCGGATGACCCTCGGTACACCTTGCGACGCGTGTGGTTAACCAAGGAGGAGGAGGAAGGTTATTACTACGGCTTTGCCAACGAAGGACTTTGGCCTCTTTGCCACATCGCGCACACCCGTCCGCTTTTTCGGGCTGCCGACTGGCAGTACTACCAGGAGGTAAACCGCAAGTTCATGACTGCGGTGCTCGAGGAGATTGAAAATGTCGCGAAACCCGTGGTGCTGGTCCAGGACTATCACTTTGCCTTACTGCCTCGAATGATCAAGGAAAAGCGGCCGGATGCCCGGGTGGCAATCTTCTGGCATATTCCCTGGCCTAATCCGGAAGCTTTTGGCATTTGCCCCTGGCAGCGCCAGTTGGTGGACGGTTTACTCGGCGCCGACCTTATCGGATTTCACATTCAATCGCACTGCAACAATTTTCTGCAGACCGTCGATCGCGTCGTCGAATCGCGCGTGGACTGGGAGCACTTTTCTGCGCTCCGCCAGGATCACCGTACAATGGTGCGGCCTTTCCCGATCAGCGTTAACTTTACCGACGATGACGCCGCCGAAAAAAGCAATAAGGAATTCGACTACCTCGAACGTTCCGCTCTGTTGCGGAGCCTGGGCGTGGAGGCAACCTTCATGGGAATTGGTGTCGATCGCGTCGACTACACCAAGGGAATTCTTGAGCGGTTCCTGGCGATTGAGCGTTTCCTCGAGAAATTCCCCAGCTATCAGGGAAAATTCACGTTCGTGCAGATCGGAGCCCCCAGCCGAACGCACATCAAGCGCTATCACGACCTGCTCGCCGAAGTGGAAGCCGAGGCGGAGCGCATCAATTGGCGTTTCCAGGGAGGAAAGTGGAAGCCTATTGTGTTCCTTAAGCGCCAGCACAGCCATCAGGAGATTGAGCCCTATTACCGCGCCGCCGATCTCTGCCTCGTGACGTCTCTGCACGATGGAATGAATCTCGTAGCCAAGGAATTTCTGGCCGCACGGAGGGATGAACGTGGGGTGCTCATCCTCAGCCAATTCACAGGAGCGGCTCGCGAACTGCGCGATGCGCTGCTGGTCAATCCCTATGACATCGATCAGACCGCTGAAGCCATCCGCGCAGCTCTGGAGATGGAGCCGGAGGAGAAGCAGTTGCGCGTGCATCGCATGCGCAAGATCATCAGGGAGCACAACATATACCATTGGGCTGGGAATCTGATCACGGAACTGGTTGAGGTCAGATTGGACGCGCCTGAGGATACGCAGGAGAAATCGCGTGCCAGCGTGTCCGCAGCATGATTCCGCTGCTCACACGCGATAAAAATAAGGAAAGGAAAGGAGCAACGCATTGAGGCCGGAAGTGCAAGCGCAGCTCGCGCCGTTTCTGCGAACTGTCGCGGAGGCATCCCATACCGTACTCCTGGTCGATTATGACGGAACTTTAGCGCCATTCCACACCAAGCGCGACCAGGCTTATCCATATCCCGGGGTTGTACCCCTGCTGCAAGAGATCGTTCGAAACGGCCGGACGCGGGTGGTCATCATCTCCGGGCGAGGCACGACCGACGTGCTTCCATTTCTCAATATTCGCCCGCGTCCCGAGATTTGGGGAATCCATGGACTGCAGCGCATGAAGACAGACGAAAGTACAGTAATGCCACGGCTCGATGAAAAAACTCTCAATGGCCTGCTGGATGCCGACCGCTGGCTCGGCTACCAGCAACTCCGTCACAATGCGGAATTTAAGGCGGGAAGCATCGCCATTCATTGGCGTGGAATGACCGAAGAAGACGCGGAGGATCTTCGGGCCCGCGTCCTGCTCGGTTGGCGGAGTATTGCGGAATACAGTGGGCTCGATCTGCTGGACTTCGACGGTGGGATAGAAATTCGCGCGAGCGAGGCCGATAAGGGCGACGCGGTCCGGACCTTTCTCAGTGAAATCAGTCCAGATACTCCGGCGGCCTTTCTGGGCGATGACATCACTGACGAATCCGCTTTTCGGGCCATGCAAGGGCGCGGCATCAGCGTGCTGGTTCGTCCCCGGTGGCGGAAGACCGAGGCGCAATTCTGGCTGAAGCCTCCTGACGAACTCCTCGACTTTCTTGAACTATGGCGGAAGGCCTGTACCGAACGCAAGGCTTTAGATAGCGGCATGGCCGCGACGGTGAATGGATGACAACTACAGCGCAGTTACCTCTGTCTCGAACGCCGGTGAAGCCCTTTTACTTCAACACGTCGGCGCATCTCTTACGCATCACCACGCAGAAAGCGAATACGCTGGCAGAGCTTCTGGATGCCTTGCGCGTCTGTCCGGACGACTCTATCTTTCAGCACACCTTCCGGACTCTACAGGAGCTGCACTTTATTCGCGAGGGATTCTCCAACGACTTCGCGCACTGGGCGCTCACTGCCTGCAACGAGCCCGGTCTGGCTGAACAACTGGCGAGCGTGGACGTGCGTGAGTTTACGTCCCTCGGCGAATTGCGCGAGCGATTTGTCCAGATTGTGGAGAAGCACCTACAGCTCAATCCCGCGGACGGCCAGCGCGTGGCGGAAGAAACTTTCTATTTTTGCGCGGCTGACATCGTAGTGATGCCAACCAAGTTTGTGGCCGAAACCCTGCAAGACTTTGCCAAAGGTCTGAGGGAAGTGAGCGTGCATTCCATCCATCACCATTTTATTGAGGCGCGGCTGCGAATCAAGCTCATGTCCAATGATTTCTCGCAGTGGCTGTACGAAGATGTGGGATTGACGGACGTAGCCCGCGCACTGAACCGGATCGATATCTATACGGTGACGCTCGAGGATGTGAGAAGGCAAATGCTTCGCATCGTGGAACGGTCATTAGCGTGATTACTCAAGCTTAACTTACTCAACTTAGCTGCTCAACATCGCTGATTTAATCGTGACTGAGAGCACATGAGGTCGGAACACAATATGAAGTTACAAGCTGCAACGAATTCGCAATCGCCGTCCCCTCTTTCTGAGGCGCAACCACACGACCAGCCGGTTCTCTCCGCTCAGCCCACGCCTTTGCGCCCGGAGCGGCGCACGGCTCCACGAACGTGGGAAACGCCTCCAGCTCCCGTCCCAGCGGCGCACCTCGATGACTACCAAACAATTGTCGGCACGGCTGAGCTCGACGAACTGCGCTTTCTTGCTCGCGAACTCAAGGGAAAGACAATGAAGATGGTCAACTCCACCGCTGTCGGTGGCGGAGTGGCCGAAATGCTGAATCGTCTCGTTCCCCTGTTGAGCGAACTCGAAGTTACCACCCACTGGGATGTCATTACAGGAGGGAACGATTTTTTCGAGGTGACCAAGGCTTTCCACAATGCCCTGCACGGTACCGAATACCATCTGACGCGATCGGCCCAGGAGATATTCCTGGCCTACAACGAACAAAATCGGCAGCGCATGCAGTTTCCCGAGGATATGGTCGTCATTCATGATCCGCAGCCCGCCGCCCTCATTGGCTCGCGTAAGGACTCGCCGGGACGCTGGGTATGGCGCTGCCACATTGACTTATCAAATCCGAATCCGCAAGTTTGGGGGTTTTTGCGCCCATTCATCGAACAATTCGATGCCGCAATTTTTTCTTCGCAGTCGTTTGCCCGGCAGCTTCCCATCCCTCAATATCTGTTTTACCCGTGCATCGATCCCCTGTCGGAGAAAAATAAAGAGCTCGATGAAAGCTTCGTGCAGAAAGTGTGCAACGAATTCGGCGTTGATCGCACCCGCCCGATTGTGACTCAAGTGTCTCGTTTCGACCGATTGAAGGATCCGGTTGGCGTTGTGCAGGCTTTCAAGCTGGCCAGAAAATACGTCGATTGCCAACTGGTGCTGGCCGGCGGCGGCGCAAGCGATGATCCGGAAGGCGCACTCGTTCTCAAAGAGGTTAAGGAAGTTGCGGGCGATGATCACGACATTATCATCCTCGACCTGCCGCCCTGGTGCGCGCTTGAGATTAATGCGTTGCAGCGCGCCTCGACCATCGTGGTCCAGAAATCCATCAAGGAAGGTTTCGGCCTTACCGTCACCGAGGCGCTCTGGAAGGGGAAGCCCACCATCGCCGGCGCGGTCGGCGGCATCCCCAACCAGATTATCCATAAGCTGACCGGCATGCTGGTTCATTCTGTCGAAGGCTGTGCATATCAGATCCGCTATCTCCTCACTCACCCCGATTTCGCCGCACAGCTGGGACGGAATGGTCGCGAGCACGTCAAAGAGAACTTCCTGATGACCACCAATGTACGGCGTTGGCTGTTGTTGCTTCGGATTCTGCTGCGCGTGGGGACCCCGACTGGAACCTCGTTCAGTTAGCCTCGTTTCTGACTACAGCAAACATCGGACAAGCCTACAGAGTACATTGGATGTCCGGCAACTAAGCCCTCAATTAAGATGGCGCAATGGGCAAGCGCGGCGCGTGTCTTACTAAACCAGTCATCGAACCGGCAAGGTCGCTGCGCGCTCATGGCGTGATCGCCGCCGTCTTCCTGGTGTTCTGCATTCCAGCTCTCCCCCAAGATACGTCCGGTGATGGTGGATTGTCGGCCGGTGAACTTCTGCGGAGAGTAGTCAATTCAGAGTTGAAGGCCCAAGCCAATGACCACAGCCACTGGATGTATCAAGTAAAAGCGGGTGTTACGGGAAAAGAACAAGTGAAGGTGGCGGTTCAGACCCGCGAAGGATATCTTGATCGCTTGAGATTTGTGAATGGTCAGCCAATCACGCCGGAACAAGAAAAACAGGAAGACCAGCGGATTGCGAGGCTCCTAAAAAATCCAGCTGAGCGGAAAAAGCAGCAACGTGCGCAGGAAGGAGATGCCCAGAAAACCGAGCGTCTGTTCAAAATGTTGCCGGACGCAGTGACCGCGAGCTACGGAAAGCGTCAGGGCGAGCTGGTGGAAATTCTCTTCAAGCCAAACCCCCATTTCCATCCCCCGTCGCACGAGGCTGCGGTCTTTCACGCGATGACAGGCCGAATCTGGATTAACACCCGCGAAAATAGACTGGTGGAAATTGAGGGTCATCTCACCAGTGGGGTGAAGTTCGGCGGCGGCTTGCTCGGCCACCTGGACAAAGGAGGCGAATTTCACGTGAAACAGTCTGAGGTGGCGACGGATCTTTGGGAAATCACTCTCCTGCATGTCAACATGCGCGGCAAGGCTCTGTTCTTCAAGACCATCGCAGTGCAAGAGAATGAAGTTCGAACTAACTTTCAGCGGGTCCCAGACAATTTGACGTTGTCTGAAGCCGCTGAACAACTGCAGAAGCAGTCGACCGTGAAATCTGCTTCCGTGCCCGGCTCAAAATCTGTCCCGGCAAGTGCCCCCTCCCCAAATTCCAGCAACTGATTCATGAAAACCTAAATTCGGAACCAGCACCCCGCGAGCGTACACGTCAAAATCGACGATCGCGCGATCGTTTTGACCAGCAATATCCTGGACAACTTACAGTGAATCGTTTATTGCCGCGCGACCTTCTCGGGTTCACAGTGAACCTTGCTAACGGTTGTCGAGGAGGATGAGACCAGATGCCAGATCAAGAAACACTGGAGCGAGCCGAAAGAGACGCGAGAGAGGGTAAGTCGCCTTCAACTCAAGCTGGAGAATTTGTTCGGGAAGAGATCCATCACATTCGCGAAGGGAAACACGGCGCTCGCTCGCCACAACAAGCTATCGCTATTGGATTATCCGAGGCGCGGAGAGCCGGTGTGGAATTGAGTCCGCCGAAGGGCTCGGCTGCCGTCCGAAGGAAAGCTGCTCAAGATACCGCCGCCGGACGACAAGCAAAAGGGTCATTACGGAAGACCAAGACATCGGCCAAACGTTCACGCGCTTCGGAGGCGGCCCTCAAGCGTGAGTCTCGCAGCGCAGCCAGCCACGAGGCTCTTTCTCGTCAGGCAAAGAAGTCTGCCGTCAAGCGCGGGAAACAGGCTCGTCGACAGGCTGCTATGAAGGCAGCGCGAACGCGCAAAGCCGCTTAGATGTCAGAAGGCCAACCAAAATCGCACCGGACGAAGAAGCTGGTCACCCGCTGGCACTGGGTCGTCGGAATCTCGCTGCTGTTCATAATCGCGATCACCGTACTGGGAATTTTGATCTCTAACGCCAGGCCCATCCTGCGCGCACGTGTGGTTGAGACTCTGTCTGCTCGCTTCAAAAGCAAAGTTGAACTCGACGCATTCGATGTCTCGCTGGTTAAGGGATTCCGGGTCTCGGGTGAAGGGCTGAGACTTTTTGGAGACGGCGACCCCAACAATCACGAGCCTGGAGTTCAGCCGCTCATTGCTGTTGCAGAATTCCAGTTTCGCATGGGACTCCGGGATTTTCTTCGCTCTCCCATGCGTGTCAAGACGGTCTACGTAAAAGGATTGCGGTTGAATCTGCCGCCCAGAGAGCAGCGCGCGCAGATGAAAAACATAGGGCCCGCGGGGGGAAAGATAAAGATCCTCGTTGATAGCTTTGTCTGCGACGAAGCACAACTGATAATCAATACGCTCAAACCAGGGAAACTGCCACTTGAATTTGACATCAAGAGTTTGAAAATGACGAGCATTGGGCCAGACCGACCCATGCACTTTGATGCGGACCTGACCAATCCCAAGCCCGTGGGGAACGTCCTTTCCAGTGGATCGTTTGGCCCATGGCAAGCAGACAGCCCTCGCGACACTCCAGTAAGTGGAAACTATTCCTTTAACAACGCGGATTTGGGGACGATCAAGGGCATTGGCGGGATCCTGTCGTCCACCGGAGAGTATGGCGGTACTCTCGACAACATTGTCGTGGATGGCAAAACCGATACTCCAGATTTTCGCGTTGCGATCGCCGGCCGAGTGGTGCCCCTGCATACGGAGTTTCACGCCATTGTCGACGGAACCACTGGCGACACGTACCTTCAACCGGTAAAAGCGAGAATTCTGGATTCGTGGCTGGTGGCAAACGGCTCGGTGGTGCGGACAACAGACCCCAATGGGCATCGAGTCGTCCTGGACGTGGTGATTGAAAACGCGAAGATCGAAGACCTGCTGAAGCTCGCGGTACGGACTGATCCGCCGATCATGACCGGATTAGTTCGCTTGAAGACGAAGTTTGACCTTCCGCCCGGCGGGCCCGACCTTCCCAAACGGTTGAGCTTGGCTGGCAATTTTCAGGTGTCTGAGGTGCATTTCACCAACCAAGAGATGCAGGGGAAGGTTGACGCGCTCAGTATGAGAAGTCAGGGTAAGCCCAAGTTGGCTCAGGACAACATTCCCGACAACGTACACTCCGACCTGAAGGGTACATTCGGTCTCGACAACGGGCTCATCTCTTTTTCGCAGTTGGAGTTCCGGGTTCCTGGCACCCAAGTGAATCTAACCGGCACATACAGCCTGGATGGAAACCAAATCGACTTTCATGGCAAGGCTCGCCTGGATGCGAAACTTTCGCACATTGTAACGGGGTGGAAGTCGATACTGCTGAAGCCGGCGGACCCATTTTTCAGCAAAAATGGAGCCGGAACTGAACTTCCGGTCAAGGTGACTGGGATGAAATCAGAACCTCACTTCGGCTCCGATTTCGGCCACAAGGACGACAGCAAGAACTCCCAAGGCGGCCCAAGAAATTAACCACGCAGTGAATTTTTTGGGTCAGCTCAATGGGGTTCACCTCAGACTGCACCTCGCCGGCCTGTTGCTAAGTTGATTACCAGAACAACCAGAGCCACCAAAAGCAAGATGTGGATATAACCAGCCAGTGTGTAAGAGCTGACCATCCCCAATAACCACAAGATCAGCAGCATAACAAATATTGTCCAGAGCATAAAAAGCTCCCTTCGCTAAAAACAACACTGAGATCCGCTGCAAACCCGGCTCGGCACAAGAGTCCGAGTCTAAGACATGGAGAGAATAGCGCACGACAATTCTCTTGCGCATACGGTGAATGCCGTACATGTGGATCATATTGTTGGTAGCCCCCTTCCCCTCTCTTGGTTCCTGGCGTCTAAGGAAGCCAAGGAGAACGTATGCGCAAAGATGAACTAATGAAAGCAGACCTGTTCAGCGAAATCCTCCTGCTGGGTAGCGGCGTCGCGATAGTGGTGGCCTTAGGCATGGTTCTCGTCGCGGCGCTCTCGAGTGCAGCGGCGGTGTTGCAATAGACCTTCCACGCGTCTGTCACTCTTGGCGCAAGTCGCTACAGACATTCGGCGATTCGACTACGGCTTCCACTGGATTGGCACGGGGCATACAAAAGCTTAACTTGTTGATTAAGAACGAATTGGTAAAACAAGGAAAGCTGGTTATCGGGCAGGCGTGTGGCCTGTGAGCACTACATCGGTCGAACGGTTGGTATGAATCTCTTCGGCCAGATCAACGTTAAGGAGTTCCGCAATGAACATCATGAGGAACATGTGGACATTTCTGATATTCACCTCTCTGCTGGGTTCGGGGAGTCTGTTTGCACAGCAGCCGAGCGGCCAGGAAGGTTCCGCGCCCGCTGACAATACCACGGTCAATCAGCGGGATCGGGATCCAAACGAACCGACCGCAGACCAACAAAAGAACAACCTGTCCGACCGCGACATCACACAGCAGATTCGGCAGGCGATCATCAAGGACAAGTCTTTGTCGACCTATGCGCATAACGTCAAGGTCATCACGCAAAACGGCCAGGTGACATTGAAGGGGCCGGTGCGGTCAGACGAAGAGAAGCGAGCAATTGAGGCGAAAGCGACTGAAATCGTGGGTGAAAACAAGGTGACGAGCGAACTGGATATCAAACCGAAGCGGTAGGTAGCAACCAAATCCACGAAAGAAATTAGACCAAGGAGAATTCATCATGGCAGGCAAGCACACAGCAGTATTCGGCATTTACCCGAACTATGCGAGCGTCGAAAACGGTGTCGATGGCTTAAAGGCAGCTGGTTTCAGCAATAGGGACATTTCCGTGCTCTTCCCGCAAAGCGCAGGATCGAAGGATTTTGCGCACGAGAAAGGCACCAAGGCTCCGGAAGGAGCCACGGCGGGTGCCGGAACTGGAGTCGTCCTCGGCGGGGCCATGGGATGGCTGATGGGCGTCGGCGCTCTCGCTATTCCCGGACTGGGTCCGTTTATCGCCGCCGGTCCGATCATGGCCGCGCTCGCTGGAGCTGGAGTGGGAGGCGCGGTCGGAGGCATCGCCGGAGCGCTGGTGGGAATGGGCATCCCGGAATACGAAGCCAAGCGCTACGAAGGCCGAGTTAAAGATGGCGGGATCTTAATCTCCGTCCATTGCGAGGACTCTGACTGGAAGAAACGGGCCAAGCAAATTTTCGAGGCGACCGGCGCCCAGGATATCTCGGCGACCAGTGAGGCGAGCTCTGACGATGCCAAAGGTGATCGGGATTTGCGTCGAGCAGGCTAACCTGACGGTACTCTGGCGGTTGCGTGTGAATCTGGCCGGAACTCAATAGAGCAGACAAGGAGCTAAAAAATGAACTCAGACCAACTGAAGGGCAAATGGAAACAGATGAAAGGATCTGTAAAGGAGCGTTGGGGAAAACTAACGGATGATGATCTCGATGTCATCGACGGTCAAAGCGATCAATTGATCGGAAAAATCCAGGAGAGATACGGCATTGCTCGCCAGGAAGCTCAGAAGCAGGTGGACGAGTGGAATTCCAATGTGGCCCGCGAATCCGAGAGTGAGCGGGACCGCGATATTGAGCAGAGGCGTAAGGCAAGCTAAATCCTTACCCGAAGCCACCTCTCCACCGGGGGGCCGCTGTTCGGCTCCCCTTTTTCCTTGAGGAATCATTCAGCGCATGCTGGCGCGAGTGAGACTGCCCGCCCGATCACAGTCCGGAAAACCTCGCCAGTCTTTACGCCGCCGAATCTGCAGTTGGTTGGGTCGCGGACGACGATACCTGCACCTGGATAATATCGTTCTTGACCGCGTACACCACTAGATCACGGATCGAGTGAATGTCGAGTTTGCGCATGATATTGCTGCGATGTGTCTCCGCGGTCTTGGTACTTAGGTCGAGCAGACAGGCTACTTCCTTCGAGCTTTTTCCCTCGGCCAGAAGCTGAATCACTTCGCGCTCGCGCGGTGTCAATGTCGGCAACTTCGGGGACTCGCCGTTTGACCCATTGTGGCCTTTGTCGAGAAAGCCCGCCAGCACCATGTCGTTCACCCGCGGGGTGAAGAACATGCGGTTATGCTGCAGCGCTTCGACAGCCAAGATCAGATCCCGGGCGGCGTCCGATTTCAACACGAACCCGCGAGCACCGGCGTCAAGAGCCTCCCGAATTACCTGATCTGAATCCGTAATCGTCAGAACTATGACCTTCTGCTGGGGGTTCAGTTGCAGTAGTTGCCGGGTTGCGGCCAAACCGTTGAGATTGGGCATACCGACATCCAAAATCACCACGTCGGGTTTAACCTGCTTCGCTTTTTCTACAGCCTCACGTCCGTCTTTGGCCTCGCCGCAAATCTCCCAGCCCTCATGGGTTTGTAGAAGCGTACACAGCCCACGACGGACAACCTCGTGATCGTCGGCAATCAAGATCCGAAGCTTCATTGCTCCACCTCCAGTGAGATACACCACATCGCTAAGTTTTCGCCCCAAGTGAAAATCGGGTGTCCGTTTAGTCAGAATCGGGAACCTGCCCACGGTTCAAGGCTATAAAAGGCCTATGCTGGCTCACCGCCTCCAGCGCCGCCAGTAAATCCCTGGCCGCATCGGACTTTACAATGTACCCCCTGGCGCCCGCACTCAGCGCCTCCCGCATCATTTGCGGGGAATCATATTGCGTGACTATCAGGACTTCAGATTTCGGCACACTCTTCCGGATCCGCCGGCAAGCTTCGAGGCCATCCATTCTTGGCATGCTCACGTCGAGCACGACGACATCCGGCTTCAGGCGATCGGCTTTCTCCATGGCTTCAATGCCATCTTCCGCTTCATCGATAATCTCCCACTCGGGGCGACCGCCAAGTAAGGTTCTTAGACCGTGCCTCACGATGGGATGGTCGTCTACCACCAAAATGCGAACTGGCATACGGTTTCTCTAGTTCCCCGGAGGTCTGAGTCTCGACGATTCGCGGTGTTTCATTTGCTGACGTAACCTCACGATTGCACGACCTACGGTCCACCCGCCGTATTATGTTCGGGTTCACTCTCAACCATCGGCGGGACGGGTACAGTGACCCGCACCAACGTGCCACTGCCATCCGATTCAATCTTCAGCTTTCCCCCTAGCTCCCATGCCCGCTCGCGGATACCCGCGAGCCCGACGCCCATCCCGGCGCCTGTCGCGTGAAAGTGACTGAGCTGCTTTGCCGGTATTCCACGTCCGTTATCTTTTACATCTAAGATCACCTGCTCGGCGTCTTTCAAGATCGAGACATCGGCCGCCGAAGCGGCGGAGTGCCGATGCACATTAGTCAAAGCTTCCTGGAGCACGCGGTACAGCCCGAGTTCGATGGCTTCCGGTAAGCGACCCAGATCTTTCGGTGCATCCAGGGTCACTTTGAGCCCACTGCGCTGGCCAAAACCCTCCACATACCAACGAGCGGCCGAAGCAAATCCCGCCGCATCCATCGTAGGGGGATAAAGAAGGTAAGAAAGCGTCCGGACCTCGGAAATGCTTTGCTGCATCAACCGGTCCGCTTCTGACCACAACTCTTCGCGTGCCGGCGATTGTCTCAGCATGTCCACGTTGAGTTTCAACCCGACCAAACACTGCCCCAGGCTATCGTGCAGCTCGCGGGCAATTCGGCGACGCTCGGTATCTTGCAAACGGAGCAAACGTGACGAGAGCTGTCTCAGCGCGGCTGTGCGCTGCTCCACCAGGGATTCTAGTTCGGCTTTGGTGCGGCGCAGCGCTTCCTCAACCTGCTTGCGCTCCGCCATCTCGGTTTCGAGCGCCTGCGCCTTTTGCTGCAGGTGGGTAACGCTTCGAAGGCGCTGCTCGTCGTTGATCAGCGCCGTGTAACTCTCAACCGGAATTACATGGGAGTGTTCGGCGCAGATCTGCTGAAACGAGTCACCATGATCTTCGCGGTGAAAACCGCTCATGGGGTAAGCACAACGGATGGACAAGGGGAATGTCTGGGCTAGTTCATTCCAGAGTTGTTCGAGGCGGACTGCGGCCTGAGCATTTCCCTGCGCCCATAACAAAGCGACCATTTCCCCAAATGCTGCAACGCGCGGATTCTTCCCTACGGCAGCCGCCGCGGCCTGTCCCAAGACGCCGCCGATGATTTCAGTAAAGAGTGCGGCGTCGGGCCTGCCGTCCAGCATGAACTTTTCCAGAGTCTCAGCTGCGTCCAATGGGACGTAACGCGCCTGTTCGAAAGCCTTAGACGTATCGAAGCCGAGCGCCTGCAGTCGTTGCGCAAGTCCATCCCGGTGCTCCTTTGTTGCAATGACAATGGCCGCATCCCCAGTCCCAAGAGCAGCGCCGATGAAGCCGCTCAATTCCTCTATCAGAGATATGTCGTCTCCATAGAACTGCACCGTGTGGACCGGGTGACCGGTCTCCGCCCAATGAGCGACAGCTGTGTCATCAGGGCGCGGAACAATGGCGATACTCATCTCGTTGTCTCCAGATCAACGTTCTGGCTTTCTTGTTGCCGCCAAGAACCGTTCTTCGCCTGCACGGCAGAGGGCCGATCGTTTCCTACTTTGCTGTTTCTACCTTAGAGTCCCATTCTGCACCATCTTGTGCGGAATTCAGCGCCGATACAGGAACTCTTTATCGCGCATACAAAGAACGCTGTAGTCCAAGCGACCCGCAGTCGGAAACCGGAACCGTCTAATCATCCGCCCAGACGCAGCCACCTGGCACCCAGCCTATTTTGGGCTTTTCCAAATGTAGAAGTTTTCTTCGTCTGACAAAGTCTCGATCCCCAGGCCTCTTGAGGCCGACGCGCGATGCACGGCGGATCGCAGGTTCGCCAGCGTAGTCCCATCAACCTCCACCAGCGGAATTTTGATGGCTGAGCCTTTGGGCAAGGATTCCAGATCCCGGAAAATCCCCACCACCAGGTCGTGGTGCTTGCCGCGCCGATTCCTCCGAATGTCGGCCAGAATGACGCGCTCATATTTCACAGGATTCTTCCGGGCCTTACCACGGTTTTCTTTAGCCATACGCCCCTCATACTATCTAGTCTTGTATTATTCTTTTTTCGGATTGTCAATCATTTTTGATGGCTTGCATTACGGATATTTTTATTATATGTTATGCCTCGGGCAGGAAACGATTCGGATCATTGGTTTCATTTGTCTTTTCTTTCATTCTTGCAAATGTAATCGCCGTTGAGGAAGGTAGGCATGCCATGACCATGAACGTTGGGTGGCAAGAGCTATATCAAGCTGCTCTGCTTGAACTTCGCCCTGAAGAATTGCGGCGGCGAATCGACGAGGCGGAAAAGGCTATCCAGCAACGAATCGTCGAGCTGAGCCGGGATGATTCGAGTACCGAGGACGAACGCCGCGCAATGGACGACGCGCTGCGGGGGCTGCGCGTGCTCGCGAGCACAGAGTGCAACCCCCCGCTTTCAACAAATCCGAGCTTGGCCCAAAATAAGGCGACATCATGACCCGCTGCGCTCCTTGAGGGAAAATTGCCGAAATTCAAAGCAGGGCCTGGGCCACCAACGCTCAATTGGGGGGAGGTAGGTTTACTCCTGCCAGCAATGCTCCTACCGCATCGCTAACATCCATTTTCGCGCAAGTGCCGCTGATCCCAATTTTGCGGGCGTCCTCAGACTGAGCCCGCTATACGCGGCCCACTAGAACCAACACAAGCACAATGATCAAGATCAAGCCTAAGCCGCCGCTTGGATAGTACCCCCAGCTGGAGCTGTAAGGCCACGTTGGTAAGGCGCCGATTAGCATCAGAACGAGGATGATCAGCAGAATGGTGTACATGTTGTTCGCTCCTTTTCAAATAGAAGTCATCGGCGGTGCGCAGCCGGTGCTCATTCAATTCATGCGGGTCACGTAAAAGATCAACCGCGTCGGACCCGGGTTCCGCGCCAGCCGAGACCGCCGATCTGAATCGCGATCTTCAAGCTATAGATTTATCTGTGACTTCAACATAGGTTCAAGTCTGTACCTCTGCGCATTTGGTTATGTATGGCGGCTAACTGCTCTGGCAAAATGTTGGGATCGCTGAACTTCGTTGCGACGAGTCCAAAAATGAATAACGGCCAAGCCTGTGTAGCCTGGCCGTTACATGGTTGGGGACTCGGGACTCTTCCCTTAATCTACTTTGCAGCCTGGTCTTTTGCCTGGGAGGAATATTTTCCAACTGCGTCCAAGAAGGAGCCGCTTCCATTCGGAGCCGCAACCTTGCCGCTCAGAATCGTCTCAAACGGCACCATTTTCCCAAAGAGGATCCTGGTGTCATCCTTGTCCTGGTTTATGACCGCGCCGGACAAGTCAATTCCCGCAAAGAGGCCTCGGGTCCGGGAATACGTCAAGACTTCCGCTCTCATCTTTACGTCAGTGGCGGCAGTGGCGTCACGTCCCACCGGACCCGCTGCAGCGGAAGCGTCCGCTCCAAGTTTGAATTTGCTCGAGAGCAGATGCTGCATCCCCTGGTCATTTGTAACCACCATCACCAGATCGACCGCCTGGCCGCCGAGCTGAAGTCCCCAGCTGCCGCCGGTAATGGTAATCGGGGCAGGAGCACTCCATCCGCTTGATGTCCTGCAAGTAGCCACTCCCTTGCCGTGGTTACCGCCGATGCCGATCGCGATCTTAATCATTGAGGGCACGACTGCGATGCACCTGGCATCACTCATGATGCTGTCCGGGATTGCTTTGTCAGGAGTTGCCATGATTTCGTTCAGAACACTAGCCGATGCGTCGATACGCTTATTGATATCGGCTTGGTCTTTGTCGTCCGCGGCCCAGGTCAAGCTGGCGAAGATTAAAAGCATCGTGCTCAGCGCCAAGAGATATTTCGTTGAGTTCATAATCAACCTCAATTCTGTGCCCAATCTGAGCACCGGGATTATTTTGGTAGATTTCACTTTCACTTTTAGCTTGGGACAGTCTTATCGATCCATCCCGTCAAAACCTTAGATCGGCCGGGGACATGCCGTAGTCGGCCCACGTGTTGTCGCCACCGAAGCAACCGACAGGACACCTCGCGACAACGCGACTCCGGTGAAACGCGATCTGTCTCTGGTGAAGGTGCATGCGAAGCGAGAATCCACACCCTACAGGGAATCTTCAAAGAAAGTACACAGTCGGACGGATTTTCCGCAGCGACGGAAGTGTCTATTCTCCAGCAGATGAAATTCATTCTTCTTCAAGCGTGCCCACCTATCGAGCGGGGGTTGGTCTAAGGCCGGCTCCTGCTCCTCGCCTTCCCTGTAGAAACGAAAGAAGCGAACGGCGCGGCACCGCGTCCAGACAACAACGCTTCGCGACCCAGCACGCCCGTCCATCCTCAAGACCTTCCGCCCGCAGCGCGACCCAGTGCTCCAAACACCGGTGACCCGAAGCTGGACCAGGATACCAGCAGCAGCAGGAAAAGGTATTCGCGCAGCAGGAACAGGAACGGCAGCGACTCCAGCAGCAGCAGGAGCAGGAGGAGGAACATCAGGCGGCTGACGCAACAAAACGCCAGTGAAGCAGAAAAGCAGCAGGTGGAGCAGAAGCACCAGCAACAGACGCAGCAATTGCAGCAAAAGCATGAACAGCAGCGACAGCAGTTGGAGCGGCCACCGCCGAATCGTGATCGGTCCAAGCCTCCGAACTAGGGCCGTACTCCGACTGAAAACGTCAATCGTTCATTCAACGAGCATGAAGCGAGGAACTGAGCGAGGCATCGACAACCGGGTGCCTCGCCCGGTACAGTCGAAGAATTTCTCGAAAGCTCGCGCAATCAAGGAATTTCGGCGGACAGGATGCGTGACCCGTCTTGACGCCGTTCCGCTTCGGACGAGTCTGAAACAGGAGAAACGGCAAAAACCTGTACCGCATCACCGTCCCGCCTCAACTGGACGCAAGAGTAGCATGATAGAGTTCGCTCGTGCATCCGGTGCACCACTTAGATTGCCTCGTCTTGGCGCGCTTCAGATCTAGATTCCCCCATGAATCGCACCCGTAAAAGCGGAGTCGAACTACAGGCTGGACCCGATGGCGCCATCCTGCAATGTGGCTATTCTGAGTTTTGGATGAAGGATGAATCAGCTCACTGTTAGGAGGCAAACGGATGCTTTATTGGGCGTTGATGTTTCTGATCATAGCGTTGATCGCTGCGTTCCTCGGATTCGTTGGCGTGGCGACCGCGGCCGCTGGAATTGCGAAAATTCTGTTCTACATCTTTCTGATCTTCTTTCTTGTGACTCTGATCATGGGACTCGGTCGCCGCGGTACGCGAGTCTAAGGCGAAAACCCTTCGGTCAAATTCAAAGTGGAATATCGGGACTTTCGGCGGTCCGCGTGGACCACGCGTACACACATCCTCTGGCCGCGCTACACGAATCAACCGATAGTGCGACCGCCGAAGACAAACTATAACTACTATCAAGCCTTGCGAATGCATAGGAAAGGGGAATCATCATGCGGAACAGTGGAAGAATGAACACAGCGAAGGACTGGGTGCGCCTGGCCGCCAAATTGGGTGTGTTTTTCACAGAGCCGAAAGTACGGAGCGCGATTGCCGACCAGCTCAAGGACCGAGTGGACGATGTAACCGACACGGTGACGAACAAGTATGAAGACGCTGTCGATCGCCTGGAATCTGCCGCCGCTGCTCTTCACGGCAGAAGCCACTGGCCGGCGCGAGTAACTGGTTTCTTAGTAGGAGTGGGAGTAGGAGCGGGACTCGGAATTCTGTTAGCGCCGGCTCCCGGCAGCGAGACGCGCCAGGCTGTCCGCGATAAAGCGACCGATGTGAAGAACAAGGTGGTTGAATCCGCTGCGTCGGCAACGGGCAAGATTCGCCGGTCGGTCACGAACATGCCATCCACCGGCACGGAGGGTTGATTCTCTCGCTGAAGGGAATGGGGCTGTACCCATCGGGGTGCGTCTAACTCAGCGACGTTGCAGGGTTTCCATAATGCGGCCGGAACGATAGTTCCGAGCCGCACTGGGATTTGGTACACTGCTACTTTGCTGAGTCCCCCATGAGCGAAAAACCCAGTACCACCCTCCCCGGAACTGTCGAAAAAATTATCAAGCCTCTATCCCCGGACGACACCGAGAAAGCCCAGATCGCCGTCGAGGGGGCCGATCATCTGTATCGAGAGATTCGCATCGAGAACACACTGACGGACGAAAATGGCGAACAGGTACGCCTCAAGCCAGGCGCCGAGGTAGAAGTCACTGTCGAAGCGCCACCCGAGTCGACGACTCCAAAGACCGACAAGAAAGGTTGAGTGTCGCCCAGGCTCGACTCTAGTGACGCAGACTAGTGACCTGGAACCGAGCGGGAGAAAATCTTCACGAGGCAATTTCCTCGCTGGCACTTCTGGCGGCCTTCGACTCTACGAGCGGCAGTGCGGCAATCACCACCGTACCTCCTCCGTCCGATTGAATCTCCAAAGTCCCCCCCAGCTGTCGCAATCGCTCCCGCATACCCCGAAACCCTACACCGATCCGGCCTGAAGAAGTGAGTTCCAGTTGCTTTTCGAGAGATATACCTTTGCCCGTGTCTTGAACCTCAACGAGCACGCGCCGATCTTCCTCATGCATGCGTATCGCAGCGGCAGCGCCTCCAGAATGACGATGAATGTTCGTGAGGCACTCCTGAACCATTCGAAAAATTGCGATTTCCATTCCATCCGACAGCCGGCGAAACTCATCCGGGATGTCCAGATCGACCTTGATTTTACTGCGTTCCGAGAAGCCGTCCACGTACCAGCGAAGCGCCGATGCGAGACCGGCTACATCAAGCAATGGGGGATGGAGTAGATGCGAGAGGGTGCGAATCTCCCGGCTAATTTGTTCCACCAGGACAGCATTTTCAGAAACGGCGGAGGCTCCCGCCGAATCGAGTTTGTGGGCCTGAGACTGAATGACCGCGATGTTCAAGCTGAGTGCCGCGAGCAGCTGCCCGGCGCTGTCGTGTAAATCACGGGCAATTTGCCGCCGCTCTTCATCACGTATCTGCTGCAAGCTACCCGATAGTTCACGCAGGCCTTCGTTCGCATATTTAAGTCTGCGGTTCGTTCCTGGACCCTTTGCTCGAGTTCGTCGTGCGCCTTCCGCAGTTGTTCTTCAGTCCACTTGCTTCTGGCGAGGGAGCGGCGGCTCGCTTCGCCGAGAGCGATAATCAAACCAGAAAATAGCAGAAAACCGAGCATTCCACCAATTTCAGCCTTAGGATCTTGAAGCTCGAAGGAATGGACCGGCGGCAGGAACCAGTACCAGATACCGACGACCCCGGCCAAAGCTGTGAGAATGGAAGGGCCGAGCCCACAATACCAGGCGCAGAAAACGGTTGCTGCCCAGAGTGTGTGATAAGGATAGCTCTCTCCCAAAAGCGGAGTCAGGATTCGGCGAAGCAAAAGAGCAACGATTGCCGCGAGGACTGCTAGACCGTAACGGCGCACGTTCTCATGGTGTGTTGGTGAAATACTGTAGGCATCCATCCTCGACCCTACCTTGCGGGATTCAACCCGAAATGATTGCTTCGAAAAGAGCGACGGGATCTACCACGCCGGCTCGGATTTCGCTCGCTAGTCGCGACTTTCGCCTCTCCCTTGCGTCTTGCAACTTCGGCATCCAGGTAGGCCAACATTTTTGGGTCTGTCACGATTCTGGCGTGACGGAGCAGTTCCGTCACAGCCAACTGTCGCCTGCGCAGTGATGAGGTCATTTCGCGGCACGTCCGCTTCATGAGGTTGAGCATACAGGCACCACTAAAAATAGGTGAACTATTTGCTTTCCTCTGTCTTGGCTGCGACGAACGCCTAGCGCAGCAGAAGGTGCGCCATTGCATGACAAGCGCACCATGCCCCCAGACAATACGTATTTCTATCATATCACTGTAGTACCGTAAATTAGTTACATTGGAAAAGAGATCATAGTCAAATGCAAAAATATGATTGACGTAGATATTCCGCTTTGGTATTTTGTCGCGAATGACGATTCTGCGAATGACGCGGAGGGCGATATGGCCAATGAACTGAAGATCAAGAAGGTGCAGTCGGTGTTGAAGTATCGGCGGGTTGACATCGCCGGCCTCAAGACAGGGAGACGAGGAAAGCACCACGACCTGGTTCAGGGAATTGTGCAGGAATTGACAACGCTGCAGCCGGGTTCAGCCCTTGAGATTCCACTTGCCGACGTGGGCGGCATTGGTCTGCCGAATCTTCGTTCGGCTGTTCATCGCGCCGCAACTTCCAGTGGCCTGCAGATCGAGACGATTGCTGACGACGGTAAGTTTTATGTCTGGAAGGCCAATTCGAAATAATCCCTAAGGATGACAGTTGCGGTTTTCGCGAAAAATCCCATTTCCACTACACCGCTTTTCGCTGAACGTCACGTCTCAGTACAGTATCTACCCTATTTCATCCTCCAGCGGCTCCTGTAACGTAACAGCTCGGAGATCCTGTAAAACCCGGGGTGATTATGGCAATCGGTTTCCACTGACATCGCCTCCACGGTTTCTCGCTTCCCGGTATCCAAGCTAGCAGGCCCGTTCTGCAATGCAGAATTGGAGATGTGACCATGGCAGTGAGTGCGCAAGCAGCCTACGGAATGTACCCCCAGGACGTAGCCCTTCAACAAGTCGTACAAACTTTGAACCAGTCCGGATTTGGCAAGGAAGACATTTGTATGATGGTTTCGCCCAGGCATCCCATCGCCACCACTGTGCGCGAGGCGAATGTTCTTAATGCCGAGCCAGAAACGAGCGCGGCCACCGCTGGGTTGATCGGGTGGCTCATGAAATTCGGCGCAGTGATGATCCCGACGGTCGGCTTGTTCATCCGTTCACAAGCGTTCCTTCAGGCTCTGGTAGTGAGGAAGGATTCTCCGAGCATATATGGCAATTCGAAAGCTCTTGTCGGATTGGGCTTTTCTGAGGGCGACGCACTACGATTCGAACGCCAGCTCCGCGAGGCGGGGGTCCTGGTTTATGTGGCGTGCCCGGAAAACTCAAAAACGACTTGGGCAGTAGAACTACTACGCCGGACCGGGGCCCGCGAGACTGCCACACTGGAAAATAAAGAAGTGGCGCTTGAAGCCGTAGCCTGAAACGAGCCCAACGCTGTTGACAGGCAGCTTTTCGATTCCTCGGCACCTCGCTGTCCACGCCGGGCCTCTACAGTAAAGACCCTAGAGTCAGCCTGCAGTTTTTCATGATATCAATCGGTCTTTAGTCCGTGAATTCCTGTAGATTCAGATTTAACATGCGTCAGACGGGCCCCGATTTCGGTGGTGTGTCCTCCTCCAGCACGCTGCCTGGGGACTCCCGCGCGTTCACCTATCCTTATAATAATTTGACACAACGTCGATGCTCCGTTAAGTCCAGGAGACCATGATGAAGAGAAATAACCGAGACGCGGCGACCGAAGTCGCCCCTGGCGAACCCAAAGCTGACCAGAACAATAAGAATAATGGAAATGTTGCTGTCGCCGCGGAGCCTGCTTCGGCTGACCTTAGCGTCATCCTGACCGGCCTGCAGACCATGCGAAACGGTGACTTTTCAGTTAGGCTTCCGGGCTCCTGGACCGGACTGCCCGGGAAGATTGCCGATACGTTCAATTCCATTGTTGCTGCCAACCAACAAATGGCACAAGAGTTGAAGCGCGTCGGACAGGTGGTCGGCAAGGAAGGAAGGACACGCGAGCGCACCCGCTTTCATGAAGCCAGGGGGGCGTGGGGCGACATGGAAGTGTCGATAAACTCGCTCGTCGAAGACTTGCTTCGCCCAACCGCCGATGTCACCCGCGCCATCGCTGCCGTGGCCCAGGGAAATCTGACCCAAACCGTTCGCTTGGATGTGGACGGAAGGCCGCTGGAAGGCGAGTTCCTGCACTCCGCCAACATTGTCAATACCATGATTCAGCAGCTCGGCGTTTTCACCGCCGAGGTGACGCGCGTGGCGCGCGAGGTCGGCACTGACGGCAAGCTGGGTGGTCAAGCAGTGGTGCCCGGCGTGGCCGGTACATGGAAAGACTTGACGGATTCCGTCAACTCGATGGCCAGCAATCTCACCGGTCAAGTGCGCAACATCGCTGAAGTCGCTACGGCCGTTGCCAGTGGCGATCTCTCCCGCAAAATTACCGTTGATGTGCGTGGAGAAATTCTTCAACTTAAAGAAGCGATCAACACCATGGTGGACCAGCTGCGCTCGTTTGCGTCCGAAGTAACGCGTGTAGCTCGTGAAGTGGGTACTGACGGTAAACTGGGCGGCCAGGCCGTCGTTATGGGCGTAGCCGGTACGTGGAAGGATCTCACCGATTCCGTCAACGCCATGGCCGGCAACTTGACAGCCCAGGTCCGTAACATTGCCGAGGTGACCACCGCCGTCGCTCGAGGCGATTTATCCCGCAAGATCACCGTCGATGTAAAGGGCGAAATCCTCGAACTCAAAGACACGATCAACACCATGGTGGACCAGCTCAACGCGTTCGCCGGTGAAGTCACGCGCGTGGCGCGTGAAGTAGGTACCGAAGGTAAACTGGGCGGCCAGGCGCAGGTGCCCGGAGTTGGCGGCACGTGGAAAGATCTGACCGACAATGTCAACTTCATGGCCAGCAATCTCACCGGCCAGGTGCGAAACATCGCTGAGGTGGCGACGGCCATCGCTACCGGAGATCTCTCGCGCAAGATCACGGTGGACGTGCGCGGCGAGATTTTGCAGCTTAAGGAAACGCTCAACACGATGGTGGATCAGCTCAACCGCTTCGCCGGCGAAGTGACGCGCGTAGCGCGCGAAGTCGGCACCGAAGGTCGATTGGGAGGGCAAGCCAACGTTCCTGGCGTCGCCGGCACCTGGAAGGATCTTACCGACTCCGTCAACTCGATGGCCGGCAACCTTACCGGTCAAGTGCGTAACATCGCCGAGGTCACCACGGCCGTGGCCCGAGGCGATTTGTCACGCAAGATCACGGTGGACGTGAAAGGCGAGATTCTCGAACTCAAGAACACGATCAACACGATGGTCGACCAGCTCAACGCATTCGCCGGTGAAGTCACGCGCGTGGCGCGCGAAGTCGGTACAGAAGGCAAGCTGGGCGGGCAGGCACAGGTGCCGGGCGTCGCCGGTACCTGGAAGGATCTCACCGACAACGTGAACTTCATGGCCAGCAATCTTACCGGCCAGGTGCGGAACATTGCTGAAGTATCCATGGCTGTGGCCCGAGGCGATCTGTCGCGCAAGATCACGGTGGACGTCAAAGGCGAAATCCTTGAGCTCAAAGACACCATCAACACGATGGTGGACCAGTTGCGCTCGTTTGCGTCGGAAGTGACCCGCGTGGCCCGCGAAGTAGGCACCGACGGCAAGCTCGGCGGGCAGGCGCAGGTCCCAGGCGTTGGCGGTACGTGGAAGGATCTCACGGACTCCGTCAACTCGATGGCCAGCAACCTCACTGGTCAGGTCCGCAATATTGCCGAAGTCTCCACGGCCATCGCCAGCGGAGACCTCTCGAAAAAAATCACTGTGAACGTTAGCGGTGAAATCCTCCTGCTCAAAGACACCATCAACACGATGGTGGATCAGCTCAACGCGTTCGCCGGAGAAGTGACGCGCGTGGCGCGTGAAGTCGGCACCGAGGGTCGTCTGGGAGGACAAGCCAACGTGCCCGGCGTCGCAGGGACCTGGAAGGATCTCACCGACTCCGTAAACTCGATGGCTGGGAACCTCACCGGTCAGGTCCGTAATATCGCCGAGGTGACTACGGCCGTGGCCCGCGGCGATTTGTCGCGCAAAATCACGGTGGACGTAAAAGGCGAGATTCTCGAACTCAAGAACACCATCAATACGATGGTCGATCAACTCAATGCCTTCGCCGCCGAAGTAACTCGCGTGGCCCGCGAAGTCGGCTCGGAAGGCAAGCTGGGCGGGCAGGCGCAAGTGCCGGGTGTGGCAGGCACATGGAAGGACCTCACCGACAACGTGAACGTGATGGCCGCCAATCTGACGGAACAGGTGCGCGGCATTGTGAAAGTCGTGACCGCCGTCGCCAACGGCGAACTGACTCAGAAGCTGACGGTAAACGCGAAGGGTGAGGTTGCAGCTCTGGCCGAAACCATTAACAACATGACAAACACGCTGGCCACCTTCGCCGACCAGGTGACAACCGTCGCCCGCGAGGTCGGCGTCGAAGGCCGGCTCGGTGGACAGGCCAATGTGCCTGGCGCTGCGGGTACGTGGAAGGATCTCACCGGCAACGTCAACCTCCTGGCCGACAACTTGACCAACCAGGTCCGAGCCATTGCCGAGGTTGCCACCGCGGTCACCAAGGGCGACCTCACTCGCTCCATTCAAGTGGAGGCAAGCGGTGAAATGGCCGAGTTGAAAGACAACATCAACACCATGATCGACAATCTCCGTCTGACCACCGATCGCAATACAGAGCAGGACTGGCTCAAGACGAATCTGGCCCGCTTCACGGGCATGTTGCAGGGACAACGCGATCTGGGGACGGTGGGACGCATGCTCCTGTCGGAACTGGCGCCTTTGGTAAGCGCCCAGCAAGGTGTCATTTACCAGATGGGAACGGAAGAATCCGCGGAGATGACGCTCCTCTCGGCGTTTGCGGGCGACGGCGAGGATGGACATCTGCGGCGATTGAAGATAGGAGAGGGTCTGGTCGGACAATGTGCAGCCGAAAAGCAGCGCATGCTGATCTCCGAATTGCCACCAAATACAATTACCATTCGATCGGGTTTGTTCGAGGCTGTTCCGCGAAACGTTATCGTGCTGCCCGTGCTCTTTGAGGATCGTGTCAAGGCTGTCATCGAACTAGCATCGCTGAGCGCTTTTACAACCTCCCATCTGGCATTCCTCGAACAGCTGACGGCCAGCATCGGCATCGTGCTCAATAGTATCGAGGCCACAATGCAGACGGAAGGACTGTTGAAGCAGTCCCAGCAGTTGGCCACCGAACTGCAGGTTCAGCAAAAGGAGCTACAGCAGACCAATGAGCAGCTCGCGCAAAAAGCGCAGCAGCTCGCCGAACAGAACGTCGAGGTCGAGCGCAAGAACCAGGAAATCGAGCAAGCCCGCCGCGCCTTGGAAGAAAAGGCCAAGGAGCTGGCTTTGACTTCGAAGTACAAGTCCGAGTTCCTGGCTAACATGTCTCACGAATTACGCACGCCACTTAACAGCATTCTGGTCCTGGGCCAGCAACTCAGCGATAACCCGGATGGCAACCTGACGCCAAAACAGGTTGAGTTCTCCCGCACGATTCATGGCGCCGGTACGGACTTGCTGAACCTGATCACGGACATTCTTGATTTGTCGAAGATCGAATCCGGGACCGTCTCGGTGGAGGCAGAGGAAGTTTATTTTGCCAGTCTGCTGGACATGGTGGAACGTCCGTTCCGGCATGAAGCGGAGAACCGGCGTCTCAGTTTCGAGGTGGAGACCGATCCCCACCTGACTCGGAGCATCGTCACTGACTCGAAGCGTCTGCAACAAGTCTTGAAGAATCTGCTGTCCAATGCCTTCAAGTTCACCGAGCTGGGAGGCGTCCGCCTGTCGGTGTCTTTGGCGGAGAGCGGCTGGAGCGAGGGCCACCCGATCCTGGGAAAGGCTGCCTCGGTTGTAGCCTTTGAAGTTGCCGATACCGGCATTGGTATTCCGCTGGACAAGCAGAGGATCATCTTCGAGGCCTTCCAACAGGCAGACGCCGGCACCAGCCGTAAGTACGGAGGAACAGGTCTGGGGTTGGCGATCAGCCGCGAATTGGCCAGCCTCCTGGGCGGCGAAATTCAGTTGCGGAGCGCTCCCGGTCGAGGGAGCACCTTCATCCTCTACTTGCCGCAAACCTATGTAGGTCCGTCCAGCGCTACCATGGTGGACCGAAGGTACCCATCGTCGGTGCTGCCGGCACCGTTGTCGGTCGTCTCGGAACATCCGGTCGAGAAGATTCCCGACGACCGCGACAATCTGCAACCCGACGATGCAATCTTGCTGATTGTTGAAGACGACCCGCACTATGCCCGTGTGTTGCGCGACCTTTCTCGGGACAAGGGATTCAAGGTTCTGGTTGCCATGCGTGGTGCCGAGGCACTCGCGCTGGCTCACGAATACCATCCGACTGCGGTTTCACTGGACGTCTTCCTGCCCGATATGCTGGGCTGGACGGTGCTGAACCATTTAAAACAAGACCCGGCAACTCGCCACATTCCGGTTCAGATGTTGACGCTGGACGAAGACCGTTCCCACGGCCTCGCCCGCGGTGCATTTGCTTTTGTTACGAAACCAACCACGCCAGAGGGACTGGAAACGGCATTGACTCGCATCAAGGAGTATTCCGCTCCGCGACGCAAACGGTTGCTGGTGGTGGAAGACAATCCAGCCGAGCAGCTCAGCATCAAGGAGCTGCTTGGCTATGACGACATCGACGTCACGGTCGCTTCCAGCGGCGAGGAGGCGATCCAAACCGTTAACCAGCAGTCCTTCGACTGCGTCGTTCTTGACCTGCGTCTGCCCGACATATCAGGCTTCGAAGTGTTGGAGCGCTTCCGAGACACGCCGTCACTGTGCGACTTGCCGGTCGTAGTGTTCACCGGCAAGGAGCTTTCCCCGGAAGAGGATGCCCGTCTTCATGCGCTCGCACGGAGCGTCGTGGTTAAGGGGGTCGAGTCGCCCGAACGCTTGCTGGACGAGACCGCTTTGTTCCTGCATCGCGTCGTGGCCGATCTTCCTGTTGAGAAACAGAGAATGCTCGACCGGTTGCACCACTCCGACGATGCCCTGGTCGGGAAGAAAGTGCTGGTGGTCGATGATGACGTGCGCAACATCTTCGCCCTTAGCAGCGTGCTTGAGCGTCGCGGCATGAACGTGATTACTGCCGGGACTGGCCGGGAAGCGATCGCAAAACTCGAATCGACACCGGATGTTGCGATCGTATTGATGGACATCATGATGCCGGAGATGGACGGCTACGAAACGATGCACGTGATCCGGCAAAATGTTTCGTTGCGTCGCTTGCCCATCATCGCCCTAACCGCAAAAGCAATGAAAGGAGATCGCGAGAAGTGTCTGGAAGCCGGTGCGTCCGAGTACCTGGCCAAACCAGTCAACACCGAGCAATTACTCTCATCACTGCGTATGTGGCTTCACAGATAGCAGTTGTGGCAGCGGCCACGTAGCGCCCGAGATCTTCACGGAGAAGCAGAGAACCATGAGCGCCGACGAAAAAGTCAATATTCTGATGGTGGATGATCAGCCGGCCAAGCTGCTCAGCTACGAAGTTATGTTGGCCGAACTTGGTGAAAACCTGATCAAGGCGACTTCAGCGAAACAGGCGCTCGAGATCTTGCTGAAGACCGACGTTGCCGTGGTGCTGATGGACGTAAGCATGCCGGAGCTGGATGGTTTTGAATTGGCTACGATGATTCGACAGCATCCACGCTTTCAGAGGACCGCCATCATCTTCATTTCAGCCGTCCATCTAACGGATATGGACCGGCTTAAAGGATACGAGCACGGGGCGGTGGACTACATTTCGGTTCCGGTTGTTCAACAACTCTTGCGCGCGAAAGTCAGGGTATTCGCAGAATTGCACCGTAAAACCGGGCAACTCGAAGCGCTGAATCGCGATCTGGAGCGGCGCGTGCTGCAGCGCACCGAGGAGTTAGCGGCTAAAGCTGAGCAGCTATTGCAGCTCAACACCGAACTAGTGGGCAAAAACCAGGAACTCGACGCCATTATCAGCACCGCGCCGGATGTCATCTTCAGCAGCCAGGAAGACGGGCGTTACGAGTACGTTAGCGATCGGTTTCACGAGTATACCGGCACTTCAGAAGATTCTGGCAAGACTGTCAGTTGGTTCGACTATGTGCACCCCGACGACGTTGAGCGCAGTAAGGCGGTTTGGATACACTCTGTTGAAGTGGGGGGGAGTTATGAATCGGAGTATCGTCTGCGCTCGAAAGATGGCGCCTACCGTTGGTTCCGGTCTCGAGCTGTACCGATTCTAGATCCCGAGGGAAAGATCGTTAAGTGGTATGGCACCTGCTCCGATATTCACGACAGCAAGCTACTGGAAAAATCGATTCGTGACAACGCCATCGAACTGGAAAAATTGGTTGATAGACGCACGGACGAGTTGCGGCGCCTTTCGGTCCGCCTCATCACGGCGCAGGATCAAGAGCGCCGCCGTATCGCGCGCGACCTGCACGACGGGTTAGGGCAGGAACTCGCCGTGGCTAAGATGGTATTGGATAAGCTGCTTCTGCAAAAGCCGGCTCAACCGCAAGAGCAAACGTGGGCTCAAGCCAGCAGCATTGTTGATCGCGCGATTCAGCAAGTCCGCACCTTGTCGCACCTTCTGCATCCGCCATTGCTCGATGAAGTCGGATTACTGTCAGCGCTTGCCTGGTACGTGGAAGGGCTCACAAAGCGGAGCGGAATTGAAACCTTTCTCGATGTCCAACCGCCCGATTTCCCCAGGCTTGTGCCGGAAGTCGAGACGGCGATCTTCCGCATTGTTCAAGAGGCACTGACGAATGTCTTCCGGCATTCGGGAGCTCAGAAGGTATGGATTACCTTGAATCAAAAGGATGGGCTGATAGTCGTGGCGGTCCTGGACGATGGCAAGGGAATCGACAAAAGGGTTGCAGAACTGCGCCCGGAGAGCGTTGGCGTTGGCATTGGTGGCATGAAACAGCGTGCCAAGGAATTTGGCGGAGAATTGCGACTCACTAACGCAGATCCGGGAACCCTCCTCGAACTTAGGATTCCCTCCAGGTCGGTATTGCTGGAGCCAAGCGCAGTTTTACGTTGATGTTCATTAACTTGTATTTTGTAGCGCGAGCCGGCTGACCGCGGGTTTGCGTTGAAACCGCAACGCATTGCGCAGGACATCCCCTGCGCCTTTTGGTGGCGTAACCGGTAGCGCTGTATCTTCGTTTCCCGGTATAACACGCTGCATAGGGAAAAGTTTCGCCTCGCACCGAAATAAACCCAAAAGTCCTCAGCGTCCAAGCCCATCCCGCAGTACAGCAAGTTTCGCAATCAAGTACAGGAGCATCCTGATAGGACAGGAGCGGCCACTTCGCTAGTCTTTCCTCGGAAGGTAAATGCTCCGGAATTATTGGGAGCAAAGAAACAAGGCAGTTGACCGAAGGAGACTACAGTGGCCACTTGCACGATTACCGCGACAGCGTCAAATCTGAGTCCAGTTAATGTGCTTCCAATCGGGGATGCAAACCAGCCAGACAATTCCGAACGCAGCCTTGTTCAGCGCGCACAGCGGGGCGACGAGCAAGCCTTTGCCACACTCTTCCAACTGCATAAAAAGCGTGTGTATTCCGTTTGTCTGCAGATGACGAAAGATGTGGCCGACGCCGAAGATCTGACGCAGGAAGCCTTCATGCAGGTGTTTCGTAGCGTCAACTCGTTTCGCGGCGATTCTGCTTTCTCCACCTGGCTATACCGGGTCGCTGTCAACACCGTGCTGATGAAGTTGCGTCGTCGCAAATCCCCGCCCTTGCTGTCGCTGGATGAACCTGTGTCAAGCGAATCGCCAACTCTTAAGCGCGAGGTTGGGAAACAGGATCCGAGCCTCAGCGGCGCGATTGACCGAATTGCGTTGCGCCGCGCGCTCGAAGAACTGCCCGGGGGATGCCGGCAGATCTTCGATCTGCACGAGGTTGCGGGATACCAGCATCATGAGATCGCCGAACTGCTGCAATGCTCCATCGGAAACTCTAAATCACAGCTCCATAAAGCAAAGCTCAAGATGCGCGACCTGCTGCTGCCGCCACGGAGAATTCTCCGGACACACAAGGCAAGCGATCAGGCCGAAAATATGGCGAAATCCCTGGCCGCCAGCGATCAGTCCAAGTCTTCAACGTCCTATAGCGCGCAATGACGAGAATTAGACACGCTGCTAGGGACGAGGCGAACCATTGTAGTAACGCTGGATGCTCAGTGGTTTACGGTATTGCCACACCGGGTTGGAACTCCTATGGTTGAAGCACCAGAGATAACGTTCTAGACAAGGTGCCAAATGCCAGGGAAAAAACATCTTCATCCCGAGGCGAAGCGAAAGGAAGGAAGGCCAACGCTTGGTTCGAATTCTAGTGGTAGATGACAACCCGGCGGTGCGGCATTATCTTCGAGGCCTCCTCGAACAGCGAAGCACCTGGTGGGTTTGTGACGAAGCTCCCACAGGAGGCGAAGCGCTACAAAGGGTTAAGGAACATCCCCCGGATATGATCTTGCTGGACTTCCAAATGCCAGATGTAAACGGGATTGATGTTGCCCGGCAGGTCTCCCACCTCTTCCCTGAGATTCCCATCCTGATGGTCACCATTCATCTCTCCAACCAACTGGCCGAGGAGGCCAGAAAGGTGGGAATCCGTGGGGTCTGCTCGAAATCCGACGTCGGGTCCATAGTCGAGGCCGTGGACGCGATCCTTCACCATGGAAGCTATTTTCCCCAAATGGGTTCGATCAGCCACTAAACCCTCATCTGTGAAACTCTTTGCGGCCCATATACAGGATTCCCTGTATTCGAGCCTGGGGAGTACCATGCTAACTTGCTGGTGGTTTTGATGTAGCACTGAAGACTGGGGCAGAGGTGCAAACGTAGCCGAACGTGCAACCCCCTGGCAAATAGTGTGCAAGACTGCTTCCGAGGGCTGGAAACTGTTTATGGCCGTTCGCATTCTGCTGGTGGATGATCATCCCGTCGTGAGGCAAGGGCTGAGGACTTTATTGGAAGGTCGATCCGAGTGGGAAGTAGTGGGTGAAGCATCGGATGGGATCGAAGCCCTGGAAAAGGTCTGTAGTTTGCAACCTGATGTCGTGGTGCTCGATGTGACGATGCCAAGAATGAATGGTATTGAAGCCTGCCGATTGATCCAGCAGAAGACGCCCGGGCTCGAAGTTTTGTTCGTTACGCAACATGACTCTCCGCAGATGATGCGTGAGGCCCTGGCTGCAGGAGCGAGAGGCTACGTCGTGAAGTCAAATCTCGCGCGGGATCTATTGGAGGCGGTAGAGGCGGTGAGCCAGCATCGGGCATTTACAGCGCTGACGCGGAATCCACAGGTGCAGTATTGAATGCCGTGCCATTAGCAAGTAAGAGTGTGTGGGAGGATTTGCCATGAAACTGCGCATCCTGTTAGCCGACGATCATGAAATTGTACGTCAGGGGCTGTGTTCTCTTCTTCAGAAGCATGAAGGATGGGAGGTGTGCGGCGAAGCATCCGATGGCCGCGAAGCGGTTGAAATGGCCAAGAGGTTGAAGCCGGATGTGGTGATCGTGGACATTGGCATGCCACGCCTCAACGGCCTGGACACGACCCGCCAACTGCTGCAGCATGACCCCGCCTTCAAAGTCATTGTCCTGACGATCACCGATTCCGATCAGGTCATCCGTGAGGCCCTCAATGCCGGCGCACGCGGATTCGTGCTCAAATCTGACGCAGCCCGCGATCTGGTGTCTGCCGTCGAAGCCTTGCAGAGCAACCGAATGTTCTTCACGCCACGAGTGAATGATCTTGTGATGGCGGGTTTTCTGGATAAGGGGCACACCGTAGCACGGAACGAGCCCCCGGATTTGCCGATCCTGACGGCCAGGGAACGTGAAGTCACTCAGCTTTTGGCGGAAGGGAAAAGTTCCAAGGAAGTGGCCTCGCTCCTGAACTTGAGCACCAAGACCGTGGAAACACATCGCAGCAACATAATGCGGAAACTCAGCCTGCACTCGATCCGCGATCTGGTTGTCTATGCCATCAAGAACAACATCATCCAGATCCAGATGCCACCTCAACTCAATGGCACGACGGAAGGCACACTAGCTTAGGTATCCAAGCCGACATTGCTTTACTGGGAAGACTCACGCCTGTCCAAGCGCGCAGATCCCTTAACAAAATAAAGAAGTCCCAGCCAAAAAGGGCCGGGACTTCCAACTGAACATCGCTTCGAAAGGAAACTACGAAGCGCGGCGTTGACGGTCGCGGTTCTGGTCATCTTCTTCATTGTCGTGTTGGCCCTGACCACCCTTTTTTGGCTGTTGCTGACCGGGTTGACCACTCTGCTGGCCCTGTCCGGGTTGGCCAGGCTGGTCGTACTGTCCGGGCTTTCCACTTTGCTGGCCCTGTCCGGGTTGACCGCCCTGCTGGCCCTTCTTTTCCATATCGTCTGCCATGAATACCCTCCTAATAAAGGCGTGAGCCATCCGCGCCTTGAGAATTTATCGACATACGAAGCTTAGTTGCCGCAAGAGATTGCAAGGTTGGGCACGATTTTTTCCACTGATTCACATCCAATTGTGGCAACGGAACGTGCCGATAACAGAGCAGGTACAAGCCGACTGCAACCCGCAGATTGTCGCGAAGTGCAACAAATGGAAGAGTGGCCTTCCGAGCGGCCTGAATTAGCCACGCTTGAGGAAGGCCACCGCCTCCGGGCACTATTTCGCGCCGATAATCACAGCACAACCATAATACCTACGCCAACGCCGGGGTGAAGCAGGTCGAAGAGAAAATACTCACCGTCGACGTAGTCAACGTAGCATTCGTCAGTATCGACCCATCCCGCTGGCCATGCGTCAACAATTACGAACGTATAGCCTCCGTATTGGAAAGCTGGCTGTCCCTGAGCCGTAGTCGTGCGGCTGACTTTAAACGTATGTTGGCGGCCGAACGAAGCGCGGAACTTGTCGTCGGGAATGCGACCCCCACGATGCTCGGCCGAGCGTTGCGGGTGCTGGGTTGATTGCCCAGCCTCTCCCTGCTGCCTGGAGGGCTTGGCATTCTCTTGCTTCGCAGGTTCCTCTTCGCCACGGGCAGGCTTGTCCTCACTCTGTTCCGCGGGTTTGGCCTCTCCCTGGCGCGCTGCGGGCTCATCCTGCGCCGGTTTGCTTGCCTCTGGACGAGTTTCTTGCGGTGGGGTCTTGGCCTCATCGCGCTGATCCTGCGCGTAACTCAGAGCGGTGGTTCCGAATAGTAATGACAGAACTAATGTGCCTACTAGTGTGCTGAGTAATCTAGTGAGTCTCATGATCGTCGTCTCCTTTCAACACGCAAGCATTAGCCGACTAGTACTTGATGACGTAATGATCTTGCGATGCGAGCAATGGATAGATGCAAAGCCGGCGAAAGTGGATGCTGATGCGCTTGCAATCCTGAGGAAAAAGAGCAGGCGCCTTTTTCTCCCGGTGAATCAGCGCCTGCTGACAGGGCATTAGTGTCAGTAGAGTTATCAACAGTCTGAGCTGACCCAGTGCAAGTGTCTATACTGTGGACCTTGTATTTTGCCGATAAACTACATTGCATGGTTCGGGGCGCTTGCGATCATTTTCATGGCGGGTTCTTCTCATGACTGGCGCTATCTCGCGCCTCCTTCGCTTCCCTGACCGTTTACCGTAAACGCTGTATTGACCACCGCAATAATCCGAGACTGCTTCTTTGCTCCGCCTCGAATCCTAAGCACTTTGACTGCCTGTTATCTTGCTCGCTCACTAGTCCTCACTTTGACTTTTGTTCTGCGATCCATTTGTCCGTGCGGGCCTCGAGGAGATCGAGGGGAAGGGTTCCGCCGTCAAGCATCTCGTCGTGGAAGCTGCGGATGTCAAACTTGGCGCCCAATTCCTTCCGGGCGCGTTCGCGGAGTTCGCGGATCTTCAGCTGACCGAGCTTATAACTGAGGGCTTGTGCCGGCCAAGCGATGTAGCGGTCGGTCTCGGACTGGATGGTGGGCTCGTCGACAGCGCCCGACTTGCGGAAGAAGTCCACGACTTGATCGCGTGTCCATCCTTTCGAATGGATTCCGGTATCGACGACCAGGCGTACTGCGCGGAAGAGCTCCGAGGAGAGGCGGCCGTAGTCCGAGACCGGGTCTTGGTAGAAGCCGATCTCTTTGCCGAGCTGCTCTGCGTACAAAGCCCAGCCCTCGATATACGCATTGAAGCCGAGACCATGCAAGCGGAACTTCGGCAAGCCGGTCAGCTGCTGCTGCACCGACAGCTGCATGTGATGTCCGGGGACGCCTTCGTGGTAGGCGATCGCCTCGTCGTCGATCAGCGAGCGCTCCGCGAAGTTGGAGGTGGCGACGACGACGCGGCCGGGGCGCTTGCCGTCCGGCGTGCCGGTGACGTAGTGGGTTGCAGCGGCCGACTGGAAGGCGGGTATGGCTTCGACAGTGACCGGCGACTTCGGAAGAAGAGTGAAGAGCTCCGGAAGCTTCGGCTCCATTTGAGCAATGTAGTGGCGGAAGTCTTCGAGGATCTGCTCCGCCGAGGTAGGAATGTATTTCGGATTCGTTTTGAGCGAGGCCCGGAAAGCGGCGAGGTCGGCGAAGCCCTCTTTCTTGGCGATAGCCGTCATCTCGGCCTGGATGCGGTCGATTTCTCTGAGACCGAGTTGGTGTATCTCGTCTGGCTTCATGCGAGTGGTGGTCCGGCCGTAGATGTCGTTTTCGTAGCGCCTTTGACCATCTGGCAGAGAGGTGACAGAGAGAGTTGTACGGCCTTCAGGCGCATATTCCGTGCGGAGAAAGGCGGCGAAGGTCTTGTAGGCGGGGATGACGTCGACGTTGATGGCATCAGTGATCTGCTGGGTCAAGCGCTTCTGGTCTTCCGGGGAAATGCTCGCAGGATACTTCTTTGTCGGCAGGAGAAAGGGGTCCGCGTCGATGATGCCCTCACATTGGACGGGGAGCTTCTCCAGGAGGAATCGGACGGGCATGAGCTTATCCTTCATGCCAGCGCGAAGGACTTCGGTAGTCTGGCTGAGCACGCGGGGGATCTGGTGGAGACGAGCGATGTAATCCTCGTAGTGCTTGACGGAGTCGAGAGGGACGGATAGCGGTAAATCCGCGAGGCTGGTATGGATGCCATTCTGCTGATTGATTGGCATCTCGTACTCTTTGAGATCGAAGTCGGCGATGCGCTGCTCGAGGACACGAACGAGGAGATCGCGGGAGAGCTGGTCCTGATCGGAGAAACCAGTACTCGGGATGGCTTCGAGCCGAGTAAGAAAAGCCTCGTCGGTCTTGTGATACTGTGCGATGGCGTCGAGTGAGCGGTCGGCGAGCTTGTCGTTGTAACGGTAGTCACCGAAGGCAGTGGCGCGCTCGGGAAAGTTGCGGAGATCGGACTCGTACTGCTCTTCGAAAACAGCATTCTGGGCGGCGAGGCGGTCGGCAATTGGTTTGAGGTTTTGGCCGAAGACGGAACTGACTACGGCGACTAGGAAAAACAGGCTCTGGTGAAGGCGCATAGATATGCAGGGTATCAGAAGGAACGGTGGTTGCGCGAAGATGGGATTTGCCTCACGCACTGGCCAGCCGCTCACGGCTCAGAGTCTCAGCAATCTTCCGCGCAATCCCTACCCGTCAGCTTCTCTAGTCAATATTCCATTGAAGTGAAATCGATCTCTCGTTCCACCCCGCAATTTATTTAATCGACCGGAATAAAGGATTAGAAAGTCCGTTATCTACGGTGAGACTCATTTGGTGAGACTTATTTCACCGGAGGCGGGATTGTGAACAGCAGAAGAGGCAGACTCGTCAAATTCAACTCGGCCGCCAGCACGGGCCCACGCAATAACCTCCGCGCAAGTCTTGGAAGAAGGTAAGGCTGATGGTAAATCCTTTCGATCTCAAGACCGCACTCCTGGCGAAGCACGCACAACATGTCGTGCTCATCCACTTTCCAATCGCGCTGTTCATCACCGCAGTGGCTTTCGACCTTATCGCGCAATGGACGAAGCGGAGTGGCTTGGCGGATACGACCTACTACAACCTGCTGGCGGCGGCTATTTCAACGTTTCCAGTTCTGGCCACGGGTATTCTCGCGTGGCAGTTCCAACTTGATGGCAAGAAATTGAAGGGCATCCTCTTGTTGCATCTGGTGCTTGCGTGCGTCTCAAGCGTGATGATCTGGCTGGTCTGGTGGCTGCATTTCCGCGCGCGACGGCGGGCACAGGCCTTGCCAAACTACCGCTTGGCGCTTGAATTTCTGGGCGTCGGAATCATCGCCCTGACAGGGCATTTGGGCGGCTTTCTAAGCGGCGTAAACACGCCTGGCTAGAACTCAGCGCACGAATCGCTGAGGACCCCGAATAGGTTCTCCACTGTTTAGGCGGCCGGAATCCGGCCCTTTAGAAACCGGTTCCATCCGGCTGGGCTGCAAACGCGTCTCCCTGTGGCGCGGCACTCAGGGCTGTGCCAGAAAAGTTTAGCCGGCGTAATGAATCGGTGGAATAAAAGCGGCTCGACCCGGTTATCACAGCAGAACGTTACAACCACGGAGGGGAAATGCCAGACAAAAAGCAAGATCTAATTGATCAGCAGTTGCAAGACCTCAACAACGATGGCGTCGACCGCCGCGGGTTCCTGAAGTGCATGGCATGGGCGGGCACAGGCCTGGTCTGGACCATGAGCGGTGGCATCCCCGTATCTCGGGCATTCGCCAAAGGCTACGGTAAGGATGCCGGCAAAGGCGCCGACTTCAGCTTTGTCCAAATTAGCGACAGCCACATCGGTTTTAACAAGCCCGCAAATCCGGACGTCACCGCGACTCTGCAGACGGCGATCAATAAAATCAACGCGCTCCCCCACAAGCCGGATTTCATCATTCACACCGGCGATCTGAGTCAGCTCTCCAAGCCGAGTGAGTTCGATACGCTTGACCAGGCATTGAAGGGAGCTTCCGCGAAACAGGTCTACTTCGTGCCGGGTGAGCATGACATGTTATCCGACAACGGCGAGCAATTTCTCCAGCGCTATGGAAAAGGCACCAAAGGGACTGGGTGGTACAGCTTCGATCACAAGGGTGTGCATTTTGTTGGTCTCGTAAATGTCGCCAATTTGAAAGCGGGAGGCATGGGGTCGCTCGGTCACGAGCAACTGGAGTGGCTTGAGGGCGATCTCAAGGGCCGCTCTGCCAGCACTCCGATCGTGCTCTTCGCACATATTCCACTGTGGACCATCTATCCCGAGTGGGGCTGGGGCACCGACGACAGCGAACAAGCTTTGTCTTACGTCAAACGTTTCGGTTCCGTGACCGTGTTAAACGGCCATATTCACCAGATCATGCAGAAGGTGGAAGGTAAGGTTTCATTCCACACCGCGATGTCAACCGCTTTCCCTCAACCGGCGCCCGGAAAAGCTCCCTCGGCCGGACCCATGAAGGTGCCAGCTGACCAGTTGCAAGGGGTGCTCGGTATCACCGATGTGAACTACGTGGTGAGCGGTCGCAGTCTTGCCGTAGTCGATTCGCCACTCGCGGACTCGGGGTCTTCGGCTTCAGGGAATGGCGATGGCTCCAGCGTTAGTTGACGCAATCCTTGCGCAGAGCGTCAAGGATCCGGTCCAAACAAGTAAAAGATCAAGCAAGACGATCGAACCTGGAAAGGAAACAAAACAATGACGAGGAAAAATGTATGGGTTGCGGCTTTAGCGATGCCTGTAATGATTGCGCTGCTGCTGTTAGCGGCATCACCAAGGGTCACGGCGGCTGACCAGCCCGCAGCGGCGAACGCGGAAGTAAAAATCGATAATTTCAGTTTTGGACCACAGACGGTCACGGTACCAGTCGGAGCGACGGTTACCTGGGTCAATCGTGACGATATTCCGCATACGGTGGTGAGCACAGACGGCGTGTTCAAGTCCAAGGTGCGGGATACAGACGAAACGTTCTCCTACACCTTTACCAAGGCGGGAACGTATCCCTACTTCTGCTCCGTCCACCCGAAGATGACCGGCAAGGTCGTGGTGCAGTGAGACGCGGACTTCTAGATGGCGTTGCAACGGAAACGGCTTTGCGTTCCGGGCAGCCACAATTGCTTCCATAACCCTGTTGTTCTCCAAAGCGCCTTGAACGAATATGACTCCAGAGTCGGCACAATTCGCAGCGAGGACAGTGGCAGACGATGACCTGGATCTTGTCCATGCCAGCAAGAATGGGGATGTTTCTGCCTTCGAGCAACTCGTAAAGCGATACGATCGCAAACTTCTCCGAATCGCCCACAACGTCACGCATAATACCGAAGATTCCCAAGACGCGGTTCAAGAGACCTTTTTGAAGGCCTTCCAACACTTGGACCAATTCCGAGAGGATTCCAAATTCTCAACCTGGTTGATTCGCATCACTGTCAACCAGTCGCTGATGAAGCTGCGAAAGCGCGCAACCAGAGACGTGTCTCTGGATGAGGACTTTCAGGCAGAGGGAGACGTGCTTCCAATGGAGGCCGCCGATTGGGCTCCCAACCCTGAACAACTCTACTGGGCGTCTGAATTACGAGACATCCTGGTCAACACTCTAAGCGAACTGCGGCCGGTCTTGCGCGCGGTCTTCGTACTACGAGACATTGAAGGACTTTCCACGGATCAGACAGCAGAAGTGCTGAACTTGAGTCACACCGCAGTAAAGGCGCGGCTATGGCGAGCCCGGTTGCAGCTCCGTGAGCGCCTGAACAAGTACTTCGGCAAACAGACGCCCTCTCGGCAGTCAGAGTCAGTGCCTTCGGGCAGGAGGGCAGGTCGGATTCTCCGCCGGCCTATCGAGAGTCCGGTTTCATCGATATCTGATTCTCCCTTGACGTTACAACATCCGTCGCCGACCCTAGCGGCCATGGATCATGCGCAATCTGTACTCAACACACTTCCTTCACATTGATACACCAGAAACACAAAGCCGCAACTCTCCCTTCCACATTACCGCAACGATGTTCCGCTCTCATTTGTAAGATCCGTGCAGCAAATAGTTGACAACTAAATGACATCCCGTGGACATCGTGTCGTTAGTCGTTGCGTCTAATGGGTGTAGGTCGCGACAAGCGACTGACAATCGCAGGTTAGGAGATGCTTGTGGAATACATCCCCACGGGTGCAGTTATCTCCAATGAACAAATCGAAACGTTTCAACAAGGAGGACATATGAAGAAGTCGCTTTTTATAGTGCTACTAACTATGACTTGCCTGCTTGGATTGGGCATAAGTGCCCACGCCCAAGACGCCAGTGGAGTTGTCGTGAAAGTTCCATTCGAGTTCGTCGCAGGAGGCAAGACCCTGCCAGCGGGCACGTACCACGTTGGCCGTTTATCTCCTGGCATACATCCGTCCTTAGCTATTGACAGCAAGGATAACGGCGCGTTTGCGTTGGTACTCCCTGTTGTTGCCGATGGAGATTCTGCAGGCCGTACAGACCTCGGCTTTGAACGTATAGGGGGCAAGTACTTTCTCAGTAAGGTAGCGACGCCCGCGGGTGTCTATACCTTACTGACACCACGAGCGATCACCAAACTAGCCCAGATGAATGATCACGGCGTCACGTCTTCCTCTGGCAACTGACTGACTTGGGATCAACATCGGCGCCCAAGCGGTGGTAGCAGGGAGTTCAGAACAGAATCTGCGTCACTCTGTGCCTGAATTCCCGCTCTATCTGGCAACCACCGGCTTCACAGCCGAAGAGAAGAGCCGGGTTAAAAGTTGTACAAATCACAAACTAAAGTTATGGAGAACAACGTGAAAAAGACATTCTTGTTACTCGGGCTGCTCATGACACTGGGAAGTGCTTCCGTGCTGTGCGCCCAACAGACCGGCTATTCCCAGACTAACCTGGTCTCCAATACTGCCGGCGTAGCCACTACTACAGACTCTCAACTGCTGAACCCGTGGGGAATCTCCATTCTACCCGGACAAGATTTCTGGATCGCCAACAACAACAGCGGCACATCCACACTCTATGACCCGCAGGGCAAGAAAAATGCGCTGGTCGTGACCATACCCGGGGCCACCAAAAATCCAAACGGTAATTGCAGCCCGGGCTGCCCTACCGGAACCGTGGCCAACGGCAACGGCAGTTACTTCGGCGGCGGATCATTCATTTTTGATACCGAAGATGGCATCATCGCCAACTGGACCGGCGCCAGCAGCGCAGTCGTGGCCTTCGATAACTCCGCCAGCGGCGCGGTATACAAGGGTCTCGCCCTGCTCAACAGCACCTTCCTTTTGGCAGCGAACTTCAACAGCGGCAAGATCGACGTCTACGATCGCAACTTTACCCCCACTTCATTGAGCGGTTCGTTCACCGATCCAAAACTTCCTGCGGGTTTTGCTCCTCATGGCATCCACGTCGTCGGTAGTCAGATCTTCGTTGCCTACGCCATGCAGGATGCTGCCAAGCATGATGCCAAGCCCGGCGCCGGTCTCGGGCAGGTGGATATCTTCGACACGAACGGCAACTTTGTGAGCACCTTGGTCGCTGCCGGCGGCAAACTCAACGCACCTTGGGGAGTGGTGGCAGCTCCGGCGACCTTCGGAGCGTTCGCGAACGCGATACTGGTGGGAAATTTTGGCGATGGCACTATCAATGCGTTCGACACTACCGGCAAGTTTATGGGTCAGCTCACCGACTCTTCGAACAACGCGCTGGTGAATCCCGGCTTGTGGGATATCGTGTTTGGCGGAGGCGGTTCCTCCGGTGATCCGGGTACCCTGTATCTCACGGCTGGTGGCAGCAACCAACCCAATTTCCCGGC
This sequence comes from uncultured Acidobacteriaceae bacterium, assembly GCA_963789205.1. GTDB lineage: Bacteria > Acidobacteriota > Terriglobia > Terriglobales > Acidobacteriaceae > Acidiflorens. The sequence goes on from CAWBJV010000020.1 coordinate 335,549, forward strand.
TGGAGGAAGTACAACGAGCGTGTTCGCTAGTCTTGTGTCCGCGGCCTCTGTCGGCAACCCAGATTTTTCTCTGAGTCTGTCGGCCCAAAGTCTGACCGTCGCGCCGGGCGGTTCGGGTAATCTGATGATCAGCGCCAGCGCGGTAGGAGGATTCAACGGTCAAATTGCCCTTTCCTGCGGTGCGCCCTCTGGTTTGACCTGTGCTCTCAGTCCTACGACGATCTCTCCGGGGTCAAGCGGGTCATCATCCACCTTGACCGTCTCTGTCGCCGCGACACCGCCACCGGGTGGGGGCTACGGTCCGGTCGGAATGGTTCTGCTGCCTGGTCTCGGTTTGTTCGGAACTCTTTTCGCGACTCGCAGACGGAAACCACTCACGCGCAAGAACATACTATCGATGAGCCTGCTGGGATTGCTGCTTCTCACCTCACTGCTCGCCATCGGATGCGGTAGCAGTTCAAAAGGCTCGACTCCCCCATCTCAGGTCACCGTGATGGTGACGGGCACATCTGGCTCACTAAGCCATTCCACACCTGTGACCATCACCATCAACTAAAACAGACACAGGCCCGGCAAGGGCGCACTCCGGTGTGCCCTTGCCAGGCTCCTTCATAAGTGGCATTGCGTGAGAGCCACGAGCACCTCCTCAAGGAAACCGAGTCTGCGGGGTTAGTCACGGCCAGCCTGAAACGCCGCGGTCGAGCTGCAGTTGCGTAGAAGTAAGGTTCGCGCACTTAAGCGCTCATCCCCCCTTTTTCCGAGATTCCCGGAATAAAAGGCGCCCCTGCTCGTTATCAACACTAACGTCGAGAGAACGATAACTCAGTTGTCCTTGAGACTAGGGTCAACCAACAAAGGGACGGTCGCGATGATTGACTACCACAGCACGCTACTAGGTCGAACAGAAGTTGCCGAAGGTACCATGGCATTTCAGTTTGAAAAGCCAAACAATTTCGTATTCAAGGCCGGGCAATATATTGACCTGACGCTATCAGGTTCCCAGCCTCAGCTTGGGCCGTCAGACAACATGACTCATACCTTCTCCATCGCAAGCTCTCCGTTCGACAAAGAGCTTGTGGTTACGACCCGCATGCGAAATACAGTTTTCAAGCAGACCATATCCTCCCTGCCCATTGGTAGCCGGGCGAGATCGAAGGGCCAATGGGATCTTTTACCCTCCATAACAACACCGCCAGGCCGGCTGTTTTCCTCGCCGGCGGGATCGGGATCGCGCCATTCCTCAGCATGCTCTCTTACGCAACGGAGGAGAAGCTTCGCCATCCCATTGTTCTTTTCTACGCGAACCGCTATCTGGAGGATGCCGCTTTCATCGATGCGCTCTGGAAGTTAGAGCATGCAAATCCAAGGTTCCGTTTTGTTCCGACCCTCACGCGCGTGGCCAATAATAACGGTTGGAAGGGGAAGATTGGACGCATCAGTTCGGAAATGCTTCTCACACACGTGGGAATCTTGCGAGGCCCGATCTATTACATAGCTGGGCCGCCAACGATGGTCGCAGCTGCGCGCCGAACGCTTAGTGAGGTTGGCGTAGACGAAGACGATATTCGGACGGAAGAGTTTGCCGGCTATTGAGAAATCGTGAATTTGTGGGCGGAGTGGGTGATTACCGGTGTTCTCTTTCTTTCCAACGGGGGGCTTTCTCGGGACCGGCGCCCCCTTCGGCGCAGATCTCAACCTCGTCGTGCAACTCATCATGGGATCAGCTTTGATCGCAGGAGCTCGTCTCGCAAGGTACAAACGCTACAAAGCTCACGGTATTTGCCAGACGACTGTGCTTCTATTGAACTTGTTGATGATCGGACTGGTGATGGCGCCGTCGTTCCAGCGACAAGTGAAGCCAGCCCTGTCTAAGGTTCTTCATAAGTGGTATTACGAGGTGGCCGCAATACACGGGGTTCTGGGTATAGTGGCTGAGCTTATCGGACTCTATATCGTCGTCGTGGCGGGTACGAACGTTCTTCCACAGTGGCTGCGCTTCAAGCATTGGAAGTGGTGGATGCGCACGGAGTTAGTTCTTTGGGCAATTGTTTTGCTCGGTGGCGTGGGGACGTACTGCGCATGGTATTTGGCGCCATTCCGGTAGTGCTGGGCAATGGCGATATTTGACACGTTACTAACTCACCTCGGGTCTAGCGATCGCAGTGATGGTGTCACCGCGAGGTCTCGAACAGTTGACAATTAAATGACATCCTCTCCGTATCTCGCCGCTTGGTCGCTGTATCTAACGCACAGTACGGCTGGAACAAAATCATAAGCAAAAGGAAATGGAGCGCAAACCGTGAAAGAAAAGAATTCTCCATCTGCAGTGGTATCCGAGACAAACTCACCTGAAGCAAGTCAGTCTTCGACGGAAGAAACTGTTCAACGTCACTGGCATGGTGTAGTCAAGAGACGTTCATTTCTCAAGGGCCTGGGGATTGCCGGTGCAACCCTGTCTGCCGGCGCCTTATTGGGCACTGAGAGCAACGCGCAAGTCAGCACAGGCAGCCTCTCCAAAGGTGACGCTGCCCTACTGCGGTTCGCGGCGGCCGCAGAACTCATAGAGGCTGATCTGTGGCAACAGTACAACGAACTGGGAGGAGTTCAAGGAGGCAATCCCGCCTACATGGCCGCGCTCAGCAACCTCGATGGCGATATGCCTCAATACATTGCTGATAACACCGACGATGAATTGAGCCACGCGGCCTTCCTGAACGCATACTTAATCTCCAAGGGCGAAGAGCCGGTTGATCTCGATGCGTTCCGAAACTTGCCCAGTAGTCAAGCTACGGGCGCCAAGAATATCGGAAGGCTGACGAACCTGTTGAAGCTCAACGTCGACCTTAGCTGGTATACGCGGTACCGCAGCGCCAACAACCCTGATTTCGGGGCGAAGCTCAAGGGACCTTTCACCATTAAGAACCAGCCCGCCATTCCACTTAACGACACTGACACACCGCCGAACCAGCCTCAACCGGTTCCTCCTGCAAACGCACAAGAATCGCGCATGCAAGCGATTGCAAACACCGCCGGATTTCACTTTGCCTTCATCGAGCAGGGTGGAGCAAGCCTGTATCCTACGCTGGCCTTTAAGGCGACCGACCCTGAGGTTCTGCGAATCCTGGTGAGCATTGGCGGAGTCGAGATCGACCACTTCGGACTCTGGCACGACAAGGCGGGCAATGCCGTGAATCAGCCTTTGGCCGGTGTAACCGATCCAGTGACTGGTCTGACATTCCCGGATCTCAACGCCCGCAACTCAGAGCTCGACCAAACGAACCTGATCCTGCCCGAGCCTTGCGAATTTATCAGCAAGAGTCTGCCTCCATGTTCGGTGATTCGGCCAACGTTGACCCAGAACGGGGGAGCCGTCGCTACCATCAAGGCTTTCACCGATGACCTTTTGTTCCTTGGTCAAATCCCGGCATTCTTCAGCCTGGTTAACCAGCTGGCTGTCGAAGCCGATTCGGTCCGGCGCGGCTTTTGATTGTTGCACTCTCTCCTGTTGTTTGGGCGGGCGCTGCCTCTGCTTACTGGTTGCAGCGTCCGCATTTTTGCCCACACGGTTTTGAACGTTTCTCACTCGATCTAAGGAGCCCCGTATGTTCGAAGGATTGTTTCAGCCCATGCATCTGTTGGTTATTTTTGGAATTGCTTTGCTGGTGTTCGGACCAAAAAAGCTTCCCGAACTAGGCAAAGGAATTGGAGAGGGCATCCGAGGCTTCAAGTCAGCTATGAAAACTGACGAAGAGACGCCGGCCAACACATCAACCACCGTTGCCCACGACCAAAGTATAACCAAGGGGTAAATCGTGGGTCTTAGTACGGAAATCCTGTTCATACTTGTGCTGGGATTGCTGATATTAGGTCCAAAGCAGCTGCACTCATTATTGGGACACGTGGCGCGGGCTAGAGCCCAGTTCAAAGAGGCGAGCCGCGGCTTCAAGTCTCGGTTCGCGGCGGAACTCGATGCTACGAATCAGGAGAAGGAGACTGATGCCTCGCATGAATTTGTTGGGGACCAGTGAACCATCCTCGGATCCTCGGTATCCGAACAGCGAATCAGCGAGATTTTCATTTTGGACACAACAACATAATCCGCTATTGCAATCGCCCGTTTCGAAGTCTCGACGAGATGGATCAGACGATCCTTGAACGCCTGAATGCTTCGGTGAAGGCGAATGACACTCTCCATTTCCTGGGAGATTTCTGCATCGGAAGCAATGGCGCGGGTTCTGGAGCACCGCAAACAGATTCGTTGCAGGAAGTTCTTTGCGCTCGCCGGCAATCACGACAAAGAAGCCCGCAAGTTGACCGAAGAGTTTTCTTGGCTCAACAACCTTGCAGAAATCTCAATACATGGCCAACCGATCGTGCTCTGTCACTATGCCATGCGGGTCTGGAATCGGTCACATCACGGATCGTGGCATCTTTACGGGCATTCACATGGGCGACTCCCGGAGGTCGGCCGGTTACACTCACAAGTAAAGAAGTCAAACTTCTCGCGTTTCTGATCAGAAACCCGCGGAGGATGATCTCGCGGGATGAGCTACTCAATGAAGTGTGGGGATACGAGAACTATCCGAGTACCAGGACCGTCGATAACCACATCTTTAGAATGTTCGCTCACCGAAACGTCCGAAATCCTGAACTTAAGCCTCCCTGCGTGCGGCACATGGGAGCGATTGCTGAGTCATGAAGGCGTTCCGATCATTCCGGCTCGATCCATCAAACCAGTGCCTCTGGCAAGGGGAACGGCGCGTGCCGCTCACGCCGAAGGCTTTCGATATGCTGCGCTATTTGGTGGAACATCCCGGGCGACTCGTGACCCAGGATGAGATTCTGGAAGCCTTGTGGCCGGAGACGTATGTAAATCCGGAACTCATTAAGAAATACATATTGGAAATCCGCAAGGTGCTGGGTGACCGGCACGACAAACCGGAATTCATTGAAACCTTTCCCAAGCGCGGATACCAGTTCGTGGCGACGGTAAGTGACGATGCGGTCGTTGGCTCACCAGACCTGGCCTCAGGGACGACAAAGGAGATGGTGGGCAGGGACACCGCTTTGGCCGAACTGCATAACTCTCTGCACAGAGCGCTGCGCGGTCGGCGGCAGGTCATTTTCGTCACTGGTGAAGCCGGAATCGGTAAGACGACACTGGTGGACGCGTTTCATCAACAGGCTGCCCGAAATCACACTTTGCGGGTTGCTCGCGGGCAATGCGTGGAAGGCTTCGGGGGGAAAGAAGCTTACTACCCGATGCTGGAATCGCTGGGCCAGCTAACCAGGAATCCGGACGGCAATCCCGTCGTTCAGACCATGGCGAAGCGTGCTCCGACCTGGCTGATTCAGTTTCCATCACTCGTCAAAGCGGAGCAACGGGAGGCGCTGCAACGAGAGATCCTGGGAGCAACACGGGAGCGAATGGTGCGGGAGATTTGCGAAGCATTGGAGGCGATCACCTCCGATATTCCCCTTGTATTGATCTTTGAAGATCTACACCGGGGCGATCCCTCCACTCTCGATCTTATTTCCGCACTGGCCCGCCGCCGCGAGGCTGCTAAGCTGATGCTCCTATGCACATATCGGCCGGTGGACGTCGTCCTCTCCAACAGCAGCCTCAGAGGTCTAAAACAGGACTTGCAGGTTCATCAGTTGTGCTCCGAGATCGCATTAGAGCGGCTGGAAGAACCCTCGATTGCTGAGTATCTGGCGACGGAATTCTCACGAGGGAATCTGCCTGCCGGTCTGGCGACGCTGATCTATCATCATTCCGGCGGGAACGCTCTGTTTATGGTGGCCATCGTGCAAGATATGCTGAAGCGAGGACTGATCGCCCAGGACGAGGACGGATGGAGCCTGACCACACCTTTGGAAACCATTGCTCCGAGCGTGCCGGAGACGCTACAACAAATGCTAGAGGCGCAGTTTGATCGGCTGAGCGCGCCCGAGCAACGCGTCTTGAAGAGCGCAAGCGTGGCCGGAGAGCGCTTCTCAGTCTGGACGATTACCACGATGCTGGACATGGGTCCCGACCAAATTGAGGATCTGTGCGACCAACTGTCCGCGCGGCAGCAGGTGATTAAGTCCGCTGGCGTTCAGGAACTGCCCAACGGGCTCGCTTCGGCCCACTACGAGTTTAGGCACTCTCTCTATCGGCAGGCGATCTACAGATTTTTCTCCGACGGGACCCGGTCCAGGTTGCACCTCGGCTTGGCCGCGAGACTCCAGACTCTTTGCACGCCGGGACGCCGGGAGTTGGCGTCAGAGGTTGCCTTCCACTTCGAAGAAGGACGCGATTATGAGCCCGCCATCCGTTATCTGGTGCTGGCGGCAGAAAATGCGACGTCGCGATTTGCTTACCGGGACTCGATTCAGGTTTTGCAGCACGCCCTCAAGCTCGTTCCCAAGGTTCCATCGGATGTGGGCGCCAAATGGGAACTTCAGATGTTGGAGCTCATCGGCGATGCCCACTACGCACTCGGCGCCATGTCTGACTCCGCCACAGCGTACGAAGCGGAAGCTCCCGAGCTGCTCAGACAGGGCTCCGGGCCGCTCAGGTACGAGCATTGAGTTGCTTGGTGCGGCCTTACGGCCTTATCGATCCCGATCGAGGCCTGGCAGCGATGCCTGAAGCCGAGCAAGTCAGCCGCGCGCTCGGAGACGCTCTCCTCCTGGCCCGCACGCAAATGCTCGCGGCCGGGATTCGCCTTCTCTATGACGCTTGGCGCAAGGAAGATGCGGAGCTGTGTGTCTCCGCCCACCGGGCGCTCGTCGATCTTAACGATTCTGCCACGTCGCTATACCACAACATGATTTACGCGCACGTTCTGGTGTTGTAGGGTAAATATCAGGCGGCCTTCGAAATCTTCGAGACTGGAATTCCGAAGCTGGGGAGCACCACTGATCTCATGGCTTATTTTTTCGCGCTTAGCGGCAAGACGGTCGTGTTCCTCCGCCTTGGCAGGTTCGGGGACGTTTGGCACATTGTGTAGGTGGGAAAACAAATGGCAGAAAAGAATGGCAATGAACCCTGGCTGTTCAATTTTCGCGAGGCATGGCTGGGTATTCTTGCTTTCGATTTCGACGGTGCTCGTCGACTCTGCGACTTCATCATGCGCCCCGATGCGGAATATCCCACTGGGCAGCTGTGAAGAAGACGGCGCTTGCCGATGCCATCTGGTTGAAGGATGTTGCACCGAGTACCGAGCTTCGAAAGTGGTTCGGCCACGATCCCAAGAAGTGGGCGAGTTCCAGCGTCGTTATCAAGCCGAAATGAAGGGGCACGAAGTAGCGCTCGAGCCTATTCTGCAGGCTGCACGACACGGCACCGTAACCCTGCTCTACAGCTCTCACGACACTGAGCACGACAATGCGGTCGTCCTCCGGGGTTATTTGGAAAGGAAGCTGGGGGCGATTCGTTCGGGAAAGATTGTGTGCCGTGGCCAGCTAAAGGACCAGGGTGGCGGCGCTCGTCGCGGCCAGCTCCGACATGGCGAGGCGATGTCCTAAATGTGTAACCATCTCCTAAACCCGCGTAAATACTGGGCCCTTAAACGAGACCGCCGATCCCCAGCTTACTCAGAATGTAACGCTAGTGAACGATGTAGGAGATCCAAGAATTTGTAAGTCATTGAAAAGATGGCGTCCCCGGCGGGATTTGAACCCGCGTTTGCGCCGTGAAAGAAACACGGCGTAGAGACTCACGTAGTATATACAAGGCCCGGGTCGCTCACCAAGGTCCTGTAAGAAATGGAAGGAACTGAACACTGTGTACCGCGAGTGTACCGCGAAGAATTGCGGCAACGCTGCCGGATGTGAGCACTGAATTTGCTGAATCGCAAGAATCACTCCGTATCCGAGGGAAGGGTGAGTGGCATGGTCGAAGCTACGCGGCAGTGCGCTCTTGAAACCATGAGCCCCTGAATATAAATTAATGATGAGCAGTGGGCGAGGTTGACAGTCCACACCCCGCACGGCTCAAGAGAAACGGATCTCTGGGTTATGAGTGTGAATCGAAACGTAATTTCAGCGAGTTAGCGGGCGTGGTTGCCTATTTCAGGGAGTGGCAAATATTGGTGAAGAGCGCTGAAGACTTCTTATTTTGGGTTGCATTTGGGTTAGCCGCCTGGTGAACAGATTCGTGATCAGGTCAGAGCGCGAGACAGTCTACTGCGCGTCCCGATTCAGGTAATTCCCCAGTAATCGGCAATACGCAAGTGATCCGTTTAGCGAGGGGTAATTCCTTACCGGCGATTGCATATGATCTGGCAACTGCAAGGCCGAGGGCAATACCTGTGAGGAGACCTGGTGTGGAGACCGATGAAACGACGGGGTCATCGGGCTACGCCTAGCAGATAATGGCTTTCTGGGGAGCAACCTTAGTCCACCGGAGGAGCGCCCATGACCGGCGTCCCAGCCGCCCAATACCTTCGGGTATCCACTGAACGTCAGGAGTATTCACTCGATTTTCAAAGCGCAAGGATTGCAAATTACGCGCAGGAAAACGGCTTCGAGGTCTGCCAAACCTACTGTGATGAGGCCAAGAGCGGATTGGAAATTGGGCGAAGACGAGGATTGTCTCAACTGCTCCAGGATGTCGTTGGGGCTAAGCAATCCTACAAGGCAGTTCTCGTGTATGACGTGAGCCGTTGGGGGCGTTTTCAGGACCCGGATGAGGCAGCGCACTACGAGTTCCTGTGCAGAGCGGCTGGAGTACAAGTCCACTACTGTGCTGAGCACTTCTCCAACGATGGGAATCTTTCGAGTCTGATTTTGAAGTCGCTCAAACGGGTCATGGCGGCGGAATATAGTCGCGAACTATCCGAAAAAGTCTTTGCAGGTGAAAGCCGAGTCGCTCGGGATGGATTTCGGGCGGGCGGACACCCCGGCTACGGTCTCCGAAGAGTGCTCGTTTCCGCGAACAAAACTCCGAAGGGAGAACTAGCACCGGGGGAACGGAAAAACCTGGCCAACGAGCGAGTCAAACTGATTCTTGGACCCGCAACTGAGATCCATTGGGTTCGAGAAATCTATCGCATGTTTATCTTCGAAAACCGAACTATGCAAGGCATTGCGGACGAATTGAACCGGATGAGAGTTCCGTTCCTCGATGGGCGAGAGTGGACGCGTGCGGGTGTCAGGGGGATTCTGACCAATCCGAAATACAAAGGCGCCACTGTCTACAACCGAAGGAGGAGCAGACTGAGGGCCCAGGTGAAAACTAACGCAGAAACGGAATGGATTGTCGTGCCGAACGCATTTGCCGCGATTATTGATCCGGCGACCTTTGAGGCCGCCCAGCAAGTACTCCGCAATATGCCGTATAACTTATCGGATGACCAAGTGCTGGAAGCACTTAGGTCAATACTCAGGGCGAAAGGCAAGCTTTCATTGACTCTGTTTCGCGGTGCGCCAAACACACTCTCTAAGGAAGGATACAGAAGACGTTTTGGTTCCCTTGTGCGTGCCTATGACCTCGCGGGCTACGACTCGCCACTAAAAACCACTGTTGTTCATAGAGCCGAGATTCGAAAGGTGCGCTCGGAGTTGATGGATACCCTTGTGATGCTGTTCCCCGGTGAGGTTTCAATTCAAACGCGGGGCCCCGTTCGCCGAGACTGCCTTCGTCTAAAAGACGGTACTAGAGTGGCTGTTCGAGCGTGTCGTAGCCGGAAAAACTACTACAAAGGCTCAGCTTGGATACTACAAGGCACAAGGAGTGAAAAGCGACTGATATCGCTACTGCTGTGTGTAAACGCAACCAATACGGCCCCTGATTTTATCTACGTGCTCCCGCCAATTGCAAATCGCTGCGCAGTTGTTTTTTCCCTTGACCATTCATGGCTTAAGAAGGGTATACGGCTTGAAAAGCTAAGTTCATTCTGCGACGCAGTGCGACAGATTTCACGTGAAGACAGACGGCCTATCGGAGGCGAGCGAAGGCCGAAGGGATGTATTTCCGAAGATGCACGAGCAGCGATGTCGGAAGCTCTCCGGTTTCGTTGGAAGGAGAAAAAGAAACTGGCAAGATGATTTGGAGAGGCAAATCCCGTAATTGCGCTGCATTGGACGGATGTGGGTGTTACAAGCTGCTCGGAACGAACCCTGTTGAATGACGCTAATGGCCGGAATGAACGCCGCCAATGACGTTCTCGAAGCGTTTTATTTGACGACTCGCTTGTATGTGGCATTGCGAAACGAGTGCAGTGCTACCCTCCGCGGCCTTCTCGGGTGAGACATACATGTAACCTTCTCCCGGCACCGTCTCGATGCGTTTCCGACCCTCCGGACCCAGCTTGACGCGCAATTTGCTTATATGCGCATTGAGATTGTGGGGATCGAGGAGCGTTTGAGACAATTGTCCCAGCCGATCTCGGGAAACAGCCTGCCCTGCGTTTAATGCCAGCACACTAAAAATTGCTGAGCCCACAGGTCCAAGCATTATTTCTCTCTTGTCTAGTATGATCATCCAAGTGTCGCCCGGTATTAGGATGTCGTCGACCGAGGTATAGCGCATGCTTTCGGACTGGGATACCGCAACCTCTCTTGCAACGTTGCAAAAGTCATCCAACTTTCCGAGCTTCCATCCGCTCGACAACCAAGGTTGATTCTCTCGAAACACTCGATACTTGAGGATGTCGGCAAGTGGGGAAAAGACGTAGAAGTTCAGCAATTTAGAAAAGGATTGATCCACCGTACAAATCAGAGCCGGAAAGTCCTTCTCCAGAGGACGCACACGTAGGAGCCAGCCGGATTCTCCGGCGCTCGTATTATTGACTGCCCGGCAGAGGTAAATGGCAACCCGGAGGCGGCCATCTATCTCCACGATTTGCCGAAACTGCTGCCCAGGTAGGCTGATGAACCTAATGCGTTCGGAGAAGAGTTGTTTCAGTCGAATGTACAAGTCGCTCCTTAGAAACTTTATCTGCTTCTGAGTGTCGATTAACTTTACCGTTCGAGATGGCGGGAGAAATCCGGCCAATTCATAGGCTCTTATAACGGAGCCAAACCGCTTGTAGTATGTATGGCTGAATGTGAACTTTCTTTCCAATATTCTCTTGGTTAGTTTCCCTTCACGAGCCAATACCCTTTTCATTCCTTGGATAAAATACGCGTCTGTTCTCTCGGGGTGCGCACCTCGCTTCTTGATGAGCCTCTGAACACGATCAAACATCTCCCGGTTTACAATCGGGACAAATGCCTCAGGATTTGTGATCCAAAGATGGCGTTCGACCACTCGGCTGCGTGAACAAAGCTCTTGTGTCGTTTTTCCGTATGTATTGCACCCAGCGTATTTCTCGTTCGTCAGGATGCGATAAACAGATGCGCGATCCCAACGTCGTTCGTGAGAGGAGTGCCTGTGACTCACATTCAGCTCTTCCGCGATCTCCCTCGGAGTCTTTCGCAAGTCCGCCAGCTCGAATATTGTCCGGACACAGGCAACCTCTTTCTTGGGACCAAGGACCAAAATGGTTCGATCGGTCGTGATCGCTTTCCGCTCGCCATCTTTTAGGAGAAGCCTTCTACGCCCATCTGAAGACACAATCATCCGCCGCAATCCATATCCGGCAGCTCCCACAACCCGAAACCCGAGGGCCGCCACACGTCGCTGCCCGGCTGAGACCTTAGTTCCTAATTCACGGCTATATTCGGCGGCCATCGTCCTCTTCAGGGCCTTCATCATGGAACTAGCCAGCGATCCATCGTTGTCGAATTGCTCTCCGCAGTAAAGCACAGGTATACCCGCACTCTTACAAAGAAACTCATAGTGCGCAGCTTCATCAACATCTTGAAAACGCCCCCAACGGCTAACGTCGTAGACAAGAATCGCCCTGTACTTAGCTCGGCCACTCACAACATCGGAAAGTAGTCGCCGAAGCTCCTGTCGATGTTTGATCTCAATACCACTCTTTCCCGCGTCTTCATAAGTAGACGCCACAACATAGCCATGGCTCTTCGCGTACGTCTGAATCGCAGCTTTTTGATTAGCGATGGAATACTGTTGGTCCTCTGTGGACATGCGCACGTACTGCGCTGCAGGAACTAATGGCTTTGTTTCCATGAGAGCTCCAAGACCAAAGAAAGCGTTGCGGGCGAGCGGCCTAATTATCGCAGGCAGTAGAACCGGATCATCCGCAGTCAACGCACCGGTTGTAAACATAGTCATTGGATTCTAGCGCCGATTCTGGCTTAATCAGTACCTCTACGGCAGAACGTGAGGCTAGAGTTTTATTCCCTATCCCAAAACGAGATCGCCAATGAGTTTGCATAAATTCGCCTCCGGCCTTAACCTGCCGAGGTTTTCGCACCAGACTCCAGTGAAGATCGAACGCATGCAAGAAATGATTGAGCGGTTTGAAACGTGGCTAAACCTCCAGGGAATTCACAGCGGGACCCGCAAATAGCAGGTCGCGAGTCTCGCTCGTACTTTGGAACCTGATGGCGCGCAAAAGTGGAACTCCACATCTTGAGCCGAATGTATTGGCAAGAGGTCTGACAACGTACGGCTTACAAACCACCATCCGAATGATTGCTAGGTTTAATCCTCAATACTTTTGAGCATTCTGTAGGGTGAGACATACATATAACCTACCCCCCGAACGCTTTGGATACGTTTGCGAGCCTGTACACCGAGCCGGACTCGCAAACGATGTATGCGCGCGTTGAGTTGTGAGGCCTCAAGTACCTTCCCAGGCACGGATCGTAGCAGTGTATATCTGGAAACTACCCGCCCCGCGTTTGATGCCAACACATTGAAGATCGCTGAACAAAATGGGCCCAACGTGGTCTCTTGGCTACCAAGTGTGATCGTGCACGTGTCGGATGATATAAGGATGTCGTCCACCGGAATGTAGCGCTCGCAATTCTCCCGCTCGAATGCAATATCCCTCACGACGTCGCAAAAGTCATCCAACTTTGCGAGTTTCCGTCCGGAAGACAACCAGTCTTGACTTTCTCTGAACATTCGCGTTGTTGGAAAACTGTCTCCAAGCGGGGAGAAGACATAAAGGTTCAGCAACTGGGTGAACGACTTATCAATGGTACAGATCAGAGCTGGCAATCCTCTTTCAAGGCGGCGGACCCGCAGGTACCAGCCGGGTTCGCCCGTGCTTATTTCACTGCAGGATCGGCACAGGTAAACGGCAATCCTAAGACACCCATCTAATTCGATAACGTGCTGCAAAGTCTGACCTGGCAAACTGATGAATCTCACACGACCTGCGAACAGCTGTTTTAATCGAGTCTGTAGATCGGCCCGCAAAAGCATTATCTGTCGCTGTGATTGGCTGGACTTCATCGTTGCGGTTGACGGCTTGTAGCCGGCCAATTCATACGCTCTCATGACTGAGCCAAACCGCAGGCGGTAGGTTCTATGGTCGGGGATGCCCTTTCCAGCCAACAGCCGTTGACTCAACTTTCCTTCCCGTGCCAAGACTCTTTTCATTCCCCTAATAAGATCCGCGTCGGGTTTCTTCGGGCGAGTTGATCTCTTTTGAATGAGTTTTTGGACTTGATCAAACGTCTGCCTGTCTACAATCGAGCTAAATGCGTCGAGTTTTGTGGTCCAAAGACTGTGCTCGACGTTTTTGATCGGTGAACCTAGTTTTTGCGTTGTCTTCCCGTAAGTATTGCAGCCAGTGTATTTGTCCTTGGTCAGGATGCGGTAAACTGACCAGCAATCCCAGGGTTGTCCATTCCAAGATTGCATGTGGCGATTATTTAGCTCTCGGGCGATCTGGCTGGGGCTCTTTCTCCGGTTCGCGGCTAGGTCGAAAATCGTGCGTACGCAATCAACTTCCTGCTTCGGGCCGGGTATGAGGATGACTCGGTCCGTCTGAATTGCCTTACGCTCGCCATGGTCCAAAACAATTCTTCTACGCCCATCAGGGGACACCATCATGCGTCTCAAGCCGTATCCAGCGGCTCCCGCGACTCGAAATCCGAGCAGAGCCAGGCGACGCTGCCCCTGTGAGACTTTGCTCCCTAGTTCGCGGCTGAATTCAGCGGCCATCGTCCTCTTGAGGGCTTTCATCATCGAGCTTGGTAGTGATCCATCGTTATCGAATTGCTCCGCACAATATCGAACAGGTATGCCCGTGTAGTGCACCCCAGTAGAACTGGACACGGAAGTTAGTTAGGCTTGGGGCCTCCGCCAGGAGGCGAGAATGCCGAGAAAGCCGAAAGTCCAGAGGACTGCGGAAGAGAAGTGGCAGATTGTGTTGGAAGGTCTGAAGAGCGGCAACGTGGCTGAGACCTGCCGCAAGTACGAGATCGCGCCCACGCTGTATTACCGCTGGAAAGACGAAGTAGAAGAGGGAGCCAAGGCTGCGCTTGGGGGGAGAAGCGCAGCCGCGCGGCCCGATGCCGAGCAGGAGAAACGGATTAAGCAACTGGAGCGGGCGCTGGGCCGATCGCACTTGCAGATCGAGATTTTAAAAAACGTGCTGGGCGAGTGAGCTGCGGGCCAGCTCATTCGTCGGCACGGGAGTTGGTGGCCCAAGGGAACGAAGCGAAGCTGGTGGCGGAGACGCTCGCCATCAGCCGGTCGAGCCTCTACTATCGGCGCAAACCGCGCGCCAGCCGTGCCGATCGCTCGCGGGACGAGGAGATCATCACGGCCTGCGGTGAGAAACCGGCCTACGGTTATCGTCGCGTGGTCTGGTGGTTGTGGCGGCATCACGGGTTGGTGGTCAATGGCAAGCGGGCGCTGCGTGTCATGCGAGAACGCGGACTGTTAGTGCGTCAGCGCCGCTTTCAAATCTCGCGCAGAAAGGACTGGGGCAAGGTGGAAGCACCGCATCCGAATCACGTCTGGCAGTCGGACATGACCAAGGTCTGGGCCGGGCCCAGTGTGGGCTGGGCGTATCTGGTCTCGGTGATCGACTGCTGCACCCGCGAAATCGTCGGCTGGGATCTGAGTCTGCGTTGTCGTACGGAAGAAGCTCTGGCGGCGCTCAACCGCGCCGTGTTGGAGGTTTTGCCTTTCGGTTCTCGTGGAACGGGTTTGACTTTGACGACTGACAACGGCACCCAGTTTACCTCGGCGCGCTATGTCGAAACTCTGAACCAGTTGGGCATCACGCACCGGCGCACGGCCTACAACCATCCCGAGGGCAACAGTTACATCGAACGATTCCATCGCAGCTTGAAAGAAGAGGAGGTGTGGCTCAACGAATACCAGAACTTCGACCAAGCGCAGCAGAGCATTGCAGGCTGGATCGAGGAGTACAATCACGACCGTCCGCACCGCGGACTCCACGGACAAACCCCGCACGACGCTCGTGCCCGGTTCGCCCTAACCCTTACTTCAAACACGGCCCCTTGTGTCTAGTTTTGCGGGGTGCACTACACCCGCGCTTTTGCAAAGAAACTCGTAGTGAGCGGCCTCATCAACATCTTGGAAGCGTCCCCATCGACTCACGTCATAAACCAAGATCGTTTTGTATTGAGCTTGTCCACTCGTAACATCATGAAGGAGACGCTGAAGTTCTTGTCGATGTTTAATCGCGACACCACTCTTCCCAGCATCAGCGTAAGTTGATACGACGACATAGTCATGACTCTTTGCGTAGATCTGAATTGCAACCTCTTGGTTGGCGATGGAATACTGTTGATCCTCTGTTGACATGCGTACATACTGCGCTGCGGGAATCGAGGGCTTTGCTTCCATGGAACCTCCAAAACAACAAGGCCGAGCCGTTAAGGAATCGCGGAAAAGCGAGTGGTCCGTTTCTCGCAGACTCGCAAAACGAGAAATAGACTCTTTTTGGAAATGATGCCGCGGTGAAAACGATAAACGCGCCGGAATCCCGTACTAAGTTAGAGTCCAGGTTGAGCCCGAGGCGGCAGCATCTGTTTCCCCGGCCGCCGGAAGATGCGGTCGCATTAGCTTAGTGCACAGCCAGAAATGAGTACGCACCAGGCGGGGTGGTCGCTTCCGAACTGCTCGGGTTACAAAAATGTAAAATGATCGTATCCTCACCAGAAGCATACGCGCTAAGTGAAAGATTTCCTAATCGCCCAGGTGGAGTGACGCTAGTAATCTGATCCGATTTAGTGAGTCCCTTTACTCCTTCAGTCAGATCAACGCAACTCTGCGGAAGCACGCGGTTTGCAAGCACGTTATTCGCACTGTAGATTCTCATCTGTGACAGGGGCGAGCCGTTCCCCAGCGTGAAACTGTTTCCCTCATTTATCCTTACAGGTACTTTGAAGGTCTTTTGCGTCGACGTGAGCCGCTCCAACCAAGTCGTTTGAATCCCATCTCCGGTTGCACGAATGTAACTTGAGATGGATACCGGGGCTCCGACAGCAAGTTGCCCTGAACTCAGCCCAACTCCCCCACTCGGCACATCCGTTCCGATCCATACATCGTTCGCATTCGCGGGTGGCCGATACGTGGACGTTGCTTGAGTGAGGGCGGGCTGAGAATCGATCAGCGTGATGATGTGGTGCGGTTGCAACTCGGATGAGGCTGTCGTGGAGAAATTCAGTCGCCCCTTCGATAACGCCTGTCCTCCGCCTCCACCTGGCCCATCGGTTAATATCGTCGCTGTCTGATTTCCTAGACCACCGCCAACCCGTGCGGTGATGCTTGACAAACACGCAGTGTATCCGCCTGACGAAGCCGCTCCGTAACCCGAGCACTGATTCGCAATCTGGATTGGATTTCCGTTCAGACCGACGCCTACAATGTTTCCAGCTTCCACATCCACGGTGACGCTCCGGTTGACAGAGACAATTGATCCAGGCCAGAAGTTCAGGTTCCCGCCGTAGTTTCCCTGCTTGATTGTGGCAGCGGCGGTGATTGAGGAGCCGGTATCAGTAAACGTACATACCAGCGATACGCCGCAGACTGTCGCTTGCGAAATTCCCTGCGCTACGTATCCGCACGTTCCACCCGATCCACCGGGGCATCCGCCAACGTAGGGATAGATGGCTCCGACGCCAACCGGAGTTGTTATGCGGATCACGTCGTAGGTAATGGCATCATTTCCGTTTGCCACTCTGGGCCAGCGAACCGCAATTGGATCGCTTCCGGTAGAAAGCCAATTGAGAACCTGCATCGGAGAGGTTTGCGTATTCGCAGTCGTGTTATTAGCTACGATGAAGTAGGAGTAGGGCGTAGCACCGCTCCCCCCGGTTGCAAACGCTCCCAAAGGGCTGCCATTCCCCGCAAGCTGAAAACTCGCAGTCCCGCTCGATATTCCGGCAATCAAGCCGGCAATTCCAAGACCGGGAAAGGGAGACCGAGGTGGAGAAAGAGGATTTAGAGCAGTGCTGCTCTCCGAATAAATGTTCTTAAGGTAGGCCCCCTGATAGTTTCCGGTCTCATTGGAGGACTTTACTTGCCACGGTCCGGTTGCCTGAAAGACAGTGTTCTCTATGTATAATCCGTTGGAGTTGTGAACGGTCGCCCCGTTGGAATAGTTGGCAGTGATGCTGGAGTCACGGAGCGTAATAACAGGAGCCCATTGTTGGGTAGGATTTCCGGCGGGACCGATGGGGTTGCCTCCTGAATAAATAAAGGAACCTGTCCAATTGATATTGTGGGTCAGCGAGATACCGTTGTTGTTGAAGTGCTCAACTAAGGCGTTTTCGTCGTCCCAGAAATCGAAAAAGTTATTAAAGCTGCCAACCTCTCCGCCATTGTCGTAAACGATGTCCTGGAAGTGTGTATTCTGTGAGTTGTCGAGGATAGCGTCGTAGGCAAGAGCAACCACCCCGGGCGTGTTCTGAGAACTCTTGGTTGACAGACTGTGTTTGACAAATGTAAACGTAGTCCCGGAGGCCGATGCAACTAGAGCGTCTCCCCAATAAGCTGAGTCATCGGTGAACTGGATGGTTACCATGTCGCCCGGTCGGAACCCACAAGCAGTCGCCGTGGCGATGGTTGCCGTTGTACCGGTAGCCGATGTCTGCGTGATCGCACAACCGTTATAAGCGGCGTTGGACGAATTGTTGGTTGGAGAACGAAAAGCGAGGCTCTGGATTGCGTTGTTTTGATAATCAAGCGATTTGATCTGATCTCCAACCTGGAGACACGGGCCACGGCCAAGACAATTTAGGGATACGCCGGAGCCGTTCAGGACGGATTGGTTTGAGTGGAAAAATATCGTCCCGTAGATGTTGTAATTGTTGAGTGACCATACCGACCCACTGCCAAGATATGGACCGTTTGCCGGAATAGTCACATTGCACTGACTATTCCAGTAGGTTGTGGATATTGTCCCGCAAGCAGCGTTGATCGTCTCCTGAATCCCAGACGTAGCCGAACCGATCGTGTAGGAAGTATGGGAGAAGAACGGGGTAAACGTGATCAAACAATTTCCGCTACCGGTAGACCCGCTGGTCACCGCCACCGCCTCGCTCGACGCACCGTCTCCGATATAGACCTGATACCCCGCACCAGAGGTATAGTCCACCCCGGCTGGGCAAGGCGTAAGGAGTACGGTTCCTGGCGACCCGCCTGTTAATGAACTGGATGTGGTTTGCGTCCAATTCAGCGCCGTCGTGGCATAAGTAATGCCGCGCGGTGCGCTCATGCTACAAGGGCCCGATGTGGAGCTACCGTTCGGGCATGCGGAAGCGCTCGCACCTTCCGCCTGCTTCGGAGCCGGCATATCCACCATTCCACCTTTGAGAAAGGGAGCCTCTCCGCCGAGTCCGAATGACAGCAACAGCACTATTAAAGCCATTCCGCGCATCGCAACCACTCCTCTCCAAATAGACCTAAGGTCATTCCCCCCCCAAAGTTGCGTTCGACCGGACTGTATCCCCGTGTTCTCGTTGAGAAAGGATTGGACTACAGGCAACAGCCGCGCATCGCGCTCCACGGTCCAGCACTCTGTATTCCAACATTTCCAATGCAACTTTCCCGTGTTGGGTGAATGGTCGTCAAAATGGCGATCCCGCGTTGTTGATTGGTGAGACGTACCTATAACCTACTCCTGGAATCCGCTCAATGCGTTTCCCACCGTGAACACCCAACTTAACGCGCAAGTAATATATATGAGCATTGAGATTCAGGGTATCAAGAACCCTCCCAGGCAACGATCGCCGCAGCCGATCTCGGGAAACCACCTGGCCAGCGTTAAGAGCCAACATATTAAACAGAGCGGAACCCACAGGTCCAAGAGTGATTGATTCCTTACCAAATATGATTGTCCAGGTGTCGGACGCGATTAGGATGTCATCGACGGGGATATAGTGCTCACTCTTCTTAGGCTGGGCTGCAACTTCTTTTATCACGTCGCACAAGTCATCCAATTTGTCGAGTTTTCGTCCAGCGGACAGCCACGGTTTCTCCCGTATCACCCTCTCATTGAGGAAACTTGTGGCTAGTGGCGCTAATACATAGAAATTCAGCAGTTTAGAGTATGATTTGTCCATCGTGCATATGAGGGCAGGCAAGTCTCTTTCCTGAGGCCGCACGCGCAGTAACCAGCCGGGTTCTCCTGTACGTGTGTCTTTGGCTGCTCGGCAAAGGTAAACAGCAACTCTGATGCGTCGATCTACCTCGACGACTTGTAGTCGTTGCTGTTGTCGGTATAACCGGATCAGTCTCACCCGGTCGGGAAACAAGTCTGTCAATCGAGTGTAGAGTTCGTTCCGCAAGCACTCTACCCGTTTCTGCGCGTACATAAATTTCGTGGTTGCAGCGGACGGTCGATAGCCGACCAATTCATAGGCCTTCGTGATGGAACCAAACCGCTTATAATAGGTTGTGTAGTCAAACACGCACTTCTCTTGTAAGAGTCGTTGAGTTATCTTTCCTTCGCGAGCGAATACCTTCTTCATTGCTTGAATAAGATAGGCATCAGTCTTTCTCCGTTGCAATGCTCTTTTCCGAAGGAACTGTTGAGCACGCTCAAATATACTCATCTCTACAATTGGAACAAATGCCTCCGGGTTGGTGATCCGGAGGTTCGGAGCAACTCTTCGAGTTCGAGAAGAAAGCCTCTGCGTCGTCTTCCCGTATGTATTGCAGCCAGCGTATTT
Source organism: uncultured Acidobacteriaceae bacterium (assembly GCA_963789205.1). Classification (GTDB taxonomy): domain Bacteria; phylum Acidobacteriota; class Terriglobia; order Terriglobales; family Acidobacteriaceae; genus Acidiflorens. The sequence goes on from CAWBJV010000020.1 coordinate 355,556, forward strand.
GTCCTTTCTCAGTATGTTATTAACTGACGCTAGATCCCAGAGTTTCCCATTCCAGCGGTTCATATGCCGACGGTTCAAGTAGTTCGCGATCTCCTTCGCAGTATTTGTACCTTGCGCAGCAAGGTCGAATATTGTACGGACGCAGTCAACCTCTCTCTTAGGGCCAGGCACAAGGATGGTTCGATCCGTCTTTATCCCCTTTCGCTCGCCCTCTTGCATGAGAAGTTTCCGATGGCCGTCTGGAGACACGGTCATGCGCCGCAGTCCATATCCGGCTTCTCCCGCAACTCGATATCCGAGGAGCGCGAGACGACGCTGGCCCGCGGAGACTTTTATTCCCAGTTCGCGGCTGTATTCAGCGGCCATGGTCCTCTTGAGGGCTTTCATCATCGAACTGGCGAGTGATCCATCATTATCGAATTGCTCTGCGCAGTAGCGCACGGGGACACCCGCACTCTTGCAAAGAAACTCATAGTGGGCAGCCTCATCAACATCTTGAAAGCGTCCAAATCGACTCACATCGTAAACAAGGATAGTCTCGTATTGGGCTTGGCCGCTCGTAACATCATGAAGCAGACGACGGAGCTCCTTTCGATGTTTGATCGCAACACCACTCTTCCCAGCATCCGCATAGGTCGACATGACGACATAACCATGGCTCGTCGCGTACGTCTGAATCGCGGCCTCTTGATTAGCGATGGAGTACTGCTGGTCCTCTGTGGACATACGCACATACTGGGCGGCAGGCACTAGGCGTTTTGTTTCCATCAGACCTCCAAGGCAAGACGAGAACAGCCCGTCAATCCGAGCGGGCAAGCCGCCCAATTATCGCAGACAGCAGAGGCGGGGACGACTGGGCCTTTCGAATTCCAGGAGTTATCGTGATGCGCGCGCTAGACCTACACGAGGACGGTTTGCCCCTCCACTGTCATGTCGTCATTAATGCAAACGGGGGCCTCGAACACGATCCACACATGCCCGATATTGGCGGTTTTGGGTGTTCGGTTCCCCGCCCCCCACTTGAGTGCCATTCCTTTCACTATTGTGCACGAGCTAGGCTCACTTCCACCCGAAAGACAAATTCCATATTCGATGTTGGTGAGGCATGTCATGCCCAGGTCTGCTCCAGCCGCAAACGTCGCATTCGTAGGCGAAGCCATATCAGGGCTTCAAAGACTGCAGCGCGAGATGGCCCGTTTATCGCGAGGGGACGAGAATTACGAGAGCAAAAAGCGCGCTCTTCAGACTGCTATTCAAGAATTGCGGAAAATGATTCCTACCAAGGCGTAATGAGCGCGGGAAGGTCCCCTCGGCGCGTCGCTCTCGCGTCCGCCTGGTCCTTGTGCCATACCTGCTGGTGGAAGCGGCCCAAGTCACGGTGCGCATCGACCAGGAATGGCGCAGTAAGTATTTCCACCTGGCGATGCGGCGAGGGCGGAAGGCGGGCTTTCGCTTTAGAGTTCATTCAAAGATTATGAAGGAGGACAAAGTTTCCGGAGCAGGCTTCGAATGACGTGGGGTTGATGCTCACCGGCAGTTCCAACCAACACGTAGGATCGTTCAAATCCCCTGGGGCCTTTCACGTTCATCTCCCAGTTGTCAGTTGCGCGCGAGCCGATGATTAACACCTGCCACTCTCCAGGCCGCTCGGCGAGTGCATGCTCTATTGCGGCGGAAATTTCCGTGCGTGCCCCAGCATCACCCGTATTCTGAAGTTCGACATGCACCGGCATATCTTCATATATTACAAAGCAAGTAACGAATCATGTGTGGTGCAAACCCGTGACGGATTCTCTGGCACGCCTTTGGCCGACCGCCCGGACGCCGCACCTTTGGAGGTCGACGTAGGTATTGCGGTGCACGACTGGGATGATTTCAAGATGCTAAAATCAGCCCTCGTCGAAGAAGATGGCTTTGAACTCCATCCGCGCATGGTTCAACGGCTCATGTATCCTCCGACACCGTCCGTGGTGATTGATTTGATCCCTTTCGGGGGCGTGGAAAACAGTGATCGAACCATTGCGTGGCCTCCTGAGACGCCATCGTGCGCAAGTCCGACGGTACTGTCATTCGTTCACTCCCTTTGTGGATGCCCCTCCACTTCTGCAATACGCATGGTCACTGCAGTGACTCGGCCGACTATGTCTCCGTCGGTTGGATACCGAACGTGGCGGATCTGCCCCCGCGATTGAGGGCAAGGAACCAGAATCAGTTGCTTCCCATCGAGTTCACACCAACTGCAGGCATAACCGTTTCTGAGCTCGACGAAATAGATTGGGCGGTCGAATTCGTTCTGCCAACTGCCTGGTTTGACCTTGCTCTGCCGTGCGTCAATCTCAACGAACGACCCAGGACGAATGAGGGGATAAAGTGTGAAATCCTCAAGGCCAATGTATCCACACAGGCAGTGCCGCAAATCTAGCTGCTGCAAAAGGGCGACAGGGACGTCTCCCCAACTTTCAAACATGCGAGAGACCAAGTTCGTCCGCGCTAGTTCGACGTTCTTGCGGAGTTCGAGAGGAAGTGCAATCGTCTGTCCCGGCGCCTCAAGACTCGACCCGATCAAGTGAGTGTGCGGCAGGCTGACCAATCGCTGTTCCTTGGCAACATCAAGAATATTGATCCCGAAGAAACCCACGATTTCCAGATAGCTGCACTTGTAAATCAGGCTCAGGCTGTAGAGCTTGTAGATGCTAGGCGTAAACTTTCCATTCTCGACATCGGTAAGCCAGCCATGGGAAATATAGTAGTCTTGGTTATTTTTTTCTCGGGCAATCTGCTGGCTCAGAGATTGGACCGCACGAGTAGACAGGCGGACGCGCAGACGCTCTGTTCTGAGCCGCTTCCCACCTTCCGGGCTCGGTGTCGACTCCAACATCGGCGTCGGTATGGTACAGAGAACTTCCTTCTTTGAGTGGACAGGTACGATTGGAGCCCAAGATCAGGAACGACCCAATGGCGATCAGAATGTCGCAGAGTGGCACATGCACGGTCGAGCTTGCCGACGTTCGCTTCGGATATCCGGGAAATCGTGTGCTCTTGTCGATTCCGCATCTGGACATTCAAGCAGGCGAACACGTGGCCATAGTTGGAGAAAACGGCGCCGGCAAGAGCACACTGGCAAAGCTGTTAGCGCGTCTGTACGACACGGACTCGGGATCGATTTTCATTGCCGGCCACGACGTACGCAAAATTGAAGTCGAAAGCCTCAGGGAGCACGTGTGCTACGCTTCGCCTCACCCGATCCTGTTCGACACGACGCTGGCCAACAACCTCCGACTTGGCAAAGTGACAGCCTCGGAGGCTGAGCTTGAAGTGGTGTTGGAGGACGTCGGGCTCACGACTTGGGTCGGGACGCTAGAAGGACACTTGAATCACAGGGTCGGCCCCGCCGGATCTGGCCTCTCGGGAGGTCAACGCCAGCGCATCGGGATCGCGAGAGCAATTCTGCAGTGCCCTCGCGTCTTGATTCTGGATGAAGCCACGTCGTCGCTTGATTCCGGCTCTGAGCAGCAATTGCTTTCTCGTCTCCGTCACGTCCTGCCAGGCTGCACTCTCATCGTGATCTCCCATCGGTCGACGGCGCTGCTGTGCGTTAGGAGGGTGATCGTTCTTGAACGGGGACGTATCGTCGAAGACGCCAGCCCGTCCTCCCTTCTGAGAAACGGGGGCGCGTGTTTTCAGTTGTTCAAAGCAGACTCAACGAATCTGGAGCACAGTCACGCCACCTTCCATGGTTGACACGCCGAACCTGCGGTCAGGTTCTTCTCCAAGATGTTCGCGTATTTAATGGTCCATTAACCTTTGAAGCGCCATAAGAGAGGCCGACTGACGGCCTTTTGCTATTTGGTGAGGTCTTGAAACAGCACCCGCTGCACCACCGACGTATTGGCTTTGCGCTTCGCTTCCATGAAGGCTCCGCCGAAGACGTTCATCGCGGTCGAGATATTGGCGCGACGCATGAGTTTCTGTTGTACGCCCAGAGAGGCGCCAGTCTCGTCGAGCAAAGCGCGGTAACTGTGACGCAGCGTGTGCCAGCGGATCGGTCCCTGAATCTTGGCCCGCGACGCCGCAGTCTGGAGCACTTTCTTCCGGAGCGAACCAGAATCGTACTGGGACCTCGGCCTTCTGTCTCCGACTATCAGGGAATGGCAGCACGAGATGAGGCAGTCGCATCGGATGGTAAAAGCGGCAACGCGGTCACGCGTTTTTACGGAACAGCTACCGTGACGACGTCCCGACCGCGCGATTTGGATTCATAGAGGCATTTGTCCGCGGTCTTGAGTAGTTCACCGGATGTTGATCCGTGCTCCGGAAACGCGGCTACGCCCGCTGAGAGCGTGAGCTGTCCAAGAGTCTGCTTCTTATACTTCAAGCGTAGGCCTCTTACTTCGGAGCGTAGCGCGTCCGCTCGTTTAACCGCATCTTGTGCAGACGACTCAGGCAGGATAATGGCGAACTCCTCCCCGCCGTAGCGGCAGCATATATCGGTAGCGCGGAAGAATGTTCGAAACAGATCGGCTAGGGACTGTAGCACCATGTCTCCCGCATCATGTCCAAAGGTGTCATTGAATCTCTTGAAGTGATCGAGATCGAGAAAAAGAACAGCTACAGATTGCCTCTTGCGGCTAGCCAGTTCCAGTTCCCTCTCGAGCGACTCCTCGAGGAAGCGACGGTTGAATAGGCGAGTCAGCGGATCACGAATCGACTGTTCACGAAGGGTTTCGCGCAGCTGCAGACTGGCCAGCAAAAGGGCGATCTGCGAGGCCGCACTGACGGCCAGCCGCTGCTGAGAGTCCCTAAAACCCCGCTTTTCATAATCATGTCGGAGATCCGCTGCGCTCTCGAATTCCAGATGCAAAACGCCAACCGTGTTTCCCTGCGCGACCATCGGCAGGCATAGAGACTCGGCAGTTGAACTCCTGGTCAAATGTTGGCAGGCGATGCCATCTCCCGGATGCCCACTCCAATGTGGCTGGCCATGGCGCAGAGACCAGCATGCGTCGGGAGGGAATGTCGGCGCTAATGCGTCCTTTTCCCCCCACCGAACCGCCGCCTCGATGAGGTCTCGCGACGACCTGAACAAATAAAGCGCTCCGGAAGGAGCGTGAGGGAAAAGCTTCTGCACCGAGTTAGCGACGACGGCGCAGGCTTCTTTAACCGTCCCACTACACGCCAGAAGAGCCCCCATTTCATTCAATGAGGTCATCTGTTTTGTGCGGAGGTCCAGCTCTTTTACCAGCTGATCTAAAGACTCCGCATGTTGCCGCTGTGCTTCCGCGGCCCTGATCTGTCCCGAAACATCCTGGTAGATCAGGTATGCTCCCCGCACCTCATTGTCTTGCAGCAGCGGGACACCATGCAGAGCCAGGTCAAGAACCTGCCCGTCTTTGCGCCACTGTCGCACTGTCCTCTGCAACGTGTTTCCCGCGAAGATCTGCAAAACCAGTTGCCCGGAATCCCGAGCCTCATCGTCAGATATCCCCATATCTCGAATATCGAAAGAGGCGAGCTCGTGTCGGTCATACTGGAAGAGTTTCTCGAAAGCGGAATTTGCCAGCTCGACGCGGCCTTGCCGATCGAGAACCACAATCCCTAGTGGGCTATTTTGTATCAGCGAGTCCAAGTAAGTGGTTTGTCTGTTCAGATCAATTGCCAGGCGGTGTCGCTCGCTGACCTCGGACCCAACGATCAGTCCGACGGCAGACACAACCAGCATGAAGAGGGCAACTTTGGCGAACAGCCCAGCCGTCGGAGGGAACAAATGCATCGCGACCACGATTCCAAAGTTCAGCGCGAGCATTGCAGTGACAACTCGCCGGACTCCCTGACGCATTGCAATCCAGATGACCGGAATGAAACCCAAATAGAAATGATCGTAACGCCCGTCCTTGCTTCCGAACATCGCCCACAGGATGGCCAGTATCGTCGCAACTTGGCCGCAGCTTTCTGCCAGCGCAGCCAGACTGAGTTTCTTTCTGGGGAACGGCGTCCTGGTTGGATCGAGCGGACTGGATCCTGGCATGAGCCAATTGCGAATATGCGGAAGTACATGGACGAGGAGAAACGGGGCGATACCCACTAAGCCGATGGCATCACCCAAGAACCATCCGAGCGCAGAAGCCTTGTATTCACTCCATGTGATGCCGTGATCCGCAATCAGGCAGGCCACACCAATGACTGTCGCTCCGGTAGCGGCAGTGGCGCTCACCAAAACGTAGCGGACGACGTCTCGTCGACGACGCAGGCCGAGATCGATCTGGAGAGGACCGCGCAAAACGTATGTCGCCGCCCCATAACAAACAGCAACTCCCGCGGCGCCGACCGTGTTGCCGAACGACATGGCTGACTGTGCGTAAATAACCCTGCCGGCAAGGGCATCCGCCAAACAAACCACAAGCGCGTACCAAGGACTTACGCCCAGCAGGAGCGCCATAACCAAGCCGATTGCGGGATACCAAGCAACGAATCCAATCCGTGAAAAGAAAATGACTTCAGGCCGGTTCAGCAGAAGGTATAGCAGCACGAACGAGAGCGAAACGAGAGTGTGACGAATGATCAGGCGTCGCGAATGCATGGAGAGAAATCTCAGCGCCTGATTGGCTCCTTGTAAACGAAGGGGATAGCTCAGGTGGAACGCCGGCCAATGGTCTCTTCCCCGACGTCCTGTTGGCTCAGATATAAGGTGAACATGCCCAAGTTGTTGTGTGTGACAATTCGACCTTCCGAGAAGTACTTAAGTAATGACATTTGGTGCATTCTTCGGTCGATGCTGGCGGACCAGCCTACTTAGCTCCCCAAGTTCCTCCAGGGTAGGCAACGAGCCCTTCAACTCTGTCGGCACGGGTTCCACAGGGACGTTCAGCGCGGAACCAGGCTGATCCACTATCGACTATTGACGCGCGTATGATGGTTGGGGAGATTGGGCTTAGAAGAGGGTCGACTCGTGACAACACTGAGACTTCTGGTCGTGGAAGATGACCTCGCAAGCCTGGAGTTAATGGTCGAGGTGTTCACGTCTTTGAAAGCGGAGGCACATCCGATCAGTGACAGCGAGAAAGCGGTCGGCATGATCAATCAGGAGAAATTTGACGGAATTTTCCTGGACCTGGAAATGCCCAACCTGAGCGGCTTCGACCTAGCCCGCCTGATTCGAAAGTCGTCCTGGAACAAATCTACTCCAATTATCATCGTGACCGGCCGGGATGAGAGAGACACGATGCAACAGGTGTTTTGCATCGGAGCAACTTTCTTCCTGCAAAACCCGTCGATAGACAAAAGCTGAGCATATTGTTCCGGACGGTGTGTGGTGGAATGATGGAGAATCGCCGCCGAAACGCACGCGTTCCACTCCAAACCGATGTGGTTTTGCAGGTCGGTCATCGAGAGTTACACGGAGTGACCTGGAACCTTAGCCAAAGCGGGATGCAAGTGGAAGTTGGCAGCTTGCAGCCCAAGGATGCGGTGCGACTGTCATTCCGGTTGCCCGTTTCGGGGGTGTCACTGGAGGCAGCCGGCACCGTGATCTGGACAAAACAGACTCGGCAAGGGATCCAGTTCGCGAACCTGAGCAGACAAAATGAGGAGTCGATCCGAAAATTCATCGCCGAAGTAGACACATAAACGCTGGCGACCACCGACAGAGTCGAAAATTTCAAACCGCGCTATTCGCCGCTCAGGGTGTTTCAACGACTGGCAGCCCCTGTCGTTTCATGGGTCTCCAGACCAGGTCGCCTCGTAAGTACTGCCATAGGCCTTGTAATCGCCAGATCATGTGCAATTGCCGGTAAGGAAAATGTTCGAAGAAGCAGTAGCTGACGAGCCGGGCCACATCCTGCCAATCGTTGTATCGTTTGTAAGTCAGCTCCTCTTGCAGCACGGAACCAATGGAAATCACGGTTGCAAACGCATATCCGAAGAGGAGAAACTGCAGACAGAACGCCCCGCTCAATACGCCGAAGCATGCTGCCAATATAATCGTCGCGATGCCACCCAATTCGATGACAGGGGCCAGAAATTCGAACAGCCAAAGGTAAGGAAGCGCCAGCCATCCGATACGTCCATAGCGCGGACGGAAGAGCATGTCTTTGTTAGGCCACAACACATCCAGCAGACCCTTGTGCCAGCGAGCGCGCTGCCTCCCGAGCGAGCGCAGGTCCGATGGTACCTCCGTCCAGCACACCGGGTCCGGCACAAACTCGATGCAGTAGTCCGCGCCTTTATCCAGTAGGTAGCGGTGCAAGCGGGTCACCAGATCGAAATCTTCGCCGATTGCGTGGGATCGATAGCCCCCAACAGCCAGCACCAGATCGGTTCGGAAAACGCCGAAAGCGCCGGAAATAATCGTCAGCATGTTTCCCCGCGCCCACGCTTCTCTTCCAATCAGGAATGCACGCAAATATTCGACCACCTGAATGACTTCGATGCTTTTCCTCGGCAGGCGCACCCGGCGCATGCGCCCTCCCTCGATCTCTGACCCGTTCAACACCCGGACAATTCCACCAACCGAAACGACGCGCTTCGGGTCTGCCAGTACCGGCACCATGATTCGCAGCAGCGCGTCCCGCTCGAGCACAGAGTCCGCGTCGACAACGCACACATACGGCGAGGTTGCCGCATTCAAACCTGCATTCACCGCATCCGCCTTGCTGCCCGCCGGTTCCTTATCCACCACAAGAAGTCGTACGTCAACGTGGCTTCGGTATAGCCCCCGGACCGGAGCGCTGGTCACTTGCGGGACGTACACCGCTCTCACTAACCGCAGCCGAAACTCTTGCTGCATCATTTGAAGGGTGCGATCTGATGACCCATCATTTACGACGATGACTTCGAGTTGTGGATAATCCAGATCAAGCAGGTTCCGCACCGCCGTGCAAATGGATTTCTCTTCGTTATGTGCAGGCGCAATGACGGTGATCGGAGGCGCCAGCGGGGATCCTTTGATCCAGTGCAGCGGGATGCTTTCCAGATGCCGCAGGTGGGCTGCGCTCGTCTTCAGCGCGATGATCAGCATCACCAAGTATCCAAGATTAGAAAGGAGATAATAGTAAAAGAGTACCTGGTTAGAGATTTCAAGAAGGTGAATCATGAACGGGACGCCGCTGCGGTAGATGCTTTCTCTGGGAACGCGTGCTGTTCGGGAGGCGCGGCCCCGACGCGCAGGATTTCAAACAAATCCAGCTTAACTTGCTTGCTGACTAGTCGCATGCCTTTGATCTCGGTTTCCATCTTCGCTCGCAAGCCAGCATTTTCAAGGGCCGTTAAATACGCATGTAATCCGTATCGATCTCGCATGGCTACCACCCGTTCGAAGATTGGCGCCATGTCTGCGTCGAGGTCCATTAGCGATTCTGCGGCCCGCAGACGCACCAGCCGATTCGAATCCGCTAATCCGTGTAAAAGAAAAGGGATTCCAGTTTCGTGGCCGAGCTTTCCCAGACTCACGATCGCGCGCAGCCGCACAAACCAAATGGGATCTCTGGCCAACTCACTCAGAACGTTGACCGCCAGTCCCGGCTCCGCGAACGACAGCGCTCGTGCGGCCGCCGCTCGCAACTCCGGCAGACTGTCCTCTGCGAACTGTACTACATCCGTTCCCAGAGAAGGCGTGGCCACTTCCCCCAGTACGCGCCCGAGCACTTCACGCACGCTTGTCCCCGCATGCTTCAAGTACGGCAGCAAGACTTGCGGACGTTCGGCGCAGGTTTGGATTAGCGCGCTTTGCAAGGGAAGCGCGGGCACAACCAGCCCTGCTTCACCGACCCAATTTAAGATCTCCACGGCCGCTTCCGGACAAGCCATCTGCCCCAGTCCGCGCAAGGCGGCAAGCCGGGTTTCCGGGTTGCGATCGCGCAGTCCTTCTGCCAGAGCCGGAATCCCTTCCGGCGCGCGCGTTCGCCCGAGCGCCACCAGTGCGCGGTGCCGTCGCCATCCTTGATGGTTTCGTGCATCGGAGATGCACTTCTCGACCAGCCCGCTGCCTCGCATAAATTTCAGCAGCCGCGACGATTCTTCCGGTCCCGCGACCTCGAACGCGTCCAATACCATGGTCTCGACAAGTTGCCGGTCGGATGGTTTTGTGCGCCATGTCGCGTAGGGAATCTCGCCAGAAATCAGCGCATCCCATCCCTCGCGGATTTCGAACAGTCGCGCGTCACGCTTCGCGAAATGCCGTTTCCGGTAGGCTCGCCGAAGCATGATAAAGCCCAGCAACAACACGTCTGCGACGATCACGGAGATGATCGCCTTCACGACGAAAGCCGCTGGACCTAGCCTGCGAAATGTTTCAAAAGCGGACACCATAAGTAAATCCAAAAGTTGTTTGTCTCCGGTCTTGCGTACGCTTCTGATACGCTGCGAAGCCCGTCACGTCCTCGCGCGCCGTCAACTGGAAGCGCAAACCGCCGCCGTAAGTATGCGAAGAAAATTGCCCGATCTGATCCACTTGCGCGAAATTTTCTGTCCCCAGCGCATAGAACACATTTCCGCCCAGGCGGCGCTCGTTCCACCCGGTGATCGGAAATCCGAGTCGTGTCATTCCCGAGGGACGCCATTCCGTGCTGGAAAAATGGCTTCGCGCTCCCGTCAACCCCAAAGACCACGTCCAGTCATGAGGCAGGTAAAAGAGTGTTGTCTCATTAAACGTAAGAATGCGCGCCGTCGTATACCAGTACCAGTGCTGCCCGTAGTCAATTTCAACTCCGCGAACGATTTTGCTTCCTCTGAGTTTCCACCCTTGGTCGTAATCGAAGAATGCTTCATCTTTCGGAATAACACTATTGTCATGAGCCGCCGCACCGCCCACCGTTAGCGCGCCCCATTTCGGCACCCTTCCAGTCGCGCTCGCCATGAATTTTTCCGCTTCCGTTCCTCCCCGCCGGTAAACATTACTTGCCACGCTAGTCCCCCAGCGCGATGTCCATTGCGAGTTGAGACTCAGTCCTTCATCATGATTGGCGTCAGTGAAGCTGAAGAGGTCGGCGTTAAATCCCACGCGCACCTCGTGCTTCGGTTCGCCGCGTAAAGAAAGCAGGCCTGAGCGCGCCTGCGTGCTGTTCGGATCCAGATCCAGCGCGCGGTGAAATTCCAACTTCGCTTCCCTCTGGGCATGTTCGCCCTGCAACGCACGGCCGCGGGCAATGCGGAGATCTGCGCGCTTCGGATCGAGTTCCACGGCGCGGTCCAGAGCCTTAAGCGCCTCCTCCGTTCGGTCTTCGCGCGAATACACGTTGGCTAACCCCATCCAGTTGTCAGGATCGTTTGGTACGACCGCGAGAATCTCTAGATATTCACGTTCGGCTTCCGCGGGTTTCCCCGACCACATCAGGATGCGCGCGTGCCATGCTCGCATGTCCATGTCTTGCGGCGCGTGAGCAATCTCGCGGTTCACAATGTCCATGGCTGTGGCCCAATCCTGGGCCTCCACGGATCGCTGCACGTCTTCTCGCCAGCCAGAGCTCAGCTGTTGCCCCCATGCGAGAAGGCAGAAAATCCAGATCCCTGCCAGCAGTCTGAAAATCACGAGCACTTGCTCCGAGGCGCGTAGACACACCGAGTGCATACCTTCTTATTTCAAGAGGTTAGAGATAGTCTGGACCCATATGTAGGAAATGCAGTGATTTGCACAGGCGCGACCGTTACATTGGTAACCACGGTTGCCTTGCCCGCCGCCCGCTCGTCCGCAGAATGGAACGTCTGGACCCACAGACGAGCCGTAAAGAGAATATCGCGACAGTCTTCGTCGGTGTGGTTGTCCTATTCCTAGAGTCGGGTCAACTATGCCGCCGTTCGCGCGACGCCTTGCTCATCCCACGCGTTAGCAGGCGCTGGCGGAGTTGGGTGCTATTTCAACGGACAATATACGGCACCCTAACCTATTTCGCGGATGGCGGCCACACATAGGCCGGTAGAAATGTTGACGTGCCACGCTGTCGCGACTTGTGTCGCATCAGCATTGTGAGCCTTATTGAAGAGCAGCCGTTCATCGGTTTCCCGCACAATTAAGAGTAGCGATATCCCCACATTCAGGACGGTCATCTAGCAAGGACATCACGAATAGTTTCAAACTAATTGACCTGCTCTCACTGAGATTCTTCTCATGCATTCGCAACGCGCTAATTTTCGCCACGCTCTTGTTTCTCGTCGTTCGTGCTGCTTTACCTGCTGCTGAACCAGCACTGCAGAATCGCTGCTCTTCGATTCCCTACGTCGCCGAATACCCTCAGGTTATCGACGTCTTCGATGTGGCGTGCCTTCACGTCGCGATACTGCAGCACATTTCCCGCCGCAGGTTCTCCGTAAAACCTCACCAAATGGTCCATCGTGTTTAGTTCAAGCCGCTTACTTGCAACTTGACAAAGCAGTAATGGCCGGCAAGACAGGGCGCACGGCCCGACACTTGCGAAGCCAAAGTGCCGAAGTAAAAGTTATGGGTGTTGGGACCAAGCGTACTGTTGCTCCAATCGCCCGTGTATCCACTAATTCCACCGACATTGCCACCAACTGCCTGCTGCCAGGTCCCAGTGTTGGATGTGATTGGGCTCTTGTCGGCAATGGCATTCTGTATCCGCCAACGGCTCACCCGGCTGGGATCACTCGCAACGCCGTCTCCCACGCCAACAATGATGTCAATAGTCGGCTTCGGAGTGGTGGATGTGTCCTCAAAATAATTGCCGAGCATCGAAGCACATGTCGATCCAGCCACCGCAGAGAGCGGTTGAATTGTGGTGTCACCCGTCATGGTTGGCATGGAGTTCATATGCCAGGAAGTATCAAATTGCACGTCACTCAGATTCGGTAATCCTGCTGCGCCGGAAGGATAGGCGCAATAGTAAAAAGTGGCGTTGGAGTTGACATTGTTCTGATAGTTCTGGTCCCATGCACCCATATTCAGATTCTGACTGCTGGCGGGACCAACAGTAGCGGACCCAACCAAGGTTCCAGCATAGTTGTATTGCTGAAGCTGAGCATTGGTCCCAGTGGAGTCGTGGTTAGTCATCAGGTAGATGAAGTTGAGGTCTCCATCTGACAGGGTGAAGTCGGTGATGCCATTGTTAACGGAAGAAACGACGGTTGACCAACGGCTCGTAAACGCTGTGGCACCAGAGTTCGCGGAGTAAGACTTGAGGGTGTTGCCCAGAGTCACTATATTGGCATAATTCGTACCAGCGGGCTGGCCGGTAATACTTTCGTCAGCGTTAACGTCGGTGACTGGGTCGCTACCCGTGCTGATGCAGTAGGCAACGGCCGGGGCTGTGAAAGCGTTGGTGATCTTGTAAATGCGTCCGTTGTCGTCGCCCGTGTATAGATTGCCCGATGCGTACCAGATCGCCACATCCTTGAGGCTTGGAGCACCAGACAAACCGGAAGCACAAGTGCCACCGCCTGCTGTGTAGCTGAGAATAGTCTCGGTTGGAGGAGTAATGGGAGCGGTAACTGTACCACCGCCTGCCCCAATCGTAATCACATGCAGCTTTGCTGGAGTTCCACTTCCTGTCAGTCCGTTTTCTAGAACCACAATCTTGCTGCCGTCGGCCGAAGGCCATGGGGAGCCAAGATAGTTTCCGGAGGCAGAAGTGCCCACGTTATAAGCGGCGACAACCTTTGGTTTAGTTATTCCTAAGCAGAATCCAGTGCCGCCGCTGTTGACGTAGAGATTGTTCAGGATCACAAGGTTGGCTTGCGTTGAAGTTCCTTGCGCATGGATGGTGAAAGAAACGTAGTCTTTTACACAGTCAGGAGTTGTGCCCGCAGTGAACGTTGCAGGAAAACCGCTGGCCGGGCCGTGTGCACCCACGTCGAACGCCCAATCGTTGTCAGCGACAGATGACATCGGAGTGTGATTGACTTGTTTGAGCAGACGTTGTGCTTCTGCGCGAGCAGCGAGCAGTCGACCTTGAAGGGTCTTTTCTTTTCCAGTGTGTTCGATGAACCGGCGATTACCGCTGGCCTGAATGGTTGGGAAGGAGACTTGAGCTGAACTGACAAAAGCAAACAATGTAAGCAGCAGCCCGATGCCGAAAGCTTTCTTGAATCTGAATTTCACGGAGAACCCCCTCTTATAAAATAAGAACGCTCGCGAATCCCTTGACCCCAGGAAGACGGATGAGTCTCGGAGACAATTTGTTCGATCTGCCTTATTTCTTGTCCACTGGCGTCTGTCGGAATCCCTGTCGCTTGCAATTTCGTCCTTGCTTCGGAGGCGGGAGCCGCGACAGCCGCGGTCGCACGTAACGGCGACTTAGATAGCTTAGTGTTGCTGCAGGTCTCCTTGACCGACCTTTGGTCCGAGATGGGTCGTTGCCTACCGTTTCTCTCCCAATTTGACCGTACTCCTGCTCGGGCAAGCACCATAGTTACGAGAGGCCAGTCTGCGAATCCGAAGGTACTTCGTTTGTCGGCTTTGTATTCATAACCTAACCTTGAGGTGCTTGCCGAACCAAGCGACCGACTTCCCGAGTGACCTTCGGTGCGAACCCGCGCCCAAGGTTGTGTCTACAATCAAAGCATGCAACTTGTAGCAGAACTCGACTCCGAATCAATCAAACGTGTGGGGGATGAGAATCAATCCGCAGTTGCCATCTCTCTGACAATTGCCGACGCCCGTCACAAGCCCCGATTCAAAATGGAAACTGACATCAGAGTCTATTCACGATCTTGCGGCCTGCTAGAGGGCCGGACCGTGGATATTAGCGAATCTGGGATTGCAGCCATGCTGGCACTCGAAGCTCCCGTGGGTGAGATGGTGGAGCTGGAGTTCACGCTTCCATCCGAACGCGTGGCGATTCATGCCATAGTTCGTCAAAAGAATGCTTTTCGCTATGGCTTCGAGTTCGTTGACTCAGACTCCCTGCACGGAGTTATTCGTCGGACATGCCGCGACCTTGCGTTAACCAAGCTCTGTTCGGCAGGTTGTGAGACGCAACTGAGCGAGGCCTCGCTTCCCTGTCTTTAAAACCGACGCAGGCCAACCTTGGCTAACGCTTCAGGCGCCAACCGGTGTTTGATCATGGCCTTCGGCTTCCCGTCGGAGTACATCATAACAAGACGCGAGATCCGTAACTTAGAATTGTGGGCTAGTTAAGGTTTCCACGTAAGTGCATCTACTCTCCGTTAGAAGGCTCTGTTCGACCGAGAAACATACAGCCTCCCTACACCACATGGTTGCAATGGCACTCGGAGAGGAAAGAGAGTACGCTTGAATCATGTACACCATCAGCAAGGTAATGGAAGGCATCATTCTTACATGTCAGGACTGCGCTCACATTGAGCGCGTCAGTCAGTTCAACCTGAGCCTCGGCAGTCAGCGCACTCAGGCCGCGCAAGCGATGCAAGCACACTCACGCCACGAGCACGATATGGAGCCGCTACTCGAACTTCTCCCGAACAAATATGAAGTGCTGGCGTCGGCTGCGGTAAGCAGACATTCGTGGGTATGCGACAGGTAGCGGTGTCAATTCTTACGAGTCTCGGCGCCACGCAGGGCTAAGTCGAATCGGTATGTCTACTTGTCTTGCATTCTCTCTACGAGGGATGGAATAGGCGGACTAGATGACTCACTACATTACGAAGTCGATCCAGTTGGATGACCCGATATGACTCCATAAGATCTACCCTTTAAAGGTCATAGCCTGCTGATCCAAAACTGATTGCAGATAGCGGTGACCTTATCACAAAATCGGTTATCGTAAGTGCAACCCGTATACTGTGTAGCATTGACCGGTGTCCGCCAACCTGACGCCATTATGGCCGTCAAAGTAAACACGGGATTCTTTCTTGGATTGCCGAAATACCGTCGACTGTGCCGACATATGGGCAGTCGCAAGGCTTCAAATCTGGCACAAAACCCCCGGTACGCTGTGTGAAATGTTCAACATACAATCTTCTGGTCGTTTGGGTCCTTTGTTTGCTACTGCGTTCTTTTAGGAGCGATTCGGTGGAGACCGACTTGCAGAATCTCATTTCGGAGTATTGCGCTATTGAAAAAATGAATCGACTCCTTCTCTCGACTGACCGAGCAGATGAGACTGAGTTGATAGGATTGAGAGTCCGCGAAATGAGGCGCCGGGAGATTCTTGTCGAACTCACTACATGGATTATTGCCGCCGAAGATTTTGGTGAAAGCACGAGTCTCGCGGTACGGGTGAGTGCGATACTCGAACGCAATGGATTTAACCCAATCGAAACAAGAAAGGTTCAGCACGAAAATTGGCGATAGCTGTTCAGCCCTCCCCCTGAAACTATTGTGCGTACGTCCTACTTTTGTGCGATTAACACAAAAGTAAAAGGGAGAATTCTTTAATGGAGGCCCGTCTGAAGGATGATCCGGCATGGGAACGCAAGCAGGCAGAGAAGGCCCTTTGTGCTTCCGAGGCCCGATACCGTCGCCTGTTTGAAACAGCCCATGATGGAATACTAATTCTCGATGGGCACTCGGGATTGATAATTGACGTAAACCCTTTCTTAGTAAACCTATTGGATTATTCCCGAGAAGAATTTATCGGCAAAACACTTTGGGACATCGGCCCATTCAGAAATATTGAAGCCTCGAAAGCCGCTTTTCAAGAGTTGCAGGACAAGGAATATATCCGCTACGAAAACCTGCCTCTTGAAGCAAGGGGTGGGCGCCGCATCAATGTCGAGTTTGTCAGCAACGTGTATGGGGTGAATGGCAATAGGGCAATCCAGTGCAATATTCGTGACATTACGGCACGCAAGCACGCTGAAAAACAAGTAGGCGAACGAGTCCAGCAATCACAAAGGATGGAAGCGGTAGGTCAACTGGCAGGGGGACTTGCCCATGATTTTAACAACATTCTGGGCGTGATCCTAGGGTACTGCGAACTCCTGGAGCAGCGGCTCACTCCAGAAGGCTCGAATAGAAGAATGGTAGAGCAGATTCACAGTGCGGGCACCCGTGCTGCGAGTCTAACTCGGCAGCTTCTGGCGTTCAGTCGTCGCCAGGTTTTGCGCCCGCTGGTTTTGGATTTAAACAGACTCGTGAGCGGGATGGAAACGATGCTGCGCCGGCTCATCGGTGAGAACATCGAAATCGCTACAAAACTGCTACCCGACCTGAGATGTGTCAAAGCTGACCCCAGTCAGATTGAGCAGATACTGATGAATCTGGTAGTCAACGCGCGGGATGCAATGCCGAGCGGCGGCACCATCACAATCGAAACCGCCAATGTGGAGTTAGAGGGCAGTCGTGACTACCCCGAGGTCAAACCCGGCTCTTACGTGATGCTGGCCGTAAGTGACACAGGTGTGGGTATGAACAGTGAAACCCAGGCACGCATCTTTGAACCCTTTTTCACAACCAAACAACCTGACAAAGGCACCGGTTTAGGGTTGTCAACCGTCTACGGCATTGTGAAGCAGAGTGCCGGCTACATCTATGCCTACAGCGAGCCAAACCGGGGAGCGACCTTCAAGGTGTATCTGCCTTATGTCGAAGGTGAGCCGGAGCTCCCCACGAGGGAAGAGACATTATCCATACGCGGAGGACGTGAGACGATCCTATTGGTTGAGGATGACGCTCTTTTGCGAGAGCTGACACGAGAAATGCTCGATGGGTTTGGGTATGCCGTGCTGGATTCAGGGCATCCAAACGAAGCAATTCGCACCGCGGAGCGGTATCAAGGACCGATTGCCTTGCTGATCACCGATGTGATGATGCCTGAAATCAATGGTCGCGTTCTCGCAGAGATACTAACGACCGCAAGGCCTGAGATGAAGGTGCTCTATACGTCTGGATACACGGGCGATGCCTGTGTCGAGCAAGGCGAACTGGAACCGGGATGCCCACTTCTCGACAAACCCTTCACGCGAGATGCCCTAGCAAAAAGAATACGCGCGCTGCTCGATTCACCGAGGTCCTGAGATGCCGTGCTCTCTCATCTCCAGGGTCACGGAAGCGCCGTCCCTTCACCTGAGCAATAGTGAACAGACTCCGATTCTGGACGCTTAGTACGGTATACGCGGAGGACCAAGTGGAGAAATCAAAGTTCGATGGAAAGGCCATCGAAAGTCTTCGTGACCTGGTCGAGCACCATGACCAGCAGGAGCGCCCCCGGCAACCGCCCTCCGATGCCAAGGGGCACGGAAGTTCGAATCCCGGCGAAGAAGAGAAGAGGGTGCCATGAGCAGTGTCCCGCTAGCTCCGATCCAACGCCTGATCCACGATGTCACGGGAGACCTGTACGTCGTCGTAGCCGCCAGCAAGGAGGGCTACCGCGAAACCGCCTTGGAAGCCTGTCTGTTGGCCAAAGAAAAGCTGCAAGCAATCCGCGAGGAGTTGCTTCGGCCAGAGCCTGGAATCGCAGACCCACGATACGACTATGACAGCTAGTCTCCAGTGAAGTAGCGAGTATTGTTTGGCGTGTATCCCCATTTCACCAACAACTGGTGTGTGAGTGTAGTCGCCATGGTTAGGCTGACACCCCAAGGTTGTTGTGCGATCAGCATCTTGAGCATTACTATACAGCGGAGATTCATCCCTTTCCGCATAATGCAGTTGGCGAAAAAAGGTCATCTGAGTCGTGCGCTCGAATCATGGGAGCATCCCTAGTTGCATCCACTCCCAAGATCGATAATCGTTTGACCACAATTACCATGTCAGCAGTAGGTGTGCGTTCCTCTCTTTGAGCCATACTTCACTGTCGTCGATAGAAGTCGCGGGAGAAAAGGTGCGATATTGGGAAAACGCCGCGAGCCCCGCGTTCAGGCAAGACTGCAGGTCCGAATTGCCGGGATCGATGCTAGTGGGCGTGCTCTCCTCCCTGTAGTGCACCCCGCAAAACTAGACACAAGGGGCCGTGTTTGAAGTAAGGGTTAGGGCGAACCGGGCACGAGCGTCGTGCGGGGTTTGTCCGTGGAGTCCGCGGTGCGGACGGTCGTGATTGTACTCCTCGATCCAGCCTGCAATGCTCTGCTGCGCTTGGTCGAAGTTCTGGTATTCGTTGAGCCACACCTCCTCTTCTTTCAAGCTGCGATGGAATCGTTCGATGTAACTGTTGCCCTCGGGATGGTTGTAGGCCGTGCGCCGGTGCGTGATGCCCAAC
Source organism: uncultured Acidobacteriaceae bacterium (assembly GCA_963789205.1). Taxonomy (GTDB): domain Bacteria; phylum Acidobacteriota; class Terriglobia; order Terriglobales; family Acidobacteriaceae; genus Acidiflorens. The sequence continues at coordinate 374,617 of CAWBJV010000020.1, forward strand.
TGGTTCAGAGTTTCGACATAGCGCACCGAGGTAAACTGGGTGCCGTTGTCAGTCGTCAAAGTCAAACCCGTTCCACGAGAACCGAAAGGCAAAACCTCCAACACGGCGCGGTTGAGCGCCGCCAGAGCTTCTTCCGTACGACAACGCAGACTCAGATCCCAGCCGACGATTTCGCGGGTGCAGCAGTCGATCACCGAGACCAGATACGCCCAGCCCACACTGGGCCCGGCCCAGACCTTGGTCATGTCCGACTGCCAGACGTGATTCGGATGCGGTGCTTCCACCTTGCCCCAGTCCTTTCTGCGCGAGATTTGAAAGCGGCGCTGACGCACTAACAGTCCGCGTTCTCGCATGACACGCAGCGCCCGCTTGCCATTGACCACCAACCCGTGATGCCGCCACAACCACCAGACCACGCGACGATAACCGTAGGCCGGTTTCTCACCGCAGGCCGTGATGATCTCCTCGTCCCGCGAGCGATCGGCACGGCTGGCGCGCGGTTTGCGCCGATAGTAGAGGCTCGACCGGCTGATGGCGAGCGTCTCCGCCACCAGCTTCGCTTCGTTCCCTTGGGCCACCAACTCCCGTGCCGACGAATGAGCTGGCCCGCAGCTCACTCGCCCAGCACGTTTTTTAAAATCTCGATCTGCAAGTGCGATCGGCCCAGCGCCCGCTCCAGTTGCTTAATCCGTTTCTCCTGCTCGGCATCGGGCCGCGCGGCTGCGCTTCTCCCCCCAAGCGCAGCCTTGGCTCCCTCTTCTACTTCGTCTTTCCAGCGGTAATACAGCGTGGGCGCGATCTCGTACTTGCGGCAGGTCTCAGCCACGTTGCCGCTCTTCAGACCTTCCAACACAATCTGCCACTTCTCTTCCGCAGTCCTCTGGACTTTCGGCTTTCTCGGCATTCTCGCCTCCTGGCGGAGGCCCCAAGCCTAACTAACTTCCGTGTCCAGTTCTACTGGGGTGCACTACATCCAGATGGTTCCGACGCGCAACATAAGCCGCCAAGGCGCATTATTAGCAGGCATTCAAGGCAAGTTGAAGCTCGGGGAGATTATTGCCATCACCTACAAGAACAGCAAAGCCCGGTTCCGGGTGACCTGGATGGGAGACGCCGGCACCGAGGGAGCTGGTCAAATCGGTGTCCAGAGTTTGGAGCCAGAGAAGTGCATTTGGGATACCACAACTTTGCCACCAATGACTGCCGATATGTACGCGCCGCCGGTCCATCGAGCATGAGCGATGATTGACCGTCATTAGGGTGCCCAATCTATGCGGCGATTTCAGCTGGGCCGATATTGCGAAGGCAGGAACCACCGCCGAGAGGCGCTCGGACGACCGTGGCGGCAACGGTCAATGTCTGCCGGGCCTGCGTCGTGCCAATGGTGGAGATCCCAGAACGGAACGGAACCGTGGAAGCTGTGGAAGAGCTATACGTAGGTCTGCGATCCAAAATGCAGACAACGTGGCAATCGCGTTCGGGACCAGCTACTTAGGACGATTTGCAACGATCCACGGGGCCATGCGAAGCCTGTAGATGAGAAGTCAGAAGGTGCGGCACCGCTTCAAGTATTAAGGAAGGTGTGCACCTAGCGACCCAATGCGCGAGCCTTTGACTTCGGCTGGCGGCTCAAAAAGGGACAGAGTGTCGCCGTTTCGGGGGTCTATGACCCCTGAAAGCACCAGGAAGAGGGACAGGCAGCCTAGAGAGAAGCGGATTGTTCACATCCACTCGCTTGTCAGTCGTGGAGAAACTGGCTCTCGTTCATTCAGCGATCGTTTAGTGGGCTTTTCACTTTCAATGGTCCGGTGCGAGGTTTGCTTTTGTCGCGAGGAAACTTGAAGCCCGCGCTGGGTGCAACCGCCCGATTCAATTCCGTCGATTTAAGTAGCGTTTTCCTGCCACCGTTCACAAAATCAATGTCGAGCTTGTCTCCTCGGGACTCGCTGACTTGCCCTACGCCAAATAAAGCATGGTCGATCCAATCCTGTGGCTTCCAGTTCCTGATGGAAATTGGTTTTTGGGGCTCTGCCTTCACTGCTTCCATAAGTGCGACTCCTCCGAGGGTGCACAACAGCATTTCCGACTGAAAAGGGTAAGACAGGCTCAAGGTCCGAACCGCCAAACATCTACAAGTTTACTCAGCTTGCCACCGAAACTGGTATGGCGCTGTTCACAATTGCACATTCCTCAAAGAAAGCGCAGAAGTAGAATGCGAGAGAAGGTGAGGTTTATGCCAGTCTCCTCGCATCGGAAGCATATCCATCATTGGAACAGGAGTCTCGCAGGAGGTTTCCGATGCGCTTGCGAGGCGTGGCGCTGCGAGTTTGCCGAAGGAATCCAACAGTGTGAGATTGCCTCCGTGCAAGGTCGCAAGTATTGCCTAACGCATCTGGGGTCCCGTCCGACGAGCGTGAGCGCCGTCAGGGCATCCGGAACCTCGGTGACGATTGCAAAGTCCTAGCTAAGCAGACCCACGCATTTTCCTGGCGGCTTCTTCATCGGATTCGTCACGATGAAATTATTCAGACCAATTCATACGGCTTCAGTCTGGCTCCACGGACGTTTCCCCTGATCAGGAGCAAGATCACACTCATTAAGGAGGTTTTCGCTCGCCGTCCTTAAATTGAAGAGTCAGGCAAGCTGGGAGTGGGAGGCTCGGGGTACTTGGGGAAGAGTCCCAAAGCCTCCCACGGTGAGGGCGCAGCAAAAAGAAGGCGGCGTAGAGCAAACGGAGCCTGCTGCCGCGACCGCAGATTCGGGTGGGGCTATGGGTCCGGGTTGCTGGGTAACCAAGAAGATATTTTGTGTGGATGTTTGACGGGTAGTTCATAGTTCAGCTAACAGTTCGGCTCGCTCCCGCCAGAGTGCAGCAACAGATCACCGTGTCGGAACAGCCGCCGCCGAACGACCAGACCCAGACGACGGAGGCGACCACAATCGACCATGAGCGAATCGAAGAGTCTCCCGTAGCCAGTCGTAATCACCTCGCCTTCGTGCTCCTGGCTCCCCAGTTAACGAAATTGAACAGAACAGGAAGTTACCGATCAGAATTGAAACCGTCCGTACTTACGCGCATTTGAAACGGAACACAATTTCCGCTATTTCGTCGCTTGCGGGCTTGGTGAACTCAAGGTTTTTTCGCAGGTAGTCGCGAAGGTGCTGCTCGCCATGCTTGGCTTCCTCGATGATACGATCAGTGATGCGTTCTGCGACCTCCGACGAGTGGAAGCGTTGAAGCAAAAGATTGAACAGGATGGCCCTCAAAGATCGCCTCGCTGTTCCTTCACGTCTGGCTCATCCGGGAACCAAGAGTCGCTTCTTCAGGATTCCGAAATGGCTTTCTCCAGTTTCTCCGGAGTCATGGAACCCTTTTCAAAATACCCTGCGGCTCCTTTCAGGATGAGCTTCTTGCCATTCTCTTCTAACTGGCTGCTAATTATCAACACTGGAATGTCGGTCGCGGACTGTGTCTGCTTCACTCGGTCGATTTGACGGAACTGGGGATACCATTCTGATAGCACTCCAACCGTCCGGGAGGGCGTTGTCATCTCAATTGGAGTGCCAGTCAGAATGTTGCAAGGCGCCTCAATCCTTGCCTTTCTTGTGATTCCAGTAGAGTGCACGATTCGTGCCACAGTAGAGGGGTCAGTTATCTCTTTGAATCCACGATCCTAGGGCCGAACGGATCCGAGCGCCCAGGGCTTCTTGGCGTGCCGAAATCTACGCCAGAGTGCCGACCCTCTGGCAGCCGCCTCTGATGCAGTTGGTCACAAATCGCTGCTACCCTGACAACACGCTTGCTTCCTGATTTCCTTTATCCACATTCCAGCACGTTCGGTGCCGCGGAGGATTCATCACAAACATAGAGTTCCGGCATCACAGACGACCTCGATAGCGTCACGCTAGTCTGTAGACGAAACACAAAAATAAAGTCGAGGAAATGCTATGACAAGGCCCACGATTCTCTTGCTCGATGGATCAGGTTACATTCGGGACGCGATGCAACAATATCTGGAAAACGAAAACTTTTGTGTGGTTGCCTCGGCGACCGTCTACGGGGCTTTCCGGCAAATCGTCACGAAAGACTTCGATGTTCTTATCACCAATCTGCACATGCGCAGAACACGGGATGGTCTCAGACTGGTGCCGGCAATACGCCACCTCCAACCGGAAGCCCTGATCGTCGGGGTCAGCGATTCGCTTGACAAGCAACAAGCCGCGAAGGCTATTCGTCTGGGGGTAGACGTGATCGTGAAGCCGTTCGATGTTCATGAAGTTGCGGAACTTATAAATGCAAAAACCAAGGGTTTCAAATGGCCTCCAATGGCAAACGCGGAAACAAATGTCGCCCAAAAAAGCGGAAGGCTTGCATCAAGATACTGATGATTCCCGGATCAATGGTCCGGTGGAAGGGGTGTCGTCCCGTGGAGAGGAAAGAGCTTATGAGCAAAATCCGGGCGGACCTTAGAGAGCGGCCCAACAGCCACTTCGCCGAGATTTACTTTCGAGTGACCGCAAACAAAGTCAGCAGCACGGTGGTACACAACGCCTTCTATGAACTGTTGAAGAGGGATCAAATCAGCAGGATTGGCGGGAAGTGGTGCCCGCGTGAGGAACGACGCGAGGCTTCCTGAGCTATGGAACTTGATTCTCATTGCGATGCCCACAGGGAGGCACAGACTATCCGCGGGGTGAACGTGGACACTCTCGATTCACGTGCCCCGCTGAGTGCGAAGACTGGAGTGGGCACCTGGTGTCGCTATGGTAATTGAAGACTTTTTCGAAGCTGTTGATCGTGCCTTTAGGAGAGAGGCGGATAGGATCCTGTCACCGTTTGGTCTGGCACTAAAGACGGCATTAGAACTGCCTCTATCGTCACCGGAAAGTCCGCAATCGGATCGTTGGTCGGAGCCGCGTTTTCTACCAGAGCGCCGCCTTCTACCGAAGCGCCGTTTTCAGCCAGAGCGGCGTGTTCGCCCAGAGAGTCGTCTACCACGGTAATTAGCTTTCTGGTGGGTGGATCGCAGAATTCATGTGCAGAATTGACCAATCTTGAGAGCGGTCCCAAGACTTCTCCCGAACAAATATGAAGTGCTGGCGTCGGCGGCAGTCGGCAGGCATCTGTAGATATTCGATAGGTAGCGGGATCAATTCTCAAGAGTCTTGGTGCCACGCAGGACTAACGGCACGACTCGCAATGTCCACTTGCCTTGGATTCCTTCTACGATGCGCCGCGATTGCGAGCATGCCTTCGTTGCATTCCGTCCGTATAGCCCGGAGATCGCCGAGCAGTTCTATGTACGCCGGACGGGATAAGCCGTGATGCGGATTTAGCAGTTTGCTGGCGACGGCGTGCTCCTTGGCAGTGGAAGCCTCATAAGCACCAAAGAGCCGACATTCTTTCTCATCTCGCGGGTGTTTTGTGTGCAGTAACACTGATACATGAGATGCCGACAAACAATGTTTGTTGCGCACAATAGTAATGACCTGAATCGTCCATCACGTAAATGGTTCAACCTGCTCCAAAACGAGCAGAATTGACCATTCAGGGCACATAGATGGGTTATAGACTCAAACTGTTTTACACAAGTCTCGCCGTGCTGGCCGAGCGGCGTGCGGGTTTAATCCCGATGACCGAGCAGATTTGGGGGCCGCAAAGAACCTATTACCCAAACTAACGAGGCCCGCATGGCAAGTTTTGACCTGTTTCCCGCCCTTGATTGCAAGAACTGCTTTCGGCCCATTCCACTTCCTCCAGCCACGCATCCCGATACACTCGTAGGTCAAGGATTGTGGCCCAAGGGTGGGTCTAGACGAAATTTCTTATGTCCCGCGTGCAGGCACGTGCATGGATATTCGGCTCCAGATGTCGAGCTAATGCTCCCGCACACTGACCCACGCAGAGCAAGCACGTCCTATAACGTGGTTTACATCCGGATACAATGCGGAGTGAACGGCTGCGCATCGATTTTACGAATCCGTACCCTAATGGCTTTCGATAAATGCCCGCATGAAGAGGCGACGGCAATGTTCGTATCAAGCCAAGCGCATGAGATTCCTTGTGGCAACGGACATACCCTCAGCGGCCCGATTATTCTTTACGGTCTCGCTTACGATGCCAAGTTTGACGAGGATTGGGAGATCGGGGAGGGGTGGAATAGACGGATTCCAGCGCGATTGTGCGCCTAAGCCCAGTGAATGAAAACGAACAATGCGGCACCACCTACCAGCAGGCACTTGACCAGTGACGGCCACTTCTCTACGAATACGTTGCGCATGTGATTTGTCCATTCTAAAGAATGGCCCATTGGCAGGTTCTCCTTTGGGCCTTTTCTTCTATAAAGTGCGGGAAGGACTATCGGGGCGTGCTCTGCCGCTCCATCACCATCGCCATCGCACGCACGTGAGTTTCACGGCTGTGCTCGGCATGGACGTGTTTTAGCATTGCGTGAGCGGCCAACGTCCGTTGGTTTCCAATGTCCCCGTTAAAGTCTTGGACGCGCTCTGTGTGAGTGCACGCAAGACAGACGAGGATCGTACCCTTATTGGCCTTACAGATGCGGTACATAATTAAGAGTACAGGATATCTTCCGCTATAAGGCGATGGATATCACCTTATCGTTACTGAAGTACCGGGTAGGGGAGCAAGACGATGACGTTTGGAACTGTTGGGGGGATGTACGGACGAACGCTTGTGGGGGCACGACAAGTCGACAGAGCGCAGCGGTTCGCACCGTTGCCTTGATCCCCCAGTCATCGACTTCAAGGGTTTCCGGTTGGGCGACGAGGAACCATTTTGGAATTTCTGAGTAGACAAATATTGCGCCCTCGCGAGTACGAGAGACGTTATCCACGCTGCTAGGTGACCGTAAAGGTTAAGGCTTTGCTGTCGCCGCCGCTGTCGCAACCGAGGTCTCCGGAGAGGTTGCCAGGAGTGTGCACGACAATCTGGGTGGTACCAGGAGATGAAATCTGGGTCGTGGTAATCGTGGCCTGTAACTGGGTACTGCTCGTAACTGTGGTGGGCAATGCCTCTCCGTTCCATAGGAGGATCGAAGAGGAATAAAAGTGGCTGCCGTTCACCGTGAGCAGTAAGCCCTGTTGTACCTGAGCGAGGCTCGCGGGGTTCGGTTCGAGCGAAGTCAGCACGGGCCTCGGACGGGCACTCCCGCAGAACGGGTTGAGCGCACCGCAACCGGTGAGGAACATGACTGCAAGCAGCGGGGCAAACAGCGATTTCTGGATTTGAATGCGGGGTATCGTCAAAAAGACACCTTGCCGACGGTTTCCACGGGGAGACTATGGGTCCGGTACCTATCCGCTGACTCCTGGATGTTGCGGATGTGCTGTTCCAGCGTTCTGACGTCTTCCTCGATGGCGTGGGACAAATGCTTGAGTCCGTCCAACATCTCAATAGTTACCGCATCGGCGGTGTAGATTCTGGCTTTCTCAAAATGATTTCTCGATTCGCTATAGCTCATTGCGCCTTTCCTCTAAATTCATGCATTTGGAATCTTCCCTCTGGTTCCTTATTGTGTCGCCTTCATTGCTTCCGGCGAGATGTGCGTTTAATGGGCAGACAACGTTTGGGTAACACGCGATGACACGGGTGCGGGTCGGCCATGTGCCACCGTGGCATGCTCGTTCATTGCCCTAGCTGCTTGGGTGCGGCAGCTACCGTTCTGGCTGCTAAACTCCCGCGTGGTGACGGAGTGGTTACAACGTGGGCAGTTGAACTTGGCGAACCCGTTCATCATCTTGATGGTGTAATGTCTCACAGCTTCAATTGTAGGCTCTCATCTTTGGTATAACTCCGAATTTGACGTGACTCCGAACTAAAGTTACCTCGGATCGCTCCATCCAATGAGAATCGGAGCGGCGGCGGGGCAGCCGGGACGGAATCAGCTTACGCATCCCTCGACTGCATGTGATGATCCGAGGAATGGGCGCAATGGGGAATACGTAGCAGCTATTGCCCAACAAGTACTGGCGGCTCAACTGTTATCAGTGGCGGAAACGCGCAATAGTGTGCAATTTTGACCAGACTGGTGTCCGAGGATTTCGGCAGAATGTTGGGAAGTCTAAGTAATTAGCGAACTTTGTGCGCAAGATTTGCACAGCCGGATGTGTCCGAAATTCGAAGAGGAATTGGGAAACTTCGAAAACGCCCTGAGCAGGAACGTCGGACGCATCCAGCTCTTTTTTTTGCGAAAAGACAGACTTTTGTAAGGGGTTGCGATGAAAAATGTTGGACAGTCCGCAGAGCCCAACCGGGAGCTTGTAGAACGCGACATCGCCGAAGTATTGGGGATCGCCCAGCGGCCTGCTGATTTCGCTCGAATGCTGGATTCCGGAATGCGAATATCGGATTTCCTGACGACCGTGGACCCGTTCACAAACGCCGACCGCGCTATCGACTGCGATTGTTCCTAGTAGTGCAACTCTCCTCCCCGTCGCTGTCAGCGGTTGCCCGTGAGCCGCGCGACAAGAAGGAGCAGTGACAACCCAATGGTAGCTATGCCGTTGGCCCGAATCGCACTACGGCTCGCCGCCCAAGGGAACATTAGGGTTTCGAAGAGCGGCATGAATTTATCGGGCCAAAATAGTCCCGCTAGTCCGAATGCCAGACCAAGTTGGACAACGAAACACAGCCACAGAGTAGTCAAGGTTAGGATTCCGATGCGAGAATTCCATTTCATTGGAACGTGATCGGGGCATCGAGGGGAAGTTACGAAGGTTACGCTTTCCGTGGCGGCTGTTTCTCGGGACGATTTCACTCGGCAGCTTCGCTGCTCAGAGTGTGGTACAACTTGCATCCCTCCGGCGTCAAAAGCTGTCTGTTCAAGGTTGCTCACGTTCAAGGTTAAGAACGTAGGTAACTGGACTGTGACGCCGATCAGATGGAAGGGGAGAGTATGTCGGTATACTCGGCTTATGTACAACATTTCACGCAGCGATTCTGGTGGTGTGGTTCTGCAATGCAAATCGTGCTCTCACAGCGAGCGCGTCAACGAGTTTGATGAGAGGCAGGGGAGCCGTCGCACGCAGGCCGCGCAAGCGATTCTGAACCACACCCGCAACGACCACGGAAGAGAGCCCGTGGGCAGGCCGATGCCCAAGGCCCTAGAGTCGTGGGCCTGAAAGGTGACTATGACAACCGTGTGGGCAATGCTGGGGAGCGCCTTCTATCTTGCGCTGGTATTGAATGGATGGGTGCGCGTTGGCGATTACGTCGATACGCACGGTTTGGTGGCAATGGTCAGGACGACCAAATGATGAAGCCCGCTATTGCTGTCCGCATGACCTGCGTCGCCGTCTAGCATCGGCAGCCAAGGGGTGTGACTTCCTCGTCGCCACTGTTCGTGTCACCGGATATCCGGCAAGAAGAGGGATTGGTCAACGGCAAGGTCGCGGCATGTGCGACGAATGAGTTCGTGCACGGACTCTTTGTCAACGAATTCGAAGCCGTAGCGAAAAGCGCTTCTTTGGCGAGCCGCCGCAAAAATCATCACAAGTCCGGACGGAAGCGTGAAGTCCAACTCCACGATCTCGTCCAAGGGCGCTTCCAGGGTCAGCATCGCTGCGATCCCGGATTCGCTGATGTCAACCGTACGGCCCTTCAAACGCCCGCATGTCCGCGAATTGATCCAGATATCGACCTCAAGTTTGAACCGGGGATGGTCGCGGGCCTCGACCGTGTACGCACTCATCGTGCCCAAGGTTCTCCTGCACTTGCTGAAGCAGGTGCCAATGGGTATGGCATCTTCCATACCAATTCCGTGGAATTAGCAAGTCCTTGACTCCACGAGGGTGAGGAGATCCGCAGCGATGATCGAGCGCAGGCGAACCCACAAGATTTCGGCAGCGGTGCCGGACTCCCGGCAGTGATTTGAGGAAGCATAGTGACCGTTAGACTTCGGAGAAGCCACACCTTTCACTTCTGAGTGCTTAAGCTGGATGGCCAGTTTCTTAGTCGAGGGTACGATCAGGAACGTCTGGGACGTCGATGAGGAGTTCGTCAGGCCATCCCACGATGTCGTCCTTGGGAGGGACGGGTCGTACTGTCTCATTCCGATCTGGGCGACTGGTCTGATCCGGCACTTGATGACGATGTGGTGCAGCCGTCCAACGAGAGTCGGAGGACTGCACCACCAGAGGAACCAGCCGCAGATCACGCGATTCACGTCGAGGGAGGGACGGCGGCTCCTTCAAATCACTCTCCTATGATTGGCCTAATTTATCGAGTAAGTCACCCCGCGTCTGTTCAATACTGCACATTTTGTGTAATAAGAGAGAGTGCTCGAACAATGTATAACATCATCAAAGACACCGATGGTATTGTCCTCCTTTTGTCACGACTGCTCACATGTGGAGCGCATCAACTCGTTCAATGAGAGCCTGGGCAGTCCGAAACTGCTGACGGCCGCCTGGTATGGGCACTAATTGCATAACGAATGGCAAACTGCCATTGATACGTTTTTTTGACTAGTGTTGCATTCTTCAGTTGTAGCCAAGCTCTTCCCGTTTTGGGAATAGTACCGGATGTCCACTTTTGAACAGACTCCCCATGCATCACGATGTAACTTGATACGATTAAAGCGAAGTAAGGGAACTCACGCGGCCCTCCCCCCGTCATCCACCGTTTGTTTCTGATGGCGCAGTCTAGTGAGATACTCCGCCAACTGTTTTTGGAGAGTCGCGGCATGATAACTGAAGTACCAGCTTACGATTCCGACCAACCCCCTGATGATTCGAAGCCCAAAGACATGACACACGAATCCAAAGGAGTGTTCCACTGGCCTCCGGATTGTCTGTGGCCGTTCAAGGAGCAGAGGTCGGAGAGTGATACATCGCAAAGCTGTAGGAGGATGAGCTATCTTCTCGCGGCACATCTAATATGCATCGGGAACAACTTCGGGGCACGGGAAGGAAGAACTGACATGTTGAAAGCTGTGAAGGAGTCGGTTCACAGAATGACGAACCATCTGCAACTCATAAGCGGCTACTTGGAAATGGAGGTCTACCCAAGGCGCTAGGGAAGACTAGGGAAACTATAAAAGAACTACACTTGCTGGCCACGAGTCTAACGGGACTGGCGAACGTGGGGATGACGGTGCCGAAGGGCGGGGCGGTCGTGGTTCCGCATGGCTCCACAGTGGTGAGCCACGAAGATGTGAACGTGGATGTCGACAGTAATGAAGTGCGGTCAGTTGACAAGAATGAAGTACGCGCTGGCTATGGCGAGGATAATCCCAAGACGAAGTGAGGACTTGATGGCGAGAAAACTAAGCGCACGCCCCAAATCTACCAGAAGGCGCGTGGTGGTCTGTCCGTGGATTCTCCAGCGGATAAGGGCCCTCCTACCGATCATAAAGGATGACCAAGGATCGAAGTCTCGCGCTCAACTCTCCGTTTAATGCGCCCGAACGATAACGCCATTTCCAGTTTCCGCTGATTTTGCCGGGAAGATTCATGCGCGCTGCGTTGCCCAGTCCCAGGACATCCTGCAACGGGACAATCGCAACGTCAGCGACCGACGCCAGCACCGCCCGGATCATGACCCAGTTGATCTCGGAATCATCCTGGAAGTTGAGATATGCGCGCGCGAAGTTATGTTCTTTGCGGACATCGTCGAGAGTGCGCGTGCTGTCGCCGGCCCCTGGACTCGACCACCAGCCCACCGTCGTGTCATTGTCATGTCCACCGGTGTAGGCGACCAGGTCGCGATTGTAGTTATGCGGACGAAACGATGGACCCTGCGGATCGGTGCCGAATGCGAATTGCAAAAGACTCATACCCGGCAGACCGAACTGCCGCCGCAGTTTCTCCACCGGCGGAGTGATAACGCCCAGGTTCTCCGCTACAATCGGCAGCGGGCCGAATTCGTTTTGCAGAGCCGACAGAAATTCTTCTCCCGGCCCTTTGATCCAGCGTCCGTGAATGGTAGTCGTTTCGCCAGCGGGAACCTCCCAGTAGGATTCAAAGCCGCGGAAATGATCGAGTCGCACCATATCGAAAAGCGCGAGCGAGGCACGGAAGCGTTCGATCCACCACTTATATCCGGTGGCGGCCAGCAAGTCCCAGCGATAAATAGGATTCCCCCAAAGCTGTCCGGTGGCGCTGAAATAATCCGGCGGCACGCCGGAGACCACGGTTGGGCGCCCCTGATCGTCGAGATAGTAGAGATCGGGATGAGCCCAGACGTCCGCGCTGTCATGCGCAACATAGATCGGGATGTCGCCCATGAGACGGACGCCGCGCTGCTGGCAATAAGTTCTGAGATGTTCCCACTGCTGGAAGAATTCAAATTGCCAATACTTGTACGCCCTAAGTTCCGGCGCAAGTTTCCTTGACCACTCGCTCACAGCATGCGCGTCTCGCTTGCGAATCTGCGCGTCCCATGAGGTCCAGATCGTTCCGTAGTGCGCATCTTTGCAGGCCATGAAGAGGGAGTAATCGTCGAGCCACGGACTGGCGCTTTCGCAAAAACGGTCGAAGGCCGTACGATCCGCGCGGGAACCGTCGGCAAAGAAAGCCTGCGCCGCCCGGCGTAACGTCGCCAACCTGAATTCGATCACCGGCCCGTAGTCGACGAAGTCCTCGGGAAACGACGGCGCCTGAGCCAGGTCGGACGCCCCGAGCAATCCCTGATCGCGCAAGCGCTCAAGACTGAGCAAGAGCGGGTTGCCGGCAAAAGCGGAGAAGCACTGGTACGGGGAATCGCCGTATCCGGTAGGGTTCAGCGGCAACACTTGCCACAACTTCTGTCCCGAGGCGAGAAGGAAATCCGCGAATTCGTAGGCGCAGAGGCCCAGATCCCCGATGCCGAAGCGGCCGGGCAGTGAGGTGAAATGGAGCAGAATTCCACTACATCGCGGAACTTTCACTCCGTAACAATACGCAGGTCAGCCGCGTCAGAGCAAGGCGTCAGGAAGTGGTGCCGAGTGGGTGGACTTCCACTTTACATGTCTGGCACGGATCAGCGGTGCATTCAACCTGGACCGGCGCTCAGTCGCCGGGATCGATTACGGATCACCGACTGTTAACAGTAGGATTCTTCGGTTGTCACGTCATATAAACTTGCGTGTTGCTATGTTTTGGCGAGAGATAATGAAAGTGGTCCAGGAGGAAGCAGTTTGCCACTAAATCGGGATGTGCTTTGGTACAAGGACGCGATCATCTATCAAGTCCACGTCCGCACTTTCTACGACAGCAACGGGGATGGCATCGGTGAATTTCAAGGGCTTGAAGAGAAGCTCGACTACCTGCAGGAACTGGGGGTCAGCGCAATATGGCTCATGCCATTCTTCCCCTCTCCTCTGCGCGACGATGGCTACGACATCGCGGATCACTACTCAGTCCATTCAAGCTATGGAACGTTGGAGGATTTCCGGAAGTTTCTGGGGACGGCCCACGACCGAGGAATACGCGTCATCATCGAAATGGTGTTGAATCACACATCCGATCAGCATCCGTGGTTTCAAGAGTCGCGGAGTTCGCAGGAGAACCCACGCCGCGATTGGTACGTCTGGAGTGATACCGACACCCGATACAAGGGAACCCGCATCATTTTTCTTGACACAGAAACGTCCAACTGGGCGTGGGATCCGATTTCGAAATCCTTCTATTGGCATCGCTTCTTTAGTCACCAGCCCGATCTCAACTACGACAATCCTGCCGTTCGCGAACAGATGTGGAATGTGATGAAGTTCTGGCTGGAGGTGGGTGTTGATGCCTTCCGGCTCGACGCGGTGCCCTACCTGGTGGAACGGGAGGGCACAAATTGCGAGAACTTGCCGGAGACCCACGCTGTTCTGAAGGAGTTGCGGCGAAAACTCGATGAACAATTCCCGGGCAGAATGCTTCTGGCGGAGGCCAATCAGTGGCCCGCGGATCTGCGCCCATATTTCGGTGACGGAGATGAATTCCACATGGCGTTTCATTTTCCTTTGATGCCAAGGATGTTCATGGGGCTGAAATTAGAAGACCGCAAGCCCATCACTGAAATCTTACAGCAGACCCCGGAGATCCCGTCCTCATGCCAGTGGTCCCTGTTCCTGCGCAATCACGACGAGCTGACCCTCGAAATGGTAACGGACATGGAACGCGATTACATGTACGACACGTATGCCGAAAGCACGACGATGCGGCTGAATCTTGGAATTCGGAGGCGGCTCGCTCCTTTGCTGGACAACGACCGCAGGCGCATAGAGTTAATGAACGGGATGCTGATGTCGTTACCGGGCACTCCTATCGTCTATTACGGCGATGAAATCGGAATGGGCGATAACATCAATTTAGGTGACCGTAACGGAGTTAGGACTCCGATGCAGTGGAACGGGGGATGGAACGGCGGCTTTTCGAAGGCTGATCCCCAGCGTCTGTATGCCCCGGTGATCCATGATCCGGTATATGGTTATCCGGCCGTGAATGTTTTGTCGCAAGAAGGAAGCGAGCACTCGCTTCTACATTGGATGCAACACATCCTAACGGTGCGCAGATCGACCGCGGTGTTCGGCAGGGGATCAATTGAGTTTCTCTACCCAGCGAATCACAGAATACTGGCGTATGTGCGGCGACTGGGCAATGAGGCGGTCCTGGTGGTCAACAATCTTTCGAGCACGGCGCAGGCTGTCGAACTGGATCTACAGAGTTACAAGGGAAATATTCTGATCGAGATGTTTGGCAAGAACATGTTTCCGCGTGTGGGCGAGCTGCCCTACCTGCTAACGGTGGGGCCTTATCAGTTTTACTGGTTTCGGCTGCGACGAATCTAAGCGAATGTAGATGGTGAGAGCCATGACACATGACGCGCGTCTAGCCGGGGACATGACGCGGTATTTCGCACGGAGATGAAATTGGCAGAGGAGAGCTATCTGACGGATGATTTCCTTCGCCAACTGATCAATGTCGGCGAAGTGGACATCCTCGTGGGCTTGCCAACTCACAATAACGCGAAAACTGTCGGGTCGATCGTCAAGACAATTCAGAGCGGCATCCTACGGGGATTTCCCCGAGAGCGAGCCGTGATCATTAATGCCGATGGGGGGTCGCGTGATGGCACTCCCGAACTGGTCACGGGGGTCTCTATCGATGACGTGCGCCGAGCGTCAAATCCTTACGCTCTCCGAACGTTGCACTCAATCAGCACGAAGTATGCGAGCAGCCCGGCGAGCGAAGTTGCGTTTCGGACGATTCTGGCTGCCGCCGAACTACTTCGCGCCAAGGCCTGTGTGGTGATGTCGCCCGAGTCCGCGAACATTGAACCGGAATGGCTCTCAAAGCTTCTACGCCCCATTTATCGCGACGGCTTCGATCTTGTGACCCCGACGTATCGGAGGCATAAGTTGGAAGGGCTGCTCATAACGAATTTGCTATACCCGATGGCCCGGGCACTTTACGGGTTAAGAATCCGTGAGGCGTACTCGCTGGAGTTCGGATTCTCCGGCCGTCTCGGCAGTCACTTTCTTGAACAAAATGTCTGGAACGATGGAACCGGAGAGACTGGTGTAGAACTGCGCTTCACCCTCGCTGCGATCACAGGACAATACCGTATCTGCCAGTCCTTCCTTGGAGAAAAGGATCACATCGAGCGACGTGCTGCTGACCTGGTGCCGGCGCTGCGACAAACTGTCGGCGCCCTGTTCTCTTCATTGGAACCAGACTTTCCGGTCTGGAGTGCAGTGGCCGGTTCCCAACCGGCCCCTACAACCGGGCCCGACCAGGAAGTGCTTCTGGCACCAGTGCGAGTAAATCGGAAACGACTGCGAGACATGTTCTCAACCGGAGTTGCCGAATTGGAGTCCGTCTTTCAGTCAATTCTTTCCCCTTCCACCCTGGCAGAACTCCAGCGAATCGCCGGCACGGGAAAAGAAGAAGAGTTTCATTACCCCGCAGAATTGTGGGTTAGGACGGTGTACGAGTTTGCCGCCGCGTATCAGAAATCTGTGATCAGCCGGGATCATATCATCCAGGCCTTAGCACCGCTTTTTCGCGGGAGAATATTCACGTTCCTGATGGAGAACCGCAACGCTTCTGCGGACGACGTCGAGAACAATATAGAAGGCTTATGCCTTGAGTTCGAGCGACTGAAACCGTATCTGCTGCAGATGTGGAAATCGAGAGAGTGAGGCAAACCATGCGGGAAATGATTATCAGCGAACTGAGTCAGGCGCTGCACGAACTGGTCAGAGGTTTCGCTCACTTCCTTCCTCGTCTCATCGTGATGCTGATCCTTGCATTTGTGGGATGGGTGATCGCGTACGTTGCAAAAGTGGTTCTGCGGAGTCTTCTGCGGCTCATCAAGTTCGACAGGCTTTCAGAAAACGCAGGCGCCTCTCAACTTCTCACCAAGGCCGCTCTGCCTTCTGCGACGGAAATGTTGAGCCGGTTCGTGTTCTGGGTGGTCTGGCTCGGCTTTATCCTGCTGGGTGTGAGCGTGCTCGGGATCCTGGGCCTGCAGGAGCAAATCGCAAGATTCTTTCTTTTCCTGCCGCGTCTGTTCGTAGCAATGTTCATCATGTTTTTCGGACTGCTGGCAGCTAGCTTCTTTTCTCGCGCCGCCCTGTTAGCTGCGGTAAATGCGAATGTGCCTTCACCCCGGGTTTTGAGCCTCGCTGTTCGCAGCATCATCATTGTCTTTGTATTGTCTATCGTCTTTGAAGAACTGGGTATCGCAGAACAGACGATGCTAGTTGCCTTCGGAATTGCCTTCGGAGCCCTGATGTTCGGATTAGCAATCGCATTCGGCGTCGGGGGCAGAGGGCTGGCCCAGCGTTTCCTGGAGAAGAGGTTTGTTCGCGGGAGGAAGGAGGAGAGCGAAGACGAACCGTCGCCGCTTTAGTGCAGCGAGGTTGAAGATCGTGGAGCGAAAAAACTTCCCACTCTACACTTTCTCGGAAGAACAGTCGCAACCTAGCGTTCGTCGGTAGCTCTTGTCACGATCCGCAGCGTGTTTTGACACTCGTCAAGGGAGTATATTTTCGCCCATGGCACATCTTTGTGGAGAACGATTACGTCCCTCGTGGCCTTCACGTCAGCGGTTTTCTTTTCGGTATTAACGCCTGTTACTAGGCAAACGACTGGGGATCCTCGAATTGTTACCGAATCGCCTACTTTGAGTGCTTTGGTTGTCATGCCGATAGTCTCGCACAAGCCTATTCTAGCCACAACTCAAACCGCAGCGCTGATCAGTCGTTCAAACAAGCGAGCGTGCCCACTCGCTTCCATTCTGACACGCACAGTTGCCCCCCCAGACAGCGCGCGATTTGCTTGCCACACTGAAACCGATCCGGTCACCCGATGATCACGAATGGCTCCTCCCGGGTGGGCGTTTCGGCGTTACATTACGACTGCGAATCCAAAGATCATAGTCTGGTCCCACCGTAGGTCTAACCAGTTTAGTCGTTCTCTGTTTAGCCCAATCTCTAGCCAAGCCCGCGCGCGGCTGTTACTTGGAACTGCCGAATTACCGTCGGTACTGCCGAAATATGGGCACTGGCAGGTCTTCAAATCCGACCCGAGAACCCGGTCCGCTGAGTGAAATGTTCAACATGCGTTCCGGTTTCGTTGTCAGCTCGCAGCATGCCACACACTGACGACCCGCCCAAGACAATCGGCGAGCTAGTCGACCAACTGGATGTGATTCGGGAAGACCTTCTCGGGCTTCAGAGATCACTAGAGAAAGGGAGTCGCAGCCCAAGGTAACTGATGCACGGGCGCGGATGTCCTCCAACACTTCGGCGTAGCCAATGAAGATTTTTTCGATTTGGTACTGCTGGACGTGCGCCAGAGATCCAAAGAAGCAGTGGAGTTCTTCGGATGGTCTGGCGCCCCAGGATTTGGCGCCTCAGGAATCAAGGGCTCTCTTGAACAGCTCACAGCGAGGAACATTCCTAGATTTATTGGCTGGCTCATTATCATCGGGCAGTCGTTCGGAAGCATTGCGCTATGTCCGGCTTTTTAGGGAGAATCGCGGCCGGTGGGCTGGTCATCATCTTCACCGGTGCCCTCATAGTCCACCTGCCGGATGGGTGGACACTGAATTGGTTTGGATCAAAAAACGGAGAAGGAATTGAATATTTTGTATTGCTCCTGTCACTTCTCTGGGTCATCGTCCTCAAGGGAAGTGGTGCGCTGTCAATGGATTTGTGGCTGACAAGATGACATGACTGCGTGCCAATAACGGAAAGTCGGCTTGGCTCCGGTCAACTTCCGCTTTGCCCGTTACTCGGGACTTAGCACGTATCCACGACTGCGCTGAGCTGGATCCAGCCACAAGATGGAGGGCAGGGGCATTCACGGCTCACGAAGGTCAATTAGATGGCTGGGCCAAGCAATTGTTTCAATGCCCACCCTTGGAACGGCCTATGATTGGCCAGAAACGGGCTTGTGGTCATTGGCGGGCGCACACTGCTTGTAGTTCTTTCCACGCCTCCGAGGATCTGTGCACATCGCTGTGGAAAAATAGAAAGAATTTAATCTCGCATTCATTAAGGAGCAACGATTCAACGGCTTGCGTTTCTGGATTTTGATCCATCGCAGCAGGCCGTTTGCACCGAAAAGGGGCATTGACAATCTTTGAGCAAATCTCTAAGTTTGCTTCCGTCGACGGCTGAAAGGGATGGCTTAATTAAACTTTTGCCAGTCCGAAGTAGGCTGAGTGATCAGCTTGGCGGGGTAACCCGAAGAGCAGCCAGACCTGAAAAAACCGACGGCTCTGCGAGGGGCAGTTGGGGTTTGGGGCCGCGAAAGCGGTGATCGCATCAAGGGCTGTGACGGTGCATGCGTCCACGCTGTTGGTCTCCTCGCAGGAGCTGACGGCTAGAGCATAACCAATGTCACAGCCTTTACCTTTTCCCAGCTTTCTCCCCCTAAGTAACCCTCGCAAAAGCGGTTCCACAGAAACCCGAGTTGTCCTGTTGGCCACGCTCACCAGCCTTTCAACAATAACTTGTGGAGGAACTGTCCAACCATGACTCGCCTGGGCGTCACCTGCGAGGGTTAACCGGTTTCCTCAAGAAATAGTTGTTCGTCGCTTTGTACAATATAGGAGACATGGCGATGACGATCGAGATGCAGAATACGGGTGACGATCGAGCGCGCAGCGAGATTCTTGCCGGTGTCGAACAGGTGCTGAGTGAGGTGGCGGGAGAGTGGCGGGTGTCCATTGTCGGGTCTCGTGCAAATGACAACTGGGAAATGAAAGTAGAGGGACCCCAGGGATTCGAGCGTTCGTACACTCTGGTTGGCGAAGCTGGAGAGCACCAGCCTGAGGTAATACGGAACGTGCTTATTAAGCTGCTGCCCGCGAGGACGCGTTGATCTACCGCGCCTGGTTCGCGTTGCCCTCTGGTTCGGGCAGACATCGCACAATTTAGCTGGGTCAGTTCGTCGAGATGGTGGAACCAGCGATGAAGAAGATTCCGAATTCGAGTCGTCGTCGCAGCGAGCACATTTTGCGAGCATTGAACAAGATTAGGAAACCAAGCACTGCTGGCGAAATCACCGAGTTGCTCAATCGCAACCTGGACCTTGAGGACCACCCTTTCCAAGCAAATGACGTCGCGGAGTCGTTGCGAAACACCGAGGACACAGTATTGACACTGTATTGGTCAAGAGCTCGTCCCCGAAAGTAAGGATCATCCCGGTAGTCCCTGGCCGGCAAACTCGATGACGCGGCGGACCTGGGCCGCACCGACTGACTCGCAGTCTCGGGCGATCCTGTGTGGCAGATGTGGAGACTCACTCGGCCCGCGAGCGCGCCTGTTGCACCATCTCGACCAAGACCTTTCGAGTTTCTGCCGGATTGTTTACCACTCGCAAGAATGCTACGCGGGCGCCACGCATGCCATCCTGGGTTTTCACACGCACATGAAACCCGAGGCGATCGACCGCTGTCATCGTTGCTTCCTGCGACTCGATGTGAGCAAATTTCCGGGCAAGCCAGACGAGCGCATCCTTGTGGTCGGCGTTCATGTGCTGAATGATCTCGGCCATTGAGTCAGCAAGAGGGTCGGGTTGGCTGCGGTCATATTCGGAGGCAGTCACCCAGCCCATCACTCCGAAACCGCCGACGTAGTAAACGTCCACCACGTCCATGCGGTAGAAAGAAAAATCTTCAAAATCTACCCAATACTTGCTGTTGGCATAACGTGCCAAGTAGAGCTGGCGAGCCTCGGCCACCTCCGACTGCGGTATCGGCAGAACATTTCCTACTAGCGTGACCCTTGATGCTCCGAGAGGATCACCTTCGGTGTCATCCCGGGTCCAGGGTTTTTACGAGCAGGTCGGCCGCAACACAGATTACATCATTCATCCGGAGGAAATCCTCGCTGACAGTTCAGCTTCACATCGCGCGCAACGCTGAAATCAACGTCGCGCACGCCAGGACCCCGGAAAGAATTGAAACCTTCGCCCGCCACCATCGAAAAGTTCGGAGCCGTATTGTCGAATATTGCCGTGTAGGGCCGCCCGCTGGCGAGGTTGGCAACGGCTGCGAGTGTGATGCCTTTCAGAGGCCGCACTTGGGGGAACCATGCGCCGCTCATCACCAGGCGGTGAGTCTGATCCAGAGATGACGGTCCACGCTGGGAGGCCTGGTCGAACTGGTTGTAATAACCAGTGCCCTTGTCAATGTCTTTGGAGAATGTATAAGCCAGGGCGCCGGAAAACTGCGAAGACGAGTGACGGAGTGAGACCTGCAGGCCGTGGTAGACGGACATGCCCGAATTGTCCACGGCATTGATAGCACTGTAATTCTGATTGATGTAGCCATCGATCGCCTCTGACTCGGGCACAACATACGATTTGCCGTTTGGCATGTTGACGGTGACCGTGCTGAACATCCCGCCAAACTGCGGCTGCAGTGCCGGAGGAACCATGTTTAAGTCAAAGCTGAAACTACCATTGGGGCTGGCCTGGCGTGTTACTCCGTTGCCATTCCCCAGCAAAGCCACACCATGGCTGTAGACATACCCGAGACTTAGCGCAGTGTGCGACCCCAACCGGCGTTCTATCGCGAAGTCTCCCTGTTCGACATACGGGCTGCGGAAAGTCGGTGCAAACACGGTGAGCGACTGAGTAGCGCCGGGGCAGCTGGCGAGAGAGGCTACGGTGTTTGGATAGGTGACGCAGGGGTTGGCATTGCCAAATGCCGGGCCCGGCACGAACAAGAATGGACGGGAAATGCCGTTGGAGAGCCATGCCTGGGAAACATCGAGCAAGTCCTCCTGTATATAAAACGGTCCAAAGGCGCCCCGGACTATGGTGTCCCCTTTCTGATCCAGCGAGTAGGCGAATCCCGCCCGCGGAGCGACGTTGTTCTTGCTGTAAGGAATCTTGCAGGTGAAGGAGACGTCCGGGTTGCAGACGGGAGGCTGCGGGAGGACTTGCAAGTCATACCGCGCTCCGTAGTTCAAGGTGAGGCGTGAAGTCGCGCGGAACTCATCCTGGAGGAAAAAAGAATAGGTCGGAGAGGTAAAAGTGGCTGTGCTCTGCCCGAACGACTGCAGATAATAAGAATAGTTGCCGGTGGGAACGTCGGCCAGCGAGTTAAGGAAGAAATAGGCACCCGCGGGGCCGTACACAAAATAATCACGCTCGTGGCTGATGTTGATATCAGTTCCGGCTTTCAGGGTGTGTTTCCCCAGAACCTTTGTGAAGGTGTCGGCGATCTCGTACCGCCGGTCGGTCTCGGAAAGTTGAAATCGGTTGCCACCGAACACAAAGCCGCTGTCGGGGTTCTGGATGATTGTGGCTGGCTCAGTTGCCGGGCTGGGCGGGATGTCCAGGTGCAGGTCGTTGCCAATATGGAAGCGTGCCTCATTGATGGTGGTGGGGTTGAACGTACTCACCAGCGAGAACTGAAAGAAATGGCTGGTCGCACCATCGGTGGCTGAAAGATCGTCGCCCGTTGAGGTCGGAGTAATGAAGTAACCGTGCGGGCTGCGAAAGCGCTGGAAGTTGTAGCTGGCGTTCAATGTGTTCTTCGAGTTCAAGATCCCGGACACTTTGAAAAAAGCGGTGTTCTGGTTAAAAGAACGCGGGAACGACCCTGAAGATTTGGCGAGCACCGCCGCCCAGTCGGGATTAGCCGCAAGCCAGGCAGCCTGCGCCGCGGGATCACCCAGGGTCGCCAGGGCCGGAGCGTCATTCACAGTCACGGGTTCATTGCGGACCTGGCCCTCGTAGTTGCCGAGGTAAAACCAACGATCGTGCACGAGCGGCCCGCCTACAGAGCCTCCGAATTGTTGCCGGCGGTTGCTGGGCTTGGGGATTCCGAGGCCATTGTTGATCGAGTCATTCGCGTTCAGGGCTGAATCCAGGATGTAGTAGTACGCGTCTCCATGAACCTGGTTGGTTCCGCTCTTGGTGACCGTGTTTACCACGCCACCGCCGGATTGGCCGAACTCAGCCTCGAATCCCGTACTCGCGACCTGGAATTCCTGGACAATATCCTGGCTGAACTGAAACGGGATAGTGCCGCGGCCGGTCGCCTGGGCATAAAACGCGTTATTGTTATTGCCGCCGTCCACGGTGTAGTTGTTGTAGTTACCAGAAAGGCCATGAAAGCTGATATTGCCGAATTCGCCGTCGGTGGTGGCTCCGGGGGTAAGCAGAACAAAGTCCGTGAAGTCGCGCCCGTTCAGCGGCAGGGATTCGATGCTTTGCTGTCCCACCACCGTGCTGAGCGAGGACTGCGTTGGGTCCACCAATGGGGGCGCTGCCGTCACGGTGACGACGCTCTCAACTTTGCCCAAAGTCATCTGCGGGCGAATGGTGGCAGTCGAACCCACGTTGACGACCACATCTTTGTACATCACATTCTTGAACCCTGACTTCACGATTGAGACCTCGTATGTTCCAGGCGCAAGGTATAGAAACACGAAATGTCCGTCAGCACCGCTCTTGGTCGTCTCCGACACCCCTGTCGCTTGGTTACGAGCGGTCACGGTGGCGTCGGCAAGGACGGCTCCGATGGGGTCCAGCACCGTCCCCTCGAGGCGGCCGCTGCCGAGGGCAGATTGCGCCATGCCAGACGACGAAAACAAAATCATCACTAGCGCACACATCGCCACCACGCACAATGACCACATCGACCTCGGCTTCACACTCGCTTGCAAGCTTTTCATTTGCGGTCTCCTTAGGCTCGGCCCGGCATCGCTAACGGGATAGTGCCAACGCGATCCACACACGACGGCCCGCTTGCAGTGTCCCATTGGGGTCGGAAAGTGAGCGGGTTGACGCGTCATCTTGCAAATCGGATGGCGCCCAATCGGTGACACGGCTCACCACGGTCTGTCGTGCGTTTAGCGTGCGGCGGAAGTTTAAATCTGATCACATTTCAGGTCAATGCGTCTCATCACTTCAGAAAGGCTCTCCCTTAAATCCGGCGTGTTCTCGGTGGTTGTTGAAACATCGCGTTTACACTCACAACCCGGCCCCGGTGGGGGTTCTGAGCGAAATCGCCTGGCTACAACAGCTACCCATCTAAACTTATGTTCTTTGATTAGTTGACGGTGAAGGTTTGCTTGCTGGTCGCTGTGCCGTTCGGCGTTTTGACTGCGACTTTGCCGGTCTTCGCGCCTACTGGCACAGTGGCGTGGATTAGAGTTGGTGTATCGACTGTGAAGCTTGTTGCCTTCACACCTCCAAAAGTCACATGCGTAGCTCCGACAAATCCGCCACCCACGATACCCACGCCAGTTCCGACCGGTCCCGAGGTAGGATCGAGATTAGTTATGATGGGAAGAATGTGCATGTTCTGCTGACCTTGAAGCTGTTCCTGTCCTCCCGCCGGGTTGGTAATGGTCACGACGAGCGGGCCGTCCACGGCCGCGCTCGGCACCAGCGCGGTCAGGTAAGTGTTGGAGCCGGGTTGAAATGATGCCTGCATGCCTGCAAACGTAACGTTGATGACCTCGCCGAGGTTGTCGCCCAGAATCACAACCGGGACGCCGGGGTGGACCCAGACCGGCCCTTCCACGATCACGGTGAGGAGGGGGTTGAAGGGTGTCAGCTTGAAGAGGTACCCGTCGCCGTACAGCCCTCCGGATTGAGAAACGCCATAATAGGAGCCGTCAGTGTTGGGCAGCAGAGTTGCCTCAGGTCCAAAAGGATTTGCGGGACTCACGGGGAGAAAATCGGCAACTTTCGTGAATGGAAAGGGACTGACCATTGAAATTTCAAAAGCGGTTCCACCTCCATTCTTGCCACCACCCAGTGTCACTCCCAGCAAAGACCCGACGCTTGCACCCGCCACGAGTCCACTTGGGCCAAGGCCGTCGGTCCCAACAAAACTATGCATTAAGTTAAAGGTGGTTGTCTTTCCCAGAATGAGTTGGAAAACGGTGCCGTCATTGCTCGTCCCGCCGGCCGCGCTCCCGTACAGGTTGCCATCCGATCCCTGAAATATGGGGGCGGAAGGACCGAAACCGTCTGCGCCATTGGTGAAGTTATATATGGTCTTGATTGCACCACCGGTTGTCAGGCGGAATACTGTTCCCCAATCATTTGTCCCTCCGCTGTCCGTCGTGCCATACATGTACGTGTCCGATGCCTGCATCAGTGGCGCGAACGTATAAATCGGTGTTTTATTCTTGAGTGTTGCAACAACTCCTGTCTTGGGATTGACGCGATACACCTGTCCGGTGCCGAAAACAGTGCCTCCGTAGAGATTCCCATCCGAGTATTCAAACGGAGCAGCGTAGGGCCCGCACCCATCCGCGCCAGTGCATTCATGCAAAATCTTCAGCGTGTTTGGTGGGATAAAGCGAAACAGCGTACCCTCTCCGTAGGTTCCTCCGTTGATGGTTCCGCCGTAAAAATTTCCATCACTCGCCAGGATCAAGCTTGCGATCGGAGACCCTGTTGTGGCGTCGAACTCCCACAAGTCGCTATACGAGGTACCGTCGGGCAACACCTTAAAGATCGTGCCCGCATTTGAAGTTCCGCCAATACCGGCCGTTCCGTAGAGATAGCCGTCAGTTCCCCGGGTTAACTGGCCGTAGTCAATGGGGTCACATCCTCCGGTGCTGCAGTTGAAGTCGTAAATATCCGTTAGCGTGTATTGGGCATGCGATGGTGACGCAGCAGATGCCACCAGGAGAGTACACGCCAGCGCCGCTAGCATCGACCTGTTCCAGTTCGTGCGCAGATCGCGAATTTGTGCATGGAACATTGTCGTATCCCCTTCCGTGTGGTCATGGCCCCTAAAAATGAGGTACATCGTCTGTCATGCGAACAAGAAAGTCAAGGGACCTGCCGACGAAATTCACCTGGCCTGATAACTTTTTTAAAATCAGAGAACTAGTAAGGATTACCGACCAGTGTCGCCTTACACTTGGCGTAACATCCCCATTACACTCAAAACCCCGGTCACAGGGTCAATGAGTGAAATCGCCTGGTTACGTAAACCATAATGGCCGCATTTCCGGCTTGCCAACTTAAAAGGTTTTGGTAACCGGACCTACCCTTGATCTGGACAGCGCATCTAAGACGTAAGGCCTATGCAGAATTTCACTCGCCGGGAGCTACTTAGACTCGGAGCCGCCACAGCTGTTGCAGAGCTGGCGTCTTTGGGTTTGCAGGGTTGCGGCATTTCTCCGTTGGTTCCTCCCGGTCCGTCCGGTTGCTCCAAATTAACTGATATCGAACATGTGGTGATCCTGACGCAGGAAAACCGGTCTTTCAATCACTACTTTGGAAGCTACCGCGGCGTCCGTGGATTTTCCGATCAAAGTGCGGCATTCCAGCAACCCGATCCAGCCAACACGACGAGCCCACCGGTAGGGGTGCTCTTGCCATTCCACCTGGACACCTCGCAATCGAATGCAGCCTGCACGCATGACATTAGCCACGATTGGGTGCCGCAGCATCAGAGCTGGAACAACGGTGCAATGGACGGCTTTGTGAGTTCGCGTCTTCCGATTGATTCCAACGACGCGGTATTAAGTATGGGCTACTATACTCGCGCAGACCTTCCCTACTACTACGCCCTGGCCGACGGCTTCACGATCTGCGACAACTATTTCTGCTCGGTAATCGGCCCGACCGATCCGAATCGCCTCTACACGTTGGCGGCTTCGCTCGATCCAGATGGAAAGAATGGCGGACCGATTTTGCAGACGATCGTCACAAATCGCTCGGCAATGTATGGCCGTCTGACCTATACGACCATGCCCGAGCAACTTCAGGCTCGGGGAATTTCCTGGAAGGTTTACTCGTCGCCGGATGAGAATATTCTGGGCGGGATTCTGTCGGACAATGTGCTCTCCTATTTCAAGAATTTCCAGGATCCTGCATCGGTGCTGCATCAGAATGCATTTGGACCCCAGTTTCCCATCGACTTCCTGTCCGATGTCGCGCTCGACAATTTGCCCCAGGTATCCTGGCTGATAGGGTCGATCCTGACTTCGGATCACCCGCCTGCGCCGTCGCTTTTTGGGGAGAATATTCTTTCGCTTATCGTCAGTGCTCTCAGCGCGAACCCCGCACTGTGGGCGAAGACGGTGTTGTTCGTTAACTACGATGAAAATGGCGGATTTTTTGATCATGTTCCACCGATCACCGCGCCTCCCGGCACGCCCGGCGAATATGTGACCGCGCCTGCGGTTCCGGATCCAACCGTAGTCGGCAATCCGGCGATCACCGGGCCGATTGGGTTAGGTTTTCGCGTCCCCATGTTGATCATCTCGCCGTTCAGTCGCGGCGGACTCGTGTCTTCGGACCTCTTCGACCACACTTCGGTGTTGCGATTCCTCGAGACTCGATTCGGTGCTGAAGTGCCAAACTTGAGCGCCTGGCGCCGTGCAACGGTCGGAGACTTAACTAGCGCGCTTAATCTCAAAAACCCTGACCAGTCGATTCCGAATCTGCCGTCCACACTTCCTGGCGATCCGCAGGCGATCTTGCAATGTGCCGCGAGCCTGGCTGGATCGATACCCTACACCGTGCCGGGCACGCAGACCCTTCCGACTCAGGAATCCGGAACCCCGAGTCGTCCCAGCGGAGTATGCTAGCCAAGATATGCGGAGAACTGGCGTCCGGCTTCCCGGCGGGCGTCAAGTCTGGTCCTAAGGTTCCCGCTTTTCCGGACCACCTTGGACGGCCTTTCAGTAATCCGAGCCGCCAACTGGCTAGCAATCGTCTCAGTTGGCGAAACATCCCGATTACACTCATTGACCCGGTCGTGAGTATATTTCGCCTGGTCGCACAACGCTTTCGGATCTGGTAGACGCTATCAACGAAGGCGATCGGGAAAAAGCCGGACTGGCTGGGGACGCTGGTTAGGAGACCTCGGCTTTGCGCCAAGTTCGGAGGTTAGCAGAATAGAGCACGATACAAAACAGGTTCGCCGGAATGAAGGCAAGCTGAGCTGTTCTTAACCCAATGACGCAAATGATTAGGCTATTCGCCGCCGCCAGCACCCAGCCCTCCCAGCACCTTCTTCCAACCAGAATGGTCGAACAAATCGTAAGCACACAAGACAAGCAGTCAAGCCTCAACACAAGCGAGAGCATCTCTAGTTTCATATAGGTTATTTTCCTGCGGATAGACTTGCAGGTGTGCATTCGAGGCTACGATGGCGTAACCTTCGTAACCTGAGGCCTTCCGTATTCGCCATCCCTGGGGAACACCAGGGCCCAGGGACTGGAGAACTTTCCAGCCCGACGCTTCTTTCAACCTTCCAAAACGAGCCAGGCCGAATTACTGGCGTAATATCCCATTACACTAGCAACCCCGTTGTGACGGACAATATCGCACCGCGCGGCACGGCGATGAGGATTGAACTCTGCTCACGACCTGGCGCGAGCTTTTGCGGCCCTCTTCGTTTTCGCGCGCTTCGAGACTTTCGCTGCCTTCTTAGCCACCGATCTGGCCCGCTGCCCCGGCACCTTCCCGATTCGAGGGTCCCTTGCGAGAACGAGTTCGCAGGCGCGCAGCGCCGCCTTCTCGAAATCCTCCGCATCTGTCGGAAGGACCTGCCAGCCCGTCACCTTTTTCCCCAGCACCTGGATGGATCGCATGTTGGGGAATTCCCGCCGCAGGCTCTGGTGGTGCTCCTTGGTGGTGGCGAGCCACACGCCGTTGTCAGCCGTGTGGTCGCGTTTGTCGCGAAGGATAAGGACGATCTTGTCCTCAACATAGATCGCCAGACAGCCGAACATGGAGCGGGTCCAGGGCGACAGCGGAGCTATCGCGTCGAGTACGAATTCATGCGGAACAGGCTTGCGCTGCTTGACGGCGTAGAGGGTGTCGTCCGGCGGGAGGGAGGCCGTATTGCGACGTGGCTTCGACATGGCATATGGGAGTGCGAACCTAAGACAATTTTTGGGCCTTCCGCCACTTTGCCCAGCGTGCTTTCTGGGCTGCGGCAATCCTTTTGCGGGCCGCCGGGGACATTGTGAGTCCCCTGCGGGAACTGATTGAAACAACCTTTTGCCCCTTGATCTTTGCCCACCGCGCACGTTGAGCAGCCGCAATTCTCTTGCGCCCCGCAGCCGAAATAGTTCGCGTCTTGCGAGTTGGTCGGCTCCCATGCAGGTAGACGTTTCCGAAAGCGGTCAGGGCCGCTGCTACGCGGTGCAGTTCATCCTCAAGTCGTTTTCGTTCCTTCTGGAGTTCGCTGATTACAGACTGCATCAGTGTTTTTGGCATGAAGCAATCCTATCACCCGCAACTTGAAGCTCAGAAGGTTTTCGCGGAAGGTTCTGGTCGATTGGCACAAATATAGCCCTTGCACCAACGATTGAGTCCCCTGCGGCGGCACGTTCTTTACTCGCTCAAACGCGCTAACTGGCACGAGAAGTCCTCACCAATTCGCATCCTGGTGTAACGAGTGGCGATCAAAGCAGGAGTGCTAAAGACGAAGGATGGGAGGACTCTTGTCGGCTTTCCCGACCGGCGACGCCCTCAATTGGTGAAACATCCCCATAACGCTCATTGAGGGGTCGTGAGCGCTCTCGCCTGTTTTCAACACCTAGTGGCACTTCAATCGGCCAAAAATGAAATTGGCCCGAACCCGTACTTACGGCCCACTACCGGCCAATCAATTCACTTGACAAGGCTTCTTTGTGGTGAGTAAATAGCTGCCCGCGAGCGTGGGACGCCGCCCCTTCCCCAGGTTCCCGCCAACTCTCGAAGGAAATATTTGAGTGAATAGGAGAAGTGTATGACTTTTGCTCGACGCTTGTTCGTCACCATCGCTACGACCCTGCTTCTCGGCTCGCTTGTGAGCGCCCAACGGCCCTCTCAATCGTCCAACACTAACAAATCGGCCAGTCCAAGATCATTGCTGGCATCGCCGATCTTGTCCCGGTTGCTCCCTTCCGCCCCGGCCAGATCGGCCTCCGCGTCCACCGCTGACATAGCGCGTGCCCTCGCGGCCCCTCACCTATACAACTTCCTCACCGCAGACTTCCCCGGCGCCGATGCCACTGAAGCAACTGGCGCGAACGCGGGAAAGACAGTAGGTGTATTCTCGTTCAGCGGCACGACGCTCGCCTTTACCTTCAATGGGAGCCGATACGCCATCTACAGCGTGCCGGGTGCAACCGCGACTATTGCTTTCTCAATCAACTCCAATGGCCAGATTGCGGGTGGCTATGCTGACAGTTCAAACGTGGACCACGGCTTTGTGGATACTGCGGGCACGATCACCACGATCGATTATCCGGGCGCGGTAGGGACCGTCGTCACAGATGTCAACTCCTCCGGCCACCTTTCTGGTTACTGGCAAGACGCCAGCACTGTCCACGGCTTCTTCTACGATGGAACGAACTTCACTTCTCTCGACCCTCCCGGCTCGACTTTCACCCAAGCAGCCGGGATCAACAGCACCGACGAGGTGGTTGGCATTTACGACGATGCCACCAACGTCGAGCATGGCTTTACTTTCCTTGGCGGCGTATACACTACGCTCGACCCGCCGCTGTCCAAATCGACGACTGCCTTTGGAATCAATGACAACGGCGTGATCTCCGGCTCGTACTCCGATAGCAGTAGCGTGACGCACGGTTTCCTCTATTTGAAGGGGGTCTTCAACACAGTGGATGTGCCGGGAGCAAGCGGCACGGCGTTGACCCACATCAACAACAAGAACCGATTCGCAGGGGGCTTTTTTGATCAAGCTACGTCCCCTGAACTGCATAGCATGACGGGCCACTAGAACGCGTTACTGTTCCTAGCCTAGGAGGACACAAGGTTTACTTGCGCCGCTAAGCCGTTTAAAACTGTGATTCCGAGCAGGCTTCAGTCTGCGAGGGGTGAAGGGCGGACACTCCTGTCCGCTCTTTTCGCCATTAGCAACCGCGTTTTCGGTGCTTCGCAAGCCACCCGGAAGAGTTGATCTCGTCAGCGCAACATGATGTCGCCGCAACGCGTGATCGAGCGCCCTCCTGCGCAATCGCGGGCGCAATACAAGCGGCTGCAAGCGCTAGAGCGATGGTTACTCCCCGAAAACTCATCTCAGTTCACGGGCCTAGTCATTATACGATTTCCGAATGTTTTACGATAAATCTGGTTACGCCAGGTTGTCCATGCAACCATTCCCCGGAGTGTTTTAGTTATCAGAACTTCCATCCCTTGCGGAAGACAACTTCACAGTGGGGCGCGCCATTGTGCATACACTTGGTCTGGGTAACTTCAATGGTCTCGTTGAACTGCTTTGCCACACCTCTGGCGATGCCGATTGCAAGCGCGCACAGTTTGCGGGGAGAACCGTAAATCAGCACCACCTCATCTTCGCTCCGCCGAATGGTTTGTAACACAGGAGGTTTCGCCTCTGGGGTTTGCACCCGGACTACGTGGTGGATGGTTTCCTCGGTCTTTTCGATCACATCGAGAGTCTTCCAATCCCCTGGAATCAGGTGCTTGTACATGTTCAGCAACGGCAGAGCGAGGAATACGCCGAAATCTTCGAGAACAACTGTAGCGGGTTGGCCGGACATCCTAGCGGCGGCCGAGACCAAAGCCTCCATTTCGGCATCCGGGTATTCGCTCACGGACAAATAAGCCCTATTTTCGAGCTGCGCATGCTTAAGCAAAGTGCTCCACGCGCGGCTACCCTGTTTCGTCTCAATGTATTTCCGCAGTTGAGAAAAGATTATTCCGTGCATTTGTATCCACAATCCCTTTTTGAGTTAGGAAAGCGCCGATGGAGGCCACACTCAGGACGAATCTAACATGGCGACTCGGCATAGGCGCAACGCAATCGAGCGGGCCGAAGTGAAGGAAGCCGGGGCCCCGGCGAAACGTGGACTGCCCCCAAGCACGCGTGTAATGCAACACCACTGCATTTAATGGTCGCGCTTAAATCTCACTTCGTTTTCGGATTGTCGGTCCCGTGACCGGCGAGAACCTCATTTTTTTCAACTGCCCGCACTTCATCTCTGTCAACGTCCACGTTCACGTCTTCGTGGCTCACAACTGTGGAGCCATGTGGAACTACGACCGCCCCATCATGCGGCACGGTCATCCCTACCTTCGCCAGCCCCGTTAGACTCGTTTCCAACGCGTGCATTTCCTTAATGGTTTCCCTCGTCTTCCCCAGCGCCTTGGTGTAATCCTTCATTTCCAGGTAGCCGCTTATGAGTTGCAGACGGCTAGTCATTCTGTGAACCGACTCCTTCACCGTTTTCACCAGTCAGTTCTTCTTTCCCATTCCACAGACATCAATCGGCTGCAATCAAGCGTCGGTGATGCGGCCTCGACTCCGACTACGCCCTCGCCGAACATAAGTCGGTTGGCAACTGCGCTTGTTGATCAATTCTGGACGCAGCCCCCTACAACACCGAACGGCCTGAGGGACCACTCAAGGTTGTCCTGCTCTTGGAGGCTACGCCCCTTGGTTGATTGCATGCAGTTTTCCAAACGTTGCTTTGTCGCTAATCCAAAGGTTTTCCGAAGTTGTTTGCCTTGCTAGCGAAGAAAAATAACTGTCCCGCGTGTCGACCCGCTGACGTTGAGTCAGCATTTGGACGGTCAAGCCCTCTCTCCGGGCATGTGCCAGTACTTGGAAGGAAATTGAAGAAGCGGCCGAGCGCAGATGGAAACGAAATGTGTGACTCCCTTCCCCTGAGAGCGCCACATCACATTAAGACTGGAGGCTCGGCCCGGAGTCCTACGTCCGGCATCCTATCACGGTTGTCCCCGCCTTCAACTCAAATTTGGGTCGCATGTCTCGAATCCACGGTTGGCGTCCGGGTTTTGCAACAAATGCGGCAATACCTCCACTTGCGATTTGGGCCAAGACGGTGCCTTGCGGAAGTTGTGGTCAACTGGTGAAACATGCCCCCTTACACCCACGTGGGTCTGAGTTCCATAACTATTGGTAACTGTCGAAAACAGGCGTGCCAACACGGTAACCTGTAGTTGGTCTGCCCGTGACCAGTGTTATTGATTCAAAAACGGGGCACACCAAGCTAGTTTGCAAGAAAATGAAAGAGGAAAAATAAGAATAAGAAGTAGTGGAACCGGAGAAGTGCATTGGGCCTGTTCTACTTTTGAAGGGGATTGGCGAGCGATTTCGTTCTATAGAGGTGGAAGCCATGCTTTCACCCACAGAGATAGCGACGATCCGGGCTGAGATTGACAGGTTGGAAAAGGCCCGCAAGGATTGCACCGATAGCGGCCTTCGGAAATGGATTGAGGCTGTGATCGAGAAGCAGAAACAGCAGTTGGCATCCGGCAATAATCCAGAGTAGCCGACTCAAATCGGAATCCTGCGGGCGGATCACTCGCCCAGATCATTGTCCCGCGCCGTGGCGCGGAATCGCGGGGCGTTCCTCCAGCGTCGCCCGAATCTGGCGGCGTTGCTCAGCGCTCAGCGCCGTGAACCGGAATCCGTACTCTGTTCCCAGTGCACGAACAACTTCTGCCGGGATCACTTGTTTGTCGCACTCCGGCAGCGGGATTTCGAGCGTTACGGATTCGCTCAGTATGAGAGCTTCGGCAACGAACGCGCCCACACCACTTTCGCTGAGATCACGCGACCAGCCCTGCAGGCTAAGTTTCTTGCCGTCCCGCTGGAGACGAATCCAAATCCTCGCCTCGAACACGTGCCTGGGTGAGATCCGATCCGCCGAACCCGGTACGTCGTCAGAAGAAGAAGTTGCCATTTGTCGAGATCGTCCTCCGCGCACCGCAGGTGGATCAGGAAGAATACCAGAGAGCGTTTGCGCCGAGCCGGGCCGAATCGGAAGCAAGAACAAAACGTCCCAGGCTCAAAGAAACCTGGGACGAGAGGCAGATCTTCGGCAAGAAGTGAAAAGTTCCGCTGGACCCTACGTAATAGCAATGCTCTATGCGGCATCCCGTTCCGGGAAGCAAAGCGGGGGCTGTAGGTCGATTTTGTCTACTGCCGGTTTCACATTGACGTGGAATGACGCTCGGTCTCGTGCGAGCATCGGACCAATCACACTAGTCAACCTCTCAACGGTGGTGCTCAAGTCTTTGGCGTGCATCTCCGGCAATTCAACCGTAATTGTGATGTCGAACAACCCACCTTCTTCTTGAAAGTGTTGTGCCCTATGCGCGAGCAAACTACCCCCGAGCATCCGAGCAAGGCTCACGAGCGAGCGGCTTTTGCAAGCAGTGCATTCGTCACCTCGACTGCTGCTGATGACCTCGCAATCCAGGCAGAAGACTGCATTCCAGAGAGGGAGAACTCCTGCGTCCAGATGGTTCCTGGTTCTGGCGAACATATACACCAACCTCTGTCGCTGAGATGTGTAACTACCCTAGCGGGACTTCGCACGCCTCACAGCGCGAACAGGTTTGTCTGATCCGCTGGGCTTCTTGGAGTCAGGCTTTCTTGGCACGTCGTTCTCGATCAGAAATTCCTTGCCGCACTCCGGGCAGCTACGACGAGACACCAAGATCGTGTCCAGCACCGTCCCGATTGTCAGGTCAGCGTGACAGTGTGGGCACGAGATGTACAGTTCCCGGTAAGGAAGCTTGACTTCTCGACGCGCTCCGGCCATATCCGGGAGAGGATATCACGGTCGTGCACCTCGCGATCCTGCCAGCATCTTTAAAAGCTTGTCCCTGAGAACCATGTCAGCCGGTGAACCACTTTTGCGTTGAAGCCAAGCCTGAAAATCTTTCAGTTTGCCCTCGTGTGTGACGGGAGGATGCAGCACTTCGATTCGGACGGTCGTCAGCCCCGTTCCTATTTCACCGACCCAATCGTCTTTCCTCAGAGAAGCAAGCGCGGCTGCTACGGCCTCGTACAGCGATCCCGCAGTAACCTCAGTTGAGTGCTCAACGCCCGCGATGTCCGCGACTGAAACTTTACACGTTCGAAGCAAGACGGCAGTCTAGCACTTTCGCATTGTGTTCGCCATCGTGTCGTGGGAGGCTGTCCAGACGTGATTCATGGCGGGGTTTGCAAACGGATTGGCCGCTGAGCACACACCTGCTCGGAGAAAAACGCGAGTGTCCTGAGTCTCGGAGCGATACTAAGCAGCCTTCTCCACTGGAAGTCCCGCTTCCATCCATCCTTGCTTGCCCTCGGGATAATGCGCCACGTTGGTGTAACCCATGGCCGCCAATTCACGGGCGGCGTATTCACTGGCGTTTCAATGCAAGCTCGTGCAGTAGGTGACAATCTCAGAATCCTTGTTGGGCAACAACTGAGGTGCGAGTTCTTTGATCTTTTCCGGGGGAATGTTCAACGCTCCCGGAAGGTGGGCTTCGCGGTAGCGTTCGGGCGCAAGCGTCTCTACGATCTTGACGGGGTCTTTTCGGTCCAGCTTGGCTTTTAGGTCTTCTGTAGAAATGGTGCTTTCCATTCTGATCTCCTTGCCGATGCCGTTTCGATGCACCAGCAAAGAGGTTAGCTCCAAGGAAATTGACCTTCGGTTCGGTAGCGTACGGTTCTCCAGCGGTGCGTGGCCTTTGATAAGCACACAAATGCTAGGGACGAGAGCGTCCGCTCCGGCATCACTTTCGCCCGCCCGCAACTTCGTTGTGTCTCGTGCAGGAAAAGTGTACGATGCGCGAGGAGAATTTCGTGGGTTGCCTCCTGCTAATTGTCTTTCTAGCCTTTCCTCGAATCGCCCTCGCATTGTTGTTCCTGTTCTCGAATTATTTAGAACGAGCGTACCACGGTCTGATATTGCCCCTGCTCGGATTTTTGCTCTTACCCCTAACCACGCTTGTATATGCGTGGATGGCAAATACACGTCAGCCTATAGCTGGCATTAATTTACCGATTCTGATTGTCACCGTTGTGGTTGATCTCGGCGGCCTTAGTGGCGGCGAATATCATCGACGGAGGCGGTCGCAGGACTAGCCAAATTCAGACCTTTTTCAAACCTGTCCATACAGCGGGAATTCGCCATGCGATTGCTCAAGTTGGTAAATCATGGTGCCGGGGATGACGCTCTCAAGCACGAGCTTTGCGACGGCTCAGCATGGTTCATTTCGGGGCACAGGCTGCGGAAAATCTAGCTTTCTATTCCCCCAGTTGGATTACCGGAGATTCCGCTCGACAACAGACGCCATACCGCTGCCAGAGCCGGAACCACGGGCTATGCGCGAGCATTTCGTCGTGCCTGCGATTGGCAGCAGAGATGTCGCTTGCGCTGAGTGGCCTAATATCCGGCGCTTCGAACATTTCCTGTAGCTGCTCAACCTCGTCAATGATGCGTTCAACGTCCATGCGTCACAATCATCTAAGAGAAGGCGCGGAGCGGTCAACCTGAAGCGGCAACTAGTCTGAAATCCCTCGCTTTGTGACCAGATCAACCGCAAAGCGTCCCAGCCAATGACCGCCCTCGCACTCCGACGCTAGAATGTAGGTTGATGTTTAAAGTCGCTAGCTGGAATTTGAATTCTGTTCGCTCTCGGCTGACCCATGTCACGACATGGCTGAAAGCTCGCGAACCGGATGTGTTGTTGCTACAAGAATTGAAGGGAACGGAGTTTCCCTCCGAAGTCTTCCAGTCGCTCGGCTATGAGACTGTCGCGGTGACGCAGAAGGCCTATAACGGGGTTGCCATTCTGTCGCGACATCCGATGAAGACAATGGCTAAGGCTCTCGTCGGAGACGATGCCGACAGCCATGCGCGGTTCTTGGAGGTAATCATCAAGGGCATCCGCATCGTCAATATTTATCTTCATATCGCCCTGTTTTGCGGACGCCTGATGCGTTGAACCAGAAACTTGGTCGAGGAAATGAGATTACGAGACTTCGCCCCTAGTGAAGCAAAGTGCCATTGGATGTGCAGTCGGCAGACCCAGAAGTAATCCTGTTACTCAAGCCTTCTTCAGCGGAGATGTATTTGTCGGGAAACGGACCAGGGATCACCACTTCCGGGTGGCGCGGCTAGTCTCCCTAGACTGGGCATGCGTGTCGGGGCGGCGCTTGAGGCCATGGGTTGCGAACCAGAGCACCTGATTTAATTGCTCTTCATTGATGCGATCGGGAGCGGAGAAATCCATCGCCATCGACAGTTCGGCAAACTTTCGGGACGCGCCCTGCAACGACTTTAGATCGGGATTCATCTCGTCGAGCGGAATGCGGTTTGGTTGCGCGGTGTAGGGCGCGAGATCCGGGGTTGCGGAAAAGGCTGGCGCCATTGTATTTGCGTAAACATCGAACATAGTCAAAGGCGGCAGATGAAAGATGCTCTCGATGCTGCGCAGGACGCTGTTCTGGTTGTAGAAGCTGCTGTCTGTGGTGCGGCGGCGAGTATAGGCGCTGATGGCGAAAGCAAGGCTGCGACGGCCATCCACGTGGTCAAGCCCATCCTGAGCATCGTCCTCGACCACAAAAATCACCGCGTCGCGCCAATATTTCGAATGGCTAACGGCTTCCACAATCTTGCCCAACGCAAGGTCGTTGTCGGCAACAGAGGCACGCGGTGAAGGCATCCCCGGGTCAAGCCCCGATGTGTGGTCATTTCCAAGCTGGAGCAGGAGCAAGTTGGGAAGATTGTCGGCCGCCTCAAATTGCCTGAATTCCTCGAGGAATCGCTGTGCCCGATAGACATCGGGAATGATCGGGCCGAACGGCGGATAGTCCGGGCTGGTGTGCTCGCGCAGTGCAGATACAAATATGCGTTGCTGAAATTTGTTCTTGCGGGTACCGCTGAGATAGTCGGAATAGAAGTCTTGCCAGGTGGCGTTCTTCGGTTCCGTGACCAGGTCCGACTCCACGAATTCGCCATAGTTCCGGAACGTCAGCCCATTCCGCAGTAAGGCGTCCCAGATGAAACCGGCCGGCGAGTACGCAAGAGGATCGGTGCCGTCACTTGGATAGCTGCGGGAGAAACCGCCCATGGTCTTCTCCACGTAGTCGGTGGCAATGCCCTCATCCGTCCACTGATGGCCATCCGCACTCAGCAGGCCATTGACGTAGAAATTGTCAAAGAGAACGAACTGTTCCGCCAAGGCATGAT
The DNA here is from genome assembly GCA_963789205.1 of uncultured Acidobacteriaceae bacterium. Lineage (GTDB taxonomy): Bacteria > Acidobacteriota > Terriglobia > Terriglobales > Acidobacteriaceae > Acidiflorens. The sequence goes on from CAWBJV010000020.1 coordinate 412,026, forward strand.
GATTCGGAGTGACATCGCCACAAAACATGCACAAGCTGGCGTCTCCATCGCCTTGTTTCATGTCGCCCAGAACTTCATCATAGGTTCGATTTTCCTTGATGATATAGATCACATGCTTGAACAGCGATTGCTGGCGCAATGATGCCGGCAGAGGGACGGCCAAGCCGTGCGCGGGCACGGTGCTTTCCCTGGCACTCCCGTAGGCGAGATTTCTGCCAACATCTTTTGTGTACATGGCCAGGGTGGAATCATCCGGAACCGCAATCACAGAGACCGAACCGGCATAGTCGTACGCATTTTTCCCGCCCTTACGGTGCTTAATGAAATTCGGGGGATAGCCGTTCTCGATGCCAAAATTTCCAATCCCCTTCACGTTGGCAACGTACAACCGGTTGCGCCCGGTATCTAGCACCACCGATCCTGGATACCAGGCCGTGGGAACATAACCGCGCATTCGTTTGTTCGCGACATCGAAGATCGCGATGGCATTGTCTCCGCCGTTCGCGATGTAAATGGTCCTTGCCGCTCGATCGACGGCTAGAGCGTTCGGCTCGCTTCCGAAAGGTATTCCGGGCTCCGGGCTCACCGGAATGGTCTCGATCTGCCGCAAGCGGTTGGTGTCGATGACTGAAACCGTGTCACTATTGGCATTGGCCACAAAAAGCCGGTGGGCGTCGGCAGCCAGTGCCATCCCGGTGGGGTGGAGCCCAACCTCAAGTTCTGCGATGGAAGCATGCAGCTTTAGATCCAAAACAGAAACGGTGCCGCTGCTGGCTACACCGTTGGCATCCACCAGAACCGGAGTGCCCGCACTGGGAGAAGTTCGCTCGCCTGCCCGTGGAACGCGGCCGCCCCAGTTGGAGACGAACGCATGATCGCCCGCAAGCAGCACACCAAACGGTGCCACGCCGGTTTGAATTTTGCCGACTAGTTTGCCGGAAGCGAGGTCCACAACTCCGAGTGCATTGTTCTGGCTTAGCGTGACATAGAGAAACTTGTCTTCTCCATCGATCGCAATGCCTCCCGGACTCGAAGGAGTTGCGCTTGCGATTTGGTTCGCTTTTGGTTCTGACCGGACCCCGTCCACCCGGACCGGCACTGGACCCGGTAGAACAATGTGAGTGGTCCATTGGAATTCGCCGTTCGCCCTGAGGCTGGCACGATGCAGTCCTACATAGGCGTCCGTGATCCAGACGTTACGTCCGTTATGTTCCCACGCAATCCCTACGAAGCTCGCCCCCCCAAGATGTGGAATGTATTCGGGGCTGATCTCCTCAAAATCAAGAGATCGTACATGATGGTTTGAGAGATTGATGGTCACCAGGCCGTGAGAATTCTTGACAGCAAGCACCGCACCCGAAGGAGATAATGCCAGATCGACGGGCCTGCCGAAGAATTCCACTTGCTCGCCCGCGGGCGAGATGCGCTGCCCAGTGGCTACAAAATAAGATTTGTCCGTCTGCTGGCCTACTTTGACGCGGGCGTGATCGCGTGTGCCCGACTGTGCCTGCCCCAAGCTCACAACAAGCATCAGCCACAATGTCGAAAGCCACACACTGCCTGCACTGGCACTCTTCATTCTTGCCCTCCGAATTCTCGCACTGCGAATCGAACAGAAATGAGACCAGGGAGACCGCGTGTCATAGATCGGAGAATCACGAGACAACGATGCAGCGCACAGACTGTGGGCTTTGTCGCCTCTCAACGCTCACTAGCGACGGTCGTCAGCAAGAAACGTTAGCAAGGGCAAAGAATTGGCTTGCGAGTCGAGCAGATTGCGCGATTCCGTTTGTCGGCCACCTCCGTACTCTGCGGACCTCAACCAATGATGAAAAAGCCGGTGGCGATTGCCTCTGGCTTGGATCGACACTCGCCGTCGCAATATACCCCATCGGCTGGTCACTTGGCGAGTCGTCGGCACGGAAACGGGCTTCGGGGAGATCAGCGGATAATCTTCTCGAAACCGACTTCTTGCCAGTATCGTCGTTGGGCCTCACTCCCCTTTTTTCGTTAATCAGGCACGAGCAGATTCAGGGTCGCTACCTGCAGAGCTTCAGGTTGCGATTGGTACCGAAAGCGAGCCCTTGCTTCACACGACGAGTCATGGTTGAATTTGTCGACAACCATCGAGAAATAATCTCCGAGTGACGCTGAGAAAGCAGGTAGCAGCCTTGGACCGAAGACAGTTTTTGAAGGCGTCCGGGGCAGCATCACTTTTGCAGCTGTGGCCGCGCAGCGCGTTCGCAAGTCCCGCCATCCGCCGGGTGCGTCCTTCGGACCGAAGTTGGCCCTCCAACGTAGCGTGGAAGCGCCTAAACGAGGCGGTCGGCGGCAACCTGATTCAAGTCGATTTTCCGATGAACGCATGCGTGTCCTCGTCCCAGAGCGCGGACTGCAAAACTCTCTTCGCAAATTTGAAAAACCCCTACTATATCGGCGACAACCCCGGCATCACCCAAACCCTGGGCTGGGTCGACGGTTGGGCCACCAAACCTAGTGTCTACGCTGTCGCTGCAAGAAATGCCGACGACATCGCAGCCGCCGTAGATTTTGCCCGCGACAACAATCTGCGCCTCGTCGTCAAAGGAGGTGGCCACAGCTATCAGGGCACATCGAACGCGCCCGATTCTCTCCTGATTTGGACACGTCATATGCATGACGTCACCATCCAGCAAAATTTCGTTCCTAGTGGTTGCAAGTCCACTCACGCTCCTCAGCGGGCCATCACTGTCGGCTCGGGGACAATTTGGTTGCAAGCTTACGACGCCGTCACCACCAAGGCCGGCGCCTACGTTCAGGGCGGCGGCTGCACCACGGTCGGCGTCGCCGGCCTCATTCAAAGCGGCGGTTTTGGCAGCTTCTCGAAGCATTACGGCATGGCCGCCGCCGGCCTCCTTGAAGCCGAAGTCGTTACCGCCGACGGCAAAGTGCGAATTGCAAACGCTTGCACCAATTCGGATCTGTTTTGGTCTCTGAAAGGAGGCGGAGGTGGCACCTTCGGCGCAGTCAGCAAATTAACCCTGCGCGTGCGCGATCTTCCAGAACTTGCCGGCGGTGCCAATTTCACTGTCAAAGCTTCTTCAGATGACGCCTATCGCCGCCTGATCCGCCACTTCGTTGGCTTCTACCGGGAAGCTCTCTTCAACGATCATTGGGGCGAACAAGCGCACTTCTCTCCGGACAACAAGCTCGAAATCAGCATGGTTCATCTTGGACTGGACACGGAGCAATCGCGAAAAGTCTGGCAGCCGTTCCTTAATTGGCTGGCGCAGTCTTCCGCCGCATATACGATCGAATCTGAGCCCGAAATCGGAAGCATGCCCTTCCGGCATTGGTGGGACGTGGACTGGCGCAAAGAACATCACCACGACGTTTTCAAGGCAGACTTCCGCGCAGGCGCCAGCCCAACGAACGTCTGGTGGAACGGCGACGCCGGCCAAGTCGGCTGGGTCGTCTGGGGTTTCGAGTCGCTTTGGATGCCCGCATCGTTGCTGCTGGATGATTCACAGGAAAAATTGGCCAACGCATTGTTCTCGGCTTCGCGCTTCAGCGAGGTGGAGCTTCATTTCAATAAGGGGCTCGCAGGCGCTCCTTCGGAAGCGACCGAGGCAGCGAAAGATACTGCGATGAATCCCTCGGTGTGGAGTGCCTTTGCTCTCGCCATCGTCGCGGACGGCCAGGGGCCCGCGTATCCCGGAATTCCCAATCACGAACCCGACGTTGCCAAGGGCCGCAAAGCCGCAGACACCGTGCACCGCTGCATGGACGAACTTCGGGCCGTGGCCTCCAAGAGCGGAGCCTACCTCTCGGAAAGCAACTTCTTCGAATCCGACTTTGAGCATTCCTACTGGGGCGCCAACCACGCCCGCCTCGCCGAAATCAAAAAGAAATACGACCCCAACGGCGTCTTCTTCGTCCACAACGGAGTCGGCTCAGAACAGTGGACCCCCGACGGCTTCACCAGGCTCTGAACTGCGGTACAGTTCAAAATAGGCCGGGAATTTGCCGATCTCCCTAATTCCTGGATGGTCGGCAATCGGAGATTATCCAGAAACGCTAGTGCTGTATCGGACGCGCCCCCTATGGAGTGGCAGGTAGATTTCTGGAGACGTGCGGGGCGCGTCCGATACAGCTGTTTGAAGGAAGCCGCCGGTGAGGAAGCGTCTATGCAAATTCAATGGTGTTGTCGTGATGAGAAAGATTCGGGGAGTCGGTGATGGAGTAACCGGAGCGCAGGCCGGATTGGTTCGATGGTAGTTTGCGAGCGAGAGCTCGAAGCCAGGAGCTTGGTGGATGGGCAACGAAAGCGTACGAGGGCCTCTAAGTGCTGGGAGGCACCGAGCGAGCGAGATCGGAATGGGAGTTTCATGCCGCGGCTCCGGCGAGCCAGGGTGGAGAACGAAGTTGGAGCTGGGCCGCAGTAAGTCTCTCGATGACCACCATGGGGCCGCCACATTTGGGACAACGCCAAAGTGGATTCGGCTGCTTGGCGGGCGAAGCTTCTGGTTCGGATTGCGATGGCGGTTCTGGGTGGAGGAGTTGAAAGCAAAGCGGCAGGAGAGCGGCGCGCCGGCGGTTGGCGAGGAAGCCGAAGTGGCGGATGCGGACGAAGCCTTTGGGCAGCAGGTGCAGGAGGAAGCGGCGTAGGAACTCATCGAGCGCTAGGGTCATCAACTTGTGTTCGTTGTTGTGAGCGGAATCGCGCCAGCGAAAGGTGACTTGGTCATCGACGAAAGAGACGAGTCGGTGGTTGGAGATGGCCACGCGATGGGTGTAGCGGCCTAAATAACAGAGGGCATGCTCGGCGCTTCCGAAGGGACGTTTGGAGTAGACGTGCCAGTCGTTTCGGAACAGGGTTCTTATCCAGGCGGAGAAGACTTTGGAGTGAGCGCGAGGTTTCAGCTTGCCGTGGAAGCCCAGCTTCCCCTGCCGGAAGTTGCGTTTGAGAGCGGCCACAAACTTACCGCGAAAGACGCGACTGAGCACTTTGACGGGAAGAAAGAAGCGCGAGCGTGATGGAATCCAATGGGTGCGATCCAGTGATAATCCGCCGGCGGGCACGACACAGTGCACGTGCGGGTGATGTTCGAGTTTTTGATTCCAGGTGTGGAGCACACTGAAGAAGCCGAGCTCGGCACCGAGATGTTTGGGATCGCGAGCGACTTCGAGGAGAGTTGCGGCACTGGTCTGCAGCAAGAGATGGTACAGGAGTTTTTTGTTCTGCAAGGCGAGCGGCGCCAGTTCATGAGGTAGGGTAAAGACAACATGGACGTAGCGCGTGGGGAGAAGCTCCTGACGACGCGCTTCGAGCCAACGGTTGCGGGCGTTGGCTTGACACTTCGGGCAGTGCCGATTGCGGCAGCTGTTGTAAGAGATAGCCGGACGGTAGCCACAGTCGGTGCACTCATCGAGATGCCCGCCCAAGGCGGCGGTGCGACAGTGCGCGATGGCTCGCAGCACCGTGAGGTGTTGCCAGGTGATCCACTGGCGGCTTCGTTCGATGAAGATGCGTCCCGCGGCGCGAACCAGATCGGCCACCTCAAGTGGCGGCCGGTTCATCTACGGGTTCTGCGGTGACTTGTCTTTCAACTGGAGCGAGTCCAACGGACTCGCGGTGGCGTTGAGATGCCGTCGCGAGAGATGAAGATAGATCGTGGTCTCCTTCAGATCGTGATGTCCCAGGAGCAGTTGAATGGTGCGCAGGTCAGCGCCGTTTTCCAGTAAGTGAGTGGCGAAACAATGGCGCAGCGTGTGGGGATGAACTCGGTTCTGAAGTCCTGCCCGCTGGGCAGCACGTTGGCACGCATACCAAACCGCTCTGGGAGTAATGGGACGATGGGAGGTGTGCCGGGACCCGCCCGGAAATAACCATTCCGTGGGTTTGCGCTTCAGGCCACGCCAGTAGTCGCGCAAGGCTTCGAGCAGCCTGGGACTGAGCATGACATCGCGGTCCTGACGACCTTTGCCACTGCGGATGTGGATCACCATGCGTCGGCTGTCGATATCGGAAATTTGCAAGCGAGCCAACTCGGCGCGCCGTGCCCCCGTGCCATAGAGCGTCATCAATACCATGCGATGAAACTGAGTCTGGGACGAGTCGATGAGGTGGGCCACTTCTTCCGGGCTCAAGATGCTGGGCAGGGGTCGCGTCTTCTTCGGATACGGCGTGTCGGCTACACTCCAAGCTTTCTTGATCGTTTGTGTGAAGAAGAACCGCAGTGCCGCGAGCCGTTGCGTCACGGTGGATGCGGCCAGCTTCCTCTCGCGGAACAAATACGCTTGGTACTCGCCAATGTGTTCAGGAGTGAGCTGATCGGGAGGGCGGCGAAAGTGACGCGCAAAATCCTCGATCGTCTGGATGTAGCAATCGATGGTAGTCTGAGCGTAGTTACGACGCTCGAGTTCTTCGAGCATCATTTTGCGAAGGTGGGTCATAGGTGATCTCCTTATGACCCAACCTTATCCGCTCACAGGCACACTCCCGACACCGCGCACGCGAAAGCGTCTGCCGCTAAGGCTTCGTTCAAACGGGGTTCTGGGAAGTACCGAACGAAGGGTCCGGATGGTTTGTCGGCAATCCGGATGCCTCCTCCTTTCAGGGTAACGGCGGCGGACCACCCCATTAGTAATGACGCGATCAGAATTTCCTGAAATCATGGACCAAATGGCCCCAGGTTGACCCTCGGGGAGTTTCCGAGAGATTGAAATATGCAGTACATCCAGGAGACGCGAACCCGAGATGTTTACCGGAGAGCGGTAGCACTCACGCATTTGCTCGTGGCCAATGCCCGCGTTTTGATCAACCCTATTCGAGTCTCGGTCAGCTTTAGCCACATCAGGGTCTGATCCAGCAGAGCTTCCCGATGCAGACCTGAATGTAGCCTCTTCATCTTGTGTAAAAATGTAGCCTCTTCATCTTGTGTAAAGAAGAAAAGTAACGGAAATAAGTTGACTTCGATGGCAAATGGACGTATGTTTCGTTTTGTTAATCTTAAGGCTGAGAATGCTCCTTTTTAAGGGACGCTGTTATTCTCGCTTCTTCTTCTTCCCCAGGGCCAACCAAGTGATGTATTGAACGGCGCGTGGGACCGTCTGCGGCTAAGGACGATCTGATAAAGGAAGGAGAACTATGCTCAATCGAGGCTTTCGGTTTGCAGAGATTCTTGCCCTCTTGTTCTGCACAACTTGCTTTTGTGTGCAACTTCAGGCTCAACGCTGCGGCAAGGAGAGATGGTCAGTAAAAACCGGCACTGATGCAGGCGCTGGAAGCGTTGGTCTGGCCAGTCCACAGAATACAACCATCGCACAATTGATTGGTCTAAAGCCGCCAAGTCCCATCCCAGCGGACAGCCGCTTCGACCCCACCGAGAACACAGTATTTGTCGTCAACGCCACTCTGACGGACTACAAACTGGAAGGCGGATCGACGGGCGATTCTGACTATCATCTGGTTCTCCAAGACGATCAGGGCAAAACGATGGTCGCAGAAATCCCCTCCCCTAGTTGCGTTGCAGGCGGAAGCCCGTTCGCTGCACAGATCGCCAGTGCCAGAGCGGCATTTGATGCCCAGTTCACGGCGACTACATCCTTTCAAACTGCCAACGTTCCCGTTCAAGTCACGGGTGTTGGTTTCTTCGACTTTGCTCATGGCCAGCACGGCGCAGCACCGAACGTCATTGAGCTACATCCCGTGTTGAATATCGCTTTCAATCCCTTACAGAACCCTTCTGACTTCACGCTTTCCATGGTCCCTTCCACAATCAACATGATTCAGGGCGGTTCGTCGTCCACGACAATCAATACCGCCATGAGCGGCGCGGCAGCTGGTGCGCCGACACTAACGGTTTCGAGTACACCGACCGGTATCAGTACCCAGATCACACCAACTGGACCCGGTAAAGCAACACTTTCCCTGATGGCTACCCAAGCAGCGGCAACCGGTTCGTTTCCGCTGACGATTACCGGCACGGCAAACGGTAGATCGCACAGCCTGACTGCGCAGTTGAATGTATCCCCATTTTCAGCATCTCCGGGCACCCAACAATGGGAATACAAGATCATCACCGCCAGCAGCGAACAAGATGTGGTTGACCAGGCGAACGCGCTAGGTGCTCAAGACTGGGAACTGGTAAGCGTTGTCAAGATTCAAGGGAACGTGAACACGTGGAAGGCATTCTTTAAGCGATTGAAGAACAACTTCTGAGGGTGATTTTTATGTTGTGCTGATTGCGACACGCCTCTATGAATGCAGCCACAGTGGTCGCGGTGCTTCTAGGGTTGCCAATCTTTCCTTAACGCAGGCTATATTGCCTGACGCGGTGCAGAGGTTCCCGGTGACGACGACTTGGCCTAACGTTTTGGACGGACAGGGACAGTGCGACACGGGCGAACCCGTCAAGGTAAAGCTAGACATTCTCGCGGTTCGAGTCTGCGCATGATCTGATCTTCCAATCGCTTGCATGCGAGCAGCGGTAACGATCAAAACGCTGGAACACGGGCTCACTTCTTGCCAGCCCTGATTCTTGCCCACCGTGCCCTCTGCGCGGCTGCAATTCTCTTGCGTCCTGCCGCCGAAATGGTTCTCTTTTTCCGACCAGATTTCCCCGCGCGCAGGTAGACCTTCCCGAATGCTGTGAGGGCGGCGGTTGCGCGGTGCAGTTCACCCTCAAGTCGCGTGCGTTCCGTCTGGAGTTGACTGACCACAGACTGCATCAGTGTCTTCGGCATTTTGCGAGTTTATCCCCGACATTTGGACGCGAGCGTGTGGTCCGATCGAGGACTTTGATTCTCGTTAGGCGGACCAAGTCCAGTGCCCGAGGGTTGATGGGCGTCATTCATTTGAGGGGATGAGAACACGGCGGAATGGGATGTGCACCCCCTGGCGTTGACGGGCGTTAGAACTTTTTTGGGTGGGCTCTATTCTTTTGGTGTGAGCTGAAACTTCACGCCAACACCAACATAGGTGTGTCGGAAGCCCCCGTCTGAGAAAATGCTTCGTCCAGCGTTTGCATACAGGACCACATTTTCTCGAAGACTGCGCATCAGGCCGAAGTTCACGACAAGCAGACGTTCGCGCTTAAGATCAAATGTTGAAACGAAGCGAACCTCCGCCATGGCCGCCATGTGTCGAGTAAGGGGACGACCAAAACCGATATCCAGGGTGCCCGTTGTGTCGCGTTTAGGATCATGAATGGGTTTGTTTACGGCGCCATTGGCGACAACTGTGATGTGCCTGAAGTCTTTCTGCAGCAGCAGCGGCAGGATCAATGTTTGCCCCGGGTTGGCCAGGCCCTTCTCGACGGCTTCTGTGCTTGGAACGGTAAACTCAATTTGCGGGTAGAGCGAAACATACACACCCTTGTGTCGATTGTTAAAGAAGTTGACCTTGAGGCCGAACTTGGCGGCGCCGATGCCAACTCTCATGGGGTCGTCAGGTTTCTTCGCGCCCGCCAGCGGAAATTCAACTTTCACTTGGGTAGGAAGCTCATGACCAAAGATCATGGGCACAATTCCATAATTGGCATCTACGAAAAGAAAATCGAATGTCCGGAGTTCCTTTGAGAAATCGGCGTGCGTGGTGAGATTAATCTCGTATTCACCTTTATCGGGAACGCTTGGATCATCTATTTCCAGCGGTGGAGATTGAGGAGTGGCGTCAATTATCGGAAGGCCTAGCGGATTTTTATACATTCCTCGGTGATGTTTCGGGAACAGCGGTGAAGGGGGCGGTTTGACCGTTTGTTCATTTGTGCTCTGCTGCTGTTGGCTTTGCTGATCTTGTCCCTCACTGCTTTCTTGAGCTTGCGCAAGCGCTGGGATGACGACAAGGACCAGTGATAGAACCAAGAGTTTTGCGATGCGCGAAAGCACGCCAGAAAAAGCCGCCATCAACGACAAGTCTCGCACAGACTCGCGCCCCTCAACAATGCGGCTAGCGCACGCACTTACTGAAGTTCGAGAATAGATGTTTGCGAAGCCCAGACCGCTGCGGTTCACAACACGACGGCCTTGACGACGGTGACTCTAAGCGGAGGTGGCGAAGTTCACAAGATCAAAACTCTGGCGCGCAACAATTGCTGCTTCGCGGGAGGTTGAGGAAATCTTTGAAAGCGGCGAAAAAGAGCTTGGAAAGGACACTGTGCAGTTTTGCTCAGTATTGAACGAACCGTGAATGAGACAGTTTTTAGAATCAGTTTTGCCCCCTTTACGCCGAGGAGCTAGACCCGTGTGGACTCTTTCAAGACATCGAAGCAGACTGACATTCAGGCAATCCCGCTCTCAACTTGAATTGCTGGTCCTGGAGCGCACGGAAGCGCTCCAGAGGCTTTCACAACGGCTTCTCCGGGTGCAGGATGAGGAAAGACGCAGGGTGGCTCGTGACTTGCACGATAGCACCGGGCAAACCCTGACGGCGTTAAAAATATCCGTTGCACTGCTGCAAAAAAGACTAGACAACGGCGAACGAATACGTGAGGAACTGCTCGGCATAGCGCTTTTGGCTGATGAGGCACTTCAGGAAATTCGCACAACCTCCTACCTGCTCCATCCGCCGATGCTGGACGAGGCAGGTTTCACTAGCGCCGCGCAGTGGTACGTCGAGGGTTTCGCCCGGCGTAGCGGGATGAAGGTGCGGTTGGAGTTTGCGCCACAGGTTGAGCGATTGCCCGACACAATCGAGACCGCGCTTTTCCGAGTGCTGCAGGAGAGTCTAACTAACGTGCATCGCCACTCTGGCGCATCGGAGGTGGAGGTTCGCTTTCTTCGAGAAGCCAGCGTTGTGATCCTCGAAGTGAGAGACTACGGACGCGGCATACCAGAGAAATTGTTGAGGCGCTTGGGTCAGTCGGTTCAGGATTCCGGCGTCGGTCTCGCCGGAATGTGCGAACGGTTGAATGAACTGAAGGGAGACTTGGAAATAACATCAGCCGATCCTGGCACGCGGCTGCGGGCTATCGTCCCTCTGTCTCCTGGACCTCAAACAGAAGAGGCTCTCAACGACCGTGAATCTGTGGCGACTGCAGTAACTAACCGTGCGATATACCAACCTTGCGAAACCTTTATGGCACGGGCCGGGAAGTTGCCGGCGCTCGCGCGTTCAGCCTGGGCAGCGTTAAATCGAGCAAAGCGCATTCCGTTGAATGTGGGCCGTTGGGAAACCGCTGTGGGCGTGGCTGCAGTGCTGGTAATGGCTTGCTGGATTGGCTTCAGGGATCGCCGCCCCCCGTCTCCCTTGGAAGTTTCAGGGCTACAGGGATCAAATGCCCTCCAGCAGCAGATGCCCTTCGCACATGCGAAACAAGTTGTGGCGAACCGTACCTCCAAGCCGCAAACGGCGCTGGGTCGTGAGCCGAGTGAGAAGAAGACTTCCAAAACCATGCCGCGGGAGGTGCTGGGCAGGAACATCCGAGTCCGGTACTTCTCAGACGACGTGACGGTGCGCTATTTCATTCCCCAACCCCCACCGCAGCGGGTTCCGGACAGGAACAGCGGATTCCGGTACATCTCAGAAGACGTAACGGTGCGCTATTTCCCTCCCAAGTCTGCAGTAGCGTCGCCGTCGACTCCGAATGGAACCCCTGCGCATTCTGTCAGCCGCTAGTTTTCGGTGCGGATCGTGCACTCATGCACCCAAATCTGTCTGAGCAGCGCAGTGTGGGCCTTGCCATGGTGTTCAATATTGCTCAGATTTTCCCTGCCGGTGGGATCATTCTGGTTCTGCCGGTATGGCCCAGGCAATGACCGCCTCAAATAGCATTCCACCGGACTGCCGTTGTCCACTCCCACTCTGCTCAACCACGAAAACGAGCGAAACGGAATGCTTCCGTGTGAACTGTTCGTAAGACTGAACCGAGAGACCTATGAATAACTTCCGAATTTTGGTGGCTGATGACCACGAAATAGTGCGTCACGGTCTGGTTTCGTTAATGGAGTCACATCCCGGATGGGAAGTGTGTGCCGAGGCCGACAACGGTCTGATGGCCGTGGATAAGGTTAAGGAGTTGAAGCCTGATGTTGCCATTCTGGACATCGGAATGCCTATCCTTAACGGTCTAGAAGCTACGCGCCAAATTCTACGAGACAGCCCGCAAGTCAAAGTCTTGATTTTGACTGTCACGGACGCAGATTCGACCATCCGTGCCGCATTGGACGCAGGAGCCCGTGGCTTCGTTCTAAAATCCGATGTAGCGCGCGATGTGGTTGCTGCTGTGCAGGCGTTGCAATACGACCACACTTTTTTCACGGCACGAGTGTGCGAAATGATTCTATCCGGATACCTTGGAAATGCTCGCGTCACGAATAAGGACGAGGTGACTCTGCCGACTTTAACCTCTCGTGAGCGGGAGATTATTAAGTTTCTGGCTGAAGGGAAGTCGACAAAAGAGGTGGCCTGCCTCTTGGATGTTAGTACTAAAACGGCGCAGACTCACCGCAGCAACCTTATGCGAAAATTCAATCTTCACTCAGTGAGTGAATTGGTGCTGTTCGCTCTCCGGAATGGCGTCATTCAACTTGCTGCTGACGCAATTCGACCGTCGAAACAGCCTGTCACTGATCGAGTCGCAGCCTAGCCGGAGATGGCCGACCTTGCTCTGGGCAAGTTTGCAAAAGCTTGGGGGTATGGCGGAATCGTCGTAGCGAACACTTTCGCTTATCGATGCACTGACCAGGACGGCTTAGTAAAGGTTTCGGACCCGATAGGCCCGGACAATGACAAGCATATTGTCGAGATGGCAAAGGGCGCTGACATCGTGGTGTTCGCTTACGGAAAACCAAAACATAAGAATCTGCGCACGCGCGGTCCGGCGGTTGCTCGCATGATTCTAGAACAGGCAAAGGTCACGCCGCATATCTTGAGCCTCGGAAAAGATGGCACCCCGAAACATCCTCTCTATCTCAAAGAAACGTTGAAGCCCGTTATATGGAAACTGTAGCGATTTTCCCGGTTTAGGCTTCCACGAGGGGCCGCTTTTACGGCCACTGAGCGACAACCGGAAAACGCAGTCGCCGCGACGCGCGATGCATCCGGACGCCATCGACCGCGTTTTGCGTAAGCACGCCAGGTCACTTGGCCTCGACCGCGGCTATTCGGCGCATTCGATGCGCGCCACCTTTATTACGACGGCGCTTGAGAACCGCCTGGAGGACGTGCAGCGCGCCGCGGGCCATCGCGAGCCCAGCACCACGAAGCTTTACGACCGGCGCGGCTATAATCCGGAGAAGTCGGCGAGCTTCTTTGCGAGGTACTGAGTTAAGAATTGGAATTCATATTAACCTCTCTCACCCACGAGGTGATAAATGGCGAAACTCAAAGAGTGGATACTGCCCGCTCAGATTCCATTTTCCGACCTCAAAGGCTCGGATCTTGAGGAGTGTGTGTATTGGCTTCTGGATGCAATGGGCGCCAAGGATCTTGAATGGCGAACTGGAGGCACAGGGGGCGGGGCTGCCGATGGCGGCCGAGACTTAGAGGCGAGATTTTATGTTCCGGCCGTAGACGGGGAGCTTGAAGCACAGAGGTGGTGGATCGAGTGCAAAGGCCGATCCTCGACGGTGGACCCGGATGAGGTGAAATCAGCCGTCAACAATGCTCTCGCGTTAGCTGACCTAGATTGCCTTGTGGTCGCAACAAATGCCCAATTTTCAAATCCCACTAGAGATTGGGTAAAAGCATGGCAAGTGTCCCATCCAAAGCCAAAAATCAAGCTGTGGGACCATTCGCAGTTGGAGCGGTTCCTTTCACGGCATCCAGATGTGGTCCTTCGATTGTTTTCTGATGCTTTGAGTATGGACGGGAGGCTTTCCGCTCTGGAGAGTCGTTTCTGGAACAAACTTGAGTTTGTTGCTCCCAAGACGTTAACCGATCTCTGGAAAGCTCGACATGAACTCAATTTCGCGGCCGAGGCGATGTTTGCCCTCATAGCGAACGAAATGGCGAACGGGAGCGTCGTCAAGCGGACGCCACCGGACGAGTTGTAGGAGCTTCGGCGATTGCTCGGGACATCACTCTGCTTAAACGCTCTGAAAAGCAATTGCAATTGCAATCCGCGGTCTTAGAAGCGACTGCCAATGCCATCGTCATCACAGATTTCCGTGGCACGATCCAGTGGGTGAATCATGCGTTCACGACTATGACTGGCTATAGCGCGGAAGGAGTGTTGGGCAAGAACCCTCGCCTGTTGAAATCCGGAGAGCAGCCTGAAAGTTATTATGCGAAGCTCTGGTCAACCATCTCATCGGGCAGGGTGTGGCAGGGCGAGATTGTCAACAAACGGAAAGATGGAACGAGCTACATAGAAGAGATGACGATTACACCTGTAACGCGAGCCGGTGGCGACACTGCTGATAGATACTTCATTGCCATCAAGCAGGACATCACCGCCCGCAAGCAGGCGGAAAGGAGCTTCGGCTTGCACAATTTTCGGTGGAACATGCTTCTGACAATATATTTTGGTCGAACTCACAAGGCCATTTCGTCTACGTCAACAAGGCGGCCTGCGATTCTCTAGGATATTCCCGCGAGGAACTCCTTTCGCTGTCGGTCCCGGATTTGAATCCGCGTTTCCGGAAAGAAGAAGATTGGTCGACGTTCTGGGAGGAGCTCAAACGGCGAGGCTCGATAACCTTTGAAGGCCAGAACACTAGCAAACAGGGACGGGTTTTTCCAGCGGAGGTAACTGCGAACTACTTGGAGTTCGATGGGCAGGAATACAGCTTCGCCTTCGTGCGCAATATCACCGAGCGCAAGGTCGCCGAGGAACGGATTAGATCTCTAGCCTACAACGATGCTCTTACGGGATTACCGAATCGGACTCTTCTTCGGGATCGACTGACGAAGGCACTCGCGGGCGCTCGTCGGCAAAAGGGAAAAGTGGCGCTTCTGTTCCTCGACCTCGACCGGTTCAAAGACATCAACGATTCGTTGGGACACTCAGTCGGCGACCTCCTGCTGCAAGAGGTTGCAGAGCGGCTTAAGAGATTTGCACGTGAACAGGACACCGTGGCCCGGTTAGGCGGCGACGAATTCCTGATCATGTTGACTCACGTTAAGGATGTATCCGACGCAGCAGTTGCCACTGAGCGGCTCATGGATGCAATGACCCCTGAATTCGTTGTCCAAGGGCACTCCCTCCATGTTAGTTGCAGCGTCGGCATCAGCATCTTTCCGGAACACGGAGCGGACGCTGAAACGCTCATCAAGGACGCCGATGCGGCTATGTACAGCGCCAAAGAGAATGGACGCAACAACTTTCGGTTCTTCACGGAGGAGATGAATGCTCAGGTTATGGAGCGATTGACCCTGGAGAGCAGCTTGCGGCGGGCACTCCCAGAAAAAGAACTTTTTCTGATGTATCAACCGCAGATGGATATTGCCACGGGGAAGATCATCGGGTTGGAGGCTCTTCTTCGTTGGCAGCATCCGAACTTGGGTCTCGTGCCGCCCGATAAGTTCATACGAATTGCCGAGAACTGCGGCTTGATCGTGCCAATTGGCGAATGGGTGCTCGGGGCCGCCTGTTCTCAAGCCCGGAAATGGCAAGATGAAGGTCTTCCTGCGATGACGGTGGCGGTAAATGTATCGGCAGTCCAGTTTCGTCAAGAAGGCTTCTGCGAACTCATCGGAAGAGTGCTCCATGAGACGGGCCTCGCCCCGCAATATCTCGAACTGGAACTAACAGAAAGCCTACTCCTAGCCAATGCAGATGTGACGCTCTCAGTCCTTAAGGAATTAAAGTCCATGGGGGTGACGCTGGCGATTGACGACTTCGGGACTGGCTATTCCAGCTTCAGCTACCTGAGACAGTTTCGGGTCAGTAAGCTCAAAATCGACCGCTCGTTTATCCGCGATGTCGCTGTAAAACCTGATGACGCTGCGATCACAACCGCAATCATCAGCATGGCAAGAAGCTTGAATCTTAAGGTGATTGCCGAAGGCGTCGAAAACGAAGCGCAAATGGCATTCCTGCGGGCACATCAGTGTGACGAGATTCAAGGCTACTATTTCAGCAAGCCCTTGAGGGTTGATAGGGTTGCCGACAAATTGCGAGGCTACAATCCCGACCCGCACGCCCTGGCACAAGCGACCGGGGCACAATCATGACAGGCGATCTGATCAGGAGGATATTTTATTATGGCAGTCGGCATAGCACTTTTGGTATCCGCTGATCCAGTGGCAATTCCACAGTTCAGTGACGCTTTACAAGACTTGTCTATTTCTCCTGATGTTTGTCGAGAGATACCCGCGGCCTTCGGCCTATTGAAAAGCCGAAAGTTCGATGCCGTTATCGTCGATCTCGAACTCGGAGAGCAGTCTGGAATGATTCTGGATGAAGTGCATCTTTCATCGTCGAACCGGACGGCGGTGACTTTTGGCATCGGCTGCAATGATGCAGCAGGAACAGCAACTTTCCGCAAGAAGTCACAGTTTGTCTTCGAGAGACCGCTTTCTGCGCAGTCAATCCACCAAACGCTCAGGCCTGCTTATGGGCTAATTCTGAGAGAACGACGGCTGTCCTGCGCGGCTTCCAGCGAGTGCCTAAATCTGAAATCCGGCACACAACTAGCGCACAGCTAGCGTTGAATAGTCAGGCTTCCCGCGCAGACGAGAGAGCGTGCGGCTGATCGGCCGTCAGTCGTGTGGTGCACCGCGCGCGGGCTCGCGAGATTTGGCACACTTCCGGCACACAATGCGGTTAGGAGAAGTTAGGCGTCTTTCAGGCACATGCCACGGCGGAGTCTTAGGGGAGCCAACCCCGGAACACGATTCAACAAAGCAAACACTATCTTGGAATCAGATATGATCCGGCAATGCTCTCGTCTAGCGTTGCCAAGACCGCGGCGTTTGCGCTCGCAAGTTTGCTCAAGTGACCATCGGTAATTTGCTTAGGCGCTCTGACCCAACCGGGAAGATGAGAAACATCGTGTTCGTCTGGAATGAATGTGAGGCGAGAGGTTCGCCCCTCCTTAAGACGCAGCAACAGTGTGCGTGCTTGGGCGACGGTGAAACCATAGGCCGGGGCTTGGGCTAGCACACGCAGAAATCCGAGCTCGGTGATCGAGCAACTCGCCAACTGCGGTGAATTACTCGATTGGAGCCAGGAAGCAACGCGAGCGTGGAATTCGTGATTGATGAAGCCGAGGGCGACCAGAGCATTCACATCGAGCAAGTAGATCATGGGAAGTTTGCCAAGATCTCTTCAACTTCCTTGCTGCTTAACGTCGGCGCGTGTGGGCCCGCGCTCAGAGCCGGTAGTCCGGTAACCGGATCAGTCACAAGTTTTGCTCGATGAGCCCGTTTCTTGCGCGGCGTCAATACAATACTCCCATCCTCTATGTTGGCGTCCAGCGGATCGCCTGCACGAATATCGAGGCGGCGCCGAAGCGGCCCTGGAAGAACGACTTGTCCCTTCGTGGAAACCTTGGTCTGCATGGTAAGACCATCTTACCCCCATCGCGGCCGATTTCGCAACACATTATCTGCAGCGCAGTTTCGACATTTTTCTCGCGCTGACTTGAAATTACCGATGGGCCGTCAGTCCGGGATCCTCGTTGACCCTTTGTCCCCGTTACACCACCAATGGGTTGCCCGGATGTTGTCTGGATGGTCATCTCTCCACGCTCCGCCCATCCCTTTTGGATCCCGATGGTCTGGCACAATGTCGTTATAGTCGCTGAACTCTTCGTGGCAAATCGCGCACTTTCTGTCCTGCTCGACGATTTTCCGGTTCAGCAGCTTGCGCATCTCGGCCGGAGACCTTAATTCGCGATACCCCCGCGGATGATGCGGATCTTCAATACGCCGCACACCCAGTCTCATCAAACTGCGTTCTTTCCGGATCTGGTCACGGCCACAGCAAAAGCGTGATCGATGGAGAGGACAATACTCATTTCGGCGCAGCCTCATGGCCTTCCTCCGTTGGGAACGTGTGAAATCTGCTGTAGGTGGGAGTCGGGGTGAAAAGGTCGCCCCTGCTACGAGTCTGGTGGGTCCGTTTTTCCGACTGATACGAAAGGCAAGCCTGGGGGAGTTTCTCTGCCGCCTTTTGCTAAACTGCTATTCCATGTGCGGGCGCTACCGGCTAAGCGCAAAGGAACGCTACCTCCGAGACCACTTCTGTCTCGACGAAGATCTTTCCTGGGAGCCACGGTGGAACGTTGCACCTACGCAGACTGTTCCAGTCATCCGTCAGCACGCGAAGGAACCGAAGCGCACTTTTGGCCTGATCCGGTGGGGGCTCATTCCACATTGGACACTGTTGGCGAAATATCACATGACGTGTCGTCCGAGCTGCATGCCGCCAGCCGTGGCAACCACCCATGCTTCCTTGGGCATTGGCTTTTGCCCGAAGGTAAAGCCGCGCCTCCACCTCTTCTGACGAATATCATCGCTATCGACCGCATGGAGATCGTTCAAGGCGCCGCAGGCAACGTTGACGGTAATTGGAAAAGTTTGGGCCAAGCACCCTGGGTGCTCAATCCGCCCGGGTGCTTTCTTCGGGCGAGCCTCATTGACCGGATGGAGCGTGCCGGCTTCACGCCCATGATTGCGGCTGAAATCCACAACATGCATATGCAGCTGGCGTTCGTTCAGTCCTCGACCAGAGTTTGCAGGCCTCCCTCGATTTTGCACTGTCTCAAATCGCAGATGATCAAGCAGCCTTCCAGTACGAAATCCGACCAGCGCAGCTTGACGCTGCAGCCAGCGCTGCCATCCACCAGGCGCTGGAGGGGGACCGTAAGTGTCCCCTTGTGGAGCAACCTAGGGCTTCGTTCGTGTTGCCGCCAGATTGTCTGTGTCGTTTACCGAGGCTTCCAGCAGGTCTTCGGCCTCGCGATCTCCCGTCAAGGCTCTCGCAATAAGTTGAGCTTTCGCCCGATCCAATTTTAGAAACGTAATTTGTGGGGCCACGTAGGGCTTCTTCCGCCTTGGGCTATTCAACTGGGGCAACTGTTCTTCATGCTCAGCCGCTTCATTCTTCTTCATGAGTGTGAACGCTCCTTGGTTGCGATCCGGGTTTGGCATTCTGGCGCTACACGTCCAATGACCAATAACCTGCAAGCCGAGTACGGCTAGCCAGACCCTGCTTTTCCAGCAGTACCAGCGCCGAGACAATGTTGCGAGTTGTTTCTCTGAAGCGGAAGGCGAGTTCTCTCTCCTCCACTCCGACCGAATGATGTGAATGGAATTGCGAGACCAATCGCCCGTGGTCTAGGATCGCCGCCGCTAGTTGGTGGATTTGTTTTTCGGCTATTTTCGCATCGGATTTCTCACCTGGAAGCAGGGCTGCTAGGTTTGTGAGAAATTGCCGCAATTTATCGGGGACAATGACTCCGTTCCCGTGTCCTTCCGCTTTCATGACCAAGGCTCTCCTTAGTTCGCTGAAACGAGTGCCAATCGACCTGCATTTTCCAGACCACCTCCGAGGAATTTCGGAAGTCATTGACTCTAGACGGGCTGAGTTTCGCCCCGGTCATTGGCTTAGGCGGGATTGACGACATTCGGGCGGGACTGACGGCATTCCGGCAGCATTGCCAGTCTTCCGGCAGTAATATTTTCTAACAGTCGAGAAGTCGAGAAAGATTTTCTAATTCACTTCGGCGGCGGCGGCACACGCCTTGCAAGTTCCTCTAGGTAGCGTGCGGCTTTCTCTCGTGGCGTATGAAGTCAGCAGCAGTAATCCTCCTCTTCAGTTCCTCTGTAGCATCGCGGTCTGTTTTGTCGTTTGACCGATCCCGGAGTGGGTCCGCTGACCGCACTAGCCTTCGTGTTAATCATCGGGAGAGAGGATCGGTTTCAGTGTGGCAAGCAGATCGCGAGCTATCTGGGACTGGTACCGTTGGAGGACTCGAGCGGGAATAGGCGACGACTGGGACATTTCGCCAAACAGGGGAGTTCGATGTTGCGCTTCTTGATGGTGGAAGCGTCCCAGGTCACAGTTTCGCAGCCTTCCGGAATAGCGCGGCAAGTATTTCCACTTAATGATGCGCCGGGGCCGGGAGATCGCCAAGGTCGCCATGGCGCGGCGGCTCGCCAGTCGTTTGTACTGGATGTGGCGCAAGGGATGGGATTACGAGCAAGTGAAAGAGTTCGGTTCGCACGCGGGCCAACTCGGAACAGCGATGGTGTGCAGTAGAACACCGAGTAATTGATTGGGCAGCCCGCTCCTCCTTCACGGAGGAGTTCGAAGTAGTAATCATGACCGAAGTTGTGACCGAAGAGATGCATGGGTCGAACTGAGTTTCTGACCTGAAATGATTACGAGCGAGCCTTGGGTTGGTATGGCAAAACCTACAGCTAGACCGAAATGGCGTCGCTCTCGGAGTGCACGGGCTAGTGCGCCCCAAAAGTGCTTTACACTGCCGACATTGTTAGAGAGGCGATTTTTCGCCAACAAGTGAAATAAAACTCTGGGCGCATGCAAAAACGCGCCCCCTGTTCGCTCATCGCCAGGGGTGCAACGAAGTCCGATCCCTCAGTGGACGACAGCTTCTGTCATACCCCTCTGTAATAAATGGCCGAATCGGGCGGCGGTTAGAGGCGGACTGAAGAGGTAGCCTTGTCCTTCCGCACAACGCTGGGCCTGAAGGTATGTCCTCTGTTCTCGCGTTTCGATGCCCTCGGCAACCACGATGTGCTTGAGGCTCTTTCCCATGTTAATTATGGCGCTGACGATCGTAGAGTCATCGGATTCGGCAGTGATCTGGTGGACAAACGACTGGTCAATTTTCAAGACATCAATGGGAAACAGTCGAAGATAGCTCAGGCTGGAATAGCCGGTGCCAAAGTCATCCACTGCAAGGAGGACCCCCATCATTTTGAGCTCATGAAGTACGGAGACCATAGTTTCAGCATCCTCCATGAGGACGCCTTCGGTGAGCTCGAGTTCGAGATATCGCGCCTCCAAGCCAGTCTCCGAGAGTACCGTCCGGACACGTTCGGCAAAACCCTTATCCCGGAACTCGACGGCGGAAACGTTGACAGCAATCGGCAGTGGCGGCAGACGCGCGTTCTGCCAGGCGCTCGCTTGCCTGCATGCTTCGCGCAGCACCCAACGGCCGATCTGCAGAATTAGGCCACAATCTTCGGCGATGGGCACGAACTGGGATGGAGGGACAAGTCCTCGATCCGGGTGCTGCCAGCGTATCAATGCCTCGACTCCTGTGATTTCACCCGTGTCGAGATTTACCTTCGGCTGATAATGCAATAAGAACTCTTCTCGCTCGAGAGCGCGGCGCAGGCTGCCTTCGAGAGATTGCCGCTCTACGGCCTTCAGATTCATTTCCGCCTTGAAGAACTGGAAATTGTTGCGTCCCCTTTCCTTGGCGTGGTACATCGCTGTATCCGCATTCTTGATTAGCGTTTCGGCGTCCTCTCCGTCTCCCGGGTAGACGCTGATACCGATGCTGCCACCGATATGCAGGTCTTGTCCCCCGATGGAGTGGGGTGCGTTGAGCAAAAGAAGTATTTTTCTTGCGCTTGCGGCCAGATCTTCCGGATCAGCGATTTCCGAAAGCAGGATCACGAATTCATCTCCGCCCTGGCGGCTGACGGTGTCGGAACCGCGCAGGCCAGCGAGCAGTCGTTTTGAAACGGATTGAAGAAGCTTGTCACCAGTCGCATGTCCAAGCGAATCGTTGATGTATTTGAAACGATCCAAATCCAGAAAAATAACGGCAAGCGGCCTATTCTGCCGACGAGCCAGGGAAATCGACTGCGAGATCCTGTCGTTTAGCAGCAGGCGATTGGGCAAATTCGTAACAAGATCGTGCTGCGCTGCATGCGTCATTTGGCGCGACATGGCCCGTGTCGCGCTCACATCATGAAAAACGATCACCGCTCCGATAACGCGGCCTGCCCGGTCGTGGATCGGGGCGGCGGAATCTTCGATGGCGGATTCAAATCCATCGCGGCGGATGAGGACGCAATCTACAATTAGTCCCACCGTCCTATTTTGTTCGACGGCCATCTTCATCGGGTCTCGAGCGGTCTTGCGCGTGGCGCCGTCAATGATTCGGAAGACTTCGGCGAGTGGCTGGCCTGCGGCTTCTTCTCGGCGCCAACCGGTCATGGTCTCTGCAACGAGATTGAGATGGGTGATTTTGCCGGACATGTCGCTGCAGACAACGGCGTCACCAATCGAGTTTAGGGTGACCAGAGCGCGTTCTTTTTCCACGTACAATGCATCCTCGACAACTTTGCGTTCGATCGCATTGCGCAGTGCGCGCGGGAGAGAATAGCTATCGAGGTGACCGGGCGGGAGATAATCCTGCGCACCGCGCCCTACAGCTTGCTTCGCGAGGGCTTCGTTAGCGTTGGCACCGAGGATCAGAATCGGGACGTCGGGCGCAGCGATGAACAGCTTGTCGAAGGTCTCGATACCGTGACTATCGGGCAGGGACAACTCGAGTAAGACAGCATCAATTCCTCCTTTGTTCAGGCGCGTAACAGCGTCGGAAAGTTGGCGAACCCATTCCATGTCGAACGAACTGCTGCCTGCCGCGGCGAGGGCCGCGCAAATCTCATCGGCAGCGGCTGGATTGTTTTCAACCAGAAGTATTTTTGGGGGCAGAATGGGTGTGATCATTGTGCGTTTCATCAAGCCTCAGAGCGGCATTTCAGCGGATTGCGCAGGTGGTGGCTGAATGTGCGGCAGGTACAAAAGAATTAAACTATTCTCATAGTTGAAGTTGGGTGTGCGTAGCGCAAGAAATGTCTGCTCATTTTCGTGCCTGCATAATTGTTCTCCACTCTCAGCTCCAACCATTCTTGCAGCGCGGGCACGCCGCGAAACATCGTCGATTTTATTCTTCCTGGAACGGTCATCCAATAAACGGTTACGTTTCGGCCGCCATGTCGTCCTGAAGTTCCTGCCAGAAGAGCCGGCGCGAGACGCACGCGATGGAGCGACTTCGTCGAGAAGCGCGTGGCACCACTGCCTTGAACCACCAGAGCATCTCTACCATCTACGAGACAACGTCTTCCGCCTCATACACCACACCCATGCCCTCTCCGCCGATCTTGCGGAGTATGCGTTAATGGGACACGGTTTAGCTGACTAGTTGGGCTGGCTTCGGACTTCGACTGCCGGTGGAGATCCAGGGTACCTCTCACAATCTGGCCAAGTGTTCTTGATGCATACGGCTTTTGAAGGAAAACAGCCCCAGCCGCTATATTTGAATTCAAAGAAACGGATTCGGACGTGTGCCCGCTTGTGAACACTACGGGAAGATCAGGTCTAATCGCGCTCATCTGGGTAAATGCCTCAGTTCCGCTCAGACCTGGCATCGCGACGTCTAGAATGACAAGATCAATCCTTGTCGGGTCTTGTCTGAATAGTCGCAGCGCTTCCTGTCCATCGGCGGCGAGGATTGTCGTGTAACCAAGGGAACTCAAAATCTCATAGGCGACCTCACGAATGCCTTCATGATCTTCGGCAACGAGAATGGTTTCACTCCCGGTCACCGAGATCGTGGCTGTATCTGCCTGCCGTGGACTAATGCGTCCCGTGCTGGAAGGAAAATAAACTCGGAAAGTGGTTCCTTTCCCGACTTCACTGTATACGTTCAAGAACCCACCGTGCTGTTTCACAATCCCGTATACAGTAGCCAATCCAAGTCCTGTCCCTTTGCCGAGGTCCTTAGTGGTGAAGAAAGGCTCGAAGAGGCGGTCTACTGTCGCGCCATCCATGCCAATGCCGGTGTCGGAGATCATAAGCATCACATAACGACCGGGGCGACCATAGGAGTTCCGGTGGCAGAATTCCTCATCGATTTCGACATTGTCGGTCTCAATGATCAAACGGCCGCCACTCGGCATCGCGTCCCTGGCATTTATGCAGAGATTCATAATGACTTGGCCAACCTGAGATACGTCGCCCTGCATGACATCAAGATTTGGGTCCAAAATGATTTTGAACTCGATGTCCCCTTCCATCCCGCTCGCCAGGAAGCTGCGCATCTCTGAAATGGATTTGTTTACATCTAGTTTCACGGGCTGGAGCACCTGCCGACGGGCGAAAGCGAGCAGTTGAGTGGTAAGTCCTGCGGCGCGTTCCGCCTGCTTGCGAATTTGCTTGAACCGATCCTGCACCCCGCTCCCATTTCGGGCTTCCTCCTCGCCTAACTCAGCCCAACCGAGGATCGCACCGATAATATTGTTGAAGTCGTGCGCAATTCCTCCCGCGAGCCTGCCGATCGCTTCGAACCGCTCCTGTTGCCGCACGTGCCGTTCCAGTTGCGCTTTTTCGCGCCGCCGTTCCGCCTCTTTCAGCTCCCTTTGTATCGCCGGGAGCAATCGCTTCAGGCTGCCCTTCATGACATAGTCGTGGGCGCCCTCTTTCAACGCAGCGACTGCAGTCTCTTCACCGATCGTTCCTGAAACATAGATGAAAGGCGTGTCTAGATTTCTTCCTCGCAGCAGCTGAAGGGCGCCGGCGCAACCGAAATGTGGAACCGAGAAATCACAAATCACCACGTCCCAAGCCCGATTCTCGAGGGTCGCGCTCATCGCTTGCGGCGTATCGACACGTTCGAAGCTCACATCGTATCCTCCCCCGCGCAATTCCCGGATCACGAGTTCGGTATCCTCGTCCGAATCTTCGACCATCAGAACGCTGAGGGGGGTGCCCATCGATCCACCTTCCAATTTGAAGCCGCTTCGTTCAAATTCAACCACTAAGATGCAACTTGCCGAACCGCCTTGACAGATGGCCCAAAATCGAAAGGCGTGCGCCGGCTAACAGTCAAAGGAGATTAGCCAATGCTAGTTGCAAACACTCGCACAATGCCAAATGCGCTTAGAGGAGTTCTGAGAGCAAGCACCCAAGCAGTCTAACTTTCGGACAGTCCTAGACCCGGAACAGCGAAATGCCACCGTTTCTGTGACAGTCGAACGCTCGGACAACGTCAAAGGGCCGGGAAGTAGGGCTAGCTCGTCTGCGATGAAAGAGGACCCTCCTCCTCGACGGACACCGCGCGAATCAACGCCCAAGTCCTGCGCGAAACAAGCCGCGCCGACGCTCAAGTTTTCAGTCGTTTCACCCCTCGCGGAAACTGTGGCATCATCATGACCTCCTTCTCTGAGGTTCGGACGCCAACGCGACGATCGATTGAGCCAAGGGAGAATGGAATATGTAAAGCCCGAACCCTGTCTGAACTCTTGCGGTGACTTCCGTTCCAGTCTTCCACACAATCCGCGACGAATACGAAACCAGCTTCAAATAGGTTCCTTCTGGTGATACCGGTCACCGAACCGTGCAACTCGGATCTCGGATTCCCTAAGGCGACGTATGCGTAAACGCAGTAATCACCGCGAATTGAGAGCAGTCGAATGATGTTGTTCGAGCTGTCACTGTAAATCCCACCTTCTCGTAAGTGCGTCTTCGGTTCACAGCTCTGGGTTGATGTAACCGCCATTGTGTTGCCATCCTCTGTGAATCGGTTCGGTACCGAAAGTTTCTGGAATCGCGCCAAAGCAATCCCGGCATGGGGGCGAAACCTGACGTGCCGGGTTTGTCCCTTTAGGCGGCTCTGGCAATGCGATGCGCTGTTGAAGCACTAACCGTAAAGGTCCTTAACGTTGGAGGGGATTCCAAGACTGGCTTCAACATGTTGGTGATCATCTCATAGTGCTGGCGGTGATGCTCCTCAGCATCACCTTCTCGGGAAGTCCAGAAGCTGATGCACACCAGCCTTTCGGCATAGGTCTTGTCGGAAAGAGCGAAAAAGTCGACAAACCCAGGTTGCTTTTGCAGACAAGGGAGCACATCGTTCGTCACTTTGTCGCTGATTTGCGCACCCTTGCTATCCTTTGCTTGACATTCCAGAACGCGAGCGAACATAACCTTCTCCTTTCCTTTAGTGCCTGGCAGTCTGCGTCCCCATAAAAGTGACGCAGCCCACCAGACACCTATAGCGCCCCCGGGAGGGGGCAAGCGTGACAGACGGTGCTTCCAGAACGCGAGGTAAGAGTGCGCCTGGATTAAGCTGATGCTCTTGAGACGAGTTCACGTCGGAAGGTTGCAGTAGTCGACCGTTGTCCCGCTTCGTTTAACCCATCCAGCACCTTGCATGTCTCACTCCATCTCAAAAAGTAGCTAATCCATAGAAAAGGCTGGCCTGAAGATCTGGTGCCCCGGTGACGACTTTGTCGAAAGACAGACCATTCGACACTCTCGAGTCTCAACGAAGGCAGCGGATGCCCTATGATCGATCTTCTCGGGTCGCCTGGACACTTTTCATCTCCCAATGTTGGCTGTTTTGAAGGACAAGCGGCCTTTTCAACACGCACGCCCGTTTGCAACAGTAATCACTTCTCCGCCAATTGTTGGATCCGCCTTAGCATTTGTTGCCCAACGGCGTCTCCCGGAATCACTTCCGCTTGCAATTTCGTCCTTGCCTCGGCGAGCGAGATCCGTGACAGCTGTGGTCGCACGTACGGCCGCTCAGGTCTCTTCTTAATGTTGCTGGAGGTCTTTTCGTCCGAAGTGGATCTCACTTTGTTTTCCTGCCTACGTATGGGAGTGGTGCGTCATCGAGTGAAAGCCCTCGCGACCGCTGGGAAGAGTACCTGCCACTTGCAATTTCCAACATCCATCCAGATCGGCTGGCTCAGCACGACCGCTGTCCCGTACCAGCCGGAGCGCGTCTTTAATGGTCTGCGGCGCCTCTCTGAAGCGGCTTGCCAATTGTGTGATCTCGAGGATCACGCCCGGCACGGAGTACCCGTGGTACGCCTGGATCATTGGCCCGTAATCAATGATTGCTTCTAAAAGCTGGAGTCGTTGATCAAACTCTTCAGCGCCTAACCGCTGATCTCTCCGCAGGGCCCGTTTGAAATGGCCAAGCACCCGTTGTAAGCGCTCACGATACATACCCTTGCTCCAGAGCGTGCAAACCCAAGGCCGTCGACCCTCCTCATGCAGAGGCGGTTACCGATTTTGGAATTCAAGCGGACGCGTGTGCGAACAACACACGCCTCGGACAGTGGAACCAGCTGAATCGCCGGCATCCAAGTATGCCAATTGAGGTCAAGTCCGGCGTGGCTCGGGTGATCTTGCAAACGGTCGTCCGCTTGGTACCGACTTGTAAATGATAGGAACTACGATGCTAGCCAGTAGCAGTTGTGCGCCAATTGTGTCGAACAAGTGTCGGCCCGCGTCCGTCGACTCGACAGTAAGACACAAAGCCGTTGTCGATATGCCACCACAAAGCGACAATATACGACTTCTCGGACATCCTCAAAGTTGACGGTTACTCTTCGGAATTATTGGGAGCTATGTTCAGCTTTTTCATTCTCGAGTAGAAGGTCGTGCGTTTCATTCCCAGTCTTCGCGCTGCACCGGAAGCACCACCGATCACTCCGCTCGTCTCTTTCAGAGCTTGAAGGATAAGCTCGCGTTCGGAGGCTGCAGACATCTGGCCAGCAGCTATGTTTGCGCGACCTGTTAATTCACCAACTGGAACTCTCAAGTCGGGCGAGTCCGTAAGAATTACGCAGCGCTGAACGAAATTCTGCAATTCCCTGATGTTTCCTGGCCAGTTCCAATTCACAAGTGCATTCATTGCTTCAGCAGGGATGGTCTCTATCGGCTTCTTCCATTCATTTGCGTACCTAGAAACGAAGCGACGCACAAGCGCGGGAATGTCACTCTTTCGAGCACGCAGAGGTGGAACGTAAATCGGGAAGACGTTTAGTCGATAAAATAGATCCTGGCGGAAGCGACCTTCAGCCATACTTTGATGCAAGTCGTGATTGGTGGCAGCGATCAGGCGCACGTCGACTTTCACAGGTGCGGGTACTGCCAAGCCGTTCGAATTCCTTATCTTGTAGTACCCGCAGCAGCTTCGGCTGAATTGTAGTCGGAAGGTCTCCCACTTCGTCTAATAGCAGGGTTCCTTTGTCGGCTAGTTCCAAGCGACCTTTGTATCTATTGATCGCTCCGGTGAAGGCCCCCTTTTCGTGCCCGAACAGCTCGCTTTCCAACAACTCCGTCGGAATCGCCGTACAGTTGACGCTGATAAAGTTGCTGCCCGCGCGTGGACTAAGTCGATGAATCGCACGTGCAACTAGCTCCTTCCCGGTACCGGTTTCGCCCAGGAGCAGTACCGTCGCGTCAGTGGCAGCCACGGTTCGCACCTGTCTTAATACTTCCCTTAGAGGAGCGCTATCCCCCACGATTTCTTGGAAAGCTTCGTCCCGACTCGGCTCATCCCTCAGATCGAAATCCCTGGGTCCTTGTTCCGGCTCCAATGTTAGGACCGAGGGAGTTTGGAAGCAATCTGTCGGTGCCATGCGCCAATCGGATGAAAGAGAAGTGTCCAGGACCTGAGCGATCATTGCAGCCGCGCGGCGCAAGAACTCAAGCATCTCTTTTGTCTTGGGAATGACATGCAAACTGCCAAATCCTATAGCTCCTAGCTTCTGGCGAGTTGTGGTCAAGGGAAAAACATAATAGGTACGAACCCCGACTCTGCGAAGTGATTCTAGGAAAACGGGCAGCTTGGGTTCGGCATCCAAGTCTTGTACAAGTACCGATCGTTGATTCTTCCAGGACCATCCGCTTGCACAAGTGTGAACGGGAAAAGATTCACATGTCCTTTGCGCGCCACCTGCGTTGCAAATGTTCAGACGGATGCTTTCCGTATTTGAGTCGTAAAGACCCAACGTGACAACCTCAAAATTCAAGGAATCCCGCAAGCGAAGTGCCAGTGTGGAGAAAAGAGCATCTATTGTAGTGTGGCTGATTACTAGCTGCGCCAGATCAAGCAAATCGCGATACTGCCCCGCTGACAGACCGGGGAACTGAATGGAATCAAACTTTGTTGTTTCCTCCTGCAATTCGTTCTCTGAAATGCTCGGGCCGAACTTTTCAGATTCGGCTTGCCGAATTTAACTCCTGTGTCACCAACCTATTCAGCCATTGAGTGCATCATAGGGTCGTTGAATCAATTATCTCACTGATAGGTCTTGACAATTTGTGCTCGGTGGGGGTATTACCAAGTTAATCAAATGTAGGAATTCTGATCGAGTCGCAAGCGATTCGAGGGGGTCGCTCGTGACGCCATGTCGGTTGCTGGGAGGCTTCAGTGCAGCTGCCTCTACCGGAAGGCGAAACGTCCCGTCTCGAAAGTGTGACTGATCTTCGAATTCTGGACACATCTCCCGAGCAAGTATTTGACGACATTGCGCGTCTAGCCGCTCTGATCTGCGACACTCCCATCGCCGTGATCGATTTTGTCGATGAGCAAAGAGTATGGTTCAAGGCAAAAGTCGGCCTTGAATTGCATGAGATACCCCGGGACCATTCGTTTTCTGCCCATGCGATTTTGCAATCGGAAGTCCTGATCGTCCCTGATCCACTCTCTGACGAGCGATTCACAAGAAACTTCTTGGTGAGAGAGATCGGGATCAGATTTTACGCCGGGATACCTCTATTTGCGACCAAGGGCCACGCTCTAGGTACATTAGCGGCAATGGACCGGATACCCCACCTTCTCACTGCGGAGCAGACAGATTCTTTAAAGATACTTGCTAGAAGGATTGCCCATGAGTTGGAGCTACGTCGGACGACAGAGGTTGGATCAACACAACAGAGACTTCACCTCGCACCAAGTCGGCAGCCTTCGGCTAACATCCTGTTGGTCGAGGACGACGACAACCTCCGAAACCTTCTGCGAAGGACGCTCGAAGGGAGCGGGTCTTCCGTCCTCTCTGCCTCCGATGGCGCAGAGGCTCTCCGCTTGTGCCATCAACACGATGGTGCAATAGACCTTACGGTGAGTGATATCGTCATGCCCCTGCTCAACGGTCTTCAGATGACAGAGGAAATTCGTGCGGCTCGCCCCAAGATGAAGTTCTTATTTATCACTGGCTTTGCTGACGATTTTCCCGAATTGCGTGAACTGATCAAGAATGGAGCAGACGTTCTGGAAAAACCATTCCTTCCTTCGGAGCTCCTGGGCAAAGTGGAAAAAATGCTGAACCAGGAGAACCGCGCCACTGGCACGGAAGGATGACGAATGGACACCTTCGAACGCAAACGGCAGCCGATATAAATAAGCACGCTGCCTCATCGCATTTTCGGGAGAAATCCCGGCCCGCTAGGGTTCCGTCACCTATCAAATTGCTCAGTCGTCCCGACGTGCCCCCATCTGCTGTATCAATCCGAATGAGAGTCTCCGGTTGCTGATTCTGCGATTGATGCTCGGCGGCGCTGAACGAAGGGCTGCACTGCATGAAGCGGCTGTGGCGGGACGCGTGACAACCCGGAAATCGCGATGGTGTGCGGTTAGAACACCGACCAATTGATTGGGCTACTTAACGTCACTTCGAGGAGAGCTGTGCCGGAAGATCGGCACTGCTGCCGAATAGACGGCACCACTTCGCCATACCTTCGTTGGCGATGCAGGACTTAACAGATGGCAGCCGTCGTGCCGGGTTTCTTAGTAAGCGGCAGTCGGGCATGCGCATCGTACCGACTGCCGCGCCTAAACCTTCTTACAGCACGAATGGTCAATTGCTCTTGTGGTGGTCGTACGCTACTAGAGTTTGCAATCGTGTCGAGCGACCTGAGGGATCGCTCCTCACGAGTTGTTGTGAGGTGTCCAGTGCAGTCGTCCTCGCCACAAGACGAAAGCTCCCGTCTCGAAAGTCTTCATAGCTTTCGAATTCTGGGAACGTCCCGCGAGCAAGAGTTCGACGACTTGGCTCAGCTGGCCGCTCTTATCTGCAATGTTCCAGTCGCCGTCATCGCTTTCATCGACGGCCAAAGGGTATGGTTTAAGGCGAAAATCGGTCTTGAGTTGGATGACATTCCGCGAGATGGTTCGTTCTGTGCCTCTGCAATCTTGCAATCCGATGTCCTGATCGTCCCGGACCCGCCCTCTGACGAAAGGTTCATGGGCAGTTTCTTGGTGAAGCAAATCGGAATTCAATTCTACGCAGGGATACCCTTAGTTACGGATGACGGCCACGCCCTTGGTACGCTCGCCGTCATGGACCGAGTGGCACACCTCATGACAGAGGAGCAGACTGATTCCTTACGCATACTCGGTCGACGGACGATACATGAGCTGGGGCGACGACGCACAAGAGAAATTCAATCGCCGCACCGGCGACCTCTCCTCGTACCGGTCCCCAGGCGTTCCGTCACCATCTTGATAGTCGAGGACAACGACAACCTCCGAAACGTTCTGCACAGGGCACTCGAGGGCAAAGGGTTTTCCGTCCTTTCTGCCTCTGATGGTGCGGAGGCACTCCGCCTGGGCCATCAACACGATGGCGCAATAGATCTTGTGGTGAGTGATATTGTCATACCCCCACCCAACGGACTTGAGCTCTCGCAGCGAATTCGTTCGGCTCGCCCCGAGACAAAGTTTTTGTTTATCACGGGCTTTGGTGACCAGTTTCCCGAATTGCGTGAACTGATCAAGCACGGAACAAACATCCTGGAAAAGCCCTTCCTCTCCTCGGAACTTCTGCGTAAAGTGGAAGACACGCTCAAGCATGGGAAGGCGGCCACAGGTACCGACCGATAGGCTGGTCTGCATTCAGATTCGCCCGAGTTCATGACCTAAACTAAACGTAGAACACACGCATAAGCCTGGCTTGCCCCGCTCCAGAGTCCGGGGGTCTTGGAGTGTGTAAAACTGGCGGCATTGTATCCTTGCGTGGTTAGCGGGGTGAACGAGCAGTCAGCCCGCGTCTCATAACGCCCACAGCGATCCAACGGTATCCCTCCCGGCAATGGCGGCCGGCCTCCCGGCAGGTGCGGCGCCCGCTGCCCTGCCGCAAACGGCAAGCTGACGGTCAGAAAAGACAGGAGAAACAGGAAACAGGAACGAAGCGGCGCTCTTTGAGATCACAGACGTTTCCTCGAACAGGTTCAGAACGTTAGGCTTCATCGACTACAACAGCGAAGGCTTGCAAGTTCACAGTTCGCTTCTCAACGTCGTGCTGCACGACTAGCTTCTGCGACCGAAACCCCAAACGTCCCGAGCGTTCTTCCCTACTCTGCTGTTTATTAGGTCTGCCAGATCAATTGCCAGAAGTGTGAAGTTTGGACCAGCCGAACCATTCTTTCGCAGCCTATGCTGTATCTATTGAGGAATCGAAGAGTCACGGCGAAGAGCACTTCTCTGGCCTCAGGGGAACGAATGGATATGACCCATAACACCAATAAGCTGACACGCAAGCTGCGTAAAGCTCCCCAACCGCCCCTGTCGCACCCCGGCGCGGCTTGCTGACTCAGACCGTGCCAAAAAGCCACCCCTCGCCGACCCCTCTGCCAACGAGTCGGACCTAAATCCCGGAGATTGCGTCGAGCGTTTGGGCAACTTCGGAGTACCGACTGGGGAGTTGGGCACAGTTGAACAAGTTGAACAGACGAACGAAGAGGACGCAGTCGTCAAGTGGGATGATGACGGACGTAAGAGACTCCACCAGCCGTGGCTTAAGAAAGTGTAGCCAGTAACGAGCCATCGGCCCGTCTAAAAGCACAGGGGCGTTACCGGCACGTCGGGCGAGCGGAGATTCATGGGACTTCTAGTCTTTGGCGAGTAATCGGCGATCTCGATGCGGCTCGGTACGTGGTTGGCCGCTGATAAGCTGACACTTCTCCCCCGGTGCGGCACCGCAAGTTGGACTACTGATGGCGAGTACCTTTCTTGGGCTAGAGTCCTTTTTCATGGCGAAAAGTGGAAGCGTAGCACCCGCGTCTTTAATCGTCGGTACGCCAGCGCACACCATATTTTGCGCAGCAATGACGGGGGCGTTAGCCACCCACATCAGGCAATCCCTGAAAACTCACTTAAAGATGCGAACCTCCTTCAGGTGTTGCTCTAAGGGATTCGAGAAGCCGCAGCGCGTCAGGCTGAATGCCGCTCCTTGAATTTGTCGATCTTCTCGTTGACCTTCTCTTTGGCGTCTTGCACCGACTGACTGATCTTGCCTCGAGTCTCGTGTGCCTTGTCGGTTGCGGCGTCCTTGTGCGACTGTTGTACCTCCTTGACGGCGTCTTTAGCGTTGCCCCAAGTCTCCTTTGTCGCGCCTTTGGCTTGATCCGCGACTCCCTGATTGGCTAGTTTTTCGTTGCCGACAGTTTCTCCAACGCCTTGCTTTACCTTTCCAACAGCCTGCTCAACCTTGCCGGAAACCTGATCCTTATTCACTGTTTTTCTCCATGTCGCCGCAAATGCGGCGTTCTTGTTGTGCGTGACAACAGTCCCCTCAGCGGAAGGTGCTGTCGTTGTAACGACGATCTGGCTGACGACAGCGTTCTGGCTGACGACACCGCTCTGACGAGGAAGTCGCTGGAGATCTCTCCGGTGCCGATAGAGACAGTTTCTCTGGAGCCTTCGGTTCCAGAAGGCAGGGTGCCGGGTTTCGACCCGCCCCTTGTATAAAGGCGCGGTCCACAGCTTCGAAGAAGTCTTTCATCAACATAGGGACGCCAAGTGGGCTTCGCTAAACTAAGCGGCCGGTGCCTTCGCCGAGACCGCCAACTTCGGTGCCTTTGGCGAATTCGCAAGTCTCATGTAGCTTCCCATTGTCTGAGTCAACTGCGCGTCCACCTCGTCCGCAATGGTCATGACATCCGGCAATAGCAGGCTGAAATCCAGTGCGTTCATATTGTCTTTCAATGTCCCGAACAGGGTGACCTGAAGGATTCGGGATTCGTGCACCAGCATCTCGGGAGTGTAGCCTTGCGCGTATCGCAACTCGCCGTGCAGGACGGCAGCGGGAGAACAGATGGCATCGCTGTCCTGCGGCGATCCGGTGATGGGCCTGTTCAGGCGGGAGACGAGGTCCGCTACTAGCTTGGGAAGATGTCCGGTACGCTCACTATCCATAAGCACGAGATGGTTCAGTTCACGAGTCTGCTTTGCTCGCGCCAACCAGTTCTTCACAACAATGTCAGAACACCGATGGAGTATCTCGCTCACTCTCTCCTTGCTCGCCCGGTTGGCAGGTTTTTGAATGAGCAGCCTTTCTCGGACAAGGTCCGCAAGGTGCTTGATTCCGACGGGTTTCACGACGATTTCGTCCGCCTCCAGAATGATCGCTTCCATTGCGCTTTTCACGTCCGGGAAGCCGCTCAACAGCATTGTCAATGCGGTTGGTTGGGAGTGCCGCATGGCTGAGATCACGGTGAAGCCGTCGCCAGCGTTCGGCATGTGCA
Organism: uncultured Acidobacteriaceae bacterium; assembly: GCA_963789205.1. Classification (GTDB taxonomy): domain Bacteria; phylum Acidobacteriota; class Terriglobia; order Terriglobales; family Acidobacteriaceae; genus Acidiflorens. The sequence goes on from CAWBJV010000020.1 coordinate 446,204, forward strand.
AGTCGGTGATCAGAACTTCAAAGTTCTCTGTGGCAATGCATTTCAGAGCTTCTGCTACGCCGCCTACAGCGACTACCTCGAATCCCTTGGACTTGAGCGATTCGCTCATCATGTCCAGTACAACTTCATCGTCATCCACCAAGAGAACTCTATGGATTGTCTGTGTTTCGGTTGAAGCCACACGTCACCCCTCTCGTAGCACGACTAAGCTCACTCTAGACACCGCACTACTCTCAAGACTGGTCAATTCGGATCAGGTCGCTTATAAACTTTCCCGAGCCCCAGTCTTTGGTAACCGCTTTCACCACAGAACCGTCGCGATTGGGCAGCGAATGCGCTGCCGACCAATCAATCATCAGCATGGCAAAAAGCCTGAATCTGAAGGTGATTGCCGAAGGGGTCGAAGACGAAGCGCAGATGACACTCCTGCGGGCACATGTGACGAGACTCAAGGCTACTACTTCAGCAAGCCCTTGACGGTTGATAAGGTTGCCGACAAATTGCGAGGAACAATCCCGAACTCGACCTTCGAACACAAGCCAGGGGGGCACAATCGTAACAAGAGAGTTTATTTGGTGTCCGCTGATCCAGTCGGACTAGTCCGAATCACTTCGAGACTCAAGGAAGCCTCGTACTCGATCGCGGTCCGCCCGAGGCATCGCGAGAAATTGAATGCCATTGCCAATCTGTGGATAGCAAGTTACGACGATCGCGTGAATCATCACTTTCTCTGCTCCAAGCCAGAGAGCGACATCCAGATTAGTGCCGACGGGTGTGGTGACCACGGTCTTTACGTAACATCCGCTCAAACTCAAGTCCGAAGTTTGCTCGCGCATCGGAGTGTTTTTGTTACCGACGTGGAGTTCAGTTTGCACGCAGCCTTTTGTTCGCGGAAATGCCCTCCGGTCGGCCTGGTGTTGAGAAAAATCAGTCACAGTGCACCTCTTCTCAATCCGCTCGATTAGACAATCAGTAAATTCTTCATGTGTCATGCAACTCCTGACAATACTCGCTTTCGCAATGGGTACGAACGAAGGCCGCAGGTTTCAGACTAGCCTCTGTCCAGCATGAAGTATGGTCAGAAGCGACCACTCTTGCGGGAAAAGCAGCCGACTACGTGCGGAAGCCTCTTTGCAACAATTGATCCGTGGTCTCCGCTGGTGATGCGGTGGTCTCCGCTACCAGAGACTCACGCTCTCACAATCTCCCGTATTGCGCGATAGCCCTGGTCGATGGCGGTGTTAGTGTACGCATGCCCATCGGAGTCTGCGTTCGCGATCTTGATTCTCCCGAACGGTCGCCGGCCAATTACACACGGACGCTCGGATGGCGACTGGTCTAGCGGTTCGAACAATTCGTTGTATTCGTATGCGTATCCGTGAGGCCAACGGTTGACTGTGATTGCCTGAATGTCGCGAGCCGGATCGAAACCACCGGCGGAGAGCGCGCGGCCAAGTTGATCTCGCACGTGACGCTCGAAGGTGTCAAATTTCGTGCTGACTAGTTCCCACCGTCCGGCCCGGTACTGATCCTTGCAATTCGCGCCCGGTTTGCACGGAGTACGCAGAAGGTGGAGCAGGCAAGATTCATCTGGCGAACTGGGATAGTGGTAGCCACCCATGGAGACCGGGAAATCCAACGTGACATTGCTGAAGTACGATCCCGGAGCATAGACCGCGCTCAGGCCGAGTTTTTGAAACGCCTTCCAGTTGCGAATCTGCACGTTGGTGTAGACAAGCGGTATCTTTACACAATACGCGAGGGCTTCTTTTTGCTTGTCTGACATCTCCGGACACAAATAGGGAATGACCACGTTGTAACAGGCCAGCACGCAATTTGCACCGCGGACCCGGTGGGCCTGTCCACCGCGAACGTAGGTTACTTCGACTTCCTTCGCGGTAGCGGGATCTCCGACGTGCCTGACTTTCACCGCGGTGCTGTTCAGGCGGATGCGAATCGGGGAGGTGGCATCGTCGAGACGAGCATAGTTCGCACGGGCAGTGACGATGTCCTCCATGGTGTGGCCGGAAAGAGCGCCGGGCACCAGCGATCGCACCAGCATTCTGGCGATGGAGGCGTTGCCGTCGGGAAAATGGAAGATATAAGGCTCGTCCTTCTCGGCATTCTCCTCATGGCGTTCGGGCAGGCTCATTCCCTTGAAGCCTGGAAATCCCTCTTGGGCGCATTCAAAGGCTGAAACAGCATCGATCCCGACGGCGTATATATCGTGGGTCGAACTCTGAAACACTTTGACCACATCGGGGTGAACCTTAACATATTGCAGTAAGAAGTCTTTGTAGCTGGTCTTGATCAGCTTCGACCTCTTCTGTTCCGGAGTGAGGTCTGGCATGTAATCGACGCGGGCACGTTGCAGACGGAGGAGATCCTTGCGGGCGGTCTCTGTAATCGGAATCTGGGTGACATTCTCCAATTCGAACTCGACGCCGAAATAATGGAGGCCTTTCTGGTGCACCAGTCGGTCGGAGCCAAATGTTTCCTTATCGAAAAACACGGCTTCGGTCAGATGCATCGAGGCGAACAATTCTTGGTCGTAGTACTTGAAGAAGCGCTTTACGTCGATTCCCAGTTCTTTCAAAAGTCCAATTGCTTCCTTGCTGTAATTGCCTGGTGCCTCGATGGACTGGGTCCCACCATATCCGAGCAGCAGTCGTTCTCCCGCATGAAATTCATTTCTCTTGGCGTGGCCGCCAAAATCATCATGGTTGTCGAGGACTAGGATCTTGGATTGCTGTCCCGCAAACTGGCGGTAGAAGTATGCCGACGCCAAGCCGCTTATGCCGGCGCCCACAACGATCAAATCATAGGACTTCCCGTCGTCCACGGGTTCGGCCCAGCCCTTGTCGTTGCCATCACGCAGATCGTGGGCGACTTCCCAGGCGCCATCGTGAGTGCCGCGAAGGCCAGTCTTGGCAGGCGGATAATAACTGGGGTCCTTCTCTGGAGCGAACGGGGACTGTGGAACGCCGAAGGCTTCCAGCCAGGTGGAGTTTCCTGCAACGAGCGACGTTCCGACAGCGATGCTGACTCCATTCAGGAAATCGCGACGGGTGATCTCGCGTCCCATACCCAATTCACGATCTCGATCGTTATCGCTCATGGCCCGCTCTTTCGTCGGGAAAGTATATACCCGAAAGACTCTCGCAAATTAACCGCGGACCACCAGATGCGGCTGGCTAAGACTTCAGTGAAAGTGGCGGGGACATACGCAACCGGTGATGCACTAGCGATGCGTAGTCCCGACGGAGACGATGGTGAGAATAAACGTGGCGCTGTAAGGTTCCGCGCGGGACCGCTACCATGTGGATGAACTGTGTCCAGCAATTCGCGTATGTGGCCCTTTACGAAGGCTGGTGAATGCGGTGCATGGACGAGTGCAGATCGTTGTTTCGAGGGCAGCTCCCGCTCATCTGAGCAATGGCCAGATACTGCACACTCGGGTTTGGTCTGCATCTCTGTTGCCGGGCTCCTGCTTGTGATCTGCGACTTGGCTGGCCTGACCTACATGGGACAGCAAATCGGCAGATTATTTCACGGATGGAAACGAATCCTTTAGTCGTTGACCTTTCGACTACGCCACGGCTGCCAGAGCTCTGTTTCGGCCACAGTAGAATGGCTATGCAGGCGTTCATCGCCTACTACACGGTTCGCTATGGCCGAATACAATGTCCAGTTGCGAGGCTGGCAGGCTCTCGTCGCCATCCCAGTGCTGCTCGGTTTTTGGGGTGTTGAGATGTACCTCCACGTCCAATCGGTGGACGATGCGATGCGAGATGCCGTGCGCGCGGAGCTGCTCAACGAGTACTCGGGGCGGGGCCCGAAAGATGTCGCACGCCTCGTGGCGGAGGCTCGCGCAGGCTCGCCCGTCGAACCTGTGCAGCCGCTCGTTCAGCGCGACGTGGAGTTCACGTCGATTGCGGCGCGTGGTAAGGTGGAGGGCTCCGTGACCCTCGTTCGAGCGGAAGTCACAGTGGACGGAGGCCCGCCGCCGGACAGTCGCCCTGTTCGCTATTTCCGCATGACGAGCAAACTTGGCGGCGGTTGGATGGTAGTCGGCGAAAGCGATTCTTACGGCTATCTCATGCAACTGATGCCCTGACCCCGCGCCGGGCGACGGCGTAAGTACGCCCAAACCCCCTTCATCAACTCTGAGATGCCAATCCCGAATCCCTTCGAAAGGACCTCCAGCAGGGGCTCCGCGAGTAGAAAAACGTCGATGCCAGCTTTGTTTGCTGACTAAGAAAGCGTCGCTACCGTAGGCAACGGACCCTGCGAGGCCGTCGGCAAATTCCGAGTCAACTCTGCCGAGATTCCGCAAGAAATCCGGGTGTAGCAGATTGGGGAGACGTGTCTAGAAAATCGGGTAGCAGAAAAATCGGCAGCACAGGCGGCAGACTGGGTTTCTAAGGTGCTCTACCGACGAAGTGAGCAATTATGAGCAGACACGAGCGGAGAACTTTTTTAACCTTGTTGGATTCGGGATTTCAGACAGGAAGCCCTTCTTAAACTCACAGCGACCTGGACGTCAAAATGGAAATTTCGGATGGTCCAATCAGCACACACTAATGCAGTCTAAAAAAAGTTCCGCAGCGTCGCTCGTCTCGGTGTGCAATTCGCACCCCGAGTAGTTCTTGAGGCACCCAATCCCAGATCTGGCCGGAGGAGTTCACAGACGAAAAAGCTGTTGCTAGTTTGTTTCGCATGTACGCTACTCGTTTCCTTGGTCGCTGTTGCTCAGTCCACCAAACAGGACGATCCGGCAACCCAGGACACCGCAAAAACGAAAGCACCAGAAAAGCAAGCGGAGAAGCCGGTCAAAGGGACGATGACAGTGACGGGTTGCTTGCAAAAAGGCGACGAGACCGGCGAGTTTTCCATCGCAGGCGAAGATGGCAAATTGTGGGGTCTACGTAGCAGCACGATTAAGTTAGAAGACCACCTTGGCCACAAAGTAACTGTGGCCGGGACGGCCAGCGGAGAATCGAAGGCTGAGGCAAAAACGGAAAAGAAGGACGGAGATGTTGTGAATGCCGGCCAAAAAGAGGAGTACCGCGATCTCAGTGTTACGAGCCTGAAGATGATCAGTGATACTTGCGCCAAATAGCGCAATAAAAATCGTGGTTTCTTGGGCCAGGAGAGTGCTGGCCCTTTTTTTACTTTCTTGTTTTGGAAATGCATCGTCCTTGGGCGCTGAGTTCGCCGATTCTCAGGGCTCGCTATGTACCTGATGGCAACGCGCGCCGGGTTCCATTTGTTTGTCGAAACATCCCCATATCATTCATTGACGGGGGTTTTGAGTGTAATCGCCTGTGGCTGTTGAAAAACTCTTTTTAGGGAATTTCAACAGCAAGATTCGTTCGTAAGTTATTGAATGTTCGTCTCCCGTCGACGCCGAAACTCACTGAAATTACTGCTTTGGTTCCTTTTTCAACACCCACGCCTCTTAACAAGGGTGGAAGAGTTTCAAAATGGAAGTTTTGGGGAATGCTGCGGCGAATCTGGGCGCTGCCGATGCCATCGGGTTAGCACTCCCATTGCGGTTACAAAATCTGGAGCCGAAGGAGGAAGGGCGGCATGGTGTCTGAGAAATCGATTACGCGGCAACAAGCGGGGCGCTTCAGACGGGCAAAGAACGAGCCGTCGGCACGTCGAAGCCTCGTTGGGGGCTGCAGTGGTCATAAAATTCTTGAGTCGAGGGACGAAGGAGAGTTAGGATACGCGAGCGTGGAGTCCAAATCGAAAATCCTGGCTAAGATCTTTTTCTGCCTGTGCTTGCTTCTGAGCGTCCTACTGACGCCGGAAAGATCTGCAGTCGCCCAAATTGCATCTGGGACTAATCCGACCGGCCGGCTATCGGCAAAGGATTGGCTTGAGGACTTGCATTTCACAGTAAAGGAGATGGAAGCCCAACACAAGGCTTTGTTTCATACGATGACTCGGACCGAATTTGACCGGTTTGTACAAAAGTTCGAGGCTGATATCCCGCAGATGAATAAAGATCAAATCATCGTCCGCCTTGCTCAACTCGGAGCCCTAGTCCAGGACGGCCACAGCGGCCTACTAGTGGGAGCGTCGTTTGATCCTGGGCCCGCGACCCACATTCCTGTGCGCTTTGTGCAATACCCTGATGGGATCTATGTTCGCGCGGCGGCGCAGGAATATGCCGACGCTGTTGGCGGTAAAGTTGTCATGGTAGGATCCCATACCGTCGAAGAGGCAACCAAGCTAATTGATTCCGTCATTCCCCATGATCCGGGCAACAATGGTACCTGGCTCGCGTGGGGAGCCACGTTGTATTGGAACTACCCCCTGGTACTACATGGGCTCGGCCTGAGTTCCTCGCGCGATTCGGCTGAGTATGTAATCGAACGGAATGGCCAGCGCAGGACTTTTGAGATGCGTGCATCCATTCCCGCGGGACAGTGGTGGCGTCCTTCATCAAATTTGCTCCCCACAACCTGGGTTGACGCGCGCCCGCAATCGGTTAGTGTTCCCTTATGGATACAACATGCTGGCGATCCGTACTGGTTCACTTATCTGGAAGATCATCACGCGGTTTATTTTCAGTTCAACGGCGTCATCAATGGTGAGGGCGAGAGCCTGAAAGACTTCGCCGCACGTTTGGCCGCATTCATTGAGCAACGTGAGGTCGAGCGCCTGATTATTGACGTGCGCAACAACCCCGGCGGGGACAACACAATCCTTCGACCTTTGCTGGTGAATCTAATCCGGTCAAGGTTGAACAGGCGAGGAGGCATGTATGTGATCGTGGGGCCGAAAACATTTTCTGCGGCGCAAACTTTTGTGAATCGTCTGGAAAGCTACGCGGAGCCCATCTTCCTGGGAGAGCCAACCGGCAACAATGTTAATTTCTACGCGGACGCCAGCGAAATAGAATTGCCGCACAGTCACCTAACGGTTTTCGCTTCTCACCTGTGGTGGCAAGACAAGGACCCCTTCGACGGCCGCACGGCTCTGTTCCCGGAGGTTGCTATCACGTCGCAGTTCCGGGACTACGTAGAAGGCAAGGATCCGATCCTGCAAGAGGCGCTAACCGCGGCCCCACCAACCACGATTGTCGAAAACCTGGAAGGAGCACTTCCCCAGGGACTCGATGCAATGTTGGAACGCTACGACAGCTATGTAAATAATCCTGAACATAAGTACCACACAGACCCGGAGCGACAAATCAACGGCTTCGGCTACAGGCTATTATCAGCCAAACGGACAAAGGAGGCGATCCTAGTCTTTGAGACGAATGCTCGCAGGCACCCCGAGTCCGCAAATGCCTTTGACAGTCTCGGTGAAGCCTACTTAAAAGCAAATAACAAACAAGATGCCATCGAGGCATACCGCAGATCCCTTCAACTGAACCCGAAAAACACTAACGCCGCTAACGTTCTTAAACAACTTGAAGATAACCACTAAAGAGTTTAGTATCTTCAACCACACACAATTCGCTACCCAGAGCGGCATTCTGTCTGGTTCCTTTGGCCAAGTTACGGCAGCAGCCCTGCCGCGCACTGGACAGCTTTCACTGAAATTGAACTTCTGAGCTCAGTCCTTCGTTCCCACCGGTCGCCTCCAAGACTTCATAGCCGTTGGTTTCGAGCAACATCTTGCGGCCGATGAGCCCACTCCATTGGTCGTCAATGCAGAGAATTGTTGGTTTCCTCTATGCTGACACCGCAGTGGATACAGTCTTCTTTGCGTCGGCTTTCGAAGTGACTTGTGGGTTGGATTGGGCTGAAAGCGGGCCGGTGTAAAATTGGACAAATTTCTGCATCTTGACACGCGGCGCGAGCCGTAACAGAATTCCGTAACTGCTCCATGCCGGTGCGCTCTTAGTTCCGAGGACCAAGGGAACTCTCCAGCCCCAGACCAAGCAGCCTCAAGGGGAGGAACCACTATGCCGAATGAATGCTCTCCGAAGATCTTTGCCTTACTCGTCACGGCCAGTGTCCTGGTGTGGATCATTCCTGCCAGATCGCAGAACATCGCTGGGGAAATTCGAGTCGTACCCGAATCCAAGCATGACGTGTCGTTACCACTCAGAGAGATCGCCCTGGGCGAACAACCGACCCGCAGCGCCATGCTCGAAAAAGAAGAACACCGGGTTCCAGAAGGGTTCTTCACCGCCGTTCCGGGGATTGACCCGGCTGTTCAGGACGTTTACTTGCCTCGAGTCGCAATGTCGGGACAGCTGAGTTTTGATGGGGTCACCCAACACCAAGCTGGAGGTATTCCTCCCGATACAAACGGCTCCGTCGGAGGGAATCAGTTTGTTGAAATCACGAATGTCGTCATACAGGTCTACAACAAAACGACCGGACACCCCGAGCTGCCTAAGCCGGTGCTGATCAGTACCCTCTGGAAAGGTTTTGAAGGACCTTGCGAAAGCCTTAACACCGGCGATCCAGTCGTGCTTTTCGATAAGGCGGCACAACGCTGGCTGGTAACACAGCTCTCTCTCGATATCCAGGACAGCACCTGGCTCCTATGCCTCGCCGTGTCCCGAAGCGTAGACGCTGCTGGAAGCTACAATCGCTATGGCTTCCCTACCGGATCGAACCTTCCCGACTACCCCAAGTATTCCGTCTGGCCAGACGCTTACTACGGCACACACAACCTCTACAGCCAGACTGCATTCCTCGGGGCTGAGCCCTGCGCTTTTGACCGAACGGCGATGCTCGCCGGGGGAAGCGCTTCTATGATTTGCATGCAGCCCGACCCTGCTAACTTCGGCTTTCTCCCTTCCGACCTCGACGGCCGGAGGCTTCCTCCTCACGGGGCGCCGAACCACTACCTCGAACTCGGCAACCTCACGAATGAGTTGAAGGAATTCGATTTTCACGTCGACTTTACGAATCCCCAGAATTCGACCTTTACGGGACCACACATCATCAAGGTGCCCAACTACGTGCTGCTCTGTAATGACGGCAACAACTTTGCCTGTGTGCCGCAACCGAAACCAGGTGAGAAAGTGGACTCATTGAGCGGCCTGTTGATGTTCCGCCTCGCATACCGCAACTTCGGAGACCACGAATCGATGGTGGTGCCCCACGCAGTCGCGCCGGGTAAGGACTCGACGGCGACAGTGGCCACGCGTTGGTATGAATTACGATCCACGGGGGGAGATTTCTCCGTCTACCAGTCGGGCACGTTCCAGAGCCAAGCAGATAATCTGTGGATGGCGAGCATGGCTATGGACAAGCGGGGAAACATCGCGATGGGCATGAGTGCTGATTCTGCGACCGACCTGGACCCGAGTATCTGGTACACCGGCCGAGTGCCCGGCGATCCTCTCGGACAAATGGAGGCGCCTACGGTTGTTGTCACCGGAAGTGCAGTGCAGGTAAATGGCGGCAATCGATGGGGCGACTACAGCAGCATGAGCGTGGACCCGAGTGATGATTGCACTTTCTGGTACGCGCAGGAGTACTACAACAAGAAGAATGGAGGCATCAAGAGTAGCGACTGGACCAGCCACATCGTCTCGTTCAAGTTCCCAAATTGCCGCTAGACTGGTGCCGTTCATTTCTTGGTCAAGCATCCTGAACTTGCCGCTGGCATCCGGGCCTGATCGACAGCTAGGAGGGAGGCAAGCTTGGGCACGGGATCAAGGGCTTGGTGGTGGCGAATGCCAACAGCAACACCGTCAGCGTTTTCTTGGGCTAACGGCGACGGCACCTTCCTCTCGCACGTCGACTACGCAACCGGAACTAGTCCCCTTGTAGTGGTAATTGGTAGAGTGGAAATAAAACCTGGTCACTGTCCGCTGCACCCACCCTATTTTGCTGTTAGTTCCGACAGCATCTTCTGGAACTCCGGCTCCGAGCGCAACAGTTGCAAACTTTCATCCTTTTCGATGACCTCCGCATTCTTCAATCCCCGTCGGATTCCTTCCCGCAGATCTTTGATTGCCTGTTTATGGTTACCCATTGCGGTTCGCGTCTCGGCTAACAACAGCAATGGCCACCACGCATTCAGCCAATACGGTGGGACGTTGGGTGGAACACTCATTAAAGATAACTGACCCTGGGGGGATTAACTTCTCAAGCGTCCTCTTGCTGACTCTGACGTTCTCCCGCTGCGGTGGTGGAGATGACACCACTATACCTACGTATAATGGCTTCCCTCGCGTCGCAATGGTAGTTTCTGTGAGGTGGAGGACCCAGAGATAGCAATGATCCGGGCTGAACTTGAGAGGTTGGAAAAGGCCCTCAAGAATTGCGCCGATAGCGGCCTAAGGAAATGGATTGAGGGTGCGATCGAGAAACAAAAACGGAAGTTGGTATCCGGCAATAGTCCACAGTAGCCAACTCAAATCGGAATCCTGCACGCGGATTCATTCGCCCAGATCATCGTCCCGCGCCGTGGCGCGGAATCGCGGGGCGTTCCTTGAGCGCCGCCCGAATCTGGCGGCGTTGCTCAGCGCTCAGCGCCGTGAACTGGAACCCGTACTCGGTTCCCAGTGCCCGAACAACTTTTGCCGGGATCACTTGTTTGTCGCAGTCGGGCAGCGGAATTTCGAGCGTTACGGATTCGCTCGGTAGGAGAGCTTCAGCAACGAACGCCCCCACACCACTTTCACTGAGATCACGCGACCACCCCTGGAGGCTAAGTTTCTGGCCGTCCCGCTGGAGACGAATCCAAATCCTCGTCTCGAACGCGTGCCTGGGTGAGATCCGATCCGCCGAACCCGGTACGTCGTCAGAAGAAGGAGTTGCCATTTTGTCGAGATCGTCCTCCGCGCCGTAGGTGAATCAGGAAGAATACCAGAGAGCGTTTGCACCGAGCCGGGCGGGGAACAACGCACAGGACTGCTGGCTGGGACTTCACTAACACGCCCTGCGCTTGGCATCTGCTTTCCGTGGCAAAACACATTTGCGATTGCGAGAGACGGGTGCATCTTTCCAGGACGCAAGTCCACCCTAAAACTGATAGTCTTTAGTCCCTCCGTGCAAGGCGAAAAGAAAGAGCGCTGGGAACGACTCTGCGAGCGGGCTTCCACGTAGCAAGACCCCGTAAAGATGCTCAAACTGATAACCGAAAAGCGGAAATGTCCTGCTCACTCACTACCATTACAGCCAGAGCCGGATAATCTCTTTAGGTTCTTGGCAACTCTAAGACCATGAAGTAGGGGTATGGAAAGATCGAGCAGAATGACATCGGGGAGTAGTTTCGCAACTTCCCTCACGGCGTCTTGGCCATTAAGTTGCTTCGCCGCCAACTACCCACTCCCGGAATTTTCGTTGAGCGGGCTTTTTGACGGCAAGGCGAAATGCTCTTGGAATCGTTCGCGATAAGGATAACTTCGCCACCTTCCTACAATCGAACATGCGGGAGCACGTTTCGAAGCACAGAACCAACACGGTCACGATCAGCTCCAAGCATCTTTCAAAACTATAGTCGTCGCAATCGGCGGATGCGAGGAAACAAATTAACTTCTACACACTTCGAGCACGGACATCTAAAAGCCATATCGTCCGGAAGAGCAATATGGCCACAGTTTTTGCAGATCAAGCGCCCCTGAGAAACATGTGTCATTAAACGGAAATTCTCATCCACAACACAATAGGGACAACGAAATTCTTTTGTGCTATCTCCACTGCGCCCCTTCACTGTGAAAGTCTATGGATTTGACGCGGCGGTTTACTGTTCGATGTCGAACGCAGAAGGTGGCGAGAAGATGAGAGACCGCGGTTTGCGAAGTTGCGTGAGATGGGTAAGCCGAAATTTCAAGGGGCAGTGATAGTCGCAGGTCTTTTGTGCAACTAACCTACAAACCATAATTCAGCAGTCTCGACGCGAAACTCGGCGCGACAAGGAGCATTAAAATGACCGACGATATGAAACTGTTAGACGCCCCGGGGGCCTGTCTCTCTTGAAATCGGATTGCTTCCGGGTAGCCCGTAACACGCCAATCGAGGGATGATGTTGCGGAAGAGTGCTTGAAATCATCTGCTTTCGAGTTTTTCCGGAAGGCGATTTGTTTTCGCGACGCAAACGTTGGCTTGCTATTCTCCAGAGGTACATGGCTGCGTAGGCCCGCCAAGGCCTCCACGATTCTGCGCGGTGTTCCAGTTCACGAGAAGTGGTTAAGTCCAAAGCACACAGAAGACCGAGATCAGTGGATGGAAAGGCGTCAGGTTCGCCGAGGGCGCGCATGGCCACGTACTGTGCGGTCCATGTTCCGATACCCGGGATTTCGCACAGGCTGCTAAGAAATGCATCGGAATCAACCACCCCCTCAAAGTTGATTTTGCCTGTGCAAGCCGCACGCGCGAAAGCCCGGATGGTTTCGGCGCGGCCTCCGGTGAGGCCGATCTCGCTGAGCTTCGCGGCGGCGAGAACGTCAGGGGTGGGAAAAAGATGGGTGAGACCGGGCGCGTCCCGGAACGGCTTGCCCAAGGCGCTGACCAAGCAGCCCGCGAGAGTAGTCGCGCCCTTCACAGTAATCTGCTGGCCGAGAATCGCCCGAATGGCGAGTTCGAAGCCGCTCCAACAGCCGGGAACGCGGAGGCCGGGATCGGCCTCGATGCTGGCAGCTAACGCGGGATCGCTCTTGAGACTTTCCGCGATGGCAGCCCAATCCGCGTTCAGATCGAACATGGCGCGTATGCGTTCGACGATGAAGATGAGAGAATGCGGGTCGCCAAATTCAATGCGTACCAGGAGCACTGAGCCAAGTTCGTCGAGGGAAACTTCGAAATAGCCGGAGCGGCCATGCAAAGAAATAGTGCGGCGATAACTTCCCGACTCTACCGTCTCGACTCCGGGGGTAGCGCGCGCGGCCAGGAAATCCAACATGCCTTGCCAATGATACGGCGGGCGGAAATGCAGGCGAAAGAGATATTGGTTTCCGAACTGGACGGCCGTCTTCCTCGCCAGATGACGTAGTTGAGTGGGGGTCCGATGATACACGGTGCGAATGCCGGCGTTGAAGCGGCGCACAGAACCGAATCCCGAGGCGAGAGCAATCTGGCTCATGGGAAGACCAGTCTCGTCGATCAACTTCTTGGCGAAGTGCAAGCGGCGCGTTTGAGCGACAGCAATTGGAGTTGCGCCCAGATGCCTTAAGAAGAGGCGCCGAAGGTGGCGCGAACCAACTCCCAGGCGTTCGGCCAGCACTTCGACTCCGCCGTCTTCGAGGCCACTCTCGCCAATCAGACGCAGCGCTCGCGAAACCGTGTTGGACGTGCCCAGCCATGCTGGAGTTCCGGGCGAACTCTCGGGACGGCACCGCAGGCAAGGGCGGAAGCCAGCTTGGGCCGCCGCGGCCGCGCTCGGAAAATAGCGGCAGTTTTTTTCTTTCGCAGTGGGCGCGGGGCAAATGGGACGGCAGTAGACCATGCTGCCGACCACGCCGATGAAGAATTTGCCGTCGAAGCGTGGATCGCGCGACAGCCTAGCTCGCGAACATACCTGCCAGTCCAAATTCATATCTTTGCGCGAATGCCTCGTAGGAAGTCGATGCGGATCGCTCACGGGTTCAGCGGTCGCGGATCGCGCGTTCGCAAATCGGCGAGTGCGCACCCGACTGCGAACCCATGATAGCCGACCTTGCGGCGCATTCTGGACGTTTTCGGACCGAGCTAAAAGATGCTCAATGTAGCAGAGCGAGGTCCGCAAACGTCCAGCGCATCGACATTAACGTCCGTAAACGTCCAATGTGTTGCCTTCGATTTGGCTAAGGTCGGGAAACGCCGACTTGGTTTCGGTTTTTTCGGAGATGAAATGCAAATGGAGGCAATATGCAAACCCGGACGTTGAGGTATCTCGCCGCAATCGCGCTATTCGCCGCGCTGGCAGTCTCAGGTGGGGTGGCGCAGACCCAGCAGCAAACAACGCAGCCACCGAATTACTACGTGATTAACCTCGGAGATCCGCTAGGCGTGCCGTCTGCCGCAGCCGCCAGCATTAACAACATCGGCTGGATTGCCGGCGATGCCTTCGCCACTGCAAGTAGCGAGCACGCCGAACTGTGGGTCGGGGTTCCGCTTGACCTGGGCACTCTCGGAGGACCAAACAGCGCCGTGGGATGGCCGAATAAAAATAACAGAGGTCAGATTGTGGGGATCGCCGAAACTGCCGACTTGAATCCGCTGGGAGAGGATTGGAGTTGCGCATTGGCTAATTTCCCCACCATCACCAACCACATCTGTTACGGGTTCCTGTGGGAGGACGGTGTGATGTCTGCGCTGCCACCGCTGCCGGGAGGCTTAGACAGTTATGGCGCCGGCATTAACAACCGCGGCCAAGCTGTGGGTTGGGCGGAGAATGGCGTTCACGAATCCACCTGCGCCGCTCCGCAGGTCCTGCAGTTTGAGGCGGTGATCTGGGGACCAAGATTGGGCGAGATGACAGAGTTGCCTCCGTTATCCGGTGACTTGGACGGAGCAGCGACCGCAATCAACGACAACGGCCAAGTCGTCGGTATCTCTGGCATTTGCGATCAGGCAATCGGAAGATACACCGCCAGGCATGCCGTGCTCTGGGAAAACGGCGTGCCGATCAATCTCGGCAACTTTGATGGCGGCGTGGCCTGGAACACTCCCACTGCAATCAGCAACCAAGGTCAAGTCGTCGGTTTCGCCAATCTGCCTAACACTCAACCCGGCGCCTTCAACCCGGTCGCTTTCCTCTGGAGCAAAGAACACATGCAAAAACTCGTTCCTCTGGGCGAGGACACAAATAGTTGGGCTTGGGGTGTCAACGCACAAGGCCAGGTGGTAGGCCAGTCGTTTGGTGGCGGCAGTGCGAGAGCGTTCCTCTATCAGGACGGCCTGATGACCGATCTCAATGTCCTCGTTCAGCCTGATTCCTCTCTATATCTGCTGTTGGCCAATGACATCAATGCTCGCGGAGAAATCGTGGGTTATGCCTCCGATACGAACACGAATGCGATTGTCGCATTCCTGGCGATTCCAGTCTCTGGATCTACCACCGATGCAGTGCAAACCGAGAGCAATTCCGGGGGCAATTCGAAGAGAGCATTTGTTCCAGACAACATTCGCTGGCCGTTGCCGGGATTCGGACGCTTTGTCGAATCAAAATGAGAAGAGTCGCGTCATCGGCGCGAAGCGAATGCCCGCATGCTGATACGAGGGCGGGAAAAAACTCCTGCCCTCGCTTCGGCCGTGAGTCAGGCACCGGCGATGCCGTCCAATTAGATAAGAAGTCTATATTGATGGTCACTTATCATGTCATCCCGCGTTCGCCATTGCATTGAGTGCCCAAAATGCGGTACTCGATACCTCGTCGGTTTCAGTCCATACCACAACGGATCGTGCCTTCTGCCGCTTGCCCGAGGGTTCCGTGATGAATGGATCCTCTACTGTTCGTGCGGCATGCCTCCCCATTCCAGTCGAGGGAACTGGAGCGAACTGAAGCTGTACGCTGTCGATAACAAAGCCCATCATCGAGGCTATGGCCCACCGGAGGAGATCGTTTGCATCGGCAGAAGCTCGTGCCATCCGAGTTAAGATCGCGAACATGCGATGGCTTTGGCGTCTGACGCTCGCTTTTATTTCTGACGCCTCGTTGATCTGATGTTCATCAAGATGCTCATTAAGAGGAGGAGACGCCAATGCATCTCGTTGTCGAGCGGTTGAAAATCGCTCTGGTTTTCACCATGATGCTTTTCGCCGGCAGTAATGTGTTGGTGGGGCGCGTCTTTGCAGCGGAGCCGGCGCCATCCGCCAGGTGCGTGGCGCCTGCATACCATCAGTTTGATTTCTGGGCTGGGAATTGGGACGTGTTCGACGTCGGCAGCTCAATCCCGGTCGCTCACGCCCGCATTGACGCGATTCTCGATGGTTGCGTTTTGCGGGAAGACTACCAAGCAACCGATGGACACAAAGGCCAAAGTTTCACAATTTACGATGCTGCCAGGAAGGTCTGGCATCAGAGTTGGGTGACCAATCGCGGCGAACTGTTGGAGATTGAGGGAAAAATCAAGAATGGCGAGATTATGTTGAGCGGCGAGAATCGCGCGGCGGGCTCGTTCGTTCGCGGCACCTGGAAGCCTCAGAACGGCGTTGTTCGAGAGACGGCGGTCACCTCTATGGATGGCGGAAACACGTGGAAACCATGGTTCGATCTGGTGTTCCGTCGCAAAGCTACCGCGGTGGGCGACACTCATACATCTGAAGACGACATAAAGGCCGTGGCGGCTCTCAACCGCAAGTATCAAGCAGCGGTTAAAGAGAATGATGCCGCCACCATGGAAACTATTCTGGCGGATGATTTTGCCCTGGTGACTGGCTCCGGCAAGGTCTATACAAAGGCGGATCTGCTCACCGAAGCGCGCAGCGGACGCGTCCGCTATGAACGCCAAGACGACAGCCAGCAGACAGTGCGCATTTGGGGCGATACCGCGGTGATCACTGCCTTGTTGACCGAAACAGGATCAGACGACGGCCGACCATTCGATTACGACGTGTGGTTCAGTGATACTTATGTTCGAACTCCGTCCGGTTGGCGATATGTATTTGGTCAGGCGTCGTCGCGCTCTCCCAAGCCACGGTGACGCGAGACTGATCGCGTGCTCTCGATGCTTGAATAGTCGGCCACGCTTCCGTAACGGATTATGTACTGGCGACCTGAGTTCTTCGGTAATGCGGATCTTCGACCCGCCCAGGCAGGCTCTCCGGCCGATGCGAGCCCGTTCCTTGCCGCAACAGAATCGGGACCTATGGATCGGACAGTCATTGTGACGAAGTCTCATGGAGATCTCTCCGGAAGGACTCTTATGGATGTCTTTTCCCAAACGGCGCACAACACTGCTCTGGTTTAAGGGCGACTCGGTCTCACTTCGGTGAGGATGCCGTTAGTGAATCAAAAAGCTGAGGCACTACCCCTAAGAGCCTTGCTTGACGCACTATTGGCAAGCGGATACTATCGGGCCGGAAACTGCGGCAGCGCCAATTGTCTGTGCCGTCGTGCCTCGCATTGCGGCTCTACCCTGTCCGCCATGCGAAATTTCTTGCCGCGGCAGTACCATGGAGCGAACTCACAGACGCCGGCATGAATTCTCTCGCAGCCACACCTCCAAGGTTGGTTGGCGGATCAGTGTGACCCTTTTTGGCCTCGCTCTCGTCATCCTATTCGTAACGCTTCTGGCGACAAGACTCCACACCATTGACCTATCGTCGATGTTGTTGGGGATTGCCCTGGCGACGTTCTGCATCGTGCTCTTCTTCTTTTCCAGATCTTTGTTGGTCCTGCGCGAGCAACAGAGGCAGACAGCCAGTGCCCTCGACATTACTGAAACGTCTCTTTTGGAAAGCGAGGAGCGGTTCCGGCAGATGGCCGACAACATTCAGGAAATCTTCTGGATGATCGACGCAGAGACTCGGAAAACCCTGTATGTAAATCCAGCTTACGAGACCATTACAGGACGCCCCCGCAGGTCGCTCAAAGAAGACCCGCTCTCCTACGAGGAGATCATTCATGCTGACGACCGCGTCCAAGTCCTCCTCAAGCTTGAAGAGGCCACTCGCACGGGAGACTTTGACGAACGGTTCAGGATCGTTATGCCGGGTGGCGAAGCTCGCTGGGTGTGGGTACGCGGTTTCCCGGTACGGGATGACCAAGGCAGAATCCGCCGTCTCGTTGGCACCGCTCTCGACATTACGACGCAGAAACAAGCGGAAGAGGATGTCGCAAGAAACTTATCTCTGGCTCAGTCCGCTTGGAGCGAGGCGGACGCATTGCGCAAAGCCACGCTGGCGCTAACTCAAGACCTTCGAATGGATAGCGTTCTGGACACTTTGCTTCAGTCTCTCCTGGAACTGGTCCCGTATGAGTCCGCACAGATCTTGCTGCTTGAGTCTGACTCCCGGTTGTTTGTAGCGCGGGAAGCACCACATCCTGATGCCGCGAAGCAGGCTGTGAAATAACCACTGACTCTTGACGCCGCCGAATTCCCGGTCCTACAGCGAGTGCTGATAAGTCAAAGCGGTCTCGTGCTCTCAGACACTAGACAGGAACAGGAATGGCGGGCTCTCAGAGGTTCCAGCCAATCGCGCTCCTGGCTTTGCGTTCCGCTAGTTGCCTCCCGCCAGACGCTGGGGCTGCTTTCTTTGGGCCACCCCGTATCCGACAGCTTTACTCAAGAACATTTGCGGCTGGCCGAGTCGGTCGCGATTCCAGCCGCCGCGGCGATTCAGAACGCGCGTCTCTATGAGTGCGCGAAAATCTACGGTGCGGAACTCGAAAAACGCACCTCCGATCTCCATGACGCCCAGAGCGCGCTTCAACGGTTCAAGAGTGATCGTTCTTCCTAGAGGATTGCCTAGGCAAAAATCCATTCCCGCGGTTCTCAACCGCGCAGTGCCCTTCCCTCCGCGACTCAGCACAATCCGCAGATAAAGGGTGAGACATTTCACGACAGACTTGGCAAAGTGTTGGTGCTGAGTGCCGGTTGGCCGGGATCACGACCAGCAAGAAAAAAAATGACCGCAATCGTGACGCATTGATTCAGGATGTATCCCTTCCTTTCCTGTGGGGAAGGTACGCAAACCGCGACATCGAGCTGATGAACACCAGCCGTCGTGGACTTCTTTTGGAGGCCGTTTGCTATGCCCAGCACTCGACTTATAGCCAGCTCCGCTGAGAGCTTTTGTAATTGCTCCGAGGCTCACGCCCTGGTCATTCCTGCCTTCGACTTTCACTGTTAGGTCGTTGGTGTGGTATGAGCAGATCTGAAGTTCCCCTTTGGTGGGATAGAAACAACGACCGGGCGGGAAGACCGATTCGGCCGGACGTTCGAGCCGCTGCGCATGGAATTTGGGGCTGCGCCTGCGGGCGGGCAGAATCCCTCATCTCCGATTGCAGCCAGGCTGCTGAGCTTATGGAGAGCACCGTCGCTGAAGTGTCACGCTACCTTGATCGCTGCGGTGTCGCCGTGTTCTCACAGAAGATGGATGGCCTCGTTATGCTCGCCTTCCAGAGAGCCCTCCAGCGCCGCGTGGCCAAGCTCAACAGGCTCAAGATCGTTGGCGGCTCGGAGGAACTCTCTAGGTGCGCAATTGATTGGGCCTGGAGCCGCCAAATTGACGCCCGCCTGGAACTTGAACAAGTTGTGCAGCGGCTCTGCGAAAGAAGTCGGACGATTTTAGCGCTACGCTATGCCGGCTACACTTGGAAGGAAGTTGCACGGCTGCTTGGATCAGCCGTTCCTGCCTTGCGCAGTGCCTTCTGGCGTGACGTTACCCGAGTTAAAGGCGAACTCAAGAACCATCGTGGCGGGGAACCAGAGATCCAAGCTAAGACCCAGCAGCCGAGTTCCACAAGCAATGCCGCAAGGTAAGGATCATGCAGTCGTTGCTAGATCCTCGCCGTACTCGCTTTCGACGAGATCGAATTCCGGCGAATTCCTCATCTGCTCTTTGTAAGCCGCTCGTTCTTTTTTGCTTTCCCTCACCGGCAACAGTTCAGCATGGCTTGATGGAAAGACAAAGTCTTTGACAAAGTTAAGCCTGTCAATATTAAGCCTTCGCCCCACGACCTCTTTGCCGTGACGCTTGCAAAACTCCGAGAAGTCATCAGCATCAATAATTTCCTTTTGCAGCTTTCCGGTCTGCACCACACGACATTTCAGCCAGCCGAGCAATATCCATCTCTGGACCTCCGCAGCCCGGATATGCAGCGCCTCGGCAAGAGTGTATGTGGTGAACCAGTCTTGCCCCATCCTGGCGCTGGCGCCTAGCCGGTACAGCATGGACCGGATTGAGCCTGGCGACCGGCGCAGCGCTATCGCAACTTCTGGAAGGGGCTGCGTCGCGATCAATTCCAGTAACTTCTGTTGGGCTCGCTCCGGCCAATCGTGGTATGCCCGTTTACCGACAATTCCCGACTGACGAGCAAATCGCCAGCAAGCGTCTCTTGGGTTGCCCGAAACTTCCACCAATCTATTCACCAGCACTCTGACCTGGTTGTTAGAATCCTGTTCCCGCGTCTGTGCCCGCTGGGCATTCAACTGGACTCTTACCAGCTCTCGGGCTTCCTTGGGCCAACGGAAGGTGCGGCGCCTCCTGCCAGCGTATTCCTCATCCATAAATGAAAACACTCTAGACTCAGGCTTTGGAGCGTTCCTCCTGCTTGTATATGGCTCCGAAGAGAGAAAGTATCGCGTTCGTTAACGAAATTTGTCAGATTCACGAATTCACATAGCCTTCCTGCAACAGAAAATCGTATAAGAGGGCAGACCATGCAACTCTGGTCGCAATCGAGACCAGGTGTGCCACGAAGAATCAATGAGGGGGATCGTGGGGCGCAAGGAAGAGCTTGACGATTTGATCGCCGCATTCGCTCGCGGAGTGCACGAGGAGCATCCGAATCCCGAACGTGTCGGCTGTCCGGGACGGCCAGTGCTGACCACGCTGGCAAAGGAATCAGCGACCCTCCGTTCTGACTTCATCCTTGAGCATATTCGGAATTGCGCAGTTTGCCTCGACGAGTTGAAAGAACTGCGGCTGGCGGCAAAACGATCGCGATGAATAGTCCGGCCATAACTAGTCTGCCAAACTTACTCGTGCTTGAACAGACGTATTGCTTGTCGCTTTTCGAGGGGGTCGAGGATGTGCGTGATCGCGCCCGTCGATAGGCCGGTCCTTGGATGCAACTTGCGGCTTGCCGTTATCTAGAAGTAGCTTGAGGCTTCCGCAGCTAGTTTCGAAAACATCGGCAACAGCGTTGAGGTGATGCATGAAGGAACGAGTTTTAGCACCCTACGAGGTTTGCTCAGAACAGGTCCTCCTGGTGTTGCAACAAGCGGTCGAGTGGTTTCGGCCGTTCCGACCACTCAGCGCAAGCTTTGGAACAACCGCCCAGCAGCCGCCCCAGCAAGATTTGCTGCTTGCGCTTTCATTCTGCCGCGCTGTTTACGGCCTGACTTTTCGTAAGGGGCGATCGGGAATGCTACGACGGAATAACGAGGCAAAACCTCTTGCTGCCTGTTAGCCGCAAAGCCGCTCTGAGCCTATCCACAGTTGAGCCAGATCTCTGAGGTTGTGTTTGTATGTACGCGTTACCAAGTATTTCTTCCCACCTTTTGCACGCAGCCTGTACTCCCCTGTCGGTAAAGGTTGCATCTCCTCCACGGCTGAAATATTCACGACGACCGACCGGTGGATGCGAATAAAACCGTAGGGTTTGAGCTTCTCCGCCATGGACGAAAGGGACTCGTGCACCAAATAGGGATTAGGTCGGTGTTGCAACGAAACGTAATTGCCTTCGGCTTGCACTGCCAAGATGTGCGACCACATCAGCAGGAGCACTTTCTTCTCCCAGGCTGCGTACCACTTCCGGGCTACCTCCTCGTTGGCACTGTTACATGCCAACCGGTTCGTATGCCCCCTTTCATCACTTTCGGATCCTGAGCATTCTTTGCCAACGACGCATAGCCTTCGACCATCGCGATCAGTAAGCCGGCGGCGTCAGCGGGTTCCACGTCGCGGCGAACGCTTCCGTGGGCCTGGCCCTCTCGCAAAACGGAGGCAACGGCCTCCCGCCAGGCATCGAAGATTATCGCCAGCTGCTTCCGGAATCCCGCGTCAAGAGGAGACATTTCCTGCGCCAGATTATTCAGTTGGCAGCCACCCCGTACATCCGCGGGCCGAACGGGTATACCTCGAACAGCGCCGATCAAAGCGTCGATAGGGTCCTTGCCGCTCTGTAGAGGGCGCACCCACTTGCCGCGGACGTCGGGGGCGATGACCTCATCGACGACGGCGTGTCCCAAGGCTTCCTTGGTGCGAAGTGGTAGTACAGTGCGCCCTTGGTGACCCCAGCTACGGCCAGAATGGTGTCTAGGCTGGCACTCTGGAAACCCGATCTGTAGATCTCGCGGGATGCCGCCTGCAGCAAGCGCTCCCGTGTACGCTCTGGATCACGGAACCTTCGCTTCCTCTCGTGACCGGCTAACATACCGACTAGTATGTATGTTAACTATTTGAAAGTCAATCGAAATTGATCGGACGGACCCTTGGCTGCTCGGCGCTACCGAATTTCGTAACTTCTCGCCCGTGTGTATGTGAAAAGTTGGAGAAACAGTCGCTCTAGCCGTTTTGGGATCGTCCCAGGAGGTTGTTAGTCCACCCCTCGTTTTCGAACTCTGAAGTGTTGGGCCTGTTGTGTCACGTAATCGTTGTGAACGTGGAACACCACATGCTCCCTCAGTTCTGACTCAGCAGGAGTTTGTGAAGTTGTGAGCCAATTCTGCTCTCAATTGCACGCTAACTGTCCGAGCGCCGAGTGGTACCTGACGTAAATCGCCAGTCATCCCGGCACCATGACTTTACCGGAGGAAAAGAGGACGTATGAGGACGCTTAGACAGTTGCGGAATTTCTGGATATCGTGGGTTACGACGATTGTTCTGGCTTGCTTCAGCGATGCAGTCGCTCAAGTAAGCTACAAGGTTACCGATTTGGGCACTAACAAAAGCAAAGACAACTTTAGCATGGCAATGGGCCTCAATAATCAGGGCTGGGCGGAGAACATGGATGGGTTCGTGAACCCTCCCGAGAATAATCTGTTTACGACAGTTGCAAGGGGCCGCGCAGTGATAAACATCGACGGACGCAACATCGACTTGGGCACGCTTGGAAAACCCGACGGCAACAGTTGGATCAACTGGGGCGGCATCAACGAGCGTGGGGAAGCCGTCGGTATATCCGAAACGGCTGTTCCAGATCCGGACGGCGAAGACGTTTGCGGCTTCGGCACACAACTTACGTGCGTTCCGTTTCTTTGGCGAAACGGCCGAATGAGCGCTCTCTCTACAGTGGGCGGAAATAATGGGCAGGCCAGCGCCATTAATAACCGCGAAGAAGTCGCAGGCTATGCGGAAACCACTGTCACTGACTCCGGATGCCCGCCTTACAAGGTTACGTCGGCGGTATTATGGGAAAAAGGCAAAGCCCTGGCGCTTCCTACAGTAGGCGGCGATCTAGATGGGGTTGCATTCGGCATCAACGATCAAGGCCAAGCGGTAGGCTACTCGGGAAGCTGCATCGCAGCGACGCATGCCGTAATGTGGAAAAACAACACTGCCTTCCTGCTTCAGGACCTCGGAGGTACACGTTCCAATGTCGCCTACGTCATTAACAACCGGGGCCAAATTGCTGGGAAAGTCCGCAGCGCTGATGGCACAACCTACGTAGCCGCTCTTTGGCAGCCGGACGGCACACTCACAAACCTCGGCATTCTGCCGGGAGATTATGCCGCCTTCGCCACCGGCATCAACAACCTGGGCCAAGTGGTGGGAAACAACTTTGACTCCAGCTTCAACTGGTCCCACGGCTTCATTTGGCAGAACGGTGTGATGACCGACCTTAACACGCTAATTCCCGCGGATTCCAACCTCTTCGTAATCTCGGCTAGCAATATCAATGAGCGCGGACAAATCTCGGGTATGGCAACGGTGCTCACCGGGCCCCATGCGGGCAACATCCACGCCTATCTTGCAACCCCTGTGGACGCGAGCTTAGGCACGTCGATGGCAGATTTCGCACGTACACACCCGCATTCCAATTTGCCGGCGAATACTTGCAACCACCATTTGCAGAGATTCGGCCACGGCCGATTCGAGCAATAAAGGGCATTTTCGGAGCTTCCGCACCATGCATTCCAGCCATATGTTGCGCGAAGGCACAAGGCCAGAGGTTGTGCGGGACAACATGGGTCACGCGAATATCGACGTGACCCAGATTGTTTACGGTAAGAGTTGGTGGGAAGAGCCCTCGAAGGAGCCCACCGACACATGCCATGACTTCCCGTGTTCGCCATTGCGTTGAGTGTCCAAAATGCTTGACTCGATATTTGCCTGGCTTCAGCCCGTACCGTAACGGGTCGTACTTGATGCCGCTGGCTGAAGGATTCGCAGATGAATGGACGCTGTACTGTGCCTGCGGGAGGCTACCTATTTCCAGTCGATGGAGTTGGAGCGACCTGAAGCTATATGCGGTCTCGAATCAGGCGCACGATCGCGGTTATGGTCCACCCGAGGAGATTGTGCCTGTAGACAAGAAGTCGCATTTTCGGGCTAAGATTGGCCGGGACTGAGATTGCTTGTCTGAACCAATTCAGTTCAGTATTTTCTTGGCTCGACTTATTTAATTGCATTGAGCATCGCCGATCTCCTTTATCTCTTGTGCTTCGAGCGCGTCGATAACTTGGGAGCGTACAGCATCCCGTCGGAGACCGGCCTTCTCATCCCATCTGGTTACGACAGTTGCGACCGGTCGCTCAGTTCGGCGACCCAGTAACTTCTCGTTCTGAAGATTTTCCCGCACTAATTTACACATTCGGGCGAAATTCTTTCACGTTGACCCGAACAGAAGAGCGGGGGAGAATGTTTGCTCTTGTACGTCAGAAAGAAGAAGTCTCGGGGGGGACTCAACACCATGTTACGAAAATATTCCATTACTCTCTGGTTGGTGCTGGCATTCATGGCACTATCGACATTGCCAGCGAGCGCGAACGTTCTGCACAGCGCCACCGCCACAGCGAACTGCCAAGGTTATACCCTGACCGCAGTCGCGGGGAATCTTGCCATCGGTACAACCTACACCATTGACTACATTTTTACGATCACCTGCAACGGCGGTACCCCGGTGAACGTGCCCGGCAGTATCACCTTTAAGGCGACCGCAAACACCATGACCGTCACCCAGTCGGGATCTTTCTCAGGGCTGAGCGGCAGTTGCCTGGTCACAGGCACGGCTGCACTTGAGGTCGGCCTGATGAAGAAAATTCCCATCATCATTAACGGCTCGACAATTGCCCTGGTGAACTGCACTGTTGGGAATCAGGGCTGTACTCCGGGCTTTTGGAAGAATCACACCGATGTGTGGGTAGGATACTCACCCGACACCCTTGTGTCAGCGGTGTTCTCGAATGCGGCACCCTACGATGTAGATACCCTGCTTCAGGGGCTCACACTCAAGGGCGGCCCGGGCGTTGACGGAGCCATGCAGATCCTATTGCGTGCAGCCGTCTCAGCCCTGCTGAACTCGACGTCAGTCAACTACCCGTTGACGACGAGTGAGATCATCACCATGACCGACAACGCGCTTGCCACTGGTGATCGAGCTACCATGCTGTCCGTGGCGTCTGAACTTGACGCTCTGAACAATTTGGGTTGTCCTTTGTCCTGAACTAATGGCCATGGCAATAAGGGCAAGAGAGTCTATCTTCTCTTGCCCTTTGTTTTTTGCCCTTTGTTAGGACTGAACCGCTCTTGGTTTCGCCTGCGCGAGCACGATCAGTGCTACTCCGACGATGGCAAACGCGGCTGCCTCCCCTGCAGATGTACGCGTTCGCTCACGTCACCCGTGGGGACCAGAGCCTGACCATCGAATCGAATTGCCGAAATCAAAATACTCACGCCAAGCGGCAATCCTGCCGCCGACCAAGTCCACGATGATTGCATCGTGCGTGACGGCCCGCGCTCCATCTCTTCGCCGAGTCACATCCCAGTCCCACTCGATGGCCGCCTTAGCTCCGTCAGTCGAAATGAAGACATTCTTTACCGTGACTCGCAAATCGCGGAACTGCTTGAAATAACCGGCCATCGCTGTTTGCATTTCCTCAGCGGACACATGCCCCCCGGGCGAAATCAATTCCCCGCTTGGGAGCCAGTCAGCGGCGGCAATTCCAAAATCATGCTTCTCCCACGCTTGTACCTGCCGGTCCACGAGTTCCCTGATCTTCACCGTGTTATCGTGTTGAGTCATCGATTTGTTCTGTTTCCGCAAGGATTGCGAGCGCTATGGGAAGACATTGCGTCGCGGGGTGAGAAACGTGGCCCGGCCTGCCAACCGTTCGCCTTCGGTCGAACCCAGGACAGTGGAAACGGTAAAAACATGTGCCGTCCCTCACCCCGAGACTAAGGGAAAGCTTAGACCCGCCAATAGCCGAGTTCAAGAGCCTCAAAGCTCAGCGCCAGCGCCGCATACCTTTTGTAACATCCCGATTACACTCATCGACCGGGGTTCTGAGTGAAATCGCCTGGTTGAAACAGTTACTATCTCCGGCCTGCCCGTCATGCGAGGTTCCCGGTGAGCGACCGTGGTATAGAATCGCTCCGACAGTTTGGCTAGGGCATGAGTCGCAATCTACACCGACAGCTTGATCGGATCTTCCGTATCCTCACACTGCTGCCTCTCGCGCCCTGATCGGGGAAGGGATGGGCAACATGCTCAAATCGCCATTTGACAAGAGAACGCTTCTGACGGTTCTCTTCCATCTAATCGGTTGTGGTGGGTTCCTCGTGGTTGCTATTGCGCCTGCATCGGCTCAGTTCAAAGCATGGGTTATGGCCAAGCTCCCCGAGATACCTTGGGGTATGGGAGTCGATTCGAAGGGCAACATCTACACATCACTTCCTCGCGGCGAAGTTGTGGTGCTAAAGGATGACGGCACCTACGATCACATCGCGTGGGTGCCTTCGAAGGAAGAAGGCGCAAAGGATCTCGTTGGCTTAGTAGGAGTCGATAAGGCGGACAACATTTACGTCTTTGACAAGGCTCATTCGAAATATGACGAGGAGGATTTGGCGAATCCCTTCCATCCGGCGTGCCGGGACGCGACGGCGACTCGCACCGGGATTTATAAGACCGACGCCAAGACGCGACGGGTGACAGCCCTCGCCACAAAAGCGGACGGTTGGCCGTTCTGCTTTCCTCACGGTGCGGTAATCGATTCGAATGGCAATGTGTACATGGCTGACGCTACCTACTCGGCTATTTGGAAGATCTCGCCGGATGGCAAGAAAGTTGATCTCTGGTCGGCCCACCCGCTGTTGAACTGGCCGCCGAGTCCTTATTCCGGAGTCTTCTTCGATTCGGAAGTCTACCTAGGCGTCAGCGCTATAGCGATCGACAAACAACAGAAGAACATCTACGCGGTTACGATGGGCGTTCCGATGGTCCTCAGAATCCCGATCAAGGAGGACGGCTCGGCGGGTGAGCCTCAGACCTTGTCCAGCGGGTACTCGCTGCTTGACGGCGTCGTACTCGACGCAAAGGGAAACATCTACGTTTCCGAGATGCTGCGAAACGAAATCTGGGTTCTATCGCCCGACGGATCGCAACGCATACTGATAGCCAACAAGATGAACGCTCCGCTGGACACCAACACAGGCCTAGTTTTAAAGGGCGACGTTCTTTGCACCTCCAATTCCGGCTTCGAGCATATCGTGCATTCGAAGCCCGAAGAGGCAGACCGGACGGTGGTCTGCATGAAGGGCTTCTCTGTGCCGAAATAGCGGGAACCCGAAATACCGTGTTGCGTCTCATTTCACTTAGTTGGCGTTAAATCCCGATTTCACTCGTTGACCGGGAGGTAGGCGTCAATGGATGGTTGGTCTGCGAATCCTGATGTTGGTTTCGAGCGTGACGAAAGGTTGATAGCCGTTTTCTTTTATAGGTGCCGCGGCACGAACAAGCTGCTCGGAATCCAGTTCACTTTTCACTGCCTCGCGAAGTTCTTTCATAAACTGTTGCAGTTGATCATCCGTGACGGTGGGATTGGGATCATCCAAGTCAAAGGCCAACGTCTCTTTACTGGACTCTTCACTCTGTTTTCTAACCCCTAGGGTGGCTTCGAACTTGACGAAAATTTCGTAACCTGCCTCCTTGATCCGATCTACGGCACGAGCGATCTGCTCAGAATCCGACAGCGCACTATTGACTGCCTCACCAAACTTTTTCATTTGCCGTTTCAGTTGATCATCCATAACGCTCGACAAGTTCAAGCCGCTCCCGACTGATGGGCTGGAATGTTAGGTCTAGAGGTCGCGCAAGTCAATAAAGGTGAGGAGTTTGAGAGCAATCCAAGCGGTCAATTGACGTAATATCCCGATAGCGCTCACTGAGGGGATGTGCCGCCGATTCGTGCCGTGATCCCGATCCGATAGTTCAAAGACCCAACGTTACTCTTGCGCTTTGCAGAAGATGGCCACCCGCCTTGAGTGGGCCACCCGCCTGATCTCTTCTTCGGGGTAGTTCGCGAGAAGGACGATTCACACGCCAACAAGATCATCCTAAAACTCGATTCCTCCAGTTCCAGTGTTAGAACTCCCGGGTACGCCCCTTGTGATCTTGCCACACCCGGATCGTAGTGTCTTGAAGCGGCTCACTTCTCCCTGCTTGTAACCGGTTTGACGAAGAAGTTGCTCAATGTATTCTTCCGCGCTCACCGCTTCGCCTGGATATGGTGGATTTGATGTAGGCAGGCCGTTCGGGCCAGACGGGATGACGCCGTACACCCATTGAACTGTTTTGCCGTTGATTACCGTACTACTCGGAGGTGGAGTAAAAAGAGAGTTGAGCAGGTTATCCAGAAATTGTTGCCAGCCTACAAAATGTGGTTTGAAGGGCTTTGGTTTGTCATTCTCCAATCCGCAGACGCATACGTCCCCCTCTAAACCGGCCGGATCGATAATGTTAACAGGGTCATTCAATACGTAGCCGTAGAGGTTCGTGTCACCGCCAGCAAATCGGATGGGATCTTTCGCTGTCCAGCGGCCGGTCGCTGGGTTGTAGTCGCGCAACCCAAACCGCACCAGCTTCGTGTCCAGATCATACAGACCCCCGGCGAAACCGAAGGGCTGGAATCCGGGATTGGTATCGCTGATAACGTTGCCGAATTCGTCGTAGTTGATCTGTTCCGTGATCGCTCCTGTAGAAGTGTTGACGACCAAGCGCGGGCTGCCCAGTTGATCGGCGAAGATACGATAAGTGACACCACCGGTCACCATATAGGCGGGAGCAGTGCTTCCGCTCGCATAAATGAACTGGCTTACAATGACATTGCTCCCGTTTAGCTGCGCGACGACATTGCTTCCGTCGTAGAGAAAACCGGTGCCAAGGACACCATTTACCTCTTTCCCTACCCGACGGCTTTCAGCGTCGACGATATAGTTGATCTTTGTACCGTTGGGCAAGGTCGCCGCAATCAAATTCCCCAGCACGTCGTAGCTGTAGGTCGTCGTCTGTGAGCCCACCGTCTGACTCGCCAGTTCTCCGTTCGCTGTGTAGGTAAATGAGGCGTTGCCATAGGTGAGCAGCCGATCTTGCGCGTCATAAGTACCGGTAACGGTTCCCGAAGACGTAGTCGCGCTCAAGCGATTTGAGTTTGAGTCGTAAGTGTAGCTGGAGAAGGCCGCTCCGTTCTTTTTGACGGTGGCCAAGCGACCGGCCTGATCGTAAGTGTAAGAATAGGTGGTTTTCTTGCCACCGATTGTTTCCGTTTTTGCGCTGATCCTTCCATCCGCGTCGAGCGTGTATGCAACAGCGTCCAGCGTTGTGATCGTCACGCCCGCTTTATATTTCGCGGTGTAACCGGTCAGCTCGCCAAGCGTGTCGTACTTGAAGGTGTCGAGTGCGCCGCCCAAAGTCGAGCCCGTGACGAATCCGTCCTTCGGGTCACGCTTCACAGCCAGCGCTCCCGCCTTGGTGACCAGGCCGTCGTTGTCGTAGGTGAAGTTCACTGTGTTCGCATTATTCAAGCTTTGCGAAGCGACCCAGAAATTATTGTTATAAGTTCGGCTCACCGTGCCCGCGACCGTTCCGGTCAGAGCTGAAGAAGTCGGCATGGGACCGTTGTAACCGTACGCCAGGGACTGGCCTCCACTGATGGACGCGCCGCTCAGATTGCCGGTCGTCGCATCGTAGGAGTAATTGATAGTCTCGCTGGGCGTGGTGGTGGAACTCAGCCGGCCGGCGCTGTCGTAGCCGTAATTGATGGTCTGCCCGTCGGGCCGCGTGACCGTCGTCAAGTCTCGGTCCAGGTTGTAGGTGTAGGTGGTGGCGCCGGTCCCGGCCACCACAGGAGGAGTGTAGGTGGAAGGTAGGTCCACGGCTGTATAAGAGAAGTCGTGCGCCGATTTTCCCGGTGGGGTCACCGAGGTCAGGTTGCCGTTGGCGTCATAGCTGTAGTTTATGACGCGCGAGTCGGGCAGGGTCGTGCTTAGCACACGGCCGTCGGCATCATGCGTAAAGCTCGTCGTGAGACTCAGGGGATCGGTAGTGGTGGCCAGGAATCCATTCGAATCGTAGGCCAACGTGCTCACACGAGTTCCCTGCGTGATCGTCGCAAGACGGCCCTTGCTGTCATAGGCGAACTGGGCAGGCAGCAGAGCGCCGAGTTGCGCACTGCTAACGCGCTCGAGCGAGTCCAGTATCGTGGTCGTCTTGCGCTTGACCGGTGTCGTATCCACGTAGGTCTTGTTGGAAGTCGTGAACACGGATGAATAGGTTCGACCATTAATACTCAGCGTGTCAGTTTCCGTGGTCAAACTAAAGGGATTGCTCGCAACTCCCAGGGTAGCTTTCCGGGTGCCGGTGGTGGTCATCGTCAGGCTGCCTTTGGTTATGGTTCCGCTTAACGGCACGGGTGCTTGCAGTCCCCAACGGGGATCGGGACCCAGGGTATCGCTGTCGCTCGTCCCATCGGGCAACGTGCTGCTTTTCGACAATTGGCCATTTTGCAGTGTGGTGGCGCTAGATGCTTGCAATCCGTTGGGCCAGGTGATCGTGCGCTGCTCCGAAGAGGTCGATGTAGGGGTCATACTCCAAGGCAGGTTCAGCGTGCTTTGATAGCTGCTGGTTCGGCCCATGGAAGTGGTTTGGGCAACCGTCCAACCAAAACCAGAGTTTGCATCGGTGCGGGTTGAGGCGGTGTAGCCGCCCAGGGGATCCGCGTCCTTGATCAGCCTGCCGTTGGTGTCATAGGTGTAGGTGAAGAGATTCCCACTCTCGTCAGTTCGGGAAATGAGCAAACCCATGCTGGTGTTGGTGAATGCCTCCGATTTACCTAGAGGATCGGTGACCTGGCTCAGGAAACCGCTGCCATCGAGGCTTAATGTTGTGGTCTCTCCGAAGGGCGCAACAATAGCGGTGGCCTGTTCGGAGCCATTGCGCTGAATGGTGGTTATATTTCCGCTGCCGTCGGTCACTGTCACCAGGTTCCCGGCACTGTCGTAGCCAAACTGATACTCTAAAGCCCCAGTCAGCGGTCTAAGCGTCTGCAAATGGTGCCCGGTAGAACCGTCGAAAGCATAGACCTCGCTGCCGTCTTCGGAAGTGATCAGCACACTGCTGTTAAAGCTGACAGGAGTGCCCAGTTGGTATCCGTTACGCTGTCCGCCATCACCCAGGAAAAGCGTGTCGCTGTTGGAATCGTAGACGTGGTGCACGTTCAGGGTCCAGCCGCCGATGATGAAGGCATCGGCACTGGCCACACTATCTCCACCAGCGCCAGGAGCGCGGTTCCCCTCATAATGAAGCTTGAATCCAGTGCCGACAATCGGCACATCCTCACCCAAGCTCTGATTAAGGCAGCCTATTGTTGAACCTCCTTTTTTATGGCAATCATCGTCGATGGTGTCTTTGGGGACGAGCGTGAAGGAAATGTCCCAATTTGCGGGCGTGGAATAAAAATCCGCGGTTCCGCTAAAGGAGAGGCTCGCGGTAAGCGGTCCCACAGTTGTGGGTAGGGTGAGAGCCTGAGGCCAATTCGAGTCCGGCCACATTACAATTTGTTTCGAGATTGTGCCAGTGTGTCCAAGACAATCCGTATTAGTTTCAGTCACATTTGCGATTGGGTGGAGATAAAACTGGTAGGTACCGCTTGCAAGATCGATATACAAAAGATCCTGCACACTCTGACCCGATGAGCCCTGGTCCGTGTGTGTGTCTCCGCAAGGGCCTGTGGCTTTATCGTCGGCCGACATGGCTGTAACTTGGCCATTAACTCCGTACCAACTCAGGGAGTTGCACGCTGCGAACGGACCCTGATTCATGTTCACCGTGGCAGCAGACGATTGGCTTATACTGCATGTGTATCCGTTTGAACAGGCCACCGGCGAACTATTCGCATTTAAGTTGTAGGATCCCATCCAAGACATAACGGGGGTATAGCATGTCTGCGCCGTGGCAATAGATCCCACAGGCAATACCGTCATGACGATCGCAAGTGCAGCGTAGGTTCTCATAAAAAATCTCCTATGGACGGAATTTGGGCAAGGGGCATCCGGCACCCGCACGTACTTCGATCGAGAACGAACTACAGGTCCGAGCTGGGAAGCCAGGCATGCCGCCTCGCTAGGGTGCTGCGCCCGATTGTTGGCCTATCCGGGAACCATGATAATGCCGCAATGAGGTGGATACGCGGGGAAGAAAACAGAGTGGATTTTCCTCCAAAGCCAGCGCGTCTGTCAAGAAGAAAGGGGTTGAAATCAATAGGGGTCTGTCGTGCTTGCCCTGCGCAAACACCGACTCGATATCCCCTTTATTATCCCGTACTTCATGCGAGCCAAGGGCGGGGTGCGCCACGTTAAACTGGGGAGCGCCGAGCACCGAGCATGGAAACTATGCCGCCGCAGTCGTCACCTTGCGCAGCGCCAACGACAGCATCACGCGCGTAACCCCGCTGATGATCATGCTCACGCCCACCAGGACGCCGATCGCCCAGGCGGAACTCGACGGCCATTGCATGTAGATCATCAGCCCCAACAGGAGGGTACCCTAACGAGCAGAGTTGCTATTTGTTTCACATTTCTGTAAACGGCGAAGTCGCTGATACTTGGCACCAAACACTTGAGGAGGCATTCGATCAGGCGGAATGGGAATTTGGAGTCCAACGCAATGAATGGGTGGACGTTCACATCCCTTTTGGTTCGTCTGAGAAGCCTGGCGACAGTCGATCTGGATCAAGCCGAGTCGATGAGTGAAATCGCCTGTGGGTGTTGAAAAAGTCACGTCGATTAGCAGGATGAAATTCAGCAGAAGCATGTTAAGAAGAAAGCATCCGCCCATGCTCTGTTGGATTTCGATCGTCGGAGGCTTGCTGATCATGATGGGGCAACACGACCGCTCCGAAGCGCTGTTCTACTACTTCCGCCTGGAAGATCAAGTTCCAGAAAATCATCTGCTGCGGCTCATCGAAAAGCACATCCGCTTTGAGTTTGTGCGCGAGCGATTGAAAGACAGCTACAGCGAGACCGGTCGACCTTCGATTGATCCCGAGCTCCTGCTGCGTATTTTGCTGATCGGTTATTTGTATGGCGTCACCAGCGAACGCAAGCTAGTGGAGGAACTGCGCATGCATCTGGCCTGGCGCTGGTTTACGGGGCTGGGCTTCGATCAAGAGATCCCGCATCACTCCACGTTCTCCAAGAATCGGCACGGACGGTTTCAGGAATCGAAGCTATTCGAGCAGTTGTTTGAAGAGGTCGTGCGGCAGTGTGTGGAAGTGGGGCTGGTGCAAGGGAAGCACCTGTCAGTCGATGGCAGTTTCGTGGAAGCGAATGCAGCCAAGGAGAGCCGTATTCCGCGTGAGCAGTTGGGGGAAGTGGCTCAAGTCAACCACACGGTGCGGCAGTATCTGGTGGAACTGGAACAGCAGAACCCGGTGGAGGAACCGGTACATGAGCAAGACCAGGTTTCGACCACAGATCCGGATTCGACCTATGCCACGAAGGGTGGTACGCCAGCTCGGATGGGGTACTACGACAACTATCTGGTGGACAATCAAAGCTGCGTGATCGTGGGAGTGCAGGCTACGGCGGCGCGCATGAGCCAGGAAACCGTGGCCGCGCAAGACATGCTCACTCGTTTCGCGCAATGGCAAGGACAAGAGCCAGAATCGGTGGCGGCCGACACGACCTACGGGAACGGGGAGTTCTTGCAATGGTTGGCGGATCGGAACATCACTCCTTATATGCGAACCCGCGACAGTATCCACCGAAAGAACAGTCCGTTCTACGGTCCCGAGCGGTTCACCTATCAACCCGAAAGCAACAGCTATCGCTGTCCGGCGGGGCAGCAACTGAACTATGGTGGCCGCAGCATGCGGAACCGCACCTATGCCTACATCGGGACCCGCAAACGTTGCGGTGCGTGTGCGCTAAAAGCGCAATGCACCAGCGGCGCGTTTCGCTTTCTTGCCATCCACATGGACGAACCCGCCCGGCAACGCGCACGGGAGTTGGCGAAGACGCCAGAGTTTGCCTCTGCCCAGCGGGAAAGAAAGAAGGTGGAAGCCTTGTTCGCGGAACTCAAGAATCAGATCGGATTGCGTCGCTTGCGCCTGCGCAGACTGAAGTTCGTGCGGGAGCAGTTCTTCCTGGCAGCCGTGGCCCAGAACATCAAGCGGCTAGTGCGGTTCCTCAGCCGACCGATAACACCTACTATGGAAGCTGCCACTTAGCTGAGGTGAGAGGAAAAACTCCGATGGCAGCCATATCGCAGCCAAGAGTACATTCCGATCACGGACTTTTTCAACAGACACGCCTGTTTTCGTCAACAATGCACTCCCTAGGCGGAGCGAACCGCGCACATCGCAAACGAAAGCAAGCTGAGCTATACTTTCGCACGTCGTGAGCACCCACGATCCCGAGAACAAGAAGGATGAGGCGTGGGCTAACCTCTGCCTAGCGGAGGGATGGGTCTGTCGAGTGTGCGGCTCGGTACCCGAACGCGGCCAGCGATTCACCAATGACCTGTGTGACGACTGCCGCAAGATCGTTCGGAACGAGTAGCCTCACGACCGGGGTCGTGAGTGTAATCGCCTGGTTACGCCAGCTATTGTCTAGAGTGCATAGACCGCTTTCACTGCGACAGAAGTATTCCGGTCCGGCGCTCGCCATCCTTCAATTCGATAATCTGCGGTTTCCCACGAACAAAACCTGCCCTGCTGGTGAAACTAACGCTGTAGCGACCGGGCTTTAAATTGGAGAGGAAGAATTTGCCATCCGGTCGAGGAATAACACTGCGGACGGTATTCCACGGCTTGTCGTCTGCACTGACGGTGTCTGCGTTAACCCAGCCGTCGATCTTCGCACTCCCATTGGATTGGACTACACCGCCGATGCCTCCTGCCTCTTTGACGACGATGCGTGTATGGCATGCCGCGCTGTCAGCATCCCGGCTATCAATCGAGACAGAAGGGACCTGATCCTCGTCAAGAATCGCAGTGTCGGTGTATGCGGCGCTCAAGTTGGTGGGAAGACCGAGAATCAGTTCGTACGTTCCTGTAGGCAGTTCTTCAAACGTAAAGGAACCAGCAGCATCCGTCGCCGTCGTCTGGGCACTCCCTCCTGCGACGCGCTTTGCCTGTACAGTGACACCCGAGAGTGGCGTAACATTTTCACCGTCGTCTGTTTCTGTACCACGCATTAGAACGCCAACAAGATCTGGCATTCGTTGTCCGACAGCTAGTCTGCGGAGACTGCGCAGTTCGACTTCACTGTCCTGAATAGGTGCGGTAAGGGAGCAGATACCCGTAATGAACCCGTCCCCGTTCCTTGAGGCATCTATCAGATACTTGACCCCGATCTTGAACCTGTATCCACAATCGCCGCCGCCGAAACCAGTCCTGATGCCGACAACTTCCCCTACTTTCTCAGTACCGCGAAAGCTCTCAAGGACCCTGACTTGAAACAAGACGCGGTCGAATGTGAGTTTGTCATCTGAAGGCATCACGCGTCTCGAAAGGACTTCACCGACAAAGTCGGCGTCGAGATATCGATGGACACCGCAAGTAGTTTGGCGGGTGCAACTGCACGCCCAAGACATTGTTCCATGTCCTAGCACAAGTAACGTCAACCCAAAGAGAATGTGTCGAATGAGGATTCCGAGAGTTTTCATCGCTATTCAAAGATCGAAAGCAGAATGGAAATCTTGCAAAAAGAATACTCTGGCAAGGCATCGTTGGCGATAAATCGCGATTACGCTCATTGACCGGGGGTTCTGAGTGTAATCGCCTGATTACAACACTCGCCTTTCTGAGGCAGTCATTCTCCGTGTTTTCGTGGTCGCGCCCTGAACTGTTAGGCCGACTTCTTTTGTGGCAAGCCGAACAGGATAACTTTCCCGCATTGTTCCGGCGGGATCCACGTCGTCGTCTTTTTTCTGAAGCCGCGGGGTACATAGAACTCAATGATCTTCGCCATAAATCACCTCACCTCTAATAGTGAGAAAGAGGTAAGAAAAATCTCATTCTAGGCGATTTTCTTCAGATCAATTCAGGTGCTTCAGATTCGCTCCATGACGCGACCGGATAGTTGGTGTAAACGCCTGGTTTTGCCAATCAGGAGCTTTGTTGTTGTCTCGGCGTTCTGCGGAGGGCAATTCCTGCGGTCAATAGAACAAGCGATGAAGCCTGCCAAAGAGACCGAGCTGATGGACGAAGATGACAACCTCTCCCGGAACAGCCGATGTAGCTGGCGGCGGTCCCTTTTTCTTACACTCGGCGTCTGTTGTGTATTCCCCAACAATACCACGCTGCAAGATTAGGCCAGTCGCAAGCCGCCATGTCGTCGCGCAGTTCCAGTCTGGCAACATATCCGTGTCAATCCTTATGTTTGGGGGCAATGGTTCTGTGAGTTGAAAAACTGCACACCCATCCTCCCCTGTGCTACGGGTGATCTCTTGCGAGACGTGGTACTGAATCTCGCCTGCGCTGTCGGACAACCATATCGCGATCCGGTGATGGTTGAGTGGCCGACCAGTTTTGTAATCTAGCGCACGCACTCGAATTTCTACCGTACCAGACGACACCTGTGCTTGGCAGATACCGCCTGACAAGCTCATTAGGAGAATAGCGACAAGTTTCCGAACCATGTGCCGAAAGATTGCAGGTCCCGCGGAACTGGTCAATGCAGAACGTATCAATTGCGCCTCAAGAGGCAACGCACGCAGCTTCAAGGACATACCAACGTGTGTCACCACCCTGCAAAAGATGATTGTCGTAAAATCCCGATAACGCTCATTGACCCATTGACCGGGGTTCTGAGTGCTAACGCCTGATTACAACATCAGTTGAGCGCCTGTATCAGTGGTGCGCCATCCAGACGGCTACCTCCCTACTGATCTTCGCCCCTGCGACTCTTTAGCGCTGTCTTTGGGCAAAAGATAGGCCTTGGGTGCTATCGTCGCAGGGGAGGACAGAGAATGGCATTTCCTAATGATGATCCCACGGTCCAGCCGGGTGACCGTTCAATACAACTGATTGACTGGTTGGTGGGACGATTGGAAGAGTGTCTCGGTGAGGTTCTACCGCTCCAGACGGATGATCTTTTGAAAGACTATGCGAAGGATGCTCGTAACAGCATGGCATCAGCAATCGAGCAGCTGAGCCTTGCACGTGCTAAAAAAGAGCAGCAACTCGGGGGCCGCACCAGCTAGAGACGCGCACACTACACGGACAGTGCTTTCACTGCCAATTGCGGTTTTGAGTGTAATCGCCTGGTTACGTCAACTATCCACGTCTGAGCTTATGAAACCAGTTTTCGTCGGTGCCAGATCATGTCCCAAGAGCCCCTTTATCGGGCCGCTTCCTTGAACCGAGTATTCCTCTCTTAATCGTGCGATGACTGGCAACAGTCGGCTTGCCAGACAGTCCTTAGCTACAAAGGCGTCGACCACTTTCAAAGCTTGCCCAGGGATATCCACGGTTCCGGAGAGCATGATGATTGGCGCTAGCGGCCGAAGTCGTCTCATCGCAATCGCAAACTCTTGTCCGTTCATCTCGGGCATGCAGTAGTCTACGATTACAATGTCGAACCACTGGAGCGCAGCTAGTTCCACCCCTTCGCGGCCACTGGGTGCGGTCACAACGGTATACCCGAAGTCTTCGAGAAAAGCCTTTTCGCATTCCAGCACATCTTGGTCGTCGTCGATACAAAGCAATGCGATTTTTGAGAGCGCCTTAACATGTGAGGGGGGCATGATTCACCTCCAAAGACTCAACTCCTCTGCGACTTTTGCTGTAAGGTTGGGAACATCATCGTGCGGCGAGGCTTCACTCTGCTGGACGCGGAAACAACTTTCATCTCGTCCCCACTGTAGGCCAACTCTTTACCGCAATCCAAGCACACGATATTCCGGTCACTCCGGCTGCCTCTGAACGGCGTTGACCCGGTTCGACACGCATCGGGAAGGTACATCGGTCGTGAGCGCAAGAACCACTGTCAAAAGAACCAGTCAGGACGTTGAAAAGAAAAAGAGGAGGGCCCGGCAGTCGAGGGAGGTCAACTGTTGAAATATCGCGATATCGCTCACTGACAAAATCTTGCCCTCGACACTTCGACAGAGTAGGGTTCGGGTTTCGACCCGCTCCCCTCTTGAAAACACAGTCGCCCTTGACCCCTTGACCAGCAAAACCGTGCCACAAACGTGACCCTTATTCCGCTGTCAGATGCAGCACGACCGCCATTCTCGCTGGTTTCCCAAAGTGCCTCCGTGCGGGCTTGGTTCTCGGGTAAGTAGTTGATGTCAAAATGAGTTGAGAAGAAATCGCGACCTGAAGTTGGATGACCGACAGTCAGCCCCGGTCGGCAGTAGCGCCGGACGAAATCCCGCACACAACTGGCACACTGGTGTGGCCCAGAATGCAACTCTCGGCCTGACCAGGAACGGTGTCTTGCAGTTTCCCACAAGCCCGTTTCTGGACCCCGAGAAGAAGAACTGAAGGGCTCCTGGATTACTTCCTTGTCGCCGATCATCTGTCAGAAGTCTGGTCTGTCATTCGAGAGCAATCTTCAAGGCTAAATTAGCAATCCAAGATGCTTTCTCGCTGATCAACCGTCTGTTGCCTTTCTCGGGCGGCCATGACGAGGAATATTTGACGAAAGCAGTTCGTCGAGCTTCTTATAGCGTGGATTATCAGTGCCAGACACCGAGGCTCCAGCGCGGAGGAGTAGGTCGAACGAATCGAAGAACGCTTTTCCTTCCAATGGTGATCAGCAACCGAAGCTGTGGTCCGACCTTGATAAGGCAACTCTCCATCAATCCGGTAAGGGAACGCTTGCCTACCATCCATCCGCGATTATTTTCGATGCGGAGACGGGCAGCGCCTTTCGTTCGCGCGGCCCAATTCCGCAGAACGTGAAATCCTCTTAAACGTCGACTGATTGGATTTACGATGAGCAGGGGCTGGAGGTTGCAATTGTTGCGAAAGGACGGCTCTCGATCTCTACCCCTTCGATGTAGCTCATCTTTTGCCGTGGCAACCTTCGTCCTCACCGCGCCCGTGAACCGCACACCGGTGTCTGCATGCGATCTCCGACGTAACGCCGCCACTCTGCGGCATCCAACTCCCGGCCCGCAAGATTGCAGGCACGGTTGATCCAGGACGGCAGGTAGACGTCGACGATGCTGAGTGCGCCGCCGGAGGTCGCGACCGCAAGACGACGACCGGTATTGTCGAAGAGCAGGTACGACGCATCGAACGCGCCGGGAATACCAACGGCGCCGACAGGCAGACGGCCGGCTGTGTTCCCAGAGCGTCAGGGTCCCGTCAAAAGCGATTGACGCGCCCAGCCCCTGGCCGTTGTCTACAAACCACGGATGGTTTTTCTGGGGAACGAGCGATCCTTTAGCGCGGCGGCGCCAGCGATCGGCGGGCTCAGTCCGCAACTTTCCGGTGTCGAGCTCAGAAACCGTGGCGGTATCCGAGTCGTCGAACGACTCGAGGGCAAGCGCTCGGCCATCATCACTAAAGGCATAAACGCCGTCGCCGTTGAGGCGTGCCCGTTCCTTGTTTGAGGCAAAATCCCAGACGATGATCTGTCGCTCGGCCACGCCCACCGGCCAGGCAAGCAGCGATCCATCGGCATTGAACGCCGCGGAAATGCCTGCTTTGGCCACGCTGGGCACGTCATGGATCGGCACCCGGCCGCTCGCCGAGATCGTGTTGACCAGCGATTGACCGCCAAGATCGAAAATCGTCACGCCTCCCGGACCGCCGGCTGCCAACAAGCCGCCGCCCGGTGCGAATGCGAGCGCTTCAACTGTCCCGGGATGCCCGCGCAGATCGTGCGGCCTGCGTTGGCCACTCTCCGCATCCCAGATGACGATGCCGCCCTTGGCCGCCGCGCCGGCGAGCAAAGCGCCATCCGCGCTGAATGCCAGTTTGTCGATCGAGACCGCTCCGCCTCCGAGATCACGATCGTGAAAAGAATTGCCAGTCTTCACGTCGTTGATATAAGGAACCGTTGAGTCCTTGGTGTACCCCGAGAACAGAGTGATCCGCTCATCGTACGCTCCTTCGAACGGCTGGCCTGTACCAATGAACGAGCTTTTCGGCGCGTCCGGCTTCTTGAGGTCCCATCGTGTGACGAAGCCTTGACCGCCTCCCTCGATGAGCGTGTCACCCTCCAACCACAGCGTATCCGTCGGCCCTTCGCCCTTCAGACGCAGCGTCTGGCCGTCTCTGATCGAAACGACGATGACGTTGCCTTCTATGTCTCCCGCCGCAACCCGGGAGCCGTTTGGATCGAAGGCGATGGCAAGCACGAACTTGCCCACGTGTTCCCGAAGCAGTTCCTTGTTTCCGTCCAGCGTCCACAGCACGAGCGTGCCGTCCTTCATGCCGGCAGCGACGAGCCCGCTGCGCCCGACCACAACGGTCAGCGGCGCAGGCCCTTTCACCGGCAGACGCTTCAATTCTCGACGGGTTTGGACATCCCAGATTCCGACACCGCCTGGAAGGCCAACGGCCAGCGACTTCGCGTCGGGCGCAAAAGCGAGAGACGCCGCGCCGCGCGCAGCGGGTCCCAGCAGGCCCCCAAGACCCTTATTCTCGGCCAGCAGCCGGAATATCGAACTTCGTGCCTCCGGCGTGTCCCCAATCTTGATCGCCTCAACGGCAAGCAGTAACCCGAGATCCGCCGCGGAGCCGCCGATCGTCAGGGCCTCTGAGGCCAGCTCCCGAGATTTCGCGATCGCCGCGTTTTCCCGTGCTACCTCATCTGCCCCGCGCACTCGGTCTTTTCGCGCTCGCGGAGCTAGACGAACCGGAACGCCCC
The DNA here is from genome assembly GCA_963789205.1 of uncultured Acidobacteriaceae bacterium. Classification (GTDB taxonomy): domain Bacteria; phylum Acidobacteriota; class Terriglobia; order Terriglobales; family Acidobacteriaceae; genus Acidiflorens. The sequence continues at coordinate 487,048 of CAWBJV010000020.1, forward strand.
ACTGGCGTATGTCTTCTAGAATTTGAGCGATGGGACGCGCATAAACGCCGTTGGGGCCGACATCCAGCGGCATGGCAATGAGTTCCCATGCCTCGTTATATAGCCCACCTCCGGATTGTCCTTCGCCAACATCCGACTGAAATCGAAGGTAGCCCTGTTCCGGCGTTGACAGCGTTTCGTTACTTCCATTGCTCCATTCAGCACCGCCGAAGCACCCTATGCTCGTGACGGGAGCGTCTGCCGCCCCGAGCGGAGCCGGTGAAAGCAGCGCGAAATCGAGCTGATTCAAGAGCTTGTTGAGCAAGTCATTTCGACCCACAGTGACAATTGCCAGGTCACCTTTGTCCCTCTGCTCGAACTGCGGCCAAAACTTGCCGACGCACGGAGATTTCGAAAGTCCTTCAAACTTTACAGTCACAGCGGGGAAGGGTTGTTTAGACAGGTCAGCTATGTGCGCTGCTGTTGCAACGTAGACCACCTTTTCGTCATAGCCAACGATGATGCCTGCCGCACATCCTCCATTCACACTCAACATCACGATTTGCGCCCGCGCAGATCCTTTTGCCTGCGACGGAAGCAGTTGCGAGCGGCCGGGCAACACGCAGGAACCAAAGATTAAGATTGCAGCAACTTGAAGATACGGCGATTTCATTTTGACGACTCCCACCAGCGCCGAGTCGCCAGCCACAGAGCGGCTAATGCGGAGAAGGTCGCATAGAGCTGATTGGGCCAGCGAAATCGTATCCACTCGAATAGACTCGGCATCAGATTGCGCGGGGAGTCTTCCCCTAATTGGAGTGTGGTCACGCGCGGGGCTGACAGCGTCGCCCTCAGCTCACCCTTCGTAAGCGTGAGTTCACGCACGAGCATAGGGCCAGCGCTCCGAATCGTCAGACGGTCGCTGGGTTGCAGAGGGACGCTGGCTTCGCCCCCGTTCTTGATGAAAGCCAATCCGCCAAGAATTGAGGAATGCCCCTAATCCTCAAAGCAAATCTCAGAAACGTGCATATCCCTGAAAACAGTTAACTGACGTTCAGCATTTGCCGGAAACATTTCGAGCGCGAGGTTTTTTCCGGTTGCCCGCACCGGGCTGATCGCATACCGAACCGTCTTGGCGGTATCAGCTTCGTTTCCTAACGGAATAACTTCCCCGAAGCGTGCAGTGGAGGGCTTAGAACCGGAAGCCTCAAGAAATAACCCTCGTGAATCGGCAGCGTATGCCACGCCGACCGCAATCGTCAGAGGAGAATCTGACGGAATCGCGATCTCTTGCAGCCGCACCGCCAAGTCCTCAGAGCCCCGATGCGATGCTGTCTCAGTCGGGGCTACGAACTGTTTGAGTTCAAAGCTTCCACTTTCGCCGACTGTGGGTGGGAGCACCTCATCCGCACCCGAGACCCGCGCCTGTTTCAGAACAAGTATCTCACCGAGTTCACCCGGAATCACGGTTGCCGAGCGTTGATCGGTTAATGTCAGTCGCACCTTAGTCGTGCGTACATCCAAATCCACAGCGGTTGACGGCATTCTAACAAGCGTCAGCCCGATGAGTAGCAGCGCAGTAACACAAAGAAATCCGATTTCTATCTTTTTCCTGAGCCCGTTATCGTGGGCCGAAAAAAATGTTTTCAATCTCGATAAACGCTCGAGTGCATCCAGATCCTCTGCTGAAGGTGGAATTCCCTGTTGAAGTGCTCTGCCTAGAACCGTGAGTCTTCGGGTCGCTTCCTCGGACAGAAATTCCAGAGGCATTCTCTTTTGATCGGATTTGGTTTGCTTGGGGTCGTTCATTGGCCACCACATACCTTGTGGCGAAGATAAAGGGGCTCCGTGGTATTCCCGGCTTGCTCCACTCCTTCTTCGAAGGTGACACGATATACGCCGTTTTTCATCTTCGCGAAGGAAATCGTTGCCATCCAAGTATCTTTGCCTGGTCCGCTAACGAATGTCACGTTGACGGCTTCAGGTTGGTTGGGCGCTTGAAGCGGCTCGATCAGAGCGGTGGTCAGGTGTATAGGCGTTTTCGATCGAACAATGAAGGAATATGAGCTTGAATAGCCTGCACCATCACGGAGGGGTACAACCAGCTTATAAATTTGCCCTCCAATTGTGGCTTCTCGAATGCCTATGGCAGCAATGTTCCTCCAATCGGGCTGCCATTTCGCGATCAAATCCGTGCGCCACTCGAACCTGACCGACTTCATCGCATCCAGGGCGAACATTGGTGATTTGAACGATCGTAGTCGCACATGAACCGGTTCCTGAGAATCGTCGCACCAAGTTAAAGACGCAGTCTTGTTAGGAACGAAAGGAGAGTTCTCGACCTGATACTGTTTGACCGACACAACGCTGGTGGGCGGCAACGCGATGGGGTTTCGCAGTAATCCTTCACAGTAAACGTCACCTTCCGGACCAACTTGCCGCGCATAGGGCGCTTGCAGGCCGCCAAGCAAGGCGTCAGGAACAGGCTCACAAAAATCGGGCCGATTCTGGGCTGCCGCCGCGAGAGCTGAGCAGCAAATCGAAATGAACATTGCAATCTGGATCGCCAGTCTTATCATTCGGGCTACCCCCGTCTCAGGATCCTATTGCCAGATCCGAGGAATGCGATAGCGTGAGAATGTGAATAGAGAGGAACGAGGAGGATGGCATCTTTGGCGGATTCCATCGGGCTGCCTCACACTCCGCCAGCCATTGTAATCCTTGTCCAGCAAGAACTCTTGTCTGTGATTTGCTTCACTGACACTAAGGTGATGATCATCAAGCCTCTTGAACCTACAGTGACGAGAGGTTCTCTACGGCGTTGCTTGAGCAGTACGACGAAACTCGGTACGCCTGCGCCCGTTGAAATCGACCCAGGACATCTGGTTTGGCATTCGATGGAGCCTTGGTTGAGGCGTCGCTTCAACACGAAGCGAACGCGTCCTTGTCAGATGCCGCCGAAACAGGATTTCCTGACTTATTGGCGCCGAAGAGCGTGAAATCTAAATGCATAAGCGGTGAGTGATCCGAGCCGTGATGAAAGTGGTTATGCAGCTAAGCATTGATCAGAATAATCGCGGTTGGAGTCCGCACCACTATTCGAGCCTGCCACCGATTGCCGACGGATCACGGGCAACTATGAAGTTGTGGACGGCTTCCCTATGACGCGGGCCAGAAGTCGGCTTGGAGGAAGCGTGGTGCGGTCGAATGCCGAGCCCGCCGAGGTTTCCGCGCAGCCCGTTTGTGGACAATTTCCCTGTGCCGACTTTTCGGGAAGTGCAGTGTCCGTGGTACTTACGGAACTGCGTTCGCCATCAAGTCATGCCTTTGACTCGGGCATGCGAATGGTGGTAGCTTCGCGTCCGGCAGGAGCGACCATCGAAGTGGATCGCCGAAGTTTCATCAAAAACTCATTTGTCACCGGCAGCAGCGCTCTACTCGCCAGCCGTGGGTTCGCCGCAGGGACTTCCTCCTCTCAGGAGCAGGTTCCGGGTGCCGTCGCACCTTCTGCGATCGACAGTGGCCACTTTCCGCGCGAATTCCTCTGGGGCATGGCCTCTGCCGCATACCAGGTTGAAGGCGCATGGAACGTCGATGGAAAAGGCGAATCTAATTGGGATCGCTTCTCTCATACCGTGGGTAAAATCAAAGGCGGCGCCACTGGAGACGTTGCCTGCGATCAGTACTACCGCTACAAAGAAGACATCGCTATTCTCAAGCGCTTGAATCAGAAAAGCTACCGCTTCTCGACTTCATGGGCGCGAATTCAACCGACGGGCGCAGGGCTGGTGAATCAAAAGGGCATCGATTATTACAGTCGTCTGACCGATGCCTTGCTGGAAGCAGGCATACGTCCGTTCTGCACGATTTATCATTGGGACCTTCCCCAAGCGCTGGAAGACCGAGGCGGATGGCCGAACCGCGACCTGGCCGCTTACTATGCCGACTTCGCAGGCATCCTGGCAAAAAACCTCGGTGATCGAATCACAACCTGGGCTCCCTTCAACATGCCCTGGACCTTTACTTATTACGGCTATGGCATCGGTGTCTTTCCTCCCGTCAAGGCCGGTTTCGAACAGTTTCTCAAAGCGGCCCACACCGTCAACCTCGCGCAGGGCGAGGCTTTCCGGGCGATCAAGGCAGCATCTTCGAAAGCCACGGTAGGTAGTGCATACGGCATGGCTCCAGCGTATCCAAAGACCAGCAGCGAGGCTGATCGCGCTGCAACCGCGCGCTACCACGCCATGAACAATCTCTACTTCCTCAACACCGCGATCTATGGCGAGTACCCGAAAGCTTTTGTCGGCGCGACGCCATATGAAGCCATGGGGTTCAAGGCGGGTGACGAGAAGATCATGAAGGTTCCGTTGGATTGGCTCGGATTTCACTACTACACCCGCCGCGTCGTCTCCAATGCAATTGGTGGCTCACAGTCGAGCACCGGGAGCCATTTCGGGACGGAGACCGAGGGAGAAGGAGGCGCAACCAGTCGCGATCCCTTGACACAAATCCACGTTGAGATGCCGACGGAAGGTCCGCTGACTGAAGCTGGCCTGGAGATATGGCCGCGGGGTATCTATGACCTCGTGATGCAGATCTCACGCGAGTACAACCACCCCATCATTGAAATCAGCGAGAATGGTTGTTGCTATCTTGACAGCCCCGACGAAATTGGCCGCGTTCCCGACACGCGTCGTATCGCCTTTCACCGCCAGATCCTGGCAGAGTTAGCGCGCACCATCGCCGACGGAGCCAGAGTACGCGCGTATCATGCGTGGAGCCTGGTGGATAACTTCGAGTGGTCTGATGGCTACACGCAGCGGTATGGCCTTACTTATGTAGATTTCCGTAACCAGAAGCGCACCGTAAAAGACTCCGGGCTCTGGTATGGGCGTGTCGCTGCCGCAAACCGCCTGGATGTGTAATGCAGCAGATTTGCTCGCGAAGCTGGCGGTTGCGGGCAATCCGGAAATTATCCGGGCCGGAAGTCAGCTTGGGGAAAGCGAAGTGCCGTCGAATGTCGACCCAACCGAGAGTTCCGCGAAGCCCGTTTATGGATAACTTCCCTTCCGACGACTCGCCAAGTGACCAGCCGATGGGGTATGTTGCAACGGCGAGTGTCGATCCAAGCCAGAGGCAACCGCCTCTGGCTTTCTCGTCTTCGGTTGAGATCTGCAGAGCTATGGAGGTGATCAACAATCGGAATCGCGCAATCTGCTGGACTCGCAAGCCAATCCTTTGCCCTTGCTAACGTTTCTTCCTGACAACCGTCACAAGTGAGCATTGAGAGGCGACAAGGCCCACAGTCTGTGCGCTGCATCGTTGTCTCGTGATCCTCCAATGTATGACACGCGGTCTACCTGGTCTCATTCTGGTCTCATGTCCGTTCGATTTCGCAGTGCGAGAATTCGGAGCGCAAGAATGAAGAGTGCCAGCGCAAGCGCAAGCGGTGTGTGGCTTTCGACATTGTGGCTGATGTTTGTTGTGAGCTTGGGGCAGGCACAATCGGACATACGCGATCACGCCCGCGTCAAAGTAGGCCAGCAGGCGGACAAATCTTATTTTGTAGCCACCGGGCAGCGCATCTCGCCCGCGGGCGAGCAAGTGGAATTCTTCGGCAGGCCCGTCGATCTGGCATTATCTCCTTCGGGTGCGGTGCTTGCCGTCAAGAATTCTCATGGTCTGGTGACCATCAACCTCTCAAACCATCATGTACGATCTCTTGATTTTGTGGAGATTAGCCCGGAATACATTCCACATCTTGGGGGGGCGAGCTTCGTCGGGGTTGCGTGGGAACATAACGGACGTAACGTCTGGATCACGGATGCCTATGTAGGACTGCATCGTGCCAGCCTTATGGCAAGCGGCGAATTCCAATGGACCAGTCACATTGTTCTACCGGGTCCAGTGCCGGTCCGGGTCGAGGGGGTCCGGCCAGAACCGAAAGCGAACCAAATCACAAGCGCAACTCCTTCGAGTCCGGGAGGCATTGCGATCGATGGAGAAGACAAGTTTCTCTATGTCACGCTAAGCCAGAACAATGCACTCGGAGTTGTCGACCTCGCTTCCGGCAAACTAGTCAGCAAAATTCAAACCGGGGTGGCACCGTTTAGTGTGCTGCTTGCGGGCGATCATGCGTTCGTCTCCAACTGGGGCGGCCGCATTCCACGGGCAGGCGAGCGAACTTCTCCCAGTGCGGGCACTCCGGTCCTGGTGGATGTCAACGGTGTAGCCAGCAGCGGCACCGTATCTGTTTTGGATCTAAAGCTGCATGCTTCCATCGCAGAGCTTGAGGTTGGGCTCCACCCCACCGGGATGGCACTGGCTGCCGACGCCCACCGGCTTTTTGTGGCCAATGCCAATAGTGACACGGTTTCAGTCATCGACACCAACCGCTTGCGGCAGATCGAGACGATTCCGGTGAGCCCGGAACCTGGAATACCTTTCGGAAGCGAGCCGAACGCTCTAGCCGTCGATCGAGCGGCAAAGACCCTTTACATCGCGAACGGAGGCGACAATGCCATCGGGATCTTTGATGTCGCGAATAAACGAATGCGCGGTTTTGTTCCCACGGCCTGGTATCCAGGATCGGTGGTGCTCGATACAGGACGCAACCGGTTGTACGTCGCCAACGTGAAGGGCTTTGGAAATTTTGGCATCGAGCGCGGATATTCCCCGAATTTCATTAAGCACCGCAAGGGCGGGAAAAATGCGTACGACTATGCCGGTTCGGTCTCTGTGATTGCGATTCCGGATGATTCCACCCTTGCCATGTACACAAAAGACGTTGGCAGAAATCTCGCCTACGGGAGTGCCAGGGAAAGCACCATCCCCGCGCACGGTTTGGCCGTCCCTCTGCCGGCATCACTGCGCCAGCAATCGGTGTTCAAACATGTGATCTATATCATCAAGGAAAATCGAACCTATGATGAAGTTCTGGGCGACATGAAACAAGGCGATGGAGACGCCAGCTTGTGCATGTTTTGTGGCGACGTCACTCCGAATCATCATGCCTTGGCGGAACAGTTCGTTCTCTTTGACAATTTCTACGTCAATGGCCAGCTGAGTGCGGATGGCCATCAGTGGACGGATGAGGGCATTGCCACCGACTACGTGGAGAAGACCATGGGCGGTTTCTCCCGCAGCTATCCAAGTGACGGCACCGATCCCCTTGCGTACTCGCCGACCGGTTTCATCTGGGACGCCTTACTGCGGAATGGGCTGACGTTCCGAAACTATGGCGAATTCGTGGAGTCGGACCTGGTCACGGAACCGAAGAACGCCACCTGGCAAGACTTTCATTCCGACTATCTCAGCGGTACCCGCAAGAACAAATTTCAGCAACGCATATTTATATCTGCACTACGCGAGCACACCAGCCCGAACTATCCGCCGTTCGGTCTGATCATTCCCGATGTCTATCGCGCACAGCGATTCATAGAGGAATTCAGGCAATTTGAGGCGGCCGACAATCTTTCCAACTTGATCCTGCTCCAGCTTGGTAATGACCACACCTCGGGGCTTGATCCCGGGATGCCCTCACCTCGTGCCTCCGTGGCCGACAACGACCTTGCGTTGGGCAAGATTGTGGAAGCCGTTAGCCATTCGAAATATTGGCGCGACACGGTGATTTTTGTGGTCGAGGACGATGCCCAGGATGGGCTTGACCACGTGGATGGCCGTCGCAGCCTTGCTTTCGCCATCAGCGCCTATACTCGCCGCCGCATCACAGACAGTAGCTTCTACAACCAGAACAGCGTCCTGCGTAGCATCGAGAGCATTTTTCATCTGCCGCCTTTGACGATGTTCGATGTTTACGTAAACACAATGGCACCAGCCTTTTCCGCAACCGCGGATCTCGCGCCCTATACCGCGCAACCGAGCCGCATTCCGCTCGACGAGATGAATCCCGATCTAAAGTCGGTTCAGGGCGCGTCCCGAAAATTTGCGGAACTGTCAATGGCCATGGATTTCTCCGTTCCCGATCGCATCAATGAAGAGCAATTAAATCAGGTGCTCTGGTTCGCAACCCATGGCCTCAAGCGCCGCCCCGACATGCATGCCCAGTCTAGGGAGACTAGCCGCGCCACCCGGAAGTGGTGATCCCTGGTCCATTGCCCCGCCAAATACATCTCCGCTGACGAAGGCTTGAGTAACAGGAGTACTTCTGGTCCGCCGACTACACATCTATTGGCACTTTGCTTCACTAGGGGCGAAGTGTCGTAATCTCATTTCCTCGACCAACTTTCTGTTCAACGTATCAGGCGTCCGCAAAACACGGCGATATCTTCGATCGTGCGGGACGATACGGAGAGCCACGGGAGTGGGGGCACATTGGTCAATGGTCGGGGTAGTTCAGCGCCTACTTCTTGGGCCTAGATTCCGGAGGCACTAGGCCCGCGACCCGGTAGTACACCACGAGCTGACCATAATGCTCACCGGAGTGCTCGATCAGTTCGTAGGCCAAGTCAGTAAGCTGTAGAGCCTGCCCCGACTCAGCATCCACCACGGTTTGGGTCAGTCCTCGATCACCCTTGGCCTGAATCACTTCTGCGCCCTCGGCAAACGACTTCTTCAGGTAAGCAACAACAGCGGCCTTAGTAGGATAGTGCGCACGGGACTCATCATCCACAGGTTTCTGACCCTTGGCTACCTGTGTAAATAAGTCATTCGAACCCGCCACGTGTAACAACTGGTCGCCGAAATTACGCTGCACTGGGACTGGTTTGAAATCGTATTTGTCTTCGGGAAAATCCTCGGCCATGGCAATCAGTTTCCGTCCAATGTCGTTCCACGCAGCTAGCACGGCCTGCGAGGGACTGAGCGCGGGCTTTGTGGCAGGATTCTGCGCCATCGCTGGGATGGACAGTAGTCCGATGAGGGTCACGGTGTTCACAAACGACCTGTTCATGGCTCCGGCTCCGCAGAAATGTCTTGCTGGAACGCGCTTATATAGACGATTGAGAGTACTTAGGGTGAGCAGATGGGATTAAGGATCCCAGCGCAACCCCCAAGGTCCCGTTGTGGAGCTCCCTTTGGCCTGGCCCAGCGGACCGGAGTGACGGGCAAAACGGAAGGTATTCCGGTTCAGAAGTCGGCATCTGGGAAATCAGCCCAAGTGGGTAGCGAACGCCTTACCGACAGTCAGTCGATGGTTCTCGTCAGTGGCCCGCATTGCCGGGATGAATTCTGCACACAGTTGGCACACTATTTTGTTTGTGGACATGGTTTCGCGGTCGAACCTGGGAATGCTGTCTTTCACTTCCTAGAAGCGCGTTTGTCGGTACCGATCTGGTGCAACTTACGGCATGCCCGTTATCTAGAAGTAGCTTGAGGTTTCCGCAGCTAATTTCGAAAAACATCGGCAATAGCGTTGAGGTGATGCATGGGGAACGAGTCTTAGCACCGTACGAGGTTTGCTCAGAACAGGTCCGCCTCGTGTTGCAACAAGCGGTCGAGTGGTTTCGAGCGTTCCGACTACTCAGCGTAGGCTTTGGAACAACCTCCCAGCATCCGCCCAGCGAGATTTTCTGCTTGCGCTTTCATTCCCGCGCTGTTTACGGCCTGGCTTTTCGTGAGAAACGATCGGGAATGCTACGACAGAATAACGAGGTGAAACCTCTTGCTCCCTGTTAGTCGCAAAGCCGCTCTGAGCCGATCCACAGTTGGGCCAGATCTCTGAGGTTGTGCTTGTATGTACGCGTTACCAAGTATTCCTTCCCACCTTTTACACGCAGCCTGTACTCCCCCGTCGGTAAAGGTTGTATCTCCTCTACCGCCGAAATATTCACGACGACCGAGCGGTGGATGCGAATAAAACCGTAGGGTTTGAGCTTCTCAGCTATGGACGAGAGGGACTCGTGCACCAGATAGGAATTAGTTCGGGGCCGCAACGAAACGTAATTACCTTCGGCTTGCACAGCCAAGATGTCGGCCAAATCCAAGAGTAGGATGCTACCCTTTGCCTTGAACGCGATTCGTGGCGCCTGTCGTTTCGCGATACGTTTCGCTATAGCCTCCAACTGCTGCAAGACTCGCATGAGGTTTGCAGCATCACCTCGGATTACTGGAAGCAATGAAGTATCTGCAGCTTCGCAGAACTCGTCCGCTGTCGATTCGAGAGTGTAATCCCGTCTGCTCTTGGTGGAGCAAGTCTTGGTGGAGTAAATCGTGGCTCCCCGCAGCGGGCTAGCCGAAACGTCCGCATTAGCGTGAGCAACTTGTTGAACAAACAAGTCACGTGCAATTGTCTTCTGATCCTGAATTTCGCGGACGCTCATGATGGAACCCCTTGCTCTCTCGTTTCGACTTCCTTGTACCCGAAGTGAAATTGACGAGTGCGCTGTCACTTCTGCCCGGTGCTCACTGCTGACGGAAAGCTGGACTGCGCGCCGAAATAACATTCAATGGATTGCAACTGTCCGTCCTTGATTCGGAGATACTCCACGTTCCGGAATGATTTACCGTTCTTGGTGTAGCAAAGATACTTCACGAAAGCATCGTCCGCGCCAGTGGAGACCCGCTCCAGATCGAAATGTTTAATGAAATCGATCTGTGTTTTCCAGCATCGCTCTTTGAAAGTGCTCTTGCTGATGTGGTCGTCGCCGGCCGCGCTTGAGAAGGTGAAGTTGTCGGCGAGCAGGCTATCGACCGGGCCCCAGTCTTTCTGCTCCCAGGCTGCATACCACTTCCGGACTATCTCCTCGTTCGTTGAGTTCGGCCCTGCCGATGCGCTGGCACTTGCTGGTCCGGGCAGGCTCATGGCTCCAACCAGCGCGCAGGCTCCGTTTGCGAGCAGCTTCCTACGTGACACTGCGGTCGTTATCTCTGTCCTTGTCCCTGTCACTGTCATTGTCATTGTTCGTTCTCCTTTTCATGATCTAGTTCATGATCTAGTTGGGAAGCGCTTGTCCGATCGCGATGCTGACCTGCGAGCATACGAACCGGTTGGTATGTAACAGTGCCAAACTGCTCCTTGAGACACCGATGCGATCAACCTCGCTTGCGGTTGCCCAGCGCGCGAAGGGACCTCAGCCAATCCACGATGTTTTTGATCCCGGCTTTCATTACTTTCGGGTCCTGAGCATTCTTTGCCAGCGACGCATAGCCTTCGACCATCGCGATCAGTAAGCCGGCGGCCTCAGCGGGTTCCACGTCGCGGCGAACGCTTCCGTGGGTCTGGCCCTCTCGCAAAGCGGAGGCAACGGCCTCCCGCCAGGCGTCGAAGATTGCCGCCAGCCGCTTCCGGAATCCCGTGTCAAGAGGAGACATTTCCTGCGCCAGATTGTTCAGTTGGCAGCCGCCCCGCACATCCGCGGGCCGAACGGGTATACGCCGAACAGCGCCGATCAAAGCGTCGATAGGGTCCTTGCCGCTCTGGAAAGGCCTTACCCCTTTGCCGTGGACATCGGGGGCGATGACCTCATCGACGACGGCGTGTCCCAGGGCTTCCTTGCTGTCGAAGTGGTAGTACAGTGCGCCCTTGGTGACGCCAGCTACGGCCAGAATGGTGTCCAGGCTGGCACTCTGGAAACCCGATCTGTAGATCTCGCGGGATGCCGCCCGCAGCAAGCGCTCGCGCGTGCGCTCAGAATCGCGCAGCTAGTCGCTCCAAGTTTCGAATTCTGTTTCGAACTATGTTTCGGACTATGTTTCGGACTCTTGCGTGCTGCCAACATACCAACCAGTCTGTATGTTAATTATTCGAAAGTCAATTGCAATCGAGCGGCCTGACTTGTGGCTGTGGACGTTCTCGAATTTCATAACCTCTCGCCAGTGGGTGTATGAAAAGTTGGAGAAACAGCCGCTCTAGCCGTTTTGCGATCGTCCCAAGAGTTTGTTAGTCCGCCACTCGTTTTCGAACTCTGAAGTGTTGGGCCTGTAGCCTCACGTAATCGTTGTGAACGTGGAACACCACATGCTCCCTCAATTCCGACTCAGCAGGAGCTTGTGAAGTTGTGAGCCAATTCTGCTCTCGATTGCACGCTAACTGTTTGAGCGCAGAGTGATACCTGACGTAAATCGCCAATCGGTATTAACTGGTACATCTCGGCACCACTTTACCGGAGGAAAAGAGGACATATGAGAACGCTTAGACAGTTGCGGAGTTTCTGGATACCGGCGGTTATGACGATGGTTCTGGCTTGCTTCAGCGATGCGGTCGCTCAAGTGAGCTACACCGTTACCGATTTGGGCACTAACAAGAGCAACGACAACTTTAGCATGGCCATGGGCCTTAATAATCACGGCTGGGCGGAGAACATGGATGGGTTCGTGAACCCTCCCGAGAATAATCTGTTTACGACAGTTGCAAGGGGCCGCGCGGTGATAAACATCGACGGACTCAACATCGACTTGGGCACGCTTGGAAAACCCGACGGCAACAGTTGGATCAACTGGGGCGGGATCAACGAGCGTGGGGAAGCCGTCGGCATGTCTGAAACGGCTGTTCCAGATCCGGACGGCGAAGACGTTTGTGGCTTCGGCACACAACTTACGTGCGTGCCGTTTCTTTGGCGAGACGGCCACATGAAGGCTCTCCCGACAGTGGGCGGCAATAACGGGCAGGCCAGCGCCATTAATAATCGCGGTGAAGTCGCAGGCTATGCGGAAACGGCTGTCACTGACTCCGGATGCCCGCCTTTCAAGATTACATCCGCGGTATTATGGGAAAAAGGCAAAGCCCTAGCGCTTCCCACAGTGGGCGGCGATCCAGATGGGGTCGCATTCGGCATCAACGATCAAGGCCAAACGGTAGGCTACTCGGGAAGCTGCATCGCAGCGACGCACGCCGTAGTGTGGAAAAACAACAGTGCCTTCGTGCTTCAGGACCTCGGAGGTACACGTTCCAATATCGCCTTCGTCATTAACAACCGGGGCCAAATCGCTGGGAAAGTCCGCAGCGCTGATGACACACACTACGTAGTCGCTCTTTGGCAGCCGGACGGCACACTCACAACCCACGAGCCTCTGCCGGGAGATCTTGACGCCTTCGCCACCGGCATCAACAACCGGGGCCAAGTGGTGGGAAACGACTATGACTCCAGCTTCAACTGGTCCCACGGCTTCATTTGGCAGGATGGCGTGATGACCGACCTTAACACGCTAATTCCCGCGGATTCCAACCTCCTCATAATCTCGGCTAGCAATATCAATGATCGCGGACAAATCTCGGGTATGGCAACGGTGCTCACCGGCCCCCATACGGGCAACATCCATGCTTATCTTGCAACCCCTGTAAACGCAAGCTTAGGCAAGTCGATGGCGGACGTCGCACGTACCCTTCCAAAAATCACTTTGCCCGCGAATCTTGGCAAACAGCTTTTGCAGGGCTCTGCACACAGCCGACTCGATCGATAAGGTATTTTCGGAGCATCCGCACCATGCATTCCGGCCATATGCTGCGCGAAGGCGCAAGGGCGGAGAGTGTGCGGGACACCATGGGTCACGCGAATATCGCGTGACCCAGAATGTTTACGGCAGGAACTGACGGGAAGAGCCCTCGAAGGATGTCACCGAAACAAGTCATGTCTTCCCGCGTTCGGCATTGCGTTGAGTGTCCAAAATGCTTGACTCGATATTTACCTAGCTTCAGCCCGTACCGTAATGGGTCGTACTTGATGCCGCTGGCTCAAGGATTCGCAGATGAATGGACGCTGTACTGTGCCTGCGGGAGGCCACCCATTTCCAGTCGATGGAGTTGGAGCGACCTGAAACTATATGCGGTCTCGAATCAGGCACACGATCGCGGTTATGGTCCACCCGAGGACATTGTGCCTGTAGACAAGAAGTCGCGTTTTTCGGGTTAAGTTTGGCCGGGACTGAGATTGCTTGTCTGAACCAATTCAGTTCAGTATTTCCTTGGCTCCAGATTTGTCGGCATCGAGGAGATCATGAATCCAACGCCTGCGTTGTCCTCACTGCAGAATTCCACCCCGCTGCTTGCAATCCTGTGGGCCGTGCTGCACGCTGGACACTAGCGCCGCGTTCGTCGTCAACCGGTATTTAGGACGCCTGCCGATGCGGTTGTTGAAAGGAAGCGCCGCCGACAGCGAAGTTGGAGATGGGTTGATGGGATTGTGGTCGGATGGTCGGCCAACCGAAAGCTATCCAGAAACGGGCTTCGCGGAGATCAATCGATCTCCTCGAAGCCGACTTCAGGCCCGAAACCGATCTCCGGTTTGCTTGGCATTCAATTCTCAACGAGTGTAATCGCCTGGTTACAACAGTTCGTCTGAATTGCCCATAGAATTCGGTCCACAATATCCCCGCAGAGGACAGGACAGTTGTATAATTCGGCCCGTTTTCGGCGTCAAAAAAAGACTCCGGTTTGATCCCACAAAGGAGGGCTGATATGCGCTTATATGCAAGCGCTCTTGTCGTTCTAGGTCTGTCGGCTGTTCTGAGCCAAGCACCCTCGGCATGGAAGACGGCGGCTTCGGATGAAGCCGGTGATGTGGAGAAACTCGATCGTGACCTCAGTGCCGCAGGTGTGCGCGGTGACCTGGATACAACCTCACGGCTAATAGCCGACCAAGCGATCTTTGTAGATGAAGTACATGAATCCGGCAAGACAACAACGAAGGCTGACCTCTTGGCCTTCATGAGGTCGGCTGACTACACGCCGAAATCAGAAACATTCGATGATATCCATTCCAAACAATTCGGCGATACCGTAGTCCTTTGGGGGCGCGTAACCACCCAAGGCACGTACAAAGAGAAACCCGTTCGTAACAACTTTAATTTCACCGACGTCTGGCAGAAGCATAACGGGAAGTGGCAGCAGGTGTTCACGCGGGCGACGCCTGTCGGTAAGCCGTAATTACCGCAGCGACCAGCCCGGCCCGATGCGGCAAGGACCTTGCTCCGGCGTAAGCAGTGCGGGTTCGAGCGCAGGAGAGAATCCAGGTTATGCGTGTCTTGGCCTACTCATAGGGTTGGACAAGAACAGTCTGCTCAATGAGTGTAATCGCCTGTTAACTACAGTTGGGGGACTTAAGGCATCTTCGGATAGTCAAGGATCGCGACATGATTCCCGCCCCGTGAGAATTCATCGGCGCGTAGCATAGTCCCTCCCAACAATGATAGATTATGAGCCTATACTTCTGCTTGTCACCCTGGGGAAACTTCAGTCCGCGTCGCCCGACGGCCGAGGAGGTTCATCGTGACCAGGCCCATGATTCGCTTCCAGTCCTTATCAACCTACAGTCTGTCCTTTGCGCTCCTTGCGGCCATTTCGCTGTTGTCAGGCATGTCGTTTGCACTGGAGGATTCGGTCGTCACTCTCACCGTTCCCCGTGCTCCTCTGGTCGGACCGCCTCCAGTGACGGAAAGCTTCATTGTCTCCCAGTCGGCACCGGCCCCGGCACCTCCGGCGACCGCAGTGTTGATCCTGCTTCCCGGTGGCAACGGCGATATCCAGCTCACGCCGCTAGTGCCCGACGGCACGCTCGACATCAATTCGTCAAACTTCCTGGTGCGCGTTCGCTGGCTCTTGGCTTCTCAGAGCTTCGTAGTCTTCACCCTCGACGCTGCCAGTGATTTCCTGCAGTGGGCAAATGGGCTTGACGGCTACCAGGGAAGTTCGGCACACATCACGGATGTGCTCCAGGTTATTTCCTATGCGCGGAGCACATATCCCGGCTTGCCCGTCTGGCTGGTGAGAACCAGTCACGGTACTGCCGGAGCATTTGTCGCGGCAGCCAACCCCCCGCCCGTTGGACCCGACGGCCTGGTGTTTACTTCGCCCCTCAATGTCAACACGAAACCGCCGAACCCCGACTCGCTACTGTCGGCGAATCTGCCTGCCATCGTCGTTCCCGCGCTGCTCTTGAACAATAAGGCAGCCACGTGTCCGGCGGCGCTCTGTACCGGCGACCCGGCGGTGCTAGCCAAGCTGACGGGGGCTCCTGCAAAGGCCAACCAGAATCTGAACGGTGGCTTCCCGGCCCTTTCGGATTCCTGCGACGCTTTGTCGCCTCACGGTTACTTCGGCATTGAATCGGCTGCCGTCACCAAAATCACGGCTTGGATAAAAGCTCACTAGCACTAAGGGAACAAGTACCTTCGCGTTCCCTTAGAAAACTGCGGGGTGAAGGTTGGGCGATAAATCCCGATTAAGCTCATCGATCGGGTTTTGAGCGTAATCGCCTGGTTTCGTCAACTATCATGCCAGCCATGGAACTCACGCCCGAAGCTGCGCACTACGTTATCGGTTTCTACGGTTCGCTCATGACAGACGTGGAGCGCCGAGCGCAGCGGCATCTCTCCGCGACGATGAAAGCAACGTTAGGACGGAGTGACGTTGCGGCGCAGAAAGACGCTCAACGATCACGAATCCACTCCAAGTTCTTATCTGAAGACCCAAATGTGTTGCGGCTTGCCGCCGATGGCTATGAAGCCTTCGCACAGCGCACGGCGGCTCGAATCCTTCAGGAGTGCGGAGCGGAAGTGCGATTCAACCGCTGTCCGCGCTGTGGGGAATTAGCACGAACGCCGACCGCGAAGCAATGCCGTCATTGCCATCACGACTGGCACGCGGCGGGAATTTGAGTGTAAACGCCTGGTTACATGAACTATCGTCAGAATGGACGCTGTCCACCGGGAGCTGCCATCCTTCCTGCCGAGAACCTTGCGTCTTAACTTGGTGACGTAAATTCGATTGTGTAAAAGCGAGAGGGTGTAAGTTGGCTTTGCCTAGCAAGCGAAAGCCTTTCCTGGAAAGGAGACTTACACCCGATGGCGAAGATAATCCCGATCACCGAGCATTACCAACATTTCTTGGCCGAGATGAAGGAAAGTTTTTGGGGCGACCTGTACGGCCACACCAAGTTGGCGTGGAAGCGGGCGCTGGAAGCGGAGTCGGAATGGGAGCGGGACCGTTTTGCGGCGCGCGCGAGTTCTATGAGCGGCGCTCCCAGCGGCGGCAGCCCTACCGCAACGGCTACTACGAGCGGGACTTCGTGACCCGGCTGGGCACGATCCGGCTGCGCATTGCGCGCACGCGGGGGAAAAGCTTTCTGCCGCGGGCGCTGGAACCGTTTCAGCGACGGGCCGAGGACGTGGCCATGCTGATCCGGGAGGCGTTTTTGCGCGGCATCTCGACCCGGCAAGTGGGGCGGGTGGTGGCCACGCTGACCGGCGAAGTGGTGAGTCCACAGACGGTATCGAAGTTGACCCGCGACCTGGACGACGCAGTGAAACAGTTTCATCAGGCACGGCTGCGCGACGATTACGCGTATTTATTTCTGGACGGAGTGAGCCTGTGGGTGCGACGTCCGGCGGGGCGCAAGCGGGTGCACATGCTGGTGGCCTACGGGGTGCGGCGCGATGGCACGCGTCACTTGCTGGCTTTTATGCGCAGCCAGGGCGAGAGTCAGGCCGACTGGGAAGGCCTTGCTCGGCGATCTCTATCGGCGCGGGTTGGAAGGCAAGCAACTCGGCCTGATCGTCACCGACGGCTGCGCGGGCCTAGCGGCGGCCATTCCCACCGTCTATCCCCGGGTGCGGCATCAGCGTTGCTGGGTGCACAAGATGCGCAATATTCTGGAGAAAGTGCGCAAGCGCGACTACGACGAAGTGAAAACCGGGGCGCAGGCGATTTATCTGGCCCCGAGCCGCGCCCACGCCGAAGCCGCGTTCCGCCGCTTCCGCGCCCACTGGCTGCGGGAGTATGGGCCGATGGTGCGCCGCTTGCAGCGCGACCTGCCGGAACTGCTGTCGGTGTTCGCCTTTCCCCGGCATCTGTGGCGCAAGCTCCGCACCACCAACGTGATCGAGCGCTGCTTCGTAGAAGTACGGAGGAGAACCCGCCCCATGGTGTGCTTTGTGAATGTAGAAAGCGTCGACCGAATCATCTACTCCATTTTCCAGAGATTTAACCTGGAATGGAAAACCCGCACCCTCTCGCTATTTACACAGGCAGCTTGACGTCACCTCTTAACTTAGAGAGTCCTTGACAATCAACTCCCCCAAAGTCATACTTGCGGCCTCTCCCGAAAGCTGTTGCGCGATTCTGCGCAGAAGGTTCGGCACCCTAACAGAGATAAGTACGTAGCCGACCCAGGGCCCCTGATTCCGTGGCACAGGAGGTCTTCCCATGGCCCGCAAACTCACTCGTAACCGGACCCACGTGACCAGAATCATCGCAACCCAGGCGGCGTTGTGCGAAGCTATGCAGTTTCATTCTTGGAGTTTAAATTCACAAAAGGCATTGCAATTGACTTGCTTTTCATTCTTTTGCTCGCGGCTAGCGGCTTTGCGCAACGGAATGGCGAGAGTATGTGGGTGGCAAATCTCAACAGCAATACTGTTGCCAAGCTGCGGGCTACCGGATGGTTCGCAAAAGGCTGGAAAAGCACAGAACGGCAGGCTATCTGGGGGCCTTCTATTCTCCCCATAGAGCCCGAAAAGACAGACAAGGAGAACACTCATGAAATACAACATTGTGCGAACAACGCTCGCGATTGTCTCCATGGCCACGCTCTACATGCCACCGCAGAGCGCAAGCGCTCAAAACTGCGGTGCTGTCCTGACGGCACCCCTTACGGTGCTCCACAAAAATGTCGGACCATGCGGGCCGACGACGCCTGTTGCAATCACCCTCAGTAACTCTGCTGGTAATACCCCCGTGCTCGATCTCAACGGGTACAGAATTTTCGGCATGAACCCACCAATTCCAGGCAGCATAGGCGTCCAGCTCGAGGCATTCGACACCGTTACGGGAGGGCCCGCGATATCAGCTGTGTATGGGCCAGGCAGAATCGATCACTTCGACACAGGAATTCAGGTGTTGTATGACTACAATACCGTCACCCACGTGCATCTGGTAGCCAACAATACTGGCATTTCCTCAGGCACGGGCAACAACAGCATTTCTGCCAACACACTTAAGCGCAATTCCTGTTGGGGGATGTCTAGCGCCACGTCCGGCAGTAATCCAGCTGATTCTATCGTCGACAACTTCATTACCGGAAGCATCCCATCTTCGACTTCCAGCACCTGCCCAGGAATCGGAATCGCTGTCCAGGATGGAACATACGTTCAGGGAAATGTGGTTGACCACTGCACTCTCGGCATGTATTCGACCACAACCGGCGGAGTAACCGCCTTCATATCGGGTAATGACTTCTCCCACAATTCGCTGCAAGGGGCTTCCATCTCAAATGCACAGGGTATCACGGTCTCGGGTAACTATTTCCACAATAACGGACAAGAAGGACTGTTGCTAAACAATGTATTGGGAGATCAATACGGGCTCTCCATCCAAGGTAACTTTGCTGACGGCAACAATGCTAAGGGTGGGCTGGGGGGCATTGCTCTGGTGAACATCAACAATCTCACGATACAAAGTAATGTGGCACTCGGCAATGCTTCGATTCCCGTCGTTGATCTTTACTGGGACGGAACCGGGGCCGGTAACACTTGGGCGAGCAATGTCTGTGACACCGAAAGTGGCAGCATTAGTCCTCCTCAATGCTGGTGATGCCCAATTTTCTCCACAATCTTCGCGACGATGAGCGAATTGTGTGGGGTGCTGCGACGGGATCGGTAACGAAACGCGGATCGGGTTTCCGCCAAAAGGCCAAAAAAATCCAGGTGCCTGACTCGCGCCAGACACCTGGCGACCACCAACTTCTGAGAAAGGAGCAGTAGGTTTTGAAGTTGGTGATCAAGACCTCGCGGTACGGCAGACTCGTTAAACAATTATTCAGGAATGATCCACCTTTCCTGTGGAGGCCAGAATGCACTGAAGAACTCTAGAGCGCGAAGGATAAGCTCATGTTTCCCAGTAAAGGTCCTCGATGGACGTAGCGGTCATCCGTTGAAAAACGTCGTGATCGATATATGGTTTGGTGAACGTGTGAGTGGCGTTCCGCGGCAATCAAGGACAGGACGGGATGGGACGACGCTAGTTACCGTTCCTGAGGGTGAGAGGACGTTCGTTGCGGCTGGCGAATTTATAGCAGATTGTCGAAGCGGGAACGTGGCTGGAAAGAGCTTCATCGATAGAAACGTCTATTCAGTCGATGGAGTGTTGATGGCAGGTATAGTTGGGGAGAACCAGTGCGGAAGAGCGACCGCACAACCCGTTCGTGACACCTTCATCTTTTTCCTCCGGCCACTGCACTGGTGGGCAAAGTTGCACGATTGATGGCTTTTATCCGCCGCTGGTCCGCCTAATTGTTGATAAATCCCGTGTCTGTTGAAAAAGTCCGTGATCGGAATGTACTCTTGGCTGCGATATGGCTGCCATCGGAGTTTTTCCTCTCACCTCAGCTAAGTGGCAGCTTCCATAGTAGGTGTTATCGGTCGGCTGAGGAACCGCACTAGCCGCTTGATGTTCTGGGCCACGGCTGCCAGGAAGAACTGCTCCCGCACGAACTTCAGTCTGCGCAGGCGCAAGCGACGCAATCCGATCTGATTCTTGAGTTCCGCGAACAAGGCTTCCACCTTCTTTCTTTCCCGCTGGGCAGAGGCAAACTCTGGCGTCTTCGCCAACTCCCGTGCGCGTTGCCGGGCGGGTTCGTCCATGTGGATGGCAAGAAAGCGAAACGCGCCGCTGGTGCATTGCGCTTTTAGCGCACACGCACCGCAACGTTTGCGGGTCCCGATGTAGGCATAGGTGCGGTTCCGCATGCTGCGGCCACCATAGTTCAGTTGCTGCCCCGCCGGACAGCGATAGCTGTTGCTTTCGGGTTGATAGGTGAACCGCTCGGGACCGTAGAACGGACTGTTCTTTCGGTGGATACTGTCGCGGGTTCGCATATAAGGAGTGATGTTCCGATCCGCCAACCATTGCAAGAACTCCCCGTTCCCGTAGGTCGTGTCGGCCGCCACCGATTCTGGCTCTTGTCCTTGCCATTGCGCGAAACGAGTGAGCATGTCTTGCGCGGCCACGGTTTCCTGGCTCATGCGCGCCGCCGTAGCCTGCACTCCCACGATCACGCAGCTTTGATTGTCCACCAGATAGTTGTCGTAGTACCCCATCCGAGCTGGCGTACCACCCTTCGTGGCATAGGTCGAATCCGGATCTGTGGTCGAAACCTGGTCTTGCTCATGTACCGGTTCCTCCACCGGGTTCTGCTGTTCCAGTTCCACCAGATACTGCCGCACCGTGTGGTTGACTTGAGCCACTTCCCCCAACTGCTCACGCGGAATACGGCTCTCCTTGGCTGCATTCGCTTCCACGAAACTGCCATCGACTGACAGGTGCTTCCCTTGCACCAGCCCCACTTCCACACACTGCCGCACGACCTCTTCAAACAACTGCTCGAATAGCTTCGATTCCTGAAACCGTCCGTGCCGATTCTTGGAGAACGTGGAGTGATGCGGGATCTCTTGATCGAAGCCCAGCCCCGTAAACCAGCGCCAGGCCAGATGCATGCGCAGTTCCTCCACTAGCTTGCGTTCGCTGGTGACGCCATACAAATAACCGATCAGCAAAATACGCAGCAGGAGCTCGGGATCAATCGAAGGTCGACCGGTCTCGCTGTAGCTGTCTTTCAATCGCTCGCGCACAAACTCAAAGCGGATGTGCTTTTCGATGAGCCGCAGCAGATGATTTTCTGGAACTTGATCTTCCAGGCGGAAGTAGTAGAACAGCGCTTCGGAGCGGTCGTGTTGCCCCATCATGATCAGCAAGCCTCCGACGATCGAAATCCAACAGAGCATGGGCGGATGCTTTCTTCTTAACATGCTTCTGCTGAATTTCATCCTGCTAATCGACGTGACTTTTTCAACACCCACTCCCGATTACACTCATTGAGCCGGATTGGGCAAATTCTCAATGAGTGAAATCGCCCGATTTCGGCAGTTACCGTTATTGTGGAGTGTCGCTGAGCGGAACAAGAGTGCTGGGATTCGGTAAAGCAAATGGTCCCTTGACTTCGTCGATTGGGTACACTTCGAGCTCCGAGAGTTGCCCCTCTCTGCAATGGAGAATAACCCCGACCGAAATACCTTCGGGGGAACGGCCTTCTGCGTCGGCTATAAGCTCCGATGCCCCAGACGTCTGATTACCGTCAACCGCAAGATCTATCGTCGGACAGCCACAGGTGCAACGGCTCGCTACGGTGACGCGGTCTAATTGGGCCGCGTACCGACGAGCGTTTGGGAGCCCATGAGCAACCAGCCAGTCGAGTAGGGTGCGTTCTTCTGTAGTGAGGGGTCGCTTGTCCGCGAGTCGATAGTGCTTGTTGCTCATAATCCCCATGTTAAGCCCGCAATGCCCGCTGACTGGTGAAAAATCGCGATTACACTCATTGACCCCTTCTGGGGGGTTTTGAGCGCTAACGCTGGTTACAACAGTTGACTTGCGGTTTTCCCGTGATCCGGATTGCGCACAACTCAGACGACCTCGGAAATGTGACAATCCGACAGGTCGCGAGTACCGTCGCAGTATTGACGGCCCCGATGGTCGGCTAACCTTACCTTACTGGGTTAGGTAAGAATAGCCCGTTATCTGACGGGAACGGAACTATCGGTAGAAACAAACGGTAACCGGGTCGGGCCTGTCCACGGAACGGGGCGCACTCGAGTTCCCGACTTAGGTCTGCGGCATGCTGGCCATCGCCAAGCGTTCGTTTTTGCCTGGATCGTTCACCACCTTACACTCATCGTTGAAGATCATGGTGGCGCGTGTGCTCGTTTCGTAGGCTGGCCAAGACGGGATGCCTGCGTGGTTGGGATTCCCGGTCCGAGCGAACGCGGTCCACGCGCCGCTGACCTTGTCGGCAAGCGGTTGGAGATCAGCACCGGTGCCGACCATTTGGGCGCTCTTGTCCAGGTTGTCGAACACAAAGGGAAGCTCAATCCCGTGCGGTGCCTTGAGCTTCCCTCCCATTACAGGTGTCGGCCACGCAAACACGTACATGTACGTCGGCGCGGCGTGTTGCGCGGCTTTGCGCTCAGCCTGAGTAATGGCATCCATGTGCCAACCCGCGTCCGTACCGATCGCGAAATAGATGTCGCTCGGCGTGGCAGCCGGCCGGTTTTTCCTGTATACACCGATCAACGCGTCCAACTTCGAGTCGTCAGTGACGTTGAGGAGGGCCTTCACCTTGGCTCGCATGTCGGGCTCGCTGAGCGAGAATGCCGGGAGATCGGTGAGCCCCATCAGGGTGGTAGCCTCGTTATAGCTGGTGCCGATCACCATGGGGACGCTTGCTGTCGCAGCAGGCGCATCGGGATCGAACGGGTGTCGCGGCAACGATCGTCCATCAACCACCGAGTTATTAGCCAGCGCCCAGTCCCCACCCATTGCGTGCAGTGCGGCAATGAGGCGATCCATCGGCAGGGACTGCAGATCGTCCACGTGATCCGGAGTCACATGCAGCTTCGCGAGGAATTGTCGCGCTGACGCGTCTGCCTCCTCGGCGGAACTGGCGCGCAGTTGCGAACCGCTCTCGACGATGGCCTTGTGGAACAACCCCTTGGCCGGAGGCATTGCCATCAACGTGCTCACCTGGCCGCCTCCGTCGGATTCCCCAAAGATGGTCACGTTGTCGGGATCGCCGCCAAAGAGCGCGATGTTGCTGCGCACCCATTGCAGCGCGAGAACCATGTCGAGCATCCCGACATTGCCCGAGTCGGCGTACTTTGCCCGGCCGATTCTCGCCAGATAGAGAAAGCCAAACACATTGAGCCTGTGGTTGACGCCGACGACGACCACGTCGTGCTTCGCCGCGAGTGCCGTGCCGTCATACAGCGGAATCCCGCTCGACCCGAAGTGGTATCCAGCCCCATGCAGAAACACCATCACCGGCCGCTTGCTTGGAGGGCGGAGGCTCGGCGTCCACACGTTCAGCAGCAGGCAGTCCTCGGTCATCGTTCCCGACGGAATAAGGTCCCCTAGGAACTCGCGCAACCCGGGCGTGAGAAGCGCCCAGTCGAGGTCCTGTGGCGCCAGTGACCCAAAGTCGAGCGCGTCCCGCACGCCGGTCCATGGTTTTGGTGTCGAAGGGGGCAGGAAGCGCATAGGGCCTCCAGTGGAAGCCCCGTAGTGAATACCCTTGAAGGAATACACGCGGTTTGCAAATGCGCCGCGAAGCCTGCCTAGGTTCGTTTTCACGATCGGCCCAGCAGACGCAGTGTCCTCCGCGAGAACCGCTCGGGAGAACCGCGAGCCCAGGGCGGCACTGGCGAAGGCCGCTCCGCAGCTCAGCAAAGACGACTTCAGTAGTTCGCGACGATCCATGATAGGGATCGCCTTTCCAACGTGCGCTGTCAACTATACACCCAGCACAGGATGTCAATAGTTTTTCCTTTCATCTATTCCGCGCAATCCCAGAGACGGACGCGTCAAACGCCTCCGGGCGTACGGTCGGCAGACCGGAAATTACGGTGCGGATTGTCGCAAAATCGCGATAGCGCTCATTGACCAAGGCCTCCCCGGTTCCGGCGTCAAAACGTGCAATGGCCTGTTTTCGCCATCTAACTTCAAACCAAAGCCAAAACCGTCCCGCACGACTTCCACTAAGCATTTCTACGGATTCACGTGGAATGCAACGTTGCTCTTGAGCGTACCGCTGGGTACCTTCACCTGAACTGCGCCGGTGGTCGCTCCGGTTGGTACTGTGGCTGTTATCTCGGTACCTGAAACTACTTTGAACGTCGCCGTGGTCCCGTTAAAGCTCACGCTGGTCGCACTGGTCAGTTTGTTTCCCAAGATAATGACTTTCACCCCGACTTTGGCGGAAGTCGGCCGCGTTTCCACGAACGGACCAAGCCCCACAGACAAGCTGAACAGCGTGCCAACGGCATTAGCCCCGCCGTAGCGTGTTGTCCCGTAGAAATTGCCGTTGGTCGCTTGCAACAGCGCCCCAGTGAGCGGCGCTTCGCCGTCGCTGCAGTTCGTTTGAGAGCAAAAGTTGTAGAGGGTGGTCTGCTTACCCGCCGCGATCCGGTATATTGTGCCGCAACCCTGACCGGAGGAGCAGGTGCCGTTGGCTCCGCCCAATTCCGTTGTTCCGTAGAGCCACCATCAATGACAAGTCTCGCACGGACAGCGGATGCAGCGGTCGTTCAGATCGACAGGCATTCCGGTCATTCTCGCCAAAAAGTATGCGACTGCAATCAGTGAGGCAAAAACTGCGGGGGCTTTACTTCGTTAGGCTGCGGCCTGCTGAGCCGTCATGAAGCTACGCACGGTTTCTGTGAGTTGCCGATCCGCCTCGTCCGCAATAATCATCACGTCTAACAACACCTGATTCTGGTCCAGTTCGCTTTGATGAAGCTGTAATGTGCCGAATGTGGTGACCTGAAATATCCGCGACTCCTCAACTAGCATGGATGCAGAGTAACCCTGCGCGAACCGTAGCCTGCCGTGCGCGGATGCAGTAGTGGAAACGGGCGGCTCGGCATCCCTCGGAAGTCGCAGGCGGCAAAGCAAGTCGCCGAACAGCTTAGGGAGATGGCCCGTGCGGTCTGAATCGCTGAGTGAAATGTTGCTCAGGCCTGGAACCAGTTTCACCTGCCTCAGCCATTCCTTGATCGTAGAGCCGAGTTCCCGCTCGATTATGACCGCTACACTCTTCATTGTCTTCAATGTTGTCCTTTGGTTCAGAAATGGCTGTGGCGTTCGTACTCCATTCTCGCAGTTGGCGATCCAAAAAGTTGGTCAAAACAGACCACTCTGCGATCCGTTTGCGAATGCGGAGAACCTCGGAAGGCCGCGAAGCGGGCTGCAAACGCCGCAGATTCTTGAGCGCGTGTGGACTCGGCTTTCGACATGCCTCTGGGAGCCGCGCACGTTAGGCTTGCTTGCTAATCCTTCCTCATATGGAAACCATTCTGCTCGCACCCCAACCGTCCGGGAGGGGGGTCGTCATCAATTGGAGTGCCAGTCAGAATGTTGCAAGGGCCCTCAACCCTTGCCCTTCTTGTGGTGCCAGTAGAATGCACGATTCATGCCACAGTAAATGGAGTCGTCATCCCTTTGAATCTACGATCCTCGGGCCGAACTGAACCCATCTGCCGACTTCGCGGTGTGCCGAAATCTTGGGCAGAGTGCCGAGCTTCCGGCAGCCACCTCGGATGCCCATCGCGACTGTGCTACGGTGAAAGAGGAAACGAAAGACTGCGGGCTGGGGAAAGTTGATAGGCGACCTGATCAGAATTGACCAGTCTTGAGAGTAGTGCGGTGTCTAGAGTGAGCTTAGTCGTGCTAGCAGAGGGGTGACGTGTGGCTTCAAACGAAGGACGGACCATCCATAGAGTTCTGTTGGTGGATGACGACCATGCTGTACGGGAAATGATGAGCCAATCGCTCGAATCCAAGGGATTCGAAGTAGTCGCCGTAAGTGGCGTAACGGAAGCTCTGAAATGTATTGCCACAGAGAGCTTTGAGGTGCTGATCACGGACCTGCACATGCCGAACCCCGGTGATGGTTTTACAGTAATCTCGGCGATGCGGCACTCCCAACCAGCCGCACTGACGATGCTACTGAGCGGCTTCCCCGACGTGAAAACCGCAATGGAAGCGATCATTCTTCAGGCGGACGAAATTGTCGTGAAACCAGTTGAGATCAAGCAACTCGCCGAAATGGTGCGAGAGAGACTGCTCATTCAAAAACCTACTAACCGGGCGAGCAAGGAGAGAGTGAGCGAGATACTCCATCGTTGTTCTGACGTTATTGTCAAGGACTGGTTGGCGCGGGTTAAGCAGGCCCGTGAACTGAACCATCTCGTGCTTATGGATAGTGAGCGTACCGGACATCTTCCCAAGCTAGTAGCGGACCTCGTCTCCCGCCTGAACAGGCCCATCACCGGATCGCCGCAGGACAGCGATGCCATCTGTTCTCCCGCTGCCGTCCTGCACGGCGAGTTGCGATACGCGCAAGGCTACACTCCCGAGATGCTGGTGCACGAATCCCGAATCCTTCAGGTCACCCTGTTCGGGACATTGAAAGACAATATGAACGCACTGGATTTCAGCCTGCTATTGCCGGATGTCATGACCATTGCGGACGAGGTGGACGCGCAGTTGACTCAGACAATGGGAAGCTACATGAAACATGCGAAGGCACCGAAGTTAGCGATCTCAGCGAAGTCAACCGCCGCATAGTGCCGAAGCCCAGTCAGCATCCATATGGTGATAGAAGACTTCTTCGAAGCTGTGGTCCGCACCTTTACACAAGAGGTGGGTCAAATCCCGGCAGCGTGTCGTCTGGAACCAAAGACTCCGGGGGCACTGCCTTTATCGGCACCGGAGAGTTCTCAATTGACTCCCTCGTCAGGGCGGCGTCAGCCAGAGCGTTGTCGTCAGCCAAAGCGTCGTTACCACGGTAGTACTTTCCGATGAAGAGACTGTTGTCACGCGCAAACATAACGCCGCATTTGCGGCGACAAGGAGAAGAACAATGAATAAGGATCAGGTTTCTGGCCAGGTTGAACAGGTTGTTGGAAAGGTAAAGGAACGCGTTGGAGAAACTGTCGGCAACGAAAAACTAGCCAATCAGGGAGTTGCAGATCAAGCCAAAGGTGCGGCAAAGGAGACTTGGGGCAACGCCAAAGACGCCGTCAAGGAGGTACAACAGTCGCACAAGGACGCCGCGACCGACAAGGCACACGAGACGCGAGACAAGATCACCCACTCGGTGCAAAACGCCAAGGAGAAGGTCAACGAGAAGATCGACAAATTCAAGGAGCGTCATTCAGCCTGATGCGCTGCGGCTTCTCGAAGCCGTTAGAGCAACCACCTGAAGGAGGTTCGCATCTTTAACTGAGTTTTCAGGGATTGCCTGATGTGGGTGGCTAACTCCCCCCGGTCATTGCTGCGCAAAATAAGGTGTGCGATGGCGTACCGACGATCTAACGACACGGGTGCTACGCTTCCACTTTCCGCCATGAAGAAGGACGACCCCAGCCCAAGAAACCCGCTCGCCATCAGTTGTCCGACTTGTGGTGCTGCTCCGGGAGAGAAGTGTCAGCTTACCAGCGGCCAACCGCGCACCGAGCCGCATCGAGATCGCCGATTACTCGCCAAAGACTAGAAGTCCCGTAGAATCCCCGGCCACCGACGTGACTGTAACGCCCCTATGCTTTTAAACGAGCCGATGCTCGTTACTGGCTAGACTTTCTTAAGCTACGGCCGGTGGTTGCGAACAAAAATAGCCCCCCCTCGCCGGACCAAAACCCAGCAAGTACCTGATTTGTGGGCTCTTTATATCTGGTTGTATTTGATGGCCGCGCAAGCTAGTCGTGGAGCACGACGTTGAGAAGCGAACTGTGAACTTGCACCCCTTCACTGTTGTAGTCGATGAAGCCTAACGTTCTGAACCTATTCATGAAGAAGCTAACCCGTGAGCGAGTCGTGCCCACCATCTCTGCGAGCGATTCTTGACTGATTTTGGGAACCAAAACTTCGGCCTTACCTTCCTTGCCGAAATGAGCCAGCAACAGCAACATTCGGGCAAGTCTCTTTTCACTCGAATTGAAAAGCTGATCGACCAAATCCTCCTCGTATCGGATGTTCCGTGTCAGCAAATATGCCACGAACATGTCGGAAAACGCGTGTTCCCGGTGAAGAACCTCTATCATGGACTTCTTATCGATTCGCATCACCGAGCAATCAGTCATTGCAGTTGCGGAGAACAAGCGGAGAGTCTGCCCTGCAAGGCAACCTTCTCCGAAGAAATTGCCCTCGTTCAGAATGCCTATCGTGGCTTCCTTCCCGCTCTGCGAAACAACGGTGAGTCTTACCTTTCCTTTCTGTATATAAAAAACAGCATCGGACGAATCGCCCTGAACGAAGATCGTCTGCTTCTTGCGAAAAGCTGTGATCTTCCTGCCGCCATTGATGGTCGAAAGGAATGTCTTGGTATCGAATTTGCTGATTTTCTTGGCCGTCGCCACGGGTCTCATGACCTCCCAAGCTTTCAAAACGCTCTACCTCCTATCCCCTCAAGCAAATGACCCTCCCCTGGCGCAGCACTAGACTCCCACGTCTACTGGCATTGCGCCGTGTACGATCCCGTGCCCCTCACGCATCGGGCGAGGTCCTTGTCGGGTGTGCAGATGATCACTGTTCGACACGCTCATCCCGAGCAGCCGCTGCTCCCCTCGGCAGCGAGCGCATCATCCGCCTCGAACTCCACCATTGGCCACACGACAATGGCCCCCGCCGACAACACCTCTTCGAGCATCGGGAATTGTGCCAGCAGGTCGGGCTCTATGCCTTCGGCGGTCTTGTAACCTGGCCACAGTCCGTTGCGAAAAGATTCGATAACTTGGGCGTTGGCAACGCCGATGTGCGTGGCGCCAGCTTTGATCGTGCCCAGAACCGACGCGAGGACTCCGCGGACCGCGGTATCCTCCCGTCCATCGGAATCCCGGGCGGATGCCAGCGCGTAGTAGTGCCGGAACAGCTCGTATGTGCCGTCGACCAGATAGACGTCCAAGGCGCAGCTCCAACAGAATCCTATAGGAGTGACAAAGATTCGATCACCGCCGTCGGAATCGCCGGCGAGTACAGTTCGACACTTAGCGGACGAATCGCATTACGTCGGTGACGGCTGGCTCATCCCCATTTTGTTTAGATGATCCCACGTCATCGCCAACCGGCGCGGCATCACCTTCCCCCGGTGCCAGGAACAGATTGCTCTCCAGACCTTGCTGCTTGGTGTACAGCTCAAAGTAACGTCCGCGAAGCGCATAGAGTTCTTCGTGAGTGCCGCGTTCGACAATCTGTCCCTGCTCGACCACCAGAATCTGATCGGCGCGCCGAATGGTAGACAAGCGGTGCGCGATCACAAACGTGGTGCGGCCCTGCATGAGATAAGAGAGGCCTTGCTGGATCATCTGCTCGGATTCGGAATCGAGGCTGGAAGTCGCCTCGTCCAGAATCAGGATGCGGGGTTCAGCCAGAATGGCCCGTGCAATCGAGATCCGCTGCCGCTGCCCGCCCGAGAGCTTCACGCCGCGCTCACCAACAATGGTGTTGTACTTGTCCCCAAAGCTCTCCGCAAATTCATCGACCCGCGCGATCCCGCATGCACGCATCACGGCTTCTTCGCTGGCGTCAGGCCGGGAGAAAACGACATTCTCGCGGATGGTACCGTCAAACAGAAATGATTCCTGCAACACAACTCCAAGTTGGGTGCGATAGGAATCGAGCCGCACCGTGCTCAGGTCGATGTCGTCCACCAGGACCTTGCCTCGGGTCGGAAGATAGAACGCAGAAATCAATCCGATGGTCGTCGATTTTCCCGATCCCGATGATCCAACCAATGCTGTCACCGTGCCCGGGGCGGCGTGGAACGATATGTCGTCCAGCACGATCCGGGCGCCATCGTAGCTGAAGCTGACCGCTTCGAAATCAATGTTGCCCTCGATCGCCGGCAAACTGACGGTGCGCCGAGGGTCTCGGCCCTCTGCAGGTTCTATCAGGATTTCCTGCGTACGTTCCAGCCCAGCCAGCGCTTCTGTAATCTGCGTCCCGATCTGAACAATCTGCATGATCGGCGCGATGAGGAAGCCCATAAACAAGGTGTAGGTAAAAAAGCCGCCAATCGTCAGCGCCCCGGCCAGAATCTGCTTCGCGCCGACAAACATGATGACGGCACCCACCACGCCCAGCAACACGCTTGCCGAAAGCCCCATGACAGAGGTCGCAGTCAGCGAGCGCATCACGTTATCGAGCAGCCGCATCACGCCTCGCGAGAAAACCTTTTCCTCCCGTTCCTCGGCGTGGTAGCCCTTTACAACCCGCACCCCTCCAAGAGATTCTGACAAACGCCCGGTAACCTCGGCGTTGATTTTGCCGCGCTCGCGAAAGATCGGCCGAATCGTCTGAAATGCTTTCTTCAGAGCGAGTCCGAAACACAACAGGAAGCCGAACGCGAGTACCGTCATCAACGTGCTGATTCGGAACAGAACCACCAAAGCGATCCCTGCCGTGAGCAGTCCTCCGACAAGGTCCACCAGTCCGGTACCGATCAGGTTGCGCACGCCTTCCACGTCGGTCATGATGCGCGATACCAGCACTCCGCTTTTGGTCGAATCATGAAATGAGACCGACAACTGTCCGATATGAGCTTGTACCTTCTGCCGAAGTTCCGCGATCAGGCGTTGGGCAGCCTTGGAGAGCAATTGCGTGAGCGCGAACGAAGTAATTCCCTGAACGACAGTCGCCAGAAGGACCCCAAGCACTAGTGGCTTGAGCAGTTGAATGTTGTGCTTGATGATGACGCTGTCGATCAGGTATCTGGTGGAATAAGGCAGGACCAGAGAGGCCACCCGATTAATCGCCATCAAAACGAAACCAACCGCCAGCAACCCGCGACGCGGGCGAATTAGTTCCCACACTAAGGGCAGAACCGCGCGCAGCTGAGGTCCAGAGGCCCCGCCATGCGCCTTCGAATCAGCAGTCACCATTCTTGATTAGAACACGGCCTGTCCGAGAGAGGTTCAATTTGTGGGCCGGCGTGGCTTCGCAGAACCCCGGGAGAACTACTTCCCTGCGGCAAACACTCGCGAATGAAAGATCAACGCTTCACCGAGCTTCTCATCCTCCGCGCTCTGCCAGAATCGCCCGAAGGATGATCTGTTCGTCAGGTGTCAGGTAAACCCTGGCGAGAGTCAGCGCCTCTCGGCGGAAGCGCTTTCGGGCTGCTTCGGCGAGCATGCCAGGCGAGAGGGGGCTGGCCTTTTATCAATCATCTTGTCAGCGCGGGACAGAAAGGTAATACTTTCCTAACTCTGGGTATGGCAATTACACGCCGTCAATTCGCTTATGGGGCGCTGGCGAGCCTGTTTTCGACGGATCCGCTGAAAGCGGCCTCAGAAGTTCTTGAGAGGGCCACTTCGCCGGGCTGGTTCAGTTCCCCGGACATCAACGCGGCCGCCCTGGTCGTGTGTTACGGCAAGGAGCGTTATACGAAAGCGTACGGCGCTGCGGGCACCCCCGAGCGAGTGTTTATCATCGCGTCCATAAGTAAGCCGATCATCGCAACCGGCGCAATGGTGCTGAAGGATCGTGGCAAATTTGCTCTTCAGGATCGAGTGGTAAGGTTTGCGCCCGAGTTCCACGGCGAGGGGCGTGACGAGGTCACAATCCAGAATCTTCTGACCCACACGGCGGGATTGCCTGACAACCTCCCGCAAATCCACCAGATGCTGGTGCGACAGGTCGGATTGGATGAAATCTTCGCCGCGACTTGCAAAGTACCGTTGCTTTTCAAGCCAGGAACTGCTCTCTCGTATTCGAACCTCGGTGTTCTGGTGCTGAAAGAAATCATGGAACGAATCACCAGTCTCCCCTTGAAAGAGTTCCTTAAGACAGAAGTATTCGAACCGCTGGCGATGAGCGCAACTTCGCTAGGCTTAGGCGGGCGCACCATCGAATCCACGGCGCAGAACCAGCACACGGCGGACGAGCTGAATCCCAACACTCTTTACCGTCGCGAGCTGGGTGCGCCCTGGGGCGGGGTTCACTCGACCGCGCCTGACCTCACGCGATTTCTTCGCTACTTCGTGAATCCAGAAAACCCGCCACTAAAGCGCGAAACCGCTCGAGAGATGCTGCGGAACCATTGTGAGGGACTGAATCAACCGTGGGGTCTCGGTTGGATGCTGTCCAACAGCCACGATGCTTACTACAAAGTCCTGCCAACCTGGCACCGATACGGTTGGTCGGATCTGCTTTCAAATCCTGAGCGGGCGCCTGCTTTCGGATTGCACTGCTCGGCGAGCACATTTGGGCATTACGGCGTTTCTGGCACGATCGCTTGGGCCGATCCCCAGCGCGGCATTTCGATGGTACTGCTTACGACCAAGCTCGTCCGGCATTCACGGGACGGTGTCCTGGGGCCGGTGTCGGATCTGGTCTCGCAATTGTGAGGACAGGGGTCAGGTCTCAAGTCACGACCTCAGGAACAAGCGGCAAGGTATCTAACGAATATTTGGAGAGCGCAGGATTATGGATCCCCAGTGGTTAGTGTGGGCAAAGAAGCTGCAGGGTATCGCACAAACCGGACTTACTTACGCAAAAGACCCTTTCGACATTGAGCGCTACGAATCGATTCGGTTGGTGGCTGCCGAGATGATGGCCGCGGGCTCGGGGGAGCAAAGTGTAGATTTCTTTGTCAAGCTCCTCAACAAGGAGGTTGGGTATGCGACACCTAAAGTCGATGTGCGAGCCGCTGTCTTCCGCGAAGGACGCTTACTTCTGGTTCGGGAAAGAGAAGATGGTCTCTGGACATTGCCGGGAGGATGGGCAGATATTGGAGATTCGCCCAGCGTTGCTGTCGTAAGAGAAGTCAAGGAGGAGTCCGGTTACGACGTAAGGGTCCGAAAACTTCTGGCATTGCTCGACCGCAACCTTCACGGCCACCCTCCGATTCCGTACCATGCCTATAAGCTGTTTTTTCTGTGCGATCTTGTTGGTGGAAGCGCCCGTGCCGAACAAGAAACGGATGCCGTCGATTTTTTCGCCAACGATCGGATACCACAACTGTCTCTGACGCGTGTCACCCCAGCTCTAATTGCGCGGATTTTCGAACACTTCCTTCATCCTGAATGGCCGACGCAATTCGACTGATGGTTGCGAGATAAGAGATAAGGGAGCCAGTATTTCGGAAACCGGGCTATCGCGGATGGCAAGTCGAACTCCCCAGATACCACATTCCGCAACCAGGGGCTTGCCGAATCAGGGTTCCGGGAGAGTGTGCATCTTGGACGAGCAGCAACAACCCCTGGTGAGCGTCATCATTCCTGCGTATCAGGCGGCGGCGCGTATTCGGGAAACGCTGGATTCCGTGTTCGCGCAAACGTATCCAAACTTTGAGGTCGTGCTGGTGAATGACGGCTCGTCGGATACGGAGGCGCTGGAAGTGGCGATCCGGAGCTACGGCGAGAGGCTGATCTACATCCGGCAAGAAAATCGGGGCCCATCGGGAGCGCGCAACACGGCGATCCGCGCGGCGCGAGGCAAGTACATTGCCTGTCTCGACAGCGACGACATCTATTTGCCGGAGCATTTGGCCCGTCTGGTCCCGCTGCTTGAGGAACGTGCGCTGGATCTGGTTTATTCCGATTCCTACGTTACTAGGGATGGAGTACATGTCGGCCAGGCTTTCGAGCGGCAACCGCAGAATCCTCCGGTGACGTTCGAGAAGCTGATAACGGAAGAATGCGCGATCACGACATCAGCCGCGGTGGCCTCGCGACAGGCAATGATCGATGCTGGGCTGTTCGACGAACGCTATCGCTGCTCCGAAGACTACGACCTCTGGGTGCGCATGTCCTTTCGCGGGGCGAAGATAGATCTCCTGCGGCAGGTAGGAATTGAGCACCGACTGCTCCCCGACGGGCTCGCATCCGATGGCTATCTCCTCAAGCAGTCTGGGATTGAGGTCAACAGCAAGTTGCTGGCGACCCTGCCGGTTTCGGCGAACCAGAAAATTACGATTCGGGAACAGATTGTGCGGGCCGAGGGGCTCTGCCAGATGGACCTGGTGATACGCTACTTGCGGGAAGGTCGTTACACAGAAGCGCGCGTGGCGGCGGGCAAGGCGGCAGCCCTGTTGAAAGACCGGAGGAGCAGGAGACTAGCGCTGGCGGTGGGGATTGCGCCCTGGGCAGTGCGCCGTTTTCTGCGCATGCAGGAGGCGCGATCAGCGCGGAAAGGCAAGCCTGCGCTCCCGGTCAAGCCTATTCCGAAGACGAAGTGAACTCGAAGCCGAATCGTAGCCCGAGATGTCCGCACAGGCTTTGTAGGGCCACAAGATGTTTGATAGAGTCCCATTTTCTTTGGAAGGCTGTTGAAGCCGTCCCCCTGGGGGGTTGTTGTGCCAGCCAACACGGCACTCGTTTTCGATCTGGGGGGTACGCATCTGAGATGTGCCTGCTTCACCCGCGAACACGAACTCGCCAATTTTACGCGGGAGCGGATAAGGTCCTTCCGCGACGGATTGTCTCCTTCTGCAATCTGGGATGAACTTCTGGACAAAGTTGTCAGTTACGTTTCCAATTCAGCAAATCTTGTGGAAGGCATTGCTCCATTGGCAATGTCCTTTCCTGGCCCTATGCACCAGGATGGCAGAATAGTAAACGCACCGACCGTAACCGGATCAAATGAGGAGGTTCCCGACATTCGAGCGGAGCTTTCACGACGGACGGGTCGAGACGTTTACCTTCTCAACGATGTATCGGCTGCAGCACTATACTTGGCTCGACAGAGTCCTTGGGAACGATTCATGGTTATAACGATCAGCAGCGGGATCGGGAGCAAGATCTGTTACCGCAGTTCAGGCAAATTCACACTGTTCGATAAGGGGCCATACGCTGGCGAGATTGGCCATCTGTCGGTCGACGAGTCAGAGACGGCGCCGGACTGTGATTGCGGAGGCAAGGGACATCTCGGTGCAATCGCTTCTGGACGTGGCATCGAACTTCTGGCTCGCCAAAAGGCCCTAGCGGATTCGGCTGCATTTTCACACTCTCTTTGTCATCTCGAGTTTGGCGCTACCGCGGAAACGTTGAATAACGAAGACCACCTCGTGCCTTCGATCCGCAAACGAGATGCTTGGGCACTCAGCGTGCTCGAAGAAGCTTGCCGGCCGCTGTCTCAAGTGCTGAATGCCGTGGTGTTGGCTCTCGGGCTACAGGGTATTTTCATAATTGGCGGGTTTGCCTTTAGCATCGGACCGATTTACCCCGAATTACTTTACCGTCTGCTTCGAGTTCGCAACGACTATTCGCCTCTGGTGTTTTCTCCTGACATGGTCAAGCTAGGCGAGCTAGGTGAGCACGCTTGTCTTCGTGGCGCCGCAGAACATGCACTCATGGCACAACACGGACGCATGTGAAGATCACGATTATTGGCGGTAGCGCGTTCAGCACTCCGTGCTTGATCAAGTTCCTTGACCAAGAAAAAGGTCCGGGCAGAATGGAGCTAGTGCTCGCCAGTCGTTCACGGAGAAAACTCGACGCGGTAACAAGCGCCTCGAAATTACTCGTCTCCGGCGAGATCGCCATTAGAGCGCAAGAGATCGGGGACAATGCTTGGGAGCAGATTCTCGACGGATCCGATTGCGTTCTCATTCAGATCAGGGTCGGTGGTTACGATGGCCGGTTATTTGACGAGACGTTCCCGCATAAGTATGGCCTTTGCGGCGATGAAGGACTTGGCGTGGGCGGATTATCAGCAGGCTGGAGAACCTGGCCGGTGGTCTCGGGTATTCTCGATTTGATTGCGAAGTTCTCACCTCGCGCGTTCGTGATGATGCTAACGTCGCCGCTCAGCCTTCTGGTGCGAGCGGCCCTAGCTCATACAAAATTGAACGTCGTTGGCATTTGCGAACTTCCTTGGGTCTCGCTTCAGAAGATGAGCTGCCTGGTGGGCCGACAGACTCGTGATGTTCAAGCTGACTACTTTGGAGTCAATCACCTCGGTTGGTTTTTCAATATACGGTCCCGGTCGGAAGATCTGATCGAGGAACTGGCCCGCCGGGCAAACGAGTGTTCGTTCCCCACGGACAAATTCCTACGGGCTCATCACTGCCTGCCGACGCGCTACTTAAGGTTGCACTACGAGCCTAAACAAGTACTTATGGAGCAGATGTCGCAGAAGATGCCCCGAGCAGAGGCACTGAGCAAGCTTCAGGCGGAGGCATACCGCGCCTTTGAGGGCGGTGAGGTGCGCGAAGTCGCGTCCATGCTTGAGCAGAGAACGACGCCCTGGTATTCGCAGGCGGTGGGGCCTTTGTTGATAGCGATGGCCGGTCAAGGGACTGAGATTCCTTTCTTCCTCTCCACTCCGCACGGCTCCTACACTTCTCTGCTTGAACCGAGTGACGTTGTGGAGACAGCGCACCAGTGGATTGGTGGGCAGGTGTTGCGATCACCTTTGACGGGCGCCCTCCCTGAACACGTTGTCGAAAACCTTGTGCCGTTGGTGCGATTCGAGCGAACCGCAACCGAAGCGATTACCAGTCGCAAATCCTCGATCCTTGTTGAGGCGCTCTCGCTGCATCCCTGGACCCGGGAAAATGTCCACCTGGAATCCATGGCGAACGAAATTGTGGTCCAGAACGATGCCTTTTTGTTCACACAGCGCAACGATCCCGATGAAAGTTAATCGCTACGATTATCGGTCGCAGTTTGAACGCTTCGAGGACTTCATGACTGAGATGTCCGCGATGATAGTCGATGGCCACTATGTCCTTAGCGAAGAAGTTCCCGAATTCGAGCGTGCTTTCGCAGCCTATTTGCAGTGCTCTTTTGTTGTCGGAGTAAACACAGGGACTGACGCCTTGCTGTGCTCGTTAAAGTCTTTGGCGCTTCGGCCGGAGCATGAAGTTGTGACGCATGCCAATACGTTCAATGCCACGGTCGCAGCCATCTGCCTGGCTGGATTGAAACCATCGCTGGTCGATGCGGATGAAGACAGTTTCCTGATGGACACTGGGCAAGCTATTGGGGCGATGACTTCTCAGACCCAAGTGTTCTTGCCGGTGCATTTGTATGGCAAACCGACTCCCATGCGTGAACTTATCCTCGAGAGTGAAAAGAGGGGCATTTACTTGGTGGAGGATGCAGCCCAGGCTCATGGAGCGCGGTTGGATGGGCGGCGGATGGGAACTTTTGGAACTCTCGGCTGTTTTAGTTTTCATCCCAGCAAGAATCTGTCGGCCGCCGGCGACGGTGGCGCGATCGCAACTGATCGAGCGGACCTAATGGAACGGCTCTCCATCTTGCGGTCTTTGGGTCAGGCGGGCCAGAACAATCACGTGCACGCGGGCTACAATACCAAACTCGACTCCATCCAGGCAAAGGTTCTTTCCTGGAAGCTGCCGAGCCTGGACCAGTGGAACGAGCAGAGAAGAAAAATTGCCCGTCAGTATCGCGAGCGATTGTCCGACCTACCTCTCAGGTTTCAGTCTTGGGCTGAAGGAGAAGAGCACGTATTCCATCTATTCGCCGTCCGTACCGTAAAGCGCGACGAACTTCTCAGCCATCTGCAATCGAGAGGCGTGGATGCCGTGATCCGTTATCCGGTTCCCATACACTTGCAGCCAGCGTTTTCTCAGTATGGATGGCGCAGAGGCCAGTTCCCCGTTGCGGAAGCTCTCGCACGTGAGCTCTTATGTCTTCCGATCCGGCCTAACCTTACGACGACGGAAATTGACTACGTTGCGGATTGCGTGTGCTCCTTTTTCAAAGGTGACGCAAGCACTCATAGTTAACTTATCTTCCAAGCCGGAGAACATCGAGATGCGAGTGGCGGTCGTGGGATGTGGCCGGATGGGGCGCGAAAGAGCAATGGCGGCAGCTTCGTTCGGGGTCGAGCCAGTTTTGCTATTCGACGAAGATAGCAGCCGCACGAAATCGCTCGCAGATGAATGCCCCAGTGCTCGCATTGTGGAAAGGTCTGACGCTCTCTTCGACGAGAGACTCGACGCGCTCTTCATTTGTACCCCACCATTCTGTCGCGGCCCTCTCGAACTTCGGGCGATCGGCTCTGGCATACCATTTTTTGTCGAGAAGCCGATCGGAGTCACAGCTGGTCAAGTGCGAGCCGTTCTGGACAACCTTGTTCGAACCCCTGTCCTGACGGCGGTCGGCTACATGAATCGATACCGGAATTCGGTGTCCTGTGCAAAGGTCATTTTGCGATCCCGGAACATCATCGGCATCTCAGCCCATTGGGCAGGCAAGAAATACGGGGTTCCCTGGTGGGGAGTCCTTGAGCAATCCGGCGGGCCGTTTAACGAACAGGCTACTCATTTGATGGATTTGTTTCGGTATCTGGCCGAAGGCGTGGAACCACTATATGCGACAGTCCGAACACCGGCGGGTATCGATACAACGGTGCTTGCCGTCATGCGTTTGCCGGGCGGCGGGCTGGGAAGCTTTCTGTATAGCTGCGAAGCAAAGGAGAAAGACATTTTTGTCGTCATTGAAACTCTGGAAGGCATGCTCGAACTCCGCGGCTGGGATCTCGATCTAGCGCGCAACACCATCGACGAAAGCCGGCCCGAACCTGAGTCGAAACCGATCTTCGCAAAAGAGACTCATGCCTTTCTTCAAGCTGTGGCCACAGGAAACAGAAATCTCATACTCGTCGATTTTGAAGAGGCTTACCAGACCCAAATCGTGATGGACAGCGTTGTGCGAATGATCAGGCCAAGTATTACAAATCTCTAAGGGGCTTATCGGACGAATTGAACAGCGGGCGCATTTGAAGGTACGGCTGAGACGCAAGTTCGCGAATCCATTGGATGGCAGATGCTGACGCTTCCGCCGAGAGGTCGCGAACCGACTCTACGTGTTCCCGGGTACGCCGGTTCTCCATATATTCCGCCAGCAGGATCGCTGGAGCATCCGCGTAATCTTCATGAAGCAAAAATGAATTGATGCGCTCGCGGCTCGCGAGCAATCTGCGATGCTGTTCCTCAAACCTCCGATCTCGCTCGTGCTTGCTGGATTTGGATAATGACTTGTCCAGCTTGCCTACAAGCTTAGCCAATTCAAGCGTGCGGTGCTTGATGTGACGATCGAACTCTTGGGCGGCGGCTGCGTAGAGCAATCGACTGTCAGACTCAGCGCAGGCCTGGCGAACGTTCCGATACCAGGCTCGCAGCGCGTGTAAGTTCCCAACCAGCTTTGCCGTAGTACAAAATTTTCGGCTGAGATCAAAGTATCGATTGACGTCGTATTCGCTACTCAACTCGGTTGGATCTCCCCGCGACAACTGATTCTCTGGGACGTCGTGGCGGAGTATAGAACCCGCGGCGACCACGGTTCCAAACTCCAAGTGCACGGGCGCGACGATTCCGGAGTTTCCTCCCAAAAAGATCCGGCGAGATTGCAGCAGGCATCCGGTTGCGTCGCCCATCAGGCTTCCGAATTTGTCTCCGCGCGGGTCAAAATTGAAATGAACGACGCCCGACCCGACTTCGCTATGGTCACTTCGGGAACTGCCGCCGGCCAGCAAAACATCGCAGAAGTTAATTGAAGATCCGGCCACGGCCCCCACCATCAGGACGGTGTTCTTCAGCCCCACATTGTGACCGGTTTCTGCCTCTTCCTCGAGTACAGTACCCTGCCGGAATTCAGCAAAACCGCGAGCCTTGGACCTGGGCAGTAAAACGCAGTTTTCGTAACTCCCCGCGCCAAGAACCACGGACGACCCGATTTGCGCCTCATGAATACGTGCTAACCCGGAAATCCCAATTTGTGCTCCCGCGCCGATGAACGTCGTCGCACCTGTGATCGTGGCATTCATAAGCACCGCACCTGCCGAGATCCGCATCAATCCCACTTCCTCGGCAACGTAGACGCGTTCCGGCCCCCACACTTTGACTCCGTTTTGCGCAAGCCGCGAAAGGCGGGCTCGGTTCCCGTGATCGTCGTAAGCCAGGTCCATAAAGAGGTTAAAGACGTTGGAAACCAATCATTGTAGCGGATGCCAGAATCCAGTCCTTTTCGTTTTGGACGCAGGCCGCTCACAGCCTCGGTTCTTGGCCGCAAAGCAGTCTCGAGATATAGTAAGTATCCCGGATAAGGGGCGCGAGATGGCAATCGAAGCGGCATCGCCAAGCGTGGCGAGATCCAAGTGTTTCCTTTGCGGTGAGGCCTCCGAGCAGGTGGTCTGGAAGGAAGACGGTATCGAGGGCTTGCGCTGCGAGTGCGGGATGGTTTACACCAACCAGCCGTCCATCGTTGAACCTCTGGGTCTAACGCGAGAGTTCCATCCGGATCACTTTTACTCCTTACCGGCAGAATTCAAAGCTGCATGGGTAGCACGAAACTGTCCCCATGGCCGGTTGGTTGAGGTTGGCTGCGGGGCCGGCTTCTTCCTCGTGGCTGCACGCTCCCGCGGGTATGAAGTAATGGGGCTCGAGCCAAATCCGGTTTACAACTTGCGATTGCGGCAGCAGGATATCCCCGTAGTTCACGAGTATGTCGAAGATAACTCACTGCCGCGGCGCGGCTTTGATGTCGTTTACCACTGCGACTTGCTGGCCCATTTTCCGGACCCCATCCGCTCTTTGGCTGCGATGTGCGAGCTGCTAAGCCCGACTGGTGTTTTGTGCTTCGAGGTGGGGCTGTTGGGAGGAATTTCGCCGTCTTGGTACCCTCTTGTGGGCCGGATAGGGCTGGGGCAGCACTTGTGGCTCTACTCGGATCGCGCCTTTCGGAACTTGATGCGACGAGCTGGACTCGAAATTGTGCGCATTCAGTACTTTGGACTTGCGCCCGAGGTAATCGGAGTAAGAATTCTGGGAGTTCTAGACAAATATCTGCTTCGTCCGGCTCTGCAAACTGTGTCTCGCGATGGAGCAGACCAGGCAGTCCGAGTGAAACATTCTTGCGTATATTTCCTGCGGTATCACGCTGGCGCACTGCTCCCCCGCATAGGTCCGCAGACTTTACTCGTCGTCGCTAAGCCCACAAATGTTCAATGATCTGCAACAGCAAGGCGTTGGGCTGGTTGGTGCGAACGGATTCATCGGCTCGGCGATCTTGGGTGCGCTGCTTCATCGGGGAATTGCGCCACGGGCTCTTTGCGGCCCAATCGAAAGCCCACGGTCCCTTCCTGTCGACGTCGATTTTGTAACCTGCGACTTGGCCGATGCGGAACGTTTGAAATCTTGGCTCTCCGGGCTCGAAGTGGTGATTCACGCAGCTGGCCCACCCTCCGTACAACGTTCCTTCGAAATGGCAGAGCAGTATGTTCGCGTCCATGTGGAAGGCACCGCCGCACTGCTGCGAGCTTGCCGGATGGCTAAGGTCAAGCAACTTGTCTACATCTCTTCGGCCGAAGTTTACGGGCGGCCTGAGGCCAACCCGGTTGGCGAGACCCATCGATTGCAGGCTCGCTCCCCTTATGCAGCCGCTAAGATCGGAGCGGAGAAGATAATCGAGGCCCACGTGGAAAGCTACGGGTTGGAGGCCGTCATACTCAGACCTTTCTCCATTTATGGACCACACTTTCACTCCGATTCACTTCTTTCCAGAGTTGTCTCAACCGCCAACAGCGGCTGTATTCGCCTACGGGACCTCAGGCCGGTCCGGGATTATTGCTACGTTGGCGATCTGGCAGCGGCGGTGTTGCAAGCCTGCCGCATTGGAGAGGACAAACTCCGAATCATCAATATCGGCTCGGGAGTGGGTACAAGTGTCGCCGACTTCGCTGAGGTGGTGCTCCGGACACTTGGCTTAAACATTCCGATCGTGGAGGATCCAGTTGATTTCGCGTCCCGGACAATCGGAAATCTTTGAATTGGTCGCCGATATTACGACTGCGCATGACGTTCTCGGATGGAGTCCCACGACTGATCTCCAGGAAGGGTTGCGCCTAACCCTTTCAGTCGGACCCGGCAAGATATGAGGCAACGATACTTGGTAACCGGCGCGCAGGGATTCATCGGCCGCCACATGGTCTCCCATCTATTGTGTCACTTTCCGGAATGCACCGTGCTAGGAGTCGGGCGGTCCCCGCAGCAAGACTCGGTCTTTAATTATTCGGTGAGTTGCGGGGACCATCGAGTGCCTGCAAGATTGCCCGAGTATTTGCGAACTGCGGATGGGCCCAGATACAAATACGTTGCACTGGATATAACATCCGACGATTTTGCTGCCACAGTACGTGATTTTTGCCCCACGAGAGTGATCCACCTTGCTGCCGCGCTGAGAGGCGCTCCTGACGAGCTCATTTTTCAGAACAACGTTCGCAGCACCGCTTCATTGCTTCACGCAATTTGCCAATGTGACGTCGAAATGCTTCTGTTCGCCTCGAGCGGTGGCGTGTACGGAAAGCAAGACCATTTCCCGATTGAAGAAACCGCCGTCGTTCTGCCCTTGGACTCCTACTCCCGCAGTAAACTTGCCTCCGAGGAGTTGGTGGGGCAGTTTGCGATTCAGTCCGGCGTCCCCACCGCGATAGCGCGCATTTTCAATGTGTTTGGTCCGGGACAGGATGAGCTTCATTTTGCGGGACGGATTACATGCCGACTTGCCTCAATTCTGGCCCACAAAGCGGAGCCCATTGTTCGAGTGGGTCTCCTTTCAAGTTCCCGTGATTTTTTGGACGTCCGCGACATTTGCTATGGACTGGCCGTGATCCTGGAATCGAATCATCAGGGCGTCTACAACGTGGGTAGCGGAGTAGAGACCAATATGGGCGAGCTTCTAAGTGTGTTCCTCGACGCCGCAGGTCTAACAAAAGATGTACAGATCGAGACCGATGCCGACCGAATTGATCCCGTTTCCCGACATGTCGCATATATCGGCCGACTGGCAGATGAGGGTTTCGCACCTCAAAACTCACTCGAACGTAGTTGCCAGGACATGTTGGCTTATTGCGCCCGGTATATGTACGGTGCTTAGTGGTGCAAGAAAATGCACACTTGACCAGTTTCTATTCAACTTCTTGTCCATAGACGCCTGTTGAAATGCGTGTTATCTTGTCGCACGCTGCAGATACGGACGGGGGCAATATGATGGGCACTTTTTGCAGGCTGGTCTCGGCCAATCGTGAACGATCATATTGCGTAAGGCTTGCTCCAGGAATTTCGACCGGCAACGTTAGCGAACTCGTCCAGGCCATCGACGGACGCAGGTCTTTGCTGGTCACTACGCCAACTGTCGCCCGCCTCTATACGAACGAAATCGCCTCGCGGCTGATCGAATCCGGTGTTGATGTCAGCATGGTGATTCTGGAGTGGTCAGAGCAATCCAAAACTCTAGCTGAAGTCGAGAGACTCTGCCATGAATGTTTTAGAGCCGGCATGGACCGAAGGTCACTGCTGGTTGGTTGTGGAGGTGGTGTGTGCACGGATCTCGTCACCATGGCCGCGGCGCTCACGCGAAGAGGCTTGAGCTACGTGAGGATTCCCACGACCTTAATCGGGTTGATCGATGCTGGCATCGGGATCAAGGGAGCGGTTAACCTACCGAACAAAAAGAGCGCGATGGGCGTCTT
Organism: uncultured Acidobacteriaceae bacterium; assembly: GCA_963789205.1. GTDB lineage: Bacteria > Acidobacteriota > Terriglobia > Terriglobales > Acidobacteriaceae > Acidiflorens. The sequence continues at coordinate 530,957 of CAWBJV010000020.1, forward strand.
TTGTCCCCCGGAACATGTGCTGCTGGATCCAGCGTTTCTGAAAACGCTGCCGCGGGAACTCATCTCGGACGGATTAGCCGAGGCAATCAAGATTGCCGTTGCCATAGATCCGACACTGTTCGAATTTCTCGAGCAGTTTTCGGGTGAGTTTTTGAAATGCTCGTCAACGGCTGACATGAACAAGCTTAAGGAACTGGTCTCCCACTCTGCGCTGCGTTTGCTGGAGGAGTTGGAGGATAACCTTTACGAAGACAAGACCTATACGCGACTTCTTGACTTTGGCCACACGTTTAGCCCCCTCGTTGAGTCCATGTCGGACTTTCAGGTCAGTCATGGAGTTGCGGTAGCGGTCGACATCGCACTGAGTAGCGCGGTGGCTTTTGAGTTGGATCTGCTTTCCCTCGAAGACCGGAACCGGATTCTCCGATCGTTGCGGAACGCAGGATTACCGATTTATTCTCCATTGTTAACAGCAGGGAATTGCGTCAAGGCTCTCGATGAGATCGAGGCTCACCGCGGCGGACATCTAAACCTGGTTGTGCCCTCTGGTATCGGAAGTGTTCTATTCATCACAGAAAAGCGCAGCCTTCCCTCATCGGTGCTGCAGCGAGCACTCCGCTTCCTCGATCAAGCGGCTTCTGAGCTCGCTTTCTTTGTTCCGGTCAGTTCGTCGATCGGGCAAGCAGCCCGGTTCGATTAGGATCAAGGGGGTGCGAGAGAGGCCCCTCACTTGCGGAACCGCATCGCTGCAGACTCCAGCATGACTCAACCTGTTATGACCGCCGCGCTCATCATGGCCGGAGGACGCTCATCAAGGATGCGTGCCAGCCTGGGCGGGCAGCATAAAGCTCTGGTGAAAGTCCTGGGGATGTCGATGCTGGAACGCAACATCCTCACACTCCTCTCCCACAATGTTCGGGAAATATTCCTGGCAGTCGGTGCTCTCGAAAGGTCAGTTCTGGCATATGCTCGAGGTCGCGGCCAGAGAGTCGCGCGGGCCGGTGGCGCTGAGTTGAAACTCTTTATCGAGAAGCATCCCCGCGGCACTATGGGCGCAGCAAGGGCAATCAGGACTGCATCCGACGACCTTCTCGTCGTGAACGTGGACAATCTGATCTCTCTCGACCTCACCGCATTTCTTGAGCACCATCGTGCCACCAAGGCAGTTCTAACGATCGCCACACATATCGAGCCGTTCCTCGTACCATTCGGCCAAGTGTCCATCAAAAACGGGGAAATAGTAGACTACCGGGAAAAACCGATTCTGCCCGTTCTGCTTTGCAGCGGTACTTACGCACTAAGCAAAACAGCCCGTTTGAACATTCCAGGCGGCAGGCCCTCGGGCGCTCCAGAACTCGTCCACATGCTGTTGCGCGCAAAACACAAGGTGTCGGCTTTTTCTCACACCTCTCACTGGATTGACGTGAACGACGCTGCTTCGGTGGAGAAGGCGGAAGAATTGATCATGGGCAATTTCCAGGCCTTCGAGCTCTGGCGTCAACCCGCGGCAATCGAGAATGTGACGCTGTGTGTGTTGAACAAACGCAGAGTTGCCCTGCTGAGATCTCGGTCGCACCGAGCATCTGCTATCGCGAGGCTTCCGGTGGTGAGCTTGCTTTCGCAAAACGACACTCCTCTTCGAAGTGCGTATCGCCTCCGAAGACAGATGGCCTTGCCACGAGTCGGGAAGCCACATCTTCTAACGTCTCTTGACGAACTCGATACAAGAAATGCGCGGCGAACGCGTCATCACATCTTTGTTGCGGAGATGGCGCCGGGTCGCGCGCGGGCACCGAGACGCAGCGAAATCTCATGGTCGCTCGTCTCCGACCTTGCCGTAGGTCGCACCCATATTCATGACAGCTCCAGGACAATTGCGTATCTCCAACGATATGTCGCGTCGCAAAATTCACATTCTCTCGGTCATCGACGACCTCCACTTCGGCGGGGATGAATATCGCCTGTTCGCTTTCGCGAAGTCGTTGGATAAGTGTCGGTTTGATCACACGGTCCTTACCCTGATGAAGGAGGATCATACGATCGGAGTGAAATATGGCTCCATGAGAGATCAGTATCGGCAGGCGGGCATTCGTCTGATCGACGTCGGACAACCTGCGGCAGGAGCCGGCGAGCGGCGCGGAAAAACCATCACGAATCGGCTCTTGTCCGCTTGGGAAAAGACCCGCAGACTCGCGTCACTAATCCGGGAGGAGAGAGTGGATGTCCTCGATGTACACCTGACGCCAGCGAACCTAGTCGGCGCAGTAGCGGCTCTCAATGCCGGGATTCCTTTTGCTGTGACACTCTATCAAGTCAATACGATGCAATCGTCCAAGTTATGGCTGGCGGGGCAGTTCAATCTCGGAAGCGCTGCCATTCTGATCACCGACTCTGAATCGCAAGCCGCGGTTGTCAGCAGATGGCTCATGCATCGTCCGCCCATACGCGTAGTACCAAACGGAACATCACCGCCTCAGCCAGTGCAAACGAAACAGACGATGTTCAAGCTCTTCAACATTCCAGACCGGCCTCTGACGATCATCGGCCAAGTAAGTAGTCTGGTTTCCTACAAAGGCCACCTCGTATTACTCAATGCCGCAAAACGAGTACTCGGGCGGCATCCAGAATGTTTTTTTCTCATGGTCGGCTATGAACGAAGTGAGGAAGGCTACCGCGAATTGCTGCTTCGGCACGCCGCTTCTCTCGGAATCGCTGACCACGTGCGCATCGAAGGCTATCCGGGCCCCATCGGCGATGTCTGGAATATCATTGACATTCACGTGCATGCTTCTCAACTCGATTCCCTGCCAAATGCACTACTGGAGGCAATGTCGCTCGGCAAACCTTCTGTGATTACGTCAGTTGGCGGAGTACCAGAGGTGGTCAAGCACAAAGTGAACGGATTTCTGGTGGCTCCGAACGACTCCGAGCAACTGGCTGAAGGCTTGCTGCAGTTCATGGGCGACCCGAGTCTGCGAGCGGCAATTGGCCATGAGGCTCAGAGCACATACGTCAAGCATTTTCGTCCACAGGTGATGACGAGAAGGCTGGAAGAGGAGTTTGAGGACATAGTTCTCGCACAAAAGAGCCCATAAATGTTAAACGCTGTAGCCGACGAACATCCGCTACAACTCCTCCCATCGGTAGCCAAGCTTCTTAAGTGAGGCTACTCGGAGCCGACACGGTTATCTCATCGGCCCGGTGCCCTTCGAGGCGCGGATGTGCCCCAATTCGTCTCCGGAGGCGTTCATCTTCCCGAACAAAAAAGGCGGGTTCATGGATAGCAACAACTACCGGAAGCGGGTTCGGAACAGGTTGGAGCGTGAACTTGAATTGCCGAACCTGACCTTCCAAGTGATCCGGCGCACGATTGCGACGCTGGCACAAAAGAAGAAGGCGTGTTCTCCGATCTGGCGAAAAAGCCTGAGCTTTCCAAAGCCAAAACGAACTGATCTGTGATTCGCTGCGCCACTGCCCAGACTCAAGTAACGAAGATTTCGCCCAGCCGACTACGATCTGGCAAGGAGGCCAGAATCGCCATCAAAGAGATCGAAAGCAAACGTGGGCGCGGATTCCAATGCGTGCGAGGGGTCGGAGAGGAAAATAGGTTGCCTGTCCTGGTACCGGTATCCACTTTGGAGAAGAGCCTGACAGAGAATCGGAAGCGTTGCCAGAGCGCGGATCCGACAAATATTCCCATCCAGCCACATCTCTCTTATCGCGAGGCGGCATGCGCAGCTCCAGTCTTCCGCGTCTTCTGAATCAACAATTAGGGTGAGCAGCCTTGCTTCCCAGGTCGACTTCGCCATGAGGAAGTACCCAGCGATCTTTCCACGATGCAGAAGTAGGAATCCCTGCACTTTGACGGTTGGGCACTGCAACAGGAAATTCAAGTCCGCCACAGTTCGGCGAGAACATGTCCAGGAACGCTTGGAGTTATTTAGAATCGGTTGCACGGAATCATCGAACTCATCTACACGAACACATTCCCAGTGTGGGTTGGTCTGTTGGGTACTTCGTGCCTTGAACCTCCATCCCTGCAGAAGTCGACGTGCGGATTTGCCAGTAATAGCCCCCCTGTGAAACTCACGCCATGGACGTAGCGACGCGGAATACATCGCGGCCTCCTTCACCTGACGGAACCCGACACGAGGCAAGAGCTTGCGGGTGATGTCAGATCCTCCAACAAGAAAAGAAGTGGGAGTCGTTTCCATGACTCTGCGCAGCAGCCTGACGCCGCCGGCGCCGGAAAGCGGCGGGTACGACGCCCAATCCATGATGGTGAAGCTTTCGATGCTGGCGCCGTTGGGAAATTGAAAGCGAACCGGCCAAGTTCCGCAATGTGCAACAATCGATCCATTCTTTTCGAACAGATAGGCGCGGCCGCGTGTCCATCCGGGCCGTGGGGAGAGGTACTTCCACTCCAGCAGCTTCGTGGCAACATTCGGATGGGAAAGATCGAGACGGAATGCACGAGCGAGGAGCTCCGACAGCGAAGGAATGTCGCGCAACTCGATCGCCCTAAATACTTCGCCGGTTGGTGCAGACTCAGTCATACATGTTGTTGCGCCGAGTGGGTCACAAAAGGCCTGCCGTCCCGTGAATGTACGAACCTACAGCAAGACCAAAAGGAGTCTACTCAAAAGGCTGAACGCATACCAGCAGAATGCGAAAGGACCAGAAAAAGGCTTAAGGAGCGTGCCGATTCCCTCACATTCTCAAGAGGAGGTGCTCTGATTGACGCGGTCGCTCGTACTGTTCAAGAACACGACTGGGCTAGCCTGTGGTATACCGACGCAACCTCCCAAAAACATCTGTTTTTGAGCCACGCACACTTGTGCATTCCTGGAGACTGTAGTGGAGGCAATTAGGCAACGATTCAGGCGTTTTTGGGCAGTGCTTTCCACCCTAACTGGTGAGTCCTCACAGAGAAAGAGGAAAGAGGCACACTGCCGACACACTTCCGCCAGCTAAGTGGTTGCTGGCTAAGTTGCTTGGATAGGTTTCCAGCTGATCGGCCGTCAGTCATCCATTCTGGTTGATCCTTTTTCCCCGTTACACCACCAGTGTGTTGCCTGGATGTTATCCGGATGGTCGTCTCTCCACGCTCCGCCCATCCCTTTTGGATCCCTATGGTCTGGGACGATGTCACTGTACTCCATGAACTGTTCGTGGCAGATGGCGCATTCCCTGTCCTGCTGAACAATCTTCCGGTTCAGTAGTTTCCGCATCTCTGCCGGTGACCGGAGTTCCCGATATCCTCTTGGGTGATGGGGATCTTCCATACGCTGCACTCCAAGCCTGATAAGCCTCGGTCTGGGGATGAGTTCCCTGCCACAGCAGGAAAGCGATTTGTGGATTGGACAGAATTCATTGCGACGGAGCCTCATGACATTCCTCCTGATGATGGCCGGTGAAATCGGCGGTGGCTTGGCGGAATCGGGGCGGAAATCTCTCAATCCCGGGCGGGCTGCTACAATTCCTGCCCGAGGGAAACCATGTCGAACCTGGCTAAAGCGGTCCAGCAATTGCACAAGGAAAGGGATCAAGCGCGGAGGAGAGTGGAACAACTGGACGAGGCTTTAAAGGCTCTCGGCAGTCTCGGCGGCTTGCGTGGAAGGGTCGGAAGAGTCGGGCGTGCTCAGACACTTGGCACGAAGCGGAGAACCATGTCAGCGGCGGCGCGCAAACGAATTGCAGCGGCCCAGCGCGCACGTTGGGCGAAATGGAAAGCAGCCAGGCGAAACAAATAAGAGAAGACAACCGCTCTCAAGGTGACAACCTGCGATGCCGACAAGTCGTCCGAGGGTGATCAGCGAACCATCGAGATCGGAAGAGTCCTCGGGCGGTGTTTTGCTAGACTGATTCTCCATGTGCGGACGCTATCGGCTCACGGCCAAACAACGCTACCTGCGGGATCACTTCGGTCTCGATGAAGATCCGCCCTGGGAGCCGCACTGGAACATTGCTCCCACTCAGCAGATTGCAACCGTCCGCCAGCACCCTGCCGAGCCGACACGAATCTTCGGCCTCATGCGATGGGGTCTAATTCCGTACTGGGCCAAAGACCAGTCTTTCGGCTTGAGAACCATCAATGCGATGTCAGAAACCGCGGCGGAAAAACCGGCGTTCCGTGACGCCATCAAGCGGCACCGATGTCTCATTCCCGCGGACGGCTTTTTCGAATGGAAGAAAATCGGGCCCAAAGAAAAGCAACCGTATAACCTTGGCTTGGCGACTGGCTCACTATTTGCGTTTGCGGGATTGTGGGATCGGTGGCGAGATCCGAAAAACAACATCCTCGAAACCTGCACAATCCTTACGACCCGGCCGAATTCCCTTGTGGCCGATGTTCATGATCGCATGCCGGCGATCCTGAGAGTGGAAGACTATCAGTGCTGGCTCGATCCCGGCATCACCGACCCAAAGGCGGTTCTGGACTTTCTAAAACCGTTGGATGCCAGCCTGATGAAGAAGTATCCAGTCAGTCCTCACGTCAATCGCCCTGAGAATAATGATGAGGAATGCATCCGGGAAGTTCCCATCAAGGAAACCACTGCGACACTGTTCTAAATGCCAGTGGCTGCGAGAAACGTATCGCATGGAGCTTGAGCGAGTCGCATCACGTCTTTAGTGCTGCAGTTGGAAAAGGTCCGGCTGCGCAGTAGTGTCTTCCGGTTCCCGGAAGTTGCTCAAACCAACGCCAACCAGCCGAAAACATTGCTGTGGGCTCAAGTCCACTCGTTCTCGCAGCTTCAAGGCGATGTCGGTCAATTCTTCGCTGGAGGAGGGAGGAGAGCCCGGCGTATGGCTGCGGGTAAGAAGTTTGAACTCGCTGGTCTTGAGTTTCAGAACCACCGTGCGTGCCAGACGTGATTCTTTACGCGAAGCAGACCAAAGCTTTTCCGCGAGGCGCCGGATCATGGGTTCGGTTTCCGCTAAAAGGACATCTTGCTCGAAAGTGTCCTCGACCGAGATCGATTTCGTGGGCCGGTCCGGGACGACCTCACTGTCGTCGACACTGCGCGCGAGGTCATGCAAGCGGAGACCATAGCGGCCGAACTGGTGTTCGAGTGCCGGCAAATCCAGCTTTCGTAGATCCGCCACCGTCTGTACTCCAAACCTGGCAAGCTTCTCCCCCGTGACTTTGCCGACTCCGGGCAGACGTCCGACCTGCAGCGGCAGCAGAAATGTGTCTATCTCCTCGGGCTGGATGACAAAGAGCCCATCCGGTTTGCGCCAGTCAGATGCGAGTTTCGCCAAAAACTTGTTGGGCGCCACGCCCGCAGAGGCCGTCAAACTCAATTCCTGGCGGATTTGCTCACGAATTGTGCGTGCCACCAAGGTCGCGGTTGGTAGGCTCGTCTTGTTCTCGGTGACATCGAGATAGGCTTCGTCGAGCGACAGCGGCTCGATCAGGTCTGTATGACGCTTGAAGATCTCCCCCACACTTCGCGAGACCGCCCGATAGCGAGTGAAATCCGGAGCGACGAAGATCGCATTGGGACATAAACGTTCCGCTCGTACTGCTGGCATGGCCGAGCGCACGCCGAAACTCCTGGCCTCGTACGAAGCCGCGCAGACGACAGAGCGGTTGCCCCGCCAAGCAACGATCACGGGCTTGCCACGTAGTTGCGGGTCGTCGCGCTGCTCGACCGAAGCATAGAACGCGTCCATGTCGACATGGATGATTTTTCGCACAATCTTATGGCAACAATACTATTCTGGGTCCCAGAACCTGGGAATTTCTATCAGGCCGATCGTTAACCGTCGTTGTTGTAAATCCACGGGAAGCCTGTGGCTACTCTTGCTTTGAATTTCTATTCTGCACTCGCGATCTCCGTCCTCTTTTTGCATGCGCTATTCATCCTGTGGGTAGTCTTTGGTGGTTTGCTGACGCGCGCGCGCCCGATTCTCCGCTGGCTGCATATCGCTTCTCTTGTCTGGGGGATTCTTACGGAGTTGCTTCCTTGGCCGTGTCCTTTGACGGTGCTGGAGAACTGGCTCGAAGGCAAAGCCGGAGTCGAGCCATACCAGGGTGGGTTCCTGCTTCATTACTTGGATAAGCTGGTCTATCCGGACATCTCTGGAACTTTTCTAACGGTTGCAGGGGTCATCATCTGCGCTCTGAATCTTGCGTTTTATGGCCGGCAAACCTGGATCGCTCGGCTCCGATAGCTCCGGACATGCACTCGCTCATTACTTCCTTATTCCCTTTCGCACAAAACACGACCGTATCAGCGCTCCTCCGAAGCATAAAAGGCGTCCATGTCGACGTGGATGATTTTTCGCACGATCGTTCGGCGCCACGAACTAACCTGTTGCTTTGACACGACGCCCATGGCGTCTTGGAAAGCTCAGCACAATTTCACGCTGCACTTCCAGTATCTCTGAGGAGACTAGGGCCGCGCGGTTCTGGGGAAGATTCCCGCCAAACATGCGAGCTATGTTTAACAACGAGCGGCTACCGCAGACCAAGCAAGTGTCGTGAGGACTGTCGCTGACAACATCACATTCTGCGCACAAGACGGCGTTTTGCAGGGCAACCGCGTTGAGACATCGGCCTCCTTGAGAAGCGCCATCCACCTGGGAACCCTTCATCACATCACCTCACCAAGAACCTACAGTTAGTGTATTTACTTTCGTTCTGACCCATTCAACCCCCGATCACCACCACGCCCGTAGAATTGCACCTTCCCATCTACGACGTTGGCGATGTATCGCCGGTCACTCAGGAACTGCATGACCTTCTTCCCTTCCCGGGCGAGTTGTGCCCAGCGGGAGTTCGTCTTCGGGTTTTGCTCCAGCCCTCGCAACCTCTGCCCTTCAAACTCGAAATCAATCTCGCGGAGCTTGGATCGGCTTGTCCTCCGGACCGGATAGCTCCCGCTTTCGAGCGCGACCGTCCTGGCGTCCTCGGCCAGGGCCTGGTGCCACACGGAAATCAGAGTTTCCTCTAAGCTCGCGGTCATCGTTACCCGTTCCCAGGCGAATTACCGAACACGCCATCAATCCTTCTCATGATTCGATCGGCCCACTGTACGGCGGACGAGATCAGGTACTCCGTTCGCGGGCTGGGTCGGCTGTCTCCCAGGTCCTCCGGGGTCTTCAGATGCCGCGCCACCAGGATCCCGGCCACAATGGCCAGCACGCGTTTTCGTCCTTCATCCATTCTGAGGTGTTCACCAGTCTGATTCTGAGCCGCTGCCACCGACCAAGAACGGATCGACTCCCCGTCAAGCGTCGAAACGCATCGAGAAACCATCCCGAGTATATTCGCCTTTTCTTCGCTACACAGCCTAGCACCTAATCCGCATCTCAGGCAATATCTGAAACGACACATAAGCCGGCCCCTGGTCGCAACCTAGGTGAGGGAAAACGCGCGGAGAGAATACGAGTGTGCGGCCGCTAGTCGCCGAACCAGCTAGTTACGTTGAAGAACAACTGAAGTGGAACGGAAGAGGGTGACGCCAACCGGAGTTTAGAGCAAGCCGCCCACGGGGCTCGGTCGCGGACGGCTCGCCAGAGCACATGCCTGCGGGCGGGCTTCCACGAGCGGCTGCGGTGGCGATGGTAGCATGGTGAGCAAGGCTAAGGCGAAGCCGATGTCCCAAGTGTTTGACGCAGATGAAGCACGGGCGTAGCATCTGCCGCTAGCTAAGCCGGACAGACGCAAAGCCGGAGTTTGGCCCTAATTGGCCTGGGCATCATTCCGCCCAGAACCGCTCCCCCGGCGGCAGTGCTATGGAGCAACTCGACCCACTCCGTCCAGAACACCCTCCGCGGCGACGGACACAAACGGGTCGATGGGCCTTCTCGGTAATCGTCATCGCAATCGCAGCCATTCTCCTCTTCCTCGTGCTTCGCGCAAAGAATCAAGGGGCGGAAATCCCGCAGCCTCTGTTGGTCGCTGTCGTCGCAGGCTTTGGCGCCGTGATCTCGCTCGGTACGTGGTTCTTGGTTCGAGCGTTAAGGCACTATCGCGAAAGCGAAGAGCGCTTCCAGCAGATGGCAACGAACATTCGGGAGATCTTCTGGATGATCGACGCCCAAACCAAACATGCCCTCTATGTGAACGAAGCCTACGAGACGATCACTGGGCGATCGTGCCAATCACTGATGGATAATCCAACCTCCTATGAGGACCTCATCCACCCCGAAGACCGCGTGCAAGTGCTTGCAAGACTTGAGGAGGCTACTCAGACTGGCCATTTCGATGAAGGGTTCCGCATCCTCTGTACTCATGGGGAAGAGCGGTGGGTCAAGGTGCACGGATTCCCGGTACGAGACCGTTCCGGGAAGATTCTCCGCCTTGTAGGGACTGCGCAGGAAATCACCGCCCAGAAACAGGCAGAAGACCAAGTTGCTAAAAACCTTGCCAAAGCCGAATCAGCATGGGCCGAAGCCGATGCATTGCGTAAAGCCACCCTTGCGCTTACGCAAGACTTGCGCATGGATTTCGTTATGGATGCGCTGCTGAGATCTCTTGCAGAGTTGGTTCCGTACACCTGCGCACGGGTCCTGGTTCCCGAAGGTGGTCCCCACTGGCTGACGCTGGGTGAAAAGCTCTGTCCCGAGTCGGCAGACAAACCCTTTAGGCCGCTGACTCTCATCGCTGACAAGTCTCCGTTCTTACAGCGGATATCGGTTGAGCAAAAGAGCGTATTGATCCCGGACACGAACCAGGAAGAGGGATGGAAAACCTTCAAGGGACACAAACAATTTCGATCCTGGTTGTGCGTGCCCTTGGTCGCATCCGAAGAATTCTTGGGATTTCTTTCTGCCGGCCACACGGATCCGAACCGTTATACCCACGAGCATCTCCGGCGTGCCGAATTGCTGGCCATCCCCGCTGCCGCGGCAATCCAAAATGCTCGCCTCTACCAGACCGCACAAATCTACGGCTCAGAGCTCGAAAAGCGAATCGCCGATCTCAAGCAGGCCGAAGCCGCTCTGGCCCAAGCACAAGGAGACCGGCAAGTCTCCGAAGAGAAGTTCCAGAGGGTCTTTCGCTCCAGCCCAATTCCCTTTTCCATCACGACCGTAAAGGAGGGCAAATTCCTGGATGTGAATGGCGCCTTCGAACGAAGATACGGCTATTCGCGCGAAGAAGTGGTTGGCCATACTGTCCATGAATTGAAAATCTGGGAAGACCCGGCGGACCGCGTGCGGATGGTCACGCAGCTCCAGAAGAGCGGCCCCATTCGCAACGTGATCACGCGCCTTCGCACCAAGTCCGGGGAGGTCAAGCTGACAGCTTATTCTGCAGACAGGATCCAGTTCGACGGTCAGTCGTGCATCCTTGCGGTGTCAGAAGACTTACCTGAATACGACCGACAGAAAGTGAACTAAAGTTCTGGTTTTGCTGTCGTCACTCCCACCAGCGTCCTGCGGTTTTCGGTTGAGCTGGAACTCCGAGGGCATGTTATACTCGTTTCGAAATGACGATACAGACCAAATCCATGATGAGACGGCGCGTCAATCGCGCTGGGCCCTCGGGATTGGTCTGACCATTCGCTAGATTTCCAAGTTCAGATTCGATTCTCGAAGGCCCCGACCAAAATCGGGGCCTTCGTGTTTTTGGCCGGTAGCCAAGCTGGAAAGGCACGTGACTGTTACTCACGCCATGCGCAGGTTCGAATCCTGCCCGACCAGCCAATTTTGGAGGGAAGACACGGCTCGCTAGTTCAGTAGGAAGAACGCGGCTCTCATAAAGCCGTCGCGGATGGTTCGAATCCATCGCGAGCCACCAATGGAGGGGCCTCCGGCGAGGGGCAGTGGCTTATACCCACTTCGGCGCCAGATTAGCGCGGCCAGACAGGTTCGACTCCTGTACCTCTACCAATTTTTCGCGCCGGTAGTTCAACGGACCAGAATAGTTGGCCTACACCCAACAGATGCGGGTTCAACTCCCGAACGGCGCACCAGGCAGGATTAGCTCGAAGGTCGAGCCCGCGGTCGATAACCGCGAGGTGTTGGTTCGATTCCAGCATCCTGCACCATTTTGTTGTTGAGCAAGGGTGACTGGCAGAGATGGCTGATGCACTCGCCTCTTAAGCGAGGCCAGGCTGGTTCGATTCCAGCATCACCCACCAGATTCGCGGGATTGGCAGATATGGATATGCACTCGCCTTTTAAGCGAGACGAAGTGGGTTCGATTCCCACATCCCGCACCAAGAGCAACAACGAGGCGGCATAGCATAACGGATCAATGCCCCGAGCTTCTACCTCGGACGACGAGAGTTCAAATCTCTCTGCCGCTTCCAATGTGGGGATGTGGTCCAACGGATAAGGGCGCAAGGCTACGAACCTTGAGATCAGAGTTCAATTCTCTGCATCCCCTCCACACTAGTTAGTTAGGCTCGCGTGGTCTAAGGCATGATGACGCTTCGGTCCTAACCTTGTTCACCAGATCAGGAGATCCGGGTTGGATTCCCGGCGCGAGTTCCAGAGGTTGGGTAGTGTAACTGAACAACACGGCAGCGTCCGAAGCTGCAAATCCGGGTTTGACTCCCGGCCCGCCAATTCCCAAGTGAGCCATACAAGGTGGGAGGCGATTCATTGTCTGACTTCCGGCTTGCTCGTCATCCGGGACGTGCTGCGATCGATTCTTACAGGCCGATGTGGCAGTACCAATTATCCGAAATCAGTAGCTTCAAGTGCCGAGCTGAATTGCGACGCCATGTCAACCGCCACCCTCGCACGCCGTGCGGCTAGAGCTGTAGCGAGCTTCGAATTGCTTATCCCTCATGGCTTTGCCTCGCTGAGAAGGAATGGCTCTTTTCGAAATAGACGTACGACACGATCAACAAGACGAGAAAAAACAATGGGTCGATGATGAACAAGACACTGAGCCTGGCATCTCCCCGTGCGAAGTGGGCGATGCTGGCCGAGAGCAGAGTAATTCCGAAACCAAAATAGGCAAACTCCTTTATTTTGGACGGGACACTAGGGATCAACAGCGCCAGCAGACCCAGTATTTTGGCGGTCGTCAGCTCTATCTTGAAATAGTGCGGTAATCCCAGGTGGACGAACGCTCCTTCCGGTCCGTTAGGAAAAGGGAAATGATCGTTAAAGATAAAGTTGATGATGCTGAATACCATGACGGCACAGACTATGCCTGTCGTCGTCCGGTAAATCAGTTTCTCGCGGTTCGTGAGCCTTTCACTCGCTCCTGTCATTACGTCCTCCTTGCTTACGTCTGTTGGTGCGCTCAATGCAACCCTCTTAAGCGGCTTTGCTGAAGTGTTTCATCCGCTCAAAAGACGATTCCTTTCTCTGCGGTCTTCTTTCAGAAGTTTGTAAATGGCGTAGATTCCCGGAATCATGGGCAGGATGGCGGTGTACATTCCGGCAAAGTAGTAGGTCCCTGTTGCATGGATGTAATAGTTGGGCAAGTCAGAGATATAGACACCGTTTGCAAACAGATGCGACACCCTTTGAGGAGTTTCTGGATTGATGGCTGGCTTCAACAGCGGAAAAATGAAATGCGTGAACTCCGCCACTCCGGGACCGATGAAAATGAACCAGGCGAGAAAGCCCGCGAAACGGATTTGATAAAACAGCCCGATGGCTGTTAGGGCGTAGACCGCCGGGCCTACGAAGGCAAATACAATCAGAAATCCGCGTTCTGTCCAGGTAATGTTAAACAACCTGCTCATCGCCGGTGCGAAACCTGTCAGATATTCCTCCATCATGTGGACCTCAAGCGCTGCCACGGTTAGGAGGAAGCACGGCAGTATGATTTCGGGCGATGTCGGCCTCTTCAAATAAGAAGTCGACCAGGCGAGGAGACCGATGAGGCCTGAGCCGCCAACAATTATTACGGGCGGCAGACCTATGTATCTGTAACCGAGCGCCGCAGCAAGAACAATGAAGCTGGCAGCAAGGCCGATGTTGCCAATTTGCGTCGATGTGCTGCTGGAGTTCAAGGAATCGCCTTTGATTTGAAATTAAATAAGCGTTACTGAGCTGTCGGGTGTGTCCTGGGGGCCGATAGCGTGGAACGTCCCCCTGGGACAAGAACGGCTGAAGCCAATCCAAGAACAACAGACCCCCCGGCGATTGCGAGCGATTCCGGCAGTCCGGGTTTTGCTGTCATCAGCAACACGATCCCGAGAAACACTGCGATTCTGATAGCGAGCGAGATCTTGAGGAAAGGGTGCCGCAGCAGGTCCAGTATCTCTGATTGATTCATCTTGCCGTTCCCGCTGAAGCCCTGCACGTAACGGATGCGTCTGCCTGACGCTGCGCCCAGCGGTGCCATTAGAAGAAATGCTGCAATTGTTACCTTGAGCCACGCCAAGCCGAAACCCGACATTTGAATCGTCAGGAAGACTCCAGTGAGAAGAATGACAAGCAATGATAAAGGGGCAATTCTGGAGAGTCTGGGAACCGGCTCAATCCAGAGTTGAACCTCGCTCAAAGTGGAAGCCCTCCGCAAGCGAAATGACGAGAGCACCTCCACGCTCAAGCAAGCAAACATGGCAAGCGCCCCTATGATATGTACAAAGAGAACGAAGGAATAGAGCGTCATCTTGTGTCCTTTCTGATTAGTTCGAGATTCCTACGATCTTGCCGCCCCAAGAACAATTCTCTGCTGCCGTGATCATGAACTCGGCAACATCTGCGCGCGCGACTTTGAACCCGAACAGTGGCAACTGGCCCTGCCGCACTCGGTACTTTCCGGTGTAGGGCTTATCGGTTAGCTCCGGCGGTCGTACCATCGTCCAATCGAGTTGACTACCGGCGAAAACTCGTTCCATCGCCGAGGCATCTTCAACGACCTGTCGAAAAAAACAATCGCCCGAGCACGTAGGCTGGCGGGAAAACGGCATTCTTGAACAGGAATGCAACCGACTCGACCACTATCCGGCGGACATTGGTCTTCACCATGGCGCTCGTCAGCGCGCCGGCGAATTGTTGTAGGAGATGGGCGTCCGCTTTCGACACAGGTAGCCGCGGCCCGAAGCATGAGAGAACAGCGTCGTGGCCTTGAATGACCTGCTGTAGATCAGCACTGCTCAACAGATCTCCCTGCTTAACTGCGATCTGGCCGCCAAACGGCTTTAGTCGCTCCGGCGAGCGGACCAGTGCCGACACCAAATGGCCGCGCCGCAAGGCCTGCCGGACGATTTCCAGGCCCGTTCCCCCTGTGGCTCCCAATACGACCAAGTTCATAGTGGACCTCCGTTCCAGAGTGGCTTGAGCCGCAATTCCCGCGTTTTTGCTGCTTGACATGTTCCCGGCACCGCTTGGCGCAGGATGTTTGTTGCTTAGGCTCCTTTTGGAAGTTGACCTCCGCGCCGGATCGCAAGGCATTCGGTTTACCGTTCTCGTTTCATATTGGATATAGATAACTATACTGAGTATAGGATGCTATAATTTTGCGCTTGGCAAAAACAAAGAAGCGTCCTTACAAATCGCTCGTTCGCGAACGTCAGGCCGACGACACTCGCCGCCGCATCGTTGAAGTTGCCCGCCAACTCTTGCAGACAGAAGGCTATGAGGGGATGACCGTTGAAGCGATTGCCCGGCATGCGGAAGTTTCCGCTCCGAGCGTTTACGCCATCTTCAAGTCGAAAACCGGCCTTCTTATCGCGCTGCTGGATCAATCCATGTTCGGTGCGGACTACGAGGCGGTCGTGCGCCAGACACTCAACGCGACCGATCCCGAAACCCGTTTGCGGCGCGCTGCTGCCGTTGCCCGACAGATTCGGGGCACGCAGAGTGCGCTGTTTGATCTCATGCGGGGTGCAGGCGTCGTTGCACCGGAACTGGCCAAACTGGAACAGGAACGCGAGGATTTGCGATACGTAAAGGAAGAAGGCATGACTACCTTCCTTCGTGACGCAGGTGCGCTTCGTCCGGGGCTTAGCCACAAGACGACGCGGGACATTTTCTGGATGCTTACGGGCGGGGATGTCTACCGCATGTTGGTGCGCGAGCGTGGGTGGTCTCCTCAGAAATACCAGAACTGGCTTGCCGAGACTCTCGTGCATTCTTTGCTGACGCCGACAAGGTTACGTCCCGGTTCGAAGCCGCGCGGCGCCGACACGTGATTTACTTCGGATCATTCTGACCAACTCAGATTTAGAGCAACGGCCCGAATGCGGCTGCGGATTGGAACCTCATACCGTTTGCCTCCAGCACGTCCCGGTGGGATGGTAGGCAATTCGGAAATTACACTCATTTTTTGGGTATTGACGAATTTCTAAAATCATGTGAAAGTGAAAACTGAGATATACGCAATGATACGCAAGCCCCATACCGATTGCTTCCCGACACCGGCCACGTTTACGTGGCAAGGAGCGGGGGAAGGTACGTTCATGTAACGGGGGCGATCCATAGCGTGTAGTTTTTCTGAGCCTCCGATACAAATCGGGGGCTTTTGGTTTTTGGGGGCACGCAATGCGCAGATAGGAGGCGGCGTCGTCTAACGGCCAGGATGCGGCCCTTTCAAGGCTGAGATGGGAGTTCGATTCTCCTCGCTGCTACCAAGTTATGGGTACACAAACGATTGAACTCGAAGGTTTTGAGATCGAGCTTGCATCGGAGCTCTATTGCGATCGCGGTGGAGATCACCGCGAATTGGTGAATCGTGCGCGAGCGGATCGCATGGAGCTTGGCCACAACGTCGATGATTCGGCGGTGTTGTGCATACGTTGCATGAAGGCGATACCGCTGAGAGTGTAATGCCGGGTCGTCTAGTGGCAGGACCCTGGACTTTGAATCCGGGTACGGGCGTTCGAATCGCTCCCCGGCAGCCAGTTCTTTGACAATCGAAATTCCCTCTTCGTCCAATGGCAGGACGCTGCGCTCTGAACGCGGAAATCGTGGTTCGAGTCCACGGGAGGGAGCCGGAGCTATGGTCTATCGCCAGGATGGCTGACTGTCTATCAGCAGGGACGGGTTCAATTCCCGTTAGCTCCGCCATAAGTTTGCGGGAGATTCGTCCAGCGGCTAGGACACTGGCCTCCAGATCCAGTTACGAGGGTTCGAGTCCTTCATCTCCCGCCAAGAGCGGGCGTGGTATAGCGGCTGGTGCCTCGGGCCTCCAACCCGATGACGCGAGTTCGACTCTCGCCGTCCGCTCCATGCGGAAGTCGTCTAGCGGCCAAGACGCGACGTTGCCAACGTCGAGAGCGCGGGTTCGAGTCCCGCCTTCCGTTCCAGATTTAGTAAGTAAGTTGTGAGGCGGTGTAGCCAAGACAGCAAGGCGTCTGCCTGCAAAGCAGATCATCGGGAGTGCAATTCTCCCCACCGCCTCCAGATTTTCTTGAAGAAGGTTTGCTGGTGTAGCTCAGTGGGAAGAGCGCGGGCCTCGTAAGTCCGTGATCGGCGTTCGAATCGCCGCGCCAGCTCCGCTGGTATAGCTCAACGGGAAGAGCAGGCGCACGGTAAGCGCCCGACCGCAGTTCGAGGCTGCGTGCCAGCTCCATAAGTGTTGCTGCTGTGGCCGACATACAAAGGCACCTGCCTTGTAAGCAGGTCCATGCTGGTGGGAATCCAGCCAGCAGCTCCAAATTCGATGGCGGGATTGGCCGAATGGCTTAGGCGCTGGATTGTGGCTCCAGTTACGAGAGTTCGATTCTCTCATCTCGCCCCAACTGGGCGGTTCGTATAAGGGGATTACCCACGGCCTGCAACCGTGAAATGCGAGTTCGAGTCTCGCACCGTCCACCAAAGTTTGGCTCGGGAACTCGACGGCAGAGTGCTGGTCTGAAAAGCCAGTGGATACGGTTCAATTCCGTGCCGAGCCACCAGATTCGTAACGCCGAGTGTCGGCGGCAAGAAGGGAAAGACGATGACAGACGCAACCTACAACGTGATGATGCCTGACAAGGGTGTGCCCATCAAGGCCTGGACCAAGGGCGTCCCGCTTGAGGACGCTGCGCGCCAGCAGCCTTTGAACGTGGCGCAGTTGCCGTTCATCTACAAGTGGGTGGCGGCCATGCCGGACGTGCATTGGGGCATTGGCGCCACCGTGGGCAGCGTGATTCCGACGCGCGGCGCCATCATTCCGGCGGCGGTCGGGGTGGACATTGGCTGCGGAATGATGGCCGTGCAGACTTCTCTGCACGCCAACCATCTGCCGGACAATCTGCACGGCATCCGTACGGCGATTGAGAAGGCGGTACCGCACGGGCGTACCGACAACGGACGCGCGAACGACCGCGGCGCGTGGTCGGATGCCCCGCCGCATCACGCGGAGGTGTGGGCGAAGATGGAGCCGGCGTACAAGGCAATCGTCGACAAGTATCCCAAGCTGGATCACAAGCAGCGCGTGAACCACCTCGGTACGCTTGGCACCGGGAACCACTTCATCGAAGTGTGTCTCGATGAAAACGAGAACGTGTGGTTCCTGCTGCACTCAGGATCGCGTGGCGTGGGCAATCGCTTCGGCACGTTTTTCATCGAGCTGGCCAAGAACGACATGCGCCAGTGGATGATCAACCTGCCGGACCAGGACCTCGCCTACCTGCCACAGGGCACAGAGCACTTCGAGGACTACGTCCGCGCAGTGCACTGGGCGCAGGACTATGCGCTGGCCAACCGCGAACTGATGATGCGCAACATGATCGCGGCGGTGCAGGGCTCGGGAGAAGTTCCGGCGTTCGAAACCAATGTGGAAGTCGTCAGCTGCCATCACAAATACGTGACGTGGGAGCACCACTACGGCGAGAACGTGCTCATCACGCGTAAGGGCGCGGTCCGTGCGCGTGAAGGCGACATGGGAATTATTCCCGGCAGCATGGGCGCGCGTTCGTACATCGTGCGCGGCAAGGGCAATCCGGAGAGTTTCATGAGCTGTAGTCACGGAGCCGGACGAGCGATGTCGCGTACAGAAGCAAAGCGCCGCTTCACGCTAGACGATCATGCGAAGGCAACAGCCGGCGTCGAGTGCCGTAAGGATGAGGACGTTATCGACGAAACGCCGATGGCGTACAAGTCCATCGACGCTGTAATGGAAGCGCAGCGCGATCTGGTGGACGTGGTACACACGTTGCGCCAGGTGGTCTGCGTGAAGGGCTAAACAGGAGAGGGCTGAAAAGCCCTCTCCGATAATCCGGGTGTAGGGTAGCGGCCACCCACATGTCTTGGGCACATGTCCACGCAGGTTCAACTCCTGCCACCCGGACCATTTCTATTTGCATTTGCTGATTTGTGGCGCGGTAGTAGCGTAGGACAATACGAGAGGCTCATAACCTCTAAACGCAGGTGCAAATCCTGCCCGCGCAACCAAACCTTTCTGGATTACTTCCGTGTAGCCCGTCGCCCGTCACGTTGAAAATTCTTTACCACACACCGCAAATGCGGCGCTATCCCGTCAGTACGAAGCTCAACAATTCGCAGAATGAGGGTGCGGAGTCTGCGACGCCGGTCACTTTAGACACCCAGTAGAGAAGCGCCTCTTCTAGCTTCAACTGCTGCTGAACACACACTCGGCGACTCTAATCCCTTGCGCCAAGACCCGCGTTTTGACGACCTCGCGCAGCGCATTGGTCTTTGACTCCCGAACATCCGTACTGACGGGCTGGAGGGCGCTCCATCCGCAGCGTTATGTGTTCTCGTGAGGGAAGCTGGGGGAGCGCAGGACGCGCTCGGCTTGAAGAAGATGACGGCGTTCATGGCCGACAATGATCTGGAGTCCGGTACCGACGGTGAATCGAATTCCCGGGATAAACGGATTCCAAAAGCGAATGCGGTTGACGTTTTTGGCGCGCGCGCGGACCATGAGTTCCCGGCAGGATTCGTTTCCGGCGAGAAAGCGTTTGAGAACGGAAGCGCCGATGTGCGCCGTGGGCCTGATCTTCGCTGGAGCCGGAGCTCGCTTGGTGACCGGCGACGGCTCGATAAAGCTGCGAATAAACCAGCGCCCGAACCATCTGGGAGTAATCTGCTCGACCGGAGAATCCAGTTTCTCGTTGACCGCCAGGGAGATGGGCGACAGATAGGCTTCGTTCGTGATGCAGAGATGCTCGAGACACTGGCCCACACTCCAAGAGCCGGGCGCCGGTTGCCAATTGAGCTGTTCCTCGGTGAGTTCAGCGACGAGCTTCTTGGCGGCCTGGTCGTTGGCGTCCAGGCCCGCAGCAAGGCGGACGGACCAAGCGGGCGCGCCCCTTTCCTGTGGTACGGCCATAACGCGGATCATAGCTAAGATGCCGCCGCATCCCCGGCGAAGGCTCGAACCGCCTTGGGCTGAGGACGCAGCAGCAAATAGAATGCGATGATGTGCGTGATCATCAGCACGGGCACGTAGATGATCGGGATCGCGTACGTCGCGCCCAACTGCCCCGCCATCGCAGGAAGGCCGACCCGGACGGCGTGATAATAGTCCAGGATGAGGTCGATCACCCCCACGAGATTGAAGGCGACCACGAATAGCCAAAAGAGCGGACGTATTCTTACTGTGAGAAGCGCCAGCATGGCCAGGACCCCGGTTGCGAAGTCCCAATAGGCGGCGAACGTGGTGAAGCTAGCGGGCAGATTGCCGATGACACCTGGAAGAATAAAGACGAGCCCGAAGAAGCGGAAGCTGTGCAGAGTAGCGATGGCGCGTTGCGCTGCGACCAGGTCCATCGACTTGAGCAAGGGCAGGATGTACACGCCGAAGCAAAGCAGCCACGCGACATAACCTAGAATGAGATGCAGATTGAAGATGGTTTCCGGCGACATTTTGGCCTCCTATTCACTTATTGGTCGAGTTATCTCTCAATAGAATCCCGAGCGGCAAGAGTGGCCCGACCGGAATGAACTGCTCGTCCATGAGGTTTTCCTGTGAGAGAGGCAGGCTTTCGATGAGGGCCCGAGCCTCCGCCACGTCCTTGCAGTTCAGTATGAAGATGACGCCCCGGCCGTCGCCGCGCGTGAACCACTGCTGAATCTTGCCGTCGAGATACAGGGGAACGGTCGCACGAATTTCGGCGGGCATGATTTTCATGACTTGCTCGGGCATAACCCCCGGTTTTGTCGAAAGGATCGTCAGCACGCCGGTGATCTTGGGCTGCGGCGGTGTGGACTGACCTTGCGCCATGGGTGCCAGGACCGTCGCGAACGCCAGCAGCAGGTAGAACATTTCAATCTTCATTGTTCAGCTCCTTTGATTCCTCGCGAAATCATCATGTGTTGGTACCATTGGGTACCACACCCGAGATGGTACTATACGGTACCAGGATCGTCAAGGAGACGAGGTAATGGCTACGGCATCGATGTCAAAACGCCGCCAGGAAGGCGGAGACGAAACTGCGGTGCGCGAGCGCATCCTTGAGGCGGCCTTTGCGGCGTTCATGGAGAACGGCTACGCAATGACCAGCACGCTTGAGATCGCGACGCGCGCGCGCGTTTCGAAGCGAGAGCTTTACGCGCTAGTTGGCAACAAACAGGAAATGCTGATCGCCTGCATCAGCGAGCGCGCCAAGCGATTGGACGTGCCCGCTGACCTGCCCGTGCTGCGCGATCGCAAGACCCTAGAGCAGGTGCTGGCTTCTTTCGGGACGAAGTTCGTCCGCGAGGTAAGCGATCCCACGGTCATTGCGGTATTCCGACTGGCGATCGCCGAGGCGGTCCAGGCCCCCGAAGTGGCGCGTGCGCTCAACTCTATAGGACGCGAGGCAAGCCGCGCCGCCTTGCGTAAAATCATGGCCGGGGCCCAGACATCCGGACTGCTCAAAGGCCGTCCTGCCGAACTTGCCGAGCAGTTCTCTGGTCTGCTCTGGGGCCACTTGATGGTCAGCCTGCTGCTCGGCGTCGCCGAGCGACCAAACACCCGCGAAATCGCGGGACGTGCCCGCGACGCCGCAGCAGCCTTCCTGCAACTTCATCCGCTACCGAAGGAACATGCGCCTGAATAGACGTCCGAGCGCCCGGCTCAATTCCAAGTAAGATCCAAAATCTGCAAGTGGAAAGTTAGGTGCGATTCGATAGTTGGCACGCCGACCTATCCGATGGAGAAGTCGGCCCGGGAACCTGTCACCATACCAACGGCCGATGCCGCACCCCGTACGACCAACCTATGCGGAAATCTGGTACCGGCCGAGAGATCCGAACCCTCAAACCGGTTGAGGCAATCTAACATGGCTTTATAAGTTTCCCTTTTTTGCTCTTGCGCCTACCGAAGCGCCAGGCGGGAGGTTTCGATCGTGGCTATCTCGGAAACGGTTCTTATCCTCGCAGGCGGCACTGCTGTCCTGTCGATCCTCTTCGGCATGCGCGTCGCGATGCGGGCCCTGGCCGGCGGCGCTGAGGCGCCGCGGGCGGATGGCGAGCAGGCGGCGGGCGGATCGGGCGCCCCCGATGTGGCCGGCGTCATCGCGCCGCCTCCCTTGATCTTTCTCGGCTTCCTGGTGGCGGCAGCGGTGCTCGAGGCGATCGTGCCGGTCCCGGTCCCCGTCGCGCATTCGCTCGCCAGCTATGTGGCGGGTGTCGCGCTCGCGGCGGGCGGCTTCGTCATGATCGCCTTAGGCACGCGACGCTTTGTGGCCGCCGGCACAAATATTCCGCCGACCCTGCCGACGACGGCGCTGGTTGTCGACGGCATCTATGGGCGAACCCGGAACCCGCTCTACCTGGGACTGACGCTCGTCTACCTGGGCCTGGGCGTCGCGGCGGGAAGCCTGTGGGCGATCGGGCTGCTGGTGCCGCTGCTGTGGGTGATCAATGTAGGCGTCGTTAAGCGGGAGGAGCGTTATCTGGAGCGCAAGTTCGGCGATACCTACCGCGCCTACAAGGCGCGGGTGCGGCGGTGGATTTGACGGGTGCGTTCGGGCACGCACGAACACGAAATGGAGTTCGAAGCAGACCAAGTATTTACGGCTAACCTAATTCGGCCGCTTTAAGCGAGGTGGCCCAAATGCTCTAAAGGCGTCTCAAGCCCTGACAGCCCCTCAAGAATTGTTCGTCATTGGCACGGCCGGCCTAAATCCGCATTCAGATCCTTCTTCTACTATCCAATTGCAACGTCGGACGCTGCGATAATCTCTGTCGATCAAGAATCTGGTGCCAGCGGAGAGATTCGAACTCTCAAACACCTGTTTCTAAGACAGGCTGCTATTCCAATTCGCACACGCTGGCACTCTGGTGCACAGGGGAAGATTTGAACCTCCGCGTCCCACTCGGGGAGACCGGGTTACAGCCGGTCCGTTTCGGCCGGGCTCACGCACCTGTGCAAGCTTGGCGGAAGGTAGACGAATCGAACGCCCATCGCTCATCACGATGCCCCGGTTTTCAGGACCAGTTGCCGGCCATTCAGCAGTACCTTCCACATGGCGGAGAGTACGGGAGTTGAACCCGTTAGCCTCTTTCGAGAACCCTTGTTTAGCAGACAAGTGCTTTACCGTCCGGCCCACTCTCCGTCGAATTGTCAAAGAACAAAGGAACTCTGGTAGGCCCGGTGGGATTTGAACCCACAAAAGGCTGCTCTTAAGGCAGCTACGTATGCCAGTTCCGTCACGGGCCTGAAAACCTAGAAATTGTGCAGGAGTTAATAACTCAGTCGGGATCGACGGAGTCGTAATGACGATCGAGATTGAAGCTGGCGCTTCACAGACTCAAATATAGCACGAAACGGTGGCCGTTTCTCAGGCCCAAGCCCAGGTGAGCCCGCACCACCTCAGTCACCGCACATACCAACCCGAATGTGGCGACCAGCCAGCGCACGACAGGCACTGGGTTGAAGTCCACTGGTGAAGGCACGCCGGACAGACTCCTCCCGTATCGAACGTATTCCACTCGTGGCCACAACTACAAAACCAATGGTCGTCTTTGCGCGGCGACCACCCACATAGGGGACATCGAATTCCGAGGCCCGAAGTGTCAAGATCGTTGTCTCGCTTTTTCTCTTGATCAAGACCTGGGTCCAACACGCTGGACGCTATGGGAAAGTCAGCAGACATGGCCTTCACCCTTCGATGACTCAAGACTGACGGCGGCACCATCAGCGCAATTCAGACCGAAAGAAGTGGCGCCGTTCGAAAAGGGGCAAAGGCAGTTCGAAAACGTGGGTCTCACTCGCTTCGAATTCAAATTCCTTGCCACATTCCGGTACTGGGCAGCCCGCTCGAAATTTTTCCTTGTCTGATCTAAGCGCAGTCGGCAGGGTGAGGACGACCCAGGTTCCGCACTGGGGGCAGGTGACGCAGGAGCACGCAATGCGATCCGCCATTCCATGATTATATTGCGCTTGAAACGGAGCGACTTTGATGTTGACGGGGTGCCGCCAAGTCCTAACTCTCTTGGACTTGGAGAATTTTGTCGCCGTACGCGCACTGGGTGGTGAACGCAATGGTATTCTTCGCAGTTCGTGGCAGAAAGAACTAAGACAAGCCACAACAGAGAGTTTCCAGCAACGATAGCTATGCTCAAATCGGGCCAAATGCCTCCGAATCGAGCCCGTTTGACCGAAATTGCCTTCCGTTCTAGAAAACACTCAAATCACACGCTCCAGCCGGCGCCCGTCGTAGCAGGGTCTCCAGATCGCGCCTAGCCTGGCGCGCCCCTATCGCCACGGACGAAGGTCCATGCGAGGATGAGGACCCATGTCAACCCAGCCTAGTCCGACCCACCCGCCCATCTCCATCTCGTCCGCGCCAGAGCCTTATGTAGACGTCAAGCGGGCAGCCTCCTATTTGTCGGTGGCAGTCAAGACACTGAATGAATGGGCTCGCCTGGAGAAGATCCCTGCTTACCCGTGGGGCGATGGCCTCCGAAAAACGTGGCGCTTCAAACTGACTGAATTGGACGAGTGGATGCAAAGAAGATTAAACTCCGTTCGTCGTCCGCCTCTTTCGGAAAGGAGCGTTACAAGTGAGAAAGAGGCACACTAGTAGTGGATTTCCCACTGTAGTCAAACGGAAAAACGGCAAGAGAGTAGTCATCTGGCGCTGGTACGAGGTTGGGTCAGAGGGCAAGTCGCACGAGCGATGGAAGACCCTCGGACTGGCAAGTCGGTTCAAGTCCGATGCCGCGGCAAGGAAGGAAGCAGAACGCCTCGGTTTAGGTCGCCTACTAGAGGACGGTCCACGCACCTTCAAGGAGCTTGTGGACCACTGGCTTGAGGCCGAATGTCCGGATACAGACGAAGACCCAAACGAACGTCGGGCCTTCTCAACTCGGGACAACTACCGGGGCTATCTCCGGAAGTGGATCACCCCTCGATGGGGAGATCAGGCTTTGGAGCAAGTCAAGGCCGTTGCCGTCGAGAGTTGGCTGGCCAACTTGAAGAAGGAGAACGGCACAGCCCTAGCCGACGGTTCCAAGAAGAAAATCAGAGACCTAATGCACCTTCTATTCGAGCACGCAATTCGCTACGAGTGGACTGA
Organism: uncultured Acidobacteriaceae bacterium; assembly: GCA_963789205.1. Classification (GTDB taxonomy): domain Bacteria; phylum Acidobacteriota; class Terriglobia; order Terriglobales; family Acidobacteriaceae; genus Acidiflorens. Next base: position 556,279 of record CAWBJV010000020.1, read on the forward strand.
GCGTAACCCCATTACCTCGGTCCGCTAGGGCGGTATTCGTCAGGCAACGCCCATCCGCTTGAACGTTGATCAGCTTTCTAAACTCATCTACGAAGCTCTCAAACCACGAGAGCGACTGATGGTGCTGCTCGACTTCGGAACTGGACTGCGGAGGGGGGAGCTGAGCGGGCTTCGCTGGGAAGATATCTGCTTTGAGGACAAAGTCCTGACTCCGAAACGCTCGATCGTGAAACAGCGGATCGGTAAAGTGAAGACCGAAGCCTCGAAGAAGAGCATTCCCCTCGATGACGTGCTCGTTGAGGAACTGCTTGCCTGGCGTCAGGAAACCCCGTATGCCGCGGATTCAGATTACGTCTTTGCAAGCCCGAAGATGAGGGGGAAACAACCCTACTGGATGAGTCGGATCATGCAGCATTACATCAAGCCAGCAGCTGCTGAGGCGGGCATTCACATCAAGGGTTGGCACACGTTGCGCCACTCCTACACGACCCTGCTCCGTCAAAACAATAACGATCCGAAGGTAGTGCAGGGCTTGTTACGGCATGCCTCGTTTTCGATCACGATGAATATTTACGACGAAGCCATGTCGGAAGAGAAGCGCATTGCCCACCAGGGAGTCATGCAGCAGCTAAACCGTAGCGTAACCCGTAGTGCGCCAAAATCGGTAATTCCGCAAGTTGTTGATAAGTTTGGCGTCCCCGACGGGATTTGAACCCGTGTTACCGCCGTGAAAGGGCACTGTCCTGACGGCGTTACAAGAACTTAGAGAGCGCAGGTGGTGCTGTACATGCCTCTAAGACACCCGTCGGAGCAGTAGGAACAGCTTATCGTTACATCATCGTTACATGAAGAATGAGACATAATTGGCCACTCAAACGGCGCACAAACTACCGATAAAATGCGTGCCCTGCCTTGCATACCATGCCGGCTCGCAGGAAGGTTGAAACTCATGGCGAAGAGATTAGCACAGCGAATAGGTCGCCGGAAGCGGCAGGTCGACCAAAATGAGAACTCTATTCCAATCAATCAGGAGACCGCGGAGATCATCGTTCAGCAGAAGAAACTGTTTCGAGAACAGTTCGGCCGTGAACCGGGTCCAGATGATCCATTGTTTTTCGACCCAAGCGTCGCCGTTCCCCAATTTCTCAGTGATGAGTCCACTGATGAAATATGGAAGAGTTTATTGCACGCTGCTGGCGATTCTGGAATAGATCCAGCCATTGTTTACGCGATGAACAAGACTGGCCGCATCGTGACAGAAACCAACGTACAGTTTCTGACCGACGCAGAACTTCAAGAATGGAATGACGCTGTGGATGAGTACCACCAGAAGGTTGAAGCAGGAGAGACCCAATAGGAAGTCTTTCCCCCGAAAACGCGAAGAGCATCCTCGCCGCCTTTCAGTCGGCGACAGCACATCCACAAGCACGATCTGGGCTGACGGCGAAGGGCGGCGCCGCTATTTAACAGCGGCCCTTTTCTTCTGCCCCCGCTTGGCCGAATCTCTCTCATTTGCCGCTTTCCGGCCTGGCTTCTTCCGCCACTCCGGGGGAAGTTCATCGCCTTCGATAGGGGGATTCCCTTGTCCAGCACGTTCAAGAATCCGCAGGGTTTCGACGCGATCAGCCCTGCGACCCCTTTCCCGGAAATACTCCTCCGTACGCAAAGCAGAAACCTTTTCCGCCACGGCTACGTTGATGAGCTGGTTTAGAGCTACACCTTCCACTTCAGCAGCCTTGCGCAGCTCTTCCAGTAAAGAGGGCTGTAGTCGCAATGCGAAATTACTTCGTCTCATGGGATCACACTCCTAATCTGTTGTAGCGCCATTGTTGGCAGAATCACCGCACAACTAAAGCCTTCCATTCCAGCCGCGAAATCACGCTGATTGAATGTCACGATTGCGCTGGCACTCCCGTTTATCGCCGTTTCCAAAACCATGTCGTCATCAGGATCGGATAGCCTTGGCCGCCATCGGAACGCCAGTCGAACCGGTCTCGCGACCGCCGCCAGGTCATCGAGAACATGACCGACTTCGGCACTACTCAATCCACATGCGGCCAAGTGTTGGGGGCGGGTCATGACCGCTTCGTACTCAAGTATGAGCGGAACCGAAAGCAACAATTCAAACTGCCGATTTAAAGCAGCCAGCAAAAGCTGGCGGGAAGCACCTCTGTCACTCCGCAGTGCTGCAACTGCCACGTCAGTATCGAGAACATAAGAAGCTGGCACCTATCTATGATATTGCATGCAATATCACAATTCAAGTAGTTCTTTGACATGAAAGTGCCCATATCAGAAGCGATGGCGGCGACCAGAAGATTACGAAACGTTGGTGCGCGAATGTTTTGTTGTCCGCGGAATCTGAGAATCTGACGGGGCGACCACGAAGGACTTCATCCGCGCCGTGCCCACGAAAAAAATGCCTGCGCTCTTAAAGTTTTTGAAAAGATTTGGCGTCCGCGACGGGATTTGAACCCGTGTTACCGCCGTGAAAGAACCTGGTCAACGGGTAACTGATTGAAAATACGCGACGCGGGTGGCTCCCAGAAGCGTACGGAGTAGCGGCTAGCACCGATTCGTGGACCATGATTGGACCATAAACTTATCGATCAATCAACTTCACGAATTCGCATTTCCGAGCTGTCGGTAAGAATACCTTTGAGGACATCGGCCCTATAGCGGCAGTACGGCTCGATGGCTCCCCGGCCAGACAACGTGATCGTGACATTTCCCGCCGAAAGACATGGAGCAACGGAAGCGCTTAATCAGACATTGACGACTACCTTGCCAATCTGAGCGTTGGATTCGAGGAAGCGTGTCGCTTCTTGGATCTGTTCAAGACGGAACGTGCGCGCGATGACTGGCTTCAGGTGCCCCGAAGAGAGCCCCTTCGTGATGAAAGCTTTTGCACGCTCGAGAGCAGCTTCGTTGTTCGTGATCTCTCCATTCAGATAACCCTTCAACGTCAAGCTCTTGCCTAGTACGGTGAACTGAGGAAACGGCGTCGGCTCCGTGCTGAGTGCTCCATATTCCAGCAGGATGCCGCCGCGCGCCATGCTCTCGGTGAGGGGATGAAGGACGGACCACCAACTGGATCGAACACAACACGCGCAACGACGCCGCTAGTGAGCTCCATTACCGGTGCCACCAGATCTTCTTCATCCGTCACAACAAGATGATCTGCCCCGTGCTCAATGAGGGCTTGCCTTTTTGCCCTGCTCCGCGTAGTCGCAATGATTGTCGCACCCACGGCTTTTGCAATCTGGAACGCGGCAATCCCGACGCTGCTTGATGCCGCTGTGACGATGACGAAATCTCCTGTGCTAAGCTTGGCTTGCTCAATAAGGGCGCCCCATGCCGTGACGTACTGCATCCAGGATGCCTGCAGCCACTTCGAACGAGATGTTCTCGGGATGCTTGACAAGATTGCGAGCCGGCACGTTGGCCAATTCTCCGTAGGTGCCCCACCGGGCTATATCGGTCGGTGGGATCAAACTGACAAGATCGCCCTTCTTGAAGCCGGTTACGGATGTCCCAACGGTTTTGACGATACCCGCAGCCTCGTACCCGAGCCGACTCGGAAATTGAGCCTCTTGCAGATAAGCGTGTGTGCGGAACATGACTTCCGCACGATTGAGGCCGATACTCTTCACCTCGATCTGCACTTCGTCGGCAGCAGGCGAGGGGACATTCAGGTCTTCAATCTTCAGAACACTTGGATCACCGTATTGATGGAACCGAACGATACGTGCCATGGATTTCTCCACTAATTTGCTAATGAATTAGGCGACGATGTATCCGTAGGGATTGGAACAACATGCGACGACATGGATCCCTTGTCGCCGGTTTGACGGGAATCCTAGATCCGCTTTCTTTTCCTGCCAACGCTGTTTTGCATCAGTAGCTTAAGCTTCGCGCGAGCCCTTGCAGTCTGAGCTTTCACGGTACCGTTTGGTACCCTCAGAATTCTAGCCGTGTCCCGAATGCTCAATCCATATACAGCGCGCAGTTGAAAGGTCCTGCGCAACGTCGGCGAAATCAGGATTGAAAATCGCTCCGCCCGCTCTGCAAGCTCGTTCCTTTGAGACACCTCTTCTGGGTTGGGCCGACAATCGCGAAGCATTTCGGGGACCTGCTCGCTGTCGTGATCCTGACATTGATCGCTTAAAGCGACATGCACCGTTCGTGGACGCCGACGCAACTTCATCCGCGCTGAATTAATGACAATTGTCGTCACCCAGGTGGACATTCGAGCTTGTCTCTTGAACTGGTCCAAATGCATATAAGCAGACAAAAAGGCGTCCTGAACTGCGTCCTCGGCGTCCGCCCCGTTTTCAAGCTGCCGCATCGCTATCCGATACAAGGATTGCCAGCGGTCGACGAAAATATTGGTCAATTCTTCGACTCCACTTTGATGATGCGGTGCTAACTCCTCCGGTGCACCATCGAGATCTGCAATAGCTGTTCCCATCGATAAGCTCCTTCGATCAGTCAAATGAAGCACGCCAAGTTCCACTCCTGCACCGCACTGCGCATTGGCCTCTTGTAGCGGTTCGCGAATCTTGCGGGCGAGAACGGTGTCCTGGAGCCGACGGAGGAGACGATACTAAGGAGGCGGAAGATCAAACGGCACAAAAGACGTGAGGCGATTTGCGGACGTTATGGGTTAGGAACTTTTTGTGCGCATCGGCGGCCGACGATGTTGCTCGAAAGGACGAGGGTGTGTGGCGCTAGATGCGTGAAGTAGAACCTCGTCATGAACATCGTTCGCGGCAACCAGATGTCAAGAATTTCTTGTCTTACGCTAGATGCTCGTCGTTGTCCAGGTATTCGCTTGGCACATCGTCTTCAGGAATCTCGTGTGTGATCACCTCTGCCACATCTGGATCTCTCGCGTTTTCGACACCGTATATGGCATTCGCTTCGAACGCATTGCCTTCTTCTGCCAACTCCTCCACACTTTCGGAGTCGGCAATCGGGGTGTCCGAAATCTGTTGAGTCGCTCCCCCTTGTCCAGCGGAGTCAGGCCCCGTTTCCATGCGTTTTTTTCGATCACGCTTCGTCATATTTCTTCTCCCCTGCCGCGCGACCTTCATTGTGTGACTCGCTCACGGCGTATAAGCGAGACTGCACGATTGGGACCCTTTCTCGTCGAGCGAATATGAATTTTGAGTGCCCGTCTTCGGAATAGGCAAACGAATCTCGATCCTCAACCAGACGGGTAAACCCTGTACTCACGGGGGCTGCTCTCGCGCGGTCGGGGATTCAGTCTGTTCAGTCGAGACCATTACAGAATAGCGCGACCGAATTCCTGGATACGGCTGCTGAAGTGTCAGTCAATATAACGTCACGGACTGACTTTGCATTGACTGCGGCTACCTCCTCAAGTTCTCGACAATCTGCACATGTGAGCCGCTCAACTACTCTGTCGTCTCGCTGGCGCTGGGTTCAGCTCGAAATTCGTGTATGGCCAGGTTCGTGCACTCCCTCAGTAGTCAAGCGACCGGCGGAGAGACTCACTTTGACCGAAGCCGCACATGCCGGTACGAATCGTTCAATCAGGAGGAAGAATATATGACACGTTGCATACCACAGATAATCCTTGCGCTTGCGATCTTAACCCCCTACACCTCTCTGCATTCACAAAGCAAGAAGGTGTTCAACGGCTACGACCTGGTCGACAAGACAGGGAATATTCGCAAGCCAACTGACGTTCGAGACCTTTACCAGTTTCTCGGAACTTACACTCCCACCGGTTCCAATGGTGACACTGAAATGCACGTCACCTATGCTTCGCCGGGTGCGGCTCAGTATTACCGAAAAAACGGCAAGTTTGCCGATGGAACCGTACTCGTCAAAGAAACGTTCACGACCGATCATGCCCAAATGACGACAGGCGACGCACGTTGGGCTACGAATAAGACCATAGTGTGGTTCGTGATGATCAAGGACTCCAAAAATCGGTTCCCAAATAACCCGCTGTGGGGTAATGGATGGGGATGGGCACTTTTCAAAGCCGATGCGCCGGATAAGCAAGTCGCAACCAGCTTCAAAAAGAACTGTCTCAGCTGTCATGTTCCAGCTCAGTCAACCGATTGGTTATACGTACAAGGTTACCCAGTCCTCAAATCCAAGTAAGCAGAAGACTCTACAGAGACTCGCTTCTGAAACCGCTCACGAGGAGAATTGCAATGCACAAGTATCTGTTGACAATCGTCCTTGGACTTGGACTCACCGCCTTAGGCGGGCACCTCCTGGTCACCAGGCCGGTCGCTGCCCAGACTAATTCCCAGGCTAATCAGTCGAGCGTGGTGTTTAACGCCGATGGTACAGTGAACCTCCCTGACCCGCACGTTTTCCGCAGGTGGGTCTTTGTTGGCGCTCCCCTGACTCCCGAGGGCCTCAATAATGGGAAGTTCAACTGCGACCAGCCCGGAGGTTGTACCAAGTCGAACTTCCCCGAATATCATCACGTATATATCGAGCAGAAAAACGTTGATGCATATCTGAAAACAGGCGAGTTTCCAGAAGGAACGGTCATAGTAAAAGAACTGACCCGGGTTCTTAACCCAACGTTCCCAGACGGCTCTGGTAAGGAACCTTCCGGACGCGGGTATTTTAACGGTGTGTACAACGGCATCGACATGTCCATAAAAGACAGCAAGCGCTTCGAAAAGACGAACGGCTGGGGTTTCTTCACCTATGGGCATCATCCATTGCCATACGAGAAGACGTCCGCGGAAAGGCCTGTGGCCGAGTGCGCCGGATGCCATACCGCCAATGTCGCGGACACAGACATGACTTGGATTCAGTTCTACCCGATGCTTCGCGATAAAGATCCAAAGTAAGTGCCGAG